>CAWGBZ010000001.1:0-25789 GCA_963820865.1 uncultured Verrucomicrobiae bacterium
CGCTCAGTCACGAGAAGCTGAATGATCGAACTGAGCGAGCCGGCGATATTTGCGCAACCGAGGGGTCCGGGAGGGAACTGACGCGCCCGTGCATGTGGATTGTTCGACTCGAACTGATCGGCACGCTTGGCGTGCTCCGTGCGGCGGGGGTCACGTTCCTGATCCACCTGGTTATCCGAAAGAGTGTGGCCGGTCCACACGTTGGAGGAGGTCATGATGCGCTCATTGTCCCGACCTCAGCGGAGCAAGACGGTCGCCGGAAACCGAAGCGTCAGCGACGATTGTCCTACCTGACGTTTGCACCAATTGAGCGTTGATGGTCTCGATGATCGGCCAACGGGCCGGCGATACGGACCGGCCGTGACTTCCACCTCGGGATCAACCGGCACACCGAGGGCGTGACCGTCATCGTGGACATTGTTGACCTAGTCGTCAATCCGATGACGTCCTGGTTGTTGGACTGGTTGCGATGTTCGAATGCTCGGATTTGACGCGGCGAGCTTCGAAATTGGCAGCTTGTTGAACGGCGCGCAGCTCGTTATCATCCCTCGGAGAATTAGCTCCGAGCCACGGGAATTGGCGGCCGAGCTCCGAAGACGGGACATCAGTGTGCTGCTTCTGACGACGGCTTTGTTCGAGCTTATGGCGGCGTGGGATGGCGGCATCTTCGGCGGACTCCGGCGCCTTCTGGTCGGGGGCGATGTTGTCAATCCTCAATGGATGCGCAGAGTGCTCCTGAGCGGAAGAGCTCCGGAGCAAATCCTGCATGTCTATGGGCCTACCGAATGCTCCACCGTGGCGACGACGTTCGTGGTCGCTGAAGTGGCCGAAGACGCGGCCCGCCTTCCAATCGGCTGGCCGATCTCGAGCACGACTGCCTATGTGCTCGACAGTAAACGAAAGCCCGTTCCGGTCGGGACGCCTGGGGAGCTCTGTTTGGGGGGACCGCGGCTCGCGAAGGGTTATCTCAACCGGCCGGAGTTAACGCGCGAAAAGTTTGTTCAGCTTTCGTTGGAGAACGGCCGTAGCGAGCGCATCTATCGGACTGGGGATCTGGTAAGATCCCTGCCAGACGGTTCCATCGAATTTATCGGTCGGATCGACCGCCAGATGAAGATCCGTGGTTATCGTGTCGAACCGGCCGAGATTGAGAGCCGCCTCAATGCCCATCCGGCGATCGCTGCGAGCGTGGTGATGGCCAGGCGGGACCTCAGCGGCCAGGCCAGCCTGGTCGCGTTTTTTATTGTTGGCGAGGGTCAGCCGGCACTTTCCTCAGCCGGGCTGTCTGCCTACCTCGCAGTAACGCTGCCGGACTATATGATCCCCTCGGCCTTCGTGCAGAAGTCGGAATGGCCGCTCTCTGCGCATGGCAAAGTGGACCGCGACGCCCTCCTTGAGAGCCTCCGGACCGAGCACCGCGAGGAGGAGACGGCGGCATCCAACGACTCTGAGCGTGCCCTGCGAGAGCTCTGCCGGAAGGTGATCGGAACGTCCTCCATAGGCTTGGATGAGAGTCTTATCGCCTACGGTTTACACTCTCTTTCTGCCGCGAATCTCGCTTGGATGATCGAAGAGAAGTTCCAGGTCCGCGTCAGGCTTTCCGAGATTCTGGAGAAGCCTTCCTTCGGTGGCCTTCTGGCTCTGGTCGAAGGGAAGAAGCATACCGATGCCAACGGGACGGACCCGCGATTGGAGGTCCGGACCGTGCGTCCACGCGCCATTCCGCTTTCCTTTCCGCAAGAGCAAATCTGGTTCTTGGAGAAGCTTCACCCACACCTTAACAGCTACCGATTTCAGTCCCTCTTGCATTTTCGCGGTGCGTTGGATGTCGGCGTGCTCGAGGCGACGCTAAATCGAATGGTCAGCCGCCATGAGATCTTGCGCACCGTGTTTTTGAGTGAAGAGGAATTCCCGCGGCAGGAGATTCGCCCCCACGTCCCCTTTCGTCTCATCCCAGAGGACCTGCGTGGAATGGCGGAGGGGGTGCGCCAGCGCGAGTTGGATCGGCTGATTCGTGAGGAGCTACGCCGGCCCTTCGATTTGAAGGCTGGACCGTTAATCCGCTGGCGGCTGTTTCAGTGGGACGACAATGCCTTCGAACTTCTCCACACCGAGCATCATTTTCTTCACGACGGCTGGGGGTATGGGGTTTTTCTTGCCGAGCTCTATGCCACTTATAAGGCCCTGAGCGGGAAGAAGGATGTTGCGCTGTCACACGCGCTCATCCAGTTTGCGGACTTCGCCCTTTGGCAGCGCGACGCCATGGCATCGGGAGCATGGGACCACCAACTCGCCTTTTGGCAGAAGGAGCTGGCGGGCTGTCCGGTTCCGCCCACTCTCCCATCAGATCGTCTAATCGGTGTTCCGCGAACGTTTGCAGGATCGCAGATTCGGCGTCCGTTTCCGCAAGCGCTGTGGGATGAATTGGGGAGTGTGTGTTCGCGCGAGGGCGTGACCCGCTTCGCCTGGATTCATGCCGCCTTTCAACTCTTCGTCCATCGTTACACCGGGGCGGAGGATTTTTGTGTCGGCTCGGGCTTCGCTAACCGACGCGACCCGCGCCTTCAAAAAATGCTCGGAATGGTGATTAATACCCTGCCGATTCGTGCCCGCTTTGCCGGTGTGACCACGTTTCGTGATCTTGCTCGGCGCGCCTCCCAAGCCTTGCGAAGTGCCTCTGACAATCAGGAGTTGCCCTTCGAGCGCGTGGTTCAGGAAATGAATCCTCATCGCGATGCCAACGCGAATCCCTTTTTCAATACCTGCATCGGGGCTTATGAGGATGCCTTCCCGCATTTTCAGACGGACCGGCTTGAGATCACCAGCGATGACGCGATTGCCTGCGGTCAAGTCAAGTTTGATCTCATGGCCCTGCTGATACCGCCGAAGCACGGATCGGTCGATTTCGCGAGGTCGGCGGCTCCTCTCGTCCTCTGGGAGTTCAGCACCGAGCTGTTTGATGTGTCTGCGGGCGAGCGAATGCTCGATCATTTCCTCCACCTGGTTGAAAGCTGTGTGCGGGAACCCGACGGCGCCGTCGAGGGCCTATCGATGATGAGTGAGAGAGAGCGCAATCAGGTGTTGGCGTTCGGGCGAGGTCCAGTGTCGCCCCCAGAATGCCGAAAACCTGTTCACCGACTGTTCGAGGATCTGGCGGCTGTTGTTCCCGACGATTGTGCCGTTGTCGTGGGCGAGGAGCATCTTAGCTATGGCGAGCTGAATCTCCGCGCAAATCGCCTGGCAAAACGTCTCATGGCCCGGGGATGCTCGCCGGGGTCAATCGTGGGGGTCGCCCTGCCCCGCGGCCTCGATGCGATCATCTCCTTTCTTGCCGTCCTTAAGGCAGGCGGAGCCTATCTTCCCATTGACCTGCGCGAGCCGGCGGATCGTATCGCGCGTCTGATAGAACTCGCGAACGCGCGACTGGTCCTGACCCGTTCGAATGCCTCTTCGAAACTTCCACGCCTTTCGGGCGGCGCCGAAGTGCTGGTTGTTGACGAACCATTCGTTGCCCGGGAGGGCGATCCTTTGCCGGATGTTTCGTCCGACTCAGCCGCTTATGTTCTGTTCACATCGGGCTCCTCGGGGATTCCCAAGGCAGTCTTGGTACCACACCGTGCGATTCTGCGTCTCGTGTTTGGTCTTTCCACAATTTCCCTGGGCAAATCGGAGGTACTTTTGCATTTTGCACCGCTGAATTTCGACGCCTCGACTTTTGAAATATGGGGCGCCCTGCTGCAGGGCGCCAAGCTTGTTATTCATAGCGACGAGTTCGCTGATCTTAACGCGCTGGGAGACACGCTGGGAACGCACGGGGTGACAACTGCGTGGCTGACGAGTAGCCTGTTCAACCAAATCATCGATACATGTCCCGCGGTCCTGCGAGGTGTTCGACAAGTGATTACGGGGGGCGAAGCGTTGTCGCCTGGACATATTGCGAGGGCCCATCAACTGCTGCCGAACGCGCGATTTTTCAACGGGTACGGTCCGACAGAGACAACCACCTTTGCCACCATCTATCCGATTCCGAATGGTTTTTCGAGTGCAGAGGCGAGCGTCCCCATTGGTCGCCCGATTGCAGGCACCCAGACCCTTGTTCTCGCAGGCTATCTGGAAGGAGCGGGTAGGTTGGCTCCCATGGGCGTGCCGGGCGAGCTCTATATTGGAGGGGATGGCGTTGCGTTGGGATACCTAGATCGCGCGGAACTGACCGCGGAGCGTTTTGTCCGTGATCCAGAAGGATTGTTTCCGGGAGCCTTTTACAGAACGGGTGACCTTGTTCGCTGGCGTTCCGACGGAAATCTTGAGTTTATGGGTCGGATTGACTCTCAGGTGAAGATTCGTGGCTATCGGATCGAGCCCGGAGAGATCGAGACAACTTTGAAAGGTCATCCCGACGTGGAAGAAGCCGCGGTGGCTGTGTGGGAGGATAAGGCCGGGGAACGCAGACTTGTCGGTTACGTTGTGTCCCGGAGCGGCAAGATCGTCGAAGAATGGAGGCCCTATCTTCAGCAGAAGCTGCCGTCCTATATGGTCCCGTCAGCGATTGTCAGACTTCCAAGTCTTCCATTGACAGCGAGCGGAAAGCTTGATCGCAAAGCCTTGCCCGAGCCGGAACGAAACGCCACCGGTCCCGTCGTCGACGCGGAATTGACCCCGTCCGAAGAGATGGTCGCTTCCGTGTGGTCCGAGGTTCTCGGCCTCAAGGAGGTCAGCCCGCACGACAACTTCTTTGAGTTGGGTGGCCACTCGCTCCTGGCCACCAGAGTGATTTCTCGACTGCGGGCTTCTTTTGGCATCGAAGTCCCTCTCCGGGCAGTGTTCGACAATCCGACGGTGAGCGAGTTGGGGGAATTTATCGCAAGCGCCCGTGGAGCGGCTCAGAATAAGCCTTCCCAGTCGAAGAGTGACGCGTTGCGCGAGGAGGCACTGTTTTAGCGCTGCCGGTGAACCGGAGGAGATGGCGTCATGAAGGGAGTCGGCCTTCCGCGGGACGGACTATTCTTGAGAGGTCTGCCATTGAGGCACAGATCACGAGCGGTCGAGGGAATTGGAATTGACTCCAGAACCCGGCGTCAGCGATCACCACATCGAGCGAGAAGGTGGAGATTTGCATCGATGACGGTAATGAATGAAGACGAGTCCGCCATGTCGGCGCATGGGTCTCCTTTCGGGTGCCCCACAACCCGATCGAGATTCTTTGGCGCCCGTCGATGCAATCTGCTGATCGTGATCAACGAGTTCTTCGAAAGGCAAAGCTTCGACGAGCTGGCGGATTATGTCCGGACGTTTGACCCCGCGGTCAACGTGGTTGTTCTGCGAGACGAGGCTTCGATGAATGTTTCGCTTCCCCCTAACCCAACGCTGATTTTTTCGCCCGCGTTCCTCCGCCATCGTCCGCGGGTTGGAGGACGGATCTTTTGTGGGTTCCCCCTTAGCAAGAGTGAGGAGTACCCGTGCCCTGGAAAAGGCAGGCATCCCTGTGCCAAAATGGACTTTGCTGGAAAAGGACAACATCCCCGACCTGTCCGGCTTCGCCGGCTACATCGTCAAGAAACCAGACTACGGCGCGCGTGGGGCAGAGGTTAGGATCGTTCGCAAGGACCGGGTCAGATGGAGGCCTGTCACGACCTCCGTTGCCGGAGAGTGTTCCTCCCTCGTTCTCCAGCAGTTCATCTACACGGGAGAGCGACCGGTGTCCTATCGAGTGAACACTTTGTTTGGGAAAGTGCTTTACTCCAAGCGCTATGAAGTCAGGGACAATCGCCCGGCGTGGAAGGGGCCGGAGGACCTGGAGTTTGTCGGTCGGTCTGTCGTCGCGAGTGCGAAAGGTTCCAAGGTGATGCCAAATTGCGACGAGGAAATCATACGTTTTGGGGAGCGAGCGCACGCGGCCTTCCCCGACATTCCGTTGTTGGGTTTCGACATCGTTCGCCAGCTGCCTTCCGGAAGACTCTTTGTGCTCGAAGCCAACGCGATCGGCTACGTGTGGGCTTTCAACAGCACTCATGAGACGGATTTTGGTTTCTCGGCAGAAAAGCAATTTGATGGCGTGCGCAAGGCCGCCTGCATCCTTGCCGAAAAGACGCAGGAACTCGCGTGTTGAGAGCGGCGGCATCACCCCCGAGCGACGAGGAACGCGTATGATCATGACTCGGGCCACATCGGCCAGGACGGCCGTAGTAGCAAGATAATGGAAGATACTCCCACAGAAGCTCCTCAGCCGGTGTGGAGATTTCTCGCCGGGCTGCAGAAGATGGACCTGAAAATATGGAGCGAGGATGGGCGCTTGCGAGTCAGCGCTCCCCATGGTGTTCTGACGCCCGAGCTTCGCGAGGAGCTTTCGGCTCGCAAAGCGGAGGTTCTGGATTTTCTCCGCGAGACGCGCGCGGTCAATGGACAGGGTCTTGCACCGCTGGAGCCCGTTCCGAGAGATCAGCCACTACCGCTTTCCTTCGCGCAGCAGAGGTTGTGGATGGTCGAGCAGATGAATCCAGGGAGAACGGGCTATCATGTCGGGTTGCGGCTCCGTCTCGAGGGGGTTTTGTCGGTCCCCGCCCTGCGTACGGCCATCTCCAACCTGGTGCGCCGGCACGAGTCGCTGCGGACGAGGTTCCCGATGACGGTTGACGGACCGGTGCAGGAGATCGCCAGCGACTGCGAGCCCGAGCTCGAGTTGCTCGGCTTTGGCCCGGAAGGCACTTGGGACGGCGGGGAGGACGGGGCCTTGGCGAACGCCGCCGAGGAGGGTCAGCGCCCGTATGATTTGGCGAACGGGCCACTGGTCCGCTGGCGGCTGTACCGGATCGACGGCGAGCTACACCTTCTCTGGGCGGGGATGCACCATATCGTCACGGATGGGTGGTCGCTCGCGATTATGTATCGGGAACTCGCGGAGCTTTATCAAGCGGCGGTAGCTGGGCGTCAGGCATCGCTCGGTCCTTTGAAGATCCAATACCCGGACTTTGCCGCCTGGCAACGGGAGTGGCTCTCGGGAGAGGTTCTCGAAAAGCAGCTTGGCTATTGGAGGAAGCAGCTGACCGGGGCTGCCAGACTTGAATTTCCCGCGGACAGGTCGCCTCCTCCAGAGACCGACATTCGTGGAGCTGGGGCACACATTTCGCTGAGCCCTGAGGTTTTGTTCGAACTAAAGCGGCTGGCCAAGGCGGAGGGGGCCACCTTGTTCATGACGCTGCTGGCTGGCCTGCAAGCTCTTTTGCATCGCTACACGGGGCAGGACGATATCGTCGTAGGTTCGCCGATCGCGAATCGTAATCGCTCCGAGGTGGAGGGGATTGTCGGATTCTTCGTTAACGCGTTGGTATTGCGCACCGACCTTTCCGGAGATCCTCGTTTTCGGGACCTCTTGCGCCGGGCGAAAGAAGTGACGCTCAAGGCATATGAGTTTCAAGATATGCCGTTCGAGAAACTCGTTGAGGATCTCGCGCCCGAGCGCACCTGGGGGCAGAACCCGTTTATCCAAGTGATCCTCTCACTCCAGAATCTTCCCTTGCGTGAGACTGTAGACGCAGCCGGCTTGAAGATGAGTCTGGTGGAGACCAAGGCCCTGACAAGGCGCTTTGAGTTGGAGTTCCACTTGTGGGAGGCAGATGGAGGGCTTACCGGGCAAGTTGTCTACGACCCGGACCGGTTCGATGCCGATACCGTGGAAAGGTGCATTGGGCACTACTGCCGACTTCTGGAGGCGGCCGCGAAGCATCCTGACCGAGCGGTTTCGGAACTGCCGATGCTCAGTGAGCGTGAGATTGCCCGGCTCCTCGTCGAGTGGAATCAAACCACGACGCCCTATCCGCGCCAGGAATGTCTCCCGGCGATCTTCGATCGATGGGCTGAGAGCCAGCCGCAAGCCATTGCGGTGACTAGCGGCGAGAAGGTTCTTACTTACGGTGAGCTGAGAGAGCGTTCGAGCGAATTCGCGCATTATTTGCAGGCGCGCGGGGTCGGGGAGGGATCGCGGGTAGGAGTTTGCATGGAACGCTCGCCGGAAATGATCTGTGCGGTGCTGGGCATCTTGAGGGTTGGAGCGGCTTATGTGCCGCTTGATCCCGATTATCCGCACGATCGCTTGCACTACATGGTCAAGGACGCCGACGCGAAGATCGTGGTGACCATGAAACCGCTCCATGAGACGATAACGAACAGCGGCGCGGAGGTCATTTCCTGGCGTAGGGACTGGCCCCTGGGAGCGCAGCTCGGCCAGTCGGGCTCGACCGATCGCAAGCAAGAAAGCGAGACCGTGGCCTGCATTCTCTACACCTCGGGTTCGACGGGGACACCCAAAGGCGTGGCACTGCTGCACCAGGGCATCGTGCGTTTGGTGCTCAATACGAACTATCTCAAGCTGGGTCCCCACGACCGCATGGCACACCTCTCCAACGTCTGCTTCGATGCAGCGACGTTTGAGATCTGGGGTGCCTTGCTCAATGGGGGCGGGCTGGTGGTCATTCCCAAAGCGGTGGCGCTTGATCCAGGGCTTTTCGCGGAGGAGATCAGACGCGCGAGTATCAGTACTCTGTTGGTGACGACGGCGCTTTTTAACGAACTGGCACTTTCGAACCCCCGGATCTTCGAAAGCGTCGAGCAAGTGTTCTTCGGCGGTGAGGCGGCCGATGCTCAGCGCGTGCGACGTATTCTGGAGGGCGGTGGGGCTCCGTGCCGCCTGGTCAACCTGTATGGACCGACAGAATGCACCACCGTGGCGACTTTCTGTCCGATTACCCGTGTGCCGGAGGGTGCGTGGACGATGCCCATTGGCCGGCCCATCTCCAACACCCGCGTCTACGTGCTGGACCGGTATCGCCATCCTGTGCCGGTGGGTGTGCCGGGGGAGCTTTATCTGGGGGGAGATGGGCTTGCTCAAGGCTATCTTAATCAACCCCAGCTCACGGCGGAAAAGTTCGTTGCCGATCCCTTCGGCGGAGGAAGCCGGCTCTATCGGACTGGCGACATCGTTAAGTATCTGGCAGATGGCAACGTCGAGTTCGTCGGGCGAGCAGACAGTCAGATCAAGATGCGTGGCTTCCGCATTGAACCCGGAGAGATCGAGGCGGCGTTGAAGCGCCATTGCCGCGCGGAGGATGCGGTGGTCCTTGCCCGGGAGGACGAGTCTGGGCGGCGTCAATTGATTGCGTATGTCGTCCCCAAGAAAGACGGGGAGTCGACCACCGATTGGGGAGGAGTTCTCCGGAAACATCTCCCGGATCACCTGGTTCCCTCCGCTTTCGTCGTCCTCGAGAGGCTTCCTTTGACCGACAATGGCAAGGTCGATCGACGGGCGCTTCCCGCACCTGAGCGGCAGACCGAAGCCCACCGGGCGCCGCGGACTCCGCAAGAACAGATCCTCTGTGAGATCTTCGCCGAGCTCCTTTCCTTGGAACGCGTCGGCATCGACGATAGCTTCTTTGAACTCGGCGGTCACTCCTTGCTGGCCATGCAGTTGATCGGTCGTTTGCGCAGCGCGTTGGGAGCGGAGCTTCCGGTGCGCGCTGTTTTCGAGACCCCTTCGGTGGCGGGCCTGGCCTCGCAGTTGCGGCAAACGGAGAGCGCCCGCCCGCGGCTGATCCGCGGAGAGCGGCCCGAGCGGCTGCCGTTGTCTTATTCCCAGGAGGGACTCTGGTTTCTTTACTGCCTCGACGGCGGCATGAGTGGATACAACATGCGGGAGGCGCTCCGCTTCAGAGGGTCGTTGGACATCGCCGCACTGGAACGAGCCGTTAACGGACTGGTTGAGCGACACGAGGGCCTGCGAACGCGCTTTGGCGAAGTGGACGGCGAGTCGTTCCAGATCATCGATCCGCAGCTCCGGATCTTGATGCCGATCGATGATCTCAGTAATCTGGGCGAGAGTGCTCGGGAGGAGGCCATCATCGCGGCGCTGCGCCGGGAGTGTGAGCGGCCCTTTAACCTGCGGACCGGACCGCTTCTGCGAACAAGGCTCCTCAAACTGGCAGAGGACGATCACGTTTTCATTTGGGTTTGCCACCACATCGTGTCCGACGGCTGGTCCGTCGCGATATTTAAGCGCGAGCTAAGCCTTCTGTATAAGTCTTTCCTTCAGGGGACCGCTTCTGGGTTGGAGCCACTGGGCATTCAGTTTCCCGACTATGCTCTCTGGCAACGAAGATGGCTGGAGGGAGAGCAGTCGAGTGCCCTCTTTTCCTATTGGAAGGAGGTGCTCGATCAAGCGCCTGTGCTGGACCTTCCCACCGATGCGCCGCGCCGCGCGAGACAGAGTTTTTCGGGGGCGCGACATCTTTTTCGACTTTCGAGCGAGCTATGCCGTTTGCTTGCGAAGTTCAATCGGCAGGAGCAGGTGACGCCGTTTATGAGCCTGCTCGCGGCCTATGAGGTGCTTCTCTCACGCTACAGCGGTCAGGAGGATTTCTTAATCGGGATGCCTATCGCCAATCGCGGCGATTTCGAAACTGAGCATATCATCGGCCTCTTCGTGAACGCGCTGGTCGTGAGGGCTGATTTGTCCGGGGCACCGACCTTCCGCGAGTTGGTGGCCCGTGTGAAGACGAAGGCGCTGGATGCGTTTCAGCACCAGGATTTGCCTTTTGAGCGGCTCGTTCAGGAGCTGTGTCCTCAGCGGGACTTAAGCCGTCACCCGCTTTTTCAGGCGACGTTTGCCTTGCAGAATGCACCTGACCATCCGCTGGTGCTGCCGGGCGTGGAAGTGTCCTCGCATCCCATCGCGTCGAGTTCGACGCGTTTCGATCTCGAGTTGCATCTCCGCTGGCACGGGGACGCCTGCATCGGAGTCTTCTTTTACAATACCGATCTCTTCGACGCGGCGACCATCGAGCGCATGGGCAGGCATTTCGAAGTGCTCCTGGAAGGGATGGTCCGGGAACCTGATCGGTCGGTGACAGGCCTGTCGATGCTCAACGATACGGAGCAGGAGCAACTCGCTTCTCTGTGGAAGGGCGGCGAAATGGCACTTCCGGCAAGTGGGTCTGTTCACGGTCTCTTTGAAGCACGCGCGAAGGCCTCTCCGGACGCGGTGGCGTTGGAGATAGGCGACAAACAGATGACGTACGGAAAGCTCAACGCCCGAAGCAGCCGGCTCGCCGAGAGGCTTCGAACGATGGGAGTTGACCGTGGGATGCTGGCAGGAGTCTGCATCGAGCCCGGCTTTGAGAGGATCATCGCAATCCTCAGCGTGCTCAAAGCCGGCGGAGCTTACATTCCCTTGGATCCTGCGTATCCGGCCGACCGGCTTGATTTCCTAATGGGAGATTCCGGCATGATGCTTTTGCTGACGCAGTCGCATCTCGCTGCTCGCTTTGCCTGCCGTCCTCTCATTTGTGTTGATGATGCCGTCTCCGCAGAGTCGGACGACGACGCAGTCAGTTCGATCAGCGAGGTCGGGCCGAACGACCCCGCGTACGTCATATATACTTCCGGTTCGACGGGCCATCCCAAGGGGGTATTGATAGCACATCGGGGGCTTATCAACCTGGTCGCACAGAATGAAGCTTTTGGGATCAGAGCTCAAAGCCGGGTCCTGCAATTCGCGTCATTGAGTTTTGACGCCTCGGTCTGGGAGATTTTCACAACGTTGTGTTCCGGGGCGACGCTGGTGATGGGTTCCCGCGAGGAGCTGCTCCCTGGACCGGCTCTGGCGCAGTTTCTCAAGACGCGACGTGTGAATGTGGCATTGATTCCTCCCTCGCTTCTGCGTCTTCTGCCACCGATCGAAGAGTTTCCCGACCTTGAGACGCTGGTAAGTGGCGGGGAAGTCTGCACGACCGAGCTGGTCCAGCGCTGGGCGCCTGGTCGGCGGTTTCTCAACGCGTATGGGCCCACCGAGGCAACGGTATGCGTCACCCTCGGCGAATGCCGAGCCTGCACGGATAGCCCGCCGGATATTGGCAGGCCGCTCAAGAATATGCGCGCTTACATATTGAGCGATTGCTTGGAACCGGTGCCGATCGGGGTGCCCGGCGAACTTTGCATCGGAGGAGTTGGCGTCGCCATAGGTTATCTGAACCGACCGGAACTAAGCGCTGAGCGATTCGTCGCGGATCCCTTTGCCAACGAGCCAGGCGATCGGATCTATCGCACCGGAGATCGCGTCCGCTACCGAAACGATGGATGCATCGAATATTTTGGACGCATGGACGACCAGGTCAAGGTGCGCGGTTATCGCATTGAGCTGGGCGAAATCGAGAACGCAATTCTTGATCAAGCCGGCGTGGCGCAGGCGGCCGCCAAGGTGATTACCGATGAGGACCAGGAGCGGCGCCTGGTCGCCTATGTTGTCCCTCATCGGGACGCGGACGGCGCGGAGGATGTCCGCCCGCTCGAGCTGAATCTCACGGCACTTCGCGAGGGCCTTCTGCGACGCCTGCCCGATTACATGATTCCGTCCGCTTTCGTTGTCCTGGACAAACTGCCCTTGACCCCCAATGGCAAAATCGACCGGCATGCCCTTCCCGCGCCGGAGCGTTCGGTCGAAGTCTACCGGGCTCCGAGAACGCCACAGGAGGAGATCCTTTGCGAAATCTTCGCGAACCTTCTCTCGGTGGAGCGCGTCGGGATCGACGACGATTTCTTCGAGCTCGGCGGCCATTCGCTGCTGGCGCTGCAAATGGTGATGACGCTGCGGAACATCCTGCACGTTGAGATTCCCGTGACCGCGTTGTTCGAGCACCCGACGATTGTAGATCTCGGTCGCCATCTCGATGAAGTAATCGCCCAGAACCTCGCCACGGTGCGCCCGCCCATCGAGCGGGTCTCTCGCGATCAGCCCCTGCCGCTTTCTTTTGCGCAACAGCGGCTCTGGCGCAATGAACGTGCCGCAGCGGATTCGAGTAATCTTAACGTCATGGTTTTCGCGATCGAAGGGGAACTCGACGTGTCGTCTCTGGAGCGAAGCCTTGAGGAGTTAGTGCGCCGGCATGAGATCTTTCGAACAACCTTTCATTTCATAGACGGACAGCCTGTGCAGCGCGTCGCGCCCGCCACGGTCTTTCGGCTCCGCTTTCTCGATCTGGAGGGAACGCCGGACCCGGAGACGGAAACTCGGCGTCTTCTGTTGGCCGAAAAGATTTCTGCGGTGAATCTTGAGCGGGGACCCTTAATGCGTGCCTTAGTGCTCCGCTGGGCGCGCGATCATTACAAACTTGTCCTGACGCTGCACCACATAGTGTACGACGGTTGGTCTTTGCCGATTTTCTTCGACGAGCTCCATGCACTCTATACGGCACTAAGTACCGGCCAGGCGTCACCGTTAACCGCGCTAAGCATCCAACAGGCGGACTTTGCGGTTTGGCAAAGAGCGTATCTTGATCCCCGTTCGACCACCTATCAGGCGCATCTGGCGTTTTGGCTCGGGGAGCTTTCCGGGAATCCGCTGCTCAAGCTGCCTTGCGAACGTCCGAGGCCGCTTAAAACCGCATCGATTGACGATGTGATCGCAGGCTTTGAGATGTCCGAGGCTCTCTCCGCCGCCATTAGAGAGCTTTCTCGTCAGGAAGGCGCCACCTTGTTCATGACCTTTCTCGCGGCCTTGAAGGCGCTGATCAATCTTCTCACCGGGCAGAATGAAATCATGCTGGGGACATATATGACGAATCGAAGTGCGCCGGGCTCGGAAAACATGATGGGGTATTTCTGCGATATCGGCTTGCTCAGGACGACGCTTTCCAGTGACCTGACCTTTCTGGAGGCCCTGCGCAGAGTTCGGGAAACGGTCTTGAATGCCCACGCTCACGAGGACATGCCGTTTGAAGTGCTCGGGGAGGAGATGGGAAAGCGCGGCTATGGGTGGCCGGCAGTTCGCGCGATGTTCATGATGGGGACGTCTTCGACAAAGACGTTTCCTCTGGGAGACCTCGAGATGAAGCTTTTTCCAGGCGGCAATACGAGGACGATGATGCCATGGAATTTTCAGCTGGGGGTTCACGACGGAGGACGTATTTTCTCGGGCCGCGCGAAGTTTGATGCCTGCCAGCATGATCCCCACCTCGTGCGAAGGATGGTGCGCAACTATGTCCGACTCCTTGAAGCCGTCGTCAAGAACCCGACATTGCGCTTGTCCACGCTGGAGGAACAGCTACTCGGCCGGTGAATCTGCACTCGCCGTACGGCGCAAACCGTATTGCCGAATCGCTTGCTCGTCGGGTATTCCTTGCCCGTCCAGCTGAATGAAGATGACCTTCATCGCCGCCAAGTACGAGAACAATAATCTGCAGAGTCAGGGTTCCGCGCACCAGTTGCCTGCGATTGTTGCCGCCCCGGAAGAGCGATATCTGCCTTTTCCTCTCACCGATATCCAGCAGGCGTACTGGGCCGGCCGACTGGAAGGCGTTGAGCTGGGGGGCGTGACGACTCACCGCTACTTCGAAATTGACTGCGACGGACTGGACCAGGAGCGCCTCAACCTTGCCTGGCAGCGACTGGTTGATCGCCACGACATGCTGCGGGCGATCGTGTCGTCCGACGGTCAACAACGCATTCTAAGGACGGTTCCTCCCTATCGAATCAAGACCTTGGACCTCAGGAGGGTGGATCCCGACACGGTCCGGTCCGGTCTGCATGCCGTGCGAGAGAGCATGTCGCACCAGGTGTTGCCCAGCGACCAGTGGCCGTTGTTTGAGATTCGCGCCAGCCTTCTGGATGACCGGCGATTCCGACTGCATTTAAGTTTCGATGCGCTCGTGGTGGATGCAAGGAGCCGGAACCTGCTCTTTGCCGAGTGGTCGCAGTTCTACCAGGACCCGGCCGCTCGTCTGCCTCCGCTGGAGCTTTCGTTCCGTGACTATGTCATGGCGGAGGTCTCGCTAAGGAAGAGCGATGCATACCGACGTGCCGATGACTATTGGCGGAGTCGACTGACCTCGTTGCCGCCCGCGCCGGAGCTGCCTCTGGCGAAAAATCCCAACGACCTTCCTCGGTCCCGGTTCCAGCGCTTCCATGCCCAACTTGAGGCGGAAATGTGGACGCGGCTGAAGGACGAGGCTTTTCGCAGAAGGCTCAGGCCCACAGTGCTCTTGTTGGCTGCTTTCGCGGACGTTCTCAAGGTGTGGAGTAAGTCTCCCCGGATGACCATCAACCTGACATTGTTCAATCGAATGGCCCGTGACCCCCGGTTGAAGGGCGTGGTGGGCGACTTCACTTCGTCTTCCTTAATTGGGATCGATAACGAGAGCCAACCCACCTTTGAAACTCGGGCCCTGCAGGTTCAGCAGCATCTCGATGAGGATCTAAGACATAGCCATGTGAGCGGGGTTCAAGTCATTCGACGGCTTGCCAATCGCCAAGAGAGCGGGTTCAGAGCGATCATGCCGGTCGTCTTCACGAGCCTTCTCTCGGCCGATGTTCGATTCCGGGATTCCAGCCCGATGGATTGGCTCGGAGAGGTCGTCTACACCATTACCCAAACCCCGCAAGTGTTCCTTGACCATCAGATAAACGAACAGAGGGGGTCGCTCGGTACTCGATTGGGACGTAGTCGAGGAGCTGTTCCCAACCGGCATGGTTGAAGAGATGTTTCAATCTTACCTAGGGCTTCTGCGTCGCTTGGCGGATGACGCAAAGAGTTGGCAGGAGAGCCGGTCGGATATGGTGCGAAAGCTAATTCCACCTGCCCATCTGGAACTGCAGGCCTCTGCCAACGCTACGCAGGCGCAGCCCCCGACCGGCTTGTTGCATACATTGTTTTTAGAGCAGGTATCCCGCAGGGCCGATCATGCGGCCATCGTCTCGTCATCTCGTTGTCTCACCTACAGCGAACTGTCGCGCCGGTCACTGCAGGTGGCTCACTGGCTGCGCCGCCATGACGCCACCCCCAACCGACTCGTGGCGGTGGTTATGGAAAAGGGCTGGGAGCAGGTGATAGCGGTTCTCGGGATTCTCCGCTCCGGGGCTGCCTATCTTCCCATCGACCCGAATCTTCCCAGGGAGCGACTCTGGCATCTACTGGACAACGGCCAAGTTCAGGTGGCCTTAACCCAGCCCTCTATCGATAAGGTCGTTGACTGGCCGGTGGACATGCAGCGGTTGTGTGTCAGCGATGTCTCCTTGGAAACTCTGGAAGAAACACCTTTGGATCAGGTGCAGGGAGCCGAAGATCTCGCTTACGTGATTTACACGTCGGGCTCCACCGGCCTGGCCAAAGGGGTGATGATCGATCATCGCGGAGCCGTAAATACGATCCTCGACATCAATCGGCGCTTCGGCGTAGCCGCCGCGGACCGGGTGCTGGCACTCTCTTCCTTGAGCTTCGATCTGTCGGTCTATGACATCTTTGGCCCTCTGGCGGCCGGGGGAACGATCATTATTCCCGATGTCTCCGGGCTAAGAGATCCGGCTCACTGGGCGGAGATCGTCGCTCAGGAAAAGGTTACCGTGTGGAACTCGGTGCCGGCCCTGATGGAACTGCTGGTCGAGTATCTCTTCGACCGACCCGGCGTCTCGCTGTCTTCTCTTCGCCTGGCGCTTCTCAGCGGAGACTGGGTCCCGGTGAGTTTGCCGGATCGGATCAGGGCTCTTGCCAAAGATGTCCAGGTGATCAGTCTCGGGGGCGCCACGGAGGCGTCTATTTGGTCCATTCTTTATCCTATTGAGAAGGTGGATTCTGCCTGGAAGAGCATTCCTTACGGTAGACCCATGATGAACCAGAGCGTCGACGTCCTCGACGAGACTTTGGAACCCCGTCCGCCCTGGGTCCCGGGGCAGCTGTATATTGGGGGCGTCGGATTAGCCAAGGGCTACTGGAGGGATGAGGGAAAGAGCGGGGCTAATTTTATCCATCATCCCCGAACCGGAGAGCGGTTGTACAAGACGGGAGATCTGGGTCGCTATCTTCCTGATGGTAACATCGAGTTCCTGGGCAGGGAGGACTTTCAGGTCAAGATACAGGGCTACCGCGTCGAGTTAGCGGAGATCGAAGCGGCGTTGGCAGAGCACCCGGGAGTTTCGGCCATGGCCGTGGTGGCCAGAGGCCGCCGGGAGGGTCCCAAGCGGCTTGTCGGGTATGTCGTCGCCGGTCGGACAGCACACCTCACATCCGCTGATTTGCAGGCATTCCTGACGCAGAAATTGCCCGATTACATGGTGCCGACGAGCTACGTCTTTCTTGATGCCCTTCCATTGACGGCCAACGGAAAGGTCCATCGTCAGGCGCTTCCGGAGCCGCCCGAGGCCGCTGCGTCTGCCGAGCGATCGCCAACCCCGCATCGGGCCAGCCTCGAGAAGATCCGCGACTTGGTGGTGGGCGTTCTCGGCCTTAAAGACATCGATCCCGAAGTCAGTCTTCTCGAATGCGGGGCGACTTCGATTGACATGATTCGAATTGTCAATCTTCTTGACGAAACGCTTAGCTATCGCCCCAGGATCGGTGACTTCTATCGCAATCCAACGATCATCGGCTTGGTTCGCGGCTATCAACGGCAACTTAGCGAGAACAAGGGCGCGGCCCCCTTGCGGGAGACCGTAGCGCACGAGCAAAAGAGAAGCAGGTCGGCCGTTCTTACCGATCCCGTCGAGCGAGAGGTCTTTAAGCGCAAGCAGTCAGGGCTTCGCCGTTTTGACGAAAATGTTCCGGCATACGAACTCGGCACGATCCAGGATGAAGACACGATCCGGCAGTATCGCAAACGTCGCAGCTACAGGGAATTCCTGCAGGCTCCCGTGCCCTTCGCGAGGCTGAGAGGGCTCCTTGGAAGGCTCGGCGGGATGATCCTGGAAGGTCAGCCGAAATATCTCTTCGGTTCGGCGGGCAGCTCATATCCCGTGCAAACCTACTTCTACGCAAAGCCGCGGCGGATCGAGTCGCTTCCCACCGGGGCCTACTACTTCGATCCCGCCGAGCGCAGACTTATTCTGATCTCCGGAGGGGCCTGTATCGACCCGGAAATCTACGATTTTTTGATCAATCGGCCGGTCTTCGATTCGGCGGCTTTCTCAATTTTTCTGGTGGCCCAGCTTGATGCCATCAAGCCGCTCTACGGAGATTTATCCCTTTCCTTTGCGACGATCGAGGCCGGCCTGATGACGCAGTTGCTCGAAATGGCCGCGCCTTCGTACGGGATTGGCCTCTGCCAGATGGGGGGACTCGATCCCGTACGGTTGCGCCGGCCACTCGCTCTCGAATCCGGTCACGTCTTTCTCCACTCGCTCGTTGGGGGGCTCATCGCAGACCCGGAAGAGGGCGCGCATGGGGAAGACTCAACCGGGGAGTGGTTGGAGGGGAAGATATGAACGCATCGGAGCTTCTCCGCTCTCTCCAGGAGGAGGGCGTTCAAGTTTGGCGCGAGGGAGAGGAGTTGCGATATCGCGCTCCGAAAAGACTGCTTTCGGTGGGGCTGATCGAAGCCCTGGCCGCTCGCAAGCCCGAAATCGTTCAACTCCTTCAGCCCCTCCCGGTGGCGGGACCGTGTCTTCAAACCTGGAGTCCGCCGCCGTCAGACTCCCAGGAAGTTTATCCGCTTTCGTTTGCGCAGCAGCGAATGTGGTTCCTGAAACAACTCGAGCCGGACAGTTGCTCACTGAATGTTGCAATGGGCTTCTCTCTCAATGGCCCATTAGACGTTCCGGCACTGGAGCGCAGTCTAGGCGAGCTGATCGATCGCCACGAAGCCTTTCGGACCACGTGCGCCGTCAAGGATGCTCAACCCCTGCAGATCGTGGTGCCCGCCGGTGGATCGCCCATGTCTCTGGAAATCGTCGATCTGCGGACTATTTCAGAGATCGAGCGAAAGGCTGAGTTGCAAAGGCTGGTCACCCTCGAAGCAAGGCGACCCTTTGCCTTGGATCGCTCGCCTCTTTTGCACGCCACGCTTTTCCAGGTTGCCGAAGATCGCCACGCGCTTCTGCTCACCACGCATCACTTTGTGGTCGATGGCTGGTCGGTTGGCGTCATGCTGCGGGATCTTTCGACTCTCTATGATGCGAATTCCAACGGCCGTCGGCCCTCGCTCGAAACGCTGACGAGCCGGTATTGCGATTACGCGATCTGGCAGCGGGAACGTCTAAGTGGCCAATTGCTCGAAGAGCTGCTGGGCTATTGGAAAGGGAAGCTAGGTGGCGCCGCGGAGCTGAATCTGCCAACGGATCGACCCGTGAGCGGTTCGCCTTCCGGTCGAGGTGCGACGCATCGCTTCGATCTTCCGTCCAACCTCTCGGTGGCCCTCAAGGCGTTCAGCCGGCGGGAGGGCGTCACGCTGTTCACGACCCTCCTGGCAGCGTTTAAGACGCTCTTGCACCGATACTCGCGGCAGAATGACATCGTCGTCGGCACGGCGGTGTCCGACCGTTGCATGGCCAAGACTCAGACTCTCGTCGGCTGCTTTGCCAACACACTGGTGCTGCGAACACTATGTGACGGCAATCCAACATTTCGCCAACTCCTGCGCCGCGTCCACGATGCCGCGATCGAAGCGTTTGACCACCAGGACATGCCATTCGAGGTGCTCGTCGAGCAATTGCGTCCCGAACGTCGCCATGTGCGGAATCCGCTGTTTAAGGTGTCCTTCGTCCTCCACCAGCATGCGGACGACCAGAGCTTGAAGCTCAACGGTGTTGAGGTTCAGCGGCTGTGCATAGACCTTGGAATGTCGCGTTTTGACCTTCTCCTGGAGTTTCAGAATCAAGGGGAGCAGTTGTCCGGCTTGCTTGAATACAGCGCGGATCTTTTTGAATCGGCGACCATCGAGCGCATCGCCCGACATTTTGAGATACTGCTCGAAGGGATGCTGCGGGAGCCTGATCTCCCGGTGGCGCGCGTGCCGATGCTCACAGAGCGGGAGCGTGAGTGGTTCAGTTCGCAATGGAATGGCGACGGACTGGAAACTCCTGTGAACGGATGTGTTCAGAGTTTCTTTGCAGCGCAGGCGAAGGCGCATCCCGACGCTATGGCAATGGCGATGGGCGGGGAGCGCATGAGTTATGGCGAACTGCAGGCGAAGAGCGACCAATTGGCTCGTACCCTGCGGGCACAAGGAATTGGGCGGGGGGTATTGGCGGGCATTTGCATGGAACCTTGCTTTGAGAGGATCATTAGCGTGCTTGGCGTGCTCAAGGCGGGCGGGGCCTACGTTCCGCTGGATCCGGACTATCCCGCGGATCGAATCGACTTCATGGTGGAGGATTCCGGCATGCGCGTTTTGCTTTCCCAGCAACGTCTGGCCGGGCGGCTCAGCCGGCACCGGGAGAGCGTGCTGTGCATTGATGACCCTGCCCTGATCGAGTCGGGTGGTGTTTGGAGCCCTGTGGCGCCCGAGGCGGGTCCCGATGATCTCGCGTATGTGATTTACACCTCCGGTTCAACTGGCCGACCGAAGGGGGTCATGATTGCCCACCGTGGGCTCTGCAATCTCGCGTTGGCTCAAAGCGAGGCGTTCGGAATTCGCGCGCGGAGCAGGGTGCTTCAATTTGCCTCCTTTAGTTTTGACGCCTCGGTCTCCGAGATTTTCACCGCGCTGGTCTCGGGGGCGACGCTGGTGATGGGAACACGCGAAGAACTGCTGCCCGGGCCGAACCTCGCGCGATTTCTCAGGACACGGCGCGTGAACGTGGCGACGATTCCTCCCTCGCTTTTACGTCTGCTTCCGGAGGCGGACTATCCCGATTTGGAAACCCTGATCAGCGCCGGGGAAGCTTGCACGGCCGATCTGGTGGAGCGCTGGGCGCCAGGCCGGCGCTTTATCAATGCGTATGGACCCACAGAGGCGACCGTCTGCGCCACGCTTGGAGAATGTCAGGCATCGACGGGCAGGTCTCCCGACATTGGAAGACCGCTTCGGAACACTCGCGCTCTCATACTCGATGGTCACTTGGAACCCGTGCCCATCGGGGTGGTGGGCGAACTTTTTGTCGGGGGAGTTGGGGTCGCCTTGGGGTATCTGAACCGGCCGGAATTGATCGACGAACGATTCCTCGCGGACCCCTTTTCCGGTGAGCCAGGCAGCCGGCTGTACCGAACGGGCGACCTCGCGCGCTATCTGAATGACGGTCGTATCGAGTATCTCGGTCGCGGAGATGATCAGGTCAAGTTGCGTGGTTACCGCATCGAGTTGGGCGAGATCGAAAACGCTCTGCTGGATCAACCTGGCGTCGTTCAGGCGGCCGTTAGGTTATTCCCCGATGAGATCCACGAACAGCGCCTGGTGGCTTATGTCGTGCCGCGCGAAGATCAGGATGGCTCCGAGCTCGAGCTCTGGCCATCGACAGCGGAGTTCTTAATCTACGACGAGCTGCTCTATCACGCGATGACGCACGATGAGCGGCGTAATGAAA
Source organism: uncultured Verrucomicrobiae bacterium (assembly GCA_963820865.1). GTDB lineage: Bacteria > Verrucomicrobiota > Verrucomicrobiia > Chthoniobacterales > Terrimicrobiaceae > DASTFP01. Next base: position 21,268 of record CAWGBZ010000001.1, read on the forward strand.
GTTATCGGCGGGCATTTCGTGCTCTGGTCCGCGATAAGATCGTGCTCGATATCGGCACGGGTCCCGAGGCGCTCCTGGCCCGTCTCGCCCTCGAGTCTGGAGCAAGGAAGGTTTACGCGGTCGAGCTTCTCGACTCCACGTATCGCCTGGCTTCTCAGTGTCTCGAGAGCCTCGGCCTGCGGGAGCGCATTCATCTGGTGCACGGAGACATCCGCTCCATCCAGTTGCCGGAGCTCGCGGAGGTTTGCGTGTCCGAAATTGTCGGGCCCATTGGCGGGGTTGAGGGTGCGGCTCTGCTGATCAATTCCGCCCGTCGGCTGCTCGTTCCGGGCGGGGCGATGATCCCGGGCCGCAGTCGCACGAAGATGGCCGCCCTGTCGCTTCCCGAGTCTTTTACTCAGCGACCGGCCTTCAGCGAGTTGACCGCGCACTATGTGCAAAGCATCTTTGACCAGGTTGGCTACCGTTTCGACCTGCGACTTTGTCTAAAGAACTTGCAGGCGGGGCATGTTGTTTCCACCGCCGACATCTTCGAGGACCTCGATTTCCAGAACCCTGTGCCTCTCGAAGCGTCCCACGAGATTGAACTGCGGATCACTCGCGACGCCCAAGTTCAGGGTTTCGTTGTCTGGTTGACGCTTGAGACATTCCCGGGAGAGGAGATTGATATCCTGGCCCATGAGCATTGCTGGTTGCCGGTCTTATTGCCGGTCTTCGATCCTTCGGTGGCGGCTGAAGCCGGCGACATTCTCCGAGGCCGCGTGTCGCGAAGTCTTTGTGACAATGGTTTGAACCCTGATTTTCGGGTCGAGGGGGTGATCGAGCGGCAGGGCTCAACGATGGCCGCGTTTTGTTGGGACTCCTTCCATAATCGGCGGACTTTTCAGGCCAGCCCGATTCTACCAACGCCTCTTCGCGCAGGGCGAGATCCCTGTCGCTAAGCCGCTTTCGCGAGTCAAGCTGAACTTGAGCGCGGTTCGCGAAGGCCTCCTGCGGCGCCTGCCCGACTACATGATACCCTCGGCGTTTGTCGTGCTGGACAAGCTGCCCCTGACCCCCAATGGGAAGATCGACCGACAGGCCCTCCCTGCGCCGGAGCGTTCGGTCGAAGTCTACCGGGCTCCCAGGACGCCACAGGAAGAGATCCTTTGCGAAATCTTCGCGAACCTTCTCTCGGTGGAGCGCGTTGGGATCGACAATGATTTCTTCGAACTGGGCGGCCATTCGCTGCTGGCACTTCAAATGGTCATGACCCTGCGGAACATCCTGCACGTTGAGATTCCGGTGACCGCGGTGTTCGAGCACCCGACAATCTTGGATCTGGGCCGCCATCTCGATGAGGTGATCGCCCAGAACCTCGCCACGGTGCGCCCACCCATCGAGAAGATTTCCCGCGATCTGCCGCTGCCGCTTTCTTTCGCACAGCAGCGGCTCTGGCGCAATGAACGCGCCGCGGCGGATTCGAGCAATCTCAACGTCATGGTTTTCGCGGTCGACGGGGAACTCGACGTGTCGTCTCTGGAGCGAAGCCTTGAAGAGTTAGTGCGCCGGCATGAGATCTTCCGAACAACCTTTCATTTCACAGACGGACAGCCTGTTCAGCGCGTCTCGCGCGAAAGAGACTTCCGGCTCGGCTTTCGTGATCTGAGTGAAACCCCGGATCCGGAAGCGGAAACTCGCCGCCTTCTCTTCGCCGAAAAGAATTCTGGGCTCAATCTTGAGCAGGGACCCTTGATGCGTGCTTACGTGCTCTGTTGGGCTCCCAACCATCACAAACTTGTCCTGACGCTGCACCATATAGCGTATGACGTTTGGTCTCTACCGATTTTCTTCAACGAACTCCATGCGCTCTACGCGGCATTTAGCGCCGGGAAGGCGTCGCCGTTGACGGCGTTACGCCTCCAGCAGGCCGACTTTGCAGTTTGGCAAAGAACGTATCTTGACCCCCATGCGACCACATACCAGGCGCATCTTGCATTTTGGCTAAAGCAGCTTTCTGGAAATCCAATTCTCAGGCTGCCCTGCGAACGTCCCAGACGGCTCGAAACGGCGTCGATGGATGATGTGCTCGCGCGCTTTGAGATGTCCGCAGAGCTCTCGACAGGCATAAGAGAACTTTCCCGTCAGGAAGGCGCCACGTTGTTTATGACCTTTCTAGCGGCCCTGAAGGCGTTGATCAACCTTCTGACCGGGCGGAATGAAATCATGGTAGGAACATACATGGCAAACCGGAGCGCCCCCGGCTCGGAAAACATGATGGGTTATTTTTGTGACATCGGCTTGCTACAGGACGACACTTTCAAGCGACCTTAGCTTCCTGGAGGTTCTACGAAGAGTCCGGGAAACGGTCTTGAATGCTCACGCTCACGAGGACATGCCGTTTGAAGTGCTCGGGGATGAAATGGAAAAGCGGGGCTACGGGTGGCCGGCAATTCGCGCGATGTTCATGGTGGGGACGTCTCCGACAAAGCCTTTTCGCCTGGGGGATCTGGAGATGACACCTTTGTCCGGTGACAACGTGAAGACGATGATGCCATGGAATTTTCAAATGGGGGTGCACGATGGAGGCTGCGCCTTCTCGGGACGTGCGAAGTTTGATGCCTGCCAGCATGATCCCCACCTCGTGCGAAGGATGGTGCGCAACTATGTCCGACTCCTTGAAGCCGTCGTCAAGAACCCGAGCAGGCGCTTGTCTAGCCTGGAGGAGTAGCTCCTCGGCCGATGAATCAACATTTGTCGAGGCGGTTGTGCCGACCGCTTGCCAGCTGGCTGAGCGCCTGTCCCAAGGTCCCGCAACGCATCCGTTTGGCCACGTAGTTTTTTAGGCTGCCGCCGACGTTCTTGACCGAGCGTTCGAAATAGCCTCGCTCCAGAGGCCTTGTTTCCGTTGGACGCCAGCAGACGGGAATGTTCGTGCAGAGCCTCGCAGGCTGACCAACGAAATCGCGGCAATGCGCCACCATACCGCGATACGAATTTTTGCTGGGCCTGCGGAAAAGCTCGATTCCGGCAACAAGCAACGCAATCCTTTCATGTTCCCGGTCCCCGGTGAGCTGAGAAAAGATGACCCGCGCCAAGCATGAGAACAATCTGCAGAGTCAGGGTTCTGCGCACCAGTTGCCTGCGATTGTTGCCGCGCCAGAGGATCGGTATCTGCCTTTTCCTCTCACCGATATCCAGCAGGGGTACCGGGCCGGCCGGCTGGAAGGCGTTGAGCTGGAAGGCGTGACGACTCACCGCTACTTCGAAATTGACTGCGACGGACTGGACCAGGAGCGCCTCAACCTTGCATGGCAGCGACTGGTTGATCGCCACGACATGCTGCGGGCGATCGTGTCGTCCGACGGTTAACAGCGCATTCTAAGGACGGAAAAAGGGTTGGCAATGAAGACCATGCGCAATGCACATTTGCGAGATGGCACGAAAATCTCCCAAAGAAGCTGCACGCTAACGCACAGTCTCGCTTGACCTATGGAAATCGATGGAAATTTCACGGCTAGGCATAGCGATGTCGCGATCATCGGAATGTCGGGGCGATTTCCCGGCGCAGGTAGCCTTGAGGAGTTTTGGACGAATCTTGCCGGAAGCGTTGAATCGATCACGCGACTGTCCGAAACCGATCTCGATGGAGCGGGCGTCCCCGTCAGACGACGTCTCGACCCGCACTATATCCGCGCCGCCACCGTCCTCGAGGGGATCGAATTCTTCGACGCGGCCTTTTTTGGCATGTCTGCCCGGGAGGCGCAAATCACCGACCCCCAGCATCGCCTGTTTTTGGAATGTGCCTGGCACGCGCTCGAGGATGCCGGGTGTGATCCCCTCAGGTATCCGACCGAGATCGGAATCTTTGCCGGCGCTGCCAGAAACACCTATTTCCAACGCAACATCAGCGGTGATCCATCGCTCCGAGAGACGCTCGAAGATTACCAGGTCATTATCGGGAGCGAGTGCGACTTTCTCGCGACACGGGTCGCCTTCAAGTTGAACCTGCGGGGGCCCGCAGTGACCGTGCAGACCGCCTGCTCGACGTCCCTTGTGGCGGTCCACATGGCTTGTCGTAGCCTGGCGAATGGAGAATGCCAGATGGCCCTCGCCGGAGGCGTATCCGTGCGGGTTCCGTCGAGAGCGGGATATCTCTTCAAGGAGAGTGGAATGTACTCGCCGGATGGCTCCACACGACCCTTCGATGTTCGTGCTGGCGGGACGGTCTTTGGCTCGGGACTGGGTGTTGTTGTCCTCAAACCTTTGAGCGCTGCCTTGCGTGACGGTGATCCCATCCGAGCGGTGATCCGAGGGTCCGCGATCAATAACGACGGGGCGACCAAAGCCGGATACACCGCCCCAAGCACAAAGGGTCAGGCGACGGCCATCCAAAAGGCATTGGCCGCCGGCCAGGTTCCGCCCGAAACAATTGACTATGTCGAGGCGCATGGGACAGGCACGCGCAAAGGCGATCCGGTTGAAATTGAGGCGATCAAACTCTCCCTCGGTTCGGGCCGAAAGGTCGGCGAGCGGTGTGCAG
>CAWGBZ010000002.1:0-4539 GCA_963820865.1 uncultured Verrucomicrobiae bacterium
ACGAGAATTTTCATCGTCGGTTCCGGTCCCAGCGGCGACTTGGGTTCGTTGAGCTGCTGCACGCTGTTCTCAGATCTGCGCCAGCACGCGCGAACTGCACGCGTTGGCGTTCGCCGCCCGAGAGCGTCATGTAACGCCGGCTGCTGCCGACGGCCGCACATGACAGGGTCCTCATCGTCTCGCCGACGCGGCGTACGCCATGCGTCCAACTGCCTCGGCGTTGGCGACGAACTGCGCAAACATGGCGTCCATGATCGCGGTCGCTTCCGGGGGCGCCCGCTCGGGCGTTCCGGCGTCGTAGGGAGGATCCGGAGCGTATTCGGCCAGTAGCTGGACGGATTCGGCGTACAACTTGTCGCGCAGGCTGCCCACGAGCGTGAGGCCGAAATCGATCCCCGCCGTCACGCCCGCACCCGTGACCCGGTTCCGATCCTGCACGACCCGCTCGTGACCGGGAGTCGCGCCGAAAATCCGGAGCAGATCGCGCGTGACCCAGTGCGAGGTGGCGCGATAGCCGTCCAGCAGGCCTGCGGCACCGAGCAGCAGCGAACCCGTGCACACCGAAGTGACGTATCGCGCCCGCTTGCCACGATCGTCGAGGAAGCGCAGTCACCGCCGGCGTCCTGCATGGCAGCGAGCGTGCCGGTGGTCCCGCCGGGAACACAGATGATATCGAGATCGCGCGGGCACTCGTCGAAGGTTGCCGAGGGCACGAACACCAGTCCCGTGTCACTCCGGACAGGTTCCCTGTTCTTCCACACGACATGGGTCGTTGCTCCCAGCAGATTTGTCAGCATGTAATGCGGACCGACCATGTCGAGCGCCGTGAACTGCGGATAAACAAGAAAGGCGATCTGCTCCTTTCCGTGCCAGTGAGCGGGAACAGCCGACAGGTCGTGCGCGGGGGCGGCAGTCTTGCGGACGCGGCTCTGCAGCCGATGCCGCCCTCGGGTTGAGCAGCTCGGCCAGCAGGCCGGCCATCAGTGCACCGAATGCACGGCGCGAAGGTTTCATGGCGGCTCCTTCCTCAGAACTTGAGAGTGACTCTCGCAAACACGCTGCGTTCGTCCCCGGGCGCGACACGTCCGCCGTAGTAGACAAAGGGAACGTAGTAGTTCTGCCCGGTCAGGTTCCTGACGGTTACCGAGGCGTCGAAATACCGGCTCTCGTACCCGACTGTTGCATCGGCTGTGTAGTACCCCTCGGTCTTGAACGTGTTTGCGAGGTCTATGTAGGCGCTTGAGGCAGCGTATACACCGGCCCCGATGCGCCAGCCGGCAAGTGTTCCGGGCCCGAACCGGTAGTTGACCCACAGGCGGCCTGAATTCGGCGGCACGATGTTGAGCTGGTTGCCCGCGGGCGCGACACCGGGAACGTCATTCGTTAGTGTCGCGTCGATGTAGGCGTAATTCGCGAGCACCTGCCAGTTCCGGTCGGGCTGCCAGAGAATGTCCGTATCGAAGCCGCGCGAGCGCTGCTCACCATCCGCGACGCTGGTCAGCCCGACCGACACCGGCACCCCGGTGCGGTCGATCTGGAACAGCGCGGCCGACCCGGACAGCCCGAACGCGGTGTTGAACTTGATGCCGCCTTCGTACTGCTTCGATTCCTCGGGCTGCCGGTGTCCCGGAGAAGAAGACAAACGGGTTTCCCTTCATGCCTTCGCTGTAGCCGGCGAAGACCGAAAGCCCGGGGACAAACTCGTAGGCCACGCCGACACGCGGGAGCACCTTGGTCGTGTCCGTGACGTCGGTGCGCACGAATACCGGCGATTCGCTGTCGATCCTGAGGTTGGCAACCCGGAAGGCCGCGAGGACGTGCAAGTGGTCCCAGATCGTGGATTGCAGCTGGGCGTAAGCGCCGGTCGTCGTGTAGGTGTTGTCGCCATCGACGACCGTATTCTGCGGAATCCGCAGGGGTGCCACGTACGGCTGGAACGTCGGAAGCGGATCGGCCAGGTTGACGAGGCCGAGCGTGAAAAGGTCATTGAAATCGGCCAGCATGTAGCCCTGGTCCTTGACATGGCTGTAATCGAATCCAAGCACGACCTTGTTGCGCGTGGTGGCGTAGTCGAACTTCGCGAGCATGTTACCCGCGATCGTGAACTCGGTCTGTTCCTGGTAGAGCTGCAGGTTCAGCAGATTCCAGCTCGACGGCGGGACCGAAGGCGTGTTGGCAGCGAAGTCGGTGCCGACGTAGTTCTGCGCGAGTTCCGCGAACTGGGTCTTGCTCGCCCGTGCCTGAAGGCTTCCCGACCAGGTTTCGTTGATCGTGTGGTCGAACAGCGCCGTACCGCTCTGCGTCCGCGAGTAGGATTTTTCGATGTTCTGTGGACCGGGAAACAGGCTGTTGGCGATCCTGAAACCGCCGGTCACGGTTCCCGTCGCGGGCAGCCCCTGATACTCCTGCTGCTGCCAGTCGGAAAACCGCCCCTGCAGGACGAGGCGGGTATCGCCGAGATTGGTCAGCGTCAGCGTCGGGTACAGCGAGTAGGCATCGGTGTTCAGCACGTCGATGAATGACTGTGATGCCGTATAGGCCCCGGTCATCCGGAAGAGCACTGTGCCCTCGCTGTTGAGTGGCTGATTGAAGTCGAAATACGGCTGATAGTAGTTGCGGCTGCCGGCGACGATGCCAGCGTTGTAGAAAGCGTTGCCGGTCGGCAGTTTGGATACCACATTGACCACACCGCCCACCGGGGAGCCGACGCCTCCGCCGTACAGTACGCCGCTCGGACCCTTGAGGACCTCGATCCGCTCTGCGTTGATCAGCGAGTCGCGGTTGCCGGGGTTGTAGTAGGTCGTAATGCCATCTATCCACTGCTCCGCTGCGAAGCCGCGGATGTAGGTCGAATCGTACGCAGGCGTCTGCAGAGGGTTCGTGCCCTGGACGCCGCTCACGTTGCGCAGGGCCTCTGTGACCGTAAGGTTGTTCTGATCGGACATCAGCGGCCGCGTGATGACCTGGATGGACTGTGGAATGTCTTCCAGCGGCGTGGCCGTGCGTGTCGCACTGGTTGCAGTCAGCGCCTGGTACCCCTTCACGGGGCCGGCGGTCGTCTGCTCCACCGGCGGACCGGCAATCGGCGTATCGACCACTGTCACTTCGGGCAGCACGGGCGTCTCGGCTTCCGGCAACCTCGGCTGAGACGGAAATGGCGACGGCCATCACGAGGCCACATTTTGCAGGTTTCATCTGAGTGCTCCTGAGCGTAATTTGAATGTGTGTATCGCGCGGGGCGTGCGCCTCCGTGCAGTCCCTCGCTGGGGATCGCTCACCCGACCACCCAGGCCGCCGGCATCCGGCGCGGTGCCGCCTGGGGGTATCTGCGACGGGGTGTTTGTCGCCCAGGGGAAAGCGCGGGCCGCACAGCGGCGAGCAATGCAGCGGCCGGCAGCCTCCAGACGGACTTGTTCACTGGTGTACCTCCTCAACGCGGTGGACGGACGTTCGAGCCTGCGGCACCGTCCCACTGGAGAGCGCGCTGTCCACCGCGATGGCGAGGTCGCGTGGATCGTCGTGAATTTGCAGCGATCCGTCGGGGCGAATCTCCCAGCGGCGCGCCGCAAGATCGTAGGCTTCCGCCGCCCAGACGGCCTGGTCACGGCGGCTTGCCGCCGACTGCGCGACAGCGGTCGATGGCACCGGCACGTGCAGACGTGTCGCCTCGAGTGGCAGGTTCGGCGGAAACACGGCGAGCTCGATGCCGCCGCCGATGCCAAGGGCAAGCACACCGATCAGCGTGGTGGCGATGATGTTGATAACGATGACGACCTTGAGGCCGGTGGGCATCGCTTTCTCTCCGGGCAGACACGGGCAAACACCGGCGAGGCGCGATCGTCACGCCGGCCGGCGGTCAACAACGATGACAATCAGGAGGCGGAGCGGGGCGGGGCGCGCGGCTGCGCTGTCGCCCACGCGTGCAGCGGGCGCGGCGACTGGAGGAACAGCGTGGGCAGGAAATGCACGGGCTCGGCCGCGAGTATGGCGGCCGTGGGTGAGGAAGGCAGGGCGAACGAACCGGCGTGGGGCAGGCAGAACGGGCAATGACCGGCGGCGAACTTGCCGTCGCCCTCCGCCGGGGACAGCGGAGACGACTCGTCAGGCGGAGCGCTGCGGACCAGACCTTTGCTCGTACAGAGCACCGCCCACGGCGCCGCCGCCGGAGCGAAGGCACCGAGCAGATGGGTGACGGCGGGGGCGAGCGACCCGGCCAGCATCGCACAGGATGCAAGCCAGGCGGCGACCCGGAGCTTGGCAAGCGTCATATGAGGGGTAAGCGTATCACGCAAGGGGAGGTGTGCGTCAGTGCTCGCGTCCGTTACATTTCTGGGCGAAGCCGTGGGCGGCGCCTCACTGTGCCGCTGCTGCGGCGACACCATTGAGAATAGGGCCCGGACGGTTCGATCCGCCCAGGCCCTCGACCCTCACGCTGCCTGCCAGCAGGGGAGGTCTGCCGGTCGGCATCATGCCGGCGCCACGTTAGCCGGCACGGGCTGCCGCGATGAGACTATTCCTTTCCGACCTGGAAGTGCTCCG
>CAWGBZ010000003.1:0-40281 GCA_963820865.1 uncultured Verrucomicrobiae bacterium
CCGTCTACGACGTTGGCACAGGCATCAAGAAGGCAGGCCAGAAGGTCCAACAAGCCGCGGAATAAGCCACGCGGCGCGAGCCAGTCAGCCCCTGCCCTGCGCAGCTGTCGCCAACTCCTTCGCGCGACAACGTCGGTCACCGCTCTCTCGAACCGTGCCACGGCTCGCTCACCAGCCGCCACGCCTTATCCATTGCACCCCCGGTCTCCGCCTTAGCAATTTCGCTAACCCTGGACATTTGCTTAGAGCTTAAGCAGATAAGCTCATTTGCATCATCTTTGCCTAGATTAATATATAAGCCTTGCTTTCGCAAAACCATTTGTTAAGCATCCGCCCGACATATCACAATGGTGGCCTCGAAACTTGCTCTTCTGGCGCGTTGACTCTCACGCTGGCAAACCGGGCAGCATTCACCACACGCTTCCCGTTTACTCTTTTTAACACCTACCAGTCATGAATCGCGCTCCACGCACCAACCTGACGGCTCTTTGCCGCCTGATTATCACTCTTCTCGCGCCGGTGTTCAGTCCGGACGTTGGACAGGCAAATTCTGAGATCTCGTTCGAATGGGTAACCGTCGGCGATCCCGGCAACCCAAATGATCCGCTGACGGGAGCCCCGACGGATTATGGCCCTCTCCCAGTCCGCGGTGCGGTGCCCTACGCTTACAGTATTTCCAAATACGAGACGACGATCGGACAATACGCCGCGTTTGCCAATGCGGTGGGCCCGGCCAATTTGTACAACACCCTCAGCTTATCACACCGCGACGCAGTAAGGGGGCTAACGCTGGTCGGAACGCCTGGGAACTATTCCTATCACGTCCGGAATGGGATTTCCGGATTGAGCAGTGCCAACCTTCCCATCACTTACATCGACTATTTCACCGCCGTCCGATTCGTCAACTGGCTGCACAACGGACAAGGCCATGGAAGGACCGAGACCGGCGCCTACGATATTAGCGAGGGGCAGATCACGCGAGTATCTCGTTCCGGAGGTGTGGTCACCCTCACCACCGCCGAACCGCATCGCCTCCAGGTAGGCGACTACATTTTCGCGTCTTCGAGCTCTGCTCTCTACTATGGAAACTACATCGCCACAGCCCGCACAGACACAACGGTCAGCTACTATTCGGGCCAATCTGACTTGCCCGAGCAAGAGGCGCCAGGGTACATGACCGGTGTTAGCGCAAGGAAACCAGGCGCACGATATTGGATTCCGTCGGAGAACGAATGGTACAAAGCCGCCTATTACGATTCTGGTCCAACTGGTCCCGAGGACGACTATTGGCGGTTTCCCTGGGGGGGCGACGTACCTACTCCCGGCTTTGGCAACTACTACGTCGTCAGATATATCACCACCAGCCAGATCGACTTCCAGCCGGTTGGCGCCACCTACATCACCGATGTCCGCGGCGGCTCCCCAAACCCCTCCGGGACTGTCAACATGGCCGGAAATGTTGAAGAGTGGACTGAAGGAGACAGCTTTTCCGGAGGACCACACACCCGCGGCGGTTGGTGGGATAAGTCATATGCGCAAGATCGCCCGCAGACCCATGCCTATTACCGCATGGCCTCCTATATTATTGAAAATACCGCGCCGCTTCCTAACTCTGATGGCATCGGGTTTCGGGTGGCCACCACGGCAAATCCGCCGGATGGCGGGCTTCGCAATGGCGACTCGATTCGCTTCCATCCACGGATGGGACATGGTGCCCGCATGGTTGGCGGTGTCTTCGAAGGCAGTGACTACGGATCTTCCTACACCGTTCTGCATACCATTAGTCAGGTGCCTCCGAACGGCTGGACCGAGGTGAGTGTGAACTTCGATCAATTTCGATATTTCCGATATCGCGGGCCGGAGAACTCTTTCGGCAACGTCGCTGAAATCGAGTTTTACCGGAGTGGAGCCAAGGTTACCGCGGCTGCCTCTGGAACACCCGGTTCCTGGAACAATCAGAGAAGCACTTTTGACAAGGCGTTCGATGGAAACGTGGATACCTTTGTCGACGCTCCGGAGCCCAACGGCACTTACGTCCAGCTCGACACCGGTCTGGGAACTCCCAAGGGAACCGCCCCTGGCTGCGACCACCTGACCGTGACGGGCGGCATTTCTGGTGATTACTTGCCGGACCAGCGCGTCACGGTGACTGCTCCCTTGGCACCCGACGGCCTGCAGTTTGCGGGCTGGACCGGCTTTACGGGAATTCTGGACGATCCCAAATCTCCGAACGCGATCGCCACCATTCCGGGCTGGGCTACCGATTTGTGGGTGACCGCAACGTACGAGCCGCTTGCACCTGGCGTGTTCACCCTGCAAGTCACCGGCGGGAGCGGCGGCGGAACCTACCCGACCGGTTCCATCGTCACGATCACCGCAGATCCGCCCCCGGCCGGACAGCGGTTTTCCTGGTGGACCGGTGACAATGTGATCCTTTCGAATCCCTCTCTGGCCACCACCACAGCCTTGATACCGGCGATGAATGTAGCCATCGCCGCAACCTACATCCCGATCAACGGCGGCCAGTTGCTCACTTTGCAAGTTTCTGGCGGTTCCGGAGGTGGCTCTTATCCCGAGGGCGTTCTCGTGCCGGTAAGCGCCAACCCGCCTCCCGCAGGTCTGAAATTCACGGGCTGGGCCGGTGATGCAGACATTCTGGTCAACGCATGGATGCCCACCACGACCGCTCAAATACCTTCAAGAAATGTCAGGATCGTGTCGATTTACAGCGCCATCGATGCATCCGACAAGATCCGTTTCTATCCCAGACAGTATCACACCGCCCGAATGGTCGGAGGCGTTTTCGAGGGCACCAACGGCGATCCGACTCATGGACCGTACGAACCGATCTACCTCGTCTCGACCGAACCGCCCCTCGCCTGGACCGAGGTGAACGTTGACCTCAAGAACTACGAATACGTGCGCTATCGCGGACCGAATAATTCCCACGCAACCGTGGCCGAGATCGAGTTCTACCGCGCCGGACAAAAATTGACGGGCGCTGTTTTCGGTTCATTCGGTTCATGGAACAATCTTGGGAACACGGTAGAAAAGGCTCTTGACGGAAACGTTGACACGTTCTTTGACGCGCCCGGCGGCAACGGTTCCTATGTCGGCATCCGCACGAGGGAAATTGCGCCCAACCCGCCCAACAAGATCCGATTCTATCCGCGAGCGAATCATACCGCACGCATGGTCGGGGGCATCTTCGAAGGCACCAACGGCGATCCCGTAAACGGGCCCTACACGTTCATCTCACGCGTCTGGACAGAGCCGTCGCCCGGCTGGAACGAACTTACGTGGGATGGCATGTTTCAAGACTTCCGCTACCTGCGCTATCGCGGACCGGAGAACTCGTGGGGCAATGTCGCCGAGATTGAATTCTACCGCGATGGGGTAAAGTTGGATGGAGTTCCCTTTGGAACCCCCGGCTCCTGGTACGATTCGGGCAATACCCTGGACAAAGCTCTCGATGGGAACGTCGATACCTTCTTTGATGCCCCCGTCGCCAGCAACGCATACGTTGGAATCGATGCGGGCGTTCCGGACAAGATCCGGTTCTATCCCAGATTGTACCATGCGGCGCGCATGGTCGGCGGCACTTTTGAAGGGACCAATGGCGATCCCGTCAATGGACCTTATCAAGCAATCTACACCATCCAAAACACCCCGTCTTCAAGTTGGAACGAAGTCGTCGTCGACCTCAAGGACTACCGTCACCTGCGCTATCGCGGTCCGGAAAACTCTTGGGGCAATGTTGCCGAAATCGAGTTCTACCGGAACGGGACGAAGGTGAGCGGAGGCGCCTTTGGAACCCCAGGTTCCTGGTACGATCTGGGGAACACCTTGGACAAGGCTCTTGACGGCAACCTCGAGACCTTCTTCGATGCGCCGATTCCGACCGGCGCCTATGTCGGCATCGGCACGCCATAACTGAGGCCAGGCTCGCGACCGGGCCGCCGGCCCCACTCCGACAAGAGCGTTCTTGAGCAGTCCGGGCCGCACGGTCCGGCGTCTTAACTAAGCGTTCTCGCCCCTGACCCGGCCGGAAGATCGTGGCGTTTGGCCGGAACGCTTGTTCACTTCGGCCGTGGAATCTTCGCCATTCTCCTCGCGTCTGCAGGCGACGAGCGCCTTTCACGCGGCGAACCTCGGCCATTTAATCCGCACAGAAACAGCCACGACGTGTCCCCACTCCAATTCGTCCATTTTCTGTGAGACCGCGCAAGGCTGAATCGCCCCGCGGATCAATTGACGGAAAGCGGAGGAGCAGGCGCGACGGCGCCGCGCGGCGAAGCTCGAAAGAGCCGAGCAGTCCTTGCGACCCTTGACCTTGCAAAGGCCGATCCTGGTCAGGGGCTGGCTACATCGTCAAAGCATACGAGAGCCACAGTCCGCAGCCCGCCGGCCTAACGAAAAAGACCAACCGCAGAACAGCGCTCGGAGGAGCCGGCTTATTGAATGCGGCCCTCAACCTCCGCATTGTATTCACGTTTATCTTTCTTTTCGAGAGCGGACTGTTGGGGCGTAATCTGATCGTTCTTGTTGGCGCATCCGAAGATGAACAAAGAGGCAACCAGCGCGAGGAAGGCAGAGGGAAATCTCATAAAGGACATCGATTACGATATTTGGTTTTTCCCCACAAGAGAAAAACAGCGCGCGGCGCTGCCTGTACCGATTGCGCCGCGCAGTCAACTTTCCGACTTCCCGGGCCCGCGTCGAGACCAGTCCGGATCGCGACGACAGGCTCGGGGCGGACGCCGGAAACTCCGTCGCGCCCTGGCCGGCCATCTCGTCCTGAAGAAGACAGCCGGCTGTGGAGCACTCCCTTTCGGGGCGCCTTCCCCCGGGAGTGTCGATCTAGCGGACGCGCCCTTCCTCGGAATTCCAACCGCGCTGATCCTTCTTCTCCAAGGCGGTCTCGGCGGGCGTTGGCTGGTTTTGCGGCGTGGAACAAGCTACGAGAAACGAAGACACGAGCAAGACCAGCAGGACAGACGGGAATCTCATAACTAAGCACTACGACATTTGCCATCGACCCACAAAAGAAAAAGCGTCCCAGGCCGGCGGCGCTGCTGGATCTCCCAAGTGGGAACGAAGCAAAGCCAGTTGATCGATTTCGAGATCGCCGACTGTTCGGCAGCCTTCACACCTTGGCAGCACTTCTCTGTTGCGCGCCAAGCCGTCGCAAGCCTGCGCTACCGGCGATACCGGCCACGATGAAAACTATCGCCAGCCAGGCAGGATTGGTGTCGGTGACCAACATGGCAATCCCGACCGCCATGATGAACGGAGGCAGGAACTCGAACAGTTTGAACAGCGGGGGCGCCACTTCAGGTGGCTCGCCGGGCTCTCGCGGCGCTTGCGCGCTCACCACGTCCGGGTACCACTCGGTGAACGAAAAGGCGAACAGCAAAGCTCCGATCGGGATGATCCATCCGGTCCAAAAGTTGTCGGGCTGATCGAGCACCGCGTCGCCGTAGAGCCCAGCCGTCGCTGAGACGGTGAACGATATCGCCCACACCAAAGTGATAATGCGATTGACACGCAGGAAAAGCGGCGAATCCCAATGCTCCTTTGGTGTGGTCTCCCTGGCGTAGGGCAGCGTGAAAGGATTTCCCACGAGAAGAGAGCCAAAAGCGAAGGCGGCCAGGGCTAAACTCGACATCTCCCCGGACCACTTCTCCAGCCAGGCGGTAAGATGATCCGTGGCGAAGAGCCCGATCACGGCAAGAATCCCAAAGTAAAAAATATCGAACACTTCGAGCGGTTTGAGTGAGCCGCCCCGCCGGTGACCAAGATAGGTAAAAAGAATCGACAGCCCCAGCGCCGCGGCCACCGACTCCTCGAAACGTCCGGGCCCGGACAGCAGGGACATGACAATCCACGGCGCCAGACCGGCAAACGGCGACTGGAGAAACGAATCAATGAAACCGCTCGTTCCAGGTTTCGCGGACTCCGATTTCATGATACTTGCCTCGGGAATCCCTTTCGTCGGGAACCGGAATTGTAAGTGTCCATGGCGCAGACTGGCAAGAAGGCGGCGTGGAAGTCAAAACTGGAACGCAAAGAACTTGCGAGAGTTCTCCGGCGACCTGCTAACAAATAGGGCTCAACCCGGGCCGGCCAACTGCGCCCGCCGCTCACGAATCCGGGCAGCTTCCAAGCAAAGCTGGCCACGTGATCAATCGCTACTTAGCTTTTCGAGCTTACCCTTGAGGAGCGCCAGACGCAGACGTACCCGGCCGACGCCGGGGATCTCTTCGAGAACGCTGAGGCTTCTCTTCACCGCTTCCAACGCCGCCGACCGGAGGTCGTGAATTATGGTCTTCCGCCCTGCGTGGTCGTCGACGAGTTCGTCGATCTTGTGCCTGAGGATTCCGCGATCGCCCCTGCGCCTGCCCGTTCTTCCGCGCGATGCCGTGGCGTGGTTCCAAGGCTCTACTTCAGGTCGATGTCTTTAAGCTTGTTGAGCAGGGGCCTCAACACCTCCGGCTGGGGGAGACGACCGTAGGTCTTCAGCTCTTCTCCCCCCTTGTAGAACAAATCGTACATGAACCGCCATACGTAGTCGCCGGTCTGCATGCTGTACTCGGTCTCGACCACACCGCCAGTCGTCTTGTCGACGAACACGGTGTTGGGTAGCGGCTTATTGTTGCCGGGGAGCTGGGCGAATCGAGAGGGCACCAACTTCTCGCCCTGCCACACGTAGCGGTCGACCGTGCCTTCGGCCTTTCTCAGCAGTTGCCGGAACTCGGCGCTCGCGCGGGGGCCGCCGAGGGCCTTGTTCACGACGAGATCCTGCAGGAGGTGGGTCATTTTGCCGTGAGCCTGCTTAGCCTCGTCTCCAAGCGGCTCGTCGACCCAGTAGGCCCCCTCTGTCGCGACCTGCTCGAAGAACTTATCGGCCGGCATCACTTCCCTGATCGTTTTCACTGGGAGACCACTCCCCTTCGCCATCTTTAGCAGCGCGTCGTTGATGTTGGCTGCCTCGCCGGCCTTGACCAGATCCCACGCGTCGCCCAGCACCTCCCCGTAGAGCTTGGGATCCTGCAGGGCATCCATGACCTTCTCGATCTTAGCCAGGATCTCAGTGTTGTTGGGACCTGGGTTCGCTTTGAGTGCCTCGATCACGCGCTCCCAACCCGGTGGGCGGGGATGAATATCCGTCCCGAGCTTCTGCGTGACCGCCTCGACGAGCTTCGCGCGGCTGCCGTACCGCGAGATCACCGTGAGGGGTGGCGGCGTCGCCGGCGTCTTCTTCGGGACCGAACCCTTTGACGCAGGTGGCTTCTCGCCCGCTGGTGGCGGCTGCACAGGCGCGGTCGCTGCAGGAGTAACTGGCGGAGGCTTAACGATGGTAGGCCCGGGTGGGGCAGGCTTGACAGCGGCTTCCGCCTCTGATGCTGCGCGCGCGATCTCACCCGGGGAGAGCGGCTGATCTTGCTTGGCGATGCGTCCGCCGACGAGCTTGGGTTCCTTGCTGACCAGCGCATCGATCTCGGCCTGCGTCTTGCGGATTTCACGTTGCGCCTCGAGGCTCTTCGCCAAGGCTTCTGCCGCGCCCTTACGGTCGCCGCCCTGTCGCTTCCTGCGCTGCTCGACCGTCGCCTGCTTCTGTTGCTGGCGCAGGTCGGTCAGGCGGGACTGCAGCGCGAGCCGCTCGAGAACTGCGGCCTTGACGGCGCTGCCCATCCGCCACGATTCGGTTTCCTCAGGCAGCGCGACATACTCGTTGTGCGCCGCCACCTGTTCACGGTACGCCCGCAGCCACGCCTGATAAGAATCGGCAGCGTTGCGCTGCGCCTCGGCATGCTCGGCGCTGCCGCTCTTGCCCGCCGCCTCGAGGCGCTTGACTTCGTCGACGTTGAACTCGTGGAGCACCTTTGCGTCGGAGAGCTGATCGGTCGCGGCTTTCTTTCGCTCGTACACGGCTTCGCGGTCAACGACGCCTTCCGTGCCGAGCGCGGCACGTCGCTGGTCCTGAGCAAAGCCGACCTCGTAAATTTCGCGCGCCTCGCCGAGAGCTTCGGCTGAAAGCTCGGCCGACGGCGACTTTCGACGATTTGCCTCGATCGCGTGGGCCAGGATCCTGCCTGGGATCGGCGCGTTCGGATTGTAGTTGTTGTCCGCCAAAGCAACCCGCATACCCCGGAACGTCGTAACGGCGTGGCGACCCTCGTGCACGGCGTTGTCGACGAGTGTAGCGAAGTCCTCAACGCTGATCCGGTCGGCGCCGATGGCCCTTTCGCTCAACGTGATCGACCATTCGTGAAAGGCGAATTCCGCGGCGCCAGGCGCTTTGTTGCCCCACTTTACTTTGACCGGCGGGATGCCCTCGCGCGCCAGGAGGGCGTTGATCAGGCTCTCGATGCGCACCTTGCGCCCCGGCGCGCCAAGCGCCCCCCACTCCGCGAACGTCGGAGCGAATTCGGCCGCTCGGGCACGCGCGCGCGCGTCGGGCCTCGTCCCGAGCTCGATGGTCGCCGCATCCACTTGCCAGACCTCAGCACGACGCGACTGTTCCTGCCGGTTCGCACGGTTTCGAGCCGTGTCGAGTGTCGAACCCGCTTCGCCGGCTTTGGGCTCTTGCCCTTTTGCGGGTTGCTGGCCCGTATCTGGCGCAGGCCCGGGAGGCTTGTCGGCTTCTGCTGGCCGTGGTCCCTGGGTTTCGGTCGGTCGCGACCGGGTCTCTTTGGGTGCTGCTTCGGTCGGCCCTCCCACGTCGGACAGATCGAACTTCTCGTGAGCGCCGCCCTGACGAGGTGTGAGTTCCCGTGCCGACGGTGCTCCTCCCTCCATCGGGACCGTGCGCCCCACCACCGGACGTACGCCTTCGCCGACCGGAGTTTCGGCTGTGCGACCGGCGACCGGCGCTCCCGGCTCGGGGGTACCGACGCGGTGCGCACCCGTCACCTTCACGTACTGGACGATGCCGTCGCGGAGGCCACGGCCGAAGAGCATCGCGATGGCAGCCTTCTTTTCTGGGCCGCCGAGACTCGTATCGCGCACGATCTGGTCGAGATCGTGGACGAACGTGGCCGGCATCATGAATTCGTTCGCGTAATCGATGGTCTTTCCTACAGTCCGCAAGACGTAGGCGCCCGAACTCGAGCGTGGGAGCCTCGCTGATAGTGCGGTTGCTCCGTGCGCCATGGGGGCCAACACGGTGACCACATCGGCTAGCGTTTCGAAGTTCGCCTTCAGCCGGTCATTGACCGCCCGGTCGTAAAGCCTCTCGCCGGCGTCAAGTGCGCCGCCGATCGCGGCAATCCGACCGATCAGCTGCCCACCTTTCACGTAAGGCGCGACCATGCCCGCGATCTCGATAAGCGACCTCAGGCGTCCCCTCCAGCGAAGCCCTTCGCCGGGCTTCATGAGCATGGTTTTTCCAGTTGCTATCAGATCCTCACGGCCGGGAATCTCGATGGAGATCGTGCCGCGTCCGTACTCGGCCTTCTCGGCAAACGCCTCGAACGCCTTCGCGACTGCCTCTCGATCGCCCTCCGCCCCAGCCTTGGACGCCGATCCCTCGTACGACCGCGCGGTGTCCGGTGTCGTGACATCGGCCAGCACCCATTTCGGTTTCTCGCTGCTCGAGCCCTTGGCACGGCCCAGGATCATTTCCATTCTTACGAGCGCGCCGTTTTCCTCCGAAACGAACGCGACACGCGGTCGTAGCGCCGTTCCCGGCGCCACCGTCTCCGCCTTTTTCTCCGTGAGCTTCTTTTGTTCCGCCTTCTTCTTACGGGCCTCTTTCACGTCGTGAAGGTGGAACTCGTAATCGTACCAGGCCACGAACCCGTTTGGCCCGCGTTTCAGACGCTTCGAGATCTCCTCCTTCAGATCAAGCGCGATGGTTCTTTCCTCGCCCTTTAGGTCGGCGATGCTGCTCTTGGGATATTTGAGTTTCTCGAGGACCGCGATCTGCTTGTCGTAGCTCTCGAGCTCGTGGCCAACCTTTTCGACGGTGCTCCAGCCGTATGATGCCTGCTGGTTGTCGAGCATGAACTGGGCGATCTCGAGCGCGTTCCGGAGCTCCTCGTTAGTCGGATCGGCGGCGAGCTTCTTCTGCAAATCGGCGACCAGCATTTGTGCTCGTTCGAGCTGCGACTTGTCTTCGCGAGTCACCTCCTGTGCGCGTGATTTGACATCGACGACACGCACTGGAAAGACGGCGATGCTCGTCGCCCGCCGCGTCTGTCGCTCGTACGGCTTGTCTTCGTCGGGATGTGGATTGGCCAGGCAGCGAATCAGGAACTCGCCTGGATGACCGAAAGCGATCTCGCGGCGGTTTTCGGGCTCGGTCATCTTGGTAACCCAGGCGCTGATCAAGGCCTTGCCGATGCTCCAGGCCATATCGACTGCGATGACCGAAAGCTGTGAGGCCTTGGCGGGCCACGTGACGATCGAATCAGCGGCGGCGATGTCGGGCGCGTCTTCCTTTGCCTCTTCCCACTTGACCGAGGCAACGTCCGAGACCGTCTCCTTGAACCCTTCCATTTCGGTCGCCTTGCGGACCTTCGTAGGGTCTTGAGCGCCTATCCGTGCCTGCCGACGCATGCGTTGCCTGAAAGCGTCTTCTTGCTCGAACTCCCCTTTCGTTCCACTTTCAGCACCCAAGTCGAGCTTCGAGATGTCGATGACTTGCCAGAAGTAATCGACCCATCCGAGACGGGCAAAGACCTGGTTCGCGAGGCCAAAGTGGCGCGCGTCCCAGTCGAGGATCATGTCAAAGTTGTGCTTGGCGCCGGTGATCGTGGTGCCCCAGCCGTTGGGCGACACCTCCGCGCCCGATCCGCCCTGCATCTCCATCCGCGACGGATAAGCGGAAGCGTTAGCCGTGAATTCGGTCGCCTCGGCGATCTCCTCGGCAGTCGCCTTCGCGCCGCCCTGGCCGCCGACAACGCCCGTCACGGTGGCACCGTCGGCAATCCGTTCCCCGGTTGATTGCTGCCGAGCGGCCGCCTCCTCTATACGCCTGGTCAGGTCTTCATCGCTCTCGCCTGCCTTGAGCTGGATCGCCTCGTGCGACCCACCCTTCCAGACGTTGAGCGTCGGACCACGCTTGCCCATGTAGAGTGCGACCTTGTCTGGTTTCGCTCGATCGCGGGGCTGCGTGTCGCCTCCGCGCCCTTTGCCTCCTACGGGAATCGCTGCGCCACTTCCGGTTCCGGCTACCCCGGTACCGTGGCCCAGCGGGTCCTTCCCACCGCCGCCGGTTCCCTCGCCGGCCCTGCCGGTCCCCGTGCCAGAGGGTGCTTTCGCGCCGGGCCCCCTTGATTCAACGCGGCCTTCCAAGAGTCGCTTGGCGCGTGAGTACTGGCTCTTCGCCCAGCCAGGAACTTCTGCCGCCTCGCCTTTGAGGTCTTTCGCCTTGTAACCGGGTTGCGGCCCGCCATCCTCGGACGCACTGTGACCGGGTGCATAGATGAAGACGAGAAGCTGGCCAGCACCCATACCTTCGGGAAGCGATAGCTTACCTGCGAACGGCAGCATCTCGAAGCGCCCGCCCGTTTGCTGGAACATCTGCCATATGCGCTTCGTGGCCGGCTCAGAGATGAGCACCAGGCCTTCCGGTGGAAGCGGGAATTTGGGCGCAGGGAGCTCGTCCGGGTTGGCGGGATCGACCGGGCGACTGAGGTTGGATTCAACTTCCAGCAGTGTCGCGCTCCCGCTGAAGTTGTAAATCACGTCTCGTGCAAAGAGCTTCGCGATGGAGACTGTTCCCTTCCAGAGCGCTTCTTCTTGCGTTGCTCCGCGGGCGTGGCGGCTGCCCCGCACCGGCTTAAATCGCGCGCCGTTGATCGCGCTCAGAATCCGCGGTACGAAATCCTTGATGGCTTCAGGCAGCGTATGGCCGTCGGAGAGCATCACGGGCCAGAGTCTTTCCTCCTCGGTCCGCCCGCGCCGTGATGGCTTCGGCGCCTCAATCGGCTGACGCTGGATCAGGCCGCCCACCCCACTGTTACCGCCCACCCTCCGGACGGATAGGAAGTTAGAAGCTTTTTCCGAGCGAACGGGCGCAGACAGGCCACGTTTTTCATTGCTGGAATCCACGTGAATCCCACCTGACCCTGACTGTTGCACCACATGCGTCAGCTCATGGGCAAGCAACCGCCGCCCCTCGTGCGTCCCCGGGGCGAATCGACCCGCTCCGAAAACAATGTCGTGTCCCATAGTGTAGGCAATGGCATTCACGTCCTGTGCCGATTGCTGAGCAGCCGTGCCGGAATGTAAACGTACCTTGGAGAAGTCATGGCCGAAGCGCTGCGCCATGTCCTGCTGTAGCGCAGGCTCCAGCGGCCTACCGGGGCTGGCCAGGGTCTGGTCTACGCTGGCGGGCGCTGGATCCAGCCCATTCGACTGTCTTGAGAAGCGCTGGATGCGTGGTGGGGCGCCGTTGAGTGCGGGATGTGTCGGCGTTGCCATCACCTGATCGGCAATCCGGTCCGCTTCCTGTTCGTAGATGTCCCGTGGTTCATTGACCTTGAGCTTGGCTTGGACCACACCAGATTTCAGAAGTCGCTCTACGGCACGGTTCCCGATCGTTCTTTGCAAAAGCGAGATCTGGTCAACGGGCGACCTTGCCGGCCGAGAAGGGTTGGTCTTGTGTCCCCGCGGAGCCGAACTGTCCTTCTCCCCTGTCTTGGACTGGCGCGTCGCGCGTCCTTCTCTCCCGCTGGCGCTCATCTTCTGGTCGACTATCCCACGGTTGCGGAGAATGTCATTCAGTCCGCTTTCGCCTTAGGAACGCATCGAGAGAAAGCGCTTCGCACCCTCGGTCCGTTCCAGAATCTTCGTCCTTTTCAATAAAACTTTAGAATTTGTAGCCGGTAAAGCGCTCCTCCTTGGCGCGGCGCTGCTGGTCCTCGCGTTGCTCGCGCGCCTCCTTGCGCTCGGCGGCTTGGCGCAGGAAGTCATCCGCGAGTGGCATGAGCACGCGGGCCACGCGCGCAACAGTGTCGATGCTGAAAAGCCCCGCCTCGTCCGTCGTGTAGCCTTCCTCGGCGAGAACGGAAAACGCTTCTCCAAGGATCCGCTTTTTTGCGCGAAGACCGTGACCCGCCCCGTACTTGTGTCCGCGCACGAGACCGTCGTTGTAGGAACGCTCGGCCTTGCCGACCGCTGCGATGACTTGCGTCGCCACATCAGGTGTCGCGAAGCGCCGCCAAAGGTTCTGCTGCACCCATCCCCAGTCGAGCCCCATCATCCCGGCGGCGATCCCCATGACAATGCCTCTACGCGTGTTGCGCTGCTCGATAATCTCCCACGCCTCCTTGTAGGACCCGGCGAAATCGTACATCAGCATGATCGCGTCCTCCGGGCCAGGCACCAACTCCGCCAGGAAGCGACCGGCTCCCTTTAACAAGCGCGTCCCCAATTTTGCCTCCGTCTTGATAACCGCCTCCTCCGCCTTGACCACGGTCCTCGTCGCGGCCTTTTCGGCGGTCCCGGCGGTCTTCGTGGCGGTCTTCGTGGTCGTCGTTGTGCCACTCTTGCCGGCAAAGTTTTCGGCCTTTCCTTCCACTTTCGACGCCGCACCCCCTCCTCCTCCACCAGATGTTCCGCCCCCGCCTCCTCCCGATTTCGTTCCTGTATCGATCTCACCGGACGCGACGTTGCCAGGATGCTTTTCTCCGCCTCTTCTTTCCACATGGCCCCGCGGCTGCCCACGCGAGCTGCCGCCCTCTTTCAAGGTTGGCTCCTCGTCATCGAAATCGCTCCGCCGAACCACGTTCGCCGCGGCGCCGGACTGCTGGACAACGTGCGTCAATTCGTGCGCCAGCAATCGCCGCCCCGCACGCGTCACGGGATTAAACTCACCCGCAGCAAATGCCATCCGGTCTCCTACCGTATAGGCCCGGGCATTCACATCCCGCGCGGACTGCTCGGCCGCCGAACCCAGATGCACGCGTACTCGCGAAAAATCATGACCAAACTGTCCCTCCATGTCCCGGCGTAAAGTCGGCTCAAGCGGGTGGCCGGCGCCGGCCAGCGTCCGCTCCACGCTGGAGGGAGCCGAGGCGGCCTCCCCGGCTGGCTGCCCGGCAACGCGCTGAATACGCGGCGATGCTGCGCTGCCCACCGAGGCCTGCGTCGGCGCGTCGAGCACCTGGTCAGAAATCCGGTCGGCCTCCCGTTCGTAGCTATCCCCCGGCTCGTTAACTTTGAGCTTCGCTTGGAGAATTTCAGATTTTAGCAATCGCTCGACTCCACGGTTTCCAATCGTTCTTTGCAGAAAAGAAATTTGCCCAACCGGGGAACGTGTCAGCGGAGAATGAATAGGCTTTCTTGCGTGAGAAGAGAAACTTCCTCTTCTCTCCGCCTTCGACTCACGTGTTGTGAGTGATGCCTTGGCGCTTGTGCGCATCTTTCAATCAATCATCCAGATTTGCGGCACTCTTCTCGAGAACCAGTGACGGAGCACTGCTTATTGGTAAGGTGGTCGAATTGTCGCCAGGGTCAAGCCCAGAGGAGTTGGCTTGACCTCATGTGGCGGACGCGGACCGGGCTGACGGTCGAGCGCTCCCGACCGCTTACCGCTCGAAGCTTCCCCGGTGCGGGAAACGCTTGGGCATCTGGAACTCGGGCCACAGACGCTGGACCTCAGCCTCGGTCAGCACCGGGTTTTGCTCTCCGAGTGTGTGCACAAGGTCGTTGAGCCGGTCGCCCTCCTTGACGTAATCCGCATAGTGGCGCGCGTACTCATCCCACGCAACCGCCTCGATCGCCCCCTTTGTGAGCGCGCCGCCGCGCATCGACGGGTCGTTCGCGGCGAGTCGCCGAAGCTCCATGACGCGCACGCGGATCGCGCGCGCCAGCCGCGTCTTGAGAGACTCCAGGAGCAGGCGCTCGTCGATGAGGTGGTGCAACTCGTGGATCAACGAGTCCTTCGTGAGGCCGGGACTGCTCGTCCCACTAAAACGAAGATCATCGAGGGGGATGAACATCTGCACCGTGACGGGCGACAGCGTGACCTTGACCGCGATCGGCGAAGCGAGGACGTCTACGCCCAACGACTCGGACACGGACGTTACATCGACGCTCAGCCGCTCGGCGTCCGCGAACTTCCGCACCGCGCAGGAGCGCGATTGGGGGCCACCCGGCGTGTTGCCACACGCGGTCTGGACGGCGTCAAAGGAGCGTGTGAAGTCGAAGAGGTACCTCTCGGAGTCGAATGCCACCGTCACTGGAACGCGGAACTCCGGGTCGAACACGCCGGGATTCGCTGCCCGGCGCGTCTCGCTCTCGGTATCGAGCTGCTCCTCAGCAAGCAGACCGGCCATGCCCAGCCCGCGCTGCGGCGACATGACATCCTTCGGCCGCTTCTGCTCGGAGATCGCAGGGATCGCCACAGGCATGAAGCCGGCGTTTGCGATCTTCGCCGTGTCGGCGAGCACGAGATCTTTCCGCGCGCGGAAGACGATCTCCTCGGCAAACCGCGCCATCGCCGCCCGGTGGGTCAGGAACGTGTCCCCTGTCGTAAATCTTGCGTCGGCCGCGGGAGCCTCCGGCGGACGGTGGATCGCCACGCGTCCCGTCGTCGGATCGATCCGGATGCGGACGAAGAGCGCGTCGGTGATGTCGAGCGCGCGACGGAGAGGCTCGATCTCGTCCGCGATCTTCTGGATGCGAGTGCCGTAGTCGGCGAACGACAGCCCCACGCCCTTCGCCTTCGGCGGTGCCTCCGCCACCTCCACGACGCGACGCGAGCGCATCACTTCGCGCGGCGACGGCGTGCCGCCTGCCGTCGGCGGTTCGAGCTCGGCCGCCGTCGGGCCGGCGAGTTGCATGTCGGTCGTGTCGGTGAGCGGCGTGGGATCGACCGACGCGTCGAAGGAGCCGGTGCCAGCCGCCCCAATGAAGTCCGCGCGCTGCGTCCAGGCGACCATGCGACCGGCGAGGAACTGCGTCGAGAACCGGTCGAGCGGCGCATCGTCACGCCGCGCGACAAGCCAGGTGTTGAAGACGGTCGCTCGGTGCGCCCGGTTGACGACGTTGCCGTGGTCGATCTCGTCCAGCGGCACCTTTATCGACTTCTTTGGGTCCTTGGGGTCCTGCACCTCCTTCATGCGGCCGCGTTGGGCGGGATCCATGAAGTGATACGGGAAGAACATCCACGGTTCGGCAAACAGCCCGGCTATCGCAAGGCTACCCGGTGCGGTGAGGGTATCGACCAGGCCAGGATCGAACCACGGTGGCGCGGCGCGGTCGCGGCGCGCACCGTCGCGGATGGGGACTGGGAGCTCGAAGCGCACGCGCTGCCCGCCGACATAGTTCACCACCACGCGGTCGGAAACGATGGTCTGCACGAAGCCGACCTGCCATCGCGCCACTTCCGCCGGACTGCCGGACGCCATCACCGAGGCAACCGCCCGGATGGAGGTTCCGGAGCCCGGGAAGCGTCCGGACGCAGCGATGTTCTTCGCCGGGTCGACGTCCGCGTCCGGGTGCACAAACACCGTGGCCGCGCCGCCGCTCCCGTCGAACGAAAAGCGGCGCACGGCGAACGCAGGCGCGGCCGCCGACGTAGGGGGCGCCGGCTGCGGCGCGATCGCGCCGGCCAGCGGCCCTTCTGCGAATGCACCGCAGTCCGGCTGGGTCGCTTTCCGCGGGTCAGTCGATGGGCGCCTCCACCAGTCGAACGCCGGTCGCCCGACTGAGCCCTGGACGACCTGCGCGTCGGGGCTGCGGCACGGAGGGAGCCCCGCCAGCTCGACGAGGAACAGCGCCGCCGCGTGCTGCTCCGCACGCGGAATGGTGTCGACCGCCGCGTGGTGGAACACCATGTCGACGATGCGCGCCATCACGCACGAAAGGGGATCGGTTGTGTCGTCGAAGGCCTCGCGGGCGAGCACAATCTCGTTTCGCCCGACGGGGATCGGTCCGCCGAGTTGCGCGCCGGGCGCGCGCAGGTGGGTCGTCGGATCGTCCGTCCGGAAGTCGGCCGCCAGCTTCTCCCCCTCGATGCGCACAACACTGCGTTTGACGGCCTCGGCGAGACTCGGGATGCGGCCACACGTCCACCGCGCGACGTAGGCATCGGCGGCGAGCCGATACTCGCCGCGCGTAAGTTTACCGATCGCGACGTCGACGAGAGCGCGTCGATCCGTCGGGGACGGCACCGACGTGGCGACCGCGTTAGGCGCCTCCGCCCGGACAACGGCCGCGCGGTTGAGCGTCAGCTTCCCAGCGCCGGCGCCGAAGCGCGTGGTTCCACCGCGCGCGGCGATCTCGATGCGCTCCGACCGAACGCCGGCGTTGTAGAGCTCCCGCGCGACACGCTTGGCGCGGTGACATGAGACGTTAACGTTCTGTGTCGGCGTGCCGTCGCTCTCGCTGGCATAGCCGTGGACGACGAACGTGGACTTGGCCGGCTGCGAGCGCGCCCATGTGATGAGCCGCGGCCGCTCGGACCTCGGCGAGAAAAGGTCGGACGCGCGGCAGAACGTGAACCGCTCGCCGGTGATGTCGGTATCCGCCGTGGGGCACGGAGGGACCGGCGCCAGCCGGCCGAGGTTCGTCGGCAGCGGCGGGCACGCGGCATCGGCCGACGTGTCGCCAAAGCCAGGGAGCTCCGCCGCCGCCGGCTGAGGAGGGCCGACGATGCCAAAGTCTTTCTCCTGCTCGTTTTCCTTCTCGAGGGCGGGGTCGGGCTGGCGCTGCACCATGCGGTGTGCGTCCCGCCGCCCACCGCCTCCGCCCTGTTGGACAACGTGCGTCAACTCGTGCGCGATCAGCGACCGGCCTGTCCTCGTGCCCGGTGCGTATTGTCCAGTGCCGAAAACGATGTTGTTACCGACGGTGTAGGCGAGCGCTCGGAGCGAGCGGGCCGAGTCGTGCGCCTGCGCGCCGGTATGGACGCGGACGCTTGAGAAATCGTGCCCGAAGCGCTGCTCCATGTCCTGCCGAAGCACCGGCTCCAGCGGCCGGCTGCGACCGGCCAACACCTCGGTTACGCTGGTGGGCGCCGCATCCGGCTGCCCGCTCGATCGCCCCGGGAAGCGCTGGATACGTGGTGGTGCGCCACTAACTAAAGGATGTGCTTGCGCTGCCAGGACTTGATCGGAAACGCGGTCCGCTTCCTGTTCGTAGATATCCCCCGGCTCATTAATCTTTAGCTTGGTTTGCAGAGCCAGTCGCTTCTTTTTGCTGCACTCCTCGCACTCTCCCGACATTTCCGCCGCGCCACCGCAGGCGCACTTTCGCTGTAGTATCCCGCCCTGGTTGACGTGCAAACGAACAGGAGGCACCAACGGACGAGTTCGCGCCGGCGGGGATATCACTCCTGATCTCAACACCCGCTCCACTTCACGATTTCCCACCGTTCGTTGCAGAAAGGAAATCTGATCAACGGTCGAACGTCCCTGTGGGCAATGGCCAACCTCGTTTGCTTGAGAAGAAAGACCCGCTCTCTGCCCTGTCCCGGATTCACGGACGGTGAGTGATGCTTTAGTGCTTGCGCCCATCTTTCACTCGATCATGCGGCCTTGCGATCCTCCTTCCTTTGCGGAAGCGCGCGAACCGGACGTTTATCGTCGAGAGTTGCTGGGAGCGTCAAGGTAAGAATGGAGGAGTTCCGAAATCCAGCGCCGTCCCAATTCGAGCAAATGCCCCGACGAGATGCCATTGGGATAGATGCCTTCAACCAGCCGGCATTGGATTGCGCTTTGAGCGGATAGTTCAGGTGCTCCCGACCGTGAACCGTAGCGCCGCTTTACCAGGAACCACGTTCGAAGCTTGACTCCTTTTAGTCCCTTCCAGCAAGTTAGCGGCAATGAAAGCGTCTCGGCGTTTGCGTGCGCGTGACGCTCGAAAAGCGACTTCTCATAAGGCGGGCGAAAGGAGATCGGAGAAAGTGACGGAGCCGACGGGAACCGCTGATTCCAAAGACGCAGAGCCAGCAACAGTCGCCGGCCCGGAGCCTTATGCAACGGCCTGGGAGCATCTCTCCGATGAGCTCCGGCGCTTGGATTTGTTGATTGGCTGTCGGATGCCTGAGCAAGAGCCCGGAACATCATCGACTCCTCTGCAACAATTCAAGGGTCTGGTGCTGACGGAAGAGGAGATCCGCAGATTGTTAGACGACCCGCTCGATTCGTCCGCCGACGCTGGTCAAGACGCTGAAAATCCATCGACTCTCCACCTGCAAGCGGCGCTTATCGATGTCTCCGCCCACATTGAGGCGCGGCGCACGGCGAGCTTGGAAGCCGGCATCTATCTGCCGTTGCCCTACCTTGCCCGGCTCTTCCACCTGACCCCGTTTGAAGAACAATGCCTCGTCGTTTGCCTGGCCCCGGAATTGAACCGCAAATACGAAAAGCTTTACGCCTACTTACAGGACGACGTGACTCGCAAGAAAGCGAGTGTTGACCTCATGCTGAATCTCCTCTGTCCAACCATGTCCGAGAAACTGGCGGTTCGGCTGGCCTTCGACCCCAGGTCCCCCCTCCTCAAGTATCGCCTGTTGCATCTGACTGATCCCTCACCGGACGGCCCCTCGCCCTTGATTTCGCGATTCCTCAAACTGGATGACCGCACCGTGAATTTCCTTCTCGGCCTCAACGAAATGGATGCCCGGCTTGAGCCGTTTGCACGACTCGCCTCCGAGTTGGTTGACCTCGGAGAAGTGCCCGTAGACGAAAACATTCGAAGCCGTATCCGCAGCTTTATCGAGTGGCATCGCGGACGAGAGAAGTCGCAGCGCGGACCGATCGTCTTGCATTTCGGCGGACCGTACGGGTCCGGGAAGCATTTGCTGGCGGAAGCCGTTTGCCGGGAGCTCAAATTGCCTCTTTTGGTCACGGAAGCCGACAAGCTAACCGCTGGCCCGATGCCGTTCGAGGAGGCGCTCTGGTCGTTGGGCCGCGAAGCGGTGCTCCAACCAGCCGCACTGAGCATTCAGAATTTTGACGCACTCCTCGGCGACGACAAACAGCCGCTGCTGAGGTCGCTGCTCGAGGTGGCCAAGACCTTTGCTTTGACTCTGTTCCTTCTCGGCCGTCGGACCTGGAAACCTCTCGGCCTCTTGAACGACGTCGCCTTCTTCGACTTCGAAATCCCGGTACCGGATGAAGGCATCAGGAAGCGCCTGTGGGAAAGCCATCTTAATGGGCGGTCACCGCACGCCACGGACGCGGGCGCCGGCGCGCTCGCCAGCAAGTTCCGGTTCACGCCAGGCCAGATTCAAGATGCCATGTCGGCGGCTGGCAATCTCGCACGTTCGCGCTCGCCGGAGGTTGGCCCCCTCACCGTCGAAGAGCTCCAGGCTGCGTGCCGCGCGCAGTCCGATCCCAAACTCGATAAGCTCGCGCGCAGAATCAGGCCAATCCATACTTGGAAGGACATTGTCCTTCCCACCGACGCGCTTGCCCAACTTGGCGAAATGTGCCAGCGCGTCGCGCAAAGCTACCGCGTCCTGGGCAAGTGGGGCTTTGGTGCCAAGCTCTCCACCGGCAAGGGCGTCAATGCCCTTTTCGCGGGCCCCAGCGGCACGGGCAAGACAATGGCGGCGGGCATTCTGGCCAACGAGCTGGGTCTTGACCTCTACAAGATCGATCTCTCACAAGTCGTCAGCAAATACATCGGCGAAACCGAAAAGAATCTTGATGCCATCTTCACGGGCGCCGAGAACAGCAATATCATCCTCTTCTTCGACGAGGCCGATGCGCTCTTTGGCAAGCGCTCTGAGGTGCGCGATTCCCACGATCGCTACGCCAACATCGAAATCTCCTACCTGCTCCAAAAAATGGAGGATTACGAAGGGGTCGCGATTCTGGCCACCAATCTTCGCCAAAATCTCGACGAAGCTTTCGTTCGACGCCTGGCATTCTCGATCCACTTCCCGTTTCCCGATGAAACTGACCGGCGACGCATCTGGGGCGGCATCTGGCCAGAGGGGATATCTTTGGCGGAGGATGTGGATCTCGATCTCCTGTCGCGCCAATTCAAACTCAGCGGTGGAAATATCAAGAACGTTGCTCTCGCCGCTGCTTTTCTCGCCTCGGACGACGGCATCGTGAAGATGCCTCACCTGCTTCACGCGACCCGGCGGGAGTTTCAGAAGCTGGGGCAGGTCTTTACAGAATTTGATCCGGGAAAGGTCTCAAGCCAACCGCCTGCCTGACGGCGCGCATCCGTTCACCCGGTGATCGAGCGGAAGAATTGGGACTTCGGAGGTCAGCGGAGGTTCCACGCTCAAATCCGCAACGCGAGCGCTTCTTCGTGGCGGGAGGCTTGACAAACCAACCTGAAACGCCCGCAATACCTCTTTGCAGAGATGCCTTTAGGTCTTCGGAGAGATGAACATGAATCGAAACGATATCACCAAAACAATCGCTAGCGGAATGGCCGTCCTCGGCATTGAGCTCGGCTCGACTCGGATCAAAGCAGTGTTGATCGGCGAGGACCATACCCCAATCGCGTCGGGAAGCCATGATTGGGAAAACCGGTACGAAAATGGCGTCTGGACCTACCGTCTCGAAGATGTCTGGGCTGGCTTGCAGGAGAGCTATCGGAACCTCAGCAAGGAGGTTTCCGACAAGTACCACACCCCCTTGCAGAGCATCGGCGCCCTCGGCTTCAGCGCCATGATGCACGGATATATGGCCTTCGATAAGGACGGAAATCTCCTGGTCCCGTTTCGCACATGGCGAACCACGACCACCGCCCAGGCCGCGGAAGCACTCACCGAATTGTTCCAATTCAACGTTCCCCATCGTTGGAGCATTGCCCACCTCTACCAGGCGATCCTCAATAAGGAGCCGCACGTCAAGGACATCAGCTATCAGACCACGCTGTCAGGTTACGTTCATTGGAAACTGACGGGGCAAAAGGTGTTGGGTATTGGTGACGCCTCCGGAATGTTCCCAATCAATAGCCAAACCAATAGCTACGATGCGGGCAGGGTCCAGTTGTTCGACGACCGGCTCAAGGCGGAGAACATCTCCTGGAAGCTCGTCGACGTTTTTCCAAAAGTCCTCGTGGCAGGAGAGGCGGCCGGCGTGCTCACCGAGGAAGGTGCCAAGCTGCTCGATCCCACCGGACAACTTAAGCCGGGCATCCCGATTTGTCCCCCCGAGGGCGACGCGGGCACAGGCATGGTGGCAACCAACAGCGTCGCTGAGCGAACGGGCAACGTGTCCGCGGGAACGTCCGTCTTCGCCATGATCGTCTTGGAAAAGGAGCTCTCGAAACTGCATCCGGAGATCGATATGGTGACGACACCGAGCGGCAAACCGGTGGCGATGGCGCATAGCAACACCTGCACCTCCGACCTCAATGCCTGGATCGGTCTCTTCCGGGAATTCGTGGATGCGCTTGGTGTGGAAATCAGTCAAGCGAAGCTGTTTGAGCTCTTGTACAAGAAGGGACTGACGGGCGATGCCGATGCCGGCGGGCTTCTTGCCTACAATTATCTGGCAGGTGAGCCCATCACGCATCTGGAAGAAGGGCGTCCACTCTTTGTGCGCACACCAGATAGCCGCTTCTCGCTTTCGAACTTCATGCGTGTGCACCTGTTCTCGGCCGTCGCAACACTAAAGATCGGCATGGACATCCTCTTTGAAGAGGAGCAGGTGAAGATCGATACAGTTCTCGGACACGGTGGCTTCTTCAAGACGGAGGAAGTGGGCCAGAAAATCATGGCGGCGGCGCTGAATGTGCCGGTTTCCGTGATGGAAACCGCCGGGGAGGGCGGCGCCTGGGGAATCGCCTTGCTCGCTGCCTATCTGCTGCGGCGGGACAAGAACGAGCCCTTGGAAACCTACCTCTCCGACAAGGTCTTTGCCGAAGGACAGAGCACGACGTTGGCCCCGGATCCGTCGGATGTTGCCGGCTTCGCGGCTTTCATGAAGCGCTACAACGAGGGACTGACCATCGAAAGGGTCGCCGTGGACTCACTGAAGTAGAATCACTTTCAATCGAATCGGGCCAGCCTCGATTCCACGGGCAAATTCAGGACCACGGGAACCCGAGAAAATTTCATGACGCACGAACCACCCAACTTTCTCGCCCAGCTGACTGGTTGCTTTGCGAAGCCAGTCGCGGAAAATCCCACCGTCGCCATGGTCGAAGCTGCTTACCGGCATCACGGGCTGAACTGGCGTTACATCAACTGCGAAGTCCCGCCGGAACTTCTCGGCGACGCGGTCCGCGGCGCGAAGGCGATGGGATGGGTCGGCTTTAATTTGTCGATCCCCAACAAGATTGCGGTGATCCCATATCTCGACGGCCTCGGCGAGTCGGCGCAAATCATCGGCGCCGTGAACACCGTCGTGCGCCGCGACGACCAATACATCGGCGAAAACACCGACGGGCGCGGCTTTGTCGTGGCGTTGCGAAACATCATCGATCCCGCTGAGAAGACCGTTGTCCTCTTCGGCGCTGGCGGAGCGGCCCGGGCGGTCGCCGTGGAAATGGCTCTTGCGGGCGCCACACGGATCTTGGTGGTCAACCGCAACCGAACGCGCGGGGAGGAACTGGCCGGACTCTTGAACGATAAGACGGCCACAAAAGCCGAGGCACTCGCCTGGCCGCGCCAATACTGCGTGCCGGAGGAAGCCAACATCGTCATCAATAACACCTCCGTCGGCCTCTACCCCGACGTCGACGCCCGGCTCGACGTCGATGTCGATTCGCTAAAGCCGCACATGGTGATCGCCGATGGCATCCCGAACCCGCCGCGGACGCGCTGGATTCTAGACGCCGAAGCCCGCGGTTGCCGTGTGATGGACGGACTCGCCATGCTCATCGCCCAGGGAGTCATCGGCATCAAGTACCTGGACGGGCATCGACGCAGACGCCACCGTCATGCGCAAGGCACTCGAAGAAGCGCTTTCACTCTGATTTTCTTTCGTTTCTTCGGCCTTGTGAACTAGCCAGAACACCGGAACCAGCCAGAGCAGTCCCCGCAAACGGGCTGTCTCTCTGTCGCGCGATCCGGCTTCTCTCTTGCGGACGAGTCACCTTGGCTTCCCGTCGACGTTGCATCCTGCAATCCTGTCTGAAAGACTTTCCTTCCACGCATGAAGCCAAGCACCATCGTTCTCCTTGCCTGCAATGTTCTCGCGGGGTCAGCCCAACTAATCGCCCAGACGCCTTCGGCATCAGCGACGCCGGAGGTTTTCGAGTCGCTCCCCACGCTCAGTGCCAGCGCGATCCTGCAGCCGCAATACCTCTCCGGTCCAAACTTTACCGTGCGCGATCCTGTGCCGACCAACGCCGGCTCAAACCAATATACGATCGATTCCGATTACGGAGTCTTCACCGCGGATGGCAACGCCATGCTCATGCGCCGGGTCGCCGAGATCCAGGGCATCGCCGCGCTGCAGGCCATCTCGCAGACCACCGAGTTCACTCAGGCGGCAGCCCAGGCCGCCGCGACTCCGCTCAACGTCGCGCAAGATTTGGTAACCAATCCTCTCCCCACACTCGCCAGCGTGCCGCGTGGTATCTTGGGCTTTCTTAATCAGGCCGGAGAGGCCGTGAAGAACGTGGCCGACGGGAACACCTCCGGCATTGGGCAGGGTCAACTCGTGGAAAACCTGAGCGGATTTGCCAAAACGAAACGTGACCTCGCTCTTCGGCTTGGGGTGGATCCCTACTGCAACAACCAGGTCTTTCAGAATGAGCTGAACAAAGTGGCCTGGCCGGCCTTCCTCGGAAAGTTTGCCGTCGGTCTCGGGATGGGCGCCATCGGTGGCGCGGCCGGCGCCACCCTCCACGGACTCAATTGGACGGCGACGTTGCAGGACTCGCTGCGCGACAAGAGCCCCGGGGAACTGCGGCAGATGAATCTCGGCGTGCTGATCAATAACATGGGCATCGCGCCCGACGCGGCGAATGCTTTCGTGAATAATAGCGCGATTTCCCCGACCACACAGACGCTTACCGTCGCCGCCCTCGCGCAGCTCGGAAACATTCCCGGCCAGGGAGAGTTCATCCTTCGGGCCGCGAACAGTCAGGATGAACACGATGCTCTCGCCTTTCAGCAGAGCGCGCAAATCATGGCCAATCTGAACAACACTAGTCCCGTAGCTCGGATCACCCATCTTAACGGCCTAACGGTCTGCCAGATCCGTGACGGCAGCGTCGTCGTTCCCATCCAATGGGACTACGTGGCCTGGACCCCGATGGCCGAGCGTTTCATCACGGCGTTGAAGGCCGCAAAGTTCACCACTCGTCCGAGCGGCTATTTAGTCGCGATCACCGGCGTGGTCTCTCCGATGGCTGCCGAAGCCTTGACCGCGCGGGGAATCACGTTTGCCGAGAAGCAGCTACCCAGCCCTCTCCGCTAAGCCGCCGCTCCGTGATACGGACGGATCCGCAAGGTAAGGCGCCGAGAGGGCCGCTCCAGCGTGCGGCCGGCAACCAGGGCGCGACTGCGCGAGAGCCGCCTCAAGCCGGCCACACAAACCGAACCCAGCTGCGCCGGAAGAAGTCCTCTTGCGCCGAGGACAATCGCGTCCGATTCTCCCAGGGCCTTCGATCCATGAAACGAGCCTCGAACATCCTCATCGGAGCTATCCTCCTCATGAACGTAGCCAACGTGCTCGGCGAAGTTTCCTATCACACTGTCCGCGTCGGTGATCTCGATATCTTCTATCGAGAGGCCGGGCCGAAAGATGGACCGACGATTTTGCTCCTGCACGGGCTGCCATCTTCTTCCCGGATGTATCAGCCGCTGCTCGAGTCCGAGTTGGCCACTCAATATCACTTGATCGCGCCGGACTATCCCGGCTTTGGGCATTCGTCCTGGCCGGATCCCAAGAGCTTCGCTTACACTTTCGATCATCTGGCGAAGGTCATGCAGGACTTTACGGAGCAACTGCATCTCGATCGTTACACGCTCTTCATGCAGGACTACGGCGGCCCAGTCGGTTTTCGCATGGCCCTGGCGCATCCCGAAAGGGTTCAGGCGATGATTATCCAAAATGCTGTCTCGCACGAAGAAGGCTTATCGCCTCTTTGGGCGGTTCGGCGAGCCTTCTGGCAGGACCGTCCGGCTCACGAGGCCGAATTGCGAACCAACCTCTTGTCCCTCGAAGCAACCCGCAAAAGGCACGTCGGGACCTCGCCGGATCCGGCTCAATACAACCCTGATTTGTGGGTGGACGAGTACCTACTTTCTCAACCGGCCGGGACAGGCGGATATTCAGGCGGATCTCTTTTACGACTACCAGAATAACCTCAAGTCGTACCCAAAATGGCAGCAATGGCTTCGCGATACCCAGCCGCGGCTCCTGGTTCTCTGGGGGCGCTACGATCCTTCCTTCACGGTCGCCGGTGGAGAAGCGTACCAGAGGGACAATCCCCGAGCTGAAGTGCACATCCTGGACGCCGGGCACTTCGCGCTGGATTTACAGGCGAAAGAAATCATCCGCCTCACACAGGACTTCATGGCCAGGCAGGGACGTCCGTAAACGATGCTTTGGATTGAGCACACTCGACATAATTTTGCTAGATGAACTGAAAACCGCGCAACGGAAAATCATCGCGGACCCACTCGAATAATAGAGAAACCTACCATGACAAAACTCGAAAAAGTGTTGTACACCGCCAAGGCCCACACCACAGGGGGCCGGGAGGGCGGATCCTCGCGCACCGACGATGGGAGACTTGACATTAAGGTGTCGCCTCCCGGCACCGCGGGCACCGGCACCAATCCCGAGCAGCTCTTTGCCGCGGGTTGGTCGACCTGTTTCCTCAGTGCGATCAAGCTCGCGGCCGCCAAAAAGAAGGTCGCCCTCTCTGACGTGGCGATCGACGCCGAAGTGGACCTCGGCACGGCTCACGGGGGGTACGGCCTGGCAGCCCGTCTCAACGTCAGCTTGCCGGGACTGGAGCGCGAAGTTGCCCAGGCTCTGGTGGACACAGCACACCAGTTGTGCCCCTACTCCAATGCCATTCGTGGCAACATCGAGGTGGCGACTAACCTGGTCTAATCGGATCTACCTCTCTTGGTCGGCAAGGCCGGCTCGTTCGTGCGAGCCACGGCCCGGGCATGCCCATTTTCCCCACCCTGCCGAGGAGCGCTGTGAAAGCCCCTGGCTGGTTATTGGACCATAGGGGCACTCTGTCGCAGACGCGATTTCGCCTCCTCCCGGCCGGTGGTCCATTGAGTCGTGCACGCCAATGTATGAATTGCTCGTCGCATTGAAGTCCCACCCGTCGACGAACGTCCTGCCTTATGCGGGCATGCCGGCGGCGCTCTTCGAAGGGTTCCGCCAGAAGTAAAGCGGGACTATGACAAGAAAGATAATGTAGTAGAACAGCAGCGTTGGCGTGAGGTCGGTTGATTCGCAGAATCACCGGGTGGCAATCGCCAGTTTGGTCACTCGCTAAGTCTTGGCACGCCTTCTAAGTCGCCAGCGCAGGCCTGCAGAGTAAATGACGTAATAACCGAGCACGATGGCTCCAATTGCCAGGGAACCGGCCACACCCGCTGCCTGCAGCCACGAGGTATCGGCCCCGGACGCGCGCCATGCGTGCCAGATTCGCCAAACCCCGTAGAGCAATCGCGCTGACACTGCGAGAGTAATGATCAGGACCAACCAGCGGTTTGGAGTGTAGTGCAGCGCCCGTGGCGTCTCCTCCCAATGGGTCATGGCCAGTCCGAGCAGCCCCAGAAGACATCCTCCCATGAGCCCGAAGAAAGAATATCTGAAGGCGTCCGGAACCCAAATGCTGGTTATTGCAGCTACGTATAAGAAAAGCCCTGTCGAAAGAACGAGGGCGACGAGGTTCAGGGTCGCCACCCAGCGGCGACCGAGCCGGCGCACCGTGCCCGCGCGATAACGCAGGACGAGCAGCAGCGGCATCGCGAGAATGAGCGCGACGACGAGGAGTAGCACTGCTAGCAGCAGAGGAATCAGCGGCACTCTCTAACTCTACGCCGGGAAAGACTTCTGTCCGCGAAACATCCCGCAGCCTCATCGAAATCGCGTTCGAAGTTGCTACGCGAGTCCGAGCCATTTTCCCCAGGTATGTCTGCGGACCCCGGCATGGACTCGCACGCAGTCCCGCAGCGCCTCTAGAAAGTAAAAGCGGGCACCGCTTTTCCGCAAGAATAAGACAGGTGCCGCACGATTCCGAGAGCAGCCGCCACCGAGGCGGAGTAAGCTCACTCCAGATTGTTGCTTCATCAGTCCACAGTCTAAAATCCGCTATTCGCACCTTATGCCCCTTTCCCGACGCGGCTTTTGAAACCACGGGCGCCGTGCTCGCCACTCCGGCGATTCTCAGAGCCCAAGTCGACGCCCATTTAACCCAAACCCAGAAGATCAACATGGAAATCAAAAGAGTTGGTTCACAGCCGTCCGTCAAAGGACCGGCCGACTGGTTTACCGGAACAGTACGCATCGATCCCTTGTTTCAAGCCAACGCTCCGGCCCGCGCTGCCGGCGCCAGTGTCACGTTCGAACCGGGTGCTCGCACCGCGTGGCATACCCATCCGCTCGGTCAGATGACGCATATCGCCATTCAGGAAGCGCTCGACGGCAAGGTCGTCGATTGGATGGAAAAGGTCAGCGACCACCAGTACCGCCTGCAAACTCAGCCTAAGACACTGCCACGCCCGTAAAGCAAGGAGGACTCACAAATGACCACATGGTCGAAAGATGAACTGCGCAAGATCGCTGAGACTGATGACCTGCACATCTCACCGTTTCGCGAGGACGGTGTGACGTACGGTACCCCGACGTGGATTTGGTCTGTCGCGGTCGGCGAAGAGCTCTACGTGCGCGCCTACTACGGACAGAACTCTCGTTGGTACCAGGCTGCGGTGCAGCAGAAAGCGGGGCGGATCACCGCCGCCGGCATGACCAAGGAAGTCACCCTCGATCCGGCCGACGGGCCGATCAACGACCTGGTCGACAACGCCTACCGCGCGAAGTATCATGGCAGCCCGTATCTCGGCCCGATGATCAGCAAACGCGCCCGCTCTGCGACAGTCAAGGTCGTGCCTCGGTGAACCACTCCCGTTCCTGCAGGAAGAGAGACACTACGATGACGCGCATTCTTCTGACCCTTGCCTTGGCAATGGCCTTTGGTCATGCCGCTGGCGGCGCCGATAAGACCACGACTAAGCGGACAGAGAGTATGAAAATCAGACTGAACCTCGCAGACAAGGTCCTTACGGCCACCTTGATCGATAGCAAGACCACCCAGGATTTCATTTCCCTGTTGCCGCTAACGCTGACGATGAACGATCTGTTCCGCAGGGAGAGTTCGGCCACCTGCCGCGAGCGATCTCGAAAGAGCGGACACGAACGCAATTGTCCGAAGTCGGGGACATCGCCTACTGGGCCCCTGGACCTGACGTTGCGATCTTCTACCGCCATGACGGCCAGGAGATTCCCGATCCCGGCATCATCGTCATCGGCAAGATCGATTCCGGCGTGGAAGCCTTTCGTGTGCCCGCCTCGGTAACAGTAACGGTTCAGCTTATTGAATAGAATAAGCTAATAGCACCATGAGCCAGGCACGCAGAACGCGAGCGCCGCGTTACTTCCAGAGAGGACATTAATGGCTATGATTCGGATTGACAAGAGTCTGGCGCCGGGGCGCGATAGAGGGCGTCCGCGAGAGAAAGATCAAATGGAATACACGAAGCTCGGAAATACTGGAATGGATGTCTCCCGAATCTGCCTCGGCTGTATGGGATTTGGGGATGCGCAACGTTGGATTCATAAATGGGTGCTCAACGAGGAGAACAGCCGGCCGATTATCAAGAAGGCCCTGGAGTGCGGGATCAATTTTTTCGATACCGCCAACGTCTATTCCATTGGCAAAAGCGAGGAGATTCTGGGACGCGCCTTGAAGGACTTCGCGGATCGTGACGAGGTTGTCATTGCCACCAAAGTGCATGGCAAAATGCACGACGGACCCAATGGCGCCGGGCTATCCCGCAAGGCGATCCTGAGCGAAATTGACCAAAGCCTGAAACGACTCCAGACGGATTACGTGGACCTCTACCAAATTCATCGCTGGGACTATCAAACCCCAATCGAGGAGACGATGGAAGCGCTCCATGACGTGGTGAGAGCCGGTAAGGCTCGCTATCTTGGTGCCTCCGCCATGTTCGCGTGGCAGTTCCAGAAGGCGCTGCACGTCGCCAAAACGCATGGATGGACCCGCTTCGTGTCGATGCAGAATCACTTGAATCTCATCTACCGCGAAGAAGAGCGGGAGATGCTGCCGCTCTGCCGGGATGAGAAGATCGGGGTGATTCCGTATAGCCCCCTCGCATCCGGAAGATTGACGCGCGACTGGTCGTCCGAAAGCACGCTTCGTTCCGACACCGACCAAATCGCGAAAACCAAGTACGACGCGAGCGCCGAAACTGATCGACAAGTCGTGGAGCGGGTCGCGGAAATCGCGAAAAAGCACGGGGTTCCACGCGTTCATGTCGCACTGGCCTGGCTGTTACAGAAAAGGCCGGTGACAGCACCGATCATCGGAGCAACAAAGATCACGCATCTGGAAAATGCCGTCGGCGCTCTGTCCATCAAACTGACCCAGGAAGAAGTCGCGCACCTGGAAGAACCGTACCTCCCGCATCGCGTCGTTGGACATCAGTAAACGGTAACCCCCCGAGCTCTACTAGGAGTGGGTACTCGACTGGACCGACATTTCCTATGCCACCGCAAGTCGACTTCGGTGTAATCCGGGCGAATGATCAGACGCTAATGGTTTCAATTCCGCACAATTCAGTTCCGTAACTCTCAACGGAGCCAAAACGCAGGACGGTAAGTCAAGAGAAGTCAAACTCTGCTCGCCGTTCGGTGTAGGATCTTGCCCGACACGAATATCGTCGCTCGCCCGGCAGACATCGACCACAGCCATAGTCTATCGTCTGTCGATGAAACTTACAACCGTTATCGTGCCATGGAAAGAGGGCATGCTCCTTTGTCAAGCAGGGAATTTAGCCAGACTTGCGGGTCAGTTCCGTTCCGACATTCTCTGTCGCTTGGACGGCAAGGCTGCAGAAGCCAACAGTATTAGCCAACAGTATTATTAGTCTTCTAATTCTTTGCGCGGGTCTTGGCGCCACGCTCGAGATTGAAGCCTCGGGCCCCGACGAGCGAGAAGCGATCAGGGCAGTTGATAGGTTCTTTGCCTTGGGCAGCGAGTCAGGCATGGAATCGAACCGGGAAGCTCTCGCGACGGTCGGCGGTTTGTCATGAATACCATTCTAGCCGCGGTCGATTTTAGCGATGCCGCTCACCCCGTCATCGAACGCGCCGCGGGACTTGCACGCGCACTCTCGGCCCGAATTATCCTCTTACATATTGTTGAGCCCGTGACGATGCAATTGCCTGTGCGAGCAGGAGAGGATGCTATTTCGGCCGTTGCGTGCCCATGGCGGGCCCCCTAAAGGCTTGAGAGCACGTCTGGATTCTCTTGCGCTTCCTCTGAGAACCGAGAGGCTCGAAGTGAACCAGTGGCTCACGTTGGCCTCGTGGTGGAGGGAATCCTTGAACACTCCGCCAGGTATCATACGAATGCTTTGCACAAACTCGCTGCGCCCGGCGCCGGATACTTGGCAGCGAACTGCTCCTTGAACCCCTTGGCACGGCTGGTCCAGCGAACCAACGCCTGAAATAGATGTGACCAGGGCCACATCACTCTCAGGCCTGCCATACTTTGCGATGACGGCGGACGCGAGCGCGCCAGCGGCGACACGACCGGCCTGAACGTTGTCAGTCGTCAGGGCCATTCGCTATTTTGAGTGGGTAACAGGGGACGGCTTAAGAGAGGGCAGATCGAGATGAAGACCGGCGGCCTTGAGGTAAGCCATGATACGGAAGTAACGGAGGGAGCGAAATCCTCTGGCCAAACGCTTGGCAAGTTGGAGCAGACCATTGACGGCCTCGATGGCGCCATTGGTCAGCCGAGTCTTCAGAAAAGCTACGACACCGCTCCAATGGTTTTGGATGCTCGCTGCCAACTCGCGGAAGGGTTCGAGCCGACTGAGCTTGGCCCGTTTGCACCACCAACGCAGGGCCTCTTGATCTTCGTCGGCGAGGATGTCCTGGAGCATGTCTCGCAGACCGATGGCCCGACCGAGTTTAGGGTAGCGGTTGCACAGCGCGCTTCTTTGCTGACGTTGCTCCTGGCTCCGGGTCCATTCGTTGCCTCGCAGCGCCCAGAGCGATCCCTTGAGATCGGCCCCCGCCCGAGCCAGTTCCTTACGGACTTGATCGGTAGCGTGACCAGCCATCTGCATGATATGAAAAGGGTCGAAGACGATCTGAGCCTGCGGAAAGAAGCGACTCGCTCCGCTCTGATAAACCGGACTCATATCCATGCTGATGAGTTCGATCTGTTGGGCCTTTCCCCCGTGGGCCACCAACGCGTGAGCGAAAGCTTCCAGAGCCTCGGCGCTGCGGCCTTCGACCATCAAGAGAAGTTTATGGGTTTGCGCGTCGAGCACATTGGTCACGTAACGATGGCCTCGCCGGGCACCGGTTTCATCAACCGAGATCCTTCGGACTTCCGCCCACGAGTTCTTCGCGTGGGCCGCTTCGACATAATGGGCCGCCACACGCCAGAGCCGGGTGTCGTGCTCCCCGAGAGCATCAGCTACCGCCGCCATCGGCATTTCCCGGCACAACAACATGACAAAGGCTTCAAAAAGCAGGGTAAAACCGCTGCCCTCCCGCGCCCAAGGCACCGCCACGCTCAACACTCCGTGCTCCGGACAATGGCTGCGCGGTACCCGCGCTTCCAAGATGCACTCATACTGGAAGAAGTTCAGATGCCTCCAGCGTTTCGTGCTGCTGTCATGGGTGGGGCAAAGCTTGCCGCACTGCGGACAGCAAAAGCGCTTGCCCGGCTCAAAATCCAGCTTCAAAAGCAGCCGGCGCGGCTCGCCTTCAAATCGGCATTCGCTCACTTTCCAGCCCGCCTCCAGCTGCAAGGCCGCCGTAAACAATGCTTCCGGTGTCATTGCGCCGATCCTGTTCCCCCTAGACGGGCTTTACAAGGGCCGGCAATGAGGCCCTTGTTCCCATTAACCGCGCGCTCCGCGCGCCTCTCTCAGAATAAAATCATCTGCGATTACCCATTCCCGACAGCGGGGAGCCGTCGTCAGAAAGGAGGTAAAGGCCTTGGAGTCCGCGGCCGGGTCGATGCCGAATAATCTTAAACTTTCTTAGCCGCCTCGTCGATCGGCCGAACTAGCGCCTTGAATTGGGTTGGTGCCATCACGATAGCCGCTGGGCTTCCCGATACCGCATTTTCAAGGATCGAGATCTGACCGTTGATATCGGATTCGAATTGAGCCCCGAGTTCCGGTACGTTCACATCGAGTTCTTTACCTGCCTGGCTGTTTCGACCAGACCGGCAACCACAATAGACTCATTTTCCCAAGTTAAATGCAGGCACAATCCCATCAGTATATGCTCGTAAACCGTCACACCCCACAGAAAGAGCAGAGACTGCGCCCAGCATTACTTTGTGAGGTACTCCTTGTAGTTCTCGGGAGTGACAAGCTCGAACGGGATCCAAACAAAGGACTCAACCTTCTCGCCTTTCGTAAGTTTGACCGCGGTTTCCACCGCCCCCTTGCCTTGACCCTTGGCGTCCTGGAAGACGGTCACACCGAGATTGCCCTTCTCCATTTCGGCGAGCGCATCCGCAGTTGCGTCAATGCCCGCGATGACACTTTCTTCGGGTCCTTGCCGGCCTGCTGCAGCGCGAGGACTGCTCCGATGGCCATCTCGTCGTTGTTCGAGACGACGGCATCGATCCGCGTTCCGGCAACCAGCCAGTTGTTCATGAGGTCAATGGCCTCATTCCGTCGCCAATTGGCGGTTTGCTTTCCCACGATCTTCATCTCGGGATGTTGGGCGACGACTTTCTCTACGCCTTCGGTACGCAGAACGGCAGCCTGGGTCGCAA
This sequence comes from uncultured Verrucomicrobiae bacterium, assembly GCA_963820865.1. Lineage (GTDB taxonomy): Bacteria > Verrucomicrobiota > Verrucomicrobiia > Chthoniobacterales > Terrimicrobiaceae > DASTFP01. The sequence continues at coordinate 33,910 of CAWGBZ010000003.1, forward strand.
GCTCGCCCATCATGATGACGACGTTGCCCTTGTTGTTCAGAAGCTTGGCAATCGCCTCCCCTTGAAGCTTGCCCGACACGATCTCCTCCGAACCAACGTAGGCAACCCCCTTCGGCAGCGTTTCCTCCGCTGGCTGAAGGTTGACGTAAACCAGGGGAATGTTGGCCTCGGTGGCAAGCTGCGTCATCTTAGGCGTCGCCATCGTGTCGACAGGGTTGACGATGATCGCATCCATCCCTTGGCTGATGTAGGTTTGTATCTGATTGAGCTGCTTTCCGATATCCCCCTGGGCCTCCACGAATTGGATCTGCACTCCCAGCTCCTTTGCTCTTTCCGTCATAGCTTCTCGAACCTTGACGAGGAACTGGTGCTCGAAGGCGGACAACGTAACTCCGATTCTCTGAGCCATGCCAGAGGTCATCAGGATGGCAGAAGCTGCTAATGCTATTATCAAGTGTTTCATTTCAATTTTTCCTTACGGGTGGACGGCCCGGACTACCCCCGGGCGGATGTTCATTTTCGGGATTGAGGCAGACTAGGCGTTTTCGGTTTTCACAAATTGACAGGCTCGGCTTGGGACTTGTTGCCAAGGCGACCGCACGATGTGGTGCTGGCGAGGGGTTTGTCGGCCGCGTAGCCGCGGAGAGAGGTTGCCGCTGCGATGCGAAAACGCAGCGCGCGGGGTCTTTTCAGGGATAGAGAGTGATGAGATTTCATGTTGATGTTATTTGATGTCAAAAAGCATTGGTGTTTTATTTGACAACCTCATAATGAGGCGATACGATCACTATGTCAAATGAGATTTATCATATCACATCACGTATATCATCATAACCACTCGGACTTTCAACCAATCGGAGGTGAACTATGATCGGATTGGCCCTCTTGGGCGCCGGGCGGATGGCCAAGGTGCATGCCGAGGCTATCGAGGCTGCAGGTGCGAAACTGGTAACCGTTTTCGACGTTGCTGAAGCGGCCGCGACCGCTCTCGTCTCGAAGACGGGCGCATCGGTCGCTCGGAGCGCCGAAGAAGCCTTACGTCATCCTGAGGTTGAGGCCGTGCTGGTGGCGACCTCTTCGGACACCCACGTGAAGTACGTGATTGAGGCGATCGAAGCTGGCAAGGCCGTGATGTGCGAGAAGCCGCTCGCGCCGACGCTGGCGGAGGCACAACAGTGCGTGAACGCGCTGGGGGATCGGGCAGGAAACGTCTTTCTGGCGTTCAATCGGCGATTTGATCCCGGACACGCCTCGGTCAAGAAAGCCATTGAGAGTGGCGAAATCGGCAACCTTGAGCAACTGACCATCACCAGCCGCGATCCATATCCTCCTCCGCTCGAATATATACCCAGGTCTGGCGGTCTCTTCCGCGACATGATGATTCATGACTTCGACATGGCCCGGTGGATGCTCGGTGAAGAACCCACCAGCATTCATAGTCGTGGCAGTTGTCTCGTCGATCCCGAGATCGGCAAGCTCGGCGATATCGATACGGCTTGCGTGACCCTCGTCACACCGAGCGGCAAGCAGGCTGTCATTCTCAACTCACGGCGCACGGCTTACGGCTTTGACCAGAGGATCGAGGCGTTCGGCTCGGCGGGCATGGTGATGTCCGACAATCCGCAGGCGACCGGCTTCAAGCGATTCTCGAGCACGAGCTTCGGCGCGCCGGATCGCTTTCGAGCCTTCTTCATGGAACGCTACGGCGACAGCTATCGGCTGGAAATTGAGGCGTTCATCCACGGATTGGCTCAGGGACTACCGGCCTCGGTGACGGCGATCGACGGTCTGCGGGCCGTCTATCTCGCTGAAGCCGCCGGAGCATCTCTTCGACTGGGCAAGACCATCGAACTAAAACCAAACTGTGAAATTACCTGGCAATGAATAACGACTTCTTCTTAAGAAACCGAACCACCACTGCAATCATCACCGGAGGAGCCCAAGGTTTGGGCTTCGCCATCGCTGAACGCCTGGCCCGAGAGGGTGCGCGTGGCATCGTTCTGAGCGGGCGCAGCATCGACAAGGGAGAGAAGGCGGCTGCCCGCATCCAGGGTCTCGGCACGGACTGTGTCTTCATCAAGGCCGACGTGTCGATGGCCGAGGACTGCTTCAAGCTGGTCTCCACAGCCCTGGAGCGTTTTGGCTCTGTCAATGCTCTGGTCAACGCCGCGGCCTTACCGGACCGCGGCACCTTGCTGGACACCAGTCCCGAGCTTCTCGACCGGATGTTCCATACCAACGTGCGCGGGCCCTTCTTGTTGATGCAAGGGGTGGTTCGCCACCTGGTCGAAACCGGCCAGCCAGGCAGCATCGTCAATATCCTCTCGATGGTGGTGCACTGTGGGCAGTCCTACCTGGCGCCCTATTCCGCCTCGAAGGGGGCGCTGGCGACTCTTACCAAGAATGTCGCCAATGCCTATGCAGCGAATCGCATCCGCTGCAACGGAATCCTCACCGGTTGGATGGACACGCCCGGTGAGAACGCCACGCAACAGAAGTTCCACGGTGTCACTGGCGATTGGCTGGCCAAAGCTGAAGCCGCTCAACCCATGGGGCAATTGGTCAAGCCGCATCAAGTAGCCGGATTGGCTGCCTACCTGTTGAGTCCGGAGTCGGGTGTCATCACCGGAGCCCTGATCGACTATGATCAGCGTGTCTCCGGCGCTTACCCCGAATAGTGAAGCGCCAGCTGCCGGGTTGAGAGGAACTCTCGATCGATTTATGCCAAAGGAGCCTGGGGCCGCAAACCCCAGGCTCTGAGGCAGTGTGCGGGAACAGCGCTCAAGCGTGAATTTCATCCCGGACCGAAGAGCTGACCTGAGGTGATGTTGGCTGAACAGCCCTGCTCTCAGTCCGATTGTCGTAAATGATGGATAATGAGGCTTTATGAGTTGAAGTGGTTCTTAGCTTTCGGATATTCTCCAGGGAATGAGAACCAGGGCGAGACCCTCTATTGATGAAATTGCGAACCTGAGCGGCTGCAGCAAGGCAACCGTGGACCGCGTCCTTCATGGTCGAGCTGGTGTCCACCCTCGCACGCGGGACAAAGTGAACCAGGCGGTCGTCCAGCTGGAGGCAGAATATGAACTCAAGACCCGGGACACTTTTAGTGGGTCATCGACATCTCAGACCCCTCAGCGCCTTGGGTTTATCATTCAGGCAGGCCAGGCCTTTACGGAGTCTTTCCTGACGGCGATCGAGCGAAACAGGGATCGCGCGTCGGAAATCGAGGGGCTGGGCACCGCCTCCGATGAGGCGGTGGTCGAAGCGCTCAAAAGTCAGACGAGTGGATTGGATGCAGTTGCCATCGTCTGCAAGGACATTCCGCCGATTATCGACGAGCTGAAGCGCCTCCGGCAGACCGGAAAGCGCGTTCTGGCTCTGGTTTCAGACATCGAATTGTCCGCCCGTTCGGCCTATCTGGGCATTGACAACCGCGCTGCTGGCAACGTCGCGGCCTATTTGATGGGACGCCATCTGGAAGGTCGTCCGGGCGCCCAGGTCGCCGTTGTCGTCGGCAGCTTTTCCTACCGCTGTCACGAAGATCGCGAAATCGGATTCCGTTCGATCATGCGCCAGCAATTCGAAAGCGTGGAGGTCTTGGAGGTCATCAAAGGCGACGACTCCGATGAAGCCACTTACGAGGCCGCTCGAAAACTGCTGCCAGCGAACCCGAATATTCTCGGAGTCTACAATGTCGCGGGCGGCAACCGCGGCCTGGCCCAGGCATTAGCCGAGTTAAGGAATCCGTATCGTCCCGTCTACATTACTCACGAGATGAACAGAGTCACCGAACCTCTCTTACGGACGCAACAGATTGACTACCTGCTCGTCCAGGACCTCGATGAGATTGTTCGTTGTGCCATTGGGTTCATGCGTGAGATACCCGTCGACGATCGTGGGCCCCACGCTCTCGACCATGTCCCCTTCCGTCTTCAAACGCAGTTCAATATCGGTTGATCTTCCTGCCGTGTTCGGCGCGTTGCCGGAACCGAAACCTCTTTCGCGAAGCTCGTCCTGAAGGAGGGATCCCTCGAAAGTCCATTCGGGGATCGATATCCTGAAGAGGCTCGGGGGGGAAAGGCAACGAGTCTCTTCACAAAACCGGAAGAGGGTGGGCCGCTATGCCTTTGCCTTGCTGAGAGGTGGCGGCGTTTTGGGCGCTGCGGGAAGCTGCTGCGACTGATCGCCGGGGGCCGGTTCGGGCATGCGGACAAGCAGCCAAACCTGCGTATGCGTCTTTCCAAAGTGGATGGCGACCGGTGAGACGTCCTGCGTGAGATTCGCGAGGCTGGTCTCGAAGAGCGTCCCGGTATTGTCGCCGATCCGCCACGCGACGCGCTGAGTGGTTTTGTCCACCTGCCCGGCGATGGGCCGCTGGTCGCCGGTGATGACGCTCGTGTAGGCGCCGCTAATGACTCCCGCGCGATTGACGGAAATCTGGAAGAACATGGTCGGATCGCCTTTTTTTTCCTGCGCGAGCGCAAAGACCCCAAGCGGCATCCATTCCTGAGGCGCAGCGGTGGCGGGTTGGGCCGCGGGCGCGGGCGGCAGAGGCGGCGGTGGTTGCTCGACGTTCGTGGCGAGGTCGATTGCCGGTTGGATGTATTGCTCGGTGGGGACCGGTTGATTGTTCACATAGACCGTGTCGCCCTCGTAAACGACATTCATACCGTAATCGATGTAGATCGGATCAGGGGTGGCTACGTCGATAAAGACCGCGGCGGCTCCAAACGCGGCCGGTGCCCACCACCACCAGGGATTGATGGGATAATTGCCAACCCACGCACCGCCCCAGCCGCAGACACCCCACCAGCGATCATCAAACACGTCGTCGTAAAAATCACGGGCGTTGTCCCAGACTTCCTCAGCGCGCTCCCCACGGTAGTTCCACAAATCCTGACGGTGCTGCTGCCAATCCTCGCGATTCTGATCGCGCCAAGCCTGACGGTCGTCCCGGGCGCTTTCGAGGCTGTTCCAGCGCCCGTCGCGGTTCTGTTGGAAGTTGTTGCGCGCCTGTTGACGGTTCCCGGCGCGCTGGTTCCAGGCGTCGTTTCGATTGTCCACGCGCTGTTGCCACTGACCGCCGCGATTCTGTGACCACTCCCCCCAGTTTGACCGCTCCTCCGGTCGCGCCGGAAGCTGCGTCGGGCGATTGGCCAGGGCGCCGCCGATCGCACCGCCGGCCGCCGCACCGCCAGCGATTCCCAGAAAATTGCCCACCTCGCCCGTACTCGGGCGTTGACTGGGTTTCCCTCCGGGACGCTCGGCTACTCCCGCGCCGGGCTTGGCGGGAAGCTGCGCGGGCCGCCCACCTGGGCCCGCCTCCGGGCGTTCCGCAACGCCACCTCCCGAACGCGTCGCGCAGCCCCCGGACGCGTCGGCTTTTGCGTCGGTCGCTCGGCAACACCACCTCCTGGACGTGTCTCAGGCCGTTCTCCACCCCCGGGACGCGTTGGCATTTGTGACGGACGCTCCGCGCCTCCCGGACGTGTGGCCGGTTGGCTGGAAGGCTTGGAAGGTCGATTCGCAGTGCTCGGCCGGTTACCGGAAGGAAGCTGCGAGGCGCTCCCGGCGCCCGAGGGACGCTGGACGCCGGTGGGCCGCTTCGAAGGAGTGGATGGTACGCGTCCACCGCTCGGTCGTGAGACGCTGCTCGAAGGAAGTTGCGCGGGCCGCGAGACGGTCCCACCCGACGGGCGCGAAACGTTTCCCCCGCCCGAAGGCCGTGAGACTTGCCCGCCTGAGGGGCGGGAGCCACCTGAGGGACGGGAGCCGCCCCCGGAAGGCCGCGAAAAGCTTCCCCCGCCACCGCCTCGTCCGCCCCCACCGCCACGCCCCGCATAGACCGCCGCGCTTTCAAAGAACAGGGCGAGCACCGTCGTCAGGGCAAGGACGGATAGAAGTCTTCGGGGCACGGCATCAATTTCCTTCTACTCGATTGATCTGGATGGGGCCGATGCCTGGCTGAGGATCACCGTCGAGCGTCCGGTTGTTCGATTCCCATGTAAAGCGGTCCCCGCTGATCTTGGTAATGGTATTGTCCGCTCCGGTCCGGTTGCCATCGGGGGTGACGCCCGTCTCGCAGGAGCAGCCAGCGACTGCCCTCGCGGGCGAAGTCCCCCTCGGCAAATCCGCCTTCGCTGTCGAAGGTCCATGAACGGAGGCGCTCCTCGATCGGATCCCACCCGATGATCTGCCAACCCTCAAGCGTCACCGTGTCGCCACGTTTCACCGTCACGCTGCGGGTAAGGAAACTTCCGCCGCGCCCCCATGAATACGTGCTGCGTATGGAGAGATCATCCGACTTGTCGGTTTCTTACCAATGACCACCAGCCAGGCGAGCTCCAGGCCGGGCTGATGCGGCGAAAT
>CAWGBZ010000004.1:0-3454 GCA_963820865.1 uncultured Verrucomicrobiae bacterium
CGATCCATCCATGGGATGGGCTTTCGCTGCGGTTCTGCTCGTGACCGGCGTCGTTGCGATTGTCATCGTGGTCACCAAGATCGGGTGGGAGCGCGACGACCGGCGTCACGCCGCTGAGATAGCGGAGGCCGAAGCCAACGCAGCCAGGATCGCCGCCGAAGACCCCGAAGCTGAGAAGTAGCACGGCGACTGTTGCTTTGGATAGGCCCTGGAATGGGTAGGTAGTGAGGTGCGGTCGGACCGGCGTGTCCTCGTGGTCCAACCCCCATGTTGGTCAACGTCGGGCCGACCTCAACGTCGGGGGCCCTGCCTCGTTTCGCGAGCGATCCGGGGCCTTCGGCGCGACTCGTTCGCGGTCGGCTGTGCTGCTGCGAAGCGCTCGCGTTCTAGTGAGCTGTCCTCCCCCTACCCCACGGGTGCAGAACGACACGGTACGCGTCGTCCTCCCCTGAGCGAGACCCGGCGTGATCGGCGGCAATGTCCGATGCAACGTGCGATGTATCGGCACCTCTCGCGCTATCGGAGCGCCTTGGGAAGTCGCTTTCCGTTGGCCAATCGTTGCGGATGGAGTCGCGCACGTCGACGTGACTCGCGCCATCCGTACACAGCGTCGTCGCTGGATCTGCCGGTCCTACGCCGCCGCTTGCGGCGGCGTAGGAACAGAGGGCAGTCTCAACCGATCCGTCGTGCCAACGTGCGTCGGGCAAGACCTTCGACGAACAAGTCGCCAGCGTCGTCGAGCTTCTCGCCATAGTCCTCATCCTTGGCGATCGCCTCAGCCGCAGCATCGACGGCTGCAGCGGAGTCATACAGCGCCAGCCAACGCATTTCACCGAACGCGCCGTACTCCGACGTGCAAAACAGCACGGATGAGTGGGTGAGGTTGGAATGCAGATCAGCCATCTCGACTCCAAAAGCGCCGGCCTTGGCCAACTTTCCCTCGGCCGGGATCGCAGTGGTCCCCTCCGCGTAGCCACCGACGCCAGGACGGACGTAATCGCCGCCGGCGGTGTGGATCATCCTCAGCAGGACGTCCTGGCCTGGCGTCGACGTCCAGTCGCGCGCTTTGGCTACCAGGCTCAAGTAACTGGCGTCGCCCGCAAGTGTGTCGGTGGCTGCCTCCAGCGCAGTCAGATTGTCGACTCGCGTGCTCCACCCGAACGTGCCCACAGGTCCGCCGAACACCCCTTGCCACAGCGACACGTTCAAATGGGTGCTCTTGTTGACCGCGTGGGTGATCTCCAGCGCCCACGGTGCGACCTCTTCCGGAGGTCCCTCGAAGGTGACCTGTCGTTGGAAGATGATCATTTGTTTGCTTGCCTCTCTGAAGCGGGAAATTCCCGCTGCGGCATCACTATGCCCACACTTCTGACAAGCGCGTCATTGCAGAGCCGTAATTCGACAAGAAATCGGACAGCGACCCGGCCCCCGTCAGCGGTCTCGATCGAACCACGAACTGCGGTCCACTGGCGACGGTCCGGTGCCTTCGACGCGCACCCTCGGCGTGCGATGTAGCGGCACATACATCGCTGCTCCGGCCAGTCGATCTGGGCCTCAGGAACCGCCACGGAACGGGCGTCGTCGGCGGCTTCCGTGCGACCCGCGACATCACTACGCGGATACCGGAACGCCTGGCCAGCGAATACAACGAAGGTTTCATCGGCCGAGCGAAAATCGCAGTACCAGCCGCCGCATTCGTCGAGAACTGCACTCAGCGTCTCGATCCAGCGGTCGATGTCAGCGACCTCGACACGGAACTCGATGAAAGTCCAGGTCAATGGTTGACCAGCTGCTACGTCGCCCACGTCGGCTCGAACAACCTTGTCGACCACGAGCGGCACGCCCTCCACGGTGGCGCCTGCCGATCTGCAAGCTCTCGGCGATAAGCGCCCCGGATGCCGACGCCATCCCATTCACCTCCGCAAGCCGCCGACCCACGTCGACGGGCCGTGCCCCTTGGAGTGGTGGGAAATGAGAGCGTCGATGTGATCGTCGACGTTGGTGTCGCTACTCGTTATCCGGCGAGCAGCTCGTTGGTTCTCGGTCCACCTCCTTCGTGTGTCCGTCATCGTTGTCGATCTCGTAGAGCTGCGCCATGGAGCCTTCGGAGAGGTAGCGGCGGTCGGCGACTTGCCACTCGTCGTGGACCTCGAGCAGGACGCGCCGGCGAGGCGCAACGACGGCGGCCTCGTTGGGGAAGATGCCCACGACGTCGGTGCGCCGCTTGATCTCCTTGTTGACCCGCTCGAGCGGGTTGGTCGACCAGATCTTGCGCCAGTGGGCCGGCGGGAAGGCGGTGAAGGCGAGCACGTCGGCCGCGGCGTCGCGCGAGCATGGTCTCGACGGCGGGGAACTGGCGGCCGAGCATCTCGGCGATCTCGTCGAGCTGCTCGCGCGACCGCGGCGGCGTCGGGCTGGGCGAAGATCGTGCGGATGGCGGCGGCGACCATCTCGGCCGAGCCCTTCGGGACTGTGGCCGAGCACGTTGCGCAGGAAGTGCACCCGGCAGCGTTGCCAGGCGGCGCCGATCAGCACCTGGCGATCGATTGGCCTTGCAGGCCCTCGTGGGCGTCGGAGATGACCAGGCGCACGCCGGCGAGGCCGCGGCTGCGCAGCGAGCGCAGGAACGCCGTCCAGAAGGCGCCGTCTTCGCTGTCGCCGACCGCGAGGCCGAGGACCTCGCGGTCGCCGTCGGCCGCGACCCCGGTGGCGACGACGATCGCCTTGGACACGACCCGAGCGCCCTCGTGGGCCTTGACGTAGGTGGCGTCCAGGAACACGTACGGGAAGTCGATGTGATCGAGGCGCCGGTCCCGGAACGCGGCGACCACGTCGTCGAGCTCGGCGCAGATGCGGCTGACCTCGCTCTTCGAGACGCCGGCGTCGATGCCCAGCGCGTGGACGAGGTCGTCGACCTTGCGCGTCGACACGCCGTGGACGTACGCCTCCATGATCACCGCCCACAGCGCCCGGTCGATGCGCCGGCGCGGCTCCAGCAGCGACGGGAAGAAGCTGCCCTCCCGCAGCTTGGGGATCGTGCAGCTCGACGTCGCCGGCCTTGGTCGACAGCAACCGGGCTGCGGCTGCCGTTGCGGTGCGTCGATGCGCGTCTCGGTCCGCTCGTAGCGGCCGGCGCCGATCACCTCGGTCGCCTCGAGCTCGATGAGCTGCCTGGAGCACGAGCCGCATCGCCTCGCGGACCACGTCGATGTCGCCGCCGGCGCGCATCGCGTCGAGCAGCTCGGACAGGGCAGACTGGGCGAGGGCCATCGGGTCGTTCTCCTCGTGCTCTTGGCTAGGAACACGCTGAGGATCACGCGGTGGCCCCCATCAACTGGTGGACCCTCGCGAAACCGGCCGCTCAGATCGCCGTAGAGCTCCTCAAAGAACTCGTGTGGCATCTCACTGCCGAACCTCAGCCCTCAAATCCCACCACTTGAGGGGGCACCAACCG
>CAWGBZ010000005.1:0-90411 GCA_963820865.1 uncultured Verrucomicrobiae bacterium
ATCTCGCTGGATGACTTTTTCGAAACGCCACGAGGAAAGGCGGCGGTGAGCAATTTCTGCCGCAATCGCGATGGTCACCGAGACCTTGCGGCACCTGCTCTCCGATGCGGCGGCGCGGGCCATGCCGGGTGTGACCCCAACGGTCGGCCGGCCGCGGGCGTCGAGCAACGGCAGCGAGGAGCCGGGCATCAATATCTTTGCCTACCAAGTGAACCCGAATACCGCGTGGTCCAATGCAGATCTGCCGACACGTAGTTCGACCGGAGTCCTGACCCGCAGACCCCAGGTCGGGCTCAATATTGATTACCTGTTCAGCTTCCGGGGCCCGGAGACGGATCTCGTGGCTGAACGTCTTCTCGGCAGCTGCCTAAGCAGGCTCCATGCGCGGCCGGTACTCACGCAGGATATCATCCAGCAGGCGATCGACGCCGTGGAGCTCGACCATTTTCTGCGAGGAGCCGACCTGACGAACCAGGTGGACCGGGTCAAACTCACGCAGTTGCCGCTCAATCTCGAGGAACTCTCGAAGCTATGGTCCATCTTCTTTCAAATCCCTTACGTGCTCTCGGTGGCCTACCAGGCTTCGGTGGTCTTGATCGAGGAGGAGATCGAGACGGCGGCTCCGGCGTTGCCCGTGCGCGAAAGACGCATCTTCGTCCAGCCGTTCCGTCAGATCCGGATCGAAAGTGTGGAGTCGAGTGCCTGGCCGAATGCTCCCATCCACGCCGATAGCACCATCCGGATTTTCGGCAGCGCGTTGGGAGGCGAGAACGTTGCCGTGAATATCGCCGGGGAGACCGTAGCGTCGGAGCAGGTGACGGCCCGCGAGATCGCTGTGGATCTCACGGCTTTAACCACCCTGCGGTCCGGCATTATGCCTCTGTGCGTGGTTCACCGTGTTGCCCAAGACGCTCCGCACCTTCGGTTCGAGTCCAACGTCGTGCCTCTCTCAGTGGCACCCCGGATCGAGTCGCTCGGCAACCACGGTGGCCGATGGCGATGAACCGGCACGGGTGGACCTCGAACTGTTCCCGGCTGTCGCCGCCCGGGAGCGCGTCCGGACTTTTTTTGAACGAGCTTCCAGGTGTCGATGCTGCCCGGCGCGACACCTCTTGCGTATGTCTTCGAAGGTGAGTCGCCGCCCGTTGAGACTTCGGAAATCTCGGTTTCCGTGCCTGATGTCGAGCTTCAAACGCCGGATTTGGAACCTCGAACCTACCTCGTCCGCGTGCAGATCGATGGCGCGGAAAGCCCGCTCGTTTTTGACGATGACGAGGATAGTGAAACGTTCGGACGATACATCGGTCCAACCGTGCCGGTGACATGAACGCCATGCGAAACCCAGACTGGCTGGAGGCGAATCAGCGCTGGCTTACGCTCGCCCTCGACGCGCTCGGCGAAACCCTCGATCGCCGCACGGACGGACAAAACGATGCGGCGCCGGATTCACCGTTTTCGAACGTGGAGGCTGTCTTGGAGGAGCTGGCAGCCAGCATGTCCGAACCGCCTGGACTTGCAGGTTCTCTGCGACACATTCGGACTCACCGAATTCGAGCGAAATACGCTGTTGCTCTGCGCCGGAGTGGAGCTGGACGGCAAACTGGCGAGGCGCTGCGCCGCCGCACAGGGACAAGACTATTCTATCGCACCCACCTTCAGCCTTGCCCTGGCCGTGTTTCCGGATGCGGATTGGGGTGCCCTGGCGCCGAATGCGCCGTTGCGGCGCTGGCGGCTCATCGAAATCAAGCCCGGAGGCTCGCTAACCGGCAGTCCCTTGAAGATTGACGAGCGGGTGCTGCACTATCTCACTGGAATATCCTATCTAGACCCCCGACTCGAAGGCCTGCTGGATTCTTTGAGCCTCCAATTCGAGTTGGTGCCTTCTACCACGCCCTGGCCGAACAGATCGCCGCCGCCTTGTCGGAAGCTCCCGGAGAGACGCCTCTTCCTGTCCTGCAGCTCTACGGGCAGGACGCCGAGGCGAAGCACTCCGTTGCGGTCGCCGCGTACGCATTGCTTGGGCTCGCCACCTACCGGCTCGATGCGGCGTTCGTGCCCAATGTGCCGCAGCTGGACGCCTTCGAGCGGCGGTGGACCCGCGAAGCCGCATTGATGGGCAGCGCGCTGGTTGTCGACTGCCACGATCTCGACGCCGCTGACACCCTGCGGCGCGGGGCCGTCAAACGGTTTGTCGAAGCCACCAGAGGGGCGTTGGTGGTCGCCACCCGCACCCGCGAGATCAACCTGCGAGCGATCCAGCCTGGCCCTTCCACGTCCCGGCGTTGACCCGCGACGAGCAGCACACGCTGTGGCAGAACGCCCTCGGCTCCGGGATGGGGAAGAGTCAATGGCGAATGTCTCGTCCTCGTCTCCCAGTTCAACCTCGGAGTCAGTGCCATTCACGCGGCTGCGCGCGAAGGCGGACGGGATGCCGATCCACTGCAGCGCGGCCGTTCGAATGGCAAACGACTCGGCGGACGACGGTGGGCAGCTTGCCGTACCCAGGCGAGGCCGGCGAGGAACAAGGCCCTGGTCCAGCCCATCGAGCCGCGGGCCACCTGGGAGGACCTGTGCTGCCCGCGTCCAAGATCGAAACCTTGCATCAGATCGCTTCGCAGGTGCGGCAACGCTATAGGGTGTATGAGAAATGGGGATTCGCCGCCCAATGCGCCCGCGGACTTGGATCAGCGCTCTGTTTTCGGGTCCCAGCGGCACCGGCAAGACGATGGCGGCCGAAGTGCTGGCCAATGAGCTGCGTCTCGACGTCTACCGCATCGATCTCGCGTCGGTCGTTAGCAAGTATATCGGCGAGACGGAAAAAAACCTGCGTCGCATCTTCGACGCCGCCGAGGCCCTGGCGGTGCTATTTGCTTTCTATGGAGGCCGATGCCCTGTTCGGCAAGCGCAGCGAGGTCGTAGAGACAGCCATGATCGTTACGCCAACGTGGAGATCAGCGATCCGCTGCAACGCATGGAGGATTATCGCGGACTCGCGATTCTCACTACCAACATGAAGCAATGGCGCCGATACGGCATTTCAACGGCGCATTCGTTTCGTGGTTCAGTTCCCGTTTCCGGATGCGAAGCAGCGTGCGGAAATCTGGCAGAAGGGCCTTCCCAATGGCACGCCAAGGGACGGGCTGGGACATAGGCTCCGCCGAAGAGCTGACGTTGCCGGTAAAGGTCAGCGATTGGAGCATTGTGGTTGCAACGGCGGTTTGCTGCTGCGGGTTACAGCCGGCAGCGCAAGAACGGACGGAAGATCGACATGCAAACGGGAACCGGATACGTGAAGAAATGCAGCCTGGACGGAATGAGATGAGGGGTTGGGGCGAATGAATGTCGAGCTGCATATAGAGGAACTGGTGCTGCGAGGACTTGGCGGTGGCATGCAGCATGAGATTCAGGCTGCCATGGAACGCGAGTATTTCGCGAGCTACTATCTGACGTTGCGGCTCAAATTAGACACCTGGAAGTTCAAATAGAGGCGCTGGAAAAGAGTACAAACGAAAGAGGGAAGAAAGAGAAGCCGGGGTTTTTATTATTTATGGAACAGGAGGACTCGGACCCGTTACAACGGGAAGAGGTTGAGGAATACTCTGGGACGATGCAGAATTTAAGGTTATCCGGCCCACAGAAGGCGGCGGGCTGAGCTTGGGGGTGGGATACTGGCAGCAGCCCACAAGCACACTGGCGGCTAGCATCCGATGAAAGCGCATAGGCGCAGGGTCGAAAAGGCTATACACGACAAGCAAGTCATCGAGAACCTGCCAAAGACAATCAACGAGACCAGGGCCAAGGTTATTCAAATAGCCGTGGAAGCTGCTGGTCGGATCGAGTTCGTCGGCTCAACTGCTGAGGAATACATTCACGAACCGATCGAGGCCGGTTTCAACCTGGCTGAAGCAGCAGGCGGTGGGGCCGCAGCCCAGGATGTAAAGAAGCAGATCTTCGAGGAGATTGAGGAAGAGATAATAAGACTGCCATCCAGGCTCAAAAGAGCAGGCAGAAGCGATCATTGCCCCTTCCGAGACCATTCTCGACATACTCGTCAATCTGGTTCTTGGCGTGGTTCTCCGCGGGCGTGGGACTCTATAAAGGTCTCAACCAGGCTGTAGCGTCGGGACGAGCCTTGCTCCTCGGCTTCGCAGAACTGTTGCTGGATGTTTCGAATCTGCCCTCGGCGACCCGGATAATCTACGAACCAGCCTGGCTTCGATTGTGACGGGTTCTAGAACGTGATACCCGAGCTAAAAGCTTGGGGGGAGCAATGGGTCGACCATTATGAGGATGACCTCTGACGAAGAGCGAGTGTCGATGATCGGAGAGCTTACCGGGCAGATCATAGCGATGATCATGGCAGCGATTTCGGGAGGTCGCGCCGGGAAAAGTCTGGGAGGAACCCCAGCGAGAGGAACCGCGGAGCCGATCGTCGCCGAGGGAGTCGTTGCGGAGGGAGAAAGAAAGCGGGTGAGCGTTTGAAGACGCTTGGGGACTTACTGCCGGAACCAACTCCATCGCCCGTGCCGGCAGGCGGCCCACCTGCTTCCTTTGTGAAGGTTCCAAAGGGGAAGTCTCCGCCGGGCGGCACGAGCGTGGGAGGAGGAAAGGGTGTCAAGAGCAAGCAACCAAAAGCTCCAAAGGAAGCTGCAAAGAAAATACATGCGGCAGCCGAGAAGGCGGGCGGCAAGTGGGAGAGGTCTGGGTAGGGTGGCGTCGCTGCGAGAGAGATGGGCGGAGCTCGCGGAGTATTTTTTATAGCACAGGCGCTGGAGACCGTCGGAGCAATTCATCGCGCGTGGTGGAAAAGTCAAAAAGGGAAAACTTAAACCACTCAAGAAGGAAGAGCGATTATCCGGCAAAACGCATGTGAGTGATGAACCGGGCGCACCCGAAGTACTCGAAGATCCCGTGGCTCGAGCGAAAGTTGTCACAAAGCCTTCGCCAGGAAAGGTAAAAGATCCGTTTAAGAGAGGCAATTTTGTACATCGGTTTGCCGGCACCGCGTCGATCGAGGAAAGCTTCCGCGACCGAGCGAGGCGGAAGTCATCGAGATTCGCTTTCGCGACGGGTCCGGTCATCACATTCGTGCGGATCGTATCAATCGCACCGGAAAGAAAGGTGTGCTCATCGAAATCCGACCAGCAGGTAAAGCGGCCGACGAGATGAAGGCGAAGTTGCCAGCGAGACTCGATGCAGTTCAGAAAGAATTCCCGAAACCTGATGGTTGGACTGGAAGAGTCGTAACCTATACGCGATCCCACGTAAGAGACTGGCTTAAGAAAGAAGGCGTTCCAGATACGGACATTCCAAGACTTATGGCAGAGATTGGATTCCCCGAATCCTCTTAGCTATAAGTTATCAGGAGTAACCTCTCCTAATCACGTATCACGTCGTAGAAACGATGTCGGGATTGGCCAAATCGGTGATATTTCGAGCAAGTAACTAACCCGAGGCGCAGGCTAGGACTCTGCAGCGTATTCAAGTCTCAAGAAAGTCAAGAAGGATGCCTACAGTAGCTGACTATAAGGTGCTTCGCGACAGCTCGTTTGACCTAACCCACGGCGGGGAAAAGCAGATTGCCTTTGATCTGCCCGACAATCTCTCTGATAACGAACTTGGTTCCTGACTTCTCCAGGCTCGGCCCCTATCCATTCAAATCAAAAACAAAAGTGTGTCGTTCCCTCAAAGTCGAGTGGTGCCCAACTAAATGATGAACAGAAAAACAAGCCGGAGTGTTATATCACCCTGGCCCTGGCAATCCTACTGCTTGGCGCTGCCCTCCAACGGGCTCAAAGCGCGGAGGCAGTATTCCTCTCTGCGAACAATGAAATGCATTTGGCATGGTTCGACAACAATACAGTGGTTAAGGGAGACAGCACCAACCACTTCTCGAGACGAAGCGCACCGAACACGAATCGTCCGGGAGTTCCCTACGCATTCGGGATTCAGGCGTTCCAAGGCAAACCTATGCGCATAGGTGACCTTGTAAGCATTTCCTCAAACGACACGATGCATTTCGCCTGGTTCATACAGCGCGTGCCAAAAGGCGATCCGGAGTTCTTTCTGTGGGTATGCGCGGGACCAAGCAATGCCATAGGCGTTACGAGGGATTGGTATCGGTCCAGGCTTCCCTCAGGGGCGAGTCCAAACGATCTTCTGTTCATAACCTCCAACAACGACATGCACTTCGCCTGGTTTAAGAGAGGCAATGAGCTCTGGGTAGGAAGGGGTAGCAGCGACAATCTTGGCAAACACGACGTGAAACGAAGCCCGCTTCCAAGTGGCGTCAGGGTAAGCGACATTCTATTTATGGCTTCCAATGATGACATGCACTTTGCTTTCCTGAAGAACGGCACGTACATTGCGGGCGCCAGCGATAATCTTGATAGCATGAGGCGGGGAGTGCGATACGATCTTTCCAGGTTGAGGGGACGTTAGAGTGTTGACTGGCCATGTGAATAGACGTGCAACCTTTGCGGTGGTCGAGAAGTCATAAGGCCACCGACGGTTTTCTATTCTTCACGATCTGAAAGGACAAAAGTGCGCTTCTGGGATGGGTGCGCTGTAGTAGTTCAAGCGGAACAACTAATAGATAACGTAATGTATGACTACGTTTCCCAACTCCCCGAGCCATGCCAAGGGCGCTTTAATGCTAATGGACCCGGCGACGGGCGAGATCACGGACACTATCACGCTGCAAATCAATCCCCCGCAGCTGACGCGGAGCCTGAAAGTTCGGGGAGCGGGCGAAGGCGGCGATCGCTCGGAGGCATTGCGGCTGACCGGGCCTCCGGTGGAGACGATTCAATTGGAAGCCGAGCTCGATGCCACGGACAAGTTGGAGAATCCGGACCGTAATCAGGATGCCGTGGTGTTTGGGCTGCGTCCGGAACTCGCAGCGTTGGAGCGAATCGTGTACCCGCAAATCGCGACGCTTCTAAAGAACGACGAGTTAGCGGAAGCGGGAATGCTGGAGATCTTGCCGGCGGAAGCGCCGCTTGCTTTATTCAGTTGGGGAATCCACCGGCTGCTGCCGGTCCGGATCACGGAGTGTAGCGTTACGGAGGAGGCGTTCGATCAGAGGCTGAATCCCATTCGCGCAAAGGTGACGCTGGGAATGCAGGTTCTCAGCGTGAACGATCTTCCCTTTGACCACCGCGGCAGCAGTCTCTATCTGGGCCACCATCAATTTATCGAACTTGTGAATCCCATCGCCCAGGTGCTGCGGGCCTTGGGTGCCGCTGTTGCGGCAGGACCTGGACGGCGGGGAGGATAGACATGGTTTCTCCAACCAGCAGGTATCATGGAATTGGAACCGCAACCCTGGAGCTGCCGGACGGGCGCACGGTTCCCTATATTCGCCGGCGTTTTCTCCAGCGCGCGGATCGATTTGCCGTCCTCCAGGAGCACGCGGTGACCGCAGGCGACCGCCTGGATAACATCACAGCGCAGTACCTGGGCGACCCGGAACAGTTCCATCTTCTCTGCGACGCCAACAACGCCATGCATCCGTTGGAACTGACTGAAACGGTGGGGCGCAAACTGCGAATCACTTTGCCGGAAGGCATACCGGGGCCGCCAGAGGAACAATGAGCCAGCCGTTCTACCTTTCGCTGTTCATCGGTCCGGGTCATCCGCTGCCGGCGAAGAAGGACCTGATCGAAGCGCTCACCTCGGTCGAGGTGAAACATTCGACTAAAGGCCAAAGTGGCTGCCAGCTCACATTCACAGTGGGCAAAGCATCCCGGATCAATCGTGTCCTGCTGCCCGCCGGTTTTTTCGACTACAAGACGCGCGTGCGTGTGGTCGTAACGGCGGCAGGCAAGGCTACACCTATCTTCGAAGGTATTGTCACCAGGTATGATCTGACGCCGAGCAATGAAGCGGCGAAATCCACGCTTACATTGAGTTGCCTCGATCTCACGGCGCTCATGGATTTCATCGATTTCACCGGCATTCCAAACCCACCCGCTCCGACTTTCGCACTGGTAAACCTTGTCCTGGCGCCGTATGCAGCGTTCGGCATCGTTCCTCTCGTAGTCCCTCCGTTGGAGACATTTGTTCCAAACCCACTCGAGCAGATCACGGTTCGTGAAGGGACGGATTACAATTATCTTCAGTCACTCGCAAGACGCGTCGGATATGTATTTTATCTTGAGCCTGGACCAGCGGTGGGCACGACTACTGCCTTTTTCGGGCCCAAAATTTCGACCGGCTCCTCGCAGCCGCCGCTCAACGTCAACATGGATGCCGAGACCAACGTCGAGTCCCTTGATTTTTCCTACGACGGTCAGGCCAACTATGTGTCGGTCTTGTGGCAAATGCTGCGTGGAACGAAGACCCCGTTTCCTGTGCCGATTCCGGGTCCCCTACGAGTGCCGCTGGGTTTGCGGCCGCCCGCAAAGGACCGCGTCGAAGTCATCCCGGGTGGCCCCAAACTCTCTGCGGGCGAACTGGTATTGAAGGCCATCTCCCTGGTGGAGAACATGCCGGAGGCCGTGACGGCCTCTGGTTCACTGGACGTGACCCGCTACGGTGGAGTGCTGAAGGCTAGGCAGCTTGTTGCCGTCCGCGGCGCCGGGTTGACCTATGATGGCACCTACCGCGTGGATAGCGTTACGCATAGCATCAAGCGCGGCGAGTACAAGCAGAACTTCACGCTCGAGCGGAATCACCTGGTGGCAAACATCAAGAAGGTCAAAGTATGATCAACGACGACGAGGAGGAGGGACGCACGTATCCGGGCGTTTATCGCGGGCGAGTGATTAGCAACGCGGATCCCTTGGGAAAGGGCAGGGTCACGGCGCAGTGCCCGGATGTCCATGGGCTCTTGCCGACGACCTGGGCGATGCCGTGCGTGCCGATGACAGGCCTACAATCGGGAGTCTATCTGGTTCCACCGCTTAATGCAGGCGTGTGGATCATGTTCGAGGAGGGCGACATTAATCATCCGATATGGATGGGATGCTGGTGGGATGGACGCGAAGAGGTTCCCGCCCTGGCGCAGGCCTCGGTCCCGCCACACCACGCCATCGTCCTGCAGGCGTCGCCGCCTCCGCGACAGCTCAGCCTTTCGATCGACAACAAGACGGGAATTCTTCTTACAGGTCCGAATGGCGCAACCATATCGATCAGCGATGTCGGGATCACAATCAACAACGGCAAAGGCGCGATTATTGATATGGTTGGGAAGAGTGTCATCATTAATCAAGGCGCGCTGGTGGTCACCTAGGAGAGACGAAATGGCGCTTACGCCCTCGAGTTTCGTTGTAATGGCCCCGGGGGCTCGGGCGGCATGTCCTCACGCGGGACAGATGCTGACGCTCGTTCCCGAGCCGAGAGTGGTTACATCCGGAAAGACATTGGTGACTTCTGTTCTGCCGGTGGCAATCGCAGGCTGCTCATTCACCATTCCGTCAGGCCCTCCGCATCCGTGCACTTTTGTGAGTGGCGTCCAGCTCTCCGGGCGGGTGTTCGTCAATGGGAAACCCGCGCTCCTAGCTCCGAGGCCGATGCTCTGTCAGGCAGCGGACCAGGTCCCGCAAGGGCCTCCCCTATTGATGCTGGTCTCCACAAGAGTCGTAGGATCATGACGCAGATCGCCTTCCCTTACACGGTGGACCGGCGAGGCCGAACGGCAGGCCGCGACGAGGACCGCCATGCACGCGACCTGATCGAGCAGGTCTTGTTTACATCACCGGGTGAGCGAGTGAACCGTCCGACCTTTGGAACGCCCATCCTGCAGCTCGTGTTCCAGCCAAATAACGACGCTCTCGCCGCGGCTGTCCAAGCGACCGTGCAGGCGGCATTGCAACAGCGATTGGGCGGACGTATCGAAGTGATGCGCGTGGAGGTCGACACCGACGATGCGACGCTCCGCGTGACAGTGGAGTATTCCGTCCGCCGCACGGGACAACGAATCACGGCGCAGTTTGCGCGGGAGGTCTAGATGCAAGCGCGCTACGTTTGTGGAGAGGAAGGGCGGCGCCGAGCGGTACGCGATTCCACCGGGGCTTTGAATGGCATCGACTTCGTCGAAGTGTCCGAGGATCAGTTGACGCTGAGCATTCACTTCCTGAAAACGCCGATTCCCGAAAACATCGGCTTACAGAACGTGGTAATCGAGGGCGGTGAACGAATCGCCAATGTGCGTGCCACTGAATTGGGAGTTGAGAATGACATCGCTAATATCGACGTCAATATGCGCGGCGATTTTTCCTCCTATACTCTGCGGCTGGTGAATGTCGCCGGCCTTGATCCGCGCCTTTCGAGTGTCCAATTCTCCTTCAAGGTCAACTGCCCCACCGACTTCGACTGCAAACCGGTGGATCGCTGCCCCCCCGCGACCTTCGCAGAGCCAGATATCGATTACCTGGCGCGCGACTACGCGAGCTTCAAGCAATTGATGCTGGACCGTCTTGCCGTTCTGGTCCCGGACTGGCGCGAGCGCAATCCGGCGGATCTGGGTATCGCCCTCGTGGAGATGCTGGCATACGTGGGTGACCACCTCAGCTACTTCCTCGACGCGGCTGGGACGGAGGCCTATCTGGACACCGCCCGTCGTCGCATTTCGGTCCGGCGCCACGCGCGTTTGCGCGACTACTTCATGCACGAAGGCGCCAATGCGCGCGCGTATGTGACTTTCACCGTCGAGGAGAATTCCTCGGCGGACGGAGCGACTCTGGCGGGGCCGGGTGACGCCCAGCACGGGACGCAGCTCCTGACGCGATTCGGTTCCGGCGAGGCCGTGCTTTCAGGCGACGCATTGCGCGAGGCGCTAGGCACCGGCGCGGCGGTGTTCGAGACCCTCCACGATGTCACGCTGCGTTCCGCGCACAACGGAATCGATCAGAATGGGGAAGAGATCGTGATTCGCTTTTACACATGGAGCGACGAGCAGTGTTGTCTGCCCAAAGGGGCAACGGCTGCGACCTTGCGCGGTCCATTGCCCCACCTGGAGGTGGGCCACCTGCTGTTGTTCGAAGAGGTGCGTGGACCGCGGACGGGTGCGGCAGCGGATGCCGATCCGTCACGCAGGCACGTGGTTCGGCTGACGCGTGTGGAGGCAACCGAGGATCCGCTCGATGGCACCGCGGTCGTCGAGATCGAGTGGGCACAGGCAGATGCGTTGCCGTTTCCTTTGTGCTTGTCGTCGATCGACCAGGGGGGAGCATCGATCGAGGACGTCAGTATTGCTCGGGGAAACGTCGTGCTTGCCGATCACGGGGAAACCCAAATTGAGGAGGACCTGATTTTCACCGGGGATGGCGAGTTTGGCGTTACGCTCGGGCACTCGCCACTGACCCACAGCATTCCGCTGCCTGCGGATCATGCGGGACGGCCGGCAGCGGAACTTGGACAGCTCGGAGCGCAACATGCCCTTCCGCAGATCCGGCTATCCAGTGAAGGAGGGCAGACGTGGGAGGCACGACGCGACCTCCTGGGGAGCGGCGGCGGGGACCGGCATTTTGTGGCGGAAATGGAAGAGGATGGACGGGCACGGCTCCGCTTCGGTGCCAACGTCCACGGCATCCGTCCGGGACTTGGCGCCGGGTTTATGGCTTCTTATCGGGTGGGAAACGGTCCTGAAGGGAATGTTGGTGCCGAGGCGATCGGACAAGTTGTCGACGTCCCGGCCGGCATTCGTTCCGTGCGCAATCCCCTGTCGGCATGGGGCGGTGAAAGGCCGGAGAGTCTCGACCAGGTGCGCGCCTACGCTCCCCACACGTTCAAGGTCCAGGAGCGGGCGGTTACGGAGGACGACTATGCACGGATGGCCGAGCGGCATCCTGAAGTGCAGCGTGCCGCCGCCACATTCCAATGGACGGGGAGCTGGAACACCGTTTTCCTGACCATTGACCGGCGCGGAGGACTGCCGGTGACAGGCGACAGCGAGTTCACCGAATCCATCTTGCGGCACGTGGGACGTTTCCGGATGGCCGGCCATGATCTTGAAATCAATGCACCGCGTTTCGTGCCACTGGATATCGCAGTCACGATCTGCGTCGAACCGGATTATTTTCGCGGTGAGATCAAGGCGGAACTGATCGAGCGGCTGGGAAGTGGAGTTCTTCCGAACGGGCAACGTGCCTTCTTTCATCCCGACCAATGGACCTTTGGACAATCGGTCTATCTCAGCCAAATCTACGCCGCCATTATGGCCGTGACCGGTGTCGGTTCCGCACAGGTGACGCTTCTCCAACGTTGGGGACGCGGAGCGGCAGGCGAGTTGAATGCCGGCGTCCTCACCGTCGACAGACTTGAAGTCGTGCGGCTCGATAACGACCCGAACTTCCAGGAAAATGGCCGGTTGACCTTAAGTATGAGAGGCGGTCGATGAGCACCGAAGATGAACGTCTGAATGCGTGTCACTGCTGTGAGGGGGTTCAAATTCTGACGCCGGCGGAGCATGTGAACCGGCCCGGGTTGGCGGCGCTCGCCTATCGGGTCGGGACGCATGGCACGTTCAAAGCCACAATGCAGGCGCGGATCAGCGCCATGCCGGCCCTAAAGGCACTCGGAACCCGCGACAACGGCGACTTAACCATCGCACTCCTGGACGCGTGGGCCATGGTCGCGGACGTCCTCAGCTTTTACACCGAGCGCGTCGCCAACGAAGGGTATTTGCGGACGGCCACCGAGCTCCGATCGGTGCAGGAGCACGCGCGCAGTATTGGCTACGAGCCACATCCCGGCGTCGCTGCCAGCACCTACCTTGCCTTTTCCGTCGAAGACAGCCCCGGCGCGGAGGAGGATGTGCCCATTCCAGCAGGAACGCGAGCGCAGAACATTCCGGAGGGGGATGAGCTGCCGCAAACATTCGAGACGATTGAGGATCTGGTGGCCCATCCCGAGTGGAACGCGATGCGGCCGCGGCAGACCGAGCCGCAGCTTTTCAATCGCGACACGAACACTTTCTATTTCGAGGGGACGAATACCGGACTCACCAAAGGCGACTGGATGTTGTTACTTGCCGGAGAGAACACTGATCCCGAGAATCCCGGCGAGATTGGCAGAATTCCGTTGCAGGTTGTCAGTGCAGAACCCGACCAGGAGAAGCAGCACACGCGGGTGGAATTGATACCTCCCGAGGCCTCTCAAACCGAAGGTGGCGGACCACCAAGTGCCGATGTTCCAGAAACCGCACCGCCGCCTCCCGCACCGCCACCAGTGTTGTTCACCGAATCGTTCGACCCGTTGCCCGGGAATGTCGCTACACTCGCTGCCGAGTTCACATGGTCTGCTGACGACGCGGATCTCTTCGCAGCGATGCACACGTTATCACCGGATCTTCTGCCTAAGTATCTCAACAACATAATCATTAGTCCCAAATCCGATACAAAGACGGGTGTTTTCGCGATGCGCGTTGAGACGGCGCCGTTTGGGCACAATGCGCCGCTGTGGGATTCGTTACCGGCTCCTTGGATTTCGGCGCCAACGCATCCGTTACCGGGCGTTGGACTCTATCCGGACACATGGGATTCTGAGGATGATCCCTGGCCCATAAACGAAAGTCCCCGTCGCCCGGGCCAAGGACAACAGCTCAAATACGTGGATATCTACGGGAGTGAGGGTCAAGAAGAAGAGATTATCCTCCTCGATGCAGTATTTCCTGAAATCGTGCCGGAGAGCTGGGTTCTGCTCAAAGGTTCTGGGAGCAACCGAGAACTAGCAGCCTTCCGTGTAGAAAGAGCCGAGCAAGTCTCGCGCGCTGATTTCGCCCTAAATGCGGAGGTAACAGCGCTGACATTAGAGGCTAACGAAGATCAACTTGCTGCGTTCCACTTACGAACAACAACCATTTACGCGCAAAGCGAGCCCTTGGCGCTCGCAGGCAAGCCCATCGATAGCTCTGTGAACGGCGACACGATCGAGCTCGATCACATGTTGGAGAGCTCGATTCGACCGTGGCAGGTGGTCGTCGTGTCGGGGACGCCGGACGGATTCGAAGACATCGTTGAGAGCGAGATGGCGATCGTGAAAGAGGCCGTGCATGAAGCCGGCTTTACCAAGCTTGTGTTCCAGGAAAACCTGCAGCGCGCATATCGGCGCGATTCGGTCACGCTGAACGGGAATGTCGCGCCGGCCACGCACGGGGAGAGCCGGAAAGAAGTGCTCGGCTTTGGGGACGCATCGCAGTCGTTTCAGTCTTTCCAACTGAGCCATGCCCTGATGACCAACACTTCTGCTCCGGTGCCGGGCGGCGCGCAAAGCACACTTGAGCTGAGAGTGAATGGTGTGCTCTGGCAGGAAACGGAGTATTTTTTCGGTCTGGCGGCGAATGCGCGACGCTTTGTTCTGCGGCGCGACGATCAAGACAAGACAACGATTGTGTTTGGTGATGGCAATACCGGTCAGCGCCCATCCACGGGTTCCGAAATCTCGGCAACTTATCGGAGTGGGCTTGGCGCTGCGGGCAACCTCTCCGCGGGCAAGATCAGCCTGCTGGCGTCCCAGCCCCGGTGGGTGCAGAAGGTGATCAATCCCATGGACGCGAACGGAGGTGCAGATCCCGAGTCCGGCTGCCGATGCCCGAAGGAACGCCCCCAATTCCGTGCGCACGTTCGGACGCATCGTCTCACTGCAGGATTTCGAGGACTTTGCGCGTTCCTTTGCCGGGGTCTCAAAGGCGAAGGCTGACTTGCTGCGCTTTGGAGACGGTCATGTGGTTCACGTCACCATTGCTGGTGAAAAGGGTGCGTCCGTTCCGACGAGACTCCGACCACTACAGAGATCTGGTGGAAGCCATGGAACGTGTTCGCGATCCTTTCCAGCGTCTGTTGGTGGCATCCTATGAGAAGCGCTTTTTCGATGTCGCGGCCAAAGTGCTCGTTCACCCGGACCATCAAGGCGAGATCGTAATCGAGGCCGTTGAGGATTCGTTGCGCGAGACATTCTCGTTCGAGCTGCGGGAACTTGGGCAGGGGGTGACGCTGAGCGAAGTCGTGGCGACCATGCAGCGGGTTCGCGGCGTCGAGGCGATCGATCTCGATGTTTTGCGTTTCAGTCATGAGAAGCCACTCCTCTGTTTGCCAAGGTATTTGTTCTTGAGAAAAAGCCCCTTGCAAAGGCGCCGTTCAGACTGCCTGCTCTGTCGGCCCGGCGGGATCCCAAAGGCAAGGTTCTGCCGGCTCAGCATTTAAGCGTTTTCGGCATACAGGTTTCAGAAATGCCATGAGCGGTTACACCCCTCAACGCCTTTACGAGTTGCTGCCAGCGGTTTACCGCCAGCGCGACGCCGAAGGGGATGAATCGCTTCGTGACCTGATCACGATTCTGGGCGAACAGGCGCAGGTTCTCGAGAAGGAGATCGAGAAGCTTTACCGCGATGGGTTTATCGAGACCTGCGAGGATTGGGTGGTGCCCTATATCGGCGACTTGATAGGGGTTCGCCCTACGTCCGCGAGACAGCTCAGCACACGCGCGGAAGTCGCAAACACCCTGGGTTACCGCCGTCGCAAGGGAACTCTCGCCGTGGTGGAGCAGTTGGCACGGGACGTGACCGGTTGGCCGGCCCGTGCGGTCGAATACTTTACGCTACTGTCCACGACTCAGAACCTCAACCATCTGCGGATGGACAATCATGGCACACCCGATCTGCGCGATGGTGCAACGCTTTCACGGCTCGGGGGACCTTTTGAACGCTCGACGCATCTGTTGGAGGTACGCCAGATCGAGCACGGCGGCGGCCGTTATAACATCCCGAATGTCGGTGTACACCTTTGGAGGCTTTCGGCCTTCGAGCTAAGAGGATGCGTGCCGCATGCAGTCGAGGACGGCACCGGCCTCCATTTCACCTTCAGTCCGCTTGGGAACGATATGACGCTCTTTGAACGTCCCGAAGCGATTGCCAGTCCCTTCACCAGCGCGACGGAACGCAACGTGCCCGATCCCATCCGGCGACGTGATTTCCACGAGCACCTGGAGGACTTTTATGGCGAGAATGCAAGTGTTGCGGTCTGGGATGGCGATTCACTTATTGCGGGGGAGGAAGTTGCCGCATGCGATCTTACGGATTGGCAGCACCCGGTACCAGACGGGTAAGACGATCTCGATCGATCCCGAGTTGGGCAGAATCGCTTTCCACGGTGAACCCGCCTCGGGCCTTGTGCGGGTCCTGTACCACTACGGTTTCAGCGCCAGCCTCGGGGGGGGGTCTTACGATCGGGGAGAGAAATTTGACAGCTCCGCCGTGAGATTTCTTCATGTAGGAACCGATCAGAACGCGGATGGGTTTCAGACAATCGAAACAGCGCTGGCCGCGTGGGTCGGACTTTCTGACGCAGAGCGTCGGGAACACCCAAGCGTCATCCAGATCGATGACAGCGGCACCTATCGTGAGACACTTCCCCCGATCAATATTCCGGAAGGAAGCAGCCTGATCGTTCGGGCCGCCGCTGGCCAGCGCCCCGCGCTGTTTCTGGATAGCGAGGTCGCTGTTTCGGGGGGAGAAGGCAGCGAGTTTGAGTTGAATGGTTTGCTGGTCGCCAATCAGGCAATGCTAGTCACCGGAGAGCTCGAAAGGCTGCGCATCAGGCATTGTACGTTTGTCCCGGGCCGCCGGCTCAGTGAAACCGGGCAGCCGTTGGAGCCCGGCGAGACGAGTCTGACGCTGCAGGCAGCAGAGACCGCCGTGGAAATCGAGCGATCAATCATCGGGGCTTTGCGCACTGTCGCGGATTGCCGGATAGCCATCCGCGATTCGATAGTGGATGCAAACAGCCTTTCGGACTTCGCCTTTCAGGGATTGCAGGATGGAAGGATGGGAGGCTTGGTGGAATTCGAGCGCGCGACGATCATCGGCTCCGTTCGGGCCACAGAAATTCGCCTGGCATCCGAGTCACTTTTCCTCGGTTTGGTCGAAGTTACCAAGCGTCAACAGGGTTGTATGCGATTTTCGCATGTCCCGCTCGGCTCTACCGTCCCACGACGGTTCCACTGTCAGCCTGCTGCGTCCGAAGGGGCGACGCTGGAAGAGATCGAACGCCTCGCCTTCGCAGTCCGTCCGCGGTTCACCTCCCTCCAATACGGAGATCCCGGATACTGCCAGCTCACACCAGACGCTCCCGTGGAAATCCGACGGGGAGCCGAAGATGAGTCGGAGATGGGCGCATTCTCTTCTTTGAAACAGTCTCATCGGGAGGAGAGTCTCCGCATTCGCCTCGATGAGTATCTCAGGCTCGGGATGGAGGCCGGTATTCTGTGTTCGACATAGTCCCACTGGATTGGCTGGCCGTGGGCGTGCAGTCCCAGATCCAACGGAAGCAACGCTAGAGCAAGACGATGAAAGGCGACTTTACTCGATACACGTTTGATCCACGAAAGCATTATTGCGCGGTCCTCGACCAGCAAGGGAGGGTGAGGACTGATGCCGACAAACTCGAAGAAGTCGAAATCGAGAGTCATCTGAGGCAGGCAGCGCTTCGCGACATCGTCGGCCAATCGGGTGCGCCTGCGGACGATCCAGGCTTTCAAGTTCGCAATCTTCAGGGTGTGCTGAGCATTGGAGCAGGTCACTACTACGTGGATGGAGCCCTGTGCGAGAACGAAGAGGAGGTTTCGTTTAGCGAGCAACCGCATCTTCCCGGCCAGGAATTGCCGAGCTTCGAGGGTGAGAGACGCCGTTTTCTGGCCTATCTGGACGTATGGCAACGTCATATCACGGCCATCGAGGATCCACACATCCGGGAGGTCGCCCTCGGGGGACCGGATACGACAACGCGTTTGCAGACCGTCTGGCAGGTCAGGTTGATCGAGGTCGATGCCGATGCACACTGCCTGAGTCCGTTGCCGCAGTGGGAAGAAGTCATCGCCCCCCCCGATGGGCAACTTTCTGCTCGCGCGCGTCCGCCCGAGGGCTCGGACGATCCCTGCATCGTGCCGCCCGGTGCGCGTTATACCGGTCTCAACAATCGGCTCTATCGCGTCGAGATTCGTCAGGATGGCGTCCCCGGCGAGGCCACTTTTGTATGGGATGACGGCAATGGCTCCGACGCGTTTCCGATCGAGGAGTTTGTCGATGGGCAACCGTCGGATCGTATCAGATTAGGTAGCGCAGGAAGGTCCGCACTAGCTACGCTCAGTCCAGGAGACATAGTCGAGGTTACGGATGACCTGCTCGAGCTTGCCGGCGAACCCGGATCCCTCCGCCGGATTGATGAAATTGAATCGACAACCGGAATCTTCATCCTCGATCAACCCGTCGACGGCTTGTCGCTGGACGCCCACCCGAAGGTTCGACGTTGGAAAAGTGGCGGGGAGGTCACCATCGAGACTGACGACTTCATCCCGCTGGAGAACGGCGTCGAAGTTCGCTTCGAGGGTAGCCAGTTCCGAAGCGGAGACCATTGGTCGATTCCGACACGGACTGCAACGAGAGATGTGGAATGGCCGGCACAGATTCAGGACGACGGTGAATCTGAACCACTGCTCCGGCCGCCGCAGGGAATCGAACACCACTACGCCAGGCTGGCTCTGCTTGATTTCGGCGACGGCGATGTCGAGGTCGTTGCGGACTGTCGAAGGACCTTTCGAGCCCTTTCTGTCGATGCGCTAAGAATAGTGCGTGTGCGCACCGCTGCCGACCGCCAGGTGTTGCCTCTCAATGGGCTGATTCGAGCGACGAACCTTCCGGAAGGTCTACTCATCGAGTTCAGTGCACCATTGTCAGAAGCTGTGCTCGACTTATTGGAACGCGAAAGACAAAGCATCAATCCCATCGTTGAGGTCCAGCTTGCCCTGCCCGAACCTCTGACTCCCGAAGATCGCGAATTTTGGGGGGTCGAGCAAATTTTCGGTTTCCGCCCTGTCATTCTTGCCAGCACCATCTCGTTCGCTAATGACGAGAGGGATGCGATTCTGTGGCGCCCTAACGAACCGGCTCGGCTTTGGCTCCGGCGGCTCTTTTCGAGGCTTGGCCCGCCCGGCCAACCGATTGTGGACCGCCTTCGCTGCACACTACGCGTACGGGGTAACTTCATCTGGGCGGATGGTCCGGAAGGGGCCCGAGTCTTCCTGGATGGTGAGACCACCGCGCATCCTCGAACTAGGCTCGGCCTGAACCTTCCAAGCGGCGACGGCCAGCCCGGCGGAGATTTCGATGCCTGGTTTTGGGTGGTTTCCGACGGCGCAGAGGTGCCGCTGACCTTATTTGTTGAAGTCCGGCTCAACGTGGTTTCGGGCGTCGTCTCCAGCGGTGGAGCGCCAATTGAAGGTGCTGCTGTCAGGCTTCGCTTGAACAGTGGAGTTGGGGCGGGGTCAGAGCAGACGACAACAACTGATGGCGCGGGCCAATTTTCTTTCACCGCCCTCGCGGGCGATTACACTGTGATCGTCGAGGCACTCGGGACAAGGGCCCAGGATGATGTGGTGGTAGGTCCGGTGCTTGCGCCGCCACGTGGAGGTCTTCCTGGCGGGCCCGGAGACTTGCGTGTCCGTGAGATCAACGGGATAGGCGAGGCCCGAGCCCGTTTGTTGGCAGCCAATGGAGTCACTCGTGTCGTCGAGTTCGTCGAGCTGTCTCCAACTCGCATTTCCGAAATCCTTGGTGTCTCCGTAAGCCGGGCGAACCAGTTGATAGCCAATGCGCGGCGGTTGCTGCAGGAGTAGCGACCGATTCGTAGCGAGGACCTGGACATCACGCGGCTCGCTTGTCTTGGAAACGGACACCAGGGCGCGGCGCCACCCCATCCTCGAACGCAGCGTCATCAGCAGCCGGACCGACAGCGACAATTCCAGCGGCTTTCACACGAACACCCGAATTACGGAAATCAGAGTGCGTTTTGCTGCCGATGGGCGATGGCGATTCGATCGGCATAAGAGTTGAACCCGTGGATTTGGACGTAGCGTTTGTGGGCAGTGAGGTATTGCCCCCTGATCTTGAAGAGAAGGTTCGTATTTCACGGAGCGAGCGGCGGTCCACGGCGGCGAGTTTTTCCGCGGCGCGGACTGCCTTCGGCGTGCGCCGCCCCACGAGCCGCGAGACAAAGCCCGCGCTCCGCCTGAGCGCGAAAGAGTTCGGCTTCGCGGCGATGGATGCTTCGAGGTTGCGGACGATTGATGGAGCTGTTGCAGCCTTATCGCGTCCGCCGTCTGCGCGTTGCGCAGCGCCTCCATCTGGGAAGGATTCAGGCGCGGGGAGAAGACGATCTTGTCGGAATCGATCCGCGGGAAAGGTGCTCCTCCAACTTTTGCGGCAACGCGAGAACCTGTTCCCAGCGCCTGTTCTCCCGCTCGAAGCACGAGCGGAGGAATTCCATCTGGTCCTTGTGTCGGGACGCCGGGTTCCGTGCCGTGCTGCACCCGACATACGCGCTTCTCGCCGTGCGCGGACAAAGCGCGATGTGGACGTGCAGGCTGTCAATGTCGTGATGAATCCCGTAGGCGTAGCCAATCGACTCCGCCGGATGAAACCTCTCGTTAAACTTCCCCATGATCTTCGTGGTCGTCTGCAACACGCGGTCGGGGTTGATTTCGGCTTCGACCAGCTTGTCGTGCATCTCGCGTGACATCGAGAAAACGAGGCGATGCTGAATGACGGGGTTTTGGGAGAGGTCGGAAATTTTCGAACCACGCCTCCGAGATTCGCCTCTTGCGTTCGTCGTTCGTCATTTGCGACGGTGCGGTGCGACTGCCGTCCTCGTTGATCATGGATCAGGTGGTGCAGGAATCCGCCCGCGTGAACCTGTCCGAGGCTTTCCTTCGAGGCATAATCGGCGAATTGTCGGAGCGGTCTGATTCTCTTCTGGCCGTCGTCCTGCTGCTGGCGCGAGGAACTTTCCGGCTGGAAGTCTCGTCGAGATATTCGAGATCGAGGCGACTGCGCCACGTCGTCTTGCGCGCGAAAATCATTCCCAGCCTTCATAGGGTGTCGAAATTTTCGAGAACCTGGTCGAGCTTGGCTTCGATGCGCAATAGAATCTGCGGATCGATCTTGTCCTTGACCGACACCGCGAACACGACCGCCTCGAACGTCGCCGACTTCGTTTTGAAACCGAACGCTTCGTGGAGCATTGCTGGAGTTTTCTTCGGATATGCCATGATCTTTAATGCGGCTAAGTATTTGGCGGATGGAGGTGAAACCGATGAGGCGTTCCGAAGTCTCCCGTCGTGCGCCTGACGCACGGAGGGACGGCGGAAAAAGAAGGATTTTTCTGCGAGGCGATTTCCGTACGGAAATCGCTATCCTAAACTACCTCTGAGATACGAGCTTGGTCGGAGAGATCGGGGTGAGCTGGGTGCTGGAATGCCTCGGCGATGATGAACGGCACGGTCGAAACGGGTGTCTCCCCTTGGTATGCCGTCCTCGTGGAACCAGCTAAGCAAAGCGGACTTCCGCTCGATGACTACGCAAGGAAATGCCCATCGGCGAATACGAGGTGATCGTGGACGGGGTATGCTATGCGAAAAGCTCGTCCAGAACCGGCACGGGAATCCACGTGTTTGGCCGGATTCGGGAAAGAAAGCATTGGTTCTTTTCCATTACCTGCCTGGACATGCCTCCCATTTGCGAGCCAAGGAGCTGAGGGCGGGCGATCAGATTCGCCTGATAGTTGAAGTCGGTCGCAATGGTCGGGGGCTGATAAAGGATGTGATCCCGGTGCTGCCGGCAAAGTAAAACCGCCGATTCGTTGCGCCCGGAGCCGGGTGTCAGGGCGGGGCGAGGACGTAGCGAATGGGCGGGCGAAGCCAAGCGGGTCGGATGAGGTGTGCTGGTTTGCGGCCGCCCCGAAGACGGGCGCGGCAAGGACTCGCCGCTGCGAAGGATGCAAACGAGCGCGATCAAGGCGCCGGCGCTCTGGGTGTTCGCGGAAAACTTTCCTTCATAGCGAGTGCCCCCGCGCGGCTTGGACAGCCGGTCGGTCGGCCTGGTGCCGTGCTTCCATTCGAGCAAGTTTGAAACCCCCATCGCCATCCTGGTCGCGATGGCCGAAGCCGGGAATCCGGGTGTCGATCCCATGCTCCCGTGCCCAGGTGAGCGGCATCCCTTCGGGCGAAAGCTGGCACTCCTGGAGCGATTCCTTGTGCTCGATGCCCATGATGAAATCGCTGCTGCGCTGCGCCTGCGAGGCCGCGGAGACGATCATGCGGGGATCGTTTTCGAGCTTCTGCAGCCACGAACCGCGGTATGCCGCGGAGTTCTCGAACCGGACCGACTGACGACCGCCAATGAATTGCCACGGCGCCCAAAAAGGTTGTAGTAGCTAAGAGCATCAATGGGAGACTCGGCAGCCACTATGCGGTCCGCCTTGGTGAACTCCCCGACCGCAAACCAGGCGGAGAGCTTATCTCCAAGGCACGGGCGGAATACGGACTGATGTTTGGTATCCCGAAGACTGGCTCCGCACACCTTGCCATGCTGGTCTCGATGAAGGAAAACAAGGCTCGGATTAGGCCGATGATCGTTCGCGTAGATCGAGCCGACGGCGTGCATTTCGTCCACCAGTAAGGGCGAGATCTTGCGCTGTTCAACGAGGTAGGCTCGGGCGATCGGCCAGTTGGAATCCACCCGCGCCGCGTAAACTGCTGCGAGTTCCTCAAAGGATTCCTTTGCGGATGCGGGGATTCTCGCCAGCTCTTGAGCCAACAGCTTATCCAAGGGCAATCGTATCTCATTCTTATCTGAAACAAGCTTGGGAAGGAAAAGAAAGGCCGCTACTCCAGCTGGAAGCTATCTAACAACCTCTTTGATGAGTAAGATAGCACAGAACATGTGTCGCACACTCATTTCTCCAGCAGAGTAAATGCCTGACGTCTTACTCTCTTTGCTAAGTTTCTTTTCCCAGTCTGTGCATCGCCAAACGCGCAGGCGGGAGCATGTATCTACACACGAGGAGGAACAAGACGCCACTGAGCGAAGAAGACCTGAAAAAGAAGGATACGGTGGCAACACCAGCGCGGGATTGACATTCCCGTTGGCTACGAGGTGACGGTAACTCCCAGTGATACCGATAAAGAAACCGGCAGAGCTGCCGTGATTATCGTTGGGTATGACCTCTCGGCGCAAAAGCAGATCAAGCCCCCCGCGGAATCCATCGTGTGGCGTTGGATGCCGGCCAGCCTGTAGCGAAACTCGCCTTAACAGATCAGACCACCGAATTGACGATTACGGACAAGGAGCTTCGCTCCCAAGGCGGGGGCGACAAAAAGCATGCGGATTCCACAATGCGACGTCGTCCGCGGTGGAGTTTTCCTGGATTGGCTTTGACGGGAAGGATGTCCCTCTTCAAACGCTCCAGCCTGGACAAACCGCAGGACAAGGCACCTATCCCGGTCATGCCTTCAGGGCGCGTTCGACGGCGACTAAGGAATCGGTCGCTCTCTTCATAATCGGCGCAGAGCCAAACCAGAGTTTTGAGATCACCGACGACTTCAGGAAGCTCAAAGCCTCGCGGGAAGCGAAGCCTCAGGGCGATGGCAGCCTGCAGAACCCCTTCCTGATCGATGCGGTCCGAGAGACCCTCAAGCCGGAAGACAGGAGTTACATTCACATATCGACCCACACCAACCTGCGGGAGGTTCAATTCAATACGCTCGAAAACCGGGCCACCCAAACCGTCAAAATCTCGGGCGTGAAGCTGATTTGCGACCGGCAGGAACACCGTTACGGACTGATGGCTTATCAGGGAGACAACGTTCTCGACCTCAAAGCGCTCGAAATGTCCGCCGATCAGATCATCATCCGTTCGCCGTTACGCTTTCCCCGGACGGCCGTAACGATCTACGCCCGTGAATTGATCTTCGAGAAGGATGGGGCCATCGATACGACTCCTTCCGCCTTCCTCAAGCCCGCCAGAACCTCAGGGGAGAGGACGAAAGATGATTATCTTATCGGATCCGATGGCAAGCCGCTCTATGTGACGGCCGACGGCACAAACGGCGAACCGGCGGGAGACATTATTCTCTATGTCCGAAAAATCGTGGACGGCAGTCCGGGGAAGAAGCGTTTCGTTTGCCAGGGCTCCAGGGGTCAGGAAGCAGAAAAAGGGGGAGTGAAGCTCTATGAGCCGAAGACGCCGGATCAGCCGGCGGCAGACGCGGGCAGAGACCTGAAACCCGTCGCCGTCAAAGACATTAGGGATCCCTTGAATGAAATGGAGCCGATCGAGGAAAAGCGGGAGGACCAATGGCGCTGGCCGGACGGCAGAGGCGGCTTCGGAGTTGGGTCTCTGAATTCGATCCCGTTGAAAGACGATGCCCTCAAGCAAGGGAAAATCGTTCACCTGAAAATGATCTTACACAATGCCAATTCTCTCGTGTGCCGAGCGAGAAGAACTTTCTTTCCCGGGCGTGACTCGATACGGACGTTAGGCTGCGAAGTTATGATTCCGGTCGGCATCATTCCCAACCC
The DNA here is from genome assembly GCA_963820865.1 of uncultured Verrucomicrobiae bacterium. Lineage (GTDB taxonomy): Bacteria > Verrucomicrobiota > Verrucomicrobiia > Chthoniobacterales > Terrimicrobiaceae > DASTFP01. Next base: position 24,353 of record CAWGBZ010000005.1, read on the forward strand.
GGCCCGTGTGGGGTGCGTCGAAGGTGAGTTGAGCCGATACCGCGGGATGACTGACTCGGGCCGGAAGAAACCAGGCGATGGACCAGATGCCTATGCTTCCGGCAAGCCGGGAGACGGGGAAATGGGGGAAAGATCATCTCTCATCTCGGGAGTGCGCCTGTCGACGCTAAGAGCTGTGAGGTGAGCGGTGGCAAACCCGGTCCAGATTCAGCGACCATCAGCGGAGGGCCGCCTGGCCAACCGGTGCCCGCTTATTGGGCCGACATGTATGCGGTCCAATCGGATCCATTCATCCAGGCTCCCGTGAATCCGAGCATCTCTCTCACTGAGGTCACGGCCAAAAAAGGTCAAGATGCAGGTGGCAAATCCGGCAAGGAGGGAGGTCCGGGCAAAGTGGAATCCCAGCCGGGCACGGGTTTGTTGTGGTTGCACCCGGAAGCACTGGGGGCAGTCGTGGCCTACGCCACGGATGCGTATCGTAACGGTCACCGGGATGATGCCCGCAGAATTCTCGACCCGTACTACCGCGCTCTGTTCGTCAATCGAGCCACGCTGTCCGCCACGTTGTTGGGACAACTCTCCCGGCTCGAGTCGATGCGGACAAACATGAACAACAACCTGGATTATTATGGAAATCCTCCAGGGTGGCTCCCCCGCCTCGACGTCAAGACCAACTATCAGATCTGGCATTTTGTTCAGCGAGGAGGCCTCCAAAATTCTCTACTTTGCCCAGAAGACGGAACAGGAATGGGACAGTTTCGAAGACGGGCAAGCAGCGCTCTCGCAAACCGCGGACGCCCTCAGCAACGAGCTGGATGTCACCGCCACAGTCCTCCGTACCTCCTATGACAACTTGAAGGAGGCCCGAGCGAAAGTCGAAGATATCCGAAAGCAGTTCGAAGCAAAGTCGCGCGATGTCGAGGCGCTCCGCCAGTTGGCGACGATAAAAGCCAAGAACAAAATCGCCGAACAGAAAGTCTTCAGCGGCATCATGAAGCTAATCGGGGGACTGGCGGAATGCATAGGTTGGGCAACCCTATCTGGGCGGGGCTGGCAAGGCCATGGGTATTGCCGGTGATATCGATTGGACGAAGCCGGATTCCTCCAAGGAGATCGGCAAGTTCTTTACCAATCTGGGTGAGCAAACCGACGCCTTCCTGACAAGATCGTTCGAGGCGGCCATCTTCTCAATCTCATTCAGAAGATTATCGCGCAGAGGCAACAGCGCTCCAGCCTCACGAAAAACAGCTACGATTGCGCCCTCAACGAGAAGCAACGTGCGGAACTCGCGAAAGAGGGAAAGCTGACCTTCAATCTGATCAGCGATTTCGACAAGGGCAGTTTCAAGGCGGTGCAGGCGAAGATCTCGGACATCAATCTTGAAGTTTTCAAAATCGACGCCACCGATTCATCCCTCAGTATTGACGTTGATTTTGTCCACTCCGGCACTTCGGTCCTCCTCAGCGGCAATAATCAAAATTACTACTCCTTTCAAAAAGCCCCTAACGATAGTCCCATTGTTTGGGGATTCATTTACAACCACCAGGATTATCTCCGGTTAAAGGCAGAGAACAAAGACGAGGACGAGATCTGGAGTTACACTGGCAAAACTCCGATTGTCAAAGATGCGGAAATGTCGGCGCCGGATAAGACATTCCTGGACTCAGAATTTAACCAGGATATCGGATATAAGGAATACCTTCCCTCCTTCTTTTCCAATATCACTCTTTGGTTGAATCGCGGTCTCCGGGAACAGAATCCAGACAAACATAAGGCCTTCCTGGCCAAGATTACGAAGATCGAAAAGGTGGAGTTCTCGGTCGAGGTTGTCAAACAGGGAACGGCCTAATAACACCCCGCAAACAGAGTGTTACTCGGTGGATCAAAATCCGCCTTCGGGCTGCGCGACCGCCCTCGGCCCATTCTCGGTTTTTCTGCCTGGGCGGCGGATGCGTTTCGCCGGCGAGTTGGGAGGCCGAGCCGGAACTCTCGGTGAACGCTCAGCTTTCAACAGGCGCTTGGCACAAACACCCTTTCAAGCATCCTGGAGCCCATCTGGTCAGTGATCAGGCGCGCTGTGATTCGGTTTTCCCAGGGCCGTCTTCCGTCTTTTTCGTCAATCTGTCTACCTCACGGTCGATCTGTGTAGCAGACCCTTTCGGGATCATACGCTGCTAACCAGCATGTCCCACGGTGTCGAAAGACGAAAATTTGCACTTTCGCGGACGAGAAATCGTCCCCGTGAGAATTCTCGTCCTCGCCATGAGCGCGCCGGCCGCTTCTTATCTCACTGATTTTCATCGTCTTCTACTTCGCATCGCGAGTTGGCACGAGGGCTGTTGTGCGCATGTCTCGAAAGCTTCATTCTGCGAAACCCAACCAAAGGAAAGACATCATGAAATCTCTTCGTTTTCTTCTCAGTGCCATCATTTCCATTTTCATCAGTGGCGCCCTTTACGCCCAAGACACCGGAAATCGCATCAACAACATCGTGCTGGTCCACGGAGCCTGGGTGGATGGTTCCGGCTGGAAGGGCGTTTTCGACATTCTTACCAAGAAGGGTTACAACGTCAGCGTCGTCCAGGAGCCCGAAACGTCCTTCCAAGACGACGTCACGGCGACCAAGCGAATCCTGGCCCAACAGAACGGCCCCTGCATCCTGGTGGGCCACAGCTACGGCGGATCGGTTATTACCGAGGCCGGCAACGACCCATCGGTTGTGGGCCTGGTCTATATTGCAGCGCACATGCCCGACGCCGGAGAAAGCGAAGCCGGCGATGGCAAACTCTTTCCCAGCGAGCTGAGCAAATCGGGAGCGATCAAGGTCACGCCGGACGGCTACACTTACCTCGATCCGGCAAAGTTCCCCTACTATTTCGCGCCCGAGCTCCGTGCCAAACAGGCCGAGTTTATGGCCAGATCGCAGGTCTTGAATCCCGCGACGAGTTTCTCCACCAAAATCGAGCAAGCCGCCTGGAGGACCAAGCCGAGCTGGATGCTCGTCGCCGGCAACGACCGCGTCATCAACCCGCAGTTGGAGCGTTGGTATGCCGAGCGCGCCAAAAGCCGGAAGATCGAGGTGGCGCCCGGTGCGTGCCATGCGGTCTACGCCTCGAGGCCCAAGCAGGTCGCCGCGCTCATCGAGGAAGCTGCCGCCAGCGTGAAGTAAAAAAACTTCGCAATATTATGAACGGGCAGAACCTTGCGAAGCGCCGAGGCGATCGCTGAAGACCTCGCTGGAAATGTTGCTCGTAGTATCGGGTGGCACGACGGCATCATGGTCTAGGAAGAACTGGGGCTGCCGAACATCAGTCGAAATGCCTCCCGGACACGCCCTCACCGATTTTGCCAGGCTCGCTCAACGATGTGAGAGCGATCGCCGTCAGCACCACATCGCTGGAGTATGCGGCTCAAACAGGCGCAAAGAGTCGCCCCGGTCAGTACGGCAGCGGACCTAGGTACCAGATTCCTTGTCCGTTCCGCGATTCTCAGAAGCGATTTCCGGAAAAAGTCGGCAAGAGATGGGAGATAGGAGATGACGCGGGCGGCGTCACCATGGGTCTCTGGGAGCATTCCGCCAGGGCGAATCAGGTCGGGCTTCCCGCCCGAACTCCTCGATCAGCGAAGCTTGTGATCCCGGTGATCTCTTCGCAAAGGCATGACACGCGAATAACTCCCCGGAAGGCTCCTCTTGAGCGCGTTTTCCCGATATGATTTCCGGAAGATGATCTAATGATTCTTGCTCCTCCCTCAGCCACTCTGCGCTTGAGGTCACGATCTTCTTTTGACAGGCTGACCAGATCACTCTTCAAAACGCCATGGACAGGTCACGCGCGCACGTCCCGGCAGGCCGACTGATAGCAGGTGGCTTTGAGCCTTGTGAGCGGCGCCACGTCAATGCCTCGATCCCGTCGACAAGTGAAAATTCGCTAATGGTATGAGCATACAAGCCTCGATTCGCGCAATTCAAAAGAAGCTTGGCCTTCAAGCAGATGGCCGGGCAGGTCCGGCGACCTGGAACGCCATTTACGCCGCCGTCATCGGGAAGAAGCCGGCCGCGGATGCCGGTCTCGATGCGACGATTCGTGCCGTTCAGAAGAAACTTGGTGTGTTTGTGGATGGCCGCCCGGGTCCCGAGACTTGGGGTGCTGTCGAACTCGCGGTCGTGGACGACAAGCCGCCGGCGGAAGTCAAGAAAGTCGATCCGCCGACGCTCGCCGGCGAAGGCAAGACCGCCGATAGCCGCAGCGAACGCGTCATCGCGACGCTCGATTTCCGTGTCCGACCGTATGCGCGCGCCTTGATTGAACGGGCGGCGAGTCAGGGAATCGTTATCAAAGTGATCAGCGGCATGCGATCTTATGCGGAGCAAGATGCCCTGTATGCGCAAGGACGCACCAAACCCGGAAAGGTCGTCACGAACGCACGGGCGGGCTTCTCGAATCACAATTTTGGCCTCGCCTTTGACGTTGGAATTTTCAAAGGGAGCTCTGATCCGGAGAAGGCAAAGACCTTTGTTCCCGAATCACCGCTCTACAAGGTTATCGGCGCACTCGGCACTAATCTCGGTCTTGAGTGGGGCGGAAGTTGGACCTCCATCAAGGACGAGCCACACTTTCAACTGCGTCCTGCCTGGGCCGCAGGAATGAAAGAGAGAACCATGCTGGCCCAACTGCGCACGCGCAAGCTCGCCGGTAAGAACTTCTTTGCTTGAACGAGCACGCTCTGCACTAACGATATTCGGTAGCGACGTCGATCTTCCGCGTCGCCAGCCAAGGTCGCGGAGGGCTTGAGCAACGACCTGGGCCGATCTGTCGCAAATTGAAGTACAAATAGGGGGTCAGCAACGCTTCGACGTCGGCAGTGGACACTGCGAAGAAGCGTGCCGGTGTCTGCCGCGATTTTTCACACCTCGGTATCGCCCTTTGCCGGGCCTTGAGGATTCCAGCACGGATGGTCGTCGGCTACCTCTTCAACTCGATCCAATGGATCTTCACGCGTGGTTGGAGGCGTTTGTCGGAGATCGCTGGTACACCTTCGACGCGACGCAGAAAAAGCCCCGCGGCAATCGGATCGTCGTCGCCTACGGCCGCGATGCAGCCGATGTCGCGCAAATGAGCGATTACGGTCCCGTCACGACCAAGTCGATGTCGGTTTGGGTTAAGCGGCTGAATAAAAGCTCCGCGTCGTCTGACCGCGGAAGGCGGACAGGATTTCCGGCCGATGAAAATCTCACGACCACCGATCTGTTGTGAGGCGATACGGTTTGGGAGTTTTTTCATTGTGGAGCAGGAAACAGATAAGATTCACGTCATCTCGCTGGCCGGCGACTGGGAGATCGAATCGCAAAGCGGAGTTCCTCTGGCGCACGAGAATGACAAGGGTGCCGCCATCGACACCGCGAGGGAGCTGGCCCGGCAACGGGGCATCCCGACCGTCATCCTTCACCACGGCGATGGCGTGACTGAAGAGATCGCCGTGGCTGATAGCTGACATTCCAAATCGCCGTCGCCTCTTTCTTCCAGTCGAAAGCGTTTGCCAGGCCTCTGAGCCGGGGCAAAGTGAAGTTCATGATCCTTCCGCTCGGGACCGCGTCTTTGAAATGAAACGCGTGTTTGTGCTCTCCCCGGCTCGGGCCGACGGACGTCGCGCACAGCTGTTGACGCGGCCCCAGGCGGCCTTCGAACTCGCACGGCAAGCGCAAGTAGGGGACGCCAAACTCGCCGATATCTTTGCCTTTTGCAGCGGACTCTACTTCCGCGGAAAGCTGGCTTACGGGCGACATTTTGCGCAGCCTCCCAGCCGCATCGCGGGCGTGCAGGTGATCACGACGAGCCGGGGTTTGCTTGCGGCCGACACCCGAATCGGGCTCGACGAACTCCGAGAGTTTGTCGCCGTTTCCATTGCGGCACACGAAAGCCGCTTCACCGGGCCGCTGCGACGCTCCGTCGAAACGCTTGCTCAAGCCGCCTGCGAGGTGGTCCTTCTCGGTAGTATTGCGACCGGGAAGTATGTCGATTGCCTGCTTCCAATCCTGGGCGATCGCTTGCTCTTCCCTCCAGAGTTTGTCGGACGCGGCGATATGAGCCGCGGCGCATTGCTTCTGAGATGCGTCGAAAGGAATGAAGAGCTGAGCTACATCCCGATTCTCGGCGCCACCCTTCGCGGATCGCGGCCAAGGGGCGCTTCCGAAACACGTCCGCGAAGCCCCAACCGCAAGGGAGAGGACACAGAGTCCTAGCTTTGCTCCATCCACAGGCGCGATTGCCAAATTCTGTCACGAGAGGGCTATTACGATTTTTAAATAATAATATCCGCAACATAAACAATGCCAGCGATGCATCTGCTACTGATCATGGAGCGATTCCTGCGATGCAGCCGTTGTGACCACGTATGTGGCGGTTCAGGGGGAACCTTAGGCGGGCATTGTTTCGGACCGAATTGCTGACGCATTCGAGGCGGGCCATCAAAGCAGAGATTGATCCTGTGGCGAATCGCAGGTTCGGGGACACGGGGCGGGCGATCGCCACCTTGTTGGCAGTTCGAACAAGCCAGAGGGTCGGGACCAGGGAATTTCGATATGCTAAACAGAGAGCAGTCGCCGCAAACCCTGCCCGAACGCAAACGAAGGCTCGTCAGCTCTTCCATATATTGCGAAGTGCCCGAGGATCAATCTTTTGCTACTGGATTTTCCGGTTAGCATACTACCGGAAATCCCAATTCCCGGGCCAAGGTTCTTGCATCCCATCGCAAAGCAACCATGGGATCCTGCGCTAGACGCTAAAGGACGCGAGACGCACAGAGCGCAAACGGGGGAACCGCGAGTGGCTCGCGAAGCGAATCGTTTCATATGAGTGCTCCGTCGATCGCCCAAACCGTCGGTGACCTTCTGCGAGGCGATCTCCGTGAGACGAAAGAGCCGCGGTCGGCGCGCATCCTGGAAGCGCACGACAAGGTGCGAGACCTACGCGGCGCGGACGAGCGTCCAAGGAATGAAGCGCGATGACTGTGGTTCTGGGTCTGACGGCTGACCTTCGTTCCCAGGTGCGGTTCGATCAGCAGACGACCTCCACGCCGCACGGGATTCTCAATGGCCATCTCAACGCTTTCAACGCTCTCACATGCATTCGACCTCGACCTGGCTCGCCCTTAAGAATCCTATCTTTCTCAGGATTTGGATTGCGAGCGTCCTGTCGGCAACTTTCATGTCGGCGCAGGAAATCGCGGCGACTTGGTTGATGCGCGATCTCGGCGCCTCCTTCTCGCTTTCCCTGGTCGCGACAGCCACGTCGACTCCCTTGCTCTTGTTTGCGCTGCCGGCGGGGATCCTGGCCGATATGGCGAGCCGAAGGATTCTGATGTTATGGGCGCTCGCCTGGCAGGCGGCCTTCTCTGGTCTGCTGGCAGCGGGCGCGTGGGCCAATCTGCTCAGCATCCATTCAATCCTCTTCTGTGTCTTCGCTCTTGGCATTGGCATCGCCTTCAGCGCTCCCGTTTGGAGCGCTATTGTGCCTGACATCGTGAACAAGGAGGAGCTTTCCTCGGCGGTCACGCTTGGCGGTGTTCAAGTCAACCTCGCCGGGATCGTCGGTCCAGCTCTTGGCGGAGTTCTCCTGCTCGCGCTGGGGCCCCCGTTGCTAATCTTAATCAACGCGACGACGCTGCTCATCGTCGGGGTGGCCCTCCTGATGTGGAAGCCAGTCCGAGGCCGGCGGGAGAAGTCGCGCGAAGGGTTCGTCGGATCATTCCTTGGCTCGCTGCGTTACGCAGCCGACTCGGCTCGGATGAAGGCCGTCCTCTTGCGCAATTTTCTGTTCTCACTGGCGATCTCGGCGATTCCCGCAATTCTACCCCTGGTCATTTTCACAGAGCTTCAAGGCTCTCCGGCCCAGCTCGGTTTTGCCTTCACCTGCCTAGCCGCCGGATCCCTGACGGGCGCGGTGATCGTCCTTCCCTTCCTTAGGCAGCGGATCTCGTCCAATGCAATTACGCTGCTGGCCATGGGCATCATGCCCCTGGTCCTCGCGGCGATGGCCGTCGTCCGCCATTCGTTCGCCATTCCGGTCTATTCGGCTCTGGCCGGAGTCGCTTGGGCGGTGGCAGGATCGGAACTCTGGCTCGCCGGACAACGCGCGGTCTCCGGAAAAGTTCGGGGTCGAATGAACGCCTTCCTGATCATGGCCGGGCAAGGTGGTATCGCCCTGGGGTCGGTCCTGCTGGCGGCCGGCGCTTCCCGAATCGGCCTCGGCTGGACACTTGGCGCCGCAGCAGGCGTGGCTTTGACCGGCTTCGGTCTTGGATGTCGCTTCTCGATCGACTTCGCCGATGCATCAAAAGCCGCCGGGCCGCCGTCCACACCGTCCGACGACGGAACGGTCGGCTATTTTGCGGACGCGCGTTGGCGTCTGGCCGGCTACGAAAAATCCATCGAGAGCAGGGATCGCGGCAAGCGCAAACCGTGAAGTTAGGCAGAGGAGCTTTGCGCTCGGCCTTGCTGACGAGCATTGACAAGCTCCGCCTGAAGTCAAAGGATTCGAGGCTCACCCAGACGAAAAAAATCCTATGGAAACCCCGGACAGTTGTTGCACGCTTGTCCCCTACTTCAAGATTCATGAGGGCAAGCTCGAAGAGATGAAAGGCCTCTGCGACAAATTCGTGGAGCTCACTCGGAATGAGGCCAAAGTACTTTTTTACGGCTTTACCTTTGATGGCGATGAAATGCATCGCCGGGAAGGTTACCAGGACGGCGAAGGTCTCCTCGCTCACCTTGAAAACGTCGGCGCCACGTTCACGGAAGCGCTAAAGATCGCCGACCTGACGCGACTGGAGATCCACGGTCCTGAGAGCGAGCTCGCCAAACTTCGCGGGCCGCTGGCCGATCTCAAACCTCAGTTCTTTACTCTGAAATACGGCTTCCGACGAAGCTGATCGGTTCCCGATCCCCGTGCATCTCATTCGCTAAACCTGCACGGATACTACATCGGTGCCGGACTCATCGATCCGGTCGCGTCCGAGTCTCATGCCAGGGCCCGCCGCCGCCTCTGTGCTCCGACGTAGGACGGAACCGGGTCGAAAGCATCATGACGGAAATTCGACCGACCCCCGATTATGTCAAGGCAGAGGGCGTTGGACGCCGTTGCTCCCGGCAAGACGTTCCTGCTCGATGTGATCACGCTCCCGTAGGAGCCGGGCCGGCGCGAGCCAGCTTGGCCGGAAACAAAAAGGACACACCTTTGCGGCTGGAGTTCTTTCGCCGCAAGTGATTAATGGGGGCATGCGCCGTACGAAAATTGTCGCCACCATCGGACCCGCCAGCAGTTCTCGGGAAGTTATCAGCCAACTCGTCCAGGCAGGAATGGACGTTGCGCGCCTCAACTTTTCCCATGGCAGCTACGAGCAGCATGCACAAACCATCAAGAATCTCCGCGACATTTCCGCGGAGCTCGATACCCCCGTCACCATTCTGCAGGACTTGCAAGGTCCGAAGATCCGTGTCGGCAAGCTGCCTAGCGGCGAGATGATGCTTCCTCCGGGCACGGTCGTGGCCATGATCCCGGAGGCCGAATTTACCGGACAGCCCGCCACCATCCCGCTCGACTATGCTCATGCGGCCGAAGAGGCCAATCCGGGCATGCGCATCCTCCTCGATGATGGATTAATGCAGCTCGAAGTGCTCGAGATAGCTGGAAAAACGCTTCGCTGCCGCGTCGTCGATGGCGGAGTCCTCAAAAGCCGCAAGGGAGTCAACTTCCCGGACCTAAACCTGCGCTTGCTGCCGTCCCTCACGGAAAAGGATAAGGCGGACTTGAAATTCGGCGTTTCGCAGGACGTCGATTGGATTTCCCTGAGCTTCGTCCGAAGCGGGGCGGACGTTCACAGCCTGAAGGAGCTCATTGCCGCGCAAGGCGTCTTCAAGCCAGTAGTGGCGAAAATCGAAAAGCCACAGGCCATCGAAAATCTGGACGGAATTCTTCAGGAAACCAACGGCGTGATGGTGGCCCGAGGGGATCTCGGTGTCGAGTTGAACCCCGAGAAAGTGCCCATGCTGCAAAAGCACATCATCGAAAGCTGCAATCGAAAAGGACTGCCGGTTATCACGGCCACCCAGATGCTCGAAAGCATGATTCGCGATCCGCGACCGACACGCGCCGAGGCGAGCGACGTGGCGAACGCGATCATTGACGGCACCGACGCCGTCATGCTTTCGGGGGAGTCAGCCGTGGGTGCGCATCCGGTGCGCGCCGTTGAAATGATGGCCCGAATCGCCCGGGAGGTGGAAGCAGCCATCACCTTCAAAACCTACCCGGCAGAGGGCCGTGGCAACGCGTATGCACTCAGCGGAGCCGCCAAGGCCATCGCCAGGACGATCGAACTCTCCTGCATCGTCGTCCTGACGACGACCGGGCACACAGCGCATTCGATCGCCGCGGAACGGCCGAAAACTTCGGTGATTGCGATCTCGCGAAACAAGCAAGTCTACCATGCCCTCAATTTGTTCTGGGGCCTGAAACCTCTTCTCATCGACGGTTCACCCAGCGAATTCGAGGCACTCGTGCAACAAGCGGAATCGACGGTCCTCGCCCGCGGTCTTGCCGCAGTGGGCGACAAAATTCTGGTGATCGGTGGAGTTCCTGCGCCCTCGCCGCTCGGCGCCAACTTCCTCAAAATCCATAGTCTCGGAGCCGGCTAGAGCCCGTTCTGTGACCGCGGACGGTTTATCTTCCGGGAACGCCTTCCAAAGAATGGCAAAAAATTCTCTTGAGATTCTCCTGAAGTAAGTACACTTTACGGCTTGTTCTGGGGGGAACAGCAGGCCATCGCAGCATTCGTTGCGGTGGCCTGCAATTTTTTTTGGCCTCGTTCGGGTTGCCAAGACCACGGGTTTGTCCGTCCGCAGTTGACTGGCCGCGTCAGAGTTTTATCCTATTTTCATGATGTTGTTCGGCCTGAAAGTGCTGCTGGCTCTCGGGGTGGGTCTCGTCATCACGGCCCTTCTGTGAAATCGTTTCGCTATGCGCTCGACCCCTTGTGTCTGGCGGCGTCCGTTCTCTATGCGACCAATCGTTGGGTGATCGGGCCCATCTTCCACTGGCCGTTTCTTCACGAGCACTTCGATGATCTCCTGCTCATCCCTGCGGCGCTGCCGCCCGTTCTCGGTCTTCAACGCTGGTTGAGGCTCCGAAACCACGACCGTCCTCCCACCGGGTCGGAAATCGTCGGCCATTGGCTGATCTGGTCGCTGGTTGCAGAAGTGCTCGGGCCTCGCCTTTTTCCCTGGACGGTTGGTGACGCCTGGGATGTCGTCGCCTATGCGTCGGGGGCAGTCGTGGCGTGCGCCTGGTGGAACCGCGACGCGTTTGGCCGCCGGATCGCGTGGTTGCTCCAACCTTCATCTGTCGCGCGATTCGATCACCTGGCCAGGCACTACGACTGGATGGAGTCGGTTCTTGCCGGTACCAAGCTCGAACGATGCCGCAACGCCCTCTGGGAGGATATTCCGCCATTCGAGAACGCCCTCCTGGCCGGTGAAGGGCACGGAAAATTTCTGGCTTCACTGCTCAGGCGTAATCCCAGCGCCAAGGTGACCTGCGTAGACGCCAGTCGGAAAATGCTGGAAGTGGCCCGGGAACGTCTGCGCCGCCAGGCTCTGCCGACCCAAAGCGTAGAGTTCGTTCACGCGGAAGTCCTCTCGTGGAATCCGCCCTCTGCGCGTTTCGACCTGGTCGCGACAAACTTTTTCCTCGATTGCTTTCCCGAAGAGCAGCTGAGCGTCGTGATCAACACGCTTCAGAAGGCGGCTCGCCCCGATGCCAGTTGGCTCGTCTCCGACTTTCAGATTCCGCGCGCCGGCATCAAACGCTGCCGCGCGCAGATCATCCACCGGCTCATGTACGGCTTTTTCCGTATGGTTACAAAGCTGCCCGCTTCCAGCCTGGTTTCGCCGCAACCATTCCTCCGCCAGCATGGCTTTGTCAGCGTCCGACGGGAGGAGTTCGATCACGGATTGCTTTCCACCGAACTTTGGAAACGTGCGTAGCTGCTGCCCGCCGGCGGAATAACTACGGCCAAAGCGCTGGCAACCGACGATTCCTGAGCATGAAGGCAATTTCTTTGGCAATGGTGCTGACGCTCGGAATGGCCCTCGCCTGCTTCGCAGAGGATGAGGCCGAACTCGAAGGAGTCATTCAAAGGCTGCCTCCTGATCAACTCTTCGGAACCTGGATTGTCTCCGATAGGGTCGTCATCGTTACAGATGGCGTCACCATCCAAGAGGATGACGGGCCGATCAGAATTGGCGCCAAAGTCGAGGTCGAAGGCTTCCTTCAAACCGATGGCAGCATCCTGGCCAGAAGGATCGAGACGGACGAATAAGGCCGTGTGTTCGAGGGGCCACGTTCCTACTTGGCACGTCCCAGGTCACAACCCATAGCCGCCGTCCTTGGTGTCCAGTCGCGACCGGACGAACGCGAGTTTAGGTGAAGCAAAAGCCGACGCGAATCGGCGCGGCCTCACTGGCGCTGCTCGTCGCGACCGGGATGGAGGCCAAGGCGGATGAGTTTTTCGCGCATGGTGATGCGCGAGACGCCAAGCCAGCGGACGGCCTTGGCTTGGTTGCCACTGGCGAGTTGGATCGCTTGGGTGAATAGCTCGTGTTCGGCGATGTCGATGAGCGAGGCGTAAGCGCTCTCAATCTCACCGCGGCTGGCAGAGGCAAGGAGTTCCGAGACGGAATCGGCCAGCGAGCCGTTGAAACCGCCGAGCGCGGGGGAGTCAGCGCAAGCGCGAGACGCTTCGTCGAGACCGATCGGATAGCCGCGTGCCGTCAACAACGCCTTGCGCACGGCGTTCTCCAGCTCGCGCACGTTTGCTGGCCAAGGCCGCCGTTACCCACGGCCGACTCATGACCAGACAGCTGGCTTTCGAGCAAAGTCTCTGGGATGGCCGCGCAGTTTACCGCAATGATCTTATTCAACGAGTCCTTCGTGCAACCAACGAGCGCGAGGGCTCTGAGATTGCCACGCAGATTCTATCCGCCTTGTTGGACAGGTCCGTCAGGATGATTTGTGTCACCCACCTGTATGAGCTGTCCCGAGGCTTCTACCAAAAGAAACGGAAAGCCGTCTTCTTTCTGCGCGGAACGAAACCCCGATGGAGCGCGCACTTTCAAACTCACGCAAGCCGAGCCCTTTCAGACAAGCTTTGGCGAAGATCTTTACCAGCGCATCTTCGGCGCCGAGGTTCCCCTAACGAGCCCGGCTCAGGAGCGAGCTGAAATCAGGTTGTGACCCGTCATTTCCTCGGGCTGCTTGAGACCGAGCAGGAAAAGCAACGTCGGGGCGACGTCGGCGAGGATGCCGCTCTCCACTTTGAAGTTCGCTGCCCGATCCGCGACGTAGATGAAGTGCACCAGATAAGTGGTGTGCGCGGTATTCGGTGATCCGTCGGGATTGCGCATCTGTTCGCAGTTCCCATGGTCCGCCGTGATGAGAAGCTCTCCGCCAAGCGAGAGAGTCTTCTCGACCACCGCCTTCACACAGCCATCGATGGTTTCCACAGCCTTAATACCCGCTTCGACCACTCCGGTATGACCGACCATGTCGGGATTGGCAAAGTTCAAGATCACCAGGTCATACTTCGGCAGATTCTCGACGACTTTGGCAGTCACCTCGGGCGCGCTCATTTCCGGCTTGTAGTCGTAGGTCGGCACGTCCTTCGGAGAGGGCACGATAACGCGATCTTCGCCGGGAAATTGCTTTTCTAAGCCACCGTTAAAAAAGTAGGTCACGTGCGGGTACTTTTCGGTCTCCGCAATGCGGAGTTGGGCGAGACCCGCTTTGCTGACAACTTCTCCGAGGATATCGTCTAACGACTGCGGCTTGAAGACAACCGGACATCCATAGGTCCTGTCGTACTCGGTGAGGGTCACATAGTGCACCTCCGGCGTCACCTCCCGGTCGAAACCCGCGAAATCCTTTTTCAGAAAGGCGATCGACAGCTGGCGGGCTCGGTCCGCACGAAAATTGAACCAGAAGACCACATCGCCGTCACGCACGCGCTGCTCGTTGGCATGAGAGAAAATAATCGGCTCGAGAAATTCGTCACCGCGGGGTTCGTGCGTGTAGGCTTCCGAGACCGCGGCGGATGGAGCCTGATCCGATTGCGTCCCGCGTCCGAGCACGATCGCATCCCAGGCCAGCTTGTTGCGATCCCAGCGCTGGTCGCGATCCATCGCATAGTAACGACCAATCACCGTGGCGATGCGTGCGCCGGTCCGGCTGGTTTGCGCCGCGACAGTGGCCAGGTAATCGGCGGCTCCGGTGGGCGAAGTGTCACGCCCATCGGTAATGGCGTGAATCATCATGTCATCCACGCCCGCTTCCTTGGCGGCTTTCGTCAGCGCGATCAGATGATTTTGATGGCTGTGGACGCCGCCGTCCGAGAGGAGGCCCAAAAAATGCAACCGGTGGCCGCGGGCCTTGGCGAATGCCTCCTGCAGGACTTTGTTCGTTTTGAGCTCAGCGTCGGCGATGGCTTTATTGATCCGTGTCAGATCCTGATAGACGATCCGCCCTGCTCCAAGGTTCAGATGGCCCACCTCGGAATTGCCCATCTGTCCTGGCGGCAGTCCGACATCCATTCCGCTGGCGCTGAGCGTCGCCCGAGGGTAGGTAGCGTAAAGGAGATCGTGGAATGGGGTCTTGCCAAGCATCGTGGCGTCGCCGTTTTCCTCGGCCTTTTCTCTCCCGCCCGGATTGATCCCCCACCCATCGCGAATTATCAGAACAATCGGTCTCTTGGTCATGGCTTCAGATTCGACTCAAATTTTCGATCTAGCACCATAAAAACCTACGGGGCGATCGGAAATTGCTCTCGGGCCGGCGGCCGGACAAGCAGAACCGGACACGGGGCGTGATCCAGGACAAATCGCGCCACGTGCCCCACCGATCGCGGTCCAAGGCGAGCCTTCTCGCCAAACTCTGCCCGCGAACAGATCACCACCAGATCGGCTTTCCATTCCGCGGCGGCGTTGACGATTTCCCGCTCGGGCCTTCCCTCGCGCTGCATGATCTGAGCACCGGCAAAGTACTGCTGTCCGGCGCTCAGAATATCGTGGGCCGACGCCTTCTCCGTCTCCAGCATTTCTCGTTCGTGGGGCAAATGATGCCCGCGCGGGCGGAAAAACCGTTCGCGCAGCCGATCCATGTCCCGTCGGGGCCCGGTGTCAATCACATGGAGCAGGGCCAGCGTCAAATCCGACGCGAGCATTTGCGTTGCTGTCGCGATTTGCGCCGCATTGGTGCCATCCAAACAACAGAGAAGTCGCATGGGCAATGATCATGAATCCTACTACAGGAGGAGCCAGATGGTCAACGCTCCGGCCAGCAGCATCAACGGCGTCACTAGCAAGCCCACCTTGAAGTAGTCGAGCCCTGAAACGTCGATGTTTCGCTGCCGGAGGATGAGCAGCCAAAGAACTGTCGCCAGCGAGCCGACGGTGGTCAGGTTGGGGCCGAGGTTGCAGCCCAGGATCGTGGAGGCGACGAAGGCGTGTTGAATTTCGTATGGCATCCCCTGAACGCTTCCCAGCGCGGCCGTCATCACCACCGCCATGGGCACGTTGTTGATCAGGTTTGTCCCCAGCGCCGCGCCCCCGGTACCGACCAGGACCGCGCCGAGGCTCGTGCCCCCCGAGAGACGCATCAACCACTCGCCGAAGAGTGTCGTTAGCCCGGTATCTTCGATGGCCCGCACCACGACAAACATCCCCGCGATAAAGCCAAAAATTGACCACGAGATACTCCTGGCGAGTTCGGGCAGCGTCATCTGCCGCCAGCAAAGAGCGCCCGCGAGAAGCGCCGCCGCCCCGCCCATCGCCACGACTGACAAGGGGAACTGGATGGCCGAGGCGATGACGTATCCGGTTGCGACCAGCGCGAGAACTACGCAGGTGTAGTTGAAGTAGCCCCGATGCCTGACCGTCGAGGTGGCGACCGGCAGCAGAGACGGGTCGAAGGATCCCTTAAGCTGGGCGCGATACAGGAGGAAGAAGATCCCGATGTTGATGGCGATGACCACCAGGCTGGGAAGGAACAGGAGGCGCAGGAAAGTCCAAAGCTCGAGAGGAAATCGCGCGAGGACGATGATGTTGATCGGGTTGGAGATCGGCAGGAGGAAAGACGCGGTGTCCGCGATGAACGTGCAGGCGAAAAGGTATGGCAGGACCGGCAATCGGAGTTTGGTCACAAAGAGGTAGACGATCGGCGTCAGGATCAACGCCGTGGCGTCGTTTGACAGAAACATCGAGATGAGACTTCCAAGGAGGAAGACGTTCAGAAAGAGTCGCGCCGCGCTGCGTCCCGCCAGCCGGGCCGCCTGAGCCGCCAACCAGTCGAACAGACCAGCCGCCTCGGCAAGGGCCGAAAGGCCCATCATTCCGAGAAAAAACAAGAACGTGTTCCACTCGCTCGCCAGCGTCCGCAGGGCTTCGCCCGGCCCGATCAGACCGAGGAGAATGAGGACCGCAGCTCCGCCCAAGGCAATGTGGGCCTCGTTCAGGCGAAAAGGTCGCGTCATGATCCCGGCGAGCGTGA
The DNA here is from genome assembly GCA_963820865.1 of uncultured Verrucomicrobiae bacterium. Taxonomy (GTDB): domain Bacteria; phylum Verrucomicrobiota; class Verrucomicrobiia; order Chthoniobacterales; family Terrimicrobiaceae; genus DASTFP01. The sequence goes on from CAWGBZ010000005.1 coordinate 40,945, forward strand.
GCAGACCAACCAGGGAGGTGAGCACCATCCTCCATGTCTCCGGGAACGCGTGCACTTAGTTCTTGTCGAATTCCGATTCTAGTCTCTTGGTCACCGTGATTTCGGCCAGTCGGTCCTTCTCGTCGAACAACCATGTTGCAGAGGTGTCTGCGATGATCGGCAGCGGAATGGGCAAGTTCAAGGTGAGCGGGTTGGTCAGATACTGACCAAGATCGATCCGTATTCTTTTCACAAGCAGGTGCGGGTCGCCAACAGAAGGAACAAGTTTGACATCGAATGCGGGGATCTCTTTCGACGAGGCAAACTTTTCACCGAGAACCGTCGTCACATTCGAAAAGCTTTCGCCGAGAGGAGTCCATTCCAGCAATCTTTGCCGGATCGTCGCACGATGTTCGGTGGGATCGATGGCGGGTTTCTCGTCATCGCCAAAGGCCGGGGCAGTTTGAAGAGTAACGAGGAGGACAACCCGAAGCAGTCTGTTCATGAGCATGTCATTTCGGCTGTTCCGCGAAGGCCAGCAGCGCGTCCGCTTTTGATACCGAGCCGAGGAGAAGCTTCGATCCATCGCCAGAGAGCACGGGCAGGCGCTCCCCATCGTGACGGGCAAAGCGCTCGAAGACCGTCGTTAGAAAATCATCCGGTCCCAGCGAAGGAAAGTCCTCGCGCATGATGTCACGCGCGATGACGACCTGAGCCAGATCGGGGTTTGACAGGAACCTTTTAATGTCATGAAGCGCGATGACCCCATGGAAGGATTTCTTTTCGTCGATCACATAGAGATAGTTATGCGGTAGCAACGTGAATCGGCTGCAAATTTCCTCGAAGGCAGCGTCAAGGTGAACCGAAGGCGGATTCTGCTTCATGATATCGCCGACCCGCATCCGGCGCAGCGCGGAATCGAACTCCCAACGGCCCTTCCTCCGCAGTTCCTCGCTGTAGATGCCCGGCACACGAAAGCTGCGCGCGGTGTAAAAACCGACGACACAAGCGAGCATCAGCGGCAGGATGACCTCGTAATCGAGAGTGATTTCAAAGATCAGAATGATCGCCATAATGGGCGCACGTGTGGTGGCGGCGAGGAACGCGCCCATGCCGATCAACGCGAAAGCCTCGGGCTGGATAGCCTGAAGCCCGGATATATTCTTCGCCACCACTCCAAATAAGAAGCCAATGCTCGAACCGATAAAGAGCGTCGGCGTGAAAACCCCGCCCACCGCGCCCGAACCAAAGGTGGCACTGGTCGCTACGACCTTGAGAATCAGAACGATCGCCAGTTCCTGCCACGGCCACGTTCCATGAAGCACCGCATTCACGGAGCTATAGCCGTTGCCGCAGACCTGAGGGTACCAGACGGCCAGCACGCCGACGATCAGGCCACCTGCAGCCAAACGAGTGAAAACCGGTCCTGGCCAGAGCGAAAACCAAGACTCCACGCGGCGCAGGGTCAACAAGTAGAGCGGCGACAACAGACCGCACACAAAGCCCAGACCAACTAAAATGAACGTTTCCGTCGGCGAGATGGCTGCGAAATGCGTGATCGAATAAAGCGGATCAGCTCCAACAAACTGCCGGATCGTCAAGGTCGCCACCACCGAGGAGCAGACCAGCGGTCCAAAGATCTCCATCGAGGTGGTGGCCATGACCACTTCTGCGACGAACAGAGCACCGGCCACCGGGGCATTGTAGGCCCCGGCAATACCCGCCGCAGCTCCGCACGCCACCAAAAGGCGCAGTCGCGGACCGGAAACCCGCGTAATGCGACCAAGCCCGGAAGCGAACATCGCGGCCAATTGCACCAGTGGTCCCTCGCGTCCGATCGAGGCCCCCGAGGCGATCGAGAACAACGCCGAAAGCGACTTGAGGAGGCTTTGGCGCGTGGAGAGCACCCCGTCCCCAATGACGACGGCCTCCATGTAGTCAGTCGTGCGTGGCTGCTTTACGAATCGTGCCGCGAACATCAGGACCAGCCCCGCTGCGGCACCACCCAGCGTTGGAACGACGATTCTCTGCCACCACGGAAGATGCGCGAAACTCTCGCTCACTCCGGCCTCCCAACTCCCCGTAAAGAGCCAATGGACCGCCTCCGTTGCCTTTCGAAAGGCCAGAGATCCCAATGCGCCGAGAAACCCCGCCAGCCCCGCCAGCACGAGGGTGATCTGCAGTTCTTTTGGCCGCAACCACTCGACCAGCCGAAGCCACCAGCGAAGTCCTCGCCGTCCTGAGGCAAAAAACGAAGACTTGCCAGGATCTGATGACATTCTCACGAACCGGAGGCGAGCGTCTGGAGAAGAGCCTCCGGAGTGTCCGCAAGCATCAGCGTCGTCCGCGTTTTCGGATCCCGCACACGTCGAGCCAGCCAGGCGACACAACCAAGATAGTCCGCAATCCCATCTGAAGGGGCTCCCAACAGAAAAATCAGATGCACGACCGGCAGCTCAGGTCGGAACGAAATCCCCGTTTCGCTTCGTCCGATTGCGAGAAAAAGCTGCGACACGGCCGTCGTTCGGGCATGGGGGAACGCGATCTGCTCGGAAGTAGCAGTGGACACGACCGCTTCCCGGAGACGCACCTGTCGCATGAAGGCGTCCGGGTCATTGACCGCCCGGTGCTTTCGGACCACGGGCTCGAGGGCGCTTAAACACTCCTCGAATGTACCCCGCCCCGATATTCATGAGTACAGAGGACGGATCCACTATCGCCTTAAACTGTTCCGCCGTCACAGGGTTTCATTGTATTCGCAGCGGCGGATCGTGCGAGACAGTTTCTCGCTCACGGCTCTCCCGTACCGAAGAGGAAATGTCGTCGTAAGGAAATGCACGGTTTCGCCGACAAACCGCATAGGATGCCCGAAACGATCGTGGGCCTATTTTGGACGGCGGTTGGCGCATATGCCGCAACCGGCATCGCCTTCGCGGTTCCATTCGTGCTATCTTGGTCGGCGCGACTCGATCCGGGAGCACGGGCGGGCAGCTGGGGGTTTCGGCTGGCCATCCTGCCGGGCGCGGTCGCCCTTTGGCCGTTGCTCGGCTGGAAAACTCTGCGCGCTTTTCGCGAAACCGTGTCGCCGCCCGATCCCGAAGAACCCGTTCCTCCGGCCACGCAGCGCCTGATCCACGGCGTTTCGATGCTCTGCCTCACGTTGGTGGTTCCAGTCATTGGCAGTCTGGCAATCCTCTACCGTCCCGACGAGCGACTCTCCACAGAACGTCAGGTTGGGCCCAGGCCGCTTGCCGATTCACTAAACCTCCGAAACCCAGTCCCTGAAGGATTGCCGGTTCACGCCTCCCTGCGGACAGACGGCTCGCAAGACCAAATTGAACTCAAGGTATCTCGCTCGATTGACGAGCCAGTCGTGGCGTTGTTCTGGAGCCCCCAGACACACCCCGACCGCCCTGCCCCGGACGCCATCTTTCTGGGTTCGTTATGGGGACCAACCAAGCTCTTGTTCGACCTCCCCCGAGAGAATCATCAATCGCCCGGGACGCTGTTCTTTGTCGCTTTGACAGACGAACAGCGGGTAGTCGCCAAGCTTTCGCTCGACCCGCTCTAGGCATGTCGCTCGCTTACCGTGCTCTTGGTTGGAACCGCCAAAAACGGCTCTACGACCTCGCGATGGCATCCGCCCTGCTCCTGGGCTTGGTCGTCTACGGCGGGACGGTTTATTCTTTCCACCCGGACACCACTGCCGAAACATTCGTTATCCGATTCAGCGCGCTTGCAGCGGTCCTTCTCCTTCATGTCATTCTGGCCATCGGACCGCTGGTCCGCCTCGACTCACGATTCCTGCCGCTGCTTTATAACCGGCGCCATCTGGGGGTGATGATGTTCCTACTGGCGCTCTTGCATGGAAGTTTCGCCATCGTCCAGTTTCACGCCGGAGGCAATTTGAATCCTCTCATCAGCGTCCTGACCTCCTATCGACGCGACTACCTTTCGTTCTCCTCCGGTCTCGATCAGATCGTGCACTTTCCCTTCGAGGCCCTTGGACTGACCGCCCTTTTGATACTATTCGTCATGGCCGCGACCAGCCACGATTTCTGGCTTAGGAATCTGGGTCCATCCTTCTGGAAGACGATGCATATGCTCGTCTACCTGGCCTATGCACTCCTGCTGGCTCATGTCTTTCTCGGGGCGTTTCAGTCGGAGAGAAACCTCATCTTTCCTTTGATCCTGGGAATCGGATTCGCGGTGCTTCTCATCCTGCATGGGGCGGCCTTCGCCAAGGAGTTCACCTTCGACCGTGCCGGTGGGCCTGGGTCACGCGCCGGGTTTGTTCTTGCGGCCAAGCGCGCCGATCTGGTCCCGGAGACCGGCAAGGTCGTCGTTGCTGCAGGGAAGAGGATTGCTCTGTTTCTCCATGACGGAAGGATCTTTGCCCTTTCCAATGTCTGCCAGCATCAAGGCGGGCCGTTGGGAGAAGGACGCATCGTGGCGGGTTGTCTGACCTGTCCATGGCATGGCTATCAATACCAAGTCGAAGATGGTCACAGCCCACCCCCTTTCACGGAAGGGGTGCCGACGTACGAAGTCCGATTGTCTGGCGAAGATATCTATGTTTCGACGCAAGCGCTGCCCCTCGGCACCAAGTCACGCGGTGCGATCGTTGACGGATTGGTCAACTCGGTCGCCGCCGCGCAGCCAGCGTTCTATATCGGATGGCAGTCGAAATGCCCGGCTCAGCTCGGCAGGCATTCACAAAGGTTCTTCGCCCTCGTGCTCGCCGCGACTGCCGCTCTATTCTTCATGGCGGCCAGGTTCCAGAACCCTGTCGATCCCGGGACGTTTGAGTTTGGCGGTGAGCGAACCTTCGCAGGAACCTTGCTGGAGTCGCCTCTCCCCATCCTGCACGTGCCGGGACCGGGAGACAGATCCGGCATGAACTTCCTGCTGGTTGGGTCGGGAAAGTTCGGAGCCTCTCATATCGTGCGAAGACTCGACCGCCACTCGCTCCGCTTCACGGGGAGCCTGATCCATCGGAATGGGATGGTCATGATCCAGATGAGCAGACCTGAATCGCTGGAAGTCATCAACGCGCCTTCAACAATTCCTCCGCCGGTAGTCTCGCTCGGAAGGTCAACGTTCCGCGGGGAACTGGTCGATACCAAATGCTTCCTCGGCGTGATGCGCCCCGCGACCGGAAAGGTGCATCGCGCTTGCGCCGTTCGCTGTCTGAGCGGCGGCGCGCCTCCCGCGCTCCTGGTCAGAGACGAACAAGGCCATGGCACCGCTTTGCTTCTCGCCGCCTCGCCTGACCAGCCGCTCGACATCGACCCGGAACTGGCCGCGCGCACACTTGAAGTTCAGGGGAGCCTTGAGCTTCATAGCGGCTTGCCAATCCTCCGGGTTCATTCTTGGCGCGTGGTGGAGGAGTAACGCTCTCGCTGATCACACCGCCCCCACGCAAGGTGACCTGCCGGCGTGTTGACCATGGCAAAACTCTGCGGACGGTTTCGCGACGATGCCCTAAGACAATTCCAGCCCACGCTCGCCCTTCCTCCCTTGTCCGCCAATCGCGCTTGACAGTGAAGCGCCAAATGCTAAGCGTGCACCGCCCTGTCGGATACGACGCGGTGACTAATGACGATGCCCGAAAAAGCCCGAACACGCCTGGCGCTCGCCGGCTTGAGCCTGAGCGCCTTTGTCGCCTATCTGGACTTTGCGATTGTTAACACGGCGCTACCCTCCATGCAGCGAGAACTGACCCTAACTTTCGTGCAGCTCCAATGGGTCATGAACATTTTCGTGCTCGCTCTCTGTATTTTCATGGTGAACATGGGGCGCTTCGGCGACATGTTTGGCAGGCGCCTGTTGCTCTACATCGGTTTGACGTGCTTTGCCGCGGCTTCGCTCCTGGCAGGCCTGGCGCCGAACGGTCAAACATTGATCGCGGCTCGAGCCTTCCAAGGGGTTGCCATCACGATGATCGTGCCCTCGAGTGTCGCGCTGGTCTCCCAGACGGTTTCTCCCAGCGAGCGCGGACGGGCGATTGGGATTTGGACGAGTGTCACCGGCGTGGGATTAGCCATCGGCCCGGTCGTTGGCGGCCTCTTGACGAGCGCGCTGTCCTGGCGATGGATATTCTTCGTCAATATTCCGATCGTGGTGATCGCTTTTTCGCTCTGCTTTGTGAGCGTTCGAGACGCTGTCAAAAGCAACCATGAAATGCGGGTCGACTGGGCGGGTTTTTTCTTGATGATCGTCGGGATCGGTTCCCTGATTTGCGCCGTCGTCCAGGGTCCGGAATGGGGATGGGCGTCACGACCGACTCTCGCCTTAGCTCTGACCGCCGTTGTCTCTCTCGGCTTGCTTCTGGTAGTCGAATCGAAAGTCAAGTCCCCCATCCTTGATCTGGGGCTATTGGCCAACCGCGGGTTTCTTGCCGGAGCTTTCGCAAACTTCACCCTCATGGGCTTCGCCTATTCCGCGTTCTTTCTCATGCCTCTGTTCCTGCGGGGCATCGTCGGTCAGGAACCCTACGCTATCGGGTTCCTTATGCTTCCAATCACCGTGTTAATCGTCATCGTTGCACCGATCGCCGGAAGGATGGTTGACACCAAGGGAGCCAAGCTTCCGGTTCTCCTTGGTCTCTTGTCCCTGGCTGTGTCGGCCCTCATCCAGTCGACGCTCCGAGACGACAGTTCGCTAGTTCATATTCTCCTTGGGTTCGTCTTTGTCGGCCTTGGTTGGGGCCTGGTGTTGAGCTCGGCGGCGTTTTCCGCCATCTCCTCGCTTCCTCCCACCCTTTCCGGCACGGCTTCGGGTGCGCTCTGGACGTTTCAAAACCTGGGTGGATCCATTGGCCTTGCCATTGCCGGGACCATTTTTCGACATGCGGAGCGAACGTCCCTGATGACGGGCCTCGGCGCGTCAGACATTCATTTGACTCCAGAGCAACAGGATCTGATAAAGAGCCTGCTGGGCGATTCGAACGAAGCCAGGCAGATCCTCGGTGAGTTTCCCAGCTCTCTCGCCGAAAGCATTTGGCCGCTTTTTCGGAACGCGTTCATGCAGGGCTACTCCTGGTCGTTTCTTTTCCTCCTGGGTCTGTCACTGGCAGCATTCCTGGTTGTCGCTGTCCTGATGAAAAATATTGCCAGGAAGGAACCGCCTCCCTCGTCGTGACTGACGGCCTTTGCCCACGTCTCATCCCGGAAGCACCGCGGCTCGATATGCCGCGATGCTCGTCCAGGCCTTTCTCCGAGTGACGAATCGGTTCAGTGGGTCTTCTCTTTGTTTGCGACCGGCACGAGCTTGAGTCGGATGCCGTTATCCTTCGCCACCGTCGTCTTCACCCGATACTGGGGCGCCGCACACTTGACAGCGAACAACTCCAGGATCGGCATAGGACAACGTGGCATCGGCCGCGATCGCCGGAGCCGCCAAAACGCCAAACGCCATCGCGCTATAAGCCAGGGTTCTCATTAGCTTTCTCATAGTGATCTTATCTTAGATTTGATTCTGCGTTCGTCAGGCGCCTGTCAATTTGTCGTGAAAGACCGCGCTTCCGTACGTAAGAAGTCGCCACGATCTGATCTTGAAGAGAAATCGCTGCGCAGCGACAGCGGCTGCGCGGAGGAGAATGCCCAGCGCTCGCGCGCATGGCGGTGTGGAGGGCCTTGGCTGCGAAGCGCCTCGTATCCGGCGATGAGATCGAAGAGCTCTTCGTCAATCGTCGCCTGCCGGCGGCGATGGTAGCTCACCGGCAGTGCGCTCAGGAGCTCGTTGATATTTTGCTCCGCCCCTTCTGACAAAGCCCCGTATCCCTCGAACGCTTCTGGGAGAATCTAGGCGGCTCGAGAAATGGCGCAGGGAAACGCCAGATCCAGCGACGCTTGGAAGCTTCGGGAACAAGAACAGGGCGGGGCAGGAACGTAATGGATTGCCGCGCGCGAACCTCGGACACTTATTTCGGTATAACTGACCGTGCCGGCCTCGGGACGATGCATGCACATCGAGAAGGGGCCCGCTTCCGGCACATGACTTCGATGAAGTGCCCTTAGCGTCGGCAAATTCAAAGCGCCGTCCGAAATCTGCTCGCAAACCTTCCGCCTGACGTCATCTGCTTTTGCTTCATCGAAGCCCGACGAGAACCAATGCTGGCGAGTCCATGGTAGCGGGATGTGTTCAACCCGCTCAGCGCCAGAGCGCCATTCCCAAAGGGAGCGCTCCGCCAAGCTTATGGCAACCAGGCGAAAGGGATTCATGCGCTCGCAGGGAAGTTGCCTGACGATCCGGGCGGCTGCCTGAGGGCTGTGCGCCGACAGAACGGCCCGAACCACCTCGCCGCGGCTCACCAGGTCTTCGCCGGCGCGGTCAGGCTGCGAGTGCCAGTTGAGGAGCGAGAACGCCATCCCGACGCTGTTGATGCCAACCCACGTTCCACCGCTCTGCTCCCGCGGGTAAAGCATAGCCAACCCGTCGCGCTGAGACACCTCCGGCGGCAGGGCCGACGGACGCGAGAACAATTCATCCCGGTTCATCGCCAGGACGAAACCATCGTCGCGAGGAAGAAAGGTCACACTGCACATGGTTCAATCCGCGAAGGGGTGACAAAGACTGGCTCGTCGATAGCGCCGCCATTCCGTGAGGATTTTCGTGGCCGCATCCGGACGATATCCGCGTCGTCGGTTCGCCGCACCAATGGCAAAGACAAGCTCCCATTGCTGGAACAGGATGCCATATGCCTCGCGCAACGACTTGCTGGAGTCATAGGCACTCGTAGCCTCGGAGGCGGCCCCATTCAACTCCAGAATTTTAAACCCTCGACCCGCCCGAAATTCCTCGATCGACCGGAAGCGCACGTCATATCTTCCGATGAAGAAACCGGGCAACCGGGAGGAAATCGCGTCGATTTGTTCCTCGAGCTCGCTGCTCCAGAAACGCATGCCATCACGAAAGATGCATCCCTGAGCGTGGTTTCCGGCCTCGACGAGTCGCAAGCTTTCGCCATTCTCCAGCACCCGAGTTCGCCAGCGATCGAACCTTCGCAGATAGGTGTCGGCCAGCAGCGAAGCGCGCGCATCCGCCCGAATTAACGCCTCCACCGTGCTTCGGCCATCACCGACGACTACCGGAAACACCTTTTCGGTGATGGCGAAAATCTTGCCCGCGGGTTGATTCGGGAAACGATAGTAGAAGATTCCCGCTTCGTACGGCCCGTAGATGTACTCCTGCGCCACGATCGAAACGTGAACCTCACGCAAATACTCTTCCGCCCGGGCGGCGCTCCTCGCGACCCGAAAGCCGCTTCCTCGTTGGGCGACATCGGGCTTCAGGACAATCGGAAAATCCGAGCCAAGAATGCCCATGCCCTCCTCAAAGACCTTTAGCCGGTCGGCCACCGCTCCGACCGGGATCAGGACACTTGCCGCGACCCATTCTGCACTGCCTTGCGTAAGAGCCTCAAGGGTCTCGTGCTTGGATTCGCCGATCAATCCGCCGGTATGCATTCCGGGATTCGCGCATGTCGGCAGGCTCAAACTCCGGTACTTGAGAGAGAGTCTTAGATAGTGGATCCCAATCGGAAGATAAAATAACCAGGCCGGCCAGAACTCCCATTTTAACCACCGTTGAAATGCGGCGGATGCTCGAAGTCTCCGAGCGGCTGGGAGCCAGCGAGTCCGCGTCAAAAATAGTGCCAGCACCAGAAGACCGAACACCACCAACTGTAGGACGCCGTTCAGATCGCGAGCCAGATCCGTCCGCACTTCAAACCACCGGAAAAAGCCGAAAATCAATCCGACCCAACCGGCGGCCAGAAAGCCAGTGATCACGGCAAAGCGCGCGATCGGCATCCCCAAGAGCCCCGCGGCCAGGAAAGTGGGGAGTCTCGTGCCGGGAACAAAGCGGCAGACGACCAGCGCCCACAGCCCGTGCCGGACGAACCAATCTTCGCCCTTTTGAAGACTCCTTGTCTCGCCACGGAGAAGGAGCGCGCTTACCACCGGGCGTCCGCAGAACCGTGCAAGTCCGTAAAGACCGAGATCGCCGACCCAGATGCCGAGGAAACATGCCGCGAAGGCAAACGACCAGGGAAGGTTGCCCAGCGCTGCCAGGAAGGCGCCCGTGAGCGTGGCCGAGTCCTCCGAAAGAAGTGACAGCAGGAATATCCCCGCGCCTCCCGCCGCATGATACCACGGCTCCGAAGTCATCCATCTTCAAGCCGCCCGTTGGTCCCGGGCAGGCTCCCCGTTTAGGGACGATCCAAAACGATCACCGTCCGGGACGGCCGGCTCGCGATGCTTGATGGTCGCGGGAGCAACTCCAAAGCCTTCCGGAAGGAGGACGCCCAGCATGCCACACATCACGCGAATCAACGCGTAGTGATGGATCGCGTGAACGATGCAAAACATCATCTCGCGACCGACCGTCGAGATCGCGGACGGAGGCTCCTCGATCGCATAGGAAACTTTGCTGCGAACCCGGATCGGACATCCCAGCGTCCAGTTGCCGATTCCTTCACTCCGTTGCAGCAGATTTCTCGTCTGGTCCAGGGCAACATCTCGAATCGTCTCGACGCGGGCGTCTCGCCTCCGATGGTCGTAGTTCACTTCCGCCGCACCGAGCGCATCAAAAACGCTCCGGAAGTGGTCCAGGCAATGACGGTAGTGACCACCTACCGAAGAGTTGAAGGCCGCGGGGACCTTCGCGCAGTAGGCTGCATCATCCAGAACACCGAGGAGAACTTCTCCCTGTCGCAGAATCTCCCTGGTCGCGTTGAGAATAGTTCGTTCGTTCATCTGAGCAGGAGGTTGCCAATCACTGGAATGGTCCGGCGGTAGATAAAAAGGAGGATTGCCGAGCAGACAGCCACGGCCACCGCCAACCCGAAGAGCAGACCGTGGTCGCCCTGCACTTCGATCCCGAGCACACTAAGATGACTGAGAATAGCACCGCCAATCACGCCGAGAGCCAGCCCGGCTCCAAGCCAGGTCAGACCCGGCACGAACAACAAGATCGCCGCAATTAGTTCCACGATTCCCGATCCGATGCGACCCCATGGCTCGATGCCAACCTTGGTGAAGATATAGACGGATTCCGGCGCCGCAGAGAATTTGAAGAAGAGCGTCTGCAGCAAAATCGTGGCTGCAACGATTCGGCAAATCCATGCAACGACCACTTCGGTTTTGGTAAGTTCGTTCATAGGCTTTTCCATTCGTCGAGCGCCTCACGCTTTCCTTACAGGCGCGCCACGGAGGATCACCCGCTGCAGAGAAAATCTCGACACGCGCTCAGTCGCATGTGTCGCAACGCGACCAACCTCGTCGACACTGCTCCGGCCCGAATTCGCAAGATATTGAGTATTCGTATCTTATACGCTGCACGACATTGGCACGGGAACTGCGCACCTACCCGCACGCCCGAGCCGCGAACCTGAGTCACGGCCGGCAAACCCTACCCGTACTCCGATGCAAGATGTAATTACGAACAACACGAGCGTGACTCGATACGTGGAAGCGAATCCTTATCCCTGGCCCTATGATGGCGATCTGCGTCCGGAGATCACTGCCGTGATCGTCATCGACATGCAAACCGACTTCTGTGGCAAGGGAGGATACGTGGACAGCATGGGCTACGACCTCTCCCTAACCCAGGCACCCATCGAACCGATCAAGCGTGTCCTCAAGGCGGCTCGCGAGGAGTCATTTCAAATTTTTCATACGCGCGAAGGGCATCGACCCGACCTTGCCGATCTCCCGGCGAACAAGCAATGGCGCAGCCGGCGCATCGGAGCAGGCATCGGCGACCCAGGACCGTGCGGTCGGATCCTCACCCGCGGCGAACCTGGCTGGGAAATCATTCCCGATCTCGCTCCGGCACCCGGGGAGAGCATCATCGACAAGCCGGGAAAGGGCTCGTTCTATGGAACGGACCTCGACATGCTTTTACGCCAAAGAGGTATCCGAAACATCGTCCTCACAGGCATTACCACGGACGTCTGCGTGCACACTACCATGCGTGAAGCCAATGATCGGGGCTACGAGTGCCTGATCCTCTCCGATTGCACCGCAGCCACGGACCCCGGCAATCACGCCGCTGCGCTCAAGATGGTGACCATGCAGGGAGGCGTCTTCGGCGCCGTGGCCGACTCGAACGCATTCATAAAAGCCATTACCGCCTGAGGCATCACCGGGAACTCGCACACTGCGAGTTGACGGCCTATTGCGTCCGCCTGCGATTCCGACGCTCCTCGCGCTTTCCAAAGCGCAATTTGCTCGTCTTCCCGGCGAGCTAGCTTCCAACGCCGCCCCCCACGGCGGTCATCCCGAACGTCCTACTCGTCGTAAGGCCTGGTGGATTCTTCCAGCTTGCTCCCGTTAAGGGCGATAAGTCCGATGAAGGCTGCGCTGATGATGATCAGGCAAAGAACGACCGAGCCTACGACGACGACAGGATGTTTCATACGGCCGAACTATGGACTAAGGTTCGGCTCGCTGCAAAGACTGACGACTCCGGATGTCTCACGGTCAAGGAATCCATCCACCTGCGGCTTGAATCGGAGCCAGGCTTTTCGCGGGTCTCACCCAGGCCGCCAAACCCGCGACGGGAACAGTCGCATCTGGCAAGACCAACTGCGCAACGTAGACACCATCGGCCTCGGGTTGCAGTTCGCCCGAGACGAGAGCCAAGGCCACAAACTCATGGTGAAGTTCTCGCCCGGCATTCTCCCCGCGGCGAACAGCGGTCCGCTGATCAGCAGCCAAGGCGACCACCTCCGCAATCAGCGGTTCACGCCATTCGCGAGACGCGGCGAAGGACACTACCAACGTCCCGTCCTCTCTTGCGCTGACCCGCAGTCTTCCTGGCGTCTCGCTCGACGCAGATGGGAAGCCTCGCGCGGGGCGCCACTCTTCTCCGTTCAGGACGAAGGCCGGCGTATAGACTGTGCTCGCGTTCCAATTCTCGGCGTAGGTGCGCTGACGCTGCGTGAACTCCGGCAGTGCAAACCTGTCAACCCAGCCGAGACGGTCCCAGTAGTCCACATGAAACGCAACCGGCACAAACCGCTTCCAAAGGGCGGGGTTATCCTTCAAGGAAGTGAGCCATGCCTCAGCCGGCGGGCAACTGCTGCACCCTTCGGAGGTGAAGAGTTCGACCAGCGCCACCTTCGTATCCGGGCTTTCGAGAGTGAACGCTCGATTTGCTCCGGGCAGGTTCGAAGAAGCCGTCATGATCACGAAGAGAGCGACCCCAATCAGCCGCGCGCACATTGAACGGAATAACATGGTCTTTGTGAATATCTCGAAGATCGCCCGTTTTGAATCCGCCGCAACCTGATCCCCTTATTCCGCGCGCCGGCGGCATATCAAGGCCGCGCGTTACTTGCCCTTCTTCTCGATGATTGAAGGCCAATTGGCGTCAGCCTTCCTCAGGTTTCCCTCGGTGTCAGCGCTAAAATCCTTGCGAACCTTAAGACTATACTGAAGCAACAAACGTCCGTTCACGATCTGAAAGGCATTCGGATCGACGGGCGCCGTGTAACCGCGCGAAACTGCCCACGCACAGAATCCGCCGAACTGCGGTTCATACTTGGCCGGATTCGTGTCAAAAGCCGCCTTGTTCTCGGCAGACGCGAAATAATAGATGACGCCGTCGGCCTTGCTCTGAAATTGCGCGTCGCCTCTCACCGCTTTGTCTTGTGTGAAGTAAGCCACGGGATCGTACCCCTTAATGCCCACGCCGCTCCGGTCAACATTGAGCAGGGATTTGGCGGAGGCTGCCGAGATCATGGCGAGAGCTAGAATTGCTGTCAGGGCGATATTTCTCATGATGTGATGCGATTGTTACCTCCTCAGTCGCGCGGAGGCCGGATTCCTTACGCCAAATGCTTTCCTGACAGAGCATCCGAGGACGCGCCTCTGTGCGAGGAGACGAGGCGCAGACGTGGGCGCTTGGGCCAACCGCCTGGCCGAAGTTTCGTAGTTTGGAAGGGTTTGTCGTTCTCTCGGCAATATTTGAGGTCCCACAGAGGGAGTAGAGGTCAGCGGGCGCGATGAAGCCGTGTGTGCGGACCCAACCTGTAGACGAGCAAGGCTTGGGATGAGAAAATGGCGGCATGTTCCTGAAGCGGGAAGTCCGACGCAAAGATGGCAAGGAGCATGTCTATTATTATCTTGGCCGGGATCGGTCGATACAGCGGCGGCTGCTCAACCTGGGAGAGCCCAACGCCACGCAGATCGATCGCTGGCAGCGCTCCATCGAAGCCATCGAAAAGTTAACGAAAATCGACCTTTTATCAGTAACTTACGTGAAAGTTGGGAGGGCGAGGGGAGAAGAAAGGAGCCGAGGGGAACAGAACATGAATTGCGCGTCGCTCGCATCAAACAGAACACCTGTCGCCCGTCTCGATCACTGGCCTTTCTTCACTGTTGATTGAAGCGGTCGTTGTCCGCCGGCCTTCTTGGGGTTTCAGAGGTTTTGCCAATTCCCAAATGGGGGTCGCGTTAAAGAATGGAAGACGTCCAACAACTGTAGGTGGGAACCTACTTCGACGCCGATATGTAGATTCCTCGCCAGTCGGCGGGAGGCGGCACTTGCAAAAAGGCCTTGCACCGTTCGATCAAGACGGCGCTCGGAGGGTCGCTCGCGTTCTCCTGCAGGACGTTTGAGCGCGCCCTCGAAATTTCCGGCTGCATACGCTGCGAATGCAGTCTCGTAAAGGGATACCACGTGGTAGCAGTGCTCCAAAGCGCCCTTCGTTCCAAGTAATTCGTAAATCGTAATCGGGTCACTCTTTCCCTTCACCGCCACGACATCCAGAAATCGAAAATCGAAAGCCTGATTTCCGCGATCGACGATCGTATGGCTGGCGATGATCGACGTTCCGTATGTTTGGTTGAGTCCTCCGAGTCGTGAGGCGAGATTAATCGCATCCCTTGCGTGAACTGATCATCTTTCTTGATTCCGTGGAAGGCTGCGGCGCAGACCCGAATTGGATGCGGTCTGCACGCTGGCCAACGGAAAAAACCGTTGTGATCCCTTCGGGGAAATTCTTACGCCCGTCGACCACCTCGATCAAAATGCCTTCCATTCCTCGGTTGCGCAGCTCGTTGACGCGTCAACGACGGGCTGCTGATTTCTTTAGCGCAAATTTTCCGTTTTATTGCTACTGGTAGTCGGAACTGGGGATCGTGCAGTATGGAAATTATCTGTGCGGGAAATCTCGTTGCCGACATCTTTGCCTACCCCATCGCTGCTTTGCCGGCCGCGGGGCAGTTGAGTCTGACGCAGTGCCTCCTGTTCGGTGCTGGTGGATGTGCCACCAATACGGCTGCGTGTCTCCGCAGGTTGGGAAGGCCAGCAAAAGTTCTGGGAAAGGTTGGGGACGATGTCTTCGGGAATTTGGTGATCGAGGATCTCAAGCGATTGGGGATTGATGCTTCAGGCGTCCAGCGCAGTCGAACGCATCCGACCTCAGGGACTGTGATCATCAACGTCATCGGAGAAGAGCGGCGGTACATCCATTGCATCGGGGCAAACGCCGATTTTTCTTTTTCGGATATCGATTGTTTGGCGTTGAACGGAGCAAAAGCCCTCTATCTTGGAGGGTACATGGCGATGCCGCGGTTCGGCGCTGAAGACCTCGCCCAGCTGTTCCGCGAGGCCAAAAAGCGATCCCTCACGACCATTCTCGACGTTGTGATCCCCTCGGGCCAGTCCATTCCTGGCGAGGAAGTAGCGGCGATGTTGGCTTACACCGATGTCTTTCTGCCCAATGATGACGAAGCCTGTGCACTGACCGGACTGCGCGAACCCCGGGCGCAAGCAGGCTATCTCGGCCGAATGAATCCCGACTGCTGCGTGGTGGTCACTCAGGGGCGTCGGGGCGCTTTGGCGCAGCGGAAAGACGAAGTGATTCAGGTCGGAAGCTACGCCGTGGAAGCCATTGACGAATCTGGTTCCGGCGACGCGTTCGCAGCTGGGTTCATTACGGGCGTGCTCCAGGGTTGGTCGCTGGAAGACACACTGCGTTTTGCGAGCGCCGTGGGCGCCTCCTGCACCAGAGCTCTAGGGTGCACGGACGGGGTCTTTCGGTTCGACGAAGCTCTGACGTTCGTGTCAGAGAATTCACTCCCGGTAGAGAAGTCGCCCGCGAAAAGTGAGCCTCAATCCCCTTCGGGTGTCGGTGCCGCGATTAATGTGACGGAAACATAACCGGCGTCGCTCGCTAGGAGCTTGTTCAGTTACTTCATTGCGTGAACCGCCGAGTTCCTCCATCGCCTGATTACGTTCTTCGCGCCGCACACGGATTTCGGGGGCTCCGGCAACTGCCGGGCGGGAACGAGTGCACCGTCGCGGCTCTCCACCCCTTTCCGTCTGGTTGAATCGAGTGGGAAACAACTATCAATTTCTCAATCAAAACACGTTACGGCGCATCATGCCTGTAACGCAAGGTCCCGAGAATCCCGTGGACATGAATCAAGACTCCGCATTCCAACTTCGCATGGGTGCGCCCGAGAGAATGTTGATGACGTTTGACGGGCCTCGGCGCCGGGCTCCGGGCGATCTTTGAAGCTCGTCATCCGGACTCGACTAAATATTGGGCCAAGGCCGTGGAGGGATACCCTACCATAAGCGACCTTTGCGATGTCATGGCGCGGCGCGTGCCATCACGGAACTCGACGCAACTTGCCTCGTGGAGAATCCGTTTAAGTTGCACTTAATCGAAATATTGCGCCCGGCCTCTGCGGGACCAGCCGGACGCACCGACCGTCATTCCGCGGCTTCGCGTCCGGCCATGGCCAACTGGGCGCGGAGCACGTCGTGTAGCGTCACAACCGCCAGTGGTCTGCCGCCTTCGCGATCGGTGATCACGACCATCGCTTCGTCCGATTCGATGAGCAATGTTTGCACCTCACGAAGGAGTTGCCCGGGACGGACAGAGGTCGCGCGACTGAGTCTGGGTGCCCGCCCCTCCTTGAGCGCGATCTCGATCTCCGCCCGAGTGAGAATTCCCGTCAATGCGCTGTCGTTGACCACCGGAAAGCGCTGGAAGGGATTCTCAAGAGCCGTCCGAAGCGCCTCCGGTTCGAGACCGTCCACCATGGCGGGTTCGAAGCGGGCGATCGCTGAGATCGGGAGGTTTTGCCAGGCATGGATGTCACGTGGCGGAACAATGTGCTCCATTCGATAGCCATCCTGGAGCAGGGCGGTTTCATAGAAATTCGCGTGGACCACCTTCCGGGCCACCACCTGGCTAATGAGACCCGCCAGCATCAGGCCCGGCACGAGCGAGAACTGATGCGTCATTTCAAAGATGATCAGGATCGCTGTGACCGGCGCCTGAACGACCGCTCCCAGGCACGCGCTCATCCCTCCGACGGCCAGCAGGATGCGATCCGAAGGACTCAGCGCCAGCGCTTGGCCGAACCACCCTGTCAGCATGGTTCCACACATGGCTCCAAAGAACAAACAGGGCGAAAAAATGCCGCCGCACCCGCCCGAGCTGTAGCAGGCCACAGTCGCCAACCACTTGGCCAGCAGAAGCACTCCCGCGACCTGCCAAACGAGCCCATCACTCAAAGCATGGGAGAGATCCGTATAGCCGATGCCGAAGACACCCAACTTTCCCGTGAGGGCAAACGCCGTCATCCCCAAGACCCAGGTCACCAGCGCTCCGAAAACCGGACGCACCTCGGTGGGGCCGAGGCGCGCTTTCCGAATTCGCCCGCGCATGCTCAGGGTGACTTGCTGAAATCCCACTCCAATCAGCGCTGCCAGAGTGGCTACCAGCGGCATCAAGAGATAAGCTCGCCAGGTGGGCTCCTCAATCCAAGGCAACTGGAACGCCGGATCAGGCCCCAGAATCGCATGCACGGTAAAGGCACCGATCACAGCCGCCACCAGCACCGGACCCAAAAAGCGACTATTCAGGTCCTCGAGGATCTCTTCAAGAACGAAGGCCACCCCCGCCAAAGGGGCATTGAATGCGGCCGCCAGGGCGGCGGCGGACCCCGCCGCCACGGCGGAACGCTTCCCCTGCTTGGAAACCCCGAGCATCCCGGCGATGGTTGACCCGAGATTTCCACCAATCTGCACGCTCGGACCTTCCCGACCCAAACTCAGCCCTGCCCCAATGCCAACGACACCCGCGACGAATTTCACCAGGCCGATGTGGGGCGGCGTGTGGCCGAAGTCTTTCCAGAAGGCCAGCTTCAACTGCGGATGCCGCTGCCCGCGGCTTCGGGACACAGACGATTCAACAAGACACCAGTAAATAAGGCCGCCCCGCAAATGATCGCCAGCGACCCCAGGGCAAAGGCACCTGCCGACGACCAGTGGGACTCGTTGTAGATGAGCCGCGCCAGAGCATCAATGCCGGCCTGAAAAGCGACTGCCGCCAACCCGGCTGCCAAGCCCACGATACAGGTCTCGATGAGCGTGCGACCTTCACGAGGCAATCTGCCAAGAAGGCCGATCAGTTTCGCCCGCATCAATCAATTGTGAAGCGTGCGCGGATTGACGACAACGGATTATTTGGCTGGCGTAGCGTCCCGGTCCCGTCTCGCCCGGTTCATTCTGCTACGGGTGGATGCTCCCGGGCACATAGCCGGTTGCATCGCTCCGCCGCTTCGCGGCCAACACTCGAAAGACCACATAGTGGCTCACCAACAAGCTGGGGACCCAAAAAGCGGGAATCCAGTAAGCCGCCCCCATATATGCCTGCGCATGATAGATGTTCGCCAAGACGATCGCTATCACGAGATCCAGTGTTCCGAAGATATTAAACACCCACAAGAGACCCTTCGCCGAATCAAAATCCCGACGGACCAGCGGTATCGCCAGGAACGCCAGAACCGCCGCCACCAAATCGCCCACTGCCGCCGGCAAGGCAAATTGGGCCGGCATCCCCGGAAAGACCGCACCGCTCGCCAGAAACATGAGACCAAGGTGCCGTTGGGAATGAAGCAGCAGGATCGGGACCAGGATGGTCTGCGGACTCCATTCCTTAATTCGCGGAAGCACATAGAGCCTGGCCACCGTCGCAAAGATCAGCGTGCCACCCGCCAGATTCACGGTCAGCGCCTGCTCGTCGAATCCCACAAGCCCACCTTAATAGATCACTTTGAAGTCCGGCGGCGCGGGCATGGGTGCCGTTTGTCAGATGTGCGCATGGCCGCGAGCATCCGGCCCTCGAGCGCTACTTCCTTCGCAAGATTTCGCCGTCGAGTTTTTCTTTGAGGCGAGAGGCCATCGCGGTCGGCATGCTCGCTCCGGAGGGCGGGACATTGGATCCGTCCAGGCGCCGGGCCCACTTGCGCATCCAGCGAAGCTGGCGGGCATAGGTTCGACAATAGACGCACAAAAGATTGTGCAACAGCAGCCTGAGGCGTTCGACAAAGGTCAGCGGATGATCGATCGCGCGCGCCGCCAGGCGCGTGGCCTCCTGACAAGTCAAGCCTTGTGCGTCCCAGAGCCATTTCTGCACACGTCGCAGCATCGTGTTACGACAAGCCTCCAAGGAATTGTCGAGCCCGTTCACTTTTCGCCGGGACTCTTGACGAATCCTTGAGCCGGGCAAGCATCCGGGGTTTTTCGGGAGCAATCCATCTACGGTACAGTCGTCTCGACCGGTCGAAACCTTACATCGGCCGCGACCGCCGCAAGAAATCCGGCGGCTTCCTCGACCGGCGACGCGGTTCCAGCGTCTGTCAAACGTTGCTCGAACCACGTGTCTCCTGCAGACATTGCGATGCCAGCGATAGGCCGTCCCTAAGCCCCATCCCGTTCGCCGCCGCACGCATTAGGCGGGAACTTCGGATAAGACCACAAAATGGCCAAGGAACCAAAAGCAACTCTCAGCAATCCGCAGAACCTCCCAACCTCCGACGCAACGTGACCGATCTCAGAAGGCCCTGCGATGGCTTTTCAGCCTCCTGAGGATGACATTAAGGCAGCAATTCTCGCGAGTTGAGTCTCGTTGCCTCGGGGTTGAGCCGCAACGGGCAATAGTGTAAGCGATCTTCCTCGCGCTTCGTTTCAAAGCCGTATCTTCAGGATTTTGCGCTCTCAACACTCCACCCTCGCTTGGAAACATCCGCCATCGCTCCTCAGAGAGCATCAGAACGGCACGCCGTTCTCTTGATGCAAACACAATGCCATCGAAATAGCTGGAAGCCTCTGCCTATGGAAACCAGCGGTCTCCTATTCAGCGCGATCGCCAGATTCCCTACTGGTTGCATGCGCCGTCCCGGTCGGCCGCAAGCGGCCCTCAGGCAACGCCGACCGCTGCAGTGGATCTCTTAAAAAGCTCCGCTGTGCCCCGGATACCTTCCGGAAGGCTCCCCTCTACTCAGCGTCCCATCCGTCTTTTCCACGTATTCCAGGAGTAGAAACCATGCTCTTACTCCCTCCCCAGTTGCCATTGAACCTATTCCAAAGATGGCGAAGTTCATTTGCGGGATTGTCTTCCAAAAACTCCAAGCGACTCCATGTTTCCCATTTCACGTCTCTATTGGCCTGATCCCTGTCCCAGTTACCATGTTGGTACGGTGTAGAGTAATTTGCGTGAGAATGACGCGCAGAAAATATCACTGGCCGATTTCCCTCAAACTCAATCTTATCCTTCTCGTTTTTTATCCAGACCTTCTCATTGTGGCGAGAAAAGAATATCTCTTTAATATCACTCTTAGTTTTGGGGTCGGCGAGGTTCGCCAATCGGATCGTAATATGCTCCCAATCTCCTTCATGGGCCCCTGTGCCCAAGATTGCCCCATTGTAGGGGTAGAAGAACCAGTATTGGATCTCAAGATTTGGCCGAATGTGCACATAGCATGCGGCGCTACCAAGATCTCCCTTCATAATTGAAGGCTGGCCAGCTTTGAGATCCTTGTCGTTTGTTATTTTTAAGTTGAATTTCTGATTTCTATTATTCGGTTGTTTGGCGAAATCTGAATGATCGGACCCCACTGTTTGGCTAATGAGTGCTGCCGCGGTGACCTTGCCTTCTTCAATAATCTTTTTCTTATTATTATTGTATTCCAGACTGGCTCTTGCAAGATACCAGTCAACGGACGAAGGCCTGTATTCGTCGTCTTTGTGCAACCATACCACGGGTGCAAACGTTTTGGCAATTTCTTGCCGAATCGAGTTGGTAAGGTGCTTTGTTATTTCAACAAAGGGATCAGTCATGAGTACATCTCCTTTGCACTGTTGGAATGGTCTCCGAACGGGCGCTTTTCGCGCGTTCGCCATCACATGTCCAGCGAACCGCTGGAGTCAAGCTTTTTCCTTATGCAGGAGGCCGAGACCCGGGGGACTTTCGAGTCCAGTCGAAGGAAAGCCAAGGCACGGATAGGCCGTACCCGCTCTCTGTGAATAAGCGGTGGCGGCAGCCGTAATTTCTTCGGTGAAGGCAGAGCCGACCGTGCAGGAAAGAGCTTAACACGGCTCACGAACGTCATTGCATCTTGGTCCACCTTGGCGCCCTGCAGCCTAGAGGCGTTCTAACCGTTCGCGGCGGGTTCCGCAGAAGTCTCGAAG
Organism: uncultured Verrucomicrobiae bacterium; assembly: GCA_963820865.1. GTDB lineage: Bacteria > Verrucomicrobiota > Verrucomicrobiia > Chthoniobacterales > Terrimicrobiaceae > DASTFP01. Next base: position 62,428 of record CAWGBZ010000005.1, read on the forward strand.
GCAGAATTAGCTTAGCTCAGACAAACACCGTGGATGCGCCGGGAAACCGTCCCCGGGAGAGGCAATGGAGCTAAGCGGAAGGCCTCGCCGGCCGACGGCAATCGGCAAGCTGGAAGGACCAGGCCCTATTCGTAAAAATTGCGGTCCCAGCGATGGGCTTTCAGCTTTTGGACCACATTTTGCGAGAGGCCTTGCCCGTCACCGAGTTGGCAGTTCCGTTCGACATTCCGCACCGAACGCATCCCGGGAATGACCGTTGACACTGCCGGATGGCTCAGGACGAAACGCAGTGCGGTTTCGGGAAGCTGATCGAGGGAGATCCCGAGATCTGCCACGATGCGCTGGACGCGGTCATAGACCTGCTGCTTTCGATCGTCCCGGAAGTAGTTGGCGCGGAAGTCGCCCTCATCGAAAGTGGTCTCGGGCGTGATCTTCCCCGTCAGGCCACCCTCATCGAGGGCCACGCGGACAATGACGCCGACATTATGGCGCTCGCAGGCAGGGAAGAGTTTCTCTTCCGGGTTCTGTTCGAAGATATTGTAAATTACTTGCACCGTGTCGAGGACGCCGGTTTCGATCAGCTTAATGGCATTTTCGGGTTGGTAGTCGTTGATCGAGACGCCGAAGAACCGGATTTTGCCTTGTTCCTTGAGCTTCTGAATGGCCTCGAGCCAATCGCCCCGGCCGACCCACTCGTCCGACCAAACGTGAAACTGCTGCACGTCGATAGTTTCCAAGCCAAGATGCTTCAGGCTGCGTTCGGTGCACTGGATGACGTGATCCATGGGAAACCCCTCGGCCACCGGCGTCCCGGGCCGCGCCGGCCAGACGGCATTCTTCGGTGGCACCTTGGTCGCGACGTAGATCGTCTCGGATCTCTCCCTGACCACTCGCCCGACGAGCTGCTCGCTGTGACCGTCACCGTAACCCAAGGCGGTGTCGATAAAATTCAAGCCGAGATCGATGGAACGATGAAGGGCTCGCAGAGACTCGTCGTCGGTGGCGCCGACCCACAAACTTTTGCCGATACCCCATGCCCCGTAGCCGATCTCAGAAACCTTCAGGCCAGTCTTGCCAAGTAGTCGATAGTTCATACCAAACCCTTCCACATTCCTCGCCGTCAATCCAGGGCGCGGCTCGACTTTATCGATCCGACTCTTGAAGAGCCTTGCGCAAACGTTTGCGAGCTTCGGGAGAAAGGGTGGCTTCGCCCTGTTCACATCCGTTGTCCGGAAACTCCGCACTGAATTTTCCCAAGGACTCGAGATGCTGCCCGTAACGCTGGCACCATGCGCAAATGCTGAAATGAAGCCGAATCAGCAGACGGGTCCGCATGGTGAGCGGGCGTTCCCTCGATTCCGAAAGCAACCGGGTGACGTCGTGGCAGTGGGGCGTCAGCCTCACCACGACCTCAACGAATTTCTTCTTCACCCAGTTGATCGGGCCAATCATCGGTCACCGTTTGTCCCATCAAGTTTCGCCGCTACCGGCGCAACCGGCAAGGATCGTTTCCCACAGGCCATTCGGCCTTGAGCTCAATCACAACGGCGGCCCCGGCCACTCCCCAAAGCAAGCCTCCAGGGCTCGCGCCACCGCCAGAACCTGATCCTCTTGCAATGGCCGTCCCGCCACTTGGACTCCGACCGGCAACCCCTCGCGTGTCGTGCCACCGCGAATCACCACCACCGGCCAGCCGGTGAGGTTGTGCGTCATCGTATAGCTGAAGCCGGGAAAGCGCTCCTCGGCGAATGTGCTGCCATGCGGCAACGCGGCGAACGGACAGACCGGCGAGATGAGGATGTCGAATCGCTCAATGAACTCGTGCATGGCCGCGCGATAGTTGTCCCACCTGATCCGCAGCTCGTCGGTGCTTGCTTTGGGACGAAGGCGACAGAACTCCATGACCACCTGCATAAAAGAATGCAGCTCCGAAGTTCCGCACGCGGTCAGGACGTCGCCGAAACACTTACCTCCATCCGCCGTCCACAGGTCGAGGGTCAAATCAAGCGAATCCCGCACAACCGCAGGGCACGTCTCATCCACCTTCAGGCCGATCTCCGCACAAGCCTGCGCGACCGCTCTGACCGTCGCCTCGATCTCCGGTGCGGGCGCGATGATGCCATTGTCGACGAAAAAAGCGGCTCGCAAGTCTTTCATGCGAACGGACTCGGACCGACCGCGAGAAATTGCCTCTCCCGTGTCCGTCGCCGCGATGACCTCAAAGAGCAGTTCGAGATCCCCGACCTTTCTGGCCATCGGGCCGAGCGAAGTCATCTCGTCAACGAATCCGCCAGGAGGCAAAATATGACCTTTCTTCGGGATGCGACCTGCCGTCGGCACGAGGCCGACCGTGCCGCAAAAGTGCGACGGAACACGGATGCTTCCGCCGGTGTCGCTGCCGATGTCAAAAGCCGATCCACCTGTGGCGATGATCGCCGCTGCGCCGCCGCTGCTGCCCCCGGCGGTCAGGGTGGGATCGTACGGGTTGTTCGTCCTTCCATGGACCAGGTTGTCGGTCTCATACGCCATGGTGAGTTCTGGAGTATTCGTCTTGCCAAGGAGGATGGCGCCTGCGGCCCGCAGGCGCGCAACCACCACCGCATCTTCTCGCGGCACAAACGCCGCTCGGCCTTTCGTTCCGCCTGTGCTAATGAGTCCGGCCGTATCAAGGTTGTCTTTGATCGTCATTGGCACGCCGTGGAGTGGACCGAAGAGCTCGCCGCGAGCCAGCGTCTTATCTGCCTTGCGTGCCTCGGCCAGCGCACTCTCCGCCGACAGAGCGATCACTGCATTGAGCCGGGGATTCACCGCCTCGATCTGGCGCAAATGCGCCTGTACCACCTCCCAGACGGAAACTTCCTTCTCTCGGATCAACCGGGCCAACTCTCTTGCCGAGAGCGCGGCCGGGCCGTTTGTCACGGACGGAAGCGCCGGATCCGGTGGCGCGCAGGTTTCCTAGCCGGCATTCTCCAGCTTTCGCTTGATCCGCTCTTTGGCGCTCGACGACATGGTGAATGTATCGAGGTTGGAGATCTCCTCCGGCAACTGCCGGCTGTACTTTCGGAGGAAATGCAACTGGTCGGCATAGCGCTGGCACCAGCGACAGATCAGATAGTGCAGATTCAGAAAGAACCGCGTCCGCAGCGAGAGCCTCCGATCCATTCCACGCGAAAGGATCCGCACCACTTGCGGGCATTTCGGGGTGTGCCGTCCAATGAACTTGACCACCTGCGTTTCCAGCCAACTGCGGCGCTTCAACAGCGACGGATTGCCGGCCGGCAAAGGATTGTACGACTCAGGCATCAGTGTTTCTTTGGCGGGTTCACTTTGTCGAACCAGTTTATTTCGAGACATTCGCGCAAGGCCATGCGCGCCCGGTGCAACATTACCCAAAGGTTGCTCTCCGAGATGCCGAGCATGGCGCAAATCTCCTTGCCAGAAACATCCTCCATCTCGCGGAGCATGAAAACATCCGCGACCCGCTGCGGGAGCTTCGCCAAACAATCACGCATCGTCTGCCAAAATTCCGCCTTGTGCATCACCTCATCCGCTTCGGGTCGCCACTCGTGCGGCCCCAAGTCATGATTCCAAAAACCTTGCTCGACAAATTTGTGGGAAAACTCGTCCTTCAGAAACTCCAAGTCGGTGAAAGCCGTCTCGCGACCCAGCTTCCGGTAGTAATCGACGATCTTATTCTTGAGAATTCCCACGAGCCAGCTCCGCTCCGACGACCTGCCGGCAAACCTTTCCTGCGACCTGACGGCGACCAGCAGGGTCTCCTGAACAAGATCTTCGGCAACTTCCGGCGTGCGCACGCGCGCGAGCGCATAGCGATACAGACAGTCGCCGTGCTCATCCACCCACCGGGAAGGATCGACCTTGCTTGCGGAGGCATGCACGGGCGCCGGTCTGCTTGCAGATTCCATAGATTTCCCTCGCCCTGACTAGCCAAGCCACTTCTCCCTGAAAAGAAGATTCCACGGATGCGGAAATACCGCGCCTACAGTGCTCCCGCGCGCCGGTTCCAACCCCAACAGCCCGTTCTTCAAGTGGCCGTGACCGTCAACTCGCAAACTGCCAAAGCCCGATAGCAGCACCTTGTGGGTCGGCAATGATGGCAAACCGGCCCATCGGAATCGTGGTGATTTCCTTGTGGACTCTTGCGCCAAGTTCGATGGCCTGCGCGACCGAAGCTTCCAGGTTGTCGACGGTGACATAGGCCATCCAGATCCCGGGCATCGATTCCGCCTCCGGAGGCAGTGCGAACATTCCGCAAACGGGGCGATCTCCGGACTTGAACATGCTGTAGGTGAATCCACCCATGTCCATATCGTCCCGGGTCCACCCGAAGAGTGCCGAGTAAAATTTCCCACTGGCACGCGCATCGCGCGTCATCAGTTCGTTCCAGCTAAAGATGCCAGGCGTGGTATCTGGTGTATTCGACGGTTGTTCGCTCATATGGCTTTCAAAGTTGGCATATCCCATCACGAATCGCCTGGCAGGCTCACCTATTGCCCTGCCGGTCTTTCGACCTCGGAGCCGCCGGCCGTTCGCTCTTGCTCACACCACGTTCCAGGTAATCTGCCAGGGCGTCAAGGCTGCCCTCCCAAAACCGTCGATAGCTGGCGATCCATTCGTCGGCATGCCGGATCGGTCCCGCTTCCAGAGTCAGAATGTGGCGGCGCCCGCTTCGGCGCCGCTGGAGAAGTCCCGCTCGCTCGAGGACACGCAAGTGCTTCGTCACCGCCGGCCACAATATCCGCAACGGTCTCGCCAACTCGCCCGGAGTCGCAGCTCCGCGGCTGAGGCGTTCGAGGATCACCCGCCGGGTTGGCTCGGAGAGCGCGGCGAAGATCGCACTCAAGCCTTCAGATCGTGCCTCGGTCATCGCAGGCACTACACGGAAGGTCAGATAAATCCATTTAACAATACGGTTAATAGTGACCAACCGTAAACTGAAGAAACGGCTCCTCTGTAAGGAAACACCCACTGTGACTGCGGCCACGCCAAGTCGTACGCGTGCAGAGCGGATATCTCCAAGGAGAACGAGGTCCAGACGATGTTCGTGGAGATGATTGAGAAGCGGGTGCCGGCGACATTCTGGTAAACGCTGGCATCCCATTGAACCGCCCCACTAGATTCCTGGAACACTAAAATTGAGAGTAGAGAGATCATGTTTCCATCAGTGGCAGATATTCCGGCCACTGATGATCACGGATGAAACACAGATCATAAACCATCTGAAGACCATGTGTCGACCTCGGACCCCGCCCCAATTGTTCGCGAGCTTATCTCACTATCAGCCACGAGTTCCATCCGTGTTTCATCGGTGACGGTATGAAGTCATGGAGCAACCGGCGCTGGGCAAACCGAAAGAAATTGGTCAATGTCCCTTGCGGACCCGTGAGTGCTTGCAACAAGCACGGGTGGCCGAAGGTCCAACGGTTCGATGATTAGCATGAGCTCATTGCTCCAATCGGTGATTGAACCTTGGCGGAAAGCACCATCATGGGGCGCAAGACCCCGAATGCCTGACTGCAACCTTCCGTCCATGGACCAACCTCGATCGGCTGCCCGCGCCGGTTGCCTTTAGCCTTAACCGGGCCAAAGGAGAAAAACCATGACAAAAATTTATCAACTCAAGAGAGCTCCCAAGCAAGCAGTGCCTGGGCTGGAGACCTACTTGGCCCCGCCCCCGCCTTCCCAAGGAAAGATTATCGGCCTGGACTGCCACCCGGACACATTTACCGCGGCGGTCTTCGTTGGCCGAACCCCGCACGATGCCCGCAAAGTTGGCAGTCGGGAAAAGCTCAACCTCCCAGCCTTGCTGGAGTGGGCTGCCCAAGAGTTCGGGCCGCAGGATCTCTTTGTGTTGGAAGCGGGCTCCAACAGTTTCGAGCTGTGCACCAGGTTGCACGCGCTGGGCCTGCGCGCCGTGGTTCTGGAGAGCTGCCATGTTGGCAAGCACGCCAAGACCTACGCCGACAATGACAGAATGGCTGCCGCGCGCATTGCGCTGGTCTATCTGGCCGGCAACGCCCCGTGCGTGTGGGTGCCCGACGAGCAGAGCCGGCAGCGCCGCGAACTGCTCCACGCCTATGGCAAAGCGGTTACCGACCACACGGCGGCCAGTAACTCGCTGCGCGCTTACCTCAACGGCAACGCCATCCGCCTCGCCAAGGCCAACCTCGAGTTGGAGAGCACCCGTCAAGGGATCCTCAAACAACGAGACTGGTCGCCCCTGCAAAGGGAGATCCTTGCCGAGCACTTCGGGGATCTGGATGCCTCTAAAGAGCGCCGCCAGCGCCTCTACCGGCTCATCGCTCTCGAAATAAGTGGGGAGCCCCTGATGCTGCGCTCCATGAAGGTGCTCGGCGTGGGCCTGATCAACGCCTTCGCGCTCCTCTCCGTGATTGGCGAGGTGCGCCGCTTCGAGCGGCCCGAAAAACTGGTGGCCTACATCGGACTCAACCCTGGCCAGCGTCAAAGCGGAATGGGCAAGAACGTCAAACTTGGTGTGGGCAAAAGAGGCCGTGGCGACCTTCGCCATCTGCTCATCCAAGGCGCGCAGGCCGTTTTGCGCACTGGCCGCGCCACCGCCCTGGGCCAATGGGGCTGGAAACTCTTCGCCCGAAAAGGCAGCCGCCATGTCGCCGTCGCCGCCGTGGCCCGCAAGCTGTTGGTCCAAGTCTGGCACATGCTCTCGGGCAATCCGCCAACCGTCTTGGAAACCCACAAAAGCTTCACTCTCAAACTCCACAAGCTCGCCACGGCATTGGGCGCGCCTTTGCGCCGCCAACTCCGGCTTGGTGAGAGCCTGTCTGCTTGCGTCCAGACCCTTCGATGCCGAGCGCTTCAAGCTGCCAACAGTGCGCCATGACTAGGGGACCCACCAACAGAAACCCGTTTGATGGGGGCTCTGCGCCCCCAAACCCCGCACCGCTCGCCCCGGCAGCCATTCGGGGGGAACTCTTAATATGGCTTGCTTGCGGCAAGCTTAGAAAAAATCAAAACAACCAAACTTTTTCCTTGCATGACTACATGCCTGCTCATCGGTGGCAGAAATACCTCGCTCGGTCTGAGGCGCAGCCCCGGTAGAATACAAGGAACGATGGATGCCAGGTGTAGTCCGGACGCGGAGTGGCTCGAAGCCGATGGCCTTGGGGGATTTGCCAGTGGCACGGTCAGTGGCGTTCGCGCGCGGCGCTATCATGCCCTGCTCCTGACTGCGACCACCCCGCCTGCCGGGCGGATGGTGCTCGTCAATGGGTTCGACGCGTGGGTGCAAACAGATGAAGGAGAGTTTCCCATTTCGTCCCAACGTTACCTCCCGGGGGTCATTCATCCGGAGGGCGCCTCCCGCCTGGTTGAATTTGAAGGGCAGCCGTGGCCGCGATGGACATACGACCTGGGAGACGGTCTCTTTATCGAGCAGGAATGTCTTGTCCCGAGAGGCGTTTCCGCAGCCGTTCTGCGCTGGTCGTTACGCGGAGCGACTCGCGCCACCCTGAAAGTTCGCCCCTTCCTCTCGGGGCGCGATTTCCATGGCACGCATCACGAAAATCCTGCCTTCAACTTCTCGGCGGAAGTCGCCGGAGATCGCGTAACGTGGACCCCCTACCCCGGAGTGCTCCGAGTGACCGCCCGGAGCAACGGACGCTACACCGCGGCACCAGATTGGTATCGGAATTTCGCCTATCCCGAGGAACAGGCACGCGGACTCGATTTTGTCGAAGACCTGGCCGCACCCGGTTATTTTGAGTTTGATCTGGTCACTGGCCCCGCCGAACTCGTCCTGGTCGCCCAGGGACATGAAGCGGTCTTCGCACAAAGCGTTGACGAACTTGTCCGGCACGAGCAGGCGCGACGACTGGCTTTTCCCTCCGTTCTGCGCAAGGCAGCCGACGCGTACCTGGTGCGACGCGGGACCGGGAAGACCATCATCGCCGGATATCCGTGGTTTGGTGATTGGGGGCGTGACACGTTCGTCGCCCTGCGAGGTCTCTGCCTTGCGACCGGGCGGTTCGAGGAGGCTAGGGATATCCTTGTCGAATGGGCTGGCACCGTTTCGGAAGGAATGTTGCCCAATCGATTTCCCGACCGAGGTGAAATACCCGAGTTCAATTCTGTGGACGCCTCGCTCTGGTTTGTCGTCGCTTGCCATGAACTCCTCTCCAGCGCGCCGAGGCTTTGCTCGACCGAACAGACGCAAAGGATCTGGTCGGCCATCGAGGCTATCTTGAGCGGTTACGGCCGGGGCACGCGATTCGGGATCCGGCTCGACGAAGACGGCCTCATTGCTTGTGGAGTTCCTGGAGTGCAGCTCACCTGGATGGACGCGAAGGCGGGCGATTGGGTGGTCACACCGCGGATCGGGAAACCGGTCGAGGTGCAGGCGCTCTGGCTGAATGCGCTTTGGATCGGGGGACAACGGAACACCGCATGGCAAGCGGTTTTCGATTCCGCGCTGGCGAGTTTTCAAACCAGGTTTTGGAATGCCTCACGAGCGAGCTTGTTCGATGTGATCGACTGCGACCACCAAAAGGGCACTTCGGATGCCAGCCTGCGGCCCAATCAGATCCTCGCCATCGGCGGGCTGCCTCTTTGCCTGCTCGAGAACGACACTGCGCGGATGGTGGTGGAAACCGTCGAGCGCACTCTCCTGACTCCGAAAGGCCTGCGCAGTCTGGCGCCCGGGGAGCCCGGCTATCGCGCACGTTACGACGGAGATGTCTGGCAGCGGGACGGCAGTTATCACCAGGGAACTGTGTGGCCGTGGCTCGTCGGGCCATTCGTGGAAGCATGGCTCCGCGTCCGCGGTGGCTCCCAAACCGCGCTCGACGAGGCCCGCCATCGCTTCCTCCCGCCGCTCTACGAGCATCTCCGCGAGGCCGGGCTGGGCCACATCTCGGAGATCATGGATGCCGATCCACCTCACACGCCACGCGGCTGCCCTTTTCAGGCTTGGTCGCTCGGCGAACTCCTCCGCCTCGAACACGTCGTGCTGCGACCATCGCCGGTCGGTTGATCTCACCGGCCGAGACATGTTGTCGAAAAGCTCGAAAACCGCTTGCCTGCTTTTGAACCGTGTAAGGGATCTCCCCCTTTAGCGACCAATCAGAGAATCCTGCCATATGGACCAAGCCAATCTGCCCAGCCAGGATGAATTCCTCCGCATCGAAGAAGAGCAACGCTACAAGGCTCAGAATGGCCTCTGGCGCAAATGGGGACCCTATCTGAGCGAGCGCCAGTGGGGAACGGTGCGTGAAGACTACAGCCCTCATGGCAATGCCTGGGAATACCTGTCCCACGAGCACGCTCGCAGCCGTGCCTACCGATGGGGCGAGGACGGCCTCGCCGGCTTTAGCGATCACCACCAGCGGCTCTGCCTGTCGCTGGCGCTTTGGAACGGACACGATCCAATTCTCAAGGAGCGCCTTTTCGGACTCACCAATGGCGAAGGCAACCACGGCGAAGATTGCAAGGAGCTCTACTACTACTTGGACGCCACTCCCACGCATGCCTACTTGAAGATGCTCTACAAGTATCCGCAGCAAGAATTTCCTTATGCGGACCTGGTCGACATCAATCGCTCCAGGGAAAAACACGAACCCGAGTATGAGCTCCTCGACACCGGCATCTTCGAAGGAAATCGCTACTTCGACGTCTTCATCGAGTACGCACGAATCAGTCCGACGGACGTCCTCATGCTGGTGAGCGTGCACAATCGCGGTCCGGAAGACGCCCAACTCCATCTCCTGCCGCAGATCTGGTTTCGCAACACCTGGTCGTGGAAAGCCACTGCGGCGAAGCCGCATATCTCAGCCAGGGATGCCCAGTCTGTGGACCTCGCCCATGACGACCTCGGCGCCTTCCAGTTCTTTGTCGAACGAGTCGACGAATGGCTTTTCACGGACAACGAAACCAACACGCCGCGTCTTTTCGGCCAGGATGTCACCGGCTATTTCAAGGATGCGTTTCACGAGCGTGTCGTCGATGGGAGATCAGAGGCGACCAATCCCGCTCGGAACGGAACCAAGGCGGCCGCCCACGTCCTCCGCAACGTTCCCGCCGGAGGTTGCGTGCAAGTGCGGGCCTGCCTGCGCACGAGCTCCGACGCGGATCCGTTCGCACACTTCGAGGCTATTATGAATGCCCGACGGACCGACGCGGACGCCTACTACGCGGAGATCCAGAAGGATCTTTCGGATGCGGACGCCCGCCTTGTTCAGCGACAGGCTCTCGCCGGCATGATTTGGAGCAAGCAGTATTTCTACTACGATGTGCCCGACTGGCTGAAGGGCGACCCCCTCCAGCCGCCGCCCCCGTCGCCGCGCTTGCATGGGCGCAATTCCGAATGGAAGCACCTCAATAACGCGGACATCGTCTCGATGCCGGACAAATGGGAGTACCCATGGTATGCGGCCTGGGACCTCGCTTTCCACACGGTCGCTCTGGCGCTTGTCGACGTGGAATTTGCCAAATCGCAACTCCTGCTCATGACGCGGGAATGGTACATGCACCCCAACGGTCAATTACCTGCTTATGAATGGGCCTTCGGCGATGTAAATCCCCCGGTCCACGCCTGGGCAACCTGGCGCGTCTTCCAAATGGATCGCGAGCACCGCAAACAACGCGGCGAAGCCGCCTCGGGCGATCTCGACTTCCTCGAACGCGTCTTTCACAAGTTGATGCTTAACTTCACCTGGTGGGTCAACCGCAAGGATGCCCAAGGCCGTAACATCTTTCAGGGCGGGTTCCTCGGTCTCGACAATATCGGGGTATTCGATCGGAGCGCACCGCTACCAACGGGCGGCTTCATCAATCAGGCCGATGGCACCAGTTGGATGGCAATGTATTCGCTGAACCTCATGCGGATCGCCCTTGAACTCGCGCAGCACAACCCCGTCTACGAAGACATCGCCACCAAGTTCTTCGAACACTTCCTCCACATTGCGGAGGCCATGAACAATATCGGCGAAGCGGGCATCGGTCTCTGGGACGAGCAGGACGAGTTTTATTATGACGTGCTGAACCTGCCTGACGGTCGAATGGTTCCGCTCAAGGTACGCTCGATGGTCGGCTTGATTCCGCTCTATGCCGTCGAAGTGCTCGGACCGGAGACCCTCGAGAAGGCACCCGAGTTCGCCCGCCGGCTGAAATGGTTCCTCAACTATCGCCCCGACCTCGCCAGGCTCGTCTCTCGCTGGGAGGAGCCGGGTCGCGGTGAACGGCATCTGCTCTCGCTCCTTCGCGGGCATCGGATGAAGCGTCTCCTCCGCCGGATGCTCGATGAGACCGAATTCCTTTCCGATTACGGCGTGCGCGCCATCTCGAAGATCCACCAGGCCCATCCCTACCTGTTCGGCTGTGGCGGCGATGAAGTGAGCGTCAGTTATCAACCCGCAGAATCCGTTTCGGGCCTCTTCGGTGGAAACTCGAACTGGCGGGGGCCGATCTGGATGCCCGTCAACTACCTGCTCGTCGAATCGCTGCAAAAGTTCCACAAATATTACGGCGACGATTTCAAAATCGAGTGTCCGACCGGCTCGGGCAGGTACCTGACCATCTGCGAAGTGGCGAACGAACTGGCCCGCCGCTTGACGCGCATCTTCCTGAAGGACGCTTCCGGGTGCCGTCCCGTCTTCCAGCATTGTGAGAAGATGAAAAGCGACCCCCATTTTCGTGACTACGTCTTGTTCCACGAGTACTTCCACGGTGACAACGGCCGCGGGGTCGGCGCGTCCCATCAGACTGGCTGGACCGGCCTGATCGCCAATCTCCTGAAACCCAATCAAGGGGGCCTCCAACTGTGAACCCAATCGACCCGCCGGCTTTCACCAAAAGTCTCCCTCCGCGGGCCACCAGTCGTTACAGCGTGCGCCTCGCTCGGGGGCGCGGCGACGTCGAAGCAGCCCTGCGATTGCGCTTCGAGGTTTTCAATCTCGAACTCCACGAGGGACTTGCCGAGTCGTTCTTTACCGGCTTGGACGAAGACGAGTTCGACCGGTTCTGTGACCATCTCATCGTCATCGACGAAATGGATGGAAATGTCGTCGGCACTTATCGCATGCAAACCGGCGAGATGGCGACGCGCAGCGGCGGCGGATTTTACAGCGCCAGGGAGTTCGATTTCACGCCGTACCATTCCATCCGGCATTGGTTGATCGAGCTTGGCCGGGCCTGCGTCCACAAGGACCACCGTAGCTTCGCCGTCATCACTCTCCTTTGGAAGGCCATCATCTCATACGCTCTCGAGCGCCGCGGACGCTACCTGATCGGCTGCAGCTCTCTCACTTCGCAGGATCCGGCGCTTGGCTCGGCGATGTTCCATCAGTTGAGCAGGAATCACCTGGTCCCAAGGTCCTTCCAAACACAACCTCTGCCAACCCTGGCGATTCCCATCGATCCCTGCCCGACCGCGTGCGGACCACCGCCCAGGCTCCTGCGCGCCTACCTGAGTGTCGGAGCCAGAATATGCGGACCACCCGCCATCGATCGCGAATTCGGAACGATCGATTTCCTGACCCTGCTCGACATAAACAACTCTCCGCTCAACGCACAGGCGCATTTCTTGCCACGACGATGAGAGCGGCATCAATTCTCGGGTCGGGGAAAGATGCCGGTTGCGCGTCACGACGCTCTTCCGAACCATCCGGGTCGGCGGCTCGCGGGCGACTCCAGAGGGCACTGCGCGCGATAGGCTGCCTGGCGATTTTCTTGGAAGGGTGGCCCGCTTTTTTCCGTCTCCGTCTTTCCGGCGAGAGCAATTGGCGCGCGTTGTGGGCGCAATGGATCAGCCAGAGGTTTCTCAAAATGATCGACTGCAGCGTGCGTGTCGCTGGAGAGATTCCGGCGCAGGGATTGGTTGTCTGCAATCACCTTGGCTATCTCGACATCCTCGTGATCCTTTCAGTGCACCCCGCCACTTTTGTGGCAAAGAGTGAGGTGCGGCGATGGCCATTCTTTGGCCTGCTAGCAACTCTGGCGGGAACTATCTTCGTGGAACGTGATCGCCGAGCGGCGGTATCCGCGCCACTGAACTCCATGGTGCGCACTCTGAAAGCCGGGCTGCCTGTCGTTCTCTTCCCCGAAGGGACGAGCTCGGACGGTGCGACGGTCCTGCCTTTTCGAAGTGCCCTCCTGGAGGCAGCGTCCGTTGCGAGCGTCGCGGTCACGCCTGTTGCCATCGACTATGATCTCGAAGAGGGCAGTGTCGCTGACGAAATCTGCTACTGGCGTGAAATGGTATTTGGCAGCCACTTTTGGAACCTAATCGGCAAGCAAGGCCTGACCGCCACACTCCGATTCGGAGCGCCGCGCCCTTGGACCGCGGGGCGCAAGGAACACGCGCGCGCCTTGCGCCTCGACATAGTTCAGCTTCGCTCCAGCCACTCCGGACCAGACCTGGCGCCGTAGATCTTTTCGCCCGCTTGTGTGCTGGCGCCGGAAGGAAGAACGCTCGTAAAGGTGGCGCCTGGGCCGGCATTCAGGGCCGCGAGCAACCGGCCTCCATGCGCTTCGACAAGGGAGCGGCTGATTCGCAATCCCATTCCGAAGCGCTTCGGTTTGGTGGAATGGAACGGTTCGAACAATCGGTCTTTCTCCTCCGGGGGAAAGCCGATTCCGAGGTCTTGAACCTCAACGCGCACGGCTTCGTTGCGGTCGAGCACGTCCGGGGCTGTCTTAATCGTCAGGACACGTCGGTCGTCCGATTCTTCACTCATCGCCTCGATCGCGTTCACGACCAGGTTGAGCAACGCGTGGCGGAGTTCGACGCGATCCCCGAGAACGCTGGGCAGGTTCTCTGCGAACTCGGTCTGAACGGTGATCCGGTTTCGTTTCAAGTCACTGCTGACAAGCGCAAGAACATCGAGAACCAGGTCTTCGACTTCCAACGAAACCCGATCTCGCTTCGAGACCGCGGTATCGTGCCGGGCGCGATCGAGCACCTCCCTGGCATGGCTGGCATCTTTGACAATACTCAGAAGCGGTTCTCGGGACTCGTACGGCAGCGCACGGGTCGCCTCAGCCAGACGAAAACAAAAGTCGGCATTGTTCGCGATGGCCTCGAGGGACTGACCGATCTCACCGACCATCGACGCCGCGTATTCATCGATGGTTAGCCGTGCGACTCGTGCCAACTCCGCCTGGGCGTTGCCAAAAGTCTCTTCCGCGAGCTTCTGCTCCGTGACGTCGGTCACGGCCCCCATAAACTCAGCGAGCCCGGAATCACCCTGCGCCGGATGCCCCACACTCCGAATATGCCGGATCGATCCATCGGGCAGGACGATGCGAAACTCCGCTTTGAACTCGCCTTTCTCGCGACTGGCCGTGTCCAGCGTGCTCTCGACGTTCGGTCGGTCATCGGGATGCACGAACTGGAGCAAGAGCTGCTGCGACGGCTTCACGTCGCGCGGATTGACGCCGAATATCCGGAAGGTTTCCGGCGACCAGTAGATCTCGCCCGTGGACGGGCTCCAACCCCAGCTTCCGGTGTGACTCAGCTTCTGAGCTTCGGCCAGATAGGCTTCGCTACGGCGCAACTCTTCCTCGGCTCGTTTTCGTTCAGTAATGTCCTGGATAACTCCCGCGAAGCCCTGCAGAGCTCCTGTGCTGTCCTGAAGAGGAGTCAGGATTATATGCGACCAATACTGCGTTCCATCCTTTCGAACGCGTTCAGCCTCTTCTTCGCACCGACCGTTTGCGACGGCGAGCCTCATCGCCTCGCCGGATCTCTCCGCTCCCGATTCCTGTGGTTCGTATAGGAAGGAAAAGTGTTTGCCCAGGACGTCGCTCGCCGCCAAGCCGGCGATCCGCTCGGCGCCGTCGTTCCAGATGACAACTCGACCGGTGGGATCGAGCATGAAAATTGCCTGCTCGTTCAACCCGGTGATCAGCTGCCGGAGGTGCAAGTCCGTCTTCGCTCGGGCAATCTCCGTCTGCCGGGCCTGCATCATCTCCGCCGCCTGCCGGGCGTAGAGGAGCGACAGTCGCGCGTCGCGCTCTGTAAAGCGACGCTGTTGACGAAAGTGCGTCGAAACAAAGCCCAGCAGCATGCCGGCACGACTGACGAGCGGTGTGATCTGCATGGCACGAAAACCGACGGAGGCAGCGATCGGCCAGTGCGGTTCAAAATCGGGATCGGCCAGCACGTCCTCGATGGCAACGCATTGGCCTGCGCGGAGCATCTTCTCCCAGGCAGCGTTCCGATCCGACAAATCCTTCAGTCCCTCCAAGGCGTCTGGCGGGACACCGGAGTGGGCTGCCACCTCCAAGGCTCCACCCTCAAGATCATAGAGTTGCAGAGTAGCGAGATCCGCGCTTTGCAGCGCCTGCAGGCCGGCGACGAGCTCATGGTTAAAGGTGCGAAGATCCGGAGCAGCCACCAATGGGAGACTGAGCTCGTGCAGCCGATCCAGGTTTTCCCGCTCGGTTGTCAACGCTTCCCGGAGGGCCTTCGATTCCTCTGCCGAAGCTTCGATCTGTCGCTTGAGCTCACCGCGCTCGGCCGACCACGAACCTTGCTTATGCGCTCGCTCCGCCTTCTCGCTCTCCAACGCGAGCCTGGCCTGTTCGAGATCTTCCGGAGAGGGAAGCGCCAGGGCCTGCGGAACCGTCTTCACGAGCATCAGCGCTGTCGCGAAGGCGGCAACTCCCGTGACGGCCTTGACCACTCCCGTCAGGCGGAAGATCCCATGCCAAACCGTCCAGATCTCCAGCAAGTGGGCCACGCCGCAGGCCAGCAGGAAAAATCCGAAGAGCAGGAACATTCCCCGGCCCGGCAAGTCCGAACGTTTTCGCACGAAGTAGACCAACCCCGCCAGGATCGAGAAATAGGCGAGCGCGATCAGCCCGTCAGAGATCACGTGGAGCCAAATGAGCTCCGGCCGCATGAGATAGGCCTGCCCGTGCGGGGTAAAGCTTGAGTCGAGTAGATTCTGAAAAAAATCGGTCATCGCGAAGCGTCTCCCCGAAGAACGCCACCCCTATCAAGCCATCGTCGGCACGAAACGAAAATCAGAAAAATCGATCTGGTTCCCCCGAAGATTGTTTTCGTCCTGCCGACAAACCGCAACACTGGGTAACCCTCCGAGCCAACACGACAAAATCCCCATGGTAACCTCTGGGGAGAGCAGCGACGATTCATCGAAAATCCATCTCCCCGTATGACGACGGCAATCCACTTTGAACCCGACGAGCGCGGACTGGTCCGCGCCTGCCCGCAATGCGGCCGCCGCAACCGGTTGCTCTACGAACGCCTCGGTCGCAACTTCCGCTGCGGCCAATGCCACACCGAGCTCCTCCAACCGGCCGAACCGATCGATGCCCGCGACGTTCCGAATTTCGATGCGATCATCGGCAAGTCTGCCTTGCCAGTTCTGGTCGATTTTTGGGCGGCCTGGTGCGGTCCGTGCAAGATGCTCGCGCCTGAAGTCGCCAAAGTCGCCACCCATGGCGCCGGTCGTTGGATTGTCATCAAGGTGGACACCGAAGAAGTCCCGGAGTTGGCTTCGCGCTTCGGCATCCGAGCTATTCCCACGCTGGCCGTGTTCCGGAACGGACGCGAACTCCAGCGGCATTCGGGTGTGATCCCGGCCCACTCAATCGAACAATTGCTTCAACAAGGGCCCTAGTATTACTACGTTAAGTATTGACCTTTTCGCTAGGATAGGGCACGCTCGGGTTCCATGGACTGGAACGAACGCGTATGGCAACGCAGTGTAGAGTTCTTCGGCGAGTTCATGGAGCCATTGGTGGGAGGATTAGGTCGGCAGGAGCGTCGCGAAGGAGCCGCGCTTTATGTGCAGGGACTCTTGCTGCCTGGAGGCCGCAAGAGCGTGGAGCCAATGGCTCAACGCCTTGGGGTTGATAAGCAGAAGCTCCAGCAGTTTGTCAGCGATAGTCCGTGGGAGTCTCAGGCCCTTTGGGAAAGAGTGCGCGCCGAGATAGTTCCAGTTCTCGGGCCAATCGATTCCTGGATTGTTGACGAGACAGGCTGGATCAAGCAGGGCGACAAGTCCGTTGGAGTGGCTCACCAATACTGCGGCTCGGTCGGCAAGAAGGCCAACTGTCAGGTCAGCGTTCACATTGCCTTGAGCAACGGGGAGGCTGCGCTCCCCATGGCTGCCAGGCTCTTTTTGCCCCAAGCTTGGATCAATGATGGGCAACGTCGCCGCCGCACAGGCATTCCCGAGGAGGTGGTATTTCGCAGCAAGCCCGAGATCGCCCTGGATCTAGTCGGCGAGTTAATCGGATCGGGAATGCAGCCCTCCCCGCTGTTGGGCGATTGCCAATATGGCCACAGCGGGCGATTGCGGCAGGGATTGCGAGATGCGGGCTGTCCTTACATGCTTCAAGTCGAATCGGCGCTCAAGGCTTGGGTGGAACGCCCGCAACTGCGGCGGGCACGCAAACGCTGGGTCCCGAGGTTGCGCGGACCGCAGGCCCAAACCGTGTTGGAAATTGGCCGCAGCCTGCCGGACTCCGCTTGGCAGCCTTGCCGGTGGAGCGGTGCCGGCGGCAGGGCATTCTCAACCAGAATGGCTTGGATCCGCGCATGGATGGTCTCCGATCTTGCTGAGGACTCCAGTGAGATTCCCGAAACCTGGTTGGTCTTCGACTAGAACCGAAATTCAACGGAGCCTATGTCGTCCCATCTGCCGGTTTTCGCCGTCGCGATCGCGATCGCGGCGCTTGGAGGCTGCGACCGGAACGCGGATGAGCGACAAGAGCAAGGGCCCAGGCCAAAGGAGAAGGGGGCACACTTCGTGCAAACCGGCAGGGCTTCCTGGTACGGCGAGGGATTGAAGGGAGGAAAGACCGCCAGTGGCGAGCGGTTCGATCCCGAGGATCTGACCGCAGCGCACCGGAATTTGCCCTTTGGCACCGTCGTCCGCGTAACCAACCTTCGAAACAACCGAAGCGTTTCCGTGCGGATCACCAACCGCGGCCCATTCGTCAGGGGCCGGATCATCGATCTCAGTCCGGCCGCCGCGCGCGAATTGGGTATGGTCGAGTCTGGTGTGGCGCGGGTTCGCATCGAGGCACCGCATCACCCACCCGCCGCCACCGAATAGGGTCCTCGCACACCCAACCAGCATCATGGAGAAAGGGATCGGAATATTGACGCCAATTTCGGATAAGTGCGATTTGTCGCCCATTGAACACCAGGAAATTTCTGCCGTAGCCTGAGACGGAAATTTCATATGCCACCGGGAACCAAGCAGACTTCACCGCCAGGATCTCCGCTCGCTGTCGCGGTGATGTTCATTGGCAATGGCTTGGTGATGGCCTCCTCGCTTTCGAGAATACCCAGCATTCGCGACCAGGTCGGAGCGACGCCTACGTCGTTGGCGTTCGCCTTGGTATGCGTCGGAATCGGGTCGATCGTTTCCATGCCGTTTACCGGGCGTCTGGTGGACCGCTATTCTTCGATGGTGGTCAGCCGGGTGTCGACGGTGATTTGTCTGGGCGCCTGGGCGCTGGTCCCCTTGACGGGTTCTGTCGCGGAACTGGCTCTGATGATGTTGGTCGCCGGCTTGGGCACAGGCGTCGGTGATGTCGCGATGAACATTCAGGGCAATCTCGTCGAGCAGCGCCGCAAGAAAGTGCTGATGCCCTACTGGCACGGCCTTTTTTCTCTTGGTGCGGTCGCTGGCGCCATCGCCGGTGCCCTGGCGGCGTCGGTCGGTCTTACCTTGGCGTGGCAGTTTCCCGTCGTTTCGGCCGTCCTGATGGTGGCCATGTGGTGGGCAACCGCCTTCTACATTCCGGATGCCGGGTTGCATTCAGGTGCCCGTGAAAAGCAACCGGAGGAACCCGTGTTCGACGAATCTCAGGTCCTCGCGACGGAGTGTCAGGCGGTTGCCGCTCCGCAACGTTCGTCGATCACCCGTGTGGAGATCTTGCTGGGAATTATCGTCTTTGGCACCGCCGTTGGCGAGGGTGCCGCCAACGATTGGCTCGCTCTCATGCTGGTCGACAACCGCGCGGCCCCCGCGGCATTCGGTGCCCTCACCTACGCGGGCTTCAACCTGACGATGGCGCTCGGTCGCTTCGCCGGGGGTGTGATTATCCAGCGTCTCGGAAGAACTCCCGTCCTGAGGGTGGCAGGTTTGATGGCGAGCGCCGGCGTGGCCGCGTTGTGCCTGATTCCCTCGAC
This sequence comes from uncultured Verrucomicrobiae bacterium, assembly GCA_963820865.1. Classification (GTDB taxonomy): domain Bacteria; phylum Verrucomicrobiota; class Verrucomicrobiia; order Chthoniobacterales; family Terrimicrobiaceae; genus DASTFP01. The sequence goes on from CAWGBZ010000005.1 coordinate 81,593, forward strand.
GGTGGTCGCGCTGCTCGGAGCGCTCGCGTGGGGGCTCGGGCTGTCGGTGGTCTTCCCATCGGCGATGTCCGCCGCCGGGGAAGTGCCTGGACGCGGTTCGCGGGCGATCGCGGTCGTCTCGACCATCGGCTACGGCGGCTTTCTGCTGGGGGCTCCCTTGATCGGCTTCCTCGCCCATTACATTCCCCTCGACCGGGCCCTCCTGGCGGTAGCCGTGCTGGTCTTGCTGGTAGCGATCCTTGCGTCGGCAGCGCGCGAGCGCACCGTCCAGCCGGCCACGACCAAAGAAAGGTTGTGACCTAAATGTCCGGCGCGACGCCGGCCTGCCTTAGGAAACGACGATGCCCTGCTGAAGAAGAATTCGTCGGGACGAGACACCGACCTCGATGAGAAACTCACCCGGCTCGATCGTCCAACCGTTTGTTTCGACACTCCAATACGCGAAGGCGCGGCGTGGCAACTGAAGCGTGACGCGGCGGGACTCCGATGGATGGAGATACACCTTGGCAAAGCCCTTGAGCTCGCGGATGGGCCGCTCCACCGACGAGAAACGTTGGCCGACGTACACTTGGATGACTTCCGCGCCGGCGCGACGCCCGGTATTCCGAACCATCAACGAAACGGAGACCCCTGAACCCGTGCTCTCGAGACTCAAGTCGGACAGCTCGAACCGGGTGTAGGTGAGCCCGTGCCCAAAGGCAAAGAGTGGCTCGATCTCCTTGGTGTCGAACCAACGATAGCCCACAAAGACCCCTTCCTTGTAACGACAGATGTCCGGAGCATAGTCGTTCAAGGCGTGCGCCGGCGAATCCCCAAGGGTCCTTGGAAAAGTCATGGGCAATTTTCCGGAGGGGTTGACGTCGCCGAGCAACACGTCGGCAATCGCATGGCCGCCTTCCATCCCGGCGTACCACATCTGGACAATGGCGCGGACTCGATCGACCCAAGGCATTTCCACCGGAGAGCCGCTCACGAGCACCACCGCCGTCCGCGGATTGAGCACCGCGATCTTCTCGATCAATTCGTTCTGACCCTCATGCAGAGCCAAGTCCCTGCGATCCGTCCCCTCAAGATCATACTGATGGCTCAGGCCGCCGAAAAAAAGCACCGCGTCCGCCCTCCTCGCCGCCTCGAACAATTCCTCGTCGTCCTGCTCGGCTCGACGCGCCCAAGGCGGAATCCATCCGAGTTTGACACGCAATTCTGACCGGGATGGCCAGAGTTCGACGCGCAGTTGATAGGCGTTCCCCGCCGTGAGTTCGAGCGACTTGCCGGTCATCGCGGAACCGCCCTCGAAGCGATGGAGGACGACGACGCCGTCGACCAGCAGGCAGGCCTGATCTGTGCCGAGGAGAACAAACTCGTAGGAACCTGTTTCAGGCGGAATGAGGACAGTTTCCCAAGTCGCTGAGAACTGCCCTGGTTCACTGCCAGGGAATGGCGCCGCGTCCTTCCACTCGAAGTCGACGGCCACCTCTGCGCGTCGGATGACCTCGCCTGAAAAATAGCGCTTTTGCCAATAGGACGCCTTCCAACCATGCGTCCCGGCGCCTTCGTCGGCGATGCTCAGGTATTGCGGGTCGATCGTCTCGAAGTCCGCGCTTGGAGCTGGATATCCCTGGAAAAACTGGATGTTGACGGAGTCCCCCAGCCTGCTGCGAAGGCCCTCGAGCGGTGTAATCTCATAGAGCGCCTTTACGCCGGAGCTGTGACCGCCTGGCGCGTGGCGTGTGACAGCGTTGTCGCCGATAACGACCAGTCGTCCAAGCGTGTGCCGGTCGAGCGGAAGAAAGTCGTCGTCGTTCTTCAACAGCACGATGGCCTCCCGGGCAATTTCGAGGGCCTCGCGATGATGGCGCGGGGAATTGCGCTCGCCCCTCGAACGATGCGGATCGAACACGCCGGCGCGAAACATGGCGCGGAGGTTGCGGCGCACCTTGTCGTCCAAGAGTTCTTCGTCCAGTCTCCCTCGCTCCAGCGCTTCCCGGAAGGGGCGCGCGAGAAAGAACTCGTCGTACGTGTCCGAAGTGCCCATCTCCAGATCGCAGCCGAACTTCGCCGCTTCCATCGTGTCTTTCACGCCAGCCCAATCGGAAATGTAGCAACCGTCGTATGCCCACTCTCCCTTTAGGATATGGTTGACCAGATGCTCGTTGTGACAGCAGTACTGCCCACGGAACTTGTTATAGGCCCCCATCACAGTAATGCACTCCGCCTCCGTTACCGCGGCCTCAAAGCCAGGCAGATAGATCTCGCGCAGGGTGCGTTCATCCATTTGCGCATCCACGGCATGCCGGTTCAATTCCTGGTTATTGGCGGCAAAGTGCTTGACGCACGCTGCTACCTGCTGGCTTTGGATCCCTTGAATCACGGGCACGACCAGCCCGGCAATCAGGCACGGGTCCTCGCCGAAATACTCAAAATTGCGTCCACAGAGTGGCGTGCGGGCGATGTTGATGCCCGGGCCCAGGATGATGTCCTTGCCACGATGCCGCGCCTCCGCTCCCAGAACGGTCCCGAACCGCCGGGCAATATCCGGATTCCATGTGGCCGCCAACGCGGTGCCGGTCGGCAGATAGGTGGAGCGATCCTCTTCGGTATCGACCGGATCCCAACTGTCGCGACAAATCTCATGGCGCACGCCATGTGGACCATCCGACATCCAGAACTCGGGAATCCCGAGTCGGGGAATGGCCGCGACGGCAAACTTCGAACCGGCATGGCAGAGGCTGACTTTTTCCGCCAGGGTCATTCGCTCGATGAGAGCATCGATTTGCCGTTCGATAGGACTTGCGTCGGACTGGATTTCGAGCAGGGCTGAGGACATAGGCGAAAGTAGGGAGCGCGATAAGATTCGCAAACACCTCGTTTCGCCAGCCCTTTTTCCGGACCGTCGTCGGGGACGGCACCTCAGTCGAGCGCGACTTGCTGACCGGCGCGAATCGCCTCGATGACGTCTTCCGGCGTTTTCGCCAGGCGGAGTCGCTCGGTGACATATTCGCTTTCAATCAGACCCACAATGTCGGCCAGCATGCGCGGCTGGATGCGGGCGGCCCGGCTCGGAGTGAGCAACAGGAAGATCAACTCGGCACGATCATTGGTCGCATCAAGAGCAATCCCCTCGTCCGAGCGAGCAAAGGCGAGGACAGGTCGATCCAGGCATTCCAGACGGCCGTGAGGAATCGCGAGCCCCTTCCCCAGATAGGTGCTCATGGTGGCCTCGCGACGTTGGACCACCTCGATAATTGTCTCCGGATCGGCAGGCAGCTCTTCCAGTGCAATGGACGTAACGATTTGTTGGATCGCCTCCGGCATTGATGCGGCGTGTAACTCGAAGAGCACGCGACCCGGAGTGAGGGCATCGGCCAGTGAAACGGAGAGTTCCGTGCGCTCTCTGTCAAACTCGTCATCGATCTTGCCGACGAGTTCCTCGAGGACATCTTCAATTGTCAGAATGCCTGACCACTCACCCTGGTGATCGACCACGGTCGCGATGTGTTCGGAGCGACGCTGGAAGCGCGCCAGTGCCTCTTCAAGGGGAAGGTCTTCCCGCATCTCCAGGCAGGGACGGGCCAGGCGCTTGAGGCACTCGCTCGTAATCTCCCCGGCGGCTCCATTCAGCGGGATGTTCTTGACGTGAACGACCCCGACCGGCTTCGTGCCGTCGCGGGCGATCAACGGATATCGTGAATAGCGCGTCTCGCTGATCAACCGCAGGTTCTCTTCCCAAGGGGCATCGAGCCAGAGCACCCGCACCCCACTGCGTTTGCGCATGGCGTCCTGCACGGTGAGATCGCCGAGATCAATGACATTTTCGATCAGGAGAAGCCGGCGGAAAGGGATCAAACCAAGCCGCTCAGTCCGTTCAAACATCAGCTTCAGATCTGCCCGACGCGGCAGGAGCAATGAAACGATCACACAGGTAAGCAGAATGAAAACGATGAGCGCCAGCGACACCGTCACCGGCACTTTCACTGCTTCGCTAAGGAGCATCTTTGTTCCGAGAATAATGATGATCGATGCGAAACCATAGTGCAGGAAATGGAACATCTGCATGAACCGTGAAACGGCGAAATAGAGGGCACGCAGGCCAAGCATCGCGAAGATGTTCGAGGTGTAGACAATGAACGGGACCGGCGTGATGGCAAAGATAGCCGGGATGGAATCGGCGGCGAAGACAATGTCCGAGCTCTCAATAGCGAGAAGCACCAGAAAGAGCGGTGTCGCCCAGCGCTTGCCGTCTTTGGTTACGAAAAACTGATTGCCTTCGTAGCGATCGGTAATCGGAAAGAAGCGCTTGAAAGTGCGGATCGCCCAATTGCGTTCCACGTCGTACTGCTCGTCCTTCTTCCGCATCATGGCCAACCCGGTAAAGAGAAGGAAGGTGCCGAAGACGTAGATGGTCCAATGAAAGCGCTCCATCAGGGCCAGGCCGCCGATGATGAAGGCCATGCGCAGGACGATGGCACCCACGATACCCCAGAAGAGCACTTTGTGCTGATATGGCTGCGGAACCCGAAAGTAGCTAAAGATCAGGATGAAGACGAAGATGTTGTCGATCGAGAGAGATTTCTCGACAAGGAACCCGGCGAAGAACTCCAGTCCCGCCTCCGCCCCTCGCTCGTGAAAGAAGACAACTCCGACGTTAAAGATTAGCGCCAGGCCGGTCCAGAAGCCAAACCAACCCAGGGCTTCCCTCATCCCAATGACGTGCGGTCTGCGCTGGAACAGCCCAAGATCCAGCGCGAGCATCGCGAGGATGAAAAGCGTGAAGCCAGCCAAGAGGGCGAGTTCTTGGTTCATAGAAAATCCCTTTCAGTGCCAGGCACGAAGGCAACCGCCGTTCGCGAACGTCCACCGCGGATCGATCGCGAACCCTTCCTAGTCAATCCCTGGCGGCACGAGGCGCCGTGACAGGCCCCAGCCGGGTGCCGCTGGGCTGACGGCCCACTTCGCCGCCTCGTCCGCACGAGGTCAGCCGGAATCGGAGCGTGACGGGGACGTCGTCGTCGCGATTAGTTCTCGTCGTTTCGTCCGGTCAACAGCGGCAACAGGTGCCACAGGAAGTAAACCAGCGAGGTGACGAAGGCAGCCACATAAGTCCAAGCCGCCGCATCGAGTACTTTCCGCACAGCTGTGGACTCCTCCCCTTGCTTGATAAAGCCCATCTGGCCCAGAATCAACTTCGCACGCCGCGAGGCATCGAACTCGACCGGCAGCGTGACCAGATTGAAAGCCATGATGACACCCCAACTGACCGCCATTACCATAAGACCTGTGTAGCTCGAGAGGAGCCCGGTGAACATTCCGATCAGAGGAAGCCACATGACGATCTGACTGGCAAAGCTCGTCACGCCGACCGCCGCCATGCGCCATTGGAGCGGTGCGTAAGCGATCTTGTGCTGAATGGCATGCCCACATTCGTGGGCGGCCACGCCGAGCGCCGCTGCTGAGCTGGTGCGGTAGTTCTGAGTTGAGAGCACCAGGCGTTTGTGAATCGGATCGTAATGGTCGCCCAGCATCTCGTCGTGTTCCACGATCTCCACATCGTGCACGCCGGCCGCCTGAAGAATCTGCGCAGCCGCTTCGGCACCGGTGTAGCCTGCCGCGGTGGGAAGCTGGCTGTACTTCGCATAGGTGCTCTTGACTCTCATCGTCGCAATGAGAGAAATCGCCATCGTCGCGCCGAAAATGAGTAAGAATAGTAACATAAGTAGTCGTAAGGTTAGTGCTGGAGTCCGCCCGCTCGGCGAAACGCTGCCTGTTTCGATCACTGATCGCCAGACGGGACAGGTTAAACTCCCATTTTCTCCCTTCCTAAGCATGGGTCATGCCACCCACTTTTCTGAGACTCTTCAGAGTAAGAGCGGACTTGCCCGAGAACCGCTCCGGCCAGAGATTTACCAACGCCGGTCACTCCCTGACCGGTGCAGGTGCCACCGTGATGAATAGACGCCTCCTCTTTCCGCTTTTGCTCATTGCCGCGCTGGTTATCGGGATCGGCTGGGCCGAGTACACCAGCTGGCGGGAGGTTGCCGGACTCAAACGACAACTGGAGGCGCCGGCACTGGCGCGCGTCATCGCCCAGAGCGAAAAATGGCCCGCCGACGATCAGGCAGCTTTGCGCGATCTCATTGCCGACGTGCGGTCTTCCGTCAATGCGTTCCGCGGTTGGCTGGTCGCCTCCTGCATTGGAGTGCTCGTGCTGGCGGGCGTGCTTGCTCGAACAATTCAGCGCGAGATGATCGCGCCTCTCGAGAATCGACTTGTCGAAAGTCACGCCGTCATTGCGCGCCAGGAGAAACTCGCTTCTCTGGGCGTGCTGGCAGCCGGCGTCGCGCATGAGATCCGCAATCCATTGACAGCCATTAAAGCGCGCCTTTTCTCACAGCGGCGGAAGCTTTCGCGCGATTCCGCCGAGCATGCGGATGCCGTCTTCATCAACGACGAGATCAATCGCCTCGAACAGATCGTCCGGGACTTTCTGCAGTTCGCGCGACCGGCCGAACCAAACCTGGCGTCTGTGGAAACCTCGGCCCTTCTGCAGGCCGTTCACGAGCTCATGGCACCGGAAATTAAAGCACGGGAGATCGATCTGCGGCTTGATACGCCTCACCCGTTGACGGCGCGCATGGATGCCGCGCAGATCCGGCAGGTTCTATTGAATCTCATCCGCAACGCCGCCGACAGCATCGGGCGCGATGGGACCATCACCCTGCGGACGCGCCCGACTTACCTCCCCTTCGCTCCTCGCCGCGTGCCCGCAGTCGCCATAGAAGTGGAAGACACCGGTCCGGGAATTCCCGCGGAAGTGCGTGAACGACTCTTCGATCCTTTCTTCACGACCAAAGAATCGGGAACGGGACTTGGACTTGCCATTGCCGAGCGCATCGTCCATGCACACAAAGGCTCGCTGCAGTTTCACACCAAGACACAGCACGGCGCGATCTTTAGTGTGATCCTTCCGAGCGGGGAAAACCCATGAATCCGGTCGCCAAGATCCTCCTCGTTGAAGACGACGCCCGAGCGGCCTCTGCGTTGAACCAGGTGCTCGGCGAGGAAGGGTATGCGGTGACGCACGCCTCGCGAGGTGATGCCGGCCTGCAGATGGCCACCGACCATTCCTACGATGCCGTCATCACTGATCTCAAACTCCCCGGACTCGACGGCCTTGAACTGGTCCGCCAACTGCGCAAGCTCCGCCCGCGCCTGCCGGTCATTCTTATGACTGCCCACGGCACGACCGAAACCGCCATCGAGGCCACCAAGCTCGGCGCCTACGACTATCTGCTCAAGCCGTTCGAAATGGACGAACTGCTCGATCTCACCGCGCGAGCGGTGGCCGGCAGCCGGACCATGACAACACCCGTCACCCTCGGCGAAGCAGGGGCAGCCCGAGATACGATCATCGGTCAAAGCCGCGTCATGCAGAACGTCTTCAAACAGGTCGGTCGAATTGCCGAAACGACCCTCCCTATCCTTATTCGCGGCGAAACGGGAACCGGCAAAGAGTTGATTGCCCGCGCGATCTACCAGCATAGCAACCGCGCCGGCGAACCTTTTATCGCGGTCAACTGCGCCGCGATTCCCGAGACGCTGCTGGAGAGCGAGCTCTTCGGACACGAACGCGGAGCGTTTACCGGCGCCGAGGCCCGCCGCATCGGACGCTTCGAACAGGCCGATCGCGGCACCATCTTTCTGGATGAAATCGGAGATATGAGCATCCCGACCCAGGCCAAGCTGCTGCGGGTCTTGCAAGAGAAAACAATTCAGCGCCTGGGCGGCAAGGAGCCGATCCGGATCGACCCTCGCATCATCGCAGCCACCCACCGCGATCTCGAAGCCGCCATCCAGGAGAAGCTCTTCCGTGAAGACTTGTTCTACCGGATCAATGTCGTGTCGATCGCGCTTCCCCCGTTGCGCGAACGCGTCGACGACATTCCCGCACTGGTCGATTTTTTCCTGCGGCGCCACGGTGCCGAGCTCGGTATGAAGACGCCGGCGATCGAGGCCGGCGCGATGGAGTTTCTCCAGCAACAGACCTGGCCGGGAAACGTTCGAGAGCTCGAAAACGTTATCCGCAAAGCGTTGCTGGCGGCGCGTGGCTATGCAATCACGATCTCCGACGTACGCGATGCCCCCCGGGGGCCGAAGATTGCCGGCGCACCCGCGCAGCAAACCCTTGGCCAATACGCGGCGCAACTCCTCGCCGCCGCCCAGAGCGGCGAAGCGGAAAATGTTTACGCCGAGTTTCAGGCGACGGCCGAGCGCGAACTTCTCAGCCAGGCCATGCAGCTGGCCGAAGGCAACAAGACCAAGGCCGCTCGATGGCTCGGAATCGCCCGCCTCACCCTGCGTGAAAAGCTTCTCCAACTCGGGCTGACTTCAAAAGTCGACGGAGAGGGCTCAGGGTAATAAAACACTCCGGTGGTCACCGGCGGGCTCTCCCCGGGTGTGTGGATGCACGGAAAGCTTCCAGTCCACCATCAGAGTCTCCGGACAAGCGAACAACAAAGGCCCGCCACCCCGCGCGCACAGGAAACGCTTTCAATCGAAATGCTTGTTTGGACCTCATTTCTTCACCGGGGCAGGTCTTCCAGCGTGAAATAGCCTTTCCCGGCTCATCTATCTAGTTTGCAAAAATCCGCCTTGAACTCCTCGATGGCCAGCTTGTTCCGGAGGGGCTTCTACGAACCTGATATAGCCCCGGGTCTTGCCGGCCGATCATTTTCCACTTCGGCCTCGGCGTCCTTGCTATCGACCGACAGCCTTCACGTATTCGGCTTCGTCAGCTTCCCTTGGCGATGGGCATAACATCT
>CAWGBZ010000006.1:0-13650 GCA_963820865.1 uncultured Verrucomicrobiae bacterium
AATCCGGGAATGTTGCCCATCACGATGTCTTCGATGCTCGGCTGTGAGGCAGCAGTGACGGAAACGGAATCGCCGTCACACCCGAGACCGGTTGTCATCCAAATTACGTGCACCTCGGCGACATTGGGGGGTCGATGTGCGACGATTTCCGGAGTATTCATAAAACTGACTCTCCTTCCAAGGTCGAAAATAGCTTGACGTGATTTTCACCGCAAGTAATTTGGCGGGTTTTTCTCGCGGGTCTTCGGTCGCGCGCGCCCCGGCGCGAACGTTCTTTCGCCGCCTCAGTCGCGCGTTCGGAGAAGGTCGGTCAGGACAGCGACGAGGACGATCGCGCCGACGACAACGCGTTCCCAATAGCCGGAGACGTTGAGCAGCGAGAGTCCGTTCGACACCACGGCCATCAGCAACGTTCCGAAAACCGTCCCGAGAATCGTGCCTTGGCCGCCTTTGAGCGAGGTTCCGCCGAGGATCGCGGCGGTGATGGCCCCCATCAGCCATCCTTCGCCGACGGCCGGTTGGCCGGAGTCCATCCGGCTCGCGTAGAGAATTCCGGCGAGCGCGGCAAACACGCCTGCGAGACCGTAGGCAAACATCTCGACGCGGGCGACGCGAATGCCCGCGAGGACGGCCGCGTCCCGGTTGCCGCCAATCGCGTAGATATTGCGTCCAAAGGGAGTGAACGACAGCATCCAGACCAGGATCGCGGCGGCCGCGAGGAAGACAACCACCGGCAGCGGAACGCCCAGGAAGTCTCCCTGGCCAAACACCGTAAACTCCGGTCCCAAGGGTCGCACCGGATAACCCTTGGTGATGACGAGCGTCAGGCCCGCGAAAATCGCCCCGGAAGCAAGGGTCACGATGAAAGGATTCAGCCGCAGATATGCGACGAACAAGCCGTTGGTGAGACCAAGGCTCAACCCGAAAAGCGCCGTGAGCGGAATCACCAACCAGGGATGAACACCGGCGGACTTGAGCGAAAGGCATCCGACGATCGCCGAGAAACTGGCGCAGGCGCCGAGCGAAAGATCAATGCCGCCCAGGAGCAGCACCAAGGTTTGACCGAGTGCCACCAGACCAACGAACGAGGCCTGGCGGACCACGACCGTTAGATTGTAGCTGTTGAGAAAATTGGGGGAAAAGAAGGCCAGCACGGTGCAGAGCACGATCAGCGCAAGCAGGACGCCGCTCGCCTCCCAACGAAGAGCACGGCGCAGGACGTCGCTACCTCCGGTTTCCGATGACTTGGTCATTGTCTGATCGAGATCGATGCGAGAATTTTCTTCATGCCATCGCCAACCCCAGCAGGGTCTCCTGAGTGGTCGTCGGCGTTTCGACCACGCCTTTGACGCGGCCCTCGTGCATGACCAGAATGCGGTCGGAGACTTCCAGGATTTCCTGCATCTCTGAAGAAATGTAGATCATGGAGAGTCCTTGCCCGGCCAACTCGCGCAGCAAAGTTTGTATCTCGAATTTGGCATTGACGTCGATGCCGCGAGTCGGTTCGTCGAGAATGAGAATACGACAGTTGCTCAAGAGCCAGCGCGCGAGGATGGTCTTCTGTTGATTGCCGCCGCTCAGATTCTTGAGCGGCATCCGTGGCGTTTGGGCACGGATTGTCAGGCGCCGCATATACTCGACAGCTGTCTTCAACATTTGCCCCCGGCGGAGCCCGTAAGCGGCCAGGAATTTCTTCAGCGAGGCGATGCAGATGTTCTCGGTCACGCTGAGAAGGGGAAAAATTCCTTCCTTCTTTCGTTCCTCCGGCAAATAGACCAGGCCGTTCAGGATTGCGTCGGCGGGAGTGCGATGCCGGATCGGGCGTCCTTCGATTTCGATCTCGCCGCGATCCGCGCGGGTCAGGCCGAAGATGCATTTCCCGAGCTCGGTGCGGCCGGAACCGATCAGACCCGAAATGGCCAGGATCTCGCCGCGATGTAGTTCCAGATCCACGCTTTCGAATTCCCCACTTCGCGAAAGACCATGCACTCTCAGGACCACCTGCGCGTGTTCGCGCTTGGGCTCTCCCGGCCGGAGATGCCGTCCTGCGAGGTCACGGCCAGCCATATGGCGAACGATCTCATCTTTGCTGGTCCGCCGCGGTTCCAATTCGATGATGAATCGTCCATCGCGCAAGACGCTGACCCGGTCCGCCAGTTGGAGGACTTCATCCAACCGGTGAGAAATGTAGAAGATCGCCCCGCCGTTCGCTCGAAATCGACTAATGAAATCGAACAGGCGGACGGCCTCGCGATCGGTGAGGGCGGCGGTCGGCTCATCGAAGATGAGCAGCTTGGCCCTCGTCGCCGTAGCCCGGGCGATCTGGACGAGCTGTTGATGCGCGGCGCTGAGTGTGCCGGCCTTCGCCAGCGGGTCAATCGTGGGATCGATGGCGGAGAGATGATCGCGCGCGGAACGGAGAGTTTCGCGCCAATCGATCCCGAGCTTTCCGCGCGCGAGGTTGCCGAGAAAGATGTTCTCGGCGACTGTCAAATGCGCACAGAGGTTCAGCTCCTGCGGAGCGATGGCGATCCCTGCGCGGCGGGCATCAATGGGAGAAACAAGATTCAGGGCCGCGCCATTCCAGCGCAGCTCGCCCTCGGTCGGCCTCAGCTTGCCGCAGATGATGTTCATGAGTGTGCTCTTGCCGGCGCCATTCTCACCGGTCACCGCGTGCACTTGATGGGACCGTATATCGATGCTGACGTCCCTCAGGGCGTATTGCGGCCCGAACCGCTTGGAGAGATTTCGCCCTTCGAAATGCAGCTCGCCTCTTGCTCGATCAGTTTCCATCCACGTCCGGTGGCCCCGCGAGTGGCAACGCCGGCAGATCCGGCGTCGCCGCTCACGCGCACCACTCTGTCGCTGTCGCCTACTTCAGCGACTCTTTGGTTAGCAGTCTGGAACCGGTCGCGTGCTCTTTGGGAATGGTGTGCCCTTCGTTCAGCGCCACGACATATTTCACGGTCCAGTAGCCGATCTCCCATTGCCGCTGCGCCTTGGTCGCGAGGATGGTGCCGTCCTTGATGAACTGGATGGTTTCCGGAAGATCATCCATGCCCACGATGACCACCTGGCCGGCCTTCTTGGCGTTGGTGATGGCGCGCGCCGCGCCGATGGGATTGCTCGCGTTGCAGGCGAAGATGCCCGCGAGGTCAGGGTTGGCCTGGAGGGCGTTCTCGGTGAGCGATACGGCCGCTTCCAAGTCGTCGTTGTCGGGCCGTTCGAAGGCGATCTGAATATCAGGGTCTTCCTTCATCGCACGTTTGAATCCTTCCACGCGCGCCACATGGTTCGGGGCGGTCAGGCTGCCCGAAAGGATGCCGACTTTGCCCTTGCCTCCGATCTTCTCTGCGAGCAGCTTGCCGAGATCATAGCCGTCCTGCTCGTCCTGACGGTGGCCGACGTACGGGAAGCGCTCGTCACAGAAGGTATCAAAGGTCATCACATTGAGCCCGGCCTTCTTGGCCTCCTCGAGGATTTGCGCGTTGGTCGAGGGATCCAGCGATGCCACGCAAAGAGCGTCGGGCCGGCGTCCGATGGCCGCCTCGATTCTCCGGTTCTGATCATCGATATTCGCCTGCGGCGGAGCGTCCCAGACCACATCGATATCGATGCCCTGCTTCTTGAACTCCTCGACGGCAAACTTCGCGCCGTCATGAACGACGTCGTACCACGGGTGGATAACTTTCGGGACGTAGATGATCGTTAGTTTTTTCGTGATCGGCTTGATCAAATCGCGCTGCTCGGACTGGCCGAGTCCCGGATGCGGAAAGCCGGCCAGCAAGCCGACCAGGGCGATGAGAGAGAAGAGTTTTTTAGTCATAGGGGGAGGTGGGGTTGTGGATATCAAGTTACAGCGAAGGCAGCTCCGACGAATACAAATAATTCCAGAACGATTCGCGGCGGATCTAGAAAGATCTGATCTTTTCTTCGGACGGCGCGGCTCCCGCCCGTTGCGGAGCGGCGGGCTTCGGACGAAAATCGCGCGGCGTTCGCTGAAATGCCTTTTTGAAGCGGCGATCAAAGTAACTCTGGTCGGAAAATCCTACTTCGCTGGCCACCTCTGCGATGGTGAGCGAACTCTCCTTCAGCAAACGGACCGCGCGGGAGAGACGAACATGCGTCAGATAGCTGACGAAGGTTGTTCCCGCCACCTTCTTGAATAGTCTGATGAATTGCGGGACGCTCATCTTGGCGAGTGTTGCGGCCTGCTTAAGGGTGATCGGGTCCGCAAAGTGCTCCTCGACGAACTCCATGACTGGTCGAAGCCTGGCGGAGCGCTGTTGCTGGACGATGAGTTCCGAGTGGCGAAAGTCGGCCGCGCGAAAGAACTCGGCGAGGATATAGAGCAGCTCGAGAAAGTAGGCCTTGCAGCCGATCTGGAAGTAGCTCGAGCGATAGAAATAACACTCGAGCAGACGGGAGATGATGCGGTGAATCTCGGCGAGCAAGGAAAGATCGCGCACCACATGGACGCGGTTCCCCACGTTGGTGTAGAAGGGCAGAAGAAAGAAATAGTCGTGCGAGGGAGATCCGAGGCTATAGACGAAATTCGGCAGAAAGCTAATGACGATGACGCGGGTATCCATTCCAGGAGCGTCCATCAGCCGATGCAATTTCATGTTTTCGACAATGAGAAGTTCCCCGGGGGCGAGATCGACGCGCCGCTCTCCCATGAGCATGCAGAGCGGTCCATCGAGCGGCATAAAGAGCTCAAGCCTTTCGTGCCAGGTGAGGATCGGAGTGAAGTCGTTGCGACGAAAATGAAAGAGGCGAATGAGGAAGGGAAACTCGCGATCGAGAGTCTCATCGTAGCGGCCGGTACGATCAACCCGCAGTCGATGCGGCTCGAAGCCGAGCTTGTCAGCGACTTTTCGGAGCGCGCTTTCCTTGACCCGATCGGTCATGGCAACTCGAGGCGGAGCAGCGCGTGCGGAGCGAGCTCTAGCGTGGCGCGACCGGCGTCCGTTGCCTGGGTAGCCAAGGGGGGTAGGCGGCCCATCCGCGCCTCGGAGACGTTCGTCTCGTCCAGATGAACGAGTTCGAACTGCGGCACGGGGAGGTGGAGTTCGGTGCGCTGGCGCTTCCCGGTGAGGTTGGCGAGGAGGCACGTTGAGCCGCCGCGGTTGTTGACGACGGCAAAACCCGTGACAAGCCCCGGCCGGGAGATGGAAAGCTCTCGCAGGAGACGGGCGCCGGCCAGCGCCTCGAAGACGTGGTAGGCCGGAAAGGGTTCCTGCCCTTGCATGATGCCGCGCGGTCCCTTCGTTTCGTAGTAGGTAATGCTTTCCAAGCGGTCCAGCGGCAGGAGATGCGCCAGGCTTCCCGTCGTCCAGGCGGCGCAGAACAGCGTGCTCTGGCGTGGATCGGCCGCGGTCGACTCCGGATCTTCCTGCTGCTCGGATGGGTCGGTGGCGTTCGGATTGAAGCGGGGCAGAAGCGAGATGGGCGAGATGATCAGCTCGCGGTCGCAGAATTGCCGGGCGCTGGCGACGGTGACCGGTTGCGCTTCGAGCGTTTCGACGACGCTGAGATCGTCGAAGGTATGCACTTGCGGGTTCAGCGAGTAGCAGGCGATCGCGTGCCGCGGGGGCCGCTGCCGGTTCAATTCGGTGAAGTAGGCATTGGTTCCCGTGCCGATTCGAAACCCGTGCGGCTCCAATTCGCGCTGCGCCAAATCGAACCATCGGGAAGAGGTGGACTTCTCTGCTTCGTGGAAGATGAGGCAGATGTCGACCAGGCCTGGATCGACCGCTTCGCGAAAACTCGCGAAGTTCTCTTTCGCAGCCTCAGTGAGAAAGAGCGCGCACTGCAGCCGAGCGTTGATCGCGCGCGCCTCCTCCTGAACGCGCCGAAGGCCGGCGGGCCAGGAATCTCGCGAGAAGTGGATGTTTGCGCGCAGGTGGTTCAAACGAAGTCGCGCCAAACATTCGAGCTCAAATCGTGAATGGGATTGGCCGTGGGCCGATGCGCATAGCCCCAGTTTTGGGATGGGCCGGCGCTCTGACGCCTCGGGAAGAGTAATGGTCACCGGCTCATCCTTTATCACCGCGACGCTGTCGCCGCCGCCGGATAACGTGAGAAGGATGCGTTGATGGACTTCCTCTCCGGCAGCGATCCGGACTGGAAACGGAAGCTCCAGGGGCGTGCTGTAGGTTTTGAACGAGGCGTCTGTCCAGTTTCGCTGGTCCTCCATTTCAAAAATTTCACCTTCCAGCTGAACGCTCGCGCGCAAGTGCTCGGAAGGCTCCCAGGAGAGCGCGGCGATATCTTTGAAGGGTTGGTGCGGAGAGATGTAGAGTGGGAAGGCGCTCTCTTCCGACGTGCCATCCGAGTGTCGAACGCGACACTCTTTTCCGGCGCACTCTGCGATCGGATGAAGGAGACAAAGACCAATGCGGTTGCGGAGGAACGAGCTCCGGGCCCGACCGTCGAAGCGAAACTCCAGAACGCCGCCGCGCCCTTCGATCGTCCCCTTCCAAAGAAACGAGATCGGGGCGCCCTCGTGATCGGCCGTGAATTCCAGGCGAAAGAAATCGTCGCTCCGTTCGAGTCGGTCGATGGTCAGCCATCCCTCGATGGCATTCCAGTTCTGGTCGCGAACCGCGCCGTAAATGGTTCGGATCACTTCCGCGTCGGAGGAATGGATACGGCGAAGGAAGCCGGTGCGGGTCTACAAAAAGGCGCTGAACCTCCACGTCTGCAGCGGATTTGATGGCATTCTTTGAGTGACAGTGACGGTCGGTGAGGCAGGCGCAGCATGCGCCGACTGGTCCGTCTTCGATAGCTGGCCTGCCTCAACCGAGCCGGGGGGACCTATTCCTTCAGGCCGAAGGAGGTGTAATTTTTGACATTGTCCGGAGTGATAAGGATGCAATCGACGGTCTGCTTCTCATCAACCCCAGTTTTACCAGTTTTAATGAATTGATCTGCCTGTTCGGCAGCCATCTGGGCCAGTTGCACGACCGGTTGCAATACGGTGGCGCGGATCTCGCCCGCCTTGATTGATTGGGCAACGTCGGGGCTGCCATCGAATCCCACGACGATCACCTTGCCCTTCCCGGCAGCCTTGAGGGCCGAGTATGCACCAAGTGCCATCGTGTCGTTGCCAGAGATGACACCCTTAATGTTGGGGAATTGTTGAATGATCGTTTGCATCTTCTGGAATGCCTCGGTCTGGCTCCAATTGGCGCTCTGTTGAGCGACCTTCTTTAGCTTAGGATACTGGCTGAGCGTATCGTTATATCCCTTGGAGCGAATGTGCGCATTGGTATCGGTTTCCTTACCGAGCAGCTCAACGTAGTCGCCTTCTTCGCCCATGAGTCTGACGAACTCCTCGGCACCAAGCACAGCGCCTTGATAGTTGTTCGAAACGATCTGGGCCATCGCGTCTCCGGTGCTGTTTATTTCGCGATCGGCAAGGAACGACGCGATGCCAGCCGTCTTTGCCTTCTTTACCGCAGCGACCGTCGCGTCGGCACCCGCATTGTCGATAATGATAGCGGCGGCCTTACGCGCAATGGCCGTTTCGAAAAGCTGAGCCTGCTTTACCGGATCGTCGTTGTGCACAAGAATAAGCGTCTCGTATCCGAGCGATTTGGCCTTCGCGTCTGCCGCGTCGGCAAGGGCCTTGAAAAACGGATTCTCAGGAGAAGGCACGATGATCGCGATGAGCTTCTTTTCTTCAGCGCGTGCATTGGGAATGATTGCCACGGCGGTGAGCAGGGCGGCGAACACCGTGAGCAGGATAAAAGGGCATCTGAGTCTCGAGGGGATATGCATGGAAAAGCTGGTAGTATTTTGATTGGGGTTCAGGGAGGGGGGATGGATAAAGATGCGTCTAGACATGGGAGGGTTATTTGTTGGAACTAAAATGGACCAAGACGAAGGAAAAGGCCAGCACGGGTAGGGAGATTATGCGCGTTTGAGAGCCAGACGTTGTTGGAGACGCTCCTGAAGCTGGTCCAGCACGACGGCAAGGATGATCACCAGACCCGTAATGACCTTCTTCCAGAATTCCTGAACACCGAGCAGCACGAGCCCGTTGGTAAGGACGCCGATGACAAGCGCTCCGACAATCGTCCCCCAGATCGTCCCGCGACCACCTGCGAGGGATGTTCCTCCTAATACCACGGCGGCGATCGCGTTGAGTTCGTAACTCTCACCAGTGGCAGGATGTGCAGCGACCAGTTGGGAAGCGGTAATCAGGCCGGTCATCGCGCCGCAGAGCCCGCAGATCATGTAAACTGCCATCTTTATGCGGTTAACGTAGATGCCGGACAATTCTGCGGCGCGTTCGTTGCCCCCCACAGCGTACACCTGGCGTCCAAATGGTGTCTTGCTCGCGATGAATGCGCCGACCCCTGCGAAGAGGATCATGATCCAGATAACGATTGGAATCCCGAGGATATTCCCCGCTCCAAGAATCGGAAAGCCGGTATTCCCGAGTTCTGGACTTCCGACCAGGTTCGGAAACGTCGCGCCATTGTTGCTTAGTTGTGCGAGGCCTCGGGCAACGTAAAGCGTTCCAAGGGTCGCGATAAATGGGGCAACGTTAAACCGCGTAATCAATACACCGTTCACAGCACCTACAAGCACGCCGAGACACAGGACGATGACGAGGATGGCCGGAATGTTGAAATAAACTGAAACCCCCAGAGGCGCGATCTGAAGACCGCGATCGATGAGTAGTCCGGCCATCATGGCCGAGAGCCCGACGGTTGAGCCGACGGAGAGGTCAATGCCACCCGTGAGAATGACAAACGTCATGCCGACCGCCATGATGGCGTTGATGGCCGTTTGACCGACGAGAATGATCAAATTCTCCTGCGTGAAAAACGACGGCGACAGAATTGAAAAGATTCCAATCAGCACAAACAACGCGATCAATGCCCTGAGCCGAAAGAGAAGGACGCCCAATGAAAGGCCCGCCGTTTCTGTGGGTTTGCGAGGCTCAGCGGGGTTGGCAGAGGACTCGTTCATCCGGCGAAGGTCTTTGAATGTTTCATGCGTGTTATCCGATGGAATGCTCTGTTTGCCGCCGCGCGCCCGCCGCAAGAATCAGCGCCTCTTCGGTCACGTTGTCGTGAACAAACTCGCCGGTGACCGTTCCTTTTGACAAGACAAGTATGCGGTCAGGGACAGTCAACATCTCCGGAAGCTCCGAGGAGACAAACAGCACGGCGAGACCTTGCTCAGCAAGGCGGTTCATAATCTCAAAAATTTCAGACTTGGCTCCCACGTCAATACCGCGGGTCGGTTCATCCAAAAGCAAGACGTGTGGCTGAGTGAGCAGGCTTTTGGCGAAAACGACCTTCTGCTGGTTGCCGCCGCTCAGCGAAGTGACCGGAGACTCCGGGCTCCGAGCCTTGATTGCCAGGTCCTGCATGAGCTTGACGATGGATTCCCGTTCCTTGCGTTCATTAAGCCAGAAAACGGCCACGAATCGCTTCAGGCTGGCCAGTGCTATGTTTTGTGCAACGGAGAGCTTTTGGACCAGGCCCAAACGCTGGCGGTCTTCCGGGACTAGCATCAGCCCCATGTCGATTCTTTCTCGAATCGATTCAAACCGAACCGCCCGATTCGAAATCTTGATTTCGCCGGTTGCCTCAGGATGCAATCCCATCAGACATTCGAACAATTCCGTTCTGCCCGCACCCATGAGACCGAAAATCGCCAGGATTTCGCCCCGATGAAGCTTGAGACTGACTTTCTCGAGCGTAAAACCGCTGCCAACACGCGGCAGAGAGAGATCCCTGATCTCCAGGGCTGTTTCACGCGCACCGGCCGTCAACGTTTCCACGCGCCTGCGAGGTGCGCTCAATTTTCGCCCGACCATTTTCTCGACGATCCATCCAATATTCACCGAACGCGCCGGAGCAGATGCAGCGAGTCTGCCGTCGCGCAAGACGGTCAGGTAATCCCCAATTCTAAGCAGTTCCTCGATCTTATGGGAGATGTAAATGATGGCTACTCCGTGTTGCTTCAGGTCAGCAATGATTCGAAAGAGCGCTTCAGTCTCAGAGCCTGTCAGCGCTGAGGTTGGCTCGTCCATGATCAGGACACGAACGTTATGTGAAAGCGCCTTTGCAATTTCAACAATCTGTTGTTGACCCATGCGCAAATCCTTGACGAGCGCGGAGGGATCCAACGGTTGCTCGAGTCGATCCAGGAGTTGACGCGTGATGCGTTCCTGCTCCCGATGCTGGACGACGCCGACCCGAGTGATTTCGCGTCCGATGAAGATGTTCTCCGAGATGCTAAGATTCGGAAACAGTTCGAGTTCCTGAAAAATGATGCCAATCCCGGCCAGCGCAGCTTCGCGCGTCGACCTGAACTCCACGGGTACTCCGTCGAGGAGAATTCTTCCCGCAGTTGGTTGGTCCGCTCCAGCCAGGATCTTCATCAACGTCGACTTGCCTGCTCCATTCTCGCCGATGAGTACGTTGACCGCACCCTTGCACACGGCGAAATCCACTGCGTCGAGCGCCAACGTGCCCGGGTAACGCTTGGTGATCTTTTCCGCGAGCAGCACAATCTCGGAAGCACCTGGCGAGGACTGCTCGAGTGATTCTTCAGGACTCATGTTCTTCGAGCTTGACCGGCGTTACAAGCACGGGCCCTTTCGAACGCGGGTCGAACGTGAAGGCGCCAAAAAACGTGATCGTCTTGCCGGACAACGTGGAAGGATCAATCTTCGCAAAGGCCGTCTTGATTGCGCGGGTGTTCATCTCCTTGGACACATCCGCGTAGTCCAGTTGATTGGAAAATTGATCGAATGGCGCGGCGCCGGTCGCATCGCGCAGCGCTGTTCCACGCACCACCGGTCCAATTTGCAACGCGACCCTCTCCTCCAACCCGGGAATTTCGAGAATAATTGTGCCGGCCTGAGATTCCGTGTGCACTTCAATGACTTTCCCGGTTCCTTTGACGATATAGTTATAAGGGTTGGTGGACTCGCGCCGCCCGTACTTCTGCCCGGCGCCTGCGGGATCGGCGCGAATTTCCGGAAGAATCTTCGCTATCTCCTGAGCCTTGTCTTGAATGGCGGGCAGGACCTTGCTCTCCCATACCTTCTCGGTGAACTGCGCGCCCTTGGACATGGCCGGCTGCGAACTCGATCCAGGGCGGTCCAGCGGCTTGATAACGAAAGGGGGCTTCACAACCAGCAACAACAGCACCAGCGCGCCCCCGATCAGCCAAAGCCAGCGTCCGAATCGAGAATGAGCTGTCGAAGCTGAGAGGGGCTGGTTCATGTTTCGGGTGGTCGAGGCATTTCCTTGCCAACGTTGAGATTATCTTTCGCAGCGAACAACGCTAGGACGATCCAGTGTTTTATTGAGAATCTATACACTCCCCGACTCCCCGAAAGCACTCGGAACAAGGGATCTTTTCACATACGACCGCCGACCTTGGCGGAAACGCCTGATGCTGACGGGAGTAGGTCGAATTGTTCTGGGCGACGCAGTAGGCGGCTGATACCAAGGAGCCAATATGAGCAGTAAAGGAGACCTAGTTTTTGGAGCCGGACTCTGGATGTTCGGTCAGTTTGTGGACCGTTATGCCACGGATGCCTACGGCCCGCCCGTCGGGGTGCTGGAAGCCATCGATCGAGCTGGACAGGTCGGTGCCTTGGTAGCTCTCGATATCAACTATCCTTTCGATGGTGGAGTCACTGTTGACCAGGTCCGCGCGGCGCTCGAGCGCAACAAACTTCGCTGCTACGCGATCACGCCGGCAAGCTACGCGCGCAAGTTTCAAAAGGGTGCCCTGACGAACCCGGACCCGCAGCTGCGACGCGAGGCAATCGATCTTTACAAGAACGCCATTCCCGTGGCGCGTGAACTCGGCGCCAAGTACGTCAAGTTCTGGCCCGGACAGGATGGTTATGACTATCCGTTTCAAGCCGACTACAACGCTCTCTGGCGCTATTCGGTGGAAGGTGTGCGCGAAGTCGCCGCTTCCGCTCCCGAAATGCAGTTCGGAATCGAATGCAAGTTCAAGGAGCCGCGAACGCACATGTTCTTTAGCAATGTCGCAAACACGTTGCTCGCGATCCAGGCCATGGGGGTTGAAAACGTGGGAATCGTGTTCGATTCGGGCCACTCCTTCCTTGCAAAGGAGACTCCTGCAGAGGCGGTGCAGCTCGCGGCCCGGCATGGCCGCCTCACGAGTGTCGAGGTAAACGATAACTGGCGTGATTGGGACGACGATATGGCTGTCGGCTCAGTGCACCTGATTGAGACGCTCGAATTCCTCCTGGCTCTGCGTAAGATCGGGTGGGATCAGGTGATTCTCCTCGATCAGTTTCCATTTCGAGAGGATCCGGTGGCGGCGGCCAAAGAGAGCATCCGCACCGTAAGGCAGCTTGATGCGCTTCTCGATCGCCTCGATCTCAAAGCCCTTGAAGCCGCACAAAGCCGGCAAGATGCGCTTGCGGCCCAGCGTCTCGTCCTCGACCTGTTCCTCGGCCGCCAGTGAACGCCGCGATCGTGGAACGCAGCTGGTTCGGAAAACTACCTTCTGGCACGCGCTACCGCCGCTTGCCATCCGGCGTAGAGCGCGGAGCGCTGGGAGTCCGGCATGTTAGGCTCGAATCGTTCGAACTCTCGGGGCAAGGCCGCGATGTCCTCAAGTTTGCGCCAGAATCCGGTTCCAAGTCCCGCTAAGTAGCCCGCTCCAAGCGGGGAGACCTCTCCGGAAGAATTTCGCAAGACCGCGCAGTTGAGGATGTCGGCCTGAAATTGCATCAATTGGTCGTTGCGGGTCGCGCCGCCATCAGCAAGCAGCGAGCTCAGCGTAATGCCGGCGTCTTCTTGCATGGCATCAAACACGTCGCGCACCTGGTAGGCGATGGACTCGATGACGGCCCGGGCAACGTGCGCCGCGGTGCTGCCGCGGGTCATTCCGCAGATCATTCCCCGAGCCGCTTCATCCCAGTGAGGTGCACCGAGTCCGACGAACGCCGGAACGAGATAGACACCGGCGGTGTCTATCACCTCATTGGCAAGGGCTGCGACGCGTTGTGCGGGATTCTCCGCTCCGAGGAACTGACCGAACCACTGGACGGCTGATCCCGTCACCGAGATGTTTCCTTCCAGCGCGTAAGTGATGCTGTCGGTTCCCCAGGCGACCGTGGAGGAAAGACCGCGATTCGAAATCCGCAGATCCTGAATGGGTGTCATAAGTGACGACCCCGTTCCATAAGTAGCCTTGATCGACCCTGGGAGAAATCCTCGCTGACCAAACAAGGCGGCATGCGAGTCGCCGATCATGCTTGCGATGGGGATCCCGGCGCCGAGGCCCCCAAGGGCGGCTGTTTCTGCAAAAATGCCCGAAGAGGGCCGGATCTGTGGCAGTGCCGCCGCGGGAATCTCGAAGAGCTCGAGAAGCTCGTCGTCCCATTTGGCTGTGCGCAGGTTAAATAGCTGCGTGCGTGCCGCGTTCGAGAAATCGGTGGCGTGCACTTTGCCGGCCGTGAGATTCCAAAGCAGCCAGCTATCCACGGTGCCCAGGCAGACAGTATCCGCCGGTCGGCCCGCAGCTTCCATTTGCTTAAGCAGCCACCGCGCCTTGCTCGCCGAAAACAAAGGGTCGATCGTCAGTCCGGTTCGCTCCCGAAGGAACGGCTCCAGACCTCGCTCCCGC
>CAWGBZ010000007.1:0-1456684 GCA_963820865.1 uncultured Verrucomicrobiae bacterium
CCTCAATCGGTCAGGAGGAAGTCGTCGTGTCTCACGGAGTCGGTGTCGGTGAAAAGGTGGTGGCGCTCGGGGCGCATCTCCTGCACGAGGGACAAGTCGTCAACCTTCCAAACGCGGAGAAGGCGTCCTATGCGAAGTTTTAATCTCTCCGCTCTGGCGGTGCGGGAACGTGCGATCACGCTGTTCTTCATCTTTGCTTCGGCATTTGCGGGAATCTATGCCTATTTCCATTTGGGACGGGCGGAAGATCCTTCCTTTACGATCAAAGTGCTCACGGTGACTGCGGTTTGGCCCGGAGCAACCGCGCAAGAAATGCAGGATCTCGTGGCGGAGCCGCTGGAGAAGAGGCTCCAGGAGTTGCGCTGGTATGATCGCGTGGAAACCATCACGCGACCGGGGCTGGCGTTGATGACACTACAACTCATTGACAAAACTCCCCCCAAAGAAGTTTCCGAGCAGTTTTACCAAGCGCGAAAGAAACTAGGAGATGAGGCGCGCAAATTGCCGCAAGGCGCGATGGGGCCTTTCGTTAACGACGAGTATTCGGACGTTTCCTTCGCACTCTACTCGGTGGAGGCTCCCGGTTTTCCGCTTCGCCAACTAACCCGCGTCGCCGAAGAACTCCGGCAGAGATTTCTGCACGTACCGGGAGTCAAAAAGGTGGATATCGTCGGAGAACAGCAGGAGAGGATATTTGTCGAGTTTTCCTATCCACGGCTGACGACACTGGGCATCTCGCCAGCAGAAATTTTTTCCGCCTTGGCGCGACAGAATGCGGTGACTCCCGCAGGATCGGTTGATACGGATGGCGCACAGGTGTTTGTCCGCCTCGACGGGGCATACACCGACATTGATAAAATCCGCGATACCCCGATTGTGGCCGGCAAGCAAAGTTTCAAGCTGTCGGATATCGCGGAGGTCACGCGAGACTACGAAGATCCGGCAACGTTCGTCATTCGGCACAATGGAGAGCCGTCCCTGTTGCTGAGTGTCGTTATGAAAGAGGGCTGGAACGGGCTGGATCTGGGCGCTGCCCTGCAGGCGGAAAGCGACAAGATCTCCTCCAGCCTGCCATTGGGCGTCAGCTTGAAAAAAATCACCGATCAGGCGGTCAACATCAGCTCCGCGGTGGACGAATTCATGATCAAGTTCGCCATGGCAGTCAGCGTGGTGATGCTGGTCAGCCTGCTGAGCCTCGGATGGAGGGTTGGAATCGTCGTGGTGGCGGCAATCCCGCTGACCTTGGGCGCGGTCTTTGTGATCATGATGATCACGGATCGGGTTTTTGATCGAATCACATTGGGAGCGCTTATCATCTCGCTGGGACTCCTGGTGGACGATGCCATCATCGCCATTGAGTCCATGGTGGTTAAGATGGAGGAGGGAATGGATCGCATCCAAGCCGCGGCTTATGCCTGGAGTCATACCGCAGCGCCAATGCTTGCCGGAACGCTGGTAACCGTCATCGGTTTTTTGCCGGTGGGTTTTGCGCGTTCGACCGCGGGAGAATATGCCGGAAACATCTTCTGGATTGTCGGATTCTCTTTGATCGCCTCGTGGATCGTGGCGGTGGTTTTCACACCGTATCTCGGAGTAAAACTTCTGCCAGAGATCAGAACCATAAAAGGAGGCCATGCGGGAATCTATGCCACTCCGGGATACGAGCGGCTTCGCCGTTTCGTCACCTGGTGCGTGCGGAGAAAATATACGGTGGCCGGCATTGTCGTGGGGGCGTTTCTGGTGGCGGGCGGAGGGATGGCGGTCGTGAAGAAGCAGTTTTTTCCCAACTCTGACCGGCCCGAATTGTTGGTTGAGGTTCAGCTTCCATTGGGAACCAGCATCGAGACGACCAGCGCAGCGGCAAAAAAGATCGAACGCTGGCTGTCGGAACAACCCGAATCGAAAATCGTGACTTCCTATATTGGAGCGGGTGCTCCACGGTTTTTCTTTTCCTACAACCCGGAGCTGCCTGATCCCTCCTTTGCGAAGATTGTGGTTTTGACGCCGAATGCGGAGGCAAGAGATCATCTCAAATTGCGCCTGCGCCAAGCGGCCGCCGATGGCCTGGCGCCGGAAGCGAGGATTCGGGCGACGCAGTTGGTATTTGGTCCCTACTCTCCCTTTCCCGTTGCTTTTCGGGTGATGGGGCCTGATCCCGCAAAACTTCGGGAAATCGCCCGCAGTGTCGAAGAAATCATGCGCAACGATCCGAATACGCGCACGGTGAATGTGGATTGGGGAGAACGCGTTCCCAAGTTGCACTTCGTTTTGGATCAAGAGCGATTGGAGCTCATCGGGCTTTCACCCGAAGAGGCAGCGCAGCAGTTGCAGTTTCTCCTAAACGGTCAAACGATCACCCAGGTTCGTGAGGACATTCGTGCGGTAAATGTTGTCGTGAGAAGTGCGGGGACCGAGCGATTAGATCCAACCAAGCTGGAAAACTTCACCCTCATGACCCGGAATGGAAAACCGATCCCTTTAAGCCAGATCGGACGAGTCGAGATCCAAGCGGAAGACCCACTCGTCAAGCGGCGGGACCGCGTTCCCACCATCACCGTGCGGGGTGACAATATTGAGACGACCCAACCGCCGGATGTCTCTTCCCGGATTTGGGCCAAACTCGCTCCGCTTCGAAAGGCGCTACCGGAAAACTATCGCATCGAGATGGCGGGTTCGATCGAGGAAGCAAAGAAAGCCAACTCAGCGCTCGCTCCACTTTTTCCCATCATGCTCCTGCTCATGCTGGCCGTCATCATCATTCAGGTGCGCTCTTTCTCGGCCATGTGGATGGTGATGCTGACCGGCCCGCTCGGACTGATCGGCGCAGTGCCGGCGCTGCTGATTTTTCAGCAGCCTTTTGGATTTAATGCCATTCTCGGTCTGATCGGTCTGTCAGGTATCTTGATGCGGAACACACTCATTTTGATCGGTCAGATTCATTCCAATCAAGCAGATGGTCTTGATCCCTATCATGCGATTATCGAGGCCACCGTCCAGCGGTCGCGACCAGTCATCCTGACCGCACTGGCCGCAGTGCTGGCATTTATTCCGCTCACGCATTCAGTATTCTGGGGATCCATGGCTTATGTGCTGATCGGAGGGACTGCCGTCGGCACGGTGTTGACGCTTGCCTTCCTTCCTGCGCTCTACGCCATCTGGTTCCGCGTGAGCCATGTGGATGCCGTTCGTCGTAACCATGGCCAACAGGCTCCACCTGTAGCTGATCTGATTTATGAATACACCGCATGAGAGGCTGACCCGCACCACGTTCTCGCTGCCGCTCCGCGAGGTTCACGCGCTCGTCGGCGGCGCGGTCAACGCGCGCCCGCTCCTCTTCCTCCACTGCTTCCCCGATCACCCGCCGACCGACGATATTCGCTGGAAGGAGACGAGTTGCCTTTATCTTCGGTTGGAAGGAACCCGTAAAAGCTGTCCCGTGCGAGCGCACTCAGCCAGCTCAGGCTTCCACCAATATTTTTGGATTCTTTCTGGCGATGAACAGCAGCTTTCTGGCGGCCCCGGAAGGGCGGCGGGTTCCATATTCCCAACTCATGACGCTTGCGGGCCTGACGCCAAGATACGCAGCAAACACCGCCTGGCTCACGTTGAGCTTGTCGCGAATGGCCGCAATGTCTTTTGGCTGAAGCTCGGGTTGGGCGGAAACGTGAAAAGTCCGCAATGTAACTTTCTTTCGCCCGGTGAGAGCGTCGGCAAGCCCTTGGGCGGCGGAAACCAAGGCGGGGCCGCTGAACTCCATCTCATCGAGCGCGGCGAGAATTTCGGATTTGGTCCGCAGCTTTCCTGAGGGCGTTTTCTTCTTCACGGGTGAGGTCTTTCTTTTGGCTCTTTCCATAGATCATCACGAGGTAAATGGTTTCCTGTTCCGGCACATGGAGGTAAATCACCCGTGCTCCGCCGCTTTTGCCGATGCCTGCGCTGGGAAAACCCATGCGTGCTTTTCGAAAGCCGCCGGTTCCGCGCACGACGTCGCCCTGCTCCGGGTGAGCCGCCAAATCTTCCTGAAATGCCGCGTAGTCACTGTCTGGAAAGCGTTGGATTGCCTTGGTGAAATTGGGTTCTTCAACGAATTCCATGCTACATTGAAATATATTGCATTGCAATATGGTTTACGCCGCCTCAAGCCGAATTAATTTGCCGGAAAGTTCCGGCGTCAGTTTCCAGTATTCCTCGTTGGCAGAGGCCTCCTTAACAACCTCCCTGTAATGGGCATACAGCATGCGGGCATTTTTGTGCCCCATCTGTTCCGCGGTAAGGGCGGCATTCCGGTGCTTGGCGAGGTGATAAGAGCCGTAGGAATGACGCAGAATGTGCGCTACACCCCCGCTACACCCACGACGGCTACGAGCAGACCCGCCAGACGGCAGAGGTCCTCAGTCGGGCTTTGGAGTCAGAGGGTGCAAAGCTTCCGCCCAGCAGCGCTCAACCAACTTTGGGAGTCCATCTGCGAAAGGCACAAAGTCTAGCGTTACACCTGCATATATGCGGTCGACCTTCGCTACGTTAAGGGCAAACTATGAAAACCTTCGCAAACAAGACTGTCCTCATCACTGGAGGCACCTCCGGCATCGGCAAAGCCACCGCCGTCGCCTTTGCCAAAAAAAGGCGCGCATGTGGTCTCCGGCCGCCGCGTTTGCCGAGGGAGAAAAGGTTGCCGTTTACTTCGGCCGGTGGAAGCGCCTTGTTCATGCAGGCCGATGTCGCTCCCTGCGCCCAACGCTGACGCGTTCCGGGTCACGATCGTCCCTCCGGGCTCTGCATATCGCGTTCAACAATTCCGGGCACCGAGGGCAAGTTCGGCCTGCTCACCACCGAGCAGACGGCCGAGCACTATCATCAGGTCTGCGGCATCAATATCCGTGGCGTATTGCTCTCGATGAAGCAGAAATCCCGGCCATGCTTCGGTCTGGGCGTGGTGCTTCGTCAAGAACTCTTCCGCCGCCGGCCACATCGGCTTCCCCCCAAGCGTCAGTTTACGTCGCCAGCAAGTTCGCCGTGATCGGACTCACCAAGACGACTGCGCTGGAATTCGCCAAGCAGGCGATCCGCGTCAACAGCGTCTCTCCCGGCACGATTCAGACGGAAATGTTCGACCGGCCTTCGGTGAAGGCGAGACCGACGCAAAGAAAACGATGGCGACACAAAACCCGGTTGGCCGCATTGGCATGGTGGAGGAGATTGCAAGCAGCTGTGCTCTGGCTCAGCTCACCCGGAGCAGCGTTCACCACGGGCCAGGACATCATCGTGGACGGCGGATACACCGCCACAATAGCCGAACCCTCTTACACTAATGACTTCTCTGAAAGACTCGCGAGAGACCGTGTCAAGAGGTGAATTGTGTCGACCGGGTTTGGAGGACGGATGATGGTAGGACCACACTTCTCTGCGGGCGGACCATGCTGGCCCCCGTCCATTTCTGACAACGCCCTCCTGGATCTGCTTCCACTCAAAGGAGCGCCGCACTCAAGGCGGCGCCGGATCATCGCTCCGGGTGGGCTCGCTTTCGCGGGATAACAGCCATGAGTGAGGATTCGCTTTTGGAGCGCCACTGAAAGAGCTAAAAGCATCCTAATCCTGTGCGAACCTCGAGAGTGTTAGTCTTTGTGGATGAATCCAACGTCGTCAGCTCACTGCGGCCACTCGGTCGAAAACTAGACTGGCTGAAGCTCCGCGATCACCTCGCGAATGCCGATCGTGGACGGGAGTTAATCGAGATGGTCGTCTACGCTGGGTTACCTCCTCCAATACCGGAGTGGCAAACCGAACGAGATAAGAAGAACAAGTTCCTGCATTGGCTTCGCTCCAACGGATTCCTCGTAGTGGCGAAGGATGGCTCGCCCGGGGATGGCAAACATTACAAAGCAAACGTCGACGTCTTGATGGCGATCGATGCAGTCGAGCTTTCCGTAGAGATGCGTCCCGACGTCGTCGTTCTCGTGACAGGCGATGCTGATTTTGCACATCTAGCTTTGCAGCTACGGCGGCGTGGGATTCGGGTGGAAGTGGCCGCGACCGCTCAGACTCTGGGCACTGGATTGAAGGGCGCAGCAAACGAGATGATAGATCTGGTTCCTCTGTTTGAAACATTTGAGCTTATGACACCCTCCGAATAGGCGAACGCTTTCAGGAACTCCGGGGCTAACCACTCGATCTTCTCTCCGCATCGCACTCGCAGCGAACCGGTTGCGATAGTGCCTTATTATTGTAATTGGGAGCCGACTGGTTCGCAAACGACTCCCCGCGATAGGAGCAACTTGCGTCCGCTATCCTTGCCTCGGCCTCGTTTCAGGCCGTCGCTTGCATTCGTTGCGGGATGACACGCCTGACAGCCGTCACGGAACAATTACGGGCACCGTCGCAAAATGCTTTGGATTTCTGGTAATGAGCCCTTCAAAGCGCTGGGCAAAGGCC
This sequence comes from uncultured Verrucomicrobiae bacterium, assembly GCA_963820865.1. Classification (GTDB taxonomy): domain Bacteria; phylum Verrucomicrobiota; class Verrucomicrobiia; order Chthoniobacterales; family Terrimicrobiaceae; genus DASTFP01. The sequence goes on from CAWGBZ010000007.1 coordinate 6,430, forward strand.
TCAATGAGCACGTCGGCAACCGGGCGTTTTGTGGCGCGGCCAGCATGCCTCTTTCGAACGTGAGCGGACCACAAATCGTGCGCTGCTTCCGTATCTCTGAGCGTCCAAAAAACGGGCCACTCGACTCCTACTTCAGCGAGGAACTGCTCCTGGAGATCCCCATCACCGTCAAACGCCGGAGCCAGCTCGATATATGTGACCGGTGAAACTACCAGGCCCGCAGCGGCGTGCTTGGCCAGGCACTCCGCAGATGCCCGACTAAATACTGGGTCGGCCAAATGAACGTCGAGCAGTACCGATGTATCAACCACCCACGACATCAGTCGTCCTCCCCTTCGCGAAGAATCTTCATCCAATCGGCGGTGGCGCGCGCCGGCAGACCGTGGCGCTTGGCAAACCCAACGGCGGCAACCGGATCGGGCTTGATGACTTTGCGCGGCTCGACCACAAGTCGACACTCTGTGGCGGAAATCTTCTCCCAGATAACCGTCTGACCCGGAGTGAGTTTCATTTCGCGGCGCAATTCGGCAGGAATGGATACTTGGCCACGTTCAGTAATCGTCGTCCTCACATGATAATTCTATCATGTGACGTTCCTGTTGCAACCGTGCTCAAAACAACTTGTCTTTGTCCTTTCAGGGACAAGTTCCAAGTGCTGAATTCATGCTGCGAATCTGGCTACTTCACGACTACTGGATATCGCCGGAGTTTTTCACGACTTCTCGATAGTGCGCATAAAGCATACGCACGTTCTTGTGTCCCATTTGATCAGCCGTAAGGGCGGCATTGCGTATTTGGCGAGGTGGTAAGAGCCGTAAGAGCGTCTCAGAATGTCTTCCGGCCATCCCTGTTTCCAGTTCATCGCCCGGCATAACGCCCAGCGTTTTCTCCGGAAGTTCTCCGGCAAAATCTTTTCCGGACGACCTGCGGCAAAGAAAAAGCCATTCGAGCAGGTTATCAGACATATCGATAATCCGACGCTGGCTGTCATTGGCAATCGACGCGGGTAGGTCAATATGCTTGCGGTCAAAATCAATCATCTCCCATTCCATCCGCGCCGATTCATCGGGACGCACGCCGGCGAAGCGGCCGACTGTGATAATTGGCACCATGTCCATTGGCGGAATGAGGATTGAAATCGAGCCGAACTTCTTCCGCCATGCCGCCTTTTTCCTCCTCCGCCGCTTTGACCTTGAAGCCGTCGTTGCCAAGAGTGAGAAGCTTCCGACGTTCGGAGATCCGCAAGATCGTTGGTGGCTGCCTTTCCTTGGCGCTTTCGACTTTGATTCCCCGGCATGGATTCTCGGCCATGTGGTGCTTTGACACCGCCCACGCGAAAAGCACCGAAAGGTTGCGGAGTTGATTTCGCTCGGCGGTCGGTAAGAGATTGCACGAATCGAGAAACCGCCTGACGTCCACTTGCGTAATAGAGTTGATTGCCCTGCGTCTATCGGCGGGCAACCAACGCTCGAATCGATTCCATCTCTTTCGGAGGTCTGCAACATATGACGGCCTCTTTCCTTTTCCCTTTTCACGTAGGGCGCGTTCAATCGCCTCGGTAATCGAAATGGTCCCGGCGGGCGGCTTTGCATGCCGAACCGCGAACCGGACCGCCTCGGTCAACGTCATTCCTGCCAATTGGCACTCCTTGAAGGCGGCGACAGCCTCACCAAGCTCCGCGGGTGAGAGGTGGAAAACGGAAGTGCCAACGGTTTGCCGGAGTTCGATTAGTGACGCCGGTTCGCACTTTTCCTCTTGAGCATCGCCAAAGACCCACTTTCGCGCCTCATCGAGACTTGAGAAATGCCGTGTGATGATCGAGCCACCCGTGAATCGCTTGCCCAGCCTGACGCGCCAAAATTCGGTTCGACCGTTGTTGACTCGGGATACTCCGACCCCTGAGGGCAAGCCTCTGATCTTCGCCTTCTTCTCGCCATTCAAGAAGCCTTGGAAGTCGCCGGAAAGAGGTTAGCTTCTTAACCGCCCCCAGCTCCACTGGCGCGAAATACAACCGACGGCGGGAACTCCGACGGTGTGTGACGACCACAAGCGGCTTCGCCAAAAGCTGCGCGAATTCTTCCGCAATGGGGCCGCGCAGAAATGCGCGCCCTGGCATCTCAACAATGTGGAATTGATCACAGTCCCTCTCGCCTGCAAACCGGCGACCTGCCCTGGTCGGCCTTCAGCTCCGGCTTATCAAGGGTTGATTCGCTCCTCACCGTGGAAGTCCATAAAAGGCGGTGGGCGCCTATCTGAGCAAAATAGGCACTGCGAACGTGGAAGTTTCATCGCTTCCCGCGCAGAAACTTTTTGACAAGGTAAACTTTCTTTTATATTTCTATTCGACAGATACTAGAAACAGTGGGCGAGACTTCAAGAATCCGGATCTCGGAGAAGAGATCATGAGGTTCGCGGAAGACCGATTCATTCAAGTTTCTTTCGAAAGCCAGATGTAAAAACCAAATCATTATGAGTAAATCGATCCGTCTTACTGTTGGACAGGCATTGGTTCAGTTCGTAGCGAACCAGTACGTGGAGCGTGATCGCCGCCAGAACAGGTTTATTGAAGGTATTTGGGGTATTTTTGGCCACGGCAACGTGTCCGGACTCGGCCAGGGCATTGTCGAGTTCGCAGATCAGTTCGGATTGCGCTTCTATCGCCCGCAGCATGAGCAAGGCATGGTGCATATTGCGGCGGCTTTCGCGAAACACCGCAACCGTTTGTCGACGTTTGCCTGTACAACTTCAATAGGCCCGGGTGCACTTAACATGGTGACCGGGGCCGGGGTCGCCACCGTCAATCGGCTGCCGGTATTGCTTCTACCCAGCGACTATTTTGCGAATCGAGTCCCTGACCCCGTGCTTCAACAGATCGAGCACCCGATGGAACGAGACGTTAGCGCGAGTGATGCGTTTCGACCGGTGTCGAAATTCTTCGACCGCATCTCGCGCCCGGAGCAGTTGCTGGCCAGCCTGCCCGAGGCGTTTCGAATCCTAACTGATCCGGCGGAGACCGGAGCGGTTACAGTTAGTCTTCCAGAGGACGTGCAAGCGGAAGCTTTCGACTGGCCCGCAGGGTTTTTCGAGAAGCGTGTCTGGCATGTACGGCGCCCTGTGCCGGAGCCTGAACTCATTCAGAAGGCAGCCGAATTGATCAAGAAGGCGAAACGACCGATCATCATTTCGGGCGGCGGGACAATCTATTCAGATGCGTGCGGCGAGCTCCGGAAGTTCTGTGATGCGTTTTGCATTCCGATAACGGAAACACAAGCTGGCAAGGGCGTTCTCGAATGGAACTACCGATGGAATGCAGGTCCGATCGGTTCGAATGGTGCAACTTCGGCGAATCAGCTTGCCAAGGAAACGGATCTGATCATCGCCCTAGGCTCACGTCTGACGGACTTCACAACAGCCTCGAGGACTCAGTTTGAGAATCCTGCGGTGCGACTTATTGGAATCAATGTGACGCCAATGGATGCCAGCAAGCTCTCTGCTCTTCCGCTTGTGGCTGACGCCAAGCGTGCCCTTGTTGACTTAAGTGCAGCTTTGAAGGATGCGGGTTACAAGGGGGTCTCGGAAGACTACCGTGCAACGGTTTCGAAACTGAAAGAAGAGTGGGATAGAAGAGTAACGGAAATTCGAACTCCGAAAGACAACAACGATGTCACTGAAATAGAGGCTATCGGATTGATTAATGAGGCCGTAGGTGGAAAAGCCACCGTGGTCTGTGCCGCGGGAAATATGCCCGGCGAGCTGCTTCGACTCTGGCGCCCCGATGAACCCAAGGCGTATCATCTGGAATACGGATTTTCCTGCATGGGGTACGAGATCCCGGGCGGTATTGGCGTGAAACTGGCCGAACCTGAAAGAGACGTGGTCGTGATGATTGGCGACGGCACTTATCTGATGATGAACTCGGAAATAGTTACCGCGGTCGCTGAAGGGCTCAGCCTTACGATCGTGATCATCGATAATCATGGCTACCAGTGTATCCTGGGACTGCAGAGAATTTGCGGAGTCGCCGATTTCGGGAATGAGCTGCGGTATCGAGACCAAAGGACGGGAATGCTGACGGGAGACTATGTTCCGATCGACTTCGTCAAGCACGCCGAGTCCATGGGCGCTCACGCAGTGTTAGCAAGGACGGCAGCCGAAATTACGTCGGCCCTTAAGGATGCAAAACAGAGGAAAGGCGTTTCTGTGGTCTTAATTCCGGTCGATCCTGAAAAGCGCATGCCACCGCTAGGCACTTGGTGGGATGTGCCTGTGGCGGAGGTCAGGTACCGATCGATAAGACGCGCCAGACCCGGGAGAACTACGAGAAGGCAACCAAAAAGCAGCGCACCGTCTTCGCATGAAACTTGCCACGGCGCCTGTTAATTGGAATAGCCCGGACGTCCCAGAATACCGGGAGTATACGCCTTATCCGCAATTGCTGGACGAAATGGCAGCCGCGGGCTATTCGGCCACCGAGTGGTCAACCATAATGCCGAGAGATCCGGGAGTCCTGATGCAGGACCTGCAAGCTCGCGGAATGAGAATGCTAGGTGGTTTCGTAGGTCTGGAACTGAGAGATCCGAGGAAGCGAGCACAAGAAGTAAGCAAAGGGCTGGAGATTGGGAACTACTTCAAATCCCTCGGAGCAAGCTATCTTATCGCTGCTGACACTGGTGACGGACGGCGAATCGAGGCGGGAGGCCATGTTGACGCTAGCATCGGCTTAACAGACGAGCAGTGGACCTCATTGGGATCCGGCCTCAACGAGTTGGCGACGGCGCTGAAACCAGTGGGAGTTCAACTGGTATTTCATAACCATGTCGGCACGTATGTTGAAACAGAGGAGGAAACGTGTCGATTGCTGGATCTAACGGATGCGTCGCTGGTTGGGTGGTGCCTCGACTGCGGACACCTCGCCTATGGGGGCGGCGATACTTTGAGGATGCTTCGGAAGTACGGCGGGCGAGTGGGCTATGTCCATTTCAAGGACGTCGACGGGAAGATTTTGCAGCGCGCTCTTCAAGAGCGATGGAGTTTCCACAGTGCGCTAAAAGCTTTCATCTTCGCGAAGCTTGGACAGGGGATTGTGAATATTCCGGCCGTGATTCAAGCGCTCAGGGATCATGGGTATGATGGCTGGGTGGTCGTTGAGCAGGATACAACTCCTGGCGATCCGACCCGGGTGGCTCGAGAGAACCGCAGCTACCTCGAGGGACTCTTAGGGTGAGAACGCGTTGTTTAGAGAAGCCGAGGTCTAAGCATGTTGGCTTGTTGAGGTTGTCGAACAGAGAAAGAGTATGAGTAATAAAGAAGCCGTTGGAGTTGCCTTTTTAGGCTTTGGCCGAATGGGCGAAACGCACCTTCGCAATCTGGCTGCCATAGCCGGCGTAAAAGTTGTGGTGGTGGCAGACGAGCGAGCGGAGAGGGCTGACCTCGGAAAGGCGATGTCAGGGGCCGAGTTTGCGACGACAAACCAGGTGGAGGCTATCAATCATCCCTCGGTGGACGCGGTTGTTATTTCCACGCCCACGGACACGCATGCCCGACTTATTGAGCTGGCTTCCAAAGCCGGGAAGGCGGTATTTAGTGAGAAGCCAATCGCCCTGGACCTGGCCGAGACGCAGCGAGTGGTACAGATCGTGAAAGACCAGAAGATTCCGGTGCAACTTGGATTCATGCGGCGCTTCGATCCCGGGTACGCGAAAGCGAAGGCCATGATTGATGCAGGCGAGCTTGGCAAGTTGGAAACGTTTCGGGCCTTGAGTCGCGACACCTATCCTCCGAGTTATGAATTCCTGCTCGGGAGTGGGGGACTATTTCTGGATATGTCCGTCCACGACCTGGATCTGGCGCGATTTTTGGTGGGGGAGGTTGAGGAGGTTTATGCGTGGGGAGGTGTATTGATCGACGAGCGATTCGCAAGGGCGAACGACGCAGATACTGCTGTCACGCTTCTCAAGTTCAAAAACGGTGTATTAGGGGTCGCGGAAACCTCTCGCCGTTCCAATTGGGGCTACGATATCCGGACGGAAGTGGCGGGCGCAAAAGGCAAGGTTGTGGTCGAAGCGCCACAGAAAACGCCGATCATCTTTGCCAACGACTTTCGGAGCTGCTTTGACCACTTCGAAAACTTCCCGGATCGATTCGAAATGGCATACCGTTTGGAGCTGGAGGCCTTTTTTGATTCGTTACGAGAGAATCGGACTCCGAGCCCGGGGCCGGAGGATGCCCTCGAGACGCTTCGGCTGGCTGTTGCTGTGACGAAGAGCTGGCGTGAACAGCGTCCCGTCAAGGTCTCGGAGGTCACTGCATAACCAGGAGAGCTAAGGTGAAAAGGATTTACTCATCTGATTGGAATAGCCAGGTCTTACTCGACATCACGCCTGAAATTGCGGGATGGAAATTCATATCGTTTAAAGTGGTGCGACTTGCCGGGGGAAAAACGATCGAGGCGGAGACTGCCGGTAATGAGGTGGTAATTGTGCCATTGGTTGGTCCTGGCAAGCTATCATTTAACGGCGAGACGCACGTTTTAGTGCGCAACGACCTCTTCCGTGAGCTGACGGATATCGTCTACCTCCCTCCACGCACGAAGTATCAGGTGGAAGCGATGGGGCCATTCGAGTTTGCCATGGGCGGCGCACCAGCCGAAGGACGACTTCCGGCGCGAGTTATTCGAAAAGAGGAGCAGACGACCGCTCTTCGCGGAGGGGCTAACGCCGCAAGGGGAGTCAGCACCCTGCTGGATTCGGATGATGCTGCGGAGCGTCTAACGGTATTTGAGATTCATACTCCAAGCGGGAACTGGTCGAGCTTCCCGCCGCATCGGCATGATACTCGGGACAATTCCTCTTATCATGAAGAAACCTATTACTATCGGCTTCAGCCCGCGGACGGTTTTGCAATTCAGCGCATTTACACCCGAGATACTGATCTAGACGTGGCGCTTCCCGTTCACGACGGAGATGTGGTGCTGATTCACGAAGGCTTTCATCCGGTTGTAAAGGCCCCGGGGACGAATGCCTATTACCTTAACTTTCTAGCAGGAAATGTGCGGAAAATCTCCGCAGTAAATGATTCCCACTATGATTGGGTGAGTAAGAACTGGAGCGGCAATCCCATCCAGATTCCGGTTAAGGGCTGACATTGAGGCACCGACAAGAAACTGTGAGAGCGAGCAATTGCACAGTCGCATGAGCGTGGATTACTCCCTGACCTTGATCCAAATGACGGCTCAGGCTAGGATCTCTCAACGTGTGAAAACAGAACAGCGTCGTCAACAGATACTCAATCTCCTCGAAGAAACTGGTAATTTGAATGTCAGTGAGTTGTCTGACCGGTTTTCTGTGAGCGTTGTCACGATCCGCAAGGATCTTGACGAGTTGGAGAGTGAGGGCCTTCTGCAGCGCACATTCGGCGGGGCTGTATTTTCCCATCGCAGTCGCTTTAACAGATCATTTCTGGAGCGCGGCCAGAGGTATCGTCTGGAAAAGTGCGCAATCGCCGCCGCCGCCTATAGCCACATAAAGGATGGCGATACCATCATGCTCGACGCCGGAACAACCACACTCGCGTTGGCGCAACATCTAAAATCCCACATCAGGTCTGCACTCGTAATCACCTGCTCCGTTCCGGCAGCTCTCGAGCTGTCCAGCGCCGGTTATGATATTCTCCTGCTGGGAGGCATGGTCAGAAACAAAAGCCTCGCTTTGCTTGGTCGCGAGACGCTGACGATCATCGAACGGTACCGCGCGGACAAGGCGTTTCTTGGCAGTTCGGGCTTTACCGCTGAAATGGGCCACACCACTCCAAACCCTGAAGATGCGCAGGTGAAAGAGGCGATCATGCGATCTGCGAATGAAACCTACGTCCTTGTGGATTCCTCGAAATACGGTCACCGTTGCCTTACCAGTTTTGCTCGTCTTCGCGAGGTGGATCTAACCATAACGGACAGTGGGCTCCCCCGGAGCAAAGTTAAGCTCCTTGAGGCAGCGGGCGCGACAATGCAAATCGTCAATCCGACTAAGGCGGACGTAACCAGTGATTCAGAGCAAGCAATCTTGAACCACACGCCGCCGCGAAGCACTTCAAGGCCTCTTAACTAACTGGATGCGTTAGTCCAAGGAAAAGAAATCTGCTCCGGAGTCCTCAGCACTTTTAGGCCCCAGTAGAAATATTTCGTGTGACCAGGGGCAAGACTCTCTTGATTGACGGAGGCATGTCGCTGCTATGAAAATCGTCCGCTTTCGTCCACCGATCCCGAGAGTTTTCGGATTTGATCGCGGCAAAGCCGCCTCCTCGCCAACGTGACTGGCTGGTCGAAATCAAAGCGACCGGAAACAATTCAGTGGATATGAAGATTCGCGCCGGAGGTGCGCAGGCAAGTCCGAGTTATCACTTGAAAATTCTCGCATGGGATGGCGCCGAAGTGGTGCGCGAGCTGGGAACGGAAGTCAGCCGATTTTCGCCGGGACAAGGTCCTCTCGGCCGAGCGTTCGATCGCTCCGGCTGTTAAGCGAGGTCAAATGCGAGTGTCGCCGCACACCGCGCTTGGCTGCCGGCCCCGAACGAGTATGCCAGAGAAAGACGAGATGAGACCAAGCCGCGCAACTTTCTGCAAAGGATGTTTACAGCAACTCCATTTGCCGATCCCGATTCACGGCCCCCTCTCGGTGCCCTTCCGCATCTTCGGACTTCGGCCCAGCCGAATGAATCCGAATCTTTGCAACCTCTGTGAAACGATGTTTAAGCGCATCAAGAAGAGCAGCCAGATCCACGTCCCCTTAACGATCCTTTTCGCCGACGTCCGCGGCTACACGAGCGTTTCCGAACTCCTCGACACTCCAGAGATCATCCGGCTTCTCACTCACTTCTACGAACAGTGCGGGGAGGCGGTATGGGAAAGGGACGGTATCGTCAATAAGCTGATTGGTGATGCCATCCTTGCCATTTTCAACTTTCCGATCGAACGCCATGATCATGTGAAGAACGCCGTGCTTTCCGCCATCGCCCTTCAAGAACGCTGGGCCACACGCCGCTCAGTGGGAGAAGGCGACAGCCAGATGCCGATCGGTGTCGGTGTGGGCATCCACACCGGAACCGTCGCGGTCGGGGACGTGGGCGAGGCGTGCCGCGATTTTACGGCGGTGGGTTCGGTCGTGAATCTCGCTTCCCGTCTACAAGGTGCTGCCCGTCCGGGAGAGGTGCTCGTCACCGAGTCGGTGTATGAGCGCGTCGCCGAGCAGTTTCCGGACGCCCCAAAGAGGGTCTGCCAACTGAAGGGGCTCGAACAACCCGTGAACGCCTGGGTGCTGAAATCCGGGGGCTAAACCCAGCCCCCTATTGCGTAGCTGTGCATTTACCTAAACTGAGAGTTTGAAGAACTTGGACTTGTTGAGTTCGACTACAAAACCAAAGGGTCGGGAGTGGCCGATAGTCAGTCAGTTTCTTGATTTCCGGCCAGTGCCGTATCACCAATTGAACTATTTGCCAGTAGCTCCATGCCTGCGATTTTCTCGGAGGCTTGAAAAAGAAAATCCCGATCTTATTAGCTTTGCATAGTTCCCACTGAGCCCGGAGGCGGTGGATGTTTAAGTCCTGCGTCAAGACAACTCCGTGCTGGCTGGCCACACTGGGAATCCAGACTTCGTCGACGCTGCCGCGGCCAAACTCCTCCTCCACGGACGCGACCACAACATCCTCGCTCCGCAATCCGCCCTGGATAGCTCGAATACCCGCGACGAGATGGGGAGAGAAGTTCTCGGCGAAGTAAATCCTCATGCGGCCAGACGCCGCTCAAACTCCCAGGCATTTTCCACCTGTTCTTGTTCGAGGCGAAAGTCTTGCGCCACGTCCTCGATTTTCTCGCCGCCGCGAATGAGGCACGCCAGGGCCTCTGTCGTAATGTTGGTCCCGTTGACGATCGGCCTACCGAAGGCATGCTGCGGGTCGATGACGACACCCGCCTCCGCCCCTTCTGGGTAAAACCGCGAGGCAAGTTTGGTTGTCTGGTCGAAGTCCAACCGCTCACAGAATGGCGCGATTACTTTCTCAAAGGCGGTCTGACCGCCTGAGCCCAGCTCGAGGAGTGTCTCATCACCAAGTTCTTTGAGAAGACGGCGGCCATCGATCAGAAGTCCTTCCAAGGCGAAAGGATGTAACGTTTGAAACCTCTCCATGAGTTCCGCACGCGCCTTCTGAAGCGTTGGCCAGGAGAGCCCGTGTGCCCGCAACTGCGCAATCGTGAACAATTCAATCAGGGTATGGAAATCCAACGTTCGATCCTTTCCAGCGCCGCGGTGCCCTAAGGCTTCTCCCACGCCCCGGCCGAGCACCCATGCGCGCAGCCTGGCCAATGGTAATCTGAGCAGCCGTGCAGCATCGGGGAGCGTATACGCCCCCGAGGCCAACTTCGACTGTGGCGGGTTGGAGATCACGCGAAGAAGGTATCTGGAAGTATCGAAGGCAGCAAGTCGTGCTGCTTCAGGCCCCTGCGTCCAACAGAGCATCTCCCGCCCGGGCCTCAACTTGCAATCGCCGAGGAATCTCCGGACGAGCTTGTGCCGCTGCCGGCGAGAGAGAGGAGACAGCGGAACGGTCAGGAACTCCTCCACGCAGATGGTCTGGGAATGACGCAACCCAAGGGGATCGCACAGCTCACCGAGGCGAGGCTCCTTTGTTCTCAGTTGCCCGAACATTGCCCACCCGCAGGGACAACGGCCAGCTGACACCACGTCTCAGCTCTGCATCGCCCCATTCCTTGCGCAGCTCTTCCTCGAGTTCCATGACTGGACTTGAGCCGAGCACTTTCTCGGCGGCTTTCACCGCGGACCACGGGTTGACGTAGCCCACCAGGTCTTCCAGCTGCCAAGACACCTCGATCGCAAGATACGGAAGTCGCGTTTCCGGAAACGGGAACGGCAAGCTGCGATAGCCCTCTTCGACATGGCGCCGCTCGGCAGGCCAGTACGGTGCAATGGTCTCGTAGTAGAAACGTTGAACGATCTGGTCCACTGTTCCCTCGACATGCAACACGCCATAGGTGATGAGCGCGACGGCCGCATTGGGACGGGCGACGCGACGCACCTCGGCGTAGAACTTCTCCAGATCCAGCCAGTGGGCAGCCTGCGCCACCGTGATCAGGTCCACACTGGCATCGGGCAGGCCGCTCTCTTCGGCAAGAGCGGTCCGATAACTCACTCCTTCCCGGGGCTGCGTTTTCTCGATTTGCGCCGCGCTGGCGTCTGTTGCGAGAACCTCATCAAAGCGCTCCGCGAGCAGCACCGATAACTGACCGGTGCCACACCCGCAGTCGAGTGCAAGTTCATGGCTCGGGCTGATCCTGGCCAACCCATCGACCAGTTCAATCGGGTAGGTGGGCCGGTAGGCGGCATAGCCTGCGGCACCACTGGAAAAGTGATCTTTAAAGTTCGGGGTTGTCATTGGAGTTTCCGTTGCGTTCTCGTCCGAGCAAGATTTTGGCCCAACTCGGGTCGCTATATCGTTTCGGAAAAGCGGTGGCGAGGTCGAACCGAGCGATCGGTCGCTCCGCAACCGACCCGGACTCCGGAGCAGAGCCCACCGGACAAGACGAAAGTGATCCGGCTGGTGATGAAAATCGGGGAACCATGTCGGCGGTGAATCTCAGTGAGCTGACGCGTGATAACACGGAAAATCTCAATGTCATCGATCCACGGTTGTGATTTGTTGTTGTCATGCAAGCAACTCCGGTCGCCATCATCACTGGCGCTTCCAGCGGAATCGGTCTGGGCCTGACCCAGGCGCTCCTAGAACGTGGCTGGCGCGTCGTCGGCACCTCCCGCACAATCACCAAGTCGAAGGAGCTCAAGCCTTCGCCCGATCTCGTCCTCGTGGATGGAGAGATCAGCAAGAGGGAAACCGCGGCCAAGGTGGTGGAGGCATCCCTCAAGCACTTCGGTCGCATCGATCTGCTGGTCAACAATGCCGGGATCTTCCTTCCGAAGGCGTTCACCGACTACACCGAAGAAGAATACAATCTGGTGATGAATACCAACGTCGCCAGCTTCTTCTACATGACGCAGCAGGTGATTCCGCAGATGAAGAAGCAAAATTCGGGGCATGTGGTGAACATCTCGGCGGTCCTCGCGGATCAACCGAGCGGCGCCGCGCCCGCTCTGTTGGCGGTGCTGTCCAAGTCGCCCATGCCGGCGGTGAGCAAAGCGTTGGCGTTGGAGTACGCGGCGAACAACATCCGTTTCAACACAGTCTCGCCCGGCATCATCAACACGCCGATGCATGCCAAGGATAATCATGCGGCGCTGGCGAAGTTTCATCCCCTCGCTCGGATGGGGGAAATCTCAGACGTCGTCGACGCGGTGCTCTATCTCCAGAACGCGACGTTCGTAACGGGCGAAAACATCCGAGTAGATGGAGGGGTCCATGCCGGCCGATAACAATTCCACCGCGGTCAAACCGGGCTTGCGCTTGCGTGAACTCGGCCTGGTGCTCCCAAAGGCTCCGACGCCCCTGGGAGCCTATGTCGCCGCTTCCGAGGCCGGCTCATTATTGTTTCTGAGCGGCATGCTTCCGGTGGTGAATGGCAAACTCTCCATCACCGGAAGGCTCGGAGAAAACCTCTCTGTCGAGCAAGGCCGCGAGGCAGTGCGGATTGCGGCGCTCAACGCCCTGGCGGTCGCGCAGCAGCACCTTGGCGACCTGGACCGTCTAAAGAAACTGGTAAAGCTCAGCGTTGTTCTGGCTACGACCGAGCAGTTTGTCGAGCACGCCACCGTCGCTGACGGTGCCTCGGATCTGTTCGTTCAACTCTTCGGTACCGAGAACGGTCATGCGCGAGTAGTGTCCGGCGCGCAAAGTCTGCCCGTCGGCACGCCGGTCATCGTAGAGGTCATCTTCGAGATCGAGTAATGTCACGAGAGGGGCCAACTACTTTTCACAAAGGGACACCAACCTCGAACTAACGTATGACCGAGCCCAAACTGACATACGACAAGGAGATCACTGCGCTCCTGGTGATCGATCCATATAACGATTTCATTTCCGAGGGAGGCAAGATATGGGATCGCCTGAAGGCTGTTGCAGAAGCCAATCAGTGTGTTTCTAACATGGAACGAGTCCTGAATGCGGCGCGGGCTGCGGGGCTTCGCGTTTTCTATGCGCTTCATCGTCGATACCGTCCGGGCGACTACGAGACTTGGAAGTATGTTGCGCCCATTCAGAAGGCAGCGTGGGGACGAAAGAGCTTCGAATACGGCACCTGGGGTGGCGAGATCCGCGGCGAGTTCAAACCCCAGCCCGGTGACATCGTGGCCTCCGAGCATTGGTGTTCGAGCGGTTTCGCCAATACGGATCTCGATTTGCAGCTCAAGAAACACGGCGTCCATCAACTCATCATCATCGGCCTTATCGCCCACACGTGTGTCGAGGCCACCGTTCGTTATGCCGCGGAGCTTGGCTATGAGGTCACGCTTGTCAAGGACGCAACCGCGGACTACTCGGACCAAGAGATGTACGCCGCACTCGACGTCAATATCCCAAACTACGCCAGCGCCGTTGTGACAACGAGTGAGATCGTCGGCTCGATCTCTTCTCTCCGGAACCGAATCAACTAGTGCTCCTGAGATCCTTTGCCAGCCGACAGCCTAGTTTACGGGGGGAAGCTCAGGCGGATCCGCACCAAGCTTGAGTGCAAAACCCTAGGAATCCCCTGCTTTCGGCCGGTTATAAAGTTATAAACATACATTTTTGGCATGGACTCGGACAGGAAATTGCTTTGGGCCTCTCCGGACGTTGGCTCTGGAGTCTAAAGCCGAAAGCATGCGCAGAGACGGCTAGCCGCCTGGCTTATCAAGGCTGATCTCCAGATAATCCTTATTCGACGCAACGATGTAGACATCGGCATCCTTGGTCACCGTGCCCTTTCTTGGAAAGTAGTTGGCTGCCTTCATTGTCTTGTTTCGAGGCTCGGCCGTTATCCGGAAGGCGTAGGAGGATGAAACATCATAATCGATAAACTTCCCGACCTGGACCTCTAATTCTTTGGAGGCCTCGAATACCCCTTCACTATTGGTGACACCTGCCCGAACCACGATGACTATTCCATTAGGGAGCGCAGTTCCTTTCGTTCGATTGTGGATACGTATTTTTGGCATGACTTGATAGGAAATCGCTTTTGGCCCTTCCGGGGCATTGGCCCGGCGTCTGCCAGAGTCACTGACCGGCGGTAAACTTAACGCAGGCTATGCTCCAGGGGGCCTGCTCCGTTGTCTTATCCTGCTTCTCCCGAGCTATATACAGCACAACTGCGCAGTTATTCTTAATATTTTGGAGCGCCTTCTGCAATTGAGTCTTATCTGCTTCTGCGTTTTTCTCGTCAAACTGAATCGTAAATGTGGGCGGCGGAGCAGGCGTCCCGGGAGTCGAGTTCGGGTCAGTCGTCCCCCCGCTGCGTCCACGTTGTTTTTTGATGTCGTCGATCCACTTCTGGACTTGTTGGTTGCCGGGCGGTGGATTGAAACCTGAAAGACTATTTGCCGTTAGTTGCCTCGGCACGCCATCCTGAGTATATGGCTTAAGTATCGAGTATTTACCAATCCACTCCTTGAAGACGGCGTTGTGGTCGCCCAGTTGATTCTCTTTCAAAGACATTGATGTGCTCCTTTCTATTCCATTGTGACGCTTCGACCAACGTCCCCGATTTGTCCTTTGGCATAGCGTCCCCCGATGTTTTTGGGGGTTAATTGTTTACCATCAGCAGCGCCCGTTTGCCGAGGTCTGGCGCCTGCTCATCACGTATAGGAACCTCAACCGGCGGTTGTCAAGGATGCGATCTATCGTTCGAAAATGAGGAACTTTTGGGGTCATTCCATCGACCCGCAGGCGCCCGGAGCGTTGATGGGTCGGATAGTGTGCAGATATCGACCTTCTTTCTCGTCGTATTGAACCACCTGCTTAGCAAACGCTTCGGCCTCAACCGAGGTGGGTGGACGAAGGGCTCAGGCCGCCTACGACCCGACTATCGCGAAGCTGCGTGAACCCTCGACGCGGACGATCCCCGCGACTCCGGTGCGCACAGCCGGGAATACGGGAGACTCGAGGGCTGCACAAGGTAAATCACCTTTCGGGCTTCATGGCTCAGGGGCGCCCGTGTTTGACTTCGGAAGCCGCTCTTGTCAGTCTCCGCTAGATGGCACCGCGAGCTTGCGGTTTCGAAGTGATGTCAATGCCCGGAGCTAAGAGCAGTGTCCTATCCGTCGAAATAACATGATTACCTCTCCTCCCCTTCGTCTGCGCCTGGGCATGGTCGGCGGCGGGCACGGCGCGTTCATCGGCGAAGCGCACCGAATTGCCGCGCGGCTCGACGACCGCTACGAACTGGTCGCCGGCGCGCTCAGCTCCGATTCCCAGCGGGCGATCCAGTCGGGCCGCGACCTGCGGCTGGATCCGGGACGCTGCTACACCGATTACCGTGACATGGCCCAGGCTGAGTCGGGACGCGAGGACGGTATCCAAGTCGTCAGCGTCGTTACGCCGAATGCGTCGCACCACGCGATCTGTCAAAAATTTCTCGAGGCTGGCATCGACGTCATTTGCGACAAGCCGTTGACCACCACTTTTGCCGAGGCGCAGGACCTTGTCGCTATCGTGCGGCGCACGGGACGGTTGCTCGGCGTCACTTATGTTTATACCGGGTATCCCATGGTGCGAGAGGCGCGGGCGCTGATCGAGGCCGGTGCGCTTGGCACCGTGCGCGTCGTGCAGGCCGAGTTCGCGCTCGGCTGGCTGTCCGGTCCCGACGAAGGCGAAAGCAAGCAGGCGGCGTGGCGCACCGATCCGGCGCAAGCCGGCGCCTCTTTCATCGTCGGCGATCTCGGCACCCATTGCTTCCACCTCAGCGAATTCGTGACCGGCCGGCGCGTGACGGCGCTTGCTGCGGACCTCCAGACCATGGTCCCGGGCCGACGCCTCGAGGACAACGCGCACATCCTGCTGCGCTATGACAATGGCGCGCGGGGCGCGATGTGGGTTTCGGCGGTGGCAGCCGGCGAACAGGTCGGTCTGCGGCTGCGCGTCTATGGTGAAAAGGGACACCTTGCCTGGGAGCAGAGCGACCCCGATAAACTGAAGTTTGCCATTCAAGGCGAGGCATCCCGCACGCTCGTGCGAGGGCAGAGTGGCCTGTCACCCGCCGCCAAGCGCGCCACCCGGATCGTCGCGGGTCTGCCGGAAGGCTATTTCGAGGCGTTTGCCACTCTTTACCGAGACTATGCCGACATCCTGGCAGCACGACAGTCGGGCGTGGCGGCCGATTCCCTGGCGCTGTGGGCACCGATGGTTGAGGAAGGCGCGCGCGGTATGGCCTTCGTCGAGGCTGCGCTCGACTCGCATCGCGAGGACGGTCGTTGGCGGGACTTCCGGCCGGAGATTTAGTCGGCGCGACTCCTCAAATTCCCGCCGAACGGTAACTAATGAGTGGAACGTCTTGGGCAAAGCGGGTTCGCACCGCGCGCTTTCCTTCCCCATCGACCCGTGCCAAGCTACGATCTCGAATCTAATTATCCCATGAAGAAATATCTCTTCTGCGCATTGGCTACCTTTACCTTGAGCCTTTCTGCCTGGGCGGCACCGCAGGCGTCGTATCAGGTGACCGGCCCGGTCCTGGAACTAACAGATACGAAGATCGTCGTCCAGAAAGGGGACGAAAAGTGGGAGCTGGCGCGCACGCCGGACACCAAAGTCACCGGTGCTTTGAAAGTCGGCAGCAAGGTGACGGTCAACTACACAATGACGGCGAATGCCATCACGGTGAAGTAAGCCAATCTGAAGTCTTCACTTCGGACACGCTCTCTCAAGCTTAGTCGCAGGCTTGTGTAGTGCTCGGCGTCCGCGCCGGGCACAAGCGTCGGTTGGCTTAAAGGCAGATGGAGGGGGCTCGACCATTATCCTCGCCGAGATCACGGTGGCTCATGTCACCAGTCTCGTCGCCAAAGATTTGTCCGGCGTAGACGGCCTCGGTTGATCCCAAGGGGGGGCTGATTTTCTTAAGCCATTCTCTCTGGCCCAGCGCCCAGGTGCGCAGCCTGGCTAAGGGCAACCCAAGCAACCGCGCCGCATCCGCGTGTAGGTCCCCCGATGGCGAGCGGAGGCTGATGACGCTGGGGAGCAAGCCAAGGCGCTTTTACGCCACGACCTCGACACCAATCACTCAGCTTTGCGCTTCCGCGCCGCTGCTTGTCAGGGGTGCTGGGCGCCTTGAGCTTCCACGTAGACGCTGTAGAGCGACCGGCTGGCGGTCATGAAGAGCCGGTTCTTCTTTACGCCGCCGAAGCAGAAGTTGGCGCAGATTTCGGGGAGATGGATCTGCCCAAGCAAGGCACCATCGGGGCTGTAGCAGTGCACGCCGTCGAAGCCGGCGCCCCCGCCACCGGCGGCCGACCAGACATTGCCATCACGATCGCAACGAATGCCGTCGGAGCCGCCCGGGCTCATGTCGACAAAGACGCGCCCGTTGACCGGGTTGATCCCGTCCATGTCGAACAGCCGGATCTGGCCGATATCGACCACATAGAGCCGCGACTCATCGGGGGAGAAGCAAATGCCGTTAGGCCGATCCATCTCGGTGATCACCGGAACTCCCCCTTCGGTGACGGGATCGATCCGGAAGACGTAGCGGGGAATTTCCTTGATCGCCTTGTTTCCCTCGTAGTTGCCCTCGATTCCCCAGCCTGGATCAGTGAACCAGACTGACCCATCAGAGTGCACTGTCACGTCGTTCGGAGCGTTCAGCGGCTTTCCTTCGTAAGTATCCATCAAGACGGTGATCGTGCCGTCGTGTTCTGTGCGGGTGACGCGCCGGCTCAGGTGCTCGCAGGTGACGAGCCGCCCTTGCCGGTCTCGCGTGTTTCCGTTGCTGTTGTTGGACGGTTGACGAAACACGGTCACCTCGCCGGTGATCTCGCTCCAGCAAAGCAACCGGTTGTTGGGAATGTCTGAGAACAACAGATACCGTCCGTCGCCGAACCAGACCGGACCTTCCAGCCAGCGACCACCGGTCCAGAGCCGTTCCACGACCTCCTGCCAGACCACCAGCGAGCGGAAACGCTCGTCAATGACCTCGATGGCGGGATCCGGAAAACGGACGATCGTTCGATCGATCTCCCAGGCGCTGAGAGCGGGTCTACTTTTCTCCATAGCCCTCAGCCTCGCCCGACAAATGGCATCTTCGTCGCCATGATGGTCATCGTGGCGACATTCGCACCGAGCGGCAAGTTTGCCATGTAGCAGACCGCCCTCCCGACTTCGGCCACGTCCATCAAAGGCTCGGGCCGGACGGTGCCATCGGCCTGAGTGGCTCCGGACGCTGCCCCGCTGCCCATGTCGGTCGCCGCGTTGCCGATATCGATCTGTCCGCAGGCAATGTCGAAGGCGCGCCCGTCGAGCGCGGTCGATTTGGTGAGACCAGTGATGGCGTGTTTCGTGGCGGTATAGGCGATCGAACGCGGCCGGGGAGCATGGGCAGAGATCGATCCATTGTTGATGATGCGACCGCCCTGCGGCCGTTGCTGGCGCATCACCCGGAACGCCTCGCGGGTGCAGAGAAAGGCGCCGGTGAGATTGACGGCGACCACGTTGTGCCAGACGTCGAGCTCGAGGGCATCGATATCGACTGCAGGAGCGCCCATCCCCGCGTTGTTGAACAGGAGATCGACCCGGCCGTAACGCTGCACCGTGGTTTCGAACAAACTCCGCACGCTGGCCTCGTCGGTGACGTCGGTCGGAACCGCGTCCAGCTTGCCGGTCAGTCCTGCACCGGCAGCCACGATTGCCTCAAGAGCGTCTCGGCGCCGCCCCGCGAGGACGGTAGTCCATCCGTCCCCGGTAAGCGCATGCGCCACGGCCGCCCCAATCCCACTGCCGCCCCCGGTGACGACGGCGACCCGCCGCATCTTGTCTGGTACGCCCATCTCCTTAGCTGGATCGATTATGGTCCATTCGCAATCTGGCTTTTCTACAAGATCCCCAATCTCAACGGAAGCGTTGTCTCGCCCCCGTTAGAAAATCCAGCAGCCGGAATTCTATCAGCGAGGATACAGAGGATTCAAGGGGTGGAAGCCAACCGTAGAAGCTGGATGACGCTGCTTCGTTCGTTTCCTTTTATTCTCAGGGGCGAATGGAAGGTGTCCGCGGAGCCAAATCTGAAAATCAGAGTCCGACGGCGAGATTTCACCACAGAGAACACCGAGGACACAGGGTTGGAAGCAAACGGCCCAACTCCTCTGGCGATTTGCGCAAACGCGCGCCTGACGATGTTTCCCTTTTCCAACCCATTGGGCCTGCGTAGCCTGAAAATTGCTTACCGATCTCCGTCATGCCCGACCGCCACGTTTCGATCGCCATCCTGCCGTTCGAGAATCTCTCGGGCACCGCGGACGATGCACGCCTGGCGGACGGATTTGTGCAGGACCTCATCACTGAGGTCGCGCGGTTTCCCTCGTTGGGTGTGATCGCCGCGGAATCTGTCTTCGCCGCCAAGTCGGTGGGACTCGATGACGCAGGCGCTCGGACGTCGATTGAAGGTCGCCTATTTGTTGAAAGGCAGCGTGCGCAGGTCGGCGCGCGCACTGCGAATCGCGGTCCAGCTCGTCGAGGCCGCGACGGGTCAGCATCTTTGGGCTGAGCGTTATGATACCCCGGCCGCAGAGTTGTTTGCCGTGCTCGACGAGGTTGCCGCGAAGGTCGCTTACGCGCTGGCGCTGCGGATCGATCAGACCATGCTGAGCGCCTCGCGGCGGCGGAAGATTCCGGAGCTCGCGGTTTACGAATGCTGGCTGCGCGGCATGGAATGCCTCCAGCGCGGGACGGTCGAGTCGGACGAAGAGGCGCGCGCTTACTTCGAGCAGGCGCTGGCGGCCGATCCACAATATGCCCGTGCCCAAGCGGGACTATCCCTTTCGCATTTCAATGAATGGAGCTGCCAGGCTTGGGAATGCTGGGAAGAGAAAGAGAAAGCCGCCTACAAGCACGCGCGGCTGGCCGAAGCCCTCGACCCGGACGACGCCGTCGTGCAAGTGATTCTCGCCAAGATCGAGCAATACCGCCGGCAGCACGCCGCTGCGGAGGCGCGTTACCGTCGGGCACTGCAGCTTGCGCCGAATGACGGCTTCGTGGCGATCCAACTCGCCCTCGGTTTCGCGCTGCTCGGCGAAGGGTCGCTGGGAGCAGAACTAGGCGGACGCGCCCTGGCGCTCAATCCGCTGGGCCCGGGTTGGTGGTACTATTATGCGGCGCTGCCTCATTTTGTGCTCCGTGATTACAAGCGTGCGGTCGAGCTTGGCTCGCAAACGCCGACCATCGTGACGGATCAACCAGCGTTTCTCGCCGCTGGGAACGCATACCTTGGCGAGCGCGAACAGGCGGAGACTTGCCTGCGCGAGTTTCGCCGCGTTTTCGCCGAGCGCATCGCGCCGGGCCGCCCGCCGCAGCCAGGCGAGATGTTGCGCTGGCTGGTGCACGTCAATCCGTTTCGTCGCGAGGAGGATCTGGGCCATTTTACCGAAGGTCTGCGCCTCGCTGGTCTTGGCGAAATGGATCGCCCCGCGCCGGCGGTCGTAGCACCGGCGACACAGGCGTGGCCGCTGGGCAATACATTCCGCAAGGAAGGGGAGCTCTGGATGGTCTGCTTCGAACACGAAGCAGCGCACACCCCGGAGGTGCGTGGCTTTCGGGACATCGCGCAGCTCCTCGCGCGACCCGGCGACGAGATGCACTGTCTTGCCCTGAGCGAGCAATCGATGCGTACCGAACGCGGGATTGAGGTTCTCGACGAGCAGGCCAAGCGTGCCTATCGCGTCCGGCTCCGCGAGATCGAAGCGGATCTGGCGGAAGTGGCCGCGGCGAATGATCCCGGGCGCGTCGAAGCGCTTGAAGAGGAGAAAGAGCGGCTTCTCAATGAAATGCGCAAGGCGACCGGTCTCGGCGGTCGCGACCGCAGGACGGGTGATACCTCCGAGCGGGCTCGTTCCGCGGTTACCTGGCGCATACGCCATGCGATCAGGAAACTCGAGGCTGTGCACCCTGCTCTCGCACGACACCTCCGGGCCTCAATCAAGACCGGCGCTTTTTGCTCCTACGAACCGGAGAAGGAAACGCACTGGTTTGTCTGAGTTCCGGTTCAACGGGTCAGAAGTACTGACAGTGATCCGCGCGCGTAGCGATTGACCGAAGGAATTCGCCGGGGTCGAGAATGCCCTCCGCCTCAGGCAGGAGGTCCTTCGGCGTAACGTCAAAGGTCATCGCCGCCAGCCGGCAAGCATGCAACCGGACGTGGCCGGTCGATTTCAGAAGCTTGAAAAACGCCTCTATCTCCAACGGATCGCCATCGCGCTGCAGGCGCGCGCGCAGCCATTCCTCACGGTCAGCGTAACGCGGATCGATCTTGACTGCTCGCGCGCCTTCGGGTGTGAGGACGCGCACCGCCCAGAGCACGAAGAGGACATCGACTTCCACGCCGGTGCGCCCCATCTCCCAGGCAAAGGTGAGCGGGGTGAGCAACCGGTCGAAGGCATCGTCTCGAATCACGATGGCTAGACGTCGCAACGGTCGCGGAGCGTTCTCGGCGGGCTGATTCGCCAGCGCGGCTTCGGTGGTCATAACTGTCTGGATGGCAAACGGTGAGAGTTCAACCAACATCAGGCCGCGAGTGCCGGAGATCTGAGGCAACACGTACAGATGGCTTCGATGTGCCGATCGTCCGTGCCGCAGCAGCCGCCCAGGATGTTGAGCCGAGGCAGGAGTTCGCGAAGTTCACGATATTGCTCGCCCAGCTCGTCGGGATTGCCGGCATCGAGATCGGGGCTCGCATCCAGCTCGGCATGACTGCGGCGCGAGGCATTCGCTCGCAGGCCCGCGATGCGCGCGACCCACGGGGCATCGGTCGTCAGTTCCGCAGCAAAATGCGTCGGATGGGCGCAATTGATCATATAGTAGGCCGGAGCCTTCTCCGCCCTTTCATCCACCGTTTCGATCGCCGTGCGCAGCGTCTGGCCATTTGGCAGACGCCCGTCGGTTTCCAAAGTGAAAGAAATGACCGCCGGCACATCGAGTGCCGCTGCGGCGTTCGCGATCCCGACCGCCTCGTCACAATATGTGAGCGTCATCGCCGAAACGAGATCTACGCCCGCGTCACGGTAGGTGCGCAGTTGTGGCCCGTGATAGTCGGCGGCCTCTTCTGGAGTCATGACGGAGCCGACCTGGTAGCCATCTCCGCGCGGCCCGACACACCCGCTGATCAGCATCGGCGAATCCGGCGTTTCGGATTCGGCCAGCACCTCATGCATCAGGCGAATGCCCTCCCGATTCGCCGCCTCGAGTTCCGCAGCCGAATAGCCAAGCTGCGTCCCCCAGTCGGGGTTGGCACGCCAGGTCGGGCTCTCAAAAACAAATCCCGCTCCATACCGCACCGCCATCTGAGCGTAGGTGCGATAATAGTCGCGCAGTATTTCGCGTCCGCCCGCGTCCTTCAGCAAGACGAACGCGGCGAAGCAAGGGAGTTCGATTTTCTTATGGAATACGAGCGTCGTTTCGAGTCCGCCGTCGGTGATGAACGGGATCGGGGACTCGTGTGGCAAAGATGGCTTTTGCGAAATGGTTTTCATGGATTTCACCCTTCAGGCGTAAGTTCACGCCTCACATTGTGAGGTCATCCCATCCTCCGGAACGGGTTGTCCCCTCACGTCGTTCTTCATCAATGAATTGAGACGCTCCATCATGCGCCGCCGGCGCGCGGGTCAGACTTGGCGTTGTTTTCGGAATAATGGTCGGCATCGGGGCGATACTTACCGGGATTCTCGGGCAAACGTCGCCTCGATGAACGGGTCCGTGCGCCCATCTCATGGCCCAGACTGGCTTGATCGGCCACTCAGCCGACGAACGGCACTCGACGGGCAGCCCGTCAATGTTTGTGCCCGACTTCCTGCGGCATCCGCGCGAGCATATCAATATACGTCATCGCCGCTTTCGCGAGATTGTGCGTATAGGCCATTTCCTTGGAGGCTTCCGGGGTCTTTCCTTCCTTGTGAAGGCGTGCCATGGCATCGCCTTTCATGACCTCCTCCAAGAGTGATTTCGCATGTTTAAGCATCTGCCTTCCGTGGCTGATGCTCAAAGCATCGACACCCTTCGCCATATCCATCTCACCAATCATGATAAGGTTCGAACCCTCAGCCGCCATTTCGACCGCATGATTTATCATGATATGCATATGATGGAGCGTCATCGATGCATTGGCGCTTGCCTTATCCTCCGAATAGGCCGCCGTGCTCAGGCATAGAGCAAGAGCAATAATCGTAATCTCAATGGTTCGTTTCATATGTTCTGCCCGATTTGACCAGATTGTGATCAAATGTGAAACGCCACGTCCGGGCTCGGCCGGAAGTTGTCCGCAACTCATCTTCCCAACGTTCGGGCTTATGAGCAGGTTGCGCAAGGACGCCTTTGGGTCTCCCGGCGCAACGAACCTGCAGGGACGATGAAGGAAGCACCCCGGCAAAGAGGCGGACCGCCGGCCGGTCTTCGGAGGAAGCTTCTGGGCAACGGATTCGTGGTTTTTCAATCGGAGAAAGCGGCTGAGATTTCTCATCATGAAACACGTCCTCATCACTGGCGTCTCGACCGGCATCGGGCAGGCGGCGGCGCAGGCCTTTGTCGCACGCGGCTATCGTGTCTTCGGCAGTGTGCGACGACAGGATGCCGAGAAACTGCCACCTCAACTCGGGCCGAACTTCGTGCCGCTCGTGTTCGACGTAACCGACCACGCCGCCATCGCGGAGGCCGCCAGAAACGTGGGGCGCGATCGGGAAGGTCGGCCTGGCCGGTTTGATCAATAATGCGGGATTCTCGACCTCCGATTAATCGGAAGAGTCACGGGGCTATTGAGGAAATAACCGTTCTACGAGCAACAGAAGGACCTCGTGAGCGGCCCGCTCGGTTCTAGAACTCGTACCTTAGCACGCGCACACCGCCCGCCGATCGAAATTCACGCGGGGTCAGCTGGTTGTCCTTATTGAAGTCCGCGTAGCGCCGCACAAAGTCGAAGAACTTCGCGTTCGAGCTGATCCGGATCAGCTCGGTGCGCGTGACCACGCCATCCTTGTTGGCATCGACGAGCAGGAAACTGCGTTTGTCGCCCCCTGCGTTGATCCATTCCACCTCAGTGATCATTCCGTCGCGATTTGTGTCGGCGAGTTCGACCGCATAAGCGGTGTAGACGGGAGGAAGAGTCTTCAGCGTGAGCGGCACATCCCAGTCGGCGGGATTATCGGGTTTGGTCTGGCAGGCTGCCAGCAACATTGCGGTCAGCACCGACGAAAGGAAGAACCAGTTGCCGAAACGGGGGAGTGGAGCCATGCGCGGCAATATCCGAAAGCCTTCGCCGCAGGCAATCGTTTTCTTTTCACACGACTTGCGAAGCCCCCCGACCAGACTTGGGTTTGCGGAAATCCAGCCCTGCCGTGGCCGGCTCGCAAAACGCCGCGATCACGGTTTGATGTCACCAGGCATTCGCCAGCAGGGAATGTTCGAAACAGAGGCGTGCGTCCGGGATTTTTTGGTTTTCCAAGATCCCGCCGCTCGCATAGGGACGAGGCATGAATCGACTTCTTCTCCTGACCACCTTTCTTACCCTGCTGCTTTTTCCGTCCATCGGCCGAAGCGCGAGTCGCGACTCGGCCCTCGGGACACTCAACAACCTCCCACCGGTGTACCGCAACGGCGTCGTCTGGCTCTCCGCGGACAATGCGGACCCGCATCCCGACAGATGGTATGTCGTCGCCCGCAATGCAGCCCGTCGCGGACAGCCCATGGATCTTACCATCGCGCGCGGGCGCATCATCTCGGAACGCCCCGCTCGCAACCCGCGCACCTTTACTCGCCAGCTCTCCCCAATGAACCTGCGGAGCATCCGCGTGAATTCCACGGACCTGTGGCGCACGGCGAACCGTCTTGCTTCAAGCCGCGGGCGACGGCTGGGCAGCATGAGCCTTCAGCTGCAGCGACAGGGGCCGCACGCCTCCCCGTTCTGGTCGGTCTGGTGTTACGACCGGCGCGGCAGATATGTTGGTTTCTTTTCCGCGCTCGCCACCACCGGCGCGGTGACCTCCAGCCGCTGGTGAAAGGCGCCGTGCCCGTGCCAGCAATACGCGCCGCTTGCTTCGCCTGGCGCCATCGCCGCTCGTCCACGCCCAAATTCCTCCTCTACGCCGCCCGGCAATTTTCGACTAGGATAGGTTAGTTCCAGTGGACCGTTTCGAGCATTACGAACTGGCGAAGGGCGCCGATGGCAACCCCGTCGAGCTCGGTCGCGGCGCTATGGGCGTGACATGGAAGGCGTTCGATGTCGATCTGCGCTGCCCCGTGGCACTGAAGGTTATCAACGAACACTTCATCAGCGACGAGTCGGCGCGACTTCGTTTCCTGCGCGAAGCGCGCGCGGCCGCCAGCGTGCGTCATCCGAACGTTGCCTCGGTCTTTTATTTGGGGAGGGCTGGAGAGAACTATTTTTACGCGATGGAGTTCGTGGAGGGAGAGACGCTCGCGGGGCTGATGAAGCGATCGGGCCGACTCGAGCTGAAGTTGGCACTGGAGATCGTGACGCAGGTCGCCGCCGGTCTGGCCGCAGTTCACAAGCAGAGGTTGGTTCACCGGGATATCAAGCCAAGCAATATCATGGTGAGTTTCGAGGAGACGGGCACTGTCACCGCGAAAATCATCGACCTCGGCCTGGCCAAACAGGTCGACGGACAAGGTTCCGGAACGACGATTTCGCGGCCGGGCGGCTTCGCGGGAACTCCGAGATACGCCAGCCCTGAGCAATTCGCCGGAGTCGAGGTGGATATTCGTTCGGACCTCTACTCGCTCGGCGTGATCCTCTGGGAAATGGTGACCGGCCAGGCGTTGTTCAGCGGTTCGTCGGCCGAACTGATGTATCAA
This sequence comes from uncultured Verrucomicrobiae bacterium, assembly GCA_963820865.1. GTDB lineage: Bacteria > Verrucomicrobiota > Verrucomicrobiia > Chthoniobacterales > Terrimicrobiaceae > DASTFP01. Next base: position 32,410 of record CAWGBZ010000007.1, read on the forward strand.
CATCAACACGCGCCGCTGCCGCTCGAACTACTTATCGGGCTGCCGTCACCGATGGTCTTCGTCATAAAGACGCTGCTTGAGAAGGACCCTCGCCGGCGTTTCCAAACCCCGGCAGAGCTCCTGGGGGCGATATCTGCGGGCACGGATTTCGAAGAAGGTGCCACGGTCGCCTTTCAAGCCCGGCCGCAGGCGCCCGCCGGCCGTTCTTACTCAACGACTCGCAGACCTCCATTCGGTCCGGAAAAAATCTCGGTCGCCAGACTGCCTGTCACCGGCAGCGATATTTTCGGACGCAAGGAGGATCTCGCCTTCCTCGATGATTGTTGGGCCAATCAGCAAATCAATGTCGTGACGATCGCGGCGTGGGCAGGCGTGGGCAAGTCGACGCTGATCAATCATTGGTTGAGAGGGATGGCCGCTCAACAGTATCGTTCCGCCGAGTTGGTCTTCGGTTGGTCGTTCTACCGGCAAGGCAGCAGCGACGACATTTCCTCGGGAGACGAATTTGTGCACGCCGCTTTGGCATGGTTCGGAGATCCCGATCCGCGCATTGGCACGCCTTGGGAGAAAGGAGAACGGTTGGCGAACCTGATCGCGTGCCGCCGGACCTTGTTGATTCTCGACGGCTTCGAGCCTCTTCAGTACCCACCCGGTCCACAGGAAGGGCGGATACGGGATCCATCCCTCCAAGCGCTTCTGCGTCAACTCGCAGCGTTCAACGGGGGACTTTGTGTCGTGACCACCCGCCTGCCGGTGGCGGATATTGCAGATCAGGAGCGCACCTCAGCCCCTCGGCGCGACTTGGAGCACTTGTCCAGTGAGGAGGGTGCGCAGTTGCTCCGAGCCTTGGGTGTCCACGGCGATGACGCGGAACTGCGAAGAGCAAGCGACGAGTTCAGCGGCCATTGTCTGGCGCTCACCTTGCTCGGCAGCTACCTGACCGATGCACACCACGGAGATATTCGCCGGCGGGGCGAAGTTTCAGGACGGCTGGCCCACGACGCCCGACAGGGCGCCCACGCGCGGCGAGTCATGGAGTCCTATCAGTCCTGGTTTGGCGAGGGACCGGAAGTCTCCGTTCTTCGTCTGCTTGGGCTGTTTGATCGGCCTGCGGACGACCGGACCGTGGATGCCTTGCTGAAACCGCCTGCCATTCCAGGCCTGACCGAGTCGTTGGTGGAGTTGAGCGCGAGCGAAAGGCGAAAGGTTTTGGCCAGACTAAGGAGAGCCAGGCTCCTGGCAGGAGCAGATCCGCAGCATCCGGGGCACCTTGACGCGCACCCGATCGTTCGCGAGCATTTCGGCGAACAACTCCAAACTCGGCAAGAGGAGGCTTGGAAGCAGGCGAACCGTCGACTCTACCATCACTATCGAAACCTGGCGCCGCCGTTGCCGAATACCTTCGGCGAAATGGAGCCACTGTTTCTGGCGATTGTCTGCGGCTGCCGAGCGGGCCTGCTTCGGGAGTCGTTGCACGAAATCTACATGGCACGCATTCAGCGGGGAAACCGGTCTTTTGCCGCCAACGTTCTCGGAGCCCGAGGCGCCTTGCTTTCCGCGTTGGTGCATTTCTTTGAGGAAAGAAGCTGGGAGTCGCCTTTAAAGACCGGCACAGGCGAACAGCAGCTCGCTCCGGAAGACCACCTGTTCATCCTGATGCAGGCGGCGCTGCATTTATCGGTCACGCGCGGAATGCAGTTGCCCGATGTGCAAATCTGCCATGAACGCGCTCTTCCACTTTGTGAAGCGCTGGGCCGGGCCGATCTGCTGTTCGTAGCCCTGATCGGTCAGTGGCGTCACTCCCTGGTCACTGGCCAGCTGGCCGCAACGCTGCGGATCGCCGAGCGGATCTCGGCGTTGGCGCAGGAACAAAAAGGATCCGCCCCGCGGCTCAAAGCGTGCATGGCTTTGGCGGCCACGCACTACTATTCGGGAAACTTCGAAGAAGCACGACGGGCTGCCATCAGCGGCATCGGGATCCTGCATTCGGGTGGCGTCGAAGCCCAGGTCGAGGAGCTCGACGAGCCCGCCATCGCTTGCCTTTGCCATGAAGCTTTATGCGCGTGGCATTTCGGAGAATCTTCCTGCCACGCTCCCATCGACGAGGCGATCGCCCTGGCGAAGAGAATAGGGGACACGCACGGTCTGGCCGTGGCGCTTTACTTTGGCACGGTCCTTGGTCACTTCGAGCGCAATCTGGCGGAGGTCGAAAGCAGGGGGGCGGATTTAATCGAACTCTCGACACGGCAGGGCTTTGTTCACTTCCTGCCGCTGGCGACGATCTTTCTCGGGTGGGCAAGAGGCATGTCCGGTCAAACGTCACAAGCCATCTCATGGATTGAGGACGGCATGGAAAAGCTGAGAACGAGCGGCGGGGTGCTTTGCTGGCCATACCTTCTTGCGCTCAAGGCCGAGCCTTTGCATCTGGCGGGTCGCACCGCGGAGGCCCTCGAAGTGATCACCGAAGCCGAAGCTATTGCCGAACAATCCGGAGAGCTCTGGTGGTGTGCTGATTTGCAGCGGCTTCGTAGCGTCTTTCTCGCGGCGCTCGGAGCCGAGGACGCCAGAGTCGCGAATTCATTTCGCGATGCCATTCGGACTGCACGGGACCAAAAATCCATCTCACTAGAGACACGCGCAAAGCAGGCTTACGCTGACTATCGAGCCAGGAAGGGTGAAACGGTCGCCGGTTGACTGGCACCGCGAGCCCCGGTCAAACGCGGATCCTGATTGCCGCTGTCAATCAGATCCGGCGATCGCCCGCAGGGCAATTCCGGCGACTATCTGATGTCCCTGTGTCGTCGGATGCACGTCGTCCCAAAAGAGGTAATTGGTCGGATAGGTCCCGTTAGTATTGAAATAGTTCAGCCCCGTATCCGTAACGTTATTGATCGACACCGGAGCCCCTGGAACAAAGAAGCGCGGCTTGTAGGTGCGACCTCGGTTGACCGTGTCCACAATGCGGACCAGTTCCGTAAAGGCGTCCACGACATAGATCTTTGCTTTGAAGTTGCGATTATCACGCAACTGCCGGATCGCCTCTCTCAAGGCCACATTGAAAGAGACGGAATAGACGTTCGCCGCGGCGATTTCGGCGCGGCCGCCTGCCTGAGCGTCCGGCGTGTCGCCCATTTTGGGCATGTTGAAGATGAGGAAATGACGCGCGCCCGCCTTTTCCAACTCCAACATCGAAGTCTTGACGGCGTTAACCGCGGCGGCGGCAGCGCGTGGTCCAAATTTGCCTGCCACGAGGAGGTTGTCTGCTCCGGCCCAGATTGCAAAAAGCGTCTTACGTCCGGGGGTGTTGCTGGCCAGATACTGCTGCACCTGCGTCAGGAGATTGGGAATGGGCTCGGTCACACCGCTCGGTTGGTCGGTCCCGGAAGCGGCTTCCGCGCCACCCCACGCCCAGGTATTGCCGCCAGTTTCCGGCGGCAGCGTCGTCGTGCCCCCACGCCCTGGGGTCCGCGGCGGCAGCCCCCAATAGGCGGCGAGAATCTCGAGCCAAAGAATGTTGTCGCAAAAATGTGTCTCCTGGTAGTAGCCATTAATGCGGGGAGCCACATTAGGATTCGTAACCCCGGCGACGTTGCCCACATCCGTCAAGCTGTCTCCAAAGGCGATAATGTTCTCGAAGGTCGGTGACTTGCCGAAGCACGACTCACCCGCAAGCAGGCCGAGCAAAACTATGGCTGTCAGTAAGCGAACGAGATCCTGAGGGTATTTGTTCACAAAGTCCGCATTCTTCCGTCTCGTTTCCAAAGATTCAAGCTCATTCGTTAGGTCCGAGGCTGTGAACCACAGACTAGCTGACGCATTAGGTTAACCCTACGCTTTGACCTGTCGCGTTGTTGAAGGGCTATCGCTGCTCCTGCTATAGCGATTCTCAGAAGAGATTTTCGGAAAAGGGTTGGCGAAGTAAAGGGAGATAGGTGATGAAACGGGCCATAGAGCAGTTTCCGAAAACCAATGCGGAGAATGCGCTCAATGCGAGCGTTCCGGGGAGCATTCCGCCCAGGCGAATCATTGTCCGGCTTCCACGCCGGACAAAGCTTCGCTGAACCAAGCTTGTGATCCCGGGCACTTAGCCATGACCAAGAGAGGCCGCTTCGATAGACTCCCGACCGCTCTGCTCGGCGCGGACGCCGAGCACCACACCCGAGACGGCCGAGACGGGTATGCTCCCCGAGACCGATGGCGACGCCGTGGAATGACAAGCATGCAAAAAAGGCGCTCTACGGTGAAGGCAAATACAGATTCCCCACGTGCAGGTGCAGCGGTTTCGAAGGACGGCTGGAACTTCGGCCGGCGCGGCCAAGTCTTCTTCATTAGCCTCGGCCAGGTCTTGCTGGTGATGCACTGCTTTCCACCTTCACCAAAGTTTGGCCGACGTCTAAGGTGGAGAAATAAGCCTCTCCAACAAACCGGGCTCCGAAGGGTTGGTGACATTGCAATCAAGGCATTGGTCCGAACACAGATTTCCGGCATATTGCCAGACCAGCACCGGGCAGCTGAGCTCTGCACCCTGCGGCGCTGTTTGATTCACGTCCCAGTCTGGAAGTCCCGGCGAATTGGCACCATACGCCGCGATCCAAATGGCATGACAAGGAGCCACGTTCGCCTGGAGCGTCTGCCAGGTTTCGCTGTCATCGCGCGAGGCATAAACGGCCGGCATGATGGTAAACCGGCCGCCGGCCTTCGCGCGGCTGTAGGCGCACAGCGTTTGCGCCCAGCCCGCATAATAGGATGTCGATAGCGAGGGATTCGCCGGAGGAGAGCCTTCCACATCGAGAAACATCAGGAACTCCTGACCGACACTGGCCAGATAATCGATGGAAAAGGTTTCGAGCAAATCGTCCACATTGCCCTGCGCATCGGAAGTTCCGTCCTGCTGGCTTCCAGCTACGCGCCAGGTCTGTTCGGCAATGGGCAACAGTTTGATGCCGTTCTTAGCGAGGGGCCCATTCTCGTTGAGATGAATGTATTCGTAAGGTGAAGGGTTGCTTGGACAGCAGAAATAGCGGCCCCAAAACTGCGGGGTGGCGCCGATCAGTTGCGCGGCCTCCTCAATGAGGGCCTCCGTGATCTGATCGGTGCTGTCGGCACCTGGAATTCCTTGATTCATGGCCCGATCGCAGTTGAGAAGCCACCCGCACCAAGAATCATCTCCGCCGCGTAATCCATCGTCCGATACTCACGGGAGTCTGTGCACGGCGGGCGCGGGTCGCTCAAACACGGAGACTTCAAATCACGGATTTTCCTTCGGCTTCGCTTGACCGGCCGGTGGATCGGCATCCTTGCCTTGCTCCGCCGTCATAAAGACCATCTCGGCCACTTGCTTGAGCTTCAGCACAGCTTGTTCGGAGAAGAGACCAACCATGCAGGCGAGAGCGCAAAAGCCGAACGGACTTGTTTCCGACAAAGTGGCCCGCGGTGAAAAGAATCCCCCGCGGACGATCAGATAGAAGAGGACGGCGAGAGTGGACCCGCAAAATGGCAGCAGGAGATATTTTGGAATCCAGCTCAGCACAAGATTCCGGTTTCCCACATACCAATACGCAGACCGCAAGGCATGGACGAGACTGCCGAGACCACCTGCCGCAATAATCAGGATGAAGAGCCTCTGCTCGTCCGATATCTTTGAAGACATGCCGAGAAATCTTACCTCCGACACTCCGGGCGACTGGTCCTCCTGGATTGTGCTCGACGGCGTGGCGCTCTCCACGGGCGCCGCCGGCTTCGCGGGCGGCGGAACGGGCCAGACCACAATCAAAGTGTAGAGGAGCAGAGCCGCCACCGCGGCAAGGTAGATGAGGATCCCCACGATCCCAGGCACGCTCACACGGCTGGACCCGGGGCCGTCCGTTTGAGGACTGGACGATTCGTTGGTGCTCACAGAGCGTTTTCCAATCTATTATCTCGGAGTTGTCCTGTTGTCGAGATCGCAGCCGATGAAGTCGACTTCCGTCCAATCGCATGAGCATCGGCTTGCCCTCGGCCATTTCGTATTTCGTCCTGACTACGGAACCTACCACCTGCTCGAGTGGAATGCCGTAGACGCGCTCCGTCCAAGGGCGCATGAACTCGATGGCGCCCACGGAAACGATGAAGGTCTTGAAGCCATTAGCACGCAGGTAGGCGAGCAGTTCGAGCTGGCTGGAGTCCTCCCGAGCGGTCAATATTGGGATAGGGAGATCTCATCGTGAGTTGTCTTTCTTATCCGGATCCTTGACGCAGCGAAAGCTGACGTGCTCTGTCCCGGTGTCAGGCGGCATGCCGCGCCGGGCGCTCGGCCGGTAGCTCTCGCAATAGCTGACGTTGCAAAGAAACGACCCGCCCTTGGTCACGCGCTCCGGGTTGTCCTGGACCGGGCGCCCCGGGTCAAACGTGGATGTCGGACCGGAAGGATTCATGCAGCAGCCGCCGGTCTTCTGCGAGGCTTCGAGATTCATGGCGTGCGTGTCCGCCCGATAGAGATCGGCCGTCCACTGCCAGACGTTGCCAGCCATATCGTAGAGGCCATAGCCATTCGCGGGAAACGCCTTTACCGGAGCGACCCCGACGTAGGCGTCGGTGAGGGTATTGCGATAAGGAAAATCGCCATCCCAGGTGTTGGCCATGCTTTTGCCATCCGGCCGGAAGGTATCCCCCCACCAATACCGGGTATTCTTCGGGGCCCCGCCGCGCGCGGCGAATTCCCATTCCGCCTCGGTCGGGAGCCGTTTCCCGGCCCATTTGGCGTAAGCCACCGCATCCTCCCAGGCCACCTGGACCACCGGCAGGTCATCTTTGCCTTCAAATGGAGCTTTGCGGACCCTGCGGGTGACGCCAATCTGCACCGATCGTCCAGGTCCACCAACCCCTCATGTCGCGCAAGTCCACGGGATGATCAGGCGGCGTGAAAACCAGGGAGCCAGGTTGCAGCATCTCGTCCGACGGCTTGGGCGTTCCCGGCGGGACTTGCTTCTTGAGTTCCTCCCAATCGACCGGGCGCTCGGCCACAGTTTTGTAACCGGTCGCTTCGACGAACTTGGCGAACTCAGCATTGGTCACCGTCGTGGCGTCCATCCAGAAGCCATCGACATGAACCCGATGGGCGGGACGTTCGTTGGGCATCGATTTTTCATCGTCGGTTCCCATGATGAACTCACCACCTGGGATCCAGACCATGTCGGGAGGATCGGCCGCGCGCAGGAGCGGCGCCATCAAGCCGAGCCCGACAGCTAGTAGTCGGAAAAGAAGTGCGGGGCCCGAATAGTTTCCGCTCAAAGCCGCACCACCTGGTAACCGGTCGCTCCGTTCACCAACACGGGTCTATAATAGATGTTGCTATAGACGAAGTATGTCTGACCGTCGATGGTGGTCGCCGTCGACCCGGGCGGGAGTGTCGGGACAATTGCGCCGATGGGCGGTTCTACCACCACGTATCCGGTGGAGGCGGGTTGATAATAGTACCCGCCGTAGTAGGCATAATTGACACCGCCGTAGTAGAGAGGAACATAGCCGCGCGGCGGTGTGGCCACGGCCGCGCCGATCGCGATCCCGGCGGCGGTGCCTGCGACCGCGCCTACTGCCACACCGGCGCCGAAACCGGGCCGAGCCCAGCCGCGATTGACGTTGATATCGACATCACGATGGACGTTCACATTGCGATTTACGTTCACATTGCGATTCACGTTGACGCTGCGATGGACACTGCGGTGGTAGCCGCCGGCCTCCAGCAAGGCCGGTCCCAGCGCCAGGAACGCTCCAGAGAAGGCCATCAGCCGGGCCCCGAATCGGAATTTCCTGATTGTTCTCATTTCACCTCCATTCACTCTTCGGTTTCCTCTTCACTGACCTTCACAAACTCGATCTCGACCGCCCCGGACGGCGGATCAAACTGGAACACGAAATCCGGCAGCGGCGTCTCCAGGTCCCACTTATTCAGGAGCACCATCCATTTGGGGGTGCCTGGTTCAGTCTTGAAATTGATGACCGCCTTGCGCATGAGCGGAACCGCCCCATCCTCGATCCATGCCTGCCAGTCGATCAGTTCACTCTGAAAACCGACGTGGTGGCACATCACACCGAGGATCGGTTCGAGGCCGTAATAGCTTCCGGAGATCGCCTGGGATGCTCCGTCGCCGAATGGCCTGCTCAGCAAAAGGTCCTCGAGGGGAAAGGTCACTCCCAACTTCTCTTCGACGGCGTCCAAGGTCTCGTCGATGGTCGCCGGAGTCTTGGCGGAGGCAAAGAACCCCGTGGCGCGATCGAACACGGTGAGCGAAGTCCCGTCGTAGTAAAAACTTCGTTTTGGCACCGAAGTGCTGACGTCCAGGCGCAAACGATCAGGTCTGCGTAACTGGATTTCCACGACCTTGCTAAATTGCGCCATCTCGCCGGGCTCCACCTCGAGGTCCTGCCAAATCTCTGCGCTGACGCGGAATTGTTTCGCATTTGCCAGATAGTCGACGGCGCGCTCGATGATTTCCCTGGCTTTAGGATCAACTTTCGATTCTTTCTCGGTCTCCTCGGCCAGGGTGGAAATCGAAAGGGAAGTTGCCACCAGCAACGCAGTGACGCTCAACACGGCAAGGCTTTTCATGCTTTTTTATAGTCTCCGTCGTTGGAAAGCCACCAACTGAGCGAAGCGCCGGCGCCTGGTGAGATTCCGGTGTCGTCGCAGGTTCTTCTCCCGACGAGAACTTCTCTTAATGGCACTCCAAAGGCAACAAAGATATCCCGAAACGTCCGCAGCGATCGCCAACTTATGTCCCCTCGATCATCTCCACCGAGCCCGCAGGACGACGCCCGCGGATTCAGATCATCGGCGCAGTCTGATGATAAAGCGTGCTCCGCCTTCGGGGCCATCATCGACGGCGACAGTCCCGCCGTGCGCCTCCACGATCGCTTTGACCAGGCTCAGGCCCAGCCCCAGTCCGCGTCGTGAGCGACTGGCATCGCCACGGTACAATCGTCGAAAGACGGCTTCATGCTCCTCCGCGCGGATGCCCGGGCCGGTGTCACTGACGGTGATGACGACGTCATCGGGTTCCGCGCGGGTAGCGAGGACCACGCGACCGCCGGACGGCGTGTATTTAAGAGCGTTGTCGAGCAAATTGTTAATTGCCTGCCCAAGGCGGATCGGATCGCCGTCCACCTCCGCGGGTTCGGGCTGTTCAACGGTTAAAGTGATCTTTCTCTCCTCGGCGACTTCGCGGTAAAGGTCGGCCGCCTGTTCGACGAGCGTGCGGACGTCAAATCGATCGCGGTTGAGCTTCAACGCTCCGGCCTCGGCCGCGGAGATGTCGAGCAAAGTCTCGAGCAAGTGGAGGACACGATCGCTCTCATTCACACAATCCGCGAGCGCCCCGCGTGCCTCCGCGGGATCCTGCGCATTCTGCAAGGCGAGTTCCGCAGTCCCTCGAAGCCGGGCGAGGGGAGTGCGCAGGTCGTGGGCCAGATTATCGAGCGTCTCGCGCAAGACGCGGACGTGCGTGGCGTTCTTGTTGAGAAGGGTATTCAACTGCCGGACCAGCACCGCCAGTTCGCCGCTGCCTCGCGGCGCCCGGACACGCGCGGCAAAGTCGCCGGTTTCAAGGATGCGGCGGGCAGTTTCGGAAACTTCCCGCAACGGGCGCGTGGCGCGCCATGCCAGAAGCGTGCCGGCGGCGACAGAGAGGAGGAGCACCAGGGCACCAATGACGCCAAAAGCCCTCCGCAGTGGCGCGAGCAGCACCGCACGGCTGTCCGCGCTGCGTCCGACCTGGATCAGGCGCCCATCAAAAAGGGGGCGTGAAGCGATGGCATAGTCACGCAGGGCATCTTGCGGCAAACGCACCGTGGGAATCGTGCGTTCCGCGGTCAGGCCCCATTCCGGAATCGGGATGCGCTGGACCACGGTTTGAACCCAGTCCGGAGGGGCTTTCACCCAGACGGTGCCTTGGCGCGCATCGATGACGCGCACGAACCAGGCGTCCTCTTCCGGTGCGGTCCCATTGAACCGCTCAACCACGGCACCCAGCAGGCCGTCCGCATAGGCGCGCGCCAGCGCGGCGGCCCGTCGCTCGACGACCGCCTGGTCCCGCTCTTCGAGCGCCCGCGCCAGCACCCAGTAGAGCGCGCCAAACAAGATCGTGGCGCTGACCGCAAAGACGAGTGCGTATTGAATGGCCAGCCAGAGCGCAAGAGACTGGCGAAGCCGGCTAAGCATGAGGACGAAAGACGTACCCGACGCTTCGGATCGTCTCGATGCGTTCGTGGTCCGCATCGATCTTGGCCCGCAGACGCGACATGACAACGTCGACGACGTTGGTCTGCGGGTCGAAGCTGTAATCCCACACATGCTCGAGGATCATTGTCTTGCTGACAGGGCGACCGGCATGACGAAGCAAAAACGCGAGCAAGGAAAACTCCCGCGGCTGCAGATCGACGGGCTTGCCCCCGCAGGTCACTTCGCGTGTGACGAGATCGAGCGTCACGTCCCCTGCGACCAGTTTGGTCGACTCGGGCGAGGAGTTGGCGCGGCGGATGAGCGCCCGCACACGCGCCAACAACTCGGAAAAAGCGAACGGCTTCGTCAGATAATCGTCACCCCCGCTTTGCAGCCCGTGCACCCGGTCGTCGACCGAGCTCTTCGCGCTCAGGAAAAGAATCGGAACCAGCCGGCGCACCAGCCGCAGGCGCCGGACGAGGCTGATCCCGTCGAGCTTGGGCAGCATGACATCGATGATCGCCGCATCGTAGTCCGTCGACTCGGCCAAAGCCAGGCCGGCTTCTCCGTCGGACGCATGATCGACCGCATAGCCCGCCTGTTTGAGCCCGCGCGTCACGAACGAGGCGATCTTGGCATCATCTTCGACGACCAGGACGCGCATGCTAACAGGCTGATAAACTTGGCTTGGGCTCAAGACCGGACGCCGACCAAGGAACTGCCGCCAGCTCGCCAGGCCGCCCACCCCGGGGGGCGGGCGGCCTCAGGCGACTGCGCGATCCGATTGCATAAACCATCCCGCCTTCACTTTCGCATCGAGACGAAAGCTGACAAGTCCGGGACTGTCCCTGGATTGTGTGCGTCAGGGATCGCAGGAATCGGCGTGCTGCGATTACGAAGCGGCCTTATTGGAACCGGTCTCGTCCACGACGAGGAAAACCTTGTTGCCCCGAGACCAGAGCTTAAGCAGGGACTTCTTGCTTTCCGCGCTCGCGCAGAGGGCGACCGCGTCCTCCGCGGAATTCACTGGCTGCTTGTTGATCTCCAGGATGACATCACCCCGGGAGAGGCCGGCACGAGCGGCCGCGGAGTCCGGGGCGACCTCTGTGACCATCGCTCCTTTAATTTGCGCAGGGATTTCCAGCTGCCGGCGAACCTGAGGATCGAGGTCATCGACGGCGACACCTTTGAGCGCTCCTTCATCGCGGCGCGAGCCCGGCCCCATCGATTCTCCCGAACGGGCGATCCCGGCGCGCTGGCCGGAGACGGCGGTAAACTCCTGGGTCTCGCCATCGCGCAAGGCCTCGAGATTGATCTTCGTGCCCGGCGATAGTGAGCTGACCTTTAACTTAACCTCATTGGCGTCAGCTACCGGTTGGCCATTGATCGTCAGGATGACGTCGCCTTCCCTCAAGCCACTGGCCGCGGCGGGAGAGTCGGGCACAACGTCCGAGACGAGAGCACCCTTGTTGCCCTTCAACCCAAATGATTCGGCCAAGCCTGGCGTGATGTTTTGGACACCGATGCCCAGGAATCCCCGGACGACCTTCCCGGTCCGCACCAGACTGTCTGCCACTTGTGCCACCATATTGGCCGGGACCGCGAGTCCCACGCCCTGCGAGCCTCCGCTGCGGCTGAGAATGGCGGTGTTTATTCCGACAAGGCGGCCGCCGACATCGACGAGCGCGCCTCCGGAGTTCCCCGGATTAATGGCAGCGTCCGTCTGGATAAAGTCCTCGTAGCCCTGCACGTCAGCGAGGATGCCGACCCGGCGACCCTTCGCGCTGACGATGCCACTCGTGACGGTTTCGCCGATACCGAACGGATTGCCTATTGCCAGCACGCGGTCACCCACTTCGGTCTTCGCGGTATCCGCAAACGTGATCGCCGGGAGGTTTTCCGCTTCCACCTTGATGACCGCGATATCGGTCTGTTCGTCGCGACCGACCACCTTGGCGCTAAGTTCCCGCCCATCGGTGAGCGTGGCGGTGACGGCCTCCGCGCCGTCGACCACGTGGTTGTTGGTCGCGATGTAGCCATCCTCGCTGATAATCACACCCGAACCGACTCCGCCCCGGGGGATCCTCGGCGCACCGCGCTCTCCATCAAGGCCTGGGAAACCCGGGAGGGGCACCATCTTCCGAGGCGGAAGTTGCGTGGTGATCTTTACGACGCTGGGAGAGACGCGTTTGACAATGTCGGCAAACGACGCGCTTTCCGGTTGAGCGCGGCCGACAGGCTCCGGATCGCGTTTGAGCGTGATCGCAGAATCGGAGTTCCCGGCGGCTTGCAGTCCCGCCATGGCGGTCGCCACCAGCAGGCTGGTCCAGGCGGCTTTCCTTCGGTTAAGTAAGTGGGCAGCGAATGTATTCATGAGTAGATATGCTTTCTTCTGCTCACAAGGTGCCACGCTTGCCTATCCAGTATCTTTCTGGAGCATTACAATTTGGTAAGGTTGGCTCGCGCCGACAGAATGGCGGGCCGTAAGCGCGACGACGGCTCGGCCTACCTAAGAATCAAGCCGCCCCTCGGTAGCAATCAGGGCCTCACACAGAGCATGGATCTCGGCATCGATCTCGCCCGGATCACTCACTGTGCGACTCACCTCTTCGCGCAAAAGGCCGGAGTATTGCTTACGCAGGCGATGAATGAGTGACTTGACCGCTCCCACACTCACCTGAAGGTTCGCCGCCACTTCCTCATAAGACAGCGAGACCTTGCTATTGATGGGATCCAGAAACGGCTTGAGCGTTTCGAAGATCGCCGTCTTCCCCTGGCCGGCATAGTCGCCCGCCAGGCGCAGCATCGCTTCGTTGAGCAGAGCCATCGCCCAGCGGGCATCAAAGATCTTGTCGGCTGTTGGGACGTCGGGCGCGGCCACCTGTGGGTGTTGTTGGGAGCCCCCTGCATCGATGGAAACAAAATCAATGTTGCCGCCGCGCTTCAGGCGGTGTGCGCGGTCAAGCTGGTCCGACAGATAGTTCTGCAATGAAGCTGCCAGGAACGAACGGAACTTCCCTTTGATGGGGTTCACCTGCCGCAGCGTCTTGTGATTGAGGAGGTGCAAGAAGAAGCCTTGCGTGAGGTCCTGTGCTTCGTCGGCGTTGTAGCCCCGCCGCCGCACGAACACGTAAATCGGATGCCAATAGATTCGACAAAGCTCAGCCAGCGCGTCCCGCGATCCAGGAGCCTGACTCTGCGCGGAAAGGAGAACTGCACTCCAGCAGGTCGTGCGAAATTGTCCGGCGGCATCCGCAGGCGACTGATACTCCGGCTTCAAGCTGACCCCCATTTCTTTCCCATAAAGCTACCAGACACATCCAAAGTCGGAAACTGATTTTGCACTGCCGGCCGACCGCAGAAAAGAAACGAAAACAACCGATTTCTAAAATAATCTGAAACTCAACGCTTCCGATGCCTTTGTAATAGGTTGGACCCGCTTGGCGCGCTCAACTCCGCCAACTCCGGGTTAGCGTTCTGGGGGGAACCACAGGTCGTCGTCGGTATTCGCCGGCGGCGACCTGTTTTCACAACCGCCTGAGAACATGCCTTTTATGGACGTGCGCGCGGAGGAGAGAGATCCTTCGACAAGCCCTGCGATGAAGCGAAGGAAACGCGAAGCCACACGCCGGACCAGACCGTGCCAGGTAACGAGGTCGACAAGGCGCTTATCTCAAGTGCCTGTGGATTCGGCTGACGCGCACCTGGTTGTCGCTCGATTTAGGCGGTTCCCGGACCACGTGCTCTCTTTGGGGCTGACAATCAGGCAGCTTTTTGCACAAGAAAGCCTACGGACGCCAGGCTTTCTTACTTGAGAGGACAGAACGCCCAGCACCAAAAGAGAATCAGCCAGAGGATCGGAATGATCAGGCTTCGCCATGCCGACGCTGTGCCGGTCCCTCCTTGGCCGCCATCGACCGGCTCTGCCGGTGACTCGGCGGCAGGGTCCCTCCCGATGCCTGAGACAAGATTTTTCATGGCATATCATTACAAAGAGATCTGGGACCGCGAGTTTCAGAGTTTTCTCAGCTTCCTTGGGCCACTTCGCGGCGACCCTGGACCGGGCACAACGGCCGCCGCAAAAAGGATCCTCCGAAAACTTTGAAACTCGCCGCGGCGAAAGCCTTTGTAATCAAACGAACTGGATGAGTGCCATTTCGATACCCGAGCATTGGCAAGTTTCGATCTCACCGACCAGTTCAAAACTCTAACGCCGTGCATCTGCAAACCAGGACGAAGCCCGACCCGGCCCTTGATTGCCAGCATCTTCCCGGATGCGTTTCCAGGATCCCTGACCGATCCCCGACGCGCAGAGCGCGTGCATAACCTGGCGCGCCGAGCCTTGCTTTCTGAAAACATGAATCCTGACACTCATGTCCCATCCTTGGAAGTGCCATCCGGTCGTAGCTTCCTAGCGGATCGAGGCTTCGCGCGTTTGGATTACGACAGAGAGAGAAGTCTCGGGCTTGTCCCTCATCGGGGCGCTCCGCCCGCCGTCCGGCCGCCGCTTCCCTCCGCGAAACTGGCGCGGTTTCTGGCATGCACGGACGCATACCTACGCGGCCGCCTGTTGCAATGGAATCCCGCCGCTCCCGGCTTACTGCATCTGGAGGCGCAATTTTCCTGATCTCCAATGCACGCGTTCTTGGTTCGTCAATGGAAAGTCGTGGCGGATCGCTTCGAAAACCTGCCCGCCTTTTGGGCCGTCTTTGCATTGATTCTTGTTGAGACGATTGGCGAGGGAGTGCTGGCCATCCCGATCGCTGTCGCCAAGATCGGTCCGCTGGCCGGTGTAGGAGTTCTCCTGGTAATCGGAATAGTAAACACCATCACCATCCTCTCAATCGCCGAGGCGTCGGCACGCAATGGCTCGATCCGGTATGGCGTGGCCTACCTCGGGCATGTCGTCCAGGATTATCTGGGCAAGTCCTGGGCGTTCGTGCTGGTCGTGGCCGTCACCGTGATTCAAATCCTGGCGCTCATTTCCTACTATGTCGGCTTCGCCACGACCATGGCCGAGGCCACCCGCCTGCCAGCGGCGGCGTGGGCAGGAGCGATCTTTCTGGTTTGTTTCTACTTCCTAATGAGAGGCTCGTTCGCCTCCGCCATTGGCTTTGTGTTTTTGATCGGTGGTTTGAATGTCGCGACGGTCGTCGTGCTCCTGCTCATGACCATTCCGCACATCCAGTCGGATCATCTTGCTTTCAGCTCGTGGACGAGCGCCGGCGCATTCGATCCTTCGTGGCTTCAACTGGTGTTTGGCGTGATCTTTTCGGCCTACCTGGGACATCTGGGTGTTGCCAACAGCGCGCAGTTCGCGCTGCGGCGGGACAGCAGCGCGCGCGCGCTCATCCGCGGGAGTGTGGCCGCGCAAATCACGCTGATCGTTATCTATTCGCTCTGGGTGGTCGCGGTAAACGGCGCGCTCAACCCCCACGTTCTCGCTGAGGAATCAGGCACCGCGCTGGTGCCGCTCGCTTCTCGGCTCGGCCCGGTGACCTACGTGCTCGGCTCGTCTTTGATCTTTCTGGGCATCGGCGTGGGTTCCATCGTCACCGCCTTGGGCCTTTTCTGCCTGGTCAAGGAGTGGCTGCCCAGCTCCAGGATCTCTTCGACTCGGGAAGTCGAGTTCGCCTCTGCGACGGGCTTTGTCCGACCGGGGTTTCTGGTTCTCTGCCAGTCCGGTGGTCATCGTTTTCGGATACGTGGAATGGCTTCTGCTGACGGAAACGCAGTCGTTCACGAGCCCACTCGGCTTTCTCGGCGTGCTGGCCGCGCCACTCATCGCGGGAGTCTTTCCGCTGATGCTGCTTGTGGCCAGCCGAGCAAAGGGTGACCGGCCCATGCGCTGGTGTCCATCCTGGCTTAGTCATCCGGTGGTGATCGGCGGCATCTACGCGGTCTTCACTGCCAACCTTTTTGTCCACGGACTTTTCATCTGGCAGGGACCGGTCGAACGTTTTGCGGCTCTGGCCGTTGGGATCGGCGTGCTCGCGGTCCCGATCATTCTGGTTCGACAAGGAGCGTTCGCTTCTCGAACCGTCGTCGAATTGCGCCGCGAAGCGTTTCCCGAATGTGAGGGATCACTGACTATCGTCACCTCCGGGAGGAGGACTGACGCTCGTGTGCGCATGGAATACGCACGGCATTGGACGTTCTGGTCGCCCGCGGCGGGCCCGATCGCCGACTTCTCCTCGCTTCGGCGCGTTCAGCTTCGTCTGTTTGGCCAGATGAAGGAACTCAAGGTCTGGGTGCATCGGGAGACGGCCGACGGTGACTCCGAAGGCATCCCAGTCCGGCTCACGGTGGTCTCTGCGGGCCACCGACGCGCAATCGAGTTGCGTTCGCTCACGGGCAAGGCGGTTGTCCCGATCGTCGGAGGTCCCGTCGATCTGGAAATGGAACTTCTGGATTCCGGAAGCGAAGACACCCGGGGTGCTGACGCGACCTCGGTCGCTGGACGGCTCGGGAGAGCAGCGCACTTCCCAAGCTTTGAATAGTGACAATTTGGGAGAACCCGACCAGACTCGGGCTCTCTATGAGCGACGTTCCCTCGATTCTTCCCGTCGACAGCACTTTGGCCATCATTATGGGTGGGGGGGCCGGCACCAGGCTCTTTCCATTGACGAAAGAAAGGGCCAAACCCGCGGTTCCGTTGGGCGGCAAGTACCGCCTGGTCGATATCCCGATCAGCAACTGCCTGAATTCCGGTATTCGGAGCATTTATGTGCTCACACAATTCAACAGCATGTCGCTGCACCAGCATATCAACGCCGCCTTCAAATTCGATAATTTCACCCCGAGTTTCGTTGAGATCCTGGCCGCACAGCAAACCCCTGCCGGATCGCATTGGTACCAGGGGACGGCCGACGCTGTTCGGCAAAACCTGCGATACTTCCTCGAACGACCTTTCAAGTACTACATCATTCTCAGCGGCGACCAGCTGTACCGAATGGACTACCGCGACGTCTTGCGGCAGCATCTGGAAAGCGGGGCGGATTTGACGGTCGGCACGATTCCCGTCGATCGAAAGGCGGCCACCGGCTTCGGGATCATGCACACCGACGAGAGCCGTCGGATTATTGAATTTGTCGAGAAGCCGAAGGATCCTGCCGTTCTCGACAGCCTGCGCATCCCGGACGATCTCCTGCAAGCCATTGGCCTTCCAGCCGACGCGGACCTCTATCAGGCCTCGATGGGCATCTATGTCTTCAAACGCAATGTTCTCGAGGAATGCCTTGACAACAACTTCGCTGACTTCGGCAAGAATATCATTCCGGCGGCCATCGAGAAGTACAAGGTGCGAGCCTACATCTTCCAAGGATACTGGGAGGACATTGGAACGATTGGCGCCTTCTTCGAAGCCAGTCTTAACCTGACTGATCCTGAGGCGAAATTCAGCTTCAACGAACCCGGTGCGCCTGTCTATACACACCCGCGATTCCTGCCGGCGAGCATTGTGCGTTCGTCCGACATCGATCGGTCTCTGCTCTGCGATGGTTGTATTATCGAGCACGCCGCCATTGAGCACAGCATCATTGGAGTTCGCTCCATCATCGGCGAGGGAACGGTCCTCAAGAATGTCATTCTCATGGGCGCCGACTACTACGAGGCGGACTTGGGAGTGTACGGAGGCGGTCCCCCGCACGTTGGAATTGGCCGGCATTGCAACATTCAAAATGCCATCATCGACAAGAATGTCCGGATCGGAGACCACGTCACCATCTCGCCCGAGGGCAAGGTCCAAGAGATGACCGGAGAAGGTTTCTATATTCGAGACGGCATCGTCGTGATCGCGAAGAATAGCGTGATTCCTTCCTACAGTCGAATCTAGGTCGCCTATCGAGGTGCTCTCTTCCGAGGTGAGATGCATCTCCGCGGGTGAGTCCAGGACCCTGCACGCCGAGGTTGGCATTATCCCTCGCAGACTTCGCGAGAGGCAAGCGGGCCGAGCCGTCGTAAGTTTGGTGCGGCCAGGGCCTCGCATCCCGGCCACTCAGGCCGGTTCCGGAGGCAGGAAATGGATGCCATGTTCAACCCCAATTTCAACGATCCGTTGCATATCCGGGCCATCTGGCTTCCCAAACTCCTGAGCGCAACGCGCAAAAAAGGTCTCGAATCCGGACTGGCTTGTGTGGACGAGCATTCGACTCGGCGTCGTTCCGATATTCCCTTACAGGTCCACGAGATCTCCGGCAATCCATTCACGAACGCCCTGGGCGGTTCATACAGTTCGCGCGACGAGATAGTCGATCATGGTTCGCAACGTCCCGAGCTTTCCATAGTCGGCCTCCGGCACCTCGACTCCCAGATCGTCACTAAGTCCGATGAGAAAGCTAAGAAAATCGTAGGAGTCGATGTCGAGTGTTTCGCGCAAATTGTCATCCGGCGCGAGAACGTTGAGATCGGCTTCGGGCGCAATTTTCGCCAGACCCTTAAGAATGACGTCTTTGACGTGGGTTTCGGTCATAGCTTCTCCGGCTCCTGCAAATGGTGCGTGAGCGAATCAAGGAACTGCGCGCCCTGGTTTCCATCAGTAGCACGGTGATCGGCGGCGAGGGTCGCACGAAGCACCGGCCGAACACCGAGCATGCCGTTTTCGGCCCAAGGTTGCTCGGAGATTCTGCCAAACCCGACCAAGGCAACCTGCGGGGGGTAAATGACTCCGAACACTCCTTCGACACCTAACTCCCCGAGGTTGGTGATGGTAATCGTGCCATCGACCATTTCGGAGCTACGCAAGCGGCCGGACCGGGCTCGCGGAATCAGATCGTGAAGCGCCGCCATGATTTCGCCGAGGGTCTTGGCGTGAACATTGTGAATGGCTGGAACGATGAGTCCGCCGCCGCGGATTGAAATGGCGAAACCGGCGTGAACCGCCTCGCTCCTCTGGAGTTGATCGTCTTTCCAGTAGCCGTTGAGCTCCGGGACGTCTCCAAGCGCCCGCGCGACGCCCTTGATCAGAAGCACGGCGGGAAGAATCCGCTCCTTGATCGAACGTTTCTGATTCACGGCGTCCAACCATCGGAGCGACCGGCTCATATCGATGCGAGTCTCCAGATAGTAGTGGGGGATCTCCCGATTGGAGCGGGCCATCGCGGCGGCGATGGCTCGGCGCATTCGGACGGCCAGTTCCGGCGCGCGCTCGACGGCCGGGGCCGCCTTTTTTTCCGCCGCCGCGTGCTCGACGTCCTCGCGATCGATGGCCCCTCCCGGTCCGGTCCCGCGGAGGGTGGAGAGATCGATGCCTAGTTCAGCGGCCAGTTTCCTCGCGAGCGGCGATGCCCGGAAGTGCGTCGGGC
Organism: uncultured Verrucomicrobiae bacterium; assembly: GCA_963820865.1. Classification (GTDB taxonomy): domain Bacteria; phylum Verrucomicrobiota; class Verrucomicrobiia; order Chthoniobacterales; family Terrimicrobiaceae; genus DASTFP01. The sequence continues at coordinate 51,907 of CAWGBZ010000007.1, forward strand.
GGGGCGCGACCGGGATCTCTGCCCGCGGCATTTCGCCCGCTCGTGTGGGTTCCTTGGTGCTCGGGAGAGCCAACGGCAATGCTACCGACGGGGCTCCCTCGCCCCGGATGGTTGCCAGCACGGTGCCGACCGGGAGCTTTCGGCCCGGCTCAATGAGAATTTGATCGACGACGCCGTCCTCGAACACCTCGATTTCGATCAGGCCCTTGTCTGTTTCGACCTCCGCGATAATGTCTCCCCTTCTGACGCGATCGCCGGACTTCACACGCCACTCGACGAGGATTCCCGCCTCCATGTCCGCGCCCAGACTTGGCATTCGAAACTCACCCATTTTTGGACAGCATTTTCTTAACGACCTCGACGATGCCCTCAGGCTGCGGGAGAGCCGCCTGCTCGAGATGTTTGGCATAGGGGATCGGCACCTCCGCCCCGCAAACACGCTGCACCGGCACGTCCAGGTCATAGAACGCACGCTCCATGATGCGTGCACTGATCTCGGCAGAAATGCCTCCACTGCGCCAGCCGTCATCGACGATCAGGGCGCGATGCGTTCGTGCGATCGAGCCCAGATAGGTTTCGTCGTCGAGAGGGCGCAGGGTGCGCAAATCGATCACCTCGGCGCTGATACCCTCGCCGGCCAACGACTCCGCGGCCTGAAGCGACTTCCAGTAGCTCGCTCCGTAAGAGACGATCGACACGTCGGCACCCTGCCGCCGCACGCGGGCGCGATCGATCTCGACGGCCGCGGATTCTGACGAGAGTTCGCCCTCCATGTTGTAGAGCGTCTGGTTCTCGAAGATCAGGACCGGATCGGGATCCTGCAAAGCGGTCCAGAGCATGCCCCGCGCGTCGTCGACCGTGGCGGGCGCTAGAATCCGCAAACCGGGGATGTGCGCATACCAACCCTCAAGACTATGCGAATGCTGCGCGGCAAGCTGTTTGCCGCCGCCGGTGGCCATGCGGATCACGAGGGGAACGTTGAATTGTCCGCCGGACATATGCAAGAGTGTGGCGGCATTGTTCACAATCTGGTCAAGCGCCAGCAGGCTGAAATTGACCGTCATGATCTCGACGATCGGACGCATGCCACCCAACGCGGCCCCGATGCCGGCACCGACGAATCCCGATTCCGAGAGCGGCGTATCGCGGATGCGCTCCGGTCCAAACTCCTCGAGCAGTCCCTTGCTCACCGCAAAGCATCCCCCGTAGTGTCCCACGTCCTCGCCCATCAGGAAAACCCGATCGTCTCTCTTCAGCGCGTCGCGGATCGCTTCCCGAACGGCTTCGCGATACGTGATCGTCTTCATGGCATCTTCCTCTCCGAGTAGACAAAGCGGGTCAGGTCTTCGATCGGTTCCCAGGTCCCGGACTCCGCGAAGTTGACCGCGTCGGCGACCTCCGCGGTGACTTCGCGCTCGATCGTCTCCAAGTCGGCCTCGTTGATCGAGCCCTCGGCCTTCAACCGGGCGGATAGACCGGCGATGGGGTCGCGCGCCTTCCATTCCTCGACCTCGGACTTGGTGCGGTACAATTCGGCGTCGAACATCGAATGGGCGCGAAAGCGATAGGTGCGACACTCGAGAAAGAACGGCCCTGCGCCGGAGCGCACGTGGTCCAGGGCGACCCGGGTGGCCGCTTCGACAGCCAGCACGTCCATGCCATCAACGGTCGTTGCCGCGACGTTGTAGGCATTTGCCTTTCTGGCAAGCTCCGTGACGGCGTGTTCGTAGCGGATGGCCGTGCCCATCGCGTAGAGGTTATTCTCGCAGAGGAAGAGCACCGGCAATTTCCAGAGGGCGGCGAGATTCATCGATTCATGGAACTCGCCTTCGGCAACCGCGCCGTCGCCGAAGACGCAACAAGTCACGCGCGGGCGTCCTTGCATCTTGTCCGCCAGCGCCAGTCCGACGGCCAAGGGAAGACCGCCGCCGACGATGGCGTTGCCACCGTAAAGACGGGTCTGCGCATCGAAGACATGCATCGAGCCACCCCGACCTCTCGCACAGCCCTCCAGCTTGCCATACATCTCGGCCATGATGGCGCGCGGCGACACGCCCCGAACCAGCGCCTGGCCATGCTCGCGGTAAGTCGCCACGACGGCGTCCTCCGGGCCCAGGCACTCGATCGCGCCGACTGCGACCGCCTCCTCGCCAATGTAGAGATGAAGGAATCCGCGAATCTTGGTTGCGCTGTAGAGCTCGACACATTTCTCCTCGAAGCGCCGGATGCGCAGCATCTGCCGCAGCAGGTGCAGACCGCGGTCCCGTCCGACTGGACTTTCCGGTAGGTGGGTCGAGGAAGCATTCATTCGCTGGTCTCCAAGGTTGAAGTGTCCCCCTCGGCAAGGCCAAGTTCGCGGGCCTTGAGCAACCGGCGCATGATCTTCCCGCTGCGCGTTTTGGGGAGATCGCGATGGAAGTCGATCTCTTTGGGAGCGACCGCCGAGCCCAACTTCCTGCGACCGAACCCCAGGAGTTCAAGGCGCAGCTCGTCGCTTGCTGGCACGCCCGTCTTGAGAGTAACGAATGCCTTGACCAGCTCACCGATCACCGGGTCTGGCTTTCCGATTACGGCCGCCTCTGCGACGGCGGGATGCTCCATGAGCACGCTCTCGACTTCGAAGGGACCAACCATGTGACCCGCTGTCTTGATGATATCGTCGGCGCGACCGAGAAACCAGAAGTAGCCATCTTCATCGCGCTCGGCGAGGTCGCCGGTAATATAGTGATCGCCGACAAAGCATCTCTGATAGCGATCCTCGTCATGCAGGTAGCCGCGAAACATTGACGGCCAGCCCGGCTTGAGCGCCAAATCGCCCTCAATGCCTGGTTCGGAGACTACCTCGATGATATTACCGTCCCGTCGCCGAACAATCGCTGCGTCGATGCCCGGCAACGGCCGGCCCATCGAACCCGGACGAATCTCCATGGCCGGAAAATTGGCGATCATGATCCCGCCGGTCTCCGTTTGCCACCAATTGTCATGAATCGGCAGCCCCAGCGTTGTCCCGACCCCAAATGACCGCCTCCGGATTGAGCGGCTCACCGACACAGTGGATCAGACGGAGAGCGCTGAGGTCATACTGTGTGCGCGGTTTACCAGGTATTCGCATCAGCCTCCGGACCGCCGTCGGCGCCGTGTACCAGACGGTCACTTTCTGGTCCTGCAGAATTCGATACCAACGCTCAGCATCGAAATCGGCCTCGTCGATGAGGTTGGTGATGCCGTGCAGCAGGGGTGCAAAAATACCATAAGAGGTGCCAGTCACCCAGCCCGGATCCGCGGTGCACCAAAAAATGTCGCCCGGATGGAAATCGAGCACGTATTTACCCGTGGCGTAGTGGGTCAACACCGCCTCATGGACGTGAATGGCGCCCTTGGGCAGGCCGGTGGTGCCGCTGGTAAAGTGGAGGACTGACATGTCCTCAGGATCGGTGGGCGGAATGGTGAATTCGGCCGACGCGTTACGCATGAGCCGGCGCAGCGATAATACCTCACCGCTCACATCCTCCTCCGCATCGGCGAGCAACACGTAGCGCAACTGCGGCAAGCGCGCGCGCAGGGACGAGACTTTCCTCTGGTAAAGCCGGGTCGTGGTCACCAGCACCTTGGCATCACCACGGCTCAGACGCTGGAAGATCGGCTCTGGTCCGAACGCCGAGAAAAGCGGGCAGAACACGCTGACGTTCTTCAAAGTCCCAAGCGCAGCGAAGTAAAGCTCGGGAATGCGGCCCGCCAAGGCAAACACACGGTCTCCCCGCGCGACGTCCAGCTGCCGAAGCACATTGGCAAAACGATTCGTTTCACCCCGCAGATCAGCATAGGAAAACTCGCGCACCTCGCCGTTGCCGCCGAGCCATCGCAATGCAACATGATCTCGCCGAGGGCCCGCAGCATGCCGGTCCACCGCCTCGTGGGCAATGTTCAGGCCTTGACCCTCGGGCAGTCCGGCGAGTTCTTCGCGGATCTTGTTCCACGTGAAACTCGCGCACGTCTCGCGGTAGTCGATCAGGTTTGGCCGAACCCGCCAATTGGCGGGGGACTTTGCGATCGGGTTCCAATGCATATCGGTTCGTTTCGGAGAGGCTGCCGTGACTCCATAATCAATCACCGCCAAACCCTCAGTTTCTTTAACTCGAGGCTTCGTTTCCTGCTCCGCACGGCTTGCCAAAGGCTCACCGTTATTTGCCCTTGGCATTTCCAGCCCGCCAGGGGAGTGCGCGTTCTCGCGTCCCGGGACTTGGTTCCTCGCAAAATCACTTCTCCCATCCCCCCCTCACTTTTCTCGCCGCCACTCGGCCCGCAGAAAGTAACCCTCATCCTCGTAACGGAGATGGAGACGTCCCTTGTGAGCGCGGCCACTCGCTTCGATCCGGTTTCCGTCAATTGGCCGACATCGGGCAGATCTTGCCGCCATGAAAACTGTGCGCACCGCCGTCCGCCGGAAGATGCGGGTGCCTCTGGAAGGTAAGCCGCCGGGCCTTGAGCAATTTTCGACTGCTTTTGGCCAAAGCACGCTTAGCGCTCATGCCGTCCAAGCCGTAAGTATTCCTCATCATCGACCGCATCATGAAGACACGCCGTGTTGTGAACTTTCCCACCTGGACGCAACACAGAACGCTCAACCGTCCTCCACCCTTTGGGATCTCACTGCTTCATGATCCGACTTTGAACAAGGGGACGGCCTTTACGGAAGAGGAGAGGGAAGCGCTCGGCCTTCGCGGATTGCTCCCGCCCCATGTGCACACTCAGGAAGAGCAGGTCGAGCGTGTCCTGCGAAACGTGCGCGGAAAATCGAGCGACCTCGAGCGTTACATCTTCATGATCGGACTGCAGGACCGCAACGAGACGCTCTTTTACCGTCTCGCCCTTGATCGACTCGAGGAAATGATGCCGATCATCTACACCCCGACCGTAGGCTTGGCGTGTCAAAAGTATGGCCACATCTTTCGCCGGCCACGCGGGCTCTTTCTCTCAACGAAGGATGTCGGCCAAATCGAACGAGTCCTGGAGAACTGGCCGACGAAAGCGGTGCGGGTGATTGTCGTCACCGACGGTGAGCGCATCCTCGGGCTGGGCGACCTGGGCGCGAATGGCATGGGAATTCCCGTCGGCAAACTGGCCCTGTATACGATCTGCGCCGGCATTCACCCTTCAGCTTGCCTCCCGGTGACCATCGACGTGGGCACCAACAACCAGGAGTTGTTGAAAGATCCGCTTTACATCGGGGTCCAACAACCCCGGACTCGGGGCGCCGCCTACGACGCATTGATCGATGAATTTGTCAACGCCGTTCAAAAGTTGTTTCCGCGTGCCTTGATTCAGTTCGAAGATTTCGCCAATCAAAACGCCTTCCGACTCCTGGCGAAGTATCGCAACAAGGTGTGCACCTTTAACGACGACGTTCAGGGAACGGCGGCGGTCGTCCTCGCGGGAATTAGCTCGGCACTCCGAGTGACCGAACACCCCCTCGGCGAGCAGACCGTCGTTTTCTGCGGAGCCGGTGAAGCGGGCATCGGCATTGCGAACCTCATCGTCGCGGCGATGGTGCGAAGCGGAGCGCAGGAAGCGGCGGCCCGGAATCGCTGTTGGTTTGTGGATTCGCACGGATTGGTCGTGCAGAGCCGGAGTGACCTTGCTCCCCACAAGCTGCCGTACGCCCATGCCGCCGAGTTCACCGGCGACCTCCTTGAGATCATCTCCCGGATTCGGCCCACGATCTTAGTCGGAGCATCCGGACAGCCCGGAATCTTTAGCAAGCCTGTCGTTGAACTGATGGCCCGGATCAATGAACGGCCGGTGATCCTCGCTCTTTCGAATCCCACCTCCAAGTCGGAATGCACTGCGGAGGAGGCCATATTCGCGAGCCAGGGACGTGCCTTGTTTGCCAGCGGCAGTCCATTTGATCCGGTCTCCTTCGCCGGGAAGACATACATTCCCGGGCAGTCCAACAATTCATACATCTTCCCCGGAGTCGGGTTAGGGATTGTCGCCAGCGGCAGCCGGCTGGTCACAGACGAAATGTTTTTGCGTGCGGCGCAAGTGCTGGCCAGGGAGACGACGGCGGAGGATCTCGCGCTGGGGCGGCTCTATCCGCGGCTGACCAGGATCAGAGAGGTTTCGCTCGCCATCGCCACGGCCGTGGCCGAGGTGGCCTTCGAAAGCGGTCTGGCCACAGGATCGAGACCGGCCGACGTGTGCGCCGGCATCAAGCAGATGATGTACGAGCCGCGCTACCTCAACTACGTCGGCTCGTGACTGCGTCGGTTTCGTCGCCACCGGGCGGATACGCCGCTCCCGCACTCCAACGGCTTACTTGCCAAAAAACGACTAATCTCCGGCAAGCAAGTGTAGGTGCATCCGCTGGACGCGGCACAAATTAACTACGTGAAGGTCGCCAAGCCTCCTCTCCCCTCGCAGGACAAGCGCTGGAAAATCATCGATGCGAAAATGCGCAAACTCGGCTACCAGCCGCATGCGCTCATCGAGACGTTACACGCGGTGCAGGAATCATTCGGCTATCTCGACCGGGAAGCGCTCGGGTGGGTGGCAAAGTCGCTTGGTGTCCCGCCGAGCAAAGTCTATGGCGTCTCGACCTTTTACAACTTTTTCACGCTCAAACCCCAGGGCGCGCACACCTGCGTGGTCTGTCTGGGGACCGCCTGCTACGTAAAACACGCGGACCATATCCTGCAAGCCATCGAAGCCTACGCGAAGATCAAACACGGTGAGACGACGCCGGACAAGGAGCTCTCCCTGCTGACCGTGCGCTGCATGGGCGCCTGCGGCATCGCGCCCGCGGTCGTCTATGACGGGGCCGTTGTGGGGCGCCTGTCGCCCGACCAAGCCGTCGACAAGCTCAAAACCTGTCTCAGCCATGCTCATTGAGGAACTCAACGCGATCACGGAAAAGGAACGGACCGCCCGCAAGCCGGCCTGTATTCGGTGCTGTATGGCGGCGGGATGCCTCTCCTCGCAGGCGGATGAGATCAAGAAGACGCTGGAGAAAGCCGTCGCCGAACGGCAACTGAGCGACCGGATCGAGCTCCGCCGGACGGGTTGCATGGGGCTCTGCGGACAAGGACCTCTCATTCGCGTTGAACCGGAGGACATCTTTTATGAACGGGTTACTCCGGAACGCGCGCCGACCATCATCGATGCTTTGATGGGCGGAACGTGCGACCTCGAGCATTGCGATCCCAAACAGCCCTTCTTCTCCCGGCAACTGCCGATCGTGACCGCGAGAAGCGGCCGAATCGATCCGGAGCGAATTGAAGAGTATATCGAAACGGGAGGCTATCGTGCACTCCACAGCGTCATCCAGGAGATGCAGCCGGCGCAGGTCGTCGAAGCGATCGTCCGCAGTGGCCTGCGCGGACGCGGGGGAGGAGGCTATCCGACAGGTCTGAAGTGGGCCACGGTCGCCAAGTCCAAGGGCGAGCGCAAGTATGTCATCTGTAACGGCGACGAAGGCGATCCGGGCGCCTTCATGGACCGCAGCGTCCTCGAGAGCGATCCCCACGCCGTCTTGGAAGGCATGGCCATCGCGGGTTATGCGATTGGGGCGAGCTACGGCTACCTCTATGTCCGCGCCGAGTATCCCCTCGCCATCAGCCGACTGCAGGTCGCCATCCGCCAGGCCCGGGAGCATGGCCTGCTCGGACAAGGGATCTTCGAATCGACTTTCAACTTTAACGTAGAGATTCGCATCGGGGCCGGAGCCTTCGTCTGTGGTGAAGAGACCGCCTTGATGGCCTCGATCGAGGGCCGCCGCGGCCAACCCCGGCCGCGGCCGCCCTTCCCCGCCGAGAGCGGACTCTGGGGCTTTCCCACCTTGATCAACAACGTCGAGACTTTCGCGAACATTGCGCCGATCATTAACCGCGGCGCGGACTGGTATTCCAGCATTGGCACGGAGACGAGCAAGGGGACCAAGGTCTTCGCGCTCACCGGAAAGGTCCGTAACAACGGGATGATCGAAGTTCCGATGGGCATGACCATCCGCGAGATCGTTGAGGAGCTCGGTGGAGGAGCCCCTGAGGGATCGGCCATCAAGGCTGTGCAAACCGGCGGACCATCCGGTGGCTGCATTCCGGCGGACCATTTCGACACACCTGTGGATTACGACTCTCTGGTGAAGCTGGGCTCCATCATGGGTTCCGGGGGAATGGTCGTCATGGATGACAGCACCAATATGGTCGATGTGGCTCGTTTCTATATGCAGTTCTGCATGGAAGAGTCCTGCGGGAAATGCGTCCCGTGCCGCGCGGGGACAGTCCAGATGCACAAACTGTTGAACAAGATTCTCGATCGGAAGGCGACGCGGGAGGACGTGGAGAGCCTCGAAGAGCTTTGCGACATGGTGAAGCACACCAGCTTGTGCGGGCTTGGCCAAACGGCGCCCAACCCGGTCCTAAGCACGCTGCGCTACTTCCGAAACGAGTATCTCGACCTTCTGCAACCTGATTCCGCGGCCAGCGAAAGACTACCCGCGCTGAACCTCGCCGCCGTCGCTGCCGCCCCAACCGGAGGCTAAGACTCCATGGCTGTCAAAACGCTCACGATCGATGGCCGGCAAACAACGGCCGAAGAAAACGAAACGATCCTCGAGGCCGCCGCCGGAGCTGGGATCACCATTCCAACGCTTTGTCATCTCGAGGGCCTAAGCAACATTGGGGCCTGCCGCATGTGCCTGACGGAGGTGGCGGGCTCGAACAAGCTCCATCCCGCCTGCGTCACGAAAGTCGCCGAGGGCATGGAGATCCAGACCAATACCGAACGGCTCCGCAAGTACCGTCTCATGATTCTGGAACTCCTCTTTGCCGAACGAAACCACATCTGCGCGGTATGCGTGGCGAACAACCACTGCGACTTGCAGAAACTGGCCGCGAACCAGGGGATGATGCATGTCCGTTTTCCGTACCTCTATCCAAACGCAGCAGTGGATGCATCTCACGACATGTTTGTCGTCGATCACAACCGCTGCATCCTGTGCACGCGATGCGTGCGGGTCTGCGACGAAATCGAGGGCGCACACACCTGGGACGTGATGGGCCGTGGAACTAATTCGCGGGTCATCACGGATCTCAACCAACCATGGGGAGACTCCGACACCTGCACGAGTTGCGGCAAGTGCGTCCAAGTCTGTCCGACGGGCGCGCTTTCGAGGAAGGGCAAGTCCGTGGCCGAATTGGTCAAGCGCCGCGAGTTCCTGCCTTATCTTACCCGCATGCGAGAGGAGCGACCATGAGCAAAGCGCGCTTGGCAACGGTGTGGCTCGACGGCTGTTCGGGGTGTCACATGTCTCTCCTCGACATGGACGAACGCCTGGTCGATCTCTTCAGCCAGGTCGACCTCGTTTACAGCCCCCTGGTCGATACCAAGGAATATCCCGAGGGCGTGGACGTTGTGCTGGTTGAAGGAGCTGTCAGCAGCGAGGAAGATGCCGAGAAGATCGTGAAGATTCGTCAACGGACGCGGATCCTGGTCTCGTTGGGCGACTGCGCGGTGACCTCCAACGTCCCGAGCATGAGAAATCGGTTCAAAGTCGAGGACGTCGAAAACCGCGCGTATATCGAGAACGCACAGACCAACCCCCATGTCCCCCGCCAGGTCATTCCCCGATTGCTCCGGCACTCGCGCCCGGTCCACGAGTTTGTCAAAGTGGACGTCTTTGTGCCCGGCTGTCCGCCGGAGGCGGACACGATCCATTTTGTTCTGACCGAGCTTCTCGCCGGGCGCCGGCCGGACCTTTCCGGCAAAACCCATTTTGGAGCGTGACTGCCATGGCCAAGGAACTCGTTATCGACCCCGTCACCCGGATCGAGGGACACTCCCGAATCACGATCCAACTCGACGAGACCGGAGAAGTGCGGGACGCGCGCTTTCACGTCACGCAATTCCGGGGCTTCGAAAAATTCTGCGAAGGACGGCCGTACGGCGAAATGCCGGCCCTCACCGGCCGGACGTGCGGGATCTGCCCGGTCAGCCACCTGATAGCTTCCGCCAAGGCCTGCGACGCTCTTCTGGCGATTCAGATCCCGCCGACGGCGGCCAAGCTGCGCCGCATCATGAATCTTGCCCAGCTCGTGCAATCCCATGCCCTGAGCTTCTTTCATTTGTCCTCGCCGGACCTGCTCTTGGGAATGGACAGTGATCCGGCGAAGCGCAACATCATAGGTGTCATCGAATCGCGCCCGGCCCTCGGCAAAGACGGCATCGCGCTTCGCAAATGGGGCCAGCAGATCATTGCGATGCTCGCCGGCAAGCGCATCCATCCGGCCTGGGTGGTGCCCGGCGGCGTCAGTGAACCGCTGAGTGTCGAAAAGCGTGATCAGATTCTGGCCAGCCTGCCCGAGGCCCTCGCGATCAGCCAGCGAACGCTGACGTGGTTCAAGGGCATTGTGGAGGATTTCCGCGAAGAGATCCGCACCTTCGGCAATTTTCCAACCATGTTCATGGCCCTGGTCACTCCGCAGGACCCCGGCACTCACCATGCCCTCCTCGAACATTATGATGGCAAACTGCGCTTCATCGATGCCTCGGGCAATCTCGTCCTGGATCAACTCGAGCCGACCCGTTACGCGGACTACCTCAGTGAATGCTGCGAGTCGGACAGCTACCTGAAATCTCCCTATTACAAGGCCGCGGGCTATCCCGACGGCATCTATCGCGTAGGGCCGCTCGCGCGCCTCAATGTCATCGATCGCTGCGGAACGCCCCTGGCCGATCGGGAGTGGACGGAATTCCGCGCCCTCCGGCGTGGGGTCATTCTGAGTTCGTTCCATCAACACTACGCGCGTCTGGTGGAAATTCTTTATGCCATCGAGCGCATCGAACAGCTGCTCAACGATCCGGAAATTCTCGACCGAAACGTGCGCGCTTTCGCCAAACCGAGCCGATTCGAAGGTATCGGCGTCGCGGAAGCGCCACGAGGCACCCTGATTCACCACTACAAGATCGATGAGAATGGCCTGATCACCTGGGTGAACATGATCATCGCTACCGGACATAACAACCTTGCGATGAACCAAAGCGTCAAACAAGTGGCCCAGCACTTCGTCAAAGCGGACCGACTCCGGGAAGGGATGCTCAATCGCGTGGAGGCAGTCATTCGCACCTACGATCCGTGCCTGAGCTGTTCAACCCATGCGCTGGGAAGCATGCCGCTGCATATCCAGCTCCTGGCTCGATCGGGCGAGGTCCTCGACGAAATCAAGCGCGGATGAAACCGGCCCAATTGGTCATTGGATACGGAAACCCTCTTCGCGCGGACGATGGGGTGGGGTGGAGAGTGGCCCATCTCCTGGCCGGCGCGCTTCCCAGTGGCACCGCCCGAATCCTGACGGTTCATCAACTCACTCCGGAACTGGCCGAGGCGGTCAGCGGCGCGAAACTTGTGATTCTTGTCGATGCTTCAGCATTGGGTCAGCCGGGAACATGGAGGTGTCGCGAAATAACGCCGCAGGCGGCCGGCAGGATAGAGCCGGGACATTCTTTTGATGCTCGCGCGTTGCTGGCGTGCTCGCAAGCAATCTACAACGCGACGCCCAGAACCCTCCTGGTTTCCATCGCCGGAGAATCCTTCGCCTTTCAAGATAGTCTCACCCCCACCGTCGAGAGGACCCTGATCGATGTCGTCAACCGGATACGCTATGAGCTCTTCTCGCCACAGACCTCATGTCCCGCTGAGGCGACCTGTGGTTGAAAGAGCAGCCGTCTGACTCACGCCTCGAACCCGTCACAAATCGCCTTGTGCTCGGGTCCGCGCAACCGCAGGCCTGAGCTTCACTGCTCGAAGGGCGGGTTTACAGCTCGCGCGACCGGTGGGTTGTCGGGCTCAGACAAGCGGGCTCGTCCACTCACCTCTCGCTCGGCACGCAACCAATGTTCATCCGCCCTGCCTTTCGGACAGCCCTCTTCGCAGTAAAAGCGATAGGCAAGTCTGGCAATTTCAGCTTCTTCATCAGAGTGCAGCCTGATGGGCGAACTAAGTAGATTCTGTTCAGACATAGGGATGATTAGGGATGACTTGCTCGCCTGGATGCAGCGTGTCGCGAGCGAATAAGAACAACCTAGCAAATCTCAAAGGATCGTGCATTCAGGCATTCCCCTGAGCGTTGCTTCAGGCAATGCTAAGCCTACGCCACGATGCCGTTGCGGGAGAGAGCATCGCCAACCAAAGAGCACTCTCCTCTGCAAAGTCTCGCGATCATGAGTCCGTGGCGTATGTGGACGAAGGCCTTGCGGACTTCACGTCGCATTTCGCACTTCGCGATAAGGCAGAAGCCCCAATGAAAGATTTCCGGCGAGCAGGTCCACAACCTGAATGCGATTCTCCCATGGATTGCGAAAATCACACCGCAATCCGGGAAGCCGCTTCAGGGACTACTTACTTCCCGGCGAGCTCATCCCGTCCTCTAGCGGGCTGCAACCCGTCACGCACGGTGATGCTCCCGCTTTCCCTGGTCATCCTTGTTTTTAAAACGGACCTCGCCAACGCATTGTCAGATCGGTTGTTCGACCGGAGTTCGAATGCACGGCGCCACGTTGCAAGACAAGGCCCGCTACGGGTCCGGACTACGACTGATCCCATACAACCGAAACGCCCATTCGGTCGGGAACTTCGCGAAGGCGCCAATCCGAGGAAGTTTTCGCTTGTTTTTTCTCCGCTTCGATTCCCTCATCGGGCTGCCAGCAGACCCGATGAACAACCTAAGTCTCGCCGTTCAGTTCTTTCTTCAGCTCGCTGTCATCCTTGTTTTTTGCCGCATGGTCGGCGCGATCGCGGCGCGCTTCGGCCAGCCACAAGTGGTCGCGGAAATGATCGCCGGCGTGATGCTCGGGCCGTCGCTCTTTGGTCTTCTCTGGCCCGAGGCGCAACAATGGCTGTTCCCTTGGGACGTCGCGCAGAAGACCCGGGATACGCAGAGCTATCTCTTCCCCGCCTCGCAGTTGGGCCTGGCCCTTTACATGTTCGTCGTCGGCATGGAGTTTCGGATGGACATCGTGCAGCGGCGCCTGAAGTGCTCCGTTGCGGTTTCGGTGGCGGGGATGGTGACTCCGTTCGTGCTCGGCGCCGGGCTGGCTTGGATTTTCTTCCACTACACCGAGTTGTTCCCCACCAAGACGTCGTTGACCGAGGCCATGCTGTTCCTGGGCGCGTCCATGTGCATCACGGCCTTTCCGATGCTGGCACGGATCATCCATTTCAAGAAGCTCACGGGGACGACGATGGGCACCGTGGCGATCGGCGCGGGGGCCATCGATGACGCCACGGCCTGGTGTCTTCTTGCCGTGGTGTTGGCGAGCTTCGACAGCAATTGGGGTCATGCCTTCGTCAATATCGGCGGCGGCATCGGCTATCTCGCAGTCGTCCTCCTGGTCGTCCGACCGCTGCTCGCCCAGGCCAGACCATGGCTGGTCAAGGACGGCACATTGACCGATTCGGGCCTTGTCATCGCATTGGCGCTCATGGCGCTCGGCGCCTGGTTTACCGATCTCATCGGGCTGCACGCAGTCTTCGGCGCATTCGCCATGGGCGCGGCGATGCCCCGCGGAGTCGTCACGCGCGATCTGATCGGGCGCATCCAGCCGCTGACCGTAGCGCTGCTCCTGCCGCTCTTCTTTACCTACTCCGGCCTGAACACCAGGATCGGCCTGCTCAATACGGGCTTCCTCTGGCTAATGTGCGCCGCCGTGCTGGTGGCGGCCGTCCTTGGCAAGGGGGTCGCCTGCTGGCTGGCCGCACGGGCTACCGGAGTCTCGAACCGCGAGGCCCTCGGCATCGGCACCCTCATGAACGCCCGCGGCCTCATGGAACTGATCATCATCAACATTGGCCTGCAACGCGGCGTCATCGGCGAAGGACTCTTCGCCATCCTGGTCATTATGGCCGTCATTACCACCTTGATGGCTTCTCCGCTCTTTGAGCGGCTCGTCGGGACCGGTCCCCGCCAGCCCGCTCCCGAGCCGGAGACCACGCCGCCCGATGCGCTCGGGAACAGCCTCCGCCCGGCTTCCTCCCCGATCTCCGCGGATTGAAAGAACCCGACTTCCCGGCGTCCCTTCCTTCCGACGCCCGCCGCGGGGGTGTGAAACTTAGTTGCAATTTCTTGGATTGACATCGAAACATAGTTACGCCAGCTTGAGTGGGTCATGAAGACTTTGGGCCCGGAGGTGCGTCTTGGCAGCAAGGGTCGAGGCTTCGATCTGCACCCGCTCCAGAACGTTTTGTCGGCGGTCAAGCGCATGCCGGAGAGCTGCCGGAGCGTGGCCCAATATATCGTGGACAACCCGCGGCGCGTGGCTTCCTTGTCGATCGGCGAGTTGGCGAGACTGGCCCGGTCGAACAAGACGGCGGTAGTGCGCGTCTGCAAGCTGAGCGGCTACCGCGGGTATCGGGAACTCCGCGCGGCGCTGCTGGAGAATCGCGGGTTTGTCCGGGGGGCCGAGTTGCTTGGTTTTGATGTTCCGCCGGATGCGGACGTTTCGGACGACATCCTGCACGTCGCGCGGGAGGTCATCAAGATCAACCTGGAGGTGCTTCAGGAGACGCTCACTTTGCTCGACAAGGCTGCCCTGGGATCTTCGGCGGATCGCATTCTAGCGGCGAGCCACGTCTTCTTGACCGGCTTTGGGAGTTCCGCACCGGTGGCGCAGGACACCTACCAGCGCTTCCTAAGATTACAGATTTCGTCCTCGGTTTGCACGGATCCCCACGTTCTGGCCAGCATTGCCGCGAACCTGGCCCCGACCGATCTTCTGTTTTGCGTCACCTATAGCGGCGAAACGCGTGACATCATCGAAGCGCTGGAGACCGCGCAGCGACGCAAGGCGGCGACCATCGCGGTGACCAGCGTGCCCGATTCGTCGGCCGCTCGTCTGTCGGAGATTGTTCTTCTCTCCGCAGTGAGCCGCAAGCCCCGCGCCGGAGAGACGGTGGCGTCCCGCGTGGCGCAACTGGCGGTGGTCGACGTGGTGATGGCGATTATTGCGCTGCGCAAGAAAGCTCAGCTGCGCGGCGGCAGTGAACGCATCGAGCGGGAACTCAGCAAGAAGCGCGTCAGCTATCGCCGAAAGGGCAAGCGCTTATCCTCGGATCGCTGAGTGCCTGGCCCGATTTCCCGCGGAACCGCATGAAAGTCTCGCCCACGCCTTCCGATCTGCCAGCAGCGGAGGCCGCGTTTTCGACGAGCGGCTCCCTGGCAGCGTTGGCTCGTTCTTACGCAATCATCATCGTGCTTTTCATCCTCTGTGGAATTTCGGCATTGTTCACGCCGACCTTTCTCACCGCCGACAACCTCACCAATATCCTCCGGCAGGTCAGCGTCATCACCATCATCGCGTTTGGCGAAACCATGCTCATCATCGCGGGGATGGTCGATCTCGCGCCAGGCTCGGTCGCGGCGCTGGCCGGCTGCGTCGCCATCGGCACGTTCCTCGCGACCGACTCGATTCTGCTGGCCGTCGTCAGCGCGATTCTCATCGGGGCAGCGACCGGTTTGACGAGTGGATTCATCGTCACCAAGTATCGCGTGCCCTCTTTCATTATGACGCTGGCGATGATGACCGTCGCCCGGGGCCTGGTGTTCATCTATACGAAGGGTTTTCCCATCTACAATATCGGCGCTATCAGTCACTTGGGGAAGGGAGACATCCTCGGAGTGCCGATTCCGGTGGTGGTGATGCTCGCTTTGGCGGTCTTTTCGGGCGTGCTTCTCGGCAGGACCAGATTTGGCAGATACCTCTATGCGATCGGCGGGAGTGAGGATGCGGCTGTCGCCGCCGGAATCAAGGTCCGCCGGATCAAGGTGCTGGCCTTCGTTCTCTGCGGAATCTTCTCCGGAATCGGGGGCGTGCTCCTGATGGCGAGGCTAAACTCCGGCCAGCCGGCGGCAGGGGTTGGCTATGAGTTCGATGCCATCACCGGCGCGATCATTGGCGGCACGAGCTTTACCGGCGGGGTGGGAACCATCCAGGGAACGCTGGCCGGCTGCCTGATTGTCGGCGTCATCAACAACGTGCTCAATCTCCTCAGCGTGCCTTCCTACTATCAACAGGTCGTCAAAGGCATGATCATCGTGATCGCCGTCGTCTTCGATCTGAAAACGCGAGCGGTCCGGACGCGCAACCTCATCCACTGATGCGCCTGATGGAACGTCGCCTTATGACACTCCTGCTCCCATCTTCTTCGCGCAAACGGCAGAGTTCTCTCCGGCTCACCGGGGCGATTCCGAGCCATTCAAACCAAACCACCCAAGGACAAACCCCATGAACACCAGAATCGTAGCCACCTGCCTCCTGGCGTTGAGCATTTCTTGTCTCAGCGCAGAGAAAGCCGCCCCTAAGAAAGAGAAGTATACCATTGGCTTCGCGGCCAAATCATTTCAAGATCCGTTCACGTCGTGGCAGGCCCAGACGGTGAAGAAGTTCGCCAAGGAGTCCTATCCCAACTTCGATCTGAAGCTGCTCGATTCCGAGATGTCCGTCGAAAAGCAAACGAATCTGGTCGAGAACTTCATCTCTCAGAAGGTCGATCTGATCATCGTCCAGCCGCTGGATGCCCAGGCGCTGATACCGGCGATTGACAAGGCGTACGCCTTGCGGCCGCCGATCCCGGTGATCAACCTGGCCTTGAAAATCGACGACAAGCACAGCGTCTCGCTCGAGTCGGACCCGGTTCTCGAAGGCCGTTTGATCGGCGACTACGCCGCCAAGCATCTGCCGAAGGGTGCCAAGGTAGCCATTCTGCAGGGAGAGCCAGGCAATCTGGCGGCCGCTTCACGACAGAAGGGCATCCTGGAAGGACTCAAAGCCCGGCCCGACATCAAGGTCATCGCCGACCAGACCAGCAACTGGCGTCGCGACAAAGCGATGGCGATCACCGAGGATTGGCTGCAAGCCCACCCCCAAATCGACGCCATTCTCTGCCATAACGATGATTCCGCCCTCGGCGCAATTGAAGCTCTCAAGGCCAAAGGCAAGGCGGGCAAGGTCATGGTGCTCGGCGTCGATGGACTCCCCGAAGCCCTCAAAGCGATCGAAGAAGGCTTGATGGCGGGGACGGTCGTTCAGCAGGTCGTCGACCAGGCTCGAACCACTCTCGAGGTGGCTGACAAACTGCTCAAGGGCGAGAAGGTCAACCGTCATATCCAGATCCCTGGCGAGCTCGTTTCCAAGGAAAACAAGAACGTGCAAAAGTGGATCGATATCGAGAAGGAAGCCGGCTTGATCAAGTAGCCCGCGCTGGCCCGAAGAAATCGTTGCCCACCGCAGGAGCGAACGCCACAGGATTTGTGAGAGCGGCACACGTTATTGCGTTCGATGTGGGCGCCGGCAGCGGAAGAGTGTCCGTCGGCAGCTTTGACGGCCATCAAATGGTCGTCAAAGAAGTTCATCGCTTCTACAACCGGCCGGTGCGGATTCAAGGGAACCTCTACTGGGATATCCTCAGGGTATTTCAGGAGCTAAAGTCGTCCCTGACCCGACTCGACAAGAGTGCGACCTACCTGAGCGTCGGCATCGACGGCTGGGGCGCCGATTACGGGTTGATCGACCTCCGCGGACGACTTCTGGGAAACGTCTACCATTACCGAGATCGCCGAACCGATCACATCGACGAACGTCTGCTCCAAAAAATCCCCGCCCGTGAGCTCTTCGACCGGACGGCCTCCGACCTGCATCGGCATTATACCTTGTGCCAGGTCTATTCCCAAATGCTGAGCGGCGATCCGCTTCTGCAAGCTGCCGACAAGCTCCTGCTCATTCCGGACCTTCTCAATTACATGTTCACCGGAGCCGCGACTGCCGAGCAGACCATTGCCGGGACCACGCAATTGTTGAGCCCGTCGGGCAAAACCTGGAACCGGCCCTTGCTGTCGAGGCTGACGATTCCGGAGACGCTCTTCCCTCATCTCGTCCCGCCCGGCACCAAGCTCGGTCCTCTCGCGGAGGCCTACGAGATTGAAACAGGCTTCGCCGGCCTGAACTTCGTTTCCGTAAATGGTCACGACACCGCCTCAGCCGTGGCCTCGCTCGGCGGGTTGGTCAGCCGCTCCGCCTTCGTCAGCGCCGGGACGACGATTGTCGTCGGCGCCGAGACACAAGCCCCGTTGCTAAGCGACGCCTGCTTCGAGCACGGCTTCAAGAACTGTCCGGGACCGGAGGGAAGAAACTTGCTGATGCGCAATAATACCGGCTTTTGGATCCTGCAGCAATGCCGACGGTTGTGGGAGCGCCAGTCCACCACCTCGTTTCCTTCACTCTCCGAACTGGCACGGAAAGCGAAGCGCCCTCTCATGGTCTTCGATCCTGACTCCTCCGACTTCGCAAGTCCCGAGAACATGCTGGAGAGCATCGGCTCCTTCGCCCGGCGAACAAACCAGGCCCCGCCCGTGACCCGGGGGGAGTACACTCGCTCGATCTATGCCAGCCTTGCTTTGCAGATCCGATGGTGTCTTGAGAAACTCGGGGAGATCCAGGACACCAGGATCGAGCGCCTCCATCTCATCGGCGGCGGCGCACGGGACAGTTTATTCTGCGAAATGGTCGCCAATTGCACGGGCCTTCCTGTCTGCGCCGGGCCCGCCGAGGCAACCACGGTGGGCAATATCATGGCGCAGCTGCTTGCCGCCGCGGAAATTTCCTCGCTGAGCGAACTGAAGGAAGTCGTCCAACGATCACTGTCTGCTCGCGATTATCTTCCCAAGTCCCCCCAAGATGACTCCTGGGAAAATCTATACTCACACTTCAACGCTCATAAGGAGGCTACGCCAGCATGTACGAGGACCTGAAACAAACCATCGTCGAGGTCGCCCGGACCATGGATCAAAAGAATCTCGTCAATACCTACGAAGGCAATCTTTCGATTAAGAAGGATGACAAGATTCTCATCACGCCCTCCGGGAGGAGTAAGGCCTCATTGACGACGGAAATGATCGCGGTCATCGACGAAACGGGCAAGCAGTACGAGGGAACCCTCCGCTATTCGTCGGAATATCTACTGCATGTGGCGTCCTATCGACTGCGCAAGGACATCAACGCGGCGATTCACTCGCATGCTCCCTATCTGACCGCGTTCGCACTTAACAACCGGCCCATCCAGAGCAACGCCTACCCAGAGATGATCAACCTGTTCGGCAAGATTCCCGTGGTTCCCTACGGGACCCCCGGCACCGAAGAAATCGCCGCGGAGATGGGACCCCATCTGGCCGCGAGCAAGGTCGTCTTGCTGGCGAACCACGGAGTGCTGGCAGTCGGTGTTGACCTCTATGATGCCTTTAACCTGACCCAAGCCGCTGAATCCATCGCTTATATTCTTACTTTGGCCCACAATCTCGGCCATGTTAAGGACCTCACCCCGGAACAGGTCGCACGCGTTTCGAAATAGCGCCCGCCGGCCCGGTCCGAACCGCGTACCCTGAGATGGAGTCGCTCCTCGAGGTCCGGGATATCTCCAAGCATTTCCTGGGCATCCGCGCTTTGGAGAAGGTCAACTTCCGGATCAATCCAAGGGAGCGCGTCGGACTCGTCGGAGACAACGGAGCCGGTAAGTCCACGTTGATCAAGATTATCGCCGGGATTCAACTTCCGACCGAAGGGGAGATTTACTGGGAAGGAAAACAGGTGACCATGGAGTCGCCGACAGTCGCCAGAGAACTCGGCATCGAGACCATCTATCAGGATCTCTCGCTCGCCAACAACCTCACGACCGCGAACAATTTCTTCCTCGGCCGGGAGTTGACCAAAAGCTACCTGGGGGGACTCGTGCAACTCCTGGACGAAAAGGCAATGAACGCCCGGGCGGAAGAGTTGCTCCACCAGATGAACGCGTCGATCCCCACGAGGAAACAAGTCGCCTTCCTCTCCGGCGGCCAAAGGCAGGCGATCGCCATCATGCGGGTCATGCTGTGGAACGCGAGGCTCATTATCATGGACGAGCCGACGGCTGCCCTGGGAGTAGCAGAGCGCCGAAAGGTCCTTGATCTGGTGAAAGAACTCAAGCTGCACGGCGTTTCGGTCCTTCTGATCAGCCATAACCTGCCGGATGTTCTCGAAGTAACCGATCGCATCTATGTGATTCGCCGTGGCCATATCGTCGGAGAGGTGGAGACCGCAACGGCCAGTGAGCACACCTTGATCCAAATGATGATCGGCTCCGAACCGGCTGCGCTCCGCTCGAAGTAGTCACCGCAATGGAAGAGCACAGGGTCCGCTCCTTGGAAAGGCCGATTGAAATCAATGGATTCGCTTCCGACGGTTCCGATTCCTGGGTGATCGGCTGAGCAAGGTCCACCATGGCCACGCCCCCATCAAAAGGCCGCACAGGGCAGCCTGGCGCAAAGGCCGGCGGCAAGCGGAAGGGGAAGCAGCAATCGAGGGTTGAGAAGTCCAAGGCGTGTCCGGCCGTGCGTAATGGACGGCCAGCCGATCGCGACGACGAGGGCATGGCTCGATTGGTAGGTGGCACAACGAAACAAGGCCAATGAGAGAAAATGCAACATGACAAGAGTTAATAACGAACACAAATGCGTTTTCGTAACTGGCGGAGCTACGGGTATCGGCTTTGCAACCGCGCGCCGCTTTGCCAAAGCGGGCTATGACGTAGCTCTGCTTGATGCGGACCCGTCAGGAGTCGCAACCGCCGCGGAAAGTCTTCAAATGGAGGGCGTGAGGGCGCTTGGCTTACATGGGTCTGTCGTCGACGAGGCAGGCGTTTCCAACGCCTTCGCGCGAACGACGGAGCATTTCGGGGGCTTTTCGGTGCTCATCAATAACGCCGGCATTTCTTCAAACCTTCCATCGCTGGATCTCTCAGTCGAGGACTGGCGCCGTGCCGTCGATATCAACTTGACTGGCGGGTTCATTTGCGCTCGAGAAGCTGGAAGGCATTTCGCTACACACGGCGGCGGATCTATCGTCAACATTGGCTCCATATACGGGACAGTGGCGGCACCCGCCCGAGCTGCCTATTGTGCGACTAAGAGTGCAATGCACATGCTCACCCAAGTCCTTGCGATCGAATGGGCCGATAAGGGTATTCGCGTCAATGCTGTGGCGCCCGGCTATGTTCGAACAAATTTCCTGCACGAGCTGATCGCGCAGGGTAAGCTCGATGCAGAGGCCCTCATTCGGCGGACACCAATGAAGCGTCTTGCCGAAGCCGAAGAGGTTGCCGAATTGGTATTCGCGATCGCGACGCCCAATTTTCCCTATATGACCGGGCAGATCGTTGGGCTGGACGGCGGTTGGACGGCCTATGGTTATACCTAAAAACACATCTCAGGGGCAGCCCGGCCGCGCTTTGTGTATCTCAAGATGGCAGCCGCTACCTTGAGGCGTTACGTAAGTTTTAATTTGCGCCCGCGGGGGTAAGTGGGTGCGTTTGGCCAACATGGCTATTCTGGCGGTGGGAGGACTTTTCTTCCAGCCCTTGATTGGTATCCTGGCGAGACTAAGACTAAGAGGACTCGACACGCCGGACGCCGACTCGCTAAGCGTTCTGATTTGGGCGCAAGGGGTTGCCCTGCTTCTCTTGGTCTCTTGATCTTACGTCGCCGTGATCCAGCGGGGTCCTCCTGGCAGGCAGCTTGACGTTGCCATTCGGCAACGGTTAAATGGCTCTTAGCGACCGCCGCCCAACCAGCGAACGATCAGTGGCTCCAGGAAGTGCAAGAGAAAAATGATCGCGAGGACATGGGTGACAGCTGTGGCCTGGCGTCGCGTGGTCGACACTAGCGAAAGCACCGAGAGCACAATCAGCCCGAGACCGATCCCGGTGCTGATACTAAAGCTGAGCGGCATCATCAGAATCGTCAGGATGGCTGGCGCGGCGACCTGGAAGTCACTCAAATCCAGATGGACAACTTCCTGGAACATGACCAGGCCAACGGCGACCAGCGCCGGGGCCACCGCGGCCGCCGGCACCATCAGGATCACGGGTGTCAGAAACAGCGCCAGCACAAAGCAAGCCGCCGTCGTGATGGCGGTCAGGCCCGTGCGCCCGCCGGCTTGAATGCCCGCCGCGCTTTCGATGTAGCTGACAACGGTCGACGTCCCGAAAAGCGAGCTGATGATGGCCGCGGCGGAATCGGCGACCAGCGCTTGTCCCAGGCGCGGAATGTTTCCCTGGGCGTCCATGATGCCGGCGCGGCGCGTGACTCCGATCAGCGTGCCGATATTGTCGAACATGTCCACCAGCAAAAGGGTGAGGATGATCGGCAGCGCTTTCAGATGGTCGGTAAAGATCAGGTCGAAATTGAGCTTGAGGAACGTCGGTTCGAGTGATGCCGGCCAGGAAATCCACGCCGCCGGCACCTTGGTGACCATGCCGCTTTCACCGTGGGGGACAAACAAGCCCACCGCTGTGACGACGCCCATCGACACGATAATGGCTCCCGGCACGCCACGGCTGATGAGGATGCATGTCACCAGCACGCCCCCCGCAAAGAGGGCGACGTCCGGCTTGGAGATATCTCCCATGCTCACGAGCGTCGCCGGGTTGGCCACCACCAGTCCGCCATTCTCAAGCCCGATGAAGGCGATGAAGAGTCCGATGCCCGCGGAGATCGCGGTTTTCATCGAATAGGGAATGGCCGCCAGGATCCTCTGTCGCAACCCCGTCACCGAGAAAAGCAGAAACAGGCATCCATTAATGAACACCAGTCCCAAGGCGCTTTGCCATGGGATTCCCAGTCCGATGCAGATGCTAAAGGCAAAGAAAGCGTTGATGCCCATCCCTGGCGCAAGTGCCAGCGGGAAGTTGGTCAACAACGCCATCAAAATGGTGGCAACGGCGGCGCTCGAGGCGGTGGCAGTCACCAGCGCGGCCTCCGGCATTCCCGCGTTCTTCAGGATCGCCGGATTCACCGCCAGGATGTAGGCCATCGCGGCGAACGTCGTCAGGCCGGCGACCACCTCGCGACCGGCCGTTGTGCCATTCTCCCTCAGGCGAAAAATGCGCTCCAGCATCGGGCAACCCCATACGGCCCTTTCGGCGCAATGGCACGCTCATTCGTCGCGCTGCCGACTCCGGGCTACGCAGGACTTAGCCACAGATTTTCACAGATCTTCACGGATTCAGGGAAGGCAAAGCCTATCCATCTGTTAATCTGTGTGAATCTGTGGCTTATATGAGCGTCTCATCACGGATGCTAGTAGCGATAGTAATCCGGCTTGAAGGGGCCTTCGACGGGCACGCCGATATAGTCGGCCTGTTTCTGCGAAAGCATCGTCAGCTTCGCACCGATCTTTGCCAAATGCAGTCGTGCCACTTCCTCGTCCAGCTTCTTTGGCAACACAAAGACCGCCGGCTGATAGACATCGCGGTTCTTCCAGAGATCCAACTGGGCCAGCGTCTGATTCGAGAAGCTATTGCTCATGACGAAACTCGGGTGACCGGTTGCGCAACCCAGATTGACGAGACGACCCTCGGCCAGCAGGAAAATCTCGTGCCCGTCCGGGAAGACATACTTGTCCACCTGGGGCTTGATGTTGACTCTCTCGATGCCGGGGAAGTTGTTGAGCTTGTCGACCTGGATCTCGTTGTCGAAATGGCCGATGTTACAGACCACGGCCTGATCCTTCATCTTCGCGAGGTGCTCGATGGTGATCACATCCACGTTACCGGTTGTCGTCACATAGATATCGCCGCGGCCCAAGGTCTCCTCGAGAGTGGTCACCTCGTAGCCCTCCATCGAAGCCTGCAGGGCGTTGATCGGGTCGATCTCGGTAATGATCACGCGCGCTCCCTGACCCCTTAGCGACTGCGCGCACCCTTTGCCCACATCACCGTACCCGCAGACGACGGCCACTTTGCCGGAAATCATTACGTCCATCGCCCGATTGATGCCATCGACCAGCGAATGGCGGCAGCCGTAGAGATTGTCGAACTTCGATTTGGTGACCGAGTCGTTCACATTGAAGGCAGGGACGAGCAGCTTGCCGAGTTCCTGCAGCTTGTAGAGGCGGTGCACGCCGGTGGTCGTCTCTTCGGAGACCCCGCGCCATTCTTTTACGATCTCATGAAAGACGAATCGATTCTCAGCGTGGATCTTCTTCAAAAGGTCCTTGATGACCTTCTCCTCGTGGCTGCCGCTTGGACTATTGACCCAATCGTCGCCTTCCTCGAGCTCGTAGCCTTTATGGAGGAGCAGGGTAACGTCTCCACCGTCATCGACGACGAGCTGCGGGCCCTGGCCTTCGCGATCGACGATCGCCTTCCACGTGCAATCCCAATACTCCTCGAGCGTTTCCCCTTTCCAGGCAAAGACCGGGACGCCCGCCTTGGCGATCGCCGCCGCGGCGTGATCCTGCGTCGAGAAAATGTTACAGCTGGCCCAGCGCACCCTGGCGCCCAGCTCAATCAGCGTCTCGATGAGCACTGCCGTCTGGATGGTCATGTGCAGCGAGCCGGTGATGCGGACCCCTGCCAGCGGCTTATCCGCTGCATATTTCTCGCGAATGGCCATCAGGCCGGGCATTTCCTTTTCGGCAATCGAAATTTCCTTGCGCCCCCAGTCAGCCAGGGCGAGGTCTCTAATTTTGAAGTCGGAGGTTTGGGAGAGAAGTGTCGTACTCATAGGGTTGGGTGTTGATCCACAGATTTCACAGATTCGCACAGATTGCTCTCTGTTCCGAAAACCATGCGTTTATGTTCGAGGCTGGTAGCTCCGAAGTTAATAAGAATTCCACGTCGATGCTTAGTAGTTTTGAGTTCGTTAAGAAGTTGGGCCTGGTCGACGGTGGTCAAAGTGCTGATCGCTTTGGTCTCGACAATAACGTTTTCAAAGCAAACAAAGTCAGCGCGGTAACCGCACGAAAGTCGTCTCCCCCTTGTAGTAGACCGGGAGCTCCACCTCTCCCCGGAATGGAATCCGACGCTCAGCAAACTCGATGGCCAACGCCGCTTGATAAACCGCCTCCAGAAAGCCGTTTCCCAGCTCACGGTGAACCTCCATCGCCGCACCAATGATGGCATAGGTCTGTGGGTCGTTCTCCATCCGCAATCTGTGGAAATCTGTGTAATCTGTGGACAAGTTCCTATTTGGCCGCCTTCCGGAGAGCGGTGGCCTGGTCGGCGCGCTCCCAGGTCAGATCGGGATCGTCCTTGCCAAAGTGGCCATAGTTCGTGCTCTTGGAATAAATCGGGCGCAAGAGATTCAGGTGCTCGACGATGTCGGCCGGCTTGAAGCTGAAGGACCGCAGGATCGCGTTCTCAATTTTCTCCTCGGGAACGCGATTGGTGCCAAAGGTGTTGATGCTCACGCTCACCGGATCGGGATGCCCGATCGCATAGGCGAATTGCACTTCGCACTTGGCAGCCAGGCGAGCCGCGACCACGTTCTTCGCCACATAGCGTCCCATGTAGGCGGCGCTCCGATCGACCTTCGATGGATCCTTCCCAGAAAAAGCCCCTCCTCCGTGGCGTCCCATTCCGCCGTACGTATCCACGATGATCTTGCGCCCGGTCAGGCCGCTGTCCCCCTGGGGTCCACCAACCACAAACCGACCGGTGGGGTTGATGAGATACTCTGTCTTGGCGGTCAAAAGAGACTTCGGAAGCACATTCTTGATAACCTTCTCGATGACAAACTTCTCGATCTCCACGTGGGTAACGTCCGCCGCGTGCTGCGTGGAAATAACGACGTTGGTGATCGCCGTCGGTTTGCCATCCTCGTAAAGCACCGAGACCTGACTTTTGGCGTCCGGCCGCAGCCAGCCCACTTTCCCGCTCTTGCGGAGCCGGGTAAGTTCACGTCCAAGGCGGTGGGCGAACATGATCGGCGCGGGCATCAGCTCCGGAGTTTCGTCGCAGGCGTAGCCGAACATCAACCCCTGATCCCCCGCCCCTTGCTCGGCCGTCTTCTTCCCCTTGACCCGCCGCGCGTCGACGCCCTGGGCGAT
The DNA here is from genome assembly GCA_963820865.1 of uncultured Verrucomicrobiae bacterium. GTDB lineage: Bacteria > Verrucomicrobiota > Verrucomicrobiia > Chthoniobacterales > Terrimicrobiaceae > DASTFP01. The sequence continues at coordinate 77,812 of CAWGBZ010000007.1, forward strand.
ATCAGGACTCTGGGCCGTGATGTAGTTATTCACGAAGACGTGGTCTGCATGAAAGAGGTCGTCGTCGTTGACGTAACCGATCTCCCGAATCGCCTGCCGGATGATCGCGCTGTAATCAAAACGCGCCTCGGTGGTGATCTCACCCCCGACCACCACAATGTTGCTCTTCACAAAAGTTTCGCAAGCGACTCGGCTGAATTTGTCCTGCGCCAGACAGGCGTCCAGAATGGCATCGGAAATGGTATCGCAAACCTTGTCCGGATGACCTTCACCCACGGACTCCGAAGAGAAAATGTAAGGACGGGACATTTACTTATTAAAATATTACGATACTTTCATAGGTCGGATGGCCTCGATTGTCAAATCTCTCCGCGCGATCTCGGATCCGACCCGATTGCGGCTGTTGTTGGTGCTTCTGGAGGAGGAACTGACGGTGGCGGAGTTGCAGGAGATTCTTGGGATGGGCCAGTCGCGGATTTCGGCGAGCCTGGCCTTGTTGAAGCGGGAAGGAATTGCCGGTAACCGCCGCGTTGGGAAGAACATTTTCTACTCGATACGGCCGGAGACCGTTTCCGCGCTTCGGCCGGTTCTCGAGGCGGCGAGGCGGGAACTTCCGGAAGCGAACATCGACCACGCTGCGATGGGTCTCGCGCTGCGCAAGCGCAAGGATAAGGCGGCCGAGTATTTCAACAAGTTGGCAGGCAAATTTGGGCGCACGTACATTCCCGGGCGATCGTGGCAGGCGCTGGCGCACGCGTTGTTGCGGCTTCTGCCGCCGATGGTGATTGCCGATCTTGGGGCAGGGGAAGGCACTCTGTCGCAGCTTCTGGCTCGTGGCGCAAAGAAGGTCATCGCGATCGACAACTCGGAGAAGATGGTCGAGTTCGGTGCCCGGTTGGCGCGTGAACACGGCTTTGCGAATCTCGAGTACCGCCTGGGCGACATCGAAGCTCCTCCGATCGAGCAGGAGAGTGTCGATCTGGCGCTTTTCAGCCAGGCCCTCCATCATGCTTCCAGCCCGCAAAAAGCCGCGAGTGCGGCGCACCGCATTCTTCGCCCGGGAGGACGAATCGTCGTGCTGGACCTGGCGAGCCATAGCCACGAACCGGCGCGCGAACTCTACGCGGACGTCTGGCTGGGATTCTCCGAGGTCGAACTGCACCAAATCCTGGTCAAGGCGGGCTTTTCTCAGATCGAGATCGACATCGTTTCACGAGAAAGCCAGGCACCAAATTTTCAGACGGTGCTAGCCACGGGAACCAAGTGATCGCCTCCTTGGTGCCGCCGATATCGATCGGCGACCCGCGCTGTCTACCTGGCCGGCCGCCGAATCCCGAGCGCCTTGATCCGGGAAGCAATCGTCGAGGCCGGGAGACCCAGCAACATGGCGGCACCGTCGACGCCCGAGATCTTCCACTCGCTTTTTTCGAGAGCAAGCAGGAGGTTCCGCTTTTCAAGATCTTCCATTTCGACGGCCGTGAGCACCCTGATCTGCGGGCGCGCGGCCGGGTCAGCACACGCCGACTCGATCTCTGCTCCATTGTCGGGCCGAGGTATGGCGCGTCCGAGGTCGAGAGTCCGGGCAGGCGAAAGAATCAGCGCGCGCTCGATCACATTCTGCAGTTCACGCACGTTGCCCGGCCAGTCGTACGATCGGAGCAGTTCGCGGTCCCGGTCCGTCAAATCCTCAAACCGCCGGCCCATGCGCTCTGCGAATCGCCGCACAAAGGCCTCAGCCAGCAGACAGATATCGTCGCCACGCTCGCGGAGAGCGGGAACCCGAATGGGAAATACATCCAACCGGTAGTATAGGTCCTCGCGAAACCGGCCGGCCGAGATTTCATCCTCCAGAGTCCGATTGGTCGCGGCGATGACACGCACGTTCACCTTCACGGTCCTGGTTCCGCCCACGGGTTCGAATTCGCCTTCTTGAAGGACGCGGAGAAGCTTCGCCTGCAAGTCGAGCGGCAATTCCCCGATCTCGTCCAGGAAAAGCGTGCCGCCGTCCGCCTGGGCAAAGCGTCCCTCGCGTCGCGCGGTGGCCCCGGTAAAAGCCCCCTTCTCGTGTCCGAAGAATTCACTTTCGATCAACGACTCCGGGATGGCCGCGCAATTGACACGCACCAGGGCCTGCTCCCGCCGGGGGCTGGTTTCATGAATGGCGCGAGCCACCAGTTCTTTTCCCGTTCCGGTTTCACCCAGGATGAGAACGGTCGCGTCAGTCGGTGCGACTTGCCGGACCGCATTGCAGACGCCGCGAATCCCGGCGCTGCGACCGACGATGCCCATCTCGCCAGGGGCTTCTCCCACGACCGCTCGCAGCGATTCCGTCTCCTCAATCAGTGCACGGATGCGTCTTTCGGCTTCCAGCCGTTCGCTCATGCTGCGCAGAAAGACGGTGTAGAAAGGCGCCGACTGATAGAGGTAGCGTGAAATCGCCGCCTCTGCCGGGACCGGTGCCTTATCCCAGCGAATCGCCTCGAGCCCTTCCGGCAGCCAGAGCGGACGCTCATCCGGACGCGCCTGCAGCTCGGTGATGAGCCGTGAGAATTTTGCCGCGGCCGCAGGGCTCAAAAAATCGAGAAAGGACTCGCCCGCCAGGTCATCTTCGGTGCACGCGAAAAGCTCGATGGCCCGGGGATTCAGCCGCGTAATGCGAAAATTGCCATCCAGGACAAGGATGGCGTCCATGGCCGTGTCGAGAAGCAAAGATAGCTGCGCCTGTCGATCGCGGAGGGCGGCTTCCGCCCGCAACCGCCGCAGCTCCGCAACCGCCCGCGCCGCGAAAAGATCAAACAACTCATAGAGCTGCGGCTCCGCAGGCATGGGCCGGTTGTCGAGGACGGCGAGGTGACCCAGCAGCGTTCCGTCGCCATCCAGCAACGGTGTGCCCATATAGCTCACCGCTCCGATCGCCTTCAGATCGGGGTCATCCGGATAGAGTTCGATCAGACGCTCAGGAAAGTGGGCCCGGGACTTGGTTTCGATCACGGGTTGACAAGGAGTATTGTCGATGGGCTGCTCGTAGTGCTCGAGAAAACCGTCCTTCATCCAGAATGCCAGAGCGCGGAGGTGCCGGGATTCCGGAAGATACTCGGTAATCCAGGCGCCGTATGTTTGCAGAGCCTCGCTGAGGTTGCGGACCAGCGCCCGAAAGAAGTCGGAACCGGTTTCCGAGACCGTGCCCTCGACAAGAAATCTCAGGATCTTGTCCTCTTGGATTCGCCGCTTGGCGCCCCCTTCCAGCGTCACACTCATCGGCGGAATTTACCCCCTAAGAGACTGTTGAAAAACCCACGCATGTCTCGCGCGAGTTCTTTGGGGTGGATGTCGGTGGAGGGACGAAGAAGCATCCCCTGAAGGGGCTGTGACTGAGGAGCGACGCCGAGAGGGGATGCCCCAAAGAACTCGCGCCCTCCGGGTTGCGCCAATTTTCGGCTCTCGCCGTGTCGCCAGCTTGTCCGTAGCACTGCGGCTACGACCTGCGCATGGCTCCTTGCGATCTTCCGAAAATTGACGGCAACGTGGCATACGTGAGTTTTTCAACAGTCTCCTAAGCCTTGCCAAGCACAACCGTCTTGAGTTGCCCGCACCCATCGCTTCAGAATTGTGGACAATGAACGGAGTTCGATGAGCGAAACATTCTGGGCAATGCTGACCGTTTTCGGCTTGGGAATCGCCTACTTTCTGGCGGCCATTCCCACCGGGGTCGCCATGCACCTGCATCCGCTCACGGCCGCGCTTTGTGCCTGGGCGGGCTATACCGCCATCGCGGGCGTCATGCTGGCCCTGGGCGCCCCGGCTCGCAAGTGGTTGACTGAAAAGTTCAGGATTTCGCCGCATCCTGATCCGAGAAAGCTCCTCTGGCGCGTTTGGATGAAATGGGGGTTGCCCGGCCTCGCTTTGATCGCGCCCGTCACCTGCGGTCCGTATTTCGCCGCCCTGATCGCGCTGGTGCTCGGGGAGAAACCACGCCGGCTCCTGCTGTGGATTTCCCTGGGAGTCGTGCCCTGGTGCATCGTCTTTGCCGTGCTCACGGCGACGGGAAGCGAATTGCTCCAGCCGAAGAAGATCGACTTCCGCGACGAGCCAGGTCCCCGCCAGCCATGACACCGATCGTTCGCACCCTGGGACAAGCAAGGGCCTTCGTCTTACGAGTCGGGCTTTGCGGAATCTTCTCGAACGCCAAGGGAACCCTCTCCAGCTTGTGGGAGGTCGTAGATCTTCCGGAAAGACGCTCCGGAGAAGCGGGTTGGGGGCAAAAGGTCATGGCGATCTGGCGTTGGAAGAATGAGCTCCCTGCCAGGTATCCGCGCGAGATTTTCTACGGGAAGATCAAGGGAGGACTCGCCGTCCTCATGAGCGTCGCCTATCTGCGCGACGAACACTATCCGAAGCATCACCGCCCGCCCGTTGATTGCAGCGCACTCGCGCGCCGGCTCTACGAGGTGATCAAGTTCGATCCGATTACCACCGGCGCTTTGCGCGAAGAGGTCAGCATGAGTGATCGAGCGAGCCGGAACCAGTTCGATCGTGCCCTGCAAGAACTCCAAATCACCCTCAACATCGTCCGTCGAAACAGCTCCTGCGACGAGAAAGACACCTGGGTGCTTTTCTCCGAACAGTATCTCGACGTCGTCCGCGCGACGAAGCCTCGAACCTAATTCTTAACGACCTGTTCGAGAAGTGTATTGATTCGCTTGAGCATGGATTGCGGATCATCCAACAGTCCCGCGGCGATGAGCGCGTTGTCGTAAATCTGCTCGGCAACTTGACCGGCCATTTCCGGGTTCGCTTGGCGAAAGGCTTCGAGGCCGACCAGCATGGGATGATTCGGGTTGACCTCCAGGTCGTGCTTGAAAGGACTCTCCCCACCGCGATTCAAGTTCTTCAGAATGCGGCGCATGCCGGCGGTCATCGCTTTCTCGCTGTCGACCACCACGGCCGGACTGTCCACCAGACGGCTGGAAACGCGCACCTCGCCCACCTTGTCACCCAGGGTTTCCTTGATGAAATTGCAGAGCAAGCGCGCAGCTGTGTCATCGAGCTTTTTCTCGCCGGCCTCAATGGCGATCTCGGCCCTCTCCGCCGGTGCCAGCTTCTTGCCCTCGAATTCCCGGAGGTGCTCCATGACGAACTCATCCCAAGGGTCGAGCAGAAATAGTGCTTCATAGTTCTTCGCCCGGAGAGCTTCATAATAAGGGCTGGCCAGGCAGGTCTCCCGGTTGGGTCCGGAGACGTAGTAGATCTCTTTCTGCTCCTCGGGCATGCGCGAAACATAGTCGGCCAGACCGACGGGCGCCTCCGATTGCGATGTTTCATAGCGCAGCAGTTTGGCCAGAGCTTCACGTTGAGTGAAATCGCTGACGACGCCCTCTTTGAGAAAGTGGCCGAATTCCTTGAAAAATTGGACATACTTGTCCGCATCCGTCTTGGCCTCCTCTTCGAGGAATTTGAGAAAGCGTCCGGTCAAAACCCGGTTGAGTTTTTGGAGCAAAGCGGAATCCTGCATGGTCTCGCGCGAGATATTGAGCGGCAGATCCTCACTATCCACCACCCCCTTGAGAAACCGGAGCCATTCGGGAAGCAGACCCTTGGATTTCGATTGGATGAGGATGCGCCGACAATAGAGATGCACTTCCGATTCGATCTTTGGCATGCCCCACTTTTCGAGGCTGTTCCTGGGGACGAATAAGAGGGCGTTGATCGCCAGCGGCGCATCGGCACTGAAATGGAAGCGGTAGAGCGGCGGATCGAGGTCGTGACCAATAAACTTGTAGAACTCCTCGTAGTCTGTCGCCGTGAGCTCGCTTTTGCTCCGGGTCCAAATGGCCCGGATCGTATTGACCGCGTTGCCGTTGAGTTCGATCGGAAAGCCGACGAAATTGGAATAGCGCTTGATGATCGCTTCCACACGGTGCGAGCGTGAGAACTCGCGATCGGCCTCCTTGAGGTTGATCACCATCTTCGTGCCGCGCGGAAGGTCCAGCCCGGGCTCGATTTCATACGAGTTCACGCCATCCGAACTCCAGATCCAGCCTGTCTCCTCCGGTTTGTAGGACCGCGTGTAGACCGTCACCTTCGTGCCGACCATAAACGAGGAATAGAATCCGACGCCGAACTGACCAATGATGCTCGGGTTCCCGGCGTTCTCCTTGATTTGCTGAAGGAAGGCCTTCGACCCCGAATGGGCGATCGTTCCAAGGTTCTCGATCAACTCGTCGCGGGTCATGCCGATGCCGCCATCGGCTACCGAAATCGTGTGCCCGCTGTCGTCCGTGGTGACCGAAATCGTCAATGGTCGATCGGGCTCGAAGATATCAGCGCCAGAACTTTGCAGGAACCGAAGTTTTTCGGTGGCGTCCGCGGCATTGGAGATCAACTCTCGGATGAAAATCTCCTTATCCGTGTAGAGCGAGTGGACGACAATATCAAGCAGTTGGGCGATCTCGGCCTGAAACGCGTGCTTCTCAATGCTGTGCATACCTGTGCTTCATTCGGAGCCGCGGGCGTCCTGTCAAGACCACATTTCGCTCGATGTCCCTCGAGACAGAGTGCCATCGGGATCTGCCCGCTCCGATCACGCTCCGGGCCTCGAGCTGGTGCCTGAACATTAAGAAAATTTAATCTCCGATTCAGCAAGGCTTAAGGCGCAGACACCTAGATCGCGAAAACAGAATGCCTTGGAAACAACGCTCACAAACGACCCATATCCTCATGAGAAAATCTTTGTCTTTACTAACTCTATTCTTCGCAACCTTCGGCGGGACGCTCCGCTCGGAATCTGACGCCCTCGAAAAGTGGTGGAACGGCAAGCGCGGTTCCGGTGATTGGTTCGGCGCACGGCCAGTCTTGGAAGACCGCGGCATCAACCTGAGCGGAAAATGGATCGGGACCTTCTACGGGGTGGCGGCCGGCGGCCTCGAGCAGCGCACCACTTTCGACCAGTCGCTGCATTTTGACCTCAAGGTGGACTTCGCCAAGCTCACTGGCTGGGGGGCGCTCGAAGGCCTCACCGGCGTGGCCGGAGTGCGCTACCGCGATGGAGTCAACGTGAACAACTTCGTCGGCGCCTCGAGCACATTCAACCCATCCACCTATCAAAGCGGCAAGCAGTGGCGGCTCATGCCGTTCTTTCTGACCTACACCACCCCTGAGCTCTTCGGCGTTAAGGAGCTGCTGACGCTCTCGGGCGGCTGGGTCAACCCGTACGACATCTTCGCCCAGCAGGCGGAGTCCAAGCTGTTCCGAAACAACGCCATCATTAGCAGCAAGGGAATCAGCGCCAACGGCGTGGGCTGGTCGTCCGGATATGCCGCCTGGGGAGGCTATCTGAAAGTGAAACCAGTCGAATGGTATTACGCGCAGGCGGGACTCTTCCTGGCCATCCCGAACGCCAACAACACCGGCAACCACGGGCTGGACTTTCAAGGAGCCCGGCCGGCCAATCTCAATGGCCTCTACTTCGTGGCGGAGACCGGGGTTACTCCCAGGATTGGTCCCTCGCAACTGCCGGGCAAATACGTTTTCGGGAGCTACTACTGGGGACTGGAGAATACCGCATACTCCGGAGAAGTTCTCGACGGCAAATACGGCTTCTATTGGCAGGCCGATCAGATGCTCTGGCGCGAGCCTTCGCCATCCGCCGCGCTGCCCGAGCGTCGACGGGAAGACCCTCAAGGCACCTGCGGTCTCCCAGCCCAAGTTGAACGATCAGGGGTTGCGCTGGTTTTCGTTCTTTACCTTCGCGCCTCCCAGCAACAATGCCATGCCGTTCTACTTCCACACGGGCCTGATCTACAAGGGACTCATTCCGGGTCGCGATCAGGATCAGACCGGCGTGGCCTTCGCTCTGGGAAACTACAGCTACGACAAGATCCAAGCTGACTATCGCGCCGGACGCACCGTCCACCAGACCTACGAGGGCGTGTTGGAATTCGACTACCGCATTCAGATCAACAAGTGGGCGTTCGTCCAGCCCTTCCTCCAATACGTCATCCGTCCCAACGGCACGGGCCTCGTGCAAAACGCAACCGTCCTCGGTCTGCACTTCGGCGTCGAGTTCTGAGCCCCGCGAATCTGAACGATTTTTTAGTTTGTTTTCAGCTTCGCTTAGGACACCCGCGTCACCATCGGCCGCAATGAAAGCCAAACCGACCTTCAAATCCATTCTACGCAAATTGACTCCACCACCTTCAACCAACCTTCACGCCGGAATCTCGCCGGAGTCGATCTTGAGCACGAAATGACCACGCCCGGCAACCGTCCACTCAATCTTTTGAAAACACCCCAAATGAAAAAGAAGCCCTTCTACCACTCACTCTACGTGCAGGTGATTGCGGCGATCGTCGTCGGAATCCTGCTCGGACACTTCTTCCCCGGCGTTGGCGAGTCCATGAAGCCTCTCGGCGATGGGTTCATCAGGCTCATCAAGATGATGATCGCCCCGATCATCTTCTGCACCGTCGTCATCGGCATCGCCGGCATGGAAGACATGAAGAAGGTCGGCAAGACCGGAGGGTTTGCGCTTCTTTACTTCGAGATCGTCAGCACGATCGCCCTGATCGTCGGACTGATCATCGTTAACCTGGTGCAGCCCGGCGCGGGGATGAACATCAATCCGGCCTCTCTCGATGCCAACGCGGTCGCGCAATACACCGGCCCGGGCAAAATGCAGACGACCACCGAGTTCATCATGCACATCATCCCGACGACGATTGTCGACGCCTTCGCCAAGGGCGAGATCCTGCAGGTGCTGTTGATCTCCGTGCTCTTCGGCTTCGCGTTGCATTCCTTCGGCGGCCGCGGCACGCTGGTTTTCGATCTGATTGAGAAGAGCTCGCACGTTCTCTTCGGGATCGTCGGGATCATCATGAAGGTCGCTCCGATCGGAGCTTTCGGGGCCATGGCCTTCACCATTGGCAAATACGGGGTCGACTCGCTGCTGCCGCTCGCCAAGTTGATGGGCACCTTCTACGCCACCTGCTTGATCTTCATCTTCGGGGTGCTCGGCACGATCGCGCGGGCCCATGGCTTCAGCATCTGGAAGTTCATCAAGTACATTAAGGAAGAACTGCTCATCTGCCTGGGCACCTCCTCCTCGGAGTCCGTCCTGCCGCGCATGATGGCCAAGCTTGAGAATCTCGGCGTGAAAAAATCGACCGTCGGTCTGGTCGTTCCAACAGGATATTCCTTCAACCTGGATGGCACGGCGATCTATTTGACGATGGCGGCGGTCTTTATCGCTCAGGCGACCAACACCCCGATGGACCTCCTCCAGCAGTTGACGTTGCTCGCGGTGTTGTTGCTCACCTCGAAGGGCGCGGCCGGCATCACCGGCAGCGGCTTCATCGTGCTGGCCGCGACGCTCTCCGCGGTTGGCCATGTGCCTGTCGCAGGGCTGGCGCTCATCCTCGGGATCGACCGGTTCATGTCCGAGGCCAGGGCTCTGACCAATCTCATCGGCAACGGTGTGGCGACCCTGGTGGTTGGCAAATGGTGCAAGGAGCTCGACGTGCAGCAAATGCGCCGTCACCTCGACCAGGAAACCGAGCTCGAAGCCAACGCGCCAGAAGCTGTGCTCGACCTCAAGGACGAACACATGCCGGCCTTCCAGGCACGCGTCCCCGAGCCGGATGAAGAGCTCGACCCAACGCAAGCCATCGCTGTCGCTCGCTTGACCTAAGGAGAGCGAAATGAACCCGCGCCGGCGGGGGGAGTCGATCAACGGTCACATGCCGCCCGGTCGACACTCCGCCGGCTAAGGCGTTCTTCTGGAAACGTTCGTAACCTTCCAGAATGCACTTCTAAGGCTTCGCTCAAGGAGCCAGAATACACGGAACTATGAACCTCCCGAACCACAAACTTACGATGACCGTCCTCATGACCCCGGACATGGCAAATTTTATGGGCAATGTCCACGGCGGCACGATTCTCAAGTTCCTGGATCAGGTGGCCTATGCCTGCGCGAGCCGGTATGCCGGCCGCTATGTGGTCACGCTGTCGGTCGATCAGGTTATGTTTCGTCAGCCGATCCATGTCGGCGAACTGGTGACCTTCCTCGCTTCCGTGAACTATACCGGAACCACTTCGATGGAAGTGGGCATCAAAGTCCTCGCAGAAAATATCCAGGCGCACGGCGTGCGACACGCCAATAGCTGTTTCTTCACCATGGTCGCGGTAGACGAGAATGGAAAGCCAAGCCCGGTGCCCCCTCTCACGCCCTCGACTCCGGACGAGCAGAGACGCTTCGCAGGGGCAAAACTGCGCAAAGAACTACGCCGGGAAACCGAGCTGCGCCACCAGGCCTTGAAGAAGGGCTAAGGTTTTTCATGAAGGCGCACCGCGCGGCGAACAGCTCTGAGCGACCCCCGTCGCGGTTCGATTCGCCGCTCATTCGTTGGGCCTCGGTGCTCGTGCCGGGACTCTTCTTGTACTTCGTCCCCTTGGGCACGCTCAGCCCAAGTCAGCAGCACCTTCTCGCTATTTTCGCCACGGCGATCCTCGCTCTCATCATTCGACCAGCGCCGATGGGAGTGACACTCTTTCTGGCTGTTGCGCTGACCGCCTTAACCAAAACGCTCCCCATCGAGCGCGCCCTCGCGGGTTTCGGCAGTCCGATCGTCTGGCTCATCTTTTGTGCGTTTCTTTTTGCGCAGGCGGTTACCGAAACGCATCTCGGCATTCGCATCGCGTTTTTCTTTATCAGCCGACTGGCCCACAATTCGCTCACGCTGGGGTATGCCGTGGCCGTTTCCAATCTGGTGCTGTCACCGGTCGTTCCCTCGGATACGGCGCGCGGGGGCATCGTTGCGCCGATCCTTCGTAATGTCGCTGAGGTCCTCGGCTCGAAGCCCGGTCCGAGCTCGGAGCGGATTGGATCCTATCTCACGCTGGTTGGTTTTCATACAAACTACCTGGCTTCGCTCATGTTTCTGACGAGCATGGCCGGCAACCCGTTGATCGCAAAGTTCGCCTCGGATATCGCCCATGTAGAGTTGACTTGGGCGCACTGGGCCCTGGCCGCATCTCTCCCGGGCTTGTGTTCCTTCGCGTTCATCCCGTGGCTCCTTCATAATCTCAACCCACCTCAATTGCGCGAGACGGCGCATGCCCAGGCGTTTGCCCAGAGCAAGCTTGACGCCCTTGGTCCCATGACTCGGAAGGAAGGCACACTCTTGATCATCCTCGGCCTGGTCATTGTCGGCTGGATGACTTCTCCGTGGCACGGCCTGGGCATCACAGCGGTGGCCATGGCGGGAGTCTGCGCCATCCTGCTGAGCGGCGTGCTCACGTGGGAGGATATCCTTGGCAATGCGAAGGCCTGGGAGGTGATTGTCTGGTTCGCCGCGCTGCTCATGATGGCCGACGAACTCAGCCGGCAAGGGGTGATTCGCGCGATCTTCGACACTGGATTCGGCCGATTGGAGGGATGGCCATGGGCGTTCTCGCTGGCGGCCCTGGCCCTGTGTTATTTCTACGCGCACTATGGTTTCGCCAGCCTTACCGCTCAGATCTCAGCGCTTTTCCCGGGCTTCCTGGGTGCTGCCCTGGCAGTGGGTGCCCCGCCCGCGCTCGCGGTCTGGACGCTGGCCTTCCTCTCCAATCTGAATGCCGGCCTGACCCATTACGGGACCGGCTCCGCCCCCGTCTACTTTGCCGGGACGTACGTTTCGCAGAATACCTGGTGGGCGATCGGCTTCGTTGTTTCAGTGGTCAACCTCGCCATCTGGCTTGGGCTTGGCCCTTTGTGGTGGAACTTCCTCGGTCTCTGGTAATGGCGTCACCTCGCGCCTCGACCGATCGAGAGACGGTGAGAGCGGAATCTCAGCGACCACGCGAAGCCCTCCCTTGCGTGGACCGCTTTCCGCGCGGATGACGCCACCGTGCAGCTCGATAATGCTCCGACAGATGGCCAGCCCCAAACCGCTCCCGGCGGGAGCGGTTGAATCCGGATCGATGCGCACGAAGCGCTCGAAAATTCGTTCCCGTTGGCTCGTCGGAACTCCCGGCCCCTCATCTTCGACTGCCAGACGCCAGGAATCCAGGGTGAACTCCGATTCCAGCGTGAGCAGGCCACCCTTGGGCGAGTACTTCAGGGCGTTGGTGACGAAGTTTAGCAGGACCTGTCGCATCCACTTCCGGTCGAATCGAACTGAATCGGAACCCTCGAGGGATTTCTCGAAACGCACTCCCGCATGATCAGCCAGCATTTGCGCGTCCCCGGCCAGCGACTCGAGAAACGCCGTGGGGTCTTCGGTGCGAAACTCAATCCCGATAGCTCCCGCCTCGGCTCGGGAAAGCAGCAGCAATTCCTCGATGATCAGATTGAGATGGGAGATCTCTTCGAGTTGCACGAGCACGGCTTCCTCCTGCTCGCCCGTCAGATTTCCGTCATTCAGAAGCTTCTCCGCTTGCAAGCGCACCAGGGAAAGCGGCGTCTTTAGTTCGTGCGAGGCCTCGGCGCTGAAGCGGCGCACCTGCTGAAATGATGACTCCAGCCGGTCAAACATCTCGTTGAGCAGGCGGGCCAGGCCCGAGATCTCATCCTGCACGTCAGACACCGGAATGCGCTCGCTCAGGTTGTCGGACCGAATGCGATTGGCCGTCTCCCGAATCAGCCGAACCGGCTTCAGCGCGACGTTGCTAAGGATAAGGCCGCTCACCAGGCTCGCCAAAAGGATCAGACAGATCAGCACCAGGCTCACTTGCGCGTAGCCGTCCATCACTTTCTGCACCGGAGTCATCGACGTCGCCATCCTCACTTCAAAGCCACCGGCAAAGAACCGCCCGACACGCCATTCCCCCAGGCCGGGGAGAGCTGTTTGATAGGCTTGCGCAGTGTGGTTCTTTGGCAGATTGCGTCCGCCGAGATTAGCCGAGCGATACTCGACACCTCTATTGGGACGCTCGATCTCCATCATAAAAGAAAGCATCTCCTGCGAAGAGGTGCGGGACGGGGGCGCATCTGCTTCCTCAGCCGGCAGCGCCACCATCGCCCAGAGACGTGGCTTGACACGCTCGAACTCCGCCGCGTTGAGCAGATCAAGGCCGTGAACCAAATGGCGACTCAGCAAATAATAACCCGTCGCCAGCAAGACAAAGAGAGTAAGCGTCGAGACCAGCGAATAGAGCAAGGCCAGGCGAGCACCGAGCGTCTTCATCGGGGACGCAAAATGCCTGACCCCCTCTTAGTCAGGATGGATGGACAGTTCGTTGCCGAACACTTCGGGGGCTTGCGCGCACTCATTCTCAGCACCGGATTCTCCATCTAACGAACTGTTCGGGCAATGCGCACATTAACGAAATTTAGCAATCGTTCATGTTTCGTTCAGGGACTGCCACTATCACCGGGGGCACAAAATCAACAAAATAATCCAAGATGAATTATACTCTATCTCCTCTCCTCGCTGAAAACACCGCGCTCGAAACCACCGACCCGATCCAAGCCGGGAGGACGGCATTCGCCCACCGCACCTCGGGGGACCGCCCTCGAAAAACAAGAGCCTGCTGAAATGGATTGAAAAGATCGCCGCGCTGACCAAACCGGACGCCATTCATTGGGTGGACGGCTCGCAGGAAGAGTATGACCGACTCTGCGCGGAGATGGTCGCCTCCGGAACCCTCATCAAACTCAACCAGGAGCTCTGGCCCGGTTGCTACTATGCAAAGTCCGACCCGAGCGACGTCGCCCGCGTCGAGGATCGCACCTATATTTGCTCGCTTTCCAAGGACAACGCCGGCCCGACGAATAACTGGGTTGATCCCTTCGAGATGCGTCGCAAACTCAAGACCCTCTTTAGCGGCTGCATGCGCGGGCGCACCATGTATGTGCTCCCCTTTTCGATGGGTCCCATTGGTTCGCCAATGTCTCAAATCGGGGTCCAACTGACCGACTCCCCCTATGCGGTGGTGAACATGCGCATCATGGCGAGAATCGGCTTGCCCGTCCTCAAGGAAATCGATGCCGGCTCCAAGCGTGTGGTCCCGTGCGTGCACTCGGTCGGAGCGCCTCTCGAGCCCGATCAGCGAGACGTCCCCTGGCCGTGCAACCCTGAGAAGTACATCGTCCACTTCCCTGAAACCCGCGAGATCTGGAGCTTCGGTTCGGGCTACGGCGGTAACGCGCTGCTGGGCAAGAAGTGCTTCGGCCTGCGCATCGCCTCGAACATCGCGCGCGACGAAGGCTGGATGGCCGAGCACATGCTCATTCTGGGGGTCGAGAATCCTCAAGGCGAAAAGACTTATGTGGCGGCCGCATTCCCGAGCGCTTGTGGCAAGACCAACTTCGCCATGCTCATTCCGCCGGCGCATTTCCAACACCAGGGTTGGAAAGTCTGGACGGTCGGCGACGATATCGCCTGGACCCGGCCTGGGAGGATCCCGAAGGCGTCCCGATCAGCGCGATCGTTCTCGGTGGACGCCGCCACCACGCTGCCGCTGATCCACCAGGCATTCAACTGGAGCTCCGGCGTCTACTTGGGAGCCACAATGGGTTCCGAAATGACCGCCGCCGCCGCGGGGACCACCGGGAAGGTCCGCCGTGACCCCATGGCGATGCTTCCCTTCTGCGGCTACCACGTCGGCGACTACCTGCGTCACTGGATCAATATGCAGCGCTCGCTCAAGGAGACGCCACGGGTCTTCCACGTGAATTGGTTTCGCAAAGATGCCGAAGGCCAATTTCTCTGGCCAGGTTTTGGCGAAAACATGCGCGTCCTCAAGTGGGTAGTCGATCGCGTCCGCGGGCGCGCTCTCGCCAAGGAAACCGCCCTGGGTTGGCAACCGCACTACCAGGATATCGATTGGGAAGGCCTGGATTTCTCCGAAGAGCAGTTCGACGCGCTTGAGCACGTGAACCTCGAGGCCTGGCGCCAGGAGATCATCGGCCACGAGGAACTCTTCCTTACCCTGCATGACCACCTTCCCAAGGAAATGATCTATGAGCGGGAACTGCTCATCTGCCGCATCTAACACAAAATAATTCACTAAGAAACTCGACTAATACATTAGCTATGAAATCTACCATCAAAGTTGCGGTCACCGGCGGTGCCGGACAGATTGCCTATGCGCTCCTCCCCCGATTCGCCTCGGGATCTGTGTTCGGGCCAGACCAGCCCATCGACCTCCATCTCATCGAAATCCCGGCGGCACTTCCCCGCCTCGAAGGAGTGGTCATGGAACTCCATGACTGTGCCTTTCCTCTCGTGCGGAAAGTCATCGCCACCTCCGATCTCGACGAAGGTTTTCGCGGCGTAAACTGGGCGCTGCTCGTGGGCAGTGTCCCCCGCCAAGCCGGGATGGAGCGAAAAGATCTCCTGGGCATCAATGGAAAAATCTTCACCTCCCAGGGTGCAGCCATTGCCAGAAATGCCGCGTCGGGTGTTCGTGTGCTCGTCGTAGGCAACCCCTGCAATACCAATTGCCTGATTGCGATGAGCAACGCTCCGGACGTCCCCAAGGAACGATGGTTTGCCATGACACGGCTGGACGAAAACCGCGCCAAGGCACAACTGGCGCTGAAGTCAGGATGCCATTGGAGCGAAGTAACGCAGGTCGCCATCTGGGGAAATCATTCCAGCACATTGTATCCGGACTTCTTCAACGCGCGCATCGACGGACGGCCGGTTCCTGAGACGATCAAGGACACCAAATGGCTGGAAACCGACTTCATCCAGAGCGTGCAACAGCGCGGTGCGGAAATCATCAAGGCGCGCGGCTTCTCATCCGCCAAGTCCGCCGCGCATGGGGTCATCGATACGGTTCGCTCGATCATTGAGTCCACCCCTGCCGGCGAGTGGAACGGCGGGCGGCCTGGGGTTCTCCCCGCCGCCGCCCGTCCAATCACCGCGATATCGGTGAGGGTTTCGGCGAGATGTCGTGAACGAAACTTCAGTCGGCTCATTCCCCGTAATTCCAGGATCGATTAGCTTAGGTTGCGCGAAAAGCGGATCTGCCCTCAGGTAGCCCCCGTCGAGAGACTAAACAAGCTGATAGCCAACGCCGCGGACCGTTTTGAAAAGCGGCTTCTCCCCCGGGGTTTCAAGCTTAGCCCTTAGCTTGCTCATGTAGACGTCCAGCAAGTTGGTGTCGACGTCATAGTGCGACTCCCAGATCTTCTCACAGATAAGTGTGCGCGTCAGGGTCCGGCCCGGATTCCGCATGAACGTTTCCAACAGTGCAAACTCGCGATTCGTCAGTTCCAAGGGTTGGTTGTTCAACCGCACCGAGCGACCAACGAGATCCATTGTCAGCCCGCAATGCTCGAGCACGGTATCCTTGACCGCGGACTGGCGGCGAAGCTGCGACCGAATCCGGGCCAGTAGTTCCTCCAAACTGAACGGCTTGGCCAGGTAGTCGTCCGCCCCCAGGTCCAGTCCCTTGATGCGATCCTCGACCGCATCCCGCGCGCTCAAAATCAAGACGGGCTCGGTAAAACCGCTCTTGCGCCATTCGCGAAGGAGCTCCAGTCCATCGCCGTCTGGCAGGCCAAGATCCAAAATGATCACGTCGTATCCGGTTTCGCAAAGCGCGTCGCGAGCGGCCGCGCACGTCGAGGTCCAGGTGGCGGTGTAGCCCTTCTCGGTCAGGCCTTTTTTCAGGAACTGGCCCAATCGACGCTGATCTTCGACGATAAGGATCTTCACAACGGCGCCACCAAAGTTGCCTCCGCCTAAGTATAGTGCGGGCGCGAACTGCCGCGAGAAAATAGTGCGCAACGGCGACTCCGCGACCGACTCCATCACCTGGAATAAGTGTGACGGTATCCGCTTTCATTTCGGCTGGTCACCCGGCAAACGCTCGCCAGAGATTTCGGAGAAAGAACCGGGCTTTTCCCCAATCCCGGTTAAGCAGGGTTCGGAGCAAACAAGCCCCGTTGAAGTAAAGCTCGGCCTGACGACTGCGGGGTTTGTCAAGAATCGCGGCCAGGTTTTCGGTGTATAAAAATGCATTCATCGTTCGTGCCTCCTTCCCAAGGTGGTTTAATCTGGAGGCACTCTGGCAGCGGCCGGTTCAGCGTAGCTGAACGCCAGCTTAAATTTCATTTAGCTTTTCGAGCGTGACACTCTTCAGCCCAGCACCAGCTGAATGAACGAAGCGCCCGCCCCGGGCACCCCACGTCTCCGCCACGCATCGCGGTTGAGCTTAAGGCCGTTGCTTCGCGATTGCGGTCCCTCCGTGAATCTGACAATAGTAGGCGCATGCCTTCCAGGAACTCCCAAGCCAAGACGGCGCCAGCCAGCAAGCAATCGAAGCATGTGCCCGGCAGCGCACTGAAATCCAATAAGCCCCTCACCAAGAACAAGCACCTTATCACGTGGGTCGAGAAAATGGCGGCTCTCACCAAGCCGGCCGCGATTCACTGGGTAGAGGGTTCCGAAAGCGAGAATGAGGCGCTCTGCAAGCAACTCGTTGCGGGCGGAACATTCGTCAAATTGAACCAGAAGCTTTGGCCAGGCTGTTACTACGCGAAATCCGACCCGGGCGATGTTGCGCGCGTCGAAGAGCGGACTTTTATCTGCTCCCTCTCAAAAGATAACGCCGGCCCTACGAACAACTGGATGGACCCCTTCGAGATGCGGCGCAAACTTAAGGGACTCTTCAACGGCTGCATGCGCGGGCGCACGATGTACGTCCTCCCCTTTTCGATGGGACCGATTGGCTCGCCCATGGCGCAGATCGGCGTTCAGCTGACCGATTCAGCGTACGCGGTGGTCAACATGCGCATCATGGCCCGCATCGGATTGCCGGTCTTCAAAGAGATCGACAAGCAGTCCAAGCGCGTGGTGCCGTGCATGCATTCGGTCGGCGCCCCGCTGAAGCCCGGCCAAAAAGACGTGCCGTGGCCGTGCAACCCCGACAAGTACATCGTCCACTTTCCGGAGACTCGCGAAATCTGGAGCTATGGATCGGGCTATGGCGGCAATGCCCTGCTGGGCAAAAAATGCTTCGCCCTGCGCATCGCCTCAAACATCGCACGCGACGAAGGCTGGATGGCCGAGCACATGCTCATTCTGGGCGTCGAGGATCCCAAAGGCGAGAAGACCTATGTCGCGGCTGCTTTTCCCAGCGCCTGTGGGAAGACCAACTTTGCCATGCTTATCCCGCCGGACCATTTCCTGGAGAATGGATGGAAAGTTTGGACGGTCGGCGACGATATTGCCTGGTTGCGACCCGATCCCAAAGGCCGCCTTCACGCCATCAATCCCGAGACCGGCTTCTTCGGCGTGGCGCCGGGCACCTCCGTCAAGACGAACCCGAATGCGATGGCCGCTCTCGCCAAGAACACGATCTTTACCAACGTGGGTCTGACGCCGGAGGGCGGCGTCTGGTGGGAAGGAATGACCGACGAACCGCCGGCAGAGTGCACTGATTGGCAAGGCAAGAAATGGACACCGGAGATCGCCCGGCAAACCGGAACCAAGGCCGCGCATCCAAATGCCCGTTTCACGGCACCGGCCTCGCAATGCCCGACCATCGATCCCGCTTGGGAAGACCCGGCCGGCGTGCCCATCAGTGCGATTATCTTCGGCGGACGCCGTGCCAGCACGCTTCCGCTCGTCTGCCAGTCCTTTAACTGGAGCGGCGGCGTGTATATGGGGGCTACCATGGGCTCCGAAATGACGGCGGCCGCGGCGGGTACTCTTGGTCAGGTTCGTCGCGATCCCATGGCCATGCTTCCGTTTTGTGGTTATCACATGGGCGACTATTTCCGCCATTGGATCAAGATGCAGCGTTCGCTCAACGAAACGCCTCGTGTCTTCCTCGTGAATTGGTTCCGGAAGGATGACGATGGCAAGTTCATGTGGCCCGGGTTCGGCGAGAACATGCGTGTCCTCAAGTGGATCGTAGACCGGGTCCGTGGTCGGGCCATCGCGAAGGAAACTTCCCTCGGCTGGCAGCCGCGTTACGAGGATATGGACTGGGAGGGACTGCCCTATCCAAAGAACAAATTCGAGGAGATTCAGCGCGTTGATGAGGAAGCCTGGCAAAATGAAGTGATCGGACATGAAAGCCTTTTCTTGAAGCTCCATGACCACCTGCCCAAGGAACTGATCTACGAGCGCGAATTGCTGATCTGTCGCCTGTAGCCAGTCGCACCGGCCTGCGCCGGCAATGTTTCGGCCTTGGAGGTGGGCTCAATCGACGGCCTTCCGTTGTCGGGATCGCGAAAGCCTCTGGTGAAGCGCAAACCCCGCTACGGCCACCGGCGGGAACGCCAGCCATGGCCAAAACGCCAAGGCTGCCGGCCTCGGTGGCCGGACCTCGATCGCACACGAAAGCACGGCTTCCTGCCCACCTCGGGCGACTCTGATGATTAACTCCGATGGTCCGGCGAACTTCATGGGAACGATCGCCGAGTAAAGAAACCTGTTGTTGGAATGAGCCCGGAGAGCGGGCACCCTCTCCGCGCCAGAGTCCATCGTGCAACAAGGAGGCAGCCACTCCGGCGCGGACGCCGACGAGGCTTTCCAGGTGACCTCCACCGTGGCGTCGAGAATCGGCTTGTGACTCTCTTGCACGAGGACGCTCACGTCCACGGGTCCGGCGCGCACCGGTGCCGGCGAGGCAAAGACCGTCATTTCGAGGCCATTGACGGTCTGTCGGGCGATGATGGCGCCGCCGTCACCGTGACAGCAAATCGCCGCAAGAAAAGAGAAAGCCAGAAAGGTCGACCAGCGTTTTTGCATGAGGTCTCAATGCATCATCATGCCCCGCATCTCCATGGGCTGAAAGATAATCCAAACGCCTGCCGCGTAAAGGATGGTCGCCAGGGTACCCCACGGCAGAAACGTCATCAAACGCTTGCCTGCGTTCAGCTGTCCCGCGATCCGCCAGGCTACATACAGCGACAACAGCAATCCGAGATCCAGAAACAAGAGCTCGAGGCCCGGAAGATCGTAAAACACCAGCGAGCTCACCGTCCAAGTCGGCTCGTCCTTACTCAATCCGAGATCGTGCGCGATCCGATGCATCGCCGGAAATGGCGTCAGCGCCGCCGCAAAGAAATGGAAGATAAAATGGGCCAGCCACATGCCGAATCCCAACGGGGCCAACGACATCGCAAATCGGCAGAAGTTTTGCTTGAAAGACCCGCCGCCAGCCAGGCTGCTTCCGGCCGCCGCCGCCATCGCCAGCGCCGCAGGGATAACCACCAGAAAGAGTCCACTCAGGACCGTGACGATGCCGAAATCCGAACCCAACTGCATGACCTCTCCCAGCCACGTGATGGCGCCAAGCACCGGCGCGACCATTCCGGCGGCGTTCGCGAACGCCCCGAAAGTTAGCACCAGGACCAAGGCAGCCAAATCGATGCGCGTGGCGTAGCGCCTGACCGACGATCGGGGAAGATCCTCGATGAGATCCTTCCCGGGACGAACCACGATGATGCCCACATTGTCGTGCGGGCACGCCTTAATACAGTCCAGGCAGAACGTGCAATCCATGTTGCCCGACTTGCGCGGTTGAAAAAGCTGCAGCTCGCATCCCCGCTGCGTGGCGTTTCCCTTGATGCAGTCGAAAGTCCGACACGAGGCGCAGACGTCGGGACGGCGCACCTTGACCTCAAATGGCGAGGCCAGCGATTGCACAAAATGAAACTGCCCGATCGGACAAACGAACTTACAGAAGCTGGCACCTCCAAAAAACCCGTCGATGAGGAGAGCCGCCAGGAAGTAGCCGAGAATGATCAACGCCGTGACCGCAGGCTTGTCCCAGAGATCGAAAGCCTCGTAGGCCCACAGATAGATCACAATGAGACCGATCGCCAGCCACTTCGAACTCAAGGCGCGCGGCCATCGTCCCCGCGCGGGCAGCATCTTTCGACCGAGATCCCGGACGAAAGTGAACGGACACGCCATGCAGAAGAGATTGCCGACGGCGAGCAGGCCAACGACGGTCAACGCGCGCCAATGCGTCCACGGGAGGATACCCGCCAGATTCATCGGGCTGATCTCCGGGCCGAGGAGACCATCCAAAATGATGACTGCAGCCAAAAGCAGCATCACCACCTGAAGGGTCCGGCGAAAGTACCGCGAGCGAATCACGGCGCCCAGCACCGGCACGCCGATCAGATCGAATGGCCTGGACGAGTCTCCGGCACGTTCGGCAGCCATCGAACTCGGCAGATCCAAGCGGCGGCCAGGTCGCACCAGGCGCTTCGGGGACAGAAACTGAATGGCGATGAGGGCTGCCGGAACGATAAACGCGATCGAACCGGGCACCCACATGATGGCACCCGCGGCGGCTTGGTCGTTCAGGGGATCGATGCCGAAGCGAGGCGCCTGTGCATAAGTCGGATAAGCGACTCGGTCGTAAAAAGAAAGAAACCCTGCCAGCGCCGTGTTCTGAAGATCAGCCAGGAGAAGATAAGGAACCATCGCCCAACGCGGCCAGTACGGGCGACTTGGCCATGGCTGCACGACGTGCCACCAGAATAGAAATGCCGTCCCGAGGAAGCAGAAATGCTCAACCTTGTGCCAGGCGGGGGAGCGGAGAGCGAGTTCGTAAAAGTCCGGTAAATGCCAGATGATGTTGCTGAGCACGAAGAGCGTCCAGCAAACCACCGGATGCATCAAGCGGTGCAGGAAATCCTTCAGCAAGGGCCACTGAAGGAACGGCCCCAACACCCGACTGGCAAAGCGTCGCGGCAAACCGCAGAGCAAAGGCAACTGTGGAGCGCCGAGGAGAAGCAGCGGCGGGGCAACCATCGTCAGCAGCAAATGCTGAACCATGTGCGCGCTCAGTAAAAACGACGCAAAGGCGTCGAGAGGCGAGGCCAGCGAGAAATAGATCGCCGTTAGCCCGGCCAGGAAACAGGCGAGCTTCGACGGTGGGAACCGCGAAGGAACCTGACGCCGCAGCTTTCGCCAGCCCAAAAAATAGACCAGCGCGGTGCCCAGCAAGCCGAAGGCGGGCGCAGGAAGAAAGGCCCACGAAGCAAGGGCGGCTGTTTCTGCACTCACGGAATCCTACACTAACGCAGGATGGCCGTTCTGCAGGAAAATCAATCTCAACAATTCGAGCGACGCCTCAACCTTCGCCGTGCTTCTCGTGACCTCCTCCGGGGGCCTCCTGCTTTGGCGGAACCGCCGGGAAAGTTGAGTCGCGGGCCGCCGCCTCACCAGTCGGCCGGAGCGAAACCATGTAAGTCACCAGGGCTTCGACCTCGTACGGAGACAGGTTCTTGCCGTATGCCGGCATGTTGCCTCCACCTTGAACTACTTGGCGAACCAATTGATCCTTGGTCATCCGCGTGCCAACATCGGCCAGATCCGGGCCGCGGTGGCCACCGATTCCCTCGATCGCATGGCAGTTGCGGCACTGCATGTTCTGCAGCACAACCAAGCCCTGAAGCTCAAGCGGCGAGCGGCCCTCCACTTTCGACCTGGGCGTGAGCGCGTTGCTCCACGCGTCCATCTGCGGCGACCATGGCGAAGCATAGCCAAGATAAGTGAGGATGCCCATCACGACCCAAATGAAGACAACGCTGAGCACCGCCACCGGACGTCGCTGCCAACTCTTCTCACCCGTGTTGTTGAAGAACGGCAGCGCAAAAAGCAGGAGTATGGCCACCGGTGGCACCACCAGCAAGCCGAAGGTCTCCATGTACTCCGGCATCAAAGCGGCCACCGCGAAGATCCACATGAAGAAGAAGTCCGGGCGCGGAAGCGTGTCGATATCCGCGGGGTACGGCGGGCCGGTCGGTCCTTTCGGCCCAAAGACCGCGGAACAGAAAAGGATGCCGCCAATGACGACGGCAGCCGCCACCAAATCCTTCCAGATCCCATGAGGCGCGAACGGAATGCCGTCCTTTTTGATAATGGCCTCATACTCCTTGTCATACGTTTCCCGGCGGACAACGTGACCCGGTTTGGGATACTCGTTGATGCCCTTGGTCAACACCATCCGCAGGTGGATGGCCACCAGCGCCAGCACGGTCCCGGGAAGAACAAAGACGTGTAGCGAGAAGAAGCGCGAAAGTGTTTCCGAGGCAATGATCGGGCCGCCGAGCATTAGATTCACCAGGCCTTCTCCAATAAAGGGAACACGACCCACGATGGCGGCGCCGATCCCAAGACCCCAGTAAGCGTCCTCATCCCAGCGCAGCACCTGTCCGGTGAAGGCCAATCCGAGCGTGCAGATCATCAGGATGCATCCGGTGATCCAGGTGATCTCGCGCGGATACTTGTAGGCGCCGAACAAAAAGACCTGCGTCATGTGCAGGAGCATGATGCCGACCATGAAGTTTGATCCCCAATAGTGCATCGCGCGCAAGTACCATCCGAGATCCTGCTCGAAGGTAAGGTAAAGGAGGGTCCCGTAGGCCTCGGAGGCCGAGGGGACGTAAACGAAAGCGAGCAGACTCCCGGTGACGATCTGCAGGATGAAACAGAGCAACGTGGCACTGCCAAACACGTAAAACCAGCTCGCCGCGCTCTTGGGAATGGGATGGCCGGCGGTGTGCTCCCACAAATGGGAAATGTGTAGTCGATTGTCCAGCCAGAGAAAGACGCCTTGCGCCATTTCAAAGGCCCTCGACTTCGGTTTCTCGGACTCTGCGCTCATACGTTCGGAGTCGCCAGCGTCGGCATTACGCCCGCCGCGATGAAGAGTTCGTTGTTCTCCACCTTGAGTTGGTACGTGTAGAGGGCGCGCGGAGGCGGGCCAGCCGCGTGCTCGCCGTCCTCATAGAACACACCACCATGGCAGGGACACATGAAAAGCTTCGATTCCTCAAACCAACGGACCGGACAGCCAAGATGGGTGCAGTTGATGGCGAAGACCTGGAACTCTTCGCCTTTAATCCGGCGCACCCAGCACGGAATGACCGCGGCCTCACCGTCCCATTCGCGGTGATAAGGGTTCTCGTAAGTCGCCAACGTCGTCGCGCCCTCACGAAATTTGTCCAGCGGTCCGAGCGAGGTCCACTGCAAGGGAAGCCTCTTGACGAAGACGGACATCACGTAGCCGATCAAAGGAATCGAAATCATCGCCCCGGCAATGACATTGAGCCCAATGCCGAGTTTCAAAAGGAAGTCGCGGCGACTGACATCACCATTTCCGCCAGCGGGCTTGCCCGCGTCCTTGGATTCGTGCGTGCTCATGGAAAGTGCTTCCTTTTACCTCTGGGTTAAGGGGAGGGGTTGCCCGAACTCATTTCGGCGATGGGACGCCAGCCAGGCGACCACACCGGAAATCTCCTCTTCGGACATCGCCTTGCCCGCAACGCGGTTCTGGAAATCCGGGCATCCAAGGTCATTGCGCCCCGCAATCACGATGCTGCGCAGATATTGGTCGCTGACCAAGCCGAGGTAGGCTGGATGGACGACGGAGCCGGCCTTGCCGCCCTTTCCGTCCTGGCCATGGCAGCTCGCACAGAAGGTGGCGAAAGCGGTGGCACCCTGGGCAACGTCACCGAGCGGAGCGCTATACGCGGGCAATGTCCCACTCGGCGGCTTCTTCGCGCCCCACGCGATAATTCCTTCCACCAGGATATCGATTTGCTTCTCCGTGAGCGGCCCGCCGTGTTCTTCGGAGAAGGCCACCATGGCGCTTCCAGGTATGCCGTTGACGACGATGGAGCGCAAAGTATCACGCGGAATCACAGCCAGGTAGATCGGATTGTCCATGGTGATGGCGCCGGAAGGCTCGGTCTGCGTCCCATGGCAGCCACGGCAGCTTTCCATGTAAAGCTTCTCGAAGTCGACGACCGCGTGCGGGGACTGCCACGCCGAGGCCGGTGTGGGTTTGCCCGGCATCCAATCACAAGCCGGCAGCAAGGCACCCAGGACTATCGCGCAGGCGTATCGCAACGGCGGGGCCTTCATGCGCTGGCCAATGCCGGCGAGTGCCCTCACGATTTGTCCTCCGTTTTGTGCTGAGCTTCGACCCCCAGTTTCTCAGCGATTGACCAACTCTGTTGCGTTTCCACTTTGGCAGACTTGAAGACGACGAAGCCGCAAACGGCGCCGAAGGCCACCTGGCAAAAGACAAACCACGGCCAATCGATCGCGATAGCCAGCTTGGGATTGATCACACGGAGCGAGGCGAAGATCAGGCTCGTCCAGATCAGCGGGGTAATGATGCCGCCCCAGAGCCATTCAAACCGCGCAGGCAGCATCGGAAGCAGCACGACATAGAGCAAGCCCACCAGAATCGAGATCGAAATATGGGCGATCGAACCAACGACCAAGCCCGTGAAACTGAACTGCCGCAAGGCTTCCAGGCTGGCTTCGGCCAGTTCCGGAACGCCCGCCGCCGCCAGAAGATTGATTGGATACCAGATGCTGCCGTACTTGAAAATGCCATAGAGGCAGGCCAGCACGGCCATCGCTATGGCACCAACGATTCCGCCAAAAGCGCCGGCGGTATACGGATGCACCTCGACCGGAATGCGCGCGCGGTGATGCATCTTCCCCACATCGAGGATGCGGACCACGCGTCCGGTCGTTCGGATCGGCTCGGGGTGCTCCGCCTTCGGACGAAGCGGGACCGGTTCGTGCTTTGGATGTGGGAAAAGATCATAGCACCAGCCGACAGCCCCGACCAAGCCGACCACAATGCCGGCAATCGAGACCACGAGGTCGGTGACCATCCCGAGGAAAACAAGCGTCAAGCCAAAGGCGGACACAATCGGCCAGGCGGTCGGTGTGGGCAACTCGACGTAGTCCCTGCTCTTGGAGTGATCGTGATCGTGGCTCATGGTCAGTAACGGACACTGATGAAGTAGACGAGAGTGAGCACGACAACCCAGATGGCATCGACGAAATGCCAATACCACGAGATCATCTCGGTATGCTCGATGTGGTCCTCCGGAATCTTACCAAACAACGTCAGCACAAAGATAATGCCAAGGAGAATAAGTCCCACGAACACGTGACTCAGGTGCAGACCCACCAGCGAATAGAAGGTCGAACCAAAGACGTTTACGCTAATGGTGAGGCCCTCGTGATAGATCAGATGATACCATTCGAACGCTGAGTAAAGAATGAAATAGGTCCCGAGCGCCATCGTGATGCCCCACCAAATCAGAAAGCCCTTCCGATTCAGCTTGTGCATCATCTTTTCGGCATAAACGATCGTGAAGCTGGATGCGAAGAGCGCGATACTCGCCAGCCAGGGTGTCTTGGAGGGAAATCCGATAACGTCCCGCGGGAAGGGCGGATTCAGGCTCTTGCCCATGTAGTAGACGTAAGCAACGACGAAGATCGCAAACAGTGCGGACTCGGTGATGATCAGGCAAATGAGACCCACCTTTCGCTGGGACGGCAAAACCCACGGTCCGCCCTCATCGGTCGGATCATTGACGAAGTGGGTCGGCTTGCCCACATGGAGATGTCCGATTTTTTCCGCGCTCATTCGAATTTCCAGTCGGGGTCTTCAGGGTGCTTCAAGTCCCACAAAGGCCGGCGACTGCGGACCTCGGGAATCTTGTCGAAATTATACTCCGGCGGCGGCGACGTCGTGGCCCACTCGAGAGTCCAGGCGTCCCAGGGATCGTCACCGGCCTCCTTGCCCTTGAGATAAGAGTGGATCAGGTTGTAGACAAAGACGAGGATGGCAATGCCCTGAATGAAGACTCCCACGGTCGACATCTGGTTCCAAAACTCCCACCCGCGGCCGGCCTCATACGTAAAGATGCGTCGCGGCATTCCCAAGATGCCCGCGAAATGCTGCGGATCGAACGTGAGATGAAACCCGGCGAAGAACAACCAAAAGTGCCAATGGCCCAGCTTCTCATTGAGCATTCTGCCGAAGGCTTTCGGATACCAATAGTAGTAGCCGGCGAAGATACAAAAGACGATGCCCCCGAGAATCACATAGTGGAAGTGCGCGACGACGAAATAGGAATCGCTCAACTGCCAGTCGAACGGAGTGACCGCGAGCATGACACCAGTGAGGCCCGCAATGAGAAATTGAAAGAGAAAGCCAATGCAAAAGAGCATCGCCACGTCGAGGCGGATTTTCCCCCGTACATTGTTCCCAGCCAGTTGAAGATTTTGATGCCGGTCGGGACCGCGATAATCATCGTCGAAATGGCGAAGAAGGTGTTGCCGATCGAGGTCATGCCAACGGTGAACATATGGTGGGCCCAAACCCCTAAGCTAATGAACGCGATCGAAACCGTCGCTGCCACCATCACCGGATAGCCAAAGATCGGCTTCCGCGAGAAGACTGGAATGACTTCCGAGGCGATGGCAAAGGCCGGCAGCACCAGGATGTAGACCTCGGGGTGACCGAAGATCCAGAAGAAGTGCTGCCAGAGGACCGCCGAGCCGCCCGCCTGGGTGTCAAAGAATTTCGCCCCGAGGTAACGATCCAGGATGAGCATGATCTGGCAGGCCGAGAACGGAGGCATCGCGATGACCACGAGAAAGGACGTGACGATCATCATCCAGACGAAGAGCGGCATCTTGCCAAGAGTCATGCCCTTGCAGCGCAAGCAAAAGACGGTCACCAGAACATTGATCGCGGTGGCGATGCTTCCAATACCATTCAGGAGCAAGGAGAGCGTCCAGTAATCGGTGCTATGACCTTTTGAAAAAGCCTTGGACGTCAGCGGTGAGTAAGCAAACCAGCCGACATCGGGAGCCGATCCCGCGTTGTAAAGGCCGGGAGCCGTGAAGTAACTGGCGAAAAGAAAAAGTCCGCTGAACAGAAACACCCAGAAGCCAAAAGCATTGAGCCTCGGGAACGCCATGTCGCGCGTTCCGATCATTAATGGCACGAGATAGTTGGCAAACCCGAACACCCACGGCATCGCCACGAGAAAGATCATCACCGTGCCGTGCATCGTAAAGAATCGGTTGAAAACGTCCGGCTCTAAAAACGTGCTGCCCGGAAAGAAGAGCTGCACCCGCATCAGTATGGCCATTATCCCTGCGACGACAAAGAACAAGAAGCCCGCTCCGATATACATCAACCCGAGCTTCTTGTGGTCTACCGTGTAGATAAGCTCCTGAACGATCCGGGTCATCGACCCGTGCTCTTCACCAACCCGTTCTGGCGGCGGCGGAGTAAACTCTTCTTCCTGCTCTACGGTAGTCGTTCCGTTGGCCATAATATCTAAGCGCTAGGAAACGCAAGCGGACGCTAACCTTGGGGCCGATTTCCGCGCTGGGCATCCGTTCATGGCGTCCGATTCTATTTCAGGGTTTCGAGGTAGGCGACGACGGCGTCCACCTCCTTGTCGTGCAGTTTCATATCCGGCATGAAACAGCCGGGTTTCAAGATCTGCGGATCACGGATCCACGACCAGAGCGTCTCCCGATTGAGAGGGGCGACGCCCGCGCCAATCGTCTGGCGGGTCATCAGCTTGGTCAGGTCCGGCCCGAACACGCCGACCGCCACGCTGTCGGCCACTTTGTGACAGTTCACGCACGAATTGGCAAAGAAGAGACGGTGGCCTTCGACCTCTTCAGGAGTGGCCGGCGGGGCCGGGGTCGCTTTCTGATTGGCGACCCATTGTTCGAAACCTTCCTTGGTATGCACGATCACGCGCAGCAGCATATTGGCATGCTGTGTGCCGCAGTATTCCGCACAGTTGCCGAAATAGACGCCGGTCTCGAACGGATCGAACCACAGGTCGTTGTCTTTGTTCGGGACGACGTCGACCTTGCCCGCCAACTGCGGCACCCAGAAGCTATGAATGACGTCGGCGGACTGCAGCAGGAAGTGTGTCGGGGTCGCCTTGTCGATGTCGCGATCGCTGATCGGAATGTGGATCTCGTTGGCCGTGATGATTCCCAGGTCGGGATAATGGACCTCCCACCACCATTGGTGACCGACCACCCGCACCTTCAAGGCATCCTCCGGCATCTTCGCATTCTGGATCTCGCCAATGGTGCGACTGGTCACCAAGACCAGCACGACGGTGATGAGAATGGGAATCACCGTCCAGGCGAGTTCAATGTTGGTGCTGCCGTAGATCTGCGGAGGCTCGTTGCCGTCGTCGTTCTCCGGGCGTCGGAATTTGACGACGATGTAGACCAGCAGGCCGGTCACCACCAGAAAGATGAACCCGCAAATGATTAAGACGAGCACCGCCGTCACGTGAATCATTTCCGCGGGACGGGAGAGCGGTTGGAACATGTCGGCGACGCGCCGCATTGGATATTCGCTGCCCGCTCCCTGCCCAAGGACGGAGGCCGCGCAGCATAACAATAATCCCAACACGCGCAAAGACATGGCTGAGACTCCGCTGAACTTCACCACCACTCTTGGTTAGCAACTCGCAGCGCGGGGGGAAATCTTTTTTTCATCAATTGATCAGAAATCCGTGCGATTTTTCCGCCGCAAAATGTTTGACAGGCAGGCAAAAACTGCTTTGCACATTCCGGATTTGTGCTTTCTTAGCGAGACTTCAGAAGTGATGGCGCCTGAGAACGACGATCAAAAACCTTCCCTCGTCACGCGGCGCGGAATTCTTCGCTTGCTCGCTTTGACCGGCGCGAGTCTGGCCGCGGGCAGCGGAACCTCGCAAGCCTTCGTGGATTTTTTCTCGAGCTATCAGCCCGGGTCGCGCGGGCTGCTCGACAAGCTCGACATTCCTACGGACTGGGTTCCGCAACTCGGTTCACAGCTTCCCAGTTACGCGGACTTTCTTGGGCGCATGCGATTGCGCCAGATGTCCATTCGCCAGGTGATCGCTCCGCATGCTAAGTCCCATGGCAGCGTGCACAACACCCTTCCTCCACGCTACCTTTGGCGAAACATCGGCTCCACCTTGAAGGTGGTCGATCAGCTCGCCGATCGCCTCGACGTGCCCGTGAAGGAGATCGTCTCCGTTTACCGGACTCCCGCTTACAACGCGCGCTGCCGCGGCGCGAAGAGCAATTCCTACCACGTGCGCAACAACGCGATGGATATCGTTTTCAGTTGTCCGCCGGGCAAGGTGGCTGCGATGGCCCGGGCGATGCGCGCCACCGGCTTTTTCAAGGGCGGGGTGGGCCGCTACGGAAGCTTTACCCACATCGACACCCGCGGCGCCAACGTCGATTGGTAATCCGGGAGGCCCCGGAAAAAATACCCGCCAGAAATCCTCTTTACCGCTTCACCCGGAAATTTCACTTGCGCGGAAACTCGAGAAACGCTATGAGTTTCCACAGTGAATGCAACATTGACGATGGGAGTGCGCGAGCGGATGGTGGCGACGGCGGAGCGGATCTTTTTGAGTTCAGGCTTCAGCCGGGTCCTGATGGATGATTTGGCGCGCGAGCTGGGGATGAGCAAGAAGACGCTCTATGCGCACTTTGAGAGCAAGGAGGAACTGTTGCGGGCGGTCTTGGTGCGCCGGACGACCGAAATCGACCGGGGGCTGGAGGCGATTGTCGGCGCCAAGGAATCGTTTCCTGCGAAGCTCGGACATCTGGCGCGATTTTTGCAGAGCCAGGTGGCGAAGGTGAGCCCGGTTTTTCTGGAGGACATCCGTCGGTATGCGCCGGATTGTTTCCAGGTGATCGAGGAGTTTCGCGGCCGGGCGATTCCGCGCTATTTTGGGCGTTTGCTGGAGGAGGGGGTCCGGGCGGGGCACGTGCGCCAGCAACTGAATCGGGACCTGTTGATTCGCATGCTGGTGCTGTCCATTCAGGGGATCATCCGGCCGGAGACGGTGGAGGAGTTGCACCTGCGTCCTGGTGAGGCCCTGGACCACATCCTGGCAATCTTCTTTGATGGCATCCTGACGTCCAAGGGCCGGCAGGCGCATCGTCCTTTTTCGGGGAAATGAAAAAGCGGCGATTCATTCTGGTCCTCGTGCTTGCGGCGATTGCGGCGGCGGTTTTCTGGTTTCAGCGCAGCAGCCGGCGGGCTCCGGCGGAGCCGGCCTTTTTTTCCGGGTACGGGGAGGGGGAGTTGGTGTACGTGTCCGCTCCGATTGCGGGCCGCTTGGAGCGCCTCGACGTGAGACGGGGTGACCAGGTCGGGAAGGGGGTCTTTCTTTTCGAGTTGGAGCGGGAGGAAGAACGCGCGGCGCGTGCCGAGGCCGAGGAAACCGTGCGCGAGAGTCGGGCGCGGTTGGACAAGGCGTCGATGGACTACACGCGAGCGAAGAGCCTGCGCGACAAGCGCGTGATTGCCTCGGAAGACTACGACGCGGCCCAACAGGATCTGCTCGCGGCACAACATGCTGCGGCGGCGCGGCAACGCGGCCTCGAGCAGGCTGACTGGAAATTTACCCAGAAACAGCAATCGGCGCCGGCGACTGGCTTGGTCTACGACACCTACTTTCGGCCCGGCGAGTGGGTGCCCGCCGGAACGCCGGTGCTGTCGGTGCTTCCGCCCGAATACATGAAAGTGCGATTCTTTGTGCCGGAGCCGGATCTCGGGAAAATGCAGGTCGGGGTGCCGCTGGAGATTCGCATGGACGGACTGGCCGAGCCGCTGACGGGCAAAGTGAGTTTTGTTTCGCCGCAAGCCGAGTACACCCTGCCAATTATCTACAGCCGGGAAAATCGCGGGAAACTGGTGTTCCTGGTTGAGGCTTCCTTGGAACCTGCCGACGCCCGCCGGCTCCATCCCGGCGCGCCGGTCGAGGTTCGTTTGATAACGGCCGCCGAGGCCGGGCAAGTGGCAGAGCAGAGCAAATGAATCCGGAACCGGAGGGCGAATTGGCCGTCGACGTCGAGGGAGTCACCAAGAGCTTTGGGGACCGGGTCGTCGTCGACGGATTGGGAATGCAAGTGCGACGTGGCGAGATCTATGGCTTTCTCGGTCCCAATGGCAGCGGCAAGACCACCTTCCTGCGCATTTTGTGCGGGCTGCTCAAGCCGGACGCCGGAAGCGGAACGTGCCTGGGCTACGACGTCCTTCAGGAAAGCGACGCCATCAAGCGCCGCGTGGGTTACATGACCCAGCGCTTCAGTTTATACGAGGATCTTTCGCTCGCCGAGAACCTGCGCTTCGTGGCCGACATTTACGAAATGCCGGATGCCGCCCAAGCGGTGCGCAAGATGCTTGAAAGCCTCGGACTCGACGGGCGCTCCGGGCAGCTGGCCGGGCAACTCTCCGGAGGATGGAAACAGCGCCTGGCTCTGGCGGCCTGTCTGATTCACCAGCCGGAACTCCTTCTTCTGGATGAGCCGACCGCGGGGGTTGATCCGAAAGCGCGCCGCGATTTCTGGGACGAGATCCACCGTCTGGCTGCGGCGGGACTCACCGTCCTGGTGACCACCCACTACATGGACGAGGCCGAGCGATGCCACCGCCTGGCCTACATCGCTTACGGGAAGTTGCTCGCCAAAGGGACGCTCCAGGACGTCCTGGCCTCTGCCCATCTGACGACCTGGGAAGTCTCGGGTCCACAACTAGGCCGGCTCGCCCAACAACTGCAAGGCCTACCCGGGATCGAGCAGGTCGCGGCCTTTGGCGCCAAGCTGCACGTGAGCGGACGCGATGCCGATGCGGTCTGGCAAGCGATTTCGCCTTTCCAGCGAGAACCCTACGCCTGGCAAAAAATCGAACCGGGGTTGGAGGATGCGTTCATTGGCCTGATGCAAACCTCCCGCGACAATTTTTAATGAAGGACGTCTTGAAACAGATCCTCTCCTTCACCATCCAGCCATGATCTCGCTCTCGTTCAATTTCGCGCGTTTCGTCGCGATCGTCCGGAAGGAGTTCATCCAGATGCGGAGGGACCGCCTGACCTTTGCGATGATGTTCGGCATCCCGATCCTCCAGCTCGTTCTCTTTGGCTTTGCCATCAACTCGGATCCAAAGAACCTGCCGGTGGCCGTTCTCGCCTCCGACAACAGCCCCTTTGCGCGCCGTTTCGTGCATGCCCTGGAGAACAGCGGCTACTTCAAGGTCGTCGATCACGTCGAAACGGAGGAAGATGCCCGGCGCCTCCTCGCCCGCGGCGAAGTTCAGTTCGTTCTCAATGTGCCGTCGGACTTCTCACGCAAGCTGGTCCGCGGGGACCGGCCGGCACTCCTCGTTCAGGCTGATGCCACCGACCCGTCGGCCGTGAGCTCGGCGGTGCAGGTGATGAATGAAATCGGTCGCACCGCCTTTGACCGTGACCTGGCCGGGCCGTTGAAAGACCTTGCGGCCAGCCCCGGGCCCATCGAGATGCGCATTCACCTCGAGTACAATCCCGACCGGATCACCCAATACAACATCGTCCCTGGTTTGATGGGTGTTGTCCTGACCATGACCATGGTCATGATCACCTCCCTGGCCGTCACCCGGGAACGCGAACGCGGCACCATGGAGAGCCTGCTGGCCACACCGGCCTTGCCGCTCGAGGTCATGACCGGCAAGATCATTCCCTACATTCTCGTGGGCTACGTGCAGGTCACCGTGATCCTCTTCGCAGCGAAGATCCTGTTTCACGTGCCGATGGTGGGCAGCCTTCCCCTGCTTTATCTGTGCGCGTTGAGCTTTATCGCCGCCACCCTGGCGGTCGGCATCACCATTTCGACGCTGGCCCGCAACCAGCTTCAGGCCATGCAAATGTCGTTCTTCTTCTTTCTGCCCTCCCTGTTGCTGTCCGGGTTCATGTTTCCTTTCCGGGGCATGCCCGAGTGGGCCCAGGCGATCGGGGAGGCTCTGCCGCTCACCCATTTTCTTCGCGTTCTGCGCGGGATTCTGTTGAAAGGAAACGAATTCCCCGATGTGTGGCCCGACGTCTGGCCCATCCTGCTCTTCGGGATATTGGTGATGGCCTTCGGAGCCTTGCGCTACCAGCGCACACTCGACTGATCGAGGGCCCGGAATCCCTTCTGCCAAAGAATCGCCGCGAATTTCTCGCAAGCCACCTACTGGCCGGCGAGGTATTGCGAAATTTGCTCGCCGAGCCGCGGACCGATGCCGCCAACCGACGAGATTTCCTCGACCGAGCTTTTCCGGATCCGGTCGACCGAGCCGAAGGCCTCCAGCAGGGCCTTCTTGCGAGACTCGGAGACGCCGGGAATCTCGTCGAGCAGACTTTCGCTGATGCGTTTCTTAAGCAGAAGGCTGTGGAAGCTGTTGGCGAAGCGATGCGCTTCATCGCGGATCCGCTGGAGCAGCTTGAGCGCCCCGCTATCTTCCGGCAAGCGCAGCGGGAGGGGACGGCCGGGCCGATAAATCTCCTCGAATTCCTTGGCCAATCCAATGATCGCCTGGTCGTAGAGTCCGAGGCGCTGCAATTCCTTGCATGCGCTGGAGAGCTGTCCCTTGCCGCCATCGA
Source organism: uncultured Verrucomicrobiae bacterium (assembly GCA_963820865.1). Classification (GTDB taxonomy): domain Bacteria; phylum Verrucomicrobiota; class Verrucomicrobiia; order Chthoniobacterales; family Terrimicrobiaceae; genus DASTFP01. The sequence goes on from CAWGBZ010000007.1 coordinate 111,983, forward strand.
CAATGATCAGATCGGGTAAGCCGGGGGCTTGCGGACTGCCGTTCGAGATTTGTTCGAGGTATTCGGCAGGGGATGCCTGGTTCAAATCCGCCGAGTAGTCGATGGTGCTGTCGCCGCGGTCAACCAGGGTTGGCGCGCCCGGCGGTGCCTCGCGCAACACCCGAGCATAGCGCCTTCGAACAACCTCGGCCATGCTGGCGAAGTCATCTTGCGTCGGCGTTCCTTTGATTCGGTAACGTCGATAATTGGCACGATCCGGGACACCATCCTTGAATCGCACCATGCTGGCCACGATGTGCGTGCTGGAAATATTGGAGATGTCAAAGCATTCCATGATCCGCGGCGGACGGCCGAGCTGAAGGGCATCGGCCAGAGTACGGAGGTCCGTTTCCGGATCGATGGTGGTGGGGAGCGCCTTGCGCGTAAAGCGCGTCATCGGCTTGGTCGTTCGCTTGAGATCGTCCAGCAGGTTGCGCAACTGGGCCGCTTTCTCAAAATCGAGCTTCTCGGCCGCCGCCTTCATCTCGGTTTCCACTTGTTCGATCATCTGGCGCGACGCTCCTTCAAGAAACTCGCAGGCCTCCTCGACCCTGCGGAGGTAATCGGCCTGGGCAATCTTTCCGATGCAAGGAGCCGAGCAATTCTTGATGATGTGGTCCAGGCAGTGTCGATAGTCCCGCTCGGTCGGCACGGGCGGACGACACGATCGAATTCCGAATTTTTTTCGGATGGCGCCAAGCGTTGTGCGCAGAGCGCCACTGTGGGCAAAGGGGCCGAAATAGCGCGCGCCGTCGTCTTTCCGGAGGCGGGTGAGCTGGAATCTGGGCCAGGGCTCGTTGAGATTGACCCGCACGAGCAGGAAGCGCTTGTCGTCGCGAAAGCTCACGTTGTACTTCGGGCGGAATTCCTTGATCAAACGCCCCTCGAAAAGCACGGCCTCGGCTTCGCTGCGCACGATGTGCCATTCGAATTCCCAGATGCTGTCGATCAGAGCGCGCGTTTTCGGATCGGCCCTGGTCTGACGGGACGGGCTGAAGTAGTGCGAGAGTCGTTTTCGCAGATCCCGTGCCTTGCCGACGTAGATCACCCGTTTGAGACGGTCGCGCATCACGTAGATGCCGGGCTTGTGCGGCACGTCGCGAAGTCGGGCTTGCATGTCGTCGGGCATGTGGAAACTGTACCACGAAGCAAACCACGAGCACCGAGAATTTCGGAGGCCCATCCCGCCGGCCTCACTGGCGGGCTTGCGCCGCCGCCGGAAGACACTATTCTATTCCGATTCAATGAAAATCGCTCTCACGGGGCTCGCCTCCCTCGCTCTTGGCCCAGCGCTCCTGGCGCAGTCCCCCGAACCGCCGCCCGCCGCCGAATTCATGAAGACGGCCAATCTCTGGCAGGTGCTCCAAGCCGGCGGCCCCGCGATGATTCCCCTCGGAGTACTCTCTGTGATCACCCTGATGCTGATCATTGCCTTTATCTTTTCGCTGCGTCGAGGGAGCGTGGTCACCAAGCGCTTCATGCAGACGGCCGACGCTCTCATCCGCAAACGGGATTTCCTGGGGCTGCTGGCAGTTTCCAACCGGCATAACGAAGCGATTGCCCGTGTCGTTCAACGCATGATGGATTTTCTGACGAAGAACCCGAAGGCCACGATGGCGGAGATCCGGGAGATCGCTCAGACCGAAGGAACGCGCCAGGCCAGCGCCCTGAATCAGCAGATTGCCTATCTTGCCGACATCGGGACCATTGCGCCAATGGTCGGTCTGCTGGGCACGGTCATTGGGATTGTCAGATCGTTTGGGGTGATTGCCATTGACGCAGCGGCCACCCGCCCGACCATGCTCGCGCAGGGCATCGGCGAGGCGCTCATTGCCACGGCGGCTGGGTTGCTCATCGGCATTCCCGCCATGGCGGCCTATGCCTTCTTTCGAGGCCGCGCCCACGCGTTGATCTCTGACCTGGAAGCTGCAAGCACCCATCTCCTCGCTCTGCTGAGCACGATCGGCGTCAAGAACCCGCCCGCCGAAGTCAAGGCCGAGAGCTTGGAACTGTCATGAATTTTCGGAGCCACGTCTATCCGGAGCGCATCGTCTTTCAGATCGCGCCGATGGTGGATATCCTCCTCTTCCTGTTGGTTTTTTTCATTCTGACGTGGAACTTCTCGCGAAACGAAGCCGAACTCGACGTGAAAGTGCCGGCCGCGAAGGAAGGCCAGGAGAGCCGGCGCCCGGCGGGCGAGGTGATCCTCAACGTCAAGAAGGACGGATCGATTGTGATGAACCGGCGAGCGATGTCCTCCGACGAACTGCTGGAGACCCTCACTCGCATTGCCCAGCTCTACCCTGACCAAGCGATAATTTTGCGCGGGGATGAGAACGTCGACTACCGCTACGTCGTTGACGTGCTGGATATTTGCCGATCGGCCAATATCTGGAATGTGGCGTTCGCCACCAGCAAGCCAGAGTAATGCGTCTGGGTGTCGGAGTGATCCTTTTGGGCTCCGCGGGAGTCATCTTTGGCCAGCAGCAGCTTTGGCAGCCTGAGATTCGCCGAGCCCTGCCCGTGGAAAAGCCTTCGCCGACCCCGGTGCAGGCGCCCAGGGCGATTCCTGTGCCGATCCCCAGAGCGATTCCGGTGGAACGCCCTGTCTCCACCCCTCGTTCGACGCCCCCGCCTGCCTATCAGAATCCGGCCTGGATGGAACGCGTCCAGCCTTCACCGACGCCGCCGGCCACTCCGCGCCCGGAAGGGACACCCTATCGACCGCAGGGCCGAATCTTGGTCGCTCCCAGCCCGCCACCGTCGTCGGCCGCGGCGACTCCAGCTCCCCAGCCTTCACCGGAACTCCAAAACGGAGATATCCGGCTGAGTCCTTCCACGGCGACCGGAGAGACCGCGGCGGAGGAAGAGCTGAACCTCGCGAATACCACGTATTCGAGGAAAATGTACGACTACGCCATTCAGGGGTACGAAAAGTTCCTCATTACCTATCCGACGGCGAAAGGGCGCGACGTCGCATTGTTCCGGCTGGCGGAGTGCCATCGAATGCTGGGTAACGAGGAAGCCGCCCGGGGCGGTTATGAACGGCTGTTGCAGGAATTCCATGAGGGCGAATTTGCCGGTGCGGGCGCTTATCGGCTCGGGGAATACCTCTTCGCCGAGAAGAAGTACGATCCCGCCTTGATTCAGTTTCAATTGGCCGCCAAGCAGGCGGCTGGTGATGAGGTGCGCCTTTCCGCCAGGTACAACATCGCGCGCTGCCTCGACCGGCTGAAACGGCCCGACGAGGCGGCCAAATATTACGGCGAGGTGACCTCGGTTCAGAAGAACAACCCCTATCTGCAGTATGCCCGGCTTTCCCTGGCCGAAAACGCCGCTGCCGCCGGCCGGAAAAAGGAGGCTCTGGAAAGCTTTGCGGATATCGCCGACAGTTCGGCGCCCGCGGCGGTGCGCGCCGAAGCGGCCGTCAAGGCGGCCGCCCTGGCTGCAGAGCTTGACGACAAGCAGCGCGCCCTCAAGCTCTTCGATCTCGTCCTGTCGCTCCCGGAGAGCGGCGACTGGAAGCCCACCGCCTTCCTGGGATCGATCCGCCTCAATTATGGGCTCGGCGCCTACAAGAAAGTCGTTGAGATGTCCGAGAAGGTGCCGGCCGGAAGCCCGGACGAAGCGCGCGCGGAAATCCTCCTGCTCGCCGGGGATTCGCAGCGCCAGTTGGGCAATGCCAAAGCCGCGCGGGCTCTCTACGAGCGACTCCTCGAGCAATTTCCAAACTCCCCATCCGCGCCGCCAGGACGCTTCCATCGTCTGCTCACCCTCTATCAGCTCGACGACCCCAAACTCGTCCAGGAGTCCGACGATTTTCTCCAGCGCGCTACCGACCCCATGGAACGCGCCCAAGTCAGCCTGCTCAAGGCCGAGTCGCTCTTCAAGCAGAAGAAGTTCGCGGAGGCGGCGCCGGTCTACGCGAAGCTCGGTGAAAGCGGCCTCGCCCCTGACGTAAAGACCAAAGCTCTCTACAAACTTGGCTGGTGCCAGGCTCAGACTGGCGACTACCCGGGCGCGATCAAGACCTACACCGAATACATCGAGAAAAATGCCGGAAGCGCCACCCTTCCCTCCGCCATCGCTCAACGCGGACTGGCCTTTCAACAAAACAAGGATTACACGGCCGCGCTGAAGGACTTCGACCAGATTATCGAGAATTATCCTGCCTCTACCGAGCGCGAACTGGCCCTTCAGCAGAAGGCGCTCGTCCTCGGTCAACAGCAGGACTACAAAGGCATGACCGCCGCCTTTCGCAAGCTGCTCGACGACTATCCGAAGAGTTCGGCCGCCGGGCAGGCCAATTTCTGGATTGGCTGGGCCGCCTTCGAGGACAAGGATTACAAAAGCGCCATTGAAAGTCTCGAAGCCGCCCGCAAGCTGGACGCCGCTCAGTACGGGGAGCGCGCGACCCTGCGCATTATTCTTTGTTACTACTATCTCGAGGATCGCCCGGCATTGGTTCGCACCATCGCGGAGAACAAGAACGTCACCGTTCCCGTGGAGATCACGCGCTGGCTTGGACGCAAGAGTTTCGAGGAAGGCGACTTCGCTGGCGCGGAGAAATATCTTCTGCCGGTCCTCAAGGACGCCAAAAATGCGGACCCGGCGGTCCTGATCGAGCTCGCCGAAGCCCAAATCCAGCTTGGGAAGACCCGTGATGCGGCTCCCATTGTCGACCGATATCTCGAGGCGGCCCGCGAACCCTACAGCCGCGCCCGCGGTTTGCAGGCCAAAGCAGGGGTATCACTTGGCCAGAAGAACTTCGACGACGCCGCCAAGCTTTGCGATGAATCTCTGTTGCTCCAGCCCGAAGGGCGTCTGAATGCCGAGGGGCGCCTGCTCTCCGGCGAAATTTCTTTCGCACGCGGCGACTACGATGGCGCGGCCAGGGCTTTCATGACGGTGGCCGTGCTCTACGACGATGCAGTCGTTACGCCGCGCGCGTTGCGAAGGGCGGCCGACGCCTATCGGAAGGCCAACAACGAAGCCGAGGCCGAGAAGGCTCTCCAAGAGCTGCAGCAGCGCTTTCCAGAAGTCGCAAAATCTCCCCAGATCTCCAAAGAGAATCGATGAAGTACTTCCTTGCTATCCTGATGACGACGGCCCTCGCTTTCGGCCAGCAGCCAGCCTTGAAAGAACAGGCCTTATCCGCGATAAAGGCGACCATTCTGGTTCCCGAAGGCTGGAACGTGCGAGAGGAGTCCGAAGACGGAGTAACCGTCTATCAGATCACTCGCGAGAAGGCGGAGGCCGAAGGAGATCCCTTCAGTGCCGGCCTGATTCTGAGCGTCACGACCAAGGTGCCCGACCGCGCCTCGATGAAACCGAGCGAATACGCCAATGACCTCCTGACCTCGGCTCAAGAAGAAGGCGACGGGCCCGCGGTGGAAAAGACCACCGAGGGGCCGCTCCAATGCCTGCGAGCAGAATACACCATTGAAAGCGACGACGGAGACATCAAGGTCGTCAATCTGGCCAAGGCCAACGACACCACGGGCACCCTCTATTTCGCCACCTGGCAATCCCCGGCAAAAGAGGAAACCACCCTGAAGGAGCTGCGCGAGAACGTCCTCTCCTCGCTCAAGATCGATCCGTCCTACTAGTCTCGCGAGCGTATCCCTCGCACGGCGCTCCCAGGCAGATGGATTCGGCACTCAAGCGCGCGCCTGCGGTCGCCCAGAGTGTGCGCCGGCCACTTTTCCTTGCGAAGGCTGCTCGCGGCAGGCTTTGATGGCTGGGATGGTGTCGATTCTGAAGCTCAACTGCCCGGATGCCGTGGGGCTGCTCGCGCAGATTACGGGCGCCATTTCCGAGCATGGCGGCAACTTACTGGAGGTAAGCCAATACACCGACGTGAGCACGGGCTGGTTCTTTGCGCGGCTGGCGATCGAAAAGGGGCATGAACCGTGGGACCCCGACACCTTCGCCGCGGCCTTTAGCGCGATCGCTTCGCGCCTGCGCGCCGACTGGTCCATGCGACCGGCGGAATGGAGGACGCGGACAGTCATCCTCGTCAGCAAGCAGGAACACTGCCTGGTCGACCTGCTCTGGCGCTGGCGGTCCGGTGAACTCGGCATCGAGGTTCCGCTCGTGATTTCCAATCACGAAATCTGTCGGGAACTGGTCGAACGCGAACAGATCCCTTTCAAATTTATCCCGTTCGGCGACGATAAATTGGGGGCCTTCGAGGAGGCGGGCCGGCTCCTGCGCGAGGCCAAAGCCGAACTGGTCGTGCTGGCGCGCTTCATGCAGATCGTTCCGGCTTGGCTCTGCAAGGAATACGCCGCCCGCCTCATCAATATCCACCACTCGTTCCTGCCGGCGTTTGTCGGCGCGAACCCGTACCAGCGTGCCTTCGAGCGCGGCGTAAAGCTCATCGGAGCGACGTGCCACTATGCCACTGAGCAACTGGATGCCGGACCGATCATCGAGCAAGAGGTCGCCCGGGTCGAACACTACCACGACCCGGAGGATCTGGTTCGCCTTGGACGCGATTGCGAGCGGCTCGCCCTCGCCCGAGGCGTTCGCTATCACGTCGAGGATCGCGTGCTCGTGCACGGCGCCAAGGCGATCGTATTCCGCGATTAAGCCCCCTCCGGATGAGCGACCCGCGAAACTTTGGCCTGCCTCACCGCGAACCATTCGTTTTCGTGGATGAGATTTTTTCTGTGACTGAGGGAGAGGCTCAATGCCTCAAAGTTTTTCCGCCCGGCGATGCGATGTTTCGAGGTCATTTTCCGGGCAACCCGATCGTGCCCGGGGTGATCCTGACCGAAGCACTGGCTCAAACGGCCGGCATCGCGGGGACCTGGACTTCGCCCGGCCGGCATTTTCTTCTTTCCGCCATTCGCAGCATGAAGTTTCCGGCGGCCGCACGACCCGGACAGCGCATCAACCTGCAGGCCAGAAAGACCGGCGAAATGGGCGGACTGTGGATGTTCGACGTCCGCGCCGAAGCCGACGGAACCGTCGTGGCCGTGGGGCAGCTTGTTCTGAACGAAGCGCCGCCTCCGTCACAAGTCGAGGCCGGGGCGTCGGCGAACCAGACTTCCTGAAATAGATTTGGAAACGCGCCGGCGACTGGCCATACAATGCGCGGCGCATGGAGGAGCTGCTTTTCGATATTCTTGTGGCAATTGGTTCTGTGTTGGCCGGCATCATCGGAGCTTTGATCGGGCTTGGGGGGGGCGTCATCATCACTCCTTTGTTGGTCCTCGGGTTTGGCGTGGACATCCGCTACGCCATGGGAGCAGCCCTCTGCTCGGTGATCGCGACCTCGTCTGGAGCTGCCGCCGCCTTCCTGCGCGATGGGGTTTCCAACATGCGCCTCGGGTTGTTCTTGTGCGTGGCAACGACAATCGGAGCGGTCTGCGGCGCCTTGCTGGCGGTCGTCCTCGACCCCGCTGTGCTTTCGGTGATTTTCGGAGTGGCCCTGCTCGCGACGGTGCTACTGGCCCTCAGGAAGAAAAAAAATCTGTCGAGCACCGACGCCTCCGATCCGCTGGCCGTCAAGCTGCGCTTGCCAGGAGCGATGCCCGTTCCTGGCGGCTCCACCCCATATGGCGTTTACAACGTGGTCCCCGGCTTCTGCGTCATGTGGGTAGCGGGGGTGCTTTCAGGATTGCTGGGGATCGGTTCCGGGGCTTTCAAGGTCGTGGCGATGGATCAGATCATGCGCATCCCGTTCAAGGTTACCACGGCGACGAGTAACTTCATGATCGGGGTGACCGCCGCTGCCAGCGTGGGCGTCTATCTCAAACGTGGCTACCTCGACCCTGCCTTGGTCGCCCCGGTCGCCCTGGGCGTGCTGGCCGGCGCCTTTCTGGGCGCGAAACTGCTTCCAGTGGCGCCGGTTAAGTTGCTAAAAATTATCTTTTTAACGGCGGTCTCGGTCATTGCGGTGCAAATGATCGCGCGCGGTCTGAATCTCCATTAACACGGATCAAACCAGGTTCAAACAGATGAAGGATCAACAGCTCCAGAATTCCCTCGCTCATGTGATGTTGTGGGGAGTCCTGCTGGCCGCGACGATCATGGGCGCCGGCGTGGTTTGGTATCTGGCCACCCACGTGGGCCTGCGAGCGGCTGACCATCTCTTCAGCGGAGAACCGAAATACTTCCAGAATCCGATCTCCATGATTCAACGGGCCTTGCACCCTGAAGAAATCGGTCATCGCCGCAGCTTGATCATGATCGGTGTCGTGCTTCTGCTGCTCAATCCCCTGGTCCGTGTCGCTTTCGCCGCCTTTGGCTTCGCCGTTCAGGAAGATCGGCTCTATACTCTCATCAGCCTCGTCGTCCTTGCCGTCCTTATCATCAGCTTTTTTTGGTGACCGACATCGGCAGAAGCTGACCCGACACCGCGCGTGAACCATGAGCCAGCCGTCCACTCCCGCCACGGCCGTGCCGGATCCACGCAATTCTTTACTCGCGCCTCTGAGCTTGCCGGCATTTCGTACCATTTGGGCCGCCAACATCGTCTCGAATATCGGGACGCTGATGCAGTCGGTTGGCGCGGCGTGGTTGATGACGAGTCTCACCACCTCGACAATTCTGGTCGGTCTCGTGCAGACGGCTTCCACCCTGCCCGTTTTTCTCGTTGGCCTCATCGCCGGAGCATTGGCTGATCTTGCGGACCGAAAGGCGTTGCTCCTCTGGTCCCAAGCCTGGATGCTGCTCATGGCTACGGTGCTGGGCGTGCTGACGCTGCTGGGATTTACCTCACCGTGGGTTCTGCTGGCCTTGACCTTCGGACTGGGCCTGGGAGGAGCCGTCAGCCTGCCCGCCTGGCAAGCCACGGTGCAGGACATGGTCCCGAAGACCTGGGTCACAGCCGCCGTCTCCCTCAATAGCATTTCGTTTAACGTGGCCCGCGCGATCGGACCTGCTCTGGGCGGCATCGTCGTGGCCCTTTTCGGAGCGGCCGCTGCCTTCTTCGCCAACGCTGCCTCCTTCCTTGCCGTAGTGGCCGCGGTGGCCTTCTGGAAGCGGCCACCTTATGTGCCCTCCAGGTTGAGCGAAGACGTTGTCAGCGCGATTCGTGCGGGTTTTCAGTACTTGCTCCACGCTCCACGTCTGCAAGCTCCGATCATCCGGTCGATTGTCTTCAATCTTTGCGCGGCGGCCGTCTGGCCCCTCCTTCCGTTACTGGCACGCGACGTCTTGCGGACTTCCGCCACCGGTTACGGGCTGCTCCTGGGCGCGTTCGGGGTGGGTTCGATCGCGTCCGCCATCGCCTTGCCCCGGCTGCGCAGCCGATTCGCGCTGGATCGCATCCTGGCCATGGGGTCCGTGCTTGGCGCGGCGGCCTTCTTCGGGCTGAGCGTGACCACGAACCCGCTGATCGCTGGAGCGCTGTTATTTTTCTCGGGGGCTGCGTGGGTTGGGGTGCTGGTGAACTTTAATGTCGCGGTGCAGACCTCGGTTCCCGACTGGGTGCGCGGGCGGGCGCTCGCCTTCTACCTGCTGGCTTTTCAAGGGGTGCTCGCCTTCGACGGCGCGCTTTGGGGATGGCTGGCGGGGGTGGTCGGGACACCCGAATGCTTTGCGGTGGCCGGAGCGGGCCTCATCGCCGGATTGGCCCTGATTCGGTTCTTCCCATTGGTCATCGACGAATCCATTGACCTGAGGCCATCGACCCATTGGCCGGAAGCGCACTCGAATCTTCAGGCGGATCTCGAGGACGGTCCGGTCCTCGTGGCCATTGAGTATCGTATCGCCCCGGAAAACGGCGAACGCTTCCGGCGCGTCATGCAGCAACTGCGGCAGCGGCGGCTGCGGGATGGCGCCAGAAGATGGCGTCTCTACCAGGATGCGCAACAGCCGGATAGATATCTGGAATTGTTCAGACTCGAATCGTGGGGCGAACATTTGCGGCAGCACGAACGGACAACCATGGCGGACAAGGAGATCGAAGCGATCGCTCTGGGGTTGCATCAAGGACCAGATCGCCCCAAAGTATCCCACTACCTCGGAGTCGAAGCGTGAGCGGTAACGGCATTTCGTTACGCATCACTTGACGAAGGGCCGCTAAAAGGAGAGGAAGAACACGACGATGAGCGCAACCGCCGCGGACGTTCCCATGTTGAATGTGCAAGTGGACGGGGACTGGAAGCAGTTTCCCAGAGGCACGCGGCTGATCGAAGCATGCATGAAAAGCGGACACTTCATTCCGCACTATTGCTACCATCCAAAACTTAGCTCGCCCGGAAACTGCCGCATGTGCCTTGTCGAATTGGGCATGCCGAAAATGACCCCCGAGCGCAAGCCGGTGCTCGGATCCGACGGGCGCCCGGAGATTGCCTGGAGCCCGCGGCCGGCCATTTCATGCGCCACCGAGATCAGCGAAGGCATGGCCGTCCGCACAGACTCTCCACTCGTCCAGGAATGTCGCCACGGTGTCATGGAGTTCCTCCTGATCAACCATCCTTTGGATTGCCCGATCTGCGACCAAGCGGGCGAATGCCGGCTGCAAGAATTCTCCGTCGAGTTCGGCACCGGCGAGTCGCGCTTCGTCGAAGAGAAGGTCAAGAAGCCCAAACGCGTGGACATCGGGCCGCGCATCGTCCTCGACGACGAGCGCTGCATCATGTGCTCGCGCTGCATCCGTTTCATGCAGGAGATCGCCCACGATGACGTCCTTGGATTCGTCAACCGCGGCAGCCACACGACCCTCACGGTTTATCCCGGCAAGAAACTGGACAGCAATTATTCACTCAATACGGTCGACATCTGTCCGGTGGGAGCCCTCACGTCGAAGGATTTCCGGTTCAGCATGCGGGTCTGGTTCCTTCGGGAAACCAAGAGCATCGACGTTAACTGCGGCCAGGGGACGAACATCCTGATCGGCAGCCGCGAGAACGTCATTTATAGAATTACCCCGCGCGACAACGATTTCGTCAATTCGTGCTGGATGCCGGATGGCCACCGGCTGAATTTTCATTACGTCAACAGCAGCGAACGCCTCCGCGAGCCCGCCATCAAAGGCGAAGAATTTCCAGCGAACTGGCCGAGCGCGATTCGGGCCGCGGCGGACCAGCTCATGGCTCAGCCGAATGCGACCGCGATGATCGCCTCGGCCCGCATGACCAATGAAGAACTCTTTCTTGCGCGATACCTCGCGCGCGCTCTGGGAATCGACCTTTTCGATATCCTGCCCCGTCCGCAGAAAGGCGATGGATTCCTGGTCTCCGAAGACGGGAACCCCAATACCCGGGGTGCCAGGCTGATCGGCCTCGCCACGGGCAAGCTGCCCGAGATTGCTTCTCGCGTCGCCGCCGGAAAGATCAAGTCTTTGCTCGTGCTCGGTGAGGACGCGCTGGACTGCGGCATTCCGGAGAGCGATCTCCCAAAGCTCGATTCGCTGGTGGTGACAGCCATCCTGCCAGACCGCACGACGGCCCATGCCACGGTGCTTCTGCCGGCCGCGAGCTGGGCGGAGAAACGTGGCTCGATGATCAACCTCAAAGGCCGGCTGCAGCGACTCAATCGTGCCATTTCCTCTCCGGGAAGGGCCCACGACGATTGGGAGATTCTCCGCGATCTTCTCCAAGCGGTCAGCGACTCGAATGGCACCTACACCATCGACGAGCTCTTCAAGCAGATGGCCGCGGAAATCGCTCCCCTTGCAGGGCTCTCGCTTAGCCGCATCGGTGATCTCGGTGTGGATCTATCTGGGAAACTCGCGTCGGCTCCCAGCGAAGGGACGACGCCGCAACCGAATGCCTCCTAAACCGTGAGCAATCTTACTTCGTACGCTTTCCAGCCGGAGGTGTTCCTCGTTTGGACCTCGCTCCTCAAGAGTCTCGTCCTGCTCGGCATCATTCTTGGTTTCGTCTCATACACGGTTTACGCCGAGCGCAAGGTTTGCGCGTTCATTCAGGACCGCGTCGGACCAAACCGCGTCGGCATTCCGCTGACCCTGTTTGGATTCCGCAAAGACATTCCTCTGCTCGGCCTGGGACAACCGATTGCGGACGCCATGAAGCTTCTCCTGAAGGAGAATTTCATCCCGAACAGCGTCAACAAGTTCTACTACTATATCGCCCCGAAGCTCACGATGATCCCTCCAATCCTCGTGCTGGCAGTCCTGCCCTTCGGATCGAGCCTGTTCGGCGTTCCGATGGTTATTGCAAACATCAACGTCGGCGTTCTGTACGTCTTTGCCGTCTCGTCGCTGGGCGTTTACGGGATTGTTCTGGCGGGGTGGTCTTCGAACTCGAAGTACCCATTCCTTGGAGCGATACGCTCCAGCTCGCAGATGATCTCCTACGAACTGGCCCTTGGATTGTCGGTCATTCCGGTCTTTCTGCTGTGCGGCACCCTGAACCTGTCTGAGATCGTCCTTTGGCAACGCGACAACGGCTGGATGGTTGCTCCGTTCTGGTTCAAGGGTTTCGAGATCCAGCAGCTCATCAATGGCGACTGGCAAGCGATGTGGGCCGCGGTTTTGGGGGGATTTTCACTCCAGCGCATCCTCATCTGGATTCCGATGCTTCTCTCGTTCTTCGTCTTCCTGGTGGCAATGTTCGCCGAGACGAACCGACTGCCCTTTGACCTTCCGGAAGCGGAGCAAGAACTCGTTGGCGGATATCACACCGAGTATTCATCGATGGGCTTCGCGCTCTTCTTTCTTGGTGAATATGCCGCCATGATCGCCGGCTCAGGAGTCATCGTGACGCTCTTCCTCGGCGGCTGGAGCTTCCCCTTGATCCCGGATGCCTCCGGCACTTCGTTTTTTAACCTCGCCTTCGTCCCGCCCTGGCTGGCCAGCTTGATCTGGGGTTTGGTGAATATCGGCGTCTTTTTCGGAAAAGTTTCCATCCTGCTCTTTGTTTTTATCTGGGTGCGATGGACGCTTCCCCGCTTTCGCTACGATCAGCTTATGAAGCTCGGCTGGTACTTCTTCTTCGAGCTGGCTTTGGTGAATATCTTCATCACGGCGCTGGTGATCGCCTACGTCAGGGTCTGAGACACCTCTTGGTGACGCCGCGGCCATCGGGATGGGGAGCACACCCCGTCCCCGGGTTTGGTGCTCGGCGTCTTCGCCGAGCACGGCAGTCGGTGCGGCAATTGGAAGAGACCCGATCATGCGATCATGGCCCTGACGGATCAGGAAGGACACCCTCGCAGAAGTTTGGCCGGCCGGACGCCGAACAACTACACCCGAGCTTCGCCATGGCGAATGCTCTCCGGACTTCCGGGGAACAGAACAACTAGACTAACCGACGAACTCGGAGGCCAACAGGGTGGCGTTGTGACCACCGAAGCCGAAGGAATTGCTCATGGCGACCTTGACCTTTGCTTCACGGGCGGTGTTCGGAACGTAGTCGAGGTCGCACTCAGGATCGGGGTCCTCGAGATTGATCGTCGGGGGGACGACGCCGTTTTTGATCGCCAACGCGCACGCGGCAAACTCCACGCCACCCGCCGCTCCCAGCAAATGCCCGGTCATCGACTTGGTCGAGCTGACCATCGTCTTGCTGGCAGCACTCCCCAGCGCCTGCTTGATGGCTTTCGTCTCGCAGACATCGCCAATCGGCGTCGAGGTGCCGTGGGCATTGATGTAGTCGATTTGGTCCGCATTGATCCCGGCATGCTTCATAGCCATGAGCATGCACCGCGCGGCGCCCTCGCCCTCGGGGAGAGGCTGTGTCATGTGATACGCGTCGGCGCTGAGTCCATAACCCGACAGCTCGCAATAGATCCTTGCCCCGCGGTTCTTGGCGTGCTCGAGTTCTTCAAGGACCACTAATCCGGCGCCTTCGCCCATGACAAACCCATCGCGATCCCTGTCAAAGGGTCGCGAGGCACGTTCGGGTTCGTCGTTGCGGAGAGAAAGAGCTCGCATGGCCGAGAATCCGCCGATGCCCAATTGGGTGATCGTCGCTTCGGTCCCACCGGCCACGAAACAGTCGGCATCGTCAAACTTGATCATCCGCCACGCTTCACCGATCGAGTGATTCGCCGTCGCGCAGGCGGTCACGATCGACATGTTGGGCCCGCGCAGGTCGTATTCCATGGAGACCAGTCCGCTAGCCATATTGCTGATCATCATGGCTATAGTAAAAGGCGATACCCGGGACGGGCCGCGATCGAAGAGGCGGCGACATTCCTCCTCCATGCTCTTGAGGCCACCGATCCCGCTGCCGACCATCACCCCGAAACGCTCGTGATTAACAGTGTTCAGGTCGATTCCCGAGTCTTCTAGAGCCATCTTCGCCGCCGCCATGGCAAATTGGGCGAAACGATCCGCGCGCCGGGCATCCTTGGGCGACCGGAAATACTTCGGCGCGTCGAACTCCCGAACCTCTCCGGCAATTTTGCAGTCGTAACCGGTGGAATCAAATGCCTGGTAATGTGTTATTCCACTTCGCCCCTCGGTCAGATTCTTCCAGAAGGTGTCCAGGTCGCTGCCGACCGGGGTGAGGATACCGATTCCGGTGACAACTACTCTTCGCTCGCTCATCGAATTATTGCTTGGCTTGGGGGAATCTCTAACTCAGCGGGTTGTCCCGTATGTTGGCAATCAAAAAGTTACTTTGCGCCCATTCCCACGCTCTGCACAACTTGAAAGAGCTTACCCTCGGTTTTTATCGAAGGAGCGATGATGATTTCGGTTTCCTGAAACTCGCGGATGCTCGCGGCGCCAACGTTACCCATGCAGGTGGTAATGGCCCCGACCAGGTTTTGGCTGCCATCATCAACGTCGGCAGGTCCGAACAGAATCTGTTTGAGACTGCCGGTCATTCCGACCTTGATCCGGGTGCCGCGGGGAAGATTTGCGTGGGGCGTGGCCATTCCCCAATGGGTGCCCTTGCCGGGCGCCTCCTTGGCCTTGGCGAACGCGCTGCCGACCATCACGGCATCCGCTCCGCAAGCAAAGGCCTTGCAAACGTCGCCTCCTTTGCTCATGCCTCCATCCGTGATGATCGGAACGTAGCGGCCGGTCTTCTTGAAATGATGATCGCGCGCGGCGGCGCAATCGGCCGTCGCGGTAACCTGCGGGACACCCAGACCGAGCACGCCCCGTGACGTGCAGGCCGCCCCGGGTCCGACGCCGATCAGAACCGCGGCCACTCCAGTCTGCATCAATTCGCGGGTCGCGTTGAATGTCACCGTATTGCCGACGATCACGGGCGCCTTTATCGACGCACAGAACTTGGCAATATCCAGCGTCTTGTACTCGGTGGAGATATGCCGCACGGTCGAGACCGTCGACTGGACCACAAAGACGTCGACCCCCGCCTCCTGGGCAATCGCACCGAAGCGCTCCGCCTTTTGGGGGATTGAGCTGACCGAACAGATCACCCCGGCGCTCTTGATCTCCTGCACCCGCTTGGCGATCAGTTCCTCGCGAATCGGCTCTTGATAGAGCTTCTGGATCAAAGTGGTGGCCTTCTCTTTGTCCGCCGAAACCACCTCCGCCAACACTTCATCGGGATTCTCATAGCGCGTCTGAACCCCCTCGAGGTTGAGCACCGCCAACCCGCCAAGCTTGCCCATGGCGATGGCCATCCTGACGTCGACCACGCCGTCCATCGCGCTGGCCAGAATCGGAATATTTAGCGTGATAGGCTCCTCGTCGCGGCGGGGAATCCGAAATGAGATGTCCACCTCATTCGGATTTATCGTGATATCTCCTGGCACCAGCGCGATTTCGTCGAATCCGTAAGTCACGCGGGCCTTCCGGTTCCTTCCAATCCACATTCCCATTTTAGTATACTTTCAATTTTTCTCGTTCATTGAGGCTGCCGCAGCGCGGACAGCGAGGAAGAGCCGCGGGCGTGCGATCCTCAAACTCCATGGAGCAAACGGCGCAGCGCAGCCGGCCGACACGGGAGCTATTTTCGCGAACTCTCCTAACCATCTCATACGCTATCCAAACCGCAAAAATGGCGGCAAGAAAAACCAACAGGTAGAGGAAAACCAGTTCGGCCAGCCCAATGCGAATCATCGCTGGGTCTCCGCCGAGATGTCTCCTCCCCACATGAAGGTCGCCATTCCCCATGTGGGCTCGGTTCCCGAAGGCGCCGCGGCAAAGCGACACCCTGCCAGGTAGCGAAGGGCCGCCCGGTCGAGGTTTTCATCACCCGAGGACTGTTGCGCGAAGAAGTGCAGGGGCAGACCTTCCGGCGACACCGCCACCAGAAACTCGGCCGGCCCCCATCCCTGACGGGTCGAGGCCGTCACCGTGGAAAACTGAAAATTGGCTGGCGGCGTCCACGCCCGGCCTTCCAATGCGCCGGTGAATTGCACGGTCGTGGCCGGGGCGAGCTGTCGAGGCGCGGAGGCTTTCGGAACGCTCGATGCCGCCGTGACCGGCCCCGTTCCGGTATCAGGAGAAAGAAATTGCGAAGGTGGCGGTGACGGGAGTGGCTTCAAAGCGGGCGCTTCTTCGTCAAAGCTCGCCACGTAGGCGGTTTCCGGCAAGTTCCAGACGTCCGGCCCGAAGACCTGCGCGGATGAAAAGAGCGCTGGATCCGAAGCAGCCAGGATTGGGGCGAGCTTGGCCGCCTCCGGAGAGCCCGGCAAAATATAGCTGATCGAAGCGGGCCGCTCAGGGCTGCTGTCGGAAAGCGGAAAGGTGGCTTGAAAGAGAAACATGCTGCCTGCGTGGAGCAAAAATGACAGGACGAGCATGATCGGAAGCGCCAGGTGCACATTGTGGCGGGAGGGCCACTCAAAGAGGTGAATGCGCAGTTTCACAAACCGTCATCGTGTTCCTCGGCGGTCGCCAGCACCACGGGAAAGCCAGTTTCGAGAACCACATTCATCACTGCGCTCACATTCTCGTAAAGTGCGCGCTTGTCCGCTTTGACGATGATCGTTTGCGAACGCCCTTGCAGCCGTTGCAGGGTGCCGCGCAGCCGGGTCAGGTCCATCTCCTCATTTTCAAAGAAGATCGCGGAGAGCGGTGGTGCCGTGACGCTGACGATGCGTGGATTGCGCTGCGGCGAAAGGAGGAAGGGCGACCGAGGAACATCAATGGCCACCCCCGGCTGAAGCATGAACGAGGTGCTCAAGAGCAGGAAGAAAATCAGGATCAGCGCCAGCCCGAGCGCCGGGGCAAAAACAATCAAGGCGGGATGCGGAGAGAGTGAGCGCCGAAGTTTCACGGCGACGGCTTCTTGTGCCTGCGCACCTCGTCAAGGATGGCCAGGATCTCGATTCCCGCCCGCTCCATTTCGTGGATGATCGTGTTAACGCGCGCACAAAGGTAGCTATAGGCGACAAACGCCGGGATGGCGACGGCCAGTGAGGCAATCGAGGTGAGCAAGCTCTCGTAGACGCCGGCGGCGATATCGGTGGCCGTGGCGTAGCCGCTATGCGCGGCGATTTGCTGGAATGCCACCAGCAACCCCAGCAACGTTCCCAGCAAGCCGATCAGCGGAGTCGCATAGGCGATCGTCGCGAGCAGAGGAAGATTTTGTTCGAGCCGCGGCACTTCCAATTGCCCCGCCTCCTGTGCCACCTCGCGCAACTCGGATCGCGGCGCCTCATGGTGCAAGATCACGGCGTGCGCGACGCGCGCCACCGGACCGGGAGTGCCGGCACACTCCTGGAGGGCCTCCGCGTAGTTCTCGTTTCGCAGGACGTTGGCGAGGCCACGAAGCAGATCGCCAACCGGAATTGACGCCCGGTGCAGGTAAAGAAGCCTTTCAAGAAAAATGCCGACTGCCGTGATGCTGCAGAGAATGATGAGCCACATCAGCGGCCCGCCTTTTTGCACAAGATCCAACATTCCGGAGTGGGGTCAGTGGGGTTTCTCGGGTGTTCTTTTCGGTGGTACGTGGAACGGCGTTCCAACTATCTAGCCGGCCGGCTTTCGGGGACCGCCGATCGGGCGCGCCGTCTCCCCAGGCAGTTCGGGGCACGTCTGCGCGAGACGTTCGACGACGTTCTGGAGTTTCTCGCGGACGCCCGGAACGAAGCCGCGGTCTTTATGCATGACCAGCAGGCACAGATCGTCCTGGTGAAAGAAAGTGATCGGGCCCTTCTCCGCGTGAATGGTCACCGCAGGCACGGCTCCTACACCCATGCGCGCCGCGGATTGCCTCATCGCCGCCAGCATCTCGAGAGCATGCGCACTGAGCGAGACCAAGTCGAACGATTCGGGAACGTGATGCGAGGCGATCACCGCCGCTCCATGTGCCAGCACACACGATTTGATGCCCGGGAGGCCACCGCACAGTTCGACCACCCGATCGACCGAAAGCGTTTCCTCGGTCATGAACACGGCCTGCAAGGCATCGTGGTCCACGATTTCAACCGTCTGCTTCGGCTCGGCTTCCACGAGGACTGCCTCGGCGTGGACAGGAGGCGCGACGCGTTCCTTTGCCAACCCCTGCGCTGCTTCCCCCTTGGCGTCGGGCTCTTCCACCGACCCGGAGGGCGGCTCGGTGATTGGACGAAGCGGAGCGACCGGAGGTTTCACTTGGGGCTCGGTGACCTTGCGTCGAAGGATGGGGAAGACGGGGATCGGCCGCCAGGGATCCGGCTCTTCCGATTTCGGCTTTTCAGATCCGGTCTCCTCTGGCGTCGCCGGCGCAGCGCCGGAAACCTTCTCCTCGACCGGCAGGGACTTGTCATCGGCAGAAGCCGGCGAAAGACCCGTCTGCGGCGAGTCTGCCGAGATCGCCGTCGCGATTGACGGTTTCTTCTCATCGGCAGATGCTGTGCCATCATCCGGCGATGGCGAAGCTTCCCCCCCCGCATCGCGGGCGGCTTTCTGACTTCCATCTCCCGCGGCCTTCGGAGCAAGCTCTTCCCGAGACCGTTCTGGCTTGGATTCTTCCGGCGGAGGTGGTTCCTCGATCAGTTCGCGGCCGTTAATAAAGCGGAAAGCCACTGCCAAGCGCGCGACCGGGAGCCGAATCGAATGATCCGGCAGTCCATCGACCTTGACGTGATCGCTGGCGAGTTCCGCGAGCCGCGAGAGCGGCAGCTTGGGAGTAAGTCCGCTGAAGATCTCTTCGCACGAGAATTCGACGAGATGTTCCCCGCTAAAGCCCGGCAAACGAGCGGCTTCGGGAATCTGTGCAGCCAGATCGGCCAACCGCAACGAAACCGTGGTCGGAGGCTTCGAGTAATAGCGGTAGCGTGGGCCACGCGAGGAGCCCGATGCCAGCGCGTTAGATTGGGAAATCTCTGCTTCTTTCACACGACGTTTCCGATTATCCGACAGTCTGCTATTCTGCAACAGTGGAACTTGATTTCAAATTCACCTCCGATGGTCTCATCCCGGCCATTGTTCAGCAAGCCTCGGGCGGTGTCGTTCCATCCGGGCGGGTCCTGATGCTCGCATGGATGAACCGCGATGCGCTCCAAAAATCCCTCGAAACCGGCCTCATGCACTACTGGAGCCGCTCACGAAAGAAGCTCTGGCTCAAAGGTGAAACCAGTGGCCACACGCAACGGATCAAACGCTGGTTTGCCGACTGCGATCGCGACGTCCTCCTTTTCGAGGTCGAGCAGACCGGTGGCGCGTGCCACACCGGATACCACAGCTGCTTCTTCCAGGAATTTGATAGCGAGGCAAACGCGCTGAATATCGCCGAAAACAAGGCCTTCGACGACAGTGAGGTGTACAGCAAGACCTGAGCCGACGCTCGGCATCCGGCGTATCGGCGACGAAATTGCCTTTCGCGAGTATGTGACCATTCACCGCGGAAGCAAGGAGGGAACGACCACCTGCATCGGCAACAACAACTTCCTGATGGCCGGCGTTCATGTCGTTCATAACGTGCAACTTGGAAATCGCACGGTCATCGCCAACAACTGCCTGCTGGCGGGTTATGTCGACGTTCAGGATGAGGCGATGCTTGGCGTGGTTCGGTTTTTCACCAGTTCCTGCGGGTCGGCCGCCTACCATGGTGCGTGGGGGCACCGCGCGGAGCATCCCTCCTTTCGCGCGGGGAACACGCGTCAACGGTTTGGGAGGCCTGAATGTCATCGGCATACGCCGCGGAGGATTGGGGGCGCAGGCGCGCTCCGATGTAAAGCGCGCCTTTAGTCTCGTATATCGCAGCGGCCTGAACTTCACCCAACCATTGAGCCGTCCATGCAAAGCATGTGGACAAAGGAAGCTGAGATTTTCTTTAGCTTCGTCAAGACCAAGAGCCGGCTTCGCCTCTGCCGACTGTGCGCCGATGGAAACATGCGCGAGGATTCGCTCGACGCGTAGGCCTCAACAATCCCAATGATTCCGGGTTCAGCCGCGCACGATCTGGATTTCTGCCTTCTTCGCTGGTATAATCTTGCTTCAACGCGTCAGATTGCCCTTGCGTCATGGAATGAAGACCCTTCTCGTCGCTGTCGACTTTAGCGATGCTTCAGCAGTGGTCGTAGAGAGGGCAATTGCACTCGCTCAAGAGATGTCCGCCAGGATTGTTCTCTTGCATGTGGTCGAACCCAAGGCGACCTACCTCCCGGCCGGAAAAACCAAACGGCCAGCAGTTGCTGCCGCCTGGCCTCTGCGAACGCCCGCGAGCCAGGCCAGGCTCGAGACACGTTTGAACTCCCTCGCCGCTTCCCCGAGGTCTAAGGGCATCGAGGTGGAATGCTTTGTTGTCGCCGGACTTCTCATCGATGAGATCCTCGAACAGTCAATGGAACGTCGTGCGGACTACATCATCCTGGGCTCCCACGGAAAATCCGCCGCGCAACACCTCGTGGCGGGTGGGAGTGCTTTTACCGGTATGCTCGGACGTCTCAAATGTCCGTTGATCATCGTCCCAGTAAGGGGCGCCAACCGAAATTGATAGCAGGGCCGAGCGTTGTTTCGGGCCGAAGAGCCGGCTCGGTGCGCTTCTGAAGTGCGGCGTCCCTCACCGCAGGAGCATGCGCCGCAGAACCAAGTTCAAATTTGTCGCATGTGACTGGCTCTTGAGAGGAAACAAAAACTCAGCACCCCGGGCCCCAGCGCACAGATAAACTCGCCGGGCTCACCCGTCAGCCGCCCGTAGGTCTCTGCCACGAACGCTGCCGGCCGCCCCTCCGGCGTCCTGCACAGTTTGATCATCGAGGCCTGGCTTGGCTCAACAACATCCAGGTCGTCCTTCCCGAAGATTCCGAAAATTGACTCCACGCCTCTCAGCCTCCGCCCTGCGATCAAAAGATCAAATCGCTTCTCCTTGGAGTTCTACGCAAAGGCGCGAAAATAGCCCGTAATTCGCGGAACAGAGCGGCCTCTCCTGCCCGCTCGATGCCGACGCGCGACAGATTTGACTGTGCCTGCTCCAACGACTACCTTGAATCGCGCGGGGTGCATATGACGATCGATTTCAAAAACCTGGTTCTGGGAACGCACGAATCCAAGGTCCTCTTCATGTGGAACCCCGAAAATGTCATGCTCGGGGCGTTTCTGGGAATCAAAGATGGCATCGAGACGATCCTTGCCAAGGACGGAACCACCGCTGCACAGCGTGCCAACCTGGAAGAGCTCCGCGCAGCCGCAGACAAGAGCGATTGGGATTTTGCAGCTCTCAGAAAATCGCTCGTGCGACCCGCTCGCGAGCCAAAGTCGTAGACATCAAGTCGCCCCGGCTTCCACGCCGGGGGCTCGACTTATCCGAGTCTGCGGATTTCCCAAGTATCCTTGGCGCGCATCAACCATTCGGCCTTCCTCTCTATCCGGCGCGTAGGGTGGGCTGAGCCTTGAGTAGCCGAATTGTGGCCTAGTTCTTATGGCTGCGGAAGAGCCTTGAAATGCTGGCGCGCAACGTTGAAATGAACGGTGCATCTGCCCCCTTCACGCGACTTCTGGTGTTCGATAAGGACAGAGCCGCAAGACGCTCCTCGACTTGGAGCGGAAGCATTCGGATTCATCAATAGGAAACGGAAACAGACAGCCGGGCAACAGGCGAGACATACCCCTCGGGAGAGGTTGACCCGACGAGCGAATCCATGAGCATGAGTCAAACGACCTGTGAAGAACGAACTCTATCGGGCTTGATCTCCGTAGCGATTCAATTCGCCGTCGCCGTAATTGCAGGGACCGAGACGGGGATGGCGGTTCAAGGGAGCCCTCGGCAACGATTTTCACGAGTTGAAAGGCTCCCGACGCTCTGGGGCGTTTTCAGCTTCCTGAGGCCTCGTCCTTCTCGATGCAGCGGAAGGCGCTGCGCCCTTCTCCTGCGGCTCCATTCGCTCTCAGCAACGCATCTGGAATCACGGTCTTTTGATGGACTTTTTCTCGACTTATGCCGTTCGCGGGCATAGGCTGGCAAAAAGGACAAGGCAATCTCTGGAGGGCGTGTCATGCACTCGTGAAGAGAATGAAGTCGACGTCCACTTGGCTGGCTCTTCGTAACCCGGTGTTTTGCCGATTGTGGCTGACGAGCGTGGCGTCGGGCACAGTCATTTCAACTCAAGAGGTCGCTGCCACGTGGCTGATGCATGATCTCGGCGCTTCCTCGCTCGAGCTGTCCTTAATGGCAACCGCCGCGTCGACTCCGTTCTTTCTCTTCACACTGCCGGCCGGCGCTTTCGCCGACATTTTGAACCGGCGCATCGTGATGGTCAGCGCTTTGCTGTGGCAGGGGGCGTGCGCAGCGCTGCTAGCCCTTGGGGCGTTGACACGATTGATCGGCCCCCACGCTGTGCTCACTTGCATCTTCATGCTCGGGGTTGGACTCGCGTTTGGCGCACCAGTTTGGGGAGCCGTTGTGCCGGACATCGTTAGCAGGGAGGAGCTCCCTTCCGCGATCACGCTCGGAGGAGTGCAAATCAACCTTTCAGGAATTGTCGGTCCCATTTTGGGCGGTTTCCTTCTGTCGCTGTTTTGGGTGCCGCTGCTCATTTCATTGAATGCACTCGCGTTTGTGGGCGTCGCTCTTGCCATCTTTCCGTTGAAGTCGCTTCAGATCGAGTCGACCGGACTCCGGGAGAGCTTTACCGAATCCTTCATCAGTTCTCTGCGGTACGCCCGTAACTCGCACCGCATCAGAATTATCCTATTTCGGAACGTCCTGTTTTCCATTGTGATCTCGATCGTTCCGGCACTCCTGCCCGTTATTGCGCTTAGACAAATGCGACTTTCCGCTGCGCAACTCGGCCTTGTCTTTACGTGCGTCGCTGTCGGGTCGCTGGCAGGAGCCGTCTTTGCGCTGCCATACCTTCGGCCACGAATCTCAGCGAATGCGATCACCTCGATTGCGATGGCGATCGTTAGTCTCGTCCTGGCCGCGATGGCGCTTGTCCGCCAAGTGCCTGCCTTGATGCTGTGCGCCATCCTTGCGGGCGCGGCATGGGCGCTGGCGGGAGCGGAGATTTGGGTGGCTGGGCAGCGGGTGATGCCCGGTTGGGTGCGGGGCCGGATGAACTCGCTGCAAATCGTGCTTGGACAAGGTAGCATGGCGGCCGGGGCGATCGTTTGGGGAACGGTAGCAGACCACGGTGGCCTGGATCCGACCTTTTCGACAGCCGCTGGCATTGCCCTCGTTGCATTGGCCCTCGGGCATCGATTTTCAATCAACTTCGCCAAGGAGGTGATGGTGGACGCAGCGCCACTCGATCAACCGCGCAATTTGCCCGTCTCTCCCAAAGCCGACGAGGGCCCGATCAGAATATCGATCGAATACGTCGTCGCCTATGAGAATCGCGAACAGTTTCAGATTTTGATGCAGGAAGTCCAAGCTACGATTCGGCGCAACGGAGCGTTCCATTGCCGGCTCGACGAAAGCCTTGATCGGCCCGGCATGTTCAATCTGGAATATCTCGTCTCAACGTGGGCCGAACATCTTCGCCAGAATGGGCGAATTACCGTCGACGAGACGCGTGCCTTCCATCACATCCGGAGGTTGCACGCGGGCGACGCGGAGCCCATCGTCCGCTATTATGTTTCCAATCTGAAGATTGGGCAGGTGAATTCGTTGGGTTTCAGCGGTCGCACCTTTTCGAACACATCGAGCTTGTATCGGGCGTGATGAGGCCCCACTTGAATCTTGACCATCCTCGCTCCGGTGAAATTTGCTCTGCCAAGGCAACGTGGAGACACCAGACATTCAGGTTGGAAACATCTTGATCAAGGTGATCGTTTCAAGCGACCTGATCGAAAGCTTTGACAGCGAGGTCACGACTGCCAATGTGGGTCCTGACCTTCATTATCATACTCAGATGGATGAGGTCTCTTTCATCCAATCCGGGAATGTCCGTACCACCGACGGCGAGCAGATCGTGGCGACGCCTGGCACGATCGTCCGCGTTCCCAAGATGACGCCGCATGCGTGGAAATCACACGACGGGCCCTGTCGATTGCTGGTCACCTTCATTCCGGGTGCGCGCCAGACGGCGTAACCTCAAGGACCTGGGCGAATTGATCCGCTCGGGCGACTCGTGGAGACAAGGAGTTACGTCTCTCCAGAAGAATTACTACAACATTCCGTTGTAGAGGAGCCGAGCTCCGAGATTCCTCCTTCATGACCCAACCGCCTCTTTCCACCTTGGAGATCGGAGAGACTTGCCTATCCTGATCATCTATGAGCGAAGACTCGCCTTCATGGAAGGACTGGGAACTTGAGCATCTGGCGGACAAACTTTGCCGTGACTTCCCGCAGAGACCCCGCCAGGTCATCGAAGCCATTCTCAGGAGCTGCGCCGAGACGATCCAAGCCTCCTCCGGACGCGAGAGACTTATCGATTGCGCCAGAAGACGCCTCTCCTAGCGCGAACACTGCACCCCTCGTTCGATACCAAAGTGACCGCTGCGGAGTTCATCTACACGACGTTGCTGAAGCCGCGACACTTGCGGATCGTGGCTAATGCCCTTCTTCGAGCGATGATTCCGCGTGTTCGAGTGATCCGCGGCGCGGTCGTCCACTTGAATCCGGATGATCCTGTTGTTTCTGGAGCACTCGCCCTGGGTGTCTACGAGCAAAACGAGCTTCGCTTCTTCGAAACGATTATCGAGCCAACAATGACCTTCGTTGATGTCGGCGCTAACATCGGGGTCTACACGGCACTGGCATTGTGTCGCATGAAAGAGCCAAGTCGCATCGTCTCCATCGAGCCCGATCCCGCGACTTGGCCGTTCCTCCAGAACACCGTCCAGTCCAACTTGCGCGGCAATGACTCCCCGAAGGTCAGTACCTATCAATTGGCGCTGTCAGACGCTAAAGGGCCAATCACATTGCATCGAAATCCTGAAAACAGAGGAGACAACAGGATCTACGACGACCCTCTTTGCCCCGACCGCGTCTCTGTCTCCTCTGAGCTGCTTGATTCGATTCTAGAGAAGGAAGGCGTTGACACAATTCAGCTGATCAAGATCGACGTTCAAGGGGCGGAGGCGAAGGTTCTCGCGGGCGCCGTCAGCGTTCTCTCCCGAAGCTCCGACTGTCTCATCATGACAGAGTTTTGGCCTTTTGGACTACTCAGATGCGGGTCCAGCCCAAAAGATTATCTCGGCACCCTGGAGGATTTAGGCTTCCAGCTATATTCGCTCGACCAAAACACACTGTTTCCGATCCAGAGCCACGAGAAACTGATTGAAAGTTGTCCAGGACGAGTTTACCGAAATCTGATCGGTGCTAAGGGGCTAGCGCAAACTAATATTGCGGCAAGAGCACCGACTGCCAAAGCAGGACTGCGTACAAAGATCCAACCAATTGCTTCGACGAAGCCACCACTCGGACCGCCCGAATAGAGTACGCGAAAGAGAGCCAGTCCTTGTTTGACCCCTGTTAGTTTCTGCGGCCTTCAGAATAGCTGACCCCCTTTGGAGAGGTGCCGTCTTGAACGAGCCGAGGCCCTGTTTCTGGTTCCGGCAAGCAGAAGCTCTTCATAAGTAAGACTAAGTTAGACTAATAAAAGACGAAAATGACAATCCGCGAAAGAATGAAGGCCGGCCACCTCTATACCGATATGGGAGAAGGGCTGGAGGAGGAGAGGCAGCGATGCAAGGAGTTGACTCACGATTACAACCTGACCAGACCGAGCGAGGGGGAAAAGCGCAAGGCCTTGCTGAAACAACTCCTTGGCAGCTGCGGAAACTCTATTTGGATCGAGCCTCCCCTTCACATGGCTTACGGGAAAAATGTCCACATCGGGGAGGGATTCTACGCCAACTTCAACCTGGTGCTCGTCGATGACGGCGATATCTACATTGGCGACAATGTCATGATCGCACCGAATGTGACGATCTCGCCGACCGGTCATCCCGTGCATCCCGACCTTCGCCGCGGCGGAAGCCAGTTTTCCATTCCCATCAGAATCGGAGACGACGTCTGGATCGGCTCGAATGTGGTCATCCTGCCTGGCGTAACCATCGGGAAAAACTCGGTCATTGGCGCCGGAAGCGTGGTCTCGAAGGATGTCCCGGAAAACGTGGTCGCGGTCGGCAATCCATGCCGCGTCTTGCGCGAGATCAATGAACGCGACCGGGAGTATTACTACAAAGACAGAAAAGTCTCCTAGCGAGGCTGTGCCTCAGACCGAGCCAGGTATTTCCGCCACAGATTGGCACCGATCAAACACGGATCGAACTGGTGGCTCATAGCTAGATGCGTCCTCACAATTATTGGGGCAAGGATCGGACGGTCTACAGGTTTAAGAGGATCTCTTGGTAGCGTGATCGTCGAGATCAAGCTGCGACAAATTCCGAAAGAGGAGGCACAAGTCCTGAACGAACTCAAAGCAACGGGGAAGAAAGTGGGAGATGCTTGTCCGCTTCGGACGCGACCGCTTTGAGGACAAGCGCGGTCTTCTCAAGGATA
This sequence comes from uncultured Verrucomicrobiae bacterium, assembly GCA_963820865.1. Lineage (GTDB taxonomy): Bacteria > Verrucomicrobiota > Verrucomicrobiia > Chthoniobacterales > Terrimicrobiaceae > DASTFP01. The sequence continues at coordinate 138,742 of CAWGBZ010000007.1, forward strand.
TCATCTGTGTTCCATCGGTGAGCATCTGTGGCCCGAATATCTGCCACTGATGAACACTCGCTTCTCTCCGTGGCCGCAATTTGCGGCAACAGGCTGGCGCTTGGAAAACTTGATCTTTACTTCCCCACGGGCTGCCTGGGGCGCCGCCACGAGGGTGGCGTCCGGCTTTCCCAACATGGCATTGGTGAACGGCTGCGCGAGGACCGGACGGCCGCCAGACGAAAAGCTGACCTCGCTTTGTCGTTCGGCCAAAAGGAAGGAGCCGGCCTCGATGCCGACAAGTGGATTCTTGACGAAGTTATAACCGAGAGCAAATCGCGCCCCCTGCCGAACGTCGTTGTCAAAGTCGAGGTTACCGATCAGGACGCGCGTGCCCGCCGAGCCCAACACTCCGTTGCCGCCCGCCGTTACTACGGGAGCGATTCGGCCATTCTTGGTCCACCAGAGAAGGTACTCGCCGGAAGCCCACAAACCAATCGTTCTGCCTGGGCCCGCATGACCGTCGACCAACGGGGCTTGGCCGGGTTGCACGGCCGCCGGCAACCCTCTGCCCATCGGGTTCCGACTGGACCCGAGCTGCTGAGCGAAGGAGGAGCCTGGACTAAGCAGGAGAGCGCTCAGGATTGGCAGAACGCATCCTCTTATCGCCGAGCTTCCGGTGGAGGTGGGTTGGGGGCGGACCGGCCTTGTCACGGCACCGCGAACTCTTAAGTTGGTGATGCAAGCCCTTTCAACACCAAAAAGACCAAACAGGACTCCTATGAAGCCGATCGCCCTCTTTGTCCGGCACAAAGCAAAGCCCGGTCAGCGCGATGCGATGCGTGCGGTTTGGGAACGTTATGTTAAGCCACGCGCCGCGTCGAATCCCGGTCATCTGGAATATTTCTTCTGCTATGATGCCACCGACCCCGACACGGTAGTTGTCTTTCAGTTGTATCAAGACCAACAGACGATGGATGAGTTTCTCGCCGGCACCTGGTATCCCGAATACTTGAAGGCTGTCTCCAAGGTCGTGGCCAAACCTCCGGAGATCCTGCCGGCATCCGTTATCTGGCGGAAATCCGCCGGACCGGAGGCAGATGATCAGGCATAAAGGGACAGCTTGATCTCTCTCCGCGCCATTTGGCGCGCAGGAATGTCTGCTCGTGCCCGCTTTGCTCCCCTTAGCCGGTTGCGTGAAACCCCTCTCGTGCGGGCCTCTCCAATCGCAACGCTCCTCCCATTACCTACGTTTTGCGCGGCCGCCACGCACATCCTGCTCGCTACAGCGGCTCCTTGAGATCTCGACCTCTCCGCGGTTTTCCGGTTAGAACATCTCGAATCTCGAAAAGCGCATTCAAGAGAGTGTTCCGGGGAGCGCACCCGTCCCGGGTGCCGTGCTCGGCGTCCACGCCGAGCACAAACGGCGGTTCGGCTGACGGAAGAAAGCAAACCCCACATTAGGCATTCGAAGTACAGCGCGGGTGCTACGATGAATTCGAGAAGTTTGTAGAGGCCCCACACTCTGTCTATTTCGTCTGCCTGATTCGTTGCAGTGCGCTTTAGAAATTGATCGGTTTGGCCGGCGTCACGTCCTTGGTCACCTCGCGGAGAATGTTGAACGCGGTCCCGTCGGGCGTTTTCTCGCTCTTGGTGGCCCCGACCACGATCGTCACTCCGCTGGCCAGGTCATAACCGAAGGCTCCGCTGTAGCCATTGATGCTGGGATTCTGCACCAACCAGCCGTTGGCAACGACAAATCCATACGCAAAATAGAGGTCGGGCTTGTTCTTGCCTTTGCCCACCGAGGTCGGAGCGATCTGCTCCTGGAAGTGTGCCGGTGAGATCAAGCGGCCGGTCCCGAGGATCGGCCCCCATTTGCCCACATCATGGATGTTGGAGGTCGGCAATCCCGGCGTCGAGCCCCAGAACGGGTTCCAATACGTGCAATCCTCGTAGATCTTCCGATCCATCGTGTAGGCGTGCAGCACCGGACTCTGAATGGTTTGATCAATGGGAAACTGGGTGTCCTTCATGCCCATGGGGCCAAAGATGTTCTTCTCGTACAGCTCCCTCATCGATTGCCCGGTGGCCCGCTGAATGACCTGACCCAGAATGACGTTGTCCGTATGGGAATATTGCTGACTCGTGCCGGGTGCGAAGTTCATTTTGCCGTCGCGGACCGAGTAGTTGATCAACTCCTCGTCCGTAAAGGTGCGAAACGGCTCAGCCACCTGCAAGTCCAGGAAGTCGTCGACTCTCACGTAATCGATGTAGCCGGCGGTATTGGCGACCAGCATCCGCACGGTGACCTGGTCAGCCGAAAGCAAATCCGGAAGCCAGCGGGAGATCTTGTCGTCCAGACTAATGCGTCCTTGCTCGACCAGCATTAATAAGAGCGTGGACATGAAGGTCTCCGCGATCCCCCCAATGCGCCAATGCATCTCCGTGGTCGCCGGCACGGTTGTCATCGAGTGACCCAGGGCCATGGTCAGGATCTCGCGGTCGTTCTGCCACATTCCGAAGACGACCGCCCTGGCCCCGGCCTTCTGCGCCTCGGCTTCGACAATCGCTCGCACCCGCTCGGGATCCAGGTTGGGCGGGGGGCCGGCCGTCTGGGCCGTGGCTCCATCGATGCCGCAGAAGGTTAGACAGAGAACGAGCAGGAGCTTTGTTTTCATTCGAGGAGAACGAGATCAGGAATCCTCCTCTCTCGTCCCGGAGTCAAGCAGGAGCCGGTCCCGCGCGAACTCACGTCGCCATGATCGGGGGACGTTGCCGCCAATCGGCTGGCGAGGAGGTCGGATTGTGACGCGCCTCCGACATTCATGCTCGTCGAGAGTCTGTTGGCGGTGGCTTACATCCTGCCGGGCGTGCTTAGTTAGCTCATCGTTCGCGATCGGGGGATAGCTGATCTTGGTCGTCCGAATGTCATATTCAAATCGTTGACCCCTATCGTGTTCCCACGTTTGCTTCCTTGTCTCCCCGGCAGAGCCGGCCGATAATGATCGCCCGACAAGCCAACAGATGAGCACCGTGAAGACTACCGCGGCCCAGAGCAATGCCTTCGTGGCGACCTTCGAGGTGCCGCCGACCGGCTCCGGTCCGCTCGACGGATTAAGCTTCGCGGTTAAAGACCTGATTGATGTGGCCGGGTGGAAGACCGGCTGCGGCAACCCTGCATGGCATGACTCGCATCCCGCGGCGGTCGTCCACGCGGTATGTGTCGAGCAACTCCTTTTGGCGGGTGCCCGCTGCGTCGGCAAGACGGTTTCCGATGAGCTGGCCTTCAGTCTCCTGGGTCAAAATCACTTCTACGGCACGCCGCTTAACCTCCGAGCCCCCGATCGCGTTCCCGGAGGCTCCTCAAGCGGCTCGGCATCCGCAGTGGCCTGCGGCTTGGTCGATTTCGCTCTGGGAACGGACACCGGCGGGTCGATCCGCGTCCCCGCGAGCAACTGTGGCATCTGGGGGTTTCGACCATCTCACGGCTTCATTTCGGTGGCCGGTGTCAACCCTCTGGCCCCCACCTTCGACACGGTCGGTCTCTTCAGCCCAAGTGCGAAGGTGCTGGCACGTGCGGCGAGTGTCTTGCTGCCCGGCGCGCCACCCCCAGCTGGCGTGCCCAATGCCATTTACCTGATTCAGGAGGCCTTTGCCCAGGCCGATACAGAGGTCCAGCACGCCATGATCGAACCCGTGCGCATGCTGCGGGATCGCTTCCGCGAGCAGGTTCGGGAAGCCTCGCTGCAAGACATCGCCGGCAATGAAGATGGAGCCGGCCTGCCGACGTGGGGTGATACATACTGCGTGCTGCAGTGGGCGGAAATCGAGAGTTGCCTCGGTGCCTGGATCGCCGACGCGAAGCCGGCGTTCGGTCCGGCCACCGCCGCCAGCTTTGCGCTCGCCAACCAGCTCGATCGCCGGCACATCGGTGAGGCGGTGGCGCGGCGCGAGCGGTATTTTCGACGCTTGCAGAGCTTTCTCGGATCGCACGATCTCCTTTGCATTCCGACCACGCCGACGCTGGCCCCGTCCAAGGGCGCCGTCCTGCCAAGGGCCGCGAGTGGCAGCGGCTACTATCCCCGAACGCTGGCATTGACGAGCCTGGCCGGCATTGGACGCCTGCCGCAGGTGTCGGTGCCTGTGGGCCACTCCGCGGGAGTGCCAGTCGGTTTGTCTCTGTTGGCAGGGCACGGGCAGGACGCCTTCTTGCTGGAAGTGGTCGGGAATCTCTTTTGAGCAGGTAAACCAAAAGGAAATGAGAAGAGCGCTCGACCGTTAACAGGGGCGCGCTAGCCCCGCCGCCTCTACGACAGAAGCATAATGACCCGATTCGTGTCGTTGGCCGATCCTCTCCGCTGCGACTTTCACAAGATCGATAGACTGCTCATCGCCTCGAATCTGGACAAGCGCCTCTGGAAAGAACCCAAAAGGATTCAAAGGCCGGAGTTTTTTCCTGGGTCGCCGCAACACTGCTTTTCAGCGCGCTTTTCCAGAAATGATCTCTGAGAGAGGCCTGTATTTCTAAGAAGCGCGACACGGGAGCGTGTCCGCGGAAACTTGCTCGCCCTGAAAAAGTCGCTCAAGTATGTGGATGGCTGAGCGAATGACGCGGCGGCAATGGATACGCCTCAGTGCCGGAACCTTGCTGGCACTTGGGATGTGGCCGGGTCGTCTGCGGGCGGACGATCTCAAGAGCACGGGCGACTTTACCTTCCTGGTCGTGAACGACCTGCACTTCTTTGACGATGAATGCTGGCCGTGGTTCGAAGAAGCTGTCGGCGCCATGAAGGTCAGCGCTCCGGATGCGGAATTCTGCCTGCTTTGCGGCGATCTGGCCGACGCGGGCAGACCGGACCAGCACCTTGGAGTTCGCGATGCCTTCGAGAAATTGAACATCCCGGTCTACTCAACGATCGGCAACCACGATTACTTTGATCCGACCGATCGGCGGTCCTACGAAGAAACGTTCAAGAACCAGATCAACTACGTTTTCGAACACAACGGGTGGCGGTTCGTGGGCATCGACTCGACCGAGGGCAATGCGTGGCAGGACACGAAGATCTTGCCGGACACGTTCAAGTGGCTCGATGAAAACCTTCCCAAGCTGGACCGGCGGCAACCGACGATTCTCTTTACGCACTTTCCCCTGGGTGCCGAGGTGCCTATGCGTCCTCTCAACGCCGACGATCTCCTCGAGCGCTTCTTGGACCTCCATCTTGGAGCGGTCTTTTGCGGGCATTTCCATGGGTATACCGAGCGACCGTTTGGCAAAGCCGTGATCACGACGGATCGATGCTGCTCGCGCCTCCGTGCCAATCACGATGGAAGCAAGGAAAAGGGTTGGTTTGTCTGTCGCGCCAACGTTGCCGGACAAGTGACGCGAGAATTTGTTGAGTTCAAGCCGTCGGTGTGATCGATGGAAGAATCGGTATGGGTGTGAATCAATCGGAACAACCTGTGCGCATCAAGTTTCTGCCTGGCGCGCAAGGTCCTGCGACTGGTCACGCCTCTGGCAAAGTTGTTTACCGCGAAGTTGGCGGTCGCATCCGTTAGCGAAGCCCTGGAATGCTTTGGCGGGGCCGGTTACGTGGAGGATACGGAACTTCCTGTCCTGCTTCGTGACAGTCAGGTGCTCCCGATTTGGGAGGGAACAACAAATATTCTCAGTCTCGATGCGCTGCGCGTCCTGCAACGCGAGGATGTGCTGGGGGACCTGCTCAGCGAGCTGAGAGTACGCATCGAGAGTGTGCCCGCTGCCCTGATCGAGGCGCGGCAGAATATTCTCGAGGCCATCGATGGCATCGGGCGCTTGTTGCTTCGCTCGTTGAGGTTGATCGCGGCGAGATCGAAGCGGGTGCGCGGGACTTCGCGATGGACCTTTCGCGGTGGTTGCCGGCGCCCTCTTAATCGAACACGCCGGTTGGTGCCTGGAGACCGAGGGCGACTTGCATCCGGTCATCTCTGCTCAGCGGTGGTGTCGGGCAGGGTGGATCACCAGGTTTTCGCGGTCCAAATCGTGGATTGGCGACTCGCACCGCCTTGCCTTCGGTGGTATGTTTCCGTAGTTCGCCAAGCCATAGCCGTAAGGAGGTCGCGTGATTTGTGAAAACGAGAATGATCTCATGACCGAAGTGAAGCAACGGCAGCGTCAGGCATGGGCGACGGGCGACTATCGGACGGTGGCTGCGCGGCTTCAGATCGTCACCGTTGCTCTGCGAAGCGGTCGATCTGCGTGGTGCAAGCGGATAAGTGATGAACGGAGGAGGGCAGGACAACACACCTGCCAAATGAGGATGAAGGAACAAGAGCGTGCCGAGCGATCCCCTGCGGAGATCTATGAGGAGCTTTTTGTGCCGGCGCTCTTTGAGCCTTGGGCGGAAGTCGTTGCCGAAGCGGCAGAGATAGGCCCTGGTGAGTCTGTTCTCGACGTGGCTTGCGGCACCGGTGTGCTGGCCTGCGCCGTTGCCAGGCGGGTCGAACCGGGCGGGTGGGTCACCGGGCTCGACCCGAACGACGAGATGCTAAAAGTCGCCCGGCGCAAGAGCGACTCGATAGAATGGAGGGTCGGACGGGCCGAAGCGATTCCGTTTGCCAATGAAACTTTCGACGCCGTGGTGAGCCAGTTTGGGATGATGTTCTTTGGCGATGCGGTCGGGGCGCTGCGCGAGATGATGCGTGTCCTGCGGCCCGGCGGGCGACTGGCGGTCGCGGTCTGCGACGCGCTGGAGAATTCGCCGGGCTATGCGGCGTTCGAGGATCTTTTGCGGCGGCTGTTCGGCGACCAGGTGGCTGCCGCCTTCCGCGCGCCTTTTGTGCTCGGTAATGCCCAAAAGCTGCACTCTCTCTGCTCCGACGCGGGGATATTCGATGCGACGGTCGCACAGCAGCATGGAATGGTTCGGTTCGCATCGATCCGAGCGCTAGTCTCCACGGAGAGGGCGTGCGCTTGGACGCTGGGTGGCCTGCTCGACGATGAGCAGTTCGACCTGCTCGCGAGGGAGTCGGAGCATGCACTGCAAAGCTTTGTGGGAAATGACGGCAGGCTCGCGTTCGCCATGCCGGCGCTCATCATCACCGCGATGCGATCGCGGGCGGAATTGGAAGAGCTGTAGCGCGGTCCGGATCTATTGCGGCGTCGTCGTGGCGAGTTGGTCATTGAGCGAGGATGCGCTGTCTCGCTGGAGCGACTCTCAAAAGAGATTTTCGAAAAGATCGACGCGAGATCGGCAGACGACATGGGCCACCTCAACGATCAGGCGAACGCCGTCGCCTTCGGTATCGGGGAGCATTCCGCCCAGGCGAATGCTCTCCGGAACGCTCGTCTTGAGCGACGTTCTCCCGAAATTGATTTCCGAGAGACGATCAGCGCCGACATACCGCTGTCGAGTATTGATTGGCGGGGCGGGGCATTTCGCCACACCGTTGGGAGATTTAGGGATTGATTTCACACCATTTTCGGGTGGCAATCGAACCATGACTTCGGTGTTCAACGATCCTGCATTCTGGCATCGGATGCAGTTCGCGTTCACGATCACGTACCACTATCTCTTCCCGCAGTTGACGATGGGATTGGCTTGGTTCCTCGTCTATTGGAAGTGGCGGGCGTTACGCACCGGTGAAGAGCGGTACAATCGCGCGCTCCGATTTTGGGCCAAGATTTTCGGCCTCAACTTTGCCTTGGGGGTCGTGACAGGAATTCCGATGGAGTTTCAGTTTGGGACGAACTGGGCGGAGTTCTCGAAGTTCTCCGGGGGCGTGATTGGCCAGACGCTGGCCATGGAGGGCATGTTTGCCTTTTTCCTGGAGAGCGCCCTGGTCGGCGCGCTGGTCTTTGGTGAGAAGCGACTGGGGCCGCGCAATCATTTCCTGGCTGCGCTCGGTGTAGCCATTGGAAGCTGGCTCTCCGCGTATTTCATTCTCGTGACCAACGCCTTTATGCAACATCCAGTGGGCTACGCGATGACCGCGGATGGCAGGTTGGAAATCGCCGACCTGCGGGCCTACCTGCTCAACCCCTGGGCGATGGTGCAGTTTGCTCACAATCAGGCGGCCGCCTTGGTCACCGGTTCGTTCGCCGTGACCGCGATGGGTGCATTTTATACGTTGCGCGGCCTCTACCCCGAGCAGTCGCGCCTCTATCTCAGATATGGAACGGTCGTTGGATTGGTAGCGTCCATCCTCGTGGCTTACCCGACCGGCGACGAGCAGGCAAAAATGGTCGGACGGCATCAGGAAGTCGCGCTGGCGGCGATGGAAGGCCGATTTCACAGTGGGCCGATGGCCGAGATCAGCATGATCGGCCAGCCCAATGTGCGCGAGCGGAGACTCGATAACCCGATCGCCATTCCCGGGATCCTTAGCTATCTCGTCAAGGGTTCGTTCCACGGCAACGTGCGTGGCCTGGAGGATTTTCCGGAAGATACCTGGCCCGACAATATCGAACTCCTCTATTACGCGTTCCATCTCATGGTGACGCTCGGCATGATCTTCATCGCGCTGATGATCGTGGCAAACATTCAACGGTTCCGGGGCAAGCTGGAAACGAGCCGCTGGGTGCTTTGGCCGCTGATGCTTGCGTTTCCGTTTCCTTATATCGCCAACACGCTCGGCTGGATGACCGCGGAGTTGGGGCGTCAGCCGTGGATGATCTACGGCCTTTTCCGAACGAGCGAGGGATACAGCAAGATCGTGAGCCCCGGCAACGCCGTCTTTACGCTCATCGGATTCGTCGGCCTCTATTTCATTTTGGGACTGCTCTTTCTGTTCCTGGTTGGCCGGGAGATTTATCACGGACCGGAGCCACACCATGATTGAGATCTGGTACGCCATCCTGGCGTTTACGCTGATTGTCTACGTGACGCTTGACGGGCGCAATTTTGGCGCTGGCATCCTGCATCATATCGTCGCCAGAACGCCGGTGGAGCGCCGGCAAATCATCGCGGCCATCGGACCGCTCTGGTCGTGGCACGAGGTCTGGCTGGTCGCCTTCGGCGGGGTGATGTTTGTGGCTTTTCCGCGCCTGCTCGGGGTAGCCTTTTCCGGCTATTATCTGGCGCTGTTTCTGGTTCTTTGGGCGCTGATTCTCCGCGGGATTTCTCTGGAGGTCGGCGGTCATATCGACGATGGGATGTGGCAAGCGTTCTGGGATTTTGTTTTTCCCGCAGCGAATGTGCTCTTGGGAGTCCTTTTCGGTGCGGCGCTGGGCAATGTGATTCGCGGGGTTCCTCTCAACGAGAACGGGGAGTTTCACATGGCCTTCTTCACCCACTTTGGGGTGAAGGGAGAGGTGGGCTTGCTGGACTGGTACTCGGTTTCAGTGGGGGTGGTCGGCATGCTCATGGCTACAGCTCACGGGGCCACCTACCTGACTCTCAAGACGGAGGGCCTCGTGCATGATCGGTGCGACGCCGTGGCGCGCGTGCTGTGGATGGTCAGTCCCATCTTTTTCGCCGCGATCACTGTAGAAACTTGGTATGTGCGGCCGGATTTGTTTAGCGGCATGGCCGCCAGCCCGATCGCCTGGCTCGGAGTTGCAGTGGCCGTCGCCGGTGCGGTGGCGGTCTACACCGGGCTACGCGAGCATCGGGAGATGAGGGCGTTCGTGGGCTCCAGCATGATCATTATCGGTCTCCTCTCGGCCGGAGCCGCCGCTATCTTTCCCGTGATTCTGCTCTCCACCATTTCGCCGGAGTATTCCCTGACCGCCTACAACAGTGCCGCAGGCCAGATGAGTTTGCGGACGGCGATCATCTGGTGGCCGGTCGCCGTCGTCCTCTCCTTTGCTTACTTCTGGTTCGCGCTGCGCCACTTCACGGGAAAAGTAAAGGCTGAGAAGCGCGATGGACTTTATTGAACTGAATCGGGCTTGGGCGGCTCGCGCCGCCGAGTGCCCGGGAAACTTATATTGGTAGCCCTCTCCATGAACACACCGCATCTCCAGCGTGTTAAAGTGATTGCCCTGCCCGTGGTTGATTCGGCCCGGGCGAACCAATTTTATGAAACCGTGCTCGGCTTGCCGCCCGCTTACGAGGGCGGAGCGCAGGTCGGATACCAGCTGGGTGATATCATTCTCATGCTTAAAGCGAATTGGTATGCGTCTCCGACGGAGAATCCGAATCCTCGCATCACCATCGAAACGGACGATGCGGTCGCGATGGAAAAGCGGCTGCGCGAGAATGGCGTCGTGATTTCTGATCCGGTTCAGATCTATGACGAGTTCTACGTCGGCAGCTTCCTCGATAGCGAAGGAAACAAGCTTTGGTATTGTGCTCCGGTAAAGAGCGGAGCAGGCGCAGTAAATACCTGAAGCGCCATAGAGACGTAATACTAAGGATCCGAAACTCTCAATGGCCGTGATCTTCACAACAACGGAATCCATTGTCGAGGGCCTCATAACCAACTCGAGCTTTTTCAAGTTGCCGTTTAGCCCACTCATGGCCGTTGAGCCAAAGCCAAATCGGATAAGGGGCATAGGCGTTAGTCTTCCAGAACGCCGCGCCCCAGTCCGAGTCCCAGAGGTAGAAATAGAAGTGATTGATAGGTCATCTGTCGACCCCATTCCATGTGCGGATGAGCGGCTTTCTCCTGGCCTTTGCTCTTCCAGGATCGCCAAGCGGAGGCTTTCTCTTGAGCGATGCCAATCAACACGACTCGGTCCTTGCCTTCGCGAGCGGCAGCCTCCAGAAACGGACGCGCCGTTTTCTCCTTGTCCTCTCCTTTCGCGAAGCGCACCACCGGAATATTGTGAGCCTTGGCATAAGAATGAACGGCTTCTACATAGGCATCCCCAATCTTGCCAAAGGCGGCCGAGGAAGGAATCGGGAATCTTCGCTGCCAACGCAGAAAAGTACAGACTTGGCCCACCGTCTGCAGTTTCGGCACATAGGCCTGCAAGAAGATCCGATCGATGGAACGACACTTAAGTGTTACCCGCTCTCGCAGCAGAGTGAAATAGTCGGCCATGATTGACCTCCTCGTTGTGACTCAGACCTAAAGGCTACACCCGAATGAGCGCAGAACGCATCCCCGGATCCTTCCCCGCGGAGAACGCCCCGTGCTGCCGCCCGGAACCCCGCAGCGCGGAGACACACCAACCCAGTTCACCTCGGCGGTATGAGGTCGCTCGCTACGGCTAGGGTACCTTAAAATGGGTGGCACGGACGCTGTGTATGGGAGGAGCGGCGAACGTTGGGCACTACGTGCGAACGCGGCCGTGGCAGAGTGCGAGGAGAAAAGGCCCGAAGGCGATGCTGCGGTTCATCGAGCGGGAAGCTAATGACCTCAGATGAATGAATGTGTACGATTATGCATACTGACCCCGAGTTGCCGCCCTTCCAGCATAACGCTCAAGATGAGCCACGCGCGGAGCGCCGTGGCTTTGACGGCTACTTAGCCTCTTTCTTCTGCACGTAATAAAGTATGGAGCCAGAGAATCGAAGCGCACCTTCAGCTGCCGACCGTGTGATTGCAGCCGCGATCTCTTCTTCGGACGCGAAGCCGCAATCTTTCTTTGAGGCCACCGCAAACTCCCAGAGGCTCGACGCAGCGAAACCATCGATTTCGCCATTCTCCCCGAAATCGAAATCAACGCTATCGGTTGCACCCGTGATCGCGCAGCCGTAGCCGTGCTTGAAATACCGAGCGCCATCGGCGAGCCGACCTTTTTGTTCGAGATCGTTGCATGCCCACGCGACGTCCGACTCCGGTGCAGCGAAGCCGAGTTCCGTGCGAAGCTGTGTAAAACGACGCGACACGACTGTTTGATAATCCGACACTAGGCGCTGGAGCTTCGTATTCATCTTTTTCGGCTAACGTCAAAACTCAGCTACCCCAAATCGGCCCACAACTCAAGCTTGACGGGAGCGGCAAAACCATCGGTCGTATTAGTTGGCCGCTCGGCTGGTAGGAGGCGTGGGTCCCGCCGAACACCATTTGCCTGAGGAAATCGTTGGTCATGAAATCGTGCGGGAAGCCGAGTTCGATTTTGGTGGCGTCGTCCAGCTTGGCCAATTGTTCATCTGTTAGCTGCCAGTCAAGAGACTTCAGGTTGTCTTCAACCTGCACGGCGCGGCGAGCTCCGATAGTCGGAATGACGACGTTTTTGCGCTGGCGCAGCCAGTTGAGCGACACCTGCGAAGCGGACCGTCCTATTTCATTGCCAACTGCGTCACGGTCTCTCCGATGCGCAGCTTGCGTTCATCCGGAGGATTGTCTTCGCCGCTGTAGCGGGCGGTGTCGGATTTCGTCTTCGCTCCCTTGGCATACTTGCCGCTGAGAATTCCGCCGGCCAGTGGAGACCAGAGCCGCGGCGGGGTCAGGCGACATTTAAGGCTGATAGGACCTTGATTTGCAAGGCAGAGTGGTCTCTCGAGCCGCACAAAATCGAGGAGTGTAGGTTGTGTCATGAGAACACAACCTATCATGAAAGCGGAGCGAGCTTCATTGGCATCGACTATCACAAACGCTACAGCGTCTTCTGCGTGTGACGCGCAGGGAGAGGTCCTGGAAAGGGGACGCATCGATCACCTCGACCCGGAGCAGTTTATTGCGCTGGTGGGGCGATGGCCAGGGTGTCGTGTGGTTTTTGAAGCCTGCATGAACTGGCACTGGCTGCTCGAGATTCTCGAAGAGGCCATGCCACGGGAGGACATCGTGCTGGCCAATGCCTTCAAGACGCGAATCATTGCCGAGGCGCAGATCAAGATTGATAAGGTGGATGCCTCATTCTGGCCGATCTGCTGCGCGGCAATCTCGTTTCCAGCGTTCACCTCTGTGGGAAGGCCACCCGAGAGATCAAAGAGGTGCTGCGCCAACGTTGCTTAAGAAGCTCATCCCCTTGGCCCCGAAGAGATCACTGCACTGGGGCAGCTTCAGGCCGTGCTGGGCCCCGAGGAGTCGATGAATGCGATTGCGCATCATCGTACGTTGCCGCACAAAGAAGCTCCACAGACTTTCCCCAGCCGCTCCCATGCATGACTGGTTGGTCGCTAAGCTCCGCGCTTCGGGGCAGCAATTTGCCCTGGAAGGTCTTGCCTCCACTGCTGCTCGTCGAGGGACACAGCCCGGCGTATCCACAGAGCTTCTGCGCGGAAGGAAATCGGTTGATGGTATCGATTTCGCTGACAACCACCGCCGCAAGGATTGGTCCCATTCCGGGAATGCTGCGCACATGATTGAGGGAGGGACTCGCTTCCACCATGGCCGCAAGACCCTTTTCATCCTCCCGGATGCGCAGAGCTAGTTCTCCCAGCAGCGCGAGTTGCTGGGTGAGAAGGAACCCGGCGGGCGCCGGTAGCTTGAGCTTACTTCTCTTGGTTACCTGTTCCCACCCGCTCCGGATTAAGACGAATGCAATCGTCGACGGCCAAATACCGGCTCCTCGCTAACACAATTGCATCCCCTGCGACAAGTTTTCCGGACGGCGTCTCCAGCGAAAGAAATACCGGGTACATTTCGTTGGATTGTCAATTCCGCTCACGCAAACCAAAGCTGCACGTATGCATGCCACCTAGACCGATCCTATTGCTCCAAGCAACTGATCGTTTCGCTTCCCTTTACGACCTAAGGTATAACCTAAGGGAGCAGCATGACGACGTGCGGCATGACAGGTGATGCCTACTCGCTGGAAGCTACCGCGGCCCGGTTTGGGTCGTGTTGGAGTTTTCGATGTTCGCGAGCCGCGAGTGTTTCACTTCTCACGATTTCGCGACGCTAGCTAAATACCGCCTGGCTGATTAGCGTGCATGACCGACCGCCGGAAAGTCCCCGCTAGAGCCAACGACGGACCCTGGATTTGTACGATCGATAGCTCTCGCCGAACTTACGCTCCAAGTACGCCTCCTCTGGCAAAATGGCGAGGACTTGAAGCACCCAGGCGCACAAGGGAGTCAGCAGCAGGATCCAGATATTTCTAAGGAGGATCGCAAAGCCAATGCACCCCAAGACCATCTGCAGGTAGAGCGGATTACGCGTAACCCTGTAGGGACCGCGAGTCACGATCTCTGTCGTCGGGGTCCACGGATTTTCGCTCTGGCCGGTCCGACGCAGGAGAATGACCGAATAGAGACCCAGGCCAAGAACAGCGATGCCGGTGATCGCCCCTCCTATCCCATAGCGCGAAAGAGCGGAGAGCTTGAGTTTGAATGGACAAAGACGGTTCAAAACTACACCGATGAGAATCGTAAGAAGCGGAACCGCTGGAGGAAATATACGCACCGCGGCAGCATCCGATGGCTCCTTCATAAACACCTCACATTCTCACTCGGCAATCCGGGATCTTGCACGCCCTATTTAGCTTGCTGCTTCCAGCAAGCAGGTTCGCGAGAACAATGCGCCTGATCAGTAGATGTCTCCTTCGCCTCCGGTGCCCAGGGGAGTTGAGGAAGTGAGATGATTCTCGTTCACTGTCCCGGCTAGCGCAGACGAATGCCTCCTGCGCTGGAAGGTTTGGACGGTCTGGAATATCGGCTGGAGCCTTTGGTCAGACCGCCGTGAACAGGTTTGTTGCCATAATCTTTCAACTTGTTGCGCAGGCCCGCAAAATGCAGGCACCTTCCGCCTTTATCATTCACTCGCGGCAGCGGCCGCAAGATCACCCTGCAAGCGGAGTCATCCAGCGGAGCTCGCCGCGTTGCACTGGACATGTTTCCCGGAGCGGTCGTGACCGGGTTAAGCTGCGTGAAGTAGATTGTCAGAAGCAAGTCTCGCTTCTGAGGATGCTGGTCCATCCTCGACAAATACACCCGCGCAATTACTCTATCCCCATCAAACCGGCTTAATTTTATGATCTGGTCCTTTGGCCAAATGGCGTTCTCCCTCCAAAATGACAATGTCGAACTGGCAGTCACTGAATCAGGGGGCCACCTGGCGCCGGTGACTTTCACACTTGATGGAGAGCGTCAGATCCAACCGTTCTCGATTGCTCCCTGGTGGAATGAGAATACCGCCGAAGCACCTCTTCTTCAGGTCCTGAGGGGTGATTTCTTTTGTATGCCATTCGGAGCCAATAATGATCTCTATCAAGGCGAGCGTTATTTGCCGCACGGAGAAACAGCTCATTGCCCTTGGAGCCATGTCGAGACCATCAGCAATAGTGATAAATCTACGTTGCATCTGCAGCTAGACGGCTCGGTTCAGCAGGGAAAGGTCGATAAGATCATCGAGATCAGACAGGGTCATTCAGCAGTTTATTCAAGGCATGTAATTTCAGGTTTGAGCGGACGTATGCCTCTTGGCCATCACGCGACGCTCAAATTTCAATCCCCGGGTTTGATCTCT
Source organism: uncultured Verrucomicrobiae bacterium (assembly GCA_963820865.1). Classification (GTDB taxonomy): domain Bacteria; phylum Verrucomicrobiota; class Verrucomicrobiia; order Chthoniobacterales; family Terrimicrobiaceae; genus DASTFP01. The sequence continues at coordinate 154,003 of CAWGBZ010000007.1, forward strand.
ACTTCACCCAGGTCGTTCGGGAAGGTTAATCCAACTACTTTTGAAAATCCGGCAAAGGGGGGTTACTCGTTTCTCAAACCCGATGCAGAATTCACCGATCTTACCCAAGTGCCGTGCGTTGATGGCAGTGTTAGTGACCTAAGTATTTACCCGAATCGGGAAGGCTTTGAAGACCTGGCTATGGTTTTTAGCCAATCTGACCTGAGGTTTGCATGGACAGCGGTTGTATTTCCTCAAGAGCAATACCTTTGGATCGCGTTTAAGGATCCCCGGGTCCTGGTTGGAACGATAATCTGGTGCTCCAACGGAGGGCGTCATTACTCTCCATGGAGAGGGCGTCATCGCGCGGTGATGGGTCTTGAGGAGGCGACAACTTATTTCGCCGAGGGGCTCGCAGCGTCAGCGCGAGCAAACTCACTTAGCGAACGTGGGATTCCCACTTGCATCACCTTATCGGCAGAGCAGCCCTCCACAATCAACTATGTGATGGCAGTCGCAGCGATCCCGAAAGGCTTTGACCGCGTTGCTTCTGTTCGTGAGGATAACGGCGGTGTGGAGATTGTTGCAGAGAGTGGAGAAAGGGTTCGCACGGAAATAGACTTAACATTCTTAGAAGAGCGCGGCGGCTGAGAGGACACCAAGGCATTTTAAACAGAAGGTCACAAAGGAAGGAATGCGGACGGCGCTCTGCTTCGCCAGAACATTTTCATGCATCTCCGTGTCTCAGTGCCTCCGTGAGAGGATCTTGAAGCTTAGCCAACGCCAAGCAACGGCTCGGAGAGTCGGTGACGGGCCGACGATGCGGAGGGACTTTCCTTCGTAGGCGTCAAGGCGGTCCAGCCGGACTCATTCCTCTGTCAAAGATTAATCTCTCACAGAGTCACGGAGACACGGAGGTCGGGAGGGAGATTCCCATTGATCGTTCGAGTGATTCCATCCTTCATCAGAGCCTCGCCCAAGTTGAGGAGGTACCCAAATTTGATTCCGGTGAGGCGGAGATAGGTCAGGACCTGTGTCTTGTGCGCCGGGCTAATCCTCTCGACAGACTTTAGCTCCACGATCACCTTGCCTTCGACGATCAGATCTGCGCGGAACCCTTCATCAAAGCCTTCGCGCCGTCGTATTCAATTGGGACCGCCACCTGTCGTTCGGCCCGGAAGCCCCGTTTCTGCAATTCTCTTGCCAAGGTGACTTCGTAGACCGCTTCCAATAGCCCTGGTCCGAGCGCTTGATGCAGCCGAAGTGCGGAATCGACGACGGCAGTACCTATTTCATCATCTCCGTGTCTCGGTGCCTCCGTGAGAGGATCTCGGAGCTTAGCGAACGCCAAGCAACGGTTCAGAGAGTCGGCGGCGGCGGGCCGACGATGCGGAGCGACTTTCCTTCGTAGGCCACGGCCACACTCATTCCTCTGTCAAAGATTAATCTCTCACAGAGTCACGGAGACACGGAGGTCGGGAGGGAGATTCCCATTGATCGTTCGAGTGATTCCATCCTTCATCAGAGCCTCGCCCAAGTTGAGGAGGTACCCAAATTTGATTCCGGTGAGGCGGAGATAGGTCAGGACCTGTGTCTTGTGCGCCGGGCTAATCCTCTCAACGGATTTTAGCTCCACGATTACCTTGCGTTCCACGATCAGATCGGCGCGGAACCCCTCATCAAAGCCTTCTCCGTCGTATTCAATCGGGACCGCCACTTGTCCCTCGGCTCGGAAGCCCCGTTTCTGTAATTCTCTTGCCCAGGTAACTTCGTAGACCGCTTCCAATAGCCCGGTCCGAGCGCTTGATAGAGCCGAAGTGCGGAATCGACGACGGCAGTACCTATTTCATGCATCTCCGTGTCTCGGTGCCTCCGTGAGAGGATCTCGGAGCTTAGCGAACGCCAAGCAACGGTTCAGAGAGTCGGCGGCGGCGGGCCGACGATGCGGAGCGACTTTCCTTCGTAGGCCACGGCCACACTCATTCCTCTGTCAAAGATTAATCTCTCACAGAGTCACGGAGACACGGAGGTCGGGAGGGAGATTCCCATTGATCGTTCGAGTGATTCCATCCTTCATCAGAGCCTCCCCGAAGTTGAGAAGATACCCCAGTTTCATTCCGGTGAGGCGGAGATAGGTTAGCACCTGTTTCTTGTGCGCCGGGCTAATCCTCTCGACAGACTTTAGCTCCACGATCACCTTGCCTTCCACAATCAGATCTGCGCGGAACCCTTCATCAAACTTCGCGCCGTCGTATTCAATTGGGACCGCCACCTGTCGTTCGACCCGGAAGCCCCGTTTCTGCAATTCTCTTGCCAAGGTGACCTCGTAGACCACTTCCAATAGCCCTGGTCCGAGCGCTTGATGCAGCCGAAGTGCGGAATCGACCACAGCGGTCCCTATTTCATTTTCATGCATCTCCGTGCCTTGGTGCCTCCGTGAGAGGAATCTTAAAGTTTGGACCAGTACGTTGTGTGGCAGCCAGTTCTCTCACGGAGTCACAGGGGCGCGGAGGTCGGGAGGAGATCCGAGCGCTTGATGCAGCCGAAGCGCGGAATCGACGACGTCAGTACCCATTTCATTTTCATACATCTCCGTGTCTCGGTGCCTCCGTGAGAGGAACTTGAAGCTTAGCGAACGCCAAGCAACGGCTCAGAGAGTTGGCGGCGGCGGGCCGACGATGCGGAGCGACTTTCCCTGGTAGGCGTCGAGGCGGATGCCAAGTTCGCCCGAGGCTGAAAGGTCTCCTTCGTTGGTTTCGTTGATCATGTCCACGACCGGACCGGGCCGGACGTTGGGCAGCACGATCGTCTCGTCGATGGGCGTTGCCCCGAAGTTCAGGGCGGTCACTTGAATGCCTTTGCCCTCGGGGAGCTCGTGGACCATGGCGAGGAGTCCGGGACTCTTGACCTCGGGAACCAGGATCTGGTGGCTGGCGTAGAGGCGGCTGGCTTGCCGGACGGCGAGCATTTTCTGCAATTGGCTGGCGAATGAGTCGGGTCGCTCGAGCTGTTCGTTGATCGGACCGTAGAGCATCGCTGCCTTCGGCAAGCCAGCGTCCGACCCCTGGGCGCCGGGGTTAACATTGACGAGATCGTAGGCACCGCGCTCGATCCAGCGGGTGTCGCCGTCGGCGATGAGCGCGCCGACTGCGTCGTGCGGGAGCGGAAGCGCGCCGACGAGATCCCAGCCGGAGAGCGCGAAGACACCCGGCTGGAACGCGTTATACATCACCAGGAGCAGGTGGACGCGCTGGATTTGCGTCTTTTGCTCGTCGGTGAGCGCCTGGAGGTCGCGGATATTCAAGGCTGCGGCGATGACGCTCGCGGTCGTGCAGGCGACGCCGTTCGTCACAAAGCGCAGATTGTAGGGAGCCTTTTCGCCCGCCAGCCGGTCATACATCGACTCGCGGAGATGTTCGCGCAGCGTCTCGCCTGTCCAGGTCTTCCCGCCAAAGGTGTAGGTGTCCTTGGCGTGCAGCGTCCAGAAATGGACCAACTCGAGGGTGAGTTCGTCGTGATTCTGGAGGGCGTGGATGAGTGATGCGGGATCAATCTTGTAGTCCCGCATGATTTTGAACATGAGGCGCAGGAACTCGGTATCGCCGGTCACCAGCGCGTGCTGGTAGGCCGGACGCGTGACGAAGTCGTAGGAGAGATCCGCGCCACCGTGGGACATCGCGGCGATGTCATCCACGGTCAGGTTGAGCTCCTGGAAAGTGAAGCCGCCAGCTTTGCGCACCATTCCCGCGATCAACTGGTTGCCGACCACGGAGAGCGGGTGGCCTTCCGACCAGGCTGGCCCATCCGCCCGGCGTTCAACGCCGAGGAAGCCATTGGCGTCAAGACGCAGCATCCGGGCGCCGAGGACGTCGAGCGAATGCAACGCGTCACCGATGATCATTTGCGCCGCGGCGAACGTGGGATCGAGCCAGTTGAGCGACGGCTGACCTTCCTTGAAGTAATGCAAGTAGACCCAGCGCCGCGCCACGCCATCGGCCCCGACGATCACGTCGGTGGCGCTCCAATCGGTCTCCTTGATGCCCGGCTCGAAAAAGATCACGCGGCGCAATTGCCCGACGATATAGCCCTTTTCCTTGAGTTGATCGACGGTGGCCGGCGGAAGATTGACCGCGTCGCGCCCTGGCGGGACCGGTGGAAGCAGGCCCCAGTCCGCCTCCGGGATGGAAACGATGTGGTACATTCCCGGATAGTCCCCGTAGCCCAGCTCGGCGAGCCGGTAGTCGGCTCCTTTGCCGGTGTGCGCCGGAACAATGTCGTCGACGACCACCGCGTTGTGAGCCGCCGCCGTCCGGCCCATCGCAATAAAGTCTTCTTCGGTTCCGCAGGTGGGATCGATGTCAAAGCTGATCCGATCAAAGTTTCCGTCGATGGTCGGCGTGTAGTCGTTTCCACGGATGCCGCCGGAGCGCTTCATCGGCCCGTTGTGGATACCCTGAATACCAATGGCCGACAAGGCTGCCCAGAGGCCGGGGTCCGCCAGGGTCCGCAAGACCGACTCGCCGGGGCGCGTAATGATCGCCGCCGGATACGCGGTGAACCAGACCGAGGCCAGAGCGGAGGCAGCGCGCGGACGCGCCTCGGCAAACGGCTGCTGCCACATCCGGCCCTGGCCACCGTAACGCAGGGCGAGTTTCTTGGCATGGTGGAGCATGGAACGCTCGACAAGCCAACCAACATATTCGTCATTGGGCTGAGTCATAGGATCGACGCCTTGTTTGGGGAAAACTGGGAAGACTCCGACCCGCGGTAGTACAGTTTCGTGTCGGCTGATGCAATGCGTTTCAAGCTGATCGACGAGCGATTCCAGGATGTAGCCCTATCGTCCTCGTCGTCGTGCTCGTCCTTCGTCCTCGAGAGTCAGGGCGGCGTTGGAGGGACGAGAACGAGGACGCGGGACGAGCACGAGCCTGAGGGACGAGAAGGAAGTTTCGGGCCAGGAAGGACGCGCACTCATGTTTCGTGCCTTGGGGGACTTGACCGGGCCACCCGTCTTCGATCATCATTCCCCCGGAATTCCCCCTTCCTCTGACAGACGGAGGGCGTTTCGTTTTTCACGTCCAACAGGTGATACTATGATCAAGATCGCAAACGCGCCCTGCTCGTGGGGAGCGCTCGAATTCGAACTGGAAGGAGAAGCTCCGGGTTACGTCCAAGTGCTCGATGAAATCGCGGCAACCGGCTACGCGGGAACCGAGCTGGGAGATTGGGGATTCATGCCGACCGAACCGAAGAAGCTCGCCGAGGAGATTCATTCACGGAACCTCGTCCTGCTCGGCGCGTTCGTGCCTGTTTTTCTCAAGGAGCCCTCGGAACACGCCGCAGGCGTGGAGACGGCGGTGCGCATTGCGCGCTTGATGGCTGACGTCGAAGGCACCCTGCCCGTAATCGTTCTCGCCGACGAAAACGGCCGCGTGCCGGAGCGCACCAAGAATGCGGGACGTGTGACGCCCGAAATGGGCCTGAGCGACGCGGAGTGGCAGAACTTTGCCGAGGGAGCGACCAAGGTCGCCGAAACGGTCAAAAAGGAAACCGGTCTGGGCACCTCCTTTCACCATCACTGCGCCGGTTATGTCGAGACACCGGCGGAAATTGCCCGGCTCATGTCGCTGACCGATCCCGAAGTGCTCGGCCTGACTTTTGACTGCGGCCACTATACCTTCGGCGGAGGCGATCCGCTCGAGGGTTTGCGAAGATACGCTCAGCGCGTTTGGCACTTCCACTTCAAGGACTATCATCCAGGGGTCGGCAAGGAAGCGGCCGAAAAAGGCTGGGATTACTTTCAGTGTGTCCGGCAAGGCATCTTTTGCGAGCTCGGCAAGGGAAACGTCGACTTCGCGGCGTTGATGAAAGAACTCCAGATCCTCAACTACGATGGCTGGGGCGTGGTCGAACAGGATGTTCTGCCTGGCATGGGCAAGCCCAAGGAATCCGCTCAACGCAATCGCGAATTCATCCGCTCGCTGGGGTTCTAGCTAAAGGAATCCACAGATTGATTCTCACAGATTTTTGTCGCTGTGCGGAAGGTTTTCGTGTGGATCAGCCCAGCAGCTGTTTTTGCTGAGGCGCGTGGAGCTGCTTACGCCTGGACTCTCGGCGTCCGCTGCGCGAGATCTCCTCTATCTGTGTGAATCCGTGTCGATCTGTGGCCAAGCAATGGAGGCTGGCGGTCGTTGCCGCCTGCCTGACTCCGACCGGCGTCGCCGCCTGGGCGGAGGAAACTCCCGCCGAGCGTCCCGCATCTCGAACCTCCGAACTTCTGGCCCGCGGGCAGTCGCGCGGAGGGCATCTCGACGATCGTTTATCCGCGGCCCTCGATGCGGCGAAAGCAGCCTGGTCCGGCATGCTCAGCGGAAACAAACGGCAGGTCGAAAGCTACAATACGGCCGTCGCCCAGATCGTGGCGACCTTGCAGGGGCAACGCTTCGGAGATGGCGAAATTTCCACCGGCGCGTTCCGTCTGATCATTGAGCGCGCCAGCGCGGGCCGGCTTGACCCGGCCGCAGCGAATCTGGTGACTCCCGCGGCAGGTGTTCGCCTGAGAGGCCTGGAGCCGCGCGCGGTCGAGGAAGGCGCGGGCGTACCCCTTGTATTCTGCTACGATCAGGGTTCGCCTTTTCTCAAGGACCAACCTGGAGTTTCGCGATTCGGAATTGCCGAGCCGGTCACGGCCTTTCTCAGCTTCGATGACAGTGAGGCGCGGCTCAGTTTTTACAACCGGCTTAAAGCCAACTACGCCGCGGCGGGTGACCGGAAGGTTCCGCTGGCCGCTGATTTTTCCGCGCCGATTGCCCTCCTCCTCTCCCGCTCGCCGAATCGCCCCTTTGACATCCCCGGTCTCGTGTTCACCCGGCAGCATTTGCGGCACGCGGGGCTCTATCAGCTTCAGCTCTTCGACCGCGAACGAATCCCCGTGATCCTTGTGCACGGCTTGTTTTCACGACCGGAAGCCTGGGTGCACGTGCTCAACGGCCTGATGGCTGACGTGCGGATTCGGTCGCGCTATCAGTTTTGGGCTTTCCTTTATCCCACGGGCCTCCCGATCTGGCATTCCTCGATGCTGCTGCGCTCGGAGCTGGACCGTTTTCACCGCGAACTGGAGAGACACGGGCCCCATGGTAACCTCCACCGGATCATTCTCGTGGGCCATAGCATGGGTGGGCTCATTTCGAGCCTCGTCGTCCGCGACCCCGGCAAAAGCTTTTGGGAGGTGCTCTCGGACACGCCGATTGCCGAACTCGACCTTAGTCCCGAGGCGCGAAACATGGTTAAGGAAATGGTCAATTTCAAGCCTCGCACCGACATCGCCCGGGTCATTTACGTGACAACCCCCCACCGGGGCAGTCCCATTCCTCACAATCCCATTATCGACCGGGCGATCCGCTTCATTCAGATGCCGCGCACGTTTAGCCGGCAAGACCGGCGCGTTTTAGTCGAGGCGATTCGAGAGGACCTTCGCAGCCTCTTCACACTTCCCGCCAACAGCATTCGTTTTCTCAGATCCGGCTCGCCGATTTTGGAAGCCATCGAGACCCTGCCGCTGACGGACACGATTCCATACCATTCGATTATCGGCGACCGCGGCAAGGGAGACTCGCCGAACAGCACCGATGGCGTCGTGCCGTACTGGAGCTCGCACCTGCAAACCGCTGTGAGCGAGAGGATCGTGCCTTCGGACCACAGCGCGCCGCAGAACCCCGAGACCACCACGGAGATCCGGCGCATCCTTCTCGAGGCCAATCCTTAGGATAAGCCACCGATGGACACAGATTAACAGGCATGAACGGGCGGAAAGGTTACATCGACCTCGAAGATGCACCGCAAATTCCTGCGACGTGCCTTCTGTCAATCTGTGAAAATCTGCGTAGTCTGTGGATAGTTCTTGGCAGGCGCTCTATCGGCTGCCGGTTCCCGACATTCTGGTTGCTTCCGTGAAGCTCGATTCCGTCGTCAGCAGGCTGGCGAGGTACGGATCGCTTTGGGAGAGGCCTGACCAGCCGGAGATTCTGTCGGGCCGCTCCAAGCGCGAGAAGATCGCCCGGGCAATTTTCTCCCGCGGCACGGCACTCTCGCCAAAGCCACCCGGACGGTTGCTCGACCAAAAGCGAACCATCTCAACGCCGTCGACCGTCTCGATGCCCAGAAAGACAACGGAATGGCCGTTCTCCTTCTTTCCCACGGCATCGGTCCAGAAGATCTTCATGAAGTCACCCGGCACTGCGTCGGAAAAGCGCGTGAAATTGCGCCCCAACCCGAGTTGATAAAAAAGGCGGGCCGTCCCGGGTCCGTTCGCATTCCAGCGTCCCCAAATGCTCTCCCCATCAGGAAGGGTGTCCTTGCCATCAGGACGTAGCCGGGGGACAAGCGCGTCCCAGGTCTTCCGGGAAAGCGAGATGGCGCCGCTTTGTTGGAGCGATGCGAGCGTCTTGAGGAAAACAAGATAGGTGGCGCCTGAGCAATAGCCCGGCTTTGCCAGTTCGGGGCGAATCTGGACGGAGTCAACCACTTCGACCGCCGAGGCGAGCGCGGCGTGGGCCTGAAGGTTGGTGGCGTAACCGCCCCCGGCCGGCATGTCATGCACCTCTTTCAAGACGACCTCGTTGAAACCTGCGAGCGCGACGGACGCCGACCAGAGGGCGAAAATGAGGGCTCGCGCAAACATGCTTTCTAAACAAGATTCGGTTGGTCATGACCGCAAGGCGGATTTTCCTGGTCCTGCTGCTCGCAGTGGTTTGCCTCGGGGCTTGGGGCGCCTGGTGGGTGGGCGATTGGAAGCGAGAACGGCCCGTGGCCGCTTCCGGCGGGCTTTACTTTCCCGGACGGTTGGAGCTGAACGTGCCCCAGTTCTTTCAATCGGATCCCCGGTGGGGAGATGATCCACTGGGACCCACTCCCGGCAAGCTGGCGGCGGAAGGATGTGCCGTTGCTTCGGCAGCCATGGCGCTCGCCAGCTATGGCGTCGATGTGGATCCCGGGCGACTCAACAAGTTCCTCACGCGGCTGCCGGGAGGATACACCCCGCAGGGATGGATCTATTGGGAGAAGGCGGCCGAGTTCGAACCCGGGCTCAAAGCGCGCCTCCTCCCCCACTACGAAAACCTGCCTTCGTACTTTCTGATCGACAGCAACCTGCTCGACAACAATCCGGTGATCGCCCGGCTGCGATACCCGAACGGCATCACGCATTTCGTTGTCATTTCCGGCAAGGAAGGCTTCGACTATCTCATTCGCGACCCCGGCCGCGGCGGACAGCGCGGTGTCTACGCCTTGAAGGATTTCGGCAGCGGCATCGAAGCGATCCGATTCTACCGGAAACCGTGAGAGCCCCCTGGTGATGTCGGAGAGCCCCCTGGTGATGTCGAGAGGCGAGCCGCGTCAGAGTTCTAGTTAGCACGAAGTCGCGCCCCCGACGGAATCGATGTAAAATCGATGTTCTCCGCAGTTTGGACAGGTCGGCCAGGGAATCGGGTCGCGTGGCAGAATTTCCACGCGGTTATAGCTGGTGATCCGCCCAAGCGTTGGATTCTCCCCTTCCCAAGGACACATAACGCAACTCCATATCTGAGCCACGAGTGGTATGAATGCGATCATCGGGTCGCCGATGAAAGCGATTTTCGTGCCAAGCTGCTGGACCCTCTCAAGCTCCCCTTCTATCTCTCAACCATCAACTCTCACCCATCAACGGGCAGCAGCCGCAAGGCGCTGCCATTCACGAGTGCCACTCATCGTCTCTGGCTTCGTGGAAAGCGCCGACGAATGCGCGAAGCCGTTTGGGATCGAGGCGGCCCAAAAACTCACCGTCCTCCCGCAGGCTGGATCCGACGATAAAGCCGTCTGCCCACGGCATATATCGAGAGATGTTCTGCGGGGTCATTCCCGAGCCTATGAGGACGGGAACGTGTGCAGATTCCTTGACACGCCTCAGTTGCTTGAGCTCGGGCGACTCTCCGGTCCTCGGTCCGGTGACGATCACACCGTCCACCAGGAAGAACTCGGCCTGTTTGACCACATCGGTGATGTCGAGATCGCCGGTCAAGGCATGAGAACAATGCTTCTTCTTCACATCGCCGAAGATCTTGATGTGGTCGCCACCGAGCTCCGCGCGTCTCCGCAGCAGCCGGCCGGCGCAGCCTTCAATGAGGCCGGCGCCGCCGATGTGCGCGAAGACGTAGCCTTCGACGCGCAGGAAGTCGAGATCCGCCTCACAGGCAACCTCCAGAGCGGACTCGTTGGCCGCTTCGAGCAATTGGATGCCGATCGGTCCGGCGAAGCGCTTGCGTGCTTCCCTGGCAATCCGCTTCATCAGGGCGATCCCATGAGGATCCAACGGCGGCTTGATGTAAGGAATGTCCTGGCTGTTTTCGAGGAGGACCACATCCACACCTGTCTCGACGTATTGATCCAGGTCGGCCAGGGCGGCATTGAGCACGGCGCGGCTGCTTCCGGCGTAGCGCGGACTGCCCGGCAAAGGCAGAACCCCAATCATGGCCGCGAGGAACTTGTTTGGAAGCATTCTCATGATCGCGAGTCTGATTCAAATTGCGCACCTTGGCCACGGTGGATTGATGAGCCTCCCTGCTGATCCCCGAACGAGGGACCAACTTTTTGGTTGGGATTCTTCGGGGTCCGTTGGCATTCTCCGGCATGCCCGAGCGGCCCAAAGATCTCATCTACGCGCTCGATGAAAGGCCGCCGCCTTTTCAGTTGCTCGCTCTCGGCTTCCAGCACGTCGCGGTGATCTGTCCTTACCTGGTCATGGTGGCCCTGGTGGCCGCGGCGGCGAAACTCCCCCATGAGACCGCGCGCAACGCGATGGCGTTCGCGATGATTGCCGTGGGTTTCCTCACGGTGCTCCAGAGCCTTCGCCTGGGCAAGGTTGGTTCAGGCTACCTGTGTCCACCGGTCGTCTCGGCCATCTACCTTCCCTCGAGCATCAAGGCGGCCGCTCTTTTCGGATTTCCCGTCGTCTGTGGAATGGTGGTGTTTGCCGGACTGTGCGAAGCGGGGATGGCCCAACTCGTCAACAAGATGCGCAAGCTGTTCCCCGCAGTGGTTTCCGGCGTGGTGATCTGCGCGGTCGGGATCGAACTGGGGAAAATCGGTGTCGGTGCACTCGCCGAAGCCACGTTGGCCAACGAAGTGCGAGGCGAAAGAATGCTCGTCACGTCCCTCGGCGTCCTTGTGACGATGACCATCCTCGCCGTTTGGGCGAAAGGCCTCCCCAAATTGCTCTGCGCACTGGTCGGAATCCTGGTCGGCTATGTTTTGTCGGCGTGGCTCGGCATGTTTCCGGAAGACTTTCTCGAGCAACTTTCAGCGAGCCCGATCTTTGCGGTGCCGGACCCACGCTTCATCTCACTCAGCTTCGAGCCGTCACTCATGGTCGCCTTTGCGATCGCGGGATTGGCTTCCGGTTTGCGAGTGGTGGGCGTCCTGACAACCTGCCAGCAGATGAACGATGTGGCCTGGCGCCGCCCGGACATGAAGAACATTGAGGCCGGGGTGATGGCGGATGGGATTGGCTGTGCCGTGGGGGGCGTCCTGGGCGCCCCGGGGATGAGTGCCAGCCCGAGCCTGGTCGGAATCGAGAAAACCACCGCAGCGACCAGCCGGGTCATCGCGTGGTCGATTGCCGGCTGGCTGGTCCTGCTGGCGTGTCTGCCAAAATTTGCGAGTCTGATTGTGAGCATGCCGCGTCCGGTGATGGCCGCAGCGTTGTTCTTCAACGGATCGCTCATGTTCGTTGCGGGAATTCAGATCATCGCGAGCCGTCCGATTACCCTGCGCGCTTCGCTTGTGGTTGGCTTTTCGATTCTTCTGGCGCTCTCGGTGATGGTCTTTCCGGACTTTTATCGCTCGCTGCCGGCCTGGACACACCAATTCACCAGCTCAGAAATCACGGCAGCCGTCATTAGCGCCGTGGTTCTCAATGCCATCTTTCTCCTGGGGACGTGGCGCTACAGCAATCTGCGGCTGGGCGATCAGGGATCGCCGCTCACTGTCGGAACATTCGACGATTTCTTCACCCGGCAGGCCAAGGAATGGAAAATTCCGACCGAAGACGTCAAACGAGTGCTCTCGGTCGTGGATGAAGCCATCGAGCACGTCTCAGCCAACGCCCAGGGACCGGTCGAGATTCGGGTCGGCAGCGACAGCTTCGACGTGAAGGTCGTTCTCAAGTACACCGGCAACCTGCCGAACTTGCCGGACGCACGCCCGAAAAAGGAAATGGTGGAAGAACAAAGCTTTGTCAGCGGACTCACCGGCTACCTCTCCGGATTGCATGCCGACCGCGTCGAGCGCAGCGCCAAAGGCGAGGAGTGCGAGATCAGGCTTCTCTTCCGCCTGTAACGCGGGCTCTCCAGGTCCTGTTGGGAACGTGCCTTAGAGCTTGTCTAAAAATTAGGGAATGCCGCGTTGCTGGGGAGTTTTTGTCTGGCCGAGGCGGAAGCGCGGCGACAATCCCCGCAGCGGGCTTGTCCCGCCCGATCAACGCAGGTCAGGCAAAAAAGACACGCAACCCTGCGAGAGCAACCAAGGCCATGTGGCGGCGTTGCCTGCTCGGTCAAAGCCCGCTGCGGGGATTCTCCCTCGCAGGCGCCTTGCCATCTGGGCTTTCTTGCTCTCGCGCGGCTCTCCCTAATTGGGCAGGCTCTTAGTCAGATCAATTCGATCCGGCGCGTGGAAAGGCCCCGTGGAGCAGGGCTTTCAATTCCTTCCACGACTCGGTGTCGGCTTCGGCATTGTAGGCAATATTGAGCTCGAACTTCTTCCCAGTCTCGTCCGCTGCGGGGTTGGTGAACCCATGTTTCGCCCCGGGATAAGAGATGAATTTGAAGTCGGCTCCCGCGTCCTTCATCTCCCTCTTAAAGGCTTCGACTGTCTCGGGCGGAATGAAGGAATCATCCGCGCCGTGGCAAACAAGGATTTTCGCCTTGATCGGCCCTTTGATCGGCATGAGACCGCCAAGTGAGCCGTGAAAGCTGGCCACCGCGTCGAGATCCAGTCCCTGTCGAGCGGCGTTCAGGACGATCGCTCCTCCCATGCAGTAGCCGATGGCGGCAATCTTGTCGGGATCGACGGTGGGCCGCGATTTGAGGAACTCCATCGCCGCCGTGAAGCGTGCCAGAGCGACCTGAGGATCTTTCATCACGGAACCCGCGAAAGCGCCGGCATCTTTCGGGTGATCCGCCACTTTGCCGTCGCCGAACATGTCGACGGCCAGGGCAGTGTAGCCAAGTTCCGCAAGCTGTTTGGCGCGCCCGCGCGCATAGTCGTTCAAACCCCACCACTCATGCACCACGAGAACTCCCGGACCTTTGCCGGAAATCGCGTCATCCCACGCGAGAAAACCTTTGAAGGTCTTTCCGCCTTCCGAATAGGTGACTTCTTCCGTCTTAATCGATGCATGGGATGCGGAGGCCACGACGACGGCCAGGAGGGCAAAGGACAGGAGGGTTTTCATAGGGCCAAGTTACTCTTCATTCTCATTCCTCAAACCGGATTCGTCGGATATCCTGACGATCTTGCCATGGCGGGTTCCCTCCCATCTGACGCAACTTCATTCTTTGGATCCGTCGAGCGCCTTGATCCCGCCCTCGACACGCTCGTTGCCTCCCATGCGCGGGTCGAGAAGGTCTGCAAAGGATTCATCTGGAGTGAAGGGCCTGTGTGGAAGGATGACTCGCTGTTCTTTTCCGACGTGCCGGCAAACATTCTTTACCGCTGGAGACCGGGATCGAAGCAAGCGGAAATCTTCCTTACTCCCAGCGGCGGAATCGAATCGAATCCGAATTTCGTCGAGCCAGGCTCGAACGGACTCGCACTCTCGACCGATGGGCGCCTCCTCTTGTGTCAAAGCGGTGGCCGTCGGGTTGTTCGACTGGAAGAAGACGGGCACACACAAGTTGTGCTCGCTGATCGGTTCGAGGGGCGTCGTTTCAACAATCCGAACGATCTTGTTTGCCACAGCTCGGGGGCCGTTTATTTCTCCGACCCCTCGTACGGATTCAAAGGGCACGAAGCTTCGCCACTCAGGGAAATGCCCTGGAACGGCCTTTATCGGATCGATCCAGATCTCAACGTCGATCTGCTCATCAGAGAACTTCCCTATCCCAATGGGGTTGCCTTCAGTCCTGATGAAACCACGCTTTACGTTGCCGTCAGCGACGCAAGACTCCCCCGGATCATGGCGTTCGACCTCCAAAGCGACGGACGCCTCGGAGAAGGCCGCCTCTTCTTCGATGGCGTTCCCCTGCTCCTTCGGGGCTTCCGGGGAACCTGCGACGGGCTCAAGGTGGACATTCAGGGGAATGTCTTCACAACGGTGCCGGGCGGCGTCGCGGTGCTGTCGCCCGAGGGCAAACATCTCGGAAACATCCTTCTCGGAGTCACCTCGAACTGCGCGTGGGGCGACGATGGCGCGACCCTTTATATCACCGCCGACGACCTTGTTTGCCGAATAAGGACGTCCACGCTCGGGACGCCGTTCGGTCCGCCTTAAAGGCGCGGATTCAGCGCGTTCGCAGCCGCGGGTAGTTTCTTGCAAATCGGTCGTCCGATCCGCGTTTGCTCGGTGCGCACGCGTGGCAGATATTCCAGCCACCAAAACGCGGGATGAAGCGACGCGATTTTCTCAAGACTCTGGCCGCGGTCGCGGCCTGCAGTGGTTTCGGCCGCGTCGCGGCGGCGTCTTCGCAAAGGCGCGCCACCGACCGGGTGCTGCTCGGACCGCGACAAATTTCGGCTTCGCGGATGTTTGTGGGCACCGGGACGGGCGGTTGGGGTGGAAGCTCGAATCAGAGTCGCGAACTCGGGCTCGCGGGTCTGGCGACCTTGCTGCGGCACGCCTCGGACCACGGCGTGACCGGCTGGGATACCGCCGATCAATACGGAACCCACCCTCACGTGCGCGAAGCTTTGAAGGGTGTGCCCCGTGAAAGAATAACTATCCTCACAAAGACACGCGCCAGCACGGCCGAACAAGTGCGCGACGATCTCGATCGCTTCCGCGGTGAGCTCGGGACCGACTACATCGATATTCTCCTGCTCCATTGCCTGACCGACGCGCGGTGGCCGGAAACGATGCGGCCGGTGATGGACGCGATCGACGACGCGCAGGAAAAAGGAGTCGTGCGCAGCAAAGGTGTCTCCTGCCATTCCCTCGGCGCGCTGCGGGCCGCGGCGGACGAACCCTGGGTCGAAGTGGACCTGGCGCGCATCAATCCCGCCGGAAAGCTTATGGACGCCGATCCTCAAACCGTCATCGCCGTGCTGGAGAAAATGAAATCGAATGGCAAAGGCGTGATCGGCATGAAGTTGCTCGGGGCCGGAGGTTTGACGGATCGAGTGGATGAATGCCTCGCGTTCGCCGGCGCTTTGGAGTGTCTTGACGCCTTTACCCTCGGTTGCCGGAGCCGGAGCCAGTTCGACGACTTGTTGAGACGCATGACGTAGCCGATTGTGTTCAGCTCTCGCTCTCCGCGGGCAAATCGGCTAGTTCCAGATCCATTACCTTCCAAGTGTTATGAAACAAATTTACCTCGGCACCGACAGCGGCGCCACCACTTCCAAGACGTGCGGCGTGTTTGCGGACAGGACGCCGATCTCGCTGAAGCTCGCGCAAAGCTCCACTAATTCTCAACTTGGAACCCAAGCGGTGGTCGACGGATGGATCGCCGGTATCGAAAGGTTCCTAGAGGAGAATGGCCTTTTCTGGGATCAGATCGGCGGTGTCGGCCTGGCCATCCCCGGCCCTTATCAACGCTATGGGGTCCTTGATCGGTCGGCCAATCTCCCTGCGGTCTTCGCGGGATGGGACTTCCACGCGGATTATTCGCAAGCACTGGCTGAACGAGCAGGTCGCCCGATCCCATTGGTGGCCGGCAACGACGGCAACTACGGAGGCGTGGCCGAAGCCGCGAAAGTCCGCGGCGACAAGAAAGCCTCCGTGATCATGCTGGCCCCCGGTTCCGGTTTGGGAGCAGCCTACATCAACCAGGAGGGGTTTCCGCTGGACGGCGATACGCTGGCCGGCATGGAAGCCGGGCACATGCCCGCGCCAATCCATTTGCTGGGGTTGCCGCCGTTCACCTGCGGTTGCGGCCGCACGTGGGGTTGTTTTGAAGCTTACACGACCCTATCCGGCCTGCCCCAATATCTCGATTTCCTGGCGTCCAAATACCCCGACCACGAGCTCGTTCGGTCACCCGAACTCGCCAAGCAGAAAGCGCTCACCCTGCGCGGGCGCGCACAACTGGGCGACCCTTTCGCCCTGGAGATTTTCGACTATCAAGCCAGGGCGCTGGGCCTTCACGTGGCCAATCTCTCCATCGCGCTCGACGCGGAATTTGTGGTCATTGGTGGCGGCTTGATCGATCCCGACGCCACCACCGACGAATTCCGCAAGAGCTATTTCGAGACAATCTACACGGCCGCGGAGCCGTGGTTGTTTCCGGTTCAACGCCAGCGCATGAAAATCGTCCCCGCCACCCTGGGAGAATTGTCCCAGGCAATTGGCGCCGCTTTGGTCGCTCTTTATACGGCCGAGAAACAGGCCGCTACCTAAGGCTGCAATTAATCACACATCTGCGACGGACGAGTTGCCGGGGCGCCTGTATCAAGCGCCCAGTGGCGGGTACGGCATTGCTTACATGCTCTACTTAGGATGCTCCATGGCGGAACAGAGGCGGGGTGGCGACGACGGCGGTCTCGGGGACATACCCGTCTCGGGTGTGCCGCTCGGCGTCCGCGCCGAGCAGAGTGATCGGGAGTCCATCGAAACGCGAGATCGGTGTGCCCCGAGTCACCGCCAAGCTCGAAGGAAAGTGATGGTCTTCTTCGAGTTCTCTCCTCCGCGGCCCTCGTCCTCGAAAAGGTGAGCTCCGCAAGGCTTTATCCGCCGTGAAAGCCGGACAATGATTCGCCGGGCGAATGCTCCCCGGAACGCTTCAGTTGCGCGCATTCTCGAGAAATGATTTTCCGAGAGATGCTAGATCTCGAAAGAGATTTCTAAAATGATCGGGAGGTGGAGATTTTGGCGAGTCCCTGTAAGGATCAACCGAGGCCGTTTACGCCGGGGTCTGGGGAGCATTGCGCCTAGACGAATGATTGTCCGGCGTCCACGTCGGACAAATCTTTGGCGACGAGACTGGTGATATTGGCCACCGTGATCTCGGCGAGGATAATGGTCGAGCCCCCTCCAACTGCCTTTTGAGCCAACCGACGCTTGTGCTCGGCGCGGATGCCGAGCACTACACCCGGAGATTCGCCCAGGCGAATGCTCCCCGAACCCTCGTTTGCTGCGCGCATTCTCGGGAAATGATTTCCGAGAGATGCTCTAGCCACCAACTCCCCAAGGTGGCGTCGAGCGCCTTATTGGAAGGCCGCCGGGTCGACGTGGAGACGGATCAACGCGCGACGCGCGATGGTTCCGATGATCGACATCACCGCGAGCATGATCAGGATCCCTGCCGCCGCCACAGGCCAGCCCGGTCCCTCGCGAACAAACGCCTGGATATCCTCGGCACCCGTTTGGGCCGCGGCGGCTGCAAAAATCATCACGACGAGCGTCCGCGGGATCATGCCGAGAATGCTCCCAAGAAGGAACGGTCCGATGGCCACGCCACAGCTGACCATGACAAAGTTCGTGAAAGCAAAAGGGGCTTGTGGTGGCAGGCGCAGCAAGGCCACCATCATTGTCGTCTGGAAAAAGCCCCTCCCGATCAAGGCATCGCGGATGGCGCGCGCACGCCGGCGGGTATCAAAGATTTGTTCGATGCGCCTGCCCGCGACAGCCCGGGTGATGAGCAAGCCGAGCAGCGCAGCTCCGGCGTAAGCGACGGTCGCAGCGAACAAGGCCTTGGCCGGCCCGAAGACCCACCCGCCGAGGACCGCCTGAGCCGTGGTGGGGAGCAACCCGATGCCGCTGGCGATCATGAAAACCACCCCATAGACCAGCAATCCGGCATCGCCGCGGGCATGCAGCCACTCCGATACCGTCCCGAGTTCGTAGAGAAGCAGCAACCCCGCGACACCAGGGACCGCCAGCCACAGGAAGGCCAGCACACCGGCCGGGCCAAGTCGCCGGAGCCTCGCCACGCCCGTCCCCAGGAAAAGGATAACCGGCCTCATCCCACACCAGCCTTGTCTGCAGAACGCTCTGATCGCTCCGGCCCGGCGAGGAAGCGCGCAGGCCATCTCACTTGTCAGAAGAGGCCGAGCCCCCCGCCCACCGCGAGAATCGCCTCCCTCTGCCCATCTTTACTCCTGGCCGGCCTGTATCGCGGTAATGGCAATCGTGTAAACGATGTCTTCCACCAGGGCACCACGGGAAAGGTCGTTAACCGGGCGTCTCAGTCCCTGGAGCATTGGGCCGATGCTGATCACGTTGGCGCTGCGTTGGACGGCCTTGTAGGTGGTGTTGCCGGTGTTTAGGTCGGGGAAGATGTATACCGTCGCACGTCCGGCCACCGGGCTATCCGGAGCCTTGGTCGCAGCGACGTCCGCCATCGACGCCGCGTCGTACTGCAGCGGTCCGTCAAGGAGCAGATCCGGCCGTTTGGCCTTGGCGAGGCGGGTCGCCTCACGGACCTTGTCAACATCGGCTCCGGAGCCGGACTCGCCCGTCGAATAACTGATCATTGCGACCCGCGCCGGCAGCCCGAAACGCCCCGCCGAATCGGCGCTTTGGATGGCAATGTCAGCCAGGGTCTCCGCATCCGGATCGGGATTCACCGCGCAGTCGCCGTAGACCAACACCTGCTCGGGCAGGCACATGAAAAAGATGGATGACACGACCTTCGCACCTTGCTTGGTCTTGATGATTTGCAGGGCAGGACGAATGGTGTTCGCCGTCGAGTGGACCGCGCCGGAAACCAAGCCGTCCACTTCACCCAGCGCCAGCATGACCGTGCCAAGCCAGACATTATCGTTGAGGAGTTCAGCGGCATCTTCCGGGGTGAGTCCCTTGTTCTTGCGCATCTCCACCAGCGGGCCAACGTAGTTCTTGCGCAGCAGGGTGGGATCCAGAATCTCGAGATTCTTCGGCAGTTCGACTTCCAGGCCGGACGCGACGCGTTGGATTTCGTCGGGATTTCCCAGCAGGACGCAACGGGCGATGCGGCGCTGGGCGCAGAGCGCCGCGGCGCGGATGGTGCGTGGTTCATCGCCCTCGGGAAGAATGATGCGCTTTTCGGCGGCGCGGGCGCGCTCAGTGACGCGATAGCAGAAGGCCGCCGGCGACATCCGCGTTTCCACCGGAATGGCGGCATGCGAAGCGATCCAGTCGGCGTCGATGTAGAGCGCGACATGGTCCATGCCAAGTTGGATGCGCTCGATGTCATCTTCCGGAACTTCGGGATCCAATTGATTGAGGTGGGTCGCGGTCTCCCAACTGTTCGACTCGACGCGCATCACCGGCAGGCCTGTTTCAAATCCGGGCATACTGAGATTCCAAACCCGCTCATCGAGATCGAAACCTCCGGTCAGCACCAGCCCCGCTATCGGCGTTTTCAATGCCGCCAAGGCCACCGCCATGATGACGTCACTGCGATCGACCGGTGTCACCAGGATAGAGCCAGCTTGGAAGACGTGCAGCATGTTCGGCACGGTGCGCGCAAGCACGGAGATCTTCTTGACGCGACGGGTCTGGATTTCCCCGTCATGGAGCACGTCTGCGCCAAGGTGCCGGGCGATGTCAATCGTGCGGCAGGCCGTGAGCTCCGGATTCAGCGGAATGGCGCCGACGAGGTGGAAACTGCCACGGTCAAGCAAACGGCTCTGTTCTGCCAGCGAATTCCGCAACTCTGCCAAGGTCAGCTTTTCCGGGTTCGGGACGTGGTTGATGATCGCCCCGATAATGGTTCCCGAATCCAACCCGCCATATTGGGTCGCCGCCACTTCGATCCGCTCGTCGAATTCCTCCATCGACAACCCGGCCAGTGATCCAGCCAGAATCACCTGCGCACTCAGGGTCCTGACCAACTGCACGTTGAGCGAGGCTCCAAACGGCATCTCGGAGGAATGGGCCAGTCCTTCCACGACGACGACATCGGCGTCCGAAGCGGACTCATGAAAGTCGCGCATGATGCGCTCCATCAGCTCGTCCGTCCGGTCGGACGAAATCAGACGCTCGGCTTCATCCAGAGAAATGGGGAGGGCCGGACGCAGGCTCGTGGTCGCCCGGACGAAATGGGTGGAACGCTCGGGCCCGGTGGTATGAGCCGCCGGTTGACCGATGGGTTTGCAAAAGGCAACACGAACGCCACGGTTATCAAGGGCGCGGACGAGACCGAGAGCCACCGAAGTGAGCCCGACTTTGGCCCCGCAGGGAGCAAGGTAAAGCGTATGAGGCATGGAACGAGGGGGTTGATTTAAAGAAAACGGGCGGTCTCGCGCGCGATGACGAGCTCTTCATTGGTCGGCACCACCAGGGCGAGCAATCCCGAATCTTGTGTGGTAATTCGCCCTGACGCGGACGCGCCATTTTGCTCGTTGAGCTGCTCGTCGATCCTGGCTCCAAGGACACGCAAGTGGCCGAGGGTCCTGGTCCGGACCGGCGATGAATTTTCGCCGATCCCGCCTGTGAAGATAAGCGCGTCCACACGGTCGAGGGCGGCGCCGAGGCCCAGAATCGCCTTGGCCAGACGATAGCAGAAGACGTCCACGGCCAGATCGGCGCGGGCGTTTCCCTCGCTGACCGCCTGCACCAGGGTGCGCATGTCGTTGCTGAGACCGGAGATTCCAAGCAGGCCGCTCTCGCGGTTCAGGATGTTCGTGATCCCTTGGAGGTCGTAATCGATGCGCCGGGAGAGATAGTCATGGAGGTTCGGGTCGACGTCGCCGCTGCGCGTTCCCATGACGAGGCCCTCGAGCGGCGTCAAGCCCATCGTGGTATCGACGCTCTGTCCTTCCCGGACCGCACAGGCGCTACACCCGTTACCGAGATGAGCCGTCACCAGGTGCAGCTCTTCGAGCGGCTTGTTCAAGATCTTGGCCGCCTGACTGGCCACGTATCGATGGCTGGTTCCATGGAATCCGTAGCGCCTTACCCGGAGGCCTTCATAGAAGCGATAGGGAACGGCGTAAAGGAACGCCCTCGGAGGCATGGTTTGGTGAAACGCGGTGTCGAACACCGCCACGTGAGGAACGTCGGGAAAACGCTGCATGGCAGCGCGGATGCCCGTCAAATGGGCCGGATTGTGCAAGGGAGCGAGCTCACTGCACTCCTCGATGCCGCGGATCACAGCCTCGTCGACTTTAACGCTGTCCTTGAAAGCCTCTCCGCCGTGAACCACACGATGGCCGACTCCGATCATCTTGAGGTCGCCAATCTCACGCAGCAACTCATCGAGAATGTCGATATGCTTGGCCTTAGGCAGCTCGACCTCGTAATTGACGCCCTCGATAAATTTCGTTTTGAGAGTGGCCTGAGGTGTGTTCAGCCGTTCGGCGAGACCCTGAACATGGGCTTTCCCGGTGTCGGGGTCGATGATGGAAAACTTCAGCGACGAGCTTCCGCAGTTGATGACGAGGATAAACATGGAACAGTGTTCGGAGCGAAATTGGCTAGTATGACTTTGCCCAAACCACGCGCTGCCGCCCAGGCTGGCCGGTAAAAATGCAGCGTCCAGCCTCCGATGTGTTCTCGAAGGGAATGCAGCGGATGGTCACCTTTAAATCATCCTTGATTTGCGCTTCAAGCTGAGTGTTGCCGTTCCAATAGGCAAGTGCAAACCCACCGTGAATCTCCGGCTTGGCCGCATTCTGCGGGGTGAAAAACTCGTAGAATTCCTCCCGGCTTTCGATCACGCGAGTATGGCGCTCCCGAAACGCTGTCGCGCGGGCGAGCAGCCCGGCTTGGATCTCGTCGAGGATCGTCGGTAGTTGTCCGGGCAGGTTAGCGACGGGCAGGAACGATTTTTCACGGTGCGGCTGATCGCGGCGGGCCACTGCTGCGGTGCCTTGGACAAGATCGCGGGGCCCGATTTCGATTCGCACCGGAACTCCTTTCTTGATCCATTCCCAGCTTTTTACCCCGCCTCCGAGATCGCGCGTATCAACCTCGATGGTGATCGGATCGCCGTGGTAGCGAAGTTCTCTCAGCGAGGTGGCGAGTTTTTCCGCGGCTTCCAGCACGGCAGCGCGGCTCTCTTCCTTCGGTGTGATCGGAATAACCACGGCGTGAGCCGGGGCGACCCGGGGCGGCACGATCAACCCGTCATCGTCGGCATGTGCCATAATCATGGTTCCGATCAACCGCGTGCTCACACCCCAACTCGTCGTCCAGGCATATTCCAGAGAACCGCTTCGGGATTGGAATTGAATGCCCGAGGCCTTCGAAAAATTCTGCCCAAGAAAGTGCGAAGTTCCCGCCTGAATGGCCTTGCAGTCCTGCACCATGGCCTCGATGCAGAGGGTTTGCAGGGCGCCAGGGAAGCGCTCGCTTTCCGTCTTCTCGCCGGCAATCACCGGAATAGCCAGATGATCGCGCGCGAAGGTTTCATACACCCGAAGCATCTTCATCGTTTCCTCCAGGGCTTCGGCTTCGGTCTCGTGGGCCGTGTGGCCTTCTTGCCAGAGGAACTCGGCGGTTCGAAGAAACAAGCGAGGTCGAAGTTCCCACCGCACGACGTTCGCCCACTGGTTGAGAAGAATCGGAAGATCGCGCCACGACTTGACCCAACGCGCGTAGGCCGCGCCTATGATCGTCTCTGACGTTGGGCGGATGACCAGCGGTTCGGCAAGGGGGCCGGAGGGGACGAGCTGGCCATCCCTGAATTCCAGGCGGTGGTGCGTAACCACCGCGCATTCCTTGGCGAATCCCGCGACATGCGCGGCTTCCTTTTCGAGATAGCTCAGCGGGATGAAGATGGGAAAGTACGCGTTCCGGTGACCGGTCGCCTTAAACATCCTGTCGAGGGCGGATTGCATGCGCTCCCAAACGGCGTAGCCCCAGGGTTTGATGACCATGCAACCTCGAACTTCGGAGTTCTCGGCGAGATCGGCCGCTCGGATAACCTGCTGATACCATTCGGGAAAATCTTCCTGGCGTGTCGGAGTGATGGCGGTTTGCTCTGGCATGTGAAAAAGGCGGGCGAACATTCAGCATGAACGCACCCCGCCTCGCAACTCAAACGGAATCGCATCTGGCGCGTCGCATTTGGTGCTCGCACGCGATGCGCTGACCATGGGCACTATCTGCACCGCGAAGGTGGTGCCAAGTCGCCCGTCTGCCGTGAGCCTTGGAACCAGGGCCGGGCAAACCCCCATCGGGTCACGGCAAAACCAGCTTCTGCAGGAGGGTCTTGAAAAGCACCACCCCCGCTTCCAAATCGGCCAGCGAGATCCATTCGTCCGCGGTGTGCGCCTGGTCGATCGAACCAGGTCCGAGTGCCACGGCCGGAGTTCCCGCGGAGGCGAGCAACGCGGCATCACAAAACCAGGGCGCTCCCGTGCAGCGCGCTCCACATGATTCCAGCACGCTGATGAATGGATGAGTGGGATCCGTCTTCAATGGACCGGAGACTTTCCGAGCGACCTCCAGTTCGTGAAAGCGCTCTGCCAAAGAATCCAGCACCGGTGTCAGATCCTGGCCGGGAAGGGTCCTGATATCGACTCGGGCCTCGCAGAGGTCTGGCACGATATTGATCTTGGTGCCGCCCTGAATGGTCCCGATGTTGAAGGTCAGCGGGCCGAGAATCTCGTCGCGCTGCGACGCGAAGGCCGCCTGAACCTCGCTTCGCAGCGCCCCGAGCACCTCCAGCATTTTTTCAATTGCATTCTCGCCGATCTCCGGCCTGGAAGCGTGGGCAGATCTCCCGCGTGCCCGGAGCGTCAGCCAGACCGAACCCTTGTGGGTATTGACCGTCTGCAATCCGGTGGGTTCGCCCACAATCGCAAAATCAAATCTCTCTTTGGCCGAGAGGGCCTTGACCCCCTCCTGGCCCGCTTCCTCGCCCATGACTCCGGCGAACCAGATCTCATGTGAGAGGTGTGGCAGGATTTCCCGGCACTCACGGAGGGCGACAAGCATGGCCGCGATTGAGCCTTTCGTATCCGAAGCTCCGCGTCCCCAGATCCTGCCGTCGCGCAGCTCGCCAGAAAAGGGTTCGATGGCCATTCCTGCGACACTCACCGTATCGGTGTGAGGTGCAAAGAGCAGGCGCGGTTTGGCTTTTCGACTCGCCGGAAAGCAACCGACGACGTTCGGCCGTCCGGGCAGGACGTCCTCCAATTTGGTTTCGGCGCCGCAGGAGCCGAGAAAGTCGGCAATGAATTGGGCGCAATCCTTCTCGCCGGTCCGCGTCGTTCCGGGGTCCCCATCGGGGTTCACGCTGGGGATGCGAATCAACTCGCGGAGGAGGTCGGCAACGCTCATCGTCTCTCTTGCTTGAGGTACCAGTCAATAAACTTGGGAATGCCTTCCGCGATTTTCACCCGTGGGTGATATCCGAGCAGGGCGCGTGCCTTGTCGATATCGGCGCAGGTCAGCGGCATGTCGCCCTGTTGCTCGGGCAGATGCTCGATAACCGCCTTTTTGCCAAGAGCATTCTCGATGGCCGTGATGAGATCCGAAAGCGTCGTCGTTTGATTCTCGCCGAGATTGAAGATCTCAAATGGCGTGCGGCGGTACTTGAGGGCACCGATCACCCCTTGCACGATGTCGTCGACGTAGGTGTAGTCCCGGCGCGTCGTGCCGTCTCCATATTGCTGGATGGGTTTCCCGTGATAAATACGATCCGTGAACTTGTAGATGGCAAGGTCAGGACGTTGCGCCGGCCCATAGACGGTGAAGAACCGCATGACGACCACCGGGAGGCCGTAAAGATACGAGTAGTTTCCGCAGAGATGCTCGGCGGCCAGCTTGGTCGCGGCATAAGGGCTCAGCGTCTGCGGAAGCGCCAGATCTTCCGAAAAGGGCACCTTGCGCGCGAGTCCGTAAACGGACGAGCTCGAGGCGAGGAGAAACTGCCCGACATTGGCGTTCCGCGCAGCTTCCAGAAGGTTGAAGGTGCCGGTGATGTTGGTTTCAATGTAAGCGTAAGGATTTAGGACCGACGGTCGGACGCCGGCCCGGGCAGCGATATGGATGATCGACTCGAATGCTCCCCGGCCCACCGTCTCTCTCATTCTGGCGGCATCGCGGATGTCGGCTTCGATTACTTCGGCCTCCCCATCGAAGGCCTCGACATTCGCTCGCTTGATCCTCGGATCGTAGAAATCGTTGAAATCGTCGAGGATCGCGACGTTGTACCCTGCCTGCAGCAGCTTTCGAACGACATGCGAGCCGATGAAACCTGCGCCGCCCGTAACTAGAATCTTCATCGGGTAAGGCTAATTGGCCCGCGAAAAAGGCGACAAGGAATTTTCGCGAGCCTCCGACCACTCTCTGCGACGCAACCAGATGTCGAGCGGAAAAAGCAGTAGCACGATCGCCAGGAGCCACGGCGCAAGTTCTGTTCTCGTTGTCGCCGCATGGAGCGCCGGGCGCAGGATTTCCTCCGGCGTCACACCAAACCTCCCGCCCGTCAGGCTCGCGAGTTCCTGGAGAAGCGGTGTCCCATCCTTCATCACCTGAAATTCCGCGGGATAGTCGCGCGTCCAAGCGCGCGAGACAGGGCGCCCCGCACCGTCGCTTACCGCCACCACGCCGCTCCCGCTCTCCGGTCGATGAAGACGAGCGCAGTAGAGGCCCGGCGCGATCTGCGCGCTGCCGACCGAGGCCGGTTGCGCTCCTTGCGCCGCGAGTGACACATTGACCTCAAGCCCATTGCGAAACGTTCCTTCGGCTGTGACCGCCTCTGTGTCAACGACCAGATCGTCGCCCTCCTCAGAAATGTTGACCACCAGGTCGCTTCGGTCCGGAGGACGCGCGAGCATGCGCGCCACCTGGCCCCAGAATTTGCCAAAGCCGGACCAGCCGAGCCACTCCGAGGCCCAGCGGGATTTCGCGTCACTGGTGAAAGCAGCGACGCGCCCGAGACCGTACCGCCAATGAGCCAGCAGCGGGTCACCGCGTTCCGTGGAAAGAAGCGGCTCGGCCCCGGGCTTCAGCGTCGAGGTATTGAAGCCCAGCAGCAAGGGTGCTTCGTTCCAGTTGATACCTTGCAAAGCCTCTCCTACCCCGACGGATTGCGGCAGAAAGGCGTCCTCTCGCAAGCTCGATTCCGCGGCGCGCATCGTCTCGATAGCGAACAAGCGCGGCAGCGTGGCTGCGTCGGCCGTCAAGTAAAAGCGTCCCCCGCCTTGAGCCGCCAGTTGACGCAGGAACGCGGTGTCCTTGTCCTGCTCGGTGCCAAGGGCGACGACCGAGACGGTGATGCGATTCGCGAGCATGGCAGCGGCGAGATCGAAGCTGGAGTTACCCGTCCCGGCTTTGCTGGTGCCGGGCTCGCCGGACGATTTCTCCTCGGCATCGGCCGCATCGGAAAAGAGGATGATGTGTTTGATCTTGGCGTCGGCATCTCGCAATCGCGGCAAGGCTTCGGCCAGCGAGGTATAGATGTAGATGCCACCTCCCCCGGAAGTAATGCCACCAATGCGCTTGGTCGCCCCCTGCTTGTCACTGATTCGCCCCAACGGCACCACCTCCTGCACACGAGTGTCCACCGCAAAGAGTCCAAAGAGATCCTTGGGCTGCAGGACATCGAGCGCCAGCGCCGCGCCTTCGTTGGCCAGCGCCATCTTGGTCTGGCCACCGGCGGGTGCCGACATTGAGCCGGATCGGTCGAGGATCACCAGCAACGCGACCACCGGCGTTTCCTCACGCTCTTCGCGCTCGATGCGCACGGGAAGGACGTTCGCCATCGACGTGCGAAAGTATCCGCCTGCCCCGAAGCTGTCTTCACCACCGAGCATAATGAAACCGCCGCCAAAGTCCTTCACCCACTTCTCGAGGGACTTCATCTGATCGTCGGAAAAATCCGTCGCGGGCGCCTCGGAGAAGACGACCAAATCGAACGCTTCGAAACCCTCGATCCCCGCCGGCAAACCGTCCGGCGGACGCGTGTCGACTTCGAAATCAGCCGCACGGAGGGCCTCTGCCAAGGGTTCCGCCTGCGTAGGATTCTTGTCGATCACCAGCACGCGGGCCCGGCCCGAGTGCGCGACGGCCACCTTCTTCCGATTGTTCTCTGCCGTCAGGTCGTCCGGAGCCACCGCCTCCACTTCGTACAGCGCCATCCGGCCTTCGGCGCGCAGATTCGGAAAGGTTACTTCCGAGACCCCTTTCGGCAGAGCCCGTTGAATCTCGCCGACCAGAAGGTCGTTCTGATAAAGACGAATCGTCGCGGCTTGAACCGGGGTCGTCGAGAAGATCTGAGCTGTCAGGTCAAAAACTTCACCCTCTCGAATCGAAGCAGGCAACTTGAGCGAAACCACAGCGGCGTCGGGCCCGGACACGGCCGGCAGGGCAAGACTGTCTATCTCTACGTTCTGCAGTTGCGCCACGGTTTCGATGGGATTGCGACCGCTCGTAGCCAGTCCGTCGCTGAACAGGACGATGCGCCCGGGACGGTTCGCCGGCAGCAGGGTAGCCGCGAACTCGAGCGCTGCGGACAGATCCGTTGCCTCACGGTCGAGAGGAGGCGGCGTCTCCGGTCTCACGCCCGTCCCGAATCCTCTTAACACGCGCGGTTCGCGGGCGAATACTACCTCGGCGACCCGATTGGGATGGTCCGCGGCGAGAGCCTTGGCCAGCTCGTCATGGCCGGTCTGGGCCTCGGCCCCGATACTGGCCGAGACATCCCGCAGGAGAACGATGGCGGGCTCAGTCGTCCGCGTGAGCGAGCGCGGCCCTGCCAATGCCAGCGCGAGCAGCGTCAGAATGACGGCCCGCAGCAGCGCACAGGAAACCTTCTGCCGCGTCGGCCATCGCGCCAGCGAATTCCGCGTGCCAATCCACTGAAGGAGGATCGCGGCAGGGATCAGAAGGAGGAGAGCCGGCCTGTCAAAGTCAACCATCGGCGGTGATCAAACCGCCACGGCAGCTTCCTTCTCCTCGTTGACCGGCCTGGTCAGTCCATCCGCAATTCGGTCGACGTGGGCACGAAACCCCGCCTCAAACACGAACTCATACGCACCGCCATCCGCCGGATAAACCATCAGCTTCTCGCAGAGAAAGCGTGACTCCCGCTCGGTCAAGGCTCCCGCGGTCGGAATCTCGATTTCCAACGATGTCTTTCGCCGGGAGCCAAGGAAAAGCAATCGCCCGTCATCGAGCCGCGCCAACCAGCCAGAATGCCCCTTGGGCATTCCCGGACCACTTCCACTGACACAAGGAACCGCCAGGTCCACCGAACCAGACCCGCGGATCTTGCCGCGCAGGACTGCCGGGAGTTCGCTCGGCGGGTCAACAGCTCCGCGCGTGGAGCCAGTCAACTTGCGCCACCCCAGCCAGACCGTGGAACGAACGCGGCGCAGCAGTCCTGGCAAAAACGTCCAAACCAAGCCCAGGGCCACCACTCCAATCACCAGCGCGACCACCGGATGCCAAAGCAGAAGACCCAGACCGCCCAAGACCAAGGCGTCTTCCCCAAGACTCAGGCCGATATTGGATATCGGCTCCGGCGACAAGTTTGCCACCAACCTCGTCCCAGCTTTGGCCGCATGCGCAGTCAAGGCCGCGCCGCCGGCCAGCAACGCCGCGATGACTTTCACCGCCGGATCGGCCTCGCCAAGCGCCAGCACCGCGAGCAACGCGCCGCCGAGGGGTCGAACCAGCGTGTGCAGTGCATCGTTGGCCGAGTCGACCCACGGAATTTTGTCCGCAAAAAACTCCAGGAAATAGAGAACACCCGCGATGGCAATCACCCACGGATTGCCGAGCACGAGGAGATCGTGAAGCTGGGGAGGCAGGGCCACCCACCCAAATTGAACGGCCAGGCCCGTGACAAAAACAGTCAGATAAAGATTGATGCCCGCGAGGGTGGCCAGCCCAAGCGCAACGCTCAGTGTTTCCAGCACATCCATGCAGCGAATATCCTGCAAGTCGCGACGATGTCACGTGATTTTACAACGACAAAAAAAGCCCCCTCCGCCAAAGGCGGAGAGGGCTTGAAATGCTGAGCGAGTGACTCGCCTAGAATGAGAAGGTGACCTTGGCGCCTCCCCAGAAAGTGCTCGGCTCGGTGCCGACCAGATTTTGCCACTGGTAGCTGTAGGCGCCGTACCCGTAAACGGTAATCATATCGTTGATCTTGATCGGAAGACCGATGCCAACCTCGATGTTGTTGGCGCCAGTGTAGAAGTCGAACCCTCTCGAGTTATCCTCCACTTGGGCGTTGAAATCAAAGCTCGTTCCAAACGCAAACCAGGGAGCCAGGGAAACGATGTCCTTGTAGATCGGAATGCCGGCATCCAAGCGAGCGACCAGGAAGCTGGAAGCGGTCTCAACCGCACCGGTTCCGCGCTCGAAGTTGTCAAACTCGGGACCGAGATTGAGATAGTAGGTAATCGAAGGGACCAGCGTAATTCCCGCCGGCAGATTAAAGGTGTAAGCAATCGTCCAGTTCAGTTCGTTCTGATAAAGGACGCTGGCGAGATAGTAGTAGAAGGTATATCCCATGCCCACGGCCAGATCCCCGAAGGTGTGAACGTAGTTCACGGTCACATCGAGCTCTTTATAGTTGGTCTTGGTGAGACCAAACGCGAACCAAGTACCCAACGTAATGGTGTCATTCTCGGTGGGCATGAAGGAGACGTTCAGCTGGGTCCAGTAGAGGCTGGAGCCATACTTCTGCTCGTTGCCGTCCTGGTCAAAACGCAGGACGTTCACGCCCCGGAACATGTAGAGGCTATCCCAGCCTGTGCTGAGAGAGGCCCCCCACCATTTGCGTGCCTCCTCCTGCTCCACGACAACTTTCTCGGTGAGCGTCTTTCCATCGCCCGCGAGCACCGGCTTGGTGAAAATCACACTGGTCAGGCCCACGGCAACAAGGATTCCCTTAATCAATTTCATTGAGCTTTTTTCCTTTGTTTTTGGTTTTGCAGCCGTTCGGCTCCTATCCTGGTGGAGCCCTCTACCCTTACGTGCCCAAACGGTGCAAGGCAGCTTGCGTAAGCACATAACGTGCCAATGAAAAACAACCGTCTGGCCCCGAAATGCAGAAGCTTTTGCGCAAAATTTTGAACGAATCGCGACAGCCGATTGTCGAGAATTACCCGCTTGGCCCGAAACCGGGCCAATTTCCCACCGATAAAGTCTTGGTGATCCGTCGCATGGAGCCGCGAGTTCCGCCGCTCTGGCGCGGCGAGCTCTCAGGATGAGACGACGTTTATGTCCTCGGGCTGAATGCGGCAGAAAACCTCTTCTCCTTCGTGAAAATCGAACTCCTGCTGGCCGTCGTTGGCGATGAGAGCGCGCAGTTCAAGCCCTCCGGCGACCACGACCGTTAGGTCGTCCACGGCGCCTTTAAAGACCTCCGAGAGAATTCGGCCGACGAAAACGTTCGCACCGGGAGACGGTGTGCGGTGCAGGCGAATCTTCTCCGGTCGCAAGGAGAGCAGCAACCCGTCGGACGGACGAATGGCGTCGGCCTTCACCTGAAGTTCCAAGCCACCCTCAATGCGACAACGAACAACGTCCGCGTCCGTCTCGATGATTTCGGCCTCCACGATGTTGGTTTCGCCGATGAAGGTGGCGACAAACCGCGTCGCGGGTTTGTAATAGATCTCGTCGACAGATCCGATTTGTTCGACGCGTCCCGAACTAATTACCGCGACTCGATCGCTCATCGTGAGAGCCTCCTCCTGATCGTGCGTGACGAAAATAAAGGTAATGCCGAGCCGTTTCTGGAGTTGCTTGAGTTCCGAGCGCATCTGCGTGCGCAACTTGGCATCAAGAGCGCTCAGCGGTTCGTCCAGGAGAAGGACCTTCGGCTCACAGACGATCGCCCTCGCCAAGGCCACCCGCTGGCGCTGCCCGCCGGAAAGCTGTGCCGGTTTGCGGCTCGCAAACTCGTGGAGCGAAGTCATCTCGACAACTCGATCCACGCGCTTCTTGATCTCGGGTGCGGCCAGCTTCTTCATGCGCAAGCCAAAGGAAATATTCTCGTAAACAGAAAGGTGGGGAAAAAGCGCGTAACTTTGAAAGACCTGATTGACGTCGCGCCGGTAAGGAGGATCGTGCGTCACGTTCCGGCCGCCGATGAAGATCTCTCCGGTGGAGGGAGTTTCAAAGCCGCTGATCAGTCGCAGGCAGGTTGTCTTGCCGCACCCGGAGGGCCCGAGAAAGGTCATGAATTCGCCTTCGGCGATGTCGAAAGAGACTTCCTCCAAGGCGGTGAAGTTCCCGAATTTCTTGCTGATATTGCGCAACTCCACCATCGAAGCCATGCCCGAAGGGTATCCACGCAGACCGGGACAGCTAGCGGAAATTGTCTGGTAGCGCGGACCGCGCGCGGGGAAGACCCCTTCAGATCTTCTTGGATAATCTTTCCGCCAGCCTTTCCAAGGCCGGAGATCGATCCAGAGGATCGAGGCGCGCGTCGATGATGCTCATGCGGGCGAAATCCGCCCTGGCTGCGAGGAGGGCCCGATCAAGTTCGTCTTCGGTGCTCGCGATGTAGCCTCGTCCGCCGCCGAGCACCTCGGGAATCCGCGAGTATTCCCACGGTAGAATATCGTTATACGGCCCATTATGAATCTGGCGCTCGGTGCCGTATCCGGCATTGTTGAGGACCAGGACGATGGGATTCAGGTTCTGCCGCAAAGCCGTCGTAAGTTCCATCCCCGTCATCTGAAAAGCTCCATCCCCAACGATGACCAGAGGACGCAGCGAGGGATTGGCCAGTTGCGCGCCAATCGCGGCGGGCACCGCGAATCCCATCGACGCATAGTAGGCGGGCCCGACAAATTCGGTGCGCTGATGAATATAAAGATCAGCCGCACCAAAAAGCGCATCGCCCACGTCAACGATCACGATCGTGTCATCGCTGAGAAATGCATCCAGGCGCTGAAAGAGACGCTTCACGGTCAGCTTCTCGTCGGGTCGCACTTTGAACTCCGGCTCCTCCTCGGGATGCGGGCGATTACTAGTCTCCCGCCACTTCAGATCCGCCGCCACCAGGCCCCGCATGAAGTCCTTGAAGCGGACCTCCTCGAACGTGTGATAGCGAATCGAAAGCTTTTCGCTCGTCGCGCTGATCGATCGGGCCGGGTCGAGCCGGGCCGTATAAATGCCCAGGTTTATGTCGGTCATAAACGTGCCGAGCATGATCACGCAATCGCTCGATTCGACGTAAGCACGAACATCATCGCGTCCCATGGCGCCTTCGTAAACTCCCAGGCAAAGCGGGTGTTGCTCGCTCATGACTGACTTGCCAAGAATCGTCGAGGCAAACGGGATGTTCGTTTTCTCGACCAGGGTGAGCACCAATTCCTGAAGACCAAACCGGTGCACTTCCACGTCCGCGAGAATCACCGGCTGCCGTGCGTGATTGATCATCGCCGCCGCTTCTTCGATCGCTTCCGCCAGCGCCGCCGGGTCGCTCGCCTCGTGAATCTGGGACGGCGAGTAATGGCGGATCCCCGGACGTCCCACCACGTCGCGGGGCAATTCAATGTAAACGGGTCTCTTGTAGCGTTGCACAGCGTGCAGGACGCGATCGATTTCCTGAAAGGCGGTTTGCGGATCACTGAGCACCGTCGAAGCCACTGTCAGTTGCTCGAAGACCTTTTTCTGGGTATCGAAGTCCCGCACCTTGTGATGCAGGAGCGGATTCTTCTCGCGTTCCTTGATGCCCGGAGCGCCACTAATAACAACGACCGGCGACTTCTCGGCAAACGCCCCGGCCGTACTATTGGCGACTTTCAAGCCGCCAACGCAGTAAGTGACACAGACCACTCCAAGACCCCGGAGCCGCGCATAAGCGTCCGCGGCGAATCCCGCGCCTTGTTCGTCGCACGTCGTCACAACCTTGAGCTCGCTGGCAATCAGTTGATCGTAAAAGCTGAGGACATAGTCGCCCGGAATTCCAAAAACATGACCGACCCCAAGCGCGCGCAGACGATCAATCAAGTAGTCGCCGACTGTCTGCGTAGTCTCTGAGGAGCCACCAGTTGTTTCCATAATGGCTAGACAGGAACGAAAGCTCTCACTTCTTTCCCCACTGCGTAAACGGGTGCTCGCTTAGGTACGCATTGAAGTATCGCGGATCGTCGGACACTTCCTTGCCAACCCAAGGCGGCAAGTCAACCGCCTCATCTTCCCGCGAGAGCTCGATCTCGGCAAGGAGCAGCCCGTCGTTCTCGCCATGAAACTCATCCACTTCCCAGTGCTTGCCGCGGTACTCGACTCCATAGCGGGTTTTCTCGATCAGCGGACGAAGGCAAAGCTGCATCAACTCTTCCGCGTCGGCAAGGGGAAGCGGATACTCGAATTCAGGACGTGCGGTTCCGCGCGCCAGGCCTTTGATCGTGAGGAAGGCGGAAGCCCCCGCCTGCCGGACCCGCACGATGCGCCCCGGTTCCCGCGACAGGTAACCCTGAACGTAGCGGCATTCGCTGACGCCAGGGCGCCAGCTATCCTGGGAGACCAGAAATTTCCGCTCGATTTCCGTTGCCATGACCGCAAGGTTGCGGCCCATCCTGGGCCAGATTCAGCGCCGACGCAATCCCAGACGACCAGGGCCCATCTGCGAGGCTCGCTGGCCAAACCAAGCAGCCTTAGGAAGCGAGTGCGTGCTCCGGTTTGGGGAGCGAAACCTGGCGTTCAGCGACCTTCTGGCGCCTTCTTGCCACGACGACGTAGATGGACGGAACCACGAACAAGGTGAACGCGGTGCCGATGATCATACCCGTGACGAGCACGATGCCGATGCTGTTACGCGCGGCGGCGCCCGGGCCATGCGCAAGAATGAGCGGGGTGTGACCGGCGACCGTCGCCGCCGTCGTCATGAGAATGGGACGCAGCCGCGTGGCCGACGCCTGAATCACCGCGCGGACCTTGTCGAGCCCCTCCTCCTGGAGATGGTTGGCAAACTCCACAATGAGAATGCCGTTCTTCGAGACAAGACCGACAAGCGTGATCAGGCCGACCTGGCTGTAAATATTCACCGAGGTAAATCCGAGAAAGGCAAACATCAGCGCACCGGAAAGCGCCAGCGGCACGGATCCAAACAGGATGATAAACGGATCGCGGAAACTCTCGAACTGCGCCGCCAGCACCAGAAAGATCAGAATGAAAGAAAGGACCATCGTGGTCACGAGCGTGTTTCCTTCCTTGCGCAGCTGCCGGGATTCTCCCGCGTAATCAATTACCGTGCCGGACGGCAGGATCTTTTTTGCCTCATCCTCGAGCACCTTCAAGGCCTGATCCTTCGAGACCCCGGGAGGGATCGCTCCCTGGATCGTCGCCGAGTTGAGTTGCTGGAATCGCTTGAGCTCGCGCGGCTCGGTCGTGTTCTTCAACGTGGCGAAAGTCGAAAGCTGCACCATCTGGCCTTTCGGACCGCTCACGTAGATTTCCTTGAGCTGGTCAACCGTCAGACGTTCCGTGCGCTTGATTTGCGGAATGACCTTGTAGCTGCGGCCTTGATTGCTGAAGCGGTTGACGTAGTTGCCGCTCAACATCGTTGAAAGGTCCGCCCCAACCTTCTGAAGATTCAAGCCGAGGGCAGCTACCTTGTCGCGGTCGAAGACGATCTCCGTCTGCGGCTGGTCATACTTCAAGTCGGTGTCCGCGAACATGAACACCCCGCTCTCGAAGGCCTTGGCCACAAGTTTGTTGGCAAACTCGAGAAGTTCGCGGGGCTCTGCGGTCGATGCGATGACCAACTCGATCGGGAAGTTGCTGCCGCCGGGTAGTGGCGGAGGCGTGACGGGAATCACCTGCAGGCCTGCGATCGAACCGGTCTTCGGAAACAACTCCGCCGCGATCTGTTCGGTCGTGCGCTTGCGCTCGTTCCAGGGAACGGTCACCAATCCGCCAAAGCCTCCGGTCGGACTGCTGATTTGAAAGGTATTGGAAACTTCCGGAGCGGATCGGAAGGCCTTGTTGATCTCGTCCGCAAACAAGGTCACCTGATCCAGGGTGGCATTGGCCGGTGCCTTGACGATTCCAAAAATGAACCCCTGGTCCTCGTTCGGCGCCAACTCGCTCTTGGAAAACATCATGAATGGGGCCCACAGAACCCCGATGACCGCGCAGAAGGCGAGGACCGCCCATCGATGAGCGACCGTCACACCGAGAATGCGCATATAAATGCTCCGCAAGCGGTCAAACTGCCGGTTGATCCAGCCGGCAAACCCCTTCTCGGCGTCTCCCTCCCGAAGCAGCTTTGAGGACATCATCGGCGATAACGTGAGCGCGACCACACCCGAGACGATGACCGCTCCCGCCAACGTAAAGGCAAACTCCCGAAAGAGCGCACCCGTCAAACCACCCTGAATTCCAATCGGCGTATACACGGCCGCCAGGGTGATCGTCATGGAAATGATCGGACCGACCAGCTCTCTGGCACCCTTCAGCGCGGCCTCCATCGGGCTTTCGCCGTCTTGCAGGTGCCGCTCGACGTTCTCCACCACCACGATCGCGTCATCCACGACCAAACCGACCGCCAGCACAATGGCCAGCAAGGTGAGCAGGTTGATGGTAAAGCCGGCCAGCATCATCAGGAAGACCGCCCCGACCAGCGAAATCGGAATGGCCACGACGGGAATGACCACCGTGCGCAACGATCCCATGAACAGGAAGATCACAATGACCACGATCAACAGCGTCTCGCCGAGCGTCTTCAAAACATCAAAGATCGCGCTCTCAATGTAGACCGTCGAATCGTAGGCAACCCCGACCTTCATGCCCGCCGGCAGCCGACTTTCAACTTCCGGCAACGCCTGTCGGACCGCCCTGACCACATCGAGGGTGTTGGCATTGGGCAGGGGCCAAACGCCCATGAAGGTCGCCTTCTGACCGCTAAACCGGACATCGTCATCGTACGACTCCGCACCCAGGACGATATCCGCCACATCGCCCAGACGAACGATGGCGCCCTTCTCCTGCCGGATGACCAGGCTGCGAAACTCTTCCGCCGTCTTCAGGTCGGTATTAGCCACCAGGTTCACCGCGATCATCGAACCCTTGGTCTTGCCGACCGCCGCCAGATAGTTGTTCGCCTGCAGCGCCGCGTGCACCTCGGACGGCGTAAGATTCAAGGACGCCAGCTTGTCCGGTTTCAGCCAGATGCGCATGGCGAAAACGCGCCCGCCCAAAATGTCAGCCCGCTGGACACCGGGAATCGAGGACAGGCGCGGCTGCACGACTCGCGTCAGATAATCGGTGATCTGGTTTTGATCGAGATCCTGCGAGTAGAAGCTCAGGTACATCGCCGCGAACTCGGAATCCTTCGACTCCACCTCGATGACCGGCGCTTCGGCTTCCGGCGGGAGGTCGTTGCGGACCTGCGCCACCTTCGCCTGAATCTGCGTGAGGGCGGCATTGGTGTCGAAATTCAACCGCAAATGCACGGTGATCGGTACTCAGCCCCTGCGCGCTCGAGGATTCGATGTAGTCGATTCCGTCCGCACTGGCGATGACACGCTCGAGCGGCGTGGTAATGTAGCCGCGGACAAGGTCGGCGCTTGCTCCGATGTAGGTCGTCTTGATCGTCACGACCGCGATGTCGCTGCGTGGATACTGGCGAATCGTCAGGGTATTGATCGAAACCAGCCCCGCGATCAGAATCAGCAGGTTCACGACCATCGCCAGAACGGGCCGCTTAATGAAAAGGTCGGTGATTTTCATCACGATCTAGATCTTGAGTGACTGGCTCAGGTATCCTCAGGAGTCGGCGACTCGCTGTTCTCGGGTTGTATGCTGTTGTTGACCTGCACGTGTGCGCCGGGG
This sequence comes from uncultured Verrucomicrobiae bacterium, assembly GCA_963820865.1. Lineage (GTDB taxonomy): Bacteria > Verrucomicrobiota > Verrucomicrobiia > Chthoniobacterales > Terrimicrobiaceae > DASTFP01. The sequence goes on from CAWGBZ010000007.1 coordinate 190,844, forward strand.
CGAAGCTTGAAAACTCCCGAAGTTACCACCTCCTCGCCGGGTTTGACTCCCGAAAGAATGGCGATGCGGTCACCGCGGGCTTCTCCGACCTTGACGACCTGCTGACGCACACCGCGATACGTCGTCTTGCCATCCGGACTCTTGATATCCTCAATGACGAACACGGTGTCCCCATACGGCGCGAACTGGATCGCCGTCGCCGGCAACACCACATGGCTCGACTTCTCCGCCAACGGCACCTCGGTGTTCACAAACATTCCCGGACGCAAGAGCCCCTTCGGATTCGGCAGCGTCGCTTGCACCCGGACGTTCCGCGTCGCCTCATCCACCACGGAGTCTACCGCGTTGATCCTCCCCTCGAATTGGACGTCAGGCAAACCATCGGCGTGCACCCGCACACCCTGTCCGGCACCAATCTGGCCGAGATTCTGTTGCGGGAGCCAGAAGTTGACGTAGATCGGATCCAGCGACTGCAGCGGTGCCACCTGGGCGCCGCTTTGCAAATATTGACCAAGATTGACGGCACGAATGCCCAGCACGCCGCTAAAGGGCGCTCGAATCGTTTTTTTGTTGATGAGCGCCCTGACCTCCTCGACCCTGGCCACCGCCTGATCGTATTGCGCCTGAACGCTGTCGTAATCTGCCTGCGAGCTTACCCGGCTCTTGAGCAGGTTTTGCTGACGCAGCAAATTGGCCTGTGCCAGCCGCATTTGCGCTTCCGCCGAACGCAATTGGGCCTCTTCCTGACTCACCTCCAGCTGGACGAGCAGGTCGCCCTCCCGAACAGCCTGCCCTGACTCAAAAGCGATCTTTTGGACGATCCCGGGCTCGTCGGTGCTCACCGTGACACCCTGCACGGCCGCCGTCGATCCCACCGCCCTCAACGAAGGCACCCACTCCTCCTCCTGCGCGACCTGCGAGGTCACCGATTCCGGGGGAGGCGAAAAACTCGCGTAGTCGGCAATCGCCTTCCGGACCTGAAAAAACTTAATGCCTCCCAGGGCCGCGACAATCGCGAGCCCGGCCGAAAATGCCAAAAGGATAAGCGCGGCCTTCTTCATGAAATGTTATCGTGGTAGCGTGCAGAAAAGGCCTTCTGCGTCTTCCGCAATAGCGTTACGAGCTGGCCGCGCTCCCGGATACTCAATACCGAAAGAATCTCCTCCGACCAGCGATGCAATAAGGGCTGAACTTCGTGCAGCCGCGCACTCCCCGCCGCCGTGATCCTGACACGCGAGGCCCGCCGGTCCCGAGGATCGTCGCGCCGCTCCACCAAGCCCGCCTTCTCCATGGTATCCAGCAACCCCGTGACCGTCGCCCGGCTCACCCCGGCATGCTCGGCCAGCTCGGAGGATCGCATGCTGGCGTTCTCGGAGTTGTCCAACAATACCAGGACGATCAAACGCGCCTGGTTCAAGCCATGCCGCGCCAGAAATTCCGCCTCACCACGCGAAACCACATCCCCAGTATGCAGAATGTTCAGAAAAAGCTGACAAATCGCCGGATCCGTCCCCGGCACGCGCGCCGCCGCCGCCTGCAGGCATTCGTAACGAGGAACCTCCCTGAGTAGTAAATAAGGCACACCTCTAAACTGAAATACGACTGATAATTAAGTCAACAGATAATTAGGCGCCTTATTATATAGGAATAATCGATCTTGTTTGTTTTTGCTTTTTCCCGCGGTCGGATCTGGCGAAAATCCCAGGCGACCACTCGGCGGATCACGCGTGATCAACCGCGCCGAACGCCCTCATTCACCCGCGCCGTCGGACCTAGGAGACTGTTGAAAAACCCATGGAGGCCACGTTGCTGTCAATTTTCGGAAGATCGCCAGGAGCCAAGCGCAGGCTTGATGCGTGGGTTTTTCACAGTCTCCTAGACCACGACCAGATCGACATCCGGCAGCTCTTCGAGAATGCGCTCGTGGAGAGTGGGCTGGAAGCGCTGCCACAGATGGCGTCGACCGGGACGCCCGAGCACGACGTGCGTAATCCCGTATTCCCGGGCAAAAGCGATGAGAGCTTTGGCCACGTTCTCGTGCTTGAGTGAGATGACCAAGCCCCCCATTTTCTGGGCGGTTTCCAAGGTGTCGGCGATATGACGTTGGGCCGTAGCATCGATGCGAACGGCGGATTCCTCGGGGGTGCGGACATAGACGGCATACCATTGCGCATTAAGCTGTGCAGCGAGCCGAGCCGTTTTCCTCAGCAGGCGGCCCGGATACGGGCCGAGGCTGCTGATCGCCACCATGACCTGCCCGAGAGCGCTGACGCTTTTGTCTGATTCGTCGGTGCTTCTCTGCTGACGGCCGAGAAAATTGGCTGTCTCGGCGAGGGTCATCTCCCGCAAACGCGTAAGGTTCTTTTGTGTGAAGAAATTGGCCAAGGCGGCATTGATGCGCTCCTGAGGGTAGATTTTTCCGGCGCGCAGGCGTTCCTCTAGGTCCTCGGCAGGAAGGTCGATATTCACGATCTGATCAGCTTGGGCGATAATTTCGTCCGGGACGCGCTCCTTCACGCGCACGCCGGTTGCTTCCTCGACGAAATTGTAAAGCGACTCGAAGTGCTGGATATTAACAGTTGTGATCACGTTGATCCCAGCGCGCAAGCAGATCCTGGATGTCTTCGTATCGCTTGCGATTCGGACTGTCGGGAGCATTGGTATGAGCGAGCTCGTCGACGAGAGCTACGGTCGGCTTTCGGGCGATGACGGCGTTGACGTCCATTTCTCTCAGCGAAATCCCGCGGTAAGTGATCAGCCGCGGCGGAACGATCTCGAGATCGCCGATCTGCGCGATGGTCTCCGGGCGTTCATGAGGTTCGACATAGCCGATGACGACGTCCACGCCCCTTGCTTTCAGGCGGTGCCCTTCCCTGAGCATCGCATAGGTTTTTCCGACTCCAGGGCATGCGCCAAGGTAGACTTTCAGCTTCCCGAGTTGCTGACGGCGGATGATGGAGAGAAAATCATCCGCCGTCGGTCGTGTGAGGGAAGCGTCCATTCTTCAGCACGCTTACGGAGAGAAGCCGGCGCCCGGCGTGTCAGTTGGCGATCTCGCCGGCGAGGAGCTTTTCAGAAGAGGCGCTCGCATCGCCTATTTCACGCCGTCCAATTCAAGGTTGAGCCTAAGAACATTGACACCGGGTTCACCGAAAATGCCCAGGGAGCGTCGATCGGTCGCCTTGGAAATGGCGGTCTTGACGGTGGCGAGATCAAGCCCACGTTCTCGGGCCACGCGCGGCGCTTGCAAATCCGCGTTTCTTCAAGCTGATGTGGGGGTCGAGACCGCTGCCGCTCGCGGTGACTGCGTCTGCCGGAACAAGCGCGTCCGCGGCCAGACCGTTCTCCGCGCGATACGACTCGACGCGTTGCTTCACGGCGTCCATCAGCTTCTGGGAAGTTGGTCCCAGATTCGAACCGCTGGAATTGGCGGCGTCGTAGCCGTTGGCGCCTGCAGCCGACGGTCGGGGGTGGAAATATCTCGCGCCGCGGAAGTTTTGTCCGAGAAGTTCCGAGCCCAAGAATCCGGCGGTCGCCGCTCTCGATGAGGCTTCCATTGGCCTGACGCGGAAAGAAGAGCTGTCCGGCACCGAAGATGACGAGCGGGAAGACACCGCACAGCAGTAGGGCGAAGACCAGCGTCGCACGAACGGAAGTGAGAAGTTCTTTGAGGAAGGTTTTCATGGCTTTCTTAACTAAGCGAGGTGGAGGGCTACGACGATCAGGTCGATCAGCTTGATGCCGATGAACGGCACGATGATGCCGCCCAGGCCGTAGATGAGGAGATTACGCTGCAGGATCTTCGCTGCGCCTAGAGGACGGAATTTCACGCCCCTCAATGCCAGCGGGATCAGCAGGATGATGATGATCGCGTTGAAGATGACGGCGCTCAGAATGGCGCTCTGTGGCGAGGCGAGGTGCATCACATTAAGTGGCGCGATCTCGGGAAATGTTCCGAGAAGCATCGCCGGGATGATCGCGAAGTATTTCGCGACGTCGTTGGCAATGCTGAAGGTCGTGAGCGCACCGCGGGTGATGAGGAGCTGTTTGCCGATTTCGACCACCTCGATGAGCTTGGTGGGATTCGAATCGAGATCGACCATGTTGCCTGCTTCCTTGGCGGCCTGTGTGCCGGTGTTCATGGCCACGCCCACATCCGCCTGAGCCAGCGCCGGCGCATCATTGGTGCCGTCGCCGGTCATCGCGACAAGGTGCCCCGCCTCTTGCTCTTGACGGATCAGCGCAAGCTTTTGCTCCGGCTTGGCTTCCGCCAGAAAGTCGTCAACGCCCGCTTCCTTGGCGATCGCCGCGGCCGTGAGCGGGTTGTCGCCGGTGATCATGACGGTGCGGATACCCATCGCGCGAAAGCGTTCGAAGCGATCGGCAAGGCCGCCTTTGACGATGTCCTTGAGCTGGATGGTGCCGAGCACCTTTTCGTGGGTGGCGACCACGAGCGGCGTGGCGCCGATCTCGGAGATTTCCGCTGACGTCCCTCTCGACGGCCTCAGGAAGCTTGCCCATCCGACGTAATGCCGGATCGCCTCGACCGAACCTTTGCGATAGCTGATGCCGTCAAGATCGAGCCGCTCATGCGGGTTTGCGCCGTAAACGGGACAAAGCTTGCGTGCGCCATTTCGTGGAGCTCACGCCCGCGCAGTCCGAATTTTTCCTTCGCCAGGACGACAATGCTGCGGCCTTCGGGCGTTTCATCGGCCAAGCGATGAGAACTGCGCCGCTCCGGCCATTTCCTCCTGGGTTATACCCGGGAGCCGGCAGGAACGCCGTCGCCTGGCGGTTCCCCAGCGTGATCGTTCCGGTCTTGTCCAGCAGGAGGACATCGACGTCGCCGGCCGCTTCGACGGCGCGCCCGCTCATCGCGAGCACATTCTTCTGGACCGAGACGGTCGATGCCCGCAATGCCGATCGCGCTGAGCAGACCGCCAATGGTCGTCGGAATGAGGCAAACGAGAAGCGCAACGAGAACGGTGATCGAAAAATCGACACCTCCGAAGATAGCCGAAGGCCTTGAGCGAGATGAGGACCACAAGAAAGATGATGGTCAGGGCCGAAAGCAAAATCGTCAGCGCGATCTCATTCGGTGTCTTTTGTCGCTTGGCGCCTTCGACCAGTCCAATCATGCGATCAAGAAAGGTTTCGCCCGGATTGGAGGTAATCCGAACCTTGAATGATGTCGGAGAGCACGCGCGTGCCGCCAGTGACGGCGCTGCGGTCGCCTCCAGCCTCCCGCACGACCGGAGCGGATTCGCCGGTGATGGCGGATTCATCCACGGTCGCGGCGCCCTCGATCGACTTCGCCGTCACCCGGGATGACTTCTCCCGCCTTGACAACGACGAGATCTTCCTTGCGCAATTGCTCGGAAGCGAACCTTCTCGACGGTGTCTCCCTTGATCCGATTCGCGAACGTTTGCGTGCGCGCCTTCCGCAAAGAGTTCGGCCTGCGCTTTGCCTCGGCCCTCGGCCATGGCCTCGGCAAAATTGGCGAAGAGGACCGTGAACCAAAGCCAGAGCGCAATCTGCAAAAGAAATGCGAACGGCGCACCCTGAGTCCCCGTGAACATGAGGACGGTGGTAACGATGGCTCCCACCTCGGTGACGAACATCACCGGGTTCCGAAGCATCGTCAGCGGATTGAGCTTCTTGAAGGATTCTCCGATGGCGGGGACAATAATCGCCGGATCGAAGATGGAGTGAGTCTTAGCGGCCATCGATAAGTTGATAGTTGATAGTTGATTGGCTTAGAAAAGTTTCCCGGCGTAGAGCAGAAAGTGTTCCACGATCGGCCCGAGCACGAGCGCGGGAAAATACGTCAGGGCGCCGACAATCAGGACGGTGCCGCTCAGCAGGATCGTAAAGAGCGGGCCGGATACCGGGAAGGTGCCGGGTCCGGCAGGAATGAGCTTCTTGCGAGCGAGCGATCCCGCCAGTGCCAGGATCGGCACGATCATCGCGAAACGTCCAAAGAGCATCGCGAGTCCCAGCGTGGTATTATACCATGGCGTGTTCGCGCTCAGGCCGGCGAAGGCGCTACCATTGTTACCGGTGGCCGAACTATAAGCATAGAGAATCTCCGCAAAGCCATGAGGACCGCTATTGTTGGTCCCGTCACTCAGCGCTCCGTCAGCGCCAACCGGTCCCCACTTGCTGATCGGAGGCCCAGGCGGAAAAACCAAGCAGGGAGAAGGCGAGAACGAGAATCACAAAAGACGCCATCTTGACGTCGTAGGGCTCGATCTTCTTCCCGAGAAACTCCGGAGTGCGCCCGACCATGAGACCGGCGATGAAGACGGCGATCACCACATAGACAAGCATCCCATAAAGGCCGGCGCCGACGCCTCCAAAGACGATTTCGCCGAGCTGGATATTCAAAAGCGGAATCAACCCGCCCAACGGCGTGAACGAATCGTGCATGGCGTTGACCGCGCCGCACGAAGCGGCGGTCGTAATCGTGGCGAAGAGCGCAGAGTTGAAGATGCCAAAGCGCACCTCCTTGCCCTCCATGTTGCCGTCGGCGGGATCAACGCCAAGCCGGCAAAGTTCGGATTGCCCGCGGCTTCACTCTGCCAGCAGATGAGGACGCCCGCGAGAAAGATGACAAACATCGCCGCCCAGACCGCCCAGCCGTGACCTTGATTCTTCACCGTGCGACCGAGATACCAGGTGAGTCCGCTGGGAATCGCAAAAATGGAGAGCATCTGAAGAAAGTTGGAAAGCGGCGTCGGGTTTTCGAAGGGATGCGCCGCGTTCGCGTTGACATAGCCGCCGCCGTTGGTTCCCAGCATCTTGATCGGCTACCTGCGAAGCCATCGGCCCTTGCACAATACTCTGCGTATTCACCGTGGAATCGACGAGGACCGGCTGGCCATCTGCTCCGCTGACCGGCTGACCGCTTTCATCCAGTTTCGGAACTTGCACGGTGAAGGGCTCCACGAGTGACGCCGACGTATAAGGCTTGAAATTCTGGATCATACCCTGCGAAACGCAGAAAGATCGCATAGACTGAGGCAGATCGGGAGAAGCAAATAGAGCGAGACGCGCGTAAGGTCAGTCCAGAAGTTGCCAATGGTCTTGGCGGTGTGCCGCGCGATGCCGCGCACGAGAGCCGCGGCGATGGCAATGCCGGTAGCTGCGGAAACCCAGTTATGGAATGTCAGAGCGACCATTTGCGAGAAATAGCTCATCGTCGATTCGCCGCCGTAGCTCTGCCAGTTCGTATTCGTCGTGAAACTTGCCGCCGTGTTGAATGAGAGATGCTCGCTGAGAGCCGGAAGGTTCTGCGGATTGAACAGGTTCTGAAGGGGCAGGACCGCCTGCAAACGGAGGATCGAATAGGTGAAAAGCAGGCCTACCGCGCTGAACAGCAAGCATCGCGAGCGTGTAGTGCTTCCAATCCTGTTCTGCCCGGGAATCGACACCAGTAAGCTTATAGACCAGGTTCTCAATCGGTTTGATGACGGGATCGAGGAACGTTCTACCGTCCGCGTCGAGCACTTTGCAAAGATAGATACCCAGCGGCTTGGTAATTGCCAATAGCGCGGCAATGTAAAGTGCCAGTTGAATCCAATCAAAGATCTTCATGGGAAAAAGTTGCTAAAATTTCTCGGGTCGCACGATGGTGACAATGAGGTACACGATCAGGAGCAGGGCGATGATGCCGACGATGGCGTTTTCCATGGTTGTATGATTTAGACTTTCTCACAGGCCCAGATGAACAAAATCATCAGACCAAAGAAGCTGATAGTTGTTAGGACGTAGAGGATGTCAGGCATAAGAAGGATGTTTTTGGCGGCATGTTTTCGCGCTCGGAGTTTGCTAGAAACATTAGTCGTCTCCGAGGTTGAAAGGCTCTCGACTGGAACCGAACTGAAACAGCTCGTAGATACGCCGCATGTTTTGCTGCGCTGGTTCGTAGTTCCTGTTTAGCCGGATGGCTTGTCCGTAGTAGCGCTTGGCCCGGTCGTAGTCTTCGAGCATCTCGAAGAGCACCCCGCCAAGATTGAAAACCTCCGGCGAATCACTCCGAATTTCGAGCGCCCTGGCGATATGCTCCCTCGCTTCGGACGAACTGTCGAAGGTTGAGCAGTCGCTTGGCGGTCTGCACGTGATCCTCAAACGTTTCCGGTGTCCCGCGCGGGGCTACACGCTTCCCATGGCGGCGCAGGATCTCCGTCACCATGGCTCGCAAAGTTTCCGGTGTCAGCGGTTTCTCCAGAAAATCAATGGCGCCGAGCTTCATCGCCCGAACGGCATGCGGGATGTCACCATAGGCGGTAACGATCACCACGGGGGTCTGAATTCCCTGCCGACGCATGCGTTCCAGCAACTCCAGGCCACTGACTTCCGGCATGCGCATATCGAGAATCGCCAGATCGAATTGCCTTTCGCTCATCGACGTTGAGTGCCGCGATTCCGTCGGACGCCTCCCAGACGTCCATCCCCTCGGTTTCGAGCGCGGTCCGGTATGTTAAGCGGACGTAGGGCTCGTCATCGACGATCAGAATGCTTGGTCTCATGTGGAAATCCTCTCCCGTGCCGCAGGGAGAACGAAATAAAACTCCGCTCCCAGACCGGGCAGGCTGTTCACTCCGATTTGCCCGCCGTGCGCGGTCACGATTTCCCTTGCAATGGCGAGACCGAGGCCTGCTCCACGAGGATCCGATCCCGGGAACCCGAAAGAAGCGCTCGAAAAGCCGCGCTTGATGCTCGATGGGGATGCCAGGCCCGTGGTCGGTGACCGAAAACCGAACGCTTCCGTTCTGCAAGTTCGCTGCGATGAGAATTTCGTCTCCCGGCTTCGAGTGCACCGCGGCGTTGGAAATGAGGTTGGAGAATACGTGCCCGATCTGGCGGGCGTCGACGAAGACAGTTGGCAGATCGGGTGCGACCTGAATGGCAAGGTGCATGCCCCGCGATTCGACCATCGGGCGCGTGTCCACTTCAGCGCTGCCCACCAGGGACCGCGGTTCGACGTTCTCGCAAAGCAAGTCTGCACGGCCGGACTCGAGCTTGGCGATGTCGAGCAGATCATTGATCATCCTGAGAAGGCGCTCGGATTCCTCGCGAGCGGCGAGCAACAGTTCGGTCTGCTTAGCGTTCAGCGGGCCGATGCGTTCCTCGAGAAGCAAATGAAGCCCCATGCGGACGCTTGTCAGGGGCGTCTTCAGCTCGTGACTGACCGTTGAAACGAGATTCGACTTGACTTCGTCAAGCAGCCGGAAACGGGTCACATCCTGAAGAACCACCGCCGCCCCGAAGAGCCGGTCGCCCTCGTCCCTCATGCCGATCACCCGCGGCAGCAGGAACTTCTCTTGATCGTTCACACGCACGACGATCGCCTTCTCAAGGCTTTCGGGAAGATAGTCCGGCCCCCCTTTGAAAAGCTGGTCCACCTGTGCCAGGACCGAAGCGGGTAACCCGGCACCGTTGCCGGCAAGATTTCGTAAAAGCCGGTTGGCCGCCGGATTGTTAAAGGTCACCCGGCCCTCCGGAGAGAATGCCAGGATGGCATCGGGAAACGCTGAAAACGTGATCTCCGTCATTTGACGCGCCTGGAGGATTTGATCGCTGGTTGTCTGACGGTACGACCTGAGCCTGGCGGCCATCTTGTTGAAGGCGTCGGCAAGCTCCCCGAGTTCGTCTTTGGATTCCACCGGCACGATCTGGTCGAGCTTCCCTTCGCCAAGCTCTTTGGACACGGCCGTGAGCGCCTGGATCGGGGTGAGAATTCCCTTCTGCAATCGCGCGGCGAAGAAGAGCGCTGCCGCGATGCCAAGTCCGCTGACCACCAACATGTGACGGGTCGAGCGCGCACTCAGGTCGCGCGCATCACGGTCCGCCTTGACCATCGCATCCTGATTGATCGAGACAATCTTTTGCGCGGTATCCTTGATCTGTGTGAAAAGCGGCAGAAGTTCGCCGAAGTACATCGTCCGCCGTGCTGCGAAATCGCTCGTTTGCCAGAAGGCTTCGGTCCGCGCCGCATAGGCCTCATGCAAACGACGCAGCTCGGCCGCCAGCTTGTCTTCACCCGGCAGCGTGACGTTGCTCGATTCTATTCCAAGAGCCTCCAGGAAGATGGGAACGTTCTCCCTGTAGAGGTTGCGGCCGCGCTCCTCTTCCCCCACAAGGGAGAAGAACAAACCGGAGTCGATCCGCTCCGAGGCTTCTTTCATTTGCTGACCCGCGAGCACGCTGCGAAAATTCTCCCGCAGGATCACATCCACACGCGTCCCCAACTTGGCAAAAAGAAGGACGGCGTAGCCTCCCATCGCCACGATCAGAATAAAGATTGGAGTCAGCCCGAGAAGGATGCGCCGTCTCATAAAGTTTGGGAATACGGCCGGGCGGCGCGGACGCTGACCCTAAGACCGCCCTTCTCGATCCAGGGGACCTTGCAGATTGCAGCTCTCATTCATGCCAATGCTTAGCTCACCTCGTGCCAAAAAACATGGCGTCAGCTAACGATCTGGTTTCTAACCTATTACGCTAACAGGGCTGTGGACACCGTCATCAGCCATCATGCAACGTCGCACGATCGCCCCCTTTTCGAATTGCAGAACTGCACGCTGCAGGGAGGCAGGCTGAACGGCCGGGTCGCTGAGCTAGAGTCGCTTTCTCTTACGATAGAGCGTTGCGGGATCGATCTGGAGAATCTCGGCGACTTCTTCGAGCGTTTTGTGGCTGGCGATCAGGCGTCGGATGTGTTCGGCCTCGATCTGTTCGAGGGTAAACTTGCCGCCAAGGCGTACCTCCGACGGGGAATGGACGATGTCCGAGAGATCCTCGAGTTCAATTCGCTCGTGATCGCTGAGGATGACGGCCCGCTCCACGACATTTCGCAACTCGCGCAGGTTGCCCGGCCAGGCATAGTGGCGCAATGCTTCGAGCGCAACAGCGGAAAAGCCGTGCACCGACTTGCCGGTATGAGAGGCCACGAAATGAAGGTAAAGCAAGGCCAGTCGATCAATATCATGGACCCGTTCGCGCAGGGGCGGGATGCGCAGCGAAATGACGTTGAGGCGGTAATAGAGGTCCTCCCGAAACGAGCCCTCTTCCACCGCCTTCGCCAGGTCGCGGTTCGTCGCGGAGATGACACGGACGTCCGCATGCCGCGGCGTGTTCTCTCCGACGCGCTCGTACTCCCGCTCCTGCAGAAGCCGAAGCAGCCTGGCTTGAATCGCCAGCGGCAGTTCCCCGATCTCATCGAGGAACAATGTGCCTCCATTGGCCGCGGCGACCTTTCCCTGCGTGTCCTGATGAGCACCTGTGAAGGCTCCTTTGACGTGACCGAAGAGTTCGCTTTCGAGGAGCTGGCTGGACAGGCTCGGACAACTCACGGTGACAAAGGCGCCATCTGGCCGCCGGCTGCGGCGATGAATCTCGCGCGCGAGCAGGCTTTTGCCGGTCCCGGTTTCACCAAGAAGCAGCACGGTGGCCTCGCTGGGCGCGACCTTCAGTGCCGTCTCCAAAGCCTTCCGCATTTCGGGCGATCCCGTGGACAGGTCGATCTCCGGGCCAGTGGCTACCAGTCGTGATTCGAGATCGGCGACGCGCCGCTCAAGCTTTCGAGTGCGCTCGACCTTGTCGAGAACGTGCCGGATCTGTTCGGGAGTGCAGGGCTTGGGCAGGTAGTCGAAGGCGCGGCGTCTCATCGCTTCGACCGCTGTTTCAACCGAGGCGTAGGCCGTCACGATGACCACAAATGTCTGCGGGCTGACGCGGACGATCTCCTCGAGGACGTCGAGCCCGCTTTCCTGACTCAGCTTTAAATCAAGGAAAGCGACATCAAAGGTCGCTTGCTTGAGCTGCTCAACCGCATCGCGTCCGCTGGCCGCCGTGGAAACCTCGTGATCCATCGACTCGAGCGCCAGCGAGAACGTGCGCCGGATGTTCTTTTCATCGTCAACCACCAGGACGCGCATGAAGCCATCTACTCCAAGCGGAGCAAAATGAAAACTCTGGCTGAAGCTCAACCGGCAGCGACCGGCTCCAGTCGGGCACTCACTTTCGCCGGAGGCTCCTTCTTCTTGCGCGTCGTTAGTTTTCGAATAACGACATAGAAGGCCGGTGTCAGGAACAACCCAAAGAAGGTCACACCGAGCATTCCGGAAAATACCGCGGTCCCGAGGGCGCGGCGTATTTCGTAGCCGGCGCCGGTCGCCAGCGCGAGAGGGACCACGCCCAGAATGAAGGCGAACGAGGTCATCAGGATCGGCCGCAAGCGCAAGCGGCTCGCCTCGATAGCAGCTTCGAGCGCCGGTTTGCCATCACGTTCTTCGATGAGTTTGGCGTACTCGACGACAAGAATAGCGTTCTTGCTGGCAAGGCCAATCAAGACGACGAATCCGATTTGCGTGAAGATATTGTTGTCTCCGCCGGAGAACGAAATGCCCGCAAGGGAGAAGAGGACACACAGCGGGACAATCAGAATAATCGCCAGCGGCAGGGTCCAATTCTCATACAAGGCTGCCAGAACCAGGAATACGAAGAGCACGCAAATGGGAAAGACATAAAGCGCGCTGTTGCCCGCCTTCAGTTCCTGAAGAGCCGTCTCTGTCCATTCAACTCCGTAGTTAACTGGCAGGTTCTCGCTGACCAGTTCCTCCATCGCCCGGATGGTCTCCCCGGTGCTGAATCCCGCTGCGGGATTTCCGTTCAGCTCGGCCGACGGAAACAAATTGTAGCGGATGACACGCGACGGGGCGTTGATCTGGCGAAGATCGACCAAGCTGCCCAAAGGCACCATCTCGCCGGCGGTGTTGCGGGTCTGCAAGCGGAGGATATCATCCGGGCGCGCCCGGAACGACCCATCGGCCTGCGCGGTCACTTGAAAGGGCTTGCCAAACAAAGTCAGGTCATTGACGTAGATCGACCCAAGATAGAACTGCAGTGCTTCCGAAATCGCGCTCACATCCACGCCCTTGCTTTTGGCCTGAATGCGATTGATGTCCGCGTAAATCTGCGGCGTATTCGCCCGGAAGAGCGTGAAGAGACGGTCCAACTCCGGACGCGAAGACGCATGGGAAATCGGACCCTGCAAAGCCTTCTCCAGAGCGTCCGGCGTTCCGCCACGTCGATCTTGAACCATCAGCTTGACGCCTCCCGTGGTGCTGAGACCACGAACCGAGGGCGCCGGAAAGGCGAGGACACGGGCTTCGCGAATCTGCGCAAACTTGGGTTCAATGGACTTGAGAATTCCTCGAAGTGATTTCGCGGGGTCCTTTTTCCTCTCCTCGAAAGGTTCAAAGATGCAGATGACGGTCCCGCTGTTCGAGGCCGTGGCCTGAGTGATGATCGAGCTGCCGATGCGGTTGATCGTGTGGGCGATCCCCGGAGTCGACTTCAGGATCTCCTCCACCTGGTTCATGACTTGCTCGGTGCGTTCGAGCGAGGCGCCTTCGGGCAATTCGACGTTCACGAACATCACCCCTTGATCCATCTCGGGGATGAAACCGGTCGGAACCTTCCTGAACATGTAGCCGGTCAACACCAGGAGCCCGCCATAAACAAGCAGGACGATAAAGCTCCAGCGAATCAGTTTCCGGAGCACGCGGATGTACAAATTCTTGGCTCCCTCGAAGGTCCGGTTGAAGAGCCGGAAGAACCAACCCAGCGTCAGGTCGAGCAGGCGCCCGAGGAAATCCTTCCCGGCCTTGGGAGGCTGCAGGAACAAGGCGCACATCGCCGGGCTCAGTGTGAGGGAATTCACCATCGAGAGAATTGTCGAGAAGGCGATCGTGAGCGCAAACTGCCGGTAAAATGAACCGGTCAGTCCCGGCAGGAAGGCCGTCGGGATGAAAACGCACGACAAAACCGCGGTGATGGCGACGATCGGACCAGCCACTTCGCTCATCGCTTTCATAGTGGCATCGCGGCGCGTCAAACCCTCGGCCATATGGTGCTCGACCGCCTCAACCACCACGATCGCGTCGTCCACGACAATCCCGATCGCCAGCACCAGGCCGAGCAGGGTGAGGAGATTGAGCGAAAATCCAAAGGCGAGCATCACCGCAAAAGCTCCGATCAACGAAACCGGTACCGCCATGAGCGGGATGAGCGTCGAGCGCCAGCTTTGCAGGAAGACCAGGACCACCACCACCACCAGCAGGAAAGCCTCGATGATCGTCTCCATCACCGAGAAGATGGCTTCCTTCACAAACATGGTGGTGTCGTAAATGATCCGATAGTCCACCCCGGGAGGGAACCGCTGCTTGAGTTGCTCCATTTCGGCTCGGACGCGCCGCGAAACGTCAAGCGCGTTGGACCCGGGTGCCTGGAAAATACCGATATTAATCGCCGGCTGTCCGTCCAGACGCGAAACAACCGTGTAATCCTTGGCCCCCAGATCGACACGCGCCACATCCTTCACGCGCACCACCGCGCCGTCTTCTCCCGTCTTGATGACGATATTTTCGAACTGCTCAACATTCTCGAGCCGCCCTTGCGTCGTCACAGTCATTTGATAGTCGAGACCCGTCGGCGCAGGCTGGCCGCCAACGTTTCCGGCGGCGATCTGGATATTCTGCTCGCGCAAGGCCTTCACGACATCGCCGGCCGTCATGCCGAGCGCGGCAATCTTGTCGGGGTTCAGCCAAATCCGCATCGAATAGTCCCGCGCTCCGAAGAACTGGATGTCGCCGACGCCTTTGACCCGCGCGAGATAGTCACTTATCTGAAGAAAAGCGTAGTTGGACAAATAGAGGTCGTCGTAGCGCCCATCGGGCGAGACGATGCTGACGGCCATCGTGAAATCCGGGGAGCGCTTGCGCACCACGACGCCGTTGCTTCGCACGACCTCCGGCAGCTTTGACTCGGCGGCTTGCACCCGGTTCTGCACCAGCACCTGGGCGGTGTCCGGGTCGGTTCCCGGCTCGAAGGTCACCGTGATCGTCATCTGGCCGTCGGATGTCGAGGTGGACGCGATATAAAGCATGTTGTCCACGCCATTGATCTGTTGCTCGATGGGCGCGGCCACCGTGCTGGCGACGGTTTCGGCGTTCGCCCCCGCATAGGTTGCGGTCACCGTCACCGTCGGCGGAACGATGTTCGGATACTGGGCAACGGGAAGATTGAAGAGCGCGATAACACCGACAAACACCGTCACGATCGCGATGACCGATGCAAAGATCGGGCGATCGATAAAGAATCTGGGGATGCCGCCCATCAGGATTTGCTCGGCGACGATCCGGGCGCTTCACTCCGGGTGGCAGGCATCGCAGCTTCGCGGGTAGCTTGTTCGGGCTCGACGGTCTGGCCGGGTCGCAAGAGCGACAGTCCCTCGGTGATCACGCGATCATGGGGCTGCAAGCCGTCAAGAATCGCCAGCTTGCCGTCAAATACCTGCCCGGTCAAAACCTTGCGATACTCAACTTTGTTCTCTGCGTTGACGACATAAGTGAATCGCTGCCCTTGATCGACTCCCACCGCCCGTTCGGGCACCAGCAATGTCTGACGCGGACGGTCCAGCGTCAGGCGGACCCGGGCGAACATGCCGACCCGCAGACGCCGGTCATCGTTGGGGACAATCGCGCGCATCTTCAGCGTTCCCGTTCCGGCGCTGACCTCGTTGTCGGAAAAATCCACCTTGCCTTCACGGGGAAACCCCTCCTCGTTCAGCAGCCCGACAAATGCCCGCGCGCGAGCGGTGAGCCCCCCGCCCCCATTCTCGCTCACCGCTTTATCCCATCGCAGAACCACGCGTTCGGGCGCATCGAAATAGATGTAAACCGGATCCTGGCTGACGATAGTGGTCAGGGTATCCCCATTGGCAACGAGGTTTCCTTCGGTCACGTCGGTGCGGCTGATCTTTCCGGAGATCGGCGCTCGCACCTCGGTGTATTCCAGGTCGAGCTTCGCCTTGGCCAGTCTGGCCTGTGCTGAGCGTGTCCCCGCTTCCGCCGCCAGGGCGGCTGTCCCCTGCTTTTCGGTTTCCTGGGTGGCGATGACCTTCTGGGTGCTCAACTGCATCGAACGCTGATAGTCCGAGTGGGCCTGGGACAGTTCAGCCTGTGCCTGCTGCACAGCCGCCACCGCGGAATCCAAATCGGCCTGGTACTCCCGCGGGTCGATCGTGTAGAGCAGATCTCCCTTTTGCACTTCCGCGCCCTCCTGGAAGTGCACCTTGTTGAGGAAGCCGGTCACTCGCGCCTTCACGGTTACGTTTTCCATCGCGGCCACCCGTCCGGGCAACTCTTCATACTCCAGCACCGCGCGTCCCTCCGGCTCGGTCACCGTCACCTTCGCAGGCTTCGGCGCTGCCTTCTCCGGCGCTTTGCCGCACGCCGCGATCGCCAGGGCCACGACTCCTCCCAGAACAAATCTTGATCGCCTCGGGTTCATCAATTAGCGGTGTAAGTAACCACTTACCAGAGTAACGTGGGCCGGAAAAATGGCAACGGTCAATCGGAGATCATCGGTTTCGAGCCGTGAGAGAATTCTCGCGGCGGCGCGGGAGCTTTTCGCCGCGCGCGGCTTCAAACGGACGACCACCGCGTCGATCGCGCGTCGGGCGCGCCTGAACGAAGCCTTGATTTTTCGCCACTTTCCGGCGAAGGAGGACCTCTTCACGGCCATTCTGCGGGACAAGCTCGAGGACGAGAGACTGGTGCGCATGATTGATGCCGCCGAATGCCGAGACATTCCCGTGGAGGACGGACTTCGCCTTGTCGCGCAGAGATTTGCGGAGGCTTTTGATCCTGTTTTTCTCCGCCTCTACTATCACAGCGCGCTGGAAGATCACGTTTTGGCCGATGCGTTTTACGATCAGTTCGTGAGCCGCTTCGTGGCCTTGGTTGAGCAGTTGATCGTTCGTGGGATCAGCGAACGCCGGTTTCGGAAGGTCGACCCGAGCGTGGCGGCGCGGGCGTTTACGGGAATGCTGCGCAGCTATTTTTTGACCAACGAGCTTTTTCCCCGGCACGCTTTGGGAGGCGATCCGAAGGATATTTCGCTCAGCTTTTGCGATCTGTTTTTGCATGGAGTCACCCGGCGCCCGATCAAGGCAAAGGGCCAGCGACGGTCCCGGAAATCGTGACGAACTGACTCATCCGCGCTCCGCCAGAATCGTCTTCGCCCTTTCCAAGGCATCATCAAACGTCGCGCAAAAATTCGGACGGCCGACCACTTCGACAAAGCCGGCCTTGCGTAGCATCTCGAGCGGTTGGCGATGCAGTCCGCTGAGAATCACGACCCCTTTGTTGTGGTGCATGCGCTCGACGATGCTTTCGAGCTCGTTCAAGGCGGTGGCATCCATGGCGCTAACCAGATGCAGGCGCAGGATCAGGATTCGCGGCAGGCTGCCGATGCGCTGCATGGCGTCCTCCATCTTTTCCGCTGCACCAAAGAGGAAAGGCCCGAAGATGCGGTAAACGAGAACACCTTGGGGAATCGGCTTCCCTTGAGCAATCTGCTCCGGCGATTCCAGCACGTCTTCCTCCGTCACCGGGGAAACCTCCGTCGTCTCGGAAATCCGGTGGATAAATAGAACGGCCGCCAGCACCATCCCGACCTCCACGGCGATAACGAGATCAAAAATGACCGTCAGCGCGAAAGTGGTCATCAAGACAACCGCATCGCTCCGCGGCATCAAGTGAAGGCGTCGCAACTCGTGCCATTCGCCCATCCGCAACGCCACCATCACCAGGACGGCCGACATGGCCGCGACCGGGATATAAATCGCGTGCCGAGCGAAGACGATAACGATGAGCAGCAACGTCAGGCTGTGAACGAGTCCGGCCACCGGCGATCGCGCGCCATTATTGACGTTGGCGGAAGTGCGGGCGATGGCACCGGTAGCCGGAAGGCCACCGAAGAACGGGCAGACGATATTGGCAATGCCTTGGCGATCAGCTCGGTATTGCTATCGTGTCGGTCGCCCGACAGACCATCGGCGACCACCGCGGAAAGCAACGATTCGATCGCCCCCAGCAGGGCAATCGTCGCGGCCGGCTCGATCAACGACCGGATGCGTTCAAGGTTGATTTCCGGCGATTGCAACGGAGGCAGGCCGAGCGGAATCGCATCCATCCCAAACTTCGACCCGACGGTCGCCAGACCCCAATCGCGATCAAGTCCGAAGGCGGCCACCGCGCCGGCCGCGGCGAGCATGGCCACGACCGAGCCCGGAATCCGTCGAAACCCCAGCCGCGGCCAGAAGCCAATGAGCAACGCGCAACCCACCGCCAATCCGAGCGAGGCCAGGTGAAAATGCGAAGCTCCCAAAGCCAGGAGAGCCTGTGAAGGAACTCGCGCGGCGGGGCCGGCGCGCCCGTAATTCCGAGGAAATCCGCCGCCTGCGTCGCCATGATGGAGACCGCGATGCCTGTCGTAAAGCCGCTCGTCACCGGCCCCGGGATAAACTTGATCAACGTCCCCATCCGGGCCAGACCCATGACCACAAGTATCCCTCCGGCCATCAAGGTCGCCAGCACCAGACCGGAGTATCCGTGCTTCTCAATGATCAGCAGCACGATCGGAATGAAGGCTGCTGTCGGACCGCCGATCTGAACGCGGCTTCCTCCCAAAGCAGAGATGACCAGGCCGGCAAAGATCGCCGTAAACAAGCCAACGGCCGGCGGCGGATACGGCGTTGAGGCTCTGGCTGGGATGCTGGCGATCCCGAGCGCCAGGGCCAGCGGAAGCGCAATCAAGCGGACCGTGACACCCGCGATTGCGTCTCCAACGAGATCGCTCCGCCCATAGCGTCCGTTGAAAACCTCCAACAGCCTTGGCTGAAAGATCGGCCTCGCCATGCCTGTCTTCGAACGTGCTTTCATTTAGTCGGGCCCCGTTTCCGTCCGGAAACGCGCCTCCCCATCCTCCTTTCCGTCGTTTACCTTAAACCGTCGTCATTTTTGCACCAGAACCGCGTCACCCCCAAACGGTTTGTGACGACCCCTTTCGATCCGCGCCACTCCAGTGCCCGACTCGCACCGCGACGTCGGGAAAAAATGATCGTCGCACCACCCTCGATCCGTCGCTGGCTCGCCCGATCCTCGGCGACGCGGCACCCGTTGTCGCCGCTGGTTTCCACGGAGAAAGTCACCTCACTGGCAAGATTTCGAATGGGCGCGCGGCCCTGGCCGTGAGACCGCGTCGTCCCATCGCCCTGCGTAGAGAGACCGGGTAAGCGATCACCACCCTGTCTCACCAAAGCTCAGTGCCCTACACCCGTCACCCAGAGGAGATAAGCAAAGTCAGAAGAAAGAGCCTTCTCGCTGCCTTACACAAATTCGCCCAAAGCTTCGCCGGCGCGAATGATGTCATTCCAAAGCGTCGTTTCCGACGTGAAGATGGCATAGGAGACGGTGTTGAAGAAGAGTTCGTCCGTCGCGATATAGAGCTGCTCGACCACCTGCGGCATGGACTCCTCGGTCACCCCATCCAACACCCTCGGGAGGACCTGTTCGACCGAGCTTTGACCAAACGTCATCGCGTTCTGCAGTGATTGGACATTGGCATACTCCTCTTCGGTGTTCGCTCCGACAAATCGATAGTGCACCGATGAATTAGAAGGGATTGCCCACCAATGATCGTACGAAAAAACAATAGAAAGACGTGCCATATTAAAGTCCCGTCATTGATACTTCCACGCTCAGCGAAGTGTGTTCCGAAACCGGTCTCCCCACCACGGAGATCGAAAGTCCCCCCAGGCAAGTCCACGTATAGGGCTTCGCATGCATCTCTCCGCCTTGCCACTGCGGAACGCTCCCTGGAGGGTTCTGGTCACACATGGTTTCCCAATATGGCCGCTTCCCAATGCCCAGCATTTGAAAGTCCGCCTTCATCCTCACCCCAATCCGATAGCCCTGCGGACCAAGCCAGCAGAGGTAGATGACCAGGGGCCCCTGATCCAGGGCCGAAAGCGATTGCGCCATTGACATCGTCTCGAGCCCGCTATTCGCCTGCAGGACTGGCCCGGGCAACTGCTGAGGGCCCGACAACCCTTTCTGATCCTGGTAGCCGTAATAGTCTCGGTACCAAGTATCAAACGTATTGTTACTAAATGTCATCGACAGCGCTACATGACTCATTCTTTAACCTCCTCATCTTAGGATGTGGAATCCCTCGCTGACGCCGCATTGAGTTTCCAAAGGCGAGATAGCCGGCGCGATTTTCTTCGTCTCATGCTTAGCAACCAATTAATAATCATGGGACCGTCCGGCGATGCGCAACCCTCGACGATCTTAGCTCCCTTCCGTCGCGAAGGGTGCCCATCCCTATCGGGGCAGACCCCCTGGCTGCTGCGTCTGCCCGGTCCATTCGTCGAACACGCTGGCGGCGCCGTGGAAAGGGCGCCCGCGGGGTGATGGCTTTACTCACAAGGTGGCCACATACTTGGCGCCGACCAAGGAGCCGAGAAGTGCATTGTGATCAGGGGGATTTTTTCGAGTTTGAATGCGCCTGAAACGGGCCTCGGTCGGGCCCATGCACCCTTAGGAGACTGTTGAAAAACCCGCGCATGCCACGCGTGAGCTCTTTGGGGTAGATGTCGGTGGAGCGACGCCCGTGAGGGGAAGGGGCCCCTCGCCCTTCCAAGATGTCCAAAAAACTCACGCCCAGAAAGGGGTGGGACCCTTTCTTCCCACCTGGGTTGCGCCAATTTTCGGCCCTTGCGGTGCCGCCAAGCTTGTCCGTACCGCTGCGGCTTTGTGGGGAGATGGGACCCCACACCCCATCGTCGCGCTGCGCTTGGCTCCTTGCGATCTTCCGAAAATTGACGGCAACGTGACATAGGTGGGTTTTTCAACAGTCTCTTTGACGTCGGGCTGTTCCAGCTCGATCGCAAAAAAGTGATGCCCATGTCGCTTGGAAGCGACTTCGACCAGGCCCATCTCCCGGGCCATCGTCTGGAAGAAGCGCGGCGCGAAACTGAATTTGACCACAATCCCATCGGCCTTCTGCGACTCGCCGTAAACCGGCAATGCGGTGGCGAAACCAGATTGTGAGTGCGGCTGATGTGATGGTGGCTCAGTCCAAGCTCAGGAATGGTAATCAAAGTTATCCCCTTCTCGGCCCTCGGCCGGTACCAAAAGGTATAGGCGTCCAAGGCAGGCATCATCAATGAAAGGCGCGTGGCGGGAAACTCGTCGATCGTAACCGACAGCTCATCGAAGCGGGCCGTTCCCTCCGGTGAACGATCGACTCATTGACATTGAGGGCGTTCGCTATTTCGCCTGGGGGTTCGTGCCCGGGAACCTAAGCCCCTCCCGACGCTGGCATACTCAAAATCTCAAAGCGACGCCGAGCTGCTTTTCGATCCTCGGTTTCCAGGGCTGCTCGGTTTGGGACACGGTCGCAGCACAGTCTGGCCGCCTCACGCAGAGGGTGGCGCACCACCCTCTCCACGTTGGCGCTGGTATTCGGCGTAGGCCTCCTCCGCGCGCTTGCCCAATGAAATCGACTTCTGTTGGCTGGCGGAGTGGATGGCGTCATGGAGCGCTTTCTCGATCGCGGACTCATCGGCGCCAAGTTTGGCCAAAAACAAACCCCGCAGCCGATGCAACTCCGCACACCAGCAGCGCACATCGGTCGTTTCCACCAGCGCGTCCGCCTTGGTAATTTCCTGGAGGGCCTCAGCGGTGCGACCCGCCAGGTCGAGGGCTTCCGCTCTCAGGGCCAGAAGGAGCGGCATCCACACGACGGATCCGGTCGCCTGGTAATCCCGGATTCCCTCATCGATTAGGAGCACGCCTTCCGTGGCGTGGCCAGAAACACTGCGCGTCCAGCCGCGGAAGACTTCTCCTACCGCCACCCAATGCACAAAACTGTGTCGCATGGCGAGTTCGATCAACTCCGAGGTCAGCCGCTCCAACTGCTGGACATCGCGTTCAAAGTACGCCAGCTGCGCCGCATAACCCAGGGCGACGGCCAATCCGTGCGTGTCCTTCAGCTCTCTCGCCAGCGCGATCGCTTCGGCCATGCTCGCACGGCTGGCAGCGATCTCCGCAAAATGCCACGCGAACAGCGCCTCGTTCGACAGACAACCCACCGGTTGCGCGTCGACTTCCTGGAATGGAGACTCCTTGCCGCCGGAGCGCCAGGTCTGCAGAGCCAGGGTGATATAATGTCGCCCCGCTTCAAAGTCGCCCAGATAATAATTCGCTCCGCCCACCGCGGTGCACGCTCCTATCATGAGCCTGGACTCATTTTGCTCCTGCGCCAGAGCGTAAAGTCGTTTGGCCAGCGGCAGCGCCGCAGCCAGCTTGCCCGCGACGACACAGTAGCGCAACTGGCCCATCAGCGCGACATACAGGAGAGAGGGATGATTCAGGGAGAGGCACAACGACTCAGCCTGCTCGTAGCAAATTCGCGCCTCGGGGGCCGATTCCCGCATGGCCGTGATGTTAACCGCCGCTTGAATAAGTACGTAGAGCTGATCGTTTTCTGTGAGACTCTGCCCGTCCACGTGCGTCCGCGCGGGACAACCCCAACGACCGGCCTCGAAAAAATGGGCCAGCACCGAGAGCAATGCGGCTCTCGCCCCAAGCACGTTCGCCGCAAAAGAGAGCTCTCCCCGCTGAATGCGCGGAACGTAGACTTCGTGTAGCGCTTCATGGAGCAAGCCGGCATTGCACGCGCAGATGACCGCCAGGAAAAGGGGCTCCATCTCCCTGACGCTATCCGGCAACTGCGGTGCCAGCGCCCGATAATGAAAGTAGAGGCGCCTGTTGCCTTCCTGCCATGTCTGGGGGTGTTGACTCCGAAGCTGTTCTCCAAAGTACTCGCGAACGAGCGGATGCATGTCGAGGTCCCCTTGATGATGGGAATCTGCTTCCGCCAGAAGCCTGGACCTTCGCAATCTGGCCAGAATCGCCCGCCACTCACTCGGGTTTAAGTTCACCAGAGACTCGGTCAGACCCGGGAGGGCAGGGGAACGCAGCAGCACCTCGACGAGCACCCCTTCGCCGACCGGTCGGTCAAACAGACCTAACAGCCGCAAGACCGCCAGCTCTGGCCCCTCACCCAGCCAGTTCTGATAAGATTCCATCACCCGCTGGGCATGAGATCCCTGGCGCACGTCGTGCGTGAGACGCTCCGAAACTTCCCGGCGAAACCGCACGTCTCCGTCATAGGCATCGGTCAGGTAGCTTCCCAGGAGCGTCAGGGCAAGACAGTGGCCGCCAAATTCATCGCTGGCGCTTCGCAGTTCCCCCTCGGCTCCCTTCACGCCCAGCGCTCGCAGCAGCCTCGCCCCGGCCTCATTGGAGAGATGCTCGAGATCGCGACGCCGGGCTGAGATCTGCTCATGGTCGGCGATATCGGCCACCGGAAGTCGGGTGGTAATCACGCAAAGGCCCTCATTGAGGGCGGCCAATTCCCGCAGAAAGGCCTGGAGCGAGAGCTCGCGCAATCGTCCTTCCTGCGGACCAGGCGGATTCTGAAACGGCTCGAGACCATCGAGGACCAGCAAGGTTCGACGGCTTCCCACAAGGCGGGCCAGTCTTTCGCCTTTCTCCCAGGCTGTGCCAGTCACGGGATCGGGATCTCCGAACCAGGCCAGAGCCGCCTCAAGAAACTCCCCGGCGGACGATGTCCCGCCCCCACTGCCCTGCCTGTAAAATGACCAGCCGAACACGAGCTCCGCCGAATCGTAATGTCTGGCCGACATGTCTCTCAGCCAATGATTGACCAGGGTGGATTTTCCGACACCTCCCCAGGCAACGATCGTCGCTAGATTGACGTCCCGGTTCGTCCACGCCTCATTGAGGAAAGCGATCTCCTCCTCCCGGCCAAAGAGATGGCTGCCGGTGACCGGTAGTCTCGCGATCGAAATCTTCTCCGGTCCCGACCTGACCGGGACCTTGCGAACCACGGCGCGAAACTCGCTCGCGGGCTTCTCCCGCAAGCTTTGCGCCGAGATGACCCATCCCGCATCTATGGTATCCCGGACCGTCTGAATCGCCTTGAGAAGTTCCGCCGGGGTCTGAAAACGCCGCCTGGGATCTTTCTCGAGGAGCACCTCGATCAGCGCGACCATCGCTTGCGGCACTCCTTCGAGTTGGGCGATCGGCAACGGCGATCGCTGATGCTGAGACATTACCTCGCCCGACGAACCAAGAAACGGCACATTGCCCGTCAGCATTTGCCACAACGAAATGCCCAGCGAGTAGAGATCCGAGCGAATGTCCACGCTGGTCCCGCTAAACTGCTCCGGACTGGCAAACTGTGGAGTGCCGACGAAGGCGCCGGGCGTGGAAATCGCTGCTTCCGCCGGCGTTTCGTGCGCGGACTTCGCCAACCCAAGATCGATGATCTTCGCGACCAAACTTCCTTCGTCCTCCGTCACCATGATGTTGCTCGGCTTGATATCACGATGAACCAGACCTTGCTTGTGCACCGCGGCCAAGCCTGCCGCGACTTGCGTGATGATTTCCAGGGCGCGATCCACCTCGAGTCGCCCGGAGCGTCTGATCAAGCTCTCCAGCGTTTCTCCCTCTACAAACTCCATCGCGTAGAAACACTGCTCACCCGTCTTCCCAAGATGAAGGACCGAAGCCACATTGGGATGACGGACTTTGGCGGCCGCGCGAGCTTCACGCAAAAACCGCAATCGCGCCGACTCATCGCCGAGATACTTTTCGCTGATGACTTTCAGGGTCACATCGCAGTGCAAATCAACATCGAAGGCCTTGTAGGTCACACCCATCGCCCCTCGACCCAGCTCCAATGGCTGGCCCTCGTCGTTTGTGATCAGCTCGTAGTTCTCAAACGTTTGGATCTCGAGCGGAGGCATGGGCGCAGCTCTCTCGCGATGAAATACGCCAGGCTCATCCGCACTGGCCAGAGCCAGGCGCAGCATGCAAACGGGACAGAAAGTACTCTCCGCGGTAACCCCAAACGTGGTGTCACAAACCGGGCAGGAGCGTAGCTCCAAGGTCACTACGTCCCCCGATTGTTCCGATTGGCTGCCGCCGTCTTGCGCATTCATGCACGGTCCGTCTTGTGCGTTCTAGTTCCTGGCGTGCCCGGTTTGTTGCCTCGCTCAGCACGCTCAGCCGAGCACGCAGCAAACACTCCTCCTCGGCGCCAGCCCCGTCAACCCAGCTCACCGCCCTCGCCCGCCTGTAATCTAGGAACTAGAGCGCGCGCAGGCAAGACTCACTTTGCCAGACCGCTTTCAGGGTTCACAGGAGCCTGTGATCAACATCGCTGAATTGAGGACGGTTCAGCCGGGACTGTCACCTCTACCACGGATTCGAGAGAGCCGGGCAGAGGCGCTGTGAAGTTGGCCGCCACTGGCCGACGGAAACCGGACGCCGGCCCGTAACCGGTTATTCGAAATGACGCGACAGACGCAACGCGAGGGCGACGAGGGTGCGCACGGGATTGGCGGCCGCACTGATTGGCATCACGGACATGTCGCAGACGTAGAGGCGGTCGGTCCCCACAACGCGGAGATCTTCATCCACCACGGAGTTCGCGGAGAAATCCTGGTCGTATCGCGGGCGGGCGGGCATTCGCAGCGATCCCGCCGCGTGATGGACCGTGCCCCAGCCGAATCCTTTGCCTCCCTGCCCGTACGCCCCCATGGGCTCGGCGGGCCGGCCGTCGCTGCGGAACCGCGAGAAGATCTGGCGAGTAATGTCATTGAGGACATCCCAGATTTCACCGGGGTTCTTGTGCCAGCCGGCGAGGGCGGGGAATCGCGCGTCGGCCAGGCGGTTGACCCTTTTTGTGTTGTGGAAGGCGATCTCGGAGACGTAGCCGGAAGGTGGGGCGGCCTTCACTTCGTTTTCGTCGTCGAGACAATTGCCGAAGCTAAACTTGATCTCGATCCGCGCTTTGCCGGGGGGAGTCGGGTCCCCAGCGACAGGGTCGGGATCGAGCGGGTCATCTTTCCGCAGGTGCCAATATTCGTGATTGAGATTCAACTCGACATTGAATGGGTAGCGAATCTCGTTGTTCGGTTCGCGCAATCCGAGGGAGTAAAAGATAATCTTGGCGTGGTCCTCGTGGCCGAGCTTGATGTCGCCGATGCCGTCGACAAATGTCTGGATAAAATCGGTGGTGGGATGGTCCGTCAGCCCACGGCCAACCAGGTCCTTCACGGCCTGCGGCAGCGAGGGGAACAGGCTGGAGCGGCGGAGGAGTTTCGGGCTTTCGATCGACCCGGCCGCAAGAACGACCTTGCCCGCCTGGAACGTCCTGGCCACCCCGGTCAGGGTGTTGCGCACCACCAGTTCCAAGCGGTCGGTGTGGTCCTGCAGGTCTTCGACAAAGTGGTTGAGAAGCAGGTAGAAGCCGGGGCCGTCGTCGTTGCCGACATCATCCCGCGCGAGCCCCAGCTGGTCGATAAGCAACTCCGCCGTGTTGAACACGCCGGTGGGCTCGGTGAAGAATTCGTCCTTGGGCGAGCCGTCAGCTCGGAGGTATGGCTGGTGCACGGCCCGCGGCGTTTGCTCGATGATGAAATCGGCCGCGAGCGGCGAGTTGCGGAGCCGCGCGACGACTTGCTCGGCTGCGCGGCCCATGGATCGCGATTGATTCATCGTCTCCCCGGCGACGTGGAGCAGGTCCTTGTCGGGGCTGACCAGATCCTCACGCACCCGCGGAGGGAAGAACTCGAGTTCCCAAGGCTGCGGAGTGGGAATCAATCCGGACCAGAAAATGGACCGCCCGCCAAAGTTCAACTGTGGCAACCCGCCGATGAAAAATTCGTCCTCGGCCGAGCTTCCCTGCTGCGAGTACGTGCGACAGCCAAACTTCCGTGCGACATCGGCGTTAGGAAACCGGCAAACATTGTAAACGTGGGTGGGATAGAGGAACGAACCCGCTTCGATGACGAGGATGCGGCTCTGATCGCCGAGTCGCTCGGCGAGATCGTCGGCAAGCACTCCGCCGCCCACCCCCGAGCCGACGATGACGACATCAAAGTCGGTCCGCGCGCCTGCGTACTGATGGACCAGGCGCTCCCTGGCCGGGGAATCGACCGCGATGAACCTTTCGTAGATTGACGGATGAAAACTCATAGCTCGCACCCAAAACGTAACGTGTGTGACCTCACTGGTCGGTGCTGGGCATCCAGCACCAGCGTGTTGATAACGACCAGCTTTCCTCCGGGGTCGTGGTACCAGTCCGGCCCAACGTAGAACGTGAGGTTGTTGCGGGCCTCGTAGAGGAAATAACTCGGCACGCGTCCCGGGTTATTCCGCGTGGCCGCGGCGTAGAGTTTGACCTGGTCCGTGTTGGGATGGTCGTTGGCGAAGTAATTCGCACCCAAGCCGGTTTGCTGTTCCAACGTTTCGTATCGTTCGCCCGGCTGGCGGAGTGTGGTGTTGAGTCTGTCCAACGCATTGACGTCCGTCACGTCCCTCACTGTGTTCCACCATTGGCCCGGCCCGAAGTAGAATCGCAGTGCCGCAAGCAGCATCTTCTTCTCAACGAGGTTCGGCTGGCCATCGACATCGACCGACTGCACGGCAGACAGGAACAACTCATCAGGCGGAAGCATGCTCTTGACCTCGTAAGTGGACGGAAACTGCTATCCGTTCTTGCCGGAGCCTGCCGAGGAAAAATCCTCCCTGCGAGCGTCCAAACGATGCCACCATCTCGGATATCATACCGGCGCAAAACCTCCAGCAGCAGGAAACAATCTTCCTGAGCGTGGCTGGGAATCTGTCGGAATGCGGGCTCCAATGTCAAGCACGGGACGACGAGTCCCTCCGAGCGCATATATAGCGAATCCCCGAGATGGGCGGTCGAGGAAACGGGAGAATGGACCTGTTTCGAATATCATCCTGCTTATTCGCAACACCTTCACCCGGGGCCGCTGATCGCCCTCCGAAACCAAAAGCCGTTCGATTCGACTTCTCGATCAGGACTGTTCCGCCCACGGAGTAGTCGCTTCGCTCTGCGGACGGCAAAGCAATTGCGATGATCGCGCTCATCAAAGACCAAGGGACTAAGTGGCTCATGGGTACGTCCGTCTCGTTTGCGGGCGCCGGTCCAGCCTTTCGAGCATCCAGCGCCTTCACCATGAATAAAGAGATTCGCCGGCCCGAGTTTCAGAAAACTGCGACCAAACGCGGAGGATTTTGGGCACCGACTCGAAGCGCAAGGGCGCGCAACCGACGGCCGGAGAGCACGCTCTATTCTTCGAGAATCGAGCACCCGCAGGACACGCCAATGAGCGCCGAGACGGTTCGACTGGCGAAGCGCTTCAGCGAACCTGCGCCCGGAAGTCGTTGAAGGACAGCGCCAGCCTGCGGTATTTTCTAGACCATTCTCGATCCGAGCAACGTCGTAGCCAAGGAGAATGCCATGGGCAACGTTATCAACCGACAGTGGCGTCTCGCCGATCGGACTACCTGGTGACGGATGGCGGGGGTCCCGTGCCCTCCACGAAAGATTGCGCCGGGCGTGCCGCTCACCATGCCCTTGAGTGTCATGGGTCTCACCGGACGAACGAGGCCACTCGCAAGGAACCTTGC
This sequence comes from uncultured Verrucomicrobiae bacterium, assembly GCA_963820865.1. Taxonomy (GTDB): domain Bacteria; phylum Verrucomicrobiota; class Verrucomicrobiia; order Chthoniobacterales; family Terrimicrobiaceae; genus DASTFP01. Next base: position 219,293 of record CAWGBZ010000007.1, read on the forward strand.
CGCAGTCAGCCCTCCACAATTGAGGAAATCACAATCTTAACCATCACTGGCCGAGCATTTTCGCTATAATGAAGATAAGTATGGCTCCCCCAAGGCCCCCGCCCAGGAGTAGGTAAAGCAAGGAATAGCCTGCTGCGGCTATCATGAGAGTTGATGCAATCATACTTACTCTTCGTGCCGTCGATCGGTCGCGGATGTGGACGGACAATCTGACTAACTTGCACCTCGTCATTGCCAAGCCCTCGGGCAGCAAGGCGATCGAGCCAACGGTGTCTCTCAGCCTGCCTGATCGCCCAGCGCTTGAGATTAGGCGGGCGACTATTTGGGAGTCCCTACTTCAGCCGAGCACTACTCAGGAATATCTGGACAAGCCAGATTCGCGCTTGTGTCCTCGTCATCCTAACGGAGTCACCAACGAAAATTTGGGCCTCGAGCCGTGATCAAGGCGGCCCTCTCGGTAGATCTCCCTCCATAGTTCGCGCCAAAGATGCGTATCGGGGAGAATCAAATTCTCTGCCGTCAAAGACTTGGAAAATGGCGTTTTGTAGACCTTGACCGCACGCCACCCACGAACGCCCGTGGAAGTCGCACCACTCGTCGACGGCGCCGGATTCGTCCCGGACAAGATTCTCAAGAACCCGGTCGCGAGGCACGTCGACCACTGCAGGTAAGGTCCGAAATCACCTCTCGACGAGTGCGCACCAGAGATGGCTAAGAAAGAAGGGCACTTTTCGGAACGCTCCGCAGAGAATCGACCGGACGAGACACGTGCCGTTGAAGTAGATCTCAGCAACGCGGTTGCGAGTGTCTTCCAGCGCCGGATCTGAATCTTGGTATGACCTCATGGTCGAGAATGGTTTCGTCTATTAATTACAAAGGCGTCTGAAGCGTAATGTTTCGGTTCTTCTCTATGCTCCCAGAGGGCGGCGCAGGTGAGTTTCAGCGACATGAGCCGCTACACATCTCCTGGCATACACGGCTGCACGAACAACCGGATTGCTTGCGAGTAGGCTGGTGCTTCTCGTGTTCGCCCGACGAGAAACTGACACGATTAACAACACCGCGCTCGGCTCGATCCTTGATCGACATTACCGCCGCTTCTTCGCGCGCTCGCGAGGGCGCGGGCGCGATCGGATGGCAGCGGTCTGTTCAAGAGCGACGCGCGATCCAGACGAGCAGGAATTTTCTTTCCCGCCCTTGCGATCTCGACCGCCCGACGACGACCTATCGCTTCTGCTTGCTTCCGAGGATCTCCGGAAGATGCGTGCTCTCGTACTGCTCGACCAGCGTGTCAACCCGATCCACCAACGCCGCCATGGGGTGCGATTCATCGTCCGCAACCTTCAGAATCAAGTGCTCCAGCATCTCGCGCAGGCGATAGTAGTCTGCGAGCGTTCCCGGCGCACGTAATTGCGCCGCGGCGAAACTATCGCTTTCTTCAGCTAGCCTCGATTTTGTCACTTGTCCTTGAACGGCGCTCACTCCCTCACCACCGTCTCTTGCAAGCTTCTCGGTCGTGGCAACCGCTTCCCGCGTGACTAGTGCGACCACCTTCGATCTCGATCAAGAGCTCGGACAACGAACTCGCAGTGCCTCCCAGGACTATCGCTTCAGGTTCGTCTGCCACCTTCAGCGCACCGCTCTCGACCCGATCCGCCAGAATGCGGAAAGCGCGGACGATGGCGCCGCTCGCCGCTTCGCGGCGTGTGGAGCCGTGGGCGCACACCCCCGGGAGTTCAGGAATCTCCGCGACCCAGCGGCCGTCTTCCTCGCGCCGAAATTCTGCGGGGATATTCATCGGATTCGAGGACGCTAGCGCGAGACAAGGTCAGCCGCAAGAAAGAGGACGAGATTCCACGAGCCATGTGCTGATCGGGCTAAACGAATCGGTGCCCCTTGCTTCGCTCGTCTTCCAAATCATCCGGCTTCGTCGCTCGAAAGCGGGCCTGCCCGCTGAAGCTGCGCAACAGGCGGAGCGAAAGCGGGTGAAGGGAAATCTCGATGGAAAATAGCTGCGCTTCGGAACTTGCTCGGATTCGGTACAAGATCTTTCGAAAATCTGTGGTAACTTCATTGATGCCTACAAATTTCAGCTCCTTCTCTCGTCGCGGCCCGGACAATGTCACTGAGGAGCTGGTGGCGGCCCTTTCGGGCTCGAAATCCTATGAGTTCAAGGCCCTTTTCACCGTCATTCATGCGGCTCTCAAGGCTCGGAACGCCGCCAGCGGCGGCGAGGAAATGTTGCGGCTGCGCACTTACGAAAAGCTCCAGAACCTCGTGCGAGAGGGCCAGGTCAAGAAAACCGGCAAAAAATACAAGGGCGTGGTCGGTGCCCTGCTTCTTCTCAGCGAGAGTCTGAAGGAATTTCGGAAGAACCGCCCGTCTTTTTCCCCGAGGCCTTCGCTCGCTCCCAAACCCCTGTAAGAGCTACTCAAGAAGCTGTTTGTGGCATGCGTTGAAGCTCTCGACGAGGCCTTCTCTGCCGGTCGGCCGGGTCGAATGAAATCACGCTTTACTGCTTTGCGATAGGAGGGCGCAGCCAGCGCCCACGACAGATGCGATGGACCGAGCCCGGAGCCCATCCTCCTGCAAGTGCGAACCCGCGTTTTAATGAAGAGTGGCGTTCGACGCTATCGCTTTGATATCCAGCAATGCCGGAGACATGATGAGGAGGCTGCGTGGCCCCCGGTCTTTCCCGGCTTCTGGTTAAGTGGTTGATCACCAACGATCCGCGCATTTGAGAACAATGGTGGGAGCTGCGCCGTCGCGGGGTTTCGCGCCTCGCGGTGAGTTGCACCATTGCTCGATGAAGGCTGCCTGATCGAGCGCCAGACTGGCTTTACAGGTGGCAAGCGACCTCCCAACTGCCAACCACTTTGGTGCGCTTTTCCTGGGAGATCCACGATGGTGCGCGCTGATTCCCGTGCCGGGGATGTCCTGAAGCGCCCGCTCCCTTCGTCGTAACAATAAATCAAACACAACGAACTATGCCGACAGACGAAACAAACACCATCCGACTCCACCGAGTGCTCCGGGCGACGCCGGAGAGAATTTATCGGGCGTTTCTCGACGCGGACGCAATGGTCAAGTGGCTGCCGCCGAATGGATTCACGGCCAAGGTTCATCACCTGGACGCCAAAGTCGGCGGCACCTACAAGATGTCGTTCACTAATTTCACCACCGGCAAGAGCCACTCGTTCGGCGGAACCTATCTCGAACTGACGCCCCATGAGCGCATCCGCTACACGGACAAATTCGACGATCCCAACCTGCCCGGAGAAATGCAAACGACGATTGCGTTGAAACAGGTATCCTGCGGAACCGAGTTGAACATCATGCAAGAAGGGGTGCCCGCGGCGATACCAGCGGAGGCTTGCTATCTCGGCTGGCAGGAATCGCTGACGCTGTTGGCGAAACTTGTCGAGGCTGAAGTTCCCGACGAGCCGTGAAACCGCCCGTGGAATGAACATTCATGCGGAGCATGCTTCGCATGAAATTCCCTTTACCGGCGGCTGCGTATCGGAATGATTCGTTACTGATCATGATGTTCAAGTGTCACCCCCCGCCTACGCTGGCATGGACGCCCGCGTTCGCAAGAGTGGCCAACAGAGCGCAAAATCAAAATGAGCAGAATGCAGGCAGCGCCGCGGGCTGCCAGAGTCGATCCGCCCTTTTGACTCACTTCTCGGCCCGAGCGGTTCGGGTGGAAGCTCGCTCGTTCGCGCCGGCCTCCGGTGATTTGTTGAAACCTGTCAGGTTCGATACCTTTCTACCATGTAGAGAGGAACGTGTTCGCATTTTCGGCCCGAGCTTGGCGCAATTTGTGATCTGGTTATGAACTCACACCAGGCATCTGCGAAGGAGTATTTACTGCCAATCAGTTCGAATTGGGGCTGCGCTACAAAAAGCACCAGACAGCACAAGGAAGCGCCGGCATTTCAGAGGGGGCCGGTCAACGATGACGGTGAGGCGCGAAAGCCTTCCAGTCCTTGCTGTCTAAGCATGTCCGCTGTGCTCTGGAGAACGCTTTGCCCAATCGAGAAGCCGACAACCGAATAACTAACAGCAACACGACGAATCATGAAAGAAAAGCATATTGTTCTCCGTAGCCCGCGGGCTACGACACGCGACGTATTCCGAGGAGGCGCTTCCGTTTTTGAAGCGCTCGAGACGCCTCCCGTCCAGTTGTCAATCCAAGTCGAAGCCTTGGATAAGGGCGAAATCAAAGCGCTCGCAAACGAGGCGGATGTCGTGGCAATCGCTCCGGCAATGCCGATGAAACTGATCGAGCCGGTCAGCAGCGCCGGCCAAGCGCAACCAACCGCCGGAACTTCGACCTGGGGCGTCAACGCCGTGGGTGCCGCTACCTCGCCGTTTACCGGCGATGGAGTCGTCGTCACAGTTCTCGATACCGGCATCGATCCCGGCCACCCCGCTTTCGCTGGCGTGACGCTCATTCAGAAGAATTTCACCACGGCCGGCCCCGACGACGAACACGGTCACGGGACGCACTGTGCCGGCACCATCTTCGGACGGGACGTCGACGGGACGCGCATCGGCGTTGCTCCGGGCGTAACGAAGGCGTTCATCGGAAAAGTCCTCGGTCCCGGGGGCGGCTCAAGCGACCAAATCGCCGACGCCATCAACTGGGCGGTCGAGAACGGGACGCACGTCATATCAATGTCACTGGGCATCGATTTCCCGGGCTTCGTAGAAATCCTCGAAAACAATGGCTTCCCGACCGAGGCGGCGGTTACGAAGGCGCTCGAAGGCTATCGGGCGAACGTGATGCTCTTCGAAAGACTTGCTTCATTTATCCGCGCCCGCGGACTCTTCGGCCAGACCGCACTCGTCGTGGCCGCGGCTGGCAATGAAAGCCGAAGGAACGCGAACCCACCGTACGAGATTGCAGTGGCTCCCCCGGCCGTATCTGAGGGCGTGATCTCAGTAGCCGCCCTTGGCGAATCCGCTGCGGGACTCGTTGTCGCGCCGTTCTCGAACACTTTCGCCAATGTTTCCGGACCAGGCGTGGGCGTCGTTTCGGCCAAACTCGGCGGCGGCCTGATGGCCATGAGCGGCACCAGCATGGCTACCCCGCACGTTGCCGGTGTTGCCGCCCTGTGGGCGGAAAAGATCATGAAAGCCGGACCGCTCACCGGTGTAGAGTGGACGGCTCGTCTGATCGGTTCCGCCACAAGGAATGGGTTGGCGCCCAGTGTCGACCCCGCCGATATCGGCGCTGGCCTCGTTCGCGCACCTCAGCCGTAAATCGCCCGGCCGCTAGGATTGTCCTCGCGGAATCATTGCGCGCGAAGGCGCAACCGCAAGCACCATCAGCTTGAACTTCGGTTGAGCTCGTCGCAAGGGGCACGGCGTCCAATAAAGGGTGAGGTAGCTCAGTTAGGTCGAGCTAGGTCGCTAGAACAACTGCACGTTTTCGCGGCTGAGTTTGGTCGCCGCGAGCCTAGTGAAGAGAAGCATTGAGGCTGAAATGCCAAGGTTGCACTCACTTAACCTGACCGATTCGAAGACGGGAGTCGTGGCCAATGCACTCAAGAACGTGAGCGGCTGAATCATCACTTGCTTGATAACAGACCGATTCCGAGCTTGAGACACTCCCGGTTTGGTAAAACTCAACCTGCGGGGGATTTTTGGGAGATGGCCCTGATGATGGCGTGCAACCAGATTCCTTCATTCGCGGCATAAGTGCCGCTCTTTCCGTTAAGCCTAGGCATCGTCTTGCTTCCTGCATGGTGCAAACCGATCAGGTCCCACTGCCGGTTGAAAACAGGGCTGCCCGAGCTTCCGCCTTCGGTGGGGGTCCGGTAGTGGATACGCGGATCCTCGTGGTCGAGCAGCAAATTGTCCTGCAGGGAAAATGAGAGCGTTCCGCCCAAAGGGTGGCCAATCACGTAGACTCGAGTCGTTTCCTCCACGATGGGGAGAGTCTTGGCGAGTTTCATGACCGGGATTTCGTTCACCTTCGCTTGGAGGGCTTCCACATTTTCGATTCGCAGGAGCGTGGCGTCCAGCTGCTCCGGAGGCGAAGTCCACAAAAGCTCAGCAACCCGATATTCTTCCGGTCCGAGCGCCTCAAACATGATAACCGCCTCCTCAGGCACCAGAGCGGCGTGAGCCTTTCGGACTTCGGGATCGTTGCTGACAACATGGGCATTGGTCAGCAGCAGCGGTTCGTCGCCATAAGCGGGTGAAACATCGGAGCCTTTAACCAAAAAACCGGTGCCGTAACCCTTCGCGGAATCGAGCCCAATGCGCGCGACGAGCTGGCAACGCTGAAGACCGGTCGCATACCATTTGTAAGACTGAAACGAATCGGCTCCGAACACCTTTTCGTATTCGATCTTTGCCCCGGCCCTTCTTTCGACCTGTAGATCCTGCGGGCCGATCTCGACCTTGCCGCCTTCGCGCTCGAGGAGTTTTGCGTGCAAGATGGGCAGGAGGAGATTTCCCGGTTCGGTCTGCGGGTTCAACCCCCACACTTCCGTGAGTTGCCGCAGAGTGTTGCCGAGCTCAAAAGCGTCGCTGTCAGGGTCAGCCACGTAGCGATCGAGCCATTTGACTGCATCTCGGCTGCGTCCGAGAGCGACGCACGCCTCCATCGCCGTGCCGAAATCCCACATGTCCGCCCTTTGGTCGGTGTCCTTTTCGTCGATCGCGGACAAGATGGCCTCTGCAAGCTGGGTGGCGTCGGGGAAGGCGGTCGTGGATATGCCGTCGCGTTCTGCACGGCGCACCAGGGCGACAACATTTATTCCGTGCCAGAGACGCTCCGCCGGAGCAGTCCTGTAAGCATCAAAGTAAGCAGCGATTGCACGCCGCAGATGCTCCCGATTGCGCTGGAGCGAAGGCTTGCTCGTATTGACGTAGAATTGCTTGTGAACGCGGCCGACAAGTCCGCGAGCCTCGGCGTTCTCAACAGGATCGGTCTCCGTGAGAAGCGTTAGCTCCCCGAGCACGGCCAGCGCGGCGGTTAGATTGCCGCGTTCAATAAGTGCCTGCGCGTACTGCCGCCGAGCCTTTGTCGATGCCCGCCCGGTTTGGATCAGAGCGTCTCCAACCGTCTCCATCGCAGAGAACATCCGCTTATTGCGCAACGCTTGCAGGACCCGCTCGGCTTCCCTGGCGGGGTAATCGTCCTCCGTTTCGAGAAGATGGCCTACCAGCTCCTCGCACAGCCCGGCCGCAGCCGGTTTGTCGAAGCGATCCAGTCGCTCTTTCAGCTTCCTTGTAAACTCGCGTGCATCCCAGCTCATGCCCTCTGCTTTCAGATCTCGAGAAACTTCACCAGACTCTCTCGCAGTTTCGGGCCGTTCAAATATTTGGTTATGCTGTGACGCCATTCTCCCCAATTCTGTTCGTTGATAACGTCGACCACTTCCTGGCCTCCTCGCTTGAAATCGTTGGCGATATTGCCGTCAAAGCCGGTCACCGGATCAAGACTATCATAAACATTAACCCATGCCCCGCGCAACGTCACGGACGGGAAGCCTTCCTCGCGCGACCAGCCGGGTTGGAGTGTGTCCTGCACTTCGTCGATACCAAGAGGGCTGCCGATCGTCATGAGACCATCGACGGCCGGACACTCCGGCACCCGTTTGAGACAGTCGTAGGCAATGACGGTGCCCATGCTGTGGCTGACGACGATGTGCGGTCCCGGTTTGGAGGCGCCGTCTTTCAAGCCATCGATCATGCGTCCCCGTATCTCGTCCTGCACCTTATAGCTCACGCCTGCCCGCGGAGAGTGCGTTTCATTGAAAAGGTAATGATGCACATCGCGCAAAAACTCCTTCATGATACGCCGCTTGACGAACCACGGCAGCGGGATGCGTTCGAGCCGGGCGTCGAGTTCGGATTCAGGCGGGGTGAAGGCATCATCAACGAGCATGTCGAAACTCAATTTGGCGGCCAATGAATCAACCATTTCCTTTTCCTCGCCGCTGATCTCCCCGCGCCACGACATATCGGGATCAGCGCTCGCTTGCTCTGCGACCAACGCATTGTTTTCCAAGTCCTGCGCGTGCTCGAGAGCGGTCTCGGCGAGCGGTTCCCCGTAAAGGACGTCCGCCCAATAAACCATCGACGTGCTGACCCCGCTGGCACCCAAGTCGATGCCTTCTTTTTCCTCGATTGAACGGAGCCAAATCCGCCGCAGGTTCTCGGCGGGTGGCTTGTTGGATATACCGTGGATAAACGTAATGTGCGCCATGGTGCGTTCTCCCGCTTTGGATTAAACATGTAAACACTTAAAAGTTTGTGCAGGTCTGGTCGAGGAGATCCGACCTGGAACAGCAGTATTCTTAAGTTCACTTTGCCGCGGGATCGCAGAGGTACATTGCTTTCGTTGTCGAACGCGGAAAACACCCATTGAGTATCTTCCCGCAACAAACATTGCGATGCCGAACGCGTCTAAGATGAAGACAGCTGGGGGCTCACACTAGTGTGTCTTGTTCCTGAGCTTAGCGTGGTAAATTAGGCCGCCGCCTGGTTGACGGATTTGGATGTGTTAGGTATTTGGTTAAGGCCCATTCGAGGTCGAGGCGGCTTCTCCACGTCGTCTTGCGCGCGAAAATCATTCCCGGCTTCATAGGACGTTCGTTGAAATGTTCGACGAGGCGATCGAGCTTAGTTTCCAGGCGTAGAAGGACCTGCGGGGTCGATCTTGTCCTTGAGCGAGACTGCGAAAAGGACCGCCTCAAAGGTCGCAGCCCTAGGAGACTGTTGAAAAACCCGCGCATGCCACGCGTGAGCTAAAATTTGGGGTAGATGTCGGTGGAGGGACGAAGGAGCATCCCCTAACGGGGCTGTGACTGAGGAGCGACGCCCGTGAGGGGAAGGGGCCCCTCGCCCTTCCAAGATGCCCAAAAAACTCACGCCCAGAAAGGGGTGGGACCCTTTCTTCCCACCTGGGTTGCGCCAATTTTCGGCCCTCGCGGTGTCGCCAAGCTTGTCCGTAGCGCTGCGGCTTTGTGGGGAGATGGGGACCCCACACCCCATCGCGCCTACGCTTGGCTCCTTGCGATCTTCCGAAAATTGACGGCAACGTGACATACGTGGGTTTTTCAACAGTCTCCTTGGTCTTGAAACCGAATGCTTCGTGCAGGACAGCGAAACGCGACTTCTCTCCAAAGTGTGCGCTGACGCACGGACGGCGGAGAAGTCGTCCCTTTCCACGAGCCGATTTCCGTCCGGAAATCGCTATCCTGCATTGCTTCTGAGATGCAAACTGGTTCGGAGAGGTCAGGACAGAGGAGGGTTGTTTGGTGTCGAGCCGGTGACTCGGCAGATCCAGCCGCCGATTCTTTCTGCCCGAAGCGGGGTGTCGGGGCGACAGGACAAGGGCGGAATGAATGGGCGGGCGAAGCCAAGTAGGTCAGGAAAGCTGCGTCTTTCGCAGTCTTTCCGAAGGAGGACTCGCTGCCCGCCCTGCCTGAAAGAGAGAGGCGAATGTGCGCGATCCATGCGCAGGTGCGCCAGGGGGTGCATGGTCGTTTCGTTCATTGGGACAAGGTTTGCCCATGTGGTCGACGGGAAAGCGGGTCAACCGGCCTGGTTCCGAGCTTCCATTCCATTAAGGTCGAAATCCCGTCGGCATCCCGGTCGATCTGAGCAAAACCGGGAACCCGGGTGTCAATGCCATGCTCCCGCGCCTATGCGAGCGGCATGCCTTCCGGTGCGATCTGACATTCCTGAAACGATTCCTTGTGCTCGATTTCCCGGATGAGATCGCTCGCCCGCTGCGCCTGCGAGGCCGCAGAGACGATCAGCCACGGGTCGTTCTCGAGCTTCTCGGTCCACGAGGCAAGGTAGGCCGTTGAGTTCTCGAAACGCATGGCGTCCAGAATGCCGGCCTCGTTGGACGAAACGCCGCGCCAAGGTCCGCGACTAGCTCGGTGTCCTGACGCATGAAGCATTTCGTGTTAGAGGGCGTGAAAGCTACTCGGGGTTGTCAGCCAAGAAACGCACATTGCTTGCCAATAGGCGCCGGTGATGTAAAAATGTGTCGAATCTGAATCAGGTGAATGATCCTTCCCCGCTAGGTTCTTCGCCTCTTTCAGGCCCGTAATCGGAAAACGAGTTGGCGGGGGGGAAGAAAGGAACAATATGAAACGAGGCTTATTCACAATGCTCGGTGCCACCGTGTTGTTTATGTGCGCCGCCGTAACAACGACCAATGCAGCGGAGAAGCTCGTGGTCCCGGTCTACAAAATGCCTGGTAACCCCGAGAAGCTTGTCGTCCCGGTCTACAAAATGCCCGGTAACCCGGAGAAGCTCGTAGTCCGGGTCTACAAAATGCCCGGTTAGCCTCGCCAACAGCTCAGTTAAGGAAGTTGACTTTCAACCGGACTCCCCCTAAGGGACGACCGCGTGTCTCCTTACCTTAGCGTCCGCCCGGTTGCCGGCTGCTCGGCCCATTCTATGCGGCCCAGGCCACGATACCCGATGACGTGAAGCTGCCGCCGGAAAGGTCGACCTCGCCGTTCTTTTGGGCAGCATATCGCCGGAATGGGCTGGCTGCGCGGTCCCACAACGCCCGCGACCGATTTGAGCGAAGCGACCTAAAGACGCAGAGAGGCCGCTTCGGGTTGGCCTTTTGTCGGACCATGGGCGCCCTAACCTTCGCCGGGTCGTCCTCAACCGGCAGGAGAGAATTCTGGCGCTTCGCCTGTCAACGGTCCGCCCCGCTCCACCCGCTGCGCCGCTACGCCGGCCCGTCTGACGCAAAAATGTTCCTGAGGCCCTTTTGAGATTACGTAAAACAGGTTTTATGAAGAGCGATCTGGGGAGAATGAGAGCGCCTGCCATCCGCCCCTCCCTGATTCTGCGCGGCATTCTGACGGCGGTGTCCATAGCGGCTTTTGCGTGGACTGATCCTGCGCGGGCGGATGATCAAGATGTCGACTGGGCCGGCTTATGGGCCGACTGCCTTGTGCGACAAAAGGGAGTGATGTCGAACAAGGAGATGCGGCGCGCGATGTCCGCCTATGCGGAACGCTTTGAAAAACTCAGGGACAGGCCGCTGGCCGAAAAATGCGTCGTCGTCAACGCGGCTGTCAACAAGGACATCGCCTTCGTCTGGGACCAGTGGAACTACGGAAAAGAGGAGCGTTTCGCCGCCCCGGGCGAAACCCTGCGCGAGGGCAGGGGCGATTGCGAAGATTACGCCATCATGAAATATTTCTTGCTGCGCCATCTCGATGTGCCGGCCGACAGCCTGCTGCTGGCGGTGGTCGACATTCCCGGCGGGATGCACATGGTCCTTCTGGCGGGAGAGGCGTTGCGCCTCTGCCAGGCCGGAAACCGCGGCATGTTCATGGGCGCACACCCACAGGGCATCCTGGTCCTTGACAACAAGCACCAAGACAGACCGCCGCCCGCGCTCGAAAACGCGCCCTATGGCGAGGCGTATTTTCTCATGAACGAAAAGAAGGCTTTGAAGAAGGGCAGCGACAACGTATGGCGGACGAAGCGGGAATATAAACCAATTCCGCTGGCTAGACTCTTCCCGGCCAGAAAGGCTCTGCCATAGCCATCGCCACGATGATCAGGAGGGAGATCGCCCCTCGCGCTTCGCGCGGGCAGTCTCGCAAGCTCGGGTTCGATTCCCCTGCGCTTGAAAAAAGAGTCACATTTAACTCAGTATCCGCGCCGAACAGATTTTCGGGATTTAGAGAACAGATTTCCAAGCGGCGCGGGCGTGGACCGGCGGTGACTGCTTGCGGGGCGACCATCGCTTCAATTTCCCGACGGGCGACCCATGTCTCCGCTGCTTTTCTCTTTCAGGAGCTGAGCTTCTCTTCCAATGCCCGTATGCGTCTCTCTTGATCTTCAATCGCGTCAAGAATGGGATCAATCACCTGCATTCCAATAGGTCCGTTCTTGCCAAAAGTGCACACTTTCCCTCTCTTGGTTTTGAGTTTGTCGCGATACTCTTTTACGGCGGCTCTTGCTTCTTTGAGGCTCATTTTTCAGACGGGTTCGCGTCATTATGAGCGTCGCCAAAACCATCGTCGAGGATTACCTGCGCACGCTCCGGAGCTTCCACCCAGCCATTCTACCGAAGGAGGGTGGCACCAGCGGTTGGACGCGCGGCAGGCACGAGGTTTACAACAGGCGGCGCTTTTCATCTTGGTCAACCCTGGTAACCGCAGGGTCGTTCCTCGTTGCCGCCGAACGATCCCGACAGTTTATCTTGGCCACGCGCGGTTCGACGGCAGTTGGAAGCGGATATCGCCATGCCAGGGCAACGACTGGAGCAGACCAGACGCCTCATCACTCGAAAGCGGACCTGCCCGCTGAAGCTGGGCCGACAGGGAGCGTTTGTCCAGCCCCCATAGATGCGATCTGGCTCCTTGAGCGAACGCAGCACATACACATAGGAAAAAGCCCTCCTTCGCCAAGGCTCCGGCGGGCCGCTTTCGCTCTGCGCGTCTTCGTTTTCGCCCGGCCTCATCACTCGAAAGCGGGTGAAGGGAATCGAATTGTCACCGGGCCTTCGACCCTGTGACCTGCCAAAGTGGCTGCGCCCGGCGAGAGCGCTTCGCGCGGGCAGTCTCGCAAGCTCGGGTTCGATTCCCGTGCGCTTGAAACGGAGTCGACTTTTAGCTCGGAGAACTCCTTAACTATGGAGCGGGTGAAGGGAATCGAACCCTCGTGTCCAGCTTGGGAAGCTGGCGTTCTACCATTGAACTACACCCGCATCAGAATCAATCCCACGACCTGACTTGCCGCCGGATGTTCGGATTCTCGTTCCAAACGCCGACTTTTTTCATGATCGCAGCGTTTGACGACGCCTGGCCGTTTGTGGACACGCCTACTTGATTGTCGTAGTCGCCGTCGAGGGCAACGTAGTAAGGGTTGGCCCAAGGATCAACGAAAATGCTATTGGAAATCCCTCCCTTGCCCTTTCGATAGTTTAAAACCTCCAAAAAGATGATCTTGCGTGGGTTCAAGTTGGTGTCCGTGCCGGTCAGAGCGCCGAGAACGTTACTGCTCACGGTTTGCGGGGCCGAATTGGAACTCGGCAAACGTCCGTATTCGGTATCGAAGGCGACCATCGCTGTGGCGATCTGCATGACGTCATTCTTGGCCTGCGCCTTTTTCGCGGCGTCGAGGGCGCCCTGCACGGCCGGGAAAAGCAAGCTCATCAGAACCCCGATGATGGCAATCACCACAAGCAGCTCGATCATGGTGAAGCCCCGGGGAGATTTCAGAGCAGGCATCGCGCTGGAAAGTTGGGACCGGATATTTACCGGGGCAAGCATTTTCTTGCAGCAGCACCCGGCTTTACGCGAAAAAGAGACGTGACCCGCGAAAAAAAACCTCCCGGCGAGCGCGGAAAAGACGATCTGCGCGCGCGCATCCTCGGACTTCTCGCCGAGCGGGCCCTCAACAAAGTCGAAATCTCGAAATCCCTGGGTCTGGCGACGCAGCAGCGCGGGAAGCTCCGCGAGCTCTTGCGCGACATGGAAGTCGGCGGCGAGGTGGCTCGGATCCGCAAGGACCGTTACGTCATCCCCGAGGACGCGGACCTGGTGACGGGCCCGATCCAGTTTCACGCGAGCGGGTCGGCCCACGTCCTCGGAGAAAAGGCCGGGCAGACGGACCTGTTTATCAGCGCCGAGAATACCTTTACGGCCATGCATGGTGACCGCGTCGTGGCCCGGCTGGTCACCGAGGCGCCGTCGGAGGGCGAATGGAGGCTCGGGCGCCCGGCGAAGGTGCCGCGCCGCGAAGGACGGGTGATCCGCATCCTGGAGCGCGCAAATGAAACGATCGTCGGAACCTTGCAACGATCGCGCAATTTCTACTTTGTCGTCGCCGACGACCCCCGCTTCGTCCACAATCTCTACGTTCCCGCCCCGGTCCCGCCCCTCTCCGCCGGCATCGGGGACAAGGTAGTCGCCAAGCTGGATGCCTGGCCGTCGCGCCACGTCAATCCGGAAGGCCACATCATCGAAGTACTCGGACCGGCGGGAAGTCCCGGCGTCGACATGCTTTCGATCGTCCGGAAGTACCGGCTGCCGCCGGAGTTTCCCGACGATGTGGTCCGCGAGGCCGAGAGCCTGGTCCGCGAAATCGACCCGGAGGAAGTCCGCCGTCGAATTGACCTCCGCGACCGCTTCATTCTCACGATCGACCCGGACGACGCGCGCGATTTCGACGATGCCATCGAGGTGGAACCCACGGCGGACGGCTGGCGCGTCGGCATCCACATTGCGGACGTCTCGCACTATGTCGCCGCGAAAAGCAAACTCGACCGCGAGGCGGTCTCGCGAGGCAACAGCGTTTATTTGGCCGACCGGGTAATTCCCATGCTCCCGGAGGCGCTGAGCAATCGGCTTTGCAGCCTGCGGCCGAACGAAGACCATCTTACCTTTTCCGTCTTCGCCGGCATCAATCGGAAGGGGAAAGCTCACTCCGTGCGCTTCGCAAAAACCATAATACGAAGCGCGGCGCGTCTCACCTATAAGGAAGCCTTCGCTCGCCTTGAACGTCCGCCGCACGACGAGGTAAGCGGCAAACTCCACGTCGCTTGGGAACTGGCGTCCCTCCTTCGCCGCAAACGCTTCGAGGCCGGTTCGCTTGATCTGGAGTTTCCCGAGGTCAAGGTCTGGCTGGATCCACTCGGGAAGCCTGTCCGGCTGGAAAAGATCGAGAACGACATCTCGCACCAGCTCATCGAGGAGTTGATGCTCCTGGCCAATGAGCTGGTCGCTCGCGAGGTGATGCATCGGCGGCATCCGTCCCTCTACCGCGTCCACGAAAAGCCGGACGCGGACAGATTGCTTGAGTTTCGCGAAACCGCCCTAACTATGGGCATTCATGCTGGCGACCTTTCCCACCGTCCCGAGCTGCAACGGCTGCTCGCTTCGATTCGCGGAAAACCCCAGGAATACGCCATCAAGCTTGCCCTGCTCAAGAGCCTGAAGCGCGCCCGCTACGCCCCCGAGCCGCTGGGCCACTACGGCCTCCACAAAAGCAACTACACCCACTTCACCAGCCCGATTCGCCGCTACTCCGATCTCGTGGTCCACCGGTCTTTGGCCCAACTGCTTGGGCTGACCAAGCGTGGGCCCGACTCTACCGCGCTTCCGTCGATCGCCGAACACATCTCCAACACCGAGCGCATCGCCGCCGACGCCGAGAAGGATTCCGTCAAGCTCAAAAAACTCGAATACTTCCAGATCCAGGTTTCCTCCCGACGCGCCGGGGAAGCGTTTTCCGCCCGCATCCTGGAGGTACGCAACTACGGATTGCTGATCGAGTTGCCCGAGTTCTTGATGACCGGGCTGGTCCATGTCTCCTCCCTCGATGGCGATTTTTTCCTTCTCGATGCCTCCCATTCCCGGCTGGTTGGCCGCCGCTCCAAGCGGGTCTTCAAGGTCGGCGACGAGATCCAGGTTCAGGTCGCGCGAGTGGATTTTTTCAAGCAACAAGTGGACTTCAGGCCCGTCCCAAACCCTTGAGATTTCGCTAAAAGCCTAAAGATTTAAGTTGTTACGCGAGCGGAGATGATTTTCAATCATTATGTTCCCAACTCTGTAAATTGATGGATACCATACTTGAGTCGCGCGAGGTTCAGGTCGAGCGCAAGCATTTCTTCATCGAGTTCCGCGAGAACGACCGGGGCCGCTTCCTACGGATTACCGAGGAAGCCCACGGTCGTCGCAACACGGTGATCATTCCCAGCACGGGGCTCGAGGAATTCGAGCGTCTCTTGAATGAAGTGCTTGCCGTCGGTGCCCGCCCCTGATCTCTTCTTAGAAAACCTTTCCACGGAACATCGTTCCGTGTTTCGCTAACGCGTTTGGCGCCCCTGCAAGGAACGGCGGGGTGTCGCGTCGTTTTTTCCTGTTATGCCCAAAAAATCCAAGCCTTCGAAAGCCTCTCTTCCAAGGGGAAAATATGTTTACTACTTCGGCCACGGACGAGCCGATGGGACCGGCGCGATGCGCGCCCTGCTGGGTGGCAAAGGATCCGGGTTGGCCGAGATGACCCGCATCGGTCTTCCGGTTCCTCCCGGATTCACGATCACGACCGAAGTTTGCACCTATTACTACGAACACAAACGCAGCTATCCGCCGCAGCTGGCCAAGCAGGTCGATGAAGCCCTGGCCAGGATGGAGAAATCGCTCGGCAAGGAATTTGGCGGCGTTGAAAGCCCGCTCTTGATCTCGGTGCGCTCGGGCGCCCGCGATTCCATGCCGGGAATGATGGACACGATCCTGAACCTGGGCATGAACGACGCCACGGTGGACATCGTCGCCTCCAAGACGAGCAACCCTAAATTCGCCTGGGACAGCTATCGCCGCTTCCTGCAGATGTACGGGGACGTCGTCATGGGTGTGCAGCGGCGGCCGGACGAGGACCACGAGCCCTTCGAGAGCGCCATCGAGCGGCTCAAAGACGAGCGTTACGGCAACCACCAGTTTCCGGACATCCAGCTCAGCACCGACGATATGCGCGAACTGGTCGCCCGATTCAAGGCGCTGATCCGCGAGCGGACCGGCAAGGACTTCCCGCAAGACCCGAAAGCGCAGCTTTGGGGTGCCATCGGAGCGGTCTTCGGATCCTGGCACAACGATCGCGCGATCGTCTATCGCCGGAAGTACGGCATCCCGCACGACTGGGGCACGGCTGTCAATGTGCAGACCATGGTCTTCGGAAACATGGGGGAAACCAGCGCGACCGGGGTCGCCTTTACCCGCGACCCGGCGTCAGGCGAGAAAGTCTTCTATGGCGAATACCTCATCAATGCTCAAGGTGAAGACGTGGTGGCCGGCGTGCGGACGCCGCATCCCGTCTTGCAGTTGAGCAAGGAGATGCCCGAATCCTATGCGCAGCTCTTGAAAGTGCGTGAACTTCTCGAGAAGCACTTCCGTGACATGCAGGACCTCGAGTTCACGATCGAGGACAACCGTCTCTACATCCTGCAGACCCGCAACGGCAAGCGGACCGGCCTGGCGGCCATCAAGATCGCCGTGGACATGGTCAAGGAGAAACTGATCAGCAAGGAGGAGGCCATTCTCCGAATTCCCGCCGACTCGCTCAGCCACGTGCTGGCACCCATCTTTGACCGGGAAAGCGTCAAGGCAGCCACCCAGATCGCGAGCGGACTGCCGGCCGGGCCGGGCGCCGCCAGTGGACGACTGGTTCTCAAGGCTGAGGAAGCGGTGTTGCGCGCTCATCGCGGCGAACGCGTTCTCCTCGTGCGTGTGGAGACCTCGCCGGAGGATCTTAGAGGGATGATCGCCGCCGAAGGCATCCTCACGGCGCGTGGCGGAGTCTCATCGCATGCGGCTCTTGTCGCCCGCCAGATGGGTAAAGTCTGCGTATGCGGCGCCAGTAACCTCCATATCGACTACGCCAACAAAACGGTCACGGCCAACGGCCATGTCCTTAAGGAGGGCGACTTCATCTCGATTGATGGCACCGCCGGGACCGTCTACGCGGGCGAGGTGACGACCGCACCCTCAGAAATCGTGCAGGTGCTCGTGAGCAAGACGCTCCCACCCGAGAAAAGCAAGCGCTACGCGGACTATGCGGCGCTCATGCGTTGGGCGGACAAGTGCCGCAAACTGGACATCCGGACGAATTCCGACACGCCCGAACAAGTTGAGAATGCCATCGGCTTTGGTGCCGAGGGCATCGGGCTCTGTCGCACGGAACATATGTTCTTCGAGGGAGATCGAATCGACGCGATGCGCGAGATGATCCTGGCCCGGGATACCGAAGATCGGAAGAAAGCACTCGCCAAGCTGCTTCCCTACCAACGGGACGACTTTATTGGCATCTTCCGCGCGCTGGACGGGTTGCCCGCGACCATCCGCCTGCTGGATCCGCCGCTTCATGAATTCCTGCCGCACGACCACGCGCAACAGAACGCCCTGGCGGGCAAGCTCGGAATCTCGCAGGACGAGATCTCAAAGAGGGTGCACGAGCTTCATGAGTTCAACCCCATGTTGGGCCATCGCGGCTGCCGTCTCGGCATCGTTTACCCGGAGATCTCCGAAATGCAGGCGCGTGCCATCTTCGAAGCGGCCGCCAAGGTTCAGTCGGAAGGCATCAAAGTGCGCCCGGAGGTCATGGTGCCGCTGGTCGGATTCCCGAAAGAACTGAAACTCCAGATCGAAATCGTGAACCGCGTGGCCAAGGAAGTGGCCAAGGAAACCAAGACCAAGCTCAAGTATCTGGTCGGCACGATGATTGAAGTGCCCCGCGCTGCCCTCGCCGCCGAAAAGATCGCCGAGGACGCCGAGTTCTTCAGCTTCGGCACCAACGACCTCACGCAAACCGCGCTCGGCATGAGCCGCGATGACTCCGGCAGCTTCCTGCCGGCGTATCTCGAACACGAGATCTTCGCGGCCAATCCCTTCGCCACCATCGATCAGGAAGGCGTTGGCGAGCTCATGAAAATGGCGCGGGATCGCGCGAGAAAGACCCGCCGGGACATCAAGCTGGGCATTTGCGGCGAACACGGCGGCGAGCCGAACAGCGTGAAATTCTGCCACGCCATCGGTCTCGACTACGTGAGCTGCTCGCCATTCCGCGTCCCCATCGCCCGCCTTGCCGCCGCCCAGGCGGCTCTGAGCGAAGGAAAATAGCCAGGCCCCGGCCTTTCTTCTGCCTGGGGCGCCGTCGCCCCAGGCAGTCGATTCCCCGCAAATCGGCGCAGAAAATGCGCTTTCACTATTTTATACGTGGCTGGCGCGGCAATGGGTGCACGAGAACGTGCGTCCGAGCCCTTCTCGAACACCTTTTTCGGAGAGGGCGATCCTGACAGCAGCAGGTGGAATCGCTCTGCGAGGCGAGGCATTGTGCCAACGGCCTGTCGAAAGGCACTTCCAAGAAACGCTCGACGTCGGAGCGTGGCGGCCGAGACGACTCAAGAAAATCGCCAACTGACGCGAACTTACGTGTCTGTTTCTTCGGTGCTCACGGCACCGGCCGGCGAAGAAGACAGAGCTTGTTCGAGGGCTCTCCAGGCGAGCATGGCGCATTTGACCCTCTGAGGAAATCGCCGCACGGCACCAAAAACGAGGAGGTCGCCGAAATTCTCGGGCGGTTCGCCAGGCTCCGGCGCCGTGAGCATCTGGCGGAAAGCCTCGATGGCCGACTGCGCTTCGGTGCGGGATTTGCCGCGCATTTTGACGGTCATCAAGGAGGCCGAGGCCATGCAAATCGCGCAGCCGTGACCCGTGAATTTCAGCCCTTCGAGCGACTTCGGCGTCAACTTCACGCTCAATTCGACTTCGTCGCCGCAGGAGGGGTTGTCGCCTTTCACGATTGCGGTGGCGTCCGGCAGCGACCCAAAGTTCCGCGGACGCTTGCTGTGATCCAGAATGATCTCCTGGTAAAGCTCCTCGATATTCACGCGAAGAAGGCTTGGATCTTCCGGAGGATCCCGGCCATACGCCGCACTTCCTCCGGGGTGTTGTAGAAATAGAAACTGGCGCGGGCCGTGGCCGGCACCCCGAGCTTTCGTAGAAGCGGCTGGGTGCAGTGATGCCCGCCTCGCAAGGCCAGTCCGTACTGATCCGCCATGCTGACGACGTCATGCGCGTGGACAGATTCCATGATAAAGCTCACCAATCCAGCCCGCCCGTCGCGAGGTCCGAAGATGCGCACGCCCGGGATCTCCTCAATGAGGGCGCAGGCCTGCAACGCGAGCGCCTGGTCGTGTTCAAAGATGCGCTGGCGTCCGATGGCGTCGAGATAGTTAGCGGCGGCGCCGAGGCCGATAACCTGGGCAATGGCGGGCGTGCCCGCTTCAAAGCGGTGCGGGGGAGGCTTGAACTCGCTTTCGGTCAACGCCACGCTGACGATCATTTCGCCGCCACCGTGGAAAGGCTCCATCGATTGGAGGATTTCCTTTTGCCCGTAGAGAATCCCGGCCCCGGTCGGCCCGCACATCTTGTGCCCGGAGAGGGCAAGGAAGTCACAGCCAAGGGCCTGCACGTCGAGCGGCGTGTGCCCCGCGCTCTGCGCGGCGTCGACCAGCGTGATTACGCCTGCCTTCCGCGCTCGTGCGCAGAGTTCGGAGACCGGGTTGATGGTGCCCAGCGTGTTCGAAATGTGCGTAAAGGAGAAAATCTTGACCGGCCCGTCCAGGAGGGAGTCGAAATTGTCCAGATCGAGGAGGCCGTCCGGAGTAATGGGAACGAACCGAAGCATCGCCCCCTTGCGCCGGGCCAGGAGCTGCCAGGGCACCAGGTTGCTATGGTGTTCCATTTCGGTGAGCAGGATCACATCGCCGGAACCGACGTTGGTCTCTCCCCAGGAGCGAACGACCAGGTTGATGCTCTCGGTGGTCCCTCGCGTAAAGATGATGGTCTCTGGCTCGACACCGAGATAATCGGCCAACCGCCTGCGGGAGTTCTCGTAGGCGGCGGTGGCCCGATTGCTCAGTTCGTGCAGCCCGCGGTGAACGTTGCTGTTATCGCGTTCGTAAAAATGCGACAGCGTGTCGATGACCACGCGCGGCTTTTGTGAGGTCGCGGCGTTGTCAAAGTAGATCAAAGGATGGCCGTTGACCTCTTGCGCCAGAATCGGAAAATCCTCGCGGATCGCTTCCCAAGGTCTTGTGTCGCCAGACTCCATGGTTTTTACTTAAGCGACTTCGGCGACCGGCACAAGAGGTGCCCGCAAAAGGGGCTTCCCACAACGCGCGCCGACAGCTATTTGCCATCCATGCAGATCGAAAAGTCCAACGAGAATGGCGTCACCACCCTGAAGGTTTCGGGGGAAGTGGATCTGCATGCTTCGCCCCAGCTTCGCGCGGAATTGCAGAGCTGCGTCGCCGAGAAGACTCCCATCCTCCTGGTCGATTTCAGCGCGGTTGACTATATCGATTCCTCAGGCCTGGCAACCTTCATCGAATACCTTCGGGAGGCCTCGGCCTATGACGGCAAGATCGCGCTTTTCGGCATGAAGCAGAAGGTGCGGACGATTTTTGACCTGGTGCGGCTGAACGAGCTCTTTACCATCGCGGACTCGGCTGATGCGGCGGTGACCGCCCTGACGGCAAAGTAGGCCGCCGTGACCGGGCTGCGCAATTACTTCGCGCTCAACGCGCAGATTCTCTATTGGATTTTTGTGGCTCCCCTGCGGGGAAAGCCGCGCTTCAAGCTGGCCCACGTCTTTCAGCAGATGGTCCGGATCGGGGTTCAAGCCTTGCCGATGACTTCGCTGACCGCTTTTAGCATCGGGCTGACGCTGGCCATGCAGGGTGCCTATCAATTGGCAAAATTCGGCGCGACCTCTTACGTCCCGGACTTGGTAGCACTCACGCTTCTCCGCGAGCTCGGGCCTTTGCTGGTGGGAGTGGTCGTCATTGGGCGGAGCGGGTCGGCAATCACGGCCGAATTGGGAACGATGAAGGTGTCCGAAGAAATCGAAGCCCTTCAGGTGATGGCAATCAACCCGATTCGCTTCCTGGTTGTCCCACGTTTCCTGGCGATGCTCGTCATGCTGCCGGTGCTGACCGTCTTCGGGAATTACATCGGCTTTGTTGGGGGATGGAGCATCTGTCACTTTGCACTGGATATGAATACCAACGCTTTCATCCTGCGTCTTATTGGAAGCGCACATCCCATCGACCTCTACGCAGGCGCGGTCAAGAGCTTCTTCTTCGGCTGGCTGATCGCCACGATCGCGAGCCAGTACGGCCTCCAAGTCACGGGCGGAGCCGAGGGAGTTGGCCGATCGACCACCAATTCGGTCGTCGCCTCCATCATCGCCATGCTCGTCGCGAACGCCACTCTGACGGCGATCTTCTTTTTTGCCACGCCGGAGTAAACGGTTCGAGAAAAAATCGGAGCGTGACGTTGCCCTTGGAGCCCTCGTAGGCGTATTCTCTGGCACGCGTAACGGACGAAGCATCGTAAGCTGGCTGACAACTGCACTATGCTCATATTTTTCGATGATATCGTTCTCAAGACGCCGCGCGACCGCGACAGCGTGGAGCGTTTCGCCGGTCCGTCGAGCAGTTCACATTTTGAGGAAAACGATCGAATTGTCCAAACCGGAAGGAACAGCGCTCCCGCAGGCCCGAACTATTTAGCACCGGCGCAAGCTGGCGGACCCATTCGCTTAAGGACGACGATTAGCGAGCCCGGTCGATGAAGACGGCCGCGCGCACCGCGAAAGGCAGCAGTGGCGGGCTGGCTCCGAGCTCTCCCACGAAGCCGGGGAGTCGATTAGCAGGGTACGGAACACCGGATGCGATTTTGGCAATGCAACGCGTGGCTGGCAATCGCGCGACGAGCGGCCTTTTGGAATATGCCTTGGGATCTGAGGCCGAGCGCGAGACCAACCCATCGGCTCGTAGTTCGATTCGTTCCTCGAACATTCCTCCAGTCGTTCAGGAGGCGGTAAGCTCCCCGGGACAACCGCTGGACACTGAAACGCGCTCCTTCATGGAATCTCGTTTCGGGAATGACTTCGCACATGTTCGCGTGCACACTGGAGACAAAGCCGCTGCTTCTGCCCGCTCTGTAGGTGCCTCGGCCTATACACTGGGAAGTGATGTCGTATTCGGACCAGGAAGGTACGCGCCCCACACGAGGAGCGGTCGACGATTGATGGCCCACGAGCTCGCCCATGTGGTGCAACAAGGGCGGCCAGGGGCTCCCCGTACCGGACACGACGGCCTCCTCGAGCATGATGCAAACCAAGCGGCCTCGAAGGCGATGCGAGGAATCGCTCCAATACGAGTCGAACGTGCCAGCGCGTTGCGTCTCTCTCGAGAAACAAGCTCGGACGATGACAAGTATTGTCGTTTGAAAAAGTCGTCGCCGGGTCCGACCCGGACGAAAGTCGACGCCGCCATCGAATTGTTCCGGCGCGCGGGTTTGCACGCGCTAGAATATCCTCCCGAAAATGATCGAGCCACGAAGCTGCTCGAAGCAGTGGAGACCTATTTTCGGGGAATCGTTACTCCTCAAAATGTTGATCGTCTATTTACTGGAGCGAGTAAAACCCACCTGAGCATCCTGGCTGATGGGGGTTTGGACGCTGTGCAGTCAATGATTCGCAGCCTGCGCTCCGGCTCATCGACTATGTGCGGTCTTTGGGACCGCAAATTCGATCAACTCCAAATCGCTCGCCAGCCTCTCTTGATCCTCTCGGGCCAAGCCGATGCCAAAGCTGCGAGCCTCCCCGGAGCGATCAACGAGGCGTATCAAACGACGCTCATCATCGCCGGGACCATCATGGCGGTTCTGGTCTCGGGCGGCGTGATCGGGGCGGCAGCAGAGGCCGCCGGAGGAGTGATCGCTTCGGAAACGGCCGCGCAGCTCATCGCCGGGACACGAGTCGGAACGCTCGTGATCAGCAATCCCGCCGTGGCCGAGCAGATTTTTCTTTTTGGCGCTGGAACGGTCATCGAGATCGTGGCGGCAGGGGGAATCAAGGAGTATCTTCGCCAGCTCTCGACCCCGGAAGGCGCCGCCAATAAGCTCTTTGAGATCCTTCATCTTCGGCTCACCATGGGTGGCGGGGGTTCCGGTCGGAACAGAACCGTCGAAGTTCCCGTGGAAGAGGTGACTACCACTCCGACAACCACGCCTCCTACGAAGATAAGAATCCGCCTCAAGGAAGCACCAAGTCGATCGACTACACCGGCGGCCGGTCAATCAACTCGAGGCCAAGCGGGCACAGTTGACGAACAACGTGGGCCCGAGATCGCCCCGGTGCCAAACAAGAAATCCACTCTCAATCCGAAAGCCACCGCAACGAAGAAGACCGATCCCGCCGAGGGGCGTCCGAATGGGTCGGCCGACAGACGTTCGCAAATGACAGTTGCGGAGATCGACGAGAAGATCGGCGAAGCGAAGCGCGAACAAGTTGATAAGCGAGAAGTAGCGGAAGACTTCCTCGACGACGCCTTACGTGGCGGGGCCAGTCGTCGCGCCGGGGGCGGGGTGCGCCAGAGGAGACTGGAAGAGCCGCTCAGCACTGGCAAGATTACCGAGGACCTCGACAGGATAATAGCCGCGGGCAAACGTTCGGATGCGACGGAAACCGAGAAGGAGAAGGCCAGGAAAGCCGAGACCATTAAGCGCGGATTTGAAGACACCGCGCGAAAGCTGAATGATTTGGCGAGGCAACGGAGGGAAGCTGAGAAAGAGTCGCGATGACCAGCCAGCCGCCTTGCAAAAGATTTGCGACCGGCTCGGACCTGGGGCGGTGAAGAATTTCTTCTGGCGCTGGCTGCATCGGTTACCCTCCCCGTTTGGCTCAGCGGACTGGAAGGCCGGCTATGTCTACGAGCTGGCATTCCGTCAGTTTGAGATCTCGGAGACCTCTGTGTTTGACCGACCGCAAGCTGGTCGAATGTGGTTTGAAGGGGTCATTCGCGATCACATCGACGTCGGTCGGCCCGATCAGGTCATGCTGATCTTTGATCGGCGACTCCACCGCTCTGCGGCGGGTCCGTTCCGGACCCGGGTCCTGACCGAAGGGGTCGATCCCACGCTGTGCTGTTATTACAAATCCTCTCGCATCAAGCATTACTTCAAAGAGGGGCGGGCGCTGCGCACCGAAACCGTGATCTGCAATACGCAGGACTTCGGAATCGGGCGCCGGGTCTGCGCGAAAAACTGGAATGCCCTCCGGGCTGTTGGCGAAGGCGCCAACCGGCGCTTGTGTGACGCCGAAAGCGCAGAGGCTCTGCCCGCCCCCGACGTGGTGACCTTCCACCAGGTCACCCGACCGTCCAACAGTGAAGATGGTCTCTATACCCCGGCACTGCGCTTCGGAGACCCGAGGGTGATGGCGGTCTTGGCGAGCCTGGTTGGCTTCTGCCATCTCCTGAAGGGTTTTAGTAATCGTCAGTTGGTCCAACATACCGCTGCCTTACTCGATGCGTCCTACACAACACGACAAGCCACTTACGATCTGCGCCGGCTCAAACGCAAGGGGCTCATCCTTAAAACCCCTCACAGCCATCGCTACCAGCTTACCCCACTGGGCCGTAGAGTGGCGGTGCTCTTTACCAAGACCTACGGGCGAGTCCTCACTCAAGGTCTCATCTTGCTCGATTCGAAACTCCCCGAGGACCTCAAGCGACGCAACCCTCTGGCCACGGCCTGGCGACAGCTTGACGCCGCCCTCGATGACTTTACAAACCGCCAACTTCTCGCGGCTTGAAAAATTTGACCGATTCTTGAACTTCGTCGCCACCTAGTGGCGCTAGTAGCGAAGTGATGATGTCTGCGATAATGGAGCGCGCCGTTGGATTGGAGGGACTCATCCTTCGCCACTCTTTAACCCAAGCGTCGATATTCGATTGAACCTTTCCGGGACGTTATGAAAAGATCCTCGATATGGCACACCAAGCGACTGTGACCGGCGGATTCATGCTGTCCCCACCGCTCGACTACCCGCTGCGGCTCCGGGCCCCCGGTGGGCGGTGGGGTATGGCCCGGTTGCAGGGCTCACCCTCCGCGACCTGCTCCAGCGATCATTTCGCCTCGATAGAACCCGATGGCATACCGGGCCTGCACCGCATCCACGAAGCGTTCGATCTGGCATCTGGTGAAGGCAACTGCGTCTTTGCCGCCTACGCGGGCATCATCGTCGACAAGAGCTCAGCCCAGCTCACCATCACCCACCACGACGACGGCGCTGCCTTCGCCACCCAGTACATCCACATCGTCCCCGGCCCCAAGAATGTCGGCGACCGGGTGTTGACGGGCGAGCCGATTGCCTCGGTTGATCATCACGACGCCGGGGACCACCTTCATTTCGAGCTCTGGCATTGGGTCACCTCTCCCTCAAGCGGAGACCTCACCCGGCAAGCAGTCCCCATCGACCCGACCCGTTTGCTCTACCGGTGGGAGGTTGAACTCGAGCTGGACTATGCTGTCCTCGGCGGCATCGATCCCTCCGTCAGCGTTGACCTCGACGCCGCAACTTGGTCCGCCCCACTCCAAACCGCCTACGACTCGGTCGGGATTCCCAGCTTTGTAAACCCCACGATCACGGTCCTGGCGACCGGGATGGTGTGGCGCATTGAGGAAGACGAAACCACCCACCTGCTCCGCAAAGAAGGCCCCGCCAAGATCACTGTCATCGACGAGGCATACGGGACCCGGTTGGTCCCCTCCGCTGCCCCCGATCGGATTGGCATCCAACGCCGGCTCGGCTTTCCCATCTTCGTCGTCGAGACCGGTGGCGCTACCTACGCCATCCCCCTGCACCAGGCCCCGGCCGAGGATCTAGCTAAAGTGGCGCTGATCGAGGGAGCATTCGCAGCCAGAACCTCGGTGGAGCTAGATGTCCGCCGGTCGGCCTTTTGGGCGATGGATGGTTCGACCGACTCCGTTGTGGGAGTGATCGAAGGGGTTCGCCTCGGTTAAGGCAAGCGGATCAAGTGCGTCTTGTTCGCCCGAAGACCCGACCACTTCAGAATTCAGCACCGGCCAGCGGACAACGATAGGGGGCGTTGCGACCTTTTGACCAACTTCAGCGTTGTGTCGGCCAATGAAGTTGAGTTCAACGCGCTTTCCAGGAGAGGCTGGTCCGAAATTTTCGAGCTCTTTCCGGCCGCCGGCGGCAACTGAGTTCCTAAAGGATGTCGCGGATCAGTTTCGTGATTTTGTCACCAGCTCGCTTAATTTCCCGCGACGGACTGAATTTGCGGTCTCTATCGCTTGAGACTCGCCGCTGCGGCTTCTTCGCGGGCTTGTTCGCCGTCTTGTTGACTTCGTCTTGATCGCGAATCGCCGCTTTCCGATCGTCAGTGTCTGCGACCAAGAAGGACTTGTCCAACGCGATGGCCCTCGGCGATGGGCCTTCTTTCCCGCTCCGAGAATTATTGTTTACGGGCGAAGGCTCTACCATTTCCGCATCCTCGATGCGGTTCCTTGGTAGCGAGTCTCTTGTGCTACTCGCGCCTGATTCGTTCGACGTAGTGGAGTTCCGTGTCGCCCCAATATCGCTCGTTGGGACTACCGGTGTGGGTGGTGGAAGAGTGCTCTTATGTGCGTTATAGCCGATGGCTATCATGGCACCGATCGCAGAGAGGCCGCAGAGCAAAGCCCCACCATACCGCGGCGCTGCAGTCAGCCATTGCCGGCCGACCTCGAAAAGCAGTGATATCCTCTGACGCACAGGTTTCATTCTCGTGGATTCCGTAGTGGATCGGTGAAACACGTACCGGTGGATTATACCATTTGATCAAGAAGAAGTCATGCTGTTATCGGTGCCGACGCGGCACTCAGGTCAGCCAGGGGTCAGCCCGTGCATACGTGCAGCTTTGGTTTGCGTGAGCGGAATTAGCAATCCAACGAAATGTAATCGGTATTTCTGTCGCTGGAGGCGCCGTCCGGAAAACTTGTCGCAGAGGATGCAATTGTGTTAGCGAGGAGCCGGCATTGGCCGCACCGTCGACGATTGCATTCATCTTACGCCGCCGCGGCCGGGAACGGGTAACCCAGAGAATTCGACACTACCGCAAAGTCGGATCATCGTATGAATCGTTCAAGACAACGAACGCTGCACGTATTCACGGACTGACCCCGCCGCTGCATGATATCTTGATAGAAGGCCGCCGCGCTTGGATTCATCATTAGCTGGCATCTGCACGAGCCCCCTGCCCGCTGATGTCCCTCTTCCCGAGCGAAGAGACGAGGCTCATCTCACAAGGCAAACAGACGCGTTCGTCGAAGAATTCGACGTGCTCATCACATTTGATCTCTGCGACTACCCAAAACTCTCTCAAATTATACTTTTGACGAGGAGTTGCGCTCTATCGTGGAAATCCCCCACCCCTCCCGCAACGGATCATCTTCGGAAATTTCTCTGAAGAAGCGTCCGGCGAGTGACGTTGAAGTCCGCCTGCAGGCAGATTGCCCCCGAACCGCATGCTGGAAACCCCCTTTAGCTAACGGACTATACCTTAAACTAAGAACCTTGGGAGCGCTCCCAGGCGGCTCCTGAAATATTTACCAACCAATATCTACAAGAAAGAAAACGACCATGAAGAATCTCAACGACCTGGCTGATGCTTCGCTGGCGGTGCTGGGCAGAGAAAGGGTGGAGAGCACGAAGCGGCGATCGAGCCTTGCCTGGCTGATAGTCGCCTTGCTCACTGGCGTGTTGAGTCAGGGCTTTGCAGGCCCGACGACCAACGCCCTGCCGGCGCAGGGACAAGCGGCCCTGGCGCAGCTCAAGGAGCGAGGGCTCTACGATTCGCTGCAAGAGGCACTGGCGACGGCGCGCTACGGGGTTTACCCGGAGCAGCCGCACCTGGCCACCTGGCAGGCTGAGAACCCGGCGCAGCAGCTCCGCGCCCGCTTCACGGCCGAGGGGGTGCAGGTGCAGGTCAAGCCTGGCCACGGAGATCCACAGCGCATCGGCATGAAGCTGCGCAGCGTCGGTTACGGGGAGCGGCTGGTCGGGGTCAGCCCGGCTCGGCTAACGAGCAGCGGCAGCCGCATCGAGTATAGGCGCTCACTGGTGGGGAACGACAGCGCCGCGGGAGCCGTCACCGAATGGTATGTCAACACGGCGGCCGGGCTGGAGCAGGGCTTCACGCTCGAGTCGGCGCCGGGGAAGCGGCGCGATGGGGAGTCGCTGCGGGTGGTGCTCGCACTGGAGGGTGACTTGCGAGCGCAGGCGGTGGACGGTGGACAGGCCCTCGAGTTCAAGGATGCTGCAGGGCAGCCGGTGCTAAGATACGACCACCTGGTTGTCAGCGACGCGGGAGGGCGCAAGCTGGAGGCCCGAATGGCAGTGCGGATGGAGGGAACCGAGGCCCAGGCCTTGCTGGAAGTGGACGACCGCGACGCCCTCTGGCCGGTGACAATCGACCCGACCTTCACCCAGCAGCAGAAGCTGGAGGCCTCGGACGCGGCGGAACTTGACCGGTTCGGCTTCTCGGTGGCGATCAGCGGGGAGACCGTCGTGGTCGGCGCGCCATCTGATGATACCGAAGCGGTCGAGGATCAAGGCTCGGCCTATGTCTTTGTGCGCAGCGGCGGAGTCTGGAGCTTGCAGCAGAAACTCCTGGCCTCGGACGCGGCGGCATTTGACTTTTTCGGCGAATCGGTGGCGATCAGCGGGGAGACCGTCGTGGTCGGCGCGCCGCTTGACGATGGCGCAGCGGGCAACGCCCAAGGCTCGGCCTATGTCTTTGTGCGCGGCGCTGGAGTCTGGAGCCAGCAGCAGAAACTCCTGGCCTCGGACGCGGCGCAATCTGACAATTTTGGCAACTCGGTGGCCATCAGCGGGGAGACGATCGTGGTCGGCGCTCGGCTCGATGTTGGCGCAGCGGGCAACGCCCAAGGCTCGGCCTATGTCTTTGTGCGTAGTAGCACTGGAGTCTGGAGCCAGCAGCAGAAACTCCTGGCCTCGGACGCGGCGGCATTTGACCAGTTCGGATTCTCGGTCGCCATCAACGGGGAGACGGTCGTGGTCGGCGCGCCGGCTGATGATGGCATGGCGGGCGTCAACCAAGGCTCGGCGTATGTCTTTGCGCGCAGCGGTGGACTCTGGATCCAGGAACAGAAGCTGGAGACCTTGGACGCGGCGGCAGGTGACCAATTCGGCACCTCGGTGGCCATCAGCGGAGAGACGGTCGTGGTCGGCGCGCTGCTTGACGATGGCGCAGCGGGCAACGCCCAAGGCTCAGCCTATGTCTTTGTGAGCAGCGGTCCAGCCTGGATACAGCAGGCGAAGCTGGAGGCCTCCGACCCGGGTGTAGATGAACAGTTCGGATTCTCGGTGGCCATCAGCGGGGAGACGGTCGTGGTCGGCACGCCGTTTGACGATGGCGCAGCGGGCAACGCCCAAGGCTCGGCCTATGTCTTTGTGCGCAGCGGCGGAGTCTGGAGCCAGCAGCAGAAACTGGAGCCCTCAGACGCGGCGGAACTTGACCAGTTCGGCTTATCGGTGGCGATCAGCGAGGAAACGATTGTGGTTGGCGCGCCGTTTGATGATCTCACAGGGGGCAGCAACCAAGGCTCGGCCTATGTCTTTGTCACTGTCGCTGACCCCCCGCCGCCTGACACCCCTCCGACGATCACGCTCAAAGCTCCCATCTCACTCTGGCCGCCTGATCACTGGTACCGGGTCTTGATCACGCCCCAGATGGTGCGCAGCGCGAGCGACGCCGAGGATGGCAACCTCATCAATAGAGTAGTCATCGAGAAGGTGACCAGCGACGAACCCGACGATGCCCGCGGTCACGCCGATGGCAGCACGCGCCATGACATCGTGATTGCGAGGGGTTGCAAATTGGTGGGACTGCGCGCGGAACGCGACGAGAAAAAGAACGGGCGCGTCTACTCGGTCACCCTGCGGGTGGCTGATTCAGCGGGCAATGTCACACGGGCGGTGTTCAAGGCGAGCGTACCCCTCCACCGGAGGGGCCCTCCGCCCGTGGACAGCGGGCCAGCCTTGACGGTGACAAGCAGTTGTCAGTGAAGCCCCGAATGCCGTCTGAGTCGCGCGCCCACTGCCGACTTGGGGTCCAATCCTATATTTTATACGTCGCTCGAATCAGATTGCAGACCCTCGTCGGGTGACCCAGGTCAGTCCGTGCATACGTGCAGCTTTGGTTTGCGTGAGCAGAACTAACAATCACCGAGATGAGTGATCGGTAACGTGATCTGCCGCCGATAGAGCTATCGACGCCTGGAGGAAACTTGTCGCAGGGGATGCAATTGCGCTAACGAGAAGCCGGCATATGCCGCACCGTCAACGATTACATTCATCTTAATCCGGCGGGGGTGGGACAAGTAACCAAGAGAATCCGACACTGCGGCAAGTCCGATCATCGTGAGAATCGTTCAAGACGATGAACGCCTGCACGTATGCACGGACTGACCCGGCCGAGACCCGCCTCGACGCCTACCAAGGAAAGTCCCTCCGCATCGTCGGCCCGCCGCCGTCAGGAATCTAGGCATAGAGGGCCGCCGCTTTGTTCGCAGCCATCTCGGTTTGCCGCCAATGTCATATGTCAAGATCTGACCCCCGACCCCCGCCCTACCCCCAGATCTGACCCCCGCCCTACCCCCTGACCGGCGGTCAGCGGCAAATATGCCAAGGGAGCGAAGACGAAGTCCGACACCGCTCGCTACAGCGGCGGGGACAACCCTTCCGGATTAACGCAAGCTGCGCATCGGCGAGACCGTGACGCAGTTGGCGGATATGAAATAAGACGGTCCGCTTCGCAGGTGTCGCTTAACTGGCTGCGGCAGCGCAAAAACGTCGTCATTCCGATTATCGGAGCTCGCCGCGCCGTGCAGGTTGAAGACAACCTGAAGTCGCTTGACTGGCAGCTGACAGATGAACAATTGGCCAAGCTGGACGACGCCACCAAAATCGAACTCGGCTTCCC
The DNA here is from genome assembly GCA_963820865.1 of uncultured Verrucomicrobiae bacterium. Classification (GTDB taxonomy): domain Bacteria; phylum Verrucomicrobiota; class Verrucomicrobiia; order Chthoniobacterales; family Terrimicrobiaceae; genus DASTFP01. The sequence continues at coordinate 250,662 of CAWGBZ010000007.1, forward strand.
GCACGATTTCCTGACCAACGATTTCGTCAGGCAAATGGTGTTCGGCGGCACCAACGCCTCCATCGACAATCATCGCAGGTGAAGCAATCGCATTGCTGGTTCGCTGATTTTGCGAATGTCATATGTCAAGAGCAGACCCTATTCTTGCCTCATGACACAATCTGCACTCCTCGCTTATGCGGCTCAGACAGACCACTCCGCCTGGAAATCAAGATTATATCAGCCTTTCATGTCGCCTGACCCAATTCCTTACCATTTGGAGTACGCGAATGTCATATGTCAAGAGCAACCCCATCGCCTACACCGACCCCATCGCCTACACCTTTTCTATCCTCTATTAGCACTTGCGATCGCTTAATTCAGCGCTCGAATACCGGGAGTTTTCTAAGATCCTTGTAGGCGACACGGTTTGTCTGCTTATTGAACAGGTCGACACTTCGTGCCGCGCGGATTCCGGTATAGAATCCATAATCGAGAATAAGTCCCAGATACTTGCGGCCCACGTCACCGATCGTGATTCCTTCGTTGATGACGTGCAGAAGGCGCAGATCGACGAGCGTACGGACGCTTTCATATGTTTCATTTTCAACCTTGATCTCGACCAGAAACGCGTTACGCCGATGCTCCTTCACGCAGAACTCTATAATGTGTTCAAGTAGAGCTTGCAGGGGATGGGCCTGACCGGACGCGTCAGTTTCCAGTTCACGCAGTTTCGTTTTTACGGTCTCGGAAGCCGCAACGTTGACGTTAGAAACCGACACTCGATTGCGGTTGGCGAGCGTCGCCTTCGTGATCGCTTGAGAGAAAAGACTTAAGGCATCCCGAGGGACGCCGGCAGCAACCCAAGTCAACCGCGGGACAACGTCTGTGCTTGTGCAGAGTCGCCTCACAGACGGAAGACCGCAGTAAGTCGCGTGCGAATCAAGGATGGCCTCGATGTGCTGCGTGGCCTTGTCCGGCATTGTCAGGTTGTAGTCAAGGGGAATGATCTGAGCATCGTGCGGGATTTCGAGGCCCTGCTTGGTCGTTGGATCGAAGGTTCTGGTTAAAGTCTCGATGGCCGATAGTTTAAGTAGGAGCTTGTTTCCACGGCTAATGGCGTATAGAACGTCCAGCAGGCGGGGTTGAAGTGATTCCGCTAACACATGGAAGTCGTCGAGAAAAATGAATAACTCTTGGCCCTTCGTTGCGAAGTGGGATAGGAGACGGCGCAAGGCTGGTAGCTCCTTGCGTATTTCGGCCTCAGTCAAATGAGGCTGCTGCAGCGCCGCTAGGCATAGGGTAAATGTCGATTGCTCGCCGACGAAGGGCGACACTTGACTCGTAATCTCGCGGAGCACATCGGCAATGACGCCGTCGTCGTCACGACGTGCGTAGACCTGCATATCCACCCACACGGATGGCCGCGACTCCCTTTCGCGGTTGTGGAGTGCGTAGAGTAAGAGTGTCGACTTTCCTGCGCCGCGTCTGCCGTGCACGACATGGTTGGCTGCCGCTAGGATTTGCTCCTCTGCGCCGGTAACAGATCTGGCGTGTAACGGGCAAGAAAGTCCTCCTGGAAGCTGTATCTGTTAATGTTGAGGCTCTCGGCTAGTGTCCTCAGCAAGAGCCTGCCTTCCGGCACTCGAAGGATGTTGTCACCGGGCTTCTTGACTAGGGTGGCGAGCGGCGTGACACCATCTGCGCCCACGATGAGGGCACGCGCCTGCTCCAGCACCGAGAACAGTCGATCGCTTGGATTGGCCACCTGCGAGCAACACGTCGCTTCCTTCTCGTTCTCTGATCTCATATGGTTAGTCGGAGAGCCCTGACCTGAGCTCGAACTCCCGCCGGATCTCGTTAAGTAAGTTGCGGTCGGTCCCCTCATAGATGATCTCACATTTCCAATGCACGGTCATTTAGATACATGGCCACATCAGCCAGAAAATCGCCAACCAGCTCAGTTGCCAATCGAGAGCCGAGAGCTAGATCGGCCGCGAGTGAAAGGTGGTCATAGTCGCAGGTGTTGCGATCCTCACGTAATACGGCGAGCTGGTTTGAATACCTATCGCGACTCGGGAAATCGTCGGGAAGCGTGTCGAACTTTTGGTGATCACGCACGTCTGCTGGAGTGTTCACCGTTGACATACAGCCGGGTACGGCTCTCGCGGCATTGTATCCGGCGTAATATAGGCGTGACACCTTCTGTCTCCAGTTTGCGGGGACTCCAGATGCAAACCGGTAGTGATTACGTGCTAGAGCTATTAGGGCCCGAGTATTCTTTTCAATCTCGGACTCAATCCTTTGCAGGGCAGCTGCGTTCAGCAGCTCGGAAAGGTTGTCTTTCACCTTACGGGGATTGCCAAGATTCAGCAAGTGCGGCGACTTCATGTCACATTTGGGTCTTCGCGATGTTCCTTCTTAATACTTCGAAGGGCGAAACAATATTGCTTCCTATCACTCTACGACCCGATGTTCAGCGACTACGGGGCCGAGCGCGGCCCTGGATCGGGCGAAGCCGGCAGGGCAAGCTCGGCGCCTCGTTCATTTACGTGAGGAAGTTGTGCGTCAAGTTCAGCAAAAGGGGATCTGGGTAAGAGTTGGAAAAGGGTGAGGCTTATTCACAAACGCCGGAGTCCCGCAGGGACATAGCTCCGACGCTGGCGCCCCGCCATAGCTGCCGGTTGTGAAGAAGCTGTCGTAGACACTTAGGCGGCCTCCACGAGGCTGGAGTTGTTTGCGTTGTTCGTGTAACATTTCCATGATGAGATCGCGATGGGCTTCGATCCAGTCCTCGTGGATTTCGACGGCAAGAGCCCGGATGAGTCGCAGCGTGCTTTCCTCGTTGGGGAAGATGCGAATAACATGGGTGCGGCGCTTGATCTGCTAGATTGAGCCGCTCGAGCATATTGGTGCTTTTGAGATGGTTGTGGTGTTCTTGGGGCGACCGGTAGAAGTCATAGTTTTGGACGTCCGCCTACTCAACCTCGTGGTTCAACGGTTTACGAAATCCGAACCGTGTTTCCCGTAGGCCCAGGACAGAATGTGGAGAAACTTCCTGGCGTTGGTGAGATGACGAAATTGTTCCCAGTGGCCGAGAAAATCAAACACTTGTTCCAATTCTTCACGCGACGTCTGACCGCCATAATTTTCTTCTTTCAAACCGATTAGGCGCCGAAGAATCGAACTGGCGCTCTCCCCGATCTCCTGCGTCTGGGTCACCAGATAGCTGTAGAGATCCTCGTCGATAAGAATGGTCTTCACGCTTCCAACTGTAGACGAATGAGATTCGTCTATAACAATATAATGCTAGAACCACCAATTTTCCTTGGTTCGATCCCTGATAGGAGGCTGCTAGCCCTTGCTCTTTTCTGGGGCTTCTCGGAAGGCGGTTTCCATATCCATGACCCTTCCCTCCTGACAGTCCGCCAGCCCGTTCCAGAAATCCTTCGGCACATCCGCGTCTTCCAAGCGTCGCAACTCTTCGAAAAACCGGCTGCGTTCGCTTATTGGCAGGCTTTTGACTTCGCGCAGCAAGGTTTCGACTGACATTGCAATGAGCCTAAACCACTTCGCCGGGACACTCAAGAAATGTCGTAGCCGGCGCCCGTAAGGGCGTGGGGATTCGGCCAGATACGAAAGGCCACCGGCTGACGCCGGCGGCTACACTTCAACTTAAAACGCTCTAGCTGCACTTTTCTCAAGAGAATCCGACACTACGGCAAGTCGGATCATCGTGAGAATCGTTCAAGGCGATGAACGCCTGCACTTATGCACGGACTGACCCGGTTGCCGCGGTTGCCGACCCGACCCGGTTGCGCGGATGACCCGGTTGCACGGACGAAATTTTTGAGCTCTTTCCGGCCGCCGGCAGCAACCGAGTTCCTAAAAGATGTCGCGGATCAGTCTGGTGATTTTGTCACCAGCTCGCTTAATTTCCCGCGACGGACTGAATTTGCGGTCTCTATCGCTTGAGACTCGCCGCTGCGGCTTCTTCGCGGGCTTGTTCGCCGTCTTGTTGACTTCGTCTTGATCGCGAATCGCCGCTTTCCGATCGTCAGTGTCTGCGACTAAGAAGGACTTGTCCAACGCGATGGCCCTTGGCGATGGGCCTTCTTTCCCGCTCCGAGAATTGTTTACGGCGAAGGCTCTACCATTTCCGCATCCTCGATGCGGTTCCTTGGTAGCGAGTCTCTGGTGCTACTCGCGCCTGATTCGTTCGACGTAGTGGAGTTCCGTGTCGCCCCAACATCGCTCGTTGGGACTACCGGTGTGGGTGGTGGAAGAGTGCCCTTATGTGCGTTATAGCCGATGGCTATTATAGCACCGATCGCAGAGAGGCCGCAGAGCAAAGCCCCACCATACCGCGGTGCTGCAGTCAGCCATTGCCGGCCGACCTCGAAAAGCAGTGCTATCCTCTGACGCACAGGTTTCATACTCGTGGATTCCGTAGTGAATCGGTGAAACACGTACCGGTGGATTATACCATTTGATCAAGAAGAAGTCATGCTGTTATCGGTGCCGACGCGGCACTCAGGCCGCAAGGTATGCGACGAACACACCAGTTGGACCGCATTAAAGGGGCGCATAAAAGGGGTCAGCCCGTTTGTTATTGATATAGGCAGTGTCCGGGTAAAGAAAACGGACTGCATTGGGCTAGCGCCTCCCCGGGTCTCGTCATCGTTTAGGGCCGTTCGCTTACTCCACCTCGTGCTTCAAGCGGTCTGGTGCCCAGCGCCCCGAAGCAGACGATGCTCAGGATGACCAGCGGTAGACGGATGCCAAACGACCAGCGAATGCCAAATTACTCGGCGACATAACCGAGCAGAGGCGGTCCCACCAAGGAACGCGACAAACGAGACTTGTGCCAGCGAGGCAACGTTAGCCTGCGCGGCCGGTCAGTGAGTTGCGCCGCCGCCGACACGGAGGCCGTTTGCGGTCGGGGGAGCATTGCGCCCAGGCGAATGATTGTCCGGCGTCCGCGCCGGACAAATCTCTGGCGACGGGGCTGGTGACATCGGCCAGGGTGATCTCGGCGAGGATAGTCGTCGGACTTCCTCCATCTGTCTTTAAGCCAACTGATGCTTGTGCTCGACGCGGACGCCGAGCACGACACCCGGGGACGGGTGTGCTCCCGGAATTCTTCGTCTTTCGGGACATCTTCGAATCTGGGGGGGAGCGCGGGGGGGGGGCGGGGGCGCAGCGGGCGACGCACGAGACGCGAAGGGGGAAGCGGGGGGGCGGGAGCCGGGCGCGAGGGGGAGGGGGGCCGGGCAGGGCAAAGGGGGCGGCCACAAGGACAGCGGACGCGACCGCGGAGCAGCGCAGGCCGGGGGCCAGGGCGAGAAGCAGGAACACAGCAGCGCGGAACGGGGGGGGCGGAGGCAGGAGAGAAAACAGGCGGAAAGCGCAACGACAAACGGGAGCAGGAGGGCGCGACGGGAAGACACCGGCAGGCGGCCAAACAACAAGGAACCCAACGCGAACCGAAGCACCACCGAGCACGGGCGGCCAACGAGCGAGGGACAAGACGCCGGGACGGACCGGGCGACCAAGCGGGGCCAGGACAGAAGGGAACGACCAGTTCCCGGCGGGCAAAACGCCCGAGCTCCTCATCGAGCTTCTTGTTGAATCCACTGATCGCACTCGCGCCAGAACTGTGTCCGCAGAGCTCTTCGCTGATCGCTCTGACCTTCCGCGTCGATACCCCCTGGATGTACATCTCCGTGAGCGCGGCCACCAGCGCCTTCTCACTGCGCTGATAGCGCTCGAAAATCTCGGTGGAAAACCGCCCCTGGCGGTCCTGAGGAATTGTCAACTCGAGTTTTCCCACCCGCGTAATCAGGCTGCGCGGGTAATAGCCGCTTCGGTAGCCTGAGCGCCCTTCGCTTCGTTCTCCCTTTTGCGCCCCGATGGCTTCGCTCATCTCGGCCTCCAGAAACTCCTGGATCACCGTGCGCACCATGGACGCAGAAAATCGCCGTCTCGGCCATCATCGCTTTGATCTCTTCGGTCCTCCTGTTACTCTTCTTTCGGGTCATGGTTCGATATTCAGTTTGGTTGTTTTTCACTCCCAACTGCTTACCATGACCTCTTCTTTTTGCGGAACTTTCAGAACACTACCCGTCTTTCGGGGCACCTTCGAATCGCTCAACTATCATCACTCAACCACCAACTGCGGCCATGCCGCAGGCATCGCCGCAGATTTATGAGCGGCTGACGCTTCGCTTGCTGTCTTTTTAAGACAGGGGAATTTCCGGCGGGGCTTGCCCGGATAAGCCCTTGTGGACCAAATCTCCGAGAAAGCGGGAAAATGGCACGATATTCTGGTCCATGCTCGCATATTCAAGCGCTTCCGTATATTCGCTCCGAGATCCGACCGGAATGACGGTCCAAGGATATCCCCCTGCCGCCAACATGAGATTCATGAGGAAGCGGCCAATGCGCCCGTTTCCATCCATGTAAGGGTGGACGTACACAAAAATGAAATGCCCGAGGGCGACCCGAACGGCGGGGTTGGTTTCCTCTGCCAGCAATGCAAAAAAGGCGGGCATGGCATCACGCACCGCCTGATAGTTCATGGGAACATGGTGAGAGCGGCGAATATACACAGGACCATTTCGGTATCCGGCCAGATCAGCAGGACGAAGGATGCCGGCGGTGACGCTGGGCGCAAAGAGTTGCCTATACCATTCCCCGTGGTCTTCATCTGCAATCTGACCAGGATTGGCTTCCGCCAGAACCTTTTGAACGCTTGCACGGACGGTTTGAAATGCATCCCAATATCCACGCGCGGCGAGAGCGTCTCGCTGATTTCTATCCTCTTCATCGATGTCCGGGTTCCATGCAGCCGTCCGCACTTTATCGATCAGTTTCGGCGTTACGCGGTATCCTTCGATTGACAATGAGTGATAGGCGTCCGTGATGTAGACGTCATCCAGACGACGCAAATACTGGTCGATGTCGCGCGGCAGGCCGGGAGCAACCGGAAAATTTTCGATGATGGGCTGCCGCATCGACTGCCAAAGCAGGCGGATGCGATTCACGTAGGGGGACAGCTCGCGTTGTGACAGGATTAATGGAGAGCTCTCGGCAAAAGGGTCATTTTCTCGGATAGGATAACCCGCCGCCGTCATGGCGTTGACAATGTCATCGGCAATACGGTCACGCCCGATGTTGCGGAAGGCTCCCGCCAACCGGCCTGCGATGGTACTGTGCCCCCCTTCCAGCAATTGGGCCAAAAGACCGGATGCATCTTTGACCATGGCCAGCGCAGCGCGAATATCCGTAGGATTTTGCGCGAAATAGGCAGGAGCGCAGGCGATCAGGGCCGCTTCAATTCCAAAAACCCGCATACCTTCAAGGTCGGCTGTAGCGTTGTCCGATGGCACCTGCGCCCGCACATCGAGCAGAGAAGTATTGTGCGGCAAGTTCGTGACTTTGTTGCCCGCGCCGGGCGACCGCACCAAAAGCTGTTTAGGCACCGACCAATTGCCTCCATGCAGGGACAAGGATTGTTCCGGTGACAGGCACCACTCCGTGCTGAAGCGCGCTTGGAGATAGGTGGCACAAAAGCGCCAAAATGAAGTATACCAGGCCGTACTTTCCCCTTTGACCTCATCCGGGCGAGCGGGGATATACCATCCCTTCATGACTTTTTGGAGGAAGCCAGCCGCGATGAGGCGTTCCCGGTCCACACGCGGCATGTCCGCAGACCGTATAGCCGCTCCGCCATCTTTTCTTTGAAGACGGCTTAACAACTCTAAAGACCGAGCCAGTTTCTCTGATGGGGAGTGCCATGGTTTTAGGTTTTCCTGTTGTGCGATGTTTAGGCTATCATGTTTGTATCATGTTTAGGTTATTGCGCGATCTATTTTTAGGTTATTGCGCTGATACTCGTGTTGCCTCAATACTCTCAACTATCAACTACATGGTCCGCCACAGCTCGCCGGAGCGAAGGAGGATCCGCTATCAACTGGGCGCGCAGTTGCGCGCCCGCCTACTCGACCTCGTGCTTGAGCGGTTTGGTTCCCAGCGCCCCGACGCAGACGATGCTCAGGATGACCAGCGGTAGCCCGATGCCAAACGACCAGCGAATGCCAAAATACTCGGCGACATAACCGAGCAGAGGCGGTCCCAGCAGGAACGCGACAAACGAGACCTGGGCCAGGGATGCAACGTTGGCCTGGGCCGGCCGGTCAGTGAGTTGCGCCGCCGCCGACATCGCCAGCGGGAAGATCACCGAGGTGCCTATTCCCATCAGCGCAAAGCCGACCAGCGCGAGCCAGCCAGTCGGGGCGAAAAACACCAGCAGAACGCCTGCGCCGAGCACTCCGAGCAGAACCCGCGCCACGGCGGTCGGCGAATATCGCTCGACGAACGGATCGGCGAAGAATCGCGTCACCGCCTGCGTCCAGGCGCCCAGTGCCACCGCGAAGCCCGAGAGAAATGGTGACGCTCCGAACACATCACGCATGTAGATGGCAGACCAGTCGATCCCCGCGCCCTCCATGATCATCGCGCTGAGCGTCACCGCCACGAGCACCATGATCGCCATCGTCGGCTTCGTGAAATGCGGTGTGTCCTCGGTCGAGCTGCCAGTGCGGTGTGGCGCCGGATCGAAGCGCCCGAGGATCAGTGCCACACCCACGATTACCAGCGGCACCATCAGGAACAGATGGACCTGCACCGAAAGTCCCGATTGCGCGATCAGCGCCGAAATGATGCCCGCTGAGAAAAAGCCAAAACTCCAGAACGCATGCGCGCGGTTCATGATGCGATAGCCGACCATGTGCTCGGTGCGGTCGGCCTCGAGGTTCAAAATGATCTCGATGCCGCCGATGACGAGCCCCACGGGAACCAGCAGCAGGAAAAACGAGAGCGGGCCCCTGGCAAAGCTCGCGATCGCATAGAGCAATGCCAGGAGCGGAATCATCGTCAGGATCACGCGACGATAGCCGATGCGCTCGAGGATCGGCCCGGAGAAGCTGAGTGACACCAGCGTGCCCGCGGCGGCGCCGATGAGGCCGAAACCGAGCGGCCCCTCTTCAATCTGCATCATCCGCTGGAGGTCGGGCAGTCGCGGCGGCAGGCTGCCCATGCAGAAGGAATAAACGAAAAAACCGCCGAATACTCGCTGTTGTGGTGGGAGATCAAGACCGACTCTCATGGAATAGGCACAGTTGATGGTTGAGAGATGATGGTTGAGAGAATTTCCACGCGCCTTTGGCGCTGGCGCTTACTCTGTGACGAGCGTGCATCTGCTCGCCGTTTCATAGCTTCCAGCAATTCTGTTGGCAATGCGCTGGGTGGATCGGCGGACCGGGGTCTACGACTCTAGTTTCTCGAACTCACGAGTCACGGATTTGGTTACTCGTTTCCCCAACCTCCGTGCCACCGTGACTTTGTGAGGAAATGGTGCCGGACGACGTACTGGTCAAAACTTTAAGATCGCTCTCACGGAGGCACCGAGACACGGAGACGCATGCAGAAGCGGGGCTTGCGGGTTGAACGAAGCTCTGATGAAGGACGGAATCACACAACAATCAATAGGGATCTTGCTCCCGACCTCCGTGCCCCCGGGACTCTGTGAGAGAAATGGGTGCCGGACGACGTCCTGGTGAAACTTGAAGATCCTCTCACGGAGGCACCGAGACACGGAGATCGTTGTTCCTCTTTCCTTGCGCGAGTCTGAACAAAAAAAATGCACAGGCTTGGACTCTCGCTGTCTCGCAGTGATACATTCTTCTGGGCGACTGACAGATAGGTCATCGCAACGGCCTGTTGGTAAGTTTGTTAAGCCGAGCGCCATTTCTGGCACAAGAACTGCGGTTATCGCGAATCGGATTACCGCCCTTGTTCACGCTGCCACCGCACCATCCGTCCAATTCCATGAACAGAATCGCCGTCGCTCTCGGAACTATCGCAATTAGCATATCTCTCGCTGTCACCTCCTGGGCTCAGGAGGAGATCGTCATGGGCTTCATTTATGTCGGGGCGAAAGACGACTATGGCTATAATCAGGCCCACGCCACCGGCAAGGAAGGGGTATCCAAATTGCAAGGGATCAAGACCGTTGAGGAAGCACAGGTCCCTGAGACGATCGCGGTGCAGGAGACGATGCGCAATATGATCGAATTGGATGGGGCCAAAGTCCTCTTTCCGACCTCCTTCGGCTACTTTGACCCCCACATTCTGAAAGTCGCCAAGCAGTACCCGGATGTGCAATTTCTCCACTGCGGCGGGCTCTACACAGAAGGGAAGCATCCGGCCAATGTCGGCAGCTACTTCGGCTATATCGATGAGGCGCAGTACATCTGCGGGATCGTCGCCGCCCACACTTCGAAGTCCGGAAAGCTCGGCTTCATCGCGGCCAAGCCGATCCCCCAGGTCTTGCGCAATATCAACTCTTTCACGCTGGGGGCCCGTAGCGTCAAGCCTGACGCCACGGTGCAGGTCATCTTCACTGGCGACTGGGCGATGCCGGTCAAGGAAGCCGAAGCCGCCAATAGTTTGGTCGATCAGGGCGTGGATGTCCTGACCTGCCACGTCGACAGCCCGAAGGTCGTCGTGCAGACTGCGGAGAAGCGCGGGATCTTTGTTTGCGGCTACCACGCCAGCCAGGCGGAGATCGCGCCGAAGGGATATTTGACCGGGGCTGAATGGGATTGGACGAATGTCTATTCGAAGTATGCCCAACAGCTTAAGGAGGGAAAGAAGCTAAGCGACGGCGGGATTCCTCACCTTGTGCGTGGCGGCATCAAGGAGGGCTTTGTCAAGCTCTCGCCTTATGGCCCGGCGGTTAGCGAAGAGGCAAAGCGGGATGCCGAAGCCGCATTGGCGAAGTTCAAAGATGGTTCGATGGTCATCTACAAGGGTGAGTTGAAGGACAATACGGGCAAGGTCGTTATTCCCGCGGGAAGCGAACTTAAGCAACAAGATCCGGTCCTCGAGAAAATGGATTACCTGGTTGAAGGGGTCATCGGCAGCGTCGGATAGGCCGAACGTTGCTCCTTTTCCTGGTTATGGAAGGTCATGCCGCTCCGAACATCGTGGCCTCTCCGGTGGAGGTGGCCGGGGCGCGCCGACCGCGAAGGATTCGGTGGCGATCGAAGCTGGAGTCGATCGCGATACCCACCGGAGCCATTATCGTTTCGCTGATCCTCTTTGGCGTCTTTGTCTCTGCGGCCGGCGCGGATCCCCTGGCGGTCTTCGCGTCCATCAAGAAAGCGGCCTTCGGGAGTTGGTATGCGTTGCAGAATACCATGGTACGGGCTGCGCCGCTGATGCTCTGTGCACTCTGCACGGCCATTCCCTACCGGCTCGGCCTGGTCGTCATCGGCAACGAAGGTGCCCTGGTCATTGGTGGCCTCTGCGCGACCGCGGCCGCTCTGCAAGTCGCCGGGGCATCGGCTCTGACGATGCAAGTGACCATGGCTCTGGCGGGGATGCTGGCGGGGGGATTCTGGATCCTGGCGGTGGGCGCTTTGAAACAATACAGGGGAGTGAATGAGACGATCAGCAGCCTTCTCATGAACTACGTCGCGATCGCGCTTCTCAATCAGGCAGTCAACTCCTGGATGAAAGATCCCGCCAGCCTCAATAAACCTTCCAGCTATCCGATACCTGATGAGAAGATGCTCCAGCCCCTGGGCGGCACTCTGGTCCACTGGGGTCTCGTCTTCGGCATCGTTTTCTGCGTTGTCGCGTGGTTCCTTATTCAGAAAACGACATTCGGATTTCAGATTCGAACGATTGGCGCCAATGTTCGCGCCGCGCAGTTGGTCGGGCTCCCCGTGGGAGCGGTCACGCTGGTGACGTGCTTTATCGCCGGCGCAGCGCCTGGGCTGGCGGGCATGGTCGAGGTCGCGGCGGTGCACGGTCGGGCCAACGAATCGCTCAATGCGTGGTATGGCTACGGCGGAATCCTCGTCGCTTTCCTGGCTCGGCAGAACCCGCTCGGTTGCATACTGGTTTCCGTCTTGCTCGGCGGGATTCTGGCAAGCGGAGGTATTCTGCAGCGCGCTCATCGCCTGCCGGACGCAACCATTTTGGTCTTTCAAGGAATCGTGTTCCTGACAGTGCTTTACAGCGAAAGTCTTTACGGTCGTTTCAAGCTTTTCCGGGAGAAAAGTCTATGACCGATCCCACCTCGATCGGCTGGTGGACCGTTCCCCTGGCCGTGCTGGCTGGCGCGGTGCGGGCGGGCACCCCTTTCCTGTTTGTCAGCGTCGGCGAATGCCTCACCGAGAAGAGTGGGAAAATCAACCTCGGTTTGGAAGGAGTTTTGCTCATGGGAGCGATGAGTGCTTATGCCCTCAGCTATAAGACAGGCTCGCCATGGGTGGGGCTTTTGGTGGCGGGGGCCGCCGGGGCTCTGCTGGGTCTCGTTCATGCGTGGCTTTCGCAGCGACCCAAGGTTAATGACATTGCGGCCGGCATCGCCATGATCATCTTCGGAAGCGGCCTCGCCTTCTTTCTCGGCAAGCCGTTTATTCAACCACTGGCTCCGCAGCTGCCCGCGATCGACTTCGGCTGGTGGAGCGAAAACCCGGCGGTGCGCTCGGCCTTGAAAATTTGCCCGCTTTTCTTCGTCGGAATTTTCGTCGCATTTGCCATGAACTGGTTCTTTGAGAGCACCCGCTGGGGGCTCTATGTCCGGGCCGTCGGAGACAAGCCCGACGCCGCGCGCGCCATGGGCATCTCCGTCTGGGGCGTGCGCACCCTCAGCATCATGTGCGGCAGCTTCCTCGCCGGACTCGGCGGCGCCTACCTCTCGCTTTTCTATCCGGGAAGCTGGACGGAGATGATCTCCGGTGGACAGGGAATGATCGCCGTGGCCCTGGTGATTTTCGCACGATGGAACCCGATTCACTGCCTGTGGGCATCGCTCCTGTTCGGTGGCGCGCAGGCCCTCGGGCCCGCTCTGCAGGCGATAGGGGTGAGCAGCTATTACTACCTTTTCAATGCCTCCCCTTACATCCTCACGCTCATCGTGATGATTATTACATGCAGCAACAGACAGCAGCTCACCGGCCAGCCTGGCGCTCTCGGAACGGGAGCATGAGCAGCCGCGAGGCCTGGTCGACTGTTCTCGCAATCCAAACTCTCAACTGCGCCGTCTCATGCTAACCCAGGTCCGCCACGAACCCCCGCCGCTCGAAGTTGTCAATCTCACCAAGAGATTCGGGCCGGTCGTGGCGAACGAGAAAGTCTCTTTTAAAGTCGTCTCAGGAACGTTTCACGCGCTTCTCGGCGAGAATGGCGCGGGCAAGAGTACCATCGTCAAATGCATCATGGGCTACCACCTGGCTGACGAGGGGGACATCATCGTCGACGGCGCCTCGCGCGAAATCCGCAGTCCCCACGATGCTTACAAACTGGGTATCGGCATGGTTTACCAGCATTTCACGGCCATTCCGGCGATGACCGTGGCGGAGAACCTGGTCATCGCGCGGCCCGATCTGCCAAAGGTGATCAACTGGAAAGCCGAGCACAAACGGCTGGCGCACTTTCTCGAGACCGCACCTTTCCAAGTGCCTCTCGGAGCGAGAATTTCGGAACTCGCCGCCGGCCAGAAGCAGAAAGTTGAGATTCTGAAACAGCTCTATCTTCAAAGCAAGATCCTGATCCTCGACGAGCCCACATCGGTTCTCACGCCCCAGGAAGCCGACGAGGTGCTCAGCATGCTTCGCGGAATGGTGAACGCTCGCGAGCTAAGTGTCCTCATCATCACGCACAAGTTCCGCGAGGTCACGACGTATTGCGATGAAGTGACCGTGCTGCGGAAAGGCAAACTCGCGGGCAGCGGCAAGGTTAAGGAGACGACCCCTGCCGAAATGGCCGCCATGATGATGGGCGAGCAGCGACTCGGCAAGACCACCGAGAAAACCGTACAAACGCCTGGACGCGTTCTCCTGGAAATCAAAGATCTGCGCGCGAATCGAGACAACGGGATCGAGGGAGTTTGCGGTGTGACTCTTTCCGTTCGCTCCGGCGAGGTCGTTGGGATTGCCGGAATTTCAGGCAACGGGCAGCGTGAGTTCGTCGAAGTTCTCGCCGGGCAACGCCTGGCGACGTGCCGGCGAGATACGGGTTGGAGGCGAGCTGTTCCAGGGAACGCGTGGGCAAATCTCCAAACACCAGATCTATGTCTTGCCGGAGGAACCTTTGCGTAACGCGTGTGCGCCTCTCATGAGTGTCGCCGAGAACATCGCCTTGCGCACCTTCGATAGTCCTCCTCTGGCGGTGGGCGGAGCCCTTCTAAGTAATCGCAACATTCGGGCCAATGGGGGGCGATGGATTGAGCGCTATGGAATCAAGGCTCCCGGACCAGATGCCTCGATCGCAACGCTCTCGGCGGCAATGTCCAGCGGGCCGTGCTTGCGCGGGAATTGGGTCCGGGCACAGCCAAGGTTCTGATCGCAGCCAATCCCTGCTTTGGGTTGGATTTCGCCGCCGTCGACTTCATCCATTCGAAGATCCTCGCGGCCCGCAATCAGGGTGTGGCGATCCTTCTGATCTGCGAGGACCTCGACGAACTTCTGGCGCTCGCCGATCGTGTGCTCGTCATGGCCGCTGGATGCCTCGTTTACGAGGCTCCGGTTACAGACGCGGACGTCAGAGTCATCGGCGACGAATGGCGGGACACTAAGCTCGATTGGCTCCCAGAGCGCTTGATGTCGACATACCGGTAAAACTTTAAGATCCTCTCACGGAGGCACCGAGACACGGAGATGCTGAAAATCAAATGGGTACCGCCGTGGTTGATGCCGCGGTTCGGTTGCATCAAGCCCTCGGCCCTGGGCTATTGGAGTTGGTCTACGGGGTCACTTTGGCAAGGGAACTACAGAAGCGAGGCGCTGATGAAAGATGGAATCACCCGAACAATCAATGGGGATCATGACGCCGACCTCCGTGCCCCCGTGACTCTGTGAGAGAAAAATGGTGGCGGAAGATTGGATCCGGCGGCGACCCGAGTATCTGAGTCGTCCCACCGATGATCCTCTCACGGAGGCACCGAGACACGAAGATGCATGAAAACCTCTCCGGAATGAAACTTGGGTTACCTTCTCGACTTCGGCGAGGCTCTGTCGAAGGATGGAATCACCTGAGCAATCAATGGTAATCGGGATCCCGACCTCCGTGCCCCGTGCTTTGTGAGAGAAATCTTGACGAAGGAATGAGCCCGGCGGCGATCCTTAAAACTTATGGATCCAGCGGAGGTTGATCCGGGCGCCCTCGGTGCGGTTGCGTGCTTCGACTTCGAAGTAGGCGTTGAAGAAGAGGAGGTCTTTCTCGGAAAAGACGTAGAGCGCGCCAGGTCCGATACCGATAACGCTTTCCCTGCTGTTGGGAATGGATGTGCCCTCGTAGTTGGAATCGGTAATCTGCTGTAGGTAGTAGCCATTGGCACCCAGGTGAAGCTTTCCTTTTACGACTTCGACGGAGGTCGCGAAGTTCAGGTGAATGGCCTGTCCTGGCTGGACGCCGGTATCGGGATTTCGCGAGTTCCAGAGATAGTGAAGGCGCCAGGAGACGTTCCAGCGGGGGTGCAGGAACAAGGTCGCCGCCCAGTAGGGGTTGAAGCTGTAGATGTTGCTGGCGGCGTTGATTTGTTTGAGAGAGTCGTAAGAGCCGGTCGGGAAGACCGCGTCGAGTTCGAGGCGCTGTGCGAAGACTGGCCAACCGTTCCCGCCGATGGGATCCCATTGGATGAAGGGCCCAAAGAAAATATCGCCCAGGGAAAAGGTCTTTGCCTCGAATCCAATGAAATCATTAGGATTCACGTCCGTGGCCACGACGGGAAGCGTCACGCTAAGGCCCCAGCGACCCTTCGGCAGAATTTGCTGGTGGGATTGATAGACCAATTGCGTGAGCATCACCCAGGTTTGCACCTGCGGAGTTTCAAACGTCCCGCGCGAGGTCGGCAGTTTGACCTCGTTCCCCTCGTAATCGAGCAGGCGATTGGCCATGTAATACTGAAAGTATTGCTCCAGGTAGACGCCGGGCCCCCCGGGCGGCGGCATGCCGTCGAAGAAACTGGTGGCGCCGAGGTTGACTCCCGGAAGCTGAGCCTGGCCGGGAGCGACGAAAGCGAAAGCACTTAGCGCCAGACAGAGAAGAAGCAGCCATCCCGACGCTGACGCTCTTGTCGGGTCCGCGCGTCATGACTCGGACGAGAATTTGCGACTTGCTCGGTTGGATGACCCAGAAGCGTTCAAGGACGTAGTCTCAGAGGTCTGATAGACATAGGGCGTCTACCAGCAGGCTTACATTTCATAGTGACGAACTGGCCAAAATCGAGCAAAACCGCCGTTTTACCGTAGACGAGCGGCTTGGAGCCGTGGTGAAAGAACTGACCATTTGCAGGCGCGAGGCGGAATTTATTCGTCGGGCGCAGCGTGGTTGGAAGCTGGGCTCCGCAGAGGGGCTCGGTGCGAATTAGGATCGTGAAGGTTCTGGCGACGATCCAAACGGCCCCGAGGGCGCGGCATTTTGCATCACCGCTCTGACTTCGGTGCAACGCCCGTCGACGAGAAGATCACCCTCTCCGGATGTCGAGGGCTCCATGACGACAATGTCTGCGCGGGCCTGCGTTCACCGGACGCGATCGCTTGCCAACCCGGCAGAAATGGTTGCCAAAATTTCCCTATCGCTTCGCAGTGTAAGCGGCCATTGGGAAGGTCTTCGCGCCAAGCTTCGAAGCAGCCGGCCCTTGGCACAACGGTGTCACAGGTGAGAACCCGGTTTTTCCTTCGCCTGCTTAAGCATCTCCAGTGTTTGATCGGCAAACCGTTGCGTCATCTCGGTGGCGCGCTTCATTGCTTTCTCTTCGGCGGCGGCGGTCTCTTGCATCAACCGCACGATCGCCTTGCTGCGGAAAGTTGAAAGGTCAAGTCTCTTGGATTGCTCGATCAGCCAGGTCGAGGTCGCCTGGCACCGTTGTCCCTCAAGGAAAACAAGAGTGTTCTCGCGCATCGATTCGTTTTCATCGAAGGCCGGTTCGGATTTGGCCTGCTCCATCTTCTCGTTGACGGCCGCAATGGCGGGAACGGCGGAGATATCGTTTCTGAGTCGCTGCATCTCCGCGCCAATGCGGCTTTCGTCGCTGATCTGCTCGGCCACCTCTCGCAGTCCCGACACCAGTCGTTCCCAAACCGCTCGCCGAGCATCCGGCTCGAGCGTCGAGAGCGGACTCCCAGGGTCGTTGACGGCTTGGAATGTGGCCGTCACACGCTCATGCCCACCCGCAACGAGGACAACCGGAAAAACTCTGATTTCGCCGCGTTCTGCGGCCGCGAGCAATGCGGGAAGCTCGTATTCGGCGATAAAGCTCGACGCGAAGAACGCTGGACTGAGCAGAAGGACTGCGGCAGCTGCCGTCGATATCGCTTCTTCGATCTCGCTGCGCCACTGGGAGGACGGTGTGATCCTTGTGTCGTCCCAGATGGTGGCATGGACGTGTTCCGGCATTGCCGCCAGGGCGATTCGCAGGTCATTGAGGACGTCCCCATCCTTGTGGCAGTAGCTGACAAAGACGCTGTCGCGCATCGAGGTGCGTCCTTCTACTGCTGATCCGGACGCGACACAACAGGAATGACGTGGTTCGCCACGGACATCAGCACGACATGGGCGACGCTCCGCGACCGAATCAAGGCTGGAAACTGGCGGCTATTACCAGGCGCTCGCCAACGTGGCAACCTCTGGGAGAATAAGCGCACCCCACGTTCCCAGGAAGTCACTTTTCCTCCAGCTGCGCGACGCTACTCCAATCCGCGGAGAGGATTCACGCGCGAAGCCTGGAGGCGCTCGAGGAAGAGCGTCGACGGACCGTCGGCGGGACGGAGCTCGAGGCATGCTCGGAAGCCCGTCGCGGCGGCCTGCCAATCCTGCGTGCGGTAGGCGAGGAGAGCTTGTGCGTAGAGCTCACGGAGGCGGAGGGAGTCGTCCGATACCTCGCCGGTGGGGCCGAGCAACTCGAAGATCCGGGTGGATTCCGTTCTGCCCTTCACGGCGATGGTGTCGATTTCACGGGTTTCGAAGTGCGGACTGAGAGTCTGCGCGGTGGTCTCGCTTAGAAGGATCTTCGTGCCGTAGATGCGGTTGGCTCGTTCCACGCGGGCGGCCAGGTTCACGGTGTCGCCGATGACGGTGTAGCTGCGGATGTTCTCGGAGCCGATGTTGCCCACGATGACTTCGCCCGTGCAAATACCGATACCCAGATCGATGTCCGGCGCGTCCTTGCGCAGGCCGGTGAGTTCGGGCAACTCGCGGCGGAGGACGTCCAGGGCCGCCAGCTGTCCCCAGGCCGCCCGGCAGGCCAGCAAGGCATGATCTTCCGCCCGAGTGAAGGGTGGCCCCCAGAAGGCCATCACGGAGTCGCCGATAAATTTGTCCACCACGCCCTGGTGTTCCTGGATGGCCAGGGCCTGCAGGCCGAAATGACGGTTGAGGAGCGTCACCATGAGCGATCCCGTCAGCCTCTCTGACAAGCTGGTGAAGCCCACGAGATCGGCGAAGAGGATGGTCATCCTCTGGCGTCCACTCGCCACGCTGGTTGCGCCCGGTTGCGAGAGCACGCGGTCGAGAATCCGTGGGTCAATGTATTTGCCGAAGGTCTGCTTGATCTGCTCCTTGGCGCGCAGCTCCTGGACGAAGAAATTGAAGGAATCGGTGAGCGCTCCCACTTCGTCGGTGGATCGGACCGGGAGCTGAACGTTGAGATTGCCCTTTTGCACGTCGCGGATGGCGGAGGCCAGCGAGCGGACCGGCTGGGTCAGGCGTTCCGTGATGAGGGCAGCCACCACCAAACCGAGAAGAACCGTGGAAATCGTGGCCGCGATGGTCAACCAAAGCACGTAGTGCTGACGAAGCTCGACCGCCTCGGCGGAAGTCGTGCTCAATTCGACCATTTTCTCCTGGAGCAACTCGCGTTGGGTTTGCACGGTGCGCTGGATATCATTGAGAAGGTTCAGGAGCGCGTTGGCCTTTTCGTGCTGGCCGGACATTTGGAGCTTAAGCACATCGAGCTGGCGGCTGCCGATCAGGGGATAAGCCTGCTCGATCTGGTCGAGCAACGTTCTGACCTCGACGAACAAAGGGCGAGATGCCATTCGGCCCGTGTAGGACGCGATCAGTTTGCGAGCGCTCGCGAACTCGTCGGCAAGCTTGGCGGTAAAGGAATCATAGTTGGCCTTCGCCTCGGCAATGACTTCCTCGTTGGGAATGGGTGCGTTCAAGGCGCCAAACCAGCGCTCGAAGGCCAGTCGCCGCCGCAAGCCGAACTCATGAATACGAGAAATCGATTCGGTGAGGGGCACATCCTGGTGGACCACCGTTCTAAGCTCCTGTTCGGTGCGGGCGACCTCCCAAAGCAGAAAGCCAGCCAGGCCAATGGTGAGCAGCAACAGGAAGAGCGCGAGGCCGAAGATCTTGGCAGCGATGGTTCGTCGGAAGCCGGTCACCTTCGCCCAGATTGGGTTTTGGCGGGTTTCCATCGCCGCCCGGCCCGTGTGTCGGACGTTCCCTTCCGTTCTTAGTGATTCCAGGCCTTCCATACCCGAGGGCACAGAAAATGGCCATCGATGCTCAAAAGCCAGCGGAAATTGACGTTGCCAACCAGCGGCGAGTTATCGGAACGATCCAAGGTCGCCTTTGACGGTTGTGGCGGCCCTCGTGTCAAAGGCGTGCCGTCAGGCGGTCCACCGGCCGGATCGCTTGTCACTGTCCATCTGGAAGAGATGGTCCAAGGAAAGGAAAAGATTCCGTCTGCTTGGTTTCGCCGTTAGATGTTTCGGGTGAGATCAAGTCAGGAGCAGGATTGGCTCTTGACTCCGGTACGATGAATCCCAGATCGTCCGTCCGACCGGCCCATTCATGCGACACGTTGTGAGGATGCTTTCTTTGTCAGGGGGCTTGCTGGTCCCGCTCCTGCTCCTGACCTTTGTTCTGATCTACGAGCTCAATCCCAGGCAGTATATCTCCCTGACGAAGGAAGATCAGGTGGTCGAATGGGCGACATTCGGTTTCTTGCTCGCGGCAGGCGTTCTAGGCCTCGGCCTGGCCATTCGCTTATCCAGAGCTCAAAAAGGGTTTGTCCTCTTTTTTGGTGTGTTTGGGGTTTTCTGCCTTCTGTCTGCTCTTGAGGAGATCAGCTGGGGTCAGCGCATCTTCAGAATTCAATCGCCCGAATTCTTTCTTGAGAACAGCTCCCAGCGTGAAATCAACATCCACAATGTGTTCCAGAAGAGGTCCGGCCTGAAGACCAAACATATTGCGGGGCTGAGCCTGTTTATTTATGGCGTGTGCCTGCCATGGCTTGGCGCTCATTCAAAAGTCAAAAGTCTTCTCACACGATATGGTCTGGTGGTGCCGCCGCGCGCGTTGTCGCTTAGCTTCTTGCTTGCCGCGATGATGATGCTCGACTGGCCGACCGGAGAAGAGGAGGAGTTGGGCGAACTATTCTTTAGCATTTGCTTGTTCCTCTTCATGGCCGGCGAGTTTATCTCCAGAGATAGCGAATATGCCGCCAGACAGATTGGGCGCTTGGGGGCTTTCCTCGGGTGCCGAGAATCGGGTCGGAGTTTATGAAAGAGTTCTGATCTCGAGCAGACGCGCGCGCCCTGGAAGCCAAGGGCATTGTTGCCCTCTTGGGAAAAGGGAAAGAGGTGTTAGCCATTTGGTCCTGCGATGGAGATTGGCTCCAACCTTTCTGAAAGGCGCGACGGGCAGCTGATTCTGACGTTTGGAAGACCGTCGCGCCGCCCGCGTGGCTCGCGCCATCCGGTGACAGGATCTCGACCGCGAGCGTTGCCTGATCACTTCCCGGGGAACGCTGACTTCCGCGGCACGAAGATAAATATTTCGTGGAACATGGTAGCTAAGGTCTACGAAATCGCACGGATGTTGATGTTGTCGACAGAGTTGCCTCCACGCCGGACGACGAGAAGTAATCTTCAAAAGGATTATCCGTAGATGCCGCATCTGGCCTGAGCGAACCAAACGCGCGTGCCCGGCGGGACGCCGGAGACCCACACCCGGGGACGTTCGACGCGGCGAAATGCTCCCAGAAGTTTCGCTTTCCGCCAAAAGGGAGAAACCCAAGCGATCCTAGAAAATTCCTTGCTTCTCTCCCGCTAGATTGGCTCGCTGGTCGGTCGGCATGCCGCAAAGCGTGAGAATACACGGGTTCCACGTCTTCGCGAGCTGTAAGGCCGGCAGGAAACGAAAGAAAAATCTGTCAAATCACTATGAATGCAAAATCAAGGACCGCGGTGTTGATCGTGGGAGCAGGGCCGGTGGGTCTGACTATGGCTGCGGAGCTGGCCCGTTATCAAATTTCCGTGCGCATCGTCGACAAGTCGTCCGCACGCACGGACAAATCGAAAGCGCTTATCATGTGGAGCCGGACGCTCGAGCTTCTCGACCGTGCCGGGAGCGCCGAGGATTTCATTTCGGCCGGCCTCAAGCTGCATGGTTCGAGTTTCATGGCCGATGGCCGGCAACTGGCACAAGTCGATTTCGATGGTATTCATTCGCGCCATGCCTTTGCTCTTTCGATTCCGCAGTCTGAAACCGAGCGCGTCCTGGAAGAGCGCCTTCTCGCGATGGGCATCAAGGTTGAGCGGAATGTCGAGTTGACGAGTTTCACCGAGGCTGGTGAGGCGGTGACCTGCATCCTGCGGCATCGCGACGGCTCCGAGGAAAAGACCGAGGTCGACTGGCTGGTCGGTTGTGATGGCGCGCATTCGACCATCCGCAAGGATCTCGGTCTGGAATTTCGCGGAGACACCATTCCTTACGACTTCGCCCTCGCAGATGTCCATGTCGCCGGGCGGGACGTGGCCCCGGATAAGCTGACCATCTTTCTGCACGTTGAGGGAATGGTGCTTTTCATTCCCATCAAGGATGACCGCTACCGCGTTCTCGCCGACCTCGGACCGGTCAAAGACGGACCACGCGTCGAACTCTCGCTCGAAGAGGCGCAAGCGATCGTTGATCGCCGCGTGGGCGGCGCGGTGACGTCTGTCCCGGCCGATTTGGCTGACGGTATTCGGCATCAATGAACGGAAGGTGGACGGCTACCGTGAGGGACGCGTGTTCGTCGCGGGAGATGCAGCCCATATTCACAGCCCGGCGGGAGGACAAGGCATGAACACGGGCATGCAGGATGCGATCAATCTCGCGTGGAAGCTCGCCCTGGTGGTGCAACACAAAGCAAAGACGTTCCTTCTCGACAGCTACACCGCGGACCGTAGCCCGGTGGCGAAGCAGGTGTTGGCCGATTCAGGGAGATTGACGTCGATCGCGATGACCAAGAATCCGGTCCTCCAGCAACTGCGCAATTTGGTTGCTCACTATGTGCTTGGACTTCCCGCGGCTCGTCACGCCATGGCCGAGCGTCTTTCGGAAACATTTTTCGGCTACCCGCACAGTCCGCTGAACAGCGGTTCCGCCGCGGAACTGAGCGGCCCGGCGCCGGGGGACCGCATTGTCGATACAAACCCGTTTGGGGCTGGAAATGCGCCGTGTTTCGCTCTGATGGCCGGTGACGCATCAGCGGCCAAACTCACCGTCGAGAAATTCCCGCCGCTGGTGGAAGCTGCGATTCGCACTCCGCCGGACGAGAACGGGATCTGGCTGGTTCGTCCTGATGGTTATGTGGCCGCGGTGAGCCGCGCCGGGGACTGGAAAACCATTGATGAAGCGCTGCGCAGGATCGCGTCATAGAAAGGGCTGGTGAAAACGAAATGAAGGCTACTTCGAAGGCTGGCCGTCTGGACAACCTGGTCCCTCTCAAAAAGGGACTCTACGGCGAACAAACGGCCGGCTGGACGCCGGGGCGTCCGGCCATGGAAGGACTGGGCTGCGTGCTGCTGGCCGATCAGATGATTCCGGTGGCGCCCGGCGTTTCCCTTGCCTCCGACATCTATCTTCCGAAGGTGCCAGGCCGCTACCCGGTGGTGGTGGTTTTTGCCGCTTACACCAAGGAACTGCATACCTCCGGCCTTCCCGCCGGGACCAACGAAGTCGGCAGTCCACCGGTATTCACCGATCGAGGGTACGTGCATATGATTGTGGCCCGGCGCGGAATGGGACGCTCCGGCGGCAAGATGGAGGTCTTCTTCGGTGACTGCGAGACAACCGACCTCGAAAGAGTGATCTCCTGGGCTTCGTCTCAGCCGTGGTGCAATGGCCAAGTCGTCATGTTCGGAACCTCCTACTATGGCTGCGTGCAGCCCTTGGTGGCGGTGCGGAATCCACCGGCCTTGAAGGCATTCTTCAGCATCGAGATGTGCACCGATTATTTCCGGCATATTGCTCAGTTCGGCGGCGCCCCGGCCCTGTATTTCTTTTCGGTCTGGATGGGCGCCAATTTTTCGAAGGGGGTCGTCCAGCTGCGCGTTCCTCCGGTGCTCCGGGCGATCGTGAGTCAGATTCTCAACTCGCGCTTCAAATCCTTCTGGTGGCCGCGCTTTCAGAAGCGGCTTCCGGCTCTTATGCGAGCGATGGCGCGTCAGACTCCCGTGCGCGAAGTGCGCGAGATGTGGGTCAACTGGATCATCGATGGCAAGACGCGCGAGACGCACAGCATTCCGCCGGGACCGTACGCAGAGCTCGACAAAATCACGATCCCGTTTGTCACGGTGCAGAATCTTGGCCAGTTTAACCTGCACCAATTCGGAAGTTACGAACTCTTCGAGAAAGCCTCCACCCCGGCCAATCGCAAGTGGCTGATCATCGCTCCGCCCTCCTACAAACTGCCGGTTTACGAATGGCAGCTCGAGGCGTTGGCCTTCTTCGACCACGTTCTGCGAGAGTCCCCGAACGGCTATGCTGACCAGGCCCCGGTACGCTATTGGCTCGACGGCGCAAATCGGTTCGCCTCCGGGCGGGACTTTCCGATTCCTGAAAGCCGGCTCGTGAGGCTCTATCCCTCATCGGGCGGCGCCGATGCCGCGACGCACCGTCTTTCCGAAACGGTGCCGGATGGAGGGAGCAATCGTTGGGTAGCTATTCCTCTGGGCGCGCCGCTCATCGGCGGGCTGGGTGAGGTCATCAACCAGACTCTCACTTTCGAGATGCCGGTCAACGAGGAGGCCGAGTTCTCAGGTCCCGTTACCGCCAATCTTCAGTTCAGCTGCAACGAGATTGATTCCTTTGTCATCGTCCGAGTTGGCCGCGTGGACCGGCAGGGTCGCTACCATGGCCTATCGTTTGGCATGCTCACTCCGTCGCGACGAATGATCGATTCCTCGCGGGGGTCGGCCGTCGAGATCGCCCTGGAGACCGGCAAGCCCGAGCCGTTGGTGCCGAATCAGCCGGTCACATTGAAATTCAGCCTGACACCCGGTCCCACGCGACTGCAGCCCGGGGAAAGGCTGCGCCTTGAAGTCGCCAGCCGCACCGACCTGCTCGAAAGCGATACCGCCCACGACCACGCCCACTTCCATCTGCAGGTGCCGCCCTATTTTTCGCGCAATACCCTGCACTATGGAGCCGACACGTTCCTGGAACTCAGAAAGGCAGGCTAAGCAGTATCGGAAACCGTGTGGCCGGTTGTGGAGGCGCTTGTGCCAAGCGCCTGTGGATTTGACTGAGCGCGTGACAACAGCGCCCCGAAAGAATGTCTCACAGTTCGACGAGCATTCGTCATTGTGAATCTCCGGTGTGGCGTCCACCCTGTGCTCGGCGGAGACGCCGAGCACCACACCTGAGACGGGTTTGCTCCCCGATGCCGATGGCGACGAGCGTCGCAGGATCAGTGTCCTTTCGATCACCCTCTCCGATTGCGGATGAGGACAGGCCACGCCGCGAGGGTATCGTCGACGACTTGGAGAAGCTTTTTTCGGCTCACTCCACTGGCGGCTTGCATCGAGATGCCGAGAACCAGCGTGGAGATGTAGCACGCGAGTGCCTTGGGGTCACACTCTTCGGGCAGGTCTCCCTCTGCCCTGGCCCGCTCGAAGCGCTCCGCCATGGCCGCCTGGGTGCCGGCTCGCACAGAGATCAGTCCCCTCCGCACCGATTCTCCTTCGTCACCGCAGGTGGCGGCGGCTTGCGTGGCCAGGCAGCCCCAGGGATGCCTGGGATCCGTCACTATCTGCACGGCGCCGTTAAGACGCGCTTTCACGACCTCGAAGGCCGTCGGCTCCTGCAAACACTCCATCACGTAGGCCGCCCGCCCCTCGCCGTAGCGTGCCAGAGCCTTCCAAAACAGGGCCTCCTTGTTGCCGAAGGTTCGATAAAGACTCGGTGGATTGATCTCCATCGCCGCCGTCAGATCGGACATCGACGTGCCTTCGTAGCCCTTCTTCCAAAAAACATACATCGCCCGCTCCAGCGCTTCGCCCTCGTCAAATTGCTTCGGACGGCCGCCCGAACCTTTCCGCCGCCCCTGTTTTGTAACAGTCGTTATCATTTGGGTTGACGCTACAAGGTTATCCAGTGTAACGATTGTTATCAAACATGAGTGACAAAAAACTTCAGGGTAAGGTGGCGCTGGTCACCGGAGGTTCCCGGGGCCTCGGAGCGGCCATTGCTCTCGCCTTGGCGGAGGAGGGAACGGATGTGGCCATCAGTTATGTGTCCTCCGCAGACAAGGCGCAAGCCGTCGCTGGGCAAGCTGCAGCCAAAGGAGTCCAGGCGGCGGCTTTTCGCGCTGATCAGGGTGATCCTTCCCAATCGGAAGGCCTGATCCGAGAAGTCGTTGGCAAGTTTGGTCGCCTCGACATTCTGGTGAACAACGCGGCCATCGCGATTCAAGGCAAGGCGATTGACGATCCGACAGCCGACACTGCGGCGCTTGATCGGATGTGGAGCACCAACGTGCATGGCGTGGTGGCCAACATTCGTGCCGCGGTGAAGGTGCTCCCCGAAGGCGGCCGCATCATCACCATCGGCTCGGGCGTTGCCACCCGCGTCGGGTTCCCGACCGCGGCCGACTACGCGGGAACAAAAGCGGCCATCGTCGGGTACTCCAAGGGCGCGGCTCGCGACCTGGGCCGGCGCAACATCACGGTCAATGTCGTGCAGGCGGGTCTGATGGACACGGACATGGCTGCAGAGGCTGGCGTGGCGGAGATGCTGTTTTCGACTCTTTGTATTCCGCGGTTTGCCAAGCTGGACGAGGTGGCCGCAGCCGTAGTGTTTCTCGCCAGCCCGGCGGCCTCCTACATCACCGGTGCGGTGATCGATGCCGAGGGAGGCTACGGCGCATGAATTCCGCGCCTCCAGCGGCTTTCAAATCAACTCGATGAAACTATCCAACAAAGTCGCACTCATTACCGGAGGAACCAGCGGGCTGGGCCTCGCCACCGCGAAACGGTTTGTCGCCGAGGGCGCTTTCGTCTTCATTACCGGCCGCCGTCAGGCGGAGCTCGACGCGGCCGTGAAGGAGATTGGCGAGAACGCCATGGGGATTCGCGGCGACATTTCGAAATTGCCGGACCTCGACGAGCTTTTCTCCGTCATCAAGGAGAAAACGGGGAGGCTCGATATCCTATTCGCCAATGCGGGAGGCGGAGCGTTCGTCCCTCTTGGAGAGGTTACCGAGGAGCACTTCGACAAATATTTTGGCATTAATGTGAAGGGGACGCTCTTTACTGTGCAGAAAGCGCTGCCGCTCTTGTCACCGGGCGCGTCGATTGTGATCAACGGCTCGATGGTGTCGATCAAAGGCATCCCGGCGTTCGGTGTCTATGCCGCGACGAAGGCGGCCTTGCGTTCCTTCGCGAGAACGTGGGCGGTCGATTTGAGAGGACGCAATATCCGGGTCAACGTCGTCGCTCCCGGCACCATCGTCACTCCCGGATACAGGACCGAACTTGGACTGAGCGACGAGCAGATCGAAGGCTTCAAGGCGCAGGCTGCCGCCGCCGCCCCGCTCGAACGCGTCGGGACGCCGGAGGAAGTCGCCGCGGCCGTGCTTTTTCTCGCCTCGGACGAAAGCAGCTATGTCAATGGCGTCGAACTTTTCGTTGATGGTGGAACCGCGCAGATCTGACCGCCCCTTCTTTGTTTCGCGATCAGGTCCGAGTTGAGTTTTTGATCGAGGCGGCCTCCTTCGTTCCCAACTGAGGTCGCGTCCGGCGGGTTGGTGTGCCGAAGAATGGGCTCTGTGCGATGAGGAACTCGCAGGGACCCTGAAGGCGCTTGTGCCAACCGCCCATCGGTGCGTCATTCGGCGATGAGTTCCTGGCACTGCTTTCAGCCGGACATGGCCGAAAATTTCTCCGCCGTGGTCGCGCGAAGTGTTGCGCTTTTGGGTCTCTGGCAGACCGCGACCGCTGCCTCCGTCGATTCCATGTAGATGCGAAACTCGCCGGCAAACGATCCGCTCTTCTTGCGCAGCGTGCGCGCTCTCGCTGCCGGGGGTGGGCGGCGGCAGGCAGACAACGCGGTTGGTGTCACCAATAAAGAGAATCAAGCGGGCCGCTGGCCGAAGAAACCATGAAGGCTTACGACTACAAGATCCTGAAGGCGAAGAACACGGATGAACTCTCGAAGGATGTCGCGAAGACTCTGGCCGAGGGGTGGCAGCCACTGGGGCCGCCGTTTACTCTTGCGGAAGGAGTGGCACAAGCCCTCGTCAAGTATGAAGAATGAGAGGTTCGTGCCGCATTGCGGTAGCCTGCACACCGGCCTCCCCTTCGTGTCGGGATCGCGAGGACTCTCTCTGGTGCGTGCCGAGTCCCGGGCGAACACCACATCTCAGCGCGAGAAGCTTCGCGACCGCAATGCGGGTTTGAGACAAATTTATCCCGCGACGCTTTCGTAGAGAAACCAGGAGCGCTGCTCGGTTTCGTCGATCCAGTTCTCAATAAGACTGGCGGTGGCGACGTCGCCATGTTGATCGCAGACTTCGTGAGCCCCGCGCAGGTACCTGGTGAGCGCTTGATTGTCTGACAAGAGCTCTTTGAGCATTGCTTCGGCCGTGAGCGACGGCTCATCGTTATCCTGGAGCCGCTGGTGCCGGGAGATATCGCCGATGGAGTGCAGGGCGATTCCGCCAATCTTCCGAATTCGCTCCGCCACTGGATCAACCATCGCGAAGAGTTGATCGGACTGATCGTCCAGCATCAGGTGGTAATCCCGGAAGTGCGGACCGCTCATATGCCAGTGAAAGTTCTTTGTCTTCACATAGAGTGCGAAGACATCGGCGAGCAGTTCGCGCAGTGCGGCCGAGATGGCTTCTCCGCCAGCCGGGGCAAGGTCTGTGAGTGGGGCAGTGCGAACGGAGGTTTGAGGACGGGTGCTTGTTTTCATGGTTTGATTGTAGTGTCAGTTGAGATGCGTTCTCTCCCGCGGCCCGAATGGAATCGCGGGCCTGATCGCGAGATCGAATCCCGTGTATTCACGTATCGTGCCAGGCGCTCGTTCCTGTCCAACATTCGAAGCGAAAGGTATTTGCTGCAATCGCTGGAGCACATCTTTCGGTTCGAGCTTTCGCAACGGACGAAGATTCGCTCCGCTCCGAGCGAGATTTCGACCCCTATGGCGACGCGATCGTTGCTACGAACCGCCGGAGAGACAGATCGAGACGCATTCGCCTTGCTCATTAATAACACCCAAAAAGAATAAACCGCGCGCGGTCCGGCGCTGTCCGGTCCCCGGCGGAACGGCGGGCCGCAAAACGAAGGCGGAGGGTCGGCTGCAAGCTGCGTCAGATCGCCGCAGGTTGATCCTCAGAGAGAGAAGTCGATCACCATGCGAAAGCGCGCTTCGTTGCGCATCATTTTGGCGTACCCTTCCGGTGCGTGGGCGAGGGGGACTCGCTCGATCATTGGTCGAACCGCCTGCAGAGCGCTGAAGCCCAGGGTGTCCTCCTCATCGATCGAGGTTCCGACCGCTTCTCCCTGAATGGTCCTCGAGCCGAAGATCAATTGCGCAGGATTGATTTCGATTGGTTCGGGCCCGACTCCGACGATGATCAACTTGCCATGGGTGACGAGGCCCGCCAGCAGCGGTCCCTGGGATTTTCCGCTGGCCGCCGTCGCCAGAATGGCATTCGCGCCGCCCAGCTTGTGCAATTCCACTGCGGGATCGTTGGCGACGCTGTCGATGTATTCGTGCGCACCAAGCTCGCGGGCGAGTTTCTCCTTTTCACTCCCTCGGGCGATGGCGACCGTTTTGAACCCCATCCGTCTGGCGAACTGGACCGCGAGATGTCCCAGACCGCCGATTCCCTGAATGGCGACCAGATCGCCGCCGCGAAGCCGCGCGTTACGAAGCGCGTTGAACGTGGTCACCCCCGCACAGAGCAGCGGGGCAGCGTCGGCCGGCGTAATTTCGTCCGGGATCGAGGCGAGCGCCCGCGCTTCGACAATCACGACCTCGGCATATCCGCCATCGGTCGTCACGCCAGAAATGATCAGGCGCTCGCAGTTGACGAAATCGCCCCTCCGGCATGGCTCGCAGTGCCCACACTGTCCGCCAAACCATCCAACCCCGACGCGCTGGCCGACCTTCCAGGCGCCGACTCCCTCGCCGAGGGCGTCGATACGGCCGGCAATCTCGTGACCGGGAACTCGCGGGTAGGTGATGCCCGGAAGGATGTTTTGCACGGTTGCGACATCGCTATGGCAGATGCCCGCAGCTTCGACTCGAATCCTGACCTGCCCCGGGCCAGGCTCGGTGACCGGACGGGTCACCAGATTGAACTTCCCAGGGGAGGTCACCTCGACAGCTTGGTAGGTCTTTGTCATGGCGAGATTGGATTCTACCACCAGAGCACCAAGCAGAGAAGCTTGGTGAGCGCGCAAATTTCCGCCAAACTTCGGCGAGGATGGAATCGCGCGAGAAATCGAACATCCGTGAGGTTGATCGTCGTCACAAAGCCGAGGCGCTCGATGTCCTGTGCGCGACGTTTCACGACTATCCGGTGATGCGCTATGTGATCGGGCAAGCCGATCCCGACTACGATGCCAAGCTCCGGGAGCTCATTGGCTTCTTCGTCGAGGCACGCCTGGCGCGAAATGTTCCGCTGATCGGCGTCTATGAGACGGACCAGCTTCTTGGGATCGCCGTCGTCAGTCCTCCGAAGGAAATTCTCATCCCGCGCGAGCTCGCCGAATGCCATGCCCGGGTCGAGCGGCGGCTTGGACCGGAAGCCATGGCGCGCTTTGACCGTTACGACGAAGCATGCGAGGCGACGGACCCGGGACATCTCGCGCACTACCTCGGCATGATCGCCGTGCGACCCGGCGCGCAGCGACGAGGGCTCGGACACCGGTTGATCGATGCGGTCAAGGAATTGGCGCGAAGCGATCCCGACTCCGCAGGCGTGACGCTCAACACGGAATCCTCGGGCAACCTGCTCTTCTACGAAAGAATGGGTTTTCGGAGAGGCGCCGAAGCCGACTTCGGGCCCCTTCATACCTGGTCGTTTTTCTGGTCCAGCGAATGAGCCGCCTCCGCCAGAGGCGGAAAGTTTGATCTTGGCTCAATTGTATGATTCTTGATTTTGCGCGATCAATTTGCTACTGTAAGGTGTTCCCCGTATTCAAATGACTGGCGTGGTCTCCTTGGGTTTGCTCTTCGGTTTCATGTTTTTGTTGGCGTTGCCAATTGCCCTGCTGGCGACCGCGAACAGGCCGAGTGAGGACGAAGAGCTCAACCCCCCGAAGCAACGGCAGGTGATCCGCGTGGCGCAGCCCCCGCGTGTCGTGCCAGAGAAGGATTTTGGAGCCGCGATTCGGGCGGTGGTTGCCGAGCAGTCCAAAGTGGCACCTCCAGAAGAGCAAGTGGCTCGACTGATGCGGCCGGCACTCTATTACTGTTACGAGTTTCAGCCTTTGCACATAGCGCGCATCATCATGCGGGAGAACCATTTGCACTCGCTTCCGGTGGTCGATCTCACCAGGCGGGTTGTGGGAATCATCACCATGCACGACATCGCGGCGCTCCAGCAGCGCTCGTCGAAGTAGACGAAACGCTCGGGCGTTCCTTTCTGGTAGCGCGCCGGAGCTCGATCTCGACCGCGGGCGGGATCGCTGCCGCTTGTCGAACGGGAGCTTACTGCGGCGGCGACCGGTAGCGTTGTGGGAACGATAACCATGCGCGTCATCGCGATCCTTCAGCAAAGCGGCCAACTTGATTTTCCCGAGTTGCTCGGGCAGGGCACCTAGCGCACGGCGGTCGCGCAAGCGCTCAGGATTGAAGCACGGGAACGGCCGTCGGCTCGCCATCTTCGTTCCGCTGGTAGGCGTAGGCTTCCTTCATGTCGTCCTTGCCGCTATTGGTGGTCACGAGAAGACGTTCGCCGTCCGTGCGAATCTTCACCATGCCGTAAGCCGTGCGCGAAAAGCCATAGTATCGGGCCTGTTCGTCATCCAGTTCGATCTCGTCGCGTGGAGCGCCGGAGCGTTGGTCCTTGTCCTTGTGGCTCCAACCGATTCGCTTGAAGAAAGCGACCAGTTCCGTGCAGAAGATCAGGGGTTCTGGCACGCGAGAAAATTGGCCGAGTGCGCCGACGATTGTCGCACGGGGATGAATATATTCCTTTTGTTCGGATTCGTCTCCGCTGGAGATCACTGAGATGATTGGCGCGACCGACTTGAGGAACGCGGGCGAGAAGTCTGCCGAACCGTGGTGGGGCGCCTTGAGAACCTCGGCGCTCAGATCGAGCTGGCCCTCGGAATGTGCCCGCGTGAGAATTCGCTCCGACTGATCATTCAGGTCGCCAGTGAGCAGGAAGGAGAATCCGCCGTAGGTGAGCCGCAGGACGATCGAGTGCCCATTGATCGTGTGCGACGCCGAATGGCCCTTGAACTCCTCCTCCGTCAGATTGAACGCCTCGTGTCCGATTCGCGGGCCCTTAGGCGGGTCTCCCAGGAAGCGTAGCGCGGGCTTTCCGCTGATCTCCTCGGTCATCGGTCCAAGCACTTCGACCGTGATATCTTCGTCGTTGAGAAAATCGAATGCGTCGTCATCCCCGAATTCCAGCCGCTTGACGAGGATGTCGCCATGCGTTCTCCACGCGTTGATCGCTTCCTTCCACTCCTTAAACGGCTTGTTTAGTTGATCGTCGGGAAGGGCGCTGGGATCGTCGATCAGAGGACTAAGATAGACGACCTTGTCGCGCTTGACGGTATCGTTGAGCAGTTCGAAGTCGGATCTTTTCTTGCCATCCGGTTTCGTACCTGGCCGTTTGAAGAGGCCATTGTGAAAAATGCGTTCGGGGTGAATGAAGAGTCGCTTTTTCGGGTTCGCGTTCGTCTCCGAGGTGTGGATCTGTGTCAACCCGGCGAAGTGATCGGCATCGCCGTGGGTTACGACAATGGCGTCAATTGTCCTGGGCTGCGTGGCGCTCGATCCGCGGAAGCGTGCGGCGAGATAGCGGGCGAACATTTGATTGTCCCCGCCAGCCACCAAGACGACCCGGCCTTTTGGCGTCTCGATGACGCAGCCGTCCCCTTGCTGCACGTCCACAAAGTTCACCTTCATTACCTTCGACTTGTTGGGGGGAACTACGAGGTCGCTGGCCTTCATCCCCCTGGGGATCTTGATGAAGGAATCAACCGCTTCCGGGACGATCGACCCGTCTGGCTGCGTGCGGTAACGAAAGCCGCGCACCGGGAGTCGCCCGCCCGCGGCCTCTGCAGTCACTTCGACAAGGTCACCCCATGTGAGGACGGTCACCAGGGAGCGTGGTCTCGCGGCATCATAGACTTTCGCGAGGTCGACATTCAGGCAGAGCTTTGTTGGCATGGCTTAGTATCCTCCTCATGTCCGTCTTGACCGTGCCAAGCCCACGGGAGCAGACGGACATCTCGCTCCCTCCAGCTCTTTTTGGCGCTTTCCGCGTGCTCTGTCACGGCTAATATTGCCATCGATCCGTGACGTTGCCAGCTTGGCGCGCCATCCAACAAAAGCAAAGAGCGGCGATCCGTTAGCCTCGCCAAATCTTAGATTCGACGATCGCCGGCGCATTCGGCAGTCGTGCGCAATGACTTACGCGATTTGAAATCGATGCACTTGGGGAGCGTTGCACGAAGCGAAGCTTGAGCATGAGTTATTTTGCCGATCGCCCTCCCGGCTTATGTTACAACTTTGTTACAATTCAGATCCTATTTCGGCGAGGTTTGGAACCGGCCTTACCTCGAAATGAGGTCGTCTTCTCGAAGTGAAATGCGGCTTAGCGAGTTCGGCCTTGGTCAGATTCGCTTGACGCCACGCGAGGATCAAGATGCTGCGGTCGTTTGAAGGCTGCCTCTTGTTCTGCCTTCATGTCGCGTTTCTCTGGCAGGGGATCTTCGACAAAATCCTTCAACCGGTCAGGTTCTCCAGATCGGATGGAGGTCGCCGCAGAGCGGCGGGCGATGGGGACTACCTTCCGACGCTTCATATTTGGGGATTCGCGCGAGACGAGCGTCCCGGTTGTATTCCTGAGCGGAGTGTCGTTACGGCACGTGCGGATCGAAGCTTTTGACCACCCACAGACGTTCTTCCGCCAATCCCATTTCATATTCGTTCAACTGCGGATCCTCGTCAGCTTCGACCAACATGATCGCCCGGGTGCCGTCGCGATAGAAAATGCTCGCAAGTGAGCGAGCGCAAACGCCTTCCGGGGTGCTCCAAACCTCCACCGGGATCTTGAAATCGGTCCCTTGGAAGCTCCGACAAACCTCGATCTGTGATATCACGGTTCTCATGGCGTTCTCTTGATGATGAGCGCGAGCTTCGGGCCCGCCGCAGTTTTCCGATTTTCGCACGCGGGGTGCGTCACGGACGTCGATCTCGGAGTCAATGATAACATGGAAAACCATGAGCGATCAATCAGGTCTTCCCTGACGCAACTCCTGCCGGGTCAACCATCTGGGACGCACGGAAGCGAATTCCATCAAACGGTCTGCAGGCCTTGCGGGCGGAAGATTTTCGATGTCGGTGGAGCGAAAACTATTGTCATCCCAGAGGTGTCCCGCTAGCTTTTCGCCCCATTCTGTAGGCGCCTATCCTCACGACGAAGCTTCTATGACCCCAATAGACCTGGTCCTCGCATGTTTGCCGCGGTAGCGATCGAGGACACGATCATTGAAAGCATCCGCGAGCGGATGAACGGCAGCGATTGCGGAGCGCCCGCATCACCAAGCCTGGCGGCGGGCGATACCCTGCAAGTTTCTGCGGGACCGTTTGAAGGTTGGCAGGGTGTCTTCGAGCGCGCTCTGAGCGATGGCCAGCGCGGAGTGATTTTCCTCGAAACTCGTCAGCAGTCTCGCCTCGTCGTGGAGAGCGACGCGGTCAAGCGCACACCCAGCCTCTGAGCGGACATATTCTGCCGATCGAAGAAGGTGCCTTCGCACCTTGATGGCGGCAGCTTGCCCGAATCTTTTCCTACCTCGGTCAGAACCCACGCGATTCAGCCCATCACCCCATGCCAATACAACCAACTTACCCAGGCGTTTATATCGAAGAAGTTCCCAGTGGTGTCCGCACCATCACCGGTGTCTCCACCTCCATCACAGCTTTTGTCGGTCGCACGCAGAAAGGTCCCGCCGACCGTGCGACGCGCATTACCAATTTTGGCGCGTTCGAAAAACAGTTCGGCGGACTGTGGCGCGAGAGCACTTTGAGTTATGCCCTTCGGCAGTTCTTCCAAAACGGAGGGACCGATGCGGTGGTGGTTCGAATCGTCAACCAAAGAGGAGCCGCCGCAGCCGTCACTCTCGACAATGGCACGGCCAATGGGCTTCGACTGCTTGAAGCCGAAGGGGGGAGCGGAGGACACGTTCTGCGGGTGCAAGTGACCGATAACGGGACCCGTCACGTCATCGTCACTGAGATCGCGCGGTCTCCCGGCGGAGCCGAAGTGGTGGTGCGCACGGCGAATTACACCGGCCCCGACGCCGCGGCGTTGGCGGCAGCCCTCGCGGCAGACGATTCTCTCGTTCAGGTCGCCGAGGGCGGCGATCTCACCGCCCTCCCGACGGTGGCCGCGGCGGTGAATTTGCCCGTCGGCACGCCGCCCGCGCGAGCCGCGAGCGGGCCGCTGGCCATCGAGGGTGGCAATCTCGTGATCACGGCGGCGGACAACGGAGAGGCGGGCGACAACATTGCCGTCACGATTCTCCGCAGTGCGAGTAACGACGACCTGTATTCGATCGTCGTCGAGCAACAGCAACCCGATGCAAGCTATACGGTGCTCGGGACTGTCGCGGCGGTGACGAACGCGTCGGTGCAGGAAGCCGTCGCGAACACAGCCAACCTCGGCGTCGTTGTCTCGGGCGACCCGTCCACTCTCGCTGAAGCGCCCTTCGCCGCCAGGCGCATTCACCTTTCCGGCGGCAATGACGCCTCCGCCGCGAGCGCGGGATTTCCCAGCGGAGGGCTCCTCGTCTCGGCCGCCAATCAGGGCGCTTGGGGAAACCGCATCAGACTCCGCACCGATCGCAACACCGCCGATCCCGCGGACGACGCCCTCTTCAATCTCACGGTAGAGCTGCTCAACGACAACGACCAGCCCGCCGCGAGCGAAAGCCTGCGCAACCTCTCGGTGGATCCCGAGTCCCCGCGGTTTATCACCACGATTCTCGAGCAGACGTCGTTGCTGGTTCGCGCCGCGGGCATTATTCCCGCGACGGCGCCGGTGGCCACGGGTGCCGGCGGCGTGATGCTCGCCGGCGGAGAAGATGGAGGCACAGTTGGAGCCAACGACATCACCGGCCCGGGCATGCAGGGCGCCAAGCAGGGGCTCTATCAGCTCGAGGACGTCGATCTATTCAACCTTCTGGTCATCCCACCGCTCGCGCCGGACGTGGATGTGCCCGACGCCTTATGGAGCGACGCGCTCAGCTACTGCCAGGGACGCCGCGCCATGCTCATCATCGATCCGCCTTCGAGCTGGACGCGGCCGGACCAGGCGATCACCGGCATTCAGGCGATGGCTGGTCTGCGCGCGGCCAATTCGGTCATCTATTTCCCGCGCATCCGCGCCGCCGACCCGCTCCGGGATAATCTGCTCGGGACCTTCGCGCCGAGCGGCCTGCTGGCCGGCCTGATGGCCCGGACCGACTCTGAGCGCGGCGTGTGGAAAGCGCCGGCCGGCCTCGAAGCCACTCTGCGTGGTGTTCGCGCCCTGGCGTATTCGCTCATCGACGGCGAAGTCGGACAGCTCAATCCTCTCGGCATCAACTGCCTTCAGGCACGGCCTGCGGCGGGTCCGGTCGCCTGGGGCGCGCGGACTCTCCTCGGCGACGACCGCCTCGCTTCGGAGTGGAAATACCTGCCCGTGCGCCGACTGGCCCTCATGATCGAAGAAAGCCTCTACCGCGGCACCCAGTTCGCCGTTTTCGAGCCGAACGACCGGCCGCTTTGGCAGACTTTGCGCCTGGCCGTCGATACCTTCATGAGCAATCTCTTCCGGCGCGGTGCCTTCCAGGGCGCGACACCCGACGAGGCCTACCTTGTCAAGTGCGACGAAGAGACGACGACCCAGGCCGACATCGATCTCGGCATTGTGAACATCGATGTCGGGTTCGCGCCGCTCAAACCCGCCGAATTCATCTTTATCCGCATCCGCCAGCTGGCCGGAGAAACCGAAGCCTAAGAATCAACGCCCATATCGTATGGCACAATTCACCGTTAATCCCGATCGTTTCGACCCTTACCGTAACTTCAAATTTCAGGTGCGCTGGGACAACCGCATCGTTGCCGGGGTGAGCAAGGTGTCTGCGCTCAAGCGTAGCACCAAGGTCGTCGAGTTCCGCGAGGGAGGGGACCCGAGCACAAGCCGCAAGCTCCCCGGACGCACCGAATACGAGGCCATCACCCTCGAGGCCGGTCTTACCCACGACCAGGCCTTCGTTCAGTGGGCCAACAAGGTCTGGAACTTCGGCGCCGGATTGGGCAAGGAGTCTTCGCTCGCCGATTTCCGAAAGGACGTAACCATCAACTTTCTGAACGAAGCGGGTCAGATCTCCATGGTCTTCAACATCTATCGGTGTTGGGTTTCGGAGTTCACGATCCTTCCGGACCTCGATGCCAATGGGGAGGCCGTCGCGATCCGCTCGATCCAGCTTCAAAACGAAGGCTGGGAGCAGGATTACGCCGAAAAGGAACCGAAGGAGCCGTCGTTTACCATCCCCGCCTAGTCGCGCCTGAGTGATCTTGCGAGAATCGATCCAAGGTTGATGCGGTCGTCGAACTTTGCCCCATGGCCGTGAGCAAAAATGTTCTCCAAAGAGAGGAACGAACCGGCTTGGCGCCGGAGGCCCTGCGTCCTGGCGCTCTGCTTGATCTTTGGGATGAATGCGCGCAAGCGGAGCTCCCGCAGCGAGCTCGCGCGATCTTGCGCGCGGCCTATCGACAACTTTGCATCGAGGATCTGGACGCGATGGCGATTGGCCAATGGAACAGCGCGCTTCTGCGCTTCCGCGCGGCGCAGTTTGGAACGGAATTGCGGGTCTTCGATCGCTGCCCGTCCTGTCAGGGCAGTGTCGAGTTTGCCGTCGAGACGAGCGAGATTCTTCCGGCAGCCGATCCACTGCCGGACGAGCGCTACTTCTCGAGTGGCGACTGGAGCGTGCAATTTCGCCCGCTCACCGGCGGGGACTGGTTGCGCTCCTTCCAGCCGGGATGCGGCGAACCCACCGAAGCAGGAAAGCGACTGCTGAGCCGTGCACTCTTGCAGGTGCGTCACCGGAGTCGCGAAGCGACGCCCGAAGAAATGCCCGATCCCGCTTGGGAAGCGTTGGCCGAAGCGCTGGTCGAGGCGGATGCGGCCTCGGAGATCCTGTTTCGCCTGCGTTGTCCGAGCTGTCGCGAAGAATGGGATTCTCCCTTGGAACCGGCCGAGTTCGTCTGGCGCGAGATCAACGCGGCCTGTCGCCGCTTGTTGCGACAGATCCATGCTCTCGCCTGGGCTTATGGTTGGAGCGAAGCGGAGATCCTTGGTTTGAGCCAGGAACGCCGGACCAACTACCTCCGAATGATCGAAGAAACCGGCGCCGTGCCGAACAACTGAATTTTCTCGCATGAGCAACCGGCTGCAGCGATGGGGTGAGCGCGCCCTCGGACAGGTGCAATCCGTTTCCCCGCGTGTGTCGTCGCGCTTTGAGCCGGAGCCGGGTGCGAGCACATCCGAGGACCAGGAAGGTTTTCGCGAAGTCCAGGTCGAGACGCCTTCTCGCAAGCCTCCTGCGCCGGCGGCGCCATGGAAGCCACCAGAAATCATTGCACGCCCGCCACCGCAACTGGAATCTCTCGATGAGACACCGGAACCTCCCCGTGTCTCCGCACAGGCGATTCCGCCTCCGACCACAATCGACTTGCCAACGCCTGCTTCGCAGCGCTCCGAGCCAGTCAAACCGCACGAACGCGTGACCGAACCCGTGTCACTGCGTGAAGAGACCGAGCGACCTCGACCATCCAAGACCCCGCCCGAGGAGCGTCAGCGGCCGCCGCGCCCCGTGCCGTCGCAGGCTCCCGCAGTTCCCGAATCTTCGCTGGTTCGTTGGAAACGCTTCCAGGATTGGATGGCCGCACCTTCGCGCGAGCAGCCAAGCGCTCCGGAGGCCCTTGAGCCCCCAGTGTCGGGACCGATGCCTTTTCCTGTCACCAGGCGCGCCTCCCTGTCCGCTTCGCCCCCAATCCGTTTGCCGTCAACCCCGCGAGACGAACCCACGCCGGGACCACCGCCGCCACCTCCGCCCGTTGTCGTCAACATCGGCACGATCATCGTTCGCGCCAATCCTGCCGCCGCGCCCAAGCCGACCGCTCCGCCTCCGGCGGCCAGTCTGGCCACGTTTTTGGCCCGTCGAGCGGCTGGAGAGCCCTGAGAGCGCAGCATGGGCAACGCTCTCTCCATCGCCGCGGTTTCGCGGCTCCTTCGTCAGATCGTCGAGGGAAACGTGACCCGGTACGGGCTCGATGGCTACGTCGGCGCCGATGTGGTCGTCACCGCCGAGCCGCCCTTGGACGATCCGGATCGCATTCGCCTGAACCTTTTCCTTTATCGAACCATAGAAAGTTCGGCATTGCGCGGTCAGGCCATGCCCACGCACGACGCGGCCGGGCGTGCGGTTCGACGACCGGCATTGGCGCTCGATCTGCATTATGCCGTCACTGCGTATGCCGAGGATGACTTCCAGTCGGAACTGATGCTCGGGTGTGCCATGCAGGCATTGAACGAAACGCCCGTCCTCGACCGCGCGCTCATTCAAAACATCCTCAGCCAGGATGGCGGCGCGAATACCCTCCTCGACAGCCGTCTCGCCGAGCAGATCGACAAGATCCGCATTCGCCACCGTAACTTGTCCGAAGATGTCTTCACCCGGCTTTGGTCCGCGTTTCACGTTCCGTATCGGCTCAGTGCCTTCTACGAAGTGTCGGTCGTCTTGATGGAAGGTGATGCTCCGACCCGGGCCCCGATGGTGGTCCTGAGGCGGCCCGAGCCCGAGTCGCACTCCCGCCTCGGGCCATTCACTCCCACCCTTGT
Source organism: uncultured Verrucomicrobiae bacterium (assembly GCA_963820865.1). Taxonomy (GTDB): domain Bacteria; phylum Verrucomicrobiota; class Verrucomicrobiia; order Chthoniobacterales; family Terrimicrobiaceae; genus DASTFP01. The sequence goes on from CAWGBZ010000007.1 coordinate 290,077, forward strand.
TCGGGCCGAGCCTGAGATCGCGGTGGCCGGGCAGGACGTCATCCTGCATGGCCTTGGGCTTGGCGGGGAGAACGTTCAGATCGAAGCCGATCACCGCGACCCGACCATCGAGCTGCCGCCGCTGAGCATTGCGGCAGCGGATGCCGGCGATACGGCGGTCTCTTTCGCGCTTCCGGTGAGTTGGCCCATCGGCGTTTACGAATTGCGCGTCACCGTGGAATCTCCGGACGGAGATCGGCGCCCGTCCAGTGCGTTACGATTTTTCGTCGCACCATCGATGACGGTCACTTCGGTCACTCGCGCTCCGAATCCGCCGCACCGCGTTACCATCGAACTCGCCGTCACGCCGCCGATCTTGCCGGGCCGACCAGTCGCCCTCGTCGTCGGTTCACGCAATTTTGCAGGTCCCGCGATCACGGCCGCGACAACGGTTCTTACGTTTGAAGATCTCGACCTGCCCGCAGGTCCGGCGGCAACGCGACTGGTGGTCGATGGCATTGAGAGTCCATGGATCGACCGTCTAGCCACTCCGCCGGTCATTCTTCCCGGCGCCATCATCGACGTGCCATGAACCTGCTCGAAGCACTCCCGCAGCTGGCGTCCTGGTGGGAGCGATTTGCTCGCGCCGAGCGACCATTGCCGCTGCCGATTGACGGTCTGGAGTTTCCTTTGCTCGCCGAGGTGGGGCGGAAGTTCGGTCTGACGCAGACAGAAATTTCGATCGTCCTCGTTCTTGCACTCGTCGAGATCAAAGCGCGGGGCCGCCTTACGATGGAGGATTTCAGCGAGATGTTTCCCGGCGGATGCGATGCACGCCAATTCATGCCGGGCGCGCCGCTGCGTCGCTGGCGTCTCGTCGAACTCGCATCGAATCGATTCCACGAGTCGCCGCTGGCCGCCCGGCGGCTGGCCATCAACGAACGCCTCCTGGCCCATCTTCTGGGAGAAGAGGCGCCCGACGAGCGGCTCGAGGCCTTGCTCGATTTTGCCGCGCCGCTCCCAATCCTTACGCCGGCGCAGGTCCATTGCGCCCGGGCGGTGGAGGAGTCGTGGCGCGGGGTGGGTGATTTTCGCGCTTTCCGCCCGATCGCGCTTCGCGGCAAAGACCCGGCGGCACTTCGCGCGATTGCCTGGGAAGCGGCCCGGTTGGCCGGCTGGAGCATGATCGAGTTAAAAGCCGGCCGATTGTCGGATTCCGCGGATGAACGACGCGAGTGCTTGCGGCTCTGGCAAGTTGAAGCGCTTCTGGAAAGCCGCGCGCTTTACCTCGACGCCACCGCGCTCCCGGAAAACCACCTGGGTTATCTTCGCGACTGGGCTGCACATTGCGGAGGGGCCGTTATCACCGGCTGGTCGGACGAAGCGGCCGTGCCCGCGCACTTCGTTCAGTTCGTGGCACCCATGACGGACGCCGCTGATCGCACCCAACTGATCGGGGCCGTTCTTGACGGGCGTGCGCCAGCCGATCCGTCGTTTGCCTCCCGCCTGGCAGGACAGTTCGATCTCGGCGCGGCTTCCGTCTACGAAATCTGCTCGGAACGGGTAAACGGCCACGCCACGGAGCTATGGCGCGCCTTCCGCGAGCGTTCGCGCCCGCGTCTCGGACCGCTCGTTCAGCCGCTCGAATCGAAGCTGGGCTGGGAAGATCTCATTCTTCCGTCGGAGCAAATCGCCCAACTGCGCGAAGCGGTCGAACAGGTTCGGCAGCGCACCCGTGTTCATCTCGACTGGGGCTTCGCGGCCAAGAGCGCGCGGGGCTTGAACCTTACGGCACTCTTCTCCGGCCCCAGTGGGACCGGCAAGACGATGGCTGCCGAAGTGATGGCCAACGATCTCGATCTCGACCTCTTGCGTGTGGACCTCAGCGCCGTCGTGAGCAAGTACATCGGGGAGACCGAGAAAAATCTCGGTGAGATTTTCGCCGCAGCGGAGACCGGCGGCGCCATTCTTCTCTTCGACGAGGCGGACGCGCTCTTTGGTCCTCGCAGCAAGGTTACCGACAGCAGGGATCGGCATGCCAACATCGAAGTCAGCTACCTGTTGCAGCGCCTGGAATCGTTTCGTGGTCTGGCCGTGCTGACGACCAACTTTAAAGAAAACCTCGATCAAGCCTTCCTCCGCCGCATCCGTTTTCACGTCGAATTCCCTTTCCCCGATCGCACGATCCGCGGCCGGCTTTGGCGGACGGCGTTTCCCGCGGCCGCGCCGCTCAGCGAAATCGATTTTGAGGGCCTTAGCCGGCTCAGCCTCACTGGCGGACATATTCGCAACATCGCCCTCAATGCCGCCTTCCAGGCCGCTCACGAGAATGTCGCCGTGGGGATGCAGCATATCGCCAACGCAGCCCGAAGCGAGTTTCGCAAGAACGAGAAACCGATCCCGGAGGGAGAGCTGCGGAAACTCTTCGACGGCGCTATTCCATGATCGTGCCCGTCCAGCCCAGGCCGGTAGCACCCCAGATGTCGCCCGCGGTCGGTCAAGTCGGACAAGGGCACGGCAGTTCGGCGGATATCCAGCCTCCATCCGTCCACATCGACCGTCTTGTGGTGGAAAGCAGCACTCCGATTTCCGCCGCGTCCATTCGCGACGGATTTCGCGAGGTGTGGCTGCATCACGATCGTCCTGCGCCCCGCTGGACCGCTGAGGCCTTTCGCGGCGACCTGACGGTTGACCTTCCGTCCGGCGTGACCGGCCGCGAGCTCGGCCGGCGGCTGGCCGAGGCGATTCTTCAGCGCGCCGCTTCCCGCTGATAACACTTCCGATGTCGATTCCAGTGCTTTCCGAACAGATCCCGGCGGAGCTGCGTGTCCAATGCCGCAAGCCGGCGCGGACGACGGATCCGTGGGAAGAGGAGGCTGAGGTGTTGCAGGAATGGTTCGCGCGGCCATGGGCGAGCGGCGGCCAGGAGATCCATGCTGTCCCCCGCGATGCCAGCGCCTGGGGCATACCGATCGACGGAGAGTTCGCCGCCCGGATCCGCAGCCATTCCGGACACCCGATGGATCCAGTCGTCCGGCGCTATTTCGAGGCGCAGTTTGGCCGCGATCTCGGCGACGTTCGGATTCACGACGACGCGGGAGCCCGGGAGATGGTTCAATGTTTGGGTGCCAAGGCGTTCACCGTCGGCCAGGAAATCTTTACGACCAGCCCGGACCGAGCGCTCCTTGCTCACGAGCTCGTGCACACGGTGCAGCAGGAGAATGTGTCCTCCACAGAGCCTTCGCGAATCCAGGCGTCGTTTGAGAAGACGACGACAGAATTGGATCCCAAGGTCGAGATCCTCCTCAATTTGCACCTGCGCTTGCGCGGCAAACAGCTCAAGGAAATCGTGGAAACCAAGTTGCTCGTCAAAGAGAGTTGGTGGCAAAAACTCCGCGCGAACCTCGAGAGAAAAGATGCGACTCCGCCGGTCGATGCGAAGGCCGAGGTCGAAGCCGCGGTGAAACAGATTCGAGATCTGGCTGCGCTCGACACCGCGGCGGGCGATCCGATCCAGAATGGTGTGGCTGGTCTGCTGGCGGACTATCTTCGGATCAATGGTGCGCCCGAGCTCGCTGCCATGGTGGTCGTCGAGTTTCCATACACGCGCACGGCGGTTCCGGCGGATGAGGTCGTCGGCGCCCTGATTTCCGAAAAGAAACGCGGCCAGCGCGCCGTGCTGGCTCTGCCGCGCATCTGGAAATACGAGAAGCCGACGGAGGCCACGGCCGAAACCTGGACGCAGGAAATCGCCGAGGCAGTCAACCAGTTCCTCACCCTGACGCCGCTGTCCGACCACGTGAAACGACGACAGGCGATCGTCGACGCTCTCAACGCGCCGCTGCGCGGGACCTCGAACATTCCGGATCCAACCAAAGCGGCGACACCTTTTGACCGGCTCACCGACAAGAGCACCTTGACCGCCAACGAACTCGATGTCTTTGCGCGGAACGCCCTGGGATTAATTCGCCGGAGCTGGGCGGCTCTGCTGCAAAAGCGGATTACCGAGAGCGAGCAGAACACCTCGGCCACGCCATTCTCGATCTGGGGAGATGACATCGAGATCCTCAAGCAGCTCAGCGGCAAGATCGGTTCTGAGAGCGACCCGTTCAACCAGCTCCAGAAGGCGGAGGCACTTTTGCCTGTCTTGCTGGAGGCGCATGCGCTGCTGAAGAAGGATCTCGAGACGGCCGTGGATGCCCACTACGACTTCTGGGCGAGCGTGGCCGAGTCGGTAAAGTATCAGTCCCCGGGCGAGGCCGACAAATATCTAAAGCTGACTCTTGGCGACACGACGTACTCTCAGCTCTTCTTCGCGGCAGAAGAGGGTGCGCTGGCCGCGCATTTGCGAGACATCGTCCAGCCGCTCGCCGATGCCGCCGGGGCCTACTTCGATCTCTTCGACACGCGCGAACTGCCCCCGCTGCGGGAACGCGCCACCGTCCTCCTGGTTTTCGCAAAGCACCGGGAGCGGGCGGATGCCTTTCGCGAGAAACTGCGAGTGAACATTCAGCCCGCGATCACTCGCAAGCTTTACCTCGCTCGCAGTGCCGGCAAGGGCGAGATCGCGCGCGGCTTGGGATGGTTCGGCGAACGCATGGAGCGATTTTACCGAACCCTCGAGAACGTGCCCACGCTCGATGAGAGTTCGGCCGCGGCGGTGCTCATCGATGCAATTGAGAAACGCGGTGGCATCGCCTATGAGCTCTCGGAAATCGCGCGAGACGCGCTGGGGATCACCGAGGCAGAGGTTTCCCCTTCGACGCCGCCCGCGTCCGCAGCCGGCAAGCGCGATGTCCCGGCCGCGACGGCCTGGCGGGCAATCATGGATCGTGCCAACGCCGCCTTCAACCTGACGGACATTCAGACAGGCCTGCTGGTTTTGCAGGACGCATTCGAGGAGTCGGAACAAACCGAGATGGCTGATCTTGGGAAGGACCTTGAGGGTGGCAATTTGGTCGGTGGCTTGGAGCCGTTTACCGGCAGCGATCTGGCGATGTTCTATTCGACGTTCTACCAGCGCTCCATGGCCGAAGAGCTCACGGCCGTGAGCGATGAGGCGACCGCGCGGGAAGGCGCACTGCAGTTCCGGGAAAAAGAAGATCTCTGGCTCGTGCAGAAGGCCTACGATAGCCTCAAAGAGCGCGAGGGGAGTGACGCTTTGCCGAAGCGCTTTGCATCCCGAAGCGTTTACTGGATCCCGTACGCGGGGGACGACTCCCGAGCCTTCGGCCGGCTGCTCGAGCACCAAAAGCTCTACCGCGATTTCGTGGCGACGCACGAGACGCGCTTCAACGTGATCCTGCATGCGCAAGGGGGACCGGATGAACGCGAGGACGCCTGGGCGTGGACGCTTCCGATTCCCAGCGAGTTGGTCGCGCCGCTCTACAGGATCGACCTGTTGCGCGGTCTCGGTGCGATGTCTGAGAACGACCTCGAGGCTTCGCTCGCCAAAGGGGTGCCGCTTGAGACGCGAAACGCCAAGGAGATCAACGCACGCGCTCTGAGCACCCTGATCCGCGACGCAAGAGATCTCGGCCGCACGATCCGCGCCGGAACACCGCCGTCACAGGGTTATTACAACTGGTACGGAGAGGTGAATGCGCGCGTGCGACGGGTGCGTGAGGTTCTCCAGGACGATCTGCTCGCCTTGCAAGAGGTCACGAACGTGCGCCAGGACACGGCGGTTGCGCTCGCCAAAGATCAGAAGTCCGCCCGACGCGACTACCGGCTCGCCCAACGCCGTGCGACCACGCTCGACCGACGTGTGATCCGCCGCATGAACCGGGAACTGTTGCAGAAGGCCATCGACGAACGGATCGCCGGTCAGCTTGGAATCGGTGTCGCTCTGGACAATCACGACGCCTTTCGCAACGCGGTGCGACCGAGCACGCCCAAAAGCGAAGTCTTGCGCCAATCTGCGGCACTCTTGCTCGACGACGCCGACGTCTGGCTGGAAATGGTGGCTGAGGCGCGGCTGAGCGGCTCGGACAAGACGCGAACCTACACGGTGATCAGCGAGTCGCTCCAGACCTTCCCGGAGCTGCTGAGGGAGCCGGTCTCTGCGAAAGGCAACGCCGAGCCACCGGACATCGCAGAGCATTCGCAGGGGATCGCCTGGGACACTCCCTCCGAGAAGGACTTTGTGGCCAAGAAGATCACCGAAGTAACGCCGAAATTTCAGAAAGTGCTCGAGTCGCTCAAGGAGAATCTCCGGCCGCTTCGTTGGGACCTGGGGATTACGGCCAAAGCCGGACAGGGCACGCTCGTCAGCCACCTGTCGCCTGGGTTCCCACTTTTCACCGTTGGAAAAATCCAGGAGGCCAACGCGAAGGAGAAAGACCAGAGCGAGCACAAATCCGAGCTGATCCCGATGCGGGGTCCGCTCAGCATGAAGATCGTCAATATCCACCGGGATTTCACGTTTCTGCCGGGCATCGGCGACCGCGAAACGGCCTCCGCCGAGTGGCAAAGCCAGCACGCACTTTACATCCCCGCCCAGGTTTTTGTCGGAGTGAGCGCAAGCCAGGAGTCGGACTTGGAGAAATTGGAGGCGACCCAAACGGAAGACCCGACCATCCTTTCCTTCCAAGCTCCGAAGGAGTCCCAAGGCGTTCCGCTGGTGGACATCGAGATTTGGGAAGGCGACGCGCTTTTCTCAAAATTCACTGTTCACGCCGGCGATATCCAGGGTCTTCGAAGCGGGCTGAACTGGCTGACTGGCGTCGTCCACAATACCGCGGCGAGCGAGAAGTTTGCTTCGATGGCCGCCGATATCGAGTTCTTCGCGCATGCGCTCCTCTTCGCGGCCAGCGTCTTTCCGCCGACCGCCCTGGCAGTTACCGCGGCCGAAGTGATCGCCTTTCTCGTTCAGATTCTCGCCAATCCGGAGTTCAAGGAGGCCCTCGAATCGATCGCGCAGGATCCGATCGAATCTCTTGAGCACGCCGCGAGCGAACTGAAAGCGCATTTCACCATCGAGAGGCTTTTCGACCTGCTGATGAATGGAAACTTCGAACCGGATCGCTTCCTTGGCGCAGCGACCTTGCGCGGGAAGAAACGGTCGAACAACCTCACGCGCGGCAGCCTGGCCAAGGTGTTGACGCGAGTGAAGCGAATCGGCGCTGTGCTGGCTGTGCGGTTGGAGGGCTTCCAGGAAGAGGTGCAGGGACCGGTCCATCGCGTCGAATACCTTATGGCCAAGCACCCGCGACTGGCCACCATGCTCGCGTGGCTTGCTGGTCACCTGAGGGAGCTCGACGATCCGGAGGGCCTGGTGCTGAAGCACCCGTTGGCGGGTCCAATTTACGAAGCCTACATGCTTTACCGGCTGCTCGGTCGCGACGAGAGCGGCGCGAGCGTGATCGGACAGCCACTGGGCGAGGCAGCCACTCACCTGCAAGGAGGCCTCGACCGCATGGCGAACCTCGACCTGCCCGCCACGATCCTGCCCCTCGACGTCGCGATCGAGGCATTGGTGGATCTTGCGTTGAAGCTGGCGCCGAAGAACGGCAAGATCGGAATTGCCCGCGCGCTTGCGCAAATGGCGCAGGAGGGGTTGCGCTCCACCGGCACGAACACCGTGGTCTACGGCTTCCTCGCCGAGCAAATCGAAGACAGCTGGGTGGACCCGAATCGCTATTGGAGGAACGATGTCGTGCCCCTCCTGGGGCCTCCGGTCAAAGGGGCGATTCAATCCGCTGCCGATTCGCTGGGCCGGCAACTCTCGGCGGCGCCGCTGATCGGCGATTATTTTGGAAACGATCGCGTCAAGAACGCCAAGATGCCCATTCCCGCCGGTCACCGGGCCACGTTGCCAAATGCTCAGGCCGCCGCCACCGCGAACGTCACCACTTCGGAGGAGGCCGATGAGGAGTTCGATTCCGCGCACGTCGCCAATCTCGTTCCCGAGGAAAGCAAGATGAGCGAGGGACGCGAACTCAGTTTTTCTGACGTGCGCGAAATGCCGGACGCCTTCTTTGAGGGCATCCAGAAGAAGCCGCCGGCGTCGACTCCCTCGTCGGGGAGTGCTACCGGACAGGCCGGACCGGGAAGTCCGCCGGCGGGCAGTCCGTCGCTCACGCCGCCGGGAGGCTCAGCGCCGGAAGCGATATCACCGACCGGACATAGCTCGAGTGCGTTTGCCGGCGGCGGCGGAGCGCCGTTGGCGCCGAGCGACCGGACCGAAGCGGAACATCATTTCGGCCATGATTTCTCGCACGTTCGCCTGCACCAGGGGCCGGAGTCCTGGGCCGCCACTGCACAGCGCGGTGCCGACGGTCTGACGGTCGGCAATCACATTTTCATGCGCCCGGATCTCAGTCCGCGCAGCGGGCGCGGGCTGGACGTGATGAACCACGAACTGGCTCACGTGTTGCAGAAGACCAGCGGACCCGGGCCGGTGTCGATGCCGGCGGGCGAAATGCGCTGGCGGCCTCATGAGGAAAGGGCCGCCAATCAAATGGCGGACCAGGCGCGGCACAATTCCAGCGGCCATCCCATCCCCATCCAAGGGGCGCATCAGGACGGCGCATCGCCGGCGATCTCTCTCGATCTGATGGAGGCCTTCTTCAAAAAGCTAAGCTCTCCTTCGGCGGGGGCGTCGTTCGCGGAGACGATCGAGCGGGCTCACGAGCGTCGCAAGGCTGCCAAGGTGCATCCTGATAGCCTGGCCAGGGCGGAAACGCTCTGGGCATCCATCCGCTCAAGTATCTTCGGAACGCTCTCGGTAGCCTCGCATTTCAAGCTTTCGCAGCACCACATCAAGGATCACCTCGAGAACCGGCTCTCCACGCTGGCGCGTGAAGGAGAGAGCGTGCCGGCGGCGAGCAAAGTCGTCGCCTACATCGCGGCGCTCAGCGAAAAAGAGCCGCCCGCCCCGACGGCGGACGACAAGAAGAAAGCGGCAGCCGGTGGAGGCAAGCCCGCCAAGGCCAAGCCGACGTTCGATATACCCGCGTTTCTCGCCGATCTCTCACTCTACATTACCGGCCGCTCGGGCGTCGTCTTTGATTTCGACCTATCTCCGGCCGAAGTCCAGCGCCTGACCACGGATCCCGCGGCTGCGGTCACGGTCGACGCCAAAGTCAGTCATATCGAATTGCTCTTCGTCAGCAGCCTCAGCGAGCCGGGGCTCGCGCTCTGGGACGCCACTATTCGAAATACAACCTGGAAACGAACGGATGATAACAAAGAACGGCGTGACGCTCTGCGGAAGGTCCTTGAAACAGAGTTTCGGGCTGCGGCGCCGCCCTCGACCACCAGCGGCGGAGCCACCCCGCCCGCGGCCGGTCAACCCGCGGCGCCGAAACAGCCAGGCAGAGGGCTCGGCAGCTATACCCCTCTGTGGGACACCTCGAAGACAGATCTGACCCTCACCAGCGCCTACGTCGAGAAAGTTGAAACGCAGATTTCACCGGCGGCGTTGAGCTCGGATCTCATGCCCTCGTGGGGCTACTTCGCGGATCCAGTAAACGAGAAGCTCATTACGATTTCCAGTGCCACGTCGCAGGTGAAACAGAATGCCGTGCATTACGAGAAAAAGACGCACGGAGAGCTGACGGATGGCACCTTCTTTCTCGAGCAGAACCAGCGCAATTCGCACCACATCATCCAGTATCTGCTTCCGGAATACTTCGCCAACATCAAGGAGTTCCAACCCTTTCCAAAACTTAAGAAGGGTCGCAATTACCCGGGGGTGAAAGCGTCGGGCACGCAGGTCGACACGATTTCCGGCGATGGCCAGAACATCGGTGTGGGTGAGACCGAGAAGGGCTCACGCCGCGGGCATGCGATGCCGGCAATTCTCCTTTCCGAGGAAGCGCATCTGAATTCCGGGCTGCATGTTACTCCCAAGCCGGACGACACGGGCAAGGCGACGCAGGGCTACTCGATTCATCGCGAATTCCGGAAATTCCTCGCAGAGAGCGTGAACACACGCCTCGCAGTCAAACGCGACGGCGACGCGCTCGATGATTATCTGCTCACGATGGTGGGCAACCCTAAGGCGGAAGCCGCGATCGTGGACGCCGTGCGGCAGACCTATGCGTGGATCAAGGGCGAGAATCAAGCCAAACTCCTCGCCGCCGACGGAATGGCCGGCCACGAAGCGGACTTTTATATCAGCCAGTTCCGCGGCAGCGCCGACGGGAAGAAAAACTTCCAGGCCATTAACCAGAAGGACTACGACAGCGATTCCGCCGATATACGCTCGCGCATCCAGACGCGCATTCATTCGAAGGCGCAAACGGTCCTCGATGAAGCGATCAAAGTTATCGCACAGCCGCCGCTCGGCTGGAAGCTGCCCGCCTGACCTCATTCCCCTCACTCCATGGCCCTTTCCCGACGCCCCAAGATTCTCAAAGCCGGTCTCATTCTGCTCGATCCGGAAACGATCGAAATCAAACGGATCATCGCGATGCAGTACAATCAGGAAGCACTCAACCACGCGTTCGAGATTCGCGGCGCTTCGGAGACCAATCGATCCGAGCCGCTTCGGCTCATGGGGCCACCGGTCGAGACGCTAACGGTCGAAGCCTTCCTTGATGCGACCGATCAGATGGAGTTTCCCGATGAGCATCCCGACGCGGCGTCCCGCGGAGTCCAGGGCGCCCTCTCGGTCCTTGAGATGTTGATCTATCCCGATTCCGAGGACCTGCTCGCCAATCGACGCCGCGCCAGCGAAGGCCGCCTCGAGATTCTCCCGATGGAGAAATACCTGACCCTCTTCGTCTGGGGCAAAGATCGCGTGCTGCCGGTGCGAGTCACGCAGTTCTCCGTAAACGAAGAAGACTTTACCCCGGACCTCTACCCGATCCGCGCGCGCGTCAACCTGACTCTGCGTGTCCTCAGCGTGGATGATCTCGGCTTCGATCATCGCGGAGGCAATCTCTACCTTCGCTATCATAAAACCAAGGAACGCTTCGCTAAGAAGGTGCAAAGTGCGGACCTTGAGATTCTCGGCTCGATCTCGTTCGAGTGACTGGAGATCTAAGCGCAGATGCAAATGTCACAGGTCCGGCATTTTTTTGAGAGCGAGCGGCTGGGGGCGTCCATCCATGGATCGACAGGCCCTTGGCACCAGACCGCGGCACCTTCTGAACTTAGCTAAGAACCGACAATCATGCCAACTCCCATCGAAACGCTGATCGATCAGAGCGCGGCGATCAGCCATTTTGCGTCGAACAGCCGATACGCCGGCCTGCCGCTGGCGGTGCTCGAAGGGACGGACGGTCGCCAGATTGCTTATGTGACCAGGCGCTTCGTGCCGGCCACCGAGAGCGATCCATTCGATCCGGTCCATGTCGTTACCAAAGGGGAGCGTCCGGACCATCTTGCTTCCAAACATCTCGGCGATCCCGAGCGCTATTGGGAACTGTGCGATCTCAATCTCGTCCGGTATCCACAGGAATTGACCGCCGAGCCCGGAGCGGTTGTGCGATTGCCCGGCGGAGGCGCAGGACAAACAACAGGCTTCTTCCCCATCTGATGGCAGCCAGCTTCGTCGAACTTTCCTTGATGATCGGCCCGGCGGTGCCCATTCCGGTGCCGAAGGAGGTGATTGATGCTGTCGAGTCGATCGCCGTCACGTCATCAACGACGCAGGCGAGTGGCTTTCAGATCACCTTCCGACTGACCCATCGATCGCCGCTGCACACGATTTTTCTACTGAGCAGCGGGTCGCCGATTCCTCTGGTGCGGGTCATTATCGTGGTGAAAGTCGCCGGCGAACAAACCGTCCTGATGGACGGCGTGATGACCGATCATGAGATCACTCCGGGGAACGAGCCGGGCATCTCCACTCTTACGGTCAAGGGCGAGGATCTTTCGGCGGTCATGAAGTATCTTTGCCTGACGGGGATCCCCTATCCGGCCATGCCGGAGTATGCGCGCGTGAACGTCATCCTGCTCAAGTATCTCGCCCTCGGAATCACCCCGCTGGTCATCCCGCAGATTTTCGATGACATTCCCATTCCGACCGAACGTATCCCGACGCACAAATGCACGGATCACGCCTACCTGACCGAGTTGGCGGCCAAGGCCGGCTATGTCTTTTATATTGATCCAGGTCCGTTTCCTGGGATGAGCGTGGCCTACTGGGGGCCGGAGATTCGCTGGGGCAACCCTCAGCCGGCACTCTCGATCAACTTCGATGCGCACACCAACGCCGAGTCGCTCTCGTTCAGGTTCAATTCCGACAAGGCCTCGCTTCCGATCGTTTACATTCAGGACCAGAATTCGCGCGCGGTCATTCCGTTTCCCGTTCCCGACGTCTCGCTGCTGAAGCCGCCGCTCGGCCTGGTTCCGCCGATTCCGAAACGTGTGACGCGTATCGAAGGAATGGCCAAGTTCCCGGTGCCGCGCGTGCTCATGCTGGGCCTGGCCGAAGCCGGCGAAACCGCCGATTCCGTCACCGGCACGGGCTCCCTGGATGTTCGTCGCTACGGGCGCGTGCTCAAGGCGCGCGCGCTGGTCGGCGTGCGGGGCGCCGGACTCGCCTTCGACGGCTTTCATTTCGTCCGCAGCGTCACGAGCACCCTGCAGCGTGGATCATTCACCCAGAGCTTCGAGTTGATCCGCAATGCCCTCATCTCAAACACGCCGCGCGTCTTTTCCATAACCATCTGACTCCCGAGAAAACGCCATGCCTGACGACACCTACACCGTTCAGAACCCTTACAGCACCGACAAAGAGACCAGCATCGATCAAAAGACCGGCGCCTGCGGGCGTTTCTACGGCAAGTACCGCGGCATGGTCCTGAACAACGTCGATCCGATGCAGCGCGGACGTCTGCTCGTGCAGGTGCCCGACGTCACGCAGTTTGGTCCCGCGAGTTGGGCAGAGCCGTGCTTTCCAGGCGGCGGTCTCCAATTTGGCATGATCGCGATTCCGATGATCGGTTCCGGAGTCTGGGTGGAATTTGAACAAGGCGACCCGGACTATCCGCTCTGGACTGGCAGCTTCCTTGGGAATGCCGGCGAGTTTCCTGGTCTGGCGCGAATGACACCGCCCGGCGTGCCGGGACTAAGCATGACCACACCGCTCCAGAACGGGGTGGTGGCCAACGACGTCCCTGGTCCCTCCGGCGGGATCCTCCTCAAGGGCGGGCTGGCCACGATCACCATCAACGACGCAGGGATCATTATTCAGAACGGAAAGGGCGCGTCGATCGTGCTGACGAACAACCAGGTCATCGTCAACGCAGGCGCGCTCGTGGTGATGTAATCGACCCGCGCTCAAGAAACGACCATGCCCGGAACTCTTGTCCAAACCCTCGCCAAAGGCCTCTGCTCCCATGGCGGCCAAATGACGGTTGCCGGCACCGGCGCGCGCGTGCTGCTCCTCGGACAGCCCGCCGCCAAGGCGACCGACATTCATCCCATCGTCGCCTGTCCGCTCAACATTTCCGGAAAACCGCAGCCTTGTATCACCGGCTCGCAATTCACTCCCGCCGCGCGCGTCTTCATCGATGGCCAACCGGCCCTTCTCAACACCAGCATCGGGATCGGGAAGAGCGCCGAGCAGGCGCCGCAAGGTCCGGTGGCCATCACCGTCGCGCAAACCCGCGTCCTTGGAATCTAGCGTATGCCTCGCCTTCAACCAGTCCGTCCGGACGCCCCGACCTACATCGATTTCCCGTTTCAAACGGATTGGAGTGGCCGGAGCGCAACCACCGATACCGCCGGGCACGTCCGCGACCTGCTCGAGCAGATTTTGTTTACCGCTCCGGGCGAGCGCGTCAATCGCCCGAGCTTTGGCAGCGGCATCCATCATGCGATCTTCCGCCCAAACAGCGACCTGCTGGCGGAAACCGTGCGCGTTACTGCAGAGGCCGCCTTGCAGCAATGGCTCGGTCACTTGATCGAACTCATCGCCCTCAACCTTGAGACAGAAGACAACCGGCTCATCGTCGAGGTCGTCTTCACGCTGCGCAACCAGACAGATCCTCAAACGGTGAAGTTCGAGCGCGCACTCTGATTGGTCATGGCTGCTACTAATTTCGCCAGTCCTGTGTTCTTCTGCAGCAACGAAAACCGCCGCGAACGCGTGCGCAGCGCAGTGGGCCCCGGAGGGACGCCACGTCTCAATGGCATTGATTACCTCGAGATTGCCAACGTCGCGCAAACCGTGCTGGAAGTACATTTTGTTCATCCGCTGCCCGGCGTGGTTGGCGGAGTTCCGGAAGGCGCGCCGCCTCTGACAGCGGAGAACATTCGCATTCTGGGCGGGGAGCGGATCAGAAATATTCGGGTTGTTGGGGTTGCGGCGGCGGGTGACGTGCTCACGGTTACGGTAGATATGGCGGGTGATTTCTCTCCATACACTCTGGCCGTGGTGACGGAGGATGGGAGCGACGACCCGCCCGCGGGCTTTGATCACCGGCTCTCGCGCCTGCAGTTCTCCTTCAAGGCAGCGTGCCCATCCGAGTTCGATTGCCGGACCGCCTCAGCCTGTGCGAGCGAACCACCGCCCGCGCCGCGCATCGACTATCTTGCCCGCGACTACCAGAGCTTCCGTCGCGTGCTCCTCGACCGTCTTCGCCTCCTCGTGCCCACTTGGACGGAGACGTCGGGCGCTGATTTTCCCATCGCGATCGCCGAGCTCCTCGCGTATGTCGGCGACCAGATTTCTTACGCTCAGGACGCCGCCGCGACCGAAGCGTATCCCGGGACCGCGCTGCACCGCATCTCGCTGCGGCGCCATGCGCGGCTGCGCGACTATCGCATGCACGAAGGTTGCAACGCGCGCGTCTGGGTGCAGATGGATGTGGAACCGGGAGGCGCAGCAGACGGCGTCCTGCTCGGGGTTGGCACGCAGTTCTTCGCCGGAAGCAATGACCAACTGGCTCTGGCCCGGGCGGGAGATTTCGACCGCCTCGATCCCGATCGATCCGCCATCTTCGAATCGATGGAGGCATTGACGGTGCGCGCCGCCCACAACCGCTTTGAGCTCTACACCTGGTCGGACGACGAATGTACACTTTGCCAGGGCGCGCGTTCCGCCACTCTGCGAAGGACCTTGGGGACTGCACTGGAACCCGGCATGATCTTGGTCTTGGAGGAGGTTCGCGATCCGCGGAGCACGCTGGAAGGGCGGACGGACCGGCGCTGGGCGCTGCGGCTCACAAGCGTGACTGAGGTCGAAGATCCGCTCGATGGCACCCCGCTTTACGAGATCGACTGGGCCGAGGAGGATGCGCTCCCTTTTTCTTTCGTGATTTCCAGACGCGTCGACGATCTCCTCGTCGAGAACATTTCTGTGGCACGCGGAAACGTTGTTCTGGCTGATCACGGCCTGACGGTGCAAGACGACCCGCTCGATCCGAGTCTCCGGCCGCGCCAGGCACCGATCGACGGCTCCGCGTTCATGCCGGTGCTCTGTGAGGCCGGACTAACCTTCCGGCAGGATCCGCCAGAAAATTTCCCGGCAACCTCGGCCACGCGGTCCGTGAAGCAGGCGACCGACGCCGCGCATCCGCAGGTCTGGCTGGAAAGTAATGGAGAGCGCTGGACGGCTCGTGGCGATTTGCTCGGCAGCCCTGACGATGCAGCGGAATTTGTGGTCGAGATCGATAACCGGCGCCGGGCTCATCTCCGTTTCGGCGACAGCGAACACGGCCGCCGGCCGTCGCTTGGCCAGATGTTCAGCGCGGTCTTCCGGGTTGGAAATGGGTCAGGTGGCAACATTGGGGCCGAGGCCATCTCCGCGATTCTGAGACCGGGAGGTGGATTCCAGCGGGTGCGTAACCCGCTGCCCGCAACGGGCGGAGCCGATCCGGAGCCCATGGAAGAGGTGCGACAATTTGCTCCGGTGGCATTTCGCACTCAGAACCGTGCCGTCACTCTGGAAGATTACGCAGAAATGGCACAGCGTTTTCCGGGCGTGCAACAAGCTCGCGCCGAGTTTCGCTGGCTGGCGAGTTGGTATACCGTTGTTCTTGCGGTCGATCGCCTCGGCGGCAAGCCGATCGACGAAGCATTTCGAACGGGCTTGCTCGCGCATATGGAGCAGTTCCGCATGGCGGGATACGATCTCGAGGTTTGCGAACCGGTCGCCGTGCCGCTGGATCTCGTGGTTCACGTTTGCCTCCGCCCGGGCACCAGTCGCACTGCCGTGCATCGCGAACTCCAGGAGCGTCTCGGCAGCGGGCGGCGCGGGCTTTTTCATCCCGATCGTCTCACGTTTGGCCAGCGCATTTACGCCAGCCAGATTCTGGCTCAGGCCGCCGCGGTGGCCGGGGTGGACCATGCGCGGATGGTCCGATTCAAGCGGCTTCGTGAGCCGGCCGGAACGGAACTCGACGACGGTTACCTCGAAGTGGGCGGAATCGAAATGCCGCAGCTCGCCAACGAAGCGTCATTTCCCGAGCGAGGGACGATCGGATTCGAATTGGAAGGAGGCATCTGATGGCCAATCCCTGCGAATGTGCAACCGGCCTTGATCCCGACGGGTCGTCACTGACCGGTCCGGTTGGCACAGAGAATCCGCCTGGTCGTGCGCGTCTGCGCTACCGCCTGGGGGTTCATGGGACCTTCAAGGAGGCAATGCGGCTGGCGGTCGCCGGATCACCCGGTCTGGCGCCCCACACCAGTCGTGACAACTCCAGCGCTGCCTTGGCATTTATCGACGCGTCGGCCGTGCTGCTCGATATTCTGACGTTCTACAATGAGCGGTTCATCAACGAAGGGTTTCTCCCCACCGCGACCGAGCGACTCTCGCTGCTCGAAATGGCGCGCAGCATCGGCTACGAACTCAAACCCGGGGTGGCCGCGTCCACGTATCTTGCCTTCGATGTGCAGATCTCGCCGGGCATGCCGGAGACCGTGCAGATCGAGCCCGGCGTGCAAGTGCAGTCGATTCCTCTGCCAGGTCAGCTGCCGAGGATCTTCGAAACCGTCGAATCGGTCGAGGCGCGCCCGGAGTGGAATTCCTTCAAGGCAAAACAGACTCGCCCGCAAATCTGGGAAGCGGGCAAGAGTAGTCTGACGATTGCCGGCTCCGGCCTGAATCTGCCACTCGGCAGCAAGCTGCTGGTCATGTATGGGCCGCTTGATGCCGGCAATTGGGAGGTCGTTGAGATCGCGGGAGTCACCGAAGATTACGAGCGTAAGGTCAGCACCTACACGCTCGCCCAACCAATGGAAGGGCCGGCCGGCGAGATCGCCTCCGGCTTTCCGAAGATTTACCGCTTCAGCGTCGAAGCCCGTGCCTTCGGCTCGAACGCGCCCGACTGGCGTTCGCTCCCGGTGTCCGCCAAACGCGCCGTTCTCGGTCTGGACGACGACGCCGCGATTCCATCCCAATACCGCCTTGAGTGGCCCAATTTTGTCATCCACCTGCCGACGGTTTTCGGTTCGCGTTTTGACACTATTCAGGACGTTGTGAAGGCCGATTTCAGTTACACGCTGCCTTTCATTCCGAAAGGAATGGGCGCGCCATCGGCCTTTTCGTTCTTCCCCAAGGAGATCGAGCTCTTCTTTTACCAGGAGTACCGCTCCTCGACGCTTTCGCTGGACCAGGAATACAAGGACATCCTGGTCGGTTCGCTTGTCTATCTCGACGACCCTGCGGGAACGGAACTGGTCGAGGTGAAAGGGGTGGAAACTATTTCGCGCTCGGCGTTCGCTCTCTCCGGCAAGTCCACCATCATTACCGCCGACGCAACGCGGCTCGCCACTTTTCGCAACTCAGTCCGGTCACTGAGTGTCCTGGCCGGCAGCCGGGAGTTGACCATCGCCGAGGAGACGGATCCCACGCCGCTCTCCGGCCAACGCGTGCGTTTGCCCGCGAGCCTCATCGCATTTCCGTCCGGGCGTCTCTTGTCCCTGGAGGGTGTGGCGGTGGCTACGGGTGAGGCGGTATCGGCCCTGATGACCGTCAAGTCGATGACTTCGCATGCCATCGAGACGGCCTGGGATGTGGAGTTCGCCGAAACCCTGCCGACGGACATCGAGCGTTCCACCGCGCTCTGGCGGGGCAACCTTGTTTTCGCGACAGAAGGCCAATCGCGCGTCCAAGTCCTCGGTCATGGAGATGCGCGCAAGAGCTGGGCGGAATATCAACTGGCCGCCGGGCCGTTGACCTACCTCTCCTCGGCCACCAATCCGCGAGGCGTTGCGAGCACGCTCCGCGTGTCGGTCGATGGAGTCGAGTGGAAGCCGGTTGATTATTTTTACGACGCTCGACCGGGCGATGAAGCCTATACGGTCCGCGCGAACGACTCGGGCGTGAGCTTTGTCCGGTTTGGAGATGGCCAGACGGGCAGCCGTCTGCCTTCGGGGGTGAACAACCTCAAGGCGAAGTTCCGCACCGGGCTGGGCGCAGGCGGCAATCTACCGCCCGGCCGGCTGAACAATTTGATGACACGTCCACTCGGCCTGCAGGGAGTGCACCAGCCTCTCATTTCGACTGGCGGGCAAGATCCCGAGCAGCGTGAAGATGCGCGGGAGCATGCGCCGCTGTCGGTCAAAGCACTTGGCCGTCTGGTCTCGCTCTCGGATTACACGGACTTTGCGCGTGCTTACGCGGGCATTGCCAAGGCGCACGCGGTGTGGGGAAAGTTCGGGCGTGCGCAGGGCGTTCTGCTCACCATTGCCGGGGTCGAGGGTGCTTCCATTCCAGCCGACTCCGATCTGGGGAAGAACTTTGCCGGGGCAGTGCAATCGTTCCGCGATTCCACGGTATTGGTTCAAATCGTCAACTGCGTGCCTCGGCCTTTCGCGGTTTCTGTCAAGTTGTATTGCGACCAACGCGTCGACAAAGAGAGGGTGATCACGGCCGCCAGAGCCGCGCTCGAGGTGCGGTACGCGTTTCGCAAAATGCAGCTGGGCGAGGCGGTCACGGCTTCGGCGATCATTGCCCTCCTGCAAGCCATCCCCGGCGTCCTTGGTGTGGATCTCGACTATTTGCACTTCTCATCCCAACCGGCCACGAGTGAGGTCCGTCTGGCGGCGCGCGCGGGCCATGTTGATCGCGACGGCGTGGTCTTCGCGGCCGAGTTGCTCACTCTCGACACCGCAGCGCTTTCGCTCACCGCGATCACCACCCCCGCTTAATCGGCTATGTATTGGACGAAGGAACGACTCCTCGAGCATCTTCCCTATTTGTACCGGGAACGGGATGCCGAGATCGCGGCGCGTGACGGCCTGGCAGAGGGGCCACTCAGTTCTCTCTTCGGCGCCATTGCCGCGCAGATCGGCGCAGTCGAAGATAATGTCGAGCAACTTTACGACAACTGGTTCGTGGAGACGTGCGAACCGTGGGTGCTGCCCTACATCGGAGCACTGCTTGGCCTGAACCGCCTGCCTTCGACTTCGTCATCAGTCTTCACGCCGCGCGCGTTTATCGCCAATGCGATGGGTAGTCGTCGCCGCAAGGGGACGCCTGCGATGCTCGAGCAGTTGGCTCGTGACTCGACAGGCTGGCACGCGCACATCGTCGAGTACTTCCGTCACCTGGCTCAGTTTCAGCATCTCAACCGTCATCGGCCAACCGAGTTTCTTACTCCCGATTTGCGAGACCCGGACGCGCTCGAGCGCCTGCCGAGCCCTTTCACCTCGACCAACCGGCTGCCGGAGGTTCGCAACATTGATGGTCCATATCCCGGGCGGTTTAATATCCCGAACGTCGGCCTTCACCTCTGGCCATTGCTCGCGATTGCGCCGCCAGGGTCGGCCCGTTTTGCGATCGAGGCGCGGGCCGACGCTGAGAGCGCGAACCCGGCCAGATGGTACCTGCACCCGCTGGGCGTGCCCGCACCCCTCTTCAATCGTCCGCTGGGCAGCGATCCGTCCGAGGGCGCATTGGTGACCTCTTTGGCCCGCGAACGTGATGTGCCTGAACCACTGCGGCGTTTGCCGCTCCACCTCGAGCTGGAGGCGCTGCGCCAATCCATCGCGGAAGGGGCGCCACCACCGCCGCTGCGTTATTTCGGCGGTGAGCGCCCCGTCCTCCTGCTGTTCGCAGACGACGCCAGTGAATCGATTCCGCCGGAAGAAATTCGCATCGTCGATTTCTCCCAAGGCTGGCCTGTGCCTGCTGCCACTCAGCAGTATACGCCTTCGTCGGGAGGAGCCGAGGTCGCCCTTCCGATCCGGTGCGCGCTCGATCCGGAACGTGGTCAGGTGGCGTTCGCGCCGGGCGCGGAACCCGCGCAACTTCGGAGCATCCACGTCTGCGGCTTTTCCATGAAGATGGGTGGTGGTCCCTATGACCGAGTCTCCGAGCCTCGGAATGGGGGCGACGTTCATTTTCAGACGGGAGTCAGCCGGTTTCTGGCTCCGGTGGCAGGTGTCATCGCCAGTTCCCTTACAGAGGCCGTCGCTGTCTGGAATAGTCAGGCACCGGGCACGTGCGGCGTCATCAGTGTGATGGACAGCTTGAGATACACGGAGAACATTCGGATCGAAATTCCGGAGGGCAGTCACTTGACCTTGATCGCGGCCGATTGGCCCGAGGTTGAGACGGAACCCGGCATTTTCGAGCGTTTCCCGGGCGTCTTCTCACCTGACCGGCTACGTCCACATCTGCGCGGCAACATCGAGATCGTCGGGACCGCACCGGAGGAGAGTTCCAATCCCGGGTCTCTTCACCTCGAGGGCTTCCTCATCGAGGGTTCGCTCACCGTGCTTCCCGGACATCTCGGAACCATTGTCCTTTCCCATTCCACCATGACCCAAAACATGACCCTTGAAACCGATGACCCCGGCCGCAACGCCGAACTACACGTTTCCTTGCAGAAATCTCGCGTCCACCGCGTGCAATGCCCGTCCGACCTTGAAACGATTGCCCTCGAGGATTGCATCGTCGGAATTCCCAACGAGCCGGAAACCCCGGCGCTCACTGCCGATGAAGCCGCGCTCGACCTGAAGCGCTCGACTTTCTGGGGAGAAGTCACCTGCCGGGAAGTCGAAGCCTCGGACTGCATTTTCATGGGCGGCCTGACCGCGCAACGAACTCAGACAGGATGTGTCCGCTACAGCTATCTTGCTTCCGGCTCAAATGTGCCCCGGCCTTTTCGTTGTCAGCCGCAGCAAGCCATCGGCGACGAAACGAATCCCGACACGGTGGAGACGATCGCCCGGCGGGTTCGACCACTTTTCGAATCAATCGATCCCGCTCATCCCGCCTACGCACGACTTCATTCCCAGGGCCCGGAAGAGATTCGTCGTGGTGGTGAGAACCGCACGGAGATGGGTGTCTTCGTGAGCCTCGAAGAACCGCTTCGCGAAGACTTTCTCCGTGGCAATCTGGATGATTTCCTGCGCGCGGGACTGTTCGCAGGCCTCCGCTACGAAATTCCTTCGTCGACCTTATGATCAAAGCCGACATTACTCGTGATTCCCGGGTCCGGTCGGAGCACCGGCGCACTGTTCGTCATCAGCAGGGACGTGTCCCGATGGATGCCGACATCAACGAGGCTCAAGACCTCATCATCGATCGTGTGGAGATCGAAGCCGGCGACGTGATCGGTCCAAGCGGGGGACCAAAATCCGGCGCGGGTTTTGGAGTCTCCGTCAACGGGAGCGGCCAGATCGCCTTGAGCGCTGGTCGCTACTATGTCGAAGGCATTCTTTGCGAGTTGGACGCGCCCACGCTCCTCACCGCACAGCCTGATCTGCCGGCATTCAGCATGCCGAATCAACCGGGAGTTTATCTGGCCTACCTCGACGCGTCTTTTGATCACGTCACTGTTCTGGACGATCCAAGCATTCAGGAGGTAGCACTGCACGGCGCCGACACGGCAACGCGACAGCGTGTGAAAGCACAGGTGCGCCTGCTGCGGGTCAATGCCAACCCCGCCGCCTCCGCGACCTGCGACACCGCGTTCGCCGCCTGGAGTTCTCTTATCGCCGCTCCGACCGGTGCGGCGGCCGCGCGGGCCGAACCCGAAGCCGCACCCGAGAATGAATGTTCCATGACGCCTGGGGCGGGTTATCGCAGCTTGCTCAACCAGCTGTACTGTCTCGTGATTCACGATCCAGGCAATGAGACCGGGGCGACCTGCAAGTGGTCACGCGAGAATGGCAGTATCGCTTCGCTTTGGCTCTCTCAGGACGGCAACGAGCTGACCGTCGAGGCGCAGGGGCGCGATCCGCATCGGCTTTTTCGCGCCAATGGGTGGGTTGAGCTGATCGATCGCGAGCGTGAACTGCGCGAAGAGCCCGGCACGCTCGTCCGGCTGACCAACGTTCGCGATAATATTCTCACCATCGATCCGGGCACCGCCACGGGCCCGGTCGACTTCTCCGCGTTTAAGAGTTCACCGCGGGTCCGCCGATGGGAAAGCGCGGGGGCGCTTCCCCTCAATCACGCGCCAGATGCCGATGGGTTTTCGCCTCTTGAATATGGTGTGCAGGCGCGGTTCGCTCCGGGCACTTATCGGACTGGCGACTACTGGATGGTTCCGGCTCGCACGGCCACCGGCGACGTTGAATGGCCGCGCGATGGCGTAACGAACGAGCCGCTTTTACGGCCGCGCCACGGTGTTCACCATCACTTTGCCAAATTGGCCCTGCTAAGCTTCGACGGCGCTTCCTGGTCGCTGCGGCAGGATTGCCGCCAGCTCTTCCCGCCTCTCACGGACATTACGGCCGCGGATGTCAGCTTTAACAATACCGTTTGTGACTTTGAGGCGGCGGACACGGTGCAAGAGGCGCTCGATTCGCTGTGTCAGCGGCTGCGCTCGCGGTGCACGCTGGTGGCCCGGCCGGGCGACGATTTGCAGGCGTTGTTTGACAGCATCGGTGCCGGCCAGGATGCGCATGTCTGTTTCTGCGTGGGAACATTTCAGCTCTCAACGACAATCAACGTCTCCGGCAAGGGCCACCTTCACATCAGCGGCGCTGGAGCTGGGTCCCGCCTTTTCGCGGCAACGCAGGAAGCGGCCCTGATCTTCCAGAATTGCCGCGAGGTGGTCGTGGAGGATCTCTACGCAGAAACCGGAGCGGCTGGCCGGAGCGGCGCTCGGAATCATCTGAATGGGACCCTCACGTTCCTCAATTGCGAGGCAGTGACGGTGCAGGGGGTCGGTTTGCGTTCTGGTGCGGGCGCTGAGCGTCTCGCGGCTTGCCTGACCGTTCGAGACGAACGTTCTGAGACTATTCAAGGTCTCAGTCGTTGCGCCGTGCGGGTCTTGCACTGCAATTTCGAAGTGGGTCACCAGCAGAGCGGCATTCTGCTGGCGAATGTGGGCCGCAGCGTCGTCGAAGATAATTTCTTGCGTGTGGCTCCGCGCCCGCAAGGCGTGACGCTCTCGTCACTGGCCGAAAACCTGCGTTTGCGCGCGCGTTTGCGCCGCTTGTTGGTTTCCAATGCCAGAGTGGGCCCTGTGCGGGGGACGGATCCGGCGGGAACAATCAATGTGAGTCTCGGCGGTCAACAGCTGAGCTTTCGAAGCGATCCAACTCTCGCCAGCGCCTGGCAGGCGCTTCTGACCAGCAATCCGCTGCCCGCCGGTGCTTCCGGGGCGGCGTCGATCCGCCATCTCACTCGGCTTGCCGATAGCGTGATTCTCAACGCCGGCGCCATTGCCAACATCGGGGGCTTCCGTGATTGGTTCAGGGCCGTGACGGCCGAGCAGGACCCGACCGTCGCTTCGCAAGGGATTGTCGTCGGTGGACGAAACGCTCCCGACGTGCGTATAAAGAACAACACCATCGAGGGAGTAATCCAGGGCGTTCATGTCGGTGTGAGCCACCGCGAAGCCTCCCGCGGCACGGCAGATCAAGCCGGGACGGTGAGCATCGTCGACAACCGCATCCGTGTCCTGCTCTCACCGCTGGCCCGCCGGGATCGACATGCCATTTTCGTCGGCAACTGCGACACCCTCTACGTGGAAAGCAATCAGGCGACCGTCCAGCGTTTCGGCAACACGACCGCCGTGCCGATCGATGGCATCAGTGTCCATGGAGTGCTCGGCCTGATGATGATCGTGCGCCAGAATCACCTGCAGAATTTCACTGTCGGTGTGCGGGTGACGCCGCTCTTTCGACCGCCCACCAATCGGACGACCTTCCAGTGGCTTGTCGCGCAAAACATGATGCCCAACAGCGCGCAATCGGTCATCGCCCCGACACAAGTCCGGCGCGTCGAGAATTTTGCTTGAACGCCACGCCCGGCAGCTTAGGATTAATTTGCGCGGCACATTCATTTGGTATGTGATTACGTTGTGAGCAGGTAGCGCCGTAGCGAAAAGATGCAAGTCTAGTCGTTCAGCGGTCTCGAAGCAGAGCGAGTAAAGGGTTCGAATCCCGTGCCGTGCCTTCTTTCTCCTTTCGGGGGGACGGGCGCCTGGATACCTCCAACCATCGAGACTCGGTAGTTCCACTTTCAGTTGAAGGAGCGGGACGGCCCTCTCCGTTTACCCCGTGACGCGGCTGCGTTGGCGGGGTTTTCTTTTTTTCTGAGGGACGGTTGAAGCAATCTGAATCCGTCGCCGCCCTGAGCGATGAGGGTGTCATTCTTTTTCTTCGCTGGTTTCGCGGCCTGCTCTAAGCTCTACCATGTCAACCAAAGCACAGTTTCCAGGCGAGCAGTCCGCCGAGGGCGAGTTCGAGCGACAAGAGGATGCCTTTCGCGACGTGGTCTCGAACGACGGCTCGACGCCGTATCCTGCCGTGGCGGGTCGCTATCACCTTTACGTTTCGCTCGCCTGCCCGTGGGCGAGCCGCACGTTGATCGTGCGGATGTTGACCGGCCTGCAAGAAGCGATCGGAGTCACGGTCGTTGATCCGGTGCGTGATGAACGCGGCTGGGCCTTTCGCGACGGGCCCGGTCACAGTCGCGATCCGGTCAACGCATTTGCCTTTCTCAGTGAAGCCTATGTGCGGTCAGATCCGAACTTCGACGGCCGGGTAACGGTGCCGGTCCTTTGGGATAAGGAGACCCGGCGAATCGTCAATAACTCGGAGGATGACATTTGCCGGATGTTCAATGACGTCTTCCGTGACTTTGGCGATCGGGCGGTGGATCTTTTCCCGCGGGACTTGGAAGCCGAACAGACGAAGCTCTCCACGTTTATCTACGACTACGTGAACAACCGGGTCTATCGTGCGGGTTTCGCGAGCACACAGCGTGCTTACGAAAGGAATTGCCGGGCGCTCTTCGATGCTCTCGATGAACTGGAGGAGCGCCTGGGCACCCGGCGATATCTCTTCGGTAACCGCATCGTCGAGTCGGACTGGCGGCTATTTTGCACCCTCATCCGCTTCGACGCCGTTTATCATGGTCATTTCAAGTGCAACGTCCGGCGAATCAGCGACTATCCTCATCTCGATGCTTATCTGCGCGATCTCTATCAGCAGCCGGGAATCGCGGAGACGGTCAACTTCGATCACATCAAGCGGCACTACTATATCACCCACGACGACATCAATCCGACGCAGATCGTTCCGATCGGGCCCGCGCTGGATCTCAATCGGCCCCACGGGCGTGATCACCTTGCCGCGTAGGCTATCATTTTTGCCGCGACGCGAACTCTCTCAGTTCGTCACACCTTCCTCGATAGGTCCGCGAGTTACTGCGGTTGGGGCTTCCAGGACAGAAAACGTCTTCATGCTGAGCTCGGTCAAGATCGGATATGACTTCAAGGCTGCCACGATGGGACCATCGAGATATGCGCGGACGGACTGCTCATCCTCGAACAGGTAAATGCCACCTCCGCGGGACTCGGCTTCGTTGAGCAGCCAGATTTTCCAACGCAACCCGGGAACCTTGGCGATTTGAGCTGCGATGGCATCGAACCCGCTCTCAAATTCGGCACGGCTGACAGTGAACTTGTAGTTAATCTGTAGAATCTGTGGCATCCGTGGACTCTCCACGCGACGTCGCCACGCCGCAAGGTCCGTTGCCCGATTTTTCAAGTGCTCCAATCACCATGGGATGGCTTTTCTGTCCCGAAGAAATTTTCCGGTCAGGTCCTTGGGCGCGTCGGCCGCCAACCAGACGATCGTATCGGCGCCCTCTTCCACCGAACGGGTCGCGTTGGCACCTCCCATATCCGTGCGCACCCAGCCCGGGCACACAGAATTGATTGATACGTTGGGAAGGGCTGCCGCGAAGAGGCAGGTCACCGCATTCAATGCTGTCTTGGAAAGACAATAAGCGGGCGCCCAGGTCTCCATGCCGTCGCTTAGCTGCCCGCCACCACTCGACACGTTGACGATGCGCGGAGCAGTGCTTCTGGAAAGCAAGGGGAGGAATGCCTGCGTCACGAGCAGAGGGCCCAGCGTGTTTGTTTGCAGCGTCCGTGTGACGGTTTCCGCGTCAAGCTGGGTGATCGCGTTGTCACCTTCAACGATTACACCCGCGTTGTTGACGAGCACGTCGAGGTGGTCTGCAGCCTCGGAGACTGTGTGGACTGCCAGGGAAATGCTCTGCGCAACGGAAACGTCGAGCGGAACAAAGGTCGCGGTCGCGCCGCCCTTTCTCAAGGTCTCCGTCGCCTCGCGTCCTTTCCCGGGATCGCGTGCGCCGACGAAGACATCGAAACCCTTTGCGCCAAGCTGCCGGGCAACTTCGAAGCCGATGCCCTTGTTCGCTCCGGTGATCAATGCGGTCTTCATGTGGCGAACCTAGATCGCTCCGAGCAATGCGCAACCCATAGCCACTTCGGAGATCCTAGAGAAAGCGCGAACGAATGTCCTGCCAGCTATCGAGCCGCGGATAGCGGGCTTCGAAAACATTGTGCGGGGCGCTGAACAAAAGGCCCTGGCCCGAGAATCGTGCGAAGTGGTGGGCGTTATCATCGATCAGGAAATCCGCCTCGATAATGCTCTTGTCTCCACAGAACACAATGTGACTGTCGGGAAAGAATGGGAAATGCTCCTTGATCCATTCGTACTTCGCGACAAAGGACGTCGGGTATTCCATCGCGGCGGAGGTGATGAAAACTTCGTAGCGTTCGAGCAAACGGGGAAGGACCTCCTGGCTCCCTGGCATGATGGGAATGTCTCGGAAGAAATCCTGTGCGCGCGGATACTCCCGCACGCGTTCGCGGCGATCCGCGCGGACGACGTCGTAGATCTTCTTTC
The DNA here is from genome assembly GCA_963820865.1 of uncultured Verrucomicrobiae bacterium. GTDB lineage: Bacteria > Verrucomicrobiota > Verrucomicrobiia > Chthoniobacterales > Terrimicrobiaceae > DASTFP01. The sequence goes on from CAWGBZ010000007.1 coordinate 317,089, forward strand.
CTTCCAGATCCCGCTTGGTCAGCGACTCGCCGTGCTCGATATTGTAAACCGTGAGGTGTTTGGTCAGCGTGTCGGCCAGCACTTCGTCCATATCGATTGCGATTCGGGAGTTCATGACTCAAAACTCGAGTCCCGTGCGCGTTCGCTCGCCCAGCATGGCGACAAAGCTTTCGATGGCGTTCGCCGCGTCGCGGACGTGAGCGGCGAGATCCAGTTCCTTGGAGGTTACTTCCAAGAGCCTGGCGTCGGGCATCTCGGCGGCCAGCCGTTCGCCGTAGGCCATGGGATGCAAAGCATCGTGGCGGTTCACGATGACCAGCGTGGGGATACGGACCTGCCGCCACGCCTCGGGGGTGGGGCAGGGCGAATCGGCTGGCAAGCGTTCCAGCAGCGCGATCATCGTGTCGACGTTCGCTTGCTCGAGCTGTCGACGGATCGAGGCGGCGTTGTCGCGGCTGATGCTTTCGATGCGCTGAAACTCCGGATCCGTCGGCAGCCAGCGTTGCGTGGCTTCACGGCCAGCCTCCTTGAGATGCCGGCAAAGGCGCCCGAGAATCTCCAGATTCTCCGGATAGCCGGTATCGAGCCAGGCGGGCCGCGCGAGGATCAAGCCGCCGACGCGCGATGGATAGCGGATCGCGAAATTGAGCGCGACGCCGGCTCCCATCGAGATGCCACCCACGATGACGCGCTCGATTCCGAGAGCGTCCAGAATGGCGCCGAGATCATCGGCAAAGGTGGCAAAGGTCAGCTGCTCGGGTGGCCCGAGCGGCTCGGTGCGACCATGGCCGCGGCAATCGAAGGAAAGGGCCTGCAACGCCTGGGAGTGGCCGAGGATGCCCTGAGGCTGGGACACCTCGCCACCGAGCCCATGTTGGAAGACGACCAACGGTCCGTTCAGGCCGCTTTGGACGTAATGGAAGCGAATTCCGTGCAACTCAAGAAAGGGCATCGCCAATCACCTCCCGCAGTTTGGCGCGCACGAAGCGCGTCGATTCCGCGGCGTCGCTTTCTTCGAACCCGTGCATGATGACCGGTCCGGTAAAGCCGACCGAGTGCAGCAAGCCAAAGAACGTCTCGAAATCGACGATGCCGTGGCCCAACGCGCAGGTCTGATCGTCTCCGTCCCGATCTTTGGCGTGTGCCATGGCGAGGTCTTCGCCCAGCAGGTCGAAGGCCTCGTCCAGGACGTCGTGTTGCGACCGTCCAGCCTGAAGAAGGTTGGCCGGATCGAGGATGATCTTCAGGAGTTCACCGGCCCGCAATTCCTCCTTGAGCGCATAGGCCCGGCGCGCATCTGAAACGACGTTTCCCGGCTCAGGCTCGATGGCGAGCGCGATACCCGCCTGCCCGGAAATCTGCATGGCCACCTCCATTGTTTCGAGCAAGTCCGCCCATGCCTGAGGCGACCGGTTCTCCGGATGAGCGCGCCACATGTTTTCCCGGTCCCGCGAGCCGGTGCACAGCGTCAATAGCGGAATTTGCAGGCGAGTCGCCGCCTCGGCGACGACTGGCAGCCGTCGCAGACCCTCCTGGCGCACTTCCTTCCCAGGATGTGCCATGTTGAACGTCGCGCTGAGCGCCGCCAGTCGGACCTTCGTCTCGCGCGAGGAATCCGCGATCGAAGCGAGAACCGGCGCCGGGACTTCCTTCGGCATGCTGGGGAGTCCGGCGCATTCAAAATTGAACTGCACAGATCGCAGGCCCAGCGCTCGCACTGCCTCCAGCGTTTGCCGCGCATCGGGCCTGCGAAAGGTCTTGGCGAAAATCCCGAGTTCCATCGGTGTCCAACTACACGCCCGCGCGGACGCCGGCCAGCAGGACGACATCCGAAGTGCTTCGGGCTGTCAAGTTCGCGCCTGGAAGCTGCCTGCGCCAACAACGGGTTTCTTTCACAGAGTCACGACCGTTTCCTCGCGACGGACCGCCGGCATTTCCTGCGATTCAATAAGAAGCTTCCCGTCGCGAGCTCGCAAAGAGTGGATCCAACGGACGATCGCTATGGGATCGGGCGCGCCAAAAACGAGCGATCCGGGCACAATGCCATCCGCGCCAGCGTCGGCCAGGATGGGTGCGGTGGTCGATCGAATGCCGCCATCGACGAAGATCTCGAATTCCAACGAGAACGCGGCGCGCCATCTTCGAAGTGCCGCGATCCGGTCCGGGATGCTCGGATCCAGACCGACTCCCTTGATGCCGATTCGCGTTCCCATCAGCAGGACTCTCTCGAAAAAGCCCCACGGCAAAGAACGCTCGTCGATCGCGACGTCGAGCGGAACCACCAGAACCGGCGTGGCTCCTCGCTCGCGAATGCGGCGAAGGATCGCGCAGACGTCGTCACAAAAGCTTGCATGGACCGCGAGTCGTGCCGCTCCCGCTTCGACCGCACGATCCACCAACTCGACACTGGTTCTTGTCATCAGATGAACATCAAGCGGCGTCTCGGTGGCTCGTCGCATCGCTGCCACGAAATCAAGCCCGAAAAGAACGTGGGGGACACAAACGCCATCCATCAGATCAATGTGAAATTCGTCGGCGCAGCCCGAGAGAATCTCGATAGAGTTCTTCAGCGCCAGGAGATCTGCGGACCAAAGGGAGCACGACGCCTTCATAACTGGCACGCTTTCCGATAATTTCGATTCATTTCGATTTTATATCTATATGTTCACATATTGCCTGTCAAATTGTGATCAAAAAGAATATCGATCGAAAGGAAGTTTCCGCGGATTTGACCATGCGGCAGCTTCTTGCCGCGCAACTGGCTCGAATGGCTTTCGATTTAAATGGAAACCTTGCTATTCGTGAGGGTTTGGCCCATATGAAAGCAAAGCGGATGGTAGTGGAGAGCATATCCAGCAAGGAAGCGAGTTTTCCGGACGAAAGGCAGGAGCGTATTGCGGAGATGGTGGCGACGCGAGGGAAGGTGCGCATTTCCCATTTGACCGAGCTTTTTGGGGTGAGCGAGCCGACGGTGCGCAAGGATCTGACCATCATGGAACAGCGCGGTCTTCTCAAGCGCACCCATGGCGGAGCGGTGAGCATCAGACCGCCGGTCGAGCAGGCGATGGCGAATCGTCTGGCGGAGAATGCAGAAGCCAAGCGGGCCATCGGCAAAGCTTGTGTGGAACTCCTGGCGCCTGGCGAGGCAATCTTTCTCGATAGCGGAACGACAGTGCAACAGGTCGCATCTGCGTTGGTCGGGACCGGGCTGCGGTTGACCGTGCTTACCGATGCGCCTTCCAGCGCGGAGGTTGTCGCCGACCTGCCGGGAGTAAGTCACTTGCTCATCGGCGGGCAGCTCCGCCGGATCAGCGGATGTCTCACCGGCCCGCTGGCGATGGAGAATTTGAAGCGGTTCACGATCAGCACGGCATTCCTCGGGGCCAGCGGTCTCTCGGAGATCGGGGTGACCGTTTCCGATTTTGCCGAGGCCCAGCTCAAGGCCGCGGTGGTTGCCAGGGCCCAGCGGGTGGTGCTCCCCATCGATCACACGAAGGTCGGGGTCTCGGACTTTGCGCATGTTTGCGACATCGCCGACGTGGACGTTATCGTGACCGACCAGGTGACCGAACGTCTCGAGAAACTGTGTCGCGGATTGCAAGTCCATCTGGTGTCGGCTCTGAACGATGCCCGGCGTCATTGAGAGGGGGCCGGGATGAGTTCTCCCTTGCCCTGCAGCGTGGAGTTCGACCCGCACTCGGGAACGATTCCTGCGGCCACGATGCGCTACCAGAAGCGTCTTTCGGAGCTCCGCGGACTCTTCCTGGACGCGGATGCCTTGGAGATTCGCATTCGTGAGGAGGGCGACCCTATTTGCTACGAGAACTACGCGTTCAACGACAACGACAGCGAGGGCGATCTCTTTTTTGGGACGACCGTTATTTACCCGGGCAAGGTGGGGCGCGAATACCATTTGACGCGTGGTCACTACCACCGAAAGCGCCAGCACGCGGAGACCTATCAAGCGCTCTCCGGGCGGGGTCTGGTCTTGTTTGAGCGCGAAGACGGCAGCACACGGACCGCCGACCTGGCACCGGGCACGGTCACCTACATCCCGCCGTTCTGGGCGCACCGCTCGGTCAATACGGGCGACACTCCGTTGATCTTTCTTTGGACCTGTTCTGTCGAGGCGGGGCACGACTATGCCAGCACGGCTGCGCGCGGCATGCGACTCGTCGTTTTCGAGCGGGATGGCAAGCCAAGCGTCGAGGAACGTCCGCGCGGCTGACTTCAGTCGGGCCGGATCATCTCAAAGCGGTCGCGGGTGCGAGAGTACCAGTGCGGTGCGGCCATTCGGCCGATGGGGTAAAAAAGTTCGCTGCGAATCCGCAGCGTCTCGAGGTCGATCAATTCGTCGCGCACATGCACGCGCCTCACCAAGCCGATGATCAGGCGGTTATCTCCGATCTGGAGCGTTCCCCATTCCTTGCATTCCAGGCTGGCCGGCGACTCCGCGATGCGCGGCGGACGGACCACCGAGGAGGCGCAGGTGGTTACTCCGGCAAGCTCCAATTCGCTGGTGCCGTAGGGCGCGGACGCTGCGGTGCGGTTCATTGGCTCGGCGAGCTCTTCGTCGACCAGATTGACGACGAACTCGTGGGTCAGCCGGATGTTGCGAGCGGTGTCCTTGGGCGAACCGTCCACGCGATCGCCCGGGCAGATGCCAACGATGGGAGGGTTGGATCCAAGGACGTTGAAGAAGCTGAATGGGGCGGCGTTGATGACGCCGTCCTTGTTGACGGTCGTTACCCAGGCAATGGGTCGGGGAACGACCAACGAAACAAGAACGGGGTAGGCGCGGGCGGCATGCTTTCCTTCAAGATCGAGTTCCATGGCCGCAGTATCCACAGATTGAATCGATTTGCACCGATTTGAATGAGTTGCTCGCTCCAGCCAGCCTCAATGGGGCGGCCCGTCTTGTTTCGGCACAGCGATCGCATTGCTGGAAGGAGTGACGCGCGAGCCGCAACGGTTCGCGTAGACCTGAGTAAATTCCGCGCCGAAGAATACGATCTGGGCCGAGTAGTAAACCCAGAGGAGCAGCACGATCAGCGAACCCGCCGCGCCGTAGGACGACGTGACGCTGCTTCTTCCCAAGTAGAGCCCGAGAGCGAACTTGCCCACCGAGAAGAGCAGCGCCGTGATGAAGGCGCCGATCCAGACGTCGTGCCAGGAGATCCGGGCATCGGGCAGGAACTTGAACATCATCGCAAAAAGCAAGGTGATTACCGCCAGTGAACCAATGGCATTGAGCCACTGCACCAACGACTCCATGCCTGGTGTCAACTCACCAAGGCGGTGACCGACAAACGAAATCGCCGCCGTCAGCAGCAGGGAAACCAAAAGGAGGAACCCCACGATCAGAATGAATCCGAAGGAAAGAATGCGGTCCCGAATTATTCCCAGGATTCCCCGGTCCGGCTTTGGTTGCACGCCCCAGATGGCGTTCAAAGAGGTCTGGAGTTGACCGAAGACGCCGGACGCTCCGAAAACGAGGGCCACAAATCCGACCAGCGTTGCGACAAGACCGGTCTTCGGCTCGGCGCTTGCATCCTGGACAATATCCTGGACCGCCTGTCCGCTGGCCTCACCCAGCAATCCGCGCAGCTGATCGAAAATCTGCCCTTGGGCCGCCTCCCGACCGAATGCCAGACCAGCGATCGAGATCGAAATGATCAACAATGGAGCCAGTGAAAAGACCGTGTAGTAGGCCAGCGCCGCGCCGAGGGCGGGCGCCTGGTCATCCATCCATTCGTCGAATGTTTGCTTCAGTATCGAGAAGGCCACCGTGGGATTCATCCCTGTGGATCGGATGGCGCGCCCGCCAAGGATGCCTGGCTGCAGATGAGGTATCGATCGCCTTTGCCGGTCGACACCGCGCAGGAATCTCCTCGACATGCAAGCAGGTCAGCGTCTAGGTCCCGTGTGATGCGACGCATAACCATTGAAGCTGCCTTGTCGAGCTGTCGCCCGCGTCGGCCGAGGCGTGGGACGTGGTGGATCATCATTTTTTCGCTGGCCTTGATGGTGGCCGGTGGTGGGGCGCTTGCCGCCTCGGCTCCCGCACTTCCCGAGGAAATCCGGCAGATTTTTGAGAAGCCGCTCTATCGCAACTCCGTTTGGGGTTTGCGTGTCGTAGACCTCCAGACAGGCCAGGTGATTTACGATTTGAATTCCGAGCGACCCTTCCTGATCGGTTCAGTTCGTAAGCTCTTTTCGGTCGGCCTGGCGCTCGAGGCGCTCAGCCCGGCGCATACGTTCCGGACTCCGGTGCATCGACGGGGTGAGATCGATTCTGCGGGAGTCCTCGCCGGCGATCTCATCCTGGTCGCAAGCGGCGATCTGGCGATGGGTGGCCGCACCAACCCCGACGGCTCCTTCGCCATTACCAACCTGGATCACAATGAGGCGAACGCCTTGGGGAACGCAGAGTTGACCAAGCCCGATCCGCTGGCGGGTTACGACGCCTTGGCTTCGCGGGTCGCCGCCGCGGGGATCAAGCGAATTACGGGCGAGGTAATCATTGACGATCGATTGTTCGAGCCATTTGACTTCCGCGAACAGTTCAATGTCCGGCCTATTTTCGTCAACGACGACGTGGTGGACGTCATCATCAATCCGACGGCGGTCGGCAAGTCCGCCTCAGTCGATTGGCGGCCCAAATCGGCCGCCTTCGACGTCCAGTCGACGTTGATGACCGGGCCCGCCGGGGCGTCCTTTAATCTCAGCGTCGAGCCGGAGCTGCCGAGTTGTATCGGCTTGAAGCCTTGCGTCGGTGAAGTCACCGGAACTCTTCCGGTCGACTTTGTGCCGCCGCTGACCGGGAAGTTTCCGGTCATCCGCACTTTCCGGATCGTCGAGCCATCGAACTATGCGCGCACCGTGCTCATCGAAGCGCTGGGCCGAGCGGGGGTCTCCGTGGCTGCGAGTGCCGTCCGGCCAAATCCGGTCCAAGGGTTGCCTCCGAAGAATTCGTATGAACAAACGACGCGTGTCGCGGAGTTGGTTTCATCGCCCTATCGAGACTATGTGAAGCTTATCTTAAAGGTGAGCTACAACATCGGCGCCGATACGAGTCTGGTATTGTTCGGTCTTACCAAGGGCGCTTCCACGATGGCAGGCGCGCTCGCGGCGGAACGAGAGACGCTCGCGACGCAATTCGGTATTCGAGTGAGTGATCTTCATTTCATCGATGGCAGCGGAGGCGGAGACACGACGGCGACCAGTCCCGCCGTCATCAAACTGCTGGAAGAGTACAGCCACCGCACGACCTTCCCGGACTTTTTCGACTCGCTGCCCCGGTTGGGTGTGGACGGCTCATTGGTCTTCGTGAACGACTTCGAGAAAGACGCGACCTTAGCCGGCGCGAAAGGCCGGGTGCATGCCAAGACGGGAACCTACGTCGCGGCAACATCGGAGGGAATGACGTTGAAGGCGCAGGCCCTGGCCGGGTACATCGAAGCGAAAAGTGGCCGGCGCCTCGCCTTCATGCTGGCGGTCAACGACGTTCCCATCACCGGCATCAACGATGTCCTCGCCATCTTTCAAGATCAGGGAACCATCTCGGCGATCCTTTGGAAAGGGCAGTGATCTGGAACGCCAAGGCTTCTCGCGAGCGCGCCGACCCCAAAAGCTAGCTCTGGTGGACTTCAGAGCGACGCCATCGTCCTGGCATGCCTGGTGTTGGCGTGAGTAAGTGTCGTCTGACTTAGCTGCGGCGCTCCTTGATGGCGCTGAAGATTTCGGCGATGGCTTCCGTGCGCGGACGAGCTCCCAGGTTTCCCTTGCCGTGCAGGCGCACGCTGACGGCACCGGCTTCGAGGTCCCGCTTGCCGATGACCAGCATCGTATGGACCTTTTGTTGCTCGGCGCGTTGGATCTTTCCGTTGATCTTGTCGGTGGAGAGATCGAGCTCCGCGCGGACTTCCTGCGCGCGAAGTTCCGCGTGAATGCTTCTCGCGCATTCCACGAGCGGAGGCTCGTCACCGATGGTTAGGATGCGCACCTGCTCGGGTGCGAGCCAAAGCGGGAAGTTGCCGGCGTAGTGTTCGATGAGGAAGCCGATGAATCGCTCGTGCGTGCCGAGTGGGGCGCGATGAATGCAGAGCGGTGTTTTCTCGGTGTTATCTCGGTCCTTGTAAATCAGGGCAAAGCGCTTCGGCACGGCAAAGTCGACCTGATTCGTGGCGATGGTAAATTCGCGCCCAATAGCGCTCCACACCTGCACGTCGATCTTCGGTCCATAGAAAGCCGCTTCGTTGGCCACTTCGACGTAGTTGATGCTGGACCGGTTGAGCACGCTGCGCACCATCGCCTCCGTCTTCAGCCAGAGCTCCGGTTCGCCGACGAACTTCTGGCCCAGCTTTTCCGGGTCGTGCGTCGAGAAGCGCATGAGATACTTCTCAATGCCGAAGATCTTGAAGTACTTCAGGTACATCTCATTGACCGCGTTGAACTCGGCTTCGAACTGCTCCTCGGTGCAATAGATGTGGGCGTCATTCATTTGCATCGAGCGCACGCGCATCAGGCCGAAAAGCTCTCCGCTTTGTTCGTAGCGATAGCAATTGCCGTATTCAGCCAGGCGCAGGGGAAGCTCGCGATAGCTGCGGGGAAGCGCCGCAAAGATCTTATGATGGTGCGGGCAATTCATCGCCTTGAGGTAATAGCGCGAGCCCAAGTCTTCGATCTCCTTCTCGAGGGTTTCGATGCGCGAGCCGAGTTGGTTGAGGTGATTGGCGTCGCTGGCTGACGATGCACCCGCTGCGACCTTGCGCTTCTCCTCTTTGGCGATCTCGAGTTCGGCACTCAGCTGGCGTTTGCGCTCTTTCTCCTCTTCCTCGAGGAGTTCCATCGGAGGGAACATCGAGTCCGCGTAGTAGGGAAGATGCCCGCTGCAGAGGTACATGCTCTTGCGGGCAATGTGAGGTGTGCGGACGCGTTGGTAACCCGCGGCGAACTCGGTTTCCTTGGCGAGTTTCTCGAGCTCCTCGATCAGGACGGCGCCCTTGGGGAGCCAGAGCGGCAGGCCGGGACCCACATCGTCGTCGAAGCAGAAAAGCTCCATCTCGCGACCGAGCTTGCGATGGTCACGCTTCTTCGCCTCCTCGATCATCGCGAAGTAGGCGTCCATCTCGGTCTTGTTCTTGAACGCGGTGCCGTAGATCCGTTGGAGCTGCGGGTTACGTTCGTCACCCTTGTAGTACGCGCTGGCGACGTGAGTGAGCTTAGAGGCGCCGATTCGGCCGGTGTGCGAGACGTGCGGGCCGGCGCAGAGATCGGTAAAATCTCCGTTGCGGTAGAGGGTGATCACCTCGCCGTCGGGAATGTTTTGAATGATATCGAGTTTGAATCGCGATGGCTGATCTCTTTGGGAAAGCGCAGCCAGCGCGCCCTCTTGCGCCAGCCGGAGAGCCTCCTCTCGGGAGACCTCGACCCTTTCGAAGCGATGGTTCGCCTTGATCTCCTTCCTCATCTCCTCCTCGATGCGCGGAAAATCCTCCGGCGTGATGCGGTGGGACAGGTCGAGGTCGTAATAAAATCCGTTTTCGACCGGAGGACCGGCGGCAAACTGGGCCTCTGGCCAGATCCGTAGAATCGCCGTGGCGAGCACATGTGCGCTCGAGTGTCGAAGGGTTTCGATTTCAGTCATGGGAAAGGGGGCTTGCCGAGGCTTCCTAAAGAGGGATTCCCTCTTCCGGAATCAACTGGGGAATTCCGTTATTGATCGGATAGAGCATGCGGCCATCTTCACGAATCAAACCTTCGGCGATCGGTCGCGCAACCTTCGCGCTGGCATTGGTCAGCGCGGTTTGATCGGCGATGCGAAGAGCTTGACGCGTAATCGGACAGCAAAGAATCCCAAGCAGGTTCTCATCCACTCTCGGCGGTCCGCTGGAAGCTCAATACTTGGGCACCTTGGTGTCGACGCGGTCGGACCAGGCGAGGATTCCGCCTTCGACATTGAAGAGCTTGCCGAAGCCGGCCTTTTGCAACTGCCGAAGCGCCTTGGCACTGCGCACGCCACTCTTGCAATGGATTACAATCTCGTCCGCGGTATCCAGCTCGCTCATGCGCGAGGGCAGTTCGCCCAGTGGGATGAGCTGAGAACCTGGAATTCTGGCGATGTCGTACTCGTATTGCTCGCGAACGTCGAGCAGGACAAACCTCTCGCCGCCATCTTTCTTCGCCTTGAGTTGTTCGACCGAAATTTCCGGAACGGGCGGTTCCGCATCTTCCGCCGCTTGCGCTTGCGGAATCCCACAGAATTGCTCGTAGTCGATCAGTTCGGTGATGGATGGATGCTCGCTGCAGACGGGACACGATGGATCCCGGCGCACCTTGAATTCGCGGAACTTCATCTTCAGAGCGTCGAAATGAATCAACCGCCCGATCAACGGCTCGCCGATGCCCACGATCAACTTCACCGCTTCGATGGCTTGCATCACGCCAATCACGCCCGGCAGCACACCGAGCACGCCGCCTTCGGCGCAGCTCGGCACCATCCCGGGAGGAGGCGGTTCGGGATAAAGGCAGCGATAGCAAGGGCCGCCCAGGCTCGGCGCGAAAACCGTACACTGGCCTTCAAACCGGAAAATCGAGCCATAGATGTTCGGCTTGTCGAGGAAGACACAAACATCGTTGGAGAGGTACCGGGTCGGGAAATTGTCGGTGCCGTCAATGACGATGTCGTAGTCTTCGACGATCTCGATGGCGTTGTCGCTGCGGAACATGGCGTCGTGAAGGACGACATGGACGTTGGGATTGATATCCTTGATGCGATCGCGAGCGCTATTGAGCTTCTTGCGTCCCACGTCCTTCGTGCCGTGCAAGACCTGGCGCTGGAGATTGGAATAGTCGACAATGTCGAAATCGATCAGCCCAAGTGTGCCGACGCCTGCCGCAGCCAGGTAAAGAGCGATCGGCGATCCGAGCCCGCCAGTGCCAATGCAAAGCACCTTGGACGCCTTGAGCTTTTTCTGCCCTTCCAACGTTACCTCCGGCATGATGAGATGCCTCGAATAACGGGCAATTTCATCATTGCTAAACTCGATGTCCTCGAGTCGCACCGGATCCAGAATGCTCTTGCTCATATCAAAACCGCCATGGGTTGAATTGCCAATTTTAGCGATTCGCAGGCGGATTGCAAGAGAGCGGGTTTGAGGATGTCACCGGGGCTGACGTGCCACGAGTGACTGAGGAGGCGACGATACGGTTTGGATTGTTCCGACGTTACCGATGCCGAAACTGATCTCCCCGGAGAGTCTCGGAGACACTCTCCTTCAAGAGCCATCGGGAAGATGGCAAAGCCCCGATCCATCCCCCAAGCACTTCGGGTCGAATGGTTTGGGAGATGGATCGATTCTGCGCTTACAGCCAATAGGCGGTGAATGCCTTTTGACCGCTTCCAGTGACCAATTGGGGAAGTCGGGCAACATCCGGGAGGAACTCCGGGTATGTCCAGCGTCCCCGGCAATTTTCGATGTTTAGGACACCAACCGGCCTATAAGGTGCCAGCGGGCCTCCCGGAAAATTCTGCGATGCGGCGTCGCCTGGCGACGTCCCGATGAAAAAAGAGACCGCATCCAGAATCGGCCGGCTGAGAAGTGCGTTCATGTGGTAGTAGCTTGCGATCACTGGAGGCGGGCCGCCAGCGCTGCGCGTGGGTGAGGCAGGTTTAGCTTTCGACGACAAGCGTGCTTTTCAAGGCGATGGCGGTGGCCACGTTGAACCGGTTGGGCGAGGTGGCCTTAACGACCTCGTGGACTTTCTCGAATTGCTCCGGGGTGGCATCGCCCTTAATGCGGACCGTGTAGCGAAGGCTTTCGTAGCCGGGCCTTACCGTGGTATCAATGCCGAGGAAACCGCGAAGATCGATATCGCCTTCCGTCTCGATGCTCAGCTCGTCTAGTTTGATGCCCTGCAATGCGCAAACCGCCGAATAGCCGACGATCATGCACGCGTTGAGAGCCGCAAGCAGGTATTCCTGCGGATTGGCGAACTGATTGGTGCCGCCAAGCTCGTAAGGTTCGTCGATCCGAATCGTGAAGTCCTTGGCGACCCTTTGGCCGCCGATGGTATAGGTCTTCACCGAGGTGTCCGATCGTGTGCCTCCGCGCCAGCGCGAGGTCACCTGCCAGTGGGTTTGTCCTTTCGCAGGATCGCCGGTTATCGCTTCGATGGCATTGGTAAGGTATTCGACATCAAGGCCGTTTAACTGGGCGTCTTCAATAGTGGTATTCATTGTTGGGTTGTGGATGGTTGGCGTTAGTTCTTCCTTCTGGAGGTGGAAGAACGTGCCGGTGATTTTCACGACGATTCTCGGTAATCAGAACCCGTGCCAAGCCGCGGATGAATTTATAACTACTTTATAATAAATTAGATGTGAAATACTCCGCAAATTCGCATATCTCACGAAATTTCGTGACTTCACGAGATTTCGCGATTAATCCACCGAAAAATCGCGAAACTTCCAGAGTTCGGCTGGCCGCTGGCCGGTCGGGCACTTCGAAGGTCTGGTAAGAACTTGGGCGAGGCGTCTGCGGGCGGAACAGCGTCCTCATCTGGTCGATCAAACGGTCCCCGTGAGAGCCCTTGCGAGCGCGCTTGGCAGGGTCTATTCTCAACGCTCCTCGTATTGGAACCGCAAAGAGATGGAGAGTGACTTCGAGTCGATCAGCCGGCGCCGTCCAGGCAAGCCGTCTTGGCGCCCTGCCCCTGAGGTGGGTGCGATTTACTTCGCCGACTAACTTGATGGATCGCCTCCTTCTCATCGCGGCGGCTCTCTGTTTTCTCACGAGCTTTGGCTACACACTCTATGCCTTGGGGGCTGGCCGCTTCCGACCAGGACGGGTCAATTTCGTGGCGATCCTTCTGGGCTTTGCCTTCCAGACGGCCTTTCTCTACCTGCGTGGGAAACAGGAGGGATCGTGTCCCCTGAACAGCCTGTTCGATGTCCTGATTTTTCAGAGCTGGTCGCTGATCCTGACCTATCTTATCGTCGGACCTGCTTACCGATTGTCGCTGCTGGGGGCGTTTTGTGCCCCGATTGCGCTCCTGCTGATGTTGGTGGCGCTGATCGCACCGATCAACCAGGAGATCGTTCGCCGTCCGGGGATCAATGCATGGGTGGAAGCGCATGCCTCCTTGTCGATGATCGCCTATGGCGCCTTCGGACTCTCGAGCGTGGCGGGTCTTATGTACCTGGTCCAGGAACGCCAGCTGAAGTCGCAGAAAGCGTCATCCTTGCTCTATAACCTACCGCCGATCAGCGATCTGGCCGCCGCCATCGGGCGCCTGATGGGATTTGGCCTTATCTTGCTGACGATTAGCTTCGCGGCGGGCTTCATCAGTCAGATGCCCGTTAACACGGTGAAATTCTGGGCCTCGGCGGTCATTTGGGTTGCTTATGGCGCGTTGGTATTGATGAACCGCGTACATTCCCTTGCTCCGCGACGGCTCGCCGAGTTATCAATTGTCGTGTTCGCGGTTGCGCTCATCACTCTTCCGGGAATCCAGTATCTTTCTTCAAGGCCATGAACATTCTCTGTGCCGGTCTCAATCACCAGAGCGCCCCACTCGAGATCCGCGAGAAATTCGCGGTCGGTGCGCATGGGATCGAAGAGGCGCTTCGCGCCGTTCGGGGGATCGACGGCCTGGCCGGGGCAGTAATTCTTTCCACCTGCAACCGGGTGGAATTCTATGCGGCGAGCTTGTGCCCGGTTCGCGCCTTTGGCGCGCTCCAAGCGCACCTTCGGGACCGCACGGGCTTGGACGCACCGCTCTATTTTCACGATACGCCGCGCAGTGTGCGCCATCTTTTCCGGGTGGCCAGCGGACTTGATTCGATGGTGGTGGGAGAAACCGAGATCCTCGGCCAGGTGAAAAAGGCGTATTCGACCGCCGCGGAGCTTGGCGCGACCACCCGCCACCTGAACAAGCTTTTCCAACACGCTTTCCGTGTCGCCAAGCACGTCCGCAGCGAAACTCAAATCACCCGGGGAGCTACCTCTGTCGGAGCGGTCGCGGTCGAACTGGCGGGAAAGATCTTTGGGAACCTCGCCGGCCGCCGCGTGATGATTCTTGGAGCGGGTGAAACCAGCGAGCGCACCGCGCGAAGTCTGGTGTCGCGTGGAGTCAAGACGGTGATCGTTTCCAATCGAACCTTCGACCGCGCGGCCAAGTTGGCCGAGGAAATTGGCGGCCTGGCGATCCATTTCGATCATTGGCAGAACGCGTTCGCCGACGTGGATATCCTGATCTGTTCGACGGCCGCTCCGCATGTGATTCTCACCCCGGAGAAGCTGGCCCCGCTCATTCGCGCGCGCGCGGGCAGGCCGCTGTTTGTCATCGATCTGGCCTTTCCGCGGGATGCCGACCCGGCGATCAACGAGCTCGATGGTGTCTTTCTTTACGATATTGATTCGCTGGAGGGGATCGTCCGACAGTCGCTTGATGTGCGCCGCAGCGAGATCATCCGTTGCGAGCAGATGATAACGGATCAGGTCAGCGCATTTGTCTCATGGCTGCGCCATCACCACGAGCTTCGCGCCTGAAGCGACGTGGGCTCCTCTCGCTGCCGGTTCCGTTTGGTCATGGGTCGTGGAATTCCATGGAGCGTGCCGCCGGCGGCTAATGTTTGAAACCTTTTGAAGTCCGCGCTGCATATCATTCTTGGCACGCGGGGCAGCGATCTGGCGCTCGCCCAGACCGCGATCGTTGCGGAGAAACTCCGCGCAGCCTATCCGAAGCTGGTCATTGAACGAAAAGTCATCAAGACGACCGGAGACAAGCGTCTCGACCTGAGCCTTTCCGGCTCCATTGAGCGCGGTCTTTTCACCAAGGAACTCGAGGAAGCCCTGCTGGCTGGGGTCATCCATGCTGCGGTCCACAGCTTAAAGGATCTTCCGATCGAGCGGCCCGCCGACGTGGTCTTCGGCGCGATTCTCGAGCGGGCCGACCCCTCCGACGTCCTCGTTTCCAAACATCCAGGGGGACTGGGCGGTCTGCCGATCGAGGCGACCGTAGCCACCTCGAGTCCCCGCCGCAAAGTGCAGATTCTCTTGCTGCGCGAGGACCTGCGCATCGTGGAAATTCGGGGCAACGTGCCCACGCGCCTGCGCAAGCTCGCGGCGGACCATTCGCTCGATGGCTTGGTGCTGGCCAAGGCCGGGCTCGATCGTCTGGGACGTCGCTTCGTTCCCGCCGGCCTGCGCGTGAGTGTCCTTGATCACGTCCTGCCGGCTCCTGGACAGGGAGCGATCGCCGTCGAGTGCCGCAGGTCCGATGCGGCCTCGCTGGAACTCCTGCGCGCAATTCATGACGAGACCACGGCTCTTTGCGTATCGGCGGAACGCGATTTCCTTCGGGCGCAAGGCGGGGGGTGTCACGTTGCGATTGCGGCGCGGGCCACTCTCGAAGATGGAAAGTTGATCCTGCACACATTTCCACCTTCATGAATTTGGGTATCTGCTATCTCGTTGGGGCCGGGCCGGGAGATCCCGGGCTGATCACGGTCAAGGGACGCGCCTGCCTCGAGCGCGCGGATGTCGTCATTTACGATTATCTCTGCAATCCCGCGCTGCTCAGATGGGCGCCGGAGTCCGCGGAGAAGATCTACGTCGGAAAGAAAGCCGGTGCACACACACTTTCGCAGGAGGAGATCAATGCGTTGCTCGTCTCTAGGACCAAGGCGGGCCAGATCGTAGTGCGCTTGAAAGGCGGAGATCCATTTCTATTCGGACGTGGAGCTGAGGAGGCGGAGGCTTTGGCTGAGAAGGGATGCGCCTTCGAAATCGTCCCGGGGGTCACCTCGGCTATCGCCGGGCCAGCCTACGCGGGAATTCCTGTCACGCACCGGGCGCACAACGCGATGGTGACGATTTTCACCGGACACGAGGAGCCGGGCAAACCGGAGTCCGCGCTCGATTACGCAGCGGTGGCCCGGGCTCCCGGCACCAAACTCATGCTCATGGGAGTCGAAAGGCTTGAGGCCATTGCCGGAGAGCTCCTTTCCGCGGGCATGCCTTCTGGAACCCCGGTGGCCTTGATTCGTTGGGCCACCACCGGCGGTCAGCAGACGCTGGAGGGAACCCTTGCCACCATTGCCGGGCGCGTTCGCGAAGCCGATTTCAAGTCGCCGGCGATCGCTGTCTTTGGCGACGTGGTGACCCTGCGCGATAAGCTCAACTGGTTTGAGCGTCTGCCGCTCTTTGGCAAGCGGATCGCCGTTACGCGCACGCGCAAGCAGGCGGGAGAGTTCGTCGAGCGTCTGCGTGCCCTCGGCGCGGATGCCTTTGAGCTTCCGACGATTCGTATCGAGCCACCGCGGAACAAGAGAGAATTCTACGAACTCGTCGCGGATGCTCACATCTACGATTGGATCGTCTTGACAAGCCCGAATGGCGCGGACGCCTTTTTCAACGCGTTTTACGAGATCTACCGGGACGCGCGAGACCTGGGAGGCGCCCGGATTGCGGCAATCGGGCCAGCCACTGCGGAACGCGTGCGCAGCTATCGCCTGCAAGTGGATGTGCAGCCTGAGAAGTACGTGGCCGAGGAGATCATCCAGGCCCTGCAAAAGGAGACCAGCGTCGAGAACCTCAAGTTTCTGCTCGCCCGCGCGGAAGGCGCGCGCGAAGCCCTCGCCGTTGAGCTCGCCCGTCTCGGCGCCATTGTGGACGAGGCCATTGCCTATCGCACCGTGCCGGAAACCGACGACGTTACCGGAGGGATCCGTCGATTCCGCGCGGAAGGCGCCGACATGATTACGTTTACGAGTTCGTCCACCGTCGAAAACTTTCTCGCCCTCGATCTCCCGCTCGTTGAAAGCACCAAGACCGCCAGCATCGGCCCGATCACCTCGAAGACGATGCGAGCCCGGGGTCTGAAGGTCGATGTCGAAGCCCGGCGACACGACATCCCTGGGCTGGTCGAAGCGATCAAGAAGTATTGGTAAGGGCCATCTGGTGCCCGCCGGCCGGCCCGCTAAACCTTTGCTTCGCGTCTGATGCTGCGAAGATGAATCGTCTTCGAGTTGAGGTTGTGCACCGCGCGGATGTAGCGGACGGTCTGGCTGCGGGCGCGCATCAGGATCGAATGCGTAATCGCAGTGTTCCCGACGAGCTTGATCCCTGGCAGGAGCTGACTATCGCTGATGCCGGTGGCACAGAAAAGTGAGCTCTGACCGACAATCAAGTCGTTCGTCGAGTAGGTGCGCTGGAGTTCTCTCTCGGTAAAGGCTTTCAGAAGCTCGGTTCGCTCTTCCTCGTTGCTCGGCCACATGCGAAGATGAATTTCCCCATCGAGGGCCTTGAGTGCAGCCGCAGTAAGGATGCCTTCCGGCGAGCCGCCGATGCCGATGAAGAGGTCGACGCCCGAATCGGGCATGGCGGGCGCCACCGCTCCGGCGATATCCCCGTCGACGATCATCCGCAAGGCCGCCCCTTGGGAGCGCACCGCCTGGACGAATTCTTGATTGCGCGGCCGATCGGGAACCACCACCACGAGTTCGCTCACCCGCTTTTGCAGTGCCTCCGCCGCGTGCGTCATGACATCGCGAAAATCCATATCCAGGGAGAGAGGCGGAATTTCCCCCTGCATGATGGCTTGTTTCACGATGGGTCCGTAGGAGAACTTTTCGGCGTAGAAGCTTGGGATGTTGATCATCCCGTGCGACTGACCCTCTGGGACATGGGCAGCGGCCATGACGCAAATGGAATTCGGCAGGCCTTTCGACATGTTCGTCGTGCCATCGACGGGGTCGAGGGCGATGTCGAAACGCGGGGAATTTTTTCTGCCCCGGCCGAGTTTGTCTCCGAGGAAAATGCCGGGAGCCTTATCCTTGATCCCTTCGCCAATGACAACCTCTCCGCGGATGTCGACGAAATCAAAGACGCCGTTGATCGCGTCGCAGGCAGCTTCATCGGCGGCTTCTTTGTTTCCGCGGCCCAGCCAATGAATGGCATTCAAGGCAGCGTTCTCGGTCGCGCGGACGAACTCAAACTCCACGCTCCGCTCGATATCCTGCGAACTGCTCATTCGCAGAAGCTTGTCGAAAATGACAGGAGACTTCAATCCTCCGGGGCGGACAAGCGAAAGAGAAATCGGATCTGGCGTTAAGCGCCGAAACCGATCCGCATCGCACGACGCGGGGCGCTTTCGCTACCAGCGGAAATGGGCGAAGGCACGATTGGCCTGTGCCATCTTGTGCATATCGTCCCTTTTCTTGATCGCGCTGCCTTGCCCGGACGCGGCGTCCCTGAGTTCATTGGCGAGAGCGTTCTCCATGGGAACACCCTTGCGACCCTTGGCGAAATTGACGATCCATCGCATCGCGAGGGCGACTTGACGGTCCGAAGGGACTTCCATGGGAACCTGGTAAGTGGCGCCGCCGACACGGCGGGATTTCACCTCGAGACGCGGTTTGACGTTCTCGATGGCCTTGTTGAGTGTTTCCAGCGGATCGACCGTATCGGTCCCTTCGCGCGATTTGTCGATCGCGGTATAGACAATGCTCTCGGCGATGCTCTTCTTACCACGCCGCATCACAGTGCTGATCAGCCTGGCGACCATCGGACTCGCGTACCGGGCGTCCTTCTTGACTTCCTTATGGATAACTCTGCGGCGACGAGACATAGAAAACGCTTCTTATTTCTTCTTGGCGCCCTTGGCTTCTTCCTGCCCCGCTTTGGGACGCTTGGCACCGTACTTGGAACGGCCTCGCCGGCGCCCATCCACGCCGAGGCTATCGAGGGTGCCCCGAACGATGTGATAGCGAACCCCGGGCAGGTCTTTGACGCGGCCCCCGCGAACCAGGACGATCGAGTGCTCTTGAAGATTGTGGCCCTCTCCCGGAATGTAAGCAATAACCTCCTGTCCGTTCGTGAGGCGGACCTTGGCGACCTTGCGCAACGCAGAGTTCGGTTTCTTCGGCGTGCGGGTCATCACTTGCACACAGACGCCGCGGCGTTGCGGGCACTTCACGAGTGCCGGCGACTTCGACTTCACGGTCACCTTGCGGCGTCCTGCGCGGACCAGTTGGTTGATTGTAGGCATTTGGCGGGTTGTGGGTTCCGGCCCCAGCATGCTCGGAGACAAAAAAAGCACACTGAGGTGCTTCTTCAACTCCCCGACCTAATGCGGGAAGGGAAATAGTAGGGAGGAGGTCCTCGGAGGCAAGTGAAAAATTGACGAATTTTCAGGCGGCCTCGCCATCGGCGGAACGCAGAAATCGACGAACCGCTTCGATGACTTCCTCCGCGGACAGATTTCGCAGGCGGCAGACGCGATCTTTCGAAGGGGGGGCTTGGATGGCAACGTTCCGCTGGCTGGAGTAGTGCCAGTTTCGGCGGTTCGTCGGCCCGAACAAGGTCACGCTTCTAACGCCAAATGCCCGGGCGAGATGGGACGCGGCGCCATCCACCGTGAGCACGGTCTGTGCCCGCGAGCAAAGCCAGAGGAAGTTCTTCAGGTTTGTCCCGCTGGCCAGATTCTGGACCAGCGCGCCCGCTTTCTCCTGAATCTCGCGACATTGCTCGATCTGCCAGTCCAGCGAGCCGCTCGTCATGATAAATCGGCAGCCGCTCTCTTCGCGCAGCGCCTTCAGCATCCTGACCCAGCCGTCGGGCAGCCAGCTTTTCTGTTTCCAGCCAGAAGTCGGGTTAAGGAGAAGAAAGGGGTCGCTCTCGAATCCGGCTGGCTTCCAATCGTCCGCCGGCCGTTCGAGTCGCGGCGGCCGAAACGGCTTCGCGGAGGGCACGGGGGTGTTCTCCCAAAAATACTCAGCCACATAGCGGTCGCCCAGCTCAGGCACAATCAGGTCGCGGAAGAGGCGGGCATGATACCAGCGCCTTTCTCCCTTTCCGCGCAGGACGCAGCTCTTGATTCGGGACGGAGCCAGCAGCGATCGCAGGGCTGACTTGCTCAGGCCATCGAAGCAATAGAGGTAGCCGCGGTACGACAAGGGAAGACCGCGACGGAGCCGAACGCCTGGCATCAGCTGCAGGAGCGGTCCGTGCCCGCTCCGCGTCAGGCAGTCCACCGGTGCCCCGTGATGCTCGGAAAGTTTCGTCAGGGCGGGTTCCAGCAAAACGAGGTCGCCCAGTTGCTTGTGAAAGACGGCGTAGCATCCGGGCATAAACCAGATTTCTCGAATACCCAGATCGAGTCAATTTCAAGAGCCTCAATTTCTCAACAACCTGGCCGACGATGAGAAAAATCACTTTTGCTTAAGACAGGCTTTCGGCACATTGCGAGGAGAAAACTGGTGCGCCTCTTCATTTTCAAGCCGGATGGAATTGGGGATTTTATCCTCGTGACAGGCGCGGTGCGGCTGCTTGCGGCGGCTTTTGGCGAAGCGAACCTTCTGATTTGTGTCCGTTCGGTGATCGCGCCGCTGGCGCGCTCTCAATTTCCGCAGGCGGTGATCTTTGAACTTCCCACGGCCGTCGAGCGAAAGATGGTCAACCTGTTCGTTCGCAACTTTTTTTATTGCCTGCCGCTTTGGTTCACCTTGAGGCGGACGCGGTTCGAAGCGGCGGTTTGTTTCCGCAGCATGAGGAACTACCTCGAGACCTTTCTGTTCTACTCAGCCAAAGCCAAACGATTCTTTGCCTGCGAAAACATTCTTCTGCGTCCGGAGAGAAAGGTTCGCGGGTATGTCGAAGCAGGGGTAAAACAAATATTCCGGCCTGATTTGGCCTCCTATCCCGAGACCGTTGGGGAGTATCCCCTCGAGATCGAAGCCCATCGCCGCGTGGTGGCGCGTGTTCTCGGCCGCGCGGTTGAGACCAGCGAAGTGCTCCCTGTCCTTCAGGCAGGCACGGAAGCCACGGAGGCTTGCTGGGTTTGCGCGGCAGTCACTGAAGCTTCGAAAATGTATCCCTTCGCGCTTTGGAAGGACGTCTTTGTCGCGCTGAAGCCGGAGACCCTGGCAAAAAAGATTCTGCTTGTCGGCTCGGAAGACCAACGCGGCTCGCTTCAGGAGCTCGAGCTGGTTCTCAAGGGGGCAGACATTGCGGGCGCCGTCGCCCATATTCCCGCTGATCTGGTCGCTTTCCTGAATCTGATCGCGAGGGCGGAGTTGATCCTGGCGGTGGACACCGCGGCTGCCCATTTTGCGACCGCCCTTGACCGGCCGTGCGTCGTTTTGTTCTCCGGCCTCCATCGCGGCATGTTTGGCCCGTGGCAGCGTAGTGCGAAACAGCGTTGGCTGCTTCCCGAAGCCCCTCCTGGAAAGACGAAGTTCAAGTGGCATGCAGGCGTCCCGCCGGCGCGCGTCGCCGCCCAGGTCCGCGAGCTGACCGCGCCTTCGCGCCATGGAGCGACGTCTGCGCACACTTCTTGCTCCAGCTAGCCGCCTTACTATGCCTCTACAGCTTGATCACACTCATACGCACGGTGAGTTCCGGCTCCGGTACGGACATCCTCTCCCTTTCGGTGCGAGCCACGTTCCCGGCGGGGTAAACTTTTCGATCTTCTCCGCTCACGCGACCTCCTGCACGCTCGTTCTGTTTGAGAAGGAGGCGGCCTTGCCTTTCGCGGAGATTCCTTTTCCACCCGAGTACCGGCTCGGGAACGTTTGGGCGATGACCGTCTTCGACCTCAACTATGAGCAGGTCGAATACGGCTATCGCTTTGACGGAGTTCAGGATCTGCACCAAGGGCATCATTTTGACCCCGAGAACATCCTTCTGGACCCCGATGCGATGGAGATCAGCGGCCGTAGCGTTTGGAAACAAACTCCAAAGAACTCCGATATCTATCCCTTCCGCGGACGCATCCCATTTCATCAGTTCGATTGGGGCCATAGCCGCCCTCTGAAGCGCCAGGAGAGCGAGATGATCATTTACGAGATGCATGTCCGGGGCTTTACCGCCCACCCGAGTTCTGGCGTGAAGCACCCCGGAACGTTTGACGCCCTACGCCAGAAGATCGACTATCTCAAGGAATTAGGGGTCAACTGCGTCGAGTTGATGCCGATCTTCGAGTTCGACGAACTGGAAAACCATCGCACCAATCCGCTCACCGGTGAGCAACTTTGCAACTATTGGGGCTACAGCACGTTAGGATTTTTTGCTCCGAAGGCCGGCTTTGCCGCCACTGGCAAGCACGGCACCCAGGTGTTTGAGCTCAAGCAGCTCATTAAGGCGCTGCATGAGGCCGGGATCGAAATCGTGCTCGATGTCGTCTTCAACCACACCGCCGAGGGTGGCAGTGATGGACCCACGATCTCGTTTCGGGGGATCGACAACAAGACGTACTACATGCTCGATAGCCTGGGGCAGTACCTCAACTATACCGGCTGCGGGAACACCGTGAACTGCAATCACCCGGTCGTCCGGGGGTTCGTTCTCTCCAGCCTGCGCTATTGGGCAGCGGAGTTCCACGTCGATGGATTTCGCTTCGATCTCGCCTCCGTGCTGGGTCGTGATTCCCATGGCGCGCCCATGGCCAACCCGCCGCTGCTCGAGTCCCTCGCTTACGATCCGGTGCTGGCCCATTGCGATCTGATCGCGGAGGCGTGGGATGCCGGTGGGCTCTATCAAGTGGGCAATTTCCCGTCTTACGGGCGATGGCTCGAATGGAATGGCAAATTCCGCGATGCCGCGCGGCGCTTCCTCAAGGGCGATGTCGGCATCGTCGGCGAAATGGTCCAACGCATCATGGGCTCGCCAGACCTTTACCTGGCCGCCGGCCGCAAGCCCACCGCTTCGGTGAATTTTATCACCTGCCACGATGGGTTTCACGCTCCGAGACCTCGTCTCCTACAATGAGAAGCGCAACCTCGATAACGGCGAGAACAATAACGACGGGGCCAACGACAACTACAGCTGGAACTCGGGCGTCGAGGGAGAAACGGTTGATCCAGAGATTAATACGCTGCGACTACGCCAGCAGAAAAATGCCATCGTTCTCCTTTTTGTCAGCCAGGGCGTTCCCGATGCTTTACATGGGCGATGAGTGCGGGCGCACTCAACTGGGCAACAATAACGCCTATTGCCAGGATGAGCAGTGGAATTGGTTCGATTGGTCGCTCTCGCAGAAGTACAACGATTTGCTGCGCTTCGTGAAGCGAATGATCGCTTTTCGCAAGGCCAATGCCTCGTTGCGACAGCCCGAATTCCTCACCGGCAGAGACACCGTCGGCAGTGGATATCCGGACATTTCATGGCACGGCGTGCAGCCGTGGAAGCCGGACTGGAGTCTTCCGAGCCGGTCCATCGCTTTCATGCTCTGTGGGCGCCATGGCGCGGCGGTCGGCGGACCGCCCCATTTCATCTACTGCGCCTTCAACATGTACTACGAACCGCTGGAGTTCACTCTCCCAGTGCTTCCGAAAGGGATGGCGTGGCACAGGTTTGCCGATACGTCGCTCAGCGCTCCCGCAGATGTCGCCGAACCGGGCGAGGAAATTCCAGCTGTTGGCAAGAAGCGGATCAACATCGCCGACCGAACGACTGTGATCTACATCGGCCGTTAAGCATCCCGATCGTCGGAGCTCTTTCCGGGGAGAAGATTGTCCTTCTGGCGAGAATCAACCGGTTCCCTTGGGCCGGGAAAGAGCGTTTTGGATCAGAATACCCTTGCACTGATCAAGGGTTGGGGCTAGATATTCGCCCCTTTTCAACCCAAGAATGGCGAGCAATACGCGAAAATCCCCCAAAGCGAAGGTGTTCGGCAACATGGCCAAGAAAGCCGAGGTCGCTTCAAAGGCAGCGAAGGTTAACACAGTGACGAAAAAGAATTCCGATGCAAAAAAGCAGGCTCACCCGGAAGACAAAAACCGGTCGCCGAGAAACCCGTTTTGAAGGCCCATCCCGGCCCGCAAAGCGCCCCGCCCAAACGTTCCGCTGCGCTCTCGCCCTTCGAGCAGAGACAGAGAGAAAAGCTCCTTGCCCTCAAGGATACTCTTCTTGATTCGATGAACGGCGTGGCCAAGGACAGCCTGCGTTCGCGAGCGGAAGGCAGCGAAGCAAGTGCCTTTGGCATGCATCAAGCCGATGCGGGCAGCGACGCCTACGACCGCGATTTCGCGCTGAGTCTGCTCTCTCAGGAACAGGACTCGCTCTACGAAATCGACGAGGCTCTGAAGCGCATCGAGAACGGCAGCTATGGCATCTGTGAGATGTCTGGCAAGACGATCCCGCATGCTCGTCTTGAGGCGCTCCCCTTTACGCGCTATACTGTCGAGTGCCAGGCCGAGCTTGAGAAGCGCAACCGCTTCCAACGCGTTCGCCAGCCGGTCATCTCGTTGTTCGGCCTTTCCGAAGAGGAAGGGGCCGAAGAGGACGAAGAGAGTGGGCCGGACACCAAGGATTGATCACGATGCCACAGGAAATTGTCACGCTCGAATGCACGGAGGCGAAGGCTGAAGGAAAGCCGGCGTCTCGCTATGTGACCACGCGCAATAAGAAGAGCCCACGCACGCCCAACCGTCTCGAGAAAAAGAAGTACAATCCCTTCCTTCGCCGGCATACCTTGCACCGGGAGATCAAGTAATTCGCCATGCAGCCCAAGACAGCCAAACGTCGTTCCGCTTTTCGTCGTGCCAATCGCTCGATGCCCAGGCGCAGAACGGACATCGCGGAAGAAGCGATCGACTATAAGAATCCCGAACTCCTCAAGCGCTTTGTCACCGAAAGTGGCAAGATCGTTCCGCGTCGCGTGACCGGCATGTCGGCTCGTTTGCATCGCAAGATCACCCGCGAGATCAAGCGCGCGCGGGCGGCGTTGCTGATGAAGTGAGCGGGTCGCGGCGGGGACCCTTCCCCTTGTCGATCCGCGCCGCTTAGTCTGCTCCAGCATTCGCGGGGAAATCCCCGATACCGCGCCACCTTACAGAGGCCTTGCGTTGATGGCCTTGTAAAGGCGGTTGGCACAAGCGACTCCCAGGAATTTTCGAGTCAATCGGCGGTCGCGTTTCTTAACGCCCCTTAGCCTCCGCCGCCAAATCGGCGGATGATCTTGGGTCGCCACTCGGGCTTGGAGACCGATCCGGTGGAGACATACTCGAAGAGCTTGCTCACCGGAAAAAGAACCAGCCCGGGAACTCCACGCGCATTGATCCGCACCGACATGTTCATCCGGTCGGTGACGAAGTAAATATCCCCGTAACCGAGGAGACTGAAGCCGGCGCCGTCGACTTTCAGGTTCTTGGTATTGATTTTTTCATCTCCGACCGTGAAATCGGCCGTTGCCAGGCGCGCAGTTTGAAAGCCTGCCCCGGGAAGGATCTTGTTGATGATGTCCGAGAGCGGTCCAAGGATCGGAATAGCGAAGACATGGCCGTCTTCCACCCGCAGGTTTCCTTCGCCACGCATCTGTTGTTCCTGACCCATCCGGGCCGTAAACTTGAAGTTGCCGCTTCCGACCCCCAGCGAATCGTCGTAGTCGAAGTAGAGCTTGGTCAACTGGGCAAAATTCACCCGCCGAATGTCGATTTGCGCGCCGAAGGTTGGTTCGGCCGGATCGATGGAAACGACGGCGTTAACCCCCACGTTTCCTTCCATGAGCTCGGCGTTCTTGATGTCGGCGATCACCTTTGTGCCGGTGATGTTAACGTTCGCCAACGTTCGGCCAAATTTCAGGGTTCGCTCCAGAAGGTCGTAATCGAGCCCGCTGTCGGCCTGGATCCCGAGGCGCAGATCATTCTTCTTGGGATCTTTGAGATGAATCATACCGTCGGCCTGGACCTTGGGTGGCTGGCGAAAGCGATACGGTTTGATGACTTCGGCAATCTTCGGGTCGATCCACATCATCACGTCCACCGGGGACATGGTAGACTCGACCTCCTGCAGGCGGACCTGCTGTCCGCGGAAGTCATAGACGAAGGTGCCTTTGCCCACCGCCTTCCCGCGCCCAAGAGAAAAGTCTTTGTAGGTGATGGCGTTGTCCGCGATCTCAATCTTCGATTGTCCCCAGTCGAGGGTGGACCCTCGCATCGAGGTCCGGCCGAGCCGGAGAAAGCCGCTGCCCGTGAGCGCGGCGAAGTCCGGCTTGGGGCCGCGCAGGTCGAGCTGCAGGTAGGGGGGATCGCGGAAAGTGAACAGTTTCATGACGTCACGCTCTTTCTTGCCCAGCAGAGGGGCAAAGGCTGTCGGGGCGATGGTATTGCTTAACCGAATCCGGAAATCGTCGGGAGCCAGCAGCAGGCTTGCAGCGACCTCGCCCCCGGCCACCCGGAGCTTGGTGTCTCTCAGGAAGATCTTTCCATTGGTAGAGGCGAAATCGGTCGAGAAGCCATCAAAGTCCATCTCGCGGAAAGAGAATCTCTCAATCTGAGCCGACCCGGTGACATTGTACTCAACCGGGGAAGAGGAGAAATCAACCTGCCCGGCAGCCTCGAGTTGCGGGGCTGACCTGAATTTAAAGTCCTTCAGTGGCCAGTCTTTCGGGAAGAGCCTGGCAAAGGGGTCAAGCTTGAGCGCGCTGGAAGCCTCAAAATCGAGAGTCTTGTTGTGCCATTGCGCCGTCAAAGTGAGGGATTCGTTCTCCTGGCCGCGCAGCTTGAAGCGCTTGATACTCAAGGTTTGATTTTCGTAGCCGGCCTCGGCTTCGAGGCCTTCGACACGCCACGAGGGGGAAATGATCGGTCCCGACCTGAGCAGAATCGGGGAGACCTCAAGCGTGGAGAGGTCCGCCAGGTCGCCGTTGACCTTCAGTCTGAGCTCGGGTTGCGTGCCCGGGAACTTCAAGCTCGAAAGCGTCTCGACGATCTTGCCGATCAGCTCGTTGCGCGTTTCCGGCGGTTGGCCGGTCTTTTGGTCGAAATGGAGCGCCTGGGGATTGCGCAGCAGTCCACTGAGCACTACGCGGATGCCCTGGACTCGACCTTCCAGCGTACTAATCCGCAACTGGTCGGCGAGAAGAGATAATTCCGCGGAAACGCCATCGACTTCGAGGCGAGGACTGTCCGGCTCGTTTCCGAGAGGGATCGACACGTCGGTATCATCGAGTTGGACCTGATCGATCGTCACGCGTCCCGCAAGCAGGTCCGATAAATTGACTGAGACGACCAAATGTTCAACGCGGGCAATGTCTCGTTCTTCCTTGGTATCTCGAACGATGACATTTTCGGCAACGAGGCCCTTGAAGGGATCGATGGTGAGCTTCCCGATCTCTGTCCGAAAGCCTTCGCCACCAAGCGCAGCGCCAACGCGCTCCTTCCATCCATACCCGATCCCGACTTCCCGGAGATAAATGATCCCGGCGGGCAGACAGACGAACAGGACAAACAAGAACGCTCGGATCGTCCAGCGAACGAAAAAACGTGGAATCGGGGGCAGGTGCATTTGGACAAGCGGTTTGTCAGGATGGCTGGCCAGCCGACTACAATAGATTTACCGGGTCAACATCCACCGCAACGAAAACATCCTCAGGCAGCGGAAGGACCGCAAGGGTTTGTTGAATGGTGGCGGAAAGGGCGCGGGCCGAAGGCCCTCGCAGACTGATTTGAAAGCGGTAATAGCCATGGGCTTTCTCCAAGGGCGCCGGCACGCATTCGCCGATTGACGAATTTTCGGGGATGCCCATCTTGAGCTTGCGAACCAAGGTTTGCCCGGTGAACTCGGCCAGCTCGCGCCCCCGGGCGCGCACGGTGATCAGAATCATGCGGGTGAACGGTGGAAAGTGGAAACGCTCCCGGAATTCCAACTCCTGCTCGATGAAGCCTTCAAAATCGTGATGCCGCGCAAACTGGATGGACGGGCTGAACGGCGTAAAGGTCTGTACCAACACCTCGCCTTCCAGCTCGCCGCGTCCGGCTCGCCCCGCCACTTGGGTCAAAAGCTGGAAGGTGCGTTCACCTGCCCGGAAGTCCGGCAGATGCAGGCTCAGGTCCGCGTTGATGATGCCAACCAGGGTGACATTCGGAAAATGCAACCCCTTGGCGATCATCTGCGTTCCGACGAGAATGTCGATCGAGCGGTCCTTGAATGCCTGCAGCGTTTGCTGGAAGGCATGCTTGCGCACCATCGCATCTGCGTCCATCCGGGCCACGCGCGCTTTTGGGAAAATGCGCTTGATGGCGTCCTCGACCTTTTGCGTGCCCACACCGGAATGACGGATCCCGGGGTCCTTGCAGACAGGGCATGCCTTGGGCGCGCGCTCGCGGTGGCCGCAAATGTGGCAGGCCAACTGCGCGACATCCCGGTGGTAGGTGAGAGCGACGCTGCAATTCGGGCACTGGCAGACGTGCCCGCAGGCGTGGCACACCATGGTCGTCGAGAACCCTCTGCGATTCAGGAAGAGAATGGTCTGTTGGCCGCCGGCGAGTCGTTTTTCGATCGCCTCCAGTAAGGCGGGCGCACAGATGGCCTCCGCGCCGCCGGGTCGAGGCGCTTTGCGCAGGTCGAGCACTCGAATCACCGGCATCCGGCGGTCATCGACACGTTGCGAGAGTTGCAGCAATCGGTATTTGCCCCTGCGGCAATTGTGGTAGCTTTCCATCGAGGGCGTGGCGCTACCCAGAACGATCGCGCATCCTTCGCGCTGCGCCCGCAGAACGGCGACATCCCTGGCGTGGTAGCGCGGCGCTTCCTCCTGCTTGTAGGTCCCTTCGTGTTCTTCGTCGACGATGATGATGCCGAGCCGTTCGAGAGGCGCGAAGACGGCGCTTCTCGCGCCGATGACGATGCGGGCCCCTCCGGAATGGATCTTGCGCCATTCATCGTAGCGTTCGCCGCCCGAGAGATGGCTGTGGAGGACCGCGACCTCACGTTGAGCCTCGGCGAAACGGGCCTTGAATCGCTCAACGGTCTGCGGCGTGAGCGAGATCTCAGGCACCAGAACCAGGGCCGTGCGGCCCAGATCGATCGCGTGGCGGATCGCTTGGAGATAGATCTCCGTTTTGCCGCTTCCGGTCACCCCGAAAAGGAGAAGCGGTCGGTCGGGGAGCGCTATTGCCTCCTTGATTGCCTCAACGGCGAGACGTTGCTCCGGGTTGAGCACGAGATCGCTCGTGGGCAGAAAAGTCTCGTTGGCAAACGGATCGCGAGCGACCTCGCCGGTTTCTATCGCCAGCCAGCCATGGCGTTCCAGCGCGCGAAAGACCGCTTCGGAGACACCGGCAGTCTTTGCGAGTTCGGCCACCGGCCGGGGACCACCGGCTTCGTGCACAGCTCGGAGCGCGTCAGCCTGGCGCGGCGCCTTCCTCGAAAGCGCTTCCAGTTCGGCTGCCGACACCTCGCGCAATAACCTCGCGAAATTGAGTCGACGGGGCGACACCGTCCCTTGCCGGACAACCTGCGGCAGGATGCAGCCCATGGCGGTCTCGAGAGGGCAACAGTAGTAGTCGGAGATCCAGCGCGCGATCTCGATCAGTCTTGGCCGAATGAGCGGCGTGTCCCCGATCACTTCGTGAACTTCACGGAGCGAGTCGACGCTCGGGGTTTCCAGCACGTCGACGACTGTGCCCAGGACCAGCCGCGTGCGCAGTGGCACCCGCACGCGCGACCCGGGAGCGATACTCTCCGCCAAGGTGTCGGGGATCAGATAGTCCAGGGCGCGATCACCCGCACGGTCAAGGTGAACCCGGGCATAATGCGTCATGATGGAGAGAAAGGATCGTCGGAAAGAAGCTTAGCAGACATTTTTCGGAGTGACGGTGATGAGTGGGCCCAAAATGCGGTAGAAGCGGTCCCTAAACGCATGCTAAGATCAGCTTTTGTCGATGAAGAAGTTGCTTGGGGCCTTGGTTGTTGCGCTGGCCGTTCTGGCCACCGCCGCCGGTGTCTATTTTCTGACGTCCGAGGATCCCAAATACCTTCTCCGAGAAACCATTTTCGCCTGGCGGTATCGAAAATACGACGACCTCATCCGCCAGGCCGCCGCCCGCTATGGCGTGGCGCCGGAGCTCATCAAGGCGGTGATCTGGCGCGAGAGTCAGTTCCAACCCCACAAAGTCGGAGCGCAAGGAGAGCGCGGACTCATGCAGATCACTGAGAACGCGGCCATCGACTGGGCGCGTGCCGAGAAGATTCAGACTTTCGCCGTCTCCGATCTCTTCGACCCCAAGGTCAACATCGAAGCCGGCACCTGGTACCTGAATCGGGCACTCACGCATTGGTCGGCAAAAGACAATCCCATGCCATTCGCCCTGGCGGAATACAACGCCGGACGGTCGCGTGTCCGGCGTTGGGTTCAAGACTCGGGAATGGGGGACACCGCGGGTGCTGGCGACCTGCAGACCGCCATGGATTTTCCCATGACGAAAAGCTATATCGCCGCCATCATCGCTCGCTACAACTTTTACAAGCGCCGGGGTGAATTCGCGACCAGCCCGACGCCCGAGAAGGCGCTTACTCGGTGATGATGTCCTTGTAAGTCATTCCCGAAGGGATCATCGGAAGGACGTGTTCGGTGTACGGCGTCATGATATCGAGCACGTAAGTCTCCTTGGAATCGAGCATCCGCTTGATCGCCGCCTCCACATCTTTCTTGTGGCGGACCCGCTCGCAGGTGACGCCGAAGCCTTTGCACATCTCGACGTAGTCGGGATAGATGCGCTTGAGGTCCCTGGGATCGCCCAGGAACGTATGGCCCCGGTTTCCCCCATGGAATCGATCCTCCCACTGAACGACCATCCCCAGGTGCTGGTTGTTCAGGATGATCACCTTCGCGGCAATGCCCTCGATGTGAGCCGTGGCCAGTTCCTGAATGTTCATCAAGAACGACCCATCTCCGTCGATATCGATGACCTGCTTGTCGGGATGCGCGATCTTCGCGCCGATGGCGGCTGGATACCCAAAGCCCATCGCGCCGAGCCCCGCCGATGTGATAAAGGTGCGCGGCTTGTCGAAGTTGTAATACTGGCCGGCCCACATCTGATGTTGGCCCACGCCGGTCGTGATGATGGCCTCTCCCTTCGTCAACTCGTAGAGGCGCTTGATCACATACTGCGGCTGGATCACATCCTCGGTATCCTTGAACTTGAGAGGATGCTCGGCCTTCCATTGGTCGATTTGCCGATACCATTCCGGAAAGCGCGTATAGCCTTTCGACAGACGCGTGCGCCCCATCGTTTCGAGAATCCGATTGGCCCGGTCGAGCGCATACTTCAGATCACTCAAGATCGGCAACTTGACGAGCTTGTTCTTGTTCAGTTCGGAATTGTCGATGTCGATGTGCACGATCGTGCCGTGCTCACAGAATTTCTCGACTTTGCCGGTGACCCGATCGTCAAAACGCACGCCGATGGCCAGGAGCAGGTCGGCCTCGTTGGCCGCATTGTTCGCATAGACCGTCCCGTGCATGCCCAGCCACTTCAGCGACAGGGGATGATTCTCCGGAAATCCGCCGATGCCCATCAGGGTCGTCGTCACTGGAATTTGTGTCCGCTCCGCAAATTCAGCCAACTCCTTCGATGCGTTGCCCGTGATCACTCCTCCGCCACAGTAAATGAGCGGCCTCTTGGCATGCTCGATCATCCCGAGCATCTCGTGAATCGGCAGGTCTTCCGCTTTTCGAACCGGATCGTAACCCCGCAGCTTCACCGATCGCGGATAGATCGGCTGCATGCGCGTCACCTGAATGTTCTTGGGGATGTCGATCAGCACGGGACCCGGCCGGCCGGTCTCCGCGATGAAGAACGCCTCTTTCACAATCCGCGGGATGTCAGCGATATCCCAAACGAGATAGCTGTGCTTCACCATGGGTAGTGTCATCCCGAAGACGTCCGTCTCTTGAAAAGCTCCCCGCCCAATCATGTTCTGATTCACCTGGCCCGTAACGGCCACCAGCGGCACGGAGTCCATGAAAGCGTCCGCGATTCCGGTGACCAGATTCGTTGCGCCGGGTCCCGAAGTTGCCATGCAAACGCCGGCTCTCCCGGTGGCGCGCGCGTAGCCTTCCGCGGCAAATGCCCCGCCCTGTTCGTGACGCGGCAACACCACACGGATCTTCTTCGACTTGGTCAGCGCTTGGTGAATCGGCATCGAGGCGCCGCCAGGATACGCAAAAACCACCCGCACCCCTTCCCGCTCAAGGCAGCTCACCAGAATTTCCGCCCCGTTCATTACCTCGCCCCGTTCAGGAGCGGACGATTTCGTCGAGCGTGAGGAGATCTTTTTCGATTTCATAATGACAAAAGGTGGAACCTTTCAAAATAGCCACAGGAGCCCCGCTGGGCAACGTAAAAACCACCCTGCCGCCTTGACCTAAAACTGGGCGACGCGAATGTCCCCCCGGTTGTGATGTCCCTCTCTAAGCCGCAGCCAAAACGCCTCGATCGCAGAAGACCACGCGCTCTTCCCCGGCAAGACGAAGTCCCGCCGAGCGAGTTCGGAAAATAGGATCGGTCTATTGCAACGCGTTCGTCACCGTGCCGATGACGTTCGTGTTGTTGTATTGCTTCGGCAGCAAGATCGCACCGTCTCCCGCCTTTCGGAAGACGATAAACCCTTTGTCTCCATAAGGTTTGCCAGCGGAGGTCAGAGGTGTGGAAGTATTTGACCAGTTCGCCGAAGAAAGAAACACCGTGTCACCGGTACTGTTTTCGCCGACCCCGTAGAGAATGATCGCACTGGGAGTCGCGACCGTGATCGCCGTGGTATTGGGTCGCTGAAGGCCAGCCGCGCTGAGCAACTTAGCAAAGTCATTGGTGCTCAGGTAGCTAGGAACAAGGTTCGTCGCCCAAGCTGCCCAGCTCGGATTCGTCGCATCGGCCGGCCAGCTCAACGTTGCATCACCGGTCGTGAGGCCGTCCAAAGCCATCGTTTGCGTGGCGAGGTGCAATTGCTTCATGTTGCTGAGCGTTTGGGTCATCTGGCCTTTGGCCAACGCACCGAAGAGAGCCGGCAAAGCAAGTGCGGCCAGGATTCCGATGATCGAAATGACGACGAGAAGCTCAATAAGAGTAAATGCGCGAGAACTCTTTTTCATATGCGGTATGGGGGTAGGTTGAATGTGATATCCTCGAGACAACCTTGTCAAACGTTTTTACGAACAGAGCGTCTCATTCCGTACTTTAAGGGCAAATTTCCTACCTCCAGAGGTGAGGAGGGACTAGCGAATGGCCGCCCAGACGCGATGGACGTCGTCATGATCTTCGAGGGCCTGCAGGAAATCGCCGACCTCGGCGGCGTCATCCTCTGAGAGGGAGGGGTATCTGCCGGGCCTGGTAGCCCAGCTCGCTCGTGATAACGTGCCAGCCATTCTCGGAAAGCCATTTTGAGACAGTGCCGGTGGCGTTTCGCTCGGTGAGAAAGCGCGCGCCGGTGGCAGCTTCGGGGATGTCGTCATTTTGTCGGTGGGTAAGCGTTTCAACGTCGTTGGCGCCGGCTTCGATCGCGGCGGCCTCGATGTCGATGGCAGCGCCGGGGTGGTAGGCTTCGACGAGGCCGATATGATCGAAGAGAAACTTGTTGCTGCCGGAAGTTCCGAGCTGCCCTTTGCGGAAGAGCGAGCGGATCTCGGGCGAGGTGCGGTTGTGGTTATCGGTGTAGACCTCGACAATGACCGGAACCTTGTGCGGGGCATATCCTTCGAAGACGAGGTGCTCCATGGCCATCTTTTCCTCGCCGGTCCCGGCGCCTTTCTTGATGGCGCGTTCAATGGCATCGCGGGAGACTGATTCTTTGCGGGCCTTTTCGACGGCGGCGGCCAGGCGCGCGTTCGAGAAGAGGTCCGGTCCTCCGACCTTGGCGGCGACCATGATCTCTTTGACCTGTTTGCCGGTCGCGCGTGATTTTTTCAGCGAGGCGACGGCGCGTTTTGCGTGGAGCCACTGGCGACCCATCGGGTATTCGAACGGTGCGTTGCCGTCTTTAGATCAGGATGCAAGTCCGGTTGCAACCGTCAACCGCACAGGAAGAATGTGTTTGGTGTTGGAATGCGCGCGCGCCGTGTGGTAGAAGTTTCGCTAGAGCTCCACAATGGTAACGCGTTGCGCGGAGAGTCAGCACACCAAGAACCACAAACAATTTTCCTAATCTTAGTATGGGTGACAACAAACGATTTCGGGCCGGAGTTCTCTTCGGCGAGGAAGTGAAGGAACTTCTCGACTACGCCAAGGCCAACGAATTTGCGCTTCCCGCGGTCAACTGCATCGGGACGAGCTCGGTCAACGCAACGCTGGCGGCTGCTCGCGAGGTCAACTCTCCGACGATGGTTCAGTTCTCCAATGGCGGAGCCCAGTTCTTCATTGGCAAGACGGTCAGCAAGGAGAAACAACTCGGTCCGATTCTCGGCGGAGTCGCCGGAGCGCAGTATGTCGACCACGCCGCCAAGGCCTACGGCGTGCCGGTCATCCTGAACACCGACCATTGTGCCAAGAAGTTGCTCCCGTGGATCGACGGATTGCTCGCGGCCAGCGAAGAGCAATTCGCGAAAACCGGCAAGGCGCTCTACAGCTCGCACATGCTCGACCTTTCCGAGGAGCCGCTCCACGAGAACCTCGAGACGTGCGCCAAGTACCTTGCCCGAATGGCCAAGCTGGGAATTACTCTTGAGATCGAGCTCGGCGTGACCGGCGGCGAGGAGGATGGCGTGGACAACACGGGAGTGGATGAGTCGCGTCTTTACACCCAACCAGAGGAGGTTGCCAAAGCGTACTCGACCCTGACTCCGATCAGCAAGAACTTCACCGTCGCGGCGGCCTTTGGCAAC
This sequence comes from uncultured Verrucomicrobiae bacterium, assembly GCA_963820865.1. Lineage (GTDB taxonomy): Bacteria > Verrucomicrobiota > Verrucomicrobiia > Chthoniobacterales > Terrimicrobiaceae > DASTFP01. The sequence continues at coordinate 351,691 of CAWGBZ010000007.1, forward strand.
GTCCACGGCGTTTACAAGCCGGGCAACGTGAAACTAAAGCCCGCCATTTTGAAGAACTCGCAGGACTACATCGAGAAGAACCTGGGGACGGGCTCGAAACCGGTGAATTTCGTCTTCCACGGCGGTTCCGGATCCTCCCGCGAGGAGATTCGCGAGGCGATCGGTTATGGCGCTGTCAAGATGAACCTGGACACCGACCTGCAGTGGGCCTTTTGGGATGGCATCCGGGCCTACGAAGCCAAGAATCACGACTATCTGCAGGGACAGATCGGAAATCCCGAAGGAGCGGATTCGCCCAACAAGAAATATTACGATCCGCGCATTTGGCTGGGAGCGGGCGAGGCGGCGTTCACCAAGCGCCTGATCGGTTCTTTCGAGGATCTCAATTGCATCAATCGGAACGTCTAACGGCGGGCCTGCCGGGTCCGGAACCCGGGCCTTGGAAACTCTCCGATCCGGCTTTCGTCAGGCCGCGCGCTCGACAACGGCTCCACGCTTGCTAGATGGGGAAGTTGCACCCGACTCTCCATGATCGACAACATCGTTTCTCTGCTCGGCGATAAGGCCGAATATCTCCTCAAGCATAACTGCCAAACGGTTCCCACCAAGCTCCTGCATCTGCCTGGTCCGGACTGGGTGGATCGCATTTTTGCCCCGAGTAATCGGAATCAGCGGGTGCTAAACAATCTGAACTGGATGTATCATTCCGGCCGGCTCGCAGGCACCGGATATCTTTCGATTCTTCCGGTCGATCAGGGCATTGAACACTCTGCCGGCGCCAGCTTCGCCAAGAATCCGCTTTATTTTGATCCGGAGAATATCGTGAAGCTCGCTATCGAAGGGGGCTGCAATGCCGTGGCATCGACCTTCGGAGTGCTGGCGGCCGTGTCGCGCAAATACGCGCACAAGATCCCGTTTCTGGTTAAGATCAATCACAACGAGCTGCTGACCTACCCGAACCAGCACAAGGAGATTCTGTTTGGTACCGTCAAAGACGCCTACAACATGGGGGCGGCCGCGGTCGGAGCTACCATCTATTTTGGATCGGACGACGCCGCCCACGAGATTATCGAGATTTCCGAAGCCTTCACGCTGGCGCACGAACTCGGGATGGCGACCGTCCTCTGGTGTTACTTGCGCAACAATGCGTTCAAGAAGGACAAGGATTATCACCTCTCCGCCGATCTCACCGGCCAGGCCAACCATCTCGGCTGCACTATTCAGGCAGACATCATCAAGCAGAAGCTTCCCGAGAATAATGGCGGCTACAAGGCGCTCAACACGGGTGGTTCCAGCTACGGGAAGCTCGATGAGCGGATCTACACCGAGCTGACGAGCGAGCACCCCATCGATCTTTGCCGTTATCAGGTGGCCAATTGCTATCTGGGTCGCGCGGGGCTCATCAATTCCGGAGGCGCCAGCGGCGAGCACGACTTCGCCGATGCCGCCTTCACGGCGGTGGTCAACAAGCGTGCCGGCGGTATGGGCCTCATATCGGGCCGCAAGGCGTTTCAGCGTCCGATGGAGGATGGCGTCAAGCTCCTCAATACGATTCAAGACGTCTACCTTTCCAAAGAAGTTACCATCGCCTGAGGGCGGGTTACTTGGCCAACGCCAGGTGCGGATGAAGCCCGGAGTTCGCTCCGGCGGTGTGATGCGCGTTTCGCTGGCTGATGTGATCCGTGTTGCAAGCGCGCGAATTTGCTCTTATCTGGCAGGGCATGTCTTTGGAACGTGCTCTGCTTTCAGTGCAGGGGTACATCGAGTTGGAAATGCCCGACGAGGCATTGCGAGAGATCGACGCGCTTTCGCCCAAAGACCAGGGTCGCGAAGACGTGCTGCAAATGCGGCTGTTCATCGTCATGCGTGCGAAGCGCTGGGATCAGGCCCTGGCGGTTTGTGCGCGGCTACGCGCGACGAGTCCGGAGGGGGCGACCGGCTATATTCATGGGGCGTTCTGCCTGCACGAAATGGGCCGCACTCTCGAGGCCAAGCAACTTCTTTTGAACGGGCCGGCGACCCTGCTCAGCGAACCGACGTATCACTACAATCTTGGCTGTTACGACGCCGTGCTCGGGAATCTCAGCGAGGCGGCGCAGCACTTGGAAACCAGCTTCCGCCTGGATAGGAAGTTCCGCGAAATCGCCAAGTACGACCCCGATTTGAAGTCCGTGCACGGATTACTCGGAAAATGACCGTTGACCAATCGGCCTCCGCTCGCGTCGAAGCGATCTTCCAGAGCAATTTCGTCCGCGGCGCCGAGATCGGTGCTTCCGTGGCCGTCTGGCAGAAAGGGAAACGGGCAATCTGCTTCAGCCATGGCTGGAGAGACGCGCAACGCGAGCTGCCGTGGACTTCGGAGACGATGGTCTTGGTCTGGTCCGCCACGAAAGGGCTCTCGAGCTCTTGCCTGTTGCATGCGCTGGAGCAAGCCAGGCTCAACCTTTCGACGCGAATGGCCGAGTTCTGGCCGGAGTTTGGGCAGAATGGCAAGGAGAGCATGACCGTGGGCGAGGTCGTTTCACATCGTGCGGGCTTGTCGGCGCTTACGGACAAGAGTGTCGCGCTTCGTGATCACCAGGCCGTCGTTCGGGCAATTGAAGGGCAGTCTCCTCTCTGGGACGACCGCGGCGAACATGGCTACTCTCCCAGGATCTACGGCTACATCGCCGATGAATGCGTGCGCAAACTTGCGGGAATCCCGCTTGGCCAATACTGGCGAAAGCATTTTGGCGAGCCCTTGGAACTCGATCTCTGGATCGGGCTGCCCGAGCCACTGCATCACCGCGCTGCGCAGATGATCGCCGCGCGGGCCGGCTGCGGCGATGTGGAGGATGACTTCTCTCAGGCGATGGCGACGCCCGGTTCGCTGACGCGCGCGGCGTTCTCGACGCCATCCGGGACGATTTCTCCCTCGGCCATGAATTCCCCGACGTTGCGCTCAGCCAGTCTTCCGTCATTAGGAGCGATCGGCAGCGCCGACGCGCTGGCCAGGTTCTACGCCATGCTCGCGCTCGGAGGGGAATGGGCCGGGCAGCGTTACTTCTCCCCGGAAACCATCCGCTGGATGACCACGCGCCTCGCTCAGGGGCAAGACAAGACCTTGCATACCGAAACCGCTTTCTCCGCCGGCTTCATGCTCGACCCTCTCGACGCCTCCGGCCAAAAGCAACGCTACACGTTCGGTCCGGCGCTCTCGGCGTTCGGCCACCCAGGAGCGGGCGGAAGCCTCGCTTTCGCCGACCCGGAAAACCACATTGGTTTCGCCTATGTCATGAACCAGATGGAATCCGGCGTTTTGCCGAAATCGCGCGCGGTCGCTCTTGTCCACGCCCTCTACGATTTTCCATAGTTTTGAATTTGACGTCTGTGGCCGGATAATTAACATACTCCTCCCGCTTTTACTCGGGATCTATGGCATACGCAGAAGTCATTCTCACGGAAAACATCCCCCATCTGGGCGCAGAGGCGGATTTGGTGAAAGTGCGCCGCGGCTTCGCGCGCAATTTTCTGATCCCCCACGGAAAGGCGCTTGAGGTGACGCCAAGCTCGCTGCGCAAGATCAACCATCTCAAAGCGAAGCGCGCCGAACGCGAGGGCCGCGAGGTGAATGCCGCCGAGCAGCTGGCTGGCAGGATTAACAAGATGGTCCTGGAATTTACTCTGGAAACCGGCGAGACGGGCAAGGCGTTTGGCTCGGTGACGGCCAAAGATATTCACGATCGTCTGGCGACCGAGCTCGGCAAAGTGGAGTTGCCGAAGCACGCCGTGGAACTCGACAAGGCGTTCAAGGAAAGTGGCGACCACGAGGTGGAGGTCCGGCTTCACCCCGACGTGGCGGCGAAGCTTCGTCTCAAGATTTCCACCCCCAAGCGGGCAGCGGTGGACGAGGAAACCGACGCTTCTAAGAAGCCCACCCGAAAGAAACCTTCCCCGAAAACCTAGTTCTCCCTCGCAATGGCCACCGATTCTCCGGCAACTTCCGCCGAGAATCCCGCAAGAAAATCCGGGTTTGGTCAGGGTCAGGGCCGCGAGCGCAGGCCGGTTTACTCCCAAAAAGGCGGGGCTTATTTACCTGATATTCACAGGTCCCTTCCGCAAAGCATTGATGCGGAGAAGGGGCTTCTTGGCTCGGTCTTGCTCGCACCGGGGCGCGTCCTCGACGAATGCATCCAACAGCAGGTCGGCGAGAAATACTTCCATCATCCCGCCCATGCCAGGATCTTCACGGTGCTGGTGGATATGCGGGAAGCGAATAAGCCGATCGATCTCATCTCGCTGACACAAATCCTCGAGGACCGTCATCTCCTCGAAGAAGTCGGTGGGGCGGCGGCGGTGACCGACTTGTTCACATTCGTGCCGACGGCGAGTAACGCCGCCTACTATCTGGAGATTCTTCGCGAGAAGTATCTTTTGCGGGAAATCATTCTGGCCTGCACGGAGTACGGCGCCCGCGCTTACGACGAACAGGGCGACGTCCAGATTCTTCTCGACGAGGTCGAGCAAAAGATTCTGACGATTGGAGACGATCGGTTTCGAGCGAAGGTTCCCGAGATGAAAGAGCTGGCCATGGCAGCTTTGGACAGCATCGAAAAGCTGTTTCAGAACCGTGGCGCGCTCACCGGCTTGCCGACCGGCTTCCGGGGGATCGATTCCATGACCAACGGAATGCATGAAGGCGAGATGATCGTTGTGGCTGCGCGCCCTTCGATGGGCAAGACCGCGCTCGCCATGAACATCGCCGAGCACGTCGCCCTGGAAGCTGGCAAACCGGTGGGGGTATTCAGTCTGGAGATGAGCACCCAACAGCTCATGCAGCGTCTGCTCTGCTCCCACGCGCGCGTCGATCTTAAAAAGATCCGGGATGGGTTTATCGGCAAACACGACATGACCAATCTCATTCAGGCCACGACGAGGCTTTCCGAGTCCAAGATGTTTATCGATGACACGCCCGGCCTGACCATTCTCGAGCTGCGCGCGCGCGCCCGCCGGCTGAAGGATCGCCACGACATCCGTCTGATTGTCATCGACTATCTTCAGCTTCTCCGGTCGCCGAGCCGACGGGGGTTGGACAACCGCCAGGTGGAGGTCGCGGAGATATCAGCGGGCATCAAGGCGCTGGCCAAGGAACTGAGGATCCCGATTGTGGTTCTCGCGCAGCTCAATCGTAATCCGGAGGCGCGCACCGGTGATAGCAAAGGAAAGCCGCGGCTGAGCGATCTGCGCGAATCGGGCTCGATCGAACAGGATGCCGACCTCGTCGGCCTCCTCTGGCGGGAAGAATACTACGCCGATGACGAAGAAGAGAAGAAAGACATCGAGGGCAAGGCCGAGCTTGTCATCGCCAAGCAACGCAATGGCCCGGTGGGTGGAGTTCCTCTCACGTTCTTGAAGAGCATTACACGTTTCGAAGACCGCGCGTTCGACCGCGAGGAGCCGGCGCGATAGAATTCAGGGCGTCCGCGGTCGGCGTGGGCCGAAAGTGTTCGTTCAAGGCGGCGAGCACGCGTTCAACCGGGAGTCCGATCACGTTGCTCATCGAGCCTTCGACGCACTCGATCAGACGCCCGTCGTCTTCCTGGGCCGCATAGCCGCCTGCCTTATCGAGGGGATCGATGCTTTGCAAATAGGCTTCGAGGTCGACTTCCCAGAGGGGCCGGAACCTGACCCGGGTGGACTCTGCGAAGCGGCACAGTCTCCCGCGGCTCTTTTGCACCAGGCAGACGCCCGTCAACACTTCGTGGATCCGGCCGCAAAGCCGCTCGAGCATCGCCCGCGCCTCGGCGAGATCTGTCGGCTTGCCGAAGATGCGTCCTTCCAGGGAAACGACAGTATCCGCACCGACGACGATGCGGTGCGGGAATCGCGACGCCACCTCGGTCGCTTTGAGCCGTGCGTTAAACAGGCAGAGCTCGCGCGCGGTCATTCCTTCGCCGGTCAACTCTTCAACGCGGGCCGCTTCGATTTCAAAATTGACTCCGGCATCTTGCAGCAGGGTCTGACGCCGCGCCGACGATGAAGCGAGGATCAAGTCAGCTCTCGAATCCACGGCGGTTCGGCTGCCCTCAAACAAACTTCCAACCAAGACCGACGTCTCGGGCGTCCCCGAAGCTGATGCCTCCGAGTTCAGTAGTAGGCTCCGTCGCCGTTAGAGAGACCAGTCCCTTCACGAATGCTGGCGAGCTGCCGGCGGATGCGTCTCGACGAATCAGGACGATTGTTGAGGTCGGCGATGATTCCTGCCACGAATGGGAGAATGGTGGCCGCTCCCGCTCCGATAAATGCAATCGCTGTGCGCTGACGAACGGTCTGGTCGAGCTTGCCCGCGAGCAGCAAGCCGATGCCGAATCCGACCGCAGCCTGCGAAAGAGCGACAATGCTGGTCATGGGGAGAGTGTCGCCAAATTTACCGTATGAGATGGAAGACATGTTGTTGCGCAAGGTAGGTTTGTGGTGTGGGATTTTCAACTGGAAATGGAAAACAGACGCGTTCTCGGCATTGATCCTGGCGAAGTCCGCGTGGGCGTGGCGATAAGCGACGATCTTGGCCTGCTGGCTCATCCGCTCGAGACGATTGATGCTTCCCGACGCGATCCGTGCGAGCGGATCATCGAACTGGCGACCCAGAAGCAAGCCATCGCCATCGTCGTGGGTGTCCCGCGCAATATGGACGGCTCGTTCGGCCCGGCGGCAGAGAAAGCCCGCTTCCTCATCGAGCGCCTCCGGGCCAAGGTTCCGTGCCAGGTCATTCCTTGGGATGAACGCTTGACCACCATTTCGGCACAGCGAGCCCTTCGCGAGGCAGGCCGAAAAGCGAAGAACCAGCGATCCGTGATCGATCAGGCGGCCGCGCAGATTCTCCTGCAAAGCTGGATCGACGCGCAGGCATGAGGCTGCGATTGATCATTGCCTACGATGGCCGGCCGTACGCGGGCTGGCAGAGCCAAGCCTCGTCCAATGCGGTCCAGGATTTTCTGGAGCAGGCATTTCAAGAGGTGACCGGAGAGCGCGTCGTGGTGCATGGTGCCGGGCGGACGGATGCGGGCGTGCACGCATTGGGTCAGTGCGCGCATGCGGACGTCGCCGGAGCGATGAGTCCCCCGGAATGGCTGCGTGCCTTAAACGCAAACCTGCCGCCCACGATTCGGGTCATGAGCTCCCGGCGCGCCACTCCGCACTTCCACGCGAGGTTCGCGGCGAAGGCGAAAATTTATCGCTACCTGATTCGCCATGGACCAGTTCTTCCGCCCCTTGAATTCGGACGGGCGTGGCACGTTCCCTCGGCGCTGAACATCGATCTGCTGCGGCAGGCGGTGGCAGTGCTGATCGGGCGCCACAATTTTGCCGCTTTCTGTGCCAACCGCGGAAAGCTCGCGGAAGACGCTACCCGAACGCTACGAAGGATCGCGCTCTCTCAGCGCCACGGATTGATTACCCTCACCTTCGAGGGAGAGGGTTTCCTCTACAAGATGGTCCGCATGCTGACAGGCGCGATCGTTCGCGTCGCGCAGGAGCGCGAGCCTCTCGAGGGTCTGCGGGCGCGACTCGAAACCGGATCCCCGAAATGGAACCACGTCGCACCGTCCGATGGGCTCTACCTGGTGCGGGTGTTGTACTGAGACGGCTCTCCCGCAAGGCGCTATTCGCTCGCCGCTTCCCCGGAAGGTTTGGTCATCGGCCGGATCTTCAATGCATGCGCGTCGTAGGTGAAGCGAAGATTCGAGGCGTCGCCGATGTATCGCAAGACCTCGGAGGCCGGCACGTTTCGGAGACTCAAGGTGATCCTGGTGCCCTCGGTCGTCTCAGGAGGAACCATCCAGACAACGTTGACCGACCGCTTGCCCGCGCTGATCTCCTGAACTTTCTGCGCGACGAACGCGACCGCTTCCCGGACGGTGACGTCGCGGAAATCAACTGCAGAAATGTTGATATTTCTCAGGGACGCCTCGAGGCCGGGTCCGCCGCTTTCACGAAGGGCAATAGCGCGCAGATAATTCCGAGCGGCCGGATTCTTCGGATCGATTTCCAGCAGTGATTGGAAAAGGGACTTGGCTGTCGCGAAATCCCCGGCCTGAAACGCGCGCACGGCCTCGGATTGAATTTCCTCCTGCTGCGCGACCAGCGGGGAAGTCGCCAGAAGCAGCAGTGCCAGGAGCCGTTTCACGAGCAATTCTACACGGGAGCGTTGTGCACTTCAATTGGTCAACGACTTGAACAAGCCAAGTCATCTGTTAGCGTGCGCGGAGAGATGCGGAAAAGGCTCTTACTTGTACTCATCCTCCTAGTCTGCGTCTCGGCACCAGCTCCATGGCTCCGAGCTCAATTGACGGATGAGCAGAAGAAGAGCCTCTTCCTCAAGGCCCGCGAAGACATCCGCCCAGTGCCAAAGCCGACGGTCACCCCGCGCCCAAAACCCAAAGCCGCTGCGACGCCCACCCCGACTCCCCGGCCGACGCCCAAACCCACGCCGGAACCAAGGGAGACGCCGCGCCCAACGCCGCAACCCAAAGAAACTCCCCGCTCAACACCACGACCCAGAGAGACGCCGCGCCCAACGCCCGAACCCGAGGAAATCCCGCGTTCCAAACCCGCGGCCCCCCCCAAAGAGAGCCCGACTCCCGATGTGATTCCTTTGGAAACACCGACTCCTCAGACGCCCAGGGTAACAACGCCGCGAGGCGAACGCCTCGAGGCCCCGATCTTGATTGAGAAATCGGGGGTCGAAGAAGACCAGGGACTGCAGCCGTTGAAGCGGTCGGGCGGATGGTTCAAGCGTTGGCGGTACCTGACCCCGGGCGTGCGCAGGGCGATCGACCGGGCCAGGGTGAAGAAAGGCCGCTGGAAGTATATCATCGTCCACAACAGCGGCACCCGGCAGGGCAATGCCCGTATTTTCGACACCTACCACCGACGCGTCCGCAAGATGCAGAACGGGCTCGCCTATCATTTTGTCGTTGGCAACGGAAGTTCCTCGGGCAACGGCGAGATCGAGATCGGTCCACGCTGGACGCGGCAAGTCAATGGCGGGCATGTGGCCAGCGACTATCTGAATAACATCGCCATCGGGATTTGCCTGGTGGGCGATCTTAATCGTGACTTGCCGACCAAGGCCCAACTGGCGGCCATGGACGAGCTCATCAGCTATCTCCGCGATCGCGTAGGCAAGGTCAAGGGAAGGAAGGCGATTGTCGTGCCGCATAAGAAGATCAATCCGAAACCAACCGATTGCCCCGGCGATCGATTTCCGTACGGTTGGCTTCGCAGAAGGTTTGGATCCTAAATACAATGCAAATGAAGATCGGCATCACGGGAGCGAGTGGATTCATCGGTTCGTGCGTCCGGGCGCATTGTCGCCAGATGGGCCTCGAGACAGTGGGATTTTCGCGCCGACCATCAGCCGGCGACCGTCTTTTCCAAATGAAAACCCCTCCGGATCTCGAAGGTCTGGAGGGCGTGATCAATCTTGCCGGCGAATCGATCCTTGGGCTTTGGACCGCGGAGAAAAAGCGCCGTATTCGGGAAAGCCGTGTTCTCGGGACACGCCGCATCGTTGAAGCGATGGAGAAAATGCGTGTCCGGCCGCGTGTCCTGGTGAACGCGTCCGCGATCGGATTTTACGGAGACACCGGAGAGAATCTGGTCGACGAATTCTCTTCGTCGGGGAGCGGGTTTTTGGCGGAAGTCTGTCGCGAGTGGGAGGCGGAAGCGACACGCGCGGAGTCTCTGGGTGTGCGGGTGGTCGTCGTGCGCATCGGCTTTGTCATCGGCCAGGGCGGAGCTCTCAGATTGATTGGTCCGCTATTTAAATTCGGACTGGGTGGCAAACTCGGGAGTGGTCGCCAGTGGATGAGCACGGTCCACGTCGAGGATGTCGCCGGAATCATCGTCTGGGCGCTGAACAATCAAGCGCTGAGCGGCCCGGTGAACGCCGTGATGCCTGAGCCAGTCCGCAACAGCGAGTTTACGAAGGAACTCGCCCGCTGCGTTTCCCGTCCGGCCATCCTTCCCGCGCCGGCTTTTGCTCTTCGCCTTTCGCTCGGGCAGTTGTCGCACTTGATGCTCGACAGCAACCGGGTGGCGCCAAAAGTGTGCCTCGAGAAGGGCTATCGGCACCAGTTTCCGACCCTGCGGGCCGCTTTGGCGGACGCAGTGAAATAGCGGAAGGCGGGCCTTACGCTTTTGATCGGTCGATTTCCTGAGACCGTTGGATCGCTTCCTGCTCTAATGGACCGGCGGGATATCCCTCTTCCAGGCATTCCCGCAGATAATGCTTCAGGAATTCGCGGAAGCCTCCGAAGCGTTCGTACTGCGCGGTGTGGACGCATTCGTGAGCGATGATCCGCCGGTCGCCCCAGCAATCGAATCGAATGAAGATGCCGTAGCGCAGGGACATCCCGGCGGTGTCGGGAGAAACGAGTCCGGTCAGTTTTGCCGCAGAGCGCAGCAATTTGCTCGCGGGCAACGGAATTCGGTCCACTTTGAGAAGTCGGATCTTTTCGGGGTGCATCACACCCATCAACTGAGCGTCCGAGAAATGTGGCTCGCTGAGCGGCACTCCGCTCAGCAAGATCCTTCGCTCCTGCTGCGACGCCCATTGAGCGGCCAGGGGCAGGAGGACTGGCATCGCTTTCACCAGCGCCTTCAAGGTCCAGCCTGTCTATTCGGTGATTTCGATTCTATTCCCGTCGGGATCCAGAAAGGCGCACTCGTAATAGCCGTCACCGGTCTGACGCGGACCGTCCAGAATGCGAAATCCATCGTGCCGAAGGCGCTCGGTCATGTCGTCGACAGCGCTTCGCGAACCCAGCGAGAACGCGATATGAATTATGCCCGTGGCCTGGGCAATCGGATCGTTCAGTGAGACGGGGACGGAGTCCATTTGCATGAGTTCCAGTCTGGCTCCGTCGGCGAATGACAGGAAATACGACCGAAATCCCTTCCGGGGATTCACATAAAGATCGTTCGAGGTCGCTTGAAAATATCTCATGTAAAACGCTCTGAGTGCCTCCAGGTCTCTGGTGTATATCGCAACGTGTTCCAGTTTCATGCGTGGTAAGCAGTTGGCTTTTTCACGGAAGATCGATCGTCCGGATTAACTATCGCGTCAAAAGGACCTCGTAAATCGGGACGGGAAGATGGAAGCCTTTGGGCGTGATCGCACCGACGCTGGAAAACCTAAATTTCTGGTTCGGCGACTGTTTCACGACGTCTTCCGCGGCCAGGATCTGGTCGGCTGTGGCATGCTCGCAAAGCCGCGACGCGAGTTGCTCGGTCGCTCCAAACAAGTCGTTGTCGTCCTCCACAGGTCCGCCCACGCTGAGACCAATCCTGAGGTGCAGGGGGATTTCGGCGTTTCGGTTGTTCGGAGCGTCGCCCAAGCAAAATGCCGTTGACCGTTCCTCGTCGAACCAATAGGTGATGAACCGCACACCATTCTTGCTCTGGTTCGCCAGATCCTTCGAATGAGCATTGGCGAGCGCGTGGCGGGTGGCGCCTTCCAGATAATGACGGTCCATGTAGACAGGCATAGGATCGATCGCGTTTCAGGGTCGGTAGCCGGCGACTTCACGTGATTTCTCGGCACCGTCGACCCAGCCGCCCGTTCCTCCTCACGGTAGTTTGGCCGTTTTGGAATGCAATTTCCTTTGTCAGGGGGCTTTAGCGTGTTGCTACATCTCATTCGGCGGCTTGCTAGACTCCAAAGACGAGATCATGAACATGGGGCCAGAAAACGATGCCGCCGATGATGAGCGCGCCGATCGCCGTTACCAGCACCGCACCGGCCGCCACGTCTTTGGCTTGACCGATCAGTGGGTGAAATTCCTTGGTCGCAGCGTCGGCGAGCAGTTCCAGGGCTGTATTGAGGGCTTCGGCGGTCCAAACCGAGGTAGCTGCCAGGACGATCCAGCACCATTCGGCCGCGCCCAGGTGAAAGAAAAAACCGGCCGCGGCGACGAGAATCGTGCCGGCCGCATGAATCCAGGCATTGTGCTGGGACCGAAGGACGTAAAGAATGCCGTCGATCGCGTGCCCGATGCTTTTGATTCGACCGGAAAGCTCAAAGCGGTGGCTCATGGTAACGGTGGGATTCGCGCAAGGCTCGATTCACTCCGAGACTATGAACTCGATATCAGACCATCTGTCTACTGTGTCTTCGTGGGTGGATCCCGATCGAGGGTCGGTGGCTTGACGCGATCTGGCCTCCGCGCGTACCTTGAAGAGCCGTATTCACAAAGGACGTGCGATCGTCCGGTTGGAACAAAAGCGGTAGATATGATGAAATACTTTCCCTTGGTTTGCAGTCTCGTCTTGGTGGCGAGCGTTTCGCTTGCGGTGGGTGCCGGCAGTGCGCCGGTTGTTCCTGACGACGAGCCGTCGGCAAAGCAGCAAAGTCCTGCGGTCACGGCCTACAATCAAGGCGTCGAGCTCATGCAGAAGAAGCAGTTTGCGCAGGCGCAGAAGAAGTTCGAAGAGGCCGTCAAGCTGGATCCAAACTTAGCCGAGGCTTACAACAACCTTGCCTTCACCCTTAGAAAACAGGGCGCGGCGAACTATCAGAAGTCGCTCGCTTTGTACAACAAGGCGATCGAGCTGAAGCCGAAACTGGCGGAGGCGTACATGTATCGTGGCGTTCTTTACACCCAGCTGGGCCGCAAGGCCGATGCTCAGGCCGATCTCGCCACCCTGAAAAAGCTCAATTCGCCACTGGCCAAAGAACTCGAAGAATACTTTGAGACCGGCAAGGAGGAAGATTACCTCTACGGCGCCACCAAGAAGAAATAGCGATCGCGCGCCTGCGGGACGTTTCGGAAAGATCCTCCCATTTGGGAGTGCGGCACACGACGCCAAGGATCGCCCGATTCTTAGAGTAACGTGGCGCCTTCGGCGAGGCCGGGCCGGGCGAGGTTGTCGATTCTATCGAGTTGGCGGCGATCGAGCGCGATCGTGGCCGCTCCGGCGTTCTCATCAACACGCTCGGGCCGGCGCGTTCCAGGAATCGGAATGATATCCGGCCCCTGATGCAAAAGCCAGGCCAACGCCAGTTGAGCCGGCGTCACGCTGAGCTCCCGGGCTCTCCAACGGTGTCTTCAATGGGCGTCGCCGGGTCAGGATAGTGCAAATACCAAAGATCGATCGCGTCGAGCCCCCAGGCGGTCCAAGCTCTCGCGAAGGGCTTTCTTCGCATAAGCAGGCCGCCCATTGATCTTTAGCGAGAACCCCCATCCCGTCGGCACATCCGATCCCGTGTCGGTCGGATCCAAGACAATTCCGAACTTTGTACAGACGAAGGCTTCCTGGCGTCGGTCCCGGATCGCCCGACCCACCAAGGATTCGTTGTGGCCGTTGCCGTAGGCGTCGGCTGAATCGATCAGGGTGAGGCCCCGTTCGAGTGCATGACGAATCGTGGTCGTCGCCTTCTCGTCATCGGACGGTCCGTAGTAGCCTTCGAGGACCATCGCGCCGTATCCGAGGCAACCGACCAACGGGCCTCCCGGGCCGAGTTGCCGAGTTGCCGTTTGGGAATGGTCATGGCTTCAGTCAGGCATTTTGCGAAAGCCGACGGAGATTCGATTCCACGCGTTCATCAGGGCAATCGCGATACTGAGGTCCACGATCTCCTCTTCCGAAAAGTACTCGCAGAGCTGGTCATAGTCAGAGTCCGGGGCCCGTGTTTGAGAGACGAGGGTGAGCGACTCGGCCCAGTTCAGGGCGGCGCGTTCCCGTTCGTCGAAGTAGGGCGATTCGTGCCAGACGGGGAGCGTGTCAAGGCGTTGCTGCGTCTCGCCCAATCGCCGGGCCTGTTCCGTGTGCAGGTCCACACAATAGACGCAGCCATTGATCTGAGAGACGCGAATTTCGACGAGGGCGCGGACGAGCGGATCGAGCGAAGAGGATTCGAGATGTTTGGTGACGCCGGCGAGCTTATTGATAGCTTCCGGGGCTACTTGATAGTAGTTGATTCGTGACATGGCCGATGGTTCTGTTTGCTTAGGAAATGGCGCTTGAGGTCTGTTCGCCCGCCGCCTCGAAAAACTTCAACCGGAACGTGGTGCCTTCGCCCTCCTTTGTTTCGACGGTGACTTTTCCGCCCTGTGCTTCGACAAAGGTCTTCACAATGGCGAGCCCGAGCCCGGTTCCGCCTTCGCTTTGACGGTCGGTCTCGAGCTTCTTGAAGATATTCTCGAGGCGGTCCTCGGGAATGCCGGCCCCATTGTCGCTCACCCAGCATTCGATCGAACCATCGTTTTCGCGCGCTCCGATGACAACCTCGCCTCGCGGCGCGTAAGTGATCGCGTTGGCCAGCAGGTTTTGAAAGATCCGCCGGACCAGGCCGGCATCCGCATAGATGCTCAGCTCTTCGGGAATCGCGTTGAGAAGTTTGGTGCTGGCCGTGCTCGCTACCGGATTGAGATCAAGTATCACCGATTCGACAAGCGGCCACAGATCGAACAGGCGACGCTCCGGCCTGATGCCCGCCTCCGTCTGAACATGCGCGCTTTCCTTGAGCACCTTGTCGACGAGGGACTCGAGGTGCTGGACGTTGCGGCGAAGCGTTTTCAGAATACGCGATGAGTCCGCGCAATCACGACCCGAGAGTTCGAGTTCGAGGATTCTGGTCGCCATGGCGATGGCATTCAAGGGCGTGCGCAGATCGTGGGTTACGAAGGCGAGATACTCATCGCGGCGCCGTTGCACTTCGAGGGCCTGCTGCGTGGCAAACGTCTGAATCGCCAGCCCGATGGCCTCATCAAAGACCCGGTTCAAAATATGAAACGCCCTGCCCCCTAAGCCAAGACCGTTGCTCTCTGCCAGGTCGTGGATGCATCCCCGAAGAATGTTGTATTCCGCCACCACCTCCACAATGTCGAAGCCGTTTTCGTACCGTTCGAGTCCATGGATGGGTGGGCTTCCCTCGAGCAGCGCTTCCGGGATGCTTTGGTCATTTACGCAACGAAACGCGGTCGCCACCTCGTCGAGCAAGGCGGGAACGTGGTCGTTGAGGGTAGGGGTATCGAGGTGCTTTGCGGACGGAAGCTCTCGCACCTGTGCCCGCCACCGCGAGAGCAAAGCCTCGCGCTCGCGCTGGATGAGTCCAGCGAGCCGCTCAAGGTTCTGCGTGCTCATGGCCAACCAGACGGGACGGAGCGTTCATAGCGGCGATTCACGCAGGCTCGATCGCCAGTTCGCAAAACGCGATATGAAATCCGGGTCCCTGCGGCGCCGCGCACATGACGCCGACGTCGACCCGATCAAGGCACTGAAGATAAGCCGTTCGCAGCATGGTGAAATCCGCGCCGTCAACTGAACAGAAGACTTCGAGGCTGTCGCCCTGTTTCTTCACACGAAACCAGACGTCGCGCGGATTGGTCGGCAGCGCTGTCACCGACCAGTCCGAATAGTCGTTGGTCACCACCACACTGGCCTGCTGAACGCCATCGACATATTCGATCCCGCACTTCATCCAATATTCTTCCGAGCGTCTCAGCATGAGGCCGCCTTGGTCGTAGAGAGATGCATAGTCGCCCCGAACGCACACCTGAACCGAAAAGTCACCTGCAACCGGCTGGAAAAAGAAATGACCGGAATCGCGAATGAATCCGTAATGCGTTTTTCGCCAGAAATCCGTCTCCCGCGATACGTCGACGGACAGTTGATCTTGCTGGACGTTCCAGTTGGCGGGCTCATTCAGCCATTTGAGAGAGTTCCACATCGACTCAATAACTACAGTGGTCGTCGCGACTCGTCGAGCCTCGGCCACGTTGCCTGCGCGTGGCGAGGTCCCGCCTAGTCCACCAGCGGTGAGGGATCTCCCCAGCGCGCGGCAAAGACGAACTGCGAGAGAGGCTTTCTCGGCCGCGGGGTCAGGTCGCGCTCCCTGAGTTCATCCGGCAACCGGGCCGGATCGCCCCGATAACCGATCGCCATCGCCGTCCATGCCTCCGAATTCTCCGGAATCCCATACACCTCGCGCGCTTTCTCCGGAAGAATGCCAATCATTTGATGCACAGAAAGTCCTCGGGCAGTCGCTTCCACCACCACATTGGCGGCGGCGAGTCCGAGGTCATGGACGGCGGCCCGGTTGTCCTTGCCATTGCGGGTGAATTTCAAGCTGACGACGCACAAGACAAGCACCGGCGCGGCTTTGGCCCATTCCTGGTTGGCATCGACAAGGCACGAGAGAAGCCGGGCGTGCTCGTCGGTCTCTTCCTTCCTCGCCACAATGAAACTCCATGGCTGCTCGTTGTAGGACGACGGTGCCCAGCGAGCCGCCTCGAACAATGAACAAATGTCGGCCGACGCCACGGTTCGGTCGTCGAAGGAGTAGGGGCTCCACCGTTCCGCGAGGAGTGCGTGAATGGGATGGTCTGTGGAAGCAATCTTCTGGGTCATAGGAATGGCGACTTACGGTGACTCATGGTGGACCTCAACAGAGTTTAGGACAAACGCGTTGTTCCCAAACGCTCGTGGAGGCGATGTTCTTGCTCTCCTGACACCCGACGACGCCTCACCGCGGGCAGTCCTGCGTGTCATTGCCCGTGGATCGCAACCATGACAGAAGGTCAGGAGACGCGGGAGCAGCACGCCTTTCGGGGTTGGGGAGCTCATGAGAGAAGTGGAGCGGCGCCGGGTTTGCTAAACTTTGATGACGGCCTGCGTCAGTTGGGTAAGGGATTCCTTCGCGTCACCATAGAGCATGGCGCAGTTGGGCTTGGTGAAGAGCGGGTTCTCGAGACCGGAAAACCCTTTTCCGCTACCGCGTTTCAAAACGACAACGGCTTTCGCGCGATCGACCTCCAGGATTGGCATGCCGGCAATAGGGCTTGATGAATTGTCTCGCGCATCCGGATTCACCACGTCGTTGGCCCCGACCACCACGGCAACATCGGTCGCGGCGAAATCGGGATTGATCTGCTCGAGTTCGTAGAGTTGGGAGTAGGGAATGTTCGCTTCCGCCAGGAGAACGTTCATGTGACCGGGCATGCGTCCGGCCACCGGGTGAATGGCGAATTTCACGGTCACCCCCGCTTTCTCCAGCGCCGTGGAGAGTTCACGGACGGCGTGCTGCGCCTGGGCCGTGGCCATGCCGTAGCCAGGCACGAAGACCACCTGACGCGCATAGGCGAGCTGGGGCGCAAGATCCTCGATGTTGACCACCCGCATCGTCCCGCCGGTCTCGCTGGCCGCGCTCTCAGAGACTTTTCCGAACGCGCCAAAGAGGACCGCGGTGATCGATCGGTTCATCGCGCGACACATCACGATCGAGAGAATAAACCCCGATCCGCCATCCAGAGTGCCGGCAATGATGAGGACGTTGTTGGAAATGGCGAAGCCGATTGCTGCTGAGGCGAGCCCGGCGTAGGCGTTCAGCAGCGCGATGACCACCGGCATGTCCGCGGAGCCGATGGGGAGCACGAGCAACACGCCAAAGATCAGTGAAAGGAAGGCCATCAGGTAGAAAAGAGGCGCCATTCCCGGATGAAAGATCAGGATGACAAAGGCAAGAAGGATCACGCCGAGAAGGGAAAGATTGAAAATGTTCTGTCCCTTGTAGGTTAGTGGTCGCCCCGGCAGCATGCCCTGCAGCTTCGCGAAGGCGACCAGGCTTCCCGTCGTCGTCAGGGAGCCGAGCAGGACGTCGAAGCCGATCGCTCCCATGGTGAATCGGCTCAGCTCAGAGCCGTGCAACGAATACTCGGAGATGCCGACGAGCGCCGCGGCCAGGGCGCCGAACGCGTGCGAAAAGGCGGTTCGTTGCGGCATGGCCGTCATCGGCACCCAGAGGCCGATGCCAGTGCCAATCGCTGAGCCGAGGAGCAGTCCGGCGATGATCCATTCGTAGCTGACAATGTCCTGATGCATCAGGGTGCCGATGATCGCCATGAGCATCCCGAACTCGGCCAGATGCATACCGCGGCGGGCCGTCTCCGGATGGCTCAACCCGCGCAGACCGAGAATGAAAAGAATCGAGGCCAGGAAATAGCTCGCCTCGATGAGATAGTGGCGCATGCGTTACGGCTTGGTTTCTTCCGGCGCTGGCGTCCGTTTCTTTTTGAACATCCTGAGCATGCGATCGGTGATGATGAAGCCGCCGACGACATTGGTGGTCGCACAGGTCACCGCGATAAAGCCAAGGATGGTGCTGAACGTGGTGTGCTGGGCTCCGGCGGCAACCAGCGAGCCGACGAGCGAAATGCCCGAAATGGCGTTGGTCGCCGACATCAAGGGCGTGTGGAGCAGGGATGGCACCCGTGAAATGACCTGGTAGCCAAGAAAGGCCGCCAGCATGAAAAGGTAGAAAGTGGCGATCGCGGCTTGAGAGCTCATGATGGGGAGGCAGTTTGTTGTGGAGGCAGCCCGTAGGCGGTGCGTATGGTTTCGTTACAGATCTCGCCGCCATGCGTCACGACGCATCGCCGCAAAATCTCCTGCGTCAGATCGAGGGAGAACGTTTGCCGCTGTTTGTCCCAGCAATGCTCGATGAGCGCCGCGAAATTGTTGGCCAGCATGTCGCTGGCGTTCGTGGCCGCGCGGCTGGGAAGGTCGGCCAGTCCTACGACGGTCACGCCTCCGATGTCCGCAACTTCGTTGTGCTTCAGCTCTTCGACGTTGCCTCCTGACTCGACGGCGGTGTCGACAATGACGCTCCCGGGTTTCATCCGCTGGACCATCGCCGAGGTCACGATAATGGGCGCCTTGCGTCCGAAAACCTGCGCTGCGGTGATCACGACATCCGCCGACGCCACGCGTTCGGCCAGAAGCTCCCGTTGCTTCTCGATCTGTTCCGGCGTCAGCGGTTTCGCGTAACCGTCCGCGGTCTGGGCAACTTCGCCGAGGTCCAGTTTGACAAAGCGAGCCCCCAAAGACTTTACCTGTTCCTCAACGACGGGCCGGGTATCGAAGGCCTCCACGGTTGCGCCCAGCCGGCGCGCCGTCGCGATGGCTTGAAGCCCGGCGACTCCGACTCCGATCACAAAAACACGCAGCGGTTTGATGGTTCCCGCGGGCGTTATCATCATGGGGAAAATGCGCGAGCAATAGCGAGCCGCGAGAATGACGGCGACATAGCCGGAGAGGTTCGCTTGCGAACTCAGCGCATCCATTTTCTGGGCCACTGTGGTGCGCGGGATCATTTCCATGCTGATCGCGGTGATGCGCCCGGAGGCGAGTCGCTCGACAAGTGGCCTTTGATTGAAGGGATCCAGAAAGCTGATCTGAAGCGATCCGGGCTTGAGCAGGCCGACTTCATCGACCGTCGGCGGGCGGACGCGCAGCACGAGGTCCGCCTCGTGGAACGATCGCTCGCGGTCGCGCGCGACGGTCGCTCCGGCGGCCTCGTAATCCGCATCACGGTAGGATATCGAGTCGCCGAGGCCTTCCTCCACTTCGACACCGGCTCCCAGCTTGACGAGCTTGCTGACGCTACCCGGGGTAACCGGCGCGCGGCGCTCGCCGGCCAGGCGTTCTTTGCAGGCAAATATCCTCATCGCCGAGTGGACTTTTCTGGTTTTGTGTCCGACTTTGACGGGCTAGGCAAGCCTGCGTGCGGACCGGCGTCATTTTGTCGTCCTGGTCCGGACGCTCACAAGAAGACCTTGGTGGGAGAGCCTGAAGCTCTCGCCAGGCGCCGAGAGACTGCAAAACGGCACCGGACGTGGGCGTTGTGCGGTGACAGGCAACAATCAATGAGAGCGAAATCCCAGCGAAAAGTGACTTTCTCAGGACGGCGGAGTGGAGGTCGGCGGTTGTCGGCAGGCCCTTCCTTGACACCGATTTCAATGCCGCCAAAGTCGTCGAGCCACCCATGAAACCGGAGGATCCATGCCGCACGAAGTCGAACTGATCGCGACCGTTGCCATTGGCTTTGCTCTCGCTTTCGCCTTCGGCTTTATCGCGATTCGCTTGGGGTTGCCGCCGTTGGTCGGATATCTTCTTGCGGGAGTGTCGATCGGTCCGTCGACGCCCGGGTTTGTGGCGGACAGCGCGATGTCCGGGCAGTTGGCGGAAATCGGCGTCATTCTTCTCATGTTCGGGGTGGGCTTGCACTTTTCGGTCGCCGACCTGATGGCAGTGCGCCGGATTGCCATTCCCGGTGCCGTCGGGCAGATCGTCATTGCGACGGCGATTGGGGCCGGCATGGCGGCACTGTGGGGCTGGAGCTTGGGAGCAGGACTCGTTTTGGGTCTGAGCCTTTCGGTGGCGAGCACGGTGGTATTGTTGAAAGCACTCGAGGAGCGCAACGCGGTCGAGACGCCGAACGGTCGCATCGCGATCGGCTGGCTCATTGTCGAGGATCTGGCCATGGTGCTAACGTTGGTCCTCTTGCCGGCCCTGGCCGAGACCTTCGGCGGGCGGGCAAATGATCATGGCCCGGGATCGCAGGGAGCGGGGCTGCTGACCATCCTGGGAATCACCCTCGCCAAGGTCGCTGCCTTCATGGCGATTCTTCTTTTGATTGGCCCGCGCGTCCTGCCATGGATGTTGAAGCAGGTGGCGCGCACGGGATCGCGCGAGCTTTTTACGCTCTGCGTTCTGGCGGTTGCCCTGGGCATCGCCTTTGGTTCGGCAGAGCTCTTCGGAGTTTCCTTTGCCCTCGGCGCCTTTTTCGCGGGCATGGTCTTGCAGGAGTCCGACCTGAGTCACAAAGCCGCGGCGAATTCTCTGCCATTGCAGGATGCCTTTGCGGTGTTGTTCTTCGTTTCCGTCGGCATGCTGTTCGATCCCTCGGTCGTCGTCCGTGAGCCGCTCATGGTGGCGGGCGTGCTGCTGCTCATCCTGGTTGGGAAGTCATTGGTGGCGTTCGGAATCGTTTTGTTGTTGCGGTTTCCCTTGAGCACCGCCCTGACAGTCTCGGCTTCCTTGGCGCAGATTGGTGAGTTCTCGTTTATCCTGGCCGGGCTGGGGATCACTTATGATCTGATGAACCAGGAGGGCCTCAACCTCATCCTCGCTGGCGCAATCTTGTCCATTACCTTGAATCCGTTCGTTTTTGCCGGCGCCGACCGTTTGATCCGTCGCGTGCGAACAAATCCCCAGCTCAAGAAGCGATTCGAGGACGCGCGCAGTGCCGGGTTTGAAAGTCTCAAACGAGATCTCGAGGCGACCCGCTTGAAAACCGAGGAGAGAGCCGCCGCGCACAAGACCTTCACGCCGGAGGAGTTGGTCGATCGGTTCCCGCTCTTCCAGGGACTGACGCCCGAGCAACGGGAGGTGCTCGTGCTGCACTTCGAACCGCGCAGCGCGCAGCCCGGCGAACGTATCATCCGGGCCGGCGATAAGGCGGAGGCGGTCTATTTCATTTCCCAAGGTCAGGTGGAGGTCTCGGTCGCTGACCGACGAATCAAGCTGGGCCCGGGAAATTACTTCGGAGAGATGGCGCTGATCAGCGGGCTGCCCCGATCCGCGGACGTGACCGCTCTCGATTTCAGCAAATTCGCCACGCTCAGCCGGCGTGACTTCCGTCAATTCCTGAGCCGCTTCCCCGACATTCGCGATCAGATCGCCAGTCTCGCCGGCGAGCGCCGGGAAATGAACCGAAATCTCGCCAGCGAAAACGCTTGAGCCCGGGAAAAAGCTCCGTCAAGACCGGTGGCCGTCGAGTTCCGCCAAAAAGCCTGCCATGACGGTGGCGGTCGCCTCGGCCGATTCGGTCACCAGACCGTGCGCGGCCTGTTCGAGAATGGTCAGCCGGGCACCGGGAATGCCGTGCGCCAGTTCCTCGGAAAACGCCCGGCCGCCGAGGATGTCTTGGTTTCCCACGACGACCAGTGTCGGGCACGCGATTTCGCCAAGTCGCGCGACCCCGTTGTAGCTTGTGATTGCCCGGCTTTGCCGAAATATGCCGGCCAAGGCGGGGACAAACGGATTGGTCAGCATCTCTTGGATGACGGTATCGATCGCCCCCGGGGTTTCATAAAAGCGGCTCGTGTAGATCCACGGCAAACTCAATTGGATGGCAGTGACCGGGTCCACCAGCCGGGGCAGGTCGCCCCATGACTCGATGATGGCCTTGCCCCGCCGGTCGACCCTGGCGCAGGAGGCGAGAAGCATCATCGATTTGACCCGTTCAGGGTGATTGAGAGCCAGTTCTACGGCGATTTGACCGCCCATGGAGTGCCCGGCCACGTGGACGGACGAGAGGCCGAGGGAGTCAAGGAGGCCGAGTGCGTCCTCGGCCATCTCATGAATGCTGTACGGAACGTCTGGCGAGGAGGATTGACCAACTCCTCGATTGTCAAAAGTGATCAGTCGATTTCGCGACGCCAGCAAGGGGACGACTTTGGACCAATTGGCGTGGTCACAGGCAAATCCGGCGATCAGCAACAATGGCTCGCCCGCGCCGTTTTCCTCATAGAAAATCTCGATCCCGTTCGTTTGGACTTTTGCCATATGGCTTACGCAAGCCGGCTTAGTTTGCCTCGATCGGCCGCAAAGGCGCAAGCCGCGATCGATCAATCTTCGGGCGTAAAGCCAGGAACGATATCGAACCTCGCCGCGAGTTCTCCGATGCGTGAGCCCTTGATGGGGGAAAAGTCCACTGTCACCAGCGATTGAGCGTTGAGATCTCCTACCGATCTGTAAAGACCGTCACGCTGGTTGCCCGGGTGACCTTTGATATAGAGCTGCGTGCTCCAGGGCGGCCGCCCCTTCATCTTTATCATGAAGTGAATATGCGGGGCAGACCGGCCCGGATAGGGCACGGGCTTGATGGTCCGAAAGTAATACTCGCCGCTCGATCCCGTGAGAAATCGTCCGAATCCCTGAAAGCTCGGATCAAAAGTGCCGACTGGCCGGTAGCTGCGTTCCTTCAAATACGTGGCGGTGCTGTCGACTTGCCAGATCTCGACCAGGGCGTCGCGGATCGGTCCGCCCCGAGGGTCGAGTATGCGGCCACTCAGCTGGGTGATCTGCCCGACGGCGGGCGTCACCGCATCGTTCACGATCACCAGGTCGTTGTCGGTATCGAGCGGCAGTTTATCTGGATAGAGCGGACCGACGGTCATCGGCGGGGTTCGACGTGCCAGTTCTTCAGCGAAGAGACCCGGCACGCTAAAGTAACTTGCTGCCAGGCCCATCGATTGGAGAAACCGCCGGCGCGTAAACTCAAAATCCTTTCGTTGCATGCTTAATAAATGCGCCCCTTTCTTCGTAATGTACAGTATCACCTCTCGGCCAAACTTTCACATTCCTCTGGCGCGGCGGCGCTAAGATCTGTTCAATCAGCGCCCCTTTCCTATGACCAGCCCACTGCGCTTTGTCCGCTTCGCGATTCTCTTAGCATGGACAGTCATTCCTCTTTCCCTGAGCGCTCAACTCCCGCGAGGCGCCCGCGAGATTCCGGAAGCTCTGCGGGGTTGGGAGGATTGGGCGACCTGGGACTACCCGGAGCGAGCGTGCCCGACACCTTATGACGAGCCTTCCAAGCCCCTTTGCTTTTGGCCTTCGCGGCTGACACTGGCTGTCGATCGAACCTCGGGACACTTCGAGCTTGAAACGACGGTTTTCAGTGAATCCTGGGTCCCTCTGCCCGGTGATGCCGACACCTGGCCGCGCGCGGTCAAGGTAAACGGTGTGGCCCAGCCCGTGGTCGAGCACGGGGAGCGGCCGTCGCTGAAGCTGCCTGCAGGGACGCATCGTATCGAAGGAATTTTCGAATGGAACGAGGAGCCGCGGAAGATTTCGATGCCATCCACGATCGGAATCCTGGCGCTAACTCTGGATGGCGTGCCGGTCGAGTCCCCGGTCTGGGGAGATGACGGAATTCTTTGGCTAAGGCGGAGCGCTTCCACGGAGGCGGCCGAAACCGACTTTCTGGGTGTCAAAGTTTACTCTGTTTTGGAAGACGGAATTCCTCTTTGGCTACGCACAGAGATCGAACTGATTGTTTCGGGGAGGAATCGCGAGGAGCAGATCGGTTCCATCCTGCCGGAGGGCTGGAAGCTTGCCGCCGTTGACAGCCGCATCCCCGTGGCGATCGACGATGCCGGGCGCATGAAAGTCCAGGTGCGTCCGGGCAAATGGACGATTCTGGTGGACGCTTTTCGGCTGGATAATCCGAAGGAAATTCGTTATTCGCCCGAGGCCAAGCCGGCGGCGGCCGACGAGCTGATTGCCTTTCGCGCGGATCCGAGCCTGCGACTCGTCGAGGTTACCGGTGCCCCGGCGGTCGATGTTTCCCAGACCACTCTTCCCGAAAGGTGGCGCGATCTGCCGGTCTTCCGGTGGGAGACCTCTTCGCCCTTGCGGCTCGAGGAACGGATGCGCGGGATGGGATCCCAGCGACCCGAAGGGCTTAGGATCCGCCGCTCCCTCTGGCTCGATGAGAGCGGGCGCGGCCTGACCTTCCGTGACGAGATCCTGGGGAGCCTCCAGCAAATCTGGCGGCTGGACACCGCTGCCGGGCAGGAACTCGGTTCGGTTCGCAATGATGGCCAGGGCTTGCTGGTGACCCGCAATCCCAGCAACGGAGCTGCGGGAGTTGAAATTCGGTCGCGGAATATCAATCTCCAAGCGACCGGACGCATCGAGCATGCCGGCGAACTCCCGGCCTCCGGGTGGCAGGCAGATGCTGACGCCTTGAACGTCACTCTCAATCTTCCGCCGGGTTGGCGGCTCCTGGCTCTTTTTGGGGCGGACTGGGTTCGTGGGGACTGGCTGACGGCCTGGAGTCTGCTGGATTTATTCCTGCTGCTGATTTTCGCGCTGGCGGTGTTCCGCCTGTGGGGTTTGGGGGCGGCCGCGCTGGCGTTGCTGGCATTCGGCCTTTCCTACCAGGAGCCCGGTGCGCCGCGCTACGTCTGGCTTGTCTTGTTAATGCCTCTTGCGTTGCTCCGGGTGGTTCCTGCCGGCTGGGCGCAACGTTTGGTGATTGCTTGGAAATGGCTGGCCATCGCCGCGCTTGTGCTTCTGCTGGTGCCGTTCCTTGCTCGCCAGGTCCAGCAGGCCCTCTATCCCCAGCTGGAGGCCGTTGGGGCGATCAGGAGCGAACCCCCGCCGCCGCGTCCGAAGGGTTACGGGATGGGGATGGGGATGGGAAGCAGTGGGCCTCCTGCAGAGGCGTCAGAGGGAGCCCGCGCGAAATCTGCGCCACCCGCCGCCATGGCCGTGCCGGCGCCGGCGCTGGATAGCAATCTCATGTATCAGCCGAGCGCGCGCATCCAGACAGGTCCCGGTGTTCCCGAATGGACTTGGCGCGTGGCCACCTTAGGTTGGAACGGGCCGGTGCTGGCTTCTCAAAAGGTTCATCCGATTCTCATCCCGCAGGCCGTGGAACGAGCGTTAACCGTGCTGCGAGTCGCTCTGTTGCTGGCGCTCGCCTATGTCCTGTTGAAGACCGGACGGACGCGGTCCTCCTGGATGTTTGGGAAGTCCGGCGGGATGGCGGCGCTCGTCGCGTTCCTCGTTTGGACGGCTCCCGCAGCGCAGGCGCAATTTCCCGATCGCGACATGCTCAACACGCTGGGGGAACGCCTGCTCACGCCGTCTGACGCCTACCCCAACGCAGCTGACATTCCCTCGGTCTTGCTCCGAATTGATAATCGCCGGATGACCATCGAGGCGGACGTGCATTCGGCCATTCGCACCGCGGTTCCGCTTCCCGGAAACCTGCCGGCTTGGACGCCGAGCGCGGTGTTCGTTGATGGAAAGCCGGAAGTCTCCTTGCGGCGCGATAAGAATTATCTCTGGATTGTGGTTCCCGAGGGTGTCCACAAGATTCGGGTCGAAGGGGTGCTTTCCGGGGCCGATGAATGGCAATGGACTTTTGCCCTCAAACCTCGCCAGGTCACGATTGAGGCGCCTGAATGGACGGTCAGCGGAGTGCGGTCTGACGGGGTCCCCGAGCAGCAGATCTTTTTCGTTCGGAAGGACAAGTCGACGGCCGGCCAAGCCAGCTACGAGCGGCAGGAATTCCAGACGGTTGCGGCCGTCGAGCGCAACCTTCAGCTCGGCCTCGTTTGGCAAGTGCAGACGACAGTCAGCCGGCTCTCTCCTGACGGCAGAGCCATCGCGATCCGGGTTCCGCTACTCGCTGGGGAAAAGGTTCTTTCGGCCAATGCCATTGTGAGAGATGGCCTCGTCGAGGTGCGGCTGGGGGCAAACGACGGCGAGTTCTCCTGGGAAAGCGAATTGCCGGTGACAAGCAAGATCGAGCTGAAGACGAAAGCCGGTGATCCGTGGGTGGAACGCTGGCACGTGCTGGTTTCCCCGGTGTGGAACCTCGCGATTTCCGGATTGGCACCCACCTTCGAGCCGGTAACTTCACAACTTGTTCCCGTCTGGCAGCCGTGGCCGGGCGAAAGCACCGAACTTACCGTGAGCCGTCCGGAGGCGATCGCCGGGGCCACGGTGACCGTCGACAGCGCCAAGCATGACATCACGCTGGGAAAGCGCCAGCGCGTCTCCCAATTGAACCTCTCGGTCAGAAGCAGCCTGGGTGAAGACTTCCAGGTGGATCTACCGGCGGCCGCCGACATCAGCTCGCTCTCTGTGCAGGGAAAGACGATCCCGGTGCGCAAAGACGGGACCAAGCTGATCATCCCGCTGCAACCCGGCGAACAATCCATCTCCGTGGGATGGAAAGCTTCCTCCACCCTCGGCTTTTTCTCTGCCGCCGAGGAGATCAAGTTGCCCGTCGCCAGTGCGAACATCGAAACTACGATTCATGTTCCGAGCGACCGGTGGATTCTCTGGACCCACGGCCCGTTGCGCGGCCCTGCTGTGAGGTTTTGGAGCATCCTGGTCTGCGCGTTGATCGCAGCCTGGGTGCTGGGGCGCCTGGCAAACTCTCCGCTGCGCTCCGTCGAATGGATGTTGCTCGCCATCGGGCTGACCCAGGTTCCGCTCCCGGCGGCATTGGGAGTCATCGGTTGGCTCTTCTTCCTGGTGTGGCGAGGTCGGGCGTCGTTCCTTCGACTTCCGGCCTGGGGCTTCAACGTGCTGCAGCTCTTCCTCATTGTGCTGACGGCGGGAGCACTGGCTGTTTTCGTCGCCGTGGTGGCGGCGGGTCTTTTGGGAAACCCGGAGATGTTTGTTTTGGGCAACGGTTCGCACCGCACCCTGCTCCGCTGGTACCAGGCGCGCTGCGAGGCCGCCTTGCCCACCCCTGGTTGCGCCTCGGTCTCCATCTGGTGGTACCGCTTCCTCATGCTGGCCTGGGCGCTGTGGCTGGCCGCCTCGCTCATTCGCTGGCTTCGCTGGGCTTGGGGCCAATTCAGGTACCGGAGGCTGCTTCCGGCGCATGGGCAAAAAAGCTCTGACCCCGCCGCCCCTTGCGACATAGTGCGCTTATGAAACCGGGTCCGCCGAATGCCAGTGCGCCATATGGTTGGCGTGTGTTGAGAGATAGGCACCCTTCTTGAAGAGACGGTCGTAAAACTCCAGATCGAGGTGATGAGCCTGGAGGTAGGTGGTCGCGATCATGCTGGGCACCGTTCCAGGAAACTTGCCGAAGGTGTCGAAGATGTACTGCGCCTGCAACGCCACACACTCGCGGAAATCCTCCCCGTGCACTTGCGCAGCCGATCGCACACTTGGCGTATCCTTCCAGGGACCGGGAGTCTCCGCATGAAATGGGCCGCCCCGGCCGAACTTGCGTTCGCAAAGCGCGTCCACGGCGGCACGCATGTCCGGGAAATGGGGAGGGCAATAGCCTTCCATGACATTCTTGAGCCCGGTCGGATTTGGGTACGGCCATCGAGTATCTGTGTCGAACCGAAACCCGATCCCAGGAACGTCGGGCGTTCCGCTGGCGCCGAGGACACTAAACGGATCAATCCCGTTGAACATCCATCCACCAAGTCCCATCGCCTGAAGAAGAAGTGTCCCCGCGTAACAGCTGGTCGCAAGTTCGGCGGTCACTTCGGTGAGGGACCATTGCTCGACGAATGTCAGCGGCCAGGTGTTTTCAACGTTGACGATGTGCTTGAATTTCTCGATGCCGGGGATCGATCGTCCATTGATGTCATCGCGCACAACGGACCCGTTCTGGAGGAAATAGCAAAGGGCCAGAAGCACGTGCTGCGCCAGATCGGCGACAGGGATGACCAATAGCGTGCCGGGGCCGTTGGCCACCCAGGTATTGTGCGGTTCCATGAAGGGAGGTTTCTGCGGAAGCCCCAGGCGGCCGTCCCGCACCTTGCGAATACGCTTACGAACATCGGCCAACACAGCGTCAAGATCGAGCGAACCGTCGTCTTGCCTCCCCGCACTGGCGGGCGCATCACGATTATCCAAGACGTAGACGCCTTCGTCGTCCGTGAAAAATGTTTTGCTGGTATGGAAACCCGCCGCGGAAGGAAATGATCGTCCCGAGGCCGCGCCAGCATAGTTGGAGAGATGCGGCGCATAGAGCTCGGCCCGGAAAATCATGTGATGCCAACCCGTGTTCCCGCCGCATGCCATAAGGACGAGAAGCTTTTCGAGTTCCGAGAGAGGAACAGGTTCATGGCGAGATTTGTAGGCCAAAACGCCATCGGGGATCTCTGCCCCCATAAAGAAGCGCCGAGACCGCCGGCCCAGCAGGGCCTGAACCAAAGGAAATTTGAGCATGTCTGCAAGACCAGGCGAAAGGGTCTGTTCATCCATGGGCAAGGACTCTTAGTGGACTTTGGACCGGTAAGCCAGTCAAAGCCGCCTCTTCGCATCTCCTGCGTCGGCGCCGGTCCGAAAGCGACTTTGCACGACCTGCCAAAACTGAAATTCTGCGGTCGAAACTCCGTTTGGGTTTGACGGCTTCGGCTAATGAGTGAGAAACGGAAACCAGGTCAGGGCGGGGTCTGAGAGGTGCACGCCAGTGCCTATTAGTGGCAGATATTCCGGCTTTTCACCGAACAGAAGTAAACCTCCTGAAGAAGGAGTCGCGAATTCATCGGCGCAAGACTAGCGGGGCTGCGCCTCAGACCGAGCGAGGTATTTCTGCCACCGATGAGCACCGATCAAACACGGATAGAACTGGTGGCTGATGATGATACATCTTCACGCATTGTTGGGGAGGGGTATCGGACGATCCACAGACTTAAAAGCGGCACCGTGCGGAGGCTTGCGGCGGCGACTCGAAAAACGCCCGATGGCGAAATGAGGCCGGATCTGCTAATGGGAAGGGCATGTCCGTCCCGCAAAACACGATCGCAATCATTTACGATTACGATCAGACGCTGTCGCCGATTTACATGCAGGAGGAGGCGATCTTTCCCGTCTTTGGCATCAACTCGGAAAGGTTCTGGAAACGTTGCGCCGAGCTGGTGAAAGACGCCGGGTACGACAACGAGCTGGCCTACATGAAGGTATTGCTCGACTCCCTCGAGATGGACCGGCCGACCAACGACGAGCTGCGCAGCCTCGGACAGCGTCTCACCTTCTACAAGGGACTGCCCGAGATGTTCGAGGAATTCAAACACGACCTCCTCTCGGTCGAGGACACAACCCACGGAATCACCGTCGAGCATTACATTGTTTCCTCGGGACTGAAGGCGGTCCTGGACGGATGCAAGCTGGCGCCTTATGTGCGGGCCATCTTCGGATGCGAGTTTGCCGAAGACTCTCAAGGGAGAATCACCTTTCCGCGTCGGGTCATCAGCCACACGCAGAAAACGCAATTCCTGTTCCGCATCAACAAGGGAATGCTCGACATGAGCCAGGATGTGAATGATCACATGCCTCCGGAGCTTCGTCCCATTCCGTTTCCCAGCATGATTTATGTCGGCGATGGACCGACCGACGTTCCTTGCTTCACCGTGATGCGCCGAAACGGAGGCCAGGCGATCGCCGTTTACAATCCGGACGATCCCACGCGTCTCAGTTTCAAGAAATGCTACCAACTGTGCACGCGCGCTGACCGCGTCCGGAACATCGCGCCATCAGATTTCCGGCGGGGAAGTCACCTTCGGCTCTTGATCGAGGAAATGGTCCATGAGATCGCGGGCCAGATCATCCAGCACCGGCGCCAGGAGCTCGAAGCCGGCACCGTCCGGGCCCCGCGCTACTAGAGCATCTCTCGGAAATCATTTCCGAGAAGCGCGCAGCAAACGAGAGTTCGGGGAGCATTCGCCTAGGCGAATCCCCGGGTGTAGTGCTCGGCGTCCGCGCTGGGCAAAAGCGTCGGTTGGGCTCAAAGGCAGATGGAGGGGGCTCGACCATTATCCTCGCCGAGATCACGGTGTCCAATATCACCAGTCTCGTCGCCAAAGATTTGTCCGGCGTGCACGCCGGACAATCATTCGCCTGGGCGCAATGCTCCCCAGACCCCGGCGTAAACGGCCTCGGTTGATCCTGACACCGACTCGCCAAAATCTCCACCTCTCGATCTTTTTGGAAATCTCTTTCGAGAATTGCTTTAGCTAGGAAGCAAACAAGTCGGTTTGCACGGGACGTTTCGAGGCGAACTCCCCGAATTTCGCGGCCAGTTCATCCAGCTTGCTCACGTAGTAGTCGACATTTTCGTCGCGGGCTTCAGCATTCCAATCGGTGACCAGTTTCGCGCTCTCGTAGGCGGTGACTCGTTTCGTCGCACCGGTGATGTAGTAGGAGACCTGGTCTCCCGCCTGGTGATTTCGCCCGCTCTTGATGGCGAGTTCGAACGCGGCGGAGCGATTGCGTGAAGAAGCGGTGATCTTTTTCTGATAGGAAGCAATGGAATCCTGCAACGCTTCCGTCTTGGCGAGAGCCTCGATGGGCAATTCACGTCGACGGATCTTCAGAGTCAGATCTTCTCGCAGGGCAGCCGCCTCGGCAGGCTTGCCGTGGAGCAACCGCCGAAGGAACTCCTCCAGATAGTCCCGGAGAAAGGGCTCCATGCCACGGGACTTCAGCGCGGCGCCCTTGATGATGAGAGCTCCGGAATCATCCAGCAGCGCATAGTTCTTGGCCTTGTAGCTGAACATCGCGGCATATCGTTTGTCGAATTCGACCTCGATGCCCGGAGGAAGCTCGGCGGCCAGTCCCTTGCGGAGCTCTTCCACCGCGGTGCCGTCGGGCGGGTGAAAGTAAATCCCATCGGTGTCGATCTCAATCACCCGCGCACCGCGAGCGCCGAGCCACTCCACCATCTGCTTGAGAATCTCGCGTCCTTTCGCGGTGACCCTTTCGGCCGCTGCGAAATCGGCAAAATGGCCCTGGGCGAAACCAAGGTAGCCGTAGATCGAGTTCAGCAGGATTTTGAAGGTTCCCTGCAAGGCCTCGAGCCTGCCGCGTTCAACGGGGTCGTCCGCGGCGCGAAGAGCATTCTTTGCCTCGAGCCGAAACGCCCGCAGGTCGCGCAACATCCCGCCGAGCACCCCAAGTGCGTCATTCTGGGGAAGATAACCAAAGGCCAGCATGACCGACGGGTAAAGTGACGTGACGTCACAATGCCAGACATCCTCGATGACCCCGGTGAGAAAGATATCAGTGTAGCCGCCCTCGAACGATCGCACTTCAGGAAAATCCGGAATCGAATGACGGCGGCGCAAATATTCGCGCAGGAACAAGGCGTCAATCTTCGTCGCGTTGCCGCGGATGATGACGTCTTGATAGTTGTAAGGAAATATCTGGGCCTGGATGAAGTAGCTGCGACTGAGAATGGCTGCCAGCGAGCGCGTTTCGCGAACATCCTGCAACGCGTAGGTTCGGAAGGTTTCGGGGTCCTCCCGATAGGTCTGCTGGACGGCTCCGCCCTCGAGGAATATCCGATTCTTTTCCGAGACACCGAAGTGCCGCGCGATGGTCTTGAGTCCAAAACTTTCAAGTTCCCTCGAGGAAACGTCGTAAAACTGCGCCAGGACCCACGTGTCGACGATATGCCGGCCGCGAAGCGTGTACTTCGGATACTGGATCACCTTCTCCGCAATCTGCAGCCGTGAAGGTCGCGAGCTGAGTGTCGAACCTCCTCGCCCCCACGCCAACCGCACCTTGAGCCTCTTGGCGCGGGCGACCAGAAAGGGCAGATCAAACTTGAAGATGCTGTGTCCTTCGATGACGTCCGGATCGCGCTCCTGGATCGTCGCCGTGACGCGTTCCAGAACAGTGCGCTCGAATTCCGCGGACCCAGACTCCACCACGAAGACCTCCTCCCAACCCGTGTTGTCGCTCAGGGCCACAGAGATCAGGGCGTCACGCTCCGGACTCGAAAACT
This sequence comes from uncultured Verrucomicrobiae bacterium, assembly GCA_963820865.1. Taxonomy (GTDB): domain Bacteria; phylum Verrucomicrobiota; class Verrucomicrobiia; order Chthoniobacterales; family Terrimicrobiaceae; genus DASTFP01. Next base: position 383,798 of record CAWGBZ010000007.1, read on the forward strand.
CGAATCCTTCGGAAACGGCAGTTTCGATGTCGATCTGCAGGCGACGCAGGTCCTCGAAGAGCATCCCCTTGAAGAGCGTGCGTCCGGAATAGGTGAGATATTGTTGAACGGGATCGTTCGAGGCGAAAACCGGAGTGCCTTCTTTGGAGAGGCGTGTCCTGGCCTCCTGGAAGCTTCGCGAGTCGGGAAAGGTCATCAGTTGATCAAGGGTCAGGGCGCCTTCCAGGGGTGTTCCGGCGGAAGAGGTCCACAGGAAAGGGGAGAACTCTTCCCGGCGAACGGAGGTTGATCCGTCCGGTTCACGCACAAAGATCTCGATCTGGTTTGGCGCAGAGAACTCCACCGCAACGATCCGCTCCATCCCGTCAAAGCCGAAGAGCTGCTTGTTTTCTGAAAAGATCACTTCGCCAACTTAGTTCGGGACGCCACGCTTGCCCAGCACGCAACAGGTCGCCGTGAATGGGAGCGCCGGCGGAAACCTCAGAATCTGAGACGACCCCCTGTATTTCTGGAGCGTTTTCAGGTAACTCGGAGAATAGATGAACGGCGCCTTCTCCCTTTGGCAGCTCGGCTTGGGCTTGCTCGTCACTACGGTGGCTTTCGGCTTTTCTGTCAAAGCCGCGAGCCGCTATTCGCACTCCGGTATCGCCCTGCTGTGTGCCAGCCTGGGCATCGAAGCGCTGGCGGGCCTGCTCGCCTTCCTGACGTTCGCCCTGGACCCCGGGAAGTTCTCGTTCCTGCTCTGGGCCTCCGGCATCCTCCGCTACCTCGGTCTCGGGCTGCTCCTGGCCGGCTGGATCTTGCTGGCCACTTCGAGCAATGCGATCGCCGAACGCCAAAAGGACGCCACCAGTTCGGCTCCCCCGGTGATCTCAGGCGCCAGCCTTGTCCGCTGGGCGATCGTCGGCGTCCTGGTGGTCTCAGGTCTGGCGGCTGCCTGGGCACTCCTGCTTCTCTTTGCCGCGGGGATGAAGACTGTCCCAAGCTTCACCAGCGAAGAAGCCTTCTCGGCCGCACTGCCGTCCCTCGTCCTGCTTCCTTGCTCGATCGGCCTGACTTTTCTCAGCGTGCGTTGGAGCGCCGGCAGAGTTTTCGTCGGCCTCGGCATCTTTTCGGGCGTCATCAATCTCGGCTGTATCCTGATCGCGATCATCACCTACGGATCGCGCTAGCCCCGCGAATTTGATTGCAAAGTGCAATCAAATTCGCCAATAGAATGACCGCATGCCTACCGGACGTCGAGGAGCCCTCAGGCCACGCAGGTCGGACTGCCCGATCGCCTGTACGCTTGATCTGGTGGGCGATCGCTGGACGCTTCTCATTGTGCGTGACCTGGTGCTGGGAAAGAGTCGATTCGACGAGTTTCTGGTTTCCGAAGAGGGGATTGCGACGAACATTCTCGCCGCGCGCCTCCGGGTGCTCGAGGAGTTGGGGTACATTGCTCGTCGGAGCGACTCGGTTGATCGGCGACGGGTTCAGTACCGCCTGACGAAGAGCGGCAAAATCCTGCGCAAGCTGGTGCGTGGCGTGGCGGAGTGGGGTTTGAGAAGTCTGCCTCACACCAAGCTGGCGGATGGGATTCGGAAGTGATCCTTCAACGCTGGCGGCGGACGCGGAGTCCGGGACACTTGGCCGAGCCTTGCCTGGGCGGCCCGTCATTTGCCATGCAAGACGCGTCGAGCCGATGAAATGATGAGAGACAACTCATCTTCGATGCAGCCATATGAAAGCCCAGACGAGTCCGGACGTCGTCCTGGTTGGCGCCGGTGTCATGAGCGCGACTCTCGGGATGCTTCTGAAACAATTGAACCCCGGCACGACGCTCGAGGTGTTCGAGAGCTTGTTCCAGGCATTCGAACTCTCTCCGCATCCTGACGCCGGGAGCCTGAGTCGGGAGGGACTAGGAGACTGTTGAAAAACCCACGCATGTCACGCGCGAGTTCTTTGGGATGGATGTCGGTGGAGGGACGAAGGAGCATCCCCTGAAGGGGCTGTGACTGAGGAGCGACGCCGAGAGATGCCCCAAAGAACTCGCGCCCTCCGGGTTGCGCCAATTTTCGGCTCTCGCCGTGTCGCCAAGCTTGTCCGTAGCACTGCGGCTACGACCTGCGCTTGGCTCCTTGCGATCTTCCGAAAATTGACGGCAACGTGGCATACGTGAGTTTTTCAACAGTCTCCTAGGGGCGCGGAGTGCATTTTTCACGTTTCAGGTTGGCCGCTCGCCGGTAGTTCGCTAAGATGCCGGGTGGGTGTCCAACGCGATTTTTCCATGTGAGAATCCTCTTCGAAATCCGTGAGGCGAACAGTGTGCCTCTTCGGCCTGGTTTTAGTCACGGTTCCCGCTTCCGATCCCTCCGTGTTCAATCTTTGCGAGCGTGAACTCGCCAGGGTGGTGGATCTGCAGCACTGAAAAAACCTTTCTGTTCTTCGTATCCAATGAAGATGCGTCATCGGGTTTTGCTGCTTTTGCTGGTTCCGGCCCTGGCGTTTTGTCACACCGCGAACGGGCTGTCCCTCCGTGATCAACTCGCTCTCGCCGAAAAGGATGAGGACACGTACGCGCAGATCGAGCTGATTCGTCGCATCCTCGACAACGAACCGGGCGATGAAGCGCTGCGCGCGGAACTGGCTGAGCTTTGGCTTTCGGTTGAGGACTTCGACATGGCCGAGAAGACCGTGCAAGACTGGAAATCAGCGCCGGAAGCCTTGCGCGCGAGCGTTCTTGCGACCGTGCTTTATGTCCGCGACGGCAAGAAGGCCGAAGCGGTTGGCCTATTGGATGGCTTTGTCGCCAAACACCCCGAAGACCTCGAGACGACCCGGCAACTGGTTCGTTATCTCGACCAGATGGGAGAACAGAAGAAGATCGTCGATCTCCTCCGTAAGGCTCCCGGCGTGGACAACGACGCCGGACTGCTCCTCTCGCGAGCGATTGCGCGACGCAAGTTGCGGGACTTTACGGGCGCTTTGGGCGACTTTGAGGCCGCGGAAAGGGCAGACGGCGAAAACGAGTCCGTTTCGAACAACCGTCCCGCGTTTGATCGACTCCGGACGGCCCTCGCCGGCATCGAGGCAGCCAGTGCGGTCCTTGCCGAAAAGCCCGCCGATGCCGCGGCGCTCGTTTCGCGCGCCTATTGGTATCTGGCCACAGGCTTTGCCAACGAGCCGGCGTTCGAGGATGCCGCGGCGGCGCGGCGCATCGATCCAAAGTCGGTGGCGTCTCTTATTCTCTTTGCCGAAGCCTCGAATCGAACGGGCCGACTTTCCGCCGGCGAGGCACGCAAAAACCTTGCCGTTGACGTCTCCCGGCCGGTGCCGAGTCTGACGGTGCTCGATCGTCTCTGGCGACGCGATGGCCAGGTCTCTCAGAATCCCAAGGACGTAGCCGCTCTGCTGGGACGCAGCCAGGAACTGAGCGAGGCGCAGCAGTTCCGGCTCGCCCAGCGCGACGTGGAAGCCGCCCTGGCAATTGATCCGAGGAACTCCGCGGCTCGTGCCGCGAAGGTCGCGACCTATGCCAAGTTGGGCGAATTTGAGCAGGCCGCCGCAGAGCTTAGGGAGCTTGAAACCATGAAGCCCCCTCGCGAACTCCTGGCGCAGGCCCTGAGCAGCGTGGTGGACGCGGCCTTGGCCGCCTCGCAGCTCGATCTGGCGCTCGACTTGTCGGACAAGCTGATCAACGCGAAGCCGGAAGCGCATTACTACAAACAAAGAGCGGCCATCCTCCAACGACTGGAACGCTACTCGGATGCACAGGAGGACCTGGCGCGCGCGCAACAACTCGAGAAAGAAAAGACGCCATGAAACGGGCCGTTCTCCTTTTCTTCGCGGCAGTCGTCTCGCTGTTCGGTCTCGAGCCTCCCCATTTCGAGAGACCATCGCTTTGGCCCCGCCCTTCGCCGGAACCGGTCGTCATACGCGAAGAAACGGACCAGCGGCCGTTCACCAATAATCCGTCGGGAGGCGGCCTGAGCGTAGACGGTGCTGGCGAGGGTCTTCATGCGGGAACATTTCTGACGATCAATTTTCCGACCGAGATGGTGGCCGCCGACAAGATCGATGTCGAAGGGGGACCTTCCCCGATCGAGATCTCGCCTGCGGTGGACGTCAACTTCATTTGGCGGACACAATCGCAAGGCGAGCTCGTGGTGAAGGGTCCCTTGATGCCGGACCAATCGTACCGGCTTCGTCTGCGCGATGGGATAAAAGACGAGGCCGGCGATTCGCTGGTGGCCGACGCCTGGGGACTGGAGATGCGAACTCCCGCTTTGCGGGTCGTCGAAGAGGGCTATGGCGAGCGAGATAGCTTGAACGCAAGCCCGCAAGTTCCCCTTGAGTTCAACTATCCGATTCGGCTCGCCGATGCGGCCCGCGGTGTTTGGTTTCAGGATCGAGCCACCCGCGAGAAATTTCCGGTCGAGATTCTGCTCAACCTTCCGGAGGGCGCCGCAGACGACGCTCCGGCAGTCGACGTCAAGACGGACGCCGGGGAGGTGACCGCATTTCGGGTCCGGCCGCTGCAGCCACTCCCGGTCGGTCGCCGCTACGATCTCGTGGTTGACGGCGTTTTTGACGCGACCGGAGGTCGTTCGTTGCCATACCCCCAGGTCTTCCCGGTCGGCTTGACGCGTCCACTGGCGGTCGACTATGTGGCCGCGCGCAATTTTCCACTCGAAACGCCTCGCATCGAAGTGAAGTTCAGCCAGGTGCTCGGAGAGGTGGCGTTGCCGCAGGATGCTCTGAAGATTTCACCCGCGGTGCCTAACTTGCGCGTGACCAAAGAGGGCGCTTTTCTCGTGGCGGAAGGGGATTTCCAAACGAATGCGCGCTACATTGTAACGGTCTCCGACAGGCTAGTGGGAGCCAGCGGATACGGCTTGCCGAAGCTCGAAACCTGGGGCGCGACTTTTCGCACCAAGGCAGGCGCGATTTTGTTCCCGGCACAGCAGATCCGCCAGCGATCCGTGCTCGGTCTAGACTTCGCGTTCTATCACGTAAGTGCCAGCGCCTTGGAGTGGAAGCTGGCCGATGTCCCGCTGGAGAAGCTGGCAGCGGTACTTTCGCGAGAACGCGAGTTTGCCGATCTCGCCGAAGGGGAGAAAGGCGAGCGGCTCTGGACGAAGGAAGGCACGTTTCAGTGGAAGACCTCGGAACCGTTGATTCCTGCCTTCGGTCTGCAAGTGATTGCCTCAGGAGACATCCCTGCCGCGATGGGAGAGAAGGAAACCCTTCGCGAAATAGCGTGGAAGCCGAGCGACCCGGCCGTTCTCTCCGGGCCGAAGCTGCTTGAAGTCACCGGACGGGATTCTCAAGGACGCACCATCGGCAACCGGGCGCTGATCTATTTCGGTGAAGTGGCGCTTACTCGCAAGGTGACGAAGACCCAATCGACCATCCGGGCAGCGAGTCTGACCGATGGCAAACCGGTCAGGGCGCCGATCTCCGCGCTCGACAAGGACCTCAAGGAGATTGCCGGCGTCGTCACTGACGACAATGGCGTGGCCTCTTTCGACAGGCTCGCCATTGCGGGTGCTCAATATTTCCTCTGCCAGAACACCCTTCAGCCGATTGCCCTTTCGGACCAGTTCCCGGGAGGTTCGCTGGGCACACGCCCGCCGCCTCCGCTCCGGGCATATATCCTGACCGATCGCCCGCTTTACCGCCCGGCACAATCGATTCAGTTCAAGGGATTCGTGCGCCAGGAGGCCGATGGGGCTCTGAAAATTCCGGCAGGACGCGCGGTCAGATGGACCATCGAGCGCGCCTACGCCAGCGAAATTCTGGCCAGCGGTGAAACCAAGGTGGACGCTGAGGGCGGTTGGAACGGCACCTGGACGCCTCCCGAGGATGGGCCGGTCGGCGACTTTGTCGTCAAAGGGTTGATTGGCGGGCAGCCCGGCGGCTCGCCCGCCCGGTTTCAGATCCAGGAATTTCGCAATCCGCCCTTCTCGGTGATCTGCGAGCCACAGGATGCTCGCAAGCCCGCGGAGTCGACCATCACCGTCCAATCGCAATACTTTCACGGCGCACCGAATACGGGGAGCCTGGTCAAGTGGACGGCCACATGGGTGAGCGATTCGACCGATGGGGAATACTACGGCGCCGACGAATGGACCCGCGTCGATTTCCATTCCGAGCATGCAAGGCGTCCGGATTACACTGCCGAAGCGTCCGGCGAAGCGGTTCTCGATGGCTCCGGACGCGTGGTGTTGCAGTGCGAGGCGCCGTTCAAGGATCCGGGCAATCGGGCGCGTTGCCACGTCGTTTGGAAGGTCGACGTCACTGGACCTGATGGGCAGACGATCACGGGCGGGACCACGCAGGAAGTGGCGATGGCGGCTGTCCTGCTTGGCGTAAAGCGAGGAGAAACGGGTCGCGGCGAAGTCGAGTTTCTTTGGGATGCCGAAGAGGCCTTCGCCAAGGCGCCGGAGGCGGTGAACGTTAAGCTTTTCCGGGTCCAAACCAAATCCGTGAAAGAACGTTTGGCGCCGAACGTTTATCGCTATCGCAATTTTGACCAGTACGAACTCGTCGAGCAGCGACCTCGCGTGACGGAAGATTCGCTGAAGTTTACTCCGGGTAAACCGGGACGCTATGTGGCGCTCATTACGCCCGTGGCTGGCTCTCCCGGGCTTCCGGTGAGCGAAGAGGCCTACCTCGCTGGGGACGAATCCTCGGAGGTTCCGGTCGACTCGGACACCTCGGCCAGGGTCTTTTCAGTGAAAGGCGGGACGACAGAGCAGTCCAAGCCGTGGGTTGTCGGTGAGAAGGCGGTGCTCAACATCCTTTCTCCGAGCGGCGGGCTGGCTTGGGTGAGCGTGGAGACCGATCGGATCCTCGACACATTTACCGCTCCGATCAAAGGGAATACCAGCCGCATTGAGATTCCGATCAAAGCCGAGTACGAACCCAATGTCTTCGTGTCTGTTTATCTCTTGCGGCCGGGGGGTTCTGATCAACTGGCGGGCGAGATGTTTGGGTACGACCAACTGGCCGTCCAGTCGCGCGAACGTGTGCTCGACGTTTCGGTGAAGACGACTCGCGCGCAATATGAGCCTCGGGAGAAAATCTCCGGAGAAGTGATGGTCACGGCGGGCGGCCGGCCCGTGCCGGGCGCGGATCTGGCCATCTATGCCGTGGACGACTCCATTCTCACGCTCGGCGGCTGGAGTCTGCCCCGGATGCTGGCAGAGTTCTTCCCGGCGCGGAGCTTCGCCGTCGTGACCTATTCCGCCCTGAAGGCCTATGTGGACAAGATTGTTCCCTCCTGGCTCACCATGAAGGGTTTCGTCGCGGGGGACGCGGGCGCGGAGGAGTTCGCGAATGTGACCTTCACGCGGAAGGAGTTCAAGCCGATCATCCTGTGGCGTCCCAGCGTGCGAACGGATGCGCAGGGAATCGCCAAGTTTGATTGCGAGGCACCGGACAATCTCACGCGCTTTCGCGTGATCGCGGTTGGTCAGACAAGGAGCAACCAGTTCGGCTCGGGCGATGCAACGTTCGAGGTGAGCAAGAAGCTCCTCATCGAACCAGCGCTTCCGCGTTTTCTCAGGGAAGGTGACGAGGTCTCCCTGCGAGCCGTCGCACGCCAGAAGGTTTCCGAAACCGAGAAACTTGCCGTCCGCTGCGCCGTCGGCGGAAGTCTGGAGCTGATTGGCGAAGCGCGCCAGGAGGTTTCCGCCGCGCGCGACGTCCCGGCGGTCGTGCGCTTCAAGGCGCGCGCAAAATCCACAGGACTGGCGACGGTGAAGTTCGAGGTCACGGCAGGATCGCAGTTGGCCGACGCGGTTGAGGTGACCCTTCCGGTCGCCGAGCCAGTGATTCCGCTAAGGGAGTCCGTCGCTGGGGCGATGACCGGCACGACGTTCTCCGGAAAAGGGACGATGCCTGCCGCATGGCAACAAGGCCGGGGAACATTCAACTTCGCAGTTTCAACGACGCCTTGGTTGAGCAAGCTGATGGGGCTGCCGTTTCTTCTGGAATATCCGCACGGGTGCCTCGAGCAAAAGTCTTCCCGCCTGTTGGGATACACCTACCTGGCTGAGCTCTTGGAGTACCTTCCCGACGCGCAAGCGCGCAGGACCTCCTACGAGCACGTCATCCATGACACGCTCAAGGAGTTCGAGACCGGCCTGCTCCCCGACGGTCGCCTTCCTTACTGGCCCGGTGGCACGGAGGCCAATGACTTCGTGACCATCCAGGCCGCCTGGTGCGTTCGTCAGGCGGAGAAAGCCGGGTTCGATGTTCCCGAGCGAATCGCCTCCGAACTTCCCGCCGCTCTCGAGAAGTTGGTCTCTGGTCAGACAAGGCTTTCGCCGACGCTGCGGGCCTTCGCGTTGTTCGTCCTGGCCGATCCGGCTGCAGGAATGGAGGAGACGGTGGCTCCGGCGGCGAACGAGCTTTTTCTTCAACGCGACAAACTCACCGGCGAAGGTCGCGCCATGCTGGCGTTGGCGATGCACCAACTGGGCATCGAGCGGGAAAAGCAACAGACTTTGGTCAGTGAACTTCCCAAGGAATTCGACGCGATCAGCTTCAACCCGGAGACATTCTCTTCCGGCACGCGGACCGAAGCGCTCTGCGGTTGGGCACGACTTCTGATCGAACCGGAGAACACCTCTGCGGCGTTGCGCGATCGACTGTCCAAGTTGACCGAGTCCTCCGCCAGTCTTTCCACCCAGGAAAACCTCTGGCTTCTTGTTGCGTTCAAGGCGATGATCAAGGCCGCTCCGCTGGTCCCACTGACCGGGCTCAATCCAAAACCGGAGACGCTTTCCGCCAATGGAAGCGCCGCGGCGTGGAGCCGGCGAGATCTCGCCACGCTCCCGGATTTCGCGGTTAGCGGATTGAAGCCGGGAGGCAGCTTTGTGCTTGGGGCCGAATACCGCACCGCAGCGAAAGAGACGGCGCCGGTTGCACACGGCATGAAGGTCGAACGTATCGTTAAGAACCTGACCGATGCGTCGCGCGATGGGAGCAGCGGGGCGCCTTTCCGACTCGGCGATCAGATCTTTATCTCGTATCGCTTTTCCTCAGAGAAGCCGCAGAGCTACGTCGCTCTCGAAGACCTGATCCCAGCCGGTCTCGAAGTGGTCAACCCAAACCTCGACCTGATCGGAAAATTCTACTCGATCCCCGGGGAAGCGGGTCCGGAGGTCGCAGCGCTCTCGCACAGCGAAATGCGTGATCAGCAGACCAACCTCTACTTTGACGACTTGCCGGCTGGCAGCCGGAGCTACAGCGTTCTGGCGCGAGCCACCGCCGAAGGCAATTTCATCTGGCCGGCGACTCAGATTACGCCGATGTACGACAGCCGATTCTTTGGACGCTCGGCTTCGAGCCAATGCACGGTCACCGCGCCATAGCTTCGCTGGGAAGGCACCTGGCGACGAGGGTCGGCCAGCGCTGGCCGCGCGGGTGGCGATGGCTTGTCATTCTCGCGCTGGCGATCGGCTTGGTCGCCGGGGCAATCGAAGCTGCGATTCGCGCCAGCCGCCTGCCGGCTAAACTCGAGCAACCTCGGACAGGAACTCCGGTGATCGCCGATTTACGAGGGCGCACGATTGCCGTGGTCGCGACTCCGTTCGCGCGGGAAAGCTATCCGATGCGCCTGCGAGATATGGGAGCATGGCTGCCCTTGGTCACAGTTGGCATCGAGGACGCGCGATTCTGGACGCATCCGGGGGTGGACTTCCGCGCAGCGACGGGCGCATTTCTGCGAAACTTCGTCCACGGGCGCATTGTCTCCGGCGCTTCCACCATTACACAACAACTCATCAAGATTTCTTCGGATCGCGACGAGAGAACACACTCCGGGAAGGTCCGCGAGGCCCTGGCCGCCCTCCAATTGGAAAGGCGGTGGGATAAGCCAAAGATCCTTGAAACCTATCTGAACCGGATCGACTACGGCAACCGGCGCATCGGTCCGGAAGCCGCGGCGCGCGCTTATTTCAACAAGCCCGCCTGCGAACTCTCTCTCGCGGAAGCGATCTTTCTTGCGGGCCTGCCACAATCTCCCGCGCGTTTGAACCCCTGGAAGAATCCTCAGACAGCTCTCGAACGCTACCGACGAAACGTTGCACGTCTGGCGAAGGCGGGCCTCTTGCCGGCCGACGCCAGCGCGGAGTCGCTCTTCAATAAGCCTCCCCAGGTCGGTCGATTTGAGCCGCCCAACGAAGCCCCGCACTTCGCGAGAATGGTCGCCGAGCGGCTTCGCGAGCGCCCAAACAACTCGCCGGCCGTGTCGCCCATCGTGACATCGCTGGATCTCGATTTGCAGCGGCTCGCCACGCGAATCGTGCGCGATCACCTTTTGGCGACGGCGGGGCTGGGCGTTGGTGACGCGGCCGTCGTCGTCCTGGAAAACTCCACCGGCGCGGTTCGGGCGCTCGTCTCGGCCGGAGATCCAAGACGCGGCTTCATTAATTCCGCCATCGAACCGAGAAGTTGCGGTTCGACCCTGAAACCTTTTCTCTATCTTTCGGCGATCGATCAACGGAAACTGACGGCGGCATCGCTGCTCCCTGATACGCCCGACGCCATCTCCGAAGAATACCGGGATTACGATCCCCAGAACTATTCCCAGCGCCATCTCGGCCCGGTCCGCGTCCGCGAAGCGCTCGGAAGCTCGCTCAACGTTCCGGCTGTCTTCGCCTTGAGCCGAACCGGAGCGCGCCAGACCTTCGAATATCTCAGAAGCTGGGGGCTGAACTTCCCGGGGTCGTTCGACTCCTATGGCGCAGGGTTCATCCTCGGGAACGCACCCGTGCGCCTCCTCGAGCTTGCCGGGGCCTACGCGGCTCTGGCGCGCGGCGCGGTATTTTGGGCGCCGAGACTGAAAACGACGGATCCCATCGAGAGCCGCCGTCTGGGGTCGGTGGAAGGGTCGGCAATTGTCGCAGACATCCTCTGCGACAACCGCGCGCGTATGGCCAGCTTCGGGGCCTCGTCTCCGCTGAATCTTTCCGAACGCACCGCGGTGAAGACCGGGACGAGTTCGGGATTTCGCGACGGTTGGTGCGTGGGGTTCAATGCCGACCACACGGTGGCCGTCTGGGCGGGCAATCTCGACGGGCGTCCGATGGCTGAGCTTCTGGCAGTTCGGTCCGCGGCGCCGCTCTGGGCCGCGCTGATGGCCTCCCTCTACGCGAACGGCGACCGACCATGGCCGGAACTGCAGGAAAGCGCCACTCTCCATGCCGTGGACGTCGCCGCCGAAACTGGCCTGCTTCCACGGCTGAACGAGCCGGTGGTTCGCGAATGGTTCCTGCCCGGCACCGAACCTGTCGAGCATGCCTCGGCGTGGTACGTTGATGGAGTCCTTCAGTTGCCGGCCGAATATCATGCCTGGTGCGCGGGGCCTCACAATGCGCCCGGCGCAACCGCAGCGAAGCGTACACTCAAGATTCTCTTTCCAAAGGACGGGGCGACGTTCTCCCTAAATCCTGCCCTGTCCAAGGCTCAGCAGATGTTGCCACTGCAAAGCTCGTTGCCGGAGTGCGAATGGTTCCTCAACGGTGAAAAGATCGCCCGCCCGCTGATTCCTTTGGAGCGTGGGAAATGGACAATCTCCGCGCACGCACAAGGGCAGGTGGCCGTGTCCAACTATGTCGTCGAATAGGCCAGACGCGCGGCGAAAAAATGGGGAGCATACGCGTCCCGCGTGTCCGCCGCGGCGTCCTCGCCGCGGAATTCACTCTTCGGTGCATATCGAGGCTGGGGAAGGTCGAGGCGCCCCTTGCGTCTTGACCAGGCGTACGCGTTTGAATTTTCGCCCACAGGCTCGAGCTCACGGCAGCTCTTCAAGTTGCGTTCAGGCCAGATTGAAAGAAGGTGAGCCATGAAGGATCCCGCCGCTCTTCTCAGCGGGTCGCTCACGCCCGAGCAGAAAGCGCTTCTCCGCGAATTGTGCGAGCAACTGATCGACCAGGGCGCCGAACGCGCGACCCTTGAGCCGCTCTATCGCGTTTTTCTGCCGCCCCGGCTCAATGATCCTTCCCTGGACCTTCGCAAGGCTCAAAGCGTCATTCACCGGTTTCATGACGGAACGCTCAACCGCTAGGCTGGATTAGGTTATCCGCGGCCGCTGCAAATGAATTCAAAGATTTCTCGAGGCGACTGGGCCAAACGCCTGTGATTGGCGCGGCGCAGGCCTTCCGATGGCATTGGCGTCGGCGGTCCCTGGGAGACTGGCCTCCCTTGGCGCCGCAGACAGGATACTCTCGCAGCGACGCTGCGCTTCCCGCTATCTAATGTGAGCCTTCTCCCGTTGGGCGGACCGGCCCCGACGGCTAACGGATCCTTCCGATATTCCTGTACCGCCCGAAGGGCCGGCACTCCGTATTCCGTGAGAAGAGCTTAAAGAAGGAGAGAAGCCGCTTACAAAAGTCAATCGTCGGGTTCATAATGTTATGAGGAGATTTCAATGCCCAGCAAATCAAGGTTGCCGGCGAGTGTCAAGCTCTCGGAGAGTGCTCTAATGCGCGCCATGGGATTACCTGCGCGGTTGTAAGTATGGCCAGATGGGTTTCGAACGAGGGGGACCTGGAACTCTAAGAGCCTGTCTAAAAATTAGGGAGAGTCGCGCGATAGCAAGAAAGGCCAGATGGCAAGGCGCCTGCGAGGGAGAATCCCCGCAGCGGGCTTTGACCGAGCAGGCAACGCCGTCAGATGGTTTTTCTTGCTATCGCCCAGAGGGTTGCGTGTCTTTTTTGCCTGACCTGCGTTGGTCCGGCGGGACAAGCCCGCTGCGGGGATTGCCGCCCCCCTCCCGCCTGGGCCAGACCAAGAATCCCCAGCAACGCGGCACTCTCTAATTTTTAGACAGGCTCTAAGTGTTTTGAGAACGATCGCGTAGCAGAACGGTTTCCTGAAAAAATGCCGATCGCTCGGACGGCCAGGAGCGATTCCAGTACGGCGCGCAGCCGAGAGATGACCCTTTATCGCTCAAAATAAGCAGAAATGGCACAATGCGTGCTGAGCATATACAATCGCTGCAGTATGACAACATTGCTCGAAGCTTTTCACGCTAATCGAAGGGTTCGGTTCCATCGAGCGAGCTTCCTTTGCTGTGTTTCGATGCTGGTGGCGGCTTTTGCGGTGGTCGGCGAGGCTTCGGGCGAACTTGTTTCTCTTTGAGACCGCCACTCTCGGGAAGACGGGCCAGGTCGGGGGAATAGCGGTCTCGGACCAGGTCTTAGGGGCCCGATTTTATGTCGATAGCCCGCTTCAAGTCGAAGAGGTGGGCGGTCATCTCCTGGGTCGGCCCCCGGGTGCGGAGGGTCATGGTACGATCTTTGCGGCGATTGTTTCGTTTGAGCGGTCCGACCGCGTTTCCCACCGACGCGCCCGGTTCGCTCAACGTGCTCGCCTTCACCACGTTCGAGGCCCCTTTTCCAAGTCAGGATGTCGTCGTTCCCTTGTCCGTATCTCTGGAGCCGGGCTACTATGGATTGATCTTCGGTGGGCGCGGTCTTTTCGGCTGCTCCGGAGAAGGGTCGATGCCCGACAACAATACAGAGATTCCCGAGAACACGTCGTTTTTCCTCTGGTCGACCGGACGCGCCAACGCGTGGTTAAGTGCATCAGCCGGCGGAGCCCGATTTGTCATCAAGGGACGGACCGCGACCCTCGCCAACCCAGGCCCAGAGTGACAGCCACTCGAAACGCCGCGCCTTGGAAGCAGACGTTCGGAGCTGTCATGCGGATGCTTAATGTAAGGTCATCTGATACGTCGTTGGTGGCGAGCGCTGCCCTCAAAAATAAGAGAAGCCGAGTTCTATGAGTATCTAAACTTATAGATGCTCCAATCTAACGTCTGAAAGGAGCAGTTGAATGCCAGCAGAACTTGAGGACCGCGTAAGTTTCGCAAATTATCCGCTGTCATCCATATAGGAAGATCCGTCAGGCGATGCTGAGGGTGATAAGAGGCACGACTGCATTCGGGAATGTAAAGAAAACCGACAGTTCGGGCGAGTGATGAAAGCTAAGAGCCTCCGGGCAGGAGCTTTAGGCTGAGTCGAGAACTATGTAAAGAAAACCGACAGGTTGCCAGTTTTCTTCACCTCCGGAAACTTCGGGCAGAAGCCGAGCGGGGAATCGTCGGACACCACCGGAAAGTCGAGAGACGAACTGCTCAGCCTCTTCGAATGCCGGAGGCTCGCATCTGGTGTTCGAGGGCGCGAAAGCGCTGGGCGAGAGCGCGGACAAGAGAGCCCATCCATTCGTAGATGCCCAGCCCTTCGTCCATGGTCTTCTTGTCGAGGACAAGCACAGTCACCTGATCAACGGCTTCGACACTGGCCGCCCGCGGTGCGTTCAGGATCAGAGCCATTTCGCCGAAGACATCTCCAGGGCCCATGGTGGCCAGCGTTTCCTGTCCGGAGGCGTTGGCGGGAGTGGGCTCGACGGTGCGAAAGGCGCGGCATTGTCCGCTCACGATGATGTAGGCGCTGTCGCCGGGATCTCCTTCGCGGATGATCAGGCCTCCCGGGGGAAAGGTCTTGTGAGGCAGGTACAATCCCCCGCGGACGAAGTCGCGAACGTCTTGCTGGAGGTCAACCACGTTCTGATATCGGTCGGCGGGCTGCGGCGCAATGGCTTGGTTGACGATATCTCGCAGTCGCTTCGGAATTCCGAAACGCTGGGCAAACCGGTCGATCGGTATCACCTGGCCCTGGCGCGCCTTTTGCACAATGGCATCCGAGTTGTTGGAGAATCCATACGGCACCTGGCCGGACACGATCTCGTAAAGGATGGCGCCAAGGCAGAAGATATCGCTCCTTTCGTCCATTTCCGCAGGATTGCCGCGGGCCTGTTCGGGCGACATATACGCAGGCGCTCCCACCTCGCCCTCGGCCTCCATCTGAGAATAGTCGCCGGAGGCCGGGCGCGTCTTGGTTAGACGGGCCAGCCCCCAATCGATCACGTAGACCCGGCCGAAGGAGGCGACCATGATGTTCTCCGGCTTCAAGTCGCGATGGACGACGCCCCGGTGGTGCGCGTAGGCGACCGCGTCGCAAGCCTTCAGGAAGATGTCGAGGCCGTCCTGCAGGCGCTCTCTGGTGCCCGGTCGGCGCGCGGGGTCTCGCAGCCACTCGTCCAGCCCCATACCCTGCACCAGTTTCATGGTGAAATAGGGAATCCCCTGGCTCGAAAGGGCGAGTTCGTGAACCGGCAGAATGTTCGGGTGTTCGAGTTGGCCCGTGATCTGCGCTTCCGCGATGAAACCGTCGCGATACATCGGCTCACGGGCGAGTTCCTTATCCAGACGCTTGAGAGCGACCTGGCGCAGCAGGTTGCGATCCACCGCGGGGTGAACGTGCCCCATCCCGCCATGGCCGATCTCAGGGTAGACACGCAGGTGGTCAGGTGTCGGAATGCCCTCCGCTTGGATTTCACGGGGTGTTACCGCGTGATCCCCGCCCGTTGGAATGGTTTCGTTTACGGACACCGGTGGCATCTCGGATTCGTTGTCAGTCTCGCTAGTCACTGGTTGCTCGTTCGAGGTGTTCTCGCGCTTAGGTCTTGGTTAACGCAATGGCTCATCATTGGACAATACGCCCGTGAGCGGAAGATAGCCGCCTGAATCCGCGGCAACGTAATTTCCCGCTTCTTCTGAGCGACTTATGCGTGCTCAACCAGAAAATTGTATGGGCGTTTGGCGAGCCAGTGCAAATCAGAAAATTCGGCGTTGTCGAAAGACAACTGCACCGCCAGGCGATTGTTTCCAGGCGATCTCCAGATCGTGGGCGATCGGTCAGTCGTCAGTGATTGTGCCGGGGCGTCAGTCTGGCCACGCCGCGGTACTTCACAGCCATCTCCAGCACGGCACCCTCGGCGAGTTGGCAGGTCTTCTCGCGATAGAGCTCCTCCCACGGCGTGTGGCTTTCCGGAACCGCGGGCCGCGCCTCGGCCTTGCGCCGCGCGATTTCAGACTCGTCAACGAGCGCGTCGCAACGGCCGGTATTGAGATCGATGCGGATGACATCGCCGGTCCGGAGCCACGCCAGCCCGCCGTCCGCCTCGCTCTCGGGGGACGCATTGAGAATCGAAGGACTGTCCGAGGTTCCCGACTGCCGTCCGTCACCCAGGGTTGGCAGACTGGTGATTCCTGCCTGGATGAGCGCATCGGGAGGTTGCATGTTGACCACCTCGGCCGAGCCCGGCCAGCCCAGAGGGCCACAACCGCGAATGACCAGAATGGTGCGCGCGTCGACGCCGAGGGCCGGATCGTTGATCCGATAGTGGTAGTCCTCCGCCCGTCGAAGACCACCGCGCGAGCCTCGAACACTCCTTCCCTCCGGGTCGCAGAGGTAGCGGGTCCGGAGAACTCCTCGGAGATCACGCTGGTCTTCATGATCGCGAAATCGAACAAGCACGAGAGGGGGCGAAGGCTTGAGTTCTTTCGACCTGATGGTGCGGTCGCCGACGACACGCCAAGGGATGCCTGTATGAGGCCCAGGCCGATTCCGCTGGAAGCGACGGTGATGAGGGCGGCGGTTTTCTTGGGCTTTGCCTGACGACAACAAATCACAGGGACCGTCGAGAAATTGAGGTTTTCGGCATCATCCGTCCTCGCTACGTTGAGACCAATTATGAAAACCTTCGAAAACAAGACTGTCCTCATTACCGGAGGCACCTCCGGCATCGGCAAAGCCACCGCCGTTGCGTTTGCGAGGGAAGGCGCCAAGGTGGTCGTCTCCGGGCGGCGCGTCCCCGAGGGAGAAGAAGTCGTCCGGGAGATCACTTCGGCCGGTGGCAGCGCCTTGTTCGTTCGGACCGATGTCGCCCGGGAGGAGGACATCGTCTCGCTCGTCGAAAAGACCGTCGGCGAGTTTGGGGCGCTGCACATCGCATTCAATAACGCCGGCGTCGAGGGCCAATTCGGCCCTCTCACTACCGAGCAGACGGTCGAGCAATACCATCAGATCTGCGACATCAACATACGTGGCGTGTTGCTGTCGATGAAGCACGAAATCCCGGCCATGCTTCGGTCCGGTGGTGGCGCCATCGTCAATAACTCCTCCGTCGGCGGCCACATCGGCTTTTTCGGCGCGTCGGTCTACGTCGCCAGCAAGTTCGCCGTGATCGGCCTCACCAAGACGGCTGCGCTGGAATTCGCCAGGCAGGGCGTCCGCGTCAACAGTGTCTCTCCCGGTCCGGTTCAGACGGAAATGTTCGACCGCGCTTTCGGTGAAGGTGAGACCGACATGAAGAAAACGATTGCCACACAAAATCCGCTTGGCCGCATCGGCAGGCCGGAAGAGATTGCCAGCGCCGTGCTCTGGCTGAGTTCACCCGGGGCGGCATTCACCACGGGCCAGGACATCATCGTGGACGGTGGATACACCGCACAATAGCCGGAAAAATGATGAGTCAGACGGAGGCTCCATGTCGATGGATCGCTCCAAAAAGCGATCCCTCAAGGTTTGCACTCTTCGCCTGATTTTCCACAGGCTCGCACTGCCCCTTCAACGATTCGCCGCGACGGCTCCCGGAAAGGTCGTGTTCCATGGAGCGAGACAATAGCCAGTCGGCGAGCGCCTGTTCGCGCAGCGGGATGCAGATACTTGGGTTGCATTTGCGCTGGTCCCCGCGGCCCTCAAGTGACATTGTGGCAAATTTAACTCCGCGAGGGAACTTTCAGAAAATCAACAGGCATGCCGGAATCATCCGGAGATCAGCGCAACTTTTAAAGTTCGCCCGCCCACTGGCGTGGTTGTGGTTCCGATGATAGTGGGACCCCATTGACATTCGCAGTGAACACCAATCACTTGGGCTCAGGCGGTTCGGCTAACGCGAGCCGGTCAAAATAGCACTGATCCGATAGGATCTTATCTCCCTCAACCTGAATGATGGAAGCTCCCTTGAAAGTAAAGGCACGTCCAGTAGGCGCACTGCCATCCATCCCCTGGCCGGTGTTAGTACAGTTAATGATCCAGTGGTGGGCGACCAGCCCGGGCTCAATTTCACCAGCATTGAGGAGCTCAATCCGAAAGTCCGGAAAAGCTGTCCACACTTTCTTTACAAATTCGGCAAGTGCTTCTCCGCTAATCCCCGGATCGGTGTCGGGATTGCAAAATATGCCGTCTTTCGTGAATGCGGCGACAAGCGCGTCAGCGTCGCGACCGTTCCAGGTGTCGTGGTAGCGTTGTGAAACCTCAGTAGCTTTCATGGTCTTGGTCTTCAGAGTGAAGATTTCGATTTATTCCTTCGGTGACAAGGTATCGAACTCGTTCTGCCCGGTCTAATGGAAAAATGACCCGAGAATCGTCCCTGTAACCTCTCCATTTCAATTTAACGACCTTGGGGCAGCCTTTGGTAAGGTTTCGCCAACGCCATTTATCTAATTACCCATTTTAGGAGACTGTTGAAAAACTCACGTATGCCACGTTGCCGTCAATTTTCGGAAGATCGCAAGGAGCCATGTGCAGGTCGTAGCCGCAGTGCTACGGACAAGCTTGGCGACACGGCGAGAGCCGAAAATTGGCGCAACCCCGGTGGGAAGAAAGGGTCCCACCCCTTTCTGGGCGCGAGTTCTTTGGGGCATCTTGGAAGGGTGAGGGGCCCCTTCCCCTCACGGGCGTCGCTCCTCAGTCACAGCCCCTTCAGGGGATGCTTCTTCGTCCCTCCACCAACATCCACCCCAAAGAACTCGCGCGTGACATGCGTGGGTTTTTCAACAGTCTCTTAGGGGTCTCGCGTGCGAGCGCCCCAAGTATCCGCCGCCGAGGTCCGAACGGCGCCGCGAAAAGCGACTCGCACCGGAACAAGGTTAACTATGGCACGACAAACGATTGATAAAGCACGGGCACACGAACTAGCCAGCGACATGCTCTATCAGCTATTCGAAGGTGCGTCCTGGTCTATAAAGAAAGCCCCGCCTCAGGCATCTAAGCATAAGGCGGGGCGTTCTAGGCAGTCGGCTCCCGAAGCTTGTCTAACTCCACGTCAATGATAAGCGGGCTTTTGGCGCCGCGTTGGCGTGCCTCCTCGGCGTATCGCTGCACCCACGTATTCATTTCCTTCTCGGTGGCTCTCTGACGGTACGACCTGAACCACACGCGGTGGCCCTCAAAATCGATCATACCGACATGGATTGCGGGCGAGGAGTTCATTGACCCAAGGAAGTATATGTGGAGATCCCTGACTCTCTATGGGGTCAACACCCCATCCGTTTCGCACTGAAGTACGGTATATTCCTTCAAACGACTTAGGGTGGCTGGCGTTTTAGGGCCGCACTCTTTGCACAAAGCCCGCCCTGACGTGAACCAGGGCGGGCTTCGTTGTTGGTTGGGTATGCGGCTCCGAGGATCACGGTCAAGAAGCGCATCGTCGCGAACGCGCTGTCGGTTGTGCGGCTCGCCGCGCTTGCCGGTCAGGGCATCGCGTGGATACCTGGTGGGTACGCGAGCTTGGACGGCGCGCGCGGCAAGCTGGTGCCCGTGCTCGAGTCGTTCTGGCCTCCGCCGGTCCCCGTCCCGCTGCTCTACCGGACGTCGCGACACCTCGCAGCCGCAGGTGCGCGCGGCGGTGGGCTGCTGATGGATCGGTTCACCGTCTGATCTCTCATGAATGGACGATCAGGGTTGATGCCAGCGTCGCTCCCACCGCTCATGCCCCTTATCCACCTTCGGCGACTCCTGGCCCCGATAGCTCGTCTACCGGGCTGCTCCTTGGAATTGGTTCGGCTTTGGCGGCGCTCCTCAATTTTAGGTCGCATACCGCGACGGAAGCAGTTTTCCTTGAGTCGATCGGAATGAGGACGCGCAGGAGACCAGCAACAAGAGAAACGTCTAAACCGCGGATCAGAAGGTTTGGGGTTCGACTCCCTACGGCTCCCTTCGACCGGCTACTCCCGGAATACGGCCCTTCTTGCCATCGAGCGGCGTTGTCGAATTTTCTCAGAGATTCTAAGACTTTAAAGGAGGATAATCATGGCGACGAGTGAAACAGCAGCGGGTGTTGATGTGCTATCGACACATCCAAACAAACAAACGGAATTGCGCTACAGGATCAGCGTGGACGACTCCGGCACAAGAGCAACGTTAGCCAGTATCGTAGTGAAACGAGCGAGCGAAGCCACCGACGGGGCCAGTCTAGCAATTTCGACCGATGCGGTTGGCGGTGAGCTCGCCCAGCGTTTGGT
Source organism: uncultured Verrucomicrobiae bacterium (assembly GCA_963820865.1). GTDB lineage: Bacteria > Verrucomicrobiota > Verrucomicrobiia > Chthoniobacterales > Terrimicrobiaceae > DASTFP01. The sequence continues at coordinate 403,947 of CAWGBZ010000007.1, forward strand.
GATTGACGATCAAGGCAATGTCGGCATTGGAAGCGGCGCTCCGCAGGCCAGATTACATGTGGACGGAAATGGCAGGTTCGACGGTCCGCTGAGCGTCCAGGGAGCTTTCACGACAGGTGGCGCCGCGACAATCGGCGGGGACTTGAGCGTGACGGGCGGGCTGACTGCAGCCAGCTTTACCGGCAATGGTGCCGGACTAAGCAACATAGTAGCAGCAGACAACTCCATAACGAGCGCCAAACTGGCCCAAGATGCCGCTTCACTCTCCAAAGTGACGGGTGGAAAGATGGTCCTTGGCCCTGACAGATTGGATGTGGCCGGCTATATGGCCTTGAACGGCCCATTAAACGTCCTCGGTGGTTTTACGGCCGGGTCTTCCGCGCCGAATCCCAATTCGCAAATTTACGGAAATTTGCATGTCCAGGGAAGGTTAACTGCTGGCGTGAAGGCATTCAGAATTGATCACCCACTCGATCCCGAGAACAAGTATCTATCCCATTCCGCAGTCGAATCGCCGGACGTGATGAACATCTACAATGGCAACATCACCACGGACGCCGAAGGTAATGCGACGGTAGTGTTGCCAGACTACTTTGAGGCTTTGAACGGCGACTTTCGTTACCAGTTGACCGTTATTGGAAAACCTGCTCTGGCCGCTGTGGAGCGCGAAATTGAAAACAACATGTTTACTATCAAGACCGAACGGTCTCATGTGAAGGTCTCATGGCAAGTGACCGGAATCCGTCGGGACGCTTCAGCGGATCTCTATCGACAGCCAGTGGAGGAGGAGAAGCCGGAGGCGGAGCGGGGGTCTTTCCTTCATCCGGAAGCATTCCGCGACAGGCCGCTATTCGGACGCGTGCTTTGACGGGTTCTTCATCCAAGGAGCGCAGATGATTTGTTGCAAGTAAATTGCAGTGAAAGGCCTCAGCGACCATTTACCGGTGGTCCTCGCGGTTCGTCTTTAAGCAATTCAGCATCACAATTCTCCCGACGTGAACGATCCAAAGCTATTCAGAGCTGAAAAATCCTGTTGTCGTCGCTCGTGCCAAGGATGCGGCGAGAAAGGAAATCAACGACCGGGAGATTGATACCCCGGAGGTCATTCGAGACGCCAAGGGCGCGGGGAAGCTGACCCGACCGGGGGACGCTGACCGCATCGCTGGCGGAGGGGCGCACGCGCGATTGAGATTTCGATGAACCATGCCCAGAATCTGAGCCGATCCGAAATTACTCCTTAAAGAAGACGCTATGGCCAAAAAATACCTGCAACTCGTGCTCACGCCCGCTGTGCGGCGGGCTCAGGACAAATACTTCGGGAAACACAAAGTCGTGGAGAACGCCCCCGAGACCGACGCGCTCACGTCTGACGAAGCTGGCTTCATCGCCTCGCGCGACAGCTTCTACATGGCGACAGTAAGCGAGACGGGCTGGCCCTACGTGCAACACCGCGGAGGTCCACCGGGATTCGTAAAGGTGCTGGGACCGGATCTCATCGGCTTTGCAGATTTCAAGGGCAACTGCCAGCTCATTAGTACGGGCAATCTCGACGTCACCGATCGGGTTGCTCTCTTCATGATGGACTACCCGCATCGCACCCGGCTCAAGCTGCTCGGCCACGCTCGCGTGCTCGACGCGCGCGAGCATCCCGAACTGGTCGATCAACTCGCCCCAGAATCGCCCCGCAGCAAAGTGCAGCGATTGTTCCTCATTGAGGTCATTTCCTATGACTGGAACTGTCCGCAATACATCACCCCGCGCTTCACCGCCGCCGAGGTGGAAAAACATACCGCACCGCTGAAAACCCGCATCGCCGAATTGGAAGCCCAACTTGCCGCTCGCGACAGCGACGCTGGAGGTTCGGCGATGAAGCCGATTTCCAAAATATCCCTGCCTAGGGAATCCGCCAGACAACGACAAATCACCAGCAACTAAGAAGATGACAACCGACAGTCCATTCGTCCCCAAGCAACATCCAGTGCATTACAAAACCATTCGTGTGAATGAGCTGGATATCTTCTATCGCGAAGCCGGCCCCCAAGACGCCTCGACTATCCTGCTTTTACATGGATTTCCGACTTCGTCCAACATGTTCCGGAATCTGATCTCGCGCCTTGCACCCTCATTCCACGTGGTGGCGCCCGACTATCCCGGCTTCGGCCAAAGCAGCATGCCGAGTCATAAGGATTTCGCTTATACTTTCGAGAACCTGACCAACGTTGTGGAACAGTTGGTCGAAAAGCTCGGGCTCAAAAGCTACTCGCTCTATGTGTTTGACTACGGTGCGCCCGTGGGCTACCGCCTCGCGCTGAGGCATCCGGAGCGCGTTCAGGCGCTGCTCGTGCAGAATGGCAACGCCTACGAGCAGGGCCTCTTGGAGTTCTGGGATCCCATCAAGAAATACTGGGCGGATCCGACTCCGAAGAATCGCGAGGCCATCCGCTTCCTCACCGAGCCGAAGGCGACGCGATGGCAGTATGAAAACGGCGTGGCCGACCACACGCTCCTGGATCCGACCACCTGGACCCTCGACCAATTCGGAATGGACCGCCCCGGCAACGCCGAAATCCAGCTTGATCTCTTCCTCTCCTACGGGACCAATGTGCCGCTCTATCCCGAGTTCCAGGCCTTCTTCCGGAAGTATCAGCCGCCGACGTTGATCGTTTGGGGAAAGAACGACGTCATCTTCCCGCCCGCGGGCGCGGCGCCCTATCCCGGGGACCTAAAGAATGTGGAAACCCATCTCCTCGACACGGGTCACTTCGCACTCGAAACGCACGGAGAGGAAATTGCTACCCGCATCGAGGGGTTCCTCAAGCAGCAAGTCCTGAAAGCTTGATCTGGGGGACAGCCTCTTGCGAAATCCCGAAGAACACTCAAATCGAAAAGACGATGAACATTCACCAAAGCGATACGGCGGTCGTATTCATAGATCCGCAGAACGAAGTCCTGAGCGAAAAAGGTGCTCCGTGGCCTCTGCTCAAAGAAAGCCTCGCCGAGAACAACACCATTGAGAACATGGAGCGCATCTTCAAAGCCGCGAAGGCGCATGGGTTCGAGGTTTTCATCTCGCCGCACTATTTTTATCCCACGGATAACGGTTGGATGTTCAACGGACCGCTCGAAACCGAGGAGATCAAGTCCCGTCTCTTCGCCCGCAAGGGAGTCCTGAACCTCGACGGCCTGGAAGGCTCTGGCGCGGACTGGCTCGAGCGATTCAAGCCCTACATCGAGGACGGCAAAACCATCGTCGTGGCACCGCATCGTGTGTGGGGACCGGAGACCAACGACCTCGTCCTCCAGCTTCGCAAACGCAAGATCAGCAAGGTAATTCTTGGCGGAATGCTCGCCAACATGTGCGTCGAATCTCATTTGCGCGAATTGCTTGAGCAAGGTTTCGAAGTGGCCGTCGCAAAAGATGCAACGGCTGGGCCAAAGCACCCCGAGTGGGGCTACGGCTACGAGGCCGCCCTGATCAATTACGCGTATCTCGCACACGCCGTCCTAACAACGGACGAAACCGTCAGGGCGATGGAGCAAGCTCAACCGTAGCGTACCCTGCCAGGACTCCTATGAGTGGTGCCACCGAACTGCATACAAAAGGCCATTAAATGAACGATCCAGAACCATACGATGCTGTTGTCATTGGAGGCGGCAAGGGTGGCAAGACGCTGGCGATTCACTTGGCCAGACAGAACCACAAGGTCGCTCTGATTGAACGCGACCCTATGATGATTGGCGGCGGTTGCATCAACCTCGCTTGTATCCCCACAAAGACGTTCATCGCCAGCGCTCGACTTATTCATTCCATTCGGCGAGCCGCAGAGTACGGCATCAAGGTGGAAGGGGTTTCAGTGGACTGGTCAGCCGTCCGGAAGCGGGTTGAAGGGGTGGTGTCAGAGATGCGCGCGCTGAACCTCAGGAATTTCACCTCGTTGCCGAGCCTCGATTTCATCTTGGGAAACGGTCGTTTTCTCGGCCCGCAACGTGTCGAAGTGGCGCAGAACGATGGCGCGGTGCGTGAGCTCGCCTCCAAACGCATTTTCATTGACACAGGTACTCGGCCGGCGATTCCGGATCTCCCTGGCTTGTCGGACATCCCGTTTCTAACGAGCGATACCATTCAACAGTTGGACATCGTTCCTTCACGCCTGCTTGTTCTCGGTGCGGGATATATTGGTCTCGAGTTTGCTCAGATGATGCACAGGTTCGGGAGCAAGGTTATCGTCTTTGAGCGAGGGGAACAAATCTTGAGCCGTGAAGACGCGGAGATTGCCGAGGCACTGGCAAGCTGTTTGCGAGGAGAAGGAGTTGAGATCCAGCTCAATTCGGCAGTCGAAAGGGTTCGCAAACTTGCTGACGATCAAGTGGGGGTCACCTTCCGAACGCCTGAAGGAAAACGAGAATGGACAGGATCTCACCTCTTGGTCGCTCTGGGCCGCGCACCCGTTACTAAGGATCTGGCCTTGCCCGCTGCAGGAGTAGAAACGACCGCCAAGGGTTTTATCAAAGTCAATGACCGTTTGGAGACAAATGTCCCGGGCATCTGGGCAATAGGTGATGTGAGCGGCGGACCCCAATTCACCCACGCGTCCCTCGACGATTTTCGGATTCTTCGAGACAATGTTTTCGGGAACGGTTCCCGCTCCAGAAGTGATCGGTACGTGCCATCCACTCTCTTCACCGATCCCGAACTAGCGCATGTCGGCTTGACGGAGAAAGAGGCGGTTGCGCGAGGATTCGAGATTCGAGTTCTTCAGGTTCCAGTCACTCCGTTGACCGTGCCTCGGGCAAAGACCATCGGTCAAATGGATGGACTTCTGAAGGTCACGATCGAAAAATCCACGCAACGGATCCTCGGATGCACCATCCTGGCGGCTGAGGCGGGTGAGATGATTGGAACCGTGCAGGCAGCGATGATGGCGCAAATGCCTGCGACCACGCTTCGTGATGCGGTGCTCTCCCATCCGACCATGGTCGAGGGATTCAACGCCGTCCTTGCGGCCCTTTGACCGCTTGGAACTTCTTCGTCAGTTCACCCTCTAATTGCATCTCACAAAAAGGCCTTAACCTAGCGAAGCCCCAAATTTCGGCAAAGTAACCCAATTAAATACGCCCCTAACGACTACCGGCTGCCTCCCAGCGCTCGGACCAACGAGAACGATGCACCTGGACCGCGCTCATAAGGAACGCATGTATCGACAAAAAGCCCTTCCGGTGGATAGAGAGGCGCGTCTTTCGTCTCGTATTCCAGAACGACTGGAATACCAGCCGTTTTTCCTGGTAATGTCCGGGAAGGAACGGAAATTTCGATACGCCTCAATGGCGGCGGGATCTTCGGCAGGACAAGAGCAACGGCGATGTCCTTGAGCTCGGAAGCGCAGTCCCTGGGATTGGATTTCGCGAGCCCAACACAAATTTCGCGAACCGCAGGGTTATAGGTGACAGGCGAGATGGGACGGTAGTTGAGAGCCGCATCAGCCTTTGCCATCGCATTGGCCCAGCGATGACCGGGTCCTGACGGGCGTCGTTGCACAAGCGACCGAAGAATTTCTACCGCGATTTTGCTTTTGCTCCACGACGGCGCTTCAGTGAGAGTATGTTTGCGGTCCTCTAGATGATCTGTAACTATCGAGTCACTGCTAACAACGCGTTAGAGTTGCACCATGGCGACCTCGCTTTGCGACAACTGGCGCGCCTCATTGGGCGGAGTTCCAAGCCGATCCGGAGTGGAAGAACGTGAAGGCGGAATTAGAGGCGAACGGTGCACTTGTGGAGCAAATCGACCGGTATTTCATGGACCCAACCAGTTTTTCAGCCCTGCAATAGAAACTCAATTACGCGCATACTTGAAGGAAACATCGTATGAGACGGTTTGTATTCCTGCCAGCTGCAGTTGTAGCGCTCGCTGGCGTGGTCGCCTACATGGCCCCCGCATCTGAAGAGTCTGATGGAGGGGTCGCCCCGATCTTCGGAATCAAAATCCCGCCAGGATACCGCGACTGGAGGTTGATCTCTGTGGCCCACGAAGAAGGCAACCTCAACGATTTGCGCGCCATTCTGGGCAACGATGTTGCGATCAAAGCGTACCGGGAAGGGAAGCTTCCGTTCCCGGACGGCACCATCATTGCCCGGCTTGCCTGGACTTACGTCGAGTCGGAGGAAAACAACAAAGCTTTTGGCCGTCGCCAATCTTTCGTTCCCGGATCCCAACCGGATTGGTACCTGCAGTTTATGGTCAAGGACTCAGCAAAGTACGCCGCGACAGGCGGCTGGGGGTTCGCTCAATTTAACAAGGAGGGCAAGCCAGCCGACGTGGCGGTACATAGCAAATGCTTTTCCTGCCACCAGCCCGCCGAAGCTCGCGACTTTGTCTTCACTCGTTACGCACCTTGAACCGAGAACCCAAAGGAATCAGACGACCGCGGCGCTCCCCTTCTTTTCCCAACGGCCTTAAATTCCCGCTAACAATGGACCGGTCACGGCGGCCAAAGGAGTCCGCACCAAAGTGAAGGCCGGCAATTTGCGCGGTGAACCGGCCCCAAAGAGGGACATCGTACTCTTTGCGAGCTCCCTCAAGCTCCACAATGAATTCCTCCACGAGCCCCAACTTGTCCCGGTGCTTTTCGCGGAGGTGCTGTCTGCGGGCAAAGACCAGCGCCGGAGCTCCCCGACAAAGCTCCAGCGCGGCCGTTGATAGCAACTCTTCATCGCGTTATCGCCCAATGCGGTTAACAAATCTCAACAAGCGAACAAACTACCCCCATCCCGAAATTTGGTGGAGACTTCCTCGCAACACGGAAGGACGGACTGCACGGTGAGTCCGTAATGCGAGCCAGCACCCGGATTCGAACCGGGGACCTACTGATTACAAATCAGCTCTCTATATTATAGTAAATAGTTGTTTAGTAGTCTCTTATACAGATGCAAACTTGAGTGGTGCGTAGCATTTGTGTTGAGCGATCCTCAAAATCGGGTACCAAATGCCGGCTCCAACAAACAAAATTGCTTCTCGGAAAGTTCGATTTCCAAAACTTGCCGCAAAAATGTTTATGATGATCGTTTCTAACGTGCTCGAGCAGTTTAGAACCGGTGAACCGGAGGCGACGGTTGAAAGCTAGAGGAGGGACAACACCGCGTTGAGGCAACAACTTCAGGCCACGTCGATGGGTCGATCCTCGACGTTTCCGCCAGCTCCAGACCGACAGTGGCAGCCCGGTCATTTGCGCCCAGAGACCTTGCCTTGACCTCGTTTATTTGGGACACGTCCGTCCGTCTGGTCGCTTCGATCTCGACATCCATATCCGATCGCCGCTTTAGTGATCCAAATGGCGACTGGTGACATGTCTTTTCGGTGTAATCCATCTTGCAAAGCATGGTCCCAAACTCTCCCTCTGAAATGACGACAGACACCGTCGATACCCATAACAAAGCTCTTAAGGTCAATCTCGATCCTCAATGGTATGGCACCTTCGCGGAGATTGGAGCTGGACAGGAGGTCGTGCGCTGGTTTTTTCGTGTCGGCGGAGCGGCGGGCACCATCGCCAAGAGCATCTCCGCCTACGACATGAAGGTCAGCGACGCCATCTACGGTCGTAGCGAGCGCTATGTCTCGAAAGGCAGACTTCAGGCAATGCTTGACCGGGAACTCGAATTAAACACGGAGAGGCTGAGCGACCGCGGCGACACCACCGCGTTTTTTGCCTTCGCCGATACGGTCGTCGCGCGCAGCTTCAAGGGCGGCAATGAGTGTCACGGCTGGATGGGTATCAAGTTTCAAAGCCGTCCACGCGACGAACCTAGCCAGGTCCTCATGCATGTACGCATGCTCGATGCCGAGGCATCGTTGCAGCAGGAGGCGCTCGGAATCGTCGGCGTCAACTTGTGCTACGGCGCGTTTTTTCTTCATCACGTGCCGGAACGGCTCGTCGAGTCGCTGCTCGATAAGTTGACGACTGGCCGAGTTGAGATCGACATGATCCAATTCAGCGGGATTGAGTTCCGCAACGTGGATAACCGCGTGATGGCCCTCCAGCTCGTGCAACTCGGCCTTAGCGGCGCCGCCATGTTTGGCGCCGACCGCGAGGTGTTGCAGTCGACCGAGGTCCTTTACAAGAAGGCCATTCTCGTCGAGCGCGGCAGTTTTCGTCCGATGACCCACGTCAACCTCGACATGGTCACGTGCGCGCTTGCGAAGTTCAAAGCCGATCCGGCCGTTGCGGACAAGCCTGTCCTGCCGATCATGGAAATCACCATGCGTAACCTTCTGGCGGGAGGCACGAACGTCGATCGTCGGGATTTCCTTGCCCGAGCGGAGCTTCTCGCGGCCTGCGGCATGACAGTGATGATCTCTGACTACTTTGAATATTACCGCCTTGCGGCCTACCTTGCGTGGAGGACGAAGGAACGCATTGGCATCGTTATGGGTGTGCCCAGCCTCTTGGAGCTTTTCGACGAGAAATACTACACACAGCTGCCCGGTGGCGTCCTCGAAAGCTTTGGCCGCCTCTTCAAAAACGACCTCAAACTTTACGTTTATCCGTATCTGCAGCAAGCCGGGGAGCCTTTGCAAACCGTCAACACGCTTGAGGTCAAGCCAGAGTTGAGCACGCTCTACGATTATCTTTCCCGACGGGGCAGCTTCGTGCATCTCGATAACTATAACCCGGAATATTCTTCCATATTTTCTCGCGATGTCCTGAAACGCATCGCAAACGGCGATCCAAGCTGGGAACAAATGGTTCCGCAACAGGTGACGGAACTTATTCGCAAGCGCGGGTTCTTCGGCTACAAACCCTCAACCGTCTAATTTAGTCCGTACCATAAGCGTCATCGCTCGCGTCTCTGACGTCTACAGTCCAAACTTCAGAACTCTGTCAAGAAGGCGCTGGGTGTGACGCTTACGGCCTTGGCGAGCCGACTGCATCAATCCATGAGGCGATCGTCGACGCGACCATCAAGATGCGCAGATTTCTTTGCTTTTCAACCTTCGACGATTTCTGTTCCCGTTAATGCAATTAGATGCCACACTGACCCCTAGTTCCGACCCGAAACGCCTGGCTTCCGAAAGACCATCCTCGTCTCAAGGTGGATTGCAGGGATTGAGCTTCCGGCAGCCTGGCTCCGCAGCTGCGAGCGGCTTCTTCCCTTACCCTGAGCTCAAGGCGTTCTAAAAATTGCCGCCGTCCCGCGGCGCTATCCTTCAAGTCAAAAAGAGAGAACGCCATTTCCACACGTGCCCACTGCGGGCGTTTCCGCGGACTGCAAAGATACGCGCCAGTCAGGCTGCTCCAGCGATAATCCAGCAGGCTTTTCCCGCTTCTTCCGCCGACTATTCCTGCCCGGACGGGATTCAAATGCAGGTAATCCAGCACCGTTCCCAGATACCCGTAGAGCATGTTTCCTGAAGGCTCTCCATCATCAATCAACACCGCCTTATAGCGCCCGCCGAAAAGATGCCCGCTCAGATTATGGCGCCTGTTGAACCAGACCGTGTACGCCGTTTGCAGCCATTGCATCCCGCTGACAAGATTGGCCCGAGGAGTCTCAACGAGCAGATGATAGTGATTACCCATCAGCACCCAACCATAAACTCTCCATTCCGTCCGCCGGCAAACCTGATCAAGATAGCCCACCCATGCAAACCTATCCCGGTCGTCATGGTAAATGGCCTCGCGTCGATCTCCTCGCGCCATCACGTGGTAGACTGCTCCCTCATACTCCACTCGTAATTGCCGCGGCATCTTTGCGGTAAAGATAAGCCAGCGTTCAACTTTCAAGTCCTGACCCCTTCTGACCCTGGCGCTGAAGAAAAGGCTGCCGATCACCCGCTCGAACACGGGCGAGCTGGCGGTGAAATTCACCCGGCACGAGGAGGCGAAGACGAATGCGCTGTTCGCCCGGACGCATGTGCGAGGCGGCGCGAACAGCTTTTGCGTCGGGGCGAGCATCTGCGGCAGCACGGCGCGCGTCTGGCGAGACTGGCGCGATAGCAGCAAAGCGAGCGATGGCAGCTTGCCGCCGCCGCCGTGATATACGCACGTTTCGACGAAAAATTCTCTCGTCTCACTCTTGAATTGGAATCCGCCTATAAGCAGATTGCCCTTCCCCGTCAATAAGCGTGCGGATAACTCCCAATCTGGCATGATATCCGAAAATGACAGAATCACTTGTTAGGCTTCGAAGCAAATGAAAGGAGATTAACTATGCGCACTTTCGCACAAAAATCGAAGGCAAATCATCATACTACGTCTGCCAAGTCTGCGATACTCGGTCGGTCCAATTTTGGACAAAGCCATCAGGTAAGCACTGTTCTTCACTTACAGCGCACAATTGGTAATCAATCAGTGCAGCGGATGTTGCAGACTCATGCTGAAGAATCCGATGTCGGATTGACCGCTGCGGCATCACCGCGCTTCGGACATGATTTTAGCCAGATACCCATACATCCTCCTGCAGCGGGAGCAATCCAAACGAAACTGGCGATCAACAAGGCCGGAGACGAATATGAGCAGGAAGCAGACCGCATCTCCGAACAAGTGATGCGGCCGCCTGAGCCACGGAGTCAGCGGGCGTGTGCCTGCGGCGGAGCGTGCCCCAAGTGCCAGATGAAGCAACCGGGCCAGGAACATGAGCGCTTGCAGACTAAACAAGTCGGGTCAGGCGACCCGGGACAGACCGTCGCGCCGTCCATTGTCGACGAAGTATTTTCTTCCCCCGGCCAACCGCTCGACACGGCGACCCGCAGCCTTATGGAGCCGCGTTTCGGCCACGTCTTCAGCGAAGTACGGATACATACGGACACGAAAGCAGCGGAGGCGGCTCAGGCAATCAACGCCCTGGCCTTTACCGTCGGGCGCGATGTCGTATTCGGAGCTGGTCAATATGTGCCGGGTACATCCTCAGGTCAGAGGTTGCTGGCTCACGAACTGACGCATGTGATCCAGCAGGGGCGCGGTGAAGCTACTCGCGGCTTGAGCGGCGCCCAGGATGTGATCCAAAGAGCGCCCAGCCTTCGCGACATGGAGTTCGATGAGTCTCCGCCGAAACTGCCAGAGAATGTCGCAGAGGCGGAAGCGCAAGTGAAAGCGAAAAAGTGGTGCAGGGACAGCGGGTTTTCCGGCGCGTTGCACCCTGGTTATACATGCTATCGGGAAGTGCCAACAAGAACCTGCGTGCCCAGTCAACAGGTGTGTTTTGATCCCAAGGGGAAGCGGGAAATCAGCCCCGACAAAGCTTCCGCTACCGTTTCGCCTCAATCTCCGGACGCGCGAGGAGAGTGTGCGCTCAATGTGCCCGGTTCCCTGTGCCATTTTGCTAACGACATCCTCGATCCGACTGACGACTCCTGCACGATCTCAGGGCCCTTCGGCGTGATCGGTGGCATCGCACTGGGCAGCCAACTCAGTGCTGGAAGCGATCCTCTTGTGTTGCGGACAGTCTCTGCGATTGTCATGAAGAAGCTGGCTTGTTACGCAAACGTGAAGTTAGGCAAAGCGCTGGATCGCAGAGGCTGGGTGCCAACGCTGAGTGTCGGCGGTGGATCGGGAGGAGGCTCCGTGGGCCTGGGATTTGAGAAGCTAACGAATTACGAGCTTCGAAACAGTATTGGCCTACGGCCCCAACTGCGACTCAGTATCAATGATTTGACGACCGACAGATTGTTTGGAGGCAAGGCGCAGTTTGAGGTTACGGGTGGTCTGAAGTTGGTGGCGCAGGATGGTCCTCTGGGCGTCAACGTATCTGCCAATGCCGGTATGGCTGCGGGTGGTGTCGACGGACCCGGCGTCGTCTGGTCCGTTGGGGCTGGCATTCGTCTTGGTAACCACTACGAAGTGAATATCCGCCAGGTGCATCATCAGAAAGGGTCGGACGCGACGTTTCTGGTGCTCGACATCATTGGCGGCAGGAACCAGAATTCCCGGTAGGGCCATAGGATGCGCTGAGGAACGAAGCGCATCATTCGCGTGACTCGATTGATGCGCTTCCTAACGTGGGCACATCCTATGTTTTTTTTGGCTTGCTTTGACCGGCCTAACATAGCGCTCCACCCGACCCGCGCCCGCAAGCGACTTTGTATTTTCAGGTTTTGTGGTGGGCGCGGTCGGGTGAGCTGTACGTTAGGGGCATTGAGTTGAACGGCAAAATAGGAGGAACTAATGACTGCCAAGGTTGATATTTATAGTAGCTCGTACGGCAACTACGCGCTCAGTGCGTATAGTGAGATCCGGTTCGAAACTTATGGCGAGGACTTTGGCCAGACCAGTTGGGTTACGACGTCGGAGTCTCATGAGATACCGAAGCTACTCCAACTATCATCCAGTTCCTCGGTGCTGGAGATTGGATGCGGGTCGGGTGGCTACGCCGTGCATCTCGCGAAGCATATCGGCTGCCAGGTAGTGGGACTCGATATAAATGCCGAGGGCGTCCGCAACGCAAAGGCACTGGGTGAAAAAGACAAGCTCGGTGCCCGCGTGAAGTTTGAGCAATGCGATGTCTCGAAGCGTCTCCCCGTCGAAGATAATACATTTGATGCCATTTATTCTAATGATGTACTGTGCCATGTCCCGCGGCGCAGCCAACTACTTAGTGACCTGCGGCGCGTGCTTAAGCCTGGTGGGCGGCTTTTATTTAGCGACGCCTTGATTATCGGAGGGCTGCTTTCGCATGAAGAAATTGCGACCCGAAGCTCTATTGGAATGTATTTCTTCAGCCCGCCAGGCGAAAATGAACGATTAATCAAACAGTCCGAGCTTAAACAGATTGAGGCACGCGACACGACCGACAGCGCCGCTCTACTGTCAAAACGCTGGCATGATGCCCGCGAAAAGAGAAAGGCTGCGTTGGTCGCGAGTGAAGGCGAGGCAAATTTCGCCGGCGTGCAGCGGTTTCTGGAGTGCGTGCATACCTTGACCGCGGAGAGACGCCTGCTTCGGTTTCTATATACAGCAATAAAATAGAGCACACAGGTCTTCGAGACATGGTCTAGCGGATCGTGTTGGGTCGTCAGGCAAGGGGTCAGGACTTGACGGGCTGTTGCCCAAAGGGGCGATATTTTGGGAGAAGCGGGGAGGTTGCTCAAGTCGTAAGGAGACGGGAGCGATCAGTTGCGGGGTAGGAATAAGAAAGGGTAGCTCGACCATGGATCCTGGCGAGCATGCGAAGGAGAGCGTTGAGGAGATGCTTCTGATTTCTGGCGATGATTCTCAAGTTGTGAATGGCTGCGATGAGGAATCCTGAATGCTTTGCCTCCACAGCCCGCGCCAGCGCGCTCGCTTAAAGCCGTGGCAAACGGTCGCTTCTGCAAAGTTGCGCTCTTGAAACCATTGCCGACGCCTTCGGTCACGAAGAGCTTGTGGCGAATGGGATTGTTTACGCGCTTTGTCCAAAAGCTCCTGACCGGCATAACGCTTGAGAGTGCGTCCGTTGGGATCCCGCGTGCAGAACTGCCGGAGCGGGCAGCGCGCGCAGGTTCCCCGCTTGGGCCGATACTCGAAATAGCCACGCCTGGCCACAAAGTGGTGCCGCGAAAGGATCTCTGCCGCCGGGCACCTGTAGCTGTCGGTTGCGGGTTGATAAACAAAACGCTCCGGCGGATAGATTCCCTGGCTGCGTGGATTGCGCAGTTTGCTGCGCAGATCGGCCACATGCGCGCGAATCTTGCGCCGCGCTAATATGACTACGTTAAGTGACTCTACGGCGGTTTGATATGGAAGAGGTGGTTACAGAAGGGGCAAAATCCGCGCGAGCGAATTAAGAATGGCCGGATCCTTCGGAGCGCCTCTTCCCACGTGAGGGAGGAAGTTTTTTTTTGCCCTGAGAAAAACAAGAAGAACGAAGAGGTAGGCGGTGGCAGCCAAGGCGAGGTGGTGATGGAATCCGCGCCAAGATCGTCCCTCAAAGTGATCGAGACCGAGGTCATCCTTGTCGCGCTGGAAGTATTGTTCGATTTGGAAGCGTTGACGGCTCAGGCGCAGCAGAGAGATGCGTTCCGGAGGTCCATCCAGCCAGGCGGTGTAAATATGGTAAGGCTCGGGCTGGCCCTGCGGCCAGTCGAAGACCAACCAGGTTTCGGGAATCTCACTGGAGTCCTCAGCAAGATCGGAGACCATCCATGCGCGGATCCAAGCCATTCTGGTTGAGAATGCCCTGCCGCCGGCACCGCTCCACCGGCAAGGCTGCCAAGCGGAGTCCGGCAGGCTGCGGCCAATTTCCAACACGGTTTGGGCCTGCGGTCCGCGCAACCTCGGGACCCAGCGTTTGCGTGCCCGCCGCAGTTGCGGGCGTTCCACCCAAGCCTTGAGCGCCGATTCGACTTGAAGCATGTAAGGACAGCCCGCATCTCGCAATCCCTGCCGCAATCGCCCGCTGTGGCCATATTGGCAATCGCCCAACAGCGGGGAGGGCTGCATTCCCGATCCGATTAACTCGCCGACTAGATCCAGGGCGATCTCGGGCTTGCTGCGAAATACCACCTCCTCGGGAATGCCTGTGCGGCGGCGACGTTGCCCATCATTGATCCAAGCTTGGGGCAAAAAGAGCCTGGCAGCCATGGGGAGCGCAGCCTCCCCGTTGCTCAAGGCAATGTGAACGCTGACCTGACAGTTGGCCTTCTTGCCGACCGAGCCGCAGTATTGGTGAGCCACTCCAACGGACTTGTCGCCCTGCTTGATCCAGCCTGTCTCGTCAACAATCCAGGAATCGATTGGCCCGAGAACTGGAACTATCTCGGCGCGCACTCTTTCCCAAAGGGCCTGAGACTCCCACGGACTATCGCTGACAAACTGCTGGAGCTTCTGCTTATCAACCCCAAGGCGTTGAGCCATTGGCTCCACGCTCTTGCGGCCTCCAGGCAGCAAGAGTCCCTGCACATAAAGCGCGGCTCCTTCGCGACGCTCCTGCCGACCTAATCCTCCCACCAATGGCTCCATGAACTCGCCGAAGAACTCTACACTGCGTTGCCATACGCGTTCGTTCCAGTCCATGGAACCCGAGCGTGCCCTATCCTAGCGAAAAGGTCAATACTTAACGTAGTAATACTAAAGCAATCAAGTTGGCCGTATTGCCGTAGCGGCTGTCGGCCACAGCCACCCTTGTTCTGGCCGCGGTGACCCGTTCGTGTCTTTCGATCAATTCGAAGAGCTCGCGGGCTTCGTCGATGGCTCCCGTCGTGGTCTTCACCGCCGTCACCACGCCGGCCTTATCGTCCAGCGCACGATGGTTCTTGAAGGAGGGGGTTGACTTGCCATTCTGGTGACGCACCACCGTGGAGTCCGGATCCGTGGTGCTCCGCAGCTTCCGATTGACCGAGCCCCCGCTTCCGGAGTCCTGCTCTTCTTCCTTCTCCTCAAGCTTGCTTACTTCTCGCCGGACCACCACCGCGATCACCGAGTTGCGCGAGGCATTCGCGGCCACCAGCGAGGCATCGAGGTAAAGCTTGCTCCCATCGACCAGACCCGCCTCGACACATTGCTCGACGCTCCGGGCAAAGAGCCGTTCAAAAACTTCGGCTCCCCAGCGCTTGCGCGCCTTGCTCAACACGCTGTGGTTGGGGATCTCGTCCTCCAGCCCGTAACCCAGGAACCAGAGATAGTCCAAGCGCAGAGGAACGACCCGCATCAACTCCCGCTCGCTGGGCACATTGTCCAGAAAGAGCAGGAGCATAAGCCTCATGATGATCACAGGGTCGACCGACACATTGCCGTTGCTCCCATAGAACTCGGCCACCTGACCTCGCACAAATCCAAGGTCCAGCACCTTATTGATCTTTCTTAGTAGATGATCATGTGGAATTCGTCGGCCTAAGTTCACCGGTTCCACCCACAGTTCCGTTTGCTTCTGCCAGTGCCCCATCATACTAATCCTATTCATAAGCATATCTCACGCCAGGACCGCGTCATTTCGGCAACAGCCCGTCAAGTCCTGACCCCTTCTGACCCTCGCTCGACGATGCTGAGCGGGCAGTCCGTCGGAATGACGCCGGCTCGGTACTCACTGGTTGCTCGTTCGAGGTGTTCTCGCGGTTGGGTCTTGGTTAACGCAATGGCTCATCATTGGACAATACGTTCGTGAGCGGAAAATCGCCGCCTGAATCCGCGGCCGACATGATTTCCCGCTTCTTCCGAGCGACTTATACTTGCTCAACGAAAGTTGTATGGGTGTGCGGCCAGTCGGTGCAAACCAGAAAATCTGGCGCCACTCCAGTAAGACGAAGCGAATCGTCGTAAGCCGCTGTAAGAAAAGGAGTCTTAAGAAACGACTTTCGCTAGCCAGCGCTCCGCGTGAGCACAAAACAGTACCGACTTCCGTGTCGCGGGAGGCCGGTTTTCTAAAAAAGGACGTGCGGGACCTTTCTGACCTTGTGAACTATCCCGATCGAAGCTTCAAAACGGTTGGCTGCCACTGCGCGAAGAAGTCAGTTAGCACAACTGACTCTTCTCGGCCATTCGGAAATCGTGGGCACAGAAAATGAAGGGTCCCCTGCTGCAGATTGGTCAAGCGAATGCAGTGATTATTGTTCTGTTGCGCTTGAAAACGGTGGCAACATGCGATGAGCGCTTCGCGCGGAATGGATAGTTGATTTGCGATCTGCGCTTCATCTGTACTCGTGAAGTCGTCAGCAGCGCAGAGGTAGCGTGATGCGAGCAGCTTTAGGCGATTCTCGTCTATCGCTCCATAGGTATGGAAGTTGGGCGGCGGGTTGAAGCAAATGTCGCGATGATGTGCAAGCATCTCGGCCTGCGTGACGTTATGTCCAAGCTCAACGAGAAATGATTCAAGACAAGCGAGCACACAGGTATGTGGAGTGAGTTGCGAGATAGTCCGGTGCATGTGCTCAATTTCCGCTGTCGGGCAGCTGGATATTTACAAGCTAAACCATCACCACGTTCGAGGGCATTGATCCGGTCGCATTCATTCTCCATCGTCCTTGATAGGATCTGCTTCAAGGCGCCTTTGCGGCAATGGCAAGAGCTTCTGCGGATTGGCGATTGACGGCTTGCGTCTCGACGCGGCAAATTGTTGGTCGAACACCGCCAAGAAATGCCTGCGAAAACGGCCCGACTGGATGCCAAATTCTTCCCCGCCGAATTAGCCGAATATGAGGTGGAACACAATCCCGGTCACGATCTTCTAGTGATGCTGAAACAGTGCGCCGAAGCACCACCTGCAAAGTTCAACCGCGTTTTCGCGCCATACTCTCGTAATCCAATCGCCATTCTTTTAGGCGCAGCAGCGATTGAAGGTTACACGAACTATGCTGGGCATCACATTTGCAAGGACTGGAACGAATACATTAAAGGCAATCGATCATTTCCCCAGAAGTTGAGGCATGTCTTTTCTGCGACAAAGAACCCCGAAAAACTCGAGGGCCGCGTCTACCAGCAAACCATGCGGCTGATCAGCTTTCGCGGTGCTCACTTAGCTCACCCCAAATTTCTTCATCATACAAGCGTGCAAAAGGGTCCTCCGCCGACAGTTTTTGATCACGTAGATGCCGATTATTCGGCTACGAAAGTGTTAGAGATCGCGACGAACTTCAAAGGCTCACTTCTCAGCGACCTTAAGCTGGACGACTCTTCGTTTCGCCAGAGCTGCTACGTTTCTCCGTCGGGTGCAGCATCCCTGAGCGCAGGGAGTGGGTTGGCCCAGTTGGTGCGGAAAAAGATCTCGTGAAAGGAATTCAAAGGCGAGTTGACCCCGCGATTAGAACAGGCGTTCGTTCATCGGGTTACCAACTGTGGATAGGCGGGCTGCGTTGAATGCATGCGGTATCTCCATCCCACGAAGTGCAAGAAATTCACAAGCTGCAGTACGTCCTTTGCACGAACGCTCGCCTCATCGGCATCCGCTGTTGTTTTATGAAAGATGGCGATCGCTTTTCCCTCGGACAGCAGGTCGTTCAGTTTTCCGGATGCGTTGCCCTCCAAGACGCACACAATACCCAAGCCCGGATGTCTTCCGTCTCCATCCACCTTCGGATGCGGTTCAGCCGCGAGACTCGACACGGCGTCGCAGAATTCCTCCAACTTTGCATCTGCGCCTGAGTAATTACTGCGTTTGATCTCCATGAGGCCGAAGGCACTGCTGCGCGGCACTAACGCGAAATCGTCGATCTCAAAGATCCCAGGTGCGGGAAACGGCGCCCAGAGGATCACGTCCAGTTGGCGAAGTTTCTCTGGCATTGGGTAGTCTATGACGGCCCCAGTCGAGACGCGCATGGGAGTCACGATTCTGGTTGTGAGGCGCCGTACCGCGGCCTCGGTGTAACTGCCAAGTAGGGCGCTGTTCGTCGTGACCTCCCTGACCTTGAGGATAGGCTCCAATTCGTGCACCAATTGCTGCGCGATCCCGCTCAAATATTCATCGACCGTCACTGCGTTCCTCCTTGAGAGCCTAACGACGGCCCGGAGCCGTTCGCTGCAGCGCATGGTTAGGCGTCATTCGATTAGCACTAGTCGTCCGAAACATCTCCAAACCCATGTGACTCGAGTACGTCGAGTAGGTCTGGGCGCTTTCGCCACTCTTCAGCAACGAGTATCGCCCACTTCCACGGACTGATGCGGATGATCTTGTGATCGGCGGCTAGCTCGTGAAACTCGGGCAGCGCTTCGTAACTCGCGTCAATATCCCAACCGTACCTGATGCCTCCAGAAGTGAAAGGCTTCGGCTGGAGGAAGTGCTGAATGCCATCGCGATACATGCCCCAGAACTTGTCGAACAGGTCCAAATCGATATTGAGATGCTTGGCTGAGCGGTCGACGAAGTTTTCGGGGTTCGCCTTGATTCCCTCGAGTTTAAGCAGCGACTTGATGAAACGTTCCCACAACGCAAAAGACACTTGGAATGCGACGAATGCAGCATTGCCGCGTTTCAAGTCGGGCAACTGACTAAGCGGTTCCGTGAACCAATGATCGAATTTGTCTTGTGAAGTCATCGAAGTGCTTTTGATCTGTTCATCCCTGGGATTTGCTTAGTTTGCGAATGTTCTCACGGTTGCGGGGTTGGCGCCCCAAGGCCAAGATGAAAGCAGTCTGGGTTCAGAGGGAAAAGAACTTTGTTTGAGCGATTAAAGCAGCTTGACGCGTGCGGGGCGCTTACTGCTTTACCGCTATACGCTGACTCGCGAACGCTCACGGTCACGCAGCTCCTTCGATTGACGAACGAAGCTCGGGCCTCCGGAGGCTCATTGCTTGCTGCTCCTAATGATCGAGCATAAGCTGCCGCACCATGAGCGGCGACACTTCAAACGGCGTTTCGGCGATGGTCAGATGCGCCGTCTGGGCCGAGCGGCGGCTCGGCTGCGACGTCGCTTCGATTGGCAGAAGCGGCCTCGATCGAAAAGACACCTGCACGTTGCAGCTGAGTGGCAGGCATCTTTTCTACACCTTGGTCCTCGATGGCGGCTTCCTCTTCTTTTATGCGCAGCCGATGGACACCGGCGAGCCGCTCGACAGGATTCTCACGATCGGCGACACGCGAGACGGCTGGAATGTCGTTGCTCGCCTGTTGCAAGCGTTTGAACACTCTGGCGTCAGTTCACTGCAGCGACCGATCACGCTTGGGGAAGCCCCTGGCCGGAACAGTTTTATCATCGCATGACGATTATCGGAACCATTTGCTCGGAGTTGTTCGGGCCCGCACGCGCGCCGCTATAGGGATTCTTATCTCACGCTTGACGTTGGATTGCCTCCGGACGGATTGTGCTCCCAATGAGTCCCGGAAGCCCTTTCCCTGTCCATAAATGTTCGGATAACTCCGGTGTGGGTATGACATCCGAAAATCGCAGAATCACTTGTTCGGCGGACCATGATTGAGTACAGCTAAGGCCATGGCCGAGACGGCATCAAGCAAACGGCTCGGAGGGTCCACCCGATCGACGGATGCGCCAACGAACCCGGAAACCAAACCAATGAATCGAAGCTTGAGCGCCGCCAAAGCCGCCAAGCAGGACGAGTTCTACACCCAGTACGTCGACATCCAGAAGGAAATCGAAGCCTACCTCGAGTTCGACCCGGACACCTTCCGCGGGAAAATCGTCTACTGCAACTGCGACGACCCGTTCGAGAGCAATTTCACTTCGCCGCCAACTTCAACAAGCTCGGGCTTAAGAAGCTCATAACCACCAGCTACGACGGCTCCCCCATCGCTGGGCAGGGCACGTTGTTTCCGGAATATGACGATGGCAACGGCAAGCGACAGAAGCCCAAGGCCCTGGCCGTCATCGTCGACCACGTCAAGGACGAGGACGGTGACGGCGCCGCCAACGTGACCGACGTGGAGCTTTTCCTCAAGCGCAACAAGGCCGCCCGCATCGCCCTCAAGGGCGACGACAAATACCCCGGCGGCGACTTCCGCAGCCCTGAGTGCGTCGCGCTCCTCACACAAGCCGACATCGTCGTCACCAACCCGCCGTTCTCGCTGTTTCGCGAGTACCTCGCTCAGCTCGTGGTGCACGGGAAGAAGTTTCTGATCATCGGGAATCAGAACGCGATCAGCTACAAGGAGATTTTCAAGCTCATCAAAGAGACCCGAATTTGGCTGGGCAATAAGAGCGGCGACATGGCGTTTAGGGTTCCCGACCACTACGAGCCACGGGAAACCCGTTACTGGCAGGACGACAATGGCCAGAAATGGCGCAGCATGGGAAATGCTTGCTGGTTCACGAACTTGGATCATGGCCGACGCCACCAGAAGCTAGAGTGCATGACCATGGCTGAGAGCTTGAAGTTCAGTAGGAATTTGAGGGGCAAGCTCGCGTACGATCGGTACGCAAACTACGACGCGATCGAAGTTCCCACCTACAAGGAAATCCCCAGCGATCACGAGGGCATGATGGGCGTCCCCGTCACCTTTCTCGACAAACACAACCCGGAGCAGTTTGAAATATTGGGAAGGAGCGAGAACGAAGACTTATACGGGCTGAAGACACGGGTTTACACGACCAAAGAGTGCCGAGAAGCGTACCAACGGCTTTTTGGCAAAGACGGAACGTACGACATGAACGCCACTCCCGTGATTGATGGTAGGAAGGTCTATCAGCGCATCTTCATCCGCCATCGCCGCGCAAAGGGGAAGGAGAAGTGAAAACCACGCTCCGCACCGACCTCACTGTCGCGGACATTTGCAACGGATTCGTCTACAACCAACTCGAAGGTAAGGGCCTGTTCGGCCTGGGTGGGAAGCTGACGATCCAGCCGGAGTATCAGCGGAACTACATCTACGCCGAGGGCGGCGGGAAGCGCGAGCAGGCGGTCATTCACTCGCTGCTCAAGGGGTATCCGCTCGGGTTGATCTACTTCAACAAGGTCGCGGCGGACAAGTTCGAGGTGCTCGACGGGCAGCAGCGCATCACCAGCATCGGGCGGTTCGTCACGAACAAGTTCGCGATCATGGACGGTAGCAATCCGCAGAACTTCGACAGCCTCCCCGCCGACCAGCAGAAGCGGATCACGGACGCGAAGCTGCTGATCTACGAGTGCGAGGGGACGGAGACCGAGATCAAGCAGTGGTTCGAGACGATCAACATCGCCGGCGTGCCACTCAACGCGCAGGAGCTTTTGAACGCGATCTACTCCGGTCCGTTCGTCTCCAAGGCTAAGGAAGAGTTCAGCAACAGCCAGAACGCGAACATTCAGAAGTGGAGCGCCTACATCAAGGGCAGCGCCAACCGGCAGGAGTTCTTAGAGCGGGCCCTGGATTGGGTGAGCAAAGACGATATTGGCAGCTACATGAGCGCCCACCGCAGCGACAAGCACATCAACGAACTGAAGGCTTATTTCAATGCGGTGATCGACTGGGTTTCCACCGTGTTCACGGAGGTTTTACCCGAGATGCGCGGCCTGGAGTGGGGCAGGCTGTACGAAACATACCACGGCAAATCCTACGATCCGGGGAAGATGTCTGCCGCGGTCCAGAAGCTCGCGGCTGACGACTACGTCACGAATCGCAAAGGAATCTTCGAGTACCTCCTGGGCGGTTCGACTGACAAGAAGCTGCTGGCCGTGCGGGTGTTCGACGAAAAGACACAGCGGGTCGCGTACAACAAGCAGACGCAGCAGGCCAAGGGCGAGTCCAACTGCCCGCTGTGTGCGGTCGGCGAGAACGCCAACAAGAGCAGAATCTACAAGCTCGACGAGATGGACGCCGACCACGTTTCCGCATGGAGCAAGGGCGGCGACAGCTCGGCCAAGAACTGCCAGATGCTCTGTATCACTCACAATCGGGCGAAAGGCAATCGATAGTATGGGTGCACAGTGAGAGGATCGGGCTGGGGCCGCCGAACAACAAGGTTGCAGAGGACGGTCCGCTGCGCGGCCCGCCGCCGAACCGGAGCGTTAGGCGGAAATCCAGCGCCTGAACGCCTGAACTGCTTGATGGCGCTTAGCGTCGATTTGGGACAGAGTCTGCGATGACCCCCGTTTGACATCGACGACAAGCTTGGTCGCGTCGTCCAAAGTGTCTCGCTGATGTCTCGCTGAGAATCGCACAATGAGAGCATTTTACTGCAACTCGTTGAGCTTCAGCAAGCCAGCACCCGGATTCGAACCGGGGACCTACTGATTACAAATCAGTTGCACTACCGCTGTGCTATGCTGGCATTCACTTTTCAAGGACGTCCAGTTGGCCTCTGAGCGGTCACCTGGTGGCTTGTCCCGCGATCCTCTTTCTACATGCCGATTTTACGGCTGTCCACTGGCATTCGGTGTCGAGCCTGACGCGACGGAAGGGGCGTTTATTCGGAGGAGAGGCCTTGTTGGTTGACGACGCTTCGGGCTCCGGATGGCGGAGCGATTGCGAGCGATTTGCACGAGCCAGGGCCCCTAAAATGGTGTAAAGAACTTTCGCGCCAATTGTCCTGCGATTGGGTGTATCCGAAAATCAACTCAGCCACGAAATTCACGCCATGCCAACCTTCCACGCTTACGCTGCCAACACTGCCCATGGTTCCTTTGAGCCGTTTGAATTCGACCCCGGTGAGATCGGGCACGAGGAGGTCGAGATCAAGGTGAGTCATTGTGGGATCTGCCATTCCGATCTCTCGATGCTCGATAACGACTGGGGCATGACCGCGTATCCATTTGTGGGGGGTCACGAGGCGGTCGGCACAGTAGTGAGTCTGGGTGAGGGCGCCAAAGGGCTGGAGATCGGCCAGCGGGTCGGCGTCGGCTGGACGGCCCAGAGCTGTCTTTCGTGCCACGAGTGTCTCTCCGGCTACCACAACCTTTGCGCACGCGCCCAAGGCACGATCGTCGGGCGCCATGGAGCGTTCGCCGACCGCCTCCGCGCGCAGTGGACCTGGGTTCGGCCGCTGCCCGAAGGCCTCGACATCGCGAAAACGGGGCCCCTGCTTTGCGGCGGCGTCACGGTTTTCACGCCGCTTCTGGACTACGACACTTCACCGACCGCGCGCGTCGGCATCATCGGCATCGGTGGCCTGGGCCACATGGCGCTGCAGTTTGCCAACAAGTGGGGCTGCGAAGTCCATGCCTTCACGACGAGCGACGACAAGCGCGCCGAAGCGCAGAAGCTGGGCGCGCACTATGTGCACAATACCAAGCAGAGCGATTCGTTGAAGAAACTGGCCGGCAGCCTGGATCTGATCATTTCCACGATCAATGTTCCGCTGGATGTTCCTGGATTGCTGGGCACTCTGGCGCCGAAGGGCCGGCTCCATGTGGTGGGAGCGGTGCTGAAGCCGCTGGAAGTTCCTGCCCTCGGACTCATCTTCGGTCAGAAGTCGGTGGCCGGTTCTCCGACCGGCAGCCCCACGGCGCTTGATCAAATGCTGACCTTCTGTGCGCGGCATTCGATCGCTCCGGTGACCGAGACGTTCTCCATATCGCAGATCAATGATGCCTTCGAGCGCTTGCGCTCGGGGAAAGCCCGCTACCGCATCGTCCTCGTCAACGACTGAGGAAGGTGCGCGTCGGCGCTCGGTGAGGAGGGGCGGCGATGGTCCGGACGCGTAAAACGACAAGTGGTCGGGGCAAGGCGATCCGCATTCTCAGCGGAGGGCAAACCGGGGTCGATCGTGCGTGTCTGGCCTGGGCCATGCGGCGTGGTTTCTCGCATGGTGGCTGGTGTCCGAAGGGCCGGCTGGCAGAAGACGGGCCGATCCCCGCGCGCTATCGGCTGCGACCGACTCCGCTGGCGCGCTACGCCCAGCGGACCGCATGGAACGTGCGCGACAGCGACGCCACGGTAATCTTTTCGCAGTCGAAGACATTGACCGGCGGCTCACAAACGACACGGGAGGCGTGCCGGGAGTCCGGCAAGCCGATCCTGCATCTGGCTGCCGAGATTTTTACGGTGGCGGAGAGCGCCCTGGTCTTGCGCAGGTTTCTGCGTCGCCACGCCGTGCGGGCGTTGAACGTGGCGGGTCCAAGAAAGTCGCAGGAACCGGGCGCCGGACGCTTCGCCCGGGCGGTGCTGGAGGCCACTTTCGGGTTTACCTTGGGCGCCGGGCGAGGTAGACGCGGCGTGTGAAATTGAAAGCCTGGTTGCTGGCAGCGCTCGGCGTCGTTTTCCTGAGCGGATGCATCACCCCCCCACCGGCACCACGAATTGCCCGGAAGGACGAGTCGAAGCCTCCAGACACCGGGCCGTTCTGGTGGGGAATTTCCTCAAGCGCCTTTCAAACGGAGGACCGCGGTGAAGCGCCGGGTTCTCCGAACTATTTCCGGACGGATTGGGATCTTTTCGCGGACGCAAAACGTGTCCCGCCGAAGGGCGATGACGCCGTCTTCAGCTGGAGCCAGTTCGATCGGGACCTCGAAGCGCTGAGGAAGATTGGAGTAAACCACTACCGGTTCAGTGTCGAGTGGGCGCGCGTTGAGCCGCAGCCGGGCCGGTACAACGAGGCGGCCATCCGGCGTTACGTGGAAATCGCGAGGAGGCTCAAGGCAGCTGGCATCGAACCGGTCGTGACGCTGTGGCATTTCACGTTTCCGAGCTGGATGGTCACCGAGGGCAGGCCGGGCAAATCACGCTGGCTGCATCCGCTCTATCGGGAACGGTGGCCGCTCTATGTCGAGAAGATCACCAAGGCGATGGCGCCTTATGTCCGCACTTATGCGCCCCACAATGAGGCCAACGGCGATCTTGCCCTCGGCTACATTAGCGCAACGTGGCCACCCGGGCTGCTCCTCAATTTCCGAATGCTGGGCGCGGCGATGTCCGAAAGCGTCTGGGGGTTTCGCGAGGCGGCAGAAATCATTCGCGAGAACCGCAAGGACGCCCTGGTCTTGAGCGTGACCGCACAACCGTATTGGTATTGGGGGCTCTGGGATCCGACGCGTGCTTACTTCAATTTCATGCAGCGGTTGAACCTGACCTACCTCGACCGAACGTTCGATGTGTGCGACTTGATTGGCTTCAACTATTACTACACCGAGTACGCTGATTTCACCGCGCTTGTCGCCCTCAAGGCGCGGCGAGGCCGCAACTACAGCCTGCTCGGCTGGGTGATTCAGCCGCGTTCGCTTTACAAGCAGATCAAGATTCTCAGCCGCCGCTATGGCAAGCCGATTATTATTACGGAAAACGGCATTGCTACGTCGAAGGACGTCAAGCGTGTGCGCTACCTCTTTAATCACATGCTCGAGGTCAAAGAGGCGATTGACGAGGGCTATGACGTGCGCGGCTATTTTGTCTGGACGCTGGTGGACAACTATGAATGGCACCACGGCTACAAGGCGCCTTTTGGCATGTCGCGCATGGACCCCATCACCAAGCGGCGCTTGCTGCGGCCCTCGGCGCTCTTCTACAAAGGCATCATCGCCACATCGAAGGAAACCTCGGTGCTTGATGAAGTTTCCACCCAGCCGGAACTGCCTCCAGGATTCATCGAACGCTGAACGATTGCCACTCGGTTCGGCCCGCTCCGGGTCGTGGCGCGGCTTGGCTGACCAAACCCGTCGCCGGAACCGCGGCCAGCAATTACACCGAGACCCTCATCGGCATGAGGACGTAGAGAAAGGGTGTATTGATTTTGATGACGCCGGGGCTCATTTCATCAATGAGCTCGAGGTGGATCTCGTCGATGGAGAGGTTGCGCAGCGGATCCATGAGAAATTCGGGGTTGAAAGCGATCGAGAGATCGCGACCCCGGTAGACGACCGCCAGCGATTCCCGTGCCTCGCCCACCTCCGGTGTATTCGCGGTGATGTCGAGATTGTTGCGGGAAAAATTGAGGCGCACCGAGCTTGTCTTGTCGTTGCTGAGCAGCGAAACCCGGCGGACGCTGTTCAGCAGCCCCTCGCGCTCGATCGTGATGCGTTCCTTGGCTTCGCCTGGGATCACCTGGCGGTAGTTCGGGTAGTTCCCCTCGACAAGCTTTGATACCAGTTGCGAGCCGCTCAGCTCAAAGGAAACCAGATTCTCGCCCACCGAGATTTGCATCTCGCCGTCCTCACCGAGCAACCGTTGCAGCTCGGTCACGGCCTTGGTGGGAACAATGAAGTCGCGCTCGTGGCTGAGCGGGAATTCCATATCGCTGTCAAAAAGCGCCAGGCGGCGCCCGTCCGTGGCCACCAGGGTGAGCTTGTTCTCCTTGAAGGAAAAAAGAATTCCGTTGAGCACGTAACGGGTCTCGTCCACCGAGATCGCATAGGATGTCCTGCGCAGGCCATTCTTCAGCTCGGACTGCCTGATCGTGTACGTCTTGGCGTCCTTGAAAGCCGGAAAGGCGGGAAACTCCTCTTTGGCCAGTCCGTAAATTTTGAAGAAGCTGGCGCCGCAGCGCAGGGTTGAGATGTTCTTGGCGTCGGTCTCGATGGTGATCTCGGAGGCGGGAAGTTCGCGGACAATGGCGGCCAAGCGGCGAGCCGGCAGGGTCGTGGCGCCGGCTTTCTCCACCTGGGCGACAATTTCGCAGCGGATGGCGACCTCCAGATCGGTCGTGGTCAGGCGCAGACCTGTTTTCGTCGTTTCGAGGAGCGCGTTGGTCAGGACGGGCAGGGTCGAACGTGTGCTGACGACGTTTTGGATGCGTTGCAGGCCTTCCAGGAGAGCTTCTTTGGTGACTGCGAACTTCATGTCTTTATTGGAATGGTCTGATTTATTGAGGCGCTCTCACGAAGTCAAACATTAGTCCAGCGCGTGCGCCGTCATCACCACGATCCGGGCGTCGCCATGCCAGAACGATGCCCCAGAGTTGGGCTTTGGGCCTGTCGGTTCAGCGTTGCAGCTGGCTGTCGAGAAGGCGGATGACGTGCCGAGTCCGCTCGTCCTCCTCGATGCGACGCTTGACCAGCTTGCACGCGTGGATCACCGTGCCGTGGTCCTTGCCGCCGAAGGCGTCGCCGATGTCGCTGAGCGAGATGTTGGTCAGCTCCCGCGAAAGAAACATGGCCACCTGCCGCGGGAAGGCGATGTTCGCGGGGCGGCGCTTGCTGGTCATGTCGGCCAGACGCACGTCGAAGTGCTCGGCCACTTTGCGCTGGATCTGCTCGATGGTGACGGCCCGGCGGGCTTGTTCCTGGAAAATATCACGCAGCAGATTCTCGATGACCTCCCGGGTGATCTCCCGGTCGCTGAGCGATTTGTAGGAGGCCACCCGCATGAGCGCTCCTTCGAGCCGCCGCACGTTGTTGCGGATGCGATCGGCCAGGAACTCGATCACCCATGGTTCAAGCGCAATATTCAGACTCTCGGCCTTCTTCTTCAGAATGGCGATACGTGTTTCGATGTCCGGCGGTTGCAGTTCCGCCGTCATGCCCCATTCGAAGCGCGAGACGAGCCGTTGTTCGAGTTTCTCGATCTCGCTGGCCGGACGATCGCTCGAAAGGACGATTTGTTTGTGGCCGTCATGGAGGGTGTTGAAGGTGTGGAAGAACTCCTCCTGCGAACGCTCCTTGCCCGCAAGAAACTGGATGTCGTCGATCATCAGGATGTCGGCGTAGCGGTATTTCTTGCGGAACTTGACCAGCGTGCCGTGCTGAATCGCGTCGATAAATTCGTTGGTGAACTGCTCGCTCGACAAATAGACGACCCGTGAAGACTTCTGGTTGTTGATGATGAAGTGCCCGATGGCTTGCAGAAGGTGCGTCTTCCCCAGTCCACTCCCGCCGTAGACAAAAAACGGGTTGTAGGTCTTGGCAGGCGATTTGGCGATCGCGATGGCCGCTCCGTGCGCAAATTGATTATTCGAGCCAACCACGAAAGTCTCGAAGGTGTTGCGCGGATTCATTCCGGAAGCGCTTGGCGTCTGCGCACGCTCGGAAGCGACGACCCGCGGCGGCGGATGGTCCACCGGAAGAGCGGAGGAAGCATAGGTGGATGCTTCGCCATCTCCGGTGCCGGGAGCGATAAACTGGATCTTGCGCGCGGTCCCGAGCACTTCCTGGGCAGCCTCCTGCACGAGGCGCAGATAGTTACTCTCGATGAAAAATTGATGAATCGGATTCGGCACCCGAAAGACCAGCTTCAGACCGTCGTCAGAAACAACATCGACGCCTTGAAACCAGCGCTCGTATCCGTCCGCACTGATCCGCTGCCGGATCACCTCGGAAACCGACGCCCATATGTTTCCGCAATTCAATGTCATAGAAAGTTATGCACGAGATTTCCAGCCAGCCCCAGTCGCCAAACCCGGCAGTTTGACCTTGCCTAGATCAACCGAAAACGGCGTTCTCGCCAAGTTTATTTCGGAAAATCTTTTCGATTGTTTCACTGTAAAGGATTTTAAATAAACAACTTATGAAAATGGTATAAGAAGCTAGCCCGGATCCTGGATCTCTGGACACCTCAGGTCCAAATGAGACGTTTTGCGCGGGTTTGCGCTCATTGAATTTGGGGGATTCAACATCTTCACAAGTTGTTCACAACCTGCGGGCCCTTGGTTGCCGCAAGCGGCGTGAGAGTAAGAATCGGGGTGGGGCGGACTCAAGAAAAATGGGTTGAACGGTCCATAAGAAAATTTCGAGATCTTCGGCCAAAACGCTTGACGAGCGGCAAGATCAAGCCCCCATTTGGGTTTGGCGGCGGAGGTACTCTTCGGTGGACTGGACCTTGGCCTCAGGCGTTTTGAAGCAAGCGGCCACTATGAAGGTTACGACGGCTCCAAAAGCGATTCGCCACGGGAACTCGATGCGCGGCAGCCAGGCCGGTGCCCACAACACCGGATGGGGCTGTCCGGCGACAGGGGGATGAAGCAGCGTCCAGAGGTCATTATGAAGGCCGCTGAGGATGGCTACGACGAGGAATCCGCAGATCATGGCAAAGAGGTTTCCCGCTTCGCTGCCTCGTCTTTTGGTCAGCAGGCCGACGAGGAATACGCCGAGCAGCGAGCCGTAGGTGTATCCGAAAATGCCTAGCACGATGGGAATGATCCGCGCGTTCAGGACGATCTTGGCGTAGGCGGTGGCAGAACCGATGAGGATCAAGAGGATGGAAAACACGACGGTGCTGATCCGCGCCGCGCGCACGATCTGCGCCTGGGTAGCGTTCCGCCGAAAATACGGGCGGTACCAGTCTTCGGTGAAACTGGTGGCCAGGGCGTTGAGCGCCGTGCTCAGGGAACCCATGGCGGTGGCAAAGATGCCGGCGATGAGAATCCCGCGCAGTCCCGGAGGAAGCTCATGGACGATGTAGTAGGCAAAGGGGGCGTTCTTGCCGGGTTCCTGATAGAATGCCCAAAGCAGGATACCGACGAAGAGAAACGCAAGGACCAGCGGAAGGTCCGCAAAGCCTGAGAGAATCAGCGAGAGGCGGCTGCGGTGATGATCCTTGGCCGTCAGCATGCGCTGGACCATGTCTTGATCGGTGCCGTGCGTCGCCAGGGTGGTGAAAGTCGATCCGATAAGGGCGGCCCAAATCGTGTATTCACTCTCGAGGATGCTGCGCACATTTTCGCCGAAGCTTTTCCCGGCGTCCACACCGCTCGCAAAGAACTGCCAGTCCTGGGGTTGGTTGAGAGTCTGGGTGACGGCTTGCCAGCCGCCGGGAATGGAGTGAAGGAGAGACCAGATGGCGAAGCCAAGCGAGCCGAACATGATGCAGGCTTGGATGACGTCGGTCCAGACCACCGCTTTGATGCCACCAAGAGCCGTGTAGAGGGCGGTCAGCGCGGTAATGACTGTGAGCGCGAGGATATAGACCCACACCTGCTGCCAGATATCAAGAGATCGACCGGTGACCATTTCGTAGCCCATGACGAAAACGATCGCGGCGACGTAGAGGCGCGTGCCGCTGGCCAGGGCGCGCGTAACGAGGAACACGGCCGAGGCCGTGTCCTTGGTCCGTGTTCCGAAGCGGAGCAAGAGGTACTCGTAGATGGAGACGACGCGGAAGTCGTAGTAGGGCTTGATGAAGATGTAGGCGATGATCACCCGCGCGACGATGGTGCCGATGGCGAGTTGCGCGTAAGTGAAGTTGCGCTTCTCATAACCTTCGCCCGGAGCGCCCAGAAATGTCGCCGCGCTGATTTCAGCTGCGAGAATGGATGCCAGCACTGCCCACCAGGGAATGTTGCGATCGCCCACGGCGAAGCTCTGAAGATCCCTGCTGCCGCGACCCTTGTAGAGTCCGATGGCAATGATGATTGCGAAATAGAGGAAGACAATGAACCCATCGATCAACAAGCCGCCTGTGGAGTTTGCTGCCATGCCGGTTCCCTTTAATTGCCCTGTGCGATTGGCTTCGAGAGAATCTTGGAATAACGTCCGCTGGCTTCGTACTTGAGACGGCGCTCCACCGGAAGCGACTCCGGCGAGGCTTCGACAAATCCTCCCTTTTGATGCAAATAACTGAAGGCCTGGGTCGAGAGGGCGAAGATCCGCTTGAGGCCTTTCTCGCGCGCCAGGTTCTCCGCAAAGGCCATCAGCTTGCGGCCATACCCCTGGTTTTCGTGCAATTTGCTTACGTAGAGGCAGGCGAGCTCGCCGACGGCTTCGTTAGGATAGACGTGCAAGGCCACGCAAGCCACCGGCGTCCGGTCGATTTCCAGCAGCCAGTAGTCCTCCAAGCGCTCGAGGATCTCCACGCGGGTGCGGCGAACCAGTTCCTCGCTCTGCACGGACTGGCGGATCAGCGCCATGACCGAGCGAACGTCCTTCTTAAAGATGCGGCGGATCTGTTGGTATTCGTTCGAATAGACCATCGTGCCGAACCCGTCGTAACTGAAGATCTCCGTCAACAGGGCTTCATTGACACCGCCGTCGAGCAGATGCACGCGGGGCACGCCCTGAACACAGGCCCGCGCCGCGCATTCCAACTTTGACGCGACACTTTGCGAGAATTCCTCGCGCTGGCGCCGGAGCAGTTCGAGCGTCTCCGGCACGGAGAGTTGACGCAACAGGCCGGGATGGCCCGTGAACGCCGAGCTCGGGGCCAGGTAAATGATCTTGGCTGCGGAAAGCTCTTCGCCGACTTCGACGGCGACCGCGTCCGAGTTTACCCGGTATGTTCTCCCTTCACCGTCAAACCCGAGCGGCGGAACGACCGGAACGATCCCTTCGTCCAGCAGCAGGCGCAGGGCCTTGACATCCACGCGCTCGACCCGCCCGGTGAATTGATGATCGGTTCCCCCGAGAATCCCCGCGGGATGGGCGATAATCGCGTTCATGTAGGCCGCCCGCAAATCGACGGCGGAAAGTCCTTCCATGATCTGATTGGTCAGGCGGATGGCCGCGTCGATGCTCACCTGCAAAGTGATCTCGTCGGTGATGCCCGTGCCGTCCGAGTTCGTCAGCTTCACGCCACGCTCGCGCGCGAGCTTCACGATCTGGAAGCTGGCGCCATGCACGAGGACGACCTTGACGCTGAGCGAGCGCAGGACCGCCAGATCGAGCAGGATGTTCGGAAAATTGTCCGAGGCGGCCACTTCGCCATCGAGGGCAATCACGAAGACGCGCTCCCGAAAACGGGGAACGTATTGGAGGATTTCTCGGAGGTCGGAAACGTTCACTTTGGCGACGAAAACAGCCGGGATAGCAAGTCAAGCCGCTCCCTCAAGACGAAAGTCACCATCGAGCTCGGCGGCAATGATCGAAGTCAGCACGGCGGGCGCCTCCAGCGCCGCCAAAATCCCGCAATCCGGCACGTGGACGATCCGGGCACGCGGCAGCTTCCGCGCGATCTCCTCGCCAGCTGTGCGCGGAAAACCGGCCGCGCGATCGGGCCAAAGAATGCTCACCGGATGCGGCACCCGGTCCAAACGCGACTCGATATCGAAGGCGAGCCGTCCCCGCAGGAACCCAAAAATGGCATGCTCCGCGCCGGCCTGCTGGGCACAGGTGGTCAGGGCGCGCACCATTTCCTCGTTAAGCCGCGACGGGTCGCCGAGGGCAAACTTTGTCAGCCAGCCGCGGATGAACGGAGCGCGGGAAAGATAGTTGCGGTAGACAAAGCGGTTCAAGCCTGGCAGGCCGACCAGCGTCACCACCCCTGAGGCGCTCCATTGTCCCGATTCTTTCAGTCCGGTGGGCAGCAGCAGGATCAAGCGGCCGATGCGCTCCGGATGGCGCGAAGCCATCAACAGGGCGATGCCCGCCGTCAAGCCACTGGCCACGATGACCGGAGTGCGGTCCCCGCAGGTGTTGCGCAGAAACTCGACCAGACTCTCGGCGTAGTCCGTGGCATCCATCGTCACGCTCGGCCGTTCCGATTCGCCAAAACCGATCAGGTCCGGCACGATGACTTCCCGACCCATCGTAAAGTGCGGATAGACCTTCGACCACTCGTAGGAGGAAGCTCCGAGGTAGATGCCGTGCAGGAACACCAACGGATCCCCGCTTCCGGAAATGTGGTAGATCATCTCCCCGAAAACCGTCTCGGTGACGCGGGTCGCGAAGATGGCCGGAGAGATGTCATCGGGAATCCGCTCCCTCGGCGCTCGACGAAAG
Source organism: uncultured Verrucomicrobiae bacterium (assembly GCA_963820865.1). Taxonomy (GTDB): domain Bacteria; phylum Verrucomicrobiota; class Verrucomicrobiia; order Chthoniobacterales; family Terrimicrobiaceae; genus DASTFP01. Next base: position 436,790 of record CAWGBZ010000007.1, read on the forward strand.
CCGTAGCGGGCAGCCAAAGCCACCGCGCCAACCAGACTCACGCCGATGCCAATTCCCAACGCCGGCTTGCGTTTCCAAAGATTCAACACGCCCTTCTCATAGCATGAAAATGCCAGCCGCCATAGAGCACTCTTCGATTTCGCCACGGAAATGCGCCTGGTCCGCGCCGGCGCGTCCACGACCACCAAGGCGGCAACACGGCGCCAGGCCGCGATTGCTCATGCGGATGCCTGATTGACCGGCCCCGATCAAACCAGGGCGACGACGGTCTGGGGACCGTCGACGATCTCTCCGATGACACGCCCGCGGGTCCGACGCACCACCTCGGCCTGATGTTTTTTCGGGACGATCAGGACCATTCCGATTCCCATGTTGAAAACTTGATACATTTCGGCGGGATTGACGCCGCCGCCTCGCTGGATGATCTGAAAAATTGCCGGCACGCGCCAGGAGTCGCGACGAATGTTAGCCTGGCAATTCTTCGGCAAGACTCGCGGGAGATTGTCCACGAGTCCTCCGCCGGTAATGTGCGCGGCCGCGTGGATCGAGCCGGCATCGAGGGAGGCAAGGACCGGATGGTAGTTTTTGTGCACGCGAAGCAACTCCTCGCCGAGAGTCAGGCGCAACTCGGGGAGTCGCGAGGAAGTTTTCAGCCCCATGTCATCGAAAAGAACCCGTCGGGCGAGCGAATAACCGTTGGTGTGGAGCCCGTCCGAGAGCAGGCCAATCAAAACGTCGCCCGACCGGACTTGCGAGCCGTCGAGCATCTTCGGGCGATCCACCACGCCGACGATCGTCCCCGCGATGTCATACTCGCCATCCCGGTACATGCCCGGCATCTGTGCCGTCTCGCCCCCGATGAGGGCGCAACGACCCGCCTTGCAGGCTTTGGCGAAGCCGCCCAGGAGCTGTCGAAACACCGCGGGCTCAAGCTTGCCGGCCGCGAGGTAGTCGAGAAAAAAGAGCGGTTTCGCTCCGATGACCGCAATATCGTTGATGCAATGATTGACCAGATCCTGACCGATCGTGTCATGCCGGCCCACGGCCAGGGCCACCTTTAACTTCGTTCCCACGCCATCGACACTCGACACCAGGACAGGCTCCTTCATGCCTTTGAAGTCGGCCTTGAACAACCCTCCGAATCCGCCGATTTTCCCCAGCACTTCGGGACCGTGGGTTGAGCGGACAAACGATTGAATCTCGCGCTTGAGGGTGTTGCCGAGGTCGACGTCCACGCCAGCCTTCGCATAGGCCTTGATCGGGCTTGGTTTCATAACAGGCGCGCCTCTTCCTTTTCCAGTAACCGGACGCGGCCGAGCCGTTTTTCCATGATTAACTTGTCGAAAGCGGCGTCGTAAGGAACGGGGTAGTCACCGCTGAAGCAGGCGGTGCAGAACGTCTCCGAGAGTTGTCCGGTGGCGTTGATCATGCCCTGCAGATCGAGATAGCCGATGGAATCTGCGCCCAGATAGTTTCGAATCTCTTCCAGCGTGCATTGGTTGGCGAGCAGCTTCTCGGGGTCGGGAAAATCGATGCCGTAGTAACAGGCATATTTGTGCGGGGGACAACTAATGCGCATGTGCACTTCCTTCGCGCCGGCCTCGCGCAGCGTGACGACGCGAGAACGGGCGGTCGTCCCGCGCACGATCGAATCGTCCACCACCACCACACGCTTGTCCTTCACGGCCTCCAGAATCAGATTCAATTTCACGCGCACGTTAAAGTCGCGAATTCGCTGGGTTGGCTGAATAAAGGTGCGGCCGATGTAATGGTTGCGCACAAAGGCTGGGAAATAGGGAATGCCCAGCTCCTCGGAATAGCCGAGCGCGGCGTAGATGCCGGAGTCTGGCACTGGAATCACCAGATCCGCGTCGGCAGGGTGCTGGCGCGCCAGCTCGCGGCCCATCTCAACGCGCGTCTTGCTGACGTTGATCCCGGAGATGTTGCTGTCGGGCCGCGCGAAATAGACGTACTCGAAAATACAGAACGCGCGAGGCGCAGAAGGGAACGGCCACTCGGATCGGAGCCCGGAGTTGTCAATGATGACGACCTCGCCCGGCTCGACCTCCCGGATGTATTCGGCCTGAATCAGGTCAAGCGCGCAGCTTTCCGAAGAGAGCACGTAGGCGCCGTCCTTTCTCCCGATGCAGAGCGGCCGGAAGCCATGAGGATCGCGAAAGCCGACGATCTCGCGCTCGCCCATAAGCACGATCGAGAACGCGCCCTCGATCCGGCGCAACGCAGAAAGCACACCTCCGGATCCGCGAGGTTGCGCCAGTAGGTGAAGAATAATTTCGCTGTCGACCGTGGTTTGGAAGATTGATCCCTTGGCTTCGAGTTCCTCACGGAGGTGTGCGGCATTCACGAGGTTGCCGTTGTGGCCGACGGCAAGCTGGCCGCGACCTGTATCTACCACAAACGGCTGGGCATTCTTGATCGTGCTTGAACCGGTCGTCGAATAGCGCACGTGCCCGATGGCCCGGGTCCCGGAAAGCTTCTCGAGCGCCTCGGGATCGAAGACCTGGGAAACCAGGCCCATTCCCTTGTGAACGGCGAAGGGACTCTCCGACCCCTTTGCCGAAACGATCCCGGCACTCTCCTGTCCGCGGTGCTGCAAAGCGAACAGGCCGTAATACGTGATCCTGGCAGCATCCGGATGGCCAAAGATGGCGAAGACGCCGCACTCGTGGGTCGGTTTGAATTTCGGTCGCAAGAGCTTGGTCGATGAACGAGAGCGGGAAAATGGAGAGTTCACGCCATCTTTCAAGGCTTGAATGATCCGTCGCGCGGGTTCGGCGGGGCCGTCTCGACGGCGCCACGCGACGTTTTGTCTGATCCTGGGAAAGCCGCGCGGGTGACCATGGTGCCTGGTCGGATTGCAACCGTTAATCGTGAGGTGTTCATCTCAGATCGATCCGCGGACGTTGCGCTCATCGGACGGCGTCCGCGGATCCACGGTTGCAGCTTTTCGTCCGCCCGGCAAACCCGAAGTCGAGCCGGCCAGAAGAGAGGCATCCGAAGAGAACGAGGTCACCCTTTCAAGAGCGTCACCGCCGCTTTTGGGAACGCCAGAACCTACGAGCAGCTTGCCACGGGTCCGGAGAATCCGCAAAACTGCATTGGCATAGCGCATGATTCCTGCTGCATAAGAACCAATATGCCCGCGTATCGTCTGAATGCTGCAATTATTTTGCGAAATTCCCGCGGGGAAATCCTGGTCTGCGAGCGCAGCGACGTGCGGGGTTGCTGGCAGTTTCCGCAAGGCGGCGTGAAGAGCGGCGAAACGGTGCTCGACGCTCTGCACCGTGAAGTCAAGGAAGAGCTCGGTCTCAAGCCCAGCGAGTATCGCATCCTCTCAAGCAAGGGGCCCTACCGATATCTTTTCATGAACGGCCGGAAGAAGAACGGCTTCGAGGGTCAGGAGCAGCACTATTTTCTGGCGGAGCTCATCGATCCGCGCAGCGTCATTCGCTTCGAAGGTTCGCACGAGTTTCGCGCCGCTCGCTGGCTTCTGCCGGCTAACTACGATTTGGATTGGATCGGGGCGATGAAGCGCGAAGTCTATGCGCAAGTGTTCCGCGACTTCTTCGGAATCGAAGCCGAAGAGCTACAATCGAGGAAATTCTGTTGACTTGCCCGGCGAATCGCACATTCTCCCGCGGTTCTCATGTTCACACTTACCGCCTTCGTCGTATTGTCCGGCGCTCTCATCGGCGGGATCTGGTGGGTCTGCCGAAATGACTCCGGCGCTCCCTAACGAACCACCCGTCGCATGACAACACTCTCCTGGCTGAGATTCGAATGGGACTTGGGGAAGATTCCGGCTGAAGATCTCGACGCACCGTCGCCTTTCGTCTTGCGCCACGCCGAGGGCGATGAACGCAACGCCGTGCAAAAGGTCATTGACAACTCCTTCGGCATGGACACCGGATGGAGTGACATCCACCGGATGCTGGGAGGGATTATTGCCGGGAGCGTGCACGCAGGTTTCGAGGTCGAACCTCCGAATTGCGTGGTCATTCAGCATGGGAGCCGGGTGATCGCCGCCTCGCTTTTGAATCCCCGCGAAGGTGCGGAAAGCCATCTGTCAACCGGACCGTGCGTGCTTCAGGAATACCGGGGGAGAGGTTTGGGAACCGCTCTCTTCAAGGCTTCGCTCGTCGCGCTGCGTGAGGCTGGGGTTAAGCGCGCCTACGGGGTGACCCGCGACAAGTCGACCGCCGCGCGCTTCGTCTATCCGAAGTTCGGAGGACTCGGCGGGCGATGGGTGCCTGATTTTGAGGTTGCGCAAAAGATCGCTGCGTGATGCTATAACCTGTCGGCAGGAAGGAGATGCGCAGGCACGCAAGGGAGATGCAATGAACAGGTTGTTCAAGGATTACGAGATCGGCGACTTTTTCGACGAGATGTTTTCGGCGCCGGGAGTTGTGCGCCCGCATTACCAGCGTCTCAGCCGAAGATTTTCGGAGATGGCGGATGGCGAGTTTGATCGCAAGCGACTGCTCGCCGAAAAGTCGTATCTAAACCAAGGGATCACCTTCACCGTTTACAGTGGCGACGAAGGCACCGAGCGGATTTTCCCGTTTGATTTGATTCCGCGGATCATCCCGGCGAATGAGTGGGAGCACATCGAACGCGGACTCATCCAGCGGTTGACCGCGTTGAACCTCTTTCTGCACGATGTCTATCATCGGCAGCGGATCATCAAAGAGAAGGTGATTCCCGAAGAGATCGTGCGAAGCGCCAAGCACTTTCGCCCGGAGTTCATGGGCTTCGATGTCCCGCGCAACATCTATATTCACATTTGCGGGACAGATCTGATTCGCGACCGCAACGGCACCTACACCGTGCTCGAAGACAATGGCCGGTGCCCCTCGGGCGTCTCCTATGTCTTGGAGAACCGGCAGGCGATGAAGCGTGTTTTCCCCAAGCTTTTTGCGCGCTACCAGGTGCGCCCGGTCGACCGCTACGCCCAGGATTTGCTCGCTGTCCTGCGCTACGTCGCCCCGCACGAGAATCCGGATCCGACCGTGGTGGTGCTCTCGCCCGGAATCTACAACTCGGCCTACTTCGAGCATTCGTTTCTCGCTCGTTCGATGGGCATCGAAATCGTCACCGGTGGCGACCTCATCGTGAAGGATTCCCGGGTGTTCATGAAGACCACCAAGGGGCTTCGCCAGGTCGACGTGATTTATCGTCGCATTGACGACGACTTCATCGATCCGACTGTGTTTCGGAAGGACTCAGTCCTGGGCGTGCCTGGCATCATCGAGGCATACCGCAAAGGGAATGTGAACCTGGCGAATGCCATCGGCACTGGCGTTGCCGACGACAAGGTCACCTACTACTACGTGCCCAAGATGATCAAATTTTACCTGGGCGAAGAACCGATCCTTCCTAACGTCGAAACCTACCTTTCCGCGGACGAGAACGACCGCCAGTTTATTCTGGACAACCTGGAAAGGCTGGTGGTGAAAGCCGCCAACGAAAGCGGTGGTTACGGGATGTTGATCGGCCCCCATGCCAGCCGCGCCGAGATCGAGAAGTTCCGGGCAGCAATTCTGGCAGAGCCCCGCGGTTACATTGCCCAGCCCGTCGTGCTCTTGTCGCGTTCGCCCTCCTACGTTGATGGGACGGCCGAGGGGCGCCATATCGACTTGCGCCCGTACATTCTCTACGGAGAAAACATCAGTATCATCCCGGGAGGCCTCACCAGAGTGGCCCTCCGGAAGGGCTCGCTGGTGGTCAACTCGAGTCAGGGTGGCGGCAGCAAGGATACCTGGGTCCTCGACGAGGACGAGACGGCGCTCCAGTCGCAATCGCAATCGCAATCCCAGTCGCAGGTTTCCTAGCATGCTTGCCCGAGTCGCCGATTCCTGCTTTTGGCTCAGTCGTTACATCGAGCGCGCGGAAACCAGCGCGCGGATCCTCGATGTCAACATGCAACTCATGCTCGACTTCGAGGATCAGAACCCGAACATGGTTCACCAGCATTGGCAGCCGGTTCTCGCGACGCTCGAAGATCAGGAGCTCTTCAGCAAACATTTCCCGAAGATCAAGCCCGAGTCGGTGATGGAGTTTGTTACCTTCGAAAAGAAGAATCCGAGTGCCATCATTTCGTGCATTGCCGGGGCCCGGGAGAATGCCCGCACAGTGCGCGAGCAGATCTCCAGTGAGATGTGGGAGCAGCTCAACCGAACCTTCCTCTACCTGCGCGACGGGATGGCCCGGGCAGATTTCCAGGATAGTCCGATCGACTTCTTTCGCGGGCTGGTCGACAAACTGCATGCCTTCCAAGGCACTTCCGACGCGACGATGATTCATGGCGAAGGCTGGGACTTCTTGCAACTGGGCAAGTACCTTGAACGGGCGGACTCGACCTCGCGCGTGCTCGATATCAAGTACCACATCTTGCTCCCGAGCGGAGAGCAGGTCGGTGGCCATGTGGATATCACGCAATGGATGGCGGTGCTGCGCTCGTGCAGCGCGCTCGAGGCCTATCTCAAGACCAACGTCGGCGAAGTCTCCGGCTGGCAGGTGGCGGAGTTCCTCATCCTGCATGGTGAGTTTCCGCGCTCGATCCGGTTTTGCGCCAACCAGGTCAATAACGCCCTGCACAGCATCTCGGGTTGCGAACCGGGATGCTTCAGCAATGAAGCCGAGCGTCTTTGTGGCATGCTCCGGTCGAACCTGAACTACACGACCATCGGCGCCATCTTCGAGACCGGTCTGCACCAGTTCCTCGACCAGACGCAGCTCAGCCTGAACGATATCGCCACCACGATCACGGAGACGTACTGCAACTGGATGGAGGAATGATCGCCCCGCGGGTGGGCGTTCCGGTCCAGGCGGTTTGAATCCGGCACCCGATTGACAGCGGTGGGGCGTCTCCGCATTCTCTGAACTAGTGCATTCCTTTTCGTACCGAAACGGGGTTCTCCACTGCGAGGACGTAAACCTTGAGGAACTGGCGGGCCGGATCGGCACGCCGGTGTACGTCTATTCTTCCGAAACCATCCGCAGCAATTTCCGTCGTCTCGACGCCGCCCTGCAGCCTCTCGATCATATGATCTGCTATGCCGTCAAGGCGTGCTCGAACCTGGCGGTTCTGAACCTCCTCGCCCAGGAAGGCGCCGCCTTCGATATTGTTTCGGGGGGCGAGCTCTTTCGGGTTCTGCGGGCGGGTGGCCGAGCGGACACCTGTACGTTCGCCGGAGTGGGTAAAACCGAAGAGGAGATCCGCCAGGCGCTGCGCGAGGGAATCCATTGCTTCAATGTCGAAAGCGAACCTGAACTCGAACGCATCAACGCGATCGCTGGCGAATTCGGCAAGAAGGCTCCGGTGGCCGTGCGCGTGAATCCCGACGTCGATGCCCGGACGCACAAATACATCTCCACCGGCAAGAGCCAAAACAAGTTTGGCATCGGGCTGGATCGCGCCGCGGAGGTTTATGCACGCGCCGCGGAGCTGCCCCACCTGGAGTTGTGCGGCCTGCAGACGCACATCGGTTCGCAGATTCTCGATGCCCATCCATTTGCCGAGGCAGCTGCCAAGCTCGTTCCGCTCGTCGAGTCGCTGCGGGACCAATACGGCATCAAATTCTTCAGTATTGGTGGCGGCGTGGGCATCGTCTACGACCCGGCCTTCGCCAGTGGCGACCCCGATTGGTGGCAATCTACCGACCATCCCAAGCGCATCACGCCCGAAGACTACGCGGCGGCGATCGTGCCAATCTTGCAGCCGCTCGGGATGCGCATTCTTTTTGAGCCCGGGCGGTTCATGGTCGGCAATGCCGGAGTCCTCCTCAGCACCGTCCAATACGTCAAGAAGACGCCCGCCAAGACTTTCACCGTGGTGGACGCGGCCATGAACGATCTCATCCGCCCGGCGTTGTATGAGGGGTATCATGAAATCGTCCCGCTGCGCGAATCGCCGAACAACGAGCGCCTGGTCATGGATGTGGTTGGTCCGGTCTGTGAAAGTGGCGACTTCTTTGCGCAGGATCGCGAAGTCGCTTCGTTGCAACAGGGTGACCGTATCGCCCTGATGAGCGCGGGCGCTTACGGATTTGTTATGTCTTCCACCTACAATTCCCGGCCGTTGCTGCCGGAAATCCTTGTCGAGGGAGATCGCGCTCACATCGTGCGACGCCGCCAGACGTACGCCGAGCTCCTCGAAGCCGAGACGATCCCGTAGGGAGCCTGCGAAGATTGCTCCGGAAAGTGCCCGAGGCGGGCCCTGCGGTGGGAACTTCGTTCCGCGCGTGCGCGATTTTGCTCGGACCGAGCTTTCGACTGGACACGGACGAACCGTCAGACGTTCGAAATTTCGAACCATCGCATGTTCAAACTCATATTTCATAACATATTACACATAAGCATTTAACTAAATATGTTGTTTTTCGGCACGCCGGATGCGTCTGGAGTCGAAACTCACTAACCCCATCAACTGCAGCCATGAACATTAAGAGCCTCCTTTCACGCTACACCGCTTCGCGTCTCGGAAATCAAGCCCGTGACGCGCGCCGCACCTTGCGCGATCATCTCCGCCAGGAAACGAGTCGGATCAGAACTTTGGAGACACGTGCTCGCGGCCTTCGGCTTTACGCCGCCTGGAGCCAAGGGCCTTCCGTGAACGACGCATTGGCTCGCGCCGGGGAATGGGAAGCCGGCAGAAGCTCCGGGACCGCCTTTGGAAAGGCTTTCGAGACACCTTCCCTCGCATAACTTCAACTGCCCGTCTCGGCCGTGTCTAGATCCATCCGCACCTACGCCGAACTCGTCGGCTGCATGCGCGAAGCCCTGCGAGACCAACACCCCGACTGGGTTGACCCTCATGGCGAGTCCGCCCTTTGTGACTTCTACGTGACGCGGCTAACTAAGCTCCTCGATCTCTTCGCCTCACGAGCCTCCGAAATCGGGCCTGCCAGGGTCCAACGCTCCCTGACATGATCAGATCCGCCGAGAGTCTTCGCCGAACCTTTTTCCCATCCATCTAACAAACAAACTCGATCCTTATACATTCCATGTCCACAACACCCAATCCTTCTGAAAATCCAACCGTCGAACACCACATCCGCGAGTTTCTTCGTGCTCTCAATTCCGGAGGCGGCAAACCGCTCGAGACGCTGCCCCCTGGTGATGCGCGCAAGGTACTTGTCGATTCCCAGGCCTCTGTCGCGCTCGATCTGCCTCCTTGCGAGGTCTCCGATAAAACGATCACGCAGGACGGCCTCGAGGTGCATTTAACGATCGTCCGCCCCGCGGGCCTCGCCGAGAAGCGCCCGGTCTTCATGTTTTTCCACGGCGGCGGCTGGGTTCTCGGCGACTTTCCCACGCACGAGCGCTTCGTGCGCGATCTCGTCGCGGACTCCGGCTTCCCCGCCGTCTTCGTCGATTACACGCCCTCTCCCGAGGCGCAGTATCCCACGGCAATCAACCAGGCGTACGCCGCGACCAAATGGGTCGCCGAGCATGGCGACGAAATCAACGTCGATGGAAAACGTCTGGCGCTCGTTGGCAACAGCGTCGGCGGGAACATGGCGGCCGTCGTCGCCCTCAAGGCCAAAGAAAACGGTGGCCCGGCATTGAAATGCCAGATCCTGTTCTGGCCAGTCACCGACGCCAACTTTGAGACGGAATCCTACAATACCTACTCCCAGGGATACTTTCTCACCAAGCCGTTGATGAAGTGGTTCTGGGACGCTTATACGACCGATCCGCAGAAGCGGGCGGAAATCCATGCCTCTCCGCTAAAGGCCACGATCGAACAACTGCGGGGTTTGCCACCCGCGCTGGTAGAAACAGCCGGCAACGACGTGCTTCGTGACGAGGGCGAGGCCTATGCGCGCCGCCTGGACGAGGCGGGTGTCGATGTCACGGCGGTTCGTTATTCGGGAATGATCCACGACTACGGCCTGCTCAATCAGTTGAGTACGGTGCCAGCGGTGCGCGCCGCCCTGCATCAGGCCGCCGAAATGCTCAGAAAGCATCTCTAAGTTAGGCGGCGCCAGGTAATGACGTGAGCGCTTTGATGAACTCGAGAATCTGTCGGGGCGCTTGGCACAAGCGCTCCTGCAATCCGGACTTTATCAGAGCGCTCACTTCTTACCCGGCACGCCTCAGCTCGTGGCAGCGGCGGCCACGGCGGCCATCCGCTTCTTCCGGCGGCGTTGGGCCTCCGCAACGAACTCCGCCTGGGCGTCGAACGGAGGTTCCTTTCCATCGCGGAGCTTGTAGACGCCATCGGGCTGCATCACCTTGGCCTTGACGTTGTCGCGCCAGAACCACTCGAGAATTTCATCGACGTGTTCTTTCATTCCGGAGGTGACCACCGGGAAGACAGTCTCCACGCGGCGGAACAGATTGCGTGGCATCCAGTCGGCGCTGCCGAGGTAGACCTTGGGATCACCGCCATTCTCGAAGCGGAAAATGCGGCTGTGCTCGAGAAACCTTCCGACGATGCTACGAACTTCGATGTTCTCGCTGACATTGGGGATTCCGGCCCGGAGCGCACACATTCCCCGGACCATCAACCGAACCTTTACGCCGCCGACGGAGGCGCGATAGAGGGACTCGATCATGCCTTCCTCAACCAGGGCATTCACCTTGACGTAAATGCCGCTCGGCCTTCCCGCACGGGCATGTTCGATTTCGTTGTCGATGAATCGCTGGAAGGAGTCGTAGAGATTGAAGGGAGCGACGAGCAACTCATGCATATCCGGGAACTTTGACACGCCGGTCAGACAGTTGAAGGTTTCGGCGAGCTCTTCGGTGACCGCGTCGCGACAAGTGAGCAACCCAATGTCGGTATAGATCTTGGCGGTGGACGGATGATAGTTTCCGGTTCCGAGATGGGCATAGCGGCGAATCCCGTCGCCTTCGCTGCGAACGATCAGGGTCGCTTTGGCGTGCGTCTTGAGGCCGGTGACACCGTAAACGACGTCGACCCCGGCTTCGCGCATGAGGCGGGCCCATTTGATGTTGGCGGCTTCATCGAAGCGCGCCTTCAACTCGATGACAACGGTGACCTGTTTGCCGTTGCGCGCCGCTTCGATCAACTCCTGCACGAACGGTGAATCCGAACTCGTCCGGTAAAGCGTCTGCTTGATGGCGAGCACGTGAGGGTCCTCGGCGGCCTGGGCCAAGAAGTCGACCACCGTTTGGAAGTTGTCGTAGGGGTGATGCAGCAGGATGTCGCCCCGGCGGATATGAAAGAAGATGTCCGACTCTGTTTCGAGAGAAACCACCGTGTTCGGTGAGAAGCGCTTGTAGCGCAGGTCGGGCCGGTCAATTTGCAACGCGAGGGGCATGAGGCGCACGAAATTGAGCGGGCCGTCGATTCGAAAGACGTCCTCCTCCTCGAGGTTGAAGATATCCAGCAGGCGTTCGACGGTGTGTTTGGGGCAGTCCTCCTCGACCTCGAGCCGCACGGCGGCTCCTCGCTTTACCTTCCGCAGTTCCGCCTCGATCGCATGCAGGAGGTTGCGGGCCTCTTCCTCGTCAACGTAGAGGTTGCTGTTCCGCGTCACGCGAAAAAGGTGCGCTCCCTTGATGCGCATCCCATGGAAAAGGCTCCCGACATGCTCCTGGATGATGTGCCCGAGGAAGACATGGTCGTCGCCGTTCTCCTGTTTGGCAAAAGGGACAACTCTCGGGAGGATGCGCGGAACCTGCACGACGGCGATGTCGGTGTTCAGGTCCTCGTCGCTTTCCAACTCCACGATCACGTTGAGGCTTTTGTTAAGGAGCTGTGGAAAAGGATGCGCGGGATCGATCGCCAGGGGCGTCAGCACCGGATAGATGCTCTTCGTAAAAAAATTGGCAAAGTGGTCCTGCTCGGCTTTCGGCACGTCCGGGTAGGTGTGAAAGCGCAGGCGCTGTTCTTCGAGTTGTGGTTGAAGCTGATCGCGCCAGCAGGCGTATTGGTCGTCGACCATGCGGCGCACGCGCTGGCTGATCGCGGCGAGCGCTTCGCTCGCCGTCAAACCGTCCGGCCCGGTTTCCGACGAGTGCATCTGTTGCTGTTGCTTGAGACCGGCGACGCGGACTTCGAAGAACTCGTCCAGATTCGAGCTGACGATGCAGAGAAATTTCAGGCGTTCGAGAAGCGGATTCGATTCATCAATCGCTTGATCCAAAACCCGCTGGTTGAATTCCAGCCAGCTTAGTTCCCGATTGATAAAATAGGAGCCGTCCGTGAAATCCATTCCCGCATCGTCCGCCTACGGCCCGCAAGGTCAAGGGGAGAATTTCGAGATTCTGCGGCTCCTCGAAATCGGTTTGTCTAGGCCCGTTCAAGCCAGGCGCGAGTCCCGTATTTGGCCGCAACCAGTTCGTGAGCTCGCGCAATGGTGGCCGGTTCCGGCGAGACCGGGCGGGTTTCGACCGCCATCACGGCAGGAAGCCACGCGGCAAATTCGTCAGGCAGCTGGAGCTTCTGAATGCTGCCCTGGTGCAGGATGCCTCGGCGGGTCCGTCTCTGTGCTCCTCCGCAGAGTTTGCGGCCGCTTAGGGCGACGACATCATGGAGCGCGGGAGCGGTGAAGCAGACCGGTCCCTGACGGCGATCCATCGGGTCGGCCAGGCGCGCTTGATACCCCGCCTGGTCGAGCGCTTTTATCACCTCCCCGTGAATCAGCCGATACACCTCTGCTGCTCGAACCGCAGCGAGCGGATCATCAGCGGGAATGATCAACGCAAAAGTCCAGTCTCCCTCGTGTGCAACAATCCCGCCGCCTGTCCACCGGCGCACGCAGGGCCAGGCGGGGAAGTCGCGGCGGACCTGGGACAAGGATTGCGAGTAGCCGAAGGAGGCGGTTTGTTCCGTCCACCGATAAGGACGCAGCAGGGGCCGCCGCGCGGTTTCGAGGAGGGCTTCATCGAGGGCCATCTGTTCCGGGCCGTTCCGGGCGGTGTCGTCAACAAAGAGATCGATTCCATGAAAGAGCGGCATTGCAAAATGGGCGGCGTCCTGCGTTCATTTAGCGAATTCCGGCCACCCGGCCAGTCCCATTTCCTACCATGGCAAAACCCGCACTAGGCAAAGGACTCGGCGCGTTGATCAACACCCGCGTCGCCGCGCCCTCACCCGTCGAAGAGCTTGGCGAGCGCATCCAGCCATTGCCCTTGGATAAAATTTCGCCAAGCCCCCTTCAGCCGCGCCAGGAGTTTCGCAGCGAACACTTGCAGGAACTCGTCGAAAGCATTCGAGAACGGGGGATCATCCAGCCGCTGATTGTCCGGCAGGTTGGCGACAAGTACGAGCTGATCGCCGGTGAGCGGCGGTGGCGGGCTGCCCGTGAGCTTCAGCTCACTGAAGCCCCGGCCATTATTCGGAAGGCCAGCGATCGAGAGGTGCTCGAGCTTGCGCTCATTGAAAACCTGCAGCGCGAGGACCTCAATCCTATCGAGGAGGCTGGCGCTTACGAACGGCTCCATCGCGATTTTGGGCTGACCCAGGACGACATCGCCAAGCGCGTCGGGAAGAGCCGAGCCTCGGTCGCCAATGCCATGCGGTTGCTGGATCTCGAGCAGGATGCCCAGACGCTTCTCAAACAGGGACGCATCTCCGTCGGGCATGCGAAGGTTCTTCTCTCTCTCAAATCTCACGATGAGCAACGTTTGCTCATGGACGTGATTGTCCGGCAGGGCGCCTCCGTCCGGGTGGCCGAGAAACTGGCTGCGCAGCAACTCGCTCGCTTGGGAAAAACCTCCTCGAAGCGGGGCGCGTCGTTCGAACCAGCGCTTTCGCCGGCCATCCAAAGGTTGCAGAATCTTCTCACTCATCGACTGGCCACGCGCGTCGTCATCCACCATGCCGAGAAGCGCGGAAGCATCTCGATCGAATATTACGGAAACGACGATCTCCACCGCATTCTGGGCGAACTCGGCGTCGATGCTGAGGAGTCATGAAGTCGTATCGCAAGGAACTCTGGTTCGACATCCCGGCACGTCGCGAGCTCATCAACATCACCGACGAGGTGACGAAATGCCTTGCGGAAAGCGGTGTTCTCGAGGGGCTGGGCCTCGTCAGTGCCATGCACATCACGGCCAGCGTCTTTATCAACGACGACGAGCGCGGTTTGCATGCGGATTTTGAGAAGTGGCTCGAAGGGCTCGCGCCCGAAAAGCCGCACGGGCAGTACCTCCACAATCGGACCGGCGAGGACAACGCTGACGCTCACCTCAAGCGCACCATCATGGGCAGGGAAGTGGTGGTCGCCATTACCAAGGGAAGACTCGATTTTGGCCCTTGGGAGCAGATCTTCTACGGCGAATTCGACGGCGGCCGTCGCAAACGGGTGCTCGTCAAGATTATCGGGGAGTAGCTCGCCGCCGGGTCCGTTCGCCCTTTAGCCCGGTCTGGAATATGGCTGAAAACGCAAATCGTGCAGGAGGCCATCCGACAAGCGGTAGACCCAGCTATGGAGCTCGAGGTGCTGACCGATTTTCCAGGCGTTCTGGACGAAGCTCGTCTCCTCGACGTGCCGGGTCTGACCGAGAACGTTGAGCTCGCAAAGGAGGTCTTCTTTTTCCGGCTGGGTCAATCCGTCGAAACGCTCGGGCTGGCGTCGATAGATACTCCGCACGTGACGCAGCCAATTGTCGATCAAGCCAAGTTCCTGGTCCAGCAGCGCTGCGCGCACGCCGCCACAACCGTAGTGCCCGACCACCATGATGTGCTCCACCTTGAGCACACTCACCGCGTATTGAATGACGGACAGACAGTTGAAATCAGTATGATTGACGACGTTGGCCACATTGCGATGAACGAACACCTCTCCGGGTCGCAATCCCAAAATCTCGTTCGCGGGCACACGACTGTCCGAGCAGCCAATCCAAAGATACTTTGGCGTCTGAACATCCACCAACTTTTTGAAAAAGTCGGGTTCCTGACGCGTCACCTGCTGCGCCCAGTTCCGATTGGATTCGAAAAGGCTTTCGAGACTCATGCCTGAGCGTTAGCAAGTCCAGTGCCGGAATGCCCGCGAATTCACGACCGGGCATTACCTCAATCAGACTAAAAATCAGCGAAAGTCTGAGCGCGCTTCATTCAGTCGGTGTTCCGTGCCCCACCGCGTCGCGCCAACAACGACCCCTTTCCGGTCAGGCGAGGGCTACCACTCCACGCTGGCGACCACCCATCCGGTCGAATGGTAGGGTGTGCCTCCGCCGAAATCTTTGGAAACCAATCGTTCGCCGGTGCCATACGAGGCCGGCGCGACGGGATTCACGAGTTGCCAGGGCTTTTTCGTGAAGACCTCCTTCACCAAGCCTTCGATCGTGGGCCTTTGCTGAACTGGCTGCGAGGGAACGACCTCCCGAGGCTCCGCCTCGGGCGCGACGAATTCCTGCGCGGAAAGAGTGCCCGCCGCGAGAATTCCTATCACCACGGTTCTCAAGGCTGTTTTCATACTAACAGAGTATCACTTGGATCTGTCTCTTGCAACCGTGGCGCCATCGGGGCAATCCCTGGTTCTCTACCCCGGTTTCGCCGAGCGGGGGGCCGCGTGGCAAAGACCTGCCGCCCGTGTGATCTGTATTGAATCGGAGTCCTCGCGCTTTAACAATTGGATGATGGATTACTTGTCCCGGGCACGCAAAGTGGTCGAAATCGAACTGGCTGAAGTTCAGGCAGTGGCGGCGCGCCTGGATGCGGCCTTCGAGAAGGCGGTTGATCTGGTCAAGTCCGCGGTGGAAAACCGCGGGAAAGTGGTGGTGGTGGGAGTGGGGAAAAGCGGGCACATCGGCGAAAAGATTGCCGCGACGCTCACGAGCACGGGCTCACCGGCGGTGGTGCTCAATTCCTTGAATGCTCTGCATGGAGACCTCGGTGTGGTCAGCGATGGGGACGTCATCCTTGCGCTGAGTTATAGTGGAGAGACCGACGAACTTATCAATATCCTGCCCGCCCTGGCGCGCTTTGATGTCAGGAAGATTGCCATTACCGGCGCGGCGGATTCCACACTGGCCAAGACATCGGACGCCGTACTCGATGTCCGCGTGACGCAGGAGGCGTGTCCGCTCAACCTGGCGCCGACCTCGAGCACCACCGCGATGCTGGTGATTGGCGACGCTCTGGCCATGGTGTTGCTGGAGGCGCGCGGATTCAACAAAGAGGACTTTGCCCGCTACCATCCGGCCGGCCGGCTGGGCCGGGCCCTGCTGTTGAAAGTTCATCAGATCATGCGCAGTGAGGATCAACTGGCCAAGGTATTGCCGGAGACACCTATTGTGGATGTCATCAAGTGCATGACCGCGCGGCGCGCTGGGGCGGCTGTGGTCGTCAACGCAGCGGGCACTCTGGAAGGCATCTTTACGCACGGCGACTTCGCCAGGCACTTCCCGCAAACGCCAGACATCGGAAAGCGCCCGGTCGGCGAGTTCATGACACGCCGGCCGGTCACCATCTCTGGCGAGCGGCTTGCGGCGGAGGTCCTTCATGTTTTACAGATGCATCGCATCGACGATATTGTCGTCGTAGACGCGGGGGATTGTCCGGTCGGGGTGGTCGACTCGCAAGATCTCTCGCGACTTAAAATCCTCTAGCTATAACTCCGCCACACCGCTAATCAGTTACCTGTAAAGGATCTCTCCAATGGCTCTCGCAAACGATCTCCGCAAAGGCATGGCCATCCGCTATAATGGGAACCCGGCCATCGTCCTTGAAGTCCAGCACCGCACGCCCGGCAACTTGCGTGCCTTCGTTCAGGCCATCATCCGTTACATCAACACGGGAAAATCGGCTGACGTGCGGTTTTCTTCCACCGAGAAGGTGGATCTCGTCGAGGTGAGCCGCCAACAATTGGAGTTCAGCTATGGCGACCCGCAAGGCTATCATTTCATCGATCCGGATACCTACGATACGATCACTCTTCAGGAAGACTTGGTGGCCGATGCCAAGGACTATCTCGTTGAGAACCTGAAGGTCGAGGTCCTTAGGATTGAGGGGCGGCCTGCCCAGGTCGAGCTTCCCTCGTCGGTCACGCTCAAGGTCACCGAGTCCGCCGAAGGCATTCGGGGTGACAGTGCCAACAATGTACAGAAACCGGCGACTCTCGAGACGGGCAAAGTCGTCCAAGTGCCCCTTTTCATCAAGGAAGGCGAATCCGTCAAAATCGATACGCGCAGCGGCGCCTACCTCGGACGCGCGTGAGAAAAATGTAAGAACGACGCGTGAAAAGCGGGACTCCCCAGCGCGCTCGCCGTTCGCAGTCCCAAGGCAACACGCGCCGCAGACGGCTGAGCCTGTCGGTGGCCGGCGTGATTCCGAAGCGCGTTCCGAAGCGCTGGGTGAAGTTAGTCGTCGGGGTCTTTCTCATTCCGCCGGCCCTGGTGCTGACCCAGACATTTTTTACCGCTTTTGCGCGCACGACGGTGCGTGATCGCTTCTGGATCACGGAAGAGTTCTGGTTCTTCTCTCTGGGAGTGCTTCTCTGGATGATGGCGTTCTTTGGGCTGCCGCGCCCGCAATGGCTCTATGTTTTCGGACATGAACTCACGCATGCCATCTGGGTGACTCTTCTCGGCGGCAAGGTGCATCGCTTCCAGGTCGGCAGTAAGGGTGGCCATGTGCTTTCGGATCGAACGAATACGTGGATCGCGTTGGCACCGTACTTTTTTCCGATCTACAGCGTTCTCGCGATTTCGATCTTTGGATTTTGCGGACTGTTCTTTGACATGTCGCCGTATCGCTGTCTTCTCTATGCGATCATTGGTGCGACCTGGGCGATGCACATGTCGTTTACCTGTTGGATGATCCCGAAAGGCCAGCCCGACTTGCATTACGGGGGCACTTTCTTTTCCGTGATGGTCATCTACGTGATGAACCTCGCGCTGCTCGCGGCTCTCCTGATTATCGCTTCGCCGCAACTGACCTGGTTGGGATTCGCCACTGAACTGCTGGAGGATGCCGTGAGTTTGACGCACTGGGCTACCTTCGTCGTTGCGCAAATCTTTCGGTGAACGCCCCGCCGGAGAAGCTGCAGTTCCTCCTCGATCTCCAGCAAGGCCTGGGTGGCTGCGTCCCCTTCGACCGTTGGATGCATGAAGCGCTCTACCATCCGAAGTTCGGCTATTACACCGCTAACATTCGAGGAATCGGAAGGCGCGGCGACTTTGTGACATGGCCGGCACTGAACGATTCTCTCGGCCGCGCGATCGCGCGCTGGATCCTCCGAAACAAGCCTCCCGGTCGCTTGCATGTCGTGGAAATCGGGGCTGGCTCTGGCGAATTGGGCGCGTCGGTGATCAAGGCGCTCGGTTGGCTGAACAGGGCCCGCTATCATATCGTGGAGATCTCGCCACGCTTGCGACAAGCGCAGCAGGAGAGACTTGGATCGCGGGCGATTTGGCACGCGAGTGTCGCCGAGGCCCTGACGGCTTCGCGCGGCGTGGCCATGGTCGTGTCGAACGAACTGGTCGATGCATTCCCATGCCGGGTTTTTCAGCATGATCGCGAGGGATGGGTCGAGCTTGCCCTCCGCGTCGAGGAGGGTCGCGTGATCGAGGAGTGGATATCCCGGCCTCTTCCGAACGCCTCCGCCTTCAAGCATTCCTGGCCGCTCGGCCAGCGCGTCGAAGTTGGCGAGAGCTTTGGCGACTGGCGCCGAAAGTGGCTGCCGGGGTGGAGAGCGGGCCACATGCTCACGATCGACTATGGTGACCGGTGCCCGGCCCTGTATCTGCGCCGCCCCGGGGGAACTCTCCGTGCCTACGCGCATCATCAACGCCTGGAAGGCCGCGACGTGTATGCCGGGTTTGGACTTCGTGACCTCACCGCCGACGTGAACTTTACCGATCTCCAAAGCGAACCCGCGTTGTCGACGGTGTCCTTCGGCATGCTCTCCGCGTTCCTGACTGAATATGATCCCACCTGGCTGAAAGAGGACGCTGCGCGCGTCCTCGACGCCCCAGGCGGCGCGGGAGAAGCTTTCAAGGTCCTCGTCCAGACGCGCTGACCCTTGGTTGGGAAGATCGTCAGCCGCGAATCCGACAACCGACTCTTTCTCTGTGTCCTCCGAGTCCCCTGTGGTAAAGGACGGTTTGTGAAGATCACCAGCGCAGATTTCCAGCTCTCCAGGACATTCCATTTCAACTATCTCCTGCATGTTCCCGCACAGGCATCGGCCAGCCCGCACGAGAAGTGGCCGGCCATTTTATTCCTGCATGGAATCGGCGAGTCCGGCGACGATCCGGCCGCCGTCCTGCGGGAAGGGCTGCCGCCCTATGTGGCTCAACGCCCCGAGTTTCCCTTTATTGTTATTGCGCCTCAGTGTCCTTGGAATACCTGGTGGCCGGAACTGGCGGATGGGATCGATCAACTGCTGGAGACGTGCGGGTCGGAGCTGCCCATCGACCACCAACGGGTCTATCTGACAGGCTTGAGCATGGGCGGCTTTGGATCGTGGTACTTGGGGGCGCTCTGGCCGGAGCGTTTTGCCGCCGTCGCGCCGATCTGCGGTGGTGGCGTGATGTTTCACGGGTTCCCGCCGCGGGTGCAGAGGTTAAGGGACACGCCGGTCTGGGCGTTTCACGGTGCCAAGGATGATGTCGTGCCGTTGGCGGAATCGGAGAGGCTGGTCGAAGCGCTGCGGGAATACGGAGGCACAGTGAGTTTCACCGTCTACCCAAACGCCGCGCATAACTCGTGGACCGAAACGTATAACAATCCCGAATTGTATGCCTGGTTGCTAAGGCATAAGTCGCGGCAAGCTCAGCCTGCCGGCTAAGCTCCTTCGAGGGGGATTCTCTTCTGCGAGGGAACTCAAGATCTCGTTCGAGAATGCAGCTGGTCTTGAGGAGCACCTTGATCGTGGGCGCGGACGATCCAACTCCACGGAATGGCGCCGTAACTTAGCACCCAATCATTGAATTGCTTGAGGCTCCAGCCCTCGCGCTCGACAAAGCGGCGATGCAGTCTTTGCACTTCGATACGCCCAAGAAGGTAGCTCATCGGGACGGTCGGTGAGCTCGTGTACCAATTGACATCGCCCATGGCGCGCGCCTTGGTGAAGCCGACGCCCTTAACCAGGACTTTGCAGGCTCCTTCGTAACTCAACGCACCGCTGTGCAGACCACAGTCGATGACGATGCGGTGGGCGCGCCAGAGAGCGTCGTGAACTTGCTGGAGACGCGCATACGGTCCCTCGACGAGGCTACGCTCCACGGCGAGTTGCTCGCACCACATCGTCCAACCTTCATAGTAGATCGAATGACCGGCCAGGCGCCGCAACTTGCTGGGGTGGCGATTCTGGATGGCGAATTGGAGGTGGTGGCCGGGATAGGCCTCGTGGGCGCTGGTGAGCTCCAAACCGAAATGCTGCCGAATCTCGGCCAGCTTCTTCTTCGGGTCGCTCATCCCGAGACTCAGGTCATTCACCCAGAAGATCCCCTCTTGTTTCTCGGAGAAAGGCGGTGGGGAATTGTAGGCGGCGGTCGGAAAGTGGTGCCGCAAGAACGGTGGCGCCGGCAGGATCTTTAGTGACTCACCGCGGGGAAGCGTCGCAATACCGAGCTCGGCAAGTCTTTCTTTTATTGAAGAGGTGGCCTTCCGATATTCTTCAATGAGCGGACGCTGAGGCGTCCACTGTGCCGCCGCTTCGTCGAGGATGCTACGCGTGTCCTTGCTGCCGTGGCGTGCAGCTTCCCGCTCAAGAAGGTAGTGCATTTGACTGACCAGCCGTTCCCCATTGGCCAACGCCTCTGGCAGCGTCCAATCGAAGCCGAGTCGCTCGCGCATGAGCAACTCGAAATTTGCGCGTCCGATGCCGTAGCCACGCGGGTTGCCCGCGGATTTTCGCGTAATGGCATCCGCGTAACGCTTGAAACCCGCGGCAGCCGAAGCCAGGAGCCGTTTCGTGCGGGCGGGGGATCGCGAGTGTTGGAGCAGCTCTGTCTCAATCTCATTGAGAAATCCCACTGCACCCTCACAGGAACGGCACGCCAGGTCCGTCCAAAGCGGCACCGGACTTCGCACACAGGCCGCACCGCTCGTCAGGTAGTCCGGCAATCGAGCCAGTCGCGACTCGATCGCCGGCAGAACGGCTTCCAAGCAATCGGCGTGGCGGACGACCAGATCGAAGATGGCATCGACCGCGGTGTCACAGTGGATCTGAGGATTGTTGCGCCATCGCTGAAGGTCCCGCATGTTCAGCAACTCGGTGCGAAGCATCGCCAGGAAAGCGCGCCGGTCCAGCCAGTCGTCAGCCGCGAAGGAGGCCTCGGGCATTTTTTCCGCCGCGGCGAGCGTGCGCTCGATCAGGTGAATTTGCGCGCGGTGGGAGGCGTCATCGTTGCGGCCAAGGCGCGCGTTGAATTCCTCGAGTCCCAAGCGGCTCGCCGACTCGGGAAATCGCTCATGCGTCTCGTCCAGGAACCGCTCGACGATCCCGCGAAAGGTTCGCACATTGGCGTCGTCCACCGCGGCCAGGAATCGGCGTGCCGATGGAATACTCACTGGGCCGACGACGAGATGATCCGGCCCTCGTTATCTACACGGCCGAGGGCGACGGATTCGATGCTGTTGGCAAGATCGCGCATTTTCTTGACCTCGGCTTCCGTCGGAGCCCGACCTTCGGTCTCGGTCGCCAGATCCCGGAGCGCCTTGACGCGGGACGTGATGGTCGAGACGAACTCGGTCTTCTTGAGCCGTGGGTGGAGGGTGTCAAGCCGGTCGATGTAGTAATCCATGATTTCGATGCGTCCGAGCACGGTGGCCTTGTCCGGGGTGTAGCTTTGGGCACAGCTGTTGGCGGCAAGTTGAAATCCGCGAAGCCAGCCTCCAAGGCTAATCATGTGGGACATCTGCTCATCGTGAAGATCGAGCATGGATTTCTCGACATCAGCCTGAGTGCGAATGAGTTCTTCGCGCATCCCCTGCCAGTCGCCCTTATCGCTGTATTCGAAAAGGCTCTTGCTGCGTTTGGTGAGGCGATCGCCGACCCCCAGAGCCCGGGATTGCCGGATGAGAGCGCGGCCGACGTCCTGCACGTCTTTGGACCGCTCGGCAACCGTGAGCATAAAGCCGTCCGCGACGAGGGCGCCGAAATGCAGTGAAGTCTGCAGCCGATTGTCGTAGACCGCATCCCGCGGATTGGTCTCGATAATTTCGACGGCCACCGGAGTAAAGCTGCTGAAGTCTTTCAAGATCTGCTCGATCGAGGGTGCCGTGATATCATTGACCCCCGATTCCTCGCGCACAAAGTCTTCCGAAGCCGCCTCGAGGTCCTTGTCGGTCTCTGGTGTCGCCGGCTGGGCGAAGGATGCGGTCGCGCAGCCTAGGGCGAGAAGGACCAGAACTTGGCGCGAGATCATCCGTGCGGACTAGTTACTCCATTTTCCGGTCAAGGCAAAGAACTTGTCGCGAAGAGACGAGCTGAAGATATTGGCGGCATGACTGTGGGCATACCGAGGGAGATCAAGGAGCAGGAGTTCCGCGTGGCATTGTTGCCCGCGGCGGTCCATCAGCTTGTCAAACGCGGGCACGATGTCGTCGTGGAGACCGAAGCCGGGGCGGGAATCGGCTTTGACGATGACGACTATCGCGCGGCGGGCGCGAAAGTCGTTTCCACGCACGAAGAGGTTTTTGCGGCCGCTGATCTGGTCGTCAAGGTCAAGGAACCGTTGGCTTCCGAGTGTGCCCTGTTGCGCGAGGATCAGATCCTTTTCACCTATCTCCATCTCGCGGCGAACCGTCCGTTGACGGAGTGCCTGTTGACGACCGGGGCCACGTGCATTGCCTATGAGACGGTCGAGCAAGGGCGGCGGCTGCCGCTCCTCGAACCGATGAGCGAAATCGCCGGCCGGATGTCGGTTCTCGTTGGTGGGTATTTCCTGGCCAAGCATAATGGCGGAAAGGGCGTGCTTCTCGGGGGTGTCCCGGGGGTGCTTCCCGGCCGCGTCGTCGTGCTCGGCGGCGGGACCAGCGGTGTGAACGCAGCGCGTATGGCCACAGGGCTTGGCGCCGACGTGACCATCCTCGAGGTGGATCTCGAGCGGATGCGATTTCTGGATATCACGATGCAAACAGCGCATACCCTCTATTCGAGCGAGGCCAGTCTGGTCGAAATTCTCCCCAACGTGGATCTGCTTATCGGCGCCGTGCTCCTGCCGGGCGCGCGGGCACCCAAACTTATCTCACGTGAGATGCTCCGGACGATGAAACCGGGCAGCGTTTTAGTCGATATCGCGATCGACCAGGGAGGTTGCGCGGAGACGTCGCTCCCAACCACCCACGAAAACCCGACTTTCGTCGAGGAGGGGATCATTCACTACTGCGTCGCGAATATGCCGGGGGCCTATGCCCGCACCGCGACTCAGGCGCTGGCTAATGTCACCTATCCCTTCATCGAAACACTGGCCGATTTTGGCCTGATCGAGGCAACCAAGCGCAAACCTGCCTTGATCAGCGGCTTAAACGTCGTTGCTGGCCGTCTGACCTGCAAAGCCGTGGCGGAAGCCCATGGGCTGCCTTATTCTCCTCCCGCACTTTAAGATGACTCTCGATCAGCAAATTGACCGAATTGGCGCCGATGCTCGAGTGGCCGCCCGCGCTCTGGCCGCACTCTCGACGGAAACGCGCAACGCGATTCTTCACGCGATGGCGGGTGGTCTGATTGCGCGCACGCCACGGATCCTCGAGGCGAACGCCCAGGATGTTCTCGCCGCGGCCGAGAATGATTTGAACAAAGCGGCTATCGATCGCCTTCGCCTCTCCGAAGAACGCATCGCCGGGATGGCCGAAGGAATCCGCCAGGTCGCCGATCTTGAAGACCCGGTCGGCAAGATCATTAGCGAATGGGCACGCCCGAATGGTCTGCGCATCGCCAAAGTGAGAACCCCCATCGGGGTGATCGGGATCATCTATGAGTCGCGCCCAAACGTCACCAGCGACGCTGCGGTCCTCTGCCTCAAGACCGGCAACGCCGTCATCCTGCGAGGCGGGTCGGAAGCTCTGAATTCCAATCTGGCCATCGCCGAGGCCTTGCAGACGGGGGGCGCCGCCAAGGGCCTTCCCCTGAACGCGGTTCAGCTCATTCCGACCAGGGACCGGAATGCTGTGGCCCTTATGGCGGGGATGGACCGATACATCGATCTCATCATACCCCGCGGTGGCCATTCCCTCATCGAGACCGTCGTCCGACATGCTCGAATGCCGGTCATCAAGCATTACCATGGCGTCTGCCATGTGTATGTGGATGAGCAGGCAGACTTGGAGATGGCCGAGCGTATTGCGATCAATGCGAAATGCCAGCGTCCCGGCGTTTGCAACGCCATGGAGACCTTGCTCGTTCACCGGGCCATCGCCCAGCCGTTCTTCAAAAAGGCCGCGTCTCAATTTCAGAAGCACGGGGTGGAGATCCGTGCCGACGAGACCGCCTTCGCCCAACTCTCGGAACTGAACTATCAGCCGTTGGTCAGAGCGCAGGAAAAGGACTGGTCGTCAGAATACCTCGACACCATAATGTCCGTGCGCGTGGTCGACGATCTCGACCAGGCAATTGATCATATGGAACGGTACGGGTCCCATCATAGTGATGCGATTGTCACCGGTAATACGCAGACCGCGGAGAAATTCCTGAATGGCGTCGACTCCGCCACGGTTTACTGGAACGCGTCGACGCGCTTCACGGATGGTGGGGAATTTGGTTTTGGCGCCGAGATCGGTATCAGCACCGATAAATTACACGCCCGTGGACCAATGGGTCTGGAGGAATTGACCAGTTACAAGTACGTCATCCGCGGCAACGGACAGATCCGAGAATGAAAGCGACCCGCGTTTTCTATGAAGGGTACGTGCAGGGCGTCGGCTTTCGCTGGACCACCAAGCGCCTTGCCCATGGCTATGAAGTGTCCGGATGGGTGCGCAATCTCGCAGACGGTCGCGTCGAACTACAGGTCGCGGGCGAAGCCGATGAGGTGTCGGCCTTCCTGGGCGCCATCCGTGAAAGCTCACTCGGCGGGCACATCGCCGCCGAGCATGTCGCTGAAATCGAAATATCGAGTCCCTTCAAGGGCTTTCGTATCATTTAGTGAGCACAGCCGCTGTCGCAATTTCCCGACTTACCAAACACTATCCGCTGCCGTGGCGTAGGCGAAGGGTGGTGGCCGTCGACGACCTCAGCCTCGAAATCCCGGAAGGCGAGGTCTATGGATTGCTCGGACCAAACGGATCTGGCAAGAGCACCACGCTGAAGGTTCTCCTTGGCCTGGCCAGTCCGACGCGTGGGACAACCACGATCTTCGGCGCGGACAGTCGCGACTACCGCAGCCATCGGAGTGTCGGCTTCCTGCCCGAGAACCCGTATTTCTACAAGTTTCTGACGGCCGAAGAAACGTTACGCTTCTACGGGAAAATCTGCGCGTTGCCCGGCAGGCTCCTCGATCAACGGATCGGCGAACTTCTTGCTCTCGTCGGTCTCGAAGAGGCGAGACATCGCCGCGTCGGGAACTACTCCAAGGGAATGCTCCAACGGATCGGGCTGGCGCAGGCCCTGATCCAGGATCCCCGGCTGGTCGTCCTCGACGAACCGACGGCTGGGGTCGATCCGGCAGGCTCGTATCAGATTCGTGATCTCATTCTCGAACTCAAGAAGCGCGGCAAGACCGTGTTGCTCACTTCGCATCTGCTCGAACAAGCCCAGGAAGTTTGCGACCGGGTCGGAATCATGTCGCGGGGGTCGATGGTTTGCGAAGGGAAGCTGGCCGATCTGGTGACGATCGAGAACCAGACGGAATACGTCATTCAGGACGCTCCTTCGGAGCTGACGGAGAAGATCGCGACGCTGGCGAGCGCCTCCGGCGGAAAGTTGCTCGTGGCGCGCAAGGCACGACTGACCTTGGAGCGGGTCTTTCTCGATGCGACGCGGCAGACCTCGCAGACGAAATGAAGACCGTTCCGCCATCCCAACCTCGCACGCCGGCTCGTCGTGCGATCACCCGGCGATGAACTACTTTATTACCGGCACAGATACTGCGGTCGGCAAAACCTACGTCGCCGCCCTGCTTACGCGCGGGCTGCGGCGGGCCGGATTCGACACGGTCGCCCTGAAGCCGATCTGCTGTGGCTCGCGTGAGGATGTCGACATCCTTTGCGCGGCGTCCGATCAGGAGCTCTCTCCCGATGCGACCAATCCCATCTGGTTGCAAGCCCCGGTCGCTCCGCTGGTCGCCGCTCAGATGGAGGAGCGTGAGCTGGACCTGGCAGAGCTTGAGCAGTGGTTTCGACGTCATCGGGCGCGACGTCGTTCTCTGCTCGTGGAAGGCGCCGGCGGCTGGCTGGTTCCCGTCGCTCCGCGGGCGACGATCGCGGATCTCGCGGCGCTTTTCGGTCTTCCGGTGCTCCTCGTCGTGGCGAACCGGCTCGGCTGTTTGAATCACACTTTGCTGACCATCGAAAGCATACGTGCGCGCGGTCAGGAGTGTCGGGGAATTGTTCTCAATACGTTGCCGGGTGTTCCCAGCGTCGCGACCCAGACGAACAAGCGAACGCTGCAGGAGGTTTGCGACGTGCCGATCCTCTTCGAAATCACGTGCGGGCAGCAAAGCCTCGAACTCGCGGTTGCGTGAGACGCCGGCTACGCTTTCAGCAGGCGCTCGAGCAATTCCCGGCGCTGCTGATGCTCTTCGTCGCTGATCACCGAAACAAGCACGCTCCCTTCAATCTCCGGCATCTGGATCCACGATCGGCAGCCTCCGTACCGCTTTTCGTTCTTCAGACGGAGCGGCGGCTCGAGCCGATAAATGCGCACGAAGGCCACGTGAACCCCCTGCGTTTCGCTGTACTTGTAGCGCTCCTCCACGACGTTCTCGCGAAGCACGTGAAGTTCCTTCAAGCGCGCCACACGCTCCCAGTCCTTGATCAGCCCGCTCCACTCGACGTGCGCGGTGTATCGCAACTCCATTTCTTCACCAGGCTCTTCCGGAATGAATGTTTCCGGCGGGAGCGTCGTGTTCTTCAATTGCTCGTGAAACCAGGTCGGGAACAGAAGAAAATCGTCGTAGCGAAAAGCGAAGCCGCCTCGGCCTTCGGCAATTCCGCCTTTTCGAATAATCACGCTTTGGAGCCCGGTCCCCAGCGCCTCACAAACAACGGCCCATTCTTTGAAAGCAGCGTGCATACAAAGTATAATTCACTCTTTAGATTGTGCGTTCGTCAAAACGAAACAGGCTCGTCCAATGGTTCATCGATTTGATCTTCACGTCCATTCCTTCTTTTCCAGCGATGCCGCCAGCAGCCCTGAGGAGCTGATCGCCGCCGCCCGAGCGCGCGGAATGAGCGGAATCGCCATTACCGACCACGATACGTGCGATGCGCATAAGTATATGATTGATAAAGGATTTGAGCGATCGGACGGCTCGCCAGCCCACGGCTTTCTCGTCGTTCCCGGCGTCGAGGTCTCGACGGCGGATGGCCATTTGCTTTGCATCGGAACCGTCCTGCCGGATATGCAGGGAAAGCCTGCCGCGGAAGTCTTGCGGGCCGTCGAAGATCGTGGCGGCGTCGCGATCCCGTCGCATCCCTACGACCACTGGCGCGCGGGAATTCGCGAAGAAGTCCTCGACGGGCTCAATCTCAAGGCGATCGAAGTTTTCAATGCTGCCGCCAAGAAAGAGTTCAACGAACGGGCCCTGGCTTACGCGACCGGTCGAGGTCTTTCGATGACCGCCTCGAGCGACGCGCACCATGCCTCCGCCGTCGCGGTGAGCTTCACCCATTTCGAGTTGGATGATTTGAATCTGGCGGACTTGCTCCGCGCGATCCGCCAGGGTGGCACCCCGGAAGGACACTATCTTTCCATGCGCGAGGCGATGAAAAAGCAGTTCGGAGGGTTCCTGCGACCGGCCAATCGCAAGCCAGTCTGAAACCGGGGTTGCAAACAGAGCAACGGCTGCTATCGGAAAGAAATGCGTTCGTTTACCGCCCTCCTTTCTCTTTGTTTCCTGCTCGCCGCCTTTTTCGTGAGCTGCAAGAAAAAGCCGCAGGCTGAAGCGGCCCAAGCGGTTGCCGAGGCAAATCCTGCTCCGACGCCTGCGCCCACACCCGAGCCCGTTGACCTAAACTCGGAGGTCATTGTGCTCTGCTATCACCGCTTCGAAGACAAGCCCAAGGATAGCCTCGCCATTAAGCCGGCCGAATTCGAAACCCAGATGCAGACTCTCAAAGACAATGGCATCACGGTGATTCCGATGGCGGACTTCCTGGCTTGGCGACGCGGAGAGAAGAGCATTCCCCCGAAGTCTGCGATCGTCAGCATCGATGACGGCTATCTATCGGGATATTCGGTGGCCTGGCCGATTCTCAAGAAATTCGGCTATCCGTTCACCATGTTCATTTACACCGACTACGTCAAGGGAGGTCCCAAATCCGGAGGACAGTCCGTCAGCTGGCAGCAACTGGCCGAGATGCGCGACGCGGGTGTCGATATCCAGAGCCACACGGTGTCGCACAGCTCACTGAATGCGAAAAAGGGCAAGAACGAGGAACAATATACCACGTGGCTCAAGAGCGAACTCGCCGGCTCGAAGGAGATCCTCGAGAAGAACCTTGGGATTCAGGTCAAGGCAATCGCCTATCCTTATGGGCTCCACAACGAGGCGGTGAGACAAGCGGTGAAAGAGGCCGGTTATGAAGCTGCCTTCACCGTGTACGGACAACGTATCGGACATTCGGCAGACCCGACCATTATCGGGCGCTACGCTATCGAATCCACCAAGCCGAAGGTTTTCGAGACGGCAGCCAGTTTTACGGGCTCGGTCGAGGGAGGCGCGGGCGGTGCCGTGCCAGCGGCGGTCGCCATGGTGACGCAGCCGATGGAAGGCGAGACGGTTTCCGATCCGAATCCGGAGATCAAAGCCAATATTGCGGCCTTTGGGAATGTCGATCCGAAAAGCGTCACCATGCGCATCAGCGGGGTGGGATTGGTGCCGGCCACCTACGATCCTGAAACCAAGCTCGTCTCGTACAAGGTCTCGCAGAAGCTATTCACGGGTGAGGTGACCGTCATTGTCGGCGCCATGGTTAACGGGAGGAGAACCGAAGCCCGCTGGTCGTTCAACGTGGCTCCCAAGGAAGCAGCCCAAGCCGGAACTTGACTCGACGGACAGAGCCGATAAGCCCGGCGTGGGCGAACGGTAACGCCCGAAAATCATCCCGATTCTGCATCGGATTAGTTTTTTTGCGTGAAATCCCCGGTGGTTTTGAGATTTAATCTCAACTCGGAGAGCAGTCTATGGCATTGCGTTCTGGGGGAGACATTGACTATTCAGGTGGTTTGGCGGCCGGTTCTTGCATTTGTGAAAGGATCACTGCTCTTGCGGGACGGAGGCGTCGTCCTCGCGAAGCTGGTTCCAGTCTGCTCGAGTTGCTCTCGGTGTCGGCCTTGATTGTCCTGCTGGCAGGGCTTTTCTTTTCCTCGATTTCCAGTTTCTCGAGTTCAGCGGGGCGCCGGGGAGCGGCCAACGTGCTGATGAACACTCTCGAACATGCCAGGATCGCGGCGCTGGAGTCTGGCCAGATGGTCTACGTCGGTTTCTCTGACGGTGACTTTCCGGTCGCGGAGATGAGATACAAGGCGTTTCTGGTATTTCGTGAGACATCGGATGAGGAGCGCTCCGCCGGCGCGAAAGATTATCTTGTTCTCAGAAGATGGACGCGGCTGCCCGGGCACGTCGCCTTCAAGAGAGTGACTGGCAGCGTCGTCCCGGAATCGGGAGGTCAGACATTTGCGGGGCTGGGCGAGATGTTACCAGGCAGCCAGCGTGATGAGACCTTTCCGTCGGTCGCTTTCAACAGTTCGGGGGCGGTCGTCGGCGGCAGCAGCCCCGTCGAGTTGTTCCTTTACGAAGGGTACTTTGCCAACGGTGACGATATCCAAACGCACCAGAGCGGCGGCCTCTTCGAAAAGATCACTCTCTCGCGCTATACGGGGCGGGCTCAGTTTAATACCACCACGACGGACGTTCAATGAGGTCGCCACGGAACGCCTTTTCGCTGGTGGAGGCAGCACTTTCGCTCGCGATCCTATCGTTCGCGATCATCGCCATCATGGGATTGTTTCCGGTGGCTTTGCGAACCGCGCAGGAAAGCAATCGCGAAACGCGAGCCACCCTGATCGCCCGGCGCATCGTGGATGAGCTCCAATCGCTTCCTCCAACCAACACGAGCCTCGTGCGAGGTTCCTCGCTCGCCGACGCCGATTCCCGCCTCACGAATCTCGATCTCTCTGGTGCCTGGACCAATGTGCTCCTCTACAATGAGCAAGGTGAAGGGCTGACCAATCAGCTGGCACCGGGAGACTTTACGCGTTCCATCAATGACCCCGAGGAGGCGTATTTTGTCGCCGAAGTCCGTGTGACGGCAGACTTCCCGCATCCGGGAATCTCGCGCGTTCAAACGACCGTGGAGGCCCCGTCGCAGGCGCCCCCGTCGAAGAGATCAAGTTTCGTTTTCGTCACTTTCATGAGCCAGCGTTGATGAGCGCCTGCCGACTGTCCATCCTCTCAAACCTCGAAAGCGTGGCGCGGCGCCGGGTGCACGCCGGCGGCTTCACGCTCATCGAGATGCTCGTTTCCATGGTCGTGCTCGCCTTGCTCGCGCTCGCCATGATGACTCTGGTCGAGGGCGCGACGGACCTGTGGCGGGACAACGAGGGCCGCACCGACGCGTGCCGCGAGGCCCGCGCGGCGCTTCTTATCATGGCGCGTGATCTCGACAATGCGGTCGCTGGCACCAATGCGAACTACGTGAGGTTCAACCTCGAGTCCGGCGCAGCCGGCACCAACTATGGGAGCAACGTCTTCTTTCTCGCATCGTTGCCCACGTCCGCCCAGGAAGCCGGGTCCAGAAGCGATGTCTGCGAAGTCGGCTATTTTCTGGCCCTCGACCGGACCGCCGCCAGCACCAACCGGACGCTGAATCTTTATCGCTACTTCCGAAGCAGCGATCAAACGTTCTCCAATCTCACGGCTTCGTCATTGTTTACCAACGTCACCACCGGTGTGACCGGCGAGGAATTGCTCGCCCGCAATGTGGTTGGCATGAAGATCACTCCGGTCAGCGCGAACGCCGGAACTTGGACGGCCTTTACCCCCACCGCCGAGGCGCCACTTCCGGAGGTTGTCGAAATTACGCTGCTGGCGATCGGTCAGGATGTCGCCAAACGGATTGAAGAATCCGGAAGCTGGTCCGACACCAATTCTCCGCTCATGCGGCAGGCCATCCAGACGTTTACCTCACGCATTAACGTGGGTAAGAGAAAGTGAAACGGAGGCCAAACAGGGCGGCGTCCCTGATCACTACTCTGCTCGTTATCGTGATCCTAAGCACGATCATCGTGGCGTTCATGCAGAGCACTTCTCTCGATCGCCTCACCGCCAAGAGCGCCAGGAATGTCTTGCAGGCGGAACTCTCTGCGCGCGCCGGTCTGCAGTCGGCCATCAATCAGATCCTCATCGCGGCCGGAACGAATCGCAGCTTTGTTACCGGGAGCACCAACCTCTCCACGACCAATGCTCCTCTTGTTGTCATCGGCCAAACCAATTTGACCGATCCCCAGCAGGTCATGCCGCTGGTCTCGATTCGCCCGGACCGCCTCGATAGCTTTCTTCAAAGCGGATGGACCACCTCGCTGGCCGGCCTCCTGGCCGATCTTGCAGGGACCAATAGCACGGATATCAACGGACGAGCGGGCATTATTCAAAGCACGAATATCTCGTATCGGGCTCCCTGGGTGCAAATTTCCAGCGCCTCGGGCCAGCGCATCGGCCGGTACGCTTTTGTCGTCGTCGATGAGGACGCCCGAGCGAATCCGTTGCTGCATACCGGATCCGGGAACATGTCGGATCCGACCCACTGGTACACCGGTCCGGGCGATGTCGTCCTGACGAACGCGTCCGCCCCGATTCTGACTGTGGATGAACAGACGCAGATTCTGTCGATCAGCAATCATCTTCTGACCCCCGAGTCACTCGCGCAGGGCTTTGCCGACCGGGCGGCCTACGAGCGCGTCAAGCATCTGCTCACCATTCAGACGAATGCGACCTATGATGCAATACCTGCGGGGCTGGCCGAGGGCGGGCGCGCCAAGTACAATATCAACGATCTGGCGACCAATTCGGCGCCTGGCGCCACGGAGCGTGCCGACCGGATCGCAGAGATCATCTCCTCAAATCTTCCTGCGTTTTCCTCCCGCGATCCGAGCTTGCGCGGCAACACGCTTGACGAAACGCGATACCTTCGCCGCCTGGCGGCCGGGGTCGTCGACTACATTGACCCCGACTCGGCTCCGACATCGGTGAACGGCGGTGAGCCCGCCGGCAGAGACCTTTTCCCGTTAGTGACGGCTGTGGCCGAGCGATTTCGGCGCACTGCGCTCGACCCGAATGCAGCGAGCACTGCCATCGAGAGCCAATGCTTTGTGCAGGTTTGGAACCCTTACACGACAGCGATAGTTCTAGACAATCAACCGCTTCGCTTTGTCGTCCGTAATCGCATGAAGGTCCTCTTCGGCATTGGATTCCCGATACCTTTCGACGACTACGATCAGACCATCGTGACGAATGTTACTATTCGACCCAACGAATTTGTGGTCCTGGAATTTCCCAGCGTTAGCCAGACATGGGAAAGTCCCGGTCCAACTGCGGATGTGCCCCACTGGGATCCCGGCCCGAGCGGAAACGGCGACGAGACGACGCATTCTCCATTTGAGTTCTATCTGGGCAACCTGCTCGTGGACATGAACCGGCGGCTGCCGGTCGGACCGGATGTCGCCATCAGCGGAATGGTCCGACAGGCAGTGACGCTTTCAGATACGAACAATCACTGGCAGGCTTCATTTGTCCCGACACAAAGTTCGGCACCGAACTGGCGTTTCGTTGGCGACAGCCGGGCGACCTTTCTGTCTAATTATGATTGGCCCACCCTCGGAAACCCCGGCTACTTCTCAGGAAGCCGTTGGAAGGGGCGGCAGGAGGATACTCTGCCACGTTATCAGGAGTTTCAAGCGCACTGGGTAAACCGCGATTTCGTGAGAAGGAATCCTGGCGTGGGAACATTCCCGGCAGCGCGATCACGACACCAGCTCAAGTCCTATCAGGTTATGATATTGTCAATGACCCCGCCGCGGCGCCGGCGGTTCTGGCCAACGCGCCGATGCGATCGATCGGAGAACTCGGGCACATCTTTGATCCTGCCCAGGCCGCGGACAATCTGAGCGCGCCGGTCTCCAGCGAGCCGCCGGTGAACAACAAGATTTCCGGCGGCGGAAGGACTCTCCGGATCGGCCAGCCGGAATTTCGCACAGCCACGGCCGATAACTGGAGCACAAACGGCCGCCGCGCGATCGAATTGCTCGACCTTTTCACGGTCAATGCCACCAACGCAACCAGCGCCGGTTATCCCGCGGCCATCGGCCGGATCAACCCGAATACGGCGTCGCCGGAAGTCCTCGCAGCTGTTCTCTCGGGTATTCAAGTGACCTCCGATTCAGGAATTCCTGGTGCATCCCTTCGCCCGGTGGCCGACGTCGCTGCAAATATCATCAGCAACCGTCCCTACAGCAGGCTCTCCGAGCTTTATAAGGCGATGCAAAGCTTTGCCGATGGGGAAGACTATGCTCCATCCTTTGCCGTGTCCGTGGGTGGCGGCACCACGAATCTGGCGGCGGTGGATCGTGTGCGCGAGGAAGCCTTTGGAAAACTGGTCCAACACCTGACCGTGCAGTCGCGGACCTACCGCATCTTCGCCGTGGGCGAATCGTTTGACGCGGGTGGCAAGCCTCGTGGGCGCGCCACGATCGAGGCGATTGTCTTCTTTCGGAATGAGCCTGGCGGAGGACTGCGGCCGATCATTACGTTTCAACGGACTCTTTGATGCGACGATTCGTTTTTTGTCTGGGAATGATCTCGCTCGGAGCTCTGGCTTTTGCCTACTCACAAGCAGCGCCCGAGACGACGCGCGTGCAGATCGTCAACGCGACCAGTGTGCCTGCCATCTCGTTGAAGATTAACGAGAATCTCGTCTATCCCACCTTTGCGCAGGGCATGAAGTCAGCGGATGGCCCGGTTCCTGTGCTCGAGGCAGTCTACGAGGCGGAGGACAAGCGGTCAGGCTCCCGGGCAAAATCCGAAAAGATCACCTATGAGCCCGGCGCGTTACAATCGCTGGTGATTATAGGGGATTTCTCGCTCGCACCTGTGCCCGCCGGCAGGCCGGCTGGGCAGAACAAGCCCGCCCCGAACGTTCGCTTCGAGGTGTTCTCGCACGCGGCGAAGATTCCTCCAGTAAGGTTGCGGGTCATCAACGGCATGCCCGGCAAGACACTGAAGTTTGCCGGGGGAGGCAGCGAGAAGATCATCAAGACGGGCGACCACGCTGTTCTTGAAAGCCAGCCCGCTGTTGCGCAGTACTCCGCCAATGTGGATGGCGTGAGCGTGCCTGTGCTGATGCGTCAGGAAGGTCTGGTCCGCAACGCAATGATCGTATTCTATTTGAAGGATGGTCAGCCGGCTTTCCTGCGGGCGTTTGAGAACAACGCCGAATCGAACCGTGCGCGCACCGAAATGGAAAAAGCAGGAAATTGACGACCACCCTCGACCCCAAAAGGACTATCGCCGAACTCAAGGAACTGCGCGCTCTCACCTCCGATGAGAATGGCGCTCAACGAGTCGCCTTCACCGCGACGTGGGCACAGGCCAGGGCATGGCTGAGGACGAAGCTTGAAGAACTCCCGGTCGAAATCCTTGGCGACGAAGCCGGCAACGTCTGGGCGACACTTCGCGGCGCCTCGGATCGGGCCCTCTTGATCGGAGGCCATATCGATTCGGTGCCCAATGGCGGCTGGCTCGACGGTTGTCTCAATCTTCTCGCAGGCCTCGAAATCTTCCGCCGCATTTGTGCGCAATACGCCGGCAAGCCACCCTTGTCGGTTCGCCTGGTAGATTGGGCAGACGAAGAAGGGGCCCGCTTCGGGATGAGCCTTTTTGGATCTTCGGCCTGCTCTGGATTTCTCGACGTCGAGGAGGCAAGACGGCTCAAGGACAAGGATGGCGTGGCGTTGACTGAAGCGTTGGCCGCGAACGGAGTGAACTTCGAACGACTGAAGGAGAGCGGCCGGCAGCTGCAAACCGCTGCGGCATATATCGAGCTTCATATCGAGCAAGGCCCCGTCCTGCTCGACCTGGAGATGCCGCTCGGCGCTGTTCTGGGAACCTTCGGCGTCGAGCGCCATACAATCACGTTTCGCGGCCAAGCGGCCCACTCTGGCAGCACCCCGATGAACAGTCGCCAGGATGCCTTTCTCGCCGCAGCGAAGATGAGTCCGGAGATCTACCGTATCGCGGAACGTCACGGCGGCGTCTGCACGATCGGCTCCTGTGCGACCTCTCCGGGGATCGTCACCAGTGTCGTCGCGGAATGCCGCATCACGCTCGACCAACGGCACCTCGATGGACAGGCCCTGGCCCGGATGTTGCAGGATGCCCGTGAGGCCAGCGAGCGGTTCGCCAAGGAAGGAAAAGTGTCGGTCTCATGGGAGCGGTTGATGCGCATCGATCCGATTGCCTTCGACGAGGGGCTCATTGGCCTGTGCGATGAAGCGATTCGCGAAACCTGCGGAACTTCACATCGCATGCCGTCGGGCCCCCTCCACGACGCCGCCGAAGTGGCGCGCGCCGGCGTTCCGACCGTCATGATGTTCGTTCAAAGTCTCCGGGGTATTAGCCACAACAAGATCGAGGATACCCGCGAAGATCACCTCGAAGCCGCCGTCGTCGCTTTCGATAAACTGGCGGAAAAGACGATGCAACGTCTCGCCGTGGCATCTGCCAATGGCTAGCGCTTGAACGACGCTGTCGCAGCGTGGCCATCCGTGCGCACTTGCGACCCAGATCCTTTTCCATCGGGGAAAATACGTGTCGCGGCATCAGCGAATGCGAGCGTTTCGATTCGGTGTCATGGAAGTGATTGTCGTAGAGTTTATTGCGATTAGAGAGCGATGGTTGTGCCAGGAATGGAGCGTGCCGGTGAGAGAAAAAAGCGCGCCTTCGTTGCTTCACAGCAACAACCAGGATGAAGCTTGATTCGATACTCACCGGAGAAGAAAATCATGTTGGAAAGATTGCCAAAATCACGGTGGAAGAGGATTCGCAGTTCCATGAACAGCGTGTGCATTTCCGCGGACCTCGAAGAGCTGGATTGGAAGAAGTGGGCCCGGGACGAAAACTTCGGTAGTCTTTGTCTCCAGATACCCCGCAAAACCGACGGCAAGCTCCATCGCGTTTACTGCCGGGACGCTCGATGGCCCGGGATCGTTCAGAAGCGCGGAGGGCTTTGTTGGGAATTCGCTGAAAGGAGCTGACGGCTGGCTGGTTCGGTGGATCCCTGGACGGCCTCTATCGGACGAATGCCGACGTTCCGATCGGGATCTGGATGACCCCGCTTCATCCCCTCCGACTCGTTCTCTGGTTTGTATGAATATCGAGCCCCGACTAGCCATCACCGCGCACTCCGAGGGGTCAATCATAGCGGATCGAGGGGTTCTCTCTCGCAGGCAGCAAATCGTGCTTCATTTGTCTTGCCTTGCCCGGGAGCACAACGTGAGCAGGATTGGGTGGCATCTCCGCGGAATTCGCCGAGCGCTGTTCCTTTCGTAGTCGGTCGGACGCAGCTTACAATGTCTGCCGAGCCCGAGAGACGCCTTGTTCGCCGCTTTCGTGCTTTCCATCGACCGCTGCCGGTTCGGCGGCGTTTGGCCACTTGATGCTGTCGAGTAATTGAGCTAATCGGACGCCGGCTTTCGTGAGTTGCAGTCGGGCGTAGGCCTGATTGGTCTCGAGATAGTGAATCGGTAGCTTGATGCCGATTCGAACTAGATTGTTGTTGGTGTCGAAGACCGCGTTCTCAAAAGCGATCCCGAGATATACGAGAGTGGCGATCCGCACTGACTCGAGGGCCCACGCTTCTGCCCAGTGGTGGTAGTCTCCCGGCGTTTCCGTCATTTGGCGGTGACGATCATCTTGCAAAAGGAAATTACCGAGCGCCTCGTAGCCAACCGTCCCGTCGATCTTTGCAACGATAACGGCATCCCAGAGGGCATGCAGTTGGTCCGTTGGATTGGTTCCGTAAAACAGAAGATTCCCGCCCCGGTCGGTGGGGTTGCCGAACGCCTCTTCGGGATAGGTGATCAATTGTGCCGCGTCTGGTCCGATCATCTTGTAGAATCCAGTCCCGCAATGCAGGGGCTGATGGATGTCGCCGACTAAGTGAACGAGAAGGCGGAGGGCTTGCCCTTTGGTGAACCCCTGCGGATCCGCCTCTGGAGACTCGAGGACCTGAATACAACGACCAATGGCGTGAACGATATCGTCCGGTGAGGTGAACTTGCTGGCTTCTTCAAAGGATACTGTGCCGAGCGGCAGATTGATGAAATGCCACGTTCGGCTCTTGGGAAACTTGGTGTTGAACTCTTGCGCCTCTGGGTCTCCACTAAGCGGTCCTTCGCCGCGTGAAGCCAGGACGACTTCGTCGGCCCAACACGCGACGGA
This sequence comes from uncultured Verrucomicrobiae bacterium, assembly GCA_963820865.1. Classification (GTDB taxonomy): domain Bacteria; phylum Verrucomicrobiota; class Verrucomicrobiia; order Chthoniobacterales; family Terrimicrobiaceae; genus DASTFP01. Next base: position 474,335 of record CAWGBZ010000007.1, read on the forward strand.
CACGAGATCCTTATCGCCGCCCTTCGCCAGCAACTGCCTGACCTTCGCTTGAGTTTCGGGAGAGATAAGCCGTTCGGCGATCAGTGCGACCACCTCGTGACCTTCCCGCGCCCAGGCAAAGGCCGTTTGTCGCCCCAATCCCAGGGACAAACCGACCAAAAGTGCAATCAGGCCTCTCATCATGTGCTGCCAGGTCGGTATATTAGCTTAGTTCGCCGCGCATCACTTGAGGACAGAAAATTTGAAATACTGCTTCTCGATCTTGTCGGGAACCAGAATACGAAGGGTCTTTTCGAAGTTGGCGATCTCTCTGCTCTCGATGAACTGAAAATTATTCTCCCTCGCCAGGAACTCCGCGGAGAAAATCCGCTTTATGGCCAAATGCGAGGCAAACATCGTTGTGGGGATATCAAATAACTTGAAATCCTTGCCGCCGACGAAGTCGCCCTCGATGTAGAATGGAAATGGCCGGATCTTGGTTTCGACCACGATCTGCTTTAGTCCTGCCGTCCGCCTCCTGAAGGTATCCTGGTCGAGGTCCGCCAGGTTCTGGGGGAGCTGAACTTCGATGGTTGGGTATCGGTTAGCGATGTCGCACTCCGTTTCTGAGATTTTCTTCCCGTTCGCGTCCTTGGCGATGATCCTGATTTTGTCGGAGGTCTCGAAGGCTTCAAATACCCGCCGTAAGAAGTTGTGATAATAGCCAATGGCGAGCGAGGTCGATGGCAACAGGCTGAACTGCTCGAGTTTCTCGGAGACCGCCATTTCTTCTCGTATGCGATTGCAGGCGTTCCCGACAGCGGCAACGAGGTTGTCCCTCTTGCGAAACTTCGCGACCTCGATCCCGCTCCAGTCGGAAAAGAGCTCCACATCCTCTTCCAGGATCAGGAAGGTGCGGTTGGGTCCCAGCCGGCCGAGAAAGAGACCGAACTCGAAGACAACGTTGTCCCTGGTGACCTTGACTTGTTTCTCTCTGATCAGAGCTTCATCGTCGGCAGTGAAGACGGCAATGACGAAGTCATAGAAACTGGCGCGATTGAGCAACGTATCAAGGTAGTTTCGATTGGCTTTGAAGATATTTTCGCTCCAGATATCGACATCGGCTTCGCTGTCGAAATGGCTTTTGACTGCGCGGCCTACTGGCAAAGCCTCCGTCGATGAAGCGATGAAGATATTCGGGCGTCTCTTAGGAGTCGTCGTTTCAGGCATACGGGCAGTTCCCTTTGGACGGTGCTGTCGATTTTTGCTTCAGCACTGTTGCAACGTTAGTATACCGCCACCGGCGGCAGCGTCTGAGGACGCGCTTGCATGAGAGTTGTTCCTGCCAGCTATCTCCGACGCAAACTTTGCGTACTTGTATCAAACGGCAGGCCTGGCTATCCGAACTTTGGAAGCGACCTCATGAGCTCTTTGGTCTTCTTCTTTTTGCGCTCCTCAAGCTCCCATTTTACCGGTTTGATCTCTCTGTTGACGCTCCACCACTTGGTGCCGGTCCACATGCCCAACATCCTGGTTCCATCTGGAAGCCACACTCTGACCGCCTTGTACGGCTTTGGTTTCGGATCGGTAACTGCCTCCTTCATAGATGCTCTCTTTTTGAATGCCCTAGAGTTCCATAGGGGATCCCCTGAACAAATACCATTGGCAGCGCAAAAGTCACCCTCAAAACGTCCATTAGGCCCATCCATCCCAACGATGACTCTCGGCAGCATGCGAACACCTCGCCCAGCTGAACCGCCTCGTAAAATCCCCCGGGCCGCCGCCGCAAGAAAGCCTCAACGAGCCTAACCAAATGCTTTCACAGAGAAAGGGAATGAGTGCGAGCGAAATTGCCAATGTCATTCAGGCCGTCAGCGTCATTTCCTGGCGATTGTCCTGGGTATCGACGCCTGGCGCCGTGAGTTTATTGGTAAGCGTAGGATAGAGCGGATGTCCGAATCGTTGGGTTCATCTTAATCGGGAAACGGGATCTTAATCGGGAAACGGGAGGGCCCTGGGCCGCGCGAGGAGCAAGTGCGCCTCGGCTGCCTCGAAGTCTGGAGGAGCCCGCTTGAAACCGGGCGACACCCAGACAGGAGGACCACGGCGTCGCCGGGCGCGACCCGGGAAGTCGAATTGCGTTTGGTCGCCACGAAAGTTGTGGGTACGCTTGTGTCTGAAATGAAAAGCCCTGAAGAACGATGCCCATCCGTCTGCGTATATGCTGCCTCGAGCAAGCGATGCCATCCCGACTACCATGACGCGGCTCGCCGACTGGGCCTCTTTCTCGCCGAGCGAGGTTTTACCATTACCTACGGCGGCGGCGCCGCCGGCTTGATGGGAGCGATGGCCGAAGGTGCATTGAGTCGGGGTGGGCGCATTACCGGAGTAATTCCCAGGTTCATGAAGGATTTGGAATGGGGGCATACCGGGCTGACCGAGCTTCAACTGGTTGAAGACATGCACACTCGCAAGCAGCGGTTGCTGGCCGGCAGCGATGCGGTGGTGGCCTTGCCGGGAGGCACGGGCACGCTCGAGGAGTTGCTGGAAGCGATTACCTTGAAGCGCCTTGGCCTTTACCTGAATCCGATCGTGCTCGTCAACACGCGGGGCTTTTATAATCCGCTCCTGCAGTTGCTGGCTTCGGCCGTCGAGGAGCGATTCATGGACCAGCGCCATCTGGCCATGTGGCAGGTCGTCAACGAGCCCGAGCAGGTCGTCCAGGCCTTCGAGAGCGCCGCGCCCTGGTCGCTCGAGGCGCGCAGTTTTGCCGCCCTGTGATCGGGAGCATCTCGCGGAATTCATTTCCGTGAGGCGCACTTGGGATAGGGTTTGTGGAGAGGGAGAAGGGCCGGGCGGCGACCGGAGCGGGCGCCGTTTGCACGCCGAGGCGGCCGGCGACGACGGCGATCGCCGCCTGAACGGGAATGGCTTGTGTGAAGAAATCGTCACAATCCCTGCGTTGCCAGGTCTCCGCGCGTTCGCAACGCTAACCTGGCGAGCCTTTATAGCCTCACTAGATCCAACCCGCCGTCTTCATGAAATTTGATAATATTTTCGCAGACAATCCGAATGCCAAATCCTTCGCCGCTGGGACGGTTATCTTTGAAAAAGGAACCAAGGGCGAAGAGATGTACGTGATCAAAGAGGGCGAAGTGGACATTTTCATCGACGGGTGTCATCTCGAGACCGTTTCTCACGATGACATTTTTGGTGAGCTCTGTCTTATCGATCAGGAAACCCGCATCGCCTCGGCTGTGGCCCGGACGGACTGTGTTCTGCAAGCCATCAACAAGCGGCGTTTTCTGTTTCTCGTCCAGGAGACCCCGCTGTTTGCGATAAGGGTCATGAAAGTGCTGGCGGACCGGCTGCGTCGCGTCGATCTGCTTGTGGCGAGGATGGAGATTGAGAAAGGGAGTCGAACTTCCCGCGCTTAGGAGGCTAATCGGGGAATCGCGGAGCGGAGCGCTCTGTTTCGCTTCAAATGCTGAATCTCCCGAGCTCGCGGAGTTACAGTTGGGCGGCGTCGTATCCGTTCCCAGTCGCAGATCAGAGTTGGGAGAGAATACGGATCTACGTGACGGTCAGGCCGCATGGGAGTAGGAATGATAGATGGGCAACGAACTAACGAGACGGCAGCCGCCGGTGCTTCTGGATCGTTCCGGATATGAATTGGAAGTGGAGGATCGGTTCGACCAGGCGGTCCTCAACGAACGGCTCTGGATTCCCTATTACCTGCCGCAGTGGAACTCGCGCAACGCTTCGGCAGCCCGCTATGCGGTCGGTGGTGGAACGCTCCGCTTGCTTATTGAGGCGGATCAGGAACCATGGAGTCCGGAACTTACGGATCAGCTCCGCGTCTCATCGCTCCAGACCGGGTTGTTTGCGGGACCTGTCGGCAGCGGGGTCGGTCAGCATCGTTTTCGCAAGAATCTGATTGTCCGCGAGGCGCAGCCGAGCGTGGCGCTCTACACGCCGCGGTACGGATTGTTTGAACTGCAGGCCCGCGCGCTCGACGATCCGGCAAACATGGTTGCTCTCTGGATGATCGGCTATGAAGACCGGCCGACACGATCGGCCGAGATCTGTATCTGTGAGATATTCGGACGCGATGTGGGGCCGGACGAAGCCCGCGTGGGGATGGGGGTTCACCCATTTGGAGATCCGACCATCACAGACGAATTCGCGGCTGCGCGGGTCGCCATCGATGTGCGCGAGTCGCACACCTACGCGGCGGAGTGGACGCCGACCGACGTGGCCTTCTACGTTGACGAGCGTCTGGTCAAGGTGGTGCACCAGTCGCCTTCGTATCCCATGCAGTTCATGCTGGATATTTTCGAGTTCGCGGACGGCCCGGACTTGCCGTCTCCTCTCGAAAGCTACCCGAAGACCTTCGTAGTCGAGGGCTTCCGCGGCTATCGACCAACGACGGGTCCCGCCGCGCGCCCACGCGCTTTCCACGCTTGATGAGAGCGCGATGAGACTGCGCCCGTTGCCTCAGGAGCAAAAGTCCCTTGAGCTCGCGCCCCGCGGGTTTCCAACAAGAAGCGGCTGCGCTTCGACGATCCCGCGCCGCGACGAACGGCGCTGACGCTCCAATCCAAAGCTGAACGCCGCGACAGCGACGCCGGCGATACTCAGGAAAACTCCGGACCACACTGGTGAAAGATAGCCGAGACCAGCGGCGATCGTAACGCCGCCAAGGTACGCACCGAGGCTGTTGGCGATGTTCAGTGCCGAGTGGTTGAGCGCAGCGGCGATCGACTGGCTGTCGTTGGCAATATCCATCAAGCGGGTTTGAATGGTCGGGGCGACGGCAGCCGAGGCCAGGCCAATGAAGAACAAGCTGGCTAGCAATCCAACGACAGTCGAGGCGGTTAGCGCCAGGGCAATCAACGAGACGATCAACAACGCAAAGAATACGAACATGGCTTCCGAGACGCTTTTGTCCGCGTAGCGACCACCGGCGAGGTTTCCGACGGTCATGCCAAGCCCGATGACGACGAGTACCCAAGGGACCGCCGTGGCAGAAAGGCCCGTGCGCTCGGTGACGATCGGGGCAACATAGGTGTAGACGGCAAAGAGGCCTCCGAATCCCACCGAGCCGATCAGAAGGGTCAGCCACACCTGCAGGCGGCCGAAGGCCTTCAACTCGCCGCGAAGAGTGGCCGCGGAATTTCCAGGTTGCCAGGGAACAAATGCCCACACGGCCAGAAAAGTCAGAGCGAAAATCGATGCGACAACCATGTAGGCCGCCCGCCAACCGAAAGTCTGCCCAATCCACGTGATCGCCGGCACGCCGACGACGTTGGCGATCGTCAGGCCCGAAAGCACGAAGGCGACGCCCTGGCCTCGTTTGCCAGGACCCATGAGCGAGGCGGCCACCAATGAAGCGATGCCGAAGTAGGCACCATGCGGCAGCGCGGCAACAAAGCGCGCGAACATCACCCAACCGAAAGTCGGCAGAAGCGCGGACGCCAGCGTTCCCGTGGTAAAAGCTGCCAGCAGCCAGAGAAGGAGTTTTTTGCGCGGCCAGGCGGCCGCCGCCGCAGCGATCGTCGGAGCGCCTGCCACTACGCCCAAAGCGTAGGCGGAAATGATCCAGCCCGCTTGAGCGTTGGCGCGCTCAGGGCTCTCTGCATAGAGTCCAGGCAGAAGGTCTCCGGCAAGATTTGGCAGCAGCCCCATGGCGACGAACTCGGTCGCACCGATGGCAAATCCTCCCAGCGCCAAAGCCAGTAGCGCCAGCCATACTTTTCCGGACGACAACTCGCCGAACGAAGGTTGGTCCCTGCCTCCTCGTGCGTTGCTTTTCCCCGCAATTTCCATACCCACGAAGAGAGTCTCCGAGAATTGCGTTATTCATCCAATAGCATCTTGTTATGCTGGTGATAATCTGAAGGAATGGCAGCGCCCGAATCCGGGGAGCACACGCGTCCTCGCGTGCACTTATCCGGCGTCCTCGCCGGATGAAGCGTTGCCGGTCAATTGGGTTCATGCCTCTCCCTGAATAACGGAAACGGTTCTTAAGGGCACATTTGATCAGTCCGCGGGACGCCGACCAATCGCACGCGAGGAACCGTGCGCTCCGCGATCCGCTTCACCGGCGCGAGCGGATGTCTTTACTTCAGTAGCGGGCAAAGACTGGCGATCGCCCACGACGCGAACGTCGTGGTGCCTGTGTTCAGTGGGTCCCGCGCCTCAGCCTTGGCAATGCCTTGCTCGATGGCCGCGAACATTGCGATGAGGGCGTTCGCCGGGTTCGGTTGGTAGCCGATTTGGAGGAGACTTTTCCGATATTCGTTCGCCGTGAGTCTTGTGTATCGGATCGGTCGTCCCAACTCCTCGCTGAGAATGTTTCCCGCCTCATTGTAGGAGAGATCCGCCGGTCCGAGGACCTGGATCGCGTCGATGCCGGTCCAGTCGGTTCGCGTGAGCCAACGCGCAGCCGTCTCCCCGATATCGTCAGAGGCCACCATAGGGTGCGCGACGTCTCCAGCCATCGGATAGTAGAACGTCCCCGCGTTACGCAAAGCGTCGATCTGCCAGAGGAAATTCTCAAAGAACGATCCGCAACGCAGGAAACGAAGATGCGCGCCCGAGCGGCTGAGAATATCCTCCATTTGATGGAGTGCGGTGATCGGCCCCGCCTGACCATTGAATGTTCCACCGGTGGCGGAAAGCACGACGACTCGCGGGGTTTGCTGCTGGCGAATCGCTTCACAACCCGCCGAAGCGAAGTCACGATAAAATCCATAGTAGTCTTCCGCGGTGATGGTGTCGGGCTGGCACCAGAACATGGCATCCACCCCTTCGAGCGCGCGGATGAGAGTTGCCGGATCGTCGTGGCTTCCCGTAATCACCTCGACTGACTCTCGGATCTCCGGAGGTAGCTTTTCCGGATGGCGAACGATGACGCGTGCGGCGCCAGGTTCGCGCTGTGCCAAGTCGCGCAACACGCGGCTGCCGACGTTTCCTGTGGGTGTCGTGATGAGAATCATCATGACTCCAGGCTAAGGGCATTCGTTAGCCCGGTATTGGACAAATTTGACCCCTCTCCGGCTCGGGCACAGGCTCCAACGATTCGCGCAGGCCATGGTACGCCGAGGGCGTCAGGCCGGAGAACTCCCGGAAGTCCCTGATGAAATGGGATTGATCGTAGTAGCCGTGCCGGAGAGCGAAGTCGCTGCCATCGAGTTGCCGAGCTCGATGCAAACCGCTGACCGCTCGCTGGAATCGACGAATCCGGCAATAGAGCTTTGGCGTAACGCCGACGTAGCGCCGGAAGAGTTCGATGAAACGCCGCGCGCTCAGTCCGGCATCGCCGGCGACGTGACCAATGGATGCCGGATCGGGTTGCCGCTCGAAAACTGTTAAGGCCTGCCGAATCGCAGGGTGGATCCCGTTGACGCTTCGGACGCGGCAGAGAAGTGCGGTTTCAAGCACGCGAAGGCGTTCGTCGCCACTCGAGGCGAGCGCCAGTCTTTCGAGAATTTCGTCGGCGCCGGAGCCCCAAAGCGCATCCAGGGGCACATGATTGTCGCAAAAGAGATCCGCAGGAATGCCAAACAGCGAGAACGCTCCGCCCGGGCGAAAGTGGACACCCATGATTCGCTCCTGCTGAGCGGTGTTGATGACGGTGAACCCGGTTTGCACCCCGGAGAGCAAGGCGCCGCGGTACGTTCTCCACCGTCCTGGGATTCCCGAATCGTAGATCCGCAACTCATCGTTCCGAAGATTGACGATCAATTCGAGGGTGCCGGAGGGCAGGACACGTTCCAGTTCGTGCGGAGGAGTGTATCCCTCGTAGTGCCAGAGCACGTCAACCACCTCTCGCAAAGGCGGCGGAGGAATCCTGCTGCGGTAGATCACCTTAGGAAACTACGCGGCGCCGGCCATGGCACAAGCCCGGACCACGGCGCCTCGCGGGGCATTTTAGGGATCGTCATCCTTGGTCGAGTTCGTGCGTCGCCAAATGGGTGACGTGGCCACGAAGAGGACGATGCCGAGGCCGGCGACGAGGAAAACTCCGAATGTGAGCGAAGTGAGCACGACGTCGCGCACCGTCTTGTTGGGGATGAAACCGAGCTTATGCAGGTTGGTGAAAACGTTGGCTTCGAATTGCCGCCGATTGTCGGTATGGCGGGTGACACTGCCGGTGAGGGTCGAAACATAGAGGCGGGTCCCCAAAGCGTCCTCCGCGTTGAATCGATAAACGGGAAGGACGCGGAAGATGTTGAGATACTCGTTATCGAAGGCAGTGAGATAGCCCGCCTTGCGGACCGTGGCTCCGCCAAGGAACGCGGAGGCGATCTGTTCTGCGTAGCGCTCATCTTCGAGCGGGTCAATGCGGCCGTCCACCGCGCTGACGTAAATCGGCGGACCGTCTCCGCTCGTGAGCATCTGATACCACGGCTCGCCGCGAATGCTGCGCACATTGACCGCCTGCACGGCGGCGTCGGGGACCTTGGCGATGGCCTCCGCGACGGGAACCGTGATCTTGTTGGCGGCCAAAGTTTCGCCGGAGGGACGAGCGGCCGGCGGAGGGCTCTGCGTATGAGTCATGACGTTGTGCAAGATCCCGCTGCCGGCCGAGGCGAAAATGCTAAGGCTGAAGATCAGCCCCAGCCAGCGGTGGGCTTTGCGGAGCGAGGCGCGTCGCATGGCTACCAGTCCCATTCGACCCCGCCATAAAACGCGGTCCCATCCCCGGGGAAGAACTGCGACTGGTTGAAGGGGGTTTGTTTCGCGGTCACGCCCGTTGTCGCCGCGTAGGTGGTGTTGGTGAGGTTCTTGGCTTCGAAGAAGACCGAGAGTCCTCGGCGCGGGCGGTACCCGATCTTGAACCCGAGCAGGGTATATGGATCCGCGAAGACGGTGGCGGTGGAATCGACATTGTAGCCGATCGGCACCCATTCCACATTGGGCCCGGCGTAGAAGCCGCACGGGTGCTCGTAGAGCACCTCGGCTCGGTAGTAGAACTGTGGGATTCCCGGCAGCCGGTTGTTGCCGTAACTCGGGTCGTTAACGAAGCGGAAATCGTTCCAAAGCCCCACCTGCCTGACCACAATCCGGTCGAAGGGCAATTCTGCGCCGGCGCGCGTCGGTGTGGCGCTGCCCGCGGCTTGCGAAGGAGGCGGTGGGCGATGGAAGATTCCTTGAAAAACATCGATGTCGAACCCGAATTCGATCCCTTGGTGAACCGTCCGCCCAGCATTCACGGTCTTGGTCAACCCGGGAATCACCTCGTATTCGATGAGTTCGTTGTCGAGCCAGGAAAAGTAGTAGGCCAGGTCCCATCTTACCGGGCCGAGGTGGCCGCGGGTGCCGGCTTCGATCGTCGTGGCGGTTTGAGCATTCAACTGGATGATGCCAGCGCCGGCGTCGGCCGGGTTGCCCAACTCGCCAAAGGTCGGCGGTTCGAAGCTGCGACTTACATTGAAGAATGCCTGAGCGGCGTCAGTGATCTCGTAGAGCAACCCGACCTGCGGAGTGAATCCCCAGTAGGACTCGGTCCCGCTGTTGTTCGGGTCGGTGGGCGTGACCGGGAAATTGTCCACGTTCTGGCGGCGCGCGTAGGTGATCGCAGTTCCAGCGACCAGGGCGAATTGCCTGGAAATAAAGAAGCGATCTTGCACGAAGAGGTTCCAGTTGAGCGAATACTGGTTGCTGTCGCTGATCTGCATGCCGCGACTTCCGAAAACGTTGAGATAACGGTTGTCGTGGGTGAATCCGAAGGTCGGATTGACTCCGATCGTGAACTTGTTGCGATGCCCGAAGAGGTCTCCCGAATTGTCATATCGTAGAGAGAATCCAAAGTCATTGCTCAGCTGATCGATGACCACGAAAATGGGATGATCGAGGTCTTTGAGCGACCAGAATCCGGTCAGCTCCACGCGGTGGTCGTCCCTTTGCCAAACCGTTTTGTTGGCCAGTCGGACCTGATAGTAGTCGCGTTTCCAGTCGTTGATCACATTGGTCTGGGCGGCCTGCCGGGGATCCTCCTCCATCTGCGCCTTGGTCAGCGCACCGGGAAGCTCCGAGTCGGTGAGCACATAAGTAAAGTAAAAGCGTGTTTCCACCTCTTCGCTCGCCCGGTAGCCGACGTTCGAGAAAATGCGGAAGTTTGCCTGGTCACTATGCTCGCGAAATCCGTCAGTAATCCCGGTGGTCAGACTCACATAGTAGTCGAACGCTCCGATGACCAGGCCGGAGCTCAGTTGGGCGCGAAAGGAGTTGAAGCTGCCGTACTCGACACGCGCGGTCAGCGGCGAAGCGTCGTAGCCGGTGAAAGAAATGAAGTTCAGGGCGCCGCCGAGCACGGTCGAGCCAAACTGCAGCGAATTCGCGCCGCGATAGACTTCGATGTAGCGCGTGGCGAGTGGCTCTATCGATTGGAAATCAAAACTGCCGTCGGCGAGATTCAAGGGCACATCGTCCTGCAGCAACAGCAAACCACGGCCGTGAAATGTGCGTTGAATGCCCGATCCACGAATCGAGATGCGAGCCTCTTCCGCTCCAAAACGCTGCTGCACGAACACGCCCGGCGCGAAGTCCAGCGCGTCCCGAATCGTGGTCGAACGCCCGCGCTTGTACGAATCCGCATTGATGACTTCCGCCGCGCCTGGAATCAGCGCCAGTTCCGCGCGCTTTGTCTCGAGATCGAGCGTGACCAGCGACTGGCCGGGCCTCGCCTGGACGGTGACTTCGGGCATTCTGGCGACTTGGGGCGGGGACTGGGAGGAGAGACGAGCGGTGACTCCAAGATAGAGCACGAATGTGAGAGGATAGGAAAGTTTCACAGAGTGGGATGCATGCGGAATCCCCGGCAGACTCGCCGCCGGGACACCTCGGACGGATTCGCGGCGGCCTAGAGGCTGCCGGAGATCGTGTCACCCCGGAAATGGGCGACAGGAATGCGCGCCAACCGGCGCGCCGATCGCTAAGCTGACGGAAGTCTGGGTGGCGGGAAGGGCGGAGAACTCAACCGTTGAATCCAGGCAAGGCAAGGACCGGGCGGATAGGAGAAATCTCTGGAGATGGGCGACTGCGCTGCGGAACTTTCGGCGCAAAGAAAGCTCTCTGCCTTCGTATCGGACTTGACGGATACCGGAGCCTCCTCCTTCTGGCGGCCCTCCTCGACCTTCAGGCAGAGTCCGCACGGATTCTCGCCGCTGAAAGTCTTGATAATCGCCGTGGTGAGGGGGCCTTCGCGCGCGAAATCCCTAAGCATTCCCGCCCAGGCGATGGTCTGCAAGATAGCCCAGTGTCCGCCGCCAACCGAGAACATGGCCAGCGCAATCAGGGGCCACCCGATTGCGCGGATCAGTTTCCGACGGCAGGCGATCATCGGCTCGCTTCTCCTCGAATCCGCATCCGGAGTCGAGTCTTTTCCAGACAAACCTTCCTTGTCGCCGGTCCCCGAACTCCGGCGAAGACCGGGAATTCACCCTACGCCGGTTTGGCGATGAGAACCGCGACGGAGCGAGGAGCGACATCGTAACCCTCTGCATGGACGGCGAGTTCCTGTCCTTCATCGGCAATGTCGAGGGGCGAAGGCAGTGAAGTGTCGAGGCATCGAAACCAACCGTACCCATGGTGCGGCGGTGGCAACTCGAAACGCAACGGTCCCGTGTAAGCGCTGATCATCAAATGCAGGTCGGCGTCGCTATCGAAGCCGGACAGCGTGAAGGCAAACGCGTGCGATGTATAACTCCAGTCCGGCTGATGGAGCCGGATGCCGTGCCAGGTGACCTCGGGGCGTCCATGGCGGTCGGTTTCTCCCCAGTAGTATTGCCGCCTTCGGAGGGCAGCGTGATTCTGGCGGAACTGAATCATTAGCCTGACGAAACGAAACACTTCCCTATGCTTTTCGGGCAAGGTCCAATCGTGCCAGCTAATCTCGTTATCCTGGCAATAGGCGTTGTTGTTTCCTCGTTGGGTTCGCCGCATTTCATCTCCCGCCAGGAGCATCGGCGTCCCTTGGGAGAGCAAAAGAATAGCGACAAAATTCTTGATTTGACGCAACCGGAGCGCCTCCACCGCCGGGTCGTCGGTCGGGCCTTCCACGCCATGGTTCCAGCTAAGATTTTCGTTCGAGCCATCGCGATTGCCTTCGCCGTTTTCCAGATTGTGCTTCTCGTTGTACGAGACAAGGTCGTTGAGGGTGAAGCCGTCGTGGCAGGTGACGAAATTGATGCTCTGATAAGGGGCGCGGGCGAGGTGCTGGTAGAGGTCCGCGCTGCCGGCCATGCGCGATGCTACCGCGCCGGTCATGCCCTGGTCGCCGCGGACAAACCGTCGCACATCGTCGCGGTAGCGCCCGTTCCATTCGGCCCATCGCTCGCCCGGGAACCCGCCGACTTGATACAGCCCGGCCGCGTCCCACGCCTCGGCGAAGATCTTGGCCTTGTGCAGAACGGGATCTGATTCGATCTCCCAAAGCAGGGGAGGATTCTGCATCGGGCGCCCCGATTCATCCCGCGAGAGGATCGAGGCAAGATCGAAACGAAAGCCATCCACCCGCATCACGCCGACCCAGAAGCGGAGGCATTCCAGAATCATGCGGCGCACCGCCGGATGATTGCAGTTTACGGTATTGCCGCAGCCGGTGTAGTTGAGGTAACGCGAGCGATCGCTGGGATCGAGCATGTAATAGACCGAGTTGTCGATCCCCCTCATGCAAATGGTTGGTCCCGCTTCGTCACTTTCGCCCGTGTGGTTAAAAACCACGTCCAGAATGACTTCGATCCCAGCCTGGTGCAGCGCCTTGACGAGATCACGAAACCCCGTCAACTCCTCCATGTTCTCCCAATCTGCGGTGTAATAGCCGCGATGCGGCGCAAAGAAACAAATCGAGTCGTAGCCCCAGTAGTTCGTCAACTTTTCGTGCGTCTCTGGGTGCGTGCTCCTGCTTTCGGTCGCATCGAACTGGTGAACAGGCATGAGTTCGACACAGTTGATGCCGAGCTCCTTCAGGTAAGGGATCTTCTCGATCAAACCGCTGAACGTTCCCGGATGTGCGACGCCCGAAGAAGGATGCTTCGTGAACCCCCGGACGTGCGTCTCGTAAATCACGTAATCGGAAAGGTGATGATTTGGTGCTTCCGTGCCTTCCCAGTCGTAGCTGCTGGAATCGACGACCAGACTCTTCATGGCGCTCTCGAAATTTTCCGAGGCATCACAGGCGCGATCACGGCGCCAATTGCGTCCGTAGACGACTCCTCGCGAATAGGGATCGATTAAGACTTTGTTCTGATTGAAACGAAAGCCCTGCCCGAGGTCGTTTGGCCCGTCGAGCCGGTAGGCATAGAGCAGGCCATGCCGTGCTCCCTCCACGAAGACATGCCAGTAGTGAAAGGTTTTGTTGAGCACCGGATGCAAATCGATGACTTGCAGCGGCGCCGGCTCGAAAAAATGCTGGAAGAGAAGCAACTGGACGGAGGTGGCATGCTGCGAGAAGAGCGAGAAGTTGACGCCCTCTTTCAGCACGGTGGCGCCGAGAGGATAAGGCTCGCCAAGTGACGTTTTGTAGGGGGGTGTGTCCATGCCTGGGCGGTGCGGCGTCACGCCAACAGCAACAGACTGTAGCTTGCGAAGGGCGAGGCGAGCAAGGCTGATGCGCCCTCGAGCTATGACTTTTCCTTCGCCGCGGGCACGGGTTCAGAAAACGAGGCGGTTAGGGGAGCGAGCAGACGGCCGTCCTGAAAGGCGGCGCTTTCTTAGCGACTCGCCAATTCGGGAGTGCGCTCCCTTTCACATTCACGCAGCCGCTTTCGAAGCAGGTGTTGTTCAGAGGCGATGGCCGTCTGCTTGAGAGCCCGCCGGAAATATCCGGCGGCAATCTCTCGATGGCCAAGCTGCGCTTCGAACTCTCCGAGAATCGCGTAGAGCAGATAGTAAGACTTGAGTTCCTTGCGATCTCGAAGCGGCTTGAGGACGGACAGGCCGGCCGCGGGGCCATGAACGTTGGCCACGGCGACCGCACGATTCAGGGCGACAATTGGTGAGGCATCGAGCTCCACGAGACGGTCGTAGAGAGAGAGTATTTGGGCCCAGTCGGTGGCTTTGTCGTCCGGGGCCGCGCAGTGGCAGGCGGCGATGCCCGCCTGAAGGTGATAGACACTAATTTCATTGCCATGGGCAGATTTCGCCAGATGGAACATGCCCCGGGCGATCATCGACTTGTCCCAGCGCGAGCGATTCTGCTCCTTGAGGCGAAGGATCTGGCCTTCGGAATCGGTTCGAGCCCGGAGGCGAGCCGCGTTCAAGAGCATCAGCGCCAGAAGAGCGTGGGTCTGCGGCCGGTTTCCGGCGACATGCCCGGCCACCAGGTTGGTCAAGCGAATGGCTTCGTGGCAAAGCTCCTCGCGGATGAGCCGCTCTCCGCCGGAGGCTTTGTAGCCTTCGTTGAACAACAGGTAAAGAGTCTGCAGGACCCCATTCAGGCGGGCGGTAAGTTCTGGGCCGCCCGGGATCTCGAAGGCGATCTGCGCCGCACGAATTCGCTGCTTGGCACGGGTGAGCCGCTTGGCGATGGCTGCCTCCGTGGTGAGGAATGCATGGGCAATCTCGGCGACGCTGAAGCCGCACAGGGTCCGGAGGGCGAGCGCTACCTGGTCTTCCTGCGGAATCTCGGTGTGGCAGCATACGAAAATCATCCGCAGGCGGTCGTCCTCGATCTCGTCTTGTAGCACAACCGAACCGCCCCCTCCGGGGTGATCGAGAAAACCGGCGATCTCTTCCTGTTTCTTGCGGAATCGCGTTTCGCGACGCGCCTGATCCAGGGCCAGGTTCCGCGCGACACGCATGATCCAGGCGGGGGGATTCTCCGGCACGCCATAGTACGGCCAGGTTTGCATGGCCCGAACGAGAGCCTCTTGAACGACATCTTCCGCCAACTCGAGTCGCTCGATGCCGAACACTCGTGTCAGGGTCGCCACAATCTTCCCCCATTCGCGACGGAAGAGATTTTCGACGATCTCCGTTGTTTCCGTCGGCGGACGTTCGCCATGGTTTTCCACCTCAGGCACTCGCATAGGTTCCCTCGATTTCCCGCGCCTCGCCGGCCGCCATGCAGTCCGAAGCGACCGGACGAACCTCGACGACCGCGCCATATTCGAGTCCCGGGCATTGTTTGGCAATAGAGACGGCCTCTTCGAGGTTGGACGCGGTGATCAGGAAGTATCCGCCGATCGCCTCCTTCGATTCAGCAAAGGGACCGTCTGTCACGAAGCGTCCATTTGCCCCGTGCACGATCTTGCCCTCAGTCATGAGCGGCAGGCCGTTTTTCATTTTGCCTTGGGCCCTCAAGTCGTTGAACCAGGCTGTCCATCTCGACATCACTTTCTGAATCTCCGCCGGGGAAAGACCCTTGTGCCAGTGCGTTCCGCGGAACAATAGCAGGTATTCGGGCGTGGGCGACATAGGTATTCTGCTTTAACGATATAACGAACAATGAGAAGCGCTCAGGACACTTTTGCTTTTTTTTGAATGCGCGTCGGATCAGGAGGAGCGACCACTGTCGATCTGCCGATCCCGCGTGTGCACGGTGCAGCCAGAGCTGTTTGACAACGCCCGTTCGAAGCGAAACTGTCCCTGGAACGTGAAAGTGATTTCGCCGGATGCCGTATGCGGCGGGTTGGCCGGACGCGACCTCCTGCGGGCTCGGCGCATCGTGCTTCGAGTTCTCATGTTCGTAGCGGCGCTCGCCGCGGTCTCCTGCGCGCAGCGGGAAGCTCCCGTGGTTCGGCGATTGGGGCCGCCCCTTTGCAAGGAGGGCTCGCCGAGTTGGAAGACGTCGGATGGGCGGCAGTTGATGTATCGAACGTGGGGCCCTTCGGGCAGGGCCCCACGGGCAGTCGTCGTCGGAATGCCGGGCTGGAATGGCACCGCCGGCGACATGGAGCCTCTGGGCCGCTCTCTCGCCCGGCGCGGAATCCGTTCGTACTCGACGGGCGTGCGTGGACAGCACGGTGACCTGTCAGCGGCCTCCGCGCGGACCAAGGGACATCTCGATGATGGCCGCCTCTGGGAACGGGATTTCCTGGAATTCGTGGAGTGGGTGCAGAAACGTCACAGCGGGGTCCCGTTGTTTCTTTATGGACAAAGTATGGGATCCCTGACGGCGATACTGGTTCTGAACGAGACGAAGCAGTCCGGCCAGATCAAGCCGGCGGGCCTCATCCTGCACTCTCCGGCGGTCGCCATGATGTACGCTTCACCGGTAGTGCGACTCGGTGTCGGAAGACTGCGCAGCTACAAACCCCAGGGCCTCCTCTTCAACGTCGGCCTGATCTCGGGCGAGAAGCCTGCCCTGACCAACAACCCCGCCTTCGATCGTTATTGGGGACTTTCGGTCGGACCGTGTACGTCCCGGATTCTCGTGGGCGTTCTTCGATGAAACGCTGAAGCTTGGCGCGCGTGCGCGCTCCGCGACGGCCTCGATGGACATACCCGTCATCGTCCTCACCGGTGACAAGGATCCGATCGGAACGGCTGGAGTCGGGCAGGGGGCTTTCGGACGTCTGATGCGCTCGATTCCGTCGCAGGATAAAGAGCGTCAGCGCTTTGCGGACGGCTATCACGATCTGATTCACGACAGCAATCGCTCGGAGGCAGTCCGGTGTGTCGGCGACTGGCTCGACCGGCAGCTAAGGATGCCGCCGAGTTCCGTCGCGCGAACGAATGCCACGCAGCCGGGACGGCCGCAAAGCTTGTAGTCACGAAATGCCGGAACTGGTCAACGGGTGACCAACCAAGCGTATGCACGGGTCAAGTGTAAAGAGTTCCTGCGCCCGGGCGACCCCGCGCAAGGCATAGCGCCCGACGGAGACCAGGTTTTGCCGTTCGGGCTCGGGGGTGGCCGCAGCGAATTCCGCGGAGACGACGATCAATCGATCGACCGATCGGCACATCGAGGCAATTCGGCTGACCTCGTTGACTGCCGGTCCGACAACCGTGAAGTCGAGTCGCTCGTCGCTGCCGATGTTGCCAAAGAAGACATCGCCGATGTGCAGGCCCAGGTAAACATTGGTCACGGGATCTCCTTTGGCCGTGCGGCTGGCATTGAGCGCCTCGATCCTCGTTCTAAGAATTGCCTCCGCCCGCAAGGCGGATCGGCAGGCCTCGGCGGGATCGTCCATGTTGAAGACCGCCAGCACGCCGTCTCCGATCAGCTTGAGCACGTCACCGCCCGCCTCACGAATGGAAAAGATGACGGCCTCAGCGTAGTCATTGAGCAGAGGAATAATCGCGTCGGGCTGGATGTTGTCCGCAATGGTAGTGTAGCGGCGCAGATCGGAGAACCACAACACGGTGTTGATCTGCTCGGCAACGCCGCGTGAAATGCGCCCGCTGAGAACCCTCTGTCCGGCGTCGCGGCCGAGGTAGACTTCCACCAGTGTGCCGGCGATACGCGCGAGCGAGGCGCATTTGATGGCCAGCGCAAGACTCGGCACGAGCCGTCTTAGGGCTTCCAGATTCGCGTCGCTAAAGCCTTCCGGCTGGCGTGTGGTCCAATGGGAGTAGAAGCAATCCATTTCCCCAATGACCATGTCTTTTGCAAAGCGGTGCAGGAAGGCGATGTAATCGGTTTCGCCTTCCTCCTTCATCTCCTTGAGCGTTTCAAAGTCCGCCGGATGGTCCGCTCCGATTCGCCGGCGCAATTCATCGGCGCCAGTTGTCAGGAGGTAGTAAAAGACGGTCTTGTGCCAATTGTCGGCCGCCTCGCCTTCGGCGGTGCTGCCATATTCGATGAGCGGACTCTCCTCGGCGCCATCAGCGCGCCAAAGGAAAGCCCGACCCTCGTAAACCGGATGGAGGGTATCCATCACCGCTACGGCAATCGACAGAGCCAGGCCGGCCTGGCGACACTCCTCGCAGAAACCGCGCAGGAGATCGGCCTCGGCCATCCCCACCAAACCGCGCTGAACCACCCAGGCGGTAATTCGGTTGATCTCCGCTTTGTCCATCGGTGCACAGCACGATACCTTGTTGAGTCGCGATTTCGGAGAAAAGTTTCTGCAATCGGGCCAGGTGCGGTGGAGTTTGAAAGCAAGAACCGGAGTTTTTTGTCGTCCGGTTCGCCCAGAGCGATTCGAGCGGTCGGCCCGAGCCTGCGCCTCCAACGGGCATGCCGTGGCCATTCCTTGCCATCGCGTCGTGCGCAGTGACGGGATAGCTTCAGGTTACCGCTGGGGCGTCGAGCGCAAGCGCACCCTGTTGCAGGGAAAAGATCGCGACACTTTCACGGTCCGGGATCGCGAGTCCCGATGGTTCCGTGGATCGATAGGCCGTTGATCCGATACAAGTCACAGGCGGGTCGGGCTAATTTGGCCGCCGATTACCGCTCCCACCGATGGTGTTTATGTTTGTCCTTGTCCTTCCTGCCGTGACTGCGGTCAGGGATTCGGACAATCGTGATGAATTTGGTCGTGGTGTCGCCGGTGGCGCCAACGGCTTTGATGGCGAAACGATTGCTTCCCAGGCGCAAGTCTTCCTGACTGCTCCAATCGGTCGTGCCCGTCGCAAGTTGAAATCTCTCACGTGGGCCGCGAACCAGGATCTGGTCGATTCCGCCACCGCCGGACGCCGTCCCCCGGATGACCACAGTCTCTTCCTTCGTGGCGATCAAGTTGCGCGTCGGCCATTCGATGTTGATGACCGGAGGGTCGTCGGGGTTCCGCACTCCAAATATCGGATGACCGTAGAGCGGAGTACCCAGGTGAGTCACGGAGGTGTAGAAGGCCTGCACACCGGCATATGCCGAATAGGGAGTCCGGCTGATATTCGAATTACCGCTTCCGTACTGAGATTGATTGACCGCGCTCGTGATACCGAACCAGGCTTCGTCCCAATAACCCCCCGCAAATGCTCCTCCCTGGAAGTTTTGGTCGGGGCCACCCAACTGCACATTGGGATCGGTGCCCTTCCAGTATTCGTCACACCAATCAAAGATGAAACCGCCCACGCAGACCTGGTTCGTTCCGGCTCCGATGTTAGCTTTGATCGTCTGCCACTGCGTGGTCAGAAATTGCGAAGTCGTGGTCGCGGCAAAGTATGGCTGGCCCTGGCCCATCTGATTTTGTGGAATGGTGTCCAGATTGATTGGTGGCACGCCTGCCTGGCCGGTTGCGCCATAGTAGCCAGGCTGGCTAGGTGGCGTGCTGGCTGGGCGAGTGGAATGTGGCGTTCCCCATTCACCGAGAATGAGGGGCTTCGTCTTGTTGAGACTCGCCATCAGCTGCTGGTATTGCAGAAACACCGAGTTGCCGGCACCACCGAAAAGTGGTCCGCGATAGACGTTTATTCCCCAGGCATCGAGGCTGCCCAGTTGCCCGGAGGCTTCGCCCAACTTGATGGCGGGCCAGGCATCCGCGGGTGTGTAATTGTCGTTCGTGGCCGTCATCAGGAACGGTGTGACCCCCTGGGATTGACCGGCAGCTTTCGCCGCATTGAGGAGCGCGCCAAAGTTCTGCCAGAAGGTCGAATTGGTCGTCACGGTGCCGCCGAAAATCTCGTTGCCGACGCAGTAGCCGAGAATGGCCGGATGAGTCACGGTGCTCCGGACCATGTTCTGATAGTCGGTGACGTATTGGTTGTAAGCTGCTTGACCGGCCGCAATCACGTCTCCCTGGACGTAGGAGAACATCACCACATAAATCGGATTCGTTCCCCCGTTGTAGCAGGCGTCGAGGAAGGCCTTCCAATTGCCGGCGGTGCCCGGTTGACCGGCATTCAGTCCGGGATTGCCTGCATAGAGTTTGATCGCGTTAACGCCAGCCGCACGCAAGCTTTGAATGTCGGGCGTCCACACATTGCTGTAGTTCGGAACGAAATAGTCTCCGTAAGGAGGATCGCCGGGCTGGGCACCGATGGGCACGGGCGAATAATTCATTCCCTTGATCACCGTCCGAGTGCCATTTACAAAGAGGTCGAATCCATTGGTGGTGACGGTGGCCGCCTCCGATGAGCTAATGCCAGAGATGGCTAACAAGATTCCCAGGCTTGCGGCAATGCACAGGGCTGCGTGCGAAACGAAGTGCGGACGTGAAGGAGAAGCGTCGTCGAACGAGGGAACGGTTTTCAAGATGAATTAGGTTCGGGCGGAGCTAGCAGAAGCCCGAATGCCTTGCAATAGATTTTGCAAAATATTAGCACGCCAGCAATGTTGCCGGCGACTTGTCCCTGGGAGGCCGTCTCTTCTAAGCGATATGGCTTTGCTCGAAACCCCCTGCCGAAGGCTCTGGTGAGGCTGGCAGAGGTTCCAAAATCACAACCTGATACGGAGCAAGCCTTAATAATTCGTGATTTGCGCCGAGCGAATACTCTTGTTCGCTCCAGTGATCCAACAACCGCTCGGAAATGGCACCGTGCTCTTTGAAGACTTGCCAGGTGAGCGATTGCGGTTGATCGCTAAAATTGAACAAGCAATAGACCCGACGATCCTCGAGAGTGCGGAGGTAGCCGGCCACGTGGTTATTATGAGGCGTGAGCCAGGTCAGGTTCTTCGCGTCTGCGATCATGGGAAGTTTGTTGCGAATGGCGATCAAGCGGCGAGTGGCTGTGTAGACCCGGCCTTCCACGCTTGCCGCGTCATTGATGCGCAGATTCTTCTCCCAGTCAATGACGGGCCGGTGCATCCAGCGATTGTCATATCTCCTCCCCGGGTCATTCAGGTAGGAGTAGTCGTTGGTGTAGCCCGCTTCGTCGCCATAAAAGATCATCGGAATGCCGCCGAGGAGAAAGCTATGGGCTTGCATCATAATGACTCGGCTGATGGCCATGTCGATGGCGGCAATGTCGTTGCTGTTGAGGGCCTTTTCCAATCCGCAGAGGGAGGCGAGCGACCCGCTAATGCGCGCGTCGTTCGTCTTCGGGTTGACCGAGAACAGGGCGCCAGTCGCTGGCGACAATGGATAGGCGCCGGAATAATAGTCCATCAGGAACTTTCGATGCGGAAACGGGTCGAAGCCGGCATGCCGAATCATGTAGTCCTCGTAGCCCAGGCCAATATCGTCGTGGCAGCGAGTATAAGTGATCCAGGTCGTCCCATAAGGTTTCTGCAAGATCTCGTGCTGAGCGGCCTGCATGATGCGAGTATCGCCGGTCGCCAGCGCGTCCCACTGCAGGGCCATATGGGTGGCGCCATAGGCGACGTCGCACTCACGGGCCGTAAAGGGGCCGGTCCCAAAATATTTCATGATCTCCTTGGGCGCGACGATCGCTTCGCCCAGGATGGCCATGCCAGGCATGGCGACCTGGACGCACTGCTTGATGAGCCGGAGGAGGGTATGAGCCTGGGGAAGATTCTGGCAGGTGGTGCCCACTTGCTTCCAGATAAACGCCGGGGCATCGATGCGGAGAATATCGACACCCAGGTTGCCGTAGAAAAAGATGTTTTCCAGCATCCCGAGCAGCACCGTGGGATTAGTGTAGTTGAGATCCCACTGGTAGTTGTGGAAGACAGTCATCACCCATTTGTTGATCTCTTTGCAGTAGGTGAAATTGCCCGGTGAAGACTCCGGAAAGATCTCCGGCATGCCCCGCTCGAATTGGTCGGGCAGGGTTCGGTCGTCGTACATGTAATAGTAGTCCTGATAGGTCTTTAGCCCCTGCCGAGCCTTGCGCGCCCATTCGTGGTGGTGCGAGGTGTGGTTGACCACGATGTCGAGCATAAGAAACATGTTGCGCTCGCCCATCTTCTGCCGAAGGCGCTGAAGGTCTTCAAGGGTGCCAAAGCGGGGATCCACCCTGCGGTAATCTGACACGGCGTAACCACCATCGCTCTCGCCGGAAGGGCTTTCGAAGATCGGCATCAGATGCAAAAGGTTGACACCCAGCCGGCACAGGTAATTGAGTTTCGACTCCATGTCCGCCAGCTTGCCGCAGAAGCGGTCGACGTAGAGGCTCATGCCGGCGATGTGATTGCTTAGGAACCAATGCCCCTGGTCCAGCTTCTCGTCATCCTTGTCCTTCATGGTGTCGGGCCGGTCGATGAAGGCCCGCGTTATGGTCATCAAGAGACGCTCGAAGGCCTGGGCGGCTTCGGGATGAGATCCATAGATCTCGTCATAGAGGGCTTTGATGGCAGCGCCGTTGGCGATAAAGCGCGTGTGAAAGAGAACGCCGGCATCGCTTTCCGGAAAGTCCTTTTCCCTGAGACATTGGTTGATCTGCTGATGTAACTGATGCTGATACATGGGAATACGATTCTTTTAGCGCGGCCGTCGACCGCTGGGAAGGCGAATTCGAGGGGGAACTTCGGCGCCTTGTGGTCGGGAGCGTCCTGGAGCGAGTTCGCCCGATGAGGCCCATCTGGCACAAAACGCTTTCCTTACCGCTGTGGAAACCTTCCAATCGCCGGCAGTTCAAACCTCTCGCCCATCGATAGAACTGCCTTCCCATGAAGAAACTGCTCGCTCTAAACCGCGGTGAAATTGCCATTCGGATCCTGCGTGCGGCATCCGAACTCGGATTGCGGACCGTCGCGGTGTTCTCGCAGGAGGATCGCCTGAGCCTGCATCGCTTCAAAGCGGATGAGGCCTATCTCATCGGCAAGGGCATGGGCCCAGTCCAGGCCTATCTGGACGCCAAGGGGATCGTCGCCATGGCTGCAGAAAAAGGCGTCGACGCCATTCACCCCGGATATGGCTTTCTGGCAGAGAATCCTGAGTTGCCGCGAGCATGCCAGGAAGCCGGTATAAAGTTTGTTGGTCCCTCTGCAGAGCTTCTTGAGCTGCTGGGCGACAAGACGGCCGCTCGCCGCCTCGCCCAGAAGGCCGGCGTGCCGGTCATACCGGGGACCGAACAACCCGTCACCGACATTTCGATCGCGCGGATGGTCGCCGGCGAGATCGGATTTCCACTGATCGTTAAGGCGGCATTTGGCGGGGGCGGGCGCGGGATGCGCATCGTGACCGAACAGGGCGAATTTGAGGCCAAGGTGGCCGAAGCCCGGCAGGAAGCGGCCGCGGCATTCGGCAACGACGCGGTTTTCCTCGAGCGCTTTGTTCGGCGGGCCAAGCACATCGAGGTCCAGATCCTTGGGGACCATCATGGGAACATCCTGCATTTGTATGAACGGGACTGCTCGGTGCAGCGTCGCCACCAAAAGGTTGTCGAGGTGGCTCCGGCGGTGGCCCTCGCCCGGGAGATCCGCGACGCCCTCTGCGACGCCGCCGTGCGCATTGCTCGTGAGGCAAACTATTTTAATGCGGGCACGGTGGAGTTTCTCGTCGATCTCGACCGGAGGGAATGGTTTTTTATCGAGGTCAATCCGCGCGTTCAAGTCGAGCACACGGTCACGGAAGTGGTCACCGGCATCGACATCGTCCGCTCGCAGATCCTCGTGGCCCAGGGCCACACTCTGCACGGCCCGGTAATGCACCTGCCAAAGCAGGCGGAGATCCCGCTCTATGGTCAGGCGCTTCAATGCCGGGTGACGACCGAGGATCCGGCCAACGCCTTTGTTCCGGATTACGGCAAGATCCACACTTACCGTTCGCCGGCCGGCTTTGGGATCAGGCTCGACGGCGCTTCGGCGTATGGCGGCGCAACGATTGCGCCGTACTACGATTCGCTGCTCGTCAAGGTCACCGCCTGGGGAGTCGATTTTCGCGAGGCGTGTCAGAGAATGGACCGCGCTCTGCGCGAGTTTCGCATCCGCGGGGTGATGACCAACATTCCGTTTCTGGAAAACGTGGTGAACAACCCGACCTTCCAGGCCGGGGGTGCGACGACGCGCTTTCTCGACGACAGTCCGGAACTCTTCCGATTTGTTCCCCGCAAGGACCGGGCCACCAAACTTCTTAGCTACATCGGCGAAACCATCGTCAATGGAAACAGAGAGGTCGCTGGCAAAACGAAGCCGACCGGCCTCCGGTCTGCGCCCGTGCCGGAACACGAAACAAGCGCCCCGCCCGAAGGAACGCGCCAACTGCTCGAGCGCCTCGGACCCGAGGGGTTTGCCAAGTGGACTCGGGAGCAAACGCGGCTTCTCTTGACAGACACGACGTTCCGGGACGCTCACCAATCGTTGTTCGCCACGCGTTTGCGGAGCCACGATATGCTGGCCGTGGCGCGGTTTGTTTCGCATCGGCTTCACAATCTCTACAGCCTGGAGATGTGGGGAGGTGCCACCTTCGACGTTGCCCTGCGCTTCCTGAATGAGGATCCCTGGGAAAGACTGAGGCGCCTGCGTGAAGCCATCCCGAATATTTGCCTTCAGATGCTGCTGCGCGCCTCGAACGCGGTCGGCTATACCGCGTACCCGGACAATGTCGTGGAGGAGTTCATTCGCGAATCGTCCGTGCAGGGTATCGACATCTTCCGCATCTTCGACTCGCTGAACTGGCTGCCTAACATGAAGGTGCCGATCGAGGCGACTTTGCAGAGCGGAAAAGTCTGCGAGGCGGCGATCTGCTACACCGGGAATCTCCTCGACCCAAAACGGGACAAGTATTCGCTAAGCTACTACGTCAAGAAAGCGAAGGAACTCGAGCGCATGGGCGCTCACATTCTCGCGATCAAAGACATGGCTGGTGTCTGCCGAGTCTACGCCGCCGAAAAGCTCGTCAAGACCTTGCGGGAAGAGGTCGGTCTGCCCGTCCACTTCCATACCCATGACACCAGTGGCATCAACGCCGCAACGCTTCTCAAGGCCAGCGAAGCCGGCGTGGATGTCGTCGATGCGGCGATCGCCTCGATGAGTGGCACCACCAGCCAGCCCAACCTGAATTCGCTGGTCGCCGCTCTCGCCAATACCGATCGCGATTCGGGTATTGATCTCGCGGCCTTGGACCAATGCGCGGACTACTGGGAAGTGGTCCGTCACTATTACCTCCCGTTCGACAGCAGTCCAAAGGCCGGCACCGCCGAGGTCTACCTGCACGAAATGCCCGGAGGCCAATACACCAATCTCAAGGAACAGGCGGAGTCGATGGGCCTGGGCCACAAGTGGCCGGAGATCGCGCGCACCTACGCCGAAGTCAACCTGGCGTTTGGGGACATCGTCAAGGTAACTCCTTCGAGCAAAGTCGTGGGCGATATGGCCATTTTTCTGGTGAGCCATGGCACGACGATCCGCGAACTGGAACGACTCGGTGCCAACCATTCATTGACCTTGCCCAACTCGGTCGTCGAGATGTTCTCCGGCGCACTCGGGGAACCCGACGGCGGTTGGCCGCCGAAGATGCTGGAGGTCGTCCTGCGCGGCCAGAAACCGAAACCCGGCCGTCCCGGTGAGCACCTGGCGCCCGTGGACCTCGAGGAAACCAGCACCATGCTCAAGCAGAAAACCGGGCATGAGATCACCCGGACCGACTTGCTAAGTTACCTGATGTATCCCCAGGTGTTTTTGGCTTTCGATCAAAAGCGGCAGCTCTATGGTGACGTTAGCGTGCTGCCGACGCCGCAATTCTACTACGGCATGCAGCCCGGGGAAGAGATCACGGTCGAAATCGAGCCGGGAAAGACCCTGGTGATCAAGTTTCTCACGGTCGGCGAACCGCATCCCGAAGGCAACCGCACCGCGTTCTTCGAACTAAACGGCCAGCCCCGGGAGGTAAGCGTTCTCGACACTTCTCTCAAGGTCGAAAAGGTCGAGCGCACCAAGGCTGACCCGGCGAATCCCGGCCAGGTGGGGGCGCCCATTCCCGGCGCGGTCACGAGCATCATCGTCGAAAAGGGAGGGTCCGTTGCCAAGGGAGATCGCCTGCTCGTGATTGAAGCCATGAAAATGCAGACGACTGTTTACGCGCCGATCGCCGGCACGGTCCTCGACCAGTTTGTTCAAATGGGCGAGACGGTCGATACGAAGGATCTCCTGATCGTTCTTGGTCCGGTGGCATGATCGACATCAGCGACCAGGCGCTCCGCTCGCGCAGGCTTGCTCTGCCGCTTGCCGGGCTTGCCGCGGCTGCATTGTTGGCCGGAGTGGCGAGTTTGGCCCTTCGGTCGCGCCGGCGCCGCCGGCCTGTCGCGCTCCTCGCGCAGGCTGCCCATGCTCGCTGGCTGAGCCGCCCGGACGATCCGTCGGCATTGCGGGAGAGCCATCGTTCGCTGGCGCGCCTCGTGCAATGGTTCGATGCCTTGCCCTTGGAATTGCGGGCGCACGCCTGCCGCGAAGCTGGATTGAACGTCGAAATCGATCGCCTGGAGGAGACCGGGCTCTGTCGATTCACGATCGCGCAGAGCGTCCCCGTCCATCGCTTGCACCGCTGTCACCAGCGTGCCGGCGTCGGCGTGCCGGTGATCGTTTGGCGGACCAACGACGATTCCGAGCGGTGGGACGCGCTGAGGCCGCCCGAAGGAATTTCCGTGCCCGCCACCGCAGTTCTGGAGCGGCGCGGAGAGAATGAGTGGACGCTGCGTTTCCTTTCGCCGTATCGCCACGAAAGCGTCACCGCAGAGGGACGCGTTCACCCACTGGCAGCCAACTTCAGCGCGCCGATCGCCAGGCTGTCACGACAAGCCGAAGGCTTCCGACGAACCGGCTTTCGGGGCATGCTGGATTCCTCCGCCATCCCTCGCCGTGAGAAGCTCTACCTGATGCAGCGCTACGACCCGAATCGCATTCCGCTGCTCATGGTTCATGGTTTGCAATCGACCCCGGTTTCTTTCCTCAATCTGGTCAACGATCTGTCCGCCGATCCGACGATTTATTCGCGCTACCAGATCTGGCATTATCATTACCGCACCGGCACGCCGGTCCTCTACAATGCCGCCCTCCTGCGTCGCATCCTTCGAGAGACGCTCCAAGCGATTGATCCCGCTGGCAAGGACTTTGCCACCAATCATCTCGTCGTGCTCGGTCACAGCATGGGCGGAATTATGACGCATAGTTTGCTTTGCGATTCGGGCTACAAACTCTGGGACACCGTGATCACGGTGCGTCCGGAGAAGTTTGCCTGCGACGCCAACACCGGCAGTGTCATGAGCGACATCTATTTGTTTGAGCGTGAAAAGCGCGTCAAGCGGGCCATTCTCATTTCCGTTCCGCATCGCGGAAGCTCGATCGCTGACAATTGGATCGGCAATCTCGGCCAAAGCCTTTACCGGGCGGACCGCCAGGTGCAGGAGGCTTTTCGCTCGCTGCTCGAGCATCATGTCGATGAGATAAATCCGTACATCGCGAGATTGATCAAGGAGGGGCGGCTCAGTTCGATCCGCACGCTTTCAGCGAACAGTCCCGCGCTGATGGCCCTGGCAGAGATTCCTCCGGTGGTGCCCTTTCACAGCATCATTGGACAGCTTCGTCCAGGTCCGGTGGAGACCGGAAGCGATGGTGTGGTGGCCTATGCGAGCAGTCACCTCGACGGAGCAGAATCCGAAGCCATCGTCCGCTTCGGTCACGAAAGCTTCCTCCATCCCGACGCCGTCACCGAAATCAAGCGCATCCTGCACGCGCATCTGGAAACGTTGTAGCAGGTACTTTCGGCCACGGGTTGCACGGATGGAACACGGATCAAATTAAGCGATCAGAAGACGAAGCGTTTGTATTCGATAGACCTTCTCGAGAAATCCGTAGCCACAGAAGTTCTGGACTCCAAAGCTGCTCCAATGTTTTTCGAGGTCGCTTCCCCATCAAAGAGTTGCGCTATCCGTGTTCTATCGATGCCCATCGGTGGCAGATAATCTACCTCTGCACACCAGCTAGCTGCCGATGCGGCGGAGCGTCACGGCGGCCTGGTCGGCGGGATCGAAAGGAACAGAACCCGAATAGAAACCGCTCAGTTGGTCGCCGCTTTTGGTCAGGACGGCCGTGTAGGACACGTAGCCACCCGAGCTGAGAGCGAGGAAGACGCGTGAGCCGCGGACCGCGCCGCGGACGGAGTAGTTGCCCATGGCGCCGTTCACCGAAGAGCCCAGTTGTTCGAAACGGATATCACCCAGCCGGATTCCCCAGCCTCCCAGGCTCCTTGCACGTTGACGCCCGCCTGGCCGACGTTGGCCTGCAGTCATTGATTTGCCGCCAGGTTGTTGCGGGCGTACTTTTGCTTGAGATTGCAGCCCGTCAGTGCGCCCGCGATAAGGATCGAACCAAGCTTCATCGGGCGATCTTCTGGATGAAAGATAACCTGTGTCACTTCCGATGCGAGGTCGTTCCCGCCCGCGGGAAAGGTGTTGCCGCTTCGCCCTGTGCCGGTATGACATTAGCTCCACAGTTATGTTTCGCGCTGCGAGATGCGTCTTGATCCTGGCCGTGGCTGGCAATCTGGCTGCGAGGGTTGCCGTTGCGCAAACGTCCCCATCACCGCCCCGTGTCGAAGCTGGATTGGAGAACGCCGTGAAGTGGAAATGGCGCGCCGTGCCGTCGGATCCAAAGGACCGGGCTCTGGAGTTGCCGGAGCCCCCGCCGGTGGCGCGGCCGATGCCTGGTCCCGCGCTTGCGCTGCCACAGATGCCGGACACTATCTACGAGGTGAAACGTGGCGACGCCCTCGTGCTCATCGCGAGGAGGTTTGGGGTGAGCGTTGATCAAATCAAGCAGGCGAATGGACTGACCAGTGACCTGATTCGCGCCGGTCAGACGCTCCGGATCCCTCCCCCGCCTCGCCCAACGGGCACCCCCTTGCCTAAGAGTTCGCCGGTCCGCGCCAAAAGCAAGTCACCCACGGCACCCACGGAGGCCGAGTTGACGCATGTTCTCCTTCGGGTCTTCCTGGATCGCGAGCAGTTCTCATCCGGTCCGATCACCGGAAAGCCGAGTCCGGCCTTCGGCAAAGTCTTGTATCTCTATCAAAGCACGCACGATGATGCCAAAGACGATGCCGCGTTGGAGGCGAAGGCCAGGGCGGCGGTGGGTGAGGTTTTCGTGCGTTATAAACTGAGGTTGGAAGACTTCCGGTTTATCGCGCCGCCAAGAGCGGAGACGGCGAAGGCTCCTCATGAATCCACGCCCCGGCCGGGTTCGGGATCAGCGCCTTCCGGAGCTCCCGCCGGAAAGCCGGCGCGAGTTTACGAACAACTCATCGGAGGTCAGATGTTGGCTTATCGCAGCCCATGGGGGTTCGTCGCGGAGCGCTTTCATTGCAGCGAGGCGTATTTGCGAGCGTTGAACAAGGACTTGCCTGCAGTTCCTGCCATCGGCGCGGAGTTTCGGGTTCCCAACGTCATCCCTTTTGAGATCGAGAAGGCACTAAACGAACCTCTCCAACCCAAGGCCGACCCAAACAATCCGATCACCGCCGCGGTGGAAGGCCTTGCGCAGCTCAATATTTACCGGCAGGGGACCTTGATCGCGGTCTATCCGTTATCCTCGGCTCGACCCGGTTTGCGTGGACGTGGCACCTGGACAATTCTCGGGGCAATTCCGTGGCCGCGTCTGGCCACGCGCCAGGAGGAGTGGCGGGAACCGGCGCGCAAGCCGGCTCCCTTGTTCGGTAGTTCGACTCCTACGCCAACGCCGACTCCTGCGCACCGTGTGCTCGCCTCGGAGCAGTTTCTTCCTCCCGGTCCGAGGAATCCTGTCGGCGTCGTTTGGATCGATCTGGCGAAATCTGACAATCCTGAGCCGCTTCCCTACGGGTTGCACGGAACAAGTATCCCCGATGAAATGGGACTCTTCGAGAGTCTCGGTGGGTTTCGCTTGACGAATTGGGACATCGCTCGGGCGGTCCGCCAGCTTCCCTTCGGCACGCCCCTTGAATGGAGACCTTAACGGAGGATCTGCCAAGGCGCTCAAATTCTCCCAAGACGAACAAGACCGTTGCTCCGCGCTGTCGCGTGGTTGATGATGTCTGACCTTTATCGCAAGCGATTCTCTAGTTTTTCAATTTATGGCCAACTACGACCTCATTGTTATCGGTGCCGGCCCGGCCGGATACGAAGCTGCCATTCGCGCCGCGCAGCTCGGAAAGAAGGTGGCGTGCGTGGACAGGGAACGATACGGCGGCACGTGCAACAACTGGGGTTGTATCCCGACCAAGGCGCTCCTCAAGAACGCGGAACTCTACCACGACATGAAGGACCGGGCCGCCGAATTCGGTTTCGCGTTCAGCGGCTTGAAGTTCGACTGGAGCAAGATTGTCAAACGCTCTCGCGACGTCAGCCTCAAGGGCTCGGCCGGCGTGGACTTTCTCTTCAAGAAAAACAAGATCGATCCGTTGCTCGGCGAGGCGTCGCTCGACAAGCCGGGTGAGGTCAAAGTCCGCGCCGCGGATGGCAAGGAGGAAACCCACTCCGCAAAGAACATCCTCATCGCGACGGGCTGCGTTTCGCGACCGTTGCCCGGGCTTCCCTTTAACGGCAAGACGGTCATCGGCTCCAAGGAAGCGGTAGTTCTGGAGCAACTCCCAAAATCGATGGTGATCATCGGGGCCGGTGCCATCGGCATCGAGTTCGCTTATATTTTCAATTCCTTCGGCACGAAGGTGACGGTTGTCGAAATGCTTCCCTATATCCTTCCCCTCGAGGATACGGAAGTTTCGCAGGCGCTCGAGAAATCGTTCGTCAAGCAGGGCATCCAGCTTCTGACCAACCACAAGACCACCAAAACCGAGGCGAACGATCAGGGCGTCAAAATTACGGTCGCTGATGCCAAGGGCTCGCAAAAGACGATCGAGGCCGAGCTGGCGCTCGTTGCCATTGGCGTTTCTCCGGTCCTTCCTGGCGGATCCCTGAAGATTGGTCTCGACGAGAAGGGCTTTATCAAAGTCAACGATCGCTACGAGACGAGCATTCCGGGCGTTTATGCGGCGGGCGACATTATCGGCCCGCCGTGGCTGGCGCATGTCGCCAGTTTCGAGGCGATTCAAACGGTCGAGGGACTCTTCGTCCCGGGGCATAAACCAAAAAAGGTGACCGTTTTTCCTGGTTGCACCTATTGCCATCCGCAGGTGGCGAGCGTCGGACTGACCGAACGTGCCGCCAAAGAAAAGGGCCTGAGTTTCAAGGTCGGCAAAATGCCCTACATCGCGAGCGGCAAGGCGCGGGCCATTGGAGAAAGCGAAGGCTTCGTCAAGATTCTCGTCGGCGAACCCCACGGCGAGATTCTCGGCGCGCATATCATTGGACCAGATGCCACCGAGAACATCGCCGAGTTGGGCCTCGCCATTGCCTCGGAGCTCACCTATGACGAAATCTCGGCTACGATTCATGCTCATCCCACCCTTAGCGAAGCCGTTTTCGAAGCGGTTCACGCGGCCCATGGCCAGGCGATCAACCTCTGATCGGGTCGCCGAGCGCGCATGAAAAAGCCTGTCATTCTGACCGTCGACGACGATGTGGATGTTCTCCGCGCCGTCGAGCGCGATTTGCGGCGGCAGTACGGCGAGAGATTTCGCGTGATGCGCGCCGACTCCGGCGCCACCGCCCTCGATCTGGTCAAGCAACTCAAGCTTCGTAGTGAGGCTCTCGCGCTGTTTCTGGTCGATCAGCGCATGCCGCGCATGTCGGGCGTCGAGTTTCTGCAGGAGGCTCTCAAAGAGTTTCCGACGGTGAAACGCGCGTTGTTGACCGCGTACGCAGACACCGATGCGGCAATCAATGCGATCAACTCCGTCCAGATCGACTACTATCTGATGAAACCGTGGGATCCGCCTGAGGAGCGTCTCTATCCGGTCCTCGACGATCTGCTCGCGGACTGGCTGGCGTCCTTCCACCCTCCGTTCGAAGGCGTGCGGGTGATCGGTCTGAAGTGGTCGCCGCAAGCCCACGCGGTGAAGGATTTTCTCGCCAGAAACCAGATTCCGTACGAATGGCACGATGCCGCGATCGACGCGGAGGCACGCAAGCTCGATGAACAGGTTGGCGACGGCACGAATCTGCCATTGGTCCTCTTTCCGGACGGTTCGCATCTCCGCGAACCGGCTCCGGAGATGATCGCGGCGAAGGTGGGCCTGAAGACACGTGCGCTCATGCCGTCGTACGATCTCGCGATCATTGGTGCCGGACCCGCCGGCTTGGCGGCGGCCGTTTACGGGGCCTCCGAGGGACTGACGACCGTCATGATTGAGCGCGAAGCACCCGGCGGGCAGGCGGGGTCGAGCTCGCGCATCGAGAACTATCTTGGGTTTCCCTCGGGACTCAGCGGCGCAGATCTCGCCCGCCGGGCGGTCGCCCAGGCGCGGCGCTTCGGCGCGGAGATCCTTACGCCTCAGCATGCGATCAGGATCCGGCTGAATGGCCCTTACCGTGTGATCACTCTTAGCGATGGCAACGAAATCAGTTGCCAGGCGCTGCTTCTGGCGACCGGTGTCTCTTACCGGCGCCTCGAGATTCCCGGCCTTGAGCAACTCACGGGCGCCGGCGTCTATTACGGCGCAGCCGCCACGGAAGCCCTCTCGTGCAAGGACGAGGATGCTTATATTGTCGGTGCGGGAAACTCCGCCGGCCAGGCGGCCATGTACCTTTCACGGTTTGCCAGAAGCGTTAACATGATTGTGCGCGGTGAATCGCTCGCCAAGACCATGTCGCAGTATCTGATCGATCAGATCGCCAAGACTCCAAACATTGCGGTGCGGTTTCGTTCGCGGGTGACGGCCGTCACGGGTAATGACAGGCTCGACTCCTTGACCATCGCCAATGACGAACCCGGGGGAGTGCAGGAGGTTCCTGCGATCGCGCTCTTTATTTTCATTGGGGCGATGCCGCACACCAGCGCGATCGCTGATTTGATCGAGTGCGACCAGCACGGCTTCATCCTTTCCGGCCCGGATCTCATCGCAGAAGGCCGCCGCCCGCGCAACTGGACGCTCCCGCGGCAGCCCTATTTGCTCGAGACCAACGTCCCGGGCATCTTCGTGGCGGGCGACGTGCGCCACGGTTCCATCAAGCGCGTGGCTTCCGCCGTCGGCGAGGGATCCATCGCCATTGAACTGATCCACCAATACCTGAATCGATTTTGAGCGCCATGGCCACAGTTACCGGGCCGGATTCGCTGTTTCAGCAACTGCGCCGTGTCCCGCTTTTCACGGACCTCCAGGATGAAGATCGTGTTTGTGTCGAGCATGCAACGGAGCAAGCGCTGGCCTCCGGCGAGATCCTCGTCAGGGAAGGCGAGAGGGCAAAGTGGTTTTTCGTCCTCCTGGAAGGGGAGATCAGCGTTTCGAAGATGTATGGGGAACAGCGCGTCGTCGTGGCCCGATATCGGCCGGGAGCGTTTTTTGGCGAAGTCCCGTTGTTGCTGGATGTACCCTACATCCTGACGGCCCGGGCGGAGCGTGACTGCCGGCTCATTGTTTTTCCCGAGGAAGGCTTTTGGACCTTGCTGCGACTTTGTCCTTCCATTGCCGGCGAGATCTTTCGAGCGATGGCGGCGCGTCTCCGGAATCTCGAGGGTTCGGAGCGGCAGCAGGATAAACTCGCTTCGCTGGGTCGGATGTCGGCGGGCCTGGCGCACGAACTCAACAATCCCTCGGCGGCGGCCCAACGCATCGCGGCATATTTGGGAGATGTCATTGTCACCGTTCAATCGGTCGCTCATCAACTACACCAGATACTCTCAGCAAGTCATTGGGAGCGGTTAATCACGCTCACCGACAATGCGCTCGCCCACCTTCCCTCGGGGGGCATTAATCACTCGATTGAACAAAGCGATTCCGAGGACGCGCTCGCTGTCTGGTTGCAGGAGAACGGCGTGGCCAATCCGTGGAAGCTCGCGCCCATCCTCCTCGGGGCACGGTTGGATGCCGAGGTGCTGACTTCGCTTCGCGGGGCTCTCCCGGCGGGCGCCTTTCCCGAGGCGACCCGATGGATCGCGCTGCGGTTGGCGATCCGGGCGCTCCTCGATGACGCGGAGCAGTGCACCGGTCGCATCGCCGGATTAGTCGACGCCGTGCGTTCCAGCGCGCGGCAGGAGCGGGCGGAAACGGCTGACATCGACATTCATGAGCAGATCCGGGAGGCGCTCTCGGCGCTGGATCACCATTTCAAGCATGTTCACGTGAAGCAAGACTTCGCAAGCGACTGCGGCCATGTGCGTGGTTACCCGAGCGAACTGGCGCAGGTTTGGATGAATCTGCTCGACAACGCTGCTGATGCAGTGAGCGAAAATGGCGAGGTCTCCATTCGCACGCGGCGCGAAGACAATCAAACGGTCGTTGAGATAACCGACAATGGTCCTGGGATCGCGCCAGAGAACCTTTCGCGTATCTTTGAGCCGTTCTTCACAACGAAGGGAGTCGGCTCCGGAAGAGGGCTTGGCCTGACCATCTGCCAGGGAATCGTAGGAGATCGCCACGGCGGAGAGATCGAAGTCGAATCGAAACCGGGCGAAACTCGTTTTATTGTCCGACTACCATTCCACCGAATCGAACGGAATGATACCGCCGAGGCGGTGGCGGCGAATCGCGTTCTCATGGCAGAATTGGCCGAGCGCTTCGAGGAAATCGAGCCCCAGCCGGCCCAGGCCTTGCCGAAGTCCTCCGCGGGGTTTGCCACCGTGTTTGATGTTCCGCTCTTCGCCGCCCTCGATGAGTCACAACGAGCCCGCCTGGCTTCGGGATTCGAGAGGCGGTTTAGAACCGGCGAAACCTTCCTTCGCGAAGGCGATCCGGCCGACAATTTCCACGTCATGTTGGAGGGTGAGTTGCGGGTGACGAAATTCTTCGGCGATCAGGAGATTTATCTGGGCACGCTCGAGCCGGGCGAGTTCTTCTCCGAGATTCAAATTCTCCTCGAGGTGCCGCATGTGGTCTTCATCCGAGCGATCTCCGACGGCCGCATCTTCAGCCTTCCGCGCGCAGCCTTCTGGGATTTGCTTCGCTGCGCGCCGCAAGTTGCCCGGGAGATCATGCGGACACTCGCCACGCGGCTGCGCAATCTGGAGGGCTATACCCAGGAGCGGGAGAAGCTGGCCCAGTTGGGCGCGATGGCGGCGGGCCTCGCTCATGAACTGAACAATCCTGCCACCGCCGCGCGGAAAGCGGCGACCGACCTGCGGCAGAATGTCGAGCAAGTTCAGAACCTCGCCTGCGAACTGGACCAGACACTTAGCGTCGAGCAGTGGCAGCGTTTGGTGGCGACCTCCTGGGAGGCGGTGAAGTGCCGGGAAAGCCAATCCAAGTTGGATCCTCTCGAGCAGAGCGACCGCGAGGAGACCATCGAGGCCTGGCTCGAGGCCCAGGAAATTGGAGCCGCGTGGGAACTGGCACCGGCGCTGGTCAATGCCTTCATCGACGAACAGGACCTCGAGACCTTGAAGCAAACCGTTCCCGCGGGGGATCTCGAGAACGCCATCCGCTGGCTCACCGCGAACATCACGACGCGCGATCTCCTCAAGTCGATTACGCATAGCACCGAGCGCATCTCGGAGCTCGTCAGTGCCGTGAAGTCCTATTCGTTCATGGATCAGGCTCCCTGGCAGGAGATCGATGTCCACGAAGGTATCGAGAACACGCTCGTCATCCTTGGGCACAAGTTGAAGAACGCCACCGTGACGCGCCATTTTGACCGCACCCTTCCGCAGATCTGCGCCTATGGCGGCGAACTCAACCAGGTCTGGACGAACCTGATCGACAATGCCATCTATGCCGTCAATGGAACGGGCCGTATCGATATTCGCACCGAGCGCGACGGCGAATTTTTCCTCGTGGAGATTTGTGACAACGGCGACGGGATTCTGCCGGAAGCGCAACCGCATATTTTTGCGGTGCCTTTCTTTACGACCAAGGGCCGCTCGGGAACCGGACTCGGTTTGGTGATCAGTCATCGGATCGTTGTCGAGCGTCACCATGGGAAGATCGCATTCCGCACGGGTCCCGATGGCACCTGTTTCAGCGTCCGACTTCCTTTTGAAACCTCTAAAGCTTAGCAGGCGCGACCGGCACGCCGCTTGGCGGAGGCAGACCTCCGCGGACTAAAGATGAGCTCGAAACGAATCATTGTTGTCGGTGGTGTGGCTGGCGGCGCTTCGTGCGCGGCGCGGTGCCGGCGGCTCGATGAAAGCGCGGAGATCATGGTCATCGACCGCGGTCCCTATGTGTCTTTCGCCAATTGCGGCCTCCCGTACTACGTCGGCGATGTCATCAAAGACGAGTCCAAGTTGCTCGTGGCCAGCGCGGCGCTCTTTCAAGAGCGGTTCAACATCGAGGTGCGTACTCAGAATGAAGTTCTCGCCGTTGACTGCGCGCGGCGCGAAATCGAAGTTCGCGAGCTCCCGACCGGGCGCGTGTATCGCGAGTGCTACGATGCGCTGGTGCTTTCGCCGGGCGCCGCGGCCGTCAGACCTCCTCTGCCCGGCGTGGACGCAGGTGGAATTTTCGTGCTGCGTACCATCCCGGACAGCCGGAGGATTCGTGAATGGATCCAAGAGAAGAATGCCCGGAGCGCGGTCGTGGTTGGTGCCGGATTCATCGGTCTGGAGATGGCTGAGAATCTCGCGCATCGCGGTCTTTCCGTGGTCGTCCTCGAGATGCTGAACCAGGTGATGCCGCCGCTGGACCCGGAGATGGCGCGTCCCGTGCAGGAGCATTTGGAGAAGAAGGGCGTGCAGGTGGCCCTCGGCGATGGGGTGGCCGGTTTCGAACCGACTGACGGAGGGGTCGTTGTCCAGACGACTTCCCGCGCAAAGTTCCAAGGGGATATCGTCATCCTCGCGATTGGCGTTCGGCCGGAGAGCGGGCTCGCACGCGCCGCCGGTCTCACGATCGGCCCGCGGGGTGGCATCCGCGTCGATGAGCAAATGCGCACGAGCGATCCGCATATTTGGGCGGTAGGCGATGCCGTCGAAGTCAGGGACGTCATCACCGGAGAATGGGTTCTGGTCCCATTGGCCGGTCCCGCCAATCGTCAGGGTCGCGTTGCGGCGGATTCTATTTGCGGGCGCGACGCGCGATTTCGCGGAGTGCAAGGCACTTCGGTTTGTGGCGTCTTTGGATTGACGGTCGCCTGCACCGGGGCCAGCGAGAAGAGCCTGCGGCGAGCCGGCATCACTGATTACGAAAAGATCTACCTTCATCCGGGACATCACGTCAGTTATTTTCCGGGTGCGAAGCCGATCAACATCAAGCTCGTCTTTCGCACGTCCGACGGGCGCATTCTCGGAGCGCAGGCGGTGGGCGAGGAGGATGTCGACAAGCGCATCGACGTAATTGCCACCGCCATCCAGCTTGGCGGCACAGTCTTCGACCTCGAGGAGGCGGAACTCTGCTATGCGCCTCAGTTTGGCGCGGCCAAGGATCCGGTGAACTATGCGGGGATGATCGCGTCCAATCATCTGCGCGGCGACCTGCCTCTGGCCGACTGGAACCAACTGGACCTGAAGACGATTACCTTGGTGGACGTCCGCGATTCAGACGAATTTCAAAATGGGCACGTGCCCGGAGCGATTAACATCCCGCTGAACGAGATTCGCCAGCGGCTGGACGAACTGCCCCGGGACCGTGAAGTCTGGCTATATTGCGGCGTCGGTCAACGCGCCTACTACGCAACACGCGCGTTGCTCCAAAACGGCTTCCACGTGAAGAATCTTCCGGGCGGCTTTCGCACCTATAAATTCGTGGCTTCCGCCTGAAGGATCTCGGGCCGGTTTATCATTGGCGGCCGGGATGTGCGTTGGGGAGTGGGACCGCTTTGGCTGCCAGAGGAGGCGACGAGACGAGCCAGCGAATGAGAACAGTGGCCGTGAGAGCGCCGAGGAGTTGTGCCACGATGAAGCCCGGCACATCGGCTGGACGAATCCCGGTGAAGGTGTCGGTGAACTCACGCGCGAGTGTTACCGCCGGGTTCGCGAAGGACGTGGAAGCCGTAAACCAGTACGCGCCGGTGATGTAGAGGCCGACGGCCGTTGGCACCGCCTCGGATTGCAGGCGGGCACAGCTTCGGATCACGCAAAGCAAGCCGAAGGTTGCCACGAACTCGCTGAAGAGTTGTCCCCGCCGGTGCGGGCGTGCTGTGAAACCTGGATCAACGCTTCGCCAAACATCACATGCGCCGCGCCGACTCCCGCTAAGGCACCGGTCACCTGCGCCAGTATATACGCGGGTGCCTCGTTCCAGGTGATGCCTCCCTGGAACGCATCAGCCAGGGTCACCGCGGGATTGAAGTGTGCGCCTGAGATGGGGTCCGAATGTGAAAATCAGGGTGATTAATGTCGCTCCTGTAGCCAGCGTGTTCGCGAGGAGGGCGATGGCCGTATTTCCCGCCGCCAATCTTTCCCCCATGATGCCGGAGCCAACCACGGCCGCGAGAAGAAATGCGGTGCCCAGGAATTCTGCGACGACGCGACGCGAAAGAGTCATCGAAAAGGCTCAGCGGACTTCAGCCTGCGTTGCGGCGGCTTTGCTCTGATCGCGCCTGCCCGCCGCATAGGCTGCAAAGGTCTGCCGTATTTCGTCCCGGACGCGGCGAAATTCGGCGACGATCTCCTCCTCAGTCCCACTCGCGTGAGCGGGATCGTCGAATCCCCAATGGTGCCGATTGAGTTGACCGGGAAACATCGGGCAGGCCTGGTCGGCCTTTCCGCATACGGTGATGACGGTCTCGACGTCCCGCGCCAAAAATTCATTCATATGCTTGGACTGATGATTGGAAATATCGATTCCGATTTCCTTCATCACCTGAATCGCCTTGGGGTGAACGTAGCCGGCGGGATTGGAACCGGCACTCTGAACGTCGAGAGAATCTCCCGCAGCCTCGCGGAGAATGCCTTCGGCCATATGGCTTCGGCAGGAATTGCCGGTGCAAAGGATGAGGACGGTTGGTTTCATATCTTGCATGCGAAATGCCTCGTCCCGAGCGGGAGAATCCTGAGACCAGGATCAGCCGGATTCATTGAGAACTACCGCTAACAGACGCAGGGTTGCTTGTTCTCGAGGGCATCACTAATCCACCCGCAGGTTGCTCTCACTTTGTCGAATCTCTTAAGATCCTCGCGAAAGCGCCTGTCGGTCGGCGCGCAATCCTGAAGGCATTTGAGATTGGCTTCGAGTTCGGCGGAAGGTTTGGAAGGGAGCCTGTAGATCATCCACGTTTGGTGCCGTGTGCATTCGACCAGTCCACGCTTTCGCAGGTAAGCGAGATGCTGGGAGACCTTGGTTTGGGGAAGCCGCAGGATTTCCTGAAAGTGGCAAACGCATAACGGCCCGTGAGTCAACAGATGGATGATTCGAAGCCGCGTCGGATCGCAGAGACATTGGTAGATTCGAATCAACTCCATCCATGGCACAATGGCAGCCAAGAAATATTCGTCAACCCATATATAGTTTGACGCGGGTTTTTGTCGTCGCATATTGGCTGAGGAGACGTGGCATGAGTAGACTGTTAGATGAGGCGCATCTCGAGAAACTGCGCACTGCCATCAAAGGATTCGCTGGCAGCCGCGTGCGCCATGGTGCATCCGCCGAGGACATCACACAGGATGTGCTTCTCAAGATCAGCACGCATCTTGATTCATTGCAAAGCACCGAACGCATTGAAGGGTGGGCCTTTCGGATCGCCCGGAACAGCATTGCGGATTATTTTCGTGCCGCGAGACCGACCGAGCGTTTTCAGGAGGACGTTCACTCCAGGAATCTGGTGTCCACCTCGGACCCAAGGGGCTTTGAGGAGGAGACCCGTTTACGAAGTGGAATCGACGCGTACATCCGTTCGGTCATCGACGATCTGCCGGCGATCCACCGGGATGCTTTGCTTCTCACGGAATACGAGGGGCTTTCCCAGGTCCAGCTGGCCCTCCGGCTTGGCTTGTCGGTTTCCGGGGCCAAGTCGCGCGTCCAGCGTGCTCGCGCAGCTTTGAAGGAAGAAATCGAGCGCTGTTGCCGCTGGCGCACTGACCGGTATGGTTCCGTGATCGATGTGCAGCCCAGGACACCCGGTGATTGCGACGGGTGCTAGTATTTCTGAGAGATTCTCTGAGAAATCCTGCGTCCTTTTTCGGCTACTCCCGTCTTTTCCGTTGAAGCCAATGAAAACAACCATTGAAGAAGACAAGGTCAGACGACAGGTTCGCGAACGCTACGGGGCCATCGCCCGATTCGAAGAGCGCGGGTGTGGCTGTGGGCCCTCCTGCGGTGATTCCGAAGAGATCACGAACCGCCCAACCGGCGCGGAAGCACTGGGTTACAGCGAGTCCGATGTCACATCGGTGCCGGAAGGTTCCGAGATGGGACTCGGGTGTGGGAATCCCACGGCGATCGCATCGATCAAGCCCGGAGAGACCATCCTCGACCTGGGCAGCGGGGGAGGTTTTGACTGCTTTCTCGCAGCGAGGCAGACAGGTCCGAGGGGCAAGGTTATTGGTGTGGATATGACACCAGATATGATCTCCAAGGCGCGGGCCAACGCCGCTAAGGGCGCTTACGAGAACGTGGAGTTCCGGCTCGGCGAGATCGAAAGTCTGCCCGCGGCGGATGACACCGCCGATCTCGTCATATCGAATTGCGTGATCAATCTTTCTCCAAACAAAAGTCGCGTCTACGCCGAAACGTTTCGCGTTTTGAAGCCGGGGGGCCGGATCGCGATTTCGGATATCGTGGCGCTTGCGCCAATCCCGGAGGACTTGAAGGAGGACTTTCAGGCATACACGGGCTGCGTGGCGGGGGCGGCTATGGTTGCTGAACTTGAGACCATACTAAGAAACGAGGGATTCAGTAACATTCGGATCGAGATCAAGCAATCGAGCCGTGACGTCATCAATGAGTGGCTCCCGGGAAAACGCGCGGGTGACTATGTCGCGTCGGCCACTATCATGGCGGTCAAACCCGCCGCGTCATGCTGCGGCGATTCATGCTGCCCATGACCAATTTTCAATAATCTTCTCCAGCCATCGACGCGTCTCTGGAGTAGGCGAGGACGATATCCTCTCCAAGATTGGTGGCAAGGCTTCCGATCTGTTCGAGGTAGCGAAGAATAAAGATGAGCTCCAGATAGCGCGCGACGCCGTCGCCAAGCTCGAACGACATGCGGGTTGTAATGCTACCCGCCAGTTCCTGGCTCATGGCCGCGAGCTCCTGGTCGCGGACTTTGAGCGGCGGCACGAGATCCAGATTACTCGTGGAAAAGGCCATCACCGCATCATTGAGCATGCCAAACGCGTGCTCGAAGAGCGGTTGCAGTTCGGCGGTTTCGCCAGGCGGTGTTGGATCGATCAACTTTCGCGCTCGTCGCGCGATACTCACTGCCAAATCCGAAATGCGCTCCAGATTCACACTGATCTTCATGGTGGCAATCACAATGCGCAGATCGGAGGCCACGGGCTGAAAACGCATCAATAGATTCATTCCATCCCTGTCCATCTGCCGTTCCAGGAGATCAATTTCCTCGGCGTCTGCAATCGCCGTATTGCACTGATCTTCGTCCATCTCGAGCAAGCCCTGTTTGGCATGGTCAAGGGTGCGTTGGGTCAGACTGGCCATCATAATGGCGTTGTCCCGGAGGGAGCTCAACGCCGCGTCGAACTCGCCGAGGATATGTCGATTGGTTCCAGGCATCATAACAGGCGCGCGAGCATTGGAAGGGCCCATCAACCGAAACGTCCGGTGATGTAGTCCTCGGTTTGCTTCTCCGAAGGGTTTTCGAAAATCTTCGTGGTGCTATCCGCTTCGATCAGCCTACCGAGATAGAAGAAGGCTGTGCGATCCGCGCAGCGCGTCGCCTGCTGCATGTTGTGCGTGACAATCACGATGGTAAACTCCTTCTTCAATTCATGGATGAGGTCTTCGACCTTCGCGGTCGCGATGGGATCCAGCGCGGAGCACGGTTCGTCCATCAGGAGGATTTCCGGGCGGTTGGCGATGGCGCGTGCGATGCAAAGACGCTGCATCTGCCCGCCGGAAAGGCTTAGCGCGCTTTCGTGCAAACGATCCTGCGCCTCTTCCCAGAGAGCAGCTCCTCTCAGGCTGCGCTCGACAGTCTCATCCAGGACCGATCTGTTGTTTTGTCCGGCCACGCGCAACGGATAGACGACATTCTCGTAGATCGATTTTGGGAACGGGTTGGATTTCTGAAAGACCATGCCGATGCGTTTGCGCAGCGAGATGACCTCGATGTGGGGATCGTAGATGCTTTGTTTGTTAACCACGATATCGCCGGTGTGACGCACGCCTTCAATGAGATCGTTCATCCGGTTGAGATTTCGAAGGAGCGTCGATTTGCCGCAGCCAGAGGGCCCAATGAAGGCCGTCACCTGCCGTTCCGGGATGTCCAAGGAAATATCGAAGAGCGCCTGCTTGTTTCCGTACCAGAAGGAAAATCCGGAAATTTTGAT
Organism: uncultured Verrucomicrobiae bacterium; assembly: GCA_963820865.1. Lineage (GTDB taxonomy): Bacteria > Verrucomicrobiota > Verrucomicrobiia > Chthoniobacterales > Terrimicrobiaceae > DASTFP01. The sequence goes on from CAWGBZ010000007.1 coordinate 516,462, forward strand.
GTAGTCAGGCCGCAGGCCCTCGGTTTCTGTTGCGAGCGGCCCGGAGCTGGAAGTTTGCGGATCGGACATGCCTTCGGAGTGAGGATCAGCGATCATTGGCTGGCTAGAACGCGCCCGTGCTGAACTTTCTGCGCAGGCGCTCGCGTATCAGGATGGCGGCGAGATTTAAGAGCACGACCAGACCGATCAAAAGGAGGGTGGTCGCGAAGACCATGGGCTTGGCGGCCTCGGAATCGGGAGACTGAAAGCCGAGATCGTAGATGTGAAAGCCAAGGTGCATGAATTTTCTCTCAAGATGGATGAATGGCGCTTCTGCGTCGAGTGGCAGACTCGGGGCGAGTTTGACGACACCCACCAGCATGAGCGGGGCGACTTCACCGGCTCCGCGCGCCATGGCGAGAATGAGGCCGGTGAGGATTCCCGGCACGGAAGCGGGAAGAATGATCCGCCGGATGGTCTGCCACTTGGACGCGCCGCACGCCAGCGAACCCTCCTTCATTCCGCGCGGCACGGAGGCGATGGACTCCTCGGTCGCAACGATGACCACGGGCACGGTCATGAGCGCCAGGGTCAGTGAAGCCCAGAGGATGCCTCCGGTGCCGAAGGTCGGCGTTGGTAGATAATCTCCAAAGAAGAGCTGATCGATCGTCCCTCCCATGAAATAGACGAAAAAGCCGAGGCCAAAGACGCCGAAGACAATGGATGGGACTCCGGCCAGATTGTTGACGGCAATTCGCACGGACCGGACGAACAGGCCTTCCTCAGCGTATTCGCGCAAGTAAATCGCTGCGACCACGCCGAAAGGCATCACAGCAATGCTCATGAGGAGGGTCATCACGAAGGTGCCGAAGATGGCCGGAAACACGCCGCCCTCGGTGTTCGCCTCGCGAGGATCGAGACTCAAGAAGCCCCAGATATTGTGGAGAAAGATCCCCAGTCTGGACATGAAGCCCAGCTCATTTGGGTAGTAAGCGAAGAGGATGTTTCCGATCGCGATGGATTTCTCGGTCCCATTAGGGAGCCTCATGATGATGTGGCTCTCGTCCTGTGTCAGCCGAAGGGCTTTCGCTTCGGCAGCCAGGACGTTGTATTTCTCGTCAAGCTCCGCGATCTGCCTTTGCGCGTCGGCGGGGTCTTTTCCTTGGACGCGCAGTTCAGTCATCCGGGCATTTATGCGGCCGATCTCCGTCCTTTCGATCTCCTCAATTTTTGTCCGGCGCGCGTTGCCCTCACGAACAAGCCTTTGCAAGGACAGATCGAACTCTGGCGACCCTGCCTCGATACGCTGGCCGTTGGCGAGGTGGAGGGCGATGGGCGTCCCGAACGCGTCACCATACTCGACTCTTTCCAGGACCAGCAGGTTCGCGGGCCGCCCGATGGACGCTATGCTGGTCGAATCGAGAAAGACGAAGCTGAATCCGTAGGTGTCCTTGTTTCCCACGAAGAGCTGGATCTCCTCCTGGTCAGCAGCAGGCTTGCCGTCGGCCCCGAGCACCTTCACAGATTTCGTTCTCTCCTGGACAATTTCGCCGACAACTTCGGGACTGTTTGGCACCGGACTGGCGACGCCTTCGTTGAGCTTTACGATGACCACCCTGCCTGGCCAGAAAACGGGAATACCGTTCACCACGATGATGGCGAGCAACCCGGCCACCATCAGGAGGCCAATGCCGAGACCCATCGAGGTGAGCCACACGAACGGCTCACCAGGCGCGGCATGGACCTTAACGAGGTCTTGGAAGTCCTTTCTGGGAGCGTGCATTCCTAGACTGTCTTGTACTTCTGGCGAAGGTGCTGGCGCAGGATTTCGGCGATCGTATTGACCACGAAGGTCAGAATGAAAAGGCAGAGCGCGCCGAGGAAGAGGGTGCGATACAGCGTGCTGAATTGTGGCGCCTCCGGCAATTCGACCGCAATGTTGGCCGACAGAGTGCGCATCCCTGAGAAGATGTTCCATTCCATGACCGGAGTGTTGCCGGTCGCCATCACCACGATCATGGTCTCGCCGACCGCCCGGCCGAGGCCGATCATGATGGCGGAAAAGATGCCCGCCGAGGCCGTCGGCAGGACGACGCGAACAGCGGTCTGCCAGCGACTCGCCCCGCAGGCGAGCGACGCCGTCCGCAAGGCCGGTGGCACGTTGGACAGGGAATCGTCGGTAATTGTGAAGATGATCGGGATGACGGCAAATCCCATCATGAAGCCGACGACCAGCGAATTGCGCTGCTCGAAGGGGGCTCCCATCACCGCCGGCCACCAATAGCGAAAATCCGCGATCTTCTGACCATCAGCGTCCGTTACCACAAAGGCAACCCGTTCAAGGGCGGGCCCCAAACTCCAAAAGATGACAACCAGCGCGACAATGACCGGGAGAAAAGCAAACGCTTCGTAGCCGGGCTTGATATGTTTGCGCACCGTTATCGGCAGATTACTCCAGAACCAGCCCAGCAGCAGAGAGGCTAGCGGAACCCCGGCGCAAACGAGCAACAATGAGGGGATGCGGGTCTCGATCAGCGGCGCGATGTAGATCGCCGCCAGGAAACCGAGGACGACCGAGGGGAGCGACGCCATGATTTCCATGGTCGGCTTGATGATCTGGCGAAAATTCGGCGCCATGAATTGCGAGGTGTACATCGCGGCCAGAATCGCGATGGGCACGGCAAACACCATGGCGTAGAGCGTCCCCTTAAACGTGCCAAAGATGAGCGGTATCAGCGAAAGCTTTGGTTCAAAGTCGTCGCTTCCGCCCGTGCTCTGCCAGTCCCACTTCTTTTCGGCAGCTCCCTCGTAGTAAAGTCTGCCGAAAAATGCCTGCCAGCCAGCTTCCGGATGCGGGTCATGCAGCGAGAAGACGTGCAAGGTATTCCTGGGGTCCAGGAAGACCATGCGGTTGTATTTGCCGTTTATGATCGCTTTGGTTGGCGTGAACGGCAGAGCGCTTTCCCATCGGGTCGCGTCGGTCGTCATGTAGCGGAGTGAGGCCGTGTCTCCGCCGCCGATCAGAAACGCCTTGTTGCGCAGGCTGCTGGTGATGAACTTCGGACTCCCCGGAAGCTTTGGAAACTCGTGGCGCATTCCGAAGAGCCTTCGGCTCTCACCCCCCGGAATGTAGAGGCTGAAAACCCGATTTCTCCCATCCACACTCCCGAACACAACAGAAACGTCTCCCATCAAGAAACCCATGATCGAGATGGAGGGATCTTCAGCATCCTCAAACGGCGTGAAGGTCTGGCGAAGCTCGAACTGCTTGTCGGGCTTGAGGAAGAGGTAGTTTACCGAGCCGTCGTTGTTGAGCACGAGCAAGCTGTCGGCCGTCGCCGGAACCAACACTTGCACCGGCTGTCCCGTCAGCAGCGAGCTAAGCTCGTGTGCTTTGTCCGTTTGGAACTTGCCTTTTCCAATGAGAGAGCGTTTGCGAGCGAGACTGACGACGTGAAGTTGCTTTTGTCCGTCGACTTCCTGGACGGCCGCAACGAGCCGGCGATCCCCGGCTTCGCCGAAGCCGATAGACTGAATCGGCACACCGGCCGTGCCGATGGAATTGAATGGCTCAGCCTCCAGGGCGAGGGTCACCTTTCGCTTCTCGCCGTCGCCGGTCGCAGAATATTTCGCCACGGCCAGCGAAAAGTGACCATCGGTCGTTCCAGCGATGATCTTCTGTTCACGCTCGTTGTAGCTTATTGCGGAAAGCTGCCTGGAGGTTTCGAAGGGAGAAGCGATCTCCGAGGTCTGGCCGGTTTCGAGATTCGCTGTAACGATTCTGCCCTTGTTTTCGACCAGGAATGGCTGCGCGCCCCACTCGTCAATGCCCAGAACGGAATACGCGCCCTCCGGCACCGGTACGCTCTTGATTTCGGAAACCCTTGCTCCCTGAAAAAGAGGAAAGATTTGCAGCAGGATGAAGACGAAAATGCCCAGAACGGCCGTGATGACCACGACACCACCGATCTTGATGAAACCGGTCATAAACCGGTCCACAAAGAGGGTAACAGGCCGTGTCAGGAAACGTTTGGGATCATTCGCATAATCTAGCTTTCCCATATTAGAGGACGCGCTCGGAAGGGTGACTCCGAAGCACCCGCCCCGGGTCCTCTCTCAGCTGGACACGACTTTGCCGGAGCCCGGGACGGGAAGAATTCGGACGCGTCTTATTTACTTGGCAGTCGCTACCTCCAAAGTTTCGTCGATCACTTCTTTTGGCATCGGGAAGTAGCCGTCCTTGACAACGATTTCCTGGCCCTGTTTGGAGAGGACAAACTTCAGGAATTCCGCCGTAAGCTTGTCGAGGGGTTCGCCGGGTTTCTTGTTCACATAGATGTAAAGGAAGCGAGCCAGCGGGTACTCTCCGCCGACCGAGTTTTCATAGGTAGCTTCCACGAACTTGCCTTCTTCTTCGCCCAGCGGCACGGCGCGCACTCCGGAGGTGATGTACCCAATTCCCGAGTAGCCGATTCCGCCGATATCGCTGGCAACGCCTTGAACAACCGCGGAGGAACCTGGCTGTTCCTTCACGGTGGTCTTGTAATCACCCTTGCTCAAGGCATGTTCTTTGAAGTAGCCGTAGGTGCCCGAGGCGCTGTTGCGCCCGAAGAGCGACATCGGTTTGTTCGCCCAGTCGCCCGTCAGCCCGACCTGCCCCCATGTGGTGATGTCCTCCCCGCCGCGCTTCCGGGTGCTCGAGAAAATTCCGTCCGCCTGGGTCAGCGTCAGCCCCTTGATCGGGTTGTCCTTGTTTACAAAGACCGCCAGGGCATCCACCGCCACTTTCACTTCGGTCGGCTTGTAGCCAAACTTCTTCTCGAATTCATCGATTTCCGAGCTCTTCATTTCGCGGCTCATCGGCCCGAGTTGTGCGGTGCCGGCAATCAGCGCGGGCGGAGCCGTCGTCGATCCCTTGCCCTCAATCTGAATGTTGACGTTTGGGTATTCCTTCTTGAAGCCTTCTGCCCAGAAGGTCATCAGATTGTTCAAGGTATCGGAACCAATCGAGTTGAGATTTCCCGACACGCCGCTGATTTGTTTGTAGGCGGGAACTGCCGGGTCGACTTGCACCGGACCGGATACCGCCGCGGTGAGCGGGAAACCGGTTGCCAGCGCCAGGATGGTGATTTTCGCAAGGTGTTTCATTGGTTTGGGATGTGGGTGTTTCTTGCGGCGGTCAAGAGAGGGCACTTTGAGGCCGAACTCACTCCGCCGGAGGAAATAACATTCAATTCTAACAGTATACTCCTATACGAATATTGTGACAATCCTGGCACAAACGGCCTGGGAAGTCGTGTCTCCGGCAGCGAATCCGACGTCTGGGCCGAACTTCGCAGGGGCCTGTTACGGAAATGTAACAATATTCATATGCACATATATATGTTAAAGCATATCATGTGACGGTCTCTTTCATCCCGAAATTCACACGAACTTCTCATGTCACTTGCAAAAATCCCAAGAGGAGTCGTGGTACCGGCCTTGATCTTATCGTTTGCGGTGGGATGTTGCAATCTCTTCGCCCAGATCGGGGTTGTCACGATTGACGGGTCGAGCACCGTCTACCCGATCATGAAGCTTGCGGGGAAGGCGTTCGAGGAGAAGACGGAAGGCGCCGCCAGCATCAACGTCGATTTCTCAGGAACCACCGGCGGTTTTCGCAAGTTTGTCAAAGGAGAGATCGACATTGCCGACGCATCGCGTCCGATCCTGAAAGGTGAGCTCAAGGAGGCCAGGGCCAATGGCGTCGAATATATCGAGATGCCGATTGCCTACGACGCGCTGACGATCGCGGTCCATCCAGAGAATACCTGGGTGGAGTCGATCAAGGTTTCGGAGTTGAAGAAGCTCTGGGAGGCCGCGGCGGAGGGCAAGATCATGAAGTGGAACCAGATTCGCCCCGAATGGCCGGACGCAGAGATCAAACTTTACGGCGCCGGAGCAGATTCCGGCACCTTTGATTATTTCTCGGAGGTCGTCGTGGGGAAGATGGGCGGTTTGCGTCGGGACTACACGGCAAGCGAGGACGACAACGAACTCGTCGGGGGGATCAAAGGCGACAAGCATGCGCTGGGGTTCATTCCGTACGCGTACTATTCCGATGCCGAAGAGAGCCTGAAGGCCTTGGCCATCGAGTGGGACTACGACGCCATCAGCGGCAGGGCTGTGAAGAGCGCTCCCATCCTCCCTTCGAACAAAGCTGTCCACCAGGGCTACTACATCCCGCTTGCGCGGCCGCTCTTCCTGTATGTCAGCGTGAAGTCGCTGGCAAAGCCGCTCGTCAAGGAGTTCCTGGACTTTTTCTTCGATGACGCGGGAACTTACATTCGCGAGGTCGGTTACCTGCCGCTTTCGGAGATCGCCTACAGGACGGCAGCTGCGGATATGGACAAGAGGCGCACTGGGACTCGCTTTGGCGGGGAACAGGTCGTCGGCATTGCGATACACGATCTTTTGACCCGCCCGAGGCAGTAGGCACTTTTCCACCGTTTGCGCTCGGCGACCGCTTCGACCCGCCCAGGCGGCGGGCTGGCCAGCAAGCGGCGCACCGGCGAGTTTTCTCAGATCGGGGGTTAGATGACGGGATCGCAGCGAAGAGCGGTTTACGCTCGGAGAAGACGGAAGAGCTGAATGGCGGTCATCACAACAAGGAGCACCCCGAAGAGCCGCTTCACGGTCGGTCCTGAAAGCCGCAAGCTGGTGAGCCGGGCGCCGAGGAATGAGCCCGCCGCTCCAGCGATGATCAATATCGCGGCGAGTATAGGGTCGATCTTCATTGTCCCGATGTGCGGGATCAGGGCCGAGAATGAGGGCGGCGTGACGGCGACGGCGTTTATAGCCGCGGCGTGTTTGGGCTCTACGCCAAGGAGAATGAGGCACGGCAACAGGAGAAAGCCCGGGCCGACACCGAGGAGACCGGACAACACAGAGATGGGAATCGCCAACAGCAGCGCCAACCGGTAACGTGGTTCCGCAGTGGCCGCCTTTTTTGCCGGACGAAACATCTGCACCGCCAGATAGACGACCGCGCAGAAATAGAGGGCCCACAGGAGCCGCCGATCGGTCGATTGCGCGAGCCATGCGCCGATGGGCGCAAACGTTGTGGTCACAAGACAGAGCACCCCCGCGCGCCGCCAGTCGACCAGACCGCTTCGAGAAAAGCCGAATGCCGAGAAGGACGCTGTAATGCCGTTTAGGATCAGGCTCAACGGCTGGATTTCATGCACAAGGTCGTCGAGAAAGAATCCCAGGAACGGAATCGCTGCGAACGCCACGCCAAGGCCAAGCATCCCGGAAATCACGGACAGCCCAAACAGTCCGGCTACAATAATTCCGGTCGTCATCATCGCTCCGCCGAAGTCGGAAGGGTTCGCCAGTGAAGGCGACCACGATGACCGGTGTTCATCCAGCCTACCGGTCAAGGGCTGCGAGTTCAGCGAGGGAGCTCTGCGCGAGTGCGGAAAGCGCGGCTATCCCCACCGGCTCCTCATGGCGTAGAGGCACGAGCGCCGTCTGGCTTGCGTGGGTCACGGCGACTTCCTCGATGTAACGGCGCTCGGAGGTTTCTCGCTGCCGCAGCACCGGGTCGGTCGTGCCGCTGCCGGTGAGGCTCTGGTTGATGATCCAGCCCTGTGGTTCGATGCCCGCACGGCGCAGGTCGGCCTGGAGGCTCGCGGCTTCATGCACGGGTGTCGCTTCCGGAAGGGTTACAATGAACACGTGTGTGAAGTCCCGATCGCGCAGACGTGGCAAAAGTTGCAGCACCTCTTCGGGCTGCGAAGTGCGGGCCTGCCGGCCAAGTTCCCTGTGGTACGCTTCGCTGGCGTCGAGCAACAGCAGCGTGTGCCCGGTCGGCGCCGTATCGAGCACGACGAACGCTTCCTTGCCGCGGGCGACCTCGCGGGCGAACGCTCGGAAGACCGCGATCTCCTCGGTGCAGGGTGAGCGCAGATCTTCTTCGAGTAGCGATCTGCTCGCGTCATCCATGGCGTGCCCGGTCGTCTCCATCACATGTCGCGTGTATGCCTGCGTCTCCGCTGCCGGATCAATCCGCCCGACCGTCAGCTTCGACTCCGTGTCACCCAGAGCGTCGGCCACGTGCGCGGCGGGATCGGTCGTCGTCAGATGCACGGGAAAACCGCGCTCGGCCAGAGCGACCGCGATAGAAGCGGCGAGGGTCGTCTTGCCGACACCACCCTTGCCCATCGTCATGATGACGCCGTGCCCGCTCTCTGCGATTTCATCGACGAAATCCGCGAGCGATTTCAGTGCAGACAGCTGCAATTCAGTCAAGCCGGCAGCCGGAGCAACCTCCGTCGATTCACCCATAAGCAGCGCCCGCAGCCCGTCGATGCCGAGCACGTTCCACGGGCGCAGCGGGTTGGCAAATACCGGCAGGCTTCCGAGCAGTTGCACATTTTCCGTGAAAGCTCTCTGTCCTCTGCGCTCCAGCGCCAGTGCCAGGCCGTCGGTCCTGTCGGTGGCGTGGAAGACTCCGTTGATCACCAGATACCTGGTTACCAATGTCGAGCGCTCTCAGTTCACCCGAAGTCCGCGCTGCCTCGCGCAACGCCGCGCGCTGCGGCCGGCTCACCAGAACGATGGTCGCGCATGACGCATCCGCCAGCATGCGTACCGTGGCTTCGTAGATTTCCCTCTGTTTCTCCAGTCCGGCCAGCGGTCCGAGGCAGGAGGTGCCGCTGGTGTTCGATTCCAGAAACCGGGTCCAGGCTTTCGACAAGCTCATGAGCCGCAGGGTGTGGCCGGTCGGGGCCGTGTCGAAAATCACATGATCGTATTCGGCCGCTGCCTCAGGTTGCCCAATCAGGGCCGTGAACTCATCGAACGCCGCGATTTCTGTCGTGCAGGATCCGGAGAGCTGCTCCTGCATGTTCGCCAACGCCGCTTCGGGCAGCACCCCGCGCATCGGGCCGATAAGCCGTTCGCGGTAACGCTCTGCCGCCTCTTCGGGATCGATATTCAGCGCTTCCAGGCCGGGCGCGCCCGGCACGGGCGTTGGCTTGCCGGAGAGATTCACGCCGAGGACCTGATCGAGGTTGGACGCAGGGTCGGTGCTCACCAGCAATACGCGTTTGCCATCATCCGCGAAGCGCACGGCCGTTGCGCAGGCGAGCGACGTCTTGCCAACGCCGCCTTTGCCCGTGAAAAACAAATACCGTGTCGGCGCGGAGTCGGCCGGGTCGAAACGTGGTAGCTCCTTCATCGCACAACTCCCGCGGTCTGCGCTGCATCGCCCGATTTCGTCTCGGATTTCAACAACAGGCGAATCCATTCTCCGCGCTCTTCGCGGGTTGGGTAGCGTCCCTTGAGCAATAACTCGCCGTTGTGAAAGATGACCGGCAGGACCTCTACTCCCTCCTTCTCGAGGAGGATCTTCACCTGAGCATTCTGCACGAACGCAACGGGCTGCCGGGCGAGGTTGTAGCGTTCGACCTTTACGCCGCGCTGCTCGAAATGGGAGAGCAATGCGGCAAAATTGGCGAGTTCGGGATCGACATCAGGCCCACAGATTCCCGTCGAACAACACATGGCCGGATCGTACACTTGGAGGGTCTTCCTGTTCTTCTCAAAATTCGTCTTCATAACTTTCGTACTTTGTTAATTAACCAAATAGTTGTTCATGGAAAATCAGGCGGCGGCGCGTCTCATGGCGTCCATCTGAGCTCGAGTGATGCTGTCAACACAACGGAAGAAATCCCCGAGGCACGGGCAACGCAGTCGGTAGAAGACGTTCAGGCCGCGCTTCTCCACCTCGACCAGCCCCGCCGCTTTCATAATCGAAAGATGTTTGGAAACGGTGGACATGTCCGCGCCGACCAAGCTGGTCAGTTCGCAGACGCATTGTTCCCCATCAATCAGCGCCTCTGCGATGAGAAGACGTGAGGGATGGGCAAGCGCCTTTACGACTTGCGCCCGAAGTTCGCTGCGTGACTTCCTTGCTGGCATACTTGGCATTTTAGCCAAATAAGCCATCATGTCAAGAGACAAGGCGGCCCTTCTCTCCGGCGGGAAGTCAAAAAGGTGCCGTCGGCGTTCGAGGATGGAGGAGTAAGTCCGGATGCCTCTCACGAACAAGGCTTGCCTTCCTCCCGAGGGTTGCCCGATCTTGGTGGTCGGCCTTGAGGTAAAGAGCTTTCGATGAATAGCCACAGTGGCAGAGAACAACCAGTGGCATGCAGGCCGCCATTCACGGCGCGCCAAGCCTCAGTATTCTGGACGGCTGGTGGATCGAAGGCTGCATCGAAGGCATCACCGGCTGGGCCATTGATTCCACAGCGCCTCTTGCCGGCGATCGCACGCCGCATGATGCGGGTTCGCTTTACGACAAGCTCGAGCACACGGTGATTCAACTCTTCTATACGAATCGCCCGGGCTTCATCGACGTGATGCGGCAAGCGATTGCGCTGAATGGATCCTTTTTCAGCACTCAGAGAATGTCGTTGCAGTACGTTCTCAAGGCGTACTTCTGAAAGGTGACGCGGTCTGCCAGACGATGAAAACGGCACAGCCATGGGCAAGTTTCTCTCAACGGGGAGGACGATGGGTGTTGGCGCAAGGGGCTCTGCTCTCGGCCATCGCTTTCCTGGCGGTCCGTTCGCGCGGACGGGATCGAAATCCGATCGCCGTTTCGGCGGGAGCGGCATTGCTTGGCGTGGGCGCCGGAATCATCGTGATTGGCACGGCGGCGCTGGGCAGAAATCTCACGCCCTTTCCCAAGCCGGCCGACGACGCCGTTCTGGTGCGCGAGGGCGTATTTTCCTTGATGCGACATCCGCTCTATACGGGCGTGATGATGATCTCGGTGGGGTGGGCCCTTGCCTGGCAAAGTGCGCCCGCGCTCGTGGTCGCCTTGGGATCGGTCCCATTTTTCGACGCCAAGGCCCGCCGCGAGGAGCAGTGGCTCCGGGAGAAATTCCCCGAGTACCGCGACTATCGGCGGAGTGTAAAGCGCTTCATGCCCGGGCTCTACTGAAGCGCGAAGCCCAGGCGCGTTGCGTGCGCCAGTCCGGCCCGGCAAAAACGGCTCAGCAATTGGCAAGATCCGGAAAGCTCGCGCGAGATTCGCCGGTAAGCTTTAAATCAAACTTAAGGTGGATATGAGAAAGACAATTCTTAGCTTGGGGATGGCGTTGGTGGTCGCAGGCGGTGTCACGCTTCGGGCTCAGGAGGGCCAGGAAGGAGCCGCGGGAGCGGCCAGTGCCTCCGAGGAGAGCAAGCCCAGCATGGTTGAGCAGTGCAGGCAGATGTGTGCCGTGCAATTCCAGCCGCAAGGCCCCGCGAGCCTTCTCGTGTGGAAGGAAAAGCTCGATCTGACAGACGATCAGGTGACCAGCCTGAAGGCTGTCGAAGAAAAGGCTCAGGCGGATGCCAAAGCGCTTCTTAATCCGGAACAGGTTGCCAAGCTGGATGAACTCTCCAAAGACATGAAACCGCAGTCGATGATGGAGTTCATGCAGCACTGCCAGGCAATGATGCAGGGGAAAGGCATGATGCATGGTAAAGAAATGATGCACGGCCAAGGCATGAAGCACGGCATGAAGGGGGGCATGTGCATGATGATGCCGATGTGCTGTGGAGCAACGCAAGGGGAGGCGCATCACTAAAGAGACGCGCCGCAGACCACGTGGAGATCGCCCTCTGCTCTCCGCGAGCTGGAAGCGCCGTCCCGAAGGGACAGGCAGCGCACAGCGCGGAACTCCGGGTACGAATTCTGTAAAATAAAGTTGTTGACTGTTTAGTCAACATTGTGCATTTTTCCTCCATGCCAAGGACGAGCACGGCGAAAGAACGTCTCACCGAGACCGCCCTGAAGATGATTTGGAGTAACAGCTACGGGGCGACTTCGGTTGATGCCATTTGCGAAAATGCCGGCGTCAAGAAGGGCAGCTTCTACTATTTCTTCAAATCGAAGTCGGAATTGGCGGCCGCGGCGCTGGACGCTGATTGGAGAAAGCATCGCGCTCGACTCGACAGCATCTTCTCTCCGACCGTGCCGCCCCTCGAGCGGTTAAAGCGCTATTTTGAGTTTAGTTACGAGCATCTGCTCGAAGTTAAGAAAGAATGCGGCTGCGTCCTGGGATGTCCCTTTAACACTCTGGGCAGCGAGGTTTGCACGCAGGACTCGGTTCTCCGGGACAAAATCCACGAGATCCTCGATCGCAAGATGACTTACTTCGAGTCGGCTATCCGCGATGCCCATGCCCAGGGCCTGATCTTCGCGCCCGACGCCAAAGCCAAGGCGAAAACCCTTTTCATGTTCATCCAGGGTGCGCTCGGTCAGGCCCGTATCGAAGATAACCTTGAAATTGTGCGCGATAGCTACCCTTGCGCCCTGGATCTCCTCGGAGCCAGCCAGGTCGAGACCCCCGTATAAACGCTTTTTTTTGCGCAAGTGGTAGACGACTAGTCAAATATAAACTCATTTAAGTCGATGAATGGAATATGGATGGGGACAATGTTTCCGGTGGCTGCGGATCCGGATACTGTTTATCGCGGTCGGTTGGCGGTGGCCGTTCGGGATTTGAAAGCTCGGCTGCAAGCCAGGTACGAGCGTCGTTTTCCCGGGGAGGGGAAGCGGATTCGCGCGGTAATCGCGGAGGCTGAGATGGCAGCGTGGTACACGGAGTTCCCGCATTTGTTTTTGCCGGATTTGGCGGAAGAGGCCATCGCACGGCTGCCGGCTTCGTCAAACTCGGAGCGGAGAGATGAAATCACTTCACTTACCAACATGGCCTGAGCCTTGGAAGGCGGAGGGTTTAACGGAATCGAAAATCAAACAATGTCGCACAGAGCAATGCTTCGTATCGGTGTCCTGGTTGTCGCAGCAGGTCTTTTACTTTTCTTGTTCAATGGGTGTGGGAGCAAAACCGCCCAATCTCTACCGCCTGCGCCGCCGGTCGTGACGGTGGCGCCGGTGGAGCAGCGGGAGATCACCGAATGGGAGGAATTTACCGGAAGGACAGAAGCGGTGGAAGCGGTCGAGGTTCGGCCGCGAGTGGCCGGTCATATCCAGGAGGTGCGGTTTCAAGCGGGGCAGTTGATCAAGAAAGGAGACGTTCTTTTTGTGATCGATCCGCGTTGGTACCAGGCAGAGTTCGACCGTCGCCGGGCGGAGTACGAACAGGCCCGCGTCCGCCTCGAGAATGCGGAACGCAATGCGGGCCGAGCGGCGCGGTTGCTGGCGAGCAAGGCAATCGCGAATGAGGCCGCCGACGCCACCGAGTCACAATTTCAGGAGGCCAAAGCGGGCTTGCTGGCCGCGAAGTCGCTGATGGAGTCGGCGCGCCTGGATCTCGAATTTACCGAGGTGCGTGCGCCGATCGACGGACGTGTCAGCCGCGCGTTGCTGACCGCTGGCAACTATGTCAGCGGCGCCGGTTCGCTCCTGACAACGTTGGTGTCCGTGGATCCCATCTATGTCTACGTGGATGTGGACGAAGCGTCGCTTTTGAAATTCAACGCGCTGGCGGACGAGAGGAACGTTGCCGGCGAGGGAAAGATTCCCGTTGAGCTCGAGCTGACGGATGAAGAAGGGTTCCCGCATCGCGGCGTGGTCGAGTCATTCGACAACAAGCTCGATCCGAATACCGGCACGATCCTGTTGCGGGCGATCTTTCCCAACCCTGAAGGGCGGATTGTGCCTGGATTATTTGCTCGCATCCGCGTGCCCACCAGCGGAAGTCGTCCCGCCTTCCTGATCGAGGAGACCGCGATTGCAACGGATCAGGCGCAAAAGTACGTCCTCACGCTCGGGAAAGGCAACACGGTGGAGTATCGACGGGTGACCCTCGGTCCTGCCGTCGATGGAAAGCGCATCGTTCGCGAGGGATTGCAGGCCGGAGAGAAAATCGTCGTGAAGGGGTTGCAGCGGGCCCGGCCCGGGCTGCCGGTAAGTCCGGAAGAGCAACAGACCGCCAGTCTGTCGGACGCGTACGCGAAGACGGTGCGGCAGTAAGCCGGAGATTTCTCATGAAGTTTTCGCATTTCTTCATAGGCCGGCCGGTTTTTGCGGCCGTGCTCTCGATCCTCGTCTTCCTGGTTGGGTTGATCGCCATGTGGCGGTTGCCCATCAGTGAGTACCCCGAAGTCGTGCCGCCGACGGTGGTGGTTCAGGCGACCTATCCGGGTGCAAATCCGAAGACGATCTCGGAGACCGTCGCCGCGCCGCTCGAACAAGCCATTAACGGTGTCGAGGATTCGCTCTACATGTTCTCGCAGTCCACCACCGACGGCGTCATGTCCCTCACGGTGACCTTCAAGCTGGGGACTGACATCGATAATGCCCAGGTGCAAGTGCAGAACCGTGTCTCCCAGGCTTTGCCGAAACTGCCCGAGGAAGTTCGCCAACTGGGCGTCACCACCACCAAGCAATCGCCCGACCTGACGCTCGTCGTGCACCTGATCTCCCCCAACGGCCGGTACGATGAGGTTTATCTGCGCAACTACGCAACCCTTCAGGTCAAGGATGTGCTCGCGCGCATCCCCGGAGCCGGCTCGGTGCAGCTCTTCGGCTCGGGAGATTATGCGATGCGCGTCTGGTTGGATCCCAACAAGGTGGCTTCCCGGGGGCTTACAGCCAGCGATATTGTGGCGGCGATTCGTGAGCAGAACATTCAAGTGGCGGCCGGAGGTGTCGGCCAGCAGCCGGTCAGCGGTCCGGTGGCCATGGACCTGCAGATCAACGCCAAAGGCCGGTTGATTGAAGAGGAGGAGTTCGCCAACATCATCATCAAGACCGGCCCGAACGGAGAGAAAGCATTCCTCAAGGATGTCGCACGCGTCGAACTGGGCGCGGCTTCATACGCACTCCGATCGCTCTTGAACAACCAGACGGCGGTCGCGATCCCCATCTTCCAGTCTCCCGGAGCGAATGCCATTCAGCTTTCCAAGGATGTCCGCAGCAAAATGGAGGAACTCAAACGAAACTTCCCGGACGGCCTCGACTATTCCGTGGTCTACGATCCGACGATCTTTGTGCGTCACTCGATCGAAGCGGTGGTCCACACGTTGGTGGAGGCCTTGGTGCTGGTGGTTCTGGTCGTTATCCTCTTTCTGCAGACCTGGCGGGCGTCGATCATCCCGCTGGCGGCGGTGCCCGTTTCCTTGATCGGGACCTTCGCGGTCATGCTGGCGTTCGGTTTCAGCATCAATGCCCTCTCGCTTTTCGGCCTGGTCCTCGCCATCGGGATCGTGGTGGATGATGCCATCGTCGTCGTCGAGAATGTTGAGCGAAACATCTCCCTCGGGTATGCGCCGGTGGAGGCCACCAAACGGGCCATGGATGAAGTCACCGGACCGATCATCGCGACCGCTCTTGTTCTGTGCGCGGTGTTCGTCCCGACCGCCTTCATCAGCGGCCTGACCGGGCAATTTTACAAGCAGTTTGCGATTACCATCGCGATCTCGACCGTCATCTCCGCTTTCAATTCACTCACACTGTCGCCCGCCCTCAGTGCCCTGCTCCTCAAGGATCACCACGCGCCGAAAGATATACTCTCGCGGACGATGGATAGGCTGTTGGGATGGTTCTTCCGGCCCTTCAACCGGTTCTTCGCCTGGTGCGGTCGGAAATACTCCGGCGGGGTGCGGGCCATCATTCGCAAGAGCGCCATTGCCCTGGTTGTCTATGGTGGACTGATTGTCTTGACGGGTTGGAGTTTCTCCAAAGTGCCCACCGGATTCGTCCCTTCACAGGATAAGCAGTACCTCGTTTCCTTCGCGCAGCTGCCCGAAGGCGCTTCCCTCACCCGCACGGAGAAAGTCATCCGCCGAATGACCGGCATCGGACTGAAGGTGCCGGGGGTCGAGTCCGCGGTCGCCTTTCCCGGTCTAAGCATCAGTGGTTTCAGTGTGGCGCCGAATTCCGGCATCGTCTTCTTTACCCTGAAACCGTTTGAGGAACGCAAGACAGCGGACCTAAGTGGTCCGGCGATTGCCGCGGCTTTGAACAAAGAACTCGGAGCCATTCAAGAGGCTTTCATTCTAACGGTTCCCCCTCCGCCAGTCATGGGTCTGGGCACGATCGGTGGATTCAAGGCCTTCATCGAAGACCGGTCCGACGCCGGTCACGACGCCTTGTTCCAGAACATTCAGAACCTCGTTGCCAAGGGTGCGCAAACGCCGGGGCTCGGAGGACTCTTTTCCACCTTCACTGTCAATGTCCCTCAGTTGGACGCCACGATTGACCGCGTGAAGGCCAAGACACAAGGAGTTCCATTGCGGAATCTTTTCGAGACGATGCAGATCTATCTCGGATCCCTCTATGTGAACGACTTCAACCGCTTCGGGCGCACGTTCCAGGTCATCGCGCAAGCCGATTCTCAGTTTCGCGAACGCCCGGAAAATATCGCACGCTTGAAGACGCGGAATCAGGCCGGTCAAATGGTGCCTTTGGGCGCTCTGCTGAGCGTGAAGGAAACACATGGTCCCGACCGGGCGATGCGTTACAACGGCTATCCGGCGGCAGAGATCAACGGTGGACCTGCGCCAGGCTATAGCTCTGGACAGGCGGAAAGCTTGATGGCGAAACTCGCCAGCGAGAATCTTCCCAAAGGGATGACGATGGAGTGGACGGAGTTGACCTTCCAGAGGATCCTGGCCGGCAACACAGCGGTGTATGTTTTTCCGTTGTGCATTCTCCTCGTTTTCCTGGTTCTTGCGGCGCAGTACGAGAGCTTTCGGCTGCCGCTCGCGATCATTCTCATCGTGCCGATGTGTTTGCTTTTTGCGATCGCAGGCGTGTGGCTCAAAGGCAGCGACAACAATATCTTTACTCAGATCGGCTTGATCGTGCTGGTCGGGCTAGCCTGCAAGAACGCCATTCTCATTGTCGAGTTTGCCAGGCAAAGGCAGGAAGAGGGAATGTCGTTGATTGAGGCGACCATTGAGGCGTGCAGCTTGCGACTCCGTCCCATTTTGATGACCTCGATTGCCTTCATCGCCGGTGTTTTTCCGCTGGTCATTTCGACGGGCGCGGGCGCAGAGATGCGACAGGCCATGGGCGTGGCGGTCTTCGCAGGCATGATCGGAGTCACCATTTTCGGCCTCCTGCTCACGCCGGTCTTCTACGTTGCGGTGATGAAGCGCGGTCGGAAGAAGGCTCCGCCCACACCCGCGCCCCAACGACCGCGTCCGAAGCGCGAGGCCGCCCCCCTTGCTGTCGCCTAACTTGGCGACCCACGCGGGCTGAACCCAGCTCCGTTGTTTGCAGCGGAGCGCTTTGGGCAGAGTTTTTGTGTTAGTGTGGGTTGGCAAACCGTAAAGATCGTCCTGCGCATGATTTGGCGAGCGCTTCTCTGTCTCAGCTTTGGTGCGATGATCGCGCTGGGCTTGCTGATGGCCTACGGACTGGTCCCCGGAATTCGCGGTGGTCGCATGGCGGAGGTGATCGAGTGGAGCGATTTTGCGCGATCGGCATCCGATGGGTCGCTGGGCAAGATCTTCTTCAGTCTGGCAGCGATCAATCTGGTGCTCGTCTGGGGATGGCTGATTCATTGCGCGGCAAGACTCGATTTTCTGCGACTGGCTGCGGGCCTCCTCGCCGGCACCGCGATTATCGGTGGCTTGTTGTTTCTTACGCCGGCACATTGTTCGCGGTCACCGGACCTGACAAAAGTCGGGACGGGATTTGAGATCCCGAGCGGGCAACACCCGGTCCGGTAGCGGCGGAACAATTCCTTGTTGCTCGTAGCGAAATCTTCCCGGCAAAGACCCGCGATTCGCCTATGAGGAAATAAGCCTGCCAACGCGGGCGATGGCTGGCGGGTGGGAATCATAGAAAGCAGAGTGGAGTGGATCCGGGGTGAGCGTGGCGGCGTTGTCTTTATAGAGTTTGACCAGGGCGCTGGCGAGGTCGGCGGAATTCGCGTGCGCGGCCGAGTAGGCGTCGGCCTCGAATTCATGTCCTCGAGAGAGGCGGCTCACGAGGGGTTGCAGGAACAAAGTGAAGGTCGGGACGATCAGGACGAAGAAGACCAGCGCGACCGCAGAACTGGGGCGGGAAACGCCCAGCCCCTCGTAAAACCACGGTTGATTGATCAGTTGGCCGAGTCCCCAGAGCAAGACAAGGGAGGCCGCGAAGACAAGCGCCACGCGTTTCCAAATGTGGTGGAATTTGTGGTGGCCGAGTTCGTGAGCCAGCACGGCTTCGACTTCCGGCACAGTCATCCGCCCCAGCAGCGTATCAAAGAAGACAATACGTTTGGCGGGGCCGAATCCGGCAAAATAGGCGTTGCCGTGGCTCGAACGCTTCGAACCATCCATCACGTAGAGCTCGCGGGGCTTAAACCCGCAGCGCTCCAGCAGGTTTCCGATCCGGGCAGCGAGATCGGGATCGCTCAGAGGAGTGAAGCGGTTGAAGAGAGGCGCGATAAATGTGGGAAACAAGAAGAGAATAAGAAGATTGAAGGCGATCCAAACCACCCAGACGTAGATCCACCAGAACTCGCCCATGATGGCCATCAACCAGAGGACCAGGAGCAACAGCGGGATGCCGAAAAGTGCCGCGAGGGCGGCGCTCTTGCAAAGGTCGGCAATGAACAGTCGCGGCGTCATGCGATTAAATCCAAAACGCGCTTCGAGAACGAATACGCGATAGATCGAAAGCGGCAGATCCACCGCCGCGAGCATGGCCGCCACGCTTGCACAAAGAGCCACTCCATGCGTGAGGCTTCCCGGGTCGAAGAGATGTCCCCAGATTGTATCGAGCCAGTTGATAAGACCACCCAGAGTGAGCAGAAGGAGCATGGCCGCACCGATCAGGATATCGATCATCGCGAGCCTCTCTTTAGCGACCGAGTAATCGGCGGCTCTCTGATGCGCCGACAACGGAACGACCTCAGCGAACATCGCCGGCACCGCGTCGCGATTCTTAAGGATGTGATCGATCTGGCGCCGGGCGAGCCACAGTTGCGTCGCCGTGGCTGCGGCAAGCGTCATCAGAAACACCCAGGTCCAAAGGTTGAGCACGTTTGCAAAATAGACCAGACTCGCGCAGCCTCACAATCGCTTCCTCGCGCGGCGGACCGATCACGCAGCGCCCTGGCCGACTGACCAAAACCTCGTCTCGATTTCTCGTCTGAGTTGGGAAAAGGCTCGCGAAGTGTGCAACAATATTATTTAAAGGACGGGCTCGCGGCGAAGCTCCGGCTCCGTGGCGTCTTTCAATCCCCCAAAGCAACTCAAATGGAGGCCTGACCGATGTCTTACCTGGAATTGACGCAGATCGAAAAGTATTACGATTCGTTTCACGCGCTGAAAAATATCGATCTTCAGGTTGAGAAAGAGGAGTTCGTGGTCTTCGTCGGACCGTCGGGATGCGGCAAGAGCACGTTGCTGCGCACGATCTGCGGATTGGAGACCGTCAGTAGCGGGAAAATCATGCTGGATGGACACGATATTACGTACATCCACCCTTCGAAGCGTCCAAGTCAAGGTCGGGGTCGATCAACTCGGGAAACTTCTTTTTAATCTCTTCCACGGGCACGATCCAGCCGGATTCGGCGATTTTTCATAGATTGCAGGGGGTAGTGTTGAGGGTCGTGTTTCTCAACTGTCGTAAGGTTTCGTTGTAAAGCGGAAAGCTCCTGTAAAAGGGGGCCCTCGCCGTGCGGAGCCTTTGCGAGCGCGCTAGCGCAGACGGATCGCCTGGGCCTGGGCTTTCAGGCAGAGTTCGGCGGCCTTGAAGGTATGCTCCTGTGTCATGGCGTGCTCGGTTCGATTAAAGCAATCGAGAATCAATTGGCCGAAGAACGGATAGCCCACCTTGCCAGAACAAGAAATACGGTGTTCCCCCTTTTCGTCGACGAGATAGAGTTGGTCGCCGTCGGGATTGGCCGCACCTACTTCGGTGTATTTACGAAGCTCAATGGTCCCCTTGGTTCCGAAAATAAAGGTCCGGCCGTCGCCCCAACTGCGAAGCCCGTCGGGCGTGCACCAATCCACCCGGTAGTAGCCGGAAGCACCATTGTCCGCCGTCAGCGACGCCTCGCCAAAATCCTCCAGCTCGGGATAGGCCGTGCTATCATAGTTGGCGACTGCGCTGTAATTGACCACCGCGTCCCGTGCCCCGGTGTAATACAGGAACTGCTCGGTCTGGTGGCTGCCAATGTCGCAGAGGATCCCGCCATATTTCGCTTTTTCAAAGAACCAGGCCGGTCGCGAGGAGGCGTTCAATCGATGAGGTCCGGAGCCGATCGTCTGGAAGACGCGACCGATCGCGCCCTGCTCGATGAGCTGGCCGGCCAGCACCGCGCATTCCACGTGCAGCCGTTCGCTGTAGTAGACCAGGTACTTCTGGCCGGTTCGCGCGGCCGTTTCTCTTGCAGTTTGCAACTGATCCAGGCTGGTGAACGGCGTTTTGTCGGTGAAGTAGTCCTTGCCGCTTTCCATGACGCGGCAGCCGAGCGGGCCTCGCTCACTGGGAACCGCCGCAGCGGTGACAAGTTTCACGGAGGCGTCGTCAAGGATTTGGTCGAGACTGGTGGCGGGCCTTGTCTTGGGGTAGGCATTGCAGAAGGCGATTACCTTGGCGGGATCGGAATCGTAGACCCATTTCAAGGTCCCTCCGGCTTCGAGGAGGCCGTTGCATTGACCGTAGATGTGGCCATGGTCGAGGTGGGAAGCCGCAAAGAAAAACTCGTCTGGCCGGCAGACGGGGGCGGGTTTGCCTTGCGGCGCGTAGGTCATTCCATCTGAGCGTGACATGGGCGAGTCTGACTAAGGTCGAAACGATTTGGCGAAGTCTTCGAGATTTGGGTCGGAAAGCCGGATGTCCTTTTTCGGACCCGATCGGGCGATGCGTTCATTGAGCGAATGCTCGAAGGCGGACGCGTCCATCGGCAACGCAACGGTCGCGTCGGTGAAGGAGGAGAGGAGCACGGCATTGGCCAGTTCGACGGAGCGAATGCCTTCTTCGGCCGGGGCGATGAGAGCTTTTCCGTCGAGCACCGCGTCGACAAAATTCCTGATCACCTCGGTGTGCTGTCCGCCGTGTCCGGAGAGGGAAATCTCAACTTCCCAGGTTGACGGTTTGCCGAACCAGTCGACCGAATCGCGGCAGAACTCCGACATGGGGACTTCGTTGCGGGTGAAGCGGAAGCGATCGTTTTCGATGATAACGCGTCCTCTCTCCGCAGCGATCTCCAGCCGTTCGGTGCCCGGAGCTTCACCGGTCGAGGTGATCAGGACTCCGGTGGTTCCATTCTCGTATTCAAAGTAAGCGGTGACATCGTCCTCGACCTCGATGTCATGATAGCGGCCGAACTGGCAGAAGGCGCGGACCTTGCCAGGCATGCCAAACAGCCACTGCCAGAGATCGAGCTGGTGCGGGCTTTGGTTCAGGAGCACGCCGCCTCCTTCCCCGGCCCAGGTGGCGCGCCACCTTCCAGATGCGTAATAGGCCGCTGTGCGGAACCAATGCGTCACGGTCCAGTTGACGCGGCGGATCGTGCCCAGCTCTCCATCGGAGATGAGATCGCGCAATTTGCGGTAGAAGGGGTCGGTGCGCTGGTTGAACATCACGGCAAAGACCTGATCGGCCGAGCGGTGGGCCGCGATCAACCGCTCGCAGTCCGCTTTGTGAACCGAAAGAGGCTTCTCGACGAGAACATGCAAACCAGCCTCGAGCGCTTCGATCCCGATCGTCGTGTGCGAGTAGTGCGGCGTGGCAATGAGAACGGCGTCGACCTCCCCGGAGGCGATCAATTCGGAGCTCGAGAGGAAGCCGTGCGCGCCCGGGTAGTTACGCGCCTGTTGCGGATCAGGATCGCAGACGGCGGTCAGACGGCATCGAGAGACCTTCCCGGCAGTGAGTGCGTTTGCGTGGACCTGACCCATATTGCCGAGGCCGATGATTCCCAACCGAAGATCTTGCATGGAGCGCCCTTGAAAACTGGACGTGGTAAAACAAGCGCGAGCTCGTGTCAATCGAGGCGCCTGCTTTTCTTGAGGGTGTTCGGCCGTGAGGGGCTTGGCGAGCTCGCGAGCCGGACGAGCTACGAAATTTGACGAATTGTCGGAGGCTAGCGTAACGTGGCCGGAAGTACTGGTGAAGAAAGAAGTGACTGAAACCGACGCTGATCCCGTGGACGCAAACGTCGCGCCTGGAGAGGTTCTTTCGCCGACGATCGATTTCCATCCGACGGCGGCCACTGGCGCCGAGCGGGCGAGCCTACCGGCCGAAAGCCTTTCCCGCGAGATCCTGAAAAACCTGCCCGTCCCGTGCTATGCGCTGGATGAGGATGGCTTCCTGACTTTCTTCAATGAGGAAGCGGCGCGGCTTTGGGGTCGGCGGCCCGAACTTGGCAAAGAGCAGTGGAGCGGCGCATTTCGGTTGTTAACTCTGGAGGGGAAGGACCTGCCGGGTTCACTATCCGCCGTTGCCAGCGCTCTGCGGGAGCGCCGTTCCGTTCACGCGGTCGAGTCGATCGTCGAGCGACGGGATGGTTCGCGGCGCGTCGTCGCCGATCATGCAGATCCTCTCTTCGACCCCGATGGCACCTGTCTGGGGGTGGTCAGTATCCTGAGAGACGTCACCGATGAGCGAGAAACCGAGGAGGCTTTGCGGCGGAGTGAAGCGCTCTTTCGCGATATGGCGGATCATGCTCCGGTGATGGTATGGGTTACTGATCCCGAGGGGAGCTGCACCTTTCTCAGCGAGTCCTGGTATGCCTTCACGGGGCAGACGGAGGAGATGGGACTTGGTTCGGGATGGATGAATGCCATTCATCCCGAGGATCGTGAAGCGATGCTCGTGCCGTGTGCTGCTGCCAAAGCCCGTCGCGAGGGGTATCGGCTCGAGTACCGGTTGATGCACGCGAGCCGCGAATATCGGAAAGTCCTCGTGATGGCGACTCCGCGCTTCAGCGGTGATGGCGAGTTCCTGGGATACATCGGCTCTGTCCTCGATATCACCGCGCAGAGGCAGGCGGATGAAACCGCGCAGAATGCGGCGCAACGTCTTCAGTTGGCCACCGAGGCGACCGCCCTTGGCACGTGGGACTACTTTCCGCCGAGCGGGTCCCTCGTTTGGGACAGCCGGTGCAAGGAGTTATTCGGACTACCGCCGGACGCTGCCGTGGACTACGACGTGTTCCTTGCCGGCCTTCATCCGGACGACCGGGAGAGGACCGACCAAACTGTCAAGCGCGCGCTGGACCCGGCCGGTGACGGAACGATGGATATCGAGTATCGCACGATCGGGATTGTCGACCGGCAGGAGCGATGGATTCGTGCGAACGGACGTGCCTTCTTCGAAGGGGGAGCAGCCCGACGGTTTGTCGGCACAGTTCAGGATATTACAGATCGGAAGAAGACGGATAAGGCCTTGCAACACCTGGCGGCCATTGTCGAGTCTTCCGACGATGCCATCGTTAGCAAAGACCTGAACGGCACGATCATGAGTTGGAATCGGGGCGCCGAGAGTCTGTTCGGTTATACGGCCGAGGAAATGATTGGCAGGCCGATCCTGACCCTCATTCCACCGGATCGTTACGACGAAGAACGCGAAATCCTCCGTCGGATTCGACAGGGACAGCGGGTGTACCACTACGAAACGATTCGCCAGCGCAAAGACGGAACGAAAGTCGACGTTTCGCTGACCGTTTCGCCGCTAAGGGACAAAGCGGGCGTGATCATCGGCGCCTCCAAGATCGCGCGCGACGTCACCGAGCGGAAGCGAACGGAGCGAGAGCTCGAGCAGGCCAAGGAGGCGGCCGAAGCAGCCAGCCAATCCAAGGACCGGTTCCTCGCGGTGCTAAGTCATGAACTGCGCACGCCGCTGACTCCGGTCTTGATGACGGCGGCTCTGCGGGAGCGCGATCCCGATGCGTCGCCGGCGGTTCGAGCCGACATGGCGATGATTCGCCGAAACGTCGAATTGGAAACCAAGTTAATCGACGACCTGCTCGACTTGAGCCGGATCACGAGCGGCAAATTGAGTCTGCATGTGGAATCACTCGACCTGAACACTGCGGTGAATCAGGTGTGCGACATTTGCCGGGCGCAGATCCAGGAGAAGGGGATCACCCTTAACGTTGACCTGGATCCCGCGAGCGCGTCAGTCACCGCCGACGCCTCGAGGCTCCAGCAAGTCCTCTGGAACGTGGTGAAGAATGCCGCCAAGTTTACTCCTGAAGGCGGCACCATCGACGTGCGCACCACGCGAGACGAGGGCCGTCTGCGCGTCCAGGTGCGAGATTCCGGAGTGGGCATCGCCCCCGAAATGATTCCGAAGGTTTTTGATGCCTTCGAACAAGGTGGCGCACGCGTGACCCAGGAGTTCGGAGGACTGGGCCTTGGGCTGGCCATTTCCAAGGCGCTCGTCGAGTTACACCGCGGCACGATCAGAATCGCAAGCCCCGGCGTTGGGGCGGGGTGCACCGTAACTGTGGAACTGCCGGCGGCTCCATCGCCGAAAGAGACCGCTTCCTCCGTCCCGGACGCAGCCGCCGAATGTCCCTCGCAGCGGCTGCGCCTCCTTGTCGTAGAGGACCATTCCGACACCGCCCTGTTGCTCAAGCGTTTCCTCGAGGCATCCGGCTATTCCGTCGAGACGGCGGGAAGTGTCGCCGAAGCGACCGCAGCCATGGAGCGCGACTTTTTTCAGATCATGGTGAGCGATCTGGGCCTTCCCGACGGCACCGGGTGCGATCTCATGCGTCGCCTCCGGGAAAAATATCCGCTCAAGGGCATAGCCATGAGTGGGTATGGAATGGACAAGGATGTTCGCGAGAGCATCGAGGCGGGCTTCAGTGAGCACCTTGTGAAGCCGGTGGATATTGCTTCCCTCGAGCGGGCCATCTTCAAGCTGGCTGCCGAAGTCTAAGTCTTCCGCACACCGCTTGGCAAAGCGAAGCGTGAGCGCTGAACTCAAGAGTGCAGAATGCGCGCTTTAGGGATAGAGGGAGACACCGGTTGGAGGTGGCCGAGGTTCCGAGCGCCGGGCCGACTCTGCAGCAGTTTGAGTAAAGGGGGTCGCCTGGCGACGGGTGAATTGTAACAACGAGCGGCCAATGCAGATGCGCGGCTCGATTCCGGTGCCGAGCCCTGTCGCTTAGGAGTCGGTCGACAAAACCGCGCCAACAACCGCGATTCTCTTAGGGCCTGTCCAAAAATTAGGGAGAGCCGCGCGAGAGCAAGAAAGGCCAGATGGCAAGGCGCCTGCGAGGGAGAATCCCCCGCAGCGGGCCTTGACCGAGCAGGCAACGCCGCCACATGGCCTTTGTTGTCTCGCCCAGAGGGTTGCGTCTCTTTCTGCCTGACCTGCGTTGGTCGGGCGAGACAAGCCGGCTGCGGGGATTGCCGCCGCCCTCCCGTCTTGGTCAGACAAAAAATCCCCAGCAACGCGGCATTCCCCAATTTTTTGGACAGGCTCCAAAGACACGGGGCAGTTCTAATCGTGTCCGCGCTCGACGGCGACCAGGCAGACGTCGTCGTCAAAATCGGATCGCGACGAAAAGCTCAGGGCCTCGTTGAGGACGGCGTTAAAGAGTTCATTGGCCGGAAGTTTGGCATTCTTAAGGAACGTCGACATGAGCGCTTCCTTGCCGAACTCCCTTCCTTCGGGTGAAAAAACCTCAAAGATTCCATCGGTGTAAATGACGATGCAATCACCCTCCTCGAATGGGGCACGCGAGGTGGGGAACAACGCGGAGTCGAAGATTCCGAGCGCGGGGCCGTTTTGTTTTCGCGCCGTGCTCAAAGGCTCGGCGGTTCCCGCCTTGCGACAGATGCGGCAGGGGCCAGGGTGCCCGGCATTGGCGAAGGACACTTCCTTTGTCGCCGTGTCCGCGATCATGTAGAAAGCTGTCGCGACAAAGGGTTCCTCCACGCGCTCCAACACCGCGCGCAGACGCAGATTCAACGATTCGAGGAATCGCCCGGCCTGATGCATCATTGGTCGAAGTTCCTCGAGGAGCGCGCGGATGACCGCCATAATCAATGCGGCCCGCAGCCCGTGTCCCATCACGTCGCAAACCAGAACGCCGGCCCGGGTCTTGGAGAGCGGAAAAATATCGAAGAAATCGCCTCCGACCGCCGCCGCCGGCAGGTAGCAATGGGCGAATGACAAGGCATTCTGGCCAGACACGCCGAACCCGGGAAAGGTGGGATAGTCTCGCGGTAGGAGCGCCTCCTGGACTTCGCGAGCAAGTTGGAGGTCTGCATGCAGCGCGGCATTCTTCGCGGCCAGTTCCTCGGTGGTCGCCTTGAGCCGATTGCGCTCCTCTGCCAGCGCGTCCTGCATCTCCTTCATGGCGGTGAAATCCTTATTGATTCCGCAAATGCCGATGACGTTGCCGTTAGAGTCCAACAACGGCATCTTCGTCGTGTAATCCCAGGTGACCCGCCCGTCGGGGTGAACCAGCCTTTCGACCTTTCCCACCATCGGCTTTCCCGTTTCCATGATCCGTCGCTCATCTTCGGCGGCCTCGCGCGCCGTGTCCTCCGACCAGAAGTCAAAGTCGCTTTTGCCGATGAGTTCGTCGGGGTCGAGCCACGTCGAGATAGTCGGCGACCGCCCGACTTGCTCGCAAAAAGCGCCCTTGGCGATCTTTGAAGTAAACCTGATCCGGTATCTTCTCGAGTAGGAAATCGAAGAATTCTTCGGGACGAACGGAGGGCTCGAAGTCGGGGAACGGCTGGGACGACATAAGTTCCGCTGAACCTAGCGGCTCTTGCCGAAAATTGCGCCCCGAAAATACAGCGGAAGGACGGTCCGTCTTCACGGAGGAACCCGGGCGCTTCGCCGTTCTATGTAAAGGCCTTGCGCTTTCGCCATGAAGCCGGCATGGCTGGCGCGCTCGCCGAAAGCGCGTCTTCACGCGACGACGCTAAGTGAGAAGAGTCAGGCACTCTGGAAATTTGTTCGAGTCCGAGCGTGAACGGACGCTAGCCTGCGCATGATGCCTGAAGCCCGCAGAAAGGTCGCCGCTCCCGGAGGAAGTTCCGGGGCGAAGCGAGCCATATTTCTTAGCTCGATGGGGGAAGTCGTCGAGTGGTTCGATTTCATGGTCTACCTTTCGTTGGCGCCGGTTCTCGCCAAAGTCTTCTTTCCTCCGGGGAGCCAATCGTCGCTCCTCGTGACCCTCGGCATCTTCGGGGCTGCGTTTTTGGCGCGTCCGGTCGGGGCGGTATTGTTCGGTCAGATGGGGGACCGCTTTGGGCGCAAGCGAGCGCTGATCGTTTCAGCGCTACTGATGGCGCTGGCCAAGCTCGTGGAGGGTCTGTTGCCGACCTATGCGATGGCAGGCTATCTCACTCCCGTAATCTTTGTCTTCGCTCGGATTGTCTCCGGCTTTTCTCTCGGCGGTGAGTTCACAGGCACCTCGGTCCTGCTTTTCGAATCGGCGCCCGCGGGACGGCGCGGACTGACGACGAGTCTCGCCAATATCATGGGTGGGCTGGGCATCTTTCTCGCTTCGGCCTTGGTCTCCTTTCTGACCGCGAACCTATCGCCTGCCGCGATGGAGAGCTGGGGCTGGCGTGTCCCGTTCTTTGCCGGATCGCTGATTGCCCTGTTGGCGCTGGTGATTCGCGCGTGGGTCCCGGAATCCCCGCTCTTCCAGGAACTTCAGCGCCAGCAGAAGTTGTTGCGTGCGCCGCTCCGCCGGAGCTTGACAAGTCAGCCGCGAGCCGTGCTGCTGACCTTTGCGCTCGCGGGTTTCGCCGCCCTCTCATACTACCTCGTGGTCGCATTTGTGCCCACCTACCTCACCTCGTTCGCCAAAGTGGACCATGCCACGGCCATGCAAGTGGCAGCTTTGGCCAGCGCCTTCAATGTAGTCTTTATCGCGATTCCGGCGTGGGCGTCGGACCAGTTTGGACGCAAGCCCGTGCTCGTGACCGGCTGTCTGGGGTTCCTTATCCTGAGCTATCCTCTTTACATCCTGCTCTCGAGCGGCCGCATGACCGCCATGGTCACGGCGGCCCTCGGCTTTGTCGCGCTGGCAACGTGTTTCATGGGGCCGGGAATGACGTCGGCGATGGAGCATTTTCCCACGGACGTGCGCTTCAGCGGATTCGCCTTCGGATACAATGTCGGCGCGGGACTCCTCGGCGGCACCACTCCGCTGGCGGCGGGTTGGTTGATCCATGCCACGGGTTCACTGAAGTCCCCCAGCGTCTTCCTTATGGCGGCGTCGGCCATTCTGCTTGTGATCTGTCTCAAACAAAGGGAAACCTTCCGGGACGCCGTGAAATGACCCTCTCCGCGCGCGATCTTGCGGGCAACAAATTGCCGGAAGATCGCAAGATCCGAATAGCCAAAGAGCTTCTTCGAAGCCAGTATCGCCACCATGAGTGCATTCGATCTCACCAAGCATGGGCTGACAGTTACCGAGATTTATCGCAATCTTCCGCCGGGCAAGCTCTACGAGCACGCGGTCCGCTTCGAGAAGGACGCCAGTATCGCGGACAACGGCGCGCTCGTTGCCTACTCGGGGATAAAAACCGGTCGTTCCCCGAAGGACAAGCGCGTGGTCAAGAATACCGCTTCTGAGAAGGACATTTGGTGGGGCACGGTCAACATCCCGCTCGAGCACCACACTTTCGAGATCAATCGCCAGCGCGCGCAGGACTATCTCAATACCCGCGATCGCCTCTATTGCTTCGATGGTTTTGCGGGTTGGGACCCCAACTATCGGATCAAAGTGCGGGTGATCTGTTCGCGCCCGTATCACGCGCTTTTCATGCACACGATGCTCATCCGGCCGACGCACGACGAGCTCGACGCCTTTGGCGACCCGGACTTTGTCATTTACAATGCCGGGGCGTTTCCAGCGAACCGGCTGACTTCGGGCATGGGCTCGACAACGAGCATCGACTTGAGCCTGGAGGACAAAGAACTGGTCATTCTTGGCACCGAGTACGCCGGTGAAATGAAGAAGGGCGTCTTTACGGTAGTCAATTACTTCGCGCCGAAACGCGGGGTGCTTTCGATGCATTGCTCGGCGACAGCCGACAAGGTCACGGGCGGCTCGTCGCTCCTCTTTGGCTTGAGCGGAACAGGCAAGACCACCCTTTCCGCAGATCCGAAACGGCATCTGATCGGGGACGACGAACATTGCTGGAGCAGCGACGGTATCTTCAACATTGAAGGCGGCTGCTATGCCAAGGCGATCAACCTGGCGCCCGAGAGCGAACCGGACATCTTTCAGGCGCTGCGCTTTGGCGCGGTCTTGGAAAACGTGGTCCTGGACGACGACCAGCACGTCGACTTTACCGACACCAGCATTACGGAGAACACCCGTGGGGCGTATCCGATAGAATTCATCCAGAACGCCAAGGTGCCGTGCACGGCCGGGCACCCGACCGACGTGATCTTCCTGACGTGCGACGCCTTCGGTGTGCTCCCGCCGGTCAGTTCCCTTTCGCCGGCGCACGCCATGTATCACTTCATCAGCGGATACACAGCCAAGGTCGCCGGCACCGAAATGGGAGTCACCGAACCGCAAGCGACCTTCTCACCCTGCTTTGGCGGGCCATTTCTGGTCTGGCATCCCAGCAAATACGCAGAGCTGTTGGCGGCCAAGATGCGCGAGCAAGGATCGCGGGTGTGGCTCGTCAACACGGGCTGGAGTGGAGGCAGCTACGGGACCGGCAAGCGGATGAAACTTGCCAGCACGCGCGCCATCCTTGACGCCATTCACAGCGGCGAGCTGGCCAAAGCGAAGACGGTGCGTGACCCGGTCTTTGGGTTTGAGGTGGTCGCCGAATGTTCGGGCGTTCCAAAAGAAGTTCTCCTTCCGCGCGAGAGTTGGTCGGATCCTGCCGCCTACGATGCTGCGGCCCGAAAGCTGGCGGGTTTGTTCACCAAGAACTTTGCGACCTACGAAAGTGGCGTGAGTGACGAGGTGCGATCCGCCGGGCCGAAATCGCAGTAGAAACAAAAGGCCAGGGCGGTTCCTTAGAGGAGGGTTGCCGTGGTCTGGGGAGCGCACGCGTCCCCGCGTGCAGTTTCCGGCGTCCCGCCGGGGAACCAAGCTCGGCGAGACGCTCCGGCAGTTGCCGGGCAGCCGCCGGACGCAGATACTCTGTTAGCTAGCATCGCATCAATTTGCTGGAAGCAGGACGACTTGAGTGATTTTGGCCCTCTTGCCGACATACCAGGGCACGCCGGTGCTCGGATCAGCGTGGTACCGTCCGAGGAGTACCACCAGGGTGCCGGAGTGACTGGAAAGCCAGGCGAGGATGCGTCCTGCCATGGTAGTGTCCCAGGCGCGTTGCGCTTCGTAGTAGCGGCGCAATGAGCCACTGCCGGGGTGACCGGCCATCGCCTTCTGGAACTTTTCGAAGCCGCCCGGCGGGTCCGGGAAGCTCGGAACGAAACGCGCTTCGGCGGGAGTCAGCCTTTGATTTCGGGCGATCTTTCGGGTGATGGCGGGAGGTGCGTTCAAACCGATGACTGGCACGTTGTTCTTTCGGCACCAGGCGAGAATGCGCTGGTAGGCGGGGGATGTCTTTCCCCATCCGCGTTCGAAGCCTGTGCGTTGCGCGAACTCTGTCCAACTGATTTTCCGTTGCAAATACTGGTCCAGGTCTGCCTGCTGAGTGATGTCGATCATTTCCATCCCCACGGTGACCGATTCACCGCGTTGATGGAGCGAGCGAATGATCTCTTCCTGCAGGCGATGGTGGGCGGCCTGGTTGTGCTGCTCCGCGATGTAGATGACGCGGGCTTGCTTCAGGCTGGCTTCGGATGGCCCCACCGGCGAAGGGCTTCCGGTCGGTGCGGCACAGCCCGCCAGGGCGAGCGCCGCCACAGCTCCCCACAGCCAGGGAGAGGTTTGCGGCCTCCTCGTGCGAGCAGAGAGCGGAAAGCTTGTCCTAGGCATAGTATGGCCGCAAGGCGGGAGAGAGAGATCCCACTCGGAGCGCGCGCTCCAACTGGCGATCAAGCTCGAACGCTTGAGGTTCAAGGGAGACCAGTTGGTCTGCCTTGAGCGCGGCGACAGGAACGCCATCGCGCAAGAGAATACGGTGCGCGGTGATGGCCGGAATCCGCGGTCCCGGGGTCAGGATGCCGGCGAGATTCAAGGGATCGGCGCCGCTGATCGTGATGAGCTCCGAGGTTTGCGCGTTCCGTGCCCGATTCTTGCGAAGGGAACGCAGAAGGCCCACGGCTTCGGGCAAGGCAAATTGCTCCCCGCTGACACCGCTCACGAAATAGCCTCCGCGAATCTCGCCGCGAGCTTCCAGCCTCCGATAAACCCGGAGAACTTCAAACCATGACACACCAAGCGATTCTCTCTCGAGCATCCTCCGGAAAACGACCCCGTAGCGTCGCAAGAGCGTCTGCGCGTAGACTTCGAGCGATTCCTCACGCGAGAGTCCCGGCTGCCCGTTCGGGTTTCGGAGAGCGGACCAGCGCCCGGCAAACTCGATGCTCGTCACCGCGCGATGGTGCCGGCGCTGTCGTGGTGAGGCGAAGGACTGTTTCTTATCGTCCGGCACCAGCAGGGCGCGCAACCCTTCGAAACTGTCCGAAGTGACCCAGCCGCTCGCAGCCAATTCCGCGATGGCATTCTCGACACGTGAAGCCAGCAGACCCGACCGCTTCACGATTTCACCGAAGAATAGTGCGCCAGCGTCGTTCAGAATCTCCAGGACATGCGCCGCATCTGGCGAGAACTCGATCGAGGGAGGCGGTGCGAAGAGTGAGAGCCAGTGCGGTAGATTTGCGCGCGCGTAAATCGAAATCGGGCTCGAGCGCACCGGCGTCGCCGGGCGCCCATGAGCCGTCTGAGGGGGTCTTAATCTGCTCCAGCCAATGCGTCCGGTGAAGCAAAGCTGGTCCAGCCAGGCCGGCGTGTAGTTGTTAATGCGCAGGGCGAGCACCTCGGGTTCCCAGGCGGCGGCGGGCAATTCAAATCCGTCGAGCAGCTCCAGCACGGCCTGGACGCCGTCCGGGCCTTCGGCGCGGCGTTCGGCGCTTACTCTCTGCCAGGCCAGCAGGAAACGTTGAAAATCCGCGACCGAGACGGCCTCGATCTCGGAGCGCAGCCGGTTGATCGTCAAGCGGTGGATCCGCGCCAGCAAGCGACGGTCGCACCACTCAACTTCCGTTGCCTCCGGGTGAAAACGACCTCGCAGGACAAAGCCTTGGGCCTCGAGTGCCAGCAACGCCAATTCGATCTCCGCTGGCGGCAGGCTGAACGTCGCCGCAAGCGCGGCGGTGGTCACCGGGCCGGAAACCTCGGCTCGGCCACGCACGAGTTCACGAATGGCGTCCTCGCGCTTCCAGGGCTCGCTGTCCGGCAGGGGAGCAGGCGGAACGGAGTCTCCGTAGATTGCCCGGAGCATGGTCAGCGACTCGGCAGCCGCCCAGAAGCCGTTTGGAAGGCTGGTGGCACGCCGTTGTTCGACGAGCAGGTCGAGCCACTCCGTCGAACCTCCCGTGGTCCTGCGAATCTCTTCCTCGGTCATCAGGCCGATCAGGAGCAACGCTTCGTGGAGCTCATCCGCATTCGCCGCTTGCGGCCACGCCTCGGCGCACACCTTGGTGATGGCTTGAGGATCGAGAATGCCCAGGCCATTCGCCGTTGGATCGGTAGCACGCCTCAGGTAAACGGCCTGCGTGCGGCGTTCCTCCAGCGGGGCGTTGTCGAGGAAGGCGTATGGCTTGGCATTGAGGATTTCATGCGCCAGCGGCGAGGGCTCAGGCAGATCGCGCGCGATCAGCTCGATCTCGCCACCGTCGATCCGTTCGAGGAGCGCGGCCAGGCCATCGAAATCCATCGCCTCGGTGAGGCAGTCGTTGATGGTTTGATGCACCAACGGGTGCTCGGGCACAACGCGGTCGCCGGCAATGTTCTCGAGGCACGCCAGTTGATCGGGAAACACCGCCGCGAGCAGGTTCTCGGACTCCATCCGCTGGAGCGGGGCCGGCGTTTTGCGCCCGCCACGCTGGCGGGGCAAGGCCAAAGCGCGAGTGGCGTTCCAACGCCATCGGATGGGAAACATCGGGGCATCGAGGAGGGCTTGAACGAGCAACTCGTGCACGGAGGCGTGGTTCAAAAAGTGGAAAACGTCCTCCAGCGGGAAAGAATGCTGCGTTCCCAGGGAGAGCACAATCGCGTCGTCCGTCGCTGCGGCTTGCAATTCGAAGTTGAAGGACCGGCAGAAACGTTTCCGCAGAGCCAGCCCCCAGGCTCGGTTGAGGCGGACGCCAAAGGGTGAGTGCACGACCAACTGCATGCCGCCCGATTCGTCGAAGAAGCGTTCGAGCACGAGTCGTTGCTGCGACGGGATCGTGCCGAGAGTACGGTGAATCGCGGCAAAATAGTCCGCCAACTGTCGCGCGCCGGCAGCGGGCAGGCCGGGTTGTTCCGCCAAAAAGTCGACGAGCGCGTCTTCGAGTGATCCCCCGTTGTGACGCAGCGTTTGGCGAATTCGTTCGTCCACTTCGAACCGCAGTCGTGAAACGGCCGCCGACAGCTCGTCCGAGCGGCCGGGGGCCTCGCCCAGCCAGAATGGGATGCCTGGGGGCTGGCCGTGGGCATCCTCGACGCGTACGGTTCCCGAGTTGATTCCGAGGATGCGCCATGAGGCGTTTCCGAGCTGAAAGATGTCACCGGCCATGCTTTCGACGGCGAAGTCCTCGTTGACCGTGCCGATGAACGTTTCGGCCGGCTCCAGGACGACACGGTAGTCCGCGTTGTCGGGGATGGCTCCGCCGGAGGTCAGTGCGACGAGGCGTGCGCCGCGCCGTCCGCGCACGCGACGGTTGATCGCGTCTCGATGAAGAAGGGCACCGCGGCGGCCTCGCTTGGTGCTGAAACCCTCGGCGAGCATGCGCACGACGTCGTCGAACTCCTTCCGGGTGAGTTTTAGATACGGATAGGCCGAGCGCATCAACTCGAAGAGCTCCTCTTCTTTCCAATCCTCGCACGCCGCGCAGGCCACGATTTGTTGGGCCAGCACGTCGAGCGGTTTCTGCGGAATCTGCAGCGTATCGAGTTCGCCGTTGCGGACACTTTGCAGGATGGCCACCGTTTCGACGAGTTCGTCCCGGCTCAGTGGGAAGATGCGGCCTTTCGGCAGTCCCCCGCGACGGTGCTCGGCGCGCCCGATTCGCTGCAGAAAGGTCGCCAGGGAATGTGTCGGCCCGATCTGGCAGACCAAACCGACCGAGCCAATGTCGATGCCGAGCTCCAGCGAAGCAGTTGCGACGAGCGCCTTCAGTTCGCCGCGCTTCAGGCGGTTCTCGGCTTCCAGGCGCAGTTTGGCCGACAGGCTGCCATGGTGCGGCATCACCTTGTCAGCGCCCAACCGGGCCCCAAGATGGTACGCGACGCGTTCGGCCAACCGGCGCGTATTCGCAAAGACGAGCGTGGTCTCGTG
The DNA here is from genome assembly GCA_963820865.1 of uncultured Verrucomicrobiae bacterium. GTDB lineage: Bacteria > Verrucomicrobiota > Verrucomicrobiia > Chthoniobacterales > Terrimicrobiaceae > DASTFP01. Next base: position 550,800 of record CAWGBZ010000007.1, read on the forward strand.
CTCGGCAATCAACTCCGCCAGGCGGCCGTAGACCTCCTCCCACACCTCGTTCGACATTACCGCTTCCAGCGGCGAGCCGGTCAGCTCGATTGCCACGTCGAGCCGGCGCCGGTAGTCGCAGTTCACGATCGTGCATGGCGATCCGTTGCTCCCAGTGAGAAAGCGCGCCACTTCTTCGATCGGCTTCTGTGTCGCCGACAGGCCGATCCGCTGCACAGGGTGCTTCGTCAGCGCCGCGAGTCTTTCGATAGTCAGTGCCAGGTGCGACCCGCGACGATTTGCCACCACCGCATGGATCTCGTCGACGATCACTGTCCGGACTGGCGCGAGAAGTCTTCGGCCCGATTCCGAGGTCAGTAGCAGATAGAGGGACTCCGGTGTCGTGACGAGGATATGCGGCGGCTTTCTGATGATCGACTGCCTCTTGGCCGCCGGCGTGTCGCCCGTGCGAACTTCCGCCCGTATCTCGACCTCGCGACCCGCGGCGCGCAATGAATCGCGGATCGCCGCCAGTGGCAGCTCGAGATTCTTGTGAATGTCGTTGCTGAGTGCCTTGAGCGGAGAGACGTAGAGCACGCGTGTCTCGTCCGGGAGCGAACCTCCCAACGCCTCGCGGAAGAGTTGGTCCAGCGAAGCCAAAAAAGCAGCCAGCGTCTTGCCGGAACCGGTCGGCGCCGAGATGAGGACATGAGCGCCCGACTGGATCGCCGGCCAGCCACGCTGTTGCGGCTCGCTAGGAGATCCGAACTCCCGTTCGAACCAACTCGCGACCGCAGGATGAAATTGAAACTCCTCCATCAGACCAGCCTCAAATCTAGCGCGCATTTTTCGTCCTGCCAGAGAAGGAAGGGAGAACTGACCGAGTTCCAGCCAGCGCTCGTTTCTCCGGCGCGCGACACAATCTTCCGGGGAGCATACGCGTCCCCGCGTGTGCGTATCCGGCGTCCCGCCGGATTCCGTAGAGGTTCCGGCGAGAGCTTTCAGATCGAGCATCGCAAAGGATCCACAAGCCGCGCTGCACGCAAGCGATGCATCAATTACGGTTGGACCAGATGGACCCCTTTCAGGCATGCTGTTTGCAACACTGATGCGCCTAATGCTAATTCCTGCAGGAGCTTTGGCCGATGGCCACCGACGTTAAAGCCAAGGCACCCCGCCCTGTTATGCCCTGGTCGTTGAGAGCCGCTCTCGCCATGTTCATCGTGTTTGTGCTTGGCGCTCTGCTGATCGCTTTCGCCTGCGTCGAGGGTGGCTGGGAAGCGCTACGGCATTTTGCCTGGGGATTGCTCACGGCGACCATCGGCTTGATCGCAGGATTCATTTTTTCGGTCGTTTGCGCGGTCACGCAGCCCGAATGGCGCAAAGCATCGATCGTCGCCTGCATCGCTTCGACGGTGCTGCTGGGTGCGCTTCTCTTGTTTGCCAGGTCGGCATGAGAAAACCGACCGATCAACCCGGGGCCGCGGCCACCAACGATCGGTTCCGTTTCGGGCTCGGCGACAATAATGCGCTCGCGAATCAGAACTTCATAACCTCTCTGACATCTATGAAAGCCCCTTGGTTCCTGGTATTCCTGCTCTTCACTCTTTCACCCCGTCTTCACGCAGCGCCGCCGGAGAAAGATCCAATCGATATCGAAGGGAGCATGTGGGTACCTGTGGCCGCGTCGAAGGAGATGGACCTGGATCGGGCACGCGCTCTCCTTCTGCGAGACTATCTGGAAGCCCTCTCGGAACAATGAAGACCGATTGGGATGACCGCGCCCTCATCAAGTTGGCTCGTGGGGCTGCAATTTGCGTCCGAATGCGTTGTCATTCGCAAAAAATTCAATAATCCTTGATGTTCCTTGGCGGCAGGGCGTGCACCGACCCTGGCGCCGCGACACGATCGACCAGCAGTCTTCCCGCCGCATCAAGACCACGCAAAATCCAAAACCAGGAGAGACGACCATGACCTTGCAAAAATCGCGAACGACCAGCGGCCGCGGCCGCCTCTACGAAAGCATCGTCGACACGATTGGCGACACACCGTGCATTCGCGTCAACCATCTCGCGCCGGATCATGTGCGCCTTTACGTGAAAGCGGAATACTTTAACCCGGCGGCTTCGGTGAAGGATCGACTGGCGATCAGCATCATTGAGGAAGCCGAGCGGCGCGGCGATCTTAAGCCCGGCCAGACGGTCGTGGAGGCCACCAGTGGAAATACCGGCATCGGCCTTGCCATGGTCTGCGCAGCCAAGGGCTATCCACTTGTTGTTACGATGGCCGACAGCTTCTCGATCGAGCGGCGCAAGCTCATGCGATTTCTCGGCGCCAAGGTGATACTTACGCCACGGGCCGAGAAGGGCTATGGCATGTACCAGAAGGCCAAAGAGCTGGCTGACGCGAATGGCTGGTTCCTGGCTCGGCAGTTTGAGACTGCTGACAACGCGAAGGTGCATGAAAACACGACCGCGCAAGAGATTCTCGCCGATTTTGCCGGTGACCGGCTGGACTACCTGGTCACTGGCTATGGAACCGGAGGCACGATCTCGGGCGTCGCTCGGGTTCTGCGGACGGAGCGCCCGGAAACGAAGATTATCCTCAGCGAGCCCGCGAACGCCCAACTCGTCGGGTCCGGCATTGCACAGAAGCGTGGCGCAGAGAACGCGCCCGCCGTCAGCCATTCCGCCTTCCAACCGCATCCAATCCAGGGTTGGACGCCGGACTTTATCCCGTACGTCCTGCAGGAGGCCATCGACAAAAGCTACTTTGACGAACTGATTCCAGTGCCGGGACCGGTGGCAATCGAATGGTCAAGCAAGCTCGCTCGCAATGAAGGGATCTTCACCGGGATTTCCGGCGGCGCCGGCTTTGCGGTCGCCATGCAGGTCGCCGAAAAGGCTGCTCCGGGATCGGTGATCCTGTGCATGCTGCCGGACACCGGTGAGCGCTACCTCTCTTCCCCTCTGTTCGAAGGGATTCCCGAGGGAATGTCCGGGGAGGAAACCGCGCTGTCGCTCTCGACGCCCGGATTTCACATGCCGTCCGCGTAGAAACACGGGAGTCTGTCTCTGCGTCGATTTATGGAGTTGGCTGTATCGGAGCGTGACCGGCCCATCGACGTCGCCGCTGATTTGGTGCCGACGCCTGCGGAATGAGATAATGAAGGTGTCGGACCGCGGACGGAATCGATAAACCTATGGAAGGCCAAATCCGCACCGGTCAACGCGCGCCTCTCGACCTTTCTCCGGAGCAATTTCGGTCTGCCGGACACGCCTTGGTCGATCGCCTGGCCGATCTGCTGGCCACCTTAAGCGAACGCAAGGTCACGGCGGGGTTTTCAGTCGGTCAGATCCGGGACTTGATTGATGCGACCGCCGGTGTTCCCGACGACGGTTGCGAGTTTGAACCTCTGCTTTCCCAGGCCACCGAGTTGCTCACCCAGTACTCACTCTACAACGGCCATCCGAAGTTCCTCGGATACGTTACATCGTCCCCGGCTCCCATCGGAATGCTCGCGGACTTGCTGGTGGCCGCCGTGAATCCCAATGTGGGTGCGTGGACGCTCTCACCGGTGGCCACCGAAATCGAAATCCAGACAATTCGCTGGATCGCCGAGCTGCTTGCTTACCCGGCGACTTGCAGCGGCGTTCTCGTAAGCGGCGGCAATGTGGCGAATTTTGTCGGAATCTACACGGCACTGCGTTCGGTATTCCCGCGCGATTCCGCGCTGCGCACGCCCGAGCAAATCGCACGGGCGACGGTCTACGCCTCAGCCGAGACGCATACGTGGATCGAAAAGGCCATCGACTTATTCGGCTTCCCAACGGACGCCCTTCGCTCCATCGGCGTGGACTCATCGCGACGACTGCGGCTGGCAGATCTGGAGTCACAGCTTTTGGCGGACTTGAATAACGGTCGTCTTCCCGTAGCGGTCGTTGGCAATGCCGGCACCGTGAGCACGGGCGCCATCGATCCCCTGCCAGCCATGGCGGAACTTTGCCGTGCCCGCGAGGTGTGGTTCCATGTCGATGGCGCTTACGGAGGATTCGCTGCGATGATTGAGAGTGTGCCGGACGACATCCGTGGTCTGTCGCAGGCGGACTCACTGGCGATCGATCCGCACAAATGGCTCTATGCACCGCTCGAAGCGGGTTGCGCGCTGGTGCGTGATCGGGAGAAGCATCGCGCTGCCTACAGCTATCATCCGCCCTACTACCGCTTTGGCGAAGAGGTCACAAATTTTGTCGACTATGGGCCGCAGAACTCGCGCGGCTTTCGGGCTCTCAAGGTCTGGATGGGACTGCGCCAGGTGGGACGGCGTGGATACCAGCGAATGATCGCCGATGACATCGCGCTGGCGCGCGAGTTGTCCGATCGACTCGCCAAGGAAGCTGATTTTGAAGTCTTCACCTTGGGCCTAAGCATCGTGACATTTCGGTACGTTCCTGAGGAGTATCGAAACCGAACGGATGACCCTTCCGCTGAGGCCTATCTCAACGAACTGAACCAAACCCTGCAGGCGCAGTTGGAAGTCAGCGGAGAACTCTTTGTCTCCAACGCAGTCATCGAGGACCGCTATCTCCTGCGGATATGCATCGTCAATTTTCGAACCTCGTCCAAAGACATCCGTGAAATCCCTGGCATTGTCTCCCGTCACGGGAGACAGGTGCATACGGAGAGGCAGCGAGCCAAATGAGCTCGACTGGCGGACCGACGACTAGAGTTGCAAGTAGCTAAGCTAGCCTTGGGAACTCCACCGCGAATTTTAAAAAGATTTTAATTGCGGCTTGGTGACATAATCGAGTATATCAATTAGGCAGTGATTGGACCCCTTCAGCGCCAGGCTTCTCTGTTCGGGTTTGCTTTCTTCAAAGAACTCACCTGCCTGCGGGACCCGACCCTCGGCCAGATTGATCTCCTGCTCGATGATGCGGAGTTGGTAGCCATTTGCTCGCGGGCCCTGGCGGGCCGCCGCCAACGTTCCATGGATTTTGGGCGTTGCACCATCGCCCCCGACCGGCTGCTGCGCTGTATCGTGCTCAAGCATCTCAAGGGCTGGTCGTTTCGCGGGCTCGAAGAGGAGTTGCGCGCCAATCTGCTCTATCGGCGCTTCACCCGCTTTTATGAAGACCCCATCCCGGATCACACCGTGTTTTCACGGCTCTTCGCTCTGTTGGGAACCGAAGGGCCGCAGGCTCTGCACGCCCAGGTGGTCACCCGGGCCAGGGCGCTTGGCATGGCCAGAGGCCACTGCTTGCGCACGGACACGACCGCGGTGGAGACCAACATCCACCATCCCAGCGACAGTTCGCTGCTGGCCGACTGTCTGCGAGTTTTGAGCCGATCGCTGAAAAAGATTCGCGCGGACTGCTGCACAGGCGGCTGGAGAGTAGTCGATCATGCCCGGGCGACCAAGTATCGGCTGCTGGAGATCGCACGAGCGGCCAGACTTCTCAATGAGGCGGGCCAGCAGCGCTTGAAAAAGAGCTACGGACGCTTACTGAGAGTGACGCGCGCGGTAACTTCGCAGGCCGGCGCAGTTCTGGCCGGGCTCTCCCGTGGAGAACTCCGTGCGCGGCCCGATGCGGTGTTGCGGGTGCTGCGCCAGCAAAGCTCTCTGCACCATTATCTGCCACTGGTCGAGCGGGTGATCGCGCAGACTCAGGCGCGGGTCTTCCAAGCCCAGAGGCATTATCCAGAGAAGGTCTTGAGCCTGTTCGAACCCCACAGCGTCGTCATCCGCAAAGGCAAGCCTCATAAACCCAACGAGTTTGGACGCTTGGTGCGCATCGATGAGGTCGAAAACGGGATCGTCAGCGGGTATGAAGTGGCTGCGGGCAACCGGGCTGACCAGCAACAGTGGGCACCGGCGCTCGAGCACCATGTTGCCCTCTTTGGCCGGGCCCCGAGGCTGGCGGCGGCTGATCGCGGTTATTCGAGCGCGCAGAATGAGCGACTGGCTGCAGAATTGGGAGTTGAGCAGATAGTTTTGCCGGCTCGAGGCCCTTTGAGTGCTGAGCGCTCGGTCCGCCAAAAGAAGCGCTGGTTCAGGCGTGGACAGGCATGGCGGGCGGGCATTGAGCCGCGGATCGCCACCCTCAAACATCGCTTTGGAATGCAGCGGGCCTTCTACAAAGGCGAAGCGGGATTCCAAAGACACGTGGCCTTTTGTGTGCTTGCCCATAACCTGGTGGCGATGAGCCGGGCCGGCCCAAGATGAATGAACAAACTTTACCCACCCGACAACGATTGCTTGAGCAGATCGAGCAGTTGGCCCGTCACGCTATTTACGGGACGCTCTCGGAGAGCTATCGCACTTGTGGCAACCCGCGCTGCCGCTGTCACCACCAAGGCCCCAAGCACGGACCGCACTTATACATCAGCTACCGCGGGGAGCGTGGAAAAACCACCGGCTATTATGTGCCTAAGGCCGCGGAGAGCGAGGTGCGTCGCGGCGTAGAGGCCTGGAGCCAACTCCAAACACAGCTCCGGCTGCTTTCCGCGCTCAACAAAGAGCGCGCCTTCGAACCCGCTCGCGTCAAAAAATCTAGGTTCTGTTCACGAATTTCTGATCAGGATGAAAGCTGAGACGATGCAGAGAGCGGCGAAGAAGGTTTTTGCGAGTTTGTCATAGCGTGTGGCTATGCGACGGAAGTGTTTCACTTTGTTAAAGAAGCGTTCGATGCGGTTGCGCTCCCGGTAACGGGCGTGATCGTAAGGGAGTTTGCGGGCGCGGGTTGGGATCGGTGGTATCACCGCCTGCACTCCGTCATAACTCAAGCGCTCACGAATGCGGTCGGCATCATAGGCTTTGTCCATCGTGGCCGATTCGAGCACGTTGTCGGGATCCAAACTCTCATAGAGAGGTTCAAACTGGCGGCCGTCGTGGGCATGTCCGGCAGTGAGATGGAGGGCCACGCTGCAGTTTTCGTCGATAGTCGCCGCGTGGATCTTCGTGCTCAGTCCTCCACGAGAGCGCCCCAGAGCCTGGTCGCCGCCGTTTTTTTTGGTGCTCCTGCCGCGTGCTGGTGGGCGCGTACCGTTGTGGAGTCCATCAACAGATGACGGGCCTGGGCGAAGCTTTCGCTCTGAAGCCGCTGCCAAAGCCGCCGCCATACTCCTCGCTCTTCCCAGCGTCGAAATCGCATGTAGACTGCATGCCAGTAGCCCAACTCCGGTGGTAAATCCCGCCATGGGCAGCCCACACGATTCAAATACAAGACAGCTTCCAGAAAATCGCGATCACTCAGTTGGGCAGGTGCTCCCGCACGCGAATGCTTGGCCTCTTCTAAGGCTGCCTTGAGCTGCTCCCAAACACGATCGCTGATCATTCCACGGGGATGTTCTCTCTCCATCCCAAGCATAAATCAGCTCTCCCTCAAAAAGTACACCTCTAAATTCGTGAACAGGACCTAGTTTACCATACTCAGGACAGGATATGACTGTGAAATTGTATTTGAATCCGTCTTTGAGATAGTAGCATCGTTGACCTGGCGAGTTCGCCAAAGCCTTCTGCAGTTGGTAGTGAGCAGGCCCTCTATACGGTTCGTAGCTGTAAATTCCATCATGGTCCGGGTAGCCATCCGTGAAAATGCCCGCCTCTGAACTTCCAAAATAAAAGTCCAATATAGGTTGACAATCGGGATTCATTTTGTTTTTTGCGGTTTGCCTTTCCGCCAAAAATTGACCTAGCCGCCGTTGCAACTCCCGTCCTGAGTTTCACCTGGTTCGCATCCGCTGAGGATTGGTTTGATGGCGATCTCGATCATCGAACTGAATTTTGTCGTGAGTTCATCGGGAAGCTAAGTTTAACTCAATTCGTCGCGCAGTCGAACGAGACTGAAGGTCAGCTACCACAGCCGAGAGCGCACGTGGCAGCGAGTGAAAGGTTGTAGCGAGCGAGAGTGTAAACACAAGCCGGGCCGTGGTTAGCTGCACCGCATAGTTAGGTCTTACCGCGTGTCGAAGCAGTTTTTCGCGGAGTTGATATGTTCGATTGCGTGATTCCGACCAGAAACGGGCGAACGGGAACTGCTTTTACCTCGCGCGGCAAAGTAAATATCCGCAACGCGAAACACGCGACGGATTCCTCGCCGCTCGATGAAAACTGCGATTGCGCGGTTTGCCGGCGGCATTCGCGGGCGTTTCTAAGGCATTTTGTATCAGAGCGGGGAAATGCTGGCGGCGATTCTGATCTCGCATCACAATCTGGCGTTCTTCCTTGCCACGATGAAAAGAGTGCATCATTCTATCCGTATTGACACTTTCGGTAAATTCCGACTAGACTTTCTCCAACAAGCTAAAGAAAGCGAATAAAACCGGACCGGCGAGAAATTGCCTGCGGGTTTCAAGGACAAGATTGTTATGAGCAAACAAATCACGACTATTGCTCGGCTTAAAGCTAAGCCGGGAGCCGAAGCGCGGCTTGAAGAATTGTTAAAAAGTTTGATTGAGCCGACCAGAGCGGAAAGCGGCTGCATTGACTACACTATGCACCGCGATTTGGAAGAGCCGGGCGCTTATTACTTTTATGATAATTGGCGCTCACAGGAGGATTTGGATGCACATTTTGAAACGCCGCACATCAAGCGCGTACTTGAAATCGCGCCCGACGTTTTAGCCGAACCGCTCAAACTTATTCGCCTCGAAAAGCTCGGCTAAAAAGCGTAATTGGGTCAGGAAGGGGTCAGGCGACATGAAAGGCTGATGGGCTTGATTTGCAGACGGAGTGGTCTGTCGAGCCGCACAAAATCGAGGAGGGAAAGAAAAGGGGTCAGCCATTTATTATTGACATGGCATGAAGTGGGGTCAGGTCTTGACATATGACATATGGGAGAGAGGATGTTGAATGGCTAGACCGTTGCGATTGGAAGGGCCGGGTTACTGGTTTCACGTGACCGGCCGGGGCAATGCGCGCGGCAAGCTGTTTTTGGACGGGAGCGATCGCCGGCGTTTTGTTGAGCTTTTAAGCGCAATGGAGTCGCGGTATGGGCTGGAGGTGCACGGTTATGTTCTGATGAGCAACCACTACCACTTGCTGCTTCGCATGAAGCAGGAAAGCGGTCTGAGCGCAGGGATGCAGTGGTTGGGAGTGAGCTATACGGTGTGGTTCAACCGAAGGCATCGCCGCAGCGGGCATTTGTTGGAGGGTCGCTTCAAGGCGATCTTGGTGGAGTTCGATACGCGGGGTGCCGCGTTGAGCCGATATCTACATCTCAATCCCGTGCGCATGCGCAGGTATGGGCTGGACAAGGGGGCCAGGGCGGCTGAGCGGGTGGGAGTGAACAAAGAGACAACCTCTGAGATGGTGAGAGAGCGACTCAAGGCCCTGTCGAGCTACCCATGGAGCTCCTATCGGAACTACTTTCAAGGCAAAGGTCCCTCGTGGCTGCACCGGGAGGCCATTTTGTCCCGTTTCGGACGCGGGGCGCGCGCCCGCGCCCTCTACCGGCGTTACGTGGAAGAGGCAATCCGCTCTGGCCATGAGGAGTCCCCGCTGGAGGAGGTGAAGGCGGGATTCGTCCTCGGAGGAGAGGAGTTCCTGGAAGAAGTTCGGGCGCGGATCCGAGGCGATGCCAGGGAGCAACCGGGATTAAAGGAAATCGTTCGGCCCTTGCACTTTGAAGACATCGTCCGAGTGGTCAGCAATCATAAGGGCGAGAACTGGGAAGAATACTCTAGCCGCCGGGGGGACTGGGGCCGAGATATGGTGCTCTTGCTCGCCCGAGAGAATACCATGATGACCAACAGAGAATTGGCCGAACGCGCTGGCGGGATCGATGACTCGGCGGTGGCCCAAGCTGTGCGGCGCCTTACAAGGAGGATCCAAGAAAACGCCAGTCTGACCCGCACCTGGCGGGCTTTGCAGAAAGTGATCACCCAAATGTCATAAGTCAAGACCTGACCCCATTTCCCCCCATTTCCCCCCCTGGCCCGGCAAATCCCTCGATGTATTGAAGGCAACCAGTCTTGATTTGCCACAGGAGCGGTAAGACCAACGAACGAAACCTGAGCGTATCTAAGAGAGTAGAGAGTCAATGAAGATGCTCTTGCGGCTATTGGTCGGCGCCCTGGGTGGTATGAGCGCAACGGGTCCGATGACGATCGCCATGATCTGGCTGCATCGCATCCTGCCCACAAGGCAGCGTTATTCGCTGCCGCCTCGAGAGATCATTGTGCATCTTGCGGAAAAGGCGGGCGTCCAGAGGAAACTCGGGGGCGAGGCCCGTGCGGCGTTGACCCTGATCAATCATTTCGGGTTCGGAGCGACGGCGGCTACGATTTACTCGCTGGTAGAAGCAAGAATTCCCGGAAGGGCTTTGGTAAAGGGTCCGATTTTTGGGGCGTTGGTTTGGCTTGTGAGCTATTTTGGACTTCTTCCTGCGACGGGAATTCTCGAGTCCCCTACGAAGCAACCGTTCTCAAGAAATGCACTGATGCTGGCTGTCCATCTCATCTGGGGTCTCATCGTCGGCGTATTCGTTGAAACTTTATTGGCCGAGAAAAGCAGTCCGTTCGGGGCACTACTTGGGAGCTCGCTCTTGGGACAAAAGGATCGCAAGTAAAGATATTCAAGCCTCGGGCCTCTTCGGCAAGCACTCAACCAAATGTGACAATCCTCGGACCGGCTTGGAATGGGGTTGATTAACCCATTGCGTGGCGCATAGATTTGCTGGAAAATGTCGGCAACAATGAAAGCTAAGAACGGAGATTCGTCGCGTTGGTTTGTGGCTAGGGAGATAAAGCCAGGAATTACACCTTGAAAGCGCGTCAAGGCACTTCGAAAGCCTCATCCGCGAGGGCCGCGGAATTTCGCCGCGCCGGAATTGTGGCGAGAATGTTCCGCCGCATTCCCTTTGCTAAAGTCAACTGGGTAACGAGTTCATTCCTCATCGGCACCTTTCTAATGTCGCTAACCCTGGTTCCCGTTTACATCTGGCGCTTTGGGCTCGATTGGTTCCAAGTCGCACTCTTCCTGGCGATGTTTTGCTTGACGGGATTTTCCATCACGCTGGGCTATCACCGCCTCTTCTCTCACCTCGCATTTCAGGCGCACTGGAGTGTCAGGCTTTTCACGCTGATCTTCGGTGCCGCTGCGTTTGAAAATTCAGTCCTTCTCTGGGCGTGTGAACATCGAGCGCACCACAAGCATGTCGATCATGAGGACGACCCCTACAACATTCGAGAAGGACTTTTTCAAGCACACATCGGATGGTTGCTTTTCAAGCTTAACACGCCTCCGCCCTTTGACAACGTTATCGACCTGCAAAAGGACCGGCTGGTCATGTGGCAGCACCGCTACATTCATTGGATTGGCGCAACCGTCGCTTTCGCCCTGCCCGCCGCAATCGGTTACGCGTGGGGGGGCGGCACAGCTGCGCTGGGAGCGTTTCTTATCGCGGGAGTGGCGCGTGTGGTACTCCTTCAACACTGCACCTTCTGTATCAACTCGCTTTGCCACTATATCGGCAAACAGACATATTCGCGCAAGTGCAGTGCGCGAGACTCGTGGCTAACAGCTCTGGTAACGTTCGGGGAGGGCTATCACAATTATCACCACGAGTTTCCGTACGACTATCGTAATGGCGTGAAGCCCTGGCAATTTGATCCGACGAAGTGGATCATTTGGACACTCTCAAAAGTGGGTCTGGCACGTAAGTTGCGGCGTGTCCCTGCCGACGCCATTCTCCGTGCTGAGGTTGCCGCTTCCAACGACAGAAACAACGCGGACATTCACAACAGGCCTCATCGAAGAGCGTATGATAAAGGCGAATGCGCGTGAAAATCCGGTTGCTCGCGATTTCCGGTTGGAGAGTAACGTCCCGACCTCCAAACCTGAAAGCGCCTTCTAGACGTAGCGAGCGACCTCATACCGCCGAGGTGAACTGGGTTGTTGTCTCCGGGCTGGCGAGGGGCGGCAGCAGCACGGGGCGTTCTCCGCGGGGAAGGATCCGGGGATGCCTTTCCCGCTCAGTCGGGTGTAACCTCTAGGGTCTGAGTCAAAGACGAGGAGGTCAATCATGCCTGACTATTTCACTCTGCTGCGAGACCGGGTCACACTCAAGTATTCTTCCATCGACCGCATCTTCCTGCAGGCCTATGTGCCGAAACTGCAGACGGTGGGCCAAGTCTGTACTTTTCTGCGTTGGCAGCGAAGATTCCCGATCCCTTCCTCGGCCGCCTTTGGCAAGATCGGGGATGCCTATGTGGAAGCCATTTATGGGTATGCCAAGGCTCACAACATTCCGGTGGTGCGTTTCGAGAAAGGAGAGGACAAGGAGAAAACGGCGCGTCCGTTTCTGGAGGCTGCCGCTCGCGAAGGCAAGGACCGAGTCGTGTTGATTGGCATTGCTCAAGAGAAAGCCTCGGCTTGGCGATCCTGGAAGAGCAAAGGCCAGGAGAAAGCCGCTCACCCGCACATGGAATGGGGCCGACAGATGACCTATATCAATCACTTCTATTTCTACCTCTGGGACTCGGACTGGGGCGCGGCGTTCTGGAAGACTAACGCCTATGCCCCCTATCCGATTTGGCTCTGGCTCAACGGCCATGAGTGGGCTAAACGGCAACTTGAAAAAGCTCGAATTGGTTATGAGGCCCTCGACAATGGATTCCGTTGTTGTGAAGATCCAGCCGCCTTGCAAAAGATCTGCGACCGGCTCGGACCTGGGGCAGTGAAGAATTTCTTCTGGCGCTGGCTGCATCGGTTACCCTCCCCGTTTGGCTCAGCGGACTGGAAGGCCGGCTATGTCTACGAGCTGGCATTCCGTCAGTTTGAGATCTCGGAGACCTGTGTGTTTGACCGACCACAAGCTGGTCGCATGTGGTTTGAAGGGGTCATTCGCGATCACCTCGACGTAGGTCGGCCCGATCAAGTCATGCTGATCTTTGATCGGCGACTCAACCGCTCTGCGGCGGGTCCGTTCCGGACCCGGGTGCTGACCGAAGGCGTCGATCCCACGCTGTGCTGTTATTACAAATCCTCTCGCATCAAGCAGTATTTCAAAGAGGGGCGGGCGCTGCGCACCGAAACCGTGATCTGCAACACCCAGGACTTCGGAATCGGGCGCCGGGTCTGCGCGAAAAACTGGAATGCCCTCCGGGCTGTTGGCGAAGGCGCCAACCGGCGCTTGTGTGACGCCGAAAGCGCAGAGGCTCTGCCCGCTCCCGACGTGGTGACCTTCCACCAGGTCACCCGACCGTCCAACAGTGAAGATGGTCTCTATACCCCGGCACTGCGCTTCGGAGACCCGAGGGTGATGGCGGTCTTGGCGAGCCTGGTTGGCTTCTGCCATCTCCTGAAGGGTTTTAGTAATCGTCAGTTGGTCCAACATACCGCTGCCTTACTCGATGCGCCCTACACAACACGACAAGCCACTTACGATCTGCGCCGGCTCAAACGCAAGGGGCTCATCCTTAAGACTCCTCACAGTCATCGCTACCAGCTTACCCCACTGGGCCGTAGAGTGGCGGTGCTCTTTACTAAGACCTACGGGCGAGTCCTCACTCAAGGTCTCATCTTGCTCGATTCGAAACTTCCCGAGGACCTCAAGCGACGCAACCCTCTGGCCACGGCCTGGCGACAGCTTGACGCCGCCCTCGATGACTTTACAAACCGCCAACTTCTCGCGGCTTGAAAAATTTGACCGATTCTTGAACTTCGTCGCCACCTAGTGGCCCTAGAGCACGAATCTGCCTTGGTGGACCAGTAATCAATGCGGCGTTTTACGAAGACTCCCTGGTTTTCGATCGATTGGCACTCGCAACCTAGCCGCTAACGAGCACGGTCGTTGTGTTTGACAATTCGAGGTAGATGCTCGGGCGCGTCGATGCGTTTGTCCGTCAAGTCTGGCGCCTCTTTTGGAATGATTTATCATTAACAACGTGGCAAGCTAGGCCCAAAATAAGCGAAAAGGGGAACCCGAAGCGCGCCGGCGGCGTCTGAGTCGCATTTCGAGATCTTCGGGGCCGAATTTTGCGACCGAATCGCATAGAGTCGCAGCATGAGGGGTTCGAATAATGGTCAAATGGGACTTTTGGCCTCCGGATTGGTCCCAAGAGGCCGATTGGGGCAGTAATCGGAGCATAGTTCGCCTCTCGTTGACACAAGCTGTGGGGATGGGGAAGATACACCCCTAAATCGTGGTCTTCAGGAAGAACGTGTTCGGCCCGTTGGGCGGTTGCTGCGCCACCCATGCGACATTCCTCCCGGGGCTGTACGTCACACCGACATGCCATGGATGCGCCTCATTGTCCCATTTCCACTTCTCCGCCTTTCCGTCGGGGTTGGAGGGAAAGGTCGAACCCAGCGGGTAGACGTGCAGTTGCCCTTGCTGCGCACGGAACGGCGCGTCGGTGTCTCCTTCCAGGATCAACTTGCCATTGTCGTCACCGATTCGCAGCTTCCAGGTGAATTTCGCTCCCTTGGTGCTCACGTCGTTTACCGTCTTGAGCTTCAAGAATGGCACGCGAGGCCCGTTGACGGACTTCTCTGCGACCCAGGCGATGCACATACCGGGCGTCCACTTCAGCCCCGTATTCCATACCTGCGCTTCGTTGTCCCAGGCCCAGGCTCGCGCCTTCCCGGCGGGATCGTCCTGAGCCGAGTACACGTGGATCTGGCCCTGTTGCGCGCGGAAGGGCGCGAACGCGCTTGCTTCGACGCTGAGGATGCCGTTGTTGTTGATGGCCTTAAGCGTCCAGGTGAAACTCTCGGTGGCGACCCGGGGAACGATAGTCGCGGGCTCGGTCTTGGGGTAAACGTTGAGCCTGACGATCGCATCGACCCATCCGAACTGTTCGACGAAATCGACGTTGATGATATTCAGCCTTCGCGCCAGCCAGGACTCGTAGGGCTCTTCGCCCTTGAAACGGGGCACGAATTCCTTGGCGTTCCATCCGGCGCGGGTCCGCAGGGAGTTGTGGATGTCGTCGACCTTGTACGGGATGCCGAGGTGAAGGATCCACATCTTGTCACTCCAGATCCTGTAATTTTCGAGCGCTTTCACGTAATCCGAGGGGTGGCGTGAATTTCCCCACACGCCTGCCCGGTCCATGCAGGCGAACTGGGACGCGTCGCCGCTCCGCAGCAGGACCAGACGCTTGCCCGCGGACCGAAGTTCCTTCAGCGTGACATCTGCGAAGCTCTTGTCGTTCACGTCGGAGGGGGTCGCCATGTATCTCTCCACCTGCTTGCACGCCCACTCCCAACCCGAATCTTCGTTGGTTTTGTCATCGATCAGCAGGGTCGCGATGACGATCTCACCGGTCGACTGATCGAGAAAGGTCTTGATGTCCGTCAGCACGTCCACGAGTTTCACATGCGTCCAGGCAGCGCCGTGGAACATCCAGTACAAGCCGTCCTTGGCCTTCCGGGCCCGCAGGTCGAGGTAGCGGGAGCCGGCCTTCAGTTGTTCGAGAATGGAGATCTCCTGGCACTTGCTGGAATTGTTGTCGATCCTGTGCTCCATCACGAAGGTGCCGGCGTCGTGGCTGCCGGGAATGACGAGTTCCCGCAGCGGACGATCGTCGAAGCCTATCTGGTGTATAGACATGTCGTGCATCCAGGTCTGCGTGGAGATATCTCGTAGTTTCCAGAGGTCGGGAGGGGGTCATACGTGCAGAGTTGCAGAGGATGCTATGAGATCGGTGGATTGACGTCAACGACCAAGCCGAACCAGGGCAGATGGAAAGATGGCGAGGATAGCGCAATCGTCAGGCAAGGATGTGGGGGCCAATACCGCAAACAAGTGAAAGAGACACACGGACAATGTGTAGAACGAATCCTAAGGTTGATGCCTATTTAAGCAGAGCTGAAAAGTGGCATGAGGAAACGGCGACGTTGAGGAGGATCATTCTTGGCTGTCAGCTGACCGAAGAACTGAAATGGGGCAAGCCTTGCTACACGTTTCAGAACAATAACGTCGTGCTCATACATGGATTTAAGGAATACTGTGCGCTGCTGTTTTTCAAAGGTGCCCTTTTGAGGGATGCCCAGGGCATTCTAATTCAACAAACGGAGAACGTGCAGGCGGCGCGCCAGATTCGCTTCAGCAGTGTCCGGGAGATCGTTGAGATGGAACCCACCTTGAAGGCCTATATTCATGAGGCCATTGAAGTCGGAGAAAGCAGGCTTGAAGGTGAATTATAAGAAGACTGCGGAATTCGCAGTTCCTGAAGAATTGCAGAAGAAATTCGATGAAAGTCCTGCCTTGAAAACTGCCTTTGCGGCATTGACGCCGGGACGGCAAAGAGCCTACATCCTCTATTTCGCGGCGCCGAAACAAGCCAAAACCCGGGAGTCGAGGGTTGAGAAATGCATGCCGCAAATTCTCAATGGAAAAGGACTGAATGATCAGTAGGCGCGTCGCGTTTGTTTGCCCGTTGCAAATATCACAACCCATAAACAACGTCTTTCGGCGTGAATTTACTCGCCTTCGTTAAGCAACTTTCTTCGCATACCGAAGCAGCTGGAAGCAATGAAAGCCCCAAAGTTCAAATCCGTTGAGAAGGCGGTCGACTCGAAGCCGAAGTCCAAGCGCGGCGCGTCGCGCCCAGGCAAGCCACGTAAGTCCAGGTCCTCACCGAAGCGGGGCGCGCCGGCCCGTCTGGCTGTGAGTGAAGCCGGGCCGATCACCGCGCGAGCAGGCGGGAAGGACGCCGTCGTTCTCCTCTCGGGCGGCAACCCGCAGATCGCGAAGGCGGACGGCGACGCCCCGGTGCAGAAGTACATCGCAGCCATGCCCGGCTGGAAGAGCGATCTCGGGAAGCGCCTCGACGCGCTCATCGTGCGCAACGTGCCTAACGTGCGCAAGGCGGTGAAGTGGAATTCGCCATTTTACGGCATCGAGGGCCAGGGCTGGTTTCTGTCGTTCCACGTCCTGACCCGTTACGTCAAGGTGACCTTCTTCTGCGGCCGGTTCCTGCGGCCGGTCCCGCCCGGTGGCACGGTGCGCAGCAAGGATGCGCGCTGGATCGACATCTACGAAGGCGACGAACTCGACCGAGACGCAGATGGCGACCTGGGTTAGGCAGGCTGCCGCGTTGCCCGGCTGGGTTCCGTAGGAGGCCGTCCGGAGGCTCTGTTCACCCGCCAGCCATACCTGCCCCACGAAGACGTTCCGAGTTGAAGATCGCAGGCATGCCCGATCTCGAGACCCTGCGACGGGCTCGCAAGGGAGATTGCCGAGAAGGGCTGCTTGCGGCGATGATTCAGAAGGAAACCACCATGAGACTCGATTGGATTACAGAGCAGCTGAACATGCGGACCCCCGCGGGCGTCCTCCGCCTGGCGTGCGAAGTTCGAAAGCATTTCGTGGCCGACCACGCCCTCGGGAGGAAGATCGAAGCAATGTCAAACACCGTGAACACTAAGTGGCTGACCGCTGTCCTTCACGCTCGTTTTTCTTGCGTCTTCGCTTCTTTGGAGATTCCCATGAAAATTGTGACCGTGAGTAACCGGCGTGGGAAATGTGAAATGTGGCCTGGTCGCTGAATCACGAAAGCGCTCGTCACTCATTTCGCTTTGCGAAATGCAGTCGAAGCAATGTCGACAAGAGCAATGTTAGAGGCCGATCCTGGTTGCCTTTTAGTCTCCTCGGCCAGATGGAGTTGCTCGTGTGGCGCCGTCTTGATTGGTGGCGGCCGTGGTGAGGCGGAGTTGTCTCCCAACAGCTGAGTAAAATGTCATCGTTTTATAGCTCCCGGGGTAGATTCCAAATGCGCTGCATATTTTTCGGAGGCTTGTGAAACGCGCCATCAGCGTCAGCTTGGGGAGTTCGAGACGCAACAAGCAGGTGACGATTAGATTCAAGGATGAGGAAATCCTTGTTGAACGCGTCGGCACGGACGGCGACGTGGCCAAGGCTCGCCAGATGTACCTCGACCTCGATGGTAAAGTGGACGCGTTTGGGGTCGGCGGCGTCGACTTGTACCTGCGCCTCGATGAACGCGAGTATCCGCTGCGCGCCGCTCTCAAACTTGTGGAGGGCGTGACGAAAACCCCGCTTTGCGACGGACGCGGCCTCAAACACACCCTGGAGCGCCGCGTCTTCGATCTCGCCCGAGCAGAACTGGGTAAGGTCCATTTCAAACAGGGATTTGTCCCCGTCGCGGTCGACCGACAAGGACTCGCCATCGCCGTCGCAGAGGTCTGCGACAAGGCCGTCTTTGGGGATCTGATGGTGGCGTTGGGCATTCCAATTCCGTTGTATGGCATTCCCGCTTTCAAACGCGTGGCGCGGATCATGTTGCCCTTAGTCAGTTACTTCCCCATGTCCCTCATCTTCTACGGGAGCGACGGCGCGGAGCACGAGTCAAGATACCGCAAATACTTCGAAGGCTCCGACCTGATCGCTGGCGACTTTCTCTTCATGCGCAAATACATGCCCGCCCGCCTCGACGGGAAGACTGTGGTCACGAACACCACCACCGAAGACAACATCGCTCTCCTCAAAGAGCGCGGTGTGAAAACGGTCATCACCACCACCCCGCGCTATGACGGTCGCTCTTTCGGAACAAACATGATCGAAGCCGCCTTGACCGCCTATGCAGAAAAGGGACGAAGGTTATCGAATGAGGAACTGAATGCGTTGATTGATGAATTGGAGCTGAAGCCAAGCGTGATCTACTTCTAAAACAAAATGGGCAGAAATGCCCATCTTGGAACAGATGTGGGACTGGTCGCCTGGGAGCGAGTGGACCCGTACAATCCCGGCTAGCTCGGACAACCTTTCCCGAGGGCCAAGGCCAGCCGCAGCCCGGGGGTGTATGCCACGATCGCTTCGGGGGCACCCTCTCGGCGAGCCCGAACTTCGATAGGTAGTAAGTTCGCTCGTTGGCCTTGACCGAGAGGGAGATCTTAAGTGACGTGCGCTCGTGAGCCCGATATTGGGCACTACCAGTTCAACTTCACGAATCACGGTCTGCCATGGAAACACGTCCAAAAGTCATTACCTGGTATAATATTTATCTTTGGACTCTCGCTACAATGTACGTGCTCGTGGCCTTGGCCGGAGTCGTCCTTTTTCTCACCCCCACCACACAGTTGGGCATGGGGGAGATCGAGAAGATGATTATCGCATCAGTTTGTCTGGCGATGGGCGCGCCATTGGCGGTGGCGAGCCTATTGCCGTTTTGCCTTTAGTGCGAAGCCATGGCTGTGGGTTTACGGCATCGTGATGATAGCGATCGGCTTGACCAGCTGTTGCTTTTGGCATGTGTGCATCCCGCTTCTCGTCGCCTGGATCAAATCCGACGTGCGGAGGTATTTTGGAAGAGAAGCCTGAGTCGCCGCCGCGTCGCCGACTGGTCAGGAGCGGATGGCGTTTGCGGGATCCTGGAGCAGGTGTCGCGACGCCGCCGCGCATCTGGCAACAGGAAGTTGCCCCTCTGCTCCCTCCGTTCAGGGGCTGCACCACCGACCTGGCCGGCCGCCGCGCCTTCCAGGGACGAGACAACGCCGTGACGGTCGCAGGCGGCAATGCTCCCATCGCGTCAGACGTGGGCGAGGACTCGCTCTTTAGGGAACCGCACCTTCGGAAGACTCGCGTAAGCATCGTCTTCCGAGCGATAGCCCAATGCACAAACGGCCACTGTGGTCAGACCTTGTTCTTCCAGCTTCAGAATCGCGTCGTACTGCGCGGGCACAAAGCCTTCCATCGGACAGGCGTCGATCCCAAGCAACGCGGCCCTTGTCAGCAGACTGCCCAGCGCGATGGCGGCTTGTCGGCTCGCCCAAGCCTGCCGATGGGGTTGATCCAGGGCCTCGACGATGCCGCCTACGAGCATATTGCGAAAGGTGGCTAATGATTCGACGGAGACACCGCGAACTTCCGCCGTCCGGGCGATGTGGGCATCCACTCCGGTCTCATCAAGATTCTTCTCGGCTGCGAAAACCACCAGATGCGAGGCATCGGTTACCTGGGTCTGTCCAAACGAAACGGGTTGCAGTTGTGTTCGAATGTCCGGGTCGGTGACGACAATAAACTTCCAAGGCTGCAGGCCGCCGCTCGACGGCGAGAGCACGAGCACTTCTTCGAGGGCAGCCCAATCCTCGGCGCTGATTTTGCGCTTTGGGTCGAACTTCTTGGTTGCATAGCGCCAATGGAGCCGATCGAGGAGTTGGCGGGACGGAATGGCATTGTTGTTCATATTGGGTGAAAAGCTAACCGTGTCCGTCGACGAGGGATAATGCCGATTGGAGATGGCGGTAATGCAGAATTTGCATAACCATGACCGGGCAGAACTGCCCGGAGCCGATTATTTTCGCCCCTGCCAGAAGGGAGCCTGCTTCGAACCGGTCGCGCCGGCGGCGATCTGCTGGGGACTGTGCGCCCCCAAACCCCGCACCGCTCGCCGCGGCAGGCGTTCGGGGGAACTTTTTGATCCCCTTCTTAACGGAGGACGGACGATTCGGAACGATTGCGATGCAGCGCCGGAAGCCCCGACTTCGATAACAAGATGGCAACGCTCCGCCCTTTGCGGTAGTAGACGGATCAACACATGGACCACCGAGTCCGGATGGAAGCACGATCCATCCGCCGCGAGGCAAATGTGAAATGAATTTCCAAAACCTTGAGCAAAGAGATTCCTGCACATATCCAACAAGCAAAGGAAAAGACCGAACAAAGCAGTGCAGATAACCCCACTCCGTCCGGCACTTCGGATGCTTACGCATGCGGCATGCCCGACTCCGGGGGTTATCTGACTGCGGACGTTCGGCTGAGAATATATGATCGGCCTTGAGATTACGCGAAATGGAAAGAAAGCTATCATTGCCGGAGGTCAAAACGTCATTTCATTGAGCGCAGTAGTCGCCGTTTATGGACGACTCGGTGACTTAGCTCAGAGCGAGGCAGAGCCATTCGGCAATCTGACGGTCCTTGGTCGGGGCCCGCTTCATAGCAAATCCTAAGCTGGTATTTCCCCCGCTCCCGCAATTCTCCAACCAGCTTTTGGACCGCGTGCAGGTCGTGCGAATTCGTCTTCCAAAAATATGGTTCGGCTATCCTTTCAGCCACCGCTTTCCATTATTCGGTTGACGGCAAGAAATTCTATATGACGCGATTTTGCAATCTACCCGTTGAAAAGACGATTCGGGTTGGTTTGGTGGCTCAAGCTCCCACAGGTAATGGTGGCGAAAGGTATTTCGCAGATTTTGCTTTGGAGCATAGAACCGTCGAGAATATCCGCTTTGGTGAGTAACTACCGCGAGGTCGCGCGGAAGATTGCGGATGACGGCAGGATTGGGAACTACAGAATGCTCTTTTGAATGCTTAGTGAAGAAGAGGAACACCGTGAGACGAGAAGAGATGCAGCCAAAGGGGTCGGCCATTTATTGTGGAGATTATTGGGACGTGGTTGCAGAAGGCGCGAGCGGTGCAGGTGGAATTCGAAGGGACGATTTACCATGTGATGGCGCGTGGGGATCAGGATGCGGATGGTGAGATGTTTGTGCGCACTTTGGTGAAGCCGGCCAGGGAGTGGAGCGGGTTTCGGGTTGATCGCGCCGTCTGATGAGCAACCACTACCATCCTCTGGTGGAGACTCCGGGCCAATCTTTCGCGAGGGATGGGATGGCTGCAGAACGCCTTCATGCGCCGCGTGAACAAGCGGCCCGCTTTTATTTGGAGCACCTTTTTGGAGAGGGCTACAAGGCGATCCTGGTGGAACCGGGAAACTGGTTTGGGGCGCTGCGCGGTTGCATCCACCTCAATCCGGTGCGGACGGAATGAGAGGAGGAGCAGGGCATCGGAGCGTGTGCTTGGAGCAGTTTGCCTCACTATCCTGGGCCGCTGCGCGGGCGGCGGACGTGGGTGGAAACGGCGATCGGTTCGAGGTCTGCGGATGTCCCGATACGGCCGGTGGGCGAAGAGAGTGTCTCGGCTTGCTGGAGCGGCGGGTGGACTGGGGCAATCTGCGGCTGGCCGGACGACTTTTCCCGAAGGCGATGGCAAGCCGGAGCTGCCGGGCGCACACGCTTTCCTTAACCCGACCCACCTGCCGTTTTACGCTTGCCCTCGCCCAGCGGTCGGCTCAGCTTACACGTTAAGCAGAACCGCATGGGTAGCGATGATTGCAATAACTCAGCCGTGGATGAATGGGAACAAGAGACTGCCTTCGCGAAGAAGGTCATCGATGATGTCATTTCCAGGATGGCGGAGAATCTTCGGCCCGAAGCTTTGCGCATTGGCTATGAGTTCCTAAAGATTTCAGAGGATTCGAATGCTCCGGATACCATGGGTGGATATTGCCGCTCGGCAGAGCGGATCAGACTATATCTCCCTGTAATCAAGCAGCAAAGCATTGAAGACGGAGATGATTATCCGAAGCAGCTTGTGATTACGTATCTTCATGAGTTCGGCCATCATCTGGGTATGGAGGAAGAGCATTTGGAGACGTGGGGCCTCTGAGTGGAATGGTCCATACGCCTAATGAGCCGGGACGCAAATCGGGATAAGTTACCGTGACGTTAGGCGCCTCGCGCACCCGGTCCTCTTGTGCAACGCAGCGAACCACCAGCAATTGCGACGCGCACACGCTTCTGAATACGATGCTTGCACGCGCTCCGAGTGGACAAAACATTCATCTCGTGGAAGCCAACAATACGAAAATGGGGGACGATCGATCAGCGGGACGACGGCGCTATCGGGAGCATCCCGATGGCTACCTTGATTTTATCGAGCCTTCGAAAGCAACCGTGAGGAAGAATTTCTTGAGGCGAATTGATATGCTCCGACCATCAATCAGAAAATCAGATTGCAGGTACGTTGGAGAAAGTTCCATCCTTAGATCCGGAAATCAACGCGATTAAATGAGGAGGCGAAGAAGATGGCAAAGAAATTAGTGAACCCTGAACAACTGTATGACGGTGCGCCCTTTGGAATGTCGCAGGCCGTGGTTGATGCGGAGAGTGCGCTGGTGTTTGTTTCCGGCCAGGTCGATTGGGACCGCCAATACCAAGTGACCCAGACCTCCATCGCGGGCCAGTTTGAAGCCGCCCTGGACAATTTGCGAACCGCACTTGTAGCCGCCGGTGCAAGCGTAGACAGCCTCCTGCACGTGCGTATCTATGTCCGTGGCGAGCTTGAAGAACACATGGAAGCGCTGGCGCCGATCTTGGCCGGCTTTCTTGGCAATTCACGTCCCGCGGTCACTGGTCTTGGTGTCGCTTCCCTCGCATCGAAAGCCACGCTTGTGGAAGTAGAAGCGGTCGCGAGAGCGGGTTAATGTGTCCTGCCAGTTCGCCGCCTCACAGACGGTTCGAGGTCGCGCAGCCGCGTGTTCGACCGTGATAAGATCCGTTGATTCAGAGGGTAAGCCAAGCGATCTTCCGCCCGAGGAAGTCTCAGTGCTGCCCGGCGGCCCCCTTCTGGATGTCGATAGGCTTGGTATCGGTGAGAAGGCTCTGCTCGCGCGGTTTATTATTGAGAATCCGGCCCGTTTCACCCGGAAATCAAATTCCTCATACCGTGGCCCGGATTGGTTCGGCGGCCAAGTTCACGATGGTGACCGGTTGGAGTTACATCATTTCCAAGTTTCCATGAGCGGTAGCGCCAGGTGCTCCACCTTCGCCGAACGGACTCCGCCGGCAGTTGGCGACGGCCGTTCAGCTCAAGCTTGACGATCGAACCGAAATCGGCTCTGGGCGGAGCGACTCGAGGTGCGCCAGGATCGCATTTGCAGCCTCCTCCGGGGAGACCGCGCGCATACAGCGAAAGTCGAGCGGACATTCGCGGAGAAAACACGGGCTGCATTCGACCTGATGTCGCAGGACAGTACTCTTTGGAGAGCGGGGACCAGTGAGGTGCGGTTCCGTGGAGCCAAAAACAGCTACAAGTGGAATCCCAAGATAGTCTGCGAGGTGCATGGTTCCCGTGTCATTCGTGAGGAGCACGCGGAAGCTCAGGATTTGTTCGATCAGTCCGTTCAGCGAAGTCTTGCCCGTGAGATCTTTCGCGTTCCCGTCGAAGCCTTGCAGGATTTCAGTGGCGAGACCGCGATCGAGATCCGTTCCGACGACGACCCAGGAACAAACGATTTTTCCAGAGACCAGTTCCATCGTTCTTCGGAAACGCTCGGCAGGCCAGCGCTTGGCAGGTCCGTACTCTGCTCCCGGGCAGACTCCAAGCACGAGAGGGGTTCGCAGTGACGACGGCCTGGGCGGCAGCGGGGGAGGGTCTATGGCGCCAACCCTTTCGGCGATGCGCCAATAGCGATCAGCCTGATGCCTGGGCCGGCCAGATCTCTTCGTCTTGGGCTCATCGATGATCTGAGTAAGGAGCATCGCGCGAAAGTGTCCACGAAATCCCACCCTACGGGGAATGTCCGCGAGCCATACCTCAGCCGCACTGCGCAACGAATTTGGAAGGAGTATCGCTGCCTCGAAGCGCCCGCGTATCTTCTTCGCTATGCAGAAAAGCGAGTCTTCGGGGACGAAGGAGACGACCTCATCGACCTCAGGAACCAACTTCCAGAAAGCTTCGAGCTTGGCTGGCGTAAGAACGGTGAGCCGGGCGTCCGGGCGGCCGTGCTTGAACGCTCGCACGGCGCGCTGGCTCATGACGGCGTCGCCAAGCCAGTTCGGGGAGCGAATCAGGAAGCGAAAGGGGTAGAGCGTCGAGGGGTCGGTTCCGGGCGGAAAGTAAGTCCCACGCTTTTGCCTGGCGATGAGGAGGTTTGGCCAGGGAGTTTTCCATCGGTTGTGGACCCAGAACCAATCCGCGGGCGACCGGCGGATCTGACGTTCGAGAGCCGCATCGATGTCCGCAGTGAGTTGCTCTGGGTTGCCTCGATCGTAGGGGATTTCCTCCTCAAAGACGATGCGCCAGCGGGCGAAGCCGGAGGTGTAGATGGCGGCCGGCACGACAACAGAATTGGTCCGGATTGCCAGCGCGGCTGCCAAAGGTGACGTCGAACATAAGCGGTTGAAAAACGGCATCCAGATTCCCCCGTTGCCCGCGCTTTGGTCCACCAACACGGCCGTGCATCCAGGCTTTCGCAACAAAGCGATGGCGGCTTGGAAGCCATTCTTGCGGTCAAACGTTTCCACGCCTTTTTGCCGGTCGCGATTGATGAGGTCGTCCAGGTATGGGTTGCGCAAAGCCTGATAGATCGTCCCAAAACGCGTCTCGGGCCGTTGAAAGGCGGCCTGAGCGTAGAGCTCCCAACTGCCCATGTGGCTTATGGCAAGGACCACGCCTCGGCCTTTCAAGATATTTCTCTCGACCACTTCGCTATTCACAAAAGGCGCGACGCGGAGAATGGCCTTCTGTGAAAGGGCAGCAACTTTGAATGAGCAGATGCCATTGGCCCCAAGCGTCGTGAAATGACGAAACGTCAGTCGCCGGATCTCCGACGAGGACATTTCCTTCGCGAAAACCGCTGAAAGATTCTCCCTCGCGAGTCTGCGGTAGCGGGGCAGAATCGCCCACGAAAGGGCGCCGATGAGCTGGCCGAGGACAAAGCACAGCTCCAGCGGGAGCCGTCGAATCACAGCAATCGCCGCCGCCGCCAACCAGTAAATCAAACGATCCAAAGTAGATTATTTTAGCGTAATGGGTTCTGAATCAAAGTGAATTTCGGTCGATCTGGTAGAGATTTTAAGACTACGCAGGAAAGCGGGCCGCCGTGTCTTATTGATGACGTGGAGACCGAGGAGACAAGGGTGGCTATATGTCGTCATCTGCCTCGAACCCTTCGGCGATTCGTTTCCAAGTTGCATCTTTTGCGCAGCCCATGAGACTACCGAAGCCATGAAGCAAATTGCGTCCGCACTCCTTCTCTGCGTCGCGTTGAGCCTGATCGGTATTCTGCCGATACCGGCTCGTGCACAGAGCCAGGCAGAAATGAACCAGCAAGCGGTGAAGGATTTCGACGCGGCAGACGCAGCCACGAACAAGGCATACAAGCAGCTCATGAGCAAGGTCGACAAGGAGGCTCAAGCAAAGCTTAGGAGCCCCCAGCGGGCGTGGGTAGCATTTCGTGATGCCCAGGCAGATTTTGAAGCTGATCTCGAAGCTCGCGGCGGCAGCATGGCGCCCATGATCTACGACGGGAGCCGAACGGAGCTCACCAAGGAACGGACGAAGGAACTTCAAGACTTGGTCAAAGACTACGGGACTTAGCGGCGCCGGCTTCAAATGGGGTCGGACCTTTTGACCTGTGACATTTCAGTTGGAGCAGCCGGCCTCGCCGTGGAACACGATATGCAGAATGCCGTTAAACGAGAGTTGCGAGTTGCGTTTTCGAAGAGAGCTCAATCGCCTCTCTTTCGCCTGATCAAATGGGTCGCGATCATCGGAGGGACAGCCCTGGTTTTCGGAACGAGCTTCTTTTGGTATTGGGTGATCGGCCTGCCTTCTTTTGGCCTTACGATCCATTTCGTGTATCGTTGGCAGACTCATGGCTGGACTCGTCCTTGGGGAGGCTGGAGCGACGTTGAAGCCGGCCAGTAGCCGCGTAGGCGGTGGTGTCGGCGTATTCCAGTTCCATCATGAATTCGGGCGAAGAACTGAAGGGCGGCAATATTTCCGGAGTTTGGCGGATTGGCGATACTGTCCGTCGAGAGGCGGGGCCTTGGACGCCAGAGGTTCACCGGTTGCTTGTGCATTTGCGGTCGAAAGGCATCGCTTTCGTCCCTGAGCCGCTGGGCATGGACGCGGAAGGTCGTGAGATACTCACCTTTCTGCCTGGGATTGTTGGATCGACCCCATTGGTTGGGACACAGCGTAGCGACGCGGTGATGGTCCGGGCAGCATTCATGCTGCGAGCAATTCACGATGCGACGGCGGATGTGGCTGCCTCCTGGCGCACAGGCTGGCGGGCATCCACACGGGAACCTGTCCAGGTAATCTGCCACGGAGATTTTGCTCCGTATAACTGCATATTTATCGACGGAGAACTGACCGGAGTGATCGACTTTGATTTTGCGCATGCCGGCCCCAGGGAATGGGATCTGGTGTACGCTCTGTACCGATTTGTGCCACTCGCCGACCCGGAGCAAACGGAGGGGTTTGGGGCACCGGAGGAGCAGGCCCGCCGGATGCGGTTGTTTTGTGATGCTTATGGACTGAGCGATCGCTCCCGAGTAATTGACTCCGTTATGACACGTATTCAATCCATGGCCGATTTTCTTCTGGAGGGGATGGCCGCCGGTGATCCGCGCCGCATCGCCAACGTGGAGGCGGGTCATCTGGAGTTGTATCAGCATGATCGCAAGTACGTGGAAAAATACCGGGCGGTCTTCGAAGCCGCGTTGGGCTAGTTATGCGCTTGGCCGCTATGCGCTATGTCAAACGGAGCACTTTTTGGCGCGTCTCAAGGGTGTCCGGTTGCCTATGAACGTCAAGATGGCCGAGCCCGCCGGCGTGGAAACCGGTCCTCACGCGTGCGAATGAAACAAGAAAAATGAAAGCAGGCAGAATCTTCCGTGATTTCCTTCTGGTCGTCGCCATCGCAGCGTCGTCGGTCTTCTCTTGGGCAGAGGAGAATACAGATCCAGCGATCAAAGCTGCCGAATCATGGCTCGCGCTTGTTGACGCGAAGGAATACGAGAAGAGTTGGTCTGAAGCGGCTCCGTTCTTCCAGGAGAAGATATCCGAAAAGGACTGGGTGAGAATGGTTGCCCTCGTTCGGGAGCCGTTGGGTGAGGTGAAGTCACGCCAATTGCTCGGAGCGCAGCCAGCCACGACTCTGCCTGGCGCGCCCGAAGGAGAATACGTGGTGATCCAATTCAAGACCAACTTTGTCGAGAAACCGGATGCCGTTGAGACCATTACCCCGATGAAGGACGAGAAGGGCAGTTGGCGGGTCGCTGGCTATTTCATCAAGTAACCCCGCTTGACGCTCATGGGGGGCCGTGAGCCGGATGAGCACGAACCATCGATGCGGAGGGGCGAATCTCGGGCACTTTGAGGCTCTGTCCGCGCACCAGCACAACTGACCGCAAAAGAAAAGCAAGCCAGGGGAAGCGTTCGGGATGCGCGTCGGCTAAACTGGAAATGGTTTCGTTCGCCTTTGACATAGCTTAGAGGGCGACATGTTGCCGTAGAGAACTCGAATCGAACGAGAGAGCGAGGGTGCTCGTCCGCGCACAGGATGATTGGCTCGGAGGTTTCGTCTGGAGCGGCTCGCGGGTATTGCAAACTCAAGCAACGTGTGCTCCGAGGCATCGACTGATCCCTGGCGGCCCCTTCGGCAATGGCTAGGTGCGGTTCAATGAGCTAGTGAGTTCATCTGAAGGCCATTGACCTTTGAGCCGATTCATAGTTCATACCGGCTTTCGGGAGGATGAACGAGGCGCTCCTAAGGCAGCTTATTCAAGAGGCAGGTCTATCCCGTGGGGCTAGCGAGCCTGCGCGGCTGATCCCGCCGGCCATCCGGATCGGAAAAGGCCGAGGCCAACCTGTCCGGGCAGCCCTCTCGAGCCGGAAATCGTGAAGCCCGATTTGCGAACTCCGTTCCTGGTCCCGGGCTGCTGTATTTTGTCCAGGCGTCGCTACTTCTCGTCCAGGGAGCGCAATTGTTGTGGCCGATTTTCGAGATCTGGACGCGGATTCGTTGCCACGTGACTTGTTGATTCGGGTCTTTTCCACAACGGTCATTTGGTTTCTGAAGACCGGTTTCTATTTCTTGATGTCGTTCTTGATCCTCTTCCGGGTCAACAGAACCCTGACGATCATCTGTGCTTCGCTCTCCGTGTTGCTGCTGCCCCTCGGAACGATCTTTGGCCTGATTTTTCTCCTTTGGACGCGGCGATACTGGCCAAAGACATCAATTTCGGTCAGAGCAGCAACGATGTAATGCTCCGCCGCCGATGCCCGCCTCCGGGCGGCATGAGCGCGGAGAGTGGGCGGAAGAAGGATCGACCATCCAGGGACGGGTTTTCGGACGTTCGAAATTTCCTCCGTGATCCGTGAAGTCACGGACGGGCTCGCTGTTTCTGACAGTCAGCCACTTGCGAAGATCTGCCGTTCATGGCACAGGGCTTGCGCGGGTATGTCTCGATTGAAAAGACTCATCATGACGATCGCCGACAACAACTACCTGGATATTCTGTCGCTCGACGAGGAGGTTTTGCGTGCGCCGCGGCCGCCCTTTACCGAGGAAACAGCCATTCTGAAAGTGCAGCTTTCCGAAGACGCCTGGAACTCGCGGGACCCGGAGCGCGTAACCGTTGCTTGCACCCTGGATTCGGAGTGGCGCAACCGCTTCGAATTCCTTCGTGGGCGACAGCAGATCGCCGCCTTTCTGACTCGCAAATGGGGGTGCGAGCTGGAGTATCGTTTGCGCAAGACACTTTGGACATTTACGGACGACCGCATCGCTGTGCGCTTCGAATACGAGTGGCACAACCATTCCGGTCAATGGTTCCGCAGCTACGGAAATGAGAATTGGGAGTTCGCGGCAAACGGTCTGTTGGCGCGGCGGTTTGCGAGCATCAACGACCAGCCGATTGCCAAAGCCGAGCGAAAATTTCTGTGGCCACGAGACAGCACGCCAACCCTGCAATTGACATGAAGACAATCAAACTCGGATCACAAGGTGCAGCCGTTTCTCGCATGGGACTCGGCTGTATGGGCATGAGCGATTTCTACGGCGCCCGCGACGATGCGGAATCCGCCGCCACGATCCTCCGTGCACTCGACCTGGGTATCAACTTTCTCGACACCGCCGACATGTACGGCATCGGCGCGAACGAGGAACTCATTGGTCGCACGATTCGCGGGCGACGCGATGAAGTATTGCTCGCGACAAAGTTTTCCATTGTTCGGAAGAAGGAGGACCCCTCGTTCTTCGCCGTGAGCGGAAAGCCCGAACATGTCCGCGCCGCCTGCGACGCCTCGCTGCGCCGACTTGGTGTCGATCATATCGACCTGTACTACCAGCATCGCGTCGATCCCGAGACACCGATCGAAGAAACGGTTGGTGCGATGGCGGAGCTGGTTCGCGCGGGGAAGGTGAAGTATCTCGGTCTGTCCGAAGCCTCGCCCGCGACGATCCGCCGGGCGCATCGGATTCACCCGATCACCGCATTGCAGACGGAGTACTCGCTCTTCGTGCGGCACGTGGAACAGGAGATCCTGCCGACCTTACGCGAGTTGGGAATTGGATTTGTGCCCTACAGCCCGCTCGGACGAGGATTTCTTACGGGTACGATCACGAGCGCCACCGACCTGCCCGCGGACGATGCGCGCGTATTGCGATACCCGCGCTTCGCGCCGGAGGCCATCGACCACAATCTCGCCCTCGTCGAAAGAATCAGGACGCTGGCCCGACGGAAGAACATCACGGCCGGCCAGCTGGCCCTCGCCTGGTTACTGGCGAAGGGAGAGGACATTGCGCCCATCCCCGGAACCAAGCGCCGCCGTTACCTCGAGGAAAACGCAGCTGCGGCCGAGATCACGTTGACTCCCGCTGAGATTGTGGAGGTAGAAGCCGCCGTTCCCGAGACCGAAATCATGGGCGAGCGCGCTTTGCCCCAGCATAGCCGGCTGGTCGACAAATAGACCCCGAAGGTCTTGAGATGTGAGCGCGAGCCCGGGGGCTCGGCGCGGTCGGGCGCGTTCCTAGGGACATTGACCCATCTCGAAAGGGGAATGCCAAGGCACACCTGCTATCCCATGCGCTTCTTGCGCCGATCGCGACTTGCGCTCTTGACTTCGTCGGATGCTCACACGATGTGGTGGCACCGATGCCACCAAATGCCGCCGAAGTTGCGAACTGTGCAGAGGAGGACACATGATCAAAGTCAAGCGTCTGTCACAGCGCATCGAACCCGATCCGCGTCGCACCATAGCGCGTTTTTTTAATCCGGGAGGTGACCCGCGTGCGCAGGGAATCATTGCCCGGGTGATCCGGCTTCCCGAATCCGAGGCTCTCCATCTCTTGGAGCGGGTCGAGACGGAGTTTGGACTGAAGCATCCCGGTCTTCACAAGATCTTTCTTGAACACTATCACGCGGTTCTCGGACTGATCCCTCCCGAGGTGGAGCTAAACGAGGCCCGTCAACTGTTGATCGGCGCGTACTTCACCATGGAGTACGCGGTAGAATCGGCAGCGCTGTTCAACCCCTCCATGGTCCCGGCACGCAACCAGGCCGGCCTGCCGGAAGGCAGCACACGCTTTGCCATGAGCCTTCGTGCGACCGGCGAGGGCCACGTTTCTTCGATCGTCTTTCTGAGGGGACTCATCGACAAGAACTGCGACATTACCATCGACGAGCGAAGTCCCTTCATACGCCCGTTGAAGATGACCATCCAGCCGCGCCGCAATGAGGCCTGGCGCCAGAGCCTGATTGCGGCGGGAGCGCTCAGCAAGCCGGCTTCCAAGATCCTGTCGAGCCTGAGCGAGGAGTTCACGATTGAAGAACTGGGGGAGGCGCTGGCCAGGGCACGGACTGATTTTGAGAGCCTGAGTGAATACGAGGAAACCAGAGAGAACCTTTTGGCCGTGGCGCATGGAAACTACGACCTGGCGGTTCCCGAGGATGGCAATTGGTCCGAGGCGGTTATCTTTCCCACTTCGCAAAACGAGTCGCGGGGGATTGAGGATGCCCGCATGGTCCGATTTGTCGATGACGACAAGTCCTTCCGCTATTATGCAACCTACACTGCTTATAACGGATTCCGTATCTTTCCGCAGCTCTCAGAGCACGATGGGGGACCGATCCTCAAGATTCGAACCCTCATGGGGACTGGCGCGCGCAACAAGGGCCTCGCTCTGTTTCCCCGCAAAATCGACGGGAAGTACGTCATGCTTTCGCGATTGGATGGCGAGAACCTCTTCTTGATGAGATCCGACAATATTCGTTACTGGGAGAATCCGACGCTGCTGAAGGCGCCAAAGTTCCACTGGGAGTTGGTGCAGGTGGGCAACTGTGGCTCGCCGATCGAGACCGAGCACGGCTGGCTTGTGCTGACTCACGGAGTTGGGGCGATGCGCCAATATTGTATTGGCGCGATGTTGCTCGATCTCGAGGACCCCTCCAGGGTCATTGGTCAGACTCACGAGCCGCTGCTTGTTCCCACGGCGGACGAGAGTTCAGGATACGTGCCCAACGTCGTTTATTCCTGTGGGGGACTGATTCACAATGATGTCTTGGTCATTCCCTACGCGATGAGCGACCGAGCAACGAGCTTCGCTACGGTCGAACTTCACTCCCTGCTCAAGGAGATGCGAGAATAGGATGATGAGCTCAACAAAATTTGTGGAGGCGCCCTTGGATTGCGTGCCGTCTGCAAAGCGGTTCCGGCAGTGAAGCGAGCGTGTGACGAGTCTCGGAGAGAATGTCAGACCGGTGGCCATCGACCTGACGTTGGCGTTGCGCACAGGTCAGACGCGCGGACGGATTGCCTGGCGTCGTTGGTATGAGGGAGAAATGCAGCACGTACCTCGGCGAGATCGCGGTCTGCGCTCCTCTCTTCGATCCGGAAGCACGGATTGAGTCATTGAAGCGCCGTGTGGGCGACTACCCCGAGGCCTTGCGCGGCTCCGTGGTCCAGGATTATCTCTGGCAGGCGGAGTTCGAGCTCGCAGCCTTCGCGCGCAAGTTCGCCAAGCGCGGCGATGCCTACGGAACCGCGGCATGCCTGACCCGGGCCGTAAACCAACTTGTGCTGGTCCTTTTCGCCTTGAACCGGCAGTACCCGCTCAATGACAAAACGGCATTGCTGGAGGTCGCAGAATTCGAACGCGCGCCGCGGGATTTCGGTTCACGCGCGCAGGGGACTTTCGCGCAGTTGGGTGCCTCTTCCGTGGAACTCGGCGCTGCTGTTGAATGCGTCGCTCAACTGCACCGGGAAACGGTTGAGCTGGTTGATGGCTTATATCGACCGCGTTTCGCGCTGCCTGGATGAGTCGGAACTTTGTTCGTTGGAAACTTCAATTGACTTGACCATTCGGTGACGCACGATGGTTGCTGAACGGGGAGCAACTAACGTGAACTTCAAGGCCTTCATAAGCTACTCGTCGGTCGATGCAAAACTCGCCCGGCGGGTTGCCATGGTGTTGAAGGCCCTGGGCGTCGAGCATTTCCTGGATAGCAAGGATGTGCACTGGGGTGACCGCATCACGGACGCGGTCCGCGACGGGATCGCCTCCTGCACTGACCTGATCGTGATTGTCTCTCCGGCCAGTATTAAATCACAGTGGGTCTTATTCGAAATTGGACAGGCCTCAGCGCTCGGTAAGCGAATCCTCGTGCTCCTGACCCATCCCGCGGTGGAAGTTCCGAGTTTCATCAGCCAGTACCATCACAAGAGCCGCGTGTCCGATGTGGAAAAGCACTTTCAACAGTTGCTCAGCGCTGCGAAAGGTGATGAGGCCAAGCCCGATGACAATGCAGAAATCTACAACGTTCGCGATCTCCTGCTCGCCTACGCGTATCGTTTCGCGAACGGCAATCGCAGATGGTTCACGATGGCGGATATCACGATGGACTATTACAACGCGCTTCAGATATTCAACAGAGAGGGGGCTTTGACCGGAAGCGTCGAGATCCTCATGTCCCATTTTCCCAAGAAGGAAGATAAAGAGTCAGGAAGCAGGCAGGTGCTGGACGAATTGGCCGTCGAAGCGGCGTTGGACGGTTTGGTGGCAGAAGGCCCTTTGGAGCGGAAGCGCGATACGATATTCGAAAGCGCTTTCGAGATCACCGAGCAGGGCCGCGCCTACTTTAGCGGGCAGGTCCGGTCGCGGTTGTCGCAATGACCGTGCGCAAACGACGGCCGTCGGCCGGCATGGCGGGGCCCTTGAAGCGTGATTGCTCGCCGATGGCACCTGCCGCAGAATGGGACCGATATGAATGGGGAGCGCGAACGAAGTTGCGAAGCGATTCATAGCGTTTCTCGAAACGGGGGAAGCGCCGACGGGTCTTTTTGTGGACGAAGTTTTTTGCGACTTCACCCTGCCGAAATGGCGCTTGCAGGCTCCGGGGCGGGAATCGGTGGTCGCCTTGC
This sequence comes from uncultured Verrucomicrobiae bacterium, assembly GCA_963820865.1. Classification (GTDB taxonomy): domain Bacteria; phylum Verrucomicrobiota; class Verrucomicrobiia; order Chthoniobacterales; family Terrimicrobiaceae; genus DASTFP01. The sequence continues at coordinate 584,744 of CAWGBZ010000007.1, forward strand.
GGCGGCAGGGGCATCCGGCCAACGGGAAGTACCCCGATGGAGGTGTGACCCAACCCCGTCTGGCTTTGTTCTCGAGGTGGAAGAACGATGGAGCGAAGATGGGAAAGACTGGTAATGCCGGGAGCTGTTCCGGGCGGATGTCAAGGGGAGCTCCACGGAGCTTTCCGGGTATTGGACGGGCGACTGGGACGCCGAACGAGAAGAAGAGCATCGACGAGCGGTGAAAAATTGCTGTGTCCGTGATCCCGGCGCAGCATGATTGTGGATCGGGAGGCGCACGACCAGGGCAGACCCGCTGCTCGTCAGATCGCGAGATGGCCGATGACAAAGCCGCGTGCCGAGCTATCCTTTCTTCCGATAGGGAGGCCGTGCGTGGCGACCCTTCTTTCGGTTGGGACGGAATATGAAAGGTATTGAAGGTTACCAATTGATCACGCCCGATGAGCTCACGTGGCGTCCGTCGAATCTGATGCGCGTTCCGAACGCGGATTACCTCGAGCGGACCGGAAGCGAGCTGTTGGGAGCGAGGCTTTGGCGTTTGCCACCCAAGAGCGCCAACACGCTGCACAAGCACGTGCGCGCGGAAGAGTTCTATTTTGTCGTCGAAGGGGTCGGACGCATCCGGGTGGGAGACAAGACGCTGACGATCCCGCGGCTCGGCGGCGTCTTGGTTGGGCCCTCCGTGCTGCGACAGATTTTCAACGATTCGGATGCCGAAGCGCTTTGGCTTATTGTCGGCGCGCCCGAGAAAGAGCTCGAGCCGCACGAAGTTGGGAATATGAGTCTCTTCTATCCGGTGTCGCCGACTCAGCTGCCGCCCGAATTGAAGGGAGTCGAATGGCCTCCGAAGACTTGATCGCGTTTTCGCTTTCCCGATGAGAGCTCGAATGCTGGTCGAGAATAAGTTTGAGGGACATCGGCACGAAGGCTACTCCGCGACTGCGCACGGATGAAGGCGATCCTTTTCGATCTGGATGGGACGATCGGGAATACGCTGCCGCTTTGTATCGCTGCTTTCCGGGAGGCGATCGAACCCCTGGCAAAACGGCAACTGACGGATGAAGAAATTATCGCGACCTTTGGGCCCTCCGAAGAGGGAACGATCGCGCGGCTGCTTCCCAACAAGCAGGCGGAAGGTTTGAGTCAGTACCTCTTGAGATACGAGGCACTTCACAGTAGCTGGCCGGCTCCATTCGATGGTATCGTCGAGATTCTTTCCTACCTGAGAGCGAAGCGGCTCGTTGTCGGTTTGGTCACCGGCAAGGGAGAGCAGAGCACGCGGGTCACGCTCTCGAACTATGGACTCGAGGAATACTTCGATGTCATCAAAACCGGCGTGGCGTTCGGTCCGGTAAAAGACCGCCGGATTGAGGAAGTTATCGAAGAGTTCTCCCTCGATCGGGAGGAGGTTTTGTATGTGGGGGACGCTCCAAGCGATGTGAAAGCTTGCCAAAATTGTCGCATCAGAATCGCGGCGGCGGCGTGGGCGCCAACCGCCAGCATTAGGGAGCTCGAAGAAATGCATCCGGATTTTGTATTCACATCCGTCGCGGACTTTTTCGATTTTCTGCGGCGGAAGCTCGACCCTGAAGCTTTGTCGTGAAGACATGCTTGCCTGACGCGGAAACAGGGCATCTCCCGACGGTGGATGTCGGCCAAAGAGAGAGTGATTCTGCGCTCGTTCGTTGAAGTGGTGCGGAAGCTCTGGCCGAGGTGGATCGTGATGCCGTTCGCGGGATCGGCCCGCAGGCGGACACTGCCGAGCAGATGGCGGCCTGGGCTTCGCATCCGGACGACCTGGCCGTGTTCATTTTGGGCGTTGGATCTCCTTGATTGACCGCCTCGCAGTGCTGAGGCAACTTGAAGGCATGAGGACGCAGCGTCGATATTTCCAGCTTAGGCAGCGGCCAACGAGGTGCGCTGTCGGACCCGATGTGGCTTCGCTTGCGGATGATTTGAAGTGGCATCGGTCCTGAGAGAGACACGGCCACGCATTTCATCGTTCGCGGAATCGACTTGTCGCCATGACTCCCACCAAGAAGCAAGGTCAGTACTTGGCGTTTATCTATTACTACACCAAGCTCAATCGCCAGCCTCCTTCTGAGGCTGACATGCAAAAGTACTTCAAGGTGTCCCCACCCACGGTCCACCAGATGATCGTGACCCTCGAGAAGAACGAGTTTATCTCCCGCAGACCCGGACGAGGAAGGTCGATTTCGCTTCGGATCGAGCGAGACAAACTGCCAGACTTGGAATGAGTTCACATAGGAGCCGAGCTGGTGCGCGGCGGCCGATTTGGCAGGAATCGCTCTCTAAGGCTCGGAAGTCACGGAGATGCCTCAAGAATCAGAAGGGATTTGCGTGATCGGAGTTGGCCGTTCCTCGTGGAGGTTGGGCAAGCAAGGAGGACCTTTGGAGGAATTATCCATGGGCTGAACTTTGGTCGCGCCAGATCGAAGGCTGCGGTGTGTGGACTTGCAGCGGATCATGACCGATGAATTGCTCGCGGCCATCGAAGGTGCTTGGAGGACCCGAAGACCAGACCTGACGAATGGCGCCGCGCGATCGATGCCACCGTCGCGGCGCTTGGGCGCGTCATCGACGAAGTCAAAGCGACGTGCACCAGCCCGCGATGTCCCCAACGCGTTCCGGTGACCACGCCGCTTCCTTCTCGGTTGGGATGAACGATGCGCCGGCCGCGGCAGAACGAGAAACCGACGCATATTGGCGCCAGGCAAGTCGGCGGTGATTGCCAGGGCATGCCGCCACTTGCATGTCACTGCTTGATCGAATAGAAAAGACGAGTTGCCGGGAGGGTCAGAGCCATGAAGATCCTTGAGTTTGCCTTTGTTGTCTACCCCGTTACGGACTCGACACGTTCCCGTGCGTTTTATGAAGGCGTTCTTGGACTCACTAGCACCATGTCTGTCCGGAATGGCGATCAGTTCTGGATCGAGTACGAGATCGGTCCGCACACGCTCGGCATCGGCAACGAGCCATTTTTGAAGCCTTCGAGCGACGGTCCCCAGCTTGTCTTCGAGGTGGACGACTTCGACGAGACGATCGAGCATCTTCGACGTCACAACGTCCCTTTCGCCGTCGAGCCTTTCGACATGCCAACGTGTCGGGGAGCCGTCATCGCGGATCCGGACGGCAATCGACTCGGCATCCATAAGCGAAATGGCTAAGCAAGACGACTTCCGACCGAACTTCGCTCTCGGAGGCTGTCTTCGGACTCGAGAGCAGGTTCTGCTGCGCGACCGGTCAGCCTGTCGAACCGGCGGATCGACTTGTGCTGTCTGGTCTGGTTGCTACCATTCGCAGGTATGCACTCGAGGCCGGCCGTCAATCCTGGGGCGATGTGACTGCGAACAAGAAGACCGTGGAGCTATATATGGAAGGATTCCGCAGGTCCGACCATGCGATGGTGCTTTCCTGTCTCACCGGAGATGTCGAATGGCTTATTCCGGGAGTATTTCATGTTCGCGGAAGGGAAGCCTTTGACAAAGAGATCGAGAACGAAGCCTTCGTTGGGAGTCCGGTCATTGTCGTCACTCGTATGGTCGAGGAGGCCGACGTTGTTTTCGCCGAGGGCACCGTGCGTGCTCAGCGAAGGGATGGGGGGATCTTGAATCTGATGTTTTGCGATGCGTTTGAGATGCAAGGTGGAAAGATTCACAAGCTCACCTCCTATTTGATGGAAGTCACCAGACCACAGGATACGGCCGAAAGCGCGCCGACCCAGCTTTGAATTCTCCAGGAGCGTAACTATGAGAAAGAGCGTCCGCATTCTTGAGTTTGGGCGGGCTCTTTCTGCTCGGGGGCATTGTCTGGCGGCTCGCCTCCCGGCGGCATTCCCTTCCTTGCGCGGTGTGGCTGCGATGGTTTGTCGAGCTGGACAGTCCGTTCACGAAAACCAATCGCGCGACCGTCATCATTGAACATTTGGATGTCGCTCCCGGGATGACGGTGCAGGACGCGGGCTGCGGGCCCGGACGGCTTACCGTTCCGCTGGCGGAGCGCGTTCATCCGGGAGAAGTGATGGCTGTCGGATTGACTTCTTTGAGTCTGCCGCTCGTCGCGGGAGGCACTTTCATCCGCGGATGATGTATTAGTACAAGGTCTCGAACGAGGCAAAGCCAGCCAGATCATTCGACGTGCATGGCTGAGGTTCAACGATGAAACGATTCATTCGTGGCGAGAGTCGTCCGGAAAGCGACGCGTCGTCGGCAGCGCGACCAACCCCCTCGCATCTGGCCCGTAAGAGAAGGCGCAGGACCGTCATCGGCTGGGGAGCTCATTGCATCGTGCGGTTTGCCTTCGTGACAGAATTCACTCTCTGTCACAAAATTGTCACGGGACCAGGCTTGCCATGCGGCAACCCTATTCTGGGAATAGACGAGTGCGGACGGTCCAGGACTACATCGACGAAGTGCCCGCCTGGCTCGACGGCACGCCGAGTAGGGACACGCCGCTCACCCGGATGCAAGGTCGAATCTTTTGGTTGGCATGCGCGGGAAAGTTCTTTGAAGGCCTGGTCGTGTTCATGACTGGTGTCGCGCTGCCACTGATTGCTCGCGAGTTTGGGTTGGCGGCGGCCGACAAGGGATTGGTTACCGCGGCTTCGCTGGCCGGAATTCTCGTCGGAGCCAGCGTGCTCGGTGGGCTTGCCGATCGACTGGGTCGCAAGCCGCTCTTCGTCGCAGAGATGGGCATCTTTACGCTCTTTCTGGTCACGCTCACCCTGGCGCCAAACTTTCTCGTCCTGATCGTATCCCTCTTCGGGGCCGGGGTCGCGCTTGGATGCGACTACCCGACTGCCACATTGTGATCTCCGAGAGCATCCCGACCCGGGCACGTGGTCGATTGGTCTTGACGGCGTTTGCCTTCCAAGCCGTGGGAGCCTTCGCGGGAACAGCCCTCGGATTTGTCATCCTGCTGGAGAACCCGCATGTGGAGGCGTGGCGCTGGATGTATGCCACCGCGATCGTTCCCGCGGTCCTGGTGACCTGCGGGCGCTTCTTCGTGACGGAAAGCCCGCACTGGCTGGTAAGCCACCACCGCCTTCCCGAGGCGGAAGCAGCCACCCTTAGGCTTTTGAAGCGGCGACCGGAGTATCCCAGCTCGGTCGAGCTGACAAACCCTCATGCAGGGAGAAGAAGATCGGTTCATCACTACGGCACCCTTTTCCAGAAGCGTAACCTCCGGGCAACCATCCTGGCTTCGGTCCCCTGGTTTCTTCAAGATTTGGGAACTTACGGCATCGGCATCTTTACGCCCACTGTGCTGGCCGCGGTGATCGGCAGCAAGACGCCGGGCGATGATCTCTCCGCCGCTATTCACAATGACATCCTCGGTGCGCGTGGGTCCGCCATCATGGACATCTTTTTCTTCATGGGGATCATCGCGGCGATTTATCTGGTTGAAAGGGTCGGCCGGATCAAACTTCAGATCGTCGGCTTTATCGGGTGCGCGATCGGACTGTCTATGGCGGGTCTGTCGATCCGTGGCGACGGCTCAAACAACATGATTCTCCTCCTGGTTGGGTTCGTCGTTTTTTATTTCATGACCAACCTCGGACCCAATGCGATGACCTATTTGCTGGCGGGAGAAGTCTTCCCAACCCCGATTCGCGGAAGGGGCGCCGGATTTGCGGCCTCATTTGCCAAACTGGGCGCCGTGCTCACGGCGTTCTTCTTTCCGATCCTGCTTCACACGGTCGGAACGGGGACACTTCTTTGCGCGCTCGTGGGTACTTCGGTCCTCGGAGCGATCGTCACCTGGATCTTTGCCATCGAAACCAGGGGGATAAATCTCGAGTCCCTCCAATTGGGCGCCGCCGCTGAAGTTCACGGGAACGGAAATGGGATCGACCCGTCAAACTCCGAACACGGGACCCTTCCACCGCCTCGACGGCCTGTCCCTATCTCTCCGAAACAAAGCAAAGCTGGTCCGATCACCTAAGTGGCGGATCGGATAGAACCATCAGCTTGAGAAGCCGCCGCGACATAGCGATTCTCAGAAGAGATTTCCGAAAAGGTCGGCGAAGAGAAAAAACGAGCGGGGAGGCGACCCGGGTGGCGTCGCTGGTCTCGGGGAGCACACCCGTCTCGGGTGTGGTGCTCGGCGTCCGCGCCGAGCGCAGGCATCTGCGAGTGTCTGGCCTATCATGGTCGTCGCCAAGCTTAGCGAAGAAGACGAGCCAAGTTTTGTCCGGCGTGGAAGCCGGACAATCACACCCGAGACGGGCGTGCTCCCCGGAATACTCGCATTGAGGGCCTTCTGCAGAAATGATTTCCGAGAGACGATTCAGACTATTTCCCAGCCACGACGGCCCCCTGGGCGGCCGTGAGGATTTCTCCGGAGAGCTTTTCTTCGTCCACGGCCCTGGCCAGCAGAATGGCGCCGACAATCAGCGCGTAGGCCGCCAGGGCTTGCTCGCGTCTTCTCTGGCGGGAGCGACCCGGGACCGATTCGGCCAGCTCATCGAGAATGTGCTTGATCCCCTCGGTGACCTCACGCCGGGTCGGCGGGTCGGCCCGGGAAACATCCGGACCCAGCGCGGCCATGACGCAGCCCTCGGCGGAGACATCGCGATGGTCGGCCGAGAGCATCCCTTGGACGATGGATCGGACAGCGCGGCGTCCCCTGGGCGTGGCCAGTTGTCGGTAGGCTTCAAGGTTCTCCCGCAGGCCCAGAGCACAAGCCTGTGCAATCAGGGCGTCCTTCGAGGCGAACTGCTTGTAGAAGCCGCCGTGAGTCAGGCCCGCCTCCTGCATGACATCGGCCACGCTGACTCCCTGAAAGCCCCGCTCACGGAAACGGCGCGCCGCCAGGCGGAGCACCCGCGCGCGGTTCTCCTCGGCTTGTTGTCGGCTCACTCTCATTCTCTTTTCCAAAGAGTTGGACGTTATGGATGATCAGTGTCATCCATTTTTATAGATGTTGCTAGTAATCTAACAGATTCGTGGCTTTTTCCTCTCATGAACATGCGCTACAGAATTTTTGGTCAGACTGGTCTTCGGGTTTCTTCGATTGCCCTGGGGACGGGGAATTTTGGTCAGGGCTGGGGGTATGGTTCGACGCGGGAGGAGGCGCAGAAGATTTACGCGATTTACCGGGAGGCGGGCGGCAACTTCCTCGACACGGCTGACCAGTATCAATTCGGTCAATCCGAGGAGATGCTGGGTGATTTTATCGCCAGCGAGCGGAATGACATCGTGCTCGCGACGAAGTTTTCGTTGGGGGACAGTCCGAACGCCGGGTTGCAGCGGACGGGCAACAGCCGCAAGGCGATGATCCAGTCGGTCGAGGCCAGCCTCAGACGTCTCAAGACCGATCGGATCGACCTGCTTTGGGTGCATATGCCGGACGGTGTGACGCCGATCGATGAGATCGTGCGCGGGTTGGACGGTCTCGTGCGAGCCGGCAAGATCCTTTACGCGGGCTTGTCGGACTTTCCGGCCTGGCGAGTGGCCACGGCGGTGACTTTGGCGGAGGCGCGTGGATGGTCTCCCGTCTCGGCGGTGCAGTTGGAGTACAGTCTGGTGGAACGGACTGCGGAGCGTGAGTTGCTTCCGATGGCGGACGCCTTCCATCTCGGGACCGTAATTTGGTCTCCCTTGGGAGGCGGTTTACTGACGGGCAAGTATCGGAAAGGGGAGACTGGCCGAGCGCAGGGTCTGGGGGCGGTAATCCACAGCGAAAGTGATGCCCGGAAGACGGCGACGGTGGACGAAGTCCTGGCAATCTCCCGGGAGACCGGGTTCCCGGCCGGACAAATCGCCATTGCCTGGGTGCTGGCCAAGGGCAGGCTCCCGATCATCGGGCCGCGGACGCCCGAGCAACTGACGGACAATCTCGCCTCCCTGGCGGTCAGTTTGCCCCCTGAGCATCTGGAGAGACTTGATAACGTCAGCGCGATTCCTCTCGGTTTTCCGCACGATGTCGTGGCGGGCACCGCTTCGGTCTTGGCCGGCGGAAAAGCCGAGCTCACCGACGTGGCCGTCCGGGCCGTTCGCTAAGACCCGAGCTCTTCCTGGACGCCGCGGGCCGTCGCCGCCGGGGCTTCACCTCTTACCGGGTGTTTTCGAAGATGAATCCGTTTTGCCGACGAATCATCCGGTAGTTCGCTCCCGGGGGTGGCGTCTGGTCCGCGGTCTCCTGAGCGATCGGGACAGCTTGCGAGACCGGAGTGTCTTCCGAAGCGACTTGAGCCAAGGGGGCGGAGATTGACGGGGCAGCCGTTGGTTGAGATCCGTCGGTGGGCAGGCCCGCCAGGGCGCCGCCGTGGTCGGGACAATATTTCCGCGGGACCATCAGCGCAGGCAGTTGAGCCTGGTAGCTCGTGCCGGCGGCCTGGCATTCGGGAGTGGCGATCGCTCCGGAACTCCGGCAAAGTTGGACGGTCTGAAGGTTGCCCGGGATGGCAAAGTTCTGGGCGATGTACTTCCAGGCTGAAGCGCTTTGCAGAAAATCCACCCAGATGGGCAGGGCAAGCTTACTGCCGTAGCCTCGATCGGCGATGCGCTGCGGTCTGTCCATGCCGACCCACACGCCGCACGTCAGACGGGTGGTGTATCCGACGAACCAGGCATCCTTATAGTCGTCGGTGGTTCCGGTTTTCCCGGCGGCGGGGACCGTGAGGCCCAGGGACGTGGCGACGGTCGCCGTACCTTTGCGGATGACGTCGCGAAGCAATTCGTTCATCACGTAATCAACGTCCGGGGGAATACATTGGAGTTCGGCGCGAGTGGCCTTGTAGATGGTTTTCCCGTAGCGGTCTTCGATCGATTCGATGATATAGGGCTGCCGGCGGACGCCGCCATTTGGGAACATCGTGTAAGCCGCCGTGAGATCCTTGAGCGTTGTTTCGAAGGCGCCGAGATAGATGGCCGGCATGTCAGGCACATTTTCAAAGCCGGCTTTGGCCGCGAGCAATCTCACTTCGTTCCGGGTGGCGAACTCTCCCACCCGGACGGTCATGGTGTTTCGGGAGCGGATGAGACCAAGCGCCGCAGGTTGCAACCCATCGTTTTGGCCGTCGGAATTTCGCGGGGACCACGTCGTGACACCGGCGATCTCCCCCTCCCGGATGGGCGAATCGTCCACCAGCGTGCCGGGAGCCATGCCTTTACGGAAGGCGGCGGCGTAGACGAACGGCTTGAAGGTGGAGCCGATCTGGCGCTTCGCCAGCACGGCGCGATTGTAAGGACTCTCCTTGAAGTTGCGTCCTCCGACGATTGCCCGGATACCGCCGGTCTCGTTGTCGATGGCGACGAGCGCACCTTGCACGTAAGGAGATTCGTTAGGCTTGGCGGCGTCCGCAGGCGAAGAGCCGGCCTCTGTCACCGAGGCCCGCTTCGGATGGGTCCACCCCTTTGAGGATTCCAGTCCGGCGAGCTTCGATTCCACCGAATCCTCTGCGATCATTTGGAGCCGCCGGTCGATGGTCGTGTAGATTTTCAAGCCGCCGCGATCAATAGTCTCCTTCGGCAACAGAATGGCCAGATCCCGGATGACGGCGTCCATGGCGTAGTTTTCCTGCGTGCTGGGGAGCAGTTGCTTTGAAAGCGGGACGGGTTCGGCCAGCGCAGCCTTGGCCTCTTCCGGAGTAATCATCTGCAGCTCTTCCATGCGTTCGAGGACCTGGTCTCGCTCGGCGAGCGCGGTCCGCGTATCCCCGAGCGGCGTCAACCGGTTCGGGCTGCGGATGAGCCCGGCGAGGATGGCGGCCTCCGAGAGGGTCAGGTCGCTGGCGGACTTGCCGAAGCAGGAGAGAGAGGCCGTTTCGACGCCGTAGAGCCCCAAGCCGTAATAGATGCGATTGGCGTAAGCTTCGAGAATCTTGTCCTTGCTGATATTCTTCTCGATCCGCAAAGCGAGCAACGCTTCGACAAACTTTCTGCGCCAGCGATCTTCGCCGAGATCGAAGGTATTTCGGGCGAGTTGCTGGGTGATCGTGCTGGCACCTTCCTTGACATCGCCGGCGTTGACATTGCGCATGGCGGCACGGGCGATCCCGGTGAAGTCAACGCCGTGATGCTGATAGAAGCGGGCGTCTTCTCGCGCGAGCAGCGCTTTGACAAAATTCGGAGAGATCTGGGACAACGGGACTACGTAACGCACCTGGCCCTCAAGCTTGCTATAACGCATTCCCGCGTAATCGAAGACTTCCGAAATCGCGGGAATATTGTCCAATTCGGCCAAATCAAAGCCGTCGGCCACGCGTTGATATTCGCGATACCTTGGATAGATGAGCAAAAACGCGGCGAGGACTAATCCTGCGCCCGCGAGCAGGAGCACGACAGCCAGAACCTTTAGGAATCGCGCCATGGTCCTCTTAGCATTTTAGTCGGTTTGCGGCGTTTAACGAGTCAAATTCGCCGAGCATTCCGGCCCGGCGCACCTTCTCCGCGGCTCCGGCGAAATCTTTTCTCATTCCTCACCCAAGATGCATCCGCGGCTCCGGCGCGTTGCGAAGCAGGAATATGAACGAATTGCAGATCAAGGGAAATTGGAACGTCATGAAGGGCAAGCTCAAACAAGGGTATGGCGAATTGACCGACGACGATCTGGCCTTCAGCGAAGGTCACGAAGATGAGTTGGTGGGACGTCTTCAGCAGAAGCTTGGGAAAACGAAGGAGGAGATTCGCCGCGTTCTCCGCGAAGCCGGCGTGTAATCGGAAGTCCTGGCCGCTCTGCCAGCCGCAACGCGCGGTGAACTGGCCGTCATCTTCGAGGGCCACGTTCACCGCGCTTCTTTTCGAGATTGTTCCAGATCGGGGAGAACACTGTTCTCTCCTTTCAGATAATCCCACTTGTCATCGTCTGTCTGATTTGTAGCCTTGCGCGGTTCAGATCATGACGTTGGCAAATCTTTTATCGGCCGAACAGATCGTGCCGGACATGAAGACCACGGCTCGATGGGAGGCCATAGGGGAATTGGTCGACGTGCTCGTGAAGGCGGGTAAGGTCCGGGAAGACGAACGCGAACTCGTCCTGGAATCGATCAAGCAGCGCGAGCAGACGATGAGCACGGGCATCGGATTCGGTATTGCCATTCCGCATGCCTCTTCCGACATGGTCGAAGACGTCGTGGCCGCCTTCGGCCGATCCACCAAGGGAATCGAGTTCGACTCTCTGGACGGTCAGCCGGTCTTCTTTGTGGTGCTCTTCGTTGTTCCCAAGGATCAGTTTCAGACCCATCTCCGGACGCTGGCGGCGATTGCGAAATTTCTGAACGACAAATCGGTCCGGGATGAACTGGGCAAGGCGCAGGACGCCGCCCAGATTCTGCGCGTTTTCGAGAGCAGGTCGCCGCGCAGCTGATGGCGACTCCGCGTGAGATCCTGGCGGAGCGGCTCAAACTGGCTCTGCAGGGGAGCTTTCCGGAGGTGAGCCCGGAGGTCGTGCCCGCCACCGATCCGCGCTTCGGTGACTATCAAACCAACGTGGCGATGGTGCTGGCCAAGAAGCAACGCACGGCTCCGCGAGAACTCGCCCGCCAGATCGTGGGAGCCTTGGACGTGCGGGATATCTCCGAACCACCTCAGATCGAAGGGGCTGGGTTCATCAATTTCCGACTGACGGCCGATTTCGTGGGCCAGGGTGTTCGGGCTGCCTTCCACGACCAGAGACTGGGTGTTGGCCTCACGGAGCGGCCGGGCCGGATCATCATCGATTTCAGCTCGCCGAACGTAGCCAAGCCGATGCATGTCGGGCACATTCGCAGCACGATTTTGGGAGATTGTCTCTCTCGGGTGGCGCGGTTTCTCGGGCACGAAGTGATCACTGACAATCATATCGGCGATTGGGGGACGCAGTTTGGCCGGGTGATCTATGGGTGGAAGCATCTGCTTGACGAGGCAGCGCTCGAACGAAATGCCATTCATGAGCTTGTCCGCCTGTACCGCGAGGTGACAGCCATGGAGGAGACCGACGACTCCGTTCGGCAAGCCGCTCGGGAAGAGCTTGTTCGATTGCAGAGCGGGGATGCTGAGAACCTGGCCATCTGGCGGCAGGCGGTGGAATTGTCGTGGCGCGAGTTTCAGAAGCTGTATGATCTCCTCGGCATCCGTTTCGACGAACGGCTGGGCGAAAGCGCCTACAACGACGCGCTGGCCGGGTTGTGTGACCGGCTGGCCGCGGAAGGCATAGCCGAGATGAGCGAGGGGGCCCTCTGTATTTTCTTTCGGGAGATTCCGCAACTGGCCGACAAGCCGCTCATTATCCGCAAGAGCGATGGCGGCTTCCTTTACGCGACGACCGATCTCGCCACTATCGAGTATCGCGTTCGCCGCTGGAACCCCAGCGCCATCTGGTACGTGGTCGGCGCTCCGCAAACGCTTCATTTTCAACAGATCTTCGCCGCAGCCCGCCGTATGGGGGTAGGCGGCGACCTTCAGCATATCGCTTTTGGAAGCATCCTCGGTGAAGATCGCAAGATCATGCGGACGCGTTCCGGGGAGACAGTTGGTCTGGCCGAACTGCTGGATGAGGCGATCGAGCGGGCGCGGGCGATCGTTGCCGAGAAGAGGCCGGACCTCGATTTCGCCGATACCGAGGGGATCTCGCGTGCGATCGGCCTCGGCGCGGTGAAGTACGCCGAATTGTCGCAGCATCGCATGACCGACTACGTTTTTTCGTGGGGCAAGATGCTCTCGTTTCAAGGCAATACCGCGCCTTACCTGCAAAATGCTTACGTCCGCATCCGTTCGATTTTCCGGAAGATGGAGGGCGATTTCACCGCTCCGGCAAAACTGAACCTGCAGAATCCCGAAGAGCGCGCCTTGGCCGCCAAACTGCTCCAATTTGGCGAGATCGTCCCTCTGGTGCTGGAGGACTTTCGTCCCAATTTGCTGGCAAACTATCTTTACGATGTCGCCATCGTCTTTCACGCCTTCTACGAAGCCTGTCCGGTATTGAAGGCCGACCGGTCGGAGCTTCGCGATTCGCGTTTGGTCTTGTGCGATGTCTCGGCTCGGGTTCTGCAAACCGGGCTCGGCCTTTTGGGGATCGACGCGCCTGAAAGAATGTGAACGGCCCGGCCGGCCTTGAGCGCGCAAAAATCTCTCGCAAGCGGCCGTGCTTTGGTGTAGCGCCTCAACAGGGAAAGGATGGCTTCAATCCATGGCTGAATTCACACCGGAAGATCTCGCAATTAAATCGCTGGGTGAGCGGACAATTATTTCGCCTCTCGAGAAACATTTCCAGGAAGCCGGCAGAACGCATGCCTTCTACGGGGACGACTTCCGCGTGCTTCTCGATCATGATCTCGCCACCATCCGCAGTATCTTTGAAAGCGGGGCCGAACCGCTCTGCTTTGAAGCGGCCGGGCCGCGCAGGAAAATCTTCTTCCAGCCGGATGAAACGATTTGCGCGATTGTCACGTGCGGAGGGCTTTGTCCCGGCCTCAACGACGTCATTCGCTCCATCGTCATGCAGGCCTACTACCGGTACGGCGTGCCGCGGACGCTCGGGATTCCCTACGGGTTCGAGGGCTTGATTTCGGACTACGGACACCGGTTGATCAACCTCACTCCCGGCTACGTCACCAACATTCATCGCTTTGGCGGCACGGCGCTTGGGACATCGCGCGGGCCTCAGGAGGTCAAGCGCATGGTCGACCAACTGATTGAATGGAAGGTGAGTATTCTTTTCGTGGTTGGTGGCGACGGAACGCAGCGGGGCGGCCACGACATCTTCGAGGAGGCTTGGCAGCGTGGTTACAAGCTCGCGGTGGTCGGGGTCCCCAAGACCATCGACAACGATATGGCTTATATGGACAAGAGCTTTGGGTACGAGACGGCCTGCGCGGCCGCCGTTGATGCCATCGCGGCGGCCCATACCGAGGCCCGCAGCGCTCGGAATGGAATCGGGTTGGTGAAATTGATGGGACGTCATTCCGGCTTTATCGCTTGCTCGGCCGCCATCTCCAGCGGCGACGCCAATTGTGTGCTCATTCCGGAGGTGCCCTTTACGCTGGAAGGTGATCACGGCCTTTTGGAACAACTCCGGCAACGTGTCGTCAAACGTGGTCATGCGGTGGTCATCGTGGCCGAAGGTGCTGGACAAGGTTTGGTCGAAGCATCGGGGACGGACGCCTCGGGCAACAAGCGCCTGGGAGACATCGGTGTCTTCCTCAAGGGAAAGATCGAAGAGTATTTCCAGCAGTGCCGGACGGAGTTGACGCTGAAATACATCGACCCGAGCTACATGATTCGGAGTGTCCCGGCCTCGCCGCAGGACCGGACTTATTGCATGCGGCTGGGACAGGCCGCCGTCCACGCCGGCATGGCTGGCAAGACCGGCTTGGTCGTGGCCCGCTGGCACAACAGCTACGTTCACCTTCCGGTCGGGGTAGCCACGTCCGCGCGGCGAACCGTTGATCCAGGAGGTGACCTCTGGCTCTCGCTCCTCGAGTCCACGGGACAGCCGCCGCGCTATTACTAACATCGGGGCGCGCGGTCAGGTTTCATGGGATCTCTTCCCACATCTCCTTGGGCGCCCAGGCAGGCCGACTTTAAAGCAATCCTATGAAAGCGACCATAATATCAACCAATCAACTCGAACGAGTGCCGGTCCGCGGAGAAGATGACGCCTCTGTTCGTTGGAACGGAGCATTCGTCCTCTATGGTGGAGCGGGGACAACGCAATCCTCGACCATCGTTTATGAGATCGAGCCCGGCGGACGGCTGGGCTGGCATACGGACGCCACGGAGGAGACCCAATACATCATTGCAGGTCAGGGAGAACTTCAGCTCGAAGACGGGAGCGTGCATCGCGTGGGGCCCGGCAGCGTCTTCGTCCTGCCCACGCCGATGCGACACGATTTGGTCAACAACGGGTCGGAGACTTTGCGGGCCGTGGCGTTCTTCGCGGCTGCCATGTTCACGCAAACGTTTGATAACCTGATGCTCCCGCCCCGTTCCCATGTGCTGGGCACCCCGAATAGAAACGGCTAGCACGGAGGGCCGTCCTATCCACCAAGTCCGGGAGCCTTGAGTTCGTCAGAGATCTCCGGATCGATTCGCGTTGTGTGCCGGACTAAGGACCGAGACGGTAAGATCCGCCTTCGTGTGCTGCCTAAGATCGGGATTCGGTTCGATCGGGGTACTGATTTTTCTGCCGCGAAGCGTTTGGTGCTGCTGAGGTGGTGCTTGTGAAAGACGGAGAACCTGGGGGAATTCCAACCGTTCTTCGTCGAGAGATCGGAGCAAGTTGATGATCACCAGATCTAACGGTAGCTTGGTGAGCTTTCCGGTCAGCTCCTGAAGCCGAACTATCCGCGCGGTATGAAGTCCGTGCGGCAATCATGAAGTGCCACGCCTGTCAAACCGAGAACCCCGAGAGCGCTCGTTTTTGCTCAAACTGTGGCACCGCGTTGAAGAGAGTTGCCGAAGCGACCGGTGCCAAGGACGAACGGCCCTACGCGGAACGGCGGCAGTTAACAGTCCTCTTTTCGGATCTGGTTGGATCGACGGCGCTTTCGGAGCGGCTCGATCCGGAGGATTTTCGCGAGATCCTTCGTGAGTATCAGGCGGCCTGTTCGAGTGTGGTTCGGTTGTACGACGGTTATCTGGCCAAATACCTTGGCGACGGCATTCTGGCCTACTTCGGCTATCCCGTTGCCCACGAAGATGACGCGCGCCGTGCCGTCCAGTCCGGTCTCGGCATCACCGAGGCGATCGAGGGGATCAGCAAGAAATTTCAGCGTGAGGCCGGGATTGCCGTAAACGTCAGGGTCGGCATCCACACCGGTCTGGTCGTTGTCGGCGATATGGACCAGGCAGAAGCACTCGAATCAAAGGCCATCGTCGGGCAGACGCCGAACCTGGCCGCCCGGATTCAGTCCGCCGCCGAAGCGAATACGGTGGTGGTGAGCGGAGATACTTACCGGCTGATCCGCGGATATTTTCAGCAGGCCGACCTGGGTGCGCATGAGCTCAAAGGCATTTCGTACCCGGTTCAATTACATCGCATTGATCATGCCTCGACAGCTCGCAGCCGCCTGGATGCGGCGTCGGGTGAGCTTACGCCGTTTGCCGGCCGGGATGCCGAGTTGGCCACCTTGCACGCGGAGTGGCGTCTCGCGAAGGAAGGCAAAACCCGGATCGTTCTCATTTCAGGGGAGGCGGGGATCGGCAAATCCCGGCTTTTGTACTCCCTGAAAGAATACATCAGCGCCGAACCGGCATCCTGGCTGACCGAACTGCGATCCTCGCCCTACCACGGTGGCAGTTCGTTCTATCCGGTGATCGATTTCTTCGAGCGCACGATCCTCCGTTTCGCGGCGGAGGAAACCGCCGAGGCCAGGCTTGCGAAGATCGAAGGTTTCGTTGCCCAATATGGACTCGATGCGGGCGAAGCGGTGCCGCTGATTGCCGATCTTCTCTCGGTCCCGCTGGGAACTCGGTTTGCGCCGTTGCCCATGACGCCGCAGAGGCAGAAACAACGGACGATTGATACCCTTATCGAAATCCTCTTGCAGAGGGCCAAGCGTCAGCAGGTGCTGTTTGTGGTCGAAGATCTTCACTGGGCGGATCCGTCAACATTCGAGCTGCTGAGCCTGTTGATTGAAAGATGCGATCGCGAGGAGGCCCTGCTCGTCTTTACGTACCGTCCTGATTTCAAACCTCCGTGGACCCTGCGCGCCAACATGACGCAGATTGAGCTGACCGGGTTGCCCGAAGAGAATGCCGCGCAGATCATCCGTCGCGTGGCCGGCAACAAGGCCCTGCCAGCGGAGGCGATAAAGTATATTATCTCCAAGACCGATGGCATTCCCCTCTTTCTCGAAGAGTTGACCAAGTCGATGATCGAATCGGAGATGCTCGTGGAGAAAGGGAATCGCTACGAATTGTCCGCGCCCCTGCATACCCTCGGCGTTCCTGCGACCATCCAGGATTCCCTGACGGCGCGGCTCGACAGGCTTTCCGACGCCAAGCCGGTTGCGCAGCTGGCGGCCACGATCGGACGAGAATTTTCCTATGACATCCTTGAATCAATCCCCGGCCGGCATCAGCGCAATCTCAAGAGCCAGCTCGAGCGGCTGGTCCACGCGGGAATCCTCTATCAAAAGGGGATCGCGCCGAATGCGATCTATTCGTTCAAGCATGCCCTCATCCAGGATTCCGCCTACTCTTCGCTCCTGAAAAGCTCGCGCAAAGAGTATCATAAGCTCATTGCCTCGACCATTGAGGCCAAATCACCAGGTCTGGTGCAGACCCAGCCGGAGCTGCTGGCGCATCATTATACGAGAGCGTTGATGCATCAGAAGGCCATTGAGTATTGGCTGGCGGCAGGCATACGGGCATTGCAGCGCTCGGCCAACGCCGAGGCAATCTCCCACCTCAAGCAGGGTCTGGAGCTGGCCGAAACGCTCGCGGATCCGGTCTTGCGAGACGGCTTTGAAATTCAGCTCTATTCGGCGATCGGGCCGGCGCTCATTGCCACGAGAGGATTTGGGGATGCTGAAGTCGGCGAGACCTATCGCAAAGCCGGCGAGCTCTCCAAGCAGCTTGGTCACGGACCACATCTATTTACACCTCTGTGGGGACAATGGGTGTATCATCTCGTTCGCGACGATCTCCAGATAGCGCGGTCGCACTCCCTGGAGATGAAGCGGTTGGGGAGCGAGGCGAGAGATACCGCCATGCTCGTCGAGGCGTACTGGACGCTCGGTAATTCGGAGTTTTGGCTCGGTAATTTCCAGAGCGCGCTCGTCGAGCTTAATCGGGCGATCGACATCTATGATCCGGCCCGCCATCACATCCATGCTTATATCTATGGGCAGGACCCCGGGATTGCGGCTCGTTGCTACCGGGAGTATACGTACTGGTTTCTCGGGTATCCGGAGAAAGCACTCGCCGAACGGCAAGCTACGGTCGCGCTGGCAGAATCGCTAAGGCATCCATTCAGCATCGGATGGGCTTATGCTTTCGGCTTTATGATCGGCATGCTCGGAGGCGAGCACCGGGATGCGCTGGTGTGGGCGGATCGCACGATCGTCTATTGCACCGAGCAGGCTTATCCTTTCTGGGTCTTTGCCGGGATTATCGTCAAAGGTTGGGCGATCAGCTGCCTGGATGATCCCGCGCAGGGAATCCCTTTGATCGAACAAGGACTCGCCGGATGGGACACGATCGGCTCGATCATTGTGCGGCCGCTCTTCATGGGCCTCTATGCGGAAGCCTTAGGGCTGGCTGGAGAAAAGCAAAAGGCCCTTGGCGTGCTGCGTGATGCGATCGACCTCTGTCGGGAACATGATGAGATCGCCTCCGAGATCGATCTCTATCGACTCCAAGGGAACTTACTGCGCGAAACCGGAAAGTTGGCGGAAGCAGAGGAAGCGCTCCGCACCGGACTGGCGCTGGCGCGAAAGCATGAAGCAAAATCCCGAGAGTTACAGGCCGTGGTCGCCTTGTATGAACTTCTGAAAGGCACGAAGGCCGAACCGGAAATCGCGGCGACCGCACGGAACGTCCTGGCGTGGTTCTCCGAAGGATTTGAGAGACAGTTCGTCAAACAAGCGATAGCGTTGACCGGCAGATAGGGGATCCTTGCGCATTCGCGAAATCGACCGATGGCGACACCAAACTACATAGATCGTGGCGGCGAGCTGGTGTTTGCTCCGCCGTTTTTGGCTGACAAAGTGGATTACTACGGCTTCATCATCGATGCCGACATTCAGAAGCTTCAGGCGCTGTGCGACAGGTATCTTAACGCGCCGCTTGGCGCGGCGCGATTCGCTCCCGCCGGCGGGTTCGTCCTGCTCGCCTGCTGCAATTTGCCATCCCTCCGGTCCTCCACGCCTCCGTACAGCAACTGGGGCTGGTTTGCGGAGCGCGAGATCGCCTTCTGGATGCTGGTGATTGATAAGCAAGCCAGGCGCGTCTACTGGCTGCTTCCCTATATCTGGGTCGATAATCCCTACGCGATGGCGATGGGCCGGGAGCTCTATGGATTTCCCAAAGGGATAGGGACCATTACGCTTCCGGCAAGCCCGGATAGCCCCGATTCCTTCGCCATTGATACGCTGGTGCTTCCGACATTCTCTCCCGAGACCAAGGGAGAGGTCGTTCGGCTCGTTGAAGTAAAGCCGACCGGCGAGCGAAGCCACCTCACGGTTTCCGGAACCGTCAACAGCCTGGATGACCTTGCCAGAGAGATCATTCACCTTCTCGATGACGACCTGTCGCTTCTGGGAAATGCCAGACTTTTGCTTGATTCGCTGGATGACTTGTTGCACTTGCGCATCCCGATGGTCTTCCTGAAGGAGTTTCGTGATGTCGTGAAGCCGGCCAACACCGCCTTTCGCGCCATCGTCGAGACGAAGCCTTTCGCCAGGAATGTCTATGGCGTGAAGATTTACGAGAATGTCTTTCATGCCGGTATCACCCCTTGCGCATCTCATCCGATCGCCAGTGACCTGGGGCTCTCCACGACCAATCCGTTGCCTTCATACCTAAGCTTCTGGGTCAATTTCGATTTCGAGATCGGCCAGGGAACGCAGACCATCGCCTAAGAAGAAATGTCCACCGAAACCGTCCCGCCGCCCTCGCTGGCCAAACCGAAAAAACTTGCCATCCTCGGCAGCGGCGTCGCTTCCATCGTGACCGCTTTCGAGATCACCAACGATCCGGATTGGAAGAAGAAGTTCGAGCGCATCACCATCTATCAGATGGGGTGGCGCAGCGGCGGCAAGGGTGCCAGTGGACGGCGAGCGCCGTACGGATCCATCGAAGAGCATGGACTCCATATCTGGCTTGGCTTTTACAACAATGCCTTTGCCGCGATGCAGCGAGCCTACCAGGAACTCGGCCGACCGGCGGGGGCGCCTTTGGCTACCTGGACGGACGCCTTCAAGAAACACAGCTTTATCGTGCTCGCCCAGGAGTTCAAGGGGACCTGGTATCCGTGGACCTTCCATTTCTGGGAGAATGGCGAAACCCCCGGCAAAGGCAACCCGATGCCGACGCTCTTCGAGTACATGAAATTGACGGCGGCGTGGCTCAAGGGCGTTTTAAAGAAGTCGCCAATGAGCCGACAGGGAGATACCAAAACTAACAGCAGGACGCATCAGCAGGCTCGCGATTGGCTCGGCGCCCTCGTGGAAACGACCTCCCTCGATGTGGAACTTGGGGCCGCGACGCTTGCCGAAGACCTGCTGAATGTGCTGGTGGCTCATCTCGATAGGCTGGAAACGAACGCGCTGGTCCATGCGGCGGCCGATCACGCCATAGCGATCAACCTATTGCGCGAACTCGGAGCCTGGCTGAATCGCGAAGTCGGACAGCAGTTGGATGTCGACCTGACCCTCACGCGATTCTACATCCTGATGGATACTGGTCTGACCGGCCTGCGGGGACTTTTTGCCGATGGCGTCCTTTTGCATCCCGACAAGCTCGATTCGCTGGATGGTGAAGACCTGCGCGAGTGGTTGCTCCGTCATGGCGCCGCGAAGATTACTGCCTACTCGCCCCTGATGCAGGGCCTTTACGACCTCGTCTTTGCTTACGAGAACGGAGAGGTTAGCAAACCCAATTTCGCAGCCGGCACGGCCATCCGCTGTGTCTTTCGGATCGTCTTCAGTTATAAGGGCGCCATTTTCTGGAAGATGCAGGCGGGCATGGGGGATACGGTTTTCACGCCCTTTTACAACGTGCTCAAGAAAAGGGGTGTCGAATTCAAGTTCTTCCACCGCGTCAAGGAACTGGATGTCTCCGCGGACGGCAAGTCGATCTCCGCCATTAGTCTCGGCCGGCAAGCGACCGTCAAGGGAGGACAAGACTATTATCCCTTTGTTGAAGTCTGCGGCCTCGAATGTTGGCCAAGCGAGCCGAACTACGATCAACTGGTCGAAGGCGATAAGTTAAAAGAGTCCGGCACGAATTTGGAATCGTTCTACACAACCTGGGAGGACGTCGAAGACATCACTCTAAGGGTCAATGACGATTTCGACGAGGTCGTTTACGGCATAGCGATCGGAAGCATTCCCTATCTCTGTCCGAAGTTGGTCAGCGCCAACCCGGCTTGGCAGAAGATGGTTGCCAAGGTCGCCACCGTCCGCACCATGGCCTTCCAGTCCTGGATGAACAAGAGCCTCGCGGACTTGGGATGGAGGGATCAAAGCCCGGTCATGGATGCTTATGTAGAGCCGATGAATACATGGGCGGACATGAGTCAATTGATCGTTCGTGAGAATTGGCCGGCCTCTTCGAATATCAGGAACATCGCGTATTTTTGCGGACCGATGGAAGGCGAGATTGCGCCCCCATCGAAGACAGACGAACCTGAGATCGCCCTCGCCACGGTTCAGGAGATTTCCAACGATTTCCTCGACCGCCACATCAACCAATGGTGGCCGAGCAATGTGGATCACGACGGGAAGTTTGACTGGAACACGGTAGCGGCCCTTTTTTACCGCGCCAATATCGACCCCTCGGAGCGCTATGTTCTCTCAGTCAAAGGAAGCACGCCGTCCCGCCTTCGAGGGGACCAGTCGGGCTTCAAGAACCTGGTCCTCGCCGGTGACTGGACCATCAATGGACTCAACGCCGGCTGCGTGGAGGCGGCGACCATGTCGGGTCTGATCGCGGCCAATACCCTCCTGGGCCAAGACCCCTTGGCCAACATTGAAGGATACGGCGAGCGCTAAGAGAAGGCTCGGAAAGGGATCG
Source organism: uncultured Verrucomicrobiae bacterium (assembly GCA_963820865.1). Taxonomy (GTDB): domain Bacteria; phylum Verrucomicrobiota; class Verrucomicrobiia; order Chthoniobacterales; family Terrimicrobiaceae; genus DASTFP01. The sequence goes on from CAWGBZ010000007.1 coordinate 606,427, forward strand.
AAGAATTGTAGAGGCCCATGTGTCAAGGACCTGTCGAATTCTTGCCCTTCAAACATTTCTGTCGCTCATCCCAGTTCGAACGTCGTGATCCCGAAGAGCTTGGGAAGCTCGAGTGCCGGGTCGGCGCCCGTGTACATGCGGGCAGTCTCGAAGACAGGCGTCAGGCCCAATTTGGCGAGAAACACGTTCGTTCCCAGGTGAGCGTCCGGGACATCGAGAAAGATCGATTCTCCGGGAGGCGGGTGAGCGAGCGCCGCTTCGTAGAGGCGGCCGGCGACAATTGGGTCATCGGCGGCGAGCGGACCGATCTTCCAGCCTTCGCGGCAGGGGCGAATTACCGTATAGCCGCTCAGTCGGGCACCTTCTCGAGCCACGTAGGCGCCGGCCGTAGGCTGAGTGAGCCAGGAGCGGAGGAAGGCGTCGCGCCGTTCGGGGAAGATCTGCCCGTCAAAGTCCCTGATCGTCTCGAACGCCACCTCCGCCGCGGGTCCGACGGAGTGATGGATCGCGCCCGACCTGGCTTGGCCACGGTAGCGGACGCTCCGGTGCGCATGACGAAACCCGGATCGAGCGTAGTTGCTCTGCTGTGCCGGCACACCATCCAGTCCGACGTTGTGGCCCCGCAGTCGGTCCGTGGCCGCCTGCCACAGTCGCAGTCCGTAGCCCCGTCGACGGAACGCAGGACGAACAATGTATAGGCCGATGAACCCGTAGCGTCCGGCGTACGAAACGGCCGAAATGCACCCGATCGGTTCGCCAGCCAATTCGCCGATCAGAAACCCATCCGGGTCGGCGGCGAAGAAGCACTCCGCGTCGTGGACGCCTGGGTTCCACCCCTCTTGGGCGGCGAGGTCAATGGCGAATGCAACTTCCTCACGTCGCATCGTCCTGACCTGAAATTCATCGAGTCCGTTCATCGAATAGGAAGGAAAACTGGCCTGGCAGGATAGCGTCGTCCCGGTCTATTTTAAAGGGCAGGTTCGGGAAGGGTTTGGCGATCCCATCGATGGGATGATCCGCATGAACTGACCCTTGATCAACAGATACGTTTACTTTCCGGTAACATCAATCAATACAAAACCGCCTACGAGATTATCAAGAAGCTCACGGGCCACGCGACGTTTACCGTAGTGAAAGAGTATATGAGCGGAGGTCTGAACAGGAGCCGGACGGCAGTCATTTACTGGAGCCATCTGGACAAACCTAGAGCCGAAGCGCTCGCCGAAATCGTGCCTTCAGCGTTCGCCGAACTCAGTGGAGACGGGGAGGACGCTCCAGGCACACTGCAGATTAACTTTGGCAGAGATGCCGAGAAGTGAGCCATCGGCCGATTGCCAAGAAGTATCAGGGTAACAACACGCACGCCGACGAACTCGGGGATTTTGTAGAGGCGGTTGTGCCAGCCGCCTGACGCTTCCCAAAGCAGCCTCCATCTGCGCTGACGAATAGTAAGGCGCCTGCAATGTGCGGACAGAAAGCGGAATGAGCGCCTCCAGGGCCAGCACGTCGTCTTCACGGGCCAGTCGCAGCGGCCAGGTCGGCTTGGGCGAAGGCGACGGTTTCACATGACGGACTGGGTCAGTCGGCAGCCTCACAACGTCAACTCCAGGAAAACAGTTTCTGGCAACGGCGTGTCGTAATAAGCGGAACAACCGACGGGAGCGATGTGTAAAGCTGAGTCGCGCTCTGCATGAAGGGCAACGTATCAAGCCTCATTGTCGCGTAGCCGATGCTGCGTGCGCTTCGCTGATCTCCATCGAACGGTTCTCCGCGCTCTCCGACGGAGCCGGCCGCAGGCACAAAGTGCCCACCGTCAGGTTGAGGGCGTGGTTTCGTTGCCTCTTTTATACGCCGCTCCCGGCTTTGAGAATCATCAACTTCCAAGCGAAATGGCCTCGACCATCTCTTCACTCCTTGACAGGGCGATAAATGTAACTATGAATGTGACGAAAGTTACCAAAGATGCTGAACAGTCGTTTGACCGTTGCCATTCATGTGCTCTGCTTGCTCGCCCACGAGCAGGAGGGCCCGGTGACTTCGGATTACATCGCCGGAAGCGTCAATACGAACCCGGTGGTCATCCGCAGGCTCCTCGCCGCGCTCCGCAAGGCGGGCATTGTCCGCTCGCAAGGGGGTGGTCAGGGAGGCTGGGTCCTCGAGAGAAAGCCCGAAAAGATCAGCCTGCTGGACATCTATCATCTCGTGAGTCCGGGCACGGTGTTCGCCTTGCACCACAAGCAACCCAATCCGCGTTGTCCGATTGGCAGAAGTATTCAGCGGGGCATCGGCGGCTATTACCAACGAGCGCAGAAAGGAATGGAGAGGGAACTGGGCAAGATTTCCATCGCCGACGTGCTCGGTGACGTGCTTGCAGGGAAGAACTGACGCGCATTCATTTTGCCTCTTTGTGTAACAGAAGTAGTTACAGAACAACCAAAACAAGAGAACAAGAACGAACAGACAACATGAAAATCGCCATCACTGCAGCCACCGGCCAACTTGGCCGTCTCGTGGTCGCCAAGCTCAAAACGAAACGATCGATCGCCGACATCGTCGCGCTCGCCCGCTCCCCGGGAAAAGCCGCGGACCTTGGGGTGGCCGTCCGCGAGGCCGACTACAGCCGGCCGCAGACCTTGTCAGGCGCCCTCGACGGCATTCATACCTTGCTGCTGATCTCGGGCAGCGAGATCGGGCAACGCGTCGCCCAGCATCGCCATGTGATAGAAGCGGCGAAGCAGGCCGGTGTGCAACGGATCGCTTACACCAGTGTGCTCCACGCGGACACGTCGATCTTGAGTCTGGCGGCCGAGCATCGGGCAACGGAGGCGGACGTGAAGTCCTCGGGCATTCCATTTACGATCCTGCGCAACGGTTGGTACTCCGAGAATAACACCGCGTCGATTCCGGGGGCACTGGCTGGTGGGGCGTTCCTTGGCAGCGCCGGCGAAGGCCGAATCTCCGGAGCGGCCCGCGCGGACTTCGCTGACGCGGCGGTTGCCGTCCTGACGGGCGCAGGGCACGCCGGCAAGACGTATGAACTCGCCGGCGACGATGCCTATACGCTTACGGAACTGGCGGCGGAAGTTTCGCGCCAGACCGGAAAGGCGATCCCTTACCGGAACCTGCCGGAGGCGGACTACGCCGCCGCGCTGGCAGGATTTGGATTCCCGGAAGGCCTGGCCAAAGCCATCGCCAGTTGGGAGGTCGCGGCCTCGAAGGGGGCGCTCTTCACAAAGAGTCGGCAGCTTTCGGGGTTGATTGGTCGGCCGACAACGCCACTATCGGTCACGGTCAAGGAAGCATTGAGTCGCTTGTGACAAAGAAGGCGCAGCTGCCTGGGGAATTTGTTCGTCCGGATTGCTTCATGCCGTGCGTAGCACTCGATCCGCGGTGAGAACGTTGCAGGGATTGTGTCAAGCGCCCCCGCCAAGTCCGCAGGCGCTTGGCACAAAGCGCCCGACAGATTCTTGAATTTGTTAGGGTGGCGACGGTTCTTTCCTGACCACGCCTTGGCGGTCGGCTTTCGTCACGCCTTGGCAAATCCAGCTATCCCGATGATTTCCTCATAGATCTTATCGGCTTCCTCGCCGGTAAACTCAACGACATCGGGAGGTTCGGTACTGAATGTAAGTTTCAACTGAGAGGAGGATCGGAACTTACCTGTCCGTTTTCTATCATCAAAATGGCGATCGCCTTCCAACATGATGATTTCACCTTCCAATATCTCCTCTTTGGCTGACTCGTACTGCATCTTGAGCAGGCGATCCAGGTTGTAGTGTGCTCTTTGGCTTGGAATGTAGATGAGTTGCATCGGATTGATTTCAGCGGCGATCCGTAGTTTGAGTCGCCAGGACTCAACACGCAATCTTAAAACCCGGGAACTGGCCGCGATGCTCCTTTATAACCGACTGCTGCCCACAGTATAATAAACAAGAAGCGGAAAGAGCCCAGCCGGTGTTGACGACGGTTTTTGACCCTCCGCAATCGACGCAGAGTTGGGGTTTCACGCCTTGCGTGGCAGAGTGAGGATGGAAAGGCCCGCGGCGATGAAAGTGATGCCGGCTCCCAGGTTGAGTCCGAAGACCACGCGGGGTCGACGCTGCAGCCAGTTGGCCAATTGGGATGCAAAGGCACCAAGAACCGTGAAGACCATCGCCGTAACGATGGCGAAGATCGCGCCGAGCACCAGCATTTGGGCGGGGACAGATCCCCGTGAGGCGCTGACGAACTGCGGAATGAACGTGACCACGAACAGGCCGGGCTTCGGATTCAGCAGGTTGGAGAGCAAGCCGGTGAGGAAAATCTGTCCCAGCGGCTGACGCTCGGCGGGCACGAACGAGATGAGTTTGCGCGCCGCAATCGCCTTCACGCCAAGCCAGAGCAGATAGATGGCACCCGCTGCTTTGACCACCACGAAAGCCACTGGCGAAGCGTGCAACACCAGGGCAAGGCCAAGGGTGGCGGCAGTCGAATGAGCCATGATGCCGAGGCCTGCCCCGAGCGAGGAGAGTGCCGCGGCGATCGGTCCCTGACTAAGACCTCGGCTCATGGCGAGAATGTTGTCCGGGCCTGGTGCCAGGACGATGAGAATAACCGCGGCAAGGTAGGCAAGGAGGACGTCGCTGGGGAACATGGGTGCTGTGTCGCCGCCGAACGTAGTCTACGCGGACTCGTTGAGTATATCCAAAATCGCCCGGATCCCGAGTTCCTCAGCTAGAAATGGAGTCGAGGAGCGTTCAAGGCAAGCCCGGTCGATAACGACGCGCTCGCTCGTCTGATATCGTCCAAGCCGCCGAGCTGTCCGCGATTATCATCTGTTTTCCCGATGCAGCGGACCCCTTTGCCTTTTCCTTAGAAGTAAGAGGGAGCTTCGGGTAACCGCTGACCGCAGCTGCACACACCCGAATTCTTCTCATAGTCATTCATTTTGCGGCACACCATGCACCGGACCCAGAGTGGATTGATGTGATCGGGAATCCATACGCTCGTGTATCCAGAATCGCTCAACTCGGCCCAGAATTTTCGCATTGCTTCCGAATGGCTACCGCCTCTCATTAACTGCTTGGTGTGTTCCGGTTTTTCCCACGCGGAGATCGTTACACCGCGGCCGCCAATCCTAAAGAAAGAGACACCAATGAACCCTTCCATGCGCAACATCTCAGTTGCCGTCGCCCGAGTCATAGCGCGGATCTCCTCTGTCTGTGCGTCGGCGTTCCAAATCGTCGTGATGCCAAATGCGCCGGGTTTCGTCTTCTTGCCCGACTGCACCGCAATCGAATTGCCAAAAGAAAATGGACCAACCTTGAACGGCTGTATGAGCACTTGCAACCCCAACTGATCCGGAATCGCCCGCGTGTCAAAGTAACCTTTCACGGACTTAATCCCGTCTGTGCCGATCTCGATCACATCGACGCCCGGAAGCGAAATCGCCCGATTCGTTGCAGGCAGCCCCTGAAATGCTCCCACATTCGTACCTGTCATGATCCACTCAGCCACAACCCTAGCCGGGCCAGCTTCTGCGATGCTCACGATTTCGAACGATAGATCGGGGAATGCCTCCCACAAGCGCTTCGCATTGGCACCGATGGCGCCTCCTGAAATCTCACCTGTAGTGGGATCGTGATAGGTGCCGTCATCAGCGAAAGTCTTAACAATCGCATTAGCGTCGCGTGCGTTCCACGCGTGGAAGTAGTTATTTGCAATGTCTAGGCAAGTCATCATAGGGTTTCTCTGCTTTTGTTTATGGCAACGTCAAAGGTCAGGCACGGCGCTTGTCGCCGTTGCCTGCACCGCCTTGTTCGCTGTTTATTTCGGTTATCACGGTGTAAGCGACCTATGCCATACATCTGGAAATTGCCTGCCGGAAACTCAGGTCGTTCTGGTCAACTTCGAATCTCGCCAACGGGTTCCCCGCTATAGGGAATGGGTAATCGCAGATGATTTTATTTTGAGAGAGAGGCGCGCGAAGCGCGCGAGCGAGGAACAAGGGCCTCATTGCCGGCCCTTGTAAATGCCTGCTAGGGGGAACAGCATCGGGGCGATGACACCGGAAGCAATGTTTACGGCGGCCTTGCAGCTCGAGGCGGGATGGAAAGTGAGCGAATGCCGATTTGAAGGCGAACCGCGCCGGCTGCTTTTGAAGCTGGATTTTGAGGAGGGCAAACGCTTTGGATGTCCACAATGCGGCAAGCTTTGTCCGACCCATGACACCAGCATCAAAGGGTGGAGGCATCTGAACTTCTTCCAGTATGAGTGCCTCTTGGAAGCGCGGGTGCCGCGCAGTAATTGCCCGGAACACGGGGTCTTGAGCGTGACGGTGCCTTGGGCGCGGGAAGGCAGCGGTTTTACCCTGCTTTTTGAAGCTTTTGTCATGTTGTTGTGCCGGGAAATGCCGATGGCCGCGGTGGCCGACGCTCTTGGGGAGCACGACACCCGGCTCTGGCGTGTGGCGGCCCATTATGTGGAGGCGGCCTACGCAAAGAACTCGTGGGCGCAAGTGCGAATGATCTCGGTTGATGAAACCAGTGCCCGACGGGGCCATCGCTACGTGACCAATATCCTCGACGCGCAAACTCATCAACTTCTCTTGATGGTCGAAGGCCGCAGCGCCGAGGCTCTGGAAGCCTTCGCCCAAGCGTTGGTGGCTCACGGGGGAAAGGCCGAACAGATCGAACTCATCAGCATGGATATGAGTCCGGCTTATCAAAGCGGCGCGAGCCAGTTCTTTCCGCAAGGCCCAGATCGTCTTTGATCCTTTTCATATTATGCAAATGGCTGGTCAAGCTACTGATCAAGTTCGTAAGGAACTGGCTCGGGCAGGGGCCGATCTCAAGGGGTCGCTGTGGGCGCTGCGAGGCAACGAATGGACCCGTAGCCAGGAGCAACGCCAGCAAAGAAGCGCGCTGTGCAACCGCTACCCCAAACTCGGTCGCGCCATCGGCCTGCGCGACATGCTCCAGGACATCCTCGCTGACGAAGATCAGGAGCCTCTGCGCTGGTGGTGCAAACGGGCCAAGCTCAGTCGGCTCGAACCCTTTCGGGACTTGGCACAGAGCATCCAAAAACATTGGAGCGGGGTGGTCGCATTCTTGAAGACTCGGCTCACCAATGGCGCCATAGAGGCAGTTAACGGCCTGCTGCCAGCTGGCTAAGCGTTTGGCCAGAGGGTTTCGCTCCCTGCGCTACTTTCGCATCATGGCTTACCTCAAAGCCGCCGGTCTTCATCTCGATCTGCCGTCTCTCAAGCCGTCCCCTGTTACCCACTCAAAATAGCGAATGACCCGCCAACGCCTCACTGGGATCGCTTCCCTTGCAACAAAAGGGGTCAGCCATTTAATATTGCGTGTCTTGATATCGCTTCGAAGTCTCGGCGCAAGGCGCGATCGGTCGTAAATGGCTGATCCCTTTTCGCCGTTTTCGCCCGTTTATTGTCGGGCCATTGGGTTTTCGCGATCACGCTTGATAAGTCGGCTCTTTCGGAGGCGCATCTCTCCACGCATGACGTGGAGCACGAACACCTTTTCGGTGCTGCGATCGTAGCGGTAGATTACTCGGCAAGGTGGCTCGACAAGCTGCCGGTAGCGCCGTGTCGAGCGTCGGAGTTCTGCCGGATGGGAGCCGCTCTCGGGATACGCCTCCACCTGCTCGACACGGTGGAAGACCCGCTGAACCAGCCGACGCGCTGCCAGAGGGTTGTCGAGGGCGATGTAGTCAGCAATGGCATCCAAGTCTTGGAGCGCAGGCTCGGTCCAGATCAACTCAGCCATCTCGCCATGCGTTTCTTCGCCTTGGCGTGGCTGACGATACGGCCCTCTTCGATGGCGCGCTCTCCGCGGGCGATGCCCTCAAGGATGGCAAGTCGTCGCCGCGTATCCTCGTAGGTCTCGACGTCCACGAGATAGGCCGCCGGCCGCCCGTGCTGGGTGATAAGCACTGGGTCACGCTTGCTCTCAAGCTCGGCGATGATCTCGGTCGCCCTTCGTTTGAGGGTGGTGACAAGTTCGGTTCGCATGAAGTGATATTAAAGTAGCACTCCTTCTGGGGCAAGCGCGGAAAAATGACCTAACGTCGGCCACCACTCACGACCGGACGCGGCGCACTTCGTGCTGAGCGAAGCGACCAGCACGGAGTCTGACGCGGTAGGGAGTTGAGTGCATGACTTTGTTCGGAGTTAGCATTTTAGTCACTGAACTTCGAACCGGCCGGCTTTCCGAATCACTTTCCAAGAGAGTCATCTTTCGCTCTTCTGATGCGAGGCGGGAATATCAATAATAAAGGGCTGTTGCCCAAAGGGGCGATATTTTGAGAGAAGCGGGGAGGTTGCTCAAGTCGTGAGACGGGAGCGATCAGTTGCGAGGTAGGAATAAGAAAGGGTAGCTCGACCATGGATCCTGGCCAGCGCTTGGGCCGATACTCGAAATAGCCACGCCTAGCCACAAAGTGGTGCCGCGAAAGGATCTCCGCCGCCGGGCACCTGGAGCTGTCGGTTTCGGGTTGATAAACAAAACGCTCCGGCGGATAGATTCCCTGGCTGCGTGGATTGCGCAGTTTGCTGCGCAGATCGGCCACATGAGCGCGAATCTTGCGCCGCGCTAAAGCAATCAAGTTGGCCGTATTGCCGTAGCGGCTGTCGGCCACAGCACCCTTATTCTGGCCGCGGTGACCCGTTCTGCCTTTCGTTCCTTCAAGAGCTCGCGGGCTTCGTCGATGGCTCCCGTCGTGGTCTTCACCGCCGTCACCACGCCGGCCTTATCGTCCAGCGCACGATGGTTCTTGAAGGAGGGGGTTGACTGGTTGACTTGCCATTCTGGTGACGCACCACCGTGGAGTCTGGATCCGTGGTGCTCCGCAGCTTCCGATTGGCCGAGCCCCACTCCCGGAGTCCTTCTCCCCAAGCTTGCTTACTTCTCGCCGGACCACCACCGCGATCACCGAGTTGCGCGAGCCATTCGCGGCCACCAGCGAGGCCTCGAGGTAAAGTTTGCCTCCCATCGACCAGACCCGCCTCGACACATTGCTCGACGCTCCGGGCAAAGAGCCGTTCAAAAACTTCGGCTCCCCGTAAATGGCTGACCCCTTATTTCAACCCGCCTTGGACCCCTTACGTTGTCGAGCCGAAAAGGAAGTTTGACGCTCCGGCCGCGTGCTTGACAGGCAAACCTCCATCATCGGGTGGGAGCGACGTCGCCTTACGGTGCTTCGAGAATTGTTATCATTTTTTCGGCAACTCCTTTAGCAGAAGCGGGATTTTGACCGGTGACAAGATTCCCGTCGGCAACACTACAGGCTGCCCAAGGTTCAACTTGGTGAAAGATCGCGCCCTGGTTGGTGAGAGCTGTTTCCAGTTCGAAAGGCACATCACCCTTAGCATAATTATCTTCCTCTTTGTTGGTAAACGAAGAGATATTCTTGCCGTTAACCAGAAACGAACCGTCGCTCAATCTTACATTCAACAGAGCTACCGGGCCATGGCAAACCGCGCCAACGACGGCGTTACGCTCGTATGCTTCCTTGATAACGGTCTTCAGAAGCTGGTTATCAGGCATATCGACCATCGGTGCCAGACCGCCCGGTATGAAAATGGCGTCGTAACCATTCACATCCGTCTCCGAAAGCTTACCGGCTTTCTGCATTGTCTGCCATCCTTTGCCTGTCAAAAAAGACAAATTCTGGGGATCGTCAGCCAAATGAAGGGCATCAAGGAATGGTGGTTCTCCAGTAAGACTTACGAAATCCATCTGGTACCCCGCTTTGTCGAATGCGGCGTAAGGATGAGCTACTTCGGGAAGGAAGATACCTGTCCTTCTCTTGTTTGGGCCAATCGCATTGGCGTTGGAAACGATAAATAAAATCTTTTTCGACATAGTTATTGCTTCATTATATAAGGGTTCGAGCGGTTGAAATGTGTTGTTATCCAAGTCGTGTAACGACAGTCACTTCACGTATTTCAAGATTCGGGATGATTTCATTTGCCACGACAGTTTTGTAGTGTGCAGATTGCCGGTGGACTTCCGCAGCGGCGGCGTCCTTATATCGTTCATGCAGGATAATCACATTGGGATCGGTTTCCGACTGATAAATGGTGTAGGAAATGTTTCCTTCTTCGGCCCTCGTCTTGTTAGCCAATTCAGGCAACAGTGCCAAAATGCGGGATCTTTCAGATGCTCTGATTTGCCATTTTACGATGATTTCCTTTTCCATGTGTTCAGAAGTGTTAGTTCTTATTCATTGACAGGGCTACTTGTGATCCCGGTTGGGGATGGTGTGAGATTGATGATTGAAACGCAACGAAGTGTGCCAACTTTGCCACCCGGATGATCTGCAACGTTGCTCACCCGTGAGCGTGGAGTTTCTATCAGTGTTTGATCGATGCCGATCTGTGGCGGATCCTGAGTTCGAAGGCCTTGGGCGAAAATAAGGTCGGGGAGCATAACGGCTGGCTTCATGGAGGGGAAGTGCGCGCCGCTTTGCTGTGGATTCTAGCAAACTTCGTGGCGCCGCGGCATGGCGTCCTGGGCGCCGGGGCGGGTGATGGCAATGCCGGCGGCGCGAACAGCGCGGGTGACGGCGTCGGGCAGGCTGAGGCCTTCGGCAATCCCTGTGGCGAGCCAGCCGGTGAAGCAGTCTCCGGCGCCGACGGTGTCGACGGGCTTGACTTTGGCGGCAGGGAACCGGTTGACGCCTGCGGCATTGACGAGCATGGCGCCCTTGGAACCGAGGGTGATGACGGCGTTTTTACAGCCGGCGTCGACTAATTTTCGGCCTGCACGTTCGGGGTCTTGATCACCGGTCAGGATGGCAGCTTCGTGTTCGTTGGGGGTGATGGTATGGACCAGACGCAAGAGCGACTTTGGCAACGGGCGGGCGGGCGCGGGGTTGAGGATGAATGGCTTTCCGGCCGCGTGCGCGAGTGCGGCAACCTCCTTGACGGCGCTCATGGGGATTTCGAGCTGGGTGACGACCGTGTCGCACTTCGAGAACTCGGTTTTGACCGCCTGAGCGCTCGCGGCGGAGAGCTGGTCGTTGGCGGAATGGGCGACGGCGATGACGTTGTCCCGGGATTCTCCGCCGATGAGGATCAGTGCGATGCCGCTCGAGACACCTTTCTGCACCTTGAAGTGCCGGATATCGATTTTCTCACGGCGAAGGCCAGCGGCGGCGAGAGAGCCAAAATCATCGTCTCCACGGGCGCCGACAAAGGTGACGCGGGCGCCGGCGCGGGCCGCGGCGACCGCCTGGTTGGCGCCTTTGCCTCCAGCAGTGCGCTGAAAGTCTCCGCCGAGAAGCGTTTCGCCAGGGTTGGGAAGCCGCTGGCAGACAATGACGAGGTCGGTATTCGAGCTTCCGAAGAGAAGGATTCTGGGGGATTTGGCGGGGGGCATCTGGGGTGGGTTTACGGCTTCTTCGCGGCGTCGAGAGCAGCGCGAACCTCCTGGTTGATCTGCTCGAAGAGGGCCGGATCGGTGCGCAGGACTTCCTTGGCGGCGTCGCGGCCTTGCGCCAGTTGGGTGCCCTTGTAGCTGAGCCAGGAGCCGCGCTTCTCGAGGACGCCTTTCTCCAGGGCGAGGTCGAGCAACGAACCGGTGCTCGAGATGCCCTCGTTGTACATGATGTCGAATTCGGCTTCCGTGAAGGGCGGCGCGACTTTGTTTTTGACGATCTTGATCTTGGTGCGGTTACCGGTGACGGTGCCGTCGCTGCTCTTGATGGCACCAATGCGGCGGATATCGACGCGGATGCTCGCGTAGAACTTAAGGGCCTTGCCGCCGGGAGTCGTTTCCGGGTTTCCGAACATCACGCCGATCTTTTCGCGGATTTGATTGGTGAAGACGCAAACCGTCCGCGCCTTGGAGATGAACGATGTGAGCTTGCGGAGGGCGTTGCTCATGAGGCGGGCTTGCGCACCGACAACGGCGTCGCCGATCTCGCCCTCCAACTCGGACTTGGTCACCAGCGCGGCGACGGAGTCTACCACGATAACATCGAGCGCGTTGGAGCGCACCAGCGTTTCACAGATCCGGAGGGCTTCCTCGCCGGAGCTGGGCTGGGAGACGAGAAGGTCGTCGAGGTTGACGCCCAGCTTGCGGGCGTAACCCGGATCGAGCGCGTGTTCGACATCGATAAAGCCGGCCAGCCCGCCGCGCTTTTGCGCCTGGGCAATGGCGGTGAGGGTGAGCGTGGTCTTGCCCGAGCTTTCCGGGCCGAAAATTTCAACGACTCGGCCACGAGGAAAACCGCCGACCCCGAGGGCGCGGTCGATCAGGATGTTGCCCGTGGGAATCACTTCGACAGCCGAGATCGTCGCGTCGCCAAGTCTGCGGATCGCCTCGCTGCCGTAGTCTTTTTCGATCTGCTGGATGGCGAGGTCGAGGTTCTTCGCGCGGAGCGCGGCAGCCTTTTCATCAACGGCGGGAGGAGGAGCATCTTCAGTCTTCGGCATACCTTGAGGAATTAAGCGGGATTGCGAGGAATGACAAGAGCGGCCCCAAAAAGAACGCCCGCCAAATGGCGGGCGTTGAGTCGTTCTGACAGGAAATTCAGCGTCAACGTCGGTCTACCGCGAGTACAATTCCACGACGAGCTGTTCGTTAACGATCGGATTGATGTCGGCGCGGGTTGGCAGGCGCATCACCGTCCCGCTCAGACCGTCCTTGTCGGAGACGAGCCAGTCCGGAGTGGCGATCGCGGAGGTCTGGTCAACCGCCTTGGCGGCGAGACGCTTCGAGCGATCGGTCGTCCGCACGGCGATCGTGTCACCTGCCTTCAGATTCATCGACGAGACGTTCGTCTTTCGCCCGTTGACGGTGACATGGCCGTGAGAAACCATCTGGCGCGCGGCGCGCAAAGTTTTGGCGAAGCCCATCCGGTGGACGACGTTATCCAGACGCGTCTCGAGCAACTGGAGCAAGATTTCGCCGGTAACGCCGCGCTTGCGCAGCGCGAGCTGGAAGTAACGGCGGAACTGCCGCTCGAGGACGCCATATTGATAGCGGAGCTTCTGCTTTTCCGCCAATGCCAGAGCATAGTCGGACAGCTTACGGCGGGATCCTTTCGGCCCGTGCTGGCCGGGAGGATAGTTTTTGTTTTCGAAGGCCTTGGGCGATCCGTGGATGAGCACGCCATAGCGGCGGCTGACTTTGGTCTTGGGTCCGGTGTAACGAGCCATGAGGAAGAAGAGTTTCTAAGTCTTAAGTTTGTAAGTTTTAAGGTCCAAATCGCACTGATTCGAGGAATTCCGGATTTGCTTAAAACTTAAGTCTTTAAACATAAACCTTATCAGACGCGGCGCTGCTTGGGCGGGCGACAGCCGTTATGGGGAACGGGAGTGACGTCGCGGATTACGGTGATTTCCAAGCCCACGGCCTGCATCGCGCGAACGGCGGATTCCCGGCCGGCGCCAGGGCCTTTGACGCGGACCTCGACTTCCCGGAGGCCATGACTCATGGCTTGCCGGCAGGCATCCTGGGCGACCATTTGAGCGGCGTAGGCGGTGCTCTTGCGCGAGCCTTTGAAGCCACACTTTCCGGCGCTTGACCATCCGATCACGGCGCCTTTTTGATCCGTGATGCTGACGATCGTGTTGTTGAAGCTGGCTTGAACGTGCGCGATGCCATGCGTGACATTCTTGCTGCCCTTTGCCTTGACGATCTTCAGCGGTTCGATGTTGTCATCGAGCGTGAGCGCGACCGGAGCTCCGGGAGCAGTCTCCTTTTTGTCATCCTTCCGGGGAGCTTTCTTGCCAGTGGCGGCCGGCTTGGCTTCCTTGGGAGCCGCTTCCGCGCTGGCGGCGGGGGCGGCGCCTTCGACAGCGGGTTTCTTAGGCGCGGGTGCTTTCGATTTTTTATCGGCGGCGGTCTGGTCTTCGCCTGCGGGCACCGCGGGTTGGTCTTGGTTTTCGTCAGCCATAAGGTGTTAGACTTTGCCGGCTTTGGCGTCGGGGTTGCGCTGCACGCCGACCGTTTTGCGCGGACCCTTGCGGGTGCGGGCGTTGGTCGAGGTGCGCTGGCCGCGGACGGGCAATCCACGCCGGTGGCGGATGCCGCGGTAGCAGTTGATGGCCTGGAGGCGCTTGAGATTGCTTTGCACCTCGCGGCGAAGATCGCCCTCAATGACGATCTTGAGCGAGTTGATAGCGTGAATGATGGCGTTCAGCTGCTCGGGCGACAACTCTTTGGCCCGCGTATTCGGGTCAATGTTGGCCACTTCGAGGACGCGCCTGGTATTACTGGGGCCGATGCCGAAGATGTAAGGCAGCGAAGCCTCGATGCGTTTGTCGCCGGGAATTTCTACTCCAAGGAGGCGTGGCATGGTGCTTAGGAATTTGAGATCTGATGTTTCACGTTCAGGATTCGCGGCAGTCAGCCCTGTTTCTGCTTATGTCGCGGGTTGGTGCAAATGACGCGCACGACGTTCTTGCGCCGCACGATTTTGCAGTTCTCGCACAGTCGTTTTACGGAAGCTCGGACTTTCATTTTACGGTTTGTGGTCTTGGCGTGTCGGTCTTGTGGCGGAAGGTGATCCGGCCTTTGGTCAGGTCGTATGGGGACATCTCCACCATCACCTTGTCACCGGGAAGGATGCGGATGAAATGGAGCCGCATTTTTCCGGAGATATGCGCCAGAATGCGATGCCCGTTAGCCAGCTCCACGCGGAACATGGTGTTCGGGAGCAGTTCAACGACTTTCCCCTCTACTTCAATAGCGTCTTTCTTGGCCATGTCAAGATTTCGGGAGCGCCGTCGGTGACGAGCACAGTGTGTTCAAAGTGAGCCGAGGGCAGGCCGTCGGCAGTGACGACAGTCCATTTGTCCTCCAGCACACGGACTTTGGCCTGACCCAGGTTGATCATCGGTTCGATGGCGAGGGTCATGCCCGGTCGGAGCATCGGGCCGGTGCCACGTTTGCCGAAATTGGGGATTTGAGGTTCTTCGTGGAGATGACGACCGACGCCGTGTCCCACGAATTCACGGACGACGGAATAGCCATGGCTGATGGCTTGTTCCTCGATGTAAGCACTAATATCGCCGAGGCGGCGGCCGGTCTCGATACGCTGGACGGCGCCGTCCAGAATCTGCTCGGTGGCGGTCAGGAGGCGTTCGGTTTCGGGATCGATGATCCCGACCGGAATGCTCATGGCGGTATCGCCGATCCATCCGTCCCGGACAATACCGACATCCATTTTGACCACGTCGCCGTAGCGGATCTTGCGTGGTCCGCCAATGCCATGGACGACTTCTTCATTGATCGAGATGCAGATGTGTCCCGGGAAGTTCTTGTACCCGAGGAAGGCGCTCTGGACGCCGGCCTCCTGCATGAACTGGGCGGCAGCGCGATCGATTTCTCCGGTCGCGACGCCGGGCGCGGCGAGATCGGTGAGCCGGTTCAAGATCTCCGCGGCGGTTTCACCGGCACGACGCATCTTGTCGAGATCGGCACCCCGCTTGATGGGAATCATGCGGCCACCTCCACTTCCTGATGAAAGTCGGCATAGAGTCGGCGGAAAACGGCGTCACGGCCCTCAGTCGCGTTTACTTCCTTGAGCAAGCCTTTCTCGCGATAGTGGTGCGCGACGGGCAGGGTGTGTTGGCGGAACTGGTCGAGGCGGTGTTCGAGCGCTTCGGAGGTATCGTCGTTGCGCCGCACGAGTTCTCGTCCGCACTTCGGGCAGGGCATCTCGAGAGAGACGTCATGGAACTTCTCGTTGTAAACCGCCCCGCAGCTTGCGCAGGTCAGCCGGCTGGTCATGCGTTCACGGACGAGGTCATCGGAGAGTTCCAGAAAATAAACCACGTCGAGGGGCAGGCGGCGTTCTTCGAGTCCCTGGTCGAACGACTTCGCCTGACCGAGAGTGCGCGGGAAGCCATCGAGAATGAACCGGCGGCGATTATCGAGCCATTTCCAGACGACGCGCAGGGCGAGTTCGTCCGGGAACAGTTTGCCCTGTTTGGTCCAATGATCCGCCTCGGTGCCAATGTCACTTCCGCGAGAGTTTTCTTCGCGGAGAATCGCGCCGGTGGAAGCGGCGGGAATGCCGAAGGTTGCGGAAAGGAGGGCCGCTTGAGTGCCTTTACCGGAGGCCGGTGGTCCGAGCAGGACGATGCGATTCTTCATGCCTACTGCCGGGTGGCGAAGAAGATGGTGACTCCGGCGATCACCAGGATGCCGAGGCTGGCATAGATGAGCACCAAAGCATTGTCGTCGAGGACCTGGCCGGAGCCGAGGCGTGGGCGCTGCTCGCGCGCACCGCGAATCTTGCCCTTGCGAAGAAAGCCATCGTAGTGGCGCTGGAGGAGGTGGGTTTCAACCTGGCGCATCGTATCAAGCACGACACCGACGATGATGAGCACACCAGTTCCGCCGAAGAACTGCGCCGTCATGTAGGGAACCTGCAACGCCTGCGCCATGAGCTGCGGCATGACCGCGATGATCGTCAGAAAGATCGCTCCCGCGAAAGTAAGCCGCGACATCGTGTAGTCGAGAAAGTCCGCTGTCGGCTTGCCCGGGCGAACGCCGGGAATGAAGCCACCATACTTCTTCAGGTCGTCGGCGATCTGGACGGGTTGGAACTGCGTAGCCACCCAGAAGTAGCTGAAGAAGAAGATCATTATTCCATAGAGCACGTAGTGGAGCCAGCCAACCGCCAGTAGGCTGGCGATTTCCTGGGCGGTGCGACTATGGGGGAAGGCCATGTTGATAATCGTGGACGGAAACAGCAGGATGGCCTGGGCAAAGATAATCGGCATCACCCCCGCGTAGTTAATCTTTAGCGGCATGTACTGGGTCTGGCCGCCGTAAACCTTTCGTCCGACGACGCGCTTGGCGTACTGGATGCTGACCTTGCGTTGGGCTTGCGTCACTGCGATGACTGCCGCAATGACCAGCACCAGGAACAAGCAAAGGAGGACCAGCACAATGGGGCTGACATTGGCCTGCGCGCCCGGAGCGCTTGGCACGAACGTGCGCCAGGCTTGGATCAGCCCGGCCGGCAACTGCGCGAGAATTCCCACGGTAATGATCAGCGAGACGCCGTTGCCGATCCCACGTTCGGTGATTTGATCGCCGAGCCACATCAGGAACATAGTTCCTGCGGTCATCGTCAGGACCGTCATTACTTGAAACCCGATACCTGGCTCGGGAACGAGGTCCATGCCGAGGCGGTTAATGGTGTCCATGATGCCCGGCAGAAAGGGGTTCGCCTGAGGATTTTCGAATGACTTGGCGAGGAGGAATCCCTGGAAGATGCAGAGCGCGATGGTCGAATACCGCGTGTACTGCATGATCTTGCGACGGCCGCCATCTTCGCGCGCGAGCTTGCCGAGCTGGGGAACCACGGCAGTCAGCAGTTGCAGCATGATCGAGGCGCTGATGTAAGGCATGATCCCCAGGGAGAAGATTGCGCAATGCGCCAGGGCACCACCGCTAAACAGATTGAAGAGCGAGGCGACGCCACCGGCGGACTGGGCGTCGGCAACGTTGCGAAACCATTCCCGCAAAATCTC
The DNA here is from genome assembly GCA_963820865.1 of uncultured Verrucomicrobiae bacterium. Classification (GTDB taxonomy): domain Bacteria; phylum Verrucomicrobiota; class Verrucomicrobiia; order Chthoniobacterales; family Terrimicrobiaceae; genus DASTFP01. The sequence goes on from CAWGBZ010000007.1 coordinate 623,924, forward strand.
CGCATTCACTCCCGGCGTGGTAATCGCCGATCCCGCCCGAACGATCACGATCATCGCCAGGGTGAAGAGAACGCGCTGACGCAGCTCGGGTATCTTGAAGATATTGGTGAACGCAGAAATCATCGGTGGTCAGCCACGGCTCCCGGTCGAGTCTACTCTTGAGTTGGGGAAGCTGCCTTGTGGTTGGCCATCACGATGGTCCCACCCGCCTGCTCGATTTTTTTCCGAGCCGAGGCACTGATGCGATCCACCTCGAGATGAAATTTTTTACTGACCTCGCCGCGGCCGAGCACTTTGACACCATCGAGCGTCCCACGGATGAGGCCGGCGCCACGGAGCAGCTTTTCATTGATGGCCGCGCCGTCGTCGAAACGCCTTTCCAGATCGTCAAGGTTGACGATGCCATAAACCGTCTTGAAGGCGGCATTGTTGAAGCCGCGCTTGGGCAAGCGGCGATGCAATGGCATCTGGCCACCCTCGAATCCCGGGCGGATGCTTCCACCGGATCGAGCTTTCTGGCCCTTGTGGCCTTTGCCCGAGGTCTTGCCGTGTCCAGAGCTCTCGCCGCTGCCAAGGCGTTTGCGGCGGTGCTTGGCACCGGGGTTCGGTTTTAAATCGTGGAGTCTCATAGAGCTTGGGCTGGGACCGGCGCCTTAACAGCAATGGCCTTGCCGCGGATTTTAAAAATCTCTTCTTTCGGACGAAGCGTGGTCAGGGCATCAAGCGTCGCCTTGACGACATTGGCCGGGTTGCTCGAACCCAGGGACTTCGCGAGGACGTCGCGAATGCCGGCAGCCTCGATGACCGCGCGGACGCCGCCGCCGGCGATCACGCCGGTTCCGGGCGAGGCGGGCTTGAGGAGCACGCGACCGCCGCCGAATTCTCCAAGGACTTCGTGCGGGATCGTGTTTTCGTGAATCGCAACGGTGACCATCCGCTTCTTGGCAGATTCCGTCGCTTTCCGAATCGCTTCGCTCACCTCGTTCGCCTTGCCAAAACCGATGCCGACGCGACCGTTGTGATTGCCGGAAACGATGAGGGCGCTAAAACTGAAACGACGGCCTCCCTTGACCACTTTGGCGCACCGGTTGATGAAGACCACCTTCTCTGTCGTCTCTTTAGGCTCCCCTTTATCGAAGTCCGAATGGGTTCTGTGCTGAGATTTTCTGTGAGTTGGCATAAGGGATTAAAATTCCAAGCCTCCTTGGCGAGCGGCATCGGCGAGGGCCTTGACCTTGCCGTGATATTGGTAGCCGCCGCGGTCGAAGACGACTTTCTTGACCTGCTTCGAGGTGCCGCGCTCGGCGATCAGCTTCCCGACCCGAGCCGCGGTGGGAACGTCGGCGCGTGTCTTCTTGTCGGCGCGCAGCTCGGGCTCCGTCGTGTGCACCGAGGCAAGCGTCTTGCCTGCGGCGTCGTCGATGACCTGCGCGGTGATGTGGCGTTCGGAGAAGTGAACGGCGAGGCGCGGGCGCTCGGGCGTTCCGGAAACCTTCTTGCGGAGGCGCTGATGGCGAACCCGGAGTTTGTTAGTGGATGCGGACATGGTTTACTGGACGGTTTTGCCTTCTTTGCGGCGGACCTGTTCTCCGGCGTAGCGAATCCCTTTTCCTTTGTACGGCTCCGGCGGATAAAAGGAACGAATATCCGCGGCGGTCTGACCGACGAGGTGCTTGTCCACGCCTTCGATCGTGATCTTGGTGTTCTCCGCGACGGTGATTTTCACATCGGCGGGAATCGGGAAAAGGATGGGATGAGATTTGCCAAGGCTGAGGTTGAGCTTCTGGCCCTGAACGGCCGCCTTGAAGCCGACGCCCTGGATCTCGAGTTCTTTCTTAAAGCCGACATTCACACCGGTCACCATATTGGCGACCAGCGCGCGGGAGAGACCGTGCAGGGCCCTGACCTGACGGGTCTCGCCGTCGCGCTCCAGCGCGACCGTGCTGCCCTCCACGCGGGCGCGGACGGCCTTGGGCAGGTTCCAGGAGAGCTTGCCTTTCGGGCCCTCGACGGTGACGGCACCTTCCGCGCCGACGTTTACCTTGACCTTGGGCGGCACTTCAATGGGTTTCTTTCCAATTCGAGACATGGCTTGCTACCAGATATAGGCGAGGAGTTCCCCGCCGACGTTTTGCCTGCGCGCCTCATGGCCGGTGAGCACACCACGCGAGGTGGAAAGCACGGCGATGCCCATGCCTCCCAGGACGCGGGGGACTTCATTGGCCGTGACGTAGCGGCGCAAGCCGGGCTTGCTGACACGCTTGAGACCGGCAATCGCGGAAGCCTTGTTGACAAACTTATTCCGGATTTTGAGGTTCGGCCGCCCTTTCGCGGGCGTTTCGAGTTCGAAGCCGGCGATGTACCCTTCCTTCTCCAGAATGCGGGCGATTTCGCTCTTCAGTCTGGAGTACGGGACGGTGAATTCGGCCTTGCGCGCTCCCGCTGCGTTGCGCAGCCGGGTGAGCATATCTGCGATGGGATCGGTCATTCTCTAATTGGCAGTAGTTAGGAGGCCGTCGCGGCGGTCTCCTCTTGCTGCTCCTCGGTTTTGCGCACCGGCTTCTTGGCTTTGTCGGCGAAGGGCATGCCCAGCTCGCTCAGGAGCGACTTGGCCTCTTCATTGGTGCGCGCGGTTGTGACGATGGTAATGTCAAAACCGATGTTGCGTTTGATCTTGTCGAGCTCAATCTCGGGGAAAATCGATTGGTCCGAAACGCCCAGGGTGTAGTTACCGTTTCCGTCAAAGGCCTTCGTCGAGACCCCGCGAAAGTCGCGGATGCGCGGAAGCGACATCTTGATGAGGCGATCGAGAAACTCGTACATGATGCGCCCGCGCATGGTCACTTTTGCCCCGATGGCCTGGCCTTTGCGAAGCTTGAAATTGGCGATGCTTTTCTTGGAGAGCGTGGGGACCGGGCGCTGGCCCGTGATCAATCCGATCTCGGACTTCGCGATCTCGAGGGCCTCCTTGCTGTCGGCGCCCGCGCCCACCGAACAGTTCACGACCACCTTGGTGACTTTGGGGATCTGGTGAACGTTCGCGTAGCCGTGCTTCTCGCGGAGGATGCCGACGACGCGGCTCTTGTATTCTTCGAGCAGCTCGGGATCTGGTTGCGTAGCCATATGGGTCAATGAGTTTCCAGGGAAGGCCTAGGCGGCCTTCTTCCTGCCTTTTTCTTTCTCGGAAGTCGCGCGCTCGACGATCTTCACGTTGGAAATGTGGATCGGGCCTTCGCGTTCGATGATGGCGCCGTTCGGGTTGTCCTGGGTCTTGCGCTGGTGCTTCTTGATGAGGCGCACGCCTTCGATGATGACCTGAGCCTTGTCCGGCAGCACCTTGAGGATCTTGCCCGAGGAACCGCGATGGTTCCCGGAGATCACCTGAACGGTGTCGCCGCGCTTGACGTGGAATTTCGGGCTGCTCATAGGACTTCGGGCGCGAGGGAAATAATCTTCATGAAGTTTTTTTCGCGCAATTCGCGCGCGACTGGTCCGAAAATGCGTGTCCCCCGGGGATTGAGGTCCTTGTCGATGATGACAATGGCGTTGTTGTCGAAGCGAAGGTAGGAACCATCCTGGCGCTTGATGGGATGCTTGGTCCGCACGACCACCGCGCGGACGACTTCGCCCTTTTTGACGGTGCCGCCGGAAGCAGCTTCCTTGACATTAGCCGTGATGACATCACCGACGTGAGCGTTGCTCGAAGGCTTGCCAATGACGCCAATCATCGTGGCCATGCGCGCGCCGGTATTGTCGGCGACGTCGAGACGGGATCGGATCTGAATCATAGAATGCGAAGGTAAGAGTTTCGGATCTGCAAAAGGCGGCGATCAATGCTTGAGAACCTCGACCAGCCTCCAGCGTTTGAGGCGCGAGAGCGGCCGGCTTTCCATGATGGAAACGCGGTCGCCAACCTTGGCCTCGTTCTTCTCGTCGTGCACGTAGAACTTCTTCACATGCTTGATGATCTTTCCAAATTTCTGGTGCGGCACGCGGGTGACCGTGCGCACGACGATGGTCTTGTCCATCGCGTCGGAGACGACTTCGCCGACGCGGGTCTTGCGCAGGTTGCGCTTGTCTCCGGCAGGAGCGCCGGGCGTCTCGGGTGCCGCGGGCACGGGCGAATCTGTGGTGGCTTCGTTCATGATTTACTTCCTTCCCGCGGGTTGTGCCGACGTCTCGCCGTCCGTCGAAGTGCTGCGCTTTTGCGCCAGGACGGTCTCGACCCGGGCGGCGTCGCGACGGAGCGAGCGCAGCATGTGAGGCTTCTCGAGCTGTCCGGCCTGCTGCTGGATGCGCAGGTTAAAAATTTCCTGACGGAGCTCGCGTTTGCGGGAGTCGAGTTCCTTGATAGTGAATTCCCTGATTTCGGCAATTTTCATGGCGCGTTATTTGGCCACGCGGTGGCGCGAGATGAAGCGGGTGCGGACCGGAAGCTTGTTGGCCGCCAGGCGGAGCGACTCGCGGGCGATGGTTTCGGACACGCCGTCGAGCTCAAAGAGGACGTTGCCGGGGCGGACGACGGCGACCCAATGCTCGGGATTGCCCTTGCCCTTACCCATTCTGGTCTCGGGCGGGCGGGCGGTCACGGATTTGTCGGGGAAGATGCGGATCCAGAGCTTGCCCTTGCGCTTCATGTTGCGTGTCATCGCGACACGGGCGGCCTCGATCTGGACGTTGGTGATCCAGGCGCGGTCGAGGGTTTGGAGTCCGAACTCGCCGAAATCGATCGTGAGCGTGCGGGACGCATTACCGGCGCGGCTACCGCGCTGGGTCTTGCGATACTTAACGCGTTTGGGCATCAATGGCATGGCTCGTTCCTCTCAGTCAGGCGTTATGTGTTTCGCCCTTCGGGGCGCGCTGGCGTTCCCTGGAAAGCTGCTGTTGTTTCTGGTCTTCGCCTTCGGGCGTGGTCGGCTTCTTGCAGATCCAGCACTTCACGCCGATTTTTCCGGCCACGGTCGAGGCCTCGGTGAATCCATAGTCGATCGGCTGGCGCATCGTGTGCAGAGGAATCTTGCCTTCGCGGTACCACTCGGTGCGGGCGATTTCCGCGCCGCCGAGGCGGCCCGAGCAGCGGATCTTGATGCCGAGCGCGCCCTGCTCCATGGCCAGTTGCACCGCCCGTTTCATCGCGCGGCGAAACGAAATGCGGCGCTCGAGCTGGGAGGCCACATTCTCGGCGACGAGTTGGGCCTCGATGTCGGGCGTCTTGATTTCGATGATGTCAATTTTGACCTGTTTGCCGCCGGCAAGACGCGCGATCTCCTCGGTCATCTTCTCGATCTCGGAACCTTTGCGCCCGATGACCACGCCCGGGCGGGCCGTGTGGATGGTCACCCGCAAGCTATTCCAGGCGCGCTCGATGACGATGCGCGCCACGGCGGCCTGCCTCAGTTTCTTGTGCAGGAATCCGCGAATCTTGCCGTCAGCGAGCAAGTAGTCGGCGAAGTCTTTGCGCGATGCGTACCACCGTGACGACCAGTCCCGGCTGATCGGAAGGCGGAAGCCGATGGGGTTGACTTTTTGTCCCATGATTTACTCCTTGGATTGGCCCTCCGGGGTCGGCACGGCCGGAGTGGCTTCGGCCGGGGCAGACTGGGCTTCGGGCGCGCCTTTCCTGGCGGATTTGCCAGTGGTCGCCCGGGCCGGTTTCTTGGTTTTCTTCGAGGCGCCTTTCTCGCGGCGTTTGATCTCGATTTCGTCGGTGAGGATGATGCGGATGTGGCTGGTGCGTTTGCGGATCGGGCCGGCGCTGCCGCGGGCTTTCGGTTGGAAGCGCTTGGCGGTGGGACCTTCCCCAACGACCGCCTCCTGAACCACGAGGTTCGCGACGTTCAGATTGTTATTGTTCTCGGCATTGGCGACGGCGCTGGCGAGCGTCTTGCGAACGAGTCCGGCGGCCTTCTTGGGCACAAAGCGGAGCAAGTCCAAGGCATCCGAAGCCGGAAGGCCCTGAATTTCCCGCGTGACCTCGCGTGCCTTGAAGGCGGAGATCCGCGCAAAGCGATATGTCGATCGAACCTGCATTGATGTTTAATTTCTGGTGATGGTGGTCATCGCCGGGCGTCCACCTTGAGGCGGTCGCCGGTTTTGACCGGCACTTTTTCCGATTCAAGACTCTGAATAACCGCCCCGCTAATGCTTTGGCGAACATCGATGACTCGCACTTCGCCGATGCGTTTGTCCTCGCGCCAGACCTGGAAAGGCATTCCGACGCGGACGCCCTGCTTCTCGCCGATATTCGCGACGACAAGGGCGAGATCGTCCTTTACGTCGACGACCATGCCGTCGTTGAGAGTAGCTTCCACCGGGCCTGTCTCGGCGGCCTTTGGAGCACCGAGGATTTCGTTGGTCTTGCGCAGCTCGGTTTCGACGGCCAGGCGAGCCTGGGCATCGATCCCCTCGCTGCTCTTGAGCAGGACCTGGACAGTTTCGGCGAGGCGAACCAGTTGATTGACGCTCGCTTCCTGCTGGCTCTTCAGCAGACGCAGGTCGCGCACCGCGGCGAGCAGTCTTTGCTCGAGCTTGCTTTGATTGTCTGCATCAGGAATGCCGAGGGCCTCGATCTTGAGGGTGAGATCGGCGGCTTGACGCTTGAAGGTCTCCGCTTCGCTATTCGCGATGGCCAGGCTTTCGGTCAGCGATTTGATGGCCGAGCGGAGCAGAATGATTTGTTCCTGCAGCGCCTCGACATCTTCGTTGTCCTGCGCACGCGTCGTAGGCACGGTAATCGCGGCCCCCTGCGCGAGGAGGATTCGGTTTTCAGAGTCTGTCAAAGATCGATTGCCCTGCGCTCCCAGTCTCGCGACGGGAAGGAGAGCGAGAAGTCCCGCCGCTATCGCAGCGAGCTTCATGGTTTATTTGGTCACTTTTGCGGTGTGAGAACCGTGTTTCTTAAAGATTCGGGTCGGGGAGAATTCGCCGAGTTTGTGGCCCACCATGTTCTCGGTGACGAACACGGGGATGAACGTCTTGCCGTTATGCACATTGAAGGTATGGCCGACAAAGTCCGGCGTCACCGTGCTGCGGCGCGACCAGGTTTTGATCGGCTTTTTCACGCCGGATTCGTTCATCCGGTCGATCTTCTCGAGAAGCTTCCACTCAACAAACGGGCCCTTTTTTAGCGAACGTGCCATGGCGAATTATTTCTGAACTTTTGCTTTGCGCCGCTGGACGATGAAGCGCTCGGACGGCTTGTGCTTGCGCCGGGTTTTGAAGCCCTTGGCGAGTTGTCCCCACGGGCTCACGGGATGGTGGCGTCCACCGCCGCCCTTGCTCTTTCCCTGGCCGCCGCCCATCGGGTGGTCGATCGGGTTCATGACCATACCGCGGACATGCGGGCGGCGCCCCAGCCAGCGGGTGCGTCCGGCCTTGCCGCTGGAGACGTTCATATGGTCCGTGTTTCCGACCTGGCCGATAGTGGCGTAGCACTCTTCGTTGATTCGTCGAATTTCTCCGGAAGCGAGCTTGATGAGAGCGTAGCCGCCCTCGCGGTTGGCGAGGGTCGCCTGCGAGCCGGCGCTGCGGATCATCTGAGCTCCGCGGCCAGGGATGATCTCCACGTTGTGAATGGCCGTGCCCAGAGGAATCGCTTTCAGGGGGAGGGCGTTGCCGACGGAGGGCTCGGCACTTTCTCCGGCGTTCACTTTCGCGCCCACCGTGAGCCCGACCGGCGCGAGGATATAGGACTTTTCGCCATCGGCATATTGCAGGAGAGCAATGCGGGCCGAGCGGTTCGGATCATACTCGATGGCGAGAACCTCCGCGACGACCCCCTGCTTCTTGCGTTTAAAATCAACCAGGCGGTACTTCCTCTTGTGGCCGCCGCCGCGGTGCCGCATGGTAAGGCGGCCGTTGTTGTTTCGGCCGCCTGTCCTTTTCCGCACCGCGGTTAGCGACTTCTCCGGCTTGTCCTTGGTAATCTCGGCGAAGCTCGGGAGCAGCTTGAAGCGGCTCGAAGGCGTGAGCGGTCTGAAATGCTTGAGTCCCATAACTAGACGAGGTCGATTTTGTCGCCTTCCTTCAGCGTGACCACGGCTTTCTTCCAATGGGCGCGACGCCCGAAGCTTGCCGTCCGCTCGCGCTTTTTCTTGCCGGCGAAGTTCGCGGTGTTGACGTTGACGACGGTCTTTTTGAAGAGCTCCTCGACGGCCTGCTTGATCTCGATCTTGTTGGCCTTCGGGTTGACACGAAAGACGTATTGGTTGTGCTTCTCGGAGAGAAGGGTCGCCTTCTCGGTGAGGATCACCGTTTGAAGATGGTCAAAGGATTGTTTCATCGGGCGAGCCTTTCGGAGAGTGTGGCGAGAGCGTCTTTCGTCACGATGACCTTGTCGAAAGCGAGAAGCTGCTCGGTATTTACCTCGGCGGCACGCGCGAGAAGAGCATCCTTGACGTTGCGCGCAGCCAGATAGGTCTTCTCGTCGAAACCCGTCCCGACGATCAGTGTCGTGCGGGCGTTCGCGCCGGTCTCGCCGACGAGCGCGAGGAACTGCTTGGTCTTGGCTTCCTTGACCTCGAACGCCTCGACGAGGAGGACGTCGCCCGCGAGGATGCGTTCACTGAGCGCCTTCCGGAAAGCAAGAACCTTGACCTTCTTCGGGATCTTCTTGGAGTAGTCGCGCGGATGAGGTCCGAAGGCGACGCCGCCACCCACCCAGACCGGGGAGGACTTGTAGCCGGCGCGCGCGCGGCCGGTGCCTTTTTGCCGCCACGGTTTGGCGCCGCTCAGGTTGACGTCGGCTTTGGTCTTGGTGCTGGCCGTGCCGCGGCGACGGTTGGCGCGCAAGGCCACGACGGCGTCGTGCACGGCCTGGCGTCCTTTTCCGGGCTCGGTGATGAGTTCGATGTTCGCCTTTTGGGCTTCTTCGGCGGTGAAAATGGTCGCGCTCATAGGCTATTTCTCCTGCGCCTTGGCGGGCTTCTTCTTGGCGGGGCGGACGATGACATTGGATCCGTTCGCCCCGGGAATGGCCCCGCTGACTAAAATGACTCCATCTTCCTCGCGGATCTGGAGGACGCGCAGATTCTGGACAGTCACACGCTCGTCGCCCATATGGCCGGGCATACCCATGTTTTTCCAGACGCGCCCCGGGGTGGAGCGGTTGCCGATGGCGCCGTTACGGCGATGCATCATCGATCCGTGACTGGCCGGCTGGCCTTCGAAGTTGTGCCTCTTGACGACGCCCTGAAAGCCCTTGCCTTTCGATTGGCCAATGACGTCGACGAATTGCCCGACCTCGAAGACGGTCACGGCGATGTCGGCGTTCTCCGGGGCCGTCGCGCCGTCGGCCAGACGGAACTCGCGAACGAATTTCTTGGGAGAGGAGGAAGACTTGGCGAAATGGCCGGCTTGCGCTTTGGTGATGCGCTGGGGCTTCTGGTCGCCAAAGCCGATTTGGACGGCGTTATAGCCATCTTTCTCAGCCGTCTTGACCTGAAGAACGCGATTGCCGCTCGCTTCGATAACTGTCGCCGTGGTGAGGCGACCCTTCTCGTCATAGAGGCGGGTCATCCCAAGTTTCTTGCCTAGAAGTCCGATGCTCATGGCGCCTTAGATCTTGATGGTGATGTCCACCCCGGCGGGTAGATTGAGTTTCCGCAGCTCGTCGACGGTCTTCGCGGTCGGCTCGACGATGTCCAGCAGACGCTTGTGGGTGCGGATCTCGAATTGATCCATCGACTTCTTGTCGACGTGCGGTGAGCGGTTTACCGTAAATTTCTCGATGCGCGTCGGCAGCGGAATCGGGCCGGTGACTTTGGAACCCGTGCGTTTGGCCGTCTCGACGATCTCGGCGGCCGAGGCATCCAGAATACGATAGTCGAAGGCCTTGAGGCGGATGCGTATGCGTTGGCCGGCGGGAGTTGACATTATCTGATAAAGAACGGTTGAGGGTTGGCCCTTGTTGCTGGTCTCAGGAGGCGCGCTTTCGACGGCAACGACGAACAAGCGCTCGTTTGAGCGCTACCATCGGGCATGGAATCCATGGTGTCATTGTCTTCGATATGCTGCCTTGTGAAGCTCCCGCGGAATATGGGGACAAAAAAAGCACGCTCAGGTGCTTCTCCAGTCCCCCGACATGGTGCGGGAAGTGAGAAAATAAGCTCTCGCTTTACCGAAGCAAGAGAAAAAGTGTGAAAACTTCGTGAAAAACCGGGATTCCCTCGCCTCGGATCTCAGCTCTTGGCGAAGACGAGGTGATCCTTGGCGGCGTCAACGCGGATTCGGTCGCCTTCCTGGAATTTGCCATCGAGAATTTCCAAGCTGAGCGGGTCGAGGATTTCTCTTTGGATGACGCGCCTGAGCGGCCGTGCGCCGTAGGCGGGATCGTAGCCTTCCTTGGCGAGAAACTTCTTCGCGGCGTCAGTCAACTCCAGGGTGATCTTCCGGTCGGTGAGCCGTTCGACGAGGTTTTGCAACTGGATGTCGACGATCCGGGTGATCTGGCGATCATCGAGCCGGTCAAAGACGATGATCTCGTCGATGCGATTGAGAAATTCAGGCCGGAAGTGACCGCGCAACGCTTCGGTGACCCGCCGATTCCGCTCCTCCTTGGGCAGATCCTCCATGATGTACTGGCTGCCGATATTTGAGGTGAGGATGATGACGGTATTTTTGAAATCGACCGTGCGGCCCTGTCCATCGGTAATGCGCCCGTCATCCAGCACCTGGAGCAGGACATTGAAGACGTCGTGATGCGCCTTTTCGATCTCGTCGAAGAGGACCACGGAGTAAGGTCGCCGGCGAACCGCCTCGCTGAGTTGGCCGCCCTCTTCGTAGCCGACGTAGCCGGGAGGCGCGCCGATGAGTCGGGCTACGGTGTGTTTCTCCATGTACTCGCTCATGTCGATCCGGATCATGGCGCGTTCGTCATCGAAGAGAAATTCGGCCAGCGCCTTCGAGAGTTCGGTCTTGCCGACCCCGGTGGGTCCAAGAAACATGAAGGAACCGATGGGACGATTTTCGTCCTGGAGGCCGGCGCGGGCGCGGCGGACAGCATTCGAGACGGCGCGAATGGCCTGTTCCTGGCCGACCACCCGCTCCATCAACCGCTCCTCCATTTTGACGAGCTTCTGGCGTTCGCCCTCCTGCAAGCGGGAGACCGGAATGCCCGTCCAACTGGAGACGACCTTGGCAATATCCTCCTCGGTAACTTCCTCTTTGAGGAGAATATGGCCGCTTTCGTCCTGCTTGGATTTTAAGGTGTCGAGCTGGTTCTGGAGCTCGGGAATGCGTCCGTATTGGATTTCGGAGGCCCGTTGAAGGTCTCCGCGCCGCTGGGCCTGCTCGAGCTCCGTTCTCATCTGCTCGATCTGCTCGGCGATCTTCTGGGACTTGGTGATCTCTTCCTTTTCCTTCTGCCACTGGGCTTTGAGACGACTCGACTGTTCCTTGAGATCGGCGAGTTCCTTCTCCAGTTTGGCAAGGCGCTCCTTGCTGGCGGCGTCGCGTTCCTTTTTGAGCGCCTGCTTCTCCATCTCCAGTTGCATGATCTGGCGTTCGAGCTGGTCGATTTCCGTGGGCATCGAGTCGAGCTCGATTTTCAGTCGGGAAGCCGCTTCATCGACGAGGTCGACGGCCTTGTCAGGCAGGAACCGGTCGCTGATGTACCGGTGAGAGAGAATGGCGGCGGCGATAAGCGCCGCGTCCTGGATGCGCACGCCGTGGTGGACCTCGTACCGCTCCTTGAGGCCGCGGAGAATGGCGATCGTATCCTCGACGCTCGGCTCCTCGACCATGACGGGCTGAAAGCGGCGTTCGAGCGCGGCGTCTTTCTCGATGTATTTGCGGTATTCGTCGAGGGTGGTCGCGCCGATCGTGCGTAGCTCGCCGCGCGCGAGCTGAGGCTTGAGCATGTTGGAGGCGTCGGCGGAGCCTTCGGCGGCGCCTGCGCCGACGATCGTATGGAGTTCATCGATGAAAAGGATGATCTTGCCTTCCGAGGCCGTGACCTCCTTGAGGAAGGCCTTGAGCCGATCCTCGAACTCTCCGCGAAACTTTGCGCCGGCGATCATGGCGCCGATATCCATGGCAATGATGCGCTTGTTTTTGAGCGACTCCGGGACGTCGCCGGCAACAATGCGCCGGGCAAGGCCCTCCACGATGGCCGTCTTTCCCACGCCGGGCTCGCCGATGAGGACCGGATTGTTCTTGGTCCGGCGCGAAATCACTTGCATCGTGCGCCGGATTTCGTTGTCGCGGCCAATGACGGGATCGATCTTGCCCTTGCGTGCGAGTTCGGTCAGATCGCGTCCATATTTTTCCAGCGTCTGGTATTTGCCCTCCGGGTCCTGATCGGTGACACGCTGGTTGCCACGGATGCTCTGCAGGCTTTGCATGAGGCTTGGGCGGGTCACGCCCATGCTTTTGAGCAGCTTGGCAGCGGGCGTTCCGGAGTCGAGCAGAGCCAGGAGGAAGTGCTCGGCGCTCAGGAATTCGTCTTTCAGTTTGGCCATCTCGCCTTCCGCGGCGTCGATGGTCTTGCGGAGATCCGCTCCGAGGTGCGGAGAGGAACCTCCGTGGACGGCGGCTCTTCGGGAGAGTTCGGCTTCGAGTTGTTTCTCGAGCTCAGGCGGTGCGATACCCAGGCCCTCGAGCACGGGCCGAGCCAGACCTTCGGTCTGCCGAAGCAAGGCCAGCAGAAAATGCTCGTTGGAAATCTCGGAGTGATTGCTCTTGGAGGCGAGGTCAAGCGATGCGTTGAGGGCCTCCTGCATCTTGGCCGTGAATTTTTCGGGATTCATACTGGACTTGATAATCCTAGCATGTTGTCCGGAGGCAACGAGGCAAAAGGCATGCGCAATGCGCGGCAACGTCCTCGCTTTGCAGCTAAGCGGTAATCGACAAGGTCTCTTCGAAGTGACGGAGGACAATATCGAGCGGCATCTGCACGGAATAGCGGCAGTACATCGTTTGGGTGGATGCAAACGAGCCGTTCTCGTAATACTTGTTGGCGGGGGCGCCGCCGCCGCAATAGCCGTAATAGGCGCACGTTTGCGCGCACTGCTGGATGCCTGTCTGGATGTCGGTGAGGACCTGCCGGAACTTCGGCGTTTCCAAGGCATCCGCGAAATGGTCCCGCGTCACGTTTCCAAACGCGAAGTCGCCGTACGGTTCGACCTTCATGCCGAGCAGTTCGGGCGAGTAGGTCGAGAAGTTTCCTTCCCAATCGACGCTGATGATTCCGAAGGGGCGCACCTGCTCGTTGAACCACGGGAAGTCAAACTCGCGGAGGGAAATGCCCGAACGGATCTTCTGTTCTGCGCCGGCGAACTCGCGGATCGTCATGCTCTGTCGCCGCTGCTGATTTTGGAAGATGGTTTCGTAGAACTCGCGGACTCTGGTGTCGTGCCCGGCGGAGAGGGTGGAAACGGTGTGGTCCGCTTCGACTTCTTCGATATTGAACCCCAGTCGTTCGACGCCGGCGGATTCGAAGAAATCATAGATTTCCTGCGCGCAGCCGAGTGCCTGGTCCGTGATGACCGCAATGACGTGGAAGGGAATATTGTTCTCCTTGAGCAATCGCAATCCGCGCATGGCTGCCTCGTGCGTGCCTTCGCCGCGGCGGCTCTTGCGATGGAGATCGTGAAGAAACGCGGGACCGTCGATACTGAGCCCGATGCGCATTTCATGTTCTCTGATGAAATCACACCATGCCTGGTTCAGGAGGGTGCCGTTCGACTGAATGGAATGGACGATCCGCGCTCCCGGGGGAGCAGATCGAGCGATGACGCCGAGGGCATCTTCATACCAGGAGATCGGGACGGCCAAGGGCTCACCCGCGTGCCAAATGACGGTCAACTCTCCTTGGACGAGGTCCGACGCGTATGTCTTCTCGATCGCAGTTCCGAGGACTTGCCGGCTCATGCGACGTGCGGAAGTCCGATTGGGAAGGTAGCAGTAGTCGCAGTTGATATTGCAGAATGGTGAAGCCTGCAGAACGAGGAGTGTCGTCCACGGGAGGATCTCCGGCGGAGACACGGCGTCGCTGGCCGATCTCAAGGGAGCCGGGGGCGGTGGCGGATCGCCGGAAGCGGACGAGCCGCGATTACCAGTTATGCCAATTATGCCAATTGTGCCAGTTATGCCAGCCACCATTTCCCCAGCCATTGCCCCAGTTGCGCCAGCCACCATTGCCCCAGTTGTGCCACATGCCGGGCCCCCATCCTCCGTTGTGCCAATTTCCCCACCAGAAGGTCTTGAGACCGTCCTCGGTGGTTCGCTCGGCAAAGGTAACTCCGGGTTGTTGGCGGGTGAGCTTTTCCTGAACGTTCTTGACGCGGGCTTCGAGCGCATTCACCGATGGCTGCGGTTGACTGCCAGTATTGGCCGCGCGGGCTTCTCCACTGGACGTGGCGATGGCTCCTCCGGTGAGAGCGAGGAGCGCCGGAAGCGATTTTGTGAGCGAGGTGTTTTTCATTTCCGGTCTCCTAGAGTTGCGCCGCGGCTTCGGCGGCGGCTTGCTGCTCATATTCGCCCAGTTTCCGGCTGAGTTCGCAATCGCCGATAAACAAAGTTCCCTCTCCGGTTCCTGGGTTTTGCGACAATTGCGCCCAGGCGATCTCACCTTGCCAGATGGTATTCTGCGGGTCGAGCTTGGCGCCCTGGCCGAAACCGGTGCCGGCGATGGCTACGAGGGTTTGGGTATTCGCCGGGTCAGTGGTGTGAAGCGAAACGCCGTAAAACTTGTCGTCGAAGAAGTGGTAAACGATGGTTCCCAAAGTGGCCAGGCCGAGCTTAAGGTTTTCATCCTTCTTGGTGAAGAGCTTGAGTTTGCCATGTTCGCGATCCAGCGAGAGATCCTTGAACTCCGACAAGGCCGTCCCGAACTTCACGCCACGGAATCCGGCCAGAGAATCAAGGTAGGCAACCGAACCGGGACTTGCCTTTTCTTGTTGAGTTTCCTCCGCAATCATCGTTGTGACGACGACCAACGATGCTGCCAGACAGAGAAGAAAGCTTCTGACCATGGTGTCGAGAGTGTTTGCGCGGCAGCGTGCGCTGGCCTTTCAACGCGTGTCAATCGCGAATTGCTGGCGAGCACGGCGTTTGCTGAATCATCGGGACTTGGGCAACCCGCCAGACTTGGAGGAGCGATCCGAATCGGCTAGGTGAGCAGCATGTACTTTCCAAAATTCTGGGAGCGCGAGGAATACGAAGGCTTCGTTGGGTGGGGCTTTTCGGACAAGGATCGGGAGGAGGCGCGTGCGCGTGCACAGGAACGGGCGCGGATGATCGCGGAGCGCTTCCTGTCTGGAGAGCCGTTGGGGCGTTACGGATATCCCGACCGACCGGTGCGGGAGCCCGTTCTGCAATCGATCGCCAATGCGAGCGGGACCGCGGCCGGGGTGATCACGCGCAACAGCTACGGCTGTGTGGTGCTCAACGCGGCGGAAATGTTCATCGCGGACATCGACCTGCCCGCGAAGGAACAGAAGAAGCCGACTCGCGGAATCCTGCAGAAATTGTTTGGCAGCGGAGAAGATCCGGGTGAAGCCGACGCGAAGGAGGACGAGCGGATCACCCTTGCCAGACGAAGGGTGCAAGAGGTTGTCGAATCGGCCGGCCTGGCCTTGGTCTATCAGACCGCCGGCGGGCTGAGGGTCATTCTCGCCGATCGAAAAATCGATCCCTCTTCGGAGGAAGCGAGTCAGTTGCTCGAACATTTGGGAAGCGACCCGCTCTACGTTCGACTCTGTCGGAGCCAGAATTCCTTTCGCGCCCGGCTCACGCCCAAGCCGTGGCGGTGCGGGTATCACGCGCCGCCGGCGCGCTGGCCGTTTCTTGACGCGAAATCCCAGGAGAGCTTCAAGGTGTGGGAAGATGAATATCATCGTCGGATTAGTGACTGTTCGGTCTCCCGCTTGCTGGAGCGTTGGGGCGACGGAAGAACCCATCCCGAGATCGAGCCGCTCCTTACTCTGCACGACCAGTTTTCCCGTGCGGACCGGACCGATCTGCGCCTGGCTTAAGTGGAGATTTACCTTCGGCTGGATCGCACGCCCGCCTATGATCGCGGTAGATGAACGTCGAACGGACGAAGTATATCCTCTGGGCGACCGACCCGCGGCGGGCGGTCAACTTTTACCGGACCGCGTTCCGAGCGGAAGTCCTTCGCCAGAGCGACGTCATCAGCGAATTGACGATTGCCGGGGCGGTCATCGGCATTCACGGCGGGGGTGAAGGGAAGCGGACCTGGACCGGACTCAGCTTTCAAGTAGCCGACGTCGTCGAAGGGGCCGGCGAAGTGGTGGCGGCGGGCGGAAAGCTTCTTAAGGAACCGACACCGGACGCGCCCGGAGAGTCGCCGCATCTGGCCATGTGCGTGGACACCGAGGGTAACGAGTTTATGCTCACGCGCAAGCGGCGGTGAACGCAACCTCTACCCGGTCCCGGATGCGACCCTTAGCGTTTGGACTTTCCTGATTTTCCGCCGCTGCCGAGTTTCTTTAGCGCTCGCGCGGCCTTGGTCGCATCGGCGGCATTGTCGAACCCCAGGTAGGCGACAAATTTTCTGCCCATGGTCGCGGCGGAGACGCCACGCAAGTTGATCCCGGCGTCGGCGATGGCCGCAGCGATGCGTCCTCCCAGACCGGCCGCGTCGTCTCCCGTGACCTTCAAGGTCGCAAGGTTTTTGGCGGGCGCCACGCTCTCGGATTTCGCGGATTTGCGGACGGCGGCGCCTTTCACGGGAGTGAGAAAGACCACTCCGCTGCCCGATTTGGATGGATCACGTCGCGCGATCACACACTCGAGATTCGCACCCATGTTTCCCAGCGCTCCCAAAACACGCGCCAATCCGCCCGGCTTGTCTTCGATTCTGGCACTCCAGACATCGACCTTCGTTACTGTGAAGCTCATAGAACTACTCTCCTTCGAGGCGATTCTAGGGGATGCGGTTAGAGAGACAAGTTGATTCGACGCGAGCGGTCGTCGAGCAAGACAGACGGTTGGCACAACCGCCTCGGCAAACAACCTGCGATCGGCACGCGGCCGTCTTAGTTTGGCTTGCGGAGTCTGAGGAAGGTCGGCACATCGAGGTCTTCACCCTCGACGATGGTTGGTTCGCTCTTGTCGAATCGTCCGCGGGTGGTGGATTCGAACTGCAAGGTTTCCTGTTTGGCTGCTTTCGTCTTCGCGGCCGACTTCCCGGCGCCCGGCTTGGAGGGATCCTCCGCGGCGTCGGTTTTCTCCGAGTTAGCAGCGTCTTTGGCCTCTGCCGCCGCGGGCGTGCCTTCGGCCTCCGCCAGCGGTGCGGCGGCGGGTTCCCCGGCGGGAACCGGTTCGGAGATAGCCGGAGCAACCGCGAGCGGAACTGCTTCGGCGACCGTGGCGGGGGTCGCCTGAGCCTGGGTAGCGGAAACAACCGCGGGCGAAGAATAATTGCCGAAGAGAGTAACACTCAAAGGCGCGGTGGGCTCGCTCACGGTGGTGACACCCAGGAAGAGCTTGGCGTTATCGGCGGTATGGCGCCGGACTTCGCGCATCACCGCGGCCACCTCCGAGAAGGAAAGCGTGGCTGGCCCGACCAAGTGGGCGATCACCGCGTGGCAATCGCCAATCAAACGTCCCCGGTCCAGCAGGGGGCTCTTCAGGGCGCGTTCGAGGGCCTCATGGGCGCGGTTGTCGCCGCTGGCTTCGCCGCGTCCGAACAAACCGGCTGGTGCACCGCCGCCGACGGCCACGAGCAGGTCGGCGAGACCGATGGGCATCGGGCTACCGCCGCGAAGAATGGCGATGAGGGAGGTGACGCAGGCGCAAAGCATCGTGTTGGCGGCGGCAAAGGTCTCCTCGATCCCCGAGCGGGCGGAAGAAAGCTCGGCCATGCGGTCATTTTCAAAGTGGATGAGCGCATTGGAATGCTTCGAAAGGAGGGTCAAGGCGTCGGTGGCCTGCCGCGAGCGGCGACGACCCTCGAAGCTGAAGGGAGAGGTGACAATCGAGAACACGACGGCACCTGCCTCCCGCGCCGTCTCCGCCAGGACTGGTAGCACGCCGGAGGCGGTCCCGCCGCCGAGACCGGCACACAAAAAGACGATATTGGTGCCCTCGACCGTCGAGCGAATTTGATCCCGCGATTCGACCGCTGCCTCGTAGCCGATTTCCGGATCGCCTCCGGTGCCGAGTCCCCGGGTCGTCATCTGGCCTACCGGTGTCTTCTTGAAGGCGATGGACGATTGGAGGGATTGAGCATCGGTGTTTATGACCACGACATCGGGATGGCCATTCATTTGGAGACGATCCGCAAGATGGGTTCCGGCGTTTCCGACCCCGATAATGCGAACGCTCGGGGGTTCGGTGCCTTCGGAAGCCGAATCGGACCTTGGATATGAGATCATGGGAGTGGGAGTTTTTGCCGGATTGAAAGGATCAGGCTAGCAGGATTTCAGAGCGCTTTAAAAGAGTTCCTTCCGCGGAGGACTCATTTCCCGCGAGGCCGGTGCTGTTCGCCAGGATGCCATGCTCGGCCGCTAGCTTCTCTTGCGAAAGATCCCCCCGATCTTTTCGAGCACCGAGCCGATGAGCCCGGGTTTCTCCGTTTCGGCACGCAGAGCTTGCGCAAATTTGATCAGCCCGATGGAGGTCGAATACTGAGGATTGTTGAGAACCGATTTGGGACCGGAGACGCCGGTGTCACGGGCCAGGTGGACCGGGAGTTCAAAGACGGCTTCGGCAACCTCCTTGATTCCACGCATCAAACTGCAACCGCCCGTCAGGACGATGCCTCCTCCGAGCATGCGCATCGAAAGCTCCGGTTCGATTTGCTTCTTGATCAGGTCGAAGTTCTCCCGCACGCGCGCATGAATGATGGTATTGAGCATTTCGCGCTCGACCTCCTTGCCCGCGAAGCCCGCGTCGTTTTTCAAGATGATCTTTTCTCCGGGCGTGGAGGTTCCCAGCTTGGCAGAGCCCTCGTCGACTTTGAGCTTTTCCGCGCGCGTGAGCGGGATGCGCAGGCCCAACGAGATGTCGTTGCTGATATGGTCGCCGCCGACGGCGAGCACGCCGCTATGGCGAACGACGCCGTTTTCATAGACGATATAATCGGTGACGCCGCCGCCCATATCGATCACCACGGCACCGAGTTCCTTTTGGTGCTCGTCGAGGACGGCTTGTGCGGAGGCCAGAGAGTTGACGACAATTTCGTCGATCTCGACGCCGCTCTCGCGAATGCAGCGCAACGTATTCTGCATGCGCGTGCGCACCCCGTGAATGATATGGAAGTCGGCTTCAAGCTTTCTCCCCACCATTCCAATCGGGTTCAGGACGCCTTCCTGGCCGTCCACGTAGTAATGCTGAATGATGGAATGGAGGAAGTGATTTTCGGTCGGGATATTGACTTCGCGTGCCTTGACGGCCACCTCTTGCACATCGCCATCGTCAATCTCGTAGCGGTCCGAAGCGATGAGAATGGCTCCGCGGCTGTTAAAGCTGCGAATATGGCTTCCGGTCGTGGCCACAAAAACGCTGCCAATCTCGGCATCGCTGTTGGTCTCGGCATCGGCGAGGGCGTCATGGACGCATTCAGTCGCGATGGCCAGATCGACGATTTCGCCCTTGCGGACACCGCGCGAGGGGGCCAGGCCGACTCCCAAGATGCGGAGCGTGCCTTCGCGTCCGATCTCGCCGACGACGACACACACTTTTGAGGTGCCTACCTCGACCCCTACCAGAATGTCGGGACGTGCCATCAGTTTCTCCGTGTCTTGGCTGGGGGCTGTGGTGGGGGAGCCGCCTCGGCCGCCGGCACTTCGGGCACCGGTTCGGCGACGGCGACAAAGGTTACGGGGGTATTACGTTTGACCATCAAGTTGACTTTTTCGAGAGAACGTCCTGTTTCGTTGCAATGAGAAAGCAATTGTTGCAATCGTGCAAGTTGCTCCTCGAAATCCGACGTGCCAAATAGAATTCGGGCGTTGGTGTCGTTGACGACCTCGAGGCAATAGCCTCGGGAAACGTCGATCGCCCGGATGTGCAAGAGAGAGTCGGCGCGCCGGTCGACGGTTTCAATGAGGTGGATGGCAAGGCGCAGATCCTCGCTGGGGAGCGCTTCTCCGTCGCGAACATTGTCGCTCTTCGCGCCATAGATTGCCGGAAGATGAAAATACTCGGGCAACATGTGGCGCGGGCGCATGAGATAACCGCTGGCATCGACGAGGAGCGATTTGTCGGAGGTCGAAGGATCGCCCGTTTCGCCGGCGGCGGCGACCCAGGCAATCGGGCGCCGGGCGGTGATGCCTACATCGATCTGGTCGGGAAGTTTGCGGTCGATACGCACTTCCTTGACTTGCGGGATGGCGCGCAGGGCGGCTTCGACTTTGCCCAGGTCGACGGAGAAGATGTTGACGCCTTCGTGCAATCCGGTCACGGCGAGAGCTTCCTCGCGTGTGAGAATTTCGTCCAGTTCGAAGGAGATTCGCCGGAGCGTGTACTCGGCATTCTTAAAGAAGAACTTGTCGAGGGCAGCTCGAAGGCCAAAGAAGGCGGCCGTGCCGATGGCCGCGACGAGGAAGAGGTTGGTGACCCAGCGGAAAATCCAGGCCGCGCGCCGGCGACGTGCCGTGGACGTGCGCAAGCGCACATCGAGGAGATTGGCGCGTGACATATTGCTGCGCAATCTTCGGTTGACCCGGCGTGGTTGACGCTGATCGGCCATGCAGTCTATCCAGAGCGTTGAAGTGAAAGTGCGGCGATCCGTTCGCAGAGGGTCGGAAAGTCAAGCCCCGCCGCGGCCGCGGCCTTCGGCAGGAGGCTCGTCTCCGTCATGCCCGGAATGGTATTGATCTCTAATACGTTGAGGCGGCCATCGGAGGCAAGGATCACGTCGACGCGAGAGTAGATTTCGAGTTCAAGCGCCCGCTTGGCGGCCAGCGCGGCGTCCTGGACCGCGCGGGTGGCCTCCTCGCCAATCGCCGCGGGGACAAAATACTCGGAGGCACCTTTGGTGTATTTGTGCTGGTAGTCGTAGAATCCCTCGCGCGGAACAATCTCGATGATCGGCAGCGCAACGTCTCCCAGGATGCCGACCGTCAACTCGCGCCCAGGAAAGAACTCCTCGACGATCACGGTGTCTCCGAAGCGAAAGCAATCCTCGAGAGCCGCGGGAAGGCTGGCGGGATCTTTGATGATATGCACGCCCACGCTGGATCCCTGACAGGGTGCCTTGACGACGAACGGCACCTCGAAGCGAGGCGATTCGCCGGAAGAAATGACATGCCACCGTCCGGTGGGAACTCCGTGTTCGTCGAATTTGGCTTTGCTGAGGATCTTGTCGAAGGCGACCCGGCTCCCGGTGACTCCTTCGCCTGTGTAGGGAATGCCTCGTTCCTCAAGGATTTCCTGGATCTGACCATCTTCGCCGAAGGTGCCGTGAATCATGTTGTAGGCCAGATCCACATCGGTCGGGAGCGGGAAGCTCGCGTCGCGGACATCCACCTCCTCGACGCGAGCGCCGAGGGATCGCAGCGCGCGGGCCACCGCGGCGCCGGAGCGGAGCGACACCTCGCGTTCCGAACCGGGCCCGCCCAGGAGCACCGCCACCTTTTTGTCGGTCAAGATTCCATTCATGGGTCGATACCAACGATCTGGACTTCGGTTTCGAGATTGATGCCCCGCTCGCGCGCGGCCGCGGCTTTGATCTCCTCGATGAGGGTGAGAATCTCCTCGGCGGTAGCTCCTCCATCGTTGACGATGAAGTTGCCGTGCACTTCGGAAACCCGCGCCCTTCCCACGGTGAAGTTCTTGAAGCCCAGTTCCTCGATCAGTTTTCCTGCCGGAGTCTGATCAGGATTTTTGAAAATGCAACCCGCACTGGCCGCGACGGGTTGCGATTCACGGCGCTTGCGTTCGGCGTCCGCGATTCGCGCTTCGATCTGGCTGGTCTCGCCCGGGGTGCCGCGAAGCGTGGCCGAGAGAGCGTAGTTTTTCTGAAGGGTTGGCACGTCCCGGTAGCGGACCTCCATTTCGCTGGGTGACCGCGTGAAGATATTGCCATCCTGATCGCAGTAACGCACCGAAACGACCTGGTCGAAGGTTTCGGCGCCCATGGCGCCGGCGTTCATGCGCAGGCTGCCGCCGAGGTTGCCGGGAATTCCCTCCATCCATTCGAAGCCGCCGATGGCCGCATTACGCGCGATGGCGGTGAGTTTCTTCAATTTGAGGCCGACGCCCGCGGTGATCTCGTTGCCGTTGACCGTGCAGCGAGCGAACTCGCCCTTGGAGAGGTGCGCGACGACTCCGGGCACTCCGCCGTCACGGACCAGGAGGTTCGAGCCACGGCCCATGACCATGAAAGGGATGTCCTCGTCGAAGCAAAGCTGGACCAGGTCGGCGAAGCCTTCCTCGGTTTCTGGCTCTGCCCAAAATTGGGCTGGTCCGCCGACTCGCATGGTCGTGTGGCGGGAAAGAGGCTCGTAGAGCCGGATGGTCCCCGGGCCCATGACGCCGAGCAACTTGTCACGGAGAGTGAGGTCGGTGACGAGTCGCGAGGCAGCCTCATGGATGTTCCCCGCGCCGAGACTGAGGATGAGATCGCCGTCCTCGATCTCGGCCCCGGCGTTCTGATGGATCTGCCGGACGTTGGCTTGAAACTCGACGCACTGATGGCCGTGCGCGCGTATGGCCTCCACGATCATCTGCCCGGAGACGCCGGGAATCGGCTTTTCGCTGGCGGGATAAACGTCGGCGATAAAGGCCGCATCAGCGCCGTCGAAGGCTTTGCCAAATTCGTCTTTGAGGGCGAGCGTGCGGGAGTAACGGTGCGGTTGAAACATCACCAGCACCCGCTTCCAGCCTCCGGTGCGGGCGGTCGCAATCGTGGCGGCAATCTCCGTGGGATGGTGCCCGTAGTCGTCGACGACGAGGTTGCGCAAAGACTCGTAACAAATCTCGAATCGACGTCTCGCTCCGCGGAAGCCCTCGAGGGCGGAAGCAATCTTGTCGAAGGGCAGGTCCATTTCGAGGGCGAGAGTAATGACGGCGAGAGCATTGACCGCATTATGGGCGCCCGGGATGTTCAGATGGACCTCTCCGAGAGACTGGCCATCCTTTTGGACACTGAAGCGCGAGCGGAAATTTTCGGTGACGAGGTTGATGAGTTGATAGCGGTTGCCGGGGAGCTTTCCGTAGCTGACGGCCCCCGGATGGGCGGAACAGACGCGCGTCGCTCCCGGATCGTCCGCACAGTAGACGACTTTCCCGCGCGTTTGCCCGACCAGCTTGCCATAAACGGCGTCGATGGCCGCGAGGTCCTTGTAAAAGTCGAGGTGCTCGGGTTCGATATTGAGGACGATGGCGAGCTCGGGATGGTAGTTGATGAGGGTTCCGTCGCTTTCGTCACCTTCGGCGACGAAGTATTCTCCCTCCGAATCCCAGCGTGCATTGGTGCCCAGGATGGGGATCTCGGCGCCGACGTAATGCGATGGTTTCAGTCCACAGCTTCGCAGGACATGCGCGGTCATGGACGAAGTGGTCGTCTTGCCATGCATCCCGCAGATGACGATTCCCTTCTTCGCATTCATGATCGCGGCGAGCGCGTCGGCCCGCCGCACCATCGGAATGCCGAGCCTTCTGGCCTCGTCGTAGGCAACGTTGCCCGCCTTGATAGCGGACGAGTAGACGATCAACTCGGCGTCCTGAACTTCCCCAGCTTGATGCGGCACGCGAAACTGGAGTCCTTTCTTTTCCAGGCGCCCCACTTCCACGGTGGCCACTTTGTCGGAGCCGCTGACGCGATGACCCAGAGCGAGGAGAAGACCGGCGATTCCGCTCATGCCCGAGCCAGCCACGCCGATCAGATGGACCCGGCGTGGTGGACCGATGAGATCACTGGTGAGGGAGGCCAGGTTCATCTCTTTAGGCGCCGGCAGCGCGCTCGACTTCATTCGCAACATTATCAGCGGCGTCGCGCGGCAGGATGGCGCGTGCGGCAGCAGACATTTTGGCGCGACGGGCGTCGTCGCCAAGCAGGTTGGCGATGAGGGCGGAGAACGCTTCCGGGTTCACGCTGCGTTCGGGTTGCATTTCGGCGGCACCGGCGTCGACGAAGACTTTCGCGTTGGAGGTTTGATGATCGTCGGTCGCGTAAGGATAGGGAATGAGAATGGACGGGAGCCCGAATTGTGACAACTCGCTCAGGCTGGCCGCGCCCGCCCGCGAAACGACGAGGTCCGTCGCAGAGTAGGCTTCTTCCATGCGGTGGTGAAACGGCGCTACGTAGTGAGGGATATTTTCGCGCTGGTAGTTCGCCGCCGCGAGGCGATCGTCGCGTTCGCCGGTAAGGTGAATGATCTGGAAGGGCTTGTCTTTGAGCATCGGCGCGCATTTGAAGAGCGCCTGGTTGATGCCGGCGGCGCCCTGGCTTCCACCCATCACCAGGAGTGTGCGCCGGTCGGATTCAAGATGGAAACCGGCCAGGGCCGCTTTCCGCTCCAGGTGCGCGCCAAGATGGCGCCGGACCGGGGTTCCCGTAACCACGCAGTCCGCGCCTTCAAAGAATGGCGCACATGCCTGAAAACCGAGCAACACCCGAGTGGCAAATCGCGCAGTGAGCTTATTGGCGCGTCCGGGAATCGCATTGGACTCATGGATCAGCGTGGGCAGCTTCTGACGGCGTCCGGCAAGAATCGGGGCTGTCGAGGTGAAGCCTCCCATCCCGAGGATCACAGAGGGCCGGAATTTTCGATAGGTGCCTTTGCAGTAGACGTAGCCTTCCCAGGAGCGGCGCAGGAAGCGAACGAAGGCCGGCGAGAGCAGGTTGGGCATTCCCACTGACGGCAGCTTCTCGGCGCGAAACTCCGGGTGTGCCTTCAACGCAATGGCGTCGATTTCCTTCTCAGAAACAATCAACAACACCTCATGCCCTCGTTCTTTCAGGATTTCTGCCACCGCCAGTCCGGGAAAGAGATGCCCGCCTGTTCCACCGCAGGCGATGACCACGCGAAACGGCTTCATAGCCTGCAGATGTTCCGGACGCGGCGCAGAGCTGGTGAAGCCATTTCAAGCTGAGGGTTTCCAAAGCGGTGGATATTGACGAGAACTCCGACCGTGAAATAGCAGATCGCCAGATTCGAACCGCCAAAGCTGATGAAAGGAAGCGGCATTCCCTTATTGGGCAGCACTGAGGTGGTTACGCCGATGTTTACGATGGCTTGAAGGGTGATCATCATTATGAAGCCAAAGCCCAGGAGCATGCCAAACCGGTCCGGGGCGTTCATCGCGATTAGCGTTCCACATAGGCAAATGAGCAGGTAACAAAAAACGATCACCAGGGTGACGCGCAAACCCAATTCTTCTCCGATCATCGGAAAAATGAAATCCGTGTGGGCGTAAGGAAGATACAGCATCTTCTGGCGCCCTTCACCAAGTCCGAGTCCATCGACCCCTCCTGAGCCTATGGCGATGAGGCCCTGCAATTGCTGGTAGCCGCCGCTGGCCTGGTACTCTTCGGGATTGAGGAAGGCGAGCAGCCGGTCTCGCCGTTCGTCGATATGGATGGCCAAATAGAGGATGCCGGCCAACCCGACGATGACGATCGGGAGGATCCAGCGAAGGCGCATTCCGCCCACAAACATCACACAAAGGGCTGCCGCGCCGATGAGGGCGGTGTAGCCGAGATCCTCCTGCCGGGAAATCGGAAACAGGACAATACAGACGACGGCCATCGGAAAGATAAAACCCTTGAGGAAAGTGCCGGACTCCTTTTCAAATTTCTCAAACCACCACGCAGTAAAGAGGACGACGGCGACCTTGGCCAGTTCGCTTGGTTGAAAGGTTCCGAAACCGAGCTGAATCCAGCGGCGCGATCCGTTGATCTTCAGTCCGATCGGTTGAACGAAGCAGAGAATGAGAAGAATGATCGAAATGAGGAATACGACCCACCAGATCTTCTTCCACCAATGGTAGTCGACCAGCGCGCCGATCAGAGCGCAGAAGATCGAGATGGTCAGCCAGAACGCCTGGCGTTTGACGAAGAAATAGATATCGCCGTGACTCTCCTGCGCAAAGGCGCTGGTGCTAAAAAGCATGACGATGCCAAGGCCGGTCAGCCCGCCGACGGTCAGCAGAAGGGCATAGATGGCGTTCCGTTGCATTCTGGAAAGCGACGTCACGGGGCGGCTCGGCCGGACTCGTCACGTCCGCGGATGCGTCAATTTTTTCGTGGGGGGATCTTGAGCTTTTGGCCGATCTGAATGCGCGTAGGATCTTTGATCTCGTTGATGGCGAGGAGGTCGTTGTAGCTCACGTGAAGTTTCTTGGCGATGCTGTAGGGGTTGTCTCCCCTGGCGACGACGTAGGTGTCAGCGGCGTTGGCGGATGGTGGGGGCGCGTCTTCTTTCTTGGGAGCGGCTTGTTGTGTCAGCGGCTTGGCGGAGGGCGTGCCGGCGACTGGCTTCGGCGGATCCGCTTTGGCCGCCGCTGGCTTCGGGAGGTCCGACTTCGAACTCAGAAAGGCGTGCTTGGCGGCCGCGGTAACGGAGTCGGTGGCCGGTTTGGTCGCATCGGGCTTCGCGGCAGGAATTTTCAAGAGCTGGCCGACGCGGATCATCGAATAGGTGGTAATGCCATTCTCCTTCTCGATCGCCTCGACGCTGGTTTTGTAGAGTGATGCAAGACGGGTGAGGGTATCACCAGCCTGGACGGTGTGGGTGCGGCCTTCCCACGTTTCAGCGACGTTCCCGGGCGGCTGCTTTGGCTCGGCGACGGCTTGCGCCGGGGTGGGGGCAGCTTCCTTGGCGGTCGGCTTGGTGGCGGCCTGGCTGGCTTTGATAGAGTTGAAGGCAAAGACCCCGCCGACTGCGATGATGTGAAGCGCGAGCACAACCATCAACGCGTGGGAGAACTTCATGTTCGGCTCCTCCTCGATCTCGTAATCCTCCTTCTCGTAGGCCGCCGAGTTGGCCGAGGCTCGGGCGCGCAGCCCTTCCGCCGCCGGCGCGCGCCGCATCCGGCGAAGCGGCATTTTCAGGATTTTCTTCATTTTCATGTCTGCGGTTGGTGACTTGGTGGTTTAGGCGAGAGCTTTCACGGCTTCCTTGAAGCGGTTGCCGCGCTCGCCGTAGTTGCGGAACATGTCGAAAGACGAGGTTCCGGGGGAGAAGAGCACGGTGTCGCCCTCTTGAGCGAGCTGACTGGCGACAGCGACAGCTTCTTCGAGAGACGCGGCGAGGTGGCAGTCGGTCGCGCTCCAAGAGCGGGCGATGCGGTCCTTCATTTCGCCGATCAGGACCGCGTGACGAACGCGTTCGCGCACAAGGGGCGCGATGGGATCGAACTCGAATCCCTTGTCTTTGCCTCCGGCGATGAGGACGATGGGACGCGTCTCGGAAAAAATGGCCTTCTCGACCGAGTCGAGGTTGGTGGCTTTGGAATCATTGACCCAACGCACGCCCTTGAAATCGCGCACGAATTCGCAGCGATGGACCGGAGCGGTGTATTCCTGGACGGCCGCGGACATCCTCTCAAAGTCCAGGCCCAACGCGAGACCCACTCCCATGGCCGCCATAAGATTTTCGGCGTTGTGGATGCCCGTCAGACGCGTATTCCGCTGATCAAGGACGGGTTCGTTCTTGTAGTGGATGACGCCGTCGCGCAACGAAAAGTCGGCCTCCGACCGATACGCGCTAAAGGTAATCCGACGGGCGGCCAGCGGTGGCAAGTCTTCGCGCGCGTTGACCACCGCGAAGTCTTCCGGCGTTTGATTCGCGAAAATGCGCAGCTTGGCGGTGCGGTACTCGTCCATGTCGCCGTAGCGGTCGAGATGGTTGGGGCTGAGGTTGAGCCAGACGGAAACGTGCGGATGGAAAGCGTGGATGGTTTCGAGTTGGAACGAACTGACTTCGAGGACCATTACGTCGAGTTCGTTGCTTTGGCGCACCGCCGTGGCGAAGGGGAGACCAATGTTGCCGCTGGCCATCGTGCGGACACCCGAGCCCTGCAGCATGGCAGTGGTCAGCTCGGTGGTCGTGGTCTTGCCGTTGGTTCCGGTAATCGCGACGACCGGGCAGATGCATTCTTCGAAGGCCAGTTCGAGCTCGCCGATGATCGGGATTCTTTTCCGCAGAACGTTCTGCACGAGCGGGACGATCGGGTCGATGCCGGGGCTGAGGATGCAGACATCGTAGGAGGCGGGATCGCTGTCCGCCGTGGGGCCCAGCAGCACGCGAATGCCTTGCTCTTGAAGCCGGGTCGCTTTTTCGCGCAGAGCGGGATCGTCGTTGCTTTCGCAAATGGTGACCTCCGCGCCTTCTTCCCGCAAAAGGATGGCGGCGGCCTCGCCGCTATGGCCCAACCCGAGAACAACAGCCTTCTTGCCGGAATAGATCATCGCAGTTTCAGGGTTGCCAGGCCCAGCATGGCGAAGAGGATGGAGACGATCCAAAAGCGGACGATGACCGTGTTCTCCTTCCAGCCGCTCAGCTCGAAATGGTGGTGGATTGGCGACATCTTGATAATGCGTCGTCCGGTGATCTTGAAACTGGCCACCTGCAGGATCACCGAGAGGGCCTCTATGACAAAGACCCCTCCGACGATGACGAGAAGGAGCTCTTGTTTGCAGCAGATGGCCACGGCGCCGAGCATGCCTCCGATGGCCAGCGAGCCAGTATCGCCCATGAAGACACGGGCAGGAAAGGCGTTCCACCAGAGGAAGCCCAGGCACGCGCCGAACAAGGCGCTGCAAACCACGGCGAGCTCACCCGAAAAGGGAACGTAAGGAATCTGCAGATAATCGGCGGCACGAACGTTGCCGGCGAGATACGCGAGCACGGCATAGGTGGCCGCCACCGTGGCCGTGCACCCCGTCGCCAGGCCGTCGAGCCCGTCGGTCAGATTCACGGCATTCGAGGTCCCGACGATGACCAGAAGATAAAAGACGAAGGTGAGCCAACCGAGGTTGAAGATCAAAGGTTCCTTCAGGAACGGGATGTAGAGCTTCTCGGCGATGTCCGAAAGTCTTGGACTCGTGAGAAAGAAGATGGTGAATATACCCGCCAGGACGCACTGCAGGGCAAACTTGAGACGGCTGCTGATCCCTTTCGAGCTTTTCTTGGTGACCTTCAACCAATCGTCATAGAAGCCGATCGCACCGAGAAAGAGGGTGCTGAAAAGGACGAGCCAGACGAAGGGATTTTCCGTTCTCGCCCAGAGGATGGTGGAAACGACGATTGCACCGATGATCAGGAGTCCACCCATCGTCGGGGTGCCCTTCTTCGCGCCGTGCAGTTCGAACAGCTTGTCGACTTCCTCCTTCGTGCGAATGGGCTGGCCGAACTTGAGCGAAATCAGCCGCCGAATCGTCCAGGTCCCGAAGATGATGGAAATCAGGAAAGCCGTGGCCGCCGCACAGATCGCCCGGAAGGTAATGTAGCCAAAGACGTTCAGCGCCTTGAAGAAATCGCTGTCGTAGCCTGCTTTCCGCGCCGACTCGCCAAACTCGTAGAGATAGTAGAGCATTAGAAGTCCTCGATCACTCGTTCCATGCGGGCAGCGCGGCTGCCCTTGACCAGGACCAGATCGCCCGCACGGACGAGATTTCTGAGCACTCCCGCCGCCTCGGTGGTGTCCTTGGTGGTGTGCACTTCCTTGAGGCCGGCGGCGCGCGCGGTCTCCGAAAGCGGTGTCGTCTCGATGCCCACCGCGATGAGCGCGTCCGCCACTCGGGCGGCATTTCGACCGACCCGCTGGTAACCCGCAGCCGCGTGATCGCCCAGTTCACCCATTCTTCCGAGCACGGCGATGCGGCGGCCCGTCGCCGGGAGGTCGCCGAGGGTCTTGAGGGCGGCGTCCATCGAGTCCGGGTTCGCGTTGTAGGTGTCGTCGAGCACGGTGACACCCCGCAGGATGCGGCGGGACAACCGGCCGCCAGTGAGGCGGGCAGCGGCGAGCCCTTCCGCGCACTCTTCCAGCTTCAAGCCGAACTCGACTCCCGCCGCCACCGCCAGGAGAGCATTGCGCACCATATGTTCGCCGGGGGCCGGGATGGTCGCGGAAACGGATTGCTCGCCGGCGTGAAGCGTGAAACGGCAACCTTCCGCGCTCATTTCGATGTGCGACGCAGTCAAAGTGCCCGACGAGAGACCGGCCCGGATGACGCGCGCCGTGGTGCGGCTGGCGATGAGCGATGAAAAATCGTCCTCCGCCTGGAGAACCACCGCACCGCGCGGGCCGACCGCTTCAGCGAGGGCGCCTTTTTCCCGTGCGATCGCCTCGCGCGACCCCATATACTCAATATGGGCGATACCGATGTTGGTGATGATGGCCAGGTCAGGCCGCGCGAGCTGGGCCAGCGGGGCAATTTCGCCGGGGTGATTCATACCGATTTCCCAAACGGCGGCATCGTCCGAAATGGACGCCGAGAGAATCGATAATGGCAGGCCGATATGGTTGTTGAGATTGCCTTCGGTCTTGACGACGCGATAGCGGACCGAGAGCACAGCGGCGGTAAATTCCTTCGTGCTGGTCTTGCCGCTGCTTCCGGTGATGCAAGCGACCTTGAGCGCCAGGCGGTCCCGCCAGGCCGCCGCGAGCCGGTGCAAGGCGGCAAGCGTATCTTCCACCACGATGACTGGAAATGTCTCGGGGAGACCCGCCGGCACCGCGTCAAGAATGGCGCCCGCGGCGCCCTTGGCCGCGGCGTCACCCGCGTAGAGATTGCCGTCGTGACTATCGCCGCGCAAGGCGAGGTAAAGATCGCCGGAAACGAGGGTTCGAGTGTCCTTGGAAATCCTGCGGACGGCTCGCACCGAGCCTTGACCATGGAGAGTACCTTGGCACATCTCCGCGATTTCAGAGAGACTCAGGGCATCCACGGCTAAACCTCCCCCTGGCGCTTCGGGCGGGTACGCCCTGACACGCCGGCATCTTCGCTCTCTGCAGTTGGCCCGCTTTCCTCCAGTTCGATCCGTTTCTCTCCGATGGCTCGTTGCGCGACCGCGACGTCGTCGAAGGGGATCTTTCGCTCTGCAAATTCCTGATAGGTCTCGTGCCCCTTGCCTGCAATCAGCACGATATCACCGGCGCCCGCGAGCGTCACCGCCCTGCGAATCGCCTCGGTCCGGTCGGGAATTTCTTCGTAACGGCTCGTCCGCAAGCCGGCGCGCATTTCGGAAATGATGCGGGCGGGGTCTTCGGTGCGTGGGTTGTCCGAAGTCAGGATCGACCAATCCGAGAGTTCTTCGGAGGCGGCGGCCATGAGCGGACGCTTGGCACGGTCGCGGTCGCCGCCGCATCCGAAGACGGTGATCAGGCGGGCGGCTCGGAGTTCGCGCAAGGTCCGGAGGACGTTGCGCAGAGCATCCTCGGTGTGCGCGTAGTCGACGAAAACCTGAAAGCTGCGCTTGGCGGGCACGCGCTCGAGGCGTCCGGGCACCTGCGGTGCCTTGGCGATGGCCGCGACAGCAGCGCGAAGTTCCATGCCCATCGAGGAGGCGGCAGCGAGGGCAGCCAGGGAGTTATAAATGTTGAAGGAGCCGATCAGGGGTAAGCGCACCAAATAGCTGCGTCCCTTGGCTTCGAGATGGAATTCGCTGCCGGTGGCGTCAAAGCGAATATCTGTCGCTCGATAGTCGCACCCGACGCGCAAACCGTAGGTGACGACCGACACCCTCCTCTTGAGCCGTTCAATGAGCCGGTGACCGTAGCGATCATCCATGTTGATGACGGCCCGGCCCTTCTTCTTCCTTTGCAAGGGAAGGCCCTCGAAGAGCACGCTCTTGGCCTCGAAGTAATTCTCCATCGTGCCGTGATAATCGAGGTGGTCTTGCGTGAGATTGGTGAAGACGGCGGCATCGAACTCGATCGCGCGCGTGCGACGCTGGACCAGCCCGTGGCTCGAGACTTCCATGGCCACCGCCTTGTTGCCGGCATCGACCATCCGGGCGAGAAGTTCCTGGAGGTCGAGAGACTCGGGCGTGGTGCGAGGAGCGTCGATCTCGGTGTCCCCGATGCAGTACTTCACCGTGCCCACGAGGCCGCAGCGGCGCTGGTCGGCATCGAGGAGATGCTTGACCAGGAAGGCGGTGGTGGTTTTTCCATTGGTGCCGGTCACGCCCATCACCTTGAGCTTGCCGGCGGGGTGGCCATAGAAGGCGGCGGCCATGTCGGCCATGGCCGCGCGTGCGTTCGGGACGCGGATGAGAGGTGGCGCGCAGGCCGGTAAGGCAGTATCGGAGACGATGGCGACCGCTCCTTTTTCAGCGGCCTGCGCGACAAATTGGGCGCCGTTCAGTCGGGCTCCCGCCAACGCGAAGAAGAGGGTGCCCGGGCTGGCCCGGCGAGAGTCGTAGCAAAGCGAATCGACCCGCGTTTGCGGGTCGGCAGTTGATTCGATGATTTCGGTGGTGTCGAAAAGCTTCAAGAGGGTTTGGCTCACTGTCGGATTTTCGTAGCACCACTTTGTCCGAACGCAACCGGAAGGCCCGGCGCCGCCGGCGTTGGCACGAGGTCAAGGTAGCGTGCGGCCTTCTCGGCGACGCGGGAGAAAATCGGGGCCGCGACGAGTCCCCCATAGTTCAGGCCTGAGGAGATTTTGGCGTTGTCGATCAAAATGAGGCAAACAAAGCGTGGATCCTCTGCCGGCATGTATCCAACGAAAGAGACGACGTACTTGCCGGCGGCATAGCCGCCCCGCGGATCGACTTTCTGGGCGGTTCCGGTCTTGCCGGCGACGGTGAAGCCGCTGACCCGGGCGAGCGCAGCGGTGCCACGCTCGCCGACAACTTCTGTGAGCGCCCCGCCCACGAATTTTGCGGTCTCCTCCGGGATGACCGCCCGCACCACTTCGGGCTTCATCGAAAGGACTTCGTGGCCATCCTTGTCCTGGATGGACTTGATGATTTGCGGGTGCATGAGTTTTCCGCCGTTGGCGATGACGGCCATACCCACGGCCATTTGCAGCGGTGTGACCGCCACGGCCTGACCCATCGGCATCCGCGTGATGGTCAGCCGGTCCCAACGGGACGGCGGATGCACTAGGCCGGGAATCTCTCCCGGGAGGGCGATGCCGGTGCGTTCTCCAAACCCAAAGCGCCGCACGTACTCGTAGAATTTGTCGTCACCCAACATCAGGGCCATTTTTGCGGAGCCAATGTTGGACGACTTCATAAGGATGTCATGAACGTTCATCTGGCCATAGCCATGGTGGTCGCGCAGGATGCGACCTCCGTAGGCGAACGCGCCATTCTCGCAATAGATGAGGCTTTTTTGCGTGACGACGCGCTCATTGAGCGCGGCGGAGGCCACCACGATCTTGAAGGTGGATCCCGGCTCGACCATGTCAAAGATGGCCCGGTTCTTCATCTCCTCCGGTTTGGCGGCGT
This sequence comes from uncultured Verrucomicrobiae bacterium, assembly GCA_963820865.1. Classification (GTDB taxonomy): domain Bacteria; phylum Verrucomicrobiota; class Verrucomicrobiia; order Chthoniobacterales; family Terrimicrobiaceae; genus DASTFP01. The sequence goes on from CAWGBZ010000007.1 coordinate 657,241, forward strand.
TGATGTTATTGAGGTCGAAAGTGGGCCGGCTGGTCATCGCCAGAATTTCGCCGGTCTTCGGGTCCAAAATGATGCCGGTAGTATTGTCCGGCTTAAGTTCCCGGTAGGCATTGTCGAGTTCCGCCTCCAGGATGGATTGGAGATTCATGTCGATGGTCAATTGAACATTCATCCCGTGGCGGGGAGCCTGTTCCTGACCTCGGTAGATAACAATTTCGCGTCCGGTCCGGTCGCGTTCGATATGACGAAAGCCGTCGATGCCGCAAAGGTAGTCCTCCATGCTTCTCTCGATGCCTTCGACGCCGACGAGGTGATCGTCTTTGGGGTCCTTGCGACCGAGGAAGCCGAGGACGTGGCTGAGAAGAGGGCCGTTCGGGTAGGTTCGTGTGGTGTTCTGGTGAAAATAGAGTCCGCGCAGAGATTTCTCCTCCATCGCTCGTTGGAGGACGAGCGCCTTCTCCTCATCGAGTTCGGGGAGGATGATCTTGTATTTGCTCTGGGTTTGGAGTTCGGTCGCGAGAGTTTCCCTGGGGATTCCGAGGTAGGGCGCAGCGAGCGCGGCCAAGATCTCCGGTTTTTTCACGTGCGAGCCATCGACAATGACCTTGCGCACCGGAATGTTGGCGGCCAGGATTTCCCCGTTGCGATCAAGGATCATCCCGCGATGCGCGGGAACCGTCAGGCGGATGGAATGCTTTTGCGCGGCTAGCCGCGTGTATTCCGAGTGTTTGTTGACCTGAAGGTCAATGAGGCGCGCCGAGAAGCCTGTGAAGACTATCCCAACCAGTCCGCTGGCAATCATGGCCCGTCGGCATGCCTTCCATCTCACGGACGGTACCTTTCGTTCGCCGCCGTGCGTATTCCGCCTCCCTTGTCGGTGGTGATCGGCTGTCCGACGCGGGCGATGTATTGATCTTGAATCGGATGCAGGGCGATCAGGCCCTGACTGAGCTTGCGCTGGAGCTCGGCTCGCGACGACAGCGCGGAAATCCTGGCCAGCAGCACTTCATTTTTTGCACGCACGTCACGGATCTGGCGTTCGACTTCGCGCGTTTGTTCGCCGAGGAAGTGCTGCTGGTTTTTGATAAAGACAAAGAGCAAACCGCAAGCCGCGACGAGCGAGGCGAGCAGCAGCCATTTGAAGAGGGGGGCGACATGAATGGGGTTCGCGTATTTGCGGCGGCTTTCGAGAGAGCTCATAATCTTAGAGGCGTTCGACGACGCGCAGCTTGGCGCTGCGGGCGCGTGGGTTGAGTTGGATTTCTTCGCCCGAGGCGTCCATCGGGCGGGGCGTGAGGAGGCGGAAGATGCGAGCCGGGTTGTGCCGTGGTTCAGGCCACTCGGGCCGGTCGATCCATTCGGCGCTGCGATCCCGGAAGAAGGTTTTCACGATACGATCCTCCAGGGAATGGAAACTGATCACGGCAAAGCGCGCGCCGTGGGCAAGCCGGAAGGCGATGGTTTCCAGCCCGCGCGCGAGGACACCCAATTCGTCGTTCACGGCGATGCGCAGAGCTTGGAAGACGCGCGTGGCGGGATGCCGGGCTCCGGTTCGGGGAACGATCGAGGTGACCGCGGCGGCGAGATCGAAGGTGGTCCGGATCGGGCGTTGTTCGCGCAGGGCGGCCAGGCGTGCCGCGATGTGCATGGCGCGCGGTTCTTCGCCGTATTCGCGGAAAATGCGCGCCAACTCGGTCGGGTTGGCCGTGTTCACGATATCCGCGGCAGTTTGCGGGTTCTGGCGGCTCATGCGCATGTCGAGCGGGCCGTCCTTCATCATGGCGAAGCCGCGGCTGGCCGTATCGAGTTGGTAGGAGGAAACCCCGAGATCAAGCAGGGCTCCGCCCAACGACCTGACATTGAGCTCGTCAAGGATAGCGTCGGCGTCCTCGTAGTTGGCCTCCCGCAAACGCAGCCGGTTGGCATACGGGGCGAGTCGCTGCCGGCACATGGCGATGGCGTCGGCATCCTGATCGAGCGCGATCACCTCCGCGCCGTATTGCAGAAGTCTCTCGGCGTGGCCGCCGCCGCCGGCGGTTCCGTCCAGGAAGATCATTCCCGGGGCGGGCCGCAAGAGTGCCACCACCTCCTCGGCCATGACCGGTACGTGATACGAACCGTCAGGCCTTTCCAAGGTTTGCGGTGCAGGGTCGTCGAAGTCCCAGGAGTTCATAGGCGTTGCGCGAGCGGATTTTGATGGCGGCGTGACCTTGCGGCTTCTTGTCGGAGCCCCGGGCGGGATTGAAACCAAAGCAGAACAGGCGGCCGCGCCTTGTCATCAGATTCCGTTCATGAAGTTGAAGTGTGCATGCAGGTGTTTCTTGAAAATCACAGGCCGATGGCATCGGCGACGCGGCGGTAGGTGTCGGACTGGCCAACGTCGGCGTCCGTATACCGCGGCTTGCTCCAGATTTCGAAACGGCTGCGTCCGCCGGCGAAGATCACTTCGGTCTTGATCCCGGCGCGATCGCAATGCTTGTCACTGAGGAGAATGCGTCCTTGTTTGTCGGTGGTGGTGGTGTGGGCCTCGCTGTAGAATTTTCGGATCGCCATGCGCTTCTCTGCAGCGGTCGCTGACGATTCCTGAATCCGTTGTTCCCATCGATCGAACTCGGATGGCGGCATCACCATCAGATAGCCCTCAACAGGATGTGGAATGACGTAGAAGATTTCCCCTTCGCCTTTGGTGAGCCAGGGCGCGGGTACTGCCACGCGCTTCTTCGCGTCCATCGAACGCTCGAAGGTCCCTGAATAGAGCGTTTTCGCATCCTGACTCATACGAGTTTAGGTCTCGCGTGACATTTTTCGCCACAGCGCCCCACTTTTCACCACTTCGGGTCGCGAAAGTCAATGCAAATTCGAGCCAAATACTCAGATCGAGCCTCTTCTGAGGGTTTTTTCCGGAACCCCGATGATTTTGTTGCGGAGGCGTCCTGAACGTCATCGAGGAGGTCTCGCCCGCTTGGTCAGGACATACCGCAAAGAGATCGGGCATCCGATCCCCAAAGGAGATTGGGCGTGTTCTGCCGGGGATCCTTCTTAGGACAAAGGAAGAGCCAGCTCCATGGCGAGGTTCAATAGCTCGTCGCGAAAGCGCCCGGCGCGTCGGAGGTGCGGCTTCTCGACGCGAGGGCTGCTCCCGCTACCAGCTCATTGCGGCCAGGCGTCGTGCGGCTTCCTCGGCGTTGGTGCGGCTGTTGAACGCGGAGATGCGGAAGTAGCCTTCTCCCGAGCGGCCGAAGCCGCTCCCTGGAGTAATGACAATATTGGCTTCGTTCAGGACGCGGTCGAAGATCTCCCAACTGGTAGCGCCTTTCGGCCCGCGGACCCAGATGTACGGAGCATTAACGCCTCCGTAGACCGCCAATCCGCTGCCGGCCACGGCCTCGCGGAGGATTCTGGCATTCTCCATGTAGTGAGCGACCAGGGCGGAGACTTGTGCTTTTCCCTCCGTCGAGTAGAGGGCCTCCGCGCCGCGCTGGGTGACGTAGGAGACGCCGTTGAATTTTGTGCTGAAGCGCCGGTTCCAGAGGGGATGAAGCGGACGTTTTTCACCTTTGTCGGTGCGGCATTCCAATTCTTTGGGCATCACGGTGAACGCGCAGCGCACTCCGGTAAACCCGCCGTTCTTCGAGAAGCTGCGGAATTCGATGGCACACCCGCGGGCCTGAGAAATCTCGTAGATGGAATGGGGGATGTCCGCTTCGGTGATATAGGCTTCATAAGCCGCGTCGTAGAGAATCACCGCGTCGTTCTCGAGCGCATACTGTACCCAGTCGCCCAGTCGCTGGCGGGTGGCGACCGCGCCAGTGGGATTGTTGGGTGAGCAGAGGTAGATCAAGTCCACGCGCTCGCCGAGTGCTTCCGGCATGAAACTATTCTCTGGGGTGCACGGCAAATAGAGCAGCCCACCGTAGACTCCCGCATCGTCGGATGGTCCGGTGTGTCCGGCCATCACGTTCGTGTCGACATAGACCGGATAGACCGGGTCCATCACGGCGATCCGGTTGTTGTCACCAAAGATGTCGAGGATGTTGGCGCAGTCGCATTTTGAGCCGTCGGAAACGAAGATCTCATCATCGCTGACCTCGATCCCGCGGGAACGGTAGTCGTTTTCCGCGATGGCATGCCTGAGGAACTCGTAGCCTTGCTCGGGCCCGTATCCGTGGAAAGTCTCTCGGGCACCCAGGTCATCGATCGCCGCATGCATGGCGGCGCGCGCGGCATCCGGCAGAGGTTCGGTGACGTCACCGATGCCGCAGCGAATTAGCCGCCGCACGGCTTCCGGATTGGCGTCCGTGAAGGTTTTGACGCGGCGGCCGATCTCTGGAAAGAGATAACCGGCCTTGAGCTTGAGATAATGCGAATTGAGATGCGCCATGGGGATCGGATGAGAGTCAGAAACACGGACCGCCGGGTCGGAAACGGCGTGTCCGGCGGGGAAACGGCGTGTCCGGCGGGTTCGACGCTTCGTAGAGACCCTTGTGCCAAGGGCTCGCGAGCGACAAGCGGTCCGGCGGCGGCCGGATCGCCTGTCCTTTTGGCGAAGGGTTGGCTGACTAGCTCAGAGCAGCCTCGTAGTTCTTCTCGGCCGCCCTCCAGGAGACGACGTTCCACCATGCCTTCAGGTAATCGGCGCGGCGGTTCTGATAGTTCAGGTAGTAAGCGTGTTCCCAAACGTCGACACCGATGACTGGCATGCCCACGGCGCCCGCGATGGATTTGCCCATGAGCGGGCTGTCCTGGTTCGCGGTGGAGACGATCTCAAGCTGCTTGGAAGGGTTGACGACCAGCCACGCCCAGCCACTGCCGAACCGTGCGAGGCCGGCGGCTTCAAACTTGGCTTTGAACTCGTCGAAGCCGCCGAAGGTGCTTTTAATGGCATCCGCGAAGTCGCCGCTGGGTGCTCCGCCGGCATCCGGAGCCATAATCTTCCAGAAGAACGTATGATTGGAATGGCCTCCGCCGTTGTTGCGGACGGCCCCACGAATCGCGTCGGGCACGGAAGCCAAATCCTCGATGAGCTCGTCGACCGGCTTCTTGGCGAGTTCCGGTTGGTTCTCGAGGGCCTTGTTGAGATTGGCCACGTAGGTCGCATGATGTTTCCCGTGGTGGATCTCCATCGTGCGGGTGTCGATGCTCGGTTCCAGGGCGTTCGGGGCGTAGGGCAGTGGTGGAAGTTCGTAAGCCATGATGTTCGTCTGAGTTCGCGAGAAACCTAGACACTTCCGGCACTGCTTCAAGCTGGAATATGCCCGCCGCCGAGCCGATGAAAAGGGGGTGACGCAAATTTGGCTGTCGCGGTTTGACGGTCGCTGATAGATTCCCTCGACTTGAGTCAATACGAGGGACCGGTCTGATTGGAAACTGACTCCTCCATCGAAAAATCGCAGACGCGGCGCTCGCTGTTGGCGGACCTCATCTTGGTTTTGGTGATCGCCGGTCTGCTGGTGGCGATTCTCAATGTGGCCAACGAATGGAAGGCGCCGTTTCGCGCGGAAACGCAGATTGATTTGTCCTTTTGGAAGCTGCCGCAATACACGCTGTATTCGCTGGCCCGCGGTTGGGCGGCCATGCTCCTGTCGCTGGTTTTTGCGATTCTTTACGGGACCTGGGCGTATTACGACCGCAAGGCGCGGACCGTTCTCCTCCCTGCCTTGGATATTCTGCAGAGCATCCCGGTGCTCGGTTTCATGCCGGGGTTGGTTCTGGCGCTGGTCGCGTTGTTTCCCAAGAGTAATTTCGGTCTCGAGCTTGCCTGTGTGCTCATGATTTTCACCGCGCAGGTGTGGAACATGGTCTTCAGCTACTACGATTCGCTGAAGGGTGTTCCGGAGGACTTGCGCCAGATGGGGACTCTTTGCGGTTTCGGACCCTTGCAGCGGTTCGTTTCGATCGAGCTGCCCTTCGCAGCGCAGGGGCTCATCTACAATTGCATGGTTTCGATGGCCGGCGGATGGTTCTTTCTCACGATCACCGAGGCGTTCACCCTCGGAGACAAGAATTTTCAGCTTCCGGGCTTGGGGTCCTACATGAGCGTGGCGATCTCGCGGGGAGACGTTTCCGCTCAGGTGGCCGCTGTCGTGGCCATGGGCGTGATGATCATTACGATGGACCGCCTGGTCTGGTGGCCATTGGTCATCTGGTCGCGAAAATTCAAAATCGAAGACGTCGCGGGCGGTCCCCTGCAGACGACGTTTGTTCAACGCATGCTGACTGCGGCCCGGCTTCCTCGAGCCATGATGTCGGTGGGGCAGATTTTGAAACAGTTCACCGGCCGGCTGGTGAGCTCCTCCGTCCGTGCGAACTCGCCGCCCGGTCCGCCAGCGGAACGGTCTTTCAAGGCGATTTATGTCGTGCTGCTTGCCGGGGTGGTGGCGCTGGGTGCGTACGGTCTGCACGGTCTGGCGCACCTGATTGCCGAGGTTGATCTGCGCGAGTGGATTCTCATTGTGTTGAGCACGGCGGCTACCTTCCTGCGGGTGCTGGCAACGTTGGTGGTGAGTTCTCTCTGGACGATTCCGATGGGTGTGTGGATTGGCTTGAACCCGCGGGTTTCGCGCTTTCTTCAGCCCGTGATTCAGTTCGCCGCATCATTTCCCGCGCCAATGCTCTATCCGGTCGTCCTGAGCTGGATTCTGGCCATGGGCGGAAATCTCGGCTGGGGTGCGGTGGTATTGATGATGCTGGGAGCGCAGTGGTATATATTGTTCAATGTCGCGGCGGGGGCGCAGTCCATTCCGGCCGATATGGTTTCGTGTGCTGATGTTTTCCGGATCTCGGGTTGGGGGCGCTGGAAGAGCTTTATTCTACCAGCAATCCTTCCGTTTCTGGTGACCGGATGGATCACCTCGGCCGGGGGGGCTTGGAATGCCAGCATTGTCGCGGAATTCGTCCAGCACTCCGGGAAAACCTACACCGCCTTTGGCTTGGGCGATCTGATCAGCCAAGCAACCGGCGCAGGCCAGTTCGACGTGCTGGCGGCGGCCGTCCTGGTGATGGCTTTGACGGTGGTGACGATCAACCGTGCTTTTTGGAAGCGTTTGCAAAAGTTTGGCGACCAGTACTGTCGATTTGGAGGATGACGAAGATGAAGCCGTTGATCGCGCTCGAACGAGTCTGGCTCAAGTTTCCTGGTGAAAAAGGCGCTGCCCCAGCGACTATCCTGGAGGACATCAACCTGCAGATCGAGGAGAACGATATTGTTTCACTGCTGGGCCCGTCCGGTTGCGGCAAGAGCACGCTCATCCGGCTGATCGCTGGATTGATCAAGCCGACGCAGGGGGCGGTCAGATTCCGTGACCAGGAGCTCAATGGGATCTGCCCTGGCGTGGCCATGGTCTTCCAGAATTTCGCGCTTTTTCCGTGGCTGACCGTAGCGGGGAATGTCCGTCTGCCGCTCAGGCAAAGGCGGCTTGCCGAGGCAGCGATTGCCGAGCGCACCAGTCGCTCGCTGAAAATGGTCGGATTGAACGGCTACGAGAATACTTATCCGCGGGAGCTCTCGGGTGGCATGAAGCAACGCGTGGGCATTGCCCGGGCACTGGCAGCCGAGCCGGACGTTCTTTGCATGGACGAGCCCTTCAGTGCTCTGGACGTGCTCACCGCCGAATCGCTCCGCAATGAATTGGGCCGGCTCTGCGCCGATCCCGAAAACCCGTTGCGCACGATGGTCTCCGTGACCCACAACATCGAGGAGGCGGTCTATCTGGCGCGAAGGATCATTGTCCTGGCCGCACGCCCGGGCAGAGTGGCGGTCGATATTGCGAACCCTTTGCCCTATCCGCGCGTTCCCTCCAGTCAGGAATTTCGCGCGATCGTTTCGCGCATTCACGCGGTCTTGACCCACCAGGAACTGCCCGAACCGTCATTGGAGAGCATCCCGTCGATTGCCACCATTCATCCCATTCCGCTCGTCAACATCAACGAGATCGTTGGCCTTACTAGCGTGGTCTCGACGCTGCCGCGAAATATTTTCGATCTCGGGAACGATCTGGGCTATGAGTTCTCCAAGCTCCTCGTCGTGATCAAAGGAGCCGAATTGCTCGACCTGGTGACCACACCCGGCGAGAACATCGTGCTGACCGAAAGCGGCCGGCGTTTCGTGACCGCCGATGTGGCCGGGCGCAGGACCATCCTTCGGGAAAAAATGCTGGCCCTTCCGCTCTTCAGCCGGTTGGTTCGATTGATCGAGGACTCCCCGGATCGGCTGATTTCCATCGTGGACTACTTCGAACATTTGAAGGAGTGGTTTCCCAAGGAAAATCTCCAGGAACTGGCCAGAACCATCATCGGTTGGGGAAGATTCGCCGGTCTGCTCGTGTACTCGAGCGTATCGCTGGGTCTTCCGGAACCGGATCAACCCTCCGCGGGAGGCTGAGAAGGCGTTCCATCAAAGGCTACCTTAAATCATGCTTTGGATCTCGCTCCAAAGATCGCTGTTCCGATCCGCACCAGCGTCGCCCCTTCCTGGATCGCCGCTCCAAAATCGTCGCTCATGCCCATCGAAAGAATCGGCAGCTTCGTGCGGTGCTCGGCCCCGACTTCGTCCCGAAGAAGTCGCAAGGCGGCGAAGAACGGTCGGGCATCCTCAGAGCGTTCAACGATCGGCGCAATCGTCATAAGTCCCTCTACCTGAACGCGAGGAAGAGAGAGGAGCTGTGCCGCTGCGCGCCGGACGGCATCCGGGCTGAAGCCGAACTTCGAGGCCTGCCCGGAGACATTGACCTCGAGGAGAACGCGGGGAAAAAGCCCCAGCTCCGAGGCAATCCGGTTGATATCCTCTGCAAGCTCCACAGAATCAACAGCATGAATAAGGTCGGCCAGCGGCAGGATCTTGCGGATCTTGTTCTTCTGCAGGTGGCCAATGAAGTGCCATCGTGCCGAAGATGGCAATAACGGTGCCTTGGCCACTAGCTCCTGCGCACGGTTCTCGCCGAAGACAAGCTGCCCCGCCTCAAATGCAACACGCACCTTCTCAGGAGGTTGCGACTTGGATACGGCCACCAATCCTATCTCCAACGGCTCGCGCCCTGACGCGCGCGCCTCCTGTGCAATTCTTTCTATAACTACTTTAAGGCGATCGGAAATGTCGTTCATGATAAAAACTTATTTACACGAGTAATACATAAGTTATACTTATCCGATTTTTTTAATGCACATACAATCATTCAAGGTCTTTTCCAATCTGGCGGAGACGTCGAGTTTCTCGAAGGCGGCGCAGATGAACGGCATCACGCAAAGTGCTGTGAGTCAGCAGGTCCGCGCTTTGGAACGTCGTTTCCGCGTCAAGCTGATCGAACGAGGAAGAAAGAATTTTTCTTTGACCCCGGAGGGCCGGGAATTTCTGCAGGCGAGCCATCAAGTGATGGATATTCTCGGCGACTTGGAAGGCCGTATTCACAATCTACAGAATGTGGTGGCCGGCGACTTGTGCATTTCGACGATTTTCAGCATCGGACTGCACGAGCTGCCGCCCTACCTGAAGGCTTTCCGGCAGACGCACCCGCAGGTGGACGTGCGTGTGGAGTACCGCCGTTCTTCGGAGGTTTACCTGAGCGTGTTGGACGGTCGAGCGGACATCGGCCTGGTCGCTTATCCGTCTCCGCGCCGCGGTTTGAAGGCGATGACGTTTTGGAGCGATCGGCTGGTGCTGATCTGCTCGCCCTCGCACCCGCTGGCGGCCAGGCGCCGGATTCCATTCTCGGCCCTGCAGGGAGAGAAATTCATCGCGTTTGAGCCGGACTTGCCGACACGGCGAGAGATCGACCGCAAGCTGCGCGCCGAGGGCGTCAAGGTGAAGCTGGTGCTCGAGTTTGACAATATCGAGACGGTGAAACGTGCGGTTGAAATCGAGAATGGGGTATCCATTGTTCCAGAGGCGGCGGTGCGGGCCGAAGTCGAGGCCGGGCTGCTGACGACGGTGGAGTTTGGCGATCCTTCCTTTGTTCGACCGTTGGGCGCTTTGATCCGGCGCTCCGCGCGAGTTTCGCCGGCGCTGCGTGAGTTTCTCAAGCTGCTGGATCGAGCAGAGTCGTTCCAAGCTGACTCGTCTTCCGATTGAGCAAAATGGTAATGGCTTTCATTATGATTCGTGCGATAGATGGTTCTCTCAAAGAGCTGAACGATGAAATGCCTTTCCTTCGGCGTCGTGCTTGTCTCGCTGGTCCTGGTTTCGTGCCAGGCGGCTCGAGCACAGCGCGTTCCTCCGGTCGTCGTTGTCCCAAGCGACGAATTGTCGCGTGACCCTTCGTTGAAGCAGTCGCTTGCGTTCCGGAACTCGCCCAGCCCGCAACCGCAGACAAACGCGCAACCGCAGACAAGCGCGCAACCGCAGATAAGCGCGCAACCGCAGATAAACGCGCAATCGGTGGCAAACGCGCAGCCCCAGGCGAGCGCGCAACCGTCGGCCACCGACTACGCCAGCGTGCCGCCACCGACTCCCGGAGCGGCTGTGTCCGGGAAGCATAGTTACACCTCGTGCAATGTCCCGGGGATGTACATTGCGATGACCTTCGACGACGGGCCCAGTGCGCAGCTTACGCCGAAGCTGCTCGACATCCTGAAGGAACGCGGCATCAAGGCGACGTTTTTCCTGGTGGGCAAGAACGTGGTCGAGTATCCCGATATTGTCCGCCGGATGGCTGACGAGGGTCACGAAGTCGCCAATCATAGCTGGAGTCATCCGGCGCTGACGAAGCTGGGCGCGGATGGCTTTCGCAAACAGATCGAGAGCACCAACGAGGCGATCGTCAAAGCGACTGGGAAGCGCCCGGTCTTGATGCGCCCACCCTACGGGGCCACGAGCGCCATTCTTAACAAACGGTTGAGCGAGCAGTATGGCCTCAAGGTTATTTTGTGGTCGGTCGATCCGCTCGACTGGAAGTACCGCAATGCCAATCGCGTCTATAACACCATCGTGCAGAACACGCAGGCCGGGGCCATTATCCTGGCGCACGACATTCACGCGACGACGGTGGCGGCCATGCCGGAGACACTCGATACCCTTTTGGGCAAGGGGTACAAGTTTGTCACGGTCTCTGAGTTGATCGCCATGGAGATTCCGCCGCAGTTGGTGAAGAAGGAATCGCCCGCCAGTACCGCTCCCGCCTCGCGCTGAACGGTGTGGGTTTAGGCGCGTGAGGTGACCGAGGGCAATGCCCTTCCGCTTAGCCTTGGAGCAGCGATTGCGCGCCGTCGATGAAGATTTCGGTTCCGGTGATGTGGCTGGACACATCGGAGGCAAGGAAGAGGGCCAATTCGGCGACCTGGTCGGCCGTCCCGGGTCGTTTTCCAGTGAGTGGGATCTTGCCCTCGGGAAATTCGACTTTCGGCGCGGTTGATTTTGGCGCGCGATTTTCGGTGTTCTCGTCGATCTCGGTTTCGATGCTTCCGGGGCAGATGACGTTGACCCGAATGTGTTGTTTTCCCAGCTCTACGGCGAGCATCTTGGCCAGCGCCACCTGGGCGGCCTTGGTCGAGGCGTAGGCGCTCGCCCCCACATTGCTGAACATTCGCGTGCCGTTTACCGAAGCATTGAAGATCACCGAGCCTCCTCGTTTCGTGAGGTAGGGCATGGCGAGCTTTACGGTGAGAAAAGTGCCGCGGAGATTGATGCGGATGGTCTCATCCCATTCCTCGATCTTGAGTTTGCTGATGGGTGCCCAAACCCCATTGACGCCCGCGTTCGCGAAAATGATATCCAGACGCTTCCATGTGCGGTGCAGTTTTTTGAATGCTCTTTCCATGGCCGCCTCATCCGCCACGTCGGCGGTCAGCGGGAGGGCTTCTCCGCCCGCGTTCGTCACCTCGCGAGCCAGTTTTCTTACTTCGCTGGGTGTGCGGGAAAGCACACCCACTTTGGCGCCTTGAGCGGCGAACAGGCGGGCTGTCGCCTCACCGATGCCGGAGCCCGCTCCGGTCACCAGGGCAACGCGACCCGCAAGCGTCTGTGGTGATTTCATGCAGGCGATTCGTAAGTCGCAGGGACTCCGCGTGCCTCGCGGTATTCGATCTAGCCGATGCTCGCGAACAGCTTCCTGCGCGGATCGCGTGCGAACTGGAAGCCTGAGAGGTTGGGTGTCTCCGGCAAGTCCTTGGAGAAGGCCAGGTAATGGAACTGCGTGCCCATGCTCTCGGGGTGAAGGAGCGTCTGAAGACCACGGAGGGACTTCTGCGAGGACCGATCTGGAGGACCGTCAAGTGTGCTGAGAAGGTCTCGCGAGGCCCCGACGAGAAAATGGTGCTGATCGGTGAAGCCTTCCAAGCGAAGCCCCGCCGCGAGTGCGGCCTCGGCAAGCGAAGTGAAATCGACGTGGGCCGAGATGTCTTTTTCGCCCGGGTCTTCAAGAGGGCGAGAGTCCCGGCGATGCGCCCGGTAGCAGCAATAGGTGCCTTCTGTTCGATGCGAAGCGAGAAGCTCGTCGCGTGGAAATCCATAATCGATGGTCAAGACAAAGCCCCGGTTCATTCGCTCGGCGAGCGCATGAATCCAGTCGCAGGCGGCCGGGCGGAGTTCGGCAATGGTACCTTTCGCGCGTTGGGGGAGCGTTTCGAGCGGGCGAGTCAATGCGGACCCGGGTTCGTTGGCTTCGAAGACCAGTTCCTCTTGCTCCGCAGCGACGTAAAGCTCCCTCCAGCTGCGGCCATCGGATTGGACCAAGTGGAACGGCAAGGCATCCACCAGCTCGTTGGAAAAATGGACGCCGTCAAAGAACGGAAGGGCGCCTAGATCGTCGACCCAGCGGACCTTGTGTCTCAATGGTTTCAACGTCTGCGCTTGACGTTGCCGCAAGGTGGGAAACGGTTCGACGATCCAGTAGTCAATCGCCTCCTGCATCTCTTTCCCCGAGGCCGAGAGGATATCCAGGGCGAGTTGGCCGTCGTTTGCCCCCTGCTCGACCAGAGCGAACCGCCCGGGAGCACCCAGTCGAGACCACATTTCCCGAAATTGTTCCGCCAAGACTCGTCCAAAGACCGGACCCACGCTGACGTTCGTGAAAAAGTCTCCGTGGCGGCCGACCCTCGCCCGGCCGGATGCGTAGTAACCCGCTTCCGCATCGTAAAGCGCGAACTCCATGAAGCGGGCGAAGCTCAAAGGGCCCTTCGCCGCGATCTCGGAAAGAATCTTACGGTGCGCGAGTGACTTCGCGCACATAAACATTCACCTGGCCATCCGAAGTCCGACGAACTTCTGTAACCAGGAATGGACGGCGGGAGTCTCTCGATATAGTCGAACCCTCCGATGGCGGACGGCTTCCGGCAGGAAACTCGACAATAACACGCGCGTTGCTGCTGCGTCCGCCGATGCCGAGATTCTCAGGGAGGGCAGCCTGCGAGCGCAGGACAGCGCGATTCTGTCCAGAGGCGGTGACGACAAAGCTTCCCTGGAGGTAGATGCGCTCTCCGGCGACCCCGCGGCTGGCCAGCTCCGACATATCAGGCACATTGGCGAGGCGACCCCGCGGCATCTGCCCGGGCGCGTAGGTCGGCCAATTGCCTCCGGCGGTGGTGGCGATGGAGGCAGGGGTGGGCGAAATAAAAGGCTGGAGCTGGCTGGGAGTCGGCTTGGCGACGGGCGAGGCAGCCGCGAGCGCCGGCGTCGCCGGCGGCGACTTGACCGGAGTGGCCGGAAGTACCGGCGCGTCGGCTGGAAGCGGAGTCGCAGACGGGACCGGGGCCGGAGGAGTCGCGGCCGTCGCGGTCTCCGGCGGAGACTTCGTCTCGTTGACCGGCTTCGGGCGCTCGACTCGCACCAGCTGCATTTGGGGTGGTGGCCTCGCATCTGACTCGGGGGACGCGAGCCCCGCCTTGCTTCTGTGCGTCGCCAGTTTTTCCATCGCTTCGGCGACGGACGGCGGTTTCACGACGGGAAGGCCCGCGGCAATATTGAGGCTTGAGGGAGGTTCCAGCGAGAACGTGCCTGCGCCGCTGCTGGTGGTGTAACTTCCGTAAAGAAGTGGGACGGCGGTGAACTGGAGTCGGCCATCTTTCAAGCGCGTTACATTCACCAGCGCGGAGAGATCGACCGTCTTGTCGAAACGGAGGTTGAGGCCCGTCAACAGCATGCGGTGCAGGACGGGGATCACCCGCTTGTCCGCCGTAAAGACGTGTTCAAGAAGGACCTGCGGCGCATCGGTGGCCTGCGCGACCGCCACGACTCCGGAAGAAAACAGATTGGTATCGTTCAACTCATACGAGTCGAGAATGTTATAAGAGCCTACGACATACGGCACCTTGTCGGCCGTGAGCCGGTAGTTGCGAACGTAGTTGCGCAAGTGGGTTTCGCTGGCGCGCTCGAGTTCCCGGTTGGTCATCTTGTTGTAACGATCCCAGAGTTGCTGGGCGTTAAGAAATTCGCCCTGCGGCGCTGCCGTGATCTCGAACCGCTTGGGAGCATCGAGTTTCTTGAGCTTCGCGAGAATCGAGTAGCTGAAGGGTTTTTCGGGGTGACCGAACACATAGAAGCTAAAGACCCAACAGCAGATCGCGAAGGCGATCAGCAACAGGATGACAACCGTCCAGACGAACAAGCTGCCTTCCTTGCGAACCGGAGCTTCCTCCCCGCGAACGGAAAATTCGGAACTCCGCGCACTGGTGTCGAAGGACTGTCCTTTGCGTTCTCGCGCCATGGGGAAGTCTCGCTCAGGAGCGCGCCGTGTCGGCAGGCTCGAACGAGGTGCCACAACCGCAACTGCGCGCGCTTAGTGGATTTCTAACGCGAAATCCCGCGCCCGACAGCCCCTCTTCATAATCGATCACCGAGTTGTCGAGCCATTTGAGGCTGTCAGGGTCGATAAAAAGCCGTGCATCGTCGCGTTCCACCACCAGATCGTCCTCCTGCGGCGCGCCAATGCTCATCTCGTATTGCAAGCCGGCACACCCTCCCTTTTCCACCGAGAGGCGAAGTCCCGACGTCTTCGCGTCAAGGCCTTTTTCCTCGACGAGGAGATGGAGTTGCGCGGCGGCACTGGCGGTCAGTTCAATCACATTCATTTCTTATTGACGAATTGGCATGAAGTCAAATGGCAGGAAAAGCGATCCCGGAGAATTCTCCCGGTTTTTGCTGGAGCGGACCGGCAACTGCGGCACCATTTCAGTTATGGGAAAAATTCGTCTTCTGCCCGATGACGTGGCCAGCCAGGTCGCGGCAGGGGAGGTTGTCGAGCGACCGGCTTCCCTGGTTAAGGAGTTGATCGAGAACAGTCTCGACGCCGGGGCGAAGCGAATTTGGATCGATTTTGCCGGCGGAGGGTCGCGCGCCGTGTCGGTGCGCGATGATGGCTGCGGCATGGATCGCGAGGACGCGCTTCTCTGTCTCGAACGCCACGCGACGAGCAAGATTCGCGAGGCGGCCGACCTCACCTTGGTACGGTCGATGGGCTTTCGCGGCGAAGCACTCCCGAGCATCGCGAGCGTATCGAGGTTCCGTCTGGCGACGCGCGAAGCACTGTCCGAAACGGGAACGGAAGTGATCGTTGGCGGCGGGAAGGTCGAAGCTGTTCGTGAGATCGGGATTCCCGCGGGAACGCAGGTTGAGGTTCGGGACCTGTTCTACAATGTCCCCGCACGTCGGAAGTTTCTTCGAGGCGAGGAAACAGAGTCTGCCCATATCATTCATGGTTTGCAGGGGATTGGTCTGGCGAATCCCTCGGTGGCTTTCGAATGTCGGCGAGATGGAGCCAGCGTGGCCTCGCTCCCGCGCGCCGAGAGCCTGGCGGTTCGCATTCGTGATCTCTTTGGCGGCGCCCATTTGTCGAGGCTCGCCGAGATCGATCCCTTCGAAGATGGAGGGATACAGCTTTCAGGGTTCGTGGCGCGCCCGGGACAGGGCCGGCGCGATCGGCTCCAGCAGTTTATCGTTCTGAACGGCCGTCCCATTCATTGTCCGGCCGTGCAGCAGGCGCTCCGCGAAGCATATCTGGGAGTCATCGAACGCGGTGAGCATCCGATCTGTGTCCTCCACATCGAGATCGATCCCGAATTCGTAGACTGCAACGTTCACCCTGCCAAACGCGAGGTGCGTCTGAGGCGCCCGGAAGCGCTGCAACGAGCTGTCTTTGATGCGGCCCGCGGCACCTTCCTCCGGTCTCGAACGGCTTTGGGGCGGCCGTCGCCGCCGGTCCGAACGGAGCCGGTTTTTGTCCCGGAGCCTCCACAAACCGTGATCTCTCTTCCGGAGCGGACCACTGTATCCGCTGATCGAAAGGAAGTTTCTCCGCCGCCGACGGAGCGATTTCGATTCGTCGGAATGGTCGGCGATGGGTACCTCGTGCTGGAAGGCGAGGAAGGCCTGGTCTTGCTTGATACCCGGGCGGCCTCGGAGAGGATTCTTTTTGAGTCGCTGATGCGGCAGATTGCCGATGGAAATGCTCCCAGCCAGCGTCTGTTGATTCCCGCGGTGGTGGATATTCCCGCCCGAGAGCGCGCGTGGGTAATCGACCACTTGGACGATCTTCGGGTAGCCGGATTCTTCGTCGAGCCGTTTGGAGGGTCGACCCTCAAGATCGAGGCTCTGCCTGCTTCGGCCGCGGGAAAGGAGCCCGGGAGGCTGCTCCATGAGGTCGCGGCTACGCTGCGCGCCGCGGGGAAGATCCCGCGCGGGCGGGATGTGCGCGAGGCCGTGGCGCGTTCGGTTTCGCGTCTGGCCTCTACGGAGAAGGTGCCGCACGACGAATCGCGCGCGGGGAGGCTCGTCGGCGAGCTCCTTCGGTGCGACCTGCCCTACGCCAGCCCGTCCGGGCGTCCGACAATGATTCAGTTTTCTTTCGCGGAGCTCGAAAGAAAGTTCGGCCGCACAAATTGATAGATCTTTTTTCGCCGTCATTGCATGAGATTCGTTTTTTAAATACTAGGGTCGTCGTGATTGAAGGTCTACGGATAGAACCGGCGACGCTCGACGACCTGCCCGAGCTCACCGAACTGCTTTTTGAGCTTTTCTCGCAGGAGGCGGATTTTATTCCTAACCGCGAGAAGGAGATGCGCGGTTTGCGTCTCCTGCTCGAGCAGCCTTCCCGCGGGCGAATCTTTGTTTTGCGCAGTCACGCGCGCATCATTGGGATGGTCAATTTGCTCATCACGATCAGCACCGCCGAAGGGGGATTCGTGTTATTGTTGGAGGATCTGATCGTCCACCGGGAATATCGCCACCAGGGATTTGGGACGCGGTTGCTCGAATACGCCATCGACTTTGCCAGGAAGAAGAATTTCCTTCGGATTACGCTGCTGACGGACAAGCCCAACGAGTCTTTGAAGCAGTTTTTCCTGAAGAACGGTTTCCTCGAAAGCGACATGATACCGATGCGAATGTACTTTCGTGAAAATGAGTCGTGAGGGGATCCATGATCTCGGTTTTGCCCGGGTCGATCTGGATCGGATGCGGCGCTGCGGCCGGCCGGAAGTGATCCTTTGTCAGGGCAAGCTTCCGAACGAAGTGAGCGAGATTGCGGAAGTCCTCCGTCGGAACAATCAACTCGTGCTGGCCACCCGGGCCGAGGCGGCGCATTTTGAGGCGGTCCAGCGCCGTCTGCCGGACGCCGTCTTTCACGAGCGTGCGCGTTGTATCACCATCGGTCCGCCGCTGGCCGGGGTAGGGTCGTGGGCCGTTGGGGTGGTGAGCGCGGGAACGGCGGATCTGTCAGTGGCGGAGGAGGCCGCCATCGCCTTGGAATGCTTCGGGAGGCGGGTTGAACGAATAGTCGACGTCGGGGTGGCAGGTCTTCATCGGTTGCTGGCGGAGACGAGTCGTCTGCGAGCGTGCGGAGTGCTGATTGTGGTCGCGGGGATGGAGGGTGCCCTCCCGGGCGTGGTTTCCGGGCTGGTCGACAAGCCGGTCGTCGCCGTGCCCACGAGCGTCGGCTACGGAGCGAGCTTTGCCGGGCTGGCAGCGCTTCTGGGCATGCTCAATTGTTGCGGAAGCGGAGTTACGGTGGTGAACATCGACAATGGCTTTGGCGCAGCATGCGCGGCCGATGACATCCTGCGCCTGGCGGGAGAGAGCCACGCGAAGTGACAAAAGCAAAGCTTGCCACGCGGCTTGGAATCCTCCATTTCCCAGTGCGATTTCTATGAAACGCTTTTATCTGGTTTTGGTAGCGCTGACGCTGGCGGTGCTCACTGGGTGCGGGGGCGGTAGTTCGTCAGCAAAGATCGGTCTGAATATCGAGCTGACCGGTGAAATGCCGGCGGTTGGTGCTTCGGCGAAGAACGCGGCGGAGATGTTTGTCGCCGAGATCAACAAAGCAGGCGGTCTTGAGATCGCGGGCACCAAGCATCCGCTCACGCTCGTGATCGGTGACAATGCCGCCAAAGCGGATCAAGCAGCCGCCGTGGCCCAGCGGCTCATCTCGCAAGACAATGTCATCGCCATGATCGGTCCCGATGCCAGCGCTTGCGCGATCCCGGCCTCCGAGATCGCTGAGAGTCTGAAATGCCCCATGATCTCGCCCTGGTCGACCAATCCGAAGACCACCGTGAACGCGACGACCGGCGAGTCGAAGCAGTACGTTTTTCGGGCTTGCTTCATCGACACGTTCCAAGCCCGGGTCCTGGCGAAGTTTGTTCTGAACCATCTCAACGCGAGAACCGCGGCCGTCCTGTATGATGTTGCCTCTGAGGCGCCGAACGGACAGGCCAACCTTTTCAAGGAGACCTTTGAGGAAAGCGGTGGGAGCGTGGTCGCCTTTGAGACGTATACGACCGGCGACCGCGACTTTTCGGCGCAGCTTACGAAGATCAAAGCGGCGGGTCCCGATGTTATTTTCCTGCCGGCTTACTACAACGATGTTCCCTTGATTGCGCAACAGGCGCGGCGGCTGGGCATCGAGGCGCAGTTGGTTGGCAGTGACGCCTGGAGTTCTCCCGAAATCATCAAGTTGGGCGGAGCCGACATTGTTGATTCCTATTTTTGCAACCACTATTCGACAGAGATCGCCACTCCGGTGGCCCAGAAGTTTGTCAGCGATTACAAGGCGAAGTACGGCATGGCGCCTGACGATGTGGCGGCGTTGACCTTCGACGCCTTTGGACTGCTTGTGCAAGCGATCAAGGAAGCCGGCAAGCTTGACCGGCAAGCGATCCGGGACGCACTGGCCAAGATTCAGAAATACGATGGCGTCACCGGAACGATGCAGTTTGCGGGCACGGGCGACCCGGTCAAGAGCGCGGTCATCCTCCAAATCAAGGACGGTCAGTTCGTCTGGGTGGCGAACGCGCAACCGTAGCTCGCGCCGGGCGTGGAGAACGATGCAGAAGCTCGGGCGGAGAAGTCCGGTGCCTGGCGAGGTTGTTCTTCTGAACCGCGGGATAAGGACGCGAGTCTAGAGCGGCGCACGTGATCTATTTCGCCCAGCAGGCCATCAATGCGATTCAAGTGGGGTCGATTTATGCCCTGATCGCGCTGGGGTACAGCATGGTCTATGGGGTCTTGACCATGATCAACTTCGCTCACGGCGACGTCTTCATGGTGGGAGCGTTCTTCTGCCTTTTACTGGCGTCCTTTGTCTCTTTGCCTTTCGCGGTCACTCTGATTGTCGTGATGGTGGCGACCGGACTGCTTGGAGCATTGATCGAGCGCTTGGCCTACCGGCCGCTGCGCAAAGCGCCTCGTGTTTCGGCGATTATCACCGCCTTGGGCTGCGGGTTGGTTATTTCGAACACGACCCTGAGTCTCAGCCCCTATGCGCAGCCGATGCCACTGCTCTTCGTTAGCTCAAGCTTTCGCTTCATGGGCCTGACGATTTCCTCTTTGCAGATCCTGATCATCGGAGTGGCGGTGGTCCTGATGACGGGGCTGGACTTCCTGATTCGCAAGACTTCGTACGGCATCGCCATGCGGGCGATCTCCTTCGATGCCGGCACGGTCCCGTTGATGGGCGTCCCCGTGAATCGCATTATCTCGCTCACTTTCTTCATTGGGGCGGGACTGGGTGGCGCCGCGGGAATGCTTTATGGTCTGGCCTACCCGGTCATCGCGGCGTCGATGGGGATTCTGGTCGGTTGGAAGGCATTTGTGGCTGCGGTGATCGGGGGCATTGGCAGCATCCGCGGCGCGGTTCTGGGTGGATTTCTCCTTGGGTCGGTCGAAGTGATGTCCGTCGCGTTCCTGCCCTCGACCTATCGGGACCTGATCGCTTACTCGCTGCTCCTGGTCATCCTGATTTTCAAACCTTATGGCCTGCTCGGCAGCGCACCGAGTCAGAAAGTCTGAGCTTTGACAAGACTGCGAGAATTCCTCTCCTGGGCGTCGCGTTGTCGCTGGGCGCTGCCGTCCCTGATCGGGGCGGGCTTCGTCTTTGCGTTTGCTTCGGACCGTTATTCACTCATCAATAGCTACGCTCAGTTCGTCCTGGTCACCGTCGGGATCAATATCATTCTCTCGACAAGTCTGAATCTCGTGAATGGATACATGGGCGAGTTCTCCGTCGGTCATGCGGGCTTCATGAGCCTCGGCGCGTACGCGTCGGCGGTTTTTACGACCAAATGGATGCCCGACACACCCTGGGTCTTTTTTCCTTCGATCCTCTTTGGGGGCATGGTGGCGGCCGCAATCGGCTTTCTGCTGGCGGTCCTTTCTTTCAAGACTCGTGGCGACTACCTCGCCATCATCACGCTGGCGTTCCTGATGATCGTGAAATCGGCGTTCGAGAACATTCCCTATGTGGGCGGGCCGCGGGGTCTGCTTGGGATCGACAAGTACACGACGCTGGTCTGGACCTTCTTTTGGGTGGTGGTCACCCTCTGGGTGATGCGCAATCTCGCCTATTCAAAATTCGGGCGGGCCGTGGTGGCGATTCGCGAGGACGAGATTGCCGCCAATGCGATGGGTGTCAGGACGCGGGAAGCCAAGATCCTGGCCTTCGCGGTCTCTTCCTTTTTTGGCGGAGTGGCCGGCGGACTTTTTGCCCACCAAATTCAGTTTATCAATCCCTCCTCCTTCGACATCATCAAGTCTACTGAGATCCTCGTGATGGTTTACCTTGGTGGTGTCGGCTCGCTGGCCGGATCGATTCTGGGTGCGGTCGTCTTTACGTTCCTGGCGCAAGCCCTGCAGCCGCTTGGCACCTGGCGCATGGTGATCATGGCGTTGATCCTGGTTTTTCTGATGCTCTTTCGTCCGCGTGGAATCATGGGGCTGCGCGAACTCACGTGGTTCCTTCCGACGCGTGAAATTACCAAGCGGAGCCGGACATGAGTGCGCTGCTCGAGATCCGCGAGGTGACGAAACGGTTCGGTGGGCTTTGCGCCATTTCCAATTGCAGTGTCCAGGTCGAAGCTGGCCGCACACACGGAATCATCGGACCAAACGGCGCCGGGAAGACAACTCTCTTCAACCTTATAACGGGCATTTATCGACCCACCACAGGTGACATTCGATTTCAGCAGGAAAGCGTCGTCGGGCTTCGACCCAACCGGGTGGCCGCGCTGGGCATCGGGCGCACCTTTCAGAATATCCGCCTCTTTCGGACTCTCACTGTTCTGGACAACGTCCGAATCGCCTACGACTCGCAGCTGCGTTACACGCCAGTCGAGGCGTTCTTTGGGTTGCCCCGGCAGGCGCGGGACGAGCAGCAGTCGATCGACGAGAGCCTTCGCCTTCTCAAGCCGTTTGGTCTGGTCGATCAGGCGGAGTCGCTGGCGAGCGAGCTTTCCTATGGTTCCCAGAGGCGTCTGGAGATTGCGCGGGCGCTCGCTCTCAAGCCGAGTCTGCTGCTTCTCGACGAGCCGGCTGCAGGCATGAATACGGCTGAGACGGCGGCCTTGACGGAGTTTCTCCGCTGGGTACGTGAGGAATTTCGCCTGACGCTCCTGCTCATCGAGCACCACATGCATCTGGTGATGAATTTGTGTGATCGCATCACCGTGCTCGACTTCGGTCAGACGATTGCCGAGGGCACGCCGAGGGAGATCCGCGACAACCCGCGGGTGATCGAGGCATATCTCGGCGAAGCGGACGAATGAGCGCGCTGACGATTGAGGAACTCAAGGTTTCCTACGGCGACATTCATGCCGTTAAGGGCGTTTCCTTCGACGTTCGGGAAGGCGAGATTTTCACCCTGATTGGCGCCAACGGCGCAGGCAAGACCTCCACCCTGCGTGCGATCTCGGGCCTTTTGCGTTACAGCGGTCGGATTCGACTGGACGGTCGTGAACTCGAAGGGGTTGCACCGGATCAGATCGTCGCCATGGGGATCGCCCATGTCCCGGAAGGGCGCGGGATTTTCGGTAATCTCACTGTCATGGAGAACCTCCGGCTTGGCGCGTGGATCCGCCGGGACCGGAAGGGAGTGGCCAGCGACTTGGAGCGCGTTTTCAGCGCGCTGCCGCGGCTGCGCGAGCGACGGGATCAACCGGCCGGCACTCTTTCTGGTGGCGAGCAGCAAATGCTGGCTGTCGCCCGCGCACTCATGAGCAACACCCGCATCCTTCTCCTTGACGAACCCTCGATGGGACTAGCACCGAAATTGGTCAAGGAGATCTACAACGTTGTTCGCGAGATCAATCAGACCGGGGTGACCGTTCTTCTCGTGGAGCAGAATGCCAACCTTGCGCTGCGTCTTGCCAATCGAGGAGCCGTCCTGGAGAACGGCCTTATTTCGCTGTCAGGGACCGGCGCCGAGCTCCTGGCGAACGCGCAAGTGCGCGAGGCCTATCTCGGGGCGTAGGCAGTCAGCGGGCCCTCCCGATCGTCAACGGGCGCGCGTCCGGGCGAGGGCTTTTGGAGCGACGATTCAGAAGTCGCCGAGCGGCCAGACTTTGGTCGGCCTAAGCGGCGATCGGGAGAGTGCTTTTTAGGACCTGCGTGTTTGCTTCGGCGGGGTCCATGGTCGCATCGCCCAGCGAAGCGGGGGCGAGGAAGAAATTGCCCGGCGCAATCGATGTCCCGGCCACCGAGACAGCCCCGGAAACCACGCTGTAAATCGCGAACCTTCCGTCGGCGACCGCCAGGATCGGGGAAGCGAGCTTGATCTTCTCTACTTTGAAATACGGGCATTCCGCGATCACCCCTTGTTCGATGTGATCAACCCCCGGTTCGAAGTCATCGAAATCGATGGAGACCATCGATTCTTCAATATGGAGCTTGCGGGGCACGCCATCCAGGCCCGTTCGGTTCCAATCGAAGACCCGATAAGTGGTATCGCTGTTCTGTTGAACTTCCACGATCACGTTGCCCTGGCCAATCGCGTGGAGGCGTCCGCTCGGAATGAAGATGCTGTCGCCGCTTTCCACAGGGACGGCATGCAGTCCCTCCTCGACCCGGCCGTCGCGCAGTAATGTTTCGAACTGTTCGCGTGTGACGCCCGCTTTGAGCCCTGCGTAGATATTCGCGCCCGGCTGCGTGTCCGCGAAATACCACATTTCCGTCTTGGGCTCCCCGCCGAGGGCTTTGCTCATGTGGACCGGCGGGTGGACTTGGACGGAAAGTCGTTCGCGGGCATCAAGCAGCTTGATCAGGATCGGAAAGCGCGGCGCCGGATGACGGGTGTAGGCGCTGCCGAAGATCTCTTCGCGCTTCGCGGTCCAAAGCTCATGCAAGGTCGTGCCGCGATAGGGTCCATTGTGAACGACACTCTGAGCGTCCTCACGATCGACCACCTCCCAAGATTCACCGATCGGTACGCCTTGGGGAAGAAACTTGCCATAAAGGGTTTCAAGCCGACGTCCACCCCAAACGCGTTCCATCGCGAGGGGTTCAAAAATAACTGGTTCTGTATTGGCCATCCCCCTTGTTTCTCCGACGGAAGCGTGCTCGGCAATTCCTTTTGCGAAGCTTTCGCGGTGCTTGCGGCTTTCGGGAAATTGGCGAGAATCGAAATTTTGATGGCGAATAAACCGAAAGGCTATGGGACATGGGACGCGGCGCTCGGGCTTGCACTTGTCGGCTTGGCCATCCTTCTGTTCCTTGCCTTGGTCTCGTACCAGCCGAGCGATCTGCCGCCTTGGGCCAAGCTCATTTACGACAGCAATGCCCGCAGCCCGATCGTTCACAATCTCTGCGGGGTCGTGGGCGCGGTGGCGGCGGGCTACCTCTATTTCTTCTTTGGCGCGGCGTCATATCTCTGGATCATCGTCCTTGGCGGATACGGAATCGCCAAGCTGACGACCAGGGACTTTCAAATCAGAGAACGATTTGGCTGGAGCTTCTTGTTCGTGCTGTCGGGAGCGTGCCTCTTGCAGTTGCAGCCGTGGTTTTTCGCGGAATGGAAGACCGAATTCCGTATTGAAGGAGCCGGTGGTTGGCTGGGCAAGTGGGTTGGTGAGAAGGTCTTTGGCGACTCGCTGGGAGAAGTCGGCGCGCCAGTGGTCCTCGGCGTGATTTATCTCACCAGCCTCGTCCTGGCCATCGGCTTTCATCCGATCAACGTTCTCAAACGCGGTTGGACGGCGATGCGCAACTATTTCGTCGAGCGGGAGAAGCGGCGTCTGGCGGCGATGGAAGAGACCGAACGGATGGAGTTTGAGAAGCGCAAGCTGGCGCGGCAGGCCGAGAAGCTCGAGCGCAAGCTGAAGAAGAAGGGGGATCTAGTCCAGCGCCGGCCCGAGGAACCGGCGGCGCCCGAGCCGGAGGTTCCCGAGTCGCGAATCATCGACGCCACCTTCCCGATGGAGAAGCGCCCCTCGCTGGCAGAGATCGAAGGGGGGCGAAAGAAGAAACAAAGCGAGGCCAAGCCGAGTCTGGCTGGACTGCGGCTGGAAAA
The DNA here is from genome assembly GCA_963820865.1 of uncultured Verrucomicrobiae bacterium. GTDB lineage: Bacteria > Verrucomicrobiota > Verrucomicrobiia > Chthoniobacterales > Terrimicrobiaceae > DASTFP01. The sequence continues at coordinate 681,936 of CAWGBZ010000007.1, forward strand.
CTACCAGCTTCCGCTCATCGACCTTCTCGATCCCCCTGATGATGCGGGGCGCCGTCCGGCGGATCACGACGAACTGCGCGCCGTGCAAGGGATCATCATTGAGACGCTGGCGCATTTCGGCATAAAGGCGAAGGCGGGCGACATTACCCGGGGACCGACCATCACCCGATTCGAAGTTTATCCGGACAGCGGGGTGCGCGTGGATCGGATCACGAGTCTTGAGCGAGACATTGCCCGGGCGACGCGGGCTCAGCGCATCAATATCCTGGCACCCATTCCCGGCAAGGATACGGTCGGCATCGAAATTGCCAACTCCAGCAAGGTGAAAGTGGCCTTGCGCGAAGTCCTTGAGACTGAAGATTGGGTGCACTCGGGTGCCAAGCTTCCTCTCGCCTTGGGCAAGGATGTTTATGGTCAGACGATCATCGCGGATCTGGCGAAGATGCCGCATTGCCTGGTCGCCGGAACCACCGGGAGCGGCAAGAGCGTTTGCATCAACTCGATGATCGCCAGTCTTCTCTTCCGCTACACCCCGGAGGAGCTTCGCTTTATCATGATCGATCCCAAGGTCGTGGAAATGCAGGTCTACAATGAGCTGCCTCACCTGGTCACGCCCGTGGTCACCGACCCGAAAAAGGTTTTGCTGGCTCTTCGATGGGTGGTGGATGAGATGGAGTTGCGTTACCAGATCTTTGCGAAGTCCGGGGTTCGAAATATCACGAGTTTCAACGAACGTCCTTTGCCCAAATCGCAGAAGGAATTGGAGGCCGGGGAGGTCCGCAACGAAGCCCCCGGGGAGGCGGAGGACTCGAGTAGGCCGGAGGGAAACTCTGCCGAAGAACCGCCGCCGATCACTGTGCCGCGCGACGACGAGTTAGTCATTCCAGACCGGATGCCTTATATCGTGGTTATTATTGATGAATTGGCCGATCTTATGCAAACGGCTCCAGCCGATGTCGAAGGGGCGATCGCGCGGATCACCCAAATGGCTCGCGCCGCTGGGATCCATTTGATCGTCGCCACGCAGACGCCCCGTGCCGACATCGTCACGGGAATTATCAAGGCAAACATCCCCAGCCGGATTGCCTTCCAGGTCGCTTCCGGCCTCGACAGTCGCGTGATCCTTGACCAAAAAGGCGCCGAAAAACTTCTTGGGCAAGGAGATATGTTGTACCTTCCGCCGGCGACCTCCACCCTCGTGCGAGCGCAGGGGGTCCTGGTCACAGACGATGAGATGCGCCGGTTGGTCACCAACGTCTGTTCGCAATCCAAACCCAGGTTCGAACCGAGCATCCACGAAAAGCTCAATAGTCCTCCTCCCGAGGAAGATGTGACTGAGGAGGACGAGGAGCTCATCCAAAAAGTACTCGAGATCATGAGACAGGAGCGGAGGGCCTCCACCTCGCTCTTCCAACGGCGCCTCCGCCTGGGCTATACGCGTGCCGCCCGGTTGGTCGATGTCCTCGAACAACGCGGAATTGTCGGGCCTCGCGACGGGGCCAAGGACCGCGAAATTTTGGTCGATTTGGACACGCTGCCGTAAAGGTACTGCAAGGTCCGGAATTTCCCTTGTATTTTTAGTTTAAGAGATAATAAGGAAACTATGAAGTGTGTCAGAAACGAGCTTCGTGACTTGCTTCTGCTAATTTTTGCTCCGGGCGGGCGGTGAGCGGGCTTAGTTAGCCACTTTATCGAAGTTTTAGCGATGAAAGAAGGTGCCGCGGTCAGAATGAGGGAAGGATCGAGATCTCTCGGGACACAGTTTGCGGCCGTTCGCCAGAAACGGGGCTTGACCATCGAAAAGGTCTCCAGCGACACGCACATCCGCGTTCAACGACTGCAAGAGATCGAGCGGGACGATTTCTCCCGTTTTGCGCACCCCAGCTACGCCCGGATGTTTGTCATCGACTACGCCAAGTACCTGGGCATTCCGATTTCGAGAATCCGGCGGCTGCTTCCAGACGCCGGAGAGTGCGGCTCGGAAGGATATCAATACCTTCAGGAAACCGCTTGTAATTACATGGACACCACCGTCCGTCCGTTCCGGAGGCGCCGGCGGGTCGTTCGAAAGCTGGTCACGACAGCTGTGATTCTTCTGTTGGGTTTGGGTGGTCTCAAACTTTGGACCACCATCCGCGACATCGAACGGCTTGGTCTCAATCGCATGGCCCGGGAGGACAGCGCGGTCCTCACGGTCCCCACTGTGCAGAAGGCCGGCCCTGCCACGACGGTGACACCCAGCCATCCGGTTGACTCGAGTCAAGCACCGGTCGAAGACAGCGCAGTGCCCGCGACGGACGTGCCGGTAAGCCGTTCTGCGCCGACCGGAGAATCGGCGCTGCTGGTCGGGGCCGACGTCGGTCCGGGCAGCCGCGTTCGATAATTGAGAATGATTCCGGGTGAAAGGCGGCCTCCAAAGGTCGGGATGATCAGTCTGGGGTGTGCGAAGAATCTCGTAGATGCCGAGATCATGCTCGGCGGTGCCCGGGCGGGTGGTTTTGAGGTGACGGCCGACGCGGAGGAGGCGGACGTCATTGTGGTCAATACCTGCGGCTTTATCGAATCGGCCAAGCAGGAGTCGATTGAGGCAATTCTCGAGGCGCGGCGTCGGCCCGAGCAGAAACTGGTGGTCAGCGGTTGTCTGGCACAACGCTACCGGGAGGAACTTGCCCGCGAATTGCCGGAGGTGGATGCGTTCATTGGTCTCGATCAGGTGGCCACCGCCAGCGACACGTTTCGCCAGGTGCTGCAGAGCACGCCAACCGGACAGCCGGCGTTGCTCGTTTCCGGCCGTTCCCGGTATATCCCGGACTTTGATACGCCGCGTTTTCGGCTGACTCCCAACCATCTCGCCTACGTCAAGATCGCTGAGGGCTGCAATCATCCCTGCAGCTTCTGCGTGATCCCGCAAATGCGCGGCCGTCATCGGAGCCGGACCGTCGAATCGGTGGTTGCCGAAGTGCGCCAACTGGTGGCGGAGGGGGTCAGGGAAGTCAATCTGATCAGTCAGGACACGACGTATTTTGGCATGGACCGTTGGACGGAAAAGGCGGGTCCCCGGCAGCCGGTAGATTCCGGTCGTGGCCCGACGCTGGTCCACTTGCTCGACGAACTGGCTGGCATCGAAGGGGAGTTCTGGGTCCGACTGCTTTACACGCACCCGGCTCATTGGAGTGACGAGTTGATTGCCGGGATCGCCCGCAATCCGAAGGTGGCCCGCTATGTGGATATGCCGTTGCAGCACATTCACAGCGAAATGCTCTCGTCCATGCGTCGCGAGACATCGCGTGAGCATATCGAGGATTTGATTGGGCGCCTGCGGTCGGGAATTCCTGGGCTCGCGATTCGGACGACGTTTATCGTGGGATTTCCTGGTGAAACCGAGGAGCATTTTGCCTCGCTGCTTGATTTCATCGAGTCGATGCGTTTCGAGCGGCTTGGTATCTTTTGCTACTCTCAGGAGGAGAGTTCCCGCGCGGCCAAGATGCCTGGCCAACTCCCGGTGAAAATAAAGAACCGCCGGCATCGGGAGGCGATGAAGCTCCAGCAGCAAGTCGCCGCGGAACTGGCGGCGGCGCAACAAGGAGCGACCGTGCGCGCGCTGGTCGACCAGCCGCGGATTGCACGGACGGCCCATGACGCACCCGAGGTCGACTGCCGGGTGATTCTCAAGGAGAGCGCGCCAGTCGGCGAATTCGTTGACGTGCGCGTGACCGGATCCCAGGTCTACGACCTCCTGGCGGATGTAGTTACGGAGCCTTTTTCAGGTTCCTGATCGCCCGACGGAGATCGCCTTCGGTGATTTCCCGCGAGACGAAAGCGCTGCCGAGTTTCCGGGTCAGGACGAATCGGATTGCCCCAGCCTCGAACTTCTTGTCCCTGGCCAGCGCTGCCATAAGCGTCTCGTCTGCGATTTCCTCTGGCAAACGGACCGGCAGGCCGAACGCGGCGAGCGTTTCACGGACCCTCTGCACCTCGCCAGCCGGCAGGCCGGCCTTCTCCACTGAAAGGTCCAACGCAGCGGCGATGCCGAGGCTCACCGCTTCGCCATGCAGGAAACGGCCGTACCCGGCGGCGTTTTCGATGGCGTGTCCGAGCGTATGTCCGAAGTTGAGGAGCGCCCGCAGGCCGAGCTTCTCGAATTCGTCCTCTGAGACGATTTGGGCCTTGATGCGCTGATTTCGTGCGACGAGCGCCGGAAGGTCGGTGCGGACGACACCGGCTAGATCGTCCAGCATCGCGGCGTCCCGGATGATCGCGTGTTTGATGACTTCGGCGATGCCCTCGTTGAACTCGCGCCTGGGAAGCGTCGACAGGACATTCGGATCTGTGATGATCCGGGCGGGTTGGTGGAACGTGCCGATGAGATTTTTTCCGCCGCGAGCGTTGACGCCTGTCTTGCCGCCGATGGCGCTATCGACCTGAGCCACCACCGTCGTCGGTATCTGCACGTGAGGGATTCCCCGGTAATAGATGGAAGCGACAAATCCGGCCAGGTCACCGATCACCCCGCCGCCGAGCGCGACGACGAACGCTCCCCGGTCGAGCCCGGAGGCAATCATTTGATCACACAGGGTTTCCGCGCACTCGAGCGATTTGGACTCCTCGCCCGGCCCAATGGTCAGGACGACAGGCGTAAAGCCGGCTTCGGTGAGCGATCTGGTTGCCGCGTCGGCATACAAGGGGCCGACGTTCTCGTCGGTAATCAAGGCGCACGGACCCGGACGCAACACTTCGCCAACGAGCGCGCCGGTCTGAGAGAGCGCACCGCCGCCGATGACACTTTCGTATGGTTGACGAGCAAGGGAAACGGCCAGGCGCGTGAGCATCGCAGCTAATCCTGGTGGGCGAGGCAGGCCGCGATGAGACCCTTGAAGAGCGGATGAGGCGCATTGGGTTTGGATTGAAACTCGGGATGAAACTGGCAGGCGAGGAACCAGGGATGGCTTTGGATTTCGATCAACTCGACCAAGGCACCGTCAGGAGAGGTGCCGGAGATGACGAAGCCCTTTTTTTCCATGATTTCCCGATACTCCATGTTGAATTCGTAGCGGTGGCGATGCCGCTCGAAGATCTCAGATCGTCCGTAAACCTGATGCGCCAGGGTGTTCTTGCCGAGAATCGTCGGGCAGGTTCCCAGCCGCATGGAAGCGCCCTTTTTGGTGACGTCCCTTTGATCCTCCAGAATGCAAATGACGGGGTGGGGGGTGTTTGGATCGAACTCGGTGCTGTTAGCGTTCTCCAACCCGCACACGCGCCGTGCGAACTCGATGGTCGCGATCTGCATGCCGAGACACAATCCGAGGTACGGCGTGCGCGATTCGCGGGCATAGCGGGCCGCGTCGATCTTGCCCTCGATGCCCCGGTCTCCAAATCCGCCGGGCACCAGCACGCCGGCGACACCACGCAGATACTTGTCGGCGCCCTCCTTTCCGAGGTCCTCCGCGTCGACGAGAACGAGATTGACGGCGCAGTCGTGGGCCGCCCCGGCGTGGGTGAGAGATTCGTAGATGCTTTTATAGGCATCTTGCAGATCGATATACTTGCCGACGACGGCAATGCGGACGCTTTTCTTTGGATTGACCACGCGCTCGACGAACTTGCGCCAATCGCTCATGTCGGGTTCGACAGTCTGCAGGTTGAGGGTACGGCAGACGTATTCATCGAGTCCTTCGGCCTGCAAGTTCAGTGGCGCTTCGTAGATGGTATTTTCGACGTCGCCCGCTTCGATGACGGCCTCGATGGGAACGTTGCAGTAGAGCGAGAGCTTCTGCCGGACTTCGGCGTCGAGCGGCATTTCGGTGCGGCAAATGATGACCTGCGGCTGAAGCCCGATCTCTCGAAGCTTGGCGACGCTTTGCTGGGTCGGTTTGGTTTTCAGTTCTCCGGCCGCCTTGATATAAGGGATCAACGTGACGTGCATGACGAGCGCGTTGCCGACTCCCGCCTCGAGCTGGAACTGGCGGATCGCTTCAAGAAAGGGAAGACCCTCGATGTCGCCGGTGGTCCCGCCGATTTCGGTGATGAGCACATCGGCGTTTGAGGAGGCTTCGATCGCACGAATGCGGTTCTTGATCTCGTCCGTGATGTGAGGGATCACCTGGACGGTCTTGCCGAGGTAGTCGCCGCGGCGTTCGTTAGCCAGCACGGTCTCGAAGACCTGGCCGCTGGTCACGTTGTTGGCTCGGGTGAGAACGCAATTCGTGAAGCGTTCGTAGTGACCAAGGTCGAGATCGGTTTCCGCTCCATCCGCGAGCACATAGACCTCCCCGTGCTGGAATGGGTTCATCGTGCCGGGATCGACGTTCAAATAGGGGTCCAACTTTTGCAGCACTACCTTGAGGCCCCGGCGCTCGAGGAGCGTGCCGAGCGAGGCGGCAGCGAGACCTTTTCCCAAGGAACTCACCACCCCGCCGGTCACGAAAATGTATTTCATGTGGCGGGAGTGTATGGCAGCACGGCCAATTGGCAAGGGGGTGAACTCCTCCATCTGGCGCCGCTGAGTGATGATTCGCTACGTAGACTTTGCGCAGCGCAAGTACCGGAACTCCCTTCGAAGCCGACCAGATTGACGTTTTCATATGCCAAGTCCGCAACTAGTCTTTCACATATGCACTTCGCCCGTCTGAAGTTGAAGAATTGGCGCAATTTTGTCGCAGTGGACTTACAGCTCGGAGAGCGTCTGTTCATCACTGGACCGAACGCCAGTGGCAAGTCTAACCTTCTCGACGTATTCCGATTTTTGCGAGACTTGGCGAAAACTGGCGGCGGGTTACAGCAGGCGATTCGTGAACGCGGAGGCTTGTCTAAGATTCGCTGCCTTGCAGCGCGAAAGAATCCCAATATTGAAATAGAGGTCGACTTGATCGAAGTCGGAGGTTCAGAACCCACGACCTGGCGGTATGGAATCGGATTGAAGCAAGAACCGCGCGGCCTGCGTCGGGTGATCTTAACGTACGAGAGGGTTTGGAAAAATGGAGAGGAGGTCCTTAATCGTCCTAACGAGGATGATTGCAAGGACGAGCTGAGGCTCACGGAGACGCATTTGGAACAGATAAGCGCTAACCGAGGCTTTCGTCCGATTGCGGAAGTTCTTCAGAAGACGTTGTATCTGCACTTGGTGCCCCAGCTCCTCAAGTTTCCTCGGCTCGCCAATCGCGATGCCACCGGCGAGGATCCTTTTGGAATCAAATTTCTTGAGCGGCTGATGGAAGCCCCGGAGAAGATTCGGAAGGCTCGTCTGCGGAAGATCGAACAGGCGTTGCGAATCGCGGTTCCGGAACTTAGGGACCTCACTGATATACGCGACGAGAAAGGCTTCCCCCATCTTGAGGCCGTATATCAGCATTGGCGTCCCCAGGGGGGAAAGCAAAGAGAAGATCAGTTTTCCGACGGTACGCTGCGGTTGATCGGCCTCCTTTGGACGCTGCTAGAGGGCGATAGTCTCCTGTTGCTCGAGGAGCCCGAGCTTTCGCTACACTCGAAGATCGTGTCAAAGCTTCCTCCCTTGATTTGGAGACTTCAGAGACAAAGAAAGCGGCAAGTGATCGTTTCTTCTCACAGCACCGAGCTATTCAGCGATCCGGGTATCAAACCATCGGAGGTTGCCCTGTTGCGGCCTCGCGGAAGCGAGGGAACCGTTGTCGAACTTGCCGAGAATAGAAAGGATGTTCGTTTGCTCCTCGAAGGGGGCATGACGATGGCGGATGCGGTTCTCCCATTGACAGCACCGCAGAAAATCGAACAGCTCACATTCTTCGAGTGAGGAATCCCATCCCAATTTGCCTCGCTGTCGAAGACGAGCTAAGTGAGTGGGTATTGAGACGCATTATTGGTTCCAGACCAATATCTTATGCTATCGGTCCAGTCTATGGACGCACAGGATTTGGATATCTCAAGCGACAGGTGTCCGCATTCAATAATGCCGCCAAGGGTTGCCCATTTTTGCTCCTGACCGACCTTGACGAAATGGCTTGTGCGCCGCAGTTGATCACAGACTGGCTTGACCGGCCGAGGCATCCGAACTTTCTTCTGAGAGTCGCGATACGAGAAGTCGAGAGCTGGCTTCTTGCAGATGACACCGGCATTACCTCTTTCCTCGGGTCGAAACTGCCGGCAGAATACCCTGAGCCGGAGCAATTGACTGATCCGAAGCAGGAGCTCCTCAAGGCTTCCTTTCGTTCTCCGAGGTTGGCTCTGAGAGAAGCCCTCGTGTGGCAAGATCAATCGAGTGGCCGGTTTCGTCAGGGACCAGACTACAACGGAATACTTTCTGGGTTCGTTCGCGAACAGTGGAACCTTGGTAGGGCGACGAAAAGGTGCTCGAGTCTCGAACGACTGTCTTCAGCGCTGGCACGGCTGGAGAGCTCTCGTTGAGGGATTTGGGGAGCAAAGGGGCCCGAAGGTGTTGGAAGCAGAGCTGTCTAGTCACCGGCTTCCCCGACCCATCTTCGCCAGAGCTTCCTCGGCGCGTGGAACGTCTTCCGGGACATCGACACCGAGAGCGCGATGGCTGGTTCGGACCACTTGAATGACGGCGCCGTGTTCCAAAGCCCGCAGTTGTTCGAGCTTTTCGAAATATTCCAGCGGGGTCGTCTTCCAGCGCACGAATTGGGCGAGGAAATCGCGCCGGTAACCGTAGATTCCCATGTGCCAGAGGAACTGAGGGTTCGTGTCAGAGGAGTCTGCCCGTCGAAAGGGAATGAGGCTGCGCGAGAAGTAGAGGGCCCGACCGTCGAGAGCCGTGACGACCTTGACGTTGTTGGGATTTCGGGCCTCGGACTCAGATTCAAAGGTGCTGGCGGCCGTCACCATTTCGAGTTTCGGATGGGACTGGAGCACACGGACGAGGCGGTCGATGAGGCGCGGGTCGAGAGCGGGTTCGTCGCCCTGGAGATTGATGATGTGCTGGAATCCGCGTAGTTTGGCGGCCACCTCGGCGACCCGGTCGGTTCCGCTTTGGTGTCTCGGCGAAGTCAGGGCGACTTCTGCACCGAAGGCGAAGGCAGCCTCGGCAATGCGCATATCGTCCGTCGCGATGATGGTTTCAGCGAGGGTTTTGGCTTTTTGACATCGCTCCCAGACATGCTGAACGAGGGGCTTGCCAAGGATCTCGAAAAGCGGTTTGCCGGGGAAGCGGGTCGAGGCCCAACGGGCGGGGATGATGGCGGCGACTTTCACGTGGTCTCGCGGAGAATGATTTGAGCTGCCTCGACGACGTCCTTCGCGACGAAATCCGGGGCGCAATCGCCATGGTCGCGACCATAGCCGGTCAAGACAAGGATCGTCTTGCAACCAACTTTCCTGCCGCAAAGAACATCGGTGTCCTTGTCACCGACAAACCACGATTTCTCGGTCGCAATCTGGTGGTCGCGCCTGGCTTCTTCGACCATTCCCGTGCCAGGCTTCCGGCGATCCGTCGCGCTGCCAGGGTGGTCAGGACAATAGTAGGCATCGTCGATGGTTTGGCCGAGTTGCCGGAACAGTTCGGCGTTGACGGCGCGATAGTCGTCCACCGTGAAGAACCCTCGTCCGATGCCGCTCTGATTGGTGATCATGATGTTGATCCAGCCGCGGCACCGAAGTTCGGCGAGAATTTCGGCCGCACCGGGGATAGCCCGCACCTGGGCAGGATCGGCGCAGAAGTGAACCTCTTCCATAAGAGTGCCGTCGCGATCCAGGAAGACCGCGCGCTTCCTGGCGGAAATAGGGGAGTCTTCCATCTCCCGCTACGAGAAATAGCCTTCGAAGCTGGCGAGGAGCTCCTCGCGCGTCAGGGTGGCTGTGCCGAACTTTCCTACCACGACACCGGAAGCATGGTTGGAGATCTCGGCCGCTTCCTGCAAGGTGGCTCCCGCGCAAAGCGCCAGCGTGAAGAGGGCGATGGCCGTGTCTCCGGCACCGGACACATCGAAGACTTCCTTGGCGCGGGTGGGCGTGTGATAGGGGGGTGCCTCCCGGTCGAAAAGGATCATCCCATGCTCGCTGAGGGTCACCAGCACTGACCGGATACCAAGCTTTTCCAGCAAGACGGAACCTGCATCAAGTAAAGCATTGTCGTCGAGCGGATTGTCGGACGGGCCAGGATCCGCGATTCCCGCCATCGCGAAGGCCTCCGAACGGTTCGGCTTGATCGTCGTGACTCCGCTCCACCGCAGTGGGTTTCCCGGATTCGGATCGGCCGTAAAGACCTTGCCAGCCGCGGAAACAAGTGCACTGAACCGGTCGACGAAGTCCTGGGTTAGAAACCCCTTGTTGTAATCCTCGAAAATCACACCTTCCACCTCGGGGAGCAGCCCTTCCAGCCGCTGGAAGGCGAGATCATGGCTGGACTTGGAGGCCTTGACGCGACGTTCCCGGTCCACGCGGACGACTTGTTGCTGGCGGGCGATGATTCGCGTTTTGACGATCGTCGGAATTTCGGGGGACTCGACAAGCCCTTCGGTTGCGATGTCCTCCTCGTGAAGAAGACCTCGCAAGCGCCCGGCTGCGACATCTTGACCCACCATTCCGCTGATCTGGACGCTCTGGCAAAACGGCCGAAGATTTCGCGCAACATTCGCCGCACCACCAGGATAGAACGACTCGCTTTGCACTTCCACGACGGGCACCGGGGCCTCCGGCGAGATTCGCGAGACCTTTCCCCAGACGAACTCGTCCAGCATCACGTCCCCGACGACGAGCAACCGCTGCTTGCGTGCCTTCTCAAGAAGGTATTGTATTCTTTCAACATTCATCTAATGATGCCGGCGCTTTTAAAGGGGCTGCGGCCCCAACGCGAAGCTTAATTTTCACATGCTGTCACGCTTCCTCCTGCCACTGCTTTGCGGTCTCGCTCTGGCGAGTACCCGTGCGCAATCGCCCCCTTCTTCCATCGACCTGTCGAAATTCCCTGCCGCCGCAGTCGACGAGGTGGTGGTGCCCGTTCCGAGCGAGATCTTCAGCGTTCTCGACAAGCTGGGTTCTCCGAATTGGAAGGCCGAGATGCGGGACAATCTTGGGAAGAACACGGGGAATCGCGCCCAAGTCGCGCTGCTGCTGGGAACAGTCATTGCCGACGGGTTCATTGCGGTGGAGGCTGAGGATTCGGAAAGCGTCAAACAGATTGGCCAGGAAGTCTTGAATCTGGCGGACGCCATCAACGTGCGCAAGGCGGTCATTGCTCGCAGCAAGAGCATCATCGATAAGGCAGAAGCCAAGAATTGGCGGGCCGTGCGTGAAGAACTCGACGGCGCGCTCCAGGACGTGCGCGGAGCCATGGTCGAGTTGGGTGATGCGGACCTCGCCCAGTTGGTCAGCATTGGCGGATGGATCCGCGGGACGGAAGTGCTGACCTCCATTGTCGGCAAGAACTACTCGACCAGCGGTGCCGAACTCCTTAATCAGCCCGAGCTCCTCAACTATTTCAGCCGTCGCATCGATGAGATGCGGAATTCACGGCTGAAAAAGGAGGATCTGGTGGCACGCGTCCGCAAACTTCTTCGCGACATCCGTCCGCTGATCGGCAAGACCAGCATCCCGCAGGCGAGCGTTGAGAAAATCAACAAGATGACCAGTGAAATGGTCGTCGTCATCACCTCCGAGGAGGCCTGATCCACCGTGAAGCTCCGGTTGTCTTTCCTCGTTCCGCTCGCTTTCGTCATCGCCCTTCCGCTCGCTTTTGCGACCGTTAACGACGCGCTGTCGTTTGCCAAGGAGGCGGCCGCCCCGTATACCAAACAAGGCTTTACCGTCCGCGAGGATGCCTGGGGCGGCGATCTTGGCGTGAAGGACCAGCAGGCGGTTACGGCCCAGCTTTTCCGGGGCAATGAATATTGGTTCTGGCTGGCGACGGACACCAAGGGCGCGATGATCACCGTGCACGTTTACGATTCTGACGGCAAGTTGGCGGAGTCCGAGTTCTGGCAGAAGGGCCGTTTCTCAGCGGCCAAGGTTATCCCAGCCAAGACGGGGGCATATTACGCCATTGTCACGGTGGAAAAATCGCCTCAAGAGCGTTCCAATTGGGCGCTCGTTTATGGCTACCGGTAATCTGGAAACGCTGACGCTTGAGTTTGACAACGCCCGCGCCGTGCAGGCGCTTTACGGTGGCGATGACAAGCTTCTCCGCGAGTTGGAAGCCGCGCTCGATGTCCGGGTAACGTCCCGGGAAGGTTGGTTGCGTATCGAGGGCGACGAAGATGCGGTGAGCCGGGCGCGGAAGGTTTTCGAACAGCTCGATGAAGCGCGCAAACGGGGGGTAGTCATCCGGCGACCGGAATTCAATTATGCGGTGCATGCTGCCGGCAAGAACGGCGGCACCGATCTGGGCCGTCTCCTGGACGTGCGCATTCAGACCTCTTCGCGCAAGCCTCCGATTGTTCCGAAAACCGAGGGACAGAAGGCCTATTTGCTCGGCATGCAGGCCCGGGATATTACCTTCGGCATTGGCCCCGCCGGGACAGGGAAGACTTATCTCGCCATGGCCATGGCGGTCTCCGCACTCAAGCAGGAAAAGGTTAGTCGGATTATCCTGACGCGCCCAGCGGTCGAGGCTGGAGAGGCCCTTGGCTTTCTGCCGGGAGACCTTCAGGAAAAAATCCTGCCCTATCTACGTCCGCTCTATGACGCTCTTTACGATATGCTTGAGTTGGAGGAGATTCAAAAGTATATGGATCGCGGAGTCATCGAGATTGCGCCGCTCGCCTACATGCGTGGACGAACGCTCAGTCAGGCCTTTGTCATTCTGGATGAAGCACAAAACACGACCACCGAACAGATGTTCATGTTTTTGACCCGTCTGGGTGAGGACTCCAAGTGCGTGGTGACGGGGGATCGGACGCAGATCGATCTGCCGCGCAACAAGCGAAGCGGCCTGATCGAGGCGGTGGAGGCGCTGGGCAAGGTGGAGGCCATTGGATTCCACTTTTTCGAGGAGACGGATGTGGTTCGTCACCGGCTGGTTCAGGCGATCGTTCATGCGTACCGGGAACATCGCGGATTGCAGGAGGAGCGATTCTAGGTATTAGTCTAGGCTCGTTTGCATCTATGTGGAATTTTTTCCAGCGCCGCCGGCTAGTCGGAAAGGGCATGGCCTGCGGCAAGACACGGCGCACCGTCGCCGACAGTAAGTTTACGGAGGCTCTTGAATGTGCGTGGCCCATTCGTGTGCTCATCCTGGGCGGTTTTGTCGCCGGCCTGGCGGCCTTGATTTTTACCGGCCAGCAAGAAGAGCCGGCGAAGAAGTTCCTGCTTTGCCTTCTGATCTTCGTGACCGCGGTTGCCCAGCTCTGGATTAATCAGCCGGGGACGCTGGGAGGCAACTCGCGGATTGCTCTGATTTTCGGTGTGTTGCTTGTCCAGCTCGCGGCGATCAAGATCATCCTGGCACAGGCGGCGGCCGGCAATATCGATCTTCAGCTGGCTCCGCTGCTTGTTCCCTACGCGTTCGCGCCCCTGGTGCTTTCGGTCTTGCTGGGAAAGAACCACGGTCTCTTTGCCGCCGTCTTTGCCAGCCTGTGGGGTTCGCTGCTGGTCGGGCGTATTGATCCGATCTTTCTGGTGATCTCGCTGATCACGGGGTTTATCGCGGTGTATGTGACCATCCAGGTGCGCCGGCGAAGCAGATTGATCCGAGCGGGCATCTATGTCGGGATCGCGATGTGGGTGCTTGCGGCGGCCTTCGGCCAGATTGGACCCCTGGTGTGGGAAAACCCGTCGCAAACGGACTGGAAAATGATCGGTTGGCAGAGCCTGGCGGCGATCGGCACCGGGTTTGGCACCGCCGTGCTGGCCAGTGGAATCCTTCCGGTGTTGGAGAATCTGTTCCGCATCACCACGGACATTTCATGGCTGGAGATGGCGGATCTTAATCACCCGTTGCTCAAGCGTTTGAGTCTCGAAGCGCCGGGAACGTATCACCACTGCCTGGCCGTGGCCAACCTCGCCGAAGCGGCCGCGGAGGTGGCTGGCGCCAACCCGACTCTGGCTCGCGTGAGCGCGTATTTTCACGATATCGGCAAGCTGGTGAAGCCCGAGTACTTTACCGAGAACATGCGGCCGGGACACAACCCTCACAATGAACTCACCCCCACCATGAGCGCGCTGATCATCATCGCTCACGTCAAAGAGGGGGTGGACCTGGCGCTGAAGAACAAGCTGAATTCCGAGATCGTCGATGTCATTCAGCAGCATCACGGCACTTCGCTGGTTTCCTATTTCTATCAGCGCGCGCGCCAGCAGCAGGGCGATGCACGGTTGGGCGGCAAGATCATGAACATGCGGCCCGAGGACATCCCGGAAGTCAAAGAGGAGAGTTTCCGCTACCCCGGGCCCAGACCTCAGACGAAGGAGACAGCCATCGTGAGCCTGGCGGACGCGGTGGAAAGTGCCTCGCGCTCGATGGAGCGCCCGACTCCGCAACGGATTGAGGATCTGATCCACAGCATCATCGACGCTCGCATCGCCGAGCACCAACTCGATGAAGCTCCTCTGACCATGGCGGAAATCCGTAAAATTGCGGAGAGCTTTCGGTTCACTCTGGTCAATATGCTGCACTCCCGGATCGCCTATCCGAAGCGCGAAGACAAGGACGCCGCTGCCTCCGCGGTCAGGGGTGAGCAAAAATCGGCGGCCTAGGCGCGAAGCGACGGGCAGGGGCTTTTTTGGCGTTTCTGCGGCCGGAGCCGACGAGGACTCCACTTTCGCGCGGCGCCGCGCTATGATGACCGTTGTGTCTGCATTGGTCGTCATCTGCAACCGGCAAAGGAAGGTTCGCTTCGATTTGCCCTTTATCCGGGCTATCGCGGAGGCCGCCTTGCCTGCCTGCCAATCAACCCTTAAGTCGCGCGGGGCGCCGCTTGGCCGGATCAAAGAGATCGAGGCGACCATTCTCGGTGACCCTGCCATCGCGAAAGTGCATCGGGATTTCTTCGACGATTCCACGCCGACGGATGTCATCACCTTCCCATACGGCGAGATCCTGATTGGTGCGGGAGTCGTTTGCGAGAACGCCGCCCGCTTTGGCAACTCTCCCAGCGACGAAGCGGCCCTCTGCGTCGTTCACGGTCTCCTGCATCTGGCCGGTTGGAGCGACCAAACGGCCGGCACGGCAAAAGATATGGCCCGCAAGCAGGAACAGATTTTCAAAATGGCGCGTCGGATGGTATGTTCGCGCAATCAATGAGAGGGACCAATGGCTCCAACACTTTCGCGACGAACGATGCACGCATCGAGTTGCTGCGCGCCGTCGGGCTCTGCCATCCCGGTTGGACCAACCTTCGGTGCCTGACCTTTTCGCCAGACTCCTTCTCTTCGACGGTATGGGCGCGCTGGAAGGAAGGTCTGTTCGCGGAGGTTATCCTTCCCCGGCTCGAAGAAGCACGATCCGCCTCGGCGTCGGGCGATTGGCAGTTTCTGGCGGAGTGCGATCGGGCGATTGACGCCGCTCTCCCTGCCGCTGCGCAAGAGGCGAGCGTGCGGGCCGGACGGGAGTTGATCGTGCAGTATGGGGCCCCGAAATCGGAGAGACTTTTGGGACGATACCATGGGCTGATCGATTCAGGCCGGGCGCCCGGCCACCTGGCCATCCTGTGCGCGCTCCGAGGGGCGATCTTCCACCTTTGCCCCGTGACGGTCCTCGCGGCGTATGTCTTTCTCGAGGCCAAGGGTGGCTTGCCGGGGAGCGGAATCGAGCATTGGGTAGAGATGGTCGGTGATTGCCTTTCGAAGAGAGGCTGCACGAAAACTTCAAACTTGCGGACAGCTTGAGATGGCGAAAACCAGGGACGTTCCTGAAAACAGTACCCGAGATGAGTCGGCGCTCGAACAGCCATGGAATGTTGTTGTTCACAATGATCCGGTAAACCTCATGGTTTACGTCACCCTCGTCTTTCGGAGGGTTTTCGGCTTCTCGCGCGAAAAAGCCGAGTCGCACATGCTCGAAGTGCATCGCAAGGGACGATCGATCGTCTGGTCCGGCGCCCAGGAACGAGCGGAATTCTATGTCCAGCAGCTCCATTCGCATCTGCTGCTCGCGACGATCGAGCACGGCGAGTCGTGATGGAGTTTTATAGGGTCGTCGGCAATCGATTGGGTGTTCGCGAGATTCCTCCCTTGCTGGCCGGACTCATGCGACAGATTCCCGCGCTTTTCGAGCAAGACTGCAGCGAGGCTGAGGACCGGCTTTTTCCCAGTCCCACCGAAGATCCGAACGATGAGGCACTTCGTGAAGATTGGAAGGCGCACGTCGAGCCGGAGTTGCACGCCTTGTTTCTTTCCGCGCGTCAGGTTGTTGAAGCCGACCTGCGCGGCCTTCAGGAATCTGAGGGGAGCTACACGCTGGAGTTTCCGGCCGGCCATGCGGAGTCGTGGCTAAACGCGTTGAACCAAGCCCGGATCCGCCTGGCGGCCCAACACCACCTCGAGGAACCGGAACTTTCGCAGGCTGGGCCATGGGCGATTCTCACCGAGCGCGATCTGGCCAAGTTGCAGATCCATTTCTATGCGGCCCTCCAGCAATGGCTGGTCGAGGTGCTCGATACCGCCTGAGCCGATATCCGGAAAGTTCGCCACTTGATGGAGCAAACGGCCGCAATTCTTCTCCGGAAGGTGGCCTGGTCGGAGACCAGCCTCATTGTCAACTGGCTCACGGAAGAGTTTGGAACGGTTCGCACCGTGGCGCGGGGCGCACGCCGTCCGAAGAGCAGCTTTGCCGGCGCCTTGGATCTCTTCTATCGCGCCGATATTTCTTTTTCCATGAGCCGCCAGGGAGATCTGCATACCTTGCGCGAAGCGAAACTGAACAGCGTCTTCCATGTCTCCCGTGCCGGAAACGCGGGCTTCTACCTCGCTTCGTATTTTGGCGAACTGGCCGGCCTGGCTGCACCTTCCATGCAACCCGCGCGCGAGATCTTTAATCTTCTCATGCGTGGCCTGGATTTCACACAAAGATCGCCGGCCACCTTGAAGGCCTTGAACCACTTTGAAGCTGAGTTGTGCCGCATTCTCGGCGTGCAAGATCCCTCCGGGAGGGTTACGGCTCTTGATGCACTCGCCTCGCTTTATGGCGCGATTCCCGCCACGCGTGCCCTTGCCCTCAAACTCCTGGTCTAGCGCCCGGTCGGTTTAGTCTAGACAGTGGAAGGCCGGTGCAGTCATATTTTTTCTTCCCAGAATGCAAACGACCGCGAGCCTGTGGGAAATGCTTTGCCGTGACTTCGAGTCGGAACGCCGGAACGCCGGGTCGGACCAATATGGTCAGATCGCCCTGAGGTTCTTGCAAGCCGCCAAGCGCATTTTGCGTTCGAGCAGCCCAAGACTGGGAGACGCCTTCGAGATCGCTGGCGATGCTTGCCAGGCCGTGGGCGATCTTGTCAGTGCGGCCGCCAGATTCAACGAGGCGCTTTCTCAGGCGCGACAATGGGGGACGCCCGCTTCAGCCGCCAGGCTCGCCGCGAAGGCGGCGATCATGCACGATGGGATTGGCAATGCTGCCGAGGCTCGGCTCCGATACGGAGAGTCGCTGACGCTCTACGACCAGATTCACGATTATTCGCAGCATGTGATGCTCCTGAGCCGGTTGGGTGCTCTTTGCAAGAATGCCGGCGACTTCGAAGAGATGGAGAAGAGCTACCAGCGCGCCATGGAGGTCGCCATCCGGCTGCATGATCAGAACCATCCAGAGGTCGCCGCTGCCGCCAATAATCTGGGGGTGGCCTACACGGAAATGCGTCAATTTCCAAAGGCGGAGAGCTTTCATATCCAGGCGCTGGCCATTCGGGAGAAATGCTTTGGAACGATGCACCCCGAAGTCGCTCAATCGATGGCTAACCTGGCGGTTGTTTACCATGCCACCGGAAATCATCAGAAGGCGCTGGCCTTCTATGCCGGCGCGTTGGAGATTTATTGCCGCTTTCGAGGGGAAGACGACCCCGAGATGCGGACGGTGATCACGAACCGAGATGCGCTTTGTTTACGAATCGGTTATTGAAAGTCTATGCCCTCGAAAGTCCTCACTGTTGCGGATGCCCGGAAGCTCCGGGACCGGTTGCACGCCGGCGGTAGAAAACTCGTCTTCTCGAACGGATGTTTTGACATCCTGCATCGAGGCCACGTCCAGTACCTTGAGTTCGCGCGAGCCCAGGGCGATGCACTCATCGTTGGCCTTAACAGCGACTCCTCGGTTTCGCGGAACAAAGGTCCGGGCAGGCCGATCAATTCGGAAGTGGATCGCGCGATCGTATTGGCTGCGCTGCGCGCCGTCGATGGAGTCGTGATTTTCGATGAGGACGAGCCGCGGACGCTCATCGAAGCGATCTTGCCACACGTCCTGGTCAAGGGGCGCGATTGGGCCCACTATGTGAGTGGACGGGAGGTTGTCGAGGCGAATGGCGGACGTGTCGTTCTTGCGGAACTTTCCGAAGGCCACTCGACTACCAATACGATCGAGAGGATTTTAAGGGCTGATGCGGTCTGAAGGCCGCACCTTTTTCTAAAATGGATCAGATCATCAAATTTGTCAGTGAGCGATTGAGCATCTCGGAGTCCGTGGCCCGCGACGCTATCAAGGTTCTTCTGGAATTCGTCCGCAAACGCGCCGCTGGAACCCATCTGGAGAAGCTCTTGATGGAAATCCCCGGAGTTAGAGATCTGCTTGGGGATACTCCCTCCTCGGCCGGTGCCGGGCTTTCCGGGTTGGGCTCCTTCGTCGGTGGTCCGGTGGGCGACGCGGCGAAAGCCTTCTTCGATCTCCAATCGGCGGGATTGTCGAGTGCCCAGATCGGACCCTTTGTCCGGACGTTTCTCGAGAAAGCTCGCGAAGTCGTCGGCCCGGAGACCGTCGAGGAAATTCTCAAGCAGATCCCCGCCTTGAAGGCGCTGGTCAAGTAGGCAAAAAACCAACGGTGGATCGGAAACGGCTATCCAGGTTTCCCCCATCTTTGATAGTGCTATCGATGTTATGGAGATTGAAGTCCCCGTTGCCATCGTAGGTGGTGGACCCTGTGGAATGATGACGGCGCTGTTGCTCGCTCGGGCCGGCGTGGAATGCGCTGTCTTTGAAAGAAAACCGGGCACATCCGTGCACCCCAAGGCCATGGGACTGTCGCGCCGGACGGCGGAGATACTCCGTCAGCATGGTTTGCTCGAGCGCGTGATGGGCGGGTCGTTGCCGGGCGAAGGACGTTGCCTCGGGATTTGGGCAAAGTCCCTCGTGGGGGAAGAATACGGCCGGGTGCCTCTGGTAGCGCTGCATAGCGAATTCACTCCCTGCAAGCCGCTCCATTGTCCGCAGACTTGGACAGAGAAAGTTCTCTCCGAGGCCTTGAGCCAGGAACCTGTCGCCCACGTGCGTTTCAGCTGCGAGGTCGTTTCGATCGAGCCGCGGGAGGATGACGTACTGCTTGGTCTGAGCACAGGGGAGACGGTGCGCGCTCAATGGGTGGTGGCCGCCGACGGGGCCGGCAGCGGAGTCCGGCGCGATCTAGCCGTCGATACCGATGGGCCCGGAGAAATGGGCCATTTCATCAACGTGATGTTCCAAGCCAGATATAGCCGTCACTTGGGTGACCGGCGCGCGATCCTGTATCAGGCGCTCACACGAGACTATTTCGAAGCGTTCGTGGCGGTGAATGGCGACGATCTTTGGCTGATGCATCACTTTCTGCAGCCGAAAGAGACGCCCGAAGATTATACAAAGGGTCGTTTCGAAGGGATCATCAGACGAGTCTCCGGCCTTCCTGACGAACCAGTGGAGGTCCTTAGCATGCGACATTGGGTGATGAGCCCGAAAGTCGCGATGCGATTTCGAGTGGGACGTGTTTTTCTGGTGGGCGACGCGGCGGCCCGGTTGTCACCGGCGGGAGGGCTTGGTCTCAACACGGGGCTGCAGTCCAGCCACAATCTGGCGTGGAAACTTGCGGCCGTGATTCGCGGTGAGGCCAGCGACGTGCTCCTCGATAGTTACGAGGCCGAGCGTCACACCGCTGCCCTGCGGACGATGGATAACACGAACGACAACGCGATCGAGGTCTACGAAATCATTCAGGCCGGTCTTGCCGGAAACGAGGATCGAGTGCGCGAGTTGGTCGCGCACAGTCGCAGGGCGGGTGCGGGGCTGGGTCAGGACCTTGGCGTCGTCTACGATTCGGGGGCGTTTATCAGCGACGGGACCAGGCCTCCCAAGGTGGCCGATCCGATCAACGACTATATTCCGTCGGCCTGCCCGGGCTGCCGGGCACCCCACGCTTGGATAGAGCGCAACGAGGGCCGACGTTCGATCCTTGATCTTTTTGATGGAACGATGGTTCTGGTTGTCGGCCGCAAAGGCGACGTCTGGCCGGAACCGGCCCACGGATCGCTCGTGCGCAATCAGGTGCACTTCGTTTGCGATGAGTTCGAAGCGGTGTACGGAATTGGGGAGACCGGCGCGGTGCTGGTGAGACCGGACGGATATGTCGGCGCGCGTTTCAAGTCAGCGCCCGATGATCCCGAGGGGGCCTTGCATGAGGCCCTCTACGGAATTCTCTCCAAGTAGATTTCGAGCGAGCGGACGGTCGGGCGTAGTCAAAGGGCCCCGATCACTGGTCTTCGGGGTTATTAGCCGCCGAAGGCGATAAAATTTTTCGCTTGAATAAGTCGACGCATCCCCCACTCTGCGCCCGGCGTTATGCGCGAGATGCTTTTGGGCAGTAAGGTTGCTTTGGCTGGCTGTCTGATGGTGCTGATTTCGGCGTGTGCGCCGGTCGAGGTGGCGCCGCCGCCGACCCTGCCTCCTACGCCGACGACATCGGTCCCGGTCCTTTACGAATGGCATCCGGAAGGCCTCTCAGGAGAACCCAGCATTGTCATTGATTTGCGCATCCAGCGGGCGGACATCTATCTCGGCGGGCAGTACGCAGGTTGGACGGTCGTGGCGACCGGGAAAGAGGGTTACGACACGCCCGCAGGCGATTACAAGATTCTCGAAAAGGTGGTCGACAAGCATTCGACGCTCTACGGACGCACGGTGGATGCCGAAGGAAATACCGTCAACCCGGATGCGGACGCGCGGAAGCACAGCCCCCCACTCGGCGGGCGGTTCGTCTATGCGCCGATGCCATACTGGATGCGCCTGACGTGGCGGGGAATTGGGATGCACGCCGGGCCGATTCCGCGTCCGGGCAATCCCGCCTCCCACGGCTGCATTCGATTGCCGAGGGACTTCGCGATTCAGCTCTACAAACTTGTCCGAATCGGCACCCCGGTGCGCATCGTTCGGTAGGAGCAATGGCGAGGGGGCGTCTTCGCCGGGCTCGATCGTGAAGCGATCGAGCGATTCGTTCAGCAATTGACTCGACAGAGGCGCGCTGAATGTCGCCGACGAGCTCGAAGATTGGTCGAGGCGGTTCTGCCGAGCGCTTGTCTAGTGGCCTGTCGCAGGCCCCCTCAACGCGTCCATTTCGACCGCCTGGTTTCTGACACCGCGCTAATCTCCGGGCGAAGTCTGACTCGCTGGTGGAAGGTCATTTGGAGCGTCGTCCCCAATCGTGGCCAGGAATGCGAAAACGACGCCAAGGCCGACCACTCCGAGAACTATGAGGATCAGAATGGCCTTGGGCAGCGGTTTTTGACCGGTGGGATTAGTCATGGAGCCTTAGCTTAGCGGTTTTCTCCTCTCGGGCCAGCCTCTTGTCTGCCGGTCGGAAACTCTGAGGGACTCGGCCCTTGCGGGCGTCAGGTGGTCCGGATAAAGATTTGGCATGCGCGGCTTCTTGTTTCTTCTTCTGGCGACGATGTCGGCAGCCTGCGCGCAGACCGTGCAGCTTTCGGAAGCACAGGCGATGGAGATCGGACGACGCATCTGGAAGAACGAATGTGGGGGAACGGTTAGCGGTCTGACGGCTTGGAATTCGGGCGAGGATTTTGCGTCACTGGGCATTGCCCATTTCATTTGGTACCCGGAAGGGAAGAGAGGCCCGTTTGAAGAGAGCTTTCCCAAGCTGGTCGATTATCTGGCGACCCACGGTGTTCAGGTTCCAGGATGGCTGGGAGGAGCGTGTCCCTGGAAAAGTCGGGCGCAGTTTATGGCCGACTTTCAAACCGCTCGCATGGTGGAGCTGCGCAAGCTTCTCAAGGATACCATCGCCTGGCAGGCGCGCTTTGCAGCCGTTCGCCTGGAACGGGCCTTGCCGAAGATGCTGGCGGCCGCGCCTGCCGCTGAGCGTCAGAAGGTGAGTGACAACTTCTACCGCGTGGCCGGCCAACCCCTCGGACTCTACGCCTTGATGGACTACGTGAATTTCAAAGGCGAGGGGGTCAGTCCGACGGAGCGTTACCGAGGCGAAGGCTGGGGCCTGCTTCAGGTCCTCGAAGCGATGCCGGAGAAGGGCCCGCCGCTCCCGCAGTTCGTCAAGGCTGCTGACCAGATGTTGACTCGCCGTGTGGAAAACTCACCACCTGGTCGCGGCGAGGTGAAATGGCTGCCCGGCTGGCGCAACCGGCTGGAAACGTATCTGAACTGATGCGCGGAACGGGAAGACTCACCAACGTTCCGCCGCGCGCGGCGCAATGACCGCCATGACGAAAGACGAGATCGCCGGGGTCTTGGAGAATATCGCCCGGTTGCTTGAACTCAAGGGCGAGAACCCTTTTAAGATTCGAGCTTACGCCAACGCCGCACGGGCCCTGGAGACCCTGGGCGATGACCTGCCCAGGATGATCACCGAGGACCGCCTCCGCGATGTTGAAGGCATCGGAAAGGCCATCGCCGAGAAGATTTCGACTCTCTCCCAGACGGGACGACTCGAATACTACGACCAACTTCGTGACGCGTTTCCCCCGGAAATCTTCGTGCTTTTCGAATTACAGGGGCTTGGCGCCAAGAAAATCAAGGCACTCTACGAGACCTTGGGGATCAGCTCGATAACCAAGCTCGAGCGCGCTTGCCAGGACGGCCGCATCGCGCAGCTTCCCGGCTTTGGCCGAAAATCCGCCGCCAACATCCTCAAGGCTATCGAGCAACGTCGAAAAAGCGCCGATCAGTTCCGACTCGGTGACGTCATGGCTTTGGCGGAAGCGCTTCTCGGCGATCTACGGAGTCATCCCGCGGTGACTCTCGCCCAGATTGCGGGCAGCTACCGGCGAAGGAAGGAGATCGTGCGTGATTTGGACTTTATTGTCTCGACGCGCGCGCCCGGCGAGGTGTTCGAGGACTTTATCAACCATCCCTTGGTGGAATCGGTGATTGCCCGCGGCGAGACCAAGTCGAGCGTGCGACTCGTTTCCGGTATGCAATGCGATCTGCGCGCGGTGACCAGCGCTGAGTATCCGTTTGCGCTCAACTATTTTACCGGGAGCAAGGAGCACAACGTCCGCATGCGGACTCGGGCTCTGGATCGCGGATGGTCGCTCAACGAGTACCGCTTCAGCCAGGCGGAAGGCCGGGAACTTAAGCAGCCGCTCCCCCCGGTTCATTCCGAGCCCGACATCTATCGCGCCCTTGGGCTTGCCTACATCGAGCCTGAGCTGCGTGAAGATCGCGGCGAGTTCGAAGCTGCGGTGGCCGGACTTCTTCCCGATCTGATCGAATGGCCGAATCTGCGTGGGACCTTTCATTGTCACACCACCGCCAGCGACGGTCGCGCCTCGCTGGAAGACATGACCGAAGCGGCGCGCGAGCTCGGCATGCAATACCTGGGCATCGCCGATCATAGCAAGAGCTCCATCCAGGCGAATGGACTTGACGAAAAGCGTCTGGCGGCCCAGGTGGCTCGCATCCGTGCTTTCAACGCCACGCAGGAGGGGATCCATCTCTTCGCGGGGACGGAATGCGACATTCGCAAGGATGGTTCGCTCGATTTTTCGGATGAGGTTCTCGCCCACCTCGATTACGTAGTCGCTTCGGTGCATGCCTCACTTACCTTGAGTGAAGCGGCCATGACCGACCGCATTGTCAAGGCCATGGCGAATCCGTACGTAACCATGCTGGGCCATCTGACCGGCCGCATGCTCCTGACGCGAGAGCCGTACGCGGTGGACATTCCCGCCGTCATCGAAGCTGCCGCCGAGACGGGCACGATCATCGAACTCAATGCGAACCCGCGCAGACTGGATATGGATTGGCGTTGGTGGCCGCTCGCCCGGGAAAAAGGAGTCAAATGCGCCATTAACCCAGACGCCCATTCGGTCTCTGGCTTGCAGGATTTAATTTTTGGGATCGGCGCTGCGCGGAAGGGTTGGCTCTCCCGTCGCGATGTGATCAACACTCTTCCGCTTGGCCAGGTCGAAGAGGCACTGGAGGCCAAACGGGCCAAAAAGTAACGGTCGGGTTATTTGAGGCTTCCGTCGTCTCCGCGGCGCTTGGAGAAGTCCCGCTGAATCTTTTCGAGCCGGGCGAGCGATTCCGCGGTCAGACGGTCCAGTTTTTCGTGAAGGTGGGCAATTTCCAACTCGGCCTTCAGATTCACGTCATACTCGATGTCGGAACGCAAGCGATCCTTGGCAGTCTGTCGGTTCTGGCTCAGCAGCACGAAGACGGAGAGGAAAATGGCTTCGAGGGAAACCGAGAGCGTCAGGAAACCGAAGGGATAAGGATCGAATTGCGGGATGCCGGGGATGTGGATTGAATTGACGACCAGCCACACCGTGAAGAGCACCACATGAATCATCAGAAACGGGATGCTGCCGGCAAACTCAGCAATCGCATCGATGACCCGGTGCAACAGCTTGCTGCTCTCGGGGATCTGCTCGTTCACGTTTCGCGAGGCGGTGTGCCGGAGTCTTTCCACGGTCGTGCGCAGTCGCCGGCCCATCGCCGCCAGCAGCTGTATCGCCGCCTGAGGGCGTGACTCAAGAAACTGGGCGAGAGCGTCCCGATCGAGACGCATGACCTCGGTGTCCTCGGTCGCGCGCACCGATGCGCTGCGAGAGCCTCCATCCAGAAACGAGATCTCGCCGAAGAAGTCCCCCTTGCTCGACCGTTCGAGAGTGATCTGCTCACCGGTATCGTTGCGGAAATAGATCTCCACTTCGCCTGAGCTGATGATGTAGACGGCGTCGCCCGGGTCGCCGATCTGAAAAATCAGGGTATCGGCCGCGAAATGCTCCACCTCGAGGCGGTTGGCCAGGTCCTCCCGTTCGCGATCGTCAAGTAGCTCGAAGAGTGGGATCTCCTTGAGAAGATGTGCTTCCGGGCACATGGGCGCTATCTATGAAATCTCCGGGGGGTTGGGAAGTTTGGTTTTTTCATGGCTTTCGCAATCACTGCCGTCGGTTGACGCTAGGGGAGGACCTCCTGGCGTCCTTCCAAGCGAGCGTCCAATTTCGAGCGAATCTGTTCGAGCAGCTTGCTCTCAATGGCGTTGAGCACTTCGCACAAGCTTTCCGCTTCTTCAAGCCGGTTCACGCTGACATAGTCGGCGCCGGCGCCGTAGAGCGAGTTGACATCCGCGAGAACATCGGCCACCGCGATGATCTTGGCTTCGGGATTAATTTCGCGAAGATGGCGGACAAGCTTCGCGTTGGTTGTTCCCTTGAGGAGGGCATCGGGAACTGTGCAAATAAGAATCTGGGCCGAATTGACGCCGGCGTGGAGGAGGGTTTCCGGATTGCTGATGTCCCCGTAAATCACCTTGATGCCCCGACGTCGCAGTGTCATGTGGACGTACGGGTTGAAGTCGACCACCGCAATCTCCACCAGAAGATCGGGCCGGCTGCGCCGGAGCTCCTCGAGCAGCGAGCTGGCGGTTCGAAAAAAGCCGATGAGCAGGATACGGGCAGTAGGCGAGTGGCCTGCGAGCGAAGCCGATTCATGAAGTTTGCTCGCGGGACTAACGGCATCAAGGTCGCGCAACCCCAAGCGTTTCAGTCCCGGAATTATGCCTCTGATGAGCTCGTCCGACCTGGTAATGCCCAGCGTGCTCAAGGCGGCCAGGAGGACAAACGCGAATGAGACCAGGCCTTTGCTCTCAGGCGCAATATGGTTTTCTTCCAGCCCGAGGGCCATGACAACGAGAGAAAATTCGCTGATCTGGCTGAGATTGATCGCAGGAAGGAGGCTGGCGCGGAGGCCCTGCTTGAGCAGGTAGAGCGGCGAAAAGGTCGTGATGAACCGGCTCACCACCGTGAAGATCGCAAAGACCAAGGCGCCTCCAATCAAGGTGACGCTGGGCACGGGAACAGTCATGCCGAGCCCGACGAAAAACAAGGTGACGAAAAAGTCTCTCAGACTTGTCACTTTGGCAGTGACATCGAGCGCATAAGGGAAGGTGGAGATCGAGACCCCGGCAATCAAGGCTCCCATCTCGCGCGAGAGACTCATGCGCGAGGCAAGCTCTCCGACGAGAAAGCACCAAGCCAGCGCGCCAACCAGGACCAATTCCGGAAGCCGCGCCACACTGCGAAACAGCGGCGGGAGAAGAAATCGGCTGATCATCAGCGAACTCGCGACGAGCGCGGCCACCTGCAAGAGCGACATCACCAGTGATCCGGCGTGAAGATCGTCCAGACTCGGCTGGATCGCCAGGAAGAAGATGACGAACAAATCCTGTAGAACCAAGACGCCGAGCGTGACGCGTCCGGGCAGTGTGTCGAGTTCGCGCTTGTCGTAGAGCATCTTGACGATGATCACGGTGCTGCTCAGCGCCGCCGCGATGCCCAGATAAAGGGCATCCCATCTTCCCCCAGTGATCGGGTAGCCGATCAGATAAAAGAAAGTGATCCCGACCATTGCACCGCCGAGAATCTGCGAGGCGGCGGTCACCAGGATCGGGGTGCCTGCGCTGATGACTTTTTTCAGATCGATTTCCAGTCCGATCATGAAAAGGAGAAAGATCAGACCGAGCTCGGAAATCACGGTCACCGACTCCTGTGCGCCCACCAAGCCGAAGCCTGCTGGCCCGATGGCAAACCCACCGACCAGGTAAGCGAGAATCACAGGTTGCCGGAAGAATTGCGCAAGCACTCCGAGCGCCCATGCCGCGATGATGCACAGGGCAATGTCGTGAATGAGCTCGTGCATGGAAGACCCAGGTGGAGATTAAATGGCGGATGACCGCGGAACACAATTTCTCTTTGAAAGCTGGTCCGTCGCGGTTCCGAATTGAGTCGCTTCCGGCCGGCGAATGTGAGATAACACCCGTCACCCCAGGAGTTGTCGTTTTATGAGGCCTGTCCCTGATTACCAGCAAATCACGAGGGAGCTCTTCTTTTGGCATGGGTACAATCCCGAGTGCAAGACCGATTGCAGCAGCACGGCCGTGTGGACCGCGGCGGGGTTTGTCTTAATCGATCCCGTGCGGCTGGAAGAACAAGCCATTGAGCGGATGGTGGGCGACGACCGGGTGAGTGCGGTGCTGCTGACCAGCGGCAACCACCTGCGGGGCTCGCTCTACGAAAAGGAGCGGCTCGACGTTCCCATCTACGCGCCGGAGGCGGCGCAGCCGGGTGTGCCCGTGGATCAGGTGATTCGCGATGGCGAGGTGCTCTTCGAGACGATCAGAGCAGTGGCCTTGCCCGGGGGAGCGCCGGGAGAGACCGCCTATTTGGCTCCCG
The DNA here is from genome assembly GCA_963820865.1 of uncultured Verrucomicrobiae bacterium. Taxonomy (GTDB): domain Bacteria; phylum Verrucomicrobiota; class Verrucomicrobiia; order Chthoniobacterales; family Terrimicrobiaceae; genus DASTFP01. The sequence continues at coordinate 709,443 of CAWGBZ010000007.1, forward strand.
GCGTGCTGGTCATCGGAGACGCGCTCGTCAATCTCGATGGACTGGAAGTTCTGCCCGAGAAATATTGCGAGGATCGCGCGCTTCTCCTCGATTCGCTTCGCGGGCTTCGTTCGCTCGAGTTTGACATCGCCTGCTTCGCTCACGGACTTCCCATTGTCGGAAACGCGAAGCAAAGGATCGCCGAAGTCGTTTGAGCTCTCGATCGCGAGCCGGACGCTTCAATAGACGAGGATGGACTTGGCAGGGACGGGCGCGAGCACGGTGCGTCCCTCCAGAAAGCCGAGTTCGATCAGGAACTGCGCCTGCACGACGTTCCCCCCGGCTTTCTGGATCAGTTTTGCCGCCGCCGAGGCGGTGCCCCCGGTAGCCAGCAAATCGTCAATCAGCGAGACACGCTCACCCGGCTCGAAAGCGTCCGTATGCACTTCCATTTCCGCTTCGCCGTATTCCAGCTTGTAGGCGAGACTTTCGGTCTTCCAAGGCAGTTTGCCTCGCTTACGAATCGGGACAAAACCGATGCCGAGGCGATCGGCGACTGTGGCTCCGAAAAGAAATCCACGCGCGTCGATGCCAACGATTTTTCGGATTTCCTGTCCGGCGCAGTCGGCGACGAAGCAATCAATGGCCGTGCGGAGCAGCGCTCCGTCGCTCAGGATGGGAGTGATATCCTTGAAGAGGATCCCCGTTTTCGGAAAATCGGGCACGTCGCGGACGGCAGCCCGCAAAGCATCGGTCTGGTCCATCAGATTCCGAAGGAAATTTCTGCCGCGTGGGCGGTTTCCACCATCTGACCCTCCGGGTCGACGCGCCGCAGGCGGTTCACCGCGTGCGAAATCGGCACATCCAGCGTGAGATAGTTCTGGTAGCTGACCATCGTGCCGAACTTTCTCTCAGTGATAAGCTGAACGGCCTTCACGCCGAAGCGTGTCCCGAGAATTCTGTCCAGCGCCGTGGGTGCGCCGCCGCGTTGCAGATGGCCAAGCACACAGGTTCGGACTTCCTTGCCGGTCCGTTCAGCGATCTCCGAGCCGACGATCTCGGCAATACCGCCAAGGCGGTGTTCGCCGCTGGCCGTGGCGTGCCGAAATTGTCTCCCGTCCTTGGGCGACGCGCCCTCGGCCACGACGATCATGGTACTTTTAGCTCCCGCGGCGTCGCGTCGCATCACTTCTTCGGCCACCTTGGCGTAATCGAAGGGGATTTCCGGAATGAGAATGACGTCGGCACCGCCGGCAAATCCACCGTAGAGGGCGATCCAACCGGTGTGACGTCCCATGACCTCGAGCACCATGACGCGGCTGTGAGCGGTGGCCGTGGTGTGCAACCGGTCCAGCGCGTCGGCCACGCAGGCCACGGCCGAGTCAAAGCCGAAGGTCATCGCGGTCGCTTCCAAGTCGTTATCGATCGTCTTGGGGACGCCGATCATGGGAATCCCCTCTTCATAGAGTTGAAGGGCCGTAGAGAGCGACCCGTCGCCGCCGATCGCGATCAGAGCGGTCAGCCCGAGCTTTTCAAAGGTTTCCTTGGCATCGGCGATGATTTTCTTCGGAATCATCGCCCTCTCTCCCGCGGCGACCTTGGCGACGAAATGACCGCGGTTGGTGGTCCCAAGGATGGTTCCGCCGAGATGCATGATGCCCGAGGTTCGCTTGCGGTCGAGGAGCATGTAATCTCCCGGAGGCAGGAGTCCCTCGAACCCGTCTTTGAATCCGAGGACTTCCCAGTTGAGCTTGTAGGCGGCGCGGCATATACCCCGGATCACCGCGTTGAGACCGGGACAATCTCCCCCACTCGTCAACACGCCGATCTTAATCTTTTCCATAGCTAAAGTGCCTCGTTTTTCTTGATCTGCCGGCCCGCAGCGGTCCACTGCTCGTAGAGACCCCAGCCTTGACGCGTCAGCCCGAGTCCTTCCCGGAAACGGTCTGGTGAACCGAGGAGAACGACGATGAGACGTCGCGGGGTGATGTAAACGTTGTCGCCCTCCCGTTGCACCTCGGGCCGGCGTTCCGTGGAAAGGATCAGACAATCTCCCGCCCGCCCGGTGCGGCCAGTCTTTGCGCCGTCGATGCCTTCCTGGTCGAGAAGCTCATTGGTATTCCTGAGTTCGACGGGCGTGTCCACGCCGCCGCGAAAGACGTGAATCGTGCGCGTCTTTTGCGATACGTAAAACGGAAAGTCTGCCTCGCTATAGGCGTACCGGGTGAGACGCGCCATGTCTGAGGCCGTCGAGTAGGGCAGGGTGCCCTCGACGTTGTCGGATCCGGAAGGATTTAGAAAGAGGGTGCGCTTCATGCCGAGGGTGTGGGCCAGGGCATTCATGTGAGAGACAAAATTGCTGGCCGGCGCGAGGCCTTTACCATTGGGCAGCCTGGCGCCGACAAACTCGGCCAGCGCTGTCGCCGCGACGTTGTCCGACGCCATCAGAGCGGTGTAGAGGAGATCGCGCAAACTGAGGGAATCACCCTCTTGCAATCCCACGGGATTAATCCCGCCGGCCCGCACGGCGCGAGGTGAGATCGGCGCCATCTGACTGAGGTCGGCCTTGTTAAGCTGCGCCCAATCGAGAACCACCATCGCGGTGGCGATTTTGGTCAGGCTGGCCACCTGCAGTTTCTCGTTTGGTCTCTCTGCAGCCAGAATCATCCCGGTCTGATTGTCCACGACGATGTAGCTTTGCGCCGCCAGAGCCAGGGACGCAAAAGCTAGCGTCAGCACGGCTTGCAAAACGCATCGAAGTTCAATCGATTGACTCACCCGACCAGATTATCCGCCGTGAGGGTGAGTTCAATGCGAATTCTCGGAAGCCGCGCGTCGTTAGTTTACTGGGAACGGCTTGGAACTCTCGAGAATCTCCTGCTGGCTTGGAATCGCCGGAGGTCTCCGGGTTCCCCAGATGAGTTTGGTCGGACGCTGCAGGACGCTCCAGAAGAAAATCTTCGAGTAAGTCGTGGTAACCTTGAGATTCTGAGAGGTGATGCTCAGATCGGAGATCAACGCGCTGAGCTTCTTCTCATTGCTGGCGACGAAGTCGTTGCTTCTGGTGGCAAGCCTTTCAATGGCGCTCGTGGATTTGTCCAGTTGGAGAATCGTTCGGGTGAGAGGAGCTCGGTTCTCGGCGACCAATTGGCGCGCGTCTGTCGCGAGGAGTCTGGCGTCCTCCACCACCGGTTGGGCGTCCGTCAGAAGTGTCTGGGCGTCCTGCAAAACTGGCTTGGCGTTGTTGAGGAGCGACTGGGCATCCTGGAGAATGGGCTTGGCCGAGGCAACGAGGTCCCGCGTTTCCGTCAGTAACAACCGAATGCTTTCGAAGATATCGCCGGCCTCGCCGGTGGTGCCGCCGAGCATGCCGCGCAGACCCGTGATCGCGCTGTCGATCTCCCGCGTCAGTCGATCAAAGGTGACGGGCGGAATGCCTTCCAGGATGGCATTGTCGGCCAGCAGCGGCGCCTCGGCGGATCCCCCTGAAAGGAGGACAAACTTATCGCTGAGCAAGGTGTCGGCGGCGATGCTCACGGTGATGTCGGAGGGAAGCGGAGGAACACCGGGATTTAAGGCCAGGAGTAATTGGACGGCATTGAGTGGGTCTCCTGAGCTCGTGCGCTCCTCCGGAGTGAGCATCCGGACGCTGGCAACCCGCCCGGCGTTTGCTCCAGCGAATCTCACCTGCGAACCGAGGCCGATTCCGGTCACGTCGTGAAAGTTAATGCGCAAGGAACGCGAGGGCGAGCCGAGCATCTTTCCACTCAAGGCGAAAGCCAGCGCGAGAAACAGCACGATGCTGCACGCAATGACGATCAACGCGACCGCCCAATCGTTGAGGTTCCTGGTTTTCATAATGGCGGCAAGGTCCCGCGATCTCCCCCGCGCTATTTCTGTAAGCGTCGACTGCACATGCTTCAAGCGGGAAACAAAGGGAGCTTGTACGTGCCCCGGAGGTCACAATGTGCTAAATGGCGGTCGGATGAACACGTTGGCCGACGAACGTTCCAGGGCGCGCCGGATTCGCTGGAAAACCATGCTCGCGGTCGTTGTCTTCGCTCTGGTGGCCTGGCTTGCTCATCCGCCGGTTTTGGCCTGGTTGCTTCGATTGGCCATGAATCGCGCCGCTTCTGAAGTGGGATTGCAGTTCGAAGTCGGAGAAGTCTATGCCAATCTTTCGCGGCCGATCGTCTTCGACAAGGTGCGAATCCGGTCGAAGGATCCCGAGGCGTCCCAAACGGCGGTCAATGCCGCACGGGTACAGATCGTATTGGGATGGTCGTGGCGGACCTTCGTTGGCACGGGGCGGATGCTTCAGTCGGCGGACATCGAAGACGTTCGCGGCGTCCTCGACTTTCGCCGCGCCGGGCCGTCGTCCGGCGAGTCGCGCCCGCAGTCTTCCGCAGTCGAGGAGGGCCCCCGGATTCGGTGGACGTCGCGCTGGTTGCCGAAAGAGGTGGCGCTACGTCGCGCCAATCTGGAGTTTATTGGCGTGGGGCAGTCGTACTATTTCGAAGCGATCTCGGCGGAGTTTAGCGAAGAGCGTCTGGGGGAGTTTCGGGCTGCCGGAGCCGAGCTTCAGGCAGGCGCCTTCAATCAAAGCCTCGGTTCTCTCAATGGGATCACAGCGTGGAAGGGTGGAACCTTGTATCTGGCGAACGTGGACCTGTGGGACGGCGTGAAGCTTGACAGCCTCGAGGCGCAATTGACCCGACCGGCCGGCCCGGCAGTCGGCCTCCAGGCAACGCTCTTTGGAGGCTCTCTGCGCTTTGACGTTTCTTTTGATTCCGGCAAGGGAATTACGGTCGTCGACGCGGCGCTTTGGGGATCGAATGTTGAGGTGGCGCCCTTGGCCGCCCTGGCTGGTGTTCATGGCAATGCCGAGGGAGTGATCCGCGAAGCAAGATTGACGTTCCGAGGGGTTCCGGAGCGTGCTCTGGATGGCCAGGCTTCGCTGCGACTCGCGGCGGATGGATTCCGCTGGAACAAGCGCGGATGGGAATCTTTGGAGCTGGGGGCACGGATGATCCACCGTCGGCTGGCGGTGAGTGATTTCGCCCTGAAACAGAAGGAAAATGCCCTCACCGGAAGCGGCGAGTTTTCGCTCGACCGAGGCTGGATGGGAATCGCCGAGGCGCCTTTCCTTCTGAATCTCAACGCGTCGATCAAGGACCTGGGTGCTTTGGCCGGACTGTTCGGCCCGCCTTTTGATGACATGAGCGGCCGGATGAGTCTGAGCGGTTCGATCAACGGTCAAGCCGGCAAGCTCGGCGGGTTCCTGAGTCTCGAAGGCTCCGGCATGGGATTTCGCAAGCATCCCATCGAGTCAGGTCGCGTCGAGGTCACTTTCGTCAATACCGAGGCGCAGGTCACGCAATGCGAGTTTTGGAGCGGGGAGGATTTCCTGCGCGCCAAAGGGAGTGTAGAGATCAGCGCTCCGCATGCTTACTCGGGCGAGATCCAGGCCCGCACGCGGAATCTCGCTGAATACCGCGACTTTTTTCAGGGGATCAAGATTCCGGAATTGAGGGCGGGCGCGGCCCAGCTTCGCTGGCAGGGCGATGGAACAGCCTCGGCGCATTCGGGTGCGTTTAACGTTTCGCTGGAAAATCTGGTGTCGGATCTCACCCCCAGTGGTGTGACCGGCCGCTTCGGCGGAACGTACTCGCCGCAGAACGTTTATCTCAGCGGCTTCGAGCTGGAGCGTGGCTCGCTTCGGTTCTCGACACGCGCCACGCTCGCCCGATCTGGAATCAGACTGGAGGACGCGTTGTTGCGGTCGGGGGGACGGGATCTGGCCTCCGCCGAGATTTACCTTCCTCTCGACCCCTTCGATCTGGCGGCCGGCGAATCGCTGAAGAATGCACTTCACCTCGACGAAAGAGTGTACGCGGAAGTTGTTTCCAAGGCCCCGGTGGCCATTCGCGAGTTGTTCCGTCTCACGGGCAATGATCGCGCGGTCGACGGCTCCGTCCGGGTCGATCTGACCGCGGACGGCGTGCCGCCCGATCTCCGATTGGACGGAAAGCTCGAAGCGAAAGGACTCTCGAGTAAGTTTCCAAGGGGCGCCAGTCCGCCTTCGCAGGTTCGTGCCACGCTGCATGCCGCCGCGGGCGCCGCCACCCTCAGTGGCGAACTGAGCTCGGCCGAGCTTTCTCCCATCACGTTCCAAGTGGAAAGCCCATTTGGAATCGTCACGTCGTCCGGCGGCCAGCGGCATTGGATTGATCCCGCGGGCCGGTTTTCCGCGCGCCTGGATATTCCCGAGGTGAACCTCGCGGTTCTCACGCCGCTCTTTTCGAATATTGAGCGTGTGGCCGGGGTTTTCTCCGGAGGTCTTTCCGTCGGTGGAACGGTCGACGATCCGTCGTTCGAAGGACACTTTGCCCTGCGCGACGGCGAGCTTGAGATCGCGCCGAGTGTGCCGGTGCTGAGCAAGGTGCGCGGCGCTGTCGCGATTGGTTCTGACCAAGCCCAGATCGAGGAACTCACCGGACAGTGCGGCGAAGGAGTTTTCGAGGTTCGCGGGAACGTGTCTCTCGAGAACCTTTGGAATCCGCGGTACGATCTCCATTTTACCGGCGAGAAGATCGATCTCGTCCGGCTCCCCTGGCTTCAGCTCACAGCGAACGCAGATCTACATGGTTCCGGGAACAACGATGGCGGACTTCTCAAAGGAGACGTTCGCCTGGCTGACGGGCGGTTTTCGCGAAGACTGGAAGTCACACCGGTCCTCGCCACTTCTGCGGCCGAGGAGGATGCTTTTGCATCACCGGAATTTGACGATTTGATTCCGCTTCCGTTCGCCCGTTGGAAACTGGATGTCTCCGTGACGAACGACACTCCCCTGCTTTTTTCCGGCAACGCCGCCAGCGGAGAAATCATTCCAGATCTTCGGCTGACCGGCACTCTGGCCAGACCCGTCCCGGTCGGACAGATCACTCTCAAGGGCGCGCGCGCTTTCCTTCCCTTCACCACCATGACGATCCCGGAGGGACATCTGGAATTTGTCGAGGAAAGTCCCTGGATTGCCCGGCTCGACATTCATGGAACGGCTCGCGCGCTCGACTATGACGTGCAAGCCTATGCCTTTGGCTCCATGGACGAGCGGCGTTTGATCCTGCGTTCCGAACCGTCCCTGCCGCAGGAGACGCTCATTCAGTTGCTGACCACCGGAATGGCTCCCGGTGTGTATGCGCAGTCATCCCTGGGCTCGCTGTCAGCCGCTGGAGGTCCGGCGGCTGACGCAGCCGAAGGCAAGAAGGCTCCCCGGCGCGGCAGCGAGGGAGAACCCGCGCCGGGCGCCGCGCCGCTTAATGTTTCGCCTTCGTATCCTGCGGGTCGGGCGACCCTGCACAACCGATTCGAGCTCTGGCGTGGGCTTTCTCTGATCGATGAAACCGACGATTTCGCGCCGCCCAACGGGCGGGCCACGTTTCGCCTGCGCCTGCGCTGACGACTCCTTCGCGGCCCCCAGCGAAGACTTGCTCGTGACAAGCTTCCAACGCGTCTTTAATCTCCCGTGATGAAAAGCATGACGGGCCACGGACGCGGCGCGGTGGTCGCCGGCGGTCTTCACGTGGTGACGGAATGCTTCTCGGTCAACCGCCGGCAAGGTGAGGTTTCGCTGGTGAGCTCACGCGAACTCGCCTGGATCGAGCCGCGGGTGCGCGAGGAGGTCTTGAAACGGATCTCGCGCGGGAAGGTGCAAGTATCGCTGACGGTTGAGCATTCTCCGCATTCCGCGCCGATGGTGATCGATCGCCGCCGCGCTGCGGCATTTCTGCGTGAGGCGCGTGCCCTGAAAGAGGAACTCGCGCTGGGCGGAGAAATCTCTCTCGAAACAGTGCTGGCTGCGCCCGGGGTGTTGAGGACAGACGATGCCGAAGGGCGCGAGCTTTGGCCGGCGGTGCGTCGCGCGCTCGGAATGGCGCTCGATGGATTGCTCGCAATGCGGGTCCGTGAAGGCACCCATCTCCGGAAGGAGCTTCTCCGCGCCGTCACACGCATGACGGCACTGCTGAGGCAAGTGCGGAAGCTTGCGCCGCGCGTTCCTCAGCGGCAGCGTGCGGCCCTGCTCAGGCGTCTGCAATCCGCCCGGCTGTCCGCCGACATCCTCGACGCGCGCGTGGTCACCGAGATCGCTCTCTTCGCCGAGCGGTGCGACATTACGGAAGAGTTGTCCAGGCTCGAGAGCCACCTCGCGCAGTTTCGTGAGCACCTCGAGAGCGCCGCGCCGGTCGGCCGAACCCTGGAGTTTCTTGCCCAGGAGATGGGACGCGAATGGAACACCACGGGCGCGAAGGCGAATGACGCCGAGATTTCCCTGCTTGTCGTCGAGGCGAAAGCAGAGCTTGATAAAGCTCGCGAGCAACTGGCCAATGTTGAATAGCACCTTTCAGCGCACGGGAATTCTTTTTGTCCTTTCCGCGCCATCTGGTGCCGGCAAGACCACGCTTTGCTCGGCGTTGCGCCACAAACCGGATTTTGTCTATGCCGTTTCCTGCACCACGCGGGTGCCCCGATCCGGCGAGGTGGAAGGCGAAGACTATCATTTTCTCAGCCACGAGGATTTCGACCGCCGCGTCACGGCCGGCGAGTTTCTCGAGTACGCCGAGGTCCATGGCAACAAATACGGCACTCTAAAGAGTCCGGTGATCAACAATCTCCGCCACGGCATCGACGTCCTCATCGACATTGACACCAAGGGTGCAGCAACCATCCGGACTTGCGGGGATGCATTCATTATCGACGCGCTTGTCGACGTCTTCATCATGCCGCCCAACTTGGAAGAGCTGCGCCGGCGGCTGATGAAACGCGGCACCGAAAGCGAAGACCAAATCGCGATCCGGCTGCAAAACGCGGCCGCGGAAATGGAACGCTGGCGGGAGTACCAGGTACACGCTAATCAGCGGATCCATGGAAGAAGACATTGAGAAGTTTCGCGCGGTGATGCGCGCTGAGCGCTATCAAAGCCGCCGCCTTGTGCGCATCTCATGAAATCCATCATCCTCGGTGTTTGCGGATCGATTGCCGCCTACAAGGCCGCCGACCTCGCCAGCAAGCTCGTGAAAGGCGGGCATTCTCTTTTTGTCGTCATGACGGAGAACGCCACGCATTTCATCGGCGCGATGACGTTTCAAACCTTGTCGAAGAATCCCGTGACGTCCGGCGTCTTTGACGAACGCGAATCGTGGCGCCCGACGCACATCGATCTCGCCGATCGCGCCGACTTGTTCCTCGTCGCGCCGGCGACGGCCAACATCATCGCCAAACTCGCGCTGGGCATCTGCGACGATGCGCTCACCTCCATCGCGCTGGCCACCCGCGCGCCTTTTCTCATCGCGCCGGCCATGAATGGGAAGATGTGGCTGCACCCTGCCACACAACAGAACGCCGCCACACTTAGAGCGCGCGGCGCGGAATTCATCGGACCGGAGGAAGGAATGCTCGCGTGCGGATACGAGGGCGTCGGCCGCTTGTGGAACGTCGATGATATCGTTGCGAAGGCCGACGAAATCTTGCTCGGAAGGGAAATCGCTCGCGATGGTCGCGTGCAGTCCGCCGAAAAAATCAAGCGAAAAGCCCAAAAATTTCGTTGACGGATTTTTCTAAGAGAACTATTCACAGCCTGCAGTGAGTTATTCACATGATCTTCACCGATTTTCGCAGTTGCGAGTGGAAAGGGGGGAGAACGAATGCCAGCTAAGAAAAAGTCCGCCGCCAAGAAGGCTCCAGTGAAAAAGGCCGCGGCTAAAAAGCCCGTTAAGAAAAAGACCGTCGGCAAGAAATAAAGCGCCGTCGATTCTGCAACGCAACGTTGTTCGCGACGAGCGAAGAACACAACCGATTTGGGAGAGGCCTCCGGCTTCTCCCAAATTTTTTTTTGCCCAGGAGGCAAAGCCTCTCTAGAAAGGAGATTGTGTCTGCGTATTTGGATTTTGCAATTGAGGCGGCCCACGCTGCCGGGGGCCTGCTCCGGGCCCACTACGGCCGCGCATTAACGGTTGACGTCAATGAGGCGCATGACATCAAGCTCGAACTCGATCGACGCAGCCAGGCGTTGATTGAGACGTGCTTGCTGCAGGAGTTTCCTTCGCACGCGATCTACGGCGAAGAGGGTGTGCGCGGAGAGGCGGACAGCGAGTTTCAATGGGTGATCGATCCGATCGATGGGACGGTCAACTACTTCTATGGCATCCCGCATTTCGCGATCTCCATCGCCTTGAGACAGGCTGGCAAGATCATTGTCGGCGTGATCTACGATCCGATGCGCGATGAATTGTGGGCAGTGGAGGAAGGAGGCGTGGCAACTCTGAACGGCCGTCCGGCCGTGGTCAGCGATCGCGAAGTGCTTTCCGAAGCGGTAGTTTCGGTGGGCATGGCGAAGTCCCTGGCCAATATCAATCGCGGGTTGCCTCTCTTTGAACGGATGCTGCGGTCAGCCAAGAAATGCCGCATGATGGGCAGCGCGGCGCTCGACATTGCTTATGTGGCCTGCGGGAGACTGGATGCCTACATCGAGAGCAGCATCAGTCTCTGGGATGTGGCCGCCGGCGTGTTACTCCTGGAGAGGGCTGGAGGCAAGGTTGTCCTCGAACCTCACGAGAGCGTGGCGGAGAAGTTTTCCATCGTCGCAACGAACGGGAGACTCGAGCTTGATTTGTGATGGTGACCTGCGGAATCGGGTATGATGTCCATCGGTTCGCGGCGGGGAGACGACTGGTCCTCGGCGGCGTAACTATCGAACACCCTGTGGGCCTCGAGGGGCATTCCGATGCCGATGTGCTCTGCCACTCGATCGCCGATGCCCTGCTCGGGGCGGCCGGCCAGTCGGACATCGGGCATTTTTTTCCGAATACGGATGAATCGTTGCGCGGCATGAGCAGCCTCGTCATCGTGCAAACGGTGCGCGAGAAACTGAGCGAGATGGGCGCGGTCATTCTCAACATCGACGCCACCCTCATCGCCGAAGCCCCGAAAATCGCGCCGTATCTCGAGGCGATGAAAGCGAACCTCGCCGGAGCGCTGGCGGTTCCGCCCGACCGGGTGGGAATCAAGGCGACGACCAACGAAGGCCTGGGATTCCTGGGTCGCGGGGAAGGAATTGCCGCCATGGCGGTGGCGGCAGTGGATCGAAAATGAGCTTGCGATTCTTCAATACGCTCACGCGCGAAATCGAAGAGTTCCAGCCGATGGATCCCAACCGGGTGCGGATGTACACGTGCGGTCCGACGGTCTATGATTTCGCGCATATCGGAAACTTTCGCGCCTATGTTTTCGAAGACCTGCTGCAGCGCCACCTCGAGTTTCGCGGCCACCGGGTCGAACGCGTTATGAATCTCACTGACGTCGATGACAAGACGATCCGCGGCTGCCGCGCGGCCGGCGTGGCCCTCGCGGAGTTTACCAAGCCGTTCAAAAGGGCCTTCTTCGAAGACCTGGATGCCCTGCGCATTCGACGGGCCAGTCACTTCCCCGAGGCGACGGCGTCGAATCACATCGCCCGTATGATCGACATGATCGGCGTCCTGATCGAACGCGGCTACGCGTATCGGGCCGAGGATGGCTCCGTTTATTTTCGCATCCGCTCCTTCCCCAGGTATGGCGCGCTCGCGCACTTCAATCTCGAGGAACTCCAGTCTACGGGACGTGTGCGCAGCGACGAATACGAGAAGGAGGAGGCGAGCGACTTTGCGCTCTGGAAGGCTTGGGACCAGGAAGACGGTGATGTTTGGTGGGACAGCCCTTGGGGACGCGGTCGCCCGGGATGGCACATCGAGTGCAGCGCCATGGCCACCGGGATCCTCGGGCCTCAAATCGATATTCATTGCGGCGGCGAGGACAACATTTTTCCCCATCACGAGGCGGAGATTGCGCAAACCGAGTGCGTTACCAACCTGCCGTTTGTGCGGCTCTGGATGCATTGCAAGCACCTGCTGGTGGATGGGCGCAAGATGTCAAAGAGTGAGAACAACTTTTTCACCTTGCGTGATTTGGCGGCGCGCGGCTGGACCGGGCGCGAAGTGCGCTACGTGCTCGCTGCGGTGAAGTACCGCGAACCGTTGAACTTTACCTTCGAAAGCCTGGAAGCCGCGCGCAAAGCCCTCGCCCGTTACGACGAATGGTCGGAGCGCTTGAAGACGATGCCGGTGGCGGATCCAGAGCCATTGCCTCCAGAGCTGGATCTGGAAAAGTTCGGCCAGGCCTTGGATGATGACTTAAACATTTCTGCAGCGCTGGGGGTCCTCTTCGAATTGATCAGGGATTCCAACCGGTTGATCGATGCCGGTCAATTATCGCCTGGCCAGGCCCGTTCGTTGCTGGCTTGGAGAGAGAAGTTCGAGTCCGTGCTCGCGCTGGCCGCCGACGAAGAAGGGATTCCCGAGGAAGTGCGGGCTGTCCTGGCGCGTCGCGCGGAGGCACGAGCGAGAAAGGAATGGGCGCTCAGCGACGCGTTGCGCGATCAACTGCTGGCCACGGGCTGGCAGGTGAAGGATACCAAGGAAGGCCAGAAGCTTTCACGGCGGGGCTGATCGCGGGCGCCGAAATGAACGATCTCCGTACTTCCACCGGGGCGGTGCGCCGGTAATGTGGCCGTCATGTTCTCGCCCGAGCAATTCTTAGATCTAGGCTGCACCGAGCATCGCGTCATCTTCGACAACGTCGAGGAGGTCTGGCAGGCCTTGCCGAAGATTGAGACCTATCTGCAGTTTCGCTTGAAGCCTGGCATCAATGGGAAGCTTCTCGGGCGGCCCTATGTCGGAAATGAAGTCTTCATCGGAAAGGGAACCGTGGTCGAGCATGGCGCCATGATCAAGGGACCGGCGTGGATCGGCGAGGACTGCCACATCCGAAACGGATGCTACATGCGCGAGAACGTGATTATCGGCAACGGAGTCGTTGCGGGAAACTCGTGTGAGTTTAAGAACTGCCTGATCTTCGACGGAGCGCAAATTCCGCACTTCAATTACGTCGGAGATTCCATCCTGGGTTACAAGACTCACCTCGGCGCGGGGGTAATTCTCTCAAATGTAAAGCTGGATCATACGCCGGTTCACGTGTTTGGGCCCGACGGCAAGCCGATCGTGACTGGCTTGAGGAAATTCGGCGCCATCGTTGGCGACCACGCCGAGATCGGCTGCAACACAGTGCTGTCGCCCGGTTCGATCATCGGGCGTCGGTCGATTATCTATCCCGGGATGCAGTGGCGCGGCGTTCTCGGGGAAAACGAGATCGCCAAGGTGCGCCAGCAAATTGAGATCGTTACCCGGCGGAGCTAGCGTCGCGATCTTGCGCGCCTTAGGATCAATCTTGGACGACTAGTCCTTCCACTCCCTGTTCTTCGAAATAGTCGCGGGATTCGCATATTCTCCCACGAGGTTGCCATTCGCATACGCACGTATCCACACGCCCGTGACGCGATCCCTGGCCCGGCCGTCGCCCCCGCTTTTGTAGTACCAGCCCCCATCGAGCTCTTCCGTCTCCAATTTGAACGGGGTTGTCTCGAAGCCCGCCTTTCGATGAGTCGTGAGATTCGTCAGGGTTTCGCTTCCCTTGTGATAGGCTTCGAGGGGCTTCTCACTTTTGCCGGGCTGTGAATCGGCGTAAAAGATCATATACTTCACGCTCAGCTCTTCAAAGGTCTTAAATGAGCGGTTCTCAACGGAAACGAGGTAGACCATTTCCTTGGTCGTGACGGTGGCATGCTGTCCCTTGCGACTCTTCTGTTCATCTATCTTCTTCCGCGTGGCGGAGATCTGGACGTCGAAGAGTTGAGCCACTGCCGGAGTGGATAGTGTCGCCAAAACGATCAAGAGTTGAACCACCGATCTCTTCATGCGCGCCTACCGTAGGCCTTTGCTTCGATGAGTCGAGCGCAAAGGCTGCCTTGCCTGGGGTCGCCTCGAAGGATAACGTGCCGTTAACAAGAGAAGGGAGCCCGCCTTCGTGGCGGTGTGAGTCGTGAAAAATGCGATGGTCATCGGGATTGGTGGAGTCGGGTCAGTCATCGGGCAGAAGCTGCACGAATTCGACTGCTTTGACCGGATTGTGCTGGCCGATCTCGACCCGGTCTTCGCGCAACAGCTGGTCTCGAGAATGCCTCGAAACCGTTTTGTTGTTGTCCAGGCGAACGCCTTCGACATCGAGCGCCTGACTTCTCTCATGAAAGAGTACCAGGTGGCGGTCACGTGCAACGCGTGCATCTGCCAGACGAATCACGCGGTCCTCGAAGCCTGCCTGAGAGCAGGCTCCCACTATCTCGACATGGCGGCCGACATCTATTCTCCCCCTGGCGTCAAACGGCCGGGCAAGAATTCCTTCGAGGCGGAGATCGAGAAGTTCAACGACGCGTATCTCGACCGCGGCATCGCTGGGATCCTTTGCATGGGCATGGATCCGGGTGCGGTCAATGTCTTTGCGCGCTGGGCCATCGACCGGCTGGATACCGCTACGAGCATTCGCGTTCTGGACGCTGACAACGCCGAAGTGCGTGGCTACCGCTTCGCAGTGTTGTTTTCGCCCGAGACCTTTTTCGAGGAACTGGGAGCGGTGCCCTACTACGTGAAGGATTCGCGGGTGGTCAGTGGCAAGCCGCTCGAAACGGAGATCGAGTGGATCCGGTTTCCGGAGCCAATCGGACTGCAAAAGACGTACGCGGTGGCGCACGAGGAGGGTGTCAGCCTTGGGATTTATCCGCCATTCGTCGAGAAGGGCGTTCGTTACTCCGTATTCAAATATAGTCTCTCTGACAAGGTGGTGAACATTTCGAAGTCTCTTCAGCTTCTCAATCTGGATACGTGGAAGAAGGTGAAGGTCGACGGCGTGGAAGTTGCCCCAGTGCGGGTCGCCAGCGCCAACCTGCCGAAGCCAGCACAGCTCGGCGCGACCGTGGATGGCTACTCATGCGTGGGCACGGAAGTCCGCGGCACCAAGGATCGTCTTCGCGTGGAGTATTTCGTCTACACGATGGACAGTCATCGCGATACCTACGAACGATACGGCTACTCGCTGACGTTGGTGCAGACAGGGATTCCCCCCGCTCTCGCCGCCAGGTTGCTGGTAACTGGAAAGATTCCTGAGCGTGGCGTGATGATGCCCGAGGCACTCGATCCCGGGGAGTTGATGAACAGCTTTACCCGCGAGGGATTGCCGATCTTTGTCGAGAAGCGCGAGGTTGAGCGCCTGTGAGCGTGTCTTCGCGAAACCCGCTCCTTCGCCGGATCAGGAACCGGGGCCGAATTCCCGAATGAGGTCGCGTCCGGCGGCAGATTTTGGCTTGTAGCGATAGACGTATCGATCATTGATGGGATCGAATCCCTGAAGTTCCGCGACCATTTCGAAGAGCGCGGGATCGTTGATGACCTTGAGAATGGGACGGTGTCGCATTTGCGCGGTCGTGAGGAAACCGAAGTTGATGAAGAGGGCTTTCTCTTCTTTGTCCGCACGCGCGATGATCTCCGCCAGCTCCGGAACCGAGCGAAAGATGATGATGTTCGCGTCGTATGGATCGGGGGGACCAATAAAACTTGCCGTGAGGATGCCTTTGTTTTCCTCGGCGAATGGGTCGAGCACAAGCCGAGTTACCTGAACAGATTCGCGGATTTGCTGAAGCGGTCGCTCCAGCAGCCAGGTCCTCTGCGGCGTCGTGAAAACGAAGTATCCGATCAAGAATCCGGCTGAGACCAGCAGCGCGGCTACCGGGCCAACCTTTCGGGAAACCCGCCCGTGCAAGCCATCCAAGCCGGCCGCGACGACGGCGATCACCCCCGGGAGAAGGAAAAGTAAATACCACTCGAACAAGTAATGCCGGCACGCGAAGGAAATACCATAGGCGACTGGGGCGGTTGCCAGGAGTCCGGCTGCGACAAGCCCCTGGACGGGTCCGCGAGCCATCAACCTCAGCGTGCCAACGGCCAGCAGGAGAATCGCCCCGCCGGTCAGCACCGCGAACAAGATCGGATGGCTGACCGCCTGGGGATAGAGCTCCATATACGGCGACGACGTGCGCCCTGTGCTGCTCCATGGCGCGCCGGCGAACAAGAGTCCGAAATAAGACGACAACCATCGCAGATCCAAGGTGCCGCCCACCGCGCCGGTCTTGAGATATTCCGCGAATTGCGGAACGCATGGCAGCATAAGTTGGAGAAAAATCATGCCCGCCAGCAGAGTCACGACAAGGAACCGCCCGATCTGGACGCGGGCTTCCGCACTCTTCCACCGGAGCGCAATGGCCGCCAGCGTGCATAAGCCCGCCCCGGCCGCCGGGTAAATGTGCAGCGCGTTGGAGTACATCAAGATGAACAATGAGGCTGCGAAAACGCTCCACCAGCGCCAGCTCCCGGTATCGAGCGCCTCAATGAGGAACACATAGGACAGCGGAACGAGAACAAGCATCATCGAATAGGCGCGCAATTCGCTCGCATAGCGAATGTGCCAGGGGTGAATGACAAAGAGGAATGCCGCCAGGACTCCCGCTGCCGGAAGACCGAGGCGCCACAAGAGCAGGGCCATGGCGCCGACCGAAAGGATGCCGGCCAGGTAACTTGGGATGCGAGCGACGTCCTCGCGAAATCCCAGTCCGACCGGTTTCGCGATGGCCCGCCAGCTATCGAGCACAATGCGAGTAACGATGCTATGGAGCTGATGCTGCGGTTTTTCGAAGAACCAGAAAGTTTCCTGCCACGTCACCGGTCGAAACTTGATCGAATCGTCATCATTGCGCCTCCATTGACCGTGAATGGCGCGCCGCATCGCATAGACTTCATCGTCCCAAAAGCTATGCTGAAGCCTTTGTGCGCCGAATACCGCGCAAACAAGCATCGCCAGGATAGTCAACGGCAGGAACCACCTCGGCAGAGGCGGCCGCGGAAGGTGAAATAATCCGCCTTGAGACGGCCGCATCCACCAGCGCGCGGTTGCCGTCAGCGCCAGCAGGAGAAGGACATTCACCGCGCCTGCCCACCACGAGTAGATTCGCACGCAATCCACGATGCGCATCTTCCGTCCCTCGGGCAGGTTCCATTGCCACGGTTTGCGAGTCAGGAGCAGGACGACGATGACAATCGCCGTGAGCGCGGTCAGAACGGTAGCGGCACGATGGGAAGGTCGTGTCTGCTTCCACCAAGTCTGCGCCGGGTTGGTGACTCGCCAGGGCATGGCTATTAGAAGTTCTCAGTCAAATGAACGCAGAGAACCGCGGCGATATTTGTAGACAGTCCGGTCGAACATGGGTTCCGTCCCATAGAGCGTGGCGAGGCATTCGAAATATTGCTCGTCCTCCAGGAAATCGTGCACTTCCGGATAGCGGTCCTTGACGCCGGTAATGAATCCATTGTTAACGAAGAGCGGAATGTTGCGAGCGTCCGCTTCGCGCATCAGGCTCTTGTACTCCTCCACGGTGAGCGCCTTGCGGACGAGGGGATCGTAAATGAGTGGGAACATCAACGAGGAGGCGGTGATAATCTCGCGGTTTTCCGGCGCGTTAGGATCAAGTGTCGGGCGCGTCATCTCGACAGACTCTCGAAAAGGCTCCACCGGGCGCGAAATCAGACGGTGTCGCGTCGACTGCGTAAACGTTGCATAGCCGGCGATGATCAGCATGCCGAACGGCACGGGAGCCCAGCGCAGCGCCGGGAAGCGCCGATAGCCGGAAACGAATGTCACCAACCCCACCGCGGCCGCGACGACCAGCCCTGGAATCGTCGTAGCGACATACCATTCGTGGAGGTACGTGCCCCTCATCCAGGCGAGAAGGACGAGAAGCGGTCCGGGAATGAGCAGAATGACGAGCGTTGCAGCGCAGGCGGCGTTCGTGCGCAGCATGCGCACGGCGCCTGCGGCAATGAAGATCACGGTCAGGCCAAGGGCCGTCCAGACCTCGAACGGTTGAGTGACCGCCCGCGGCAGGAGCTCCAAGTACGGCGAATTGAGGAGTCCTGTCTTTGACCAAAGGCTACCGCAGAGCAGCAGGGCGCCTGTATTCTTGAACCATCCCGCATGCAGCGGAAAATGCATCGCGGTCTCTATCCACTGCACGAGCTGCGGAATCCACGGAGCAACCAAGGGCAGCAGCGCGAGTCCCACGAATGCGTTCGCTGCCAGTAACCGGGAGACCATTCTTCCGGCTGCCTGACGGCTCGGAGCAAAGCGCCGAATCAGGAAGAGCACGGAGGCGTTTACAACCAAGACGGTTGGCAAGGTGCCGGGCCAAGTATAGAGCAGCGCAAATTCGAGGGCGGCAAAAGCGGCAAGCCACGACCAGTTTCCGCCTGCGGCCACTCGCGCAGCGCAGAGGGCAGTCAATGGGATAAATAGAAAAATAAATCCATAGCCTCTTGCCTCGGTGGCCAGCTTGAGATGCCAGGGATGAAGCGCCAGCAGCGTCGCCGCGACGAGGCCGGCCCAGGGGAATCCCAATCGTGCCACCAGCAAGGCAAGCGCGGGGATGGAGAGGGCGCCCGCGATGAAACTTGGAAGGCGCAGGGCTGTCTCGCTGAACTGCAGCCCTTTCGGGCGGAAAATGGCCTGATACGCGCCGAGTGACAGCCGGCAGAAGATGCTTTGCAAGCCGTGATTGGTGGGGACTTCGTAATGCCAGAGCGTGCGCGACCATGGGAGTTGCTTGACCTTCACGGAGCCGTCGCCTTGAACGCGTTCCATTCCCAGAACGATTTTCCTGACGGTGTAGATCTCGTCGTCCCAGAGGCTTTGCCGCAGGCGCGGTGCCGCGGTCGCGGCGTAGAGGATCGTAATTACGGTGACAAGTGGCCAAAAGAACGGCGGGATCCTGTGCTCAGCATCCGCCGTCCGCGGGAGTTCTCGCATCGGGGAAGTCCATTGATGCGTCGTCGACGCCAGAACGCCCAGCACCGGCAGGGCAAGCAGTCCGGCCCACCAGAGTGAGGAGCGGACGAATTCGAAGCTGCGGGCTGGCACTGCTTCGGTGATTTCCCAAGGCTTAGGCGCGACCAGGAGGGTGATGGTCACTGCTACGATCATGCCGATGAGCACAGTTCGCACGATGGGCGAGAAGGGATTCCTCTCGACCGCCGTCAGCAGGGGCACGTCCAATTTCATTCTTCGGGGATCGCAAGCCTCTATTCGCAGTGTCCGCCGCCGTCAATTTGTTTGACGGAGGCTTCGTCAGGGCGTAGGCGCATCGCTTTCGGATGTGCGGAATATTTGGTTTCTCCGGTTTTGTTGAGAAAGGGCTCTTGTCTCGCATGGGAGACAGCCTCGCTCACCGCGGACCTGACGGCAGAGGGTCGTATGAGGACGAACCGCATCGCTTTTTCATGGGGATGCGGCGCCTTTCGATCATCGACTTGGAAGGGGGATGGCAGCCGATCTATAACGAAGACCGCTCGCTGGCGGTCTGCTTCAACGGAGAGATTTACAACTACATCGAACTCCACGACCAATTGGTGCAAAAGGGGCACACGTTCCGCACGCGTTCGGACACCGAAGTTATTGTGCACGCTTACGAGGAATGGGGCAGGGACTGCGTGAAGCAATTCAACGGGATGTTTGCCTTCGCCCTGCACGATGCGCGGAGCGGTGAGACATTCTTTGCGCGTGACCGGTGCGGGCAAAAGCCCTTCTATTATCATCAAAGCCACGGGCGCTTCGTCTTTGCTTCGGAAGTGAAGGCGATTCTGGAATGTTCTCAAGTGCCCCGCGCCTGCAATATTCCGGCGATCGATGCCTATCTCGCCTTGCGCTATGTTCCCGAGCCGCGGACGATGTTTGCGGGTATCTTCACGCTGCCGGCGGCGCATACTTTGCTGTTGAAAGACGATGGCTCGGTGACCATCGAGCGTTACTGGGACGTCCCCATCTTTCAGGGCAACTATCCGTCCGATTCCGAGTTGTTCGATGAGACCGAGGCGATGTTGCGCAATGCGGTTCGGCTGACCATGCGCAGCGACGTCCCCGTAGGGGGCTACCTCAGTGCCGGGGTCGACTCGTCGCTGCTCGTTGCGCTCATGACCGAATCGAGCAACAAGGTCAACACATACTCGATCGGCTTCAATTCGCCGGGCGACGAGACCCACGCCGCCGCGGAGACGGCCCGTCTGCTCGGCACCAGCCATCATGAGATCCAGTGCGGTCCTCAGGATTTCGATCTGCTTCCGAAAGTCGTCTGGCACATGGACCGGCCGGTCGGCGATGCGCTCATCATGGCTTTTTACAAGCTGGCCGAGGGAGCCGCTCGCGATCTCAAGGTCATCATCAGCGGGGAAGGCGCGGATGAGATTTTCGCCGGCTATTCGTTCCAGAACGTCATCCAACTCGCCGAACGCTACCACCAACTGGCGCCTGCGTTCCTGCACGAACGCATCGCCATGCCGATGCTCCGTGCCTTGCCGGTGGACTTTCTCAACAAGTTCTTCGTTTTCCCCGCGAAACTCGGCCAGCAGGGGAAAGCCAGGCTCGTCGATTTCATGGGCGGCTACGGCCGGCGCAACCTGTTTGAGAATTACGTCGCTCTCAAGACCCTCTGGCCGCGGGAGGCCCGAGCGGCTGCTTACACCGCGCGCTTCAAGCAGCTCGCCACCGACAGCTGGATTCCGCCCGTGCGCGACGGCGCAGGACTTTTCCTCGACCGCCTGCTCAAGCTCCAATGGGACGAGTGGCTACAGGACTGGTGTATCATCCGGCAGGACAAAAATACGATGGCGCACTCGCTCGAGATCCGGCTCCCCTTTCTTGATCACCATCTTATTGAACTGGCCTTTCGGGTGCCGCCGCGTCTCAAGAACAATGGATGGCGCGACAAGATCATCGAACGCAAGATCGCGGCGAAGTTGCTGCCGCGCCAGGTGACGCATCGAAAGAAGAATCCCTTCTTTCTTCCGATGGAATTCTTCTTCGAACATCCGCAGATCCGGCGGTTGATTGCCGAGACCTTGAATGAGGATCAGTTGCGCAAGAGGGGGTACTTTGAACCCTCCTATGTCCGCGATTTGCTCAGGAAAATGGAGACCCGCGAGTTTGTCTACCTTAAGCAAGTGATGGCGCTTGTAATTCTCGAGCTGTGGCACAAGGTATTTATTGATAACGAGAAAGGCTGGTAGAGTCGCCGGTTTTCCGCCTCCTTCGAGGTGGGCGCGAGAGGCGAAAAGATCCTCTCGAATTCAGGGATTGCGCGACTGGCGTCAAGTGGCATCATCGGCCCCTTTCAAGAATACTTGGTCTTATGATTTTGGTTACCGGTGGCCTCGGCGTCATGGGCTCTACCCTCGTAAAGGGACTAGCAGATCGCGGATTCAAAGTGCGCGTCCTGGATAACAGCGATCGCTTTCGCTCGAGACTGGATGGATACGACGTCGATATCCGTATCGGCGACATTACCAGACCCGAAACCCTCGCGGGCTGCTTTGAAAACGTGGATACCGTGTACCACCTGGCGGCTGTCCTGATCGTCTACGACGCCAGCCTTTTTCAAAAAATAAACGTCGAGGGAACACGCAACATTATCGATGCTTCGATCGCAGCCGGGGTGAAGCATTTCATTCTCGTTTCCTCGGCCTCCGTCACCTACGCGCACACGACGCCCTATTCGCTTTCGAAGCGGAAGACCGAGCATCTGATCAAGACGCAGAACGCGATGAAGTGGACGATCGTGCGGCCGACGCTCGCCTACAACGAGAGCGGGGGCGAGGAGTTCAACATGTTTCTCGCGTACCTCAAGAAGTATCCCATTGTTCCCTTCATCGGGGCCGGGCGCTCGTTGAAAAGGCCCGTCCACTGCGACGATTTGATGAAGGGGTTTCTCGCCATTGCCGGCAATCCGAAGAGCTACGGAAAAACCTATGCCTTCAGCGGCGGCGAAGCCATCGCGATTCGTGATATGGCCCGGTTGATGCTCAAGCACGTCGGACAGGAGAAGCCCTTTTTGACGATTCCGATCCGAATCTGCAAAGTGATCGCCTTTTTCGCCGAAAGGCTTCAGAAGAAGCCGATCCTGACCTGGAACGCGATCGCCGGCGTCATGCAAGATGCCAATCTCGACAACAGCGAGGCGCGCGAGGACCTTGGTTATCAGCCGATCAGCTTCCGCGAGGGCTTGCAGAAGGCCTACCCGATCTGATTGGACGATTTAGCTTGGATGGGCAGGACTTGACGGTGGCTAGTACGAATAGCCCGAGCCAGGTCGGCCACGATCCGGCCGGATGGTGCGGAAGTCAAAGTTGGCGGCAGAGCCCGGGAGGTAACGAAACACATGCCGGCTTTGCAAAGTGGGTTCGAAGCCGTCGACCGCGTTGCGGAAGACGATGATATATAAACACCGACGATCGCATTGCGCAGAGGATAGTTTTCGTCGTGCCAGAAGCTTTGCCACAGCCGTGGCCAGCAAATCCAGGCGTTGACAGCCATCGCCACCGCCACGAGGGGCCAGAACCAGCGCGGAGATGGCGGGCGGCGCGCAGGTTGTTCCGCGAGAGGTCTGGTCCACCAGGTTGCCGTGAACGCGAGCAGGGCCGTCACGATCAGATTGATGAGCAGGCCGATCCAGACATAGACCGCCACGTAATGAGAAAGCTTCCATGGACCCGAGCTCGGAAGGTCGATCGTCCAGCGGCTTTTTCGTCGCCAGCAAGCAAGCCAGCAACAGGCCACCGATCACCACCAGAACCAGGGCGGGAGGCCCCAGTGAATGAAACTTTTCCTTGAGGACGCTCGTCCTATTCTTCAAGCGGGGGGAACGCCGAGTTTCTCACTGACCATGCGACCGAGATATTTACGAAGGGACCGGGATTCCAATCTCTCGAGCAGGGATTGGAAGAATCCATTGACGATCAGGCGGCGTCCATCAGCCTTGCGAATGCCACGGGCCTGCATGTAGAAAAGCTCGTCCTCGCTGATCTCGCCGGTGGTTGCACCGTGCGTGCAACGCACGTCGTCGGCGAGAATTTCCAATCCTGGCATGGAATTGGCCTCCGCCTGGTCGCTTAGCATCAGGTTGCGCACTTTCTGGTAGGCGTCCGTTCGGTGTGCTCCGCGTTCCACCTTGATCAGCCCCGCAAAGATGGTGCGAGCGGCATCGTCGAGCGAATTGAGATAGAGGAGATCGCTCGAGGCGCGCGGCGCGGCATGATCCTGCAGCGTGCGCTGGTCGATCTGGCGTTCTCCATCCACGGGATTGAGGGAAAGCATCACGCTGCGCGCGCCCTCGCCACTGAGACGGCTCAGGGATTCTCCCCGCACAAAGCCGCCGCCGAAGTTGATATTCAGGGCGGTGGACGAGGCATCTTGCCCGACGATGGTGGAGTTGATGTGAAAGGCGAGCGACTCGCGCGCCCATTCCTGGACGGCGATATAGGTCAATTGAGCGCCGCGTTCGAGATGCAGATCGTTCACGCCGCAGGCGAACGCGCGCCGTCCGTCCGCACTCTTGAAATGGTCGATAACGGTGATCTTGCTGTTCTCGCCACACACCACCAGCGTGTGCGGAAAGAGAGAACTATTTTCGCCTTCCACCCAATGGAAGATTTCCACGGGAAGGGCGACTTCGACGTTTCTGGGAACGTAGAGCAGCGCGCCGGTGCTCAGGCGCGCCTTATGCAGCGCCGCAAATTTGTGGGAGCCGAGTTCGACGGGCTGCACCATGAAGAACCGCCGGAACAACTCTTCGTTCTCACGAGCGGCCGCCTCCAGCGACTTGACCAGCACGCCAGCCGGTAGTCTCTCGGCGTCCTGATGCAAGAGGGCGTTATTGCCAAAGACCAGCTTGGCTGCAAATTCGGCGACGCCTTGCGAATTGTTGATCAACCGGCCCTCGCTGGTGACCGGCCCGGCAAGCTCAAACTCTGACAATCCGAGGGCGCCGATATTGGAAAAGCGCCACGCTTCGTCCTTGCGTGTCGGCGTTGGCGTCGCTTCGTAGTCGGACCAGGCTGACACCTGTTGCTCTTGAAACCAGGCGGGCCAATTCGGTTCGGCTTCCTTCGAGAGGGGGACGCTGGCAGTAAGACTCATAACTCGGAGTAGCGTCCAGATTGAGGTTTCGGGCAGACGAGGCGGCCGCGCTTCATCCGACCGATCCTTCCATCTCGAGATCGATCAGACGCTTCAATTCGACCGAATATTCCATCGGGAATTGCTGGACGAGGTCGTTGACAAAGCCGTTGACCGCGAGGCTCATCGCGGCACCCTCGGAAATGCCGCGTTGCTGCATATAGAAGATCTGCTCCTCGCTGATCTGACTGACACTAGCCTCGTGCTGGCAGGCGTTGCCTTGTCCGCGCACGGAGATCGCCGGGTAGGTGTCGGTGCGGCTGTGAGCGTTGATCAGCAAGGCGTCGCATTCCGTGTTATTCTTGCATCCCTTGAGATGCCTGGGCACATGCACAAGGCCGCGATAGGTGGCACGCCCGGTGCCGATGCTAATGCTCTTGGAGACGATGTTACTGGTCGTCTCGTCGGCCGCATGGATCATTTTTGCACCGGTGTCCTGATGTTGACCGTCGCTGGCCAGGGCGATCGAAATGACTTCGCCGCGTGCTTTCCGGCCTTTCATCACCACGCCCGGATATTTCATCGTCAGGCGCGATCCGATGTTGCAGTCGATCCATTTGATCTCCGCCGCTTCGTGCGCCAGGCCCCGCTTGGTCACCAGATTAAAGACGTTCGGACTCCAGTTTTGGACGGTGACATATTGAATCTTCGCCCCGGGCAGGGCGACCAACTCGACGACGGCGCTGTGGAGGGTCGCGGTTTCGAACTTCGGCGCCGTGCAACCTTCCATGTACATGACCTCGCTGCCCTCGTCGGCGATGATCAGGGTGCGCTCGAATTGGCCGAAGTTCTCCGCGTTGATGCGGAAGTAGGCCTGAAGCGGGTGCTTCACCTTCACGCCAGGGGGCACGTAAATAAACGAACCACCCGAGAAGACGGCGCTATTGAGAGCGCTGAACTTGTTGTCACCGGTCGGGATGACCTTGCCAAACCACTTGCGAAAAATCTCCGGATGCTTCTGCAACCCCTCAGTCGAGCCAATGAAAATGACTCCCTGCTCGCCCACGGCCTTCTTGATGTTCGAATAGGCGGCTTCGCTATCGAATTGCGCCTCGACTCCTGCCAGGTACTTGCGCTCCTGCTCCGGAATGCCCAGGCGTTCGAAGGTGCGCTTTACGTTCTCGGGAACTTCGTCCCACGAGCGCTTGGGTGTGGTGCCTTGGGAAAGATAGTAGCGGATATTCTTAAAGACGATGTTATCGAGATCATGGCTCGCCCAGTGCGTCGGCATGGGCTTCTCCATGAACTTGCGGTACGCATCCAGGCGGAACTCGCGAATCCACTCCGGGTCTCCCTTGACGTCGGAGATGTAACGGACGGTTTGCTCGCTCAGCCCGGTCCCGGCGTCGAACTGGTAGTCGACGTCGTAACGAAAATCGCCGATCGAGCGATCGATATCAATGTCGTGGTTGGTCTCTGTTTTCATGGCTCTTTCCTCCTAGGCGGCCATAGCCGCCTCTTTTTCGACCCAATCGTATCCCTCGGCCTCGAGCCTGAGAGCGAGGTCTTTGTCGCCGCTGCGGACAATCCGGCCATCCACCATCACATGGACGATGTCCGGCACGATATGGTTGAGCAGGCGTTGATAGTGAGTGATGATAAGAAATCCGCGATCCGGTGAACACAGCGCGTTGACGCCCTCGGCGACTACCTTGAGGGCATCGATGTCGAGACCGCTGTCCGTCTCGTCGAGCACCGCGTAAGCGGGCTCGAGCATGGCGAGTTGCAGGATTTCGCAGCGCTTCTTCTCGCCGCCCGAAAAACCCTCATTGACCGAGCGCGACGTGAAATCGCGCAGAATCTTCAGGGCATCCATCTTTGCGTAGAGCCGCTGATAGTAGGCGACGGCGTCGAGTTCTTCGCCCTCAGGCAGCCGCGCCTGCAGGGCCGCTCGCAAGAAATTGGCAATCGTGACTCCAGGAACCTCCATCGGATACTGGAACGCCAGGAAAAGCCCCGCCCGCGCCCGCTCGTCCGGTTCCATCTCGAGAATGCTCCGGCCATCCAGCAAGACGTCGCCGCCGGTCAATTCATAGGAAGGATGGCCGGCCATCACCTTGGCGAGCGTGCTCTTGCCAGAGCCGTTCTTGCCCATGATGGCGTGCACCTGGCCCTTGGGGACTTCCAGGCTCACGCCCTTCAGGATTTCACGGTCGCCAATGCTGGCGCTGAGATTTTGGATCAGGAGGCTCATCGAATGCTCAAAAAAGAAAAATGTTTCATCGGTTGCAGTCCGCACAGACTCCCCGCACCGTGATGTCGCTGTGGGTGACGGTGAAGCCGGCGGGCAAATCCCACGTCCGCTCAACTCGCTTGCTGGAAACCAGCGGAACGTCGTGAACTTTTCCGCAGCGCTCGCACATGAAGTGCCCGTGCTCGGTCAGGTTCGGACAGTACCGCGTCGCGTCGCGCTCGACATTGACCTGCCTGGCAAGCCCGCAGTCGACCAGCGTCTCCAGGCAGTTGTAGACCGTTGCCAGGGAGATCGATGGCATCCGCTGCTTGGCGCGGAGGAAAACCTCTGTCGCGGTGGGATGATCGCGCTGCGCGAGAAGCACCTCATAGACCTCACGACGTTGCGGCGTAAGACGATGACCATTATGGCTGATCGTCTCCTCGTAGCCAGGGTTTCCGTGCGAAGAGGGTTTCATCAAGAATCAACCTATGTGGGCATCTATCTAAATCAAGAATTATTCTAAATGTAACCAGGCGTGGTACGAGTGAGGCGCGATCACGCTTCCTTGCGGAGTGTTCCTCGCGACCGGCCGATCTGCAAGCCAAGCCTCCTTCTGTCGAGCGCCTTATGTGCGGCCTTCCATCCGCCGGTGTTGCGCCCGGGGCCTTTGTTCGTAGCCTATAGGGTATGAATTCCGCAGATTCGCACTTGATTTATACGCGGCGTGAAGCCTTCCGCTTCGGATTGGGGTCGCTGGTGGCGACATGGTTGGGCGGTTCGATGTTCTCCGCTTTGGCTGCCCAGTCGACGAACGACTCGCCGGTGTCAGGGCCCTACAGTTTGCCGCCGCTTCCTTATCCGTATGACGCGCTCGAGCCGCATATTGACACACTGACGATGCAGATTCATCACGACAAGCATCACAAGGCGTATGTGGACAATGCCAACAAGTTGCTTGCGGATCAGCCCGAGCTGGCCAAGCTTCCGCCGGAAGAGTTGCTCAAGAACCTCGACAAAGCTCCGGAGAAGATTCGGACTGGACTGCGCAACAATGTGGGTGGCCATGTCAACCACTCACTGTTCTGGCAGATGATGTCGCCGAAGGGCGGGGGGAAACCCTCGGGCGACCTCGCCAAGGCGATCGAGAAGAATTTCAGCTCCTTGGAGGACTTTCAAAAGCAGTTTACGGATGCCGCCCTCAAGCGCTTTGGAAGCGGGTGGGCGTGGTTGATTTCCAAGGACGGGAAGCTCGCGATTGTCTCGACGGCAAATCAGGACTCTCCGATTAGCGATGGCGCCCTACCGCTCCTGGGTGTGGACGTCTGGGAACACGCTTACTACTTGAAGTACCAGAATCGCCGTCCGGACTATGTCTCCGCGTGGTGGAATGTGGTGAACTGGGATTTTGTCAACGAGCAGTTCAAGAAGGCCTAGAACGACGATTGCTCATCGATACGCGAGCCGCTCGCTTCCGAGTTGGGCTAGTCAATCCCGATGGTAGGGAATGCCGGTGAGAATCGTGTGCGCCCGGTAGATCTGTTCGAGCGCGACGACCAAGGCCATTTCGTGTTGGAGTGTGAGAGGGCCCAGGGACCAGAGCAGGTCCGCGCTGGCGAGCACGCGTTCCGAGAGTCCGTCCGCCCCGCCGACGATGAGTGCGCAGACTTTTCGAGGATTACCTTCGATCTTCCTGACCTCCTCGGCAAACCGGCGGCTGGTAAAGCTCTTGCCATGTTCGTCGAGAATTAAGCGGAAACAGCCTTCGCTGCGACTGAGCAATTGGCTGCCTTCGCGCTGGGGATCGGACGGCTTGACTGAGGCAGTCTCGACCGGACAGAAGCATCGCAGGCGCGCGAGATACTCGGAGATGCCCGCGCGGGCATAGGCGAGGCGGGCTTTGCCGACGGCAACAATACACCAGCGCAAGGCGAGCGGATTAGTCCGTGCGCGTGACGGGATTGAAATCCGCCGCGTGATAAGAGCTTCGGACCAACGGGCCGCTGGCGACGAACTCGAATCCTTTCCGGCGCGCAATCTCGCCGTAGAGGGTAAAGGTCTCCGGTCGAATGTATTCGACGACCGGCAAGTGCTGGGGGGTGGGGCGAAGGTACTGTCCAAGAGTGAGCACTTGCACGCTGGCGCTGCGGAGGTCGTCGAGGGCTTCAAAGAGTTCGTTTTCCGTTTCACCGAGCCCGAGCATGATGCCACTTTTCGTTACAATTTCCGGGGAGATCTCCCTGGCCATTTCGAGGACCTCCAGCGAGAGGCGGTACTTGGCGCGGGAGCGGACGACCGGTGTGAGGCGCTCGACGGTCTCCAAGTTGTGATTGAAGATATGCGGGCGTGCGTCGAGAACCAGTCGGAGCGCCCGCTCCTTTCCGTTGAAGTCCGGAGTGAGCACTTCGATGATGATGTCCGGGTCGACGGCGCGGATGGCTTCGATCGTCCGAGCGAAATGCTCCGCTCCGCCGTCGTCCAGATCATCCCGCGCCACGGCGGTGATCACAACATGCTTGAGCTTCAGGCGCCGGACGGCTTCCGCGACGCGCTGGGGTTCGTCGACCTCCAAGGCAAACGGCTTCGCGGTTGTCACCGCGCAAAATCCACATGCGCGTGTACAGCGCTCGCCCGCGATCATGAAGGTGGCGGTGCCCTGACTCCAGCATTCCCAGCGGTTGGGGCACTGCGCGCTTTCACACACGGTGTGAAGTCGCAGGTCCGCCACAAGGGCCTTCGTCGAGAAGAAAGCTGGGTTGGAAGGCAGCCGAACCTTGATCCAGTCCGGCTTCTTTGCCTGATGAAGCGCGGGATCGATCTTCGGCGTCGGCATGGAAGCAACCATCGGGGTTTGGGCAGCGACTGTCAAACCCGGAGCAGATTGCGGCCGGCGAGCGCCCGCTGGAGGGTCAGAGGATCCGCATGTTCGAGTCCGCCACCAACCGGCAGACCATGAGCGATTTGGGTAACCCGGACTCCGAGCGGCGCCAGCGCCTCCGAGAGGTAATTGGTGGTGGCCTCACCTTCCACGTCCGCGCTAAGGGCGAGGATGATTTCTGTCGGGGCTTCGCTTTTTGCCCGTTCGAGCAAAGCGTTGATGCGGAGTTGATCGGGACCGACGTGGTCCAAAGGAGCGAGGCGTCCGCCCAGAACGTGGTAGCGGCCTCCGAAGGCGCCCGTTCGCTCGAGGGGGAGGATATCGGTGGCCTGTTCGACGACGCAGATCTCCTTGCCGAGACGAGTTTCGTCCTGACAGATCTCGCACTCTTGCCCCGTGGCAAAGAAGCCACAGACGGTGCACGAGCGCAGACCTTCGGCCGCGGCGTGCAGGGCGCCGGCCAGGTCGAGGGGGCGGGCATCCTTCGAGGAGACCATCCAAAGGGCGATGCGTTCGGCGGTACGCGGACCGATGCCCGGCAGGCGGCGAAGTTCGCGGGCGAGTTCGCGAAACGGCTTCGGGTAGTCAACGGGCTTCATATCTCCGAAGCGCAGGCGCGGAGTGCCTTCGGCTGCGCCTACGATGAGGTGAACAGCGCCATCTGGTCTTTGGTGACGACGTCTTCCTCTCCCCGCCGGTTCCGTTCGACGCGCTGGATATAGAAGTCGAGAGCCGAGTCGGGAATACCGCTGATACGCGCCTTCGAGAACTCCTGCGTTGCCTTCTCCCATTGCTTCTCACGGAAGTAGATAACTCCGCGCCAAAAATGATCGCGGCTGCGCTCCCGCTCGGGCGAAAGTTCATGCTTCGGTGCGAGAATTTCGTAAAGCTCCACGCGGCGCCGTTCGCCGACCCCCTTGAGAACCTCGATGGGACGTGCCTCGAAAGTCTCCGAGGCTTGCTCGAATGTTTCCGGACCGATGAGAATCCGGCAGCCATAGGTGGCACAGGCGGCGCAGAGTCGCCGGGCGAACTCGACTGCGGGACCGGCCACGCTGAAACTCGCCAGCCGCGAGCCGCCGTAAGCCGCCGCGATCATCTCTCCTGAGTTGATTCCGATCCGGAAATCAAAGCGCCGCTGCCAGGTAGAGTCGCACTCGCGGTTCAGATTATCGAGCCGTGAGAGCAGATCGATGGCAGCGCGGCAGGCGCGGGAAGCATGCTTTTCATCGGGCCAGGGGGTGCCGAAGACGACGCGGAGGCTTTCGCCGGTGCATTCGTCGAGATAGCCCCCGACTTCGACCAGGTAATCGGAAGCAGTCTGCAGATAGAGATTCGTCATGGCCGCGTAATGCTCGGGCGGGAGCAGTTCCATGAGCTCGCGGTGATTCTGAACTTCGCAGACGATGACCGTGCCCTCCTGGAGGACTCCAGGGAACTCGATGGGAACGTCGGAATTGACCAACCGGTTGAAAACGCTCCGGGACACCCTTTGACTGAAGAGGCGTTCCATGACCCGCTTGCGAGAGCCGCTTCCGCTCCGACCGTATGCGAGTCCGACCAGGAAGCTTACAAGAATCGCGAAAACTCCCGGGAACGGGGAATAAAAAACGTTGTAGAGGGCCAGAGTGCCCGAGCCGGTAATTAACAGGAAGATCGCGCCGACAGCGACGACCGCTTTCAAAACCGGTCGCGTGATGTCAATCGTGGTCCAAGCTCCCGCGAAAGCGAGGAGAACGATTACGAAGATCTGAACACCGTTCGGAACAACCAGCGGATTGGTCATCCGATAGATCTTCTCGCGCAGGACGATGTCCGGCGTGGTCGAGATCCAGCCGGTGGCGAAGAGCACGATAACGATGGCGGCGCTGATCGTGCCGATGAGGATGGCGGCCTTGAAGTATCTCATGAGGACGATCGTCCTCCGAACCTGAATTCGCAGGAAACGGCCGGGAAACAATGTCGCGCGCGAGCAAGCGCGGGCATTTCTATCTGCGGATCATGCATGAGGCTCTTCTGGAACATTGCGGTATGAGGCGACGACCCATTCACTGAGGACGCCGTCGGGATTGTCGACTGCCCGGGCGGGGATGGCAAATTCGATTCGACCGCTGTTGCGTTTGATGAGCGTCAATCCAAACTGGTAATCTTTGAAGGCGCGTTCGCAGAATTCGCGCACGCCGAGATTCTCCTCGGCGGCCCGGCTGAGGATGCGCTCCACGGCCTCACTTTCAAAAGTGATCTTCACGCCATGTTCGGCCGTGAATCTCTCCGCGAATTCGGCTACGATGCCGCGCTGGGCTTTCTCGCGCTCCGCGTGCCCGGCCTGCAAAAGCTCGGCCAGCGTGCTGGCCGGTTGCCGAATCAATTCGGGGGTGACCGTAAACGAGGTGACGCCTGAGCCGGGAAGCTCGAACTTGAAGTCGCGAAAGATTTTCTCGCAGGTGGTGAGCAGCCCGCGTGCCCCGGTGCTTTCTCCGGCGGCGCGCGCCGCAATTTCTCGCAGCGCCTCATCCTCGAAGAACACCTCCACGCCGTAAGCGCGGAACGAGCGTTCGTACTGGCGGATGATGCTTCCCTCGGACTTCTTCAGAATATCGAAAAGGTCGCCGGCGGTGAGGGGATCGCAGACGACGCGCACGGGCAGGCGGCCGATGAATTCCGGCTCCATGCCGTAATCGACGAAATCCTTGGTCTCCGCCAGGCGCAAGAGGCCGGCGTCCTCCAGCACTTCGCGCGGCTCCGCTCCAAAGCCGATCTGCGCCTTGCGCAGGCGGCTGGCAACCCGAACACCCAGTTTGTCGAACGCACCGGAGACGATGAAAAGAATGTGCCGCGTGTTGATCGACTCGCGGGTCACTTTGCCTCTCCTTTGGAATTCCATGGCCGCCTGGAGTTGGGCTTGAAGATCGTTGCCCGCCCGGATCGGCACCTCGGTTTCCTCCATGAGCTTGAGCAACGCCGTCTGGACGCCGCGCCCGCTGACGTCCCGGCCGATCATCTCTCCGGAACTGGCCACCTTGTCGATTTCGTCGATGTAGATAATGCCGTATTGGGCGAGCGCCAGGTCGCCGTCGGCTTTGTGCATGAGCTCGCGGACAAGGTCTTCCACGTCTCCGCCGACATAGCCGGTTTCACTGAATTTGGTCGCATCCGCCTTGACGAAGGGAACGCCGACGAGATCCGCAATGTGCTTGACCAGATACGTTTTGCCGACTCCGGTCGGGCCGATCAACACGACATTCTGCTTGGCGTACTCGACGCGGTTCGCTTCGTCCGCCGACAGCGAAGCCACGTACTGCGCGTGATGATAATGATCGCAGACGGCGATACTGAGAGCTTTTTTGGCCTCATCCTGCTGGATCACGAAGCGGTCCAAATGGCGCTTGATATCGCGCGGCATCAGTTTGAATTCGAAGACCGGATGAGCCTTTTGATCGGCGGGCTCTTCACCACTTTCGGCCGGGCTGGCTTGCGCCGGCGCGGCGAAACTCGCGCGAAAGAACTCCTGCAGGCGCTGCTGTAATTGCTCGGGAGTGGGCAGATTTGGCTCGCTCATTACCTAGCTTTATCCGTCAAGTCGCCGCGTCCCGCAAGAGGAAGGATGGGGGATGCCGCCGCGGCGTGTCTCCATTTTAAGGTCGGGCGCCCTGCGCGAGGAGTTGACGCTCGATCGACTCCAGGCGTTCCGTCATTTTTCCACCGGTCTTCAAGGCCTGACGAGCCTTGCGCGTTTTCTCGAGCAACGCCTGCGCAGAGGCCGGATCGTTGACCGACGGCAGGATCCCTTCGATCGTTGCCACCTGTTCGCAATCGAAGGAATAGTCCGCAGCCAGCGGCTTGAGTTCCTCGATCCAGTCGTCGGGGGCGGAGACTTTTGCGTCCAGGAAAGATCCGAGAAGGGCGCGGGCATTCTCGGCGTCTCCGAGCTGCCAATTGTGCAAGCCGAAGCAAAGCAGGCCGAAGGCTTCGAAGTTGGTATTCGAGTAGAGCCTGGTGATCGAAGCGGGGATTTCTTTATCCGGCTTGGCGAGTTGCTTGCTGGCTTCGACGAAAAAGCTCGCGAGCAGGCGGTCGTCCTCATCGGTGGAATAGATACCCTCCTTGGCGAGCGCTTCGAAGCGCCCGGTGGCATCCTTCCCTTCACCCGCCACGAGCGCAGCCAGGGCTCCGTTCATGCGAATCCAGCTTTTCATCGGCTGGTGCTTGGCGGCGAGAGGAAGCAGCCGGTCGAATTCGGCGAGAGCCTTCGCCGGCTGCCGCTCACCCAACGTGCGAACGGCATTTTGGAATGCCGGTTGCAGTTGCGCGATCGAAGGCGCCGGGATCGCGTCGCCAAAGATCTTCTCGCGGAAGACCCAGGTTGCCATGCCAATGGCCAGGATGATGCAAAGCAATCCGAGGGTGAGCAGGCCGGAGATATTCCTCGTCGCCGGCGTCTCAATGACGATGCGTTCCTTTTCCTTGTGAGGCTGCCGGCTGCGCTCCAGCAGTTTCGCGCGGGCGTACGAGAGATGTTCGATGAGTTCGCGGTAGGATGCGTATCGTTGCGCGGGATCCTTGGCGAGCATGCGGTTGATCACGTAAGCGGTCTCGCTGGAGACATCCGGGGCGAAGGTCTGCAAGCTGACCGGCTGGCTCATCAACTGCTTGAGAGCCACCGTCGAGGCGGTCTCGGCATCGTACGGAGGCCGCCCCGCCAGGGCGTGAAAAAGCGTCCCGCCGAGGCTGTACATGTCGCTGCGAAAATCCTCCGGTTGGTCGTCCAACTTCTCCGGCGCGATGTAGTACGGCGTCCCCCAGATTTCGCCGCGGGCGTGGGCGGCCTCGTCCATCGCGATGGCGAGCCCAAAGTCCACCAGTTTGGCCGTGTGAGCATCCGAGAAAAGAAGGTTGCCAGGCTTGATATCGCGATGGATGAGGTTGTGTTCGAGGGCCGCATCGAGCCCCTCGGCGATCTGGATCCCGACTTCCAGCACTTGCGCCTCTGGCAGGCGACGCTGGACGCCCATGAGATCGTCGAGCGAGCCTTTCTCGGCCAGTTCCATCGCCAGGTAAAACTGACCGTGGTCTTCGCCAAAAGAGAAGACCTTGACCACGTTCGGATGATTGATCGTGGCGGTGATGCGGGCTTCTTCTTCCAGCCTGGCACGTTCTTCGGCGTTGGCGCTGCATTCCTTCTTCAGGATTTTCAAGGCCACTTCCCGGTTGAGAGTGCGATCCACGGCCTTGTAAACGGACCCCATCCCTCCTTCTCCAAGGAGTTCGAGAAGGCGGTAGTTGTTGAACTGACGGTGGGCCCGCAAGCGCCGTCCGCATCGAGGGCAGCATACTTGCGACAAGGGCGGCTGGTCGGTCACATCCATGAGCGTTTCGCACGCCGGGCAGGCTTCCACCAATCGCCCAGCGGCTCCGACCTCGATCGCGGTCTCCTCGGAGACAGGGAAGGTTTCCATCGCCTCATCGTCGGTCGCCGAGGTCTCTGAGTGGTCCAGCCTCTCTGCGTTCTCGCGTTCCGCTTCGGTCAGCCCGTCGGAACTTTCCCCTTTCAACATTGGTCCAAGAGATGGATGAGTAATTCGGGCTACTATCTGGCGGTGATGATTATTTCGCAAAGAAATTCGGCTGCGCTCGAGAGCGGAACGCGTCTATTCAGTGTCCCGTCCTCGGCGGCGGGCAGCCGGCTGGATCGTTGCCTCGCGGGGCAGTTGCCGGCGCTTTCCCGGTCCCGCATTCAGGCGGTCATCCGCTCGGGGGGTGTGCTTCTTAACGGGCTGCCCGCCAAAGCGTCGGAAATCGTCCGCGAGGACGACCAGATCGCCTGGCGCGAGCCGGCAGTGGCCATCTGCGAGTCGGCGCGTCCCGAGGAGATGGCGCTCGAAATCCTTTACGAGGACGACGTGCTAGCCGTTCTCAACAAGCCGGCGGGAATGGTGGTGCACCCTGGCCCCGGACATGAAGGCGGGACGTTGGTTTCGGGGCTCTTGCATCGGTTTGGCAACCTCTCCCAGATCGGGGGCGTCAGCCGTCCCGGGATCGTTCACCGCTTGGACAAAGAAACGAGCGGGTGTCTGGTGGTGGCAAAGACCGATGCGGCCCATCGTTTGCTCGCCGCGCAGTTTGCGGGCCGCGAAGTCAGCAAAGTCTATCTGGCGCTGGTCTCTGGTTCCCCGCGTTTCCGCCAGGGTACCGTGAACGCTCCGATCGGGCGGCATGCGGTCCATCGCCAGAAGATGACCGTCGTCGCCGCCGGGCGCGGACGCGAGGCGGTCACGGAGTATCGCGTGCTCGAATCAAAGGGAGGCGAGAGCCTCGTCGAGTGCCGTCCCCGGACGGGGCGCACCCATCAGATTCGCGTTCACCTCAAACATCTCGGTTGTCCCGTGCTTGGCGATCCGCTTTACGGGCGTCGCGGGGGGTACGCCCGCCATATGCTGCA
The DNA here is from genome assembly GCA_963820865.1 of uncultured Verrucomicrobiae bacterium. GTDB lineage: Bacteria > Verrucomicrobiota > Verrucomicrobiia > Chthoniobacterales > Terrimicrobiaceae > DASTFP01. Next base: position 744,939 of record CAWGBZ010000007.1, read on the forward strand.
CGCCTGGAAGTTGGAATTCCGACACCCGACAACCGGCCGCCGCCTGGCCTTCGAGGCGGTGCCTCCACCGGAATTTCGAATCGCTTGAATGCTTCCGCCAGTTTTCTATGCTGGCCCATTCATGGATCTTCTAATTTTACGAGGGACTCCCGCCCTTGCCGTGGTTGAGGGAGCGCGGTACAAGTAGGGAATGACTGGCCCATTGGAAATTGCGGGGCGCCAATTCGCCTCACGCTTGTTGCTCGGGACGGGGAAGTTTTCGTCGAACGAGGTTATGCGGGACGCACTCGCCGCGAGTGGGACGCAGATCGTGACGGTGGCCCTTCGTCGCGCGGACATCAGCGGAAAGCGCGATCCGTTCGCGAACATCCTGGATTTCATCGATCCCAAAAAGTATCTCCTCTTGCCCAACACCAGCGGGGCAATGGATGCCAGCGAAGCGGTGCGCTTGGCCCGTCTGGCGGCGGCGGCCGGTCTTCCCAAGTGGGTGAAGCTTGAGATCCATCCCGACCCGCAGTATTTGCTTCCCGATCCGATCGAGACGCTGAGAGCCGCGGAAATTTTGGTAAAGGAGGGATTTACGGTCCTTCCTTACATCAATGCTGATCCGGTTCTCGCCAAACGTCTTCAGGACGTCGGCACGGCGACAGTCATGCCATTGGGCTCGCCGATTGGGAGTAATCGTGGACTGGAAACGCGGGCGCAGATCGAGATCATCATCAAGCAAGCGGAAGTGCCGGTGGTCGTCGATGCAGGAATCGGGGCGCCCAGCCATGCCGCCGAGGCCATTGAGATGGGAGCTGACGCCGTGCTGGTCAATACCGCGATCGCCGCGGCCCGTGATCCTGTGCGGATGGCGCGGGCCTTCAAGGCGGCGGTCGAGTGCGCCCGGGAAGCTGTCGAGGCGGGTCTTCCTTCGCAGCTCGATCATGCCGAAGCGACGAGTCCGCTGGCGGCTTTCCTGCGGCAGTCTTCGGAGGTCGAAGAACCATCGGGCCACCGCGGTTGATCGGCAGGGAAACCGACAATGCCGTCGATTCTTGCGGATAAATCCGGAGCAGGTGGCCCATTCTTGGCGACCTGAGGCGCAGCTTTACCCCGGAACTGTCGATGTCCGTCGATTCGCAGACGCCCATGATGAAGCAGTACCATGCCATTCGGCGTGAGTTGCCGCCTCATACGCTCCTGTTGTTTCGGCTGGGAGATTTTTACGAAATGTTCGGCGACGACGCGCGGGAGGCATCGGCAATCCTGAATGTGGCGTTGACCAAGCGGGGCGAAACCCCCATGTGCGGTGTCCCGTATCACGCTGCGCGCGGGTATATTGAAAAGCTGATTGCCGCGGGTTGGCGGGCGGCCATCTGCGATCAGGTGGGCGAAGTGCAGGCTGGAAAGCTTGTCCGGCGCGAAGTCAGCCAGATCCTCAGCGCAGGCACGCTCGACGATTTTGGGCTCGATGATCGGCGTCCAAATTACCTGGCGGCGGTGTGTTGCCGCGAAGGCAATTTTGGTTTGGCATACTGCGAATTGACCACCGGAGAGTTTCGCTTGACGGAGCTTGCGACGCTTGAGGCGCTCGTTGACGAGTTGGCGCGGATTCTGCCGGCGGAGACGATTGCCCCTGAGCAACAGAGAGACTTCCTGGACGGCCTCGGGGGGACGAATTTTCTGGACGGTTACATCTTTGAGTTTGTCCAGGCCGAGGAGTTGCTGCGTGATCATTTCAAGGTCCATTCCCTGAGCGGTTTTGGCTGCGACGACATGCCGGGGGCGGTGGGCGCCGCCGGAGCGCTTGTTCATTACTTGACGCGTCAAATGCGAAGAAATGCGTCGCATCTTCGCCGGCTGCAACCGTATCGCTCGAGCGAGTTCCTGCTGCTCGATGCCGTCACCCAGGGCCACCTGGAGCTTGTTCAGTCCCGTGCCGGAAAGGCGATGACGCTTCTGGGTGTTCTCGACAACACGGTGACGCCGATGGGGGCGCGCCTTCTCAGGCACTGGGTGCTCCATCCGCTGCGGGAGATCGACGAGATCCGCCGAAGGCAGGACGCGGTCGCTCGTCTGCTTGATGATGCCTTGTTGCTTGGCACGCTGCGCGAGCACCTTGCCGAGGTTCGCGATCTGGAGCGTGCGGTGGCGCGGCTGAATGGTTCGGCGGGTAACGCGCGTGACCTCGCTGCGCTGGCCAGTTCACTCTCGCTCGTTCCAGGCGTGAGAGACTGTGCGGAAGCTCTGGCGCCGGACGGGGCGGTCGCGCTTTTTGAAAGCCTCGCCAGGCAACTTCATCCGCTTCCGGATCTCGTCGAGATCCTTGGCCGGGCCATCGTCGACGAGCCCCCGGCCCTGTTGCGCGACGGGGGAATGATCCGCGACGGCTACCACAGCGCGCTCGATGAGCTCCGGGCAGCCTCCCGTGAGGGCAAGGACTGGATCGCGAATCTTCAGGAGCGCGAAATCGCACGGACAGGAATCAAATCCTTGAAGGTCCGATTTACGTCCGTCTTTGGATATTTCATCGAGGTGACCCGGTCGAATCTCTCGTCGGTCCCCCCGGATTATGTTCGCAAACAGACGACCGTGGGCGGCGAGCGGTTCATCACGCCGGAGCTCAAGGAGATCGAGGGAAAGATTCTCGGCGCGGAGGAACGCGCCAAGGCTCGGGAGATCGAGATCTTCCAGGAACTGCGCGGCCGGGCGCTGACGGAGATTTCGGCGATCCAGGCCACCGCCGCAGCCATCGCGGCCCTGGACGCGCTGGCGTCCTTCGCCGAGACAGCTCGGCAGCGTCACTATAGTCGTCCGGAGGTCGATGAATCCGGTGTGATTGAAATTGTCGGTGGGCGGCATCCGGTGCTCGACCAGCAGCCGGGTGGAGATCGATTTGTGCCGAATGACACCTCGTTGGACGGGGCGGAGAAGCGTTTTGCGATTATCACCGGGCCGAATATGGCGGGAAAATCCACCTATATTCGTCAGGTAGCGCTGCTCGCGCTGATGAGTCAGATGGGGAGTTACCTGCCCGCCGCGTCGGCGCGGATCGGCGTAACGGATCGCATTTTTACCCGGGTCGGCGCGAGCGACGACCTCTCAAAAGGCCAGTCGACCTTCATGGTCGAAATGAACGAAACAGCGAACATCCTGAACAACGCCACCGCCAGGAGTCTGGTGATTCTCGACGAGATCGGACGCGGGACCTCGACCTTTGACGGCTTGAGCATCGCCTGGAGCGTGGCCGAGCACCTCCATGATGTGATTGGTTGCCGGACGTTGTTCGCGACCCACTATCACGAGATCACGGATCTCGAGCGGACACGCTCTGGCGTCATCAATCTCAACGTGGCGGTGCGGGAATGGAACGACCAGGTGATCTTTCTTCGGAAGATCCTGCCGGGTCGCGCCGACCAAAGCTATGGAATTCAGGTGGCCCGGCTGGCTGGCTTGCCCGACACGGTTCTGCATCGAGCCAAGGAAATCCTCAACAACCTCGAAAAGGCCGAACTCAACGCTGAAGGCGTTCCCACGCTTGCTGGCCAGACGGATGGCGCCAGTCCATTTGCGCGCGCGCGTCGCAAGAAAAGCGCTGTTCGGCAGGGTCTCGGGCAGATGGATCTGCTATAGCTTTTGCGTTTTATGAGCGAAACGGTTTTGATCACAGGGAGCAGCGGCGGAATTGGCCTGGCTCTGGCGGAGGAGTTTGCGCGGGCCGGCTGGCAGGTCGTGGCCAGCGCACGCGCTCCGCAACGTCCGGAGCTTTCCGCCCTCGCGGCGAAATGGCAAAACCTGACCACGCTGGCCCTGGATGTTTGCGACGAGGCGACAATCGTCCGGGCCGCTGAACACCTCGATGGCAAAGCGCTCGACGTGCTCGTCAACAACGCCGCCTTCTTTCCTGGGGAAGGACACGAGCCCTTCCAGAGCGTCGATCCGGACTGGTTTCATCAGGCTTTCGATGCCAATGTGGTTGGCGTGGCGCGGCTGATGCGGGTTTTCCTGCCTCACCTGAAAAGGTCAGCGCGTGCGCGCGTCGCGAATATTTCTTCGGGCGCCGGCTCGATCAGCGAAAAGGAAGACTTCGACTACTATGCGTACGCTGTGTCGAAGGCCGCCTTGAACATGCTCACCCGCGCTCTCGCGGCGGAGTTTCGTCCGGCGGGCCTCGTCGTCACAGCCATCAGCCCCGGTTGGGTGAAAACCCGGATGGGCGGACCGAACGCTCCGCTGTCGCCCCAACAGTCGGCGAGTTCGCTCTTCAAGACTATCACCGGTCTGACAATGGATCAGAGCGGCAGATTCCTCGGCCGCGATGGCGAAGCCTACGCCTGGTAATCTCTGGAAAGAGGCCACGACGCTGAATGTGCGCGAGCACGTCGTGCAGCTGGGTGGGACAGCGGCGATCGGCTTGGTGGCGGGGCTGGCGGCGGTCGCGTTTCACGAAACGATGATTCTGCTGGCCGGCGCGTTGGTGCAAGTGCCGTCCAAGTGGCCCGGAGCCGTTTTCGCGTTGTTTGTCCTGACGGCCATGGGCACGGCGGCCTGGTTCACGGGTTGGTTGATGACTCGTTTCGCGCGTGATGCCCCCGGAAGCGGAATTCCCCAAGTGAAGGTTGCGTATCATCGGGGACAAGTCGATTTCTCGTGGCATCTTGTTTGGGTCAAGTTCTTTGGTGGTGCTCTCTCGATTGGGACAGGATCAAGTCTCGGTCGCGAGGGGCCAACGATTCATATCGGCGCAGCACTGGCGAGTAAGATCGCCAAGGTTTTGGGGGAGAACCCATCCACGCGGAAAAATGCCATCTGCGCGGGCTCGGCGGCCGGGCTGGCGGCCGCCTTTGGCAGCCCGCTGGCGGGCGTTACTCTCGTGCTGGAAGAGATTGCGGGCGGAAAGAACGAGGAGAACTTTGCCGGGCGCTCGCTGTTGGCCGCGGCACTGGCCTCAAGTGTCGTCCTGGCTGTGTCCGGCGACGCGTCGAGTCTCCCCGTCGGACCGGCCCTGCCATTAAGCTGGCGGGCTCTCTGGATGGCTCCGTTGGTTGCGGTGGTCGCCGGACTCGCTGGACTTGCTTTCCAGTATCTGACCCTGGCCATTCGCGAGCGATGCAAACAGTCGGCGGTCCCCGGGGCGTGGAAACTCGCCATGGGGACGGTGGCTGGGGGAGCGTTTGCCCTGGCAGCGTTCGCCTTGACCGGTCGGCTCGGTGTGTTCGGACTGGGCGATCATGATCTGATCGAATCGCTGAACGGTGGTATCGTCTGGACGGTGGCCTTGTGCTTGCTGGTGGCCAAGCTTTTGGCAACGGCGTTTTGTTACGGTGCCGGCGGTTGTGGGGGGATTTTTGCGCCCCTGCTGTTCTTTGGCGCCATGGCGGGTGTGCTCGTGACTGGTTTGTCTCCCGCGGAGCTTGGCCTGACCAGCCAGGACAAGACGCTTTTGGCCCTGACGGGTATGACCGCGTGTCTGGGAGCGGTGGTGCGAGCGCCGATTACATCGATATTGATCGTGATGGAAATGACACGGCAGATTTACGCTCTGCCCGCGCTGATGATTGCAGCGGTTATCTCGGTTTATATGAACCGGTTAAGCTTTCGCGGGAACTTCTATGACGAGGCATTGCGCCAGGATGGCGTTCGCCTTGACCGCGACTGAGCCGGAAATTTTTGCTCCTTCCGACTTCCGAAATCGGTCGAGCAGCCTATTCTTTTGAAGTGACCTATCGTGTCTTTGCGCGGAAGTACAGACCACAGACGTTCGAGGAGGTGGTGGGGCAGGAGCACATCACACGCACCCTGCAGAATGCCATCACCTCCGGACGGGTTGCGCAGGCCTACTTGTTCGTCGGTCCGCGCGGAATCGGCAAGACCTCCACGGCGAGAATCCTCGCCAAGGCTTTAAACTGCGTGGAAGGGCCGACCGCCACGCCTTGCGGGCGTTGCGATGCGTGCGTTGAGATCGCGGAAGGGCGAAGCCTGGATGTGCTGGAGATTGACGGCGCCAGCAACAACGGAGTCGAGAATATACGGGAATTGCGAGACAACGCCGCTTACTCGCCGGCGCGCGGTCCGTACAAGATCTATCTTATCGACGAGGTGCACATGCTGAGCGCCGGAGCCTTCAACGCTCTCCTCAAAACGCTCGAAGAACCTCCGGAGCATGTGAAGTTTATCTTCGCCACCACGGAAGGGCAGAAAGTTCCGGCGACGATCACAAGCCGCTGCCAGCGTTTCGACTTGCGCAGGATTGCCACCGGCGCCATTGCCAAACATCTGCTGGCCATCGCGGGAAAGGAAAAGATTTCGCTGGAACCGGCCGCCGCCGACGCCATTGCGCGTGGCGCCGAGGGTGGCCTGCGAGATGCCGAAAGCATGCTGGATCAATGCGTGGCCTTCTGCGGAAACACGATCACCAGTCAGGATGTCATGTCGGTTTTCGGGTTCACTTCGGCCGAGGCGATCGCCGCCCTTTTGGAGCGAATCCTTCAACGCGATGCTGCGGGCGGGCTCAAGATCGTGGCGGAACAGGCTGAGTCCGGCAAAGACCTCTCTCGTCTGCTCGGTGAACTGATCGGTCGGGTTCGCGATCTCCTGGTCGCGGGCGTGACCGAGGGTCTATCTGTGCCGCAAGCCAAGCTCCTGACGCTCCTCGATCATTTGGCGGAAACCGAGTCGCGCATGAAATGGGCCGCGGACAAGAAGCTGCAGTTGGATGTCGCTGTGATCAAGGCGACACATCTGCTCGACCAGGCGAGTCTGGAGGAGGTCATCGAGACGCTCACCGCGCTGCAGGGTGGCTCGACGGTTTCCTCTCCGGCGCCGCGACCGTCGCAGAGCGCGGCTCCTTCCCGGGCCCTGCCTCCGAGCGGTCCCGCCTCGCCACCGCGATCGGACCGGACCATCGACGCCGCGGTTGCCTGGGATCGCGTGGCGGCTTCGTATGAATCAAGTATCAAGTTTCGCTGGCTGACCAAGGGAGTCTTTGCGGAGGCGTCCGAGAGCACCGTGTTCGTCAAGCTTCCTCCGTCATCGGCGGTTGAACTGCGGTCTGTGGTCGGAGAGGACGGTCGCAAGAACGCCGAAGCGCAATTGAGCACGGCGCTCGGCCGGACTGTCAAACTCCGCCTGGAAATCGGAGAGGAATTGCCCGAACCTTCTACCGAAGAACCGGCGGCGGAGTCGGCGCAGCCCCCCGAAGAGCCTGTGCCCGCCCCTCCCGCAAAGCCGGCGGACCCCGCGGAGGAATTCAAAAATGATCCTCTGATCAAGAAAGCCCTCGAAATCTTTGCCGGCGAAATCCAGACTGCGACGAAATGAACATCCAGAAAATGCTCCAGCAGGCGCAGCGCATGCAGGCCAAACTCGCCGAGAAGCAGGCAGAACTCTCGCAGAAGACGATCGAAGCGAGCGCGGGAGGCGGCAAAGTGACCGTGACGGCCAATGGAGCCGGCGACGTCCTCTCGATCAAGATCGATCCCAGCGTGGTCGATCCGGAGGACGTCGAGATGCTCGAGGATCTTGTTCTCGCTGGCGTGAAACAGGCCATCGAGGACGGGCGAGCGATGGCGGCCGAGGAAATGAAAAAAGTCACGGGCGGAATGGATATCCCCGGAATGCCATTCTAGAGGATGAGCGTCTGTTCGGACAGCTGGATCCGTCGCATGGCGACGGAGCATCGCATGATCGAGCCGTTCGTCGATGCCCAGACCAAAGCCCTGACAAACGGCTCGCGTGTCATCAGCTACGGACTTTCCAGTTACGGCTATGACCTCAGGGTCTCCCGTGAATTCAAGGTCTTTACGAACGTCTTCAATACCGTCGTCGACCCCAAGTCCTTTGACGCGCAATCGATGGTCGACATGGACACCGACGTCTGTATCGTGCCGCCGAATTCCTTCGCCCTGGCTCGCAGCGTCGAGTATTTCCGGATCCCGCGCAACGTCCTCACCATCTGCGTGGGTAAGTCCACCTACGCGCGGTGCGGCATCATTGTGAATGTCACCCCGTTCGAGCCCGAATGGGAAGGGCACGTCACGCTCGAGATTTCCAACACCACCCCGCTGCCGGCAAAAATTTACGCCAATGAGGGTCTTGCTCAGGTCGTCTTTTTCCTCGCCGAGGAGGTCTGCGAAACCAGCTACGCGGATCGTGCCGGCAAGTACATGCGACAAACAGGCATCACGATACCCAGGATGTGAAACTCTATGCGGCGGTGATGGTCGGTGGCGCAATCGGCAGCGCCCTGCGTTACGTAATGTCCACCTGGGTTTCCGAAGCCACGCACAGCACGTTTCCCTGGGGGACCCTCGTCGTCAATGTGATCGGCTCATTCGTGATCGGTCTCTTTACCGGACTAACCGGCCCTGACGGACCGCTGCTCGTTTCCCCCGTCGCGAGAGCGTTTGTTACCATTGGCATTCTCGGCGGGTTTACCACGTTTTCCTCATTCAGCCTGCAGACCATGCTCCTCGTTCAGGACGGACAATGGTTTTCCGCGGCGGGCAATATCCTTTCCTCGGTCGTCCTCTGCCTGGTGGCGGCGGGCGCCGGAATCGCGGTGGCGGGCATGCTGCCCGGCCGGATCTAAGACCATGGAACTTACCGAACAGTGTCTGCGCTTGCGGGTGTATGCGGGCGAAAGCGATCAGTGGGAGCGACGTCCACTCTATGAGGCCATTGTGCTCAAGGCGCGCAAAGAAGGTCTGGCTGGAGCAACCGTCTTCCGCAGTCCGATGGGCTTTGGCGCGACCAGTCGCATTCACACCGCGAAGATCCTAAACTTATCGACGGATCTTCCGATTGTCGTCGAGATCGTCGATACCGCGCCGAAGGTGGAAGCGTTTCTTGCCAAACTCGGAGAAATGATTCAGGGCGGCATGGTGACCGTCGAACCGGTCAGAGTCGTCCACTACAAGCACGAAAGAAAAGAGAACCCTGAGGCCACGTGACCGCAGCCGAACCCGGCTGCGGTGCCGGCAGATCAAAAGGCTTCCGCGCCGAATGGGTCTTGGGGGAGCCGATTTTTGGCCGCAGCCTAAGCTTAGTTTTCATGGCGATCCGAAACGATCGAACCTTACTGATCGTCGTCTGACCTCGCCGGGCCGGCTCCTGCTCCGCACGTTTGTGCGACGATTTTGCGCGCTTCGCCGAATGTGACGTGATTGTTTCATTGTCACGCTTGATGGCGTCTATCGCTTTCGAGCAGACATGGCACACCTTTGAGGCGCTCATCAGAGGAGCCCAAGGATACTGCCATGAAATTTCCCAGAATTGCCCTGACCCTTTGGATCCTTGCCCTCTCGCTCGCCGGACTGAATCGCTCCATCGCCGATCAGAAAAGCATTAGCTTGAAACCCATTGGGACCTACGCCAGCGGCATCTTCGACCGCGGCGGGGCGGAAATCGTTGCTTACGATTCGCGGACGCGCAGGCTGTTTGTGGTCAACGCACAAGCTGCAACGGTCGATGTGCTTTCCATCTGGGATCCCTCTCGACCGAGGAAGGTCGCTCAGATCGACGTCACGTTATTCGGTGCGGTCGCCAACAGCGTCGCGGTGCATCAGGGGGTGATTGCGGTGGCCGTGGAGAGCGCTGTCAAGACAGACCCGGGACAGGTGGTTTTTCTGGACCGGCAGTTGAGATTTCTTGGCTCCGTGCAGGTCGGGGCATTGCCAGACATGCTCACCTTTTCACCGGACGGGCGCTGGTTGCTTGTCGCCAACGAAGGAGAGCCTGGTGCGGACTACACGGTAGATCCCGAGGGCTCCGTCAGCATTGTGGATCTGCGCCGTGGCGCGCCCGGAGTAAGACAAAGTGACGTGCGCACCGTCAGCTTCACGTCGTTCAACAACGTCGCCCTCGATCCATCAATCCGCATCTTTGGTCCGAACGCGACGGTGGCCCAGGATATCGAGCCGGAGTATATCGCAGTCGCACAGGATTCGCGGACCGCCTGGCTCACCTGCCAGGAGAACAATGCCCTCGCCGTCATCGACATTCGATCCGCTACGGTGACCAAGCTGGTCGGACTTGGCTTCAAGGATCATCGCCTTGTCGAAACCAAGAAATTCGCTGTCTATCAGTTCAATCCGGCTGTCTTGCCCTCGATCGGCGCCACGGCCGCCGGGCAGGAACTCTTCCTTGGCGGATTTTCCGGTCTGCACTTCGAAGGGATCGATCCGAGGACCGGCCGCTACAAGTTCCTGACCCACACCGACCGAGGCCCCAACGCTGAGCCGAACGGCATTAGTCGCCCATTCCTTCTGCCCGGGTTTACTCCGGAGATCGTGCGTTTTGAGCTCGATCGTAAGAAGGGCATTCTGACCCTCACCGAACGCCTTCCTCTCAAGAACGTCAAGAACGCAGAGGGTCATCCGTTGACCGGCCTTCCCAACATTGCGATTAATGACTCTGGCAACACACCGTACAACGACGAAAAGCCGGTCGACCTGTTAGGGAATGCTCTGCCGCTCGACCCGCTGGGCGGAGACTTCGAAGGCATTGTCGTCAACCCGGAGGACGGCACTTTCTGGATGGTCGACGAGTATCGTCCGGCCATCTATCATTTCGACCAAGATGGCGTTCTCATCGAGCGCTTTGTGCCCCGCGGAACTGCCGCGGCGGCGGGCCAGCCGGCCGGAACATTTGGGATCGAGGCGCTTCCGGAGGTGTTAGCGCAGCGACGCCAGAACCGTGGCTTCGAGGCGATCGCCTTCGACGGCGGAAAAATCTATGCCTTCGTCCAGAGCCCGTTGCGCAACCCGGACACGCTTTCCAATGGGCAACTCAACGCGATGACCAACGTTCGCGTGGTGGAATTCAATCCCCTGACCCATGCGACCAGACAATTCGTCTACGTGATGGACAACCCCAATCTCGGGCCTGAACCCAATACCCGAGCCGACAAGATTGGCGATGCGGTCTCGTTCGGGAACGGGGAGTTTCTCGTCGTCGAGCGCGACGACGATTCGGTGCCGGGGGATTCGCCCTCTGTCATCGAAAAGAAAGTCTATCGGCTTAATCTTACCGGCGCGACGGATGTGTCCAGTTTGAGTGGCCTCATCGGCGCCACTGGCAAGACGGTCGACCAGCTTACAGTCGCAGAACTGGTCGCTAATGGTATCCACCCGATCGAGAAGATTCTGCACCTGGACCTGAATGCCGCGGGCTACAATCGGGTCCAGAAGGTCGAAGGCCTGACGCTGGTCGATCCTCAGACGATCGCGGTCATCAATGACAATGACTTTCAGGTGGCAAATACCACGGTGAATCCCGACGGCACCTTCACTTGGAACGATGTTCCCGAACCGATCCAACTCGGAATCATCGAGACAACTTCCAATGGTTTCGACGCCAGCGACCGTGACGGGAAGATCAACATTCGCCAGTGGCCGGTGAAGGGCATGTATTTGCCGGACGCGATCGCCTGCTACAAGGTCGGTCCAAAGACGTTTCTTATCACTGCCAACGAAGGGGATGCGCGCGAGTATGAAGCGTTTGAAGAGGCGATCCGTATCGGCAACGGCGACGTGATCCTTGATCCGGTGGCCTTCCCGAATGGTGCAGTGCTCAAGAATAATGCGAACCTTGGCCGGCTGAATATCACAACAACGATGGGCAAGGATTCAGCAAGCGGCCTTTATACCGAATTGTTCGCTTTCGGCGCGCGATCGTTCAGCGTTTGGGATGTCGACGGCCATTTACAGTACCGACTCCGGCGATGCTCTTGAGCGTATCACCGCCAAGGCCTATCCGGCGAACTTCAACGCGTCGAATACTAACAACGAGTTCGACAACCGCAGTGATGACAAGGGCCCCGAACCGGAAGGCGTGGTCATCGGCAAAGTTTCGGGCACCCCTTATGCCTTTATCGGTCTGGAACGGATCGGCGGCGTGGTCGTCTTTGATGTGAGCGATCCAAAAGCGCCCAAGTTTGTCCAGTATGTGAACAGGCGCAACTTTAACGTCGAGCCAGAGACCGACGACGGGGGAGGAGATCCCGGCGCGGGCGACCTCGGTCCTGAAGGCTTGCTTTTCATCAGTAGTGATGACAGCCCGAATGGAAAACCATTGCTGGTCGTCGGCAACGAGATCAGTGGCACGACGACCATCTACGAGATCAGGAACACGCGGAACGCCGATCCGAGAAGGTGATCAACAGAAAGGGGCGCGATTCATCTCGGCGCCAAAGCGATTCTGCGCGGTCGCTCTTCACCCCGAGGAAACTGGGAGAGAGGTTGTGCAGCTTCCTGTCACAACCACTCTGGCACAGAGTCACCTCACGCTCGCGCTTCGACAGCGCGAGTTCAACCTCCTTGCGGCCGGTTCGAAACCCGCTTGGCCTAGATCAAGTCGTTGACGATATTCTCGAAGAGTTCCTGGCGTCCGCTGCCATGCTGCACCGGGTCGGGATGACTCAGAGCGTATTTCTCGAGAGAGGCAAAGCTCTCCTTGCCGGCCTCGATCGACGCGCCAATTCCGCTATCCCAGGATGAGTAACGGTCCTTCACCAACTGGGCGAGGCGCCCGTCGGCACGAATGGCCGCGGCGATCTTGAGACCTCGGGCAAAGGCGTCCATGCCTCCGATGTGCGCATAGAAGAGATCGACCGGTTCGAAGCTTTCGCGACGTACCTTGGAGTCGAAGTTGAGTCCACCGGTGGTGAGTCCGCCCATCTTGAGGACCGTTAGCATCACCTGCGTCGTGAGGTAGAGGCTCGTCGGAAACTGGTCGGTGTCCCAACCGATCAACTCGTCGCCGGTATTGGCGTCCACCGTACCGAGGGCGCCAGCAGCCGCGGCAACCTCGCATTCATGATGCATGGTATGGCCGGCGAGGGTGGCGTGGTTGGTCTCCAGGTTCAGTTTGAAATGCTCGAGCAAGTCGTACTCTCGCAGAAAGTTTAGGCAGGCGGCCGCATCCGAATCGTACTGATGTTTGGTCGGTTCCTTCGGCTTGGGTTCGATGTAGAAAGGACCCTTGAAGCCGATCTGCTTCTTATAATCGACGGCCATATGCAGAAATTTCGCGAGATGGTCGACCTCTCTCTTGATGTCGGTGTTCCAGAGCGTCGAGTATCCTTCGCGTCCACCCCAGAAGGTGTAGCCCGCGCCGCCCAGTTCGTGCGTCACCTCGAGAGCTTTCTTTACCTGGCCCGCGGCGTAGACGAAGACATCCGCATTCGGGCTGGTGGCCGCCCCGTGGCAGAACCGCGGGTTTGTAAATAGACTGGCGGTGCCCCACAAAAGCTTGATGCCCGTGCGCTCCTGCTCTTCCTTGAGCACCTTGACGACCGCATCGAGGTTCTTGTTGGATTCGGCAAGACTGGCGCCTTCTGGGGCGACGTCCCGATCGTGGAAGGCATAGAAGGGGGCACCAAGTTTTTCGATGAACTCGAAGGCCACATGGACTCGGTTGCAGGCGTTCTCAATCGAGTTTGAACCATCGTCCCACGGGCGAATGGCTGTCCCCGGACCGAAGGGATCGCTCAAGACGTTGCGGAAAGTGTGCCAGTAGACCACCGAGAATCGGAGATGCTCGGCCATGGTCTTGCCCTCGACGAGTTCTTCGGCGTTGTAATGCTTGAAGGCGAGCGGGTTTTTGGATTTCGGGCCTTCGTAGGGAATTTTAGTAATTTCAGAGAATGCGGGCTTCATAAGGGGCTCGGTAATTTCTGCCTGAATTTTCGGGAAAGCAAAAGCAATTCCTCTTCGAAACCCGCAATGCGGGGCAACGTTTTCCTGACGGAAGGGGAGTTCCGAAGGCAGAGACTCTCCGAGGAGCGCGGGCCTTCCTATCGCATCGCTCGGAAAAGTGCTTTACACACGGATTGTTTGGCTCGTATGAAGCCTTTTCAAAATTTTCTGAAGTTTGTCCCTCTTGAAAGAGCTCGGTACGGCTCGCGCTGCGCGCGTGGCACTCTTCTTTGTGCTGGGCTCCCTGCCCGCATTTTTCCTCTTTCAGGAAATCAGGCGAAATGCGGTCAACGTGCCGTTTATGGACGACTGGCAGTTCATTCCGCTGCTGGAGAAGGCGAGCACCGGACAACTGACGTTTGGTGACCTCTGGGCCCCTCACGACGAACACCGGCTTCTGATTCCGAGGATCGTCATCATCGCCTCGATGTTTGCCTTCAAGGGCGACTATCGGATGCAGTGCTGCATCAGCTTCCTTGTCGTGCAGATCATTTCGCTTTGTTTTCTCTGGTTGCTCATTCGCCTCAACGGAGAGCGCCCGGGTGCCTGGATCACCTGGCTTCTCGCCAACATCGCACTTTTCTCACCGGTGCAGTTTCACAACTGGTTGTGGCCGATGCAATTCGCCTACTTCCTCCCCTACACATTTCTCGCCCTGTGCTTCTGTGCGCTCTATCTGCGGATTGGCGCGGGATGGAAGTTCGGCCTCGCGGCTGCATGTGCCATCGCTGGGAATTACAGTTTCGTTCAGGGTAATCTGATCTGGCTGGTCGCGCTGCCAGTAATCCTGTTTGCGCCCGGAATCCTGGAAGAAGAAGTCAGGCGGAAGTTTGCCGTTGGCTGGCTCGCTCTCGGGTTGCTCGCTGCCGGGCTGTATTTTCACGGTCTGAACCATAACTCCGCCGACCCGGCCTATGCCTACGGTCATCAAGGAGTCCCGCCCACATTCAGCACATTGGAGCAGCTCCGGGCGCATCCGGGAACGACGCTCTCACAGATGGGACTTTTTGTTGTGGGAATGTTTGGCAACGCGATTGGGCGAGGGTTTCCGGTTCTGGATAATTTGATGTTGGCTCGACGAGCTGGCGCGGTGGTTCTGTTGCTGGCTCTGGTTTGGGCGTACATGGCGTGGAAGAGGGGCGCACTTCGGGAACGTGCGCTGCCTTGGGTCTGTCTGCTGCTGTTCTCGTTCTTGACGGCAGCGTTCGTTTGCGTCGGACGGGTTTGGCGCGGCGAGTATCAACCTCTCACGATGCGGTATACCACCTTTGGCACGTTCTGCGTAGTGGCTCTGGTTATGCTCGCGGGGACCGTTCTCTTGCACGCAGCGGCGCCCTCTTCCGATGGCAAGAGGGTCTTTTTGATGGGAAGAATCGACCTGGATCGGGTAATGCCCTGCGCGCTTGGTTTGCTTGTGGGGATCTATCTTTCCGTCGAGTGGGTCGGTTGGCGGTACGGGACGCATCTGATGGAGGAATGGGAGATGGCGCGGTCGCGCGCTCGAGCGTCCCTCCACTTTCTGGGGAGCGTTTACGCCCCGGAGCTCGAATATCGTTATTTGGGCGGTCAGAAAGAGATCTTTGAGAACGGAGTCCACGTTCTGGAGAAACTGGGAATGTTGAGCCCGCCTCGAGCGCGAGATTTACGGCTTGCGAGTCTCGGGACTGAGGTGGCCCTTCGCGATCCGTCCAAGAGGACGTGGGAGCGAATGGACAAACTGGAGGGAGGAGGTTGGCATGTCTCGGGAAGTGCCGTGTGTCGGGATAATCACCCGGCTGATATCATCCTGTTCTGTACCCGGAACAGAGAAGGCGAATGGGTGGTGCGGACCACCGCGACCCCCTATACCTCGGCCCAATACCTTCGCGATAGCTCTCGATCCGACTTCGAATTTCTAGGGTGTCGGTCCCCTCAGGAAGCACAGTTGGGTGCATGGGAGGCTGATTTCCCGCCGGGAGTCTTTGACTCGTCGGAGGTCGGGACGGTCTCGGCCTGGGCCTTGGATTTTTCGCGCGGCAACCTGCTCTACCACCTTGACGGCGACCATGAGCTTTCCCCCAACGGACCCTTCTCTCCGAAGACCGATTTTCATCGCAGTTTGTAAGCCGGTCTTTTCGCCCATAGCACCGATGGTCTTCGGCAAAATCAGTCGCATGGCTTGAGAGCCAGTTGATGAATACTTCCCTGGCATCGCCCGGCCTTCATCCGAGAGGAAGATTTTCCTCCATGCTCCTTCATCCGAACGTGGCGAAGGGCTTATTAATCTTCCTGGGTGTCTTGCCGGCAGCTTTCTTGCTCGCGGACATCAGCGCCTATGCGGTCAACGTCCCTTTCATGGACGACTGGCAATTCGTTCCTCTACTCGAGCAGGCGAAAAATGGAACCTTGCGGTTTCAGGAACTTTGGGCTCCGCACGACGAGCATAGGCTCCTTCTTCCGCGCATTATCATCATCGCCGCGATGTTCGCCAGTGGGGGCGACTATCGGGTGCAGTCTTTCATTACCTTCTCGGTGGTGGCGATCATTTCCGTATGCCTTCTCTGGCTGATGATGCGTCTCCATGGGAGCAGGACCAGTGTTCTGTGGACTTGGGTGCTGATGAACATCGCCCTGTTCTCGCCGATTCAATTCCACAATTGGCTTTGGCCGATGCAGTTTGCCTATTTTCTGCCCTACACCTGCCTTGCCCTTTGCCTGGTCGTGCTTTACGCGCGCATTCCGGCGCTTCCCAAGTTCCTGCTGGCCGCGCTCTTGGCTCTCGCCGGCAATTTCAGCTTTGTGCAGGGCAACTTGATCTGGCCGGCGGTGTTGCCGCTGATTCTGTTTGCGCCGGACATTCTGGCCAAGGTGGCCCGCAGGAAGTTTGCGATCGCATGGGTCCTGCTCGGGGCGGTCGCCCTGACGCTCTACTTCTCGGGACTTCAGCATAACTCCGCCATTGCCGAATATGCTTATGGCCACGAAGGCGTGCCTCCGACAATGAGCACGTTGCGCCTGCTTCAAGAACATCCGAGTCAGACCGTTTTTCGCATGGGTCGTTTCATTCTGGGGATGTTCGGGAACTCCATGGCCAGGGGATTTCCGGTCGCCGACAATCTCATCTTCGCCCACATCTTCGGCACCATCGTCCTGCTCCTTGCTTTGCTTGGGCTCGCCGTGGCCTGGAAACGCGGGCTCTTCCTGAACCATGCCTTACCTTGGGCGTGTCTTCTACTATTCACATTTTTGACGGCGGCTTTCGTTTGTCTTGGGCGCGTCTGGCGCGGTGACGAGCAACCACTCACGCCGCGTTACGCGACCTTCGGTGCGTTCTGTATCGTCGCCTTGGTCGCGCTTTTGTTTTCCGCGTTTGCCGAGCTTGAAGAATCTTTTGCGGAATCAGGGGGCAATTCGGTGGCGTGGCGCGGCCCAATACTCTGGACGCAAGGTCTCATGGTGGGACTCTACCTTTCCCTTCAAGCGGTCAGCTGGATCTATGGTCACAATCTGATGGAGGAATGGAGTCTGACTCGCTGGCATGCCCTGGCGAGGCTGCATTTTCTGGGAAAGATTCCGACCGATGCTCGGTTCGATCTGCTTGGTGGAAAGGATGAGACGATCGAGGCCATGGCCGGCAATTTGGAGAAACTCGGCATGCTCAAACCACCTCGGGCCGAGGATCTCCGAATTTCGGCGCTTGGCCGGGAAGTGGAACCCGAGGGCGCGAAAAAGGGGCGCATGAACAAGCTCATCATGCGAGGCCTAAATGGGTGGCGGGCCTCTGGTTTCGCGCTTGGCGCGCGCGGCCGCTCGGCGGATGCCGTCATCCTGGGAGTGCAAAACGCGCAAGGTGAGTGGGTCGCGATCGCGGCGGGCACGCCTCTTAGCCGGCCAATCTATCTGCGGAAGAGCAACCGGATGGATTGGGAGTTTCTCGCGATATCAGACCTTGGCAAGGGAGGCGACTGGGAAATTGAACTCCCGCTCGGGACTTTCGGCGATCGGCACAGCGGCGTCCTGCGCGCGTGGGCGATGGACTACCGACGACACGTTCTCTATCGGCTCCCTGGCGACCAAAAGTTTATTGTGATCTACAAGAACAGTCCTCCGAAGGGATCGGACAACGCGGGAGGCGGTCATCTTTGAGGCGGACTCGATGATGCCGGAGATTTCGATCGTGGTGCCCTTCTTTAACGAGGAGGAGAACGTGATGCCGCTGCTGAAAGAACTCCGGGTGGTGTGCGACACTCTCGGTCGGACGTACGAAGGCATCTTTGTCGATGACGGAAGTCGAGATCGAACGCGATCGAAACTCGATGCGATGGCTGGGAGCTGGCCTCAGGCGAGAACGTTCCATTTCCGATCGAATCACGGTCAGGCCGCCGCGCTCTTCTTTGGCATGAAGCAGGCGGCAGGTCAGATTATCGTCACTCTCGATGGAGACGGACAAAATGATCCCGCCGACATTCCGAAGCTCCTCGCCGAACTGAGCTTTTGTGATATGGCCGCCGGCGTCCGCGCGCGCAGGCAGGATTCCTGGCTGCGCCTGGCGATGTCGCGACTCGCCAACGGCATTCGCTCCAAGCTCCTCGGCGACGGATTACGCGACACCGGATGTGCGCTCAAAGCGTTCCGTCAGGAAGTGGTGGGTTCCTTCATTCCCATCCGCACGCTCTATTCGTTCATGGGAGCCATGGCGGTGGCGGGCGGTTTCACATTGCGTCAGGTCGAGGTCGCCCATCGACCGAGAACCAGGGGCGTGTCGAAGTACGGTTTTTCCGTATTCTGGTGGAAGCCTTTGCTCGACATGTTGGGCATCTTGTGGTTTTCGCAGCGCCGCTTCCCTGGCCGAATCGAGTGGGATGCCGATTTGAGAAGATAGGTTTCCGTTCGGAACTTACGCCTGCTGCGCCGCTTCCATGACAAGGCCTGGCGGCAACGATTCTCCGAAGAGACTGGCGCGATCGGAGCGTTCGACGGGAACAAACCGCCTGATCCTTTCGACTTTCAGCGGGGTGACGCCGGACCTTTCGAGTTTCGAGGCGATTTTTTCCCGGAGAGATCGGGGAAGATCGAGTCTCGAATCGTCAATGACGCGGGCCGCGCGGAGGAAAAGGTTCTGGGTCTCCACGAGCTCGGCTTCCGCCCAATCAAGGTGGCAGAGCGCTTCGTAAACGCGTTCAACGTGCTCGGGGGGCATCACATCTTCGATGCCCGAGTAGAGCGGTGAGCGATTAAGAAGAAGCCCCAGTGACACCAGATAAGGGGCACAATGCTGGTTCTTCTCTGCGAGATCGCGAGCGCTGGCCGTGAAGTGACCAACCAGGTCGGATTTGCCAGCCTGTGAAATTCTCTCCAGGGCCCCCGCCAGACGAATGAGCTCCGGAGCGGGGTTCTTCTGGCTGAAAAGGCGCGGCAGTTCTGGCTGCAGGAGCGTTTCCTGGCGCGCTCGCTCGAGCCCTCCGGCGATGCGACGCCAGAGGATGTATTCCTGAAGCTGGATGCGCTTTCCGGCGAAAGCGAGACCGTCGTTCTTGATTTGCCACAATTGATCGATGCGGAGATCGTCCCCCTCTGCACCAAAGCCCGGACGAAGAAAATATCCCGCGAGGATCAGCCAGGTCTCTTCGTGCTCGACGGATCGTCTCCGATCATCGATCTGCTCGTAAAGGGTCCGCCAGAGCTGGCGAATGAGCACCCAGTTCCAGTTGGCCCTGGGTGTTTCGAGTAGTTGTTCGAGGCTCTTGAGCAGGTTAGTCGCGCTGATCTTGTTGCGTTGGTCGAGCGGTTTGGAGAAGAGCAAACTCATGCGCGCTCGCGCGGCTTCCAGTTGCTCATCTGTGACCCCCGGGTTCAGAGGAGCCGTCCGATCGTCTCCTGCGCCCGATTCCGGCGCGCGCAAATTGAACTCGAGCGGCCAGGCTTGCTTGATCCGGGGATCCGCGCTCTGGCAGGCGACCTTCAGCAGGCCAAGTTCATTCATTCTGGCGGTCAGTGTGACCGGCACCCGGTCGCGTCCGCTTCGAGAATGTTTGTCTTCGAGCTTGGCAATGGTTTGCAGGGGAGGGAGTCGGCGGAATTCGACATCATTCCACGGGACGAGCGATCCTGGTCCGTCGGAATCGTGCCGCGTGGAATAGTAAGGTTGAAAGCGAACGAGGTGATTGAGCCGCAGCTCGAGCCCGGGCTGAGAGATCTTGAATTCCTCTTCCGCGGGAGCGTCTTTGGGGAGAATGCAAACGAGCGCGGACTTTTGATCGTCCGTGGCTTTTTGACGATGGACTTCGAGGTAGATGGCACGGGCCGCGCCAGCCTCGATACGCTCAGCGCGTCGGTGGACGAGGCTGCCAAAGCGAGCCGCACCACGGGCCACCGCAAGGTCCGGCTCGGAATTTTGCAGAACGACCGGCTCGGTGCCGGGTTGCCAATTGGCGATCTGCCGTTGCAGGCGCAGACGCAGCGCCTCAGGATGGAGCGATCCGCCATTGAAGAGGATGGCATCCACGCGTGGCCTACCGCGGAGAAAGTCCGCGAGGTAGCGGGTGACGGCGCTGTCAGCCGCATACGGAAGCGCCCATTCTCTGAGCCCTGTCTGCGTGCTTTCGGGACGGTCATCCAGTTGGCATTCGGGAAAGAACCCGTCGAGGACAATCGCTTCAACTTCGTCGCGACGGATGCGGGCAGTGAGCGTTTTGCCCAGCAGGCTGGAACCCGACGAGGGAATCGAGACCGCGTAGTCTTCATCATGCTGTGAGCCGGCAAGGCAGCGTTCCTTCAGATCCCGGCATCGCGCGACGAGGAAGTTCCACTGCGTGAGTGAGAGCTGGGTGGCGAGTCGTTGTTCGAGATGATGTGCGAGTGTGAGGTCGATATTGTCTCCTCCGAGCAACAGGTGGTCACTCACGGCGACGCGTTTAATGTGGGGCAATGTCGATCCCGGTTTGCGCGTCACGGCAAACAGGCTGAAGTCCGACGTCCCGCCACCGATGTCGACGACAAGGACGTGCGAGGCGGCACTCTCGGGCAGGTCCAGAGCATCCGGTGCGGCATGTTCCTCCAGCCACCGATAAAAGGCAGCCTGGGGTTCTTCGAGGAGACGAACATTCTCCGGGAATCCAGCCTGACCGGCCGCGTCCAACGTCAGTCGTTGCGCGACCGCGTCGAAGGACGCCGGAACGGTGACGGTAATCTCCTGACGACGGAACTCGGCGCCGTCCTTCGCGAAACGGGCATCCCAGACTTCGCGCAGGTATTCCAGCAGCAAGGCTGAGGCCTGAATTGGGGAGATCCTCTTCTCAACGGGAATCTCGTCCGACCTCCACGGCAAAAATGGAGCGCTGCGGTCCACGGCATGGTGGCAAAGCCACGATTTGGCGGAGTGCGCCACGCGCCCGGGCGAGTCTGCCGCCTGTTTGCGCGCAAACCGTCCGACGATCCACTCCCGTCCGGCGGAGTCTTTCCCGAGCATGTGGGCGGCCTCATCGTCCCTCGGCAGGTAGAGGAAAGATGGAAGCGTGAGCGCTTCAACGAGCGAACCATAGCCTTCCCATTGCGGCACTGGGAACATCTCGCTGCGGGACGTTTCATCCTCCAGCGGGACAAACGCCATCGCGCAATTGGTCGTCCCGAGATCGATGCCGATGCTGAACTTGGCGAGAGACATTCGAGAAAAAGTTGATTGTTGATGGTTGAGAGTTGAGAGGTCGGCGCTGGCCCCCCCACGCGTTTGCGATGAGGATCGATCCATCAGCGATCAACCTCAGCCATCACTCTCTACGCTGCTATTCCATGCGCACTTGGAATTCGACCTTCCAGCGTCGGTCGGAGCCGGTGTGCTTCATCCAGAGCTCGAGGTTGCCGAGCTCGGTGACCACGGGGTTCATTTGGACTGGCACGGGTTGCCCGTCGGGCAAGCCTTCGATGGGTGGCAGGGTCACTTCGATGCGACTGGTTTCTTCGAGTTCGCGCTCGGCGTTCGGAATGATCTGGCCGGGAGTGTCTCCACTTCGAACCTCTGAGGCGAAAAAGCGAAAGTCCGCCGGTTGTCCCGTGATCAAGCCGAATTCTTTTCCCTCGATGAGGAGTTCGCTCCCTTCTTCCATGCCTTGCGGAACGATGCAGAGCGCTTTGATCGGAGGTTTGAAGCCCGGGATGGCGGGCATGGAAGTTTCCAGGCCGATGTAGTAGGAACGCGCGGTGCCCGCTTTGATGCGGATACCCTTGCCGGTCGCGCGATTGCGTCCGTAGAGCGCCGCTCCCCGGGCCACCGCGAGGTCCGGCTGAAATCCTTCGAGTTCGCGAACCGGCTTACCGTCATTCCAAAAGGCGAGCAGATCAAGAATACGCCGGCGGATCGAGGCGGCGTTGAATACACCGCCGTTGAAGAGAACCGCGGTTGGCCTCAGGTAGTCCGAGTCTTCGGCACGCGCCCCCACGAGGGCCTGGAGAGAGTCGCTCGCCTTTATATTGGTCAGGCTGCGCGTCAGAAACCGCGCGAGGTGCTTGCTGACGACGGGATCGGAGGCGTAGGGAAGGCCAAATTCCTGCAACCCGGCGCTGCGACCCTCCGCGGGGAGATCGTTCACCTTGGTGATCGGAAAGAAACCGTCCAGAACGACTTGCTCAAGCGTTGTTCGATCCAGCGTGGTCGAGAGCGTTTTTGCGAAGAGGCTCGAACCGCGGGACGGCACGGAAATGGGAGCCTGCTCAATAGACTCGTCGTTGAACAGCTCGACCTTGGCGCGGCTGGCGGCATGAATCAGCGCGAGAAACTGCCAGCTGTCGAGCGATTTGCCCTCAGCTTCGAGCTTGGCCTGGAGCGTGTAAGCCAACGCGAGGTCCATGTTGTCACCGCCAAGCAGAATGTGTTCGCCCACGCTGATCCGCTCGACTTCCAGATTGCCTTCCTTTCCGCTGATCGCGATCAGGCTGAAGTCGGCCGTTCCTCCACCGACATCGCACACCAAAACGATATCACCGGGACTTACCTGGCTTCGCCAGGAACTTCCCGCCTGGGTCGTCCACGCGTAAAAAGCGGCCTGAGGTTCTTCGAGCAGGGTCACTTTGCCCAGACCGGCCGCCTCCGCCGCTTCGGCGGTCAGGTTCCGGGCGACCTCGTCAAAGGAGGCAGGGACCGTAAGAACAATATGCCCTTCTGACAACTCCCACTGACGGCCCTGGAGGCGCTCCGCATAGAGGAAGCCCTCTTTGAGGTGTTCGAGGTACAATCGTGAACAGGCAAAAGCGGAGAGTTTCGGCTCCTCAATGTCGGACTTCCACGGCAGCACCGCCCGCTTGGGGTCGACGTGAAAGTTCGACAGCCACGACTTGGCCGAAGTGACGAGCCGGTCGGGGATGAGCGCGCCATGATCACGCGCAAAGTGACCGATAACGACTTTCGCCGCCTGCTCGGACCACGGAAGTTTCAGCGCCTCGGCGGGAAACTCGTCGGGGTGAGGGATGTAGAGTGCGGAGGGCAGCGTCGTTTTCTCGCCGATTTGATTCGGTCGGAGAATTTGCGTGACGTCGACGATGGCCGTTTGCTCGGTTTCGAAGTTATCCACGGCCACCGCGCTGTTGCTGGTCCCGAGGTCGATCCCCAGGCTGAATCTTGCGCTCATCTCTGGATAAGGCGGAGTCCGATCATTTGATCTCGACGAGGGCCGGCGCAATGCTCGGGAGGCGCTTCTCGGCGGTTTTGATGATCCGCGGGAGCTTGACGGATTCTGTTTTCCAGCCCTTATGAAGGAGCGTTCCCTTGAACGGCGGATTCCCGGTGACTTTTCCCATGAGGCGATATTCGTCCGCGCCGAATCCCTCCGGCACGGTCACCGGCGAACCTTCCTCGGCGGTCGAGATGGGTGTGACCTTGAAATGTTCGTACAAGACGTCGCGGCAACCATAATGCACGACCCTGGCGGCCGCCCCGACGCGCGAGTCATCGTAAAGGGCGACATCGTCCATCAAGAAATCGACCAGGCGACCCTTTTCCTGAAGGAGCCCGAGAAAGGCCACCACCTCGGCTTCGGCCTGGTTTTCAGGGGGTGGAGGCGGCGGTTTGGCGACCACCGGCGCCGGCGGTGGCGCGGGCGCTTCGCGTGGGCCGAGGAAGGAAAGTGCCAGGACGGCAATCGCCAGCACCAGCGCGACGACGGCAATCGGAAACGTGTAGGCGCTCATCGCCGGGATGAGCACGAGAACGTTCGTTACCACCAGCAGCGCTGCAGCGATCGATAGATAGGGTTTCATCTCGATAGATAATTCTGTTCTGACGGACTTTTATCCGCCCAAGCCATTGGACACGAGGAAGTGCCTTACGCAAGTGCGAAAGCGAGAGCCTCCACCTTCCCTGCGCGTTGGCGTCTCGTCGCGATGACTTTCCGAAATTTGTGAGGCGGCCTACGCC
The DNA here is from genome assembly GCA_963820865.1 of uncultured Verrucomicrobiae bacterium. Taxonomy (GTDB): domain Bacteria; phylum Verrucomicrobiota; class Verrucomicrobiia; order Chthoniobacterales; family Terrimicrobiaceae; genus DASTFP01. The sequence continues at coordinate 769,005 of CAWGBZ010000007.1, forward strand.
TTGGCACCCGCCAGGGCTCGCACCTCGGCGGCGGTACTGAGTCGCTGCGCCTCTGCGGCCATGGTCTGCGTCTCACGTCTGTCGATCGAGCGGATCGTCTCCTTGATCTTCGGGATAAGTGCGGGAGCCAGACTTAATTCATCCACCCCGAGTCCGACCAGAAGGCGCGCAGCAGTCGGATCGGAGGCCGCTTCCCCGCAAACTCCCACAGGCTTCCGGTGCTGGTGGGCCGTCGTGGTTACCTGCGAAATCAAGCGCAAGACCGCCGGATGGAGAGCGTCCTGGAACTGCGCGAGTCCGGGATTATCGCGATCGGCTGCGAGAACGTATTGGGTCAGGTCGTTGGTTCCGATGCTGACGAAGTCGACCACCGGGGCCAGGAGATCGATGAGAAGGGCCGCAGAAGGAACCTCAATCATGATACCAACTGGTATCGGCCAGGGATGGGGAACGTTCTCGCTTTCGAGCGAAGCATGGGCATCCTCGAGCTCGGACCGGGCTTCCTCAAGCTCATCCGGATCGGCAATCATCGGAAACATGATCCGGAAGTTCCCGCCGGCAGCAGCACGCAGGATAGCGCGCAGGTGCACCCGAAAGAGCTCACGTTGGTCGAGGCAAAGCCGGATCGCGCGCACACCCAGGAAAGGATTGGCTTCCTTGGGAAGGCCGAGAGCCGGTGCCGCTTTGTCTCCTCCGATATCCAGGGTTCTGATGATTACTGGCCGGCGCTCCATCGCTTTCCGAACTTCCGACAAGGCCTCGAACTGTTCGTCCTCCCCTGGCACGTCGTCTCGGGCCAGGAAGAGAAACTCGGTGCGGAAGAGGCCGACTCCCTCGGCACCGCACTTCAAGGCCTCGGCGGCCTCCGCCGCGTGACCAAGATTGGCCAGCACCTCGATGGCATGGCCATCCTTCGTCATGGCCGGTTCGTGGCTCAGGCGGGCCGCTCTGGCTGACTCTTGATCGAGCGATTCCTTGCGGTTACGCACGGTCTCGAGCTGGGCGGCGGAGGGGTTGAGCCAAAGCTCGCCACTCTCGCCGTCGAGGGCCGCGGTGGTTTTGCCACTCGACGCACCGACACTCGCGCGATCGAAGGCCACTTTTGCCTTGGCGACGGCTGGAATGCCGCGGGCGCGTAGAAGAATGGCGGCGTGAGACGTCTTGCCACCTTGCAGGCAAATGACCCCAAGGACTGACTCGCGGGAAAGCCCGGCCACGTCCGCCGGGGTCAGGTCCTCGGTGACGAGAATGCCTGGCTGGGCCGGGCGGGGAATTTTGCGGCGCTGGATCCCAAGAGCTTCGAGGACGCGATGCCCCATATCTTGAACATCCGCCGCGCGCTGACGCATGTAGTCGTCGCTGAGGCTCTGATAGGCCTCCGCAACGGCTTGAAAAGATTGTTGCCACGCCAGGGCGGCATTATCGTGGTCTTCCTGAATCGCCCGTTCGGCGGCTTCGAGAAGCGCGGGGTCTTCGAGCACGAGCGCTTGCGCGCGAAAAATCTCAGCCTCGTCCTTGCCCAGGGTTTGTCTCAGCGCCATCTCGTCCCGCGCCAGGTCGGCTTTGGCGGTCTCGATGGCTTTTCGGAGTCTTTCCTTCTCCTTTCTGGTGTCATTGACCTTATGAGCCGGGACCGCCGTGTTCCCAGGCTCAGCGAAGAAGAGTGGTCCAATGGCAATGCCTCCCGAAACCGGGACCGGGGCTCCCTCGGACCGACTGACGGAGAGGGGCGCCGCTTCCGGTCTGGCCGCGCCACCGGGCGGCAGTTCCTCGCCCAAGCCGGCCTCGATCGCGGCCCGTAATACTCCCAAAGCTTCCTGGGCATCGGTTCCTCGCGCGGCGACTTCGATCTGATGACCCTGAAGAATCTCAAGCGAGGCCAGTTCGCTCATGCTCCTGGCGGAGGCAGAGCCCTTGCCGTTGCTGAGATTGCGGACCAAAATCTCGCAATCGTGGCGGGCGGCTTGGCGAATGAACTCAGCGGCCGGGCGGGCGTGAAGACCGTGAGGGTTTTTCACCACGACCGTCGCCGTGAGAAACGAGCCGTCATCGGAAGCAGTTTCGACCGGCACATAGCCCTGTGACTCGCCCGTTCCGCAGAGGTGTTCGGATTTGTGGCGGAGTGCCCTCTCGGCTTCGCCGGTGACCTCTGCCAAGCTCGAGCCCAACCCGGCCAGGACCCCAGCCGCCACGGCCCCCTCGACAAATGGCGCTCCACAGAGGCGCACCTTCGCTCGCTCCGTCGGATCGAGAAACTCGACCGCCGTCTCCGCGCTCAAGATGGCGCTCCCGATATCGAGCAGGACCAGGACCCCCTCCTCGCTCATGACCGCGTGGATGGCTTCGAGAATCTCCGTCGCGTCGGTTCCGAGCTCAGAACGGTCCGGCCCCGTCCCCGCCGCGATGGCCACGGGGAGGTTCGAGCCGGTCATCGACGTCACGAGTTCCCGGACCGCCGTCGCTAGCACGCGGCTGTGGGAGACAAGGACAAGTCCGACCATGTTCGCCCAAGGGAGGCTAGGTCGTCGTTTTGACGGTATCCGCCAGCGCGCCGAGGAGGAGCGCTGATGAGGCGGCTCCCGGGTCCTTGTGTCCGATGCTGCGCTCGCCAAGATAGCTGGCGCGACCTTTTCTGGCGATCAGAGGAATCGTGGCTTCGGCGGCATCCCGAGCCGCCGAAGCCGCACGCGCCAGAGCTGCTTCCAGCGTGTCAGCGTCCCTCGGGTGCAACGCGGCGAGCGCCGGAGTGAGAGCGTCCACCATCGTCTTGTCGCCCAGAACCGCCTTGCCCAGGTTGACCACGCCCGTCAATCCGCTGTCGAAGCAGAGACAAAGTTCCTCTTGGGTGAGCTCCGACTTTCCATTGGCCGGTCGCGAGGCCTGCAGAAAGAAGGTGCCGTAGAGCGGGCCGCTGGCTCCACCGACCTGCGAGATGAGCGTCATGGCACTCGTGCGGAAGAGTGAGCCGACCGATTTATCGACCAAGACGTCCAGCTTGGGAGGAATCGCCGCGAATCCTCGCGCCATGTTTGCCCCGTGATCAGCGTCCCCGATCTTAGCGTCCAGTTCGGTGAGTTCATTCTTGTGTTCGGTGAAGACTTCCGCACAGCGACGAAGCCAGGTTTCGAGGACCGCAGAAGAGATCGAACTCATCAGATCCCCTTTCTCAGCGCCGGCGTCAGGACCGGAGCGTCCCAGAGATGGTGCAGTTCGTCGTCCATTTTGAGCAACGTGATCGACGTCCCCGCCATTTCCAAGCTCGTGATATACGACCCGACCAGGTTTCGAGTGACCTTCAAACCGGCGCGGCGGGCAATCTCCTCGGCCTTGCGAAAGACGATGAAAAGCTCGATCATTGGCGTGCCACCCAGCCCGTTGACGAACATCAACACTTCGTCTCCAGACTTGAACGGGAGGTCATTCAGGATTGGCTCCATCAGGAGTTCCACGATTTCGTCCGCGGAAACCACCTTGGCGCGCTTGCGCCCTGGTTCGCCATGAATTCCGACGCCGACTTCCATTTCGTCCTCGGGCAGGTCGAAGGTCGGCTTTCCGACGTGAGGGACGGTACACGAGGTCAAGGCCATGCCCATGCTGCGGGCCTGGGAGTTGATCCGCTTGCAAAGATCGCGCACCGCCTCCAAGGGGCGCCCGTCTTCCGCCGCGGCGCCACAAAGCTTTTCGGCGAGGACCGTTGCACCGACACCGCGCCGTCCGGCCGTCCATGTGCTATCCTTCACGGCCACGTCATCGTCGATGACTACGCTTTCGACGGGAATTCCTTCGGCCCGTACCATTTCGGCGGCGAGCTCGAAATTCATGACATCTCCGGTGTAGTTCTTGACAATATGCAGGGCACCTTTTTCCCCGGCGACTGCCTTGGTGGCCGCGTGCATCTGATCCGGGGTGGGGCTGGTGAAGACCGCTCCCGGGCAGGCCGCGTCGAGCATTCCTTTTCCGACGAACCCTCCGTGCATCGGTTCATGACCGCTTCCTCCTCCAGAGATGAGCGCAACCTTGTTCTTTACGGGAGCGTCGGCCCGCATGATGAAGTTGGGATTATACTGCACCTTGATAAGGTCAGGATAGGCAACCTCCATTCCTTTGAGGGCCTCGGTGACGACGTTTTCGGGATTGTTGATCAGTTTTTTCATGACGGTAAGCGGACAGACGCAGCCTCGGCGCGGCCAGGACAGCTGATTGGCCGTCGATAGAGCTGAGTGCTCCGGGCTTGATTTTGTAATGTTGCTGGCATGGGGGAATTCTGAAAGAGAGAGGAAATCCCTTGAGAGGATCTGATAATCTCAATCAGACTCTGTGAATTTCTTACGATTTCGGACGACAACAAGGTGAAAAAACCGCGGATCATCACTTTACGCGGTTTTGCCCCCACACTTCGAAGGGTGCCCGGCCATTTCATTGTCCGTGATGGATCGGGCCGAGCATCCCGAACGATCTATGCAGAATCCGGGGTGCTCGACGATCTGGAGGGTTCGTTACCTCCCGGCTTCCAGTAAAACATGATGCTGATTCCCAGGCAGATCCCGAGGGAGCCGATCCATTTCAGGAGCCAGCCAGGATCGTAGAGCACCTGAAGAGTAGTCTCGTTCAGGTCTCGCGGGTTCCACTCCGCTTGAGAGAACTTGTAATTGATGCCGGTGATGTTGGCCAGGAACGTGCCAGGAAAGCTTGCCGGATGGTTCATCTGAGCGACCCCGGTCTTGGTAGCGCCTGTCACCAGGTCGCGAAACTCGATCGTAGCAAGAAAGTTGGAGGGTGTGTCTGTCCCCTCATCCCGGGGGACTTCGAACTTTGCGAGCTGCAGCGTGAAGGGAATCGGCTTGGTTTCGAGGCCGTAGCCGATCCGGACCACGTGCCTGCCATCGGTCAGCGCGATGACCTGGCCGGATTCAACCCATTGATCCGGACCGCGTTGACCATCGCCGGACTCCAAGTGCGCACGAAAGCCTGGCAAGCCTTGCTCCCCTCTCTCCAGCGGTGGCCCCGGCTTGATCTCCGCGACCAGTTCGGCCCTATCGAGAACCTGCACCACCTGGGCCTGCCAGTCGGCCCAGCCGAGAGCAAACGATTCGCCCGGCCCGGCCTTTCCGCTGGCGACGGCGTGCTCGCCGCGGCGAAGTTGGTACGTGAATTCCATCTCCTGAGGGCGCCAGCTCGAGCGAGGGCTTTGCCTCTTCGGTGCTGGCAAGCTTCGAAACATGCACCAAGGCGGCTGGATTTCTGGGCGTGTCTGACTGGCTGGCCGGCTTTCCATCTTTCATCACGAAGTCGGGCCAGTACCCCTCGACAAAAATCACCGCGCCCGCTTCGGTGACTGGGCGATTCATGATCTCCTCTCGCAGATAGGTTGCGCCCATGCCCTCGGCGGACACGATAGTAACCTTCGATCCGTCCTCGCTCAGGCGAACCGTAACGTCCGACGAAACCTCTGGCGACTGCGAGATGGGAGCGTAATGCGCGAAAACCATCCGGGTTTCCCGTCCGCCGGGGGAGGGCGGGGGTGTCAGCGACGGCTGGAAGGAAATGCGCGCCAGGCCAAAGAAATCTCTTTCGGCGGCCTCGGCTGCGGACAGTGACAGAGGAACATCCACCGACTGACCCACCATGGAGCTGGAGAGCTTGAGCAGGACCGCCGGCGCGGCGTCGGCGGCTTCGGACGCAACCAATCTTTGCTCTCGAATGAGATTGGGACTGAAGTCGTCGGCAACGACCTTGAGGATCGTCCCCGGAACTGAGAACGTGCGGGGCCGGCGAACGCTCGGCCGGGTGGCCTCGGCATCGAAGCGCATGAGGTAAAGTGCCGAGTCGGCCGGGCTTTGCAGCTGGATGATACTGCGGCTGGTCGTGATCCGATTGACGGGCGGATTGTCCTTGCGCAGGGTCACATTGCCTTCGAACCCGGTCTGCATTCCGATCATCGCTCCAACGAGGAGGGTGATGATTCCATAGTGAGTCACCACGAAACCGATGTGCCGTTTTTGCCAGGGCCAACGCGTCAGGGTGACCGCGAAGAGGTTGACACAAAGCACCGCCAGCCAAACCTGGAACCAGGGTGCCTTGTAGATATAGGTCTGGGCAATTTTCGTGTTGAAGTTCGACTCGGCAAACGTGGCGACGGCGCAGGCAATCGCGATAGTCGCCAGCAGAGTGAGCGCCAGTTGCAGAGATCCGAGCAAGTGAATCATCCGCCACACCGCCGAGCGCTGCCGCCGTTCGGAGATCATCTGCTTGCGAGCGGGGGGAGATACGACGGTCGCGCTCATGGGCGTTTCAACTCGGGAGAGGCGGCAGGCATTCCCGAGAATCGTATTTCTTTGGCCGCGTATTTCAACTATTGGCGGCAACGATTCTCTAGGCTAGCTTGCCCGGCAGTTTGTCATGACCAGCCGAATACTGTGGATCTCTCTGGCTTCCGTCATCTTGCTCCTCGTCCTGATCGTGGTGGTCGGCTCCCTGCTGATCAGCGGTTTCCTGCGAAGCGAGGCCTTCCGCAAGTTGATGGGCGCCAAGACCGGCGAAGCCCTCTATTCAGCGGCGAGCTTCAGCCCGGTGAGCTGGTCCGGTTCCTCGATGTTTGTCGATTCCATCCAGGCGACCGGGTTGGAAGGTTCGATCGTCGAGACGCTGCGCGCTGACCAGGTCCGGGCGGATGTCAATTGGAGAGCAATCTTCCATGGGGCTTGGAGAGTCGATCAGATCGAGGTCGTCAGCTTCGATGCCACCTTCCGCCCAGGGTCGATCATTCCAAAAGAGAAGGGACTTCACCCTGCACCGCAACCCCTTCCCACCGGCATAGCCGCCTGGCTCCCGACTCGCTTTGAGGTCGGGGAGCTGAATATCGGCCGCGCCCGCCTGCTTTTCCGCAACAAGACCGGCGTGGAAGTTGCCTCTCTGCGGGACTCCATGCTCCATGTCTATCCGGACGGGACGGGATGGGCTGTCGACGGCAAAGGTGGCGTGATGGCCGTGGCAAAACTGCCCGCGCTGAACGTGATGAGTTTTCGCTCGAGGACGCAAGACGACATGTTTTTCCTGACGGACGCGCAATGCCAGCTCGGCGAGAGCGGGAAAATCTCGGCCTCCGGCGAGTTTGGCGACCATTCCAAATTGTACGTGGAATGGAGCCGGGTGGACGTCGACCCGTTTCTCCAGGAACCGTGGCGTTCGCGGCTCTCCGGTGTCGTCGCGGGTAATGCTGCGGTCGATTGGCCGGAATCTGGGATCGCGGCTGGCCGGGCGGTCGGAAGTTTCCGGCTGGCGGACGGGGTCGCCGAGAATATCGAGATGCTCGACCAGGTGGCCACGTTTACCGGAGCTCCCCAGTTTCGACGCATGCCGCTGCAGGAATTTTCCGGCAACTTCGAATGGACGCAGAACGTCCTTAAAATTACGAATCTGGTGGCGGAATCGAAAGGCCTCTTGCGCCTGGAGGGCTCCTGCACAATCGCGGAAAACGGAAACCTAAGCGGAACGCTTCGCGTGGGCGTCACTCCCCAAACTCTGCAATGGCTGCCCGGCTCGCGCGAACGCGTCTTTACGGTGACCCAGAACGGCTACGTTTGGACGGACGTCAAAATTGGGGGTTCCTTGCAGGACCTGCGCGAAGACCTTTCTCCCCGTCTGGCCGCGGCCATCCGGGACGAGACCATCGAGCGCGGGAAACGGTTCATCGAAGAACTGCCCAATGCTGCCAGGGATGGCGCCAAGGGAGTGCTCGATTCGCTGCTCCCTTGACGAAATAAGATATCCGCGTGTGCGGAGGCGATGTATCCGCGGTCCAGACCGAAACCTCGCGGTCAAAAACACTGCTTATGAGGGCGTTCGATTTTCTTGAGAAAAATTGGCGAAGTGGCTACAATACGGCCAACTGCCACCCCCACCCCCACAACTTGGCACGATGAATGCTGAACAATAAGTCCCGATGATCCATGCGAATTGTCGGATGCGGCTGACGGCGGACGACTTCACGTTCATCGTCAGGATTTTGTCAAGAAGCGAGACTGACCATGTCTCGCTGGTGAAGCTTTTGATTGATGAGGATACCAGAGATGCGATTCTCGATCATGAAATGCTGGCCAAGGCGATTCTGGAATCTCCTCAACGTCTCCCGATCTCTCCGCAGCTGTTGTTTTACGTTCTTTGCCGAAAGGTTCTTCGTGGTACGCCGGTCAAGAGCCGCGAGGCGGCGGATTTTGTAGCGTCGATTCTCGAGGGCTTCATGAGGACAGCCCGAATGGAACCCGCCGAGGAGACGGGCAAGCGCAGCATGCAGTACCTTTCCGACATCATGCACGCGATGAATAACGCCGGCACGCGGGAGGCGTTTTTGCTGCGCTCCCATGCTGCCAACTATGCCCTCTTCATTAGCGGAATCTTTGCCGACAATGTCGAAATGCGCACGCGCCAGCGCGGGGCGCCGGATTTGTCCTTCTACGAGGCGGTTGGCCAGATGAATTACCGTGCGGCTTCTGAATACCGCGAGGCCAAGCGATTCAAGCTGCAAACGATTTATGAGGAGTTGGCGGGAGGATTCCGGGAGGTGCGCCTGGCTTTGAATGATCTGGCGACCCGCCTCCTGCATCTCGACACTCCGGCGGCACTCATCATCGCTACATGAGCACGCTGTTCAGCGAGATTCAGCGCCTCCTCGAGCGGACCTACGCGAGCGTGGGAGTCAATCTCGAAGAATGCCTGATCGACCGCCGGCGATGCCGCCAGCTTTCGGCTCTCGCCGGGGCACAGGCCGCCGAGTTGAGCATGCTGGCGCGAACCTTCCTGCGCGAAGCAGACGGACGGCTGCGGGTGGGCATTTACTATTCCAGCTGGCTCATCGAACAGCTCGAAAATCACGACCCGCGTTCGGGCCTGAGCGATGCCAACATCAAAGCGCTGATTGCTTTTGTCGAAGAGATCAACCACGCGTTGCATGCCGCCTTGAACTTCCAGCGTGGTGAGGCGCCGACACGCGACGAAAGTTATGCGCGCAACCTGGAGCTTCAGGCGCAGGTGGACACCTATTTGGTTCTCCTGCTTTTCGTCGCCTTCTTCCGCAGGCCGGGGAAGATCACGCGCGCTGATCGGCGGTGGTTGCGCTTTCATATGTTTGAATCGCGACACGAGCGTTCATTTCGAGACAGGACGATCGCTGCGCGCTACGCGGAGACGACCTTTCTGGCAAAATCGTACACGCGTTATCTGGAAAGCCTCGTCGCCGCGAGACGTGTCGAAGAGATCCGGCTTTTTCACGCTTTGGAATATGATCGCAAGCGCCAGCGCATCCTTGCGCTGCGGGATCGGCCGAAGAATCCCTAGCGGCATTGCCGGGCGTCTTTGATTCGTCGCTCGGCGCTTCCGACGTTCGCACTCCCGGTCGAGGCGGCATCGCTGCTCCGATCTTGAGATGCCGGCAGAAATCGAGTCCTGTGGGAGATCATGCCAAAGCCTCTTAAGATCTACGCGTATTCGAAATGCGACACATGCAGGAAAGCGTTGCGATTTCTTCGAGATAGGAACGTGGCATTTCATGAGGTTGCCATCCGCGACTCCCCGCCATCGGTCTCGGAATTGAAGGCGATGGCCGCCGCCTATGGGACTTTGCGCAAGCTCTTCAATACTTCGGGAGGGGACTACAAAGCGCTCCAACTAAGCGCAAAGTTGCCGGCCATGTCCGAAGAAGAAGCCTTCCGTCTTCTCGCCAGCAACGGCAATCTCGTCAAACGCCCTTTCGTCATCGGCGATGATGTGCACCTCGTCGGATTCAATGTGGCCGAGTGGGAGGCGGCGCTTTCGGGTTCCAACGCATAGGAATGGAAGCAGGAGCATTTTTGTCCGCCGTTGGGGGTGGCTTCCGGCAACAGCTCAATCGTCGCCGTGCGCGTTGCGTGTGGCAGGGTGCGCCGCAATGAGACGCAGCGAATCTTCGAGCAGGGTTTTCCCGGGTTCGGTGCGATGCCAGGTGGAAGCTCCCGACGGGTGCGGAAGAGGAATAAGATCCTGACGGTCTCCGTTAAATTGCAGTGCCCAGCTCTTGCCCACGACCTCGGCCAGCGACTCAAACCGGAGAAACTGGGAAATGGCGAGCTTCCCGACCGGCAGGACGAGCTGCGGGCGAAGGAGATCGAACTCGTGGCGGAGCCAATGAGAGCATTCACTGATTTCCTGGGGGCTGGGGACGCGATCACCGCCGCGCGGGTCTTTGCCCGGAAAGCACCGGCAGACAGCCGCGAAGTAGACGCGGCTGCGGGTCGTCTCCTCATCCCATCCGAGAGCGGATTGGAGCCAGCGAAAGAGCGTCTTGCCCGCCGTCCAGGCAAATGGTCGACCGAGCACAGGTTCCTTGACTCCCGGCGCCTGGCCGATCAAGAGGATGCGACTATCGACCGGGCGACCGACAACCACGGGTTTCTGCATTTGGGGGCATCGCCGGCAACTCGCCAGCGCCTGCAGGTGAGCGCACAGCGCGCTCACGACCAGCCAAAGAGCACCGAAACCATCCGATAGGCCAGATAGCCAATCGCCAAAGCCATCGTCAACGCGACGGCCAGCACCAGGACCACCAGGACGATCAGAAAAATCCAGTCGGTCGTCGTCGAAGTACGAGTACTGCCGGAGTGGCGCTTCAGCAGGCTGTAATTCTGCTGGTTCGACTTGAACCAGGCGGAAAACAGGTCGCCGATGCCCGGAACCGCTCCGAAAATGGAGTTGATCAAGATGTTGATAGCCATGCGGAGCAGCACGACCCGGGGAACGCCGGCGCGAACGGCATGAACGAGAATCAGCGAAGAAACCGCTGCCGTCGACGTATCGCCAAATCCGGGAATGAGTCCGATAATCGGATCCAGCCCAACACGATACTTCGTTCCAGGAATCGGAATGAGATCGTCGAGAATGAAGGCGAGCACGCGGGCGAACTCATTCTTCGGATCGACCGCCTCCGGAGGAAGAACCTCCGTCTCGATCTCCTGAACCTTCGGTTTCACGAGGAAATGGACTGCATGGTCGTCAAGCCTGCAAGTGACATTGTGTCTTTTCCCCCAAGCCCGCGCCCGTTAGCCTATGTTTTGATCGTGAACACCGTGAGCAACGAGGCAGGGTTTTTGGAAGTGGAGAAAAAGACAAGAAGTCCGCGCTGTCAGAGGCTGGCGGTGGTGACCACGGCCAATCCCCGGTCGGAGGCAAAGCTGCGTTCGCTGAAGAGATTCTTCCTCGTTGGGAGTATGGTTTGCCTGGCCGCATGTTCGAGCACTCCGCCGATTCCGCCGCAGGCACGCTACCTCAATGACAAGTACGCCACGCTCTACCTCGGAGCGGATGGCGTGGTGGTGACAAAGGAGACGAAAGCAGCCAGGCCCCAGGAGGAGGGATACTGGCGCGGTGAGAGTGTCTCTGGTTCCCCCTCCATTGTTATCGATCTCGCCGCGCAAAGGGCCTACTTCTACAAGTCCGGGCAAGTTGTCGGCATGTCGCCGATTTCAAGCGGGCGCGAGGGATACCTGACGCCGACTGGCCACTACAAGATCATCCAGAAGAATCGGGATCACCACTCGAACTTGTATGGGGATTATGTGGATTCTGCTGGAAATGTCGTCGTCAGGAACGTTGGGGTCAGGGAGGATCCCAGACCGCCTGGCACGTCGTTTCGTGGAGCGCCGATGCCCTATTTTATGAGGATAACCGGCGGTGTTGGCATGCATGCCGGCTACCTTCCCGGGATTCCGGCCTCGCATGGTTGCATTCGGATGCCGGTCAAGATGGCGCAGATTTTCTTCGCGAACGCGCCATCCGGAACCCCCGTGACCGTGACGCACTAGAAGCGGCTAGGGCTTCGTAGTGTAGGTCATCTCATAGGAGAAGAGCTCTTCGGGTTCGAAGAACCTCTTGAGCTCGATCTCGGCGTTTTCGACGGAGTCCGAGGCATGGACGATATTCACCATGACGTCCACCCCAAGATCGCCGCGCACCGTCCCTTTCTCAGCTTTTCTCGAGTCGGTCGGGCCAATGATGGTGCGCACCCGGTCCACGGCATTCTCGCCCGTCAACGCCAGCGCGATGACCGGGGTGGATTGCATGAAGACTTCGAGTTCGGGGAAGAAGGCCTTGTCGAGAAGGTGAGAATAGTGCTCCTTCAGGATTTCGGGGTTGGCAGAGAACATCTTGCAGCCACGGATTTGAAATCCATTGTCTTCGAAACGCTTGATGACTTCGCCGACTTTTCGTCCGGCGACGCAATCCGGCTTCAAAAGGATGAGAGAGTTTTCCATAGGCCGCTCAATGTAATCTGCTCGCGACCTGCGGGAAGCAGAATTTGCGTGGTCTCTAGATGGCGTGCCGCCAAATGGCGACGGTGTGACAAAGCGAACCGGCGAAGACGAAGAGATGCCAGACAAAGTGCGAATAGGCTCTTTGTTTGGCGGCGTAAAAGATGATCCCCACCGTGTAAGCGATTCCTCCGGCGAGGACCCAGAGAAAGCCGGTCCAGCCGATGCTCTCGACGAGCGGCCGTATCCAGAATATGCCCAACCAGCCCATGGTGAGGTAGATCAAATTCGACGCTCGCCGGTACCGGAGGCCGCCGGCCCATTTGAAAGCGATTCCCAGCAAGGCCATCGCCCACTCGATGAGCGCCAGCGTGAGTCCCGCGTTCGCTGCCAGCGGACCGAGTGCGAAGGGCGTGTAGGTCCCGGCGATGAGAATGAAAATCGCCGAGTGGTCGAGGAGGCGAACAAACTCCTTCGCCCGGCAGGGCGTGAGCGCATGGTAGAGGGTGGAGCTGGCGTAAAGCGCGAAGACCGAGACCAGGAAAATGGCACAGCCGGCGATGGCCCATGACTCGTCGCTGGCCAGCGCTGCACCCATGAGGAAAGGCGAAACCACGGCGAATACCACCAGCCCAGCCGCGGCGGAGAGCGTATTGGCAATTTCTTCGCCGCGCGTATAGGCCTGCTCCGCGGAGATGCCGCTGGATGACATAACGCGCGCTCAGGAGACGACGCGTTCGGGCGTAGCCAGAATGCGCTCTAGAGCGATGTGACAGACGGCCTCGGCGCTCGCCAGGCCAACGATGTTCGCTTGAAGGTCGCGCAGAATTCCATCTTGCAGTCCGTAAATGAGTCCATGCACCGCCAGTTCCTGGCCATTTTTCCAGGCTTCCCGCAGAAAGGCGGAACGGCACAGATTGCGGACTTGGAGGATCACATTGATTTCGCAGAGCTTCCCCACGCGGCGGACCGGGTCAGGGATGGCTTCGATCTGCTCCCGATAGGTCTCGGAGGCTTCGGAAATCGGCGAGAGCCAGTTGTTGATGAGACCAACCGCATTTCCTCCAAGGGCGGCCTGAACGCCGCCGCAGCCGTAGTGTCCACAGACGATAATGTGGAGGACCTTGAGCACCTCGACGGCGTATTGGACGGTGGCCAGACAGTTGAAGTCAGTCAGCGAGATGATATTGGCGACATTGCGATGAACGAAGACCTCTCCCGGTTGAAGTCCGATAATTTCGTTCGCCGGCACACGGCTGTCTGAACACCCGATCCAGAGGAACTTGGGGACCTGCTGCTGGGCGAGGTTTTCGAAGAACCGAGGCTGCTTCTCACGCATCTTCTGCGCCCAAAGGCGGTTGTGCTCGAAAAGCGGCTTAAGATCTAAACGCAGGTCCCCGGGCATCGGTGCGCGACACTAGGCTGCACCTGCGACGCTGGCAAGGGCGGTTATTCCCATGGAACGAATCGGATTTTTGGCAGGCGCGGTGGGCCACCTAAAAGCAGTTTAAATAAAGCTGTAGCCGCAATGGGCAAACCAATTCCTGGCATCTTGGGGGGTGATGCTCCCCAAAGCGCCAGCGATGGCTTCGATAAGTGCGGGCGGGTCCGCGCCTCGGCGCTGCGCAGGGAGGCTTTGAGCTTGCTCCACATCTTTTCAATGGGATTGAACTCAGGAGAGTAGGCTGGCAAGAAGAGGACCTCGGCTCCGGCGCGAGCGATCAAGGAGAGAGTCGGTTCGCTTTTATGCGGGCAGAGGTTGTCCATGATGACCACATCGCCCTGGCGCAGGGTTGGGCACAGAACACGGCGCACATACGCCCGGAAAACCTCAGTATCGGTGGCTCCTTCAATGGTCATACAGGCGGTGGAGCCGTCCAGGCGCATCGAGCAGATCATGGTGGTGGTCTGCCAGCGGCCGTGGGGGGTTTTGCCATGCACGCGCTTTCCGCGCGGAGCGCGCCCACGCAGCCGGGTCAGGTTGGTCTTGGCGCCCGATTCGTCGAGGAAGATCAGCCGGGCGGGATCGAAGCCGCTCTGGCGCCGCCGCCACGCCCGGCGGGCCCGCGCGATGTCGGGGCGGTCTTGCTCGCTGGCCCGGAGCGTCTTTTTTTATATGTCAGCCCCATCTTCGCCAGCGCGTAGTGGATGGCCGGGAGCGAGCACTCCAAGGCGACGGCCGCCCGCAGTTCCTTCAAGGTCAGGTCGGGCTTCTTGCCCAGCAGAGCGCGCATCTGACGCTGATGCGTGGTCAAAATCATCGGCTTGCGCCCCGAGCGATGGTGGCGGGCGCCGATCTCGCCGGTGCGCCGACGCTGTTGCAAGAGTTTCTTCACCATGCCCAGGGACACCCGGTAACGATGCGCAATCTCTTCGCGGGTGCCCTCCTTCTTATCGTAGGAAGATAGGATTCGTTCGCGCAGGTCCAGCGACAAGGTTCGCATGAACACAGTATACCTAAACGCCATCCAAAAGGGCTATAGATTTATTTAAAATGCCTTAGGCGCCGCATGTCTGTCCGCGGTCGCGCCAGCGTCTGGCTATTTTTTTCGCAATTCGTCCTTGGGGAAGGGTGCCTGTGCCGAAAGGCGTTCGACGCGGCGAATCTTCCTGATCACCGTTCGGTTGGGACGCACCGGCGACCATTTCAATGGATTGGGGAGGATCGCCGCGAGCGCCACCATCTGGCTGCGCGTGAGGCGATCAGGTGTTGTCTCGAAGTATTGTCGCGCGGCGGCCCCGATGCCATAAATGCCGGGTCCGAATTCGATGTGGTTCAAATAAAGTTCGAGGATGCGCCGCTTGCTCATCAAGAGCTCCATCCAGACGGTATAGTATGCTTCGAGGGCTTTCCGAAAATAGGAGCGACCCTGCCAGAGGAACAACGAGCGGGCACACTGCATGGTGATCGTGGAGACGCCGCGGGGCTGACCGTTCTCCTCCTGAGCCTCTTCGATGGCTTCGCGGATTCGCGGAACGTCGAATCCATGGTGGTCAAAGAATAGTTGGTCCTCCGAGGCCCAGACAAAGTGAATGAATTCCTCCGGTATATCCTGGATTGCTACCCAACGAAACGGAGCCTCTTTCAAGGGGCGTTTCTGCCACCAGGCTTCGATTGTTCGCTGCACGCGCATGGGGACAATGGGAGGATTCCAAAGAACTGCCAGAGCGACCTGCCCCGGAGGGATTAGCAAGACGATGAGAGCCGCAATGAGAACGATCAGCGCTACACGGCGAGTCTTGAACTTTTTCCTGGAAGCCACGGGCCGGCATTCTCGCGAACCGCTTCCGGTTGAAAAGCCCGTAGATGAACGCCAGGCGTCGATTTCTCCCCCGCATAATCCTCAAAAGGCGCCCGAGCATTTCGCTCGGGCGCCTTTCCCTCCCAGAGGCTGCGGTGCGAACCCGGTCTTATCGGCAGTAGCCTCGGCCGCCAAACGCAAAGCCAATCGAAAAAGTCGGCGGGTAGT
This sequence comes from uncultured Verrucomicrobiae bacterium, assembly GCA_963820865.1. Classification (GTDB taxonomy): domain Bacteria; phylum Verrucomicrobiota; class Verrucomicrobiia; order Chthoniobacterales; family Terrimicrobiaceae; genus DASTFP01. The sequence goes on from CAWGBZ010000007.1 coordinate 784,753, forward strand.
AAACCGGGGGCGGGAGGTAACGGACCGATCGATAGACCGGTCGGTAGTAATTCCGATGGTGCGGCCGATAGTACCCCCAGTCGCCTCCACCCCAGTCGCCTCCGCCGCGGTAGCAATTGCCGCCGTGGTACTTGTGTCTTTTTCCTCCGGCTTCCGCCGGGGTCGCGAACAAGGCGAACGCGCCTACGATCGCCGCTACCCAAATTGCTAATGAACGTGCTCTCATACACCATTAAACACGCATGCCCGGCAGGAGTATTCGAAAAATATTCGCAAACTTGCGATTTCTTCGACGCGGCTTCCATCGGAGCCTGGGGCGACGATGCGCTTGCCTCGCGGGGAATCCTGCGAGACCGCTCCAGCCGGCTCAGGCGATCGCTTCGAGAAGATAGCCCTTCAACTCTGAGACGGCCAGGCGGTCCTGCTGCATGCTGTCGCGGTGCCGGAGCGTGACGGTGTCGGCTTTTTCCGGACCGTTCTCGCCAATCGTATCGAAGTCGACGGTCACGCCGAATGGGGTTCCGGCCTCGTCCTGGCGTCGGTACCTCCTGCCGATGGCGCCGGCTTCGTCGTAGAAGACAGCCATGAACGGCCGCAGCGCAGTGGCAATCTCCCTGGCTTTGGCAACAAGTGCCGGCTTGTTCTTCAGCAGCGGGAACACACCGCACTTCACCGGCGCCATCCGCGGATGGAAGCGAAGGACCGTGCGGGTTTCACTCTTCCCGTTCTCGCCTGCGACGACTTCCTCGTCGAACGCCTCGCACAGCAAGGCCAGCGTGGTGCGGTCAACGCCGGCGCTCGGCTCGACCACGTGGGGGACGAATTTTTGCTTCGTTTCCTCGTCAAAGTATTCGAGCGGCTTTCCGCTGAACTCGATGTGCCGGGAGAGGTCGTAATCGGTGCGATAGGCGATCCCTTCGAGTTCGCTCACGCCGAAAGGGAATTCATACTCCAGGTCATAGGTCTTCTTGGAGTAAAAGGCGCGCTCGTCATCGGGGATGTCGTGCACGTGGATCTTCGAGCGCGGGATACCGATGTCTTCGTAGAACTTCAGACGTTCTTCGAGCCAGTAGTCCGTCAGGCGAAGTCCCTCCTCGGCGCGGCAGAAATATTCGATTTCCATCTGCTCGAACTCGCGCGAGCGAAACGTGTAGTTTCGGGGATTGATCTCGTTGCGAAACGCCTTGCCAATTTGAGCAATGCCGAAGGGCAGTTTTTGGCGGGAGGTCTCCAGAACGTTCTTGAATTGGACAAAGATCGCCTGCGCGGTTTCGGGCCGGAGATAAACCAGATTTTCGTCGCTTTCGAGGGGACCGGCGAAGCTCTTGAACATCAGGTTAAAGGCTCTGGGCTCGGTGAGGTCGCGGCTGCCGCAATTGGGGCAGTACTTTACGCCATCTTTAACCGGCAATTGGTCTGCACGGTGGCGCGCCTTGCAGGACCGGCAATCGACCATGGGGTCGCTAAAAGTCTCTTCATGCCCGCTCGCCTTCCAGACCGTGCGATTCATGATGATCGATCCATCCATGCCGACCATGTCCTCGCGTTCGCGAACGTTCCGGCGCCACCAAAAGTCCTTGAGGTTGCGTTTGAGTTCGACTCCGAGCGGGCCGTAATCCCAAAACCCATTGAGACCCCCGTAGATTTCGGAGGACTGGAAAATGAAGCCTCGGCGCTTGCAGAGACTGACGATCTTTTCCATGCGTGGATGCGTGGACTCTTTCATAAATAAGCGTGAGCGAAGGGATCGAGATGCCCCGGAATTCCGTGCCCGGCGACGACGGAGCTTCTCGCCGCTTAGCCTTCCAGATGGCGGTGCCGACAACAGGAGCCAGACACGCCGTGGGGGCTTCCGCGGGTCATGCAGCCGGCTTGACGCGGATGCCTTTTCTGGCTGGCAGCGCGGCGACGATCTTCTCCACGGCAGCCTCGGCGGTAATGCCGTGCTTCTTGCGCAGAATAGGAACGCTGCCGTGCTCGATGAACTGGTCAGGCCAACCAACGCGGACGACCGGGGTGGCGATGCGTTGTTCGGACAGGTGTTCCATGACCGCGCAGCCAAAACCATTGTGAAGGACATGGTCCTCCATCGTGCAAACCACCTCACATCCGCGGGCGAAGAACTCAATCGTCGCCGTATCGAGGGGCTTGATCCAGCGGGCGTTGATCACAGCCGTCGAGATGCCTTGCTCTTCAAGCTTCGCGGCCGCCTCTTCGGCTAATTCGACCATGGTGCCCAAGGCGATGATCGCGGCCCGCGAGCCGTGGCGCAGGACTTCGGCTTTTCCGATATCGAGGATCACGGGCCGGCTCTTCGGCTCGGCTCCGGTGCCCATGCCGCGCGGGTAGCGAATGGCGATCGGCCCGGAATGGAAGTTGGCCATGGTCCAGAGCATGTCGCAAAATTCATCCTCATCTTTTGGCTGCATGTGGACGATTCCGGGGACCGGCCGGAGGTAGCCGATATCGAAGAGTCCGTGGTGCGTCGGGCCATCGTCACCGGAGAGACCCGCCCGGTCCATACAGAGAGCGACGTTGAGGTTCTGCAACGCGATATCGTGAATGATCATGTCGTACGCGCGCTGGAGGAAAGTCGAATAAATCGTCAGGAACGGCTTCATTCCGCGCGCGGCCAGTCCGCAGGCGAAGAGGGCGGCATGTTCCTCGGCGATACCCACATCGAAGAAGCGATCGGGGTGGCGCTTCGAGAAATGAATAAGGCCCGTCCCGCTCGGCATGGCCGCGGTAATGGCGACGATCTTGTTATTGTGATCGGCAAAGTCGGCCAGGGTCTTTCCCAGCAGTTCCGAGTATGTCGGCTTCGTGGGCGCAACGGTCTCACCCGTATCCTGGTGGAACTTGCCCAGGCCGTGAAACTTGTCGGGTTTCTCCAACGCGGGGGGGAAGCCCTTTCCTTTCGTGGTCAAGATGTGCAGGATGACCGGCTCGTTTTGCGTCTTAAGAAATTCGAACGTCCGAATGAGCAGCGGAATGTCATGCCCGTCGATCGGACCGTAGTAGCGCAAGCCGAGATCCTCGAAGATCACGCTCGGAGCGAGCAGGTTTTTGACCCCCGCCTCGACCTTGTGGGCAAAATGGCGCGCCTGTTTTCCAGCAAGCCACTCGACAAACTGCCCTGCCTTGTCGTGCAAATGGGCAAAGGCCGGATTGGCCACGATGCGATTGAGATATTCGGCGACCGCCCCCACGTTCTTGGCAATCGACCACTCGTTGTCGTTGAGCACCAGGATGAGACGCCGGGTCGTGGGGGCGAGGTTATTCAACGCCTCGAAACTGACGCCGCAGGTGAAGGCGGCGTCGCCGGCGACGCAGACCACGTGTTCGTCGCCACCCAGCATGTCGCGCGCTGCGGCCATCCCGAGCGCCGCGGAAAGAGCCGTGCCCGCATGTCCCGCCCCGTAACAATCGTGCTCGCTTTCCGTTCTGAGGAGGAAGCCGTTCAGCCCTTGGTATTGCCGGATGGTTGAGAAGCGCTCGCGCCGGCCGGTGAAGAGCTTGTGGACGTAGCCTTGATGGCTCACGTCGAAAACAAACTTGTCCTTGGGCGTATTAAAGACGCGATGCAGGGCAATAGTCAGTTCCACCACCCCCAGGTTGGGACCCAGATGCCCGCCGGTTTGGGAAAGGACTCTGATCAATTCAGCGCGCACTTCTTCGGCAAGAAGTGGCAGATCCTTTTCCTCGATGGCCTTCACGTCCGCAGGGGACTGAATGGTGGGAAGAAGCGGATTATGATTCATCGGCAGCGAGAGGAAAATCCTCCAAACTTGGTCGTCCGGAGGAATTTTTCGAAATAATTTGAATTTTCTTGGCGGCGGCGTCGAGCTTTTCCTGACACTGGCTGGCCAGCCCGACGCCCTCTTCGTAACTGGCGATCAGTTTTTCCAAAGGCAATTGGCCAGATTCCATTTCCCGAACGAGATTCTCCAGCCTCTCCATCGCTTGCTCGATGGAGAGAAGTTCTGTGGCGACGGGTTTTTTTTCGCTCATGGTTGCGGGGACCGGGCCTCGTTCCAGCGTGGACGGTCAGAAAAGAGAATGCATTGGCCGTCAATGGGCAGCGAGACAAATTCGGACAGAGGGAATCCCCGCACCTGCGGTGGCCGGATAATCAGCCCGGCCCACTCCTTGTACGGACCACGGTAAATACCGGAGAAGAGCGGTTGGTCGCCCGTGATGGGGGTCAAGTACAAGCCCCGGATAGGCTGCAGGGTCTCCCCATAGTCGTGCATCCGGTTAAAAGCTCGCACGGAGTCGGGCAGCAGCAGGGAGATACGCTGGGCGTACCAGGCAATCGCCCAGGGCATGTCCGAACAGATAATTTCGTCCTCTTTGAACCAGTCGCGCATGATTCCGATGTAGGGAGGCACGTACGGAGGCCAGTTGATGCGGCTTTTCTGTCCGGCAAAGAGGGTCAAGAGCAGGGGAATGGCGCAGACGAAGAGGACCCCCGAGACGAAGAGCTTGCGCAAGAGCCGGCTATCGGGGGCAATGCGATTCCAAAGGACGAATAGGAACGCCATTCCATAGCCGACGAACAACGGAATAAAGAGCACATGAAACTGGTTCGAAGAGACAACTCCCGTAGGATGGTACAGCGCCATGCCGAGGACCGCGAAGATCCACATCAAAAGCAGGCACCATTTGAAGGCTTGAGCCGTTCCGCTACGGAAGGAGTGGAGCAGCGCCAGGAAGAATGAGGCCGCCGCCGCATTCATGCCGAGATACCCCAAGATCATTTGAATCTGATGGACGATCTGAGCGCGCGCTTTTCCTTGCAGGGTGGTTCCGGATTTATCGACTTCGACCTTGCTGGCGCGAAGGTAGGACTCTTCCGGCGACGCGTTAAAGAAGGCGCTGTAAACAGCGAGCCCAAAAGGATTTCCCGAAACTTGGAAGTTTCTGACCATCCACGGCGTGACGACCAACAGGTAGAGAGCGCAGGCCGCCGCCGCCGCCAGGCCCCGCGGAGAGAAATAAAAGCCGACAAAGATCAACCAGCCCAAAAACATCCAGACCGCCAGACCATGTGCGAGAGTGGCCAGTCCGAAGCAAGCCCCCGCTCCTGCCAACCACGCCGTGGCCCGGCCAAGACTCACTTCGCGGATCTCGATGGCCAGCACGGTGGCCAGAGCGGCCAGAGACAACAGGAACAGTACGAGCATTTGTGGCAGCGCGGACAGGGAGAATTGCCACATCAGGTCGGTCAAAAGAATGGCCGCGCAGCCGAAGAGTGCCAGGCGGCGGTCGAAGAGTCGCGCCAGCACAAAATAGGAGACGAGGACCGAGAGAAGGAAAAACAGCATGGATACCGTAGCGACCACGCGATCCCCCCGATACACGATATCCGTCAGGCCCATCTTCCAGTCGTCCTTGATCAGTCGCAAGCCGAGGGAGCTCACCCAGGGGTGGAGCGGGGACTGATAGAAATCGGGAAACTGACTTAAATCGAGTTGCTTGGTCTCGCCTTTGCCCTGGAGGGCGCTCATGGCGAGCGGTCGGATGTAGTCGGTGGTAAAGCCCTTTCCGTCCGCCAGTCGCCGCGCGATTTGGGCTTGGTCGATGGCGTCCGCCGTTGCCAGGCCGCTAAACTGCACGAAAAGATACAAAAGAGAGAGACCCGCAACGAGCGCTGCAAAGATGCCTGCTTTGACAAACCCGCCCAATCTCCCGTGATCGAGCGAGCGGAGGGTAGACTGGACGCGGACGTCGCTGGCGAGCATCAAGGGGCCGTGTTCTTGGTGATGTTTAGTTCCTTCAGCCGGCGATGCAGGGTTCTCCGACTGATTCCGAGAATCCGTGCTGCCTGGGTCCTATTGCCACCGCTTTCTTCAAGGGCCCGGAAAATAAGGTTTCGTTCCGTCTGGTGCAAATTTAATCCATGGGACTCCCCCGGAGCGCCTTCCGCAGCCGGCAGCGGCCGGCGGACGCTGGCTGGCAGATCGCGAACGCCGATCTTTGACGTGCTGCACATGACCACGGCATGCTCGATGGCGGCGCGCAACTCGCGAACGTTGCCGGGCCAGTTGTATTCGATGATGCAAGCCATGGCCTCGGTGGCCAGTTCGCGAAGCGGTTTGCTGTTCTCCTTGGCGGATTCCCGGAGGAAGGCCTGAACGAGAAGCGGCAAGTCCTCCTTGCGAGTGCGCAGTGGAGGCATGGTCAAGGGGACGACATTCAATCGAAAATAGAGGTCCTCCCGAAACCTGCCTTCGGCCACCAGCGTGGCAAGATCCTTGTTCGTGGCAGCAATCAGGCGGACGTCGGTTTCGAGGGTCTGATTTCCGCCGACGCGTTCGAAGGTCCGTTCTCCCAGCACGCGCAGAATCTTGACCTGTGTGTTTTCGTCGATTTCACCGATCTCATCGAGAAACAACGTGCCCCCCGCCGCCTGCTCGAAACGCCCAATCCGCCGTTCAAAGGCCCCCGTAAAGGCTCCCCGTTCATGCCCAAAAAGCTCGCTTTCAAGAAGTTGGGACGAAAATGCTTTACAGTGCACGGCAATGAATTTCTTGTTGGCTCGCGTGCTGAGGGCGTGGATGGCATGCGCGGCGAGTTCTTTGCCGGTTCCGGTCTCACCTTGAATAAGCACCGTGGCACGGGACGGGGCGACCTGCTTGATCGTCTCAAACACCTCGACCATGGCCGGCGAATGGCCAATCATGCTCTCCAGCCCTGCGCGCCGGCTCACCTGCTGGCGGAGTTCCGCATTTTCACGACGTGTGTCGCGGTCGCGCAACGCCCTCTGAATCAGCAGCTCAAGACGGTCGATGTTCACCGGCTTGGTGACGAAATCGTAAGCGCCGCGCTTCATCGCCTCGACTGCGGTATCCACCGAGCCGTATGCCGTCATCATAATGCAAATCGGGGGCTTGGGCAGCTTCTGGACCCTCTCCAGCAGTTCCATGCCATCCTCGCCCGCCAGCCGCAAATCCGTGATCAGAACATCGGCTGGTTCGGTCTCCAAGGCCGCGAAGGCCCCCGCAATGTCAGCCGCGACGTAGACTTCGTAGTGATCCTCCAGCGCGTCCCGCAAGCCATCCCGAGTGTTTTTCTCGTCGTCAACAATCAGGATCGTCTTCTCTAGTGCCATTTTGGCGCAATAAAAGGGCGCTCGATCGCGAAATCAAGTTTGTTTCGGAGTTCCTTTCAGCCGGCAGACGCTTCGATTTTTGCGGTGGACCGGGCCAGAAACGCACGGAGGGTCGCGTGCTCGGGTTTCTGAAGTTCTGGGTCTTCCGCGAAGATCGAGGCGGCGAGGGTGATCGATTCCCGCATCAGTTCCGCATCCTTGAACAAGTCTCCCAGTTTAAGAGGAGGCAAACCGGTTTGAGCCGTCCCAAGCAGATCGCCAGGTCCTCGCAGGCGCAAATCCGCTTCGGCGATGGCAAAGCCATCCGAGGTCGCTTCCAGGATAGCCAGCTTTTCCACGGCTGTCTCATCGGCCCTGGCATCGTGGAGGGGGATGCAAAACGACTTGTGCTCTCCTCGCCCGATGCGTCCGCGGAGTTGGTGTAGCTGAGCGAGGCCGAACCGCTCGGCGTTCTCGACGACCATGAGCGTGGCATTTGGGACATCAACCCCGACTTCGATCACCGTGGTGGTGACGAGCGCAGCCACTCCGCCGGCGCGGAACCGGCTGACCACCTCTTCCTTCTCGTCCGGCGACATCCGGCCGTGAAGAAGGCCGACCGCGTATGGCGCGAGCTGAGATTTCCATTTCTCGAACTCTACCGTCGCCGATTTCGCAGCGAGCTTTTCTGAGTCCTCCACCAGCGGATAGACAATGTATGCCTGGCGCCCGCGGGCGATCTGTTTCTTCACGAAGTCGATCACCTCCGGTAGCTTAGACGTATTGCGTACCGCGGTAATCACCTCGCCGCGGTGGGCGGGTTTTTCGCGCAGGATGGAAACGTCGAGGTCGCCGTAAAGAGTCTGGGTGAGAGTGCGCGGGATGGGAGTGGCCGTCATCACCAGCACGTCCGGCGCGTCACCGCGGGCAATCAGACGGGTCCGCTGCAGCACGCCGAACTTATGTTGTTCATCGATGACAATCAGCCCCAGGTCGTTAAATTCGCTCGATTCGTAGAGGAGAGCATGCGTGCCAATGATAATCCGAGGAGCGCACGCGTCTCGCGTGCGCTGTTCGGCGTCCCGCCGAACTGGGTTCTCCGGCGAGACGCCGGAAAGGGCACGCGGGGACGCGTGCGCTCCCCGATCCATGGAACCGCCGGGGAACCAAAGCCAGGCATAATCCTCGTCGGGACCAACGATGCCTGCGTCCCAAGGATTCCTGGTGATGTAGCGGAACTTTTCCTGCAAATCCGCTTCAGATCGAATGAGTCGATCAAAGGATTCTTTCTCCCAAACCTGGCCTCTCTTTCCCCGCAGCTTATTGATTTGGTGAGCGGTGAATGATTCTAACGCATGGAGAATCTCAGTCAGCGAAAAGAAAACTGCCGCTCCGTCCGAATCCTGTTCCTTGATTGACGGTTCGATCAGCAGATGGACGTGATCTGGCATCACGCAGGCGGCATACAGCTCGAAGCGGATTCTTTCGTGGAGAATGGCATTGAGGACGATGTCTCGCTCTTCCGGGGTGAGCGAAGCGCGCTCGCGGGAAGTGAACGTGACAATATACTTCGCCCAAGGGCGCTCGAAGTGCGGCAAGTTGCGCCTCGAAAAACGGATCTCCTGGGGAGCATACGCGTCCCGCGTGTCCGGTTCGGCGTCCCGCCGAGCCAGGTTTTCCGGCGGGACGCCGGAAGGGGCACGCGGGGACGCGTGCGCTCCCCGATCCTCCTGGTTCGCGAAGAGTGGGAGCGGAGCGGTGTCGGTGTTGCGACCGGCGGTCCGCAGGGCAATCGGAATACCCAAAGGCTCCAGCAGTTTTTTGAAGTTGAGGTAGTGCTGCTCGGCGAGGATTTGAGTGGGGGCCATGAGTGCAGCTTGCCAGCCGGACTCGACCGCATGGAGGATGGCGGCCAGGGCGACGAGCGTCTTTCCGGAGCCGACATCGCCTTGGAGGAGGCGATTCATGCGGGCCGCAACGGAGAGATCGTGCCGGATCTCCCCGATGACCTCAGATTGAGAAGCCGTCAGCGAAAAGGGAAGCGTCTCGAGTAACCTTGCGAAAAGTTCTCCCTTGGCGATCTTGGCGGTGCCCGAGAGCCGGCGCCAATCCGCCCGACGCGCTTGCAAGAGCAGTTGGATAGCGAAAAATTCTTCCCGGACGAGTTTTCTTCTGGCGGTGTCGAACTCTTCGAACGTTTCCGGAAAGTGAATCGTGCGCAGGACCTCCGGACTGCAGGCTGCCGACAGGCGGGGCACCGCTGAGAGGTCGGTCTGTTCCAGCGCCTGATAGATGAGGGTCCGCAAAACCCGGGGCGAGGCGCCGTCTCCGGCCGGGTAGACCGGCGTGATTCTGTTCATGTGAATGGAGGTCTCTTCCTCCTCCACCGCCTCGAATTCGGGATGGTCGATAACGATCTTTGATCCCTTTTCTTTTGGCCTTCCAAAGACCACCAAGTGCTGGCCGATGACGATCAGCTTGTGCATGTAGGGCATGTTGAACCAGCGGCAGGTCAATGGCTGGCCAAGGATGCCGGCGGACTCGTCTTCCAGGGTGATCTCAAACATCCGGCGCCATCCGCCGATTCGCTTGAGGGCCGTCTTGGTCACCACGCCGAAAAGGCAAACCGGGCGATCCATTTCGGCGTCAGGGAATCGATCGAACCGCCGGCGGTCTTCGTAGCGTTTCGGGTAGTGGCGGATCAGATCTCCAACCGTCGAAAGTCCGAGACGCGCGAGGGGAGCCAGGCGGCTCCGCGGGATCTCCTCCCATTCGGTGAGCGGCGTCTCAGGCTGGAGCAGAGAAGAGTTCATCGGCGCAACGGGCGAGCCTGGCATGGGAAAAGTCGCGGAAGAATCCTGCGCGCGCCACCTGGCAGGTCAAGCCGCCGGACGAATGGCGACGATTTGCATTTGAGCACCGACCCGTCCGTTGAACTCGTTGCGTTCGACAGTGAAGGCAACGTCCCAGGGCGGCCGGGGTAGAGTTTCTTCGGTGCCCCGGAAGTAGATGGCCTGGAGGAGGCGCCGTCCGGCACGAAAGTCGAGCCGCAAGTGCTTTTCCTTAAGGACCTTTGGCGCGGCGGCCGGGGTGACCATGCGTGCAGCGAAGACGGGCTGGGCATTGCCCATGCCGTAAGGCTCGAGTAGATCCAACATCTCCAACAGGGAAAGCGAGATGTCGGTCATGGGTAGTTCCGCGTCAAGTCGCAGCTTGGGGGTGAGGATTTCGTCGGTGACGCGTTCGCGGGTGCACATCTCAAACGCGCGCCGGAAGTCCTCGAAGCGATCCTCCTGAACGGTGACGCCTGCAGCCATCTCGTGCCCGCCGAACTTCTCCAGATGACTGGCGCACTGGCGCAGGGCCTCGACCAGCGAAAGCCCCTCGATACTGCGTCCGCTCCCCTTGCCCAGTCCGGCGTCGTCGAACCCAACCAGCAGCGTGGGCCGATGATGTCTTCGCATGATGCGAGCGGCGACGATGCCGAGCACCCCATGGTGCCATTCCCGGCGTCCCGCCACGATACTCGTGTGGCTTCCGGCGTCGTAGTATTCCTCGACCCATTGCTCGACCTCCAGGATCAATGCCCTTTCGACACTTTGCCGGGCGCGATTCTGCCGATCCAGACTCTCGGCCACCTGGGTGGCTTCACGGGGGTCGTCGCAGAGGAGAAGCCGCAGGGATTCCAGCGCCGTGCCCAGCCGCCCGGAGGCGTTGATCCGCGGGCCGAGGCGAAACCCCACATCACTTCCGTGAAGGGGAGGACGAACGTTGGAAATCTTCATCAAGGCGGCGAGTCCCGGCCACCGGGTGCGTCCCATTTGCTGAAGACCACGCTGAACCAGGATGCGATTCTCTCCCACCAGTGGAACCAGATCGGCCAGCGTTGCGAGTGCGACGACGTCCAGGTAATCCTTGAGATCGATGTCGGGGCGCGGCCATCGCTTGAGCAGGGCATGAGCGACCTTGAACGCCACGCCGGCGCTGCAAAGATACGAAAACCTCCCGGCAGCCTTGGGATTGACCAGAGCCGAGCAAGCGGGCTTTTCGGCGGAGAGTTCGTGGTGGTCGAGCACGATCACGTCGGCTCCGCGTTGGCGGATGGCCGCAACCTCGCGCGCCGAGTTAGTCCCGCAGTCTACCGCGATGAGGAGGTCGGGAGAGTATTCCTCGAAACAACGTTCAACACCCAAAGGACTCAAGCCGTACCCTTCTCCGGCGCGGAGCGGCAGAAAGCAGCTTACGCGCGCACCCAGCGCAGTGAGGATCCGGTGAAGGAGCGCCAGCGAGGCGACACCGTCGACATCGTAGTCGCCGTAAAGGACGACGCCTTCGCGAACCTCGATGGCTTGGTGGATGCGGTCGACAGCCTGTGCCATCTCCGGCAACAGAAAGGGATCTTCGAGCCGGCGAAGACGCGGCTCGAGAAAACCAGCCGCCTCCTCGAAGTCATCCAACCCATTGCGGATCAGGACGCGTGCCAGGAAAGCAGGAACGTTGAGTTCCCGGCTGAGCCGCCCGGCGGCGATGTCCCCCTCGGTGCTGGGAAAGATCCATCGCCGTTGCATCTACGGGATTCTAGGGCCTTGCGGCATCGCATCAATCACGCTGTTGAAGTCGGGGAGGAATTTGTGCATTCGGCCTCTGGAAAGCGAGGCGCTGTCGCCCGGCAGCAAGCCGCCCCACGACGACGCAGTTGCGAGTTTCACTGCTCGCCGCCAACGTGGTAGGTCACCAAAAGATAAAGGTCTTCGAGAGAGTCCGCGCTCAGGCTTCCGTTCGTGATGGCAAGGCGCCAGATCGATTCTTGCCTGGAGAGCGCCTCGGTGAGCGCAAAATGGCTGAAAGGAAGGCCCACTTGTTGGTGAATAGAGAAAGCTGAGCCCACCGTTTGGTTAATCGTCAGCGCTAAGCTTTCCAGATTGACCGTCTCGCCATCCTTCGGTTTGAGGAACAAATCGATCCGGCTGACGGTTAATTCGCGATCTTTGACGAAGTACGGGAAGTAGCGCTTGCTCATGGGCAATTCGGTCGCCTGGTTTTGTCCTTGCGCAGGGAACAGGAACTGATGAAGTTCGTTAGGGAACTCGCGCTTCAAGCTAATAAGCCTCTGCAGTCCCGCACCCTCACCGGCGAGCTCATCGAGCCATCGGTTGATCGTAGCGCTGACATGGGTAGTCACCACGTCCCTTAATACGTTGCCGCCGTCACGCGCGGTATAGCTCATCTGAAGGATAACATCGGAAATAGTGTTGTAATCGAATGGCCGGAACTCTCCTGGCAGTGAGAGTCTCCATCGGCTGATGGCGCCGGTTCTCTCAAAGGGAAGGTAGCGTTCGTCCTCGAAGTTGAGCTGGAAGACGCCGCTGTCATTTTGTCCGCTGCTTGTGGCGATGGACTGGACACCAATGAGGTCGTGGCGGAACTTTAGGTCCTCCATACCAGTGTAGCTGTAGTCCTGCTGTGAGTCGCCGCTGATTCTCACCCGGTTTCTCAGCAAGCTAAGAGTTGCATTGACGTTTGTATATGGACCTGCCACGCATGGAATCGTCACACTGACCGATTTGATCCGACGCATGTAGTGGCCGGGATAAGTGACGTCAAAAGCCAGTTCAGGAATCTCGAATTCGCAGCTTCCAACCTCGCGCAGACGAAGCAGAGCGTTTGGAGCGAGAAGGGCGAGCGAGAAGTGCTGGGTAATCTCATACTCGCGGCGGTCCTTTTCCAGGTAAGAAACCTCCATCCGCTTGAGGTCATGCGAGAGCCGCTCGCCCGCGAGCAAGCCCTTCTTCAAGCTGTCCCAATAACCGAACTGGATAAAGTTCGATTCCGACTCTGCAAGTCCCAATTCATATCGATAGGCCCGCTCGGCTCGTTTCGCCACGTCATAAGCGAGTTGATAGCTTTGGAAATAGACAGCGGAGATCTGGGAGATCATCCAGCTGTAGATTTCCTGATTGGTATATTTGCTGCGCATGTACTCGTCTACCGCTTTGGCGTTGGAAATTTGCAAATCATGGTTTTGCAGCTCTCGCTCTGCGATGGCAATGCGGATCTCGGCGCCTTCGGTCTGCTTCTCGATTTCCTTCGTTTGCTGGATTGCCAGGTCTTTTTGATACACCCATTCCTCGAAGCGATGCAGCCAGGCGCCTAATAGCCCTGCCCGGATTGCCGACGCGCGGGCGGAATTGGCCCTATTCTCGGAAGAAGCCGCGTCCATCTGATCCCAGGCTGCGGCCCGAGTGCCACCGACGGTGGAACCTACACTGAATCCGGTACCAAGGGGGATGCTAACAGTGCTGCTCAGCGAAATATCCGGACGGAATGCGATCTTGATAGCTGCGCTTTCATTCGCCTCTCCCGCCGCCTTCTGAGAAATCTTCGCTGATTCTTCGGAGGACAACTGTCCAGATTCGGCGTCATTCATGAACCTGCGATTGGCGTAAAACTCGTGTGAGAGTTCTAGTGTTTTCTTGGCTTGCAACAGCGCGGCAAGGCCGTTTTTTTCTTCGTTGACACGCTGTTCCTTGATCTCACGCATAACCTCGACCAGTTGGATCTCATGGACGGAGCGCAGTAGCGCCAGGACTTCTGCGTCTTTCTTTTCCAGCGCGGCGAGCAACGCCGCTCCGAGGCTCTTCACATCATTGACAATCTCATTCGCTTTTTGTGTCATCACCCGGAATCGGTAGTTTGGGGTCGGGGCGTTGAGGTCGCTGAGCGTGTCGGCAATGTCGAGACCGGCTGCAGCGGCTTTGACCAGCAGGCCCGGATCGATCGGAGGGGCAAATAACGCCAACTGGCGCGCCACGCCTTCGATGTTCAGGCAATGGCGGATCTTGAACAGGCGATCAGCGACCGTGTCCCAGTAGCCCAAAAGCTTGTCATTTTTAGGAATGCAGAAGAAGAGCGTCGGCCCCAGAACGGCCGGTATCGGCGTCGCCAACGGCAGATCGAGCACCGATCCATTGTCGGGCGGCTCAACATCGGGCGCGGCGAGCGGAAGGTCGGCCGCAGGGCCATTGCCGTTGCCCGTTTTCAACGTAAAGTCGGTCGCGCCGAGGACGCCATTGATACCGCCGCCCCCAGTATCCGTGTCCATTGGATAGACGATGGTCTCCAGATCAATCAACGCGTTCGAGAAGGCGTCCAGATGATCGCTGAGTTGGTTGAAGGTCCTGACCTCTTCGCCGTCAATGGTTTTCCGCGCGCCTTCGTGGGCCGGAATCTCTTTCGGCCGCGCTCCGAGAATTTCAGCCGCCAGGATGTAGAGCTGGATCGCCTCGTTGATGGACTCGCGGTTGTCCTGGTGGAAGAGATGATCGCCCCAGGCGATCATATTGTCGAGATAGGCCATGACCACTGTTTTCATGTAGGCTTCGTTCCGCATCCGCGCGATGAGGTGCGGATTGAAGGGGGTCTTGCGCCAGGCCTCGATCTGATCGCGCAGCGACTTGCGCTCGTCCAACTCCGTTCGGCTCAGTCCGCTCGATTTGAGCAGCAGTATGGCCCGCTCGATTGATTTGCCGACGCCGTGATCGAAGAAGGGTTTGATTTGCCAGACCCGTTCGGGCCACGGTTCGGCGTGCGCAACGTAGGTCGGATCGAAGATGTAATGGAACCAGCGATGGGCCTCGGTGAACCGCTGGTTGGCGCTGAGCCGTTTAGCGAGCATGAACGGCGCGTGGAAGAAGAGTTCCCAGTTGTAGATTGAGAAGGCGCCGCCATAGGAGAAATCGAACTCCTCCAGCGGGCCGGCGTTACTCTTTTCGGCCGCGCTCAATTCATAGACGTTGACGACATTTTTTTCATTCGGTTTGTAAGTCGAATTGAAAAGGGCTTCGCTTTTCCGTTGTCGTCGCAACGCATTGACGAGCGATCTGCGCGAAGGCGGCTCCTGCTCCGGATCCGGTCTGAGCATACCTTCGATTCCGTGACGGTTGAGCTGTTCAATCAGCAGGGAGATGTAGGGGTGATAGAAATTTTCGAACCGGAAGAACGTGGCTTCCCAGTTCATCGGCAGGCTGAGTGCGATCGCGGTCGTTCCAGGCGACAAAATGGTATTTGATCGCAAAATGCGCGTTATTTGTGTCGTCACGATATCGGGCAGCTCGAGTGGCGTAGTTTGCCAGTCAGTAATCTTGGCGTCGTTCGGCCCTGTGAAACCGCCGACATACTTGCCCCGCGGCATCACGAAGAAGGTGCGAGAGTCGTCCTGGTAAAAGAACGGCGACTGGGAGACGAAAGGGCGCTCTGCGTGCGGCACCATCAAACGAAACGCGCCGGGCGTTTTAAGCAGCACATCCGCTGTCTTTTCGGCGCCTTCAGGCAGGAACTTCCAGACTTCATTTGTGAATATCTCGCCACCTGTGATCGCAGTCAGGACGTTCGAACTTGCCCGTTCCATCATGCCGTTGAAATAGCCATTCGTCCCGGGGAATCGTGTCTGGATCTTGATGACCGTAGCTACCCCTGAAGAAACCTCCAGGGCGCCATTACACTCTGCAAATCGGAAGAGTTCATTATTCGGGGCGAGTTGCGGTGAGGCATTTCTGTGGACTCCGAAGAAAATGTACAGCCTCCCCTCGTTATCAATCTGAGTCCAGAAGGCCAGTTCTTCGCGCGACGGAAGTTCGGTAGTCGTGGCTGTCGTGGCGGGTTCATTGGACACCCGCCTAGGCGACCACTTGCCGTCGCGATATTCGCTCCAGGCAAGCCGAATCTCGTAATAACGGCGCGGCTTCGCAGGATCGTTATTGAGCGCCTCCTGCGCATTTTCCGTGAAGCTCGGCCAGAAGATGTAAAGGCGGCGATTCCAGACCACCGGAACGACGTGCTCGGCGTCGATACCGATATCGACTCGCTCCCAAGATGTCCAAGAGCGCTGATCGACCCACCGGCGGTAGTAGTACAGGGGCGGAGTGTTCCGAGTGCGGCCGAATACGTGCAGGATATCGCGGTCAACCTCCCACTGCCGATAGAGCCCGCTGATCTCCAGCTGGGCTACGCGGTCGAGGTCTTGCAGATACTTCAGATATTCGCGCTCGACTGTCGATTCGTTGATCTCGTCCTGCAGCAGACCATGCTCCATGTCCATAAAGAACGGCGTCTTGTCATCGCGCAGCTCCGGCTCGATCCAGTTCTCGGGGTAGAGGAAGACTTTTCGGTTTGCCTCCCAGACCCGGTAGCTCTTCATCCACGCCCACTCCTTGGCATCTTCCGGCGACAACGCAACTTCACGCTCCAGATTCAGCAGGCATCGCTGGACAAAGAGCTGGACCGAAGTGGTCGCAAGCGCGATGCGCGAGGTCAGCATGCACGGCTCCATCTCGACATCCACAAGGAATTGGGCATAAAGGTCGTTCGTCCCCCGCAATCGCTGGCGCGCCTGATTGAGCCCGGCCCAGGTGGGAGGGCCGACGATCCCATCCGGCGTCAGGTTGCTGGCTTCTTGAAACGCGATCACTGCGGCGCGGGTCAGCAGACCGAATGTGTCATCCACTTCGAGCGGGGGAAAGGCGCCGGACGCATTCAATTTGAGCTGAAGTTCCTCGACGGCGGGACGGCGCGCGCCTAGCGAGAGCGTTGGCTGTGGTGTTTCAAGCGTCGGGATGATGATCCGGGTCGTGTGCAGAAGGCGGGCCACCAGCGCATCGCGCTGCTCGTTGCGCAACTCGTCACGGATCGGCCTCGCGGCACCGAGCCATTGCTGCTGGTGATCGAACTTTGCCCGCACGGTTTGCTTGATCGCCCGGGCAATCACTGCATTCGGCGCCGGTTGCGCCCATCGCCACGCCTCTTGAGCCGCGACACCCAGCGGCGTTAGCAGCTCGAAACATCTTTTGAGCTGCGTCAGAAACTGCCCGTCGGCGAAGCCAGCCCGAAACTGCAGGTCGAAGCCGTCCGGACCTGTCAGGAAATCCAGGTCATCGCGATTCCATCCTGTGCGATTGGCAAGTGCATCGAGAAATTCGTCGCGAGTCAGTTCTTGATTGTCCAAATCGTTGAACAGTCCAAACAGGGCCGCGGCGCTGTTGGGCAGATTGGCGGCGGCGCGGAAGAGCGTGACCATCGCCAACCATCGCTCGAACAACAAGGCGCCGGAGTCCTGTGTCGCAAGGGGAAGAGCGTTCAGGTCGAGCCATCCCAACGCCCCTCCTCTGGTGATCGTAAAGGCGACTTGTTCGGATGGAACCTTGAGCGCGTTGAGAATGACCGCAATCTTTGCCAATCGATGGAATGCGGCAATTTGATCAGGCGATTCCATCGTCGCCAGGAACACGGAAAGGATGGGCAGGTTGGCGTCGTTTGGCGCGGGAACAAGCTCGCGCAAAAGCGGGTTGGTGACTTCGGCGGCGAGACCCAGCGCCGACGCGAATCCGTCCACCACAAACGCCTCGCCGGCGACGCGCGAAAGATGGCTGAGCAGACGCTCTAAAATGTAGTCGAAACGCTCCTCGGGCTCTGTTAGCGCGGCGGGATCAACCAACTGTTGGATGGCTTCGACCGGGTCGAGGAATTGTGCGAGGTGGTCGTTGATGAGCGCGATCCGACTAGCCTGATCTTCCGTCGAGCTGCCGTTGAGCAACGCCACGGTTCGGTTGACGATGTCGCTTGGCAATATCAGAGCCAGGTTCTCAGCCGTGCGGGTGCCAGCCGGGTCAGAAGCAAATTCGTGGTCGGCGGCGATCTGCTTCAATCGTTCTCGGAGCCTCGCGAGAAATTCGCTGACTTGAGCGTCCGCCGTCGCCGCAGGCACAGCGACGCGGTGACGCAATAAATAGTCCAGCGTCGCCAGATCGAATCCCGATTCGCGGACCAGCCGTGTTCGCTCGACAAAACGATCGGTCGCGGTGACCCCGTCGAATGGATCTATTCCGGTGAGAGCACGTAGCACGACATAATCGCGGATGGGGATCTTCAACGCCTTCGACAGCGTAGAAGCCTTGTAGAGCCGGCTGAGGTTGGCCAGATTGAGCCGGTCGTTGGGCAGTTCTCCCGCCAGCAGCAGCGTAAGATCATGAGCGCCGACGCCGAGCGATACTGAAACCGCAGCGATGTGTTCGCCGATCGGCAGGTTGGGATTGTCGAGTTCGGTCCTTGGGTTATTCAATCTGAAGATGTCAACCTCTGGCGGATTGACCGTCGGATCGTTGAACACACGGTCATAGAGCGACGGTTGGCGATCGCGGGCTTGCGTGCTGAGCCGCGGGGACCACCATGCGAGCGTCGTCTCCAGCGGCATCCCCAACGCTTCGCGCAGACGCTTGACTTGCGCGAGCAGCGCGAGCGCGTCGTCGTTGAGACTGCTCGCGCCGAGCGTCGCAAGCGTGTCGCCGAGTTCAGAGATGGGCCAGCCCAGCTTGCGCTGAAGACGGACGAAGCGGTGCAGGCGACCGAGACTGGTGGTTGTCAATCCGGTGATCGTGGCGGTCGCAAGATTGCAGTCGGCGCCCGCGAACTGAATGCGCATTGCGCCGCCCGGATCAACGAAGCGCACGTCGAGTAATTCGACCAGCTCCTCATACGAAAGGCCCGAGCGCTCGAGAACAACGGCGGCGCGCCCTTCGTTCAACAACCGGTTGAACTCCGCCACCTCCAAACCCCACATCTGATGCACCGTCTGGGGCGAGCCGCCATTGATAATGTCGCGTTCGCGTGGAGTTAGTCCCAGGTATTCAGCGACCACGTCGATCGGCAATGGCGCTGCGCCTTCGCGGCGAAATCGGTCCATCAGGACGTCGCGTCGCACGCCGAGTTGAGGGAGATAGCGGCGAGATTCGGCGGCCCACAGATCGAAGGGCAGGCTCCACGGATAGACGGCGTCTGCCAGAACGTTATACGCCTGCTCGTTGATGTGCTCCGGGCTGGCTCCGAGCGCGTCGGCCTCCTCTTCGGTTTGAAAAGGAAATCCACTGTTTGGCGCGACGGCTTGCTCCAAGATTTCGTTGACCAGGTCAATGTGCGGCAATTCCGTGTTGGTGTTCTGACAGGTCAACTCGATCTCGCCGATGTCCCAGCGGCGCCGGGTTTCATCCGCCGGGTTGCCGAACAGAACGTCCAATGCCGTCCGGCCCGAAGTTTCTGCCGGCCTATTCATCAGGAAGTGAAGGATGTCAACGAGGTAAGCCGCCGGACTGTAAACCGACGCGCAATGCTCGCACTGGCACAGATCGAGCGAGCCGAAGAGGTCTTCCAGATCCGGCACACCTTCGCCGAACAGATGTGGCGCGATGATGCCGGGCGAGGTCGGGTTGAAGATCTTCGACTGGCTGAGCAGCATCAAGGCGGTGTCGGACTGGCGGGCGGCGTTGGTGTAAACTTGCTCGGCAGCCGCCGCGCCGCCCAGCGCTTCAGTTCGGGTGCGGACAAACTGCGCCGCCCCCATCCGCCTGATCTTGAACGCTGAGTCAACATTGTCGGCGATCAACGCGACCGTCCTCGCCTTATTGAAGTGCGGAGCGATATTCATCATCCGCTGGACGGCGCGCAGTTGCTTAACGGCCGTGTCACGGTCGGCGATGCCGTCAAGCGCGTCCGGGTGATCGCGCAGAAATTCGTGTGCCCGCATGGAGCGAAAATCGAAATCAGGGTTCCGCTGCAAAAACGTCAGCGTCGGCCGGAAGGCGGTCTGGTTGGTCTCGGCAAGGCGATGTGCCAACACCGCGGTCGGGAAGAGCGCTTCGACCATGCGCGGGAGAAATTCGGCGTAACGCGCCTCGCGCTCCTCTTCTTTTTCTCCCAGCAAGGCGGGCGCGCCGATGCGGGCGCCACCTGGCTGTCCCTTGATCAACCTCTCCCAATCGTCACGGTTGAAGCGGGCGAGATCACGCAAATGGCGGCCGAGCTGTCCCGCGCGACGCATCCGCGCCAGCTCGCGCGTCAGCGGCGGATAGTTGAGCGCGATCGCCGCCGCCCCGATGGTGTACTGGAGCGTCTCGATGTCCTCGTCGCTTATGCCCGGTTCCTGGCGCACCTGTCGCCAGAACTCAGCGACGGTCCCTTTGCGTTCAACGTAAGTGGTGACGAGTGTTTGCTGGCGCTGCCGCGCCACACCAGCGATGTCGAGCAGCGAGCGGAAGGTCGGGCGATCCGGCGTCGGCTCTTCGAGCGCCAGCCGGACGATCTGCCCCTGCAGGTCGCGCAATATCTGTGGAATCTGGTCTCTGATCTGCGCGCCGACGATGTTCTCGCTGACTGAGGTTTCAAGCGCGCGTCGCAAAGTTTCAGGCGATTGCGCGACCAGCGCGATCAAAACAGTCGGCAGTCCCTGCCGCACGAGCGCATAAAAGGCCTCGGCTTCCATCCCCGCTTCGCGCGCCATCCGCGAACTGGCGACGAGAAGCGTGACGTGCTCCCGATTCAAGTCGTGTGCGCAGGCGAGCAACTCCACATCGGCTGCTTCGAGCGCCTCGATCCTGATCTGCTCGCGCTTCAGGATCGGCGCCAGCCGATCTTGAAGTTGCTTGAACTCCGACGGCCCGCGAAAAACGCCATCCGGATTCAGGTTGACAATCTCCACCGGGCGCGCTTTGCAAATGACATCTGAGGTCGCGATCACCTTGCCCGCCGTGTCGCTGGCCTGAACCACGATGCTGACCGGTCTTTCAGTCGCCTGGTATTCGATGTTGTAATCGCCCGTCGCGGAAGTAGTCGCCTGACCGATGAGGTCATCCTTACGCAACCTTTTCCTAAGTGCTCTGACGATCACGCCCCGCATCGGATCGCCATCCGATCGGCGAACTTCACCGCGCACGATGAACATCTCGGCCACGCTTTCATCCACTTCCCTATTGATCAATCGCGCAGTCTCCTGATCAACGGTTCCTGTCACCTCGAGCCTGTGGAGGTTCTGAAACTCTTGAACGGCAAGGAAGGTCGTCGATCCGAAGAATCCCTCGGGATCAACAATCTGTGTCTTGAGTTTGAGCTGGCGCAGTTCGGACTGAAGAAGCTTCACGTCGTCGCCGCGGAAATTTGGTTCGAGGTTTCGGCCTTGGAGTTTCATAAATCAATACCTCTTCTTGAAATGTCTGGGCGCGCCCTACTCTACAAACGCGGCCTAATATGGGCCTCTTCCCCTCCTTCTGTTCGACAATGAACCCGGATTCTCAGGGGTGGACGCTCGAATAGAAGGACCGCGCCATCTGCTGCCTTTAGGTGGTTCTACGGGGGATGTGTGTTTGGCCTGTTTGCCTAAAGTGGCCCCCTCAGTGGGGTCGAAGCGTGCCCCAGCCGGAACGTCTTCCAAGGTCACGATCAATTCTGCAGTTTTTCGTGCCGTCTCTTCGTCGACGCCTCCTGCCATCAACTGCTTCATCTCTTTCTCCACCCTACGTGCCCGGCTCTCCGAATCACCTGGTGGCTTGCCTCCACCTGGTGGCTTGCCTCCACCCGGTGGCTTGCCTCCACCCGGTGGCTTGCCTCCACCTGGTGGCTTGCCTCCACCCGGTGGCTTGCCTCCACCCGGTGGCTTGCCTCCACCTGGTGGCTTGCCTCCACCCGGTGGCTTGCCTCCACCCGGTGGCTTGCCTCCACCCGGTGGCTTGCCTCTTCCGAGCAGCTTCGGCGCCCCTTTCGGAATTGCGCCGCCGACGGTAGAGACAGTGCCTGCAATCGTGGCGCTATGTTCAACTATCTCACCGGCGCCCGCGACAATTCTTTCTACGTTCCCTGTCTCAACCCCTCGGGCGGTTGTTTGTATGGCAGCATCAAGATTCTTGGGAGCCTTCAGCGCTGTGGAAGCGCTTGAAGCCGTCACATTTATTGCGCCGATAGGGCCAGAGATCGCTAGTCCGGCCCCCATTTCGATTTCAGTCTTGGCGATTGCTTTGGTTTCTTCTGAAACTTCAATTCCAACTGCATTCGCAGCAGACGCGACGGATTCAACAGTAAAATCTGTCGCTTCCCGTAAGGCTATATCAGCCTCTTCCTCGACCGTCCTCGCCGCTGATTCGAGGGACTCGCCAAGTACGTATGCCGTTTCCTCCGCGAGGGTAACTTTCTCCTCAAACCAGTTGTACCAACTGCCTTGGGTTCCGGTAGAATCGGAAAAGACGACCGGATTGTTTGAAACGTAGCCGTACAAATTTACCCCATCCTTCAGACCGATTGGGTCCGGCGCCGTCCAGCGCCCTAAGCACGACGCGTAATATCGGGCTCCGTGATAGTAGAGGCCTGTTTCCTCATCGCGCTCTTTGGCGGTATAGCGATAACGCTTCGGGCTGATTTCGACGTCGCTCCGTACTGCCTGGTAGGACGTGCTGCCATAAGGATGGTACTCCTCGTAAGAGATGACCTGCCCCGTTTCGTCCAACTCCAACGAAGCGGAGCCGAGATGATTGCCAAACTGGTATCGGATGAGTTGAGCTGGGGAGCCGTCGTCGCCCAGGACGCGCGCCTCCACCAGCGCGATGCGTTGCTGGCCATCCGCGATGGGCAGGGTCTGACGTTCGATGGCTACCGTGGCTCCGTCGATCTCATACTCGCGATGAATCTCGAAGCCGCCGAGATAGATTCGTTCATTCCGGCGCGTGGGCATTTGCCCGGCAGTCGCTTGGCGCTCGGTCACCTTGCGCGCGCGCTGGCCCGCGTCGTCGTAAACGTAATAGGTCGTTTCAGCGCTCCCGCTGTTGACCACCTGCCGCGAAGTCGCTTCCAGTTGGTCCAGATAATTCCACCGCATCAGCGGCAGATGCGGCATGCGCGTGATATTGCCGTGGGCGTCGTGGGCATATCTCTCAATCGCGGCTCCCACCTGTGCTTGACTTAGCCGATTGCCGGCCAGCGCCGGTTCGATCAGGCTCGGCTCGTCGTAAGCGTAAGCGCGAGTCCAACTGCCGTTCTGTGCTTCATGAATCAACCGTAGAATGTTGCCTACCTCATCGTACTCATATTGCTCCGTGTATCGCCGCATTGCCTGGCCGTCGTGCGGGTGCGGGAGATTCACGCGGAACTCATCGTTCCAACTTGTTTGGGGCTGAGACACCTGGCCGATGTGCTCGCGGCCGCTGGCGTTGATCAAACGATAGAGGGAATCATAGACGTAGTCGCAGTGCGGTTCGACGACTTGACCATTAAAGTAGATCGTCTGCTGGGCATCGTCTTGGATGCCGGTGATGTTGCCAGCTGGATCGTAGAAATAGTTGAGAGACTGGAGCTGAGTGTTGAGGGATCGTGTCGTGAGCAGCTGGGTCAGCCGGAACGTTAAGGGATCGTATTCGTATGTCGTTCGAACGCCGTTGCCATACTCGATAAACTCGCGCTGCCCCTTAGCGTTGTAGTCAATATCGTTGACGAAGGCTGTGGCGATGTCCGCGCCGCGCAGATTCACTTCGACCCCCTCCAGCAAGCTGGCTTCGTTGTACGTCGGCCGGATGAGGCTGTTATCGGGCGTTGTCAGCAATACTGCACGGTTGAGCGCGTCGTAGGTCGTGCTGCTTGTGAAGACTTGCGATTCTAAATCCGGGTTGAGGCTCCAATCGGCCGCGTCCCTGTAATTCACCAGCAATTGCCGGGAGCCGCGAAGCAGGTTGCCCTTGAAATCGTAGGCATTGCTCGTCACCACGCCCGCTCCATCGAAGACTTGAAACACGCGTCCCCGGTGATTGAGCGCGTCGCCTTGACCTTCGCCATACACGGTGCGCTGGAACAGAATCTCCCGGTCGGCATTGTTCGCATCGGCTCCTGTCACGAGAGACCGCGTGGGACGGCGCAGTTCGTCGTACTCTGCACGGGAAACGTGCCCGCGGCTATCCCAGGCGCGAATAGGTTTGCCGAAAACATCATTAAGCATCCAGCGCTCGCCGGCTTCCATGCTGGCGGAGTGAATTCGACTTCCGAGCATGTCGTAGTCGTAGCGGATCACGATGCGGTCTCTTGCATCGATGACTTCGCGCTGGTTGCCTTCGATATCTAACTCAACCCGGGTGGCGTATCTCTCCTCCAAGGTTTCGGTGTCACGTTCGAATCGGTTGCGTGCAATGGTGAGGAAGATGCGGCCAAGGCTGTCAAGGTAAGCGACTGCCGGCGTCTCGGCATGGACTCGCGTCTTCTCGGCGGACCGTGTCTCGTTCGCACGGGCGGTTGGATCTGGATATCGCGTGGCGAATGCCGTCGCGTGGACCGGATCAGTGCGCAGCGCATGCCACGTCGGGAGGTAGTCGCCCTCAGGCAACCGGCGGAAAAACTCGCCAACATCCGGATCGTTCTCCGGATCGGCCACCAGCACGGTGTCGTTGACATCCCAGGTTTCCTGCCGCCACGGATCAAAGACCACTTTCTCCCAAGTGTGGTTGGGGTGCAGCGTTGCGACCACGCGTTCGACTGGGTCGTAAAAGAGCACCGGGCTGACGCCGATGCGCACATCGAACTCAAACCGGTGGGTGTCGGTGAAGAATGGTTCGTACTGACGGACCGGCTTGCCTTTGTTATTGAAGATCGTCCACCCGCTGCCCACCCAGCGCGGCGTGATTTCCTCCGGTGTCATCTCCGGCTGGCCGTCCTCTCCCACGATGACCTTTCCGTTGGAATCGCGCAGGGGTACCTTGCCCGGCTCGGCTTGAATCTTCTTTTGGATCTCGCGGCCGAAGCCATCGGAGTAGGAGAAGCTGTGCTGAATCTTCAATCCTCCCGCTGGAACCGGATCGCGATTATGTGTCTCGCGGGCCAAAGTACAGACGACGGCGGGCTGCGGGTCGGGCTGATCTTTAGTGCGGAAGTAGGCGAAAAGGTCGTATACCAGCCGCGCTGTGGCGCGGCGCAAGATTCCCTGCGGATCGGCCAGCGGGTTCTGCAAATGGTCGATGATGGCAGCTTCGGTCAGGTCGGTTTCGAAGAGATCCAATGAGTCACCCTCGACGGGCGCCGGAGGGGGTTTGCCCATCACCGCTGTTCCCACGACCATACCCAGCGCGTCGAAAGTGACGGCGGTCCGGTTGCCATTTGGGTCAGTCACCCAGTAGGGCTGGAGGACGCGATAGTCGATTCTGATCTCGGCGTTGCCGGTGTCGTCCTGTGTTGCGGCGGTGACGACGTTGCCTAGTGCATCGCGGGATTCGACCATTATCAGGTCGAAGGTGTCGTAGCCGACGAGATTCTCGGTGCTGACGGTATTGGTGTGGAATGGATTGCGGAAGCGGCGTGGGAGAAAGAAATGCTGGCGAGCTTGGGCAAGTTCTTGTGCTGGCGTGTCCGCGCTGTCCGGTGAAAAGAATATCCGTCCCGAAGGGATCCACCAACTGGCATCGTCTTCGCTGTGGACATAGCGGCCCTCGCTCTCGAGCATGGCGTTGGTCAACCGCTCACCATAAACCTCCGCCAGGAGCTCCGGAGTGAAAGCCAGTTTGTAGCTTTCGAAGGGCAGCGCCAGCGATTGCAATCCGCCGAGCGGCAAAGCGCCGGCCAGGTCGTTGCGGCGATAGAGAGTGCGCACATGTTCAATGAGCCGGCGGCGCGGAGCGGGCAGGGTCTTCTCGTCAATGTCCCAGTCTCCGTACGGCAGGTCATGATTGCCTTCGCCGACTGTGGCAATGACTTCGCTCAGCTTGTCAAAGCGAAAGAGGTTGGTTACCTCCGGTATCGGCAGGTCGGGAGGATCGACCGGGCTGGCTTTGAGCAATTCATAGGTGCGCGCCTCGCAAGGCAAGGGCGTGCGGTAGTCGTCCGGTTCGTTAATGAGGTTGGTGAAGAGATTTTCGGTGAACGTGACGTGGATGCGCTTTTGTTTCTGCTGGTCGGCTGTCGTCAAATCGGGCTCGTCGTGGCGGCGTCCGTAGCCAATGGCCGCGGATTTGAGAACGTTGCCAAAAGCATCCACTTCGAGCGTGACGGTGTGTGTGACGCGTGGGTCGGCAAGCTTCTTGGTTCCTACGGCGTAAAGTTTGCGCTCGAATTGGTAATCTATTGATTCGCGGGGATGGGCGAAGAAAACGGCGTTGCGTTCGCCAGCCGCGGGTTGCAAGAGTTCGACGGTGTAGTTTTGCTCGCTGGCGCTGTACGGCCGGTCTTCCGTATCGGTTCCGTCGAGGGCATAAACTTCACGGCGAAGCACGGAGCCTTTGAGAGCCCGGCAGGCTTCGCGGATCTCGTCCGCAGAGAGTTTCCAGGCGAAGGTGCCATCGGTTCGCTTGAGCGTATTTGGCACAAGAGTGTCCGGCAGCAGCATGACTTGTCGCTGTTCGTCGGTGAGACCCCCGAGGCCCTCGCTTTCGTCCCCTTCGTGGTAATACTCGTCTTCGAACTGTTTCGTGATGGCTTCGCTCTCGAGATAGGCGCCCGTGTGAAACCAGGTTTTGCTGTAGGCGGGAGGAACGTAGGATGATTCGTCAATGTTGGCAGGCTCGGGCAACGTCCCGCTTTCCTTGAGCGACGCGAGTTCCTCGGTATCGAACTGTTCGACCATGCCAAAACCGCGAAACTCGCGTTCCACACCATCGAAGTAGCCGTGATGATAGGTGTAGCGCGTGACAAAGCGATTACGACTGATCCGATCGAGCGTCTCGACTCGCTCGACCACATGAACGGGAAAGGGTAACCGCGTTATCCAGGGCTTCCCCGCTGCCTTGTCCGCGAGGTAGAACTTCGTGGAGGGTGCATACTCCACGCGGGTTTCCGCCCCCAGGTTGTTGCTCATCCCGATCATCAGGTGGGGCTTTTGCCCACCCATCAGATCGACGTACCGCATCGGTCTCTGCGTGTCGCCGGGTAAGGGCGACGACCAGACGAGACATGCTGTCCCGTTGCCCAATAGATCGACCACCGTGACCGACGACACATTGTCCACGCACGGCAGGTGATCGAGCCTTCGCGGCGCGCTCCAGGAATTGCCGGACTGATTGAAGTAAAGAGCGATACCCTCGCGATCCAGATAAATGATATCGGTGACGCCAGAGCCGTCGATGTCAGCGAGCAGGATGCGCTTTTGGTCGAAATGGTCCGGGTGGTCGAACTGAGGCGAGTTGTCCATGGTCACCTTCGCTCCGAAGCGGCCGTAGCCGAGATTCGGCCAATAACAGACTTCCCCATTCCGGATGCGCACCAAGTCGGTCAGCCCGTCACCAGAAATGTCTGCCAGATAAATCGATTGCTCGCCGTTATCGAACACCAGGCGCGGCCCTTTTTCCTCGTCGGCTGCCTGTCTGACGACTTCGGCCGGACCAAAGCCCTCCTCGGCCAACGAGCCATGCCATCGAAAAACCTCGTCTTCAGAAATCAGGATGTCGGTGTGACCATCACCATCCAAATCGATGAATCTGAGGTTGGGATCGCGGGTTTTGAGATTTGGAAAGGAGAGAAAAGGCCGCAACTTTTCCCAGCCTTTAGCAGCGGTGCGTTCGTAAAAGCCGGGTGTATCCTCGAAGGTGACGAGGTCCGGCTGACCATCACCAGCCAGATCCATAAAGTGCGCGCGTCCGCCAGCGAGAGTGGCGACAGGTTTCGCAGCGACAAGTTCGACCGAACCAAAGAGCGCCTCGACACGAGCGGGATCGTCAGCACTAACGATATTGATGGGACTGAGGTTGCCTTTGTAGAACCAACCATCAGCCTGTTCAGTGAGGATTCCGGAGAGACCTTCACCATCCAGATCGACCCATTGGTATTGGGCACCGTCGAGACCATAAGGAAGGTTTTCAATGCTTTCCTCAGCAATCTCGCGAATCTCCTGCTGAATCCTGGCTTCGCTGTAGGTAAAATCGATCGACGGGAAGGATCTCTTTAGGTATGCGTTCGGTCCTTGGCGTTTGTAGCCCGACTGCATCACCGAGTGCAGGAACGAGAAGATGGGGTTGCGGGCATCGGCGGGATCCTCTTCGAAGGAGTAGAAAAAATCCGTTGAGCGCACCAGGCAGTCTGCGCCGACGTCCGGCTCGTCGACGAAGTGGTGGAACATCAAGACCCGCTGGCAGAGCCGATAGGTGCGCACCTCGAAGCCCGCGCGGTAGTAAGAAAATGGATCATTGCGGATAGGCCACGTGCCGGAATTGCTGCTCGTCGGATCATCGCCGGGCTGCGGTGCCTTCGCGTCGTGCTCGCCATAATCGAAGACGACCTCAAACATCCAGTCAGTTGGGAGTGGAGCGGGCGGTCCAGTCGGAGCATGGCTTGGGAAGTAGGGTGTTCGGTTCCCGTAGCGAATACGCTTAAGGTAACGATTTACCGAACGGGAATTGACAGAGTTCGGATCGTCCGTGCGATTGCGTTCGTGTTGCTGCGTAACTTTGACGCCGGCAGAGTCTTCAGGCTTGTAATTGTAGACGACGACATTGCCCTTATCATCGTAGGTTTGGCAGATGAGCCAGCTGAAGATCCGCGTGGTGTCGGTGGGATCAACGATACGGCTCTCCTCGCTCCTTCCGTAGAAGGCGGTGGTATTGTCCCGCGAAATCGAACGCCAAAAGCTGTCTGCGGGATCCGCCACGTTCGTCCAGCGCTCGATCCGCGCGAACAATCCTTCGATCCGGGGACGGTAGCGCTGGATGCGATACTCGACGCCGTTTGCGTTCCGGGGTGGCAGGTTCTCGCGCACCCAAACGTCACCTTCTTGAACGAGCACAGGAACGAGGTCTTCCGCACCGGAAAGGATGAACACATCGGACTCTTCTGCATCCCGATATCTGGGAAGACCCTTCTCCGTCTTCCGGGTGATCTGAGGGAGTCCCAGTGACCATCCAAGCCCGAACGGTCCATTGCCCGATCCGGAATCGTAGGTGAGTGCAAGTTGCGGCCCGAATCCGGAGCGGCCGGGGCTCGTCGCGATCGGTACGGTCATCGACCCCGTGCCGGTTATGGGATTCGCCGCAAACTTCTCTCCCATGCCGCGGATGGCCCCGCCCCCCTTTGGCAGCGAAATGGTTGGCGGACTAAGGCGCGCTGTGTTCGTGGTGGCTTGCTGCGCCTCATTTGCAAACTCGAGCTTTGGCATCGCTGTTCCTTCACTCGGAGGGATGGATGGACTTTGCGGGCCTGCCCACCATCACCATCATTCTACCTGACGATAAACCTGATGCCCAGGCGAGCCAAGCGGATTCTGACGAGGACGAAGGGATCGGTACGTCTATTGAGGGGGCGGTTGGGTGAGAGCTCGGATCAGCTCGGCGGCGAGCTTTGGTCCGATCCCGTGCTCTTCATGTTTGAAATAGACGAAGGCGTCGGTCCAGGTGCCGGCCTGGCTGCGCAGTGTTTCCGACCAGCGCGCGATGTCAGCGGCCACATAGTCTTCGCGCCGCAGGCGCAGGTAACCAAAGCTCGCGGTGGCCTGAAACGGGGTGGTCAGGTCGGCGCTCTCGGCGATGCAAAGTGCGGCATTGTGTGCCCGCAGGCTCTCGAAGATCTCCTCGTCAAACCAGGAAGGATGGCGAAACTCAAAGGCCGCGCGAACACCGTCCGGCAGGTCTTCGAGAAACGACTTCAGGATGGCCGCGTCCTTTTTGAACGACGGTGGCAATTGGAAGAGAATCGGTCCCAGTTTGTCCTCCAGCCCTTGGAGCACTCCAAAGAAGTAGCGGAGGGTTTCTCCGCAATTTTGCAGCTTCGCAAAGTGGGTCACCCGCTGAGGTGCTTTCAGGCTGAACCGGAATCTCTCTGGCGTCAGGTCGCACCAGCTTTCGATCGTCTTGCCGCTGGGAATCCGGCGAAAGGTGTAGTTGATCTCGGTAGTTGGGAAGCGCTCCGCGTAGTAAGGAAGCATCTTGGCCGCGGGAAGCTTTTCCGGGTAAAAGTATCCCTTCCATTCGGGATACTGAAAGCCAGAGGTGCCGATCCAGGAGTTCATTTTGCTATCATAACACGCTCAGCTCGTTCGCTCCGGCAAAGGCGGCGGACGACTCTCGGGCCGCTTTTTGGCGGAGGATTTGCTGATCCAGATCGACCGGAGGCCGAAATACGCAGAGAGGAGACCGATCAGCAACAAAGGGGTAGCGGCAAGGTGGAGCATCCAGGAGATACACCAGAGGCTGAGCGGCGGTTTGGCGGGATCTTCGATAAACTTGGCGATGTGCCATCCCATCTGCCAGGGCGACGTGCCGAACGGAGCGTAGGCGGGAGGCGATTGCCACTTCTCTCCGTCCGCCAGCCGAAGCGTGAAGATGGCCCCGATGTCACCTCTGGGGCCTCGGCGGATCTGCGCCGCGGGATCATGAATGGCGACGACTCCCACCACATCGCTGAGCGTCGTCTTCGAGATGGGGATGACTCCGAGGAGTCGGCGTTCCACCGTCACACTGACGCGGCTTGGGTTCTGCGGGTCGTTTGCAGCGGACGCGACCCGTTCGCAGCGGACGCTCATAAGCGCTCCCATCCAGAGGCAGACAGTTGCCATGGAAAGAAAGGCCACCGGCATCAGCAGGCTGGCGAAAGCGTTCCGGGGGATCGGCCGGACATTCTCGCTTTCAAGAGATCGCTCCGTCTCCTTGGATTCCATGGCTCAGGCGATCATCATTGCGCGCTGCGTCAGATACCCCCGGAAGGTCATGACTTAACGCCCCACATCTTGACAAGGGAGCCCTCCTGGCCGCCGACGGGATCGGCCTTCGGCAAAGGCACGGCGGCGATGCGCTGGTCGGATTCGGGTCGCTCTCCGGCGTAGCCACGGAGAAGATCCGGCACCTGCCCGACGGGATACCCTCCAACGACATGAAAGTCTGGGCTGCTGCCCAGATTCTGGTGTCCGACGCCTGCGGGAATGATGATCACGTCGCCCGCTTCGACGTGCGCGCTGATGCCTGCGGTGTGCCCCAGCCGAATGAGGGCGTGCCCGCGGTAAACGCCGAGGACCTCGTGTGCCGTGCTGTGATAGTGTGGAAAAGGGTAGACGCCATAGCGCCACGCGGCTCTCCATTGGTTCTTGGCGTAGAGCGCTTCGATCAGTTCAGCGGCCTCCTCCCCACGCGCCGCGATGACTGACTTGTAGATCAACAGCGGTAGACGCGGGTTGTTCGGGATATCGCCTCCGTCGGCAAACTGATGACTCTCGACCTGGCTCATGGCGCGATAGCGCAAGATCATGGAAAGATCGG
Source organism: uncultured Verrucomicrobiae bacterium (assembly GCA_963820865.1). Classification (GTDB taxonomy): domain Bacteria; phylum Verrucomicrobiota; class Verrucomicrobiia; order Chthoniobacterales; family Terrimicrobiaceae; genus DASTFP01. The sequence goes on from CAWGBZ010000007.1 coordinate 815,860, forward strand.
GGTAGAACCAGGGAAAAATTGGAACGGCTCTGCGGAGTTTGGTGGTCTGTTCCCAGCCGGCCTCGCGTTGACCGATCGGCTTTTTTCTCTTGGCGAGATGAAGTTCTGGTATGTTACGAGCTCTTATGGGCGGGCTGCGCAGGTTTGTCGACTCCTTCACCGTTGCTTTGGTCCTGACCGTGTTGCTCGCGGCCGTAGTGCCGTGTCGGGGTCCAATCGCCAGTGCGTTTGAGGTTATTACCAGTGCAGCCATCGCGCTTTTGTTCTTTCTGCATGGGGCGAAGCTGTCCCGCGAAGCCATCGTCGCCGGGGCAACGCATTGGCGTCTGCATATCCTGGTCTTCTTCGGGACATTCGTTCTATTTCCGGTTCTAGGACTGCTTCTCAAACCGGTGAGTCCGGCGCTGTTGACGCCCGACCTCTACCTGGGCGTCTTGTTTCTCTGCATGCTGCCTTCGACCGTTCAATCCTCGATCGCTTTTACGTCGATGGCGGGTGGAAATGTCCCGGCGGCGATTTGCAGCGCTTCGGCCTCGAACGTGTTTGCGGTCTTCCTGACACCGGTCCTCGTCAGTTTGTTCGTCATGGGACGCGACACCGGTGTGTCGATGGCGGGTTCCGTCTGGGAGATCGTGCTGCAGATCCTTGCTCCCTTCCTGGCCGGCCACCTGGCCCGGCCCTGGATCGGTGGGTGGGTGGACCGCCACCGGAAGCTGACGGGGCTCGTTGATCGCGGCTCGATCTTGCTGGTGGTCTATGCCGCCTTCAGCGGGGCCGTCGTGGCTGGACTTTGGAAACAAATTCCCTTGGGCGCGCTGGGGGGTGTTGTGCTCGTGAATATCCTGCTGTTATTCATCGTCATGGTGACGATGTGGGCGCTGAGTGCGCTTTTTGGATTCGATCACGCCGATCGGATCACTATTTTGTTCTGCGGCTCAAAGAAGAGTCTTGCGACCGGGGTGCCGATTGCCAATGTCCTTTTCGCGGGGAGCATCGTGGGGCCGTTGATTCTGCCGCTGATGCTGTTTCATCAGATTCAACTGATGGTCTGTGCCGCGCTGGCGCAACGCTGGGCCGCCCGGAGGATGGTTCGCCTCGACCACACCGTCACCGGATACAAATCACCTTCGGCCTGAACAACTCAAATGCCGCGAACACATAGGCAAGGCTGGTTTCGGAGACACGGAAAGGTGATCGTGGCATCGCTTGTTGTTTCCCTTCTGGTGGTGGTTGCGTTTGGCATTTTCTTCGTCCGTCGTGACACCGTTGAATATTATCTCGACCACAAGTTTACCGCCGAAGATCCGGAGTTTTTTCCTTCGGCGCATGCTCTGGCAGATCCCCTGCCGATTACCGGCAACAAGATCGAGCTTCTCCATAACGGCAAGATGATTTTTCCCGCGATGCTCGAGGCGATTCGCAGCGCCAGGGAGAGCGTCAACTTCGAGGCATTCCTCTTCCATTCCGGGGAGGTCGCCACGCAGTTTTGCGACGCCCTGAGCGAGCGAGCTCGGGCTGGGGTGCGCGTTCGCGTCTTATTGGACGGCCTCGGTTCGGCTCTCGCCCTTGATCAAGACGATGTCGACCGGTTGAAGGAGGCCGGATGTTCGTTTGCCTATTATCATCCGATTGCCTCCTGGCGCGTCGACCGGGTGAATCGGCGCACCCACCGGCGCGTCTTAGTGGTGGACGGCCGCATCGGCTTCACGGGCGGGGTGGGATTTGCTGACGAGTGGCTGGGCGACGCGGATTCGCCAGCGCATTGGCGTGAGGTGCATGCGCGTCTGGAAGGTCCCATCGTTGGACGTTTGCAGGCGGCCTTTCAGGCGCACTGGTTCAACGAAGTGGGCGAAACGCTCAGCGGAAGCGGCGAGTTTCCGCAATTGCCCCCGGCCGGCAATGTGCGCGCCCAAGTCATCGCGAGCCGATCATTCTCTGTCGCCCCCCTCTCGCTGGTGCAAGCCGTCTCCTTTTCCGCTGCGCGCAAGTCGATCTACATTACCAACGCGTACTGCGCGCCCAGCAGCAGCCAGACACGCGCACTCGTCGCAGCCGTCCAGCGCGGTGTCGATGTCCGGCTGCTCCTCCCAGGCAAACACAACGATCAGCCGGTCACCAAGGCGGCCGGTCGCACCGCCTACGGCGAACTGCTCAGGGGCGGAGTGAAAATTTATGAGTACCAGCCCACCATGATCCATTCCAAGACCATGGTGATCGACCGGGTCTTTTCCGTCCTCGGTTCCTCGAACTTTGATGCGCGCTCGGCGCAGATCAACGAGGAACTCGACATTACCGTCTACGACGACACCTTCGGACGCGAGATGGAGGACGTCTTCCAGCGTGATCTCCAGCGCGCCCGGCAATACACGCTGGAAGATTTCGAGAAACGATCGCTCTGGGACCGCTTCACAGAATGGGTCGTGCTCCCCTTCCATTCGCAGATATGAGCCGAGCCCAACCAAAACGATTGCAATCTACAAGTAGTCTGAACCGAAAAGCGCCGCAGAAGGCGACGAAGGCACTCCGGTCGGGCCAGGCCCTGGTGCTGATCGACGTGATCAACGATTTTGACTTCCCGCGTGCGGAAGGGTTGCTCCGTCAGGCGCTGCCAGCGGCACAACGGATCCTTGCCTTGAAAGATCGGGCCAAACGCGCGCGCCTTCCGGTGATCTACGCGAACGACAATTTCGGCCGCTGGCGTTCCGACTTTCGCCAGCAGATCGAACACTGTCTGGCCAGGGGTGGCCGCGCGCGGAAAATTGTCGAACTGCTCAAGCCGGATGACGAGGATTACTTTGTGCTCAAGCCGATGCACTCGGCATTCTTTTCCACGACGTTGGAGGTCCTGCTGGAGCGGCTGCACGTCGGACGCTTGATTCTCACCGGGTTCGCCGCGGATATTTGTGTCTTGTATACTGCCAATGACGCTTACATGCGGGATTTCGAAGTCGTGGTCCCTTCAGACTGTGTCGCTTCCGAGACGATGCGACAGTACCGGTTTGCGCTGGAACACATGGCGCAGCGGCTCAGGGCGGACACCAAGAGATCTGACCAGATTCGCTTTCGTTGAAGGTTTTGGACGGACTCAGGGCTGCTTCCGATCCGGAGCCTCATCGAAGCTAAGAAAAATCTGGGTTCCATCTGCGGTTTCTGAACAGACGATAACGAGCGTTTGGCCTTCGGCTTCCTTGCGTCCGGAAAGATAGATCATTTTGCTGGCTTCGGAGGCGGGCGCGTTTTCGGTGACTTGGTAGCCTTCGCGCTGGAGGAGTTCGCGGTAATAGTGGGTCACTTTTTGGAGATCGTCTTTTGTGGCGGTTCCGAGGGAGCCACTGCGGGCTCCACGAGCTTCGACGGCAAAGGCCGCCTGGGGAGGCGCGGCGCCCGGATAGGCGGCCGTCAGCACCCATGCGGGTGTCTTCGAGGCTGCTTCCGATCCGGAAACGTAGGAAACGGCACCGTCAGTGCGTTTGACTGTCACGTTGGCGGAGCCGTCGGTCTGGTTGGCCTCGACGCGGAACTCTCCTTCCTCACCGACGACCGAGAACTTGCCTTGAGCGATGTCGGCATAGGTGACGGTAGCGGTCTTTCCTGTTTCCTTGATTCGGATGGTCATGGTGCCAGCCTGGTCATCGATGCTCACCAGCTCGACATCAGGATTGACCTTGACGAAGAGTTCCGCCGCGGCCTTGGCAGGATTCTTTTCAACCTTGCGAGCATACTCCCTGGCCTTGTGGCTGAAGAAGAGCACCGCGATGATCAGGATGACAAACGTCGAAATAAGAAGGCCGGCACATCCAAGTCCTATCCACGCGAGAGCTGACCATCCTTTTTGAGAAGGTGGCAGCGGGGGAGGCGAGCTTTCGGGCATCGGCAAGAGAGTATCGAAGGCATCGATCTTCGACGAGCGAAAAGCAAAACAACCGGGCTTGAAAAGGTGTAGCCCTCTCGGCGATACTGTCATGATCACATAGATCGTATGTATCTGAAAATTAAAAACTTATTTCATGCGCTCCCCGGGCTGATCTTCGCTGGTATGGTGCTGCTGGCCACCAGCCCGGCGCTTGCGGGACTGACCTGGGAGAGTCCCGTCCAGGACTTTCAGCGTGCGTCGGATGATCGTGCCGTCGAGGCGCGTTACGCCTTCAAGAATACGGGTTCCGCACCGGTTAGCATCGTTCGGATTGCCTCGTCGTGCGGTTGCACAGTGGCGGCAGCCGACAAGAAGATCTACCTGCCTGGCGAGAGCGGGGAGATCACCGCGCGATTCACGTTCGGAAATCGAAAAGGGCTCCAGAGAAAAGTAATCACGGTTGGACTCAGCGACGGCACCGAGACGCTGCTCGGCCTCAACGTTTCCATCATCGAGCCGCTCAATATCAAGCCGAGCCTTCTCGTTTGGCGAGTCGGTGAAGGCGCCTCCCCGAAGACCGTGCAGTTGAAGACGGGAGATGGTGCTCCGGTCAAGATTCGCTCCGTCAGTTCGTTGAGCCCAAAGGTGAAAGCGCGGCTCCAAGCGAGCACGGAACCCTCAGGCTATATCTTGACCGTTACGCCAGAAGACACGGCTGAAAAACTCTCGACGACGGTAACGATCGAGACGGACTACCCGCCTGACGCACCGAAGAGCTATCCGGTATACGTCCGCGTCAAGTAAAGGACCGTGGCTGTGAACTCAGGTCTTCCGCGAGTCCTGGCCACGGCCATGAGTCAATTGCGTTGGCTGATCCTCCTGGCTTTGCTGCTTGCTTCCTTATCCTGGACGTTTGGAAAAAAGGGGCCCGCCGAACCTCTCCTGCCGGGGGAAATCGATCTCCAGGCTTTGAGCCACCACCGCGCGACTGACATCCTTTGGGTGGACGCGCGCTCGAGAGCAAAGTTTGAGAGTCGACATATTCCGGGGGCTGTTCTCCTGAACAATACGGAGTGGGAGAGTCTGGTCGCGGAATTCTACGATCGATGGCAGCCGGAGAAGCAAGTGATCGTCTACGGGGAAGTGGATTCGGACAACGCGAGTGAAGTGGCTGGTCGCCTTCGTGAAGAGTCTGCGATCGAGAATGTCTGGGTGCTCAAAGGGGGCTACGAAGCATGGCGGGCAAGATAGTGGAATGGGGGCTTCGCTTGCTGCTGGCCGTCATCCTCGCAATCGCCGGCGCAGCCAAAGCCTTTCAGCCGGAGACGTTCGCGATCGAGGTCGATCGCTTTCAACTGACGCCGTGGTGGCTCTCCTTGGCTCTCGGTTATTTTCTGCCGTGGCTGGAAATCGTGACGGCCCTCGCGTTGTTTCTGAGCAGATTCTACCTGGGTGCTCTGCTCTCCGTCTCGATGCTGGGTATGATCTTCGCGGTCGCGGTCGGCTCGGCTTGGTGGCGCGAACTCGATATCTCCTGCGGTTGTTTCGGTGCGCTGGTGAGCGATCATGTCAATGCCCTGCATGTCGTATTCGCGCTCCTGTTCGTGGCTATCGGGAGCATATTGCTCGCCTATAACGGACTTTCACAACGTGCCAACCCATGAAGTGGTCGCTGCCGGGGAACCTGCGGACTACGTGCCTGGCGGCTGCGTCTCTGCCAGGTTTGGCATTTCCGCGGCGATCCACTCGCGGACCGGCACCCCTCCCTCGATATGCTCCTTGAGGATACGACGAAGCCTGTCGGCATCGAGAGAGCCGTACCAGAGACCGTCAGGATAGACGACGAGCCAGGGCCCGGCGGTACAGACACGGAGGCAGGCGGCCTTCGTCCGCAGCACGGGCACAGCCAGCTTGCGCGTTTCGGACTTGAGAAGGTTCCAGAGGGTCTCGCCCGCGGCCGGGTCGCAACAGTCCGGCCCCACACAAAGGAAGAGATGCCGAGTCGCGGAGGTGATCTCCGCGAGCGGCATTTTCGCATCCGCAGGGTAGCCGCCCGACTCGCTCATGGGAGCTGATCTGCCACTCAGGCGAACAGATCGCGGCCGGAAAGCTTCACCTTCAGGCCCTCAATTGAAAATCGCTGACACCACTTCGCCGGTGGTGGTGTTCGACACGCTCAAGACCTTCAACTGGTCGCCCGACTTGGTGGAGGTGACGCGCATCGTCGGGCTGTGAAGGGATAACGGTTCCGGTAGAGCGGAACGCTGGTAGGCGGTCAGAAACCAGATCCAAGCCGAGAAAGCAGGCGGCGCATCGGCGCCCGGTCCCGTCCATCCTCGTCCCGTCAAACGTCCGCTGGCACTAAACGAATTGTCCGGTGCCAGGCGAAACACGGCCAGGGGCGCCGGGGATTGTTTGTAAAGGCGTACGAGGACCGCGCCGTCTTTGGCACGCGCGCAAACCGCGTCGTAGACAAGCGACTTTCCTTTGCGCTGCCAGCGGATGAGGGCTTTCTGGGAGGAAGCGGACTCAAAAGGCACGGTTTCTTGGGTCGCGGCGCAACCCGCGATCAGCAGCACGAGACAGATCGGCAAGAGGCGTGTCATGTGATCTTGGGAGCCAGAGTCAGCCGGGGGAAAATGTGAAACCTGCGTTGCGTGGCAACGATCAAATGGAAGAGCCAGATTCTCCACCGCAGGGCGAACGAGTGCCCGATGTTCCCGGCAAGAACCGCGTTGACCGCGGGCACCACCTGAAAGAACTCGCGCGGGGCGAGCACGGTCTCGACAAATTCCTGACGGTACCAGGAGTAGACGAATCGGAGATAGAGGCGCATCACTTTGACCAGGTGGCGCTCGTAACGGGAAAATAGCTTATGGGCCTGCTGGGGGGAAGCGAGCGCCCGATGGATCGCGTCGGCGGCCTTCTCGCCGCTCAAGATTGCCAGAAAGACCCCGCTGCTGAAGATCGGATCGATAAATCCGGCTGCGTCGCCTGCCATCAACCAGCGTTCCCCATGGAGCGAGGAATTTCTATAAGAATAATCGCCGCTCGCATACACCTTGCTAACGCGCCTCGCCCCGCTCAAACGCTCCCGCATGATCGGCTGCTCGTTCAACATCGCCTCCAGAACCTCCGCCGGGCTCCGCGCGAACGAACGAAACCGGCTGGTGTCCATGACCACACCGACACTGATCTTTTCCCGAGAAAGAGGGATGATCCAAAACCAATGGTCCTGGCCGCGGACCATGCGCGTGAGGGTTCCGTCGACGCCCGAAGGCTGTCTGGCCCCCTCGTAGTGCGCATAGACGGCAAATTTTTGCAGTCCGGCGTATTCGCGCTTCAGGCCGAATCGTGTGCCGAGAATCGAATGGCGTCCACTGCAGTCGAGCAGATATTCCGCTTCGACCTCTTGGACCGATCCTGAGCTTTCCTTGATGGTAAGTCTGGGACGGTTTGTGAGAACGATGTCCTCCACGCTCGTCTCCTCGCGGATGTTGGCACCGCACTCCCGTGCGTGATCGAGAAGGATCTTGTCAAACTTCGAGCGCTCGACCTGGAAGGCGGTCGGGGTCTTCGAGCGAAAGCCGTCCTTGAAATAGAACCGGATCTCGCCGTGGCCGCAGCCGGAGGTGATCTCGGCGCCGTACTTGCGGATGAATCCGGCGGCGTCGAGTTTTGGCAGCAAGCCGAGGCGTTGGAAGGCCTCCATGCTGAAGGGGAGCAAAGACTCTCCGATGTGAAAGCGCGGAAACTTTTCACGCTCGAAGAGAACGACCTTGCGACCGGCGAGGGCCAGCGCGGTGGCGGCAATGCTCCCGGCGGGTCCTCCGCCGATGATTGCAACCTCGAACGATGCCCTGGCCATCGGTCTGTTTCCTTTGAACCGCGCGGGTCTAGCCTCCGGTGGGCTTTTCGAGATGTCCTCCGAACTGGAAGCGCATGGCGGAGCAGACCTTTTCTGCAATGGTGTGGTCTTTGCGGGAGCGGAAGCGGGCAAAAAGCGCGGCGCTCAAGACGTCCACTTCGACGGCTTCGTCGATGGCCGCCATGATCGTCCAGCGGCCTTCTCCGGAATCCGAAACGCGGCCGGAGTAATTGGAAAGACTCGGGTTCTCGGCAAAGGCGGCCGCAGCCAGATCAAGGAGCCAGGAACTCACCACGCTGCCACGGCGCCAGACCTCGGCGATGTCCGCCAAATTGAGGTCGTAGACGTAATCATCGCCGACCGGAGCTGTCTCTGCGTCAGCGTGCCCCCTGTTGAGGCTGGCGTTCGCATTGGCAAGAACGTCGAACCCTTCGCCGAAGGCGGCCATCAGCCCGTACTCGATGCCATTATGGACCATCTTGACGAAGTGGCCCGCGCCGGAAGGACCGCAGTGCAGATAGCCGTCCTCCGACGTCCCGCCCAGCTTCTCTCGGCCGGGGGTCCGATCCACGCTGCCCTGCCCCGGCGCGAGGGCCTTGAAGATCGGATCCATCCGGTCGACAGCTTCCTTGTCGCCTCCGATCATCATGCAATAGCCGCGCTCGAGTCCCCAGACGCCGCCGCTGGTGCCGACATCCAGGTAATGAATGCCGGCGCTCCTGAGGTGGCCGCTGCGCCGGCGGTCGTCGCGGAAATAGGAGTTGCCCCCGTCGATGATCGTGTCGTCCGCCTTGAGGTGGGCCGCCAGTTCATTGACCACCTTGTCGGTGATGGCCGCAGGCACCATGATCCAGGCATTTCTGGGCGGGGTGAGCTTGGAGGCGAAATCTTCGAGCGAGCTGGCGCCGATGGCGCCTTCGGCCGCGAGTTGCTTAACCGCTTCGGGGTTTGCATCGTAAACGACGCATTGGTGACCATGTTTGATGAGACGCCGGACCATGTTGGCGCCCATTCTGCCGAGACCGATCATTCCAAGTTGCATGATGAGTGGGGTTTTCCAACGGCGGAGTTTGAGGGCGCAACACTTCGGGGGCAACAAGATTCAACGGAAAGATTTTCCGGTTCCTGCGTAATCAAAAAGACTCTAGCGCCGCTCAATCCGGGCGATTTGCTCCGCTTGTTCCATGGCCTCCACTCGCCGGCGGCGACGCCGTTTTAGAAGGAGAAAGGCCCCGGCGCCCGCCGCCGCGAGCAAAAGGCCCGCTCGCAGGAGGGTCTGGTTCTTTGCCGGGGCACTGGAGATCATGAAGGTGGGGGACGGTGCCGAACGACGGCCTTGTGGATCAAGGGAGACGACGCGCAGGAACCAGACTTGTCCCGGGGCGAGGTTCTCAAAACGAGCACCGACCAGATCGCCCTGTGTGAAAAACCTGACGTTGTTGAGATCTCGCCAGACCACCTGGGGCGGGTCGGTCGGATGGTTGGCTTCCAGGTGACGTTGCTGGACGATCCACGCTGCCGGATCCGATGCCGGCTTGCGCCAGCCAACCTTATAGGCCCGTTCGCCGGCTTCCAACACCCGGATTTCCTTGATTGCGGGAATCGAGCCGGGCGTCTCGCGAGCTGCGGGAGGGTTTTCGGCCGGGCGATCTGCGGGATTCAGAGTCGCGGTGGGAACGTTCGGAGCTTCAGCCGACGGTGAGCCGATCTGGGCGACGACCGGCACGGCAGCCGGTCTCCCGTCGCCGGATTCGATGATGATCTCCGACCGATAGTCAACCGTCGAAGGTGCCTCGAAAGCCACCTCGAAGACCCGGGTCTCACCGGGTTGGAGCACCGCGGTGTTCGGATCGGGCACGAGCAATATCTCAGCGGGCACCTTGGCCCGTATGCGAGCGGCGCTGCCGCCTTCATTCTTGATGCGCAGGTATCCATGGCGGCGCTCGCGGGTTTCGACCTGGCCAAAGTCGAGCCCCTCACGTGGTTCGATTCGCAGGATGGGGTGGAGGGCAAGAACGCGGAGCGGCAGGCGCTGGCTGAACCCTTCGCTTTCGAAGCTCACGTTTCCTTCGAGCGCGCCGAGAAAGCCTGGACGGGTCTGAAGCCCAACCGTTTCTTCCTGACCGGCGGGAACAAGGACCTTTTCGGGCGCGTTGATCTCCGGAGGAACCGTGATCTCCACGGCGCGATCGCGGGCGGTGCGATTGCGGATCACCACCCCGGCAGAGCGTACGGAACCGGCATCCTGTCTGGTCAGTTCGATCTCCCGCGCGGGCTCAAAATCAAACGGGGAGGTCGCGCTCGCGGTGAGTTCGACTGCCATACGCGCGTCGTGGGAGAAAACAAGTCGCCCGGAGTAGTCCTGCGCTTCGGTGGGAGCAAAGAGAAGGCGGACTTTCCCTTGCTGGTGGCGGCGCAGTCGGTATTCTGCCGAACCAACGATTTTCCAGGGTATGGAGACCTCCATGGTGCCCTCGAGCACTCCTCCACCGTCGTTGCGCAAGACGATTTCTTTCTCATGGGTCGCGCCCACCTCCAACACTCCAAAGTCGACGGACGGTGCGACACGGAGGGCCGGGGCTTCCTCGGTGATGGTCATCGTGATCGGAGCCGCTGCCGAAACCGGGCTGTCGACGGCTTGGACGGCGAAAGTTAACGAGTCGGTTCCTGTGCTGGCATCGTCGTGGAAGTAGGTGACCTCCGCCGATTTTGGCCCGGTAAGGCGAATCTCGCTCAGATGTCCCTTCGTTGGCCGCGAGCGGATCAGAAATTTCAGCTGGCCGGGGGTCCGTCCCTGAGCGCGCAGGGGGATATCGACCCTTTGCCCGCGAAAGACGGACACGGTCTGAGGTTGGGCCATGGGAGGCGGAACGGGGAGAGATTCTTTCGGCCCAGCGCGGGCGGTGGCACCCGCGAGCAGCGCGAGCAAAACCAGGTATCGGCGGTGCCACATGGAATCTCGTTGCGAAAAATCATCTCAGCGATTAAGCGGATGTCCACTCGGGAATAGGAATGACCACGGTTCTTCGTTTGCGCGAAATCAAGCCCAGTGTTTGCGTCTGGCCGGCGCTGCTGGCCATGGCGGCACTGATCTGCGGTGCGATGGCGCAACAACCTCCGCCGCTGGGGTCTCCGAAGAAGCAGCAAAAGCGGGCGAGCGAGCTGATCAAGAAACAGGAGCCGCCAAAGGTCTCACCGAGAGTCCTCGAAAGGGCGACGCCGGACAACGTGTCGATCTACATTTCCCTGACCAAGCAGCGGGTGTACTTTCGGGTCAACGAGGAAGTGGCGGTCGATTCGCCCATTTCTTCCGGCAAGCGGGCAGGGATGACGCCGCCGGGCAGCTATAGGATAACGGAGAAGGACGCGGATCATCGTTCGAACCTCTACGGAGACTTTGTCAATCCACGCACCGGCAGGGTGGTGCGCGCCGGAGTCAGCACGAAGATCGACTCAGCGCCGAGCGGCACCGTGTACCGCGGGGCCCCGATGCGGTGGTTCATGCGCCTGACCTCTGCCGGCGTGGGCATGCATACCGGACTTCTACCGGGCTATCCTGCGTCCCATGGCTGCGTGCGTTTGCCGGAGGAAATTGCGAAGCTTTTTTACGATCGGGTAAAGATTGGCACTCCGGTTACGATCGGCGACTAGCGCGTCCGGAGGGCTATCCCGGCAGGCGGACGAGCAGTTTGGCGAGCCGTCGCAGCGTCCAAACAGCAACGCTGAAGTCCTCGAACAACGCGGTCGCGGTCAGGGAGGCCGAAGCCACTTTTTCCTTTAAACGAGCCATCTCTTCGCCCTTCGGTTTGCTTCGTGTGAGAAGCTCCTGAATCAGGTCGCTTTGCCCGGCTTCGGCGGCTCGGGTTGCCAGGGAAAGGAGACCGTCGAGGGCTTCGCGCAGCAGGGGCTGACCGCCTTGACGCTCAAGCGCTTGCGCGAAATAGCGAACGGCCTCCTCGATGTGGCGAATCACGCTGAGTTCGGCCCGCAGCAGGTGGAGGCGGGTAGCGTCCTTTTCGTTGAGGGCACTCCGGGAGGCCAGCCGCACGGCAAATTCTTCGATGACGCGCGAAAGATCCTGGAAAGGGCGTGGAGGCGTGTCCTCCTCGGCCGCGTGGCCTGCGGTATTCACTTGAATCATGCCGAGCAACCGAGCCAGTTCTTTTTGCAAGAGGTCAAAAGCGCTTGCTGGATCGTCGAGGGCTTGAGGCCTGAGAAACATCGGCTGGGATGGATCCTCGGTCGCGGGCACATCGGGCCAGAGCCTGGCCAGGAGCTTCATCACCCGACCGAGGATTGGCGAGAGAACCAGTGCCGGAACGAGATTGGAGATCAGAAAAACCACGGCTAGTTTGCTGGAGAGAGGAAGCCTCAGCGAGTCCACGGCCGCAGCGACGAGTGGGATACCCGCTGCTTCCAAAGCGAAGAGCACCGCCATGAGCACACCACTGGCCAGGCAGAAGGTGTCTTCGAGCCGCACGAGGCGCAACCGCTCACCGCGAAGCCCCGCGGAAAGGAACCAGCGCAAACCGATCGCGCCAAGATTGGTCCCATAAAGCATGAGCGTGGCCGATCTGAGATCGAGCAGACCGTTTGAAGCGAAGGTGATGATGAGCATCGCCGCGCCGGTGTTCGATTGCAGCACCAACGCCAGAAGGAGACCGGCCAGAAAGGTCATTCCCGGCGAAGCCAGGGCCAGGGAGAGCGCGCCCTGAAACCAGGCCGCATCCTTCAGCGGCGCCGCGCCCGCTCCCATTTCTTGAAGGCCAAAGAGAATCAATCCCATGCCTAGCAGCGAGCCGGCGACGGTTTGCCACAAGGGTATCCGAAAGGTCCCGAGGGCGATGCCCGCTCCGCCTACCACGTAGGCAACGAGAGGGTGGATATTGAGGGTCGTTACGAAAGCCAACGCCGTCAGCCCGACGTTGCTCCAAATGATGATGGGCGCGGCGGCACGGGCTTTGATCAGTCCGCTATCGGTCAAACTCACGAGGATGAACGTGACGGCCGTCGCGCTTTGCATCACCGCGCCGGCAAGCACGCCCAGCCCGGCTCCCAGAAACGGCGAGTGCGTGGTCGTCTTGATGATATTGCGAAAACTCGACCCGGAGAGCTTCCGCAAGTTCTCACCGATCAGACGCAGCCCGAGGAAGAAAAACCCCAGTCCCAGAATCAGAGAGTTGGCCGCGGTCATTCTGCGTGGGACATTCCGGCCAGTATAACGGTCCCGAAGAGGTGACGGCCAGCCTCGTTCGCGAACGCTGCTTCTATGTTTTGACGCAATGGCGATTTTCTCTATCGTCCTTCGGATGCAGTTGTCGATGCGGACCGACTACGCCCTCCGGGCGCTCTTCACCTTGGTCGAGCACTATGGCGGACAGCCGATTCCCATCATTGAGCTGGCCCGGCGCAACGACATTCCCAAGCGCTTTCTTGAGCACATTATGCTCGATCTGAAAGAACGCGGCTGGGTCGATAGCCTGGCGGGTAAACGGGGTGGCTACCGACTCGCCAAAAACCCCGGGAAGATCACCATGGGCGAGGTCGTGCGCCATTTTGATGGCTATCTCGCTCCAATCGCCTGCGTTTCCGTAAGCGATTACAAGCGCTGCTCGCAAGAACCGGTCTGCCGCTTCCGGCGGGTCATGCTCCAGTCACGGAACATGGTGGCTAATCTCATGGACCGATCGACTCTCGCCGAAGTCATGCGCGGAAATCCCGTGAGCCAGCTGGAAGTGGCAGCCATACAGGGTATTCACGGCGAAGGAATTTAGAAAGATTTACCAGGGGCGGCGTGTCCGCTCCCAGTGCCCCTTTTGGCTCCTTGGAACCCAGCAGAGTAAATCAATGAAGATCTTTTTCGGCATTGTCATGCTGGGACTGGCCCTGGCCTCGGCACACGCTGTGGAGACCCTCCGTGTCGGTCTCTTCCCTAACGTCACTCATGCGCAAGCATTGGTGGCGAAGAACTTCAGCCGGGAGGGTCGCGGGTGGTTTGAAGAGCGTCTGGGGGTGGCGATCGAATGGTACGTCTTCAACGCGGGGCCTTCGGCGATGGAAGCCATTTTTGCGCGATCCGTCGAGTTTACCTATGTCGGACCGAGCCCGGCGGTCAATGCCTACGCGCGGGCCAATGGACGCGATGTTCGCGTCGTAGCCGGCGCCATGCGCGGCGGCGAAGCGCTGGTCGTCCGGGGTGACGCTATCAAGAAGATCGAGGATTTTCGGGACAAGATCATCGCCACGCCACAGCTGGGCAACACCCAGGATATCGAATGCCGCGCCTGGCTGATCAACCATGGCCTTCGCGTGACACTCGTCGGTGGAGACGCCCGCGTGCTTCCGACCGCCAACCCGGACATCCTCTCGCTTTTCCAACAAGGGAAGCTCGACGCTGCCTGGACGGTCGAGCCGTGGGTGAGCAGATTGGTCGATGAGGCCGGAGGGCGCATTTTTCTTGAGCCCGAAGCTACCGTGACCACCGTGCTGGCCAGCGGCGAGGAATTCTTAAACGCCAATCCGGATCTTGCGCGCAAGTTCATCGCCGCACACCATGAACTTACCCAATGGATTCGCGACCACCCCGAAGAGGCACAACGCCGCGTTCGAGACGAACTCTCCGCCCTGGCGCGCAAGGAAATCGCGCTGAGCCTCATCCAGCAGGCCTGGACGCGCCTTCGGTTTGACGACACGATTTCGACCGAGCCCTTTCAATCCTTTCTTGACCAGGCGCGATTGGTTGGTTTCCTGCGCGCGAAGATCGATCTCTCAAACCTCGTGTGGAATCCGCAATAATGAGCCTGGAACAGGAGCTGGCCAACGTCGAGCCCGACCGCATCGAATTGCTCGATGTGAGCAAAAGCTTCACGACAAAACGCGGCACGCTGACGGCCCTCGATCAGATCAGCTTGCGCGTCTCCGAGGGGGAGTTTGTCTGCCTGGTCGGCCAGAGCGGTTGCGGCAAGTCGACGCTCTTGAACATCATTGCGGGCCTTGAGAAACCCGATAGCGGACGGGTCCTGGCCAGCGGTGCGCCGATCGTCGAGCCGGGCCGGGATCGCATGATGATGTTCCAGGAGCATGCGCTCTTCCCCTGGCTCGATGTCATGGGCAATGTCCTTTTCGGCCTCAACCTCAAGCCGGGACTTGATGCGCACGAGCGCCTCGAGGTGGCCAACTATTACCTTAAGCTCGTCGGACTCGAGCGCTTTACCCATGCCAACATCCACGAACTCTCCGGCGGCATGAAGCAGCGGGTCGCGCTCGCTCGGGCCATGGCCCCGAATCCTCGCGTCCTCCTCATGGACGAACCCTTCGGGGCCCTCGACGCGCTCACCCGCGAACAGCTCTACGGTGACATTCAGCGCATCTGGGAAGCGCGCCGCAAGACCATCATCTTCGTCACCCATAACGTTCGCGAGGCCGCCTGCCTCGGCGACCGCGTGATCCTTTTCTCTCCCAATCCCGGCCGCATCCGCCAGGAGTTCGCGGTTTCCCTGGATCGACCGAGAGATATTAACAGCGTCGAGCTTGCCCAATATTCCAGCGAAATTACCGCGGCCCTCAAAGGCTTTACCGAGGGATCGGAGGCCGCCGAATGAAACGCGCCTCCACCTCCCTCGTCTTCTTCATCCTCCTCATTCTGATCTGGGAGGGCATTTCCCGGACGGGGTGGTACTCTCCTGTGCTCCTGCCGTCGCCCGTCCTCGTCGGTGAATACCTCTGGCAGTCCATCGGCGACGGCACGCTCTGGACCGCCACTTTTGTCACCATGCGCCGGCTGCTCGTCGGCTATCTCATCGGCCTCCTTTTCGGCGTGCCTCTCGGGCTTCTTACGGCACGTCTCAAGATCTTTCAGGATACCATCGGCTTGCTGGCGCTGGGTGTGCAGACCCTCCCAAGCGTTTGCTGGGTCCCGCTCGCCCTCCTCTGGTTCGGCCAAACCGAGTCGGCCATGCTCTTCATCGTGGTCATGGGCACCCTCTGGTCGGTCATCATCGCCACCGAAAATGGTGTTCGCACCATGCCACCAATGTATCTGCGCGCAGCGCGCACCATGGGCTCCAAGGGACTGCATACCTGGGTCAAGGTCATCCTCCCGGCCTCGCTCCCTTATCTCGTCGGCGGCATGAAACAAGGCTGGGCCTTCGCCTGGCGCTCTCTCATGGCCGCGGAAATCTTCGTCACCATCCTCACCGGCTTCGGCCTCGGCCAACTCCTCCACTACGGGCGAGAACTCCATGCCATGGACCAGGTTGTCGCCGTCATGCTCGTCATCGTGGTCATCGGCCTCGTCGCCGATCGCATCCTCTTCTCTCCCTGGGAAAATTTCCTGCGCCGCCGCTGGGGACTCGGTACCTTTAACTGAACCTGCTTCCGACCCGCCCCAAAATACCCGCCCACATAATAACGATCAAAGTAGTCGTTTTTCGGTTGACGGGGGCGAATAACGACTGATATGTCTGCGCAAATGAAACTGTTTTTCGTCATGCTGTCATTGGTAACCGTCGGCGCGTTGCGGGCCGGGGAAATTACTTTGCTGAATGTGTCTTACGATCCGACGCGGGAGTTTTACGCGGAGTATAACGAGGCGTTTGGGAAGCATTGGAAGGAGAAGAAGGGGGAGGATGTGGTGGTGAATCAGTCTCATGGCGGATCGAGCAAGCAAGCGCGGGCGGTGATTGATGGTTTGGAGGCGGACGTGGTGACGCTGGCGCTGGGGGCGGACGTGGATGCGCTGCACGACAACGGGGGCTTGGTGCCGAAGGATTGGCAGGCGCGTTTGCCGCACAACAGTGCGCCGTATCAGTCTACGCTCTCTTTCCTGGTGCGTAAGGGGAACCCCAAGGGAATCAAGGACTGGGATGATTTGATCAAGCCGGGGGTGGAAGTGATCACCCCCAATCCGAAGACGTCCGGGGTGGCGCGGTGGAATTATCTGGCGGCCTGGGGCTATGCGTTGAAGAAGTATGGTTCGCCGGAGAAGGCGAGGGAGTTCATTACGGAGTTGTTCAAGCACGTCCCGGTGCTGGACTCCGGGGCGCGCGGTGCCACGACCACTTTCGTGGAGCGGGGTCTGGGCGACGTGCTGATCAACTGGGAGAACGAGCTCCTGCTGGTGAAGAAGCTGCGGGGTGACGATTTCGAGATTGTGGTTCCTTCGGTGAGCATCCTGGCCGAGCCGACGGTGGCGGTGGTCGACAAGGTCGTGGACAAGCGGGGCACGCGCGAGGTTGCCACCGAATACCTGGCGTTCCTCTATAGCGATGAGGGCCAGGAGATTGCCGCAAGGCACTTCTTTCGGCCGAGCAACCAGGACGTGCTCGCGCAGCATGCCGGTCAGTATCCCAAGCTCGAGCTTTTTACGATTGACGATGTGTTCGGCGGCTGGACCAAGGCAACGCAGGATCATTTTGCCGACGGAGCGTCCTTCGATCAGATCTTCGCCTCCGCCGCCCAGAAATAGCCGCGGCGGGTCGGCGCCAGCCTTACCTTGAGTATCTGTGGTCTGATGAAAGCCAGCGGCTGGCCGCGAAGTCGTTTTTCGGCCGCGCTTCGAGAAACTCCTCGCGGAGAACGCCGCCTTGTTTCCTACGACCAATCTGGCGAGTGTCGACTAGGCTTTCGGCGGCTGGGAAGCGGCTCAGGCAGCTCAGTTCAATGATGGGAGGAAATTTTGACCAAATCTACCAGGCCAAATAAGATGCCGCTCGAAGTGTCCACACCGCACCGACCATCCTCCAAACAACGCCGATCTCTGCGGAGCCTCCTGCGTCCGCTGGATGAGCTGGCGCACGGCTCGGACCATCTTTTCGCCGCGCATCTGTCCTACGGCGATTCGCTGAATATCGTGCAGAGTCTTCCGCGTTACCTTTTTGCCGGCCCCGGGCAAAAGGCAAGCTACCTGCGGGTCGGTTTGTTTGCCGGAGTGCACGGGGACGAGGAAAGCGGCGTGCTGGCGGCCATCGAGTTTCTGGAGCATTTGCACGAAGATCCGGAGCGCGCCCGTGGCTACGAGCTCTTTGTTTATCCTGTGACCAATCCATGGGCGTTTATCGAAGGCTCCCGTTGGACACGGACCGGCCTCGATTTAAACCGGCAGTTCTGGATAGGATCCAAGGACACGGAAGTTCAGCTCCTGGAACGCCAGCTGCGCAAGTTGAAGTTTGACGGGATCATCGCGCTTCACAGCGACGACACCAGCGACGGCGTTTACGGCTTCGTCAAGGGTCACGAGCTTACCCGGCACGTCCTCGAACCGGCTCTGGTCGAGGCCGGCCGCATCCTTCCGCGGAACTTCGACAAGAGCATCGACAATTTTGAGGCCAACAATGGCATCATCGAGCAAGGCTACGATGGCATCATCTCGGCCCCTCCCGAGCAAAAGCCCCGGCCGTTCGAGATTGTTTTCGAGACCCCCCATCATGCGCCGCTCGATAAGCAGATCGAGGCCCACATCGTGGCGGTGCAGACGATTTTGGACCGCTTTAAGGTACTAATCTCGGAGGCACAGAATATTTGACCCATCGATCGCGACGACGATTCAGCGCTGAGCCTTTCCCATTTCTCCGCCTTATGATTTTGACCCGAAGACTCACGGTGCAGGCTGCGGAGCGCCCAACCCCCTGAAGCCGCTATGAGTGTCCACATCCAGAATGTCACGAAGAGCTTTGGCAAATTTGCCGCGCTGAAGAACGTCGAATTTACCGTCGAGAGCGGCGAGTTGGTGGCAGTCCTCGGCCCCAGCGGCTCGGGAAAGACGACCCTGTTGCGGATCATCGCAGGGCTCGAGTTCGCCGAAGAGGGGCAGATTCTCTTCGGCGACCGCGACGTCACCCGGCAAAGCGCCTATCAACGCCGGGCGGGCTTTGTCTTCCAACACTATGCCCTCTTCCAGCATCTTAACGTCTTCGAAAATATCGCCTTCGGCCTCCGGGTACACAAAAGAAGCCAGCGGCCTCCGGAACCGCAGATTCGCGCTCGCGTCGAGCGGTTCCTCGAAACCATCCAGCTGAGCGATTTCGCCAAGCGCCTCCCCAACCAGCTTTCCGGGGGCCAGCGCCAGCGCGTCGCCTTCGCCCGCGCTCTGGCTATTGAACCGGAAGTCCTCCTTCTCGACGAACCCTTCGGAGCCCTCGATGCCAAGGTCCGCAGGGAACTGCGCCATTGGCTCCGCCGCTTCCACGACACCACCCACCTGACCAGCCTCTTCGTCACCCACGATCAGCAGGAGGCCTTCGAGGTGGCCGACCGCGTCGTCATCATCGACCGAGGCGAAATCCAACAGATTGGCACCCCCAACCAAGTGCGTAACCTCCCGGCCAATCCGTTCGTCGAAGAGTTCCTCGACCTGGACGGCGCCGTGCCCGCCTAAAATCTGGTCGCCAGGAATCATATGCCCTTTGGATTGAGACCGTGGACCTCGGATCGCGGGTGGCCGTTCTGACGCGTGGTGCTTCGGGAGGAGACCCTGGGTGTCCCGACCCGGGCTTCAGTTCGGAAGTATTTCTGGCTGAATCCGCAGACGCCGCAGTGTAGGGTCGCTCGCAACCAGACCCACTACCAACCATAACGTATTTGTCATGAGCAAAATCCTCACTGAAGTCCTTTCCGCCAATCGCAACTACGCCGAAACTTTCGGCGACAAAGCCGCACTCGCCCTGCCTCCGGCCCGGCAGTTCGCCATCTTGACCTGTATGGACGCCCGCTTGGATCCGGCGAAGTATGCGGGCTTGAGCGAAGGCGACGCCCACGTGATTCGCAATGCAGGCGGACGAGCCAGCGACGACGCCATTCGCTCCCTGGTCATCTCTTACAAGCTGCTCGGAACAAAGGAATGGTTCGTGATCCACCATACCGACTGTGGGATGGCGCTTTTCAACGATTCCGTCATCCGCGACCTTCTGAAGAATAGCCTGGAAACGGCACAGATCGATGAGACTGGCTGGAAGGACGTTGGTCAGGGCCCGGGATCCGATGCAGGCGATTTCATCAACTGGCTTGCCTTCAGCGACGAGACAAGCAGCGTGGTGTCCGATGTTTTGCGCATCCGCAATCATCCGCTCGTTCCGCGTTCCATACCGGTCTACGGCTATGTCTACGACGTTCGTTCGGGAAAGTTAATCGAAGTGGCGGAAGCGACCAAAATCGGCGCCGCGCAGGCTTGATCACTTGTTGCGGGTTGCGGAGAGGATTGGTCCGCCGTAGTCTGCCCCATGTTCAAGGTCGTCCTGGCCGGCGTCGTGTGTTGCGCGATCGCGTCCTCGGTGCTTGCCTCCGGAGGAGGCTGTGGTGGCGGGGGCGGCGGCGGCGGTTTTTGCGGATTTGGAGGAGGTTCGAGCGATTCTTTTGAACTTCCCAAGGTCGAAGACGATGTCGAGGTGGGTGGCCTGACGTTGAAAGTGAATCGCAACAAGTGGGGCTATTCGCTGTTCGCAACTTCGGGGGATCATCCCCTGGCGCGATTTGTGGGCGAGGATATCGAGGTGACGCTTCGGCGCATGGCCACGCCGCCGGATGGCGGACGGCTGCTCGCGCAGACGCTGGCTTCTCAAGACGGGGTCCTCTATGCCCGCCCGGTGTCCACTTCCGGAGCCATGCGCGGGGTAAAGGCGGCCTACGGAGTCCGGCGCGGCTTCGCCTTGAGCGACCAGACGACCGTGCGCTATTTTCTGAACGTCCCCGGGCAAGATTGGCTGTGTTTCGAGGCCCGCGCCACGGGGAAAGCCCCGCAATGGCAGGACGCCAACGATCTGGTTCTGGGAGCGAAGCTCGACCGTTCTCGGAGCTGACTCGCGACGGGCGAAACGAGCTTGCCGCGATTTGCCGCGCGCCAATAAGCTGCCGCGAGCAGCCCCTTTGAAATATGGATTCCGTCGCGTCCCTGAAGGCGGTCAAAAAAAACGTCGCCAACCTTGTCGAAGCCGAAATCTCCGCCACCGGCGGCGTCTTGCGCCTTGCTCCGTGCTGGGTTCCGCGCGTCTTCCTGCAGCCGGGCAAACGCCTCAAGTTGCATCCTGACGATCTCTACGCCTACGGGTTGAATCGGGGTGGCATCGACGAGCGTTGGTTTGCCTCCACCACCTCAGCCCTAAACGACGGCCGCACACCCGACGAAGGCCTGAGCTATGTTGTCGTCGGCGGGAACCGCTTTACGCTCCTCCAAGCGGTGGCCGAATGCGGCCGCACGTTGATCGGAGAGTCGATCTGGAGCAAATACCAGAAGTGGCCGGTGTATTCGAAGTTCTTCGACAATCTCGGGCCGATCCCGCATCACATGCATCAAAGTACGGCCCAGGCGGCGCTGGTCGGCCAGGAGGGCAAGCCGGAAGCGTATTATTTTCCGCCGCAGGTTAACCAGATACCGAACCATTTCCCCTACACGTTCATGGGTCTCGAGCCGGGCACGACGAAAGCGCAGGTCCGCGCATGCCTGGAGAATTGGAACAAGGGCGACAACGGAATTCTGGATCTCTCGAGAGCGTATCGGCTGAAGCTCGGTTCGGGGTGGTTGATCAATCCACGCATCCTTCATGCGCCAGGTTCGCTCTGCACCTACGAGCCGCAATGGGGCTCGGACGTGTTCGCCATGTATCAAAACCTGGTGGAAGGTCGCTTCTTCCCCTGGGAGCTCCTTGTGAAATGCATGCCGAAGGAACATCACTACGATCTCGACTTCATCATCGACCAGCTCGACTGGGAAAAGAACGTCAATCCGGAATTCAAGAACCACCACTATCTTGAGCCTGTCCCCGTCGCTGACACCGACGGCGAAGGGTATCTCGACCGGTGGATCGTCTATGGCGACATCGACGGTGAACAGCTGTTTACGGCCAAAGAGCTTACCGTGAAGCCCGGCGTGAAAGCATCCGTCAAGGATTCCGGCGCTTACGGGCTCGTCTGCGTCCAAGGAACCGGAAAGATTAACCGGAAACCACTGAATAGTCCGGCGATGATCCGGTTCAACGAGCTCACCGAGGACGAATACTTTGTCACCGAGGATGGCGCCCGGCTGGGCGTCACCTACGAAAATATCAGTGAAAGCGAGCCGCTGGTCGTCTTGCGCTACTTCGGACCCGGGGCCAATCCGAACGCGCCCAAGCTCGGCGTCCATTAAAAGCCGGCACCGCAAGCCGTCGCCAAAGTTCCCGTCCGTCGATATACGACCTTGACTATCGTTCTTCAGGAGCAATAGTTGAGAGGTTTTCGATGGATGAGGTTGATTCAAAGCAAGTGAATGGTTCCGGAAAGCGGGGCCACTCGATTAGACCAACTTACTATCGATTAAGTTGTTATGAGCACTGACCCCAAACCCGCCAAACCGTTATCGGCCAATGAGACGATCAAGGCCGAGTCCAAGCTGCTGCGTGGTACCATCGCCGAGGAACTGAAGGACCAAAGTACAGGTGCGATTTCCGACCACAACAGCCAGCTAACCAAGTTTCACGGGCTTTATTTGCAGGACGATCGCGACCAACGAGCGAGCCTCAAGAAGGCTGGCCTCGAAAAAGCGTACGGTTTCATGCTACGCGTTCGCCTGCCGGGAGGCCGCGCGACACCGCGTCAATGGCTCGTCCTGGACGAGCTCGCCGGGAAGTTATCCTCGGGTTCGCTTCGTCTGACGACGAGGCAGACGTTTCAGTTTCATGGCGTTGTGAAGGGGAACTTGAAACCGCTCGTCCAAGGGATGCACCAGGTGTTGCTTGATTCCATCGCTGCGTGTGGCGATGTGAACCGTAACGTGATGGCGCCGCCCAATCCAGAGCGCGATCCGATCCTCCAGCGCGTTTACGAAGACGCCAGGTCGTGGAGTGAGTATGCGTTGCCGAGAACCCGGGCATATCACGAGATCTGGCTCGACGATGAACTGGTCGCCGGAGGAGAGCCGGAGTCCGAGCCGATTTACGGGTCCACCTACCTGCCGCGGAAGTTCAAGACGGGTTTTGCGGTGCCTCCTTCCAACGATGTCGACATTTTTTCCCAGGATCTGGGTTTCATCGCCGTCGTCGAGAAAGGCGAATTGGCGGGCTACAATGTCACTGTCGGCGGTGGCATGGGCATGAACCACGGCAATGCCGAAACGTTTCCGCGACTGGCCGATGTGCTTGGGTTCATTCCCGCCGACGCAGTCAACGCAGTGGGACGGGCGGTGCTCATCACGCAGCGGGACTACGGAGATCGGACCAATCGCCGGCACGCGCGACTGAAGTATACGATCGAGGATCGGGGTATCGAGTGGTTCAAGACGGAGGTCGAAGGGCTTTCCGGTGTCACCTTCGCGCCCGCTCGCGGGGTTGAGTTTCTGACCATCCAGGATCCGCATGGGTGGCACGAATGCGCCGACGGGACGTGGTTCTATGGACTCCATATCCTGAGTGGTCGGATCAAGGATTTGCCGGGATGGCCGATGAAGACGGCTCTGCGGGAGATCGCCGCAGTCCACGCGGGCGATTTCCGCCTCACTCCATCGCAAAATCTTACCATCTCCGGGGTCACGTCTACACAAAAGCCGGTTATTGCCACCATTCTCGCCCGGCATGGCCTGGCCGATGAAAATGAGCGCTCCGGCTTGCGTCTCAATGCGCTCTCTTGCGTGGCCTTGCCGACTTGTGGACTCGCTCTGACGGAAAGTGAGCGGGTGTTGCCGGAGGTCTTGGAAAAGTTCGAGGCCGTTCTCGAAGAGGCCGGTTTGCGCGAGGATGCCATTAGCCTGCGCATCACGGGCTGCCCGAACGGATGCGCGCGTCCGTTTTTGGCGGAGATTGGCCTGGTTGGCCGGGCGCCGAACAAGTATGCGCTCTATCTTGGCGCGAGCTACAACGGGACCCGCCTCAACCGGTTGGTCTCGCCAGGCATTACCGTCGACGGCGCATTGGAGCTTCTCAGACCGATCATCAAGCGCTACGCTCTCGAGCGAATGAACGATGAGGGTTTTGGCGATTTTTGCGACAGGGTAATTCTTCCGGAGGACGCCACGATCCATAACGTCGGCACACCAGAAGAGGTATCCGCTTTAACGCCCGCGTAGAAATGACTCCCGACCAAATCGCACAATGGAACGCCGAGCTTCGGCACGCCTCTCCGTCGGAAATTACGCGTTGGGCCGTGGCGCAGGCCGATGGACGGGCTATTGTCTCGACGAATTTCCGTCCGTATGAGGCCGTCGTTCTCCACCTGGCTGTGGCAGCTCAGCCGCGTATTCCGGTGTTGTGGGTGGACCATGGCTACAACCGTCCGGCCACCTACCGGCATGCGGAAGAACTTCGCAAGCTGCTGAATCTTGATGTTCGGGCCTATTTGCCGCGGATCACCGCGGCGCATCGCGACGCCGTCTTTGGACCAATTCCCTCGGTGGATGACGAAGAAGGGCTCAAGGAGTTCAGCGCCTTGATGAAGTTGGAACCTTTTCAACGCGGGATGAAGGAACTTGCGCCGAGGGTCTGGATCACCGCTTTGCGCAAGGTGCAAAATCCGAACCGGGCCGGTCTCGACATCGTCTCGCTGGATGGCAATTTTGGCACCTTGAAAGTGAGTCCAGTCTTTTATTGGAGCGATTCGGATCTCGAGCAATACCTCGGTGAGCACAATTTGCCCAACGAGTGGGATTACTTCGACCCCGCCAAGGCCGACGAAAAGCGCGAGTGTGGCTTACACGCTGCGTGGGGTGGAGAGGCTGTGAAGGGTTGATTTGTTTCCTCTGGACGCCGCCGCCGGCCAGCCCGAGGATCCTCGACTCGTTTGATGAGCAGCTACTATCTCGACCATCTTCAGTATCTCGAGACCGAAGCCATCCACGTGATGCGCGAAGTCGCCGCCGAATTCGAGCGTCCAGCACTGCTATTTTCGGGGGGAAAGACTCGATATGCCTGCTGCGCCTGGCCGAAAAGGCGTTTCGCCCGTCGGAGTTTCCGATGCCGCTCCTGAATATCGACACCGGGCACCATTTTCCAGAGTTGAACGAATTCCGCGACCGGCGCGCCCGGGACCTGGCGGCGCGACTGATCGTTCGCACGGTGGAAGAGGCGATCGAGAAGGGCATTGCGATGCTCTCCCCTGGGCAAGTCAGCCGCAACCATCTACAGATTCCTACTTTGCTCGCAGCGATCGAGGAATTTGGCTTTGATTGCTGTATTGGAGGAGCGCGCCGCGACGAGGAGAAGTCCCGCGCCAAGGAACGGTTTTTCAGCTTCCGCGATGCCTTCGGCCAGTGGGACCCCAAGAATCAGCGCCCCGAGATCTGGAACCTTTATAACGCCCGCCTCAACCCGGGCGAAAACATGCGCGTCTTTCCCCTGAGCAATTGGACGGAGATGGATGTCTGGGAATACGTCCGCAAGGAGAAGTTGGAAGTCCCCAGGATTTATTTCAGCCATGAGCGTCGTTGTGTGCGGCGGCAGGGCCAATGGCTGCCCGTCAACGACCTCGTGCCCCCCAAACCGGGCGAGCAGGTCGAAGACCTGGTTGTCCGGGTGCGCACCATTGGCGACATCATTAGCACAGGGTGCGTGGTCTCGCCGGCGGACAATGTGGACGACATCATTGCGGAAATTGCGGTGGCGAGGGTGACCGAACGCGGCTCGCGTGCGGACGATAAGGCCTCGGAAGCTGCCATGGAAGACCGCAAAAAGGCCGGATATTTTTAGAACCGATGACTGTTCCTCTTCATCATTCTGTTGACCTCCTTCGGTTCAATACCTGCGGATCGGTGGATGATGGAAAATCGACCCTCATCGGCCGACTCCTCTACGACTCCAAGTCGCTGATGGAAGATCAGCTCGAGGCGCTCGAGCGCTCGGCCGACATCACGGGTGGCGGCAAGATCAATCTAGCGAACCTGACCGACGGCCTGCGCGCTGAGCGCGAACAGGGCATCACCATCGACGTTGCCTACCGGTATTTTGCCACCCCGCGCCGGAAGTTCATCATCGCGGATACTCCCGGCCACGTTCAATACACTCGAAACATGGTGACCGGAGCCTCCTCGGCCAACCTCTCGGTCATCCTGGTCGATGCGCGCCTTGGGGTCATCGAGCAAAGCCGGCGGCACGCCTGTATCGCTTCGTTACTTCGCATTCCGCATCTCTTGGTGGCCGTAAATAAAATGGACCTGGTCGACTGGAGCGAGGAGCGCTTCGTCGAGATCCGCGATCAGTTCGAGGAATTTCTCCCTCGGCTCGATATGAAGGATGTGAAGTTCATTCCCGTCAGCGCCCTGAACGGGGACAACGTGGTCCACCCATCCACGCAGACGCCTTGGTATCCCGGCCCGACGCTTTTGGGCCACCTCGAAAGCGTTCACATTGGGAGTGACTGGAACTTGAATGACTTCCGACTTCCCGTCCAATGGGTGAACCGCCCCAACAATCCTCAAGACCATGGTTTGCACGATTTCCGCGGCTTTAGCGGTCAGATTGCAGGGGGAACCGTTCGCGTCGGCCAGCCGGTGATGGTATTGCCAAGTGGCTTTACCAGCAACGTGAAGGAAATTTGGACGCTCGATGGATTGCTCCAGGAGGCGTTCTGTCCCCAATCGGTCACGCTCGTGCTCGACCACGATATTGATGTCAGTCGGGGGGACGTCTTCGTCGACCCGAGCAGTCTCCCGGGGGCGAGCACCGAGCTGCATGCCAAGATCTGCTGGATGCACCCAAGGCCTCTTCAGCGCGGAAAGAAATACTTTCTCAAGCACACCACGCAGACGGTCCCCGCGATGGTGACCTCCATCGAGCACCGGATCAACGTCTCCACCCTCGAAATGGAACCCGAGACGCCCGAATTGGCGATGAACGACATCGGAGAGATTCGCCTGCGGACTTCCAAGCCGGTTATCTTTGATGGCTATGCCACCAACCGCTTGACGGGGTCATTCATCCTCATCGAACAGGGAACGAACGCCACCGTCGCAGCTGGCATGCTTTTCTCCCCTACCGAGGTCGCCAGACCCGAGTATAAGGACTTTGTGATTTAGGGACTGAACCCCGGAGGACAGTGAGCACACCGAGACGGATGCAAGTTCCAGGCACCCAAATTAAGTCGCGGAGTGGATCGTCCCGGGTTCCCGACTTAAAGAGAACCTCAGCGCGATGAGTTCGGCGCATTACCACGGTGTTGAAGGTCACGTGGGACGCACTCCCCTGATCCGGCTGCGCCGGCTATCGGAGTTGACCGGCTGTGAAATCCTTGGCAAGGCCGAGTTCATGAATCCGGGCGGGTCGGTCAAGGATCGGGCAGCCTTGGGCATCATCGGCGATGCGGAGGAGAACGGCCGACTGCATCCGGGAGATACGATTGTCGAGGGCACCGCCGGCAACACCGGCATCGGGCTCACGGTTATCGGCAATGCCAAGGGCTATCGAACCGTCATCGTCATTCCGGAAACGCAGTCGCAGGAAAAAATCATCCTTCTGCGCACGCTCGGCGCAGAGGTGTTGACTGTCCCGGAGAAGCCTTACAGCGATCCGGCTAACTATAACCGTGTGGCGCAACGTCTCTCCGAGGAGAAGGGCTGGTTCTGGGCCAACCAATTCGACAACACGGCCAACCGATTGGCGCATTATCGAACCACGGGTCCGGAGATCTGGGAACAGACGGGCGGGACGGTCGACGCGTTCGTCTCTTCCGTCGGAACCGGGGGTACTCTGGCCGGAACGTCACTTTACCTCAAGGAACGTCGCTCCGACGTCGCGGTCGTCTGCGCGGATCCCTATGGCGCGGCGATGTGGTCGTGGTTTTGCAAAGGCAATACCGAGACGAAAGACGGCGATTCCTACGCAGAAGGCATCGGCCAGACGCGCGTCACCAGAAATCTGGAAGGCATCGTCGTTGACGAAGCGTATCGCATCCCCGACCAGGCAGCGTTGAGCGTCGTCTATCAGCTCTTGCGCGAGGAGGGGTTGTTTCTTGGACTCTCCTCAGGGATCAATATTGTCGGTGCCGCGCGATTTGCGAAACAAGTCGGTCCGGGTCGAATCATCGTCACCGTCCTCTGCGATTCGGGCCACAAGTATCAGTCCAAGCTCTTTAATGCCGGGTGGCTGACGGCGCGTCAACTCGACCCCGATCGACCGATCGAATCGGTGCTGGCGTGATTCGCGGGCGGCTCGGGAAAAAGGAGCGGCTCGCTCTGATCTCGAAAAGTTCGGCTCGTCGCGCGGGCGCAGGAATGTGGCGATTTTGTAACGCGACAGATCTCCGGCTCCGGCTGATAAAGAGCCAGAGATGATCACAAGCTATTGGGGAATGCCCACGAGGCCATCGTTGATTCGGTGGGTGTTGACCACGATGAGGCATGTGGCGTGCCTTTTCCTGGTGGTGATCGCGTTGGCTGTGACGGCTTTCGCCAGCGAGGCAGCCGGGAAGAAGCTCGACGGCATCGTTTTGGTCATCGCGGATGGCACGTCGCTCGAATTGCTGACTGCCGCGAGGGACTATTCCGTCGGGCCGGAAGGACGTCTGGCGTTGGATGGTCTTCCCCAGACCGCATTGGTGCGAACGCATTCCGCGTCGGATATGGTCACGGATTCGGCGGCGGCCGCCACCGCCTTTGCCCGAGGGATCAAGGCGGCCAACCGAACGATTGGGATGGCCCATCCCGGCGCGCCATCTTCTCCGCCGAGCATCTTTGACCTGGCCAGGAAGGCCGGTTGGTCCACGGCGGTGATCACCGACGATTCAGTAACCGGCGCGACGCCGGCGCCATTCCTCATCGAGCATTCCAGTCGCGAGCAGCCGGAAGTGATCGCTTCGAAAATTACTGATCAGCTCGGGAGCCGGTGCGACATTGTTCTCGGCGGAGGCTCGAAGTGGTTCTTCGATTTGGTGAACGATCCGCAAGTTGTCTACCAGGCCGGTCAGCGCGGCGAAGTCCAGAAGACCCAGGGAAAACTTTCCCATCTCCCGGTGGCGGTCTTTGCCGACTGGCAGGACTTCCGAAACTACGCTCCGGAGAGTGGCGATTCCAAACCGGTCCTCGGTATCTTCTATCCGGAGCAATTTCCCTACTTCGCCGATGGAACAAGGACTTTGCGTTTGAAGGACATGGTCGAAAAAACCGTCTCCCTTCTGCGGGCGCGTGGGAAGCCGTTTCTGCTCGTGGTCGAGGCGAGCCTGCCGGACAAGGCGGCCCACTTGAACAATGCGAAGCGCGCGATCGCCGAGGTCTTGGAATTCGATGCCACCATCGATTGGCTGCGCAACAACCTTGGCTCCAATACGCTCCTCCTGGCCACGACGGACCACAACAACGGCGGATTCTCCTTCAATGGTCCGCCGGCCCCGGTGCGGCTTCGCGGTGAAGCCCTCCTGGGGACGGACCCGCTCACCGGCGCCAGTTATTTTACCTGGGCGAGCGGACCAGGGGCGGACCGCGAAGCCGCCGCCCGTCGAACCCGTATCGTTCGAGAGCCTGGACAACCGATGCGCTCGGTCGAGGAGTCCATTCACAAAACGGATCCGGACTACGCGCAGCCGGCTCTCATCCTTGCGAAAGCATCGCAGCACACCGCCGGCGACGTTTGGCTGGCGAGTGCGGGTCCCGGAAGCGAGAACGTGCGCGGTTTTCTCGACAACACCCAGATCTTCGATCTAATGGCCAGGGCCATCGAGGAGTCCGGGAATTAGCCTCCAAGATTTTGTGCTTCTGCGAACGAAGCGCCTTGATGAAATCATCGCCGACGGCGAGGTAAGGGACCATCCCGTTGACGTAGGGAGATGTCGTCGAGGCGAGGGTGGTTGAAGACGCTAAAGATCTTCACCGTCGTTGTGCCAGTGTTCTCGGGTTCGCTTGAGATCGGCACCGTTGGGAGGCGAACTCATCTGGCCGTGTCTTCCCCTTGATCCACTTCTGGCGTGCGCGCGAGGAGTCGCCGCGCTTTCTCCGGCGACGTCAACGGTTCGCGACAGACGAAGTTCTCGCACACGTAGAGGGCGGGAAGCCCACCGACTGGCTGCATGGCGGCAACGGCGCTGGCGGCGTCGCCGGAAAGGATGGCGGCGTCGCGGGAATAGAGAACCACAAGATCGGGATGAAAGTCGCGCAAGACGCTTCGGGCAAGTTGTCGCCCGGACGCACTGCGCGGGTCACCGGCGATGACGGCCTGGCGTGCCGGGGCCTGAGAGAACTGCCACGCGGCGACCATCTGCGGAACGCTGGCGGGCGCGTCGTTGAGCGTCCCTGAAAAGGCCTCGAAGAGAGCCTTGGCGCGCTGCGCGTATTGGTCGTCGTGCAACATCCGCGAGAGACGCAGCAGGTTGAGCCCGCTGATCGAACTGGCCGAGGGCTCGGCGCCGTCGTGATCCTGCTTGAGGCGCGCCTTCACGAGGGGATCGTCCGCCATACTGCAGAAATAGCCGCCCGCCTCGGAGTCCCAGAAAAGTTCATCCTGCTTGCTTTGGAGGGCGACGGCCCACTGGAGCGCTTCGGCGTCGGCGCTGGCCTCGTAGAGATCCAGCAAGCCTTGGATGAGGAAGGCGTAATCCTCCGCGAATCCAGGAATCGTGGCAGCTTCGCGGTTCCAGGATCGACGGAGGGCTCCGCTGTAGGCATCGTAAAGATGCCGTCGCAAGAAACGGGCCGCTTTCGCAGCGGCGGCCACATAGCGCTCGTCGTCCAACGCAGCGCCGACCCGAGCGTAGGCGGAAATCATGAGGCCGTTCCAGGCGGTGAGGACTTTTTCGTCCCGGCGCGGTGGTGGTCTCTGCTCACGAACAGCCAGGAGCTCTTTCTTGATGCTCGCGCGCAGTTGCCGCGCCGTCTCTTCACTCACTCCCAATTGCCGGGCCGTCTCGGCGATCGATTGCTGCGCAAAGAGAACGTTTTTGCCTCGCAGGGCACCGCGCGGATCGGCTGCATCAGGCACGTTTCCGTCGGCCTTCACGCCATAGTGAATGCGAAGGAACTCTCTCTCGTCGGCGTCGAGGACGGCGTCAATTTCGGTGGTGGACCAGACGTAATAGGCCCCCTCGCCGGGAGTGGCCCCGTCCTGCGAGACGAGGCTCTCGGCATCCGCCGCGGTGAAGAATCCCCCTTCGGGATGCATCAGCTCGCGGAGCACGTAGTCGAGGGTGCCGCGCGCCGTCTCCTTGAAGAGGGGATCGCCGGTGAGCTGCCAGGCCGTGCCATACAAGGCCGCCAACTGAGCCTGATCGGGGAGCATCTTCTCAAAGTGAGGAATGCGCCACTCGCGATCGACCGCGTAACGGTGGAAGCCTCCGCCAATATGGTCGTGGATTCCTCCGGCAGCCATCCGGGTGAGCGAATTCTGGGCCATCTCAAGGGCCGCCTGACCTTCGGGGGATCCAGGCGCCGACGCATGAAGTCGCAGTAGAAAGCTCAGCGCGCTCGCGCGCGGGAACTTCTCGCCCGTTCCGAAACCGCCCCAGGTGGAATCGTAGTCGCGCACCAGAGTCTCGTAAGCAGATCGCGCCACCCCCGTCGCCGCTTCGGCCGGCTTGGGTATCGGGCTCCGCCGCAGCGCCTCCAGAACCTTGCCGCCGTGGGCGCGAATCTCCGCCTCGTCCGAGCGCCATCCTTCCGCCACCTGGCGGATCACCGTCCGGAAACCGGGGCGACCCGGACGATCCTCCGGCGGGAAATAGGTGCCTCCCAGGAAGGGCGCGCCCTCCGGCGTCATCCACACATTCATTGGCCAGCCGCCGGCGCCGGTCGTCGCCTGGACGAACGCCATGCACAGCCGGTCGACGTCAGGACGCTCCTCGCGATCCACCTTCACGTTAATAAAGTTCTCGTTGAGCAGCTCCGCCGTCTCTCGATCCTCGAACGACTCCCGCGCCATCACGTGGCACCAGTGGCAGGCCGAATACCCAATCGAGACAAACACCGGCTTGTTCTCCCGCTTCGCTCGCGCGAACGCCTCTGCTCCCCATGGATACCACTCCACTGGATTGTCCTGGTGCAACAGCAGGTACGGCGACTTCTCGCCCGCCAACCGGTTCTTCGAGTGCGCCGGCCACGGCCAAACCACGAACGCCGCGCCAAACAGCGCCGCTGCACAATTCCAGCGCAAGCGACTCAGACAAAGACGATTCATGACCATGGACTCCACACCGGCTCGACCCCCCCAAGCTTACCCACACTGCTAAACTCCGCAGCCCCAATCGACGACCCGCCATCCCCTTTCCCAAGTCCCGCGGTGAACAAATTTTCATGCCCGTCATCATTTTCTCCTTGAGTTTCCATTGAAACAACGACTTTACTTGTCGTATATGAGCGGATGGAGAGTTTACTCGGATGAGCTGAGCCGGGTGGTCGAGTTGCAGGCGGTGCGGGGCGAGACGGCGCGGCGGGTTTACGGGATCGGTTTCCGGAGGGCGGAGCAAGGGGGTTTTCAGGATTTGCATGTGGCGGCGTTGCGTCGTGCGCTGCGGCGCGTCCACTTCGGGCGGCGTCCACTTTCCTAGGGTATGGCTGGCGGAGCGACGGTGGGGGATCCTCGGGTGAACCTGGGGCTAAGCCAGAGACGGCGAGTTGGCTGGAGATTGTGGAACGGCAGATGCGCGGGTTGAAGTTTGGTTCGGTGCAGGTTACGGTGCACGAGGGTCGCGTGGTCCAGATCGAGACGAGTGCCAAGATCCGTTTTGACCGGAGTTGAGTTCCCCCGAAGAATCTCACGTGACCCGACCGCGGACATTGATTTAAAAGATGATGATGCCTGGCTTCCGGACGACCGGAGCCGGTATCAAGAAGCAAAGAAATGATATGAAGATCCTCCTTTCGTTCCTCCTTGTATTGAGCGTGACGGTCGTTCGCGCGGAGAAGACCGGCGACCGAGAGAGCCCGTTGGTGACCACGGAATGGCTTTCCAAGAATCTTGAAAACCCCAAGGTTCGCATTGTGGAAGTCAGTGTCGAACCCGGTGTGTACGAGCAGGGGCACATTCCCGGCGCGGCGAATGTGAAGTGGCATACGGATTTGGTGGACAACCCGCGGCGGGACATCATTTCCAACGAGCAATTTGAGGCGCTGGCTTCGAAGCTCGGTCTGACGCCCGAAACCGAGGTGGTCCTCTATGGCGACAACAACAACTGGTTCGCGGCCTGGGGGGCTTGGATCTTCAAGCTGTATGGCCACGACAACGTCAAGCTGGTGGATGGTGGCCGGAAGAAGTGGGAACTGGAGAAGCGACCATTCGATACGGCTGCGCCGAGCATTGCGGCCACGAAGTACACGGTGAAGAAGGAGAACCCGAATCTTCGGGCCCGCCTGCCCGATGTGGTCGCGATTGCCGAGGGCAAGGATAAGGCGACCCTGTTGGATATTCGTTCGCCGGATGAATACTCGGGCAAGGTCATCGCACCGCCGGGAATCCAGGAGCTCGCCGTGCGGGCAGGTCATGTCCCGGGAGCCATCAATGTTCCCTGGAAGACCGCGGTCAACGACGCAGATGGAACTTTCAAGAGTCCGGAGGAGCTGAAGAAGATTTATGCGGAGAAGGGTGTGGACGGTTCGCAGCCAGTGGTCGTCTACTGCCGAATCGGCGAGCGTTCCGCACACAGTTGGTTCGTCTTGAGCGAGCTTCTGGGTTACGACGTGAAGCAGTATGACGGTTCCTGGACAGAGTACGGCAATGCGGTGGGCGTGCCGATAAAAATCCCAGTGGCACTGTCTGGACCGGCAAGTAGCCTGGAGGAGAGGGCGCAAGGCACCGCGGGTCCGCCGCCCGCCGGAGCCTTGGCGGGTGGTTTAATCGTCGCCGGGGTGGTGTTGGCGGGTTATGGGGTATTTGCGGCGATGGGCCGTGAAGCCGCGTTTTCCTGGGTCGCGGGCGGAGTGTTCGGCTGGGTGTTGCAGCGGACGCGGTTTTGTTTTCTCTGCAACTTCCGCGACTTCGTCGAGCGGCGTGAACCGGCGGGTGTCCTGGCGATTCTGCTGGCCCTCGCAGTGGGGCTGGTCGGTTATCACGTGGTGACCGGCGCGTGGATTGTGGATGCGTTTGCGGGACATCTGCCGCCGAAAGCGCACATCGCGCCGGTCGGCTGGAACCTGGTGCTCGGGGGCCTGGCTTTTGGCGCGGGAATGGGTGTGAGCGGTTCGTGCATCAGCGCCCACCTCTATCGACTCGGCGAAGGATCCCTGGTCTGCGTGTTTGCCTTGATCGGAGGCATCCTGGGATTTCTGGTCGGTTTCCTGACCTGGAATCCGATTTATCTGGCTCTGGTGAGCGGCAAACCGGTGGTCTGGCTGCCCGGCACGTTTGGATTTGGCGGCTCGCTGCTCCTGCAGCTTGGCGTGCTCGCGGCGTTGTTTTGGGTCGTGCAAAAGCTCGCCCGGCAGGTTCCGGCAAGGGAGACCGGAGGGTCGATCCTTCGGAAGGTTGTCTTCCGTCGTTGGCCCGCCTGGGTGGGCGGATTGGTCATCGGGCTGCTGGGCGCGGCGGTCCTTTTGCGCACTGAACCCCTGGGAGTCACTTCCGAATTGACCCGTGCGGCGCGTTTCCTCGGTGACCATTTCTCGATTCTTCCCGAGAGAATGGAGGGGTTGGATACCATTCGCGGGTGCGCTTCGCGGCCGGCCGAGGGCCTGTTCTCGAGGGGGCTTCTTTTCGTTTCGGCGCTCGTTATTGGGTCGCTGGCATCGGCTCTCCTCTCAGGTGAATTCGCATGGGAGCGACCGTCGTTCTCGGGGGTCTTGCTCGCCCTGGCTGGAGGCGTGCTCCTGGGCTGGGGGGCCATGGTTTCTCTTGGCTGCACGATCGGCACGCTGCTCTCCGGTATCCATGCCTCTTCGCTTTCCGGGTGGCTGTTTGGCGCGGCGGTCGTCGCCGGCATCCTGCTCGGCTTGCCTCTTCGCCGGCGGTTGCTGGGCCGTGGGCCTGCGTGACCCGATGGCGGACTCGGACCCAGGCTCCATCGACCACATTTTTGACCGGACATTCCCGCGTATTGCGCCAAGCTGGCGGCCATGAGTTTTGATCCGCTGCAGCCTTACAACGACCTGCCGCTGCTTCCTCCAGCCTGTGAGCTGGAGACCCGACGTGTCTTGAAGAAATGCGTCGCAGCGAACAAGGCTCTGGCGGAGTTGAAGGGGGCAGGGGACTTGATTCCCAATCAGGCGATTTTGATCAACGCCATCCCGCTGCAGGAAGCCAAGCTCAGCTCGGAGATCGAGAATATCGTGACCACGCAGGATGCCTTGTTTCAAGCGGCGCTCGACGAGAGCCGCGACAGCGATTTCGCGACAAAGGAAGTGCTGCGCTATCGGACGGCTCTCCGCCGCGGGAGCGAGGCGCTCCAAGCCGCGCCGCTGCGATTGGCACTCTTGGAGGAACTCTGCGGAATTCTGCGCGACCAGAAGGTCACCTTTCGTTCCAGCGATGGCGTTTTCATCGGAAATCCCTCCTCGCGCACCATCACGTACACGCCTCCGGCAGGGGGGATGGTCGTGCACGAAAAGCTGCGCAATCTCGAAGAGTTCCTGCTCACGGACGACGACCTTGACCCGTTGGTTCGCATGGCCGTGGCCCATTATCAGTTCGAGGCCATTCACCCGTTCACGGACGGCAACGGTCGCACCGGCCGTATCCTCAACATCTTGTTCCTGCTTCATGCGGGTCTCCTGCGCATTCCCGTGCTCTACCTGAGCCGTCACTTTATCCAGAACAAGCTGGAATACTACCGGCTGCTGCGCGAGGTGACCGAACGAGCGGAATGGGAAGAGTGGCTGTTTTTCATGCTCACGGCCGTCGAGGAAACCGCCGATTGGACGACCGGCCGCATTGTGGCGATTCGTGATCTCTTTGATCAGACCCTTGCCCGATGCCGCGCCAAACTCCCCTCAAAGGTCTATTCCAAGGAGCTCGTCGAGCTGGTTTTCATGCAGCCCTATTGCAAGATTCAGTTTCTCGTGGATGCCGGAATCGCCCAACGCCAGACAGCCTCCGAATATCTTAAGGAACTGGAAAAGGTCGGAGTGCTGACCGCCGAGAAGCAAGGTCGTGAGATGCTTTACAGGCATCCAGCCCTCCTTGCGGTCTTGGCTGCTTGATGTGTCGAAAGCAAAGACATAAGGAGCAGCATATGTCGAAAACTATGTTGATATTTCGACATATTAGAAGATCATGTCGATGTCAGCGACAGATGCAACCTTATCTGTCGAAAAATCGCTAATGCTTCGGCAGGTTCAGCTAGAGCCGGGAGAGCAGTTCGGCCTTCTTCGACTTGAACTCGTCGTCGGTCAGGATGCCCTTTTGATGCAGATCGCCCAGGCGCTCAAGAGCCTTGAGGATGTCGTCTTGAGATGAAGGACCGCCGACCGGGCTGGGAGCTGCCGCGGGAGCGGGAGGAGCAAAGGCCACGGGTGCCTCTTGGGCCGGACGGGAGGCTGGAGTGGAGATCGGTTTTTGAGGTGGAGGGGAAACAGGAGCCGCAGGCGTTGCGGGACGCGCTCCGGAGGCCGCCGAGGGCAGGCTGTCGACAGAGAACGTTCCGAACTGACTACTGAAGGTCAGGGATCCGGAGGCGCCTCCCTGTTGTTGTTGGACGCCTTGAATATGGTGATTCAGAGTGTCGTAGACGGCGAGCCTCCCATTCTGAAGAATCGCGAGCCGCTGTCGCTGCGGAAAGTAGGCGTAGCGGGCGTCATTTTGTCCGCCACTGGAACTCGGATTCCCCAATTCGGCGGGCCACCAGGAATTGCCCGGGGCGATGAACGATGCACCGGCGGCTGGCGTGGGCAGGGGAACGAAGAGTTGCCTCGAGCCGAGCAGCGAAGAGAGCTCGGAGCAGAGTCCGTTCACCGTCGCCTTGAGGCTGTAGTTGAACAAATCGCCAACCATGGTCATTCCGCCACTCATCCACTGACCGGTGCCTCCCAACTCTGGATGCGAGAACTGGGCGAGAGTTCCGCCACCCTCAGACAATGCGAAGAGGAGAGTTTTCACGGCATCAGCGCTGACGTGATATCGCTGAGCCAGGTCCTGGATTGCCTGATTGCCATCTGACGAAAGTTGCCGTGCCAAATTCATATGCGATGCGTCTGCCGGGCTGATTGAACCGGTCCTTGATCTTTTCGTGTTGTGGAAACGGGGCAGCTTCAGCCCGGAAGGGACCGACGTCAATCAACGAGTGCTCCGCTCCACGCAGCAGGAACCTTCTCCCTTGGTGGAACTGGAAGCAGCGCCCCGATGCGCTCAAATCTCGGCGTCTTCCAGCAGAAGTTGCCGGGAGATTCGCTCCGACTTGCGGCGCGCTTTTGTGTCTTGGCGCTGAGCTTTCTCGGAAGCAGAGACGTCCCTTTCAAAGCTATTATGGAGCTGGTCCACCGAATCTTCAGCCCATGAATCATTTTAATTTCTGGTGTCCGCGGGCGCAAGGTGGGCGGCATGGCAAGAGCTCGTTTAGTATCGACCGGGCTTTTGGCCTTCGGCGCTGGGGTGGCGGTGGGAGCGCGCTGGCCGAGGTCAAGCGGGATTCTCAGTTTCATTCTCGAAAAGCTCGGTTTTCAATTGGGCGATGTGTTGCTGGATTTGT
Organism: uncultured Verrucomicrobiae bacterium; assembly: GCA_963820865.1. Taxonomy (GTDB): domain Bacteria; phylum Verrucomicrobiota; class Verrucomicrobiia; order Chthoniobacterales; family Terrimicrobiaceae; genus DASTFP01. The sequence goes on from CAWGBZ010000007.1 coordinate 853,065, forward strand.
GGGAAGAGGAGAAACCGGCCCCAGTGAAGAAAGCGGCTTCACCGCGGAAGCGGAAGAGAAAACGGAAGTCTGTGGGGGTCCGGCGCGAGACGGTGACTTATCGGCGGCGAAGCGTGAAGCCGAAATCGTTTCCGCGTCTGCGTGAAGGGGAGCTTGTGACGGGTTTGAACTAGGCTAGCTTGGCCAGGCATGACTGAGAAGATCTACGAGATTCCCGTCGACTCGCCTTTGACGCCGGAGCGGCGAGAGACGATCAGCCGTTTTCTGGATGACAATGCGCACCACTTTCCGGTGCCGGTGTCGCATGAGTGGGAGGAAGGGGTGAAGCCGGTGTTGCGGCTGATCACCCAGCCGGTTGTTTGGGAGGCGCACTTTCACGCGCAAAGCGTGGAGGTTTTTGGAAACGGTCCGAAGTGGGCCGCGCTTTTGTTCACGAAGAAGAAGCGCTTGCAGCTCAAGGAGCGGATCGAGTCTGTGCTCGCGCACGCGGGCTTTAGAGTCGATTCTCCGGCCGTTTCGTAATCGATTCGGGCCCGCGGAGGCTTTTCTTAGCAGAGGTTGGCGCAATTTGGCTTCGGCGTCTTTTGCGAGGGGCGGGAAGGCCAATTCCCTGCGTTTTCTTTCTGGCCTTCCCTCTCGGCGCGGCGACAGTTCGGCGTTATGACAGCCTTTGCGCAGGGGTCAGCCGACGATCTCAAGAAGATGCGCCGTATCGCGACCGGTGCTCTTGTCGCTGTCTTCACAGGCATGATCGTCTTCCGGATCCTCGAACCGTTGCATTCGTCGGTCGCCTTTTTGCGTGCCTTCTGCGAGGCAGCCACCGTGGGCGCCCTGGCGGACTGGTTTGCGGTCGTGGCGCTCTTCCGGCATCCTTTGGGCATTCCCACTCCACACACCGCTATCCTCCCGAGAAACAAGGACCGTGTCGGCGAGTCGTTGGCGCAGTTTGTGGTCACGAGCTTTCTCACCGAGGAGCAGTTGGGGCCAAGCTTTCGGGGTTTGGATTACGCGAGATGGTCGGCGCAATGGCTCCGGCAGCATTCCGACTTCCTGGTTGCCAGGGCGGCGGCTTACACCCCGCGCGTTCTTGCGGGGCTGTCCGACGACGCGCTGTCTTCTCTGCTGGCGGAGCGGGCCCGGGCCATGGTGATGAACGTTTCGTTGGGTCCCGTGGCGGCCGAGGGCCTGCGCGTGGCGCTCCAGGATGGGAGGGACCGCGAGATTTACTCCCTGCTCCTGAAGTCGGCGGAGGAATTGATCGTAGCCCACCGGGAGCTGATCAAGGCAAAGATCCGGGAGGAGATTCCCGTGCCGGCGGAGTTGTTGCGGAGCATGCCGGGATTGGATCGGCTGGGCTCGGTCCTGGAGCAATTGAAGGATGTGCTCGCCGCAACCGTGGCGACCCGGACGATTGAGAAGATTCAGGGCGTGCTGGGGGAGGCCAGGAGCGATCCCGAGCACCAACTCTGGCAGGTCTTCAGCGTCCAGACGCGTTCCCTGATCGCCAACGTGCAATCCTCCCCGGAGACCGCGGCGAAAATTCGGACCGTGCAGCGGGCGGTGGCGGCAAGCTCGGTGGTGGATGACTTTTCCGCGGGAGCGTGGAGCGACCTGAAGGCGTTTCTGATGCGGGACTGCGCCTCCGCGGACTCGCGGGTGCGCGCCCGGCTCCAGGAAGCGCTGCTGGCTGTGGCCGCCCATTTGGAAGAGAACGCGGAGACCCGGGAGGAGATCAACGCCTTTGTCGGCGAAGAAGCCTTGAAGAGCCTTCTCGGGGCGCGGCCGTTCGCGCGAAAACTGATTGTGGATACCGTCCACAAGTGGGATGCTACGGAGATGGCCGACCGGCTGGAGGCTACTGTCGGCCGTGATCTGCAGTTCATCCGACTGAACGGCACCGTCATCGGAGGGTTGATCGGTGTGGCTATTCACACCGGCTACCTGCTGCTTGGCAAATGACCGCCGGAACGTTGCGGTCCGCTAGTCTTCCATGGGCTGGCTGGTGCGCAGGGTCGGAAAATCGGCGTCGATCCAAGCCTGGAGCCCTCCGGCGATCGACTTGACGTTGGTGTACCCCATGCGCTGGAGATTCTCTGCCGAGAGCGCGGAACGATTGCCGCCGCCACAATAGACGACGATTTCCGCACCAGGATCCGGCACACGCCGCTCGATCTCGAGCTCGAGGGTACCGCGGCCCAGGTGCGCCGCGTTGGGCAGGTGGCCGCCCAGGAACTCCTCCTTCTCGCGCACGTCAAAAACCCGGGCGCCGCGCCGAATCGCGGCCACGGCTTCCGGAGGGGAGATCTCCGTGACCCGGGAACGAGCCTCTGCGGCGAGCTTGAGAAAGCGCTCGCCGCGTTTCTCGGCGACCTGATATCGGCCGAATCTCAGCATGGCGCTGGCCATCCAGGAATTGACGAGCCGTGACATGGGGGAGATTGGGAGAAGCGGCGCGACCCGTCAGGCCGCGATGCCTTCGTCCAAGTCGAGAAAATCCCGGACGAACCGGTTGGCCGGATTTTCGCGCACCTCGTCCGGCGTGCCGATCTGCTGGTTGGCGCCTTTGTCAATGATGACCACGCGGTCGGCGACTTCGAAAGCCTCTTCCTGGTCGTGGGTCACGAAAAGACTGGTCAGGTGGGTGGTATCATGGAAACGCCTCAGCCAGTGGCGCAGCTCCTTTCTCACCTTGGCGTCCAAGGCGCCGAAAGGTTCGTCGAGCAGAAGGACCTCCGGCTCAATGGCCAGAGCCCGCGCAAAGGCGACCCGTTGCCGCTGACCGCCGGAGAGCTGGTTCGGAAGGCGCTTCGCGAAATCCTTGAGCTGAATAGTCTCGAGGAGCTGTTCGACGCGGGCGCGGATCTTCGGTTCCGGGGGCCGATCCCGTTTCTTCCGCACGCGCAAACCGAAGGCAATGTTCTCGAAGATGCTGATATGCTGAAAGAGGGCGTAGTGCTGGAAAACGAATCCCGCCCGGCGTTGGTAGGCGCTCTGGTGCGTCACCTCCCGGTCTCCGAAGAGGATTTTTCCCTTCTCAGCGAACTCCAGCCCGGCGATGACCCGCAGGAGCGTGGTCTTGCCGGACCCACTCGGCCCGAGCAGGGCCACCAGCTCGCCGCCGTCGACGGAAAAATTCACGTCGTCCAGCGCGACAAAGTTGCCGAAGCTTTTCGAGACGTTGCGAATTTGAATGCTCATGGTGCTTTTTTCTCCCTGATTTTATGTTCCCGATTGTGCGGCCGCCTGGATTTGGCGTTCGGCCTGCCATTCGGCATAGGTCTTGATGACCAAGGTCACCAACGCGAGCACCGACAAGACGGAGGCCACTGCGAACGCTGCCGCGAACTGATACTCATTGTAGAGGATCTCGATATGCAGCGGCATGGTGTTGGTCTTGTTGCGGATGTGGCCCGAGACGACCGAGACGGCGCCGAATTCGCCCATGGCCCGCGCGTTGCAAAGAATCAGGCCGTAAATCAGGCCCCACTTGATCTTTGGAATGGTGACCCGCGTGAAGATCTGCCAGCCATTCGCACCGAGGGTCATCGCGGCTTCCTCCTCCTTATGACCCTGCGCCTGCATGAGTGGAATGAGACCACGGGCCACGAAGGGGAAGGTGACAAAGATCGTGGCCAGAATGATGCCGGGCTCGGCGAAGATCACCTTGATGTTATTGTCATAGAGGAAGCGGGCGATTGGATTGCTGGCCAGCATCTCCGGGCTGGGGAAGAAAAGAGGCCCCAGCCAGCCTTGCCGCCCAAAGATCAAAACGTAGATCAGTCCTCCAATTACCGGGGAGACCCAGAGCGGGAGATCGATCAGCGAAATCAGCAGAGAACGGCCGCGGAAGCTGAAGCGCGTGACCGCCCAGGCCGCGTAAAGCCCAAAGATCGCGTTCAAAGGGACCGCCACGGCCGCCGTCACCAGGGTGAGCCTCACGGCGTGCGCGGTGGCGCGGTCTTCGAACGTCTTGAGGAAAACCTTGACGCCTTGGGCGAAGGCCTCGTGGAAGACCACAAACAAAGGCAAGACCAGGAAGAGGCCGAAGAAAACGAGAAGAATGGCGACCAGAATGGTCTTGATGAGCGGCGACTCAGCGGTAGCGCGCCGCGGCGCGGCGGCCTTCGTCGGGAAAGTTGTGACGGCGCCAGCCATTAGGCCACCCCCTTCCTCTTGTTGTCCCAGGCCTGAAGGCCGTTGCTGATTACCAGGATACCGAACGAGGCCACCAGCATGACGAACCCAAGAGCGGCTGCGCCGGTATAGTCATACTGTTCGAGCTTCGTAATGATCAAAAGCGGAGTGATTTCCGTCTTGAAGGGAAGGTTGCCCGAGATGAACACGACCGAACCGAACTCACCGACCGCGCGGCCATAGGCCAGCGTGATGCCCGTCAGGAGCGAGGGCAGCAAGGCGGGCAAGATGACCCGCCAAAAGGTTTGCCAGCGATCGGCTCCCAGCGTGGCCGCCGCTTCCTCAACGTCCGCCGAGAGATCCTGAATCACCGGTTGGACAGTGCGGACGACGAAGGGGAGTCCGATGAAGGTCAAGGCCACAAAAATGCCCAGATGCGTATAGGCCACCTTGATGCCGTAGGGCTCGAGGAGCGAACCGATGATCCCGTTCTTCGCGTAAATCGTCGTCAACGCAATCCCCGCCACCGCGGTCGGCAGAGCAAAGGGAAGATCCACGATCGCATCCAGAATCTTGCGCCCCGGGAATTCGTAGCGGGCGAGCACCCACGCGGCGACCACTCCGAAGACGCCGTTGACCAGCGCCGCCGCCAAGGAAATGCCAAAACTGACGTAATAGGAGGCGACAACGCGAGGCTCGGTAATCGTCTTGAAAAAGTGCTCCCACCCACCAGTAAAGGTTTTGAGAAGCAGACCGCTGAAAGGAATCAGCACGAGAATGCTCAGATAGACCAGCGTGTATCCCAGCGACAGGCCAAAGCCTGGCAGAATTCGGCGTGATTTGACCATCAGATATTGTTCTCCGTGATCGCTGTTCACCGTCGGTCGACCTGGAGCGTACCCCCGAGCACCTTTTTCGACGCGGCGCCAGACCCCGCGTAAGACTCCCATGTCCATTTACCCGACGCCGGCAACAGCATCTCCTTTACGATCAGCGTGCCGGAACCCATCCACGCCGGTGCAAAGACCCCTTTCATGGAGGCGAAGCATAGGGACCTTAACGAACACGTCAAATGAAAAACGACTCATGTTGTCGTTATTCGAATGGCTTTCTCGGGTAGGGCCATCAGGCTTGTCGCCGGCTTGGGTCGTTTGAGACGCGCCCGTGTTGCGGCGCGCGAGTTTCGCTCGGGTGAGCGCTCTCTTTTGGGGTCTGAGCGACCAGAAGAGACCTGGTTCAAATGGGCTGGGCTAGAACTCGAAGCTCCGCACCTTAACGGTGCCTCGCGTGCCGTAGTCTTCCTGCTCCGCATCCTGATAGATGGTCCCGCCGGGTTCGAGCAGGCCCTGGACGAGCGGTCTTCCTGTGCAGCCGCCGAGTCCGACCAGCCAAAAGAGCACGAAGACTGAGCGGATGATCACCCTGCGCATCCCTCCGCGCAGCTTAGCCTTCTTAGTGCGGGGCGCAAGAGCCGGCCGCCGCTTTGTGGGGCGGGGATGAACGTGAACCCGGTCGCTGGGACCTCTACAGAACTCCCTCGGCCCGTGCCTCGCGCATGGCGTGAGAAAGACTCAGGATCAGCGCCATGCTTTCCTGCGCCTGCTCGTCCGCGTTGAGCGCACCCGGCAAGCCGATGATGATCTCCGCGGGCTGGCGGTCTCGGTTGGGAATGGGCGTAAATGTGCGGCTATAGGTGGGTCGAACCGGGTTGGCCCGCCACCGGAAGAGCGGACTGGCGGACGCGTAGCGCCTCAGGGCCTCGGCCAGCGCCGCCTTTTGCTCGTCCTCGGCGAGCCACGCCTCCACGTCGGCGTCGAGTGCGCGTGGGTTCTGCCGCAGAAGAAAGATCGCTTCATAGTCGTAGCGTTCCAATTCGCGTTCGATGACCTGAACGTGGCTACACTGCGAACTCTCCCAGCACCGCGCCCCGTCGAGTTGCTGCTTGCTGGTCAGGAAGACGGTCTGCCGATGCGCTTCGAGATTGGCGACCGGATAGGCGGTGATCTCGATTCCCGCGGCCAGCCGGAGACGCGACTCGAGGGCCACCAGCAAACGCGCGACGGCGTAGGGCGTGATGATCTCGGTGCCCACCCAGCCGCCGATGACGAGGACCCGCAGAGGCTGCTTTTCGGCGGGCGTGCCGCAGACGTGAAAATACGGAATCATCTCGCTGCGCACTCCGGCTTGCGGCGCACCATAGCCCACGATGAGAGAGGAAGATCGCGCGGAGAGTTCGAGGAGCGGAGCAATCAAATCCTGCACATCCTGCCGCCCGGCGTTGAAACGATCGGTTATCTGGCTATCAGCAACATAATCCATCGGGAACCTCCTTTGGGGTGTCTCGGAACCAAACATCGGAAGGCCATTTATTGCAACGGATAATACTGGGAAATGAGCAATATTTTTTGGCGCGAGTCAAGCCTGCCTGCGGCGGGCTTTCGGTGCTCATCGTCGCCCATTCCGCGGGCACGAAAACCCGCATCCGCCTGGCTTGGGCGAACGCCGGTTTTCAACTCCGAGAGACTAAGGTGAAGCGGTGGCCGCCCTCAGAAGATCACACCCAGTTGGAAGCCAAGCACGGTGGCGTTCTCGACCAGTCCAGTGCCATTGGGCCGGATGATGTATTGAAGCACCGGCTGGGCGTAGAACCACTTGTTGACCTGGATCCGGTAGTCAAACTCGAGCACGGCCTCGTAGACCTGGGTGGCACGTCCCCGTGCCTCGTCGGCGATCTGCTTGTAGTAGCTGTAATTGCCGTAGGCAAAAGCCACCCCAAGCTGGTCCTGATCGCGGCCAGGAATGAGTCCCTTGTAAACCAGGCCGGTCTGGAAGTAGAAGGGCAGGGCATTGTTGTACTTCGGCGCAAAGTTGATCAGGCTGAAGAAGTAGAGCCCCTGCTCGTTGAGCTTCGGTTTGGAGGGCTTCACAACCTCCTTGGACTCTTTGCCGTCGGCGACCGATTTGCCGTCGGAGGGTGCCACCACCAGGGAAGGCGCCGGCTCCGGTGAAGGCTCCCGGTAAAGCATTTGATCAGCCTGCCAGTAGAAGAGCAGCTTCTGATCGTAGGGCTGTCCAAAGAATGAAGTGTTCTCAGCACCCCAGTAGATCAAGCCAGTGGCGTAGCGGCCGGGAAGCTTCGAGGGACCGATCTTTGGCGTGACGCCGGTTTCGGTCAGCCAGAAGATGCCGTTGCGGTCGGGCGGTTGAGCACCGGCAAAGAACAAGCCGTGGTTCGAGGGCGTGCCCGCATCCGGAATCGCCATGTACAAGCCGCTTTGCAGGTAATACCAGTCAAGCGGCTTGACCTTGATGTAGCCGCCCCATGCCGAGTAGCTGCCACCCCAGCCGATGCCGTTCGCGCCAATACCGCGATTGGAAGTGAACGTGTTGTTGATGAAGAACTTGTTCAACGGCTGGTTGATGAAGATGTCGGTGGGATTCTGCCAGCCACCCGACAGGGTCAGGAGTTCCTTGATCCCAAAGAGCTCCGGCGTCACGTAGGTCAGATAAACCTGTTGAAAACGCCAGAGCCGGCCCCCTTGGAACGTGCTCGGCGCAAACTGACTGCTCGCGCCAACCCACTTGTTCACGCCGGCGCCGCCGCGATACCTCAGGTCGGAATAGGCGGTCAAACCTTCCAGCACGTCCCACCCGGTCACCTTGGCAAAATCGAGCGTGCCGCGGAACTTCCACTCATCGTCATACCCGAATCGTTGCTGCAACCCGCCATCGACGTTCCAGAGAAAATTCGCCTTCCATTCGACCCCGAGCTTTAGACCGTGGTCTTCCAGCGTGTCTCGAACGCCAAACCAGTTGCCCGAGGCATACTTCCCGTTCCACCATTCCTCCAAGGCCGAGGAAACCTTTTCCTTCGGCTGCTCGGAGGTTGTCGATGGCTGTCCCGCCTGGACGCCCAGAGGAAATCCCCAAGCCAGCCCCAGTGCGGCCAAACTCCCAATCACGTTGTTCTTCGTCATGTTTTCCTTTGTTTTTGGTTCTTATGGGCGCGAGACCGTCCAGCATTTCGCAGACCAAAAGCCCTGTTTCCCATACGCAGTTCAATCTTTAATCACGATTATATTAGTCGTTATTTAGGGCGCGTTTCTAGAATTTTGGGGCGGAGTGTCAACGGAAAAGTTTTGGGCTGACCGTTTTGGTTATTCGGGCAGGTAGAGGATGCGTCCGCACTGGGGGCAATGGACGATGCCCGTGATCCCCGCGAAGATAATCTCCACGCTTGATCGCACCGACGACCCTACAAAGAGCATGTTAAAAAGTTGTGTTTGTCAAGTTCAGCAAAAGGGAGATCTGGTAAGAGTTGGAAAAAGGGTAAGGCTTATTCACAAACGCCGGAGGCGAGGTTGCGGCAGCCGGAGCCCCGTAGGGGCAGAGCTCCGGCGCTGACGCAAGTCAGAGCAACCGGTTTGTGAAGAAGCCGTCGCATTCACTTTAGGCGGCCTCCAAGAGTTGAAGTTGCTTACGTTGTTCGCGAAGCATTTCCATGTTCAGGTAGCGGTGAGCTTCGATCCAATCCTCGTGGATTTCGACCGCCAACGCACGGATCAGCCGCAGGGCGCTGTGCTCATTGGGAAAGATTCGGATGACGTGGGTTCGGCGTTTTAGCTCCTGGTTGATCCGCTCGAGCATGTTCGTGCTTTTGAGATGTTTGTGGTGCTCTCGCGGCAAGCGGTAAAAGGTGAAGGTTTCCTCGATGTTTTCTTCCACCCAAGCGCAGAGCCTTGGATATTTCTCCTGCCATCGAAGGAGCCAGGCCGCCAGGTCTCTGCGGGCTTCCTCGGCGTTGCGTCGATCGTAAAGCCAGCGCAATTCGATCAAGCAATCGTCGGAGACCTTGCGGGGCAGATAGTCGAGCGCGTTGCGTAGAAAATGCACATAGCAGCGCTGCCAGTAAGCCTCTGGCAGCACTTCCATGATCGCCCGCTTGAGCCCAGGATGATCGTCGCTGACGGCGAAGATCACTCCACGCAGGCCGCGTCTTTTCAGACCAAGAAGGAACTCTTTCCAACTCGTAGAGCTCTCCCGATTAGCCATCTCCACTCCGAGCACTTGGCGCCGGCCTTCCCAATCGATTCCGATGGCCACGAGCACTGCTCGGGAGCGGATCACCGCGTTCTCCCGCACTTTCTCATAGCGGGCGTCCAGGATCAGATAGGGATATTCGCACTCCAGTTCTCGGCGGGCAAAACGCCCGAGCTCCTCATCGAGCTTCTTGTTGAATCCACTGATCGCACTCGCGCTAAAACTGTGTCCGCAGAGCTCTTCGCTGACTGTTTTGACCTTCCGCGTCGATACCCCTTGGATGTACATCTCGGTTAACGCCGCTGTTAAAACGTCCACTCCGCAAACAGACGGCGTCGCAACCCCTCCAGCTCATCCTCGATCTGAACATTCGATTTGGACTTTTCGAGTTGAGCCATTATCGAAAGCGTTTGCTTGTTCAATGCCGCGAGCCGTTGGGCGAGGACTTTGGCCGTCGCCATAAGAAACCTGGTTGCCCAGCGATCGCCGCGCTCGAGCCCTGTATCGAGAGCAGTATAGGGAAGCTGAGCGAGGTGGGTGTCTGTGCACGCAATACACGTGGCACCGCGTGGTTCACTCGTGAGTGGACCCATTTCGCCAATGATCGCTCCGGGCCCGAGGGTCACAAGAGTGCGGGGTGATTGATCCGGATCTTCGATCCGTATTTGCACTTCCCCGGAAATCAGCAAATACACCGCCGCGGAGGGCTCGCCTTGTCGAAATAGCGTTTCTCCGTTCTCGAGGTCGATTGTACTCATCTGCCCAGCCACCTCCCGGGCTTCCTTCGGGGTGAGATCGACAAAGCAGAAAAACCGCTTCAGCACCTGGGAATTGACCGGTGAACTCATCGCAGGAAGCCTAATCAAATTCCTCGGAGCACGGTAGCCTTCGCGACGCGTCCAAGGGCGACGATAAATGCCGCCGTACGCCACGTAAGGTTCCGCTGCTTCTTTAATTTCCGCACCGTAGCGTAGCTGGTGGTCATAATGTGTTTCAGACGGTGATTGACCTCTTCCTCGGTCCATCGCAGGCACTGGATGTTTTGCGCCCACTCAAAATAGCTGACGGTCACACCTCCAGCATTTGCGAGGATGTCCGGGATGACTGGAATACCGCGTTCACTCAGGATTTTGTCGGCTTCGGGATCGGTTGGCGCGTTGGCAGCTTCGATGACGGCCTTCGCTTGGAGGTTCCGGGCGATCTCGGGAGTGAGGACGCCGCCGAGCGCTGCAGGGACGAGGATGTCCGCCCGCGTCACGAGAACCTCCTCGTTGGAAATGTGCGAGACGTGGTCGGCATCGTATTGCGTGAGCGGACGGCGCAGGCGTGCGAAATCCGCCAGCCCCGGTACGTCGAGACCTCTTGGAGATGCGATCCCGCCGGTGGCATCGCTCACGGCTACGATCCTGGCGCCGAGTTGATGAGCAAGGATCGAGACGAACCAGCCGACGTTGCCGAAGCCCTGGACAGCGATGTTGGCGCCTTCGAGTGTCGCGTCGCAGTCCTTTAAGAACTCCTCGGCAACAAAGACAACACCTCGGCCGGTGGCAGCCTCACGGCCCTCACTGCCATGAAGGTCGAGCGGCTTGCCGGTTACCACCCCGGGTGAGAATCCGTGAATCCTCGAATATTCGTCCATCACCCAAGCCATCACTTGGGCATTCGTGTTCATATCCGGGGCCGGAATATCTCTTTGAGGTCCGATCTGCTCGCCGAGACGCTGGACAAACTTGCGGGTCATTCGCTCCACTTCCCCTGAGGAAAGCTCGGTTGGATCCACAGCGATTCCCCCCTTGGCACCACCAAACGGTACGTTTACTAACGCGGTCTTCCAGGTCATCAGCGAAGCCAGCGCGCGGACTTCCTCGGCCTCCACCGACGGATGAAAGCGGAGGCCTCCCTTCATTGGGCCGCGCGCGGAATTGTGCTGAATGCGATAGCCCGCAAACACCGCCAGTTCTCCATTGTCCCGTTCTATGGGGACGGTGACGTGATGTTCGCCTTCCGGTGTAAGAAGAAGGCGCTCGACTCGGGCGCCGAGCTCCATCGTGCGAGACGCCTCGCGGATGTAGTGATTGGTTTGTTCGAATGGGCTCACCGCACTAACCCCGTTACCTTTAGTCTACGAAAACGCAAATCCGCAAGCAGCGAAGTCGGCGAGCTCGCGCGATGCAGACAAAACTCCAGGCCAGCACCAAACTGCTGAACTCGTTATCGCTTTGTTTTTCTTCATTTCTTGGCTCGATTTATCGGCACGCGGTCGGCAGCAATGCCTGGGCATAACGTCTTCCCAACGCCAGGGTTTAGATAAAGTCGCTTATATAGGAGCGCTTTTAAACCTTTAAGTGGAGGGTTGCCGGAAAAGCTTGCGACTGGAGATATCGGTTATTCGGGCAGGTAGAGGATGCGTCCGCACTGGGGGCAATGGACGATGCCCTTGGCGGCGCGGAGTTGGACAGCGGTCTGGGCGGTGACCTTCATATGGCAGCCCATGCAGACCTCATGTTCGAGGGTGGCGACGGCGGTGCCGTGTTTGGTTCTGAAGAGGTGGAGGTAGATATCGAGGACATTCTCGTCGAGAAGCAGCGCGAGCCGGTCGTGTTCGGTCTTGAGCTCGGCGATCCGAGTTTCCAAGTTGGTCCTTTTGTTTTCGAGACCGGCGAGGAGGTGTTCGATCCGGGCGCGTTCTTCGGCGTGGGCCTTTTCGGCGCTGGCGATCTGCGGGGTAAGCTTCTCGAGTTCCTCCATGAAGTCGAGCTCGCGATCTTCGAGGGCAGTGATGGCCTTCTCCGCGGCTTCGATTTCGTGGGCGAGGGCGGAATATTCCTCGTTCCTGCGCGTCTGGAGCTGCTGCTGTTTGTAGCGAACGATCGAGTCCCGTTTGGCGCGCGCTTCCATTTCGAGGTTGCGCTTTTCGACTTCGATCTCTTTGGCGCGGGTCTTGGCTTGTTCGAGCTTAGCGGCCGAGTCCGCGATCTGCTTTTCGCGGGCCTTGCGTTCTTCCGGGAGGTGCGTGATTTCGGTTTGATAGCTTCGAAGACGCTGGTCGCGGTCCTGGAGGGTGAGCAGCTTTTCGATCACATCAAGCATTCGGAAATGATGATCGGGCTGGCCAAAATAATCCAGCGAGCAGTTTAAGGGAAGCGCGCTTCGCGGTGCCGACCTGCGCCTTTCGACGCCGAGGATCGTGCCCATGGTCGGTTGGGCGACGCCGCGACGAAGAGATCCTCGCGTTGGGCGGTTCGCTATTCCTTCCAGCGGCAGGCGTTCGGAGCGTCGAGACCGAGCTGGTCAAGAATGCGCCAGACGACGGTATCGGCGAGTTCGGCGAGGTTGGTTGGCCGGCTGTAGAATGAGGGAGAGGCAGGCAGGAGGATGGCGCCGGCTTCAATCACCGTGAGGGCGTTGCGGGTATGAATGAGGTTCCAGGGCGTTTCGCGGGGCACGAGGATAAGTTTGCGGCGCTCTTTGAGGAAAACGTCGGCGGCACGCAGGATGAGGCTTTCACTGATGCCGTGCGCGATACGGCCGAGCGTTCCCATTGAACAAGGGACGATGACCATCGCGTCGAATTTTGTGCTGCCGCTGGCAAAGGGGGCATTCATGCTCTTGTCCGAGTGCTCGACCGTGCCGGCGGGCATTTGCAGTTCGCCCAGCTCTTCGTGGATCACCTGTTTTGCGTATGCACTGAAGACGATGTGCAGCTCGTGCTCCGTGCGATCAAGATAGTGGAGCAGGCGCTGGAGGTAGAGAGCACCGCTGGCTCCGGTGGCGGCGAGGACAAGACGCATTTCAGGGATCAGGGGGCGGCGCCTTCCGCTCGGCGCTGGGGCTAAATTAACCTGGCCTCGTGGAGAGTTTTTCGGATCGCGAAAGTCTTGTCGAGGGCTTCGTTGTAGACGGCCGTGGCGGCGGGATCCGGCTCGTTGCGCGAGGATTCATCCAGCTGGATGAGCCGGTCGGAGATTTCGGACAGAGTGGCATCCGATCCATGTTCATTGTTCCACACCCATCCGGCTTGAATGGCCGCGCCGAGGCCAGCTCCTTCTCCGCTTCGGAGACAGACGGTGGGGACGCCGAAGACATCCGCGCACATTTTGCGCCAGAGCTTGCTGTTGCTGCCGCCGCCGGTGAGGCGGATCTCTGAGGGATGCACGCCCAGCTGGCGCAAGCGCGCCAGGCCATAGCCCAGGCCGAGCGTCACACCTTCGTAAGCGGCCCGCGCCATATGTGCAGCAGTAAAATTCGAAAGATTGAAGCCATGGAAAACGCCCACCCCACCAGGCAGGTCGGGGGTGCGTTCGCCAGTAAGGTAGGGGAGCAGCAAAAGGCCATTGGAACCGGCCGGCACCGAGCGGATCTCCTCTTCCAGCCGGGCGTAGTCCCAGCCGAAAAACTTGCGAACGTGCTCGGTGACGAGCGTGAGGTTCAGCGTGCAGATGAGAGGCAGCCAGTTGTCCGTGCTGTCGCAAAAAGCGGCCATCTCCCCCTGCGGGTCGACGACGGGCACCGTCGAGAAGGCGAAGAGCGTGCCCGAGGTGCCGAGGCTCGCGGTAACCACGCCCGGTTGAATGTTGCCGGTCCCGATCGCAGCCATCATGTTGTCTCCGCCGCCCGCGCTCACCGTCGGCGCCTTGGAAAGGCCCCACTTCTGGCACAGCTCGCTCCGCAATTCTCCCTGTGCCAGCTTCGAGGACTCAAGCGGGGGCAACTTGCCGGGCAGATCCTTCGCGATGTAGTCGACGGCCTTCGTCGACCACTGCCGGGTCTCAACATCGAGTAAGGCGGTGCCCGACGCGTCGCCAAATTCCATCCGTTTGACTCCGGTGAGCCAGAAGTTCAGGTAATCGTGCGGGAGCAAGACGCTGTGAGTCTTCTTCCAATTCTCGGGCTCATTCTGGCGCAGCCAGAGGATTTTGGGAGCCGTATAGCCGGTAAGCATGGCGTTGCCCACGAGCGCAATGACGGCGCTCGTTCCGCCAAAATGAGCGGTGATCTCATCACACTGGGCGCTGGTCGTCGTGTCATTCCACAGCTTCGCCGGACGGACGACCTGATCATCCTTGTCCAAGACGACGAGTCCGTGCTGCTGACCACTGACGCCGATGCCGCGAATCTCGTCCTTGCGCGATCCCAGTTTGGTGACGACCTCGCCAATCGATTGTTCGGCGGCGTCGACCCAGTCCTTGGGATATTGTTCCATCGCTCCGGCTGGCAGATTGGGAACGAATCCGTAGGCCTTTTGCGCGGAGGCGAGGACTTCACCGGTGTCCCAATCGAGAGCGATGGTTTTGGTGCTCTGTGTGCCGCAGTCGATTCCAAGAAAGATCATGGGAGAACAAAGTTAAGGGTGGGAGGTGAAGAATATCGGGCGCTCGGGGGGGATAAAGAACAATCGCGGGCGCGAGTCGCGCTAGACCATGCCGAGCTTCTGCTTGCCTTCTTCGCTGATGCGATCGGGGGTCCACGGCGGGTCCCAGACAAGCTCGACGTTGGCGTCGGTCACCCCGTCGATGGTAAGAATCTTTTGTCGTGCCTCGCTGGCGATGATCGGGCCCATGCCGCAACCGGGCGCGGTGAGTGTCATCTGAACGGTCACCTCGCTGCCGCCATCCTCGAGGGCCCTGATGTCGAGGGCGTAGACCAGGCCGAGATCGACGATGTTGACTGGGATCTCCGGGTCGTAGCACGTCTTGAGCTGGTTCCACGCGGCTTGTTCCAGATCGCCATCCGCCGATCGTTCCGAGCGTGCCGGAGCCTCCTGGCCGATGGAATCTGCGTCCTGACCCTCAATGCGATAGAGCCCCGCCTGGCTGGGGACGAGGATGGTGAAGGAACCGCCAAGCGCCTGGGTGACGACGACCTGTGTGTCTGCCGGAAGAGTGATTTTCTCACCGCTCGGTATGCGCGTGACCTCGACGTCTCGCGTGGTGGTGGCAGAGGATTGGTGGCTCATTTCAAGAGGTTGATGGTTGAGAGTGGATGGTTGAGGGACTTTGATTTCATCACCAACGGAAAGGTGCTCTTTCCGAGGAACCGTTAGTCGTCGTCATTGTCGGAGATGGCTCCGGCGGCCTTGTAGCCCGCGAGATATTGTTCGACCAGGAGCAGGCGGCCTTCACCCGCGCGTTGGACAATCTTCAAAAGCTGGTCCATCGAGCTGACCTCTTCGAGTTGCTCGGTAACGAACCATTGCAGGAAGGTGAAGGCAATGTGGTTGTTCTCTTTCAGGGCCGTATCCATCAAGCCGTTGATCAGGTCGGTCACCTTGATTTCTTGTTCGAGCGAAAGCTTGACCGCGTCCTCGGCAAACGGGAAGCGCGCGACGGGCTTGCTGATGGCCGGAATTTCAACGCGAGCGCCCGCGTCGATGAGAAACTTGATGAACTTCATCGCGTGCTCGTGTTCTTCTCCCGCCTGCTTGTAAAAGTGCCGGGCGAGGAAGGGCAGCGACTCGGCGTCAAAGTGAGAGGCGATGGCCGTGTACTGGATGCTGGCCGCGAACTCGTAACCGATTTGCTCGTTGATTTTGCCGTTGAGTACCTGGGAGATCAGCATGCCCTACGTTCCTTGCAGGCGCCGCAAAGGTCAAGCTTCAGACCCGCGCAAGCTGGCGCAAATTTTTGGCAACCAACCGTCAGACAAAGGTACCGCGCTTGTTGGATGATCGGCGTTGTGCACTCACGGATTCCGCAAGGTTGGCGCGCGCCGATCGAAGGCACTGCCTTCGCCGACCATCCCTTGTTCTCTCCGACGATACGGGCCAGTGCCCGGATTGTCGGAGCGCGCGCGTTGATTCCCCTGCTGCCGCGCTGGGCGGTGCTTTTTCAGGGCGTCAAGACGTTTGGCCGCGTCATTCGCTATTGTGGGAATCGGTGCGCGGCCGCGTGCACCGAAGCTGCCTATCCCGAGGTGCTCACCACGCCATGCGGCCGAAGCGGTTGTGGCGGCGAGGGCGAGTTGAAGTTCTTTTTTCCACACTGGGCGCGTGCTTTTGCGAGTGTCGAAAGGAGAGCGCGAGATTGGGCCTACGCTGTAGAGTTTTACGATTTCGCCGGAGACCCGATCCATAAGGTCTTCCTCACGCCCGAGTCCGATCTCGAAGCCTTCGGCTGGTGGGTTGGCCTCAATCATGCCTCAGACCTTGCGGTCCGGCAGGTTTGTCGGTTGCGCTCTCCTCCTCGAGTCGAAGGCCCGGGCGCCGTGTGCGAAGCGGATGTCCGTCTTTTGCCGAAGCAGAGTTTTCGCAGATTTCTTCGGCGTTTGATCGAGACCGAAGTGCCAATCCGCATTTCGGTAGGCAATGATGGACTGGTTCAGACGGTCAATGTCACGCCCGATCGTCTTCAGGAAGATGCGCAATCGATCTATCTCGGAGGTGAAAGGACCGGCGTGCAGTTGCGAAAGGACTGGCTGGCTGAGGTCTCTTTGCATCGGTCGTGCAGTTCGTTCGCCTGGGTCCTGAAGGCTCACGAGTCTGAAGGCTTTGTCGCCTGCGCCATCGAGCCGGCCCGCGGTGAAGATGCCGAGTTGTTGAATGGCTTGCTAACGGATCTGAAACAGTCCCGGTCTCACGAAGCCGAGGAATAAGGGATGGGGGGCTGCCGGTCTCAGCGGGCGAAATGTCAAAAAAACTTCGCAACCGGAGGAAGGATGAATGGTTGCATCCCTCAGCATGAAACACACAATCGTTCTATCAATAGCGGGCATCTTGGCTGCCGCCACTTTGGCCGTTTCGCAACCGGAACCGGCTGATCCCAATGCGCCGGCGGCCCCGCCTCCTTCGGCAGAGAAAGGCTCCCCACCTGCCAAAGGTACGGAAAAGGCGTGCGAGTTCGGTCCCGGGAAGTTGCGCGGTCCCGGCCATGGCTGGGGACATCGTCGTGGACACGGTCGCGAAATGGAAATGCTGGATCGTCTTTTGAACCTGACGGACGAGCAAAAACAAAAGGTGCAGGAAATCGTGAAGGCTGGCAAACCGAAGATCAAGGCGATCAAGGAGGAAGAACGGGCGAAGATCCAGGCCGTGAGAGATGAGATGCGGCAACAGATCCGGCCGCTTTTGACTCCGGATCAGCAAAAGGTGCTCGACGATGCACAACAGTTGCGCGAGAGCGCCCGAAAGCTGAGAGAGGACGCCCGGAAGCTTCATCAGGAGACGAACAAATAGTTATAATATTCCGATAGCTTGGCGGAGCAGGGGCGGCCGGTCGGCCGCCCCTTTTCTTTCGCGCGGACTCGGGCGACCGCTTTTTCGTAGAAGTCCCTCCCAGACCGACCGGCTCATTGGCAACGCTCGAGGCCCATTCGACCATGAATTTGGGCGGCTGGTGCATATTTCCGTCAAAGTATCGCAACACGCCGTTAGCGAGGCGGGCGCCGAATCGTGCAGGATGCG
This sequence comes from uncultured Verrucomicrobiae bacterium, assembly GCA_963820865.1. GTDB lineage: Bacteria > Verrucomicrobiota > Verrucomicrobiia > Chthoniobacterales > Terrimicrobiaceae > DASTFP01. The sequence continues at coordinate 870,637 of CAWGBZ010000007.1, forward strand.
AGCATGACGATCGGTCGGTATCTGATGGTGGCGTTCTTCGCGGCAGCCCTTGGCACTTCAGCGCATGCTCAACTCTACACGATCAGGACGGCCACAGAGACATTCATTCCTTCGTATCGTGCGGAGGAAGGCAGCAGCTACTTCGGGTGGGCGCCCGGCACTTTTGATGGCGGGGCGAACAATGAACTCATGGAGAACCCTCCCCCGACTCTGGGCGATGCACCCGGCACGTTGGATCAGGTCGGGACCGCGGACATCCTTGCAGGAAACAACAGTATCTATATCGGTGTCGCCGGCCGCAGCGAGACGCTATCGTTGGCCATTCCGACGGCGGGAGTTCCCGGCGAGGATGGTTTTACCACCATCATCATCCAGGGACTGACGCTCGGTGGCGGGCCGGCCGCCAACACCATCGTAAATTATCCGATCTTCGGAGCGATTGATGGTCTTCTCCCGACCTTCGTCATCGGAGTGAATGCCAATGTTCCGGGTCAGGGACAGGGCCAGGGTCAATGGTGGGCCAAGTATGAACTCCCGGGCAACAGCGATGTTTATTCGCTGAGCATTTCCCTCGGCAATGTCGGGGGACAAACCGTGCCGCTGAGCATCTCCAAACTCGAGGTGGATACGTTCTACTCAACCATTGGCTTTGCCGCCGATGACGCCCAGGCGATTCCAGAGCCGTCCACCTGGGCACTATGCATAGGTGCCGTGGCAATGCTTATGCTTTCTGCCAAGACAAGAACAGCCTTCCGAACTCTCTTTTCCGTTGGCGTCCCGCGCTGATGGATCGAGCAAACAGCAATAAGATAATAGCAACCAGCCGTTAGCAGGAGTCCCTGCATCAATTAGGATCGAAACGATGAAAACCAACAATCATCTCTTGAACAGGGTAAAAACACTTACATTCGGATTGGCCTGCTTGACTGTCGTGCAGACTTCGAGGGCCGAAATCTGGCAGGTCCCTATTGATAATCTATGGGATCTAAGCCAGGTAGGAACCTTCTATGCTGATTGGGATGTCTTCGGGGCAATCTCGGACAGCACGCCCGAGCTTTCATTTGGATTGGGCAGCGCGTCAGTGACGGAGACCACCGGGGCGGCCTTCATTACAGGAGGCGGCAACATTTACAGCTTTTCCACCGCCACCGAGTTTACGACAACTCTGTCCGGCGCGGAGGCACCCATCGACGGAACACGCACGGTGATTGCGCGCTTCAAAACGCTCGGCACCATCCTTGCCGATGACAGTGTGCTCCTGACTGTCGGCGGAGTAGAGTATGCGCCGACCAGTTTCGACCTTCTCTATGATGTGGCGTTGGGCGGCATGGGCGGCAACGACCAGGAAAAGGTCTTTGTCTGGGAATCGGTGCCGGACGGCGCTTATACGTTCAATTTTGAAGCGTCAGGGTCCAGCATGAGTCTGGGCCGCTATGCGACGTACGCCAGTGAGGTGACGCCGATTCCCGAACCGAGCACGTGCGTGCTCTTTGGTGTTTCGAGCGCGCTTGTTCTCTGCATGGTCCGGCGCCGGCGGCGTGCGGGCGATCTGGCAGCAGCCAACGTATAAACGCTCCAGTCCTCTCTTGAGACGGCCCGCGGGAATTACGCTTGTCGAGACAATCCTGAGCGTCGGGATTGTCGCTGTCCTGGGTGGGTTGATCACCGTGGGCGTGAAGAGCGCGTTGGACAAGGCGAAAAGCGTCCGAGAGTTGGGCGCCGCGCGCAACCTGATGACCGCCTACCTCTCGTATGCCGGGGAGAATAACGGAAGGTTGCTGCCGGGGATTGTCGAGGATCCAACCGCGATCGGCCATCCCCCGGCGAAGGACCACGCGGGAAATCCTCTGGGAGGGTACCTCGCGAAGCGCTGGCCCTATCGGCTGGCGCCTTATTTCAACTACGAATATCCCGGCGTCGCGGTCGTCAATGAGTCCTTGGCCGACTACCGAAAGCAGACCACTTCAGTGATGGCGGAGTATATCGCTTCGGTGCAACCGTCCTTTGGACTGAACACGACATTCGTCGGTGGGAATTATGCATTTCATCACGGCGAGCCCCAGGTTAGTGATAGCGAGACGTACGGAAGTTTCTGCGTGACGCGTCTCGGTCAAGCGGTCAAGCCGGGCATGCTGATCGTTTTCGTGTCTGCGCGTTTCAAGCCGACGGCGGGTTCCACGCCCGGCGCACAGGGCAACTATTACGTCCTTTCCCCACGGCTTTCCGGCGAACGATGGTCCGCCAACTTCGATCCGAACGCCACTTCGGACAAGTTTGGCCACGTCCATCCGCGCTGGAATAAGAGAGCCGTCGCGGTGAACCTCGACGGAAGCGCTTCCTTGCTCGGAGAGGCGGAATTGAAGGATATGCGCCGTTGGTCGAATCTCGCCGCTGAGCAAGACGATCCCAATTGGTCGCTGCAGTAGGATTGGCCGTGAAACGCCGCTGCCGTGCGAATGATCCGAAGGGTCGTGACAGGATGAGATCCATCGAGTCGAGAAAGGCGATGCTCCTGGTCCTATTCCTGGCCGGTTTCTCACTTGCTCAATCTCTGCAGGGTGAGGGTTGGAATCTGCGCTCTCTCTGGCACCTTGAAAACGCGCAGGCCTTTCTCAACAATCGATGGAGAGTTGGCCCCCCTCCGGACTTGTCGATCGACGTTCGCTTCGATGTGAAGAGGGGCAATCTGTGGATGGTTGAGGACGTAAAGATTTTCGGCAAGAGGGATCTTCATCAACCCTCTTTCGACCCTGGATCGGCATCGACTGACAGAGGGCTCGGCGAACCTCGTTGGCGAAAACGGGGATCCCTCTCCCCGCAATCCCTGACATTCGGAACCGTTCTGACGGGCTATCAGAGAGACTACCCCTGGCGAGAGGTGCCAGCACGCCTTGACCCACCGCACGAGCGCGGCGCATCTTTTATGGGCGATTGGGAAATCTGCGCGTGGGATCGCCCGCGTTTTGATCGCAACTTCGAAACCAAAAGACCCGGCCCTGACGAAGACTCTTGTTGGAATGACCCACCCGTTTCGATTCCCGAGCCGGGAACTAACATGCTCCTGGGTATCTCCTCGCTGGTGGTCTTCTACCTGGTTTGGCGCCGCTGGCAGAGCGCCGATCCGGCAGGGCATATCGGCGGAAATCCGCTCCGTAACCAGGCACCTTGACGAGGCGTTCGGATGACAGGATGGCGCTAAAAAACGGCAATCAACCGCTAGTGGAAGTTTTGGCATCCGTGGTGCAAGTTCGCCAAGATTCTCCGTTTTCAAAGGCAACGAACACATTCTATGGAAGCCGAAGCAAAGGAGTCGCTGAAAGTGCGTTGGGAGACGCTGTCGAAGGTCCGTCCGAAACTTCGCATTCGCGACGCCGCCGCTGAGCTGGGTGTCAGCGAGGCGCAACTGCTGGCCACCCGATGCGGAGGTGGCGTGGTCAGACTGGAAGGGGATTGGAGCCGGCTTGTGCAAGAGTTTCCTCGCCTTGGCCGGGTCATGTGCCTTACACGCAACGAGCATGCCGTGCACGAACGGTATGGCGAGTTCCGGCATATCGACTTCTTCAACGGAATGGGGCAGGTGGTTGGACCGGACATTGATTTGCGTCTGTTCATGCACGGCTGGCGCCTCGGTTTCGCGGTAACCGACGTCCGCCCCGATGGCGAACGGCAAAGCTTCCAGTTCTTTGACCGAGCCGGCGACGCGATTCACAAGGTCTACCTGCAAAGCACGAGCAACTTCGGTGCCTATGGCGAATTGCTGCACCGTTTCCGCTCGCCGAATCAGAACCCGTGGGAGGACGTGGAGGCGCGCGTCGCGGCCGAAGTAGAACTTCCGGATGCGGAGATCGATCTGGCCGGATTTCAGACGGCTTGGCGTGACCTAAAGGATACGCATTCGTTCTTCAACATCTTGAAGAAGTATCGGGTTTCTCGTGAGCAGGCCCTCCGGCTCGCTCCGGAAGGGCACGCGAAAAGGATTGCGACCGGCACGATCCGATTGATGCTCGAGCAGGCGGCATCGAGAGGGACGTCCATCATGGTTTTTATCGGCAATCGTGGGTGCCTTCAGATTCATACCGGATTGGTCCACAATATCCGGATGTTTGGAGCCGAGTGGCTGAACGTCCTGGACGACGAATTCAATATGCATCTTCGCGAAACGGCGATCGCTTCGGTATGGATCGTGCGCAAGCCGACCCTGGACGGAGTGGTCACATCGCTCGAACTCTTTGACGAGGGTGGGAATACCCTCGCGCTCTTCTTCGGAAAGCGAAAGCCGGGAATTCCAGAGGACGAGGCATGGCGTGCGATGATTGCGGAACTCGAGCGCGGGCTGGCGTGAGGGCGGCTTTGGCATTGCTGGTAGCCGCGATGCTGGCGGCGCGGGCGGAATCGGCCGATTCACGTGTGGTAAGCGGCGCGGGGACGATCACCGAAACGATCTACGCCTTGGGAGCCGATGACCGCTTGGTTGCCGTGGACACCTCCAGCGTCTATCCGCCTGAAGCCGCCAAGCTCCCTCAGGTCGGCTATGCGCGCCAGCTCGCCGCCGAAGGAATCCTTTCCGTACACCCCACATTGCTTCTGATTACGGACGACGCCGGGCCACCGGGCGTCCTGACCCAAGTCGAAGAGGCTGGGGTAAAGATTGTCCGAATGACCAACGGGCACACTCCAGATGCTGCCGAGAGCCGGATTCGGACCATCGGCGAGCAACTTGGCAAGCCGATCGAAGCAGGACGGCTGATCTCCGAAATGCGTTCCGACCTGGGCTCCGCCCGAGCGCGTGCCGAGAGCGCGGGATCGCGCCCCAAGGTGCTCTTCATCTATGCGCGCGGGGGAGGAGTGATGAACGTGGCGGGCCGGGCGACCGCGGCCGACTCGATGATTGCCTTGGCGGGCGGGACGAATGCGGTTCAGGGCTACGAGGGCTATAAGCCGCTCACCGCCGAGGCCGCGGCCGTAGCCGCGCCGGATTTCATCCTGGTCACCTCACGCGGGCTGGAGAGTTCAGGCGGCGTTGACGCCTTGCTGAGCCAGCCAGGACTTTCGCTGACGCCCGCCGGAAAAGAGAGACGCGTCATCGTGATGGACGATTTGCTCCTGCTCGGCTTTGGGCCGAGGCTCGGACTGGCCGTGAAGCAATTGTGCGACCAATTGCACCCGGTGTTCAAGGCGACCCAGCGCTAGTGCTTGGAGATGACTCGGTCGCGGTTTCTGCGTTCGGCCCGCGGCGGCTTGCCTGAGGGGTTGAACAGCGCGGAGTCCGGCGACCCCAGGAGCGCGCTCGCTTCCCGAGTGCGACCGGACGTATTCCCGAGGTCAACGCGGCGATTTGCGCTTCTCGGGTTGGCCGCTGCCTTGGTGGCACTGGTGGTCCTGGCGCTGGGCGTGGGTGCCTTGCGTATTCCTCCTCAGGAGATTCTTGGAGCCCTGACAGGCCAGGGGTTGGATCCACGGTATGAAGGCGTGTTTTGGCAGCTGCGCCTTCCACGAGTCCTGCTGGGTGTAGCGGTCGGAGCGGCCCTGTCGGTCGCAGGCGCTCTCATTCAGGGTCTCTTTCGCAACCCCCTCGCCGACCCTGGGCTGATCGGCCTTTCGAGCGGAGCGGCCCTGGGAGCGGTTTTCGTAATTATCCTTGGTGGCGTAATTTTCCCGAACGTGCCGGTCCTGAGCAACACGACCTTGTTACCGGTCGCGGCCTTTCTGGGGGCGCTGGCGGTCACCTATTTCGTTCGGCGCCTGGCCGCCAATGGCGGGTACACGTCGATGGCGACGCTGCTGCTCGCCGGGGTGGCAGTGAACGCGCTCGTTAGCGCCGTGATCGGCGTGAGTACTTTTCTGGCTACTGACGTGCAATTGAGGACGCTCACCTTCTGGATGCTGGGCAGCCTCGGGACCGCCAATTGGAAGGTGGTCGCGATCGCTGTCCCGATCTGCCTGGCCCTGGTCACGATGGCGCCGCTCTTTGCCTCTGCGCTCAACGCGCTGGCTCTCGGCGAAGCCGAGGCGGGACATCTCGGATTTTCCGTCGAGCGAACGAAGAACTTCCTGATCATCCTGGCTTCGGCCGCGGTAGGCGTCTGCGTGGCCTTCACCGGCATGATTGGTTTTGTCGGATTGGTCGTGCCGCACCTCGTTCGGCTCTGGATCGGACCGGATGCCCGGTGGCTCCTGCCCGGTTCGGCGCTCCTGGGCGCGTTGATCCTGACGCTGGCCGACACGATCGCGCGGACGGTCGTCGCCCCGGCGGAGATTCCCATCGGCGCGCTCACCGCGGCTTGCGGGGGACCGGCCTTCCTGTTCATGCTCCTGCGCCAGCGCCGCAGGGCCCTGTGGAGCTGAGGGAATGCGCCCGATGATTCTGCGCGCGGAGCGTCTGGCGTACGAAGCCGGTGGAAACCAGTTGGTCGCGGATGTGAACTTCACGCTCAACGTTGGTGAGGTAGTAACGATTTTGGGACCCAACGGTGCCGGGAAGTCCACTTTGCTGAAACTGTTGTGCGGTCAGATTTCCCCGACGGCCGGCACGATTGGCTTCCACGGCCGGCCGCTACGGGAATGGTCTTCACGGGAGCTGGCCCAGCGCCGTTCGGTATTGCCACAGCAGTCGATGGCTCCGTTCGAATTCACTGCGCTGGAGATTGTCCTGTTGGGTCGTTCGCCGCACGGCGACGCAGCGCAACGCCTCGAAATGGCTTTGGAGGCGATGCGTTGGACGGAATGTGATCATCTGGCGCTGCGCACGGTCAACACGCTTTCCGGCGGGGAATTGCAGCGCGTCCATCTCGCGCGTGTGTTGGTTCAGGTCGGGCTGGAGAGCGGGGGGCCGAGCCGTTGTGTCATGCTCGACGAGCCGATCTCCAACCTCGATCCGGCCCACCAGCATGGCACCTTGCGAATCGCGCGTCGGATCGCCTCAGGCGGCGCGGCCGTTCTGGTGATTCTTCACGATCTCAACCTCGCCGCCCAGTATTCCGACCGGCTGGTCATCATGCGGAACGGCCGCATCGTGGCTTCGGGCACTCCTACCGAAGTGGTGCGGGCCGAGTTGATTGATGAGGTTTTTGGCGTGCAGGTCGAAGTGACAGTGAATCCGGTCTGCGGCGCTCCGGCCGTGTTTGTCAGGGGGCCCGAACCAACGGGCGTTGCCCATTGAGCCCGCTTATCCCACGGCCAGGAGGGACGCGTCGGCGCTCTTCTGCTGCTTCACGAGAGACCGCAAGGCTTCGATGACCCAAAAAGATACCGACGCTGGCGGCTCCTCGTAGAAGCGCTTCCATGCCGCGGCCTTGTCACGCTCGTAGGTGTCCTCGGAGTGATCGTTGAGCCAGGCCAGCCGGACGGCATGCCCAATCAGCACGTCGAGGACCAAATGGCGGGTGAGGCGGAAATCGCGGTTCTGCCAGCAGAATTCGCTCAGGGTGGCGAGTGCTTCAATATTGAGGTGCCGATACTCAGGAGCGTTGATTTTGGTCAAAAGGTGTTCGACCGCGAAGGCGAAGTTTTTCTCGCCTTCGGTCATCTCCGCCAGAAAGGTTGCGCTGTCCATCCGGTTGCGGCGTTCCAGCTTGTCTCCGATCACCAGACCGCGGCAATGGTGCAAGATTCGCCAGACTCCTGGGTAGAAGTCCGGAGGGGTCTGACCGAGAGCTCCCGCCCGAATCCGATGATCCAACCAACCGGTCGTCGGAGTCGACGATGGTTTGGAAGGCGCCTGGCCCGCCGGCGCGTTCGGGTGCCATTGCACTTCCGCTCCCGACTTGAGGTTGAGCGTCTCCTGGTTCCTGAGCAATTCCGCGGCCTCCGCGTAGTCACCAAGGACTTTAGCCAATCGCAACTGAATTTCCGACGGCGAAAGTCTGAGAAGCCTTTCGTAGGCCTCGTCCTGAGTAAGATCGGATTGCGCTGCGACCTCCGCCGTGAGCAGCAGGATCAGATGGCCGACGCGAAGGGTTAGAAAACCTTGCAGCAACTCGGGGTTCAGCTTCATCAAAGTGTCCAGAGCCAAAAGGATCTCCTGGGCCAGGACACGCTCGCGGACGTCTTCGCGGGCGAATCGAGCGATGCGGTCGGCAATCGCCTGGCCGGTCATCGGCTCAATGATCAACGAGTCAGGGCTGTAGGCCTTACCGACGAGAAGTTGCTTCTGCCGGATGAGCAGGTTCGTGACGGCCTCTTCGAGACCCGCATCGGCCCACTCGCGCAGTCCCGCCACCCGCCGGAGCACGCTCCAATGGCACCCCCAGCTGGCTTCCTCCCAAAGCTGATCGAGAAGCGTTTCAAGCCGAATCGAGCCATTCGACTCGGCGGTGGCATCTCCATTGGTCTTCCAGGGAATCTCTCCGTCACGTCCCAGCAGAAACACCAATCCTTGCAGGCATTCGGCCTGCTCGTAGATATTGTCGCTGGCTTGAAGCCGTCGCACCAGCTGGAGTTGGTCTTGTCCGCCTTCCAGTTCGAGAGTGCGTTCCTCCTCCGCGCTCAGCGGAGAATCGTTGGTGGGGTTGTGGCGCAATTTGGGTGCCGGCGCCGATGAAGGAGGGGCTTCTGCTTCCGGCATCTGCCCGACATTCGGATCCAAGGTCATCCAGGTCGCCGAGGCCGTGAGCTGAGCCAGCGAACCGAGACGGACCGTAACCGGTCCGCAAACGCCGTCGCGCCATTCCTGGAGCAAGGCCACCAGGTGATCGGCGTTTGATTCAAGGTGGCGCCGACCCAGCGGGAAGACGAGGGTCGGACGTCCCTGACCCTGCCAATTGCGGGATAGATAGGCCACTTCGCTGCGGAGACGCTGCGCGAGGATCGCCATGTCCATGGCCAGATAGTCCTGGTCGGCGAGCAAGGAAGGAGCAAAGGCCAACCTCCGATCGCCCAAGCGGTAAAGGCGCGCGGTCGTCAGGCTGCGCAAGCGTCGCTGTGGCCGGCCTGTGAGACCGAGGGCAGGGCAGGCGCCTTGCGAGGCGTAAAAGCGGGCCAGTTCCTGGGCGGGTCGTAGTTGGATGGTTTCGAGCTGATCGGCTCGTTCCACGATGATTCCGAGGTCCGCCAGGTGCGTTTGGGTTTCCAAGTCTTCGGCCAAAACCGCAATCTGGATAGCCACGGGAGGCCTCGATCGCCGGCGATGACGGCCCAGGTGGTCCATATCGCTGCGTTCGATCAGTCCATCCTGAAGCATCTTGGCCAGCCACCAGAGACTTTGGGCCCAAACCAGGGGCACGTTCTCGTTCGGCAGCCGGGTCTGGCTCCCGGGCTTTAGCTTCTCGGCTTCCACACTTTCGGCCGGGACGTAGTAGAGCTCCGGCAACAAGCCGACGCCATCGCGCATCTGCTCGAGTTTCTCGAGACGCGTCCGGTAGTCCTTGGTAGCGTCGCTGTCGCCGCGGTAGTGCGCATCCAGCAGGAGATATGTAAAGAAGAGCGGCCATTCGCATTCGATATGCTCGAAGACCCTTAGCTCATTTGGCTCGTAGTAGAGCCGCTTGGTGTCTTCGAGAACGGTCTGATGGCCATCGCGGAGAAAGCGTTTGCAGCCGTAGTGCCCTTGCAGCCGCTCGACGATCTTCGAACGCGTCCGATTGGTAAGCTCCTCGTCGTCGACCGCAAAAGCCGGGAAGCCGATAACCGCCAGCGTCGCGGCATCCACTTCCTTGGAAGCCGATTCCCAAGGCAGGAGGCTGTGCAGGGTGATCCGCGCCCGAGCTATCTCATCGGGGAGGACGTGCACTTGCGTCGAGCGGTCTCCGCGGGATCCATACAAATCAAAACCGTCCAGCCCCTCGAGAGCTGCCAATGCGATCCCAACGGAACTCGAATTGATCTCGCGATTGCCGCGGTTCATCTTGTGACCGCGCTCCCAAATGCCGTAGTCGGGTGTCCGGTAGGCGCGCCCGATGTAGTAGATCAGATTCTGGATGAAAGCGACTTCGGCCGAGCTCCAGATCAAATCAAAGCCTCCGGCAATCATCTGAGCCATGGTCAGCAGGTAGAGCGACGTGGCATCGAGCTGGAGGTGCCCCCACTGGTCGTCGGCGACGACCGGGCGCCCGGTGGCTGTCTCGTACTTGGCATGCAGAGCGTCCAAGGGATCTTGGGTTTGCTTGAAGCGCTCCACCTTCGCGGCCTGACTCATCATGGATGCAAGCAGTCCGCGCATCAAACGAACGACGGAGCGTTCCAGTTCGCGAGTCCGGCGATCGTCCGGAGCATGGCGCTGAAAGGCCAGCGCGAGACCCCAAACCGCATAGATGCTATACACGTTATCCCGGACCCAGGCGTCAGTGTAGTCTCCGTGCACAGTGACGGCGGTGCTCGCCGGCAGAAGGCCGGTCACCGGATGCTGCCGGGCCAGGATCACCGACTGAATCGCGTCGAAATAGCGATCAAGCTGAGCCATGCGCTCGTCGTGGAGCTTTGTGTCCAAGTCCATGGTGGAAAAATCTAGCGAGAAAGTGAGTTTACAAGAGCGAGCGACAAATCGACCGCCCGCCACCGCAAGGTTCGACCCGCCAGGCGGGGCCGTCCGTTTTCTTTTCGAAAGAATGAATCATTGGTCCTCGCCCAAAGCATTGTTCGTGCCGGAACTATGCACTGCGACCGATTTCTGTGCTAGATGAATGTGACATATGTATACAAAATACGTGTGTAGAATGATTTAAGTGGCGCTCGTTGTGAGGCCATTCGCTCTGGACGACAGGTCCGGGATGGTTTGGGCGCCGACGGAGCAACTCGCTCGGAAGGGCGCGTTACCGCTTGGTTCTTCGATTGAGCGGGAAGACGCAGGGGCAGACGCCGAACATCTCCGCGAAGGCCTTCGAAAAATGGCTCAGACTTGAATAGCCTACCGCCATCGCGGCTTCCGTGACGTTGGTGCGTCCGCTGCGAAGTAGCTCCGCCGCTCGTTCGAGGCGCAAATTGCGTAGATAACGCGAGATCGTCATGCCGGTGTGTTCGGAGAAGATGCGGCTGAGGTAGAACGGGCTGCAGCCAGCTTCCTTTCCAAGCTGTGAGAGAGTCGGCGGGTTTTCGAGGTCGCGGGCCAGGGCTTGTTTGACGCGTTCAACGCGGTCGTGCGCCAGTCGCTTGTGGCGCTCACAGAAGAGCTCTTCACCGGGCTCGAGGAGTGTCAGGGCAGCGATTTCCAAAATCTTTGCCCGAAACCAGAATCCGGCGCCGTCGCCCTGAATGGGAGGCTGGAGCATCTCCTCAGCGCTTCGCCGCACCCGAGGATTGAGCGGTTGCTCTCGGGCCGTTTGCAGGCGTGCCTTTCCATCCAGAAAGCCTTGTGTCTCCCGGTTGAGAATGGCTTCGTGACCACGCACGGCTTCGCCTAGCCAGTCTCGCGACATCTCGACGGTCAGGAATCGATGCCGCTGCCCGGCGTGGCGGTCTGCCCGCAAACGACTCTCGTCCGCAACGTAATGAGCCACCCGTTGCGGATTCACCAGCGTGGTCATTGCTGGATGCTCGTGGATCGCCCCGCATCCCTCAAAGTTGATGCAGATCTCAAAACTCTCAGGATGAAAGCTGCTCGACCAGTCGAGCGTCCGCGCACATTCGAAGTCATGCCATTCGACACTTACACCATCACTCGGAAAACTTCCAAATAGAGGGCGCCACTCTCCCTCGACCGCAGCCCAAACCGGCTCTTCACGGAACTCGCTCCCTTTTAGCACATCGGATAGATATTGAGAATAAATCTCAACAACAAGTCAAAAGTGGGAGAAGTTGTCTTCCGGAGCGCCTCCCGTACTTGCAGCTTTCTCGCCCGGCGGTATCCTTGGAGCATGGAAGCCGCCTCCATCCCGGTCAACTACAGGGTTGGCAACGAAAAGCTGATCCGTGTTCTGGACGCTGCCAGCGCGAAATTGCGCTCGTTGCTCGAGCGGCAAGGTCGGCCGAGGGGAGCCCTGCGCGTTTCGGTGATTGGTGGCGGTTGTTCCGGTTTGCAGTACAAGATGGATCTGGTCGACGGACCGGCGAACCGCGATATCGTGGTGGAATCGAATCGGGTGCGTGTTGTTATCGATCCGAAGAGCGCACTCTTCGTCAGCGGATCCGAGCTGGATTTCAGCGATGACCTGCAGAAGGGGGGCTTCAAAGTTTCGAATCCGAACGCCGTGGCGCATTGCTCGTGCGGTGAGAGTTTCTCCGCTTGAGGCCGGGCGCGCGCAACGAGGGAGGGGACGCCTTTGTCCTGTTTGATTTTGAGCGGAGACCGCTTATCGACGAGGGCACTCTCAAGGAAAGATATCTGCGGCTGGCGGCGAATTGCCATCCGGACGCTCCGGGTGGCCACGACGGGGATTTCTATCTCTTGCAGGAAGCGTACAAGGTACTTCGCGAGTCGGCGACGCGCTTGCGGCACCTGATCGAACTCGATTTTCCGGATCACGTTCCGGGGAGCGGGCACGCTCCGCACGCGGAGCTCTTTTTGCGGGCAGGGAGCGCGGTTCAGGTTGCCCGTGGAGTGTCCCAGCGTTTCGAGAAGGCCAATTCGGCCCTCGCCCGAGCATTGCTGTCACCGGAGATCGCCGAGGCACTCCGGCAAATTCGGGAGGCCAGTGAGGCGGTGCGGAAGGCGGATGATGAGCTGGTTGATGAACTCAGGGCTCTGGACGCACGCTGGCCTGATGTATCGCCTGATGAGCTTTCTGCCCTGGCCTTGTCCTTCAAGTTTCTGGCGCGTTGGCAGGCGGAGTTGTCCGAGTGGGAGTTCCGTCTTTCTACCGGATGACCTCGTGGTCATCGACGGAGGCTTTCGTCGGAGAAAGCCGGCGATCTCGGTCCGTCGAACCTTCCAGGAAGCCCGTCGGGGTCGGACCGGGCGAGGCTTCCTGCTTTGGGAGCGTACCGGTAAGGCAGTGTCGCCTTAAGTATCCGCAAACGAACGGGTTGCCAACATGAAAGTGACGAGCGGACCTCTGGCAGCGACGAGTGCGGCCCTGCGGAAACGAGCTGAACATTTCCGCGCACGGGCTCGCGCATCGATCTCTAATACCCGACCTTTGCCAGGGCGAAGACGACTATCGCCGCCGCCAGGCAGTAATAGCCGAAAAACTTCCAACGTCCCTCTTCGAGCCAGCGCGAGAGCAACCAAAGGGCGCCAAGTCCGGAGAGGAAGCTGAAAACCATCCCGACGAGGCCCGGTTGCAAGAGCGCCAGGTAATTTGATGCTTCCGGCTGCGCCTTGACCAGGCGGAAGAGTTCCTTGGCGATAATTACGGGCGTCAGCACGACGGCGAGAGCAAAGCTAAACTCCTCCGCGCGGCGCTTCTCGATTCCGAGAACCAGCCCGGTCGAGATGGTCGCGCCCGAGCGGGAAAATCCTCGAAACGGCAGACAGAGACCTTGAACGATCCCGATCCACGTGGCACCGGCAGTGGTAATATCTTTCCTTCCCCGATGACGCTCTTCGCGGATGCCGGAGTAGATGATCAGCAGACCCGCAGCGAACAAGGCGGCGGCGACGAGCGGTAGCTGCGAAAAGAGCATTTCGACCTCCGCCTTCTCCCCATGCTGGCTTAGGAAGATTCGTTCGATCAGGTTCTGCAGCACGACGCCGACCACTCCGGTGGCGACGGTGGCGATCACGACGTTGACCAGAATTCTTCGAAAGCTCTCCCAATTTGCAAAGTAGCTGTCGCGCCACGATCTCCAGAAATAGACGATCACTGCGAACATTGTTCCGGTGTGGAGCATGACCAGCAGAAAGGTCATCTCCGGAGCGGAGGGATTCAGGCCCAGCAACTTCTCGGCGATGATGACATGCGCTGAGCTGGATACCGGGAGAAGCTCAGCGGCGCCCTGAACCAGCCCGAGAACGAGGATTTGCCAGAGGTTTGCGGTCATGAACGGAGTCGCAATAGAAGGGGTTTGGTGTCAATGGCCAACGAATCGCAGCTATCGGGATAGGAAGGGGCGGCAACTTCGTCAATGGCGGACTGCGCAAAGGCGGCGGTAGTCAGATCGGCAATACGTCTCCGCGGAGCAGGGACGGCGGTCATTGCGAGTTTTTCATGAATAGCATAGTCTGACTCTGCGTGGAGAGTGAGCATGTTACATGGAAGAACTGCGAGATCTCTGCAGAGCTGGAGATCGAAGGCCTTTGTGCCGCGCTGGAGGGAACTTTCAGAGTCCGGCTGGGCGAACCGGTTCGCGCCAAAGCGGCATTTTACGACACCTTCGAATGGGGTCTCTGGTTCGGCGAGCGCCTTCTGTACCAGTCCGACGGTCAGTTGCGCCTCTGTGAGCGCGACCGCGATTGGATCGGCGACCTTCGTGGGGCGATCCCGATGGCGGCAAGACGCGTTCCCCGCTTTATCTGGGAGTTTCCGGCGGGGGCGCTGCGCAACGAACTCGATGGGCTCGTTGGCATTCGAAGCCTGATCCGGGTGGCCCGACTCTCGATTCGCGAGCAAGCGGTGGAGTTGCTCAACGATGCCGAGAAGACCATCTTTCGCTTCGATTTGACGGATTTCTTTGCGGACAACAATTCGCAAGAGCCTTTTTATCGACTCTGCCATTTTCGCCCTTTGCGGGGCTACGAAGCAGAGGCAACCCGGGCGGTCGAGCTTTTGCGAACTGTCGGCGCCAGGGAGCTCCGCGAAGGTCCCCTGGCCAGTTTCCTCCGCGAGCGCGGATCGCCGCCCCGACGTTATACGCTGAGGCCTTTGTTCGATTTGCGCCCCGATTTGCCGGTGCGGGAAGCCGCGCGCCGGATTATTCACAGGATATTGGCCATTGCGCGGGAGAACGAAGCAGGCATTCGTGACGACATCGATACCGAGTTTCTACACGACTATCGGATCTGCATGCGCAAGATTCGATCGGTTCTGAGCCTCATCAAGGACCTTTATCCGGAAGAAAAAACCGCGCAGTTGAAGGCCATGTTTGCGGACCACTGCGATGTGACCAACCGCCTGCGCGACCTCGACGTCTACCTGCTTGCCCGGGAACAATACACCGCGATGCTGCCGGAGGCGCTTCGGCCGGCGGTGGCGGAGATCTTTCGAGATTTCGCGAAGGAAAGGCGTCGCGCGCTGCGAAAGGTGGTGCGCCACCTGAGTTCGGCAAATTACCGGGCGTCCATTGAAGAGGTGGAGCGCTTTTTCGGCGCACCCACCGATCTCCCCGAGACCGAGGTCTCGCAGGAACCGGCCTTTCCGCTCATTGCCCGGCGCATCTACAAGCGCTACAAGCGCATCGTCAAGATCGAGCAGTCGCTGGGAAGCGACACGCCGGACGAAGCTTTGCACCAGGTGCGCATCCACTGCAAGAAGCTGCGATATTTGATCGAGTTCTTCAGCGAGCTTCTCCCCAAAGGCGAAACCGAGCAGATCGAAAAGCAGCTTCGGCGCCTTCAGACTTGCCTTGGGCTTTTCAACGATTGCTCGGTCCAGCAGCGCGCCCTGCTCGATTACTGGGTGGACAAACGCAAAGAGACCGACAATCAGGCCGGACTCGCGCTCTCGATCGGCGGACTTGTGGCGCTGCTCAATCACGGTCAGCAGGCCGAACGAGAGCGCTTCCATGAGACGCTGGACGATTTTTGTTCGCCGCAGATTGCCCGTGCCGTAAAGGCGGCTTGCGTGGACTCCGCGAAGTCGGTTGCCGAAGCGATTGAGGATTCTCGAGCAGAATGAAAGTTGTTTCCGTCTATAGCATTAAAGGCGGGGTCGGGAAGACCGCGCTTTCCGTGAACCTCGCCTATGCGTTGCAACAAGCCGGCAAGCGCACGCTGCTCGTCGACCTCGATCCGCAGGGCGCCGCCGCCTACTTCTTCCGTGTCGGCCCGGCCGAGAAGTTTGAGACGAAGCTGGACGATCTCACCGATGCTGGTTTGAGGGGGAACATTCGGGAGTCCGACTACCCCGGGCTGGATATCCTGCCGTCGAATCTCGCCTATCGAAATTTCGACATCGTCCTGGATCGCATGCGCAAGTCGCGCAAGCAGCTCCGGTGGCTGCTCGACGAACTCGGCACCGATTACGACTGCATTGTCCTGGACTGCCCGCCCAACATCACTTTGTTGTCAGAAAATGTCTTTCGGGCTTCCAATCTCATTTTGGTGCCGGTGATCCCGACGACGCTGTCGGAGCGCACGCTGGAGCAGCTTTTCGAGTTCTTTCGCGAGATGGAACTGCCGGCGGAGATTCTGGTCCCCTTCTTTTCCATGGCGCAGAAGCGAAACCGCGGGCATCAGGAAACGATTGCGCATTTGCCGGAGCGATATCCGATGTTTCTTTCGACGGTCATTCCCTTCACGGTCGAGATGGAGAAGATGGCGCTTCACCGGATGCCGGTGCTGGCCTATGGCGCCAAGCTTCCGGTAGCCCAGGCGTACGGTGCGCTCTGCAAAGAGATTCAGGAGCGGTGGGAGAAGATGTGAGATCGCGGAGAGCGAGCCCGCTGCTCCGTTAGGCCGATGGAACTCGCCCTCATCGATGCGATCGGGCCATTCTTTCGGGGCTGCGATAAGCGGCGCATCAATTGGTCGAAGATTCCTTTTGCCGATCTGGCGACGGACGGCCCGGCGTCGGAGCCTCAGTGGCAGGCGATCCGCGCCGATCTCGAAGCGTTTGCCTGCAAAGTCGCCCGCCTTGGCTACAATGCCGTTTCGCTCGACGACGTCGCGCATCTTTCCGATCACCCGTGGTTCGAGCCGGAGATTCAGGCGCGCAATGCCGTGTTTCGACGGCAATTTCGCGAATTGTTTGGGTTGCTGGGTGCTCACGGGCTCGGCATTTTTCTAACGGCCGATTTTGTCACGACCTCGCTGGCGGTCGACGCTCGGCTGGGGAGGAGTGTCGCGATGGCCACGAAATGGTTTGCGGAAGTTGTTGCCCGGCTACTGGACGAGTTTCCGGAGATCGCAGGCATCATCCTGCGCATCGGCGAAACCGACGGCCGCGATGTGAAGGATTGCCTTCGCAGTCGTCTCATGTTGCGCACGGCGGGCGAAGTCAACCGGGCGTTGCGGACTCTCCTTCCTATCTTCGAGGCGCGCACCCGTCGGTTGGTGTTTCGCACATGGACGGTCGGCGCTCATCTCGTCGGCGATCTCATTTGGCATCGCGGGCGTCTGGCGAAGGCGCTGAAGGGTATCGACTCGTCTCAATTTGTCCTGTCCATGAAGTACGGAGAGAGTGACTTCTTTCGTTACCTGCCGCTCAATCGGCATTTCTTTCGAATCGATCTGCCGAAGATCATCGAGGTGCAGGCCCGGCGCGAGTATGAAGGTGCCGGTGAGTATCCCTCCTTCATCGGGTGGGATTGCGAACGCTATGCGCGTGAGCTCGCGAGTGCTCGCGGCGTGATCGGATTTTCCGTTTGGTGTCAAACCGGCGGTTGGCATGCCTTCCGCCGCCTCGCCTTTCTCGAAGAGCGGGCGGTCTGGATCGAACTGAATGCGGCTGTCGCGCTGCGGGTCTTCAAGGAGGGCGCGAGCGTCGAAGAGGCGCTGGCCTCGTTCTTCGGCGAAGACGACGTCTCCGCTGCGATCGAGCTTCTCCGGCTCACGGAGATCGTCGTCGAGAAGATCCTCTATGTGGAGGAATTCGCGAGGGAGAAGCTCTTCTTTCGCCGCGTGCGCATCCCGCCCCTTCTCCATGTTTATTGGGATTCGATCTTCATCAATCAAGCCGTGCGCAGACTTCTGCTGCACTTTGTCCGCGATCCTGAAGAAGCCATTCGGTCCGGGGAGGCGGCGTCTGGGCTTTTCGCTCGCATGTTGGCGCTTGTCCGGCAGATCGGCCTGCCGGAGGATGACATTTTATTCATGCAGGACACGTTTGCGCTTATCCTGCTCGCCCGACGATTCTATCTCCTGCCTCACGATCCCGATCTCTGTGAAGAGATCCGGAGTGCCAAGATGGCTTACAAAGCGCGCTGGCCCCGATCCCTCAGACAGCGCTATCGCATTCGGCTGGATTTCGAGACCGAACGGCTCAACCGGCGAACCATGCACTGGCTTCTCGGATTGATGGTGCGACGACGCCCAGCCTACCGAAATGTGCTGGACCGCCTTTTCACGTTGAACGTTCTTTCATGGATCTACTTTCTGCTGCGAAACCGCCATCAGAAAGCCTTGCCGAAGTTTGTCCGGAAGACGGCGATGGGCATCGACAGCTTGTTCCGATAGGAAGCCGGCTCGTCGGAGACGTGTTTTTCAGGCCGACCTAGCGGTACCGCATCATGGTTCCGGTAAGCTGCATGTCGTCCGGGAGTTCTCGGAAAGGGCGGAGGCCGAGTTTCTGCACGGCGCTGTGATAGGCTTTGACCGCGTCTTCCGGTGTGATCTTGTGATCGACGATGCGCCGGAGCATCTCGATGAAGGTGAGTGGATCCTCGGAGAGGTTGATTTTTCTGCCGAAGAGCGCGACGCGTGCGCCGTACTTTTGCGCATCGGCGATTAGTTTGAACGCGTCGTAGGTCGTCCCCGCGCTGCCGCCCAGGATGCCAACAATGAGTTGTGAATCGTAGCTCACCAGCTCGGCGAGAGCTTTCGGGCCGTTATAGGCGATCTTGAGAAAGAGCGGTCGACCGCGCTTGGTCACGCCGGCCAACGAGCGGATGACATGGTCGTTGACGAAGGCCGGGATGTCGGTTTCCGCAATGCCCGGCTCGACGTTGGGATTGAACACCTCGAGGAAATAACGGAACCCCTTGCGTTCCGCCTCCAAACGAAACTCGTGGAACTCGCGCAGCGCGTAGTGCTCGGCGTCCAGATCGTTGGTAAAGGTGATCGAGTAGAGTCCCAAATCTGCGCCGATGATTTTCTCGCCCGGCTCCGGATCGAGGTGCCCGTACATGATGTGATCCAGGGTCGCCGTGCGGAAAGAGCGCGAAGCCTCGCGTGGGTATTTGCCGCCGCGCACGGCCCAGATATCGGAGGTGTCGTTGGCTCGCGCGGCCGGGGTGACGGTGGAGTTCACGAAGAGGCGCTCTTCCATGGCCAGAACCTCGACGTTCGAAGCGGAAAGGAGCATGATGTCGACGATTCCCTGCTGGATAACGTCGCGTATATGGGTGCGAAACTCCGCTAGCGTTTTCCAGTCCGTCTCGTATTCGTTCGCTTTGGGGCTCCGCCGCGGTCCGGGCGCGGCGACTCCGAAGGCCATGTCGGCATCCTTGGCGTCGGCGATGATAAAGGCATTGCTGCCCGAAGGATTGGCCAGGATGTCCGCGACCTTGGTATCGAGTGTCTTGATCATATTAAAGGGTGCGGTAGCCGAACCGGTCGGCCAGGGCGAGACATTCGGCCAGCGGAACGACACCGTTCGAACTGGTCGGGTCTGTCAACGACGCGGCGGCCGCGCAAACGCCGTAGGCGAGCGCGGTCTTCATCGGGACGCTCTCGTGCAATCCAAAGAGAACGCCCGCGGCGAAGGCGTCCCCGGCCCCGGTGGTCCCCGCAACGGAAGACTGAGGCATGTTGACGCTGGCTTGCACGAGTTCCTCGCCGCTGATGCCGGCGGCAATGGCCCCGGCGGGAAAATGAAGGACGACCCATTCACGAACCCCCGCGCGGGCAAGTTCGGAAGCGGCGGTTCGTGCGGCGGAGAGATCGATTTTTCCTTCCTGGGTAATCTTGATTCCGGTGACGCGTTCCGCCTCAAACTCGTTCAAGATGCAATAGTCGCAGTAGCGCAGCGCGGGGAGGACGATCTCGCCGAAGCGGTCGCTCTCCACGCTCACCAGATCCACGCTGGTTTTGAAGCCGCTCTCCTGAGCACGTTTCAACACGGAGGCGGCCACGGTGCCGCAAACCGGATCAGGTTGATCCAGCCGGTCGAGCAACAGGAGGTAGCCCAGGTGGAAGATGCGCACATCGCTCTGCGCAAAATCGAAGTGCGTCTGATCGAGAAGTGCGTTCGCACCGCGCTGGTGGAAGAAAGTCCGCCGTCCGGTCGACTTCACCGTCATCACATCGGTATAAGAGGTGGGCGCTTCCTTGGTGATGTGCAATTGGCGGGTATCAATCTGATGAGAGTGGCAGTCGCGTCGAATGTATTCGCCGGCGGCATCGTTGCCGACGAGTCCGACCGCAGCCAGAGGGAAAGGCGCCTTCAGCCGCGCGAGGTCGATCAGCACGTTGTAGGGACCGCCCCCATTGTTCGAGGTTTCTCCGAGAATATTTACGAGGGTGTCCTGAGCCGGAAAGGCATCGATGATCTTGGTATAATCCACGAGCCAGTTTCCGCCGGCCAATATTCCCGAACGGTTTTTTCCGGTCATGGCGATCGTTGCGGGCTTGGGTTGGGGAGCTACGAACGGGCAAAAGCCGCGGCCTTCTCCACCAGGTCGATATCCGGGCGCACTCCCGTGTAAAGCACAAATTGCTCGACGGCTTGCAAGGCGATGACGGCCGCTCCGGTGATGGTCTTCTTACCGAGGGAAGTTGCCAATCGGATCAGCGGCGTCTCGGGCGGAAGCGCGACGACATCGAAGACAAACTGCGCTGCGCGGATCCTCTCCTCCGAAAACGAAAGTTGATCTGAGTCCGCGCCTCCGGTCATACCGACGGGCGTGACATTGATAATCAGGCCGGGCCGCTCTTCTCCGAGTTCCTTCTTCCAACGAAACCCATACTGTCCCCCCAAAGCACTGCCAGCAGCCTCGTTTCTCGCCACAATCGTGCCTTGCTCGAAGCCGGCATCCTTGAGCGCGCAGGCGACAGCCTTGGCCATGCCGCCGCTTCCGCGCAGCGCAAAGTCGGTCTGTGGAGGAATTCCCGCCGATTGGATCAACTGGGAGACGGCCGTGTAATCCGTGTTGTAACCCTTCAGATGACCGTCGGTATTGACAATCGTATTGACCGACTTGATCCCCTGCGCGGAAGGGTCCATTTCGTCGAGGTGCTCAATGCATGCCTCTTTGAATGGCATCGAAATCGCGCATCCTCGAATTCCCAAGGCACGGATTCCCCCAATTGCCGCCGGCAGATCGCGAGTGGTGAACGCCTTGTAGACGTAGTTCAGGCCCAACTCGCGATAGAGAAAGTTGTGGAATCGCGTGCCAAAGTTTCCCGGCCGCGCCGCCAGGGACATGCAAAGCTGAGTGTCCTTGTTGATACGTATCTCCTCCATGCCAGGGGATTAGCCGCTGCTCGTGTTTAGTGCAAACCGGAACGTGTGCCGGTGAGGCAAAGACCAAGCGACGAGCCGCGCGATACTCGGCAGCACCGGCTCAGGAGGAACAGCGATGCAGTTGCCACAATCCAGCGAGAGCGCGTTGAGGCAGGTCGGGAATGGCGTTCTTGCAATGTCGTTTGATGGTTTTTAGCTCAACGCAAATCTCCGCTTCGGCGTGATCCAGATCTCGCTCCCGCCGAGCCTTCGATCGCGACGGATCGGCGATCGATTCGTGCAACCGCGCAGTCTCAGCGTCGACATGCTCGAGGACCTCGCGGAGAGTTTGTTCGGGGACGAGGGTAGCCAACGCTCGGCCTGCTTCAGGCGAGGCTTCCGCCTTCGAGACGATCTGATCAAGTCCCTCGGCTGTAATGAGGACAGTTTCGGCGCGCCACCTCCATGGATCGGTCGAGGAGGGGGTCAGTGCCGCCGCTTCCTGTTCTGCCAGGGCGTTGCTGCTTTCGGACCGCGATCGGTAGGCGTTGACCAAGCCCGAGAGGGCGGTAATGGCGGAGACAACGGTGCGGGCGAGTTCGGTGTCCATAAGAAAATAGGTGGTTGCAATTGAGAGAACCCGACACCTCCCACAGAGCTTTCGACCTGTCCACCGGTGTCGAAACTCTCCTCCAATGAACAACTTATTTGGCCTCAGCGCAAGTCGGCGCCCTAGAGCCAGGCTAAGGAAGCCGATTTTGGCCGTTGGCAAACCAGGCGTCGAGCAGGCCAAATGGCGGGCGTGTCGTTTGATCGCTCGTTGGCCAAGCCGACGGATCGCTTTCGATACGAACCTTTACCGCATCGCAACCGGGTCGATCCAGCGCGATGCTGAGCAACTCCCCAAGGACGAAGATGTTTGAGGTCCCTCGCCAATCATCGCCGGAGTTTCGCGTGCTCGCTTGGATCTTTTTGTCCTGCAGGCCTTGAGTGAAGAGCAGGTTGCACGTCCCCGCCGAGCCGTCCGCTTCGAGGTTCACGATGAGTGTCGCCGGGAGCGGAATCTCCGAGGGGATGGCGAATCGGCTTTCGACATCTCCGGAGTCTCGTGGACGCAGGACGTCACCGTGACCATACGAACGGGCGAGCAAGGCAGGATCGTACGGCTGGCGTCCCGGAGAGCGCGTTTCGATGGGACGACCGTCGATGGTTATCGAAGCGATCCGAGTCTGTTTGGGAGGCACGAAGAACACACGGTGGTAGTTGAGGGATATCGGGCTCGTTACAAAGCGGACCTCTTCGGGGAGGTCGGTCCACCGAAAGCGCCGACCTTCCTCCGCCGGCGCGGTAAAGCCCTCCACGGCCACCATCTTGCCCTCGCTCAATGCGGCGCGGTCCATCGTGTCGCGCTCAGGCTTGGTTCGGGACGATAGGTTCCATTGTATCAACTCCGGCAAATCTCCCGTCATCCCGATGCGAATGTCGGCGGGAAAAGCGCGCTCGATAAGCACCCCGAGGTTTCGCCAGTCTGCGCGGGCCACGAAGGGTAGTGGAACCTGAGACTTCAGCATGACCACGGCCGCCAACGCTGTGATGAGTACATCGGTGTAAGAGCGGAAAGGCGCCAGCGACCTGCTCGTGACCATCGAGCCCGCTACGAGGAGGGTCAGGAACGCCAGCGCTGCGGCGACGTAGGAGGCCACCCGCAGGGGAACAATCCGGCAATAGAGACAGAACGCCAGAAAGGCCAGGGTGGAGATCGCCACCCCCGCAAAGCCGATCCGATCGGACTTCGCGGCGAAGCGGCCAAAACTGACATAGAGCAGAGCAGCCATTGACAGCAGAAGGAAGGTTTTGGCCCCGATTTCGATGACTTCAGGCGGGAAGAAGAATTGGAGTGATGCGTAAATGCCATCGATCGATTGGAATCTGGAGATGAACGACTTTTCGTAGCGATCTGAGTATTCTTCGAAAACGGCGTAGATTCTGGTGGCGATCGGCAGGTAGAGCAGAGCGATGGCGGCCAGCGAGAGGAAGCCCGCCAGGAAGGTGTCCTTCGACGGACGATAGAAGAACGCAAGAAGAAGGAGGCTTCCGCCGAACAAAATATAAAAGGGCAGGGTGTAAGCTCCCAGAACGCAGGAGATGGCCATGATGTTGAGCCAGATTCTCGACGGCTCGCGAACCCACTCGCAAAAGGCCACGCAGCCGACCATGGCAAACAGGAAGATCAGGCCATAGCCGCGCGCCTCGAGGAGACTATCCATGGCGGAGAGGTTGCCGGCCAGCAGTCCCGCGCAGGCCACGCCTGGAACAAACCATCCACGTTTGGCCGCATAGATAACCAGAAGCAGCAGTGTGCCAAGCACCGAGACGAAAGAAACCAATCTCGCCCGAAAAGGCATCGTGGAGTCCGCGCCAGGGATGAGGGAACTGACAATATTGTAGAAGACGTGGTTTCTGGCCACGTGGTAGGTGCTGACAGCAGGAACGAAGCCCTTCGAAGTGTATCTGGCAACGCTCATGATCTCGTCTTCGCGCAGCGATGACGTGGCCTTGAACTCCCAGACGGGCCAAGCCCGAAATAGCGCGATGGTGATGATCACCGCCGCGCAGAGCAGTCCGATGATTTTTCCCGCCGCGCGAATCCCGCGTTCATGGAGAACGCATCTGCGCTGTAACCACGGAACAAGACGGTCCAGAGCTTGTCGGGATTCGCGAACCAAAGCGACAAAAGCCCATGCTCCGACCGAGAAGGCCACCAGCCAGAGAGGCCCTCTGAGCCAGCGCGGAGCGTCCTGCGCCAAAAGCGTCAGAAGGACGAAACAGCCCAGCCGGAAGAGAAACCAGGAACTGATCTTCTTCAAGAACCTAGCGATCTGCACGGCGAAACAGCTGGCACCCTGAGCCCCGAGGAAGAGATGGAAATAATGACGTAGTAGGCAAGAGTGAAGCCAAGCTTGCTCTAAACCAAGCTGATGCGCGAGGTCTCTTTCAGAGTTTCCAAGGTTTGGTTTGCCAACAGTCCGAGAAGAAAACCGGGAATCCGAAACCGACGCCGTCAGAGGGTCCGAAAACGGCGATCCCGGATAGGTTTCACGACGGTTCGCGCTGCGTTGGCGATAAATCGACTGGCGCCACCCTCCTTGAAACCCCGCGAGCGAACACCCTTTACCGATACGCAGCCTCGCGCTGTTTCGAGAAGTTTGTCTCACAAAATGTTCCGGGCTGACGTCTTATGGGGACTGGTGGCCGGGATCTCGATGGTGTTGTGAGGAGAACGATAATCCAGCGTCCGCGGGTCTCGATGAACCACAAGCGGAAGCATTTTGCCCGGTCTGCTGACGTACGGGTACGCGCTGGTTCAGAGAAAGATGCTCATGGAATGGTACGTTGGTTTCATGCTGCAGGGTGTGGCCGCCTTCGCGGTCCTCTCGAACCCTGCCAGGGAGTTTTTGCTGGAAAAGGGAGCCGAACGCTATCGCGAATCGGTGCTCGCCACGCGAACGACTCTGGACCCAAATGCGCCGGAGAGTCTTGAAGTGATCACCGCTGCAACCACCCAGCCGCCTTACGTCTACGATGCGAGAGTGCGACGGACCGAAACGATCGACGAATACGTGGAACTTATGAAGGAGGCCGACGCAAGGGGTATGCCTCTCTACGTGAACAACGGGTTTCCCACTGCTCTGAGAATCGACTTCCCTGGAGTATTCGCGATGCTGGAAGACGCGGCGGTCTTCGAACCAGTGGCGTATTTTACCGGCGTCGACGTCATGCTCGATCGAATGGTGACCCGGTATCGCCCCGGGGGACTCCAACGGGCTGACCTCGAACGCTACAAGCAACTCGAGGCCGCGCGCCCGCGCACAGCCCGCCAATAGGACTATCCCTGCGAGAGGGAGGTCAGCTTCTCGACAACATCCTCCGGGAGGGAAATCTCGCTGGCCCCGGTATTGCTACGGATCTGCTCCGGCGACTTCGCGCCGGGAAGGACGACGGTGATCCCCGGTCGGGCGAGCACCCATGCCAGGGCGAGTTGCGCGGGTGAGCAGGAAAATTGGGGCGCCAACTCCCGCAAATGCTGCGCCAGAGCGAGGAAGCGGGGAAGATTCTCCGACGCGAAGTATTTCTTTTGATGTCGATAATCGTCCGCAGGGGGCAGGTGCTGGGCATCGTACTTCCCGCTCAAAACTCCTTTGCCGAGTGGCGAGTATGCCATGATGCCGATGTGGTTCTCCAGGCAGTAGGGACGTTTGTCTGCGTCGATGCTGCGATCCGCGAGACTATAGGGCAGTTGATTGGCGACAATGGCACCCTGCTTTCGTGCAGCGCTCATCAAGTCGATGGAGAAATTGCTCACGCCAAACCATCGAACCTTCCCCTGCTTTCTCAGGGTCTCGATCGCCTGCATCGTTTCCTCAATGGGGGTCTGAGGATCGGGCCAATGGGCCAGATACAAGTCGATGTGATCCGTCCGCAGCCGCTTGAGGCTGAGATCACAACGCGTCAGAACGTGGTCTCGGGTCAGGTTGCAAGTGCGGCCGCCCACTTGTTCGGTGCCGAACAATGGACCAACCTTCGTGACGATGATCGCCTTGTCGCGGCAGCCAAGCTCCTCGAGCGCGCGTCCCAGCAACTCCTCAGCCAACCCAAGACCATAGCCTTCCGCGGTATCGAACAGCGTGATCCCTGCGTCGAGCGCTGCCTTGACCATCTCGCGCGTGCCTGCCAAATCGGCCGGAGAGGGCACGTAGCCGGTATCTCCGTAATTGCAGCCGGGCCACGACATGGTTCCCAGCCCAACGACGGAAGACTGAAGGTCAGAATTGCCAAGCTGTCGGTACTGCACCCGCCGAGCATAGCCTCCCGGCCTCGGGAAATCAATGCACGACCTCGTGGCGCCGTTGGGGCGCCTCAAGTGAAGCGGCTGCAGAGAGCGGTGGCCGGGTCGACGACGACGTCATCGCGCCTTTCTTTCGTTGGTCGTCCCGAAAGAAGGCGAGGCCTGGTCAGGGCGCGGTGACGTGTCTTAACACGGCACGCGCTTTCCTGACAACGTTGGGGAGAAATCCTAAAATTCAGTCGCAGGTGTCGGGCGGAAAATGAGGCGAAGAATAGCGATTATCAACCGAAGGAGCGGGCGCCTCGGCGCAACGGCGATCACACCGCCGCGAAAGGTTTCCATTTCAGATGCTGTCAACTCCGTCAATGCTGAGGTTTTCATAGATTTGGTTCAATTGCGGGCAGACGATTTCTCTGCGCCTTAGCACAAGTTTAGGCTGAGAGAGGGCGGCAAGAAGGGACTTAGTGACAGGCAATCATGCTTTCATTACGAATGGTCGAAGGAGCGACTTGAGCGAGCCTAATTGCTCGAGAGGAGGCAAGCGAAGCGGGGTTGGAGACCTTGCGATGGGAAGAAATGTAATGTGAGCGGATTATCGGGATGGCGCTCAATGGTCCGGGGGCGCATCAATTCGCAGTGATCCATTCGCGGTGTCGAACGCGGTTTTGATCTCAGGATGAGTTCCGCTTCAATCATCTCGTGCGTCGTAGCAAAGTCACCAGCGACAGCCGTACGGCTGTCTCCCATTTGCGCCTCCGTCACGAGATCGTTCCCACCCGAATGATCGAAGCTTGCGGTAGAATTAACCAAGCTGCTTCTGGAGTTCCCCGCTGTAACTCGGGGAAAATCAGTTCAAGTTTCTGAGCGCTGCCAGCAGTGTAAGCCGGTATCGGTTTCCTTGGCCCCTCTCGTGACGGTCAGCGAGTGGCTCGCTGGCCGAGCTTTTCGCACGCTTGTCTTCTACAGAGCCGAACAGTGCTCTAATGTTCGGCCGGGACTGGACTTAGAGTTGGGTCGGAGGGCGAGTTCCGCCGCCTCCAACAAGACGAAGGAGCAGGAGGAGCAGCAAGAGAAGGGGACGTCTCGGGCGCGGAGATTCGGCAATGCGACCGCCTTGCAGATTTTCCATTTCCAATGCGGTCAGCTCAGTAAGTTCCGGGGTTTTCATAGGTTTTGCTTTCTTAGAGGGCGGTCAATTCCTTGCCCTAGCTAGCTAACACATTAGGCCTGACGATGCGCGTCCCCAAGAACTCAGTGACAAGCAACCTTTCCCTGGGTGCGAACGGTCGAGATCCGCTCTGATCGACCCTAACTCCTTTTCCCGTCGCACCAGCTAAAGGGCTTTAAAAAGTGTAAACGGACTGTCTGGCCATGTAGACGGATTAAAGGCACGCCGCGGCTGGGAAAGGCATGTCGCGCTGGTTTAGCGGGCTCCACCTTCGGCCGAGGGAATCGGCTCCTTGGCGCGAAGAGTTTCTGCTCAGGTGAGACGTTCACATGCCGTGACGGTGTTGGCCATCAACATGGCGATCGTCATGGGACCAACCCCGCCGGGGACTGGGGTAATGGCGGCGCAACGCTCTACGACAGCCTCGTAGTCGACGTCCCCGACAAGACGATAGCCTTTTGACGAATCGGGGATCTTCGACCCGGTTGATGCCGACATCGATGACGACGGCATTCTTTCCGATATGATCGGCGCCAAGGAAATGCGGCCGCCCGATGGCGGCGATCACGATATCGGCGGCGCGCGTGATGGCTGCCAAATCCCGGGAGCGCGAATGGGCGACGGTCACGGTGGCGTCTCCGGTCTGGCCGCGGCGCATCAGCAGCAGGGCCATCGGTTTTCCAACGATCATGCTGCGGCCGACCACCACTGCTCGGGCGCCCGATGTTTCAACTCCGCTCTCGTTGAGAAGCCGCAGGCAACCGAGAGGCGTGCAGGGAATGAAGCCCGTTGGGTCATCCATGGCGAGCTTGGCCACATTCAAGGGATGAAAGCCATCGACATCCTTGGCCGGGTCAATCTGGGCAACGACCCCTTGTTCATTGATATGAGGAGGCAGCGGGGACTGAACAAGGATACCGTGGATGAGCGGGTCTCTGTTTAACTCGCGCACGAGCGAGATCAACTCGGCTTCAGCAATGTCGGAGGGAAGCTCGTGCTTGATGGAATGAAGGCCCAACTCGGCCGCTTTCTTATCCTTTGAGCGCACATAGGTGCGCGACGCGGGATCGTCTCCGACAAGAACGACCGCCAGCCCGGGACGCCATCCACTCGCGGCCAGAGATTCTATGCGCGCCTTGGTTTCCCCATGAACTTTCTGCGCGATGGCCGCGCCGTCAATCCGCTTCATTTCGCATTAAAGTCTCGACCTGTGCGCGCATGCTCTCAAATTCCTCATCCTCCAAATCGCGCGGCACGTAAATCGGCTTGTCCACCCTGACGGAGACGCGCGAAAAAGGCAACGGGATGATGAAGCCGTCCCAGGTTTTCAGGCGGACGCAGCGCGAAAATCTTGCGTGCACCGGCGTGATGGGAGTGCCGGTTAGCTG
This sequence comes from uncultured Verrucomicrobiae bacterium, assembly GCA_963820865.1. GTDB lineage: Bacteria > Verrucomicrobiota > Verrucomicrobiia > Chthoniobacterales > Terrimicrobiaceae > DASTFP01. Next base: position 899,107 of record CAWGBZ010000007.1, read on the forward strand.
TGCCAGGGAGATTGCGCCTGGACCAAAGAAATACCGCGGTCCGCGCGGACCGTCCGGGGTGATCGCGACATCACGTCCGTCCTGGACGAGCTCAATCAATTCGCGCATGGCGCGTGATCCTCTGCGCGAACTTGATCCGCGCACGGCGTCCATCCCGAGTTGGCCCATGACGTGGGCGAGGATCTCGCCGTCACGGCTGGCGCTGGTGAGCACATTGACCCCCTTGCGCTCTCGCCTGGGATAGCTGCGCAGGAAGGCAAGGGTGATGCCGAGGATGCGGTTATGCCAAAAGCACATGATAACCGGTCTCTTGAGGATATTTCTTGTAAACTCCGAGCGGTCTTCGAACTGAAGGCGCAGTGTAAGAAAGAGGACCCGCAGGATGGTCGTGCCAAGAATCGCAAGCAGTCGTTCGCGAGTCACGGGCCTTCGAGAACGGTTTGGCGGAGCACGCGCTGGAGGACGGGGCGTGCCAACGAAGCGAGGGTCGCATTGGCATAGGCGACCCAGGCGATGGCACTGGTGGTGTCCAGGGGGGCGTCCGGAAATCCGCCCAACGGGTGCTCATAGATTACGCCGGCCTCCGACAGGAGGAGCGCGCCGGTGACGTCGTAAGGGTGACAGACCAGCGACGCATCGAGCTTCAGGTGGGAGAGCACCAGAGGCCGCAAATCGCCCACCAGCCGGTCATGTCCGGCGAGGATTTCGTAGAAGGCGCCACCGCTGCAAATGTACTGGTCGTCAAACACCGTCGGAGAGGCGTCCCGTCCGAGCCCGACCAGTTCGTCCCAGAGTTGCTCCTCGATTTGGGCGGTGAGGGCCCGACCTTCCGGAAAGAACTTGGCCATCCAGGCAAACCCGTGCCGAAACGTACTCGCGCCGGAGGGAGCCAGCGAAATGGGAAACGTGGAATCATCGAGCACGTTGCGGGCCTGGGCGAGGATGCCTCCGCCGCGGGTGGCGCTGACCTGATCGGCGCGCCATTGTTTGGTGGTAGGCAGTTCCGTCATTGCGGCGACAAAGATGTCCGAGAGCCGGGTGCCTCCTCCGCGTTGCGGCGCGATTCCGCCAAGGGCCCAGGCGCTCCGTTTGTCATACATGATTCCCCGTGTGCCATCGATCGGGTCGAGCAGGCACTTCCACTTGGTATTGGCGGGAGAAGTCCCGCGAGGAAAGCAGAGGGACTCTTCTGGTCCCTCCATAACGACTTCGACCGGTTCGGAGTCCGGCCAGTGGGCGGTGAACCACTCGTAGATCGCTTCTTCGCCAAATTTGTCGATGGCGTAGATGGTGTCGGCGGCGGACTGATTTGCCACCGCGGCGAGGGCCTCGTTCTTCATGGAGCTTCGGCCCTCCATCACGCGGCGCCGAATGGCGTCGCCCAGCGAGCAAAGGAGGCGGCGGAGGGTTTCGGCGACGGTCGCGTTCATTGCGGTGGAGGCGAGGGGCTGTTTTCGGGATGTGCGCGGGGCGACGGCGACACATTGGGAGCCTCTGGCGACGGGCTGGCCGACGGTGTCGCACTCGCCGAGGGCGACGGAGTGGCTGACGGTGCAGCTGAGGGCGACGTCGTGGATGCGGGAGGAGATCCTCCTGGAGAAGCCTCGGGAGAGGCGGTGGGAGAGGGAATCTCCGCCGGTGCCGGCGTGGCGGTGGGAGTTGGCGTGGGGCTCGGAGTTGGCGTCGGCCACGGAGAAACGATGTCTTCCCAGGTATGCAGCTCCGACACTGTTCCGCCGATCTCGTTGAAGAATTCCTGGCACTTTTGCCGCCAGTGGGCCAGATCCGGTGGGCCCGGCTTTTCGGCCGTTCCAGGGAAAATCAAGTAGGTGACCTTGATATTGCTGATAGCCCGATTAATGGCCGATGTCTTGGGATTGATCTCTTTGCAGATCCGCGCGGAGGCTTCGCCAATCTTGCTCGACGGGCCGGCATCTCCGACGATGGCGGGATAGACTTTGCCGTCGTAAATGACCGCAGCGTAGTCGCCGATCGCTGGCGAGAAGCCGTTGTTCTTGTCGTTGAGCATGAAGCCCGGGACCACGATCGACGGATCTGCTCCCGAAATCAGAAAGCTCCTCGTCTTGAGTTCATTGATGACGCGGTTCGTCTCGTCGATCGAGCGCTTCAACTCCCGGTTTCGTTCGAGCGGAAGACTCTTCATGCTGAGCTCCTGCTTGAGCGCGGCGAGCTTGCTTTCGTACGTGGTCAGCAAAGGATTGGGCCGTTGGGTTTGCTTCGTCCAGCGGTAGCTCGTCTGGGGCTGGAAAGTGGGCGATGTGGCATCGACAGGGAAATTGCGATCCCCGTCCGATCCGTCGGTATTGAGATCCATGTCACCCTGCATGAGGAGAGCCTTCCGGCCGGTTTGGGCATCCTGAAGTTCGAGGATGGTCTCGCAGTCGTAAAAATTGTGCCGGGAGAGGATCAGGTCGAGACGATTGAGGCGGTCGCGGACCTGTTCGATCTTGTTCTTGTAGAGGGTATCAAAATAGGGCGAGACGCGGGCGCTTTCCGCCAGTTGAGGCATCTTGGCAAGGACCTCGGGCAGCTTCGGATCGTTCTCGACCAACTCCTCCAGGGTTCGGCTGGGGTGCGGCAACTTGGCAGTGAAGGTGACCTCAATCCTGTAGCTGCCGGGCTCGTTGCGCTCGAAGGAAGCGGGTCTTTCGCTCTGCGGCGTTTCGAATTTGGTAAACAGCGAAATTCCGTTGAAGAGTTGCACGACATCCAGAGTCTTACGAGGGATGGTCGGAGTCGGCGTGGGGGTCGGAACGGGCGTGGGTGAAGGCGCGGGTGTCGGTGGCGGCTGGTATTTCGGCGGCTCGCAGCCGCTGAGGGTAAGCAGGGTGCACAACAGAAGGCGGCGCATCGTCAAGCGTAGTTGACGAAGGCCGCCGCGATCTCGGCAGGAAGATCAATCATGCTGTAATCCGAGGACGAAACAAAGAGGAGGGTCTGCTTGCCCTTGCCCAGCAGTTGGTCGGTCGAGTCCTTCACCTCGTGCTCGAGTGTCACGAACTTGCGGTTCCAGTCGGCAATGCGCAGACGCACGGTCACTTTCTCAAACTCCCGGGTCTCCCGGACAAACTTGTGCTCAAAGGAGCGGGTGAGAATATAGAAGGGCGTCTCCTTGATGTTAAATCTCGGCAGCACCTTGTTGAAGAAGAGCTCACGCGTTTTTCCAACCCACATCGCATACATCCCGAAGTATACGTTGCCGACAGAATTGGTATCCGCATAGGTCGCGATGAAGGAGTGAACGAACCACTTGCCCTCGAAATGCCCCGAAAGGTCGTGCCCGCGCACGCTCGGCTCGCCGTTCTCCTCGGTGCTGGCCGCAGTGACGCCGAGTTCCCGGGCGCGGGCTTCGGCCCGTTGCCGAATGGCTTCCTTCTGCGTCTCCGTAATGGACTCCGCCCTTTTCTCCGCCGGCGAAATGGGAATCTCGGAAATCGGACTGAGCGCGCGCGAATCGCCAATGAACTCCTGCGAGGAGCCTGGTTTGAAGATCAGCCAGATGACCAGAGCCAGCGGCAACAGCGAACCCAGAATCTGCAGGATCGGCATGCGGAGAAAGTATCCGTAAGCAAAAATGACGACGGCCAGGCAGCCGATGCAGAACATCTTCACCTGGGGAATCACGTTGGCCGGCGTGTTCATATAGCATCGGGTGATACCGAGAGCCGAGTAACCGACGAAAAACGTCGCGTAGAAGATCATGAAGTACTCGAGTTCGAGCTTGACCACCGCGGCGAACAACGCAAAGAGCCCCGCGAAGATAAACACGGGGATGGGCGAGGCGATGATGTTCTCCGGGATCAGCGAGAAAATCGGGCTCTTGCTGGCGGAGGCGTGGCTCCGGAGAAACCAGCGCAGCGCGACGTAACCACTATCAAGCGTCGACAAAATGCAGATCACTAGCCAGACGACGTAAGCACCGAAAGTCCACGGCGAGAAACGCTCGAAAAACAGCCGGAGGAGCACTTCATGACCATACACGTAGTTCGCAATTCCGGTGCGCAAGTACGTGCCCGCCCCCCAGTTGAGCGCCCAAAGGGTCAGCGAGCCGTGGAAAATCAGGAGGATGAAGAACTGAGCGGAGCCGGTCCAATAGGCCGCGGCGATGGAAATGCGCTCGCGATGCATCTGGATCGCTCGCTGCCATTGCTGCAGGTCGAGCCACGGACCGACCAGAAATCCGATGCAAATCGGGATGGCATATCCCCAGTAGGCCAGATCGTTGGTGGGAAGCCTCGGGAAGCGGACAACCCCCGGACCGACCGAAAGGACGGTGACCAGGAGCCAGGCGATCGCCACCACCAGGATTAGGCCCATCACTCCGTGGCTGTAGCGGATGCGAGTAATATCAAATTCCTCACCGAGCAATACCGATGCGGCGAGGATAATCAGCAGAGTGAGAGGAAGGTAGAGCGCCCAGGGTTGAAAGCCGAGCGGCTGCCAAATGTAGCGGATAGCCGCAAAGATGGTCAGCGTGATGGCGAGGAGTTGGTAGAGGAAAAAGACGAGCCGAAAAGGACGCGACCAAGTCTTGAAGAAGCGCGCGAGAGATTCCGACCCCTGCTCGCGTCGGGCGATGTGGTGGGTAACCAGGCCAAATGCGAGCAAGCCGAGCGCATTCGGAATGGCGAAGGTCAGCAGACCAAAAAGCCCGAACTGCGTCGTGAACTGAACTGAAAAAAACAGACCCAACCCCCACATCCAGGAAAGCGCGACAGAGTTGCCCCAAAGCAGTGTTGGGAACCACCGGAAGAATTTTGGATTCGAGGGAGCCATAGAAAGCTTGCCGTCAAGTATCAGCCCAACTGGTGATCGTGCAAGCTTCGGGCAGTGACAGCTCTCGGGTGACTTCCTCGTGGGGTCGCCGGGCCGCCGAAGAACATGGGAGGCCAATCCGCCGGAGTGAGGTGGGCCAACCCCGCCTGCGAGCCCTTGCTTTTGAGGGCGATCTCTTGTTGATTCTGCCCCGTCACATGGCCAGCCGCCCGCTTCAATACCTGACGATCTTTTTGACATGCTTCATCGACATTCTCGGGTTTGGGATTGTGATTCCCGTCCTACCCCTTTATGCCGAGCACTTCGGAGCGACCGCCATGCAGATCGGATGGTTGGTGGGCATCTTCTCTCTGGCCCAGTTTTTCTTCGCGCCGGTCTGGGGCAAGGTGTCGGACCGTGTCGGGCGCAAACCGGTGCTACTGTTGGGGTTATTCGGTACGGTCGTCGGGTACGTTCTCATGGGCCTCGCCGCATCGGTTTTGATGCTCTTCGTGGCGCGCCTGATCGATGGAATTTCCGGAGCGAACATCGGCGCTGCGCAAGCCTATCTGGCTGACATCTCGACGCCCGAGAACCGTGCCAAGGCCATGGGTCTGCTTGGCGCCGCTTTCGGCCTGGGGTTTGTTTTCGGACCGGCGCTGGGCGGATGGGCAAGCGTTGCCTTCAACTACGCCGCACCGATGTTTATCGCGGCGGGGCTTTCGTTACTGAATTTCTTTTTCGTGATGTTCTGTTTGCCGGAGTCTCGCCCGGCCAGTCGTGAGTCGACCCGGAGTGAGCCGATGTTTCCGAATCTGTTCGATCATGTGGAACGGTCGACCTACGTCTGGAGCCTGGCGAGCTACTTCCTGGTGATCGTCGGTTTCTCGATGATGACGACGCTCTTCGCGCTCCTGCTCTTCCATCGTTTCGGCCTTGATGCTCTGCACACAGGGTACATTCTCGCAGGCATCGGAATCCTGGGCGTGATCATTCAGGGCGGGTTGATCGGACGCCTGGTGAGACGATTCGGCGAGGCGCCCGTAGCCTTGGCGGGTGCGGTGCTCATGTGTGCCGGTCTGTGCGCCCTGGCCCTGAGCACCGGAATAGGAGCCATGTTTGCCGCCACGGCCTTGGTAGGAACAGGAAACAGCCTTTTGATGCCGACGCTGTCGGCGCTCGCGTCGCGAAGCGCGGAATCCACCTGGCAGGGCCGTGCGCTCGGGGTCATGCAATCCAGCGGCAGTCTTGCCCGCTGGGTCGGGCCGATGTTGGCGGGATTGCTCCTCAGCGCGCAACTTCATCGTGGCAGCGGCGCTTACGCGCTTTGGCCGCTGTTGGTCTCTTCGGCTTGCCTCTTTGCCGCAGCTCTCGCGGTCTGTGCGCTCGCCGGGCGTGGTGTTCGCTCAGCCGTGGGTCAGCAGCCGGGATAATAGCCGGTCTTTTTTCGCGCGTGCGACCGTCCGCGGCGCAGGTGAGTCGGGTCCGAGCGCCGGAAAGACCCAGTTGAGGGTTGTTGTGGCTCTGCTAGGGTGAGGAGGTGCTTCGAGGTACCGCCACGCTTTTCTGGTTCCTGTTTCTGGCAGACGGGATAGTTTCCGCCGTCGAGGAATGCCTCTCACTGGCAACGGGCTCTTCCCCTTTGAACACGGTCCGGGGCATTCTAGCGTTCGTGGTCCTGGCGATGAGCGCGTTGATCGTCGCGATCATGGCAATTACGCCCCGAGCACCGCGGCGGCTTCTGGTGCCACTTGTTCTTTTTGTCTGGTGGGCTGGTCCGGGCGTGGCTTTTCCGCTGGCGTTCTGGAAGGTGCCCTATTTGCCGCTTGGTCTGGGCTTTCTGCAGGTGCTGCTGGCTTTCGCGATTTGGTTTTCGTCGCGCGACCGGAATGGGCAGCGCTGGACTCTGCCCTTCGGCGTCAACGACGCTCCCGCCTTCACGTGGAAGCACTTCTTGCTCGCCGGCCCGGTGACGGTCCTGGCTTTTGGCATCTTTGCCGCAGGCTGTGTGGCGGTGGGATTTTCCGCCCAGGTGGAATCGCTCACCGCGGGCTATGTCCGCGTGCGACCCGATGGCATCTATTTGGTCGAGCGCACGTTCCAATCGGGAGATCGCGAAGTGCGACTGGCGGGCATGATGCATATCGCGAGAAGGGAGTTTTATTCCGGGCTGTTGCCGCCCGCTGATCCGGCGGTGCCCTCGGTCGTCCTGGTGGAGGGGGTCACTGATCGCAAGCGCCTTCTCGGCGGACGCACCCTCGATTACGGACGATTGGCGAAGCTTCTAAACGTAGCCTCCCAATCGGACAGTGCCTTTTCGGACCGCGTCGCGACGGAATTGCAAAAGGAGGACGCCGGAGCTCAAGACAACGGGTCGAAGCCGGCGGGTCCGCAGGCGGAGGGCATTTATTTCAAGCACGCCGATGTCGATATCGAAACCTTCCATCCTCAGACCATCGCCTTCATTCTCGCGGTGATGGCCCTCTTCCAGAGCAACGACCTCCGGGAACTTATCGGGTTTTTGACGGATCCATCGTCGCCGCTTGCCGATGCGAGTGCTCAGGAAGTGGTCTTCGATGATATCCTGGTGGCGCGGAACCAGCGGCTGGTCGAGGAAATCGAAGCGTCCCTCAAAGACTACCGCCGTGTCGTGGTGCCGTGGGGTGCCATGCACCTTCCCGAAATCGAGTCTTGGTTGCGCGAGCGCCATTTCGTGCAAAGCGGCGAGATCGCGCGCAAGGCGCTCGGTTTTTGGTAAAACGCTTGAACAGGCAGCAACGATGGCCTAATTCCATGGCCCCTTCCGTGCTTCTCCCGCCGGAGGGCACCGGGACCGCGTAGTGTTTTTGATGAAGATTATCGACCGCTATATCGGCATGAGCGTTATGGCGACGGCCTTCTTTGGCGTCGTCGTTCTCAGCCTTGTGCTCGTGCTCGGTAACCTCTTCAAGCAACTGCTCGACGTCCTGATCAACAACCCGGACGTTCCGATTGCGACGGTGCTGGCTTTCATGGCGCTGGTCCTGCCGTTTTCCCTGACCTTCACCATTCCGTGGGGATTTCTAACCGCTCTCCTGCTCGTTTTTGGACGCATCTCTGCGGACAACGAGTTGATTGCCCTGAAATCCAATGGGATAAGTGTGCCGCGCATTTGCGTGCCGGTTTTCGTGCTGGCCGCGCTGCTTTCGGGAATTTGCTTCTGGATCAACATCGAGGTGGCGCCGCGGGCCGAGCAGCAAATGACGAAGACGATTGTCAACATCGCCACCAGCAATCCGGCGGCCCTCTTTCGTGCTGACGAGGTCGTCGATCAATTTCCTGATCGCCGCGTTTACGTCGGCGCCAAGGAAGGCGACCGTCTCAAGAACTTGATCGTGTTCGAGCTGAACGACAATAGCGAGCCGATCAAGATGGTTTACGCTAAGGAAGGGGTGCTCACCCCCGACCCCGCCAATACCCGGCTCTTGCTCCGATTGTTCAACGCGCGTTTCGAAGAGCGTGACAAGCAGGATCCCCGCGATTTGACGAAAATCCGGCAGGGAATCGAGGTCACGGAGGGCGTCTTCCCCATTTCATTGGAGGAGTTCTATAAGGAGTATCTCAGCGGACGCCGGTTGAGTTCCTACACTTTGCCGGAATTACTGGGCTACATCCCTCGGGTCGAAGGCGAGGAACACCTGCGAGCGACCGTCGAACTTCATAAGCGCTTCGCGGCCTCCCTCGCGTGTGTGGCCTTTGCTCTGATCGCCGTGCCCTTGGGCATCACTGCTCACCGCAAGGAAACCTCCGTTGGGTTCGCTTTGAGCCTCGCGATCGCCTTTACCTACTTTTTCTTTATCATCATGGCGGACACCTTTCGCGGAAATCCCGACGCGCATCCGACCTTCCTCATCTGGGTGCCCAATGTTCTTTTTATTACCCTGGGGAGCATCCTCTTCTGGCGTCTTTCAAAGAAATAGGGAAAAATCGCCTTGCCCCGGACGGGATTCCATGATTGCTTCCTAGCCCCTTTTCCGCCTCATCGGGAGGTCGCTCGCTATGCCAAAAGAAATCGTTGGACAGATCAAACTGCAAATTCCTGCCGGCCAGGCCAACCCTGCCCCGCCGGTCGGACCGGCCCTTGGACAACAGGGCGTCAACATCATGGCCTTCTGCAAGGAATTCAATGCTGCCACGCAGAAGCAGGCAGGAGATATCCTCCCGGTGGTTATTACCGTCTACAAGGACAAGACGTTTTCCTTCATCACCAAGTCGCCCCCTGCTTCTGTGCTTCTGAAAAAAGCAGCCGGCTTGGCCGCCGGTTCCAAGGAGCCGAACAAAACCAAGGTGGCAAAGCTCTCCAAAAAGCAGGTCATGGATATCGTTAAGGTCAAGATGAAGGACCTGAACGCCCATAGCGAAGAGGCGGCCTTCCGCACCATCTGCGGCACCGCCCGCCAGATGGGCATCGAAGTCAGCGATTAACCTTGGATCGCGGCTCTGACCGCCGCTGTGTTCGAAAGCCGGGTCTCGGGTGGTCGTACCCAAACGGCCCGGCGACGCCTCATTTCCGAGGCGTCGGGAAGAAAAAGGGACATCCTCCGAGGATGCCCCCTCGTCCATTGATTGATCGGTCCGGAAAGATTACCGGCGGTCGCGATAGCCGCCGCCCTTGCCATGCTGGTGGCGCCGCTGTCCGCCTCCGCTATCTCCAAAATCCCGTCGAGCCGGACGCTCCTCGCGGGGCCGGGCCTGATTGACGACCAGGTTGCGCCCGTCGATGTTCTTGCCGTTGAGAGCATCAATGGCCCGTTGTCCTTCCTCGTTGGTGCCCATCGTGACAAAGCCAAATCCTCGCGGACGCTGAGTCATTCTGTCCATGACGAGCATGGCCTCGGTGACTGTCCCAAACTGGGCGAAGAGTTCTTCCAGCGCTCCCTCCGTCGTCTGGAAGGAGAGATTTCCTACATAGAGTTTCATGATTGCGATATGTTTCTTACTTGGGGGCCATCGCCAATTCTCAGAGCATCAGCCGCAGACCGCATATCGCTATACTACGCTCCAGCTTCAAAAATCGCGCCTAACCGGGCGTCAGATTCCGAATTTTTGCGCGAATGTAAAGCGAAGTTTTTTGGGTTGTCGTGCCACAAGAATCGTGGCACACGCGGCGCGCCTCTGGCCCGACGCGGGAGTTCCCGGTCCCGGCGCGTTCGCTGGAATTTATTTTAATCGACGCTTGACTCAGAAATGTCACTCGATAAGGTTGTGAGTTCGCCTCCGTTCCCAGGAGGAACGCAGCACGCACACCACGACAATTTGCAGGAGACCCGTCGCCGGGTCGTTTGGACTGCTGAATATGCAAAAACATCGTAGCAAACGTTATCGGGCCGCCGCCGAAAAGGTGGATGGCAAGCGCAGATATCCGCTCAACGAAGCGATCAAGACACTGAAGACACTTCCGCCGACGAAGTTCGACCAGACCGTCACGCTCTCTTTCAAGCTGGGAGTTGATCCCAAGCAGAGCGATCAGATGGTTCGGGGGACGTGCCCTCTTCCGCACGGCAGTGGCAAGGAGGTCCGTGTCCTGGTTTTCGCCACCGGTCCGGCGGCAGACGCCGCGCGGGAGGTCGGCGCGGAGTTTGTTGGGTACGAGGATTTGATCAAGAAGGTGACCGGCGGGTTTTCAGATTTTGACGTGGCCATTGCGACTCCGTCGGCGATGGCCGAGGTCAAGAAGCTCGGCAGGGTTCTTGGCCCGCGCGGTCTCATGCCGAATCCCAAGGCAGGCACGGTGACCGACGACACCGCCAAGGCGGTGCGGGAAGTCAAGGCCGGCCGGGTCGAGTTCAAGCTGGACAAGAACGCCAACGTTTCCGTTCCGGTCGGCAAGGTTTCTTTTGCGGAGGAGGCCCTGCTTCAGAATGGGAGCGCCGTCATCGAGGCGGTCGTGAAGGCCCGCCCCGCCACCGCCAAGGGCTCGTTCGTCGAAGCGATCACCCTGGCCGCCACCATGAGTCCCGGAGTTAGTGTTGACCCGGCTCCGTTCCTGAAAAACTAATGGTCCCACGACCGTCAAACTCTCAATTGTCATCTCCTCGATGAGACCTGAAAAAGCCAACATCGTCGCCGATATCCAGACGAAGCTGAAGAACTCGCCCTTTCTCCTCATTGCCGACTACACCGGCATGCAAGTCAAGCACTTCGAGGAGTTGCGCGTGCGCCTGGCCCGCGTGGAAGCCGAAATCCATGTGATCAAGAACACCTTTATCAAGCGCGCCATCAAGGGCCTGGGACTGCCTGAGCTCAATGGCGCACTGAGTGGACAGACCGCCATGGTCACCGGCGAAAGTGACGTCTGTGCGGCGGCCAAGGTTTTGAAGACCTTCGTGTCGGAGTTCGAGCGCCCGCCGGTCAAGGCAGGAATCCTCGACGACGCCCTCCTCAGCGCCGAGCAGATCAATGCGCTGGCCGATCTTCCTCCGAAGGATGTCCTCCAGGCGAAACTGCTCGGTCTGTTCCTCGCCCCGGCCACCCGGTTGGTCCGCGTTCTCAACGAACCGGCCTCGAGTCTCGCCCGCGTTCTTCAGGCGAAAGTGGAGGCGGCCAGCCAGTAGGCGAGTCACAGAAAAGATTTCCCGCTGTGTCTGAAGCCGCGCTGCGGGCAAAAAAAAATACATCGGTTCCTTGTCGGGCTGACGGCTGTCAGCCTCAAATGCCCTGAGGCTTCGGGGTGCGACAATACCAAACATCAATCAAATGGCAGACACACAAAACCTCGTGGATCAGCTCAGCGCACTCACCGTTCTGGAGATCGCTGACCTGGTGAAGCAACTGGAAGAAAAATGGGGCGTCAGCGCCGCCGCGCCTGTGGCGGTCGCCGCCGCCGGAGCGCCCGCCGGAGCCGCTGCTCCGCCCGCTGAAGAGAAAACCGCCTTCGACGTCATCCTCAAGGAGGCCGGAGGCAACAAAATCTCGGTCATCAAGGAAGTCCGGGCCGCCGTCGCCGGCCTCGGCCTCGCGGAGGCCAAGGCTCTCGTCGAGAGCGCTCCCAAGACCCTCAAGGAGGGAATCACCAAGGAAGAAGCCGAGGAGATCAAGAAAAAGATCGAAGCCGTCGGCGCCAAGGTGGAAATCAAGTAAAGTCTCCCCTTGTCCACCAAAGCCGGGATGCAGGCCAAAAAAATACAATTTTGGCTTGCGTTCCCGGCGTGACGGTTCACTATCAATAATTCCGCCGACTCACGTTTAGCCTTCTGCACCGTTCGGAAAAACGCTTTTTCATCCGCGTCGCCGCACGAGCCGGGAAAGATTCCTTGCCGGCCCGCGCGGAGGCGTTTTGCCTTTTTTCGGGTATTCGCAGGAGGCACCACACGCTGACGGGCGCCATTATCCGCTCAATCTACCGACATGTCTGAACGCATTCACTTTGGCAAGCTAAAGGAAGCTATTGAGCCCCCCAATCTCATCGAGCTTCAGATCAACTCATATAACGAATTCTTTCAGAAGGAGATTGAGCCTTCGCGCCGCCGGAACGTGGGGTTGCAGGCGGTGTTCAGGGAGTTTTTTCCGATTTTCGGTTTTGAGGAGAAGTCGAGTCTGGATTTTGTGAGTTACGAACTGGGCGAGCCGAAGATGTCGGCCATTGAGTGCCAGCGGGAGGGTCAGACCTTCAGCGCGCCGCTCTACGTGACGTTTCGCTACAAAGACGAGAAGAGCACGAAGGAGGAGAAAGTGTATATGGGGGAGATCCCGCTGATGACCCCGCAGGGGACCTTTGTCATCAACGGGGCGGAGCGGGTCGTGGTGAGCCAGCTCCATCGTTCTCCGGGCATCTGCTTCGAGACGAGTGTTCATCTCAATGGCAAGCTGCTGCATGGCTTTCGGATCATTCCGGATCGCGGGTCCTGGATCGAAGTCCAGTTTGACACGAGCGACTTGCTTTACGTCTATCTGGATCGACGCAAGCGCCGCCGGAAGTTTCTGGCGACGACGTTTTTGCGCGCCCTGGGGTATCCTTCCGACGAGGACATCATCAGATTGTTCTACGAGGTCATTGAACTCGATCTGAGCGAGAACCTCGATGAGGAGGAGATCAGCACGAAGGTTCTCTTTGAGGACATTCGTGATGGGGAGATTACGGTGGCGCGCGCTTTCGAGCCTCTGAATGCGGCCACAATTCGTCAGCTTATGTCGCTGGGCCACAGGACGGTAAGAGTGGTCGACACCAAGCAGGACGATACGATCATCAAATCGCTCAAGAAGGATCCTGCGCACGACGAGGAGGAAGCGCTGAAGGACATCTATCGCAAGCTGCGCCCGGGTGATCCGCCAACCGTGCAGAATGCCCGCAGCATGCTCAAGCGGCTCTTCTTTGATCCCAAGCGCTACGATCTCGGACGGGTGGGACGCCACAAGATCAATCAGAAGCTCGGTCTGCAGGTGGGCGAGGAAGAGCGCATTCTCGTGAAGGACGATTTCATCGCGGCGATGAAGTATCTGGTCGAGCTGCGCAAGGGCGAGGGAATGACCGATGATATCGATCACCTTGGCAGCCGCCGGGTGCGCACGGTGGGCGAGCTCCTCGCGAATCAATGCCGGGTCGGCCTGGCGCGGACCGAGCGGCTCGTTCGCGAGCGGATGACACTCTTCGACGCGGGCGTCGACCAAATCACGCCGCAAAAGCTGATCAATCCGAAATCGCTGAGCGCGGTAGTTCGCGACTTTTTCGGACGTTCTCAACTCAGCCAGTTCATGGATCAGACGAACCCGCTGTCGGAGCTGACGCACAAGCGGCGTCTCTCGGCGCTCGGGCCGGGCGGATTGAGTCGGGACCGGGCGGGTTTTGAGGTCCGCGACGTTCATCCCTCCCACTACGGGCGCATTTGTCCCATCGAGACTCCCGAAGGTCCCAACATCGGCCTCATCAGCTCCTTGAGCACGTTCGCCCGGGTCAACGAGTTCGGCTTCATCGAAACTCCTTATCGCAAGGTGATCGACGGCCAGGTGTCCGACGAAGTGGTCTATTTGAGTGGAGATCGCGACGAGAATTTCTACATCGCCCAGGCGAACGCGCATGTGGATGCGCACGGCCGATTCACCGAAGAGAAGGTATCGACGCGGTATCGCGGTGATTTTCTCGAGGTCGAGCCCGCCAAGGTCCAATACATGGACGTCTCACCGAAGCAGCTTGTTTCCGTGGCGGCGGGATTGATTCCGTTCCTCGAACATGACGATGCCAACCGGGCACTCATGGGTTCCAATATGCAGCGCCAGGGTGTTCCGCTGCTCGTTTCCGAAGCGCCTCTCGTGGGCACGGGGTTGGAAGCGCGCGTGGCCCAGGATTCCAAGGCCGTCGTGCTGGCCGAGGCGTCCGGAGTGGTCGCGTTGGTTACCGGTAGCCAGATCATTGTCACCCGCGACGGATCGATGCCGGACGGCAAGAAGAAAATCAAGACGGACCCGGCCGGCGGGGTCTGGGTGTACGAGTTGCGCAAATTCATGCGGTCAAACGCCAGCACGTGCATCAACCAGAAACCGATCGTTCGCAAGGGCCAGCACGTGAACCAGGGAGACGTGATTGCCGATGGTCCAAACACCGAGAACGGCGAACTCGCCCTCGGTCGGAACGTGCTGGTCGCCTTCATGCCCTGGAACGGGTACAACTTCGAGGACGCGATCCTCATTTCCGAGCGCGTCGTCAAGGAGGACATCTACACCTCGATCCATATCGACGAGTTTGAGATTGGCGCCCGCGATACCAAGCTGGGACCTGAAGAAATCACCCGTGACATTCCGAACGTCAGCGAAGAGGCCTTGCAGAATCTTGGCCCGGACGGTGTGATCCGGATCGGAGCGGAGGTCAAACCGGGAGACATCCTCGTCGGCAAGATCACGCCCAAGAGCGAAACGGAGCTTGCTCCGGAAGAGCGCCTGCTGCGCGCCATTTTCGGCGAGAAGGCCGCCGACGTGAAGGATACCTCACTGACGGTGCCTTCCGGCACTTACGGCATCGTCATGGATGTCAAGGTCTCCTCCAAGAAGGAGGTCGCCCGCAACAAAATGACGCCGACGGAATCCAAGCGTCAGCAGAAGATGATCATGGAGGACTACAAGAAGCGCAAAGACGAGTTGCACGAGCAGCTGACGGCGGCGCTTTCGAACATCCTCCTCAACGAGAAGATTCCGCTCGACGTGGTGAATGCCCAGACCGGCGAGATTATTATCCCGGCCAATCGCAAGATCACCAAGCAGCTTTTGCGCAAGCTGGCGGCCGTCTACGACCATATCGAGATCGACCCAAGCCCGATTCGCAACAAGATTCGCGAGATTATCGGCCAGTACGAGCATCGTTTCGAGGATCTCGATCGCGAGAAGGACGAGAATCTTGGACGCATCGAGAGTGGCGATGATGTGGATCCGGGGATCATCAAACAGGTCAAGGTCTACGTGGCCAGCAAGCGAAAGCTCTCTGTCGGCGACAAGATGGCCGGACGCCATGGCAACAAGGGCGTTGTGGCCAAGATTGTGCCCGAAGAGGACATGCCGTTCCTCGCGGATGGCACCCCGGTGGACATCGTGCTCAACCCGCTTGGTGTTCCGAGCCGTATGAATGTCGGCCAGGTGCTCGAGACGCATCTCGGGGTCGCGGCCAAGGCCTTGGGCTTCAAGGTGGCGACGCCCGTTTTCGACGGAATTCCCGAGGAGAAGATCAGAGAGTACCTCCGGGAGGCAGGTGGCAAGGAGAATTTTACCTGGGTCACTGAGACCGGAAAATCAACAGTTTACGATGGTCGTACGGGAGAAGCTTTCGACCAGCAAGTGGTCGTAGGCTACATCTACATGCTCAAGCTCGGCCACTTGGTGGCTGACAAGATTCACGCGCGGGCGGTTGGCCCGTACAGCTTGGTTACCCAGCAGCCGCTGGGTGGCAAGGCGCAGTACGGCGGCCAGCGGTTTGGCGAAATGGAAGTTTGGGCGCTGGAAGCCTATGGTGCAGCCTACACTTTGCAGGAGCTTCTTACGGTGAAGTCCGACGACGTTCAGGGCCGAACCCGCATCTACGAGTCGATTGTCAAAGGCGACAACTCACTCGAAGCGGGCACACCCGAGTCGTTCAATGTGCTGATCAAGGAAATGAAGGGGCTGGGCCTCGATGTCCGTGTGGGCGGCAAGGAGCCCGTCTTCACAGAATCGGCGGCGTAAGCGTGCGCAGATAGCGCGAGATTACCTATGAAAGAAGTCAATATTGGCGAGATTTTTGGAGAGCAGCGTCCCGTTGGGTTTGATGAGGTGGCCATCACGGTCGCCTCGCCCGACAGCGTTCGAAGTTGGAGCAAGGGCGAAGTCAAGAATCCTGAGACAATCAACTATCGGACGTTCAAGCCGGAGAAGGGCGGCTTGTTTTGCGAGCGCATTTTCGGTCCGACACGGGACTGGGAGTGTTCGTGCGGCAAGTACAAGCGCATCAAACACAAAGGTGTGGTTTGCGATCGTTGTGGTGTGGAAGTCACCCTGAGTCGCGTGCGCCGCGAGCGCATGGGCCACATCGACCTGGCTGTCCCCGTATCGCACATCTGGTTTTACAAGTGCATGCCTTCGCGCATCGGGCTGATGCTCGACATGACGAGCCGGCAGCTCGAACGGGTCATCTACTACGAGGATTACATCGTTATCGATCCCGGCAGTACGCCGCTGCAGAAGTGCCAGCTCCTGACCGAGGCGGAATTTCGCGAGGCGGAGGACCAGTACGGCGATGTTTTTGTCGCTGGGATGGGTGCCGAAGCCATTCAGAAGTTGCTTGAGCAGACGGACTTGCAAAATCTGAACGACGAGATCGAGCAGCAGATGGGAGCCACCCGCAGCAAGCAGCTCCGGAAGAAGCTCGCCAAGCGACTGAAGTTGGTCCAGGGCTTCATGCACTCGAAGACTCGTCCCGAGTGGATGGTTCTCAACGTGCTCCCGGTCATCCCGCCGGATTTGCGCCCGCTTGTTCCGCTCGAGGGAGGGCGTTTTGCCACCTCCGATCTGAACGATCTCTATCGTCGTGTCATCAACCGGAATAACCGGCTGAAGACTCTCCTGCAGCTGAAGACGCCCGAGGTGATCATCCGGAACGAGAAGCGCATGCTGCAAGAAGCGGTGGACGCGCTCTTCGACAACGGTCGCCATGGCCGCGCCGTGACAGGCGCTGCAAACCGTCCGCTCAAGTCTCTCAGCGACATGCTCAAGGGCAAGGGTGGCCGATTCCGCCAGAACCTCCTGGGCAAGCGCGTCGATTACTCTGGCCGGTCGGTCATTGTGATCGGACCGGAGCTCAAGCTCAACCAATGTGGATTGCCGAAGAAGATGGCCCTCGTCTTGTTTGAGCCATTCATCATCCGGCGTCTCAAGGAACAGGGGCACGTCCATACCGTGCGCAGCGCGAAGAAGTTGATCGAGCGCCAGACGCCCGAGGTGTGGGATATCCTTGACGAAGTGACCAAGGGGCACGCCGTGCTGTTGAACCGGGCTCCCACGCTTCACCGCCTGTCGATCCAGGCCTTTGAGCCGCAGCTGATCGAAGGCGAAGCCATTCGAATTCATCCTCTGGTTTGTACTGCCTACAACGCGGATTTCGACGGTGACCAGATGGCCGTTCACGTTCCGCTCTCCGTCGAGGCGCAAATGGAGGCGCGCATGCTCATGCTGGCGCCCAACAACATCTTTTCGCCCTCCAGCGGAAAGCCGATCACCACGCCTTCGCAGGACATCCCGCTCGGTTGTTATTACCTGACGCAGAATCCCCGTGGGGAGAAGAACGAGCCGCGCTTGCCGCTTTTCGCGGACGCGGCCGAAGTGGAACTCGCCATTGCCGAGGAGGCGGTCGGCACGCACAGCCGGATCCGGTTGAAGAACCCGGACTACGGGACCCCGACTATTTACGGAAGCAAGGAAGCCAAGATTCTCGAAACGACCGCCGGAAGAGTGATTTTCAATCAGATCTGGCCGCCAGAGCTGGGCTTCTACAACAAGGTTTGCGGCAAGAAGCAGCTCTCGGACATCATCTGGCGCTGCTATAAGGCGGTGGGTCAGCAGCGCACCGTCGAGACTCTCGATCGCCTCAAGGAAATGGGCTTCCGCTCGGCCACCAAGGCGGGCATCTCTATCGGAATCACCGACATGATCATCCCGCGGGAGAAGTCCACCCAACTCGAGAAAGCCTACCGGGAGATCGCGGAAGTCGAGAAGCAGTATCGCCGCGGCATCATCACCGATGGCGAACGCAAGAACAAGGTGCAGGATATCTGGACCCACACCGGCGAAGAGCTGGCCAACGCCCTTTTCCGCACGCTCGAGTATAACGATGGCCGCAAGGACATGAATCCGGTCTTTATGATGGTCGACTCCGGCGCGCGCGGCAATCGCACGCAGGTGAAGCAGCTCGCGGGGATGCGCGGCCTGATGGCCAAGCCTTCGGGCGAGATCATCGAGCGCCCGATCATTTCAAACTTCCGCGAAGGCCTGTCCGTTCTCGAGTATTTCATCTCGACCCACGGAGCTCGCAAAGGACTCGCTGATACCGCGCTCAAGACGGCCGACTCCGGCTACCTCACGCGTAAACTGGTCGACGCTTCCCAGGATGTCATCATTACCGAGGAAGACTGCGGAACCATCAACGGAATCGTCGTTCGCCCGATCTATGAGGGGGATGAGGAGGTCGTGAGCCTTTCGACCCGCATCATCGGGCGTACCAGCTGCGAGACCGTGAAAGACCCGGTCACCGGCAAGGCTGTGGTCACCTCCGGACAGATCGTCGATGAGGACACCGCGGCCGCGCTCGAGAAAATCGGTTTGGAACAGCTCAAGATCCGCTCGGCGCTGACCTGTGAGTCCAAGCGGGGTATTTGCGCCAAGTGTTACGGCCGCAACCTCGCCACCGGGCTTCCCGTGAAGCTGGGTGAAGCCGTGGGCATCATCGCGGCGCAGTCGATCGGCGAGCCGGGAACGCAGCTCACCATGCGGACGTTCCACGTCGGTGGCACTGCCAGCCAGACCTTTAAGCAGCCGATCATCAAGGCGAAGAACGAGGGTATCGTCCGTTTCAACGACCTCAAGGTCGTCGAAAGCACCGACAACAACTTCGTGGTGCTCAACAAGAACGGCACGGTCAGCGTGCATGTCCGGGATGGGCGCGAGCTCGAAAGCTACAACATCGTGATCGGCTCAGTGATTTCCATCGCCGATGGCGGAACGGTCAAGAAGGGGGAAACTTTCATTCAATGGGATCCCTACAACGTGCCCATTATCACTGAGAAGGCGGGACGTATCGAGTTCCGCGACATGATCCAGGGCGTGACGATCCGCAAGGAGGTCGACGAAGCGACCGGCGTCATGGGAACGGTAGTCATTGAGCACAAGGAGGATCTCCATCCCCAGATCGTCATTGTCGGCGAGAAGAGGGAAATCTTCGCCAGCTACTCGATCCCCGCGGGCGCCCATATCGAGGTCAAGGAAGGGCAGAAAGTGCCAGCCGGCACGCGTCTGGCCAGAACGCCGCGCAAGATCGCCAAGACGAAGGACATCACCGGCGGCCTGCCGCGGGTGGCCGAGCTTTTCGAAGCTCGCCGCCCGAAGGACGCTGCCGAGATTGCCAAAATCGATGGCGTGGTCGACATCGGTGGAACCGTGCGCGGTAAGCGTCGTCTGATCGTCACGGATCCCGACACGGGCGCCGAGGAGGAACACCTGATCCCGCTTTCGAAGCACATCATCGTCTTCAAAGGCGACTTTGTGAAGAAGGGCCAGCAGTTGACCGAAGGGCCGGTCGTCCCGCACGAGGTCCTCGATGTCTGCGGACCCCAAGAGCTCCAGGAGCACCTGCTCAATGAGGTCCAGGAAGTCTATCGTCTCCAGGGCGTCGAAATCAACGATAAGCATATCGAAATCATCGTTCGCCAGATGCTGCGTAAGGTGAAAATCACCGACCCGGGCGACACCAGTCTCCTCTGGGGAGACCAGGTGGATCGTCTGGTGTTTGCGGCAGAGAACGAGCGCGTCATCGAGAAGGGTGGCAAGCCTGCCGACGCCAGCCCGGTCCTTTTGGGGATCACCAAGGCTTCACTCGAGACCGACAGCTTCATCTCCGCCGCGTCCTTTCAGGACACCACCCGCGTTCTGACGGAGGCCGCGACGCTCGGCAAAGTTGACCGACTGCGCGGATTCAAGGAGAATGTGATTATGGGCCATTTGATTCCGGCGGGCACCGGTTTCAAGAGGAATCGTGAAATCGAGATCGTTCACATCGGGGATTCCTTGCAGAGTGAGCCCGAACCGCACAAAGCTGCAAGCTAGCCATGTCCTCGCCAAATCTTGAAATTATGACTGAACTCCTCGAGGCCGGGGTGCATTACGGCCACCAAACAAAGCGTTGGAATCCCAAGATGAGGGATTTCATTCTTGAAGAGAAGAACTCCATCTACATCATCGATCTCTCCATCACGGTCGACCAGCTCGCCAAGGCGGCGGCCTATCTCGGTGAAGTGGTCAAGGGCGGAGGGAAGATCCTTTTCGTGGGCACGAAAAAGCAGGCCCAGGAGGCGGTTCGGGAGGCTGCGGAAGTCACCGGGCAGTTTTTTGTGAATCAGCGATGGCTCGGAGGCACCCTCACCAACCTCCAAACCATTCGCCGCAGTGTCGCCCGCTTGCGCGAGTTCCAGGAACTGGAGAAGACCCCGGCCTTTGCTCGGATGAACAAGCAGGAAACCTCCGCTCTGCGCCGCGAAGCCGCCAAGCTTCACCGCAACCTCGAAGGCCTGCTGAACATGCAGCAGTTGCCTGATGCTCTGGTCATCATCGACACGAACCGCGAGGAAATTGCGGTAGCCGAAGCCGCCCGCTTGAAGATCCCGGTGGTCGCGATCGTCGATACAAATTGCGACCCGGAAAAGATCGATTATCCCATCGCCGGCAACGACGACGCCATTCGCTCGATCCGCGTGATCCTCCAGAAGTTGGTCGACGCCATTGTGGAAGGCCAGGGCGTTCGCGGCAAGACCGAGACAGTCAGCGAGCTGGCCGCGGTCGCCGAATAGGTTTCGGAGCCCGGAACCACCGTTTCTTCAGACTTTTTCCCTACAAGGTATGCCCGACATTTCTCCTTCCCTCGTCAAAGAACTTCGCGAAAAGACCAACGCGGGGATGATGGATTGCAAGCGCGCGCTCGATGAAACGAGCGGTGACATGGCCAAGGCCGAGGAATTGCTTCGCAAGAAAGGCATCGCCAGCGCCAGCAAGAAGGCGTCGCGCGTGGCCAAGGAAGGCATTGTCGCCTCCTACATCCACCTCCAAGGCAAGGTCGGCGTCCTGGTGGAGATCAACTGCGAGACCGATTTTGTCGCCAAGAACGATGTCTTCCGCGAGTTCGTGAAGGACATCACGCTTCATATTGCCGCTTCCCATCCGCTTTATGTTTCCCGGGATCAGGTCCCGGAGACCCTGATCCAGGCGGAGCGGGAAATCTATGCCGCGCAGGTCACGGGAAAGTCGGCCAACATCATCGACCGTATCGTGGACGGCAAGATCGACAAGTTCTTCGGCACCGTCTGCCTGCTCGAGCAGGCGTTCATCAAGAATCCCGACTTGACCATCAAAGATTTCGTTAACTCCAAGATCGCCGAACTCGGCGAGAATATTGTGATCCGTCGCTTCACCCGGTACATGGTGGGCGAGGATCTCGGAGGTTGAGAGGTAAGGGTGGCTTGGGGTCTCGATTCTTCGAGACAGGGGGTTAGCATTCCTTGCCGGCCCAAAGTAGATTCCCGCAGGAAGACATCCCCATGATTGATCCGAACTACGCACATCCTGAGTCGCTGGTTACCACCGAGTGGGTCGCCTCGCACCTGAACGAACCCAATACGCGCCTCGTCGAAAGCAACGAGGACATCCTGCTTTACGGGACCGGTCACATCCCGGGCACCGTGCACATCGACTGGAGGGCGGACCTTCAGGACCAAACGATGCGCGATTACATTTCCCCGGAAGCGTTCGCGGAACTGTGCGCCAGGAATGGCATCGCCAAGAGCACGACGGTGATTTTCTATGGAGACAAGTCGAACTGGTGGTCGTGCTATGCGCTCTGGGCGTTTCGGCTTTTCGGGCATGAGAATGTCAAGATCATGGACGGGGGGCGCGACAAGTGGATCGCGGAAGGCCATCCGCTGACGCGCGAAGTGCCGAGCTACATGCGCACGGAATATCCCGTTCCGGCGAAGCGTCACGACGACGAGATTCGGGCGTTTTTCGAGGATACACTGAAGCAGAGCCAGGAGAAAAAGCCGCTTATCGATGTGCGCTCGCCCGGTGAGTTCAAAGGCGAGGTGACGCATATGCCCGAGTATCCGCAAGAGGGTGTCCTGCGCGGCGGGCATGTCCCGGGAGCCAAGAGCTTTCCGTGGAAACGCGCCGCCAACGACGATGCAACCTTCAAGTCCGCCGAGCAACTCAAGGCGATTTATGAAGGGGAGGCGGGGCTCCGTCCGGAAAACGAGACCATCGTCTATTGCCGGATCGGCGAACGTTCCAGCCATACCTGGTTCGTTTTGACTTACCTCCTGGGGCACAAGAGCGTTCGCAACTACGACGGCTCATGGACTGAGTGGGGTAATCGCGTGCGAGCCCCCATCGAGAAGGACTAGGCCGCCTGTACGGACGTCAACCGCTTGTCATCCAGCGCCATGTCCTATCCGCCGAAACTCTCCCAGATTGTCTCGCTCTTCGAATCGCTGCCGGATGCCGAAAAGCGAGACATGCTGATCGTCTATGCCGACAGCGCCGCAAAGCAAGTGCCTCGTCCTGAAGAAACATTTGATCTTGAAGATGTTAGGAAAGACGAGGAATGCACTGACACCGTCGGAATTTTCCTGAAGGTGGATCGAGATTACTCTTCGCACTTCCGTGTGACGCTCGGCCCACAGGTTCAGACGCTGACCAAGGCGATGACTTCGATTCTCTGCAATGGTCTGGAGGGCGTTACGCCTCAGGAACTTCTCGACGTGCCCTCGGACTTCGTTCCCAAGATCGTCGGCGCCGATCTGGTCCGCCAGCGAAGCCAAACCGTCTACTACATTCTCACGCGCATGAAAAGCGCGGCCAAGGTTTGGTTGAATCGGAAGCGCGCTTTTAATGCCGACGCATCTGCTTGAGACGAGCGTCGAGATCGCGCCCGGCCGCCTCGATTTCCTCCCGGAGCTGCCACGCAGACATCGAGTTTGCGCCGAAGCTCGCGACAGTGGTACGCTCCATCAAATCATCGGTGGCGACCGTCACCTCGTAACGCTCGGCGTACTTGGCGGCCAGTCGTTCGATAACGCTGTCCGCGCTCTGATCGGCCGTTGAGTAGAAGACCTGAATTCCGCGGGCACCGCTCGTGGTTTCCGAGGGCTTGGTTCCGCTGCCGGTGCCGTCGAAGACCACGGTGACGTGCCAGTCCGTATTGTCCTGGAGCCCGGTCAGCATTCGCATGAGCGATTCTCGCGCGACCGCAGTACGTTTCGCGTGCTGAAGGGTGAGATCGGGCCACTGAAAAATCATGCTATGTCCGTCAACAATCAGCACGCGGGGTTTCATGGGAATGGTCGGCTTGTGCCAAACTTAGCCGGGCTCCCGCCATCCGCAACCGACCGAAGCGGCTTTTTTCCCAACCTTGCCGCGGCGAGAATTCGAACGAGGGTTTCTGCGATTGGCGGGATTAGATATTTCGAAGAGGAATATGAAGGACGATCTGGATGACTTGATCAGACTTTGGCGGCCGGATGTGCCCGAGCCGGCCGCTTTTCAGCGGGAAGTTTGGAGTCGCATCGAGCAGCGCGCCGCCGCGGATGGCTGGGTCGAACGCTTTTTTTCGGGGTTGGCACGCCCGAGAATTGCGTCGATGGCGGCAGCTCTGGTCATTCTGGCCGGTGTGGTTCTTGGGTCCGCCCTGGCCGGCTTCAAAGGCCAGGACTCATACCTCCACGCGGTCAATCCTTACGCCCAAATGGCTCTGAAATGAGAAGAGGACTGGTCGTTTTTCTCGCGCTCGTGTTCCTGGGGCTGCTCACCGCTATCGCTGCGTTCTCCTGGACACGCCAGCATTCCACGGCGATGGACTGGATGCGCACAAAGTTCTCGCTCGACGATCGACAGGCGGAAACGATTGCTCGCACCCATGCAGAATATGAGAACGATTGCGCTCAGATGTGTGCCAAGATTGCCGAAAGCGACGAGCACCTCGCCGCCTTGCTTCGTTCGAGCCAAACGATCACACCCGAGATTGAAGAGGCCATCATCCAAACGGATCGCCTTCGTTCCGAGTGTCGCTCGAAGATGTTGGCCCATTTCTATCGCATCGCCGCGGAGTTGCCCGCAGAGAAGCGAAGCGAATATCTGGAGGTTGTTCTTCCCTCAGTTCTGCGTCCTGGAGAGATGGCGCAATCGCATTTGCCCTAGGAGTCTGTCCGGGCACGGCGGAGAATGGCGGCAAGTCTCAATCGACTGATACGCTCGGTTGTGCCATGGCGCCTCTCCGCGAAGATCCTGACATCGCTGCCATGTCCCGATTGCGGGACGGCGACGATCTGGCCCTGAACGAGATCATGGACCGCTGGCAGCGGCGATTGACAAGCTACCTGATCAGGCTGACCGGAAATGAGGCGGTGGCCCTCGACCTTGCTCAGGAAGTGTTCGTCCGGGTCTATCAGAACTGCGGACGCTACCGCCCGACGGGAGCGTTTGCTACCTGGCTTTTCACGATCGCGACCAATCTCGTCCGCCACCATCTCCGCTGGAAGCTCCGGCATCCCGTCGTCTCGCTCGATGACTCCTCCGGTCACCTTCCCGACGCGATCTCCGAAAAGATCCTGTCCGGCGCGGAGTTGGACCCGCGCACGCGCCTGGAAAGGGACGAGAGAGCCGCGGCCGTCCGGGAGGCCGTCTCGCACCTTCCCGACGATCTCCGGGAGGCGCTGGTTCTTTTCGAGTATGAGGAGATGTCTTATGACCAGGTTGCGAAGATCCAGGGATGCTCCGCGAAGGCCATCGAGACACGGCTCTATCGAGCCCGTGCCATCCTGCGCAAGAGGCTCGAACGCTGGCTGGGCAGCACCTGAAATGCCGGTCCAGGAGGGACTCATCTGGCTCGACCGGCGAGGTCGATTCGTGATCGGACAGAAGCGGAGATGCCGCTTGCGCCTGAATCAGGAGGCCCTATCTTCCACCAAATCTATGAGCCTGCGCATAAATGACGAAGCCCCCGATTTCTCCGCCGAGACCACCGAAGGCGCGATTAGCTTCCACGAATGGATCGGCAATGGTTGGGCGATCTTGTTTTCACACCCGAAAGACTTCACTCCCGTTTGCACCACTGAGCTTGGCTACATGGCTGGACTGCAATCCGAGTTTGCCAAGCGAAACTGCAAGATTATCGGACTGAGCGTCGACCCCGTGAGCAGTCACGGGAAATGGGCGGCGGACATCGAGGAGACTCAGGGTCATCGGGTCAACTATCCGATGATCGGCGATCCGGAGCTTAAAGTTGCGAAGCTCTATGAGATGTTGCCGGCTGATGCGGGAGAGAGCTGCGACGGCCGCACGGCGGCAAACAATGCCACGGTCCGCAATGTGTTCGTGATCGGTCCCGACAAAAAGATCAAGCTAGTCCTCGTTTATCCCATGAGCACCGGCCGCAACTTCGACGAAGTCCTCCGGGTCCTCGATTCGATGCAACTCACGGCCAACCATAAGGTCGCCACTCCGGTGAACTGGCAGCAAGGCGACGACGTGATCATCCTGACTTCCGTCTCGGATGAGGAGGCCAAACAGAAGTACCCTGACGGCTGGAAGGCGCCCAAGCCTTACCTTCGTATCGTCCCCCAACCGAAGTAGTCCTCGGCGGCGCGGCCAGGGCCGTTTCGCTCTCACCGGTGGCTTCTGGTAGGTTCGATGCGACGAGCGAGTATCTTCGTCGCTGCCTATCCTTAAGAAGCCGGATTGTTTGGGTCTACTTCAAGCAGCTTGCGTTCCGTCAGCCAGGGCTCGGGAGGCGCCTGCTTTCGTGGCTCTGAACCGTCCTGCTGATCGGGGTTTGTCGGCAAGAAAGCGCTCGAAGGCGGCGAGGGTCTCCGGGCTGACATGGTGCTCGATGCCTTCGGCGTCAGCCCGCGCCACTGGCGAAGATATGCCCAAGGCTTCGAGAAAGGCTACGACCGTGCGGTGACGCGTCTTCGCCTTGGAGGCCAGTTTGCGGCCCGCTTCGGTCAAGAAAATCGACCGATAAGGAAGCGAAGTGACCAGTCCATTTCGCTGGAGCCGCTGAACCGTCCGGATGACCGTCACGTGCGTCACGCCCAGAGAGCGCGCCAAATCGGTCGCGCGCGCTTCCCCATGCTGCGAGATCAGGTCGGCAATCGCCTCCACGTAATCCTGCGCCCGCTCCTGCGCGTGTTGTTGCCGGGTCCGTCGCTGATACGCCGCCGTCTCCTTGTCGCTCAACGGCCCGGAGGAAGGACCACGTGAGACTCCTCCCTCCGGACGGCTCTTGGTGCGCTTCATGAACATTTTCCTATCTGGCAGAAAAAACTGACATTGACAAACTCCGGATGCCTGTCGTAGCTATAACAGCAAAATGTATCTAATGCTACATATGGGCAAGTCAAATATTTGGCCACGCCGAAGAAACCTCCTGTGGGTTCTCGCGCTGGTCTGGGTAATGCTGTTTGGGACGGGGACGATGCGGGCGCAGGAGAAGCTGCAGGTGGCGACCACCATTGGCATGGTGGCTGATTTGGTCCGGCAGGTAGGCGGCGATCGAGTGGAGGTGGAGCAATTGATGGGACCCGGGGTGGATCCGCACCTGTACAAGCCGACCTCAACGGATGCCAGTCGCCTCAGCAAAGCGGATGTGATTTTCTACAGCGGGCTGATGCTCGAAGGACGGATGGGCGACTTATTCGCCCGGCTAGCCCGTTCGGGGAAGAAGGTGTATCCGACGACGGAAAGCGTCCCGGAAGAACTGCTCTTGGAACCCAAGGAATTCCAGGGACACTACGATCCCCATATTTGGTTTGATGTCAGCATGTGGACGCAAACCGTTCCGACCATCGTGAAGGGATTGAGCGAAGCAGATCCGGAGGGCCGGACGTACTATGAGAACAATGGTGCGGCCCTGATGGAGCGGATGGGCAAGCTTCAGCAGTGGTGCAAAGACACCGCCGCCAGGCTGCCGGAAAGCAAGCGGATTCTGGTGACGAGTCACGATGCTTACAACTATTTCGGGCGCGCCTACGGCTTCAGAGTCGTTGGCCTGCAAGGAGTCTCCACGGTGTCGGAAGCGGCCCTGGCCGACATGGCGAACCTGGTGGACTTCATCAAGGGGCAGGACGTGAAGGCGATCTTCGTGGAGACCAGCGTAAATCCGGCCGCGATCAGGCGGGTGGCCGAGGATGCGGGGGTGAAAATCGGCGGCGAGCTCTACTCCGACGCCATGGGCAACCCTGGAGAGATGCGGCACGGATTTGACACCGGGACCTACGAGGGGATGGTTCGCTATAATGTCACCACGATTGTGGAAGCACTCCAGTGAACCGAAGCGAGGATCCGGCCGAAGCGCGTTGGCGTGAGTCCATTCCCCCGGAGAAGAACGCCAGCCGCGTGGCCGTCGATCTTTCCCCGGCACCGCTGGAGGTTCACGACCTTACGGTGGCCTATCACAAGAGGCCCGCCTTGTATAACCTTGATCTGATCGTGCCGAAAGGCAGCCTCGTCGGCATCATTGGCCCGAACGGCGCGGGAAAATCGACCTTGATCAAAGCCATCATGAACCTGCTGCCGATCTCCGCCGGCTGGGTGAAGGTTTTTGGAAAGTCGTTTCGCGACAGTTGCCACCGGGTTGGGTATGTTCCGCAGCGCGAATCGGTGGATTGGGATTTCCCAGTCAGCGTGATGGACGTTGTTTTGATGGGCCGGTATGGCCGGCTGCGACTGGCCCAGCGACCCACCAAAGAAGATCGCGAGGTGGCTCGCGAATGTCTTGAGAAGGTGAAGATGCTTCCTTTCGCCAATCGCCAGATTGGCAATCTTTCCGGCGGCCAGCAGCAGCGCGTTTTCCTCGCCAGAGCCCTCGCCCAGGAGAGCGATCTCTACTTGATGGACGAGCCGTTCGTCGGAGTGGATGCGGCCACGGAAGCTGCCATTATCACCCTGCTTCGCGAGCTCAAAGCCAAAGGCAAGACCTTGCTGGTGGTGCACCACGATTTGTCGAGCGCTCGCGATTACTTCGACATGCTCATTCTCCTCAATATGCGTCTGGTCGCCTTTGGACCGACCAGTGAGGTTTTCACCCCGGAAGTACTGCAGACCACCTACGGAGGAAGACTGACCATTCTCTCGGACGTGGCGCAAACGCTGCGGGCCGAGTCATGAAGATTCGCGGGGTGCTCCTCCTCTTGACGTTGGTCGTTTTGGCGATCGCTCCCGAGGCGGCAATGGCGGCGCGGATCAACGAGTTGACCGATTCGACGATGTTGGATCGGACGGTGCGGTTCTTCAGTTTCAGAGACCCCTCCCTGCGAAACGCGCTCATGGGCTCAGTGCTCCTGGGTGTCTGCTGCGGACTCATGGGTGCCTTCCTCGTCGTGCGCAAGCTTTCTCTGTTGGGCGATGCCCTCTCTCATGCCGTCCTGCCCGGCGTCGCTCTGGGATTTCTTTGGAACATGTCCAAGGATCCGGTGGCCATCTTTGTCGGCGCGACCCTGGCAGGCCTGTTGGGCGCCGGAACCGTACAATTGCTGCGTGCGACCACCCGGCACAAGGAGGATGCGGCGCTGGGCTTCGTGCTGGCCTCGTTCTTTGGCGTGGGGATTTGCCTTTTCACGATGATCCAGAATCTGCCGGGAGGGAACAAGAGCGGGCTGGATAAATTCATGTTCGGTCAAGCCGCCGCTCTCGGACGGAGTGATGTCATCCTGTTGGGTGTCGTCACGACGTTGGTGCTTTGTGCGGTCGTCGTCTTCTATAAGGAATACACGATCACGAGCTTCGATGCGGGCTTTGCTCGTTCGTTGGGCATGCCGGTGCAATTTTTTCACTACAGCCTGATGTTGCTGCTGGCCTTCGCGATCGTGTCATCGCTGCAGGCTGTCGGAGTGGTGTTGGTATCGGCCATGCTGGTGATTCCAGCGGCGGCCGCGTTTCTGTTGACGGATCGGTTTTCGGTGATGCTGGTGCTCTCGGCGATCTTTGGAATGGTCTCTGGAGGCGCGGGTGCATTTTTCTCGTTTGTCGGACGGAACCTGCCGACCGGTCCCTTCATGGTTCTGGCGGCGGCGGCCGTTTTTGCCATCGGTCTCTTCCTTGGGCCGCGCCATGGAATCGTTACGCGTTGGTGGCGGCAGCGCTCGCGATCCGCCCGAATCTCCCGCGAAAACACCTTGAAAGGGATCTATCACATTCTCGAGGACGAAGAATTTGCGACGGATCAGGTGAGCATGCGGGAGTTGGCCGAGCGGCGGCGCGAGACACTGGAAGACGTTCAGGCGCAGCTAAGGACGCTTTGCCGCCATCACTACGCCACGTTGTCGAACGATGGCGGTTCGGCCTGCCTGACGCCGGAAGGGTGGCAGCGCGCTTGCGAGATCGTTCGTAACCACCGCTTGTGGGAGCTTTATTTGACGAACGCCGCGCACATTGCGCCGGACCACGTGCACGAAGACGCCGAGAGAATCGAGCATGTTCTCGGAGAAGAAACGGTTCGGATGCTGGAAAAGCGGCTCGACTACGCCAGACGTGACCCCCACGGTCGATTGATACCCGGGCTCGAAGACATCCAGTTGGCGAGGTCCCGGCACGCCGTCCCGCCCCGCGCCACGGGCTTTGGAAGCGCGATCAACCCGTAGCACCACCATGGGTGATCTTATTCCAGCCCTCGATCTGCAGCGTGTGGTGGTTCAGCCTTGGACCGATGACTTTTCCATCACCGCCTGGGTTGTGCTTATGGGCTTTTTTGTCACCGCGGCATGCGGTCTCGTCGGAAACTATTTATTGCTCCGCCGGATGGCGCTGGTCGGAGACGCGATTAGCCATAGCATTCTCCCGGGCCTGATCGGGGCTTTCGTAATCTTCAAGACCACGGCCACATGGGTGGCGTTTGGGGGAGCGCTCGCAGCCGGCTTGTTGACGGTCGTCATCATCGAATTCATCCACGGGCAGTCACGCGTTAAGCCCGACGCCGCCATTTGTATCGCTTTTACAACGCTCTTTGCCTTCGGCGTGGTGCTCATGAGCATGCTGGAGAGCGGCGGGAGCTTCCACATCGACGCGGATTGTGTGCTCTATGGCGAGATCGCCTTTGTGCCGCTTGAGCCGCCTGTGATGACATTTGGCTTTTCCCTTGGGCCGCCGTCGGCGCTACGCATGGCCCTCGTGTTGGTAGCGGTGATCCTCGCCATCATGATTTTCTACAAGGAATTGCTGGTCACTTCCTTTGATCCCGGCTTGGCCAAGTCTCTTGGGATACGCACGGCGATCTGGCACTACGGACTCATGGGTGCACTGGCCCTGGTTGTTGTGTCTGCCTTCGAGTCGGTGGGAGCGATCCTGGCGGTCGCCATGCTGATTGTTCCGCCGATGTTTGCCGCGCAACTCTCCGATCACCTGCCTTTGCGCCTGGGATTGACCGTCTTTCATGCCGCACTGAGTGCCTTTCTCGGACTCCATCTCTCTGTCTGGCTAAACTGTTCCGCGGCCGGCGCGATGGTGGTGGCGGCGGCGCTGCTGTTCGTCGTGGTGTGGATCGCCTCACAGGTCGGGCGCTGGATGCACGCCCGCAGGCGATTCTCGGATGCTGAAATCGACGAGCCTCGGGCGGCGCGAGCATCCGCTTGAGGCGGATTGGAGGTCCTCGCGTTCCAAGTCTCTCCACAGTGTCGCGGAGGATTCTTCGAGGGTTTTCGGCTCGGTCGGGATTTGACCAGGCATGAGAGTGCATGCCCTGTCCAGGTTGGATCCTGGGCCGGCGCGGTCGAGTGTCCTGGTTTTCGGTGGAAATGGCGCTCTTTCTGTCATGAGGCAGCAGAAACGGAATGACACCTCATGTCTTCTAAGATGACCATTGAGAACATGAGCCATTCGAAGCCATGTTGCGGCAGCGCCTCCGAGCATCACCACGATCACCGCCATGATCACGGCGACGCGGGCCCCAAGCCTACTAAGGAATGGTATTGCCCGATGTGTCCCGGGGTGGAGGCTGACAAGCCGGGTGCGTGTCCAAAGTGCGGGATGGCGCTTGAGCGCAACCCGGCTTTCGTGAAGCCGTCGGCGGCCGTTTATACCTGTCCGATGCACCCGGAAGTCCGGCAGGACCGGCCAGGCGTTTGCCCGATCTGCGGGATGACCCTCGAGCCCGTTCAGGCAGCGCCGGGGAACGAGGATGGGGAACTGCGGGGAATGCTATTGCGTTTCAAGATCGGGTTGGCTCTTGGACTCCCCGTTTTGATTCTGGCGATGGGAGCGCATTTCCCGATCTTGGACGCAATTCCGTCCAAGGTTTCCGCCTGGATTCAGTTCGTTCTGGCGACTCCGGTCGTTCTTTGGTGCGGGGGGCCGTTTTTCGAAAGGGGGGCGCGTTCCATCGTGGCTCGGCATCTCAATATGTTCACCCTCATCGCGCTGGGAACTGGCGCCGCGTATGTCTTTAGCGTCTTTGCGCTCTTCTTCCCCGGACTGCTGCCACAGAGCTTGACGCATCACGGCGAAATTCCGGTCTATTTCGAAGCGGCTGCTTTCATTATTGTTCTCGTGCTGCTGGGTCAGGTGCTGGAGTTGCGCGCGCGCGCCGGAACAGGAGAGGCGATTCGCGCGCTGCTTGGGCTCGCGCCAACGATCGCTCATCGCGTCGCGGAGGGCCGCGAGCAGGACGTCGATCTGGAGCTGGTGCGGTCGGGCGATCTGCTTCGTGTGAAGCCGGGAGAGAAGATCCCGGTGGATGGCACGGTCGTCGACGGCCGCTCGGCGGTGGACGAGTCGATGCTGACGGGCGAGCCCGTTCCAGTGGAGAAGACCGAGGGTAGCAAGGTGGTGGGCGGAACGCTCAATGGGAACGGTAGTCTCTTGATGCGCGCCGAGAAAGTGGGCTCCGAAACGATGCTGGCGCAGATCGTCCAGATGGTGTCCCAAGCCCAGCGGAGCCGGGCTCCGATCCAGCGCCTGGCCGACGTGGTCTCTGGTTGGTTTGTTCCTGCCGTCGTGCTGATCGCTCTGATCACGTTTTTTGTCTGGCTTTTCCTGGGCCCGGAACCGGCACTCGCCTACGCGTTGGTGAACGCAGTGGCCGTGCTCATCATCGCGTGCCCATGCGCGCTCGGACTGGCCACGCCGATGTCGATCATGGTGGCAGTTGGGCGTGGCGCCGCCGTGGGGGTCCTTTTCAAGGACGCCGAGGCGCTGGAAGTTCTTGGAAAGGCTGGGGTTTTGGTCGTGGACAAGACGGGCACCTTGACCGAAGGAAGACCGGCCGTCACCAAGGTGGTGCCGGTTGAGCCCGGGGGCGAGGGCGAAGTCGTTCAACTGGCGGCCGCGCTCGAGCAACACAGCGAGCATCCGCTGGCGAGCGCGGTGCTGCGGGCGGCGGACGGCCAGACCCTCGCTGAAGTCGAGGGCTTTGAGTCCCATCCTGGCAAAGGCGTGCGCGGGGCGGTCAGCGGCAAGACGGTTCTGGTGGGAAAGCGTGCGTTGCTCGAGGAGTCGGGCGTCAGCGGGCTCGACAAACTCGATGACCTGGCGCACGAACTTCAACAGGAGGGCCAAACGGTTATCTGGATTGCTGGCGATCAGAAGCCGGCAGGTTTGCTGGCGATCTCCGACCCGATCAAGTCCAGCACTCCGGAAGCCATCAGCAACCTGCACCGGGCCGGCTTGAAGATCATCATGCTCACCGGCGACAACAAGGAAACTGCCCGGCAGGTGGGCACGAAGCTTGCCATCGACGATGTGGTGGCGGAGGTGACTCCTGCTGACAAGCAGGCGCAGGTGGAGGAACTGAAACGCAGAGGATTGGTTGTGGCGATGGCCGGCGACGGGGTTAATGACGCGCCCGCGCTCGCGGCGGCCGATGTCGGTATTGCCATGGGAACGGGTACCGATGTGGCGATGCACAGCGCGGGCGTGACCCTGGTCAAGGGAGACTTGCGCGGAATCGTTCAAGCCATCGCCCTGAGCCGGGCCACCATGCGGAACATTCGGCAGAACTTGCTCTTCGCGTTCCTCTACAACGGTCTGGGGGTTCCGATTGCGGCCGGGGTCCTTTATCCGTTCTTCGGTCTATTGCTGAGTCCGATCGTGGCCAGCGCTGCCATGGCCATGAGCAGTGTGTCGGTCATCAGCAACGCCCTCAGATTGAGGAGAACACCTTTGTGAGGAAAACACCTGCGAGAACTCTCAGCTTTTCGTTCGGCAAGAGCGCGTTTCGAGTGACCGGCCAGGTCCTCTCGGTCATGGTTTGCGCTCTCCTCATCGGTTTTCTGCCGGCTTCTTGCAGCAAGCCGCCGGAAGAGGGTCGCAAGGTCAAGTTCTACCAGAGTCCGATGCATCCATGGATCACTTCGGACAAGCCGGGCAATTGCACCATTTGCGGGATGGCGCTGGTTCCGGTTTACGAAGGCGAGTCAGAAATAAAGATGGAAGCAGGGATCGTCGCCCTGAATCCGCAGTCCCTGGACGTGCTTGCAGTCACGACCGTGCCGGTGCGCCGTCTCGAGCTAACGAAGTCGCTTCGCTTTAGCGGAACCCTCGAGGACGACGAGAACATCCACCGCATTATCGCGGCATTTTACGACGGGCGAATCGATGAGATCTACGTCGAGCATGTCGGGCAGTTTGTCGAGAAAGGCCAGCCGCTCGCTGCGATCTACAGCCCGGAGCTGTTGTATGTCGTCCGCGAATACCAGAACGCCGCGCGAAGCGGAGATCCCGCGGTCGCGAGAAATTCCGCGCAGCGCCTGGTTCAATATGGTCTAAGTCCCGAGCAGGTCGCTTTGCTGGCCAAGCAGCCCGAGAATACTTACACGATCAACCTGCTGGCGCCAATCAGCGGTACGGTGCTGACGAGGAAGGTTTTCAAGGGCCAGTACACCAAGACCGGCGAGCCTCTCTTCGAGATGGGCAATTTGGCACGGCTGTGGTTTCACGCCGAGGTCTACGAGCGTGACCTGCCCGACATTCGCATCGGACAGAAAGCCATCCTGAGCACGCCGACGGTGCCAGGTCGCGAGTTCGAGGGAGTGGTAACCTTTGTTGATCCGAACTTCGATCCACGGACTCGCAGCACGAAGGTGCGCATCGAGGTCGACAATCCACTTGCCCAAGGCGACGGGCACGGTCTCAAACGGGTTCTGCCGCATCGCGCTTATGCCGAGGCCGAGATCACCGCTCAGCTTGGCGAAAGCCTGGTCGTTCCGAGATCCGCGGTCTTGCGTGATGGCAGGCGTGCCGTTGTCTATGTGGAGAGATCCTCGGGCGAGTATGAGCAGCGATCCGTCAGAACTGGAAGAGTCGGCGATGAGGGGATCGAGATCCTCGAGGGCCTGAAGGAAGGTGAACGAGTCGTCGCCCATGGCAATCTCATGATCGACGCAGAAGCGCAGTTGCGGGGTTCCGTCGCTTCGCCGCAGACCGTCCGGGCGCTCGATAAGCCGGTTGGCGATGACTTTCTCAAGCAACTCGCCGAGGTTTCCGAGGCTTTGGCGGCGGATGACGCTGTGGCGGTCATCAAGGCTGGTCAGAAGCTGCCGGAGTTGGCCGTGGCCATTCCTCCGACAGGCGAAGCGGAGATCGACCAACTGCTTGCGCGCCTCAAGGAAATACCAAAAGGCCCGGCAGGAAGTGACCTCAAGGCGCTCCGGCAGTCCTTTCTTCCCTGGAGCACGATCGGCGCGGATCTGGCGCTGGCGCTCAAACGCGGAGGTCAGGCTCCGGGGATCGCGGTTTTTGAATGCCCGATGGCCGGGGATAGCTTTCCGGGAGCGCCCGCGAAAGCCAAATGGGTCCAATCCGGCTCGGAAATCCGCAATCCCTACTTCGGCGCGGAGATGTTGAGTTGCGGAACGGGGGTCAAGCCTTGAACGCCGAGGGCGAGGACGGGCTGGCGTCTGCACCGCAGAACGAAGAAAGGATGGCGCAACCCGGCAGCCTGGTCTCCTGGGTGATCGATTGGTCCTTGAGAAACCGCTTTCTGGTGGCGTGCGCCACGCTGCTGATTGTGGCGTGGGGCATCTGGGCGGTGCGTCACACGCCGGTTGATGCCATTCCCGACCTCAGCGAGAACCAGGTCATCGTCTTTGCCGACTGGCCCGGACGCAGCCCGCAGGAAGTCGAGGACCAGGTCACCTACCCGCTCTCCACCAATCTTCAGGGACTCGCGGGAGTCAGAGAAGTGCGTGCCTCTTCGATGTTTGGCTTCTCTTTGCTGACGGTGGTGTTCGACGACAACATCGACAATTACTTCGCGCGGACCAGGGTTCTCGAGCGGCTTAGTTTCCTGCAGACGCTGCTTCCCGAAGGCGTCACGCCGCAACTGGGGCCGGATGCCACAGGGTTGGGCTGGGTTTTTCAATACTACCTCAGAGTCGATCCATCGTTGGCCGCGGGGAGCAGTCAGGAGGACGGCTTAGGCGGCTTTGATCTGGGAACACTGCGCTCGTTGCAGGACTTCTTTGTTCGCTACCAGCTTGCCGCGGTCGAAGGGGTTGCCGAAGTCGCCAGCATCGGAGGTTTCGTCCGGCAGTACCAGGTCGCCGTGGACTCCGGGAAGATGCGACAGGCGGAGGTGAACCTGCGCGAGGTGATGGACGCCCTGACGGCGAGCAATATCAATGTCGGCGGCAAGGTCATTGAGGAAAACGGGATGGAGTTCGTCGTGCGCGGGATTGGATTGGTGAACAGTCTGGACGATCTCCGACGGGTTGCGGTGCGTTCGCAAGGAGGACTGCCGATTTATCTCGAGGATATCGCCGAGATCTCGATTGGAGGCGATTTCCGCCGCGGCGCGCTCGACGTAGACGGCCGTGAGGTCGTCGGCGGGGTGGTCGTCATGCGCACCGGTGAAAATGCCATGCAGGTGATTCAGCGCGTGAAGGAAAGAATCGCGCAGATCGCGCCGGGTTTGCCGAAAGGTGTGACCATTGTTCCTTTTTACGATCGCAGCGGTCTGATCGAGAGGACCATCGAGACGCTCAAGCACGCGCTTTTCGAGGAGATTCTGTTGGTCACGCTGGCCCATATCATCTTTCTCTGGCACTTCCGCAGCATCCTGATCGTCACGCTTCCGCTGCCGATCTCCATTATCATTTCCTTCATTCTCATGCATGGGTTCGGCATCACGTCGAACATCATGTCGCTGTCCGGCATTGCCATTGCCATTGGCGTGCTCGTGGACGCGGGTATCGTCATGACAGAAAATGTGATCCGGCATTGCGAAGCGGCAGAGAAAACCGGTGCCGGCACCAGACCGCGCCTGGAAGTCATTCGGCGGGCCGCCCATCAAGTAGGGCGCCCGATCTTTTTCGCCATGGCCATTATTATTCTGGCGTTTCTCCCTGTCTTCGCGCTCACCGGACAGGAGGGAAAGCTTTTCCACCCTCTGGCGTTCACCAAGACGTTTGCAATGGTTGGCGCGACCTTGCTGGGAGTGACTCTGGTTCCCGTGCTGTGCACGTGGCTGGTCCGGGGACCATTTCGAGCGGAGAACGACAACGTCGTGATGCGCTTTCTCACAAAGCTCTACCGCCCGGCCTTGGAGTTCGGCCTGCGGCATGGACGGATCGTTCTGGTGGCGGCAGCGGCGCTCCTGGCCTCAGCCATCGCGCTGGCCTCACGTATTGGGAGCGAGTTTATGCCACCGCTCAACGAAGGCAGCCTGCTCTTCATGCCGGTCCTGCTGCCGAGCACCTCACTGACCGAGGTGAAGCGCATCATGGCATGGCAGGACCGCACGATCCGAACCGTCCCGGAAGTCGAGTCGGTCGCTGGTAAGCTGGGGCGTGCCGAAACCCCTACGGATCCGGCGCCGGTCGAGATGATCGAAACCACGATCATGCTTAAGCCTGAGGAGTCGTGGCGAAAGGGAATGACCAAGGAGAAGATCATCGCTGAGCTCTCTGAAAAGCTGAGCCTCGTTCCCGGCTACGTGCCCGGTTTCCTCCAGCCGATTGAGAATCGAATCCTCATGCTCAGCACGGGAATTCGAGCGCAGGTGGGCATCAAAATTCTGGGACCCGATCTGGACACCATTCAGCAAGTCGCCTTCAAGATCGAGGACCTGGTGCGTCAGGTCCCGGGCGCGGTAGGCGTGACAGCTTCACGGACCCAGGGAAAGCCATATCTGGAGATCGTGCCGGATCGTCTCGCGCTCGCCCGCTATGGGTTAAGCATTCGTGACCTTATGGACGTAGTCGAGATCGGCCTCGGCGGACTGAATGTCAGCACGACGATCGAAGGGCGGGCCAGATACCCGATCCAGTTGCGGTTGGCGCGTGACGAGCGCGAGGATATTGAGAAAATCGGGGGGATATTGATCCCCACCAAGGATGGCTTTAGTGTGCCGCTCGGACAGGTCGCTTCGATACGGCGCTCGAGCGGAGCAAGCGAGATCTCGAGCGAAGACGGCTTGCTCCGGGTCTTCGTGCAGAGCAACGTTCGCGGCAGGGACCTTGGGGGTTTCGTTCATGATATTCAACAGCGCATCGCGAAGGAAATCGATCTTCCTGCGGGCGTCACCCTGAAGTGGAGTGGGCAGTACGAAAGCCAATTGAGCGCTCAGCGGACCTTGATGCTGATTGTGCCGGTTGTCCTCCTGATCATTTTCATGCTGTTGAGTGTCGTCTTCCGTTCCGTCGTCGAGGCAGCGCATGTCATTTTGGCAGTGCCTTTTGCGCTTACGGGTGGTGTCCTCCTTCAGTACGCCCTTGGGTATAATTTCAGCGTCGCCGTTTGGATTGGCTACATCGCCCTGTTTGGGACCGCGATTCAGACCGGCGTGGTCATGGTTATTTATCTCGAGGAGGCCCTTCAGAGGAAAATCGCGGAAAAAGGAAGCGCCTTTCACCTGCAAGATCTCAGATCAGCAGTCATCGAGGGGGCCATGCTACGCCTCAGACCAAAGGTGATGACGGTCGGCACGGTTATCGCCAGCCTTCTCCCGATCATGTGGAGCACTCGTACCGGTGCAGAGGTCATGAAGCCGCTGGCGACCCCGGTTATCGGGGGAATGGCCAGCAGCTTGCTGCATGTTCTGATCGTAACGCCGGTCATCTTTTACTGGTTGAGACGGAGGGCCTTGAGACTTTAGCGGCGGAATAATTTTTCTGCCGAAATCGACAGAAAACCCTTGGCGGAAACGCGGAAACGCGTATGGTAGCCGCCGATGCTCGCCCGCTGTACCTTAGCCGTGGTCCTTTTTGTGTCTGCCGCCGGAGCTGCGGAGCAGATACCATTGATCAAGGGTTCGACGCAACAGGCTCCCTTGATAACGCGTTCGACTCTTGTGGCGGCGGCCGTCGAAAGCGCAACCGATAACATTGGCTCTGGCTGGTGCGGTCGGGGAATGCTCTCGATCCTCCGAAGCGCGGGACTCGGCAAGGGGCTTGCCGGTGGGAACGGGCAAGATTGGGAAGTGATTCTCAACAGGGCAGGGTGGAGGCCAATTCGCTGTAGTTCCCCGCAGAGGGCTCCGTTGGGAAGCGTCTTGGTCTATTCGGGCGATCAAAGAGTCGGGAAACGGCCGCGTGGCACTCCCGGTGGCTATTACGGCCATGTGGAAATGGTCGCTCTTGGCCGGGGCGGGCAACGCCTTTATGTCTCCGACAATCCGCGCGTAGCGCCAGGAGGGACGGTTCCGGATAATTTCACCGGTCGAGCTTGGCTTCCTCCCGGACGGACATTTTGGAGCGCACCCGCTGGGGGCGAAGATATCGAGTCCATCCTCCAGGAGCGCAAGGCGCTTGCTATGAAATATTTCAAGCGCAACGAGCAACAGCTTGCGACGTTGAGTCCGGCCATCGGCCGCTAGTTGTCGTCGAAGCCGGGTGCGAGCGGCGCGCGGGGAATCGCGATGTGGATGGATATTGACGCGCGTCCAAGAGTCGAGGGCGTTCCCGCCGGCAACCGGGGCCCGAAAGCTGCGGGCCCGATCTGATGAGTTCAGACCACCCATGGATTCCATTGAAACAGATAAGTCGTTGTAGCACAATATTGTGCGTCTTTCAATCCTGGTGAATGAGCGACTGCGCAGCTGTTTACCGCCGATACCCTCCTTCAGGGCGTCCTCGGTTCAGCAAGCTTAGTTTAGAGCAATTCTCGAAAGAGATTTCCAAAAAGATCGAGAGGTGGAGATTTTGGCGAGTCGCTGTAAGGATCAACCGAGGCCATTTACGCCGGGGTCTGGGGAGCATTGCGCCCAGGCGAATGATTGTCCGGCGTCCACGCCGGACAAATCTTTGGCGACGAGACTGGTGACGTTAGCCACCGTGATCTCAGCGAGGATAATGGTCGAGCCCCCTCCATCTGCTTTTGAGCCAACCGACGCTTGTGCCCGGCGCGGACGCCGAGCACTACACCCGGGGATTCGCCTGGGCGAATGCTCCCCCGAACTCTCGTTTGCTGCGCGCTTCTCGGAAATGATTTCCGAGAGATGCTCTAGACATGGCCCTCGGCGTCTGGCGTGATCTGCACGACGCTTTCGTCATCGAGTTGGACGTCCAGGAAATCGTCGCGGAGAACGATCGCGTAACCGTGCGCTACACCGAGCGCGGGAGATATAGAAGAAGGCAAGATCCACCGGCGTTGGGGGACACGCGACTTTGCCGCGATTGTGCGGCAGATTGATTTCCTAGGCTGAAGTTCGCCTGCCGCCGGACTTGGTGGTTTTCGGAAGCGAAAGATCGCCCGAGGGAGGCAAGCAGGCTTGCGCTCCGCGAACGATGGACGGACGCGATTACCTACGCCTTGGAATACAGCTCGGCGCCTTGCTCGATGAATTCAGCGGACTTCTCCTCCATTCCGCGCTGCACGGCGTCTTCCTCACTGATGCCTTGCTCCGCGGCGTATTTGCGAACGTCTTCAGTGATCTTCATCGAACAGAAGTGAGGACCGCACATTGAACAAAAGTGCGCGGATTTGGCGCCTTCCTGAGGAAGCGTCTCGTCGTGGAACTCCCGCGCGGTGACCGGGTCGAGGCTCAGGTTGAACTGGTCTTCCCAACGGAACTCGAACCGGGCCTTGGAGAGCGCATTGTCGCGATATTGTGCTCCAGGATGGCCCTTGGCGAGGTCAGCGGCGTGGGCGGCAATCTTGTAAGCGATCACGCCGTCCTTGACGTCCTTCTTGTTTGGCAGCCCGAGGTGCTCCTTGGGAGTTACGTAGCAGAGCATCGCGCACCCGTACCATCCAATCATGGCAGCGCCGATGCCGCTGGTAATGTGGTCGTAGCCAGGGGCGATATCAGTGGTGAGGGGACCAAGCGTATAAAAGGGAGCCTCATGACACCATTCGAGCTGCTTGGCCATGTTCTCCTCGATCATATGCATGGGCACGTGACCCGGACCTTCGTTCATCACCTGAACGCCGTGCTTCCACGCGCGCTGAGTTAGCTCCCCCTGGATGAAGAGCTCCCCGAACTGAGCTTCGTCGTTGGCGTCAGCAATGCTGCCCGGCCGCAATCCATCGCCGATTGAGAAGCTGACATCATAGGCGGCCATGATCTCACAGATTTCGTCCCAGTGCGTGTAAAGGAAGCTTTCCCGGTGATGGGCCAGGCACCATTTGGCCATGATACTGCCTCCCCGTGAAACAATACCGGTCATCCGTCTGGCGGTCAGAGGAATGAAACGCAGCAACACGCCAGCATGAACGGTGAAATAGTCGACACCCTGCTCGGCTTGTTCGATCAGCGTGTCGCGATAGACCTCCCAGGTGAGTTCTTCTGCCTTTCCACCGACTTTCTCCAGGGCTTGGTAAATGGGAACTGTGCCGATGGGAACCGGTGAATTGCGGAGAATCCATTCGCGCGTGGCGTGGATGTTCTTCCCCGTGGAGAGATCCATGACGGTGTCGGCGCCCCATTTGGTGGCCCAGCGCATCTTTTCGACCTCCTCCTCGATGCTCGAAGCCACGGCACTGTTGCCGATGTTGGCATTGATCTTGACCAGGAAATTGCGGCCGATGATCATCGGCTCAGATTCCGGATGATTGATGTTCGCGGGAATGATCGCCCGGCCCGCGGCGACCTCTGCGCGGACAAACTCCGGGGTGACCTGGGAAGGTATGCGCTGCGGAAAGCGGCGGAAGACCGACGGGATGTAAGAATGGCGTTGCGCGTCGCGCGAATCGCTCGCGAGTTGGGCGCTGCCGGCATGTTGCTTCTCAAGATCGTTGCGGACGATGTCTTTCTCCATTTGCGCGATCCTGGCCCTTCCAAGATTCTCGCGAATGGCGATGAACTCCATTTCGGGTGTGATCATGCCTTGCCGCGCGTACCAGAGTTGGGTCACAGGATGGTCGGCGGAGGCGCGGAGCGGTTGGCGACGGGCATTCCTCGGCGCCTGCAGCGGGGAGAGTCCGCCGCGACGAGCGGCGGCGGCGTGGGCATGGGTGACGCTCAGATAACCGTCGTCTTCGGGGCGGACATTGCGGCCTTGGTACTCCGCGACGTCGCCGCGCTTGAGGATCCATTCCCGGCGAAGGGCCGGAAGCCCCTGCTCGACATTTCCGTTAAACTCCGGATCGCCCCAGGGACCGCTGGTGTCGTAAACACGAACCGCCGCATTGGCTTCCATCGTGCCGTCGAACGATTTCGTAGGCGCAAGTTCGATCGCGCGCATGGGAACCCGAATATCCGGGTGAATCTCTCCCTCAACGTAGATGCGGCTGGAATTAGGCAGCGGCTCGCTGCTGTCAGGCTCGATGGCGTTCTGCGGTGCGATCATTCTGAGTCTTAAGTTCGTCGTTTCGTCCAAAGACCACGGCGGCCGTGCAGGAAGCAGATGCCACGACCGGCTTCGGTGGCGGCTCAAGACTGGAAACTATTAACTTAGAACTCATCTCTGCTCCCTACGCCGGTGTTAGCCGGATCAGGTTCCAAGGGTCTCCCAGATCGTTTAGCGACCGGGACTCTCAGCTACGAAAGCTCCCCTGCGTTTGAGAAATGATAGGCGATTCTCCGGATTCGTCAATCCCGTCCCCGGCGATTTCCGGGCTCGGCCCCGGACCGGCGAAGTGCGGGACGGTTTTTTGTTTGCAGACGCCGCGGCATCTGGTGAAGTCGAACGGTTTTTCCCCTGCTTCCTATGGCCAGACGCTCTCTCAACGTTGGAATGATCGGTTACAACTTCATGGGCAAGGCGCACTCCAATGCGTGGCGCCAGGCACCCAGATTCTTCGACCTGCCGGCCGATGTGGTCCTGCACACAATTTGCGGACGATCAGCGAAGAACGTCGAGGCAGCTCGTGAACATCTTGGTTGGACGAACGCGAGCACGAACTGGAAGGCGGTCGTGAGCGATCCTGAGATTGATATCGTCGACATTTCCACACCCAACGACAGCCACTGCGAGATTGCTCTCGAGGCGGCGAAAAATGGCAAGGCCATTCTCTGTGAGAAGCCGCTGGGGATTGATGTCGCCGAGTGTGAGAAGATGGTCGCCGCGGTGAAAAAGGCGGGCGTGGTGAACATGGTTTGCCACAACTACCGCCGTATTCCCGCCATCGCCCAAGCCAAGAGAATGATTGAACGCGGCGACGTGGGAGACCGCATTTATCATGTCCGGGCGCGCTACGCGCAGGACTGGATTGCCGACCCGAACTTCCCGCTCGTCTGGCGCCTGCAGGAGAAATTCTCAGGTTCGGGCACCAATGGCGACATCAACTCACACATAATCGATATCGCGCGGTACCTGGTCGGCGAGGTCAGCGAGGTCTGTGGGTTGTTGGAGACGTTCATCAAGAAGCGGCCGATTCTCGAGGAGGTTGGCAAGGGCCTCGGGGCCAAGGCAGGGAAGCAACTCGGCAGGGTGACGGTGGATGATGCGGTCTCCTGGATCGGACGCTTCAAGAACGGGGCCGTCGCCAACTTTGAGGCCACCCGCTTTGCCCACGGCCGCAAGAACCACATCACAATCGAAATCAACGGGAACAAAGGCTCCCTCTTCTTCAATTTCGAGGACATGAATCGGCTCCAGTTTTTCAATGTGGACGACCCCGCAGACGCTCGCGGGTTTCGCGACATCCAAGTGACTGAGCCGATACACCCGTATGGTTCCGCATGGTGGCCCCCCGGGCATATCATCGGCTACGAGCACACCTTCGTGAATGCCTTCGCAGATTTCGTCAAAGCGGTGGTGGACGGCAAGAGCGTGCAGCCAACCTTTGAAGAAGGCCTGAAGAATGAGAAAGTGCTCGCCGCGATCGAAAAGAGTGCGCGCAGCCGGAGCTGGGTGAAGGTCTAGAATGCTCAAGCAGACGCCCGATTTTTCGACAGTTGGAAGACGCCCCGGTGTCGAGAGCCTGTGGAATACGGCGTCCGACGGCCGCTGAACCGCCCCTGCAAAGCAACGGTCGGCGCCCTCCGCCAGGCAAAGCTGAGCACCTCTTATGAAACGATTCGAAAATCAAGTTGCCATTGTGACCGGCGCCGGACGCGGCATCGGTGAAGCTATTGCCAAACGGCTCGCCACCGAGGGAGCCCGGGTCGCCGTGGTCAGCCGAACCGAAGCGAACTCTCAGAAGACAGCCGAGGCGATCAATGCCGCGACACCGGACGCTGCCAAGCCCTATGCGGTGGATGTTGCCGATTTCGACGCCGTTCAGGAAACCGCCCAGAAGATCCTCTCCGACTTCGGTCGTTGTGATGTGCTCGTCAACAACGCTGGGATCACCCGCGATACGCTTGTCATGCGCATGAGCTCCGAAGATTGGGATGTCGTTCTCGACACCAATTTGAAGGGAGCTTTCAATTTCTCGAGGGCCGTTCTGCGGGCCATGGTCAAGCAGCGCCGGGGACGCATCATCAATATCAGCTCAGTGAGCGGGTTGATTGGGCTCGCCGGGCAGGCCAACTACTCCGCCAGCAAGGCCGGACTGGTGGGGTTGACCAAAACGCTCGCCCGTGAGCTCGCCAGCCGCAATATCACCGCGAATGTCGTCGCGCCGGGGTTCGTCGAGACGGATATGACCTCTGTTCTCGGTGAGGACGTCAGAAAGGCTGCCTTGGCGCAGATCCCGTTGACGCGCTTCGGAGCTGCCGATGACATTGCCGCAGCCGTTGCCTTTCTGGCCAGCCCCGAGGCTTCGTTCATCACCGGTCAAGTCCTCGCGGTCGACGGTGGCATGAGTATGTAACGGCAGGACCGGTTCCGGAGAAAGGCCTGCGTCGCCGCGAATCTTTTTTGAGACGCTGATTCTTGGTGTAGCATGAAGCGAGGTTAATCTATGAACGCTCGCAAGTTTGGTTCGGTGGAAGTATCGCCGCTCGGTTTGGGCTGCATGGGAATGTCCTACGCGTATGGCCCCGCCGACGAAACTGAGGCCCTCGCGGTCCTGCGTCGTTACTTTGAGCTCGGTGGTAGTTTTCTCGACACCGCGGAAATCTACGGCCCTTACAAGAACGAAGAACTGCTTGGACGGTTCCTGCGCGAAATGCCGCGCGAACGCGTCATTCTCGCGACGAAGTTTGGCTTTCGGATTGAAGGAGGGACGACCGTCGGAGTGGACAGCTCGCCGGCGAATGTCCAGAAGGCATGTGAAGGTAGCTTGAAGCGGTTAGGCGTGGATACCATCGATCTCTACTATCAGCATCGGGTAGACCCGGGAGTTCCCAT
Organism: uncultured Verrucomicrobiae bacterium; assembly: GCA_963820865.1. Taxonomy (GTDB): domain Bacteria; phylum Verrucomicrobiota; class Verrucomicrobiia; order Chthoniobacterales; family Terrimicrobiaceae; genus DASTFP01. Next base: position 943,734 of record CAWGBZ010000007.1, read on the forward strand.
CGAGGAGACGGTTGGGGCGATGGTGCGTTTGGTGCAGGCGGGCAAGGTGCGCTGGCTCGGTCTCTCCGAGGCTGGTTCGAAGACCATCAAGCGTGCGCATGCGGTGCACCCGATCACCGCTCTTCAATCGGAATACTCGCTCTGGTCTCGAGATGTGGAGCGCGATGGAACGCTGGCAACCTGTCGCGAGTTGGGAATCAACTTCGTGGCCTACAGCCCGCTCGGTCGCGGCTTTCTCACAGGGGCGATTGAGAAGCCCTCCGACTTGGCGGAGAGCGACTGGCGGCGGACGAATCCGCGTTTCCAGGGAGAGGCGTTCGACCGCAACCTCCGCCTGGCCAGTCACGTCAAGAATCTTGCCGGGCGGAAGGGCTGTTCTCCCGCGCAACTCGCGCTCGCCTGGGTGCTCGCCCAGGGCGAAGACGTCATCCCTATTCCAGGCACCAAGCGCGTCCGCTACTTGGAAGACAACATGGGAGCCCTCAACGTCCGCCTGAGTGCAGACGAGTTGACACAGATCGATAATCTTTTTCCGCCGGGGGTTGCCGAGGGAGAGCGTTATCCGGAAGCAGGGATGGCGCTCGTCAATCGCTAAATAGGATAACCCGTCCGGCGGCGTCGCCCACTGCCAGCGACTCGCCATCAGGACTCCAGGCCAGGGCGGCGATGGCTTCTTTGTCTTCAAACGCCGAGATCGGCCGCCCCTGCGCTTCAGAAATGACCAGCCGGCCGACATTGTCGCCGGTGGCAAGGAAACTTCCGGTCGGCGACCAGGCGAGAGTTTCGACATGGCCCTTGTGAAATCTCAGTTGGCGGGGGACGCTGTTCTCCGGCCCGTTCTTTCCGGTGCAATTCCAAACCGTGACGGTCGGTCCCCCTCCGGTGGCCAGTTGCCGACCGTCCGGGGAAAAGCCGATGGTCTTTACCTTTGTTTCAAAGCCGTGGATGTGGAGCGGATGGTCGCGCGTGAAATCGTAGAGGTGGACGCTTGGTGTTTGGTCGGCTGTGGCAATCCAGCGCGCATCGGGGCTCCAGGCGACGAGGAGGCTGGCTCCGCCCCAATCGAAGCGAGCGAAGGGTTCCGGTTCACCGACGCGCCACATTTGCGCACCACCTCCACAGACGCTTGTAATTTCGACCGGATTTCTGGGATTCCACGCAAAATCGGAGACAGACGTTTTGTGGCTGGGAATGGTTTGGGCAATTTCGCCTTGGGTATCCAGGATGAAGAGCGTCTTGCCCAGGGCTGCGGCGAGATGGCAACCGTCGGGGCTCCATTTGGCGTGCTCGATCCAGCCCTGGCCCAGGATTTTTTCGTGCGCCGGCTCAACGCGCGTTCCAGCGATCTTGTAGAATCGAACGCTCCCGTCGAATCCGCACGTCGCGAGCAAGTCTTCTCGCGCTGCCGGTATGCCGTTGCCGAGCCCATGATCGGCAAATCCGGCGACCGCCTCACCAGCCCGGTCGAGAAGAAGAAACGTGCCGGTGCTTGGAGTGACCACAAGCTGCTCGCCCAACCAGGCGAGAGAGAGGATATGGTCACTGGCTTCCAGTGCCCACTGCTTTGCAAATCCCATCGCGGTGTTCTCTGGCGAGGCTGCTCTCAGCTCAGGAGAAGCAGCTGTCGAACCCCCTGGCGAGGGCGGTACGGTCGAGGTTGCGGCCGATGAAGACGAGGCTGTTCTTCGAGGGGCGTCCATTCCACGGACCACCCGACGCGGCGTTGAGGATCATGTGCACTCCCTGAAAGATCACCCTCTCGGGGTTTCCTTTCACGGCGAAAACGCCCTTCATGCGGAAGATATCCTGACCCTGGGTCTGCAGGAGTTCGGAGAGCCAGCCATTGAGTTTTTGCGGATCGCAGTGGCCGGCGCGTTCCAAGCCTACGCTGGTGATTTCGTCGTCGTGGTGGTGGTGATGGTGTTCGTCTTCCTCTTCGAGGAAGTGCGGATCGACTTCCATGGCGTGGTCGAGATTGAAGCCGCCAATCTCCAGCACCTTGGGCAATTCGACCTGCGCGTTGATCGTCCGATAGATCTTGGCCATTGCATTCACGCCCCGCAGGCGCTTTTCCAGCGCGTCCAGCTCAGATGCGGTCACGAGGTCGCATTTGTTCAGCAGGATGACGTCGGCGAAGGCGATCTGTTCTTTCGCTTCGTCGCTGTCATCCAGGTGCAGGAGGATATGCTTGACGTCGACAACCGTTACCACTGCGTCGACCATGAGCGTGGCTTGCATCTCGTCATCGGCCAGGAACGTCTGCACGACCGGGCCTGGGTCGGCCAGGCCCGTCGTTTCGATCAGAATCCGATCAAAGCGGTTCCTCCGCTTCATCAGGTTTCCCAGGATCCGGATCAAATCGCCACGCACGGTGCAGCAGATGCAGCCGTTGTTCATCTCGAAAAGTTCCTCTTCGGTGTTGATGACCAACTCGTGGTCGATGCCAATCTCTCCGAACTCATTCTCGATCACGGCGATTCGCAACCCGTGCTGCTCGGTGAGAATACGATTGAGCAGCGTGGTTTTGCCTGCTCCAAGAAAACCAGTGAGTATGGTAACCGGAATGCGCGTATCCATAGCCTCGCAACCTGCCCGAATGAACGCCCGTGCGCAACAGCCTGTCTCATCAAAAACAGCATGACGCCGTTGGTTCTTCTTGTTGGATTTCTGGGTGCGGGCAAGACGACGTTCCTTAAGGGATTGTTGCCGCGACTGCGCGAGGAGGGTCTCGAGCCCCACGTAATCATCAACGATTATCAAAACGCGCAAGTCGATGCCGCCCAACTGCGCGGCCTGGCCGCGGAGATTGCCGCGATCAGCGGAGATTGCGTTTGCTGCGGTTCGCGGGACGAGTTGCTGGCAGAGCTCGAGAAGTTTGCGCATCGGCCCGGACGCTTGCTACTCGTGGAATCCAATGGCACCACCGATAGCGAGTTGCTCATCGAAACGTTGTCCCTGCAACCGAGTCTGCGCCGCTTCTCCCTCCCTGTGCAGATCTCGATCATTGACGCGCAGCGTTGGCAGAAGCGGTTCTGGCACAACGCGCTGGAGCGCGAACAAGTCCGAACCGCTTCGCATCTTTTCGTCTCGCGGTCGGACATCGTGAAAGAGTCCCGTCTCGCGGAAGTCTACGAGTCTCTCGAACGCCATCGCGTCCGTGGGCGACGGGTCGGCATGGAGGAGTTTGCCGGCAAGTTGGTGGCGCTGTCCGAGGAACTGGCCGCCGAGGAGGAGCGCTCCCTGGCGGCGGAAGTGGATTCCTCTCAGCACCATGATCATCACCCGGGCGAGCATCACGCGCATAGTCATTCCGAACACCACTTCTCGTCCTTGGAATTGCCGCTGCCGGACCGCGTTGCAAAAGGCGCGTTCCACCATTTGCTGCGCAATCTCCCGCAGGAAGTGATCCGCGCCAAGGGTTTGGTCCGCTTCGTCGAGAACCCGGGGGAGCTCTTTGTTTTTCAGAAAGTCGATCGCTTCGACGAACCACAGTTTTTCCCTATTGGAGACACGGCACGGATTAACACGCCGCTCGCTCTCTTTATCGGTCCGAGCCTGCCGGAGCAGACTCTGCGCACGAGCATCGTGAGCCTTGCTCCGTCGGCCTGAAGCTTGTCTTCGGGTCAGCTCGAAAGTTGATTAGTACGCCCGCCGCCGCGATCATTGCACCCCTATGCAACTTGCCACTCAGATCGCCGGCATTCTCGGATTCCTCGGTGTAGGCTTGGGAGCCTTCGGGGCTCATCAACTGGCCACGCTGCTTGCCACCAACCAAACCGCCTCCATCTGGCAGACGGCTGTCCTCTATCATCTTGTGCACGCGGTTGCCGCGCTCTGGGCCGCCAGCCGGAATTCCACCGTCGTCTGGATCTGGGCCGCTGGCATCCTCATCTTCTCGGGGTCGCTCTATCTACTGGCGATCACCAATGTTCGCTGGCTGGGGGCCATTACCCCGATCGGCGGGCTGTTATTCCTAGCAGGCTGGCTGCTCGTCGCGATTCGACCACAATGATTGCCCGGCACCAAAGCATCGCCGTCCGTACCCGAGGCAAGGGCACTTACGAGATCACCGACGAAGTGGCGCGAGTCGTTCGCGAAAGCGGCGTCCTGACCGGCACCGTCACCGTTTTTATCCGCCATACCAGCGCCAGCCTCGTCATTTACGAAAATGCCGACCCGAGCGCCAGGACCGACCTCCACGCATACTTCGAAAAGCTCGTTCCGCAAGAGGGTGACTACGTCCATACGCTCGAGGGCCCCGACGACACCACCAGCCACCTGCGCATGGCCCTCACTCGCACCAGCGAAGTGATCCCCATCGCCGACGGCCGCCTGACCCTCGGAACCTGGCAAGGCATCTTCGTCTTTGAACATCGCCGCAGCGCCCACACCCGGACCGTCGATATCGTGGTCCTGGGTGTTTGAAAAGGTAACCGGCTCCTCCTTCGGGCCAGGCAACAGGCGGGCTCGCTTTTCACTTGCGTCGGAGACCCGAGTTTTGGAAATTGAAACTCATTCTCAATATGAATACCCGCTCATCTCTCGCGCTTCTCCTGGCCATGGCTCTTTCTTTAGGCGTGTTTTCATCTCCGGGGCGGGCGGAAGAAACGGCAGCCAGTGTGAAAAGCTACCTGCTGAACAACTTGGAAAAGATCAATGCCGCTTCGCAGGATTTCGTGGCAAACAGCGAGGCCTACTCCGCGCTGGTGGCGGCGAACGGAGGATCGGTCGAAGCCGCCTATAAGGCCGATCCAAAGAAGATCGATCAGCTGGTTGCCAAGATGCAGGAGAACTACAAGGCGATGGACAGCTTCGGCTACGAAACGATTGAAGGAATTGTGGCGGGTGTCCCGTCCATGGCCGACTATGACATCTATCTGGACGCGGGCGTTCCGGCCTCGGAGGGCCCTGAAGATGTGGCGCCCGTCGTTCTGGAGCTCGGGAACGGGAAGAAGATCGACCGGGAGGGCTCGTTGTTTACTTATATTATCGAGCCGATGCTGTGGGGTGGCGACAAGCGCTGGGCGACTCCGGTGGACGGGGGAAAGAAACTCCTTCCGCGTCCCGAAGTGCTCACGGCGGCCGCGAAAGATGTGAACAAGAAGCTCGGCGAGTTGCTGGTCGACGCCAAAGCCTGGAATGCCTCGGTGAGCGACTGCTTTGGTGCGATGGTGGTAATGACCCCGACGTTGTCGGACTATTTCGAAGACTGGAAGGAATCGCGTTACGCGAAAGAGAAGTCGGGACGCTTCCAGGCGGTGAGCCGCGTGTCCGACATGCGCGGCATCATGGGCAGCTGCCAGGTCATGTATGGGGCGGTCGAGAAGCAGGTCGCGGAGCAGGACAAGTCGCTCGCGAAGTCCGTCGACGCGGGCTTCAAAGGAATCATGAGCTTCCTTGACAAGATCGAGAAGCGCGAGAAGCAGGGGGAGATCAAGGGCGCGGAGATTGATGAACTGGCCACGCAGGCCAAGGACAAGACCGACAAGTTGGTGCCTCAGATCCAGCAGAGCGCGGCCGTCGTCGGGGTCAAAGTCGAGAGTTGATTACTGCCGCGCGGAATCGCGAGTCCCATGAGCTGCAGAGGATCATTCGACGCAACCCGGTGGCTGATCATTTTTCTTTGCGCCTGGGGATCGCTGACGAGCCTTTTGGCAGACGCGATCGACGAGGCGGCAGCGCTGCAGAGTGTCTTTGATGAGGCGTTGCTCGACATCCACGGCGAGCGGTGGTCGCCCGCCATGGGGGAGGGCCTCCAGCAGGCTCGCGATCGGTTTGCCGAGGCCCTGACCGATCCCGAAGCGCGAGAACTGTGGAAGGCGCCTCTTCCGGTGCCCGTCGAAGGGATGTTGCCGACGGCTGAGGCTGTCGGGTTCTTGCAGGCGCGGCTTCAGCACGTCGCGGCGCTGGAGATGATCAGCAAGCAGCGCGCCGGCAACGTCGAGGCCGCTCGGGAGTGGCGTTCGATTATCAAGCTTCCGAAGTTCGCCAGTTCCGTCGAAGGCGCCCTTGCCCTGCAACGTCTCGGCGGCAGCGCCACTCAGCGCGATGAAGTAAGCCGGTTGCTGGCGAAGGAGTATGCCATCTGGCAGATCACGCGGGCCCGCGAAAAGGCGGATGCACTCGGACGGCTGATCCACGACGGTCGCGCCACCCCGGCGCTCGTCTACGCGCGTGCCTCGGAAATCCAAGGGCTTTCCGAGTTGCCACCTTCCTTGCTACGACTTGCGACGAGCGCGAATCCTGCGGAACGTCTGCCGGCGAGTGACAAGTTTACCGAGCTCCTGTCGGTGGCGAAGGAGAATGCGGGCTCGCTGCCGGAAGCAGCCGCGACCTGGCGACTCTCGCTGGAAGCGGGTTATCCAAACTTGCTCAGCGCTGAAGACGTCGAGCGACGCGAGCGAATCGTGCTGAAGCTGCTGCGCCTTATTCCGAAAGAGTATCAGTCGGGAGTGCGGGATGGCGAAGTGACCATTCCCATCGAGTATCGAGAGGCGAAGAGCTTTACGATTCAAGCCCGTCAGATTGTCAACGAATTGATGCCGGTGTGGGGCCAAACCAAGACCCAGGCCTTGACAACCCATGGTCGGGAACTTCTCACATCGCTGGAAGAGCTCGAAAGTGCGATCGGACGCAAAGCGGCGCAGTCGCAGGTCGATGGTTCTGTCACCAAGGCATCGAATTTGTTGCAGAATGATTTTGGTCTGACTTTGAAGCGGGCCGGAATGGGAGGCGATGTCGTGGCGGAAACGGCCCTTGAGGTTCGTTCTCTTCTCGGGCAGTCGCTGGCCGCGGCGCAAGGCAAGCTCTGGCGCAAGGCGGAGCAACTTCGCCTCGACGCCTACATCAACTTTGACCTCGAAATCGAGGCTCGAACCCTCCCGCGAGATCCCGCGTTGGCCGTGCGCGCCGAGAAAGCCTTTCTGGATGGACAGCGCGGCCAGCCCGGAGTGAAGGCGGCCCTGGACGCCAGGCTGACCGGGGACGAACTGACCGCCTCGTATCAGCGCGCCTTGGATGCACTTGAGGAATGTGCCGCGTTGGTCAAGGTGGGTCTTTCGCCAACCGCGGCGACGATTGGCGCGGTGTTCATCGTGGCGCGTGAGGGTCTGGAGGCAGTGGTCATCCTCGCGGCACTGCTGGCGGGACTTCGGGGAGCGGAGAACGCGGGAATTCGCCGGCGCATCGGCGCGGGAGCCTGGCTCGCGCTCGGAGCTACCGCAATGCTCTTCATCGCTTCACGCACGCTGTTGCGGGGGCTTTCGCATTATGGGGAAACGCTGGAGGCCGTTATTTCCGTTCTGGCCGTGATCATCCTGCTCATGGTGACGAATTGGGTGTTTCATAAGTTTTACTGGACCGGCTGGAATGCCCGGCTGCGCGATCTGAGCAAGGCGGCGCAGCGGCAAGGGCAGACGCGCTGGGAAGGTCTCGCGCTGATGGGCGTCGGATTTATGACCATTTTCCGCGAAGGATTTGAGACGACCCTCTTCATGCAATCGCTCATCTTGGAAGCGGGAATGCGTCCGGTGCTGCTGGGGCTTGCTCTGGGAGGACTGTTCATTGGAGCAGTGGGCTTCGCCGTTTTCTCCATTGGCGCCAAGCTGCCGTATCGCAAGATGCTTGTGGTCACCGGTGTCCTGGTCGTTTTCGTGCTCTTTACCTTCATTGGATCGACCGTTCGGTTGTTTCAAACGGTCGGCTGGCTTCCGATTCATCCGGTTCCGGGTTTGGAGTTGCCGGCTTGGGTGGGAATCTGGCTGGGGCTGTATCCGACGTGGGAGGGATTGTTGATCCCGTTTGGAACCTTCGCTTACGTGGGCGGAATGTGGCTGTTCGTGAAGTTCTCTGCCCGGCGCGCTCAAGAGCGCGAAGCACGGATTCAGCCTTCCACCCCCCTGGCCGCGTAGAGCAGGAACGGTCGCGACCGGGTTATCTCGCCGGGCCGGAGAACCCCTTAACTGTTGCGATCGAAGGTGTGCAACTGGCGGATCATCTTCGCCACGAGAGCTGTCCAGCCAGTTTGATGGCTGGCGCCGACGCCGGTCCCATTGTCGCCGTTGAAGTATTCATGGAAGAGAATGAGGTCGCGCCAATGCGGATCGTTCTGGAAGAGGCCCGTCTCTCCATTGAATGGCCGACGTCCGTCGGGACCCCGTTCAAAGAGCGAAATCAGCCGGCTCTGAAGCTCCAGTGAGATCTCCCAAAGGCTCATGGGGCGTCCACTTCCGGTCGGAAATTCCACCTTGAATGTGTCGCCAAAATAGAAGCCGAACTTTTGGAGCGCCTCGATCAAGAGGTAATTCATCGGCATCCAGACGGGGCCGCGCCAATTCGAGTTTCCTCCGAACATCGCCACCGGACTGTCTGCCGGGCTGTAACGGAGCGTCTCCGTTTCTTCCCCTTCGGTGAAGGTGTACGGGTGATCGAGGTAGTACCCGAGAGAGCGCGCGAATGCCGTGCGGCGCAAGGAACTCGCTCTCGTCGAACATCCGCTCGCAGATCCGGCGCAGGCGTTCGGGAGGAACCAACGAAACCAGGCGGCGTCCTTGAACTTCCACCCCAACATGGTGAAGTTGATCCAGCAGGTGCGGACGGTGGTCGCGGAACCATTGGACGCGTTTGCGCAGAAGAGGGAATTGCTTCACGGTGTCAGTGCTGAAGCTTTCGACCGCGAAAAGCGGGGTGAGGCCAACCATGGAGCGTGTCCGCAAGTAATCAACCGTGCCATCCGGGCGGCGTAGGACATCGTAGTAGAATCCGTCCTCCTCGTCCCACAGCGTGAAGCCGCCAGTTCCGCGCGCGTTAATGGCGGCGGCCAGATAAATGAAATCGTTCAGGAACTTGTCTCCGATATCCTCGTAGGCGGGATCTTCGGTGGCCAGTTCGAGCGCCATGTTAAGCATGCTCAGTGAGAACATGGCCATCCACGCCGTGCCGTCGCTTTGTTCGATCTTGCTGCCATCGGGCAGCAGGTAGCGACGATCGAAGACGCCGATGTTATCCATTCCGAGAAATCCTCCCTCGAAGACGTTATCACCCGTCTGATCGACGCGGTTTCCCCACCACGCATAGCTAAGAAGCAGCTTGTTAAAAGCGCGTTTGAGATATTCGTGATCACCGAAGCCCTTCATCGCCCGCTCGATGGAATAGATCCGCCATGTCGCCCAGCTGGCAATCGGCGGGTTGGCGTCGGACAACGTCCATTCGTAAGCGGGCAACTGTGCGCTGGCAGACGCAAAGCGCTCACCGTGGAGGATCAAATTCTGCCGCTTGGCCGTCGCCGGATCGGGCACGGCAAAGGCGACCGAGTGAAACATCAGATCCCAGGCGCAGAAGTAAGGATATTCCCAGCAGTCCGGCATCGAGATGATGTCGTGGGCATGCAGTTCTTTCCAAAATGCATTGCGCCCGTTCCAGCGCTCGCGGGGAGGCGGAGGCATCGTCGGATCGCCTTCCAGCCATTCGATGACAGGATAATAGTAGAACTTCTTGGACCACAAGAGTCCCGCCAGAGAACGCCTTTGAATCATCGCTTTTTCTTCAGGAAGGTCGGGCGTCAGTCCATTGTAGAAATCATCCGCTTCCCGGACGCGCTCATGAAACGTTGCGTCATACGAGGTGCCGAATGGATCGGGCTGCGGGAATTCCGTAAGGCGCAGTCTGACGGCCGACGTCTCTCCGGGAGCGATCGTCCGCCGATAGACCGGAGAGGCCTTGGTTCCGCTGAAAGCCGGATTCACCGCGTCGGTCTTGCCATGGACAATGTAGTCGTGGAAGGCGTCCTTGACATGCGGCGCCGGATTCTTCGCCGCGAAGAGTCGCTCGTTATTGGTCTCGTTGTCGGTGAAGACAAACTCCGAAGCGCCTTCGCAATAGAGGTGATAGACGGGGAGACCCCACGGCGACGCCCGGATCGACTTGTCGCTGGTGAGGTGCATCTGCGGTTTCGTGCTTCCTTCGCGCCCCCAGGACCACGTATTCCGAAACCAAAGAGTCGGCAGAATGGTCAGGCTGGCCGGCTCTGGTCCCCGATTGACCGCGGAGATTCGGATACAAATGTCGTTGGGTGCCGCCTTGGCGTATTCGATGAAGATATCGAAGTAGCGTCCCTCATTGAAGATACCGGTATCGATCAGTTCGAACTCGGCTTCGAGGCGCGTGCGTTTGGCATTTTCATCGATCAGGCGCTGATAGGGAAACTCCTGTTGCGGATACTTGTAGAGCGCCCGCATGAAACTGTGGGTGGGAGTGTTATCGAGATGGTAAAAATACTCCTTGAGATCCTCCCCGTGGTTTCCTTGCGGGTTCGAAAGTCCAAAAAATCTTTCCTTGAGGATCGAATCGTGTCCGTTCCAGAAAGCAGGCGCGAAGCAAATCCGGCAATCGCTGTCGCAGATGCCGAGCAATCCGTCTTCGCCCCAGCGGTAGACACGAGATCGCGCGTGGTCGTGAGTGAAAAACGCCCAGGCGTCGCCATCGGCGGAGTAGTCTTCCCGCACCGTTCCCCACTGGCGTTCGGCAAGATACGGACCCCAGAGATCCCAAGCCTCGCGCCGTTGATCTCGGGCGAGGATGCGCTCGGTTTCAGCTTCCACGGCCATGACGATCTCTTCCACTCGCAGAAAATTCACCCGGTGTCACTTGCTTTTGGCCAACTTGATTCGCCCGGAGCGGGTCAATTTTGCCTGACGAGCGGGCGGACGTTGAAAGAGCTTTCAGATGCCCGGCAAATGGAGTACGGGTGCTTTGACTGATGGCAGAAGTACACCCCAATTTCGACGCGGTCCGGCGAGGTTTGATCGAGCTGACGCCCCAGGAAAGACTCAAACTCGAAAAGGATGGTCTGGATGTCATCCACGACATCTATCGCTATGCCAAGCTTGGTTTCTCGGCCATTGTCGAAGAAGATTTTGATCGCCTGAAGTGGTACGGCGTCTATCGGCAGAAGCCAAAGGACAGCGGCTACTTCATGATGCGGACAAAAGTACCAGGGGGCCAGCTGACCAGTGAGCAGGCGCTGGTGCTTTCGAATCTCGCCGACGAATTCGCCCACGGGTTTTGCGATATTACCACCCGCCAGACGATCCAGTACCATTGGTTGCGAATCGAGGATGTGCCTCCCGTTTTCGACGCGCTGGAGAAAGTAGGGATAATTACGAGCGGCGCTTGCGGCGACATTACGCGGAACGTTGGGTGTTGTCCGGTGTCGGGGATCAATCCCGAGGCGATCCTTGATGCCACCCCACAGATGCTGGAGATCAGCCACGGCCTGACCAACACCAGGGAGTTTTCGAACCTTCCCCGCAAGTACAAGATCAGCATCAGCGGGTGCCATTTGCACTGCCATCAGCCCGACATCAATTGCCTGGGATTTTTTGGGCTGAGGAACGAGCGTGGTGAAGCGGGGTATGGAGTCAAGGTTGGGGGAGGCCTTTCCAGCTCCCCACATCTTGCGCAGACGCTGCCGGTGTGGGTCTCCCTGGCGCAGGTCTGGCCCGTGACCAAGGCGATTAGCGAGGTGTTTCGCGATGAAGGCTATCGCGCCAAACGGAATCGGGCGCGTTTCAAGTTCCTGGTGGCTGACTGGGGCGCCGAAAGAATTCTCGCTGAAACAGAGGCACGTTTGGGTTTCTCGTTGGAGCGGCAGAAGGCTTTTGTCTTTCCGCGGGATCAGGAGACCGACCACATGGGGATTCATCCGCAAGTACAGCCAGGGCTTTACTGGGTGGGTCTGACTTTTCCCGGCGGTCGCCTCCGCACCGGAGCGCTCGCCAGCGTGGCGCGGCTGGCCAGGAAATACTGCCTGCCGGGTCACGATTTTGTGCGTCTGACCAACAAGCAAAACATGGTTGTTCCCCACGTGCCTGAAGGGAGTCTCGAGGCGATGAAAGCCGAGCTCGATGACCTCGGCCTCGTCTATGAGTCATCCAACTTTCGCAAAGGATGCGTGTCGTGTACCGGCATTGAATTCTGCAATCTCGCCGTAGCCGAAACCAAGAACAGGATGATCGAACTTGTCCAACAGTTGGAAGCCACCAGCGGATGGTACCAGGACAAGATCCGCGTGCATTTCAGTGGATGCCCATCGAGTTGTGGACAGCACCAGGTGGCCGATATCGGTTTTCGCGGGGCGAAAACGAAAGTCGGCGGCAAGATGGTGGACGCCTATGATCTCTTTGTCGGGGGGAGGCTCGGACACAACAGCCGTTTCAACGAACTCCTCAAAGGAAAGATTCTCGCGACGGACGTTCACCTCGTCATCGACGCGTTGCTGAGGCTATACGCGGCAGGCAAGCAGGGCGATGAGATCTTCAGCGAGTTCCTTGCTCGCAGTCCGAAGGATGAGCTCCTGGCCGCGCTGCCGGAACGCTATCGCAGTTGATCACGACGGTGACTTTCCCGCGCGGATCGAACGGGCGGTGCACTTGACTTGGGTGGCCGGCGTTACTATCACTCGTGCCTATGAGTGACATTCAGGACCCTGAAGACCGCCTCATCCGGAGGATTTTGATCGCCGTTCCGACCGTCGCGGCACTGGGCTTTCTGGTCACCGTGCTGGTTATCACGGTGATGGTCTCCTACAATTTTAATATTCTCGACTGGATGGAATAACACCATCCTCCTGCTCGCGGCACTGTGCGATCGCCGCGCAGAGGCAGGCGCCAAAGATGATGATGATGCCTGAGAAGTAGACCCAGAGGAGGAGGAGCATCATGCCCCCTACCGCGCCGTAGATCCCATAGTTCACGAAGTGGGGCAGGTAGTTGATGAAGGCGATCTGACAGATCATCAATGCGAAGGTGACGATGAGCGCCGGCAACCATACCTGGCGAAACAATACCCGACGCCGTGGCGCAAACTTATAGAGCATGCAAAAGGAGTAGAAGAGGAGCACCACCCCCAGGGCGTAACGGCTTAAGTCCAGCACTCCCGAGACAAAATTCAGGTCGAACTTCGGAAAGTGGGTGTGCAGGAACGTCTCGGCTGCATTCAGCGCGTTGCGAACGCCCTGAAGGATGGCGGGCGCGATCAAACCGGCGAAGAGCGCGCTGCCGATGATCAACACCATCAGAAGGTTTTTCAGAGGAATCTGCCACCAGGGAATCTCCACGGTATGCCACGCACGATTGACCCCGTGCACCAATCCTTGAAAGAACCGGAGCGAGGTCCATAAAAGTATAAGCACGGAAAGGACGCCGACCCCTCCACGGGCGACTTCCAGCTGGTGGACCGCGTCCCAAATAAATCTCTGTTCAGGGTCCTCCATGGGCAAGAAGCCCTTGATGGTCGCAACAATGTCCTCCGAGCCAAAGAAGGACGAACCGACGATCAGCAACAGGGCAAACAGGGGGAAAAGCGAAAAGAGGACGTAATAGCCAAAAGCAGCGGCGCGCTGCTCGCCATCGATTTCAAGGTAGATGTTCCAAGTCTGAACAATGACGCGCCAAGTTCGGCGCAGGGGGTTGCGTTTCGCACGGCCCATGCGAATGACTAAGCGAAATCCGCGACCGGGGAAAAGAAAAAGCGCTGGATTTTTGTCCAGCGCTTTTTCTGTGAGGTCTGGAAAGAGGACCGGCGCCCGCTAGTGGGGGGCGGTAACGGTAAGGTTCTGCTTGGTCGAGTCTTGACCCTTGGTTTCTTCTTTGGACTTCTTGCCCGAACAGCAATCTCCCGCAAACGTTGCCGCAGAGGTGAATGCGACGCAGGCCAGAAAGAGGAAGAGTTTTTTCATATCCGGGAAAGATTCTTCTCCGGCGGCAAAAGTCAAGATATCCTTGAGAAAGAAGGACCTTAAAACTGCAAACGGACGCTGTTCGCCTGTTTCCCTTGGGCGCGATGGTTTAGAGCGCAGATGTGCCCGATCCAGCCGTTCGGCGAGGGTGCTTCGATCTGCGGGCGATCTCCTCCGCCCAGTCGGATACTTCAGAAAGCGTGTCAGCGGCGAGGACGCGCCTCTGGAACTCCCGGCACCGCGAGGTAAAACTCGGCGACGCGCACAGCTGCCGGATGCTGGCGGCGAGCTCTCCGGTATTGATCCGCCGATAGGAAAGCGATTTCCCCAAGCCGAGCCGGACGGTTCGGTTGGCGTTGTCGGGCTGATCATGAGAGCGCGGGATGACCAGCTGCGGCACGCCCGAGGCAATGCATTTCGCGGTGGTTCCGATTCCACCATGATGAACCACGCCGCAACAACGCGGGAAGAGGTCTTCGAAGCGAACATGTGCGACGTGAAAGGCGTGACCGGGCAACGCGACGGTGGGACGATCCAGACTGACCAGGAGACAGCGGAGGTTGAGCCGGTCCGAGACTTCCAAGGCCCTCGATTGGAAGTGCTGGATGTCAAAATTGGCCGAGCCGTGGGTCCAGACGACCGGTGGTCCTCCGGCACTGAGGAAGGTCTCGAGCGATTCCGGGAGAGGACGCGGCCGAGAGTTGATCGGAAAGCCGAATTGCCGGACCCCGGGCGACCAATCCGGCTGTGGCGCAGCGAACCAATCGGGGAATAACGCGGCGACTCCTTCGGTTCCGTAGAAAGCTTCGTCGAAGAAATTCTTGAATGGAGGTAGATCCAGTGTCTTGCGAAAGGCATTGAGCGGTTTGCGCGCGGCCTCCCAGACCCCGACATCGACCATCGCAAAGAAGAAGCGTTTGACCCACCGTGGTGATCTGGGTAACCAGGCCAACTCGTCCAGAAAGACCGGGCATTCGTACGTGCTGCGGAAAAGGGCCGGCTGCATGTGGAGGGTCAGCCGCGGAATCCCGGCGGCTTCCGCGACAGAAGCAGCCCCCAGGGCCATGCTCGACAGGACCACAAGATCAAAGTCGCGACCGGTTCGTTGCATGGTTTCGCGGTAGACCGGCAAGGTCTCGACCATCCCTTCGATGACCCTCTTGGTTCCGTGCAGACGGCTCCAGACGCGTGGATCGCGGGCAAAGCGGACGAAATCTTCCTCGGTGCCGATGGGAATCCATGCAAAGCCCCGTTGCTCGACCAGGCGGGAGTAATGCGGGGTAATCGCGAAAACCGGAAGGTGTCCGCGCGCAGCCATCCCCTCCGCCAGCCACAAGAGCGGATTGACGTCCCCTTCGCTTCCAAACGGGACGAAGAGGATCCTGAGCGGCATCGATAGGACGGTGAAACCTCAGCCTTCGATCTCCGAGATCTCTTCCGGAGTCAATTCCAGATCGGCATGAGGAAAGATCTCCTCGACCTGACCGGCGTTGCGGGCCCCAGTAATCGCGCCGGTGACCGCTGGATTCCGGAGCGTCCAAGCGGCGGCCACGGCGCCGGCCGAAGCGCCACGCCGTTTCGCGACCGCCTTGACTCGTTCGGCGAGGAGCAGATTTTTGGAGAGCTTTGGTTCCTGGAATTCCGGGTTCTTGCTGCGCCAGTCATCGGGCGGCAGACTGGCGGCGCGCTCGCGCGTCATCGCGCCAGTCAGCAGACCGGACCCCATCGGAGAGTAGGCGATGACTCCGATTCGCTGGTCCCGGCAAAAGGGCAGGATTCTCTCTTCGATGTCCCTTCGGATGAGCGAATAGGGGGGTTGTAGCGAAGTGACCGGCGCGATCAATTGTGCGGCCTGGAGCTCTTCCCGGCTGAAATTCGACGCCCCAATCCAGCGAACTTTTCCTTCCTTCTGGAGCGCGGCCAGGGTCGCCCATCCTTCCTGGGTTTCGGAGAGCTCGTCTGTGGGCCAATGGACCTGATAGAGATCGATCGTTTCTGCTTTCAGCCGGCGAAGGCTGCTTTCGCACTCGCGTCGCACGGAGTCGGCCTTGAGGGAATAATCGACCTCCCGCCGGTCGCTCCAGACCATGCCGCACTTGGTGAACACGTACGGTTTCGTTCCGGGCCAGTCGGCCAGCGCCTTCGCGACGACCTCCTCGGAATGTCCCAGCCCGTAGACGGCGGCAGTGTCGATCCAATTGATCCCGATGTCCAGCGCACGATGGATGGCCGCGATCGAGTCGGCATCATCTTGTGTGCTCCAGCCATATTGCCAGTCTCCCCCACCGACCGCCCAGGCGCCAAAGCCAAAGCGCGTGATGCGCAGATCCGAGTTTCCGAGAAGTCTCGTGTTCATGCAGAAGAAGAAACCAGCCAGCCCGGAATTTTCAACTACCTGCGAACCGGATTTCGCGTATCGTCGACCCATGCCATCGAACGTTCTTGGGGGAAGCCTGCAATGCTGCTGCGAGAATCCGCTCACGGGATTCTATCGGGACGGCTTCTGCCGGACGGGACCGGGCGATCTGGGTCTTCATACAGTCTGCGCCGTCATGACTTCGGAGTTCCTCGAATTCTCTCATTCCCGAGGAAACGACCTCGTCACCCCACACCCCGAATTCGGCTTTAAGGGACTTGAGCCTGGGGACCGCTGGTGTCTGTGTGTGAGCCGCTGGAAGGAAGCGCTCGACGCCGGCATTGCGCCGCCGGTCATTCTGGAGGCGACCCATGCCTCCACCGTCGAGTTTGTTTCCTTGGAAGAACTGATGGCTAACGCCGCCGACCCTGAGTAAGTCATTCCATGAAAAAGCGGGTCCTTTGTTTGCTGAGTCCGGGATTCGAAGAGATCGAGACAGTTACTCCGATCGACTTGCTGAGACGGGCGGGTGCCGAGGTAACCGTGGCCTCCGTGAACGGTGAGTCACTCGTTACCGGTCGCAGCCAGATCACTCTTCAGGCGGATGCAGTCCTCGCGGACGTGGCCGACCAGGAGTTCGATCTATTGTTTGTTCCTGGCGGGCCAGGAGTGAAAACCTTGCGATCGGACGGGCGTCCTGCCCGTCTCGCCGAGTCGTTTCATCGCTCGGGCAAATGGGTCGCCGCCATTTGCGCGGGCCCAACGGTCCTAAAGGATGCGCATTTGCTGGAGGGCAAGAAATTCACGGCCCATTTCTCGGTTTACGACGAGCTGCCCGGCGCGTTAGCCGAGGAACGCGTTGTTCAAGACGGAGCGATTCTCACCTCACGGGGCGCCGGCACAGCGGTTGACTTTGGCCTTGCTTTGGTGCGGGCGCTCTTTGGTCAGGAAAAGTCGGACGAAGTCGCCAAGGCGATCATGGCATGAACCGGCGCCAAAGAGTTTTCGATCATTACCGCGGCACGATCAAGCTCTGAGGCCAGCGCCGGCCCGTCGGTCTTCGGCGAAATCCCTCTGGCCAACGCCGGCAGGCTCTGCCCTGCCGCGGCTGTCACTCTCTGACACTCCGGCGCCGCTTTGTGCTGGCGCGTGCCGCCGTGGCATATTTCCACGATTGACGGAAGCGAGCCGCCGGGTCGCGAGCCCAGTCGCGCAGGGCGGTCGCATGATGGAAGAGTCCGGCGGTTTCCAGTTGCAGGCCAAGATATTCTGCCACCTGCTTGGGGTCCTCGTAATCCTCGATCCACTCCCCGGTGGAAAGAGGCGCGAACCCGACTTCGGCCAGCCAATCGCTCAACCGAAGTCCGGCGCGGCTATTCCCGCCGTTCCGTTCCTCCAGGTCGCGGTAGGCGTTGATAGCGCGGCCCAGGGCCATGGGCAGCGGGTCGATCTCAATCGCATCCCAGTCCGGCGCGCTGAGCGCCACGAAGCCTCCCGGCCGCGTCACGCGATGAAATTCCTTGAGTGCTTTCAGCGGCTCACTGAGATGCTCGATGAGATCCAGTGAGAAAACGAGATCGAACGAACCGTTCGCAAACGGCATCTCGTAAGCCGAGCCGGCCACGAACTCGAGATTGACGATTTCGCGTCCCTCGGCGAGGCGACGACCCTGGTCCAGCTCGCAGGTCGAAATGTCAAGCGCGGTCACCTTGCCTGGAAAGACCTCGTCCGCGATGTCGGCACTGATCGTGGCCGGGCCGCAGCCGGCGTCCAGCACGTCCAGGCCGCGCTGCAGAAGCGGTCTGAGGAAGAAGCCGTGGCTGTCGAGGTCCCGCGCGGCCATGAAGCTGAGCGCGGTGGCCGTGTGCCCCGGCGTGTAGTTTTCTTTGAGTGAAATTGTCGGATTCATAGTTGGTTTGTTTTGAACCCCCGGTCCGACGGCAATCGTGAAGAAAAACTCCCCACGACCTTCGACGGGCCGTGGGTTGGGTGACGATCTCAGATCAACTCCGCAAAGCACCACGGCTCCGAGGGCCTACGGCCCCGGAAGCTACGGCTACCTTTGCAATCGCGATCTGAAACTTCATTCGGCGGGAATGGTTACGATCCTGTCCCGAAAAAGGCAAGCCTCTTTTCGTGCAGCGGCGCTCAGACCGTCTGAATTTCCTTGGGGCGGGAGTGACTAAGGCCAAGGCTGGCAAAGATGCGCCGGGTAGCGTCGGAGCGATTCAATGTGTAGAAATGGATGCCGCGAACCTTGTGCTCAAGCAGATCGTGACACTGTTCCGAAGCGTAATGGATCCCAACACGAGCGACGCTTTCGGGATCATCCTGGCAGCGTTGCAGGGAGCGCAACAGCCGGGCCGGGAACCGTGCGCCGGCCGCCAACTCGGCCATGCGTTTCATGCCCGCGATGGAGGTGACTGGCATGATCCCGGCGACAATGGGAACGTTGATGCCCGCCAGTTCGCAGCGGTCGCGGAAATCGAGAAAGTCACGATTGTCAAAGAAGAGTTGCGTGACGATGTAGTCCGCGCCGGCTTCCACCTTCTGCTTGAGATAATCCATCTCCAGGAGGCGGTTGGGAGTGGCCGGATGCCCTTCGGGAAATCCCGCGACCCCAATGCCAAATCCGCGCCGGTCGGGATGACTCCCGGACTCGCCGAACTTGCGGATGAATTTGACCAGATCGATCGCGTGCTGAAAATCGTCTTCCGTCTTGCGATACTCACGGCCCTTGGGCGCGTCACCACCCAAGGCGAGAATGTTGCTGACGCCCGCCCGGGCGTACCGCTCGAGAATCTCGGCGATTTCTGCCTCCTTGTGGCACACGCAGGTCAGATGGGGCACCGGGTCGAGCGAGGTCGTTTCTTTGATGCGCACGACCAGATCGTGCGTCAGTTCCCTGGTCGAACCTCCGGCGCCGTAGGTGACGCTGACAAAGTGCGGCTGATAGGACTCGAGCTCCCGGATGGTCTCGTAGAGGTTTTCGACGGCGTCGGGACCCTTCGGCGGAAAGAACTCAAATGAGAAGGTCGTCCGGGTCGATCGAAAGATGTCTTGAGCGTGCATGAAACTGGTTGTCCAGCCGGCGACCTAGAATGGCGTAGCCCCCTCGGCGGAGGAGGTTTCTGGGATCGCGGGATGGCTCATCAGCTGGCACCATAGCTGAAATCATGCGACTATGCCAGGTCGGACCGCCCATTCAGGAAACGTCGGACCGCCCACGCCACGTGGGATGGTCCGGGCCGCCCGCCCCCCTTCGGTCTTTCAAAAAGGGTATCTCCGCGGTGCTCGGTCCGCCTCATCCGCGAGATTCGGCAAGTTGTTCGCGGACCTCCCGGAGATGGCGCAGGAAATGGATTTCGTCGCGCGTCAGTCGCGAGCCGGGCAGAGAGAGCTCCATCTGCCGACAAACCGGCGAGGTCTTGCGAGTGGCTTTTAAGAGAAAGTGACGGAGATTTTTCATAGCGCAATTGACTCTGCCACCGGGCATGGGACATATGATGTCCTATGCATAAGAAATCTGCGCGCAAAGATTCGGGGCGACTCGCACCAGGTTTTGCGGGGACACGATCGACCCGGCCGCCGTTGGTGCGGATGTTGCGACTTCACGAGTTGCTTTCCGCGGGACGTTACCCGAACTGTTCGTTCCTGGCCGGCGAGTTTGAGGTTTCGGCCAAGACGATTCAGCGCGATGTGGATTTCATGAGGGATCAACTGGTCCTTCCAGTCGAGTATGACCGGCAGCGGCACGGATTCTTCTACGCGAAGCCGGTGGGGCAGTTTCCCTTGATCACCGTGAGCCAGGGAGAACTGGTGGCGCTTCTGGTCGCGCAGAAGGCCGTGGAGCAATATCGAGGCACGTCGTTCGAGAAGCCATTGCAGACGGCCTTCCAGAAGCTGGTCTCCAGCCTCACGGAGGAAGCAAACATTTCCCTGCATGAGCTCTCCGAAGCGGTTTCGTTTCACTCGGCGGGAGTCCCCAAAGGCCAGATCAAGGTCTTCGAGCTTCTGACGGAGGCGGTCATGGCCACGCAACTGGTGGAGTTCGACTATTTCTCTCTGCGAGCGACCGAACCCGAGCCCCGCCGGGTAGCGCCCTATCACCTCGCCTGTATCAACAACCAATGGTATTTGATCGGTGCCGATCAAGGGCGCGGACAGCGCCGCACCTTCGCGCTGACGCGAATCAAGAGCGTGCGGAACCTGAGGATTCCATTCACGCTTCCGGTAGACTTTTCCGTTTCGAAGATGCTATCGGGGAGCTTTGCGGCCTTTGAGACAGCTCGCACCGAGCAGGTGAAGATTCGTTTCGACGCCTTTGGCGCGCGTCTGGTCTCCGAGCGGCAGTGGCACAAGTCGCAAAAGGTGCGCCCCGTTGGCGAAGGGGTGGAACTGACGATGCGCGTGGGCGTTGCGCCCGACCTCGAAAATTGGATCCTCGGCTGGGGCGACCATGCGGAGGTCATCGAGCCGCTCGATCTCCGTCAGCGAATCTCTGCAATCGCTCAAAGGATCGCCGCCACCTACCAGCAGTCGTCGCATCCGGCGTGAAAATTACGCAAGCAAACACGTCGCGGTTGAGCGGCAAATCTTCTCGCGTAGGATATCCTTTTGCTTGAAGCTGGAGGGGGAAAACACCACAACCATTGAACATGACCGTTCATACCGCCGCCGACCCGGCAGCCACCGCGGGGCGACAGGCCGACAGGGTGACGCCGGAGTTCGAGGCTGAAACTGACGAGATCGTCAGTCACTACCCGGTCTCAAAGCGCAGCGCGTCCCTGCCCCTGCTCCACTATTGGCAGAATCATTTCGGATACGTGGATGACAGCGGGATCGATTGGATTGCCGCCCGGCTCGAACTTCAGCCGATCAATATCTACGAGTTGGTGACTTTCTATCCGTGGTTCCGCCGGGAACCTGCGGGACGGACGATCATCCGGGTATGCCGCACGCTGGCGTGCGCCATGGCAGGTGGCTATGCGGTGAAGGAGAAATTTTGCGCGGCCGTCGGGCTCGACCCGCACGCCGAACACCACGGCTACGGCTGCGCGCCGCCGACGACGGCGGACGGAAAGTTTAGCGTGGAGTTTGTCGAATGCCTGGCCAGTTGTGGCAGCGCACCGGTGGCGCTTGTCAACGACGACCTGCACGAGAGGATCGACCCGGCCGCGATTCCAGGCATTGTGGAAAAATACCGATGAACGGAAAAGCTTTTGTCATGCCCGCGCCGCATCCGAAGGAGCGGCGGATCATTTTCGAGAGTATCAGCAAACCGGGGTACGATGCCAGCATCGACACGTATCTTGCCCATGGCGGCTATGAATCGCTGCGGCGGGCGATCACGATGAAGCCTTCGGAAATCGTCGACGCGGTCAAGGTGTCGAATCTGCGCGGCCGCGGTGGCGCGGGCTTTCCGTGCGGTGCGAAGTGGGGCTTCATCAAGTACGACGACGGCAAGCCGCACTACATTGTCGTCAACGCAGACGAGTCAGAGCCCGGGACGTTCAAGGATCGCTATATTCTTCACTACGATCCGCATCAACTGTTGGAGGGGTTGGTCATCTCGGCCTACGCGACCAACACCCACCTCTGCTATATTTATATTCGGTGCGAGTTTCCGGACGCCGCGCGCATCGTCTGGAATGCGATTCAGGAAGCGCGGTCGAGAGGCTTCGTCGGGCAGAACGTCCTTGGTTCGGGCTTCGATGTCGACATCTACGTCCACCAGGGAGCCGGGGCTTACATCTGTGGCGAGGAGACCAGCCTCCTCGAATCCCTCGAGGGAAAGCGGCCCTATCCCCGCATCAAGCCGCCCTATTTTCCGGCGGTGCTTGGATTGTACATGAAGCCGACCATCGTCAACAACGTGGAGACGATCTGCCACGTCAAACATATCCTTCGCCTGGGGGCGACCGAATACGCGCGAATGGGAACGCCCGGCGATGGCGGAACGCGCACCATGTGCGTTAGTGGCGACGTGATGAAACCTGGCTTCTACGAGCTGCCCGCCGGAGCGGTGACCCTCGGAGAGTTGATCTTCGATGTCTGCGGAGGTCTCAAGCCGGGTCGCAAGTTAAAGGCCGTCATTCCCGGAGGGAGTTCCGCCAAGGTGATGCGGGCGGAGGAGGTTTATAAGATCAAGGCCAAGGACGCCGATGGGAAGATGGTGGAGAAGGAGCTCAAGATGCTGGACGTGGTCATGGATGCCTCCAGCCTGGCGGCGGTCGGGACAATGATTGGCAGCGCAGGCGTGATGATCATGGACGATTCGCGGGATATGGTGTGGGCACTGAACAACCTGAATCAGTTCTACGCCAACGAAAGCTGCGGGCAATGCACGCCGTGCCGCGAAGGCAGTCTCTGGATGTCGAAGATCACGACGCGCATGCTGGATGGCGCGGGCCGAGGCAACGATGCCAAGGTCCTCAAGAACGTCGCTGATAATATCGCGGGGCGTACGGTTTGCGCCTTTGGCGAAGCTTGCTCGTGGCCAACGCAAAGTTTCCTTGCAAAATTTCCGGAGGAATTCGAGGCGTCGGCGTCAGGAAACGGCAGTTCCACTACGAAGTGAAGGCATTCCGGGCGCGAGGTCCTCGTCATCGTCGCTGGGACGACGTATACGCCCTTTTAGTGAAGCGCCTTGCACAGAGCGGCCACGCGGTTGCGGTCAACTGGGTTTGAAACCTCACCCTCGCGCTTTACCGAGGTGCCGACAATGACTCCATCCGCAAATTCAAGGTAAGACGCTCCATTGGCTGCGGTCACACCGCTGCCGACAAGAATCGGGCTGTCGGGACAGGCTGAGCGCACGCGGCGAACATCCTCCAGGTTCGTCGC
Source organism: uncultured Verrucomicrobiae bacterium (assembly GCA_963820865.1). Classification (GTDB taxonomy): domain Bacteria; phylum Verrucomicrobiota; class Verrucomicrobiia; order Chthoniobacterales; family Terrimicrobiaceae; genus DASTFP01. Next base: position 966,671 of record CAWGBZ010000007.1, read on the forward strand.
CTCACCGGTCCCTGTGCCCGAGATAATGAGGGCGTCTGCGAGCCCCCGCGCGGCCGTGTCACGTGCCGCGATCTCAAGGGGAACGTTTCCCAAAGGTGCGGCGTGCTTGACATGAACGTCCGCGAGGATCTTTGCATTTGGTGCGAGTTGGCGACGCAGTCGTGTCACCGAGAAAGCGTTTCCTTCGATCACGCCTTGGTCGGTGACCATCGCGCCGGATAGCACGTTGACTCGGATGAAATCCCCGCCGCACGCTGCGCAGAGGGCCAGGGCGGCGAGCCCGTCGTTCCGTAACACGTTAAAGCCGAAGGGCAATCCCACCGCATCGCGAACCGCGGATCCAATGACAGCCATGGCAGCCACTGTCTCCGGCGGTACAGCGCCTTTTCCGAATGGAGCGTCGCCAAAGTTCTCAATGACTACGGCATCCGCGCCTCCATCCTCGCACGCTCGGGCGTCGTCAACTGCAGAGCGCGAAACCCGCTCGAAGTCTCCACCCCAGCGAGGCGAGCCCGGCAGCGGTTGAAGGTGAATGACAGCGACAAAGAGTCGCCGGCCTCGCGATAACGGGATCGTCTTCACCATATTCCGCTCATAGACCCACTCGAGGGCGACTTCAAGCCACGCCGAATCCCGCCAATCGCGTCGTGACGGTCCCGAAAGATGCAATCGGAGGGTAACGGATATATCGAGAGCTTCAACGGGCGACTGCGGGATGAATGCCTCAATGTTGAGTTGTTCTGGTCGATCGAGGACGCCCGCGCTAAGCTCGAAAGATGGAGAGTGGACTACAATGTCCACCGGCCGCACAGCTCATTGGCAAACTTGCCTCCGGCTGTTTGCCAACGCAGAAAGAGAAAACCAACAGAAAATCGAGAACTTCTGACCGTCGGAAACTCAAGCTGACTGCGGTCCAGAAATCGGGAGAAGGTCAATCGCGTACCGCGATGCGCCCCGATAAGCACCGTGTTCGGTTGCGGAAGCAGCAGCACTGTGCGCTTACGACGCGTGCGCATATCGCGATCTTTTGTGCGCAAATTAGCACTATTCATCGAAGATTCACGCTGCATATAAGTGAGCGCAACCAGCTCCCCAAAAGGAATTTTCCCGCCGTTTCAACGTGCGAGGAACGTATTATAAAACAACCACTTACCTAGAAGAAGAGAAGAAGAGTATGAAAAGGCATTTTCCATCATCTCAGCTATATGCCCGAGAAACAGCGCGGGAGCGCCAACGGTAATGGGAGATGCCTGTTGTGCGGGCGCCTTCGTTGCCTCGCTCGACGGAGCGACGCCGTTGCTGCCGCCGGGAGATCATTCAGGAATTCAAGAGCGCATAGCCGCTGGCCGTCACAACTGCAGCTTATCAAGTCCGCCCTCCTTACTTAAACCCAGATGCCAGGTGAGCTAGATTCAAAAGAGATAATCGAATGCTTCATCTCACGCAACTTCAGCATTGGCTAGAGAGGAAACGAGTTGAAACCTTTTAATTACCAGCACCCTACAGAAATCATATTTGGATGTGGGCGCTTCGCCGAATTGGGATCGATCGTAACTAGGTTCGGCCTCAAATGTCTGCTCGTGAGTGAACAGAAAACCGGCCCCCTCCGCGACATTTACGACAAAGCCGAACAGTTTCTGGCGAAGGAAGGCATCGAGTTCGAGCATTTTGATGGTGTTATTCCTAATCCGACAGTCGAAATCGTTTCAGACGGGGCCAAGCTCGCGAAGGCCTTTCGGCCAGACGTCATCTTGGGCATTGGGGGAGGGTCGAGCCTCGACTCTGCAAAAGCAATCGCAGTGGAGGCAACTCACGAAGGATCCTGCTGGGACTATCTCTTCTTCAAGAGCAAACCGACCGACCGGACCCTTCCGATAGTCGCGGTTGGAACAACCGCAGGCACAGGCTCGCAAGTCACCCAGGTAGCGGTAGTGACACAGACTGCTACTCGGGACAAATCGGCTCTCTACGACAATCATCTAATCCCGCGAGTTGCGTTGGTGGATCCTGAATTGACGCTATCACTTCCAGCCAAGAGCACTGCGGTTACGGGATTCGATGTGTTCTGCCACGCGTTTGAATCGACACTGAACCCAGGCAGTAATCCGATGTCGGAGATTGTGGCATGGGAAGCGATCCGACGAGTGACCACTGATTTGCCAACTTTAATACGGGATGGCCACAATCTTAGGGGTCGAAGCAGTTTAGCCTGGGCAGACACCTTGGCTGGTCTGTCCATTTGCGCCGCCGGAACCACTCTGCCTCATGGAATTGCTATGGCAATCGGCGGGATGTACCCTGGCGTGGCTCACGGCGCAGCGCTCGCCAGTATCTATCGCGCGTGTATGAAGTTTTCCTGGCAATCCGCGATACCCCAGTTTGCGAAGCTCGGGCGGATACTGGATATTTCACTACATCAGGCCGATGATGAAATGGCAGCTCAGGCGAGCATAGAATTGTTCGAGAAGTTTCTGGCTCGCATCGATCTAAACTACTCGTTGAAGCAGTTGGGTGTTTCGGAGGAGGAATTATCCGCACTTGCCAAGCAGTCGATGGTGCTCCCCGATTACACAAAAAATCCCAAAATCCCGACCGGCGCTGAGATGCTCTCGATAATTAGACAATCGTTTTAGCGTTATGCCACCTATCGGTTCAACGGTTCATTACGGAAGCTGATCTATTCAGGAGACTACGTCGAACTTCATGCTGCGCTCTTGTTCGCCAGACGAAATGCACGCGGGGTCATCTTATTATGAGTGCGAAAAACGCGGAAGAAATGATTAAGGTTTCCAAACCCGGATTTCATCGCGACAGTAGCAATTGCCGACTCCGTGGATTCCAACAGCGTGCGCGCATGATTCATGCGAACCCGTTGAATTTCGGCCAGGATGCTGCGATCAAGCTCGTTTCGAAATGCCTTTTCCAAAAATCGGCGAGATAAATTGCAGGCTTCGACGACAGAAGAAACCGACAAATCTTTTCGAACGAAATTGGCCTGTATGTAGCGGCTAGCTTTAGCCACCTCCGGATGTTCAATGGCGAGCACATCTGTGCTCTTTCGAGTTATGACTCCTTTTGGCGCTATCCGCTCCGGCACTATAGGCGCCGCCTGACCCTCCATCAATCGATCCAATAAGGCAGCTGCCTGATAGGCCATTCCTTCAAGATCGTGTCGGACGCTGGTTAGTGGCACTTGCGCACACTCACAAAGGATCGGATCATTATCCACTCCAATGACCGCAACTTCCTGCGGAATACGGATTCCTGCCTCAATGCACGCGTCCATGATATCCGTAGCAACATAATCATTGTAGCAGAAGATACCGACAGGATGATGTAACGAGCGAATCGCGCGGATCAACGAGCTGCGGCGCAAGGTCCAGTTTAGGTGCCTGCTGTGGGAGGCCGCTTTGCGATTGCTTACTGGAATCAGTCGAAGGCACTCATATCCCGCGGCCTGTAGGGACCGTGAAAAACCGAGATAGCGCTCTTCGTTCACTTGATCGTCCCAGAATGGAGCCCAGGCAAAGCTCTTGAAATTACGCTCAAGAAGATGCTCAGAAGCCAGACGGCCTATCGCCTCATTATCTTCTCCCACATAAGGCAAGCCTAAATCCTGGCGAACGGACGAAATTTCAACCGCGGGCACGTCGGCCGACTTTACGTAATTGGCGAGCTCTTCCCAATATCCCACAAAAGAGAGGATGCCATCGCCTTTCCACCCTATCGGGACCATGGACGCGTAGATTGTATCGGCCACCACATGCCAGTGATGCTGTATCGCGTACCGCGATGCGCCCCGGTAGAAACCGTGGTGGGTCGCGGAAGTTATTGCTAGCAGAACTGTGCGCTTACGACGCGTGCGCATATTGCGATATTTGTGCGATATTTGTGCGCAAATTAGCGCTATTCACCGAAGATTCAAGCTGGATATAATCTGAGCTCAACAAATCCCTCCGTTGTGCCCCACGGCGAAGAACATCTTACCAAGCGACCCCTCAACCTTGCCGAGAACAAGAAAGATCACTATGAAAAGGCATCTCGTATTCCCGTCAGCCGTTTTATTCAGTGGTACTATGGGGCGCAAGATCAGAAGCGAAATCAGGGGCTCGTCGGAATCCGCGAAGCGCTCAACAATTCGAATATCGAATCGGCGGACGTCGTCATCCTCACCTGCGATGTGCGGATCAGCGGGGGGCCCCTTACCCGACAAAACCGATTTACGAAACCTGCACCAGCGAAGCGATTCGGAATACGAAGAACGGCACTTATTCGGCGCTGGTGCTGACATCCACCGCCGCGGCATCCGCTGCTCAGGAGTCCGGGAAGGACGCGTCGGTATCCGCAGACAAGCGTCTGATGGGACTTACAGCGTGCTCCATCCGCATTGAACCCGTCTCCAGCGTCGCAATCCTTCTCTGCATCGGGTCTAAAAAAAGCGTTTTCCCAGATCATAAAATCAATCAAACATCAACAAATCGATGAAAAAACAACATATCAAAAACCTATTAGGTGTGCTGCTGGTCCTGATGGTAGGCCTCACAGCGGCAAGTTCAAAAGACAAGGGTCCCAAAGTCGGGATGGCCGTACAGGATCTAAGCAATCCGACATGGGCAGGCTATTGTCAGGCTATTAAAAAGGAGATCGAATCCAAGGGTGGAAGTTTGAATTTTGTTTCCTGTGAAAGCAATGTTAACAAGCAAATCACTCAAGTCGAAAACTTCGTCGCAAGCGGCGTCAATGTTCTGATTGTCCATCCCGCTGACCCCGCGGGGATTGAAGACGCTTTAAAACAAGCAAGGGAAAAGGGGGTAAAAGTCCTCGCGTGGGACGACAACCTTGAGAACGCCGATATGGCCTGGCTGATCGACAATCATAAATTGGGTTATCTGATCGGCGAACACGCTGCAAAGTGGATCAATGAAAAGCTTGGCGGCAAAGCAGAGGTCGCGATACTTAATTACCCGCAATTGCCGATCTTGCTTGAACGAGGAAATGGTATTAAGGAGGCCGTTACCAAGTTGGCGCCAAACGCAAAAATCGTGGCCGAAACAAGCGCTATCAATCCTGCTGAGGGCATTAGCAAGATGGAAACGATTTTCCAGGCTAACCCTAATGTAAAAGTTGTTGGGTGCATCGGCGGCGGTGGCTCGGTGGGTGCCAATGAAGCGGCCAAGGCAGCAAACAAAATCACAGACGACTTCGGTATCTTCGCAGCTGATGCAACACAACCGGAACTTCTCGCTATCAAGAACAATGAGGGCGTCAGAATGAGTGTAACGATCACTGGCACCAATAAAGTCATAGCGGAAAAAGTTTGGGAAATGGTTGATCAATTGGCTTCTGGAAAACCTATAGAAAAGAAAGAGGTCTATCGCGAAATGATTCCCGTAACTAAAGAGAATGTTGATGAATATCTCACCAAGTAAGCCGCCAACCGTATGAATCACGTTGCGTGTATGGCTTGGAATGTTCCCATTGGGAATCGCCAGGCCATACATTCAAATGAGGCAATCACGGCGGCATAGGCATCGCGATGCATAAATAATTATGTATATTTTGCAGCTACAAAATATAACGAAGAAGTATCCAGGCGTCGTTGCGCTGAACGACGTAAGCATTGACGTTGTAAAAGGCGAAGCGCATGCATTGGTCGGGGAGAACGGCGCAGGCAAATCGACACTGATCAAGAGTTGCACGGGCGCAGTCGTGCCGGATAACGGCAAGATAATTGTCCAAGGCAAGGAGTTTTCGTCTCTCACCCCCACGTCTTCCGCCGAAAACGGAATTGGCGTAATTTATCAGGAATTCAATCTAGTGGGGGAACTTTCTGTAGCGGAAAATATCTTTCTGGGAAGAGCCATTAGAAAAGGGATCATTATCGATAAGAAGGCTATGGTCAGGGAGTCTGAAGCCATCTTCAAGCAGTTCGGTATCGATATCGATCCGAACGAGTTGGTTAGTAATCTGACAGTCGGTTATCAACAGCTCGTAGAAATCGCAAAAGCCATATCTCAAAAAGCGAACATTCTGATCATGGACGAGCCGTCCGCGCCCTTAACCAAGGCCGAGGCGCAACGGCTTTATGAAATGGTGGAGAAGCTGAAGGCATCGGGGGTCACGATCATCTACATCTCGCATCGGATGGAGGAAATTTTCCGGCTTACAGATCGTATCACCGTGTTGAGGGATGGTCAAAAAATTGCAACGCTAAACACGCGCGATACGAATCTGGACGCCCTTGTCAAACTAATGGTTGGTCGGGAGTTAAAAGAAACCTACCCTAAGCGAAAGGCTTGCATTTCTGATGAGGTTTTGCTGGATGTCCAGAATTTAACCGGAAACGGGGTGCACGATGTCACTTTTCAAATCCGAAAAGGCGAAGTGTTGGGATTTGCGGGACTGATTGGCGCGGGTCGAACGGAGCTGGCTGAATTGCTTTTTGGAGCGAAGCGGAAGACCGGCGGAGCCGTGGTCCTGAATGGCAAGCAGAGCGATCCGAAATCGCCTAGAGAAGCAATTGACACCGGGATTGCGCTTGTGCCGGAAGACAGGAAAAAGCAGGGCGCACTGCTTGATGTAGACATAAGGGGCAATATCAGCATGGCTATCATTGAAAGGATATCCAAATTCTTCACGGTCAATACGACAGAAGAAAAGCGTATTGCAAATTACTATAAGGATGCCATCAGGATCAAAACCCCGAGTATCGAACAGAAGATTAAAAACCTGAGCGGCGGCAACCAGCAAAAGGTAATTATCGCCAGATGGCTGGCGTCCGAACCGACCCTCGTCATTTTCGATGAACCGACAAGGGGGATCGATGTTGGTGCGAAATCTGAAATTTACGCATTGGTGAATGAACTGGTCGAATCGGGCAAGGCTGTGCTTATGATTTCTTCAGAAATGGAAGAAGTCATGGGGATGTCGGATAGAATTATCGTTCTGCGGGAAGGTCGCATTTCCGGGATGTTGAATAGAGCAGAATTTAATCAAGAAACCATCATGGCCTTTGCGTCCCGATCCTGAGAAAGCATAGAAATATTCCAATGAAATACTTCGAAAAACTTAAAGTCGCGGCTGGCGCTGTAGAGTTCCTGAAAAGATACGGAATATATGTCGTGCTTCTGGTGCTGATTATATTTTTCTCGATAGCCTCAGAGAATTTTTTTCGTTCCAGCAATCTGCTTAATGTTGCCAGGCAGGTATCTATGCTCGGCATTGCGGCTGTCGGCTTCGCGTTTGTGCTGCTGTTGGGGGGCATAGACCTGTCGATTGGGTCGGTTGTTACATTGGTGAATATTGTCGCAGCGTGGTTGATGGTCAACGCCGGGATGAATCCTATTTTGGCAAGCATCGTGGCTTTGATCATGAGCGCAGGGATCGGATTCACTAATGGATGGATTATTGCCAATATTAGAATGCCGCCCCTGATCGTAACCCTGGCGATGATGATTATCGTCGAAGGCGTAGCGTATATGATTTGTAAGGGGCTGCCGATTTATGGGTTTCCGAAATCCTTCACGATCATCGGGCAGGGATATATAGGCCCCATTCCAATTCCGGTGATAATCATGGCTATCATCTTGGCTATTGGGTCGTTTATCCTCAATAAGACGTATTTTGGCAGATATTTTTACGCGGTTGGCGGCAATGAACAGGCTGCAAATCTGTCCGGAATAAAAGTTAACAATGTAAAATATCTGGTATATACGCTGTCAGGATTTTTCGCGGGAATAGCGGGTATCGTTATCTTGTCGAGGACGAACTCGGCTCAGGTTTTGTCTGGAAAAGGACTGGAATTCGACGTGTTGACAGCATGTGTTCTCGGTGGTGTTAGTGTGACGGGTGGATTCGGCAAGATTTCCAATGTGGTTGCCGGGGTACTGATCCTGGGTGTTCTTAGCAACGGCCTGGTCTTGCTTGACGTGAGCCAGTTTGCGCAAATGGTTATTAAGGGTTCGGTTTTGATGCTGGCCGTAGCATTCGATTGCTTGCAGCGTCGCAAGGCGAGTTGAAAACACCGATGAAAACAATTGCAATTTCCAGATTACTTGGCAGCGAAGCGGCCAAAATCGCCGGGCGAGTGACCGAGGCTTTAGGGTATACTTTGGTGAATAAAAACGTTCTGGAGGGGATATTCCGCCAATATGGGCTGGAAAAATTTGGCGAATTATATACGTCTCCACCAAATGTTTGGGATCTGGCAAACGCGAAGAATCTGCTCATCGTTTCGATGTTAAATGACACAATGGAAGCCCTGGCGCGTCGAGGGGACATGTTGATACTGGGGCGGGGGGGTTATGCTTCTCTGAGCAAATATGCCGATGTACTCAACGTGCGCCTCCAGGCCCCGTTCCCGGTCAGAGTGGAACGAGTGATGGCCCGGGAAAACTTACCCAGCCGCTTGCGAGCTGAGCAACGAGTCAAAGAAGACGACACGGCCCGGCAAAAGTTCGTCGCGAGGTTCTACAATCAGGCATGGGATAACGGATCACAGTTCGACCTGGCTATCGATACCGATACCATATCAATCGAGATGGCTACGGACTGGATCATCGAAGCAGCCAAGGCACTTTCGCAAAAGGAATTCGGACCAGATGCAGTCACGGCCGAACGGGCCAAAGTAGACCCTGCCTTGTTGGATGCGATAGATAATGCCCTAGCACGCCAGGTTCCTTCTGGAAATGAAGGACTCTAACCAGAAAGGAATTGAGTCAGAAACTCCGGCATAGCCGGACGCTTGAAAAGGCATTAACGGCTCGTGGAGAGTATCAGAGAGTTTCTGTTTGGGTCATGACCTTAGAGAGAAGGAAAATGACCAAACGTAATCATAAACTCGCCACGGAAGAAGAAGGAGACGAGTTGCGACGATTTGATCGACGGATCGAGTCCCGGAAATGATCCGCAGCCCGGCGAAACGCCTTAGCGCTTAATAAAGGCTCTCGGTTGGATAAGGCCAGCAAGCACTGTATCGCGTACCGCGATGCGCCCCGATAGAAACCGTGGTGGGTTCGCATAGTACCGATATTTTATGCGCAAATTAGCGCTATTCACCGAAGATTGAAGCTGCATATAATTCGTCCGAAACAAATCCTTCCGCTCTACCCCGGCGAGAAACTGACCGTTCAGCTCAACATGGACAAGGTCCTTCCCCGCGACGGTCCAACTGAGAAAGTTATCACCGGCAGGCTAAAAGCGTCTCCACCCCAGATCCTCTTGATGATGCTCCAACATCTCACCACAGGGACGGATCGTTAGACCACTTAAACCGACTCCAAGCAATGAAAGCACTTGTCCTCGAAAAGCAACATGAACTCTCTCTCCGGGATTTTCCAATAGATGAACCTCTTGGACCGCACGATGTGAGGATCGCCCTTCACACGGTCGGCATATGCGGGAGTGATCTGCATTACTATCAGCACGGAGGTATAGGACCATACATTGTTCGCGAGCCGATGATCCTCGGCCATGAGGCATCGGGCACTATCGTCGATGTGGGCTCGGAGGTAACCAACCTCGCTGCGGGAGATCGCGTCTGCATGGAGCCGGGCATTCCGGATCCTAACAGTCGTGCAACCAGACTTGGGATTTACAATCTCGATCCCGCCGTACGCTTCTGGGCAACCCCGCCCATACACGGCTGTTTGCGAACGACCGTCGTGCACCCTGCAGCGTTCACGTTCAAGTTGCCGGACAACGTTTCCTTTGCCGAGGGAGCGATGGTGGAGCCACTCGCCGTCGGAATGCACGGAGCTAACAAAGCGCGTATCCGTGCCGGCGATATCGCTGTCGTCATTGGTGCTGGGCCGATCGGCATGGTGACCGCTCTGGCCGCTCTGGCAGGCGGCTGCAGCCGCGTTTTTGTCTCAGATGTCCAAATGCCCAAACTGGAGCTCGCCGCTAAGTTTCCAGGAATCACTCCTGTAAATGTACGGGATCAGAATCTTGCCGACGTGGTGAGAGAGGCCACGGACGGCTGGGGAGCGGATATTGTTTTTGAAGCCAGTGGCAATGAGCGCGCAATGCAGGGTCTGCTTGAACCTCTTTGTCCGGGTGGTTGCGTGGTATACATAGGTATCCCGCTTGCCCCGATTCCCCTTGATATTGTGGCCGTGCAGGCAAAGGAGGCGCGGATCGAAAGCGTTTTCCGCTATGCGCACGTCTTCCCGCGCGCTCTTTCCCTGATGAGCGCCGGCAAAATTGATGTGAAGCCTCTTATCACAAACAAATTTACCTTTGATGACTCCGTGGAGGCGTTCGACTTCGCTTCGGACATGCCGCCGAGCAGCGTGAAAGTGCAGGTTGAGCTGTCGGCTTAGATCCCCCAAGCGCTCAGGGGCACCGATAATCGACCCGCCATCTGCGCCGCAGGCCCGCGCTGCTCTTGCCAAAAGAATTACCGACATCTATGGCAAGCTGGGATGCCAGAACTAGTTATCTCGCTCAACCTCCGCATTTGCCTAAGATGCAGGCTTTAAATGCAAAGCGTTCGATCCCGCAAGCGCATCAAGAGACCGGAATCGAACAGAGCCGATGCCCGTTGCGACTACTACGTAAGGTGCTCCAACGGCAACCTACGTCATGAACACCGAATTCTACACTTTTGGCGAAATCCTCTGGGACTGTCTGCCCTCCGGACGGCATGCTGGCGGCGCGCCGTTCAACGTCGCCGCTCACCTCGTGCAACTGGGCGCCTCCGCATCACTGATCTCAGCGGTCGGCCAGGATCCGCTCGGCAACGAGATTCTGAAAGTGGCCGAAGACAAGGGAGTCAACACGCAGTTTGTGACCCGTGCGCGCATCGGTCTGCCTACCGGAACTGTGCTGGTAACTGTGGATGCCAACGGGAATGCGACGTACGAGCTCGTTCAGCCGGTGGCTTGGGACGAAATTAGAGTTCTCCCTGAAACCTTGGAAGCTGTTGCGCAGGCCCGCGCGCTCATCTTCGGCTCGCTCGCGGGCCGATCACCATATAACCTCGATCAGTTAAATCGTCTGCTGGCAATCGAAGGGCCCATGAAATTCTTCGACGTCAATCTGCGTCCTCCCTTCGGCAATCCGGAGTTGGTTATGGATATCGCGAAGCGTGCCGATGTCATCAAGCTTAACGATGACGAAGTTGGCAAACTCGATTCCTGGCTGAAGACCGGCGAAGCGACTCTCAATACGCCCCGCAGTCCAGATGCCCTTGCCGAAGCCTGCGCAGCCTTGGCGAAAGCAACGAATACCTCGCGTATCTGCGTCACCAGAGCCGCCGAGGGCGCGGCGCTGTGGGAGAGCGGCAATCTCCTGTGCGCCCCAGCTCCTAAAGTAGCCGTCAAGGACACAGTGGGCGCGGGCGACTCATTCATGGCCGGCCTGATGGTCGGACTAACCCGTGGAACCAGCACTCAAAAGGTTCTGGAAAATGCTTGCCGTGTGGGCGCCTTCGTTGCCTCGCACGATGGTGCGACACCCGTGCTGCCGCCGGAGATCATTCAGGAATTCAAGAGCGCTTAGCCGCTGGCAACCCCGCGGCGTGATTCATGAAATCGTAGAGAAATGAAGTCGAATCAAACCAGAATTCACCCAATGTCAAAGGCAGAGCTTGTTGAAGAGGAGATCGCCAAACTCTACATGGCATCTCTTCTTCAAGCCGCGGCAGGAGCGGACCGGTCACGCATGCTTTAAGCCGCTTGCAACATGCAAATTCAAGCCCAAGGATTTCAGCCTTTTCGTTTCCTTTGCGGTGGGAAATTTGTCCGTGATCCAGTCGCTCAATCTCACTCCACTTGGCGAAACGAATGATGCTCGGACGCTCCCACTTTGTGCTGTCCGCCAGAAGGATTTTTCGCTTCGCTCTTGCCAGAATCGCGTTGGTCCTCTCGGCCTCAAAGAGCTGCGTGTGGAACAACCCTCCTCCGCGTCCAATCCGGACGCGCCGATGAAAGCAAAGTCCGCCCGAACGGTTGCGAGGATTCCCAACGCTTGACCCCAGTGAGGGCGCCGCTGATCTTGCGGAGCTCGCCGCCCACACACAAAAGTTCCGCTTCGTCCTTCCGGGCCGCTTCCACCAGAGTGACCGAATGTGTGATGATCCGCACATCCTTCCGTCCGAATAGCGCCTTGCCTGCCTCCAGACAGGTTGTGCCCGCATCGATGAGGACGCTCGCGCCCGGAAAAATCAAGGCCGCGGCCACGGCCGCAATCGCTCTCTTGGCCGCCACATTCCGCAGCATTCTCTCGTCGAAGGTGATTTCCGACCTGACATAGCGCGTATCCATCACCCCACCGTGGACCCGGATCAGCTCTCCGGAATCTTCGAGCTCCGTCAGGTCCCTTCGTATCGTCGCCGGAGAAGCGGGGATAACCGCCTGCAACTCGGCAAAGGTCATCCGACGCTTTTCGCGCACGATCTTGCTAATGGCTTTGAGTCGCTCTTGCGCAAACATGGATGATCAAGGGAGGGGAAGCGGTTTCAGCGGATCGTCCTGGCGTTCTGCCGGACCGCGAAATTCTAAGTAACAGATGTTCGCTCGCTAAGCAAGTTCGGCTGCAAGCGGTCTTGGGAGGCTATCCATCGGCGCGAGCTGCGTTCGGAACGTCGCCGCGCCCATCGCGCAGCCTGCGCTGGAGCTCCCGGCGCTCGTGCACACAGGTTGAACCGTTTGCCCGTGAAGTCTTTTTTTAAAAAGGTTTGACGATGATGAGCGGTAAGCGTCACGCCAAGGGCCTCTATATTCTTTGCCAGTTCTTCGGGGTCCTGGACAACATTCTGGCGCTAATCATCATCTACGCGCTGATCAATCTGCCGATTGCGGTGTGGATGGCCCATACCTACTTTTGCGAAGTTCCGGGCGCGATTCTGGAAGCGGCGCGCATTGATGGGGCGACGATCTGGGAGGAGATATGGCATGTGCTGCGCCCGATGACCTTGCCCGGGCTTTCCTCCACGGGACTCTTACTGATCATCCTGTCCTGGAACCCCTGGAACCCTGGAACGAGGCCTTCTGGAGTCTTAATTTGACGAGTGTGAATGCAGCGCCGCTGCCGGTCTTTATCGCCTCCTACTCGAGCCCGGAGGGGTTATTTTGGGCGAAGCTCTCGGCGGCCTCCTTCTGGCGGTGGCCCGATCATGGTGCTGGGCTGGATGACCCAGAAACAACTGGTGCGCGGATTGACCTTCGGCGCGGTCAAATAGAGAGAGGTTGGCATATGAGCGACGGATCAGTTCACATCAAGAACCTGGTAAAGACGTACCTCGATGAGCATGGCAACCCGTCGTTTACCGCGGTCAAGAACATCAATCTGGATATCCGGGACGGAGAGTTCATGGTGCTGGTGTGGGACCCAGCGGCTGCGGGAAATCGACGACCCTGCGGAGCTCGCGGGGCTGGAGAACATCACCAGCGGGACGATTTCCATTGGGGAGCGGGTGGTCAATAACGTCCATCCCAAGGACCGCGGGATTGCAATGGTGTTCCAGAACTACGCGCTCTATCGGGCTCTATCCGCACATGACGATCTTTGACAACATGGCTTTCGGCTTGAGGCTGGCCAAGAAGCCCAAGGATTTCATCCAGCAGACGGTGCCCAAGACGGCCAATACCCTGGGCCTGGAGAAGAGCTGGACCGCAAGCCGGGAGCGCTCTCCGGAGGCCAACGTCAGCGGGTGGCGCTCGGTCGGGCCATCGTGCGAGACCCGAGGTGTTCCTCTTTGATGAGCCGCTCTCCAGCCTGGACGCCAAGATGCGCGTGCACATGCGCTCGGAGATTTCGCGCCTGCACACCCAGTTGACTACCACGATGGTCTATGTGACCCACGCCCAGATCGAGGCCATGACGATGGTCGACATTTGCGTGATGCGCGACGGTAATATCATGCAAGTGGCCGATCCCTTGACCCTCTATCGCCAGCCTGAGAATATCTTTGTGGCCGGCTTTATCGGCAGCCCGCCGATGAATCTCCTCAAAGGCAAAGTGCAGAAGTGCAGAAGCTCGAGAGCGGGTTAGCCTTCGTCGAGGACGCCCAGGAGAACGCGCTCACCGTTCCCTTGCGCGGCAAGCTCGAGAGGCTGGCCGCGCCCTACGTGGGCAAGCCAATCCTCTTTGGTATTCGCCCGGAGCACCTCAGCGACCAGATCAGCGATCCGAACCACATTCCGGTGACCGCCGAGATTTCCGAACCGATGGGCTCCGAGTCCATCGTTTACCTCAAGGCTGGCCGAGCAGTTGACCGTCCAGCTCAACATGGAGAAAGTCCATCTTTTCGACGGTCAGACCGAAAAAGTGATCCGAGGTTAGCAGCTGGCTCCGTTGAGGTCGGGCGCGCAGGAACGGCTGGCTCTTTCAACGGAACTTTTTCGCCGAGGACTTTATTTCGCGCCGGGTTCTGGGTCAGCGCCACCTTGGTAGGACACAGCTTGAGCGGCGGCTCGACTGACTATAGAGTATCTCCTTAGCAACAGTTACAGCTTATGAGTAAGATGATGACAGGGGCAGTGTTACCCGGAAACAGCACTGTCGAGTTCAAAGAGTTTCCCATTCCAGAGCCAGGGCACGGTCAGGTGCTGATCAAGACGAAATCGTCGACGATTTGTGGCAGCGATATTCGGGCGATTTATCGAGAGCACGTGGGCAAGGGGCCCGAGGGATATCAGAACAAGATCGCCGGGCACGAGCCGTGCGGCCAGATCATCGAGGAAGGGCCCGGCTTGAAGAGATTCAAGAAAGGCGATCGCGTGATTGTCTATCATATCTCTGGCTGTGGCGTTTGTAACGACTGCCGGCGCGGCTATATGATCAGCTGCACGAGCTCCTTCCGCGCGGCCTATGGTTGGCAGAGAGACGGCGGCATGGCCGAATACATTCTGGCGGAAGAGAAAGATCTGGTCGCATTGCCTGACGAACTCTCCTACACCGATGGCGCCCAGGTAGCCTGCGGATTTGGGACCGTCTATGAGGGCCTTGAGAAAATCGGGATTTCCGGAAACGACGCGGTTCTGGTGGTCGGCTTGGGTCCGGTCGGCCTGGCGGCCTTGATGCTTTCCAAGGCGTTGGGTGCCAACAAGCTTATCGGAGTCGACGTGGTTCAGGAACGGCTCGACGTGGCACAAAAGCTCGGGCTGGCGGATCATGTTCTCAAATCCGGACCCGATAATGTCGAAGAAGTTCGAAGCCTGACCGGCGGACAAGGGGTCGAAAGAGCCTTTGATGCCAGCGGCAACGACAAGGGTCGCTTGACGGCGATTCAAGCCACGCGCAAGTGGGGCAGAATCGCGCTCGTTGGAGAGGGGGGAACCCTGGCCCTCAAGCCCAGCCCGGACATGATTCACGATCAAAAGACGGTCTACGGTTCCTGGGTCACCAGCATTTGGCTGATGGAGGATTTGGTGGAGCGGATCGTCCGGTGGGGAATCCATCCCGAGGATCTCGTCACGGATCGGTTTCCCCTTGAGAAGGCGGACGAAGCCTATGCGCTCATGGCCGGCGGCAAATCCGGCAAGGTGGCCGTCGTCTTCGACGAAGAGCTCAAATAGATCCCGGCACCGCGTCGCCGCACCTCAGCGACGCCAACGGAGCGAAAACAAGAGGCCGCTCCGGCATCTCTCGCGAATCATGCTCGAAAAACACAGAGCGAGAGTTTTGGGGAAGCACACCCGCACTGGCGGTGGATGTCATCGTCGGGGCCCTTGACGGATCGCCGAGAGGCCCCTGTGGAACCGCCTCTATCCTAGGCGGTGTACTTCGCCAGCGTCGCCTGTGCTCCTTCCTGATAGAAGCTATTGAAGATTTCGGACACTTCTTTGACGAAAGTTGGGTTGCCGGCCAGCTCTTCACTGAATACCTCCCGCATGCCAAGGAGCTGTCGGACGTCTTTTCCGGCGGCCTTGGCGCGCTCGCGCAGCTTGGAAGCCATCGGATCGAGCATCGGCATTTCCTTTCCGGTCTCGTCGAGTCCGTTCAGATAACGGAACCAGGTGGCAATCGTGAAACTCAGCAGCTTGATCGTCCCACCCCGTTTCAGTTGATCGATGACCGAGGGCAGGACGAACTTGGGAATTCCCGACGAGCCGTAGATTCCGATTCGTGAAAGCTGATCGCGGATGGCCGGGTTGGCAAAACGCTCGATCAGAGTCTTCTTGTACTCGGCAAGGTCGACTCCCGGGACCGGAGACAAAATGGGCGTCACCTCGTTGTCCATCATCTTCTCGACCAGCGTGCGGATGCCGGAGTCTTCCATGGTTTCGTGCACGAGTTGATATCCCTTCAACATGCCGATGTAGCAGAGGGCCTGGTGACTGGCATTGAGCAGCCGCAGTTTCATCTTCTCATAGGGCAGCACATCGGTCGTCATCTGCGCACCCACTAGCTCCCATTTCGGCCGGCCTTGGACAAAGTGATCTTCGATGACCCACTGTTTGAACGACTCGGTCATGACCGGCCAACCGTCGTCGATCCCGAATTTGTCCCGCACGAGTGCACGATGTTCGTCGGTAGTGGCCGGGGTGATGCGATCCACCATGCTGTTGGGAAACACGCACTTCTCGTCCAACCAATTTCTGAGAACCGGATCCCTGAGTTCCGCAAAGGCCGTGATCATCTTTTTGGCGACCTCGCCGTTGCTTTGAATATTGTCACAGGACATCAGCGTAAACGGGGCGAGTCCGCGCAGTCGCCGTCGATCCAGCGCCTCCAGCAAGTAGCCAAACGAACACGAGGGCTCGTGCGGGTGAGCGAGATCATGCTGAAGGTCCTCGTGCTTGACGTCCAACTCGCCCGTGGACTGGTCGATATAGTATCCACCCTCGGTAATCGTAAGCGAAACGATGCGCGTATCGGGCGAAGCCATCTTTTCGATCACTTTCTGAGGATCGTCCGGAGCGAACGCAAAATTAACAATGGAACCGATGATCCGTGCCGAGTCGCCCGCCAGGCTTCGCTCGACCAGGGTATAGAGGCAATCCTGGGAAACCATCACATCGCGGATGCGTGCGTCGTGCTTGAGCAGCCCGACCCCGCAGAAGCCCCACTGCGGATCCTCACCCTGATTGAGCAGATCGTCGCAATAAAGAGCCTGGTGGGCCCGGTAAAAACCACCGACCCCCACGTGCATGATCGACTGACCGACTCTTTGCCGATCGTAGCGCGGGACTTGAATCTTCGGGTCGAGCTTACTGAGGTTCGCGGTATTGAGTTTGGCAGTCATTTTTGGGGAGGGTTACGGTGACAAGGAATGTTTTTCCGCGTCGCACTCCATTTCCTCGCTGCGACCCGCTCATGGCTGTCGCCCGAGAGCATGCCAACGGGTGTATGCATTCGTATGATGAGGGATGATTAGTTGAAAGCAATATGATCATAAGTGTCAAATGCTTTGTGCGGGGAAATCGGCCCGGGAAGCGCTTGGATCCAAGCAGGCCCAAAGGGGACGCCGCCGCGTCGGAGGAGAAAAATAGAGCCGCCGCGCGGACATGTCGATCCGCGCGGCGGCTGGTGCTCCGATGTGAAGAGAACC
Source organism: uncultured Verrucomicrobiae bacterium (assembly GCA_963820865.1). GTDB lineage: Bacteria > Verrucomicrobiota > Verrucomicrobiia > Chthoniobacterales > Terrimicrobiaceae > DASTFP01. Next base: position 984,168 of record CAWGBZ010000007.1, read on the forward strand.
GTCTTGTCCGCCCTCCTCAGCGGTTACCCGGATTCAAGGACGATGGACAAGAGCGCTCGATGGGCGTCGGCCTGCGAGGCCCAATCGCTTCGAGTCGAGGCTTAGAAGACTACGCCGTACTGGAAGCCGAGGACGGTGGCATTGGCAACCGCCCCTGTTCCGTTAGGCTGAATGAGGTACTGGACGAAGGGCTGGAAGAATGCCCAGTCGTTGATTTGGATGCGATAACCCCATTCGAGAACCGTTGTGTAGTTGGGTTGATTCGGATTTCCCCTGGCTTGAAGATTCTCAATATTCAGGAAGCTATATTGACCGTAACCGACGGCGAACATCAGTTGGTCCTTGTCACGGGTAGGAATGAGGCCCTTGTAGTTCAGTCCCACGTGAAAATAGAACGGTAGGATATTGTTGTACTTCGGAGCGAAGGTAAACAGGCTGAAAAGATTTAGACCCTGGTCCTTCAATTTCGGTTTGGACGTGGTGACCGGCACCGGTTCCTTGAAGCTCTTGCCTGACGCGACCGACTTGCCATCACTCGGTCCCTTGGCCATCGGCGCGGGCTCTTCCGGGGAAGGTTCGCGATAGAGCATTTGGTCGAACTGCCAGTAGAACCCGTATTGGCCCCAGTTATAGGTCCCATTGAAGGAATTGCGCTGATTCCCGAAGTAGTAGCCGCCGAAGGCATACTTGCCCGGAAGCTGGGAGGGTCCCCATTTTGGGGTAAAGCCGGTTTCCCCCATGAACATGAGACCGTTCAGGCTCGTATTTTCAGCGAAGCCTTCGAAGGCCAGGCCGTGGTTGCTGCTCGACGTCGCGTTCGGATACGCCATGAACAGGCCGGCCTTGGCGTAGTACCATTTTACAGGCTTGATCTTCAGCGTTCCACCCCAGGTCGAGAAGCTCGATGAAAATGGAATATTGGCGCCGATGCCTTTCGAACTCTCGAAGGCATTGTTGACAAAAAGCTTCGAGAGGGGCTGATCCACAAATTCCTTTTGCGGTCGAATCCATCCGCCAACCAGGGTGGCGAATTCCTTGATGCCGAAAAGCTCGGGAGTCTCGTACTCGAGGCCGAACGTCATCAGGCGCCACTGGGTACCGGACTGCCAGTGGGAAGGCTGAAAATTGCCGGAGGCAAGAACGAAGGTGTTCGGATTGGAGTTCGCCCGGGAATCGCGCCAGCGAACTTCACCAAACGCGCTTAGACCTTCCAAGGCCTCCACTTTGAGGAGCTTGGCAAATTCCAGTCTGCCGGCGAAGGCGACTTCCTGATCGTAAAACCCGCGCGATCCCCGCTGACTGTCGACGACGCCATAAAAGGCGCCCCCGTATTTTCCGCTGAACTTGAGGCCGTTATCCTCCAACGTATCCCGAAGACCAAACCAGTTACCCGTCATGTACTTTCCGTTCCACCATTCCGAGAACCAGGACTCGGAGGAGGATTCGGCTGCGGTTTCGGGTACTTGGAGCGACTGGTGTCCCCGCGAAGAGAGGATGTCCTGTCACGATTGCGGCTAGGGTGACGGCGGCGATTCGCGCCGTCCGGTGGAGCGATTTGTATCGTTTCATAGTCGAGGCAAGGCGGGAGACTGCGCCTCCGGCACTTGTTCCTCAAAGACGTGAATTGTGACTTTCTCGTCACAATTCAGAATCGACGCGCGGTCAGGCGGCGACCACGGGTCTGCTCCGCGACTCGCTCCGGCGACGAGCGCCCCAACGACCAGGGCTGCCCGAAGTTCTCGAGAAATCAGGGGTTATCCGATGTCCCGCCTGAGGCAGTGATCGTGTCTCCTGGGCCGTGCGGCTGGCGCCAGGGCGGGACAAGGACACGATCACGACAAGACGATAGCGACCGTCGCACGAGCAACGAGCATCCTCCGCCTTAGGGGCAGTCTCGTGAAGCGTTCGCTGAGGCTCGCTTCAGGCCGCGACGCCGGCGGCCTTGGCATCGCGCTCCTTCATGGCCGCTTTGCGGCTCAGCTTGACGCGACCCTTGTCGTCGACCCCGATACATTTCACCCAAATCGAATCACCGACTTTGACGACATCCTCGGTCCTGTTGACGCGGAAGTCCGCCAGCTCCGAGATGTGACAAAGGCCGTCCTTACCGGGAAGGACTTCGACGAAGGCACCGAACTCCTTGGTCGAGACAACCGTCCCCTGATAGAGCTCACCGACTGTGATTTCCTTGGTCATCCCGAGAATGATCTCCTTGGCGCGTTTGAGACTCTCGCCGTTGTTCGAGTAGATATGAACCGAACCGTCGTCTTCGATATTGATCTCAGCGCCCGTCTCCGCGACGATACCCTTGATCGTCTTGCCGCCGGGACCGATGATCAGCCCGATCTTGTCAGGCTTGATGCGGATGGTTTCAATCCGCGGGGCGTACGGGCTGAGTTCGGCGCGGGGAGCGTCGAGCGCGGCGTTCATGACCTTGAGCACCTCGAATCGCGCATCGCGCGTCCGATAGATGGCCTCTTCCAGGAGTTTGAGTGGAATGCCGGGCAGCTTGAGATCAAGCTGGAAGCCAGTCACGCCGGTATCGGTCCCGCAGAGCTTGAAGTCCATGTCGCCGAAGTAGTCTTCGCTTCCGATAATGTCCGTCAAGAGCGTGTACCTGGAGATCTCGTCACCGCTGAACTCAGTGACCAGTCCGCAGCTGATTCCGGCCACTGGTTTGCTGATAGGCACTCCCGCGTCCATGAGGGCAAGCACGCCGGCACAGACGCTCGCCATTGATGTGGAACCGTTCGATTCCATGATTTCGCTGTTTATGCGAATGGCGTAGGGAAAATCTGCAACGTCAGGAATGACTGGCGCGATGCTGCGCTCGGCGAGAGCCCCATGCCCAATCTCTCGCCGGCCCGGGCCGCTCGTGCGGCCCGTCTCGCCGACGCTGAAGGGCGGGAAGTTATAGTGCAGAATGAAGCGCTTGCTGGTCTCTCCGCCGGTGTAGCCGTCCAGTTCCTGAGCCTCGTCCGACGGCGCGAGCGTTGCCAGACAGATCGCTTGCGTTTCACCCCGCTGGAAAAGAGCACTACCGTGGCTTCGCGGAAGCAACCCGGTCTCGGCGCTCAGCTGGCGAATTTGCTCGTAGCCGCGTCCGTCGCAGCGGACTTTCTTGTCAAGAATACTGACCCGAAATGCCTTCTGTTGGAGGTAGTCGAAGGCCTGGCTGATTTCGAACTTGGTCGCCTCGGGATAGGTCTCGAGAATGGCGGTGTCGACTTCTTCCCGGAGCGCCTCCACCGCTTTTTGTCGGGCAACCTTGCTTGGGGTGTAGAGGGCCGCTTCAATGCGGTCGCCTGCCACACGGTAGGCGATCTCGAGAAGCTCGTCGGGGACGACGAAAAGGGCGGCCTGCCGCTTTGGCTTGCCAGCGGCAGCAGCCAATTCTTTCTGTGCGCGGACAAGATGACCGACCTGATCGTGTGCAAATGCCAGCGCCGCGATGAAATCGGCCTCGGGTAGTTCCTTGGCCTCACCCTCGATCATGATCACTTCGCTTTCCGTTCCCACATACACCAGGTCGAGGTCGCTCGACGCCCGTTGACTGTGAACCGGATTCGCGACGAACTGGCCGTCGATGCGGCCGACGCGAACCGCGCCCACCGGTCCGGCGAAGGGAATATCAGAAACGCAGAGTGCAGCGCTCGCTCCGTTGATGAAAAGAATGTCGGGATCGTGTTCGCCGTCGGCACTCAGAAGGATGCCGATGATCTGGGTGTCATAGAGATAGCCTTTGGGAAACAGCGGGCGAAGCGGGCGGTCCGTCATCCGGCAGGTAAGGATTTCCTTCTCGGAGGGACGTCCTTCCCGCTTGAAATAGCCGCCGGGAAACTTCCCGACAGCAGCCGCCTTTTCACGGTAGTCGACGGTCAGGGGAAAAAAATCCTGACCCTCCTTAACGGTGGTGGCGGAGACCGCGGAGACAACTACGATGGTGTCGCCGGAACGACTGGTAACTGCACCATCGGCCAGGCGTGCGAGTTTGCCGGTTTCGATGGTCACGGAGGATTGGCCGATGTCGGCCGTAACAGATTGAGACATGATTAGTATGTGATTCGTTCCCGCCTCAAACAGACCGGAACGGGTTGTTAATGAAAAACCCCGTCTTTAAGGCGGGGCTTCGTGAGCTACTTGCGCAAACCGAGCTTCTCAACGACCGTCAGGTAGCGGTCGGAAGCCGTGTTCTTCAAGTAGTCCAGTAAACTGCGGCGCTGGGCCACCAACTTCAGGAGGCCGCGACGCGACGCATGATCCTTCACATGACCCTTCAAGTGCTCGGTGAGTTCGTTGATCCGTTTGGTCAGCAACGCGATCTGAACGTCTGCGCTGCCCGTGTCCTTCTCGTGAAGTCGAAGAGTGTCGACCTCGATTGCTTCTGCCTTTGCCATTTTCTTCTTTAACCTTTTGTAAACCGTCAAGAATTACACGTTCGGCGGCTAAAGGCAAGTAGGAGTTTTGGATTGGGTGGCCGGAATTCTCGAAAGCAAAGCCTCTGAAAGACAGGTCATTAGCGCGGCGGTTCTGGCAGAAGGACGTGCGATTTGAGGATGAATCTTATGGCCGTGCCATCACGGGATCGATAGCCTCCCGCGCATGGCTGGGCAACTTGACGGGCCGTATCTTCCTGCGGTCGGGCCAGTGGCGACGCTTTCCGAAGAAGATCGGGGAACTCTGAGTTCGTACGGAGATTTTCATCTGGCGAATCCGGGCGATGTCCTGATTTCGCAGGGAGATTCTCATGGCCGGCTGTTCTTTGTGATTGCCGGCGTGCTGCACGCGGTCCGGCGCGATGGCGATCGCGAGGTCTTGCTCGGAGCGATTCGTATGGGCGAATGGGTGGGGGAGGTGGATCTTTTCGACCCGGTGAGCGCCATGTGTTCGGTGGTCGTTATCGAGCGGGCCCAGTATTGGGTGATTGATCGGCAAAATCTGGAGGAGTTCATCAACAACTATCCGCAGGCGGGAATCCAGTTGGTGGTCAGCCTGGCAGCGCTTCTGAGCAAGCGTTTGCGGTCGGTGACGCGCCGTTTGATGGAGGAAGCCGAATTGGCGGTCGTCCGGGCCGCTTTGCTGGTCGAGCCGCAAGAACGCTAGCGGTGATGCTCCTGCAGGGTCTTGACGCCGTAACCGGTACTTTTCAGTGCTCGAATGGCGGCGCTGCTGGCCCGCGCGCCACGGAGAGTGGTCATCATGGCGACACGGGCGGCGACGGCGGCGCTGCGGATGATGACCTCGTCGCGGCGGGGTTGTTGGCCGCTTGGCGTGTTGATGATGAAATGCATCTCGCCGTTCTTAATGAGGTCGAGAATGTTTGGGCGCCCTTCTTGCAGCTTGTAGAGGAGCTTGACCGGGATGCCGGCGTTGGCCAGGACGTTTCGTGTTCCACCCGTGGCATAAATGGTAAACCCAAGTTCGGCGAACTCTTTGGCGATCGGGACGACGGCCTCCTTGTCGGAATCCTTGACGCTGATAAAGGCATTGCCTCCGGTGGGGAGCGGCGGTTGCGCCGACATCTGTGCTTTTGCGTAGGCAATGCCGAGATCGGCATCGATTCCCATCACTTCACCGGTGGACCGCATTTCCGGCCCGAGGGTCACATCCACCCCCGGGAACTTGATGAACGGAAAAACGGCCTCCTTGACGGAGTAGTATTTTGGAAGGATCTCGTGGGTGAAATTCAGCTCCTGGAGCGTTTGACCGGCCATGATGCGCGCGGCGATCTTGGCCAAAGGCCTTCCAATGGCCTTGCTGACAAAAGGCACCGTGCGCGAAGCGCGGGGGTTGGCTTCGAGCACATAGACTTCCTCGTCCTTCACGGCAAATTGCACGTTCATGAGCCCGCGCACGCGGAGCTCGCGCGCCATGGAGATGGTGGCCTGTTTGATACTTTCAAGAACTTTCTTCGACAGCGAGAAGGTGGGGATGACACAGGCGCTGTCCCCGGAATGAATTCCGGCTTGCTCGATGTGCTCCATAATCCCACCGATCACGCACGTCTCCTCATCGGCGATGCAATCGACGTCGACCTCGGTAGCATCCTCGAGAAAGCGATCCACCAGAATGGGACGTTCCGGGCTGGCTTCCGCGGCGTTGCGAATGTAGCGGCGGAGAGCGTTCTCCTCGTGCACGATTTCCATGGCTCGGCCACCGAGAACAAAGGATGGGCGCACCAGCACCGGATAGCCGATCCGGCGGGCCACGGCGACGGCCTCGTCTTCGTCGGTCGCGGGGCCGCCCGGCGTCTGCTTGAGTCCCAGCCTATCGAGCATGGCGGCGAAATGCTTGCGATCTTCCGCTATTTCAATGCTAGCCGGCTGGGTACCGATGATCGTGCAGCCGTTGGCGGCGAGGGCGGCGGCGAGATTGAGGGGGGTCTGGCCACCGAACTGAACAATGACAGCGTCGGCACGTTCCCGTTCGTAGATGTTCAGCACGTCCTCGAGGGTGAGCGGTTCAAAGTAGAGCTTGTCGCTGGTGTCGTAATCCGTGGAGACCGTTTCGGGATTCGAGTTGACCATGATCGTTTCCCAGCCGATTTCCCGCAACGCAAACGCAGCGTGAACGCAGCAGTAGTCGAACTCGATGCCCTGACCGATGCGATTTGGCCCTCCGCCCAGGATCATGACCTTTTTCCTGGGACTTGAGCGAGTCTCGTCCTCATCGCCGTAGGTCGAATAGTAGTAAGGCGTGTAGGCCTCGAATTCCGCCGCGCAGGTGTCGACTAATCGGTAGGTTGGCACGAGATTTTCGACCTTTCGGGCGGCGCGGACGCCGCCTTCCGTCGTATCTGTGAGGGTGGCGATTTGGCGATCGGAGAACCCAAGCTTCTTCATTCGCCGCAGATTGCGCATTCCCTGCGCGGCAATGCGCGCTTCCTCGTCGACGATTTGCCGAATATTTTCCAGGAACCACGGGTCGATGCAGGAAAGCTCGTAGATTCGCTCGGTCGTCAGGCCGGCTTTCAGCGCGTAGCGTATGAAAAAGACGCGTTCGTGTCCGGGGATACGAAGTTTCTGTTCGATCAAGGCGAAGTTTGGCGAACCATCCTCGAGAACGGGTGGGGCGTCTTTGCCGTCGGCGCCCAGGCCAAAGCGCCCCGTTTCGAGCGAGCGGAGGGCCTTCTGGAAGGCTTCCTTGAAGGTGCGTCCGATCGCCATGGCCTCGCCGACGCTCTTCATCTGCGTGGTCAAGGTCGGATCGGCCTGGGGGAATTTCTCAAAGGTGAATCGAGGGATCTTGACGACGCAATAGTCGATGGAGGGCTCGAAACAGGCCGGTGTTTCGCGCGTGATGTCGTTTTTCAACTCGTCGAGCGTGTAGCCCACGGCGAGTTTGGCAGCGATCTTGGCGATCGGAAATCCAGTGGCCTTGGAAGCGAGAGCCGAGCTTCGCGAGACACGAGGATTCATCTCGATGACCACCATGCGGCCGGTTTTCGGATGCATCGCGAACTGGATGTTCGAGCCACCGGTCTCGACGCCGATGGCACGTATGACCGCGAAGCTCGCGTCCCGCATCGCCTGATATTCTTTGTCCGTCAGCGTTTGGACCGGGGCTACGGTAATGGAGTCGCCTGTGTGGACCCCCATCGGATCGAAGTTTTCGATGGAGCAGATGACAACGCAGTTGTCAGCCCGGTCCCGCATTACTTCCATCTCGAACTCCTTCCAGCCGAGAAGGGACTCTTCGATCAAAACCTCGCAGACCGGCGAAAGATCGAGTCCGCGCCGGACGATCTCCTCGAGTTCTTCGCGGTTGTAGGCGATGCCGCCCCCGGCTCCGCCGAGAGTGAAGGCGGGCCGGATGATGAGGGGAAACGAGCCGATGGCTTCGACCACGTTCCGCGCTTCTTCCAGGTTATGGGCAACGTCTGAGCGGGCGCAGTCCAAGCCGATATCGAGCATGATCTCCTTGAAAATCTGGCGGTCTTCGCCCCGTCGGATCGCTTCGGCGTTGGCGCCGATCAGCCGTGCCCCGTGACGATCGAGCGCTCCGCTTTCGACCAGCGCCATGGCGGCGTTCAAGGCGGTTTGTCCGCCCAAAGTGGGCAGGACGGCATCCGGCTTTTCTCGTTCGAGAATCTTCTCGATGGCCTCGTGCGTGATGGGCTCAATGTAGGTGCGGCTGGCGAACTCCGGGTCGGTCATGATCGTGGCCGGGTTCGAGTTGACCAGGACGACCTGATAGCCCTCCTCAGCGAGGGCTTTGCAGGCTTGCACGCCCGAATAATCGAACTCGCAGCCCTGGCCGATGACGATGGGTCCCGATCCGATCAGGAGAATCTTATGAAGCGAAGTATCCTTGGGCATGTGAAGACGGCGGACCGATGTAACGAATATCCGTGTCGCTCGCAAAGGCAAACCATGCAAATCGAGAGTTCGAAAAGGCTTCGCTCGACCGAAATTGTGCCTTGATTTTGAAACGGCGCGGACGAAGCATTCTCGGATGATCGAGCTTGAGGTGTATGCCGCAGGGGTGCGCAATCCTGAGAAAATGATGGCGCTCGCTCTGGAGTTGGATGTGATTCCTGGCCTGCGGTACAAGGTCGACACCCATCATGACATTGTTTATATGGAATTCACCGAGTGGGTCCCGACCCTTTCGGCACTGAAATCCGTCTTTATCAAAACCGGCCTTGAAGCGAAATTTGTTGGTCAGCTGCCCCCGGAGATCAATTCGAAGAAGAGCACGCAGCGGATCGAAAATGTCGCCGCCTAGCGCGGGAGGTCCTTACCTGCGAAGATCACGCTAAATGGCCCTGCTCGACCTTTTCAGAAGCGGGCTGTTCAGTTTCTTCACCTACCTCGGGCAGGTTGTCTTACTGGCTTGGGAGACCTTCCGCTCGATTTTTGCGGCTCGCATTCGCTTCAAGCTCACGCTCTTCCAGATGGCGGAGATTGGGTACGGTTCCCAGTTGATCGTGATCGTCACCGGTGCGTTTACCGGAGCGGTCTTTACGGCGCAGGCCTACTTCCAGTTTGCGAGCTTGAATATGGAGACGGCAGTCGGGCCGGTGGTCACTCTATCGATGTTCCGGGAGTTGGGACCGGTTTTGACGGGCCTGATGGTGGCGGGACGTGTGGGGGCCGCGATGAGCGCGGAGATTGGAACGATGAAGGTGACGCAGCAGATCGACGCGTTGCGCGCTCTCGCGGTGCACCCGGTGGACTATCTGGTGGTCCCACGCGCTTTGGCCATGCTCATCTCCATGCCGCTGCTGGTGGTGGAATGCGTCGGCTGCGGCGTGCTCGCCTCCTACTTGGTAGCGGTTTACGTGCTCAACATCGAAGCGGTCTATTTCCTCCACAACATGCAGAAATTCACCGAGGGAAGTGACATCGCGATGTCTTTGATCAAGGGATTCGTCTTCGCGAATATCATCGTTTTCATCAGCTGCCGGGAAGGCCTGCATGCCAAGGACGGTGCGGTTGGTGTCGGTCGCGCGACGACCGAAACCGTGGTCATCTGCTCGCTCTCCATCCTGATCGCGAATTTCTTTCTCACGATGTTCCTCAACATCCTTTTCCCGGCGGGACAGCGATGAGTGAAGCCGAGCCGTTGATCGCGGTGCGCGATCTTGTGCAAAAGATCGGCCAGCAGGAAATTCTTCGCGGCTTCTCTCTGGACATCTTTCAGGGGGAGACCTTGGTCCTGCTTGGCAAGAGCGGTGGTGGCAAGAGCGTCTTTCTTCGCCACCTGATTGGCCTGATGAAACCGATATCCGGCCAGATACTTTTCGAGGGCCGCGACATTACCCTCCTGGACGAACGCGAGCTCGCTCCGGTGCGCCGGAAGATCGGCATGCTTTTCCAGGACGGCGCGCTCTTTGACTCGCTGAATGTCTACGACAACGTTGCCTTTCCGCTGCGCGAGCATGGTGAGAAGAACGAGACGCTCGTGCGTGACAAGGTGCAGGAAGCGCTGGAGCTCGTGAACATGGGAGGTCACGACAAGAAGATGCCGGTGAACCTGAGCGGAGGGATGCGCAAGCGGGTGGCCCTCGCTCGCGCGATTATTTCGCCACTGCAGGTCGTCCTCTATGATGAACCGACGGCCGGACTCGATCCGATCGTTTCCGATAGCATCAACCGGCTGATTCGAAGGTTGCAGAAACAACTCTCGGTTACTTCCATTGTCGTGACCCACGATATGACCAGTTGCAATCGCATCGCTGACCGCGTGGCCTTGCTGAATGAAGGCCGGCGCCATTTCTATGGGACGCTTGATGACCTGCGCGAAACCAAGGACCAGATCGTTCGGGATTTTGTGGACGGACGTTCGGAAGATGATGAAGATTAGCCGGTCATGACGTCGAAGGAACGTGCATCACAAGTGCGGGTGGGAATCTTTATGGCCCTTGGCCTGCTCGCGATCGGGTTGATGGTGGTTTATTTTGGTCGCTTCGGAGATAGCATCCATGGCTATTACAGGATTCGCGTCGAATATCCGAACGCGAGCGGCATCTACAAGGGGGCCAGCGTCCTCCTGGCTGGCGCCAAGATCGGCTCGGTCGAAAACAATCCGGTGATCCTGCCGAATATGGACGGCGTTTATGTGACTCTGAGGATCTTCGAGGACGTCAAGATTCCGAGCGCGGCCGAGTTCACTATCGGGAGCTCCGGGCTTTTGGGGGACCGTTTCATTCAGATCGTGCTCGGCAAAGATGCCAAATCATCTCCCCCCATCGAAGCCGGCGCGGTTGTCAGGGGCAAGGGCGAATCCGGGTTTGGCGAAATCACCGAGCAAGCCGGTGCGCTCCTGGCCGATATCCAGGAAGCTGTGGGAAACATCAACAAGGTCGCCGAAAAGCTGAACACCGAAGTCCTCAAGGAGACGACGATTGCCAACCTGAGCACGACGCTTTCCAACCTGAAGGAAACCAGCGCCACCATCGCGGAGGCTTCAAAGAAGATTGATGGCGTGGTTAAAAAGGCCGAGGGGGCGATCGAGTCGGGGCAGAAGACGTTCGCTGCCGTCGACCAGACCTTCGTTTCGGCCAACCAGACGCTCACTTCGGCCAAGAGTGCTGCTGAAGAGCTCAAGAAGGCGATCGTGGATATCCGTTCACTCATTCAACAAGCCAAGCAGGGCCGAGGAGCGCTCGGAACGCTCCTTTCGGATCGCGAAATGGCTGACAACCTCAAGGCGCTGGTCGCAAACCTTAGGCGCAGCGGAATTCTTTGGTACAAAGACCGGCCTCCTCAGAGCGCACCCTCGCGGTAGGTCATGCCGACGCGAGATGGCAGCCAGACGCTCGGGCGTGCAGCGGCCATCGAGGCCTTTTTTCTGTCGGGGGTCGGCGGGTGCGTGGACGCGATTGGCGTGCTGACGCTGGGCGGACTTTTCGTGGCACACATGAGCGGCAACAGCGCGTCGCTCGGGGCCGCCTTCGGCCATGGCGATTGGCGCATGGGCTGGCCGCACCTTTTTGCCGTCCCGCTTTTTCTGCTGGGACTATTTCTTGGGTACGTTTGGATCTTGCGTGATCCTACCTACCGCCGTTGCGCCTTCATCCTGCTCAGCGAGGCGACCTTGCTGGCGCTCTTTTTTTTCCAGCTTGGCTTGGGTGGCTTTCCCGAACGGAACACGCTCGCCTACTTTCTCTTTGCGACGCCTCCGCTGATCGCGATGGGCCTCCAGAACGCGACCCTGCGGGAGGTGGGCCGCTCGGCGTTTGCCAGCACATACGTCACCGGAGTCTTGGATACCCTGGCCAAGTCAGCGGCCCTGATGTTTTCGGCTGGAAGCGAGCGCCGGTCGGCGGGTTTGGCCGCGCGCCGGGCTGCAGGATTGTGGCTGTGCTACGTTCTGGGGGCCTTATCGGGCAGCGCCGGGCTCCTGCTGTTTCGTTCGGCGGTCCTTCTTTTGCCGATCACGGTGCTCCTGGCGGTGGCCGGGCGGTTCTTCTTCACCGGGCATCGATCGCTCTCTTAGAACCAATCGTGAGGTGGAATGAAGGTTCTCGGGAGTCATCCCGCGTCGATTTCCGCTCGCTGGTCGGCAGCAGAAATGGCTGGCAGCGGTCGGACGGGAGAAACATTGAGCGCGCGAACGCGCTCGAAAATTCCCGGAGCAATTTCCGGCTGGCGCTGGTAGGCGGAGAAGATCATCTCGAGCCGGGCGTCGAGGTTGTCGATGAAATGGAGCGCGATGGCCTCGGGTGTCTTGGGCTGCACCGGCGATCCGAACTCGTGCTCGCCGTGATGTGCGGCAATTAAATGGAGCAGGTGAAGCCGGACGTCCTCGGAGGCGGGCTGAAGGTCCTTCCAGGTCTCGAGCGGGAGCTTGCGCCAGAGGGCGTTGACCACTTCGATTCCGATGCTGATGTGACCGAGGAGTTCGCCGCGCAGTTCGCGAGGAATCTCGAATCCCGCCTCTGGCGGGCACATTTCCCAAAGCTTGCCGCAGTCATGGACGAGAACTCCCGTGAGGAGGAGATCACGGTTGAGAGCAGGGTAAGCGGCGCAAAGAGCCTCGGCGCACCTGAGCATTTGCGCGGTGTGGCGAAGCAACCCTCCACGGAAGGCGTGATGGTTGTGGCGGGCGGCCGCGGCTCGACGGAAGCGTGCTCCAAACTCGGTGACGAATGCCTCTGCCAGGGCGCGAAGCCGTGGATCCGAGAGGCTGCGGATCTGCCGCCAAGTCAATTCGAAATCGGCTTGGGCGGCCGCCTGCTCAGCCTCACTCCCATCGAGCAATTCACGCACCTCATTCTCCTGGAGGATACGAAGGGTCCACCGGCGTGCATCCAGACCGAATGTTCCGAGGGAGAATTCCCCCTCGACGCCGACCGCGATTCCGCGTTGCAGTTCTTCGCAGATTGGGAAACTTGGGGAATCGCTCCAAGCCTTGAGGCTGACGGCGTCGGTCGCATCGCGCAGCCGGATTTCCCAGAAGGGTTTCCCATTGCTTGCTTCCCGGCGCGCAATTTCCTCAATGTGTGCGTAGAGGCGCGCCGCCAGGGAGCCGGCGCGCGCTTCGGCGCGGATTTGCGAGATGGTTTTTCGTCCGGGGTCAGCCATGCCTTGCTCCTATCGGATTCGCGAGATGAGCGTCGTCGATCACGCGCTTAGTCTTAGGGGGCTGGGGTCGATAATCAAGCCGCTCGATGTTCTCTGGTCGCACTGCGAAACGATGCACCTGGCGACTTTGGGTTTGGCGCCTAGTGTGGTCCATGGTTCGGCTCACGCAACCGTGCGGCCTGGACGCATCGTTTTCGAGCCTATGACTTCATCCTTGCGAAGGCTGGATTGGAGGCTGCCACTTTTCGCCGCGTTGATCTTATGCCAAATCGGTCAGCTTTGCGCGAGGACGCCGAATGCGACGCAATCCGACGCTGAGAGAGTGAATTCTTGAAGCCTTGGAGACCCTTCGTTCGCCGGACATCGATTCCCGGCAGCGCTCACTGGCCTACGCGGGGTATCGGCAAGCGGTGGCGGCCTTGTTGCCTGAGCTCGAGCGTCAAGCCGAGGTGCCTGATGGAAATGTCCACGGAGACGGTCTTCGGTACATGTTGCGCTCGAATCGGTTTGAACTGCCGTCGCAGCTTACCTTCTTTCAGCCTTTCGATCCGGCCAAGACACCGGTGGTGCTGGTCCACGGGCTGATGTCGACGCGCCGGATGTGGGTGCCAGTCCTCAAGGGACTTCTGGCGGATCGCGATATTCGCGAGAGCTATCAGTTCTGGTTCTTCTCCTATCCGACCGGACAGCCGATCCCATTCACCGCTCTGTGAGGTCCACCCGATAGGTTCGGAGGCTTAGTTGAGCAATTGGTACCAGGTGCTGCGTCGGTGCGGTTCGTAGCCCGCCTCGCGGATGAGACGCTCGATATCCTGCGCGTTCAGCCGAAAGGTGGTCCCCGCGCTCGAAACGACGTTCTCTTCCATCATCACGCTGCCGAAGTCGTTGGCGCCAAACTTCAGCGCGATCTGTCCGATCTTGGGACCCTGAGTCACCCAGGAGCTCTGAACGTTCTCGAAGTTGTCCAGAAAGATTCGTGAAAGGGCCTGCATGCGCAGATACTCCGCCGAGGTAACCGTCTCGGCCTTGAGCCGGGTATTCTCCGGTTGGAAAGTCCAGCAGATGAAGGCGGTAAAGCCACCCGTTTCATCCTGCGTGTCCCGCAGGCGCTGGAGATGCTCGATGCGGTCGTCGACGCTTTCAACGTGGCCGAACATCATCGTCGCGCTGGAGCGCAGCCCAAGTTCGTGCCCGATGCGCATCACCTCCAGCCACTGATCGCTCTTACATTTCAGCGGAGCGATCCGGTCGCGAATACGGTCCACCAAAATTTCACCACCGCCCCCGGGGATTGAGCCCAAGCCGGCCTCCTGAAATCGCGCGATCACGTCGCGGAGCGGCATTTTGAAGACCTCTGAAAAATGATTGAATTCCGGAGGGCTGAACCCGTGAATGTTGATCTGAGGATACTTCGCCCGGATGTGCGAGAGCATCTCGAGATAGAAGTCGATGCCCAGCTTCGGGTGATGGCCACCTTGAAGAAGCACTTGCACACCGCCCTCGGCGGCAAGCTCGTCGAGTTTCTGGTCAATCTGCTCCAGGGTGAGCACGTAGTGGTCCGAGTCCTTTTCCGTGCGGTAGAACGCGCAGAACTTGCAGTAAACGTTGCAGACGTTCGTATAGTTAATGTTGCGATCGACGATATAGGTCACGATTTCGCCGCCCTTGCCGTCGTAGGCGTCGCCCTTGGCCGCGGCGCGGCGATAATCTGCGAGCGCACCTAGCTCCTGCAACGGCAGCTTGTAAAGAGCTCGCGCATCCTCCTGAGAGATCCGCTCACCATCGAGCACACGATCCACTGCCTCTTTCTCCGCCACCACCGCTGCCATGACCAGAATCTTGGCATCGCCGACGCCGGTTGTCCATAGCGACGTCGGACCACACCCGATGGCGGCCGGTGTCCCGGAAGCGGTTTGGGAATCCTACTCGGCTTGGACCATGCGCAGTTCGACGTCGCCGATATCGAGGTCCAGGGCACGTTCCGCGGTGCGCAGGAATCCCTCAGTGGAGTCAGTCAAGGCCACACTCAGCCTTCCGAGCTGCTCGGACGGAGCGGCGAGGTTTTGTTCCTCGAGCAAGCCTTTGACGGCGAGAGCGCAGTTCTCCGCAGAGTCAACCAGGTGGATTCCCTCGCCGGCGACCCGTGCGATCGCTTCTCGAGCCAAAGGATAGTGCGTACAGCCGAGCACAAGGGTGTCGATTTCTTCTGCCAGCAATGGGTTGAGATAGCGGCCGATGACCTGGTCGGTAATCGGATCGTCGAACATTCCCTCCTCGATCAGCGGAACGAGGAGCGGACACGGCTCGCTGAAGACCTTGGTGTTGGGATTTTGCGCATGAATAGCGCGTTCGTAGGCGCCGCTGGCAATGGTGGCCCGCGTCCCGATCACCCCGATGCGTCCGTTGCCGGTGGCGCGAAGAGCTGCCTCCGCACCCGGCGTAACGACGCCTTGCACGGGAACTTTGAAGAGCTCCTTCATTCGGGGCACGGCCAACGCTGAAGCCGTGTTACAGGCCACGACGATGATCTTGGCCTGTTCAGCGAGGAGAAGCCCTCCAATTTCGATGCTGTAGCGTTCGACGGTCCGGCGGCTTTTGCCTCCATAAGGGACTCGTGCCGTGTCTCCGATGTAGAGAATGGTTTCCGAGGGCAAGAGCTTCTTCAGCGCGGCCGCCACCGTCAGTCCGCCGATGCCGGAATCGAAAACGCCAATCGGGTTCAGGCTTGGATCGGAAGGTGCATCGGTGTCCATCGAGGTGAGCGCAAGGTTTGAGCACCAGATCCCTGTTCTTGGTGCCAAACCGTCGAGGGAACCTGATGGCGCGAAAAAATCAACACGGAAAAGGCGGTTGCGCGCTGACGCTCGAGCGGGCGGTTCCTGGGGAGAGCGATCCGCTTAGTTCCCCTTAGACGAGGAAGAATTGAGGGCGTCCCGTGCTTGAGCGACCGAGGATTCGACGGATGTCCCGGTGCCGACGGCGCGTTCGAGACTCGGGACGGTTGTCGGATCCGTAGCGGCGACGACCGCGGAGGGCTTCTGATGGGGCGTCTGGTTGGCGACCGCCTCCTTATAGCGGTTGACGCCATCCAGAATGCATTGGGCGATGCGTTGCCGGTAATCAGGTGAATTGATGAGTCTGGCGTCGGGCGTTCCGCTCATGAACCCGCCTTCGATCAGGATGCCTGGAACGGTGATGTTCTTGATGACCACAAATCGAGCGCGCTTCACCCCGCGATCGGGCAGACCGAGGTTGCGGACCAAGGCGGCGTGGACGGTGGTTGCCAGCGCGATATTGGCCGGATCGTGCACGTGGCCGGGGTGTTGGACGTAGTCGCTGTAGCTCAGATTTTCTTCATCCATCGACGGCACGCCACGTGGTGCCAGACAGTATGTCTCCAAACCAGACGCGCCACCCCTATTGCTCTTGTTAAAATGAACGCTCACGAAAATAGCGTTGGCGTGCCGGCTCGCGAATTGTGCACGCTTTTCCAAAGGGATCAACACATCGGTCAGGCGCGTGCAGCGGACCTGGTAGCCATGCTCTTGAAGAAGCTTCTTCGCGCGAAGAACGACATCGAGGGTGGCATCCTTCTCTTTGCCGAACGAGCCGGTGGCGCCGCTATCGACACCCCCATGACCAGCATCCAAGATGACGGTGCGCACGGCGCTGGCATTCTTGATTTTCTGCGGGCGCAAGATCGGCTCGATAATCTTTACGACATCCATCGCCGAGATCATCGTCTGGCCATTTTTCGAGACGGTCGGGAAGCAGAGCACGTACTTGACGCCGTTGACATAGACGTTGCGACCATTGTCAGCCCCTTCAATGCTGCGGCCGGGGCCTTCGAGTCGGAACTTCTCTCCGCTCGTCGCCGGCATATTCATCTGGTAGAAGGTGGCGACATCCGCAAGGGGCACGTAGCGCCGGTTATCGTGAATGACGACGTTCCATTTTGCCTTCGACGCAACCGCCGAAAAAAACAAAAAGGAAGCGATCAGAAGATACCGCACGGGGTTGCAAATTGATTCGGTTTTGGCTGCCTGCAAGTAGAAATTACGACAGAAGCCGGTTGAATGCAGGGCATTTTTGCGCAGAATCGACGCCTCATGTCCGATCTAGCAAAAGCCTACGAGCCCCAAGCTGTTGAAGAGAAGTGGTATGCATGGTGGCTGGAGCAGGGTCATTTCGTCGCCGACCCACACTCTGCGAAGCCGCCTTACTCGATAGTGATTCCTCCTCCCAACGTCACCGGCGTGCTCACCCTGGGCCATGTTCTGAACAACACGATTCAAGATATTCTTGCCCGGCGCGCTCGCATGACCGGGCACGAGGTCCTTTGGCTTCCAGGAACGGATCACGCGGGAATCGCTACACAGACTGTGGTCGAACGCAGGCTCCGCCAGGAGGAAAAGAAGACGCGGCATGACCTCGGGCGCGTGGAGTTTCTGAGGCGGGTCTGGGAGTGGAAAGAGAAACATGGCGGAATTATCATCGCCCAACTCAAGAAGCTTGGCTGCTCCTGCGACTGGAGTCGCGAGCGCTTTACGATGGATGAGGCATACGCGCGCCGAGTTCAGGAGGTCTTCGTGGATCTTTACCAGAAGGGGCTCATCTACCGCGGCAAGCGGATGGTCAACTGGTGTCCCGTGTCGCTCACGGCGCTAAGTGATGAAGAGGTGATCTCTAAAGCGCAGAAGGGCTACCTCTACTATTTCAGGGTGGAGGTCGTGGGAGAGTCAGGAACGTTCCTGGAGATTGCGACCACTCGTCCCGAGACGATCATGGGCGACACGGCGGTGGCGGTGAACCCCCGCGATCCGCGCTACGCGCACCTGATCGGCAAGCGGGTGCGCCGTCCGCTGCCTCTCGAAAATCAAGCCCTCTTGCCGGTCATCGGTGACGAAGCGGTCGACTTCGAGTTTGGCACCGGCGTGCTCAAGGTAACGCCCGCCCATGACAAGTTGGACTACGAGATCGGTCTGCGGCACGCGTTGCCGATTGTGGATGTCATGAATCCGGATGGGACCATGAATGAACTGTCCGGAGAAGATTTCGTTGGTCTTGATCGCTTCGAAGCGCGCGTCGAAGCCGTCGAAAAGCTGCGTGAACTCGGTGCCCTTTCCCGAGAGGAACCCTACGAAAATAACGTTGGCTTCAGCGAGCGGACCGATGTGCCGATCGAACCCCGTCTTTCCGAGCAATGGTTCCTCAAGTATCCCCGCACCGAAGAAGCGCGCGCCGCCGTCCGCGAGCGATTGATCCGATTTTTCCCGGATCGCTGGGAAAAGGTTTACGACCATTGGTTGGAGAACATTCAGGATTGGTGCATATCGCGCCAACTCTGGTGGGGGCATCGGATCCCGGTCTGGTATTGGAACCGCGAGACTTCTGGTCCACCTCCTGGTGAGGTTGACGTTCGCTGCCAACTGAAGTCTCCCGGCGAGGAGTGGACTCAAGATCCGGATGTGCTCGACACCTGGTTTTCGTCGTGGCTTTGGGCACACGAAACCATGGACGAGCCGGCGCGCCGAAAATTCTATCCGACGAGTGCGCTGGTTACCGGGCCGGACATCATCTTCTTCTGGGTGGCCCGGATGATTATGGCGGGCTTGGAATACACGGGAGAAGTGCCCTTTCGCCACGTCTATTTTACCGGAATCATCCGGGACAAGCAGGGACGGAAGATGTCCAAAAGCCTTGGTAATTCGCCGGATCCGCTCGACTTGATCGCCAAGTATGGGGCGGACGGACTGCGGTTTGGTCTGATGCGGATCGCACCACAGGGCCAGGATATTCGCTTCGACGAGCAGCAGATCGTGGAAGGCCGCAATTTTTGCAATAAGCTTTGGAACGCCTGCCGATTTCGCCTGCTGCAAGGCCCGGTCGACGCTGCGGCCGATCCTTCGCGACACGCGCTTTCCATCTTCGCGAGGGACCTTTTATCGAAACTGGATGAGGCTATTCGCCGGGTCGGGTCGGGATACGCGGAATATCGCTTCAGCGAGATCGCGCAGACGCTCTACGACTTTGTCTGGGCCGAGTTTTGCGACTGGTTTATCGAAGCAGCGAAGGCGGATTTCGGCGATCCCTCGCGCAAGACCGGAACGCTTGCGACGATGGATTATGCCTTGAAGCGCATCCTCCAATTGTTGCACCCTTTCACGCCGTTTGTCAGCGAGGAACTCTGGCATGGATTGGGCTTTGGCCCCGGCAGCATTCAATTTGCCGAATGGCCCCGGCCGGGAAATGCCGCCGTGGAACCCAGCGCCGGCAAGATCTTTCGTGCAGTGGCTCTGGCGCGCACGTTGCGCGCCACCTACAACCTCCCTTCCAGCAAACGCCTGCGCTGGCTCCTGGACATTGCCGAAGATTGGGTGCCGGCAGAACTCGCCGTGGTCGGTGCTCTGCTGAATGCGGAATCGGTCCTGCCGGTCAGTGAGCGACCAGCACACGCGGCTGCCTGTCCGACCGAGATCGGCGTGTTCTTCCTTCCCTTGGAAGGTGTGGTGGATCCTGCGACCGAACGGACCCGCCTCGATGGCGAGATGGCCAAAGTGCGGTCGGAGATCGACAAGGTGGAGCGCAAACTGGCCAGCGAATCGTTTGTTCGCAACGCGCCGGCCGAGGTCGTCATGGATCATCGCAAACGTCTGGAAGGATGGACCGCGCGCCTTGAGGCTCTCCGCGGGGCCCGTGATGCTCTAGCGGACTCGATTCCGGGTCGCGGGTAGGGAATTCTTGCTTTGTCAGTTCGTTCCGAACATCATCCCGAGAGTCGTTACAGCCATGTCCAATCATCTCTTCACCTTTATTCTTGCAGGGGGAAGCGGCGAGCGCTTCTGGCCGCTCAGCCGTTCAAAAACGCCCAAGCATCTTCTGCGATTGCTCACTGACCGGACGCTTTTGGAGACCACGGTGCGCCGCGTGGAGAATCTTGTGCCGTGGGATCAGGTGTTCATTCTCACCAATGCGGCTCAAGTCGACTCGATCCGCAAGGAACTTCCCTTCCTTCCGGCGGAGAACATTGTGGCGGAGCCCGAGAAGCGCGACACGGGCCCGGCATGCGCGCTGGCCGTAGGCTTTGCCAGATCGCGCGACAAGGATGCGATTTGCACGCTCCTGCCCGCGGACGCGGTCATTCACAACACTCCCGTCTTTCAGAAGCAGTTGTCGGCGGCCGCGGAGGTTGCGGCCAGGCGCGATGCCCTGATCACGTTTGCCATTCCTCCGACCTATCCCTCGACCGGCTTCGGATATCTTCAACTCGGCGAGGCGCACGATTCCGTTCATAAGGTGGTGCGGTTTGTCGAGAAGCCCGATCTCGCCACCGCCGAGAGCTACTATCGCAGTGGTGAGTATGCCTGGAATGCCGGGATGTTTCTTTGGCGAGCCGAAATCTTCCTCCGCGAGGCGGAACGGCTGGCCCCGCCGCTGGCCGAGTTCATTCGCGATTTTCCCCAGGGTGACGCCAAGGCCTATCTCGCCGAACGCTTCCCCAAGCTTCCAAAGATCTCGGTGGACTACGCGATCATGGAAAAGGCCTCTGAGGTGCTGGCCATGAAAGCGGAGTTCGATTGGGATGACGTGGGTTCGTGGACGGCGCTTCCCGATCATCTCGGACGCGACGAGGGCGGAAACACGGTCCGCGGCGACGTTGTCGAACACGCCGCTCGCAATAATATCGCCCTCAGCAACGGAAGGCTGATTGCCCTCTGCGGTGTCGAGGACCTGATCGTCATTGAAACGCCCGATGCCCTGCTTGTCTGTCACCGCGATGCGGCGCAGGATATCAAGAAGCTGCAGCCGCTGCTTCCCGAAAGGGTGCGTTGAAGCGATTGATTCGCGAAAAGCGAATGGGGAGCACGCCCGTCCCCGGTTGATTGTCCCGCGTCCCCACCGGACGGCGAGCTGGACGATCTTCGCAGCGATGAGCTTGGCTAACGCACGTTGAGTCAATGACGTGGCTGTTACGATGACTTCGAATATTTGTAGAGGCGCTTGTGCCAAGCGCCCCGCAACTCAGCCTTAGCTTAGTGCAGCGATCTCTCGCTTTGATTTGCGTCCGGCAACGTACCTTGTGCGCGCGTGGACGCCGAGCACTCCACCCGAGATTCGCCGCGGCGAATGCTCCCCGAACTCTTGCCTTGAGGGCGCTTTTGGGAAATGAGTTCCGAGAACTGATCTAAGCTTCCGGCAGAGCATAGTCGCTCTTCTCATCAATTCCGGTGCGCTGAAGGAGATCGACCGACTTGCGCAGGCCTTCGATGCGCGAGAGGACAATATCCTCGTGCTCGATCGAAAGCCATCCATCGTAGCCGTTCAGCCGCAGCCGGTAGCAAAACTCTCGCCACCATTGCTCTCCGTGCCCGTAGCCGAGCGTAATATAGCTCCACGAGCGATCCTTCACGTTTTCGTGTGGCAGAGTTTCCAGCCGGCTTGTCAGAGCGAGCGCAGGCTTGTTCAAGAAGGTATCCTTGGCGTGGACATGGTAAATGGCGTCGCCGAGTGCGTCGATCGCGGCCAGCGGATCGGCATCCATCCAAAAGAGGTGGCTGGGGTCCAGATTGGTGCCGACGACATCACCCACCTCTTTCCTTAGCTCGAGCAGCGTAGGGACGTTATAGACGAGTTGGTGTCCATGGAGTTCCACGCAGAGCTTGACGCCGGCGTCCTTGGCCGCGGTGGCCAGCTTTGTCCAGTAAGGCAAGAGCTTTTCATTCCATTGCCATTCGAGAATCTCCAGGTTCTCCCGGTGCCACGCGCAAGTGACCCAATTTGGCCGGACGTCGGACGGCCCTCCCGCGGGCAGTCCCGACATGAGGACGACGGCCTCAACGCCGAGCAGCTCAGCCAGTCGCAGCGTATCGTAAACGACCTTGCTTTGTCGTTCGCCATCGGTCGGGTGAAGCTGATTGCCGTTGCAATTGAGCGCCGCCAGAGACAAGCCATTCTTTTCGAAGACGGAGAGGAATGTTCGTCTCGCGTCCGCGCTCTTCAGGAGGGACTCAAGGTCGGCGTGAGGAGCGGCGTTCCAGTTTCCGGTGCCAATCTCGAGGCCCGCCAGGCCCATTTCCGCTGACACCCGGGCCGCCTCTTCCAATGAGAGGTGCCCCAGACTTTCCGATACGGCGCCTATTTTCATGCTTGTGGGTCAGCAATTGAACGTTTGCTGCGGTTTTGTCCGGACTAACCCTCGATCTTCACCGGCTTGCCGCTTCTCAGGGACTCCGTGGCCTTGTCGGCGAGCAACTGAGCCCTCAACCCGTCCTCGAGCGACGGACTGGGGTCTGTGCCTTTGGCGACGGTCTCGGCGAACGCGTCGAGGATTCGATAGTAGCTCGGTTCGATGCGTTCGAACCAGCCGGGATGAAGGCCATCGTCGATGACCTTGTCTCCGAGATATCGTGAGACCCCGCGGACGCGCTGGCGCCGGGATTCGACCATTCCTTTGGATCCAAAAACTTCGATCCGTTCGTCGTATCCATAGCCGGTGCGCCTGGCGGAGTCGATTTGGCAAAGCGCTCCGGAGGCCATCCGAATTGCCGCAATGCTCGTGTCGACGTCGCCTACTTCGGCGACCTTGGGATCGACCATAGCCGCCCCGATGGCATAGACCTCCTGCGCTTCGTCGCCGGTGATCCAGCGGAGAAGATCAAAGAAATGGATTGTCTGATCTTTGAGCTGGCCACCCGAAGTGGCCAGATAGCTGATCGCGGGGAGAGTGGGCCCGCGTGAGGTCATCTGGATGATCTCGATCTTGCCAACTTCGCCACTCCTCACTGATTCTTGCAAGGCGGCGTGGTTGGGATCGAACCTTCGATTGAAGCCAAGCATCGCCGGGACTTTGGTGGCTCGAACGACGCGCACCGCCTCGGCAGCTTCCTGATAATCCAGACCGATGGGCTTTTCGCAATAGACCGCCTTGCCCGCTTGTGCTGAGCGTTTCAGGTAGTCAACGTGAGTGTTGGTGGATGTGCAGATGAAGACGGCCTCAACCTCCTTGTCGGCGAAAATGTCCGCGGCGTCGGCGACGGCCTTGGCTCCTGTCGTGGCGGCCAATTTCTTCGCGGCTTCCAGATTCACGTCACTGACAGCGACGAGTTGTGTTGCCGGGTGGAGAGCGACGTTCTTTGCATGAACCGAGCCAATGAAACCGGCTCCGATGACGGCGATCTTAAGCATATTCTTTAAGTATTATTTTTAGTTAGTTTCCAGCGCGGCCCAAACGCCACCGTTCGTGTAAGAACGCATGGCTGCCTCGACGAAAGCTACGCCTTTGAGTCCGTCCGAGGCGTCGGGAAATCCTAATTCGGATTTCGTGAAGGGACGGCCTTCGGCTTTGGCGAGCAGGGCATCCGCGAGCTCCGTGTAGAGGTTCGCAAACGCTTCGAAAAAGCCCTCGGGATGTCCAAGTCCTGCGCGTGTCCATTTCGCCGCGTCCGGCGAGAGCCATTCGGCGCCTTGAGCAAGAATCTGGGGCGCACTGTCTAATGGGGAATACAGGAGGTGATGAGGGTCTTCCTGGTGCCAGGCCAGGCTGCCACGGTCTCCGTAGACCCGAATCCGCAGGCCATGCTCATTGCCGACTGCCGCCATCGAGGCCCAGAGGGTTCCTCGCGCGCCATTGGAAAACCGAAGAAGCAGATTGGCGTTGTCGTTGATGGCCCGACCGGCGACGATCTTGCTCAACTCCGTCGCCACTTCGGTGACTTCAAGACCGGTGATAAATCGGCCGAGTTGATGGGCATGCGTTCCGAGATCGTAGAGAACGCTGGCATCACCCAACACGCCTGGGTCCATCCGCCAGGCCGCTTGCGTGTGTCCCTGCTTCTCCAGGAGCTTGGCCGCCCAGCCGGAGGCATGCTCCACGTGAACGACCTTAACGTCCCCGAGAGCGCCATCTCGAACCATGCGGGCGGCGTGACGGACCATCGCGTAGCCGGAGTAATTGTGCGTCAGGCAAAGAATCAACCCGCCCTCCTCGGCCAAAGTCTTCAATTCCTTTGCTTCGGCGATGGAAAGGCAAAGCGGTTTGTCGCAGATCACGTTGAGCCCGGCCTCGAGCACTTTGCTGGCAATCCTGTAATGGCTATCGGTCGGGGTGACGATGACCACCGCATCGACCTTGTCCTCGCGCCTGGCCTCGGCATCTGCCAGGGCTTCGTAGTTGGGATAGGTCCGATCTTCCGGAATCCCGAGCTCGCGCGCGGCCGCAAGAGACTTCTCGCGGTTCCTCGAAAAAACGCCAGCAACAAGGCGATATCTATCATCGAGGCGCATCGCGATGCGGTGGGTGCCGGCAATGCCTGCGCCCGGCGCGCCTCCAATCATTCCCACCCTCACTTTTCTCTGGTTGCTGGCTGACATTCTTGCGAAGGATGATTTGGTCTGTAGAGAGAACTGCTACCAGAGCGGCAAGCAGTTGCCGTCTCACGGAATCGCTCGCGCGACCCGGATGGAGCGGGTCTGGTGGAGCTCTAAGCTTTCTTGCGTTGGCGCTGGCGGTACATGTCCGCTGCTACTGCAGCGACGATAATCACGCCCTTGACGATGTCCTGGTAATAAACGTCGACGCCGAGGAAGGTGAACCCACTCGTCATGATACCAAGAATCACCATACCAATGACGGTGCCGCCAATGCGGCCAATTCCGCCGGTAAGGCTCGTGCCACCGATCACGGTCGCAGCGATTGCATCGAGTTCATAGCCCAAGCCCATACCTGCCTGGCCGGTCGACGCGCGCGCCGCCGTAACGACTCCAGCGAGCCCCGAAAGCAGGCCCGCGATCGTATAGACGATGATCAGATGGCGGCCCACGTTGATACCGGAGACGCGCGCCGCCTGCGGGTTTGCACCGATGGCGTAGGTGAATTTACCGTATCGCGTGTACTTCAGCGCAATGTGGAATATAACCGCTGTCACCAGAAAAATCACCACGGGCATGTATCCGGACCCAATCCAGGTGAACTGGGGCGACAGCATGCTGACGGGTTGGCCTCCTGTGTAAGCACGCGCAAACCCACGGGCCGCGACCATCATGCCCAGCGTCGCGATGAAGGGTGGAATTCCGGTTCGAGCGATCAGGGTACCGTTAATCAACCCGGCAAGGATCCCAACGCAAATACCTGCCAGCAGGGGAATGACAAAGGGAAGATTGGTCAGTGCCGGGTAAACGGCGCGAGTATTCTCCGGGGTCTGCGCAAAACTTGCCGCCACCATGGCCGATATCGCCAGCACCGAGCCGGAGGATAGATCGATGCCGCCAGTGATGATCACTTGAGTCACCGCGATGGCCAGCAACCCGACGACCGAAACCTGAAGAACGATGATGAACAGTCGCTGAGGGTTGAAGAGAAAGGTATCACCCTTGAAGATCCAGCCCATGATTTCAAAAAGCACCGCAATGCCGATCAGGATGAACAGGATGCCCGCCTCGGAGGGCAGCTTGCGGCCTTGCTGTTTCTTTTCTGGAGTCGCCGCCCCACTCGTCGCTTGCCCCGGCTGAGTTTTCACCTCGTCGCTCATTACATTTCCTCCAATTTCATGGTATTGCTAAATGGTCCAGATGTCGGGCTGAGGTTACGAATCAGCCTGAGGCAAGGTGCATGATCTTAACCTGATCCGCCTCGGAGCGATCAAGAAATCCGGTCACGTGACCATCGTGCATGACCATGATGCGGTCACTCATGCCGAGAATCTCCGGCATTTCAGACGAAATCATAATGACGGCGAGCCCCTCACCGGCGAGTTTGGAGATCAGCCTATGAATCTCGGCCTTTGCGCCGACGTCGATCCCGCGAGTAGGCTCGTCGAGAATCAGGAGCTTGGGCTTCGTGAGAAGCCAGCGGCCGATCAAAGCCTTCTGCTGGTTGCCGCCGCTCAGGTTCTCAATGCGCTCGTGAAGGTCAGGCGTCTTGATTCTGAGCGCGTCTTTCAATTTCTCGCATTCTGTATTCAAGTTCCCCTGACTCACAAACCCGCTCTTGACGTAGCGGTCCATGAGAACCGCGATCTCCATGTTCTCCAGGACGGAGAGCACCAGGAAGCAGCCGGTGTCCTTGCGATCCTCGGTCAAGAACGCCATTCCAGCGTGCATGGCCGTCTTTGGAGAATCGACGACAAGTTTCTTGCCGTTGACGAAAACTTCTCCCGAAGTGGCCGGAGTGACGCCGAAGATCGTCTCGGCCACGTTGGTTCGACCTGCACCGACCAGCCCGGCCAGGCCAAGAATTTCCCCTTTACGAAGGTCAAAGGAGACATTTGCAAAAACGCCTTCGAGAGTGAGGTTCTTCACCGAGAGCGCCACGTCGCCAATGGGAACAATTTCCTTGGGAAACATGGCGCCGAGTTCGCGGCCGACCATCTCCTTAATCAGGATGTCACGGTTGATATCTTTGGCACGATGCGTAGCAATGAATCGGCCATCCCGGAAAACCGACACATCGTCGGCAATCGCGAAGACCTCGTCCATCTTGTGAGTGATGTAAACGATGCCCACGCCCTGTGCCTTGAGGTCCGCAATGATCGCGAAAAGATGTTCCACTTCGCGCTCGGTAAGCGCGGAAGTCGGCTCATCCATAATCAGAACGTCGGACTCGAAGGAAACCGCCTTGGCGATCTCGACGATCTGCCGATTGGCGACGGTAAGGTATCGAACCTCAACCTCCGGATCGATGTCGATGTTCAGGCGACGAAAGAGATGCTCGGTCATGCGGCGCATCTCCGCATGATCCACGAACTCCACAAATCCGAGTCCCTTCATCGGTTCACGCCGGATCCAGACGTTTTCGGCAACCGTCATGTAGGGCATCAGGTTGAGTTCCTGATGGATCATCGCAATTCCGGCATCGAGGGCGGCCAAAGGTGTCGGCAGCTTCACAGGTTTGCCCTTGAGGCGGATCTCACCGGTGTCCGGTTGGTAGACTCCGGCAATAATCTTCATCAGGGTCGATTTGCCGGCGCCATTTTCTCCCATCAGCGCATGGACGGTCCCAGGGCGAATTTGCAGCCTGACCCCGTCCAAGGCCACAACGCCCGGGAAGGCCTTGCGCACCCCCTCGACCTCAAGGAGATAAGGCGCCTCCTGCAGCACTCCTGCGACTTGGGTCTCGTTGAAGGGTTCCTCGGGAGCTGAAGAGGACATGGGCTACTCTCTAGTGGAATTTGATCAGGACAGGAGGCTGCGCCGCCTTGCGGCGGCGCAGCAGACAAACCTACTTCTTCATGAATTCCTTGTAGTTTTCCTGGGTGACGAGCTGAAAGGGAATGAAGACATAAGGGGATTCAAACTTTTCCCCTTTCTTGAGCTTGATGGCGGAGTCCACCACGGCCTTGCCCTGGCCCTTGGCGTCCTGGAAGACCGTCACAGCCAGGTTGCCTTTCTCCATTTCTTTCAGCGCATCAGTCGTCGCATCGACGCCGCCGATCACGATGCTCTTTGGATCCTTGCCGGCCTGTTGCAGCGCGATGATCGCGCCGATCGCCATTTCGTCGTTATTCGCAGCGACTGCATCGATCTTCATGCCTTCGACCAGCCAGTTGTTCATGAGGTCAATGGCCTCATTGCGCCGCCAGTTGGCCGTCTGCTTCTTCACGATCTTCATGTCGGGATGCTCCGCGACAACCTTCTCGACCCCTTGGGTGCGAAGCGCCGCGGCTTGGGTGGCCAGTTCGCCCATCATGATGACGACGTTGCCCTTGCCTTTGAGAAGCTTGGCGATCGCCTCACCCTCAAGCTTGCCCGATACGTTCTCGTCTGAGCCGACATAGACGATTGGATCCTTGGGATCGAGCGGCTCGAGCGGCTGGCGATTCACATAGACCGCAGGGATCTTCGCGTCCTTGAGCAGCTTGGTCATCTGGGCTGTCGCGGAACTGTCAACGGGATTGACGACAATGACGTCAACCTTTTGGGCAATGAAGTTCTGAATCTGACTGAGTTGTTTGCCGATGTCCCCTTGGGCATCCTCAAATTGCAGCTTCACCCCAGTCTCCTTTGCCTGCGCCGACATGGCCTCGCGAAGGTTCGTGAGGAACAGGTCGTCGAAATAAGCCATTGAGACTCCGACGTTCTGCGCCATCGCGAATGTCATCATGATGGCGGTAGTTGCCAATGCTATTACTAAGCGTTTCATTTTAATGTTCTCTCCTGCAGTGTGCCCGAACCAGGCGGGCTATAATGTAAGTTATCTTGATTTTCTAGGGGACTTTATCGCGAGGCCAAGGTCGATCGTGCGGCTTCCGGGCAAGCACCCGGCAGTCGATCGTGTCCACCTCGCCTCTAGGATGATTCGTGTAAGGCAGTCATGTCAGTTATGCAAGAATATTATGATGAAAAATGCGCCGATCTAATGTTAAGCTGTGGATAATGGGCGCGGTCGGGACGTCCGTTGATCCGGTTCCGGAAAGACTACTTCGAACGCTGCGCGGATGCTTTGGCCGGTGAACGGTCGATGCGCCGGACGGACAGGGTTTGGCAGATCGGATGGAGGTGTTGAAGGCGTCAAGAACTTGTTGAAAAAGGTTGCGCTGCGTGACGACGGGGTCAAAGGAAGTGAGGCGCTTTGGTTGATCATTAACCGCCTTGGTGGCGGAGTTCGCTTGTTCGAATCGAGAGGAACGCAATGGTGATGGAACTTGCTAAGCTTTTTCATAGTTCGGAGTCGGAGTCCGACCCGACGACACGAACGTCGACTCGATGTTGCTTAAATTCCTTGAGGATCTTCTGCGGGAGCCGGGGATCTGTAAGGGTGAGATGAATTTCGGAGCATTTGGCAAAGCTGACCATGCAATTGTGACCGAACTTTGAAGAATCGGTCAGGACGTAGGTCTTGTCCGCGATGCGGATCATCGCCTGCTTCATTTGGGCATCCAGGGAATCAGGTGTGCTAAATCCATGCGCGAGGGTGATGCCGGACGTTCCCATGAAAGCGCGGTCGACATGGTAGCTTTCGAGGTTCTTGACACCCCAAGGCCCGATGAGGGCGAGGCTATGGTTGCGAACCTGGCCACCGATCAGAAGGAGGTCGTAGCCGGCCTTAGTCAGTTCCAGGGCCGCGGGAATGGAATTGGTAATGACGAAGAGAGACTTGAACCGTCCGACCAGCGCTTTCGCCAATGATAGGGTTGTCGTTCCGGAGTCGAGGAGAATCGAGTCGCCCTCGTGCACGTAAGTGGCGGCCGCTTTGGCAATCAAATCCTTCTCGCGCGCCTGGATTTGCAGCTTCTCGAGGAAGGCGATGTTGAACCGGCTCTGTTGGGAAAAGACCGCATTCCCGTGGCTCCGCTCCAGCAACCCCCGCTTTTCGAGCGTGTCGAGATCCTTGCGTATGGTCACCTGGCTGACTTTCAATCTATCGGAAAGCTCTTCCACGCTGATCTTACCCTCCTTCTTCAGGAAATCGACGATGGCTTCGCGGCGTTCGTCCATGGTCAGCGGCGGCGCAGCGCGCACGCGCTTGACCGCCGGGGTTCCATGGCGTCCCTTGTTCATCATCAGCGCATGCTTAGCGTGCATCCTCCCGCCGGGCGGGGCCGGGGGATCGGTTTCCGAATGCAAGTTCACGCTCCGAGTCCGCCAAAGCAGAGGTATTTGATCTCGAGGAAGTCTTCGATGCCATAGTGGGAGCCTTCACGTCCAAGTCCCGATTGCTTGACGCCGCCAAAGGGGGCCATTTCATTGGAAATAAGTCCGGTATTGATGCCAACCATTCCGCATTCGAGCGCTTCCGCAGCCCGCCAGATCCGGCCGATGTCGCGGCTGTAAAAGTAGCTGGCGAGTCCGAATTCGGTGTCGTTGGCCATGGCCACCCCTTCCTCGTCGGATTCGAATCGAAAGAGGGGAGCCAGCGGGCCGAAAGTCTCTTCCCTCGCGACTTTCATCTGGGGTGTGACATCGCTCAGGACGGTCGGCTCAAAAAATGTCCGACCAAGGGAATGCCTCTTGCCTCCGAGCAATACATGGCCCCCCTTTGAGACGGCATCCTTAATGTGGTCCTCGACTTTTTCGACAGCGGCAAAGTCGATCAACGGGCCCTGCTGTACCTCCGGCTCAAAGCCGTTGCCGACCTTGAGCTTGGCGACGGCGGCGACGAGCTTTTCCGCGAAAGCGTCGTAGACGCCCGCTTGCACATAGATGCGGTTTGCGCAGACGCACGTCTGTCCGGCATTGCGATACTTCGAAATGATCGCACCTTCGACGGCGGCATCGAGATCGGCGTCATCGAACACAATGAAGGGCGCGTTGCCGCCCAACTCGAACGAGAGCTTCTTGATGGTATCGGCGCTCTGTTTCATGAGGAGGCGGCCGACTTCCGTCGATCCGGTAAAGGTGATCTTGTGCACATCCGGATTGGAGGTCATTTCGCCGCCGATCTCCTTGGCGTTGCCGGTGATAACGTTGAGGACCCCGGACGGGATGCCCGCGCGCTCGGCCAGCACGGCAAGGGCGAGGGCAGAGAACGGCGTTGACTCCGCGGGTTTCGCAATCATCGTGCATCCCGCGGCCAGGGCGGGGCCCGCCTTACGGGTGATCATGGCCGCGGGAAAATTCCACGGGGTGATGGCCGCACAGACGCCGATCGGCTGCTTGATGACAACCAGCCGCCGGTCGTTCCAAGGTGAAGGGATCGTATCGCCGTAAACCCGCTTGGCCTCTTCGGCGAACCACTCAATAAAGGAGGCGGCGTAGGCGACCTCGCCCTTGGCTTCGGCGAGGGGCTTGCCTTGTTCTGCAGTCATCAAGGCTCCCAAATCGTCGACGTTGGCCATGATTAACTCGTACCACCGGCGCATCAGGATGCTGCGTTCCTTGGCCGGCCTCCTGCTCCATTCGCCAAAGGCGTCCTTGGCCGCCTCGATAGCCCGCCAGGTTTCGTTGGCTCCCATGAGAGGTACCGTTCCCAAGATTTCCCCGGTGGCGGGATTGTTGACTTCCAGCGTTGCGCCGCTGTCCGCATCGCACCAGCGACCGCCCAGGTAGGCCTGCTGACGGAAGAGGTCCGAGTCTTTCAAAGAAAAGTTCGCCATTTTCGTTGCTTGCTATTTGTCGAGTCCGCCAAAGCAAAGGTATTTGATCTCGAGGAAGTCCTCGATGCCATAGTGGGAGCCTTCGCGTCCAAGTCCCGACTGCTTGACGCCGCCAAAGGGGGCCATTTCATTGGAAATAAGTCCGGTATTGATCCCGACCATTCCGCATTCGAGCGCTTCCGCAGCCCGCCAGATCCGGCCGATGTCGCGGCTGTAAAAGTAGCTGGCGAGGCCGAATTCGGTGTCGTTGGCCATCGCCACCCCTTCCTCGTCGGTTTGGAATCGGAAGAGGGGAGCCAGCGGGCCGAAGGTCTCTTCCTTCGCGACTTTCATCTGCGGGGTGACTCCGGCCAGCACAGTCGGTTCAAAAAAGGTCTGCCCCAGAGCATGTCGTTTGCCGCCGAGCAGAACACTGCCGCCCTTCGAAACGGCATCCTGGATATGGTCCTCGACCTTTTCCACGGCAGCAAAGTCGATCAAGGGGCCCTGCTGCACTCCGGGTTCAAAGCCGTTGCCGACCTTAAGCTTGGCGACGGCGGCGACGAGCTTTTCCGCGAAGGCGTCGTAGACGCCCGCCTGCACATAGATGCGGTTGGCACAGACGCAGGTCTGGCCGGCATTGCGATACTTCGAAATGATCGCACCTTCGACGGCGGCGTCGAGATCGGCGTCATCGAACACAATGAAGGGCGCATTGCCACCAAGCTCAAACGAGAGCTTTTTGATGGTATCGGCGCTTTGTTTCATGAGAAGACGGCCGACCTCCGTCGATCCCGTAAAGGTGATCTTGCGAACGTCCGAATTGGAGGTCAGTTCGCCGCCGATCTCCTTGGCGTTGCCGGTGATAACGTTGAGGACCCCGGAGGGGATGCCCGCACGCTCGGCCAGCACGGCCAACGCCAGCGCGGAATACGGCGTGGAGGTTGCGGGCTTTGCGACCATCGTGCATCCCGCGGCCAGGGCCGGGCCGGCTTTTCTCGTGATCATCGCGGCGGGAAAATTCCACGGGGTCATGGCTCCGCAGACGCCGATCGGCTGCTTGATGACAACCAGCCGCCGGTCGTTCCAAGGCGAAGGGATCGTATCGCCGTAAACCCGCTTGGCCTCTTCGGCGAACCACTCAATAAAGGAGGCGGCGTAGGCGACCTCGCCCTTGGCTTCGGCGAGGGGCTTGCCTTGCTCGGCGGTCATCAAGGCTCCCAAATCGTCGACGTTGGCCATGATCAAATCGTACCATCGGCGCATCAGGATGCTGCGCTCCTTGGCCGGCTTCCGACTCCATTCCCCGAAGGCGTCCTTGGCTGCCTCGATGGCCCGCCAGGTTTCGTTGGCGCCCATTTTCGGCACGGTTCCCAGAATCTCACCGGTGGCCGGATTGTTGACCTTTATGGCCGCGCCGCTGTCCGCATCGCACCAGCGGCCACCCAGGTAGGCCTGCTGACGGAGGAGATCCATGTCTTTCAGAAGAGGCTTTGTCATTAGATTTCCTTTTTTACGACACGATCGCACAGACTTTCAAGTGAAAGATTAAAAATTGCGGATCTCGGCGACGAGATCAAGCGAAAAATGCGCGACCCACGGACGCGCTGCGTGGCGGGTTAATCGAATCGAAGCTTCTTTGCCAATAAAGTTATTCACAGTTATTTGCGACAGGTGATCGTCTTTTCCTCTCTCGGCGCCGGCGGGAGAGTGTCCGGGGGAGGGACTTTTATGCTCGACCAGAAAATTTACTAATGTTTTCCTTGACGATGGACTTACGGATGGCTTACGAATGAACCGCTTTTATGATCCTGCAGATTTTGACCTTTACGCGAACGTGCCACCTGCCACATGGCCTGGCTGCTGATTGGCGAGAAGGTGACAGGCCCGACTTGCTTCCTTGATGGGGCAGGACAGGTGGTTGCCCTGGTCATGGTCTGAAGCCCAAGTTTTCTTTCCCAGAGGTCGGCGGCGCGACAGCATTCGAACGAATTACGAAGATGGAAACTGCTAAAAACTCGGAAGATCGCGTGCGACTGGGGATTAGTCCGCTCAGTTGGACGAACGACGTGCTGCACGATCTCGGTGACGATATCCCCTTGGAAGTGTGCCTGAAAGAGGCCTCGGAAATTGGCTACGAAGGCGTGGAACTGGGCCGTAAGTTTCCCAGGGATCCTCAGGTCCTGCGGCCGAAGCTTTCCGAGTACGGGCTGGAGCTCGCGGCCGGCTGGTACTCGGGCTACCTGGCGGAGCGCTCGGTCGAGGAAGAATGGCATGCGGTGCTCGATCAGGTTGCGCTGTTGCGGGGATGCGGGACGCGCATCCTGGTGTATGGAGAGTGCGGGAAGATGCCGGGGAACGCGGATCTCGATCTTCCGATGAGTTTGAGTCCTGCGCTGACCTCGGTCGATCTCTCCTCCTACGCCCGGAAGATGGAGGACTTTGCTGACCGCTTGCAGGAACAGGGGTTAACCCTGGCTTATCACCACCATCTGATGATGCTGGTGGAACGAGGCGAAGAGATTGCCGCATTTTGCGACGCGACAAACGACTCCGTCGGGCTGTTGCTCGATACGGGTCACGCCACGGCGGCCGGCGCGGATTATACCGAGATCCTGCGGCGGTTTGGCAGTCGGATCGTGCACATTCATCTCAAGGATGTGCGCCGCAACGTGCTCAGGCGAATCCTCGAAACGGATGCCAGTTTCAATTCAGGAGTTCGGGAGGGATTCTTTACGGTCCCCGGCGATGGCGATGTGGATTTTGCAGAACTGGCGAGGTTTGTGCGGACCTCCGATTACCGGGGTTGGGTGATCGTCGAGGCGGAACAGGATCCGGCCAAGGCGACCCCGAAAGTGTACGCCGAGAAGGCCTACCGCTTCGTGAAAGATCTGATGTTTTAGAGAGATGCTGGAGTAAACCATGTCAAAGCCACTTAATATTGGACTGATCGGATCGGGGTTCATGGGCCAGGCCCATGCGGATGCGTACCGGAGGGCGGGCATTCTTTATCGAAGCCTGCCGCGCACGCCGGTTTTGTATGCGGTCGCGGACCAGAACGACGATCTGGCGGAGAAATCCCGGCGCCGACTCGGCTTTGAAAAGGCCTACGGTGACTGGCGGCGGATGATTGAGGATCCCAACGTCGACGTCATCGACATTACGACGCCCAACAATTTGCACGTCGAGCCGGCGCTCGTCGCGATCGAGGCGGGCAAGCACGTTTATTGCGAGAAGCCGATGGCCGTCAAGGTGGAGGACGCGCAGCGCATGGCCGCAGCCGCGAAGAAGGCCGGGGTCCACACCCTGGTCGCCTTCAATAACATCAAGACCCCTGCGGCGCTAGTGGCCAAGCAGATCATTGACCGGGGCGAAATCGGCGAACCGATTCGGTTCCGCGGCCGGTTCGATCAGGGATTTTTCAACGATCCTTCGCTCCCCTGGTCATGGCGATGTGCCAGGGAACTGGCCGGGAGCGGAGCCTTGGGAGACCTGGGGGCCCACACCGTTTCGGTGGCCCAATTCCTGATGGGCGATATCACGGAGGTCTCCGCTTCGGGACAGACCATCTTTAAGGAGCGCCCGGTTCCGGACTTCGATGCCGGTTACGGCAGCAAGATCACCGCCGATGCCAAGAAGCGTGCGGTGGAGAACGAGGACCAGATCCAGTCGCTCGTCAAGTTTTCCTCGGGAGCGGCCGGCGTCATCGAGGCCTCGCGCGTTTGTGCGGGGCGCGTCTTCGGTGTCTTTTGGGAAGTCTCGGGCACCGAGGGAACGATTTACAACAACGGCGAGCGATTCAACGAGCTCCAAGTCTTTCGCATGGGCGAGGAGAAGCGGGATCGAGGCTTCAAGACCATTTATTGCGGTTCCCAGGTGCCGCAATACTCCGCCTTCTTCGGCTTCGATTTCGCCGGAGGCGGGCTGGGCTACTTCGATATGAAAGTCTTCGAAGTCCACGACCTCGTGCAGGGCGTCGGGACGGACGCCGGCTGTTTTCCGGATTTTGCCTTCGGGGCGAGGAATCAGGAGATCATCGAAGCGATGGACCGCTCGACGCGTTCGGGCCAGTGGTTGTCAACGAAGATCTAAGCTTAGGAACCTTAAGAAGAATCGAAATATAACGATATGAGCAACGAAACAGACTACAAGGAGCTCGAAGCGCTCGCTCGGAAGGGACGATGGCTGGCGATCAGCACCGTCGCGAGCAGCGGCGCCGGGCATGTCGGCGGTCCATTTTCCGCGATGGACCTTCTGGTGGCGCTTTATTTCCGCGTGATGAACATCCGTCCGGAGGAGCCCGGCTGGCCGGACCGGGATCGATTCATCCTGTCGAAAGGTCACTCATCCATTGGTCAATATGCGGTGATGGCGATGCGCGGGTACCTGCCAGTCGAGGAGTTGAAGACCTTCGACAAGGGGGCATCGCGTTTGCAGGGGCATCCCGATGCGACCAAGCTCCCGGGCATCGATACCTCGACCGGCTCGCTGGGCCAGGGTCTTTCGGTCGGCTTGGGTTTTGCCTTGGGTGCTCGATTGCGGCAGAAGAAGTTTCATACCTTTGTCGTCCTCGGGGACGGCGAGCTGCAGGAGGGGATGGTGTGGGAGGCCTTGCACATTGCTCCCAGGTATAAGTTGGGAAACTTGACGGCTATCCTGGATTGGAATGGCCTGCAGCAGTTCGGCTGGGTGTTGGCGGTCAACGAGCAGCATCGCGGCGATCGCCGCGATCCCTGGTCGGGAATCGACCTCCGTGGGATCTTTGAAAAGCTCGGCTGGCGTTGCATCGAGATCGACGGGCACGATTTCTCGCAGATCGTGCCGGCCCTGCAGAGTGTGAAGGCATCGAACGATTCGGACCAGCCGACGATGATCATTGCTCACACCGTCAAGGGCAAGGGAGTGCACTTCACGGAAGGCAAGCATGAATGGCACTCCAAAGTTGCGACGAAGGAAGAACTAAGAATTATTGCCAAGGAGCTAAGCATTGAGGAGGCCATAGCATGAAAGCGTTGAGAGATGTATTTGGAGATACCCTGGTCGCCCTGGGGTGGACGAATCCCAATGTGGTCGTCCTGGACGCGGATCTGGCGAACTCCACCAAGGCGGACAAATTTGCGATGGCTTATCCGGACAGATTCCTGCAGATGGGCATCGCCGAGCAGAATTTCGTCGGAGTGGCCGTAGGTTTGGCGTCCGTGGGTTTTGTGCCATGGCTCTCCACCTTCACGGTCTTCTTTACGCATCGGGCCATCGATCCGATCCGCATGCTGGTGGCGCAGACCCATGCGAACGTGAAGATCGGCGCGGCTTACTCCGGGATTTTGACGGGCCTGACCGGCAAGACCCACCAGGACGTGCAGGATATCGCCATCATGCGGGCCATGCCTGAGATGACGGTGGTGGCTCCGGGCGATGCCATCGAAGGAGAAGCGATCATTCGCTGGGCGACGGACTTTCAGGGGCCGGTGTACGTGCGCCTGGCGCGGGATGCGTCGCCGAATATCTTTGATGAGTCGTACAGCTTTGTGCCGGGGAAGACGATTTCGCTGCGGGAAGGTGGTGATGTTTTGATAGTGTCCACGGGTCCGCAGAGCGGCCGTTGCTTGAAGGCGGCGGAGTTGCTGGAGGCCGACGGAATCTCTGCCGGTGTGCTCCACGTGCCATCGATCAAACCGATCAACAAAGAAGAGGTCGTCAGCGCGGCGGAGAAAGCGAAACTGGTGGTCACGGTGGAAGAACACACGATTTACGGCGGGCTGGGCGGGATGGTCGCTGAGATTCTCTCGGAGGCCTCTCCGCGAAAGGTCGTTCGTTTTGGAATCGAAGACCGCTGGGGAGAGTCGGCGCCAAATGACTATCTGCTGGATCTTTTTCAGATGTCGCCCCCGCGTCTGAGCGAACGGATCAAAACCCTCGTCCGATAAACTGCCATGGCTGCGAATACTGTTGGGGTTGCCTTTCTCGGGGTGGGTCGTATGGGTGAGACGCACCTGCGAAACCTGACCGGACTTGGCGGCGTGCGGGTCGTCGCCGTCGCGGATCCCAATGGCGAAGCTGCGGAACGCGGCAAGGCGATCTCGAATGCGGAAGTTGCCCTTACCGATATTGAGAAGGCCATTACGCATCCCGGCGTGGATGCCGTGGTGATCGTTACTCCCACTGAGACGCATGCCAGACTCATTGAACTCGCCGTCAAAGCAGGGAAGGCGGTTTTCAGCGAGAAACCGATTGCCCTCGATCTGGCGGAAACCGCGCGGGTGGTCAGCCTCGTCCAGGAAAAAGGTGTTCCGGTGCAGATCGGGTTCATGCGGAGATTTGATCCCGGCTACGCCAAGGCCAAGGCGAGGATTGTCGCCGGCGAGTTGGGCAAACTGGAAACATTCCGAGCTCTCAGCCGCGATACGTATCCGCCGCCGCTGAATTTTCTGAAGTCCAGCGGCGGTTTGTTCCTGGACATGGCGGTGCACGATCTGGATCTGGCGCGATTTTTGGTGGGTGAGGTCGAGGAGGTCCAGGCGTGGGGCGCTGTTTTGATCGACGAGCGCTTTTCCCAAGCGAACGATGCTGATACGGCGGTGACCTTGTTGCGCTTCAAGAACGGCGTGTTGGGAGTCACGGAGACGTCTCGCCGGTCGAATTGGGGTTATGATATTCGCACCGAGGTGGCCGGGGCGATCGGAAAAGTCGTGATCGAGGCGCCTCAGAAAACGCCGCTTCTCTTCGCGCGTGAGTTTTCCTCAACCTACGACCATTTCGAGAATTTTCCGGATCGCTTCGAGAAGGCCTACCAGCTTCAACTGCAAAGCTTCTTCAAAGATCTGCAGGCAGGGAACAAGCCGTCACCAGGACCCGAGGACGCTTTGGAGAGTCTTCGGCTGGCGATTGCCGTCACCAAGAGCTGGAAGGATGGCAAGGCGGTCAAAGTTTCGGAGATTCAATGAGCGGCTGTCGGTCCAACAGGCGACGGACGAGTAGCCTTCTGCGGAGGCGCTGGCTCCATGGGAGCTTCGCGTATTGTCATGTCTGACTGGGCCTCGTCGGCCCGCCCAGGCTTGTGAACTCACCAAGTTCTTCCGACCTCCAACGACTGGCTGGGGAACTCGAGGGCTCGTTGCATTTCGATGCGACGATGCGCAAGCTCTACGCGACCGACGCTTCCGTCTACCGGGAGATGCCGATAGCGGTGGCACTCCCCAAGACCGAAGAGGATATCCGCAAGTTGGTCGCCTTCGCGCGCCAGCACCGCACTTCCCTGATCCCAAGAACGGCCGGAACATCCCTGGCGGGTCAGGTGGTCGGAGCGGGAATCGTCGTTGACGTTTCCCGTCACTTCAATCGGATCATCGAGATTGACGCCAGGCACGGGCGCGTGCGCGTCCAACCGGGCGTGGTCCGCAACGAGCTGAATCTCGCGCTGGTTCCGCACGGCGTTTTCTTTGCGCCGGAGACGTCCACCCAGAATCGGTGCATGATCGGGGGCATGGTCGGCAACAACGCCTGCGGCGCGAACTCTGTGGTCTATGGCAGCACGCGTGAACACTTGATTTCGGCACGAGCGGTGCTGAGCGATGGCTCGATCGCAGAATTCGGATCCTTGTCGGCGCAGGAGTTCGAGGCCAGGTGCTCCGGCGCGACTCTGGAAGCTTCGCTCTATCGGGAGGCGCGGGTGCTCCTGGGCGATCCGGAGAATCGCGCGGAGATCGCGCGGCAGTTCCCGAAGCGATCGATCCACCGTCGCAACACCGGCTATGCGATCGACCTGTTGTCGGACTGCGCGCCGTTGACGCCGGGCGGCCCGCCTTTCAATTTTTGCAAGCTCCTCGCGGGTTCCGAGGGAACGCTGGCGTTCCTCACCGAAATCACGCTGGCTTGCGAGCCGCTTCCGCCGCGTGAGTCGGCACTCGTGTGCGTTCATTGCTCGAGCATCGACGAGGCTCTGCGGGCCAATCTGGTGGCTCTGCGCCACGCGCCGCGCGCGTGCGAGTTGATGGATGACAACATCCTCGAGTGCACCAAGACCAATATCGAGCAAAGCAAGAACCGCTTTTTTGTGCAGGGCGATCCAGGGGCCATTCTGGCTGTCGAACTGGCTGCGGAAACACGTGAAGAGGTCTCGGCCGTTGCCGAGCGCTTGGAGAGCGAGTTGCGCGCTGCCGGGCTTGGGTACCACTATCCGGTCGTGTGGGGATCGAATCAGAACCGCGTTTGGAATCTCCGCAAGGCAGCGCTGGGCCTGCTGGCGAATATTCCCGGTGACGCCAAGCCCGTCGCCGTGATCGAGGATACGGCGATCGACCCGGAGGACATGCCCGCCTATGTGCGGGAGTTCGACGAGATCCTGAGCCGCCATGGGCTTTCCGCGGTGCACTATGGACATGCGGCCTCCGGCGAGCTGCATTTGCGCCCCATCCTGAATCTCAAGCTCGAGGAGCATCAAAAGCTCTTTCGGATTGTCGGCACCGAGATCGCTCGGTTGACCAAGCGTTTCGGAGGCTCCCTCAGCGGCGAGCATGGCGACGGGCGTTTGCGGGGTGAGTTCCTTCCGATGATGGTTGGCGAGAAGAACTATTCTCTCTTTCGCGCCGTCAAGCGGACCTGGGATCCCATGGGAATCTTCAACCCAGGCAAGATCACCGATACCCCTCCGATGGACGCCAGCCTGCGCTACCAGGCCAATCAGCCGGTGCGCGAGTTCAAAACCGTCCTGCGATTTTCGGAGGCGCGCGGGATCCTGCGAGCTGCCGAGCAGTGCAATGGCTCCGGCGACTGTCGCAAATCCCATCTCATGGGGGGCACCATGTGCCCGAGCTTTATGGCCACGCGCAACGAACGCGACACGACGCGGGCACGTGCCAACATCTTGCGCGAGATTCTGACGAACTCGACCAAGGCGAATCCGTTCGACAGCGACGAGATTGTCCCGGTGATGGATCTTTGCCTTTCCTGCAAGGGGTGCAAGGCCGAGTGCCCGTCGAATGTCGACGTTGCCCGTCTCAAGGCGGAGTGGCTCCAGCAGCGTTATGATGCCCGGGGAGTTCCCTTTCGGGCGCGACTCATCGGTGGTTTTTCGAAGGCGATGGCTCTCGCCTCCCTCGCTCCGGGAGTGTTTAATTTTGTGGCCACCAGTCCACTCACCTCGCATCTGTTCAAGCGGTTTTCTGGTTTCGCCGCGGGGCGCTCGATTCCGAAACTGAACAAGATTCCGCTCCTGCGATGGCATCGCCTCTACGCCAACAAGAACGGACCGTTTCCCAACGGACGTGTGCTCCTCTTTTGCGATGAGTTTACCAACTTCAATGACGAGGAGGTTGGCATCAAGACGATTCGTTTGCTGAATCGGCTGGGTTACGAGGTGTTGATTCCCAGGCATGTGGACAGCGGGCGCGCGCAGATCTCCAAGGGCTTGCTCCGCGAGGCGCAGAGACTCGCCACCCGCAACGTCGAACTTCTCAAGGACGTTGTGACGACCGCGATGCCCCTCGTGGGGATCGAGCCATCGGCGATCCTCGGCTTCCGCGACGAAGTTCCGGACCTGGTGCCTGAGCGGTTGGTCGGCGCCGCCAAAGCGCTGGCCGCCAACGTGCTTTTGATCGACGAGTTTATTGCGCGCGAAGCCGACGCCGGCCACATTCGCCGGGAAGCGTTTACCCAGGAAAGCCGCCACATCAAGTTGCACGGCCATTGCCACCAGAAGTCACTCGCGTCGCTAACGCCGACCGTGAAGGCCCTGGAATTACCCGCCGATTATAAAGTTCAGATCATTCCATCGGGCTGTTGCGGAATGGCCGGTTCGTTCGGATACGAAAGGGAGCACTTCGACGTTTCGATGAAGGTCGGCGAACTGGTCTTGCTGCCGGCGGTGCGCTCGGCCCCGGCGGACACGATCATCGCCGCACCGGGCACGAGTTGCCGGCATCAGATCAAGGATGGCGCCAGTCGGATCGCGCAGCACCCCGCAGAGATTCTCTACGACGCCTTGCTATGAGAAGTGACCGAGAGCAAAGGTTTGAGGCGGGCTGTCGATACGATCAGTGTAATAATTTCCCTGATGGAGGTGCGACGGCGATGGGCCGCTCGGCGGCGTTTCGCACAGTTCGTTACTTAACTAGTCTATTCATTTACTCTTATGAACGTTGCATTATTCGGTGCGGGTAGGATCGGAAAAATTCACGCGGCCAATGTCGCCAACCAGCCTGGCGTCTCCCTCAAGTACGTCGCAGATATCTCTCCGGAAGCGGCGGCCGGGTTGGCCAACCAACACGGAGCGTTGCCGACGGTCAGCGAAACAGTTCTTGGCGATTCGTCGGTCGAAGCGGTCGTCATCGCTTCGAGTACAGACACTCATGCGGATCTCATCATGCGATCGGCCGCCGCCGGCAAGGCGATCTTTTGCGAGAAGCCGGTGGACCTGTCGCTTGAACGCGCGCGTGTTTGCGCAGAGGCCGTCGACAAGGCGGGTGTCACATGCATGATCGGATTCAACCGCCGGTTTGATCCCACGTTTGCTGCCCTGAAAGCGCGGCTGGATGCCGGCGAGATCGGTGAGCCGGAAATGATGGTCATTACCAGCCGCGATCCCGGCGCCCCGCCCGTCTCTTACATCAAGGTATCCGGTGGCATCTTCAAGGACATGTTGATCCATGATTTCGACATGTTCCGGTTTGTCTTGGGCGATGAGGCAGAAACCGTCTACGCAACCGGCAGTTGTCTGGTCGATCCGGCCATCGCCGACGCGGGCGATATCGACTCCAGCGTAGTGACCATCCGCACGCGCCGCGGCCGGCTGTGCCAGATCAATACCAGCCGGCGAGCGGTCTATGGATACGATCAGCGCTTCGAGGTTCTCGGAAGCAATGGAATGCTTCAGGCGGGCAACATGCGTCCTACCGAGGTGCTTGCCTACACCGCGAAGTCCGTCGCCGCCGACGTGCCCGAAGCCTTCTTTCTCGAGCGGTACCGTGCCGCCTACGCGATTGAAATGGCGCAGTTCTTTGCGGCTTTGATCGACGGCAAACCCGTGCCGACGTCCATCGACGACGGCGTCAAAGCGCTTGAGCTCGCTGACGCCGCGACCCGTTCCTGGGCAGAGCAGAAAATCGTTACGCTGTATTCTAGGCAACCTGGCGATGGCTTTACGGAGCAACCGGCTTCGTCGAGCGGTTCCAGGCGGCGTGCTCGGAATCAGTTAGCGGAAGCGGCAGGACCTGGCCTCTCGCGGAGGACTCGATAACTGTCTCCAGAGCAGCCATCACGGCGACGGCTTGAGCAGGTGGGACTGGGTTATCCGCTTGCTGGCGTATGGCGTCGCGAATCCGAAAATAATACTGGCGGTGATCCCCTTTGGGCACCGGAAGCTCGATGGGCTGCTGGCTGCTCCCTTCGTAGAGGAGACCGCCTTGGGGATCTTCGCCCCAACCGGACTGTCCCGGAGTGATTCCGCTGATGAGTTGCTGCTCCTGAACGTCCGTGCCGTATTTGAGCCAGCTCCCTCGCGTGCCATGCATCGCCAGGCGCGGAGTGCCTCCTGCCACGAGAAGGGAGCCGTGGAGAACAACGCGGAGCCGGTCGTAGTGAAGCAAGACGTGAAACCAGTCGTCGATCTGCGCCCGAGCGCGCTGCATCGCGAGGTTGGCCCCGATCGCCTGCGGCAGCCCAAAGAGTTGCAAAGCCTGATCGACGAGGTGCGGACCGAGATCGTACCAGAGCCCGGCACCCGGCCCTTGCACTTCGCGCCAACGAACGCGGACCTCGGGACGGAAGCGATCAACGTGCGACTCGAAATGCAGCACGTCACCAAGACGACCCTCTTC
Organism: uncultured Verrucomicrobiae bacterium; assembly: GCA_963820865.1. GTDB lineage: Bacteria > Verrucomicrobiota > Verrucomicrobiia > Chthoniobacterales > Terrimicrobiaceae > DASTFP01. The sequence continues at coordinate 1,027,020 of CAWGBZ010000007.1, forward strand.
AAGGAGGGCTCGCGCTCCCAGGAAATCGCTGTCCCAGCGACGATTCTGAAATACCGAAAGGAGGCGTTCCTTTTCCAATGCCAGTTCGGCCAGTTCCCGGGCCTCTGCCAGGGTGACGGTAAAGGGCTTGTCAACGACAACATCCTTGCCAGCTCGCAGACCGGCCGTCGCGAGAGGAAAATGAGTCTCATTCGGACTGGCAATGACAACCAGGTCGATGGCGGAATCGCATACAGCCTCCTCTGGATTCGACACGACGCGTGCTTGCGGGAGATCCGCCAGCACCTTGTCGGGATGGCGAGAGCTGACCACCGCGATTTCCAAACCCTCAACGGCCTTGATCAAAGGCGCATGAAACGTCTTGCCGACAAATCCATAGCCAATGAGAGCAACGCGCACCGGTCTTTCGAAGGAGGTCATAAGGGTCTCGAAGGATACGACTCGGATGAGAATTGCGCGAGGAGGAAACAGCGGACTCCCGTGAAAGACAGCGTGAATCCGCGTGACCAGCACCGAAGTGAAGGAGCATCGGTCTACGGACCTACCCTCTGCCCCGCGACCAAGTTCTCGAACGGCCAGCCAATCCGGGGGCGCGCCAACGATACGCCGTCGCGGGTATTAGTCTGCCAGCACGGTAATGTTCAGCTTGTTTTCCTTCAGGAACATTAACGGCTTGTGGACGAAGGTGTCCCCGAAGGGAAATCCGTACGAATCCGATGCCTGCTGAATGACGTTCGCATATTGGTTATAGAACGTCGGATTATTAGGCTGCGCGCCGGCATACGCGTACTTGCTTTCCGTGTTTATCCAGCTCGAGCTAGGGCCCTCTCCAAAGGGCTTTCCTGTGTGGGGATTGGTCACCGAGCTGCCGATGAATCCAAGATTGAATCCGGCAAGCACATCGCGGAGAGCTGCGCAATAAACATCATTCTTTGCAAAGTTCCACGAAGGATTGCCATCGACCGCAAAGTGCGGATCACATTTGTAAAGTCCCTGCACGGGTAATTGATCCGCATCGACAACGATAGAGTGGCCGGCGGAGGGACCCTTACCCGTCATGACAAGACTCTCATTCCTGATCGTAGCGTCAAAGTTATAATCACTCTGCGGATTGCCATAGAAGTGGCCCGCAATATTCGTCGTCTTTCCTTCCATCGCAGTTATGTAAGGCGTGAAGGACGAATAGGCGGCAGGGTTGGCCGTGGTCGAGGGACTAATCACCCGGGCGATTCCGCCTGGCCCGTCGCCCGTGATGACCGGGTCGGCACTCGGGTTGTTCACCAGGGCTTTCAGCTTGGCAAAAACGTTTGCGGTCGGCTCTCTCCAGCCAAGGACCGTTCTTCCATCTTCGGTCTTGCCTCCACTGATCTCGAGAGGAATGCTGAAGAAGTCAGCTGACGACAGATTGGCGCACTGGAACTGGCTTCCATCAACCGTCCACTCGATTTTATCCCACCGCGTTCTGTAATTGGGTAGATTCGGATTGTTGAAATTCGGAGCGTCGACGTTTTGCAGCCGATCGCCCAGAGAAATCCAAATTCTGCCGAATGCTTTGCCGACCCGGACAGGCTTCGGGAGTTGCGACAGTTTGTACGGTGTCTTGCTTGAGACGTTTCCATCCTGAACGTTCTCAAACATGACGTAGACGTTATCGTCGTTGAATTTCGGGTTCTTGTTCTCGATGGTCAGGTCGAGGGCGCGCGCCAGGGGCGCGGCGGCAAGCCCAATCAGACCAATCGCGAAAAGCGAAAAGGCCTTTTGGATACACGGAAATCTCTTCATTGGTGCAGTCATTTGGGTCATGTTGAACGTATGATACGCCTTCCTGACGCAATCTTGCGCTTCTTCTCCCTGCTTCTTGGCAAAAAAACTCGCGCTAGATTCTCCATTCGAGGGTCTTACGCCTATTTTGGCGCCACTGTTGCGACGGCACAAGCGTCCCGCCAAAGGAAACGGTTGGATCAATAAGCTGAACGACGATTCGCTTTCGTGCGAGACCGCCGAAGGAGCGGTCAGGACTTCGCTTGCGCGCGGCATTTCTCCTGTTCAGAGCGGACGAACTTCACCGACCGAGCAGCGAGGTCGTCGAGATCATCGATGCCGAGGAGATCACGATAGACGGAGATATCGCGTCCGACCTCGCCTCCGGGAACAAGAAACGGCTCCATAACAACGGCGCCTTGATAATCGATGTCATGCAGCGCACCAAAGATTTCCGGCCAAGGCATCCGGCCAAATCCCGGTGGGCGGCGATTGGTTTCTCCCAAATGGAAATGTCCAAGCCATCCCTTGGATTCGAGGATCGCTTCGCGGAAGCTGTCTTCCTCGATGTTCATATGAAACGTATCGAGCAGGATCTTGCAGTTGGGGCTTTCGACACGCTCCGCAAAGGCGATCGCCTCGGCGGCCGTGTTCATGATGAAATGCTCGAAGCGATTGACGACCTCAATACAGAAGATGACTCCGCAGTCTTCGGCGGCCTTGACGGCCTCGCGCACTCCTTCAATCGCCCGGTCGGTGAGGGCGCGCTTGTCTTCGCCGGGCAGCAGCTTGCGAGGCCACGAGCTATAGTTGATCCCGGCCATGACGGTGCCTCCCATGTATTTCATCGCCTTGCAGAGATCCTGCAGCAAAATGACACCGTTTTTGCGGACGGATGCATCCGCCGAAACCATGTCCATGTCTTCGGTCATTCCGATGCTGTAAGTCAGGCCCAACCCGGCGTCCGCCGCTGCGGCCTTGAGCGCATCCAGTTCGGCTTTACTCATGCGGGCGATTTTTTGAGCTCGGACTTCGAGAATGTCGAAGCCGGTCTGTCGGGCCTTTTCTACGAACGGGAGTTGGTCGACGTCCCAGTACTGCGTCCAATATCCGAAATGTATTCCGACGGGATTCATAAGGTAGTTGAGTTAGTTTGTGAGGAGGGGGAGGTTAGGAGACTGTTGGGTAACCCGCGCATGCCACGCGTGAGCTCTTTGGGGTAGATGTCGGTGGAGCGACGAAGGAGCATCCCCAAACGGGGCTGTGACTGAGGAGCGACGCCCGTGAGGGGAAGGGGCCCCTCGCCCTTCCAAGATGCCCCAAAAAACTCACGCCCAGAAAGGGGTGGGACCCTTTCTTCCCACCTGGGTTGCGCCAATTTTCGGCCCTCGCGGTGTCGCCAAGCTTGTCCGTAGCGCTGCGGCTTTGTGGGGAGATGGGGACCCCACACCCCATCGCGCCTACGCTTGGCTCCTTGCGATCTTCCGAAAATTGACGGCAACGTGATATACGTGAGTTTTTCAACAGTCTCCTAGGTGACGACTTTGAGCATGCCGCCGTCTACGAAGTAGGTCGATCCCACCGAATAGCTCGCGCGGTCCGAGCAGAGAAACACGAAGAAGTTCGCCAGTTCTTCGGGCGTAGCGAAGCGGGCGATCGGGGCATGTTCCTTGGCGATGGCGTCCAGGTAGCCCTGCCAATCGCCTCCCTTGTCGGCCGTCAATTGCTTGGCGGTCTTCATCCAGTCGGGAGTCAGGATGAGTCCGGGGTTCACGGTGTTTACGCGGATATTATCTTTGACCAATTCGAGAGAGAGCGTTTTGGAGAACATCATGAGCGCAGCCTTGGTGACGTTGTAGATCGGTTCGTACCAAAGCGGCTGGATCGCGCAAATGGACGCGTTGTGCAGGATGACGCCGCCTCCACGTTGTCGCATGAAAGGCACCACTCCGCGCGCAAGCCGAACCGCGGCCATCACGTGCAGGTCCCAATAAAACTGCCACTTTTCGTCGGGCGCTTCCATGACCGTCTCGTTCGATCCCGTGCCCGCGTTGTTGATCAGAATGTCCGCTCCATCGAAGGAGGTCTTCGTGGCAGCGACGATCTCATCGATGCCGCCCGCCGTGGCCACATCGCAGGCGACGCCAATCGCCTTGACGCCGAACTTCTCCGCGAGGCGGGCGGCCTCGGACTGCAATCGGTCCTTCTGCCGCGCCACCATCACGAGGTGGACTCCCTCCGCGGCGAGGCCCTCCGAAATCGCCAGCCCAATGCCAATGCTGGCTCCCGTGATCACCGCAACTCTGTCTTTCAGGCCAAGGTCCATAAATGCACTTTCTCTGGTTTCGATGCTGGGCCGGTCTTTTCGGCGAAGGCACAGCGTAGCGGGACGAACTGGGGGTGGTGTCTCATAAAGACCGTTCGGAGATACCCTGCGTTATTTTCTTTGGAATCGCAAGAACTGTGACTCCAGGGTGGCATGTCAACACCAAGAAACAATGCTGGGACTTTGCGTGGAGCCGGCGTGCGGGGCAGCTCCGCGACGGATCAGGGCTTCCGCGCAATCAGGCCAAGGTATTCCTGACCGTTGGTTCGATGCTGCGCGGGAAAATCCCGGTAACAGAACGGCTCCAAATGTTCGACAATGAACCCAGCGTCTTCGACCGCGCGACGCAGCACTTCGGCATCGAACAGGTTGACCAGGGAAGGCAAGTGATCGCGCCACTCCGGAGTGGCCACCAGCCGGGGGTCAAAGGTTCCCGGCCAGGGATCGCCGAGGGCCTTCCGCCGCTGAAACTCGGGCAGAAATTTCACGTAGTAGCTTAGCTGCGGCGTCATGACGACGAGGTAGAGTCGACCCTCGCCGGGCTCAAGCCACCGAAAGGCGGCGTTGAGGGACGCTTGCACGGTCGGGCCATCGAAAAAATGCAGGACTTGCGCGGCCAGGAGCGCGCTTAAGCTGCCCGTCGTGAACGACAACTGCTCTGGGAAGCGTGCCGGGATGGTGATCAGTCGCTTTTGCATGTCGCCGGGAACTGGAGCGCGCAGTCGAGCAAGCTCCTCTTCCGCCAGGTCGCAGGCAATCACGGTGCCGCCTGCTTCCAGCGCCGGATAGGAAGCGTTGCCGTAGGCTGCTCCGACCTCCAGGACCGGACACCTCGCCCGGCCGGCTTGCTCAGCGAACTTGATGGCTACAGGCGCGGGCTCTTTCGTCATGATTCCCATCGCGTTCGTGGTCGGAATAAGGCCTGGCTCGACCTCCGCCGGCCACTCATGCGGGATTTGATCCATAGACTTTGATTCAGTCATCGTGGAACTTTAGCCCTTCCGTCAGCTCACACCATCTCGCTTTATGGAACTGGCTACACTGTTACGAGGCTTGAAATCTGCCGCAGATGCCGGGGGATCGATCGGGACTCGGCTGATCGGTGTATGTTCTAGGCTTTCCCGTCGGAGTTTCACGTGGCCCGCCGACAGCTTCGATCCTGGCGGCAGAATGTGCCGCAGTATCCACAGAACGTAACGCCGGCAGCCAGCTCGTGAGCCCGATATGGTTTGCTTTCAGCGAGCCCTGCTGTCAGTTTTTCGATTTACTGTCTCTAAATGAACGTGCTAGAAGACTTAAAGACGTACACCCCAATGAGGTCAACACTATGACTTCCGCATCCATCGCGCACAATATCCAACGTTACATTCCTGCGGTCGGCGACATCAACTCGAAAAGCCCCGTGGCATATCGCGTAACACGTGGACTCGTCCGGGTGGTCAATACGCTACAAATGGCTATCGCCGAATCATACATCAATGGGTTCGAGATTCCTGATTCAATATTGCGAGCACTTTGTGATGCGTATGCTCCTATTATGTTCAAGTATTTCCCGTCGCTTCTCGCTCCCTATGACTGGGTCTTACGGGAGACCGATCATTTGGCGGAGGGATCTAAGGATTTGATGCGACTTCAATATGACCTACCGCAAGAAATGTTGAATCGCATGTTGGGCGACGGCAAGCTCATCTACCCTAAGTATAGTATGGGATTGTGGGAAAAGGGTGCCGCCAGTCTGGAGCAGTCGCAGATGCATATGATTGACGACATGATCGAGAAACTGAACATCGAGGATGGTGACAACATCCTCGATTTTGGTTGCGGCTGGGGCTGTGTTCCAAACTACATCATGTCCAGGTTTCCGAACGTCAGATTTACGGGACTGAATTTGAGCCATGAGCAGTGCGAATATATGCGTCGCAAGATGCAAGATCCGGAAAGCTTTCTCAGTTCTGGGAGATTTACCTTGGTCGAAGGAGATCTCAACGACGTCGAATTTGAAGAGAAGTTTGACAAGATTCTTTCGGTGGGAGTCTTTTGCCATGTGGGAAATTTAACAGAATCCTTTCGGAGACTTGCTGCTTCCCTAAAGCCCGGAGGCAAGTTCTTCCTCCACATCATTACGGTTCGCCTTCCAAACAACATTTCAACCGCCTTTACCCACAAATACATCTTTCCCCACGGTCGCTATTGGAATTTTGACGCGGTTCCGACCCACAACAAGGACCTGAAAACGGTCAAGAGATGGTATTTGAATGGAGTAAACTATTGTATCACTGGGACGACCTGGCTGAGAAACTTTGACGACAGTTATGAGCAGGTTAAGGAGTTGGACTATGGCATGGACTTCGCCAGGTTTCGTCGCATGTGGCGATTTTATTTAACATTCCTTAGCAGGAAATTTGCTAGCTGTGGTGGTGAGATCAACGGAAATGGCCAGTTTCTCATGGTTCACGCGTGATGGACAAGCGGAATTTGGGTTGCTTGATCCGGAGCGAAATTGACTCAAATGAAAGGACACCGGAGAGGGGTCCTGTAAGAGAAGACCGATGTGCATACCCAGTGGACGGAGACCCGCGCGGTGTCCAATCGCGGGCGGTATGAGGTGGCCAAGCGCATCGCCGAAATCGAGGCGGCGCTGCCCTTTGCCATCCTGGGTTTCGATACCGACAACGGGGGTGAGTTTCTCAACTTCTCAACTGGCATCTGCTCAACTATTTCACCCGCCGCCGGCACCCGGTGGGCTTTACCCGTTCCCGAGTCTATCGCCAAAACGACAACGCGCGTGTCGAGCAAGAGGAACTGGACGCACGTGCGTCAGTTGGTGGGCTATGCAGGGCTGGAGGATCCCCGAGCTGCCGAGTCCCTCAATGAGCTTTACGCCAAGGAATCGGGGTGGTTTCGCAATTTTGCCCGGTGATGAAGCATCTGCGTACCGAGGTGGAAGGTAGCCGTAAGCGACGCGTTTGCGATGCGCCCGCCACACCTTTTCAGCGGCTCCAAGCTTGCGGAGGCACTGGTAAAGAGCAGATCGCCGCCCTGGAAAATCTCTATCGCACTCTGGATCCTTTCACGCTCAAAGAAGCCATCGAGACAAAGCTGCGCGCCGTGTTGCATTACCAAATTCCGACGCCCCTTTTAAAGCGGCCTGAGAGCGCGAAAATCCGGCTTGCTCACAAACCGGTCTGGCTTTGCGCCACCGCCCGAGCTCTTTCCCTGCGGGGCTCGGGCTGCCGCTACCTCGCCTCCCGGCGTTTGTGAACAAGCCTATCCGGCGTCCTTTTCGTTGAGGCAACGTATCGCCATTTATTTTAATCCCCGGTGTCTTTTTTCATTGAGGCAACACGCGGAGGATGAGACTAATGCAAAGAGGATGATCGCGGATCAAGCACGTGCAAAGGGAGGGCGGAGAGCGCGGCCTGATCTCCTGAGATAATCGCAGAGGGGGGGTAGGAGCTAGATTCTTATGGATACTCTGACTCCAGCGAGCGTGTGGGCGTCTGCCGAGCCTGTTGCGGTTATGCCACTCCCTCAGCGGATCGCGATGCTCGTCACCGTCATCGGCCCACCAACTGGTTTCGCCATCGCCGGGGCAATTCTGTGGGGCCGTGGGACAATCGGTTGGCCGGAAATCATGACGATGCTTCTAATGTACTCCGCCACCGGCTTCGGTGTGACAATCGGTTTCCACCGTCTTCTCACGCACCGGTCGTTTGAAACTTTTCGTCCTTTGCGGATCCTTCTCGCGATCCTCGGCTCGGCTGCTGCTCAAGGCATGGCGATAAAGTGGTGCGCGATCCATCGCCGCCACCATCAGGAATCCGACCGAGAGGGTGATCCCCACTCGCCACACTTGCACGGCGAGGCTGGTTTCCGGGGCCTCATCAGGGGACTTTGGTATGCACACGTCGGCTGGGCTTTCGAGGCTGATAAGCCGCGACTGCAAAACGCTGTCCGCGATCTGTTGGCCGATCGCGCAATGGTATTAATCGATCGCCTTTATCTTCTATGGGTCGCGATCGGAGTGATTGTGCCCGCCGTGGTGCTGGGCTTGTATTATCAATCCTGGAATGGCGCCTTAGCAGGCGGCATGTGGGGCGGTTTACTACGCATTTTCATCATGCATCATGCGACCTGGAGTGTCAACTCGGTCTGTCATGTTTTTGGAAGCCGCCCCTTTAACAGTGGGGACCAGAGTACCCAACAATTTTCCGATCGCCATCGTTAGCCTGGGAGAAGGCTGGCACAACAATCACCATGCGTTCCCTAACAGCGCTCGCCATGGCCTGCGATGGTGGCAGTTTGATTCCTCGTACATCATCATTAGAATGATGAGCTTTCTCGGTCTAGTGTGGAACGTACGCGTGCCCAGCGAGGAGGCCATGCGGGCGAAGGCGCGTCGCGCAGCCGTAGTCAAGTCGTGCCGCGTCAATACGCAAAAAGGGTAAAAGGGCGAACGAAGGAACAACGCAATACGGGGGAACCGAGAGTTTGGAGTTTTGGAGAGCCCGCTTGACCGAAGGACCGGCTCGCGAAGGGCTCTTTCAAAGCTTTCAAAGCCTTGGCAAGATTGCCTTTTTGGTCGATATTACCGCTCCGGTCCGGGCGGAAAGCTTAACCAATCCGAGGTATCGATTGGAACTCCCGTAGCCCCAGACGTCCCAGATCGGGTCGGCGGCGCGTCCGGTCTGAGTCAGTTGGTAGCTGGCACTCCGCATGCCTTGACCGGCTGAACCGAGAGCATTGCGCGCGATGGAAAAGGCCACGCTGGAATCGATGCGGACGCTTGCGAGATTGATGAAGTTCCGTCGATTAAAGATCTGCCGCGCGTCGATGAAGCGCTTGGCCTCAGCGATCTGACCATTCGCGATGGTGATGCTGTAGAGGGGATTCCGCACCAACAAACCGGCTTCGCTGCGATTTCTGGCGAGCACGTACCAACGCTTGGGGTTCGGCCGGCCGTTATCCGCCGAGACCCGAACAACCTCTCTGGCGAAGTGGGGCGGCAGGGCCCGCAAGGCCGCAATGGCGCCGGGCGTTTCGTCGGCGAACGACGTCGTGAGCGAGAGGGCAACGGCGAGGATCAGGAGAGCGGGAGTTTTCATTCGATCGCGCTTACCATGCAAAGGAGAAAAAGAAAAGTCCATCAGACTTTCGCCCCAGTCGAGAGTCGTAGGATGTTAAGCGTTTGCGAAGGAGTATCTTATATGGAACATTCTGATCTCGGACGTGTGGGACCAGGTGAGACCGGAGGGGTATCCTTACCGGGGACGGCCATGCGTGGTGCCGTGTCAAATCCACAGTTCCGGTCGACCTTAGCATGACATTCAAGCTCTATGCCGCCGGAGAGGGACCGCAACTTCATGCCCCGGTATACGGAACCGGCCGCAACGGCGATTACGTTCTCAGCTATCACCGATACGACGCACCTATCCCCCGCGTCTCCCACCCGCACCATATAATATTCAGGGAGCACGAACTAATTGACAACGCTCCCGATGCTCTCACTCAGAACCCATATCTATTTCTACATCCACCCGACCCCGCCGACTCCCAGAATTGGGACGCTGTTTATGGGTCAAAGATTTACGCGCAGATAAGCTTTCACTGTTATTCTATAGCTACTCGCCGTGCGAGCCCAATTCGCGGAAGCATGACCGCCCGCGACGCAGTCAAGTGGATTTCCACTCAATATCCTGCGGCACATGATCGCATTGTTTCTGTAATCAACGAAAGGACTTAAGACCACGGTGACGGAAGGACGCGGGCGGACCGAGGACGGCTGGGTGCCGTTCCCTGCTCCTCCCGACCGTCCGCGCCTTTTCACTGTCACGTGAAATTGGTCACTTGATTGTGCGCTCGAACTCGGTCAACTCCCGTTGCGCCATCTCAAGCCTCTTCGCTAGCTGAGTCTTCACCCGTGGAAAGTCATCGATTGCGGCTTTGAAGCTGACGAAATCTTTGTAGTGTGGTCCTCCGATCTCTGTGACCGCTGGATTGCCCCAGCCCTCCAGGAAGAGCTCAGATAGGGACGCGAGCTGGACTTTGAATTGGCTGAGGGTGCTCTCCGCGTGGGTGATCTCGTCCTCGATGCGGTCGACCTCAAGCTGCAGGGCGTTCAACCGCTCCTGCGTGGACAGTGCCTCCTCACGTTCGCGACGCAACTTGGCTAGCGCGCGGTCGTGCTCTTGTTCGTGCTTACGGATCAGATCCTCACGGCTGGTGATCTTGTCCTTGATCTTTCCTGCGGTGCTTTCGCCCAATCGATGAACAAAATCTGTCCACCTGTCAGGAGCGGCGGGATTGGGTCTGATCGTGTCGTCAGCTGTTGTGTTCATCTTTTGTTGCTGGCCTCGATGGCGGCGATCAGCTTCGCCATGCCCGAGTTACTTTTGAAGACTGACGTTGGCTTGGACTGTGAGCTGGGAGCTGGCTTGAGCTGTGAGCTGGGAGCTGACTTGGATTCGACGCGCTTTTCAAGACGCTCGATCTCCTCATTCGCGGTGTCGATGTTGTAGAGCTTATCGAGGTTCGAAAGCGGTTGTCCCAAGAGTCGATCCAGCTCGTGGATCCGTGCATGAGCATCGTCAAGGTCGGGGATGAATTCGCCCTTCACATACGGGCGGGAGTTGGTTTGCTGTGTCTTCATATCGCTTTGATGAGGTGATCGGCTGGGGTATGTTGTTTCATAGCCGTCTTTCCCTTAGAATATGTTCCGACCTGGCCCTACGATTCTTCGGAGCTCTGACAGTCGCTCTAGCCGAAAGAAGCGTTTCCCGTCCGAGACGAAGTCGGGTTTGATCATGCCGGTCTGCATGAGTACGGAGACCTTGACATAGTTGACGTCTAGCTTGCGTGAGACCGCTTGGGCCGAGAGGATCTCCTCGGGGACAGTTTGGGGTTTAGTGATGGATTCAATCATATAAGGACGCTCATCTGTCAACCCGTGCGTGAGTCGAACTACAAGCCGTCCAACCGATCCGGCGCCGGGATGCACGAACGCGGTCAGCGTCGTCTCAACCCGATGGCGTACACGGGGCCGTAGAAGTCTCCTAGCTGGGCGGCTAGTGCAAGCCCGGCAAAGCTTATATAAGACGCCGCTGCACGAGCCGGAAGGTGAGCAGATCCACCATCAGGTGTCGTCCCTATGGCTCACGATCAATCCGCCCAAACGCCTCCAAGCTCAGCGAACGGTTAGGCCATTGCACGGCGTAGAAGCTCGGTTGTGAGTTTGCCGGCGCCATACAGATCAGGAAAGAGTGTTGCATGGTTAACGTTCATCACGTGCAGCGCCTTTAGACACGCTGTTCGTTCGGAATACGGGATCAATACTTTGAGTAACGTGATCTTCTGTTTCTCGCCTTCAAAGTTTCGAGCGACCCAATCCTCTACGTCGGTTCCGATGGAAAGCCGACTGAATAATCCAGCTTGGGCGACGCGCCGGGAGTTCTCGTCACTACGCGGCTGGAAGAACTCGAAGTCCTCGGTCAGGAAGGGATCCTCTGCCAACTTCGCTTCGACGCGGCCTCGGTGCACTGCAAACACGACACAGTGGTTCGTCTGGTCCGTGCTCGGTGGATCGCAAAACGCAAAAAACAGCCCCACATAAGGCGATGTCGTCCAGTCGAGCAAGGGCGTTGCAAGACCGTGGTGCTGCCCGAGCGCCCACCAATCGTTCTCCGTCGGAAGGGGTGGTGGATTCGGACCGCGGCGGCCACGGCTGGCAAGTTGGAATGTCTGGAGGTGTGAAGCCGTCAGCTCCTTTATTCGCTTCTTTTTTGATTTGATGAGTCGGGCGAGTGACGGCTCGAGTAGCCAAGTCGCCATCCGGTGGCCACGGAAGACATAAACCGGGAAATCGAGCGTTTTCGCTACAACGTCATGGAACTGGTTCCACGACTTTAGAGTTGTGGTGAAGACACCATCCTTGGCGTCCATCTTTGGCCAGTCAGCCATTGGATTCGAGTGTGTGCGTTCGCTATGGCCTAGCGACCCCAAGCTCAGCGACCGCGGAGGGCTGGCGCAGCCGCTGCGCGGGCGAAGGTGGTATGGGGGCGCAGGCGGTGGGGCAGCAGCGGCTGTGACAGCCCGGAGCCGTTCGCTGCGGCGCATGGTTAGGCGTTGCGATCATTTCGGATTGATGTTTGTCGCGGCCTCGATGCCGACGGCTGCGTAACGGGCAAAGATGTCCGCGCCGTCCCAATCGCGTGGCATGGTTGAGCGTAGTCCAGATGCGTTGAGGCGTGCGTGCTCGTCGTGAGTGACGAGCATGACCGTAAAGCAACTGGTGAGGAACTCGGTGATGGCGTCGATAGTAAGTGGCTCCATCTCCATGAGGCGGTTTACGACGGCCATCTGGGGAACAACGTGCTCGACGACGCACTCGGACAAAGGCAAGCCCTGAGAAGCTTTGGAGCGTGGAATCCGCGCCTTTTGGGATTGGCCGTGGAGTCCGAGAGTTTTGTTCTGCCAGTATTGGTGCAAAGCGGTCTTGAGGTTGCGGCAACATTCGTTGCGCGTGAAGCCGAAAGCCTCGGCCTCCTTGGCTTGGTTGACTGCGAAAAGGATAAACTCAGCGTTCGTTTTCACGAGCGGCGTGTAGCCTAACAAGCGATGAACCAACCCGTTCATCTCCGGGATTTGCGAGGTTAGCAAATGTTTTCATGGTTGATGGGGGAACAAGGACGCTCCGTGGATCTCGTTTGGAGCGGGCGCGCTCTCCAGGGCCTCTCCGAGTCTCGAGTGTCGCCGTTCTGAGTCGACGTAACCGTCGGCGATCTGGTGCCTCCGCTCTCCCAGTTCAACTGCACGCTTCCAACACAAAAGGAAGTCTTGAAGCTGGTGAAGACGATCAATGCCGCAGACAAGGACCGCCCTGTCAATAAGGCCCTTGGCGTGACGCTTACTCTCCATACTCAGAGGGCGCCGGGATGAATCCTAAGTCATCCTCGATAAAAGCTGCCATGCCTCTGGGGCTGATGTGAGGTCGGGTTCTAGGCTCTAGCCACCAGCCACGCTTTATCAGGATGTGATATCGGAGCCTGCGGCGGCGCAGCCTAAAATGACGTATCGACAGGCTAAAGATGACCGACTGGGACGACCTTGGATACCTACCGAGCATACTGTCATCGTTGGCCTCACGCGCGGTTCGACACGAAACACTCAAGGTAAGAGCTCAGTGCGGTATTGGCGCTCGCCGGGACCTGTGCCGGGGGGGCGCGGGGAAACTAGGCTCAATCTCACGAGGCGATCCAACAAAGCGCCACGATATTCATCGATCACGAGGCCCCCAGCATCCGATATTCTCCGGTTCTCACTTCCGCTGCCATTTTCCTACCGAAATCTGTTTGAGAGAGCCATTCGCGACAGGCGTAAAGGAATTGCCTGTCCATCTAAATATCTCATCCTTGCTGTTCACGCCCCAGACGCTGCCATCTGAACCAGCGGATACATACTTCAGCTCTCCCGCTATTTGTCGCCAACCATCACCGGTCCAAGTAAAGACCTGGTTCTTAGCATTGACGCCCCAGATATTCTTTGAGTTTCCTACCGAGATCTGTTTGAGAGAGCCATTCGCGACAGACGTAAAGGAATTGCCTGTCCATCTAAATATCTCATCCTTGCTGTTCACACCCCAGACGCTACCATCTGAACCAGCGGATACATACTTCAGCTCTCCCGCTATTGGTCGCCAACCATCACCGGTCCAAGTAAAGATCTGGTTCTTAGCATTGACGCCCCAGATATTCTTTGAGTTTCCTACCGAGATCTGTTTGAGAGAGCCATTCGCGACAGGCGTAAAGGAATTGCCTGTCCATCTAAATATCTCATCCTTGCTGTTCACACCCCAGACGCTACCATCTGAACTAGCGGATACATACTTCAGCTCCCCCACTATTTGTCGCCAACCATCACCGGTCCAAGTGAAGATCTGGTCTTTAGCATTGACGCCCCAGATATTGCCGGGGCCCTCTTTGGCCTGAACCGAACATGGAATTAGATTTACAATGAATATGGTCGCGAGGCACACCCGCGATATGGAATAGGTGGAGGTGAGGATTTGCATAGTTTTGTTTAGTATCCGACTAGGAGAATTAGACTTTCGCGCTGGGAGCGGCAGGGGGAGCGGGGGACGCCGCAGCGTCCAGCGCCGTCGCCTGTCCGGCCAGGGAACGAATGAGGCCGCTGAAGATGAGACCGTGGACGGGGTAGAGCGCGTACCAATAGAGCAGCCCAAAGAGGCCCTTTGGCTCGAAGAACGCCGTTTGGGTAAGCAGCGTCCTATGGTCACCCGGGTCTTCGGCTTGAAACTCAAGCCAGGCGCGACCAGGGACTTTCATCTCTGCGCGAAGGCGAATCATTTTGCCCGGATCGACGGCCTCCACGCGCCAGAAGTCAAGGGCGTCGCCGACCCGCAAATCCTCGGAATCCCGGCGGCCGCGTCGCATGCCGACACCGCCGAAAAGTCGGTCCACAATTCCGCGGACCTGCCAGGTCCAATCCATATAGAGCCAGCCGCGTTGTCCGCCCAGACGGGCAAAAGCACGATAGACCGCTCCGGGGGAAGCGGCGACGCGGCGCTGCCTGCGCTCGATGATCATGCCCTCACTGGTGATGAGAGCCACGGGAACCTGCCCGCGTTGGCTCGAGGTGAGGGCATCGCTCCAGGAGGTTTCCACTTCGCGTTGCTTGATCTTGTCGAACGCCAGTCGGACGGAAGATTCATAGTCGAGGAGGGCAATCTTTGGGAAAAGCGTTCGGGCACTGTCATCATGGACAACGACCTCGTTCATCAGTCCCTTAATAAGGGGCTGGGCAATATTCGCGGGGACCGGTGTGATCAAATGCACCCAGTACGAGGAGAGCCGGGGCGTCAGCACGGGCACGGCGATGAGAAACCGCCTTAATCCGCGCACGCGCGCGTAGCGCGTCATCATGTCCGCGTAGGTCAACACGTCCCGGCCGCCGATCTCGATGATCCGGCCTGCGCTCTCCGGCGATCCGAGGGCGGCGACCAAGTAGTCGAGCACGTTGCGAATGGCGATCGGTTGGACGCGTGTGAAGACCCACTTCGGACAAATCATGACCGGCAGGCGTTCGGTCAGATAGCGCACCATTTCAAAGGACAGGCTCCCGGAGCCGACGATGACGGCGGCTCGAAACTCGGTCACCGGCACGCCGGCTTCCCGAAGGGCATCGCCGGTCTGGTGCCGCGAGCGCAAATGAGGCGAGAGCTCCGCGCGTGCGTCGCCCAGACCCCCAAGATAGATCACGCGGGGAACGCCGGCCGCTTTGGCAGCGGAGGCGCAATTCCTCGCCGCCTGGACGTCGAGCTGCGCGAAACGATCACCCTCGCCGAGACTATGGATGAGATAATAGAGCACGCTCACGCCGCGCATGGCGTCGACGAGCGAGTCTGGCTTGAGGACGTCCCCAGGCGCGATTTCCACCTCTCGCAGCCAGGTCCGGCCTTGAAGGCGCGACGGGTCGCGCACCAGACAGCGCACGCGATACCCGCTCTCGATCAACCGGGGAATTAATCTTCCGCCGACATAGCCAGTAGCTCCTGTCACCAGGACGACTTCGGAAGACTCTGCAGACATCAGATTAATCTTAGGCGGCAGGGTTCCAGCACGCAAACCGTGCCGCATTTCTTTTGCGCCGGACCGGTGGCGGGAGGTGATCCTCCCGTCCCGTCGCCCGACCATGGTCGACCACTCGCCCGCGGTCAACCCGAGTCCAACCCAGAACCGAGCGAGGTGCCGTTGTTTTCGGGCCGGCGCAAGACGATCAAGTCGGCACAGACGAGCATGGCGGCGCAGCCGCAAGCGGACCGAGCCAGCGTCGCAGAGAACGATTGCCTGCGCGACGACAATGGAATTGACGCCTTGGATAGCGATCCGCCCGCCCACACTTTGGCTACTCGCCAGAACCGAGTTGCTGAGATAGGCGGCGGAAAATGATCTCCTCGGGTGGCTGCCCGAGACGGCGCAGTCTTTCGGTTCCGCTCGCCGGCGGTCCGCCTGAGGAAATATTCCTTTGTGAGGAGACCTGAAGGTATGGCAAAAGCTTGGCGATGCCAACCCAGGTTGAAGTCGCCAGAATCCTTTCCGGGATCTTCCCTCCGGAAGCCATCCTCACAAGTCGTGAGGACTTGGTGCCCTATTCGTTCGACGGGACGGCGGCCCTCCAGCAGATGCCGGCGGTGGTCGTCATTGCACAGACGGTCGACGAAGTCTCGCGATTGCTTACGGCCGCAAACCAGAGTGGCCTCATAATCGTGCCCAGAGGTTCGGGCACGGGTCTCAGTGGGGGCAGCATCCCTTTAGAGGGGAGCGTCGTGCTGTGTTTGACCCGAATGAACCGGGTCCTTGAGGTCGACACGCGCAACCTGACCTTACTGGCCGAGGCCGGGGCGACGACGCTGGCGGTGGCGGAGGCGGCGGCGCAGACCGGCCTTTTTTATCCTCCGGATCCGGGATCGATGAGGATTTCGACGATTGGCGGGAATGTCGCGGAAAACTCGGGTGGGCTGCGCGGGCTGAAGTACGGCGTCACCCGTGACTACGTAATGGGACTTGAGGTGGTGCTTCCTTCCGGCGAAGTGCTCTTCACGGGGAACAAATGCGTCAAGGATGTGGCGGGTTATTCTCTCCGGGACCTCTTTATCGGCTCGGAAGGGACACTCGGCGTGGTGACGAAAGTGCTCTTGAGTGTGATTCCCAAACCCGCCGCGACCAAGACTCTGCTGGCGATCTTTGATCGCATGGAGGATGCCGCCAAAACGGTCTCGGCAATCATCGCGGCCAGGATCATCCCGTGTACGCTGGAGTTCCTTGATCGAGTGACCATCAACTGCGTGGAAGATTATGCGGCCATCGGCTTGCCACGTGACGCCGCCGCCATTCTTCTGATGGAGACGGATGGTCATCCGGCCGCAGTGGAGGAGGAGGCCGACCGCATGGCGGAGATCGCGCGCACGCAGCAGGCCCGCGAGGTGCGCGTGGCGCAGACGGCGGAAGAAGCCGTTCGACTGGCCGGCGCCCGCCGCGCGGCCTTTTCGTCGCTGGCACGCATCGCCCCGACGACCATTCTTGAAGATGCCACCGTGCCGCGCAGTGAGCTCGCCCGAATGGTGGATCACATCCAAAAGGTCGCAGAGAAGTACCAACTGAAGATCGGCACCTTTGGACACATGGGCGACGGCAACCTCCATCCCACCTTTCTGACCAACGAAAAGGATGTCGAGGAGATGCACCGCGTCGAGTTGGCCATGAAGGAGATTTTTGACCAGGCGCTGGCACTGGGCGGCACGATCACCGGCGAGCATGGGGTCGGCCTGGCCAAGAAGCCCTTTCTCCAAGCGGCCGTTGGCGAGTTGAATCTGGAGGTGATGAAGCGCATCAAAAAATCGCTCGATCCAAATGGCATATTGAATCCTGGAAAGATTTTTTGATGAACGCTCACCATTCAACGTTCAATGCTCAGCGCTCAAATGTGCATGCTTACGATTTGGAGGATCGGTTGCTGGAATATGCGGTTCGAATCATTTGTGTGACAGCGTCGATGAAGCACACCTCGGCCGGCTTGGATATTGCCGACCAACTGCTGCGCTCGGGCACTTCGCCTTTTGGCAATCATGGAGAGGCCGAAGGCGCAGAGTCCCGTGATGATTTCAAGCTACGCGTCTGCTTCAAAGAACCGCACGAGTCACGACGATGGTTGGAGCTGATTCAACGTGCGAAATTGATCGAAAGACCGGAAGTGCCCGAGAGCCTTATCGGTGAATCCGACGAGCTGATTTTTGCGCGAAGCATTCAACCGCGACGAAGCAGCGGAAAGGGGCACAAAGTTGAGCGTTGAGCGTTCAGGGTTTGGCGTTGAGCCTTCTGCAAGACCGCATAGTCCAATCCGCGAATTGGACTATGCTCTTTTGCAGCAGTGCATTCATTGCGGAATGTGCCTGCCGACCTGTCCGACCTACGATGCGACCAAGATCGAACGAAACAGTCCCCGCGGTCGCATCGCGCTGATGCGAGCAATCGCCGATGATCGGCTGGAAGCGAGCCGAACCTTCGGCGAAGAGATGTATTTTTGTCTGGGTTGCCTCGCTTGTGAAACGGCGTGTCCGGCGGGCGTGAAGTACGCGCAGCTTTTCGAGGCTGCGCGGGAGGAAGCTGAGGAAGCCGGCGTGCTGCGGAAGCCGGCGCGTCAGGCGATCCGTTCGCTGGTGCTCCGGGGACTCTTTACGCGTCCGCGATTGCTTCATTTGTTCGGACGCTTGCTCTGGCTGTATCGCGCGACGGGTGCACAAGTCGTGTTTCGCTTCCTTCGCTTGAATGCGTTGCTTCCTTATCGCTTGCGGGAGCTCGAAAGAATGACCCCTCAGGCCAGGGCAAAGTTTTCGAATCAGCTCATCAAGGAAAAGGAGCACCCACCTGGCCCGATTGCCTATCGAGTCGCGGTGCTGACTGGTTGCGTGCAGGATATTGTGTTCTCCGACATCAATCGGGACACCGTGGATGTGTTGCTGGCCAATGGATGCGAGGTTTACACGCCCGCGCGGCAGTATTGTTGCGGCTCCTTGCATGCGCATAATGGCGAAGTTCCGGTCGCGAAGAAGCTGGCCCGCCGGCAAATCGATGTGTTCGACGCAAGCCGATTTGACGCAATTATCACGAACGCAGCCGGCTGCGGATCCCACCTCAAGAGCTATGGGGTGCTCCTCGCCGATGATCCCCAATACTCGGAGCGGGCGCGTGCGTGGTCGGCCAAGGTCCGGGATATCCATGAGTGGCTTTGCGAGATCGGGTTTCGCAGGCCGGCGGCGGGGAAGGCCCGCCTCGGCAAGCGATCGGTGACCTATCATGAGGCGTGCCATCTCTGTCACGGACAGAAAATCACTCAACCACCGAGAGAGATCCTAAAGTCGATTCCCGACCTCGAGTTGACTGAACTTGTTGAGTCGACCTGGTGTTGCGGGAGCGCGGGCATCTACAATATCACTCAGCCGGAAATGGCGGCCCGGCTGCAAGAGCGCAAGATGCGCCACATCGCGGAGACGGGTGCTGCCACGGTCGTAACCGCCAATCCCGGTTGTCTCCTGCAGCTGGAAAGCGGAACGCGCAGATTCTCGCAGAAGATCGAGGTCCGGCATCCGATCAGTCTGCTGGCCGAGGCGTATCGCTCGGAAGGCTAGCCGTCATGTTCACGCAGATTCTGATCACGCTGGTCGTTCTTGTCTCCATGATGATTCACGCGGCGGGCATCTACTTCGCCCTCCAAGCCATCATGATTTCTCGAACGCCGCAGGCCGCGATCGGATGGGGGTTCGCGCTGGTGATCTGTCCTTACATCGCCATTCCGTTGTTTCTCATCTTCGGAGAATCGCGTTTCTCGGGCTACACGCTGGCGGGCCAGGACCGGCAGGAAGAGCTGGATGCGGCGCTCCGGCAGGCACAACGAGCGATGACGCCCTTCCGGGCGGCTTTCCCGGGCAAGTACTCCGACGTCGAACGTCTCGGGATCAGCCTGCGCGGCCTCCCCGTCACGAAGGGAAACGCCTGCCGACTGTTGATCGACGGGAAAGAGACCTTTCGCACGATCTTTCAAGCGATCGAAAGCGCGAAAAGCTATGTGATCGTGCAGTTTTATATCATCCACGACGACGCCCTGGGGCGGGAGTTGCGAGAGAGGTTACTCGAGGCGGCGCGGCGCGGCATCCGCTGCTGGTTGCTCTACGATAAAGTCGGCTCGAAAGGACTGACCGACACCTATTTTGGAGCCTTGCGGGACGCGGGCGTCTCGGTCCAGGCATTTGTCACCAATCGTCAGTTTGGCCGTCAATTTCAAATCAACTTCCGCAACCATCGAAAGTTGGTGGTTGTCGATGGGAGAATCGCCTTCTTCGGGGGACTGAATGCCGGCGACGAATACATCGGGCTCGGAGTGCTTGGTTCATGGCGCGACACACACATGCAGCTCGAAGGCCCGGCGATTATGGCTCTGCAAGTGTCGTTTCTGGAGGACTGGTTCTACGCCAGCAAAGAGGTGCCGGACATCCCTTTCGAACCACGGGTGGCGGGTGAGCAAACCGTCCTGCCATTTGCCTCCGGTCCCACCGAAAGATGGAACGCCACCGCAGCGATTTATGCGGAGATCATTCACGATGTCCGCGAAAGACTGTGGATCGCCAGTCCTTACTTTGTGCCGGACTCGGCGTTGCGGACCGCGATCGGGCATGCAGCCCTGCGGGGAGTCGATGTCCGCATCATCCTTCCGCAAAAGCCCGATCATCTGCTTCCCTGGCTTTCCTCCTACACCTTCTATCCTTTGATGCGCGAAGCGGGGGTCAAGATCTGGCGGTACCAGCGCGGTTTCATGCATCAGAAAGTCCTGCTGGCGGATAATGATCTGGCGATCGTCGGCTCCGCGAACCTGGATTATCGGTCGTTCATGCTCAATTTTGAGCTCTCGGTGGTCGTGCAGGA
Organism: uncultured Verrucomicrobiae bacterium; assembly: GCA_963820865.1. Lineage (GTDB taxonomy): Bacteria > Verrucomicrobiota > Verrucomicrobiia > Chthoniobacterales > Terrimicrobiaceae > DASTFP01. The sequence continues at coordinate 1,047,597 of CAWGBZ010000007.1, forward strand.
CGCGGCTTTTGCCAAGTCTGTGGAAAAGATGCTCGAAAAGGATCTCGCCAGAAGCGAGGCGGAGAACCTTCAGAAGTTTGAGAAAGGAACATACCTCTTCCGTCTCAAATGCCGGCTGGCCGCATTGATGAGCCCGGAGCAATAGAATTTCCGATTTTCGCTTGCTCAGCGAATTCCTGCCAGGCTTTGAGTTAAGGTTATTGACCGCGCGTCCGTAGTCTATCGAGAAGGACTGCGAGGATGATGACAGCACCTTTGACCACCAATTGCCAGTAGAAGGACACGTTCATCAGCGTCAAGCCGTTGTTGAGAACGGCAACGATCAGCGCTCCGATTAGCGTTCCGAATACCGTTCCAACACCGCCGGAAAAGCTGGTGCCGCCGAGAATCACCGCAGCGATCGCATCCAGTTCGTAGCCCTCTCCCAAGCGCCCCTGTGCGCTGTAGAGACGGCTCGCCGTCATGACGCCGCCCAAACCGGAAAGAAATCCGCTAATTCCATACACGACGATCAAAATCGTGGCGACTGGAATGCCTGTGAGACGCGCGGCGAGCGGATTGCCCCCTACGGCGTAGACGTGAATGCCGAATACGGTCCGATGGAGCACAAATGCGCTAATTAGGATGACTGCCAGGGCTATCACCACCAGCCAGGGAATCGGACCGAGGTAGCTGTTGCCGATCCACTCGAAGTTAATGTCGTTGTTAATAAGTGTTGTTCCTCCCGCGAACAAATATGCTGCCCCACGAAGGGCCGTGTAGCTTCCGAGCGTAACGATGAACGGCGGCAAACCAAAATAGTGGACGATTGCCCCTGTCATTACGCCTACGATCGTTCCGCTCAAAAGGGCAACGGGCACCGCGGCCCAGCTCAACGACGGATTGAGAGAAAACACGAGCGAGAGCACGGCGGTCATGCCAAGAACTGAGCCGACAGCGAGATCGATGCCGCCCGTTAGGATCACAAATGTCATCCCGGCGGCCAGGACGATATTGATGGATGCTTGCCGAACCACATTGATCAGGTTGTTGGTCGTGAGAAAACTCTCGGTGAGAAAGGCAAAGAGAATGCAGATGACGATGAGCACCGGCAGCATTCCTGCAACCTGCATGATGCTGCGCATGACTTCTTTTCGCGCCACAGTGTTAACGGTATCCTGAGTAGATGAGGGACTGGCCATAGTTGGAAGGGATTGCTTAGACTCCGGTTGCGAGCTTCATAATGTTCTGTTGGGTGACTTCGACTCCCGTTTCGCCGCCCACCTCACCCATGACGACTCCCTCGCGCATAACGATAACGCGCTTGCAGACGCCAATGATTTCGGGTAATTCGCTCGAGATGAAAAGGACGGCCATGCCCTTGTCGGCGAGTTGCTGAATTACCGCGTAAATTTCCGCCTTTGCTCCGATATCTACGCCCCGAGTGGGCTCGTCGAGGATAAGCACTTTGGGATTGATCTCCAGCCAACGCGCAAGAAGGAGCTTCTGCTGGTTGCCGCCCGACAGCCCTCCGGCCCGAACCCACAGGGAGGCCGCGCGCAGACTAAGGGCCTTCGCCTGAACCTTGGAACGCTCGTTGATGTACTTGAAATCAATAATCCCCGCCTTCGCATTTCGGGAGAGGATGTTCATCGCGATGTTATCCCGGCAGGACATCTGCAAAAAAGCGCCCGCGAGTTTTCGGTCCTCGGGAACGTACCCGATACCTTGCTGAACCGCATCGATCGGATGCTTGATGTCCACCAACTTCCCCTCGAGATGGACCTCGCCGCTCTCCTTAGGATCTGCGCCAAAAATCAACCGAGCTAGCTCCGTACGTCCCGCGCCGACTAATCCCGCCAACCCCAAGACTTCCCCGGCACGAAGCTCGAAGCCCGCGTTTTTCACATGCTCCTTGTCGGACATGTTTCGCACCCGCAGAACGACGTCGCCGTGCGCAGCCGTTTTTTCCGGGTAGAGCTCCTCGAGCTTTCTGCCGACCATCATTTCTATAATTCGGTCAGAGGTAAATTCCGGTCGTGTGAGTTCACCGACGTACTCTCCGTCCCGAAAGACAGACAAGCGGTCTCCCAATTCATAGATCTCGGCCATTCGATGGCTGATGTAGATGATCGCCAAGCCTTCTGATCGTAACTGCCGAACGACGTCAAAGAGACGATCCGTTTCGCGGTCGGACAACGCCGTCGTTGGCTCGTCCATGACTAGGATCCGGCTCTTGTAGAAGAGCGCCCGCGCGATCTCCACTTGCTGCTGCTCAGCGATCGAAAGATGGGCGGCGCGCTGAGCGGCTTTGAACCTGGCTCCCAGCCGATCAAGCACCTTCTGTGTCTCGCGAACCATCGCGGCGGTGTCTGTGAGAAAGCCGAGATGTCGCTTCTCCGAGCCGAGGAAGACGTTTCCCGCGACCGTCAGATTCGGCGCGATGGTGAGTTCCTGGTAGATGATTCCGATGCCAGCTGCCCGGGCCTGATGCGGCGAATGGAAATGCACAGGCTTTCCATCTATGGCGATCTCGCCACCGTCCGGGGGTTGCGCTCCGGCGAGGATTTTCATCAGGGTGCTCTTGCCCGCACCGTTCTCACCAACTAGCGCGTGGACCTCCCCTGGCCATATCGTGAGATCCACGCCTTTCAGCGCACGAACGCCGGGGAAACTTTTCGTTACCCCGCGTACCGTGAGGATCGGCTGCCCCGGCCGGCTACTTGGTCCAGCCTTGGTACTCGTTGACATTATCGCGAGTGATCAACTTGGTAGGGATAAGGATGACATCTTCGGCCGGCTTCTTCCCGGCCATGACCTCTGCTCCCACTTCGACCGCCTTCTGCGCCATGGCGTAAGGATCTTGGGCGGGGGTGGCCTCGAATAGGCCTCCCTTGCTCTTCAGGGCGGCGACCGCGTCGGGAGAGCCGTCTACGCCTACGATGAAGAATTCACTGCGATTCGCCTGCTTGGCCGCGAGGTCGCAGCCTATGCCCGTCGGATCATTGATCGCAAATACTGCGTCGAGCTTCGGATTTGCGGTCAGAAGATCGGTCATCACTCGCAAACCCCCATCCCGACTGCCCCCAGCATTCTGATCTTGAGAAAGAATCTTGATGTCGGGATTCTTGCTGAAAACATCCATGGCTCCCGCAACGCGGTCCATGACGGCTGTAACAGGAGGTCCATTAACAATAACGATCTGTCCCTTGCCCTTGAGCTTGTCCACGATGTACTGAGCTGCTTGCTGGCCGGCCTGGCGGTTGTTCGATGTGACCGTGGCATCAACTCCTCCCTCTGCGCCGACGTCCACGGCGATGACAGCCATTCCGGCACCCTTGGCTCTCTTCACCGCCGGCGCGATCCCTTTGCTGTCCGCCGCATTGAGAAGAAGAAGGCTCGTGCCGGAGGAAATCAAATTATCAATGTCATTAGTTTGTTTGTTGACGTCGTAGTTGCTCGAAAGCGACGCAAACTTGACGCTCGGGTTGATTTCCTTGGCCTTTGTTTCAGCGCCGCGGGCGATCTGAACGAAGAAGGGGTTTCCGAGGTCGCCGACGGTCACGGCTACGGACTTAAGTTCTTTGTCGGCGGCTTGCAGCGGACCAAGCAGGGCTGCTCCAAGCATAAGGCAAAGTGGTTTTCTTAGGGTATGAGGGATTTTCATGGGAACGTTGTGAGGTGTTCTGGCTGCTATGGACGACAGGGCGGAAATGGCGAAGTTGAGTCCATCTTGAATCGGATGCTGGCAGCGTCCGACGCCGTCAGATTGGGCTTTTAGCTGCCTTCGGTCAACGCAAAATTGGCCGTGAATTATGAAAAATCCAAGATAGTCGCAGACTCTTCTAAAAGATCGCCGGGGAGGACAGGGCTTTTCCTTCCGAGCCCTTGGGGTAACGCTCCGATCACGAAAATTGAGCGTTTTGATCAGGCGGCGTCGGATTCTTCCTGGGTGCCTTTCTTGTAGGTAAGTCCGCGGAGCTTGCCCTCGATAAACGCATCGATGTCGCCGTCCATCACTCCCTGGATATCGCTGGTTTGGACACCGGTGCGGAGGTCTTTGACCATCTGGTAAGGCTGAAAAACGTAGGAGCGGATCTGGTTGCCCCAGGCGATGTCACCCTTTTCCCCGTACTGGCGCTCGGCTTCGGCGCGCTTCTTGTCGGCTTCGATCTGGTAGAGCTTGGCTTTCAGCATCTTCATGGCCACGTCGCGATTGCGGCCCTGGCTGCGCTCGGCCTGACACGCGACGACGATCCCACTGGGGACATGGGTGATGCGCACGGCGGTTTCGACCTTGTTGACGTTCTGGCCTCCTTTGCCTCCGGAGCGAAACGTATCAACTTTCAAGTCTGCTTCGTTGATCTCGATCGGCGCGTCTTCGATTTCGGGGACGACGTCCACGCTGGCAAACGAAGTGTGACGCCGCTTGTTGGAATCAAAGGGAGAGATACGGACGAGGCGGTGAACGCCGATTTCGTTTTGGAGGTAACCGTAGGCGTGATCTCCGGTGACGCGGACGGTGACAGATTTGATCCCGGCCTCGTCACCGACCTGAACGTCGACGGTGTCCGCGCGGAGTCCGTTGCGCTCGATCCAACGGGAATACATCCGCAACAGCATGTCCGCCCAGTCGCAGGATTCCGTCCCGCCGGCTCCGGCGTGAATCGTCAAGAAAGCGGGATTCTCGTCGAACTCGCCTGAAAGAAACAGCTGCAGTTCAAACTTTTCGAGATCGCGGAGTAGAGATTCGTACTCGGAGCGAACCTCGGCGATCACCCCGGTCTGCCGATCGGGTGCTTCCTCCGCGGCGAGTTCCTTAAGGACCTCAAGGTCGGAGGCGCGGGATTCCAAGGCCTGGAATGGCTGGATCTTCCCGCGCAGGTCGGAAACGACCTCTACATCGCGCTGCGCGGATTCCTTGTTATTCCAAAAGTCCGGCGAAGCCATGCGCGCCTCGACCTCGGCGAGCCGGCGAGAGAGGGCTGGTAAGTCAAAGGAACCTCCGCAACTCGGCGAGGCGCGCGGAGATGGCGGAGGTGTCGATGGTTTCGAGTTGTTCAATCATGGCACTTCAAAATCGAGATCGGGAAGCGAGAGCCGGCTCGCTCCTCGGGGAAACGAACTACGGAGACTTCGGAGCGGGCGCAGCGCCTTTTGAAGGGTCGAGGCGGAAGATGGTTTCGCCCTCCTTCATCATATCAAGCTTATCACGGGCGATGGTTTCGATGTATTCCTTGTCGTTTTCCAGCAAGTAAACTTCCCGCTCCCGCTGCTTGCGCAAAGCCTGTTGGGCGGCGAGCTCCTGCTGATCGCTCAAGAGACTGCGGGCCATCTGGTCGCGTCGGACGACTTCGGGATAGAACCAGAGGACGAGACTCACAATTCCACTCGCGACAACCAGCGCCAAGAGCACACGGTTAAGCGCATTCCAGAAGGAAGGATAGCTCGTCCGTCGTGCTTCCGCCGCTGACCTCATCGCTGCATTTTAGCACGGAGATTCCCAAGGGCACGGGAAAACTATTCCCTTGCCCGGGTGATGCTGGCCGCGACTCCGGAGCCGAAATCGCGCCTTAGCGCATTTTGCCACCGTAAACCGCATCTGCGCCAAGTTCCTCTTCGATGCGGAGGAGTTGGTTGTACTTGGCCACGCGGTCCGTGCGGCACAACGAGCCCGTCTTGATCTGCCCTGCGTTCGTGGCGACGGCGATATCTGAAATCGTCGTATCCTCGGTCTCACCGGAACGATGGCTGATGACCGCCGTGTAGCTGTTTTCCTTGGCGAGTTCGATGGCGTCGAGCGTCTCGGTGAGCGAGCCGATCTGGTTGACCTTGACGAGAATCGAGTTGCCGACGCCCTTTTCGATGCCTTTGCGCAGGAAGGAGACGTTTGTGACGAACAGGTCGTCACCGACCAGTTGCACCTTGTCGCCGAGCGCATCAGTCAAAAGCTTCCAGCCGTCCCAGTCATTTTCGGAACAGCCGTCCTCGATGGAAATGATCGGATATTTGGCGCAAAGATTCTTGTAAAACTCCACGAGTTCCTCGGCGGAACGTTTCGATTGATCCGATTTTTTGAAGACGTAACTTTTCTTCGATGCGTCGTAGAACTCGCTGGAGGCGGTATCAAGAGCGATAAAGACCTGCTTGCCAAACTTGTAGCCGGCGGCTTTGACGGAATTGGCGATTGAGTCGAGGGCATCCTCGACGGAAGTGAAAGCGGGGGCGAATCCGCCTTCATCGCCGATGGCGGTCGAGAGGCCGCGCTTTTTCAGCTCGCCCTTGAGGGCATGGAAGATTTCGACCCCGGCCCGGAGCGCTTCCGAGAAGGTGGAAAAATCCTTCGGCATGATCATGAACTCCTGGAAATCGATCGGCGCGTCGCTATGCGCCCCACCGTTGACGATGTTCATCATCGGGACGGGAAGAACCTTGGCGTTCGGTCCGCCGAGATATTTGTAAAGCGGGACGCCGACCTGCAGCGCGGCGGCCTTGGCAGCGGCCATCGATACCGCAAGAATCGCGTTGGCCCCGACCTTCTTTTTGTTCTCGGTTCCATCGAGGCCGATCATCGTCTTGTCGACAGCGACCTGGTCGAGGGCGTCCATGCCCACCAGCTCGGGAGCGAGGATCTTCTGCACATTGGCCACCGCCTTGGTCACGCCCTTGCCCAGGTAGACAGCTTTTGCGCCGTCACGAAGCTCCCAGGCTTCGTGCTCTCCCGTGGACGCGCCGCTCGGGACGGCCGCGCGACCCATGGCGCCACCCGCGAGTTCGACGTCGGCCTCGACGGTCGGATTGCCGCGGGAGTCAATGATTTGGCGAGCAGTGATGGCAGTGATCAGGGTATCGGACATGGCAGTGGAATGGTTTGGGTGGTGAGTTCCAGAAACTCTTTCGCGCGACCGGTTGCAAGCAGATTTCTTGCCCTGGCGGCTTAAGAGACTGTTGAAAAACCCACGCATGTCACGCGCGAGTTCTTTGGGGCGGATGTCGGTGGAGGGACGAAGGAGCATCCCCTGAAGGGGCTGTGACTGAGGAGCGACGCCGAAAGATGCCCCAAAGCACTCGCGCCCTTCGGGTTGCGCCAATTTGCGGCTCTCGCCTTGTCGCCAAGCTTGTCCGTAGCACTGCGGCTACGACCTGCGCTTAGCTCCTTGCGATCTTCCGAAAATTGACGGCAACGTGGCATACGTGGGTTTTTCAACAGTCTCCTAAGCGGTCGCCGGTTCGGAAAGCGGATGAACTTTCTCGCGCAGGTCGTCCAGATTCGTGAAGGGTTCGATTCGGACGATGGTTACGCTGCGACTTCCCGTTTCCGTTGGCAACTCGGCGGTCTCGCCGGTCGTCTTACCCAGGAGGGCTTGTCCAATCACGGCTTTGTAAGAAATGATTCCGAGTTCGGGCGCGCTGTCCCAAGCTCCCAGGATGCAATAGGTCTCTTCGGTGCCGGCCTGGTCTCGCAAGGTGACAACGGTTCCGATCGAAACCTGGGAGGTATCCGGGCTCTCGAAACTGGTTCCGCGGGCGCGGGAAAGGTCGCGTTCGGCCTCCGCCCGCCGTCGCATGAGGACACGCTGCTGTTCCTTGGCGGACTTGAATTCGAAGTTCTCGCGCAAATCGCCGTAGGACCGGGCCGTGGCGATGTCTTTGGTATTTTGCGGGATCTGGCGGTTGACCAGGTCTTCGTAATCTTCTTTCCGTTTCTCGAGACTGGCCCACGAGACGGTCAGCGTTTCCTCGCGCTCGCCGGCCTGCCCGGTGATCATGGTCTGCATCTCCGGGTAAAGCTTGACAATGCGCGCCAGCAACGAGCGCTTGTTGAGATCGTCAAAGACGGGAGTCAGGAGCAGGCGCCGCAGCGCGTCGCGCACTCCATCGGGTTCGGCGGACTCAAGGAGGTCGCCCACCAGGCTGCGATCTTCCAGGAGAAGGTCGTGCAGACGGGCGCCGCGCTTCTCAGCGAGTTGATCGCGTTCCAGGGCGCTCAGGACGGCTCCAAAGAGATCTACGCTGAAGAGCTCGGGATAGACGCCACCGCGTTCCTTGCAGAGCCAGACAAGAATCTCAGAGGACGCCGAGCGCCCGCTGATCCATCGGGCGAGGGCCGCGCGCAGGTCTTCGACGCGTCCCTCCTTCTCCACGAGGCGGGCGATTTCGACGACGAGCCGGGAGGGGACGTTTTGCATTAGCCGGAAAATGACCTCCAACCAATTATCGCCAAAGGCCTTCGGAATCTCCTCAACGCAGCGTCGCTGCTTGGCAGCCGGAAGGGCATTCAAAAGCTCCGGGAGGCGAGCTTGTTCGCCGCGCAGGATGTCGGCAACCTCCGGAGCTTCCTTCCCCGGTTTGAGCGCCTGATGCCGGGCGAGGATTTCGTCGCGGGCGAGCAAAAGCTCGACCGCTTGAGCGGACTGAAGCTTGCGGCCTTTGTGCGCGGCGTCCTCGATCTGCAAGGCCAGCGATTGGAGTTCCTCGACCTCGTGCGCGAGATCGCCGAGAGCCTTGGTGATCTGATCAAGAGCCGCCACTTGATCCTTGAGATGCCGCGCGCCACGAAATCTTTCGATGAGTCCCTTTCCGGGGGTCGAGGGAGTGGCCAGCAAGACAACAGGCTCGGACTTCTTGGCGGGCAATTGATAGTGTCCATCCGCCTTGAGTTTCTTTTTGGTCACCTCCCACCATTTCTTGAAGAGGGCGGCATCGAAAATCTCTGGCGCAAGTGCGGCAGCGATCTGATCGACACTCGCCTTCCCGCCATGATCGCGAAGAATCTCACGCACCAGCGACACCGGATCCTCCTGGGCCTGTCTCTTTACGCCGGCCGCATCGGCGAGCTTGCGAGCAAGAATGTGGTCCGCCGGGATGGGCTGAAGAGTCTCTGCCGCGTACTGGGCTTGCATGAGATGGCCTTTCCTGGACTGAAAATCGATGACGATTTGACCGGTGAGTAAGCTCCACTCGGCCACGCGACCGAATCCCCAGCTCTTGTGCAAACAACAGGCCCCGGGCTCGAGTTGGGAAAGGGCTTCGGCTGCCTGCGGCGTAAGCTTTCCGGCTTCGACGGCTTGTTGAAGTTCTTCGTTCATGTTGATTGTTTTCGGCCTATTTGCCTTGCGCTGCAAGGGCCAAGAGAGTTTGCGCAGGCGAACACGGCATGATTAATTGGTCACTTCATGCGCGATGCTGTTGGTTCTTCCGGCGCCACCGAGCGAATTTCAGATGCTCTGCGACGCCTGCTGCGCGAGGCGGATGGACGTCCGCTGACGATCCGCGAGATGATTGAAATCCTCCACGGTCGTGGTCTGCAGTTCGTCGTCATCCTTTTGTGCCTTCCATTCCTGGCGCCAGTCACGGTGCCCGGAATCTCGATCCCCTTTGGGCTGGCGATCGCACTGTGCGGTTTGCGCATCGCCTTTGGACACAAGCCCTGGCTGCCCGCTTTCATTTTGAACCGCACCATTTCCTATTCTGTGCTCGAGAGAATGGTGCATTTCGGATGCGCAATCTATGAGAAAGTGGAGAAGGTGGTCCGGCCGCGGCTGGGGTTCCTCCTGGCCGGTCCCGGCATGGGGATGATGATCGGCTCGGCGATTGCCCTTTCAGGGGTATTCCTGAGTCTCCCCATCCCACCGCCGTTTCCCTTGACCAACACGATTCCCGGCTTTGCGATCATCTGTCTCTCCCTCGGCCTGATGGAACGCGACGGGGGATTGATTTTATGCGGCTATCTGCTGACTTCGATCGCCGCCCTCTATGTCGCGCTGATCGCTCTGCTCGGCAAGGCAGGCGTTGATCACCTTTGGAAAATGTTCAAGGACGGCTAAGCTCCTGCGACGTCCAGGTGGCTAGAAAATCGCAGAGGGCGTGCTTATTGGCCAGGTGCCGCACTCTCTGGCCTTCGCGGGTCAGGAACCCGAATCCGGCGCCATAGGACGTCCCGTTGACGACGCAGGCGTCGGTGGCTGCACCGGCCATCTGCTGCCGCGCGCGTCCCTCCGCATCTTCGCGCGAGCCGTCGAGTTCGTATTTCCACCCGACAAGAAGGGCACCAGGAAACAATCCCCTCAGACGTGGAAGAACCTTCTCGGCCGGACGCAGGACAAGATGCAACTCGGGCACGCCGCTACGAATCTTTCGGCTGCGATCGGCTCCTTCGACCGCATGGACCAGGAAATCGCAAAGCGCCGCGGCATGAAAAACGGCCGACGGCGGATCCGGAAGGGCCTCGAGGATGGCCAGCAACGAAGCGTTGGTCGTGAATGGGAGAACGCGTGCCTTGGTCGGCTGGGGATAGACGGCCATTTCCCCGCGCAGGCAAAGGACCTCGAAACCGGCACCGGTCAAGGTTTCCGACAGGAGGCTACCCAGTTCCCCGGTGGAGAAGTTGGTGATGCGCCGGACGTCATCGATCGGCTCATAGGCCGGCCCGCAGGTCACAAGAGCGAGTGGCATTCTCGACAGTCTTCACGTTCGCCGCGAGGTGCTCAACTCTCAAGTGACAGACCATCGGCGGCATGATATTGACAGAAGGCATGAAGATCCTTGTTGCCTCCAGCGAGTTGACCCCTTTTGCCCGGACCGGTGGGCTAGCCGACGCGGTTTCCGAACTGACGGCAGAGCTCCTCCGATTGGGGCACGAGGTCAGCATAGTTATTCCGTATTATCGCAGCATTCGGGAGGGGAAGCTCGCGAAGACGAAGAAGACGCGTATTAAATTCACCGTCCAGGTCGGCTCCGCTGGGATTCCGGGTGAAGTTTTCGAGACGAAGACCCCGCAGGGAGTCCAGGTCTTTCTGGTCTCGCGGGACGAGTATTTCGATCGTTCGGGATTCTATGGGGTCGATGGGCGCGATTATCAGGACAACGCCGCGCGGTTCGTCTATTTCACCAAGTGCGTCGTGGAACTGGCCGGCCGCTTGAATCCGGCTCCGCAGATTCTGCTCGCCAATGGCTGGCAGACGGCGCTCCTACCGGTCTTCGTCTCTGACCGGCGACTGCCATTTCGCACTGTGCTAACCCCGCATACGCTGGCCTATCAAGGAAACTTCTGGAGTTACGATTTCGCTCTGACGAATCTGCCAGGCGACTACTTTTCCGCGCACGGCGTGGAATACTACGGGAGCATGAATTGCCTGAAGGGAGGTATTCTGTTTGCGGATGCGATCGTTCTTCCCGGTGAGCGCTATGTCTGCGAGGCGCAGACACCGGAACACGGCTGCGGGCTGGAGAGCGTATTGCGCGAGCACCAGCACAAACTTTACGGCATCCCCTCGAGCGAACATCTCCACGGCTGGGAACCGGCGGCCGGCGAGGATCGCGCGAAAGCTCGGTCCGCTCTTCTGCAAGCGGTAGGCTTTTCGCCCGAAGTGCCTCGCGCAGTTTTCGTGACCTTCACGGAAAGCTGCGAAGGCAAGGGTCTGGGTCTCTTGTTTCCGGCTCTGGATCGATTGCTCACCGACAACGTTCGCTTGATCCTGGTGGGTCCCGTTGGGGCCGAACATATCACTGCGCTGGAGATCGCGGAACGCAAGCATCGCGCCCGCTTCGTGCATCTTTCACCAGCCGATGAAGCTCTGCAACGCCAGGCCCTGGCCGGCGCGGATGTCTTTCTCGTTCCTGGACCGACCGAGCCCGAGGCGATTTGGTTGCGACGAGCCATGCTATCGGGGGCGATTCCGCTCGCCGCGCAGTGTCCCGGCCTTTTCCAGTTCGTGCGCGATTGGGAACAGACCCGTAGCGATGGCAATGGCTTTGTCTTTTGTTCGCCTACGGATGATGGCCTGTTGGACGGATGCCGGAAGGTGCTCAGGGTGTTGGAGGACCAGACGAAGCGGGACTTGCTGCGCCAACGCTGTCTCAGCGCGGACTTTTCGCTGGAGGCGGCTGCGCGCGCCCACGTCGATCTGTTCGAGCGGCTTTTGGGTGGAAAGCGGGATTCTCGCGCCGCCTGAGGTTTCGGTGTGGCCGGGGTCTTTCGCTGACAGCATGTCAGTGGATCTCGCTCGCCCTCTGCCTGGGAGTTTCGGACCGATTCTAAGCCAGACCCCTTAATGACTTGAGGTAGACGTATTGCGCGTGGCCGTTCGGGTAGTTGGGAACCGTTGCCTGCCTTGCGTAGCCAAGCCGCTCGTAAAAGGCAGGCGCCTGGAAGCTGTGAGTCCATAGCACGACCTGCGTGCAGCCGCGGCGAACCGCTTCGGCTTCGGTGGCCAGGAGGAGCGCTCGTCCCAAACCCTGACGACGATAGGACTCGTGGACCCAAAGATGCGCAACGTAACAACACCCGCCCCAGGTATGTCCGTTGATCGCGGCAACGATCGCCACCGAGTCGTCTTTGATTACGCCGACGAAAGGCTTTCCATCGCAAAGCCCGGTGGCCTGCATATTGAACTCGTAGATGCGCTCATCAAGGAACGCGTTGAGTTCGGCTTCAATTTCGCCGCTTGGTTCCACGACAAACACATTCTCAAGCTGAAGCATGGGCGCTTTTCCTCCTTCGTTTGGCATTTCGAGATCGCGCAGTCGAAAACGACCTCCTTTTGCGCCATGCCATGGCGAACCGCTTGGCTGGTGATTGGCTGATAAGCCGGGGTGTTCTCCGGCGGTTTAGTTTTCCTTGGCGAGCGCTGCATGCGCGCTGCCGCGAAAGTCGTTCGGTTCGGGCTGACCTTTCTTCTGAGCCTTCTCACGAGCGATCCGATGATTCAGATCGGCTGGGATGAAGGTCACGGGCTTGCCGAGTTTGCGCGCCGCGAGCATTTCATCCCTGGCGACATCGCCTCCGCCAATGGCGAAGAAGGAACTGCTGCACTCGACCAGCGCTTGCGAGGTGGGCGAAAGTCGGTCTGTTCCAGGGATCTTTCCGCCCCAGTGCGTGTCTTTAACATAGAAAACGTAGTCGACGCACTGCGAGAGAGGGACCTGCTCATCGTGCGCCAGGCTGGAAACGATCCCGAGGGTCGTAAACCCCTTTCGCTTGGCGAGATCGTATACGGCACCGATGCCCACCTCGGTGGCTCCGATGTTAATCAACGTCTTGGCGGGATCGAGGCCATCAAGGATGCGTGAAGCCTGTGCCAGCATCGCCTCCGGATCTTCATACTCGGCCCCCGAATAGCCCGCAAAGGTCACCACGGTCATCTGCTTGCCATCAATGAAAGCCTTGATCGATCCAAGCGTGGCCTCACGCGCTTCGCGTGGTCCGTCACAGACGCGGGCCGTAGCCGCGCTGAGGGCGAGACCACACACTAGCGATGCCGTGGCGCAAAGCGCGGGGAGATGTTTCATCTGGCCAGAATAGCGCAGCGTCGACTCGTGAACAAGGGTCTGAGATTCAGGCTTGGACCAGGAAACCTCGGGTTGGCCGTCTATGAGGCTTGCCTTTGAAAGCGAAAGTAGATGAAGCGCTGTTCTGATCCCCACGGCGTGAGATGCGTCTCGTAACGAAGCTCGTGAAGCTTGAACTCCTCGCCCAACTCCGCGACCATGGTCTTCTCGTCATAGCGCGTTACTTCGAGGCGGCTGCACTTCGGCGGGCCGTCCAATGCGAAAGTGGAAATGATGACCGTGCCGCCCGGCTTCAAAGTTTGCTTAAGAGTAGCCACGTACGCGCGTCGGTCTCCAGGAGCCACGAGAAAATGAAAAACCGCAGGTCGTGCCAAAGGTCAAAGGGGTGTGGCAAAATAAAGGACGTGACCTCCGCTTCAAACCACTCGACCAGATGAGCCCGCGCGCCGAGGCGAGAACGGCTCTGGCTCAAAGCTGCGTCTGACAGATCGAGCACGGCGAGGCGCGTGTAGCCGTCGTCGAGCAGGCAGTCGACAAGCGTGGAAGCACCTCCGCCGACGTCGATGATTTCGGCATCTTTAGGCACGCCCGAGGAGGCAATCAGCGCCAAAGAGAGGTCGGGGCGACGTTGATACCAGCTGACCTCGTTTGGATCTTTGGTCTGGTAGACCTTATTCCAGTGCTCCCGGTGCTTCATGTGTCGCATCAGGATAACTCAAGGCGCACGAAGCGGCTATCAGCCATCAACCGTCGGAATGAGATCCAACACCTCCGACCGGCGGCGGTCATTCTTCTCTGTCTCCCTTTCGCTGGGTTGGATAGTATGCGAGTTGAACAGGCTGCATGCTGCCGGAGATTGTCACCACGATTCCTGGTCCGCGGTCGCGGGCGTTGGCTGCGACGCTTTCGCGTTTTGAAGCGCGGGAAGTGACGTGGCTGGCCGAGGATTTTCCGATCTTCTGGGAACGGGGCGACGGGGTGAACATTTGGGATGTCGACGGCAACCGTTTTCTCGACTTTACATCCGCGTTTGCGGTTTCCGGGCTGGGTCACGGGACGAAGCCGCTTCGCACGGCGCTAACGGCCCAGGCGGAGAAGTTGCTGCATGCCATGGGTGACGTCCATCCGGCGGCAGCGAAGGCCGAGCTGTGCGAGCAATTGAGCCGGATCACCTTCGAGCGGTGGGCTATCGGCACGGGCAAGACGATCCTTGGCAACTCAGGATCGGACGCGATCGAAGCCGCCTTGAAGACCGCACTGCTCCACAGCGGCAAGCCGGGGGTGATTTCGTTCGAGGGCGGTTATCATGGACTCGGCTTCGGAGCGCTGGAAGCGATTGGGATCCCGGCCTTTCGCGAGCCGTTTCAAAGCCAGTTGGGACGATTTGCGGTGCGGCTGCCGTATCCGAGCTGCTTTCGGTGTCCTTTTGGGCGCAACGAAGGATTTCGGCTGGAAGGAAATCCGTTCCCCAATTGTTCGACGACTTGTCTGGAGGAACTGCAGAAACAGATCGTCACGACTCTGAGGCAGCGGGAGATAGGCTGTATTCTCGTCGAGCCGATTCAGGGGCGAGGAGGCGAGGTGGTTCCGCCGCGGGATTTTCTGAGGATGCTCAGGCACATTTGCGATGAAGAGAAGGTGCTCTTGATCCTCGATGAAATTTATACCGGATTTAATCGCACCGGAAAGCTCTTCGCGTGTGAGCATTTCGAGGTCAAGCCCGACATCATCTGTCTGGGGAAGGCCTTGAGCGGCGGGTTTCCGATCTCGGCGTGCGTCGGCCGGGCGGATATCATGGACGCCTGGCCTGCTTCGACCGGCGAGGCGCTGCATACAAGCACGACGCTTGGAAATCCGCTCGGCTGCGCGATGGCCATCGCTTCGATCACGGAACATCTCCAGGAGGAGACGGGCCGGCGGGCACGAAGGGCCGGGCGAACGCTTCGGCAAGCGTTGTTGGCGCTCGATTCGTCCTGGATCGGCGATATCCGAGGCGTAGGGGCGATGGTGGGACTGGAACTTGTGAAGCGCGACGGTTCGCCTCACGGCGCCCTCGCCGGCGAGATCATGCGGCGCGGGCTGCAGGATGGCCTTATCCTGCTTGGCGGCGGAGCGAGCGGAGGCGTGCTCTCTTTTGCGCCGCCTTTCGGGATTTCGGACACAGAAGTCGAATTCCTGGCGGCGAAGCTTGCAGACTACCTGGCTTTTCTCCCTGGTTCCATCTGGTAGTCCAAAGCGAGCCGTTGGGCAATGTTCGGCTTGATGATTTCCTCGACGAACTTTATGTGGTTCGGGTCTTCCAGGTAGAGCGGCAGCTTTTCCACCGAGTCGAGCTCCACGGATAGGAAGAATGGCCATTCCGCGTTGGGGTCGATATTCTTGCCGCAGCGGATACTCAAGACCTCGGGAATCCTCAGGAGCTGGATGCGGGTTTCACGCAACATCCATTCCACCGTGTCCTCGCCAAGGTCCGGCTTAAGCTTGAAAAGGACCAAATGGTAAATCATGCGCCGTTTCTTAGCTCCAATCTAAGCCACCCTTCTTGATCGCATAGACATATCCGAACAAGAGAATGACGATAAAGCTAAACATGCTCCAGAGGATTACAGGTCCGAACTGAACGACGAATGACTTGAAGACCACCGCCCACGGATACATGAAAACGATCTCGATGTCGAAAAGGATGAAGAGCATCGCCACCAGATAGAACTTGACGCTGAAGCGCGGCTGGGGGCCCGGCTGGGCGAGAGCGCCACACTCATAGGCGCTGTCTTTGGTAGGCGTGCGGCGCCCGGCCCGACCGATGAGGAGGTTGATCGCGAGGGTGAAAGTGGCGAACCCGACCGCGACTAAGATGTGGAGCAGAACCGGAACGTAATCCCGAAGCATTGTCGCAAGATCTATCAGCAGATGCGCGATCCGCAATTTGAAAATTATTGCGCCGGCGGGTAGCCGGCAATGGCGCCGGGCCGGTATCGTCTCACAAAAGTAGTCAGCGTCGGGTCAAAGCCCTGAATCTTGGACGTCTTCTCGAACAACCGATCGTCCTCGACCATGGCATAGAGCTTGGGTGTGCTGGCGGCCGCGGTCCAGGCGTTTGCGAAGTTTATGTAGAGAGTCTTTCCGCTTCGGTCGGCTTCCTGGAGATTTTGCACAAGTTGATCGACGCTGGAGATGACGACGATATTCGGGTCGTACGACCATGGGACTCCCGTGATCGAGAGGGTAATAATAGACTCCTGACGAGGGTCGTAGGGGTCAAGAACCGGTCGAGTGAGCAGGACGGCCTCTCTCATCGGCTGGAGTGAATGGGTGACCAGCCAGTGACGCTGAGGCTGGGTAGCCACAAAGAAAGCTAGGACCGCGAGTCCGCCGACCAAGGGTGCGGCGAATCGGTGTAGACGACCAGCAAGTCCCGCCAACCAGTCCACTCCCAGTGCGACGAAGCCGACCAAGCCAGAAAGTCCGAAGAACAAATACCATTCGTAGAGGTAATGATTTCCAGCACGCGATACCAGGTAGACGAGGGGTCCGGGCAGCAGGAGTGCAGCGAGGACGATCCATCCGGCGGGGCGGGCGAGGCCGAGGCGCAGGACTCCAAGAACGAGCAGCGTGACGGCGGCGGCACGCAGGAAGAGGAAGATATGAGGATGCGCCTCCGCGGTCCACTGAAGCTCCTGATAGCCTGCGGAAGGGATGTCTGAGTTATTCCAGGGGATTCCGGCAAGCAGGTGAGCCCCCATATTCCTGTGCCAGCGCAGACCGAGTTCCCCAAGAGCGCGCTCCGTTTTGAAATAGTCGATTAGCTGCGGAACGCACGGGAGCATCAGTTGCAGGTAAACCATGCCGGCGACCGTGCTGGCCACAAGGAGGCGCGGCATGAAGTGCCAACGTTCTTCGGTCGTGGAATGGCGAAAGAGGAGCGCCGCCGCGCCGCAGAGATTGGCGATGATCACCATGTAGAGACAGCCCGGATAAGCATAGAGCAACGCAAACTCTGAAGCGGCGAATCCCGCCCACCATTGCCAGCGTCCGGAGTCGATCGCCTGAATCAGGCAGTAAAGCATCAGCGGCCCAAAGAGGAGGGTGAAGATGTACCCTCGAAGTTCAATGGCATAGCGGATGTGCCACGGATGTATCGAAAGCAGGAACGCCCCCACCACGGCAGCTCTGGCGAACCCGAGGCGCTTGAGAAGCAGCGCGAGAGAGGCAATCGACAAGACTCCCGCGACGAGGCACGGGAAGCGGATGACCGGCTCGCTGAATTGAAGGCCCGTGGGTCGCGTGACTGCGCGCCAGGTTTCCAGACTGGCCTTGGAGAGGATGGTTTGGAGTTGGTGGTTGGCTGGCTTCCAATAGTTCCAGAGAGCCACTTTCCAGGTCGTTTCTTTGAGCTTGAGTTCGCCATTGGCATCGTGCCGGTACTGACCCAGCACGGCGCGATGCAGACTCGAATCTTCGTCGTCCCAAAGGCTTTGTGGAATGCGTTGAACGCCCCAGAAGGCCGTTAGAGCCATGGCGGCAATAACCAATGGCCAAAACCACCGTGGCGTGGGGTTATCTGGCAGCCAGGGGGTGGCGGGCCGCCCGGGGGGCCGAAGCCAACACCGTGCACTCAGGCCGAGCAGGACGAGAAGCGCGAGATTGATCGCGGCAGCCCACCATTCGTAGATGGCAACAAATTGGTGGATCTTGAGGGGCTTGCCCGGTTCCCACTCGACCTCCCAAGGCTTGTGCGCGGTCAGCAGAAAGAGGCCGATGCCTGCCGCGCCCAGTCCGCAAAGCAGAGTCGTCCAGCCAGCCGGAGAGAGTCGAAGGGCTTTCAAAATGCGTAGGAAACTTTCTCGAACTGCGTATTTGCCAGCAAGGCAGCCACCCGTGAGACGAGCAAAACAAAGATGGCAACGTGGCTGACCAAGAAGATCGGGTTGACGAACCGGGAACCCGACACAACTCGCAGTTGATCGCCCCCTTGGACGAGCATCCAGAGAAGCGGCAGATAGAGCGTCATGATGAAGCGAGGGCCGGGACCGGTCGGCAAGTACCAGCCCGTTGCCAATACATAAATGACGAAGGTGGCCAGGCCCAGCAGGATCGGCAAGGTGACCGGTCCGACCCCTCTCAGCCGACCTTGGGAGGCAGCGAGTGCGCCCATCGTTATGGTCAGTGCTCCCAACGCGATCAGGTAGAGCCCGCGATGCGGCAGAACGATGCGCTTGGGCCGATTCTTGCGCTCGACCGAGAATCGCCATTTTCCCTCCGGGTGGAAAAGCTGGCCGAGCCGCACGATGGCTCCGTCCTTCAGGCGAACCAGCGCATCGCCCAAGTCATGGCGATGGAAGTAGCCTTGCAGGGTCGGTTGATCTTCGATCGGCATTTGGGCGAGCCGGACTTTCCGGCAGTCGGCATATTTTTTGACGCAGGTTTCCCAGTCGTCCGCCCAGAACCAGAAGCTTGGCAGGCTGTAGAACGCGCTTCCCCAGGTGCGGTGGGCATGGATAAGTCGCGGGGAGATGATTGCGAAATAGGCCGTCAGGCAGATGGTGAGACCCACGACGAACCGGCGAGCATTCCACGCCGGTGCGCGAAGGTGCCAGGGGAGACTTTCCTTGAATGTGAGATTGAGCGCCGCCCGGGCCAAGCTGCAAGCGAGAAACAACGCAACGAATGGCGTCGTCGACGATTTGGCCAGCCAGGCCAGCGCGGTCAGGACGCCGAAGAGCAGATAAAGACGCAGTGGATTCTCATTCAGGAGCCGCATTCCGCACGCACAGACGAAAAGAAAGAGAACCAGAAAGATCGCCTCGGCACCAAAGAACGTGGAGATGGGGAGCAGCGCGGCAAGGGCGGACAGAGCCGTGGCATTGAAGGCGGGCAGCGGTCCCAACCGGCGCGAGAAGAAGATGGCGACGACGGCCGTTCCGGCAATCGCCAGGAGCACATTTAGTCGCTTGCCCTTCTCGAAGAATCCGGCGCCATGGACATCGAGAAAGGTGGCAGCGATCCACGGGAAGAGAGGATTGCGCGTGCCGTCGGAATACCAAGGATACCACGATCCTTCCATGGTCTTGGACATGCCGATATAGGCGCCCTGATCGAAAGGTTCGATCTCATGGTTAGTCTGCGCCGTGATTCGGAAGCCAATGACGGTCAGAGAGGCGCAAAGAAGAAGGACGGCGACCGCGTAGCACAAAATCGAAGCGCGTCCCCAGGGACCGAGCAACGCCTGCGACGTGCGATCAATCAATGGGCGAAGGTTGGTCACGGGTATTTCGGCGGAACCAGAGTGTCGTTGCTTGGGCAAGGATGGTGATGATAAAAACCAGCATTGCCGCCAGGGCGAACAGGACGAGTGGACCGTAGCTTCCGCGATAGCGCGAATTGTCCAGAGCGTGGATCAGCGCGATGGTGAGGGCGTTGGCGGCCGGGGCCAGAAAAAAGATCGTCGCGACAACCCCGGGAAGGCGAAACGGAGTCAGAGAGCTGGCAACCAGGCAAGCTGCCAAAGAAACAAAGAATGCCGCTCCGATCCAAAACGCCGCCGACCGAACGACCCGCAGGAAGCTGCGGAATGGGCGGTAGACTTCGAGGCTGGTGGACGGTGCAACCTGTGCGACGGCGCTCTGCCGATACACCGCGAACATCTCTCGGACCGCCGGACTGAGGGTCTGATCAAGGGACTCCGGCACTGTCGTCAGGACGTATTCGTAGAGTTTCCCCATTTTGATGCGCGTGCGAAAAAATGTTCCTTCATCCGGGAAAATGAAGTAGCCGAGTTGGGTGAAGACCTTGCGTGCGTAGTCGAGCGGCCGGGTGAGAACCGCCGCGCGAAAGCTTTTCTCACAAAAAGCGGCGATCTCTTTCCGGGACATACCGCGGTTCTGCTCGAGGAAAGGAAATACCGTCGAGCGATACATCAGATAGTCCGGATCGAATCCCAAGCGCGGATAGTAGTTTGCCAGCGTCCGGGCGGTTTCCATTTCACGGTCCAGGACCGGAAGGAAGGCAGCGAGGAACTGCCGGCGCTCTTCGGTTTGGCCGGATGCTGCCAGTTCCCCGTGCATGCTCCGCTGGATGACGTCGGCATGAATCGTAAAAAGTGTCATCGGCAAGACGACACGCGTTTCGCCCGTGCGAATGAAGAGCAGCTTGTCAGGCAGGATCAGGCCCACGACAATCAGGAGGAGCCCGAGAAAAGGTGTTAGGAGCCGAACAGCCAGGGGGAGAGCCTTTCCGAAGAGGCCGACGAAAATGGGCAGGGTGGTCGCCGGGACCGCCAAAAGCCAATTAGGTTTGAGGACAAAGAGCGCATACGCGAGTGGCAGCGCCAACGCCCCAAAGATAAGGGACGGGCCGGATTTTGGTTCATGCCATCGAGATCGGCAATACCCCGCGATGCAGAACAATTGAAGGAAAGCAGTGAATGCCATGATGCCCTCCGGCCGGATCGAGAGTTCCAGCAGCAGCGCGATCGGGCTGAAGAGATAGATGGCGACGATCAGGAGACCGACTGGAACCGTGACGATCTCGAAGACAATCTGCCTGGGAAAGAGAGATGTCCACGTCCTCCATGTCAGCCAGATAAGGACGCCGGCAGCGAGTCCGAGAATTTGCTGGATGACAATGTAGCCGGAAAAGGAGCCGGTGACTCGCAAGCATGCGGCGATAAATGCGCCGTAGAGCCATTCGCGTTCAAAGCGCTCGCGAAAGCCCGTTCCGCCAAGCCAGTTCAGTGCGGGGTCGAGCCATCCCCAGCTATCCCATTCGGAGACGGCCACCGGCGCGATACGCAACCGGAGGACGGCTGCGGTCGCGACCAACACGAGCAAAGCGAACCAGCCCGCCATGGCGGGTAGTCTCAGCAGCCATCCCTCCTGGACTGGACGGGTGGAGGAACGCTCCGCGGTCAAAGGTGATGCTTAATCGTTTGGCATCAAGGAGAGGCCCTTGAGCGTAGTTTCATCGAAACGCCCCGTCTGTCGGAAACCGGCACTGCGTTGCCACGCCTTGAGCGAAGCCACGAGGGAGCGACTTGGTAGTCCATCAATCGGACCTTGATAATACCCGAGTAACTTAAGGTTCTTCTGCGCCTGTCGAATGACCAGGATTTGTGTCTCAGGGCCGACCGAAATAAACGGACCACCTTTGAAAAGCGTGGCCAGGCTGACGTATCCCGCCGGCGCGGCAGAAGCTTTCCGGGGGCTGCGAGCCTTGGGAGCGGGCACGTTAAGACGACGAAGCGTCTGAGGAGTCAACGTGCCGGTTACTTTTAGCTTTTGCGCGATCTGAAAGCGCCGAATCGCCGCTGCCGTCTGGCTGCCCATTTGCCCATCGACTACGCCGTTGTAATAGCCAAGCCGCTTCAGTTTCGTCTGGACGCCGAGAATCACGTCGTCCGCGGCCGCGTGAGAGACCAGAACCGCGGCCAGGCAGATCAAAATGCTCGTCAGCGTTTTCATGGCTGCGTTTTTAGCCGGGGCTCCGATGGTGTGCAAGTCGCCCGGACACAGCTCGGGAATGTCGAAGGGCCACCGTGCCAGGGGTGACGATGAGCAGTGACGCCAGAAGGCACCACGCTACGCCGATGGCACAGATCGTTCCGAGCCCGGAGAGCGCCACGTTTTGCGCCAGCATGAGGGAACCGAAGCCGGTGGCAGTGGTCAGTCCGCTGAGCACGATCGGCTTGAGCACGTTGGAAAGGTTCACAACGACATCATCGCGCTCCTTGGCTGCCAGAATGATGTGCGTGCCATAGTCGACACCGACGCCCAGCATCAGGGGAAACGCCAGCACATTGAGCAGATTGATTGGAATCTGGAGCAGCTTGAGGGTGGCGATCGTTCCCGCTGCCGCCGCGACGAGGGAAGCCGCATGGAGCAACCAGAGTCGAGCATCGCGATAGACGAACCCCAGGATGACGAGAATAACCAGGGTGACGGCTCCGCCGAACACCACCAGTTCATTGTAAGCCCATGCGGTCAAGCTCGCGAGAGCCTGACTCCAGCCGGTGACGAGCGCCGAAGGCACCGCCGCCAGGACCAGTCCGGCAATCTGTTCGCGTTGGGCCCCCGTAATCTGAGGCGGCGTCCGGGCATAGGCAATCGCTGCACCCGAGTCGGGAGAGATCATACGATCGAGAAGAAACCACCACGGCGAGGTCGGCGACAAGAAGACTGACCAATCCCGATCGGGATCAGCTTGGTTTTGTAGACTGTCAAGCACAGCCAGAGTTTCGCCAAAGGCATCCGCGTTCAGGCCGCCGGCGGCGATGGCCTCAGTCAGGGCCAGATGCGAAGCAGCGAGATCGCTCGAGCGTGCCGCCGCTGCGTTTGCTTTCATGCGCGTGGGATCAAGAACGAGGGCGGACGGCGAGGAACTCGTTTCGATGAGCCCTTCGGTTTTCAGTTCCTTGAGGACGTCGTCGAGAGCGACCAGGTCATGGGGCTGCGGCCGGGGTAGCACGATCATGACAGGCTCGAAGGTCGCGGGAAACTTTTGCATCATCAGCGCCAGGGTCCTGGCTGCCGGTATGTTGCGGGGCTCCAGCGAGGCTGGAGAAATGTCGAAGCGCAGAGCCCGCCACGGCGCGAAACTGAGAACGGCTGCCGCGAGGAACAATCCGGCCGCTCCAGTGAGAATGCGATGGGGAGAGCGCAGGCAACTCAGAACGAACGCGCGTGCCGGACCGGCTGACGCGGCGCTTTCAGCCGAGGTGTCCCTGGTGAAAAGGAAGAGAAAGATGGGCATCAAGAGCGCGCAGAGGATGACGCCCAGGGCCACCAGGACCCCCAGTTGTGCAAACCCTCGCGAACCGCTGAAACAGAGCGCCAGGAATCCGATACCGGTAGTCAGCGCCACCCAGAGGATGCCCGGGGCGCAATGATTGATGGATTCCGCGATCGCACCTTCCCGATTGGTTCCCATGCTCCTCGCCTGGTAGAAACGCTGGCAAAGGAGCAGGCTGAAATCATCGCCGAGCCCGAAAAGGATCGAGCAGAAGCTGATCGCGATAATGTTGAGCTTGTCGAAGAAGAGAGCGGCACAGGCCATGGTCATAACCGCCGTGAGCGCGAGGAGAAGCGCGATGCCAATGAGCGGAAGAAGGCGTCGGAAGCCCACCCAGAAAAGGGCGGTGACACAAAAGAGCGACACGAGCGAGGTGGTTGCAATGTCGCGCCGCATGCTCTGTTCGATCTCGTCGACGTAAGCGGATCGGCCGGTCACCGAGATCTCCGGTCCGCCGGGTCCAAGCTCTTGCCGGACTTCGCTGATGAACCGGTGGACCTGCCGCATGGTCGCCCGGCAAGCTTCCGCGGAGAGTTCGGATTGATTGGTGATGACCGGGACGATCATCGCTGTTCCGTCGGTGGAAGTGAGGTTGAAAGTCTCGGAGATGGCGATCGATTGCCAGACCGGCTTAGCCGCGCGCGCCGCCAGGCCGAGCGGGTCGTTCTCGAGCTCGAACCGTGCTTTCGGCGAACCGCCGGTCATCTGCGCGGCGAGCCGGGCCACGCGAGCCCGGATCGCCTCCGGTGAGATGTCTTTCAGGGCATCGGCAAACTGCCGGGTCGGCAGATTGAGGAGAAGGGGGACGAGAATTTCATGGATCGTCTTACGCCCACCGGACGTTTCCAACGGCGGAGCGTCGAGCAGGCGATGGACCCACGGCTGGCTGCGAAGACGTTCCAGAAACGCTTCGCGATAGTGATCGGGGTCGTCAGGAGGTTCCTTCCAAGTAAGCAGGAAAGCCAGCTCGCGGGTCTGGGTAAATTTGCTGTTGTAGATTTTGAGCCCTTGGACGGCCGGGTTGTCGGAGGGAAGAAGATTCAGGATGTCCGAATCGAAAGTGTTCTGTGCCGAGATGATCCAGACGGAAGCAACGGTCAGCAGCACCCCCAGCAGCCCCAGCAGGACAGGCCGTCGAACGACCCAGCGGGCAAGCACAGACGCAACACGATACATGATAGTGAGGGATCGTCTGGCGCAATATTCCGGCTATTCCGGCCGCTACACGTTGAAGCGGAATTCCATCACGTCGCCGTCTTGGACCACGTACTCTTTGCCTTCGATGCGGAGCTTGCCAGCTTCGCGGGCTTTGGCTTCTGACCCGCAGGCAACCAGGTCCTCAAACGCAATGGTCTGAGCGGCAATGAACCCGCGCTCAAAATCGCTGTGAATGACTCCGGCAGCCGCAGGTGCCTTGTCGCCTGCGCGGATCGTCCAAGCTCGTGTTTCCTTGGGTCCGGTGGTGAGGTACGTTCGCAGCCCCAGCAGATGATACACCGCCCGGATGAGCTGGCTGACTCCGCTGTCGGTCACTCCGAGATCCGCCAGGAACTCGCGTGCCTCGTCCGGTGGCAACTCCGCGAGTTCGCTTTCGATTTGTGCGCTGATGACGATCACCTCGACTTGCAGGTGGGTCGCGCCCGTGCTGTCGGCATTTTGGGCCGCGGCAAGCTCCTGCACCGCTCGAAGATACGGGCTGTCGGGATGCGAGAGTTCATTTTCGCTGACGTTACAGGCGTAGATGGCCGGCTTGGAGGTGAGAAGAAAGAAACCACGCAATAACGATCTCTCGTCCTCCGAGAGGCGTGCGGTGAGTGCCGGTTTGCCGGCGTCGAGTTGGGGCAGGATCTTTTCACATAAAGCGAGTTCGGCCTTGGCCAACTTGTCACCCGAGCGGGCCCCTTTTTGCAACCGCTCGGCGCGCTTCTTCACGGTCGCGAGATCCGCCAGAATGAGCTCCGTCCAAATCACTTCAATGTCCCGCACCGGATCGATCGAGCCAGCCACGTGGTGAATATCAGCGCTCTCGAAACAGCGCACGACCTGGACGATCGCATCGACTTCGCGGATGTGGCTCAGGAATTGATTGCCGAGTCCTTCTCCTTCGCTCGCTCCCTTCACCAGTCCTGCAATATCGACGAATTCGATCGCTGCCGGAATGACTTTTTGAGATTTCGAGAGCGTGGCTAACTTCTCGAGGCGCTCGTCAGGAACATTCACGATGCCGACGTTCGGCTCGATCGTGCAGAAGGGGAAATTCGCTGCGTGAGCCTTGCGGGTGCGGGTGACCGCGTTGAAGAGAGTGGACTTGCCGACATTGGGCAGTCCGACGATTCCTGCTTTGAGCATAAGGCGGGGAAAGCTATCGCATTGCCGGGAAGAGGCAAGTGTGAGGGACGTGGCGCGACAGTCGTCGGGTGTGTGATACTGAGACGATGAAGCTCCAAGAAATCGTGATGTATCTGGATGATTTGCTCGGCGTTGGCGAATTCGCGGACTACCCGAATGCCTTGAACGGTCTGCAATTGGAGAACTCCGGGTCGGTCGAAAGGGTGGCCGCGGCGGTGGATGGGTGTGAGCGCGTTTTGAGAATGGCCGTGGAAGCCGATGCCGACTTGCTGATCGTGCATCATGGCTTGTTTTGGGGTGGTCTGCAGAGCGTGGCAGGCGCCCACTATCGTAAATTGAAGGTGGCCATTGAGAGCGACCTCGCCGTTTACAGCGTTCATCTTCCGTTGGACGCGCATGCGCAGTACGGCAACAATGCGCTGCTTTGCGACGCACTCGGTTTTCCAGAGCCAAGGCGTCCGTTTCTCGACATCGGATTTCAGATCGAGATGGAGATTGAACGCGAGGCCCTCGCCCAGAGGATCGAGAGAGCGGTTGGCGCAAAGGTCCACCTGGCACCCGGTGGACCTGCCCGCGCGCGGAAAATTGGCGTCGTGACGGGAGGAGCTGGGAGCGAAGTGTTCAAGGCCGCGGCGGCCGGCGTCGACACATTCATTACCGGTGAAGGACCTCATTGGTCGTTCACCGCCGCCGAAGAACTGGGGGTCAATCTCTTCTATGCCGGACACTATGCTACCGAGGTCTTCGGCGTGCGCGAGTTGGCAAGATTGCTTGAGGCAAAATTTGGTCCGCCTTGGAGCTTCCTCGATCATCCCACCGGACTCTAGCTCGTTGACGCCAGCCACCATGGCATCGACAGACCGGAGGGCGGATGGAACGCCAAACAACGGAAGTGGAATTGACGCCTATTTGCACCGCAAGGGAGCGGAAGTTGGACGGGAGCGGCGCCTCTTCAGGCTCCGCTCCCGCTGAGGTGTGGCTGTAAGCCGGATTTTGTTCTCCTCGACCGGTCAAGGTCGTGGAGTGGCGGTCATTTATCTTGCTCCGGCAGTTTGGCTGCCGGGCAGCTTTTGAGGGCTGCGACTATTACCCGGAGGCTGGTCTGGTTTGATGAGACCGGGCAGGCGACCCGAACCTCCTGTTTTGTCTTGCACCGCACAGGGTTTGTCGAGCCCCCTTGCTTTCGCGCAGGGCGGTGGGCTCTTACCCCGCCTTTTCACCCTTGCTCCTTCAACTCACGGCGTGAGCGAACCTCCCGCGCAGAAGTTGAGGAAGCGGTTTATTTTCTGTGACACTTTCCGTCGCAAAGAACTTTCGTTCAGCGCTCCCCTGCTTTCGCAGGGTGTGCTGCCTTGTGGTGTCCGGACTTTCCTCTCCCGCGTCCAGATGGAGCCGGAGCGACCGCCCGCCAACCATTTAAGATATCTGTCTCGTTCGATGATTCAAGTGCCACCGAACTGCAAAGAAGGGTATTGACTCGCGGGGCGTCGGCATGGAGCGTGCCGGTCCAACATCCGTCGACTCGAGTCTTGGAAATTAATCGACCGCGAAATTTGGATTGGCAACGCGCCTCGGCGTTGCTTTACGGCGACTGGGGAACAAGCAAGGCCTACGTCATCGGTCTTGCTTTTGTAGCAGCGGGCTATTCCTCGTTGCCGATCATCCTGGCTGTTTGCGTTCTGACGGCCTTGGTTGGGTTCAACTACATGGTCGTTTGCCGGGCTTTTCCGGAAGGTGGCGGGGTCTACTCGGCGGCCAAGGAGCAGGGGAGATTGCTGGCGGTGGTGGGAGCGCTTCTGCTGGTGGCGGATCTCACTGTGACGGCGTCGCTGAGCGGGTGGGCGGCTTTGAGCTATCTGGGTGTTCCGCAGGAGCATGTGATGGTGAGCACGATCGCGTGCATCCTGTTGGTTGGAGCTTTGAACTACTTCGGTCCGCGGCATAGTGGGAGCTTTGCGCTGGCCCTGGCGCTACCGACGTTGGTCGTCGTGGTGGCCATCATTCTCCTGGCTGTGCCTCATCTCACGACCGCCCACCTCGAGCAGCCTCACGAAGATTTTGGTCATGTCTGGGTGGCGTTTGTCGGGATCATCCTGGCGTTGAGCGGCGTCGAAGCGATCGCTAATCTCACCGGGACGCTCAAGCCCGATCGTGGGTCAGTCATCGGACACCCGAAGGTCGGCCGGGCGTCATTCAAGGCGATCTTGCCCGTGGCGGTCGAGGTGAGCTTGGGGACCGCGCTGCTCGGTTGGGCGATGCTCTCGTTGCCGCAGGATTACGCTCCGCAAATGATAGCGCGCAAGGAAGACATGCTGCGCTTCCTTGCCGAAACCTACGGCACCATGAATTTTGGCATCGCCTTCGGCCACATTTTTGGGTTCGCCGTGGGTCTCGTCTTTGCGCTCCTCCTGTTGAGCGCGGTCAACACGGCGGTGGCGGCATTGATCGGATTGCTCTTCATGATGACTCGTGAGGGCGACATGCCCCGTTCGTTCGCCCGCTTGAATACGCACGGCGTCCCGGTGGTTCCCCTGGCCATCGCCGCCGGTCTGCCGATCGTCGTCTTGATTCTTACCGACAACTTCGAGGCCCTGGCGGGCCTGTACGCCATTGGCGTGGTCGGCGCGATCTGCGTGAACCTGGGATCGTGCTCGTTCAACATGAAGATCGAGATGCGCTGGATCGAGCGCGCGATGATGTTCGGCACGTTCCTGATCCTGGTCGCCGTCGAATTGACACTCGCCAAGACGAAGCACGACGCCCTCTTTTTTGTAACGTGCGTGCTCGTGATCGGTCTGTTCCTCTGGGCCTATTCGCAGCGCCTGAGCGGGACCCGCACCCTCACGGTCACGAAAGAGTTCGCGGATATCGTCAAGCCGGAAGTCGTTGAGCAGATGTCACAGCTCCCTCACGGGACGGAGAAAATTCTCGTCTGTGTGCGGGGACTGACGCCCGTGCTGCGCTTTGCCTTTGACGAGGCAAAGCTGCGCAGCGCTTCGCTTTACGTGTTGTACATTCGCGAAATTGCGGTCCTCTATAGCGGTGGATCCGTTCCGAGCGTGAACTGGAAGGAAGATCCCGGGGCGAGTGCGATTCTAGGAACAGCGATTCAAATTGGAAAGCACCGCGGGGTGACGACCATCCCCCTCTTCGTGAGCGCGCCGAATGCTGCCTCGATCATCGTCGATATGGCGGCGACGCTCGGAGCGGATTTTCTGGTATTGGGTGCGACTCACCGCGGCGCAATGACGAAGCTCCTGCGCGGAAGTGTGGTCTCGGAAGTCGCCGCCAGCCTGCCGGACAATATTCAGCTCATCATTTACGGCTGATTGAGGCGGCCAGAGTCGCGCCCCGACCGGGTTCGCTGGGTTCGGCCGATGTGAGACTGGCCAGCGTTTGCTGGAAGAGATTGGCGAGGATGGTGGAGGTGTGCCGAACACTTGACGGCTGCCGGCTTTCGAACTCCAGGCAGGTCATTTCAACGCCCGAGATACCGCAGGGGGTGATGTGACGAAACGACTCGAGCGAAGCTCGCTCGACGTTCAGCGCAAGCCCATGCATGCTCACCCATCGCCTGACTCCGACGCCGATGGATGCGATCTTCTTGTGGCCGACCCAGACGCCTGTGAGCCCCTCGCGGCGATGGCTTTCGACGCCAAGCTCGCGGCAGGTAAGGATGATGACTTCCTCGAGAAATCGCATGTAGCGGTGGAGGTCGCGTCCGCGGTGCTCAAGGTCGAGGATAGGATAGACGACGAGCTGTCCCGGGCCGTGCCACGTTGCCTGGCCGCCGCGATTGATCTCGAAAACCGGGTGCGGCAGCGTGTTGGCGCTGCGCAGGCTCGATCGATCGCGTGTCCGCCCAATCGTGTAGACGGGTTCGTGTTCCAGGAGCAGGAGTTTCTCGCTGCCGGTCCCGGAGAGATATTGCTCAACCAGGCGGTTTTGCAGATCCAGAGCCGCTCCATATTCGACACGGCCCAGCCACTCGACATCGATCGGTTTCATTTGAGAGGTCCAGGAAGAACTAGATCGTCGACAGATTTGTCCTCCTGGCCCGGGCGGCGTCAAGAGCCTGGAAATGGGTGATACCGATGGCAATCGCGTCGGCGGCGTCCGCCGGTGGCGTTTGGCGCAAGCAGAGCAGGACTCTTACCATGAAGGCAACTTGGTGTTTATCCGCCGCCCCGCGTCCGACGACGGCTTGTTTAACGCGGCGCGGCGCATACTCGTGAACGGGCAAGCCTCTCATGCTCGCGGCCAGGATCACCGCGCCGCGAGCTGCCCCCAAGGTGATCGCCGTTTGATAGCTTTGGACGTAAATGACTCCCTCAACGGCCATCGCCTCCGGTTGGTGATGGTCGATGATCTCGCTGACTTGTCTATGAAGCGACAACAGGCAGTCGGAGGCCGGCAGATGTGCGGCGTTGCGAATGACGCCGAACACACGGCAAGAGAGCTTTTGCTTCTCACGTGTGAGCACGGCAAAGCCGGCGGTCCGCAGAGCAGGATCAACGGCGACTATCGTTTCGGAAGACATCGTCGAGCCATCGCTCAATTCTCGCAAGGACGAGCGCAGTTTCCAAATGCGAAAGTTGTCCTCCCGGCGCCCGAAGAACGGTTACCGCCGGGTTTGCCGGCGCCCAGACGTCCGGATTGGTGGGACCGAACAAGAGCAGGCACGAAGCTCCGGCCGCCGCAGCAAGGTGGGAGATTCCGCTATCGTGTCCGACGAACAGCGCGCATTGGGCAAGAACAGCGCCTAGCAAGGGGAGAGGCAGGCTTTCCAAGACGGTCTGGCGTGCTCCGGGACCGACCCCTTTCATTTGCGTGAGCTGATCGGAATCGCTTTCGCCTCCGATAACCAGCAGGTGTCCTATCCGCGGATCATCGATCATCCTTTTCTGAACCTCCAGCCAGCGCACGACGGGCCAGTTCTTTCTTTGGCCCCCGCTGCCAGGGTGGATTGCCGCGAGTGGTCTCGCCAGGGTCGACAGAAGCGCCTGGGCTCCGGCAACGTCTTCCTCGGATGGAAAAATGCGCGCCGCGGGGTCCTCCAACCAAAGCGCCAGCTGCTCCAGCGGTCGAGCGAGCTGGCGGGCAGCATGCTCAGTCTCGCTGATCTTCGGCGATACCGAGATAAGATTTCTGACCCCCGCGCGGCGCAAGCCGCCCTCAAAGAGGCTATCCGGGTCGTAAATGTAACTGACGACCTGATCGAAGCTCGCGAAATAAGCGCAAAGATCGCGATCCAAAACTGTCTTGGGATTAAAGAATCCAGCCAGTGGTGCGTAATCGATCGATCGCGTTGAACGGGCGTAATATCTGCCCTCGGCGAGCGCCACGATGTGGCGATACCCGAGGATCTCAAGCGCAGAATCCGGGAAATTCTCGCGCAGGAGGCGAATGGCCGGCAACGTCAGTATAAAGTCCCCCAAGGCTCCGCCGCGAATCACCAGAATGCGGCCCGGCATGGGAGAAAGGAATCCTTATGGAGTTCCCTGAATTTGGGTGCCGAGCATTCCCGCACCTTCCCAAGTGGCCGGCCTGTTCCAAGGAATCGTCCCTCCCGCATCCTGAGCCGCACGTCGCTCTTCATCCTGGGCGGCGCATCCAGCCAGGCAAAGGGCGAGTACCCAGCAAGCTGCCAAAGCAAACCGACGCATGTCAGCTATTCCTGGACCGATTGGTAAATGACGTCGTCGCCCGGGGAAATCGTGGTCCCCTGCGGAACGCTGTTGGCGACGATATCAGCGATCGAGGTTGAGGGTTCGACCGACGTGACCCGCACTTTGCCGATAAACTGGGTGCCCCGCTTGACGAGAAGCTCCGCGTTGTTGACCACCCCGTTCTTGTCTCCAAGACTCAGCACCACAAAATTCCATGCCGGGTTCACCGCGAGGACTCGGCCCTCCAGACCGTTGCGCATCTTTTGACGCATCCGGTCCTCCTTCTCTCTTTGGAAGGTGGCCAACTGGGCGCGTGTCGAGTCCAAATCGCCCTGCAACTTGGTGATGAGAGTTTGCTGTTCCGCCACCTGAGCCTGCTGGTCAAATCCACCTTCGGTCGGGTTGGCCGAGCCGGCCGTACTCTTCTGCTCCAGCTCCTGCGTCTTCGCCTGCAAATCCGCCGTGAGCTGGCTAATTTGAGCTTCCAGGGAGGTCCGGTCGTTCGTCAGTTGCGCCACCTGACCTTTCGACTTCTCGAGCTCGGTCTGCACACCGGAAAGCTTCGTGTTGAGCTGATCCTTCTCCGTTACCGTGCTTTGAAGATTCTGCGAAGCGGTCTTCAGGTCGCCCTGAGTCTTGGCCAGCTGCGTCTTCGTCTGGCTCGCCGCAATCTCCGCGTCGGCGGCTTGCTTCTTCACCTCGGCGAGTTTGACCTGGTTCAAATAGCCCAAAACGGCGGAAGCAGCTGTCAGGACAATCGCAATGATGACAAGAAATTTTCCCATGGTTGGAGGAGAGATCGGTTCGGAGAAACCCAGTCCGGATCGGTAGCAGATCCCTTTAGGTACCGCAAGAGGCAAAATCACACAAGTGATTTTGGAATTGCCAGACAATGGAAGCGGATTAACTTTTTCCTTGCCAGGGACTATGGACTGCAGACGGAAGAACCCCGCCAGGGCAGGAATGCAGCAACGGTATTTCGCTTTGCTTTGCTGTAGTTCTCTGGCGCTTTCTTGACTCTGTGGCCGGCGTAGGTACTCTGAGAGTGAGATGGACCAAAGTGTATTAGAGCGCGTGCGTGAGAGCCTGCAGGAGTTTCTCACAAGCAAGGGCATGCGCCGGACGGTCCAGCGGGAGGCGATTATCGACGCGGCCTTTGGGACTCACGAGCACTTTACCGCCGAGGAGCTTCTCACCATGGCCAGGCGGATTGAGAAGTCCGTTTCGCGGGCGACGATTTATCGGACCTTGCCGTTGCTGGTGCAGAGCGGTCTGCTCCATGAATTGGATCTTGGAGCCGACACCAAGATTTATGATCCGAACTTCGTCGAGCGTCCCGCGCACAACCATTTGATTTGCGTTGATTGCGACAAAATCATCGAGTTCGAAGATACCAATATCGAGCTGTTGGAAAATTGTATCTCACGCCGGCTGGGTTTTTCTCCGGCGAGCAAGGCAGTCAAGATAGAAGGTCATTGCGACGAATTGAAGCTCAAGGGGACTTGTCGCAATCGCCAGCGGCCGAAATCGTAAATCCGCATGTGGCAAGGACGCTTTCGGCAGGCGCCCTCCAGCCTGCTCAAGACCTATAGTGAATCCGTCTCTTTCGATTGGCGGCTTTATCGTCAGGACATTCGTGGAAGTATCGCGCACGCCCGTGCTTTGCTGAACGCCGGGATTCTCACCGCTGAGGAATTCGAGAGCATCGAGTCGGGCTTGTCTGCGATCCAGGACGAGATTGAGGCTGGAAGGTTTTTTTTCGATCCCGAGCTGGAAGACGTCCACATGAACATCGAGGCAGAGCTCACCCGGCGCATCGGTCCTGCGGGTGCCAAGTTGCACACCGCCCGGAGCCGAAACGACCAGGTGGCTCTCGACCTGCGGCTCTATTTGCGTGACGAGATTGCTGCGCTCTGTGAAGCGATTGTGACCTTCCAGAAAGCCCTGGTCGAACTGGCGACGCGGCACGGCGACGCACTGGTGCCGGGATACACCCATCTGCAGAGGGCGCAGCCTGTCTTCATCGCCCACCATCTCTTAGCCTATGTCGAAATGGCCGAGCGTGATGCGGGACGCTTGAGAGATTGCGCTCGCCGCTTCGACGAAATGCCGTTGGGCTCCGGTGCGATTGCCGGCTCGACGATTGTTCTCGATCGCGAGGCGATCGCTGCGGAATTGGGGTTTTCCTCGGTCACGCAAAACAGCATGGATGCGGTGTCCGATCGCGATTTCGCCTGCGAGCTCCTCGCGGCCCTGGCGATCCTGGGCATGCACCTTTCCCGGCTGAGCGAAGACGTGATCCTTTGGAGTTCAGCGGAGTTTGGTTACCTCGAGCTCAGCGACCGCCATACCACCGGTTCCAGCTTGATGCCCCAGAAGAAGAACCCTGACGTCGCCGAACTCACCCGAGGGAAAAGCGGACGACTCTTCGGGAACCTGATCTCTCTTCTCACCACGATGAAGGGCTTGCCGCTCGCGTACAACCGGGATATGCAGGAAGACAAGGAGGCGATTTTCGACTCTGTGGACACTGCCAAGGCCGCACTGCAAATCTTCGCTGAGATGATGGACGGAGCTTCCTTTCGCGAAGAGACGATGGCCCGAGCGGCAATGGATCCCGGCCTGCTGGCGACGGACCTTGCTGACCGGTTGGTGCTGGCAGGCGTTCCTTTTCGCAAGGCCCATGAGGTCGTCGGTCGGCTCGTTTCCCGAGCCGTCGACAAGAACGTGCCCCTTGATCAACTCGATCCGAAGGAATTTATGGATGCAGCGCCCGTTTTGACTCCCCAGGTGGTGAAGGAAATCTTCGATTTAGGCGCAGCGGTCGCGGCGCGAAAGGCCACCGGCGCCCCATCGAGAGAAAATATCTCCCGGCGCCTGGCCCATTGGAGGAGTGTCCTCGCATGAAATCAGATCACGATTGGCGCATTCTCAGCAGCGAGAATATCTGCGAGACTCCCCATTTGCGCGTGGAGCGCCAGCGCATCGCCACTCCGACGCGTCCGGATGGCGTCTCATGGATCGTGGTCCAGCGCCATACTGCCGCGGTGGTCGCTCCGCGAACGGTCGACGGAAAGTTCATTTTGATTCGACAAGAACGCCTGGCCGTGCAGAGGGTGCTTTGGGAGTTCCCGGCCGGCCAGGTGGACGGCGAGGTCAATGCCGCCACCATTTACGAGACGGCGCTGCGCGAGTTGGGGGAGGAGGCGGGTGTGTTGTGTCCGCAAGAACTGATTCCCCTGGGGTACTTCTATTCCTCGGTGGGATTTACCAACGAGTGTGGGCATCTCTTCCTGGCCAGGGACGTTGTCCCGCGCGAGGAAGGGTTTGATCACGATGAGCACGAAGCGATCCTGGAAGTCCGCTCATTTTCGGAGGACGAATTGGCGGATTTGATCGGGGCCGGCGAAATTGTCGATTCGAATACCTTGGCGACCTATGCCAGATTGAAGGCGCGGAGATTCATTAAATGAATTGGCAACGCTTTTTCGACTTCCGGGAGCTCAAGGATGACCCCAAGCCGTTCTTGGAACACATCGAAGATCTGCGGCGGATGCTCATCAAGATGCTCGTCGTGCTCGGCTTGATGATGGGGGTGGCATTTGCCTTCCAAAAGAATGTTGTTGAGATCATCGAACGACCGCTGCTCGCCTTCGACCCGAATCGGACCAGCCTGACGAATTTCGGCGTGGCGGATCCCCTGACAATCGCCATCGAGTTGTCATTCTACGCCGGCTTGGTGATGGCCTTTCCCTTTCTCGTGCTGTTCCTGGCCGAATTCGTTCTGCCGGCTTTGACGATCAAGGAGCGACGGATGCTCTATCCCGCGGCAGCGGTGTCCTTTGGTCTCTTCATTGTCGGCGTCGTGTTTGCTTATTACTTCGTCCTGCCGCCGACGCTCGACTACTTTTTCAACTATTCGAAGGCGCTGAATTGGAGGCCGCTTTGGAGTGTGCGCGAGTACTTTTCCTTCACCACGCAGTTCATTGTCTCGTTTGGCCTGGCGTTTGAGCTTCCGTTGGCGGTTCTGTTGCTCGTGAAGCTCGACATTCTGAGCTACGAAATCTTGCAGAAGACGCGCGCTTTCGCGGTCGTGATCATTCTTTTCCTGGCCGCCATTATCACGCCGACGACGGATATGCTGACGTTGATCCTCATGGCCGGCCCGATGTATCTGCTCTACGAGGCATGCATTTTCATTGCCTGGCTAATGGAAAGAAGAATTCGGCGTCAATCCCTGGCGGCGAATTCCACCCGCGGGTAGCTCGCCAGGTAGGCGGCCACTTCGGCCGCGAAGGCTGTGCCGAACTGCTGAAGTTTGCGCTCTCCTACGCCGAAGATGCCCCGCATCGTCTCTCGTGTCGCCGGATACCGCCGCGCCATCTCGCGTAGCGTCGCATCCCCGAAAATGACATAGGCCGGGACACGGCGCTCGTCGGCCAGGCGCTTGCGCAGCTCGCGCAATCGTCCCAAAAGGACCTCGTCACATTCAATGTGTCCCGCTCGACGCGCCGGCCGCTTGCTCTTGGGCCCAATCATCGGCTTGGTCAGCATGACGATCTGGCGTGAGCGGAGGGCCTCGAGACCCGCGGGCGTGATTTCGAGGATAGGAAATTCTCCACCGGACTGGCAGAGGTAGCCAAGGCGAATCAACTCGCGACCGATGGCCGCCCATTGCGCGCGGTCGAGTTCCTTTCCGATGCCGTATGTCGTGAGGGAATGGTGGTTCCAGCGGCGGATTTTTTCGGTTTCGGCTCCGGTGAGCACTTCGATCACATGATTCATGCCCGTGCCGAAGTGGCTAAATTGCCGGATACGATAAACGCAAGAGAGGAACTTTTGCGCGAGGGTCGTGCCATCGTAAGTGGCTCGAGGTTCGAGGCAGTTGTCGCAGCTGTCGCATCGGTCGGCGGAATTCTCGCCGAAATAGGCGAGGAGTTCGTGCCGTCGGCAGGTGGAACACTCGGCGTAGTGAAGCATTTGACGAAGCTGCAGCCGGGCGGTCTGTTGTTCCTGCGGCGCCGAGATCTCTTCGATAAAGTGGGTTTGTTTGGCTGCGTCACCGGCGCTAAAGAGGAGCACGCAGTCTGCCGGGAGTCCGTCCCGTCCGGCGCGTCCGGTCTCCTGGTAGTAGCCTTCGATGTTTTTCGGCAGATCGTAATGGATGACCCAGCGGACGTTTGGCTTGTTGATACCCATGCCGAAAGCAATCGTCGCACAGATGATCTGCGCTTCGTCGCGCAAGAAGAGTTCCTGGTTAGCCGCACGCAGGCTCGCGTCGAGTCCAGCATGATAGGGCAGGGCTGCCAAACCATGCGAAGCGAGCGAGGTCGCCAGCCGCTCGGCGGTCGCGCGGGTCGCGCAATAGACGATGCCGCTCTCCTCTCTTCGTCGCGTGATGAAATCGAGGATCTGCCGTAGCGGTTGGTTCTTTGGCCTCACGTGATAGGCGAGGTTGGGTCGATTGAAGCTGGCGACGAAAACGGCGGGATCGCGCAGATGCAAGTGGTCGAGGATATCCCTTTGGACCCTGGCCGTGGCGGTGGCCGTCAGCGCCATGATGGGGACATCCGGCAACCGGTCGCGAAGCTCGGCCAGTCGACGGTATTCGGGGCGAAAGTCATGTCCCCATTCGGAAATGCAATGCGCTTCGTCGATGGCCAGGGCTCGAACGTTCCATGAGCGAAGGGAATCTTTCCATCCATCGAGCATAAGGCGTTCGGGAGCCGCGTAGAGCAGGCGATATTCGTTATTGTGCAATCCTCGTAGGCGCGTTTTCGCCTCGGCGCGGTCGAGTGTTGAATTGAGAAAAGTCGCCGGAACGCCTGCGGCCTGCAGCTGGTCCACTTGATCCTTCATCAGCGCGATGAGCGGCGAGACGACCACCGTCAGGCCCGCTTGAAGCAAGGCCGGAAGCTGAAAGCAAAGCGACTTACCGCCTCCGGTGGGTAAGAGCGCGAAGACGTCCCGCCGTTCCAAGCCGGCTTCAATGATCTCCCGCTGGCACGGCCGGAAGGAGGCGTAGCCGAATGTTCGGCTGAGCGTATCAAGGAGCAGGTCGGCCATGAAAACCTCACGGTTTTAGCCCGCCATTGTTGCTGGAGGAATCGAGAAAGAAAGCCTTCGTCACGGAGGGCCTCGTTCTCATGCGAAAAAGGCCCCGGTGCTCAGGGCGACCGGGGCCTTTTCCGCGGGAGGGAAATTGTCGTAACTAGAACTTCATCTTGACCATCGCGTCATGCTGCTCGTCGGTGCAGGGCGCGTTTAGCGGAACATCCGTGGCCTTTTCGCTGCTGCCGACCAGTCCGGTTTCAAGAAGGTACTCCTCGAGCTCTTCTCCGCTGACGTCTGCGAGCATCATGCCGTTTACGATCACGCAGGGTGAAAGCGGCTGACCGCTGAGCTGTTCCATCTCAAATCGCAACGCGGGATTCTTGATGATGTCCTTTTCCTGATAAGGAAGGTCGTACTTCGCCAGAACAGCACGCACCCCGTTGCTCCATCCACAGTGCGTTTTCAAGTAGGCCGTGATTTCGATGTTGTCCATGATTGAAGGATTCTACCCGAACTTCGAGAGCGACGCTCGTTATTTCTTTCTCTTGGAATCGCCTGGCCGGTACTCTTCCTCGGCGACTTCGAAGGCCTGGGCCAAGCCGACCATGTCTTCGCCGGGACGCAAGGTATCGAGCGTCTCCGCCTCGCGGCGCAGAGCGTCCTGGTCGTAGTTGGCGGCTTTGATCGACAACCCGATCCGCCGCTCAGCCTTGTCGACCTTGATCACTCGCGCTTCGACCTCCTGGCCGACCTTGAGAGCGTCCTTCACTTTCTCCACGCGATCCTCGCTGATTTGGGAGATGTGCACCAACCCGTCGATGTCGTCCTGAAGTTGGACGAACGCCCCGAAGTTCGTGATCTTGGTGACGGTTCCGCGCACGAGATCGCCGATCTTGAAGCGGGTATCGATTTCCTTCCAAGGGTCGTCTTCGAGCTGCTTGGTGCCCAGACTGATGCGCTGATTCACCTTGTCGATATCGATCACGACGGCCTCGATCTCGTCGCCCTTCTTGAGAACCTCGCTGGGGTGATTGATTTTCCGCGTCCAGGACAAGTCCGAAACGTGGATCATGCCATCGATGCCCTCCTCGAGTTCCACGAACGCTCCATAGGCGGTCATGTTGCGCACGGTCCCTTTGACCTGCTTGCCAATCATGTAGCGCACTTCGATCTCGTCCCAGGGGTTGGGCTCGAGCTGACGGACGCCGAGGGAAATTTTTTGCTCATCCTTGTTAACCCCAAGGACGACCGCCTCAATCTCTTGTCCCAGCGTGAGAACGTCCGAGGGACGCGCGACGCGCTTCGTCCAGGAGAGTTCGGAGACGTGGATGAGTCCTTCGACGCCTTCCTCGATCTGAACAAACGCGCCGTATGGCATGAGGCTGATGACCTTGCCCTTGATCTTTTGACCGACCGGGAAGCGTTCCTCGATGCGGTCCCAGGGATTGGATTGCATCTGCTTGATGCCCAGGGAAACCCGTTCCTTCTCCCGATT
This sequence comes from uncultured Verrucomicrobiae bacterium, assembly GCA_963820865.1. GTDB lineage: Bacteria > Verrucomicrobiota > Verrucomicrobiia > Chthoniobacterales > Terrimicrobiaceae > DASTFP01. Next base: position 1,086,219 of record CAWGBZ010000007.1, read on the forward strand.
GATGTCGAGAACCTGGACTTCCACGTGCTGGCCGACCTTAAGCATCTCACCGGGATGGGTAAGCCTGGCCCAAGACATGTCCGTGACGTGCAGGAGACCGTCAATCCCGTCGAGATCGATGAACGCGCCGAAATCGGTGATATTCTTGACCGTTCCACTGACCCGATCGCCTATGTTTACGCTGCTGAGGAACCGCTGGCGCTTCTCCGCGCGCTCCTGCTCGATAATTTCCCGCCTGCTCAGGACGACGTTTTTGCGCTCTTCGTTGATCTTAACGATCTTGAAATCGTAGGTGTTGCCGACAAATCCCTGCAAATCCTTGGGAGGAACGATATCGATCTGCGACGCTGGCAAAAAGGCTTCTACACCGACGTTCACGGTGAGCCCGCCCTTTACGACCGCCTTGACCTTTCCTTTGATAAGCCCCTCGCCTTTGAAAACCGAAACGATCTTCTCCCAGTTCTGTCTCGCCGCGGCTTTTTCTTTGGACAGAACCACCATGCCTTCGTCATTCTCAAGGCGCTCGAGCAAGACCTCGATTTCGTCGCCGACCTCGACGTCGGAGGGGTCTTCGAACTCGCTCGCCGGGATGACGCCTTCACTCTTGTACCCGATGTCCACGAGAAATTCCCGGGGGCGGACTTCGAGAATGTGTCCTTTGACGATGCTGCCCTCGCGGTAATTTTTGACCGAGTTGGCGATCAGTTCCTGCAGTTCTGCCATAATGGCCATATTGGTGTTGTTGTTTTCCTTAGGTGACCCCGAACGCCTTTTCCACAGAGTGACAAAGTCGGCCAGAGAATCGGCATCCGACCGTTAACGGGTTTGCTAGAGTAAAGGGTCATGTGGAGAAAGCAACTACAAAATCCGGCTGCCTATTTCCAGCGCTTGAGCGACTCTTCATGCATGTGATGCTTGCGAAATCGCTTGGTGGCGATGCCGTATTTGGGTCCGAAGAGGTAAGCGGTCATGAAAAGCAGGCCCAGGACGAGAATGATGGCCGGGCCGGACGGAATGTTCGCCCAATAGGAAATCTGGAGCCCCGCGGCGGCGCTCAACGCGCCGAGGGCGCCTCCTCCCCAGGCCATGGCCGAATAGGAGTCTGAAAGAAGGTAGATCGTGGCGGCGGGCAGAACGAGCAGACCCAGAGAGAGGAGCACCCCGACGGCCTGCAATGAAGAAACCATCGCCAGGACGATAAGGACGACGAGCCAGCCGAGCAGCAAGCCGACGTGGACACCTTGGGTGCGGGCCACGGAGGCCTCGAAGAGCGCCAGCAAGAGAGGTCTCTGAAACGCCACCAGGGAGAGCAGCGTAATGGCACTGATGAGGTAGCTGGTCAGAAGGTCGCTGTCGGCGATCCCCAGGACGTTTCCAAAGAGGAAGTGTTCAAGACTGATCTTTACCCGCGCGTACTTGATGAGAGCAATGCCAAGGGCGAAGGCGAAGATGTAGAGCGCGGCGACGGCCGTTTCGTCTTTGACCCGCGAGCTGCTGGCGATCAGGTGACCACCGACGGCGACGAAGACCGCGGCGAAGAGTCCTCCCAGCAGGAGGCCGCCGGGATTTAGGCCGATGAATATCGCGGCCAGGGCGAGCCCGGGAAGCATGGAGTGGGAGAGCGCATCGGCGACCAGCGCGAGCCGTCGCAGCACGACGCAGGCACCAAGAAAGCCGTTGGTAAAGCCAATGAGCAAACACGCCAGCAGCGCCCGACGCATGAACTCATATTGAAATGGCTCCGCGATCCAGTTCATCGCTTGTGTCCGCTGAAAATCTTTGTCGAGAAGGCCCGATCGATATTCTCTCTGGTGAGCGTTTGTGCGGTCGGTCCGAAGGAGACCAATTCACCATTGAGGATGAGAACGTGATCGAAGAGTTGGCCGGCGTCGACAAGGTTGTGGTGTGAAATGATGAGGAGCTTTCCGGATTCTCGCAGGCGATGGATGGCCTCGGCAAAGGCGGAGGCAGCGTTCCTGTCGAGTCCGCCAAAGGGCTCGTCGAGCAGATAAATCTCGGCCTCCTGGGCCCAGGCGCGAGCAAGAAAGGCGCGCTGCTGCTGGCCTCCGGACAGTGCCTTGATCTGCCGGTTGGCGAAGGCATTCAATTCCGCGACCTGGAGCGCTTCGTCCACGATTGCCCGGTCGCGGGCGCCGAAAGGCTTCCACATTCCCAGCACCGAGTAGCGTCCCATCTCGGTGAGGCCGCGCACGGTGATCGGAAAGTCCCAATCCACGGCTTCGCGCTGGGGCACGTAGGTGATCAGGCGCGCGCCGGCAACGCTCCGGCCGTTGAATTGCACGCGACCCGTCTCCGCAGGAAGCAAGCCGGCGAGGGCCTTGAGCAGAGTCGTCTTCCCGGCGCCGTTCGGTCCGAGTAGCCCAACGCATGACCCGCTCTCCAGGCGCACGTCGAGATGGTGAACGGCTGGGATCCGATGGTAGGAAACCGTCAGGTCCTCGATGACTAACTGACCCTTCATTCGGGAGATTCGGGAATGGCGAGGACGTCCTCTACGCGATCGGTGCCCCAGTACGATGCTTCCGCGACGGGACCATCCTGGTTCGAAACTTTCACCCGCAAGGCTGCAGTCCGGGTCCCGGACCATCTGGCCATCACGACGAGATCGGCGCCCGCAGTCGGGAGGCGGATGGTCCCTGCATAGCTTCCACCGGTCGGAGTTGCCGAAACCAGTTCTCGACCCAGATAGCTCACTCCGATCGATTCCGCCGCCGGCGCACTATCGATTTCAAGGGTGAGATCTTGATCTACTCGCAGAGGAGCAGCGGCCGGGACTGTGATGTCGGAAGGGGCTTCGGACCGGATGAGGAGCCAGATCGAGATACCTACCAGCGCGAGAACGCAGGCCGTCAGCGCAAAGCGTATCCAAGGCGTGCCGCGCATCGAAAATCCACCCTAGCCCAAAATCCCCGTGGCCATGGAGATGCCTGCACGTGGCCCCGCAGATCCATGAGGGGACAGAATTGAGACCACCATGACAGAAGGATTGGCTTCCTCTTGACGAAATGCAAGTCCATTGCATTTGAAAACTTGCCGGTCGCAGAAATCGTTTGCGGGCGGCATTGTGCGTTGACTTCCACGACGTTCTATTGTGGTATCACACGGGCCATGCCCGACCGAAACGGCCCCTCTCTCCTTCGACGCAGAGGGGTATGTCTCCAACGATCCTCCAATTTTCGGTTTGTCAAGCGCGCTCAAAGAGAGTGCGGCCGCGCCAAGGCACTGCCGGCGGCGCGTTTCTTCTAGCTGCCTTCAGGTGATGCACTTCTCCCGATGTCCGTTTTGCATTAGTCGCACACAGCCTTAACCGATAAATCTCAACCTGTTCCCTATGAAAAAAATCATTGCTGTCACCTCCTGTCCCACTGGCATCGCGCACACGTTAATGGCGGCGGAAGCCCTTAAGAAGGTCGCCGCTTCACTTGGCCATCAAATCAAGGTCGAGACGCAGGGCTCGGCTGGCAAGAAAGGGGTCTTTACGGAGGAGGATATCGCGTCTGCGGACGTGGTGATTTTGGCCACTGACATTCGCATCGAGCCGGCGCGCTTCGCCGGCAAACCGATTTACGAGACCTCCACCAGCGAAGCCATCCGCAAGACCCGCGACGTTATCGGGTCCGCGCTCGCATTGCTTCCACCTGAACCGGCTTCGGCAACTCCCCCGGCGGAAAAGGCGCCCGCCCCGGCAGCGCCCGCGGCGGCGGCGACCGCCGCTCCCGCTGCTGGTGGCCCCAAGCGCTTTGTCGCCATTACCTCATGCCCGACTGGCATTGCGCATACGTTTATGGCGGCGGCGGCTCTCGAGAAGGCGGCAAAGGCTCTGGGTCATATGATGAAGGTGGAGACCCAGGGGTCCGTTGGGGCAAAGAACCAGCTTACTGCGGAGGACATTGCCGCGGCGGATGCCGTAGTGATCGCCGCGGAGACGAATGTCGACACCTCCCGATTTGGAGGCAAGCGTCTCTATATGACGGGCACCAAGGAGGCCATGCGTGCCGGTCAAGAGGTCCTCAAGAAGGCCCTTGAGCAGCCGGTGGGCGGCGCGGACGGCGGCGGCCTCGCCGGGGCCGTGGAGAAGGCGAAAGCCGAGCGAGCCAAGGCAAGAACTGGCCCGTACAAGCACCTGATGACCGGCGTCTCCTACATGCTGCCTCTGGTCGTGGCGGGCGGTCTCGCCATTGCCCTGGCCTTCGCGATTGGGGGCATTCAGGAAGGGGCCTATCCGGAAGGTACCCTGGCAGCGGCTCTGATGAAGATCGGTGGCGACACCGCGTTTCGTCTCTTCATTGCGGTATTTTCAGGCTTTATCGCCTACTCGATCGCTGATCGACCGGGCATCGCACCAGGCCTCGTCGGCGGCTTCCTGGCGCAAACTCTTGGTGCCGGCTTCATTGGCGGAATTTTCTCCGGCTTCCTCGCCGGCTATTTGACAAAGTTTCTCGCCGACAAGATTCGCCTTCCCTCGACCCTGGAGGGACTCAAACCGGTCTTGATTCTACCCTTTCTGTCGACCTTGGGCATCGGCCTTTTGATGATTTACGTCATTGCTCCGCCGGTCAAATGGCTGAACGACGGCATGAACCATTGGCTCCTGAGTATGCAGGGCGCGAACGCGATCGTGCTGGGCATCATCCTCGGTGGAATGATGGCGTTCGACATGGGCGGTCCGATCAACAAGGCGGCGTATGCGTTCGCCGTTGGCCTCCTGGCGAGCAAGATCTACGCACCCATGGCGGCCGTGATGGCTGCGGGGATGACTCCTCCTCTCGGTCTGGCGCTCGCTTGCTTCCTGTTCAAGAACAAGTTCGATCTTGAGGAACGCGAAGCGGCCGGCCCGGCCTTGGTTCTGGGGATTTCCTTCATTACCGAGGGTGCCATTCCCTTCGCGGCCAAAGATCCAATACGGGTTATTCCGGCGCTTATCGCCGGATCGGCCGTTGCCGGTGCCATCTCGATGGTCAGTGGGGTCCAACTGCTCGTTCCTCATGGGGGGATCTTCGCAGCACTCATCCCAGGGGCGGTTACGAACCTGATCGCCTACGTGATTGCGATTCTGGCGGGAACGGTTGTGACGGCCGGAGTGCTCTTCTTCCTCAAGCGTCCTGTCACTGAGCCGATGCCGGCCCTGGCCTGAAATACCACCGAAAAACTGAAGTCTTCGTAACCAAGAAAGAGACGACCATGATTCAACTCACTCCTCAAAACATTAGGATCGGGGCCCGCGCCGCGAACAAGAATGAAGCCATCCGGGCGGCCGGACAGGTATTGGTGGAATCGGGCTTCATCGAGCCGGGGTACATCGAGAGCATGATCGGGCGGGAAGGGCAGGCGAACACCTATTTGGGCAATGGCATTTCCATTCCGCATGGCATGGCCAAGGACCGCGAACTCATTCGCGCCACGGGCATCTCCGTGGTGCAACTGCCTGAGGGAGTCGAATGGGGACCGGGAAAGATGGCGCACCTCATCGTGGGAATCGCTGCCAAGTCCGACGAGCATCTCGGCGTCCTGGCCGCCCTGACCGACGTGCTGGATGACCCGGCCAGGGCAGAGCTCCTGGCAAAGACCACGGATCCCAACGACATTATCGCCGGGCTGAGTCGCCCCGCGGAAGAGCCGGTCGCCGAACCCTCCAACGAAGCACCCGCTCCGCCGCCGGGGGCGCACCATGTGGACGCCGCGATCATCGGCAGTGCGGGAATGCACGCGCGGCCGGCCACGGTCTTCGCGGATTTGGCCAGCCAGTTCGAATCGGATATTCGAGTCCAGTACGGGGTCAAGATCGCGAACGGGAAGTCGATGGCAGCGATTTTGAAGCTCGGTACGCCTTGTGGACAGACCATCCGGATTATTGCGTTGGGTCCGGATGCGGAGGCGGCCTTGAAGGCCCTCAAGGAAGCGGTCGACAGCGGCCTTGGGGACGTCGAGGAGGTCAAGGAGGTGATCACCGAGGCAGACAAGTGGGTGCCTGTGTCTGGCGGGCACGCGTTGACGGGCGTTTCGGCGTCGCCCGGTCTCGCCATCGGGCCGGTGTATCAGTTTCAGATGACGCACCTTGTGATCGAGGACAAGCCTCAGGATCCCGCGGCCGAGGAACTTGCGCTCAAGAGGGCGATCGCCACCGCGAACGAGCAGATTACAGACATTTACGAGCAGGTGTCCAAGCAGTCGGGGAAGGGTCAGGCGGCGATCTTCCGGGCCCATCTCGCGTTGCTCAACGATGCCGAGATTTTTCAAGAGGTGTGCACGCAGATTCAAGCAGGCCATAGCGCGGCGTGGTCGTGGCAGCAGGCCATTGAACGCCGGGCGCTCGAGTTGAAGCAGATCGAGAACGACCGTCTGGCAGAGCGCGCGGCTGATCTTCACGATATCGGCCAGCGCGTTCTCCGTTTGCTCTCCGGTGCCGAGCATGGAGCTCCTCGCCTGCCCGACCACCCGGTCATCCTAGTCGCGGATGATTTGACCCCTTCGGATACCGCCCAACTCGACCCCAAGAGGATTTTGGGACTTTGCACGGCCTCGGGCGGGCCCACGGCTCATACCGCGATCATCGCTCGTTCGCTCGACATCCCGTGTGTCGTCGGCACGGGCGCGGCCGTATTTGAAGTTAAGCCCGAGACCGTCTGCATCCTGGATGGGGCAGCTGGCAAACTTTATATCGAACCGAACGCCGAAGACATCGAGTCCGCCAAGCGTTTCCAGGTGGATTTGGAGAGTCGCCGGAACGAAGAATACTCGACGCGCTACGAGCCCGCCGTGATGACTGATGGGCATCGCGTAGAGGTCGCGGCGAACATCGGCAAAGCGGCGGAGGCTGCCGTCGCGGTGGAGGCTGGGGCCGAGGGGATCGGTTTGATGCGAACGGAGTTTCTTTTCCTCGATCGCGAGACCCCGCCATCCGAGGATGAGCAGTTCGAAGCCTACACCGAGATGACGCGGGCCTTGAATGGCCTGCCGCTGATTCTGAGGACCTTGGACATCGGCGGAGACAAGATTGCCTCGTACATTGCGCTCGCCAAGGAAGAGAATCCTTTTCTAGGGGTTCGCGGAATACGTCTCTGTCTGCGTCAGCCGGGAATCTTTCTCCCACAGCTGCGGGCGATCTATCGCGCCTCCACCACGGGGCCGGTCAAGATCATGTTTCCGATGATCAGTACGCTCGAAGACCTGCGTGAAGCGAAGCAGGTGGCGGAAGACGTGAGGAAAGAGCTGGGGGTGCCTCCGATCGAGATCGGAATTATGGTCGAAGTGCCCTCGACCGTGTTGATGGCTCCGGAGCTGGCCAAAGAGGTCGGTTTTTTCTCCATCGGGACGAACGACCTCACCCAATACGCGCTGGCGATGGACCGCATGCATCCTGCGTTGGCCAAGAATGTCGACGGCTTGCACCCCGCGGTCTTGCGCATGATCGATATGACCGTTCGTGCCGCCAACGCGGCCGGGAAGTGGGTCGGCGTCTGCGGCGGCGTCGCGGGCGATCCGCTCGGCGCAGCGATCCTTAGCGGACTTGGCGTTGCCGAGTTGAGCATGAGTGTGCCAAGCGTCGCGGCCGTCAAATCCTCTCTGCGAAAGATCAAGCTGTCCGACGCTCAGAATCTGGCGCGCCGGGCTCTTGCTTGCTCAACCGCTTCCGAAGTGCATCAACTCATCCACTAAACTGTCATGTCCAGCACCCGATACGACTGCCTGGCGATCACCCTGAATCCCGCGATCGATCGCACGATTACCATCCCGAACTTCCAGGCAGGCAAGGTCAACCGGGTTCAGGGAGAGTACTCCAACGCAGGAGGGAAGGGCGTAAATGTGGCCTCATCGCTGGCGGATGCCGGCCACAAGATCGCCGTCACCGGCTTTCTCGGTCGCGAGAATGTCGCTTTGTTCGAGCGCCTTTTCGCGCGAAAGCGGATTGCCGATCATTTCGTGCGCTTGGATGGCGAAACACGGGTTGGGATCAAGATCACCGACCCGGTACTCAAAGAGACGACAGACATCAACTTTCCGGGAGCAGAGCCGCTGCCGAGTGATCTGGCTGCGCTGCGTGCGATCGTCGATCATTTTGATGCGGAGTGGTTTGTCCTCGCCGGCAGTTTGCCGCCGGGCGTCGAGACGACGATCTACCGGGATTTGACCGCAGCATTAAAGGCCCGGGGTCGGAAAGTCGCTTTGGATACGAGTGGCGATTCGCTCAACCATGCGATCGGAGCGGTGCCGTCTTTTATCAAACCCAACATTCATGAGCTCGAGGGACTCGTTGGTCGGGCCCTGCCGTCACGCGAAGCCGTGACCGAGGCCGCGCGCGAGTTGGTCGCCCGAGGCGTCGAAACGGTGGTGGTGTCGATGGGCGAACAGGGCGCCTGCTTCGTGGGTGCCGAGGGGGTGCTTTTTGCCACCCCGCCTGCAATTGAGGTTCGCAGCACCGTTGGGGCCGGCGATGCGATGGTCGCGGGAGTCCTCTCTTCCAAGATTCGGGGACTTTCACTCGCCGAAACGGCTCGAGTCTCCACCGCCTTTTCCGTGAGGGCGATCGGCAAGCTCGAAGGAGATGTGTCTATCGACGCCTTGGCACAAAAGGTCAGCGTTCAGAAATGAGGTCCTCGGCGGCAAACAAACGCTGCTGCCCTTCTCACCGGGGGCTAGGCCGAAACAGATCTCAGCTAAAGAGCAGGTAACCGCCGCAGAGAACGATCGCAATGCCGGCGAAACGCACGACGGCCGGGCTCGCGAGTTTCTGAATGGCGATACCCAAGCCGATTCCGCAAGCATGAAGGAATGCAGTGGCGATGATGAACCCGGCCGCGTAGGCGAATCCTGAGGAGGTTTCAGGCATTTCCGCGCCGTGGGCATGCCCGTGGAAGATGGCGAAAAGGCCGACCACGATAATGCTGACGGCGAGCGGAAGGTGGACCGATGCAGCGATCAGCACTCCGAGTGCGAGCACGGAAATAACGATTCCAGTCTCCACAAAGGGGACGTGGACTCCGAGCATTCCCAACGCCCCGCCCAACGCCATCACGCTGACGAAAGTAAGTGGAACTGCCCAAATCGCCCGGCCGCCCATCTGGGCCGCCCAAAGGCCCACGGCGACCATCGCGCAAATGTGATCCAAGCCGCTGAGAGGGTGGCCCATCCCATGGAGAAATCCATTTGTTTCGCCAACGCCAACATGTGCATGGGCCAAGGAGGGAAGCAGGAGAATTGTCGCCAGGATGGCAAACACCCGAGATGTCTGCTTCATGGACGGAACCCTAGACCATGCCGATATCGATGCAAAGTTAAATCTTACTTAAGCGGTGCGTTTCTGGCTTGATTGATGTGCAAGCAAACGGGACCTTCCGCGGCCATGAAGCGATGCCTCGTTCCGTTGCTTGGCGTTTTCTTTCTTGCGGGGTGTGCCACTGAGGAACTGGCGCCGCTGCCGGTGCGCCGCGCGGAAATTTGGCGTTCCCCGATCGCCGATTCCCCCCCCGGTGCGGGCCAAATTTGGCCATACAATGCACCGCGGCTCCACGCGCGGGCGGCCATCATGATCGACGCGCGCAGTGGTCTGACGCTTTACCAGAAGAACGCGGACAACCATATCCAGGTTGCCAGCACGCAAAAGCTGCTAACGGCGCTCATCATTATGAGGCGAGGAAACCTGGACGGACGCCTGCAGATCGCGACACCCGATACCTTTGTCGAACCCACCAAGCTTGGATTGCGCCCCGGCCAAGCCTATACGCGACGGATGTTGCTTTCGGCTATGATGGTTAAGAGCGAGAACGACGCCGCGGCAGCACTCGCCCGCGATCACTCCGGCAGCATTTCGGCTTTTGCTTCGGCCATGAACAGCACCGCGTGGAACCTCGGAGCTCACAACTCGCATTTCGCCAATCCTCACGGCTTGCCGGCTTATCAGTACTCGACCGCGCGTGATATGGCCCGCATCGCCTTCCGGGCTTACCGGGAGCCTTTCCTGCGCCGGTTGATGAACAGCCGCTACTACACGTTTGTCTACGCCAGTGGCCGCCAAAAGACCTTGGAGAATACAAACAAACTCCTCCAGCGATCGTCCATCTTTAACGGGATGAAGACTGGTTACACCTTTGCGGCGGGACGTTGCCTCGTCTCGAGTGCCTCAGCCGGGGGACGCGACGTGATTCTCGCCCAGTTTGGAAGTAGCACACGGTATGTTTTTGACGACGCCGACCGGGTGATGCGATGGGGGCTTCAGCACGGGCGCTTTCTGAACCTATCCTACTGAGGGGTGGTCTGCGGCCGCCGACACCTGGTCCAGAATGACCTCGGCGATCAGCGGTTCCGTACCGATCGCACTCGCGTAGAAAAGCTTGCGCCCGTTGATCACGTGCGGGTTGCGCCGAAAGATCGCCGCCTGGCTCGCGGCTGGTCCCGTCTCCGCTTCGATCCCGATGAGCACGGGGATGTCTTGATAGCTGTGCAGCCCGTCCGCGATGAAGAACGGCACGATCACGACGTTAGGTTGATGAGAGATTTTCCGCCAGTCGGCGATCAGGGGTGGTTCTTCCATGTAGGACGAGATCACCTCGCCGTAAGTGTTGAGCGCGCGGATCCGCGCGGCTTGTTCCTTCGCCGCGCGGGCGGAGTTGTCGTTGAGGTCGGTGCCGTGCCCCACGATGAAGAGACTGGTTGTTTCGACGGGCACATTCGGAGCAACCTCTTGAGCGCGATGGAGAAGCACTTCAGTCATTCGGGGATGGCTTCCGACCGGATCACAATAGTAGATGTCCCTCCCATCGCGCCGCGTGACCGGTCCTTCCAGCTCTAACTCGCGTGGAATGACGGTCTGCGTGAAGTAGCCTTCGCTAATGAAGACGGGGACGACGTAAATCGCTTTGCTTTCCACCATTCTAAAGACCTCGCGCATTGAAGGTTCCTCTTTCCAAAAACAGCTGTGCACCTCGCGAAACAGGCCTCTCTCCCGCAAGGTTCGTGCGTGCGCATGGGTCGGCGCGCTGGAGTCAGGATTGAGCGTCGAGCCATGCCCAACCAGGATCAGCGCCGAATCAAGGAAGGCTGCTTTCACTCGAGGAGCTCGGCGCAAACCTTCGCTGCATCGAAGTGCGTTCGAGCGTAGTCACGCGCCGCTGCGCAGTGGTGGGGATAGTTTCGCGCGACAGCGTCGATGGCGGCAGCCGCTTCCTCCACCGTCGTAAAGCAGAGGGCGCCGTCTCCACAGGGCAGGTGGTCACTCCACCCAGTGTCTTGAACGACGACAGGTTTGCCGGCGGCGAGGTAACAGGCGCTGCGGCAGCTGAACCAACCGCTGCGCGATTTCACATAGCCATTCTTCGCGATGCTCCACTCGGCTTTGGAGTTTGTCAAAAAATCATGGTAGGTGGCGTAGTCCGGCACATGGACGTCCGGCTCGATGATTCGCCACCCGAGTGACTCCAGGTAGCTGGTGGGGCGGTTTCTTCCGGGCCCCTGCCCCATCGCGAGGACAAACTTCTCGCTCGTCAGCGAGGGAAGATGCATAAAGTTTTTAAACTCAATGTCTTTCTGGCCGTAAGTCTCTCCCTCGAATTCTTCGGGTTTGTAGCTTGCCCAATTCATGACGGTTGTCCACGCGCCGTCCGCTGCATGGCATGCATGGGATGGCATCAGGGTGCGCTCCCACCATTCCAGGGCGACGGGCTGCAGCGTCGGACGCCAATGCAGTCCGTTGGTCGGAACCTTGCAACCCGGCTTTCCGATTTTGAGACCAAAGGTAAAGTGCTGCTCATGCGCGTACACCCGGTCGAGATAACCTCGCTCTCCATACGTTAGACGGATCTGGGTAAACATCGGGTCCCCATCGAGGAAGAGCTTGGTCTTGATACCGGCCGTGACCGGGCGCAGCCAGCAAGCACCGGAGACATTCACGAGCACATCGGCTTCGGCGATCGTCTTTTCCGCCAGGGCCTCGTCTCGAATTCCATGATACTTTCCGTCAGCTTCATTCCTGTACATCCAGCGATCGCCCAGATCAAATTCCCGCATGATCCGATCCAAGTAGCTGACGTTGTGGGAACAATCGGCACTCGGCTCCTCCTTCACCGGATCGTACGCCCACGTGGCCGAATCCTCGAAGTACCAAACATCGTGCCCCAACGCGCGAAACCCCAAGACGTACTGGATGTAGTCCCAGGTCACCCCGCCGAAGGCATACTGCCCAATTAGCCCGCTTACCAGAATTCGCATGATGTCAGAACCTCACCGCGACCATCCTGGCGCACCGGAAATTGGCCTCGTCTGCAAAATTCTCAGGTGGCGAACCATCCAAAGGCAAATAGAGCTCACAAACGGAAAGACAAGCGCCTCGAACGGAACCGCCCCGGCGGCCGCCATTTCCAAGCAGGTTTCAACGGCAATTTCCCTCTCATATCACCTCCCGCGGCGCGTCAAGCCGAGGGATCGCACGCATAATTCTTAATCGCTTATGACCAACATATTATGGGTCGTGAAGAAAGCCTCGTTTTTTTTCATGTTTTTTGAACGCGCTCCGCTACAGACTGTCTAAGTGGTTAACCTCATTAAGTAACTAAATTTTTGCAACCCGGCACCTGACCTAAAACGTAATAGAGAAGAGGACACGACACGATGGCTTTGGAAGACAACGAGACAGGCTTTCAGCTTTATCTGAGAGAGATCGCGCAGTTCCCCCTTTTGACTCCGGAGCAGGAGGTGAAACTTGCGCGTCGAATAAAGCGGGGAGACCAAGGTGCGCGCGCCGAGATGGTGCGTTCGAACCTTCGGTTGGTGGTGAAGATTGCTCGCGATTACGCGAATCTGGGGTTGCCGTTGCTTGATCTGATTTCCGAGGGAAACATCGGATTGATGAAAGCGGTGGAACGGTTTGATCCGAAGAAGGGGGGCAAACTGAGCACGTATGCGGCATGGTGGATCAAGCAATCCATCAAGAGGGCTTTGGCTAATCAGAGCAAGACGATTCGGTTGCCGGTTCATTTGGTGGACAAGATTTCGAAGATGCGCCGTGTGGCGATGCAGATGACCGAAGAATTGGGTCGGGAGCCGACCGACGATGAGTTGGCCGAGGAGATCGGTCTTTCCGCTTCCAAGGTGACCCAGTTGAAGAGTGCTGCGGTGCGCCCGGCGTCGCTTGATCAGCCCATCGGAGACGATGACTCGACCGAGTTCGGCGAGATCGTCGGGGACGATGAGGCGGACGATCCGTTCGAGACCCTGCGCGACAAGGACCTTCGAGAGGAAGTCGGCGAACTTCTCGACGTGCTCGACGACCGCGAGCGGAGAATTATCAACTCCCGGTTCGGCTTGGACGGACAAAAGCCCAAAACACTCGAGGAAGTGGGAGAGAAATTTGGAGTGACGCGCGAACGCATTCGCCAGCTCCAGAACATTGCTCTGCACAAGCTGCGCAAGGCGCTCAGCAAAAAGGAGCGCCCCAAGGTTGAAGCAGTGATCTGACATCTTACCGCGCGCGATCGGAGCCTTAATAGGCTCCGATCGTGTGCGGATCAGGTCGGCCTCACCTGTGAAGACGGCGATCGTTTGGTTTCGCCGCGACCTTCGTATTACCGACAATACGGCCCTTTGGGCTGCAGTTGACCGTGCGGCTTGGGTTGTCCCGGTGTTCGTTTTGAGCACCTGGCAGGGAAGGCATCGTTGGACGGGCGCGAATCGGCAACATTTCCTCTGTGGGTGCCTGACGTCTCTGGCCGGAAGCTTGCGTGCAGTGGGAGGGCGATTGGTCGTTCGCCGCGGAGCGGCCGTCGAGGAGCTGGCGAACCTGGTCAAGGAGTGTGGGGCGCAGGCGATCTTCTTCAATCGAGACCCTGATCCATTCGGCCGGCGAGTCGAAGCTGATCTGGCGGAGTTTGGGCGGAAGGCGGGCGTCGAAATAGTTGGGTGCAAGGACGCGACCATGCACGAGGAAAACGAGGTACTTACCTCCGCCGGGGAGCCCTTTAGAGTCTTTACGCCGTACGCGCGAGCGTGGGCAAGGGCGGGCCAGGTTGCAGCCAGGGGATGCATCCGCAGCCTGAAAACGCCGGAGGGCCTTGCCTCACTCCCTTGGCCCAGTTTGGAGACATGGGGATTGTTTGTGGAAGGCGAGGTGCTGGAAGCGGGCGAGAAGGCGGCGCGCTTGCGCATGAAGCGCTTTCTCGATCACGGGTTGGCGCGGTATGGGAATGGCCGAAATCTGCTTGGCCAAGAACTCACGTCTCGCCTTTCCCAGGATCTTCGCTTCGGACTGCTCTCCATTCGCGAACTCATCGCAAAATGTCGAGAGCGGGCATCTCGTTTGCCGGCCGGCGCGAGAAAAAGCGCCGAGAAGTTCATCAGTGAGCTTATTTGGCGCGAATTCTATTTCAGCGTTCTCTGGCATTTTCCGGAGGTGTTGGAAATCGAGTTCAACCCGAAGCATCGGCAAATAAAGTGGCCCGGTGTTGCCGGGCACTTTGACTGCTGGTGCGCAGGGGAGACGGGATTTCCGGTAGTCGATGCCGCCATGCGGCAGTTGGCACAGACCGGTTTCATGCCCAATCGCGCGCGCATGATCGTCGCCATGTTTCTGACCAAGGACCTTCTCCTCGACTGGAGACTGGGTGAGAGCTACTTCATGCGGAAGCTGACCGACGGCGAGATCGCCAGTAACAATGGCGGCTGGCAATGGAGCGCCGGGACTGGTGCCGATGCGGCGCCCTATTTTCGAATCTTGAATCCCTGGACGCAAAGCGCGCGCTCTGATCCTGACGGAGACTACGTGAAAAAATGGATTCCCGAGTTGCGGGATGTTCCTGCCCGCCTTTTCTTTGAGCCGCCCGCCGCGGGCGAGCGCTTGGCGGCGGGTTATCCTGCGCCGATCGTTGATCACGCGCGAGCGCGGCAGAAAGCGCTCGAACTCTTCGCACAGCACCGGGGAGGAGGGGCGTCCCGCACGTGAGATTCGGTGGCGGATTCATCTGTTTGGTTTTTCGAGGAAGAGGTGACCGGCACGACGACGGGCATGCCAGTTGCCTGGTAAATTGATTTTCGAGGGCCCGTTTCTCACATCGAGGAGAGAAAGCACAAGGTTCGTTTCCGCGAATCCAGGTTCCGGGACGCTTGCTTGTCGCAACCACTGGAGGACCACGCGGCGGCGAACTGCGGGCGGCATCCTCCGCAGGGTCGTGCAGCTGAGGGTATCTCTGACTTCGGGCAGAAGAGAGGCCATCCAGGCCTCCTCTTCGCGCAGGATTTCGGCAGCGCGAAGAATCGCCCCGCGGAAGGAACTGCCGAGGGCGCGCTCGATTTCCGGGATGACCCGGTGTCTCAGCCGGTTCCGAGTGTGGGCTACGTCCGCGTTGGAACGATCTTCTCGGAAAGGAATGCTCTTCTCGCTCACGAACGCCGCGATCTCCTTCCGTGTGACGCCGAGCATCGGACGCAGGATCTCGAGGCGGTGTGCGTGAATGAGCGGCTTCATGCCGCCCAGCCCGGCAGCCCCGCTTCCCCTCAGGAAATTAAACAGACAGGTTTCGATCTGATCGTCGCCATGATGCGCGAGGAAGAGACGGTTGCACCGGTGATCCCGGGCGCACGCGCGGAAAAATGCGTATCGCAAGTCGCGTGCGCCGGTTTCCAGCGAGAGTTTCGCCTGCAAGGCATAGGCGCGAACATCGGCTTCGCCCAATTCGAACGGATAGCGCAGTTCCCTGGCAGCCCTGCCGGCGAGCAGAGAATCGGCGTCCGCGGCCGCTCCGCGCAAACGATGATTCAGGTGACAGACGATCAGCTTCCGGTAGCCCAGCTCATGCAAAGCAAACAACAGCGCCATCGAGTCTCGCCCGCCGGAAACTCCGACAAGATACTTTCTCCGTGGCGGGGAAATTACGAGCGCCGGGCGCAGTTGCTCGAGCAGGTCAACCAATGGACTCGGCACCGAAATACGGGTGAAGAGGCGAGGGAAGGCCAACCGTCCCGTCCTCTCGAAGACCGGTTTCCAGCAAGGCGACGTAAAGTCTGGCCAGCGCGGTGCCGGAACCATTCAAGGTGTGGCAGAAGTGGTTCTTGCCGTCCGATCCTTTGAAGCGAAGATTCATTCTACGGGCCTGAAAATCGGAGAAGTTCGAACAGCTCGAAACTTCCAGGAACCCGTTCTGTCCGGGCGACCAGACTTCGATGTCGTATGTCTTGGTTGCGCCAAAGCCAAGGTCGCCCGTGCAGAGTTCAATCACCCGGTAGTGGAGGCCAAGGAGTTGCAGCACTCTTTCGGCATCGCGCGTGAGCGTTTCCAGTTCGGCTTCCGACTCTTCGGGGACGCAGATACGGACCAATTCCACCTTGTCGAATTGATGCATCCGGATGAGGCCGCGCGTGCCGACTCCCGCGGCACCCGCCTCGCGCCGGAAGCATGGGGTATAGGCGGCATATTTCACGGGCAGCGAGGAGAGGGGCAGCACTTCCTCGCGATGCAGGTTGGTGACGGGAACTTCCGCGGTCGGCGCGAGGTAGAGAGCATCCCGATCGATTCGATAAAGCTGTTCTTCAAACTTCGGAAGTTGCGAGGTGCCCACCAGGGCATCGGCGCGAATGAGAAACGGCGGGCTGACTTCCACGTAGCCGTGCTCCTTCGTGTGGAGGTCCAGGAGGAAATGAATCAGAGCGCGCTCGAGTCGCGCGCCTTGCCCCTTGTAACAGACGAATCCCCCGCCGCTCATCCGTGTGGCGCGATCGAAGTCCAGCAGACCAAGCCGGCCCCCGATGACACGATGATCCTCCACTTTGTCCAGGTGCGGCTTCTCGCCCCAGGTCCGGACGACCGGGTTGTGCGAGGAATCTGGTCCAAGCGGCACATTTTCCTGCGGCAGATTGGGCAGGGTCAGCAACAGGTCGCGTTGTTCCTCTTCGAGGACCGCGGCTTGTTTCGAGAGTCCCTGCATCTCCGCGGCCTGAGAGGTAACTTGGGCTTCGATCGAGGCGGTGTCTCGACCTTGGGAGCGCAAGCTTCCGATCTGCCGGCTGAGTCGATTTCTCTCGGCCTGCAGGCCCTGCAGCCGGGTTGCGACCTCCCGGCGTTTCGAGTCAGAGGCGAGCACCGCGTCGACCACACCGTCGATGGCGGAACCGCGCGCGGCCAGGCGTGTCTTGACCAAGTCTGGCTTGTCACGAAGAAGGCGGATGTCGAGCATGGCGAAAGAAGGCGAACCAAAATGGTTAGCAGGATTTACGGCCTGAACAAGAATGCCGGCGCCGTAAATTATCGCTCTGGAATCCTTCCAATCTTCCTGTAATTGCTAATTAGTCTCTATGCCCGTCCAATTCCGCGACTACTACAAGACACTCGGCGTTTCGAAGACCGCTACCCAGGATGAGATAAAGAGCGCCTTTCGGAAGCTCGCGCGCAAGTACCATCCCGATACCGCCAAGGATAAGAAGTCCGCCGAAGAGAAATTCAAGGAGATCAACGAGGCCTACGAAGTCTTGAGCGACCCGGAAAAAAGGAAGAAATACGATGAATACGGCGCCAACTGGCAGCAGGGCGGCTTTCAGCCTCCACCAGGCGGCTATTCATGGGAAGGTCCGGGGGGTTCCAGCGATGGAGGCTTCGAGTTCCACTTCGGAGGCACCGGTTTCAGCGACTTCTTTGAACAGCTCTTTGGAGCGCGGCGTGGCCGCGCACGCGGATTCGGCAGCGCTGATTTCGGCGAGATGCCCATCCAGGGACAAGATGTTGAGGCCGACCTTCTGGTAACTCTCGAGGAAGCCTTGAACGGCTCCACACGCCAGATTTCTTTTCGCCGCGGAGCTTCCGGAAAGATTCAAACGTACACCGTAAGAATTCCGAAAGGCGTCCGGGAAGGCCAGCGCATTCGACTGGCAGGACTTGGCGAGTCGATCGGGGAGGCAGGTCAGGCAGGCGATTTGTACTTGAGGGTTAAGTTCGAGAAGCACCCGGAATTCGATGTGGAGGGGAGCGATCTCTTTTACGATCTCGAGATTCCAGCCTGGCAGGCCGTGCTTGGCGGGGACGTCGAGATTCCGACGCTCGATGGGAGGGCGAAATTGCACGTGCCTCCGGGTTCACAAAACGGCCAGAAGTTCCGCCTCGCGGGCCGTGGCCTTCCGCAAAAAGGAGGAGGCCGGGGGAACTTTTACGCCGTCCTTAGAGTAACTCTTCCGCGCGAAGTGGACGCTCGCGCCAGAGAACTTTGGAAGCAAATCGCTTCCTTGGAACAAGGTCGCCAGAACTAAGGGCTTCGCGTGCACGTCCAGCGTCATTTCGTCCAATCCCGGCATTGCTAACGCGCTAACCCCACGAAATGGTTCCCCTGGACGGCTTGCTTTCTTTTCGTCGTTCCCGTAGCTTCAAGTCTTCACGCAAAGAGGACGATGGCTTCAAGTGTCCGTATCGACGGCTCGCTTCCTGATCCCGGGGACAATTCCTCGAAAGGTTTGGTTTTCTCCGGCGGCTGGGCGGTCGAATACGATTGGAGCCTTGATCGAGCGACGGCGATGGGTCAGCCAAAACGACTGAGCGCGATTGGTTTCCCCGCGCCATTTGACAGTGACCTTGAAGGCATGCTCCGTGGCCGTGCTGCCTTTAGTAACTTCCTCTACGTCTTCAAGAATGGGCGATACCTGAGGCTTCGTGCGGCAACGATGACGCCGGACGGTCCCGACGCGCCCACGGCCTCCGCCTGGGGGCTGCCGGCGGACTGGACAAGTTTTGACGCGGTGCTGCCTGGTCGAGGAAGCAAGATTAACTTTTGCTATTTCTTCCGCGGGCCAAGGTATATTCGCTTCGACTGGACCAAGGATAGCGTCTCCCCGGGTTACCCCAAGTTCATCGGTCCCGAGTGGCATTTGACGCCACCCTTCACTGATGACATGGACGGTGTGGTCGTCGGCCAGAGTGCCTTTACCACCAAGGCATACCTCTTCAAGAGAGTCAGCCAGGCGGTGGACAATAGCGGGCTGGTCGTCTCGACAGGATCAGCCGGTTCGAAGGTCGTGCTGACCCCCGCCTATGCCCGCTACGATTTCACGGCGGGGGCGAGCGAAGGCAGCGTGACTGGCCCGGCCAACGTGGTTCCGGCTTGGAATGGACTATTCCCCCTCCTTGACGCCGGACCAGCGGTCGACACCGCGCTTCTTTGGTGTAACGCGGCCCTGGGTGCGCTCAGCGGACCAACAACTCCGCTGCTTACCAACGCCCTCGCGCATCATTTCATGACCGGCACGCCCAGCGCCGCACAACGGGGGGAAATTACCACCCGCATGACCAGAGTGCGCGATCGTATCGCCCAAATTCCCGATCGCTTCCAATGGACGCCGGGATTTACAGGCATCGCGCAGTCAGCACCAGGAACGCTGACGGAGATCGGCGATGGTTTTTCAATCCTCCATGGTCCGAACGGTCGAGCGGCCGTTCTGATTCACGAGGCGGTTCACTTTGTCTTTATAGCCGGTGGACTGGTTATCGACGTTCCGGAGTGGTCCGGCGCCACGATCAATGGAACGACCTTCGGAGTGGGCGGCGGTATGGCCTACAGTGCCATGACCCCGACCCAGGCCATCGCGAACCCAAGTTCTTACGCCGCTTTCGCCCAGGAAATTGCCTTCGCTGGCGTCGACCAGCGCTTTGGGGACGCTCGCCGTCACGAGTGAGGGTTCGATCGCTCTTCGTTGCCGGCTAGCTGGCGTCGGGCAGGATCTCTTTGGTCAGTCGTTCAACTCCCTGCCGGGCGAAATCGCTCGCCGGGTAAACATGCTGAGCCTTCAGGTACCATGACAAGCTGGAACCCGGTTGGTTCTTTTGCTCGAGCTCTTCCGCCTGGCGAATGGCATGGACGAAGTCGGCGGCCCTGGTGGTGAGGTTGGCGCGGACCTGGTTCAGTTTATTGTCGTCCGGGAAATCGCGGAAGGCCTTTTCGGCGCTTTCCCAAGCGCCGGCGTAGTCGCCGCGTTTCTCGATTTCCTGCGCCTGGATCAGCGCCGTTTCGATCACCTGCATGTCTTCGAGCACTTTGCGCAGCTGCTCCTGCTTCTCCGGGTACATCGCGGTGGCCGCGATGAAGCGCATCCTGTCCTCGTAGATCTGCCGGTAGTTCTTTTGGCTGATGAGCTGATCGAAATCGACCATCGCTCGGGATTGAACGTCCGCTTGCGAGAAGATTATTTTCGAGACCTCACTGAGCGAGGGGTTGCGCGGCCAGATTTCGGTGGCGGCCTTCAGCTCGATTTCAAGCGATTGCTTGTCACCGCTGACGGCGGCGTTGCGCGCCTTGGCGATGTGCATGGCGGAAATCTGCTTGGCGGTCTCGATGGCCGCCATGGGCTTGGAAGCATCGAAGTCCTTTGCGGTCTGGCCCAATTCGGCGACCAGTTTCTCCGCGAGCGAATAGTCCTTCACCTCGATTGCGCTGATGAGCTGATTCGACTTGTGGACGAAGGCCAGAGCCCGGCGCTTGTCTTCGCGGTCGAGAGTGCGGACTTCCGGAAGGTATTCGCCGAGCATGAAGGTCTCTGCCAACCGCTTGGTCGCGCTTTCAAGTTCGTTCTTCTCGAGCAGGAACGCGAAGGCTTGGATGCCCTCGCGGACGTCTCCCATGATTTCATTCGCCATCGAGTCGATCGTTCCCATGTTCGGAGGAAGGCCGCTGGTCTTTGCAAACAGGCTCTTGGCGTCCTCCCCGATGCGCAGTTGGCTATCACCGTCTGCGAAGATATTGCGATAGAAGCGCGTTCCGATAATGGCATGCTGGAATCGCCGCTGGAGGAAATGCTGAACGATGAGGGATTGGAAATCGATTTTGACCTGGAGCTCGGCGACTTCGCGCTTGAGCTGATTTGCTCGAATGAGCGCGTTGACCTCCGCCAGTCGGGTGACGAGCGGCTGCATTTGCAAGTCGCGGCTCAGTTGCTGTTGCTGCTGCTGGGGGTTCGGGCCTCCATCCTTCGATTTGGAGCCACCGCCGCCTTCGAGCTTGGTGCCCTCGGCGGTGATCCGCGCGTTCCACTCCAGACGCTTACGTTCATCTTCCAGGCTCTTGCTGGCGGCGTTCAGACGATCGTTGCTCTTGCGGGCGAGCCACGCCGAGTAAACCTGGCTCGCGATGGAATCGCACAGATGGGAGTCCTGCTCGAATCGAGAGGCTTTCGCCAGATATTGGAACGCTTGGTCCGTTGATTGCGGGGTGACTTTCCCGGGCGCAAGCTTGTCCATGATCTCGCCCAGAAGCGCCTGATACTCGCTGTCCGATTCCGTGGTGGCAGCCGGCGCGTTCAGGTATTTTTCGAATCGCGCCTGAAAGAGAGCGTTGTTGCTAATGTTCCAGTTCTTGCCATCCCAGGAGGCGATGTTGCTCCGCGGATCGAAAAAGGGGACGTCCTGGCCCAGGAACTTCGAGCCGCTCGCGGGAGCGGCGGTTGCGGATTGCCCGCCTGCGCCTTGAGCGGGCGCGGGTCCTCCTTGGGCCGGGGCGGGTGCGGGAGCTTGAGCCGGGGCGGCCTGCGGCGCGGGCTGGGCTGGCGCCTGAAAGACGGGCGGAGGGAGGGCTGGGGCCGGTTGCGGAGGTGCGGCGGGGGGAGCCTCCGCCGGCGGATTCTGTTGCGCCGCTGCGACGGCCACGGAAGCAAGGAGAACGGGGAGCAGACGTTTCATGCCTTGGTCATGTCTTTGGTGCGCAATATACCCTTCTCATCGACTTCCAGCAGAAAAATAAATCGCTGGCCCCGCTGGATGTTGATGTGGCTGAATTCCGTCGTCACCAAGACGGGGACAACTCGCTCGCCGGCGCCCACGCCGACAGCAATCAAGCGGCCTTTCGTCGGTGACCATCCGAGAGAGTTAAGGACTTCGCCTTCAATCTTGTAGACATTACCTCTCAGGCTGTTGGCGTTCGCCAGATAGGTCTCGACATCGAGCGGCGCCGCCGTGCGAAATGGTTGCGAAGTGGTCGATATGAAAAATCGTGAACCCAAGAATGCCAGGAGAACCAGAACAACTGCGAGGCCAATCCCCAAGGGAAGCCGGGATTTCTTACTACGTCGCGCCACGCTTCTGATTACCGTTTCCTAAGGGAGGACATCAACCGGAAATCTTGCCCTAAGCATATTTTAGATTTTGGTGTTCGCGGCGGACCGACGTCTAAGGGCCGGTCACTTGAAAGCCCAGCGCTTCAAAATGGGCTCGCACCCGCTCGGCTTGGTCCCCTTGAATTTCGAGCTCTCTTCCACGAACAGATCCTCCGCAGCCAAGCACCTTGCGGGCTTCACGACCCAGGGCCGCAATCTCTGGCGGCGAGAGGTGAGTGGGCAGTTCGCTCACCACAATGACCGTCTTGCCTCCGCGTTGCGCTTTCTCGCGCCGGAGCACGATGCGCGCTTTTTTCCGCGGCTGATGACGCGGTGGCTGCGGTGGTCCCTCGGGCAGACCGGCGCTCTCGAGTGCGGCAAAAGGGGATTGCAGGGGCGGTTGCGGAGCCGAAACCGGAATCTTCTTGCTCATGGTGCAACCGCCCAAACTTGACCGCGAACGAATACTGCACAAGTCCTGTCCCGCGCTTCAAGAGCGTTCTGCGCCGGCACTCTGTGCGACGCGCGACGCGGCGCGTTTGCGGGCCGTGGCATTCAAGATCTTCTTTCGCAAACGGAGCGATTTTGGCGTGGCTTCGACGTATTCGTCCGCCGCGATAAATTCGAGGGACCGTTCAAGGCTCATGATCGTCGGCGGCTCCAGGGAAATCCCCTTGCCGTCGCCCTGGCTGCGCATATTGGTCAGCTTCTTGGCCTTGCAGGGATTCACCGGCATGTCGTCCGGCCGGGAATTCTCGCCGACGACCATGCCCTCGTAAATTTCCTCCTGGGGTCCAATGAAAAGTCGCCCGCGCTCCTGGATGGAGTCGAGAGCGTAGGCCATGCTGATCCCTGCTTCCATCGAGACAAGCACGCCTTTGCCGCGGCTCGGTATCTCGCCCCGGTGGGGACCATACTCCTTGAAGAGATGGCTCGCGATGCCGTGGCCCTTGGTGAGGTTGACCAGGTCGGTTTCGAAGCCGATCAGCCCGCGCGTTGGAATGACCGCCTCGACGAGCACGTTGTGCGGATTGTGCTGCATGTTGACGATTTCCGCTTTTCGGCCGGCCAGTGACTGGAGAATGTCCCCCAGATTTTCATTGGGCACGTCCACGTAGACGGTTTCCATCGGTTCAAGCAACGAGCCATCTTCGGCACGCTCAAAAATGACCTCGGGACGGGATACGAGAATTTCAAAGCCTTCGCGGCGCATTTGCTCGACGAGAATGGCAATCTGCATCTCTCCCCGGGCTTGGACTTCGAAGTGGCCGGCGGTTTCGGTGTCGGAAACCTGCAGCGAGACGTTGGTGCGGGTCTCCCGAACAAGCCGGTCCTTGATCTGGCGCGCGGTCAGGAGTTTCCCTTCGCGTCCAGCCAGCGGCGAATCGTTGACACAGATCCGCATCGTGATCGTCGGCGGATCGATTTGGACGAACGGCAGCGCCGCGCGCTCCTCGGTATCGGTGATGGTCTCGCCAATGAAGACGTCCTCAAACCCGGCAATGCCCACGATGTCCCCCTCCGCGGCTTCTTCGACCTGAACCTTATCCAAGCCCTCGTGGCTGAAGATGGCGGTCACATTGGCCCGGGTTTTCTTTCCCGTGATGTGGTGGCAAACCGCGCTCTGGCCGACCTTGACCCGGCCGCTGACGATCCGTCCATAGGCGATCCGGCCAAGGTAATCACTGTAGTCCAGGTTTGAGACCAAGAATTGAAAGTAATCGGCGCCCGACTTCTTGGGCGCCGGAATGTGCCAGGCGATCGCCTCGTAGAGCGGCAGCATCGTCTGGCTCGGGTCGACCAGTTCCCGCCTGGCATAGCCTTGTTTTGCGCTGGCGTAAATGTGGGCGAAGTCGAGCTGCTCATCGGTCGCGTTGAGCTCCAGGAACAACTCGAAGACCATGTCGAGCACCTTGTGCGGGCGGGCATTCTCCCGGTCGATCTTGTTGATGACCACGATCGGCTTCAGGCGGTTCTCCAACGCCTTGCGCAGGACGAACTTGGTTTGCGCCTGCGGTCCGTCGTGTGCATCCACCACGAGGAGCACGCCATCCACCATCTTCATGATGCGCTCGACCTCGCCGCCAAAATCGGCATGTCCCGGGGTATCGACGATGTTCACGTGATAGCCGTTCCAGCGAAAGGCCGCGTTCTTCGCGCGAATGGTAATGCCCTTTTCCTTCTCGAGATCCATGGAATCCATCACCCGCTCATCCACCTTTTGGTTGGCGCGAAACGTGCCCGATTGCTTGAGCAATTGGTCCACGAGCGTCGTTTTGCCGTGGTCCACGTGCGCAATGATGGCGATATTCCGAATGTTATCCATACAGCTCCTGATCGGCGGGCCGTGCACTATGGGTGCGCTCTTCGGCCGTGTCAATAGGAGCTGCGTCGTCAGGACTCCAACGTGACCTCCGAGGCGGCGAGGGCTTCAACGAGCAACCAGGTCCCCGGTCGAAACCACCGGAATTCTCCGCCGGATAGCACAACGTCCTCACCACCGCCATCCGCGGTAACCCAAACGCGGCCCGTCCGACAGAAGATCCGTCCTCCCTTTGGCAGGTGCCGGCGCTCGATCGTGCCTTTGCCCATCCGATGCACGCGATCGGCGGAGGGGATGAGCGTTTCGTTCCTGATCAAGCCGGCCACGGCCTGGGTGGCGCGGCGCACCCAACTCTCACGGGGCGTCCCCATGGCCGGTGACAGTGTCGGGTTCCCGGTGACGCGCCCGCTGCCGGCGGAAAGACCGCCGGAAGTCGTCGCGCTCCGGCTGCGATTGAGAACAGCTACCTCTGTCATGGAAAAAATGCTCGCATTTTCGTCCGGAAATAACAGATGCACAGAGATAGGTTTTTATGCTGTACAGATGGCCCATGCGCACCAACTGTTATGCTTTGGTGATGCCTCAACTGTGTATAGCTTTGCTCGTCGAACGGTGCTAGTCTGTGCAATGACTATGCTTGAAGAGAAGCCGCTCTACTTGCAGGTGGCCGACAACGTGGCCGACCTGATTTCGTCCGGGAGTCTGCGCGCGGGCGATCGTGTTCCGTCGCTGCGGCGCTTGAGTGGGCAGCAAAAGGTGAGTGTTCCGACCGTGTTGCAGGCTTATATGGTGCTGGAAAACCGGCGGATGATTGAAGCCCGACCGAAATCCGGCTTCTTTGTCCGGCCACGACTTTCGGACGCGCTCGCCGAGCCGGCCTCTTCGCTTCGGACGGCGAAGGTGCCGTGGGGCGATTTTCATCCTTCCATTCCGATCGTCCGCGATCTGGTCAATTCGGACTTGGTGCCGTTGGGAGGGGCCATTCCGAGCCCGGATCTTCTCCCCGGCGCGAAGCTGGCCCGCATTGTTGGGACGCTGGCTCGGGAGCACACGGCGGAAACGGTCAGTTACGATCCGGTGCCAGGTTCCCTGAAGTTGCGTCGGGAGATCAGCCGTCGCTCGCTGGATTGGGGATGCCATTTGAGCAGCGAGGAATTGCTGATTGTCAATGGGGCCACGGAGGGAATTCATCTCGCTCTGCGCGCGGTGACCAAGCCTGGCGATAGCGTGTTGATCGAGTCCCCGACATACTACGGACTGGTCCACATCCTCAATCAGATCGGTCTGAAGGCGGTGGCGGTGCCGGCCTCCGCGCGCGACGGATTGAGCATTGAGGAGACGGAACGCGCGCTGAGCCGCCACAAAGTCGCCGCGATGGCCCTGATCCCGAACTTCAACAATCCCCTGGGCAGTCTCATGCCCGAGGAGAATCGACTCGGCCTTCTTCATCTGGCCAAGCGCCACGGCATTCCAGTCATCGAAGATGATATCTATGGAGACCTGCACCACGAAGGTCCGCGGCCGCGTTGTCTCAAGGCGCTGGACAAGGATGGTCTGGTCATCCTTTGCGGATCCTTCTCCAAGACGCTCGCCCCGGGCTACCGGGTGGGGTACGTTTCGCCGGGCCGGTATTATGACAAGGTGGTGGAGTTGAAGATTGCCACGAACTGGGGCAATGCGGCGCTCCCGGCTCTGGCGGTAGCGGAATTCCTCCGCAATGGCGGCTACGATCACCATCTTCGGAGAATCCGGCGGACGTATCAGGACCAGGTTCAGAAAATGAGAGAGGCGATCGCCACCGAGTTCCCGAAGCCGCTCGGAATCAGCAACCCTCAGGGCGGCTTTGTCCTCTGGGTTGAGCTTTCCCCCTCGCTCGACGCAATGCGGCTTTGCGCCGAGGCCCGCAAGGTGGGCATTAGTATCGCTCCCGGCCCGATCTTTTCGCCGGTCGGCGACTTTCGCAATTACATCCGCTTGAGTTGCGGCTTCCCCTGGAGCTCCAGGATCGAGCGCGCCATCGGCACGCTCGGACGCCTGGTGGCGCGGCTGGCTTAAACTTGGGGAGAGCGGTTCAAGGCCAAGCGGCCAGTCTTTCAGACTCAGAAGATCACTCCCATTTGCAGGCCCAGCACGGTGGCATTCTCGACCAATCCAGTCCCATTTGGTCGGATGAGATATTGAAGAAAGGGCTGGACATAGGCGAACTTGGTCACTTGGAGGCGATAGTCAAACTCAAGGACCGCTTCATAAGTCTGATGCACTGACACCCCGCGAGCGTTCTCCGCAACGATTTTATAATAGCTGTAGTTGCCGTAGCCAAAGACGACGCCAATCTGATCGGCGTCGCGCGTCGGAATCAAGCCCTTGTAGACAAGTCCCGCATGAAAATACAAGGGCATAGCGTTGTTGTACTTCGGCGCAAAGCTTAGGAAACTGAACCCATAGAGTCCCTGTTCGCTCAGTTTTGACGCAACGCGCATCGACTCCGGGTGCGTCTTCCCTGCGATGCTCTTGCCATCTGGGGCGGCTTCCGGAGCAGGCGCGGGTTCGCGAAAGAGCATCTGATCCGCCTGCCAGTAGAGAGCGTAACGCCCATCATACGTCTCCCCGAAGAACGATTTGTTCTCCAATCCGAAATACATGCCGCCGAACGCGTACTTGCCGGGAAGCTTTGAGGCGCCGATCTTTGGCGTGATACCGGTTTCGCCGATCGCATAAAGTCCGTTGCTGTCAGCCGGGTGGGCGCCCTCGAAGTACAGTCCGTGATTCGCCGTGCTGAGCGCCCCTGGTATAGCCATGTAGAGACCGGCCTGAACATAGTGCCATTCCACGGGCTTGACTTTGATATGCCCTCCCCACGTGTTGTAAGCTCCGCTCCAGGGAAAACCGCTGTTGACCAACCCCTTGGTTTGATGAATCGCGTTGTTAACGAAGAGTCGGGACTCGGGCTGTTGAATGAAGGCGAAATAGGGGTTGGTCCAGCCGCCGGAAAGCGTGAGCATATCTTTGACCGGAAGAAGATCACGCGACTCCCAAGCCAGGTACAGGGGCATGAGTCTCCATTGCTTGCCCACCTGTGTGTTGGATGGATTAAAGGCCGCAGAGTTGCCCGTGTAGAGGTTCGGGTTCTCCCCATCCCGCCAGCGGACCGAACCGTACGCCGAGAGGCCGGTCAATCCGAGCATCTTCTCGAAGTCGAGCTTTAGGTGAAAGTGAAGCTCTTCATCGAATGTGCCGCGCTCCTGGATTCCCCCGTTTATGATCCCATAGAAGGTCCCTTTCCAGTTGCCCGTGAGAATGACTCCCCGATCCTCCAGACTCTGGCGCACACCCATCCAATTGCCCGAAGCGTTCTTCCCGGTCCACCATTTAGCAAAAGGTGCCTCGGCGCGCAGGCCGAGGGCGCTAGCGAGGAGAAGGGCGAGGCACCACGCGGTTGTCCGCTGCGGGGCGGAGCGCGCAAAGGCTCTCTTCGGAACGTGTGGTTTCAGGGCGTTCGATGATTCGTTGGTCGATGCAGTCACGCTGAGCGGGCTTAGCATCGCCAGTGCCAGCCCGACTCCGAAACGAGACCGGAGCCTTGAACTCTTGTCTTACATATGATGAACGGTGTTCATGTTACGCGCCAAGGCAGGCGATTCGCGAAGCCCACTGCTCGGAAACAGAAAAGCGCGCCGTCGGCGCGCTGCCGGAAATCAGCCGTCCGCTTGACGATATTTGATCAAGCCGCTGTAGATCTTTACCCAGGAGTGTATCCCGTTTCCCCAACTGGCGAGTGCCCCGGGTCCTCGGTCCGCGATCCTCGGGAGCGCTGCCACCAGTAGGAATGAATATGATTCATCAATATAGGCCAGCTCCACCGGCAGTTCTCTGGCAACTGGTTCAGCGGGTGGCGACGGGACGACTGACTTTCTCGTCGCCGAAGGCTCGACCAAGGTGAGCGGTCGCCATTCGGCAGAGTCCGAGGAAAGTCTGCTCGAGCTTGCGGAGATCACGGTTCCCCTGATGGATCACCACCCACTGGCGAACGATCTTCGAGCGCGGCGTCGGCCGCATGATCAGGGAACCTTCCGCGATCTCTTTTTCCGCCACCCAGGGAGCCATCAAGGCCACACCGAGTCCGAGCCGGGCGAGTTGTTTCATGATCTCAAAACTCGGAATCTCGACGTAAGAGGTTAAGCCGACACCACTCCGAAGAAAGAAATCCTCAGCTCGGCGAAACGTTACACTATTGCGGTGATACAATAGGAAGTGCTCCCTCTTCAGGTCGGCCGTAGTGATCGCGGCCTTCTCCGCCCAGGGATGCAGCGGCGAAAACATCAGATAAAGCCTGTCTCGGAACAGTGGATGCGCCGTCAGACCAGCCGCCAGCTTGTCTTCGACCACCAGGGCGAGATCGGTGCGTCCTTCCTCGACCTTGCGCACGGCAGCAGGACTGTCTTCGAGGCTCACGACGATCGAGACGGTGGGATAGGACTCCCTGAACTCTCGAAGGACCGGGGCGAGGACCACCTGGGCCATCGCGGTGCTGAACACCACCGTCAGCTTCGCCCGGGACTCGCTGCGGCTCGAGACGGACTCGGCGGCGCGGTCCAAGCTGTCCAGGATGCGGAGGACTTGACCGAGAAAGTGCCGGCCTTCGGGAGTGAGATGGGTCGCTTTGCCCTTCTTATAGACCAGGCGGCAGCCGAGTTGGTCTTCGAGGCGTCGCATCCCATGGCTGATCGCCGACTGGGTGACGTTCAGCATCCCAGCCGTCCTGGTGAAGCTGCCCACCTGGGCCAATGTGGCAAAAACCCGGAGCAGACGGAAGTCGATGTCCCATGGCATAGACATGCACAATATTCATGATCATGCTGAAAAACAATCACTGCATTCATGTAAATTCCCCGTGCAAGTGCAGGGTTCGAGCGTTACCTGATCGAGCATGGCAACACGAGCAAGACCGATCAAGCGAACGGCCGCCGCCCGGCTCCCCGCTCTCGCGGGGACGTTCCGCCTCGGCTATGTGCCGCTGGTGGACGCGGCGCCGCTGCTCGTTGCCGAAGCGCTGGGGCTTTTCGCCAACCGGGGCCTGACGGTCAGTCTGAGTGTCGAGCTTGGCTGGGGCTCGATTCGGGAGAAACTGGTCTACGGCGAGTTGGACGCCGCGCACGCTCCGGGTCCGTTGCTTTTCTCGATCCTCTTGGGGACGGATTCACGAGCCTGCGGAGTGAGCACGGACCTGGTGTTGAACCTGCAAGGCAATGGGATAACGCTCTCGCGTCGCTTCTGGGATCGGGGGGTTCGCGATGCGCGCACGTTCCAGACGATGGTTCGGAGCCAGGCGCCGCACAAACCGACCTTGGCGGTGGTGGCGCGTTTCTCAAGCCATCATTTCTTGCTGCGCCGATGGTTGCGCAGCGCCGGGTTGGATCCCGACCGGGATGTGCGCATTGTCGTGCTGCCGCCGCCCTTGGTTGCTGAGCACATGAAGGAAAGGCAGATTGACGGCTTCTGTGCGGGAGAGCCGTGGAACTCGGCCGCCGCGCTGTCTGGTGAAGGTTGGGTGATCGCCACGAGCGCTTCGCTGGCTGCGCGGCATCCCGAGAAGGTATTGCTGGCCCGCAACGAAGTCCTTCATCGCCAACCGGAAGGCTATGCTGCTCTTCGCGACGCCCTGTTGGCGGCCTGTCACTTCTGTGATCAACCCGAGAATCGTCGAACCGTGACCGATATTCTCCATGAGTCGCGTGCCTTTCCCGTCCCCAAAGAGGTGCTGATGAACTCGCTGGTGGGTCCTTTCAATACGGGCCTGGCCGAACTCGATGGCAAGGTTCCCTTTTTGATCTTTCACCGAGGCGGAGCGAACGAAGCGACGCGTGAGCGCGCTCAATGGTGCCTGGAAGCCGTGGCGGAAGCAGGGGTTCTCACGACAGATGGCCGGAGCCGCAAGCTTTGCTTATCGGCCTTTCTCGATGAGCACGATGCCGGAGGGCGAACCCTTGCCGGACCGGATGAGATTGCTAAGTGAGCGGGCGGGTGGCGACGGGAAAGGCACGGAATCTGCTACGCTGCTCAGACGAGATGGCAGTCATGGCACGGAGCATGACAATGGGCAGGGGTTCAAGACCGGGGCGGCGTGGAAAACATGCTGCCTCGGTTCCGGACTGCGTCGCTTATCTTAGGGATCTTGGTCGCGGCCCGGACTCTAGGACTCTCTCCTTAAGCATTTTAACAACGACAAAAGCGAACTAACTATGCAACCACCCGAGAAAGAATCTCAGCTTTCGACGCAGCCACTGCCGGCGGGTGGATTGGCCTCAGGCGTGACGCGACGGCAGTTTCTCTCGACGTCCGTGAAAGGGATGGGCCTCACGGCTCTGCTGAGCGGGTTGCCGGCGGGATGGGTCGGTTCGGTGTTCGCGAGCGATGCCCCGGAAACAACCGACCTGAAGTTCGGCATCATCGCCTTGACGGACTGTTCGCCCATTGTGATTGCCCACGAGAAGGGCCTTTTCAAGAAGCATGGGATCAACTCGGTGGTAAGCAAAGGGGCGAGCTGGGCGTCTATTCGCGACGCGCTCTCGAACGGAGACATCCAGGCGACGCACATGTTGCTGGGTATGCCGATCGCGTCGACGATGGGCCTGGCGGGATCGCCCAAGAAGCCGATGATTGTCCCATGGCTTTTGAACCGGAACGGGCAGGCGATCTCGTTCGCGAGCAAGTACAAGGGGAAGATCGCGGAAGACCCTACGGGCTTCAAGCCGCTCGTCGAGGAGGCTAAGGCGGCCGGGACGCCGTTGTCATTTGCCATGACGTTTCCCCCGGGAACGCACGCCATGTGGATGCGCTATTTTCTTGGCGCGGGAGGAATCAATCCGGATAGCGATGTTGCGCTGATCACGGTCCCGCCGCCGCAGATGGTGGCCAACATGAAGGTGGGTAAAATGGATGGGTTCTGCGTGGGTGAACCATGGAACGCCCGGGTGATCGCCGATGACATTGGCTTCACCGGGATCACCAGTCAGGCCATTTGGAAGGACCACCCGGAGAAGGTGTGCGCCTTCACGGCGGACTTCGCCGATGCCAATCCGAAGACGATCAAGGCGGTTTTGAAAGCTCTTAATGAGGCAAGTGTTTGGGCGGACGACATGAACAATCGGCCGGAAATGGCTAAGATCGTTGCTTCGCCCACCTATATCAATTGTCCCGAGGACATCATCCTCGGGCGGCTCCAGGGAAAGTACATCATGGGAGACGGTCGCAAGGTTAGAGATCCCAACTACATGATCTTCAGCGAACGGAACTGCAACTATCCCCAGCCAAAGTATGCCAAATGGTGGCTCACGCAGTTTCGCCGCTGGGGCTTCGTCGAAGGGGCGCCAGATTATGAGGGAATCGCCAAACAGGTTATGCGCCCCGACCTCTATGAAGAAGCGATGAAGGAAGCCGGCTATGCGTACGGCGGTTTGAACGAAGAATCCGAAACGCTTTTCGACAATGTCACCTTCGACCCGAAGGGCGATCTGGAAGCGTACGCGAAGAGCTTCGCAGTGAACAACATGAAGGGCTAGAGGCGATGAACGTTTCTCATGAGCAGCCAAATGGTCACCGCACCGACGTGCAGAGTTCGGGCCGCCCGCAGGATGTCGCGTGGCAGCGGGCGGAGGTCCTGGATCTGTCAGTCCTGCTCGGGCGTGGTCCTTCGCTCGAGGTGGCCGAAGCCGGTGACCCGGAAGTCAACCGCTTGAACTTTGGCATCCTCCCCCTGACCGATTGCGCCCCGATCGTAGTAGCCCATGAAAAGGGCTTCTTTGAGAAGCATGGGATTGAGTCAAGTTTGACGAAATTCGGAAGCTGGACGGCGAGCCGCGACGGATTGCTAAGTGGAGAGGCTCAGGCGGCGCACATGCTCTTTGGGATGCCGGTAGCGGCGGCAGTGGGCAAGCTGGGCACCCAGCACCGGCCGTTAATCATTCCATGGATTCTCAACCGCAACGGACAGGCCATCACCGTCTCGGTGCGGCATCGTCAATTGCTTGGAGGGGGGGTCAGAGATCTGCGAGCGTTTGCTCAGGAATGTCGCAACAGGGGCCGTCCGATGGTCTTTGCCATGACTCTGCAGCCTGGCACGCATGCCATGTGGCTGAGATATTGGCTCGCCGCACGCGGAATCAACCCGGACAAAGACGTCGCCCTGATCACCATTCCTCCCCCGATGATGGTGGAGAACATGCGCGCGGAACGTCTCGATGGGTTTTGTGCCGGGGAGCCATGGAATGTCCGGGCCATCGAGGAGGGACTCGGCTTTTCCGCGGCACTCAGCGAAGAAATTTGGCCCGATCATCCCGAGAAAGTCCTCGCCTTCACCGAAGAGTTCTCCGAGGCGCATCCCAATTCGGTCAAGGCGACCCTCAAGGCGCTGCATGAGGCTTCGCTCTGGTGCGATGACGAGACGAACCATGACGAGCTGGCGGCCGTCCTCGAGCGTCCGCCCTATCTGAACTCTCCGGCGAAGACGATTCGATCGCGTCTCGGTTCGAAAATCGATCTGGGCGGACGAACCGTAGGCGGGTTGCGCGGACTGACCTTCTCCCAACGGGACTGCAATTATCCCCAGCCTAAGTTTGCGGTGTGGTGGCTTTCGCAGTTTCGTCGATGGTCGATGCTTCCCTCCGCGCCCGACTATCTGGGCGTGGCCGCGCGGGTGATGCGGCCCGACTTTTATGAAGCGGCGATGAACGAACTCGGAGTTCCGCACGGCCGGGCGGAGTTTGCCACGGAAGTCCTTTTTGACGGAAGGGTTTTCGACCCCGCCGAGCCTGAAAAATACGCCGCCGAATTTGAAATTTCGGGGCTTAAGAAGAAACCGGCATTGCACGAATCATGAAAGAATCCATCCTGAAGAAAATCGATTGGCTGATCCTTCCGGCGATCGGCGTAGCTGTCTGCGTCCTGCTCTGGAGCCTGATTGCGGGCAAGGAAGTGAGGAAGGAAACCGTGGATGACTTTGGCGACAAGGTGATCAAGGTAGAGCGGGTCGGTCTCTCGGCGGATCTGCCCTCGCCGGCCGAAACCTGGGCCAAGAGCAAGCCGTACATTCTGGAGCCCTTTGCCAAGCGGGGTGAACTGGATCAGGGTATTCTCAGCTTTACCTGGCTCTCGCTGAAGCTGGTAGCGCAAGGTTACATCCTTGCTTTGCTCATCGGAACACCGATCGGGTTCTTCCTCGGGTTGTCGAAGACCTTCTCGAAAATGTTCGACCCGATCTTTCAGGTCCTCCGTCCGGTCTCGCCGTTGGCCTGGCTGCCGCTCGGAATGGTGCTGTTCCTTGGCGCCAAGCTGACCATTCCAGGGCTGGGTCTTAGCTATTCGGCGTCCGACCTGGCGGCCATCTTCACGATCGCGATTTGCTCAATGTGGCCGACGGTTCTCAATACGGCGGTGGGCGTCCGGGCCATCCCTCAGGATTACCTTAACGTCGCCAAAGTCCTGAAGCTGTCGCGGACCAAAACGCTCTTCAAAGTCCTTTTGCCAGCCACCCTGCCTTATATGTTTACGGGATTCCGGCTGTCGCTGGGTATCGCCTGGCTCGTCATCGTGGCCGCCGAGATGTTGACGGGGAAACCGGGGGTCGGTGGCTTCCTTTGGCAACAATACAACGCGCTCAGCTACGCTCACATCATTCTCTGCATCCTGACCATTGGCATCGTCGGTTTTGTTCTCGACCGGCTGATGAGCATGGTCGAAGCGCAATTCAAGACGGCTTGAGATCATGATTTTTCTCGAAGTAAGAAATGTCTCTAAGGGATTCGGGCCGAAAGGCCAGAGGACCGAGGTGTTGGAGGACATCACGCTCGAGGTCGAGCAGGGGGAATTTGTTGCGATCATCGGCTATTCGGGCGCCGGGAAGACGACTCTGATGTCTCTTCTGGCCGGCCTGCTCCAGCCGGATTCCGGTTCGATCAGGCTCAACGGCAAGAAGATGGAAGGTCCCGGGCCCGATCGGGGAATCGTTTTTCAGAATTACTCGCTCCTCCCATGGCTGACGGTTTACGAGAACATTGCGCTCGCCGTCGACCAGGTCTTCGACGCATGGACTCCGGAGCAGCGCAGGGCACACATTGAAAAGAAGATCGCGATGGTCAACCTGACCCCGGCGCGCGACAAAATTCCGCGCGAACTCTCCGGGGGAATGCGTCAGCGCGTCTCGGTGGCGCGCGCTCTCTCGCTCAAGCCAGGCATTCTTCTTTTGGACGAACCGCTGAGCGCCCTGGATGCGCTCACCCGCGCGAACCTGCAGGACGAAATCAACCGGATCTGCCAGGAAGAGAAAAAGACGGTGATCCTCATTACGAATGATCCGGACGAAGCCATCCTCCTGGCAGACCGCGTCATTCCCCTGACGGCTGGACCGCGGGCCACGCTTGGCCCGTCGATTCCCATCACCATCCCGCGTCCGCGCTCACGC
This sequence comes from uncultured Verrucomicrobiae bacterium, assembly GCA_963820865.1. Taxonomy (GTDB): domain Bacteria; phylum Verrucomicrobiota; class Verrucomicrobiia; order Chthoniobacterales; family Terrimicrobiaceae; genus DASTFP01. Next base: position 1,121,060 of record CAWGBZ010000007.1, read on the forward strand.
AGACTCATCAATGAGAGCTACGATTTCAAACAGACGCGCAATGAAGTGATCGACTATCTGCTCATGGCGACGGACAAGCGAAAGGTTGCCCTGAGCAAGAAGCTGGTCCTGCCAGATCTCCTGCCCGAGGACCTCAGCGAGCCGCGCTGGGTGCTTGGCCAAAAGCGCCGTCCGCGTCGGCGCAGCGAGGAGAAACGCGAATCGGTGGAGGTGACCGTATGAGTGATGAAGCTTACCTCGAGCTTTGGGATCTCGCCAAGAGCTATTCATCTCCGAAAGGGGAGGCCGTGATCGTCAAGGATGTAAACTTCAAGTTTCGCAAAGGCGAGTTTGTGACCGTCATCGGTCACTCGGGTTGCGGCAAATCGACGATTCTCATGATGGTTGCCGGCCTGAGTTCGGTCTCCGGCGGAGGGATTGTGCTTGCCGGGAAGGAGCTCAAAGGTCCCGGTCCGGATCGCGGAGTGGTCTTCCAATCGCCGTCGCTGCTTCCCTGGATGACGGCGTTTGAGAACGTGATGCTGGGCGTGAATCAAGTCTTCTACACCGCGGAGGTCCGCGAGCGGCGGCTGATTGCAGAGTACTACCTGACGCTCGTGGGGCTGGGAGACTCGCTGCATAAGCTACCGGCCGAGCTTTCCCAGGGCATGCGGCAGCGCGTCGGGATCGCGCGAGCCTTTGCGCTTTCTCCCAAGATGCTGCTGCTCGACGAGCCATTCGGGATGTTGGATTCGCTCACGCGGTATGAGCTGCAGGAAGTGCTCATTAGCCTTTGGCGACGCGAAAGGATCACCGCCATGATGGTGACTCACGATGTCGATGAGGCGCTCTTCCTGAGCGACCGAATCATTTGCATGACGGATGGTCCGGCCGCCGGTATCGGCGAAATCATCGAGGTCGATTTTCCGCGACCGCGCTTTCGCAAGGAAGTGATGGAGCACCCCGACTACTACAAGCTGCGCGCGCAGTTGATTGAGTTTTTGGAGGTTCGCGCGCATCAGCAGCCCGGGAAGGCCGCCCCTGAAGGAGGCGCGGCGGCCATGCCTTTCCAAGAGCAGCAACCCGCAATAGCCGGCTCGTGATGCCGGCGACTCACACGATGACCAAGATTCCCGTTATTCCTGAAACCGCTCCGTTCGATGCCATGCAGCGCATGTGGCTCAACGGATTCCTGGCTGGCTTGTTCAGCTCGGAGCCGGTCGGCCAGCCCGGCGGAGTCGCGGCTACCGCTCCATCGCTTGGTCCTTTGCTTTTCTTGTTTGGTTCGCAGACTGGAAGCTCTGAGGGACTCGCGCAACGCTTTGCCAGGGAAGCCAAGAAGCTCGGCTTCGAAACGCGCGTGGTGGGCATGGAGAACTTCGCCACGATTGATCTCACCAAGGAAAAACGCCTGGTCGTCATTACCAGCACCTATGGGGATGGGGAGATGCCGGACAACGCGCAGGCGTTCTGGGATTACTTAAAGAATGGGACGGCTCCGCGGCTGGAGAATCTTGAGTTTTCAGTCCTGGCTTTGGGCGACCGCAACTACGTCCAGTTCTGCCAGGCCGGCAAGGCCTTCGACGCCCGCTTGGAAGAACTGGGCGCCAAGCGCGTTCATCCCCGAGTTGATTGCGATGTGGACTATGAAGCCCCTTCGACCGAATGGTTTGGGGACTTGATAAAATCGTTGGAAGGCGCCGCGGCGCCTTCGCCTTCCGCGGCGGCCGCCGTGCCGGCTGCCACGCCGACGGCCGAAACGGCCGTCAGCGCTCCTTCTTCCTTTGGCAAGTCGAATCCTTTCCCCGCAGTCGTTAAGACGAACCGCGTTCTGAACGCTCCGGGTTCAGCCAAGGAAACGCGCCATCTGGAGATCGTCCTTGAGGGCTCCGGGCTCGAGTATGAAGTAGGCGACGCCTTGGGAGTGGTGCCGAGCAATTGCCCGGATTTTGTCCGGGAGATTCTCGATGCGGCGGGTCTCGATGGCGAGGAAGCGGTGAAGGCTCCGGACGGCAGCGAAATGCCCTTGCGGCTCGCGCTTCTTCAAAAGTTCGATCTCAAGCCCTTTCTCGCTGATCTTCCGTCCAAGGCCGCGTCCGCGGTGGAATTCGTCGCCCCCTTGCGCAAACTGCAGCCGCGCCTCTACTCCATTTCGTCGAGCCCCAAGGCCCATCCTGGCGAGGTGCACCTGACCGTGGCAGTGGTCCGGTACCGAATTGAATGGGCGCGCGCGCAAGGGCGTATGTTCCACCTTCTTTGCCGATCGGGTTGGTCCGGAGACCACGGTGCCGGTATTTGTGCACAAATCCCCGAGCTTCAAGCTGCCGGCGGACGGATCGAGGCCGATCATCATGGTCGGCCCGGGAACCGGCGTTGCGCCTTTCAGGGCGTTTCTTGAGGAGCGCCGGGCGTTGGCCGCGACGGGTAAGAATTGGCTCCTCTTTGGGGACCAGAGGGCGGCCTATGATTTTCTCTACCGCGAGGAGCTTGAAGCCATGAAGAACGATGGCCTTCTGGCCAGGCTGGACACCGCGTTCTCACGTGATCAAGAGGAGAAAATTTACGTCCAGGACCGGATGATGGAGAACGCTGGCGAGATCTGGTCGTGGCTGCAGGAGGGGGGATACTTTTACGTCTGCGGCGATGCCAAACGGATGGCCAAAGACGTTGATATCGCCTTGCACAAGATTGCTGAAACGGCGGGTGGGCTCTCTGCAGAGCAGGCGACGGACTACGTCAAACAGCTCAAATCGGAGAAGCGATATTTACGCGATGTCTACTAAGCCGCGTCCGGATTTCGCAGTGACGTGCAGCCCATTCTGAAGACCATGACAATTGCATCGATCAAGGAAATTGCAGGAACTCCGCTCAGCGAGGAACAGACGACCTACCTGACGGGCTTCTTTGCGGGGATGGCGCAGCGTGCCGCCGTCTTCGCGGATTTCCTGTCGGAGCATCAGAACGTGGCGGCTGACCGCCCCGCGACGGAAACGGAAGAAGAGGTTCTGCTCACTGCGGAGGAGCGAATGAAGAACGAGGAACATCCTCTCGATTCTTATTACCGGCTCCTGGAGAACGCGCGGGCGAACAAGGCTCCCGACAAGGAGGAGACATACCGCTTCAAGTGGAACGGGCTCTTCTATCTCAATCCGGTGAAGGAAGCCTTCATGGCCCGGCTGCGCATTCCGGGAGGAATCGTCACCACCTATCAGCTTCGCGGTCTTGCGCAAGCGGCCAAGGACCTGACGAGCGGTTACTGCCAGATCACCACGCGAGCCAATTTCCAGCTACGACTTATTCAGCCCAAGGACGCCCCGGAGTTGCTGCGGCGCATCCAGGCGGTCGGGCTTCATACCCGCGGAACCGGGGCTGACAACATTCGGAACCTGACCTCAAACCCCACTGCGGGGATTGATCCCAGGGAGCTGATCGATTGCACGCCCTACGTCCGGGAGCTTGCCGATTTTATTCTTTCCCATCGCGAATTCTATAACCTTCCGCGCAAGTTCAACATCGCCTTCGACGGCGGAGGGCTCATCGGATCCGTCGAGGACACCAATGACATCGGCGTCAAGGCGGTGACGGTGAGCGACGAGGTTTTCTTCCGTATCGCGCTCGGCGGAGCGACCGGGCACAAGTCGTTCGCGCGGGATCTAGGTGTGATGGTGCCGCCGCCGGACATCGTGAAGGTGATCGTCGCGATCGTTCGCGTCTACATCAAGAATGGCAACCGGGGCGATCGCAAGAGGGCACGCCTTAAGCACCTGCTCGACAAATGGACGCTCGATGAGTACCTGGCTCAGACGGAGAAGGTGCTCGGCGCCAGCTTGCGGCGTCTGCCTTTGGACCCGGCCGCGATTGTCTATCCGTGGGCCGACTTGCCGCACAGCCATATCGGCGCGTATCCCCAGAAACAAAAGGGGCTTTACTATGTCGGGGTAGCGTTGCCGGTGGGGCAAATTACCCCCGCGCAAATGTTTCGTCTCGCGGATCTCGCCGACAACTATGGATCCGGTGAGATCAGGCTAACCGTCTGGCAGAACTTCATCATCCCGAATGTTCCCGAGGCATTTGTCGAGACGATCAAAAAGGCAGTCTGCAAGATGGGCTTCGACCACCAGCAATCGAACCTCGCCAGCGGGGTCATTGCCTGCACCGGCAACAAGTACTGCAAATTCTCGTCGACCGATACCAAGGGCCACGCGGCGGGCCTGATCAAGTATCTGGAGAAGCGGATCAAACTCGATCAGCCCGTGAACATTCACTTCACGGGGTGCCCGAACTCGTGCGCGCAGCATTACATGGGGGACATCGGGATGCTGGGAGCGAAGACGCGCGACGGCCGCGAGGCGTATCACGTCTTCGTCGGAGGCGGGTTTGGCAAGAACGTGGCCTGTGGAAGGCAAATCTATCAGGCGCTTCCGCATGATGAACTGAATGCGGCCGTGGAAAAGATTCTTCTCGCTTACCGCAAGCACCGTCAAGGCAGCGAGTCGTTCCAGTCCTTCACGATGCGGCACGATGTCAACTCATTGCAGGTGCTTTTTCAAGAATGACGGGGGTTACGCTTGAAGTCAATCTCATCGATGAGCTTCTCGCCGAGCAGCAGCGATTGACGCCCGTCGAGCGGTTTGCCCAAAGGCACGCCCGCACCGAGTTTCCCGCGCAGGCGCGCTACTACCGTGATCTGATCCCTGCTGCCAAGCCCGGCGTCGGTCAGCAGTACGCTTTTGCCGTCGATCTGGATGCCTGCTCCGGCTGCAAGGCCTGTGTGAGTGCGTGCCACTCGTTGAACGGGCTGGAGGAGCACGAAACCTGGCGTGACGTCGGTTTGATCACGGGGATGGAAGATCGGAAGCCCTACCTGCAGACGGTGACAACTGCCTGCCATCATTGCCTCGAACCCGCCTGTCTCGAGGGCTGTCCGGTTCTCGCGTACGACAAGAATCCGGAAACGGGAATTGTGCGGCATCTCGATGATCAATGCATTGGCTGCCAGTACTGCACGATGAAGTGTCCGTACGACGTGCCCAAATATTCCCACCGCCTCGGCATTGTGCGCAAGTGCGACATGTGCACGGACCGCCTGGCTGTGGGCGAGGCGCCGGCCTGCGTTCAGGCCTGCCCGCACGAAGCCATCACCATCCGCCTCGTGGATGTCGCTGCGGTCAGCGCCGCGGCACAGGCAGAAACGCATATCGTCCCCGGAGCGTTCGAGTTCCAGCTACACCAAACCGACGACGACCTATTTCTCGAGCAAGGCGATCCCGAGGAATGCCGAACCTGCCGATGCCCATGCCTTGCGGCTTGAACATGCGCACTGGCCCTTGATCATCATGCTTCTGCTCTCCCAGTTGGCCGCGGGAATGTTTCTCACGCTCGCAGCGTTCGGAATCGCGGGCGGTCAAGCGTTCCTTCGCGATGCGGCGGTGCCGGCGACCGTCGGGTTCGTCGCATTGAACGCAGGATTGGCCGCCTCGGTTTTTCACCTCGGCCGGCCGCTTGGCGCGTGGCGGTTTTTTCTCGGTTTGCGCACTTCGTGGATGAGTCGCGAGATTCTGGCCTTTGGAATCTTTGCGGCGATGGCCTTCGCGGCGACCGCGCTTTGCTGGCTGGTTCCCGGTTCGTCCCATGCGCTCACCGGCCTTGTCGTCGCCGCCGTGACCGGGCTGGCGGCGGTCTTCACTTCCGTCATGATCTACGCAGACACGCGTCGCGCTTACTGGGCGCTGCCGTTGACGGCGCCGCGGTTTTTCGGAGCGACGGTCACCCTGGGGGCGATGGCGGTGGCGGTGGTGCTTGGATGGGTTGCGCCTGCAAGCGAAGCTTTTCGCGTCGCCCTCATCGTATCAATCGCGGTTGGGACGGCGGTTCTGGCGTGGGAAACATGGAGTGGTCGGCGAGCAGTCGGTGACTCTTCGAGTCCGATTCATCGTTCGGAACAGACCATTTGCACTCTCTTGCCGTGGTTTCGCCCGGCGCGACTGGGATTGTCGGTCTTGGGGATTCTTGCCGCGGCGCTGGCCCTTGTGACGAATGGATCGATCATGACGATGGCCGCGGGCGTGGCGCTGACGGCCCTGGTCGCTGCTCACGTGATTGAGCGGTTCGGCTTCTTTACCGCCGTGACCGCTCCGCGCATGCCTGGAGGCGTATGACGACCGCGGGGTTGCGGCAGTCGAAACGCCGGGCCGTGCGGCTCGAACCTCTGCGAGAGGCGCTCGCGTTTCGAGCATGGACTGGGCCGCTGACCGAAGAACTCGTCCGTGACCCCGGAAAATTCGGTCTGGGTCAGGTGCCGGCACGGCTTGCTCCGGACGCCACCACCACCATGGTTTGCGGGTTCTGTTCGACGGGTTGTGGATTGAACATTCACATGCGTGACGGTCAGGCAATTAATCTCAGCGCCGACACCAGCTATCCGGTTAACCTCGGCATGGCTTGTCCGAAGGGATGGGAGGCGCTTACGCCGTTATCGTCGCCCGATCGTGGGACGACGCCGCTGGTCAGGACCAGCCGCGCCGGCGTCCTCGAGCCTTGCGACTGGGAGCGCGCCCTGATCCTGTTTTGTGAGCGCTTCAAGGAGATTCGATTCAAACATGGTCCCGAATCGGTGGCGTTCCTGAGCACCGGTCAGATTACGACGGAGGAGATGGCCTTTCTTGGATGTCTGTTCAAGTTTGGCATGGGATTTGTCCATTGCGACAGCAACACGCGTCAATGCATGGCGACATCCCATGTGGCCTACAAAGAGTCGTTCGGCTTTGACGCGCCGCCCTTTACGTACGCGGATTTCGAGACTTCAGACGTGCTGGTTTTTGTCGGAGCCAATCCATGCCTGGCTCATCCGATCATGTGGCAGCGGGTGATGCGCAACCGCAACAAGCCCGAGATTCTCGTGGTCGATCCTCGAACCACCGAGACGGCGATGGCCGCCACGCAACACTATGCCATTCGGCCGAAATCCGATCTCGTGCTGCTCTATGGTATCGCCAACCTCTTGATCGCAAACAACGCGATCGACCAGGCGTTCATCGGGGCGCACACAACCGGCTTTGAGGAATTTGCTCAATTCGTCGCCGCCTTTACGCGCGATCGAGCCTCTGCCGAAACGGGACTGAGCGAAGAGCAGTTGGAGCGATTTGCCCGAACCATCGCCGACGGGCGCCGTGTCTCGTTCTGGTGGACGATGGGAGTCAACCAAGGGCACGAGTCGACGCGCACGGCCCAGGCTATCATCAATCTCGCTCTCATGACCGGTAACATTGGGCGCCCGGGCACCGGCGCGAATTCGATTACCGGACAATGCAACGCCATGGGCTCCCGCTTGTTTGCCAATATTACCAGCCTTATTGGTGGTCATAATTCGGAGAGCGAAACAGATCGGGCCAAGATCGCGAACATCCTCCACATCCCAGAAGAGACTATTCCGCGCCAGGCATCCATGGCCTACGACCAAATCGTCCAGGGCATTGCGGACGGCCGGATCAAAGGTCTGTGGGTGATCGCAACGAATTCATCTCACTCCTGGATCCATCAGGATGATTTCAACCGAATCCTGGAAAAGCTCGATTTTCTGGTGGTGCAGGACATGTATCCGACCACGGAGACTGCGCAACGCGCGGACCTGTATTTGCCTGCCGCCGGCTGGGGCGAGAAGGAAGGCACTTTGATCAACTCGGAGCGCCGGATCGGACTGGTCAAGAAGGTACGACGTGCACCGGGCCAGGCGCTATCGGATTTTCATATCTGCCAGCTGATCGCGCACTACTGGGGCTGCGGAGAGATGTTTGCGCGATGGACTTCGCCCGAGGCCGTTTTTCAGACTCTCAAAATGATCTCCACGAATCGACCAAACGATATCACGGGTATCCGCGACTACCGGATGCTCGACGAGTGTGGCGGCATCCAATGGCCGCTCAGCGAGGCGGAGGCCAGCCGGATTACCGGCGCGAACCTGGAGTTTCCCACGGAAAGACGATTGTTTGAAGATGGTCGCTTTTTCACCGGTGATAAGAAAGCACGGTTCATCTTCGAGGAGCCCCGGACCGCGCCAGAGCGAGCCGACGAGCAGTTTCCCTTTCTCCTGCTAACCGGCCGCGGGACCTCTTCGCAATGGCACACCAATACGCGCACGGGCAAGTCCGACGTCCTGCGCAAGCTTTATTCCAAGGACTGCTATGTCGAGATCAATCCCGAAGACGCTCGCAAGCTGGGCATTCGAAGGAACTCCATGGTGACAATCTCCTCGCGGCGGGCGACCATTCGCGCAATGGCTTATGTCACGCCGACGGTCCAGGAGGGACAACTGTTTATTCCCATGCACTATCCCGAGGTGAATCGGTTGACGTTCCCGGCCTTCGACCCGTATTCGCGTCAGCCATCCTATAAGGCCTGCGCGGTCAAGATCGAGATGCCCCCAGTGAGGCAAAGCTAAGCTTAGTCCGAAAGGGGAATTGATTCGCTTCTTCGCTGATCCTCCGGCGCGTTCCAGTTCTCGAAGAGCGGCCGCCCTTCCGGCGAGACCGGTTTGGCATTCATCAAACTGGAGGCGGCTGCTTCGCGGATCAGGCGCTGAAACGATCGGTCATTCTTAGCGAGGATCGTTTCCACAAGGGGAAGGATCTTGACCGGGTAGACGGCAGCGGCTCCGCAGTAGAATCCCTCGAGCAATGGGACGACTCCGGCGGGACCGGATGCCTCCAGTAGTTCACGCAAGAAATCTGTCGTCATGGCTGGCATGTCCACGGCCAGCGTTACAAGAAAGTCTGCCCGTGTCTGACGGAGCGTTGCCTCAAGTCCGCCTAGCGGACCGAAATCGGGCCGGCGGTCGCAAACAAACGTCCAGGCGCCCGGAGGGAAGTCCATTCCCGGCTGAACGGAAAAGAAGAGTTCGTCCGGCCCCAGTCTCTCGAGCTTCTCCATTTGGAAGCGCCACATTGGTATTCCGTGGAAGTCGAGGAAGGCCTTGTTGGTCTTCATGCGCGTCGACCGGCCCCCCGCCAGCAAGACAGCGGCAAAGGTCTTTCTCATGTCTCGTCGACCTTCAGGAGCCCATCGGTCAGGATCCTCGCTCGCAAACCACCACGCCCCCGCATGGCTTCTTCGGCGCCCTCGCAGAATGCTTGATTCATCCATAGGCAGGGCGAGGACTCCTGCGTTCCTTCAAAGAGCACTCCCTGAATTTCGAACTCGCGTCCGATCCACGAGTTCAAATCCACGCCACGCGTGATCACGTTCCGGCGGAAGACGCCGGGATGCTTGTCGGTGACTCCAAAGCGCTGACGAAGAACCTCATACGTTTCCCAGGCGAAGAAAGTGATCTGACCCTTGTAATTCTGCTGGTGATCGAAGTAGCGATCGCCGACCAGACCTTTGCCGGCCATGCATTCGACCGCCGGAACGGAAATAACCGAGTGCCCGCCGGCCGGCTGGCCGTAGTGCCCGTAATAGTTGTGGCCAGGCGAAATGTAGAGAGCGACGATTCGCGGAACGGAAGCCATGGGCCAACTTATTTCGTCTGTTGGCTCGGTGCCCGATTTTTCTCGGCGGTTCATGCCCGCGGAGCGTGTTTTTGGCCTTTACGGGCCTCGCGCACCGGAGAAAACTGCGGCGGAGAAAATGAAAGAGACAGACGCGGGCGAATTGTCGGTGCGAAGTTCGGAGACACAAGCTTTTGCCGGTCTCATCGTCCGCGACCGAAATCCCGAGAACCTCGAGTTTCCGTTTTCGACGCTGAACAGCTTCATCACCTCGAACGAACAGTTCTTCGTGCGCAGCCATTTTGATGTGCCAAAGCTGGAGACAGATGGATGGCGGCTCATCATCGAGGGACGCGTCGAGAAACCCTGCGAGATTGGTTACGATGAATTGCTCAACATGCCCTCGCGTACCGTGACCATGACGCTCGAGTGCGCAGGCAACAGTCGGATTTTCCTCTCGCCGAAAGTTGGTGGCCTGCAGTGGGAACTTGGCGCGGTCAGCAACGCCGAGTGGACTGGTGTGCCGCTCGCCGCCGTGCTCAAACGCGCGGGGATTCGAGCGGGAGCGATAGAGGTCGTGCTGGAAGGGGCGGATCATGGGGTCATTACCAAGGAGCCGGTGTCACCTGGGAAGATTCACTATGCGCGCAGTCTGCCGCTCGCCAAGGCGCTCATGCCCGAGGTGGTCCTGGCCTACAACATGAATGGCGAGCCGCTCTCTCCTTCGCATGGTTTTCCGCTGCGCGCGATCGTTCCCGGATGGTACGGCATGGCTTCCGTGAAATGGCTGTCGCGCATCGTCGTAGCGGACACCTCGTTCCGCGGCTATTTCCAGACGGCGGACTATACCTTCTGGGAACAGCGCGACGAACTTCCTGTGCAGTTGCTTCCGGTAAGCGAAGTGGAAGTCAAAGCCGAAATCGCTCGTCCTGCTCTGCGCGAGATCATTCCGACCGACGCCATCTATCGTGTCTACGGCGCGGCGTGGACCGGAGAATCGGAGGTGAGCAGCGTCGAGCTGAGCACCGACGGTGGAGCCCGCTGGGAACCAGCGCAATTGTTAGGAGAGTCGGTGCCCTATGCATGGCGCCTTTGGGAGTACTACTGGCGCACACCCGCGGAACCTGGAATGCACCTCCTGATGGCGCGGGCCACGGATGCACGTGGCGATGTGCAGCCGATGCAACGCGATACGCACCGCGGCTCGTACATCATCAGCCATGTCCAGCCCATCGAGGTCGAAGTGCGCAAGCTTTCCGCGACAGTCGCGAGCGACGCGTATGCGATCTAGAACGGTGCTCAGGAGGCATCTGTTTCTCTCCTAGTTATGGCAGAGTTCTCTGAGAGATAAGGTCACGACATTCTGTGGCGCATCTTGGCCTGAGCTGTCCCGAGCTGAGTGGTCACCTTAACCCGATGACGACGCTGGGGCGCGAACTCAAGCGACGCGGTCATCGTGTGACCCTGATCGCGCGGCCCGATGCACGCGCCAAGACGGAATCAGCCGGTCTCAAATTTGCCGTGGTCGGAGAAAAGGCGCTTCCCCTGGGCTCTCTCGCCCGAACGACCGCCGAGCTTGGTCGCCTGAGCGGCTGGAGTGCCATTCGCTTCACCGGCGAGCTCCTGCGGCGAGCCGCGGTCACCGTCCTGGATGAGGCCTCGATAGCGTCGCGGTAAGATCGGTCCTCACGAAGCGCCGCTACCGCTCCAGGGCGCAACAATGGAAGGCGGAGATCGCGCGAGTCGACGGCCTCAAGCTGGCGGCCGATGTTGTCGAACAGGCAATTGAGACAAGACGAAAGGTCTTGCGCGCATGAGTGCGTTGCAGTGAGTGGCTTTTCGCGATAGACTTGGCAGAGTTCGACAATGGCCATTCACAAAGTCGCAACGACACAGGATCTTCCGCCAGGCAGTGCGCGGACCGTCGGGATTGCCGGGAGATCGATCGCGATTTTTAACGTCGACGGCACCCTCTACGCCATCGACAACGACTGCACGCACGACGGTGCGCCGCTGAGCGAAGGTGTCGTCGTCGACGGTTGCGTGGTCTGTCCGTGGCATGCGGCGGAGTTCGATCTCGCGACCGGCAAGGCGCTGACCCCGCCGGCCGTCCAGGATGTCCAATGCTACAAGGTCTCCGTTTCGAGGGACGATGTTTCCCTCGAGATTGAGTAGGCGGACGATTTCGCCGAAGGGCAGCTGGCCCGCCTCCCATCTCCAAATAAACTCCGTCACGACATGAAACGGCACATGATTGAGTTCGCGCACGGAGCTTCCGGCTGCCCCGAACTCGATCAATATCTGGCGCGTCTTCCGGATGAGTCATTCGACTCCCTGTGTGATGTCGTCAAGCCCGATCAAGTGGCTGCCCTGGCCGCGTACATGCTAGTCCGGAGTCCGGTGTCATGACCGGAGCCCTCGTGGATTTCGACCGGAACGTTTTTCGGAGCGTATCCCGAGTAGCTCGCATAAGCGGTCCGCTATCCGGGAGGGAGGAGAGGGGACCGGCACTCCTATTCTTGTATCTCCTGTCGTCGATTTCCAATGAGTCGGCGTCTCATAGGTTAGGGAGCAGCTCCACCTCGAGCCAGCCGTTCTCATGCTTTACTGAGGTTCCGAACGACTGGCTCTCGCGCGTGAGAATCCGGCTGAGCCAATGGGCGTCGCCCTCGGAAGCCCGGCGGAGGCTGAACCGGAAAGTCTGAAGCGGAAACATCCTCAGGCGAACCAATTGACCCGTCTGCGCATCGAGCGTCGGGAAGTACATCAGCGCCAGATCGCCGCGGTAGGATTCGTCGCCTTCGATGCCTTCGTAGTCGTTGAGCAAGTCTCCGGCTCCGTAGAGGATGAATTTTCCCTTGTAGATTTCCAGGGGCCGGACGTGGTGTGACGAGTGGCCGTGAACAATATCGACCGCCCCGGAATCGATCAGCCGGTGAGCAAACTCGATCTGTTCCTCCGGCACGTCGTATCCCCAGTTGCTTCCCCAATGGACGGAGAAGATCACAAGATCCTCGGGCCGGCTCTGGCGTCGGATCGACTCGATGACAGCGTCAGCCGTCGACGGCGAAAGATCGGGAAGAAAATTGACTCCGGGGGAGGAGGCGCCGGCGGCCCAGCTCGCGGGGAGGCCGGCGGAATCCATCCCATATCCAAAGACGAGGAGTCGGCATCCGGGCCCGACCTCCAGCGCGGCTGGGGCGGCCGCTTCGTTCGCGGTTGCTCCCGCGCCCGCGTACTGGATGCCCGCGCGGCGGAGGGTTTCCAGGGTTTCCAAGAGTCCGCGGAACCCGAGGTCGGCGGTGTGATTATTTGAAAGGACGCAGCAGTCGATTCCCGCCACCTTGAGAATTTCAACGTTGTCCGGGTGCATGCGGTAGTGGATTCCCTTGTTCGGCCAGAAATCGTCGCTTTGGGTGATGCTGGTCTCCAGGTTGACGATGCGGGCAGCCGGCCGGACTTCATCGAGGATCTTGAGCGCGTCGCCCCAGATGTAGCGGTGGTCGACCTTGGTCGGAATGGGGCCGTTTCGCTTTTCCGCCAAAGCGATGTAATTGCGAGCATCCTTGACGTACGGCTCGAAGAGAATCGGAGGGTTCGATGCAGGCAGAATCTGATCGATTCCGCGGCCGGTCATGAGATCTCCGCAAAAGAACAATGTGACCAGCGTGGGCATCATAGTGCTTGACTCCTTGTCCGGTTGAAAAGTCTTTCCCAGCTTACGCTAGCACGTCTCGGGCCCTCGATCGTGGTGGAATTTGCGGACCGAGAATGCTCGACTTCGCATCGTTCTCCGGTTTGATTGCGCGGATGCGCGACCCGTTTCTTCAGGCTGCTATTGATGAGGCGAAGCAGGGACTGGCGGAAGGGGGAATACCGATTGGTTCCGTGATCGTCCACGGCGGCCGGATCATTGGCCGGGGCCATAATATGCGCGTGCAGAAGGGGGATCCACTCTTGCACGGAGAGATGAGTGCCTTCCAGCAGGCGGGCCGTCAACCGGCGTCAGTCTATCGTGAGTGCGTGTTGTACACGACCCTCTCACCATGTCCGATGTGCAGCGGCACCTCGCTCCTTTATAAGATTCCGAAGATCGTCATTGGCGAGAATCAGACCTTCCTTGGCGCAGAGGACTGGCTGCGGAGCCAGGGCGTGGAATTAGAGGTCGTCCAGGACGACGAATGCATCGCCATGATGCGCAGATTCGTCGCCGAGCGTGCGGAGCTTTGGAACGAGGATATCGCCGTCTAGCGAGGCGTTCGTCAGGTCGGACCAGGCGGAGTGCAGTCTTCCGATCGGTGCCAATCCGTCCCCGGAATATTCGCCACAGATAAGCAGGCACCGATCGAACACGGATAGAATGGCTGGCCTGCGGTGAAACAACCTCGCGTGTTAGTGGAGGGGGGGGTTGAGGTGCAGAATGTCCTCGGTGGCAGCCGCCTTCGAGCGCGAAGGTGTTGAACACCACCGAGGGATCTTGTGGTGTTTGTAATCTGTGTTCCATGCCTGTGCAGACGCGTGGTTTCCGGGTTTTTCGGATCGGTGTTCATCGGTGCCCCATCCGTGGCCAGAGTTTTTCGGGAGACAGGTGGACGCTTGAAGCTTTAGTCGGGCCAAGTGAGCAGCTTGGCAAAACGCAGGCCGGATTCTGTGAGGCGCGGGGCGCCGCGCGGACCGGAGATCAGGTTCTTCGTGAGCCGGGAGTAAGGTTCTCCCGTTTCTTTAACCCAGGCGACCACCGGTTGAGTGACGGGTTCGCGTGCCGCCTCAATTCGAACCGGAACGCCGTGGCGCGAGAAGGCAATTGTCCAGGCTGGTGGATTGGCGATCTCACCGGCGGGCACCAGCCATGGGTAGGCGCGGATCAGGTAGAAGTTGGGCGAACTCTTGACGGTGACTTTGAAGGTCGGTTCGATGGCGGCCAGAAAGTCCGAGATGCGCAATGACGGGTTCTTGCTCGCAGCAATCAATAGCGCAGCCGGATCGGTCCCGACGAGGTTCAATCCATTGTAGATCCCGTGACGATTTGGGTCCCTCGGGAAGTTGGCATCGTGCCAGCCTTCGAAGGCTTTGTTGAACATCATGCATATCTCGAAGTGGATATGAGCGCGCTCGCGATCGATGCCTGAACCGGTGTAGCCCATGATTCCGAGCGTGTCCCCCTGACGAACCGACTGGCCGACCTCGACAGAAATCGACGAAAGATGAGCATAGAGCGTGAAATAGGGACAGCCATCCCACTGGTGTTCGATGACCACGTATCTTCCATAGTTGGAGGCGCCGGCCTCCCGGCTGACGTGCACGACTTTGCCGGCGGCGGCCGCCCTCACTTCATCGAGGGGATTGCCCTGGGCGTCGCGGCGCACCGGCCGGATATCAACCCCTTCGTGAAGCTGAAGATAGACGATCTTGCCGCCGCCGCGGACCGGACCGCGAACGAAGCCGAACTGCCCGCCCTGCCAGGGCTTCGATTTTTCGCCCTCGAAGTCGCGGTTTACGTACATGAAAAAGTCCTGCGGGCGTCCCTTGAGCAGAGCACGATTCTCGGTGGGGAAGTCGATGAGCGGCTGGGCTCGGAGAACTCCTAAGGCGAGAAAGAGAACGAGAACGGCGGCGCGGACCGCGGTCATGGCGCTGTCTTCTTCGGCGTGGGTTTGCTTTTCGCCTGTTTGGCCTCGCTCTTCCTGACCTCCTTGAGCGCCTCGAGGGCCTTTTTCTTCTGCTCGGGAAACTCTTTTTCCTTGCCGACGATTGGATACCGGGCCTGAAGCTCGACGATCTCCCTCGGAAGAAAGCCCGACGGGAAAGGCATGATCCCGTCATTAATCTTTTGGCCGACCATCATGGCGCACGCCACACGTCCGTTCACCATGCCCACCACCAGTGTGTCGCGGTACTCGACGCTGTGTTGCAGGAGCTTGTTCGTGCCGTTGGCATCGAGCTTGAAGTAGCAGCCGAAGCTGCCATCCGCGGCATGGAACGGGTAGAAGGCGACGATGTCGCGCTCGGTGACGATCGGCACCTTCCGGATGACCGTTTGCTTCGGAGGATTGATCAGGGTGACCGGAGCGACGAACGTCTCGCCGTCACGGGGATTCCCCTCGGCGTGAAGCCGGATGGAAATCGTGGAAGGTTTCTGCTCCGCGCCGAGCGCCAGCAACGGAAACAGGGAGAGCAGGGCGAGCCGGAACATTTTCGGATGATAATTATCAAGAACGGATTTGCAACCGCGCTGCCGCTGGCTTAGCAAGGTACTGACGATGAAGTCTTTGGTTTTGCTCCTGGCTTTGATTTCGCCGGGCGTTCTCCTCGCTCAGCAGACGCCCGCCGCCCTTGCGAGTCCCACCCCGGCAGTGTCTTATCCTTCGTCGGCGTTTTCGGTCCCTCCTCCGGATGAAGGCAGCGTGTTTTTTGCGGAGCGACAAGAAGCGAGGTTCGCCATGACCCAGGAAGGCCAACAGTTGCAGGAGTTGAACACCGTAGCGACCTATCCGCGTTCCAAGGAAAGCCGGGACAGTGTTCCCGCAATGTTCTCGAGATTCTTCACGGATATGTTCTCTTCCGTGAAACTGGGGCAGTTGCGTCCCGAAAAGACGACCCAGACCATCGAGATCGAGCCTTCGCAGTTTTCGATGGGAGAGCGCCGGGAATTGGATGCGACCTACACAGTGCGCAACAATACCAACAAAATCCTTCGTCTGGATTTTAATACTACGCAACGTATCGACATCTTGACGTTTGACCCCTCTGGCAAGACCGTGGAGAAGTGGTCGGAAGATCGCTTGTTCCTGCTGCAGGAGGGAGTGGTCATCATCAATCCCAAGGAACGGATCGAGTACTCCGAGAAGGTAGCTACCCGGGAAATGAAGCCATCGGAACCTTATACGATCAAGGCCGATATTGTTGGCTATCCGGACTACTCCGCGGAGGTGGTCGTCACGCCCTCTCCATAGTCGGCGAGGGCGCTTCCGACGGGGAAACCCCTCCGGTTTATGGCGAAGGCGGCTTCGTCGCAAGACGCCCATCGAGCCTTGCAAGGCAGTTGCCTCCTGACTGTCGGAGCGGGCAACACCGGGAAATTCGCCGGAAAATTTCCGTCCCTCGCAGCTCTGCAAATTATTTGTTGCCAAAGCCCCTGACGATCACTACGCCTAGCCACTAAATCATCACCCGCCATGTCTGAAAAAACCATTGAAGATAAAGTCAAAGACATCATCGTCGAGCAGTTGGGAGTCAATCCTGAGCAGGTAACCCCGACAGCCTCGTTCATCGAAGATCTGGGAGCCGACTCCCTCGATACCGTCGAGCTTGTCATGGCGTTCGAAGAGGAGTTTGGGGTTGAGGTTCCGGACGAGGATGCCGAAAAGCTCCAGACCGTCGGCGACGTCGTCAAGTACATCGAGGAACGCAGCCAGAAGTAAGCCGGGCGGCCGCTGCTTAACCGATCCTTTCCGTCCCGAGCGCGCGAGTGTCTCGGGACGTTTCGTTTTGACAGAAGGTAGTGTTGCTGGAGGAGCGGGATATTCGGGTGATGACAGGAATGGTGGCCGGAGGGTGAGTTCGTGAGTGGTTTGGTGGTTCGACCGCGAGCACGGATCCTTCACGGGCACGATTGGGTTTACGCCAGTGAGGTTCTCAAGGTCTTTGGAGACCCGGCCGACGGCGATGTAATCTCTCTCAAAGACGGCCGCGACCGACTGCTCGGTTGCGCGATTTACAACTCGCAATCTCAGATCGTCGCGCGGCGCTTCTCGAGGCGACGGCAGGATCTCGATCTCGACTTTTTTGCGCGGCGAGTCAGGCAAGCACTCGCCTGGCGCGAGCGGACGGGCTGCGATCCGCGCCTCTGCCGCCTGGTTTGGAGCGAAGCGGACGGTCTTCCCGGAGTCATTGCCGATCGCTACGGGGATGTCATCGTGTTGCAAACGCTCACCTTGGGAATGGACAGGCAGAAGGCGCTGATTGTCAGAGCTCTGTCCGAATTGAGCGAAGTCCGCCACATCGTGGAGCGGAATGACGGCTCCATTCGATCGGCGGAAGGCTTGCCCCTGATCACAGGATCTCTCTACGGAGACGATCCCGGAGAGCGGGAGGTCGAGGTAGACGGAGTGCGCTTCCTGGTGGACTTTCTTCATGGCCAGAAGACCGGGCTCTACCTCGATCAACGGGAGAATTATTCGCAGGTGGCGCGCCATGCGCGGGACCGGCGCGTGCTCGACTGCTTCTCCAATCAAGGGGGATTCGCTCTGGCCTGTGCCCGGCAGGGTGCGGCGGAAGTGACGGCCGTGGAGAGCGCTGCGGAGAGTGCGGCAAAACTTCGCCAGAACAGTGCCCGGAACGGCTTGCGCGTCTTGGTCGTCGAGGAAGATGTCTTCTCCTTTTTGAAAGCATCCGAACGCCACGGCGAACAGTATGACTTGATCATCCTCGATCCGCCTTCGTTCACGCGAGCTCGTGGCAAGATAAATGACGCGTTGCGTGGCTATCGGGAACTGCACCTCCGGAGCGCCCGCCTGCTCACTCAGGGTGCCGTGCTGGCGACCTTTTCGTGCTCGCATCATGTTTCGGCTGAAGAGTTCGAGTCGGCGATCGCGGGCGGGTTCGCCGACGCGCGCCGTTCAGCGCGGATTTTCCAGCGTCTCGGGCAAGGAGCGGACCATCCCGTCCTGCTGCACCTGCCGGAAACTTTTTATCTCAAGGGTCTTTTACTCGACGCGATGGCAGGTCGGTGATTGTTTGTGCTGGAAATTTCTGTTTTCCATCGTCAAACTTTCGTAGCGTCAGCTTTTTTATATGCCACCGGATCCCAGCAAAGTCTCAGGGCCCTATCTTGATTTGGAGGAGGAGAATGCGGAAGACCTCGGGGAGGAGGTGCAGAAAACCAATACCGAGCTGGAGAAACTCAAGCGGCAGCTCGAAGATATTGAGAAGCAAAAGCTGCGGCTCGAGGAGCTGAAGAAACGCCAGGACGAACTCGAGTCCGGGCGCACAGAAATGGCGGACAAGCTGACCCGATCACTGGTCACTGTCCAACGGGAGGCCGAGGAAGCGCAGAAGCGCCTGGAGCAGCTCAATTTCATCCACAATTCGTTCACTCAGCATTTGCGCTACATCGAGGCCATTAATCCACGGACTTGGGGCGCGGCGGACTTGCCGAAAGAATTGAGCAAAGCGCTGAGCGCCGTGGAAGACGCCCGCGCAGACTATATCAAAGCTCAAGCCAGGATCGCCGTCGAGGTCTCGCCGGAAACTCCTCCGGCGACGAGCTTGCCTGGCTCGTTTGAACAGGATTACACGTTTTCAGAGGAGCGAAATTTCACCTATTGGCTGAGGTCGGGCTTTGCCTTTACCCTGCCGCTTCAGGTGATCTCGTTGGTGGCTCTCATCATCTGGGCGTGGTCTCTGTTTGGTGGACACTAGATATGGCGAAGTCGTCTGGACCCAAAGCAAGCCGGCTGGCGGCGGAAGAGCGAATGCTCGAGCAGCAGCGGGAAGAGATCATGCGCAAGACGCAGGAGCTTGAGCGCAAGTTGAAAGTGCTTCCCACGGTCATCGAGGCGCAGGAGGAACAGCGGCGGGCGCTGGCCAAACGTCGTGCCGAAAACGCGGGTCGAGCCATTTCTCCTTACACGATGGGGGGTGGCGGCCGGCGGACGCGTGCGAGAGGCACGCAAACCCCTTCGCGGCAGCGCTACGCGGCCCAGATCAAGACCATGGCGCTCTTGATCGCGTTGGCGATCATCTTTACGCTCCTCTGGCGTGTTGTCCCTGCCACTTGAGCCATCCGGCTCCGGCGGGTAAGCCAAATTTGCCGCGCAATGTCATTTGCTAACGAGCGCTCCAGTCCGTCCCGTCCTCAATACCTGAAGGCCTTCCGCATCATGCTGATGGCGCGCGTCCTTGAGGAGAAACTCGCCAGTCTTTATCGGGCAGGCGCGATCAAGGGAGGCGTTTTTCTGGGGCGTGGTCAGGAGGCGCTGAGCGTTTCGGTGGGAATTCATCTCCGCAAAGGGGATATTTTTGCGCCGCTCATACGGGACCAGGCGGGGCGTATGGCCTTCGGAGACACAGCGCTCGACACCCTGCGCACGTATTTGGGTTCACAACAGGGGTCAATGCGCGGTCGCGACGGAAACATTCATCGAGGCCGCCCGCGGGAGGGCTACTATGCAATGATCAGTCATCTCGGCGCGATGATTCCGGTGGTCGCGGGCGGACTGATGGCGCGTCGCTTTCGAGGTGAGACCGGCATTGTCGGAGCGACCTGTCTGGGCGACGGAGGCACATCCACGGGCGCGTTTCATGAAGGGCTGAACGTCGCCGCCGTGGAAAAGCTTCCCCTCGTGCTGGTGGTTGCGAACAATCAATACGCCTATTCGACGCCCAACGACCGGCAGTTCGCGTGCAAGGATCTGCTCGACAAAGCCGCTGGCTATGGAGTGACCGGACGCCGCGTGGACGCCACGGATCTTGCCGATTGTCTGAAGGTTGTCGGCTCGGCGATCGAATTGGCCCGGCGTGGAGGAGGCCCGCAGCTGGTCGTAGGCGACTTGCTGCGTCTTGTTGGCCACGGCGAGCACGACGACGCCGCGTATGTCGACCCAAAGCTTAAGTCGGCCCATCTGGGACGTGACTGCCTGGCAGTCAGCGAAGAATTCCTCATCCAGAAGAACTGGGCGTCCGCCGAGCAGATTCTCCGGTGGCGCGCTGAAGTCAAGGATGAGGTAGATGTCACGGCGGCCAAGGTCCAGCGCGAACCGCCGCCCGATCCCAGTGAAGAGGACTGGAAGGCGGCCTCGATCGGCTGCGCAACGGAGGCATGATAACGTATCTGGAAGCTATCCGTTCCGCCCTGGCAAGGGCCCTGGCTGAGGACCCCCGTGTTTTCCTGTACGGTCAGGATATCGGGGGCTTTGGGGGGGCTTTCAAGGCAACGAAGAATCTTGCCCGGGAGTTTCCCGGGCGGGTCCTCGATGCTCCGCTGAGCGAGGATGCCATCGTTGGAGTGGCGATTGGCGCGGCGATCGAAGGTATGCGCCCGGTGGTCGAGATGCAGTTCGCGGATTTCTCGACCTGCGGGTTCAACCAGATCGTCAACCATGCTGCGACCTTGTTCTATCGGACCGAGGTTCCCTGTCCAATCGTCGTCCGGCTTCCGTCCGGCGGAACTCCGGGGAGCGGACCGTTTCATAGTCAGAGCATGGAGGCATTGTATGCTCATTACCCCGGGTTGATTGTGATGACTCCCGGCACGGTCGAGGATGCGTTCTCGATGCTGATTGAGGCGATTGCCATCGATGATCCGGTGCTCTTCTGTGAGCACAAGTTCCTCTACAATCACCTGAAGGCGGACCGGCTTCCGGACTTCGGCACGCCCGCGCTCAAAGCGCGGGTCGCCCGGCAGGGACGCGATGCCAGCATCGTCACCTACGGAGCGATGTTGCATGAGTCGCTCGCCGCAGCCGAGGAGCTCGTCGAAGATGGCTACGAGATTGAGATTGTCGACCTTCGGACGGTCAAGCCGCTGGACACCGATAGCGTGCTCGCGTCGGTTGCGCGGACCGGGCGCTTGCTCTGTGTGAGTGAGGCGTGGCCCTGGGGCGGCGTCGCGGCTGAGGTTATCGCCCGGGTTTGTGCCGACGGGCTTGGTCTGCTCGATGCCCCTCCGCAGCGGCTCAATTCCAAGGACACCCCGGTGCCGTATCATCCTGATCTGTGGGCGGCGCATCGCCCCACCGCGAACGCAATCGCTTCGGCGATGCGTCGCTTACTGGAAATGTAACGCTTATGGCTCTGGTCCCCATACTAATGCCTCAGCTCGGTGAATCCATCGCCGAGGCGACCATCATCAAAGTGCTGCTCAGCGAGGGTGACGCCGTGGAAGCCGACAAACATGTGATTGAAGTCGAGACAAACAAAGCCCTCATGGAAGTGACTTCGCCGTGTAGCGGGAAATTGTCGCAGATCCTCGTCGAGGAGGGGAAGAGCTATCCGGTGGGCGCCATCCTTGGGTATGTGGAAGTGGATGCGAAGGAGGCAGCCAGATTGGGGTTGGAAGACAAACCGCAGAAGGCGTCTCGAAAAGAAGCTCAACGCCAGTCTGCGTCCAGCCCGCCGAATCAGGTTGAGCCGACCGTGAGAGGACTGCCGGTTCCCGCTCACGCTAGCGGGGCGAGCTACCTCTCTCCCCGTATGAAGGCCCGGATGACGGAGTTGGGGCTGCACGCGGCGGATCTGGCAGGAATCGCCGGAAGCGGGGCAGGGGGCCGCGTCACGATAGACGATCTTGAGAAGTTTCTCGAGGTGCTTGAGCGCAACCGCATTACGCCGGCTTCCTCGATGCGGGTCGCCGTTGCCGATGCCATGCGTCGCAGCGCCACGCGCCCGCTGGCGACGGTGGTCCTCCCTGTCCGCCTCGATGCCATGCTCTCTCATCGCAAAGCGATTACGCCGCGCAAGGCCGGTCCGGCGCTCTACGCGCTTCGCGCCCTGGCGATCGCGCTTTCGGAGAACAGTGCGCCGGCAGGCCGGTTGATCGGCGATCGGATTGTGCATCCACGTTCGATCGACATCGGGTTTGCGGTCGAGGCCGAAGAGGGTGTTCTGGTCCCGGTAATCCGCAATGCCGATCAATTCGCCTTGGCGGATCTGGTGGAGCGTTATGACCGCCTGGTTGATCTCGCGCGGCAGCGCCGCCTTCCCGCAGGCGAAACGGGCGGCTCAATAGCAACGGTGACGAACTATGGAGTCTTCGGCCTGACGATCGCCACTCCGATTCCGTTGCCGGAGCAAACTTTGCTCTTGGGAATGGGCTGTGGACAAGTTGTGCCGCATTGGGATGCCGACAAACAGGCGTTCGTGCCAGTCACCGAAGCAGCCTTCACGCTGAGCTTCGATCACAGGGTTCTGGACGGCGGCGCCGCGGGCCGCTTGTTGAAGCGAGTTTCGGAATTGCTCAACGCACCGACAGAATTGTAGCGCAATTCGCGGGGGAGTGGACTGACCTGAGTTCTCGCGGGACGAACTCTCTGTCGGCGAAGGTGTCTCGGTTTTCTCCCGAGCGCTCCGCTTATTCGGCCGGCTGCGGAAGCGCTTCCCCGTGTGCGAGAACTTCCCTCGGCCTTTCGACCACCACGAGTTTCGCGCAACCCGCAAAGATCACCGCAACGATCAGGTAGCTGAATGCAACGCTTGGGTCGTGAGCAATGCCGATCTGGTGACCGTGCATGAACCCAAAGAATGTCAAAATAGCTCCGGCCAACGCAAACCCCGCAGCTTTCATGAAATTGCGGTCAATGATGCAGACGGCAATGGCTCCCAGGATCAGGCCACCGAGGATCGAGCCGCCGCCAAGGATCTCGAGACCCCGGAAAAGTACGCCCTGATCTTTCATTTTGGCAGCGAGTTCGTCGGTCACCGCGAAGGTTCCCACCGAGGCCAGTGCGCCGTTCATCAGGGTGACCGCCCAGTGCGCGAGGTGCGGCGTCAGTGCCAGGACGATCGCCGGAGCATGGCGCTTTGGCGTTTCCTGGAAGGCCTGCGCACCGATGAGCATGCCGATGTAGAGCAGGATTGGCAGGATGGCGATGGTCGGAACGAGCGCCAGCATGAGAGAGATGGTGCCAAACCAGCACAGAAGAATGACGGCGATCCCGGTTGCCGCAGAGTAGCCGATGCGGCCTCCCATCGCTTTCCATCCCGGATGCCCGATGTAGACCGCGTTGATGAAAGGATTGCCCATCATGCAGCCAATGAAGCTGACCACGCCGTCGGCCGTCAGGACGCGGGTGGTGGGAAATTCATCCCCGGCCACGGCGGCGCTTTCCACGTTGTCCAGTGCCTCGACCAGATCGTAGATGCCAAACGGAATCGCTGTCACCAGGATGATACCCAGAAACTCGAAGCCCGAGAAGACGTGGCCAATTGCCGGAAGGGGAACCCGGAAACCGAAGTTGGCGACCGAATCGACGAGGCCTTTCAGACTCATCCCGCCATAGTTCAAACCTACGGCCGTCGAACCCCAGGCAATGAATGTCCCGACGGCGATCGCCACCAAGCCAGCCGGTACTCCCCGGTATTTCACGCCGCCGAACCAGCTCAGCATGATGATTGCAAAGCAGACAATGCCGATTATGGGGACGGTGAACATCTGGACTGCCGGCGCCATGGAGATAAATGTGATGGAAACGCCCGCCAGTGTGCCAAGCAGGGCGGCTCGCGGGGTGATCCGCCGGATGACGGGGCCGATGAAGCCGCCGATCATCAAGACGAAGCTCTGGATGAACACCCAGGTGAGCCCCGCTTCCCAACCCTTGATGGGGTCGCCCGTCGACAGTGCAATGGGCAGCATGATCACAAAGGTGACCACGAACATGTGCGGCACGCTGATGCCCGACGGCAAAGCGCAAACATCACTCCGACCGGTTCGCTGCGCCAGGCGGTAGGCCAGCCAGGCATAATACAGCGTGGATAAACAGAGCATCAGCCCGGTGGCCGGAAGGATGCGGCCGAAAACGATTTCGTCCGGCATCTTGAGCACGAAGCGCAAGAGCGCAGTCAGGGTCAGAAGATTGACGAGGATGTTGGTTCCAAAGCCGAAGAAGGCATTCCAATCTCCGGGAACCCAAATTTTTGGCTTTATCGTGGTGCTCATCGTTCTTTAGTGGCGATTTTCGGCCACCCTCATTTGAGGACGGCCAGGATCTTGTCGGAATGGGAGACCCAGCCGAAGATGCCACCCTGGGCTTTGATCATCTTCAGTCCCATTTCCTGAAATTCTGGGAAATACGAGCCGACACAGTCCTCCGGAACGAGGCAGTCGTAGCCCCGGTCGTTGGCCTCCCGGACCGTGGTATTGACGCACACCTCGGTAGTGACCCCGGTGACGACGAGTTGTTGGATTCCCCGATTTTGAAGGATGGCGTGGAGGTCAGTGGCAAAAAAGGCGCCCTTGCCCGGCTTGTCGATCACCGGCTCGCCGGCCTGCGGGTAAAGCTCGGCGATGATGTCGTGGCCGGGTTCGCCACGAACCAGGATGCGGCCCATCGGCCCTTCGTCCCCGATGGTCGTTTTGCTGCGACCACGGATCTTCTTGGCGGGAGGGAGATCTGCCAGGTCGGGGCGGTGTCCTTCGCGCGTGTGAATGACGGTGAGGCCCGCAGCACGCCAAGCCTCGAGCAGACGGCGATTCGGGTCGATCGTCCGACGAAGCTGGAAAACATCATTGCCAAGCATCTCGCCGAATCCGCCCGGTTCGAGAAAATCCCGCTGCATGTCGATGATGAGAAGGGCACATCGTTTCGGATCGATCTGATAGGGATACGGGTCAGCCTCGATGGTCAAAGTGGATCCGTTGAGCATGGCTGTAGTCTGGGTTCTTGGCGTCTCAGCGGTCTTGTAAGCGTCTTGCGTGCCAAAAATTGCTTCCCGGTTGATTCGCATGCAGTTCCCTCTTGCCAACGAGCGGTTCTTGTTCACCCAGGGGTTCAGCAGGCCGGTGGGAGTTGCCACGCGGTGTCGGCGATGGCTTGTTTTGCGACAGCGGCAGATGTCTCGTGTTACATTTTCCAGCCGACGCCCTCTTTCGAAACGGCGGCGATTTGCGAGAGAAGTCTGGCCATTTCGGGAACCCGGGGATTACTTTTTCGGGCACTGTGGAACCTGATCCTGCTCCGAGCTATCCGCGCGTAGAACTGAACGATCTCTTTAGAATTGCCGAGAACGCCGACTCCATTTCGTGGCAGCCCTTTCGCGACGGTGTGGAGATCCATCGCCTCTACGGAGATGGAGTCGCGGGGCCGACCGCCGCTCTGCTCCGGTATCGAGCCGAAGGAAAGGTGCCCCTCCATGAGCACACTGGCTACGAGCATATTATCGTCTTGTCCGGTTCGCAGCGCGACCAAAACGGGACGGCCAAGGCGGGAACGCTGACGATCAACGCTCCCGGAACTCGGCATAGCGTAGTCAGCGAGGCAGGATGCATTGTTCTGGCAATCTATGAAAAGCCGGTCCGGTTTGCCGGGGAGGCCTAGCGCGATGTCCTCCGCGGAGTTCCGGGTGGCGCGCGGCGTGCGCCCGGGGCTCGAGGAGCGTTTCCCGGGAGGAATTGAGCCTCGCCAAAATAAGCCGTTGCCGGGGCAACCGCGCTTGTGTAGCTTTCGCATCCCCAAACCCTCAACGCACGCTATGGGCAGGATTTACAACAATATCGTCGAGACGGTCGGCAGGACGCCGCTCGTCAAGCTCAACAAGGTTACCAATGGCATCGATGCGACCATCGCGCTGAAGTGCGAATTCTTCAATCCGCTGGGCAGCGTGAAAGACAGGATCGGCATGGCGATGATCGAAGATGCCGAGGCGAGAGGGATTCTGACGCCGGACACGGTGATCGTCGAACCAACCAGCGGCAATACAGGGATTGCGCTCGCCTTTGTGGCTGCTGCCAAAGGATATAAGCTTGTCCTGACGATGCCTGAGACGATGAGTGTGGAGCGGCGGACATTGCTGGCGATGCTGGGTGCGAAGCTCGTCCTCACCCCCGGAGCCGAAGGGATGCGGGGCGCTATTGCCAGGGCCGAGCAGATTGTCAAAGAGACGCCGAATTCCTGGATTCCCCAGCAGTTCAATAATCCGGCCAACCCGGAGGTCCATCGCCGGACCACAGCGGAGGAAATTTGGGAGGATACCGAAGGAAAGGTTGATATCCTGGTGGCTGCCGTAGGCACCGGCGGGACCATCAGCGGATGCGTCGAGGTCATTAGGCCGCGAAAGCCCACTTTTCAGGCAATCGCGGTGGAACCCAAGGATTCTCCCGTGATCTCCCAGACCCTGGCCGGCCAGCCATTGAAGCCGGGACCCCACAAGATCCAGGGGACCGGTGCGGGCTTTGTCCCCAACAACCTTCATCTCAAGACGGAGAACGGTGAGCCTCAGATCACCGAGTGCATTCAGGTGAGCAATGAAGACGCGTTTGTCATGGCGCGTCGGCTTGCGAAAGAAGAGGGCATCCTGGCCGGCATCAGCTCGGGCGCGAATGTTTGGGCGGCGATTCAAGTGGCCAAGCGTCCCGAGAATGCCGGCAAAATGATCGTGACGGTGGCCTGCTCGACCGGCGAGCGATACCTGAGCACCCCGCTGGCCGAAGCTGCGCGAGCCGAAGTTGGAGGCTAGGGAGATGGCCTCCAAGAGTGACCAGCCCCCTGCGGACGATCGGGTTTACGAGATCGGGAATCTCGAGGCAGAGCTGTTCTGGGAGAAGAATCGTTCCCTGATATTCATTGGCGCGGGCATTGTCATGGCCGTGGCGGCGGCGGTGGCCATCTGGCTCTTCAGTGCCCATAATGCGCGTCAGGCGGCGGCGTCGTTGTTCGCCGAGGCCGACGACCCGGCCGGGTGGCGAGAGGTGATCGCCAAGTACCCGCATTCCGCACCGACCGCGGATGCGTATTTGCTGTTGGCGGGTTCTTTGCGCGAGCAAGGTAAATTGGAGGAATCTTCAGCGGAGTACGGGAAGTTTCTGGCCGCCTTTCCAAAGAGCCCGTTATCTGGCGGGGCGCGGCTGGGAATCGCGGAAAATTTGGCGGCCCAGGGCAAGGCCGAGGAAGCGCTCGCAGCATTGCGACAAGTGAGTGAAACGGAGTCGGGCAGCTACGCGGCGCCTTTTGCCGCCCTTCTGGAAGGCCGAATGTTCGTGCGAGCAGGCAAGTACGAAGAGGCCCGAAAGGTCTTCTCCAATATTGTTTCCTCTTATCCGCAGTCGCCGGCGGCCGGGGCGGCTGGCGCCCAATTGGACGCGATCGCACCGTTCCTGCCCAACGCCGAACCGAAGGCCGATCAATAGACCGGGAGCGAATGCTCCCCGTTCAGGAAGGCGTCGGCTTCGTCTCCGTGCGACTGGGGTTCTTCCTTGGAGGGCCGCTGGACGAAGGTTTCAGCGAGCAGCGTGCCACCGCGCTCGACGATAACCGAGCGTGCCGCGATTCGTCCCTCGATCAGCCCACCTTTGTCGATCAAGATGTGTCCCGTGCATTCGAAATTGCCCGTGGCCTGGCCGTAAACGGTCAGTTCGTGCGCCTTGATCGGAAAAGAGAGCTCCACGCGGGCGTCTTTCTCGATGAGGATGGACTCCGCCTGCAATTGGCAGTTGAGTCGTCCGGAGTAGGCGAGACGCAGGGCGCCTTCACAAATCAGCGTTCCGCTGACTCGGCCGGCGATCAGCGCCTCACGGCAGACGATCAGTGCGCTACTGATGTAGCCCGAATGCGTAACTACCAAATTGCCGCGCGTATCGATGGGTCGCGAGGTTCGCGAGGAGACCGTGACGTCGGAGAACTCGATGGCCGCGTTGCATTCCGGGCAGAACGTTGTCCGCGCATGGCTGGAAACCTCGTGCGCCTGGCCGCAATGGTAGCATCTTACCTCGCGCAGCGGCACCCTCGAAGCGCGTTGCCGGATCCTTTGCCGGACGGCCCGTCGCGTGTAGTTGGCAAAGGCCGCGTTGGAAGGTAGAACCTTATAGTAACTTCCGCAGCCGCGGCAGTATGTCGAAATGAGGTGCTCCGGCTCGTCCTGAACAAACCCGCAGTGTGGACAGCGGGAGGGCGCCTTGCGCGGAAGCTGCGGCATCAGGGAACTATGCGGTAGCAGGAGCGGGCTGAATCTTGCGAGTTAGGTCCTGCGCCGCAGAAACTCCGGCACGGTCTGCCTTGGACTTTGGAGTAACCTCCGACTTACCGATGAAGATAGCGCCCTCTTCGATGACGATGCGCATCGCCTTAAGATCTCCGGTGAGCTGCGACGTCGACTTGAGTTCGGCGCGCTCAAGCACCGAAATGTTCCCATTTACGGTGCCGTAGATCACGATCGACTTGGTCTTGAGCTCGCCGTGGACATCCGCGTTCTTGCCCAGGGTAAGGCTTCCCTCTTCGGAGAGAATCTCGCCTTCCAGTTTGCCGTCGAAGATCAATTCGTTCTCAAACTTGATCGTTCCCTTGATGTCCACGTCGCTCGCGAGGACGTTTTTCGAGGACGAGGGGGTCGTGTCGGGGACGAAGCCGGCGGTCAGATTGTTGAGATTCATAGGGAAGATCTGAAATCAAGTGTAGTCGCTGTTTCGGACAGGTCAATCCTCCAGGACCTCCGGGTGAGCAACCTTGTGGGTTCCCGGCAGGACGACGGCCGATTCGGGTGAGACGCCGGCCAGCTCTTCGGCAGGATAAAGCCAGATTTCACTGAGGGTCGGGTGATAGTGTGGCGTGGCGGCGAACTCTCCGGCGGTGGCATGGAAGCGCATGGCGACAACGACTTCATGGATCAGCTCCGCAGCTTGCGGGCCGACCACGGAAGCCCCGAGAATCTCGCGGGTCGACTGGTCGGCCAGCAGTTTCACGAAGCCTTCGGTCTCGTCCATCACGAGGGACTTGCCGTGATCACAGAAGGGGTAACTGCAAACCAGGTAGTCGATATGGCGTGCCTTGGCTTCCGCCTCGGAAAGGCCCACCGAAGCGACCTGCGGCTCGGTAAAAACCACATAGAGCTTGAGACGATAGTCCATGCTTTCGAACTGGGGATCGTTACGGAGGAGCCGGCCTGCGTTGCGCGCGGCCCGCTCACCTTGCTCGATGGCGACATGGACAATTTCGAAGGGGCCGGAGCAATCGCCCGCCGCGAAGATATGCGGCACGGACGTTTGTTGGTGGGCGTTGACAGTGATTGCGCCGTCGGCGAGCTCGACGCCGGCATTTTCCAAGACGAGTCCGGATACCTTGGGTTTGCGTCCGAGGGCGTTTAGAACAGCCTTCGCCTCGACCGTTTTCTCGGCCCCAGCGTGTTCGAAAGTGACCCGCCAGATGTCTGCTTGCCGCTCCACGCGCGAGAGTTTGGTCTTCGTGAAGATTTCCATCCCGCGCTTACGGAAGCTCTTTTTAACCACCCGGGCGGCGTCCTCGTCGATACCCTTGAGGAGGTGCCCGCTGCGTTGCACCAGGGTGATGCGCGATCCGAGCGCGTCGAGGTAGTGCGCGAGCTCCAGCGCGACCGGTCCCGCTCCGAGGACCACGACAGACTCGGGTATGGTCGTGAGATCGAGCACATCATCGCTGGTCAGGCAGCCTGAGCCGGCCAAACCTGGGATGTCAGGGAAATTGACTTCGGATCCGGTCGCGATCAGAAACGATCGGGCGGTGGCGGTATGCTCAAGTCCCTCCAGAGGCGTGACCCTCACCGTATTCGGGTCAAGGAACGCGACGGTGCCGCGAACAAAATCGAAGTCTCCTTTGGTGAGTTGCTCGCGACGGTAACCGGCAAATTCCTCGATCAAGCGGCGCTTGCGGGCGATAATTGCGCGGGCGTCGAAACCGGCGCTTTCGACGTGGAGGC
The DNA here is from genome assembly GCA_963820865.1 of uncultured Verrucomicrobiae bacterium. Lineage (GTDB taxonomy): Bacteria > Verrucomicrobiota > Verrucomicrobiia > Chthoniobacterales > Terrimicrobiaceae > DASTFP01. The sequence continues at coordinate 1,150,897 of CAWGBZ010000007.1, forward strand.
CGAATTCCCGCGCATGGCCGATGGCGCGAAAGCGGTTGGCCGATTCGATCAGCGTCTTGCTCGGCATGCAGCCACGGAGAATGCAAAGTCCGCCCACCTCGCGGGCACCCTCGATTACGCAGGTTTTTAAGCCGAGGCCGGCGGCGGTTCGCGCTCCCGCATAGCCGGCGCTCCCCCCGCCGACAACGATGAAATCGTAGTTCACGCGTCAGGCTGGGGAGGGAAGAAACTCCATCGCATCTTACCCCAGAGACTGATTCACCGCCCACTCGCTGGCAAGCAGAGGAGGCTGACCATCCAGGGCTGGAAGACAGAAGAACGCATACGCCTTGCGGGCCGGCATCCATCCATGGATCTCGCAAAGGACTTTCTCTTTCACCTTCGGATCGCGTTCCACGTAGCGCAGGTAGGTCGTCCGTACTGGCTGAGTGGACTTGACGGCTTTGCCTTTCGCGGTCGTCTTGGCAGGTGTCTCGGGCGCCTCGATGGTCCAGAGGGAGGCCGGGGCATTGAGAGAGAGAACGATGGCGAGTTCGGAGGAGGAGAGTTCTTTCAAGGGTCCATTGCGGCGAACCGTCGCGCAATAGCGCGCGATCTCGTTGAGAAATCCGACCACAATATCGAAATCGCCCTGCCGATATTTGAAGGCCTTTTCGCCCACCAGTCCAAAGATATTCCTGGCCATGAGCGGCTTGCCCAGCAGGCGGTCGATCTCTGACTTGGTCGATCCAAGCAGCATGGAAAATCAATAGGCCGCCTGGGCCCCCCGGATGTTCTTCTTCTTGATCCAGGGCATCAACCCACGGAGTCGGCCACCCACTTTTTCGATGGGATGATTTTCGCCGGCCTTGAGCAGCGCATGGTAACGCTTATAGCCGGATTCATATTCCTTGATCCAGTTCCTGGCGAACTTGCCGCTCTGAATGTCCTTGAGTGCGGCCTTCATGCGCTTTTTCACGGAAGCGTCGATGATTTTCGGACCAACGCTGACGTCGCCCCATTTGGCCGTTTCGCTAATCGAAAACCGCATTCCCGCAATGCCGGACTCATTCATCAGATCGACGATGAGCTTCAGCTCGTGCAGACATTCAAAATAGGCCATTTCCGGCGAATACCCCGCCTCGACCAGCGTCTCAAACCCGGCCTGAACGAGCGCAGAAGCGCCGCCACAGAGGACGGTCTGCTCGCCAAAAAGGTCGGTTTCCGTTTCTTCTTTGAAGGTGGTCTGGATGACGCCGCCGCGCGTCCCGCCGATGCCTTTGGCCCAGGCCAGGGCAATCTTCTTCGCATTCCGGCCGGGGTCTTGGTAGACGGCGATCAAGGAGGGGACGCCTTTGCCCTCGGTGAATTGTCTGCGCACAATGTGCCCGGGACCTTTGGGCGCCACCATGATCACGTTGACGTCCGGGGGAGGCACCACAGTCTTGAAGTGAATGCTGAAGCCGTGCGTGAAGAGCACGGTTTTCCCCTTGGCCAGATTCGGCGCGATGTCTCGCTGGTAGGCAGCCGCCTGCTTGGTGTCCGGGATGCCCACCATGATGACGTCGGCCAACCGCACCGCTTCCGCGGTGTCATACACCGGAAAGCCGTACTCCTCGGCGACCTTGCGGCTCTTGCTGCCCGGATAGAGACCGATAATGACCTTGCAGCCGCTGTCCTTAAGATTCAAGGCATGAGCGTGACCCTGCGAGCCGAAGCCGAGGACGGCCAGGGTCTTGCCTTTGAGGACGGAAAGGTCGGCGTCCTTGTCGGAATAGATTTTGGCGGGCATGATAGTGTGACAATCAGGCGGGGATTTAGTGGTTCTTGTGAGTGCGGGGTAGAGCGACTTTTCCGGTGCGTGTCAGTGCGGTGATACCGAAGCGATCCATCAGCATGAGGAACTTGTTGAGCTTGCTGTCGGTTCCGGTCACTTCGATGGCGAGGGTTTCCGCCTGCACGTCGATGATCTTGGCGCGAAAGATGTCGCAGATCTGCATGACCTCAGAGCGGGTCTTGGAAGTCGCGGTAACGCGCAACAGGACGAGTTCCCGGTCGACGTATTCCTCGTCGCGGAAATCCTGCACATCGATCACGTCGACAAGTTTCTCAAGCTGTTTCATGACCTGCTCGAGCACCTTGTCGTCGCCGCGAACGACGATGGTCATCCTTGAGGCGGTCGCGTCGAGGGTGGGTCCGACATTGAGAGTGTCGATGTTGAATCCACGGCCGCTAAACATGCCCGCAATGCGAGCGAGCACGCCGAACTTGTTTTCAACGAGGATGGAGATGGTATGGCGCATGAGTCGGCAGGGGCGGTGATACTGGCTGGAGCGGGAAGCGGCGTCAATCCAAAGGGTTTGGCAGGCACGCCGCTTGGGCGGGTGCGGGCACGTCGTGGGCTGTGAGGAGAATCTGAATCATGCGGGCTAGAGCATGGGGATTCCGCTCTGCGACAGCTTTTCGACGAATCCCGTGTGGTAGGTGCCGCGTCGAAAGTCCGCGTTCTGCAAGATCGCCTGCTGGAAGGGGATGGTTGTTTTGATGCCGGTGATCATGTATTCGCCCAGCGCCCGCGACATCCGCTGAATGCAGGCCTTCCGGCTCGAGGCCGTCGTAATCACCTTGGCGATCATCGAATCATAATGCGGCGGGACGGGATAGCCGGCATAGGCGTGCGAATCGATCCGCACGCCGCGGCCACCGGGAGCATAGTACAATTCGATCTCGCCCGGGCAGGGAATGAAATTGTTAGCAGGATCTTCCGCGTTGATCCGGCATTCAATGGAGTGATGCCGTGCGACGGCGTCCACGAGGTGACGCGAGAGATGCTCGCCCGCGGCAACCTGGATCTGTTGCTTCACCAGGTCGCACCCGTAGACCTCCTCGGTGATCGGGTGCTCGACCTGAATGCGCGTATTCATTTCCATGAAATAGAAGTTGCCGTTGTCGTCGACGAGAAACTCGATCGTGCCGGCATTCGCGTAGCTAACGTTCTCCGCCAGCTTGATTGAAGCTGCCCCCATCTTCTCGCGGAGTTCCGGCGTCATCAGCGGCGACGGGCACTCCTCGACGATCTTTTGATTCCGTCTTTGGATCGAGCAATCACGCTCGCCGAGATGCACGACGCGGCCGTGTTCATCTCCGAAAACCTGAAACTCAATATGATGAGGATTGAGGATGAACTTTTCGATGTAGACCTCGGGATTGCTAAAAGCCTTGTCCGCCTCCAGCCGCGCGGCGTGATAGCCCTGCACCAGGCTGCCCTCATTGCTGGCGACGCGCATTCCGCGCCCGCCGCCCCCGGCGACCGCTTTGATCATCACCGGAAAGCCGACCTTCCGTGCGATCTTGATCGCTTCGTCTTCGCTTTCCACGATCCCGTCGCTCCCGGGAGAGACGGGCACGCCCACCTTGCGAGCGCAATCGCGGGCCGAGTTCTTGTCGCCCATCAACCGGATGGCATTCGCCGGAGGCCCAATGAACTTGATGTTACAACTGGCGCAGACCTCGGCGAAATGCGCGTTCTCCGCCAGGAAGCCATACCCTGGGTGAATGCCGTCGACATCGGCAATCTCCGCAGCGCTGATGATGCGATCGATCTTCAGATAGCTTTGCAGACTGGGCGCCGGCCCGATGCAAATCGCTTCGTCCGCCAACTGGACGTGAAGGCTCTCCAAATCGGGCTCCGAGTAAACAGCCACCGTCTGGATCCCGAGCTCTTTGCAGGCTCGTATGATTCGCAGGGCGATCTCGCCGCGATTGGCGATAAGGATTTTCTTGAACATGGTTGGACGGTCGAGCCAGCTCTCTGTAAGGGGCTACGCGCTGGAGGCGTTGTCTACTTGACGCGAAAAAGTGCCTGACCGAACTGCACCGGCTTCCCGTTCTCCGCGCACACCTCGGCAACGACACCCGAGACCTCGGCCTTGATCTCGTTCATCACCTTCATCGCCTCAATGATACAAACGACAGTATCCGGAGTAATATCCTGACCCACATTTACATACGGAGGGGCATCAGGAGAAGGTGCGGCATAGAAGGTGCCCACCATGGGAGACTTGATTTCCTTATGATGCGAGGCCTCGCTTGCAGGTCCGGCGGCCCCTTCGCCCGCGGCGCCTGACGACCTGGGCGGCGCTACCGCGACCGGGGCATGACCGGGCGAAAGCGCGATAATCGACCCTCCACTCTCCGCGCTGCTCGTTTTGAGAGTGATCTTGAAGCCTTCGCGCTCCATCTTGAAGACGGCCAAGCCGTTCTTCTTCATCAGGTCGATCAATGTTCGAATCTCTTTAAGGTCCACAGGCTGCAAAATTTGAGGGGTTACGAGCGTCTCATGATGCATGCGACGGGTCAAGAGATTCGGGAGGAAGGCCCTTTACAAACCCGAGGCAATGACGCAGCTTTTCGGTTTTTCCCGCTATGTGGTTGCTACTGCCCCTTCTGCTCACTCTGCACATCGTGGTGTGCTTGTTACTGGTCTTGGTCGTCCTGATGCAGCTCCCTCGCAGCGAGGGGCTTGGCGCTGCCTTTGGCGGCGCCGTCACGGAGAACATCTTTGGCGCTCAGACGACGCATGTGCTGGCGAAGTTTACCGTCTGGCTGGGAGTGGCCTTCTTCGTCATCACGCTCTTGCTGGCCGTCGTCTATTCACATCGGGACACCGGCCGCACCCGGGTTCAACAGGAGTTGCTCAATAGTCCCCTGCCGTCGGCCTCCCCGGCCGGTGCCGCGGCCACGCCCGCTGCGGCTAGCCCGAGCCCCGCCGCGGCTAGTCCAAGTCCGGCCGTCGCGAACCCGACGCCCGCGGCGACCAGTCCCGCACCTGCGGCATCGCCCGCGGCCACGGCGCCTTAGGAGACTTTTGAAAAACTCAGGTATGCCAGGTTGCTGCCAATTTTCGGAAGATCGCCAGGAGCCAAGCGCAGACGCGATGGGTGTGGGGTCCCCATCTTCCTACAAAGCCGCAGCGCTACGGGCAAGCTTGGCGACACCGCGAGGGCCGAAAATTGGCGCTACCCGGGTGGGAAGAAAGGGTCCCACCCCTTTCTGGGAGCGAGCTCCTTGGGGCATCTTGGAAGGGCGAGTGGCCCCTTCCCCTCACGGGCGTCGCTTCTCAGTCACAGCCCTTTGAGGGGATGCTCCTTCGGCGCTCCACCGATATCTACCTCAAGGAGTTCGCGCGTGACATGCGTGGGTTTTTCAACAGTCTCTTATGGCGATTTTCAGCTCTGCGATGAAAGTCGCGAATTCTCCCGGAACCGCGCGTGAATACCGCGCACGCGCTCCCCGCCCGGTGGTGCTGGTTCCGACGATGGGAGCTTTGCACGACGGACATGCTGCGCTGATTCGATGCGCTCGCAAGTTGGCAGGAAAGAAGGGAAGTGTGGCGGTATCGATTTTCGTAAACCCCATCCAGTTTGGGCCGAAGGAGGATTTTTCGAAGTATCCGCGCTCGTGGGCTCGCGACCAGAAGATTTGCCGGGCGTGCGGCGCTGACCTCATTTTTCGGCCCTCGGTTGAACAGATGTACTGGGACGACCGCTCTGTGTTCGTGGAAGAAACTTCGCTTTCGCAGTATTTGTGTGGAGCCTCGCGGCCGGGACATTTTCGCGGAGTCTGCACCGTGGTGGCCAAGTTGTTCCTGAATCTTCGGCCGGATATCGCGATCTTCGGAGAGAAGGACTGGCAACAGCTCGCCATCATTCGCCGCATGGTGCGCGATCTGGATTTTCCCGTCCGCATCGTCGGACATCCCACGATGCGCGAAGCCGACGGTCTGGCGATGAGTTCGCGAAACGAGTATCTAACCGCTGAGGAGCGGGCGGTGGCGCCGGGAATTTACGCCGCGCTTCGAATGGCGGCCGGTGCGAAGCGTGCCGGAGACATCCTCAGGACCGCGCGGCGGCTGATCGGGCAGATTTCGGGAGCACGGATTGACTACCTTGAGCTGGTGGACGCCGAGACCATCGAGCCGGCGAGAAGTTTTTCGCGTCCGCTGCGCCTGGCGGTGGCGGTTTTTCTCGGCAAGGCGCGCTTGATTGATAACATTGCTGTGCCTTCGCGAAGGTAATTCGTGGTGCCAGGCGAAACTGCGGTAAGCTTCCATGCTCATCTCCCCCTGAAATGAGAGAGTTCGATTTCATCGTTATTGGGAGTGGCATCGCCGGACTTTCGTTTGCACTCAAGGCGGCGGAGAAGGGGACCGTAGCGCTGGTGACCAAGCGCAGGCTGGCCGATTCTAACACGGCTTGGGCGCAGGGCGGAGTGGCGTGTGTCGTCAGTGCGGAGGATTCGTTCGACCTTCACGTTCGCGATACCATGGTGGCCGGAGCGGGGCTCTGCAACGAGGAAGTCGTTCGCGCGATCGTCACCGAAGGGCCTGCCCGTATCGAAGAGTTAATCAAGCTCGGCATGCGCTTCGATGAACGTCAACTCGAGAATGGCGCCCGGGAGCTTGATCTGACGCGGGAGGGCGGGCATTCCAAGCGACGCGTCCTGCACACGCAGGACATTACCGGTCTGGCCATCGAGCAGACTCTGATCGGGCAGATCTCCGCGCACGACAATATCACGGTGCTGGAGAATCACATGGCGGTCGATTTCCTGACCACCGGGAAGCTCGGCTATGCCATGCAGGACTGTTGCGTTGGCGTCTATGTCCTCGATGAAGCCACCGGTGATGTGGAGACTCTGCGAAGCGACGTCAACGTGCTGGCCACGGGTGGATGTGGAAAGGTCTATCTCTACTCCACCAACCCGGATATCGCCACCGGCGATGGGGTGGCTATTGCCTGGCGCGCGGGCGCGTTGATTTCGAACATGGAGTTCATCCAGTTTCACCCGACCTGCCTTTATCATGCCGAGGCGAAGTCCTTTCTCATCTCCGAGGCCGTTCGTGGCGAGGGAGGGATTCTGCTCGATGCCAGGGGCCGACGCTTCATCGAGCAGCATCATCCGCAAAAGGAGCTCGCTCCGCGCGACATCGTCGCCCGGGCGATTGACGCGGAGATGAAACGGAGCGGCAGCAAGTGCGTTTTCCTCGACATCACGCACAAGCCGCCGGAGTTCGTCAGGTCGCGATTCCCGTCCATCTACGAAACCTGCTTGCGTTACGGTATCGATATTACCGCGCAGCCGATTCCCGTGGTCCCCGCCGCGCACTACCAATGTGGTGGCGTGAAAACGGACCTCAACGGGGAAACAAGCCTGCGCGGACTTTACGCGATCGGCGAAGTAGCCTGCACCGGTCTGCACGGCGCCAATCGCCTGGCCAGCAACTCCCTGCTCGAGGGTCTCGTGCTGGCTCACCGGGCCTGCGAAAAATCCACCCGCAATCGCAAATCACGCGTGGAATTCGATCTTCCGGAATGGCGTCCGGGCCAGGTGCAGGATCTCGATGAGTTCGTCGTGATCTATCACAACTGGGACGAAATTCGCCGCCTGATGTGGGATTATGTGGGCATTGTCCGAACGAACAAGCGCCTCCACCGCGCGGCCACGCGGCTGAGGAATTTGCATGCCGAAATCCAGGAATTCTACTGGAACTTCCATGTTTCCACCGAGTTGCTCGAGTTGCGCAATCTGGTCACCGTGGCCTCGCTGATCGTCGATTGCGCGATCAGTCGTCGCGAGAGTCGGGGACTCCATTACACCTTGGATTATCCGGAAAGCGATTCGCGTTTCGTTCGCGAGACGACCATGCGCCGGACGTGAGGGTTTCATTTTGAGTTGCGGGCCTGCGCCTTAGCAGTCATAGTACTCGCCCCTGCGAAGACTGGTATGAAAATCGCTCCCGTGATCCTAGGTGTGTTTTTTGTGACTGCGACTCTGAGAGCCTCGGAGGCGCAGTCGTCCATTTCATCGAGTACGGACTTTCAGAAGGCGGCCATGCGACTACGGGAGAATGCCCTGTTGAAGCTGGAGCCGCAGGTGGTTGCCGCGACTAATTTTCGGAGCGGGTTCAATCGCTATCCATGGAAACGTGGCATCGTCACGACGGTTTTCTGGGTTGGGGAGCGTCCGACGGCAAACAATCCGGTGCCGAATTACAAGAGTTCGTGGGATCCTCGCTGGGCTCAGAACTACGGTGGCCTGGATGATCCGGATCCTTCGCGACGAAAGAATTTTATTCCGGCTAAATTCATTCCCAGGCAGAACCCGTTTTATGTAGCACTCCCCTACAACGACACGACGCGCGGCACGACGAAGTCGGAGGCGCGCAGGGCGATCCCATGGTTCAAGCAAACCTTTGAACGGCCCGGCAAGAGCGTGCTCAAAGGCCGCTGGGTCGCGATCAGGCGCGGCAACCGCATTGCCTATGCACAGTGGGAGGATTGTGGTCCGTTTCGCACGGACCATTGGCAGTATGTTTTTGGAAATGCCAGGCCGCTTCCGAATTTGAATCAGGGCGCCGGACTGGATGTTTCCCCGGCGGTGCGTGACTACCTTGGGATGCGCGGTGGAAAGGATGTCTGCGACTGGAAGTTCGTCGAAGCGCGCGATGTGCCCCCGGGACCTTGGACCAGGCACGGGGATAACAACACCTTCGTGTTGCAGCGCCGTGGGGCCAATCTTTTCCTGGTGGATCGCAATAATGCCTATGGCATGAGGAAGCGCATGGATTGAGCTTCCGCCCGAAGTTGGCCGCTTTTGCCTGTTCGTCGACGCGGTCAAGGCTCAGTTTTCCATCGTTCTCGGTGCAGATCACCGAGCGTCCCAATTGAGGCCATCGCAGGGCGCCCGCTCAAGATATTCTTTTGATACCCTCGCTGTTTACGAGCGGGGCGATTCGGAGGATGGTTTCCTTCGGCAAGGTCGCAATCTTGAGGGCGCAGATCCCGTTGGCGCCGGGGGAAACGAAATGCAGAAACGTCATCCGGCGGACTTCTCGAGGAGACTTTTCGTTCCCAAAAGCCGCGGAAAGATTTTCCCTTGCGAGTTTTCGGTAGCGGGGCAGGATCGCCCACAGGAGCGCGCCGATGCACTGGCCAAAGACAAAGCAGAGCGCAAGAGAAAGAGGGCGGATCACCGCAATCGCGCCCAGCGCAAGCCAGTAAATGAGCGATCCAACATGCAGAAAAAAGTGCACGAACTGAGCAATGCGAGAATCGCATCGGAAGGAATTTCCATAGGACCGGGCTCGACGGTGGGCATTCTTGGCGGCGGCCAACTCGGCCGCATGTTCGGGATCGCCGCGCGTCGCATGGGCTATCGCGTTCACGCTTTCGAGCCTCATCCAGACAGCCCGGCGGGGCAGATCAGCGATGTCGAAGTCAACGCGCCTTACACCGATGCCGGGGCGCTCGCGTGCTTTGCTGAGCAGGTGGATGTGATCTCCTTTGAGTTTGAGAACATTCCTCTTTCGGCGATCCGGGAGGTTGCCCGCATTCGACCGCTCCGGCCACGGGGCGAGGTCTTGCACATTTGTCAGAATCGCGAGAGAGAGAAGACGTTTCTGCTCCAGCATGGCTTTCCCCATGCGCATTTTGCCGTCATCGACTCGCCGGAGAGCTTGCGCGCGGCGTTGGAGAGTATTGGCACACCGTCGGTGCTCAAGACCGCCGACTTCGGGTACGATGGCAAAGGTCAAATCAAGCTGGACGGTGACGTCGATGTTGAAACGACCTGGAGAAGATTTCAGTCGGGGCGCGGTGTGCTGGAAAGGTGGATTCCCTTCCAGGCGGAGCTCTCGGTCGTTGTCGCCCGCGGACTCGATGGTCGGATGGTCGCCTTTCCGGCGGCTGAGAATCTGCACCTCCGGCACATTCTCGATATCTCGATCGTTCCCGCGCGGTTCCCATCCACCATCGGAGAAGCGGCGGTGCGGCTCGCCTCCGAAATCACCGCCGCGCTTGATGTGGTGGGACTGCTGGCGGTCGAATTCTTCCTGACTCAGGACGGGCAGTTGCTCGTGAACGAGCTGGCCCCCCGGCCGCACAATTCCGGTCACTACACCTTTGATGCGTGTGTAACGAGCCAGTTTGAGCAACAACTTCGCGCGGTCTGCGGTTTGCCTCTCGGCTCGACCGATTTGCTTAGCCCAGTGGTCATGTGGAACCTATTGGGGCATCTCTGGACGAAGGGGGAGCCAGATTGGCAGGTTATCCTGTCCGAGCCCCGGGCGAAGCTTCACCTCTACGGAAAGGCGGACGCGCGCCCGGGAAGGAAGATGGGTCACGTGACGGTCCTCTCTGAAGTGGGGGAAGCTCTGGAGGTGATCGAAAGTTTCCGGCGACAGCTCGAGGCGTGAGCTTCCGTCCATGAACTCCCGCGTGATCAAGACGAAGACGCCTCCGCGCGTGATGGTGGCCGCCGTGCTCATCGGCTTGTTCCTGGCAGGCTTCCTGGCGCTGGCCATCTGGCAGAGTGGGGCGGCCATCGAACGGGCGCGTCTGACTGGCATCGTCGTCGCCAAGGAATTCGTTCCCCATCCGGAACATCAGGTCACCGTGGGACGCAAGGGCGGGCTTGTCGCCAGCGAATCGCCCGGCGAGTACATCCTGACGGTCGAGGTGACGACGAGCGACGGGACGAAGAAGCCGTACTATGTCTGGGTCGACAAGAAGCGTTACGACGCCGCCAAAATCGGCAATTCCTTCGATGTGGGGCCCTATCTGGTGCGCGAATAAAAAATGAACGCCTTCCAAGGTGGGCTGTCTCAGGATGTAAATACCCTGTCAATTTTTCCTCTCCGGTATTTCACATGAGTATTCTTGCAGAGCAGACAAACAATCAGGTTCAAGAGGCGCGCCAGTGGGTTGAGCCTCTGGTTTCAGAAGTCAGCAAAGTCGTCGTCGGCCAGAAGAAGCTGGTTCATCGCCTGTTAACGGGCCTCCTTTGCAATGGCCACGTGCTCCTGGAAGGCGTGCCGGGCCTGGCCAAAACCTTGACGGTCCGGACGCTGGCTTCATGCATTCGCACCGGTTTTCAGCGCATTCAGTTCACGCCCGACCTGCTTCCCGCCGACTTGATTGGCACCCTCATTTACAATCCGCGCGACGGGGAGTTCACCACCAAGCTCGGCCCCATTTTTTCCAATCTCATCCTGGCCGACGAGATCAATCGCGCACCGGCGAAGGTCCAAAGCGCCTTGCTCGAAGCGATGCAAGAACGCCAGGTGACGATCAGTGACACCACTTATCCGCTCGCGGATCCGTTCCTGGTGCTCGCCACGCAAAACCCCATTGAACAGGAGGGCACGTATCAGTTGCCCGAGGCGCAACTCGACCGCTTCATGCTCAAGGTCAATGTCAGCTATCCGACCCGCGAAGAAGAGCGCGAAATTTTGAATGCGATGGCGACGTCGTCGCCACTGCTCAGTGTGCAGCCGATCGTTTCTCCCGAGGAGATCGTCCACGCGCGCGGCGTGGTCAATGCGATCTACGTGGACGACCGGATCAAGGACTACATCGTGAACATTGTCTGGTCGACGCGCGATCCGGCCGCCTACAAACTGAAGCTCGACGGGATGATCCGTTTCGGGGCCTCGCCACGGGCGACGATCTATCTGACTCTGGCCGCCAAGGCGCAGGCTTTCATTGCCGGCCGTGGTTACGTGACGCCCCAGGATGTCAAGTCGATTGGGCTCGATGTGCTCCGCCATCGCATCGGCGTGAGCTACGAAGCGGAGGCCGAGTCGGTGACTAGCGACATGATTGTCGAGAAGATTTTTGCCGGACTGCCCGTGCCCTAGGCGCGAGCGCGGAGCGCTTTCTCATCCGCGGTCCGCGGCGTCGAACGACGGGCCTCCGCAGATCGCGAGTCGTCTGTTCCATGAATCAAGACCCACGCGAGATCCTTAAGAAAATCCGCCGCCTTGAGCTGCACACGCGGCGCCTGGTCAATGCGTCCTTCTCCGGCCGATACCACAGCGTTTTCAAGGGGCGCGGCATGAACTTCCAGGAAGTTCGGGAATACTCGCCCGGTGACGAGATTCGCAGCATCGACTGGAACGTCACGGCGCGAATGAATTCCGCGTATGTCAAGAAGTTCACCGAGGAGCGTGAGCTCACCGTGATGCTGCTGGTGGACGTGAGCGCGTCCGGGAGCTTTGGCAGTGTAGAACTCAGCAAGCGAGAGCTGGCGGCGGAGGTGGCTGCGATTCTCGCTTTCAGCGCCATCAACAACAGCGACAAAGTCGGCCTCTTGTTGTTTTCCGACGACGTTGAGCTTTTTATTCCTCCAAAGAAGGGACGTCTTCACACGCTGCGCTTGATCCGCGAGATGCTCTACTTCGAGCCGAAGGGCCGGCGCACCAATCTGGCCCGATCGCTCGAGTATCTTAATAAGGTCATCTCCCGGCGCGCGGTGGTGTTCGTCATCTCGGACTTTCTCGCGCCGGATTATACGAAGCCGCTGACGGTGGCGAGCCGCCGCCACGATCTCGTGGCAATGCCGGTCCTCGATCCCGGCGAGGCACGACTTCCCAATGTCGGGCTGGTCACCTTTGAAGATGCCGAGACTGGCGAGCAGATCGAGATCGACACCTCGAGCTCCGCCGTTCGGAAGGGCTTTGCCGCACAGGAGGAGGAGCGGCGCAAAAATCTCTACAAGCTCTTTGGTTCGCGGGGAGTGGATGTCGTTCCGCTCGCCACGGACAAAGACTACCTTGTGGCTCTGCGCGCCTTCTTTGAGCGCCGCGAAAGGAGGTTGGCCGTCGCATGATGCCCGCAGCCCCTTCCGCCACACCCGCGCCGATACACGACATCACGGGACCGATCTGGTTCTTCCCTTATCCTCCGTGGATGATTTTCGCCGCCGGACTCGTCTTTGTCGCGCTGGTTGGCTTCCTCTTCTGGCTGACCCGGCGCAAGCGTCCCGCGCCCGCCTTAACCGCGCGCGAGCGCGCGCTCAAGGCCCTGGAGCAGCTACGCAGTGAAGCGCCCGAATCCGATCCCTATGGCTTCGGTGTGAAGGTGTCCGATGCGTTGCGCACTTATATCCGCGACCAATATGGACTCGATGCGGTCACCAAGACGTCGATCGAGTTTCTTGAGGTCCTGCGCGATAATCCGGTCTTCACGGAGAACGAGAAGGCGGCCTTGTCGGAGTTTCTCGAATCGGTGGACTTGCTGAAGTATGCGCGGCAAGTGGCCGGTGCCGCAGAAATCCGGTCTCTCCTGGAGATCGCCGAGCGTCTGGTCCGCGGGGAGCGAGACCGGGCCAACCGTCATCACCAAATGAGTGACGCCACTCCTTTTGGGTTCAGCTTTGCCCATCCCTGGGTGCTCCTCTTTCTCCTGCTCCTGCCGGTCCTGGCAATATTGAAGGGCCGGTTCGGCGGAACGCCCGGGGTGACCTTCTCGAGTACGGCAGCCTTGTCGGCGCTTGGACGGAGGCGGCGGTCCCGCGCCGGGGCGTTGCTGGCATTGCTGGCGCATCTTGCCCTGGCCAGCCTGATCATTGCGCTGGCTCGACCGCAGCTCGGCCGCACTCTCACCCGGGTTCAGGCAAGTGGAGTGGATATCATCCTGGCACTGGATGTGTCGCGTTCGATGCTGGCCGAAGATTACAATATCGGGTCGCAACGAGCCAATCGGATCGAGGCCGTCAAAAAAGTGACCGAGGAGTTTATTCGAGAGCGCCCGAACGATCGGATCGGCATCGTGGCCTTCGCGGGCCGTCCTTATCTGGTGAGCCCGCTGACGCTCGATCATGATTGGTTGATCCAGAATCTCGATCGCCTGCAGATCGGCTTCGTCGAAGATGGGACCGCCATCGGCTCGGCCATTGCCTCGGCGGCGAATCGGCTCAAGGACAAGGAATCCAAGAGCAAGCTGATCGTGCTGCTGACCGATGGCGATAACAACGCGGGGCGAGTCACTCCGCTGACGGCCACCGAAGCTGCGAAGGCGCTCGGAATTCGGATCTACACGATTGGCGCGGGCACCAACGGGGAAGTGCCGTTTCCTTTCAACGATCCGTTTGGCCGGACCGTCTATCGGAACGTGATGATGGAGTACAACGACGACTTGCTCAAGCAGATCGCCTCCATTTCCAAGGGAAAATACTTCCGCGCGGCCGATACGCATACCTTGAAGGAGGTTTTCAATGAAATCGACCAGATGGAGAAGACCAAGGTAAGCGTGGAAAAGACGGCGGACTATCGTGACTTGTTCCCGATCTTCCTGTTGGCCGGTTTTGTTCTGCTGGGATCCGAAGTCTTGCTTGCGCAAACGGTATGGAAACGTCTTCCCTGACCTTCTCGGAACCGGCCTGGTTCCTGGCGCTGGCGATCGTACCCGTCATCGCGGCGTTGTCCATCTGGTCGCAGCGACGCAGTGATGCCTTGTTGTCGAAGGTGGTCGCGCCGCGATTGCGGAGCCAGCTTGCGGGTGCGGTGAGCCTGGGTCGGCGGACGTTGAAGACGGTCCTGATCCTGGCGGTCTTCGGTCTGGTGGCCGTGGCCCTCGCCCGTCCGCAGATGGGATTCATTCAGCAGGAAGTCAAGCAACGGGGCCGGGACGTGATCATTGCGATCGATACCTCGCGGAGCATGCTGGCGACCGATGTGACACCCAGCCGGTTGGCGCGGGCCAAGCTGGTCGCACAGGATCTGCTTCGCCTGGTGCGTGGCGATCGCGTGGGGCTGGTGGCCTTTGCCGGTTCGGCGTTCCTGCAAGCTCCGTTGACCCTCGACTATAATGCGGTCCTGACTTCCTTGGACGAACTCGATACGACGGTCATTCCGAAAGGAGGAACGAATATTGCCGAAGCCATTCGCATGGCCGGGCAAGCGTTCGGCAAGGGCGAGGGACAGACGCGCGCCTTGGTCATTTTGACGGATGGGGAGGAACTGGATGCGGATGGTGATTGCCGCCGCGAAAAAGGCGGCGGAGCTTGGACGTGCGCATCTTTACGGTCGGCATAGGCTCAGGCGAAGGCTCGCTGATTCCGCTTCGCACCGACGACGGCGGGACCGACTTCGTTCGCGATACCGACGGCAAGCCCGTGCAAAGCAAGCTCGATGAGAAGCGGCTCCGAGAGATCGCCGAGGCGGGCGGAGGATTCTACGAACCGCTCGGGGCCGATGCCGCGCGAATCATTTTCGAGAAAGGAATTCTTCCGATCGAGCAGGCGGACACCGGCATACTTTCCACACGACAGCCAATTGAGCGCTATCAGTGGCCGTTGGGCCTTGCGGTGGGGCTGCTGGGCCTTTGGCTGATACTGGGAGACCGGAAGCGGGCCCCTCTTAGCCTTGGCAAGGGAACGGCCGCCCTCGTTCTTCTGGGTTTATCGGTTTCCGCAGCCAGCGCCGCTACGGGCTTGGAAGAATACCAAGCGGGAGATTTCGAAAAGGCGAAGGCCGAGTTCGAGAAGCGTCTGCAAGCAGCGCCGGACTCCGATAAGCTTCATTTCAACGCGGGGGCCGCTTCCTATAAGCTCGGCGATTTCGCCAAAGCGGTCGACCATTTCACGAAGTCGTTGTTGACGGAGGATCCCAATCTTCGCGAGGACTCTTCCTACAATCTCGCCAACGCACTCGTGCGCCGCGGTGAAGCCGCCAAGGGCAACGAGGAAAAGAAGGCCGATTGGAAGAACGCGATCCAACACTATTCGGAAACGCTTAAACTCGATCCCAAGAACAAGCAGGCGGAGGAAAACCGCGAGATCGTCAAAAAGATGCTCGATGATCTCGAGAAACAAGAAGAACAGCAGAAGCAGGACCAGCAGCAACAGCAGAAGCAGGACCAGCAGCAACAGCAGAAGCAGGACCAGCAGCAACAGCAGAAGCAGGACCAGCAGCAACAGCAGAAGCAGGACCAGCAGCAACAGCAGAAGCAGGACCAGCAACAGCAGAAGCAGGACCAGCAGAACAGCAGAAGCAGGACCAGCAGCAGCAGAAGCAGGACCAGCAGCAGCAGAAGCAGGACCAGCAGCAGCAGAAGCAGGACCAGCAGCAACAAAAGCAGGACCAGCAGCAACAAAAGCAGGACCAGCAGCAAGCTGACAACGAGCAGAAGCAAGACGAGGCCGGCCGAGATCAAAGAGCTCAGCAGAACAAGCAAAATCAAGATCAATCCGAGAAGGATCGCCAGGACGAGAAGAACTCGGAGGACGGCAATCGGTCGAATGAGTCGCAACAGGAAATGGCGCAGAATCGAGAGCAGGGCTCTGAGCAGAAACCGCAGCCCACGCCTCAGCAGACACCTGAGGAGAAGAAGGAGGGCGACCTGAAGTCACGCGGTGAACAACAGCAGCCGGAGCCAGCTGAAGGCACTCCGAGGGGCGAGCCAGTTGAGAAGGACGGCGAGATGAGCGCTGCTCAGGCGAGGGGCTTGTTAAATTCCCTTCGCTCTGAGGAAGATCGCGTGCGATTGATGCAACGGCACGAAATGGAGGATACTTTGAAGGACTGGTGATGAAGGTTCGAACTCACAGCCTCCTTTTTCTCCTGGTCTTTCTGACGGTTGGTCTGGCGCGAGCCGTCGAGGCCCAGCAGGTCCGCGCGGAATTGTCGCAAGACTACGCCGGAGTTGGCCAGCCGGTGCGATTGAACATTTCGGTGAATGGAGGCCGCGGGGCGCAGGTTCCGCAACAGCTCAATATCGACGGCGTCGATGCGCGATTCCTGGGCAAATCTGAACAGATGCAGTGGCAGATGCGTAGCGGAGGTGTCACTTCGAACACGACCTCCGTTTACAGCTACGTGATTGTTCCGCTGCGGCAGGGCGACTTCACCATCCCTCCAATACCCGTGGCCGTTGGAGGGAAAACCCTGAAAACTGCACCGCTCACGTTGCGTGTGGCCGGAGGACAGGGTGTTCCGGTTCTTCCTGCCATTCCCGTTCCGCAAAGTCAGAGAGGGCAGCAATCTGTCCCGCCTGCCCAAGCCGCCCCGCGTTCGACGCGAGGCTCTCGGCAGGAGGAGGCGAAGGTTGCCTTTGGAGATCTGATTATTCCCAAAAAGACGATCTACGTCGGCGAGGTCGTTCCGGTTGAATTGCGATTCTACTTTGACTCGAACTATCCTGTGCGCCTGCCAGACCGGCCCACGTTTTCGGGGGATGGATTCACCGTCATGCGATTCTCGAAGCCGATCGAAAAGCAGCAGGAGGTGGCTGGCCGCGTTTATAATGTCGTCATTTTCCAGACGGCGCTAACGGCCGCGAAGGCAGGCCCGCTGGAGATCTCGCCGGCGACGATGGAAGCCCAGATTCAACTTCCCGGGCGCTCAGGTATCGATGACTTTTTCGGCGGCTTTTTCGGCAACATGGTCTCGCCGGGGGACGTTCGCCAGACGACCGTGTCCACCGAGCAGGCCAGGTTGGAGGTTAAGCCGCTTCCGAAGGATGGGCAGCCGGAGAATTTCTCGGGGGCGATCGGGCAATTTTCGCTGCAAGCGGCGGCGGCGCCCAAGCAAGCCGCGGCGGGAGATCCGATCTCGTTGAATGTGACGGTTTCGGGTCGAGGAAATTTCGACGCGATGGGTGCTCCGGCTCTGGTTGAGAGCGACGGATGGCGCACGTATCCGCCGGGCGAGAAGTTCGAAGCCAGCCAAAGCGATCCGATCGGTTTCAGCGGCGAGAAGCGCTTTGAATACATGCTCGTGGCTCGCGAGGACCGCTCGAAAACACCTGTTGCCGAGCTCTCGTTCTTTGATCCCTCGCTTGAGAAATACGTCACTCTCAGAAGCAATCCCGTTGCCGTGACCGCCAAGGGAGGCGCGGCCGACCAAGGTCAAGGCACGGTGGTCGCCGCCGCAACTCCGGCTTCGCAGCCGGCCGCGACTCCGGTTCCGGCCGTCCAGACTCCTGACGAGGATCAGCTGGTGTCAAACTTCTCGCCGGGGTCGTTCACGTCATTTGCCAACACTCGCGGATTTCTGGCCGTCAACGGCGCCCTGGCGGTTGCCTGGTCCGTCATCGTGCTCTTCGGGTTGGGGAAGGCGGCGGCGCGTTCGTCATTCGCGAAAGAATCCGCCGCCCGTCGGAGCAACCGCAATCTTCTTCGCAAGATGGAGAATCCTGATTGGCCGCCCGAGCAGTTTTTCCAGACCGCCGAGCAATTTGTGCGCGGGTGCCTGGCGAAGAACGGCTCAGCTTCGGATGTCCGGGAATTGCTCGAAACTTCCCGGGTGAGCGACCAGACGAAGTCGGCCGTGCGAAACGTTCTTAACCGAAACGATGAATGGAAGTACTCGGCCAATGGCAATGTCCCCCGTCTCGATGCCGCGGAACGCGAGCAGATTCTTCGTCAACTCAAGGGTCTCGACCATGAAGTCGGCCGGTAAACGCCTTGCCTGTTTGGCCCTGTTTCTTGGAGCCATCATGCCGCTCCGGGCCGACGTCGTGGCGGAGGGTCAGGCCGCCTTTGCCAAGCGCGACTATTCCACGGCGGCGGATGCCTTCAAATCCGCTCTTTCCACCCAGGGACCGAGCGCGGGTCTGTATTACAACCTTGCCATGGCGGAACAGAAATCCGGACAGCGTGCGCAGGCGGCCGCGAATCTGCACCGGGCGATCATGCTCGACCCGCGGATGACCGACGCCCGCATGGCGCTCTCGGAGATCGAGCGCTCTCAAGGTGTCCCGCCGGCACGCACCGACTGGCGTGAGGTCATCGCCGAGCGAGCCTCCCTCAAGACCCTCGTCATTGCCGGATGCGCCCTCGCCTGGTGGGGAGCCTTCCTGCTTCCCTTCGTATTCTTTGCAAGGGCCAGACGCCTGCTCCCGTTGGTCGGCGCTGTTGCCCTTTTGGCTGTGGGCATCGGGATCTTTCTGTCCGGTTACCTGGCGGATCCGCGCGTCTCCCAGCGCGACCTGGCGATCGTCAGCCACGGCGAAGGCGTCTCGCTTCTTTCCGCCCCCGCGGATCAATCCGCCACGGTGACGCGTTTACCGGCGGCGGCCTCCGTCCGAGTTTTGCAACAGCGGGGCGAGTGGACGTTTTGTAGCGCGCCAGGCGGAGAAAAAGGATGGGCTCCCAGCAAATTTCTCGAACCCGTGGTGCCCGCTGCGTGAATCCGATTTCCGCGACCGTTCTCCTGGTCGCGGTGTTCTTGTCGGTTAGCCGGGCTGCTGAGCCATGGCGCGACCGGGTTGGTCCAGAGACGCCGGGGCCCTTTCCGCCGGTGCGGCCCTTTTCTGGGGAGTTTCGCTTCGGCTGGTCGAACATCGGAGCAGCCACCGCTCAAGCGCGACTTTGGTACTCTGGAGACGAGGTTATTGTGGAGGTCAAGGGAGGAACCGACGGCCTCGCCCGCACGCTTTGGCAACTCGATGCAAGGCATAAAGCGATCGTCCTTAAAGACAGTCTCCAACCGGTTGGTTTTGAACAAGTCGAGCGATACGCCAAAAAGCGGGTCCGCACCGAGGCGGTCTTCAAGCCGGACGGACTCTGGCGCATTCGCTCGGTCACGCCCGGTTCCAAGAACGTGGCCAAGTGGAAGAAGATCAAGGTCGAGCCCATCCGGGACATGGTCTCGGCCATGCTTCTCATTCGCAGCCAGGAACTGAAGGATGGCGACAAGATCAGTATCGTCGCCTTCCCGGGCGACGCTCCCTTTTTCGTCGAAGTCACCGTAGCTGGACATGAACGGATACGCGTCACCAATTCGGTCCACAAGACCATTAAACTTGATTTTCAGATTCAGCGTATCGACACCAAGAATCAGAACCAGCTTGCTCCGCACGGAAAGTTCAAGAACGGGACGGTTTGGATTTCCGATGACGAGAATCGGATTCCGCTGCGCGCGGAAGTGTATATCTTTGTCGGGTACGTCTTCGGCGAACTTCAAAGCATCCGCTTCGAATAAACTTGAGGATTTCCTCGCGGCGGCTTTTCTTCTTAGTTCGGAGGTAAATCCCGAGAATCAATCATGACGCCGAAAGCGAACTCCTCGATCGCGTCCATTGCCGCGGTAGCGGGAATCATTGCCGCAGTTGCGCTTTTCCGGGTCCTTCGGGCTACCCTGGTCCCCGAGTTGCCTAACTTCTCTCCTGTTATGGCGATGGCTTTCTGTGGCGGACTCTTTCTGCCGGGGCTGCTGGCCTGGTTTCTGCCGCTCGCCGTGATCGTCCTCTCCGACCTCGCCCTGAGCGTTTCGCTCGGCTATCCGATCCTGGGTTCAGGCCAACTCATCGGATGGGCTTGCCTCTGGATGGCAGTGGGTCTTGGCCGATGGGTTTCAACCTGGCAGGAACTGAAAATCACACCGTTAGCTGCAGTTATTACGGCGAATGCATTGATATTCTATGTGGTGACAAATGCAGTGGCCTGGGTTGTTGAGCCTTCGTACGCGCGCAGTTTGTTCGGGTTCGTGCAGGCGCTGACCACCGGTCTGCCCGGGTATCCGCCGACGTGGCAGTTTTTCCGGAATGCGCTGATTTCCGATTTTATTTTCGCCGGGCTTATTTTTGCGGTTCTGCATTTGGCGCTACGCCGGTCGGGGAGTCCGATGGTTTCAGAGCCGGGTCGGCTGCCGAGTTAAGCGGCGAGCAAGCGGTGGTCGTGCCGAGCTTCTCGGACGGCCAACCGGGCGGTCGTCGAAATTTCCAGCCCGCGCAGTCGCGTCGTCGCTTTCAGCTATTGCGATTTTCTCGGAATTTTCCTGTGGGAATCGTTCTAATCCAATTCCTTGAGTCGGGCGACGTGATGATGCGGTACCATGCGCACCTGGCCTGCGGGGCTTGAGATGCGGAGGTTGGCATCACCATCGAGTCCCAGGAAGTTGCCATGAAGGATTTGTCCTCCAACTAAAGCAACTTCGACCGGGCAAGCGTGCCAATGCCTGTTGAGCTGACCGATGACATGCGCGAGTCCGTCGGCGAGCATGACGCGGTGAGCATCGGCCAACGCGTCGAGGACGATGACGGTCAGCGCGTCGATCGTCGGAACGTTCGGTGAAAGGTCTGCGAGGCGGGTGGTGGTGTCCGCCAGGGAGGGTTCATGGATCCATGGGGCGTTATCGACGTTCATACCGACACCGACAGTGAGCACTTGGCGGGTTCCCTGCTCGATCAACAGTCCGGCCAGTTTATTTCTGCCACTCATCAGGTCGTTGGGCCAGCGAAGTCGCGCCCCCGGCACACCCAGCTTCCGCAGGGTGGCGAGCAAGTGATGGCCGACCACCAGCGAGAAGCCGCTCCACTGGCCGGCACTGCCGGTGGCGGGCAGGTTGGCCGAAAGCCAGAGCCCGCCCGGATCCGAAACGAACGAACGTCCGAAGCGTCCGCGTGCCGCCGTTTGCGCGATGGCGCGCACGGCGGACCAGGGCGGCAATTCCCGGGCGAGATCGTTCGTGGAAGGAACTTCTTCATGCACGAAAAGCTTCCAGCCAGCGGAGCCGACGATTGTCGGGGAGGGGCCGAGGTCGGTGGAATTCGCAGGCATGTTCGTTTGATGGGGTGACCGATTTTGCGCCCTCGGGCAAGGCAATCTATGCGAGGGGAAACGTGCTTGATTTGCAGTCCCGGGAGGTAAAACTCTCGCGATGATCGAATATGTCAAGGTACTCCGGCCCGATCATTGGCTGAAGAATGTCTTCATCCTTTTTGGGCATTTTGCGGCGATCGCATTGCTGCCGGCGGAGGTGCCTCAGAGCATGTTCGAGGTGATTTCGCGCGTCGTCTTGTCGTTGATTCCCGCCTGCCTGATTGCATCAGCCAACTACATCATCAACGAGATTCTTGACGCTCCCTTTGACCGCATGCACCCGACCAAGCGGCTGCGTCCTGTGCCGGCCGGGACGGTCAGGATTCCGGTGCTTTGGGCGATTATGGCGGTGTTGATCGTGGTGGCCTTCGTGCTGGCGGCTGGCTGGTTCAACGCCGGGTATTTGATTGCGCTGGCCCTGCTGTTGCTGAGCGGCGTCGTCTACAATGTCGAACCTCTGCGGCTGAAGGATCGTGCCTATCTCGACGTCATCGCAGAGTCCTTCAACAATCCCATCCGGCTCTGGCTGGGTTGGTACGCTTTGCTCCCGGTCTCTTATCATCCGCCGCTTTCGATTGTCCTGGCGTGGTGGTTTTTCGGCGCTTTGCTCATGGCCGGCAAGCGGTACTCGGAGTTTCGTTTCATCGGGGACGCGCGGCGCAGCGGCGATTACCGAAAGTCGTTTCGCGTTTACACCGAGCGCTCGCTCATCCTTTCGATGGTGACCTACGCGAACTTCTTCTGCTTTTGCATGGGGGTGGCCATCGCCGTCTATCGACCGAACCTTGTCTTCGTCTTTCCCCTCGTTGTCATTGCCATCTGCGTGTACCTCCACCGTGCCATGACCGAAGAGGGAGCCAAGCTCGAGCCGGAGCATCTGCTCAAGAACCCGCTCGTCATCGTTTGCACCCTGGTGGTCGTGGTGATCTCCGCCTTCCTGACCTGGACGAAGATCGACCTGACCAAACACGTCCATTTCTTCGAATCGGTTGAGGGGAAGAGGCAAAGGAATCCATGACGAGTCTTGCATGGCCGACGCTCGTCCTCGCCTGGCTGGAAGCCCATCGATGGGGCGTGTTGCTGATCACGCTCCCGTTGGTGGTAGCGATTCATCTGATCAGCGCGGCCGTGACGATTCGGCACTCGAACCAGGATCCGGTCGCGTCCGACCAGGGAGCGGAGATGTGGCTGGCGGCGACATCGCGCGAGGATGTCTTTCCGCAACGCACGGATGGGGTCCGCCATCCATTGTGGTCGTGGCTCGCGCGGAACGTCTACACCGAGGACCAGCAGGCGTTTTTCGAGCGGGGCAAGTGGCTCAATACCTTGCTTTGTGTAGCCTTCCTTTGCGGACTCGGGGTGGCCGTCGCCCGCTGGCTGGATCCCCTGGCAACCGCGAACCTTCTTTTGCTGTGCAGTCTGGGAATCTTGTTGGTCCGAGGGACCTATTTCCAACCGGAACCGCTCTATTACTTCCTGATTTTCCTGGCGATGATTCTGGGGTGGAAACTTCTCCGAGGGGCGCCGATTTGGCTCTACGGTGTTTTCGGAATCGTGTGTGGGCTGGCCTATCTGTCGAAGCCTT
The DNA here is from genome assembly GCA_963820865.1 of uncultured Verrucomicrobiae bacterium. Classification (GTDB taxonomy): domain Bacteria; phylum Verrucomicrobiota; class Verrucomicrobiia; order Chthoniobacterales; family Terrimicrobiaceae; genus DASTFP01. The sequence goes on from CAWGBZ010000007.1 coordinate 1,173,845, forward strand.
CGCTGGCACCATTCCTTGCTGTTTTCTGCCTGGTGGTCTTTTTGCGTGCAGTATTGACGCGGCTTCGTGCCGACTCTACCTGGAGCGTTCCGCGGAACCTGGCCGGGCTGGCCCTGGCCTTGGGGATTCTCGCGGTGATGCTGGTTCCGCTGGCGACCTTCAGCCAGACCTACTTCGGCGCGCCACTTTTCAACTACACGCGCTACTGGATGTGGATGGACGACTTCATGACTGAGGCGTGGCCGTTTCAAGACAAGTATCCAGGGCGGGTGCAGCTCGAGCAGCTTCCGCCCGAGGAGAAACCATCTCTCTCCTGGTATCTGCAGAGGCATGGAATCGGCGACGCCGCGCGGCGCCTGGGCGTCGGGACCCGGGAGGTCGTCGCCCGCTTTTTCTTTCCGGAAGCAAAACTTTCGTTCAGCGCATTTTTCTCGCGTCCGTCCGCGAAGAAATGGGAGCAGCCGCTCGCTCACCGCGGCGTTTATTTGATTCTGTTGGGAGGGTTGTCTCTGTTGTTGATTGCGATATTCCGGCCTCCGCTCCGCGAAAGTTTGAGGCAGCCGGGAAATCTGGCGCGTCTGGCCTTCGCATTGATGCTGGGGAGCATCTACGTGCTTCTTTATGGCTGGTATTGGCCGATTGGGCGCGGAGATCGATTCATGGGAAGCTTGTGGATCCCTTCGGTATTCGCACTCTGCTGGTTGGCATTCGAGATGCGACGGCGGGTCGCGAGTCAAGGCGGCGACGCGCTCTACCTTGGTGCGCACGGCTTGATCCTGGCCTTGCTGGTGTGCCAGATCGTCGGCATGTTCTGGCGGTTCTCGAACGGAATTTATCTTGTTACCCGAAACTAAACCGGTTGAATGCCACCGTTTGATTGAGAGCACTATGAACGCGATACGGTTTTTTATCCTTGGCTTGGTGGTGATCGGTTTGGCGGCGTGCGCCTCGCCGCAGCCCGCCGGAAAACCACCCGTCCTCGACAAGTTGCGGGCGATGGGGATCGACCCGAGCACCTATACCAAGATCGCGAACAATCGCGTTCTGAGCTACGACGATATCTACGGCTTGGTGAAGAAAGGCGTGCCCGGGCCGGTCATTGTTACGTATCTCCAGAGCACCCGCGCACCTTACCAGCTCACCGACGCCCAGCTCGTGCGGCTGGTCAATGCCGGCGCCAGCTCCGATCTCGTCAACTACCTTGGCAAATCAGTGGGCTTCTTCGAGGCTACCGAGAGGAACCAGACGGGCACGGTCGGGAAATGGAAACATCACCCGTTCTACGCGGACCCGTTCTTCCTGGGACCGGCGCCATTTGATTACGCATGGCCGCCCGAGTGGTACGACGCAGGCTGGATGGGCGCCTACTTTTGATCGTGCTGGCTTCCTCGTTTGACGGCCTTCGGTAAACCGGCGGACGTTCTCAGACTTGACGAACGGCCGCGCCCGCGTCCTGGCCAGGGCGATATTTTGCTCGAGATGCTGGCCGCTCCGGTGAATCCCGCGGATCTCAATGTGATCGAAGGGAAGTACGGCGAGCTGCCCAAGCTGCCCGCGGTCATCGGCAACGAGGGAGCCGGCCGAGTCGCGCTGGTCGGCGCGAAGGCCGAGGGATTCTCGGTGGGTGACCTCGTCCTTCCCATGCGCCGCGGAACATGGAGCCAGTTTATGGTGACGGAGGCGGCGAGCGCCGTTCGGTTGCCGCGGGAGATGAACGCGTTTCAAGCTGCCATGTTGACAGTCAATCCCGCATCCGCCTGGGGCATGCTCGAAGGATTCGTCCGCCTGACGGAGGGTGAATGGATCGTGCAAAACGCGGCCAACTCCGCGGTAGGCAGATGTGTCATCCAGATCGCGCGGGCGCGCGGCTGGAGAACGCTCAATCTCGTCAGGCGGCAAGATGTCATCGAAGACTTGAAGTCGTTGGGAGCGGACGCGGTGGTCCTGGAGGGTGGTGATCTTCGTGAGGTGGCGACTGAACTCTGCGGCACCGCCAGACCGCGCTTGGGGCTCAACGCGGTCGGCGGAGCCAGCGCGCTGAATGTGGCGAACGCTTTGGCCGACTCGGGCACGATGGTGACCTATGGCGCGATGGGACGGCAGGCGCTCAAGATTCCCAATGGTCTCCTGATCTTTCGCAACCTTTCGTTTAAAGGATTTTGGGCGAGCCAGTGGCTGAGGACACTCGCACCGGCGGAAAGCAGGAGAATGTGGGACCTGCTCGCGGGGCTGTCCATGGAAGGGAAGTTGCGCATTCCGATCCATCGCGTCTTTCCGCTTTCCCAGTTGTTGGCCGCCGTCGAGGAGGCTGGCGGGGAGGGCCGCAATGGCAAGGTTCTCCTCGACTTGCGGGCATGAAGGCGATGTCGGGAACTTTTCCTCGGCGAAACCGAACCTGCAGGATTTCACGCCGAGTGCGTCGCTCTCCGATCGTGGTGATTCCGCAGCACGCCCTTCTTTGATCATGCAAAATCTTCCGGGCTTCCGGGACTTCTATCCCCACGAGTGCGCGCGACGGAACTACGTTCTTGGCGTGTGGCGCGAGGTTGCCCGCCGGTACGGGTTCGTCGAGTACCGATGGACCCGTCCTTGAGCCCATCGAGCTCTACGAAAAGAAGAGCGGCGGGGAATTGGTGGGACAGCTCTTCGATTTTACAGACAGGGGCGAGCGTCACGTGGCCATGCGGCCGGAGATGACCCCCACGCTTGCACGGATGGTCGCGGCGCGGGAGAAGGACTTCCGAAAGCCGCTGAAATGGTTTTGTTGTCCTCAGTTCTTTCGCTACGAGAAGCAGCAACGGGGCCGTCTGCGCGAATTCTACCAGTTCAATGCCGATATTATTGGGGAGGCTTCCCCGGCCGCGGACGCGGAGTTGATTGCCCTGGCCATCGACGTGATGCGCGAACTGGGACTGACGGAAAACGAGTTTGCCGTCCGCCTGAGCAGTCGCGAAATCTGGGCGAGTTTTCTGAGCGAGAAACACGGCGCTGGCCGTCTCGAGAGCAGCGAGCTCGATCAGCTTCTTGCCGTGATTGACAAAGCCGAGCGCCAGGAAGAGTCGCTTAGCGAAAAGCAGCTCGCTCCGCTCGGGCTTACACTCGGGGAGGTGCGGCGCTGGGCGGCGGATTGGAGTCGAAGAATCTTCGATCCCGGCTCGCTGGCCGGAGACACCGCCCTGGCTCGCTTTCACGAGCTGCTGCATGGGTATCTTACGCCCAGAGGGTTGTTGAAGTACGTGGAAGTGGATTTTTCGATCGTGCGGGGATTGGCCTACTACACCGGGGTGGTTTTCGAGGTCTTTGATCGCGGCCGGAAGGAGCGCGCGATTGCCGGCGGTGGCCGCTACGATGAGCTCCTGGCCCTCATGAGCGACGGCAAGGTGTCGATGCCCGCTCTGGGGTTTGGCATGGGTGACGTTGTGCTCGCCAATCTGATCGATGACATCCCGCAGGCCAAATCAAGAATGGATGCATGGATCGCCCGGAGCCATGCCGCAGACATTTTCGTGGTGATCGCCAAGGAAGATCGGCGACCGGAGGCTCTCGGCCTGGTCCAACAACTTCGGGACAGCGGTTTGCGCGTTGATTTTACGCTTACACCGGCGAAAGTCGGAAAGCAGTTTCAATCTGCCGAACAGGTCGGCGCGTGGCTGGCCGTTTTGGTCGGAGACGAGTGGCCGGACGTGAAAGTCAAGATGCTTGCTACTCGCCAGGAGGAACGGATTTTGCACACTGGGCTTGCCGATTGGCTGCGGAATCGACAAAAAGATCTCTAACCACAGAGAGCACAGAGCACATCGGGGAGGCGTTCCGACTCGGTGATCTCGCTGCTCTCTGTGGTTAATTTTTCAAGTTATGAGTTATCGGACCAATCATTGCGGCGCTCTGCGCAAGTCGGACTCGGGATCGCGGGCCGTTCTTTGTGGGTGGGTGGATTCCCGCCGTGACCACGGCGGCGTTGTCTTCATCGACCTGCGAGACCGCGACGGGATCACGCAGGTCGTTTTTCGTCCGGAGGAGCATCCTGAAGCGGCTTCACAGGCGCATGGACTTCGGAGCGAAGACGTCGTTCAAGTCTCCGGAACGGTGGCGCCGCGCCTTGCCGGAACCGAGAATCCCCGGTTGGCGACCGGTGAGATTGAGGTCGTGGCGGATGCGTTGTCGATCCTGAACAAGGCGGACGTCCTGCCCTTCCCGTTGAGCGAAGGCCAGGTCAGTGAAGACTTGCGTCTCGAGTATCGCTATCTCGATTTGCGACGCGAAGAGATGGTCCGCAATCTGACTGTTCGCCACAAGGTCAACAAGGCGACGCGCGATTACTTCGATGCGCATGGTTTCGTCGAGATCGAAACGCCGGTGCTTTCCAAAAGCACTCCCGAGGGGGCGCGCGAATTCCTCGTGCCGAGCCGGATCTTTCCCGGGAAATTCTACGCTCTCTCCCAGTCCCCGCAGCAGTACAAGCAGTTGCTCATGGTCGGCGGAATAGAGCGCTATTTTCAGATCGCCAAGTGCTTCCGTGACGAAGACCCGCGTGCCGACCGAATCACGGAGCTTACGCAGATCGATGTCGAAATCTCCTTCGTCACCGAAGAGGATATCTTTTCTCTCATCGAAGGTCTGCTGGCTCAGATTTTCTCGGTGGTTCGTGGCGTTGACATCCCGCGTCCGTTTCTCCGACTGAGCTACCGGGAAGCGATGGACCGCTACGGCATCGACAAACCGGACCGCCGGTTCGGGCTTGAACTGACGGCGCTCGATGACGTCTTCCGCGAAAGCCAGTTCAAGGTATTTCGCGCGGCGATTGAGTCCGGCGGAGTCGTGAAGGCGATCAATGCGAAGGGGTTTGCCAGTATTACGACGGGGCAGATCGAAAGCTTGACGGAGTTGGCGCGGCAATGGGGCGCGCGCGGCCTGGCTTTCATCAAGGTCGAAAACGGAGAATGGAAATCGCCCATCGTGAAATTTTTCTCCGAGGCTGAGAAGAACGCCCTCACCGACCGCTTGGGAATCGAAGAGGGCGACCTGATCCTCTTTGCCGCCGACCAATGGGAAACGGCCTGCACCGTTCTGGGTCGCATCCGGCTTCGGGTCGCGGAGATCCGCGAACTGAACAGAGATCCGGACCGCCTCGAGTTCCTCTGGGTGGTCGACTTTCCGCTGCTGACGTACAGCGCCGAGGAACAGAAATGGAATGCGGTGCACCATCCGTTCACCCGTCCTCGAACCGAAGACATCCCGTTGCTCGATGCGCGAGAGTTCGCCAAAGTACGAGCGCAGGCGTACGACGTCGTCCTCAACGGCGTCGAGATCGGTGGCGGCAGTATCCGAATTCATGAGCGCGACCTCCAGGCCCGCATGTTCGAAGTGCTCGGCATTCCGCCTGACAAGCAGAACCTGCTCTTCCCGCACCTTCTCAAGGCTTTCCGGTTTGGCGCGCCGCCGCATGGAGGCATCGCCCTGGGCGTCGACCGGCTCGTCATGCTCGCGGTGGGGACCGATAATATTCGGGACGTGGTCGCCTTTCCCAAGAACAACCGTGGCGAGGACTTGATGATGAGTTCGCCGACTGCGCCGGAGCCTCGGCAACTTCGCGATCTCGGTCTCCAGATCACCCGGAAGAGTTAAGAATTCCGCCGACCGGAAGAAATACAGCTGTCTGCCCGACGAGAAGGAATTGATCCGCTGTCGCTGCGTTTGTCGGTTTGCAAATTTCCGTCGGGCACGATAAACGAGAAGGCCATGGCCCTACGCGTCGTTCTGTCCTGTGGCATGGCCCTGCTGGCCATTTCCGAACTGAGAGCCGACCTTTTGAGCGAAGTTCCCAAGAATTCGCGCGATGAGCTGGCCGACGGCCAGTTGGTCGTCACGAGCGAGAACGTCAGTGGTGTCCCGTGGCCGCGGCTGAAGTTGTACCAGGTGGTCGATGCGCCACCCAAGGTGGTGGTGGACCTGTTTACCGATTACGCGGCGGCTCCGGAGTACATTCCAGGCATGCTTGGTGCCAAGGTGATCGCGACCAATCCGGATGGGACCAAGGATGTGCAGTACAGGGTCAAGGTGCCGGTTTTGCAGAGCATCTCCTACACGGTGCGAAACGCCTATATTCGCAAGGGAAATGCGTATGAGGTCAAATGGAAGCTGCTTCGCTCGCCCCTGGCCAAGTCTAGCGATGGATCCCTGCGCGTTGAGCCCTACGGAAAGGGGAAGACGCTGATGTGTTATACGAATCTTTGTGTTCCGATTACCAACCTCGTCGCTGGTTTGAAAGACCAGGCTCTCAACGAGGCCAAGGCCACCGTACTCGCCATTGCCGCCGAGGCGAAACGCCGGGCGGCCCTGCCAGCTTGATTTTCGCACTATCATTATGAATTCCTCCTCCTCCTTTGCCCCCTTCCGCGAAAAAATGCAGTCCGCCGGTCTCAGCAAGGCCGCCATCGCGGCATTTGAGCGTTCGTTTAGTCTTCTGGCTCGCAACGAGAGCGGCCTGATTCCCGAGAGCTCGATTAAGCCTGTCGAAGAGCTGCCGACCTACGAAGCGATCTCACAGGGGAAAGAAGACACCGGCGTCCTCGCCAAGGCTGTCATGCTCAAGCTGAACGGCGGACTGGGGACGGGCATGGGACTGGAGAAGGCCAAATCGCTGCTGCCCGTGCGGGATGGCAATACTTTTCTTGACCTGATCGTTCGTCAGGTGCTGGCCGCGCGCAAGCAAACCGGCGCCAATCTGCGATTCCTGTTGATGAACAGCTTCAGCACGAGCGAGGACACCCGCGCGCATCTGGCGCGTTATCCGGAGCTTGGCGATCCGGGCGAGCTCGAGCTACTGCAGAACAAGGTTCCGAAGATCGCGGCGGATACGCTGACTCCCATTGAATGGCCGGCCGATCCCGATCTCGAGTGGTGTCCGCCGGGACATGGCGATCTCTATCCGGCGATCCTCGGCTCGGGGATGCTCGATCGTCTTCTCAAGCAGGGATACCTTTACCTCTTCGTGAGCAACTCGGACAATCTCGGTGCCACGATGGATGTCGCGCTGCTGGACTGGTTCGCTGAATCCGGCATGCCCTTCCTCATGGAAGTGACGTCGCGCACGGCGGCGGACCGCAAAGGTGGCCACCTCGCCCGGCGGGCGAGCGACGGCCAGCTCCTGCTGCGGGAATCGGCGCAGTGCTCAGACGAGGATATGGGGGCGTTTCAGGATATCGATCTCCACCGCTATTTTAACACCAACAACCTCTGGCTGCGTCTTGATAGTCTGGCGGAAGGCCTTGAGCGCAACGGCGGGCTGCTGCCCTTGCCGGTGATTCAAAACCAAAAGACGGTCGATCCGCGCAATAAGAAATCGCCGGCGGTCTGTCAGTTGGAAACAGCCATGGGCGCGGCTATCGAGTGTTTTGCCGGAGCAGGTGCGGTGGTCGTTCCGCGCACGCGCTTTGCACCGGTTAAGACCACCGGCGATCTGCTGGCCCTTCGTTCGGATGCCTATGTGATCACCGACGACGGCCGGGCCATGCTCGCGCCCGAGCGCAACGGCATTCCTCCGGAGATTGACCTCGATGGTGACCACTTCAAGCTGGTCGACCAACTCGACACGGCCCTGAAAGGAGGCGTCCCATCGCTGATCAAGTGCCGTAAGCTGACCGTGCGTGGGCCGGTGCGCTTCTCGTCTGCGGACCGCTTCGAGGGCGACGTGGTCATCGAAGCGTAAGACGGCCGCACGTGGCGGTCTTTCGCGGCCGCGCTGGCCCGCCGCCACCTGCGGTCAATCCTTATTTTTCACCGGATCTGCCAGGCCGCGGATTCTTTTGAACCTTCCTTTGAACGACTCGGCAAGGGACTTCAGAAAGTCCTCGCCCGCTCCGTCCGCCCCATAGGCGACGGTATAGATCTTGGGAAACTTCTTCTTGTCGTCTCCATAGAGTTCCGCCGCCAGCGCGCGAATGTATTCAATCGTTTCCGTCTTGGAGAGGTTCGGACGACCGACACTGAAGCCGAATCCGACCGGTCCACCCTGCTCGATGACTTTTGGTGGTAGTCCGCGACGCGCTCGCTTGGCATTCTCAGCATCGACTTCCTTCCAATACTTCTCGCTGTTTTCCTTGTTCGATTTCTCGATCTTTCCGCGTTCCTTCTCGTTGAGCTTTGCCCACCTCTCGTCCGCTTCGGCGATTCGGCGTTCATACTCCTCGAGTTCCTTGCCAAAGAGGGCACGTTCGAAGGTCGGAACTCCGTCGCTAATGATGAAAATGGTGTCCGCCTGCATCTGAAAAGCGGCGACCAGAGGCGCATCGATCTGGCTGTTCTTGGGGCCTCCGCTGACCCATTTGCCGGCAGCTTGGAGCATCGGCATGTTATAGTTGCGCAGGCGGGTCGCCGAGGGCCACTCCCTCTTGTTATCCGAGTAGTTTTGCAGAAGTTCCTTACCGAAGTCCGCGTAGTACGGGGTGATGAACGTGTCGGCCTCTTTCTTCGTCCCGTTGTTGGCGATGACCAGCTTGGGTTTGAAGATATCGACGTTATCGTCAAAGAAGATGAGGTTGAAGAACGTGCCGTCGTTGAGGCGCTCAACCATCTTCTTCAGCTCGGTCTTGAGCACGTCAATGCCATTCAAGCCGCCCTTCTCGTCCTCGACCATGCTGCGCGAAAGATCGACCACGAAGGCGATGCGCTCGCCGGAGCCCTTGAGACCAAAAAAGGTGACGGTCGACGTTCCCAAGCCGAGCCCGGAGCTGCCGGTTCCTGTCCCGAAGCCGGTCCCGAGGCCGTTCGCGGAGAAATTTTTGCCGATGTTCTTTTGAATATTGGTCTTCACCGGTTCCGCCATCGGATCCTCGATCTCCGGCAGCGAAATGCCGGACACGCGATTGGCGGTCAGGCGCGGAGAGACGCGCGGACGTCCGCTGTTTTGCTGCTGCTCGCGGATCTTGATTTTGTGCTGGAGCTTTCTGGGCTCGATCTTGGTCGTCTTCGGGGGCGGCGGCGGTGGCTTGAACTGAGCGGGCGGACGCTCGAGCACCTTGAAGACGACTACGCCGCCGAGCAGCGCGATCACTGCCGCATGAATCGCCAGGCTAATGGAGAATGTCCCGAGGATCGGTTGTTTACGCCTGGAGGTAAGCTCCTCCGGACCTGCTGCGGTCGTGTCGCTCATTGGGAGGCCAGCTTGTTTTCGTCGGGCCGTGTCATAAAGGTGACCGACTCAATCTTGGCGGCGGCACACTCGTTCAGGACATCGATGATCCTTTGATACTTGGTGTTTTTCGCCGTGAGAATCGTAATGACCGTTCCGGACTTCGCGTCATCGGAAATGGCCTTGTAGCGCTGGAGCGTGCCCCCCAAGGCAGAGGTATTCATTTCCTGATTATTCAGGATGATCTGCCCACCTTCGTCGATTTCGATGATCTGTTCGTCGAGCATCCTCATCGGTTGATCCTGCGAGATGCGTCCAGGCAGTTTGAGGCTCAGCTCGTTCTCGACCTTGGTGGCCCCGGCCGAGCACATGAAGAACAAGATGAGGATGAAGATCACATCCACCATCGGAGCAATTTGGAACTCCAGATTTCCGTCAGGTTCGGAGTGAATGCGCATCGGTCAATCGCGGTTGAGGACGGAGAAAGCGATGTCGGTGATGCCCGCTTCGGCGCAGGCCGACATGACCTTCTCGACGTACTGGGCGGGCGTCTTGCGATCGGCACGAATGACGACCCGGTAGTTCGGATCGGCTTTCGACCGGGGCGCCAGCATTTCGGTCACGGAGGGAAGGTCGGTGATGACCTTGCTCTCGATGGCGACCACCCCGGCCGACTTCTCGGGAACCCACTTCACGTTGATCAGAGCCTCGGAGCGCGCGGTTGCTTTCTTGGTGGCGTTGGGTCCCACGGGCAGTTCAATGGCGCGGTCGGAGCGCAAGGCGCTCGTGGCCGTAATCGAGATGAAGAAAACGAGCAGGACGAGCAGGACATCGCACATTGGTGCGATTTGGAACCCCAACTCCTCCGCGTGTGGCGTTCTGATCTTCATGTGACCGGGCCGGCTCCGAGGTTACTGCTGCTCGACAAACTCCGCCGGTTGTTCGGCTGCAGCCATGTACTCCTTGGGAATGGCGGCGTAAATGGGATCGTCGCCAATGTTCATTCCCGCCAGGTAGGCATAGGGCATGCCGCGGAACAGATTGTTGATCACTTCTTCGGTATAGGAAGACACACCGTGGATGCGGTTGCGGAAAAAGTAGTAGCAGGCAAACCCAGGGATGGCCACCGCCAGACCTGAGGCCGTGGCCACGAGCACTTCACCGATGGCGCCGGCGAGCGCGGAGGGATCGCCGATGCCGCTGGTCCCAAGAGTCTTAAAGGCGCTCATCATGCCGAGCACGGTTCCGGTCAGACCGATCATGGGCGTGACGACGCCGATCAGGTTCAGGTAATAGATGCGCGTGTTCATCGCGGCGATTTCCTTCGCCATCACATCCTCCATCGCCTTCTCAGTGACTTCTTTGCCTTGTCCCAGCATGCTCAGGCCGGCCCGGACGACATTGGTCAGGAAGGAGGACTTCGAGCGGCAGGTCTGAAAGGCGGCGTTGTAATCGCCCTGGCTGAACTGCGAGCGGAGGAGGTTCACGATGTCCGGAGGGCAAACGACCTTGTTCTGAATGCGGCGGATGCTGTCGATGATCAGGGTCAGCATATAAACCGAGATCGCCGCGAGCGGGATCATGACGATGCCTCCCTCCCGGAGGACCTGGAAGAACGTCTTGTCCTTGTGCTTGGGAGCGGCGGCCTGTTCGGTCTGCTCGGAAGAAGCAGCCTGTTCTGCCGCAGCGGGGGATTCCTGCGCCTGCGAGTTCGGCACGAACGAAAGGAATCCGAGCAGGGCGACAAGAGCAGCGACGCGAACAACGCCGGCGACGGATCTAGAGTTGGCTATTGATGTCTTCATTTTCTGGTTTGGCTTCGGGTTTGTTAAGAAAGGTGTCCCAAGCGGGCTTTTGTTCCTTCTCCTCGGATTCTCCTTCCGGTTGCGACGCAGCTTCCGGGCTGGCCGAGTCGGCTTGAGGCTTTTTGGCAGATTTCAGGTTGACCGACGCGGCCGCGGCGAGCAGTTGATCGACATTCACCGGTTCCTTCTTCGCCCAGTAGTTCTTTGAGAAGAGGAGGGCCAACTGTTGCCGCACGGAGTTGCTGACCGCACCGTAATCGATGCTCTCGTCCATGATCTTCTCGCTTTCAGCGCGATCCCTTCCAGCCTTTTGTTTCTCGATCACTTCCTCCATCTTCTGGTAGCAGGCGGCCGCAAGATAAAGCGCCTCCGGATAGACCGGCGCCTCGATGCGCGTGATCGCGACCGCCTCACCGGCCTCGAGGGCGGCTTCGTGGAATTTCCCATTCGCCAGGAAGATGCGGGTCCGGACGATACGATCGAGGGGAAAGTTCAAATCGTTCGGATTCGTGTGCGGAAAGTCTTTCATCAAGGCCTCCGCTTTGGCGGGTTCGTTCTTGTCGCAGAGAATGAATGCGCGAATGAGCCGGACGCGGAGCGACGCTTCCTTGTTGTCGCCAAAGTTGAGAGAGTTCAACAATGCGTCCGCTTCGGCATACTTGCGCGTTTGCCGATAGGCATCGGCGAAATTAAGAAATTCTTCGGTGACATTGCATTGCGGCATCGCGATGAAGCTACGCATCGGTTCGAGGGCGGGATAAAGCGAGACCGCCTTATCCACGTCCCCCGCGCGATAGGCCTCCGAGGCTTGCTTGACGGCCGCCGGCAGCTCGAACTCGGCTGCGGAAATGGTGCTAACCGGCATGGCGACAGTGCCACCGCTGGCCACCAGATAGAAGTTCCCGCCGGCGAGTCGGGCCGCATGGACGTTGCTGGCTCTGCCGGTCTTGGCGTCGGTAATGGTCACCGGAAATCCCGATGGAGGGGGTGTCGCCGTGGGGAGCGAGGGAAGCTGACCGTGGGAGAGGGCGGCCCCGGCGAGGAAGAAGCATGCGACCAGCGGGATCTTCATGGTCACTGGAGCTCCTTGAGTCGTTTTTCGGCCGACACATATTCGGAGGTCGACCGCAGCGATTGATTGGCCAGCATTTCTCCGAGCGTCCGCACGGCCTCTTCTTTCAAGCCCAGCTTTTCAGAGATCTCCGCACAGCGCAGGTAGGCTTTGGCGGTCCACTCCTTATAATGGGGATAGAGGACGTAGATCCGTTGATAGTAGGCGTAGGCCTGCTTATCGTTGCCTTGCTCGCGGAGGCATTCGCCGGTGGCGTAAAGGGCTTCCGGCCAGAGCTCGCCTTTCCATTCCTTGACTTGCAACACTTCTCCGTAGCGTTTCGCGGCCTCATCAAAGTGGCCCTGGGTGCGCTTGACATCACCCAGCCGCATCGTGGCGCGGGCGGCGACTTCATTCATCGGAGAAGTCTTGATTGCCTTGCTGAATCCACCTTCCGCTTGCTTCCAATCGCGGCGGTCAAAGGCGAAATTGCCGAGCTTCAGAAACGCTTCGCCCGTCCACTGGGTGGGTCCGAAATTGTCGATGGCGGCCCGCGCGGCGTTCTCGCCGAGGGGCGGGTTTGTCTGCGCGAGCACGTCGGCCATCCAAAGCAGGACCGCCGGGCTGGCCAGCGGGATGTCCTCGGCCGTCAGGACGGGTGCGGTTGTGTTCGGGTCGAGTTTGGCCAGCGCTCGCTGGAAGCGCAACGCACGGGTGCGTTCCTTTTGCTGCTCCGCGGTCAAAGCGGCCGAGCGAATGATCTCCAGGGCCTGCACGCCCGGAACAGAGCCGCTCTCCTCGCAGTAGGCGTCGATGATGATATCGATGCCCATCGCCTTGGGGTCGTTGCCGAATTTCTCGATGGCCTGCCAATAGGTATCGATGGCCTCGCGCGACCGTCCTTGCGCCTGCTGGGCAAAGCCTTTGCGGTAGATGGCCTGGGTGTAGTCACCCTTCAGCGCGTACTTGTCCAGGTAACGGGTGAACCAATCCTCCATTTCCTTGAACTGCTCGAGTTGTTCGTAAATCCGACCGATTTGCAGCGCAGCGTAGTCGATCTGGCTTTGCTTCACCGCGCACTCTTCCACCTGCTTGTAATGATCGAGAGCCTTGTCGAGTTCTCCGACAGCCCCGTAACAGTCTCCCAGCAAGGTGTGAACCTCCGGTGTGAGCGCGTCCGTCGGAAACTCCTTGAGGAATCCCTCGAGGCCTTCCGCTGCCGCGGTATAGTTTTCGAGCCCGTAAAGGCACACCGCCTTCCGGAAACCGGCGTCCTGATAGAGCTTGGGGTCGGCGGCCTTCTCGGCAAAACGATTGAAGGTGTCGAGGGCGTCCTTGTAATTGTCCTCGAACAGATAGGTCATCCCGACCCAGTAGAGGCCGGACGAGGCCCTGTCGCTGCTTGGAAAATCCCGCCCGAGTGTCTGGAACGTCTGCCGCGCTTCCGCAAAGCGCGCGTCCTGAAACTGCGAGAATCCGAGCATGTAGAGAATCTGGTCCTTGTAGGCGTGCTCCGGACGCTCCTCGAGGATCCTGTTGTAGTAATCGATGGCCGTGGAGTATTCGCGATTGCGAATGAAGATCTGGCCCAACTGCAAGCTCACGTCCTCCCACTGCTTGCCATCGGGAAAGGACGACAAGTATTTGAGGCCCGCTTCCTTCGCTTTGGTGTCCTGCTCGAGCTGTGCGGCCAGCCCGAAGGCGCCGTAGCAGGAATCCTCAGCCAGTTTGCCGTCGGGATACTCTTCGTAAATCTTCCAGAACGTCCAGAACGCCTCGTAGAGCCGGCCCGCCGCAAAGTACGCCTGGGCGATCCGCATGAGAAGGTCTTCGGAGAAATCGGGAACTCCTTCGAGTTGCGTGCGTTCGTTCTGAAGATCCTGAATCCGACGGCTGACATCCACGACCAGCTCGAGCTGCTGGCCCGACTTGCGCACCTGTTCCCTCCAGGCAACAAGTTCCCCCTCGTATTTTTTATTGGCTTCGATCAAACGCGCCGGGGGGAGCACCAGACTATAGAAAAGCAGCGCCAGAACATCCTGCTGCGCCGAGAACATTTTGTCTCCGCCGTTCAGCAGAGCCATGTTGAAGTCGATGCTCAGCCTCGCCTTCGGGGCCTTGGTCAACATGTCGGGCAGTAGCTCGACCACCTTGGCACCTTGGTCGGACTCGATATACGATTGCGCCAGCCAGACCACGGATTGCTCGCGCTGTTCCGGAGTCCGACTCCTCTGCAGCATGGTCTGCAGGACCGGCACCGCCTCTTTCCACTTTTGATCCCGCATGTAACACGAGGCGAGCTTCTCGATGATCGCGAAGTGCTCGGGCTCCGTGAGCTTCATCTCGAGAAGCTTCTTGTACTGCTCGGCGGCCTCCGGATATCGCTTGGCTTGAACCAAGGTGTCCGCATACAGCTCGAGGACCTTGCGATAGCGGTTGCTCTTGGGGAAAGCCTTCAAGAAGTCCTCAAAAGCCTGGGCCGCGGGGTCCCATTGTTCGGCGAAGACGTATCCCAACCCCAGAAAGTAGCGGAAGCCCTCCACCTTGGCTTGGAGCTGTGGATCCTTGCTCTCACCAAGCCGTTTCACCAACTCGGCGAGCACCGGAATCGCCTCCGTAAACTTCTGCGCTCCCACCATGAAGGCAGCCTGCTTCTCGAGCTCGCCCGTCGGCACCTGCTCCAGGTCGCCGGTCGGCGCCTGCTCCTGCGCCACAAGATTTCCAGCCAACAACAAAACCACAAGGCTACACGCTATCGCACGGCCCGCGCCGCGATAGAACGCCGTCGTCTGCCTGCCGAAAGACCCGGCAAACGCCCCGATGAATCGTCTGGTCTGCAAGGGAGCTGGGGAAGAAAGGTATCCTGAGTCGATCAAAGCCAATAGAGACAATTTTGATATTTTTTCAACAAGAAAGAGCAATTTGAGCGCTTTCTTGATCAAAGCAAGTCCTCAACGGCTCGGCGCGTAAAAATCCCTCGCGTGACAAATCGAGGCACGCAGAGGTGAACGGTAACGAAGCGATACGATTCTTCAAACGGAAATTCAGGGAGAAATGTGGCTAGAGCATCTCTCGGAAGCCATTTCCGAGGAACGCGCGCGAAGCGAGAGTCCGGGGGGCATACCCCGTCTCGGGTGTGGTGCTCGGCGTCCGCGCCGAGCGCAGACATCTGCGAGTCCCTGAGTTTCTGAAAGCAGATTGGAGAGACCTCTCATGGTCGTTGTCAAGATCAGCGAAGATGACGAGCCAGGTTTTGTCCGGCGTGGAAGCCGGACAATGACACCCGAGACGGGCGTGCTCCCCGATCCCGTGACGCCGCCGCCCGGGTATCTCCTGCTCGCTTTTGCTCTTCGCCGACCTTGCACCCGGCTTTTATTGGCTGCTGGAGAGGGCGGCGCCGGGTTCGGGGAGGTGCAGGCGGACTTTGCGCACTTCGGGTTTCTTACGATCGTCGACGCGGAGCCAATAGAAGCGGTTTCCGATACAGTCCTCGACGAAGACGTCCAGGATGCCGTCTCTGGGATCGCGGCTCATGCTGAGTGAGGCGGTGTTGTCGGGGATGCCGCCATGGCTTCGAAAGGCGGTAGAGGGCCGGGTGACGCCGATGAGCATTCCATCCTCATTATAGTGATAGATGTCGCACCCTTCTTTTCCCCATTTCATGTTGACGAGCATGACTCCACCGCCGCCGGGGATGACGTCCATCCCAGGGCAGGCTTCCGGTAGTTGCCGGTGCCAGAGCATCTTGCCGTCGCGGTCGAAACGCATCAGCATCCAGGACGCCATCCAGCCGAAATCTGCCTCGGGTGGTTTGGGGTAGTACTTGCTGCGGCATTGAACGTAGATGCTGCCATCGTCGGCGCGGACCGCCATGACCGGGTTGGCGAAGATCGGGTTCTCCGAGGTATCGCGCGGCACAATGACGCGCATCTTGGTCAGGTCGTAGATCGGGTTGCCTTTCGGATCGAATCCGGTCACGGGCACTTCGGTGACCGCGTCGTTACACATGAGCGCGTTCCCACTACTGTCGATATTAAAGCCGAAATTATGAAACGGTGAGACCGTTTTGGTGTCGGTGATCCAGGTGATTTCGCTTTCATCGACCGCTCCGTTGCCGTCGGCATCGCTCCACGACCAGACAGCTTCGCGGGGGCGGCGCTCGTTCTCTTTCATGGTGTCGTAGTAGACGCCGTCCGGAAACGGATTGCCTCGTCCGAACATGGAAGCGAGGCGGAAGACGTCGCCTTCACGTCGGTAGACTTGCAGCCCGTCGCCGTACCCCTGGAAAAGAAACTCCTGGTCGCCGAGTTTTTGCAGACGCATGGCGCCATGCATCCAGCGGATGTACTTGGGGTCGCCGTCCAGCACGCAGCCGCGGAACTCCCAGGCTCCGGTTTTCTTGTCCACTTTATAGCGGTGAAGGACCTGGGAGATGATTTCGTCGGGGTGTTCCTTCGAGCTGTTGCCGGTATTGGTGAACTCAGCGCCGACATGGTCCCAGGTGACCCTGCCATCGGGGGCAAACCGGGTGAGGCGTGCTCCGGTCACCTGGAGCCCCTGCGCGACCGTGAAATTGCCGGTCGCGTCGACCGCAAGCCCCTGAAGTTTATAGAAGCGATCCGGCGCGTAGTCACCCGGTTTTGCCTGCTGGCCGAAGCTGAGCAGGAAAGTGGCCGAGCTCTTCCTCGGATCCACCCGGTAAATGTGCACCTTATTGGCGCCGCCATCGGCCACGTAGAGCAGGTTGTTTGGTCCGAAAGCCAGAGCGCGAATTTCTCCGAGGTCCTTCAAGACGGGGATAGATTGTTTGCCGTCCTGGCCGAACACCGTGACCTTGCCGTTTTCGTGTCCCACCCAAAGGTGTCCGGAAGAGTCGATCGCGAGCGCGTGGGGAAAGGGAACGTTGAACGACCCGATCGGCTCGCCTGATTCTTTGTCGAAGGAGAGGACCCGGCCTTCCAGCGCATCGGTGACGAAGATTTTGTCGCGCGTCACCGCCAGTGCTCTGAGCGGGCGTTTCCAAAGGTCCTCCCGGTTCGCGGCGTCCTGCTTGGCAGCAATTTCCTCGGGGCGGTCGTGGATGAGGATATGCCCGTCGGTGGCCTTGGCGGCAGGAAACGGCGCCGGTTCCCCGTCGTCGAGACGAAACCGGCGAATATGCTGCTGAGCGTGGGCGCCGTGCGCGTAAGTCGTGCAGTAGATGTATTTGTCATCCACCGCGATGGCGTAGGGCAGTGCGTTGGGCTTGCCGTTGCGAATGCGACCCTGCGCGTTGAAGACATGCAGGCCGTCGTCCCGGTTCCATTTCCGAAAATCCTGGGCGGCTTCCTCCCAAAAGTTGGCCGTATAGACGTTTCCCTGGGCATCTACGGCCACGGATTGGATCTCGGAAGGATTCTGGTTCGTTGTGGGTGGCTGGGCGGTATTTCCCAGCGCACCCGCCGTCGTGTAGACCGTTGGATTGACAATCACGCGACACTCGTAGTCGCCGGCGGGCATCCGCACGCCGTGGTCGTCCAAACCATCCCAATCGAGTTGGTGCGTTCCCGCCTTGACCGGTCCAGCCGGCTTGAGCGACCGGACGACGTTTCCTTGTTGGTCGAGGATCTGGCCGCTGATCTGAGAGTCGCCTCCGGCGGTTACCCGGACTGAGGGACCATTATTCGAGTAGGCTTCATTGGCCTGGGCGGCCATCGCCGCCGGCCAGAGCGCGGAGAGACAAGAGAAGGCAAAGAGTAGACGTTTCAAGTCAAAAGAGTTTCGTATGTGAGCCCCATGGTGACCCTGCCAGAACAATACGCGGTCCGCGCTACTGCTCTCCCGCAAGGCTTGGAAAGACGGCCGGCGTCGGCGCAAACAGCCGGAAAGCCGCGACGTCGTTGTGAATGACCTCCGGGTTGGCCCTCGAGTTGGCCGCAATGGCGAGCGAGCCATGCTCGAGAAGCTTGGCGGGGTTGTCGGTAGTGATGCGAAAAGAGGTCGCCGAGACCAGGTCCGTATCCTCCGCCGTGTTGATTGAACCCGTTCCCGCTTTGAAGAACACCTTCATGGTGACCGTTCCGTCATCGGCAGTCTGAAACCAGACCGCGAGGTGCTGGAACTTCTCGGGATCGAGCTGCGCGGTATTGGTTTTCTCGGTATCCACCCTTTCGGTGTCGGGTGTGCCGTCCAGATCCTTGTCGAAAATCTGCGTGCCTTCGGAGTCGTTCAGAAACGCCGCAAAGCTCTGTTCGTGGGCGTGGATGCCGAAGTGCAGGCCCGGACCCTGCGAGCTAAAGAGAAAAGGCACCAAGTCGACCGGGGGAGGCTCTTCGGAATACCGGAAGAAGATGTCGATTCCGCCATTCAGAAATATCTTCCCGTCTTTGAAGGTAGAGATCGCGGCCATGGAGGTCTCGGCAGCGTCGGGCTTGATCCGCGCGATACCACTCGTTCCGGGAATTGTCTTGTTCCCGTTGAGGCGCAGCGCCGACTTGACCCCCTCGTCGGGATCTGTGAGGAGGACGAACGCCATTGGGGGATCGCCGCTGCCTTCGCCCCAGTCGCCTCCACCCACCTCGAGCTTTGCCGATCCTCCCGTTCCCGTGGCGACGTGCTTGTCGTGCAGGTCGGTGTTGTCCTGCATCTCCGCCCGTGAAACGCCATCGGGAAACGCGGCAAATAGCTGCTGGGGATCATCGAAGACGACGCTGAGAATCGCAGAACCGGCCGCGGGTTGCCCGCCCGCGGCGGGCTGACCATCTTCGGCGGATGCTTCGGCGGCATAAATGTTGGTTGCCAGGCACAAAGTTGCCGCCAGTTTGCCGAGCCATGAAACTCTTGGCAGGAGTTCGAGGATCATTGTTTTCATTTGATGAGTCGTTTGGGTTGAGTGGGTGGTGTCTCATTCCCCTTTGTCCCGGAAGCCCGCTCGTGTCAGACCTTCGGTGGCCACAGTGTCACAGTTTCACGCGGGACGCATGGATTTCCTTGATTTGGTGCCCTTGATACTGGGTTTGACCGCCCACGCTGTAGGTTTCCGGCGGAGCGTTCTGGGGAATTTGCACGGTAAAGACGAAGCGTTGGCACGCACCGGGCTCGAGGGAATAGTTGACCGGCCCCGGGCTGGCTTTCCATCCCTCCGGGAGGCGGGGCGAGAGCGCGCCCTGGATCTTGTGGCGGTAGTAGTTGCTGACCGTCAGCTCCAACTCGAACGAGTCGCCGGGCTGTCGATCGATCTGGAACCGGAATTTGTCGTCAATCGACGTGGAGGGATCGTTGGCCACGGGAACGATCGAACGGATCTTTTGGATCTCGTCCGGCTCGCCGATGAAGGCATTGATGACCACACCGGGATACATTGGCTGTTCGGTGGCCGCCATGGCTTGGGTGGCCTGGGCCGCCATCCAGGCGGGTCGAGCCAATCTTGAGTCTTGTTGGGCCTGTTGGGCGAGTCGTTCGGTCCAGTCGAGCGCCAGCCGCGTCTTGCGCAGATAGCCGTCCGGTCCTTCGCGTTTTTCGACGGTCTGGCGGGCTGCCTTTGCAATCGGGCCGACATCCACCTTGGCTTGCGGCGCCACATTGACCACCGCGGCGATCTCGGCGGCCCGGACGAGGTGGTAGAGGCGATTCATCGCGGCCGGGTCGGCGGCGGCAGTTCTCGCGGCCTCCGCGATTCTTCCCGGCAGATCGCCGACGTTCACATGGAGAGCTTCCAGGCGCTTGCGGAGTTCCGCGTTGGCGATCTTGAGCGCGGCGGGGTTGTTGCGCGGCAAGAGCAAGTATTGGATCTGCGGAGAGAGAGCCAGCCGCAGCCGGCCACCCGGCACGGGCACGTCCTTCGAGCGGCCCATCATGTCCACAATGGTCACTCGCGGAACTCCCAGATCCAGATTCACCTCCCTGGTTCCAGAGATGCTATTGACGGCGAGGACGAAATCCTGGCCGCGGGCGAATAAATACCCATAGTTGCCCTCTCCGAGATTGGCTTGCCCGGCATAGACGGCACCCTCGATCAACTGCGACATCGTCGCGTAGGTCACGAAGGTGGGGAAGGGGTGTCCGTTCTCGTCGAGGAGAGCCGTGACATCGTGCCGGCTGCTGTTCGAACCGGTTTGCAGGAAGAGGTAGATCTTGTCGACGCCGACGGCGATCTGCGAGATGTACATGCGCGGCAGATTGGCCGCGGCGATTTCGGCCGTCTTCGGATTGGCCGGAACGGTATCTTCGGTGTTCCAGACCTCCCGGCCTGGCGCCGACTGGTCACGAATTTCCACCAACTTCGCGATGGCCGGCACCTTGGTCTCCGGCAGGTCCGGGAACTTCATGTTGTCCCAGGCGTAAACGGTGGCGGCCGGGTAGTGCATCTGCACGGTGTCGTTCCAGTCGGTCACGCCCATCGCAGCGAATTCCTCCATCGTTTTCAGGCCGCCGGCATCGCCATCCGCCACCGCCAACGCGTCCTTGTCGCGCGCCTTGACCATGCTCCAGACGTGCTTCTGGACGAGGGCAAAGTGTTCCAGCCAGAACGCTCCTCGCGGCCGCCAGAAGTTGTCGGGCTCGTTCCAGAACTGGTAGAACGCTTCGCCCTTGCCGGAGAACATGTCGAGAACGCGCAGGCAGTAGCCATAAAACCGGTCGTAGCTATAGAGGAAATGCGTGGGCTTGCCGACCCAGTCGCCGCCCAACCAGCCCTCGCCATAGTTCAGACCGTTGAGGATGAGAAAGCCTTCCCGGTGGGCGAAGGCCCGCAGGCTCTCGGCGCCACCTCTGCCGAACTGCACTGCCTCGGGATGATCGACATAGAAAACGCCATCCAACGGTTCAACCTGGCGGGCCCACGAAGCCGAATCGGCGCGGTGACTTTTGGCGCCGGCAAGCTTCATCACTTCGTATTCGCCGACGCCGCATACGGCAAACGGCGAATAGCGTCTTGGCTTCGTATCTCGCGACGCCACACGAGCCAGTTGCCCCTTCAGGGTCTCAATCGGTTCATTGCCCTGCCGAACGTCGACGCTCAGACGGTAATGACCGGGCGCGGCTGCATTCACGGTGAGCGGCAGTGTCTGGCGGGTCATCGGCTTCGCGATCAGCTGCGAAACGCCTGTCGTCTTCTTTCCATCGAAGTCGGTCAGCGTCCAATTCAGCGTGAGCGGCTGCTCCTGATCGGAAAAATTGCTCACGAACAAGTCGAAGACGGCCGGGGCGTTGTCGAGGAAGACGTTGCCGGGGACGCGCTGGCCGAGGGTGACCTGGACGGTCTGAGGCTGATAGGCTCCCCCCTTCGAGTAGCTCAGAAGCTCGGTCTTCTCAAGGGCGCTGTTGGATTCGAGGCCTTCGGAAATCGAAAAACTGCCGTCGGCGGCGATGGCGTATCCTTTGGCATTGACCGGGTATCCCGGAGCGTTCTTGGGCAGACCGAACTCGTGCGGTGCGAAGCGGATTTCGTTCTCCTTCACATTGACCACGCTGGCATCGAAGGGCAAAGGATCTCCCGCCCGGTTGTAGCGCCGGACGATGGTGCCGTCGTGGCCGGTGATAAATGAACCATCCGGTCCGGCCCATAACGGGATGGGGCTGTTTTCTTCGATGCGTTTTTTCACCTCGCCGCTGGCGGCATCGATAAGAAACACCACGCCTTCAGGATCTGCGCCGATCCCGGAAACCGCGAGTATTCCATTTCCCAGCCAACGGATCTTGGCGGGACGGCGACCGTCGGGGAGCGCGAAGCTGCGCAGGAACTTGCCCCGGTTGTCGAAGACCTGGATGCAAGGATCCGGCTTCGGGCGTCCGAGATAGATGTTATCCTGATCGTCGATGGCAAATCCGGAGAACTGTTCGGCGAAGCCCGGTTTCCTGGCGAGTTCCGCGTTATCGGTCTTCATTCCGAGCAGGTGGCCGAAGTTTTGGGCTTTGGTGTATTCAGACTGCTCCGGCCAGGGAGTCGGCTCGCCCTTGTCATTGGCGCCGTAGCGGTAGACGCCCGCCGCGTTCATTGCGAAGATGTTTCCCTTGCTGTCGACTCCCGCCTCGAGGCATTCCACCGGCTCGTATCCTTGTCCCCGGCTATGGTCCCTCGGGAATTTGTCGAGCAGGACCCAGTCGGGAGAATAGCGCAAGACACTCGCCGCCTGAAAGTCCGGCACCAGGTAGTTCCCCTGCCGATCGACGATGCTGGAGGTAAAGGGCCGGACTTTTCGGTTCGTTAGCAGGGTCTCTCCGAGGCGCTCGAAATTGACGAAGGCGCGTTCGGTTCCGGCTTGCACGGCGACCTGCAGCAAATTGACCGGAAGGGTCTGGATCAATTCCTCGGGGGTGGCGGTCGTGATTTTGAGGCGATCGAGCTCCGCCGGACTCCGATTCTGCACCTCGACCACCGGCTGTCCCTTCTCGTCGAAGCCATCCCAGGTGACGGTGTGCGTTCCGGCTTCCAGACGTCCGAGTTTCAAGGTGCGCACGGGAAACGGAGTGGCCATGTATGGCCACTTGTACTCGTCGTAGCGCGCCAGGTGCCGGGCGATGGTGACGGTGACGTCCGACGGCTCGGCCAGGGTAAAGGAGACATTAAGTTCCGGATTGGCCCGGAAAACGAGATTGTCTCGTTCGATCTTTTGTTCGACGTGTAGCTGCGAAAGCGAAGGTGTCATACTCCAGGCTCTGCCGCCGCTGACAAAGGTCAGCAGCGTGCAAAATGCGACGCGGGCGGAACGCAAGCTAAACCGCCAGCCAAGGGATGTGACGAAGCCCCCACGACGGGATCCAAACATCCTCATCGTGCGACCTGACGGTATGCTGCCCGATCGCCCGCGGGAAAATGACAGTATTCTCCCGTCCTCTGCTCGTCCGAAATTTTCAAGAGGCGTCTCTACGCGATTTCGCGAATGAGCGCAATGGCCCACGGCAAAAGTTTTAGCTCGAGGCGCAAGACTCCTTCTTCATCCACTTTCACGATCTCCCGCCGGGTACTCCAACCAAGATCGCGCAAGAGGGTGACCTGATCGGCAGAGGGAGAGGGCGGCTCGCCCATCGCCTGCCATGCGCGCACGGCGAATCCATGCTCGGCATCGACAGTTTCCACCAGATAGGGAGCGCCCGGCGGAAGATCTTGAATCACGATCCTTCGGTGCGCCGGTTGTCCAATCGCCAGGATCTTCTCGGCATCCTCAATCGACATCGCAAAGGGCGGGCTGCCCGGATACTGGTCTGGATAGTGACAGGTGACGGCGCGCACGTGCCCAGTGTGCGAGCACCGCGTGGCCAGGAAGGCGTCGCCTCGGAAGATTTCTTCGCTGCCCAGCTGATTTAGAAAGCGATAGGCGTGGAAGGCCGGCTTGACGATGCCCTGATAGTTGATGAGTCCGAAACCGCCATGGAAAGCCCCGTCGCCGGCTCCGTGCTCCTCGAAAACATCCGTAAACGTCCAGTACGCCAGGGAATCTACCAAGCCCGTCGCTTCGATATTCGTCTTGAGGATGTAGGCGGCCGACTGCGGGTAGTCGTGGGTGAAGTCGCGCGCGGAAGGACTCGTGCTCCACTCGGTGAGATGAATCTCGGCCGAAGGAAACGCGCTTTGGCTGACTACCCGGCGCAGCCATTGCAGATCCTTCAAGGTGGCATTGGCGGGTCGTGTGCGCATCCCGGTGATGTCATGTCCGAACGGGATATCGGTGGGGTATGGGTGGGTTGAAACGAAATCGACGGGCACGCCTTCCTTGGCGCAATAGGCTAGAAATTCCTCGATCCACACTCCGCGCCATTCCGCCTCGCCCAAGTCCTCGAGTTGGTGAGTGATAGCCTTGTGGCCCTCCTGCTGCTCTCCGTCGAAGCGGTCATCCGGCACAAAGTTGCTCGTCGCCGGGCCCCCCACCTTGAGCGCCGGGTCCACTGCCTTGACGGCCAGCGCCGTGGCTCGATACAGCTCAAAATACTTGCTCTTGGTTGAGTTGAAGAAAAACCAGAGATTCGGCTCGTTCCAAACTTCGAAATACCAGGTGCGAACTTCCTCACGCCCGTAGCGTTGAATAAAGTGCCGGACCGTGCTTTCGATCAACTTGCTCCATTCACGCAAGTCATCCGGCGGCGTCACGTGCGCCTGCCACCAGAAACACCGAACGTCGGACGCCGTCGCCAGGTCCTTCGGGAAAAAACCAAACTCGACGAATGGACGGACATTCGCCGCCAGGAGCGCATCAAACAGCTCGTCGATATACTGGAAATTAAAGACCAGCTTGCCATGGCCGTTCCTCCGGCAGGCAAACATGTCATCGTGGAAAAGCCCGTGAAAACGCAGCCGGCGCGTCCCACAATGCTTCACCGTCATCTGCAAATGCTCGCGCCACCCCGCGCGCAACCCCTCGTTCGCCCGCCCCGCCGCCGAACAAAAACTCCAGTAATGCTTCAGCGGAATCGTCTCCCGCCGCGAGGAAAATTGGATCGGCTCGAAAGAGGCCGCCGACGGGATCGGCCGCCACGTGGCGCGCGCAGAGGCCGGGGAGACAAGACTTTCCGAGACGTCCAGGACAGAGGGAGTTGACATAGTGCCCCTATGAAACACGAAACAATTTGCATACCTGTCAAACAAAAAAGAGATCCCCGAAGGGAAAATAAGGCGTCCCCCGAAGGCGCGCCATCGCCCGCCGAATCAATGTGGGAGAGACATTTTTGGCACAATCGACGGCCGTTATTATGCTATATTGAAGATTAGCCCCCCTTAAAAAAGGTTTGCCTGTATGTCTTGTGTAAGATATCGCTCAAACGGTCGGATGTGCGCTATTTGCAGGGGGTGCGGCTTTTCTGTCCATTTCGGACCAGGGACGAACCAACTGCAGACGTTCGCATCCGATGATTAGAAATCAGGTCATCCCCCGAAGTATGGCACATAACCACCCTCTTCCCCGACGGAACGCCCGGTTGCTGGCGGATTGAACTTTTTCTCACACTCATGGCCCTGGAAAAGACGGACACCCTCGGAATTATCAACAACAGTCCACGTGCGAGAGCCATTCGGCATATTCAGGAATGGATCACTGATGGCCGGCTGACGGCCGGTTCGCGGTTGCCTTCGGAGATGCGACTTGCGGCGAAGCTCAATGTCTCTCGAACAACGGTCCGGCTCGCCCTGGAGGATCTCGAGCGACAGGGAATGATTCACTGCGAGAGCCGGCGGCGGATCGTCAATGGGACGGTCAAAGCGCACAAGACCTTCCTCTCGGACGCGATCGCCCTGATCATGGAGCCGCCCGGAGAGCACGAGTTTTCCGAGAAGATGCACAACACGTGGCACATCAATTTCATTCTCGCGGGGGCGGTGCATGCGGTGCGGATGGCGGGCCACGATGCCTTGACGGTCCATCCCAACCGGATTGCCGGCGATCTGCTTCAGCGTTTGATCGTCGAGCGGCCGGGCGGGGCCATCGTGCTCTGCGGCGTCATGCAGGACAAGTCCGGCGAGCACATCGGCCGGGCGCTGCGCGAGGGCAATATCCCCTTCGTCATCTATGGGGACATGGGGCTGGCCCGGGACAATCCGAGTTTTGCCTCGGAGATCGACGCGGTGATCTCCGACCATGAGGCCGGCTCTCATGCCCTGACGAAATGGCTCATCAGCCAGGGTCGCAAACGCATTCTGCGCTTTTGGCAGCTCGCGGCGACCGGGCCCGCGGACGTCCAGCCGTGGCTGGCGCAACGCAACGCCGGCTACGAGCGGGCGATGCGCGAAGCCGGGCTCGAGCCGCTCCCGGCGGTCGAGATTTTCGACCCCGGCTACCACAATTTCGATAATACCGAAGAAGACTTTAAGCTGCAGTCCCGCCTCATGGCAGGCTACCTGGTCGAACACCTCCATGGACCGAACGCCGTGGATGCGATCATGGCGCCCAGCGACGCCATCATTGGACACCTCTGCGCCGCCTTGCGTGTTCACGGCAAGCAGCCCAATCGCGATGTCCTGCTCGTCGGCTACGACAACATGTGGGACGATATGGAAACCCGGCAGTGGGAACCGCAAGGTCCCGTGGCCACGGTGGACAAGAAGAATCTCGCCATCGGAACGGAACTCATGGCGCTATTGAAGCAGCGCATGGACGGCGAGTTGTTCGAGAGAGGCCAGCGGCGCACGGTATCGCCCGAGCTGATCATCCGACCCTCGGCCTTCCCCGGCGGCAAGGTCAAGCCGGCCATGCAGCCGGTAAGCATCGGAGCAACCTAGAGGTTGGTCCTACCGCGCAAGGGCCCCAATTAGGGGGTATTTCGCGCAAAAGGCGTCTGCTCATGGTCAGCCTGGGCCAACGCCCCAGGAACATTTCGGATTGGGGGAGCGCATGCGTCCCCGCGTGCCGTCTTCGACGTCTCGTCGAAGACATCGGAAATCGAGGTTGAGCAGGAATGGACAAATGCCCGGCGAGACGCCGGACATCACACCCGGGACGGGTATGCTCCCCGGACACGCGCCCAAGGCGCGACCGAACTTGGTAGCGCTCGACCTTGGCCTGGCCGGTCTCGCGGACGAGTTACGATGTCGTAGTAATTCAGAGGCTGTCCGCCGCTCTGCTGTCCGGTGTAGACGATCCCGGTGCCGCCATCTTCCGCTCCTTCCACCAAACGCAGACGAACTGTCGCTGCCTTGGTCAGGGTGCCATCCGGCGCAAACCTCGTAAGCGGCGTCGGAGCCCAGGTTGATGTTGCCCCCGCGAAGAGGTCGCGCCAACCGACCGCTGACCCCTAATTAGGGGGAGGGTATTTTGGCCACAGATGGACGCAGATCAAACACGGATGGAACTGACGGCTGATCGTAGGTCCTCACGCAGATTGATTGGGTTTCTGCGGGATTGATCCGTGTTCCATCGGTGAGCATCCGTGGCCGGATCTCTCTCTTTTGAATTACTCCACGAACCTTAGTAGCGCTCGACCTTGGCCTGGTCCGTCTCGCGGACGAGCACGATGTCGTAGTAGTTTCAAGCAGCGCTTGGACGGCGAGTTGTTCGAGAGAGGCCAGCGCCGCACGGTATCGCCCGAGCTGATCATTCGAGCCTCGGCCTTCCCCGGCGGCAAGCTCAAGCCCGCCATGCAGCCGGTAAGCCTCGGAGCAATCTAGAGGTCGCTCCAACCGACTGCGGGCCCCTAATTAGGGGGAGGGTATTTTGGCCACAGATGGACGCAGATCAAACACGGATGGAACTGGCGGCTGGTCGTAGATCCTCACACATTGTTACGGAGTCCACAGATTTAAGAGATGGACGCAGATTGATTGGTTTTCTGAAAGATAATGATCCGTGTTCCATCCGTGAGCATCCGTGGCCGGAATATCTGCTCCTGATGATTTTTGCCACCGATGGACACCGATGAAACACGGATGGAACTGGCGGCTAGTCATGATACATCCTCCGCGCATCGTTGGAGAGCGTTCGGACGATCCGCAGATTGATGGACGCAGATTGCTTGGTTTTCTGAGGGATCTGATCCGTGTTCCATCGGCGAGCATCCGTGGCCGGATCTCGCCCCTTTTTATTACTCCACGAACCTTAGTAGCGCTCGACCTTGGCCTGGCCCGTCTCGCGGACGAGCACGATGTCGTAGTAGTTCAGGGGTTGTCCGCCGCTTTGCTGTCCGGTGTAGACGATCCCGGTGCCGCCATCTTCCGCTCCTTCCACCAAACGCAGACGAACCGGAGCTGCCTTGGTCAGGGTGCCATCCGGCGCAAAAACCTGGTAAGCGGCGTCGGAGCCCAGGTTGATGTTGCCTCCGCGAAACCGGATCGTCGGGGGCAATGGCGATGGGACGGACGGAGCGGGAGTCATGGCCACGAAATTCGCCGCCGGGCCGGTCAAGGTGCCCGGATCGAACCGAATGCCTTCAGGGAGCGTCCGCCACGGAGTCAGCATGGTCCACCCCGTAAATTCGCCCTGATCGTTTCGGGTGAGCTCGTAGAGGCAGAACGCCGAGTAGCGGGCATCGCCGGTGGATTTGATGATCACCGCGGTGAACGAGTGCCGCGAGAGGGAGTTCTGCCGGGCCAGGGTCAGCAGGTCGGCCGTTTGATTGCCGCCGGAAGTCAGCGCATTCGCTTTGACCGGTGACAATGAGCCCACCGTGAGGCCCGCCAGTGCGGAGAGGATGGCCATCACCGCCAGAAGTTCGATAAGAGAATACGCGCGACGATGAGCCGTCAAACGAGAGCGGGGAGCGATGGACATGTCTCGGGCGAAGGGGAGTGCCTACTAATGTGGGAAATTTTTCGTAAAAATGCAAGAAAAGTTTCTGGTGTATCGTTTATGTTTTCAAGAGATAATCTTCCAGGCTGTTTGGGCAGCCAATCGTCCGGAGAGCTTGATCCTGTCTTGCCTGACGGCTTATGGGGCTGGTTTCGGGCGCAAGGTCTATTTATCCCTCCGGAGGCCAGTTTGGCCCCATTTCGAGCGGTTTGGTCCCCGCGGCTAATTCGTCCCGGAAGAATGTGCAAACTATTAGGATCAGTCGAATTGCAGGGAACCGCGGCGCGTGAGCAATGCGGGAGCAATGCGGCTAATGGGCGAGGAGCGTCCGATTCGCTAAGCTAATGGTTCTTCGCCCTTCGCGGCCATGCCTGGCCAAAATAAGCATCAAAGAGACAACCTGTGCCATTCTGATATAATTGGGACTTTACAAGGAGGGCGGGAGTTCTAGAGTATGGTTTTTGAAATCGGTTGTGTTGAACGGAACTACCCCCCGAGTTGATTCCGGAACAGAACGATCTTGCCGCGAGACGAGGTGCTTTCTGATTCGGGCGCCGGCCGGCTCTGTGCAGCGGGCGGATGGTTTTTATTTGCCCGGTCTGGCGGACGGCGGGCCGGGGCGTTTACGCTGATCGAGGTGGTGATTGCGGTGGGTTTGGTGGCATTTGTGCTCACGGCGATCCTCGGGCTGGTCGCCATCGCCGCCAACGAGACGAAGAATGCAGACCTTAAGGCCCGCCTCACTTGGATTACTGAACAGGTGACCGCCGAATTTCAAAGCCAGCGATTCTCATCGGCCCTGGCCGGCGTGCCGACCAATTTGGCGTGGGACTATTCGGGCATGCCTGTCGCGACGAACTCGTCGAATGCCTACTTTCTTTCTTCGGTTTCGAACGTGACGCCGACGAATGCGTCTGACTTTCCGACCAATTACCTCACTTTGCTTCAGGTCAGTACCCGGTGGCCCTACTCGCCGTCCTCGACAAATTCCGCCTCGACAAATGTCAGCGTCATCTCGCTCTTCAACTACCAGTAGGAGGCTGGTTCGCATGGCCGGCGCGTTCTCGCTGTTGGAGCTCCTGGTGGCCACGGCGGTGTTCCTGGGGCTGGCGCTCGTCCTGGTCTCGATTGCCGGCTCGCTCTCCTCGTTCTGGCAGATGGGCATTTCGCACAACGAACGGCGTTCGGCGGCGCTGGCGGCGTTCTCCCGCATGGCGCGCGATCTGCGCTTCGCGGCCGCGCCCATCAATCCCAATGTCACCAATATCCAGCTCGTCATCAATCCGGCCAATGTCGGCACCAACTACAAGCTTCCCCAAGCCGCCTTTTGGCAGGCACCGGTGGGCGACAGGTCGCAGGGCAGCATGGCGCTGGTCGGATATTTCGTGCAATGGGTCAACGAGACGAACGGCTCGGTGCCGAAGCTTTGCCGGCTGCTGATCGATTCCACCAATTTTCAGTTCACCAAGCCTTCCGACTGGGTCAACGATGCCTTGATTGCCGGCAATGCCCCCGCCACCAAGGCGTCCAGCTATGAAGGTCAGCTGGCCGAGAATATTCTCGGCATCTGGATGCAGCCGCTGGATCAGGCGGGACAGCCGATCATGACCAATGCGAGCAACGCGGCCTACGCGCCGGGCGAGTTTGATTCCACCGCCGGATACCGGACGGCCTTCACCAACGCGACGAATACGTTCCCGTCCGCGCTCCCCGCAAGGATGGAAGTGGCCGTCGTCGCGGTGGACGCCCGGACGTCTCGCCGCTTGACGGGAGCAGGAAATGAGAAGCCTGGGGCTCGCACCGCCGACCTGACAAACGACGTCAATACTTTCTACAACAACCTGCCGGAAGGGATCAAAAAGGGAGCCCGTATCTATACCACGGTCATCGACCTGCAGAACGCCCCTCGCTAGATTCCTGGAACACCAAAATTGAGATATTCCGGCCACAGATATTCACGGATGGAACACGGATCAAATCCCTCAGAGAACCAAGCAATGCGTCCATCTTTTCAATCTGCGGATCGCCCGGACGCTCTCCAACGCTGCGCGGAGAATGTATCATGACTAGCCGCCCGTTCCATCCGTGTTTCATCGGTGTCCATCGGTGGCAAAAATCATCAGGAGCAGATAATCCGGCCACGGATGCTCACGGATGGAACACGGATCAGGTCCTTTTGGAAGACCAAGCCATCTGCGTCCATCTTTTACATCTGCGGATCGTCCGATCCTTTCCCCAACAACAGTGAGGATGCATCTATGAGCCCCCAGTTCCATCCGTGTTTCATCTGTGTCCATCCGTGGCAGAAATACCTCGCTCGATCTGAGGCGCAGCCTCGCTAAAACAAATGAAACCCCCACGCAAACCCCTGTCGAAGCGGCTCGGCTCGGCCCTGGTGATGACTCTCGTGATCATCGTTCTGATCACCGTCGTCACGGTCGGCTACCTGGCCAGCGTCATGCTCGAGACGAAGACGGCCGGTTCGAGTCTCGACCAGGAACGAGCCTATGGCATTGCCGTGGTCGGCGCACACGAGGCCATGGCCAGGATTCGCGAAGCCCTGGGTCCGTGGGATGATCCCTACAAGAATTTTGCCACGAATACGACGAACTTCTATTGGTCGCTGTCGCCCGGGCGGATTACGCGTTGGTCGTACACCAACGCGAACCCGCTCACCAACATCGCGCTCTTCTCCGCATCTTCGACGACAAATCTGGTCAACCTCAACCGCCAACTGGCCGACGGATCCTATCCGATCATTGGGGGAGCAACCCCGCCCGAGGTATCCGTCAAGTGGGCGAACTTGTTGCGCGATCCGTCGCAACCGCGCCGGCGCCGACAATCCGATCGTCGGCCGGTACGCCTTCTGGGTCGATGACGAAGGCGCGAAGATTAACGTCAATACCGCGGACGGAACCGACAAATACACCACGAATTCCCTCGGCATCGGGACGCCCAGCGAAGTGAGCCTCGGGCTGCTCTTTGGCGGAACCAATGGCACGCTAACGAAGCAAGTCGTCGCAGATGGCGCGAACGAACGGGTTCAGCTCCCCGCGCGAGATTCTCCGCGTTCCCGGGGTGACCAACACGGTTTTGGCGGACAACGTCTTTTCGCTGACGGCCTACAGCCGCAGTCCGGAACTGAACGTTTTCGGCCAGCCAAGGGTTTCGGTGGCTCCGATGCTGGGCGATGGCGGCTGGCAATCCGGCAACATGCTGCTCAACAGCCTCACCTTGCTGCCGGCCAGGGAGATTTATCCGACTCCTTCGCAGTTGCCCGGTTTTACGATTAACAGCCCATGGGATGTCGACCATGTGCCGCGGACGAACAATCCGTGGCCTTTGGCCTTGCGAGGCGAAATGGGCGCCTACTCAACGGGGACCGGGGAAGCAGACTTTCGAACGATTCTGAGATATGCTCCGAGCAGTTCCAAGAACTACTCCCATAACCAGGGCTTTCTCCTCGCGAACTATCTCGCGGGGACTAACGCCGCCTCACAGCAGATCCAATGGCCCCGTTTTCCCTGGTTCCTCCGCGCAGGGATTCGCGGGGAAATACACCAAGAGGCAGACTCGACAGCATCGTCGCGCAAATCCTTAGCATCGGCTCGAAGGCCATCTCTTCGGATTATCCGTATACTTCAGGTTACATCGGGGAACAGATTGGCCACCGCTATATGGTTGCGCCGTATGTGTTCCCAGGCTGGTTAAGCCAGCAGTGGGTGATCGGCGTGGGGCGCTCCCCGAAGGTCACCCAATTGTACATGTTCATCGGGGCGTTTCCTTCCGTGGGGACCTGGGCGGCGAATCCTGACTACCTATACACCACCCCAGGCCACTTTCGATATCTGGCTCGAATGGTGGATGCCAGCTGGCTATTTCGGCGGACAGGAAGGTCCTCAATCTGCAGGCCTCACGATACTTTGTGGGACAGCGCAAGGCCAAGTCGACTTTGAACGTCATCGACTTTCCCGCGTGAATCTCGAGCGACAACGAGCTAATGCGGCTCCGCTTCCGCGCATCCCTGACACCAACAGCTCGTCAAACATGCCTACTGGGCCAACCAGCTCCTTCGAAACAACCAAGGGATAGATTTTGCCGGAAATCCAGGCGCTATCGGAGGCACTACATGTGCGGATCACGACCAGGAACTGGCAAGGAATTTCCATGATCCATTCGCTCGAATTGATCCGACGATCGAACGCACTGGGAAATCATACAGGGAACCGCTGGTCCAAACATTCTTGACGCAGGCAACACTTTCGCAATTACGCAAGCCCGTTTTTTATGACCTATCTCGAGCCGAACGATTCGCCTTCCGCAGGAGTGGCAGCCAGGGGAGATGCGTTCGATTCGCTCGTTACTTGGCAGTTCTTATCGTGATCTCGATGCAGACGAATGCAGACGTGCCTGACCTAATCATCAGCGGCGGTCTGGCGGTAAAGACGCAACTCAAGGATGGCCATTTTACGGATCCCGATCCTGTTCCGCTGGAAGCGTCGCGTGGCGCTCATATCAAGGATGGAGTGACGACGCAGGAGCCTTTTCCGGATCAGGAGACCGAGGCCGTAATGGATGCCAATTGGGCACTCGGTTCTGGCCGTGCCAGGAGACGCCGAGCAAGGGCAACCTTCGCGACCGGGTGCAGGCATCTGTTATTCCCGTTAGCGAACTGTTAACGTTTCTCGGACAGGTCAGGCATGTGATGATCACGCTCAAGGGGCCGCGGAAGGATCCGTTGGTCAACAAGTTTCCCGGCGATTGGGAGAGCACGGATCAGGCTTGACATCGACAACCACGATTCAACCTTCCGCTGATGTGGCGCTCCCGAACATATATCCAGGATACGACATTTCGCGGCACGCTCACTCGATCCGGAGTCGTATTGGATGCCGCAGGCGGATGCCGGCCTCTGTGCCTCGATCGCCCAGGTCGCGCAGCAAACGCAGATCCCGCGCAGCGCTCGCATGCCGAATATCGGTTATCTGCAATATGTTCGGACCGGAATCATCCCGGACGACGAGATCGGGCAGACTATGCTGCTGCAGCACGGCACACCATTTCGTCTTTTGAGTTACGCGCCTTCGACCGAGGCAAGCTCCAGCGATCCGCTGGTGGGACAGCAGACCACGCGCGGCGGCAGCGAGTCCTATCCCGATTGGGCGATGCTCGATTTGTTTTACATTCCGTCCACCCTGGCGCCGTTCGGCAGCACCTACAATCCTGCCGTTTCTAACCCGAGCACGAACAGCGCGGTCACGAATCTTCTCTACTACGGCACCTATGGCGGAGCGACGGCAGGAAAGATCAATCCCAACGGAGCGGTGATCTACACGACAAACGCAGATGTGCCGCAGGCCAACGTGTCGCGCACGCTGCCGCTGCAAGCTGTGCTGGATGGAGTGAAAGTAAACCAGACCATTACCGGCAGTGGCACCAACGCCAGATTCACGAATGGGACGGCGGTGGCGGCGACCACCATCGCGCAGGCCATTGAAAACTACATTCGCACCAACGCGCCCCTGCGTATGCCCGCGGAGATCTGCAACGTTCCCGAGATTGCCGCCCTGCGCGCGGCCAATAATCCCACGCGCAATGATCTCGTCCGACAGGTCGTCGGAGCGCTCACCACGCAGGGCAATGTCTTTTCAGTTTGGACGGTCGGGCAGGCGGTGAAGAAGAAGCCGACGCAATACCCAGTACGGCGAATTCGAGGCCGGCGACAATGTGCTTGCCGAGGTGCGGCTGCGTTTTATCGTTGAACGCTATCTCGATCCTGGTGCAGACAACGTTTATGGAAATACAGGTAATCGCCGGACCCGATGGTATCATTGGAACTTACGATGATCCCGTGGATTCCAGTAATCACCCCTTCCAGCCGCGATACTTGTATCGCGTTCTAGCTTCCGAAGAGATTCGTTAAGGGAAACGGGGCCTGGTTCGGATGGAGACCGCATAGCGAAACCTCAGCGCGAATAAGCCGTTCCGCTGATTCGCGTCTTTCTTTTTTGACCAGATGAAATCACTCACCCTTTTTGTCATGGCCGCGAGCCTTTCCCTCGCCGGCGGTCTTTTTGCGCAGGAGCAGAAGTCGGGATCGGCTCGGACGCTGACGGTGGAAAGCAAATGGACCGGCGTAAATCTTGCCATCTACGACGTCAAGCGGATCCAGGATAACCGCCTGCTTGTTTCCGTGCGGGTTGTCGCCACCGCCAAAGCTCCAAAAGAGGGGATTGTTCTCGGCGAAAAACCGGCGATTCCTGCCAGTGCGACCAAGGAAGAGATTGGAACCGGCCGATACAACGCGAAACCATTTTCCCTCGCGTCCTCCATCATGACCGATGATCAGACCCTGCAGAAGTACCCCGTCCTGCCGCCCGTGGCGCCTCCCGGTAAGGCCTATTTCCCGGGCGAACTCGCCAATGGACTGCTTCCCGGCCAGGCACAAACGCTCACGATTCAGTTTACTGCGCCGCCGGCGCCGCCATTGGTTGAGGGCAGGGAGCCACCCAAGCAAACGGTGAGTTTCCTGTTGACGGGTGCCAGGGGGCCGATTTTGCGGGTGCCGATTCCGCCGCCGGGGGCGGAGTGAGGGCTTTTATAGAGCCACAGATGGACACCGATGAAACACAGATTAGGCGGTTGGTTTGGACGATCTGCGGCTTGGTGAGCCTGTCCCAGAAAGTTTGCGGGGACCGCGAGCAGCGGCTGCCTTCGGGCGGAGGCCATCCGTGTTCGATCTGTGTTTCATCAGTGGCTTTAAACTCTCCGCGAGTTCCTCGCTGGCCTCTTTTCGGAGCTTTTAGGGAGCCGCAGATGGACACCGATGAAACATAGATTGGGCGGTGGGTAGCTTCGGTAGGCAGGTGTGCGCACCAGGAGACGGCCCAGAAGATTGGCGCGGGGACCGGCCATCAAATCGTTTAGGCGGCGATGATCACGGACCAGTTGGCCGAATTTCGGCCGGCTTGTTTGTTTTCCGTTGACGGAGTATTAGGCTGACCTAGATTCGCGGATTTCATGAGTGTGCCTCGTTCTCCCTCCGCGAAGCGTTGCCGTCCTGTGGCGGGCAGGGGCTTGGCTCCTTGGAGAGAGGATAATGGGCCGCAGCGAGCAATTCTCGAAAGAAATTTCCAAGAACATCGAGAGGTGCGGGGTCGCTGTAACGATCAGCCGGGGCCGTTTGCGTCAGGGTCTGGGGAGCATACCCGTCTCGGGTGTGACTGTCCGGCGTCCACGCCGGACAAACCTTTGCTGACGAGGCTGGTAACATTGGCCACCGTGATCTTGGCGAGAAGAAACGTCGGGCGTCCATCATCGCTGAGCCAACCGCGACTTGTGCCCGGCGCGGACGCCGGGCACTACACCCGAGATTCGCCTGGGCGAATGCTCCCCGAACTCTCGCGGAGCGACCTTTTCTTTGACGACAATCTGGAGCGATTACTGTTGCGGTGTATGTTGGTAATTTTCTGGGGAGGTGACGCGGCCCGGCTTTGGGCGCGACCGGCTTCCGCTGTCTGGCGGTGAAGCCGGGCGGCGTGGCTATCCGATGTTTATGGACGAATTTCCATCCAATCTGACTCTTGGTGCGGACACGTCGATCGAGTTGGTTCGACGGGGGGAGACGTTTCTTGGTCTGGGGGTGATTTCGCAGGGCGGTGTGGCGCTGAGGAACAGTCGCCGGCCGCTCTTCGTCGAAATTCGCAATCCGTATGGCGTGGAGTTGCTCAACTATTCCGTTGCCCGTTGCGAGGCAACCCCGCAGCGCGTGGTGCTCTCCTTCTCGATGGATCGCCTCGATGGAGGATTGATGGAGTGGATGGTGCACGAGGTGCACCCTCGTCACAATACGGCGGACTGGTCGCGTGGACCGCGCCATGCGGAAGATACGACGCTCGAACTGGAGCTGCGCCCCGTGCGGCGCATTCTGGGCGGTCGGGAGTATCGCGGCTTTTCGTATCGCTATCATTACCGCAGCGAGAGCATCCCGATTTACAAGATTCTCGATCGCGGCACGTGGGAGATCGAAGGAAGCGCGCTGGCGAACGAGTTTTGGATGCGGAATTGCTTTGTCCCTTCGATCACGAAAATCGCGTCCGAGGGGCAATTTTACTCGACCGAGTGGTACATTCCGGATTGCGCGAACCCGAGCGCGTTTCAGTTCCTGCCGCTCCAGACCGAGCTCCAGGGCTTCACGTTTACTGCGTCCGACGCGGGCGTGCTGGTGACGTGGGCTTCCGAAGTGGCGCACGTGCGCTCGCTTTTCGAGAAGCCGCGCGGCGAGGCGGTCATCACTCACTGGCACGAACACTGCGGAGACCTGGGACACCGCTTTTCGACCGTCCCGGTGGAAGTGCTCTGGTCGCCGGGCGGCGGTTCGCGCAGCGATCTGGCCAACGCCTACGAGGCGGTCCGCGAATTTGTTCATGGGTCGTTGCATGCGCAGCTCGGCATGCGCCGCGAGCGGGTGACGACGTTTGGCCAGATCGAAGAATGGACGCCGGCCGATCTCGATCGCTATCGCCGGCAAGGCTTGCCGAAGCTGCTCGAGGCGGGTGCGAAGACCGTCTACCTGGCCAATCATTTTCAGAACAACATGAACACCTGGGGCGTGAGCAATTTCTGCGTCACGGTAGACCACAAGGTGTCCGATTCGGTTGGCGAAGAGAAGCTGCGTGCCTTCTGCCGGGAGGCAATGGCGGGTGGAGCGGCGGTGCAGATGTGGGGGAATACCGCCATCTCGACGCTGGCCTTGATGTTTGACAGCCGCAACGGCGACAGCGACCGGATCGCGTTTCTTCCGCGGGAAGGGTCGATCATGGAAGCGCTCGATCGCAACGCGAGCTTCGTGCGCAACCCGTCCAATGCGATCGAGGCGGATCATTACACGCCGGTGCTCGCGGTGCTCAATCTGCGCGACGCGGACGTGCGGGACTATTGGTTGCGGCGCTGGAAGGCGGCGCACGACGAGATCGGTCTGGGAGGCATTTTTCTCGACAGCTCGTTTAACCTTTCGAGCGACAAGTTCCATTGGGTGCAGAATACCCAGGCGCATCTCGCTGGCGCGACCGCGGACCAAAAGCATCTGCTTGGCCTCTTTCGGCCGGCCCAGGAACCTCCCGCGGCGATTCTTTCCCAATACCGCGCCCATCTCGAGTTGATGGTCGAGATGCAGCAAATCGGCTACGTCTACGGAAACGAAGACCTTGGCGTTTTTGGTGTCCATCGCCACGGCCCCCCGCTCGCCGGACGGCTGGAGAGCTTGTTCCTCTGGGCGGACTGCGTCACGGATTTCGACGCGACAGCCGTCCGCGCCGCCGGCGCGGACCCCGACGACGTCTTTTTTCGCGGATTGGCTTATCGGATGATGTGGACCTTGCACTGGGATGTGGCGAAGGATCTTCTCTGTTTTCGCTACGGAGGCCCGCTGAGCGACGACGACCTCCCGCGTTCCTGGCACCTCGACGTGTTTCGCGCCTACAACCGGGTACAGGAAAAAATGGACGGCGGGCGGACAATCCTGCCAGGTGAGCGCGGCGTGGTCTATCGCTCGGAGAGCGTCCGGGTGCTGTGGGCCTTTGAAGATCTCACCCTTCCGTTGGAGGACGGCGGAGTTGTCTGGGACGTGCTGAGCGGAGAAGCCGTGAAACCCCACGAGCAGCTTCACGCCGCACGGCATCGCGTCTATTTGCTGGAAACGGAGACTGCGCTGACCCGCTTGCCCATGCTGGCGGGCAGAGCCGATTGAAGGTTCTTCCGTCGTTTTATGTTATGAGACTTTTAAAGAATCCTTGATGAAACGAAATCCGGGGGTGAGCAATTCTCGAAAGAGATTTCCAAAGAGATCGAGAGGTGGAGACTTTGCGGAGTCGCAGTAGCGATCAACTGAGGCCGTTTGGGCCGGGGTCTGGGGAGCATTGCGCCCAGGCGAATGATTGTCCGGCGTCCACGCCGGACAAACCTCTGGCGGCGAGGCTGGTGACATTGGCCACCGTGATCTCGGCGAGGATAATGGTCGGGCGCCCTCCATCTGCCTTTGAGCCAACCAACGCTTGTGCCCGGCGCGGACGCCGAGCACTACACCCGGGGACGGGCGTGCTCCCCGGATTCCTGTTTGTTGCGCGCGTTTCGGAAATGATTTCCGAGAGATGCGCTAGCAGGCGTTGCTTTCCAGGCTGGCGGAGCCTCACGCTGGCCTGCGCGCTGCTGGTCATCGCACTTCAGGGATGCGGGCCTGGCGAAACGGCGGCGACTCCCGAGGAGCAGATCCGCGAAGGGTGGAGGCGCTATCGACTCAGTGAATTTGGCGACGCGCTGAAGGTCTTCGAATCGGTGACGGCTTCTCAGCCGACCGGTTCGGAAGCCTCCCTGCAGGGCCTCTATGGACAAGCTTCGTGCTGGAATCATCGGCGCGATGGCCGGGACAGCGCGAAGGCGGTTTCGCTCTACGAGAAAGTGATCG
The DNA here is from genome assembly GCA_963820865.1 of uncultured Verrucomicrobiae bacterium. Taxonomy (GTDB): domain Bacteria; phylum Verrucomicrobiota; class Verrucomicrobiia; order Chthoniobacterales; family Terrimicrobiaceae; genus DASTFP01. The sequence goes on from CAWGBZ010000007.1 coordinate 1,212,480, forward strand.
CCCAGGCGCCGGAGAACCCGCTGGCTTCATGGTGCGCGCTCGACATCGTGCGCGCCAAACACCTCGCGCCCGCCGATCAGGAGCGCGATTACCCGGCCCTCGCCCGCGCTTACGGTGAGGTTTACCAGAAGTATCCGGAGACCCCCGCGGGAGAGGAAGCGTTTGTCTATCAGACCCGCCTGACGCTGGCGACGGCGGACGCCGATCAGGCCCGCAAAAGCCTCGAGGAGGTCCAGGCGTTCCTCGACAGGCATCCGAACACGCCATTTCGCTCCCCGCTTTATATCTTGATGGCGGAAGCCCTCCACCGCTTGAACGAAGAAGAGAAGCGCCTCGACTATATGATCAAGGCCATCCAGTCCAGGGAGGTCGATCCCAAGACGCCCTTCTTTGAGCTCTCCACAGCCTATTGGAATATCGCCTACGCTGCGGAGTTCGAGGCCGGAAACTTCGCCGTCGCCCGGGAATATTACCATCGTCTCATCGACGAGTTTCCCCGGGAAAGTCGCGTCTTCGCCGCGCGAAAAGCCCTGGCGCGGATGGACGCCGTGGAGGCCGACCTGCGCGAAGGGCGCCCGCTCCCTCCGCAATATCTGGGAGGTGCCCTGCAATGAAAGAGTTTCTCTCCTCTCTGAAGTCCAAGCTGCCGTGGATTGCCATCGGACTGGTTTTCCTCTGGGCGGTTTTCTCGATCGTGACGCGGCAGCATGAGAAAGAATCGCCCGATATCGTGACTGTCCGGATCGCCCACTGGCAGTTGGAAGCGGGAGCCCGCGAAGGACTCGCGGAGGCCGCGGCCGAATACGAGAAGCTGCATCCGAACGTGCGTATTATTCAGGAAGCCATTCCGGAGAGCACTTATGGACAATGGATGAGCACGCAGCTCATGGGCGGCACGGCGCCTGATATCGTGCAGGCCGGCATGGTCGACGCCCCTTTAATGACGGCCTTTTTCACCAGGTATCTCCTGCCTCTCTCTTCCTATGTCACGCAGCCGAATCCTTACAATGCGGGCACGGATCTGGAGGGGGTGCCGCTCTTTCTTACCTTCAAGGATGGCATGCGGCGTTCCTTCATCGACGAGACGCAGGAGTTCATGACGATTCCGCTGGCGCTGGTCAGCTTGCGCCTCTTCTACAATAAGACGCTGCTCAAGGAGCTGACCGGCCTGGACGAGGTGCCGAAGGACTACCGCAAGTTTCTGGAAGTCTGCGAAAAGATCCGCTCGCAAAAGCAGCCGAATGGCCAGCCATATATCGCGATCGCGGGATCGCGCTATCACTTCGCCCGCTGGGAGGACAGCATGGCCAAGCCGTTGACCTATGACGCGCTCCGCGACATCGACTTCAATCGCGACGGGCGCTTCAGCAAAGATGAGATGTTCATGGGCTTCGAGACGGGCAAGATCGATTTCTCCAACCCGGCCTATCGGGCCAGTTTCAAGATGGTGGATTCGATCATCAAGGAGCTTCCCAGCGGCTGGTCGGGCTTGGGCCGGGACGAGGCCCTCTTCAACTTTGCCCAGGAGAAGGCCGTCTTCACTTCCGGTGGAATCTACGAGGCCGGCGGCATTCAAGAGCAGGCGCAGGGGAAGTTCGAACTCGGCGTGGCCGACTTCCCGGTGCCGGCACCGTCGGATCCCGACTACGGGAAGATCATCCAGGGTCCGCGCTATGAACTTCCCGACGGCAATATGCCCATGGCCGTCACCCGCACGTCGAAACATCCCGATGTCGCCGTCGATTTTCTCCTCTTTCTGACGAGCCGGCAGCAGAACGAGAAATTCAACAAGAGGCTGAAGTGGATTCCGATCGTGGTTGGCGCGAAGACCGATCCGTTCCTGAAGGTCTTTGAGCCGAATCTGGACGGTGTGCTGCCGGCGTTTGATGCGACGACCGGAGCGGAAAGTTTCATCAAGTGGAGCCAGCTCTACTCGTTGTTTCAGATCCAGCAACTCAGCTATGAGGATATGGCGGACCAATTCTCCCGCTTCTGGGAGACGATCGGTCGCGAGGATTTCCGCGAGTACATTCGCAACCGCCGTCGAGCCCAGCTGCAAGACGAGCAGTTGGCGGTGGGGATGCGCGAAAAGGCGAAATCCGAGACGGGCGTCCAAAGCCAGGTGGACTGGATCAAGTATCGGAACATCGTCTTCACGCGCCAGATGGAGGGCGACAAGACCCTCATCACCCAGAGCCTGGTCTTCACCGATCCGGACGCCCTGCGCAAACAGACCTTTTATAAGTACACGGACCAGGCGCTGGAAAATATTCGCAAGTCCATCGAAGCAAAGAGCGCACAGGCGAACCAGATGCCTGGAACATAGGCCACAGATGCACACGGATGGAACACGGATCAGAATTTCTCAGAAGACCAAGCAATCTGCTTCCATCTTTTCCATCTGCGGATCGTCCGAACCCTCTCCAACGCTGCGCGGAGGATGTCTCATGATTAGCCACCGGTTCCATCCGTGTTTCATCGGTGTCCATCGGTGGCAAGAATCATCAGTGGCAGATATTCCGGCCACAAATGCACACGGATGGAACACGGATCAGAGTTTCTCAGAAGACCACGCCATCTGCGTCCATCTTTTCCATCTGCGGATCGTCCGAACCCTCTCCAACACTGCGCGGAGGATGTCTCATGATTCGCCACCGGTTCCATCCGTGTTTCATCGGTGTCCATCGGTGGCAAGAATCATCAGTGGCAGATATTCCGGCCACAGATGCACACGGATGGAACACGGATCAGAGTTTCTCAGAAAACCACGCCATCTGCGTCCATCTTTTCCATCTGCGGATCGTCCGAACCCTCTCCAACGCTGCGCGGAGGATGTCTCATGATTCGCCACCGGTTCCATCCGTGTTTCATCGGTGTCCATCGGTGGCAAGAATCATCAGTGGCAGATATTCCGGCCACAAATGCACACGGATGGAACACGGATCAGAATTTCTCAGAAAACCAAGCAATCTGCGTCCATCTTTTCCATCTGCGGATCGTCCGAACCCTCTCCAACGCTGCGCGGAGGATGTCTCATGACCAGCCGCCCGTTCCATCCGTGTTTGATCCGTGCCCATCAGTGGCAGAAATACCTCGGTCTGAGGCGCAGCCTCGCTAGAGCATGAGTGCGAAGAAAATCCGCTGGAAACACGTTAAGTACCATTGGGAGATCTACCTCTTCATTGTGCCCGCGCTGGTTCTGATCGTTCTCTTCCAGTATTATCCGGCCGCGAGTGGAATCTTTCACAGTTTCTATCGCTGGAACGGCGCGGACGTCTCCGAGTTCGTCGGCCTGCGCAATTACATCGACCTTCTGAAGTCGCCCGATTTTTGGCAGTCGTTTCGCGTCGCGTTGCTCCTGGGTCTTTGGAACGTCATAAAGATGATTCCGGCCATCGCTGTGGCAGTGTGGATTCACCGCTGCAGCAGCGAACGCATGCAATATGTCTATCGGTTGCTGTTTGTCGTTCCGATGGTCATTCCTGCCCTGGTGGTGGCGCTGATTTGGCGATCGTTTTTCTTTGAAGCGACGCAGGGTTACCTCAATCAATTTCTGGAGACCTCCGGGTTGTTCACCCTGCTTTGCAAGCTGGATGCGTTCCTTGGCTGGGGAGGGATCTTTGTCGAGGGCACCCGGCCGGCCTGGCTGGGCGACCCGCGATTGATTCTGGTGGCATGTGTGGTGTGGGGATTTCCCTGGGTCGGCTCCTTTGCCGTGCTGACGCATCTGGCCAAGTTGCAGAACATCCCGAAGGAGATCTACGAAGCGGCCAACATCGACGGCGCGACATGGTGGACGAAGTTCACGCGGATCGAGGTTCCGCTCATCATGAATTCGATCTACCTGATGCTTGTCTTCGTCATCATCGGCACCATCAAGGATGCCGGGATGATCATTGCCCTGACCGGCGGAATGGACGGCGGGCCGGGTGGCAGGGCGACGGTGCCTGCGCTCTTCATGCTCCGAAAAGCGTTCATCAACCAGGAAATGGGGGCGGCCTGCGCCGTCGGCATCATCCTCACGATCGTGATCATTATTTTGCAGAAGCTTAGTTCGCTCGTGCTCGAAGAGAATCCGAGCGCGATGCGCGTCCGAAAAGTGCTCCCCTACGCGGTCATTGTGGGGGGTATTCTCCTGCTCTTCCAGCCCGGCTGGCGGGCGATTGGCCTCTTCCTGGTGGTGGCGGCGTTTCCCTACGGGCTGGTCCGCCGGACGGTCCGCGAGGCCTTCGACAGATTCGGCTCCCAGCGCATTCCGCAGCCCCGGGTGCGTACCGCCTCGACCGCGAGGATGGACAAGATCAGCGAATGGTTTTTCCGCGGCTTCAAGCACGCCGCCATCTGGGCCGTGCTCGCCGCTGCCTTCCTGCCCGTCTATCTGATCCTGGTCGTCAGCCTGAAGACCAATCAGCAGTTCTACGAAGCGCCCGGACAGTTGACCGAGCCTTTCCACTGGCACAATTGGGTCGACGCCTGGAACATCATCTCACCCAGCGTGGCCAACAGCATTTTCATTTCGACGCTGGGAACTGCTCTGACGCTGCTCTTCGCGCTTTCGGGCGCGTATTTCTTTGCGAGGCTGCGCATGCCGCTTTCGAGCTTCTTTTGGAACGCGCTCCTGGTGCTCCTGATGATGCCGTCGGTCGCCAATCTGGTCCCGCTCTTCCGTCTGCTGGCCGATCTTAACCTGCTGAATACCCTGGCCGCGCTCATTATTGTCGGCACTTCCGCCGGTCAGATCTTCGCCATCTTCGTGCTGCGAAACTTTGTTGCCGAGATCCCGCAGGACCTTTTCGAGGCAGCCGAGATCGACGGCGCCAATCACTTCCAGCAGATGTGGATGGTGGTGCTGCCGCTCTGTGGGCCGATTCTGGGGACCGTCGGCGTGATGCATTTCATTTCCGAATGGAACGAGTTTGTCCTCCCGCTCATCGTCATCCGCGATGCGGATTCATTGCCCGTGATGGTGCAACTCCAGCGACTCGCCGGTGAATACATCAAGTTCTTCGGCCCGCTGATGGCCGGCTACGCCATCGCCAGCATTCCGGTGATCATCCTCTTCATCTTTTCCATGCGGCTTTTTGTAAAAGGAATGACCGAAGGCGCCGTGAAGGGATAGACCGAAGGGGCCACAGATGGACACAGATTTTCACGGATTGGGCTAAGACTAAGACATGTTAAGTAAAGACGCCGTGACCACCCTGCACCTTTGTAGAAGTCAGCATGTCGGCTACGGCATCTAACATGCCTTCAGGGGACAAAGCCACGGAGAGCTCTTCAGCGACTTCATCCGTGTGAATCCGTGTCCATCGGTGGCTCTATTTGAATTTGAACTTTCATGTGGCCCTTTACAGGGACTATTCGGAACGGCCACAGATGGACACAGATTTTCACGGATTGGACAAAGACTAAGACATGGCGGTTAAGTAAGAGACGCCGTGACCACCCTGCACCTTTGTAGAAGTCAGCATGTCGGCTACGGCATCTAACATGCCTTCAGGGGACAAAGCCACGGAGAGCTCTTCAGCGACTTCATCCGTGTGAATCCGTGTCAATCGGTGGCTCTATTTGAATTTGAACTTTCATGTGGCCCTTTACAGGGACTATTCGGAACGGCCACAGATGGACACAGATTTTCACGGATTGGACAAAGACTAAGACAGGGACCAGGGCGTGTTAAATGAAGAGGCAGCCGCCGTGGCCAGCCTGGAAATTTGTGAATTGGTCGCTCACGCACATATAGCTTCTCTTATCGCCATTGGCAGTCGCGTTGGATGACAGGCGTTCTTCTCACTGAGAGCATAGAGCCACGGAGAGCTTTTCAGAGACTTCATCCGTGTGAATCCGTGTCCATCTGTGGCTCTATTTGACTTTGAACTTTCATGTGGCCCTTTACAGGGACTATTCGGAACGGCCACAGATGGACAGAGATTTTCACGGATTAGATAAGGACTAAGACAGGGACCAGGGCGGCGGGCTGAATGAAGAGGCAGCCGCCGCGGCCAGCCTCTTCAGAGACTTCATCCGTGTGAATCCGTGTCCATCAGTGGCTCTATTTGCTCTATTAAGTGGCCCTCTGGAGGAACTGTCCGCGACCGACGGTGCCGACGAACTTTCCGTTACGCACGGCGACCTCGCCGCGGACGGTGACGACGGTTGGCCGTCCTTCAAGATCCCAGCCTTCGAAAGCGTTGTAGTCGATGTTCATGAGGTGGGTGGCGGCGGAAAGCTTGCCGCGGTAAGTGGGATCATAAACTACCAGATCGGCGTCGCTCCCGGGCTGAATCGTGCCCTTCTTGGGGAAAAGGTTGAAGATTTTGGCGGCGTTGGTGCTGGCGACATTGACGAACGTATGCAGGTCGAGCCGGCCAGTCCTGACGCCGTAGGTATAGAGCAGGTTGACCCGATCCTCGAGGGCGGGAATGCCATTGGGGATTTTGGTAAAGTCATCGCGTCCCATCGGCTTTTGCGTTCCAAAATCGAAAGGGGCGTGATCCGTTCCGACAGTATTGACGAGACTCTGCCGGAGGCCGTTCCAGAGCACCTCCTGGTTCTTCTTGTCGCGCAATGGCGGGGACATCACGTATTTCGAACCTTCGAAGCCGGGCAGTTCCGCGTGCGACTTGTCGAGCAAGAGGTATTGGATGAGCGTTTCCACCCAGACCTGAACGCCGCGCAAGCGTGCCCGGAGCGCTTCCTCCAAGGCCTCCCGGCAGCTCAGGTGAACAATGTAGACCGGAGCGCCCGTCATCTCGGCGAAGGTCATGAGATGGTGGACACCCTCGGCTTCGACGCGCGGCGGACGGCTTTCGTGGTGGCCCTCCGGCCCGGTCATCCCTTCGGCGAGGAGCTTCTTTTGCGTCTCGGCGACGAGGGTTTCGTTCTCGCAGTGCGCCGTCGTGACTACTCCAAGTTCCCTGGCCAGTTTGAGAGTTTGGTAGAGCTCGCCATCGTCGATCCCGAAGGCGCCTTTGTAGGCGAGGAAAATTTTGAACGACTGGACGCCGGCCGCGACGATCGCGCGCAGTTGCGCGGCGGAGTGCTCATCGAATCGCGTCACTCCCATGTGAAATGAATAGTCGCAGGCCGCTTTGCCGGCCGCTTGCGCTTTCCACGTGGCAAATCCCTCGCTCGGTTCCATGGCGCGCGACGGACAACACATGTCGAAAATTGTCGTCGTCCCACCCACGAGCGCGGCTTTGGTGCCCGTTTCATAGTCGTCCTTCGAATAGGTGCCCATGAAGGGGAGATAAATGTGCGTGTGAGGATCGATGAAGCCGGGGAAGACATACTTGCCGGCCGCATCGATCACTTCCACGTCCCCCGCCGGAGGATCAATATTCCGATCGATGCGCGTGATCGTCTCACCCTCGCACCAGATATCCGCGAAATACCGCGAGTCTCCCGTAACGATTTCTCCGTTCTTGATCAACAGACCCATAACACTTTGCGTTTACCGAAGATCACCAGGGAAACAAAGGCATGTTTTCGGGGCTTTTATCGAGCCACAGATGGACACGGATGAAACATAGACTAAGTTATTGGTCTGGACGATCTGCGGCTTGGTGAGGTTATCGCAGAAAGTTTGCGTGGGGACCGGCGATCAAGGGCCGCCTTTGGAAGACCATCCGTGTTTGATCCGTGGCTTCAAACTCTCCGCGAGTTCCTCGCTGGCCGCTTTTTCGGGGCTTTTATGCGGCCACAGATGGACACCGATGAAACACAGATTAAGTCATTGGTTTGGACGATCTGCGGCCTGATGAGGTTATCGCAGAAAGTTGGCGTGGGGACCGCGAGCATTGGCTGCCTTTGGTTGAAGGCCATCCGTGTTTGATCTGTGGCTTCTAACTCTCCGCGAGTTCCTCGCTGACCTCTTTTGCAGGGCTTTTATGGGAGCCACAGATGGACACCGATGAAACGCAGATTAAATCGTTGGCTTGGACGATCTGCGGCCTGATGAGGTTATCGCGGAAAGCTCGGGCTGGGACCGACGATCGGCGTGCTGCTCTTCGATTTGAAGACCATCCGTGTTTAATCAGTGTTTCATCCGTGGCTTACAACCCTGCCCGCAAGGCCGCTTCGATCTCCGCGAGCTCCTCGCTGGAGAAGTCGAGCCGACCGAGTGCCTTGAGATTCTCTTCAAGTTGGCCGGCCGAGCTTGCGCCGAGCAGTGCGGAGGTCACGGTCGGGAGGCGCAACACCCAGGCAATGGCCATTTGTGCAACCGATTGCCCGCGCCTTTCGGCGATCCGGGCGAGGGTCTGAACCTTTGGAAGATTGTTGCGAACCTGGTCAGCTTTGAGGAAGCCGCCCCGAGCCGCCCGTGAGTCCGCCGGAATTTCCCTAAGGTAGCGGGCGGTGAGTTGTCCTTGGGCGAGGGGCGAAAAGACGATGCAGCCGATGCCCTCTTCGTCCAGCACAGCCGTCAGGCCATCCTCGATCCAACGATTCAGCATGCTGTAGGAAGGCTGGTGGATCAAACACGGCGTGCCGAGCCCGCGCAGCAGGGTGGCCGCCTGTCGGGCAGCGTCGGGTTGGTAGTTCGAGATGCCGGCATAGAGCGCCTTCCCGGAGCGCACCGCGTGATCGAGCGCCCCCATGGTCTCTTCGAGGGGCGTCTCGGGATCCGGACGGTGCGAATAGAAGATATCGACATAGTCAAGGCGCATGCGCTTGAGGCTCTGGTCGAGGCTGGCGAGCAAGTTTTTTCGCGAGCCCCACTCACCATAAGGCCCGGGCCACATCAGATAACCGGCCTTGGTCGAGACGATGATTTCGTCGCGATAAGCTGCGAGATCCTCGCGCAGCATGCGGCCAAAGTTGATCTCCGCCGAGCCGGGGGGCGGTCCGTAGTTGTTGGCCAGATCAAAGTGCGTCACACCCAGATCGAATGCGCGCAGGACGACCTCGCGACCCACCGCGTAGCGGTCGACATCGCCAAAGTTGTGCCAGAGGCCCAGGGAAATGCGAGGCAACATCAAGCCACTGCGCCCGCAGCGGGCATACTTCATGGTTTCGTACCGGTCCATGACGCATGCGTTTACCGAAGATCACCAAGGAAACAAAGGCCTCTTTTATGGGGCTTTTATGGAGCCACAGATGGACACCGATGAAACACAGATTAGGCGGTGGGGTTGGCGCCGATAGGCAGGGGTGCGTGCCGGAGAGCCTATCCCAGAAAGTTTGCGCGGGGACCGCGACCAGCGGCTGCCTTTGGTTGAAGGCCATCCGTGTTTGATCCGTGTTTGATCTGTGGCTTCTAACTCTCCGCGAGTTCCTCGCTGACCTCTTTTGCAGGGCTTTTATGGAGCCACAGATGGACACCGATGAAACACAGATTAAATCATTGGCTTGGACGATCTGCGGCCTGATGAGGTTATCGCGGAAAGTTTGCGCGGGGACCGGCGACCAGCGGCTGCCTTTGGTTGAAGGCCATCCGTGTTTGATCCGTGTTTATCTGTGGCTTCTAACTCTCCGCGAGTTCCTCGCTGGCCTCTTTTGCAGGGCTTTTGTGGAGCCACAGATGGACACCGATGAAACACAGATTAAATCATTGGCTTGGACGATCTGCGGCCTGATGAGGTTATCGCGGAAAGTTTGCGCGGGGACCGCGACCAGCGGCTGCCTTTGGTTGAAGGCCATCCGTGTTTGATCCGTTTAATCTGTGGCTGGCTAAGTGCTGAGGGCGGCGGATTGTTCGACGAAGGTGTCGCCATGCCAATCTTCGTCCGCCTTGATCGCACGGTCTCGGTCCGCGGCTTTCCTGGCCGCCTTGCGTTCCCGCTGAATACGCACCAACTCGGTATGAGAGGTGAAATAATCAAGGCTGTGCCCGCGAAAGTCTTCCAGCGTCTCGAACTTATGCTTCTCCATGAAGGCGAGCAGGGCCTCGCTCAGAGGTTTGACCAATTCGTAACCGAATTTCATCACGCCCGTGCAGACTTGGACGGTATTTGCACCGAGGAGGATAAACTGAGCGGCGTCCTCGCCGGTTTCGATGCCGCCAATGCCCGAAAGCGATCGGCCGGGAAACTTGCTCCTGATCAAGCCGGCCAATTCCATGCACATGCGAAGAGCGATCGGCCGAATGGCCTTGGAGGAATATCCGCCCGGGGTGGTCCGGCCTTCCACGGTCGGTTCTGGACGAAGTGTTTCGAGGTTGACGCCGATGACGCAGCGAATCGTGTTGATCGCGCTGATCCCGTGACAACCGGCCTCGAGCGCGGCGCGGGCCGGTTCTTCGATGTGCGTGATGTTCGGCGTCATCTTGGCCCAGACGGGCTTGCGGGCGGTGCTCATCACCCAGCCGCAGACTTCGGAAAGGATCCCCGGATCTTCGCCCATCGCCGAGCCCATTTTGCGTTCGGTCAACCCATGCGGGCAGGAGAAATTTAGCTCGAAACCATCGACGCCGGCGTCCTGGCAGCGCTCGACGATTTCGATCCAGGCGTCGCGGCGGTACTCTTCCATGATGGAGGCGATGAGAACGCCTTCGGGGTTTTGGTCCTTGCATCGCTTGAACTCTTCCAGCCAGATCTCGATCGGCCGGTCGCTGATAAGCTCGATGTTCTCCCAGCCCACAATTTCGGCCTTGTCATGGGAATAGAGTTTCCCATAGCGCGGGGTCACATTGATCACCTTGGAGGAGTCCAGACTGATCGTCTTGGCAATCACGGCTCCCCAACCTTCGCGAAACGCGCGATGGATTACATTGAGGTTCGTTCCGGGTGGGCCCGAGGCAGTGACGAACGGATTCGGCAGGTCAAGCCCGTCTACAGTGGTGGAAAGCGTGGGCATGGAAAGGATGAGAATAGCATGTCCAGCAACAATCCCACGAAATTTTGTTCCGACCGCGGTGGCCTGCCACGGATGAAACACGGATCGAACACCGATGAGACCCTTGAATTCAAGGGAGTGAACTTCTGATGTTTATGATCTGTGTTTCATCCGTGTCCATCGGTGGCCGAAACTTCCGCCACGGATCTGCACCGATCGAACACGGATGGAGGAACCATGCGTTGAAGACCAGCGCGTGACTGCTGATGTTCTATAATCTGTGTTTCATCCGTGTCCATCCGTGGCCGAAAATCCCGCCACGGATCTGCACTGATCAAACACGGATGGAGGAACCATGCGTTGAAGACCAGCGCGTGATTGCTGATGTTCTATAATCTGTGTTTCATCCGTGTCCATCGGTGGCCGAAACTCCCGCCACGGATCAGCACCGATCAAACACGGATGGAGGAACCATGCGTTGAAGACCAGCGCGTGATTGCTGATGTTCTATAATCTGTGTTTCATCAGTGTCCATCAGTGGCCGAAACTCCCGCCACGGATCAGCACCGATCGAACACGGATGGAACCATGCGTTGAAGACCAGCGCGTGATCGTCTGATGTCTAAAATCTGTGTTTCATCAGTGTCCATCAGTGGCCGAACTCCCGCCACGGATCAGCACTGCTCAAACACGGATGGAGGAACCATGCGTTGAAGACCAGCGCGTGATTGCTGATGTCTATAATCTGTGTTTCATCAGTGTCCATCAGTGGCCGAACTCCCGCCACGGATCAGCACTGATCAAACACGGATGGAGGAACCATGCGTTGAAGACCAGCGCGTGATTGCTGATGTTCTATAATCTGTGTTTCATCCGTGTCCATCGGTGGCCGAAACTCCCGCCACGGATCAGCACCGATCGAACACGGATGGAGGAACCATGCGTTGAAGACCAGCGCGTGATTGCTGATGTCTATAATCTGTGTTTCATCCGTGTCCATCAGTGGCCGAAACTCCCGCCACGGATCAGCACCGATCGAACACGGATGGAGGAACCATGCGTTGAATACCAGCGCGTGATCGTCTGATGTCTAAAATCTGTGTTTCATCAGTGTCCATCGGTGGCCGAAACTCCCGCCACGGATCAGCACCGATCAAACACGGATGGAACCATGCGTTGAATACCAGCTTGCGAACGTCTGATGTCTAAAATCTGTGTTTCATCAGTGTCCATCAGTGGCCGAAACTCCCGCCACGCACTCAATGCCCGCCGTTGGAAAAGACTTCCGGCTTGGCAAATTTCTTTTCGAGAATGAGCCGCGTGCCCCGGCGGCGCGGCTCGTACTTCACGTAGTCGAAGACCTGCCGGATGATGTAGACACCGACTCCGCCGGGGCGAACATCCGCCAGCTCGCGGCTGCGGATGCACTTGGGATCGCACGAGCGCCCGTAGTCCCGGAGAACAAAGCGAACGCGGTCCCGCAGGCGTTCCATTTCCAGGCGGACAGGTTTCTCGTGATGGTCGTAAGCGTGGCGAATGATGTTCGTGCATGCTTCGTCCAGGCCGAGGACCAGCAGCTCGATCGAGGACTCATCGAAATCGCATTGCTTGAGGAATTTTCGAGCGCTGTGCCGCACCTCCGCCATCCGGCACGACTCGCTGGTAAAGACGAATTTGGATTTCACGCCAGGCCTCCCGCCAGGATGGTCAAGTCGTCGTTCTGTCTTCCGGCGCCGCGATACCGCCGCTCGCAATCGATCAGGTGGTCCACAATACTCTGAGGCGATAGAAATTTCCGCTCGGAAAGCGCCGGGATGATTTTCGGTTCAAAGAACGTGTCATCGTTCGGATTTCTCGATTCTGTCAGTCCATCGGTAAAGCAGACAAGCCAATCGCCGGGGTGGAGGTCGAGTTTTCCCTGACGGTAGTTCACCTTGGGGACGATTCCCATGGGGAGCGAACCGTCTGTTTCAATCTCGTGAACGGAACCGTCGGCCCGGATAATAAGGGGTTTGCAGTGACCGGCGCTGGCGAGCTCGACGCGATTGGCGGAGGGAACGATGCGTCCGACAATGGTCGTGACGAACATTCCGCGAACAATCCGCTCGTTCAGGGTGGAATTCAGCTTGGTGAGCGCTTCGGACGGGCTGGCGGTGGACGCGAAAACGAACTGCATCGCGCTGAGCGTCTGGGCCATCAGCAGCGAAGCCGCGATGCCTTTGCCCGAGACGTCACCGATGGCGAAATAGATTTCGTACGGGCTGCGCACGAAAACATTGTAAAAATCGCCCCCGACATTGGAAGCGGCCTGATTGTGGGCAGCGAAGACGGCTCCCGGGATCCGGACCGGAATGGCCCGCGCGAGGAGTTCGCGCTGGATGTCGCAGGCGATGGCCAGGTCGCGCTCGACGCGTTCCTGGGCCCGCATGCGCTCCAGGGCGCGCAGCTTTTCAATGGCCGTGGCCGTTAAGTTGGCGTAGGCGGTAAAGCCATCGAGTTCTTGTTCATCGAAGCTTTCCTTGTCGCGCGGATTGAGGATTTGGAGCACTCCGATCACTCCGCCGGCGTAGATCAGGGGAGCGCACAAGATCGAGCGGGTTCGGAAGCCGGTTTGCTGGTCAGCTTCCTTGTAAAAGCGGGAGTCTTCGTAAGCCCTTGGGATGAGCAAGCTTTGGGCATGGGTGGCCACCCAGCCGACGATTCCGCGGCCCCTTGGCACGGAGATCTTGGGCTGGTGGAACTGGCCTTCGGCAAACGAGCTGATGGCCAACTCGAGGGCGCCGGTCTCCTTATTGACGAAGAAAAGCGAGGCGGCCTCGGCCAGGATCACCCGCCGGGCGACGTCGAGGATTGCCCGGAGAAGCTCGTCGTAGTCGGTAATGGAGTTGATCAGTCCGCTGACTTCGACCAGGCCCTTATAGATATTTAAAGACTTACGAAGCGATTCCACCTCCGCCAGCATGCATCACTTTTCGCATCTGCACGCATCGACTGCCAGCCGGATTTTTGCGTGGAAAACTCGACCGTTGTGCGTGATGGTTTTTCGATGATGGATAAGTTCTTGGCGTTCCTGATCGGCGCATCGATCCTCGCCGTCTCGGCCCGGGCGGACGGCGGGACCGCCTATCTGGCGGTCAAGGCGGCTCAGAAAGGCGCGGACCCTACCGCCGAGTTGGTGGAAGTGAGCGGCGAACGCGGTGAGCCGCAACCCCAGGAATGGAAGGTCATCTTGCGGGATCCGGCGGCTCGCGGAGGGATTCGCGAGGTAGTCGCGTCCGGCGATGTGGTGGTTTCGCAGCGGACGCCGTTACGCGGCTACTCGGAGCTGAGCGGGCAGTCGTCCATCGCCTTGCCGCGATTGAACCTTGACTCGGACCGAGCGTTTGAGATTGCCAACAAGCAGGCCATGGCGAAAAAGGTCGGCTTTAGCTGGGTGGATTATACCCTGCGAGCCAATGCGACCGGCGGTTCTCCGATGTGGATTCTCCGGCTTTACAACAACATGGGATCGCAGGTAGGCGTTGTTCAGATTTCGGCGGAGAATGGTTTGGTGATTTCCCCGCTGGAGCCGGGCCCGCCGCCTCCGACAGAATCGACCGAGCAGTTTAGCGACACCCGGACTGGCCGGACCGTGGGCGGCTTCCTTGGCCGGGTGGGCGGAACGGTTGGGGGTGTCGCCAACGGCGTGAAAAATACGACGCTGCGGACCGTCGGGACAGTGCAGGAATTCTTTACGGGAGAGCGGACGATTGGGCCAAAGAACGAGGATGATGAGTAGCGACTCAGGCCGTGAGACCTGTTATTGACAGAGCATGGGCCCCTTCGAAGCCATTATCGTTCTTGTCATCGTCGGCTTTCTCATGCTGGCCGCCGAGGTGTTCGTGCCGGGGATGGTGCTGGGACTGTTGGGAGGGCTCTGTCTGGCAGGGGCCGTCACGGTGGCGTACATGTATTATGGCGCCGTCGTCGGCTCGATCGTCTTTGCCGGAGTGTGCGTATTGACGCTCACCGGGTTCATTACCTGGCTCTCGATTTTTCCGCGAACGGCGATCGGCCGGCGCATCATGCTGCAGAAGAGCCTGGTGAAAGGTGTTGGCGAGCGGGCGGCGCCCTCCGAGTTGATGGGCGCGCAAGGTCACGCGCTGACGCCGTTGCGTCCCGCGGGAACCGCTTCGATCGGAGGAAAGAGAGTGGATGTCGTGGCGGAAAGCGATTTCATCGCGCCGGAGGAGCCGATCGTGGTGGTGCGCGAAGAAGGCTTGCGAATAGTTGTTCGAAAAAAGGTGTAGCCGGGCTGCTCCTGGTACATAAGGTTGGCCGCCGAACCCAATCGACCCAATGAACCTTATTGTCCTCATTCTCGTCGGCATTGTCGCTGTCTTCGGCATTGTCTTAATGCTTATCCTCGCCAACTTCTTTGGGGTCTGGCTTCGCGCCAAGATTGCCGATGCTCCGGTGCCCTTTGCCAAGCTTATCGGCATGCGCCTGCGACGGGTTCCGGTTGGGATGATTGTCGACAGTCGCATCACCTCGGTGAAGGCCGGACTGCCGCTCGAGACGGATTCGCTCGAAGCGCATTTTCTTTCCGGAGGCAACGTCCCTCATGTTGTCCTGGCGCTCATCGCGGCAGACAAGGCGGGCATCACGCTCGATTTCAACCGCGCCTGCGCCATCGATCTCGCCATCAAAGGCACCAGCAAGACGGTGCTCGAGGCAGTGCGCACCAGCATCAATCCCAAGGTCATCGATTGCCCGAATCCCCAGCAGTCGGCTGGAAGGACCACCATCGATGCCGTGGCCCGGGATGGCATCGGCGTGAAGGTGCGCGCGCGCGTGACCGTTCGCTCGAACCTTGATCGCTTCGTGGGCGGCGCGACCGAGGAGACGATCATCGCCCGTGTCGGCGAGGGCATTGTGACCTCGATCGGCTCCGCCGTGTCTTACAAGGATGTGCTCGAGAACCCCGACCGCATTTCCAAAGTGGTTTTGCAAAAAGGCCTCGATAGCGGCACCGCTTTCGAAATCCTTTCGGTCGATATTGCCGATGTGGACATCGGCGACAACGTCGGCGCCAAGCTGCAGGCCGAGCAGGCGGAGGCCGACAAGGTCGTCGCACAGGCCAAGGCGGAAATGCGGCGCGCGGCCGCGGTCGCGAGCGAGCAGGAGATGAAAGCACGGACCCAGGAGATGCGCGCGAAGGTCGTCGAGGCCGAGGCCCAGGTTCCGCTGGCGATGTCCGAGGCGTTTCGCAGCGGCAACCTCGGCGTGATGGACTATCTCAAAATGAAGAACATTCAATCCGACACCGGCATGCGCGAGTCAATTGCGGGATCGGAGAAGCCTGGCCAGACATTATGATGAAATATCGGCCACGGATGAAACACCGATTAAACACGGATGGGACTGGTCGGTTTATGGTGAAACACACTCTCGGGTTATTGGAGCGGCGTTCGAGGTGCATACCATACTCGCCGCCAGCCGATTTCGGGCGCGCGCGCGTCGAGTACAAGCGGGTGGATCTTCCGACGTTTATGATCTGTGTTTCATCGGTGTGCATCGGTGGCCAAAACTCCTGCACGGGGATGAATCACCGACGAACACGGATGGACTGATCTCATGAAATGAAGAGACACTTGAATCCGAACCGGATGCGCGAGTCAATTGCGGGAGCGGAGAAGCCTGGCCAGACATTATGATGAAATATCGGCCACGGATGAACACGGATTAAACACGGATGGACCACATGAAACAACCTCACGTGTTCGTGGGAGCGGCGTTCGAGGCGCACAAACGACGTGGGTTTCGGTGAAACTAGAGGCGCGAAACGCGTCGAATACAAGCGTGTGATTTTCTGATGTTTATGATCTGTGTTTCATCGGTGTGCATCGGTGGCCAAAACTCCTGCCGCGGATGATCACCGATCGAACACGGCTGGAACCGCTGACGCAGAGTGAAACGACCTCGCGTGTTATTGGAGCGGCCTTCGAAGTGCATAATACGCTCGGTTATGGATTTCTCGAGAAGGTCTATCAGCGGGCGATGCAGGTTGAGCTCATCAGGCGTGGAAGCACGGCAGAAACGGAGAGCGCGATCAAAGTCCTCTACAAGAATGTCGTGGTGGGGGAATATTACGCGGATCTGGTGGTGGACGGCTGCGTGATCGTCGAAATCAAAGTTGCGAGATCCTACAATCCGGAGCACGAGGCACAGGTCCTAAACGAACTGAAAGCAACCGGCATCAAAGTTGGAGTGCTGGTAAACTTTGGACGTGAACGCGTTGAATACAAGCGAATGGTCTTCTGATGTTTATAATCTGTGTTTCATCCGTGTGCATCTGTGGCCAAAAATTCCTGCCACGGATGAGCACGGATCGAACACGGATGGAACCCATTGAAACCAAGCGTGTGATTTTCTGATGTTTATGATCAGTGTTTCATCCGCGTGCATCAGTGGCCAAAAATTCCTGCCACGGATGAGCACGGATCAAACACGGATGGAACCCATTGAAACCAAGCGAGTGATTTTTGATGTTTATAATCAGTGTTTCATCCGCGTGCATCTGTGGCCAAAAATTCCTGCCACGGATGAGCACGGATCAAACACGGATGGAACCCTTGAAACCAAGCGAGTTATTTTGAAATGTTTATAATCAGTGTTTCATCCGTGTGCATCAGTGGCCAATATTAAGGAGGCACCATGGAACAACTCGTCATCCTCCTGCTGATCGCGGCGATCAGCTTGATCAATTGGATCGTCCAGAAATCGAAGGAGACGCGTGAAAAGCGCAAACTGGAAAAGCGCGCCGACAGCACCGGCGAGAGCCTGAAAGGGGCACCCGCTGAGCCGCCTCCCGAGCCCGAAGCAGAGATTTCCATGCGCCGGTTGAGAGAGGCGCTTGGGCTGCCCGAAGCAGCGGAACCGCCGGCCATCCCGAAAAGAGTCGAGCCGCCGGCCCAGCCCAGGAAGCCCAAAAAGCAGGCCCCGTCTCCGCCTTCGCTCCCGGACGAACCCATCGCGCCACCTCCGCTTCCCCGGCCAGCCAGGAAGCCGATCGTCGTGCACGTCCCTCCGGTTCACCGCCCGCCGGAGCATCACGTGTTCGATTTTCCTCATCGGACCTTCAAGCCGGCCGCGAAGACAGAGGCGGCGCCAAGACCTCACTCGCGGATTCGCGAACTCCTCGGATCGCCTGGCGGCCTGCGCGATGCCGTGGTCCTCTCCGAGATTCTCGGACCGCCGAAAGGCGTTCGCGATGGGAGATCTCCGTTATGAACATGACATTTGTCGAACTCCGTGACGCCCTGCGTGAAAGGCTGAGTGTGGTCGCTGATCACGAGCTCCGCGATCGCGACCCCCAGGCCCACCTCGAGCGGCTCAAGATGGCTGCCGGCCGCCTCGACGCCGCCATCGCGCAGCTTCCCGCACAATGCGACCCGGAGTTGCGGCACTATCTCGCCCGCCAGAGCTACACGAAGGCGCTCGCCTGGCTCGAGACCCTCCACGAGGAACGCGCCGACCAACGGTGACCAGGCTGCCGTCGATTCTTTTCCGCTCATGGATTCTGATACCCGTCATCGGAACGGTCGCCCAAACCGTCCTGGCCCAGCCTCTCCGCGTTCCGCCCGCGCCGCAGCCAGTGACGGTCGAGGTGGAGGAGGGGGAAACAGTGACGATTCCTCTACGCGCCGGGACGCGCGGCGGATACCGGCTCAACTTTCTCATTCGTTCCTCTCCGGAACGAGGATCGATCAAGGAGGTCCGCTCGATCGACGACTTGAATGCGGAAGTTGTCTATCAGCATGAACGCAGAAACGGGGCCACAGCGGATGAATTTACGTATGCGGTGCAGGGCGAAGGGACGGCAGTTTCCACCCGAGCCAAGGTAACCATTCTCGTCCGCGCTCCGACCAGCCGGTTGGAGTATCCCCATGACGTGGCCATGGGAACCATCCCGGCCGGCCTGCCTTCCAAGGCGGAGATCGTCTTTGTGAACACGGGAAAGGCGGAGGCCGCGCTCGATCTGAAAGCTCCACCCTGGGCGAAGCTGGACTCCGGCAGCCTTCGCGTGCCCGCCTCGGGCGAGGCCCGGGCCGGCCTTTCGGTGATGCCCCAGGGTGTCGGTCACTTGGAAGGCGTCCTGGAGATTGCCGGCGATGCCAAAGGCGGCATCACTCTGTCTGCGGAAAGTGTCTCGCCCCTCGAGGTGACGCCGCGATCGCTTAAGCTGGGGTCGGGCAGTGCCGGCACGCTGAACGTCCGAAATCTCTCAAACCGCTCGCTGCCTGTCGATTTTGACCTGCCTCGCGGGATCGTCAGCGTCGCTCCGGTGACTCTGAAGCCGGACGAGGCCCGGGAGGTGTCGCTGAACCTGGCCGAATCGGCGCCGGCGTCCGCGGACGACGTCGTGTCGGTTCGCGCGGGCGCATTCGTCACGAGCATTCCGATCGCCTGGAGCAAGGTGCCGGCGGCGGTCGTTTTCGAGGGAGCCAAGCCTTTCGACCTGGGCGAGTTGAGCGCAGATCGGCCCGCCCGCGGCAATCTCGCGCTCAGGAACACCGGAGAACAAAAGGCGCGCGTTCGTGTGACAACGAAAGATGCCTGGATCGTCGTTCCCGCGGAAAGCGCCGCCTTCGATCTGGCGCCGGGAGAGACAAAAACGATCTCCGTCGGCGGCATGGCCGAGGGTGCCGACGGCGAGCGTCGGGGCATGGTGCTCGCCTCCTGGGATTCCGGCACCGCCGAAATACCGGTCCGGGCCGTGGTTACGAAACGGACGGCGCAGCCCGCGCCCGCGCCAGCCGGCCCTCGCCGATGCCGCCGGCCCAGCCGTCCACCGCGAGACGAAGGAGCCCGCCCCCGCGATGGAACAGGCGGAAATCTCCCGGCTCGTCGCCCGTGAGCGCCTGAAAATCCTTGTGGCGGATAGCCTTCCGGGAAAAGTGCATCTGAAATGGCAGGATCCGTCGCCGGAGCCTCGCACTTATCGGATTGAGTTTCGCCGTCCCAAGCCACCCGGGTCTGTCAGCCGGCCGGTCGTGGCGCCGGGGACAAAATCTCCCGCCGACCAGCTTCTGGTTGCCAACGCAAACGCGCAAGCCCCAACCGGAAGTAGAGGAAGGCCGCGCGGTGTCCGTCTGGCGCGAGTTTCCGGAAGCGAAGCTCACGAAGGTGGGTCCGCAAACCACCGAAGCCGTCCTCACGGGACTCGGAAAAAGCACCCTTCTGTCGCTAAGAATCATTCCGATCGAAGCTAACGGTCGCCCGGGCCCGGTCTACACATTGCTTAGCATTCCGCTGAAACCTCCGCCTCCCCCGTGGTGGAGTTGGTGGCAGATCAGGGTCCTGGCCATTGCTGGCCTGCTCGTTCTGGCCGGCTGGCTCTTCCTGCGCGGCAGAGCAATTTCCCAGATTTCCTCTTGACGCGGCAGGAGGGTTCTTCTCATATCTGACCCCATGCGCCGAAACCGCATGCTCGCCTTCCACCCCAAACGCAATCGCCTCCTGAAGTCTGTCTGGGGAGTCCTGCTCGTTCTGGCCATGACTCCCTTTGGGACGCCAGCCTATGGCTCCGCGGGACCCGCCAACGGAAATCCGTTTAGCAATGGCACATTTTGGCCCAGCGAAGGAACCTTCCAGGCGATCATGCGCGGCAAGAATCTGACCGGCGTCGCCACCTTCTCGACCGTCGGCACTGGTATTGAAGACATCGCCGCCTCCGGAGGCGGGATCTTCTCGGTTTTCTATAATGGCATCACCTACGTCGGCAACGTGAACTCCGCCATCGATGTGAATTCGGGACAGATCGCCGCAACGTTTGAAGCCTCTCTTCGAGGGAGAGGATGGTGAGGGCAGCACCATCGTTGACTCGCAGTTTGGCTTGATTTCAGAGACTTTTGACTCCGGCGGAACGACGACGAATTTCGAAAGCGGCGGGACCACTTCGGAAGATTCGGTTGAGAATGAGACTACGACGGAGACTGTTGGAGGGTCGACGGTCGACCTTCCCGCAGGGGGAACGGCAACCATTGCCGGACGGAACAGCAGTGACAGGCCCCGCTACAATCACGACAGACCCCACTACAACTGAAACGTACAGACACCTGTCGTCGTCACCACGGAGACAACCACTCCCGATGTGACCACTTCGGAGACGACGCCCGCGACCCTCACTCAGGAATTTGGCTTCATCGATACTATTGCAAATTTCCAGTTTAACGACTCTCTCTACGCCGCTGGGTCGTTCATCGCGAACCTCCAGGACAGCTATCCGAATCAGGCCTTCTATGGGAAGGGGACCTTCGCTTTCAGCCAGGTTGTTCTTTCGTCGGAAGGGATCCCTCAGGTGTGCACCGAAACCGTGAAATTCAAGGTGAACGGTGTGAGGGTGGCCAATACCGTACAGACTTTCACTCCGTTTGATATCACCGTTCCCGGGGTCGTCGTCTCGTTTGAGATTCAGCGCGGCGGAAGCAGCAGCGGCGGAACGACCGCAAACTAGCGCCGTAAGTCCGATTCTTGGTTGGTTGCTTTCGCGTCGTCACGGCCTCTCCCTGCATCCGTCGGGGACATGAGGTGAGATCGGGGAGGGGTTCTCCGAGCCGGGGGTGCCGTTGCCAGGCCGCTTTCACGCTTCTGGAGTTGATGGCGGCGATCATTATCGTCTCGATCCTGGTGGTTACGGCGGCGGGGTACTATCGGGCGAACCTGAGCAAGTTCGAAGAACCGGCCTGCATTAGCAATCTTCGCGGCTTGCATGGTGCGTTCAGTTCCTGGTTGGCCGACCACGAGAATGTCTGGCCGCAGTTGCCCACCGATGCCTTCACCGAGTCTGTCGGCATGGCGACTCCGATGGAGCAGCAATTCTGGATCAAGACCTTCGAGCCGTACGGATTCAAGCAAAAGAACTGGACCTGTCCGACCCTGCGCAGATTGGTCAAGCTCAAGCAGGCCAGTTTGAACGATGCGCAGATCCACTACTTGCCGACGCTTTTCGATGAAGTGCCGGCGCGCGCGCTCCGTGCGTCCGGCACGCCGTGGCTGATGGAAATCGCGGACGCCCACGGTCGCGGCAACTTGCTCGTCTTCATGGACGGGAGCGTGCGTCCTTTCAAGGAGATCTATTCGGAGCTTCTCAAGAAGGGGAAGTATAACAGAAGGTGAGAGTTGAGAGGACGGCTTGCGCCTTTGGTTGAGAGGGGTTCAATCACGGGCGGCTGGACCGTCCGCCCTCTCAACCCTCATCTCTCAACTCTCAACTTTGGGCGGCTCAGCCCGCCCCCTTCTCCTGCGCCACCCAATCGATGGCGAAGCGGACCATCTCGCTGGCGTCCTTGAATCCGAGCTTTTCCTTGATGTGGGCGCGGTGGGTTTCGATGGTTTTCACGCTGAGATGAAGTTGGTCGGCGATCGCCTTGGTCCCGAGTCCGCGTCCGAGGAGTTCGAGCACCTCGAGTTCGCGATCGGAGAGCTTGTCGACTGGGGAGCCCATTCCGCCTTCGACGGATTGCACGGCTTGGAAGATGAGCCGCTCGCTGAATTCCTTGCTGACGTAGATTTCTCCCTTCATGACCTTGCGAAGGGCGGCGAGGACGTGGGTCAGTGCTTCGACCTTCATGACATAACCGAGCGCGCCCGCGCGCAGGGCACGCAGGGCGTAGAGCGACTCGTCGTGCATGGAAAGCATCAGGAGCGGCAGGTGGGGCTGCTCGGCTTTCATCAATTTGATCAACTCGATGCCGTTGGTCCCGGGGAGGGAGATGTCGAGCAGGGCGACGTCGGGTCGCAGCGTGCGCATGGCTTCCAGGGCGGACTGTGACGACGAGGCTTCGCCGCAGACCGTGAGATCCGCCTCGGCGTTGATCAACGCCGAGATACCGTGACGAAAGACGGGATGGTCGTCGACGATGAGAACGCGTTTGCGGGGCGGCGCGGAAGATTCGGCTTCGGTTTGTGTCTTGGTTGAACTCATGACGTCTGAGGAAAGGTGCAGGCCACACTGGTCCCGGCTCCGCTCTGGAACTTCAGGCGAAGCTGGCCGTGAATGGCCTTGGCGCGATAGCGAAGGGTCTTTGAAGCGAAATGATTCGGGTCCGCGGTCAAGGGTCCCTCGGTGGCGCCGTTATCGGAGATCTCGATGCGGAATAATCCTCCCTTCGCCGAAAGGTGAACCGAGACCTTGGTTGCCTCGGTATGGTGGAGCGCGTGAAGGATCGTTTCCTGAATAATCCGATAGGCGTGAAGGGCCACCTCCGGGGAGGTGACAGGCAGATCCTGGAAGCAGTGAAACTCGCACGGCAAGGTGGATGCCGTCCGGTCGCAGAGTCCCTTCGTGGCGGAGCGCAGTTCCCCGGATTCCAACTCGACGGGGTGGAGGCTGCGCGAGATGTCACGCACGTGCGCGACCGTTTCGTTGACCATGCATGCCAGTTCGTGCAGCTGTTCCGCGTGGCGTGAGCCCTCGCGGCCGAGATCGCCGGCGAGCGCCTTCACCGCGAAGGCCGCGCCAAGGATCTGCTGGCAGAGGTGGTCGTGCATTTCCTTGGCGAGGCGTTGTCGTTCGCGATCCGCGGCCTCCAGGAAAGCATGTTCCAGGAACTTGGATTCGGACACGTCGCTCAGCGCCAGCACAATGCGGCGAACCTTCGGGTGTATTTGCACCCCCCAGATCTCCACGGGAATGGGTCGGCCGTCTCTGGTCTTGCAGAGGACTTCGAACTGCGCGACTTCGCCGTGGGAAATGGTGTCCAGGCAATCGACAAAAGCTCTGTCAGCGGCCAGAAAGGAGACGTTGCGCCCGAGGGCCTCGCGCTGCTCCCAGCCAAAGATGCGCTCGGCGGCGGCGCTCCACCGAATGATCTCGCGCGTGCCATCCGCCTCCACCAGCGCGATCCGGCCCGCGTCGAGGAGAGTCAGGAGCGCCTGACCCTCCTCGCGTCCCATGGCATCCGGCGGAGTAACGGCATTGGCAGAACTCATCTGCCAAGAATATATCGCTTCTGTCAAAAGTCGTCTCTGAACCGCGGCCGGTGTTGGCGGACGGCGTTTCACGGCCATTTTCCGATTCCCTCCTCCGGAGCGAGCCGGCGTCAGGCGCCCGGAGGGCGCCCGCGGAAGAGAAACGACACCAGGAACAGGATGATGAAAATCCCGAAGAGAACTTGTGCGATCCAGGCGGCGGAACCGGCAATGCCTCCGAATCCCAGAACTGCAGCAATCAACGCGATGATCAAGAAGGTGAGTGCCCAACTAAGCATAAGATATCCTTTCTATTTCCGGGGAATCGCACGCGCAGCCAGGAGCGAGTGTGTCTTGAGACAAATTTCCGATAGATTCCGGCCACAGATGGACACGGATGAAACACGGATAGAATCCAACAGCATGCGTTGGAATGGGTCTAGAAGCCTGTTAAGTAACGCCCTAGCCGCCACGCTGAATTCGAACATTTGTAGAGGCCCCTTGTGCCAAGGGCCTGTGACTTCGCTGGGCGCTTGACACAAACGCCCCTTCAACTCATCCGTCGCGGCAATATAAAAGCCTTATCCGTGTTTCATCGGGGCTCATCCGTGGCAGATCGATTCCGGCCACAGATGGACACGGATGAAACACGGATAGAATCCAATGCATGCGTTGGATGAGTCTAGGAGCATGTTAAGTGACGCCGTAGCCGCCACGCTGACTTCGAGCATTTGTAGAGGCCCTTGTGCCAGGGTGTGACTTCGCTGGGCGCTGACACAAACGCCCCTTCAACTCATCCGTCGCGGATAACAAGCCTTATCCGTGTTTGATCGGAGCCCATCCGTGGCAGACTATTCCGGCCACCGATGGACACGGATGAAACACGGATAGACTAGAATCCCACAGCATGCGTTGGAATGGGTCGAGGGCATGTTAAGTACGCCGCTAGCCGCCACACTGACTTCGAACATTCGTAGAGGCCCTTGTGCCAAGGGCCTGTGACTTCGCAGGGCGCTTGACACAAACGCCCCTACAACTCGTCCGTTCGCGGCTACATAATTATTAAAAAGCCTTATCCGTGTTTCATCGGGGCTCATCCGTGGCAGATCGATTCCGGCCACAGATGGACACGGATGAAACACAGATTATAAACATCAAAAGATCTCGCTTTGTTTCATGTAGTCCATCCGTGTTTCATCGGTGTGCATCCGTGGCCTCTTCTCAGCGTGACTGTGCCGCGGCCTCGGCCAAAATCGTATCGAGGTCTTCGGGGAGGAATGGTTTGGTCAGGTGATGCTTATAGCCGGCCGCCAGGCTTCGCTGGCGATCGGAGTGCGTGCCGAAGCCGCTCATCGCGATGCTGAACGGCTTCGTGTCGAGCTTGCGCATCAACTGCCACCCATCGCCATCCGGAAGGCCGATGTCGCTGATGAGCACGTCAAACTTCGAGGCGGATAACGCCTGGACGGCCGACGCCATGTTGCGCGTGCCGTGGACCTCATGCCCTTGGATCTCAAGGTACCGGGTCAGATACTTCAGAGTGTCCTCATGGTTTTCGACGAGCAGGATTCGCAGACGGCAAGGGGCGGGGCTCATGGACGGGAAAGCTAGTGGATTGTGGTCAACTCGAGAGTAAACGTCGCCCCCTTGTCCTTGCCCTCGCTGCGGGCGGTGAGCCACCCATGATGCGCTTCGGCGGTGGCCTTCGAGATAGCCAATCCCAAGCCGAGGCCTGCAGTGGGCGAGCTCCGATTCCGATTCTCCCTGTTCGAAGGGATTAAAAATGCGCGTCAAGGAATCAGGGCGAATACCGACGCCGGTGTCCGAGACTTCGACAAGAATCTGTCCGCCGTGGTTGTATGACCGAATCAAGATTTCTCCTCCTTCGTCGGTAAATTTGACGGCATTCTTGATTAAATTCCAGAAGACTTGCTCGAGGCGAGCGAAGTCGCCAAGAACGCGGCTGCTTTGAGCGGACAGCGCCAGGAGAAGGTGCAGTCTCTTGGCGTCGACTTCGGCGCGGCATGTTTCCACGGCCTGGTCGATGGCAACGTGGAGATCGAGAGGCTCGAGATGGAGTTCGACCTTATTGCGCACGATCCTCGTCAGGTCGAGGAGATCATCGATCAATTGCGCTTCGACCTTGATGTTGCGTTGAATCATCTCCAGCGCCTCACGCACGTCGGCCGAAAGGCCTTCCTCGGCGCCAATCGCGGAAACGGCCATCAGCACCGGGGTGAGGGGTGTTCGCAACTCGTGGCTGAGGATGGCGAGGAACCGATCTTTCGCGCGCCCCGCCGCCTCGGCCTGCTCTCGCGCCAGCTCCGCCGCCGCGAGGGCGGCACGCAGTTCTTCCTGGTTAGCGCGCAACCGCCCCTCGAATTTTTTCCTATCGGTGATATCCCGCGTCACGCCGATCATGCGCACGGGGTGGCCGGTTTGCTCGTCGTAGTAGGCTCGGCCGCGGCCGGAGAGCCAGCGCACGGCGCCGTCCGTGCCGGCGGAGCGAAACTCCGCTTCGAAATCCATCCGCTGATCTTTGGCGCGTTCAAGGGCCGCGCGGACCCGGTCGCGGTCCTGAGGGTGGACGTGCTTTATGAAGAGATCGTACGACCCTTCTCGAATCTCGGGAGGGATGCCAAGCATTCGATTGTAATCGGGCGACCATTTCACGGTCTCTCCGATGTGCCAGTCCCAGAAGCCAAGCCCTGCCGCCTCCATGGCGAGACGACCGCGCCCCTCACTCTCGCGCAGCTCGAACTGGACACGCTTCAGATCATCGACGTCGGTGTTGGATCCGACCCACATGCTCACGGTGCCGTCCGCTCGTCGCTTCGGCTGGGCACGGCTCAGGTGCCAGCGATAGGCTCCATCGGCCCGGCGAAAGCGGTGTTCGAACTCGAAAGGAGTTCCCGTTCGAATCGCCTGGT
This sequence comes from uncultured Verrucomicrobiae bacterium, assembly GCA_963820865.1. Classification (GTDB taxonomy): domain Bacteria; phylum Verrucomicrobiota; class Verrucomicrobiia; order Chthoniobacterales; family Terrimicrobiaceae; genus DASTFP01. Next base: position 1,239,140 of record CAWGBZ010000007.1, read on the forward strand.
TCCAGCGGCTAACCTTCTCTTCGAGATCATCCGGATGAACAAAGGCCCGCCAGCCGAGTCGCTGCACTTCCTGGAGAGGAAGCCCGGTGTAGGCAGACCATTGCTGATTGAAATAATCGGTCTCGCCGTCCGGCCTTGCCGTGAATATCTTCTCGGGCAGAGCGTCGCCGAGAAATCGAAAGCGCTCCACGCTTTCGGCCGCCAGAATCTGGGCTTGTTTTCGCTCGGTAATGTCGATGGCGACTCCACGCATGAGCGAAGAAGTCTTCGTGGCGTCGGAGTAAAATCCTCTGCCGGTAGCAGCGATCCATCGCACCGTTTGATCCGGCCAGACACATCGAAATTCCATGTTGCAGGTTGTGTGTTGGCGGAGACTCTCCCGCACGACCAGATCGGTCCGTTCGCGGTCATCGGGGTGGACCGCGGCAAGGAAGCGCCCGTAGGTCATCTCGGTATCTTTCGGAATTCCGAACATGCGCTTGCAACGGTCGGACCAGACGAGGGCGTCGGTGGCGAGATTCCAGTCCCACGTGCCCAAGTCGGCTCCTTCGACAGCGAGCTGAAGCCGCTCGCCGTTTTCCCGGAGAGCAGCCTCGTCGCGGTCACGCTCGATGGCGATGCTGGCGAGATGGGCCGTGGTCTCGCCGAGCGCCTGTCCGGGCGACGAGATGGCCTGGCGGTGATAGGTCGCGAACGTTCCAACGACAGCGCCTCTCGAGTCCACAATTGGACTGGACTGGCAGCTTGTAAACCCCTGCTCGAGGCAGATTTGACTCCAGGGACTGCGGGCCCACCGAGGGTCGATAGCGACGTCTTCCACCACGATGGTCTCCTTCGAGCGCGCCGCGTGACCACATGGGCCGGAAATCAAGTCGCCCAGGCGGGCGCCGCGCAGCGACTCTCTAAAGTGCGCTGGGAGGTTGGGACCAAACGATGCTGTGACGGTCAGCCATTGGGGATCGATGACGCAGATGCCGCAGAGAGCGTTATCGCTCTCACTTTCGATGGAGAGCGCCAGTCGGTTGAGTGTCTCGGATAGCGGCACCCCTCTGGCAATGCCCTCGAGAATGGTCGCCTGGCGTCGCAAGGCACGAAGATCGGGAGTCTGAGCGTCGCTGGGCGTCGACATATGGTCGCAGAATCGAAACGTTCCTTATGATTCGCAGCCTGGCGCCAGGCTGCGCGCCTCCTGAGCACTTTTTCAGGATGAGTCCCATGCCTCGCTATCGTCCGCCCTCGAGCATAAATCGAAGGACCGGACCAAGGGTTCAAATCGATATCCCTCTACGGAAGGAAACCTATGGCAAAGAAAACTGCGAAAAAACGGGCACCCGCCAGACGCGTGCGAGAACTCGCCTCTGACGAACCGAAACCGTTGCAGGAGAAAAGCACGCTCAAGCAAGCCGGTGAGACGATGAGATCACTCCAGGAGGACCGGTTTCCGGTCGCGGCGGGAGATCGTCTGGTGGGGACGGTTGAGGGGAAGTATCCGGAGCGGTTTGCCGCAGGTCACGGCCACGATCCCGAAACAACGCTCGTGCGAGGCAGCATGCTCAAAAAGGTGTACTATTGCTTCGCCGATCAATCACTCGAAGAAGCCCGTGAGATCATGCGTCGCAATCACCTTTTGCACCTCTCGGTCGTGGATGAAGACCTGCGCATCATCGGCGTCGTGGCGCTGAATGAAGTTGAGAGTTGAGGCTGGAGTTGAGAGTTGAGAGTTGAGAGCTCTGGGGAGCATACCCGTCTCGGGTGTGACTGTCCGGCTTCCACGCCGGACGATCGCTCGACCAACCTCGCGATCCCCCAGGCTTTAGCAACAGGCCGCTTCTATGCCGGCACGTGCAGGGCAATGCGCTCGGCGCGGACGCCGAGCGCGCACACCCGAGACGGGTATGCTCCCCAGACGCTCGCTGGGAGTAGGCTTTTTGTCGCCCGGCCGCGCGCTATCCCTGGGGGCCTAAAGCTTCACCGCGTCCTCAGATGCCATCCGAGCGATGAGAGACAACGGACCGGCTGTCACGCGAAACGTGACGCCGTCCTACCCTCAACTCTCAACCAAACTTACGACGCCGGTGGGCCCGACGGTGAGTCGAGCAGAGGCTCGCGCTCGTCGCTTGAAGGCCAGCCTTCGCCACGGTTTTGGGTGACGAGCTCATACAGCTTCACCGCGCCGAAGATCAGGATGAGGGGCTTGATGGAAAAGAGGAGAAGCCGGACCAGGAGATTCAGGAAGAAACCGACCGGAAAGAAGCGGAGCAGGTAGCCGAGCGACACGCCGAGGGCGACGGCTGCGAGCGGGGCGGAGCGCACCCTCTCCTCAAAGTCTTGCAGGCATTCAGTAGCCGATCCGCCGAGATTCTGGAATGTCTCTTTGATCGATTCGAGCGACACGTTATCTGGGTTCATAAATTCATTACCACCATTTCAATTTCTTGCCGACTTGTTGTGCCTGGTCGAGGAAGGCCTGCTGGCCCCACTCGGAAGGCACTTTCGGATGAGGAATCTTTTCGGCGAGTTGCGGGAGCTTTTCGCCGAGCTGGGCGTAAGCGGTCTCGAGCCATTCCTTGGCGGCGTGGACCGCGTCTTTCTGGGGCCGCTGCCGGCGACTCAACAGTGCCCCGACGAGCACGCCAATCACCAGCGCGACGAAGACGGCCGGCAGGTAAGTCCGGCGTCGCCGTTCCGCCCTCCAGGCCTCCTCCGCAGTTTCATAGTCGGGATAGCTCTCGGACGATTCGGAATCGAATGCGTAGTGGGAAGGCGGATATGACATCTTGTTGTTTTCTTTCGGCGGCCGGGTCGGCTTTGGTTGTTCTTTTGAACTATATTATGACATCCCTCTCTGGCAATTCCAACGATTCACACGGATGTTTTCGTTATCGCACTCTCAAGATTTCCGGAGGGAACACCGTTCGCTTCTGCGTCGGTGCTGCGCCCTCCTTCTGATGACGTTCATTTTTACCGGCCCCGCAGCCTGGGGTCAGTCAACCTCGAGGGAGTCGAGTTCGAAGTCAACCGGCCAGGGCAAATCATCAAGCGGAGGCACCACAAAATCGAAGAAGTCGAGCGGCTCGAAATCACAGGGCGAGGCCAAGTCCAAGACAGGGGATTCGTCCCAGGGAAAATCGGCCAGCAAAGCCAAGGCGGAGGGAAGCGACTCGGCGACCGGAGAGCGATCTGGCACCACCAAGGCCAGGGAAGCAGGATCGTCCGAAGAAACTCCCAGCGAGAAGCCAGAGACAAGTCCCTCGCCCTCGCCGTCTGCCTCACCCACCGCGACAGTGTCTTCTCTCAAGCCGGAGGACGTGCGAGGTTTCCATGACAATCCCCCTGAAGTCCAGGAGCTCTTGACGGCAGCCCTGGAGCTCACCCAGCGCAATCTCGGTTATCAATACGGTTCCGCCGATCCGGCGCAGGGCGGCATGGACTGCTCTGGAACGATTTATTTCCTGCTCCAGAAGATGGGGGTGACCGACGTCCCCCGATCGGCCAGCCAGCAATACGTTTGGGTACGCCGTGCCGACGCTTTCAAGCCAGTGGTCAGCACCAGCCTGGATAGCTTTGAACTGGACGCCCTGCGCCCGGGAGATCTCTTGTTCTGGACGGGCACTTATTCCGTGAACGTCGATCCTCCGGTGACGCACACCATGATTTACCTGGGCAAGGCGCGTTCCGATGGGCGGCCGTTGATGGTTGGAGCCAGCGACGGGCGGACCTTCCGCGGGGAGAAAAAGAACGGAGTCAGTGTTTTTGACTTCGTGATCCCCAAGCCCGACGGGAAGAACCCGATGAGCCGTTTTATTGGTTACGCGGCCATTCCGCGGTGAGGAAAAGAAGTGCTCTCCTGTCTTCAGAAGTGGGCTTCGTCGCGATGGATCCGCCACGAGGTCGGGCAGGCGCTGGCGAACAAGTCGGAGCCTTCCCAGAGCCGCTGCGCGCCGACATAGGCAGACCGATTGGCCACGCGGCGGCAATTGGCCGGCAGGGGATCGATGAGCCCGCTGTTTCCACCTCCGAGCACCGTTTCATCAGGCTTGATGACGTTCTGGAGGAGCTCAACCGCTTCGACGACCGCTTCCGACCAGATCTCCCGACCGTGGCGCTTGAGAGCGGCCTTTGAGACCCGGTCCGTCAGCCGGGTCTTGCGTGTCAGCTTGATCAAGCCGACCTCGATGGGAACGAGAATGTCATCCACGATCACGGCCGCTCCGATGCTCGTGCCGAAACCAAGAAAGAGGAGCCGGCCGCGGGTGTAGTTGCCAAGTGCCTGCATCGCCGCATCGTTGATACAGCGCGCCGGCCTGCCAAACGCCTTTGTGTAGTCGAATCCGACCCAGCCGTCTCCCAGATTGTGTGGCTCACGAATCGGCTGGCCATTATGCACCAGCCCGGGGAAACCGAGCGAGACCCGGTCAAATTCCAGGCCGTCAGCGAGCTCCAGCACGCCGCGCACCATTTCACTTGCCGAGAGCTCGGGCCCCGAGGGCATCTTGCGCATCTCTCCTTCGTAGGAGGCCATGATCTTCACGGTCGTCCCGCCGACGTCGATCATCAGAACACTCATCGCGATGCCTCCACCCGCACGTGCGCATCAAGGTCCCCGCTGAGGGCGCGATCGATGAGTTCAGTAACTCCGGCTCCCGCGCTGTGATTTGTCACAAGCGCCGCCTTTTCTTTCAGGGCCGGCAAGGCATTTGCGACGGCGACCGGAAGGCCGCAGAGCTCGAGGAAGGCGTGATCATTCTCCGCGTCCCCCACGCCGATTACCGTGGCGGGCGAAAGATGGTACACTTCCAGAGCGGCTTGGAGTCCGGTGGCTTTGTTCACCCCGGCGGGAAGAATCATCACGGCGCCCTTATTAAAGATGACTTGCAGCTCGAGGCCGAGTTCCTTGATCACTTCGAGGACGCTCTTCTCATGCGGTTCGCGCGTGGCCACGATCGAGGTTCCCACGCCGAGAAGCTCCACGCCACGGCGAGTGAGTTCCGCGACGAACGCTTCGGGCGGCGGGGCCGCCAGAGCCCGTGTCTCGCCGGTGCCCGGCTGGTAGAGAACCGCTCCGTTTTCTGCGATGACCATGTCGAAGATCTCAAGGAAGCCTTCCATCGGCCCAAAGTCCCGGAGCTCGCGTCCAGTGACGAGAAACGTTCTGACGTTGGCCGAGCGGAGTCGCGTCAAGGCAAGACGCGTCGGCTCGTCGACGACTCCGTCCGTGGCGATCGTGCCATCGAAGTCCGTGGCGAAAGCATGCCATTTCATCGAACCTTAATCGATGGCGCAGTCTGGGCTGCGCGTAGCGGAATCACAAGTGATGCCTGACTTCAGCGGGTGGGTTTCCGAAGCGAGGCTTGCCAGCTCGGTTGCGGTGTTCGATGCTTCGAGCACAGGTTCTCGATAATACCCATGAATGTTCCGGAGGACAGAGAATATACGCAAAGCCACGAGTGGGTTCGCATGGACGGCGAGAGCGCCGTCGTCGGAATCACGGCATGCGATCCGATAATCGGCGGAGAGATCGTGCGGGTCACGCTCCCGGAGCCGGGCAGGGCCGTGCAGACGGGCGACGTGATGGCAGCGCTGCATTTTGCCGCCGGCCGGCGCGACGTGCGCGCGCCGCTCAGCGGAAGCGTTGTTGAAGCAAATCGCGCCATCGAGTCGAATCCGCAAGTGATCCGGAGCGACCCCTACGGGGCCGGTTGGCTCTTTCTGCTCAAGGTCGAAGCGGGCGAAGAGATCGAACATCTGCTGGAGCCTGCCGTATATCGCGAGCAGGTGCGTGCCGCGGAAGGCATCGACTTCGAAAGCCCTTAGCGAAACGCTCGGGTCGGATCCGAATATTTCTAGAGGCGCCTGACAACTCGTCCGTCGCGGCTGTGGAGATTTTGCGGAGTCGCGGCGGCAAATCAACTAAAGCCAGGCTCCGGGGAGCATTGCGCCCAGGCGAATGATTGTCCGGCTTCCACGCCGGACAAAGCTTGAGCGGCGAGCCTTTCGATCTTCGCCTGTGCCCGGCGAGGACGCCGACCACCATTCGCCTGGGCGCAATGCTTCCCAAACGCTCGCTTTGAATCTCTTTTTGGGAATGGTTTCGCGAATTTGCTCTAAACAGCCCCAACCACAGCCGCGCATGATGGCGCACTTTGACGCCCGCGAACCCCCATTTAGGGGTCCTTTGCGACCTATTCGATGATCCGGCGATACGGCAGATGATCCTCGATCGAGGCACGGAGAGACGAAAGGATAACGGCGTCCGTCTCCAGGAGAAGCGCGCTGCGTGAGCGTCGCTTTGGTCGGGAAGGGTAAATATCCTGACGGTTTGATTTTGCGCCAACGGATTGTTTGACCGTCTTCTTCATGTCTGTCTTGAGGCGAAAATTCTCCCTCATCTCCATTAGATACAAACTATAAGCGTACTTTTCCCGGTTTTCAATCGGGTCTGGCCCCGAAGTGGCGATCGGGTTGTCGCTGGCCTTGAAAGGGGCCTGCTGGAATTCACGTCCGATCGGTGTGGGAGCGTCGAACCGTCTGAGAAGGAGTTAGTGATATGAGCAAGGTGTTACTTTCAATTTTGGCCGCCGCGTGCCTCATCGGATGTGTGGACCGGTATGGACGTGTGGTGCCGCCAGATCCAATTGGCCAGGCGCTTTTCAATGCCCTCGACCCCGCAGTTCCGGTCTACCAACCGCGAGATTACGTTGTCAGCGATATGCCGCCGGTGCGGTATGAGCGGAGGACAGTCGTGCCTGTGGGCTACAACGATCCGGTCTGGGTGAATGGATACTGGGGATGGGGAGGCAGTAATTGGGTTTGGGTGCCCGGTCGGTGGGTGCAGCGGCCCAATTCAAATCTCGCTTGGAATGACAGCCGCTACTATGTGAGCGACGGAAGGCGTTATTGGCGCACGGGCTATTGGCAATAGGGAGAGGAGTTCTCAAAAGAGGTGTCCGAAAGAGGCCGGCGAGAGAGGAACACGGGCGCGCCCGCGGTGCTCTCCGGAACGCTCGGCTTGAGTGCGTTCTCCGGAAATGATTTCCGAGAGATGATCTGGCCCTGTCAGGCGAATCAGTCGCGTTCGATGGTATCGGGCAGTTCGTTGCGGTCGTCGGATCGTCGTGGAAAGTGATGGGCAAGAGCTTCGCCCACCATGGCGATACCGTCTGCCACGGCCTCAGTCACATGGCCATTGAGCAGTTGCTCTCGGATCGATGAGACGATCCCCTGCCAGAGGGCATCGCCGAACTTCTCGTGCACCCCTTGGTCCCCGATGATGGCGAACTGGTGAGAACGCGGCGCAAAATAAAGCAGAACCGCATTGCGTTCCCGTGTGGCGGCCATCCCCAGCTTTTCGAACCGATCGGCGGCATGCGCGAAAGCGTCGTCGCCGGCGATGGCTTCGCTGGTGACGAAGACGCGGACTTCGCCGGAGGTCCTGCCCTCGGCCTCCTGAATAGCTCGAGCCACTTTCGTCTCGTCCAGCTGCTTAAGGAAGTCTCGAGGTTTCATGGTTCCGTCACCACCGTCCGCTTGCCCCGCCGCCCCCGAAACTTCCGCCCCCGCCGCGAAAACCGCCGCCACCTCCGAAGCTCCCTCCGCCTCGGCTCCAGCCGCCGCCCATGGGTGGTGTCCACACCGTGCGCCGACCGCGCGGACCGTAAAAGGTCCCTCGCCGCATGGCACTTTGATTTGCGGCAACGATGACGAAGATCACCAGGATAAACAGAAAGAAGAGGAGCCAGGTGCCATCGAATTCTTCTGTGTCGGCGTTGGTGCGACCTGAGCCGCGATACTCTCCGCGGGTGGCTTGGAGAATGGCATTGACTCCGCGGCTGATGCCCGTGTCGAAATCTCCGGTGCGAAAAGCGGGCAGGATTTCGTTTTCGATGATCCTCTTGGCGACGACGTCGGGCAGAGCACCTTCAAGTCCGTAGCCGACTTCGATGCGCGTGCGTCGATCGTTGGGAAAGACGAAGAGAACCACGCCGTTATCGTTCTTGCCCTGGCCTGCGCCCCAGGCCTCGGCGGCGCGTTGCGTGAAATCCTCGAGTGCGAAATTCTCCGGAACCTTCGGAAAGGTCGCGACGATGACCTGGTTCGACGTTTCTTTCTCAAAGGCCTCGAGGCGGGCATTCAAAGCCGACGCCACCTGCGGCGAGAGGATTCCCGCCGCGTCGCTGACGTAACGGCTCGGTTTCGGCGGCAGGGGATCCGCCGCGCCCGCCAGGATGGCGCCTGCGATGATGAGGGCCAGCAACGACGACCACCACCACCGAAGAGATGGATGTGCGTTCATCCTGATACGACGGGCCCCCGGGGCCGGTCTACTGGCCGGTGGCGGGTGCCGGGGTTGGCGTCGGGCTCGACGAACCGCCAAAATTGAAATTCACCTTCGGTGCTTCGTCGGCCCCTTCGCGCGCGGCGAAGTACGGCCGGGGAGAAAACCCCAGCAGACCTGCAAAGAGTGCCGTGGGCATCGTCTGCACGGCCGTGTTGTAGGTCTGAACCGTTTCGTTGAACTTACGGCGTTCGACGGTGATGCGGTTCTCCGTGCCTTCGAGTTGAGCCTGGAGTTCTTGGAAATTGGCGTTTGCCTTCAGCTCCGGGTAACGTTCGACGACGACCAGCAAGCGGGAGAGCGTGTTCGAAAGTTGATCCTGTGTCTGCTGAAAGCGTTGCAACGTTTGCGGATCCGCGGGCGCTGCGTTGGGATCTACCTGCACCTTGGTGACTTGCTGGCGCGCCTCGATCACATCAGTGAGCGTCGTCTTCTCAAAATTGGCCGCCCCTTCCACCGTGCGCACCAGATTCGGAATCAGGTCCGCGCGGCGTTGATAGACGTTTTGCACGTCGGCCCAACTCCGATCCACTTGTTGCTTGAGGCCAACCAGCCGGTTGTACGTGCCGCAACCGCCGATGAGCAGGACCACGACGAGAATCGCAATGATCGCCAGAACTGCGAAAAGCGCTTTCATATGCAAGGTTTTGACGAGATTGTAGAGCTGACCCCACGAAAAGCGAGCGGAGATGGCGGCGTCCCTGAGGGCTTCTCCTGGCCCCTTATGGCGAAGTCCCCGAAAGCCGTCCGAACGGGGATTCGCTTGCGATGTGTTCATTATGAATTTGCCAAGCAACGTTAAGAAAATCGCATTTCTCGCGGATTATGTTCCGCGGCAATGTGGCATCGCCACCTTTACGGCAGATTTGCGCCAGGCGATCTCTTCTCAATATGGTGACCTGCAAAGCTCGATCATCGCACTGACCGATCGACCGGAGGGGTACCACTATCCTCCGGAAGTCCGTTTCGAAATTCCCGAACAGGATATCTCCGCCTACCGTCGAGCAGCCGATTTTCTTAATCTCATTAACGTCGATGTTCTCTGCTTGCAGCATGAATTCGGAATTTTCGGAGGCCCAAACGGACGCCATGTGCTGACGCTGCTGCGAAATCTTAGAATGCCGGTCGTCACCACACTGCATACTATCCTCCGCGATCCGACGCCGGACCAAAAACTGGTGCTTCAGGAAGTGGTCAAATTGTCCGCACGGGTGGTATCGATGGCCGAGAAAGGCGTTGGGTTTCTGTGCGACATTTATGGAACGCCGGCGGATAAGATTGATTTGATTCCTCACGGCATTCCGGACGTGCCCTTCGCGGATCCAAACTACTACAAGGACAAATTCGGAGCGGAGGGCCGCCCCGTCCTCCTTACGTTCGGCCTTCTGTCGCCCAACAAGGGAATTGAGCATGTCCTCAACGCGCTGCCGGCAGTGGTGAAGGAATTTCCCGACGTTTTGTATATCGTGCTCGGGGCAACTCATCCCAGTCTCATCCGAGATCATGGCGAGACCTACCGGCTTAGTCTCGAGCGAGTCGCCAAGAAGAACGGAGTGGAGAAGAACGTGATCTTCTTCAATCGCTTCGTGGACCAGGATGAGTTGTTGGAGTTTCTTGGCGCGGCGGACATTTACATCACGCCCTACTTGAACAGGGCCCAAATCACCAGCGGCACGCTCGCTTACAGCTATGGCGCGGGCAAGGCCGTTATTTCCACGCCCTACTGGCATGCGGAAGAGTTGCTGGCGGACGGACGCGGAGTGTTAATTCCCTTTGCGGATGTTCCGTCGATCTCTCAAGCAGTTTGTGATCTGCTTCGTAACGAAACGATGCGCCATTCGATGCGCAAAGCCGCGTATCTCGCGGGACGAAGGATGATTTGGTCGCAAGTGGCGCGAGACTACATGGCTGTTTTCGAACGGGCGCGCCACCAGCATTCCACGCAAACCGCTAAGCGTGTCAAGGCGCCCACCTTGGACCAGGAAGTCGCTTTGCCGGTGCTGAGGCTCGATCATCTCATATCGCTGACCGACGACACCGGGATGTTGCAGCACGCCGTTTATACATTGCCCAACTACGAGCACGGCTACTGCACGGACGACAATGCCCGGGCACTCATCCTGGTGATGCTCCTGGAGGAACTCGAGGAAGGTTTTCCGGAGCGCAATCGGCTGACGGGCATCTTTGCGGCTTTCTTGCAAAATGCGTTTGACGCCAGCCAGGGACGCTTCAGGAACTTCATGACCTATCGGAGGAAGTGGATGGAGGAGATCGGCTCAGAAGACAGTCACGGTCGGGCGCTATGGGCTCTTGGGACCTGCGTCGGCCGTTCGCGTCGAGAGGGACTTCGCTCGTGGGCGGCAGAGCTTTTCGAAAAGGCTTTGCCGGCCGTGCAAGGCTTCACGTCACCGCGGGCATGGGCATTTGCCATCATTGGCCTGCACGAATACCTGCGCACGTTGAGCGGTGATCTCAAAGCGAATCAAATCCGCACAGAACTCGCGCAGAAACTGTCCTCGCTCTACCAAACGGCCGCCAGTTCTGATTGGTCGTGGTTCGAGGACGTGGTCAGCTACGACAATGCACGACTCCCGCACGCTTTGATTATGACGGGCCGGTGGGCGAATCTGCCCGACCTTCGTGAGGTCGGTCTCAAGAGCCTGCGCTGGCTTACGGAACACCAGATCGCCCCTGAAGGGCATTTCCGCCCGATTGGTTCCAACGGCTTTTGGAAGCGCGGTGAAGCACCGGCGCAATTCGACCAGCAACCCGTCGAGGCGAGTGCGATGATGAGCGCCTGCTTCGAGGCGTATGAGGCCACTGGGGATGACTATTGGCTTTCCTACGCCGGCAAGGCCTTCGAGTGGTTCCACGGCAGCAATGACCTCGGTCTTGCCCTCTACGACGCTCAGAGCGGTGGCTGCAAGGATGGTTTGCATATCGACCGGGTCAACCAAAACCAGGGCGCGGAATCGACACTGGCTTTCTTGCTCTCCCTTGCGGAAATGCGTCGCAACCGTAACACCATGTCCGCCTTGGAGCAGATATCTTTGGCTGCCTGAGCGCGCGCGGCGTCCGACTCTTGACTTATCGATTGTAGTTCGCAGGGGTTCCCGTCTGTGCGTGCGGTGCGATCCATATTTGAAACCTTCCGGGTTCGACGCGCCAATGTCCATCGCGCCCGAAGAATCCGAGGACTTCGTCGGTGATGTCGAAGCTCACTTCCCGGCTTTCTCCCGGCTGAAGTCTCACGTGCTGGAGCCCTCGCAATTCCTGTTGGGGTCGGGCTCCTTCCGAACAGGCCAAATCACGAATGTAGAGTTGGACGATTTCCTCGCCTTCCCGCTGTCCGGTGTTCGTGATCAAGGCTGACGCCACCGCTGGCTTGCCCGGCTTGATCCGAACAGGTTGGTACTCGAACGTGGTGTAAGTAAGTCCGAAGCCGAAGGGAAAGAGCGGCTCGCGAGTGAGATCGCGATAGTTTGCCATGTCTTCGACAGGTCTTCCCGTGTTCAGGCGATTGTAGTAAACAGGCACCTGCCCGACCTCGATGGGGAAAGACATCGTCAGGCGTCCGGTCGGGAGCGCGTCGCCAAAGAGGAGGTCGGAAATAGCATTTCCGCCTTGAATTCCCGGCTGCCACGCGACGAGGAGCGCGCGCGCCTTTTCAAGAACAGGTGGCAACTCAAGCGGCCGTCCGCAAAACATCACGACCACGATCGGCTTGCCCGTCCTCGCCACTGCATCGAGCAGTTGTTGCTGGCGCCCGGTCAGGCTCAGGCGAGCCCGTGAGGCGTTCTCCCCGGTCCATTCACGCGGCTCACCCAAGGCCAGAAGGCAAACTTCGGCGCGTGAGGCCGCTTGCACCGCCTCCTCGATCGCCGCGGGGCGTGCCTCATCGTTCGACTTTTGGACGGCGCTGTCATCGGACAGCATGGTCGTGGTCGGCGGTGCTTCCAGAAGCGGACATCCTGCGACGACTTCGACGTGCGCGTCAGGCAGTTTGGTGCGCAGCCCTTCCGCGAGAGTGACGACATCTTCAGGCGATCCGAAGCCGGCCCAGGTGCCGAGCATTTCGCCGCGGTCGTCCCCCAACGGACCAATCACCGCGATTCGCTTCAACGATTTATCGAGTGGAAGCAAGTTCTCATTCTTGAGAAGCACGCACGCGCGGGTGGCCGCTTCTCGAGCCAAACCCACTGCCTCCGGCTGGAGGATCACGGAACGAAAAAGGTCCGGATCCGTTATCGGACGCTCGAAGAGTCCAAGCCTGAACTTGGCTTCGAGGACGCGCCTGACGGATTGGTCGATGGTTTCTTCCGAAACCGCCTCCTTCGAGATTTGCGCAGGCAACGTGTCACGATAGGTGGTCGAGACCATTTCCATGTCGGTCCCCGCTTGCAGGGCTGTCCGGGCGGCCTCCGCTTCGTCCTGCGCCAGACCCCAGGGGATCGTTTCATAGACGGCCTCCCAATCGCTCACGACAAACCCGGAGAACTTCCACTCGTCGCGAAGAACCTTGGTGAGCAGGAAGCTGTTTGCCGCCGAAGGAATGCCATCGTTGGCGCTCAGTGCGCTCATCAGCGAAAGCGCTCCTTGGTGCACGCCGGCGTAAAACGCGGGCAAAAAGAGATTTCGCATGGCGAATTCCGGCACCTGGGTGTGGTTGTAATCGCGACCACCGATGGCCGCGCTGTAGCCCGCGAAGTGCTTGAGGCACGCAGCCACGCGATCGTTATCTGCAAGATTCTCACCCTGCAGACCACGAACGGCCGCAGCGGCGAAGAGGGAAGCCAGATAGGGATCCTCGCCGAACGTTTCAGCCACGCGGCCCCATCGCGGATCGCGGGCCAGGTCGCACATCGGCCCGAAGACCCAGTCAATCCCGGCCGCTCGACTTTCGCGGGCGGCCACGGCCTCGAGTTTCTCGAAGAGAGCTGGATCCCACGAGCACGAAACCGCCAGCGGGATCGGAAAGATGGTGCGCAATCCGTGAATGGTGTCGAAGCCGAAAATCAGCGAAATGCCCAGGCGCGATTGCCTGACCGCAATCTCCTGCAGCGAGTTGCGCATTTTTGGATCGCAGGAGCCCCCGTTCAAAATGTAAGAGCCGACGGCGCCAGTTCGGATTGCGTCGGCGTAGAGTCTGGGATCCGTTTTTCCGGGCCGAACTACGCCTTGGCTGAGTTGCCCCACCTTCTCGGCGACCGTCATTCGTGAAAGAAGGTCCTCGGTTCGTTCCGCAATCGTCTTGGATGGGTCGCGGTAGGCCGGAGTTTCGTCCGCGTCGGTTAAAGCTACGGTCAAGGCCAGGGCAAAGACGATCATCCGCAACATGAGAAGCTCCAGCAAAGAAAATTGGTGAAATCGTACGGCGGCATGAGCGGACAAGCAACCTCGTGTTCTGCGGGTGGATGTCAGGGGCATGGAGATCAGACTCGCTCGTCGCCACCTGACGCTGTTGACGGTGAGAGGTCGGGAGTCTTATCTTCTGAATTCCCTGCGTGGTTTTCTCTTGAAGTCGCCAACCCGCCCTGGCCTTTCCGTCGTATGAAAAACAACAAAGCTCCCTGGTATCAACTAAAGGATAGCGAAACCAAGTGGTACCACCATTTGATGCATGGCCGAGTCCTGATCATGCTGGTCTTGATCGCCATCGTTTGTTTCCTCGCGATCGGAGTCGGTATCTATAGCGCTTTCTTCACCAATTAGGGATTGCGTTCGTCTGGGATCGCGAAACCGTTTGCGACTGGCGATCTTTCTGTTTGCGAATATCATGTCGTCGGCTCCTTGCCACCATGTCCAGCCGCGCTGCGCCATCATTTCATTCTCGTCTTGAAGAACTGGACCGCTTTCTTGGTCAGTTCGAGCCGGAAATAGTCAAGGTCCGGCGTCACTTGCATGCCTTTCCGGAGCTAAGCGGAAACGAATACGCCTCGACGTCTTTCCTGGCAGAACATCTCGCCGCCTCGGGAATGTCTTACGCATTGGGGCCCGGCGGCCGGGGAATCATCACAGAGATCTCGGGGAGGCCGGCTCAGAACGTTCCGGTCGTCGCGCTACGGGCCGATATGGATGCGCTGCCCATCGAGGAGGAGAATGACGTCTCCTACCGCTCCCGGAACCCGGGGGTCATGCACGCCTGTGGTCATGATGCGCATAGCGCGATCTTGCTGGGCGCGCTCCGCGCTCTGAAATCCGCCGGCTCGACCCCGGTGGGCTGGCGCGGCATTTTCCAGCCTTCCGAGGAGGCCGGTCACGGAGCGCGCGAGATGGTTGGCCACGGAGCGCTGGAGGGCGTCAGCGCGATTGTGGCGTTGCACCTCGATCCGAATCTCGAAGCGGGACAGCTTGGATTGACGGCCGGTCCCCAGACGGCGTTTTGCCAGGACTTCGCAGTTGAGGTCTGTGGTCGCGGGGGCCATGGCGCGCGTCCGCACCAGACCATCGACCCGATTGCCACAGCCGCGCACTTGATCAGTTTGATCTACCAGGCGGTTCCACGGAGGAACGATGCCCGCGATCCACTCGTGGTCACGATTGGACATATCGAGGGCGGACACGCCGCGAATGTCATTCCGGACAGAGTCACGATGAAGGGAACCATCCGCGCGCTTGAGCCGATGGTCTTGCAGAACGCACGTGAGCTGATCGAAAGACTCTGTCGCAGCAGCGCGGAGGCGTTCGGTGGAGAGGTGCGGATCACCTTCGACGCGCCACTACCGGGTGTGGTCAATGATCATCGGGTGACCGCTATTTGTCTGGAGGCGGCTCGCGGATTGGTTGGCGCGGACCGCGTCGTGACGGAGGGACGCCCGAGCATGGGAGCGGAGGATTTCGCCGACTACCTGACGGCGACCCCGGGGTGCATGATCCGATTGGGGGTGCGACAAAAGGGGAAAAAAACTACGCCCCTGCACACGGCGACATTCGATATGGACGAAAGCGCTTTGCTGGTCGGCGCGCGCCTGATGACAAGGGTGCTGCTGCACTGGCCGGCGGAGCGTGGGACTGACTCCATGTCGACATGATTATTGCCTTTGGATTTGAGATTGCGCTTCGCCTCGAAGCGGAGACGGCCGTGCTCTTCTGCTTGAACGTTCATCCCTCCCGTGCCGGAGATCTGATTTCCGGCGAGGATTTTCGCGTTGAGCCGAACTTTCCGGTGAACGAGTACCTGGACGTCTACGGGAATCGGTGTGGACGCCTTCGGGGCGGGCCGGGTGTGGTCCGCTTCGTTAATCAAGGTCTGATTCACGATTGCGGGGAGCTTGATCCATTTGTTCCGCGAGCTCGCCCGGAGGAGATTACGCGGCTCCCTCACGAAGCGATGGTGCATCTCCTGCCGAGCCGCTATTGCGAATCGGATAGTGAGCTGGCGAACTTTGCCTGGGAGCGATTCGGCAAGACGCGGCCCGGCTGGGCGCGCGTGCAGGCCATCTGTGACTTCGTCCATCAACACATTGAATTCGACTACTTGAAGGCCAGGGCCAACCGGACGGCACTTGAGACGTTCCGCGAACGTGTGGGTGTCTGCCGCGACTTTGCGCATCTCGCCATCACTTTTTGTCGTTGCATGAACCTGCCGGCGCGTTACGTGACGGGCTATCTTGGTGACATTGGGATTCCGCGCGCGCCCTATCCGATGGACTTCAGCGCTTGGATGGAGGTCTATCTTGACGGCCGTTGGTTTACCTTTGATCCGAGGCACAACCGCCGTCGGATCGGACGCATTGTTATCGCGCGCGGGCGTGATGCGACCGACGTGGCCCTCACCACGGTTTTCGGTCAGCACCGGCTCGAGTCGTTCTCCGTCTTCACCGAGGAAGTTGCTGAGGGACAACAGCCAGTCGGGCAACGGCGGGGGCCGCGCAGGGAGCCGATGGCTGCGAGGTCGTAACGCAGTCGTTACGCCTCGGCCGAATTTTTTGGCACTTTTCTTTGGTCTCCTGTTCCGGTGGGTCGGCGCTTTTCGAGTTCGCCTCTCGCCTCGGCCGCCAGTTTCTCGTAGTCCTCCCGAATCCGGTCGAGTTCTTCTTCCTCGAGCTCTTCAAGATCGAGCAAGGCATTATGCGCGCTCTTGTTCGCCCGGATGAGCTCGTCGAGTTTGATTTGAATTGCTTCGGCATCCCGATTCTGGGTGTTCTGGATGAGGAAAACCATCAGGAAGGTAACGATGGTCGTCCCGGTGTTGATGACCAGCTGCCAGGTGTCGCTGAAGTCGAACAGGGGGCCCGAAATCGCCCAAACGATCAGCGCGCCGGTGGCCACCGCGAAGGCGCCCGGTCGCCCGACCGCCCGTGACGTTCCCTTGGCAAATCGAGTGAAAATGGATGAGGTCTTGGGCTGATTCATGCGGGGTGTAGTGATATCGAGTTATCGGGCCAGAGGCGACCGGTGCGTGTTCCCGGGTTGGGGAGTCGCCGGCCTTCAAGGGTGGGATTTCCTGGCGATCGAGGCAGCTGGCTTCTTAAGAAAACGCTGCTCAAAGTTCTTTACGCGCAATCGGACCGCGCCATACGATCCAGCTCTTATGAAGCGCAAAGGATCTGCTGTTTGGAGAGGTGGCCTGAAAAATGGTGAAGGAACTGTGTCGACCGAAAGTGGGGTGCTTTCCAGTGTGCCCTACTCATTTGCAAAACGCTTCGGAGACGTACCGGGCTCGAATCCCGAGGAGTTGTTAGGCGCCGCGCATGCCGGTTGTTTTTCGATGGCCTTTTCGGGACAGCTCGGCGCAGAGGGTTTCGAGGCGGAAAAGATCGAGACCACGGCGACGGTGACGGTCGAGCCTGTCGAAGGCGGCTTCGGTATCACCAAGGTGCAGCTTGATATGCTGGCAACGATCCCCAATATCGACGAGGCCAAGTTCCAGGAGATCGCCAAGAAGGCCAAGGAAGGATGTCCGGTTTCCAAGCTGTTCAAGGCGGAGATCACGCTGAACGCAAAGCTTGCGTAAGAGATCGCCATGGACGAGCAGCCGCTGAATTCCAAGAATACCTTGGATGCAGCGGTGCCCAATCCCGAAGCGGCGCGCCAGCTTGACGAAGATCAGAAGAAAGCCCTCGAATTGGGAGGTCGCGCCGAACACGAGACCGGCCAGAAACGGGAGGACTTGCAGAAGGAGGCGCGCCGGAAAGCCGAGAACGGCTGATCAATCGCGCTGACCGCCGTCGTGAACCGGAGGATGACGACGAGAATTCGCGTCGGAATTTCCGGATGGAGGTATGCACCGTGGCGAAGCGGCAAGTTCTATCCGCGGGACTTGCCGCAGAAACGCGAACTTGAGTACGCCTCCCGGCAGGTCAATACGCCCTCGTTGTCGCCGACACGGCCGGCAAGTGGCCTTTGATTGAGGACACGACAAGCGACTTCGTCTACGTGCGTCTTCACGGCGACGCAGAGCTTTACGTGAGCGGCTACACCTCTTCTGCCCTGGACTTCTGGGCCAGGAAGGTGCGGGCGTGACGCCTGCCGGCGCGAGGCTGGTTGCCCCGCGCCCAAAACCCCGACCGCAGGGCCGTGACGTCTTTGTGTACTTTGACAACGACGCCAAAGTTCACGCTCCCTTCGATGCCATCTCGCTCGCTCGGCGCTTGGGGATTCAAACCTAACGAGGCAGCACCTCAAACCGAGCGAGGTATTTCTGCCACCGATGAGCACCGATTAAACACGGATAGACCGGTGACTCATAGTGATACATCCTCACGCATTGTTGGGGAGGATCGGACGCCTCACAGATCAGAAATAGGTAGGCAGATGGTGTGGTCTTCTCAAGGATATGATCCGTGTTTCATCGGTGAGCATCAGTGGCCGGAACATCTGCCACTCGTGGGGCGTCTCCTGCCGGGCAGAATTTGCGGCAAGAGATGGTTCTCTCAACAAAGTCGCCGGCGCTAACACGATGACGTGTCGGACGCGGGCTTTCACTTAGCGCGTCTTGCGCCGGGTCGTCCGGATCTTGGCCAATTCCACCTGCAGACGGGCGAGATCGCCGACCAGGATGCCGCCATGGGCTTCGATGGCGTCCCGATAGTGTTCGGCGGCACGTCCACCGATCAGGATGGCCACATCGTCGGGCAGGAAACGTCGCAAATCGTGGAGCTCGCGCTCGACGTTGGGATCGTCCGCCGGATAGATGATGCTCAAGGCGACCGCGCGGGCCTTATTTTGCAGGGCAGCACCCGCGATCTCCGCCGCAGGCAAACTGGGCCCGAGATAGATGGCCCGCCATCCTTGCTCGTTAGCCAGGGCAGCGGACATCACCGCGCCCAACTCGTGAAGCTGGCCTTGCGGCGTGCTGGCGACCAGCGTGGCGTGAGAGTTCTCGCCCGCGTACTGGCGCGCGGGATTCAAGAGGAAAGCGCGAATTGCCGCCGTCGCGAAATGCTCGTGCGACATTGTCAGGACACCCTCTTCCCAGAGCACACCGAGCCGGTGCGCCAGAGGCGCAATCACGTGGCGAAGGAGCGCATTGTAGCCTGAGACGACCGCCGCGCGTTCGAGCAAGGAGTTGATCGTCCCCAGATCGAAATTCTTCACCGCCTCGATGCAGTCCCGAATGATCGGTGGATCCTGCGGAGGTTGCTCCAGAGCCGCGGATCGATCGGGTTGCGCGTTGACCAATGTGGTCAATTCCTTCTCCGAAAGATTGGCCACCGTTCCGATGGGATGTCCGCGAAGCGTCAGCTGCCGAAGCAGCTTCAGTCGCTTCAGGTCCGCCTCACTGTAAACGCGGCGACCGCTGGCCGTCCGCTGCGGGACGACAGCCCCGTAGCGCCTCTCCCACACCCGCAGCACATGCGCCGTTAGTCCAGTTTCGCGGACGACGACTTGCATCGGGTAGTTCATGGCCAATTACTAGACGGAACATAGACAAAGCTCAAGCCAAGGCAATAAATATATAGACAGAATCTTGACAAATGAATAACGGAGCCGAGAATATCTAGACACAACTTAGACACAGAGCCGATATGAACTCATCCGTCATTGTTATTGGGGCCGGTCCCGGGGGATTGGCATCGGCGATCCTGCTGGCCAGCGCGGGTTTGAAGGTCAAGGTGATTGAGCGGCTGGGGGTGGTGGGCGGCCGGACGTCGGCGATCGAGGCTGAAGGGTTCCGGTTCGATGTGGGTCCGACGTTTTTCCTGTTCCCTCGGGTGTTGGAGGAGATTTTCGCCACGGCCGGGGCCGACTTGCGGAGCGAGGTGGAGTTGGTGCGTCTGGATCCGCAGTATCGGATCATTTTTGGCGAAGGCGGGGAGTTGCAGGCGACCCCCGACGTGGCACGGATGGAAGAGCAGATTGCGGCCGTCTGCGCCTCGGACGCCCCGGGGTTCCGGCGTTTTCTGGAAGAGAACCGAGTCAAGCTGCGCCGCATGGAGCCCTGTTTGGAGAACCCTTTTCTCGGGTGGGGCGATCTGGTCAACCCGCGCCTTCTGAAGATGTTGCCGATGTTGCGGCCGCATCAGTCGCTGGACACCTATTTGAGCCGTTTCTTTCAGGACCGGCGCATTCGTTTGGCATTCTCGTTCCAATCGAAATATCTCGGAATGTCACCATTTCGGTGCCCGAGCCTTTTTTCGATCCTGTCGTTCATCGAGTACGAGTATGGGGTCTTCCACCCGCTGGGAGGTTGTTCGGCGGTGACGGCGGCCATGGCGAGGCTGGCGGAGCGTCTCGGGGTGGAGATCCGGCTGAACGAACCGGTGGAGGAGATGCTCTTTCGCGGTCGGCGGGCCGTTGGTGTGCGGACGGCCCACGGGGTCGAGTTTGCGAATGCGCCTGGTGCTCAACGCGGACTTTGCGCGCGCGATGTCCCGGATGGTGCCGGACCGGTTGCGGCGCCGGTGGACGGATCGCAAGATCGCGCGGAAGAAATTCTCGTGCTCGACGTTCATGATGTACTTGGGAGTCGAGGGCCGGGACGATCTTCCGCATCACAATATCCATATTTCGGCCGACTACGCGCGCAATCTGGACGAGATCGAGAACCGGCACGTCCTCTCCGAGGATCCCTCCTTTTATGTCCAGAACGCGTGCGTTACCGATCCGGCGCTCGCTCCGCCTGGAATGAGTACGCTGTATGTGCTGGCGCCGGTCACACACCAGCATCCCAACGTTGATTGGGCACGCGAACGGGGGCGGTTCCGGACGCTGATGCTGCGGCAGATTGCCAAGGCGGGATTTGCCGATGTCGAGCGGCGCATCCGCTTCGAACGGATCGTCACGCCGGCCGACTGGGATGCCCGGCATGAGATCCACCGCGGCGCGACCTTCAACCTTGCGCACAGTCTCGACCAGATGCTGCATTTGCGGCCCCGCAATCGTTTCGAGGATCTTGAGGGTCTCTACCTTGTTGGGGGTGGCACGCATCCGGGCAGTGGCTTGCCGGTGATCTTCGAGTCGGCGCGGATAAGCACGCGCCTGCTCTTGTCCGATCTCGGTGTGGCTCCGGCGGCGTGCCCAGTCCCGGCGCAACCGACGCTGGCCATGAACCTGGAGGCCGCTTGATGAGGGCGCGCATGGACGAACGATCGGTGACCGCGGCGCTGCCCGGGCCGACAGAACGGACGCAGCAGGCGCGGTGGGCGGCCTTGCCGGTCGCCCGGCGGCTGCAGGTTGTGCGCAGCTTCCGTTTTCTGCTCGCCGACCACGCCGAGGCTCTGGCCGCCTCCGCCGCCCGGGTGGCCGGCCGGCCGGTCGCGGAAAAGCTCGTCTCAGAAGTCCTGCCCATGGCCGACGCCTGCCGCTGGCTTGAGCGACGTGCGGCGCGGGTGCTCTCGGCACGGGTCTGCGGAGCCATCGGTCGGCCTCTGTGGATGCAGGGGCATTCGTTCGAGGTGCAGCGCAGAGCTTTCGGCACCGTGCTGGTCATCGGTCCGGGGAACTACCCGCTCTTTCTTCCGGCCGTGCAGTCGCTCCATGCTTTGACGGCGGGAAACGCCGTTTTCCTTAAGCCCGCTCCGGGGACGGCGAGGGTGGCGCTGGCCTTCGCTGAACTCGCGTGCGAGGCGGGGCTTGATCCTGAGTTGCTCCACATTCTGCCCGACACGGTCGAAGCTGCGCAACGTGCGATCGCTGCGGGTGTGGACAAAGTGATTTTCACCGGTTCGTCAAAGAATGGACGCGACGTCCTTGCCCGCCTGGCGCGGACGAACACTCCTGCAGTGATGGAGCTTTCCGGCGAGGATGTGGTGCTCGTGCTCGCCGATGCAGACGTCGAACTCGTTATCAGGGCACTGAAGTTTGGCGGGCGGCTGAACGGTGGCGCCACCTGCATGGCACCGCATCGGATCATCGTTCTCAACCCACTGGCCACGAGCTTCCGCGCCCGCGTCTCGGACGAGGGACTTACTGAACTCCCAGTCGAAGAGGTTGCCGATGAAGAGGCTGCCCTGCGCCGTATCGCCGCCAGTCCGTTTGCGCTCGGAGTTTCCATCTTCTCGCAGGACGTCTCGCGAGCGCGTTCCCTGGCTGGACGCATTCCGTCCGGCTTTGTCCTGGTGAACGACTTGATCGCGCCGACGGCCGACCCCCGCATGCCATTTGGCGGAGCGAGGGCGAGTGGATTTGGCGTGACGCGCGGGGACGAGGGTTTGCTCGAAATGACTTATCCGCATGTGGTGGCTGTCCGCCGTGGCCGGTCCCGGCCTCATTTCGACGAGCCCCGGATCGGTGACGCCGGTTTGTTTTCGTCGTATATTGCGGTCGCACACGGCCGGGCCCGGCGGCGTCTGGCCGCGCTGTCGCCTCTGGTTGCCGCGGCGTTCCGCAGGAGAAAAGCCGGGAGGGCTGGATCATGAAGCGAGTGGGCATCATCGGAGGTGGGCTGGGAGGATTGGCTTCCGCCTGTGTGTTGGCGGCGCGAGGATACGAAGTCATCGTCTTTGAGCGCAACGACTGGCTGGGCGGAAAGGCGGCCGTGCTCGAAAGCCACGGGTTCCGCTTCGACATGGGCCCCACAATCCTCACGCTGCCGAGCGTGCTTGAGAGGATCTTCTCCGAAGCGGGGCGCGATCCCGCCGAGATGCTTAACCTGGTGCGGCTCGACCCGCAGTGGCGCTCGTTCTTTGACGACGGCTCCACCCTCGACCTGGTGGCTGACACCGCCGAGATGTCGAAAAGACTCTCCGCGTTCTCTCCGAAAGGGAAGACAGCTGAAGGATATCGTCGCTTCATCGCACTTTCCGAGAGGTTGCACCGGATCTCGGACGACTACTTCTTCTGGAAGCCGGTCGGCGGTCTGCGTGACATGTTCGATGCGCGCGCGACGTTCGGGTTGGGCGTTCTCGGCGACGTGCTCGCGATGCGACCGGGCCGCTCCGTCGCCGGGGTGGTGCGCAGCCACATTCCCGATGCGCGGGTGTCGCAGATGGTCGATCACTTTACACAGTATGTGGGATCGGCGCCGGACGCCTCGCCGGCGGTCCTCTGCGGGATCGCGCACATGCAGACCTGCGAGGGCGTTTGGTATCCGATGGGAGGGACGCGCGCCATCCCGGAGGCTCTGGCCAGCCTGGCGGAGTCGCTGGGCGTCGAATTCCGGACCAATGTGCAGGTCGAGAGGATCGTCGTCGCCAGCGGAGCCGTCTGTGGTCTGCTTATGGGAGACGGCTCGGCGGTTGATGTGGATGCGGTGGTTTCCAACTGCGACTCGGTCCGGACGTATCGTGAACTGATCGGCGGCGCCGCCTCAGCCGCGTTCGATAAACGGCGGAGCTACGAACCGGCCTGCTCTGGTGTCGTGCTCTACCTTGGGCTGAAGAAGCGCTACAATCACCTCCTTCATCACAATTTCGTCTTTTCGCATGATCCCGAAGTGGAGTTCCGTGCGATCTACCGGAAGGGCCAACCCGCGCCGGATCCCACCTGCTATGTGTGCGCCCCGTCGGCGACAGATCCCGCCGTGGCTCCGCCAGGCGGGGAAGCGCTCTACGTGTTGGTGCACACGCCGTATCTCCGGCCCGGCCATGATTGGGCGCGCATGCTGCCCGAGTATCGCCGGGTCATCCTTGAGAAACTCAAACGCACCGCGGGAATGCGGGACATCGAATCCCGGATCGTGTTTGAGCAGGCACTCACCCCGGCCGACATCGACCGGCGGTACCACGTCTTTCGTGGCGCCATCTACGGATTGGCCAGCCATGGGCACTTTCTCGGCGCCTTCAAACCTGGCAATCGAAGCCCGGATGTCCGCGGTCTCTATCTCGCCGGAGGTGCGGCACATCCTGGTCCCGGCATGCCGATGGTCCTGATGTCGGGCTGGATTGCGGCGGATGCGCTCGATCGCGACGCCTCCGGCGAAATGTCAAAGTCTGTGGGCATATGGAGCCGGGCGTGACGTCGAGAAGGTTGCCGCATGTGTCGGCGCACGCGGTCAAGATCTTCGCCGCCTACAGTCGCCGGTACATGCGACGCCGGTTCCATGCCATTCGCATCCTGAAGTCCGCCCAGCCGCCGCGCAGCGTTTCGCGTCCGCTGGTCATCTACCTCAACCATGCGTCGTGGTGGGATCCGCTCGTGTGCCTCTATCTGTCGCGGAAGTGGTTCCCGGATCGGACGTCGTTTGCGCCGATCGACGCCGCCTCGCTCGAGAGATACGGCTTCTTCAAGCACATCGGAACCTACGGCATCGAGCAGCAATCGATTCGGGGGGCGATCCAATTTCTGCGCACGACCGTCGCGATTCTGAGCGCCGGGCAGCACGTGGTTTGGTTGACGCCGCAAGGAGCCTTCTGCGACGTCCGGGAGCGTCCGTTGCGATTGCGGCGCGGCTTGGGGGAAGTGGCGGTGCGGACGGAGGAGGTCGAGTTTCTGCCACTGGCGATTGAATATACTTTCTGGACCGAGCCGCAGCCGGAGATTCTCGTCGCCTTTGGGAAGCCATCGTGTCCCAGCCGGGAGGAGACACGCAGCGCCGAAGAGTGGACAGAGTTATTCGCCGGGGCGCTGGAGGCCACGCAAGACGACCTGGCCAGCCGATCAGTGTCGGCGCGATCCCTCCGACTGGCTGGTGCTCGAAAAAGGGGCCTGTGGCGTGAACGTGACCTACGACGCCTGGCGGATGATTCGCGCGCGTCTGAGCGGAGCGGCTTTTGCCCGCGAGCATCGACCGGAAACATGGGTGTAATTGCTGCCATCGCGAGTTGCCTGCTCGCCGCGATTCCCGCGGTGGTGTTCGTGCGCAACCTGGCGGCTTACCGGCGGCTTCCGGCGGCCGGCGAACGGGATCGCCCGGCTTGCTCGGTCTTGATTCCGGCACGCAACGAAGAGGCCAACATCGCCGCGGCGGTGCGTTCAGTTCTCGAGAGCGGCGACGCTGCTTTGGAAGTGATCGTTCTCGATGACGGTTCGACAGATCAAACAGCCGAGATCGTGCGCGAGATCGCGCGGAGCGATCGGCGTGTGCGGCTCAAATCCGCTCCGCCGCTGCCGGATGGCTGGTGCGGTAAGCAGCACGCCTCCTATGTGCTGTCCCGCCTCGCTGCCCATCCCGTCCTCATCTTTCTGGATGCCGACGTTCGGCTGCGAAACGACGCGGTGGCGCGGATGGCAGCTTTCCTGGAGCAGAGCGGGGTCGCGCTCGCCAGCGGTGTTCCTGAGCAGGTGACGCGGTCTTTTTCCGAGCGGCTGCTCGTCCCGTTCATTCATTTCGTGCTCCTGGGATTTTTGCCGATCCGGCGGATGCGTCGTGACGGCCGGCCGGCGTTGGGCGCTGGCTGCGGCCAGTTGTTCGTGGCGCGGCGCGAAGCTTACGAGGCGTGCGGCGGACACAGCGTCATCCGAGCGACTTTGCATGATGGTCCGAAGCTCCCCCGGGTCTTTCGAGCGGCTGGCTTTCGCACGGATCTTTTCGATGCGACCGATGTCGCGGTCTGCCGGATGTTTCCGAACGGGGCGGACGCGTGGCGTGGGCTGACCAGAAACGCCCACGAAGGACTTGGTTCACCGCGGTTGATCCTCCTCGCCACCGTGCTCCTGTTGGGCGGCCAGGTGCTTCCGCCGGTGGCGCTCGTCGTCGCGAGCCTGACCGGCTCGTTCTGGGCCGGCGTGTTTTCGCTCGCCGGAACCGGAGCGGCGTTTCTGCCGCGTCTGCTGGCCGTCGTCCGCTTTCGACAGCCTCTTGACAGCGCCTTGCTTCACCCGCTGGGCATTTGTGCTCTTCTTGGGATTCAATGGTTTGCCTTTCTCCGCTCCCTTCGGCGGCGTCCGGCGGTCTGGAAGGGCCGTGCGTACTTTCCGGCCTCTGCCACATGAATACTTGCGCCAGTTCTGTTTGCGGCGGTTGGGCTGGGAGTCGCCGTTGCGTCGCCTACGAAGCAATTGAATGACTTCGAGCTAACGGATCAGAATTCTGTCGTGCGCACATACAACTTTCCCAAAGCCGAAGGTCACCGCCATGACCGTCGCCGACCGGAAGGGTTCGGACCAACTCGAGCCATGGATCCAGAAGCTCTATGACCGTTACGGAGAGCGCATCGACATCGACGGTGTGGCGGATGTCTCGATGATTCCCGGTCCGCTACGCGGCATGGTGCGGGAGGTGTTTCGAAAGCGCCTCACCCATTCTGTGATGCTTGATTGGGGCGGCACGGTCGTGAAGCGATTCGGATACCAGCCGGGGTTGGCGAACGTCTACGTCATCGATCGCAGCGGATGCATCGTCAAGCACCTTGCAGGTCCGTTGAAACCCGCCGCGGAGCGGGAACTCTTTCAAGCGATTGATCGCGCCATGGCCGGGAGCCCAGCCAAATGAGGCGGCCGCGGAGGTGCGAAGCATCTCACCAACATGCCATGGCGGCGCGGGACCGCATGCTCCCATAATGATTCTCGGAAGAGGTTTTGGAAAAGGTTGGCAAAAGATGGGGAGAGAGGAGATGACACGTGCCGTCGCCGTCGATCTCGGGGAGCATTCGCCTCTCGAATCTCGGGTCTGGTGCTCGGCGTCCATCGATGCGGCCTCTCAGGGTGATGGCCAAGCGCACCGGATTCGTTCATCGAAGCTTTGTCCGGCGTGGAAGCCGCACGATGATTCGCCTGGGCGGAATGCTCCCCGGAACGTTCGTCTGGGGCGCGTTCTTTGGAAATGATTTTCAAGAGAGGATTCGGGATCGCAACCAATGTGAAATTTGGAAAAGCTCGTGCGCGTGGAGACGATCATCATTGGGGACATCCATGGGTGTAGTCGCGAGTTTTCGGCGCTGCTGGACCACGTCTCGCCCGGAACCGACGACCGGTTGGTCCTCCTTGGAGACCTTGTCAATAAGGGCCCCGATCCTGCCGGGGTGCTCGAGACCTTTGCCTCTCTGAATTGCCTCTGCCTGCTTGGCAACCATGACGTCGACCATCTCAGGTGGAAGGCCGGTCGCCCGCCGAAGCCCGAGAGCATTCTGACGAGGCAATTGATTCCGCCGACGCTGTATGAGCGCTACCTTGAATGGGTGGCCGAAATGCCCCCTTTCTTTGAAGATAGCGATCTGATCGCCGTTCATGGCGGACTCTTGAACGGCCTTCCCTTGCCCGAGCAACCGGTCGAGGTGGTCGCCGGCGAAAGAAACCTGCCGAGTGACTGGAAGGACCACATCGCCTTCGACCGCCCCGTGGTTGCCGGTCACAAGCGATACAGCCCGGATCCTTCGGTGCCCTGCATCGTGGAGGGAAGGTTCTATGGCATTGATACCGGCTGCGTTTATGGGGGATGCCTCACCGCGCTGCGGATGCCGTCGGGCACGATCACGCAAGTGCGGGCAGCGCGGGTCTATTCGACTTGACGGCCGCCGCGCCGGCGGTGCCGCCTTCCCCGCGGTGAGTTCGGACGCGACCGCCGAGCGTGCCAATGGTTGAAGAACGGGCGGTCACACGCTATCATAACTCGTAGTTCGTTCGTTTCACCTACACCTGGAGCCCCCCACATGTTCAAGAGAGCTTTGACTTCCCTGTTTGCCCTTGTCGTCTTCTTTGCCGGAACCCTCTTGGCCGAGGAGAATTTCAAGAAGCCCAAGATCGGTTTTCTCCCGGGCGTCGTGGACCCCTTTTATCAGGTGATGGAGCTGGGGGTGAAGGAAGCCGCGAAGGATTACGGCTTGGAGGTGGTTGCGCAGTATCCACAAACGTGGGGGCCGTCCGCGCAGACGCCGATACTCGACGCGATGGTGGCGCGTGGTGATTTGAAGTATCTGATCATCGCTCCCACTGACAAGGAACAGATGATCGCTCCTCTGCAACGGGCGGTGGATGCGGGCATCAAGGTAATTACTGTCGATACCTTTTTGGGCGATGGAAACTACGCCAGCGGCAAAGTGACCTTCCCCCTTTCGTATATTGGTTCCGATAACGAAGAAGGCGGCAAGATCGCCGCGGAAGCGCTGGCCAAGGTCCTTGGAAACAAGGGCAAAGTGTATATTCAGAATACCAACGTGGGCGTCAGCACTACTGAGCAGCGCGGCAAAGGCTTTAAAGAGGGTATCGCCGAGTTCAAGGACATGCAGTTGGCCGGCGAGGACTACAATCTGGACGACGCGGGCACAGCCGCTCAACAAACGGCCGCGAAGCTGCAATCCGTGCCGGACCTGGCGGGCATTTTCGGTGTGAATGTCTTCAGCGCGCAGGGAGCGGGCAACGCGGTGAAGTCAGCGGGCCTGGAAGGGAAGGTCCAAGTCATCGCTTTTGATGCGACGAAGGATGCAATCGAGAATTTGCGCGACGGAGTCGTCAGCTTGGTGATAGCTCAGAAACCGCACGATATGGGTTACCTCGCGGTGGCTTTCGCCATGGCAGACGCGCGGGGCGTGACAAGTCTTCCCAGGCGAGTGACCACCGGCTACGCGGTCATCGATGCCAAAAACGTCGATGATCCGGCGGTCTCGCGCTTTATCTATCGCGTTGGCAAATAATCCTTCGGGGGTATTTCAAAGCTTTGGAAGCTCCCGGCAATGCGTGGCAAGGGTGACGCACACCCAGGCCTTCGAACCTTCGGCGACACTGTTCGGCTGGAGCGTGGCTTGGCTATCGTTTGGTAGGTAGATGTCATGGCCGTGACAAGCCAGAGGGGATCCGTTCTTGCCGCCCAGGCCGACCGGAAAAAGCAGCTCATCCTCGCCATCAGCCGGGTGTGGGCCTGGGTGTTCCTGGCGGGACTTATCGTCTTCTTCGCGGCCAGCGTGAGCATTCAGAGCGGAGGCGATGTCAATTTTCTAACCATCCGGAATTCTCAGAACATCCTCATGGCCATTGTTCCGGTGCTGCTCATGGGGCTGGGACAGACCTTCGTAGTGATTGCGGCGGGGATCGATCTTTCGGTCGGCTGGGTGATGGGCCTGGCCTCCGTGGTGTCCGCCCTGGTGATCGTTGCCCTCGTGGAGAAAGGGGTGTCCGAGCACCTGGCGATTGCCATCGGCTGTTTGGCCGGCGTCGCGGCCGCGATGGTCCCGGGGGTCGTGAATGGAGTGATCATCGCGAAGCTGAGGATTCCTTCGTTTATTGTGACATTGGGCATGTCGTTCATTGCGCGCGGGGTGGCCTTTCTGCTCTCAGGTGGCAACGTGGTCGGCGGCCAGCCGCGAGGGGTCCGGCATCTCGGGAACGAGGCGCTGTTCTATTTGATCTCCGGACCAGGGGGCGGCCTGTATTTCTTGCGTCCGCCGGCGGTCACCGGTGAAGCGCTGCGCCAGCTGGATCGCATTCTTCAATGGCCGGTCGTGATCGCCTTTGTTCTCTTCCTGGTGATGCTTTTCGTATTGCACAAGACGCAATTCGGCCGCCACGTTTACGCCATCGGGGGCAATCGGGAAGCGGCCTTGCGCGCGGGCATACCGGTCGACCGGCATCTCATCATTCTCTATACTCTCTCGGCCGCCACGGCGGGGATGGCTGGCGTTCTGACGACGGCGCGGTTTTCCGGCGGTTCATCCATTGCCGGCGATCCCCTGCTTCTCTCATCCATTGCCGCGGTGATCATCGGTGGCGCCAGCATGTATGGTGGTCACGGAAGCGTGAGTGGAACGCTGATCGGCGCGTTGATCATCGCCGTGATGACCACGGGTCTGGTCATGCTCAATGTGCAGCCGTTCTGGCAATATATCGTCGTCGGAATCATCGTAATCCTGGCCGTGCTCATGGACCAGGCTCGCGACCTGATCGTTGGGAGAATGGAGAGCGGATAGGCCTGTGGAACCGATGCTTTCAGTCAGAAACCTGGTCAAGCGTTTTGGCGGCTTGACGGCCGTCAATCACGTCAGCCTGGATGTGAGCGCGGGGGATGTCGTCGGCCTGGTCGGCGACAATGCCGCCGGCAAGTCGACGCTGATCAAGTGCATCTCGGGAGTTTATCAGGCGGAGGAGGGCGAGATCTTCTTCCAGGGGCAGCGGGTGCATTTTGCGCGTCCGATCGATGCGCGCCAGGCCGGCATCGAGACGATCTATCAAGACCTCGCTTTGGCGGGTAATCTGGGCGTCAGCGCGAATATTTTCCTCGGGCGCGAGGTCAAGAAGGAGCATCTGGGCGGCCTGGTGAAAACCTTGGACGAGAATTTCATGAACGCGGCCTCGGAGAAGGTGTTGGACACCCTGGACATCCGCTTCGCCAATTTTGGCGAGAAGATCGAGAAGCTCTCGGGTGGTCAGCGGCAGGCGGTGGCGATTGCGCGAGCCATTTACTGGCAGGCGCGGCTCATGATCATGGATGAACCGACCAACAACTTGGGCGTAATCGAGCAGCGCAAGGTGCTCGATTTGATTGGCAAGCTGCGCGAAGAGCGGGTGCCCGTTATTCTCATCAGCCATACGCTGCCGGACGTTTTCGCCGTCACGGACCGCATCGTTGTCATGCATCGGGGACACAAAGTGGCGGAGAAGCGCACGAGCGAGACCAACAGCCAGGAAATCGTGCAGTACATGGTTGGCGCACTCAACGATTTCCCAAACGCTGCGCCTCCGTCCACCCAAGGCCAATGACGGTGCAATCTCGCCGCCGACCTGTCCATTTTCGCGTTGAGCTGCCTCACAAAGCGAGTTTCGTGAGAATTGGATGGCGGATTTGCATCGTGCGTTTGACGGATCTGCAACCCTGATGATGACGTGCCGCATGAAATGGATCTCTCTTCTGTGGTTCTCCGCGGTGGTGATTCTTTCCACGGTGAAAGCCTTCGCCTGGGTCGAGGGTGAGGTTCTGGTATGGATTGGCGGAGACAAGGGGTGGCGCGGCCTGGCGGAACTCGGCAAGAAGTGCGAGGCCGAATGGGGCATTCCAGTCAAGGTCGAGCCCCTGGATGGACTGACCGATAAGTTCCAAACGGCGGCTCAAACCGGAAAGGGTCCGGACATTGTTATTTGGGCTCACGATCGTCTCGGGGAGTGGGCCGATGCCGGTCTGCTCGAGCCCCTGGAGATTAGCGAGGAGTTTAAGGCCGGCTTCCTCCCGATTGCTTGGGAGGCTGTGACGCATAACAAGCAGATCTGGGGTTACCCGCTCGCCCTGGAGGCGATTTCGTTGATCTATAATAGGAAGTTTGTCGCTGGTGCCCCGCCGGCGCAGCTCTCGGAGATCCCCGAATTTGCCAGGAAGCTTCATGCGCAGCACGCGAAAGTGATACCCATCATGTGGGACTACAGCAGCCCGTATTTTAGCTGGCCTTTCCTGGCGAGCGACGGTGGCTTTGCCTTCAAGAAAACCGAAAGCGGGTACGACGTGGCGGATAGCGGCTTGAATGCTCCGGGCGCTGTCCGCGGATTGGAGGAGATCGTAAATCTCATCAACGCGGGCATCGTGCCAAAAGGGATTACCTACAGCTTGGTGGAACAGAAAATGTGCAGCGGCGAGCTGGCCATGATGATCAATGGTCCGTGGTCCTGGATCGATCTTCGCAAGTGCAACATTGACTTCGATCTCGCACCATTGCCCGGGGTGGGCGGCAATCCGGGCAGACCGTTCGTCGGCGTGCTCTCCGCCTTGATCAACCGCGGAAGTCCCAACGACGATCTCGCAGCCCAGTTCCTCGAGAAATACGTTTGCACCGAAGAGGGGCTCAAGACCATCGACGCGGATGTCGCCATCGGGGTTCCGGCACTGAAGGCTCTCGCCGACCAAATGAGCGCGGAGAATCACTTGATCAAGATCACCTATCAGAACGCTCTCAACGGGGTGGTGATGCCGAACATTCCAGAAATGGGCAGGTTCTGGGGCGCGCTGGGGGCCGCTCTTCAGATTGCCACCAACGGCCAGGTGACTCCGCAGGCAGCCTTGGACGACGCGCAAAAACAGATTCAGAAATAGACCTTTTCCAACGGAGATCTCTCACCGGTAGGATGGTGCGCGTTCGCGGTCTGCTTATTGTGCGATATGCGTCCTTACCGGCAGCTTTCGTTGAGGCGAAATAGCTCAACCTGCGCTCGGGGGCGGTTTGCATCGCGCCGCAGCCAAGAAATTTGAGTAGGCGGCTCGGCGTCCTATGGGTATTTTCCTCCAGTTTTGATGGACAAGAATTCGAATTCGACCTGGTTTGCGCTTCGCAATCCCGTTTTTTGCCGTCTTTGGCTGGCGAGCGTCATGTCGGGGACGTTCGTTTCAGCTCAGGACGTGACCGCGACATGGTTGATGCATGATCTTGGAGCGTCGGCCTTTGCGCTTTCGTTAATGGCGACAGCGGCCTCAGCGCCGTTTTTTCTTTTTACGCCGCCGGCCGGGGCGATTGCGGACATCGTGAACCGTCGGGTGGTGATTGTCTCCGCGGTGCTCTGGCAGGCCGCCTGCTCGGCGGTGTTGGCCGTGGCAGCCTGGACGCATTTTCTGGCGATTCCGTTCGTCCTGACGTGCATATTTTTGCTCGGCGTTGGGCTGGCCTTTGGGGCGCCGGTCTGGGGCGCGATCGTCCCCGACATCGTCGACAAGGAGGAGTTGCCTTCGGCGATTACCTTGGGAGGCGTTCAGCTGAATCTCTCTGGGATCATCGGCCCCGCCTTGGGCGGTTTGCTCCTTCCCCTGTTGGGGCCGCCGCTGCTGATTTCGCTCAACGCTTTGACATTTGTGGTGGTCGCCTTTGTTGTCCTGCAATGGAAGCCCAAGCAGACACTCTCCTCGAGGCTGCGCGAGAATTTCACGGAGTCCTTCATTAGTTCGCTCCGCTACGCGCGCAATTCGCAGCGGATGAAGGTGATCCTTTTCCGGAACGTGCTGTTTTCCGTGGTGATCTCAGTCATTCCGGCGCTTTTGCCGGTGGTGGCCTTGAGGGAAGCGAATTCTTCGGCGGCGCAGTTGGGTTTGATTTTTACCTGCGTGGGCATCGGCTCGCTGGTCGGCGCGGTCATCGTCTTGCCCTTTCTCCGGGCGCGGATTACGCCGAACGCGATCATTTCGACGGCGATGGTGATCATGGTTGCGGTGCTGACCACGATGGTTTTCGTGCGGCAAGTCCTTCCATTGATGGGGTTGGCCATCTTTGCCGGCGTGGCCTGGGCCCTGGCGGGCTCGGAGATCTGGGTGGCCGGTCAGCGCGTGATGCCCGGATGGGTGCGTGGGCGGATGAATTCGTTCCAAATCATGATTGGCCAGGGAAGCATGGCCCTGGCCGCCGTCGCATGGGGCGCGGGTGCTTCGCATCTCAACCTCGACCTGACGTTCGCCGCGGCGGCGGCCACCGCTCTCGTCTCTCTGATCCTGGGACGCCGGTTCTCGATCAATTTTGCCGCGGAGGCCGTGGTCGACGCGGCTCCGATCAGCCATCAGCACGACTTCCCGGTGACGCCTGATGACGATGACGGTCCCGTCACGGTGACCATCGACTACAACATCTTGAACGACGATCGTGAGCAGTTCCGCGTCTTGATGCAAGAGGTTCAGGCCACTTGCCGGCGCAATGGTGCGTTCCAATGCCGGCTCGATGAAAGCCTGGAACAGCCGGGAACCTTCCGGTTGGAGTATATCGTCTCGACGTGGGCAGAGCATCTTCGTCAGAACATGCGCATGACCATCGATGAGACGGAGGTTTTCCAAAAGGTGTGGGAACTGCATGTGGGTGAGACCGAACCGATGATCCGACATTTCCTCTCAACGGAGAGGTTCATGCACCTGGAAGGCTTTGGGTTCTCCGGCCGAACTTTCATGAATACCTCGAGGATGCCGAAGCCGAAACCCAGGATGGTGGCCATCCCCTCCGATGCGTGATGCCCGAGCGGATTGAGGGCGGCTTGAGAGAAAGAGCGCAACCGAGATAGACGAGCGGTTGGGGTGGATATGACAAGCCCTCCACCAATCGACAGGTAGTCCGGCGGACGCCAGGCAGCTGCCGGACGGCCGCTCTACGGCGGAATGATCCACCTCCGCCGCAGGGATCGCCTCACAGATTCCTTTCCGAAAAGGATCTTCAGAAAGATGCCTTCGCCGCTCTGGCATCTACTCCAAAATGGGATGACTGCAGTGGAGTTGATCGCTAGTTTCGGCCCCGCTGGTGACCGAAGCAAATCATTCGACATCGACCTGGCTGGCGCTGCGGAATCCCGTCTTTGCGCGACTCTGGCTGTCGAGTGTGCTCTCCGGCACCTTCGTGTCCGCTCAGGATGTCGCGGCGACGTGGTTGATGCATGGTCTTGGGGCCTCTGCGTTTGCTCTTTCGCTGATGGCGACCGCGGCCGCCGCGCCATTTTTTCTGCTGACCCTGCCGGCCGGGGCCCTCGCGGATATTGCGAATCGGCGCGCGGTCATCATCAGCGCCGTTTTGTGGCAAGGAGGTTGTTCTGCGCTGCTTGCTCTCGGGGCGTGGACGCGGGTGATCAACGCAAATTCTGTGCTGGCTTGCATCTTCGCCCTCGGCATTGGCCTGGCGTTCTACGCACCGGTTTGGGGCGCGATTGTTCCGGACATTGTCAGCAAAGACGAACTGCCTTCGGCGATCACACTGGGTGGGGTGCAACTGAATCTGTCCGGGATTGTCGGTCCCGCTCTCGGCGGGCTCTTGCTGCCGATTCTCGGAGCCTCCTTGGTTGATCGCCGCCAATGCGCTGATGTTTGTGGCGGTGGCTCTCGCAGTGGCGCAGTGGAAGCCACGTCAGGAGCAGGCGACGATGCTCCGCGAGAACTTCACGGAGTCGTTCATCAGTTCACTTCGTTACGCGCGCAACTCTCCGCGTATCAAGACGGTTCTTTTTCGAGATCTGATTTTTGCGCTGGTGATCTCGATTGTTCCGGCGCTCTTGCCGGTGGTTGCGCTCAGAGAGCTGCATCTTTCGGCCACGCATTTGGGCTTCGTGTTTACGTGTGTGGGCGCGGGGTCGTTGGCGGGAGCGGTCTTTCTGCTTCCCTATTTGAGGAAGCATGTCTCGCCCAACGCGATCACCTCGATTTCCATGATCATCCTGGTCGTTGTCCTTTTTACGCTGGCGATGATGCGGGAACTACCGGTTCTCTTGGCTTGCGCTACGTTCGCCGGCATGGCTTGGGCCCTGGCGGGGTCGGAGCTTTGGGTGGCCGGCCAACGCATCATGCCCGGCTGGGTGCGCGGACGGATGAACGCACTCCAGATCATGCTGGGTCAAGGCGGCATGGCGCTGGGTGCGTTCTTCTGGGGGGCCGGCATCGCCCATGCGGGGGCCGACTCGACGTTTGCGACTGCGTCCGCCGGCGCGCTGATCGTGTTGATTCTTGGGCGGTTCTTTTCCATTAACTTTCCGGAGGATCTGAGCCTGGATGCGGCGCCGCGGAACCCGCTGCATGATTTTCCCAAGGTCCCGCCTCAGGAGGCGGGGCCGATCACTGTCACTGTGGAGTTTTGTATACCAGATGATCGCCGCGATGAGTTCCAGCGACTCATGGAGGAAGTTCAGGCGACCTACCGGCGCAACGGCGCATTTCACTGCCGGCTTGACGAATGCCTCGAGCATCCCGGCAAATTCCGTCTGGAGTTCGTCGTGTCCACCTGGGCCGAGCACCTTCGTCAAAATTTGCGCTTGACCGTCGAGGAGAGGCGAGTTGTGAACGCGGCTTGGGACCTTCATACCGGAGACACGGAACCCGTCGTGCGCCACTATCTGGCTACCCAAAGGACCTCGCATATCCACGGTTACGGGCTTGCCGGTCGCACGTTTGCAGATACGACGAATCTTTCCCGGCGGAGGTAAAAAGGAGCGAGTTTTCCGGCCGGCGTCTAACCAGGGTCTGCCCCCCGGTGGGCGCGCGTCGGTTTTTCGAAATTATGGCAGCCTTCGGGAGTGCGCGCAGATTTGGATAGCGACATATCGGCGCAAATTTACTTTGATGCAGGTCGGCATAGCATGAAATCAACCTCCACATGGTACGCTCTGGGAAATCCGGTATTTCTCCGCCTGTGGCTGGCCAGCGTGCTCTCCGGGACGTTTGTCTCGGCCCAGGATATGGCGGCGACGTGGCTGATGCATGACCTTGGTGCGTCGGCGTTGTTTCTTTCGTTGATGGCAACGGCCGCCTCCGCGCCGTTTTTCCTTTTCACATTGCCGGCTGGCGCGGTGGCAGATATCGCGAATCGACGCGTCGTGATTTTGCTTGCTGTGCTCTGGCAGGGGGCCTGCTCGGGGCTGCTTGCGTTCGGAGCTTGGACGGGGATTTTCACCCCGAATCTGGTGCTGGTGTGCATCTTCCTGCTCGGCGTGGGAGTCGCATTTTATGCTCCAGTCTGGGGGGCCGTCGTTCCAGATGTCGTCACGAAGGAGGAATTACCCTCCGCGATCACCCTGGGCGGGGTGCAATTGAACTTGTCTGGCATCGTTGGCCCGGCGCTGGCGGGTATGCTCCTCCCGTTTCTCGGGGCCCCGGTGCTCATGTCGGTCAATGCGGCGACCTTTCTTGTGGTGGCTCTCGCCGTCTTGCAGTGGAGGCCGCGGCAAGACCATTCGCGTGAACTCCGCGAGAGCTTTACCGAATCGTTTATCAGTTCGCTCAGATACGCTCGCCACGCACACGGCATGAAGGTCGTTCTGCTGAGGAACGTTCTCTTTTCGCTAGTAATCTCTATTGTTCCGGCACTTCTTCCGGTGATCGCGCTCAGAGAGCTGCAACTTTCCGCCGCGCAGCTCGGATTCGTCTTCACCTGTCTGGCAGTGGGATCGCTGGCCGGAGCGGTCTTTGGGCTTCCCTACCTGCGAGCGAGGACTTCACCGAATGCGATCACATCGATTGCCATGGCGATCCTGATTTGCGTGCTGATCGTCCTCGCCTCTTTCCGCTTCCTGCCCGCGCTGATGTTTGGGGGATTTCTGGCTGGCGTGGCTTGGTCGCTGGCCGGATCCGAACTTTGGGTGGCCGGGCAACGCGTCATTCCGGGTTGGGTGCGCGGACGAATGAACGCCTTTCAGATCATGCTCGGACAAGGCGCTATCGCCTTGGGAGGGTTGATCTGGGGGTCCGGCGTCATGCAATTTGGCTTGAGTCCGACCTTTGCGGCGGCGGCGATTCTGGCGGTTGCGGTCTTGGCGATCGGCCACCGGGTGTCGATTAATTTTGCGGCCGAGGCGAGCGTGGATCCCGCGCCACTCACTCAAGATTGGAACTTTCCCGCCTGCCCGGACCACGACGATGGTCCGGTTACGGTGACGATCCAATACACCATCGCCAAAGAGGATCGTGAAAAGTTCTATCGCCTGATGCAAGGGGTGCAGGCGGGAATCCGGCGCACGGGCGCATTCGACTGTCGCCTCGACGAAAGCCTGGATCAGCCGGGTTTGTTCCGTTTGGAGTTCCAACTATCGACTTGGGCGGACCACCTTCGCCAAAGCAATCGACTGACCGTCGATGATCGCGCCGGCTTCGATGAGGTTTGGGATTTGCAGGTCGCCGGCTCCAGTCCCGTCGTCCACTATTACATCTCAAGTCAGAGATGCGTGTTCCCGAATAATTTTGGATTCATTGGGCGGACGTTCTCGACCACCTCGACTTTGCCAAAACGGAAAGTGGCCTTCCCGGTGCGCTCGCCGGCCACGTGAGAACTTCACCCGCGTGACATTCCCCGCGGACGCACGCATCTTACGGAGTCACTTCCTCGTACCAAAGAAAGCGCCATACGCGGGCAGGGTGACCTTGCGCTCCGACAAGGTTCCAGCGAACCCATGACCGGCCAGCGGTGTGACGTCCCATGGAATCGACAGCGAAGCGGCAGCTCCGGAGAGATTGAACGCAGTCAGCAGACTTTCGGCCTCGTGATCCCGGGTGAAAGCGACGATTGCTTCCGGCGCGTCATGAAAACGGATGCCGCCCGTCACCAAGGCGGGATGCTGGCGGCGCCAGGCGAGAAAGCGACGCAAAGTATTCAGCACGGAAGCTGAATTCGCTTCCTGAATGTCGACGGCGCGCTGGAAATGTTCCTCGGGAACCGGCAGCCACGGTTCGACAGTGGAAAAGCCGCCAAACCTCTCGCGTGCCGTCCATGGCATCGGCGTGCGGCAACCGTCGCGCCCTTTGAAGACGGGCCAGAAGGCGATGCCGTAGGGGTCTTGCAACTTCTCAAAAGGAATGTCTGCCTCGGTCAGTCCCAGTTCCTCTCCCTGGTAGATGCAAATGGTGCCGCGCATTGACAAAAGCAAGGCCAGCAGGACCTTGGCAAGGCCTTCCGGCGGGTTGGCGCCTCCCCAGCGCGTCATCACACGAATGACGTCATGGTTGCTGAACGACCAGCACGGCCAGCCATCACCGATGCGCGCTTCCAGCGTCTCGACGACATCTCGAATGTGCCGGGCGCTGAACTCGGGGCTCAGCAGGTTAAAAAGGTACGCCATATGCAACTTGTTGCCGCCGGAGGTGTATTCCGCGATCGTGCCGAAGGGATCGTCGGAGCCGATTTCGCCGACCATGGTGGTATCCGGATATCGATCAAGCAGCTCGCGCAGGCGTCTAAGGAATCCGAGATTTTCGGGCCGCGTCTTGTCGTAGCTGTGTCTCTGACGGGCATACGGATTGTTGAGCGCGACCGTGCCATCGGTGCGCGGGCTCTCTCCCCAGGGGGGATTGTCCCGCAACTCTTTGTCGTGAAAATAGAAATTGGACGTGTCGAGACGAAGGCCTTGCACGCCCCGGTCGAGCCAGAATTTGACGTCTTTGAGGATCTGTGTCTGAACTTCCTCGTTGTGGAAATTGAGGTCCGGCTGGCTCGACAAAAAGTTGTGCATGTAGTACTGGCAGCGGCCGGTGTCCCACTGCCAGGCGGAGCCTCCGAAAACCGAGAGCCAGTTGTTGGGAGGAGAGCCGTCCGGCTTGGACTCCGCCCACACGAACCAGTCGGCTTTTGGGTTGTCGAGGCTGGAGCGGCTTTCTTTGAACCACGGGTGCTGGTCGGAGGTGTGGCTGAGCACCTGATCGATCATCAGCTTTAGGCCGAGTTCGTTCGCCCGCTGCATCATACGGTCAAAATCCTCCATGGTCCCGAACATTGGGTCGACGGCGCGGTAATCGGTCACGTCGTAGCCGAAATCCTTCATCGGCGACTTGTAGAAGGGCGATACCCAAAAGCAATCAACGCCCAGCTTGACGATGTAATCGAGGTTTGCCGTGATGCCTGGCAAGTCGCCAATTCCGTCTGCGTTGGTGTCAACAAAGCTTCGCGGATAGACTTGGTAGATGACGCCGCCGCGCCACCATTCGTGGCGAGGGGTTCCAGGGTCCGTTTCGTTGGCCATAGTTTCTTGTGGGTGGGTGAGGTTTTGGCGGATTCGCTTTCTAGGTGCGGTGGTAGGTCTCGGTAAGTTCCGCGAGGCGATCGAGCCTCTGGTCGGTGAGCATGTGACTCTGGAAGCGCCAGTCCCAGTTGCCGGCGGGTTGGCCGGGGTAATTCATACGCGCTTCGCTGCCCAGATCCAAAACGTCTTGCAGGGGC
This sequence comes from uncultured Verrucomicrobiae bacterium, assembly GCA_963820865.1. Classification (GTDB taxonomy): domain Bacteria; phylum Verrucomicrobiota; class Verrucomicrobiia; order Chthoniobacterales; family Terrimicrobiaceae; genus DASTFP01. The sequence goes on from CAWGBZ010000007.1 coordinate 1,278,299, forward strand.
GCGATGGCCAGATCGGCGACCGAAGCCCACGCCAGTCGAATCAAGTCCCACGCGGGATCAGTGCCGGCGGATCCCGCGTAGCGATGAAGAAGAGTGCGCTCTGCGTCGGTCAGAAGCGCGTACCAACCAAGGGTGCAATCGTTGTCATGGGTGCCGGTATAGGCAACCGTGTGGCGTTCGAAGTTGTGCGGCAAGAACCGGTCTTCGGTGGCCCCGCCGAAAGCGAACTGGAGAATGCGCATGCCCGGCCAGCCAAACTCACGCCGGAGCGCGTCGACGGGAGGCGTGATGAGTCCCAGATCTTCGGCGATGATCGGCAACCGCCCAAGACGCTGAAGGGCAACGTTGAAAAAGTCTGCCCCCGGGCCGGTCACCCAGCGACCGTGGATCGCCGTCGTCTCGCTGGCCGGCACTTCCCAGTAGGCCTCAAAGCCGCGAAAATGATCCAGCCGAACCATGTCCACCTGCTCCAGCGTGGCGACGAACCGATCAAGCCACCAGCGGTAGTCGGTGGATTTCAGGGCTTCCCAGTTGTAGAGCGGATTTCCCCAAAGTTGGCCGGTGGCGCTGAAATAGTCCGGCGGCACACCCGCGACCACCGTGGGTTGTCGATGCTCATCGAGATGAAAAAAGCCGGGATTGGCCCAGACGTCGGAAGAATCGCTCGAAACGAAGATCGGCAGGTCCCCGATCAAGCGGATTCCACGCTCGTTGGCATGGCGCTTCAGTTCGGCCCATTGTCGGAAAAACAAGAACTGCACGAATCGATGACGGGCGATGGATTCGGCCAGTTGCTGTCGCGCGTCGTTCATGGCCGCCTCTTCGCGCAGGCGAATGGCTTCGGGCCATTTGAGCCAGCTGACTCCCCCATGCGTCTCCTTCAGGGCCATGAACAGGCAAAAGTCGTCCAACCAATGCGCGCGCTGGACCGAAAACTCCTCCAACCCGTCGCGGAGAGCGTGGTCGCGCCTCGCTTGGAAATTCGTCCAGGCGCGCGCCAGCAGATTAGTCTTCCACTCGACGACCCATCCGAAAATGACACGGTCGTTCCGAAATGGTCCGGTGGCGAGATCCTCGGGCATCAAGAGACCGTCTCGCGCGAGGAACTCCGGGCTGATGAGCAGCGGATTGCCGGCGAAAGCCGAAAAACATTGATAGGGCGAATCGCCGTAGCCCGTTGGACCGAGCGGCAGGATCTGCCACCACTTTTGCCGGGCGCGGAGGAGTTGATCGATCCACGTGTGGGCCGTCGGTCCGAGATCGCCGATGCCGAAGCGGCCCGGAAGAGAGGTTGGGTGAAGGAGAATGCCCGAGGAGCGGGTCTTGGCGTCGGATTCGGGGTCCGTCGATTTCATGGCTGGCGAAGTCGGTCGTCGCGGGCTTCGAGTGGCCGTAGGGTCAGGGGTCGGAAATCCTCGGCCGGTTGGATCGCAAGGTTGCTGAGGAGAAGTTCGCTATCGTCAAGGCGGATAGGACTGGCCGAGGTGAGCAGCGATGCGTTGCCGGTAAAGTCCAGGTTTGGAAGAACCCGGTTCTTCGGCAAAGGACTGGTGAAAGAACAGATCTCCGCGTTTGATTTCACGCCGGGCTCATAGCTCCGGTAGTCCACGGCAGGGTTCGTCCGGCGCAGGGCGACACTTTCCTTCCACCAATTTTGCTTCACGGCGATTACTCCGAAGCGATGCGGGCCGCTGATCTCAAGGGAGCAATCGGATCAGCAAGCTGTTCCATCATGCCTTATTCCTTGGCACCGCCGGAGGTCAGACCGCTGACCACAAACTTCTGACAGACCAGGAACATTACCGTAATCGGCACACCGCTGAGAACGGCCAGCGCCGCAAATCGTCCCCAGAGCTTCTGATGCTCTGCCAGGAACGAGTTCGCGCCGACGGCGAGGGTCCAATTCTCGCGGGCCTGCAGAACGATGGAGGCCACCGGATACTCCGACATAAAGGCGATGAATGAGAGGATGAACACGACCGCAAAAATGGGCAGACTCATCGGCAGGAGGATCTGGGTGAAAGTCTGAAATGGCGTCGCGCCGTCGATCCGCGCCGCTTCCTCCATGCTCGCCGGAATCGTGTCAAAGTACCCTTTCAGCATCCAGATGTAGCCGGAGATGCCGCCCAGATAGACCATGATCAACCCGGTTTGCGTGTTCAGGCCGAGCAAGGGAACGTACTGTCCGATAAAATCCAGGATGACATAGATGGCCACCAACGCCAGCACCATGGGAAACATCTGGAGGATGAGGAGGGAGCTTAGGGTGAGAGACCTGAACTTGAAATGGAGCCGGGCAAACGCGTAGGCCGCCGTTCCGGACAAGAGAAGGATTCCGAGAGAGGCGATGGAGGAGACTTTGATCGAGTTCCAGAACCAGAGCAGCGGCGGAGTCTCTGCCTTGACCACACGCTTCTCGCCGGTCGCCGGGTTGACGACCTCTTCGTAAGGGATGCCAAGAACGTATTTCCAGTGCTCCAAGCTTAGGTGATCCGGCAGGAGCCCGCTCGGCGCGTAGTTGCCGCGGCGAAAGGATGCCGAGACCACCATGATATACGGCACCAGAACCAGCGCCAGGAGGCTTAGGAGCAAGGCGTGCGAAAATACTCTGCGAAGCCTCGCTTTCTGTTCGGGTTTCATAGCTTCACCTGCTTTGAGCTTAGTTTAAGGTTTATCCACGCCAGGACCCCGACAAGGATGAAGAGGAGGGTGGCAATCGCGCTCGCCAGTCCGAAGTTTGTCCCGGAATCGCGGAAGGCGATGTTGAACGTATAAGTCACCAGCAAGTCGGTCTCGCCGGCATTGCCGCCGACCATTTGCGGGCCTCCGGCGGTAAGGAGGAAGATGAGATTGAAATTGTTGAAATTGAAGGCGAACGACGAGATGATGATCGGAATCATCGCCGGGAGGACCAACGGCAAGGTCAGCTTGAAGAAGTCAATCACTTTGTTGCTTCCGTCGATCGCACTCGCCTCATAAATCGAGGAGGGGATCGATTGCAGCATGCCGGTACAGATGAGCATCATATAGGGATAGCCGAGCCAGAGATTGACCATCAGCACCATCGCCCGCGCACCCCAGGGATTCGTCTCCCATTCCGGGGCAAATCCAAAAAGCCCCCGCAACAACTCATTCACGGCACCAAACTCCTGATTGAACAAGCCCTTCAGAATGAGGATCGAGAGCACTCCCGGGACGGCGTAGGGCAGAATGAAGAGCGTCCGATATGTCCGTCGAAAACGAATGTCGGGCTGTTCCAGCAGCACCGAGAGCAGCATTCCGAGCGAAAACGTCGTGAACACCGAGAGCGCCGAAAACGCGAAGGTCCAGATGAATATCTTAAAGAAAGGACCGCGGATGCGCGGGTCGGTCAGGATTCGGATATAATTGTCAAATCCCGCAAACGTCCGGAAACCGACGCCGACTTTCTCTCCCTGATCGTTGACAAAGAAGCCTTGTCTGAAATCCGGTTGAATGATGCTCCCGTCCTTCTTGTTGGTGAGCGATCCGTCCGGATTGGCCTTCCAGAGCCGTTGCCGCGAGGCATACTTGGAGAGCCCTTCCAGGCCGACCAAGGTTTCATCGGGCAAAGCAAGCTTTTGCGCCTTGAGCGGAGTCATCAGCTTGCCGCGGTTGATTTGAGCCATCGACATGGCCTGTCCCGGCACCTGCTGATCTGCCGGCAAGGCTGTCAGTTTGACCGGTTCCTTGTCCACCTTCGACTTCTCTGCGGGATCGAGGGCGAAAGGTTCGGAGACAAAGCGTTTGCTCGGATCCTTGTCGTCTTCCAGGTAGACGATGTATTTGCCGTCGTCCTGCCCGTAGAGGGTATACTTGAACGTCGGCGCGTTTTCGACGGCAAAGGTCTCCTGCCGGAAAAGCGCCAGGGCGCGTTCAAAGGTCAGAAGGTTTTGGGAGCTGTACTTGGTGAAGCCGATATAAATGGTGTAAACCAGCGGCAGAATGACAAAAATGCCGAAGCCGAGCAGGCCCGGGAAAAGATACCGATAGGTTTCCGCCGAGGGCGTGAGATAGATGTAAACGCCCAGGCAGGTGACCACCAGCAGGCCTAAGGCGACATAGACATTGCCTGTCTGGTAGACAAAGAAGCTCAGAGCAAGCGCGGGAATCGCCAGCAGGACTGCCAGAACTTGCCGGATCGGAAGCCCCTGGTTCACGCCTATTTTTCCATATTCTTTCTGGCGTCTTTCAAGGCAGCCTCGGGCGTGGCCTCTCCGCTGGTGGCAATCTCAAACGCCGCCTTCATCGAACTCCAGAATTTACCCATCTGAGGAATATTAGGCATCACGACTCCGTTCAGCGCATTTTCGTAAGTTCCCTTGATTAAGGGATTCTGGGCGCTCATTTCATCGGCCAAGGATTTCAGGGCGGGAACCCCGAGCGGCGCGTCGGCATCGATGGCTTTGAGTCCGTCCGCGGAACAGACGGATTTTTCGAGGAACTGGATCGCAAAGTCGACGTTCGGGCTGGAACGATTGATCAGCGCGGTCCAGACGCCGACGAAGGGCCGGCCCGGATTGCCGCCGACCCCGGGAACCGGCGCGAGTTCGAACTCGATGCCACTCTTGCGAAGATTGGCCCAGGACCACGGTCCATTGACCATCGTGGCTAGCTCGCCCTTGCCCATTTTTTCATCCATGACACTTTGGGTGGAGCCTTTGGGAAGCACGTTGGCCTTAATAAGGTCGACGATGGCGGTCAGCCCCTGGATCGCGCCGGCGTTGTCGGCCCCGATATCTTTGGCGTCAAATCCGCCTTCCGTCTGCTTGAAGGAGAAGCCACCGGCACTGGCCAGGAACGGAAAGCTAAAGTACGGGGTGTTATAATCCCACATGATGGCGATCAGTTTGGGATCCTTGGCTTGGAGTTCCTTGGCAAAGGCCGGAAATTCGGCGAGCTGCGTTGGCGCCTTCCCCGTGACGAGCTTCTTATTGACGATCAAGGAGACGCACTCCAGGGCAAGCGGATATCCCCAGATCTGCTTATTGTGGGTGACTGCGTCCCAGGACATTGGGAGGTAGGCAGCTTTAAATTCATCACTGATCTCCAGAGGTTTCAGCAACCCGGCATCCGCCCATTCGCCGATGCGATCATGCGCCCAGAAGAAGATGTCGGGACCCTTGCCTCCCTGTGCGGCGGCCTGGAACTTCTCAGTAATTTGCTCCTGGGTTTCCACCTTGACGGGCACCCCCATCTCTTCTTCGAACTTCTTGCCGAGTGCCTGGAGCGCCTTGAAGCCCCGGTTATCGCTAATCCAGATGAGGAGTTCTCCATCCGTCCAGGCGGCGGCGCGAACAACCGAAAAGAGTACGAAAACGACGAAAAGGAGATTTCTGCTCATAGGGTGGGATTGGGCAATTTGAAACGCTTCGCTTGATCAGAGATTGAAGAATGCTTGGCCATCGAGCGTCGCCGAGTTCGGGGTTGGCGTTTTTTTAGGGCCGGGCTTGGTGGGAAGCAAGTCAAAAGAGCGAACTCGGCGAGGACCTGTCTCTGATGATATGTTCGCGCGGCGAAGGCGTCTTTCGTTGCGGCAAAATAGCTTGTCAGGCTGAGTCGCTCTGCGACGATCGTCGGGCTGCGGCGGCGGAATGACTACAGTTGTTGCAATCTTCGGCAATTCCCGTGATGTCGATCGAGCGGTGACGCGATTGGCCCGAGCGGAACTCGAAGATGAGTTCTATGGCGAGGGGATCATTGACGCCGAAGCGAAAGTATTGCAAAACTGCGGAGCCTTCGCATCGCGAGGCATGATTAGCCCACCGACGAGGCCGCGAACTCACCAGGCGAACGAGCGACGAATCTCCATGGCGTTGCGTTGGCCGAAGATCAGGTGTTAAAAACAGAAGAGGAGAAAACAAATGGGCTTGGCACGCATGCGGGGAAAGTCGGTCGTCGTCTCCGGCGCAGCCCTCGGGATCGGCCGGGCGACCGCGAGGAAGTTTGCCGAGGAAGGCGCGTCGCTGGTGATTCAAGACATCCAGGAGGTTCCTTTGCTGGCCTGTCGTGACGAGCTTCGGCAAGGCGGCGCTCCGGTGGAGGCTGTGGTCGGCGACGTCGCTCAAGACAAGGACTGCCAGGCGATGATTCGCGCCGCGGTCGAGGCGTTCGGGCGGGTCGATGTGGTCGTGGCCAACGCCGGAATTATCGAACTCGGAGATGCGCTCGAATCCACCGCCGCCAGTTGGGACAAGATCATGGCCATTGACGGCCGCGGCATGTTCCTGACCTGCAAATACGCGATCGCCGCCATGCTTGAGACGGGTGGCGGCTCGATTGTTTGCCTCTCTTCCATTTCCGGGTTGGCTGGGCAGAAACGACAAGCGACCTACGGCCCGGCCAAGTTTGTGGCCACCGGCCTGGTCAAGCATTTGGCAATCGAGTGGGCCGACCGGGGGATCCGAGTCAATGGGGTCGCTCCCGGGACGATCAAGACTGAGCGCGTCAAACGTTTCGCCGACGAACCGGGTGGTTCCGAGTACGTGGAAGTTGTTCGGAAAGGCCATCCCATGGGCCGGCTGGGCGAACCTGAGGAAGTGGCCAACGCGATTCTTTTTTTGGCCTCGGAAGAAGCATCGTTCATTACCGGGGCCGTCCTCCCGGTCGATGGCGGCTATCTGGCTCAATAAGCATATCTTCTTAGCGCGCTCCTGCCCGATCATCTGTGAAAAGGCTTGATCCGGCTAGGCAAGCCTCGAAAATGCCGGCGCCATCGAGTGAGGGTTTCTCGGCGAGGGTCGCTCTCGGACGAGACCATTGCCCGATCCAGGCCGGAACATCAACCAGGAGAATTCATCCGATGCCGATTGCCCTCGCACTCTTCATGCCAGTCTGTGTTTTGATGGCCATATTTGGGGCGCACGCCGCCGAACCGATCGTCGTGATTGCCCCTTTTAACATGACCGGTCCGGAAGCCGTGCTCGATGCGCCTTGTTATCGCGGCGCTGAACTGGCGGCGGAGAAGTTGAACGCCCAGGGTGGCGTCCTTGGCCGACCGATTCAATTGGTTGTCGTCGACACGGCCAGTGACGTGAAGAGCACCGCGGGCAAGGTGGAGGCCGCTCTGAAAAGCTATCCAAGCGCCACCGCCGGGATCGGATTCACTTACTCGACCTATGCTCTCGATGCGGGTCGAGTGTTTCAAAAAGCCAAACTTCCTTTCATTACGCCCGGTGCCACGGCGCCGGATCTTCCCAGGAAGGTCGGGGATGACATGTTCCTGGCCGCCTACGGGGACGATGCCCAGGCCCTCGTCATGGCTAAGTTTGCCCGCAATCAGCTTAAGCTCGGGCGCGTGGCGCTCTGGATCGATGAAAGTAGCGTCTATACGCGGACGGTCGGGGGCTTCTTCGACAAATTCTTCCGGCAACTCGGAGGGACCGTCGATCGGCGCACCTATGCCAAGGACGTGACGGACTTCCGTAGCTTGATCGCTGCTTACAAAGCGGCTAAGCAAAAACCCGAAGCCATTTACGCCGCCAGCATGCCGCGTTCCGCAGTGCCGCTGATCCAACAGGTCCGTGCCGCCGGCATCGATGTCCCGCTTCTTTCCGGGGACGGTTGGGATGACGAGGAGATCGTCGTTGCTTCCAAGCGCAAGAATATCAAGTCCATCTATTTCACCACGCATCGCTTTCTCGGCGTCGACACGCCGGCGATGAAGGCCTTTGTCAGAGCCTATACCCGGAACTTCGGCGCGCCGCCGCCGAACGCGTTTGCTCCGCTTGGTTTCGATACCATTAATCTGCTGGCCGATGCGATCAAACGGGCCGGATCTACCAAGCCGGAAGCCATTCGCGTGGCCCTGGCTAATACGCGTGACTTCCAAGGGTTGGTCGGCAAGATCGCTTACGCACCGGGCCGCCGCGTGCCCAACAAGGCGGTTGCGGTCATCCAAATTGATCGGGGCGCAGAGAAGCTCGCCTGGACGTGGTTCCCACAATAAACCCTCAGGCCCTCAGCCGCCGCCAACGATGCCGAGCCGGCGAAGCCCGCGAGAAGGCGCGCCGCTGCAGGCCATTCGATCGGCGCGGTCGCGTCGATGGGCGGCGAGGACTGATCGCTCGCGCGGCCCAGATTCCTTCGATGCGAAGGAAGAGGGTTTGCTTGCTTTTGGTTATCTATCCACAAATATAACGCCCTGAAATCGGCGCCCGCTTATGAAAAGACGCTCTCTCATCTCTCTCGTCCTGGTTGTCTTGTTGACGACGGTTCTCCGCGCGGCGGAGCTTTCGGTTTTCGCCGCCGCCAGTCTCACCGATGCCTTGAAAGAAGTGGCGGCGGCTTACGAGCCGCAATCGGGAGACAAACTGTTCTTCAACTTTGCCGGATCCAATGCGCTCGCGCGACAGATCAAGGAGGGAGCGCCCGCGGACATCTTCTTCTCCGCGGACGAGATCCAGATGAATGATCTCGAAGAGGCCCGCCTGATTGACCCCTCAACACGTGTCGAGTTGCTCTCGAATTCGCTGGTCATCGTCGTTCCAAACGACGGACCGGCCGAGTTGACGCCCGCGGCCCTCGGTGACCGGGCGATCAAGCGTGTGGCTTTGGCCGACCCCCGGAGCGTCCCTGCCGGTGTCTATGCTCGCGAGTATCTTACGAAGCAGGGACTTTGGCAGGCGGTCGAGCCGAAGGTTGTGCCGACGGAGAATGTCCGGGCTGCTCTGGCCGCAGTTGAGTCGGGCAACGTCGATGCCGGCATCGTTTACAAGACGGACGCGGCCATTTCCAAGGCGGTGAGGATCGGATATGAAGTGCCGGCGAGCGACGGACCGAGGATTTCCTATCCGGTGGCGGTCTTGCGGGAGACCAGGAACGCGGAGCCGGCGAAACGATTTCTCGCATATCTAAAATCCGAGCCGGCGCTGGCGATCTTCAAGAGGTTCGGTTTCATCCTGCCTTGAACGCGTTTTGATGACGTCCGCCGAAGGGGAGATCGTCGCTTTCACGTTTGGGATGGCTTTGCTGGCCACCTTGGTGATCCTTCCGTTTGGTATCGGTGTGGCCTGGCTGCTGGCGCGCAAGTCGTGGCCAGGAAAGTCGATCGTCGAAACACTGGTGGCACTCCCGCTCGTCATGCCTCCGGTGGCGACCGGCCTGATTTTGCTTAAGCTTCTTGGACGCAAGGGACCCATCGGAGCTTTTCTGCACGAGCATTTCGCCTGGGAGGTAGTTTTCACCTGGCGGGCGGTGGTGGTCGCGATGGCGGTCATGTCCTTCCCTTTGCTTGTGCGTGGTGCGCGAATCGCCTTCGAGGCGGTCAATCCTCGTTTGGAACAGGTGGCGACAACTCTGGGAGCGAGCCCGCTCCGCATTTTCCTGACCATCACGCTGCCGCTCGCTCATCGCGGCATCATCGCGGGCAGCGTGCTCAGCTTTGCGCGTGCTTTGGGGGAATTCGGCGCAACCATCCTGGTGGCAGGCAACATTCCGGGGCGAACGACGACGCTCTCGGTTGCGATCTACAGCGATATCCAGCTCGGTCACGACACGAACGCTTTCCGGTTGCTGGCCGTATCGGTGGTTCTGGCCTTTGCCGCGGTCTGGACAAGCGAGTGGCTTTTCAAACGGAGCACGCCGGTCGCATGAACCTCAAGTTCAGGAATGTTTCGCTTCGCCTGAAGGGCATCACCCTCGATCTGGATGCCACCCTCGACAGGCCGGTGACCGCGTTGTTCGGACCGTCGGGCTCCGGCAAGACTTCCGTGCTGGAGTTGGTCGCGGGTCTGCGACGGGCGGACCGGGGCGTCATTGAGCTCGACGGCCGGGTGGTCACCGATGTCGCACAGGGCATTTTCGTTCCGGCACGCACGCGAGCGATCGGCTACGTGCCGCAAGATCTGGCTCTCTTCCCGCACCTGACCGTGCGTCAGAATATCACGTATGGCTTGAAGTCTGGCTCTCCCGATCTTCCCCACGACAGACTCTGCAACGTCCTGGAAATCGAGCGACTGCTCGACCGGATGCCGACTTCGCTCTCCGGGGGTGAAAAGCAGCGCGTCGCTTTTGCGCGGGCGTTGCTAGCCTCGCCCAGACTTCTGCTTCTCGACGAACCTCTGGCCAGTCTCGATCAGTCGCTCAAGGAACGCATCCTGCCGTACCTCCAGCGTATTCGGGAAGAGTTCGCTACTCCAATCCTCTACGTCACGCACTCTGCCGCAGAAGTGATCGCTCTCTGCGAGGATGTCGTGGTCCTCAAGGCGGGAAAATGCGTGGCTCGTGGAAAGCCCGGGGAGCTTTTTGTGCCGTCGAACACAACGTTCTTTCGTTTGAAGGATTTTTGATGACGGTTTCCCGGGAAACGCTGATCCCCGATCAGTGCGTCTCCGTGGCGGTCTGAGCCGGCTTGGCGGGGCGTCGCATCATGGGAACAAGGAGCAACGCGATGAAGGTAAGGCGGGCGAGCACCGCGATGGCCCGATCCGTTGCGACCGCGGGAGAGGCAGCCGCGCTCTGGCGCGTTCCCATTAGGCTGCCGATGCTCGCTGACGTCATGGTAAATCGCACGAGCGCTTGCTCAGGTCGCGGCTTCGCACAAGGCGGCAGTCGCTTAGCGAGGTTTTGATCTTTTGCGGTCGGCCGCCTTGGCCGAGAAGCTCAACGTGCGCCTCCGATCGAACTTCTTTCTTTTCCACCAAAGCGCGAATCCTGTGATGGCGAGGACGCCCGGCGCGAGGCCGCCGATGGACCAGAGAATTTTCACCGGCAACGCGCCGAAGGTGCCGTAGTGCAGCGGCATGAACGCGTCCGTCACCTGGTTCCAGAAACCGCTCGTGCGAATGTCCAGCAGGCCTTCGAAGGCTCCCGTCTGAGAATTGAATGTCACGGAGGAGCCGTATTCTCCCCGCAGAGGATGCTGATTCGCCAGTCTTCCGTAGAAAACCAGGGGCTCGTCGGCCTTGGATGGCAGCGAAAGGTAGGTCCACTGAAAATGGGGAATCTTTTCCGTCGCTTGCTCGATCAGGGCATCGAGCGAAACTGTTTCGACAAATATTCGTCCGCTCATCTTGGGCGGTTCAGGTTCCGGTCCGTTGAGGAGGTGGTCGGCAACGTGGGTCAAGTTCCAGTAGGCCCCGGTGAATCCGAGGATCAAATTAAAGGCGACGGAAGAGACGCCCGCCGTCTTATGCAAATTGGAGAGGAGGATGCGCGCGCTGACCTTCCAGCGCAGGCGCAGGAAGTTTCTCCAGAAACCGCGGTAGATCCAGAGGCCTGAAATTCCCAACAGGCAGAGCAGCACTGCGAAGATGCCGGCCAAAAAGACGCCGGTATGGCCGCTGAGGAAGGAGTAATGCAGTTCCAGAAGCCATCCGGTGAAGGTCTTGTTCGGATCCATGGGCACGCCGTGAACGGTTCCGCTGCCCGCATCGATCCAGACTACCTGAGGTTCGCCGCCATCACGACCGACGACATACACTTCGTCATTTCTCGTCGGAGATCGCGAGGGCAGCCAACCGACGGGTTCGCAGCCATCCAACTGCTTCCGCAGGCACGCCACAAGGGCATCGAGGCCGAGTCTCGCCGCGCTCGGATTGGCAGCCAGTACTTGCCGCGGCATCAAGAGATTTTCAATCTCCCGTCGAAAGACAAGCACACTACCCGTTAGGCCGATCAAAACGAGAGCGACTCCGGCGAGCAATCCCATCCACGAGTGCAGGTGAAATAGAAATCGCCTCATCAAGTTCTCAACGTCGGATCCAGTTTCCTCGTGACGCTGCTGCAAACTAGTGGCGCCTGCACCAACAACGCTGCCGGAGTCTTGCGCTTTTCTGGCGGTCACTTGCGAAATCGCAAGAGGTCGGCAATTCTTCGCAAGCGCGCGTTAGTCGGATCCGTCCGATCCGGGCAGGGTCAACTGGCTCCGGACCGAACCATGATGCGCTTCGACTCAATACCCAATCTGCCGTCATCCATAACCAGCCTGTTGGCGTGCGCCGTGCTGCTCCCTAATCTGTCGATGGCGCAGGCGGAACCCGACGAGGACGAGAGACGACGCAAATGGGAGATGGTTCCGGAACCGGTTCCCACGCTCGAAGAGGTGGTCGTGACGGAGCAGCGAGATCAACCGGAAACGGGTTATGTTGCACGAGAAACGCGAACGGCCACCAAGACCAGGACGCTGCTCTTGGAGACGCCCCAGGCCGTCTCAGTGGTGACACGCAAGCTGATCGACGACCAGAATGCGCAAGATCTCGAGGAGGCCCTCAGAAACGTCGCTGGCGTCAGCGTCGGAGGTTACTATAACGAATGGGATTACTACAGAATCAGAGGCTTCGACGCTTCTTACGCCAATACCTACTTGGATGGGCTGATCGCGGACGGCGCGCCATCCGAGGAGATCTGGGGATTGGAGCGCATCGAGGTGGTCAAGGGACCAGCCTCCACCCTCTTCGGGCAGGGGCCCCTCGGAGGGTTTGTGAACCTGGTCAGCAAGCGGCCGCGGCCGGACTTCTTCGGCGAGGTTCAGTTCACCGGGGGGTCTTTCGATTACTATCAAGGCGCGTTCGATGTCAACGTGCCGCTCAACAAAAGCAAGACGGTCTACATGCGTCTCAATGCGCTGTTTCGGGCGGCCGGTTCTTTCGTCGACTTTGCCGATTCCACGCGAATTTTTGTCGCTCCGGCTTTTACGTGGGAGATTGGCCCCTCGACGTCGCTCACCATCCTGACCAGCTATCGCGACGACTGGATGAATCTCGCCTTTCCTCTGCCGGCGCGGGGCACGGTCTTGCCAAACCCGAATGGTGAAATCCCGATCAGCAGATACATCGGCAACCCGGCACACCCCAATGATGAATGGGAGCGCATCATTCGGGTCGGCTACGAGTTTGACCACCGCTTCAATGAATCGATCGGTCTCACGCAGAATTTCCGCTATTTCTGGCTGGACTGGACGAGTGACAATCTTTCCTATCCCCAGTTTCTCAGCGAAGATGGCCGTTTCCTGACCCTCGCCGGTTATAAGGCCGTGGGGAATTACTACGGGTGGCGGATTGATACGGCGGCGGACTTCGCCTTTGGAACGGGTCCGCTTGATCATGTGGTTTTGGTGGGTGTGGACTACCGGAGCACGACCCAGCTTTTTACCTCCCAGGACGGCAGCACCATCGAACTGGACGTCTTCACGCCAAACTACGACGACCTTCCGCCGTATGAATACGGGCCGCCTTCGAGCAGCAAAGAAACCTACGCCGATCTGGGCTTCTACCTTCAAGATCAGGTCAAACTGTTCGAAAAGGTGACCATTACGGCTGGGGTCCGCTATGATTACAGTTACTTTGATATCCCCATCCTCTTTGGCGAAAATCGGCCCGGTGGCTACTATTCGGAGTCCGCCTTCTCTCCCAAAGTCGGTATTACCTATCAGTTTGTCCCGGGGGTTGCCGCCTATTTTAACTGGAGCCGATCCTTCAATCCCCAATGGTTCTTTACCGACGCGCAGGGGAAACCCGTCGCTCCAGAAACAGGCGAGAACTTCGAGATCGGACTTAAGTATACCCTATTCAACAATAAACTCACGGGGATGCTTGCCATCTACCAGTTGACTCGCAGCAACGTGGCAACGCCGGATCTCGTCACACCCGATCCGTTCGATTCCACGGTCACCGGAGAGCAGCGCGCCCGGGGCTTTGAATTTGAACTGGCGGCGAATCCTTTGCCGGGACTCGAGATGGTCCTCGCTTATACCTATATCAATGCCGAGGTCACCGACGATAACAGCATTCCGATTGGAACTCCACTCCAGGGCGTGCCGGCCAACAGTCTGAGCATGTGGGTCAAGTACACCCTGCAAGACGGTCCGCTCAAGGGCCTGGGCATTGGGTTGGGGGGCGTCTACTATTCGAAGCAATCGGGCGATATCAACGATACCTTTGACCTGCCGGCCTATGGCGTGATGGATACGGCTATTTATTACAAAACGGGACGATATCGGGCGCAGGTAAACTTCAACAACGTTTTGAACAGCCGCTATTTCGTTGGCTCCTATGACGAGGTGTACGTTCTTCCGGGAGCTCCCTTCAATGTCATGGGAAGCCTTACGGTTGAATTCTAAGAGACGGTGCCGCCTCCTCGGCCGTCTTTCCAGGGATGGAAGAAGGGCGGACTTTTGATCGGCTGCCTGCCTGGCGCCTCGCTTCAAACGGGCACGTGCGATGGGCGAGTTTAGGGATGCGATCCGTGATGATCGCGCCATGAAGGACACGCGTCGGATGAGACGGGCTCAGGCATGGTATTGCTCGTCGCTGACCTTTTCCAGCCAGTCGGCGGTTTTGCCGCCGAGCTGCTCTACAATGGCGATGTGGGTCATGGCTGTGGTGGGCGTGGCGCCATGCCAATGCTTCTCGCCCGGCGGAAACCAGACCACGTCGCCGGGTCGAATTTCTTCGACCGGGCCTCCCCAGTGCTGGGCCCAGCCGCAGCCGGCGGTCACAATCAAGGTTTGGCCGAGCGGGTGGGTGTGCCAGGCGGTCCGAGCGCCTGGCTCGAACGTGACGCTAACGCCAAGCGCGCGTGCTGGATCGTTTGCTTGAAATAACGGGTCAATGCGGACGGTGCCGGTAAAATACTCGGCAGGTCCTTTGGCGGAGGGCTGTGATCCACTTCTTTTGATTTCCATGTTAGATTCGTGTTTTTGAGTTAAAGGGGCAACGGATTGCGCGCGGAGAATCGCCGGCATGGAGAGCGCGGCGCCCGTGGTTTTCAGAAAGCTGCGTCGGGAAAGGGCCATGCTTTGCAATCGTAAGGCCTCGGATTGGTGAGGCAACGGATCTGCCGAAAGCTTACTCCGATGCGGCTTTGCTGTCACAGCGGTTCTCGCTTACCTGTCGCAATATTGCGCGAATGTGTTCGGAGGGTTGACAGGGTCGGCTGATCTGGCAGATCGCTTGGAACCGGCGACATCCGTGCGAACGATCCAGCAGTTCGGTGACGCTCCCATCCGGGATCCAGTTTTCGCCGAACCAACCGCGGCCATCCCCGAGTGGTCCCTTGCATCATGGCTTTCGTAGTGACAGCGCGGCCGCCCTCTCGTCGCGCCTGCGTTCCCATCTCTCCTGCCGCCGCCCAAGCCAGAAGCTCAGCGCCAGCCAGATGGCCGAGAGCGGTACCGCGACGATGGCGATACCCGCCATGCTCAGCCCCAACCCCATCAACCCGGCATAAGCCCAGCTTCCCACCTGGTCGCCGCCGCGATAGACCACAGTATCGATGAAGTTCTTCGCCTTGTAGCGGTCCTCTCGCGGCACGGAGGTGAAGAGCAGTTCCCGCGTCGGCCGGGCCAAGGCAAAGTTGCTCACTCGCCGCGCCACCTGCACGACGACGAATACCCCCACCGTGGAAGAGGCCGCCAGTGCCGCAAATCCTGCCACGCTGAAGAGCGGCAGGGCGCAGAGCATCGCCCCCACTCCCAGCCATCCCATCAGGCGTCCCGTGAGGAAGATCTGGAATACCAGGGTGAACACGTTCACCCAGAAGTCGATGTTGGCGAAAAAGGCTGTGCGCGCGGCACGATCCGGGAAGTCGGCCTCTGCGATGGTCGCCTGCTGGAAATACAGGAAGGTGGAGGTAACGGAGTAAAACAGGATAAAGAACGCGATCCCCAAAAGATAGGGGGATCGGAAGGTGTGGGTCATCCCCGCGAAGATGCCGCCGCCCACCGGCTTGTGCGGATCATCCCCCTGCACTGGCCGTTGAAAGGCATCGCTGACACGCGACAGGCGCCGTGAGGCGAAGACCGCCACCTCCAGCAGGATGATGGAGGCGAGAAGCAGCCAGTTCTGTCCCAGCCTCTCGACAAAGCCCGAGGTCAGGCTCGACCCCGCAATGCCGCCCAGCGTGGCGCCGGCGGCGAGGAAGCCGAAGAGCCGCTTGCCCTGCTCCGCGTCGAACACGTCCACGACGAAGGACCAGAAGACGGAGACGACGAACAGGTTGAAGACGGAGACCCAGATGAAAAAGGCTCGCCCGATCCAGACATGCTGCTCCGGCGTCGCCAGCGTCAACAGGACCATGAAGATCAGCAAGTTCAGCATGAAGAAGCGGTAGGCGATGGCAATAAAGCGCTCGCGCGGCCAGCGCCGCACCGCATAGGCGAAGAGCGGGTTCACCGCGAGCATGGCCAGCAACGTGCCGGTGAAGAGCCATGGCAGGTTCCGCACCCCACCCGCAACCCCCAGTTCATCCCGGATCGGGCGCAGAACGTAGTAGGCAAGGAAGAGCGCAAAGACGTAGAGCCACGCCCAGGCCAGTGCGCGCGCTTCGGCAGGGCTGGCCTCGATGATTCGCCGTAGCCCTTGGACGAGGCGACTGTCGCTCTGAGTCGTCACTATCGGTAGGATCGCATGATATGCTACTCCATCCGGGCCGCAGCGCTGCGTCCGGCCGTGGCGGTGTTAGTTCCCTTGGGGCAGGCCGAGCAGGCGACGCAGTTCCGGAGCCGCCGTATTCGCCCGGAAGCCCGGGCCGCCCCGTTGAAAACTGGTGGCGGCGGCCAAATTGCCCACCACCACCGGCTCGCAGCCGGCATCACGCACCAGCCTCGCGGCAACCTGAACGGCCTCGGCATCGTCCCCGGCAACGGGAACACCCAGTTTGCCGCTCTGCCGTTTGGCTGAGGCGTCGATGGCCGTGGCGTCGACGGCACTGAAGGCCCGCACCAGTCGCGTGCCCGGAAGGTACTTGGCCGAGGTCTGGCCCACACCATTGGCCTGCGCTTCGCGTGCCACGGCGTTGTCGCTTCCCGACGAGGGATTGCAGGCATCGAGCACGATCTTACCACGCAATACCTCCTGCAGGTCTCGCCCAAGCTGCGGCAGCGCCTCATATGGCACGGCGAACAACAGGACCGTGCCAAATTCGGCCGCCTGACGCGGCGTGCCCGCCGAAGCGCGCGGACCGAGCTCGCGGGTCATGGAGACGAGTTCCTCAGGGTGGCGGGAGGAGAACAGTACCTCGTGTCCGGCCTGCACCCAAAGCCGTCCAACAGTGCCTCCCAGCCAGCCTGCGCCGATGACACCGATACGCATGGGTTGCGCGGCCGGCCCCTTCACCGGATTCTCGCCGATCGGCTCACCCGTCGGCTCGGCGGGCGCACCGGTGGCCACACGAGTCAGCAACGATGCTGCGGCCAACCCCAGCCCGGTTACAAGAAACTTACGGCGGTCGATCATAGCGGGGCTGTGATTGTTATCAGGTTTGTTGCGCGTCATCTCAATCTCTCCTTTTCTCTATCTGGATTTTACGTTTGGGAGCTGGGCCCTGCGTCTCCCCAAACCCGAGTCGATTGGTGTGCCGCCTCCCGCAAGGTTTGTTTGCCGCTGGCCGGAGCGGCTGCGATCCGCTGAGTTTATCCCGTCTCGACTTGGCTGTCGCAAGGGTTCTTGCTCTGCCTGTGGCGATTTTGCCCGAATTTAGCTTGAGTATTCGCGCTCCGAAACTTGCCGAAATGGCATTGTCGGGGCTTGCTCAGCACCACGAGGACAGTCTCGAAGGTATTTTTGACTCACAAGCGTTGGGGCCAGGAGTCTCAGTCCAACGGAACGTCGGTAGCACGATACTATCGCGTCCCACTTCATGGTTTTCACGCTTTCGTGGGTAGCGCTTGCTATCGCCATGCCCTGAACGTGTCAGCCAACTTTCGAGTCGCGCAGCAAACACCGATCACGCAAGCGGAGCTGACGAGCTTGTCATGAGTTTCGCTCGCGAAAACAAAGGTCATGCAAGAGCTGGAGCCATCCAGGGCAGAGTGTGACGTCACTGCTTCCAGACGCTTACAGTAACTTCCGCTGTAATGACGACAGGCCGAGTTATTCCGAAGGCTCGCTGGACGGAACGTCGGAATAGGTTGCGGTAATCGTTACGTCAATCGAAGGCACCGTTGCCGTTGTCGTCTCCGCGGACGGGTTGGCCAGGATCTGGGTATCTCCGCTCCAACCCGAAAACTCCTGTCCTGGCGGAGGCGGATCCGCGGTCACCGTCACGAGCGCGCCCGCTTCATATCCTCCGCTCCCGCTGCCATCGTTGACTGTCAGGGTTGAGCCCCCTGCAACAGCTGCGCTCGTCCGAGCGTTCTCGCCGCCCGGTAGCTGGTTTTGAACCGCCAGTTTCGCTCCTGGCACCGGAGTGCTCTCCAAAACCGAGAGCGAGGAGGCGAACAGATTCACCAATGGCTTTTGCAGCTCGATGTCCTGCGAGGACGAGCCCACTAGGATCGCGTAAAGACCACGCGCGGCCTCCCAAGTGCTCGCTTCGACATTGAAATATGCCAGCGAACGGCGATCCAGGTCGACGCGCACTCTCTTGGTCTCGCCAGGTTTGAGATAAACCTTCTGGAACCCCTTCAGCTCTTTGATCGGCCGCTCCACCGGCGGATTGAGGGGCGCGACATAGAGCTGCGCAATTTCGGCCCCGGCGCGCTTGCCGGTATTCGTCACACGGAAACTCACCCGAACAAGGTCATCGTTTCTCCGAAGGGCAATCGGACTGACTTCAAGATCTGAATAGCGGAATTTCGTGTAGGAGAGTCCGTAGCCGAAAGGATACTGAGGCTTGATGCGTTTTTTCTCGTAACCCCGATAGCCCACGAAAAGACCTTCCGAATATTTGATTTCCAGGGCGCCAGCGTCATTGATTGGGAAGGTCGCAAAGGCGGGATTGTCCTGCACGCGCTTTTCGATCGTAATCGGCAGCTTGCCCGATGGATTCACCTCGCCAAAGAGGATCTCCGCAAGGGGCTGACCGCCATACTGCCCAGGAAACCAGACATGAAGCACCGCACGAACCCTATTGACCCATGCTTGCATGTCAAAGCCGCCGCCACCGTGCAGCACAACAATGGTGCGGGAATTCAGCTTTGTCGCATTCACGATCAGATCGTCCTGGAACTCTGGCAAGCGGAAGGACCGATCGTGGGCCTCGCCGTCGTATTGCTCATTGCCTCCAACCGCCAGCACCACCGCGTCATAGTTAGCCAGGCTGGCCGGAGGTTGCAAGGGAGCCCAGCTAGCTTGCAATCCCGAAACGGAAGTGAAGGGAAGATTGAATAAACGGACCGTCCCCAGGTTCTTTGCCCTTAGCTCAACCTGGTAGGAGACACCCGCCGTAAGATTGATTTTGCCGGAGACAGGCACAAAAGGTGGTGCCGCGGAGGCTGGCGTATCCGGCGTGCCGACGAGCTCAAAGCTATCGAGGATCTTCTGGTCGTTCACAAAAAGTTGGACATTGCCGCCCGTGGAAACCTTGAAGACGTGATCTCCGCTGATTGTGGGCGTGATCGTGCCAGTCCAGATCGCCGAAAACGGGGATACGATGGAAGGATTCGCGGGAGGCAGATTGCTCGCGTTGAATGGCCCAAAATTCAGTAAAGGGTCGACGCGCGTGGCGGCGGGAGCTCCAGTAAGATCAGGGCTTCGAAAATACTGGCCTTCGAAATTCACAAGACCCGTTACTGCCCTACTGGGATCTGGAACCAAATCTTGCAAGTAGTCGACTTGAGCATTGTTCTTTAGCAGCGACTTGATGCCGTCGATTTCGCTAATGAAGTCGGGCGCAGCTGGTACCAGGGCGCTTCCTGCGCCGGTGGGCGGTTCACCGTTCGCGTTGCGTCCGATGACTGCGATTCGTTTAATGGAACGGCTGTTCAGGGGAAGAAAATCCTTCCTGTTTTCGAGGAGGACAATGCCTTCTCGCGCACTCTCAATGACGACCTTCTTGGAATTCTCGGCCGCTTCTGCCACCGCGACGGGATTAGGGCTGCTCAGTGGAGGATTCTCAATAAAGTCGTAGGCAATAATCGTGCGGAGGAGCCGCCGGACCATATTATTGATGTCTTCCTCCGTAACTTCAGGGGGAAGGGGGGGACCCAGCGTCGCTTCCCCTGTGAGCGCATTGAACACCATCCGCCTGCGATCAGTAACGCCGGGAATGTCATTAGCCCAACCCGGCATGTCAATATCCGTGCCGGCCAGGACTGCCTTTACCCCATCGTGAATACCCAAGAAGTCCGATTCGACAAACCCCAGGAAGCCCCAGTCCCGCCGCAAGACCTCGGTAATCAGAAATCTGCTTTCAGAGGCAAAGTCACCGTTTATCGCGTTAAACGCGCTCATGACTGCCGCCGTATTTCCAAGCTTGACCGCCGCCTCAAAGGGGGGCAGGTAAATTTCACGCATCGTCCGCTCGTCCGCCACAATATTGATGAAAGTCCGGTTAACTTCCTCATCGTTGAGAGCGTAGTGCTTCGTCGTCGCCATGACTCCATGCGACTGGATGCCCTTGACTACGGGTGGGACCAGGGCAGCGCCCAAAAAAGGATCTTCCCCGGTCAAGTATTCGAAGCTGCGCCCGCCAAAAGCCGTCCGGTAGAAGTTCATCCCCGGAGCCAGCATCCGGTGGGCGCCACGAGCCTTTCCTTCCTGTCCCCAGGCGAGTCCCAGCTTATGCGCGATGTCTGGATTCCAGCTGGAGGCAACAAGTGGTCCAGCGGGAAAACGAACGCCAGGCGGAAAGCCCTGACCAACATAGCCGATCCCGCCATCGGTTCCATAGATCAGCGGAAGGTCAACGTTGCCGTCTCCATCGACGTCCATTGGTCTGATATTGAAAACTCCTCTTAGGTTTTGATACGTAAAGTCGACGCCGTAACCGGTGACATAGAGAAGCTTTTCTTCGAGGGACATCTGCGAGAGGATCTCCTCGATCTGCTGATCGACCGGATCCTCTTGAGCTCGCGCGTGCGTGCTTATGCCAAGCAGCGCCACGAGCGCGATGAAACGAACAAGAAGCGTCTTCCACGGGAAATAGGATGTTTTCATAGACGGCGATAGATTGGCGCGGATGCTAGACTCCGAACCCGCAGGCGGCCTAGAACGTCTGTGCTCTTAGTTTTGTCTGTTTGTGCGCCCGCCGAAATTCCTGCGGGCTTTTGGCGAAAGCACTGCGAAAATGTCGCGCAAAATGGGCCTGGTCGGCGAAGCCGGTTTCCGCAGCAATATCGGCAACCGAGCGCTCTTCGTTTGTCGAGAGCAGCTCTTGCGCGTTTCGCAATCGACAGCGCAAAAGGTACTGATGCGGCGTTAGACCGACGAGCGCGTGAAAAAGCCGGCTGAAATGGAAAGGACTCAAGCCAGCCACGCGGGCCACGTCCTCACGGGTTATATTCGAGGCGAAGTTTGCCTCGATGAATACAACCGCCTCCTGAATACGGCGGTGTTGTGCGTCCAGGTGACCGGCCTCGCGAAGGCGCGGATCGATCTGCGAAGCCACGGCGATGAGGAGCGCGCCCGCCAAGCGTTCAAAATACAGACACCCGCTCGGGCACCCTTGCTCGGTTTCTTGCATCAACAGCTGGCAAAGCCAATCCACCCGGCGGTTAATGACAAACCGCGGGTGTGGCACACGGAAATTCGCAACTTCGCTCTGGCGCAGCACGCTTTCAAGAAAACGCGGATGCACCTCAAAGGTGCCGACCCGTCCCGCAGCCTGGCGCCAAGACAAACGGAAAGCCCGATCTGGCGGGACCGCTGACGAAATACGGCTCAGTAGCACGCTCTCGGAATTCTCCACGAAAGTGAGCACGGTCCGGCCTTTTTCCTGAACCGGACGGCACGCGAACCAGAAGCAGGGATGCCCGCGTTGTCCCGAACCCGCTTCACCCTCGTCCGGCAGTTCAAGCACCACGACGCGAAAACCTTCAAAGCCGAGGCGATCGCTGGTGAAGCGGATCTGTTCTCGGGGGTGGATCTCTCCTCGCATTCAGTAGGCGACCGCCCCTCGGGCGCCGGGTCTCCCAAACGGGCGGGGCGCAGACGGACAGTTCAACGGGTTGCTGGTGGGGGGCATCTGAATCGATTAAGGCTCCGAGCTTAATCGATTAAGAAACCTTGTCAAAAAGAATTACTTAAAGCTTTTAGAAAAGTTGTGTAGATTGATCCGGATTATGAAACCTTCGTTGAACGCGCGGGGCACCTTGATTGATATCGCCCGGCGGGTGGGTGTGTCGTCGGCGACTGTTTCCAATGCCTTTAACCGCCCCGATCAACTCTCCGCAAAGCTGCGTGAGAAGATTCTGGCCACGGCGCGTTCCATGAACTACAGCGGGCCGAACCCGGCGGCTCGAATGCTTCGCACCGGGTTTTCGGGGACGATCGGGGTGGTGTATCCCGATTCATTGATCCGCCCTTTCGAACATCCCGTCGCAGCTGCATTGCTCGGGGGCATCGCGGACGCCTGCGCCGAGAGAGGTCTTGCCTTACTTCTTCTGCGAGGGGGGGAACAGTCTCTCAAGATTATTCGGAATGCAGCCGTCGACGGTCTGATTGTCTTTTCATTGCCAAAAAATGACCTCACGCTCGAAACGGTTAAGGAGCGTTCTTTGCCGATGGTGATCATTGATCAGCCGAGACTCCCGAACGTGCCGGTGGTGGGAATCGATGAACGCGCGTCAGCTCGAGCCTGTGCAGAACATCTCATGGCCCTTGGGCACAAGAGATTTGCCATCGTGACGTTCAGACTGGGGGCGGATGGGTATTGCGGACTTATTGACCGAAATCGCGTGACGAACAGCTGCTACGAACTGAACCGGATTCGAGTCTCGACCTACCTTGATGTTCTCGACAAGGGAGGGCCAGAGGTTTCCGTCAAGATCTGGGAATGGCATCGATCCGATGAGGAAGGTGGCAGGATCGCAGGCGAGAACCTTTTGCAAGAGCACCCGCGGCCCACCGCAATACTGGCGACGAGCGATAGTCTGGCAATGGGAGTCATCGAAGCGGCTCGGGCCTGCAAAGTCCGCGTCCCGGAAGATCTCGCGGTGACCGGCTTTGACGATATTCCGGCGGCAAAAATGATCACCCCTCAGCTCACTACGATACGCCAACCTATCGCGGAAAAGGGACGTCTGGCGGTCGCAGCGCTACTGAAGGAAGACGGGCCGTTGCGAATCATGGTGCCTACCAAGCTTATCATTCGACAATCTTCGGACCCCGCGAGATTGGGCTCGGCTCAGGAAACGGAGATCGAAGTTCGTGCTCATCCCCCTTCCGCCCCAAAGCAACACAGGAGGAATGAACGCCCTTACCAAGATCGCGCGAAGGCTACTTCGTAGGGTGGCGGCGCCAGTCGATAGCCACGCCCTTCTGAAACAATCGGATCCAGTCCTCAGTTTCAGTTCGGCCAGTGAGGTGCAAAAGGGCGCACGAAAATGTAGTTGGGGTCTCTGGATGCAAATTTTCGCCGCCAATCCACAAGTCCGGCAATCCCCGCCACCGAAAAATGAAGCCGACCGCATTCATCCCATTCCGGCGCTCTTGTTGTCGAGTTGCTCCAGCGAACAGTGCTGGTAGAATACTGGGCTCCTTCTTTGCTTGAGGGTCGCGATCCGCTTCTTTTGAGTTCTAAGGTTTAGAAAGGTGTGGCGGGAGAAGGGCGCGGCTGTTCGAAGTGTGAACGTTCGGGTTGAGTCATCCTTCTCGCCCAAACCGCTCGAAGCGGTAGGCCAACTCTGGGCCTTCGGTTCCTTCGTAGGCGAGGTGGGCGACGAGCAGGGCGAACGGTTCCGTGTATCGGGCGCTCCTGAGAGGACCTGCATCGATCGGGTCAAATCCCACATCACGGATCAACCTCGCGGCGATGTCCTTGCCGCCCTGTGTATCACCGCAATACACCATGCTGGGCGGAGTCGCTTTGCCCCGCGCCTCGAACACGCCGAAGAGCACCTCGCTCGGAATGTTGTTGAAAGCGGCGACGACTTCAGCCCCGGGCACTTTCTTTGCCAGCGCCTCCGCGCCCGAGGTCGTGTGGCCGAGGACGAGCTCGGTATTATCCTCATCGAGCGGCAGCGAGC
This sequence comes from uncultured Verrucomicrobiae bacterium, assembly GCA_963820865.1. Lineage (GTDB taxonomy): Bacteria > Verrucomicrobiota > Verrucomicrobiia > Chthoniobacterales > Terrimicrobiaceae > DASTFP01. The sequence goes on from CAWGBZ010000007.1 coordinate 1,302,162, forward strand.
AACTGACGATCACCTTGTCCGCCACATCGCCAGCCTGACTTAACACGTCATCGATGCGGGACCAATGGACGGCCAATAAGACGGCATCTGAGCCCCGCGCGGCCTCCCTCGCTGCGCCGGCTCGCGCGTTACCGCCGGCATCCCGCGCAAGCTGATTCAGTTTTTCTTTGCTGCGCGCGTAGCTGAAGACGACCTCATGGCCCGCGCGTGCAAAGAGCGTACCGAGTTTCCCGCCCATCAATCCGGAACCGAGAATGCCGACTCGCATATGATTCCCTTCGGGTCGATCAGCGATCGATCAACTGCATGTGTTCCTCAGAGAGCCGAGCCCCTTGCACCATGATCGTCGAGAACGCGCTCTCGATCTCGCTAAGGTCGGCAGACGTCAACTCGATCTCAGCTGCTCCGATGTTTTCGACCATGCGTTCCAGCTTCCGCGTGCCCGGGATGGGAACGATCCACGGCTTTTGCGCAAGCAGCCAGGCGAGCGCGATTTGAGCCGGTGTCGCCTTTTTCCGTTTTGCGATCGCACTGAGAAGATCGACCACTGGCTGATTGGCTTTCCGAGCCTCCGGAGTAAAGCGCGGGAAACCGGCGCGAAGATCCGAGTTGCTGTCGAAGGTCATGGTGACATCGACTTTCCCCGTCAGGTACCCCTGACCCAGCGGGCTCCACGGGACGAAGCCGATCCCGAGTTCCTCGCAGAGCGGCAGCACCTCCGCTTCCGGATCTCTCGTCCAGAGCGAGTATTCGTTTTGGACCGCAGTGACTGGCTGGACGACATGGGCACGACGAATCGTTTTCGCGCTTGCTTCGGAAAGGCCGAAGTGGCGGACCTTGCCTTCCCGGATCAGCTCCTTGACCGCGCCGGCCACGTCTTCGATGGGTACCTTCGGATCGACACGATGCTGGTAGAACAGATCGATCACGTCGGTCTTGAGTCGCTTGAGCGACGCCTCGGCGACCTCTTTGATGTGCTCCGGCCGGCTATTAAGGCCGGGAAAAGAGACGAGGTCGAAGCCGAACTTTGTCGCGATCACCACCTGGTTCCGGAAGGGAGCCAGCGCTTCGCCAACGACTTCCTCATTGGTGAACGGACCGTAGACCTCGGCGGTGTCAAAGAGGGTAACTCCGCGTTCCACGGCCGCGCGCATGACGGAAATCGCGTCAAGTTTATCGGCGGCCGGGCCGTAGCCGAAGCTCATGTTCATGCAGCCGAACCCGATGGCCGACACCTCCAGGTTGCTGTTGCCAAGTTTTCGTTTCTTCATTTTTGAGGTCCTGTCTCTCAGGTTGGATCAAGTTACTGCGGCGTGGTTCCCGCCGGTGCTTGTCCAGTAACATGCGCCGTCGCAGGCGTCGCGTGCGCCCTTGCGCGATCTGTTGTGAAATTGCTCCAAACTGCCGGGACGCCTCCGCCGAGTGTCCGCGCCTGTCGTGACGGGTCACCCGCAATGGTTGTAAGTGGCGGACCGGCACCTTATAACTCGAAGCCGTTCGAAACATGCCGGTTCCAGAAATAACTTCCGCCGAAGCGCTAGACCGCTACGTCGTGGGCAACAGAATCGCCGCCAGCAAAGGCCCCGCGTGGAGGGACATTCAGCTCTCCGTCTTCTCGCTTCCACCGATGGCCGAGATTTTCACCATGCCGGCCGTCACTGAGCCGTTCATCGTCTGGATTGCTTCCGGCGAGGCTGAGGCCCAGGAACGCGAGGACAACGGGCCATGGGTCACGAGCCATCTGAAAAAGGACTCGTTGTTCCTCACTGCTGCGGGTGCGCCTTACGAGTTTCGGTGGAGAACGCTCACCTCTGAGCCGTTTCAAGTCGTGCTCGTTCTTCTCAGCGTGCCATTGTTTAACGAGGCATTGGAGGACGTGTTTGGTGCAAATGCCGTGCACGCACGACTTCGAGACGTGTCTGGGTTCGAAGACCCGCAGCTCATTCCGCTGCTCCGAATATTGAGGGAAGAGGCGACAAGACCAGCGGCGAGCCGCCTGTTCGTCCGAGGAATGGCTCAAGCAATTGCAGTCCATCTCGCGCGAAACTACGTGGCGTTCACTGGAGCCTCGCGCGGGGAGACGACGTCATCGCTGCCGGGCTTCAAGCTGCGCCGGATTACCGATTGGATGGCGGAGCACATGGCGGAGGAATTCAGCCTCGCGCGACTGGCCGAGCAGGCCGGCATGAGTGAGTTCCACTTCAACCGCCTCTTCAAGCGCGCCACGGGCCTTCCGCCATCGCAGTATCAAATCAAACTCCGCATGGACGCCGCGCGGCGTCTCTTGCGCGAGACCAAGAAGAGCGTGATCACGATCGCGATTGAAGTCGGTTACTCAAATCCAAGCCACTTCGCGCGGCTCTTCCGGAAAGAAACCGGTCTTTCTCCTACTGACTACCGGCGCCAGCGGTAGCGCGGCGAAATTCTCGCCACAGATAGACACGGGTGGAACACAGATTATAGACTAACCATCAGGATCGCGCTTGTATTCAATGGTTCCGTCCGTGTTCGATGGTGCTCATCTGTGGCAGAAGTTTTGGCCACCGATGCACACGGATGAAACACAGATCATAAAACATCAGAAGATCACGCGCTTGTATTCAAAGTGTTTCGCGCCTCTAGTTCACCGAAACCCATGTCGTTTGTGCACCTCGAACGCCGCTCCAAGAGGGCGTGATGTTGTTTCATGTGGTCTATCCGTGTTTAATCGGTGTTCATCCGTGGCAGATACTGTCATCAAGCTCTTCCTGAATGGCGATGTGGGTGATGGTCGTGATTGGCGTGGCCCCGTGCCAATGCTTCTCCCTGCTTACGGACGTTTAGAGGCCGGTCATTTTCTCCAGCCTTTCGGGATAGCGGGCCCCTTGGACCTCAATCTTCGAGGCCGCCGCCTCGATATCGCGGAGATCGTCCGGCGTGAGTTCAACGGAGACGGCCCCGATGTTCTCTTCGAGCCGAGACAGTTTGGTGGTGCCGGGGATCGGGACCATCCACGGCTTCTGGGCCAGCACCCAAGCCAGGGCGATCTGGGCAGGTGTCGCCTTCTTCCTTTCGGCAATGGTGCCGAGCAGGTTGATGAGAGCTTGATTGGCCTTGAGCGCCTCCGGTGTGAAACGAGGCAGAGTGCTGCGGAAGTCGGAGCTATCGAAGGTTGCATTCTCATCGATCTTGCCCGTAAGGAAGCCCTTGCCGAGAGGGCTATAAGGGACCAACCCGATGCCGAGTTCCTCCAGGGTGGGTATCACTTCCTTCTCGGGAGTGCGCGTCCAGAGCGAATATTCGCTCTGGAGAGCCGCCAACGGCTGGACAGCGTGAGCGCGACGGATCGTCTGCGCGCCTGCCTCGGAAAGGCCGAAATGCCTGACCTTCCCTTGCTGGATCAGGTCTTTCACCGCGCCGGCCACGTCTTCGATCGGCACATTCGGGTCCACCCGGTGCTGATAGAGCAAATCGATGACATCGACCTTGAGTCGCTTGAGCGAACCCTCGACCGCCTCTTTGATATGCTCCGGCCGGCTATTCAGGCCCGGCGGGCCCTTCATACCGCGTGGATCAAAATCGGGGCTTAGGTCGAACCCGAACTTCGTGGCAATGACAACTCGATCACGAACGGGGGCCAGGGCCTCGCCCAACAGTTCCTCGTTCAAGAAGGGGCCATAGACTTCGGCGGTGTCGAAAAACGTCACGCCGCGTTCCACGGCCGCCCGCAGCACAGAGGTCATCTCTTGCTTATCTTTGGGCGGTCCGTAGGAGAAGCTCATTCCCATGCAACCCAGCCCGATGGCTGAGACTTCCAGATTACTCGTTCCAAGTTTGCGCTTTTGCATTGCTTTAGCTGGTGGCTTTCCGTTGACAGTAAACTCTACGTCGCGTTCTCCGCGCGGTCGCTGCCGTTCTTGCTCGACCTGTTGCGAGATTGCTCAAAACTGCGATTGCTTCGTGAGATAGCGACAAATCCCCGCTTGGCCAACTCAGTGTGACCATCAAAAACTGATGACGACTTTTCCAAAATGCGCGCCGCTGTCCTGGTAACGGTAGGCCGCCCCGGCGTCGGAGAATGGAAATATGCGATCGACCGCCGGCTTGAGCCGGTGCCGGGTAATCGCACGGTTCATCGCTTCAAACATGTCACGACTGCCGACATAAATGCCGCGAATGAGCGCGAGTTTTCCGAGGATTTCTCCGAAGGGCACATTGCCAACGAACCCGCTCACGCCACCGATGACACTGATGGTGCCTTCCAGTGCCAGCGCTCGCAGCGATTTGGGAAAGGTATCGGTCCCTCCGACTTCGATCACATGGTCCGCACCCGATTTTCCTGTTCGGAGGAACACTTCCTTCTCCCAATCGGGAGTTGTCCGGTAGTTGATGGTCTCGTCCGCGCCAAGGGACTTCGCGCGGCTCAGCTTTTCATCGCTGCTGGACGTGATGATCACGCGGGCGCCGTGCATCTTCGCGAACTGCAGCGCAAAAATCGAGACACCGCCCGTGCCGAGCAGCAGCACCGTTTGGTCGGCGGAAATCTTTCCCTTGGTCACGAGCGCATGCCATGCCGTGAGTGCCGCGCACGGTAAGGTGGCCGCTTCTTCGAAGCTAAGGTGGGACGGAATCGCGACAACCCCTGCCGAGGAGAGAGCCACGTATTCAGCAAGCATGCCGTTGACGCTGCCGCCCAGAGCGCTCTGAAAGGCCTCCTTTTGGATGGGCCCGGTCGGCCAGTTTTGGAAGAAAGTGCCCGCGACCTGGTCGCCCTCTTTCCATCGGGTCACCCCTTCGCCCACGGCAGCGATTTCGCCGGCACCGTCCGAGAGCGGAACCAAAGGCAGCGAGACCGGCGTTCCGTACCGGCCAGTGGCGACCATCAGGTCCCGATAGTTCAAGGAAGTCGCGCGAACGCGCACCACCACCTGTCCCGGAGCCGGTTTCGGTTCCGCAATCTCATTGAGTTGTAGTGAGTCCGGGCCGTCCTGTCCGGTGAGTTGATACGCTTTCATGATTTCAAAGTTTTTGCGCCGCTGCAGCCCACGCGCGGTGGTGTAATGGAGGATACTCGAAACTCCCACTCTCTGCAGACCGTTCATCAGCTGGCCTGCCAATTTTTTCCTGGTCCAGATGTCCGGGGACAGGTGGGTTCGCCTCGACGATTCAACTTCTGGCGAGCTGCTCATCCAGAAAATGCCGAATGCCCTTACCTTTGGCGGAAATCTCACCACGCATTAACGCGTCGGTTAATGCTTTGACCACCGCTTGAACGCGGTATTTCGGCAAATCCTTGTGGTGCTGGACAAACGCCCTGACATCCTTCGACACCTCGTCAGGAACGTGATGGGACAAGCTAACGCCTACCAGGCTCGGGAACATGTTGTCGAAGGCGCTCCGGGCACCTTTACCCTTCAGGGAAAGGGAAACGTAATTGAGGAGGAAATCCGGCCGCAAGTAACAGTGGGCGAGATTCTTTTTTGGGAAGCATTTCGCCACGGCAACGTGCGTCGTTGTATCCCTGGATAACCACCATGTCTTGAAGGATAGAGCGCTCGCATTTGTGCCGTCGCTCTCTTTAGCCCGCAGGTGATAAATCATCAGAATGGTCTTCGCGTCATTCTCTGCCTGGTGCTTCGATGGCTTAAAGTTCCGCAATTCCTCTGTGAGTGTCTTGAGTTCGGCCGGGTCGAGCTGGACATCAAGAGCTTCATTTTCGACGAAAGTGACACCGAACTCGGCCTCGAGCAAAATCTGCAATTCCTGTTCGATGGTGGCGACGGAGGACTGTGGGGAGACGAGTCTGTCCAAAAACTGTCGGAAATTTGCGACATCACCCTGAAGGCGTTCGTGGAAATATGCCCTCAACAAGATGTGTTCGACATACCTGATCGCATCGACCGATTCATACTGGCCCTCCAAATCATGGTATTGGTAGTAGTAGATGTTTTCGGCCGTCTTAATGTGATTGGCTAGTTCCGTCAGGGTTGACCGATTGATTCGGAAACGAACGCCCGCCTCCCGTGCACCCTTCAGAAGATTACAGTGCCGCCTATTGAGTTCGGGCAGCCACATTTCGGAAAGGGCAGGAACCAAAATTGAGTTGCAGACAAAAACAACGAGGGAACTCGAGAGAGCGTTGAAATATTCGCAAACCGTAGGATCACACTGCACCAAGAAAAGCAGCATGAACGTCTTCGAAAGACGCCTCAGGTATTCCAGTTCCTGGTCTGTCCCGCGATAAATGAGTTCGCGCAAAACATCCTGCACCACGACGCGGGTCATCTTGATGTTCTGAGGGGCGACCATAACTTCGATGGCCGCCCTCTCAATGATGTCGATGATTGCCAAATCAATCGAATCTTCTTCCTTACGCTGGAGCAGGAAGTTCGCAAAATCGAGGCCCTGCTTCTTGAACAATTCGCAGATGGCGCGGCTCAAAACCTGTTCGCATTGCTTCGTCGAAAGATTCTTCACATCCGGATGAGCAGCGAACCGAGCGGCGACACTTTTATTGAAGTCAGCGAAAATCACCTCATCAACCACCCTCGCCTCCTCGAGGCGAACCCGTGTTTCGTAAGGCAAACAGTATGCGTCCTCTTTGGTGTGGTGGTTGATCTGCTTGGGCTTGGTCGAAAGGACCACGAGGCGCTTTTGGAGAACGTCGGATATGCTGTTGACCTCAAATTTAATGGCCTTCGTGACCTGCTGAAGGATTTCTTGGACATTTCGAAGAATCTTCTTCTCAGGGTCAGTTCCCTCGAGGGCGTAGAGGATAAGGCTATCAACCAATGAGTCCCTGAGTTCATCGGAGGTGCCAGATGACTGCATCTGTTGACGCAGGAATACAAAAACTCGTGGATCGGCAGCAAAATCTTGAACAACCAAGTTGTCAGCCGATTGGATGATATGGACGTTTGTCGCGAGAAATTCGCTGAACAGCCGCATTGTCGAGACCGAATGATGGGCCTGCTCTAAGAGCCACCTGATGTCGTGCGGAATGACCAGAACGCGGAATTCTTTGAAGAAATCATCAGTCACTCCCGTGGGGTCTTTAATTTCCTGATTAGTAATGTATTCGAGCCGGGAATAAGGGATGCCTTCCTTTTTCAGCGTCTGGAGTGTGTCGCGAATTTTGCCGCGCGAATCTTGCTGAACTGAGAATTGAATGACATCCCGGTTATCGAGAGAACTGCCATAGCTGTATTGCAAGCCATCGATGCCGCGGTCGTGAATCGTGCCCACCGGCAAAAAAGTCTCCCCTTTAATGACCGTTAGGAGTTAGGAGTGACTTTCCGAACTGTTCAAACAGCTTGCCATCCAGACCTTCAAAGGCCCGGCTCAATAGGTTCCTGTCGATGGTCATAAGGGGGATTTTCGGTTAACTCGCTTCATCAGTAACTACTTCGGCTATTTGAGCAACAGTTAAGCCATGTGCCATTTTCTACTTTACTGAGGTTGGGTGTCCTTATGGCGCGTTTCAATAATGCCGGGACAGATCACCGAGGTCTGGCTAAATAACTCGGATCGGCCACGTTTCGCCAAACCGGGCACTTCGGATCTCGTGCGGGACGCTTATGGAGACGTCATCGGTTATCGCCAAAAGTGGCTCCCCGCTGTCGGGAATGGGTAATCGCAGATGATTTTATTCTGAGAGAGGCGCGCGGAGCGCGCGGTTAATGGGAACAAGGGCCTCATTGCCGGCCCTTGTAAAGCCCGTCTAGGGGGAACAGGATCGGCGCAATGACACCGGAAGCATTGTTTACGGCGGCCTTGCAGCTGGAGGCGGGCTGGAAAGTGAGCGAATGCCGATTTGAAGGCGAGCCGCGCCGGCTGCTTTTGAAGCTGGATTTTGAGCCGGGCAAGCGCTTTTGCTGTCCGCAGTGCGGCAAGCTTTGCCCCACCCATGACAGCAGCACGAAACGCTGGAGGCATCTGAACTTCTTCCAGTATGAGTGCATCTTGGAAGCGCGGGTACCGCGCAGCCATTGTCCGGAGCACGGAGTGTTGAGCGTGGCGGTGCCTTGGGCGCGGGAGGGCAGCGGTTTTACCCTGCTTTTTGAAGCCTTTGTCATGTTGTTGTGCCGGGAAATGCCGATGGCGGCGGTAGCTGATGCTCTCGGGGAGCACGACACCCGGCTCTGGCGTGTGGCGGCCCATTATGTCGAAGCGGCCCACGCGAAGAACTCGTGGGCGGAAGTCCGAAGGATCTCGGTTGATGAAACCAGTGCCCGGCGAGGCCATCGTTACGTGACCAATGTGCTCGACGCGCAAACCCATAAACTTCTCTTGATGGTCGAAGGCCGCAGCGCCGAGGCTCTGGAAGCTTTCGCTCACGCGTTGGTGGCCCACGGGGGAAAGGCCCAACAGATCGAACTCATCAGCATGGATATGAGTCCGGCTTATCAGAGCGGAGCGAGTCGCTTCTTTCCGCAGGCTCAGATCGTCTTCGACCCTTTTCATATCATGCAGATGGCTGGTCACGCTACCGATCAAGTCCGTAAGGAACTGGCTCGGGCGGGGGCCGATCTCAAGGGATCGCTCTGGGCGCTGCGAGGCAACGAATGGACCCGGAGCCAGGAGCAACGTCAGCAAAGAAGCGCGCTGTGCAACCGCTACCCTAAACTCGGTCGGGCCATCGGTCTGCGAGACATGCTCCAGGACATCCTCGCCGACGAAGATCAAGAGGCCCTGCGTTGGTGGTGCAAACGGGCCAAGCTCAGTCGGCTCGAACCCTTCCGCGAGTTGGCAGCGAGCATCCAAAACCATTGGAGCGGTGTCGTAGCTTTTCTGAAGACTCGGCTGACCAATGGCGCCATCGAGGCCGTCAATGGTCTGCTCCAACTTGCCAAGCGTTTGGCCAGAGGATTTCGCTCCCTCCGTTACTTCCGTATCATGGCTTACCTCAAGGCCGCCGGTCTTCATCTCGATCTGCCCTCTCTTAAGCCGTCCCCTGTTACCCACTCAAAATAGCGAATGGCCCCAAAAGTAGTCGCGCGTAAGCTCCGCGACGAACTGTGCCGATAAGCCAAAGGGACGCAATGGCTGGCGTGATCAGATCTCGACCGGTCCCGCACCGTGCGATTCGGCAGAAGGCTCAAGTGCCGACCGGATCACCCTCATGCGCGGCCTCCGGGCGGCCTCCGCAAGGGTCGTGCACGATCGCCGCCACGGCATCGACTCCGCCGATCTCGAGCGTTCTGGCCACGAGAGGTTGGGGGTTCAGGATGATGAGCTTCTTTCCGTTCCGATCGAGTTCTCGGACGGCCTCGAAGATCATCCGCAATCCAAACGATGCGAGAAACGTGACTTTGGAGAAATCAACGACCACCGATCGTTTGGCCGGAGCCGTGTAAGCAAGGAATCGCGTTTCGACTTCCCGTGCGCCGGCAACATCGAGAGAACCGGAAAGCTCCAGAAAAAGCGACTCGCCCGTGTCTTCCAAGAGTGTGAGCGTCATGCGAACAACGACGCGACTCTTGTTCGGCGATCCAATGCGAGGCAACCGGAGAATTGTGACAATTCCGTCATAGTCGATCGCGAGTTCCTCAGGTTCGGCTGATTTAAGGACGCTTCGCCCGGAGTCATAACTGATCGCTTCACAACAAACTGAGTGTTAGACCGACAAGGGCGCCTCCCAGAACCAGCCAGGCAGAGTTGGTCTTGTACCGGAACAGCAAGAACGCGCTCACCGCTGCCAACAGGACAGTGATCCAGTCCACGAGCGCTGTGCGTAGCAGTTGGAAAGTCACGACAGCCATGAGTCCAAGCGAGGCGACGACCACACCGTCAAGAAACGCTCCGACCAGGGGCGAACGTCGCATGCGCGGCACCAGCGGACCGCTGATCGCCACGAAAACAAAGGCAGGCAGAAAGATGCCAAGCGTGGCGATCAGTCCCCCTTTCGTCCCCGCCAGAAGGTAACCAATGAAGGTGGCCGTCGTGAAGACCGGCCCCGGGGTGACTTGCCCAATCGCAATGGCGTCGAGGAGTTGGGCCTCGGTGAGCCAGTGCCAACGTTCCACCAAGTCGGCGCGCAAGAAAGCCAGGAGCACGTAGCCGCTTCCGAAAAGCACAGATCCAACCTTCACGAAAAACAGAAACAGAGGCCACAAGCCAAAGGCCGTGACGCCGTTTGCGGCGGAAGCGCCGTTGAACGCGGAAACGACGCCAACAAAAAGCGCCGGAGCACTCTTGCCAGGCCCAAGTCTCGTCGCTCCAAAGCGCGTGATGCACACCGCCACTCCAGCCACGAGAAGCAGCAAGAGTTCGTTAGCCCCCAGGAAACTTGCCACCACCACGGCAATTCCGGTGGCGGCAAGAAACTTCGTTCTTACTGCGGTTCGCCCGAGACCCCAAAGCGCCTGGAGGACGACGGCGATGACGACAGGTTTGACCCCATAAAGAATTCCGGCGGTTTCCGGCAGCTTGCCAAACCGCACGTACATCCACGCAATCGCGAGGACGATCAAGGCGGCCGGAAGAATGAAACAAATCCCGCCGACGAGCAGGCCGGCAAAGCCCGCCCGCTTGCGGCCAATGTGAATGGCCATCTCCGTGGAGTTGGGACCAGGAATAAGATTCGTGGCGGCAAACAAATCCAGGAATTCTTCGCGCGAAAGCCAGCGCTTCCGTCGCACCACTTCGTCCTCCATCATGGCGATATGGGCAGCGGGACCGCCAAAGGCGATTGTGCCCAGTTTCAGAAAGAGCCACGCCAACTCCTTGAGCCGGCCCTCTGTTGTCTCCGTCTTTGCGGGTGCCGGATCGCCCGGTGTGCGCTGGCTCACCGGAACCTTTTAGCTGCCAGCAACCGATCGAGCAACCGGCTTCCCTTCCGAGTCCCGTCGAGAGCCACTTAATCAGCAGTCTTGACACCATGCGAGGATGGCGCGGCCTGGATTTTCTCTCGGAGGTCATTTCCGGAGAACGCGCTCAAGAGGAGCATTCCGCCCAGGCGAATCATTGTCCGGCTTCCACGCCGGACAAAGTTTCGATGAACGAAACTGGTAATCCCGTGCGCTTCGCCATGACCAGGATCGGCCGCTGCGATTGACTCCAGACCAACTTGCTCGGCGGGGACGCCGAGCACCACACCCGGGGACGGGTGTGCTCCCCAGAGACCGATGGCGATGCCGCCCGTGTCATCTCCTATCTCCCCATCTCTCGCCCGACCTTCTTCGGAAATCGTTTCTGAGAATCGTTATAGCCTGTGTCACCCTGAAAAACGTGCGGGTCGGACCTCGCCATCAATCGGTTATGACCAGGCAAGAGCTGACGGCGTTAGTAGACGAGGGAATCGGAGGCAGGTTGTCCGAGAGGACTCCCGCATGCTGCCAGGCGTCCCAGCGCTTGCAGTCCGCTCAGCGACCGTGTCGGATAACACGCACTTTGCGGGCAGGAATTGCGATTTCGCGGTCGAAATGTTCGCCGGTCAGCAAATCGGAACCCGTCAGTGGGAAGGTCAGGTCGGTTTCGGAGTGGTTGATCAGGAACGTATAGCGGGCATCCGAACCGATGCGCGTCACGACTTCGAGGCCGGGCCTCATCGCGGCAGTGGCGATCGACCGCTCAGCGAGGACTCCGGTGATCAACGTGGTCAAGTCCTTCACATCAAGGCGAGTGGAAATGTACCATGTCGTTCCCGCTTGGTAGTGGTTGCGGGTGATCGCGGGGCCTCCGGCAGCCGGGCCGCTTTCGTAAGTCGCGGTCGCCTCGGCCGAGGTCAGGTGCACCTCGTCAGCCCAGGCCTGGCCAACCCTGCCGTCGCTGAGACGCACGGTTTCGTTCTCGCGGAGCGGCAGAAACTCGTGGATTTCCAAACCAAGAACTTCCCGCAACGCTCCGGGAGCGGCGCCGGGATAAACCGCGTCGTTCTGATCGACGATTCCGGAGAAATACGATACCAGCAAGGCTCCTCCCTGGGCGACGTACTCCCGTAAGTTCGCGGCGCACTGGGGATCGATGAGGTAGAGGCTGGGAACAACGACCAGCCGATACGCGCTGAGATCGTGACCGGGATGCACGAAGTCGACCGTCACGCCTTGCGTCCACAACGCGGTGTAGAAGGCTTCAAGGCGTTCGCGATGATTGAGCTCGACGGACGGCCGCCACTCCAGATCCTGCGCCCAGAAGGACTCGGTGTCCCAGACCATCGCGACCTCCGTGCTGACGCGTGAGCCGCGGATCTCGGCGAGCCGGCCAAGGGCGTCGCCCAGTTCGGTCACTTCGCGCCAGATTCTGGTCCCGGTTCCCGCGTGCGGAAGCATCGCGGAATGAAATTTCTCCGCGCCGTAGCGACTGGCCCGGAATTGGAAGAAGAGGATGGCATCAGCCCCGCGGGCGAGATGCGAAAGGCTGTTGCGGGCGAGCTCGCCTGGGCGCTTGGCGATGTTGCGCGGCTGCCAGTTCACCGCCGACGTCGAGTGCTCCATCAAGATCCACGGTCGCGACCGCGCCAGGGAGCGCGTGAAATCGGCGTCCAGCGCGAGCAGGATGTGGTTATCGGTTCGTTCGGCGACCAGATAATGGTCGTTGGCGACGATGTCCACTTCCTGCGCCCAGCGCCAGTAGTCGGGTGTCAGGCAGTTGGTGGCCATGAAGTTCGTGGTGATCGGCTTGTCTGGAGAATGCCGGCGAATGGCGTCCCGCTCCGCGATGTAACATTCCAGGAGCGCGTTAGAGGTAAAACGCTTGAAATCCAGGCGCTGTGTTTGATTTGAGGTGGTGGCCGCGAGCCGCGGGGCGTCGATCTCCGCCCAATCCTCGTAACGTTGCCCCCAGAAGCTGGTTCCCCAGGCGTCGTTCAACGCGTCGAGCGATCCGTATTTCTCTCGAAGCCAGATACGAAAAGCGGCGACCGAGTAATCATCGTAACTCTCGCCAACCGGCGCGCCGTACTCGTTATGCACATGCCACATGACCACCGCCGGGTGGTTCGCGTAGCGTCGAGCCAACTGTTCGGCGATGGCGGTGGCGGCGCGTCGGTATTCGGGTGAACTCGGGCTAACCAGGCCGCGCGATCCGGAACCCAGCTTGACCCCTTCCCGCGTCACCGGATGCGCCGCCGGATATTTCTTCCAAAACCAGGCCGGAGGGGCTGCGGTCGGCGTCCCGAGATCCACGTCGATCCCCGCAGCGGCGAGCAAATCGAGGATCTTGTCGAGAAACGTGAAATCGTATTCGCCCTCGCGCGGCTCCATCAGCACCCAGGAGAAGATGCCCACACTGACGAGATTGATCCCGGCCTCTTTCATCAAGGCGACATCCTCCGGCCACGTTTCGGAAGGCCATTGCTCGGGGTTGTAATCACCGCCGTAGCGCAAGCCGCCGGTCCCGGGAATCCGGGAAAGATCTGTCGGTGCGTCGGTGCCAGTCAAAGGAGGTGTTGGAGTTTGCATACGTAAATGGTGCCCAGGACTGTGCTCGTTCTCAGGATATAGTCAAATAATTTCTCATGGTTGGTTATTGTTTCACTTGCGCACAGAATATTCTGAACTATTCGTGGCTGTGATCGTGCACAGTTAAACTCTATGAAAATACCTGAAAAACTCCTGTTTTCTCCTTTGAAAACCATGACCATGGCCCTGTCTGGGGTGGCGTTCCTTATGGCCGGATGCGGCCGTGGGGGCCCGGGCTCGGAGGCTTCGCAGAAGGTCGAACTCACGTACTGGACCTGGGTGCCGAACATGGACAAGGTCGTCGAGCTCTGGAACCAGAAGAACCCGAACATTCACGTTACGGTGAACAAGCAGGATGGCGGCGATGCCACGGTGACCAAGCTGCTCACGGCGATCAAAGCGGGGAGCGGTGCTCCGGATCTGGTTCAGGCGGAGTTCCAAAAGATCCCGACCTTGGTGGCGGCCGACGCGCTGGCAGATATTTCGAAAGCCGGCGCGAATGATGCGAAGTCGCATTTCGTGGACAGCGTTTGGTCGGCGGTCACTCTGGGCGGAGATGCGGTTTACGCGACCCGGGTTGGTGACGATTTTCCTCTTCCAGTTCGTTGCGGTGTGGAACAATTTCCTGCTACCGTACACCATGCTCGGGGACGATAAGCATTTCCCAATCACCGTCGGTCTCAACGGCCTGTTGAATCAGGGTGCGACCGTTCCGGCCATGTATACGCTGGTGATCACGGGCGCGCTGCTCTCGATCATCCCGCTGGTGGCGATGCTCCTCTTCCTGCAAAGGTTCTGGCGCGTGGATCTCACCTCGGGCGCGGTGAAAGGATAAGTCCTCCCGGGTATCCCTGTGCCCTCCCGCTCTCCAAATCGCCGGCGAACGATCAACGACGTCGCTCGCGAAGCGGGTGTCTCGCGGGGAACGGTCTCGCGCGTTCTGAATGGTGGCCATTGGGTCAGTCCCGCCGCTCTCGAAGCAGTCAACAAGGCGATCAAGAAGACGGGTTACCGGGTCAATCCGCACGCGCGGAACCTGGTGACCCGGCGCGCCAATTCGCGTCGCGTTTCTCCTCACGGAATCGCACGAACGTCTCTTCGACGATCCGAACTTTTCGGTTCTCATCCGCGGGGCCTCTCACGAACTGGCGGAACACGACATCCCGCTGGTGCTCATCATGGCCGGCACCGAAGCGGAGCAATGGCGGGCCACGGAGTTCATCACAGGTGGCTACGTGGATGGTGTTCTCCTGGTGTCGTCGCACCGCAGTTCCCATAGCTTCATGGAGGAAATCGTCCGGTCGCGGATTCCCGCCATCAGTTGCGGCGTGCCGCTCGGCTTCGAAAAGAAAATCGGATACGTCACCGCAGACGATGCCGGCGGGGCGCGGGAAATGGTCGCTTACCTGCAGCAGAAAGGCCGGAAGCGTATCGCCACGATCACCGGCCCGATGGACATGTCCGGTGGCATCGGGCGTCTCGAAGGATATCGAACCCAACTCGGCGATTCTGTTCGATGGCTCACTCGTCGAGCACGGCGATTATACCAAGGAGAGCGGTGCTCGGGCGATGGAAGCCCTGCTCGAGCGCGCGCCGGACATCGACGCCGTCTTCGCGGCCAACGACCTCATGGCCGCCGGCGCTGTCGAGGCGCTGCGGGCCAAAGGTCGCCGCATTCCCGAGGACGTCGCCGTGGGCGGATTCGACGATTCTCCCGTCGCCGCGTCGTGCGAGCCGCCCCTCACCACCATCCGGCAACCTTTCGGACGCATCAGCGCTGAAATGGTCCGCCTCCTCCTCCAAGTCATCGACGGCCAATCGCCCGCCGCCATCACCCTGCCGACCGAATTGATCGTCAGGGCCTCGGCATAGGAACATACCCGGAGGCATGAGTTCAAGAACGCCGGTCCGGCACCCAGGGCAAAGGCGCTCCCATGAGCTTGGAAGCAATGCAGCGGGCCACAAAGATCGCCGACAAGGGCGACATGTGCCATGTTCGAAAGGTCGCGTCGTCGCCAGCGAATGTTCGCATGGAACTGCAGTCAGTTGAACGAAAAAGGGGGAGCGGAGGGATTCGCTTCTTGAGCGGGTTATCGCGGCCGGCGAAGAACGCCAGCTTTAGGCGAATACGGGCAAGAGCCCGTGCACTCATCTTTTATCTTCTCGCTTCCCAATCCGTGGCCCTGCTAAATCCACGTCCCGATGGACACTTGGTGGAATAGCCTGATTGTTCCGCTTCAGATCTTCTACGGAACGGGCCTTATCGCCGGCATTGCGCTGGCGATCGAGGTTATTCTTACGCTCTTTGGGCTCAACCACCATGACCTGCCAGACGCCAGCGCGGATCATCCCGACCAGTTGGGAATGCTTTCGGTGCGAACGATCACCGGCTTCTTCTTTGGATTCGGCTGGAGCGGTGTCATCGCCCTTAAATCTGGGTTGGGGCTGGTTGTGGCGATTCTTGTCGCCTGCGTGGTCGGGATGCTTTTTCTCTTCGGTATTTACCTCTTGATGCGCGCACTGTTTTCGCTGCGCTCCAGTGGCACCCTCGATTATAAGAATGCCGTCGGCAAAGTTGCGACCGTCTATGTGACGGTGCCGCCGAACCGCACCGCCGGCGGACAGGTTGAGGTCTTGATTCAAGGCCGCCTCCAAATCATTTCGTGCATGACGGCACACACGGCTCCTCTCGCTCCCCGGACAAAAGTCAAGGTCGTTGCCCTTATTGACCAAGGCACCCTGGAAGTCCAACCACTCTAGATATGATTGAATCCCTAATACTCGTCATCGGAGCCGTCGTCTGCTTTTTCGTGGTCGTCGTCGCGTTCGCGTCGCGTTACAAGCGTTGTCCCTCCGACAAGATACTCGTCGTGTATGGCAAGGTTGGCGGGGACAATCTCTCCGCGCGTTGCTACCACGGGGGCGCCGCCTTCGTCTGGCCGATCATTCAGGATCACCAGTTTCTCGATCTCACCCCGATCCCCATAGACATAAAGCTCGAAGGTGCGCTCTCCCAGCAGAATATCCGCGTGAACACGCCCTCGACCTTCATGGTGGGCATCTCGACCGAACCCGGTGTGATGGAGAACGCCGCTGAGCGATTGCTGGGTCTCAGCCTCGAAGAAGTCCGCCAACTCGCTCGCGACATCATCTTCGGCCAGATGCGCGTAGTCATTGCGACCATGCCCATTGAGGAGATCAATACGGACCGCGACAAGCTTATCGCCAACATTTCGCTGGGGGTCGAAGTCGAACTCAAAAAAGTCGGCCTGCGGCTGATTAACGTCAATATCCAGGATATCACCGACGAATCCGGCTACATTGACGCGCTCGGTAAGGAAGCCGCGGCACGTGCGATCAACGAGGCCAAAATCAAGGTCGCTCAGCAGGTGCGGGACGGCGACATCGGCGCAGCTGAGGCGCAACGCGATCAGCGCATCCGAGTTGCTGAGGCCAACGCTCGCGCCACAGAGGGCGAAAACCTGTCCGCCGTTCAGATTGCTCAGTCCACTGCCGGCCGCCGCGAGCGCGAGGCCGAGGCGCTGCGCATCGCCACCGCTGCAGAAAGAGTCGCCGCCGCCAAGTCGCTCGAAGAATCCTACGTCGCCGAGGAATTGGCCGAACGCCAGCGCGCCAAGCGGGATGAGGCGGCGCAGGCAGCCACCATCGTCGTTCAAGCCGAGATCGAGCGCCGCAAGATCGAGGTGCTCGCAGAAGCGCAGAAAATTCAGGTCCGGCTCGCTGCCGAAGCGGCGAAGCTAAGGATCGAACTCGAAGCCGAGGCTGAGAAACGCCGTATAGAACTCACCGCACAGGCCGACGCCGAACGGCTTCGCGTGACCAAGCAGGGTGAAGCCGATGGGTTAAAAGCCTTCATGGAGGCGCAGGCCCAGGGCATACTGGCCCAGTTGTCCGCGCGAGCGGACGGCTTCCGATCCATCATCGCCGCGGCTGGCAACCCCGAACGAGCCGCTCAACTCATGGTCACCGAGCAGTTACCGAAGCTGGTCGAAGAGCAGGTCAAGGCCATCTCCAACCTCAAGATAGATTCAATCACCGTTTGGGAAGGCGGCAAGGGCAAGGATGGCAAAGGCAGCACCGCAGATTTCCTCTCCAGTCTGATTGGTGCTCTCCCACCCCTCCAGGAACTTACCCGCAATGCAGGTATCCAGTTGCCCGAGTTCCTCGGCAAAGCGCTTAATAATGTCCCGAATGCTCCGAACGTCGCGGGCGAGCCAAGGCTGAAGCCAAAGAGCATCGAAACTACTCCGCAAGAAGTGCGAGAGTGGCTCGTCGACCACAAGCCGCTTCTTGCGGCCTTCGATTCCAACGAAGACGGGCAAATCGACGAGCGCGAGATCGACTCAGCTCTCGCGATGACCTTGCAATGGGCCAGCGTCGTGAAAACCAATGCGAATGCCAAATGGTTCATCGCCAGCGCAGGCAATGCCGTCGGACCGAAAACGTGGAAGGAACTCGAATCGTTGGCCAAAGTGCAAACGGAGTTGCTTATTAGCCTCGAAAATACTGATTTCTTTCTGCCCTTTGAAGCCGTGAACTTGGCGCGCGAATGCCAGGTGCTCTCGATACTTTCCAGCGGTCAGCGTGACCGATACGAAAAATCTCCAAGCTACGAGATGACGGCAAAAGCCGTAACAGGGAAGTAGCCGCTACAATGGCGAACCTTATCGGGAATTCGAATCCAGGAGAAGGGGACAACGGTGACCCGTATCGGAGGGAAATGGCGAAAGGATGCGGATTGCTAAATCTTCGAGAACTTGTTGAGGCGCTGAAGTGGCCGTTTTGCGTGGGTGAAACACAGAAATTGGTCTTCACGGAACTTGAAAAGAAGATCAGAGAGAAGAGCGGACGAATCTTCGGGGTGGATGTTCTGGAAGTTCGTCGAGCAGGTAGACTCGCTGGGAATCGACGGTCGATCGAAAGTTCCTTGACCAGCCCGCGAAGCGCCTGAAGTCCGAAGACGCAATTAGGGAACTCGAGGCTATCCGCAACGGAGAGCGTAAATTTTGGGCTCGTTCGACGTTTCAAGAGGGCCAAGGATGAGGGATACGGAGGTTAAGACGGCCGGCCTTGAGATAAGCGGTCGATGCGAAGTGAATGGGCCTCTCTTTTGCTGAACCTTCTGGACACGACCTCGCTCGCCGACTTTTTTCAGGGAGAACTAGCGGACTGCCCGAGTAGCTCACTTCTTCAGAAGCACGTAGAACGAATATTTGTCGCCGCGGTAGGTCGAGGTGACAAACTCGATCGGTTCTTCGTTCTGATCGAAGGAAAGCCTCTCAAACCGGAGGACCGGACGACCCGGTTCGATGTTCAGGAAGGAGGCTTCTTCCGGGTCGGCCAAGCCAGCTTGAGCGCTCTGCTCGCTGCGGACCGGCTCTCGTCCATGCTGACGGAGAAAATCGTACAACGAGCCGTCGCCGAGGCGAGCCGCTTCCTCGTTGGTCAACGCATGGCCCGGAATTGTACAGGTTTCGACGGCAATCGGCTCGCCGTTGGCACAGCGGACACGCCGGAGTTGCCACACTGACTCTCCATCCAACCGCAAGAGGGCTCGGACCGGTGCGCTGGGCATCGTCTGGGTGATGTCGATTAAACGGTTGGAAGGCGTGAGTCCGCGGAGCCTCATTTCGTCGCCAAAACCGAGGAGTTTCCCCAGCAGTTGTCCCAGACGCGGCTGCCGCAGAATGGTTCCGCGGCCAGGGGTGCGCTCGATCTTGCCTTCCTGCTCCAACACCTTGAGAGCGCTGCGAACCGTCGTGCGACTCACCTTGAGCTCCGTACCTAGCTCGCTCTCGGTCGGAATTCGGTCGCCAGGCTTGATCGCTCGGTCGGTGATCAATTGTTCAATGCGCCGCCTGGCTTGTTCATGAAGTTTGAGTCGATTCATTGTATCTGACAAGAGATACAATCTTAGACGCACATCAATGATCAATGTTCAAACAGGCAGAAATATTTCGATCAAATGTATTGACAGAGATATAAACTAGGTTATTTGTCACAACAAATATGGCAACTTTGTCTGACTATTGGAGTTCTCTGACTGAGACGATGAATCGGATCCTGGCCGACGAGGCGGGCGCGATCGGATCCGCGGCACAACTTTGTGCTGACGCGATTGCGCAGGGCGGCGTCATCCATGTTTTTGGCACTGGGCACAGCGCTTGCCAGGCTGCGGACACGTTTTACCGAGCTGGAGGTCTTGCCTGCGTCAATGCGATCCTCGAGCCCTTTCTTTCGCTCGGTGTCGGTGCCCTTTTGAGCACCGAGACGGAGCGGCAGACCGGCCTGGCCAACCTGATCCTCGATCGCTACGACTTGCGAGCGGGCGAGCCGCTGATCGTTTTCTCGGTCAGCGGGGTCAATAACGTTCCGGTGGAAGTGGCGGCGGAATCGCGCGCTCGCGGGCTGCGGGTGATCGCGGTTACCTCCCGGAGCTACTGCCAGGCGGTGGCGGAGGCGCGCGGTCTGGCGAAAACGCTCGTGACCGAGGCCGACCTGGTCATCGACAACCATGTCCCGATTGGTGACGCGGTGGTGCCGATTCCGCACACCGATTTTCGCGCGGCGCCCGTCAGCACCATCGCCGGCTCGCTGGTTTACCATCTGCTCCTCGAGCAGGTTGTGAAGCACCTGACGGACCGCGGCGTGCCCGTTCCGATTTTTGCCAGTTCCAATCTCCCGAATGCCCGCGCACACAACGCCGGGTTGGTCGCTCGGTATCGGGAACGGATCCGGAACTTCTAACGGTTTCCGATCCCCAAGACGAGGGCCCGATCGGCCCGACGCGCTTTCTGTCCCCCTGGAATCATCACCAACCCAAATCCACAACACACATTTACGTGCACCTCAAAAAAGTCCCTACCTATGTCTCCTAAATCCTCTCCGAATGTTACTTTCTATGGCCGGTTCCTGCTCTTTATCGCAGGAATGGGCGGCCTGCTCTATGGCATCGACGTCGGCATTATTGCGGGGGCGCTGCTCTATCTCGAAAAAACCATTAGCTTAACGGTTGGACAGACTTCGTTCATCGTGGCGGCGGTGCTGGGAGGGAGCATGTTCTCCTCGCTGGTTGCCGGCGTTCTGGCGGACTGGTTCGGGCGCAAGACGATGATGATCGTCAGCGCCTTGATGTTCGTGGCAAGCGTAGGGCTGATCGTCATGTCGCAAGGTTTTCTGCCGCTGTTCTTCGGCCGGCTGCTACAAGGCATGAGCGGCGGGGTGATTGCCGTGGTGGTGCCGCTCTATCTGGCCGAGTGTCTGAGCGCGAAGATTCGTGGCCAAGGCACAGCCATCTTTCAGTTTATGCTAACCTTTGGCATCGTCGTGGCGGCGGTGTTGGGATTGTACTTTGCGCACGGCGCAGAGACGGCCATCGCGGCGGCGGCGGGCAACGAGGAGTTGATCCAGGCTGCTCAGAACCACGCGTGGCGCGGGATGTTCTGGGCCGTCATCTATCCCGGTTTGATCTTCTTCTTCGGCGCCTTCTTTGTGAGCGAATCGCCCCGCTGGCTCTACCGCCGCGGCAAGAAGGCTCAGGCTTTGGCGGCACTCCGCAGATCGTGCTCGGAGGAAGAAGCGCAGTTGGAGATCAACGAGATGGAGGCGGTCGCTCATGAGACCCCACAGAAAGCTGCTTTGGGCGGCAGAGGTTCGCTCCTGCAGCGCAAGTATGTGATCCCCTTCATCATCGCGTGCGTCATTTTGGCGTGCAACCAGGCGACGGGAATCAACTCAATTCTCGGCTTTCTGGTGGTCATCTTGCAACAAGCGGGAATGAGTGCCAGTCTGGCGACCCAGGGCGACGTTGCGGTCAAGATTCTCAATTGCGTGATGACTCTGGTCGCGGTCGCGCTGGTCGACAGGAAGGGGCGCAAGTTTCTCCTGAAGCTTGGAACGGGCGGCATCATCGTCGCGTTGGTGGCAGCTGCGCTTCTCTTCTACAGCTTCGAGTCGAAGCGAGTGGACGTGAAAGACAAGGTCCAGGCGGCGATGACCGTCGGCGGTTTAAACGTTCCCGTAAACGAGGCGACGCTTGGCCCCGCGGTGGGAGACCGCCCGATGGCCCTCACGGTGCTCTATTCGTTCGGCGCCGGTGACAAGATGAAGACCGTCCTGAGCAACGAACGCGATCCGGTCCTTCGCATCGAGCCCAATCCGAATGCTCCGGATCAGCTCCCTGTGATCAGCCGCGCCTTCTACGGTCCCGTGCCGACGGAAACAACGGGCTGGCTCGTTACGGCGTGCATCGGTCTCTTCATTGCGGCATTCTCGGTGGGGCCGGGTGTGGTTGTCTGGCTGGCCCTCTCTGAATTGATGCCGACGCGCATCCGCTCGATGGGCATGGGGGTTGCGCTGCTCTTGAACCAGGGCGTCTCCACGGCGATCGCGGCCGTCTTCCTGCCGACGGTCGGGAACTACGGTTACTCCGTGATGTTCCTCTTCTGGGCGGCCTGCACGGTGGTTTACTTCATTACCGCGGCGTTCTTCCTGCCGGAAACCAAAGGCAAGACGCTGGAGGAAATCGAGGAGCACTTTGAGAAACGGCGCACTGCTCCCGAGCGTCACCTTGTTGCGGAGGTCGCCCGATGAGCAACGCAGATCTGACGAGAGACATTTTCGTCGGCGTCGACGGTGGCGCCACGAAGACGATTGTCCGCGTGGAGAATGCCGCCGGCGAAATTCTGGGACAAGGTCAAGGGGGCCCGGCAAATATCCGCCTCTCCGTGGAGGGGAGTTGGCAATCGATCAATGCTGCATTGAAGGAAGCGCTGGCACCGAGCGGGTTGCGTCTGGATGACAGTCGGCACCGGTTTTACTGTGGCGCCGGGCTGGCCGGCACGGAGGTTACTGCCGCTTGCGATCAGTTCCTTAACACGCCGCATTCGTTTGCCCGGCTGATCTTGAAATCTGATGGCTACACCTCTTGCCTGGGCGCGCATGGAGGACGCGATGGCGCGTTGATCGCCATCGGCACCGGGACGGTGGCTTTTCAGATCGAGGAGGGTCGGGAATCCAGAGCCGGCGGCTGGGGTTTTCCGCACGGCGACGAAGGCAGCGGCGCCTGGTTGGGACTGGAGGCCGTGCGGCTAACCCTGCACTGGCTCGACGACCGGCGCGAACCTTCACCGCTTCTGGAGTCTGTCTACGCGCACTTCGACCACGATCTGATGCGGTTGGTGATCTGGGCCAATCAGGCCAATGCGACACAATTTGCGCAGATCGCTCCATTGGTCATCGAGCATGTGAAACGCGGGACGCCTCTCGCGGTGACGTTGATCCAGCAAGCGGCGCGCGAGATTGATCGACTTGGGGCGGCGCTGGCCGCTCAAAGTGGCAATCCGACACTGCCATGCAGTCTTCTGGGCGGACTCGCGCGATTCATCGAACCCTGGCTGGGCGAATCACTGCGATCGCGGCTGGCGCCTTGCGAGTCGGATTCGGTGAGCGGTGCGTTGTTGATGATCCGCAAAGCCCTTCAACCTCGGCCGTTGGCCGAGGCGGGTGCCAAATAGACACAATTATAATTTATGAATAATCCCTATCGAAACTTTGTGGATGGCTTTGTGCGTTTGTTGACCGAGAACCGGGCGTTGAGCGTCACGGGCCTGGGGCGTGCGGAGCGGCCGCCGGTGGCGGCCGGGGCGCCGAAGGTGTTGATCTTTGCGCCGCATCCGGACGACGAGGTAATCATCGGCGGGTTGCCGCTGCGGTTGCTGCGGGAGTTGCAGATGAACGTGGTCAATGTGGCGGTGACCCTGGGCAGCCGGGTGGATCGCCAGGCCGAACGCTGGCAGGAGCTCAAGGACTGCTGCGAGTATATCGGCTTCGGACTAGTGGGCACGGGTGAGCGAGGACTGGAGGGGCTGAACCCGGCGGCGAAAGAGAAGGACCCGGCACGCTGGGCGGCGTCGGTTGAGGTGATCGTCGGGATCTTGCAAGAGCACCGGCCGGCGATCGTGTTCTTCCCGCACGACGACGATTGGAACCAGACGCATCTCGGAGTGCACCATCTGCTGGTGGAAGCCTTGAGCGGGGCCGGGGTGAGTTGCCTGACGGTGGAGACAGAGTTTTGGGGGGCGATGGACACGCCCAACCTGATGGTGGAGTCGAGTGCGGCCGATGTGGCCGAGCTGGTGGCGGGGCTCTCCCTGCATGTGGGAGAAGTGGCGCGCAATGCCTACCACCTGCGCCTGCCGGCCTGGATGATCGACAACGTGCGCCGCGGAGCGGAGTTGGTGGGCGGCCAGGGCGGAGCGGCGCCGGACTTCCCGTTTGCGACCCTCTACCGGGTGCGCCGCTGGGAGCAGGGCCAGTTTCAGCAAGTCCTGGAGGGGGGCCGCGTGCTCACCAGCCAGGAGGAGCTGAGCAAACTCTTTGAAGTTTAAACGACCAACGAAAAGGAAAGCATGGAAGTTATCATACGCAAGACGCCCGAGGAGACGGCGGAGCTGACCGCCCGATTGATAGCGGCGCGCGTGGGCGCCAAACCCGGGCTGGTGCTGGGCCTGGCCACCGGGCGGACGATGGAACGGGTCTATGACCGGCTGGTGGCCCGGCACGAGCAGGAAGGGCTGGACTTCGCGCAGTGCCACACCTTCAACCTGGATGAGTATATCGGGGTGCCGCCCGAGGACGAGCACTCCTATCGCTACTACATGAACCATCACCTCTTTAGCCGGGTGAATGTGAACCTGGCCAACACCCACGTGCCCGATGGGATGGCGGAGGACCTGCGAGCGGGAGCGGCGCATTATGAGCAGCTCATCAAGGAGGCGGGCGGGATCGATCTGCAGCTCCTGGGCATCGGCGAAGCGGGCCATATCGGCTTTAACGAACCGCTCTCGGCGTTGATGTCGCGCACGCGCGACAAGGCGCTCATGCCGCTGACCCGGCAGCAGAACGCGGAGATGTTCGGCGGGGATCCCGACAAAGTGCCCAAGCGGGCGGTGACGATGGGGGTGGGGACGATCCTGGACGCGCGGGAGTTGATCCTCGTGGCGACGGGGCGGGCGAAGGCGGCGATCCTCGCCAAAGCGGTGGAAGGACCGATCACGGCGATGATCAGCGCTTCGGCGATCCAATTGCACCGCAATTGCAAGGTGATCGTCGATGAGGCGGCCGCTTCAGAACTCAAGGAGCGCGCCTATTACGACTGGATCTTTCAAAACGAACCCGAGTGGGAGGAGTTCCGCGCATAAGCTCTTAGGAGTTCGGGTCACGTCCTGCAGGGGCAGGAATTTCATCACTAATGACATCCTAAATAATAAATTAGAACGACTATGAGCTCAGCTGCATTTGCGAAGTTTCAGAAACTGGGTCGGGCCTTAATGCTGCCGATCGCGGTGCTGCCGGTGGCCGGACTGCTGCTCCGGTTGGGACAGCCCGATCTGCTCAACATCAAATGGCTGGCCGACGCCGGGGGGGCGGTCTTTACCAACCTGCCGCTGATCTTCGCGATCGGGGTGGCGGTGGGCTTTGCCAAGGAGAACCACGGGGCGGCGGGGCTGGCCGGCGGCATCGGCTACCTGATCCTGACGGCGGTCTTGAAGTCGATCAACGACAAGCTCGATATGGGGGTGCTCGCGGGCATTCTCTCCGGGATCGTCGCCGGGAACCTGTATAATCGCTATAAGGACATCAAGATGCCGGAGTATCTGGCCTTCTTCGGGGGGAAGCGCTTTGTCCCGATTATCACCGGCCTGGTGTGCGTCCTCCTCGGGTTGCTCTGCGGCTACATCTGGCCGGTCATCCAGCAAGGCATCGATTGGGTGGGCCATGCGTTGATCAACGCCGGGGGGCTGGGGCTCTTCATCTACGGGTTGCTCAACCGGCTGCTGTTGGTCACGGGCCTGCACCACATCCTCAACAGCCTGGTCTGGTTCGTCTTTGGGAGCTATCCGGGTCCCGAGGGCAAGGCGGTCACCGGAGACCTGCATCGCTTCTTTGCGGGGGATCCCACGGCGGGCTCCTTTATGACCGGCTTCTTTCCGATCATGATGTTCGGGCTGCCGGCGGCGTGCCTGGCGATGTATCACGCGGCGCGGCCGGAGAACCGCAAGCTGGTGGGGGGCATGCTCCTGTCGATGGCGCTGACGGCGTTTCTGACCGGGGTGACCGAGCCGGTGGAGTTCACCTTCATGTTCCTGGCGCCGATCCTCTACGTGATCCACGGGATCCTCACGGGCATCTCGATGGCGCTGATGAACTTTCTGGGGGTGCGGCTCGGGTTCACCTTCTCGGCGGGAGCCTTTGACTATGTCATCAGCTACCGGCTGGGCACCAACGGCTGGATGTTGATCCCGGTGGGTCTGGCCTACTTCGTGATCTATTACTTCCTCTTCAGCTTCGCGATTCGGAAGTTCAACCTGGCCACGCCCGGCCGGGCGGAAGCCTCCCTGGAGCCCACGGCGGAGCCGGGGACGCCCGCCCCGGGCGGAGAGGCCGGCGGGGCCGCGGCCGGTCCGCTGACCGGAGCGGTGGGCTATCTCCGAGCCCTCGGTGGCAACAAGAACCTCAAGCTGGTAGACGCCTGCACGACGCGCCTGCGCCTGGAGATCGTCGACGATGCGCTCGTCAACGAGCCGGCGCTGCGCAGCCTGGGGGCGCGCGGAGTGGTGCGTCCCAGTCGCAATACCTTGCAGGTGGTGATCGGCCCGCAGGCCGAGATCCTCGCCGGAGAGATCCGGGAAGCCATGGCCGGAGGAGAGCATGCCCCCCTGGCGCCGCCAGCCGCGGCGGCGGCCCCGGCGGCGGGCGCCGAGAGCAGCGCTTTGGCTGCCCCGGAGCCAGCCAGTGCGGAGGATACCGCGGTCGCGCAGCGCCTGGTGCAAGCTCTGGGCGGGTCGGCCAACGTGGCCAAAGCCGAGCATGTCGCGGTGACCCGGTTGCGCTTCGAGGTGCGGGAAAGCGGACGAGCCGACGAAGCCGCCCTCCAGCGTGCCGGCGCCGCCGGCGTGACCAAAGTGTCCGAAAGCGTCTGGCACGTTATCGCCGGTCCACACGCCCCCGCCATCGCCTCCGCCCTGGACTCCATCCTGGAAACCCCTTGCAGGAAACCCAGCCACTTTCCAAAGAAGTAGTGCACTCTGGTTAGAGAGAACGCGTTCTCTTGGTGACTATATTTGCCATTATCATTACGTTAGACATTTCCAGCCGCAGTTCGAAATGAAGCCATTCAGATCAGCATCCCTCGCCGAAGCAGGCGTGTTCGCGATCCGTCAGACTTTGCGACGTATTATCCGAGAGTTCGAGGACGATCCCAACACCGCAGTCAGGCAAACGATCGACGCCGAAACGAAGAAGAAGGCAATCGACGTTGACCTCATCGCAGACCGGGAGTTTGCAACTCAGTTCCGGCACTATGACGGTGGGAGGTACGCATCGGTGGTCGTCACTGGAGAGGAGCGACCAGGTGAGGCCGTCCCTGTTTCCGGGACGGTTGGCACTTACGTTGTCGTCGACGCCCTGGACGGTAGCGACTTGGCCGAGCGGAGCCTGGCCAACTGGTGTTCTGCAGCGGTGTTCTTCGACGTAGCGAGTTCCTCCGCGAAGATTCGCGCTGCAGTAGTGGGCCTGCCACCTAACCACGTCTATTTTGCTACCGACGATGATCCGCGCGTTCGCGTCTATCGAGATCTTCCTGACCTCGAAGGGCAGGTCCTCGCTAATTTGACTCTCGAGGCTGACGAGGTGACAGGCCTGCCCCCAGAGCGAGCGTTATCCGACGCGTCTCTCTACTTTTACGGTCAAAAGGTCGAGCGCCTTCTCGGAGTGGCGCAACGGCCACTCTTGCCCGCAGTTTGCAACGAAGAATTCGAGAACCTCCGCATCTACAACCTTGGCGGAATTCCGATGCTGGTGCGCATGTGCGACCACCAAGTCAAACGGGCGCGCGGTGTCGATGCCGTGTTCGAGCTGGACGGGCAGAAGCCGTACGACGTCGTTCCCGGACTCTTCTTCGCTCTTAAGCTGGGCGCGACCGTCCTCGATTTGTCGCGTCCCCACCCGACGCCGATCGGCGTCGAGGATCTTGAGAAGGCTCTGCTAGGCTCGGGAGGAGTCCAATTGCAGTATCTGGCAGCGGCGCACGAGCGACTGGCCGACGAGCTCTTCCCCTTGCTGCGACCCGCGGCGCAATGATTTGTCCGAAGCAAACGAAACGGCTCAGTTTCGAACAGTTCGCTGCCAATAGGTGCGAGTTTTGAGAACTCCAGGAACCACGAAAGCATTCTCTCGGAGTCCGCGTTCTTCAAGCAAATCCGGCAGTTGCGGCGAATAATTCTTGCGCCGCACAACTAAATGGGTACTTTTCACACTCTACCGCGGGGTGGAGCAGCCTGGTAGCTCGTCAGGCTCATAACCTGAAGGTCGTAGGTTCGAATCCTACCCCCGCAACCACTTTCGTTTCCGAATGCCCTTGTAAATCAAGGGCTTTCGTGCTTTTAGAGACAAAGATTGCTCCTGCTTCAGTCCGCGTAATTCAGAGCACATTGGCGTCATATTTTCCCTTTTCTTTCACTTTATTAGGCGAATGAGACAGGTCGGCGGATTTCTTTGTGCTCTTGGTGCGATCCATCACCTACATACCCGATGAGCACCCGAAGAACCTATTCAAGCCGAAGCCGCCTCCTACGCCGAGCTGACAACGGGTTTATCCCGACTGTCTCCAAAGATTTCAACGAGATCACAGTGCAATGCGTTGAGTTCGCACGCGACTCGTGGTGGTATTTCTGCGTCAGGAGAAAACATCCTGGCGGGCAATACGGGATTCGCGCAGGAGGGCCTTATATTGGCGGCGGGGGGAAGGATGTTACCCCCGAGGAAGCAGCCAACTATCTCCTAAGCCGAAGTCCGCATTGGGACACTTTGATGAGCCTTACCAAGGAATCGGGTTGGGATGACGTGCACCGAATTCTGATAGTAGTGGCGCGATTTGGATTTGTTCCGATGCGGTTGCCAACACCCGAAAGCTAACCGCTTATTTATA
This sequence comes from uncultured Verrucomicrobiae bacterium, assembly GCA_963820865.1. Lineage (GTDB taxonomy): Bacteria > Verrucomicrobiota > Verrucomicrobiia > Chthoniobacterales > Terrimicrobiaceae > DASTFP01. The sequence goes on from CAWGBZ010000007.1 coordinate 1,330,551, forward strand.
CCTCTCGGGACTTGTTAGGCCTTGATCGAATTCGCTCGGTGCCACGGCATCGGAAGGGAGAATTTAAAAACAACAAGAACAATGGAACAAGAATACTACAGAATGCCGAGGCCGCGCCTCGCGAGGAGCACGACGCGGCTTGAGCGCGCAGCCATTAACCTGCATCGCTTCCTGCGCGCAAACCTCGGCGGCACCGAGGACTGGCCAATCAGATTCCGAGGCACCGAGGAACACACGCCGGAACTCTGCCGTTTGCTGCGGAGCGCAAAACTCGCCTCCAAGGCTCATCAATACTAGCTATTCGGGCAATCCGCAAGAGATCCCCTGCTCACAAGAGCTCGCCCAGCGCGTAGCCGACAGTCGAGGACTCATGATAGCTGCCGTCGAGTTCGCGGCAATCTGGCTCAAGCCCCCTCCCAGTGACAATAACTTTGGCCAGCCCGCCAGCAAGCCGGGCTCTTCGACATCCTCCTCGGGGAGCCCGGCAAACTTCTAATGTCTAGCAAAGATCTAAAAGCAACCGCGGGCGCTTTTCGGTAGGCGTCGCGCGAAAGGGGTCGAACTCGAGATCGAGGATATGCGCGGCACCGATCCGAAGCGCAGACGTGATGAGTGTTGGCAGTGGCTTGAATCAACAGCTTTTCAAGAAATTCAAGGCACGCAGGCGTAGTCGTGAAATATAAAACCGCATTCAGCACTCAGGGCCTATGGAAGAGCGACGAAGCTGGCGGCTACGCCATCGACGAGCGGTTGCTGCTATTCCTGCGAGACGGATAACCAGTCTTGAGTTGCCCTTTGGCAAACGTCGCATATTGGCACGTTGAAGAAACCGCGTCGCCTATCCGCTTATGTCGCAAGTTGGAGCGTTCGTAGCTCGGGTCTAAACTAACTTCTTAGTTTTCCTTGGGCACCCGCCTTCTTTGCGTTCTTACGAGCCGCCAGCGTCTTCGCTTGGCTCTTCACCTTACCGCCAAGGCGTCCGAGGGTTTGCGCGTGTGGGTTTTTCATTTCCATTCCAAGGTCACATGCCCGCCATTGCGGGGAGCTGCTTCGCATCGCTTCGTATCGTTGGAGAAGGCATCTCCCGCCACCTGGCCCAGATAGTTAAAGTGCCCAATTGCCTTCATGAGATGGTCCTGTGCCTCTTCTGGGGTATCGTAATAACGCGTCATGAAGTGGTCGATCTTGGCGCTCCTAGTATCACTAGCCTGCCACATTGCTCTGATCTTTGGTGGTTTCATAGTGGTTCTCCTACACGATTGACATTTCTAGTTCGATTAATTTCTGATCAATGGCTCGCCGATGCAAGCAAACAGCGACATTCATTTCTGCCTTGTTCATGCCCGGCCTCAGCTTGCAGCTCGGCGATCCGCGCACGAACCTCAGCCGTATTGCGGAGGCGCGCCCAGCTTGAAGCCCTCTTCCCTCTCTTCTTTTCTCGAAGTGGGTGAGCTTCGACGCGTCCTGATAAGCGGCCGGGGGAATTCGGCACCGGGTTCTGCTGCTGAAACTCTTTGACGAAAGCGCCGCCAGATTTAAATACCCTCACCCCGGCCGTCATGCGTGGTATGTTCAAGTAAAATTATGATCCTCGACGCCACCTGCCATATTTCCTATACGAGCAATGCTCCAATTCCTGCGGTCATGATGTTACGCCCACGCAGCGGTTATGCGCAGTGGATCACGCGTGAGGAATACGTCTTCGAGCCGCATGCGCCCGTGGTGGAATATACCGACAAATTTGGGAACCTCTGCCAGCGGGTGCTCATTCCGAAGGGAAAATTTGACGTGCATTGCAGTTGTCGGGCGCACACGGCAGATACGGTCGATGTAGAACCTGACGGAGCGTTTGTGCCGGTGCATGAATTACCGGAAAGCGCTTTGGAATTCCTGCTGCCGAGCCGCTATTGTCAGTCGGATTTGTTAAACGATCTCGCGAGTTCAATTGTTGGCCAAAAACTCCCGGGCTACCCGCAGGTTGCAGCGATTGAGCAGTGGCTGCGCGACGAAATGAAATATGTCCGCGGATCCAGCAACGCCAGTACCTCCGCAGTCGAGACCGCCGAATCGAGGACCGGAGTCTGCCGCGATTATGCTCATCTGGGGATCGCACTCACGCGCAGCCTCAATATCCCTGCGCGCATGGTCGTCGGATATCTCTATCAGTTGGAACCGATGGACCTTCATGCGTGGTTTGAAGCTTTCATTGACGGGCGCTGGTTCACCTTCGATGGGGTGCAAAAGGAAGCTCGCGGCAATCGCATTATGATCGGCTACGGGCGCGATGCAGCGGACGTCGCGCTCACGTCCAACTACGGCGCCCTGGAACTGACGACGATGAAAGTCACGGTGGATAAAGCTCGCTGAGCGCAAGACGTCCTCACGTTCATGCTCGTTTGGCACATTGGCGGTCAATAAAATGGCGAGCAACTCACCCTCCGACAGCCAGAGCTTCCGCGCCGAAGTTAAACGTCACAAATGATGTCGGAGATAGAAGCGTCTCAGGAGTGGGCCGCTGCGGAACGCGCGACCAGTAAATTCTGCGGGAGTTCCTCGGCGTCGGTAGACCAAACCGCAAGGACAAGGTCTTCGAACGTATCTGGTCCCGAGGGCACCTGGACATCAATCGCGACAATGTCTCCAGTTAGTCTAACTGTAAACTTCTGGATTTGTGTTCAATCGCCGGCGACCGTTAAAGCATCAAAGTTTGCGGATGGGGCGTGTTCTTGATCGAGATCACCGATTGTTGTTATTAACGGATAGAGTTGGCTCTGCGGGATAGCCTGGGTCGACTGTCCAGGATAGCTCCACTGCAGCCGGCACTCGGCGTTGCCCTCGTGCTCATAGTAATGCAGCTCGATGTCATACAGTGTACCGGCAGTTAACGTCGTGGTGAACGAGTAAGGCGTGGCTTCCTGGTCCCTCCATCCCTCGATGACTTTTGTCCCATTAAGAAAGAGGCGCACTCCATCATCGCCCCTGACTGTAAAGGTGTAACTTCCCGATACGGGCGCTTTAGCTGACCGGTCCACTTCACCGAGAAGAAATTTGTGCTTATCTGGGATCCTGGTGCACCACTGCCCCAGTCAAAATCCACCTCGCCGTCCGTGCGCGTGATCACTGCGGCACCAGAAAACGGATTGGCCAGCGGATACGGCGCGTTGTAGTACTGCCCGCGCAACCCCGTGCCCATGGGACCAGTTGAGGCAGAGTAGGTCGCCGTGACCGCCACGGCGGAGGATGGCATCGTAAACGTGGTCGTCGGCGACGAGGCGTTGGCGAAAGCTGCGTTGCCGATCCAACCCGCAAACTGCTGGCCGGCAGGCGTCGGGTCCGCGGCGATGGCAACCTGCTCGTCTACGAGATAGTCTCCATCCCCTGTCCCGTTTGTCACTGTCACCATATAAGCTGGCAGAGCTGAGTACGCCGCGTCGATAGCCACATCCATCCAAGGAATTGTCGCTGTCGTAGTGGGGATGAATGGATTTGAAAGGATAGCAATGTCACCGGTCCAACCGGTGAATTCCTGCCCGAATTGCGGCGCATCCGCAGTCACCGTGACCAATGCGCCCGCAGGATAGTTCCCCGTCCCGTTCCCATTGTAGACCGTCAAAGTATACAGTTCAGGTAAGGGCGTTCCGATGTCTATGCCCACTTTCAACGTCCGCTCGATTGAGCAACCGCTCGGCGTCGAGCGATTCGGTTGGGGCCTGGCGAGTTGGGCGACGGGTGAGCCTGTTACTTGATGAGCTGAAGTTAGTCAGTTTTATGGCGTATCACTCCGTTTGAAGGTTACTGTTTGCAGTGTAAGACGGCGGCGGGTCGGGCGGGCGCCTTTCTTCAATCAAGCGCCGCCCTCAGTTTCCCACCGACAGATGTCGAGGCGGAGGCAATCGGGGTCAGCGACCGAGCCGCCTCGCGACTGCCGCGGCTGGCTCGGTACTTCAGCGGTCATTGGGCGCAGGTTCGGAGTCCTCGTGCGCTCGCTGCGCTCTGAATCCGTATGAACGAAGGGAAGAAGTGTCATGGTTTACTCGAATTAAGTGTTCTCGCTTTCGTAGCGATGGGCATAGGTGCTGGCGCGTGTTGATTTCGATCACCTTCGTTGCCATCCCTGGCGTCTTGGTGCCCGCCAACATCTTCGACTGAGGCCATCCAAGACCGCTTTGCCAATTTTCTTAATCGAAGGCAAAATGGAATGGTATCGCTTGCCTCGGCTTGAAAAGCCGCTGCGCTAGGAATGTTTAAGGAGACGAGATGCCGCGCAGGCCAATCTCTTCGAAGAGGCCGTTGGATTGCTTTCATGTCTCGAACTTACGCCTTGCCCAGACATCCACTAGTATTCATTATCGATGAGAGCGATAGTATTTCTCTAATCAATCTTGAGGCACCGGTAGGAACAAACAACGCCCCCGGCCGCGTGCGCTAGCTTGAGACCACGAGCGAGCCGGGCGACAAAAGTCTCGACCACAGCGTGAGCCTCGGAGCGGTCTCACGGCAAAGCGCCGCGCGCTGACAACGGATCATTCTCATCCTTGCCTCGCTGACGCTGCGCTGCAAGGCTCTCCTCGTGGTGTTCTCAACAGAACTCCCTGCCGGTAGCGTCTGGAGCGCTATGCCCGATTCGATTTGAGCCGGGTGCGTCGATAACCGCCTGCAGTGTGTCCGAGAGTTGGCGAGCCTCCGTCGCCGCGACGGACTCGTTCGAGTTTCTTCTATACCGTACCAAAGCGCTGCGCCGTTTCCCTGCGCCGGAAGCCTGCGTAGACCGCTTTGCAAAAGTGTTCCGAAACATCATTCACCGGCGGCGATCGAAGACTGATCTACGAGCATTTGCGAATCGAATCGCCAGAGGACTCATAGCCAAACACTATCGTTACAATCGAATATTAGTCATAGTCTTTTTGTTTGGCGGAGGTAGTGTGCGGACGACAAGACACCCAACAGCAACTCAGATTATGAAAATCACTACCATCCTCGAGTTCGCAGTCATCGCCGCTCCACTAACGCTCGCCGCGCTTGCGCTGCTTTTCTTGGGTCGCCGGCACATCCATCGTCAAATGGATGACATCGCTGCGGCAGCGAGGGCCGGCTCGTCCGCACGGTCTCCGGCCCTCGTAACCGCGCAGACGACTGCTCCTGTAATTCGCCCGCAACCCTTCATTCGCACTGAAACCCACAAGTTATGGATATTTCGCTCCTTATCATAGTTATCATCGCATCGCTCGTTCTCGTCCCGTTGACGCTGCTCTTCATCGGCGGCCAGTTCGTCCGTGGGAGCATGGATCGGTCCGCTGCGACCAGTCCGGGCGCGCCGAAATTGCGTTCTCGGCTCGCGCCAGATCTTGAGGGTCTGGAAGATGCGCTAATAGATTTCTTCGCTCGATCGAAAGCGTCCTCCTGGATCCTCACTCTCTTGGCTGCGCATTCAGAGCCAATCGGCTTCAATGCGCTGATCAAGGAAATTCAGTCCGAACAGAAGCGGCGCCCCGACGGGGAGGATTTGCCAACGAGCGCATTGCGAGCGGTGCTCAGCATTTTGCAAGTGGTTCGGCTTATTCAGATGAATCGAGATGGCTTCTACCTCACCGAACTCGGTCGGGAAGTGTACGGGCGGATGACTGGCCGACTGCGGCTCGGAGCGGCTGTCCGGCAGCATGGCCGACGCGACTACAGCGTTGCACACGTCGTGCTTCCTCCGGTCCCCTAGGCCCGGTCTGGGCGCGCTGAGCCCGCCAGCACCCGCATCAATCTATTGCATTGCTAATCGCGTTCGCGGCATGGCTGTTGCTGCCACGAGCGCTTCAACTTAACAGAAAGGACCGTCGCGATGTTTTTCGAAGATGAACCAACCGGAACCCTCACGTTGATCGAGTTCCTGCTCGTGTTGCTCATTGGGCTCGCTCCCGTCGCGCTCACTATCTGGATGAAGCAGGTGCTGTACAGGCGCCGTGTCGCTGAAGACGAAAGAGATTCGCCGGCACGCGCTGACTATCAGTCTCACGACGCTGCCGGAAGCGCAGGTGTGTATTCTGACGACACTGTAACGCCATTCTTCCAAGTTCGTGAATCACGCATCGTCCGCAAGCTTCCCGCGACATTCGATCGGAACAATCCGCTTGGGCTCTTTGTGGTGAATCCCGCCGCGGAGGACTTAAAGTCCCAAAACGGAAAGGAAGAAAAGCAATCACCTGCTATCTGTGGAAATACCGTCGGTACAAGCGAAGGCGGTTTAAACGCACTCGCTGCCGGGCGTTCGACCGGGGCTGAGATCGATCGGATTCTCAAAGGGGTATGCCGGCAAGCGTTCTCCCAGTTGGACGCCAGGACTGGAATCACGCGACGCACATTAGCCCAGCAGCGGCTAGTGGCAACGTCACCAACATCCAACATTAAAGCAAGAAAGGTAAAAGCAAGACATGAAGAACCGAAACATCATCATGAGCGCTGCTGACCACGCTGAGCTTTGCGTCGTGATCGCCGCCGGCGGCAAGATATCCGAACGTACGCGCGGCGAGCTAAAGGCTCTCAAGAGCGAGCTTGACCGCGCGCAAATCGTTGCGCCCGAGGCAGTCCCTGCGGACGTGATCACCATGAACAGCCGCGCCGAACTTATCGATCTCGATACTAACGAGCGCATGGAATTCACGCTCGTCTTTCCGAGCAAGGGTAACATCGACGAGGGCAAGATCTCCGTTCTCGCACCGCTTGGCACCGCGATGCTCGGCTACCGAGCTGGAGATGAGTTCGAGTGGACCGTGCCCTACGGCTTGCGGCGACTGAAGGTGACTCACATCCACTTCCAGCCCGAGGCCGCCCTCGCCACGGCTGCGTGAAGGCGACCTCGAATGCGCTGAATGACTTCACGTGAGTTCGTGCTGCCGATTCGCAAGCCATTCGCCACTCCCATGAAATTCAACGTCCTCGCTCTCGATTACGACGGAACCATCGCGCGCCATGGGCGCGCACATCCGGCTGTCCTGGAGGCAATCCGCGAGGCGCGGACGCGCCAGATAGTGGTCGTGCTCGTGACTGGGCGAAGTCTTTCCGAGCTGCGTCGTATCCTGCCGGAGCAGGACTTGTTCGATGCCGTCGTCGCAGAGAATGGCGCTGTGCTCGCGTTCCCGAATGGGAGGACACGCGTGCTGGGCCGTCCCACCTCACGAGAGTTGCTGAGTGATCTTTACCAGCGGGGAGTGAGCTTCTCATTCGGCGATTGCGTAGTCGAAGCCGATGCGGCGGCGGCGCCGAAGATTCTAGAGGTGGTGAGAAAACTGGAGCTGCCGCTGATGCTCGTCTTTAACCGCAGCCGCGTGATGGTGCTTCCGCAGGGAATCAGCAAGGTGACCGGGTTGCGCGAAGTGCTGAATACAATGCGGCTTTCGTTGCATAACTGCATCGGGATCGGCGACGCGGAAAATGACCACGCGCTGCTCGAAGCCTGCGAGATCGGCGTAGCCGTCAGTTGGGGAAGCAAGTCCCTTAAAGCGATCGCCGACGACGTTTTGCAGGGCACCGGACCGGAGGCGGTGGCCAATTACATCCGCGAAGTGATTACCCATTTAAAGCTACCCCCCAATCGCGCGGATGACCGGCGTGTGCTGCTCGGCCAAACCGCCGCCGGTCCGTTAGAGACGGCCATCCACGGCCGCAACATCCTGATCGCGGGCGACCCTCGCTCGGGCAAGTCGTGGATCACCGGCCTGTTTTGCGAGCAGCTCATCCTCCAGGGATATTGCCTGTGCCTGATCGATCCCGAGGGGGACTACGCGACCTTGGAATCGCTTCCCGGAGTAGTGGTTTTTGGCGGCGAAGAGCCGCTACCGCGCTTGAGCGATGTGGCGCGTGCCTTGCGCTATCCGGAAATCAGCGTCGTGATCGATCTCTCGGCGATCAGCCATAAGGAAAAACTCGCTTACGTGGATGAACTGCTACCGATGCTCGCCGCGCTAAGACGGAGCATCGGCCTGCCGCACTGGATCGTGGTGGATGAGGCGCATTACTTCCTGCATCAACCAAAGGTTGAACAGCGCGTGGACTTCGATTTGGCTGCTTATGTCTTGATTACCTACCGCCCTTCGCAGCTCCATCCTGAGCTGTCGCGTGCGGTCGAAACGATCATCGTGACGCCGCTGACTGATCCAGCCGAAGTTCAAGCGCTCGCTACGCTGTGCGGCGCGGCGGAAGGCGCGGAATTCGCATGGGGAGAGGTGCTCGGAGACCTGGGGATCGACGAAGCGGCCGTGCTCCCACGCATCGCCGAGGAGGGTCGTCTGCCACAACGATTCACGATCGCCGAACGCCTCACTTCGCATGTGCGGCACCGCGCCAAGTATCTCGAAGTGCCGCTGCCGGAGGAGCGCGCTTTCGTCTTTACCCACGACGGCCAACCGTTCGGTCCGCGGGCGCGCACGTTGAAAGAGTTCGTTACGGTGCTGCAGCGGTTGCCGGCCGCAGCGCTTGAGGGCCACGCGCAACGCGGCGATTTTTCGCACTGGGTAGCCGATGTGTTCGGCGACCAGCCACTCGCCGCGGCCATCCGCAAGGTCGAGAAGCAATACCGCCGTGGCGGTGTAGCGAGCCTGTCCGAGTCGCTTATCAAGCCGATCCGCGAGCGCTACGAGCTGACTGGCTAACGGTTCGCAAGTCCTACAGCCCCATCGCCGGGACGTCTTCACTATTTCCCAGGATCCGGAATGGACGATCTTCTGGATGATGTGGGGAGCCGGTCTTTAAGAATCGACGATCACCTGATCCTCAACCGACAGACTGATCATCAAGCCCGCCAGGTCTGCGGGCTCCCAGTTCTCAAGCTTCCCGCGCAATGCGGAGAAGTCGCGCGCACGAATGATGCTCTCGAGGATCGGGCGGGAAATAAGCGGTCATGGATACCCCTAGCTTCTTATCACAATGAACAACGCGCCAGCGATGGCGCTCACGCGAAGAGCTGTGAATATGCGTGTTCGGTGATCGCAACGGCTGCCGGATGCTTCACGCGCCGCTCGGCGGTGATCGCATAGAAATCGCTCCCGCACTCTTCAACTTTCGCGATGACTTTGAGGCCATAGTGTTTTAGTGCTGCTCGATCCACGACCGTATGCACCGTAGTGAAACCGAGCGCCCCGGATGCCGCGACTTCCATCAGTGCTGAATCCTCGAACTCCCCGACCAGGCGCGGGCGCACTCCTTGTCCATCGAACCACTTTTCAAGCGCTCCGCGCATGCCCATGTTCTCGCTCGGCAGCAGCGCGGGAGCTCCATGCAGTGAGCGCGGAAAGTTGCGTCGCAACTTGACCGCGATGGCGGGCACGGCGCAGAAGGTGACGCCGGAGCGGCCGAGCCGGTGATTGAATGTCTTCGCTTTGAGGCTGCTCGACGCTGGCTCATCGGCGAGCACGATGTCGAGCCGGTGCGCTTGCAATTGGTTGACCAGCGGCCCGATCTCCGCTTGCCGACAGACGATGTGGACCGGATCAGCGAACCAAAACGCCGGCTTGAGTATCTCGAAGGCGATCAGCTTTGAAAGCGCGTCGGTCATGCCGACGTTGAGCCGCAGCGCGCGGTTGCCGGGACGCTGTTTCACGGCGCTCATGAGCTCGCGGCCAATGGAAAAAATCTCGTCCGCATAGCTGAGCACGAGTTGGCCGACTTCGGTGAGCACCAGATTGCGCCCGCTGCGCTGGAATAGCTTCTGGCCGAGCGTTTCCTCCAAGAGTTTGAGCTGTGCGCTGATCGAGGGCTGCGAAATGTGTAGCTGCTCCGCTGCCTTGCGCACACTCCCCGTCTTCGCAACTGTCCAGAAGTAGCGCAGGTGATGAAAATTGAGCGATTCCATAGTGGAAATAACACATAGCCTAACACTATCGGTTTAATCCATTACTAATCTTAGTTCTTTTCGCCGGACTGGCGGAAGATGAAGACTTCAACAACAAGCCCTCACATAAACATCTCGTGACTGCACTGCTTTCCTCTCCGGCTAAACTGCCAGCTCCTGGCCTCGGTGTCTCCGAAGCTGCGCGGACTTTGCCGCCCACGGTGTCGGACATCATCTGGAACCTGCATTGGATCATGGTGAATCCGAACTCCAAGCTGGATGAGGTGCGGACTGCGAAACGCCGGTTGCTGCGACTGCTTAAGACAAGCAAGTTTCAGGAGATGATCGTTCCGCCGCTCGCCCTCCCGGTCGAGCCAACAGGCGGAGCGGCGGCCGCGACAACCCGGCTCGAGTCCACGGCATTGTGCAAGCTCTGTTGTCGCCCTGTCTCTCGACACGTGGCGAAGGAGCGCATCAGAGTGCTGTCGAGCGCACGCGCAAGCTCCTCACCGAACGTCCGCTAATCATTTGACCACGAGGCGCGCCGCCGCGCCTTCCGACGCAGTCCGCGCGAATCTCACAATCGCACCGATCGAAGACCCGCGTCCGGTGCTTGAAGGTTAAGATGAATTGATATGGATCGAACCCTTGCAGGCATGCATAAATTACGTCGGTCTCTCCGATGATGGTTCTCGTAGACTCGCTCAGCACAACGCAGGCATCTCGCGTTGGACACGCGGCAAAGGAACTTGGTCGCTGGTTTGAACCAGCGAGTTTCTTGCCCTTCCGTCGGGTGCAAGCTGGATTGAGCAAGTTCAAGCGCGACAAGGCCGTTGGAAGGGGATTCTAATCGCCTGCCTTGTTTCTGAGGATTTAAGCGGCCCCGATATAGCGTTCAGGGATCTTCCGATTGAGAGCGCTGGCTTGAAGCCCTCGGAGATCGGCGTGGAGCGGTGGAATGGTCCAAGGTCATCGAACTCTTGGCGGTTAATCGGCTCTGTGCTCCGGGCAGCGAGTTGAGCATCCACGAGCGATGGTTTGCGCGCACGGCGATGGATTTTTTGTTGGGATGTGATGAGGCTGTGGCTGGCAAGGACCGTCTCTATCGGGCTTTGGACAAGGCGCTCGAGCATCGCGATGCGCTGATGGGCCATCTCCAGGAGCGCTGGAGTGACCTCTTTGGAGCCGAATGTGAGATCCTGCTCTACGATTTGACGAGCACCTATTTTGAAGGAGAAGCTGTCGGGGTGGAATCCGCTGCGCGCGGCTACTCCCGTGACCATCGTCCGGACACGTTGCAAGTCATCGTCGCGCTGGTGGTGACTCCGGAGGGCTTTCCGGTGGCCTACGAGGTTTTCGAGGGGGACACGGCCGACGTGAGCACTCTCGAAGAGATCGTTTCCCAGATCGAGAAGAAGTACGGAATGAAGGGCCGGGTGTGGGTGTTTGATCGCGGGGTGGTCAGCGAAGATAACCTGCAGGATCTTCGGCAACGAGGAGCCTATTATCTGGTGGGCACTCCGCGTCGCAAACTCGCCGACTTTGAGCGCGAATTGCTTGCCGGCGACTGGCAAGAGATCGCTGGGAAGCCTGGGGTACGCGTTCAACTTCTTTGCCAGGGAGCAGAGACCTTCGTCTTGGCGCGCAGCCTGCTGCGGGCCAGAAAGGAATCCGCCATGTTGCGAAATCAACTCGTGCGGTTGCACCGCTCTCTGCGCGCCTTGGGTCGCGTGGTGGCCCGCGGAGCCCTCAAGGACGGGGCCAAAATCGAGCGCCGGCTCGGACGACTCGAAGAGCGTTATCCCCAAGCCTGGTCCATGCTCAGCGAAGTCGCACATCGCAGGGGCAACCTGTGGTGGTCCTGGAATAAGGCGCGGCTTCGGGGAGCCAAGCTGCGCCAGGGTGCCTATCTGCTGCGCACCAATCTTGATCCCATGGATCCCGATGCCCTCTGGCGTCAATACGTGCAGCTCACCGAAGTAGAAGCCGCCTTCCGGGCCCTCAAAAGCGAACTGGCCATCCGCCCGATCTGGCACCGCATCCAGCGCCGCGTCGAAGCCCATATCTTAGTGGCCTTCCTGGGCTATTGCTTATGGATCTGCCTCAAACAGAAGCTGAAAATCGTGGCCGAATCGATCACTCCGGCTCGCGCCCTCGAGAGCCTGCGCTCCCTCCTGATGGTAGAAGTCTGGTTCCGCTTGCGTGACGGCCGCCATCTCTGTCTGCCGCGCATTACCGAACCCGAAAGACACCAAGCTCTGCTGCTTCATCATCTGGGCTGGAACCTGCCCGAACAGCCTCCGCCCAGAGTCTATTCCCATCAAATCCAAACCCCTTGTGTGGCCGACCAGCCCAGCCCCTGAAAAATCTCTGCCTCTATATCAATTACTTACCCAACCTATACCCTTGAAACTGCGAAACCTCGGCTAGCACGTAGATTGGGAAGCGTATGAAGTTTCGCGCGCGCCGGTTTTCAAAAGAAGATTTGAAGTCCATGTCGAAAAGTAACCGCCGTCGCTTGCAGGATCACTTACGTCAAATGCTGGCGGCTCATGAACGTGGTTGCTCCGGTATGGTTCTCGCCAAGAACCCTGCTCGTCGAATTATCGAATAGCAAGAGGCTACGGCCGCTACGGAATTCTCGTGTAGCCGGCGCGGTTCCCTTGTTTGGTAGCCATGGTTGGGCCTTCGCAAGATCTCGTTCACGTGAGCGAAAAATCTCCGCTTCCGTCCTTGCTCCCGATTCTGGCAAGGTAGGCACCAAGGACACCAGCCGTGCCGTGCCGCCCTCCTCCTGAGATGCGTGAAACGGAACGAAGGGCGGGGCGAGGGCTAGCAAGTTTGGCTTAATATCACAAAATTCTTCTTCGGGTCGCGAACCGGGCGATGGGAAAGGCCGTTCACTCGAACGCTTCCGTCATACGCAGCAGGATCTTTCTTCCATCCATCAGAGGTCTCACAACCGATCTTCTCGGAACTGCCATGCCAGCGAGAGACCGAGAACAAAACGCCATCGGGCAACCGCAGCCTTCGTCTCCGCGGGTGGCGACCCGCGTTACCACGCCATCATGAAGAAGCAATCCCTTTGGATCGACACCGTGAATGGGCATGACTTCCCGCAGCTCAGCGGCCAGGTGAAAGTCGACGTTCTTGTCGTCGGAGGGGGGATTACCGGCATTACTACGGCATATCTCCTTAAACAGGCTGGCTGCCGCGTTGCGGTCGTGGACCTCAAGAATATCGGCGGAGGGGAAACTGCTCACACGACGGCCCATCTCAGTTTCGTCACCGATACCCGCCTGCATGAACTCGCCTCCCAATTGGGCCGGGAGCGGGCTCAGGCTTTTTGGGGGGCGGGTCACCTCGCCATGCAACAGATCGGCAGCATCGTTAGTGAGCTGAAGATCGGCTGCGAGCTCAAGCGTGTCCCGGGCTATTTGTTTGCAGCAACCGGAAAGGATGCACAAAGCGAAGCCGAATCGCTTCGAGAGGACGCCCTGATGGCCACTGCCTTGGGTTTCGATGCGGCCTTCGTTGAAAGCGATCCGGTCTTTCAGCGTCCAGCCGTGAGATTCCCCAACCAGCTGAAGTTTCATCCTCTGAAATACCTCGATGCCATCGCGCGGATTCTTCCCGGGGACGGTTGCCACGTCTTTTCAAGAACAAGTGGAAGTAACGTCAACAGCGACAAGCACAGACTTGAGACAAAGCACGGGACGATAACCTACGATGCGATCGTGGCCGCGACACATGTGCCGATTCAAGGCGAGCGCGACACCTTTTGGGCGGCGCTTTTTCAAACCAAAGTAGCCGCGTATTCCACTTATGCCATCGAGGCGGAAGTCGAGTCGGTGGCCGAATCGTTGTTTTGGGATACCGGCGACCCTTATCTATATTATCGGTTCGACAAACGGGAGGGCAGAAGCTCGGTGATCCTGGGGGGTGAGGATCACAAGACCGGGCAGGAGGAGAATACGGAAGCGCGATATGAGAGATTGGAGCGCATCCTCAAGGAAACTTTTCCAAAAGCGAGGCCCAAGCATCGCTGGTCCGGGCAGGTTCTCGAAACTCCGGACGGCTTGCCATATGTCGGTGAAGTCGCAGAGCGTCAGTTCCTTGCCACAGGATTCTCCGGCAACGGCATTACCTTGGGGACCTTCTCGGGGATTTTGATTCGGGACCTCATTACAGGTAAGTCGAATCCCTGGACTGAGCTTTTTGCACCGACCCGGAAGGCGACGACAGGAGCCTGGGAGTATATCTGGGAGAACAAGGACTACCCGACCTACTTGCTCAAGGGTTTGGTAACTCCTTCCGGCACGGTTGACGAACTGCGGCGCGGTACCGGTGAAGTAACAAAGCTCAATGGCGAGAAGCGCGCCGTATACTGTGACGAGCATGGAAAACGCACGGTGTTGTCACCAATTTGTCCGCACATGGGTTGCGTCGTCGCATGGAATGATGCCGAGAAGACGTGGGACTGTCCGTGCCATGGATCACGTTTTAGCGCCAAAGGCGAGCTGCTCGCCGGGCCCGCGGAATCCGGGCTTCCACCCAAGGCAGTATGAAAGCCCAGGTTGCAGCTTTGACGGCGTGTGCAATCGGCGCGTTCTTGCTGTCACGGCGACCGATGAAGTACGGGTTGAAGGACCGTGTGGTCGTCATTAGTGGTGGCTCCCGCGGGCTTGGTCTGGCACTGGCACGCGAGTTTGCCCGCCATCAGGCGAGGCTTGCGCTGCTCGCGCGGGATATCGATGAACTCGAGCGGGCTGTCCGTGACCTGGAGAGTCGGGGAGCAAACGTGACGCGTTGGGTATGTGACGTGAGGAACGAGAGCGACGTTACGCAAACTATTTCCGCGATTGGGAAGGAATATGGGCGCATCGACGTTCTCGTGAATAACGCCGGCATCATGCTGGTGGCTCCCCTGGATGCGATGGAAAAGGAAGATTTCGAGCAAGCGCTGGCGGTTCATTTTTGGGGGACCTACCACCTCACGATGGCAGCGCTGCCGCTGCTCAAGCGTGCCGCGGAAGGCCGGATCGTAAACATCGCATCCATCGGGGGCAGAATTGCCGTGCCGCACATGGCGCCTTACTGCGCAAGTAAGTTCGCCCTGACTGGCTTCTCAGACGCGATTCGAAGTGAGCTTGCACGACAAGGGGTGCGGGTTACCACAGTTTGCCCGGGCCTGATGCGCACCGGATCTCATATCAATGCCGAATTCAAGGGGCACCATGCCGGGGAATTTGCCTGGTTTTCCCTCAGTGCCGGAATGCCGTTCCTGTCGATAGGAGCGTCGCGCGCAGCGCGTCAAATCGTTGCCGCGACCCGTCGCGGGCAGCCGGAATTGGTAATAACCCTTCAAGCGCGCGCTCTGATTCTTGCACAGGCGGTTGCGCCGAACCTTTTGGCTCGAATTCTTCAAATCGCAAACTCACTCCTTCCAAAGTATGCCAACGACGCCGGACGTCTCCGCCGCAAGGGACATGAGTCTCAGTCGCGCATCTCTCCCTCCCGGTTGACCTATCTTGCAGACGAGGCAAGCCGCCACTTCAACGAGACACCAATACAGCGGTAAGAAGCGCGTGGCGGCACCACGTCAAGGGACAGGTGACCCGTTCCCGATCCTTCCCAATATGAAAGCCGTCGTTTTTCACAAACCAAAAGACATGCGCGTCGAGAGTGTCGACGATCCTTGTCTCGAAGATCAGCGTGACATCATCCTGAGGGTCACCTCCACCGCGATTTGTGGCTCAGACCTGCACATGTACAACGGGTTCTTTCCGCAGCCCACGCCGTTGGTGATGGGTCACGAATTCATGGGCGTGGTCGAGGAAGTTGGTTCCCGCATAACGAACTTGCGTCGGGGCGATCGGGTGGTCGTCCCTTTTCCGATTGCGTGTGGCGGTTGCTTCTTCTGCGCACACGGACTTCCAGTCCATTGCGAGAAATCGAATCACAAGCGCTATGGTCCGGAAGGAGGTATGTTCGACCAAAAGGGCGGCGCGCTGTTTGGATACACTGATCTCTATGGAGGATATCGTGGCGGACAGGCGGAATATGTCCGCGTCCCCTTCGCGGACATTGGGCCACGCAAAGTGCCCGAGCAGTTTAGCGACGAACAGGTGCTTTTCTTGACCGACATTCTCCCAACGGGCTTTTCAGGGGTTGAGTGGGCCGGTGTCAAGGGAGGAGAAACGGTCGCCGTCTTCGGCTGTGGTCCTGTCGGACTAATGGCACAAAAGTGCGCCTGGGTTCGAGGTGCGAAGCGCGTCATCGGCTTGGACATTGAACCGTACCGGCTGGAGATGGCCAGGCGCAGCGCCAACGCCGAGGTGCTTAATGTGAAGGAATGCGATGCCGTTGAAGCAATCCGTTCCATGACGGACGGACGCGGAGCCGATGTGTGCATTGATGCCGTCGGCATGGAGGCAGAGCGGACTTTGCTCGACAAGGCGATGAACATTCTGCACATGGAAATGGGAAGCATTAATGTGCTTAGAATGTGCTTCAGCGCCGTCCGCCGCGGGGGTGGGGTGTCCATCTTGGGCGTTTACGGCATGCCCTATGATAACTTTCCGATCGGTCAGATCTTCGAGAAAGGGCTAAGGATTTATTCCGGACAGGCACTGGTCCACGGTTACATCGACGAGCTGATTTCATGGCTCGAAGATGAGCGAATCCGCCTCGATGATATTATTACCCACCGACTACCGCTTGCTGAGGCTCCCCATGGTTACGAGATCTTCAACGAGAAGAAGGAGGACTGCGTCAAAGTAGTACTCACGCCGTGAGCGCGCCGCGGGAAGAGAGCGGTGTGCCCAGATAGAATGCCGTCAAGGACCGAAGGAAACCAAAAGCGATATGGCGGCCGTCATGACGCTGGCCTCCATCCGCTTCTCGACCAGGATGGTTCGATGGAGCGATTCGGATTATTTGTCGGCCGCTATGTTAATCGAGGAGGTGGCCAAAGAAGTGAGTCTTTTATCCGTTTCCGCCTCTTCATCCAATGTCTTTTGAAGAAGCTTCGCGCTCTCCTTGTCTCCCAGAAGCGATGCGTAGGCCCGCGCAGTGCCGTAGCCGGCAATCTCGTAATGCTCAACGCGTTGGGCCGCTGCGATGAGGCCCGCATCGCGCACGTCCTCGTCTGTTTCCTCTTCCATCATTTCACTTCCCTCCGCGAGCAGCCCTTCCATGCCTTTGCATTTTGGCCCGCGCGTGGTTTGATCGTAACTCGAAAGGATTTCCTCCAACCGCTGGGCGTGCTCTCTGGTCTGCTGGAGGTGTTCTTGAAATCCCGCGGCCAAGTGCTGGTTCGTCGCAGCTTTCGTCATCTTCGGAAGCGCCTTGATAATCTGCTTTTCGGCACTGTAGAGATCCTTGAGTTCGTGAATAAAGAGATCTTTCAGGGTATTCAGTTTCATTGTTTTAAGCACTGTTCTTTAATAATCGATTCTGGCGCGAATGATGGCTGCACGCAGCGTGAGGTCATGAGGTCGTAATCCTGTCGAGTGCTCGCGGTTGAGCCGCCGTCTCGAATTGCGCTGTCCCATTCTGGCGATGTCATTTCGGGCATCCGTCTCCCCTTTGGCCAACGAACCCAAGGCATGAATAAACTTCAAATCAAGGGCAGCTGGAACGAAATAAAGGGAAAGCTAAAACAGAAATATGGTGAACTGACGGACGACGATCTGACGTTTGCCGAGGGCAAGGAAGACGAGGTCCTCGGGCGCCTGCAACAGAGGCTGGGCAAAACCAAGGAGGAAATTCGCCGCGAAATCGAAGCGTTGTAGATCGCGTGTGGCGTCGAACTCGCTGTTCTTTTTATTTATTCTGACCGGACGGCGCTGCTTGTCAGATTGTCGCAGCAGCTCGAAAAGCCAGCCACTTGCATCACCGGTGAAGTTTACGGCGCGACGGGTGGCCAGATGCCGCTTTGATCGATCCCAGGGAAACATGCACTACGACGGTCGAAAGGTGAGATCGGCACCACCTGACCGCCCGAAGGGAACCGCGAACATCATCGATTCCTCACTGCACCATTGGCTCGGCAAGACACCCCGTCATCGATGCTAAAACGCTTCTTTATGACGACATTTCACACACATTCAACTCGCCGCAGCCAAAGCTCTTTAAATTGTGAACGCTCGGCCGCAAGCTCTGCCTCGAGTTTGTCGATATTCCTTTGCAACTTTGCAACTACAAGGCCCATTGCGGTCGGCTGGAGAGTCTCAGGCGGCATAACCGGAGCGAAAGGGCCGATTCCAGTTTGGTGAATTCCTATATAGTGACAGCTGCGATGTCGCCAGTGAAGACCGCCCGGATTTGGCAAAGACTGGCGAAAGTCAGTTACATTCAACGCACCCAAATAACTTCTGTTTAAGCCGCACTGTTTGGAAAAGTCCTTCTGGTTCCGACCTAACAGTCGTCGCGAGGCTCCGATGCGTAGGCCGAGTGTTAGTAGTTCTGGGCTCGACGGTCGGTCGTTCGTAGTATGAATTTCGTCGTGAGTGTTTGCCAAAGCTCCTACGATATTTGAAACGGGGGGAGGTACTCTATGACTAAAGGATCTGACTACTCTCGGGTGGTAACATATTCCATGGCATAAGCGAACAGCGTCCTCTGCTCGTCAATGCTCAATTCGTTGAAGGGGACTTTGCCCGCGTAATAGTAAATCTCCACGATCACGAAATCGGGCCACAGTTGCTCAGCCGCGCAAAAGTCGAGTACGGATGCCGCTTTTTGCTCCTCGGTCTTGCCCGATTCCTTTGCGGCGTGTCTCGCCTCCACGCTAGGGCCCTCATCGGCAGCGATGTAGGCGAGCACGCCCTGCTCGGTGTGGATTTTCACCATGCTGCCACGTGGCAGCCACTCCGGCACGGCCAGCGTGCCTGCTTCCTTCTCGGTGGCATAACGCAGGCCGATCTTCTCGTCGCTCTTGCCCTTGGCGGAATCGCCGTCGTCCGCGCCTTTTCCTTTTTTGTAGATCGTGGCCCGCACCAGCCTCTTCTCGGGAGGCGACCAAAAGTGGTCTCCGATCCGAGCGGTGAGCTTGCCGAGCGCCTCCTTGTCCGTATCTGCATGAAGAAGGCTGAATCCTATCAGGATGGCGAGTGTGAGCAGGAGGAATGCTTTCATGGTGCAGGAGTTCTCACTAGTGTCGGTATCGACTACCCTACGAAGTTCGCGCGCCGTTCTCCATCGATTTGGGTCTGCGGCCTTCGGGTGTTCCGCGCCGCCGCTGAACCGGAGTGTTGAACTAAGCCGCTGCGCGGCGTAGGTAGCTTGGGACACTCCTGGGCGGCGGGAAGCCAGGAGTGATTGCATAGTCACGAGGTAGGACACTCGAGGTCTATGCACAAGACCAAAGTCGTTCCATCGGAAAGTCATGCTCAGGCTTCTTGCGGCGCATGGCGCGGCAAGAGAGGCGCTGATCCTGTCGATTACAAGCATCCTTACGCGTCGATGGCGAGGGTATCAGAAAGTTCGTGTGCGGGTCATAACCTGAGAGAGAGGAAGAAATGACCAAAGAGAAGAAGAAGACGAAGTGCGACGATTTGATCGACACGCTCTTGGAGAAGCACGGGATCAGTCCGGAGGCGGTGCTTGGAGAAAACGGGCTGATTGCGCAGCTGAAGAAACGCGTGGTCGAGAGGGCCCTTGCCGGGGAACCCACCATCATCTAGGCTACGCCAAAGGCGAAGCGCCGGAAGAAGTCGAGAACCGTCGCAACGGCTACAGCAAGAAGACGGTGGTTGGAGAAGGGCGCGATGGAGATCAGCACGATCGCTTCGGGGGCGACGCGACTCTATCCGCGAGCTTCAAGCCCTCCTGTTCAAGCTCAAGCGCAAATATCGAACGCTTCACAAACGCTACTCCCAAATCTACGGATTCTCGTCTTTTGCGCACCGGAGCGCTCAATATCAACAGCTCTCGCATCGCGCCTCGCTCTCTCTTTGATTACCAATGCGAAGCACTTGACCCTGGCAAGCGGTGGCCACAGAGTAAGAGAAAGCTCATCTCGCAGTAAGAATTCAGTGTGACTACTTAGATCATGAGGAATTCAAGGCAAAGCTGCCCGTACTGCTTCAATCCAGCGATCGCCCGAGCGTGTTTCACAGTTGGGGCGGTGGTGTCATGTTAGATGAGAACAGATTCAGGCCGGAGTCTGCCAGGACATTACCGACGCAATCGCGGGCGACTTTAAGGATTCGTTCCCTCCAGCCGGTATTCAGGCCTTCATGTCTCAGAGCGTGTCCAAAAAGTGGTTGGAGCGCTGGCTTTCACAAGCTTGGCGAGCATGATCTTGCAGGAAGCGATGTAAATGGTGGCTTCGGAATGCTTGGTCTTTCGTTCATAATCCTTAGCCAGCCGGCGGTAACGACCCAGCCAGGCGAAAGTACGCTCGACCAGCCAGCGTTTGGGCAGAATTTTGAAACCGGGAGCGATGCGTTTGACAATTTCGATCTTCAGCCCGCGCTGCAGGATGAGCCCCTTGAACCCAGTCCAGGAGTTGGCCGGAGTATCCGCCGTCCGCGAAGACCTTGCGCACCCAGCCAAAGTTCAGCAAGGCAGGTGCAAGAGCTTGGCGCCGTCACGATCTTGCAAGGCGGCGCTATGGACCACGAGGGCGAGAATCAGTCCCAAAGTGTCGACCAAGAGGTGTCGTTTTCTTTCGTTGATCTTCTTGCCAGCATCATAGCCGCGTTCTCCGGGCTGTGCGCATGGTCAAGGGGCCCGTGCGGCCAAATCATCTTTCGCCCCATCAAGTAGGCGTTATTGCGAATGGCGTGGCGCGCTGTCTCGTTACGAAGCAGATCACAAACCGCTCGTGAGATCGCCGGAGCGTCATCGAAAGGAACAAGCACTCCGCGGCCGTCCGCCAGCAACTCCTCCGCATGCCAGTAGGGGTGGAAATGACGGGCCTTCCCCGCGCCGAAACTATAGGCCAGCGTGTCGCTCGTGATTTGTGCCTTGTTCAAATACGAGATGGTCGCGCCCAGAAACTCCGATAGCTCGTCCTTGTCCACGAAGCGATTGAAGAAGATTACGTTTTTCTCGATACCGTTCTTCTTGGCTAGCCGCTCAAGACTGAGTCGATAAGTCTCGCCATGGTCTCGAATAAGATTGGGATGAGTCGCGCCGAGCACGATGTAAACAATCTTGGGGAAATCGCGCACGACAGCTGGTAATGCGTTGAGGACGAATTTGATACCCTTGTTTGGTGAGGGGAGGCCAAACGTTGGTAAAACCGGGCGCCCCTCGACCCCAAATTTGTCCTTTGTAGTAGTTCGGGTCGGCAAAGGGCACATCGGAAGCGATCTTTTGAACGTTGCTCGGCAGATCCATAAATACTTTCGAAGCCCGTCGGGAGTTTAGCTCGTGCCGCTCGCCGTCATAATGGGTTGAAAGACGCGGTTAGGCGACGGTTAGGCGGGCCAGCACTCCAGTGCAGTTCCGCATTAAACCTCGATTTGACGAGTGGCGGATCCGGGCATGATTTTGGTGAGGTGATTCCCCACACGCTGCTTAAATCCAGAGCGTTCGCAATTTTGCTAGCGAGCTTCTTCGCGTGCGCCGTGAAAAGGGCGCACAACTCCAGTGGGAGGAGGATAACCCACCCGGCAACTGTCGCTCCAGCCGGTAGCAACCGGAGCGTTCGTAGTGGGCAACTGCTACGGGCGAAGCCCTTCGGTGCAAAAGGTCGCTGAAAAGGCGATCAGCGAGCGCGCAGGCCGTAATATGAGTGAACGTCGAGCAAGCCTCGAAAAGCGCAATGTGAATGCCGAGCTGGTACGAAACAAGCGAAGGCCGCCGTCTCTGTGGGAGCGAGCGATAAGAGCACCGCAGAGGAACACCGGGGTAATGGCGATGCATGTGTGCAAAGGAGGGGTGCGTCAACACGGGAAGCCCGATGCCTCGGGCGAGAGATCAACCGGAAGCCCGTGAGGGCGAGACCGGGAGGTATCGGGTGGCGGAGAGGTCCGTAGGAGCAAGGAAACGGGTAACGACCGTGGAGCAAAGGGGCCTCACTTTCAGGGCGACGTTGGAAAGGCTGAAACGCTCTGCGATTGGCCAATGGCCTAGCAACCAGAATAGCGTGTGGTCCAGCCAGCCCCGTCTGGATGCATCTTGCCTTGCTCTCCGTTTCCACTCCCCGCTCATCAAACCGGACGTGCGGATTTCCCGCATCCGGCTTTCCGATCAGGTTTCAATGTGACCCCCTCGGCAAAACCTTCGAGTCACAGATCAAACACGCACGGATAGAACTGGTGGCTCATGGTGATGGGATATGATCCGTGTTCCATCGGTGAGTATCTGTGGCCGGAATATCTGCCCCTGATGAGCACTCGCTTTCTATCCGTGGCCGCAATTTGCGGCAACAGGTTGGCGCTTGGAAAACTTGATCTCTCTACTCTCAATTTTAGTGTTTTAGGAATCCGAGCGGCTAGAGGGGGAGCGCATTCTGAAATGCAAAGAACATCATATATTCTGAATATTAAAAAAGCATCAGCCGGCCCAGCCGCGTAGGTGCATCGTGGAGCGAGCATTATGAACATCACCCAACTCGGAGAGCCTCGCTTTCCTTCGCCGAAGAATCACCCCGTCAGCGACGGGGCGCGGGTCCCGCAGCACATCATCCAGGACCCCGCAGGGCCGCCGACTGAGCAGGCGTTCTTCGAGATCGCCGGTCCGCGCGTCAGGCTGTTCTTCGATCCAAAGACGACGCGCGCGGGCATCGTGACTTGCGGCGGCTTGTGCCCGGGATTGAACAACGTCATCCGCTCGCTGTTCCTAGAGCTGCGCCACGGCTACGGCGTGCAGGAGGTGCTCGGCTTTCGCCGCGGTTATCAGGGGCTCGACCCGGCCCGTGGCGCGGAGCCGGTGACGATCACGTCTGAATTCGTCCTCGGCATCCACCGGCAGGGCGGCACGGTGCTTGGCACGTCGCGCGGGCCGGTCGATACGAAGCTCGCGGTGGAGAATCTGATTCAACGCGGCGTGAATGTCCTCTTCACCATCGGCGGGGATGGCACGCAGCGGGGCGGCATCGATCTGTTCCAGGAGGCGCAGCGGCGCGGGCATCCGCTCGCCGTCGTCGGCGTGCCGAAGACGATCGACAACGACGTCGCGTTCGTCAGCCGCACCTTCGGCTACGTCACGGCCGTTGAGAAGGCGGCAGGAGTGCTTGATTGTGCGCACACCGAGGCGCGCAGCGTCGAGAACGGGATCGCGCTCGTGAAGGTCATGGGACGCCACGCAGGGTTTATCGCCGCCGGCGCCACGGTCGCCAGCCAAGACGTGAACTTCACGCTCATACCCGAGGTGCCCTTCCGCCTTGAGGGCGAGCGAGGATTCCTCGCCGCGCTCGAGCGCCGCATCCGCGAACGCTCGCATGCCGTCATTGTCGTGGCCGAGGGTGCCGGTCAGGATCTCCTGGACCCGAGCCGCGACGAACGCGACGCGTCCGGGAACGTCAAACTCAAGGACATCGGCGTCTTTTTGCGTCAGCAAATCGAGGCGCATTTCAAGGCACAGAACATCCCGGTGCTGCTGCGTTATTTCGATCCAAGCTACGAGATCCGGAGCTGCGCCGCCGACTCCGAGGACGCGATTTTCTGCGACCTCATCGCGCGGCACGCCGTCCACGCCGCAATGGCCGGCAAGACCGGCCTGGTCATCGGCCACATGCACGGGACGTTCATCCACGTGCCGATCGAGATGCTGACTCGCGAGCTCAAGCGCATCGATCCCGACGGCATCTTGTGGCAGGCCGTCCTCGCTGCCACCGGTCAATCGCCGCAGTTTAAATGATTCAACTCGAGAGGGTTCTGGCCCAACTTTGAAAACCTGGCTTTGTGCCGCTAACGGCCAGCGATGACGAAACTCACCTCGGCATAAGAGCTCTTCAAGGGTCGGCACTTTGACCAGGAAATCATCGTGCTCTGCGTACGATTGTATCTCACCTTCAAGCTCAGCTCCCGTGACCTGGTCCCAAATGATGGCCGAACGTGGCATCAGTTTAACCCAGACGGTGCAGCGTTACGTGCCGGAATTTGAGAAGCGCTGGAACTGGTATGAGTGGCCGCTCGGCGATTCGTGGCGCGAGGAGGCTGTTGTTTCTTGATTTTCGCTGCCAACCAATGCGCGGCAAGCCTGGCTGGTTCGAGATTCTGTTCGATCGCTCCCCGCGAAACGGATTGCCAGTTGGGTCTACTCCTATATTCGAGTTCCTGATGCTATAATACTGTTTTTGGGGATAACGACGATTCCGCCGCGAATGTAAAATCCTTCGCCATCCATTTCCTCGTCCTTGCCCTCGGGCGATATGACGACGTTGTCACCGATCCTGGCATTCTTGTCGATGATGGCTCTTTGAATGTTGCAGCCGCGACCGATTCCGATGCGGGGATGGTTCGCGCTTTCCTCGACCATTTCCGTCTCATACTCGTCAGCGCCCATCAAAATCACATCTTTGAGGATTGAATCCGAATCGATGATGGAACGGATGCCGATGATACTGTGCTCAATGGTCGACTTCTCAATGGTGCAGCCATCGGCGATCAAGGAACGATCAATCTGGGACGACCGCACGATGCTTGCGGGCAGAAAGCGCGGATGGGCGTAGACGGGTGCTCCGGGCTCGTTGAAGCTGAATTTGGGATCCGGATCGCCCAGGTTGAGATTCGCCGCGAAAAACGCCCTGATCGTTCCGATGTTCTCCCAATATCCGTCAAAAATATACGCCTGCACCTTGTATCTCTTGATGGCCGCCGGAATGATATTCTCGCCGAAATCGGCGAAGTCGTTGTCAAGACATTCCTTAAGAACTTCACGCTTGAACAAGTGGAGACCTATTGAGGCCTGATAGAGGTCGGCGTCTGCGCGTTGGCCGATGTCTTGCAGGAGGCCGGCGGGGATCCGCAGGCTGTTGAGGACTTCAGGGTCTTTTGGCTTCTCAAAAAACTCAACAATCCCGCGCTGATCATCGGTATGCATGATCCCGAAACCCGTCGCCGCCGTCCGATCCACCGGAATGGTGCACACTGTCAGGTCCGCACTTGTCGCAAGGTGCTGGCGCAAAACGTGGCGGTAGTCCATCCGGTAAAGCAGGTCGCCGCTCAGAATGATATAGTAATCGAACGGCCGTTCGAGAAAGTAGCGGAGGTTCTTCCGGAGGGCGTCCGCGGTTCCCTGGTACCAATGCGGTCCCTTGGGCGTCTGCTGTGCAGCGAGAATCTCGACGAAGCTTGGCGTGAAATTGTCGAATTGATAGGTGTTATAGATATGCTGGTGCAGTGACGTGCTGTTGAACTGGGTAAGCACGTAGATACTGCGAATGTCGGAGTTCAGGCAGTTGCTGATGGGGATATCAACCAGCCGATACTTGCCGCCAAGCGGCACGGCGGGCTTGGCCCTTTCTTTTGTCAGCGGGAAGAGCCTGGTCCCGGCTCCCCCGCCCATAATAATGGCAAGGGTGCGGTCAACTGGAAGGGTCAGGGGAAGATGGCTCATAAGGATTTGGTCACGATGGTACGAGATCAGATCCACGC
Source organism: uncultured Verrucomicrobiae bacterium (assembly GCA_963820865.1). Classification (GTDB taxonomy): domain Bacteria; phylum Verrucomicrobiota; class Verrucomicrobiia; order Chthoniobacterales; family Terrimicrobiaceae; genus DASTFP01. The sequence goes on from CAWGBZ010000007.1 coordinate 1,355,922, forward strand.
TTTGCGGATCAGCCACATCTTCACGACTTGGGTGAGCACCACGTAGCAAAGGACCGTGAGGAAAAGGATTGGCCAATAAAGCAGCGGCAATTGCGTAAAACCGAGCGCCGCGGCAACCGGCGAAAATGGAAGCCACATTGCGATGCCCATGACAATGATGGTGGTTACTGTGAGTTGCCAACTCGCACGGCCTTGGATGAAGGGTAGCTTTCTGGTGCGGATGACGTGAATGATCATTGTCTGGGTAATGAGCGATTCAACGAACCAGCCGGTTTGGAACAGCGAGGCGCGCGCGGGATCCCAGCAACCGAAAACGTAGAGCATCACGAAAAAGGTCGTGTAGTCGAAAATCGAGCTGATGGGTCCGATAGATAGGACGAATTTTTTGATGTCGCCAATGTGCCACGGCCGCGGCTTGGCGGTCTCTTCCGGGCCAACGGTGTCAGTTGGAATTGGCACCTGAGAAAAGTCGTAGAGGAGGTTATTGGTAAGCACTTGGATGGGTGCCATCGGCACGAAAGGCAGAAACGCGCTGGCGCCGATCACGCTGAACATGTTGCCAAAGTTGGAACTGGCACCCATGCGGACGTATTTGAGGATGTTTACGAAAACCTTGCGGCCCTCGATGACACCTGCCTGTAGCACCATGAGGTCTTTCTCCAGGAGAATGACTGCCGCAGCCGCCTTCGCGATATCAACCGCGGAATCGACGGAGATGCCCACGTCGGCGACATGCAGCGCGGGCGCGTCGTTGATGCCGTCGCCCATAAATCCCACGACGTGCTGCTTATGTTGAAGCGCCCGGATGATCCGCTGCTTGTGCGCGGGCGATAGCCGCGCAAAGATGTGGGTGGTCTCCAACGCTTCGGCGAGTTCGTCGTCGGTCATCGTCTCGACCTTGCCGCCAAGTAGGATATCGTCGGCTTTCAAACCTACCTCACGGCACACCTTGCGGGTGACGAGATCGTTGTCCCCGGTGAGGACTTTCACAGTGACGCCGTGTTTCTGGAGAGCTTCGATCGCCTTGGCTGTCGACACTTTCGGCGGATCGAGGAAGGCGACGTATCCCTTGAGGATCAAGTCGCACTCATCCTCTTTGGAAATGAACTCATCCGCGGCGAGATGCTTGTGGGCGACCGCGAGCACCCGGAATCCATCGGCGCTCAACTCCTGATATTGTTGCATCAAGTCGCCAACGATCAGCGGCTCCATGGCAAAGGTCTCGCCATCCAGCTCGAAGTAAGTGCAGCGCGGAAAGATCGCCTCCGGCGCGCCCTTGGTCAGGAGTTGATGATCCTTGTCTGGCGTCTCCACCACCACGGACATCATCCGGCGCACGAAATCGAACGGGATCTCATCCACCTTGTTGAAGCCCTCGATGACCTGGTGGTGAGTCTCGCGGTGGCTCAGCACCGCGCGATCGAGCACGTTCTTCAAGCCCGTCTGAAAATGCGCGATAAGATACGCGTCGCGAAGAACCTCGTCGTTCTCCTTCTGCATCACGTCACAATGCCGTTCGAGGATGACCTGATCCATCGTCAGCGTGCCGGTCTTGTCGGTGCAAAGAACGTCCATCGCGCCGAAGTTCTGGATCGCGCTGAGTTGCTTCACGATGACTTTATTTTTCGACATCGCGAGTGCGCCCTTCGACAAGCAAACAGAAACGATCATCGGCAGCATTTCGGGCGTGAGCCCGACGGCGACAGCGACGGAGAAAAAGAAGGCTTCATGCCAGTTGTGCTTGGTGAAGCCATTGATGAAGAAAACCAGCGGCACCATCACCATCATGAACCGGATCATCAGCCAAGTGAACTGCTGCATGCCTTTGTCGAAGCTAGTCTCTATCTGCTCCCCGACAATGCTACTCGCCATGCTGCCGAAGTAAGTCTGCGCGCCTGTTGCGACCACGACCGCGGTCGCCGCGCCACTCTCGACGCTCGTGCCAAGGAAGCAGATATTGACAAACTCTAGCGGCGCAACTTCCTTCCGCGTCTCGCGCGAATCAAGTTTTTCCACGGGCAGAGACTCGCCGGTGAGCGTCGCCTGCGAGACGAACAGGTCTTTCGCGGAAATGATCCGCACGTCGGCTGGGATCATGTCGCCAGCGCAGAGCGTCACGACGTCTCCCGGCGCCAGATCCTGGAGCGGAATTTCCTCAGCCTTGCCAGCGCGCACCACCGCCGTGGTCAGGGTGATCATCGCTTTGAGTTTCGCCGCCGCCGCATCTGCGCGTGCCTCCTGCACAAAACGCAGCGACACGCCGAGGATCACCATCAGCGACATCACCGTGCCGGCGCGCGCGTCGCCGGTCGCAAACGAAATGATCGCCAGCACGATCAGCAAAATGACGAGAGGGTTACGCGTCGCCGCCAGCAACCGCCAGAGCCAGCCACGATGCTTTTCCGAAGCGATGACGTTTGGTCCTGCTTCGGCTAGGCGCTTCTCGGCATCGGCTTCACTCAGCCCCTCCGGCGAAGTTTTCATTCGCGTGAAGACTTCGCTTTTGTCCAATCGCGCCAATTCCGCCAGGATCGGCGAGAAGTGGATGGCGTTTCCTGGGGGCTTGGCAGTCGACTTCCCTAAGGTTGTCACGGGAGCAATCGGGAGCATGCTATTCGGGATGTGGGGGTTGTATTTTCGATGCCCGTTCAAGGAGAAAATATCACATCAAGGCGACGCGGGCGACATCCCTTCGGTTTCGACCGGGGCGGTGAAGATGGAGTCCCTCGAACCCGAAAATGGGTCTCTTATATAGCGCAGGTCCGCGTTGCCGGTCGTGGAGACGGTGCCCTGTCGCTGCCTGGGTAAACTGGGAGGATGTGGACGAGCACAGGCCAGGGCGAGGGACCGCGGCCCCTGAAGCCGGTTACTCACCGCGATGGCTGCAAGGGCGCGGTGAGTCGGGTCTCAAGACTGCCGCGATATCTTGAACGCTGTGCCGAAGAGAAACCCGATGACTGTCCCGACCGCGCCCGTGAGGAAAATCACCAGCGCCTGCGACATCTGGAGCGACCAGACTAGGAACCGGACCTCGACGACCGTCGAGTTTTGCATCGCGAAAATGATGCCGAACAGGAGCAGAATCCCGCCCAGGATCAATTGAATTTGGTGGTCATGTTTTTGATTTTCGCTTTCAAGTTGGGAGGTCACGCCCCGCACTGTCAATGGCGATGCGGGTCAGCATCTTGACCGTCTCGGGGTCGCCGAGCCCCTCGAGATCAGGGCGGCCGCCACCGAGAGCGACAAGCCGGGCCACCTGCTGCTTTCCATTCGGGAACCTTTTCAACGCTCGATCTAATCATCGTCGTGATGCTTTCTTATGTTTTGTGTCATTATTATCCTTCTCATGCTTTTGGTGATGGTCTTTCTCGTGGTGGTCATTGACAATGTAATAGTTGTTACCGGGATTATAGTTGTTGCCGTAAAAGGAGCGGCCGCGACCGTAATGTGGCCTGTTAGCATAGTAAACGCCGTTACCGTAATAGGGCTCATCGCGGTAATATTCTTGCGATGGCCCACCCCCCGCCGTAGCCGGAGAGAAAGGGAATGCATCCCGTCACCAGCGTCGTGATGAAAGCGATGAGGACGATTTTCCGACGCCATATCAAAGTGACTGCCCGCGAGAAGTCGTGGAGCGGCGCCTCCGGCCGAACGCTCACTTCGGCACCACGAGAGTCCGCAGCTTCCAGATAAGATCAAGGGAGCGGGCGCCACCACTGAGGATGGGTTGAGCATCGCGGCGGAGCAACGGCAGGCTTTTGGGAGAATACACTCACCGCCTGCCGACGCATCGGCGATGATCGCGGCGAAGACGACGTTATTGAATTCATATGACCTTATCTCGTAATCTGCCGAGGGCATGAGAGAGTTTTTTGATACCGAGCTCGATTCGCGTTTTCACGGTGCCAAGAGGAGCCTCGATGAGGGCTGAAATTTCGCGCTGGCTCTTCTCCTCGAAAAAGGCCAGACGGATCACCCGTTGCTGATGCGGCGGCAGCCCGGCCAGGTGCTGATGCAACAGGGAACGAAGATCGTCACGAAATGCTTCACACTCAACAGGGTGCGATTCGTTGAAGCCGTTACTGGATTGGCATGACACCTCGTAGCGGTCGGTAGCGCGTAGGTAGGCATTCTGCTGCCGCAAGCGGTCAATCGCGCGGCGCCTTGCGATCGTGCCCAGCCAGGCCATCAGCGTTCCTTTGTCTGAGCAGTAGCTGGGCGCCCGAGCCCACACTTGAAGGAACACCTCCTGCAGCACGTCGTCGGCCTCGGCTTTGTTGTGTAGGACCTGCACGATAATTGATTTCAACACCGTTCCGTAGCGCTTGTAGACTTCCTCAAGGCTCTCGGGCAGTCTGCGCAGAACGCCGTTCATTAATTGCCGGTCCCCCAGGAGAGATTCGTTGTCTAAAGTGTCCACAATATTAGTGAGGTGCCGGCGATTCCAACGCTCAGCCGCCTAAGATGTTACGATATACATTCCCCGCGAACGGCCCTTGAGCAAATGGGGTAAACACCCTAGAGGCCAAGCCAGGATTTGTTGGCAGTTGCTGCCGAATCCCTTGCCCAGGTATCGAGAGATTCAGCTCCTCGAGGCGGACGAGCCGACGGTATTGATAGGTGGGATAGGCGCCGGGGTCATCTCCACGTCGCCGGCAGGCGTGAGCTTGGCCAATTGCACGACGGCGTCGGCGAGCGTGGTGACAACTTCATTCGCCCCTGAATCGCGCAGGCGCTGGGCCGCCTGGGTGATGTTTTCGGTCGCGCCCCAGAGGCCGATAACAATTTTCAGATTCGGAAGTTGCGCGCGTAGTTTCACGCAGAGATAGCGCGCGTGGATGACAGTGGAGGGTGCGACGACGGAGATACAGGCGGCGTCAACATCAGCTTCATCGACCAGCTTAACCATCTCGCCGGCGACAAGTTTCGCCGGTGCGTGCTGCGCCTCGAAGCCCTGCTGCTGAAGCAATTGCGCGAGCATGGCCCCAGCGAGTTCATCGCGTTCCGCTCGCGCCGGCAGGCAATAGATGCGCCAGGCCGGCGTCGGGACGGATGGCGGCGAATGCTCGGCAACCATCTGGTCCGCAGGGAGCTGGGATTCAGATGTTGGGCGGGTGCTAAAGTCTTCGACGATGTCGCGTATACCTTGCTCGACGGAATCGCGCTGTTCAGTGTCCAACGCTCCGCGTTGGTGGTCTGTCTCGGCGGCAACAATGACGGGGATGAGCACAGAATCGTAAAGCGCAGTCAGCGAGTTCTCCTTGACGTAGGTGTCCGCCACTTCGCTCGCCTCATTCAAGCCGACTGCCAGGAGCCGATGATAGCACTCCTCGGCGGCGGTTAGCGCTTGTTCATCGCTAAGCAGAATGCTGAAAAAGGCGAGCCGAGGAACGTGCCGCCCGATGACGACGAGGCAGACGGTGAGGGGCGTGGAGAGCAGCGAGTCCTATGGGTCCCCAGAGCCAGGTCCAAAAAACCGCGGCGACGATGAGCGCGATCGAAGAAACGCCGGTGCTCGATCCGTAAAGCCACGGCTCAATGACGTTGTTGCTGATCAATTCAAGCAGAATGAAAAGCCCGATGGTAAGCAGCGGCATCATCCAGCTGGGCGAAACCGCGAGGGAAAGGATAATGGGGAATGCTGCCGCAATCCACGGACCAATGTAGGGAATGAAGCGCAACACAGTCGCGAAAGCACCCCAGAGGATCGCATTTGGCGTACCGATCAAGGAAAGGCCGATAGCCACGGCACTACCGAAGGCGACATTGACCACGAGTTGCATGAGCAGGTAGCGCGAGACGCGGTGGCCGGCGTCTTCCATTGCCCGAGTCGTGGCGCTGATGCGTCCCTGGCCGATGAGCCGGATGAGCCGGCTGCGGAGATCTTCGCGCTTCAAAAGCATGAAGATGACAAGGAGAATTACTAACCCGGCGGTGCCCAGCGGCCCGAGCAGCGGCGAGAGGATGACCTGCAAGAGCTGGAGAGGGTTCGCCGTGGAAGTCTCAACGACTTGCACCTGCTGTGCGGGCGCTGCGCTTGCAGGAACGGCAACGGCCGTTGCCGGCTTGCCGGTGGCTTGGGATATGGTGGGCTCGTCGGAACCGAGGAGATCCTTCTTTAATTCCCCCACCGTTTCGGAGAGGCGCTTGAACGCGCCGCCGCTCGGCAGCTGGAAGGAATGGATCTTGGTCTGGATGTTGACCTTGTAGTCCGGGAGCCTCGTCGCAAGATCGATGAGTTGCCGCGTTAGTACCCAACCAGCCATGCCAGTCATGCTGAAGATCGTTGCGACAACCAGAAGCACGGCGGCGATGCGTCCGACCCAACGCTCGAGCCGAGTAACCAGCGGCGCCAACAGAAAGGTGAGCAGCGCCGCAAGTGCTAGTGGAATGAGCAGGTCGCGTGCAAAATAAAGTGCCGCGACGACGAATGCCGTGAGGGTGACTTTCCACATGCCAACAAGCGCCTCCGCGACCACGATTTTCGCTTTTGGTGTTTGCATCGAGAAAAGAGTGGAACGTCAGAATATCGCTTAAGGATGTCCTGGATGTTCGCTTTAAATTATCCTCACGAAGATTTTTTAGTGGCTAGCGCATGCTTGCGCGACGAAGGGCCGTTCGGCGAAGATTGAACGGTGCGCGGATGTGTCCCAGATCGGCCTTCGATATAGTCTGGTGTCATCGAGTGATTTGGCAAACCTATCCCTCCAAAGAACGTGGCAGATCTTTATGGTGTTCTTTGCGCTGGCGTTGTTTGGGCGCGTGGCAATCGCGCATTTTCTCGAGAATGACGACGATCAGGATGGAGATCGCTACGCTCAAATTGCCAGCGATGTCCTTGAGCACGCCTCTTCGGGCGCGGCACGAAACGCGCGATGACCCGGAGTGCGCGATCGCGAGCCGCCGAGAGGGACTTCGGTAAATAGCCAGAGCATTTTAACCTTGAGTTCCATAGGACGCGCATCGAACGTTTTTCTTTAAAGGGAAAGGGGAGCGGAATGAAGACGAAGGCGACTTCCGGAGAATTTAGTGAGTGCATAAAGGCACGAAAGCTTCGCGACCCGACTTACCAGGGACCATGCGGAGCGGGCTGCAAAGACGGCGATGTATCGGACTGGTTCAAAAAGACATGGCATCGACGAAACTGAAAGTTGCTTTGGGGAATGCGCTTCATGAGGCAGCGAGCAGCTATCGTGTCTATTCAACCAAGCAAACCTGACCCGTGACCAGCTATTCTCCGATTCCAGCGCCAGCCCTGGACCTTGCCGTTCGGGTGGGATGTGAACTGATGTACGACGCAACCGCCGATACTCCTGCGCTCGTTACTCTCAAACCTCGGCACGATGCGTTGCAATCCATCCGTCAGGAGAGCTTCCACTTCGATCCACAACTGACGGCGACCGAGTTTGAGGACGATCATCTCAACATCGTTTACCGTCTCGTTCTCAGACCCGGGCGAAACGTGCTGCGCTATGATGCCATCGTAATGGTGCCTAGCCTGCGCGAGGATTTCGCATGGCTCGATCGTCCCATCCCACCGCACCACTTGCCTGCTTCAATCTTGCGTTACACGCTGCCGTCGCGTTACTGCGATTCCGATAAGCTGCTTGACTTCGCATGGCAGAATTTCGGCCATTTCCCCCACGGTATTGAGAGGGTCCTCGGAATCATCAATTGGCTGCACCGTAACATTGAATATCGGACGCTTTCGGGCAGCCCGAATCTCTCGGCCTATGACATTATCCAGCGCGGCTACGGAGTCTGCCGTGACCTTGCTCACACCACAGTCGCACTTTGTCGAACCTTCAATCTGCCGGCCCGCTATGTGAGTGGCTACGTGCCGGATATCGGGTATCAAGACCCGGGGACGCCGAACGATTTTCATGCGTACTGCGAAGTCTATCTCGGCGGCAGGTGGCAAGTCTTTGACGCTCGATTCGACCAGCCGCGGGTCGGTCGCATTCGCATTTGCGCAGGTTACGACGCGGTGAATTGTGCCTTTACCACGGTCTACGGACAGGCGCAGCTGTCGAACTTCGAGGTTTGGTCCTATCAGGTCGATCCCGGCGAGGTAAGTATTGGCGATCCGATTGATCTCTCGAAGAGGCTTTGTGGCACGCCGCAGATTCGCTACCCGCAAACGCAATGATCTACTCCTCGCCGTTTGGGATCGAAAGGACATCCCAACAAAATGTTCGTTGTGGGTGTTGTGGGTTTGTCGAAGATAACTTTCATGCTCTGGCGGAGCAGGAGTTGCGCAAAGCGGCTATCCCACCGGATTCAAGCAAGGAATGAGCCGAATCAGGATCGTTCACACTACCACCTATCGATATGCGAAGCCGGTGACCTTCGGGATTCACCGCTTGGTTTTGCGACCGCGGGAGGGACACGATGTTCAAGTCGAGAATCTCTCGCTCCGAATCAGTCCGGCGGGCGCGGTAAGCTGGCATCGCGACATCTTTGGAAATTCGATCGCCCTGGCATCCTTTTCCGAGCCTTCGGATTTCCTGGAATTCTCAAGTGATGCAACAGTCTTCCGCCGCGACCATACTTCGCACCGCCTCTTGCTGGACGTTCTTCCGGTCACGATTCCTGTTCAATATTCAAGTCTTGAGGGTCCGGTTGCGTTGGGATACCTGGAATCGGTATACCCCGACGAGGCCTCTCGCTTGCGTGACTGGACGATGAAAACGTTCTCGCCCAAGCAAGGTGACGACGCAGTGCATCTCGTGCATGAGGTCAATTGCTGGATCTATCGTTCAATCCGCTACAGGCGCCGCACAGCCCGTGGCGTGCAGACCCCGCTGGAAACCCTTCAGCTCCAATCGGGTTCCTGCCGCGACATGGCCACGCTGCTACTTGAAATCGCACGAAGCCTCAAGCTGGCGAGTCGTTTCGTAAGCGGCTATCTGGATACCGTTGCCTCGTTCGAAGCCCACGCTTCGACCCACGCGTGGACGGAGGTTTATTTTCCTGAGCATGGCTGGTTTGGGTGCGATCCGACTCTAGGCGAAGGAACCTCCCAGAAGCATATCGCTGCCGGCGTTAGCTCTCATCCACGCGGTGTGATGCCGATTAGCGGTGCCTATTCCGGACCGCTCAGCAGCTTCCTGGGAATGAGCGTCAGTGTGAAAATCGTGCCGATCACTTGACTTCTCCCGCGCTCTGCACAAAGGCAGCCTCTTCGGGCAGCAGAGCGTGGCATTATTAACCTGGCTGTCTCGGCCCAGATGCACGGAGAGCTAGCCAAAGAGAGCGAAGTGGTCGTCGACAGCACCGTTCACCGAGAAAAACGTGACCTATCCGGTAGTGCACCAAGCAGTATCGGAAGATCATTTCGCTGCTGGAAGCTTGCCGATAAGAGCGGGCCGTGAGTTCAGCAATCGAGGCCACGCTGTGCGCGATCAGCGCTCGGACTGACTCGGGGAGCTCCTCGACCAGCAGCTTGTGGAAACGCGCGCTGGAAGCATTGCGCACCCGATACCCGAGGCTCTTCAAGGTAAAAGCGCACTCAATTGATCAATGCCACTCGCGCCGCACCAGGTTGTCGCGCAGTTTGATCTGGAGTAGGTCATGTTGGATCTCTTCACTACCGTGTATGATCGGACCAAGCAGGTTGCGGTCCGCGTGGCCCAGACGGGCCAGATCAAGGGCGTCCTTGTCATGCTTGATGGCCCAGGCCATGCGCTGTAAGCTCAAGTTATGGACGATCAACGGGTTTCCATCGATTACCATTTTTGGGTTCGATGCGATGAAAATGATCGTGGATCGCGAGCAAGACCGCGTTTTCAAGGCCTTAACCGCCATCCGTTGTCTCGAGCTCTAGGGCGTTGCCGCTTGAACCTGCAGATTTGGTACCGCAATGAAAAATCACTCCGATGCCATGGCCCAATCGGTTCTCTCGGGACTCTTTTTGATCTGTTTTATAAGTGGCTGCTCCACTTCGCATGTTGGCACTAGAGATCGGGCGTTCATCCTTTATTGGCCGCCCCCAGGAAACGGCCGAGAGTTGCGCCTGGCCGTCAAAGATCTCATCGACATCAAAGGTGTGGTTACGACCGCCGGCTCCGAATATTTCGCTAAAACTGGTGCTCCGGCTTTGCGCGATGCGGAGTGTCTGGAGGGTGCAAGGAGGCGAAATGTACGGATTGTGGGAAAAACCAACCTCACTGAATTCGCGTTGGGTGGTTCCGGGATGAACGAGTACTTCGGAACCCCGAAGAATCGCTTGTCCGAAAGATTCAGACTAATTCCAGCACGCAGACTGATTCCTGGCGGTTCGTCGAGTGGCTCGGCGGTCGCTGTCGCAACCGGAATGGCGGATGTTGCGTTCGGAACGGATACGGTCGGCTCCGTCCGCGTTCCCGCGGCTTGTTGCGGCATCCTGGGCTTGAAAACGACCTTCCGCCTCGTCTCCCTCAAAGGCGTGTTTCCTCTCTCGCCCGATAATCTGGATACGGTGGGCCCCATGGCCAAAGACATTCCCCATCTCGTGCAAGGTATGGATTTGTTACAGGAAGGGTTTGCGGCACGGTACAGGAAGGCTGTAGGAGCCAAACCGTCGGCGAGAGACATAAAAATCGGTCGGCTGTACATTGACGGCACGGACCCGGCCATCGACAAAGCACTGGATGAGGCTCTCGCAGCGAAAAATTTCCGGGTTATCAAACTCAATCAAGGCTTAAAGGCGAAGTGGGACGAAGCGGATGGGCACGGCAGAACGTTGGCAGTTGCCGATGCGTGGTTGAACGATCGAAAGTATCTGGACAAGAAAGGGGTCACTCCCACGACCAAGGCAGGTATTCTGCTGGGTGAACTGGAATACAGGAACAACTATAAGGCCGCCAAACTGGCCCGACCCGAGTGGCAATATACGCTCCGTCAGGTTTTCAAAAAGGTTGATTTCATTGCCGTGCCAACGCTTAAGAGGCTGCCGCCCAAGGTCCCATTCTTCGGCCGATCCGTCGCGTTTGAAGCGCTGGTGCTCGATCTGCAGAACACGGAGGCCGTAAGCTTTTCTGGAAATCCTGCGCTAGCGATACCGATTTCACTGGGAGGGAAGGACGATCGCGTAACCAGCCTGCAGCTAATCGGACCTCGTTTGAGTGAGGCGGAACTCCTTAACGCGGGCCGCATTATCGAATCGAATTAGGGATAGCTCAAACGGCGCATCGCGAGATGGACATGCGAAATTCGGTGGTGCCGGCGAGTTTTCTGCTGCCTCGCACGCAGAATTGAAACGGCCGGTGGCCTAGCCCTACCGATTCGACCTTTCGTCATGGTTTGTACACGGGATTGCACTTCTATCCAGATCACAATGTACGCTGGGACCGGATCTCCTTCGAACCGCGCCGAAAAGGCTGCCGACGGCACGTGGAGGTGACTGCCGGAGAAGTCGTCGAGCGTTGAGACTCTCTTGAATGGACGTCGTGGTGGCAAACTCGCGGAAGACCCGCACGATTTCTCAAAACGAACGCAAGAGTGATGAGCGGGGCCCGGTTCTCTTGGCTCGTCTGGGGCGGCCGGCCGCAACTTGCTTGATCCGATCGTCCACGGCATCGAAGAAGCCCAACGTCACCTGTTCCAGATCAAACTGCGCGACAGCCTTGTGCGAGTCCGGGTGGCGGTGATTTGTTCGGTGCGTTTTTACCTTGAAGAGTCTGGGCTATCGGGTGAGCAATCCTTCGAACGAACGTTTTCACAAGTCGGTGCTCCACGAAGTTCCGGACTCGGTCGAAGCGCTGATCGCGCCAGGGGTGTCCTCGATTGCCGAACTCTCGGCGCGTACCAAAGCGCTTGAGATCTTCATTACCCGGATGGCCGCGGAGAAGTATCCGCAGACCATCTACCTTCAGCAGATCAGCGAGGTAGGACCAACCACGTCACTTTGTTTCGTGCTGAAGATCGAGAACCCTGAACGCTTCAAGCGCACCCGAGACATTGGAGCCTTCGCGGGTCTGTGTCCCAGGCGAGATCAAAGCGCAGAAACCGACAAGGAGTTGCATATCAGCAAGTGCGGAGACCGCTCATCTGCGCCGCCTCCCGGTAGCTGGTTTTGGGCTTTTGCAGGCTGCTCTCGTATTATTGTAATCCGAGTGATATGTCCTAAAGACGCCTCCACCGCTAACATGACTGGAACGCTTGTTTGTTCGCACTCTAGTGGATGGTCAGACGTAGTCGCCATTGAAGCTGATGCGCTCCCGGCCAAGCGGGACAATCGGGGCGAGCGGTTTGCCAAGCAGTTCGCGCACTTGAACGAGCGTTAAGAACGCGAGGGCAAGCGGAGGAGACCTTAAGGAAAATCTATGAGCAAACAAACACGGGTCAGCCACCCGATATATAATCTTCTCCCCACGGAAATCGCGGGATTCGATTTTCTGGCGGAGCTTGCCCTGGATATGCGCTGGTCGTGGAATCACGCTACCGACGAAGTGTGGCGGCAGCTTGATCCCGAACTGTGGGAAATCACGCACAACCCATGGGTTGTCCTGCAGACGGTCTCTCGCGACCAGATTGAGCGCGTGTTGGCCGATCCCGTTTTTCGCAAAAACGTTGATGACCTGCTGCGAACTACGCGTCACGCGGAGGAGGCGCCGGCGTGGTTTCAGCAACTTCATCCGCAGGCCCCCCTGACCTGCGTGGCGTATTTCAGCATGGAATTCATGTTGAGTGAAGCGCTGCCGATCTACTCAGGCGGGCTCGGCAATGTGGCCGGTGATCAGCTCAAAGCCGCCAGCGACCTCGGTGTGCCGGTGGTCGGAGTAGGGCTGCTCTACCAACAAGGCTATTTTCGCCAGGTGATTGACAAGGACGGAGCGCAACAGGCCCTCTTCCCCTATAACGACCCCGGACAGTTGCCGATCACGCCGTTGCGCCACCCGAACGGCGAGTGGTTGCGCTTGGAGATCGCCTTACCCGGTTACTCGGTCTGGTTACGCGGCTGGCAGGTCCAGGTCGGCCGAGTCAAGCTTTACCTGCTGGACAGCAATGACGCGGCGAACTTTCCTGCTCATCGGGGGATCACCAGCGAGCTGTATGGAGGCGGGCCTGAGTTGCGCCTCAAGCAAGAACTACTTCTCGGGATCGGCGGATGGCGGCTTCTCGCCGCACTGGGCATCCAACCCGAAGTCTGTCACCTCAATGAAGGGCATGCAGCTTTTGCTGTGTTGGAACGCGCCCGAAGTTTCATGGAAGAAACCGGACAGCCCTTCGAAGTCGCATTGGCCGTCACTCGAGCGGGGAACCTCTTCACCACCCACACGGCAGTGGCTGCCGGCTTTGATTGCTTCGCTCCGGTTCTCATCGAACAGTACCTCTGTGGTTATGCTGAGGAGAAGCTCGGCATAGCTCTCGACGACTTGCTGGCCCTTGGTCGCCAGAATCCGAACGACTTATCGCAGAGTTTCAACATGGCCTATCTGGCAATCCGGGGAAGCGGGGCGGTCAATGGCGTGAGTCGCTTGCATGGGAAGGTCAGCCGGCATCTCTTTGAACCTCTTTTTGCCCGCTGGCCAGCGGACGAAGTGCCCATCGGATACGTGACCAACGGAGTCCACATGCCGAGTTGGGACTCGGCGGAAGCCGACGATCTCTGGACGAAGGCCTGTGGAAAAGCCCGCTGGCTGATGACGACGGAACCCCTGGAGGAGGACATTCGAAGCGTCTCCGACGCCAGCCTCTGGCAATTTCGCATCGCCGCGAGCAAGTCTCTTGTTGAATTCGCTCGCGAGCGATTGTCCAGGCAACTGGCCGTAGCTGGCGCGCCATCCGAGGCAATTGACGCGGCCAAACATCTATTTGATCCCAACGCGTTGACACTGGGCTTTGCGCGCCGCTTCGCGACCTACAAGAGACCGAACTTGCTGCTGCACGATCCGGAGCGTTTGCTGCGGCTTTTAGCGAATCCCGAGCGCCCGGTGCAACTCATCATCGCCGGCAAGGCCCATCCGGCAGACCAGGCGGGGCAGGCGCTGATTCAGGAATGGACACATTTTATTCGACGGCCCGGCGCCCGCCCCCATGTGATCTTCCTAAGTGACTACGACATGAATTTGACCGAGCATCTGGTGCAGGGAGTAGATGTCTGGCTCAACACGCCACGGCGGCCATGGGAGGCGTGTGGAACAAGTGGCATGAAGGCGCTCGTCAATGGAGGCATCAATCTCTCGGAATTGGACGGCTGGTGGGCCGAGGCGTACAGCCCTGAGGTGGGGTGGGCGTTGGGGGACGGCCGGGAGCATGGCGACGATCCTGCTTGGGACGCTGTCGAAGCCGACGCGCTCTACGAGTTGCTCGAACGGGAGGTGATCCCGGAGTTTTATGCCCGCGATGAACAGGGCATTCCCACGGCCTGGGTGGCGCGGATGCGGGAAAGCATGGCGCGGTTGACACCGCGCTTCTCCGCCAACCGCACGGTGCGCGAATATACCGAGCAACACTACCTCCCGGCCGCAACCGCCTACCATTCGCGCAGTGCTAATAAAGGCGCAATCGGCAGGCAAATTGTCGCTTGGCAGCACAGTTTGGAACAGAAATGGGCCACGCTCCACTTCGGAGAACGGAAGGTTGCCACTCGCGCGGGGTGGCACATTTTTGAGGTTGAAGTCTATCTGAACGATCTCGACCCCAATGCGGTACGAGTCGAGCTCTATGCTGATGGAGTCAACGGCGGCGCTCCAACGCGGCAGGAGATGCAGCGCGTTCGCCGGCTTCCAGCCGTCGGGTCGGGCGGCCACGTTTACGGCGCGGCTGTGCCGGAGACCACCACCCCGGCGGACTACACGGCGCGAGTGATACCGCGCTGCGAGGGCGTTTCCATTCCACTGGAAGACGCACGAATCCTCTGGCAGCGATGATCCGATCGACAGAAGAAAAAGACGATTACCCCGCTTCGTGAGGTATGGCGAAGCTGCGCTCGCCGTCCACAAGTCTAAAGTGGGTCTTGGACGAGTGCAGTTGTTGGGCGGCGGGAGCGGGCGCGCACAAGCCATTTACGCAGCTCTTCGAGCGCCACCATGGCGAGCGCAAAGGGGATGATGAAGAGCCATACGACGAGTTCGATCGACGCAGTACCGAAGAGCGCGTGGCCCCACGGCGTGTAGACGATCAGCGCAATGAGCAGGATCTCAGTCGCAATGCCGGCGAGGATGAGCCTGTTGCTCGTGAGGCTGCGGGCGAGCAGCGGCTCGCGTTCGCTGCGGCAGAGGAAGACGTTCGCGATCTGCATGACGATGATGGCGCCGAGGCAGGCGGTCGTGGCCTGCAGATAGAGTGGGTCGTGTGCCGCCAACTTTTCGCCGAAGTTCCAGCCGCCGTTGCGCAAGACGAACCAATATGCGCTCATCGCAGCAGCGGCCTGCATCGGCCCGAGGAAGAGATAGGCGCGGGCGAGGAGAGGCCAGCTCAGCAACCGATCGGCGCGCGAACGCGGCGGTGCTTTCATGATGTCCGGGGCCGGCTTTTCGGCGCCGAGACCGAGCGCGGGCAGCATGTCCGTGCCGAGATCGACGGCTAGGATTTGAATGATCGTGAGCGGCAGCGGAATGCGGAAAATGACAAATGCGAGATACGGGATCAGCTCCGGCACGTTCGAGGTAAGGATGTAGGTGAGGAAATTGCGGATGTTTGCGAAGACGGCGCGGCCTTCTTCGATCGCGGCAACAATGCTCGCGAAGTTGTCGTCGAGCAGCACCACGTCGGCGGCCTCGCGTGCCACGTCGGTGCCGCTGCGGCCCATGGCGATGCCGACGTCGGCCTTCCGCAAGGCCGGCGCGTCGTTCACGCCGTCGCCAGTCACGGCGACGAGCTCGCGCTTACTTTTCAGTGCGCCGACGATGCGCATTTTCTGTTCCGCGAGGACGCGCGCGAACACGATCTCCGGGGCGTCGAGGGCGAGCTGGAGCTGGATGTCCGAGAGATGCCCGAGTTGCTCGCCGGTGATCACGACGGGCGCCGCGGAGCGCACCAGTCCGATCTCGCGGGCGATTGCCGTCGCGGTGTGGGGATGATCGCCGGTGACCATGATCACCTTAATGCCGGCGTCACGGCATTTTTGGAGTGCGGCGGCGACTTCCGGGCGCGGTGGATCTTCAAGGCCGATGAGTCCGGCAAGGGTCATCTCCGCTTCCGCTCCCGCCAGCACGAAACTCTCGGGCAACTCGCGCCAGGCGAAGGCGAGAACGCGCAAACCTTTCTCGGCCATGGCCTCCGCCGCGGCGCGGAAGGTGACGGCCAGGTCGGCTGAAAGTTCGACGGAGCCGCCATCCATCGCCACCCGAGCGCACCGCGCGAGCACGACCTCGGGCGCACCTTTGCAATAGAGCACCTGGCCCTCTGGCGTCGCATGCACCGTCGAAAGCCGCTTGCGCTGCGAGTCGAACGGGATCTCGTTTACGCGCGGGCTGTGCGGCAGCCCAGGCATCGCATCGGCGGCGAGCTGGACCAGCGCAACCTCCATCGGATCGCCGAGCCAGCCAGGTCCGGCGGCGGAGCGCGCGTCTTTCAAATCGTGGCAGCACGCCGCCACGTCAAAAAAGCGACGATGCGGCTCGATCAGCGCGGCGAGTTGATCTGGGATGGCTTCGAACATTTGACCGGCAATAAACAGCCGCTTGGCCGACATGGAGTTCTGCGTAAGCGTGCCGGTCTTGTCCGTACAAATGACCGTGGTGCAGCCGAGGGCTTCGACGGCGGGCAGATGGCGGATTAGAGCGTTACGTTTGGCCATGCGCTGCGAGCCAATCGCGAGTGCCAGCGTGACGGTCGGGAGCAGCCCCTCCGGGACGTTCGCCACGATGATTCCGATGGCGAAAATGAAGTTCTCCCAAAACGACAGCCCAATTGCGCGGCCAATGAAGAAGAAGGTCATCCCGAGCGCGAGGGCGAGTCCTGCGACAATGCGACTGACGCGGACGATCTCGATTTGGAGCGGCGAAATCGTGTCGGCGGTCGCCTGGGTGAGCAGCGCGATCTTCCCAAACGCGGAATGCGAGCCGGTCGCGTAGACGAGCGCCTTCGCTTCGCCGGAGACGAGCGACGTGCCGGCCAGCAGCGTGTTGCGGCTGTGCATCGGATCGGGCTCGTCGCATGGCTCGGCGTCGCGCGCTGCCGGCAGCGACTCGCCGGTGACGGTCGCGTTGTTCACCCGCACGCTGAAAGCCTCCACCAGACGGCAGTCCGCGGGGAGGATGTCGCCGGCTTCGAGCAGGATCACATCGCCCGGCACGAGCTGGGCGGCGGGCACCTGTCGCACCGCACCCGAACGCACGACCTTCGTAGCATTTGGGAGCAACTTCTTGAGCGCCGCCAACGCCTGTTCGGCGCGATACGCCTGCCAGAACGAGAACACGCCATTGATCAAGATTACACCAACGATCGCAAATCCGAGCGTCGCCATGCCTTGCCCCGGCTCGCGCCACTCGGCGAAAAAGGCGAGCGCCGCCGCGATCCACAGGATGATCGCAAAGAAGTGGACGAACTCTTTGGCAAACTTGAGCAGCAGCGGCTCGTGCGCGACTTCTTCCACCTCATTTGCCCCGAACTCCATGAGCCGCCGCTGCGCCTCGGCCTCGCTCAGTCCGGCCAGTCCACTCTTCAGGCTGGCCAAGGCGTCGGCGACCGTGAGGTGGTGAATCTTCATGCGGGACTCTCGTGTAGTTTAGATAATCGGAAGCAATGGAACAGAAATTCGGTATACGGCCGGGAAAGGTCAGAATCTGGTCAACGCTCTGATTGCTCGCTCACGCTACTTTTCCCCTGGTGACACGAATGTTCCTGCTGGACCCACTAGCGTTAAAATCCGCACAGCACTTAGCAACATCTGGGGAGCAACCACGCACATCAAGAGCAAGAATTTACTGGATATGATGACAACCAGACGACAATTCATGCAGTCCCTTCCTGCTTTCGCCGTAGCGGGTCATATGGTCTTGGGTGAGAGCTGGTACACAGTCAGGAACCAGCCCCTTTGAACGGACATTTTCATCCCAAGGGCAAAGCGCCCTCGAAATTCACGCTGGAGGTGTTGAAGCAGGCAACGGCGAAGCTGCCGTTCGTCGACAAGAGAGATTTCGAGGAGCAGAAGAAAGGTTTCATCGCTCCCATGAAAGACCTCAAGATCATGGCGGACGCCGGCCACGTCGCCTGGGACATGGAGCGGTTTCGGTTCCTGGAAGAAAGAGAGGAATTCGACAGCATTCATCCCTCGCTGCTCCGTCAGTCCGTATTGAATAACAATTACGGGCTCTACGAGGTGATTCCAGGCATCTACCAAGTTCGAGGTTTCGACCTCTCCGACATCTCCTTCGTCCGGGGCAAGACCGGCTGGATCGTTTTCGACCCTTTGGTCACCAAGGAAGTGGTTCGCGCGGCGTGGAAGCTGTTTCAGGGGCATGTTGGCAACGGCCTGCCTGTCTCGGCAGTGATCTACTCTCACACACATGGCGACCACTGGGGCGGCGTGCGCGGCATCGTCGACGAAGCGGATATCAGGTCTGGCAAGATCCCCGTCATCGCTCCCGTCGACTTCATGGACTACACGGTCTCCGAAAACATCTACGCAGGTAATGCCATGAACCGGCGACTGTTCTATCAGTATGGCCTCCTGCTTCCCGCCAGTCCGCATGGTTATGTAGGTCAGGGCCTCGGCCAAGCCGTGTCAGCCGGCGCGATGGGTCTGATTGCGCCCACCCGGTACGTGGAAAACGACATCGAAGAATTCGAGGTCGATGGCGTCAGAATGGTTTTCCAGAACACGCCGAATACCGAAGCGCCTCGGGAGATGAACACTTACATTCCTCAAATGAAGGCGCTCTGGATGGCCGAGAACGTCATCGCGTCGCTGCACAACATCTACACGTTGCGAGGCGCTCCGGTTCGCGATCCGTTGAACTGGTCGAAATACGTCAGTCAGGCGCTGCACCGTTTCGGAGTGGAAGCCGAGGTCATGTTCGCCTCGCACCATTGGCCACGCTGGGGCAACGATCGGATTCAGGAAGTTCTCCGCGGCCAGCGCGATCTCTATGCGCATATGAACAATCAGGTGCTGCACCTCGCCAATCAGGGTGTGACCATCAACGAAATTCACAATGTCTATGAGATCCCGAAGGGTTTGCAGAGCAAGTGGTACTGCCGGGGCTATCACGGTTCTCCCGAACACAACAGCCGTGGTGTCATCCAACGCTACCTGGGCTTTTGGGACTGCAATCCGGCGACTCTCATTCCGCTGTCGCCGGGCGACTCGGCACCCCTCTACGTCGAGATGATGGGCGGCGCCGAGAAGATCGTCGCACGCGGCCGGCAACTGCATGACGAAGGGAAGTACTTGCTCGCGCAGGAGATCGTGAACAAGCTGGTGCAGGCCGAACCGCAGAATCAAATCGCCAAGGACTTGCTGGCGGACGTTTTCGAGCAGCTTGGATACCAGCAGGAAAATCCGGGTCTGCGGAACAGCTACCTCGCTGCCGCCTATGAACTCAGGACGGGAATTCCGGAGGGGGCAACCGTCGACTCAAGCAGCCCTGACGTGATCCGGGCGATGTCCACCGAATTGTTCCTCAACTTCCTGGGCATTCGCATGGACAGCCGCAAAGCCGAAGGCATGCGGTTCACGATCAACCTGATCACGCCGGACAACGACGAGAAATTTCTGGTCGAGCTGGAGAACGCGACACTCACGAACATCAAGGGTTTCCTTGCCCGCAATCCGAACCTTACCCTCACGATCAATCGCTCCGATCTGGAGCAAACGATGATGGGTGCGAAAACTCTCGAAGCGCAGATTGCGGATGGAACCGCGAAGGTGGAGGGCGACGCAGGCATTCTGAAGCAGCTCGCGTCGACCATGGTCGACTTTGACCCACGCTTCGAGATCATGCCCGGCACAAAGGCCAGGGGAACCGAGGTGGTAAAGGCCGATCCCTATGAGGCGGTCGCGCAGACCATTGAGAATAGGCCGTGTACCTGAAGGGCTAGCGGCGCGGGCGTCGCTTGCAAAAAAACACACAAAATTGCACACGGCAAGAGGCAGCGGCAGCAGGTCGACTGATCAATATGTTGGAAAGCCTAAAAGCGCAGAGAGTCGGAAGATGTGCAGGGCAGCGAGGCTCATGAGCATGTCATCGGGGCGCGGATGCGGCGGACCAGAGAAGTCGGCGAGGTCGTCCTGAAGAGTCGCAAGGAGTGGCAGACGGTGACTGCGGAGCGGGTTCACGCGAAGGACCCGGCTCCGCTGAAAGTCAAGGAGGTCGAGGTGGAGGACCGGCGCTACGTGGTCTGTCTCAATGAGGAAGAGAGGCGCAAGGATGCCCATGACCGCGCGGCCATCCTGGAGTCCCTGGGCAAAGCGCTCGAAAGGGGCGACAAGAGCCTGGTGGGAAACAAAGGCTTCCGTCGGTTCCTGAAAACCGAGAAGGGCAGCCGCTTCGCCATTGATGAAAAGCTGGTCGCCCTCGACGAGCGTTATGACGGGCTCTTCGTGCTGCGCACCGACACCGACCACGATGCGGAAACCGTGGCCAACGTTTACAAAACGCTCTGGATGGTCGAGGACACGTTCCGCACAGCCAAGAGTATCCTGGAGACGCGCCCGATTTACCACAAATGCGATGAGACGATCCGAGGGCACGTGTTCTGTTCGTTTCTGGCTCTCTGCCTGAAGCGGGAACTCGAACTGCGCCTGGGGAAAAAGGTCTCGCTGCCGAGTGGGCCGAAGTCATCCGGGGCCTGGACAACCTCCAGCAAGTCGAGGTGATCCTGCAAGGCAGTCGCTTCCTGCTGCGCGGCGAAGTCAAGGGGCATGCTTCGCAGGCAGTTCGCGCCGCCGAGGTGGCTCTCCCGCCGGTCCTTCAGGAACTTGCCTGATAAGAGGCCAGGGCAAAATGTAGTGCCAACGATTTTTCGGCAAAACTTAACCTGTTGATGATCAACATCTCAAATTTTCAAACTGTAGAAGATGGGTGTGCGCCGGGGAAACCGGAAGCCACGCGGGTGAAAGTCCCGCCGGTCGAATTAGACGGTTCACGACCGACAGAGATGTGCGGAATGAGGCCGCGTGGCCTAAGGGCTAGCGGCGCGAGCGTCGAACCGTGATAGGCCCTAATGGAAATGAGCTCATCTCATGAGATCGAAACGACTACGACCAGCGAGACGCGCAGAGACCTGTCCGTGGAAGTTTGCAGGTGCAGACAGCACGACCGTCGGGGTCTGTCATCGCTCTGGCGGTGTCGGCGGAGATGGCATGTCGGGAAGGGTGACCGGGATAACCCGGGAGACCTGCTCGGGTGAGGCGAGAGCCTCAAGTGCGGCGCAACCAGAATGGAGCGGCCGAGCGTGTCGAATTGCGGCATGACTACCGGCGATCGGGCAAGTAAGTTCCAAGGAGGTTGTCGCGAAGAGGTTTAGGGCCTTGGCGGCCCGGGTAAGCAAATATCCGAACCAGACGAAGGACCCAGTGCATCTTGATCGCGACTATCGGTTAACGCGATCGCAAGTTGATGATACTATTCACTCGGGCGCGATGCCAAATTATCAGGCAAGCTCGAACAGGTGAAATGCAGTCATCGAAGAAACAAAGGAACCAGTAGATGAGCACTGCGGCTATCCAACGAAATCAGATAACCGCTTATCAACAGCCGGTTGACGAAGTGCTGGCTGCGCTCGGAACGGATGCACGGCGCGGCTTGAGCGAAGGGGAGGTGCAAGCTCGGCTCGAAAGATATGGCAGGAACGAGTTGACGGCCGAAAAGCCTACTCCTCGGTGGAGGAAATTTCTCGCCCATTTTCAAGATGTGCTCGTGATCCTCCTGCTCATCGCAACATTAATTTCAGCAGGACTCTGGCTGTATGAGCGCGAATCGGCGCTGCCTTACGAGGCCATAGCGATCTTCGCGGTCGTGCTGCTCAACGCGGTCATGGGCTACATTCAGGAGTCACGAGCCGAGCAAGCAGTAGCTGCGCTGCGCCAGATGTCGGCGGCGCACGCCAACGTCATTCGAGACGGCGCGCGGCGGAGCATCACGGCGACTGAGGTCGCCCCTGGCGACATCATCCTCATCGAAGAAGGCGACACCGTTCCTGCTGATGCGCGAGTGATTCAATCAACTGCATTGCAAACGGCGGAGGCGGCGCTCACAGGCGAGAGCCTGCCGGCGTCGAAGGACACGCTTCCGATTGCGGAAGAGGTCGGACTCGGCGACCGCCATAACATGCTCTTTAGCGGCACGGCGGCTACTTACGGGCGCGGAAAAGCGGTAGTCATAGCAACAGGGATGCAGACTCAGATGGGACTCATTGCCGGAATGCTGAAAGAAACTCCGACAGAGACCACGCCGCTGCAAAAGGAACTCGCCCGCGTCGGCAAACTGCTAGGCATAATCGTCGTCGTTATCGCCGTCGTGATGATTGCAACGATCATCCTCGTCGAAGATGTGCGCGGCTTTTCAGCACTTTTCGACGTGCTTATTTTAGGCGTCGCGCTGGCGGTCGCGGCGGTGCCGGAAGGCTTGCCGGCGGTGGTGACAGCCGTGCTCTCCCTCGGCGTGCAGCGCATGGCGAAGAGGAATGCCATCGTGCGCCATCTCGCGGCGGTCGAGACACTCGGCTCGGCGAATGTCATCGCTTCCGACAAAACAGGCACGCTGACAAAGAACGAGATGACGGTGCGGACAGTCATCACAGCGAGCGGGCGCGTGAGTTTGAGCGGCACGGGATACGCATTCGAAGGCGAAGTTAGTCAAGATGAAGGAGGAGCGATTGCTGATGACAAACAAGGAGTGATTGAAGGCGCTCTGCGAATCGAGTTGGAGCGTGCGCTTACTGTCGCCGACCGCGCCAACAACGCCGTACTGCAAGAGCGCGACGGACAATGGACGGTGCAGGGCGACCCAACCGAGGGGGCACTCGTGGTCGCGGCGCGAAAAGTCGGCCTGGCGGATGAAACACTCGACGCACGCTTCGAGCGCGTCGGAGAAGTTCCCTTCTCGTCC
Organism: uncultured Verrucomicrobiae bacterium; assembly: GCA_963820865.1. Classification (GTDB taxonomy): domain Bacteria; phylum Verrucomicrobiota; class Verrucomicrobiia; order Chthoniobacterales; family Terrimicrobiaceae; genus DASTFP01. Next base: position 1,378,904 of record CAWGBZ010000007.1, read on the forward strand.
GAGCGCAAGTTGATGACGACGATTCATACTGATGCCGAACGGCAGGAACGCTTGCTGGCCTTCACCAAAGGCGCGCCGGACGTGCTGCTCGCGCGCTGTTCGCACGAACTGGTGGGCGAAGAGACAAGACCATTGAGCGACGAGCGACGAGCGGAGATTTTGAAAGATAATGAAGAACTTGCGGGTGAAGCGTTACGCACACTCGGCGTCGCTTTCCGCTTGCTGCCCGCCGGCGCGCTTGAAGCCGATGAAGTTGACGAGCGTGTTGAACAAAACCTCGTGTTCGCGGGATTGATCGGCATGATTGACCCGCCGCGCGCAGAAGCGAAAGAAGCCGTCGCCCGCGCGAAGGCGGCGGGGATACGCCCGATAATGATAACGGGCGATCATCCCATAACCGCCACCGTCATCGCCGCCGAGCTCGGCATCGCGAATGACGGGCGAGCCGTCACGGGCGCGGAGATTGAGAAAATGCCGGATGACGACTCGCGCGCTCAAACGGTCAAAGAGGTTTCGGTTTACGCGCGCGTCAATCCCGAACACAAGCTGCGAATCGTGAAAGCCTTGCAGCGCGAGGGCGCAATCGTGGCGATGACCGGCGACGGGGTCAACGACGCGCCCGCACTGAAGACCGCCGACATCGGTGTGGCGATGGGCATCACGGGCACGGACGTTTCCAAAGAAGCCGCCGACATAGTGCTCGCGGATGACAACTTCGCTTCAATCGTCGCGGCGGTCGAAGAGGGGCGCGCCATCTTTTCGAACATTAGAAAGTTTTTGCGTTATTTGCTCTCATCAAACATCGGCGAGGTGATGACGATGTTTTTCGGTGTGCTGCTGGCGGACGTGATCGGGCTGACGGCGGCCGTCGGTGGTGGTGTAATGCTGCCGCTTCTTGCGACGCAAATCTTGTGGATCAATCTCGTGACGGACGGCGCGCCCGCCCTCGCGCTCGGCGTTGATCCGGCTGATGAAGGCTTGATGACGAGACCGCCGCGACCACAAGGTGAAGGGATAATAACGCGCCGCATGTGGACAGGCATCTTCTTCGTCGGTGCGGTGATGGCAGCCGGGACACTGCTCGCGCTCGATGCTTCACTTCCCGGCGGTCTGATCGAAGGCTCAGGCAGCATGCGGTACGGTCAGACGATAGCGTTCACGACGTTGGTGATGTTTCAGATCTTCAACGTCTTCAACGCGCGCTCGGACGAGCGAAGCGCGCTCAGGGGACTCTTCAAGAATTATTGGTTATGGGGATCGGTTCTGTTGTCGCTCGCGCTACAGATGGCGGTGATCTACATACCGTTTCTCCAGGAAGCGTTTTCAACCGTGAGCTTGAGCTTGGGCGATTGGCTGCGCTGCGCGGCGGTGGCAAGCTCGGTCCTGTGGTTACGCGAACTGAGCAAGGTGGCTATACGAGCGACAAGCCGCAAGATGAGTGCTGGCGGAATTTGAGCCAAGTGAAGCAAGACAGAAACGCCTTTGCCATCGCCCCGATGCTGTCTTCGTCATTCCTCCTCTTGTCGTTGGGTTCTGGCGGCTTGGAGCCTTTGATCGTGCTCTGCTTCGGCGATGCCCTCTTCAACGAGCCTTTCACTATCGCTTCGCCCTTCGTCATCCTCATCCTCGTTGGAAGCCACTGCCACCTTGTGACCCGTTGAGCCATGCACCGGATCCCAGCGTTCGGATTCGGGCGCTGCGTCCAAGACTGCCTCATTTGGCTCCGTGTTCGGTTCACCCGTCAATTCCCGTTTTGCCTGTTCCCAATCAGATTTGGACACCTCGAGCGCGGTACGGCCGTTGATGAGCGCCAGTTCAACCGCACGCTCGCGCACCATCGCACGAGTCACCGTGCCGATGCCGGTTGAATTCTCGGTCAAGGCACCTTCTTTCAGTGGATTTGTCATTAGTCAATATGGAATGCGCCAGAGCAGTTCACATCCAAATTTTGTTTCTCAGTAAATCCCCTACCGGTATGGCGCCGGAACACTCCGGCGGTTGGCGCTCGATGACGAACACTTTCGGCCCCTGTGAGATTGTCAACAACCCCTCGGCGATGGATTGCGAGGAAAGGGCGTTGTAAGATTCAGAAGCGCGTGACGTTCGGTTGAGCCGTGGCTTTTTGCGCCAACTCGTCGGCGTCGACTGCGATCTCCAGAGAAGTGAGGCCGTTTGCCTCGGAGACGAGCCGCCGGTGTTGCGGGTCGTCGATCGAGCGGATTTGGTCTGCGAGCAGCTCGCGCACGACACGGCCGTAGAGCTCCTGCTTCGACATGCCGGTGCGGCCGCGGAGGCGGAAGCGACCGTCGGCGGGAAATGATTTGTGACGGGCGAGGATGTCACGCTCACCGCCCTCGTAGCGCTCGACCTCTTCGACCTCCGCGTGCGGCACCATCGAGCGGACGGTGTCCAGATCAGCGAAGTTTGCGAGCAGATCAATCTCGACGCGCGTCGGCACCCATTCAAAGAGCCGGATCGTTCCGCGCTCACAGACGATGCGGGCCTCCTGCGCCTCCATGCGGCTGGACTGGTGGAAGCCGTGGTAAAAATTCGCGAGCAGGATATTGCCGTAGCGGACGGAGCAATGGACCTGGTCGATGATGCCGCCCGACTCCGGCCGCTCCGACTGCTGCGCCGCCACGACTTCGCCCGGCCCGAACCACATGCGAAAGAGATCGAAAAAATGGACGCCGTGTTCGATGAATATGCCGCCGCTGATCTCCGGCTTCCAAAACCAGTGCCCGGGGCCAAGCGGAGTGTCGCCTGCGTAGTTTTCAAAGAAAGCATGCAGCGGCGCGCCGAGCAGGCCGGCTTTGAGGATGCGGGCGACGGCCTGGTTAAGCGGATCGTAGCGCATGATGAGGTTCACGGCCAGAAAGCGGCGCGCCGTGCGCGCGGCGTCGATCATGCGGCGCGCGTCTGCGAGGTTGGTGGCGAGCGGCTTTTCGCAAAGGACATGTTTGCCCGCGTCGAGCGCGGCCAGTCGCGAGTTCGCAGTGCGTCGAGGGCGGTGTAGCGATGTGGATGATCTGCACATCGTCGCGCGCGGCGAGTGCGTGGGCGTCCGCGCAGACCGGCAGGCCAAATTCCTCGCCTGTCTTGCGCGCAGCCTCCGGGATAATGTCGGCCACGGCAGCTGCGCGCAAACCCGGCATTGCGCCAAACTCGCGCAAGCAGAAGCGGCCAAACGCGCCGCAACCGAGCAGACCCACACCGAGCTTCTCGCCCGATGTTTCAGTTTCAGTCGATGTTTTCATGGCATTGGAACACTTCCGAAATGACCTGCGCCTCCAGCCGCAGCATCCAGCAGCCGCCCAGGATCATTGCGTGGTAGAAGGGGCGTCTTCACAATTGGCGCAGGCAGCTCACGTAGTCCTGCAACTGCCGCCGCATCGCCTTGAATGCGTCGCGAATCGCCACATACACATCCTTGTGCGGACCCTCGACTTCCAGATGCTTGTGCCACTCTCCTTGGTCTTCGTGTGCAAGCGTCGGCACATGCGTAACGACCAGCTCCTTGCCCGGCACACCCAGTTCGATTCGGATGTGAAATGGCTCGCCGCGCCGATGACGCCGGTGCGGCGCCTCGACGATTACGCGGCAGCTCGTAATGCGGTCGAAATATCTGTCGAGCTTATCCGCTTCCTCCTGGACCCGCGCCGCCACAGCCGCGGATGCGTCCATATTTCGGAAGGTCGTCTGCACTGGCAGGATCATGATGGTTTGATCGTCCTTTCGTTTTGAAAAAGTCGCGCGGCACGGGTTGGTTCCTCTTCGGTCAAAGCGTGTGCGTTATCTTCGGTGGATTGTTCACTTGGCGAGGCGGGTTCCGGTTCTTCCACCGTCGGTTCACTTTCGGCGAAAGCGGCAGCGGGTTCATTGCGCACGGAACGAAGCATCCCGAGACGCCGCGGCGTGATCTCGCCGGTGCATTCCAGACGCGCCTGCACCTCCTCGCGGAAGCGAGTCCACGGCACCGCCTTGAGCCGCGCCGCAGGAATGCGTTTGCCCGTTCGCTCGCACACGCCGTAGGAGCTATCCAGGATGCGCCGCATCGCGGCCTCCACCTCGTAGAGCGCGTCCTGTTCACCCGAGAGTTGGCTCAGCGCGAGTTCGTTATCAAACTCGTCAGTCGCGGAATCCGCCTGATGCTGGCTATGCCGTTCGACTGGCTCCGCCGCTTCGCTCAACGCTTCACGGCGTTCCTCGATGAGTTGGTCCCGCAAGCGCGCGAGCGTCGCATAATGCCATCTCCAGCGCTTTGGGATTTGCGGCGCAGACTCCGCGCGCCGCTTCGTGTGCTCTTCCTTCGCCGCACGATCGGAATAGGGAGGCGCAGAATGCGATCGTGATGTTGTCATGGACGCACCCTTTCCTGAAAGGGGCACTTGCGGCACACGTCATCGTAAAGGGGCATAGCTGCTCCGGTTAGTGGTAGAGGGTTCGATTATGGTTTGATAAACTGATCTGCCTAAAAGGCGTCCCGTGCTTCCCGCTCTTTGCCAAAGGTTCACCGTTATTTGCCTGCACAATCGCATTAGAGACCGGAAGAACCGGGGCATGCCAACGCTTAGAGCGCCAGTCCTCATTTCAAAACGCGGGTCCTCGCTTGCAGTAAAAGATGAGCGCCCTGGTTGATCCACCTCATCTGCTATCCGTTAAGAAATTGCTTGCGCAGAACCTGATTGATGGCTGACCACGAGCCGCCGCTGCCCATCGGCGCCGCTCAGCCGAGCCCCAGTCCGCTCTTGAGGCTGGCCAAGGCGTTGGCAACCGCGAGGCGGTGAATCTTCGTTCCGGACTCTCGTGCAGATTGAGTAATCAGGAGGAAGGGAGCAGAAATTTGTTATAAGCCCGGAAAAGATCAAAAGTGTCCAAGACTAGTCATGCGGGTGCAATCGACAGGGTGATCGTCGGCGCGGGGCGAAGCTCTTTTCCGACACAACGGTAGATGCTGGCTCCCAAGGAGCAGCAATAATTTGATCTTTCATTCTTATTTGCTCTCAATGGTAGTCATTCCCAGCCATGCGCTGAGATAAGCCATCATGCCTTCACCGGTCGTTAAAACGGATTCCCCATTCTGGCGACTCCCCGTCGCGGCGCTCTTGGAACAGTTGGCCGCAAGTCCTGACGGACTGAGCGGCGCTGAGGCGGCTCTTCGCCTGGCAAAGTTCGGCCCAAACCTTATCCATGAGGAGCGCAAAAGGGCACTCATCGTGCAATTTCTCACGAAGTTCCGCAACCCACTGGTAATTATTCTCCTTACCGCCAGCGCCCTATCCGCTTTTACCGGTGACGCCAGCAGCTTCTTCATAATCGGCACCATCGTCCTCATGAGTGTGACCCTCGATTTCGTCCAGGAATACCGGGCGGGACAGGCGGCGGAACGTCTGCGCCATTCGGTGGTGGTGCGTGGACGGGTGCTTCGGGGCGGCAAGCTTCTGGAGATACCACTCGCGGAGATGGTGCCCGGGGATGTGGCACTCCTTGCCGCCGGCGACCTTGTCCCCTGTGACGGCCGTGTGCTGGAGGCAAAGGACTTTTTCGTCAACCAGGCCCTCCTGACCGGGGAAGCATTTCCGGTGGAGAAATCCCCGGTTGAATTGCCCGCAGAGACTGAAGTCCTCGCCGCCGGCAACACCGTGCTCCTGGGGACATCGGTTATCAGCGGCACAGCGAAGGTTCTGATGTGCCGCACCGGGCAGAATACCGAACTCGGTGAGATTGCCGACACCCTCCTTGCCAAGGCACCTCCCACCGCCTTTGAGCAGGGAAGCCACCAATTCGGCCTTCTCATCATGCGAGTAACGGTGCTCCTGGTCCTGTTCGTCCTTCTGGTCAACGCCTTCTTTCACCGTCCCTGGCTCGAATCGTTCCTGTTTGCCGTGGCCCTTGCGGTGGGACTGACCCCCGAACTCCTCCCCATGGTGGTCTCTGTGACGCTGTCGCGGGGCGCGCTGCGTATGGCCGCCAACAAGGTAATCGTCAAGCGACTGGCCTCGATCCACAACCTAGGGAGCATGGATGTCTTTTGCACCGACAAGACCGGCACCCTGACCGAAGCCCGCATCCATCTGGAACGCCACCTGAATCCCCTGGGGAAGGAAAGTCAGCGGGTCTTGGAGTTGGCCTATTACAACAGTTTTTTTGAAACCGGTTTGAAGAGTACCCTCGATGACGCCATTCTGGAGCATACGGAGATCGACGCGAGCGGCTGGCGCAAGATAGATGAAGTGCAGTTCGACTTCGAGCGTCGCCGGATTTCGGTGCTCCTTGACAACGGCATGAGCAGGATGCTGGTTGTCAAAGGGGCTCCCGAAGATATCCTGCGGCTGTCGGTCAGCTATGAGGCGGATGAGGATGCCGGCCTGCATCCTCTGGATGATGCGGCGCGGGTGAATATCAATGCGCAATTCGAAGCGCTCAGTAAAGAGGGCTTCCGGGTGCTGGGAATCGCTTCACGACAGGTGGGGATGGACCATCCGCATGCCGTGGTAAGCGATGAATCGGAACTGGTCTTTGCGGGCTTCGCCGCCTTTCTCGATCCCCCCAAGGAGAGCGCCAAGGCGGCCCTGGTCGGACTTGCTGCCGACCAGGTCGCGGTCAAGATTATCACTGGCGACAACGAGCTGGTTACCCAGCATATCTTCGCGCAACTCGGCCTTATCGTTACCGGGGTGCTAACCGGCGCGGAGATCCTGCAACTGGACGACCTAGCACTCGCAGCGCGGGTGGAGCAAGTGAACCTCTTCTGCCGCGTGGCACCTGCTCAGAAAAACCGGGTCATTCTCGCCCTCAAACGGCGCGGCCATGTGGTGGGGTATCTCGGCGACGGCATCAATGACGCCCCATCGCTCCATTCGGCCGATGTGGGCATTTCGGTGGACAGTGCCGTGGACGTGGCGAAAGGGGCGGCGGACATGATCCTTCTGGAGCACGACTTGGGGGTCCTCCATGCCGGCGTCCTGGAAGGACGGCGCACCTTCGGAAACATCATGAAATACATCATGATGGGCACTAGCTCCAATTTCGGCAACATGTTCAGCATGGCCGGGGCCTCGCTCTTTCTCCCCTTCCTTCCGATGCTGCCGGTGCAGATCCTGCTCAACAATCTCCTCTACGACGTATCTGAACTACCCATTCCGCTGGACCGGGTGGATGATGAGTACCTGAGCCATCCCCGGCACTGGGATATGAGCTTCATCCGCAACTTCATGCTGATTATCGGTTCGGTCAGCTCGGTTTTCGATTTCCTCACCTTCTACATCATGCTCGCGGTCTTCCATGCCGGGGAGACGCTGTTTCATACCGGCTGGTTTATTGAGTCCATGGCCACGCAGGTGCTGGTCATCTTCATCATACGCACCCGCAAGAACCCATTCAAAAGCCGTCCCAATCCCTGGCTGATCGCCTGTTCGCTGACGGTGGTGGCGGTTGCCGTAGTGCTGCCTTTCACTCCTGCCAGCGTGCATCTCGGTTTTGTGGCGCCGCCTGCTTTCCTTTTCCTTATCCTGATCGTGATGCTACTCGCCTACCTGCTGGCGGTGGAAGCGATGAAGAAGTGGTTCTTTAGCCGTTTTGCGGCGGAGTGAAGCGAAGGGAAGGCACTCCCGTAGGAGTTCGCCGAAAGAAAAGGGTCGGGACACCCGAGAGTCTTGTCGGCAGTACAGGGGCGGAGGAGAAGGTACGGATTATCGGGTTGCATGAAGAGAGTGGTTTCTCGTGCAAATTCAGGAGCGCATGGCGCTCCGTTGAGCTGTGGCTTTCCGCGCCAACTCGTCGGCTTCGACTGCGATCTCGAGAGAAGTGAGACCGTTTTCCTCGGAGACGAGCCGTCGGTGCTGTGGGTTGTCGATCGAGCGGATTTTCGTCCTCGAGCAGCGCGCGCACGACGCGGCCATAGAGTTCCCGCGTTATTAAACCGTCACGGCCGCAAAGTCCTCTGGCGCAGCTCCTGCATGGGAATCAGAAATTGCGCTCGGACTTTCACACTGCTTCTTCCGTGCGCACTCGAAGCTCGTAACATACATCTGAGCCACGTTCGACCACACCATTTCGCGGCCGACACGGTATGCGTTCCTGCACATCGTTTTGCGCCGGTTTTCGTCCGACAGGAGGTCATCGATTGCACGCGCGATGGCGCCGGGATCCCTGAAGGGCACGAGTATCCCACGATCATCGGCCAGGAGTTCGGCCGCATGCCAGTATGGCGTCGACACTACTGCTTTTCCCGACCCAAAGCCGTAAGCAAGGGCACCGCTAGTAATCTGCTCCTGTTTGAGATAAGGGGTAATATAAATATCAGCCGCGCCGATGAACTTGGTGAGTTCCTCCAACTCGACGAAGCGGTTAAAGAAGAGGACGTGGCTCTCGATCCCGTTTTTGCTGGCAAGCGTCTCAAGACTAGAACGATATGCTTCGCCATGATCGCGAACGAGATTGGGATGCGTGGCGCCGAGGATGATATAGACGACATTTGGAAATTTGGCGATGACCTGCGGAAGCGCGTTGAGAACGTTTTCAATTCCCTTATTGGGCGAAAGCAGTCCAAACGTAAAAAGGACCTGCTTTCCTCCGACGCCAAATTGATCCTTGTAGAGGCTTGGATCGACAAGGGGGACATCTGGAATCCCGTGGGGAATTATATCAATTTTTGCCTCCGCCACATGGTAAATTTCTCGAAGAAAGTCCGCGGCCTTCTTCGACATGACAACAAGCCGTTGCGAAAGCCGAACAACCTCAAGAAAAACCCTTCGTTGTTCGAGTGTCGGGTTTTGCAAAATTGTGTGTAACGTTGTGACAATCGGCATTCTGGCCGCTCGCATGAGGGTGAGCACATGGCTGCCTGCTGGGCCGCCGAAGATGCCGAACTCATGCTGTAGACAGAGCACATCCGCAGTGAAAAGGTTGAGGAAATCTGCAGCGCGCCGATAAGCGCCGAGGTCCGGTTCAAAGATTTCGAATCGAACCTCCGATGGATAGTCATAACCGAGTGGACGGTCATTGACCGCGACGACCGGACATTGAAGGCTCGGATAGCGCGCGGCAATGGCACCGCGAAGGTCCGCAGTAAACGTGGCCAGACCGCATTGTCGCGGCATGTAGTTGCCGAGAAACGCCACTTTTCTAAGCGAAGCGAGGGTATCACTGCGGCCTGCGCGCAATACCATTTCCCCTGGTCGGGAGATTTCCGTGTTGGGAGCGGAGCGCCCCTGGCTGCAACACCGTTGAAACGGACGGATTCCCCAACTATTCGGGGGCTTTCTTGACCAGATTTCCAGTGCTTCGCAAGGCGCGCTCATGGTTTTTTCCGGATTCGTCCTATTAATTAGTACTCCAGCGATCCGCCCAGAGCTTCCCAGATCTTGTCAACTAATTGGCCATTGTTGCTCCGCCAGACACACAGAACTACGAATCCTGTCGAATCCAGTTGCACGAAACTCCCAATGCGTCAGCGAGCGCAAATCCCCGCGCGTTCGGTGACCATGAACATCCGCTTCGCCATACTTGTGACGTTCGTATTGCATGCTGGACCTTTTTTTCGATATTCACAACCCCACCACCCGAAACCGCCAGGGTGGAGATCGGCGAGAATTACCGGTCCGCCATCTTCTTCACTTCGCCCGAACAGGAATCCGCCGCGCGAACCACCATCGCCCGCTTGGAAAAAGCCGGTGCTTTCGCGCCCCATTGTCACCGAAGTGGACCCCGCTGGCCCGTTGTATCTTGCCGAGAGTATCACCTACTATACGCCGCAAAGCACGGTGGCGGTTATTGCCACACGCCGTCCAGGTAGAGCGACCGCAGGATTTCGCGTTCGCTTTGCTATTGTCAGGGCGCGACCTTGATAGTTAGATATCGATGGCCTGTATGACCGAAAAAGAATACGAAGCCCTTTACGAGGCTCTTGAGGCGGCACACAAGATTCTGCCGGGAGACGAGAAGTGCGATGCAAAAGACCTCGAGTTGCGAAAAAAGATTCGAAAACTTGAGAAGGCCGTTCTAAAGCGCCGAAAGAAAGCGGCCCGCGAGGAAGGCAAAGAGCAAAAATGACTCCTGGCCGGTTCGCGGCGAAGTGCGAATAGCGCAGCTTCGTGGAGCAAGCCTGCGGGTTTGATCACGCCCAGCCGGCGTTTCGAGTTTCTGGCGATGCCTGATCCGTCAGTCTCGTTTGGATCCATTTTGGTGGGGACAACGCCTCGTAGTGTATAGGCGCGTTCCCTTCTTTCCGAGGCTTCAAGTGACGGATGCCTCGTAGATGCTCTGAATGGCGGAATCCAACGTAGCGTCAAACTCGGCATCGGATTGCTGGGCGAATAGGCCCTCGACGAGCGCTCGCGAGAAGCTGGCCACTACGCCATGATTCCTCCGGAGACGATCGTTGCCTTCCTGCCGCGAATAACCGCCCGACAGGGCGACTACCTTGAGAACCTTCGGATGTTTGACGAGCTCGGAATAAAAGTCACCCTCCTCCGGCAACGTGATCTTGAGCATCACCAGTTGATCCGGCGGCAGCTTGTTCAGGCCCTCGAGGAGGGCCGCTTGGAGCAAAGTCTCGGCTCGGGCTTTGTCGGGAGAATGAATATCGACCTCCGGCTCGATGATCGGGACAAGGCCAGCCGCTAGAATCTGTGCGGCTACCTCGAACTGCTGATCGACGATGGCCTGGATCCCGCCGCCACTGACCTTCTTGATGAGCGAACGCATTTTTGTTCCGAAGATGCGCTTGGCCTTGGCCCTGTCGAGGAGCGCAGCCAGTTCCGGCATGGGCTTCATTATTTGGACGCCCTCCTTCTCCTCCGCGAGGCCCTTGTCCACTTTCAAGAACGGGACGATACGCTTCGCGTTCCAGAGATAATCCGCGGTCGGCTCTCCGTCGATGTCCCTATCCATCGTTCCTTCGAAGAGGATCGCGGCGAGAATCCGGTCGCCGTTGAAGCTGGGGCTGGTGATGATGCGCGCGCGCATCTGATGCACGAGCGCAAACATCTCTTCCTCGTTGGACCATGCGCCTTCCTTGATTCCGTAGCTGCTCAACGCCTTGGGTGTGCTGCCACCACTTTGGTCCAGCGCGGCAAGGAAGCCGGACTGCGTCTTGATTTTCCGCTGCTGTTGTTCCTTCAAGCCATTCATAATTGTATTTTTCGTTTTCCGGTGCGCCCCATCCGGTTGTTACCAGAACTTTCGTTCGAGCTTCACGCTCCATCAAGCTTGGAATGTGCTGGCTCGGTTCGTCCGGGGCGTGCGCCGCGCACCCGCAGCGGCTTCGCGACGCCGGGCGAAGCCTCTCCTTGTTCGTTGGCTGCGGGGGAGCGTGTATAAGAAGCCGCCGGCAAGTCAGTTCGTAAACGAACGCCAGCCTAAGCTATGGCGGTTGCTCGGTGACTTTGAAAGGCTTGGTGGTGATGAGCACTCTCGCGCCGATTCCGACGGTGTTATAGACGTTCATGACATCGGCCGAGCGCATGCGGATGCACCCATAGCTGGAAGGGATGCCGATATTGCGTTCCTCGGGTGTGCCATGAATGTAAATATAGCGCTTGAACGCATTACGATTGTGCGGTTCGAGGCCTTCCAGCCAAAGAATGCGCGTGACGATAGGGTCGCGCCCCGGCGCATCCACCGGAAGAACCTCTCCGGTGAGTCGTCGCGATTTGAAGACGGCGCCGGCCGGCGCGTTGGAGCCAATTTTCTTGCGAACCTTGAGGAGTCCGGTCGGCGTGGCATTGCTGTTCGGCGCGTCTCCGACTCCGAACTTGGAGGTCGAAACGGGGTACTGGGCGATCTTGATGTTGTCGCGGAGGAGGAGCATTTGCTGATCGGCCGTGCTAACGAGGAGCACGTGGCGCTGGTCGTCCTGTGCGCAACCCGCCAGGAGGACAAGCAGAAGGGAAAGAAAGAGACGAAACTTCACGCGATGGAGCGGGGTGGATTGAGCGCGGCCAGTTGTTGCAACCAAAATGCGATCGACTTGGAAGCAACATAGGCGAAACCACCCAGGAAAATCATGAGGAAGGGGACCGAGAGCCAGTGGCCCATCTGGGCCGCATTCCACGTGCAGAAGGCGAAGTAGAGCGCGAAGGCGAACTCGACGAGCGGGAGCCAGGTCTTGAGCGGGATGTAGCGAACGCGGTGCATCGGAGTGCGTTCGCCTTGTATTCCGTATTTGGGAGTTCGGCTGAACTCCGAACGGTGGTTCAGGATGGCTTCGATGACAGCGAGGGCGTTATTCACGGACATTCCCGTGGCCAGGGCGAGGGTAAGCGGAAACATCCAGAGCTCGCGAAGCCAGCCGCGGGGATTGAGGTGCATCTGCGCGACGACGTAGAAGAGCGCGATCGAGACCGAGGTGGCGAAGAAGATCGGCAGATCGACCAGCCAGGCGTAAAGCGCGCCATGAGTTCTGAACGATTGAGGAAGGACGAGAACGCAGAGGAGAACCAGTAGGAGGTAGCCGAAGTTGGACGTCAGGTGTGCGGTGGCCTCCAGTTTGATCAGCAGCGGGAGGCGCGAGCGCCAGATCTCGGGCAGAAGCTTCTTGCAAGTTTGGATGGATCCTTTGGTCCAGCGGTGCTGCTGGGACTTGAAGCCGTTCATATCCACGGGTAGCTCCGCGGGCACGACGAGATTCGGAATGTAAATGAACTTCCAACCCTTCATCTGGGCCCGATAGCTCAAGTCGAGATCCTCGGTCAAAGTATCGTACTGCCAGCCTCCAGCATCGCAAATGCATGACTTGCGCCAGATGCCCGCGGTTCCGTTGAAATTGAAGAATCGTCCGCTGCGGCTGCGGGCGGTCTGTTCGAGGAGCAAGTGGCCATCCAAAAAAAGCGACTGCACCTTCGTCAGGAGCGAGTATTCCCGGTTCAGGTGTCCCCACCGCATCTGGACCATGCCGATCTTGGGATCGGTAAAGTAATCGATCGTCCGCTTGAGCGTATCGGGGCCCGGCACGAAATCGGCGTCCAGGATGAAGACGAATTCTCCCTTGGCTCGGGCCAATCCGCTCGCGAGGGCTCCCGCCTTGAAACCGGTCCGACAGTTGCGATGATAGTATTCGATATCGAAACCTTTCCCTTGGAGGCGGGCGACTTCGGTTGAGGCAATTTCGCTGGTTTCGTCAGTCGAGTCGTCCAGGATCTGGATCTGGAGCTTTTCGCGCGGATAATCGAGCCGGCTCACCGCGTCGATCAGTCGTCGAATGACGTAGTATTCGTTAAACACCGGCAATTGCACCGTGACGATCGGAAGCTCGCCAAATTTCGCGGCCGGCTCGATGCGCCTCCGCCGATTCTTAAGAAACAAATAGATGATAAAGTAGCGGTGAAGGCCGAAGGCTGAGAGTCCGAGAAGAACGCTCAGATAACAAAGGCTCCAAATGACGTGCTGGAAAATCGCGTGTAGCGATTCGCTCATCAAACGTTTCTCCTCGTCGTTGAGATGCGCGCTATCAACCCACACTCGAATATTCCGTCAAGCGCAAAAGTAGCGACCGGAAGCGAGACGACTCGCAGTCGGAGGTCGAAGCTGGTACGATCTTGACCATGGATCAGTCGTCAACCAAGGATCTTCAGGAACAGGATCGCAACTTTCTTGTTCATCCCTTCACGGATCATGCGCAGTTGCGCGAAGCGGGCACGCATATCGTCCTGGAGGGTGAGGGATGCTACATCCGCGACGAGTCGGGGCGCCAGATCCTGGATGGTTTGGCTGGTTTGTGGTGTGTCAACGTGGGCTACAGCTCGAAAGCGATTGTCCGGGCGGTGAGCGAACAAATTGCGCGGCTCCCGTATTACCCCTCCTTCTTTAATTCGACCACGGAGCCACCGATCCGCGTTGCCAAGTTCCTTGCGGAAAAAGCGCCGGCCCGCGTAAATCGGACCATCTTTGCGAATTCCGGGTCCGAGGCCAACGAAACCGCTCTGAAGATCGTGCGGGCATTTTGGAAACTTCAGGGCCGCTCCGGCAAGAAGAAGGTCCTCTCCAGAACTTTCTCGTATCACGGCGTGACGCTGGCGGCCACAAGCTTGACCGGCCTGCCGAATTGTCAGGAACCATTCGATCTTCCCCTGGCCGACTTCCTGCATGCGCCGGCGCCATACGCCTATGGTGCGAATGCGTCGTTGAGCGAGGCAGCCTACGGTGAGTCGTGTCTCGAGGAGACGCGACGGTTGATTGCGGAGCATGGGGCGGAGACCATTGCCGCCTTCTTTGTTGAACCAATCCAAGGCGCGGGTGGCGTGATCATCCCACCGGACGGTTATCTATCCGCTCTGCGGGAGTTGTGCCGGGAAAAGGAAATTCTCTTTGTGGCCGACGAGGTGATCACGGCCTTCGGGCGCCTTGGCGACTGGTTCGCCAGCAACTTATGGAACTTGGATCCCGATCTGATCTGCATCGCGAAGGGACTGACCAGCGGGTATCTTCCTTTGAGTGCGACCATGCTCTCCGACGAGATCGCCGAGCCGATTCTTAAAGCGGGATACTTCGCCCATGGCTTTACCTACAGCGGCCATCCTGTCTGCTGCGCAGCGGCCTTGGCAAATCTCGAAGAGATCGAGTCCCGGGGGCTGATCGAGAACGTCCGGAATGATCTGGGGCCCTATTTCCAGGCGAAGCTTCGGGATTTGCAGGGACATCCTGCCGTGGGAGAGGTTCGTGGGTGTGGTCTCATTGCCGCCATGGAACTTGTCCCGCGCGCGGGGCGCGCCGCCCTTACGCCCGCGAGCATGCTTGGAACCAAAGCCTGGTCGCTGATCCGCGAGGAAGGGGCCATGGTCCGCGGGATCCGCAATCTTATCGCCATTTCGCCGCCCCTGATCATCTCCCACGCGGAGATTGACCAACTTTTCGATTGCATCCGTCGTGGTCTAGACAGACTCTGGGATTCACAGTAGCATCCAGATATGGCGTCGACTGCGGAAAGTCTGGCCGAGGAGGCACCTGAGGTGGTGGTGCCCGCCGGCGAGGTCGTGCCCGCTCCGGAGGTAAAGGTTTCAGACAGTGTCCGCAGCTACTACCGACTCGAGGGCGGTCGTCTGGTCTCCTGTGAGCCGAACCAGGCTCTAATCATCGCCTACGTATCGCCGACGATCGATGATGAATCCGATTTGCAGGAGCACTACAATATCGATTACCACACGCTCCAGTCTTCGCTCGATCCGGACGAATTGTCGCGTCTGGAACTCGAAAGCGATCACGCCGCGATCATCTTCAAGCGCCCGAAAAGCTTCTGCGCCGATGATAATTTTCTGATGAAGCTGACCTCGACAGGGGTGTTCGTCTACCAGAACTATCTCGTGATCGTCATGGCGGACGATACGCCGATCTTCGAAGGGCGCGTCCCGTTTCCAGTTGAGAACATCCAGGACGTCATTCTCCGCCTGCTCTATCAGGCGACGATGCATTTCGAGGGACATCTCAAGGCGATCAACATGCTTTCGGACTCTCTCGAGCGGCGGATTAACATATCTCTGGAGAACAGGTATCTCTTGAATATGTTCGCGCTTGAGAAGAGCCTTGTTTACATCGTCAATTCGATCACCTCGAATGGGGCCTTGCTCGAGCGCATGCGGGCGCTATCGGAGAAGCTTGGGTTCGACAGCCGACAGGTCGGAGTTCTGGAAGATCTCATCATCGAGAATCACCAATGTTATCGACGTGCCGACATCCACACGCAGGTCCTAAGCAACCTGATGGGCACCCGCGCCTCTATCGTAAGCCACAATCTTAACCAGCTGATCAAGAAGTTCACCATCTGGACCGTCGCGATCATGCTGGCGAATCTGGTGATCAGCGTTTTCTCGATGAATGTGGCCCTGCCTTTGCCGATGGAAGAAGCCTGGTGGCCTTTCGTGGTGATCAACGTCCTGGCGCTGTCGGCGGGAGGGTTCATCTTCTGGCTGTGGCGCCTGAGGAAATGGTAGATTGCTGCGCTTGCCTGCGCAGATCACCCCGCGATTTTAAGCTGACCATCGACTGTCGTGGACGCGCTGGACACACGGGACGGTCGGTCGTTGCGTGGTCCGAAGCTGCCGGTTGCACAGCGCCGAACGATCCCCCCGGATCGGATCGCCGTCTCGGCGTTCTTCCCGAGCAAGATTTCCGAGGAACGCACTAGTTTTTCTCCGGTTCGTCGGGAGCTTCCGCCAACAGCTTCATCAACGGCCCGGAACTGCGCATGATGCGGCGCCAGGCAGTCTCCGGTTCATCCATCTGGATAAGTTCGCGGGCCGGGGGAAGCACGAGCCAGGCTTTCTGACAGATTTCTCCTTCCAGCTGGCCGCGGCTCCAGCCGGCATAGCCGACGAAGGCGCGCAGACCGGATCGCCATTGCGGCTCGATGTAGACGTCCTCGATGTTTCCCATGAAACTTTGAAAGGCGACGGAGGCAGGATCGGTTCTCCACTGCAGACTGGCGAGCGTGAGTTGATCGACAGCCACGGGTCCGCCGTAGTGCAGCTCGACATTCTTGAAGGCATCGGAAACCTTCTGCGCGGCCACGTCGCCGAATGATTTCTTTAACGGACGGTTGAGGATCAGTCCAATCGCGCCGTCTTCCTCACTGTGATGGGAAAGGAAGAGGATGGTTCGGCGGAAATTCGGATCGAGAAGCCTCGGATGGGCCACCAGCATGTTCCCGGCGAGATTCTTGGGAATGGAGGCTTCCGAACTCATTCCACAGAATTATTTACCGCGGCGATTGCCGAGGCAAGCAGTGCATTCCGTTCCCTGTTTGGCAAGGGCCGGCAGCCTGGTCGAAGGACGCACAAGAGCCTCTCCGGACAGTGGCAGAAGGCCGGCGGATACTACCAGTCCTGCGGCTCCAAGAAGCCTTCCAGCTGGCGAATCCGAGTAGGATGGCGCATTTTCCGGAGCGCCTTCGCTTCGATCTGACGGATCCGTTCGCGGGTAACTTTGAACTGGCGACCCACCTCCTCGAGCGTGCGGCTGTAGCCGTCCACCAGCCCGAACCGCTGTTCAAGCACTTGGCGCTCACGTTCAGTCAACGTGTCGAGGAC
This sequence comes from uncultured Verrucomicrobiae bacterium, assembly GCA_963820865.1. GTDB lineage: Bacteria > Verrucomicrobiota > Verrucomicrobiia > Chthoniobacterales > Terrimicrobiaceae > DASTFP01. Next base: position 1,395,925 of record CAWGBZ010000007.1, read on the forward strand.
ATCCTTGATCTTGTCTTTGAGCAGGACAATCGCCGCCTGATCGGCCGGATTTTCCGCGCCCTTGTCTTCAATGAAGTCGCCGAAACTGGTGTCGTCGGAATCGCCGACCGGCGCTTGCAGGGAGATCGGCTGCTGGGCCATCTTGAGGACGGCACGGACGCGCTCGACCGGAAGTTGAATTTCTTCGGAGATTTCTTCGGGGCTGGGTTCACGGCCGTATTCCTGAACCAACTGCTTCTGCACACGGATCAGCTTGTTGATCGTTTCGATCATGTGCACGGGAATCCGGATCGTGCGGGCCTGGTCGGCAATCGAGCGGGTGATCGCCTGGCGAATCCACCATGTGGCGTAGGTTGAGAACTTGTAGCCCCGGCGGTACTCGAATTTCTCCACCGCTTTCATCAGGCCCATGTTTCCTTCCTGGATGAGGTCGAGGAAGGAGAGGCCGCGGTTGGTATATTTCTTGGCAATGGAGATCACCAGACGAAGATTGGCTTCCACCATTTCGGTTTTCGCCTTGAGGGCCCTGCGGTGCCAGCTCTTCAAACCGCGATGCTTTTCCACGAGCTCTTCGGTAGTCATCCAATTCCGGAGCTGCATCTCCCGGATTTGCTGGCTAAGGTGCCGGTGTGCCTTGGGGTCGCCGTGCTTTAAGAGCCGGTCGTGCTCGTGGGTCAAGGCATGGAGGACGCGGAGATTCTCGTCCGCCAGCGTCACGAAATCCTCGACCACCTTTTGTTTGAAGTAAAACTTAGGATAGAGCTTCTGCAGTGCGGTAAGGGTCCGCTGGTAAAGTCTGAGACACTGCGAGGTCGGGCTCCTCTGTCCGGCAATCTTGTCCCGATAAATGGAAGCCACCAATTCGGATTGCTTTTTGACCTGCTGGCAAAGGCGCGGCAGGTTCTTCATGTAGCGCTCGCGGCTCTCGATCTTCTTATCGAGGATGACGCGGTCGAAGCGTTCCCGCATATCCATCAGCTTCTGGGCCAGATCGAGGTGGGCGCGTCCGACAAAGCCGAACTGGTAGAGAATTTCCTGCACCTTGAGTTCGGCTTCCTCGATCCGCTTGGAGATTTCGACTTCCTGCTCCCGGGTGAGCAGGGGGACCTGCCCCATCTGCTTGAGGTACATGCGGACGGGATCGTCCAGGATATCGAGCTTACTGTCGGGTTTCTCGTCCTTTTCCTCTTCCTCGTCGCCATCCTTGCGCACTTCCTTGACGCGGTCGACATCCGAGGAATCGATGATCTCAATCTCGACCGCGCGGAGCTGCGTGATGACCGATTCCATGCTGTCCGGATCGTTGACGCTTTCGGGGAGAGCCTCGTCGAGATCATCGTAGGTGACATACCCCTGTTCTTTGGCGAGCTTGATGAGCTCGCGAACTTTCTCCTGCAGTGCCTTATGGAGGTCCTGCGGCGCCAGGGATGCGGGCGCGCTCACGGCGAGGTCCGACTCGCCATCTGCGCCTGCGCCGGCCAAACCGCGGCCAAAGACCTCGACTCTGGAAGACGAGGCCTTGACGGTCGTCTTCCTGACGAGTTCTGCGGATTTGGCCTTGGGGACGGGCCTGTTTGAGAGGTTGATTGACTTCGGTTGAGAAGAGGCCGGGTGCGGCTTCGACTTGTTGGATTTATGGGAAGTTTTCAACGCAGCCTAAGGTGCTTCGAGAAGAGCCGCTAAACCTCGTTCAGGCGACTCTGGAGGTCAAGAATTTGTTTGGTGGCCTCCGCAACCTTGGTCTGAAGGCCGGTTCTTTCGGCTGGTGAGAGCTCCGGTCGATGGAGTTGGGCCGCTGCGGCCGCGCGTAGATTCTTGTAGTATGCCGCTGCCAGACCGAACCAGTGGTCTTGGGCAACAAGCGCGGTATTCTCTTGCGGGCGATCCAGGTCGAGCAGGTTGATGGCAATCTCCTCCTGCGGGGTGAGGGTCGATATGAAGGTCGCGCGCGCCGGCGGTTGGTGAAGGGCGAGCGGCGATTGGAGAATTTTTTCAAGGAGCTTGCCTCCGTCGCCGAGTTCGTGCGGAGCCGGGCCAACCTGGCGTACGAGCCATTCCTTGACTTCCGGATCGATCAAGGAAAGACGGCAAAGCTGCCGGACGCCTTCATCCATCGCGATCGGCCCGCTGGGTGGGCCGCTTTCGTCCGTTTCGTCGCGTCGGCTCTCCGTTTTGACATGTGAGCCGAAGGCAGCTTCGGCGATCCCAAGCCGAATGGAGATCCTTCTTGCCGTGGACTCCCGCAGGACGCGGTCCCGGATGGCGGCCACCAGCGGTCCCAGCCTTCGCGCCGCCAAGGCTTTTCCGGTGGGGGTTTCCAAGGTGCCTTTTTGGGCCAGGCGATTGAGTGCGTGGTCAAAGAAACCGGGGGCGCTCTGGACAATTTCGCGGAAGCGATCCGCGCCCTGGTGACGGATCAAAGAGTCGGGATCTTCTCTTTCCGGCAGCGAGGCGACACGAACCTCGAGTCCGCACTCGAGGAGGGCGGGAAGGGAGCGACCGATAGCCTTTTGCCCCGCCTCGTCGGAATCGAAGCAAAGAATGACCGACTCGACGAATCTGCGGAGGAGGCGGGCTTGTTCCGGAGTGAAAGCCGTTCCCTGCGGAGCGATCACATTCTGCACCCCGGCCTCAAACGCGCTGATCAGGTCGATCTGGCCCTCGCAAACAATAGCGGCGTTGGCTTCAATGAGCGCCCGCTTGGATTTGTCGAGTCCGTAAAGCACGCGGCCCTTGGTAAATAAGGGGGTCTCGGGCGAGTTGAGGTACTTCGCGGTCTTGGCTTCAGGATCGAGAAGGCGCCCGCTGAAAGCGATCACTTCGCCGTAGTCGTTGCGGATCGGAAACATGATCCGACCGCGAAAGCGCGGAAACAGACGTTGAGCGGAGCTTGTGGAAGGTCCGTCGCGCTCGTCATCCCGGGTTACCGCCAGGCCTCCTTGCGTGATTTCTTCGAAGGAAAACTGTCTCTTGCGAAGGTGGTCAAGCAGGGAGTCGCGGGATTCCGGGGCGTAGCCGAGTTGCCAGGATCGGGCGATTTCCATGTTTAATCCACGCGACTTCAGATATGCGCGTGCTTCCTGCGCCGCCGGCGTCTTGAAAAGGTTTTCCTGGAACCAGGCGGCCGCCTCGGCGTGCAGAGCGAGCAGGCGTTTGCGCAACGCGTGGCGGTGGTCGTCCTCGACACTGCCAGCCTCCTCGACGATGGGAATTCCGGCGCGCTGGGCGAGGCGCCGGACCGCTGATGGAAAATCGACGTGCTCGTACTCCATGATGAAGCGGAAAACGGTGCCTCCCGCGCCGCAGCCAAAACAATGATAGGACTGCCGCTGCGGATTGACGTGAAACGAAGGGGTTTTCTCGCGATGGAACGGGCAAAGGGCCCGCCAGCTTGTCCCAGCGCGCTTTAGCGGAAAATATGAGCCGACAACCTCGACGATGTCACTGGCTTCAGCGACGCGCTGGATAGTTTCCTCGGAGATGCGAGCCACGGTGCCCCCAAATTACCTTGCGGGTCAAATTGGCGCGAGGGAGATTCGAGATGTGACGAGTTTTCTTCTAGCTTTCGCTCTTTTCGCGTCGGCCCTGGTTCCCGTGCGCCCCGAGTCGCAGGAGATCCGCAAAGGCTCGGTGGTCGTGGTTCCTTTGTCCGGAGAGGTCACCGAAGCGCAGTTCTATTTTCTGCGCCGCATTCTGAAGAAATCGGAAGCTGTCGGCGCTTCGGCGCTTATCATTGACATGGACACCTATGGCGGGAACCTCAAGGCCGCGGTGAACATGCTGGGCGCCCTGATGAAGTCCACCATCCCCACCGTGACCTATGTAAACACGAATGCCGGTTCGGCCGGAGCGTTGATTGCCCTCTCGACCAAGCGCGTCTATATGGCGCCGGTGAGCGCGATTGGGGCGGCGGCGCCGGTCAGTTCCGGTGGCGAGGACCTCCAACAAAGCCTCAACCAGAAGGTCGTCTCGTACTTCTCGGGCTACTTCCGCAGCGCGGCCGAGAGAAACGGATACAATCCGGAGCTGGCCGAGGCGTTCATCAACAAGGAGAAGGAGGTCAAGATCGGCGACAAGGTGATCAACCCGAAAGGCTCGCTCCTGACTCTGAGCGCCCAGGAAGCCATCAAGGAATACGACGGCAAACCACTGCTGGCGCAGGGCATCGCCGCCAATCTCGACGAGCTTTGCGAGAAGGCCGGGCTCCGCGCCAAGGATATCGTGCGCGTCGAGCCCACGGGTTTCGAACGCCTCGCCCAATGGATTACCGTGCTGGCGCCGCTCTTTTTGCTGGGCGGAATGATCGGCGCCTATCTCGAATTCAAGTCGCCCGGCTTCGGCATTGCCGGGGTCCTCTCCGCGGTCTGCTTTTTGCTCTTCTTTGCCGGACATTACATCGCGGGACTGACTGGCTTCGAAGTCGTGGCGGTATTCATCCTGGGCTTGCTTTTCGTTTTGACGGAGCTGCTTTTCTTCCCGGGAGTGACCCTCCTGGCCCTGCTCGGGACGGCATTGATGGTCGGCGCGCTCCTCTTTGCGATGGTCGATTTCTATCCCACCCAGCCGCTCGATTTCTCCCTCGACCTCTTGTTCCAACCCTTGCTGAACCTGGGTATTGCCGTTGCGCTTTTCCTGCTGACGGTTTCGATTCTGGCTCGTTTTCTGCCCGAATTGCCGTTCTTTAACCGGCTCGTTCTCGCGACACAGAGCCGGTCTGGACCGTCTCTGGAGATGCGGACGCCCGCGATCTTCGAACCAACCGTCAAAGTCGGCGAGGAAGGCGTGGCGCGGACGATTCTGCGTCCGGCCGGCAAGGCGGAATTTGGGGCGGCGTTGATCGATGTGGTGACGGACGGGGAATTTCTTGATCCCGGCGTGCGGGTGCGTGTCACGCTGATCGAGGGAGAGCGGGTGGTTGTTGAGGGCGTCGATGGCGCCAAGGCACCCGGTTCCGTATCGTAGAATCAACTAGGAGACTGTTGAAAAACCCACGTATGCCACGTTGCCGTCAATTTTCGGAAGATCGCAAGGAGCCAAGCGCAGGTCGTAGCCGCAGTGCTACGGACAAGCTTGGCGACACCGCGAGGGCCGAAAATTGGCGCAACCCGAAGGGCGTGAGTTTTTTGGGGCATCTTTCGGCGTCGCTCCTCAGTCACAGCCCCGTTAGGGGATGCTCCTTCGTCGCTCCACCGACATCTACCCCAAAGAGCTCACGCGCGGCATGCGCGGGTTTTTCAAAAGTCTCCTAGGCGAGGATCAGGCGCAAGGCGCCAAGCAGGGAGAAGATGATCATCAGCCACTCGAAGACGGCCTGGTTGATCTTCCCCAGCAACCAGCGTCCGGCAAAGACTCCCGCCACCACCCCTGGAGCCAGCCATAGATTTAAGGTGAGGCTGGCGGAATTGATCAGCCCGAGAGACGCACTGAACGGGACCTTGAGGAGATTGATCGCAAAGAAGAACCAAGCGGCGGTCCCGACGAATTCAAACTTCGGCAACCGGCAAGCGAGGAGGAAGATAGTCATGACCGGACCTGCTGCGTTCGCGATCATTGTCGTCGAGCCAGCCAGCCAGCCGAACGGCCAGGCGATTCCCGGATGCTCAACCGCAAGGTTCACCAGTCGCGGAGCAAACTTCTGAATGAGCACGAGGACGATGAGCGCGAGGGTGAGCCATCCGATGAGCAGTCCGAAATCCTGGGTGGGAATGTGAGGCATCAGCAGCCATCCGCAGACAATGCCGGCCAGAGCAGGCGGCAACATCCTGAGGACGAGGCTCCCCTTGGCGTGCTGGCGATATGTGTAAACGGCGAAGATGTCAGCCAGGATGAGCATGGGGAGAATGGCCCCGGTGGATTCGCGTGCCGGGAGCACCCGCGCCATGATCAGGATTGCGAGCATCCCCAAACCGCCAAAGCCCGCCTTGGCCATGCCGATGCCGATCGCGGCCAATGCGGCAAGAACCCATTCGACCGAAGTAAGGTCGTACATTCCGTCCCGAGTAGAGCAGAGATGCTGCCTGGAGCGAACCATGCTTTTCAGGAAAATCCCTTGCCTCCGTGGAGCTTTGCGCGAGACTCCCGCGTCCATGAAAATCGTCGTCGCATATTCCGGCGGGCTCGATACCTCCGTGATACTTAACTGGTTGAAGGAAACTTACTCGGCCGAGGTCATCGCCTTTTGTGCTAATATCGGCCAGGAGGAAGAACTCGAAGGTCTCGAGGAGAAAGCCCTCAAGACTGGCGCGACCAGGTGCTATGTCGAGGACCTCTGCGAGGAATTCGCGCGCGACTTCATTTTTCCGATGATGCAGGCCGCCGCGCTCTACGAGGGACAATATTTGCTGGGCACCAGCATCGCCCGCCCGCTCATCGCCAAACGGATGGTCGAGATCGCCAAGGCCGAGGGCGCCGAGGCCGTCGCTCATGGCGCGACCGGCAAAGGAAACGACCAGGTACGCTTCGAATTGACGGCCGCCGCGCTGGCGCCGAGGCTTCAAGTCATCGCGCCGTGGCGCGACGAGCGCTTCCGGAGCAAGTTTCCTGGCCGCGCCGAGATGTTGGCGTATTGCCAGGAAAGAAAGATCCCCGTGCAGGCTTCGGCCCGGAAACCGTATTCCATGGACCGCAATCTGCTTCATATCAGTTTCGAGAGTGGCATGCTCGAGGACCCGTGGTTCGATGCGTCCGGCCCCGAGCACAGCGACATGTACAAACTAAGTGTTTCGCCGCAGGACGCGCCTGATCGACCGGATTATTTGGAGCTATTGTTCGAGAAAGGCAACTGCGTCGGCTTGGTTCATCCGGAACTCTGGGAGATGCTTGGCGAGCTGAAATATGATGGGGACGGCGATGATCGACTTGGCCCGGTCTGGGTCATGCGAGTTCTTAATCGGCTCGGCGGACGTAACGGCGTTGGCCGCGTGGACCTCGTCGAGAATCGGTTTGTCGGCATGAAGAGCCGCGGCGTTTACGAGACACCCGGAGGCGCCATTCTTCACTTTGCGCATCGGCAAATGGAATCTCTCACGATGGATCGGGAGGTCATGCATCTCCGCGACACGCTCATTCCTCGCTACAGCGCTCTTGTCTACAACGGCTTTTGGTTTGCCCCGGAGCGCGAGGCACTTCAGGCTCTGGTCACCGAATCGCAGAAGAACGTGACCGGAACCGTCCGGGTCAAGCTTTACAAGGGAAACATCATCGCGGCAGGAAGAAAGAGCCCGGTGAGTCTATACAATCCGCACATCGCCACCATGGAAGCGGACCCAACCCAGGCTTACAATCAGGACGATGCGACCGGCTTTATTCGACTGAATGCGCTGCGCCTGAAGGTAGCGGCGGAGAGCCACGCCAGGCGCTGACTCGCTCGCGATGCTAAGCCGCGGCCGGCGTGGTCCGCGTTTTCGGCGAGGACTTCTTCGCGGCCGCCTTTCGCTCTTCGAATTCGAAGCCAACCTTGTCGCCCTCGAGTTTAAGGAAGGCCGAGAATGGCTTGCCCTTTTTGGAGATGAAGCGCGGGATGAGGTCGGTCTTTCCCGTCTCGATGAGCTTGATCACCTGCTCCCTAGGGACTTCGCGCTGGCAAATGGTTCTCCCCATGCGGAATTTGCATTTTCCCGTGTTGCTGCACTGATAGGCATTCCCGGTGTCGTGAATCGTGCCGGACTTGCACACCGGGCAGGGAGCAATCGCCGGCGCCGTCGAGAAATCGATCTGCTGCCTGTTTCCGTTGGCGGTGTCGCCGAAATCGAAGACCTGCTTGAATTCTCCATCCAGCTTGACGACAGCCGAGAAAGGACGTCCGAGCTTGCTGCGAAAGCCTTCCAACGGGCCGACATTCCCGGTCTCCAGGAGCCTGGTGACCTCATCGCGCTCAAGTTCGCGCCCCGCCATGTTCTTCCAGAGAACGAGGCCGCAGGCTTTGCATTCGTAGGCCTTGTAGGATTCCTTGAATCCGTTCGCGCCGCATTTCGGACATTTGGCTTCAAGTTCGGTGAACTGTCCTTCCACGCTGTCGCCGGAGAAGTTTTTCGCCTTGGCAACGATGTCTTCCGCGAAGCGGCGGATGTCCTGCATGAATTCCGGTCTGGGCATCGCTCGGTGCTCCATTTGCTTGAGTTTGAATTCCCACTCACCGGTCATTTCCGGAGAGGTCAGTGCCTGAATGCCGATTCCCCGGAGCAGACTGATCAACGAAAGTCCCTTTTGCGTGACGAAGAGTTCGCGTCCCTGGCGGTTGATGTAACCATCAAGGAGCAATCCTTCAATGATTTGCGCGCGGGTGGCCGGAGTGCCGAGACCGCGCTGACTCATCGCCTCGCGCAGTTCTTCGTCTTCGACGAGTTTTCCGGCGCCTTCCATCGCGGTGAGCAAAGTGCCCTCGGAAAACCGCGTCGGCGGCTTGGTTTGATTCTCGGTGATCTCAATGTGGCGCGTCCGGGCGGATTCGCCACTCGCGACACTGCAAAGCGTCTGTTCACCATCTGCCGCGGCCTGCTTTCCGTAAACGGCGAGCCAGCCGGGATCGACGATAATCTTACCCTCGCTCTTGAAGGCTTCGCCTTCGACGCGGGTGATCCGCACCGTCACCTCGAACTGCGCGGCGGGATAAAACGCGGCGATGAACCGCCTGGCCACCATGTCAAAAATCTTCGTCTCGATCTCATCGAGATTCTTGGCGGAGACTCCGGTTGGGATGATGGCATGGTGATCGGTCACCTTGGCATCATTGAAGATCCGCTTGTTGGGTCTGACCCATCCTTGGGCCAGAGCTTTCCGGGCATGCGCGCCAAGCTCCGGATCCTCAAACTTGGTCAGCACCGCCTTGGTATTGCCAAGGTAGTCTTCCGGCAAATAGCGCGAATCGGTTCGCGGATAGGTGAGGACCTTGTGTCGCTCGTACAAAGCCTGCACAATCTGGAGAGTGCGACGCGCGCTCAGCGAGAAGCGGGCGTTGGCCTCGCGCTGAAGCGTGGTGAGATCATAGAGCAGCGGCGCGATCTGCGTGGTCGGCTTCTTCTCCTCTTCGATGGTGCCGGGCTTTCCGGAACACTTGGCGGCGATCGCCTCGGCACGTTCCTTCTCCCAAATCCGTTCGGCCCGCGCATCGTCGCTGCCATTCCTCTTGAAGTTCTCGTCGAACCAGCGGCCGCGATAGCTTCTCGCTTCCTGAGACAATGCTCCTTCGCGGACCACCACATCGAAATCGCCGAAGACCTCGAAATAGGTCCGGGGTTTGAAATCGCGAATGGTGAGCTCTCTCTCGGCCAGGATGGCCAGGGTGGGGGTCTGCACACGGCCAACCGGCGTTAACTGGAATCCGCCGCCTTTCGAATTAAAGGCTGTCATCGCGCGGGTGCCGTTGATGCCGACGAGCCAGTCGCTTTCGCTGCGGCAGACCGCGGCGTCGGCCAGCGGGACCATCTCGCTCTCGGCGCGGAGCGAGGCGAATCCTTCACGAATGGCCTCGGGAGTCATGCTTTGCAGCCAGAGGCGACGTGTCGGTCTTTTGTTTCCGGCGAGCTTGAGGAGGTAGTGGAAGATGAGTTCGCCTTCGCGGCCGGCGTCGCACGCGTTGATGATTTCGTCGATATCGGCACGCTTGAGCAGGCGCTTGATCAGATTGAAGCGAGTCTGAGTTTTCTCGATCGGTTTGAGAGCGAAATGATCAGGAATGATCGGAAGATTGGCAAAGCTCCATTTGCCGCGCTTCTTGTCCATCTCGCCGGGCAGGCACAACTCGACGAGGTGGCCGATCGCGGAGGTGATCACATACTCGTCATTCTCAAAAAGGTCGTTGTTCTTGGGAATCTTGCCGAGAGCGCGGGCGAGGTCGGCGGCGACACTCGGCTTTTCAGCTATCACGAGAGCTTTGGGCATGTTACTGGATTTTTACGAAGCGACTACCGGGCAATTGCTTGACCAGTTTTCGCATCTCAAGGGCGAGCAACGTAGAAGAGACCTCGTGGGTTGGCAACCCGCATTTGGCGATGATTGTGTCAATCGGCGTCTCCTCATCACCGATAGATTCGTGCACCGAGCGCTCCGCGGGTGTCAAATTCAGTTCGGTAACCGGTCGCGCGAGGTTCGGTGTTTCCGGGAAGAGCAACCCAAAGTCGTCCAGGATGTCCTGCGCGCTGGCGACCAGCTTGGCACCCTGCTGAATCAAACGATTTGAACCAATCGCGCCGGGATGATCGATCCGGCCGGGGACTGCGTAGATGGAACGACCTTGGTCTGCCGCCTGCGTGGCGCTGATCAACGCCCCGCTTGCCGCTCCGGCTTCCACGACCAGGAGGCCGGCCGACAATCCGCTGATGATCCGATTGCGCATCGGAAAAGTCTGCCGATCAGCCACGGTCGTCATCGGGAACTCTGTCACGACCGCTCCGGAGCCCGAGATTCTTTCGGCTAGTTCCCGATTCTCCGGAGGATAGAGAGCCTCGAGTCCGCTTCCGAGCACGGCGATAGTCCGGCCTTTCGCGGCCAGCGCCGCCTGATGCGCAGCGGTATCGACTCCGCGCGCCAGGCCACTGACTACGGTAATCCCTGCATAGGCCAGTTGGTAAGCCAGCTTTTTGGTGCATTCGGCGGCGTAGTGGGACGGCTTGCGCGTTCCGACGATGCCGATCGCGTGCGGGTCGCGCAGTTCTCCCCAGACATAGAGCACGATGGGCGGATCATGAATCTCCTTGAGCAGGGTGGGATAGGCGGGATCCGCCTGGCTGATGATCCTCGCGCCAAAAGCGCGCGCGCGTTCAAGCTCGCTCGCCAGGTCGCAGGTGGCTTGCCAGGACGCTACGGATTCGGCGACTTCCGGTCCGATGCCTTGAACGTGGCGCAGGTCTCGCGGTTTCGCCTCGAAGATTGCCTGGGGCGATCCAAAGACTTCGAGGAGCTTTCTCACGCGCACGGGACCAATGCGCGGCAACATGTTCAGAGCAACGAAGGCCTCCGTCTGCGTCATGGTTCCGGGCCCCATACTCTGATTGCGAACACGATGCAATACACCGTTGCGCAGTCTGTGAAAGGGAACGACGGCAATCGTGTCAGTGCGGGCGCGTGATTCTTCCGTCCTTGAGCGCGTATTCGACCGCGGAGCCCGAGACTTCCATCCAGTGCAGAGTGGTGGCCGTGACCAGTTTTTGAGCGGAGGACGGCAGCGCGGCAAGAAGGTTATTGCGGCGGACCGGATCGAGCTCGCCAAAAACGTCATCAATGAGAAAGAGAGGCGGGCTGTCCGAGGCTTCCTCGAGCTTGCGGGCCTGGCCGAGTTTCATGGCCAGAGCGATGGAGCGCTGTTGGCCTTCGGAAGCGAACGAGGCGGCGTTTCGGTTTTCCAGGAGGATATCGACATCGTCACGATGTGGTCCCACCGTCGTCGTTCGCAAACGCGCCTCTTCGTCGTGGCTGCTCAGGAGCGCGGCCGGAAAGCTTTCCAAGACTCCCGGTTGATAAACCAGTTCCAGAGTCTCCGACCCGCCCGAGATCACCCTGAGGGCTTCGGTCACGCGCGGCCTCAATGCGCCGCACAGCTCGCTTCGGGCGGTGAGGAGAGCCTCGCCGGCGTCAAGCAGCGGCTGGTTAAAGGCGTCAATCTCGGGCCGCGGACGATTGTCTCGCAGGAGCGCATTGCGCGAGCGCAGCGCCCGTTCGTAGGCGCGCAAGTTGCGCAAATAGTGGGGGACCACCTGAGCTCCCAAAAAATCGAGATAGCGTCGCCGGTGTGACCCGGATCCACGAACCAGCGACATGTCGTCGTTCGAAATCCATGAGACCCTCGCGACGGCCAGGTAGTCGGTCGAGCGCGATTGGGGCTTGGAATCGAGCGCGAACGCCTTCAGAGCATTGACGAACTTCACACTCATGTGGCGATCGTGCCAATGCCCGTCCAGACCGAAACCGGCCTCATCGAAGCGCACGGCCTCGGCCAGCGAGTTCGCTCGCGGAGATTGCAGGCGCAGCAGGACGCACGCCGCCTCGAGAAGCGTCGACTTTCCCTGAGCGTTCGAGCCGGTGATAAAGTTCAGTCCCGGCGAAGGCTCAAAAACGAGCTGTTCGAAGCAGCGAAAATCGTGCAATCGAAGGTCACGAAGCATTTCGCTCAAATAACGCGCCACTTTCGACTCGACCAACAAATAACTCCCTTGAAGCCGTTCGGAACCTCCGGAGAGCGCGCAGGCGATGGGGGAGCAGGCGCCTACTCAATTTTCATGAGATTTGGATGCCGCGCGAAAACGCGGCTCACCACCCTCGCGTCGTCAGTCAATCCAATTTCGGGAACGCGATCAGGGATGAGGTCCATCCCCTTCAACAAGTATTGCGCCGCCATTCCTGCCTCGGCCAAAGCGGTATCAAGAGGATCCGTGCAATTCTTTAATCGATCGGACTTCAGAATGCGCACCAGTTGCTCCGCATAGCGGTGAAGATCCGCGTGAGGTCTGGCTTGATCCGTCTCCATCTTGGCCGCCAGTTCATCGGTCAGCTTTGCCAGGGTTCGCAGTTGCGCCGCGGTCATCTGTCGGCTTTCCTGCTCGATATAGTCGTCGATGGATATCGGTTGTCCCGTCGAACCCGGGATATGCAGCACCTCTGCCCGATGGATCATCGGTTTCCAGTCTGAAGAAACGCTCTGCGGTGTCATTGTCTGAAAAGTCCGATGCAAACGAAAGTTTGTATATTACGACGTAATGATGATGATGTTCGTATTTTACGAACAATGAATCTGGCCTTGAACTATCATCATTTGCGTTACTTTCTTGCGGTCGCCGAGCACGGGGGGATCCAGAAAGCGGCCCAGGCCCTTCATGTTTCGCCTCCGACGCTGAGTGCCCAGGTGATGGAACTCGAGCGGTTCCTGGAGGTCCGGCTTTTCGCACGCGAGAAGCGCCGCCTGCATCTGACCGATATCGGTCGGGTGGTCCGGCGCTACGCGGAGCGGATTTTTTCGTTGGGCGACGAGATGTACGAGGTCGTCGCCCGGGGCGAACTAGGCGGACCGGAGCGTGTGGTGGTCGGAGTGGCGGACTCCGTTCCGAAGCTGATGGTCTCGCGCATCCTCAGCCGGGCACTGAAAAAGTTGAAGACGCTTCGAGTCGTCGTGCGGGAGGGTTTGCCGGCCGAACTGGTTCCCGAACTGGTCTCGCACCATTTGGATCTCGTGATCTCGAATGAGCCGGCGCCTGTCTCGCTGAAGACGACACTTATCAGCACCCGCCTCGGCAGCTTTGGCGTTCGCCTGATGGCTGCCCCGTCGCTGCGCGCGAGATTTCAAGCCGTCACCAGGGCTCAATCGGTTTCCGGTTCTGGTTCCAACCAGAGAATCACCTCTTCGTCGAGAGTTGGAGCGTTGGTGGAGGGAGGCTGGAGTTCAACCCGACGTGATTGGGGAGTTCGACGACTCGGCCACGATGTTCGAGTTGGCTGCCGCCGGGAGCGGGGCGGCTCCGGTTTTCGATTCCGTCGCGGAAAGAGTCACCCGATTGTATGGTCTTGAGCCTCTTCCTGTCCGGACGGGGCTTAAGGAAGACCTTTTCATCATCACGGCGGAGCGACAGTTCACGCATGAAGGCCCCCGTTTGATTGCCGCACTCGCGAGAGAGGCTCTTCACGATGGCGAGACGGCAAACCGCTCCAAAAGATAGCGGTCGGTCACCGAGCCTCGAGAGTTGACGGTTCGACTATTGCTGCCCGTAGTAGGCACCCGGGCCGTGCTTGCGCAGGAAGTGTTTGTCGAGGAGGGCCTGCGAGATGGGGGAAGCGGCTGGATTGATCTGCCGGGCCTTGCGCGCCATCTCGGCGACGATTTCCAGAGCCAGCGCATTCTCGACCGCCTTGGCCCCCGAAGGTCCCCAGGCAAACGGACCGTGTCCGTGCACCAGCACGGCGCTGACCTGCGTGGGATCGAGACTCTGAAATCGTTCCACGATGACATTGCCCGTCTCCCATTCGTAGGCGCTTTGAATCTCTGCCGGAGTCATCGGCCGGGTGACCGGGACCTCCCCATAGAAATAGTCGGCATGGGTGGTGCCCAGACAGGGAATCGGCTGGCCGGCTTGCGCGAAAGAAACCGCATTGCGCGAATGGGTATGCACCACAGCCCGGATGCTTGAGAACGCTTGGAACAAGCGGCGATGCGTGGGAGTGTCGGAGGAAGGTCGGAAGGAGCCGCCCACCTGACGTCCCTCCAGATCGACCAGGACGATGTCCTCCGGGGTGAGCTTGGCGTAGTCGACGCCGCTGGGCTTGATCCCGAAGACGCCGCTGGCTCGCTCGATGACGCTGACGTTCCCAAAGGTCAGATCCACCAGACCACACTTGGGCAGTTGCACGTTTGCCTCGTAGCACTCCTCCTGGATAGCGCGATAGCTCATGGTTGACGGAAAGTTCCTGTTACAGGCCTCCGAGGCCGGGGATGAGGTGGTAGGCGATTTCGTTTTGTCGCAGCTCCCGCTTGAAGCTGCGGATGGAGGTGCCGGCGTCGATGACGACCAGTTCGATACCAGCCATCTCCGCAAGATCCTCCATGTGCTCGGTGGTGACCGCGTAGCTGAAGCCGGTATGGTGCGCACCCCCGGCGTAGATCCAGGCGGCACAGGCCGTCTTGAAATCGGGCAGACACTCCCAAACCGCGCGGGCCACGGGCAGCTTCGGCAGGGGCTTTTGCGCCTTGACCACCTTGACTTCGTTGACGATCAACCGGAAGCGGTTGCCCAGGTCGACGATGGAGGCGTTGATGGCTTGCCCGGGCGGCGCGCCGAAGACCAACCGCACCGGATCCTCCTTTCCGCCGATGCCCAACGGATGAATCTCCAGTTTGGGTTTGCCGGCGGCAATGGATTCGCAGACCTCCAGCATGTGGGAGCCCAACACTTGGTGGCCTTTCGGAGAAAGGTGGTAGGTATAGTCCTCCATGAAAGACGTGCCGCCTTTCAAATCGGCGGCCATCACCTTCATGGCGCGCACCAGGGCGGCCGTCTTCCAGTCGCCTTCGCCGGCAAAGCCGTAGCCGTCGGTCATGAGCCGTTGGACGGCCAGGCCTGGCAGTTGCTTGAGACCATGGAGGTCCTGAAAGTTGGTGGTAAATCCCTTGAAGTTGCCTTCTTCGAGGAAGGAGCGCAGACCCAGTTCGATGCGGGCTCCGTCGCGCAACGATTCGTGCCGCGCACCGTTCTTGCGCAATGGGGCCACCACTTGATAGCGCTCCTCATACTCCGCACAGAGCTTGGTCACCGCGGCATCGCTGACCGCGTTGACGTGGGCGACGAGATCTCCGACGGCGTGGTGGTTCACCGAGTAGCCGAAGACGGCCTCCGCGCTCACCTTGTCGCCTTCGGTCACCGCGACGTACCGCATGTTGTCAGCGAAGCGGGCAAACTCCGCTCCTTGCCAGTCGCTCCAGGCGCGCGCTACGCGCATCCAGGCGGCGATGCGCTCTTGCACTTCGGGATCCGACCAATGGCCGACGACCACCTTGCGGTTCAACCGCAACCGCGTGTGGATGAACCCCGCCTCGCGATCGCCGTGGGCCGCCTGGTTCAGATTCATAAAGTCCATGTCGATCTGAGCCCAAGGGAGGTCGCGGTTAAACTGAGTATGCAGGTGCAAGAAGGGCTTGCGCAAGGCCCGCAAACCTCCAATCCACATCTTGGAGGGCGAGAAAGTATGCATCCAGAGAATCAGCCCTGCGCAATTGGCGTCGCTGCTGGCTTCCAGACACACACGCCGGATCTCTTCCGGCCGGGTTACCACCGCCTTGAAGATGAGCGGAAGGGCCATCTTCTTCGAACCATTCAAACCGTCGACGAGTTCGCGCGAGTTGGCAGCCACCTGCTGGAGCGGTCCGGGCCCGTAAAGATGTTGCGAGCCGGTAACAAACCAAATTTCGGGAGTGGGGATCTTCATAGGTCTGAGGTAAGGGGATTAGGGAGAGGAAGCGAGGGTCTGATTCTTCAGGCGTTTGGTGCGTGTTTCGTAACGATAGACTCCTCCATGACTGGAGCGGGAGCCGCGTTGTCGTAACTCCGCGTGGGAGCCGGTAAATCAGGATTCTGGCGGGACGGTTATTAAAGTGCAAGTTGCTTCGCGAAAATGCGCCGCGTCAGAAAATCTGGAAATGCGGCCTGCCCTGTGCCAGCTTTGACGAGCGATTGATTTTCTCCCTAGCCCGCTGCCCATCCACCCGCATCTTCCCGTAACGAGAAATGACCAGGCCTGCACCAAGAAGATCCACCGGCAAGACGACCGCATACGACGTTCCGGCGTTCCTTTTCGACTTGGACGGGACCCTCATGGACAGCGTTTATCAGCATGTCTTGGCGTGGCGCGAGGCTCTCGAGATCGCCGGCATTGAGCTTTCGGTCTGGCGAATCCACCGGCGGATCGGGATGAGCGGGGGGCTTTTCGTGAATGCGCTCCTCCGCGAAACCGGACACCAGTTGACCAAGGATGAGGCGAAGCGCCTCCAGCGATTGCACGCGGAGGCCTATGCGCGCCTCGTCGGTCAGGTCCGTCCGCTGCCGGGTGCGCGGGAATTGCTGGCGTATTTGACCGACGCGAAAGTTCCTTGGGCCATCGCGACCAGCGGGCGAATGGAAAGTGCCGGTCCGGTGCTCGAAACGCTGGGGGTGGACCTCGGCAAGACGACGGTGATCACCCGGGACTTGGTTCAATATGCGAAACCGAATCCAGACCTTTTTCTGGCCGCGGCCGATCGGTTGGGAGTGAACATTGCCTCCTCGGTCGTAGTCGGAGACAGCGTTTGGGATTTGCTGGCTGCCCGGCGGGCTACCGCCCTCGGGATCGGTCTGCTTTCGGGCGGCTACGGGAAAGATGAACTCGAAAAGGCCGGTGCCTACCGAGTCTACGACGATCCGGCTGATATGTTGGAGCACCTGGACGAGGTGGGCGTTCGGAGGGCCGAGTCGATCTAGGACGCCTTGAGAGGGCCTCGGTCGAGACGCCGGCTTCTTAGATCGTCTGGGAAAGAAAGCCGCCGTCGACCCGGATATCGGCTCCTGTCACAAAGCTGCTCGCGGCCTCGCTGGCCAGGAAGACTGCGGCGCCGCCCAGTTCACGTGCCTCGCCGAAGCGGCCCATTGGAGTGTGATCAAGAATGGAAGCAGCGCGCGGAGTCGGGGTGCCGTCCTCCTCGAAGAGAAGGCGACGATTTTGCACTGCGGGAAAAAAACCAGGTGTGATCGAGTTAACCCGGACTCCGTAGCGGCCCCATTCGCGCGCCAGGAATTGCGTCAGATTCACGACCGCGGCTTTCGCCGCCGAATAGGCGACCACGCGGGAGAGCGGAATGTGGCCGGCGACACTCGCAATGTTAATGATGCTTCCCTTGCCAGCCGCACACATCGCCGGCCCGAACTCCTGGCAGGGAAGCAGCACGCTTCCTGAGACGTTCAGATCAAAGCACGACGACCAGCTCTCCAAGGATATTTGCTCGAAGGGATTGTCCTGGGTGACGGTGGCCCGCGGATCGTTGCCTCCCGCGGCGTTGACCAGGATCGTCGGCGCGCCAAGGGTTGCGGTTACCCGCTGCCGCAAGGATCTCAGGCTATCGCGGGAGGAGGCGTCGGCTGGAAAGTAGTCGGCATTTCCGCCACCGCTACGGATTGCCACGCATCGCGCGTTGCCGCGTTCCTCGTTCCGCCCGGCAATAGCCACCGCCGCACCGGAGGCAGCCAGCACCTCTGCCAGCGCTCCGCCGAGCACGCCGGTCCCTCCGATGACTACTGCCACCGAGCCGGATAGGTCGAAGAGCGAATCCGTCATCGGCCTGGCTGCGTCTGAGACAGGTCATTCCCATGACGCCGCCACGAATACCGCAATATAAGGACGTCCGGGACCTGGAAGCGCACGATTGGGCGGGATTTCAGTCCGGCAGCATGGGAACCCGGGGAGCCCGGAGGCGATGCGGTTCCGGAACACTCGAACCAATCAACGGTCGGCAGTAGTTGTCGAACGCAGTCGTCACCCCATTCGCTTCCGCATTGATAAATTCGTCGGGCATGATGCGGGTTTTTCCCGCGATGCTGGCCAGAGGAACCAGATCGTAAGAAACGCTGTAGTTGAGGACGGGTCTTCGAATGACTACCGAACCATCGACATTGTCCCACATGGCGTATTGCACCGCGATCTCGCCAACCTCACGCGCTTCATGCGCATCTCTGTCTGAAAAGACGCCGAGAAACGACCTTTGCAAATAGCCGAAGGTATCGGCACGGACACGCTTGATCTTTAACTTGGTTTTTACTTGTTCCGCCAACAGGTCACCGACAACGCCCGTTCCCGAAAGTTGGATATTCCCGTGCGCGTCTCGCTCCACCGAGCCTGACAAGGTTTGCGCGATGGGGGTTCCATCCTCGTCCTGCACGCCTTCAGACACGGCTACGGTGCACAAGCCGTGTTCCTTGTACATCCGATCAACCTCGGCCAGAAATTTGTCCGTGGAGAATGGCCTTTCGGGCAGATAGATGAGGTGCGGACCTTCGTCCAGGTACTTCCGCGCCAGGCTGGACGAGGCCGTGAGAAAACCCGCGTGCCGTCCCATGACCACGCCAATCAGCACTCCGGAAAGGGCTCGATTGTCGAGGTTGAGCCCAATAAAGGCCTGGGTGACGAACCGCGCGGCCGAACCAAATCCCGGACAGTGGTCGTTAAGCAGCAGATCGTTGTCGATGGTCTTGGGAATATGAATGGCGCGAAACTCGTAGCCGGCTTCTTCGGCGTTGCGGTTCACGATCTGCACGGTATCCGAGGAATCGTTTCCACCCACGTAGAAGAAATAGCGGATGTCGTGCTTTTGCATCACCTTGAACATCCGTGCGCAATATTCCTCGTCCGGCTTATCGCGTGTCGAGAGAAGGGCAGAGGAGGGGGTCTGGGCGACCTGTTCGAGGTTGTGGGTCGTTTCGCGGGTCAGGTCGAGGAAGTCTTCCTTGAGGATTCCCTGCACACCATGAATCGCTCCGTAGACCGCCTTCACCTGGGTGAATTTGCGGGCTTCAAGCGTGACTCCAACGACACTCTGGTTAATGACTGCAGTCGGCCCGCCGCCTTGTGCGACAAGCACCTTGCCTTCCAATCTACTCATACGGCGGGGAGATGTGTAACGTACCCTTCGAAGGGTGCAAGACAGCGGTTCGCTCGAACAGAAAAAAGATTGCCCATTGGCAGCGCGGTCTCCGCAGGGGTCTCAAGTCTTTGGCTTGAGCGGCGCGGTGGCGAATGGGTCGCACGACAATTGGCGACCTGACCTATGGTCGCGGCAGACCATGCCAATCGCTGGCGAAGGAGCGAAATCGGGCGATAAAAGGTGTGCTTCCGAACTAATTGGTTCTTGCGGTTCGAACGTTCCGGGAGTTTAGTTTTCTTTGCTGCCGCCACCCCTCAGATTGCTTATGGCTGCAAAACCTATCATGGATAACTGGATGCTTCACCACGGCGAGGCCGGTGTTCGATGTGTGGGAGCGATTCGAAACCACCAGAAGTTTCCCGACGGATCATTTGTCCGGACGTCGGTCGTCGTTGCCAGGTTCCCCGGAGGTATCGTCACCGAGAATGGTTCTTCTTACGTCCTCGGTAATAAGCATCCGCAGAACGGGGCGCAATCCCAGGGCCTTTATCTCTCCTTGCCCAACGCGATGAGTCCGCGGCCGGGAACGCCCATTCCCCGACCGATCGCGAAGCCTGCGGGCGGAACCGGAACAACAACTCGCGGTGGGGCGGTTTCCGGAAGCTAGCTGGCGGGAAACTCGAGGATCAGCGGTTGGGCCCCGGAAATGCCCACGACTTTGGTATTCTCCACCGTGCACGTGTAGCGCCGGCCGAGATGTCCGTGGAGCCAGAATCGCGGATGCGCGGTATGCAGGTAAGCGTCGAAGGCGTCGAAACCTCGATGAATGTAATCGGTGGGTGCCACCAAACCGCCATTCAAGGCGGCACTTGGCGGCGGCGCGTGAGAGATGAAGAGGTCGACCGCCGGCATCTTGCGGAGAAACTTTCTGATTTGCCGCTCGGTGTAATGGTTCGGGCAGTCCTTCTTGTAAACCGGTCCGCCGCCGCAACCTCCCAGCCGAAGGCCGTGGAACGCGACCGTGCGTGCGTGCAGGCTCTCAAAGCAAATCTCCTGGGCAGGATCGTGGTTTCCCAGAACCCCCAGCCACGGAATCCCGTGCGTCATGTAGGCAATGTAGTCGAGTGTGCCTTCGTCGATATCGCCGAGCGTCAGGATGAGATCATAGCTATCCGGCGACAGCTGTGCCATGCGGAAGCTGTCCGGGGAATGGATGTCAGCTATCGCGTAAATGCGAAGTTGCTGGGCGTTCATGGCGGTAGGTCAGCATCTACGGACAACATGGCGAATTCCAGAGATTTTTCCGCTGGGAAGGCTGCTCGAACGCCTTCCGGCCGGCGCTCGGCTTGGGAAATTCGGTTGCGAGTCCGCATGCGTTGGCCTAGCCTTTTGGCGGATCAGTCTTGCGCTGCTCGTGGATCGGCACGACCAGCCATCCTGGGGAGTCTTAGCTGGAGTCCGCCACAGGCTTACTTGGACTCCGTGGGCGAGACGGACCAGCGAGCCAGGCGGCGCGGACTGTTGCAAATACGAGAACCCGCTTAGGCATTTTATGGCACCGACGAAAGAGGCAGCAATTGACGACTTCACGCGCGCGCGCCGGCGCGCTGACCTGGAGAAGATCGTCGCCTCGTTTACCGGGAAGTCCGCGGACCTTCTCTCCTATGAAGAGGTGCGCAAAAAGGTTCGCGGAGTGCGCGGCAATCGGAAAGTCCTTAAGGACGTTCCATTGGACTCGATTGTGGGAAGCGTTGGGCGCTATGAAGATTTCACACGCGACTTTTTGCCGCGGAAGGACAGCGACAAGGAACGCTGGGCCAAGGTAGAACTCCTCGCCAAGGACGACTTGGGCTTGCCGCCGGTCGATCTTTTTCAAATCGGGGATGTCTATTTCGTTAACGACGGCAACCATCGCGTGTCCGTGGCCCGACAAATGGGTCACAGCCACATTGAGGCGTACGTCACCAGTGTCCATACCAGGGTGCCCCTTTCGCCCGAAGTTCAGCCAAAGGATCTCATCCTGAAGGCGGAGTTAGCCGATTTTCTGGAGTGTACCCGCATCGATTTTCTGCGGCCGGGGGCGGACATTACCGCAACTTCGCCCGGGGCCTATGACGAGTTGTGCAAGCACATCGAAGTCCATCAATACTTCATGGGACTCGATCAAAAGCGCGAAGTCCCCTTTGAGGAAGCAGTCACCCATTGGTATGACACCGTCTTTTCGCCGGTGGTCGAGGTGATTCGCAAGGGCGACATCCTTTCTGAATTTCCCGGACGCACGCAGGCGGATCTTTATTTGTGGATTCTGCGGCATCGCGCGGAGCTGGAGAAAGAACTCGATTGGGAGATTCGCACCGAGACGGCGGCGGCCGATTTCGCGGCGCGACGCAGTGCGGCCCCAGATCGGGTCTTCACCCGGGTCGGCAAGCGGCTTTTGGAATCGATTGTGCCCTCGGCGCTCGATGCCGGTCCTCCGGTCGGAGAGTGGCGCCGCGAACACCTCGCGAATCGCGGCGGAGGTTCCATGTTCATCGATTTACTGGTGGCCGTGGAAGAGGAAGCCACCGGCCTCCATGGGCTCGAGCTCGGCCTCAAACTTGCCCAGGCCGAGCGGGCCATTGTGCACGGTCTCCACATGGTTTCGTCAGCCGACAGAAATCGACTGCGAATCGGTCAGCGCGTTGCGGGTGAGCTTCAATCGCATCTGCCATGCCGCGGGAATTCCGGGCAGGCTGGCCGTTGAAGTGGGAGATCTTGCCGAGTCGGTCTGCGAACGGGCCAGATGGAGCGACCTGGTCGTGCTGGAACGCTCTCCGGATGAGACGGCACTGCATGATATTGTTCAGCACGTTTCTCGACCGGTGCTGCTTGTTCCCGGACCGGCGCGCGACTTCAAGCGGGCGTTGCTCGTTTACGACGGAAGCCCGAAGGCCAAGGAAGGGCTCTACGTCGCCACTTATCTGGCGAGCCGCCACCAGGTTTCCCTGACCATCTTCGCCACTCGGGAGGGCGATCAAAGGGCGATGCAGAAGACGGTTACGGTGGCCATTCGACACCTGCGCAAGAACGGCGTCGAGGCGACACCGTTCGAGGCCTCAGGCCCGATCGCCGAAGCCATTCTCGACAGCGCCCGGCAAACCCAGTCGGACCTCATTATCACTGGCGGCTACAATCAGCATCCCCTCTTTGCACCCAAGACTTCTCTGGATAAGTTGATGCGCATCAGTGATCTTCCGCTGCTGATTTGCCGCTGAACCTGGCGGCGGCCCGCGGCGGGCGCTTGAACAAACCCAACCACGAGCGACTCTCCTCTTTACCGGCGCCGGTAGGTCGCGGTGATCGATGTGTTTCTGGACGGCACGGTCAGCGTGGTCTTGGACGACGTCCGGCTGGCCAAGGTTCCGGTGTCTCCTGTCCAGGTCGAGAATCTTTGGCCGGAGGGAGGGGGATTGGCTTCGACGGTCACGACTCGCCCGGCGGGATAAGTGCCCCCGCCCGTTCCTGAATTGACCGTCAATCGATATCCCGTGACGTAGCTGGCGGTGACGGAAGCTGCTCTGGCCGGCATCGTCAAAGTCGTGGTCGGGGAGGTCCGGCTGCTCAAGAGAGCGGCGTCCTGTCCAGTCCATGTGCTAAAGACGCGACCGGACGCAGGAGGGTTGGCACTGATAGAGACCACCGTGCCCGCGGTGTAACTTCCATCTCCCGATCCGCTATTTACGGTGAGCGTATATTTCGGCAAATCTGAGTAAGTTGCAGTAATTTTTACGTCGCGATATGGAATAGTCGCGGTGGTCTTTTCCGCCGTGGGAACCAGGAGAACTTGGTAATCCTCCATCCATCTCTCGAATTTCTGATCCTTTGGCGCGGGGTTCGCGGCGACGGGGACTTGTCTTCCTGGTTCATAGTCGCCACTGCCCGTGCCATTCTCAACGGTCAGCGTGTGGACTTCGGGCGGAAGTGTCTCGTGGGGCACTTCGTCGGAAGGCGGGCTTTCGAGGTCGGCAGTATTGTAGGCGACGACCGTAAAATAGTAGGTCGTTGAGTAGCTCAGGTCGGTCACCGTGATGGCGGTATCGTTACCGACTTCAATCGTTGTGGTTGGAGCTCCACTCTGCGTGCCGTACTTGAGCCGGTAGCCGGCAATGTCGGATTCCGGATTGGGATCCCAAGCAAGACTAACCGTAGGGGCTCCCTGGAGGCAGCCTAATGTCGCAAACAGGATTGCCGCGAGTTGGGTCCAGAATCTAACCGCCATCTGCCTGGGGCGCCGTCTGCCTTTCGGGTCGTCCGGGAGCGCCACCGGAGCGATGGGGATTAACGCGGGCACAGACGTTTCATGGTCGGCCGGGGGACCGAGAACGCGTCGTCGGAAATCCATGGGACGGTGGGGGTATTAGCGCCCGCTCGGCTCCGGATTCCCATGAACGAATTCGGGGGGGACGTTCAGGTTAACGTGTCGCCACCTGGTCGGTGAGGCTTGCTCACTTCGCGGATGCCACGGTCGCTAGAGTGAACTTTAGCAATCCGCCGGCTTCCAGGGGTGCCTAATGTGACGAAGGCGGCAAAATCCACGAGGAGTGAGCCGAAAATTGCCAAAAATGGGCTGAAAGGGTGAAATCTTAGATCAAACGGACGGGATAACCTGCAAACGGACAGGCGTCTCGTCGGACGAGGTGAATTCGAATAGAGACTTGCGAGCGCATCCAGAGCGTGTGCTCTCCAGCACCTGTGTCCATTTTATTTGACGACAAGAACGGCCCGTCGTTACGTAATTGGCTCTTAGCTTCCCCACCATCTTCCGTGAAATCTTTCCGCCTCAATCGGCTTTTCAACGCGAAGTCCCGACGATGTTTTGACGTCGCGGTCGACCATGGCTTCTTCAACGAGTACGGATTCCTTGCCGGTATCGAAGACCTCCCTGGCGCGATCCGGACGCTGGTTGCTGCCGGGCCCGATGCGATTCAACTAACGGTCGGCCAGGCCCGGCTGCTTCAAGACGTCCCTGGACGCGAGAAGCCGTCCCTCGTGTTGCGCACGGACGTGGCGAACGTTTACGGCAAGGAGCTTCCGCGCCGGTTATTCAGCCGCATGATTGAAGATCCGGTCGGGCAGGCTGTTCGGCTCGACGCCACCTGTGTCGTCGTGAATCTCTTTCTGATCCCCAACGAGCCCGAGGTAACCGACCAGTGCATCCAGAATATCCTCAGGATCAAACCCGAGTGTGACCGGGACGCGATGCCGCTGATGATCGAACCGCTCGTGTTTCGTCCCAATGCGGCGGCTGGCGGTTATATGGTCGACGGCGACCCAAAGAAGATCATTCCTTTGGTTCGGCAGGCGGTGGAGTTGGGGGCGGACATCATCAAGGCGGATCCGACGGACGATGCCGGAATCTACCACCAGGTCATCCAGATCGCCGGAGGCGTGCCGGTGTTAGTCCGGGGCGGTGGCAAAGCGCCTGATCAAGAAATCCTCGAGCGGACGGAAGCCCTGATTCAACAGGGGGCTGCCGGAATCGTTTACGGTCGCAATGTCATCCAGCATCAGAATCCCGCGGGAATGACGAGGGCGCTGATGGCGATTGTGCATGACGGGGCGGACGCGGCAAAGCGGCCAGATTTTTCCAGTAGAAACTTCTCGTGAATACGCGCGCAAGAATTGGCATTATTGGTGGAGGCTTGATGGGTCGGGAGGTGGCCAGCGCTCTCGCGTCGTTGGTTCGTTCTGCAAGATTTTCCTGTCAGGGCCGAGTTGACGCGGTTTGCGACCTGGTCGAAAAGCAGCGCGAGTGGTTCCGACAGGTATCTACTGTCAAGCTGATCACAGCCGACTATTCCGAGCTGCTGGCCAGTCCCGACGTGGACATTGTTTACGTGGCTGTCCCGCATCCTTTGCACGAGGCTATCTATCTGGACGTGTTGAAGGCAGGAAAAGATCTCTTTGCCGAGAAGCCGTTCGGTATTGATCTGAGGGCAGCTCGTGCCATTGCCGAGGCGGTCAAGTCCTCCAGGCGCTTCGTCCGATGCAGCTCAGAATTTCCCTTTTTTCCGGGGGCGCAGCGCGCCTATCAATTCGTTCGCGCCGGTGGCCTTGGGAAGGTGATCGAAATCCATTCTGGTTACCACCACAGCAGCGATCTCGACCCGAGCAAGCCCGTGAATTGGAAGCGCCAAGTCAAGACGTGTGGCGAGATCGGTGTCATGGGTGATCTGGGCATGCACGCAGTGCACCTTCCGTTCCGTCTCGGTTGGCGACCGTGTCGTGTCTACGCGCAGCTGCAAAGAATTTATCACGAGCGGCCGGATGGCAAAGGTGGGATGGCCCCCAGTGACACGTGGGACAATGCCGTTTTGCATACCGAGGTGGTCGTGGAAGGAACTGAAGTTCCCGCTCGTTTCGAAATGAAACGCCTCTCTCCTGGCGAGACGGACACATGGTTTATCGAAGTCCTTGCTACCGAGGGCGGCGTCAAATTCAGCACCAAGGAACCAAAGGCTTTATGGACGTTCCAGCGTGGAAAGGAACAGATCTGGCAGCGCACCGACCTGGGCTTCCAGTCAGCATTTCCGACGATTACACATGGTATTTTTGAGCCCGGGTTTCCTGATTGCATCCTGCAGATGTGGGCGGCCTTTCTGGCAGAACGGGCCGGGCAGCTCGGCGGAAAGTTTGGGTGCGTCACGCCGGAGGAAGCCGTGCGAAGCCACGAACTCTTTGCGGCCGCGCTGCAGTCCCATACGCGAGAAGAAAGCGATCGATTTGACCGCGGCATGAATTCAACCATCCTCTTCCTATGAAACGTAGCGAGATTAATTCGCTCCTCCGATCGGCGGCAGCTTGCTTTCAGGCACATGGCTGGACGCTGCCCCCCAATGCGCGCTGGGACATCACCGACTTTGGTCTGGGCGATTGGAGGCAGTTCGGGCTCGTTTTGGTGAACCTTGCCGAAGAGTCGGAATATTGCGAGAAGCTCATGTATGCTCAGAAAGGCATGACCACTCCGGCCCATGCCCACGGCAAGAAGAAAGAGGACATCATCTGTCGCTGGGGGAAAATGGCCGTCCAGGTGTGGGCGGGCAAACCGTCGTCGAGTTCGAACAAGACGCTGAAGCTTCCGGTAAATCATGAAGAGCAGGTCGTCTCCTCCGGAGCCGTCGTCCCGCTGGAGGCCGGCTGGCGGGTCACCCTGGTTCCCGGTGTCTACCACGAGTTTTATCCGCTCTCCGAGGAATGCATCATCGGTGAAGTGTCGACGGCAAATGACGACCTCCACGACAACTTCTTCGTAAATCCGCGCGTCGGCAGGTATCCCGGCATCGAAGAAGACGCGCCACCCCTCTTGCGTCTCATTAGCGAGCAGGAAGCGTGAGGTTTGTCACCCGCTGATCTCCCCGCGGGTGGTTGGCGGGCGACGCGGCGTCGCGCGGCTTTCTCAAGCCAGCGCTTCGGCCATGGTGCGCATTCGGATCTCGATGATGCGCGATTTGGTGGACTGCGTGCAGGCGAGGAGGACGGCCGCGGCCACGTCTTCCGGATCGAGCATCTCCGACTGAGCGACGCTCTGCTCGGTGCGTCCCTTGCCAACGGCGAATTCGGTTTTGACTCCCCCCGGGCAGATCGCGCCGACCTTGATGCCGCTCAGGCGAAGTTCTTTATCGAGCGCCTGGGCAAAGCCCACTTGGGCGAACTTCGTCATGCAGTAGACCGCTTCTCCTCCGAAGCCGTAAACTCCGGCCATCGAGGAAATCATGAGGATGATTCCGGATTTCTGCGAGATCATCACGGGCACCGCGTGGCGCGTGAACAAGAATGTCGAGCGCACGTTGGTATCCATCATCTCGTCGTATTCTGCGGCGCTCGTATCGACGAGGTTCTTGTAGTTCCCGACACCGGTGTTGTTGATCAGGATGTCGAGCCGTCCGAAGCGGTCCGTCGCGGCCGCGCAGGACTGGCGGGCGGTCTCTTCCTCTCGGGCGTCACCGGTGACGATGGCGGCCTCGACGCCGAGGCCGGCGGCTTCGCCCGCCAGAGAGTCCAGGCGCTCGCGCCGGCGCGCCGTCAAGACGAGATTCGCCCCTTCCGCGGCGAGCAGGCGCGCGCAGGCTTGTCCGATGCCGGCGCTGGCTCCGGTAATCAGCGCCACCTTCCCGCTCAGTCTTTTCTGGGTTTGATTCATTTTCGTCAAAAGCTAGTGGTTCATCGAAACGGGCCGCCGATGTCTGACGGCATATGTCGGCACGGCACCCCCCGGCGCAGCAAGCCAAGCAGCTTGATTTCTGGGAACGGGGGGCGTTCTCGATGCAAGCGGCAAGAGTCTCAGACACGATTGCGAAGTCAACACGTTTCGGGGGCCGGTGCACCGTCTCCGGGCTTTACTCCTTCCCAGTGTAACCATACCGTAGGGCAACCCCTTCTTTGCCATGAAAGCGCTTGTTCTTGAAGAAAAACACAAACTGTCACTTCGGGATTTTTCCATTGATGAACCGCTCGGCCCGCATGACGTTCGCGTCGCGCTTCGCGCCGTCGGCGTCTGTGGAAGCGACGTTCACTACTACCAACATGGCGCCATTGGTCCCTTCGTCGTGCGTGAGCCGATGATCCTTGGCCACGAGGCCGCTGGTGTGGTGATGGAAACCGGATCGAGTGTTACCAATCTCAAACCGGGTGACCGTGTTTGCATGGAGCCCGGAATACCGGACCCAAACAGCCGTGCGACCCAACTCGGCATCTACAATCTCGATCCCGCGGTGCGGTTTTGGGCCACACCGCCCATTCATGGCATCCTGCGGCCGACCGTGGTTCACCCAGCCGCGTTCACGTTCAAGTTGCCTGACAACGTTTCGTTTGCCGAGGGGGCGATGGTCGAGCCGCTGGCCGTCGGAATGCACGGCGTCAACAAAGCGCGAGTTCGAGCGGGGGATGTTGCGGTGGTCGTCGGCGCGGGCCCCATCGGCATGGTGACGGCTTTGGCGGCGATGGCCGGCGGCTGCAGCCGGGTCTTCATCACGGATGTGCTGCCACAGAAGCTCGAACTCGCCGGAAAATATTCCGGCATCACGCCGGTGAACGTTCGTGACCAAGACATCACCAAAGTGGTGAAGGAAGCGACAGAAGGATGGGGGGCGGACATCGTTTTCGAAGCCAGCGGAAATGTCCGCGCTCTCCAGGGTGTCTTCGATCCGCTTTGCCCGGGCGGCTGCGTGGTCTTCATCGGCATGCCGACCGAACTCGTCCCCCTCAGCATCGTCGGCGCCCAAGTGAAGGAGGCGCGCATCGAAAACGTCTTTCGCTATGCACATGTCTTCCCACGTGCGCTCGCCCTCATGGGCGCCGGCAAGATCGACGTCAAACCACTCATTACGGATCGGTTTGGTTTCGAAGAGTCCATCGCGGCCTTCGATTTCGCCTCGAACATGCCGCCGCAAAGCGTCAAAGTTCAAATCGAGATGCCAGTGTAAAAGACCTTGAGGCCGAAGAGAACACAGTCTCACGTTCGCATCGTATATTATACGCGTATCCTAAATAAATTACGCATTTAAATACTCTGAAATAGTAAAATACAGGAGGGCGGTTTCCGGAGTTCGCATTTGAGCGGCAGAGCGTCGATTGGCCAGCCTAAATGGGGGTTGGATGAGGCGTTCGACCGAGCGTCGTGAAACCGCCGGTGGCTGAAAGGCGAAACCTGGCTAGCCTTTCACAGCCCTGGTAGGCAGGAGACTAACTCAAGGGACGATCGGGCGCTTTTTGGAGATCAACCAGCTCGTAGTTGCGCTTGCCGAAAACTTCGAGCGCCAGCGGGAGTGTGGTGACGAGACCGACGGCAAAAAGCGTCCAGCCCACGGCCGCGCGCTGTTCGCGGTTCAGTTTGTCAGCCAGGAGAAGCCCGATGCCCGCACCCAAGGCCGCGCGGGTTCCCGCGAGCAACGCAATTTCGGGCAGAGTCAAGGAAACCGTCTTCATGGAGTTAATATACCTGCCGGGTCGATTTTGGAAACCAGTCGCAACTTCAAATGGTCATGGCGACCCGGATCGTCGTAGAAGCAACGATGACCAAGCCGCACTTGAAGAAGAAAATTCCCGCGCCACGGGCGGAATCTTCCAGGAGGGATACTCGGCCCTTGAAGTTCGTTCCGCTGAATGATGACCTTTGCCGCTACGTGGCGGCGCATCGGAGCGGGGCGCAGGATTCTGTGCTCGATGATCTCCGGGCGGAAACCGAAAAGCTCGGGTCGATCAG
The DNA here is from genome assembly GCA_963820865.1 of uncultured Verrucomicrobiae bacterium. Lineage (GTDB taxonomy): Bacteria > Verrucomicrobiota > Verrucomicrobiia > Chthoniobacterales > Terrimicrobiaceae > DASTFP01. Next base: position 1,425,249 of record CAWGBZ010000007.1, read on the forward strand.
CGAGATGTTGATCTCCCGTGAGCAGGGAAATCTCTTGACGCTGCTGACGGCTGCTCTCGATGCGCGATCCGCCGTGGAGGTCGGCACGTTCACCGGTTACAGCGCCATTTGCATGGCTCGGGGACTTCCCGCAGAGGGGCGTCTCCTATGTATCGACATCAATGAGGATTGGACCGCGATCGCCCGCCGATACTGGCAACGCGCCGATTTGCAAGACAGGATCGAGTTACGCCTCGGGGGTGGCCAGGTCGAACTGGCCCGCCTTCCCGCCAACGCTCGCTTCGACATCGCGTTTATCGATGCCGACAAGCCCGGCTACGACCTTTACTATGAGCTTGTCTTGCCACACGTGCGGCGGAACGGGCTGGTCCTTTTTGACAACATGCTCCAGCACGGACGGGTTCTGGCTCCTGAGGATCCATCCGCGAAGGCCATTGACGCGCTCAACAAGAAGCTGAGCGCCGATCCGCGGGTGCAATGCGTTCTTCTGACCGTCGCGGACGGTCTCATGCTCTGCCGCAAGCTTTGAGCAGATTCAATCTACGGAGTTGCCTGAGTCTTCAAATCCTCTCGTCCAACTCGGCCGTCCGCCAAAAAGTCCCCACGTCATCACGATTTCTTTTCGTTCCCCGGTTTCCACGTCGAACAGTTCCACCGCAGCCGGTCCATGCGGGTCCCCTCTGGACTTGATGGCGATGCCGGTATCGTCCTGAACCAGCTTCCACTTCTCGACCCTCGGATATTTGGGACGGACCACGCAAAGAACCTTTCCGTTGCGGAGCAATTGGAATCCATCTCTCTCCATGCGGACCTGGATCACTCCCGGGGGGCGCGGCGGCGGGGGAGTCATGCATCCCGAAAGTGGCAGGAGAGCCAGAAGTGAGATGAGGACGAGGGGACGAAGGAGCCGGTGCTTCATGAGGGAGGGCAGTCTAGAACCGAAAATCGCGTTTGTACAGAAAACATTTCCTCGAAGCTGCGCCCGGCCAGTATGTGGTCTGCTCTCGGAGAGCGGTCCGCGAATCCCCGCAGCCGCAACGCCGCGCCCTTCCGAGAAGTCACCCTTTGTGCCTTCCTTCTGGCCGCGGCGCCTTTTGCGCCACCGCGCGGGGACGGTCTTCGCCCGTCGACCAGTCTTAGGATGACTGGTCGGCGATCCAGCGGCGGGTGATGTCCAGCGTGTACTCGGTCAATTGATGCCCGGCGTTCTCGAAGCGGAGGGTGACATCGGCTCCTGCCTCGCCGAGGAGGCTGGCCAATCGACGTGCGTTCTCCGCCGGCACGAGCGGATCGTGGTGGCCGGACATCAGGAGGACCCGGGTGCCGTTCAAATCGGGAACCGTATCCGGGACGAGCGGGACCATGGCGCGAAGCAGGGCCGCGCCAGCCAAAGTTCCCGGCCTGAGCAGGAGCAGGCTGGCGGCAATATTCGCACCGTTCGAGTATCCGACCGCCAGAATCTTTCCGGGGTCGATGGCGTAGCCTGCGGCGGCCTCGGCGATAAAGTCGGCCAGTTCATGCGTTCGATGAATCAAATCCTTCTCATCGAAGACTCCCTCGGCAAGGCGGCGGAAAAAGCGCGGAAGGCCGTTCTCAAGAATCTTGCCGCGTGGGCTGAGCAGAGAGGCCGTCGGGTCGAGGCCGCGCCCAAGAGAAATCAGATCGTGTTCCGTGCCGCCGGTTCCATGGAGGAGAAGGAGCGTGCGCGCCGACTTGCCGGGAACGAAGACGTGACGAAAGGTGGTTGGCGGTTTGGCATTCATAGTTTCACTCCGTTTGGAAGGCTAATGGCGGGAAGCACGGCTTCAATGCGAGCGCGCGAGTGTTCCATCCAGGCGGGCATGCGCAAATGGCTGCCCAATTCTGCCTCTGATTCATCGGTGATAAAGCCTGGCAGATCCGTGGCGATTTCGAAGAGGATACCGCCGGGCTCCCGAAAGTAGATGGACTGAAAATAGGTGCGGTCCATCACCGGGCTGACTCCGTAACCGAGGTCCGCGATTTTCTCTTGCCACTTGAGCTGCTCGTTGGCAGTGGCGACGCGAAAGGCGATATGATGGACGGTTCCAGCCCCGGAGCGCCCTCGCGGAACGCCCGGCGTGGTGACCAGATCGATCTCTCTGCCAAAGCTGTCGCTCGGCGGAGCGGAATAGCGAGCCCGATTTCCTGACTCCACGGTGAGCCGGTAACCGAAGAGGTCGGTCAGGAGGCGCGCGGAACTCTCCGTTTGGTCAAGGGCGGCGGTGACTCCGTGCAGCCCGCGAACGGCGTGCTCCTCCGGAACCGGGTTTTCCGAAAAATGGAGTCCGGAAGCGGCCTGCCGGGAGGCGATCAGTTCGATGATCATTCCGTCGGGATCGGCAAAACGGATAACCTCGTCGCCAAAGCGCTGACTGACTGGTGCGACGCTGAGCCGATGGTCTTGGAGGCGCTGGAGCCAGTAGCCGGTCGATTCCGGTGGAATGACAAAGCCAGTCGCCTCGATTTCCCCGATCCCTCGCGAGCCGCGGCGGGCACTTGGCCAGGGAAAGAAGGTCAGGATCGTTCCCGGCGTTCCAGTGGCATCGCCAAAATAGAAATGATAGCTTCCGGGATCGTCGAAGTTGACGGTGCGTTTGACGAGCCGTAGCCCGAGCACGCCTGCGTAGAAGTCGAGATTGCGTTGAGGGTCTCCGGCAATCGCGGTGACGTGATGAAGACCTTTGATATTCATGGTAATGGATTGGTGGTGCGCCGGAGGCTCGTCCTCCGGCGCGAAGTAGGAGTGTTAAGAACGTTCGTCGAGGCTGCGCGAGATGGCTGCATCCAGGGACCACTTTCCACCACCCCGAAGAATCAACGCCAGCGCGATAACGATGGCGAGGAGGTGGTACTCGTAACCCTCACCTTTTTGCGTGCCCGCCCAGTTCATGAAGAAGCCGAACTGTGCATGCACCATAGCGATGGCCACAGCCATCGTGGAGGCGATCCCGAGCGCGGCTACGCGTGTTCCCAAGCCGAGAAGGAGTGCGATTGAGCCGGCGAACTCCGCCGCGATCGCCAGGAACGCGAAGAGGGCGGGGATATGCAGATTGGACGTAAAGAACCCCATGGTGGCGCTGAAGCCGTAGCCACCGAACCAGCCCAGCACTTTTTGGGCGCCGTGCGGGAAAAAGACCGCTCCGAGGGTCAGACGAAGCAAGAGCGTCGAAACAGCATCGTCGGTTTTGAGTAGATTTTGAAGTATTCTCATTGGTGTAATTAGATTTCGAGGCACCGTAGTTCCCCTGCCTCGACTTGACTAATGCCAGTCGGGGATTGCCGTTATGCATAATATGCATACCATGGCGGGATGCTCGCGCAGCTGAAGGCGTTTCTGGTTTCGATGGAAGAGGGAAGTCTGAATCGCGCAGCAACCCGATTGCATATGTCGCAATCGGCTCTAACCAGGCAGATGCAGAGTCTGGAGGCGGAGATTGGAGGGCCTTTATTCGAGCGAACAACCTCGGGGGTGCGCCCGACAGATGCCGGTTACGCGCTGGCGAGTTCGTTGCCGGCGGTGCTCGCCGGCTATGATGCGGCCGTCGCCGAAGCGCGCCGGTTGGCCCGGGGTCAACGCGACCTGCTCCGCATTGGCTATCTCGGGTCGGCTGCGCAGGAGTTCCTGAATCCAGCCTTGGCGGAGCTGCGCCGGACGCAACCGGAGGTGAGGATCAAGCTGCTTGATCTTTCACCAGGCCAGCAAATTGCCGCTTTGCGGAAGGGAGAAATCGATCTGGCCCTCATCGGGCAGGAGGGATCGCTGATCTCTCGCGAATTCTACACGCGTAAGCTGGTCACGATTCCGGTGGTGGCCGTCCTGCCGGCCGACCATGCGCTGGCTTCCCGCCGAAGCATTGCTCTGAAGGAGTTGCGCGACGAACACTTTGTGAGCGCGCCGGAGGCGGATGTGCCTGGGCGCGACCGGTGGGTCGTCCAGCTTTGCCGCCGCGCCGGCTTTCGACCACGCTTTGCGCAGGAGGCCGACGGTATCGCCCATATGTTCACACTGGTCAGCGGAGAAGGGTTGGTCTCCCTCGTGCCCGACTATCTCCGCAGTTTTCCCGCCGGGGGCGTGGCCATGGTGCGGCTCTCCGATCCCGGCGCCACCTGGGATTTTTTTGTCGCCTGGCAGCGTGGTCGCCTCTCGGTGGCGATGCGGGCGCTCCTGGGGGCTTTGCCGTCGCCGAAATGTGACATCGAGTAGGTCGCTTTGCCGGGGATGGTTTGAGTTGATCCGCAACGGCAGGGCAAGAGATGTTTTCTTTGTTGTGTTCGGCGCGGCGGGACGCCGGATCTAGTCGATCGGAACCGGTTCGATTTTCCATATCTCCCTGGCGTACTCGTCGATCGTGCGGTCGCTGGAAAATTGGCCCGAGGCGGCAACGTTGAGGACGACTTTGCGTGTCCACGCCTCCTGGTCTGCGCGTAACTCGCCCAGACGCTGCTGTGCTTCGCAGTAGCTCGTCAAGTCGGCCAGATGTCGATAGTGGTCGCCATGGCGCAGCAGCGCATCGACAATGGGCTGGAAGACTCCCGGTTCGTAACGGCTGAAATGGTCGGTGGCAATGAGGTCAAGGGCGGCGCGGGTCTCCGGCTCGTTTTCGTAGTGCCACCAAGGATTGTACCGGCCGCGACTGCCCTCGATCTCTTCGGCGGTCAGACCAAACAAGAAGAAGTTCTCCTCGCCGGCGGCTTCGGCCATTTCGATGGTCGCGCCATCGCGCGTGCCGATGGTCAGGGCACCGTTCATCATGAATTTCATGTTGCTGGTGCCACTGGCTTCGTAACCGGCGGTCGAGATCTGCTCGGACACCTCACTGGCTGGAACGAGTTGTTCGGCGACGGAGACGCGGTAGTCCGGCAAGAAGACGACCTTGAGACGCCCGTTCACGGTGGCGTCGCCATCAATCGTGCCGCCGACGTTATTGATCAGATGGATGACGAGCTTGGCGAACGCATAGGCGGGTGCCGCTTTGCCGGCGAAGAAGAACGTGCGTGGCGGCACATCGAGCCCCGGATTCTTTCGCAGGCGATTGTAGAGCACGATCACCTGCAGCACATTCAAGAGCTGCCTCTTGTATTCGTGGATGCGTTTGATCTGCGCGTCGAACAGGGTATCGGGATCCACGGTCGGTCCGCCTTCGCGTTTCAACCAGTCGGCAAACCGTGTCTTGGCTTCCCGTTTCGCTCGGCCAACCGCATCGTGAAAGCTCTTGTCGTCCGCCAGCGACTTCAATCTTTGCAACTGCGCAAGGTTGCTGATCCACCCATCACCGATCGCTTCCGTGATGACGCGGGCCAGGGCCGGATTTGCCAGCAGCAACCAGCGCCGCGGGGTGACCCCGTTGGTCTTGTTGTTGAACCGTTCGGGGTATATGGCTGCGAAATCCGGCACAAGGCGCTGTTTGATCAGCGCGGAATGGAGCGCCGCGACACCGTTAGTGCTATGGGATCCGACAATGGCCAGATAAGCCATCCGAACCTGACGGGGTGCGCCTTCCTTAATAAGGCTGGTCCGCGACAGACGCGCTTCGTCGCCCGGGAATCGAGCGCGGACCTCGTCCAGGAAGCGCCGGTTGATTTCGTAGATGATTTCAAGGTGACGCGGCAAAAGGAGTTCGAACCACTCGACGGGCCATTGCTCGAGGGCTTCTGGCAGCAAGGTGTGATTGGTATAGGCAAGTGTCCGTTGCGTGAGACTCCAGGCCTCTTCCCAAGGCAACTTCGCGTCGTCCAAGAGTAACCGCATGAGTTCCGGCACCGCCATGGTCGGATGGGTGTCGTTAAGCTGGATCGCTGCTTTGTCTGCCAGCGCAGGCCAATCATTGCCAGCCGTGCGGAAACGGCGAACGAGGTCGGCGAGCGAGCAGGCTACGAGAAAGTATTCCTGGAGAAAGCGGAGGCCTTTTCCCGCGACGGTTGTATCGTCAGGGTACAAGACTCGGGTGATGGTTTCGGCAGTGAGAGTTTCCGCCAGCGCGCCGACGAAATCTCCGGTGCTGAATTGGGCGAAATCGAAGTAGTCGGGCGTGCTGGCGGTCCACAATCGGAGAGTGTTGATGGTCTTGCCGCCATAGCCCACGACAGGCCGGTCGTAGGGGATGCCAATCAGAGTCGACGGGCGCCCGTGCAGGACGCGCAGGGCACCTTGTTGGATCTCGAACGAACAATGGAGTTTCACTTCGACGGCTTCATCAAATCGGGCGACCTCCCATGGATCAGGCCGGGCCAGCCAGTGGTCAGGTTGTTCGTGTTGTCGGCCGTCGCGGATGGTTTGGCGGAAGATCCCGTACTCGTAGCGCAGTCCATAACCCATCCCGGGCAGAGCCTGCGTCGCCATGGAATCGAGGAAACACGCGGCCAGCCTCCCGAGTCCGCCGTTCCCCAGCCCCGGGTCCGGTTCCTGTTCGGTGATCTCGAGGGGATCGAGCCTGTGCAACTCGATAAAATGTTCCATGACGGGTTCGAGCCTCAGATTGGTGATGTTGTTCGCGAGTGCCCGCCCCATCAGGTATTCCATCGAAAGATAATAGGCGCGTTTGACGTCGCGCTCTTGGTATGTCTGCTCAGTTCTGATCCAGCGCTGCGATAAAACATCGCGTACCGAGCGGGCGGCGGCTTCAAACCGTTCGCGGGCCGACGACTCCGCCGGCGGAACAACTTGATCGAACATCAAATGCCGTTCGTAAAGTGCATCATCGCGGCCGGAGAATTTGACGGAACCGCAGCTGTATTGTTTGAGCAAGTCTTCTATATTCATAGGTTATTCGGGATGATGCTGAGTTTGAGGAAATTAATCCGGAAATAGGTTCCCGGTAGCGATGGCGCAACCTCCGTAGCTCATCGCCTTCCGTGCATGTAGAATCTCTGAGAGTTCCCCTGGAATCGCTCTCCGGGAATTGGCAAGCTCTGACCTCTTCTTGCTCTCCGCTAGACGGAGTTCGGTGCGCTTCGCTATGACCATGAGAGCTGTTTCGACGGACTTCTCGTGCTCCTCCTCCTCGAGTCCGCCTTGTTCGAGGACGAGGAGGAGAACGACCAGCGTTCCGAAGGGTGCGCAAACGGAAACAAGCGTCAACGTCCGATACGGCGCAACGGCAGGCCGGACATGAGATTCTTTTCGATCCTCTCCAACGAGACGCCCTTGGTTTCAGGCACGAAGTAGATAAAGTAGACAATAAATAGCGCGTTGAGTCCGCCGTAGAGCAGGAAGGTGCTGCCTCCGCCAAGCGTCGCGACGAGGGTAAGGAAGGTTTGTCCGACGATGGCATTGGCGATCCAATTCGTCGCCGTGCTGCACGTGACTCCGAGATCCCGTCCGGCGAGCGGATAGATCTCCGAGCAGAGGACCCAGATGATCGGTCCTGCGCTCATGGCGAAGCCGATGATGAAAATCAGCAAAGCAAAGATCGCCGGATACCCGAGCCCGGGATGTTGGTTGAGCTCATCAAACAACAGGCCGACGGCGACCAACGCCAGTCCCATCGTCACGAACCCCGCATACATGATGGGCTTGCGCCCAAGTTTGTCCACGAGGGCGATGGCAATGAACGTAGCGAGGAACATGGTAAGACCGACCACCACGGTGCCCCACATTTGTTCGACGGTGCTCTCAAAGCCGGCCAGCGCGAAGATTCGTGGCGCATAGTACATGATCACATTGATGCCGGTCAGTTGCTGAACAAGCTGCAGACCAATCCCCAGACCGATCGCGCGACGAAAGTTCGGGTTGGTCTTGAAGAGGGCGAACCCGTTCTGCCGAACGCGCAAGCTCTCCCGGATCTCCTGCACCTCGCGATCGATTTCGGACTCGTCGAGCTTCATCCTGCGAAAAACTTCAATCGCCCTTTCTTGAAGTCCATTCAGGAACAGCCATCGCGGACTTTCGGGAAGCAGGAAGACGCCGCAGAACATGATGGCGGCCGGAACGGCAATCAACCCGAGCATGACCCGCCAGTGGCCACCCCGCTCGCCGTCAATCGTCGCATAGGAAGCAAGCCAGGTGTCGCTCAGGAACGCGATCAAAATCCCGAGCGTGATCATGAGCTGATACATCGAGATCATCGATCCGCGGACCGTCTGGGGCGAAATCTCCGCGAGGTAGAGCGGCGCGGTGAATGAAGCCACTCCCACTGCGACGCCCAAGACCAGGCGCGCCGCGATCAAGACGTGCTCGGAGGGAGCCGTCGCGCAGGCGAAGGCCCCGGCCACGAAGATCGCGGCGCTGACCAGGATCGCCTTTCTGCGACCGAAACGCGCAGAAAGAAAGCCGCTGATCAAAGTGCCCAACACCGCTCCCCAGAGGAGCGCGCTGACGACATATTGGATCATCTCGTCGCTGATCTTAAACTCCTTTTGGATGAATTTCTGGGCGCCGGAAATGACGCCGATATCGAGTCCGAAAAGCAAGCCGGCGAGCGCGGCGGTCACGCCGATGAAATAGACAATCGACCGGCTGCGGGGGGTGGACGCCATGGGATTTATTGCACTGAGCCGATGAGCGCGAGAGGCGAGCGCTGGGCTGTTGGTGAGACGAACATCGGGGTGTCGTTTCTAGCCAAACTGCTCGGGCTGGCCGGTGGTCGCGAGGACCGAACGCCACCAACCGCTGGAGGGATCGAGACGCTTCGTGTGCGAGGCGAGAAGTTCGATGGGAACATGAATGAAACGGTCGTGAAGCAAGCCGATCACGAGTCCGGTCTTGCCTGCCATCGCGGCGTGCACGGCGTGACGTGCGAAGAGGTCGCAAAGCACCGAGTCCTCGCAGTTGGCAGGGCGGCTTCTGACCTGATAACTCGGATCGAAGTAGCGAAGGACAATGGGAAGGCCTTCGGCTTTGAAATAGGCCTCAATGCGTTCGCGGAAGAACAAACCGATGTCTTTTAGCTTTACGTTCCCGGAGGCGTCGCGCTGAGCCGCCTCGGCTTGCAACAAGTCCTGCCCGGCACCCTCCGCGACGGCGATAAGGGCGTGCGATTTCGCCAGCATTCGCTTCTTCAACGTGGCGAGGAACGCCTCGAACGAGAACGGATACCTCCGGAACAAAGGCGAAGTTTACATCCTGGTTCGCGATCGTTGCGCCCGCCGTGACGAATCCGGCGTGGCGGCCCATCAGTTTGACGAGTCCGATGCCACCCGGCACGCTGCGAGCTTCCGTGTGCGCGCAGTCGAGCACGCGCGCGGACTCCTCGACGGCAGTAGAAAATCCGAAGGTGCGCGAGACAAAGCCGACGTCGTTGTCAATGGTCTTCGGCACGCCAACGACGGAGAGAGCGTGGCCGCGGCGGCGTGCTTCCTGGTAGAGAGCGTTGGCTCCGCGCTGCGTTCCATCGCCGCCCACCGTGAAGAGGATGTTGATGCCTCGCGCGATCAGATTGTCGACGGCTCTGGCAATATCCACGGGACCTCGGGACGTCCCCAGGATCGTGCCGCCTTTTTGATGAATGTCATCCACGAACCCGGGCGTGATGGTGACCGGCTCGAAGCTGGAGGACGGGTCGAGCCCGCTGTATCCACCGCGGAATCCGAGGACTTCGGCGATACCATAGCCGTAGCTGAGTTCAAAGAAGAGCGAGCGAATGACGTCGTTCAAGCCCGGGCAGAGGCCCCCGCAGGTCACGATGCCGGCGCGCGATTGCTTCGGCTCGAAAAAGAGCCGCTCGCGCGGGCCGGCGAGTTCAAACTGGAGTCCGAGCTCGGCACCGATTTCGATGCGCTCCGGAATGCGGATTTCGTCGCTAACGGCATAGCTGCGCGATGAAGTGAAGCGCGGTTCGCCAAGAGTGGGTGTGTTCATCGGAAGGGGACGATCGTGAGGGTCTACCTGGGAGAGATGCGCATTGGCGCCGTGAGAACAAATAGCCGCAGGCCATGGTCGGTGCGAAGTCAAAAAAACTTACGCCCGTGCTGAGCCCGGCAGAAAGAAAAGTGCCCCTTAATTCTCGAAAGGCGAGCTTCGTATCGACTGGCAGGCGGATGGGACGCATCTCTTGGCCACGGAGAGCCCGCTCATTTGTCAGGCGACGGGCGCAGCGGCTCTTACCTCAGCGCTTGCCCCGGCGGCATACGTCTCGAAATTCTTATTGAAAAGGCCAGCGAGCTTCTTCGCGGTCGAGTCGAAGGCGGACTGATCGGCCCAACTGTCGCGAGGGCGCAGGATGTCCGACGGCACACCGGGCGCTTCGGTCACAATCTCGAAGCCGAACACCGAGTCACGCTCAGTTTTCGCGCTGGCGAGTGCACCGCTGTGGATCGCGTCGATAATTGCGCGCGTGTTCTTGAGGCTGATCCGCTTGCCAGTTCCGTGACCGCCGCCACCCCAGCCGGTATTTACCAGCCAGACCCGCGCATTGTGTTTGCGCATCTTTTCCGCCAGGAGTTCGGCGTACTTGCTCGGGTGCCATACGAGGAACGGTCCTCCGAAGCACGGTGAGAATGTGGCCTGCGGCTCGGTGACGCCCATTTCAGTGCCGGCGACCTTGGCCGTGTAGCCACTGATGAAATGGTACATCGCGTGCGCTGGCGAAAGTGCGCTGACTGGCGGCAGCACTCCGAATGCGTCGCAGGTGAGGAAGATCACGTCTGAGGGATGGCCCGCGACGCAGGGGATTTTCGCGTTCTGAATGAACTCAATGGGATATGCGCCGCGGGTGTTCTGGGTGATACTCGTGTCCGTGTAGTCGACGTCGTGGTCCTCATCGAGCACCACGTTTTCGAGCACTGCGCCGAAACGCAGCGCCTGGAAAATGTCGGGTTCGCTCTCGGGTGTCAGGTTGATGGCCTTGGCGTAGCACCCGCCTTCGATGTTAAAGATGCCGTCGTCGCTCCAGCAATGCTCGTCATCGCCGATGAGATGGCGTTTCGGATCGGCGGAGAGCGTCGTTTTGCCCGTGCCACTGAGTCCGAAGAGCAGCGACGAAACTCCGGTCTCCTTGTCCGCGGTTGCGGAGCAGTGCATTGAGAGCACACCCCGGCGTGGTGCAAAGTAGTTTGCAACGGTGAAGACACCTTTCTTCATCTCCCCTGCATATTCGGTTCCAAGGATGACGAGTTCTTTGTCCTCCAGACTGAGGTCGATGCTCGTGGGCGAACCCATTCCAGTCGTGAGGCGATTTGCGGGGAACGCTCCCGCGTTATAGATGACGAAATCGGGCGCCCGAAAGGAAGCCAGTTCTTCGCGCGTCGGGCGGATCAGCATGGTGTGCATGAAGAGGGCGTGATAAGGCCGCGAGCAGATCACGCGGACTTTTATGCGATACTTGGGATCCCATCCTGCAAAGCCGTCGAAACAATAAAGTCGCTCACGTGTGTTCAGGTAGTCGAGCGCGCGCTGCCGGTTGATCTGGAAGGTGTGCTCGTCGCAAGGAATGTTCACCGGTCCCCACCAGATGTCTTTCTCGGATTCGGGGTTCTTGACGACGCGCTTGTCCTTCGGAGACCGGCCCGTCTTTGTGCCGGAGTATGCGACCAGTGCGCCGTTTTCGGCGATGCTCGCGTCCTTCTCAAAGCGAATCGCATGCTCGTAGAGCGCGCTCGGGGAAAGATTGTGGTGGACCTCGGTGACTGTGAGATGGTGGACAGAAAGATCAAAAGGTGCGGAAGTTGTCGTGTTCATGGCGGGTAATCTTGTAAGCTGCCACCATGGCGAGATGCAGCGGCGTAGACTATCGGACCAAGGTCCTACATCGATCGCAAGAAGGTGAACACGCCCGTCGCACTCTTGAGGGCAGCCGCGTTCCAGGCGGTAGGATTAGGCGATATCTTCCTGATATGCATCATGTTGGAATAACTTTTCTACTCTTCTGCGAGGCCGCGTCGGGTTGGCCATCCCGGCGAGCGCTTGGACTGGTTCCAGATTCTCGAGTGCCCTGCTTGACCGGCAACTGATCCTTGTCGAGATTTCTTTTGGTGCTCTTCGTCATTGTGCCCCCGAAAGCTTCGCGTTCACCACTGGCAAGTCGGCAGAGAGATGCGCTGGTGTGCGTCGTGGACGATGATGAGGCCATCCGCAGGAGCTTCTCGCGACTTTTTCGTTCCGTCCGCCTGCCCGCGGAAACGTTTGCCTCTGCACGAGAGTATCTCGAGCGGGTACCCCCCGACTTGCCTTCGTGCCTTGTGCTCGATGTCTGCCTGCCGGGCCTTGATGGTCTCGAACTTCAGCAAGCTCTTGCAAACCGCGAGGAACAGATCGTCTTTATCACAGGCCATGGAGACATACCGATGTGCGCGCGGGCGATGAAGGCGGGCGCGGTCGACTTTCTCACAAAGCCTGTTGACGACGAAGCGCTTCTCGGGGCTGTTTCTCGTGCCCTCGAACGATCGGCTGAGTTTCTCAGAAGGAAGGCGCAAAGAGCGTCGGCCCGCGCAAAACTCAATAGACTGACACCGCGCGAGTTCGAGGTCATGCGAAGCATTATTGCGGGACTTCTCAACAAGCAAATCGCGGCTGAGCTTGGCGCGGCCGAGAAGACCGTGAAGATTCATCGCGGCCGAGTGATGGAGAAAATGGGCGTGACTTCCGTGGCGGAATTGGTTCGGCTGGCCGAAACAGCAGGCGTCGCTCCATCGGCCCACGCAGACCCATAGGGAACCATCGGAGCTTTACACGACATGAGGACAATGGCAGCCGACGGGGTGATCGAACATGACAGGTCGCCTGACGAAGCACTCCGTGAACGGATGCGGGAGGACCTGACGACTGCGATTGACGAGCACGCCATTGTCGCGATCACCGACTCGCAGGGTCTCATCACTTTTGTGAACGATAAGTTTTGTGCGATCTCCGGGTATTCGCGCGAGGAACTGCTCGGACAAGATCATCGGATCATCAATTCCGGATATCATTCGAAGGCCTTCTTTCGCGATCTCTGGAAGACCATCACGGGTGGCGGCGTCTGGCGAGGCGAGATTCGGAACCGTGCCAAGGACGGTTCTTTCTATTGGGTGGCGACAACGATTGTGCCGTTTCTCGACGAGTGGGGGAAACCGCAACAGTTCGTAGCCATTTGTGCGGACATCATCGAGCGGAAGCGTGTCGAGGTAGAGTTGGCGGAGAGGTTGCGCCTGCAAAAGCTGATCGCCGACCTCTTGGCGCGTTTTGTTGCGTTGCCGTCCGGGCAAGTTGATGCCGCCATTGAGGAATCGCAACGCCTGATCGTCGAGACGCTCGGCTTGGATCGCAGCACGCTCTGGCAACTCGCGGATGACCGGCCAGGCATGGTTCTCACGCATTGCTGGCAGCGGCCGGGTTGGCCGCCATTGCCGCCGCGCTTCGAGACGGAGGGCAAGCTGCCATGGGCCCACGCCAAGGTCTCTCGCGGCGAGTCGTTCTGGTTCACCAGCATCGACGAACTGCCGCCGGAAGCCGCGCGTGATCGGGAAAGCTTCCGCATTCATGGGCCGAAGTCCAACGTCACCATACCGCTTCGCGCGAACAAGCGCGTGTTTGGAGCTCTGGCTTTCGCCACGTTGGGCGAGCAGCGCAGTTGGCGCGAGGACGAGATCGCCGAGTTGAAACTGGTGGCGCAGATCATTGGCAACGTGCTGGGACAACAGCGGGCGGAAGATCGGGCCGAGCAACTGCGGGCGGAGATCGCATACAGCACGCGCGGGGCCATGCTCGGTGAGCTGGCTGCGGCGCTGGCTCACGAGCTGAACCAGCCGCTCACCGCGATTCTGAGCAATGCTCAGGCAGCCCGGCGATTCGTCGCGGCCGGAATGATTGAAGCGGCTGAGCTACGCTCGATTCTTGACGACATCGTTCGCGACGACAAGCGCGCCGGTGGCGTGATCCACAATCTCCGCGCGATGTTAAACAATGTTCCTGTCGCTTCGGAATCCTGCTCCCTTAATGACCTCGTGCGGGAAGTTGGAGAGTTCCTCAATGGCGAGATGCTGGGACAGGGGATCGAACTGCGGCAGAGGCTTGAGCCGGGCCTTCCGTGCGTGCTGGCCGCGCCGGTCGAAATACAGCAGGTCCTTGTAAATCTTCTGCTCAACGCCGCACACGCGATGAAGGACACGCCACGCGAAGCGCGTTACATCGAGATCGAAACCTGCAGCGAGAGCTGCGCGGCGAAACTCAGCATCCGTGATTGCGGCTGTGGCATTCCGGAAGAAAACCTCGGCAAAATCTTTGATCGCTTCTATTCGACGAGACCCTCCGGTCTTGGCATGGGCCTCGCGATTTGTCGGCGCCTCATCGAATCTCACGGTGGTCGCATCAACGCGCGCAATCACGAGTCCGGCGGCGCCATTTTCTCCTTTTCACTGCCTGCCTTTGTCGGGCAGGGTGGATCGTGTCTCTCGCCACGATAAGCTGGGAAGTCTGCCGCGCCGCGGCGATGGGATGCGCTGCGCCGACGGGAATAGGACTTAAGTCCCATAGCCGTCCGACGCCGGCTTTGGGACCTTGCAACTTGCCACAGATGCCGAATCTTCCTGTCCAAATCTACATTGTGGACGACGAGCCGTCGGTCTGCACGGCGTACGCCCGTCTTATGCTTTCGGCCAGGATGCAACCCCGGACATTCGATTCGGTGGAAGAGTTCCTGCGCGCGGATCTGTCCGATGAAAACGCCTGTGTGCTCTCGGACGTGCGGATGGCCGGGACAAGCGGACTCGAGCTTCCGGCGCTGCTCACGGGCGCAGGACGTGACCTGCCAGTCATCTTTATCACGGCGCACGACACACCAGAGACACGCCAGATGGCGCAGCGAGCGGGCGCGGCTGCCTATTTCCGAAAGCCGGTGGATGATCAAGCGCTTCTCGACGCGGTGGCCTGGGCTCTCAGCAAGCGCCGCTCGACGCTCAGTCGTGAACTGCCGTCGAATGAACCGCCTTTTCTCTGACTTCCCTCCCTTTCGTTCCTACCTATGAAGCAACCATATTTTCCAGCCTTCGGCCTCGTAGCGCTCGCCACGGGCGCTTTTATTTTCTTATCGGCGTGCAAAAAGGACGAAGCGGTCAAAGCCCTGCCGCCACCAGACGTGCTCGTGCAGGACGCGGCCACGCGCGATGTGCCGGTATATCGCGAATGGATCGGCACTCTCGATGGTTCGGAGAATGCCGAGATTCGAGCACGAGTAACCGGCTACTTGCTCAAGCGGGATTACCAGGAAGGTGCACTGATCAAGAAGGGCGGCGTCCTCTTCGAAATCGACCCGCGGCCGTTTGAGGCGGCGCTCGCCGAGGCCAAGAGCCAGCTCGGTCAGGCCCAGGCAGTGCAACTCGCTTCCCAGGCCGAGAGGGAACGCAGTCAGGAACTTTTCGACAAGAGGGTGATCTCCGAGAAGGAACATACGAACAAGATCCAGCTCAATGAATCCAACCTGGCCAAGGTCGAAGCGCTCAAGGCCAATGTCGAGCAGGCGCAACTGAATCTGAACTTCTGCAAGGTGACTTCGCCGGTCGAAGGCATCGTCGGCATCGCGCGTGCGCAGGTCGGCGATCTCGTTGGCACCGCCAACAGCACCGTGCTCACCTCGGTCTCGACCCTCGATCCGATCAAGATCGTCTTTCCGGTCAGCGAGGCCGACTATCTGGCCACGGCCAACCGCATTCAGGAGAGTCTCACCACACCCCTTGACCAACGAAAGGAGTTGCTTGAACTCATCCTCGCTGACGGCAAGACCTTTCCGAACAAGGCCCGGCTGCTTTCCGTGGACCGGCAGGTGAACGCCGCAACCGGGACGATTCTCGTCACAGCGCTCCTGAAGAATCCCGGTAGCGTGTTGCGGCCCGGTCTGTTTGCGCGGGCGCGCATTATTGCAAGCACGCTGAAGGACGCAGTGGTCGTGCCGCAGCGGGCGGTCATGGAAATTCAGGGCAGTTATCAACTGGCAATCGTCGGCGGGGATGGGAAAGTGGAGATCCGACCCGTTCAGGTCGGACCGCGGGTCGGCACCGATTGGGTGATCACCTCAGGGCTGAAGCCGGGCGAGAAAGTGATTGTCGAAGGCATTCAGAAAGTGAAAGCCGGCGTTCAAGTGGCGGCGAAGCCGTGGGTGCCGCCTGCGCAGAGATCGAGCGTCCCGGAAGGTGAAACAAAGCCGGTGGAGCACCCCGAAACCTAGCAGTCCGCCATGGCCAGTTTCTTCGTCAATCGCCCGATCGTCGCGATCGTCATTTCGATCATCATGACGATTGTCGGCATCGCCACCTTCCTGAGCCTGCCGGTCGCGCAGTTCCCAAATATCGTCCCGCCAGAAATTCAGGTGAAAACCACCTACACCGGGGCCGATGCCCTGACTGTCGAACAATCGGTCGCCACCCCGATCGAGCAGCAGATGAGCGGCGTGGACAACATGAACTACATGTCGTCCGTGAACGGCAACGACGGCACCCTCAAGCTGACCGTTAACTTCGACGTCACCACCGATCCGAGCACCGATCAGATTCTCTCGCAGATGCGGAGCAATCAGGCATCTTCGCAGCTTCCCGAGGACGTGAACAAGTTCGGTGTGACCGTGCAGAAATCCACATCGTCCCCGCTGATCATGTTCGGCCTCTACTCGCCCAAGGGGACCTACGACAGCATTTTTCTCGCGAACTACGCCAACATTAATTTAAACGATGAGTTCACGCGGGTTAAGGGCATCGCCAGCGTAACGATCTTCGGTGCGGGGCAATACGCGATGCGCATTTGGGTAAAGCCCGATACACTTGCCAAGTTGGGAATCACCATCCCCGAGATTCTCCAGGCGATCCAGGCCCAGAACGCGGTGAACCCGGCGGGGACCGTTGGTGGCGAGCCGGTGCCGGCGGGCCAGGAGTTCACTTACGCCATGCGCGCGCAAGGGCGCTTGCAGAGCGCGGAGGAGTTTGGAGAGATTGTGGTCCGCTCGAATCCCGACGGTTCCATGTTGCGGGTCAAGGATATCGGGCGAATCGAGCTTGGCGCTCAGAATTACGCGCTCAGCGGCCGGCTCAACGGCAAGCCTGCCGCCATCGTTGCCCTTTACCAACTCCCAGGCTCGAATGCCCTCGCCGCCGCGGAGGGAGCGAAGAAGAAGATGAAGGAGCTGTCGGAGCGCTTTCCGGCGGATCTCGATTACGTCGTCTCACTCGATACCACGCTCGCCGTGACGGAGGGCATGGTGGAAATCCAGCACACACTTCTTGAAGCCCTGGTGCTGGTCATCCTGGTCGTATTTATCTTCCTGCAGGGGTGGCGCGCGACGGTCATCCCGCTGCTGGCCGTGCCCGTCTCGCTCGTCGGTACATTCGCTCTCTTTCCACTCTTTGGCTTCACAGTGAACACGCTCTCGCTCTTCGGTCTCGTCCTCGCGATCGGTATCGTCGTCGACGATGCCATCGTTGTGGTCGAGGCTGTTGAGCATCACATCGAGCATGGACTTTCGCCAAAGGAAGCCACCTTGAAAGCCATGCAGGAAGTCAGCGGACCGGTCATCGCCATTGCGCTGGTGCTGGCGGCAGTGTTTGTGCCCACCGCCTTCATTCCGGGCATTACCGGAAGGTTGTATCAGCAATTTGCGGTGACGATTGCCGTGTCGACGCTCATCTCGGCATTTAATGCGCTCACCCTTTCGCCGGCGCTCGCCGCCATTCTTCTGAAGCCGAAGAAGAAGGGCACCGGTCCCCTGCAAAAGTTTTTCGACTGGTTCAATCGCACCTTCGGCGTTGTGACAAACGGCTACGTCTCAGTATGCCGGTTTCTCATTCGCAAGCCGATTGTCGCCGTTCTCCTGCTCGTTGGCGTCACTGTCCTCACCGGGATTCTGGGCAAGCGCGTTCCGGGAAGCTTCCTGCCTGACGAAGACCAGGGGTATTTCTATGCGCAAGTGATTCTGCCCGACGCAGCTTCGCTCCAGCGCACCGATGAGGTCATGCGGCAAGCCGAGGTAATCTTGCAAGCGACACCGGGTGTCGAGTATGTGACCACAGTCACCGGCTATAACTTCCTCACCGGCGTCAACACGAGCTACAGCGGCATCTTCTTCGTCACGCTGAAGGAATGGGGACATCGCAAAGCCCCCGACGAACAATACATTGCCATCCTGAAGCACGTGAACAGCGAGCTTTCCAAAATCCCGGGCGCGCGTGCGTTTGCCTTTTCTCCACCCGCCATTCCCGGCATCGGCACGAGTGGCGGCGTGACTTTCATCCTTCAGGACCGCTCGGGCAAGGACGTCGCCTTTCTGGCGGAGAACGTCGAGAAGTTTGTGGCCGCAGCACGGGAGCGCAAGGAGCTCGCCGGCGTCACGCCGATGTTTTCACCCGCCGTGCCGCAAGTTTTTCTGAACGTGGACCGCGACAAGGTGCTTAAGCAGAACGTCGATTTGAGTGCGGTCTATCAGACGCTGCAAACTTTCATGGGCGGCTATTTCGTCAATTACTTCAACCGGTTCGGCCGGCAATGGCAGGTTTTCGTGCAGGCCGAGGGCGACTACCGCAGGAGCGCCGATCAAGTCGGGCAGTTCTTCGTGAAAAACAAAGACGGCGAGATGGTGCCGCTCAGCGCCCTGACCAACTCGAAACCGATCAGCGGGCCAGAATTTACCATGCGCTACAATCTCTATCGCTCCGCGCAAATCAACGCCACGGCGGCGCCCGGCTACAGTTCCGGCCAGGCAATGAAGGCCATGGAAGAGGTCTTCAAGGAAACGATGCCGAACGAGATGGGCTTCGCCTATATGGGCATGAGTTTCCAGGAAAAGCAGGCGCAGGAGGGTGTTTCACCAGCGGTCGTCTTCGCGATCTCGCTGCTCTTTGTTTTTCTTCTCCTGGCCGCGCAATACGAGAGCTGGAGCCTGCCCTTTAGTGTGTTGCTGGGAACTCCCGTTGCCGTGTGTGGTGCCTTCGCTGCTCTGCTGGTGGGCAAGTATGAAAATAACATCTACGCGCAGATCGGTCTGGTGATGCTGATCGGTCTTTCTGCGAAGAACTCGATTCTCATCGTCGAGTTCGCCAAGGCGAAATATGAAGAAGGTCTCCCGCTTTTCGAGGCGGCACTGGAAGGCGCCAAGCTGCGCCTGCGACCGATCCTCATGACCTCGTTTGCCTTCATCCTCGGTTGCGTTCCGCTGGCCATGGCGAGCGGTGCAGGCGCCCTGTCGCGCCAGGTCATGGGTTTCGTCGTCATTGGTGGAATGATGGCCGCTAGCTTCGTGGCCGTATTTCTCATCCCGGTGCTCTTCTACTTGGTGGAGAAGTACAGCGGCAGGAAACCGCATCCGAAACGAGTCGAAACTCCCGCGCTCGAACCAAGTCAGGCGCTGGTACCTCCCCATTAGATCGCTCGCTCTGGCGCGCGTCGCCTCGGTTTGATTTCGGAGCGATTCTTATGCCGCCGAGGCCATTGACCACTGACCTAAGTAGCAAACCTCCGGCTGGCGAAGATGGAAAAGCGGTTCATGCGCCGGCTTCTCGCTTCAATCTTCACGCTGTGCTCACTGCTTCGACCGCGTTGGGCTGGATGCGCAGACGAAGGCGGAAATCGATGTGTTGATTGTTTCGTCCAGACATCCGGCGGTCGCCTCATTCGAAACGGCTTCGAGTATTCCGGAGCCGAGGGCGCGCAGCATCTGCGCGACAGACTCGCCAAGGCCGTGACCGCGTGAAGACCACCGAGGACTTCATCACCGGCATTGCCGGCAAGAGTTTTCTCTCCGGCAAACCCTATCTGGTGAAATTCGCAGACGGCCACACTCGGCCTATAGGCGAGTGGTCGAGGGCGCATCTGGCCGAAGTGCGGGAGAACGAACGGTGAGCGCCGTTTCGCTGGTCCGGCGAATCACACTTCCCGGCTTCGCGCTCCTCCTGCTGTGCGGGTGCGCTAGTCACGAACGGCCTGTCTCAGCGCCGAAGATGTCTCAGCCCAGAGCCCCGCGCGAGCTGCGCGTGATGACCTTCAACCTCCGCGTCCGCACCATCCTCGACGGGCCGAATATCTGGGACCGCCGGCGCGAGTTGGTCGTGCAACGGGTTCGCGCCTTCGATCCCCACCTGCTCGGCACCCAGGAAGGCCTGGCCTCCATGGAGGCGTTCCTGCGTGAGCAGCTCGGCGATTACACCTTCTTCGGCGTCGGACGCAGCGACGGAAAACGTCGCGGAGAAATGTGCGGCGTGTTCTTCAAGACCGCCCGCTTCGAATTGCTCGACGGCGGACACTTCTGGCTCAGCGCCACCCCGGAGAAACCGGGCAGCCGCGGGTGGGGCGCCATCTTCCCGCACATGGTCACCTGGGTGAAGCTCCGTCCTCGCAATGGTGGCCCGACCTTTTGCTGGTTCAACACCCACTTCGACGCCTTCAGCGGGCGGGCGCGCACGGAGTCGGCGAAGCTGTTGCGTGATCGCATGGTCCAGATCGCCGGTTCCATGCCCTGCGTCGTCACCGGCGACTTCAACACCGGCCCCGCCTCCGCGCCTTACCGCACGCTGCTGGCGGAGCCGTCACCGACGGCGTCTTCGCCGCACGACGTTTTCCGCGTCGCCCATCCAGTGGCTACGCGCAACGAAGGGACGGTCCACTTCTTCACCGGCTGGTCCGGTGGCGTTCGCATGGACTGGATCCTGGCCAGCTCGCATTTCCAGACCATCGATGCCGGGATCGACCATACCCGCGGACCCGACGGCTACCCCTCGGACCACTTTCCAGTAACCGCGACGCTCCGAGCCCCAGCCACCACCGCACCGCAACGGTGAACTTTCGCTCCGGCCGTAACGCGCTCGATCAGAACCTGCCACCCAGCGCTGCTGCGACGCGGCACCGCCCACCCAGAGGATCCCTCCCGGCCCAGCGGGGGCAATTCGTTTTCTCCAGCGGGGGCATTTTCCAAGCTTTGATCCTCGTTCTTTGGCCGTAGATGCACAACCGACCCTGAGCTCTCCATCGGGAGCGGGCAGCCAGTCGGCTTCCTTGTCCTTGCCGGGCGAGTCGTTACGCAAAAGCCGAATTTTTCCGGGCCGACTACCTATGATACCAAGCCCACCACTCGGTTCTCAGTCTATGTCAGACCCCAAAACCTTCTCACTTTTCAACCGCCGGCCGTCACGCACTGCTTGCGCTCCTAGCCCGAGCTGTAATTCCAATACGCTTGCGAATGAATGGATGACGGGTCATCCAGGACCCGGCCTAGCCTGCAGTGGTAGTGCCTTTCGGCACACTGTCGATAACGGCATCTCGGTTGGCCTGCACCCAACCCATGAAAATCTGGTAGCCGAGCGCCAGCAGTGTGGCGCCGACAAACATGCCGAGGATGCCCTTGGCGGCCATGCCACCCAGTGCCCCGATCAGTATCACCGGCATCGGTGCCTCGACACCGCGTCCCAGCAGTAGCGGTTTCAGGATATTGTCGGCCATGCCGGCAATGAACAGCAGGACGCTGAACAAGATCGCCTCGACATTACCATAGCCACCGCTCGACCAGATATAGCCGATCACCGGCAGCGTGACGAGCAGCGCTGGCAGCTGAGCAATGCCGAGCACCAGCACGATACCGGACAGTGCGCCGGCCCATGGCACGCCGGCAATGATAAGGCAGAAGCCGATGACGATGGCTTGGATCAGTGCCACACCGATTACACCCTGGGCGACAGCACGGATCGTCTGTGTCGACAGCTTGGTGAATGCAGCGCCGCGCTCGTCGCCCGCGATCTTCGAGAAAATGGCCAGGCAGGCCTGCGCGCCGGACCGGCCAAAGGCCATCAGAATGCCTGCAATGATTAGCGAGGCGATGAATTGCAGGATGCCCAGGCCAATCCCTGCGACAAAGGAGAGTGCTGCCTTGGTCAAGTCCCCGATCTTCGGTTGCAGGCTCTGCACCAGGGCTGGCAGGTCAGAATACGCCCTGCTCCAGACGGCATGTATTTTTGCACCCACAACCGGCCAGCTGGCTACGCTCTCTCTCGGTGGCGGCACTTTGAGCGTATTGTCCCGCACCTGCGTCACCAGGTTATGCACCGAATCGCCCAGGGAATTAGCCAGCACCGCCGTCGGGCCGACGATCAGGATAAGGCTCAGGATCACCAGCAGCGTTGCCGCACGTCCCTGCTTGCCCCCCAGCTTCGATGCCAAGACCTGATGTACGGGATACAGTGCCACGGCTAGGATCGATGCCCAGACCATCAGGCTGAGGAAGGGGGCGAAAATCCGGTAGCAGAGCAGGGCAAGCATGAAGAGGAGTGCTGCGCGGATCAGCACATCCATCAGGCGGGAAGCAAGACGTTGTTCCAGTTCGTTCTCGGATATGTTCATGAGGGTCTCCTTGGTCATGGCTCCTTCGTTACTGACGATCCGTATCTGCGTAACTCCCTCCGAATACCGGTTCCGAAGCGGACCCAGATCCCGGTCCATCGCGAGCAAAGAAATCCGAGGGGCTCCTCGCCGCACTTCGCGGCTCCCTGCGGAGTCCTCGGGTGCCGCGCTCGATGTGCGGCTGACGGAACGGACTGCTTACTTCGCTTCGATCGCGTGCGCTTCCCACAACTGGCTGTCGGCACAGGTGACCTTGCCCTGATTCAAGTCATCCGACTTCGCGGCCGCGGAATCGTCCTGGTAGGCGTCCCAGATCTTGCCCCAATCGGTGAACGAAGGCGCGTTCAGCACGAAGTAGAAGTCGACGTTCCCCGCGCCGCTGGCGACCGCCGGGAAGAACACCCTCATCTTGACTGCCGCACCGCCCGGCATCTGCCGGACCGCCTTGAGCCAGTCCGCGGCAATGGCCTCCACCTGCTTCTCGGTCGTGCCGTCGCTCATCTCGCACGCCCAGATCTGCACAACCTCGAATGGGCTGGGCGCAACTTCTGCCTCCGACGTAGCGTCCGCAGCTCCCAGATAGGCCGGGGCCCCGACGGCGACAAATAAACTTAATATTAAACGAGTTATGGACTTCATAATTAATTATCTAATATAACTTTTCATAAACCACCATGGTTTGTTCACGGTTTGATACCAGCTCAATTCTTCCATCTCCATAGGCCCTTGTACCTATATTGTTCTGGCCTGACCCCTAAAAGGGGGATATGGCATAAGTGAAGTTAGCTAAGGCAAAGAATTCAATGTCGCGAGAACACTGAGCCGGCGGCGGCTGTTTGACTTCCGGGCCGACTTTTGCCAAAGATCCGAGACCCGGACACCGGACAACAGCAAGCCGCTGAGCGGCGCTGCGCAGGATTCGCAGCCGGACGGAGGACATTGCTGTAGTGCCGCAGTCCTGACCGCCGCTGGAGCCGTTCACATGACAACACCGATACCGCACACGGTCCGCACACTCTTCGCAGAGGCGGCGGGGGATTTTCGTTCCGCGTGGCGAACATTCGCCGTCACCGATCTCACCTTCAAGGCGATCGCCTTCGCCGTGCTCAACCCCGCTGTGACCTTGCTGCTCTACCTGTTTCGGGCGGGCACGTCCGATCGGGTTGTGGCGGACGTCGACATCGCGCGCTTCTTTTTCACGAAGCCGGCGGGCATCGCGACCTTGTTTTTCGGCATCTCACTGATCGTCGCGATCGTTGCCGTGGAGGCCGCGTGCCTCATGGCGATCGGATTCGGGCGTGCGCACGGCGTGACGCTCACCGCGCGCGGTGCGCTCAAATTCGGCGCGACGCACGCGCTGAAGGTGCTGCGGCTGGTTTGGCACATGATATGGCGGCTTCTCGCGGGGCTGGTGCCGTTTGCGCTTGCGGCAGGGCTCGTCTACCTGGCACTGCTGCGCGAGCACGACATCAACTACTACCTGTCACAGCGCCCTCGGGAGTTCGTGATCGCAGAGGGATTGCTGGCGTTCATCGGCATCGGTCTCGCGCTCGCGCTCGTTCGCACGATCGTCCGCTGGGCGCTGGCGCTGCCGCTCGTTCTGTTCGAAAACGTGCACCCGCGACACGCGCTCGGCGAAAGCGCAAAGCGGGTCGTGGGCGCGCGCTTCCTCATTTTTTGGATCTTTGTAGCGTGGATAGTCGTGGCGAGCGTGCTCTTGATCGTCGCGACCTCAAGTGTGGATCTCGTGGGTCGAGTGGTGGCGCCGCAACTCGCGAGCTCGCTGGCGTTGCTGCTGCTGTTCATCGCCATACTTGCACTCGTGGGTGTCGCGCTCACGCTCGCGGTCAGCGTCGTGAATTTCTCTTTGTTCGCGCTGCTCCTCACGCGGCTGTATTTGCGTCTGACCACGCAGGTGTCTGCGTCGGCCGTCGCGCACTTCGCTTCCAGTGGCCCACGGCGCTTCTCGGGCCGGGCACGTGCGGCGATCCTGGTCGTGGCGTTGCTCGTTGCGGTCGGCGTCGGTCTGCTGGCGTTCCTCGTGAACCGCGGACAGAACCCGGTGTTGGTCATCGCCCATCGCGGCGCATCAGCAACCGCGCCCGAGAACTCGCTCGCCGCGTTTCGGCTGGCGGCGGAGCAGCACACCGACTTCGTCGAGTTCGACGTTCAGGAGTCGGCGGACGGTCAGGTGCTCGTCGTGCATGACAGCGACCTGATGAAGTTGGCCCGCGATGCGACGAAGATCTGGGAGGGCGACGCGGCACAGTTGCGCGCGGTCGACATCGGCAGTTACAGAGGCCCGCAATTCTCCGCGGAACGGGTGCCCACACTCGCGGAGGCGCTGGCCGCGTGCAAGGGTCGGTGCCGGGTGGTCGTCGAGCTCAAGTCGTACGGTCATAATCAACAGCTCGAAGAGCGCGTCGTCGCGATCGTCGAGGCGGCAGGGATGGAGGGAGACTGCATTTTCATGTCGCTCGACCATGAGATGATGCGGAAGCTGAAAGCGCTGCGCCCGTCATGGCGAGTGGGCCTCCTGGTCGCGAAGGCCATGGGCGATCTGACCGAGCTCAAGGCCGATTTTCTTGCCGTCGAGGCGCGCATGGCCACGCGCCAATTCGTGAGGCGCGCGCACCGCGCCGGTCAGGACGTCTACATCTGGACCGTCAATGACCCCGCATGGATGTTAATGGCATTGAGCCGCGGGGTCGACGGCCTGATCACCGACAAGCCGGATCTCGCGCGCGCGGTGATCGAGCGACGCGCAGCGATGAGCAACGCTGAACGATTTCTGGTGGCACAGCTGATCCGACTCGGGGCGAGCACGGAAGCGCTCGAAGCGGAATCGGCCTTGCGGCCGTAGTCCAAATTCGGGTTCCACAGTCAAGCGGTTTCCAGAATTGTCGTTGTCCATCCAGGTTGATCTGCTACTAGCGAAGACTACGCCCCGACGTCGGCCGTCGCTCCACCACTCTCGGCAAATGCTGTCGGCCCCAACCCGTATGCGCCTCTCGATGACAACTGAAGCATGAGAATCAGCACGGTAGCGAACTGGCTTGCGGCTGTGTGCGCCCTTGTCGCATCAGTTGTTTGCTATCAGCTTGTATTGAGACATGTGACCGGATTATCCGGACCGGCGTGGTTTGAGCTGGGATGTTCGGACAAGCCGGGGGGCGCGACCGCAGGGTGCACTGAGGTTCTGGCCAGTCCATACAGCTATTTCCCGCCCAAGCACGGTAAAAACGTGCCGGCGGGTCTTCCGCACATTCCTGTGGCGCTCATCGGCTTGATATATTACTCCACGCTGCTGGGGTGGCTGGTCGGGGTGGGGCGACCGGCCTATGCCAAGCGGGGGCTGCACTACGCTGCATTTTTGCTTGTGGCCTTGGGTTTGGGCGGGTCGGCCTACTTCGTGTGGATCATGTTCCGCGTGATTTCAGAGTGGTGCTCGTGGTGCATGTTTACGCATGTGCTCAATTTGCTGATTTTCATCTGCATGGTTTTCATGTGGCCAAGGCGGAGGGCGGCGGGGGGAGAAAGAACCGCGGCGGAGGGCAGTGTAGCCGGTGATCCCGCTGAGCGAACCGGTGGCGTGGCGCATCCATCGGCGCGGGTGCTGATGCTGACGCTGATCAGCATGGTGCTCGTAAACTATGCGCACATGAACATGCTTGGGCTGAAGACTTGGCGGAGAACGGCGGAGCAGGCTGCGAGCAACTATCAGAAATGCATGTCAGTGCTCGAGCGCTTTCGCGGTGACACGGAGAAGCTGTTCGGTCAGTGGCAGCGTGGGCGCGAGTACGAGATCAAGTTTACCGACCAGGATCGGATCCGCACGTACCCGGTTTCGGCGTCAATGGCTCAGGCGCCGCTGACGCCGCTCACCGTTGTGATCTACAGCGATTTTGAGTGCCCCGGCTGCGGCAAATTCGTGCAGTTCTTCGAGAAGCAGGTGCCCAAGATGCTGGGCGGGCACGTGCGAGCAGTCTTCCGACACTTCCCGCTTAGTCCGGCCTGCAATCCATTGGCACAGACGAACGTGCACCCCCACGCGTGCGAGGCGGCGAGGCTGGTCGAGGGAGTCCGATTGCTGGCCGGGAACGAAGGATTTTGGAAGGCGCACGACTTTGTATTTCGCAATCAGCAGTCGCTCAGCCGAGGAACGCTTACGCCGGATGAAGTGGCCAAGGCCGTGGGTGTTGATTCGGCGGCGTTAAAGGAACGCATGGGGTCGGCGGAGATCGACGCGGTGCTGCAGCACGACATCAGCGAGGCGAAACTGCTGGACGTCAAAGCGACGCCGGCGATCTATGTCGAGGGTCGGCACGTGGATAGCCTGGTGGCAATGGACGCGCATTTCTGGGAGCGGATTGCGGACTGGTATTTTGAGCGCGCGGGCGTGCCAAGGCCCAGGTAGATGAGTCATGCTTCGATTGGGCGACAGGTCAATCGCAGCGGACCAGTGCAATCATAGGCCCGGCTCCACCGAGCAACTCGCGTATCTCAGCCGAACCACAGAAGCGACCCGCCAAAGGCGTTTGCCCCGATCAGCGCCAGGCCGGCGAATCGAGCCAGACTGGATGAGCGCTTCCTGCGCGAGGGAGGGAAGCCAATATTTCACGTCATTCTTGCCGACCCGTGCCTTTTGAAGCGGGTTTGGGAGTTGCTTGGGAGCTTCTGGGGTCAATGATGAGTGGGGTTTGTGCCGATTTACGCCACTCGTCCACGACAAGGGGAACTGCATGAGCACAAGAACTGTAGTCTAACTTCGGCTCCTTACAACATCATCCCGGCTCAAATCGGCGCACCCGTCCACACTGATATCGCCTGTCGGGGCGAACCGCGCCGAAATTCATGGTCCTTGAACGGATCTACGGAAAGCGTTTGAAGCAGCGAAGATCGACACTGCTATACTGCTATGATCATTCGTAACCCTGAAAAGAATTTCGAAGAGTTGTGGAAGACCTTCCACAACAGGTATCCATTTTTCGAACTTAGGAATGTTGATTGGAAAAAACAGTATGACACCTACAGACCAAAAGTCACAAAGGAGACCAGTGATGATGAGCTCTTCAATATTTTCTGCCAAATGCTCGCCCCGTTGCATGACGGGCATGTCGAGCTGATAGCCAAAGCAAGTGGGGATCGGAAGAAACGACACTTCACCCCAGAGAAAAAGCCCAGATTTTGGCAGGAATTCACGAGCCGAGAGATCAAGCAGCTCTTCAAAACGACCGAGAAGACTCTTGTCGCCAACGGTTTCGGGCAGCCTACAGAGACTCAGGCCTGGATGCTTTACTATTGCAGGTCACGGGCATTTGGTTACATCCGGATCCTCGAGCTGGAAGGGGTTAAAAAGGGGAGTTTGACTGCCGCTCTGGACAAGATTGCCGGTGACTTCAAGGACTTGGACGGCGTCATCATCGATATCCGCAACAACCCAGGCGGTGACGATCGTACTGCAATCACGATCATCAATCGGTTTTGCGACCGCAAGCGAGTCGCCTTCCGCAGGAAGACAAAGGTTGGCCCAGGCGAAGCTGACTTTACAAGCCTGGAGACCTGGCACATCGAACCGCAAGGTGACGCACAATTCACCGGGCCAACCGTACTCTTGACCTGTGATTCTGTTTTCAGCGGTGGAGAGGCCTTTGCGCTGACGATAAAGCAACTACCTCATGTTACGATCATAGGTAATCATACCAACGGCATATTCTCGTATCAACTCGAGAAGAAACTCCCCAATGGCTGGCGTTACTGCCTGTCGTACCAGAAGTACTTTTCAGCTGATATGGTGTGCTACGAAGGCAAGGGCGTACCAGTCGACATCAAGCTGCTCAACAAGAAGACCGATATTGAAAACGGCAGCGATCCGTTGATTACCCGCGCATTGAAAGTATTGAAGTCAAAGAACGCGGGAGCGGCGAACAAGAGATGATCGATTGCGCGGGCCTACCAGACGAATGAAAGGCAAGAAGTACAGCACAGCGGAAAAGATCTGGATTTGAGGCAGGCCGACGGAGCTCGGTCGATCTTGGAGGTGTGCCGGGAGGCGAACATCTCGGAAGTGACGTTCCACTGTTCCACTGGTGGAAGGTGGAAAGAATCCGTGACCCGGATGCGGTTGCCGCTCTTGCGAACGCTGCCTTCCAGAATGTATCGCACGCCAAGTTGCTTTGTGCGCGAGTCTCGGGTCAGGGGGCGAGATCGGGCACCAGCTTTACAAGGAGTTCGGAGCCGGCAAGCTGGATGGCGTAGATTTCCAAAGTGTGGCGACCGATGAAGCGGAGGGCGCCGGCGATCGCTTCTGGCGGTTGGATGCGACTCTCGCCACGCTTGAATAGACACAGGCTGATGGACAGCACGCCGAGGCCCAAAATAAAGACGGCTAAATGAATTGCCGGAAACGAGAACTCCTCTTGCTCCTGCCAGACGAAGACGATTGCAGCGACCAAGCAGGCCAGAAGCCGCATCAGGCCGGGGGTCTCGGTCGCAGCCAACGCGGATGGTGACGAGTGTTGAGTTTCGCCGACTCTACCGACAGCGGCTATGCCGTCGACATATTGGCGCTGGCATAAGCCGAACAGGGCCCACAGCCATCCCTCCGCGCCGTAGTCGACAATCTTTGCCGCTACCGGCAGCACCGCAAGAAGTGTCGAGACGAGCAGGATGAAGGCAGCCCAGCCGCGAGCTTGGACAAGCTTCTGCACATAGGGACGTGCAATGCGGGCGAGTGCGAGACTCAAAAGAATGTTCGGTGCCACCCAGGTCCAGTCGGCGTTCCAGCTTTCGAGCAAAGTCAGCATGACACCGAGCCAGATCCAGTTGAGCGGGACGGTCCGGGTCTGCGCGTAGCCCAGAAGGAAGAAAAACGTCGGAGCCGC
The DNA here is from genome assembly GCA_963820865.1 of uncultured Verrucomicrobiae bacterium. GTDB lineage: Bacteria > Verrucomicrobiota > Verrucomicrobiia > Chthoniobacterales > Terrimicrobiaceae > DASTFP01. The sequence goes on from CAWGBZ010000007.1 coordinate 1,454,370, forward strand.
CAGGCGTCCGAAAACGCTCCACCAGCGATCGTCTTCCATGAAGAAATAGCCGAAATGGCCAACCGAGACCGAGATGATTGCCACCGTTTTCAGCCAGTCCGCGTTGTCAACCGGGCGAGGCGGGGTTATCGAACGTGTGGCGTCGTGCATTCCCGCGCTATCTTGTGACGCTTGCAGGCTCCACGGGGCTCCCCTCATAGGTGGCTGTCAGCAGATGCATTTCCTTGAGGACCAGTGACGATGGCAAGAGCGTTGTGTCCCGCTCAATGACCGCGCCGCCCATCACCGTGGCGCTGAAGGCGACGGTGCAGCCGTCCTGGATGTGAGTTCGCTTCACCTTCAGCATCATGTTCTCGAGGCTGTGAAACTGCAGGAAGCCGTCGATAACACAGTCATTGCCGAAGCTGACCGCGTTCCAGTCGGAGCACTGCATTGGCCGGGTCACGATTGTCCCGTGGCCGATATGACATCCCATCCACCGCAGGATGGAATTCGCGAGAACGGTCCCGGCGCAGAACACGAGAGGACCCCTGCACCAGACGAAGAAGCAGTCCTGCGCGAAGAAGTAGGCGAAGTGGCGCCAGGACCAGAAGGGGGCCGAGTGATCAGTTCCCCATTCGCTGCCGACGAGCGACTTTTTGATCGCGAGGCTGAACAGGACCAGGGTGACTTCCACGAGGATCAGAGCAATCGCCGCGCTGGCGATGGGGTGTCCGCCCGATCGCAGCAAACAAATGTACAGAATCGGAAAGACGATCATCTCGGTGACAGGCAGCATGCCGATGCTGAAGAAGTCGAACAGGAAGACCCGGGTCAGGAAGAGGAGGAAGCCCGGCCGTCTCTGAGTTTCATTCTCCGCCTCAAATGACACGCTCGCGAATTTCACGGGCGGGTTTCCCGCCACCGTGATTGGCTCGCCAAGCCGCGACCGCATTTGTCGTCGGAACTGTATGTCATTGCCCGGCGTGGAGACGCCCAGCAGGAAGTTGGATGGGAAATTCCCGTACTCCGCCACGCAATTATTACCGCCGAAGAAATACCGGGGCATATCGAGGTGGCGCAGCTTGAAGTGCTCGGCGCCACAATCGAGCATGTTCGTGAAACATCCATTGGCGAAGAATACCTGGGAGTCGGCGGTAGCAGCCTCCGGGACGAGATTGAACATAACGTCGCACTCGGACGCGCCAAACCGCCGGAAGTGCATGCCAGCGAGCGCCCTCAGGTCCTGCCCGGTGATGGTCCAGGTCCACAGTCTCTGGATGCCGTTCAACCTCTTCATTCTGTACATGAGGAGAGCGCCCCGGACCCCGCGCGAGGGGTATAGACCCGGCGAAGCGGCCGTCCAACGGATGAAGAGGCAGCCCAGCAAAGAGGTCACGACGATGGTGCCCCAGGTGGCGATGAATGCGTAAAGAGTCAGGTGCCAGACGATCTCAAACAGCGGCGTCACTCTGAAATATCCGTCGGAAAGTTCAGCTTCTCCGGCAGGTACTAAGGCGCGGGCGAGCCAGAAGATTGCGGCGGTGGGGACCACAACGAGCCAAAAGGAGAGGAAGACCTGCATAAGGACGTTAAGGATATCCAGTAGCCAGATCGGATACGCGTACTGGCAGGCGATCGCCGTGCGCTTCAGTTCCGTGCAGCGGCCGCTGAGGCGCGCGGGAGCTCCTTCCCATATCTCCTGCGAGCCTACGTTGCTGAGGATGGGGGTGAACGGAGTGATCCACGCGCCGCGGCCCACCGTCACATTGTTCGCGATGGCGGCTCGCATCCCGATCTTGCAGCCGCTCTCCAGGCGAACAGGGCCGACATGCAGCTGCTGCCCCGACCATTTAGCCGTTTGGATGTAGGCTCCAGTCTGAATGGCGACATTGTCCTCGATGGAGAGCAAGTCCAGGGGCCCGGATAGATCAGCATCGTGTGCGCACTGAAGATTGTCGCCCACGGTCGCGCCGAGCTGCCGCAACGTGAATGCCATAAGCGGAGCGCTGCGATACATCGCACGCAGCGGAAGGAGCACCATGCTCTCCAGGCGTCCGATGCACCAGACTCGCAGATGCATTTTGCTCCACTTGGGGTACACACCCGGAGTCACATTGTTCTTGTAGATGTCACCACCCATGAAGAACTTGATCATCATGACCCAGAGCAGGCTGGCGAAGGGCGTGACGAGGGCCAGCAGATAGAGGAAGAAACCGTCGATGATGAACGCCCAGAGGCTGGCGGTCGTGAAGATCGTCCCGAATTCGATGAAGTCGACGAAGCTAAGGAAGGCCACTAAGAGCGGGGAATACAAGAGAATCGCGAAGAGGACC
>CAWGBZ010000008.1:0-12538 GCA_963820865.1 uncultured Verrucomicrobiae bacterium
GTCCTTCGGTGACAACCGCTTGAATCGGACAATTTCAAACCTTGCGCGAGAAGTGTTCTATCTCTGCACATTGCTACGGAACAGCGCGCTATGTGCCCGACCCCATGTCCGCTATGAGGAGCAACCCGGAAAACATGTGCTCGGCGAGAGTATTTCGCCTTTTGACCCTAAAGAGACCTGCTCGGCTCTGAATGGCTGCTGCAAAATAAGTCTAACGGGTCCGCGCTGCTACTGAAGAATGACGCGCCTAAAGCACCTCAGCGTGAACCTGGGCCACGCCACGATCCGTAATTCCTAGGCTGCGCGCGGCGCCGAGCGAAAGGTCGAGGACGCGGCCGCGAACCCTCGGTCCGCGGTCGGTGATGCGAATTACTACCGACTTGCTGGTCGCTGGATCGGTGACGCGAACTCTCGTGCCGAACGGCAGGCTGCGGTGGGCCGCGGTTGGCAAATTCCGATCGAACGAGGAACCGCTCGCTGTTTTTCCAGTCCTATACGCATAGTAGGAGGCCTTTCCGGAAAAAACTCGGTTGAAGGATCGAGGGGCTGAATGATCTTCCCAACCACGTGTCGGCTCTCCTCCGAGTTGAGGTTGCGCGTGCGGATCCTGCGTAGTTTGGCCGGGTACCTCGGGAGCCGGCTCTGCATGTGCCTTCGGAATGATGGACCATCTCTCATCGAAGGTCTGCGCTGCAGCAGGGTCCACATGTATCGCCATCCAAGCTGGGACTGTCGCAATTGCGACTATTCTTGAAAAAAGACGCATGATCGCCTCACAAACAAAAGGAGAAGCAAATAGACAATGCAAAGTCATGAGGCTGTGTTCCTGCACATGGAGAAATTCCCGCGCCGGAAAAGGTGATGAGTTCCAAACTATGGAGCACCGCAGCAGGAAGCACCGCTCACGGCGGCACTTTTCGGACATGACGGGTCAGGCTCACGGTGTCCGGTCACGAGGGGTAAAGCGGACCTTGCACCTGCGCAACCTGACTTCCGAAAATGACCCAGAGTCGACATTTTGAGGCTTTCTAAAGCCATAGCGCTCGCTCATACTGGGGTTTGCGAAAGGCATGGAAGAGCGCCTTTGGTTTCGATGTTTCGCCGCCTTGTTCATTGACGGCGCCGCTCTTCATCGTTTTTGGTTCTTATTCCCGTCAGACTTAATCGCGACTTCGTTCAAATCCTTATCGTTTGCATCGGCGTATTATTAACTGCCGCTTGCTGATCGGCACTGTTCCAGCAAAATTAATAATGGAGACATTCATGAAACGGCGTGACTTTCTGACGCGAACCGCTGGCGTTTCCGCATGTTTCCTTCTGGGAAACGTTCGGTGGTACGGGTATCGTTTTCTCGGCTCAGCGCTTGCCGCTGGCGAGGGCGATCGGCAGAAAGCCACCCTCGAGCAGAACTTTGCCGAATTTGCACTTTCCATCAAGTATGACGCGCTGCCCGCGGAGGTTATCGCTGCGGCCAAGCGGGTGCTTCTCGACACGCTCGGATGCGCATTCGGGTCCGTAGGAAGCGAGCCTGCTAATATAGCCGAGGCGACAATTCGCAAGACGTTCGGAGACGGCAACACCGCCACCGTGATCGGCTATCCGCGACCCGCTACCGTAGAAGGCGCGCTGTTCGTCAACGGCGTGCTGGTCCGCTCCCTCGACCTGAACGATACCTATATTGGCACCGAACCACTGCATCCGAGCGAGGTGCTTCCGACGGCCATTGCGCTCTGCGAGGAGAATGGACGGAACGGCCGTGACCTCATCGAGGCGATAGTCGCCGGCTACGAGGCCAGCATGCGCGTCAACGACGCCATCTCCTTCATTGAACGTGGTTTTCATCCCTTGTGTGCAGCCTCCTACGGTATCCCCCTGATTGCGGGCAAGATCTGGGGACTGCCCAAGGAAGCCATCGCCAACGCGGTTGGAATTTCAGGCGCCCGTGGCTTCACAAGCTTTGTCGTCAATAGTGGCGCGATCAGCATGATGAAAGCCATGGGACTGGCCGCCACCGCGGCGGACGGCGTTTTCGCAACGCGGCTCGCTGCGCAGGGTTTTACTGGCCCTTCTGGCACGCTGGAATGGCTGGCGTCAAAAATGAAGCCCGTCAAGGATGGGTTTGCCGTTGATCTGGAGCTTGCGCGATACCGGCTGCCCCGGGTGGCATTCAAACGCTTTCCCATTCAAATCGAGTTGCAGGCCGTGGCAGAGGCCGGCTCATCGCTCTCTGCCAAGATCAAGGGTCACGCACAAGATATTCGAACGATCACGGTTGAGACCTATCCCGGGATAATCGAGCGCGTCGCAGATCCGACGAAATTCAAGCCGCACACAAAGGGTACCGCCGATCACAGTCTCCCCGTCTGCCTTGCCATGGCTCTTCTCGACGGCGATGTAACGGTAGCTCAATTTGAGAAAGATCGCTGGCGGGCACAGGACGTGATGGCGCTGGTGGAAAAAACGTCGGTGAAGCCCAACGAGGCGCTGATCGCCAAACTCCCCAAGGGCCGCGGCGCAAGCATCGAGATTGCATTCGCGGATGGTCAGTCCTTGCGCGAGACCGTGGAAGTGCCCGAAGGCGACGCGGAACGCCCGCTCTCGCGCTCGTCGCTCGAACGCAAGTTCATGAACTTCGCGGTCCCTGTCGTCGGCAAGGCCGGCGCTGAGCGCGTCATGTCTCTTGTCGATGGCCTTGAAGAACTAAAGGATGTCCGCGAACTAACGCAAGCCCTCAAGGGGGCTGGAAAGCCAAATCCGACGTGAACGTTGACAACCGGTCGGTCAAAATGGACATGCTCATGTCGGCTGTTGGCACTTTTCGGAAACTGCGTATTGTCCGCTGATTGGTCGCTAACGGGGGTAGACCGGACATGCCGGGCTGGCGGGCCGAGGTCTCAGTCCTTGACCCGTTTCGGAGTGCGCCAGGAAGCTGGCAAAGAATAGGAGGTGAAAGTCCCCCACGGGGAAGGTCTAGCCAACCGCCCCGACCCCGAGTGATGCACGGCGTCCCGCGAGGGCCGACGTGAAGCGTTCACAGGGGAGACCACGGGCCAAGTATTGAGCTGCGAAACGGGTCTAATTCCGAGGTGCCGATCTCGTTCCGTTGAAGAGAAGGCAACATCGTCCCATGGCGAATGGCTTGCATGGGAAGAACCTCGCGCAGTCGGAGACCTTGTGCACGTGGAGAAGTTCTTTGCACGGAACCTGGGAAGTCTCATCCGTGCCCGGAGAGGTATGCCGGGCCGATTCATGAAGGCACAGCCGAACGATGAACATGCACGCGGATGAGAATTCGGACGGGGTCATAGTACCCGAGAAGCGGCCGAACAAAGAGGGCTTGCCCTCGGCGGAGGCCGTGGAGGGAAGGACCCCGCCCAAGGGGAACGGCGGCGAGACGGCCGCGGCCCGGACACTGCGCCGGGATACCGCGTCGAACGGACTCATCGCCGTGCGCCGAGCGGCGCGACAGAGCAAGAGTGTACGGTTCACTGCGTTGCTGCATCATATCACCATCGATCTCCTGGAGCAGAGTTACCTTTCGCTCGAACGGGACTCCGCGCCGGGAATCGACGGCGTGACGTGGCAGGCCTACGGAGAGAACCTCGAAGAGAAGCTGAAGGACCTACACGACCATGTGCACCGGGGTAGTTATCGAGCGCGACCGGCCAGACGAACCTACATTCCGAAGGCTGATGGTTCGAAACGACCGCTGAGCATTCTGTGCCTGGAGGACAAAATCGTCCAACAGGCGGTCGCGATGGTTCTCGAAGCAATCTACGAGGAGGACTTTCTCGGGTTCTCCTACGGATTCCGGCCGGGGCGTGGCCAGCACGATGCGCTGGACGCCCTCCATGCCGGCATTCTCAGGAAGCAAGTGAATTGGGTGCTTGACGCGGATATCCGGGGCTTCTTCGATACCATGGCCCACTCATGGATTATCCGCTTCCTCGAGCACCGTATCGCGGACAAGCGTATCCTGCGTCTTATAGTAAAATGGCTCAAAGTCGGCACTGTCGAAGATGGACGCAGAACACGCGGCGTACGCGGCGCTCCGCAAGGCGCGGTAATCTCACCGATCCTGGCGAACGCCTACCTGCACTACGTGTTCGACCTATGGGTCCATCGCTGGCGCCTCACTAAGGCGTCAGGTGACATGATCGTCATTCGCTATGCGGACGACAGCATTGTCGGCTTCCAGCATGAGCATGAGGCACGGGAGTTCCTTGACGATCTAAAGGAGCGAATGCGCAAGTTCGAATTGGCGTTGCACCCGGACAAAACCCGGCTGATCCGCTTTGGCCGCCACGCGGCCAAGCAACGTGAGAAGCTTGGAGAGGGGAAGCCTGAAACCTTCGACTTCCTCGGCTTCACGCACTTCTGCACGCGGTCACGCAAGTGGGGTTCGTTCGTCATCGGGCGCAAGACGATCAAGAAGCGTATGCGAGCCAAGCTCAAGGCGATCAAGATGGAGTTGCGCAAACGTATGCATGACCCCGTCACGCAAACCGGAGCTTGGGTGAAACAGATGCTGCAAGGGCATCTGAATTACTTCGCTGTCTCGGGTAATCATCCGAGCACGTGGTGGTACTGCAATCAGGTGCGGTGGCTCTGGCTAAGGACGCTTCGGCGCCGGAGCCAGAAAGCCAACCTCTCCTGGGAGCGATTCATCAACCTCGTCGACCGCTTCTTTCCGCCAATAAGGACACTACACCCGCTGCCCTGCCACCGTTTCGACGCCAAAACCCGAGGGAGGAGCCCGGTGCGTTAGCAGCGCCCGCCGGGATCTGGGCGGGGGGCGAGGAGCAATCCTCGTCCCTACCGCGACCATCAACGGATCGGAGGTTCGGCCTTACGACTGCTCGCTTTCGTAACTTACTCACCGAAAAAAGTGAAATCCCCGACTTGTCGGGTCAATCGTTACGGCCTCTAATCGCGCAAATAAACTGGTACCGGGGAGGGACGTATGAACAGGCGAGTGCTGATGAGGGTTGCCGCGGCCGTGAGCGGCTTGATGGTGTCCGCGACGGTTGGTCACACGGCGGAGCTTAAAGTGTTTACGTCGATCGCGCTGAAGCAAGCGCTCAACGAGCTTTCGCCGATTTTCGAGCAGAAGACGGGTCATAAGCTCTCCATCAGCTATGATCTGGCGGCGGTTCAGAAGAAGCGCATCCTCGACGGCGAGCGCGCCGATGTGATCATCCTGACGCGGGCGATGATGGAGGACCTGATCAAGCAGAACAAGCTGGCGACCGCCAACATCGTGAATGTTGCCGGCACCCCGGTCGCGCTCGCGGCTCGTGCCGGGGCAGCGAAGCCGGATATCTCTACCGCAGACGCATTTAAGCAGACACTACTGTCAGCCAAATCGATCTCCTACGCCGATCCGGCCAAGGGCGGCTTGAGCGGCGTGGTTGCAGGCAAGGCCATCGAGCGCCTCGGGATCGCCGAGCAGATGAAGGCAAAGACCACGCTTGTGCCCGGCGCTGAAGCACCGGATCTGGTGGCGAAAGGTGAGGTGGAATTCGGTATCGCGCAGGCCTCGGAAATCGTGCCGGTTGCGGGAGTGCAACTGGTTGGTCCGCTACCGGGAGAGCTTGGCAGCATGTCGCTGTTCACGGGTGGCGTTGGCGCGGGAACGGCATCGGCAGATGCGGCGAAGGCGTTGATCGAGTTTTTGACAGGAAAAGACGCGGCGCCGCACTTCAAGTCGAAGGGGTTCCAAACCGGGCTATAGCCAAGCTTGCCGACGAGGTGGAGTAGAGATGCTGTTTGCTGCAGTGCATGAGTCTCTTCTTGGCACATAGCGTCAGTTAGTGCGGTGCGGCGACATATCCGGAGTTGGGAGCAAAGCGGAAGTGACCGGCACACGGCCAAAGGGACGCCATTGACCCAACCGCGACATCAGGGGCCCCCAGAGTGTGCTATAGTTGAAGCCGCTACGATGCCACTTGCAGGCAAGGGGCAGACGGCGCAGACCTCGCTGTCTGTCATCCCCGCATTAGTATCCGACGGGAAACAAAGGGCCTTCGATGCGTAAAGGCTCTTTAACTCTAGCAGACGCGTCCTGCGGTTTGAGAGCGAAATATGCCCACAAGGAAAACAATGTCAGTCGATAAGGCCAAAGACACTCCGCCTAAAAAACCGACCACCGACAACAAGATTGTCGAAGCCAAGCCGGAATCCTCCACCAAGACAGAAAACAAACCGGACACTACATCAAAAAAGCAAGGTATGGGCGAGGGTCAGAAGCCGGTATCCAAAGCCTACAAAGACAACTGGAACGACATTTTTGGAAAGAAGAAAAAGCGATAGCACCTGTGGTCTACTGCACGGGGACCTGTGCAGCGGCGGCAGTTGTAGTGCCGTCGGTCGCTGGAGGTGTGCTGGGAAAGGCTGCTAATGCTCATGCCAAGTAGGACAGGTCTACCTGGGGCAACGATGACCGCTTCGGTCCCCATCGGCAAAATCAGGATCACTCCACAGCGCGGGGTCCTCCGACGACCTGAAAAGTTGGCAGGACTGATCGGGGAAGGAATTAAGGCATGAAGGGTAAAGGTCACCCGTTCGGAACGTCTCGGGCGCGCCAAGAAACGGTGGTGCAGAACGTGCCGGGTGGTTGGCGGCGCAAATCGCTCAGTTGCGGTAGCCCCTTGGCCGCTGGGCCGTCTTCCAGAATTGAACTGGTCCCAAATTGATCCGTTTCGTCTTCGAGTTGTTCTAACTGGTTGAACGCATCCCAACGTAAAAGGCCCGGCGTTGCTGCCGGGCCTTGCTTATTGTTGGCTCTGAGCAGTTGGACTTAGAAATCCATGCCGCCCATACCGCCCATGCCGCCGCCTTGGGGCATACCGCCGCCGGCGTTCTTCTTCGGCAGTTCGGCGACCATGGCCTCCGTGGTGATCAGGAGAGCCGCAACCGAAGCCGCGTTCTGGATCGCCACGCGAACCACCTTGGTGGGGTCGATGATGCCCTTGGAGATCAGGTTGACGTATTCGCCAGTCTGCGAGTCGAAGCCGTAGGCATATTGGTCCTTTTCGAGGATTTTGCCGACGATCACCGAGCCGTCCTCGCCCGCGTTGATCGCGATCTGGCGCGCCGGCCAGGAGAGCGCCTTGCGCACGATCTCGACGCCGGTCTTCTGGTCATCGTTCTTGGTGCGCAGCCCCTTCAGGTGCTGGGAGGCACGCAGCAGGGCGACGCCGCCGCCCGGCACGATGCCTTCCTCAACCGCCGCACGGGTCGCATGCATCGCGTCATCCACGCGATCCTTGCGCTCCTTGACTTCGGTTTCAGTGGCGCCGCCGACGCGGATCACCGCGACGCCGCCCGCGAGCTTGGCCAGACGCTCCTGCAGCTTCTCACGGTCGTAGTCCGAGGTGGTTTCCTCGATCTGCGCCTTGATCTGCGCCACGCGCGCTTCGATGTCGGCCTTCTTGCCGGCGCCGCTCACGATCGTGGTGTTCTCCTTGTCGATCATCACCTTCTTGGCGCGACCAAGCATGGCGAGCGTGACGTTCTCCATCTTGATGCCGAGATCTTCCGAGATCGCTTGACCGCCGGTCAGCACTGCGATGTCCTGCAGCATGGCCTTGCGGCGATCGCCGAAGCCCGGAGCCTTGACGGCTGCGACCTTCAGACCGCCGCGCAGACGGTTGACGACGAGGGTGGCAAGCGCTTCGCCTTCCACGTCTTCCGCGATAATCACAAGCGGCTTGCCGCTCTGCACAACGGCTTCCAGCAACGGAAGCAATTCATTCAACTGAGAGAGCTTCTTTTCGTTGATGAGGACGTAGGCATCGTCCATTTCAACGCGCATCTTGTCGGCGTTGGTGACGAAGTAGGGCGAGATGTAGCCGCGGTCGAACTGCATGCCTTCGACGACCTCGAGTTCGGTCTCGAGTGACTTGGCTTCCTCAACCGTGATGACGCCCTCGTTGCCGACCTTCTTCATGGCGTCGGAGAGGAACTTGCCGATCTCGGCGTCGCCATTGGCGGAGATGGTGCCGACCTGGGCGATTTCCTCGTTCGAGGTGACTTTCTTGGAGTTCTTGATGAGGTCGGCAACGACGGCTTCCACCGCCATGTCGATACCGCGCTTCAGATCCATCGGGTTCATGCCAGCGGCAACCGACTTGGCGCCTTCCCTGATGATGGCAGCGGCCAATACGGTTGCGGTGGTGGTGCCGTCGCCGGCAGCGTCGGCCGACTTGGAGGCGACTTCGCGCACCATCTGGGCGCCCATGTTCTCGAACTTGTCCTCAAGTTCGATTTCCTTGGCGACGGTGACGCCGTCCTTGGTGATGCGGGGGGCGCCGAACGACTTGTCGAGCACGACGTTGCGGCCCTTAGGGCCGAGCGTCACCTTGACGGCGTTGTTCAGAATGTCGACGCCCCGCAGCATCTTGTCCCGCGCATCAACGCCGAATTTAACTTCTTTACTAGCCATGATGTTGTTCCTTGAAAAGAGGGGGTAGGCGCTTAAGCGGCCTTCTTCTTGGCGGCGGGGACATCCGTGAGAACGCCCATGATGTCGCTCTCCTTCATGATCAGGAGTTCTTCGCCATCAAGCTTGACCTCGGTGCCTGACCATTTGCCGAACAGCACGCGGTCGCCGACCCTGAGGTCGATCGGGATCAGTTTGCCGGCTTCGTCGCGGCCGCCTGGGCCGACTGCTGTGATCTCGCCCTGCGAGGGTTTTTCCTTGGCGCTATCCGGAATGATGATGCCGCCAGTGGTCTTCTCTTCGGCATCGATACGCTTGACCACAACGCGGTCGTGAAGCGGACGGAATTTCATGGAATCCTCCTTTAGCATCTGAAGACGTTCTGATTTTTGGCGTAGCACTCTCGATCAGCGAGTGCTAGTCACCCTGCACATAAGCCCGCCTCGCTGGCGCACAAGGCCTTGCCGGAACGATATTCGGCTCTCGATTAGTTCCAAAAGTGGAATTCCTTCGCCGACACAGGCGACAAGGGATATCCTCGCGGCGCTGCGCCGGCGTGCGGTCGAGGGCGGCAGCTATCGCGTCACCGTATCTCTGACCCGCTTCGTGCTGTGGCTGCTTTCGCTTGGTATCTTCGACAAGGAATATGCCCAAGCGGTTGCCGGATCCTGCGACGGGCACTCGCGGGTAGCGCCGTTGGTCATGTCGCGGACCCCGGGTCCTTCAGGGCGGTGCTCGTGCCGCGTGGCTCGAGCAAGCCTGAGTGGTTGACGTGATGAGAACACCGTCACCGGTCGGCGTGGCTGGCGCTGTCCGTTCAAGGCCTGCCGCGGTGCTTGACCGGTAGTTTAGGGTTGTCGAAGTGCCAATCCGCTACCGATCAAAAGCATACATGTCGAGTATGACCGGTTCTGGCGCGAAACGGTCACTAGCTAAAGCTGTAACGAGACGCGTACCCGGTGGTCGATCGGTCTGTACATGAGCCAATTCGTGTCAGAGATTTGCGAGAACCGGTCCCTCGCGCCGGTCCTATTGCAGGAGAAGCGGCAGATTGAGCGGGCCGCGGAAACCGAATCCGTGCCAGCGCACGCTCGCGGGATCAGGCAAGGTCATATTGGGGAAGCGGTCGAACAGCATTGGCAGCACGATGGCGCCAACGGTCCGCCGCGACAGGTGCGCGCCCGCGCAATGATGGGGGCCGTTGCCAAAGGCCTGGTGAGGATTGGGCTCGCGCAGCGCGTTGTAGTTCTCTCCATCTTCGAAGACGTCCTCGTCCCGGTTGGCGGACGCCTGGATCGTCATCACGGTGTCGCCCTTCGGGATCAAGCAGCCGCGAATCTCCGTGTCTTCCATCACGAGCCGTGAACTGGCCTGGATCGGCGCCACCCAGCGCACCCCTTCCTCGAAGGCAGAGCGCCATTTGCCGCCTGCGCGCACGGCGTCAAGCTGATCTGGATTGGTCAACAGGCCGTAGAGGATCGTCAGCAAGGCGTCGCGCGGCTCGTTGATGCCGCCGCCGATCGCGATCTTTACATTGGCGATCATCTGGCTTTCGGGAATCGGATTATTCGCATTCACCATGAAGGAGAGCGCTGAGGAATCCGGTTCGGCCCGTACGCGTTCGGCGTTGGCGCGGATACATTTGTCCATCTCCGCATTGGCGATGTCGGTCGCATCGAAAGGCCCTGGCGTCCAGCCAAAATTTCCGGCGCCGTCGATCAGCATCTGCGACCATCGCTGCATGTCCTCATCGCTTGCGTCCGGAACACCCATCGCATGCGCCAGAATCCGCGCGGCAAGCGGTCCTGCGAGAGCAGGAAAGAGATCGACCACCTCACCGCGTGGCAGCCGGTCGAGATACGTTGCGGCCAGGTTCGCATACAGCGGCGCCCAGACGGATTCGATCGTCTTCGGCATCAGGGCCGGCATCATCGCCATGCGTTCAGTCCGGTGCTCGTCGTGGTCCTTGCGCATCAGCGTATGAGCGAGAAAGGCGCGCTTCATGGGCGTGTTCGGGTCGTCGGAGCTGAACAACGCCGCATTGTCCTTCACGTACTTGGTGTCGGTCGCCTTGGTCAGGAAGGTGCGGCCCACGGATTTGACCCGTAATACGGGCGCTTCGCGTCTGAGGCGCCTGTAGATCGGATAGGGATCGCGCGTGAGCTCCGCGATCGTGATGGTCTCGTCCAGGGGGGCCAAGCTCGCGGTCAGCATGGGATGATCCTGTTGGATGCGGGCCAGCATGTGCCGGGCCGGAGGATAATGGCAGACGCGAAACAGCGCAATCCTGGCGTCCGCCGCACTGGCAGGGGCGAAGCCGGCACGCTCCTCCTGCAAGAACGACAGGGCCAATCGCGCTGGCGTCGGTTTAACGATCTGAGACCCACTTCCGCTTTCTGGCCGATGTCTGCTTCTCTAATCGGCCCTTCGGGGTCAAGCGCTTTCAGACTATCCACCAATGCGGTGTCGATGTAGCTCGCGGGCTCGTGCTTCTCTTCGGAATTGGCACCGGGCCCTTCCATCATGGGGTTCGAGGACGAGGCGGAACAATCTCTTGGGCGACCTTGCCGTCGGAAGACGGCAGGTCCAAGCGGACATGCGAACTCACCTCATCCATCGTCCCGCGAGGGACATCCTTCCACTGCTCGGTGGAGCTCGGGTTTTCTCCTATCGGGTTTGATCCTGAACGACTTTCATGCTGCTGCCACGGCTTGCTCCCGGGTCCATCGGAACTCGGTGCCGTCAACCCAGATGCGGTGCATGATCACGGCCAGCCGGCGTGCCAGGGCCACGATCGCCTTTTTCATCCCGCGGCGCCTGGCGATCTGCATGGCCCAGGCCTTGAGCCAGGACCATTTTTTTGAATGCATCATGCTCTGAGCTGCTTCGTAGAGCATCGTCCGCATCATCTCATCGCCACAGCGCGATATTTTGCCGCTCCAATCGATCTCGCCCGATTGATACCTGGAGCAGGTTAGCCCAAACACCGCCCCGACTGACTTGGATTTGCGGAACCGGGCTGGCACATCGACGGTGGCGCGATAGGTCAGCGCCACCACGGGGCCGACACCGGGGGTCGTCATCAGGCGCCGGCATACCTCATCCTCCCGGACGATAGCCAGCAAGCGGCGGTGCAGGATGACGATCTGTTCACGGAGCACCCGCCGGACGATGAGCAGCGGCTCCACCAATACCGCCAAGTCGGGGATATTCTCGACAAGCTCCTGGATGCGGGCCTCGAACCTCACCTTGCCAACCATTCCGACCTTGAGCCCGAAGTTGCGCAAAGTACCTCGCAGATCGTTCTCGATGGCGATGGCCTTCGACTGCAGAAGCTTGCGATGGGTCAGCAGCATTCGCAGTTTTTGGCTGCGGAGCGTCTTTACATGCACCGGACGGTACAGTCCCACCCTGATCATCTGCGCGATGCCGCGCGCATCATTGCGGTCGGTCTTGTTGATCTGCGCCTTCAGCACCGCCTGCATGTGCCGCGTCTCGACACAGATCACTGGTAACTCGGCTTCGGCGAGAGCGCTGAACAGCCATTGCGATAACGGTCCGGCTTCCAGTCCGATCCGCTTGAAGCGGTAGGTGGGGTTCCCCAGAACCTTCAGCAGGGCTGCAGGTTCGCTCGCTACCTTCACTTCCTTCACGATCCTGCCCGTGTCATCCACAATGCAGATGCTGGTCTCCTTGACCGATACGTCCAATCCACCAAAATGGTCCATGCTGCGCTTCTCCTTCTGATGCTTGAGGCCGTCACCACGGACCTCGTTTTCACCATCAGCCTGAAGCGCAGCACCCAAAATCTTCAGCTATCCACAAGCTGGGCCGGCCGATTACACCATCTCTCGAGGTCAGGGAGGACAGGGGCAGGACGCTGGCCTATGGCCGCAAATGGCGCAAAGCTGCCGTTCCGGGATAACTGTCAATCGATCTCAAACAGCGTTCGCAGCGTGATGCAGATAACCGTCCGCCGTTAGGGCCATCATAAAAATCGAGGCCGTAGCTGCGGGTCTGCCAGACGTGCGACGACGCGCCGGGGGAAATCAGCCACTGGCCGATTTCTTCCATAACATCTGGTTTGCGAAATCC
>CAWGBZ010000009.1:0-6655 GCA_963820865.1 uncultured Verrucomicrobiae bacterium
AGTGATTCATTTTATTGTCTGTATTGGCTTTGGTGGCCGGCGGGATTGTTGGATACCGAGAGGATGTCGGTAACCTTCTTCGGTATGGCTCGGGGGTGATTGGCCGACACATGATGATCTGTTCAAAGGGGTGGGAGTGGGAAAGAAGAGATTACCGTGGAATCGACCTTTGCCTGTCGATGTACGACTGGGCGAGGTTCCGGGGGTTAAAGTCAAATCTGGTGTATGGGATGCCTTGGGCATGGGTTGATTAGGCGGCGAGCCGCTGCTGTTGCGGGTCATCGACGGGTGCCGGGACGCCGTCCCTGAAGACAGTGCCTGCCAGCAGTTCGGCGATACGTTCGACGCCGCGGATGCGGCGCGGTGGTTTTCTCGGCTTCCTGTATCAGGTTGAATGCCAGACCCAGGAAGGTCGAGCGCGACACGCAGTTTTTCCGTCCGCGTGGTGCGATGACGCACGGTAGCGAACGTCGATTCGATCGGGTTGGTGGTGCGCAGGTAATGGGATGGTCGCCCTTTCCCGAAGCGGCATCGACGTGCCAAGGTGGATATGCGAATGTTCCACCAACCAGGAGAGGCGACCGAGATGAAGGTTACGACGATTGGGATCGATCTGGCAAAGAACGTGATCCAGGTGCATGGGGTCGATGAGCGAGGCAAAGCGGTGCTGAAGAAGCAGTTGAAGCGCCCGCAGTAGTGGCGTTCTTCGCCAACCTGCCGCCGTGCCTGCTCGGCATGGAAGCGTGCGCCAGCGCGCATTACTGGGCGCGGAAAGCTGCAGTCGTTCGGGCACAGCGTGAAGCTGATGGCCCCGCAGTTCGTCAAGCCCTATGTCAAGACGAACAAGAACGACGTGGCCGATGCCGAAGCCATCTGTGAGGCAGTGAGCCGGCCCAACATGCGCTTCGTGCCGATCAAGAACACCGAGCAGCAAGCCGTGCTGGCGCTGCATCGGGCCCGGCAAGGATTCGTCAAGGCGCGCACCGCGCAGGCCAATCAGATTCGAGGACTGTTGGCGGAGTATGGGATCGTCATCCCACAGGGCATCGGCCACATCGCCAAGCGCTTGCCGGAGATCCTGGAGGACGGCGAGAACGATCTGCCGGGTGCCTTTCGTCAGCTGCTGGATCGACTCGGCGATCACTTGAAGGAGTTGCACCGCCAGGTGGGCGAGTTGGAGGTTGCAGATCCAAAGGCGGCACCGGAGAACGAGGCGAGCAAGAAGATGGCGCAGATTCCGGGCATCGGCCTGATCACGGCCAGCGCCCTGGTGGCCTCGATCGGGGATGCGAAGAGCTTCGAGAACGCACGGCAGCTGGCGGCTTGGCTGGGGCTGGTGCCCCGGCAACACTCCAGTGGCGGCAAGCAGGTGCTGCTGGGCATCAGCAAGCGCGGCGGACACGTACCTGCGCACGCTGCTGATCCACGGCGCCCGGGCAGTGATCCGGGTGGCCGAGCGCAAGGTGGGTTACGCGGATAGCTGGCTCGCGCGGCTGGTGGGCCGGCGCGACAGAACGTGGCGGCGGTGGCGCTGGCGAACAAGAACGCCCGCACCGTTGGGCGCTGCTCGCGCATGGTCGGGACTACCAGGCCGACTATGAACTGGCACCCGCAGCGGCATGAACACGGGTTTCCCACAGCGCCGCTCGCCTCTGGTGAGAGAGGCACCGCCGGCGAGCGGCGCCATGGAAAACCCTGCGGCGTAGCAGCGCAACCGTACCAGGTTTCGTAGAAAGGAACTCCACCGATTGTTCAGGCAATCATGACGTGATGGCAAGATAGGTCAGACCGTGAATGGCTTAGTAGGCTATTTCACAAATACGCCAACGTATATGTTTGATAATTGTGTTCGCGTATGGCATCTTGGTCTGAACCTTCGAGTAGGGTTTTCAGATGCCAAGGAAGAGCCCATTCCGGATCGATCTGTCTGCAGACGAGGCCACCGAGTTGCGTCGGCGGGCAGCCAGGTATACGTTGCCTTACTTCGAGGTCGTGCGGGCCAAGATGATCTTGATGGCGGCCGACGGCATAGACAACGACGAGATCGCTGCGCGGCTGGACACCCGGCGCGAGGTGGTTAGCCAGTGGCGCAAGCGCTTCTTCAAGGAACGATTGGCGGGCCTCGAAGAGAGGGCCCGCCCGGGACGCCCTCGGGCTTTTCCCCCAGAGCTACGGTTGAGGTCAAGGCGCTGGCCTGCGAGCTGCCGGCCACCTTGGGCTTGCCGCTGTCGCGACTCAGTGTGGCCGATGTGGCGCGGCACGCCCAGTCCACGGGCTTGGTGGCTTGCATCAGCAACAGTACGGTGTGGCGTTGGCTGCACGAGGACGCCATCCGCCCCTGGCAGCATCGCTGCTGGATCTTTCCCCGCGATCCGCAGTTCCAGGCCAAGGCCGCGCGCATCCTGGACTTGTACGAGCGGCGTTGGCAAGGGCAGGCGCTGCGTGAGGACGAGTTCGTCCTCTCCACCGACGAGAAGACCAGCATTCAGGCCCGGCTGCGTATCCATGCCGTGCTTGCCCACCGCCCCCGGTGAGTCAATGCGCGTGGAGCACGAATACGCGCGCGGCGGCGCCTGGGCCTACCTGGCTGCGCTGGACGTCCACCGCGCGAAGGTGTTCGGGCGCTGCGAAGCGACCACTGGCATCGCACCGTTCAGTCGCTTGGTCGATCAGGTCATGAGCCAGCCGCCGTACGACACCGCGCGCCGCGTGTTCTGGATCATGGACAACGGCTCGTCGCACCGTGGCGAGGCTTCGGTACGGCGTCTGACGCACGCCCATCCTCGAATCGTTCCGGTTCATGGCCCGGTCCACGCAAGTTGGCTCAACCAGATCGAAATCTACTTCTCGATCGTACAGCGCAAGGTGCTCACCCCAAACGACTTCCCCCGCCTGGAGGCAGTGGCCGAGCGACTGGCGAACTTCGAGCGCTACTTCGAGAGTATCGCGCACCCGTTCGAGTGGAAATTCACACGCGCCGACCTCAACGCCCTGATCGCTCGGATGCGCTCACGCTATTGGCAGCGCCAGCACTTGAAACTGGCCGCCTGAGCAATACGTGTGCGAACTTCTGAAACGGACTACTTAGTAGGCTATTTCACAAATACGCCAACGTATATGTTTGATAATTGTGTTCGCGTATGGCATCTTGGTCTGAACCTTCGAGTAGGGTTTTCAGATGCCAAGGAAGAGCCCATTCCGGATCGATCTGTCGGTAGACGAGGCCACCGAGTTGCGTCGGCGCGCGGCCAAGTATACGTTGCCTTACTTCGAGGTCGTGCGGGCCAAGATGATCTTGATGGCGGCCGACGGCATGGACAACGACGAGATCGCTGCGCGGCTGGACACCCGGCGCGAGGTGGTTAGCCAGTGGCGCAAGCGCTTCTTCAAGGAACGATTGGCGGGCCTCGAAGAGAGGGCCCGCCCGGGACGCCCTCGGGCCTTTCCCCCCAGAGCTCACGGTTGAGGTCAAGGCGCTGGCCTGCGAGCTGCCGGCCACCTTGGGCTTGCCGCTGTCGCGACTCAGTGTGGCCGATGTGGCGCGGCACGCCCAGTCCACGGGCTTGGTGGCTTGCATCAGCAACAGTACGGTGTGGCGTTGGCTGCACGAGGACGCCATCCGCCCCTGGCAGCATCGCTGCTGGATCTTTCCCCGCGATCCGCAGTTCCAGGCCAAGGCCGCGCGCATCCTGGACTTATACGAGCGGCGTTGGCAAGGGCAGGCGCTGCGCGAGGACGAGTTCGTCCTCTCCACCGACGAGAAGACCAGCATTCAGGCCCGGCTGCGTATCCATCCGAGCTTGCCCACCGCCCCCGGTGAGTCGATGCGCGTGGAGCACGAATACGCGCGCGGCGGCGCCTGGGCCTACCTGGCTGCGCTGGACGTCCACCGCGCGAAGGTGTTCGGGCGCTGCGAAGCGACCACTGGCATCGCACCGTTCAGTCGCTTGGTCGATCAGGTCATGAGCCAGCCGCCGTACGACACCGCGCGCCGCGTGTTCTGGATCATGGACAACGGCTCGTCGCACCGTGGCGAGGCTTCGGTACGGCGTCTGACGCACGCCCATCCTCGAATCGTTCCGGTTCACGGCCCGGTCCACGCAAGTTGGCTCAACCAGATCGAAATCTACTTCTCGATCGTACAGCGCAAGGTGCTCACCCCCAACGACTTCCCCTGCCTGGAGGCAGTGGCCGAGCGACTGGCGAACTTCGAGCGCTACTTCGAGAGTATCGCGCACCCGTTCGAGTGGAAATTCACACGCGCCGACCTCAACGCCCTGATCGCTCGGATGCGCTCACGCTATTGGCAGCGCCAGCACTTGAAACTGGCCGCCTGAGCAATACGTGTGCGAACTTCTGAAACGGACTACTAAGGCAAACACTCGTGGTTGACGCTGTGGATTGTAAATCGTGTCTGAACCCTTTTTTCGCCCTCACGAGTTCATCTGCTCTCCCCTCTTCCATCAGCATGCAGGGCCACGACTTACTCACTAATCGGTAAATAAGTCGACAAATGTGCAACTTGGATTGACCACGATGGTCTCATTGTGCATGAAGCGAGATGGACGGACATTGGATCACCAGACGCTGGAGACGATTCGGCTGATGGCGATTGAACGAGTGCGCGAAGGTGAGCGCCCCTCGGAGGTGATCGAGGCCTACGGGTTCAATCGGACGACGATTTACAAGTGGATCGAAGACGGCGTTTCGGTTCGGGCGCGGGAATCAAGGCCTTGCGCTCGACCAAAGCGACGGGGCGTCCTCGTAGCCTGACGCCGGCACAGGAGCGGCGAGTGTTTCGCTGGATCAATGGGCGCGATCCGCGCCAGTACGGCCTGGACTTTGGCTTGTGGACCCGCGCCGTCGTGGCTGAGTTGATCGAGAAGAAGTTTGGAGTGCACCTTGGGGTGACCGCGGTGGGCGAGTTGCTGGCGAGGCTGGGACTGACCCCGCAGAAGCCACTGCAGCGCGCCTATCAGCGTGACCCGCAGGCCATCGAGAAGTGGCAACGCGAAACCTATCCGGCCATTGCCCGTAGAGCGAAGGCACAAGGCGCGGAGGTGTTTTTCTGGGACGAGTCCGGATTTCGCGCCGACACCGTGCATGGCAAGACCTGGGGGGTACGCGGTCACACCCCGGTGGTTGAACGCCCGGGACAGCGCCAGTCGGTCAGTGCCGCCTCGGCGGTGACGGCGCAGGGGGCGTTCTGGTTCTGCGTCTACGAAGGTGCGCTCAACGGCGAGTTGTTCGTCGAGTTGCTCAAGAAGATGATGTATCGGCGCAGAAAGTCGGTCCATCTGATTCTGGACAGCCTGCCTGCCCACAAGCGAGCGATCGTGAGTGAGTACGTGGCGTCGACCGAAGGGCGGCTGACACTGCATTTCCTGCCGGGCTATGCGCCCGACCTCAATCCCGACGAGCTGGTGTGGAGTCATGTCAAACGCACGGGCACGGCAAGGCGCCCCCTGCAGAAGGGCGAGAAGCTGCGCGAGAAAATCGAGGAGCAACTCGCCAAAATCCAGAAGCTGCCCAGCCTGATCCGATCATTCTTCAAAGCCCCATCTGTCGCCTATATTGGCGACTGGTGAGTAATGCACTCGATGGCTTCTATCGACAGCGGCCGCAGTTGTTCCTCGATGGGCTCGCTCGTGTACTCCAAGAAGCGGCTCTTATCGAATCGGAAAGCCTCCCCGTCCCAGTCCTGGAACTGGTGCGACACCAGCAGGCTATACACGGTGAGCGATCTCCATCGTAGGAATGGCGGTGCCTGCGCCGGCTAACGTTCGAGCTAACTAAGCGGAGCACCAACGGCGGGCCACCAGGCCCGGTCTGGCGGTACGCGGTACATTTTCGCCAGCCCGGGCCTGGCGTCCCGCCGTCGTCGCTCCGCTTGAGCGAGGGGTTCGGCGTCGCCTTCAAGCTTTGGCCGCTCGCATGTCTTTGCGCATTTGTCGTAGCTGCTTGTTCAAGACGGTTCGGTCGAATACCTTGAACTGAACCTGCTGGCTTGAATGACGGCAACTGAGCGAGAGTTCAGGCGGTTCCGTTCCGAGCCACGCGACCACTCTATTGACGGTCTCTCCGGTGCGCAGCCAAGCTTGCGCCGCGAGTTCAACAATTTCTTGTTCGAAGTTCGGAAGACGCCACTCCCGATGAATGCAAGGCAGAGAGTCGTCATCCGGCATCAGGATCTGCAAGAAGTCTTTGTGCTGTAGGACGTGGTGTAGATACCTATGCATTGCGTCATCGCTGTCTTCAAGCGGATGAACTGGAAACGTGAGGCCGAGTTTGAATCCGCGACCTTCTGTGATACCTATGGAGCCGTGACTTGAAGGAACAAGCATCCCTCGGTGAACAGCGAAGTCACGCTGCGTTGCCAAGTAGTGCATTAACGGATCGCTGGTCAGGTTCTCGCGCTCTGGCTTGAACCAGGCACTGAATCCTTTCCGATTCTGAAGCCCCATCGAGACAAGGTGCGGAACTTCCTTGATGGACTTCAAGAACGAGTTGAAGTGCCAGCGGAAGGGATCGGCGTGGTGGTAATGCTGCTCCAGAGTGTGAATCCAGTAGTGCGCTTCCCGAAACCTATCCAGCGCTGACTCGATTGGAGCTAGGGGGTGGGTGGAAGTGGGCATGTGGTGAACTGCGACGCCTA
>CAWGBZ010000010.1:0-5560 GCA_963820865.1 uncultured Verrucomicrobiae bacterium
CGTCACCATCTACATCGTGCTTGGCGTGCTCTACGAGAGCTACATTCACCCGATCACCATTCTCTCGACGCTGCCGTCCGCAGGCGTCGGCGCCATCCTGGCGCTGATGCTGTTCGGGCAGGACCTGTCGGTCATCGGCCTGATCGGCATCATTCTGCTGATGGGCATCGTCAAGAAGAACGCGATCATGATGATCGACTTTGCGCTGGAGGCGGAGCGGCACAAGGGCATGTCACCCTACGACGCGATTGTGCAGGCCTGCCTGCTGCGGTTCCGCCCGATCATGATGACGACGCTGGCGGCGCTGTTCGGCGCGCTGCCGCTGGCGGTCGAAAGCGGCACCGGTGCCGAGTTACGCTTTCCGCTCGGCATTTCCATCATCGGCGGGTTGCTGCTCAGCCAGTTGCTGACGCTCTACACGACACCGGTGATCTACCTCGCGCTCGACCGGCTCAATCGCAAAATCGAGAAGGCCGTGCCGGACCCAGGGCCACCCGGGCCGACGGTTGCCGGCGCGTCCGAGGGGATGAAGTAGATGGCATCGATCTCGGAGCCCTTCATCCGCCGGCCGGTAGGCACCACGCTGCTGGCGATCGGGCTCTTTCTGGTCGGCATCGTCGCCTATGTGTTCCTGCCGGTCTCGTCGGTACCCAATGTCGATTTTCCAATGATCCGGGTCTCGGCGACGCGTCCGGGCGCGGACCCTTCCGTGATGGCGGCCACCGTTGCGGCCCCGCTGGAACGCCGGCTCGGCCAGATTGCCGGCATCGATCAGATCACCTCGACCAGTTCGCTTGGCTCGACCAGCATCCAGCTGCAATTCGCGATCGGCCGCGACATCGACCGCGCGGCGCGTGACGTGCAGGCCGCGATCAATGCCTCGCTGGCCGATCTGCCGACCGACCTGCCGTCGCTGCCGCGCTTCCGCAAGGCCAATCCTTCGGCGGCGCCGGTATTCGTGCTGGCGCTGACGTCGAAGACGCTGACGACCAGCGCGATGTACGACGTCGCCGATACCGTGATTGCGCAGCGCATCTCGCAGGTGCCCGGCGTCGGCGAGGTCACCGTCTCCGGCGCCGACCAGCCGGCGGTGCGGATCGCGCTCAACCCGGTGGCGCTGTCGAATGCAGGGATCGCGACCGACGACGTGCGGCTCGCCATCGTCAACGCCAATCCGCTGGGGCCGGTCGGGATCTTCAACGGCGACCGCCAGAGCGAGACGATCTCGACCAACAAGCAGATGCGTACCGCGGCCGAATTCCGCGACATCATCATCAAGAGTTCGGCCGGCAATTTCGTCCGCCTGGCCGACGTCGCCGACGTCGAGGATACTGTCTCCGCAACACCCGCTCGATCGCCTGGTTCAACAAGCAGCCGGCAGTGTTGATCCAGATCACCAAGCAAGGCGACGCCAATGTGATCGATACCGTCGACCGGGTCAGGGCCCTGATCCCGGAACTGAAACAGTGGCTGCCGGGCGGGCGTCGAGATTTCGACGCTGGTCGACCGCACCGGCACCATTCGCGCCAGCGTGCTCGACATGCAGTACACGCTGCTGGCGACCGCCTTCCTGGTGATGGTCGTCGTGTTCGTGTTCCTGCGGCGGCTGACGCCGACCATCGCGGCCGGCGTCTCGGTGCCGCTGGCGCTGGCCGGCACCTGCGCCGGCATGTGGCTCGCCGGATTCTCGATCGACAACCTGTCGCTGATGGCGCTTGCGATCTCGGTCGGCTTCGTGGTCGACGACGCCATCGTCATGATCGAGAACATGTATCGCAACCTCGAGCAGGGCATGGCGCCGTATCCGGCCGCGCTGGAAGGCGCCAGGCAGATCGGCTTTACCGTGCTGTCGATCAGCCTGTCGCTGATCGCGGCGTTCACGCCGCTGATCTTCATGGACGGAATTGTTGGCCGGCTGCTGCGCGAATTCTCGCTGACGCTGACCTTTGCCATCGTGGTGTCGACCGTGGTCTCGCTCACGGTCACGCCGATGATCTGCGCGCACTACATCAAGGAGGCGACGTCCGATCATGCGACCTGGTTCGATCGCCTGATCGAAGGCACGCTGTCGCGCATCGTTACTTTCTACACCTGGACGCTGCGGGCGGTGCTGGGCTTTCCGTTCCTGACCCTGCTGGTGTTCTTTGCCACTATCGCGCTGACGGTGGTGCTCTACATCAAGACGCCGAAGGGCTATTTTCCGACCGACGACAGCGGGTTCGTGATCGGCGCGACGCGGGCTTCGCCCGACACCTCGTTCCAGGCGATGCTCGGGCTGCAGCAGCAACTGGCCGACATCGTGATGGCCGACCCGGCGGTGGCCGGCGTCGGCTCCTCGCTCGGCGGCACCGCCGGTCCGGGCGGCGGCGGTTCCAACCGCGGCACCATGTTCATCAGCCTGAAACCGCCGGAGGAGCGGGCGGGCCTGTCGACCGCGCAGGTGATCGATCGGCTGCGCAGGAATCTCTACCGGGTCGCCGGCGTCCGCCTGTTCATGTTCGCGGCGCAGGACCTCCGCACCGGCGGACGGCAGAGCAATTCCGACTATCAGTATACGCTGTCGAGCACCGACCTGGACCTGCTGCAGAAATGGGCGCCGCTGGTCGCCAAGCGCATGGAGACGGTGGAGGGTATCACCGACATTTCCAGCGACCGCGAACCCGGGGGCTTGCAATTGTCGCTGGTGATCGACCGCAAGACCGCCTCCAGCCTCGGCGTGCGCGTCCAGGATATCGACAACGCCCTGAACAACGCGTTCGCGCAGCGGCAGATATCGATCGTCTATACCCAGCGCAACCAGTACATGGTGGTGCTGGAAATCGATCCGAAATTCCAGGCCGATCCGTCCAACCTCGAGCGCATCTTCGTCGCCGGCGCCGGCGATGCCCAGGTGCCGCTATCGGCCGTGGTGCGCTACCAGCGCGGCCTGTCGCCGCTCGCGGTCTTCCACTCGCAATCGTTTCCCTCGACGACGGTGTCGTTCAATCTGCTGCCCGGCGTGCCGCTGGAGGTCGCGACCTCGAACATCCAGCGCGCGGTCGAGGAACTGCACATGCCGGAAGGCATCCGCGGCAGTTTTGACGGCAGTGCCGGCGATTTCAGCAAGACCAGCGGACGGCAGCCGCTGCTGATCCTGGGCGCGCTGGTGGCGATGTATATCGTGCTCGGCGTGCTCTATGAGAGCCTTGCCCATCCGATCACGATCATCTCGACATTGCCGTCCGCAGGCCTCGGCGCGCTGCTGGCGCTGCAGGTGACGAATACGCCGCTGACGGTGATCGCCTTTGTCGGCATCATCCTGTTGATCGGCATCGTCAAGAAGAACGGCATCATGATGGTCGATTTCGCACTCGACGCCGAGCGCAACCGCGGCTTGTCGTCGGCGGATGCGATCTTCGAGGCATGCCGCGCCCGCTTCCGGCCGATCCTGATGACGACGATGGCGGCGCTGTTTGCCGGCATCCCGCTGGTCATTGCCACCGGTCCCGGCACCGAGCTGCGCCGGCCGCTCGGCATCACCATTATCGGCGGCTTGTTCGTTTCGCAGATCCTGACGCTGTACACGACGCCGGTGATCTACCTCCTGATCGACCGGCTGCGGCAGCGCTGGCGGCCGGCCCCGCTTCCAGCGCCCGCCGAATAGTTGAATTACTGGCTACGAAGCGTATAGCGGGCGGATGTCAGAACACGCCAATCCCAGGTCCGGTCTCAGGTCCGGTCTCGCCGAAGAGGTGGTCCCGGACTGTCCGCATTGCGGCAAGCCGCTGCCGCTCTGCATCTGCGACAGCGTCACGCCGATTAAAAGCAAGCTCTCGCTGCTGATCCTGCAGCACCCGCAGGAGCAGGACAGGGCGCTCGGTACCGCGCGGCTGACGGCGATGCATTTCAAGGATGCGGTCCTCAAGATCGGCCTGTCCTGGCCAAGCCTGTCCAAGGCGCTGGGACGGAAAGTCGATGATCCCTCGCGCTGGGCGGTGCTGTATCTCGGCTCGGCCAAGGTCGCCGATCTCGAAACCGATGCCGAGATCGTCGCGATCAACCGCAAGGGCGAGGTCGAGCCGCACCAGCGCGCCATCCTCTCCGACCTCGAAGGCATCGTGCTGCTCGACGGAACCTGGAGCCAGGCCAAGGCGCTGTGGTGGCGCAACGCGTGGATGCTGAAGTGCCAGCGGGTCATTCTCGGTCCGAAACGCCCGTCGCGCTACGGCAAGCTGCGCAAGGAGCCGCGTGGCGATGGTCTCTCCACCATCGAGGCCACAGGCCTGCTGCTGGCCGGCCTCGAAAAGCGGCCGGATATCGCCGAAACGCTCAACGCCAGCTTTGACCGCATGCTGGCACGCTATCGGGATGTGCAGGCGGAAATGCCGGAACTCGCGCCGAAGCCGAAGAAGCGGGATTACCGGCGGCGCAAGCGGGGCTGACCCTGGCTTGCGATTAAACGGGACGTCAACGGGGTTCGCCCGCCTGGTCCAGTGGCCAGCGTTGCCCTGTTACGGGTCATGAACCCGCCGCCAATAAGCCGGTTCCAATGCCTGAATCCCGACATAGCGAGCTGTGGACAACTATGACATCCCTCTTGACGGTGCTAAGTTCTTAATTCTCCGCGTAACTATTTGGAGCAAAGTCGATGACTTTAAGCACTGAAATTCTCACGCGCTCTCCATTACTCGACGCTGATGAGATCGAAGGCGAAATCGGCAACATCATTCTCAGCACCCGGCGCGGGTCCGTCATCCGCACCGTGCCACCCGGCAATGATCATCCGTTGCCGGGAGGCCCGATGCCCGATTACGTCGAGCGCAAGGAAGGCGTCAATCAAGTCGGCAAACTCTCGGCTGAAGCCGTGATCCGCGAATACGACGCAGCCGTGAAAGAGATCGAGGCGCTCGGTGTAGAACTGTCCGAGGCCGCCAAGAAATGTGAGGCGATGGTCGCCGGCGTCCATTCCATGGTGAAAGAGATCAAGGAGTTGGCGGCGAACTATCGCGAGGAAGGCAAGCGCTACTTCTTGCAGATCGAGGATTGTTCCCTGATGACATCCGAAGTCCGCACCGTTTGCGAGACGCTCAAAAAGCGAATTGCAGCAAGTAGTAGAACTCCCCGCCTGATGTTCCGGCTGTGGCCGGTCCTGCTGATGGCCGCACCGTTCGTCGTCGCGGCCATCAGCAGGGCATTCTAAGGCCCACCGGGAAAAAGCCGCGGGCCGGATAGCGCAAGCCGCGCCGGGTGCTCCATTCTTTCGTCCGCACTATGACGGTGCGTCGAATGCAAGCGGAGCAGCGGGATGGAATTGGTCGCGCATTTGCGCCTGTCGAAACAGGCCTTGATCGACATTGCTTTCTTCTGCACCGGCAGGGCGAAACGTCCGCCGATTGAGCGCCGCCCGGCGCGCCGGGCTGTTTCGCTTTGCTAGCCAGTGCGGCACAGGATAGACGCTGCTTGGTTGCCTATCCGGGGCAGGGCGTATATGAAGCGCCCCGATGGGGCCACGTGGCGGAGTGGTTACGCAACGGTCTGCAAAACCGTGTACACCAGTTCAATTCTGGTCGTGGCCTCCATC
>CAWGBZ010000011.1:0-1647612 GCA_963820865.1 uncultured Verrucomicrobiae bacterium
GTTGCCGGAAGCCTGCGACGAGGCAGATAGTAGGATTGACTGCATCCCTTTTGCGGATAAACCTTGCGTCGATGAGTGCCTACGTCTGCTCGCTGTTCGAAGGGACATATCACATCGGTTTCGGCGCGTTGGTTAATTCGCTCTATCGGAACGGGTTTCGCGGGACTGTCTTTGGCGGTTATCGAGGCGCGTTGCCTCCCTGGGCGAGTCCGACTTCGCCTGGTGAAGGCACCACGGATTTTGATGTGGGTGGGGGTTGTCGCATCCGGTTTGTCCCGCTGGATACGCCGCTGCACCTTACCAGCTACAAGCCGACCTTCATGCGCGAGTTATTCGAGCGATTTTTGAAGGACGACGACGTGCTCTGCTACTTCGATCCGGATATCACGGTAAAGTGCCGGTGGAGTTTCTTCGAAGAATGGGTGAGCCGCGGGTTCGCGCTGGTGGAGGACGCGACCTTCCCGTACCATGCCCAGTGACCACCCGTTGCGCTTTCAATGGCTGGAGATGGCCAAGACGGCGGGACTGACCGAGAAGCGCAGGCCGAGCCGCTATTACAACGGCGGTTTCGTCGGCGTGACCGGAAAGATACGGAAGGTCTTGAACGTCTGGGAATCGCTGTTGGAAGCTGCCAAAGCGTTCGGATACGATACTACGCAGCTGGCCAGCACGGATCGCACTTCACCCTGGCAGGCGGCTGATCAAGATCTGTTGAATATCACCGTGATGACCACGGACGTTCCGACTTGCACGCTGGGACCGGACGGCATGGATTTTAGCGGCGGCGGTTATGTCATGTCGCATGCAGTGAATTCACCCAAGCCGTGGGCCCGCGACTATATGAAGTCGACCTTGTCGGGGCGGCCGCCGAGCCTCTCGGACAAGGGATTTTGGGACAATGCCGAGCACCCGATTCGACTCTACCCCGAGTCGGTTGTCCGCAAGCGGAAACTCGCCTTGAAAGCCGGCATCGCCTTCGGCCGGGTCTGGCACCGGCCTTAAGTTACTGGGCGGGAGCGAGCTCTGGCGTCACGCGGCAGAGTTCTTGGTTTTGAGTTTCGCGGCGACGTTTGTGCGCGCGCCCCATTTGAATTCCACGTCGGACTTGCGGCCGGGTCAAACGCGTCTTAAGCAAGTGGGCTCCATGAAATCAGCACTCTTCGTCGTGGGAGGTTGGGAAGGTCATGAGCCGATCCCGACGGCCGAAATCTTCGCCACCTGCCTGGAATCAGAAGGCTATCGAACAGAAATCGTCGATACGCTTGATATCTATTGTGATGCCGAACGGCTTCATCAATTTGACCTCATTGTGCCGGTCTGGACAATGGGAACGATCACCAACGAACAGGAAAAGGGGCTGTTGGAGGCGGTTCGGAGCGGAGCAGGAATTGGCGGGTGGCATGGCTGTATGGGAGACGCGTTTCGCAACAATACCGAGTACCAATTCATGGTCGGCGGCCAATGGGTGGCGCACCCGGGCAATATCATTTCTTATCAGGTGAATATTGTGAACCGGGAAGATCCCATCACGGCCAACATTGCGGATTTCACAATGCAGTCGGAGCAGTATTACATGCACGTCGACCCTTCCAATGAGGTCCTGGCGACCACGACTTTCAGCGGTGACATCCTCCCGTGGATTGAGGGTACCGTCATGCCGGTGGTGTGGAAGCGGAGGTGGGGCGCGGGCAAAGTGTTTTATTGCTCGCTGGGTCATGTGGCGAAGGACTTCGATGTGCCGGAGGTTCGTGAGATCGTGCGGCGGGGATTGCTTTGGGCGACGCGCGAAGGGGAGCAGCCATGAGTGTGAAGTTGGGAGTCGTCGGCTGCGGCAACATTAGCGAAATCTACCTGAAGAACCTCGGCGCGCTCGCCGATCTCGAAGTCGTCGCGGTCTCTGACATGGACATCGAGCGTGCGCGCGCGCGCGCGCAGCAGTTTAATATTCCGCAGGCTTTCTCGGTCGACCAACTTCTGGCTGAGCCGGAGATCGAGTTGGTCCTGAATCTAACGATTCCCAAGGCGCACTTCGAGATTGCGATGGCGGCCCTGCAGGCGGGGAAGAGCGTCTACAATGAAAAGCCGCTGGCTGTTCACCGGGAGGACGGCCAGCGAGTGCTCGCGCTGGCGCGGGACAAGGGGCTTCGGGTCGGTTGTGCCCCGGACACCTTTCTTGGCGCCGGTCTGCAGACCGCCCGTCACCTCATTGATTCGGGAGCGATCGGCGTGCCGGTGGGCGCGACGGCGTTCATGATCTCCCACGGCCACGAAGACTGGCATCCGGATCCGGCGTTTTACTATCAAGCGGGCGGCGGTCCGATGTTCGATATGGGGCCCTACTATTTGACCGCGTTGGTTTCGTTGATCGGGCCGGTGCGACGCGTCACCGGCTCGGCGCAGATGAGCTTCGCAGAGCGCACGGTCACGAGCGCGCCGAAGTTTGGCAGCAAGATTCGCGTCGAGGTGCCCACGACTATCGCCACAGTAGCTGATTTTGCGAACGGGGCCGTCGCCACAACGATCATGAGTTTCGATATCTGGCAGGCAGGTCTGCCGCGGATGGAGATCTACGGCTCCGAGGGAACTCTCCGCATTCCGGACCCCAATTGGTTCGGAGGCCTCGTCCAGTTGTGGCGGCCCGATGCGCGCGAATGGCGCGTCATGCCGCTGGTCAACGAATTCACCGAGAACTGCCGGGGATTGGGCGTGGCGGACATGGCCCGGGCCGCGCGAGAGGGCCGTCCCCATCGTGCCAACGGCGATCTCGCCTACCACGTTCTCGATATCATGCATGCCGCTCACGACGCTTCTCGCGAAGGCCGGCACATCGAATTGACCAGCACTTGCGAACGCCCCGCCCCTGTGCAAGCTGGTGAGTTCAGATTTGGAGGGACGCCGGAACCCGAAGCGCGTTGACGGCATCCCTCCTGCTACCCGAATACCCCTTGAAACACCCAGAACTCTCCATCGTTTGCCGCGCCCTTCTCTGGGGCGCAACTTGCCTGGCGTTCGCCTCCACGCTCCTCGCAGAGAATATCATGCTGCAGGAGGACAACATGAAGGAGCTGAGATGCTCGCTTCCCGACGATCGCTTCCGCCTGGTGGGCAGCAACGCGACCGGGCAGCTATTCGTGGGTGAAGAACCGGTCGAACTAAGACTTGCTTTCAAGAAGGGCGATTTGCACGGCAGGGTTCCGTTCTCCCTGGAGATTCAAGAAGTGGGCACGCGCACGCCCGGAAAAGTCGCGGGCGGCATGAAAGGCTGGACGGACACGTCGGGTAAGGCTCCACTTTTCGACCTCATCGGCACGCCGGTAATGCATCCCTTCACCGTGGATTTCGCGGGTGGAGACCAGATTCCGGTCGAGCTTAAGAATGTGCCGGTGCCGAAGCGCTTCGGCACCTACGCGATCATCCTGGTGCGCGGTGATACGAGGCAGTTCCTCGGAACGGTCGCGCGCGTGCCGGTGCCGCGCAGCGACGGCACCATCGAGACCGTGCCCATTCTGGGTGAGGGAACCTTCGTCGACAAGCCGTGGCGCGCCGTGCTCTACGCGCGAATGGGAATCCGCGGGTGGCGCTTCGAGGGAAGCTGGAACGCCAAGAAAGACGGCAGCACCGACTGGACAAGGTACGATGCGATTTTTGCGGCGGCCAAGGAGGCTGGCTGCAAGATCATGTCCACGCCTTGCGCCACACCCGATTGGACGTGGCCGTTTGCTCCTCACCAGACTCCGGCGGCGGTTGGCCCGGATTGGGATGGGAGTCCGTATGGCGGCCGCAGCGACTGGGTTTGCGATCCCAAATACTATCCCGAATACGAAAAGTGGATGACGGAATTCGTCGGGCGCTACTGGGACAGTGGAAACGGGGCTCTTTGGGGAGTCGAAAATTACAACGAGCCGTGGGAGGGTGGGGGAATTTCAGGTTGGGCGCGCGACTGCCTGCAATATCGAGAGTTGCAGAAGCTGATTTCCCGGGCGGTCAAGTCCGTGGATCCCCGGATCAAGGTCCTGGGAACTTCCTCGATCATGAACACCGAGGACAAGTTGTACTCCGACGGTGGTAGCGAAATGGATGAATACATCGATGTATTTACCGACCACTACGTCGTCCCGCGGAATAGTTACGGGCCGATGGTGGCACGCGCCCGTGGCAAAATCTCAATGGAGACCGAGACATGGTTTGTGGGAACCGAGTACCAGCTTCCGCAAGGCGTCGCGCAGTTCCTTGCTTCCGGTCAGAATGCGATGTCGCCGACGCATCCCCGCGTCTTGTTTGAGCGGTTACCAGGGGGCACCGAGGAGACGGTCTTTCCGAGTCCGGTTGTCGCCGCGACAGCGGCTTTCAATTATTTTGTGACTGGCCGGCCCTTCGAAAAGATTGTCTTTCCGGACCATCTTCCCTGGGTGTTTCAATTTGGGAAGGACGATGATCCCAACGCTCTGCTCGTCGTGTTTGGCCAGCTCGTGAGCATCGGTTCGACAGATCCGAGAGACCGACTTTGGGCACAGGTCGATGGCTCGCCGGGAGGCGAGATGACCATCGATAATTCGGACGGCCTGCTCCGATTTTACGATCTCAGCGGCAACCCCGCCTACGTCGGGCAAAAGACTGTCACGCTCCCGATGAGCATCTTCCCATCGTACATTACTTGCGCGCAGGGCCCGAAGGTCGCCGCCGAACGACTGGCGCAAGCACGTATCACGGGCAAGCGTCCGGTGGAGATTCTGCCGCGGGACTTCACTACGCTGATCACAGCCAAAGACGCTGCCTTGTCGGTAGGCGTGCACAATTGCCTTAATCGGGCCATCAAGGGCCGGCTGTCGGTTACGCCACCGCCGGAGATTCGCCTGGCGTCGAATGCCCAGGAGGTCGAGCTCAGGCCGGGCGAGACCAAGACGATCAGCTTCCCGTTGGCGGAGGCGAAGGCGCAGGAATCCAACGCCTATCCCTTCGAGTTCTCCTTCAGTTCCGAGGCCGGCAACGCGGATTACAAAGAGGTCCTCAACTGCACGGTGGTCCCGAAAGCGTCTATCACCGTCGATGGCAATCTGGACGATTGGGAGGCCATCCCCGGTGTGACCGTATTCGGGAAGGATGACAGCGTCGATAGCATCGAAGTGCTCCGCCGCCCCTGGCTGGCGCTGAAAGAGTCCCACCCTGGGCTGGTGTCCGGCCGGCTAAAGATGGCTTGGGACGACGAGAACCTTTACGCTTGCGCGGAGGTTAACGACCCCACCAACCAAAAGAACGCCTTGCCGATGGAGGGTCGTGACGAGAACAAATACTTTCATAGCAAAGCCTCTGACGAACGCGAACCGTACAAGAGCTGGCTGGCGAAAAACGCGCCCGGGCGTAGCTTCGCGGAAGTCCCTTACGTCTATGCCGACAACCCGGAGACCCCGCGCCAGCCTGATTTGCCGACGATTCCTTTTCGCCGCGATCGTTTGCAGATCGGTTTGGATGTCACCGAGGGCTGGCATGACATGAAACCCGACACCGATCGCGTGCCGTACGGATTCCACGCAGTGCCGGATACCGACTACGAGTTCAGCTTCTACGGCTGCGAGGGAGGAAAAAGCGAGCTCTGGCGGCACCTGGCGCCGGGTCTTCCCCGCGTCCACGACTGGCCGCGGCAGCCGCGCGGCCAGGCGACCACGGGCGTGGTAAAGGAAGCGCGCCATGTCGTGAAGCGGAATGGCAGCGTCTATGTTTACGAGTTGGCGATCCCGAAATCGGAACTTAGCGATCTGAAACTTGGGGCGGGAACCACCTTTGGTTTCGTCTTTAGGATCGGGAATGGCGAGGGCGCGAATGCCGATTACGGCAAAAACAAAGCGGTGACCAAGACCAACGGACTCAGCCTTCATCCCTACTGGGAGCCGCATTCCAGTTGCGGCGTTCGTTGGGCGTTGGTCGATTAGGAGTTAGTCGCAGCGGCGTGTCGCGGCCGAACCAAACTTAGGAACCTGGCTCAGGTTTCTCCGACAATCGCGGCGAACTCAGCCCGGCGGAGGTTCATCCCTGCCGGTCGCGCGCGCACCGGACGGCCACGTATTCCGTCTCCGGCAGAATAAATTTGCGGATTTCCACCTCTGCCCGCCGCGCGGGAAAGTCCGCAATGAGCATTTCGGCGATTTCTCGGGCCAGCGTTTCGATAAGGCGCCTTGGCGGCGACCCGGCCAGGCGGGCAATCTGGCGGATGGCCGCATGGTAGTCGACGGTGCGATCGATTTCGTCTGCGAGCTCGTCGAAACTATTCAGTGGCGTGAGGATCGCATCGACCTCGAGCCGCTGAGGGTTCCGCCGCTCTTCGTCGGGAACGCCGACGAACGCCTCGATCTCGAGCCCCTTGATGATGATCACATCCATGGAGGCGGAAATTTTGCGGTTTGCCTCAACCGCGGAAGCGCACCTCGCGCACCGCTCTCGCGCCGAAGCGCGCCTGGAGCTTTCGTAGGATGCTTTGTTTCCATGATCGGTCGAGTTCGTAGCGCACTGCAGGCTGGATGACCTGGATGATGAGCACGCCGTCGCGGACCGAGACGGGGAGGGAATGTTCGGCCAGAAAATCGCCGACAATCTCGCGCCAGGCATGGCGAATTTCCTGTTCGTTGAGGCGCTCGGTGAGGCCGAGTTTGCGCAGCAGCTTCTTCAGCGCATCAGCGGGTGTCACGCAGCGATCGCGCGGGGCTGGCTCCTCGGGTAATCCGCGCCACTCCTCGAGCACTCGCTTGCGAATTTCCTCGACGCGCATCAAAGAAAAGGCCTCCGCGGTCGCGGAGGCCGAAACAAAGAGAACCGGAAAGCGGGGGCTATTCGCCGTCGTCCCCGATGGCTTCCACCGGGCAGCCTTCCTTCGCCTCTTTGCAAAGAGCCTCCTCTTCCGGAGTCTCCGGCTGCTTGTAGACGTAGCTGTGGCCGCCATCATCGTCGCGCTTGAAATTCGCAGGCGCGGTCTCACGGCAAAGGTCACAGTCGATACACTGATCGTCCACGAAGTATTTGCCGGTGACATTTTGCTGATATTTGTTTGCTAGATCTGCCATAGGTATCTCCTCCTCCGTCGCCGCAAACTACGGTCCCATCTGCGGATTGCAATCGTTTTTTAGTGTCTGGCCAACGATGCCCCGGTGGGGGTGCTCGCGTGGACTCCCTTTCGGGCTCAGTCGGTGGACCGGGAGCTCGAGGCCGGGTCAGTTCTTACGATTTGGCGGCAACGTGACACTCGTCGTCTGCCGGAGTCACGTCGCCGGTGACGACGGCGCGCGGAGGAGATTTGTCTTCGTCATCAGGAACGGTCATAGTCCAAACGTCGCCACTAACTGCACATGGAAACACCTTTGCTCGATCCCGTTTACCCCGTTGAAGGCCGGCATGTCGTCCATCTCTTTTTCCGAGTTGATTACGCAGCTTGGGACTTGCTGGAAGGAAGCCAGAGAATTGTGGCCAAGACCGCTCTGGCTTCGCTGGTTCAGGAAATTCGGGCTACGCCGGCCACGCAGTTGCTCACCTTGAGCATCGTGTCGCCCAAGGCGGATCTTGGGTTCATGTTGCTGACCCGCGATCTGCAGACCGCGGATAGCCACGCCAAGCAACTTGCGCTGGCGCTCGGACCAGGAATTCTTACGCCGGAATTTTCGTGGCTTTCGATGACGGAACGCAGTGAGTACACGACGAGCGAGGACGACTACGCGCGACAGCTTGAGCATGATGAGAAGGTCGTGCCCGGTTCGCCGGATTTTGAAGAGAAGATGGTGGCTTTCCGGACACGGATGGCGAAATACCTGCGGGATCGCCTCGAGCCGAACCTTCCGGACTGGCCGGTCGTCTGTTTCTACCCGATGTCCAAGCGCCGGGCCGGCCCGGGACAAAATTGGTATGCCCTCGATTTCGAGACGCGCAAGAAACTGATGAGCGGCCACGCCCGGGTCGGGCGGCAATATGCAGGCCGGGTCCTCCAGTTGATCACGGGTTCTACCGGGCTCGACGATATGGAATGGGCGGTCACGCTTTTCGCCAGGACGACATCTGAGATCAAGGCCATCGTATATGAAATGCGCTTCGACGAGGTGAGCGCCCAGTATGCTGAGTTCGGCGAGTTTTTCATCGGTCTGCAGATGCCGCTTGATTCGCTCTTTGCCCGGCTCAACTTGTAGCCCACGGCGACGCCTCGATGACCGAGAAACTTGCTCACCTCGAATCTTTGCTCTGCGCACATGTGCCGCTCCTGGTGGCATATTCCGGTGGAGTGGACAGCACTTGCCTGTTGGCGGTCGCGCATCGCACGCTGGGCGACCGCGTTTTGGGAGTCATTGCCGACAGCCCGAGCCTCCCGCGAAAGGCGCTGGGCTCGGCGCTCGACGTGGCCAGGACCTTGGGCGTGCGAGTCGAGGTGATCGCCACGCGCGAGTTCGAGAATGACTCTTACCTGGGCAATCCTCCAAACCGCTGCTATTTCTGCAAGGCGGAGCTCTTCGCGCGAATGAATGCGTTGGCGGCAGAGCGCGGTTTTGCGGCCATCGCCTACGGGGAAAATGCCGATGACCCCGCGCATTTGCGTCCTGGTTCCCAAGCGGCCGCCGAGTTCGCCGTGCTCGCACCGCTGAAGGAGGCGGGTCTCACCAAGAGCGACATCCGCCGCCTCTCGCGAGACTACGGCCTGCCGACGGCTGACGTGCCGGCTCAGCCCTGTTTGTCTTCGCGAATTCCGCACGGCACTCCCGTTACGCGCGAGGCTCTTGCGCTGGTCGAACGGGGTGAGGAGGCCGTCCGCTCGCTTGGGTTTCGCGTATTCCGGGTCCGATACCTGGCGCCCGCCGGAGCGCGGGTGCAAGTCGCTCCCGACGAGATGCCCGCCCTGGCCGGGGTGCGTGACAGGCTATTCGACATCCTGAAGCAAGCGGGGTTTGGCTTTGTGGAGATTGACCCCAGAGGATATGGCGCTCCCCCGGCGTGAGAGGGCCCGCCCGTCGGAAACGGTCCCCGCCGCTTTGGATGCGCAGATTGCGGAGCACAACCGCAGTTGCTGGATGGCGGCAGCGTTGAGCCTTTGGTGTGCGGCCCTGGCCTGGGCGATGGCCAGCGCAATCTATCGGGGCCTCGTCGTCCTTGTTGAGGCGCTTAGCGGGGGGAAGCCCAATGAGCTTCCATCCTGGTTCCTTCCTGTCGGACTCTGCGGAGCTGTTGTGTTGCTGGGGGCAGCGTTGATCAACCGTCGTCGCCAGCGCTTCAATTCTGTCTCGGATCGATCGATCATCGGATGGCATTTGATCGCGGAGATCTTGCTGCTGCCCGCCCGCGCAACCTTGCTGGTGTGGGACCACGTTGACGCGCGGATCGTGCTTTCCGAGGCAGAGCGTGCGGAAGCCTGGGCGTTGATGCGAACCATCCTGGATCTGAAGCGGGCGGATCGTTCGCTCCTGGCGCGAGACTTTCCCGATCCCGGCCGTCTTTCGAAGATGTTGATGGCGCTACAATTCGCCGGTTGGATCGATCTCCACCGCGGTGAAGAGGACTTTTACTACCGCGTCCGCAGCGATCGCGAGATAGACATCAGGTCCCTTGTCGCGGAGCCCGAGCGCTCATGAAACCAGCTGCGGCTTCGTGGCCGCCGGCGACGACGAGGGGGTCCCGGCCGTGCGTGCCTTGCGGATTACGGCCAGCAGAACGAAGCCGATCTCCCCAGCGACGAAAAGCAGTGCCCAGCCGAAACCGCCCGTCCCAAAGCCGTAACTGTGCAAGCCGACTCCGAGCACGAAGTTGACGCCGTACCAAGCCATCAGCACTCCCTGGAAGGCGAGGACCGCGCCCACCGCCATTCCGAATCCTGCCCATTTTCCGGCAATGCGTCCGTGGAGCACAATGAGATAGCCGAGGAGCGTAATCAGCGCCCAGGTTTCCTTCGGATCCCAATCCCAAAATCTTCCCCACGAGTAGTTGGCCCAGACACCCCCGAGGATGGTGCCGGTGGCGAGCAGTAGAACGCCAATCTGCAAGGTCCGGTAGAGGTAGTTGTAGAGAGAGGTCTCTGGCTTTCCGCCTTTGATGACCTTGCCAAGCGCGATATGCGCGATTCCCAAGGCCAGCGCGAAGGCCGCGTAGCTCAGCGTGATCGTCAGCACGTGCGTGGTCAGCCAGAAATTGTCCCGCAGGACCGGAACGAGCGGATTGATCGAGCGGTCAAGGGCCACCGTTTGGGTATCGGCCAAAATCAAAGAGACCACCGCCACCGGCACCGCGCCCAGGAGGAAGTAGCGGCTCCGGTAGATCGCCTCGAAGATCAGAGCAAACAGAATCGTGCCGAACGCCACCCAGACCACGGATTCGTACATGTTCGTTACCGGCGCCCGACTGGCGATCACGATACGGGCCGCGAATCCCGAAAGTTGCAGCAGAAAACCTGTCCCCGCCAGCACCCAAGCCGTCGCGTAGCCGGCCGGACCGAGTCTCGAAACTAAGAGGATGATTCCCGCGGCGGCGTAGCAGATCCATGCCCATCGGAAAGGATGCACCTTCTGATAAAGCGTCTCGAGCCGCAGTTTCCAGGTCGGCGGCTGATATCCTGGCTCGATGGCGGACCACTTGGCCTTCAATGCCTGAGCCTCCCGCGCCAAGGCGGCCTCATCCTTTTCGACGAACGCCTGCCGCAGTGACCGGACATCCTCACTGGTGCCGGCAACAGACAGCCATTGGGCGTCGGCGGCTCGCGGGTTGGCGATGAAACGAAATGCGGAGCCGCCCACCAACGCCTCGAATTCGGCCAGGCGCAGCCCCACGTCGGCCGCCTCCTTCGGCAGCCCGGTGAGTCGCTGGTTCCCTGGTCGCGCCCGGAGCGCCTGCGCCTCGTTGAGCAGTTTCAGTAGTCCTGTATTCCCAGCGAGCTCTTGATAGGAGAAGAGCTTGCGCGATGCCTCCAGACCAGTGGCCTCTTTCAGTGGCTTGTAATTCACGAGAATGAGAGGCTTCTGATCCCAGCCCTGCGGAGTCAGCCACAATGCCGTAACCACCTCACGAGCCCCCATTTTCTGGCCATCGATGGTCAGCGACGTCTTCCCGGAAAGCCCCTGCAGCGACTCTTCTGCAAAAACGAAGAACGGCTTCTTCCGACCCGCCTCCTGCACCGGAATCTCATCCATGGGCCGGAGGTCCAGCGCGCATACGGCCTGCGACGCGATCACTAGGAGAACGAAACAGCGGATCATCGGACGTAAAGGTTGCCGCTCCTTTCCGGCAGTGCAAGCCGCAAACATGACCGGCCCTCTACCGCGCAAAACCCCCTCATCCCGCCTGACGAAAATTCACCCCGACAAAATCGTATAAGAATGCCTTTCCTGAATGGAAAACGATCGTCAATGTATCGAAAAAAGCGGGTGTCAGTCGACGCGCTCTACCTCGCTCTCCAGGCTGACGGCTATAAAGGAACTTGCTTGTAATCAATATCTCACGCATCAAGATTTCGCCCGGCAATTGTTGGCCCGCTACCTGCTTCTAGTTGGCGGAATTTTAAAATTACCTTCAGTTTTTCTATACAACTAAATATCCTGATATAAGAAAAAGTAATGCGTGAGCGACGAAAGACGACTATCCAGAGCGAAACGGGAGGCGATCGCCAAGTAATGCCGAGAGGCGATACGACGACGAGGGGCTACCTGGAGTTTGGTATGTCCCTGTCGGAAAAATGCTTATAATGAGTTCATTACATGGCTCTTTCACGCCTTGCGGCTGCTTTTGTATTGCATCCCGTGGCGAAAACTGGGTAGATCGCCCGATGCGGCCGATCAAAATCGCCCGGCCCTCCGTGAGCGAGGGTCGTTTCCTGCTCACATCTCAGGAGGTTCAAGGGGCGCGGTTATGAAAGGACGCCTTTTGCTGTTTATTGCAGTGTGGGCCGTCGTCGTGGTGGCGGCGCTGGCGCAAACCACGACCGTGGCACCTTCGGCGGCTCCCGCTCCAAGTCCGAGTCCCACCCCATCGCGCGAAGCGCGGCCCCAGGGGGTCATGACGCCGGGTTCCGATCAGATCTCGGCGGAAGGGCAGCCGCTGGCTCCGATGAGGCCAGGGCCGGCTGAGCCGGACACCGATACG
Source organism: uncultured Verrucomicrobiae bacterium (assembly GCA_963820865.1). Taxonomy (GTDB): domain Bacteria; phylum Verrucomicrobiota; class Verrucomicrobiia; order Chthoniobacterales; family Terrimicrobiaceae; genus DASTFP01. Next base: position 12,091 of record CAWGBZ010000011.1, read on the forward strand.
ATGTTGGAGTCGGAGCAACAGCCTTTTCAACAGGAAATGGGCACCGAAGAAGTGCTGCTGCCACAAGACGTGAGCCGCAAGCGCTGGAGGTTGACTCCCCTTTTCTCGGCGGAGGTTCTCTACGACGACAACATCTTTCTGACCAACACCGACCGGGTTTCGGATGTGATCTGGACGCCCTCGGCGGGCTTTATTTATGACCTGGGTGATTTTCGCGGGCAGGAAGAAAACTACTTGAGCTTTTCCTGGATCGGCCAGCCCGTCATCTACACTAGGAACACCGACCAGAACGGTTTCAATCAGTTTGCCGCGTTGGTCTTGCAGTATCGCTTCAACAAACTGGTCGCCAAGTTGAACAGCACCTATAGCCACGTCAAAGGTTCGAGCCGCGACGTCAATACGATTACCACCACCCAGACGTTCTGGAATTCGCTCGCCTTCACCTACGACTACAGCGACAAGACCGCGTTCAACCTGACGCTGACCCAAACCACCTCCATCACGGAGGACTTTCAGACGACCAGCCAATATCAGGTGCGCACCGGGATGGATTATCAGCTCTTCCCCAAGACGCGCGTCGGCTTCCAGGGAGTCGCCGGCGTCCTCGATTCGTCGGACACCCCGCTGCAATATTTGCAACAAGCCCTGGTCCAGGTATTCTACAATCCCTCCGGCAAGGTCAGTTTTTCGCTGAGTTTCGGCGTGCAGGCTCTCGAGTTTGAGGACCGTGAGGACGTCAAGATCGATCCGGTCTTTAGCCTCGGCGTCAGCTACACGCCCTTCCCGGCCACCTCGATTAGCCTGGTCGGCTTTCGGAATGTCGTTGGTTCGAGTGCGCTGTCCGGACAGGACTATTTTGCCACCGGTTTTGAGCTCAATGTCTCGCAACAATTCTTTCAGAAATTTGTTGCGGCGATCAGCTTTGGGTACGAAAATGACGAGTACTTCGGAACTACCCCCGACACGCCGACCGATCGTGTTGATGACTATGTTTTCGTGCGTCCGCGGTTGACCTACGCGTTCGTGGACTGGTTTTCAGTGAGCGTCTTCTATGAGTTTAGACAGACCACCAGCACGCAACAGTCCAGCAGCTTTTACAACAATCGAGCGGGCTTGGAAATCCTTACGAAATTCTAGACCGTTATGGCTTTACAATGGAATCCGAACATTATTCTATGGAGGCGGGGAGGAAAGTTATGCTAACTTCTGACGCGTCAAATCGAGGATCATTTCCAAGGTATTTAAGAACTCTAATTGGCGCGCTGCCTAAGAACGCGCGCGCGGTTGGCTGCGCCGCGGGATTGGTTCTGCTGGCGGGCGGCTGCTCGACTCCTCAGCAAACGCCTTTGCCACCGCCACAGCCGGTGCAGGCGGAGGACTACCGGTTGTCGCCTAAGGATCTGGTCGATTTTCGCATCTTTCAGGAGCCCGACTTCGATGCCGTCATCCGGATCGCCGGAGATGGGACGGCGATCTTCCCCATGATCGGACAGGTCGATATTGGAGGCAAAACGGTCGGACAGGCAACGGAGATGCTGCGCCAGCGCTATATGGCCGGCTATCTCGCCAATCCGCAGGTGAACCTGACGGTGCGCACCTATGCGCGAAGAACCTTCACGATTTTGGGACAGGTGCAAAAGCCCGGCAGCTATGATATCGAGGGCAACGAAGTGGTTACCCTGCTTCAGGCCATCGGCATGGCTGGAGGCTATACCCGTATAGCTAATCCCAGCAATGTCGTCGTGAAGCGAAATGAAGGCGGCGTCGAGCGGGTCTATAATTTCAATGCCAAGAAAATGGCGCGAGAGGCGTCTGAATCGAGCTTTCGCATCCTGCCAGGCGACGTTATCACCGTCGCAGAATCCATATTTTAAGTCATGGCTGATATCCCTTCCGATAAACAACTTTCCGAACTCTTAGGCGGAGGCGAGAGCGGATCCGGATCCGGTTTCGACATCGGATACTATTTTCATCTGCTGCTTCGCTACCTCTGGCTGTTCCTGTTGATCGTGATCATCGCCGGTGCGGTGGCCGCCTACCTCGCGCTGAGCCAGCCGCAAAAGTATTCGGCCTCCGCCGTCATTCAGGTCCAGCAGCAGGAGCAAATGGTCCTTCGAACGGAGGAGGCTGTCCGGCTGGAGTCGCCGGATTACATGTCGACCATTGTTGCGACGTTGACCGGGGATTCGTTCCTGGTGCGCGTGGCCAAGGCCGCCAATCTGCTCAACGACCCGGAATTCTTCGCCCTGCGTCCCGAACCTTACACGGACGCGGAGGTCGCCGATCGGATGCGTTCGCTCGTCTCGGCCAGCGTCCGCCGCGGGACCCGCCTCATCGACGTGACCGCGACGGACACGAGTCCGGAGCGGGCCAAACTGATTGCGGAAACAATCGTCAAGGAATTCATGCGCCAGGCGATCGAACAGCGCATGGCTCTGGCACGGGTGGCCAACGATTTCCTCCGCGACGAAGCCAACAAACTGAAGGAAAAGCTCGAGGCTTCGGAGGAAAAGCTGCAGAAATACAAGGAAGAGCAGAATGCGGTTTCGCTCCAGGACGACCAGAACATTACGGTCGAGAAGCTGAAGGAGCTGAACGCGCAAGTCGGGCAGGCGAAGAACGAGCGCATTCGGCTGGAGTCCGACATCGACCTGCTGCGCACGATTCCGGCGAGCGATATCGATCGGATGACCCAGATTCCGAGTGTTAGCGCCATCCCGCAGGTGCAGACTCTGCGCGGGCAGATTGTCACGGCCGAAGCCGACTTGGCGGCCATTCAGAAGCGTTATTTGCCTCAGAATCCCACGACCATTCAAGCGGTGACCCAGCTCAACCAGCTCAAGTCGTCCCTGAAGGATGTTCTCAGGAATGCCGGCGAGATTCTCGGGACTCAATATCAGTCTGCCGTGGATGCGGAGAAGAAGCTGAACGAGGCCCTGAAACAACAGGAGCAGGTCGCTCTCGAACTGAACAAGATCGCCATCCCTTATAATGTCCTCCAGCGAGAGGTTGACTCGGATCGCGCAATGTACGACTCGATCAACACGCGCCTCAGGGAGACCAATGTGTCTCTCGGAATTGAGACCACCCCGTACCGCATCGTCGAGGAACCGATGTCCGCCAAGGCGGCGCCGCGACCGCTTATGAAGATGCTGGGTCTCGGGTTGTTCCTCGGCATCGCTCTCGGCGCCGGCCTCATCTTTGGTTTGGACATGCTCGACAGCAGCCTGCGTTACGTGGATCAAGCCGAGAGCTTCCTGAAGCTCCCGGTGCTGGCGGTAGTCTCCGAGTTCGAAGGTCAGCGTGGCGACCGGATCGCCAGCGTCTTTCCGGACGCCAGCAATGGTCAGCAGGCGGAAGCTTTCCGAAGTATGCGGACGACTCTCTCGCTCCTCGGCGATGAGGCGCATCGGCGCGTGTTCCTGTTGACGAGTGCCGTCCCCGGCGAAGGCAAGACGTTCTGCGCCTACAATGCCGCCATGGCTTTCGCCGTTGAAGGTCAGAAGACAGTCCTGGTGGATGCCGATCTGCGCATGCCGGCCGTCCACAAGATTTTCTCCGATGCCGAGGGTGCCCGTCGGCACGTTGGATTGGCCGACTACCTTTCTGGCAATGCGGAACTTGACCGGATCATCATGGCCGGCCCGCAGGAGAACCTTTCCGTGATTTGCGCGGGAGGCAAAACGCCCAATCCGGGCGAACTGCTTGGCACCGATGCCTTCGTAACGCTCATCAAGACCCTTGAAGACCGCTTCGACCGGGTCATCATTGATTCGGCTCCGGTCAACGCGGTCAGCGACACTCTGCGCATCACCCCGCTCGCGCATTACGTTTGCCTGGTCGTCCAAGCCGCCAAGACTCCGAAAAAGGCCCTCGCTCGCGCGAAGAAGCTGATCGGGGACGCTCGAGGGAAACTCGCTGGATTTATCTTGAACAGGGTTCATCTCGGGCGGGACTCGGCCTATTATTTTTATCATTACGCTTATGGAGATTCCGGAGCCAAGGGCTCCCGGGGTTCCAAGAAGAGCTCTGCCTGACATGCGTAGGGGACCTTTAGGAAAGCCTAGACGCAACGGTAGCGGACCGCTCCGGCTCAACTGAGCCGGGCTCCGGACTTATCAATCAGGGAAATGAAAGTGGTCTCGAAGCGTGATGTGGAGAATGACCAAGGGCGGCAGCTTGCCAAGGCTAATCCCTTGCTTGATAGTAATGCACCTAATGAATGATATGAAAGCTCCTCCAACCGTTAGCTGTCCCTCCTCTTCCCCAATCTTCCTAACTCATTTTAAACTTGCGGCGGTCCGATCGCTGTGAGCATCCTTTCCATCTAAAGTTTATGCGCATATTAGTCACTGGCGGAGCGGGCTTCCTCGGCTCGCATTTATGTGATCGGCTTATCAATGAGGGCCACGAGGTCTTGTGTCTGGACAACTTTTTCACCGGCCGGAAACAAAACATCGCCCACCTCCTGCAGAACCCGAAGTTCGAACTGGTTCGGCACGACGTCATCGATCCCTTCAAGGTCGAGGTCGATCAGATTTACAACCTGGCTTGCCCGGCGTCGCCTCCGCACTATCAGTACAACCCCATCAAAACGACGAAGACGTCGGTTATGGGGGCGATCAATTGCCTCGGTTTGGCCAAGCGAGTCCGGGCGAGGGTCTTTCTGGCCTCGACCTCGGAAGTTTACGGAGACCCGAACGTCCATCCCCAAAGTGAGTCGTACTGGGGCAACGTCAATCCGATTGGCCGGCGGTCATGCTATGACGAAGGCAAGCGTTGCGCGGAGACGTTGTTTTTCGATTATCACCGGGAAAACGGCGTCGACATTCGCGTGGTCCGCATTTTCAACACCTATGGCCCACGGATGCTGGCCGACGACGGACGGGTGGTCTCGAATTTCATTGTGCAAGCTCTCAAGGGAGAGGATCTCACGGTGTATGGAGATGGCTCGCAGACCCGTTCGTTCTGCTACGTCGATGACTTGATTGAAGGCTTTGTCCGGCTTATGAACCAGGACAAGACCGTCGGCCCGGTGAACGTTGGCAACCCGGGGGAATTTACCATGCTGGAGCTGGCGGAGCTCGTTCTCAAGAAAGTAGGCGGAAAGTCCAAGATCACGAATCTTCCCCTGCCCGCTGACGATCCGAAACAGCGCCGGCCGGACATTTCCCTGGCCAAAGAGTTTCTCGGTTGGGAACCGAAGGTGCCGCTCGCGGAGGGCCTCGATCGGACCATCGAGTATTTCCGTCACGCCATCTGAGGGCTCTTCTACACGCACATCGCTCTAACTAGTTCTTTTTATGTCCCAACAAACGTCATCAACAACCGATTTTGCAATTAAGATCTGCTGTGTCGGCGCGGGCTATGTCGGCGGTCCGACCATGGCCATGATTGCCGCCAAGTGTCCCGACATTCGGGTGGAGGTCGTGGATCTCAATCAGCAGCGCATTGACGCCTGGAATTCCGACAAACTTCCCGTCTACGAGCCGGGCTTGGACGATGTCGTCAAATCGGCGCGCGGCAGGAATTTGTTCTTCACCACCGGCGTCCATGACGCGGTGCGTGGCGCCGATATTGTTTTCGTCAGCGTCAACACCCCCACCAAGACGTTTGGTGTGGGCGCCGGACGCGCCGCCGATGTTCGCTTCATCGAGGCAGTCGCCCGGATGATCGCTGACGTGGCTGATGAGCCCAAGATCATCGTGGAGAAGAGTACGATCCCGGTGAAGACCGCGGAAACGATTCTCACGATTCTCAGCGCCAGCGGCAAGAAGCTGAATCACCAGGTGCTCTCGAATCCGGAGTTCCTCGCCGAAGGTACGGCGGTGGCCGACCTGGAATCCCCTGATCGTATCTTGATTGGCGGGGAGCAGACGCCGGGGGGCCTTGCCGCCATCGAGAAGCTCGTCTCGGTCTACGCACGATGGGTGCCACGCGAGCGAATCCTCACGACCAATCTCTGGTCCTCCGAGCTCGCGAAGCTGGTGGCGAACGCGTTCCTCGCTCAGCGTATTTCTTCGATCAACTCGATATCCGCCTTGTGCGAGGCGACCGGCGCAGACGTCGAGGAGGTGGCCCGAGCGATCGGCACCGACTCGCGTATCGGACCAAAGTTCCTTAAGTCCTCGGTGGGCTTCGGGGGATCGTGCTTCCAGAAGGATATCCTCAACCTCGTTTACCTGTGCGGCTTCTTTGGCATTCCCGAGGTGGCGGACTACTGGGAACACGTGGTCCGGATCAACGATTGGCAGAAGAGCCGTTACGTTACCCGGGTCATTCGAACGCTGTTCAACACTGTTTCCGGCAAGCGTCTCGCGGTGCTCGGCTTCGCCTTCAAGAAGGATACGAATGATACCCGCGAGTCTCCGGCGATCTCCATCTGCAAGGCATTGCTCGACGAGCAGGCGCGCCTGGCGATTTATGATCCGCAAGTCGAAGCGAGCCAGATTTTCTCTGACTTGGAGGTCAAGCCCGACGATTCGCGCATCGAGATTTGCAACGATGCGCTCCAGGCTACGCACGACTCGCATGGCATTCTCGTTCTGACGGAATGGGACGAGTTCAAGGATCTTGATTTCGCCAGAGTCTACGCGGACATGCATAAGCCGGCGTGGCTTTTCGACGGACGCAATGTGGTCGACATGGCGAAGCTGAGAAGTCTGGGCTTCTACGTCTATAGTATTGGAAAGCCGCATTCGATTTAAGCTGGGCTTGCGAGGGCGAAATAGGTCTTCGTTGCGGCGGACCTCAGGCTTCGGCGCGAGGCCCAGGGGTTCGACTTCGGCGGTGCGGAGCGCGTCCCGCACCCAGGTGGTCAGTGGGTCATGATATCTTCGATAACCAGAGGCGGGGCATTCCTCGGCAAGATCCTCAGTGTGGTGCTTCCATTCGGAAGGCGCAGGTTTGTCATTGTCGTGGTGAGCATGATCGGCGTGGCCCTTTTGCAATTGGGCGGAGTGGCCTCCGTTTTGCCGTTCCTTTCGGTGGCAGCAAGTCCCGACAATTTTGCCGCATCGAGACTTGGAACATTCCTTGTTTCGCTTCTGAAGCTCACTGATCCCAAGCAGCTGGTCTACGTGACCGGCATCCTCGCCATCATTTCGCTGGTGGTGGCGAGCGCCTCGACCATCTTGAGTCAGATCATCACCGCGCGCTACGTGGGCGACCTCGGTCACTGGTTGAGAATGCAGCTGATTGCCAAGTATTACAGCCAGCCGTACCTGTATTTCGTGTCCCGGAATTCGGCCGTGCTCACGAAGAAGGCCAACGCGGATGTCAACCTATTCACTGCGTTTCTGCTCAACCCGTTGTGTGACTTCACGGCGCGGCTCTTCATTACCGCCGTGATCGTGGTGGGCCTTTTCGCCCTCGAGCCGGTGGTCACGCTGGTCGCGGGCATCTTCTTCGGAAGTTTCTATCTGATCTTCATGCGGTTGACGCGTCGTCGGGTGCGCAATATTAATGAGGTGACCAGGGAGACGAGCCAGGGACTGAGCCGACTTGTTCAGCAGTTTATTGCGGGCATGCGCGACATCAAGCTGAGGGGCGCGGGGCCATTCTTCTTGAACAAGGTCGATTACCTTTCCAGCAATCAGGTGAAGGCGCAGGTGATGAGCGCGTGGATTAGCGGGTTGCCCCGCAACATGATCGAGCCAATCGCCTTTGCCGGCACGATCATCTGGGCGATGGTGGCCCTGGCCGCTGGTCGTCTGGACGCGGTTCTGCCCACTCTGGGCGTGATGGCCATGGCCGGGTTCCGGCTGCTGCCAAACGTCCAACAACTCTACAATAGCCTCCATCTGGTCACCACCAACCGGTACACCATGGAGGAACTGGCCGAGGAGCTGGACTTTTCGTCGCGTTCTTATCCGGTCTCGATTCCGCAATACACGCCGGGAGCCGAGGCAGTCGCGGATCAGAAGCCGCTCTTCAGTGATGCGATCGAGCTTCGGGACCTGACCTTCAACTACCCCGGTGTCGAACGCCCCACCTTGCAAGGCATTGACCTTCGCATTGGGCGGGGCACGTCGATCGGCTTTGTCGGGCAGACCGGATCGGGCAAGTCCACGCTGATCAATATTCTGCTCGGGCTCTACGAGCCAACCAAGGGCGAGATTCTCGTCGACGGCAAGCCTCTGTCCAAGCCCGTGCCCCTCGCGTGGCAGTTGCGTATCGGATATGTTCCGCAGGAGATCTTCCTGATGGATGACACCCTGGTTCGAAATATCGCCCTGGGCATTCCGGACGACCAGATCGATGATAAGCGGCTGGAAGGAGCGATCGCGTCCGCGCAGCTGCAGGAAGTTATCGCCAAGATGCCTAACGGATTGGAAACCCAGGTCGGCGAGCGCGGGGTCATGCTCAGTGGAGGCCAGCGACAGAGAGTGGGACTGGCGCGAGCACTTTATTTCGATCCCGAAATGCTGATTCTGGACGAAGGCACGAGCGCTCTGGACAACGAGACGGAGGCCAAATTCATGCAGGCGGTGGAGTCACTACAAGGGGAGATCACCATTCTCTCGATTGCTCACCGACTGACGACGGTTCGCGCGTGTGACGCCATCTATGTGCTGATCAATGGCAAGGTGGGGGAGTCTGGGACCTACGAGGAGTTGATGGAATCCAAGTCGGAGTTCTTCCGCCTGGCGAGCGCGTCGACCGGATAGGCGGCTCGCTTTCTCGGCAGGTGCCAGAGAACTGCAGCCAAAACATGGGGTTGCCGAAGTGGCGTCCTCCGTCCTCCGGCCGATATCAGGTCTTGGCTCTGTCGAAGGACCTGTGTAGGATGGCAGGTTGTTTATCAACGGAGGAGGCGAACTAGAAATTCGAGACGCGCCCAGGAGATGAAGATAGGGATTTTTATCAACGCAATTGCGACCGACAGTGCGATCTGCCACGTCGACCTGTGCCGGCAGTTCGAGTCCATGGGCCACACGGCGAGGATGTACGCCAAGGGTTTCCATGGGATTGACGACTCGGTGGCGAAGACCGAGATCGATGTAGAGCGTCTTAAGACGCCGGAATGGTGGCGCCAGGAATCGCTCGACCTGGTGATGTTTTATTCCGTAGGCCGATTTCATCCTTCCATTCTCGATTTCGCGCGCAAGCAGGGAGCCACGGTGGTGATGGAATGCGACAGCGACGGCTATTTTTCCGTGCGCCAGGACCCGCTGAGGTTTCTGCGGGTGACGATGTGGCACCCGAGTTACAGCCCCGTCACGAAAGCGAAGATCGTGAAGGCTTGGCTGCACAGTTGGCTGGTGGAAGGAAAAGAGCAGGAAAAGGCGGTTTTCGATTCTTTTGAGATCGCGGATTATCTGAAGATCGAGTCCGAGGAACCCGGCAGGATCCTGCGTGACTTGCTGGAAAAGAGGAACCGGATGGACCTTGCCAGAAAGGTCGTTGTCATTCCTTTTGCGGTCAGGAGTAGTTTTAGCGAGGGAACGGTGAAGTCCGAGCGAGAGGACTTGATCATCGCCGCGGGACGGTTAGGAGCGCAGCAGAAAGATCCCTTCCTTCTGGAGAAGGCGTTGCGTGGGTACTTGCAGACGCCCAATCCCGTGCGCGTGGAGCTGCACGTTCGTGGGGACGCACCGAATTTGGAGAAGCTTGCCGCGGAGGATAACCGGCTGCAATTGTTCAAGAGCACTCCTCCGAAGGTTCTATGCGGACGGCTTGCAAGCGCACAAGTGCTTCTCTCGACGTCTCGGTTTGAATCTACGCCCATTCAGGGTCTGGAAGCGCTTTGCCAGGGTTGCACGTTGGTCGCTTCCGAAGGCGTTCCCGGTTACAAGTCGTTGATCAGCGGCGGAGCTTTCGGCGAGACGTTTAGAAGCAACTCGGCTGACGACTGTGTGCGCGCGCTGCAGACAGAGATCGAGCGACGTCGCCGGGGATCGCGAGACTCCCAGAAGATTGCCGACGAATGGAGAAGTCGGTGTTCTTTGGAAGCGGTCAGTTCACAACTACTTGCGCTCGCCTCCCGGAATCCGAGCGGGGCGGTGCGTTCTAACTGAAACGTATCGACAAATGGTGGTATAGGGATTCTATGAGGGGAAATAAGGGATGAGAGGGGACGGGCGCTTTTCAACGCGTGCGAACGCAGAGCGAACCCCGCGGATGACTATCGGACAGATTCTGGTCCTGGCTAATAAGAATGCAGAGCTCCAACTTCGAGTTCTCGTTAGATCACTCAGAAATGTTGGATGTGATCTGCCTATCTGGGTCATTCCGTGCGGGGCGATTGACTTTAAGCCACCCCAGGGTTGCACATGGATTAAAGATTCCAAGTTGCTGGCGTTTCTCAGGCAACAGGGAGCCCATCCACTTTACTGCAAGTACGAGACACTCCTGCAGCGGCAGTTCGCGTATTTTGACACCGACATCGTTATGCTTCGGGATCCGCGGGAATGGATCAAGGCGGCGCCCTCAGACGCATTTGTCGTGGCCGATACCGAATGGGCGAAGAACCGGTGGACGTTTTCACCGGAATCCCGGCGGTTTCTGACGGCGATCTCTTCGCGTTGGCCGCAATTGACTTTCAACTCGGGATTTTTTGCCTTCGAGGAGCCGCTCTATCAGGAGGATGAATTGATCGAGACGATCCAGTCACCTAAAATGCGGGGCACATGTCTCGATCGTAAGGGAAGTCCCATCGATCAACCGGCCCTCAATTGGCTCGTTTTGCTCAAACAACGCAAGATTTTCAATTTTAATCTCCAGGAACAGGGGATGGAATCAACGATGGCCGGGGACTACGAGGAGTCGAGCGATTTCGATGCGATCTTGTCGGGTCCCCTCGCGCCGGCTTTTCTGCATTATGCAGGTCCAACCTTCGAGGAGGGTCACTTTCTTACGAAGCTCTTCACGTCCTACCTGACCGCCGCAGAGAAGCGCGAGTGGGACGCCAATATCGAGCGCAAGCGAGCTTCCTTGCACTGGCTTGCGAAGTGGCCGCTGCCGGTCCGCGTACTCAATTACCTGGTCCGGCTTATCGATCCACGCTTCCATGTGCAGCCGAAGTTTTAGCGTCGGGGATGCTGCGCCAGGTCGGTTGGCCCGCGGAGCTGGCGCCGATTGGTGTCGGAATCGGTTAGGGCACAGTTTTTCGCTTCATTCCGCCGCTTAATGTATGGTGCGCGTTGCCTACGACGTTTCCTCCGTGGTGCCGCCTCCGGGAACAACCCGGATTGTCACCGGGATCGGTCGCGTGATCGAGGAACACCTTACCTGGCTTCGAAGGAATCCCGCTTTGGACGTCAGGGTGATCGGGGCGTTCGGCGCGGACTGGAATCCGGTGACAACGAGCATCGCGACCGAGCGATGGGCTGCCTTCACCCACCAGCCGCCTGTCCCAAGCCTCCGAACCTTCAAGACCAAGTCGGGGCTGGGGAACGCGGGGGCGAATCTGCTTTACCGGCTGGAAGAGCTCGCGAATCGGCAGTGGCGAACGCCAGGAATTGGCAGACGTGTCTTGCTGTTGGCGACCGGTGTCGTCCGACGCCTGGTTCGCGCCGGCGTGAAGATCGGACTGGATCGCAATGAAGCCGAGGTGTTCCATGCGACGTTTCGGGCGCCTCCCGAATGGCTGGATCCCTCGATTCCTCGGGTTGTCACCGTCCACGACGTCATTCCCATCAGGCATGCTGAAGAAGCTGGTCCTGATGCGATGGGGATGTTGAAGTCACTATTGGCCGCGCTCGATCCCACGCGAGACGTGGTTGTGGCGGTGTCGCAGTTCACGAAGGACGACTTTTGCGACCTTTCCGGGTTTCCGGCGGATCGAGTCGTGGTTGCTCATTTGTCGGCGGGACCGTGTTTTCGGCCGGTGGAGGATCAAGGGATTGCGGGCCAGGTTCGTGCTCGTTGGGGTCTTGAGAACCATCCCTTCCTTCTTTCCGTCGCGAACCCTCAACCTCGCAAGAACATACCGATGCTCATTCGGGCCTTTTTCGCTGTGGCGAAGCGGCTCCCGTCCTGGCCCGGAAAGTTGGTTCTCGTTGGAAATCCCAAGGCGGGGACGAGTGCGGAGACGATCGATCGGCAGCTGGCGAAGGACCCGGAACTGGCCAGGCGAATCGTGCGGGCGCGGGGAGTTTCGGATGACGATCTGGCCGGCCTCTATTCGCAATGCGAGGCGTTCGTTTTCCCTTCGACGTACGAAGGTTTTGGATTGCCGGTTCTGGAAGCTCTGCAATGCGCTGCGCCGGTGATTTGTTCCAATCGGAGCTCGCTGCCCGAGGTAGCGGGCAACGCGGCCATCCTGGTGGATCCGAGTGACGAATCGGCGTTGGTGGAGGCGATCAACGAGCTGATCGTTAATCCCGATCGACGGAGGGAACTCAAGACCCTCAGCGTCCAGCAGGCGGCCAGATTTTCCTGGAAGACCTCCGCGGACTGCGTGGCCAGGGCCTACCAGTTGGCGCTGGACCTTTCGGGAAAGCCGGGAGGCAGAAACGCCACGGTGGCCTCGTGAGGAGATCGAGAGGTCGGTGGGGCGACGGTCTCGTTTGGCCCGCGTGGCGGGCGGCAGGCACTAATACTCAATGGCTCTTCAGCAGAAAAGGGTAGCAATCGTTTCTGGCATAGCGCCGAGCTATGTCGGAGGACTGGGCGCCTATCAACGGTTCCTCGCGCGGGCTTTGCAGGAGCATTTCGGCTTCGAGGGCACTTTTGTCGCGGTTAAACCGGAACACCCAATCCTCCAAAAGTCCGATGACCCGGTGCCTTGGCCGGTGGAAACGCTCGGAGTCCGGCCGTCCTGGACGAAGGCGCAGAAAGTCTTTAGCTCGTTGGCATCACGTCCACCCCTGCACCCGCTTCTGGAACAGTTGGCCTGTTGGATGGTTCCACGGGCGTCGCTGAAACGCCTGGATGAACTCGGAGACTGGATTCACTTTGTCGGGACGGGGTGGGACTTCTTTGGTTTTGCGCTGCTTCGGTGGGCTCGACAGCGAGGCAAGCCGTTCACGATTTGGCCTGCGGTGCACCCGCGGGACTGGGGAGACGATGTAATCGACATTCGTCTCTACGCCCGAGCTGATCACATCTTTTGCCAAAGCAAACACGAGATGACCCATCTGGGCGCTCTAGGTGTGCCGTATGGCAAACTGGTCTTCTGCGGCTTGCCGCCGATGTGCCGGATGGATGGAGATGCCCAACGGTTTCGCAAGACGCATGGTCTCTCTTCCGAAGCACCGACGGTGCTTTTCCTTGGTCGCCGGGATGAGGGAAAGGGCTACCCCGCGCTTTTGAAGGCCTGGCCGCTCGTTCTGAAGGAATGCCCGCAAGCCGTATTGCTCTTGGCCGGTCCGAGTGGATCGGAGTATCAGATGCTGAAAGAGGTCATGCCGGCCGAGTCGCTGTGCGATCTGGGAGTGCCCGATGAAGTTGGGAAGGCAGACGCTTTGGCCGCGTGCGACATCTTTTGTCTTCCCTCTTCGCACGAGGCGTTCGGCATTGCCTATGTCGAGGCCTGGGCCTACGCAAAGCCGGTGATTTGCGGACTGGCTCCCGCCTGCCGGCAGCTGGTCGAGGAGGGTGTGACGGGGTTATGGGCGGACCAGGATCCTCCCTCCCTCGCTGGGAAAATCGTATCTCTTTTGCAACAACCTGAACTACGGGAACGCCTTGGCCAGGCGGGGCGCGCTCGGCAACAGCGTGATTTCACGTCAGAAAGCGTCGCTCGGATTCACGTAGAAGCGCTTGATCGCAGCTACAAACCAGAGGCGCATGGCTTGACCTATGCGAAGCAAACAGTACCCGGACGAGGAAATTCCCACATGACCATTTCGGCAATCATTCTCACCTACAATGAAGGGGCTCGCCTTCGGGATTGTTTGGCCAGTGCCACCTGGTGTGATGAAATCATAGTCGTGGATGGTTATAGCACCGACAACACGGTGGAAGTGGCCAAGGAGTTCACTGACAAGGTATTTCTCAGCGATCGGTTGGGACCGACCAAGCCGGGCGGGTTTGCGGACCAGCGCAATTATGGCTTGGACCAGTCGAAGTGCGATTGGGTCTTCTTCCTTGACGCGGACGAACATTTCACGCCCGAACTGGCCAAAGAGGTTCGCCGACGTTTGCGAGAAGGGATTGCTCCGGATGTCACTGTTTTTCGGGTGCGTCGGCGGGAACACTACTTCGGCGTCTATACGCCGTACACGCATGGAGAAGCCTGGCAAACGCGGATGCACCGAAAGGTCGGCGTGAAGTGGGACGCGCGCTTGGTGCACGAGGGTCTCATCACGGAGGGCAAGACAGATAGCCTGGATGGGTACCTTCTCCATTTCTCGAAGGATTCCATCAAGGACTATCTGACCACCCAGAACCGCTATACGAGTCTGGAAGCGGAACAGGCCGTCGCCGATGGTGAGCCGATGCCGAAGTCTCCCTTCCCGGGAATCATCCGCACGTTTCTTAATCTTTACGTTTACAAGGGCAGTTATCGCGAGGGCGCTTTCGGCCTCATCATGTCGCTGCTCTTTGCGCAGTACAATTTCCTTTGCTGGGCCAAGCGTTGGGAGATCGAGATGAAGGCCGGGCGCATTAAACCGAACCAACCTCGCCTTGGGATCGAGCGGATTGCCGCGCTCCTCCGCTTTATCTGGCACAGGAAGTCGCCCCCGCGTTAAAATCAGACCTGCTATCTTTGGATAAACCACTCATCAGCGTTTGCATGCTGGCGCACAACAGCGCCGGCTTCATCAAGACCGCTCTCGACAGCGTTTGTGCCCAAACCTTTCCGGATTGGGAACTGCTCATTTCGGACGACGCTTCGACCGACAACACCGGCGAAGTAGTAGCTCCCTATCTTGGGGACAAGCGGATCCGCTATGTTCACCAACGCGAGAATCTCAAGCAGGCGAACAATTGGGCCTACGCCATTGCCAACACCAGCGCGCCTGTTCTTACCACGCTACATGCAGATGACGCCTGGGAACCGGATGCCTTGCAGACTTTCGCAGACGCCTTTCAGAAGCAGCCTGATCTCGATTTGGCATGGTCCAACTGGGACTACTACGACGCGAGTTTGAAGGTTCGCCAGCGTTCGGCGCCCGTCACGGTGGCAAAGGAGATGACCGGCCAGGACGCTTGTATCTGGCTGTTGGATAACAACCACGCCTTGCCTTCGGCGACGGCCTTCACCCGCGAAGCGTCGAAGCGTGCAGGTTCTCCCGATCCGCGATTCGGGATGGTGTGCGACCGGCGTTACTACCTTCAGCTTACCATGGTCTCCCGCCGGTGCCGGGCGATTCCAAAGGT
This sequence comes from uncultured Verrucomicrobiae bacterium, assembly GCA_963820865.1. GTDB lineage: Bacteria > Verrucomicrobiota > Verrucomicrobiia > Chthoniobacterales > Terrimicrobiaceae > DASTFP01. The sequence continues at coordinate 27,361 of CAWGBZ010000011.1, forward strand.
GCTGGTTCGCTATCGGCAGAATGAGGGTGGAGTAACATCGACCTTTTCAACGTCGGGACGGCTTCAAGACGAAATGATCGTATTTGCCGATGACGCCGGGAACCTTTTCCGGCCGCACCCCAGCGGCGCCGAACTGGCCAGGAGACTGCAGGTTATCCTGGGGAAGGATCTTTTCCTGCTCGGTTTGGAAGCGTTTCTTAACGGCGATGCTCGTGGAAAACGATGGATGTCGAATGCCAGGAGGCTGGCCGGCTCGGCGCTCGCTGAACCGTCTTCGCTTCGGGGCATGGCGCGCACCATCAAGCGGAGGATACTTGGGAAATGACAGACTGGGCCGCAGTTCGATTCGATGCTCTTCTCTATGTATGCAACCTCGTGGTTGCCAGCTTTCCCAGTGCGCGACTGCGCAAGCTGTTCTACCAACGCGTGATGCAAGTCGAAATGGCTCCTGGGGTGTTCATCCATTCCGGGCTTTGGCTTGATTGCCGAAGACAGCTGGTCATTGGTGAAAACTCCGTGATCAACCAACGGTGCCGCCTCGACGCCAGGGGCTACATCACGATTGGCAAGAATGTCTCGATCTCTCCGGAAGTCCATATCATTACGGCGGACCACGATATTTCGACGGATGACATCGGCGGAAGAAACCGGCCGGTAAAGATCGAGGACTTTGTCTTCATTGGCAGTCGCGCGACGATCCTGCCCGGAGTAACCATCGGGGAAGGCGCGGTCGTGGCTGCCGGTGCGGTCGTCACGAAGTCGGTCGGGCCCCGGGAACTAGTCGCCGGCATCCCCGCGCGAAAAATCGGGATGCGCACTTCCGCGTTCAATTACAATACCAAGGTGGTCCGCCACTTCTTCTAGCCATATGGCGACGAGAAGGAGGAAATCCGGGGAGTCCTGTCCACGGTCGTGCTGAGCAGCCGACCGTCACGCCAATAATGCAGTTCAACCTCCTTCGCTAGTCGACTTCCTCACCTTGCGAATCGGATTACTCAGCTCGGCTTTTCCGCCCGACTTCGACGGAATCGGCGACTATACCTACTGGCTGGCAACAGCTCTGGCCGAGGCGCAGGTCGCCACGAGCGTTTGGACATCCACCGGGCGCCCACGGGTGCCTTGCGAAGGCGTCGAAGTTCATCCCTTCTTCGATCCCGAGAAGCCCCAAGCGATCAAGCAGCTTCCGGCTTTGCTGACCAAGGGCAGCCGGCTCGATTGGTTGGTGGTCGAATACAATCCTTTTGGCTTCGGAAAGTGGGGGTATTGTCCCTGGTTGATCGATGCGTTGCGCCGTCTGAAAAAATCGCGTGAAACGCAGGTGGCGGTGATGTTTCACGAGACCCAGGTCCCCGACCGGCCCTTCAAGCTTTGGGTGATGCGTCAATGGCAGAATCGTCAGCTTCGCGCTCTGGCACGACTGGCGGACACCATCTTCGTTTCAACAACGCGGTGGATTGCAGAGATCAAAGAGGTCTTCCCGCAGGCGGTGTGCCACCATCTTCCGGTTGGCTCGAATTTGCCTACCTCGCCGCTGTCCGTCGCGACGGCTCGCGAGAACCTCAAACTTTCACCGGATACGCTCGTTTTGGGGATGTTCGGTTCCTCGCATCCCAGCCGCATGACTGACTGGATGAGCGCGGCGGTGCGCGCGGCGGCCAGCGTCCAGGAGAAGCTCGTGGTTCTGTATGTAGGTAAGGATGGCCAGAGCTTTCGCGAGGTCTGTGCGGGATTTCCCTTCATGGATCAGGGGCCGTTGCCGGCGGAGGCGGCGGCCGACCGAATGCGGGCCATGGACTTGCTGATTTCGCCGTTTATCGACGGCATTTCCACCCGAAGAGGGTCCGCGATTGCCGGCTTTCAGCACGGGGTGGCTGTCGCCTCGACCTGGGCTGATCACACCGACGCCTTGTTGCGGGAGGGCGCGCCTGCGAATTTGATTCTTGCTCCCCGCGACTATCAAAAGGCGTTCACCGAGAAAATAAATCAATGGATCGTGTCAAAATGGAAACGCGGCGAGAGCGGGCGCGAGGAAATGGAAGCCTTTTTCCAGAAGCACTTCGCCTGGCCGGTCATCGCGCGCAAGACGTTGGAACATTTGCGGTAAGTCTCACCAGGATCTTTTTGCTGCCATGAGGGTTGTCATTGTTATGCCATCCGCCTACCTCCACGGAGGGGCGGAAGAAGCGCTCATTCATCTCCTTCGCTATCGCGAAGCGGCCGGCTTCTCGTCGGTGCTCGTGGTGCTGCTGGAGGAGGGGGAGCTTGAGAAGGTTTTCAAAGAAACCGGTGTCCGGGTCGAGGTGGTGGACAGTGGACGCCTGCGTCAGCCGTGGAAGATCGTCTCGGCCATTGGCAAGATCCGCCGTCTGATCACCGAACACCGGGCGGATCTGGTGCTGGGATGGATGACCAAGGCGCACATTTACGGTGGTGCGGCAGCGAGGATGGTGGGTGTGCCGGCGGTCTACTTCCAGATGGGCTTGCCCGACAACGGTCCGGTGGATCGGCTTTCGCGCCTGTTTCCCGCAGCGGGTGCTCTCACCTGTTCGAATTTCGCCGCCGTACTCCAACAGGCGCTCGTTCGGCATCGCGTGATTGGAGTGCCGCTGGCGGCGGACTTTACACGATTCGCGGAGGCCGAGAAGCAAACGGCCGCGGAAATCCGGCCTCGCTTGGGTCTGGATGTGAACCGGCCGATTGTTGGAATCGTGGGCCGGCTGCAGCGCTGGAAAGGAATGCACGTCTTCGTCGACGCGATGGCCCGGGTGCAAGAGAAAGTCCCGGACTGCGAGGGAATAATTGTTGGCGGGATGTTCAAGTTTGAGCCGGACTACGAGCAATGGCTGCGGTCCAAGATCAGAGATCTCGGCTTGGAAGATAAGATCCGCATGGTTGGCGTGCAGCGGAACGTTCCGGAATGGATGCAAGCCATGGATGTTTTCGTGCATGCCTCCGAGAAGGAGCCGTTTGGGATCGTTGTCATCGAGGCGATGTCGCTGGGTAAACCCGTGGTGGCGACGAAGCCGGGCGGCCCAGAGGAGATCATCTCTGACGGCGTCGACGGGCAACTCGTCACCTGGGACAAGCCGGAAGAACTCGCCAAGGCGATTCTCAAATTCCTTCGCGATCCGGGGTGGGCGCGCTCGGTCGGCGAACGCGCCCAACAGCGGAGTCAGGAATATACGATGGAAAAATATGCGCAGCGGGTTGGCGACGCCGTGCGAAAGCTGATGAGAAAGAAAGCTTGAAAACTCTTCGAAGCGCAAACGCATTGCGGCGCCAGCAAAAAGTGCCTATACTTCAGGAAATCTCATGGATTGGGTAGTCACCGCGATCATTGTCGCAATTGGCGCGTTCTTTGCCTTACAGCGGTCGACGTTTCTCGTCGACTATGTCGTTATCGTCTACGTATTTAATCGGGGACTGCGACGGATTCTGGACTACAACGCCGGAGCCTTCAATCCCTTGTCCCCGGTGAGCCTTACTCCGCTGGCCGTGACCATGCTGATGATGCTGCCGTTCCTTGGCCGCTTTGGCATGCTGCCGAAGTCTCATCGGACGATTCTTACCTGTTTCTTTGTTGCGATTGGGTACGGTTTTCTCGTCGGGTTCGCCCGCGTTCAATTCGCGGCGGTCTATGCCTTGGCGGAAGTCTTGGCCCCCATCGCCCTGTTTGGATATATCCTCACGATCGGCGCCGACCAGGAAACGAAAGATCGGTGGCTGCGAACGTCCGCGTGGTGTGCGGTTGTCGCCTCCGCGTATGGCTGGTACCAGTATTTTACCATTCCTCCGTGGGATGCCTTTTGGGTGCGGGCTGTAGGCTTCGAAGGCTACCTGGGAATTCTGGAGCCGACCAAAATGTCGGTTTTCTCGACGATGGCGGAACGCGGGGTCTTTGGTGGATTCCTTGGCTTTGCGATCGTGCCGATGATTATTTCGCCAAAGTGGCGCACTCCTTTGAGCTGGTTTGCCGTTCTCCTGGTGCTCTCGAATATCCTGCTCGCACAGACGCGCACCGGCATCATCCTCGCGACCTTTACCATCATTGTTTATGTGATGATCAACAAGGGAACAGGTCTGTTCCAGATGTTGATCGCCATGGCAGTGATCGGAGGTGCGGCGTGGTTCGGGATGGATAAGATGCCGGGCTCCGAGAAACTGCAGGATCGTTTTTCGACACTCGGCTCAATGCAGGAGGATGGATCCTTCCAAGCCAGAATGGACATCTATTCCTACGGCGTAGCGACGATCCTGCTGAACCCGATTGGGTTTGGTTTGGGGGCGACAGGAATTTCAAGCCGTATCAACACCGGAGGTGGTTCCAACACGGGAGCTGTCATTACCGACGCCGGTTACATCGAGATTGTCGCGCAGTACGGGTGGCTCGGAGCGATCTTGATCCTCTACGCGCTCTTGTTGATGTGGAAGCAACTGGCGATACGGTTCAAAATTGGATTCCGGCCCACCGAAGTGATGCTGGCCCGAGCTTTGCTCATTGCTTTAATCCCGGCTTGCTTTGTCGCGAACGTGATCACACAGTTTTCGATTCTCTGGATCGTATTCGGATCGGCTTTGTGTCCGAAGGCATTGGGACTGTTTGTCCAGAAGCTCCAGTTGATGAAAAAGCCCCCGGAGGCACCTACCGTTCCAGTGGCTGCTGCCGGGCAGACAGCCTGAGGGGGCTTGGTCGCTGCAGGGTGTTTTCGTGAAGTTCAGACGGGGAATTGGGATCCCTGTCCCGCGGGAGATGAGAATGACGGTGGGGTTTTTCTGATGGGACGTCTTGTCAACCGGATGCGCAACGGCTTGTGACGATGGAAAGGAACTCTGGAGGGTAGGTTTTCGATGCGGGGCCGGATGTCCACCGGCGTCATCCCGTGGAAAGATGTCCGAGCAGGTCGCTCGGCAAAGGAGATAACGAACGAGCTCGAATCGCCCACGAGTGGGCATTCTTGGTAAGGGGAATTTTAAAATGTTAAAAATTGCATTCTCGATGATTAACTGCAACCGGCGGGACGGAAGCGCCCGGGCGGTGAACGAAGTAGCGGAGAGGCTTGCGGATCGTGGCAACGAGGTCCATCTCTTCGCGCGAAAGGCCGAAGACTTGGACTTGGGCAAGGTCCGCTGGCATCGCGTGCCGGGTCCCGGTTGGCCGGAAGTGGCCGACTTTCTGAGTTATCACGTCACCGTGAATCGAACGATTCCCGGTCGATTCTTTGACATTATTCACAGCATTGGCTGCAACACTCTGCGCGCCAACGTCGTCACAATACAAAACATTCAGCCCGCCAAAAAGAAGATCCTCGACCGGCTGGGAAGCCTTGAGAAAATTTCGGCCTTCCGCCGCATGACGCGCGAGGCCTATCTGAAAGTGACCAGCGATGCGGAGTATAAGCTCTACACGGACCGTCCCGGAAAGCAGCTTCCGCTCTTCCTTCCGGTATCGCGGGGCGTGGAACGCGAGCTGCGAGAGAACTACGATATTGGCCCGGCGCCGGTGAGGATCGTTCCGAATGCCGCTGATCTGAAGATCTTCAAGCCGATCTCCGAAGAGCAGCGGCTGGCTTGGCGCCGTGAGAACGGACTCGATGCGGATGACGTCGTGCTGATCTTTGCCGGCGGCGAATGGGTCCGCAAGGGCCTCGATCTGGCCATTCGCGCCATGGCCCTGGTTCCCAACCCCAAGGCCAAGCTTTTCATCGCGGGTGACGATCCCGCCAGAGATACGCTCAGAGCGCTGGCCGACGAATGCGGGGTGGGCACTCGGATCCTCTTTGGCGGATTCCGCAAGGATGTTCCCTTGGCTCTGGCGAGTTCGGACATGTTCCTCTTCCCGAGCTGGTATGAGGCTTTCAGTCTGGCGACGATCGAGGCAGCGGCCTGCGGTTTGCCGGTGGTGGCCACGTCGATCAACGGGACCGAGGATTTCATCCAACCGGGCGTGAACGGCGACTTTGTCGAGAGCGATCCCAAACACATCGCCAAGGTCATTGAGCCGCTCATCCAGGACGCTGGCAAGCGCCAGGAGATGGGACGAAATGCCCGCCAGTTGGTCGAGCAACACTATACGTGGGATCGCGTCACCGAACAGACCGAAAACGCCTATAAGGAATATCTGAGCTCAAGGAAGGGGAGCTAAGAATGCACCTTCTGGTTGTCAGCCATCCCTGCACCACTCCGATCAATCAGCAGATCTACGCCGAGCTCGAGCAACAGACCGGCTGGAAGATCTCGCTGATTATTCCGGATCAATGGAAGGATGAGTTTGGGAACGTTCTGGAGGGAGGGGTTTGGCCCGGCCTTCAGGCAACCATTGAAAAGGTGCCGGTGTGGAAGAACGGGCACATCGTTCTTCATGTCTATAAGAGAGACTGGGCGAAGTTCTTCAGAAAACACCGGTTCGATGCGATCTACGTGCACAACGAACCCTATGCGATGGCGACGGTGCAGATCTGCAGGGCAAACGCCCGAACCCTGCGCGTGCCCTTCGGGTTTTACTCGGCTCAGAATATCCTCAAGCAGTATCCGCCGCCGTTCCGTTGGTTCGAAAGCATGGTCTATCGGCGGAGCGCCTTTGCGTTTCCGATCACCGATGCGGTCGACGAGGTCCTGCGTGCGAAAAACTTTCATGGGCGCTCCGAGGTGTGCGCCCTGCCTCTCGATCCGAAAATCTATCGCCCGCGAGGTCTCGAGGAAGACCGGCAATTGATTCCGCGCGCCGATGACGAGGTAATCATCGGCTACGTCGGACGGATCGTCGAACCAAAGGGTCTGCGCACGCTGGCGGCCACCTTGCCATCGTTGCGCGATCTGCGCTGGAAGCTTGTCGTCATTGGAAAGGGCGACTTCGAAGAAACCTTTCGCCAGCTTTTGAAGGATGGCGGTGTTCTCGACCAGGTGGAGTTCTTGGGATTCGTCCCCCACGTGGAAACGCCTCGCTATCTGAGCGCGTTTGACCTGCTGGTGGTTCCCTCGGAAACCCAGCCGAACTGGAAAGAGCAGTTCGGGCGCGTTATTACCGAGGCGATGGCCTCGGGAACGCCCGTGATCGGTTCAGACTCCGGGGAAATTCCCAACCTTATCCGTGCCGCGGACGGGGGGTTGATCTTTGCGGAAAGAAATGTCGCCGAGTTCGCCAAAAGCCTTCGAACCCTTATGACGCAGAAAGAGCAGCGCGAGAAGTATGCCGAAAACGGACGAAAGTGGGTGGAGCGGGAAGTCTCGCTGGCCGCGGTCGCCAAGAAGATGGCCGCCACCTTGGAGAGCGTTTCGGGGTTTGGTCCGAGAACCTCGTAGCCGTTCATTTAGAGCTCCTTGTGGTGATTTCGAAAGCCTGCCGTGTTCTCCAAAATGACTATACAGGAATCATGAGTTGGTCCTGTGAATGTCCCGTCACGGAGGTCGGCATTCGGTAGTGGCGCGCTTGGCCGCTGTCTATGAGTAATGGAGAAAAAAGCTGTAACCAATCAGGCCGCGGTCAATCGGCGTCCCTATCTTGATGCGTACAGGGCGTTGGCATGCCTGCTGGTGTTCTTCTATCACTCGGCGCTCAATCTGCAGGCGGGCAGGATCGTCTTCTTTGGCTACAATGGAGTTCACCTGTTCTTCGTCCTGAGCGGTTATCTACTTGGAGGCAAGTTACTTGAGAGGCTCAGTAGTGGCAACCAATGGTGGACGATCTTTGTCTATTTGAGGCATCGACTTCTTCGAATCTATCCCGCTTACTTCTTCTGTCTCTGTGTTTTCGTGCTGCTGCGTCATTTTTCGGGGACAAATGCGCCGACCGTTCTGGACTTCCTTTCGCGGGTGGGCCTCTACTTTAACTACCTGGACATGACGGATCTCTTCGCGATTCACGCGGCGCTTTGGACGCTGGCGGTCGAGATTCAGTTTTACGTGGTTTTGCCGTTTGCGTCGTTGTTGGCCCTAAGTCTCTTCAAGGATTGGAAGCAAGCGACGGTCGGCTTGGGGATTCTATTTGTTCTGGTGGGGCTGATCAGTCGCTCGTACGAGATTCTCTTTGTGAATCATTGGTGGCCCTCGGTGACGATCGTTCGTTTTAAATGGGTGTTTTCGTATCTCGACCTGTTTGGCGTCGGGATCCTGCTGTATTCCGCCGAACGGGTGATCCGGTCCAGACTGGGTAGTCTCAAGCTCGGGTGGGCGTTGGGGTTGGTTGGGCTGTCTTTGCTCACGCTGGCGGCGACGTCGATCTGGGCGAAGCGTTCGGGTATCGATTGGCAGAACGCTCATGATGCGGTCTTCATGATTGTCGCGCCGGTGATTACATGTGTGGCCTTCGCGTTAATCATGGGTTGCACCGGTCTTTCTCGATTGCAGGAGTTGCCGTTATTTCACTGGAAGTGGTTGCAATGGATTGGGAAGATTTCGTACTCCGTCTACCTCTATCACATTGGCGTGTTGTTTGCGGTGAACAGGCTTCTCGACCCCATGTCGCGCGGAATCGATTGGACGACTTCGTGCATTATTATCGCGGCGGTGTCGCTTCCATTTACTCTCGCAGTGGCTTGGCTCAGCTACGTTTTCGTGGAAGAGCCGTTTATCAAGGGTCAGCCGTTGGCCGAGTACCGTCGAATATTCGGCGGATTGCGACGCAAGGCGGGGTGAAGTTGCATTCCCCGGACCACTTGGCATGATGCCGGTGGTTTTCGTCTGTGGGAAGGCGTGAGCAGCAGGAACGATGCGCATTTTTGAGATTGGCATGCACTGGTTTCCGGAGGGTGGCGGTGGAGCGGATCGCTATTTCTACGGTTTGGTGTCGGAGTTGGTGCGGGAGGATCCTTCGGTGAGAGCCTTCATTTTCGGCGAGGGCAAGTCCGGAGGGACTGGCGCCCAGGTGCGATTCCTGGGAAGTCGGGAACAATCCCTGCCACAGCGTTTTCGCATGCTGCGCAAAGGGATAAAGGAGGAGATCTCCCGGGGATCGGGACCAGTTCTGCTGGCCTCCCACTTCGCGTTGTACGGCTTTCCGTTGCTCGACGTCCTCTGGCGGCGCCCTCACGTGGTGCATTTTCATGGACCGTGGGCATTTGAAGCGGCCGCTGAAGGGGAGAGTCGCCGGGCCGTTTACTTCAAACAGGGGATTGAGCGCGCCACCTATGCGACCGCGCGCCGGTTCATTGTTCTTTCCAAGGCGTTTCGCGATGTATTGGTCCGCCAATATGGCGTTCGCGAGGATCGGATCGAAATTGTTCCCGGCGGTGTGCAGGCGGATGTTTTTAACACCGGCGTGTCGCGCGTCGAAGCGAGGGAGAAACTGGGCTGGCCTCAGGATCGGGTGATCTTGCTGACGGTTCGGCGTCTGGCTCGCCGGATGGGCTTGGAGAACTTTATCGATGCGGTGGACCAACTCCGCAAGAAGGAGCCGGCGATCCTGGCGATGTTGGCGGGAACGGGGCCATTGTCCGGGGAATTGGCGGCCTTGATCGAGCGAAAGAATTTAAGGGAACACGTGAAACTGGCAGGTTTTGTTCCCGACGCCGACCTGCCGTTCGCCTACCGGGCGTCCGACCTGAGTGTGGTTCCTTCGATTGCCTTGGAGGGATTTGGTTTAATCGTGCTCGAGTCGCTCGCGGCCGGGACGCCGGTGATTGTGACTCCGGTGGGCGGACTTCCCGAGGTGGTCAACGATCTTTCCAAGGATTTGATCTTCGAGGGTTCCTCGCCCGCCCAGATTGCCGAGGGCTTGGCTGCGCGTCTCGGCGCGCGGGACAAGCTGCCGTCGGATGAGGCGTGCCGGTCCTATGCGAAGGACAACTTCGATTGGCCGGTGATCACCAGGAAAGTTAAAGGAGTGTACGAAAGATGCCTTCAGAAATAGGGAATCGGATGAGTCCGCGCACGCGCCAGGCGACGCCTGTTGTCTTCTTGGACCAAAGCGGCCAACTGGGGGGTGCAGAGCTTTTTCTGGCCGATCTGGCCGAAGCGTGTTCTGCCTGGTCCCGGGTCGTTCTGCTTGAAGAGGGGCCATTTGTCGACATGCTGCGGGAGAGGGGGGTTCTCGTAGAGACAGTTTCGCTTCCCCCCGAGTCGAAAGCACTCAGCAAGAGCGCGGGTGTCCTCTCGATGCTGAAAGTCGCTCCACAGGTGCTGGCGTTTTATCAGGAAGTACGCCGTCGCCTCCAGGATGCGGTGCTGGTTTATTGCAATACCCCCAAAGCTATCGTCCTCGGAGGGTTGGTCGCCTGGCTTTCCCGGCGGCATTTGGTGGTCCATCTTCATGACTTGCTGACGGACGAGCATTTCAGCCCGATGAACTTGAAGCTCCTGCAGTTCTTTTCGCGACGGGCAGGATTGGTGATCGCCAATTCAAATGCGACCGCCGAGACATTTGTCGCTACAGGCGGGAGGCGAGCGGTCGTTGAAGTCGTCTACAACGGTTTTGAGCCGTCCCTCTTTGCGCGTCCCCGCGATTTTTCACAAAGCGCATTGCGCAGGGAACTTGATTTGCCGGCCGGCTCCGTGATCGGAATTTTTGGGCGCTTGACTCGCTGGAAGGGCCAGCATGTCGCTCTAGAAGCGCTCCGCTCGTTGCCGGGTGTGCACCTCGTCGTCGTAGGAGAGGCGCTCTTCACCGAGGACGATCGCGCTTATCGTGAGGAGTTGCACCGAACGGCGGAAGAGCCCGGCTTGCAGGGAAGAGTGCATTTTCTCGGATTCCGGTCCGACATTACCGCGCTGCTTCAGGCGATGGATGTGGTTGTCCATTGCTCGGTGGCCGCTGAGCCATTCGGTCGAGTCATCGTTGAAGCCATGCTGGCGGGGACCCCCGTGGTCGCGACGCGAGGCGGAGGCGTCGACGAAATTATCACCGATGGCGAGGACGGATTTCTAGTCCCGGCGGCGGATCCGCCGGCCCTTGCCCTGGCAGTGGGCAGAATCATTCAGGATCCAGCTCTCGTTTCCAAGCTGTCGACCGCGGCTCTCCAAGGCGCGAGCGAGAGGTTTTGCATGGAGAAGACGGTCGGCCAAATTCGCCAATTGCTCCAAGACATCGTGAATATCAAATGAGTACCTCGCCAGCCAAACGGAAGATCGCAATCGTGCACGACTGGCTCCCGCTCTACGGCGGCGCGGAACGCGTCCTGGAGCAGATTTTGCTCGTTTTTCCACAGGCGGATATTTTCAGCATGATCGACGCGATTCCGCCCGAGCAGCGCGGATTTCTACAGAACAAGCCAGTCCAGACCTCATTTGTCCAGAGGCTGCCTGGCGGCAAGACACGGTACCGTTCTTATTTTCCGTTGATGCCGCTGGCGGTCGAGCAGTTCGACCTTTCCTCGTACGATCTGGTGATTTCGAGCAGTTACTCGTTCGCCAAGGGAGTCTTGACCGGCCCCGACCAGAAACATCTTTGCTATTGTCACTCGCCGATCCGCTACGCCTGGGATATGCAGCACCAATATCTTGAGCAATCCGGACTGACGAAAGGAGTGAAGAGCTGGATCGTGCGGTGCCTGCTTCATTATATTCGGCTCTGGGATTATCGGACGGGTGGCGGTGTCGATGCGTTCGCAGCAAATTCGGCCTACATCGCGCGACGGATTATGAAAGTCTACCGTCGGGAGGCGGAGGTGATTTATCCTCCAGTGGCCGTCGAAAGCTTCTCGCTTGAGGAGAAGAAGGAGGACTTTTACCTGACGGCGTCGCGGATGGTCCCGTACAAGAAGATCGACCTCATTGCCGAGGCGTTTAGCCGGATTCCGGACAAAAGGCTGCTCATCATTGGCGATGGCCCGGAGATGGCGAGAGTCCGTGCGAAAGCCGGCCCCAACGTGGAGCTCCTCGGCTACAGGGACAATGCGACCTTGCGATCGCATCTCCAGAAAGCCAGGGCCTTTGTCTTCATGGCGGAAGAGGATTTCGGCATCATTCCGGTCGAAGCGCAAGCTTGCGGCACGCCGGTGATCGCGTTCGGCCGAGGTGGGGTAGCGGAGACGGTGATTCCGGGCCAGACCGGCGTGCTATTTGAGGAGCAGTCGGCGGAATCCCTGGCCGCCGCGGTCCGCACGTTTGAACAGGGGACTTTTACTCCTGCGGTGATTCGGCAACAGGCGGAGAAGTTCAGTGCGGAAGTCTTCAAGAGGCAGTTTGCCGATTTCGTAAGGAGGAACTCTCCGGGTTGGGAGGCTTCCTTAGGGTTGTGACTTTGTTGAATGCGGTCGCGAAAGGCGCTTTATTTCCGGTATTCGGTCACTTCGGTGCCGAGAGGTTGACGAAGTACATGACGAAATTGCTCCGGGCTCTGCTATTTATCGGGTGTTTGGGAATGATCCTTTTCTTTGCGCTCAAACCGGATCCTGAGGTTCCCAAGGAGATGGCTCCCGAGGACGTGCGGATTTTCTTTAACACGTTTGACGCTTTTCGAAATCAGCTGGCTTTTGGGCTGTTTGGCATTGCTGCGCTCGTCCTGCTGATGGACAGGCGTGTCGTGAACTGGAAGCAGATCACGGCGGTCGCTGCGATCAGCGTCTTGATTCCCGTCTTGGAGTTCGCCCAAATCTGGATGCCAGAACGTCACGTGGACTTTGACGACGTCGTCAATGGCTGGCTCGGTTTGGGGATCGCGTGCCTCTTTTACCTGGTGATACGCGGACTGTGGCGTCTGGTGACCCGCGAAGGGTCAAAAACGAGCCTTGCAACCCGGCGTGGGGGACACTAAAAGGGGGCTGAAGTGCGGCGCGAAAAAACGATCCCCAGCTGAAGGGTTGAGAACAAGGCCATGCAGGGTTCGGATTTCGCCTTAAACCACGCGTTTCACTTAGGAACGAACATGGCCTGCTGACGGTTTGGTTTGGCAGCCATGCGGCCCAAGCCCGTCTCGTCTCAATTTTCCAATCCTGTCCCATCGCGTATGCTGCCTGGTAACCGAAAAGTTGAAGTTGCCCGTAGCGAGCGTTCGCAACCGCGCGTGGACACAACACCTCGATAAAAAATGCTTTGGAATCGCATCAGAGGTCTTTGGAATGCTTATCATTGCATTCTGGCCGTCGTCCTGACGGTCCTCTATTGGATCTTCCTGACGGCTATTTCGCCAATGATTCAAGGTGGTGCCGTCGCCGACTATCATCGATTTATTCTCTACAATCTCGCTGCGGTCGTCGGCTTGGTCATTGCCGCCGTCCGTGGTCGTTCGAACGCGGCCACGCTGCTGGCAGGCGGCTTCGTGAATTACCATACCCTGGCCATCAAGCAGACCGTTTACATTGGCGTGGTGCTGCTGCTGACGATGGCCCTTGGGATGGAACCCGAGTTCAGGCACATGCGCATCGCGGTCTTGTTCGCCTTCCTGGGAACCGTTTACGTCGTCTTTCTTATTTGCCACTTCTTGATTCCCTCCAGACTGGCCGATCAACTCTTTTCCGACGAGCACGAGCAAAGAACGCTGCTGATCGGACCGGTCGACAAGGCGCGGGCCGTCAACAAGTGGATTCTGGAGACGGCCGCCTTTGGGTTCGGCTTGCGCGGGAAGCCGAGTGATGACGATAGCGAAGAGGGGCGAGTTTTACATGTGACGCGGGTTTCGGATGTCACCATGCTACAGCGGATCATTCGACACGAAGGCATCCGGCAGATCCTTTTGCTCGAACTGCCGCTCGATCAAGTGGGATTGAATCTTGTCGTCGATGCCGCGAACCGGGCCGGGGTGCGCCTTCTCGTCATGAACAATCTCCCCGAAATCTTCCGCCACAATATCTCGTTCTTTGAACTTCACGGGAAGGATTTCATCGGCCTGCGAGACGAACCTCTGGAGGATCCGGTAAACCGGATCGTCAAGCGGGCGGTGGACGTCTTGATGAGCCTGCCGGTGGTTCTCTTTATTCTGCCTCCGTTGTGCCTGGTGGTGAAAATCTGCCAGAGAGTCCAGTCTCCCGGTCCGCTCTTCTATCGGCAGACACGCGCGGGTCTGAGCAATCTGCCATTTCGCATCTTCAAGTTTCGGACCATGCGAGCTGACAAGGGCGACGATGCCTCAAAGCAGGCGACTGCCGGGGATCCTCGTATCTATCCGATGGGGCGGATTCTGCGCAAAACCAGCTTGGATGAAATTCCTCAGTTTCTCAACGTGTTCCTGGGACATATGAGTGTCGTCGGGCCGCGTCCGCACATGATCATTCACAACCGACGGTTCAGTGAGATCATGGAGGCGTATCACGTGCGAACGTTTGCCAAACCCGGAATTACCGGTCTTGCCCAAATGAGCGGTTACCGCGGCGAAGCCAAGAATGATCAGGACGTTGTGGAGCGGGCACAGCTCGATATCAAGTATATCGAAAACTGGTCCCTGCCGCTCGATTTCTGGATCATTTTCAGCACAATGTATCAAGTGTTCAGACCTCCCAAGACGGCTTACTGAATACGGTTGGGTGGGTGGAGCTACGTGCCGGACGCTTCATCTTTCCGAGACCGGCTTGGGCGAACCCTGCACAAACCAGTGGATCGCGCTGCAGGCTGGTTTAGTTGCGACGACCTCGTGGAACAATGGTTCCGAACATTGAGGTCGTTTTCTGTTTTTGGGCGGCTACTTATGTATGGGAAAGAAGGAATGACGAGCGAACTGAGGAATTGGGGCGTAAAAGTCTGGCGCCCGGTGGTCGCGTTAGCTTTGTGCCTTGCGGCTTTGGGTTGTGCAACGACTCCGCGCGTGAAGGTGACCGCCGAAGTGGCCGATCCTGGGCGGGCCGGGAGCCGTTCCGTGGCGGTAGTGGCCGATTCCTTTATGGACGATAGTGCGGCCGCCGAGAATGTGGCCGAGTTACTTCGTCAGCAGCTGGTCTTGCAGGGGTTCAACGTGAAGCAGACCGAGGACGAAGCAGAACTGATCGTCATTCCAACGATCGAGCGTTCAGCGCCCACCGGCGACACCACGGTTCCCGCCAGAATGCGTCGTCCGTTCGAGGTTTCTCAAGGTTTGGGGCAAACGAGCTTGATGGAGTCGCAGAATGCGATGCGGAGTCTCGGCTTTGAGTTTGGGACGCTGCCTGACCAGGAACAACCGAGAATTGGCCTCATGGTCACCGCCGTGTCGCGAGAAGCATGGTCGACAGCTTTGGTTGAGCCTCAAACGGAGATCCCGCGCGTATGGAGAATCGTGGCAATAAGCTCGGTGCGCAAACAAGACGTCACGCCGCATCTCGTCGAGGCTGTCGGAATCAAGTTGAGCGAAATCTCTGCTCCGCCAGCGCTGACTGCGCAGCCGACGGAGACACCGACACCCTCCGCAACTCCGAGAAAGAAGCATGAGTCAGAAAGCCGCTGAGGCTTTCACGAGAGCCACGGAAGTTTCCTGATTTCCCCGCGCCCCAAAGCAATCACGAACCGCCCCGCGGAACCACCGCCGGGCGGTTTTTTTTCTTCTGTCAGCGCGCTGCTTCTTGAAACGCTTGGAAACTCGAAATGGAGACGCGCCGGGAGCGGCGAGCGTCGGAGGGGTCCTTTTCTCTTGAATTCAGCGAGCCGAGGGGCTATGGAACCAAGTCGTTCCTTCCACTGGACTGTGCGTTTTTCAACCATGCGCGCGGCCTCGAAGCTCACGCATCCGTACACACCCCTGCTTATCTGTAGCTTATGAATCGGCATCAACTTTTGAACATGCTCGAACATGAAAGAGAATGGGACGTCGCCATCGTAGGCGGTGGCGCGACCGGCCTCGGAGTCGCCGTCGATTCTGTTACCCGCGGACTGCGCACCGTTTTGCTGGAAGCGCATGATTTCGCGAAGGGGACTTCGAGTCGGAGTACGAAGCTCGTGCACGGTGGCGTTCGTTATCTGGAGCAAGGGGACATTCCCTTGGTGCTCGAGGCTTTGCGGGAGCGCGGCTTACTCCATCGAAACGCTCCCCATCTCGTCCATCACCTGTCGTTTATCGTCCCGCGCTACAAATGGTGGGAGGGACCGTTCTTTGGGATCGGATTAAAAGTGTACGATGCCCTGGCGGGCCGCTTGAACCTGGCCCCCTCCAAGATGCTCTCGCGCGACGAGACGCTTTCCCGAATTCCGAACATCGAGCCGGAGAATCTCCTCGGTGGCGTCGAATACTTCGACGGACAGTTCGACGACTCACGCCTCGCCATCAGCCTGGCGCAGTCGGCGGTGGATCATGGAGGCTGCGTTCTCAATTACACTCCCGTCACCGGTATCACCAAGACAGGTAATATGGTGGATGGGGTCGAATGCCGGGACGAAGAGAGTGGGCGCACCTTCAAACTGAAAGCGCGCGTGGTCGTGAATGCGGCCGGTATTTTTGCGGACGAGATCCGTTTGATGGACGACCCGGGCGCCAGCCGCGCGGTCCAGCCAAGTCAGGGCGTGCATCTGGTTTTCGACCGCGAGTTCCTGCAGGGCAATTCCGCGATCATGGTGCCTCACACCGATGACGGACGCGTCCTCTTCGTCATTCCCTGGCACGGTAAAGTGCTGGTGGGCACGACCGATACGGCGATGCAGACGCCCGAGCTGGAGCCACGCGCTTTGGAGGAAGAGATCGGATTTATCCTCCGGAACGCCGCGCGTTATTTGGCGCGCGACCCGCAGAAGAAAGATATCCTCAGTGTCTTCGCGGGTCAGAGACCGCTGGTGCGTCCGCCCGGAAAAGAAGGCGGTGCGACCAAGGCGATTTCCAGAAATCACGAGATCCTGGTTTCCAATTCAGGCCTTTTGACCATTGTGGGCGGAAAGTGGACCACCTACCGCAAGATGGCCGAGGATACCCTGAACCATGCCGCGCTCATCGGTGGCTTCGACAACAAATCCTGTATCACGGAGACCCTTCAACTTCATGGCTGGCGCAGCCCCAACGCGGCGCCTCTCCCTGACCATCTCGCTGTCTACGGGACCGACGTCTCCAAAATCGAGGGACTTGTCGCCGAAGATCCCAGCCTTGGGGAACCGCTTCATCCCCGGCTCTCTGACATCAAAGCCAGCGTCGTTTGGGGGGCGCGCGCCGAGCTGGCGCTCACGGTCGAAGATGTCCTCTCGCGACGAATACGCGCCCTCCTTCTGGACGCTCAGGCCGCCATTGAGGCAGCGCCCGTCACCGCTCGCCTGATGGCCAAGGAACTTGGCAAGGACAGCGCCTGGGAGGCTCAACAGGTTGCCGACTTTACTGCCCTGGCCGCGAACTATCTGGTCCGCTAGTCGCCGTCCGGAGTTCGACGAGCCATTAGGCTGGGACGTCAGGACGGCTAACGACCTGATCGTTTTCCGGAGGGGGTCGCTCCGTCCGTCGGCGTTGTGGCCGACGGTCCTTAGTCCTTCTTCTTGGCGGAAGTCTCGTGTTTTTCGGGATAGTGATCTTCGCAATGGATCTCGAAGATATCCACCGAATCATCCGTCGCGAAGAATAGGGAGCCGGACTGACGCTCGAGCTTGAAGAAATACTTGGACTCGCCGCCGCCACTTCCTACCGAATCCGCCTGCGCCCGAAGAATGTCAGCCAGCAACCTGAATCCATCGGGATTCCCCGAAATATAAATGGCGCGCTTCCCGGAATTTGTTTTTCCGGTGAGGACCCGCAGTGCACCGCGCAGGTTTTGATTCTCACCGAGAATTTCATTCACTGTTTTCATCGCAAACTTGCCTCCCTGCGTTTGATGAATAGCCAGAAGCGAACGATCCGGAAAGGGTTATTTTTCGGCTTATGCCGCCTGGTCAAGCACTCCGTCTGAAGGTGAACAAATGGCTGTTGAACGGGGTCCAGCCCCACATTGGGCGCACGTCGCTCTCCAGGCCTTCCTGGGCGAAAGGCGCTAAGACTTCCTCGCGCGTCGGGAAATTCCATCCCTGGACCGGAATCCAACGGCTGAAGTGCACGAACCATTCTTCGGCTCGCGTCGCCGCAAAGCGCCAGTTGGGTTCGTTCAGGGCCAGTCGGATCAAGGCGAGACCTTGCGGGGCGATGCTCGTCGCGATCCTGCGCAACAAGCGTTGTTGGTCTTCATCGCTGAAGTAGTGAAGAACATCGAGCATGACGATGTCGCCACAGTGGTCGGGGAAGTTCATCGCGTTTGCCGTGCAGAACTTTTCCTCGCTACCGGTCAACACTTGAGCGGCGACGGCCACTTTGTCTGAATCCACATCGAGGCCGAGAATCGGAGCGCGATGTCCGTTGGCTCGGAGATATGCGGCGAGGAGCCCCATGCCGCAACCAAGATCAAGCAAAGGGTGGGTCGATGTGCGCAGGGCTCTGGCCACTTCCGGGTAAGCGGGATCTAGAGCGATCTTCCCGATGGAATAGTAGTAAAGATTTGGCCAGCGCCGGTAGCGGGCGGCCGTCTGGCGAAGCGAAAGATTCATGTCTGGCCGACTCTCCGAGCGGCCTCATGATAGGCGGGGAGCAAGGCCAGCCCGAAAAGCCCCCATAGCATCGAGAGCAACGCGCCACACAGAGAAAGGGAAACCGCCTGCGCCGCTGGAACGCCCCAAAGATCGCCCAGAAGAGTGACGAATAGTTGTTCGCGCACGCCAAAGCCTCCGAGGCTGATCGGCAGCGCCGAGATGATGTCGACCGCCGGCATGAAGGCAAAGAAATCCAGCAGGGGCAGATGCAGTCCGAAGGCGCGCGCGCTCAAGTAAAACGTCAGGAAGTATGCCAGCAGCATCCCCACGGAAAGCAACGAAGCCAGCAGGGTTTGCTTCCACGCAATGACAAACTGAAGGTACGCCTCGGTAAACTCGATGATCATCCCTCTGAGAGGAAAGCGCCGGGGCAGCCGGCTGGTCAGTCCTTTCGCGCTCATCAGGAAAGAGGCGGCCATTAAAATTACGACCACAAAGAGATAGACGAAGACAGCCTTGATCAGACCGGCAACCACTGCGCTTCGCATCAACCAATCTAGCCGCATGGTCATAAAGGCAAGAGAGCAAACGACAAGAGCGCCAAAGCCGCTCATCCGATCCATCAGCACGGAGAGGAGCGCGGCGGTCTTCCGGTGGCCCTTTGCCGCCAACCACACAACTTTTACGGCGTCGCCACCGACGGCCCCGACCAGGAATGTGTTAAAGAACAATCCGACAAAGCTCATTCTCAGGACGTCCCAGCGCGGGAGGGAGATCCCAAGCACACG
This sequence comes from uncultured Verrucomicrobiae bacterium, assembly GCA_963820865.1. GTDB lineage: Bacteria > Verrucomicrobiota > Verrucomicrobiia > Chthoniobacterales > Terrimicrobiaceae > DASTFP01. The sequence goes on from CAWGBZ010000011.1 coordinate 46,449, forward strand.
CAGGAAAATGCCCCACCGGACAACGCCAATCAGGTTGCCCACGCCGGCCGCAAGGAAGCCCGCTACCAGCCATCCGGGATGGGCGGACGAGAGTACCTGCCACGTGCGGTTGCGAAAATCCTCGTTCCAGAAAATCCACACAAGCAACGCGATGCTGACCAGCGATTGAAAAAGGAGAGGAGCCCATTTTTTCACAGATTTCGAAGTCACCGAGTCAGCGCGTTTCTAACGAAGTGTTCCCCAGAGTGGTCAGCGGCTTTATCATTTCGAAGGCAGTCTCTGACCGGTTTGTTTTTGGGCCATCTCTTCGCTTTTTTCCACAAAAGTTTCCGTTAGAGTACCTTTCATGCCTTCCGCGCGAGCCGAATCCCCGCCTCCGATCGCAGAGCATCTTTCCGGGCGATCCTTCTCGCTGTCTGGTTGTTGGGGTTACGCCAAGCAGATCTTTTGCCTGTCCTTTTTTTTTGGCGTCGGGCTCGTTGTGAGTCCGTTGTGCGCCTTGCTTTCGCGCTGGTTCGGAGACCGGATTCCGCCTTCCGCCGGACAACGCTTGATTCGCGGCCTTTTCAGGTTCTGGTTGCGATGCTCCTGTCGAATGGGTGTATTCGACATACAATTTCCCGAGGCTGAAAAGCTCAGCAAGATTCGCGGGACGGTGCTCGCACCGAATCACCCGAGCTTGATTGACGCAGTCGTCCTGCTGTCTGTCGTTCCGGGCACGGTGTGCATCATGCGCGCCAACCTCATCGAGAGTCCGTTTCTGGGCGGGGCTGCCCGCCTGGCTGGCTTTGTCCCCAATGACCAGGGCCCCGCGCTCATTCGCCAGGGTATCGGGAAAATTCAGTCGGGCGAGAATCTGCTCATTTTCCCCGAGGGCACTCGGACGGGGACACAGGCGATCAATGCTTTCAAACATGGTTTCGCTTTGATTGCGAAAAAAACCGGCGCGTCGATCCAAACCGTCTTCATCGAGCGCGAGGGTCGTTACCTCTCGAAGGGGGTCTCTTTGTTTTCCTTTGCGAGGCCGCCCTTTCGATTCCGGTTGTGCCTTGGCCGACTTGTTCACGCGGAACCGGATGAAAGTCCTCAGGAACTTTCCGCAAGACTCGAGCGTTATTTTCGCGAGCATCTCGAGAATACCGGCGATGACATCCGCCTGGTCAAGCCGTCTTGAATTCGCCGCCTGGACCGGGCGGCTACTCGCACCTGGTTGTTGTCCCGAGCTTCAATAGCGGCGCCCTGTTGGCACGAACGGTCCGTGCGGTCCTTCAGTATTGGCAGCCGGTGTGGGTGGTTCTCGACGGCAGCACGGATTGCAGTGTCAGCGAAGCGTCCGTGCTGGCGCGGGAATGCAGCGGGTTGCGTCTCTTTCGCCTCAATGAGAATCAAGGCAAAGGCGGCGCGGCCCTGGTGGCGATGCGAGCCGCCGTCGAGGGGGGATATTCCCATGCTCTCGTCTTTGATGCCGATGGACAGCATCCCGCCGATCACGTTGTGCGGTTCATGCAGTTATCGATCGCTCATCCCGACGCCATGATTCTCGGCGTGCCGATTTTCGGAGCGGATGCTCCTCCCGAGCGCGTGAAAGGGCGCCGCGTGGGCAACTGGTTTGCCAACTTCGAAACGCTCTGGGGAGGGGTGCGCGATTCTTTGTTTGGCTTTCGGGTTTATCCGCTTCGACCCGCGGTTCGGATCATGGAATCGATCCAGACGGCGCGGCGATTCGACTTTGACACGGAGCTCGCGGTGCGCCTCTTTTGGGCGGGAGTTCGCCCGATCAATCACCCGGTTCCCGTTCACTATCCCCCGCGGGCGATGGGAGGTGTAACCCACTTCAAGTACCTTCGAGACAACTTGCTGCTTGCAGGAACGCACACGCGGTTGTGTCTTCTATTGCTCACGCGGCTGTGGCCGGTTTGGAAACTGAGACAACGATGGAAACAAGACACCTGGTGCTAGCAGGCCGGCTTGCGGCCATCCTCGGTATCCTGACGTTGCGGGGACGAGTTCGGACGTTCTCGTGGGCTGCGCACGATTTTCTCTGGCTTTATCCGACGCTGCGGAGGAATTGCACATGGCACGGGGAAGTCGTGACGCGCTTCGAGACCCCGGACCGCGCTGTCTGGCTGACCATCGATGACGGCCCGGACAAGAGAGATACCCCTGAGATTCTGGACATGCTCGCCAAGCGCGGAGCGAAGGCGACCTTCTTTGTCGTGGGCAGGAAGGTGGAGGCGAACCCAACCCTGTGCCGGCGAATTCTTGAGGAGGGCCATACCCTCGGCAATCACACCTATTCTCATCCCTCGGGTTTCTGGTGGGCGATGCCGCGGCCCTGGGTGCGACGCGAGATCGTGCGGGGCTATGAATCGATCCTTTCGACGACCGGAGAGGTGCCGCGATACTTTCGCTCGCCGGTCGGCATGAACAACGCTTCCGTTCATCCGGTCGCGGCAGGACTTGGACTTCGGGTGACAGGATGGTCGGCGGACGGGTCCGATGGATGTCCGGCGGCGCCGACCACGGTCGCGGCGAGGATCATGCGGACGATCCATCCCGGGTCGATCGTCCTGATTCACGAAAGTGGCGGATCGAGGCATCGGCTCCTGACGATGTCTCGCGTTCTGGATAAACTGGATGAGGCAGGTTATCGTGCCTTGATCCCTCCCGAGAACTCGCTTCGCTGATGCACGCACCACTCTCCGCAGAGAAACCACACACGGAGCGATGGGCCTATCGGAACCTTTATTCCGCCGACGTGTTCGCGCTGGCCACGCGCATCTATCCTTTCTTTGGCAGGCCGGGTGCCCAGGCCCTGAGCCGGACGGTTGCCTGGACGTATGCGGTTACCCAGCACGCCATTCGTGGGGTTGTGCGCGACAATCTCGCCCTCCTTCGGAAAGGTCCTGTCTCGGATCGTGAGGCGGTTTCGGTCTTTGTAAATTTCGGCGCCACCATCGCCGACTACGTCGCGGTGGGCTCTCTTCCCGCGGGCAAGGCGCTTGCGCTTTGCGCAGAGCACGAAGGCATCGAGCATCTGAGAGCGGCAACCTCCGCCGACCGCGGAATCATCCTGGCCACCGGGCATTTTAGTTTCTTTGAGTATGGCGCCGTCGTGCTCGGCCAGATGGGCCAGAAAGTCACGATCGCAACCCTTCGCGAGCCCGCCGATGATCTCACCGCGTGGAGAGCGGCGTGGAGGGAGCGATGGGGGACGCAGACGATTGCGATTGGGACGGATCCCTTCTCCTCGCTTCAGGTGGCTCGCGCCATCGAGGAAGGTCGTTGCATGGCGATGCTGGCAGATCGCCCGATCGCCGAGCGCGGCGTGCCATTTGACCTGCCGAACGGCCGGACGATGCTTTCCTCCTCGCCAGCCCTGCTCTCCTGGATGACGGGGTGCAAGATTCTTCCCGTGGTGGTCACGCGTCTTTCGAATGGACGTTATCGAATCACCGCGAAGCCGGCCGTTCAGGCGCATCGCGTGCCGCATCGACAGCGCGATACCGAGATTGCGCGGTGCACCCGGGATCTGGGGACTTCGCTGTTCGAGGAGATTCGCCGCGCGCCTTTGCAATGGTATCAATTCATTCCGGTCGGTCTTTGAGGCGCCTGCTGCCGCTGCTGATTCTGTTCGCGGTCTCGACGGTTCATGCGCAGGAGCTGACGGCCAAGGAGGTCGATGCGCTCTTGTCGCGTCTCGCGGAAAGCCGCGGCGGCTCGGCCATGCAGGCAAATTTCAGGGAAGAACGCCGGTTCGCTCTTATGCAGAAACCCGTCGTCGAATCGGGAACGGTGTCCTTTCTCCCCCCGAACATGTTTCGGCGTCAGGTCAATGGCGGGAGTTTGACCGTTTGTGACGGGGACACCCTCTGGCTTTTCTATCCCCAGTTCGGTGAAGCAGAGAAGTATAGTCTTTCTTCCAACCGCGCTCTTCGCGAGTCCGTCTCCGCGATGACTTCGGGCATTGGTCTCCAAAACCTGGCCCGGAACTACAGGGTCCAAGGCTGGCGCACCGGCGACGGCTACCGCATCGAGTTGGAGCCGAAGACCTCAAGCCTGCGCAAGTCAGTCGACAAAATCCGCGTCGATATTTCCGATGAGCTCTTCGCCAAGCGGCTGGAGATTAGCGGCGCCGAAGGAGACCGCACCACCATTGCCTTCTCCGACGAGCGCAAGGCCGATCTCTCGCCGGATTACTTTCGATTTCAACCTCCCGAAGGAGTCCGCGTCTCAGAACCGATAAAATAGAGGGACAATCGGCGGCAGGGCCTCGGATTCGCGAGCCTTCGCCCCGACGCTCGCGATCGAGGCAAGACGAGAGTGCTATCCGGTGGTGCGCAAGCCGCTGGCGATGGCGTTGATGGAAAGAAGCACCTTGGGGAGAAGCTTCTTGGTATCGGCCGAGCCGGCGGCTTTCGCAGCGCGATACTGTGCCAACAACTGGATCTGTTGTTCGTGGAGGACGCGCAGAGCATTGGCACGCAAACGAAGCGTCTTCAGCATGCGAGGACGCCGGACGTCGAGACTCCCGCCAAAAACCTCCGACATCATCCGATTGGTTTTCTCGAATTCCTGGCGAATTAGACCGAGAATGGCTTCCCGCGCACTTGTCTCCTGGACCAGCGCAGCATACTGCTGCATGATGTCTTCGTCTGCGCTGGCGATGTTGGTTTCGACGTTTGTCAGCACGAAGTAGAGCAGGGGAGAGGACTTCAGGTGAGCACGGAGTTCGCCGATGGCGTCGGCTTTCCAAGCTGCCAAGGCTTCCAGCGCGCTGCCCACTCCATACCATCCGGGCAGATAATAGCGGCTTTGGTTCCAGCTGAAGACCCACGGAATCGCCCTCAGGTCGGCCAGAGTGCGCTGTCCGGTCCGGCGCGATGGCCGTGAGCCGATGCTGCTGATCTCCAGGGCATCGATGGGAGTGGCCTGCGAATAGAAGGTCATGAATCCCTCGGAGCCAATGAGCTTGGAGTAGGCTTGCTGGCTGGAGGTCGCGAGCACCTCGCAGATCTCTTCGACCTTGCTCGTCATCTCGGATGGGCGCTTTTCTTTGACGGTGAACCCGGTGACACCCGCGAGAAAGAGTTCGAGGTTGTAGGTGGCGGTGATGAGATTGGCGAATTTCTGGGCAATCGTTTCACCCTGCTCGGTCAACCGAATGTCGCCTTGGATCGAACCGTGCGGAAGCGCTCCCAGAAAGCGATGGGTCGGTCCGGCGCCGCGACTGATCGTTCCTCCTCGACCGTGGAAGAAGCGGATCTTCGTGCCATGGGCGTTGCCGACCGAGGCGATCGCGTCTTGCGCTTTGTGGAGCGCCCACTGACTGGCGAGGATGCCGCAGTCCTTATTGCTATCGCTGTAGCCGATCATCACCTGCTGGACAGGCCGGCTCTGCGGCAACGAAAGAACCTTGGCTCGATCGGTTTGGTGAAAAGCCAGGCTGCGTTTGGTCACCGGGTGGGAAAGGAAGGCCTCGATCAGGCCTGCGCTTCGCTCGAGGTCATCCAGAGTTTCGAAAAGCGGAACCACGGGCAGCGTGCAGAGAAGACCTTCCGGCGTCCACCGCATCAGCCCCGCCTCGCGGGCCAACAAGTAAACTACGAGCAGATCGGAGAGTTGGCGGGTCATGCTCACGATCAAGGCTCCGATTCCGTCGCGTCCATAGGCGCGGAGATGCCGGCGCAGGACGGCGTAGCACCCGAGGACTGCATCGGCTTGGTCGCCGATTTTCGAGCCGTGGTAGAGGAATGGCCGCGGTGACTCGAGCTCGCGGTTCAGAAATTCAAGCCGGCGTGACTCCTCCCATTCGCCAAAGTCCGGCGCCGGTTGCCCGATTGCAGCGAGGATCTGGACGATCGCCTGGTCGTGGAATTTGCTGTTCTGGCGGATGTCGAGGGCGGCGAGATGGAAGCCGAAGACATCGAGCGCTCGCCGGACCGGCCAGACCGCGCTGTCGGCCAGGCGTTTGGCGCCGACATCCTCCAGTGTTTCCTCGAGAAGAACCAGGTCTTCATCGAGATCGTATGGGCTCCGGTAGTGGTGATCGGCGCCGGCGAGGGAGGACGGTTCATCACCCACACCGATGCTCAGCGGTAGCTTGGCCTGGAGGAGCATCACGTATTGGCGCCACGGTTCGTCGGAATGCTGGCGAATGATCGATTCGGAATCGGGATTCGCGGTCCGCAGTTTGGCGATGGCTTCTTCGAGGGCCTCCGGCGGCTTCTGAAAGTTACTCGAAAGCGGAAGCTTCTCCGCCAGTTTCTCCAGATGACGATGAATAACAATCATCGCATTCAGGCGCATTTCCTGCAGCGTCTCCTCGGTGACTTTGGCGGTCACGAACGGATGTCCGTCGCGATCGCCGCCTACCCAGCTTCCGAAGCGCACGCGCGGCCAAATGTGCGGGTTATCAAGGAGCAAGGGATCAAAGCCAGCGTTCTTCCAAGCGTGGCGCAGGCGCTCATCGAGTTGCTCGAGGGCGAGGGGAAACACTTCGCGCATGTAGAAGATCACGCCGCGACGCTCGAAAGAGACTTCGGGCTTTTCCAGCAGGATCTCGCCGCTGCGCCAGAGCCGCTCGAGGACGATCTTGATCTCGTCGCGGATCGCTTCTCGTCTGGAGGGCGTCAAGTTGGCATTCTCCAGAGAGGTGAGCAGAAGAAAGATCGCACGGTGTTGCTCGAGCACCGCCGCGCGTTTGGCCTCGGTGGGGTGAGCGGTCAGCACCGATTCGACGCGCACTTCCGGGAGAACCTGGAGAATTTGCTCCGCTGTGAACCCGGCGGATTTGAGGTGGGCCAGTTGCTGGCCCCACAGACCTGGTTCGTCGACGAGGCCGTGCTCGATTTCTCGCAGTCGGCGCGTCTGCGTCGAGGCATTCTCCTCGACCATGTTCAAGAGTTGAAAGGCGATGGAATAGGCCTGCTCGATGCGCGGCGGAGGCTCGTTGATGTCATGCACTTCGCCGCCTTCCTGCCAGGGAAGGAACTGCGCGGCCTTATGCTCGCCAAGCTCGACCAGAACTTCCTTGAGACACTTCATCAGGTAGTTCAGGTCCGCGTCTATCTTTGCAAACCCCGAAACAATGTATTCAGCCGTTGTTTTCACCCCGGGGCGGAATCTTTCTGAGAAAAGCGCGTGAAAAGCAACAGCAGAACGCGGAAAAATGCGCGCGGCAGGAGCGGTGGTGCCTCCTTCGCCGACGCGAGCCCCGATCGCCAACTCCTTTTCTGCGTGACAATAGAGGCCCGGATGGCCTTTTGATGGTGCATGAGTGAAGGCATTCTCTCCGGAATGACCGGCGTCGTTTTCGGCGTCGCGAACAAACGCAGCATCGCCTGGGCTATCGCCAAAGCCTGGCACAAAGCGGGAGCGAAGCTGATCTTCAACTATCAGGGAGAGCGGTTGAAGGAGAACGTCCAGGAGCTGGTCTCGGAATTCGGCAGCGACGTCGTCTTGCATCCTTGCGACGTGACCAAGGACGCTGAAATGGATGACTTCTTCACGAAAGTCCGGGAGCAGACTCCGAAGGTCGATCTGATGTTGCACTCGGTGGCCTTTGCCCCCAAGGAGGCGCTGGAGGGTGATTTTCTTTCGACTAGCCGCGAAGCATTCAGAATCGCGCACGACGTTTCCGCCTACTCGTTGGTAGCCCTGGCACAGCGCGCGGCACCCTTGATGACGGAGGGTGGTAGCATTGTGGCCATGACCTATTACGGATCGGTGAAGGTGGTGCCGCATTACAATGTAATGGGCGTCGCCAAGGCGTCGCTGGAGGCTTCAACCCGCTATCTCGCTTACGACCTTGGGCCAAGGAAGATCCGCGTCAACTGCATCAGCGCGGGCCCGGTGCAAACTCTGGCGGCGCGTGGCATTGCCGGCTTCTCGCTCATGCTTAAGCACTATGAGGAACACGCGCCGCTCAAGCGAAGCTGTCATCCCGATGAACTTGGACACACGGGCGTCTTCCTGGCGAGTCCCGGGGCCGCCGCCATTACTGGACAAGTCATCTACGTCGATGGAGGCTACGAAGCGATGGGTATGTAGTCCTTCAGGCCACCTGTTTTTCGCCCAATGGGTGCTCGCGGCCTCTTCCGGAGCGGCCGTTTCGGGCAGGTCGGCAGATGGGGATTGTCTTTGGAGCAATTTCGGCTTTCGATAGCCTTTACCCGGCTGGGGCTCGATGCTTCAAATAATTGCCCTCACTCAATTCGTGTTTCTGGCCCTTGGCTCGATGGGGGTCACCGTGCTTTTGCGGGCTTCCGGATATCCGATCGGGTCACTCAGCGACTATCCGCAGCTTTCCCTGTTCCTGATGGAGAATAGTGTTTGGCTCCTGCTCATTCCGATTTTCTGGAGCGCCTACGCCTATGCCGGAGCGAAGATTGAGCGCGGGATTGTTTCGTCCAAGGTAGCCATTCCCGTCGGAATCGCGCTGACGGTGCTGATCTTCGTCGTCTACGCCTTTGCGATCGTCGGGCACTTCTAGCGGACAAGGCTTAGGGGATTGAATTCACGGCCGCCCTCAGTTCTATCAGCGAGCGAATTGAATTTGCTTCCTGCAATCTCCCTCGAATGGATCGCGCCGGTGGCCTCAATTTTCCCGACATGGACAAAAGCGAGCGGCGGGTGACCGATCTTGTAAGAAAGTTAAGGCGGATGCTGGGTTCCGACGCCATCATCACTGAGGAATCGCGTCTGGTCGAGTTGGGTGGAGACAAGTGGTTCGCGCATCGTCGTCCGGACCTTGCGATATTTCCGCGGGACAGCGCGGAGGTTGCCGAAGTGATGAAAGCAGCTTCCCGGGCGGAATTGCCGGTGACGACGCGCGGCGCCGGTTACGGCTACGTGGGGGGTAGTGTCCCGGTGAAGGGCGGAATTGTCCTGGCGATGGAGCGGATGAATCGGATCAAGGAAATCAATTCGACAGACTTTGTCGCGGTCGTGGAGCCGGGCGTCATTACAGGAGATCTCCAGTCCGCCGCGCGTCAAAAGGGGCTCCTTTATCCGCCTGATCCGGCGAGCCTCAAGAATTGCAGCATCGGAGGAAACATTGCGACGAACGCTGGCGGGCCCCGATGTCTAAAGTATGGCGTGACACGGCACTACGTGCTCGGACTCGAAGTCGTGTTGGCCGACGGCGGGATTGTGAAATGCGGAGGTCGCACGCACAAAAACAAGACTGGCTTTGACTTGGTCGGCCTCTTCGTGGGCTCCGAAGGTTTGTTGGGAGTGGTGTGCGAAGCCACCCTGCGCTTGCTGCCCTTGCCGCCCTCTCGGGCCGTCCTCTCGGCAGGTTTCCGGGACGTGCGGGCGGCGGCCAAAGCGATCCGAGCGATCTTCGCGGCCGGGTTTCTCCCGGCCGCAGTCGAAGTCGCGGATCGCTTTACGCTCGAAGCCGCGCGGGCATTTCGGCCCGGTGCAAAGTTCCCGCCGGGTACCGCCCATTTGCTGGTTGAAGTGGACGGCCAGCCGGGGAGCGTTCGCGGCGAGGCGAGAGCGCTGGCCGAGCTCTTGCGCGGTCAGCGGGCCACGGAAGTCGAATTGGCGACCAGCGAAGCGGCCTGCGAGAAGCTTTGGGATCTGCGTCGAGCATTTTCCGAATCACTAAAGGCCACCGGCTTGAAAAAGCTCAACGAGGACATCGTTGTCCCCCGCGGAAAACTGGTCGACCTCGTTGAGTTTGCTCGGGATCTGCAACGGCGCAGTGGATTTCCAATTGCCTGCTTCGGGCATGCCGGCGACGGCAATATCCACGTCAACATTATGGTCGGTGATTATGACGAGCCCGCCATTCGCAAGCGGGCGGACGCTGCGCTCGACGAACTCTTTTCCCAGATCGTGGCTTGGGGCGGAGCGATCACTGGAGAGCATGGGATTGGCCTCGCCAAAATGCCTTGGTGGGACCTGGCGCTCTCGGAACAGAACCGCGCTCTGCATCGGGTGATCAAACACGCACTCGATCCCAAGGCGCTCCTGAATCCCGGAAAATTCGTCTGAGAGCCGGAGGCGCCGGTTTGGAGAGGAGTCTGCTACAGCGGGACTGGCATCAACTCCGATTGAATCGCGCGCGCAATCGCGTCGGCAATATTCCCGATGGGGTCCTCGTACTCTGCAGTCGTCGACTGATTATTGCTGCGAAGAATGACCACGCCAAGCTTGATCGCAGGAACCAAGACCACATAGCTTGCGAAACCCGGAAGCCCGCCGTCCTTGATCACACGAAGGTTGAATCCGCCTTCGATGTCTCCGGAGTTGACCTGCCACGCCATTCCTGTGAAGGCAGTCGCGTCCGTGGACGTATTCTGGACTAGAGGCTGGATGGCAAATCGACCGCCGAGACTCAGATTTACGGGAACGGATTGGCTGTCAACTTCCTGCTGTCCAAGATACATTTGGCAGATCTTCACGAGGTCGCTGGCGGATGACTTCAACGCTCCGGCGGCGGCCCAAACCGGAACCACATTGACGATATTGTCACCTGGAGCGATCCGAATGGTCGGGGGAGGAAGGTAGCCGCTTCCGCCGTCTGTGAGATTGACTCCGATCACAGCGCCGTTCGAGATCAGCGCGGTGCCCTTGGCTCCTCGTCCGAGTCGGCGGTCGGCGCCAATCCGGACCTTGGGCGGGCTTTGGTAACCGCTCCCTTGTTGGAGGATCTGAATGCCGGTGATCTCGCCGTTCAGGACAACGGCCTGGCCGGTGGCTCCGCTGCCTCCTCCACCGAGGAATTCCACTTGAGGCCCTGCCGAGTATCCTCGACCGGGATTGGTAATCACGATCTTCCTCACGGACAAGTTAGGCGCGGTGCCCTGCACAATGGCCTTCGCCGTGGCACCGGTACCACCACCAGGTTGCTCGATGCTGACCGGTGGCGCCGATGAATAGCGACCGCCGGATGACTCGATGGTGACGGCGGAAAGGCGTCCGAACTTGACGATCGCTTTGCCGGTGGCCTGTTCGTAGCCGAGCACGACGTTGTCTGTCGAAATGGGATTAAAGAGATAGGTGTTCGTCAGACCGAGCGGTGTCAAGATACCGTTCTGCACCAGCGAAAACCACTTGTCGACGGCATCGGCGGGAAGGGCGGAGTTCGCGCTATTGGCCACGAGCAGGCCGAGAAGTCCCGTGCTCCAGTCCGAGTAGAAGTAAGGCGCGGGGAGGGAGACAGCCACCTGCGGATTCACGTTGTAATTCATCGGAACAAGCTGGGAAATGGCCGTCACAAAGTCAGAAACGCCCCAGACGGAAATCGGCGGCCGGTTCCCATTTCCATTCGTGTCTCCGACGTCCGGGAACCCGGCGGTGAAGGAAGCCAGCTCCCCGATCGTCACGGCCTTGGTCTGCTCTCTGAGCGATGGGAGAGCGCCGGGGAATTCGGCCAACGTCGTATAGATTCCGATGGGATTGGTCGTCAGGGTCCCCGTGGCGACAGCCTGTCCGACCAAGGCCGTGGTAAAAATCTTGGTGACCGAGCCGATTTCGAAGGTCGAATGTTCGTTAATCTGATTCGATGCGCTGCCGTCGTCGAAGCTTTTGTATCCGTAAGATTTGAAGAATGTTTTGCCGTTGAGCGTGATCCCCACGGAAAAGGCGGTTGCCTGGCCGAGGCGGTAGGCGTTGCCGGCAAAAGTATCGACGATTTGGTCGAGCACGGATTCAGGCAGATCGCCGGAAGCGGAACGCCCATTGGGCAATACGGAAAGCCACAGGATCGCGAACACCGCGAGAAAGGACGGCTTCATTTAAACAAGTCTTGGTTGAACGCAGAAATGACAGATCCGCCGCGGATTGGCAATGGTCGCGCGATCTTCTGCTCGGAGCGATTGACAACCTGCATCCAGCCGAATACGAACCGGACAATGAATCGCTTGCTCGCCTATCTTGCCGGGCTGCTTCTGATCGGGCTGTCTTCGTGTCAGAAGAAGTCTTCGGCTCCGCCGCCCCCCCCGCCGCGAGTCACGGTCACACCGATTGCGCAGGAGAACGTCCTCGTCATGAACACCTGGGTCGGCCTGTTGAACGGCTACCAGAACGCGGAGATCCGGGCCCAGGTGACGGGATACCTGATGACGCAGAACTACAAGGAGGGCTCGCTGGTCAAGAAAGGCGATGTGCTTTTCACGATCGACAAGAGGCCCTTTGAGGCAACGCTCGCCCAGGCGCAGGCAGATTATGCGAAGGCGGTTGCCGCGGCGCAACTGGCACAGATCACGCTCCAGCGCCAAAGGCAGCTCTATGAGACCAAGGTGACCAGTCAGCAGGACTATGACACCGCCTATTCAAGTGCCCAGGCGAATGTCGCGGAGGTGGCGGCAGCCCAGGCGAACGTTCAGACGGCCCAGATCAACCTAAACTACTGCACCATTGCAGCTCCTTTTGATGGGATCGCCGGGGTCGCTCAAGCCCAGATTGGCGATCTGGTGGGCCCGACTGGAACGGCTACGGTTCTCACTCAACTCTCGCAGGTCAACCCCATCAAAGTGAACTTCTCCATTACCGAAGAGCAGTACCTGGGGGCTTACGCTCTCCTCAAGCGACTGCAGGCTACGCCGGAGGATCAGCTGAAGGCTCGACTGGAGTTGAAACTCGCCGACGGCAAGGTCTATCCAAAGAAGGGCCGGTTTGATTTCGTGAATCGACAAGTCAATGTCGCCACGGGAACCATCCAAATCACGGCTCTTTTTCCAAATGACGAGGACCTTCTCAGACCTGGCTTGTTCGCGCGGGTGACCGCCCCGGTGGCTGAACTGCAGGATGCGATGCTCGTACCCCAGGCCGCAACGGTCGAGTTGCAGGGAAATTACCTCGTCATGGTCGTTGGCGAGGACAACATCGTGAAACCCGTTCCCGTGAAGCTGGGTCCCACCAAGGGTCAGATGCAAGTCGTCATGGGACCGATCAAGGTCGGAGAGAAAGTGGTCGTCGGAGGGGTCGAGAAGATGCGACCCGGAATGAAGGTGAATCCAGAGCCTTATGTTCCGTCGGCCCCGCATAAGGAGGACGCCGCGCCGGAGGCGAAGCCGAGCCCGGCCGCCGAGAAACCCGTGGAAAGCCCGAGTTCCGCGCCGAGTCCAGAAGTCAAGACGGGCGCGCTTCGAGGGGTAGTTGTGCCGACTGCCTGTTCAGCCGGAGGGCCCTGGCACAAGGGCCTCTACAACTAGGCAGAGCCGAGCAGGCGAGTCCACATGTCGAACTTCTTTATTCGCAGGCCGATTGTGGCGATGGTCATCGCCATTATCATTGTGATCGTAGGCCTCGTCTCGATGGCCAGTCTTCCGATCTCGCAGTTCCCCAACATCGTTCCTCCGCAGATCCAGGTCTCGACGACCTATGTCGGGGCGGATGCCCTCACCGTGGAGGCCGCGGTGGCTACTCCCATCGAGCAGCAGATGAGCGGCGTCGAGGGCATGGAGTACATGTATTCCATCAATGCCAATAACGGCAACATGACCTTGAATGTCATTTTCGACACTTCGACGGTCGCCACCACGGATCAAATTCTCGCCCAGATGCGACAGACCCAGGCATCTGCGCAGTTGCCGCAAGACGTGCGCAACTACGGCGTCACCGTCGACCAGTCGGGCTCATCGCCGCTCGGAGTCTTCGTTCTCTACTCGCCCGATGCGACTTATGACCCGACTTTTTTGGCGAACTACTGCTACATCAACATTAACGACCCAATGAGCCGTATTCCGGGCATGGGCAACGTGAACGTTTATGGCGCGGGTCAATACGCCATGCGCATCTGGGTGCTCCCGGACCGGCTCGCGACCCTGAATATCACCGTCCCGGACGTCATTCGGGCAGTCCAGGCTCAGAACAACGTCAACCCCGCCGGCCAGATTGGCGGTGAGCCAGTCCCGCAAGGGCAGGTCTTTACCTTCAGCGTCAATACCACTGGTCGACTGGTGACGCCGCAGGACTTCGAGAACATCGTCATCCGCGCGAATTCGGACGGCTCGATCGTCCGCGTGAAGGACGTCGCGCGGGTTGATCTTGGGTCCCAAATTTACAATCTTCAAGGGCGTTTCAACGGGAAGAACGCCGCCATTTTGGCCGTTTATCAGCTGCCTGGCTCGAATGCGGTGGATACGATGAAGAAGGCGCGGGCCCTCATGGCCGATATGAAGACGCGATTTCCCGCCGATCTGGATTACGTCGTGGCTCTCGACACAACTCTGGCGGTGACCGAGGGAATGAAGGAAATCGTCAAGACGCTCTTTGAGGCGATGGCGCTGGTGATCTTGGTGGTGTTCATCTTTCTTCAAGGCTGGCGAGCCACGTTGATTCCGCTGATTGCGGTTCCGGTCTCGCTGATCGGAACGTTTGCGATTTTTCCCCTGCTCGGTTTTTCCATCAACACGCTCTCGCTCTTCGGTCTGGTGCTCGCGATCGGTTTGGTGGTCGATGACGCGATTGTCGTGGTCGAGGCCATCGAGCTTCATATTGAGCATGGGTTGTCTCCGCGCGATGCGGCCTTCAAGGCGATGTCACAGGTGCAGGGACCGGTGGTGGCCATCGCCCTTATTCTCTCGGCCGTGTTCATTCCCACGGTGTTTATTCCTGGGATCACCGGTGCGATGTACCAGCAGTTCGCGGTGACCATGGCCGTCTCGGTGATCATCTCGGCTTTTAATGCGTTGACTCTCAGCCCTGCGCTGGGCGCCTTGCTCTTGCGGCCCAAGAAAGAGGGGAGAGGACCGCTGGCGGCATTCTTCCGGGGTTTTAATAATCTTTTCGGTAAGGCGACCAACGGCTACGGCACCATGTGCGCCGGGCTCATTCGCAAAATCTTCATCAGTCTTCTTTTCATCCTGCTTCTGGGTCTTGCAGGAGGCTGGATTGGCGCAAAGATGCCTTCCGGATTCATTCCCGAAGAAGATCAGGGTTACCTCTACGGAGTGGTCCAGCTTCCGCGTGCCTCGTCTCTCCAGCAGACCAACGAAGTCTCAACGCAGATCGAGGATATGCTCCTGAAGACACCCGGCGTCGAGTACGTCACCTCCATTGTTGGATTCAATCTGCTGAGTTCCGTCCAAAGCACCTACACCGGATTCTATTTCATTACGCTGGAAGAGTGGTCGAAGCGCAAGACGCCCGAACTCCAAGTCGATGCGATTCAGGCTCGCATCAACCGCGAGTTGGCTGCTCTTCCCAGACCGACAGCTTCGTTCGCGTTTCCGCCGCCCGCAATCCCGGGCGTTGGCACGGCCGGCGGCGTGACCTTCATCCTCGAGGATCGCACCGGCGCCGACGTCGAGTTCATCGCCAAGAATACGCAGGAGTTCATGGCAGCGGCGAAGAAGCGTCCCGAGCTCACGAACGTCTTCACGACCGCGCTGTGGGACGTGCCGCAGGTGTACGCCGACGTCGATCAGGCCCAGGCCATGATCCAAGGGGTCAGTCTGACCGATGCCTACCAGACGTTGCAGACGTTCCTGGGTGGCTATTTCGTCAATTACTTTAACCGCTTCGGCTTGCAATGGCAGGTCTATGTCCAGGCGGATGGAAACTATCGCACGGACATCGAAAACCTCGGTCTGTTCTACGTTACGAACAAGGACGGCGATTCCGTCCCGATCAATTCCTTTGTCAACGCCGAGAGGACGTTTGGTCCGGAGTTCACGATGCGGTATAACATGTATCGTTGTTCGCAGATCAACGCGGCCGTGGTGCCGGGATACAGCACCGGCCAGGCCATGAGGGCGCTCGAGGAGGTTTTTGCCGAGACGATGCCTAATGGCATGGGCTTCGATTATCTCGGGATGTCGTTCCAGGAGCAAAAGGCTGCCAAGGGCGTGCCCGCCAGCGCCATTTTCGGACTCTCCCTGCTCTTCGTCTTCCTGATTCTCGCCGCTCAGTATGAAAGCTGGTCACTGCCGTTCAGCGTGTTGCTCACGACGCCGATTGCTGTCTTTGGCGCGTTCGTCGGGTTGCTGGCTCGCGGCATGCAGAATAATCTCTATGCTCAGATCGGTCTGGTGATGCTCATTGGCTTGGCCGCGAAAAACGCCATCCTGATCGTCGAGTTCGCCAAGGACGAATATGAGAAAGGCAAGCCTCTCGTCGATGCCACCTTGGCCGGGGCGAAGCTGCGTCTGCGGCCGATCCTCATGACGGCCTTCGCGTTTATTCTCGGCGTGATGCCGCTCGCAATCGCCACGGGATCGGGCGCCGTCTCCCGGCGGGTCCTCGGGACGACAGTCATCGGAGGCATGCTCGCGGCCACGCTGATCTCGATATTCCTGATCCCCGCGTCGTTCTACTTCGTCGAGAAGTACTTTGTCGGGAAAAAGAAGGAAGAAGAGGGCCCGGCACCTGCGCCCGAGCCTACCTCCGCCAGTTGAGTCTTCCCTCGGATCCGTCGTTCATGCGGGGTGCCAGAACTTTGCCGGCGATGCGGACGCTAGATTCGGCCAACTTCGTTCACGGACCGCCATCGAAGATCACGTGAAGCGGCCAGAATCGACTTCGGAAGGCGGCAGGCAAGCCACGGCGCGAGTTTACATTCTGGCGATCTTGCTGGCTACGCTGATCGCCGTGCTGCACGCAGCCGTCCTCTTTGGTCTCGCGGACGTCCTGGAATTCCTTCGGATTCGGATCGGAGACTCCCTCGGACAAAGACCGCTGGATATCCTATTGATTGTCGTCACGATCTCCGGATTGTTTGCCGCGCACATTGTTGAGACGGCGTTCTGGGCCATCTTTTTTTGGAAGGCGGGGCAGATCGCTTCGTTCTCAGATGGGTGGTATTTTGCCGGAGTTTCCCATACCACGCTCGGGTACGGGGACATCGTCTTGCAGAAGCCTTGGAGGAGCCTCGGTCCAATCTCCGCGATCAATGGCTTGATCACCTTTGGATGCTCGACAGCGTTTCTCTTCCTGGTCTTGCAGGAAATCTGGACGCGCACGATGAAGCCACCTCTCTAGGCGGCTCCTCATCTTCTTCGAATAACTCGGCGCAGGCTAAGATCCACCCTCGGACGAGCGTTTGGTCTTTTCCTCTTCCTCTTCCTTCGTGTGGGAGGGGATGGATGAGATGTCGATGAACTCTTCCTGGGGCTCGTCCATGTTTTCCTTTTCGCGCCTTGGCCGCTCTTCGGGTTTTTTCTTCAGGCTCATGGTCATGCAGAGTCTACGGCCAAGTGTGGGTGCTTGCCATCGTTTTGCAAGGATTTTGCCGCGAGCATGGGAGGCCCTGCTCCGGCCGAAGGAAGCTTCCTGCGATTGACAGGAGAGAATCCCGCAACTACGAACCCACGGAATGAAACGTGGGCTCCTGGTCCCTGTCCTTCTTCTCACCCTTTCTTGTGCCAGGAAACCTGCCCCCCCGGCGCCCCCGCCGCCGGCGACGTTTGCCGTCGCGACCGCGGAGAGTGTTCCCCTGACCATCGGAACGTTTGGAAACGCCGTGACGATTGCGGACGTTACCCTGCAGGCTCAGGTGCAAGGCAACCTGACTCGCTATGCCATCGACGAAGGTGCCATGGTCAAGAAAGGCGACCTCATCGCCGAAATTGATCCGGCTCCTTATCAAGCAGCAGTGAAAGAGGCGCAGGGAAGTCTGGATTCTGCGAAGGCGCAACTAGCGAATGCGCAGGTGACTTTGCAACGTCAACAGGAGCTTTACAAGACCAAGACGATCGATCTGGCTGACCTTCAGACCGCGGAGGCGAATCAACTGCAAGCTCAGGGCGCTGTTTTGACCGCGGAGGGGCAGTTGGCTGATGCTCAGATCAATCTCGGCTATTGCACCATCGTGTCCCCTATCGACGGAAAGGCAGGAATTTACCTCGTCGACGCGGGCAACCTTGTTTCCGCCAATACGACCAAGCTCATCAATCTGCAGATGATTGATCCCATCTATGTGGAGTTCACCATCTCCGAAAACGACTTCGACAGGGTGCGACAATATTTTGCCAACGGGGAGTTGCCCGTCGAGGTGAGCGTCCCCGGAGCGCCCGGCAAAAAGATCATCGGCAAGCTAAGCTTTATCGACAACACGATTGCCAGCGGAACGGGAACGCTGAACATGCGGGCGACCATGCCCAATAAGGAAGCACTGCTGTGGCCCGGTCTCTTCGTCAACGTCGAGCTGGTCCTGACGAAGCTGCAGAACGCGATCGTCACACCCTCACAATGCGTCATGGTCGGGCAGCAGGGGCCCTACGTCTTTGTGGTAAATGCCGACAATACCGTCACCCGGCGGCAGGTTGAGATCGGACAGAGACATGCGGACCTGACGGTGATCTCGAAGGGGCTAAGCGCAGGCGATCGCGTGGTCACTGCGGGCCAACTTGGCCTGGACGATGGGAAGTTGGTTACGCCAATGCCCTATCAGACTCCACCCCCTCTCGCTGGAAGGGCGCCGTCGCCATCCCCAAGCCCGGAGAGCGGAAAGTGAATCCGCGCCCCACTTCGTCCACCCGATGCGCTCGGCGCGGGGCGCCAGGTAGTTTTGTGCGATGAATCTGTCCGAGCCGTTCATTCGCAAGCCGGTCATGACGACGCTCTGCGCGGTCTCGGCAGCGATCTTTGGGATTGCGGCCTACCTCGCACTGCCCGTCAGCGAGCTTCCCGACGTCGCCTACCCCGTGATTTCGGTCACCACCAACTATCCTGGTGCAAGTCCGCAAATCATGGCCAACAACGTCTCGACACCTCTCGAGATCCAGATGATGCAGATCGAGGGTTTGCACTTGATTACCTCCCGCAACCAGGAGGGCGTGAGCAGCATTACCCTGCAGTTCGTCCTGGACAAGGACATGGGGCAGGCCGAGGCGGAGGTGGAAGCGGCCATCCAGCGGGCGGGAGGCAATCTGCCGAGCGACCTGCCCGCTCCCCCCAGCTTTCAGACCGTAAATCCGAATACGCAGCCGATCGTCTACATCACGATGGCGACGGATACGCTCACGTTGGGCGAGCTTTACGACTATGCCAACAACATGGTCGCCCAACGCATGATGATGCTCGAAGGCGTTTCCATGGCGCAGGTCTACGGCTCCGCGCGCGCCGTCTGCATTCAAATGGACGCGAACGCGCTCTCGTCTCGCGGGTTGACGGTTCTCGACGTCGCCAATGCCGTGACAAGCGGCAACGTCTTCCTGCCCGGAGGAGAAATCTATGGTCGCTTTCTGCAGTACATCATCGATCCCAAGGGCCAGCTTCTTCATGCAGAGGATTACAAAGACCTGATCATTCGCTATAAGAATGGCGCCCCGGTGCGCTTGAAGGACGTCGCCTCGCCGGTCGATGGCCTGCAAAACCAGTATTTGACCATCGATTTTTGGACGAGTTGGATGAAGCCACGTGCGGCGTCGCTGGTCGTCGCAGTGACTCCCGCGCCTGGCGCCAACGACGTCATTGTCGCCGGCAAAGTGCGGGAGACGCTGGCGTCGTTGCAGGCTTCGCTTCCGGCGTCGGTGGAGGCTTATATCAACTACGACCACTCGGTGCAGATCGTTGAAAGCATCAACGACGTGAAGCTCACTCTGCTCATCGCCTTTGCTCTGGTTGTGCTGGTGGTCTTCCTCTTTCTCGGGCGTGTGCGGGAGACGTCGATTCCGGTCGTCGCTCTCCCGCTCTCCCTGCTCATGACCTTCGCGGTGATGTGGCTGCTCGGCTACAGTCTGGACAATCTTTCGCTGATGGCGCTGACCCTGGCGGTCGGACTCCTGGTCGATGATGCCGTCGTCGTCCTCGAGAACACGGTCCGTCACTTGGAAGAGGGGAAGCCCCCATCCGTGGCGGCCTTGCTGGGAGCCAGGGAAATCAGTTTCACCGTCCTCTCGATGACTCTTTCGCTGGGCGCGATTTTCATTCCCATCATTTTCATGCCGGGGCTCATCGGGCGGATGTTTCACGAGATGGCCGTGACGATTGTTCTTGCGATTGTCTTCTCCGGGGTCGTGGCCATTGTCGTATCGCCGATGGTGTGTGCCCGCTTGCTGCGGAGGTCGGGCGGCGAGAACCGATACCAACGCTGGTTCAACGGACACTTCAGCGCGTTCAAAGGACGCTATGAGCGCTCGCTGCGTTGGATGATCGAGCACAAGGCGCTGGCCCTGCTCATTTGGCTGCTTAGCCTGGGCGGCACGATCTGGCTGTTTGTCGTTATCCCCAAAGGTTTCCTCCCGGTTGGCGACAGCGGAATGATCCGGGGCGTCTATCTGGCCGCAGAGGGGACTTCTCCCGCGCAAATGCAGGCCTACCAAAAGCAGTTGATGGAAATTACCAAAGCCGAGCCGGGAGTTGATCAGGTCATTGTCGTCACGGGCCTTCAGAATAATCAACTGACGACGTCGATGGGTCTTTATATCGTGCTTTTGAAACCGGAATCTCAACGCGCTCCCATCGCCGAGATCACGCAAAGGATCATCGAGAAAGTTCGCCGGCAGGTCCCCGGCGTGGTCCCGTTGCTCCAACCTTATCCGACGCTCAATATCGACACGGGCGCCACGTCGAATACCCAGGGTGCCTATGCCTATCAATTGACTGGTACCGATGCGGAGCTGCTCTACGCGACCGCCAACAAGCTCGTCGAAAGGCTAGGCAAGACCGAAGGGTTTAGCGGAGTGTCGAGCGATATGCGCGTGAATACTCCATTCCTCGATCTTGAGATTCTTCGCGACCAAGCCTACAGCTACGGCGTCGATGTCCAGGACATCGAGAAGACCCTCGGACTGGCGTTCGGGCAGGGCATGACGGACCAAATCCAGACACCCTTGAACGTGTATTGGGTCATCCTCGAACTCCTCGACCGCCAGCGAGCTAAGTTAGACAATTTGAACTTGCTCTGGGTGCGGAACCAACAGGGCGATCTCGTCCCTTTGGGTTCGCTGGTGCGTCCGCGCGTCAAGACGGGTCCGGAGTCGATCAGCCATATCAATCAAATCACTTCGGTGACCATCTTTTATAATCTCAAGCCCGGTTTTCCCGCGGGGACCGCTACCGACGAACTGGAGAAGGCCGCTCGAGAAATTATTCCTGCTTCTGTCGTCGGTGCGCCGGCGGGATCGAGCGCCCAATTCATCGAGACCGTCAAGGCAATGATCTGGCTGTTGATCATCGCCATCTTCGTGATGTACGTCATCCTTGGAATCTTGTACGAGAGTTACATTCATCCGGTCACGGTGCTCTCCACTCTTCCGGTGGCGAGTCTCGGAGGGTTGGCCACGCTGAAGCTCTTCGGGATGCCCCTTGACCTTTACGGATTCATCGGGCTCTTTCTGCTCCTCGGACTCATCAAGAAGAACGGCATTATGCTTGTCGACTTCGCGATCATGCGTCGCCGGGACGGGCTCGGCGTGGAGGCGGCCGCGCTCGAAGCTGCCATCGAGCGGGTGCGCCCCATCCTTATGACAACCTTTGCGGCAATCTTCGGGGCGCTTCCCATGGCGTTGGGATTCGGCGCGGACGGATCGTCCCGGCAGCCCATGGGCCTCTGCATTGTCGGTGGCCTGATCGTCGCGCAGGTCCTGACGTTGTTCTGCACACCCGTCTTTTACGTTTATATGGAGTACTTTCAGGAACGCCATCTCGACAAGATCCCCTTCTTCAAGCGTAGCGAGAGCGAACTCAAGGACGCCGACACGGCGCCGGCCTAGGCTATTGGCCGGTCAATGGGGGAAGGCCTGTGATGCGGTCGCCGGCGAGAACACCGTTTGTCTCAAACCACCCCTGCCGCATCTCCAGCGCATAAGCGATGTTTGGAAATGCGCTGGGAACAGGCCTTTCGTCCAAAGGATCGAGGTCGTGAATCTCAACGATTACACCAGCCGGGTTAATGTACGCCACCGAAAGCGCAATTTTTGTGTTCTTCATCCAGAAGGCGGCCGGTTCCGGCCGTGGCATGACGAAGAGCATCCCGCTGTCAGGAGGAAGGCTTTCGCGAAACATCAAACCTGTCCTGCGTTCGCCAGGTTCATCGGCGACCTCCGCCGTCACCGCCTTCCCGGCAACATTCAGGGTCACAGAGGGCAGTGTGACCTGGGCAGTTTCCTGCGAAAGGGCCGGAAGAGTAAACACGAGCAGGCAACCGACAAGGACCCGATTCATGATTCGACTCATACCGCGAGAGCTCCTTTCAGGAAACCGGCATTTTTTTGACTTTTAGACCTAAAAAAAACAATTGCCATTCCCAGCGTGGAAACTAGTTTCCCGCAATTCGTCGGTAATCACCGCAATTAACCGCTAAGCGCCTGCCTGATGGCCAATTTCTTCCCAAAGTGGACGAATCAGTTTCCTTGGAAGCTGACCGTGTGCGTTGCCGTACTCGGGGCAGCCATCACCGGGGGCATTACCTACTATTTCACCCCGAAGTACACCCGAGTCGGGTATGAGCCCACGCAGCCGGTGCCGTTTCAGCACGATCTCCACGTCCAGCAGCTTGGGATGGATTGCCGGTATTGCCACAGCTACGTGGAAGTGGCGTCGCATTCCAACGTGCCAACGGTGCAGACCTGCATGGCCTGTCACGAGCAGGTGAAAGCCCAAAGTCCCAGGCTGGAGGCGGTGCGAGCGGCTTGGAACGGGGGCAAGGGCGACGGTCCCGCCGTCAATTGGGTCAAGATTCACCGCGTGCCGGACTATTCGTATTTCAACCATGCGGTGCACGTGAATCGTGGCGTGAGTTGTTATTCGTGCCACGGCGCGGTCAATGAGATGAAGGTTGTCTATCAGCATGAGCCGCAAAGCATGAAATGGTGCCTTGATTGCCACCGCGCCCCAGAGAATCACCTCCGCCCTCCGGATCAGGTCTTCAATTTGAATTGGAAGCCGGCTTCCCGGCAGGAGCAGTATGAACTTGGCATGAGATTCAAGCAGGAATGGGACGTTAACCCGCCGGTTACTTGCGGAGGATGTCATCGATGAAGCGGGTTTTTCACCACCCACCGCGGCCGGAGAAGCCCTTGCTGTGGCGCAGCCTCGCCGAGCTCGAAAACTCTCCCGGTTTTGAAGCGGTTCTTCAACGTGAGTTTCCGCGCGGAGCAGATGTCTACCAGGACGGCGGCCTGACCAAGCGTGATTTTATGAAACTCCTGGGGGCCTCCATGTCCCTGGCCGGTATCGGGTTGGCGGGCTGCCGCCGCCCCGAAGCGTATTTGGTTCCGTTCAACAAGGGGGTCGAATGGACGATTCCCGGGAAGTTTCTCTACTACGCGACCTCGATGCCGTTGCGGGAGGGGTCGATGCCCCTGATCGTGAGCACGGTCGACGGGCGACCGGTCAAGGTCGAAGGCAACCCGCTCCATCCCTTGAGCAACGGCGGGACCGATGCCTTTGCCCAGGCGAGCATCCTGGACCTGTACGACCCGAATCGTGCCAAAGTCATCAAGCAAAATGGCGCTGAAGCCAGCCAGGAATCCTTCGACAGCTTTCTTAAGGAACTCAGTGGCGCAGGTGGTGAGGGGTTGGCGTTCCTCGTCGAACGCAAGAACTCCCCGACACGTGACAGGCTGCGCGCCGAACTCGAGGCCCGATTCCCGGGAATGATTTGGTGCGAGGTACGAGCCGCTTGGGACACCGCAAGCCGAAGAGGCCGTTGCGGCCAGCTTTGAACGCGGTGTGCGCCTGGTGCCAAAGTTCGAGCGTGCGGACGTCGTCGTCGCACTCGACAGCGAGTTCCTCAATAGCGGCGACAAGGGTGTCGGCTTGGCGCAGGGTTTCTTTTCGCGTCGCAGCCCCGATCAACGGGGGGCACCGATGAACCGGCTCTACGTTGTCGAAAATCACTATACAGGAACGGGTGGGCTGGCCGATCACCGGTATCGGTGCAAGGCCTCCCTGATCGGCGAATTCACGCGCCAGCTTGCCACCAAGATTGCCACGCTGACGGGAGATTCTGGCTTAGTGTCGGTTCTTGGCGCATGCCCCAAGGCGCAGGCGACTTTTGACGAGGCGTGGCTTTCGGAATGTGCCAACGATCTCGCGGCGATTCCGGGACGCAGCATTGTTGTCGTGGGAGAACAACAGCCTTCCTGGGTGCAGATCCTCGGCCTTGCGGTCAACCAGGCGCTCGGCAATATCGGCGCAACCATCGTGGGAGTTGCGACCGACGAGAAGCGCGGCGGTTCGATCAGTGATCTGGCTGCTGCCATTAAGGCGGGCACCGTCAAGACTTTATTCGTGCTGGGTGGCAATCCGGCGTACAACGCACCGGCCGATCTCGATTTCTCCGCTCTCGTCAAGAACGTGCCTCAGTCGGTGCGTCTCGGGCTGTTCGAAGACGAAACCTCCAAGCTCTGCCGATGGCACGTTCCCGCGTCGCATTATCTCGAAAGCTGGGGCGACGTGTGCGCCTACGATGGGACCTACTCCGTCATCCAGCCGATGATTCTTCCGCTCTGGAACGGGGTCAGTGAACTGGAAATCCTCGCCCAGCTCGCCGGCATGCCGAAACCGGAGGGACCCGCGCTCATCCGGGAGACTTTCGAGCAGAAGTTCAACGCCGACCCCGAGAAGTGGAATACCGTGGTACGGGTCGGCTTCGCGCCCGGCAGCGAATGGCCGGAGGCCTATCTCTCCTTTTCCGCGCCCCAGGCCGCCGCGGCGATCAAGGATGTCAAGCCAGTCGGCGACGGGCTCGAACTTGTCTTTCTGCGGAGCAGTAGCGTGGACGATGGCCGCTATGCGAACAATTCCTGGCTCCAGGAGACGCCCGATTTTGAAACGAAGGTCACCTGGGACAACGTCGCGCTGATCAGCCCCGCCACGGCCAAGAAGCTCGGCGTGCGCGGCAACAATTTTGGACCCATCTATCAGGTGGCAGAGAAATTGGGGAACGACATCGATTTCGACGTTGTCGCCGATCTGATCGAGATCAAGTCCCCCTCGGGGGCGTCTGTCGTGGCAGCGGCATACATTGCTCCCGGTCACGCCGACGACTCGATTTCCCTGGCGCTCGGCTATGGCCGAACCGGCGTCTCCGCTCTTTTCGAGGGCGTGGGATTCGACGCTTATCCGCTCCGCTCGACGGAAGCCTGGCGGTTCCTCACCGGGGTGGAGGTGACGGTTGCCCGCGGAAACTATCCTCTCGCGCAGACCCAGGAGCATCGCAGCATGGAGGGTCGCGATCTGTTTCGTGAAGGGACGATCGAGCGCTACAAACAGGATCCGAAGTTTGCCCAAACCATGGGCATGGATGGCCACATTCCTCCCAATATTTCTCTCTATACCCATCCGGAGCTGACTGCCGCCGAGCAGTGGGGGATGACGGTGGACTTGAATACCTGCGTCGGATGCAACGCCTGCGTTGTGGCCTGCCAGGCGGAAAACAACATTCCGGTCGTTGGCAAGGAACAGGTGCGCAGAAACCGTGACATGGCGTGGATTCGGATTGATCGTTACTTTGCCGGAGAGCCGGAGGATCCCGAAATGCTGGCGCAGGCGGTCATGTGCCAGCACTGTGAGAACGCGCCCTGCGAAACGGTTTGCCCCGTCAATGCGACGGTGCATAGCGAAGATGGGCTGAACCTGATGGCTTACAACCGTTGCATCGGCACTCGGTACTGTTCAAACAACTGTCCCTGGAAGGTCCGACGGTTCAACTACTTCGACTACAACCAACGACCGCTCGATCAGCTTTACGCCGGCCCCCTGGCCAAGAAAGGGATGGCGAACAGCCTCCAAATGTCGAAGAATCCGAACGTTACCGTCCGCATGCGCGGGGTGATGGAAAAATGCACCTTCTGCATCCAGCGGATCGAGGAGGCGAAAATCACCCGCTTGGTCGAGGCGGGCGCGCGGAACAAGAATGAGGTGCCGGTCCGTGAGCCCAAAACCGCCTGTCAGCAGGCTTGCCCAAGCGATTCGCTCGTCTTTGGGAACATACGCGACATGAAGAGCCGCGTAGCCCGCAATCGCTCCAGCGATCGCGCCTACGTGATGCTGAAGTATTTGAATACAGAGCCCCGGGTGAGCTATCTCGCTCGTATCAAGAATCCGAATCCAAAAATGCCGGATGCAAACCGGGTCGGCATGGCCAATGGTCAGCCTCATGGTCACGGCGAACCCGCCGAAGAGGGTCATGGATCTGAAGGACACGGATCCCCGCAGGAGGCTCATCACTGAGGAATCCCACCGTGACAACTGCCGCTCACCTTCCCTCCCATGCCTGAAGCGACGACTACTGAACCGCGCCACGCCGACGGTCGCTTCGACGAGCAGTCCGTCGAGCGGGCACCTCTCGTGCTCAATCGACGCACGATGGGCTGGATTGGCAACTACGTAAGCTCTATCGTCGAATCGAAGACGCCGCTTTGGTGGTGGGCGTCGATGGCGGTAACGACACCGTTGGCCCTTCTGCTTTTCGCTTGCATCATCTACCTGGTCGCCACCGGCGTTGGCGTGTGGGGGAACAATGTTCCGGTGGGCTGGGCGTGGGATATCACCAACTTCGTCTTCTGGATCGGTATCGGCCACGCGGGAACGCTGATCTCGGCGATCCTGTTCCTGACCCGTCAGAAATGGCGCACGTCCATCAACCGCGCGGCGGAGGCGATGACGCTGTTTGCGGTGATTTGCGCCGCGATCTATCCCGGCTTCCACATTGGACGCGTTTGGATGGCGTGGTTCATGGCTCCGGTGCCGAACTCCAATGGGATCTGGCAAAACTTCCGGAGTCCGTTGCTCTGGGACGTTTTCGCGGTGGGGACTTATTTCACGGTTTCGGTGCTGTTTTGGTATACGGGCCTGATTCCGGACCTGGCGACGTTGCGGGACCGCGCTAAGACGAAGATCCGCAAGTTCGCCTATGGAATTCTCGCCTTGGGCTGGCGCGGCAGCAACCGACACTGGCGGCACTATGAGATGGCCTATTTGATCCTGGCCGGTCTTTCTACTCCACTCGTGCTGTCAGTGCACTCGGTGGTGTCCTTCGACTTCGCCACCTCGGTCATCCCCGGCTGGCACACGACGATTTTTCCGCCCTATTTCGTCGCGGGCGCCATTTTCGGAGGTTTTGCGATGGTCCTGACGATCATGATCCCCGCCTGCGCGCTCTACAAGCCGCTGCATGATCTCGTGACCATTTCGCACGTGGACAAGATGTGCAAGGTGATCGTCTTCACGGGATCGATCGTCGGCTACGCCTACTTGATGGAGCTTTTCATGGCTTGGTACAGCGCAAATCCGTTCGAGCGCGCCGCGTTTTGGTATCGGGCGACAGGTCCGTATTGGTGGGCCTATTGCGCCATGATGTTCTGCAACGTGGTTGCGCCGCAGCTTTTCTGGTTCAAGTATTTCCGCACGCATCTCGTGTGGGTCTGGATCATCGTTCAATTTCCCAACGCGGGCATGTGGTTTGAGCGCTTCGTGATTATCGCGACAACGCTGGCCCGCGATTTCATGCCGTCGGCCTGGGGTATGTTCCATCCCACCTGGGTCGATATCTCGATGTTCGTTGGTTCGCTGGGACTCTTCTTCACACTTTTCCTGCTTTTCATGCGCTTTCTGCCAATGATCTGCATGTTCGAAGTCAAGGCCGTGCTGCCGGAGGCTGACCCGCATCATCACCCAGTTCACGGAGGAAAACACTAGATGTCTGGCAATGTCGCTGGAAATCCCGCGGCGCCTTGTTATGGCGTCGCCGCCGAGTTCGAGACGGCCGGCGAGTTGTTTCACGCGGCGGAGAAGATGCGCGACGCGGGCTTCACGCGTTTCGATGTTTTTTCTCCGTACCCCATTCACGGAATGGATGGCGCGGTGGGTCTGAAGCGTTCACTCCTGGGCAAGATCGTTTTTGTGGGCGGCTTGACTGGTTTTTTGACCGCAGCCGGCCTCCAATTCATCCCGAGTTCGTTCATCTATCCGCTCATCGTGATGGGCAAGCCGACGAACCTCTTCACCGTGCCGGCTTTTTTCCCGATCATGTTTGAGTTTACGGTCCTCATTTCGGCCTTCACGGCGACGTTCGGAATGTTGATTATGAACGGACTGCCTCGCCTGAACCATCCCATGTTCAATTGGGAAAGGTTTAAGCGAGTAAGCGACGACAAGTTTTTCTGTCTGATCGAGACAGCAGATCCGAAGTTCGAAGAAAGGGAGGTGCGGGACTTCCTCGAATCTCTCGGGGGACGCAACATTACCAAGGTGCACGAGGACTGAGCGGCTCGGCCAAACCAAGATGCGAACGGAACTTGTCCTTAACCTCGCCGATCATTCCGGTCTTAGTGGACGACCATGCTGAGATACTTCTTCATCACGTTTGCCTTCCTGGTGCTGGTGGTCCTGGCGATGGCCGGGTTTCGAGGCCAGAAGTCAAAGCAGCCGCCGATCGAGATCTTTCCTGACATGGATCGGCAGCCCAAGGTAAAGGCCCAGACACCGAGCGAGTTTTATGCCGACGGGCGCGCGGCGCGACCCCCGGTCGACGGCACGGTGCCCATCGGGTATTCGATGCCGATGCATAAACTCATCGACGGGTCGGTCGGTCAAGCCACCGGCCCTTACAAGCAGATTATTTTTTCCAGTTCGCCTACCTACATTGATACCGGAAAGATGGGCGACAATTGGGGATCAGGCATACCCTTCCAGGTTTCGCCGGCAGTCATGGGCCGCGGCCAGCAACGGTTTGGGATTTACTGCGCCGTCTGCCACGGCGCGACCGGCGTCGGCAATGGGATGGCGCAAAAATTCGGCCTGAATACCGTGCAAAGCCTGCTGCAAGATCGCATCCGCATCATGGCCGATGGAGAGATTTTCAACACGATCAGTCACGGAAAGAACACCATGATGGGTTACGGGGACCGGATTCAAGTAGTCGACCGCTGGGCGATCGTCGCTTATCTGCGCGCATTGCAGAGGTCCCAGGGAGGAGCCTCGCTCAACGATGTGCCCGCGGAGGACCGCGTAAAACTGGAGTCCCAATAGCATGAGTCAATCCTTCAGCGACGAGCCGCAACCGGAGTACTTCGACTACAAGCATGTGGGAGGACGTTTCCTCGGACTCATTGGCATGGCCGTGCTGGCGTTTGCGGTGGTATTGATCGGGGCCTTCTTCGACACGAAGCAGTTCGCATTCTCGTACCTCTTTGCCTATGCATTCTTCCTGACTATTTGCATGGGCGGGTTGTTCTGGACACTTGTGCATCACGCGGTGGATGCCGAATGGAGCGTGGTCGTTCGTCGTCAAATGGAGAATATGGGCAGTCTGCTGGCGGTCATGGCCATCCTCTTTATTCCGCTGCTGGCGGTAGGGCCGACGCTCTGGAAATGGATGCAGCCTGAGAATGCGCACGACCCCCTGCTTTTGGAGAAGGCGGCCTATCTCAATGTGCCCTTCTTCTACGTGAGAGCGAGCATCTACTTCGTGTTCTTTGTCGTGTCGTCCACGCTCCTGCGTTCGTTTTCCATTGCGCAGGACAGCAGTGGGGCTCCGGTTTATACGGTGTTCAACCGTCGCGTGACTTTTGCCAGCGCCATTCCGTTTGCGGTCTGCCTGACTTTCGCGGCCGTCGACTGGTTGATGGGCCTGGACTACCACTGGTTTTCCACGATGTGGGGCGTTTATATTTTCGCCGGCACGGCGCTGAGTTCGATCTGCGTGCTCGTGCTCATCGTTACGGCCCTGCGCGGAGCCGGCTATCTCCAGCAGGTTGTGACGCTTGAGCACTACCACATCATGGGCAAGCTCATGCTCTCCTTTACCATTTTCTGGGCCTACATCGGCTTCAGCCAGTACATGCTGATCTGGTATTCGAATATTCCCGAAGAGACCGTTTACTTTCTACGGCGCAACACAGCGAGTTGGTGGTACCTGAGCCAATTCATGGTGATGGGGCACTTTTTTGTTCCCTTCCTCTTGTTGCTCTTCCAGCGTTCGAAGAAGACACCGACCTTCCTTTGCGGCATGGCGGTTTGGATTCTCCTGATGCACATGCTTGACATCTATATCGTCGTGCTGCCTGCCTTGCATGGTGCCGGGGTGCGGCCCAACCTTCTCGACTTTTTCAGTCTCGTTGCCATCGGCTGCACCCTGGCGGCCGTATTTCTCAAGCGCCTCGGGGATTCCTCGCTCTTCCCGGTCCGCGATCCCCGCCTTGCCAAATCCATCGCCCTGAAAAACTGATGACGGCAGCTTCCCAGCCCAAACCACTTTGGCTTGTCCTCGCCGGGGCCTTCGCCCTGCTCCTGATTTTTGTGATAGCGGTGAGACTGCTTATCGGCGTGGCTCCGGCGCCCGACGAAGATGCCGCACGCGCGGCCGAACGCTCGAAGGCCCACCAGGAACTCCAAGCGGAAGACACGCGGAAACTCCAGGAGTACGCCTGGGTGGACAAGGCAAAAGGCACTGTGCAGATTCCCATCGAAAGGGCGATTGAGCTGACGATCGCGGATTTAAACTCCAAGAAGCCTTCGCCTGCAGGCCCAATCGCCACTCCAGCGCCGTCGCCCGAAGCTTCACCGTCGCCGGCGGCCAATCCGCCAGCCCAAGCCGCGACGCCTCGATGAGATCCGCAAGAAGATGAACCCATCCGCTGCAGCCACCATTCGGGATCAAGGAAGCTCGGACGCATTGCGTGCTCCGGTGATCATGTTTGTTTCCTCGGCGATCTTCTGGCTGGTCGTCGGCTCCTTCCTTCTGTGCCTGGCCTCATGGAAGCTCGTGATGCCCTCGTTGCTGGATGGCTCGGCGTGGCTGAGCTACGGAAGGGTGCAGGCCGCCGCTGAGAATGCCCTGTGGTATGGCTGGGCGTCTCAGGCCGGAATGGGACTCGGGTTTTGGTTGCTGGCGCGGCTCGGCAGGACTGCGCTCGGCTCGGAAAGGCTGCTGGTAACAGCGGGAGGGTTTTGGAACTTTGGTCTTCTTCTCGGAGTTTGCAGCATCCTTGCCGGTGACGGAAACGCGGCCAGGGGTCTGGAGTTTTCCGGCGCCGCTCACGCGATTCTTCTCGTTGCCTTTGCTTGCATGGCGGTTTGGAGTTTTATCCTGCTGCGGGATCGTTCGAGCGACGGTCTCTATGTATCGCAATGGTACCTCCTGACGGCCTTCCTCTGTTTTCCGTGGTTCTATGCGACGGCCAGCATGATGCTCATCTGGCATCCGGTGCAGGGCTCCGCGCAGGGGCCGATTGCCAGCTGGTTTTTCGGCGCTCTGATCTGGCTTTGGCTTACACCGCTGGCGCTGGCGACTGTTTATTATCTGATACCGCATTTGGCGCAGCGCCCGGTCCGGGCCTATCCTTCCAGCGTCCTGGCGTTCTGGCTCCTGGCTTTCCTCGGCGGCTGGTCGGGGACCAGGCAATTGATTGGCGGTCCGGTTCCTGCCTGGATGGTCAGCGCCAGCGTCGCCGCCGGTATCATCATGCTCATTCCTGCGACGATCATCGTCATCAACACGTTTGGCACCTTGAGTTCCCAAGCCAGCCTGGCCACTCCCGTTGCGCTCTTCACGGTGGTGGGCTTGGGATCCTTCGTCTGCGCCGTCCTTCAGGGTGCCGCCACGCCGCTCCTTTCCATGGTGACGCATTTTTCGGATTACACGACGGGCGAGCACGTGATGATCTTGTTTGGTTTCCTGAGCATGACGCTCTTCGGCGGGCTCTACTTTGTTGTGCCGCGCCTGACGGGGGTGAGTTTTTCGCCGGGGAGCATTTCATGGCATTTCTGGCTGTTTGTCTGCGGAGGCGGGACGATGTTCCTGTGCTTGACCTTGGGCGGCCTCATCCAGGGATTTGCGCTTTTTGACCCCGGCGTGGATTTCCTGAATTCGGTTTCCCTGGTGACGCCGTTTCGGGCGACGAGCGCCCTTGGCGCGTTGGTGCTCTTCGTGAGCACGATCGTCTTTGCCAACGGCTTTATCCGGAATCTGCTCGGGGCGGCGGTATTTCCGGCGGCGCCGGCAGCGCCGTCAACCACCAAGGAGACCGCCAAGGTATGAGCAAGTTGCCACCACTCATCTTCGGGATTTTTCTCGTCTTTGTCGCAGCGTGGCTGGGGATTGTCGGCTACTCATACCTTTATCTCGGCCGGATGGAGCCAGCCGTTGACGAGAATACCGGCGACGTAAATCCACCACCTCTTTCGGGGCTGGCCGCCGCGGGACAGCGCGTTTACGTGGTGAACGGCTGCGTCTCTTGCCATACCCAACAGGTCCGCTCGGCAGCGTTCTCCACCGACGTCGAAAAGAAGCTGGGACCGCGCCCGACTGTGGCGCGGGATTATCTTCGTGCCCAGCCCGCTCTGCTCGGGAACCTGCGGATTGGTCCCGACCTCACAAATGTTGGTTTGAGATTAACCGATCCGAATTCGATGCATAAACATCTTTACGAGCCCGGAGTAGTGGTGCCCGGCTCGATCATGCCTTCCTATCGGTTCCTTTATCACTATCGGAAGATTATTGGTCAGCCGAGTGCCAACGCGATCACGGGGCTGACAGGTTCTCACGCACCCAAGCCCGGCTATGAAATCGTACCTAGCGAAGAGGCCCGAGTGCTTGTAGCCTACCTCCTTTCCCTGAAGCGGGACTACTCTCTCCCGGAGGCCGAACCCCTTCAGTAACGCCGTGATCGAGAAAGCTACCAGTCAAGGAACGCAGGAGGAGCGGGACCTCGTCGCGCAGCACGAAGAATTGTTGCGTGAGGGCGCTGGATCGCGCCAGGGAGCGGAGATGCTTCCCGCCTGGCTGATCGTCGGATTTCTGGCGCTGGCTTTTTTGGGTGCCGGTTACCTTTTTTGGAACAGCGGAGGCTTTAGTGCGAAGGTCTTCAACCCGGCGCGCGTCGCCTGGGATGGCGCCGGAACTGGTGGCGCGAGCGCGGCGCCGGATCCCATGGTAATCGGCAAGCGTCTCTTCATTCAGAATTGCGCGGTCTGTCATCAGCAGAACGGCCTGGGGGTGGCGGGTCAGTTTCCGCCGCTCGTGGGCAGTGAATGGGTTCTTTCGCAAGACTGGCATGGCGACAATCACATGGTGAAAATTGTTCTCAATGGATTCCACGGACCTGTGACGGTGAAAGGTCAGCAGTACAACAATGTTATGGCCCCTTGGGGCAAGGTGTTGAAGGATGAGCAGATCGCCGCGGTTCTCACCTATGTGCGCAATGAATGGGGGAACCAGGCCCCGCCCATCACCAAGGAGTTTGTCAGCACGATCCGCGAGCAAACCAAAGATCGCACGGAGCCTTGGACGCAGAAGGAACTTCAAGCCATTGACAGGGTGCTTGTAGGAGATGGAGCCCCTGCGCCAGCGCCCGCTGGGACGGCACCTGCCGCGCCTGCCGCGCCTGCCGCGCCTGCGGCAACTCCGGGAGCATAGGAATGAATCTTACCAAGCCACGATCCATCGGGAGAGTCCTGGCGCGCTCGACGCGCAGCCAGCGCGTGACGGCTTCTTCGGTCTCGAGCTGGTCGAGAGGCCTCTTCTTTCTGTTTGCCTTGGTGTTTAGCTTTTCGAGCGCTCTGGCCGAGCCGCGCTCCGGCAATCTCTACTGGGCTCCACCTAATTTCACCACGGGCGGCGCGCAGATCGACGGTCTCCTGAGCTTTATCTTCTGGCTCACTTTCGTTGTCTTCATCGCGGTGCAGGCCGTTTTCGTCGTCTATCTCGTCAAGTACCGGAGGCGAGAGGGACAGCGAGCCTACTATTGTCATGGCAACAATCTTCTGGAAATCGTCTGGACGTCGATTCCGGTGCTCATCTTTCTGGGACTTGCCATCTACAGCAATCGACTCTGGGCCGAGATCCACAGTGACCCGCCTGCGGACGCCCTCCAGGTTAACGTTTCCGCTTTTCAGTTTGGTTGGGACTTCCGTTACCCCGGCGCGGACGGGAAACTCGGCTCGGTCGAGATCGGAAAGATCTCCAACGAGAACAAGTTCGGTGTCCCCGAGGACGACGAGGCGGGCAAGGACGATTTCACGTCGACCGAACTGGTGATCCCTTACGGCAAGCCCATCCACATTGTCTTGAACTCGCGCGATGTGATCCACTCGTTCTACGTCCCGTTCTTCCGTCTCTATCAGGATGCGGTCCCGGGGCGCACGATTTCCTGGGTTTGGTTTCGGGTCGAGCGCCCCGGCAACTTTGAGCTTGCGTGCAGCCAGCTTTGTGGAACCGGTCACTATAATATGAAGGCACCCATCCGCGTCGTTTCCCAGGAGGAGTACGACAAGTGGTATGCCGAGAAAGTTAAGGCTGCCGCGACCGCCCGAGCAGAAGAGGGAACGTCCGCGCAGCATGTCGCCGTCAAATGAGGCCGAGAGGAAATTGCGAACTGCTGGGATCCCCGGCGGTCCCTTTCGAGCGTTCCCCAAGATGTCCGGCCTTTCGAAATCGAAATTGAAATGAGCGCTACTATTGCAGAGCAACCACTCCCAGAGACTGCCGGGGACGAGCATCATCCCAAGGAGTCTTTCTTCCGGAAGTATCTTTGGACCTACGACCACAAGATGATCGGTCTCCAATATTTTTGGACCGCTCTCCTTTTTCTGTTCCTGGGAGGTGGACTGGCGCTTCTGGTCCGGTATCAACTGGCCTGGCCAAATACGCCGGTGCCGTTGATCGGCCATCTCCTGCCCGCCACGGTCGCAGCCGACGGCGCCATCATCCCTGGCGGCTACAACATGCTGGTGACCATGCATGCGACGGTCATGGTCTTCTTTGTCGTCATGCCCTTTTTGATTGGCACTTTCGGCAACTACTTGATTCCCCTGCAAATCGGTGCGGGGGATATGGCTTTTCCGTTGCTCAACGAGGTCAGTTACTGGCTGTACTTTCTTTCAGGGGTCTTCCTGTTGGGGGCATTTTTCGTTCCCGGGGGAGCTCCGGGAACAGGCTGGACCGCGTACGCGCCTCTGAGCGCAGTCGGCGCCTACAATGGGACCCAACTGGGGCAAAGTTTATGGGGCGTGGCCATCTTCATAAACGGTCTCTCTTCAATTGCCGGCGCGACCAACTACATCACGACGGTGGTCAACATGCGTTGCCCGGGAATGAGCATGTTTCGCATGCCTCTGACCGTTTGGGCGCTTTTTATTACGGCGATTCTCTTGGTTCTCGCCGTCCCGGTCCTGTCGGCCGCCGCGGCGATGCTCTTCTGCGATCTGAATGCGGGCACGAGCTTTTTCCGTCCTGCAGGCGGCGGGCAGCCCCTTCTCTGGCAGCATCTGTTTTGGTTCTTCGGACATCCGGAGGTTTACATCTTGATTCTGCCTGCGATGGGCCTGACCTCCGACATCATCTCGGTTTTCTCGCGGAAGCCGATCTTCGGCTACAAGGCGATGGTCTACGCCATCATCGCCATCGCCTTTCTTGGCTTCATCGTCTGGGGTCACCACATGTTCGTCAGCGGCATGAACCTGACCCTCAGTGCGGCGTTCTCGGTCTCCACGATGTTCATCGCCGTGCCTTCGGCTATCAAGACGTTCAACTGGCTGGGCACGGTCTGGCGTGGGTCGATTGAGTTCACCACGGCGATGTGCTTCGCCCTGGCCTTTGTTTCGATGTTCGTCATCGGCGGATTGAGCGGCATCTTCATGGCCTCGACGCCAGTCGATCTCTTCATCCACCACACCTATTTCATCGTTGCCCACATCCACTACGTCCTCTTTGGCGGGAGCATCATGGCGCTCTTCGGCGCACTCTATTTCTGGTTTCCGAAGATGTTCGGCCGAATGCTCAATGAGACCATCGGCAAGGTGCATTTCGTCCTGACTTTCATTTTCTTCAATGTCGCCTTCTTCCCGATGCACAATCTCGGCCTGGGTGGCATGATGCGCCGCATTTCGGATCCGCCCATCTACCAGCACCTGCAGCAACTTCAACCGCTGAATCAGATCTCGACGGTCGGCGCGATCGGGCTGGGCTTTACGACATTCATATTTATCTGGAACATCATCATCACCCTTCGCCGAGGACCCAAAGCCCCGGCGAACCCCTGGCACTCCAATACCTTGGAATGGACGGTCCCGTCTCCTCCGGGACATGGAAATTTCCCTGTCACCCCCACGGTCTATCACGGTCCCTACGAGTATAGCGTGCCGGGCTTGGAAAAGGATTATCTTCCCCAGACGGAAAAAGCTCCCAAGCACGTCAAGTTGGAGGCACATTGATGCCATGAGCAGTGCTTGGTCCGCCTCGCGCTCTGCGGTGCACTGGTGGGCGGTCTTCACCGCCATCTTGACCTTTGTGCTGCTTTGCAGTGGTGGACTTGTCACCTCACACGGCGCGGGCATGGCCGTCCCCGATTGGCCAAATACGTTTGGCTACAACATGTTTCTTTTTCCGATCTCGCGCTGGGTTGGCGGCATTTTCTACGAGCACTCCCATCGCCTGATCGCTTCGGGAATCGGCCTGATGACCGTGATCCTGTCTGTGGCGCTGTGGAGAGTCGAGCCACGCCGTTGGGTCAAGCTCTTTGGGTTGTTCGCGGTAGTGGCGGTGTGTCTGCAGGGTTTGCTGGGCGGACTGCGGGTGGTTCTTATCAAGGACGAGATCGGAGTGTTTCACGCCTTGCTCGCGCAATCGTTCTTCGTCGCCATTTCGATTCTGGCCATCGTTACCAGTCGCCGCTTTGCCGAGAAAACCTGGGCCGACTACGAGCCTCATCCCACCCTTCGCTGGTGGGCGCTGGCCGCCACGGGCCTGACCTTCCTGCAGCTCGGAATTGGCGCGACCATGCGCCACGAGCATATCGGTCTTTCCATTCCCGATTTTCCTCTCGCCTACGGAAACTGGCTGCCCGACACGAGTCCGGAGGCCATCGAACGGATCAATGCCGAACGGGTCGCAGCCGGTGAGATGAAGACGACAGCCTTTCAAATCTGGGTGCAGATGACGCATCGAGGTGTGGCATTGCTGATCGCGGCGGCGGTGATGGCCTTCTTCTGGAAGGCACGGCGAAGCGTCCGAGTGGTGAGGGCCTGGTCCCTTGTCTGGGGAGCCATGATCCTCGCGCAGATCGGACTCGGCGCCTGGACCATTTGGTCGGACAAAGCGGCGGATGTGGCGACGGCTCACATGGCGCTGGGGGCGCTTTCCTTGCTGGTGGGGGCCTTGCTGACGTTCCGGCTATTTTGTGGCGCACGAAGTCGGGATTTCGTTTTGCCAGATGCGCCAAATCGGCGTTTGATTGAGCGCATCGCATGAAGACGGCCACTCTCAGCACATCTCGCCTGGAGACGCTCGCGAGCGATCTCGCCGAACTGGTCAAGGCCCGGCTCTCCTTTCTCGTTTTGCTGACGACATTGGTCGGGTTTCTGATGGGCTGGCAGGGCCCGATGAGTTATCTGATTTTGGCGGGCACGCTCGTCGGCACCGCCCTCTGTGCCTGTGGTGCTTCGGCGCTCAACCAGTGGTGGGAGCGGGACTTCGATGCGCGGATGAAGCGCACCCAGCAACGTCCTCTTCCGGCCAAACGCATGCATCCGAATGACGCCCTGCTCTTCGGGTTGCTTTTTTCGGTTTCCGGCCTGGCCGTGCTCCTCCTCTTCACTAATATTCGCGCGGCCCTTTTGGCGTTTATCACCATCGCGATCTATGTGCTGGTATATACCCCGATGAAGCGGATCAGTTCGCTGAATACGCTGGTCGGCGCCATTCCGGGCGCTCTGCCGCCCCTGATCGGTTGGGTGGCCGCAGTCGGACACTACACCCTCGAGGGCGGCCTGCTCTTTGCGATCCTCTGGTTCTGGCAGATGCCCCACTTTCTCGCGATCGCTTGGATGTATCGCGAGGATTATGCCAAGGCGGGTTTCGTAATGCTTTCCAACTATGACCCCGAGGGTTTCATGACGGCACGCCAGGCGCTCCTTTATTCCGGCTGCCTTCTAATCGCCAGCCTGGCGCCTGCGCTCTTCTTCTACGTGCATGCGTGGTATTTCTTCAGCGCGCTGGTGCTGGGGACGGCGTTTTGCGCCACCGGGGTCCGCTTCCTGATTCGGCGAGACCGTCAAGCGGCGCGCACCCTTTTCCTGGCATCCATCTTGTACCTGCCCCTTCTTCTTGGCCTGCTCGTGGCCGCGCGGCGATGAATGAGAAACAAGCGCAATTTCCGTCTCATGCTTTTCCTTTGGATTTTTGCTCTCGCGCTTTGTGCCACCGTGGTCGTTCTCATGCTCTTGCGTGGACCCGCCGTTACGCCCTGACCGTCAAGCATGATTAGCTCGAGGCGGCAACACACCTCTGACACTGTCAAACATTCGATGACAACCAATCCGTCACCTTCAACCCGATTGACCTCGAAATTGTGAGCACGGCCGTTCTGACTCATGACGAGCATGCCGGGCATGCCAAAGCGCCGCCGGAGGTGTGCCGTTTTGGTATGGTCACTTTTCTCGCCTCCGAGGCGATGCTCTTCGGAGGGTTGATCGGTGCGTACATCGTTCTTCGCCTGGCGCGCGGCGAGCCTTGGCCCCCGGCCGGAGCGCCCGATATCGGAGTCCAGTGGCCCCTCTCGGGTTTGAACATGGTGATGATTGCAAATACGATCGTCCTCATCGGCAGCAGTTTCCTCTTCCATGGCGCGGAGGTAGCCATCAAAAAGAAGGGCAAGTCCGGACTCGTCTGGCTTTTGGCGACGATCGTGGCCGGATCCATCTTCCTCTCGGTGCAGGCATGGGAGTGGAATCACCTGCATCACGAGGGCCTTTGGTTCGACAAACACGGGATCTACGGCTCCTGCTTTTTCGTAATGACAGGTTTTCACGGAGCGCATGTCTTTATCGGCGTTCTCCTCATCCTGTGGTGTTTTCTTCGTCAGCTTTTCACAAGGTACTATCGGCCGGGACAGACCACCTCCCTCGATAATGTTGGCCTCTATTGGCATTTTGTAGATGTCGTCTGGATCTTCCTCTTCACCATCCTCTACGTCATCTAGGCCGGTGGAGGAGACTCAGCCGCCGCCGCGTATTCCACGCCTTGGATGGGTTGTCGCGTTTCTTGGAATCACCGGCCTTCTCGCATGGGCCTACGTGCAGTTTAGTTCCGAGATCCAGGCCCGCCGGGTGGCTTCGCGCCTTGAGCGGCTCGCTCCCGCGCCGCAGTTCACCTTGACCGCGCAAGACGGCAGTACCGTTTCCACGGCCGACTACAAAGGAAAGATCTGGGTCGCCAACTTTATCTTTACCCGCTGCGCAGGG
This sequence comes from uncultured Verrucomicrobiae bacterium, assembly GCA_963820865.1. Lineage (GTDB taxonomy): Bacteria > Verrucomicrobiota > Verrucomicrobiia > Chthoniobacterales > Terrimicrobiaceae > DASTFP01. The sequence goes on from CAWGBZ010000011.1 coordinate 85,536, forward strand.
CCGTGCCCGGTCATGACGAGCCGCATGGCCGAACTGAACCAGGCCCTCGGCAATAAGGCCACCGACGTCGAACTGGTCTCTATCACCGTCGATCCCGAGTATGACACGCCGGAAGTGCTCAAAGCCTATGGCGAACAGGTCGGAGCTTCGCCGAACCGATGGAAGTTCCTGACCGGACCGAAAGAGAAGGTCGATACGGTCGTGATGAAAGGATTCCTCCAGGCGCTCTCTCGAGAGCCCTCCGGCGTGCCAATCCATTCCACGCGCTTTGTTCTGGTGGATCGCGATGGTTGGATGCGCGGCTTTCTGGACGGCAACGACCCGGAGTTGCCCCAAAAGCTTCTGATGGACATCGGCGATCTGTTGCGTGAGTCTCCCAGTGTGGGTAAGAATTAAGGTTCCGAGGCAATGAGGAAGTGGACATTCCCAATTTTGGTGCTGGCGGCTCTGGTTTGGGCGGCCGACCGGGGGATGGCCTGCGTCGGTTGCCGCGAGCCCGGTTCCGAAACGATTGCCAAGGAATCACCGACCGTTCTGGCGGGATTAGCCTTTTCCTGGAGCGTGCTTTTCATGCTCTGCTTTGTTTTGCTCATCGTGGGCGGCATGTCTCTTTATATCTGGCAGACGTGTCGGCGGTTGGACCGGAAGGCAGCGCTTCAAGTCTCCGACGGATGAGTGTCAGTGATCTGCCCGCCGTCAACGCCTCCCTCAACGCCCTGGCCACCGCCCTGCTAACTGCGGGATTCGTGTTTATCAAGCGACGGGAGGTGCCGCGCCACCGGTGGTGCATGGTGACTGCCTTCGGCGTCTCGTGCGTTTTTCTCATCACCTACGTGCTGCATAAGATTCTGATGCGCGGTGTGCACACGCCCTTCGGAGGGGAGGGCGCCATCCGCACTGTTTACTACGCGATGTTGATCTCTCACATCATCCTCGCCATCGTCATAGTTCCGCTCGTGCTGATAACCCTCCGCCACGCCGTGGCCGGTCGCATCGGCCTACACCGGAAGTGGGCGCGCTGGACCTTTCCCCTCTGGTATTACGTATCGGTGACGGGAGTCCTGGTGTACTTTTTCCTCTATCAATGGTTCCCCCACCGATGAACGGGCTCGAGCATCCGGGCGTGCTCGATGCGTTTGCCCATGACACACGGGCAAACAAACTCGTTCTCGCCATGTACGAAGGCCGCCCCTGGTCAGGTGAAGATTGGCAACTCTTTCAGCTTCAGGAAAAGCTCAATGCCTATATCTCCTTCGTTTTGGATGGGGAACTGGCCGACGGATTTCCCGATCTGGCTGGCAAACCGGTCGAGATTCAACTGCGCAGCATCCACGAGCCTGATGCCAAAACCCTCGATCTGATTGAGCACGTTCGCCAGCAGCTAGCTTTGCAGCAAATAGCCTTTGAAGTCATTCGCATTGATGAAGGTGAAGGGACCGGTGGGATGACCGGCTGCGGCTGCCCCTAGGCTCAAGAGGTCTCACGTTCAGCGCCAGCCCTGCGTGGCAAGGGATCCGGTGACGCCGCGCAAATTCCTGTCCTGGCATGCTTTTTGCTTCGGTGGTCTACGCGCCTTGTCACCTCAACCGCAAGGACGTGATCGAGCAAAAAGTAACACTCCGAAGAACAATTAGGACCAAAAAGAGCAGCTTATGAAGTCTATCCTTAAAACCCTCCGCACTGTCCTTTGGTGCAGTGTCCTCGCAGTTTCCGCACTGCCTGTTCGTGCCGCAGACGACACCGTCAAGGTAGGTATCCTTCACTCTTTAAGTGGGACGATGGCGATCAGCGAGACCTCGCTGCGCGACGTCTTGCTTTTTGCCATCGATGAAATCAATGCCAGTGGCGGGGTGTTGGGGAAGAAGCTTGAACCGATCGTGGTCGACGGCGCTTCGAACTGGCCGCTCTTTGCGGAAAAGGCTAAGCAGCTCCTCGAACAGGACAAGGTTGCCGTCACCTTCGGATGTTGGACGTCGGTGAGCCGCAAGTCGGTGCTGCCTGTCTTCGAAAAGTACAAGGGTTTGCTTTTCTATGCGGTGCAGTATGAGGGCGAAGAGCTTTCCCCAAATATTTTCTACACCGCAGAAGCTGTGAATCAGCAGGCGATTCCTGCGGTTGACTATTTGCTCGCGGAGGGGAAGAAGAAATTCTACCTGCTCGGTTCGGACTATGTCTATCCGCAAACGACCAATCTGGTTCTCTTGGAATATCTTCTGAGCAAAGGGGTCCCGATTGAAAACATTGGCGGCGGTCTTCGCAAAGATGATAAGGGAAATGTGATTAGCGCGGGCAAGTATACCCCGTTTGGTCACACGGACTACCAGCAGATTGTTGGCGAAATCAAACAATTTGCCGCCAGCGGCGATGCCTGCGTGATCAATACTCTCAATGGCGATACCAACGTGCCGTTCTTTAAGGAATATGCCGCAGCGGGTCTTACGGCAGAGGACTGTCCGGTCGTCTCGTTCTCCATCTCAGAGGATGAGTTTCGCGGTCTTCCCGCCAAGGATTTGGTCGGCCAACTCGGTTGCTGGACGTACTTCATGTCGCTCGATACTCCAGAGAACAAGAAGTTCGTCGAAAACTTTCAGAGCTGGCTCAGGAAGACGAACGTGCCCGGCATTGTGAAGGAGAACCGCGTGACCTGCAGCCCGATGGTGCTCTCTTATGACGGGGTTTACTTGTGGAAGAAAGCGGTGGAGAAGGCCGGCTCCTTCGAACCGGACAAGGTCGTCGCGGCTCTGGAGTCGGGCATTGCATTTGACGGTCCCGGCGGGACAGTTTCCACGCAAAAGAACCATCACCTGACTAAGAACGTTTATATCGGTGAGACTCAGGCCAACGGTCAGTTCAAAGTCATTGATTCCTTTGACAAGATCGCAGGCGAGCCGTTCCTGAAAGGGACATTCAAAGATAGCAAGGTTTCTCAGCAATAACTAAGGTGTCGTCACAGCCCGATAGGCTAGGCTTGAGTTCGCCCGCAGGGTCAGGCGATTCCAAGTCATCCGGGCAGCTCTTTCACCGAAAGATGGCCAGGTGGATTTGGATCGTTCTGTTAATTCTGCTCGCGCCGGCCGCGCGCGCCGACGACGCCGCCGCGCGGCGTCTCTTGGTGGAAGCGATCCTCTCCACTGACGTTAAGGATCAGGTCGAACTTGTCGGCAAGCTTGCGACGACGGAATCGGACCTTGTGCCCGAGGTCCTCAACGCCTGGCGCGAGGGGGCGGTCTTCGTTCATCAGGCTCCGGATGGGACGAAGATTCCTTTCCTGAAAAAGAACGACCAGGTCCTCCGCATCGATGATGGAAGTCCCATCGAGGCTTCGGAAACGACTCCCGTCGAGACGACCGCCAAGCTGCGCCGAGCCATGAAAAGCACTCTCGAAGTGCTTTCGATTGCCGGTGCCGATCCGCAGGCGCGGCGCGCCGGCGTGACCAAGCTGGGGATGGCGCAGAATCCGGCTTATCTGCCGATCTTCGAAGCCCGGCTCACCGTGGAAAAAGATCCTTCGGTAGTCGCTTCGCTGGACGAAGCCATCGCCATTACACGACTGGCGGGACCTGACCCAGCCGCCAAGGTCGCCGCGATTGACTACCTGGCCGAGCACCGTGTGATACGCAGCCTGGATCTTCTCAAGAAGCTTGCGAGCGATTCGGACCCCGCGGTTGCTGCCGCTGCCAGGAAGGGCGTGGCCGGCCTGGAGAACTACCTGCGCACGGTAGAAGTGTGGGGCACGCTTTTCCGGGGCTTGAGCCTGGGATCGATTCTGTTAGTCGCGGCGTTGGGGTTGGCCATTACCTTCGGCCTGATGGGCATTATTAACATGGCGCACGGCGAGATCATTGTCGTTGGCGCCTATACCACCTACCTCGTTCAGAATATCTTCGGTGCGGGAGCCTTTGTTCCGTTTTTCGGGCTGAACCTGAATATTCCGGGATTTCATTTCGGAGGTGCGTTCTACGAGAGCTATTTCCTCTTTGCCATTCCGATATCGTTTATCGTGGCGGCCTTGGTGGGAATTGCCTTGGAGCGCGGGATCATTCGATTTCTCTATAGCCGGCCACTCGAGTCGCTGCTCGCCACCTGGGGTGTCTCGCTGGTGATGCAACAGATGTTCCGTCTTATCTTTGGGGCCAATAACGTCCAGGTCTATTCACCAAGCTGGCTCAGTGGGAATTTTACGATCAGCGACGTCTTGCTGGGATGGAATCGCCTCTTTGTCATCGGCTTTGCCGTGGCGATCGTCCTGCTCGTCTGGCTCCTGCTGACGCGGACGCCGCTCGGACTGCTCATCCGTGCGGTCATGCAAAATCGGGACATGGCTTCGTGTATGGGGGTGAGGACGGAGCGTGTTAACATGCTTACCTTTGGTCTTGGCAGCGGCCTCGCGGGACTGGCCGGGGCTTTCCTTTCCCAGCTTGGCAACGTGGGTCCAGGTTTGGGGCAGAGCTATATCGTGGATTGTTTCATGACGGTCGTCGTCGGTGGCGTTGGCAATCTTGTGGGGACAATCTATTCGGCCTTGGGAATTGGCGTGGTGGACCAGGCGTTACAGCCTTTCCTTGGACCAGTCATGGGGAAAATAACGGTGCTGGCCGCCATCATTCTGTTCCTCCAGTGGAAGCCAGGAGGGTTGTTCCCCACGAGGAGCCGAAGTCTGGAGGGCTAGGTCATGGCCGGTTCCGAAGTCCGCAGGCTGGAGATATGGGGGATCGTCATCGCGGCGATCGTCATTCTGGGGATTCTGCCGGCCCTGAACGCTTTCGTGCCGGAGACGAATCCGTTGCATGTCGCGGATTTCACCATCAACCTCTACGGCAAGTACCTTACTTACGCGGTTCTGGCGATTGGCGTGGATGTTTTGTGGGGCTTCACCGGTCTTCTTAGCCTCGGACAGTGTCTTTTCTTTGCCTTGGGCGGCTATGCGTTCGGCATGTACCTCATGCTCAAAATCGGGAAGCTTGGTCAATACAAGAGCGACCTGCCCGATTTCATGGTCTTCCTCGGCTACAACCAGCTCCCGGCGCACTGGGTTCCCTTCAATAGCTTCTGGTTTGCAGTGGCCGCGGTAGTCCTTGTGCCAGGCATCGTCGCGCTGATCTTTGGCTATCTGGCCTTTCGCTCGCGCATTCGGGGCGTTTATTTTTCCATCCTGACCCAGGCTTTGACTTACGGCGCCTGCCTGATGTTCTTTCGGAATGACTTCACCTTCGGAGGCAACAACGGGTTGACCGACTTCAAGTTCATCCTGGACTACAATGTCAACAGTGCGGCGACCCAACGCATGCTCTATATCCTCAGTGGAGTCCTCCTCCTGGGGTCCTATGTATTCAGCCGCTGGCTGACGACGACTAAGTTCGGCAAGGTGCAGCGAGCCATTCGCGACAGCGAGAATCGTGTGCTTTTCTCGGGTTACGCGACTGCGAATTTCAAGCTCTTCGTCTTTGTCTACGCGGCGGTGATTTCCGGTTTGGCGGGGGCCCTCTATACGCCGCAAGTTGGAATTATCAACCCGAGTGAGATGTCTCCCGAGAAGTCGCTCGAGGCGGTGGTTTGGGTGGCGGTTGGCGGGCGAGGCACGCTGATCGGTCCGATCATTGGCTCGGTCGGTGTCAATGCCCTCAAAAGCTGGGCAACTCGGGCCTATCCCGATCTCTGGCTCATTATCCTCGGCGGTCTTTTTGTATTGATCGTTCTCTTCATGCCGAAGGGAATCGTCGGAATACCTGCGCAGCTTCAGGCGTTGCGTCAGCGGCTTAAGAGAAGGGAATCTTCCGTTTCGGTGCCCGCAGAAGGTGCGGCCCGCTCCAGCGCAGAATGAAGGCGGATTTCATTCTCACGGCCGAGGGAGTCAATAAGAGCTTCGACGGGTTCAAGGCGATCGATGATCTGAACTTCTATCTCGATAAGGGCGAGCTGCGGACCATCATCGGACCCAATGGCGCAGGCAAGAGCACGTTTCTCGATCTGATCACCGGACGCACGCGACCGGATACGGGGACGATCGAGTACCTGTGGCACGCCGGTGATCAAGCTGCGCGAATACGAAATCTACCGGCTTGGGATCGGCCGAAAGTTTCAAACCCCGAGCGTCTATTCCGATCACACGGTGTTCGAGAATATTCTCCTCGGTCTCGAGGGAAGCCGCGGGGTGTGGATCTCCGTCTTCGGACGCGTTACCCGCGCGCAACGCGAGCGTATTTATCAAGTGCTTGAGATCATTGGTCTCAAGGATCGAGCTGAGGTGAAGGCGGGGACCCTGGCCCACGGCCAGAAACAATGGCTCGAGATCGGCATGCTTCTGGCGCAGAACGCGCAGCTCTTGCTCGTGGATGAACCGGCCGCCGGCATGACGGATGAGGAGACCGCCAAGACGGGTGAACTGCTTCTCAGCCTGGCCGGCCAGCACACCATCATCGTGATCGAGCACGACATGGTCTTTGTTCGCCAATTGGGGAGCAAGGTCACCGTGCTGCACCAAGGCCATGTCCTCTGCGACGGAACGCTGGATGAAGTGCAGAACGATGAACGTGTCATCGAGGTCTACCTCGGAAGGAAAAAGAAGCACTAACGACATCCGAAACCTCACCCATGCTTGCGATCGACAATCTCTGCGTTTCCATTGGCGGCTCGCGCATCCTGCGCGAGGTGAGCCTGGAACTCCCGGATAGCAAGGTGTTTTGTCTGATGGGACGCAACGGTGTGGGCAAAACGACCACCCTAAAAACGATTGTCGGGCTCTACAAGGCGACCAGTGGGAGCATCCGTCTCGATGGCAAGGACATCTCGCGCTTGCCGCCGGAAGCGCGCGCCCACGCCGGGATTGGCTACGTGCCGCAAGGCCGCGGCATCTTCCCGCACCTGACCGTCGAGGAAAACTTGTTTGTCGGCGCGGTGGCCCAAGGCAAGAAGCCCAAGCGGACGCTCGAGCGGGTCTTTGCCCTTTTCCCTGTTCTGAAGGATTTTCTGTCCCGAAAAGGGGGCATGCTTTCGGGTGGTCAGCAGCAACAGTTGGCCATCGGCCGCGCACTTCTGACGGAACCAAAAGTCCTCATCCTCGACGAGCCGACGGAGGGAATTCAGCCGAATATTATCGATCAAATCGGGGAGGCGATCAAACTTCTTCGGCGCGGAGGCCACCACAACGAAGCTATGCTCCTTGCGGAAGCGGCCCAATCGCTCAGAAAGCTCAGGGAGGACGGCAAGCATCCGAAGCCTGAGGTGCTCGAGGCGCTTGCCGATCAGGTCAGGGAACTGCAGCGCGAAGGGGCACATCGCGACGTCAGCGTCTTTCAGCAGATCAACGACAGCTTCGCGACTTTGCGGAAGGAAGGGCCCCACGAAGGCACGTTGCTGAAAGATGAGATCGCCACCGCTCTTGCTCTCCTCGTGGGAGAAAGTTCCATGACCATCCTGCTGGTCGAGCAGTACCTGGACTTTTGCAAGGAGCTGGCGGACAACTTCGCCATTCTCGACCGGGGCAGCGTAGTGGCGAGAGGCTCGGTGGCTGAGTTGACGGATGGGGTTGTCAAAGAACACCTCACCGTCTAGCTTGCCAGGTCTTTCTCCATGCATCTTAGTCCACGCGAGCAGGAAAAGCTGATCGTTGTCGTGGCTGCCGATCTTGCCCGACGGCGCCAGCAGCGCGGGTTGAAACTTAATTATCCAGAGAGTATCGCCATCCTCACCTACGAGATCCTGGAAGGAGCGCGGGACGGCCGCAGCGTGGCCGATCTGATGAGCTACGGCACCACCATCCTCGGCCGGAGCGATGTCATGGAAGGGGTGCCCGAAATGGTCCACGAAGTACAGGTGGAAGCGACCTTTCCCGACGGCACCAAGCTGGTCACTGTCCACCACCCCATACGATGATCCCAGGAGAATTTATCCTCGCCGAGCATGGCGAACCGCACGAGGCCAACGTCGGCTTGGAAGTGCGCAAGATCGTCGTCTCCAACCGGGGCGACCGCCCGATCCAGGTCGGGAGCCATTTTCATTTCTTTGAAACGAACCAAGCGCTCGAGTTCGAGCGTGAACAGGCGCGAGGCTTCCGGCTTCGTATTCCTTCCGGCACGGCCGTGCGGTTTGAGCCGGGCGACACGCGCGAGGTCGAGCTGGTGGCGCTCGCGGGGAGCCGCGAGGTCTACGGTCTCAACGGGTTGGTGAACGGAAAACTGTAATTACGCCATGAAGCTGACGCGCTCTCTCTACGCCGAGATGTTCGGTCCGACGGTGGGCGACCAGGTCAGACTCGCCGACACCGAGCTCTTCATTGAGGTCGAACGCGACCTGATCGCGGAGCAGGGCGGGTATGGAGGCGAGGTGAAGTTCGGCGGTGGAAAAGTAATCCGCGATGGGATGGGGCAATCGCCCTTGGCCGTTGACGAGGAGTCGCTGGATCTGGTCATTACCAACGCGCTGGTCCTCGATGCCGTTCAGGGTGTCATCAAATGTGACATCGGCATCAAGCACGGCCGGATTGTCGGTCTCGGGAATGCCGGCAACCCTCTGATCCAGGACGGTGTCGGCATGATCATCGGTGCCGCCACGGAAGTTATCGCCGGTGAGGGTTGCATCGTTACCGCCGGGGGACTGGATACGCATATTCATTTCATTTGTCCGCAGCAGATCGAGCACGCGATTGCCAGCGGGATCACAACGATGATCGGCGGCGGCACCGGGCCGGCCACGGGAACGTACGCCACGACCTGCACGCCGGGACACTGGAACATCCATCGTATGCTCGAGGCCGCCGAGGAATATCCGATGAATCTCGGCTTCCTCGGCAAAGGCAATTGCTCAACTCCGGAGCCGCTGCGCGAACAGATTCGCGCCGGCGCGATCGGTCTGAAGCTGCACGAGGACTGGGGCACGACACCGGCCGCCATCGATACCTGCTTGGGGGTTGCGGACGAACTGGACATCCAAGTCGCCATCCATACCGACACACTTAACGAGGCAGGTTTCGTCGAAGACACCTTAAAGGCGTTCAAGGGGCGGACGATCCACACTTATCACTCCGAAGGTGCCGGTGGTGGTCATGCGCCGGACATCATTCGGGTCTGCGGCGAAGCCAACGTTCTGCCCTCGTCGACCAATCCGACGCGTCCTTACACAGTCAACACCATCGACGAACATCTCGACATGCTCATGGTGTGCCACCACCTCGATTCCAATATCCCGGAAGATGTGGCCTTCGCCGAGTCGCGCATCCGCGGAGAAACGATCGCCGCCGAAGACATGTTGCATGACCTGGGCGCGTTTTCGATGATGTCCAGCGACAGCCAGGCCATGGGCCGGGTGGGCGAAGTAATTATCCGGACCTGGCAGACGGCGCACAAGATGAAAACCCAGTTCGGCAGGCTGGCGCCCGACGGGGCGCCGGGGGCGGCCAATCATGCCGCGGCCGACAACTTTCGCGCCTTGAGGTATATTGCCAAGTATACGATCAATCCCGCGATCACTCACGGTGTCGCCCACGAGGTTGGCTCCATCGAGGTGGGCAAGCTGGCGGACCTCGTCGTGTGGAAGCCCGCTTTCTTCGGGGTCAAGCCTGAGCTCATTCTCAAGGGTGGCCTGATTGCGTACGCTAACATGGGCGATCCCAACGCTTCGATCCCCACGCCGCAGCCGACCATCTATCGGCCGCAATTCGCTGCGCATGGGCGCGCGCGCGGGTCGACATCGGTCACCTTTGTCAGCCAGGTCGCCTTGGACAACGGTTTTCTCGACCACCTGCAGCTTTCCAAAAGGCTTGTCCCGGTCCGCCAGACGCGTGGAGTGACGAAACGCGATCTTCTTTGGAATGACGCCCTTCCCAAAATTGAAGTCGATCCGGAGACGTACACGGTGAAAGCAGACGGTCGTGAACTGCGTTGCGAACCGGCGGTCGAACTGCCCATGGCGCAGAGATACTTTCTTTTTTGAGGTGGAGACGTTGGATATCATTTGTTCCGCCGATGAGGATCCGCCTGCGGCGGACGAGCAGATGGTCAGGCTGACTGTGGAGCGTGCGACGCTGGGCAAGCGCCGGTGGCGAGGTGTCGCGCGGGACGGTCGGGAGTTTGGGTTTGACCTCGATCATGCGATGACGCACGGAACTGTCTTTCATCGGGAGCGGGGAACGTGTTACCTGATCGAGCAAGCGCCCGAGCCTGTTCTCGAAATTGAGCTCGGCCGTGATCCGCGCCGCGCGGCCACGATTGGTTGGCAGATCGGCAATCTTCATTTCCCGATCGAGATCGCTGACAATGCGATTCGTTGCCCGGACGACCCAGCCATTCGCCAGCTCTTGCATCGAGAGGAGATTGCCTGGCGTACCATTGTCACGGTGTTTCGCCCTCTCTCCTCCGGCGGGCATGCCCACCACCATCACTGAGTCGTCCGGCGGCTGGTTGCCGGCCCTGCTCCAGCTCGCCGATGCCGCGTTTCCGACCGGCTCGTACGCGCATTCCTTTGGCCTCGAAGAGATCGTTCGGCAAGGGGAGGTGAGGGACGAAGCCACTTTGGGCGCGTTTTTGCGGGAGCGCTTCATTCCTGCGCTTGGGCACGTGGAGCTCCCGCTGGTTCGGGAAGCGCGATCGGCGGCCGCTGCACGGGACCGCGCTGATCTGATGGCCCTAGACCGATTGGCCGGCGCTCTGAGACTTTCGCGAGAGTTGCGCGAGGCGAGCTTGCAGACCGGCCGCCGTCGTTTGGCTATCTTGATTCGCCTTCGGCCAACGCCCGAACTCGAGCTGCTTGACCAGATCTGCCGCGAAGATCCGCTCGCCGGCCATCATGCCATTGTCTGGGGTGCTTCCTGCGCCTCCGTGCCGGCACGGGCTGCCTTGGAAGCCTACTACTACCATTCCGTTTCCTGCCTGTGCACGGCTGCTCCCAAGCTGATCCGTCTCGGGCAGGAAGGCGTTCAGCGGGTCCTGAGCGAGTGCCTGCGGGAGGCGGATCATCGAGTTACCAAGGCTTTCGGCGTTTCCCGCGAAGCGATCGGCTGGTTTGATCCGACTTTGGACATTGCGTCGATGCATCACGAAGTGGCCGATGAACGGCTGTTTATTTCCTGATCTTCCGGCCGGAATTCGCTCTTGGTCCCTCGGCACTCAGGTGATTGAAATGAGGCGGTGAAGTTAATGCGGCTTGGAATTGGCGGGCCCGTCGGCTCGGGAAAGACAATGCTCGTCCTCCGGCTCTGCGAGTGGCTGCGGGAAGAATTCAGCCTCGCCGTGGTGACCAACGACATTTATACGCGGGAAGACGCGGAATTCCTTGTGAGGAACCAGGCGCTTCCCGCCGATCGGGTCATGGGGGTTGAGACGGGTGGATGTCCTCACACCGCCATTCGCGATGATACCAGCATGAACGATGCGGCTGTGGCGGAACTCAGACGCCGTTTTCCGGATCTTGATCTGATCCTCATTGAAAGTGGTGGCGACAATCTTTCCGCGACCTTCTCGCCGGAGCTCGTGGACGCCTTTATCTATGTGATTGATGTGGCTGAGGGTGACAAGATCCCGCGCAAGGGTGGTCCGGCGATCAAGAACAGCGATCTCCTTCTGATCAACAAGATTAGCCTCGCTCCGTACGTCGGAGCGGATCTCGGCGTGATGGATCGCGACGCCAAACGGATGCGTGGCGACAAACCGACCCTCTTTGCGGATCTCAAGTCCGAACTGGGGAGGGACGAACTTCTTGGCTGGCTCCGGAGGGAATATCTCTTCGTCTAGCGGGGGTTGAATCTTCCGTCACCTCTCGTCGTGTCCGGTTCACGCCTCCAGGGATATTTGCGGATCGAATGTCGTGCCGATGCCTCGGGAAGAACCTTTCTGTCTCGGCAGTCGTTCCGTGCGCCGATTCACTTGAGCAAGCCCCACTGGGATGGGCACCATCTGATCGTCAATATCGTCAATCCTACCGCGGGACTCTTTGCCGGAGATTCCATCGAATTGGCGGTGCACGTATGTGCGGGAGCGCGCGTCGTGCTGACCAGCCCGAGCGCAACGCGGGTCTTTCGCGCGAAGGATTCCGTCCAATCCACCCAAGTCGTGCAATCGATCGTCATCGAACGCGGAGGAAGGCTCGATCTTTTCCCAGAGATATTCATCCCTCACGGTGGAGCGCGATATTCTCAAACGACAAGAATCGAGCTCCACGCCGGCGGCGAGCTGTTTTTCACCGAGATGATGGCACCGGGACGCACGGCGTCGGGAGAGGCGTTCGCCTACGACCGACTTGACTTCGCGACAGACCTGGTGGTTGCCGACCGGCTGGTACTCAGGGAAAGGTATTCTCTCCCCTCGCTCGACGGGATTATGCCAGCCTGGCGAAAGCGCTTTCCGAACGCCTACTACGCGTCCGCGTTCCTCGTTTCCGAAAGGTTGGGCGGGGACGCGTTGCGGCGGGAGTTCGCCGCCCTGAGTAACGGCTCCATCATCGCGGGAGCGAGTTACCCAAGCGCAGGTGTCTGCGTCCTCAAAGTCGTCGCCGCGGACAGCCTTTCGCTGCGTTCCGTCGTCGCCAGGATGCGTGCACTTGGGTATGCGGTTCTCGGGGAGCCGGAACCGAGTCTGCGCAAGCTGTAGAGGACCGGCCGGCGGGTCCGTGCCGATCCTCAACCTCCAAGGTAGGCCGCCCTGATCTCCTCATTTTGTCGAAGGGCTTCGGAGCGGTCGTGCAGGAGGATGCGGCCTGTCTCGATGACATAACCGTAGTGGGAAATTTCCAGGGCGAGGTTGGCATTCTGCTCAACGAGAAGGATGGTCAATCCGAGGGATCGATTTATTTCGACGATCTTGTCAAAGATGGTCTGGACGAGGATCGGAGCGATGCCGAGGGAGGGCTCATCCAGCATGAGGCACTTTGGTTTGCTCATCAGCGCTCGGCCGATCGCGAGCATTTGTTGTTCGCCACCGCTCAGGGTTCCCGCGGTCTGTTTTTCGCGTTCCCGAAGGCGTGGGAAAATGCCGAAGACGTAGTCCAGGTCGGTCGCGATACCTTGCTTGTCGCGCCGAAGGTAGGCGCCCATGCGGAGGTTCTCGAGAACGGTGAGATTGGCGAAGACCATCCGGCCTTCCGGCGCTTGCGCGATGCCGCGGGCAACGATTTTGTGCGGCGGCAGATTGGTGATCTCCTCGCCGTCGAAAAGGATCTTGCCACCCCGCGCTTTGACGACTCCGGAAATCGTCCGCAGGGTCGTTGTCTTGCCGGCGCCGTTGGCACCGACCAGGGTGACGATGGTCCCCGTTTCCACCTTGGCGCTGATGCCTTGGAGGGCGCTGATCGAGCCGTAGCGGACGTCGAGATCCCGAATCTCAAGCATCGGCTTCCTTTCCAAGGTAGGCCGCGATGACCTTGGGATCGTGGCGAATCTCCTCGGCAGTTCCTTCCGCGATCTTTCTGCCGTAGTCGAGGACGGCGATGCGCTGGCAGATGCCCATGACCACTTTCATGTCATGTTCGACCAGAAGAACGGCGAGGCGAAATTTCTCCTGAGTGAAACGGATCAGCTTCATCAGTTCCACTTTCTCGGTCGGATTCATACCGGCGGCCGGTTCATCGAGGAGGAGCAGTTTTGGCCGAGTGGCCAGGGCCCGGACGATTTCCAGGCGGCGCTGATCTCCGTATGGCAGGGCTCGGCAGGAGGCGTCACGTTCAGCGGTCAAACCGAAGATTTCGAGCAGTTCCAGGATGTGGGCTTCGATCTCCGTCTCCTCGCGGGCAAATCCTTTCCCGCGGAAGAGTGCATGGGAGATCCCATGTCGCAGGTGCATGTTGCAGGCGGCGCGGACATTTTCGAAGACGCTGAGCGAGTTGAAGAGACGGATGTTCTGAAACGTCCGGGCGATGCCGCGTGCAGTGATGCGGTAGGGGCGGTGGCCGATCACGGATTTCCCGGCAAAGGCAATCTTGCCGGCAGTCGGCCGGTACACGCCGGTAATAAGATTGAAGACGGTCGTTTTTCCGGCTCCGTTGGGTCCAATGAGCCCAACAAGTTCGTCCGCCCCGACAGAGAATGAGAAATCGGAAATGCAGCGCAGGCCCCCGAACTGCATGGTGACCTCCTCGAGTTGCAACAGCGGCGCGATCATGTCGACTTCCGCCGAAAGCTTTCCGCACCGAAGAGGCCCTGCGGACGCGTCAGCATGAGAATAATAAGCAGCAGGGAATAGAGGATCATTCGATTCCCGGTGATCGGTCGCAGCCACTCGGGCATCCACGGATAATCGTCCACGACCCGAAGCCACTCCGGGAGAATTGTAAGAAGGACGGCGGCGAGGCACACCCCCGCGGTGCTCCCCATGCCACCGAGGATCACCATCACCACGATGTCAAAGGAACGCAGAAAATTGAACCCCTCGGGGTGGATAAATTGTTTGAAGTGCGCGTACAAACCGCCGGCGACTCCGGCAAAAAAGGCCCCGACGACAAAGGCAAGCACTTTGTATTTGGTGGTGTTGATTCCCATCGCCTCGGCGGCGATTTCGTCGTCGCGCACCGCGAGAAACCCGCTGCCGTAGGTGGAGTGAACGAGGTTCAGCACGACGTATGCGGTGAGCGCGGCAAAAGCAAAGGTCCAAAAGAAATTCGTGTGCTGAACCATTCCACCGAGGCCGCGCTGGGCGCCGAGCGGTTCGGCGTTCTGGATGACTCCTTTGATGATCTCGTTGAAGCCCAGGGTGACGATGGCCAGGTAGTCGCCGCGCAGGCGCAGCGAAGGGATTCCCACCGCCAGGCCGGCAAGCGCGGCCATCAGTCCCCCAGCCACGAGGGCGAGAAAGTATGCGGTCGTCGTTCCAAAGCTGCCGACGCCGAAGATGTATCCAAAGCTCAGCGTCAGCCACGCCGAAGAGTATGCGCCGACCGCCATGAAGCCAGCGTGCCCCAGTGAGAACTGGCCCGTGTAGCCGTTGACCAGATTCAGGCTCGCCGCGAGAACGATGTTGATCCCGATACCGATGATCACGTCGTAGTAGTACGGGCTGATGTTGCCAGCCAAGGTGGACAGCCCGGCACAGGCCAAAAGGGCGAGCAACAGAAGGACCTGAGGACGGCCGATCATACCTTTTCGCCTTCGTGCTTGCCCAGCAGCCCGGAAGGCTTGAGAAGGAGAATCAGGATGAGGACGGCGAAAACAATCGCGTCGCGGTAGGTCGGGTTGATGTATCCGACAACGAGAGCCTCAAGAAACCCAATCAGGACTCCGCCCAGAGCCGCGCCAGGAATGTTGCCGATACCTCCAAGGACGGCGGCGACGAAGGCCTTGAGGCCGGCGTTGATGCCCATGAGAGGATCAATGCTGGGCTGCTGGATCGAGGTGAGGATTCCGGCGGCTCCCGCGAGAGACGAACCGAGAGCGAATGTGAAAGAGATGACCACGTCGGCATTCACGCCCATCAGCGAAGCGGCGAGGGGATTGAAAGACAATGCGCGCATGGCCATGCCCAGCCTGGTATGCAGGACGATAGCTCGCAGGCCGATCAGCAGCACAATCGTCACCCCGACGACGATCAATTGCCCGACAGTGATGGTCAGGGCCGAAAGCGATCCCAGAGATTCGGGGATCTCGATCGCCCGGTCGGTGATGATCTCAGGGAAGGACTTCGGGTCGGCGCCGAATGCGAATTGGCCGACGTTCTCGATGAACAGCGAGACGCCGATGGCGGTGATCAGGACGGTCAGCCTTGGGCGCTCGCGGAGCGGCCGGTAGCAGAGCCTTTCAATGGTGATCCCAATGATCGCGCAAAGGCCCATCGCAGTGAGAATTACCGCAGTCAGCACCGAGCAGCGAAGGTCCGCCCCCGAAGGCGCTCAGCAGTTTCGGAGCGGTGTAGAGCCCGACAAAAGCGCCGAGCATGTAGACGTCGCCGTGCGCAAAATTGATAAAGCGCAGGACCCCATAGACCATCGTGTAGCCCAGGGCAATGAGCGCGTAGATCGAACCTTGAGCCAGCCCGTTGATGAGTTGCTGGAGAAGTTCGATCATCGAGCTACAAAGAGCGCGGGCTCACTGGCAAACTCTCCTCATCCGCCTGTCTGGCTATTCTTCTGCTTAGCGGATATCCAGAGGCGAGGCATCTTCCGGCCTCCGAGATACGAAAAATGGGCGCCCGCAAGGTGGGTTCCACCTCACGGAATCTTCACCGGTGTGCTGTTGCCCGGCGTGTGTCCGTTTCAAACGGATCAGGGAGCTACCGCCTCGACGAACTGGAATCCACCGTTTCCGATCGTGAGAATGACAGCCGGTTTGTTCGCGTTGCGCCGGGCATCGAGCGTGATTTTTCCGGTGATACCCTGATGATCTTTTGTTTCCGCAATCGCCGCGCGCAGCTTATCCGGCTCGGTCGTCCCCGCCCGCTTGATGGCTTCGGCAAGAATCATCGCGCTGTCGTAGCCCAAAGCCGCCATATCATCAGGCGTTTCGCCATTATACTTGGCTTTGAACTTCTCGACAAATCCCTGCACAACAGGCGATTTGTCATCAGAGGAAAAATGGCAGGAGAAGAACGATCCGTCGAGAGCGTCTCCGGCGACTTTCAGCAATGAGTCACCCACCCAACCATCGCCCCCGAGCAGAGGAACCTTGATGCCGAGAAGGCGTGCTTGTTTGGCGATGAGGGAAACCTCGGCGTAGTAACCGGGAACAAAGATCGCGTCAGGCTTGGCCGCCTTGATCGAGGTGAGCTGCGGTTTGAAGTCCTTGTCCCCCGTGGAGTACTTTTGTTCCTTAACGATTTCGCCGCCGCTGGCCTTGAAGTCTTTGATGAAGAATTCCGCCAGACCGACGCTGTAGTCCTGTTTGACATCCGTGAGGACGGCGATTTTCTTCCAGCCCTTCGACTGCGCAAATTTCGACATGACTGTTCCTTGGAACGGATCAATGAAACAAACGCGGAAAATGTAGTCCCCGACTTCCGTCACCTTGGGGTTGGTCGAGGCCGGCGAGATCATCGGAATCTTGTTTTGCTGGCAGATCGGGGCGGCTTCGAGCGACTTGGAGGAAGCGACTTCTCCGAGGATCGCCACGGCTTTGTCCTGCGAGATCAACTTGCGCACTATCGTCGCCGGCTGGCCGGCCTGGGACTGATCGTCCTCAGTGACCAATTTGAGTTTTTTCCCGAGAAGGCCTCCGGCGGCGTTGATCTCATCGATCGCCAGTGCCGTCCCTTTGTGCGACGATTGCCCGAAGCTCGCACTCCCTCCGGTGAGCGAGGCATACTCGCCAATCACAATCTCTTCCTGGGCAAAAATCGCGGAACCAGCTGCGATCAAGGCCAGCCAAACTATTGAAAATGTGTACCGTAGCATGAGGACTTCCTAGCAACTGGCGTTCCCGAGTTCCTGCGTCAATACCAAACCGAGAAAATCGAACGAGTTGGTCCCAGTGGAAGGGGCGACGGTGAGGCAGGGCTGCCGTCGCGTTTTCTAGTGTCCTTTGAGGCGTGTCTCCACGGCGGTCACGGAGGATATCCGGTCCGTCCAAGCCAGGAGGAGAGCGGAGGCCACGAAAGTCAAATGCACGACGACCTGCCAGAGCACGGTTTGTTCCGTCACCCCGGGTGTGCCGATCTCGATGAAGGTTTTCAAGAGGTGGATGGAGGAGATGCCGATGAGGGCGGTGGCGAGTTTGACCTTGAGCACGCCCGCGTTGACGTGGGAGAGCCATTCTGGTTGGTCGGGATGGTTTTCCAGATGCAGTCGCGAGACGAAGGTTTCGTAGCCCCCCACGATCACCATGATGAGCAGGTTTGCGATCATGACCACGTCAATCAGGCCCAGCACAGTGAGCATGATCGTCTTCTCGTCGATATGGGCGGCCTTCTCGATCAGGTGGGCGAGCTCGACCAAGAAGTGATAAACATAGACGCCCTGGGCGACGATGAGCCCCAGGTACAAAGGCGCCTGCAGCCAGCGGCTGAGGAAAATCAAGCTTCCAAGAGCACTCTGATATCGTGTCGGTTCGGACGGTCGCATAGGCCGGCATGCTTTCTACACGCGCCAAGACCGGACTGCAACTCGACTTGAGAATGTGAAAATTGCTTCCCATTGCCCGCAGCCTGGCGTTTCCTTTCATTCTTTATGGATTTCCTGAAGCAGTTTCTAGAGTTTCTCCTCCACGCGGAGAATCACCTGGTCGCCTTCATTCAGAACTATGGCGTCTTGGTTTATGCGCTGCTTTTTATCATCATATTTTGCGAGACCGGACTGGTCGTAA
Source organism: uncultured Verrucomicrobiae bacterium (assembly GCA_963820865.1). GTDB lineage: Bacteria > Verrucomicrobiota > Verrucomicrobiia > Chthoniobacterales > Terrimicrobiaceae > DASTFP01. Next base: position 103,744 of record CAWGBZ010000011.1, read on the forward strand.
CTCCATTTCTGCCGGGAGATTCCCTTCTCTTTGCCGTAGGTGCGTTGACGGCGCAGGGCTTGATGCAGTGGGAAATCGTCGTGCCCGTCTTGCTGGTCGCGGCGATTCTCGGCGATAGCGTCAACTATGCGATCGGAAAATGGATTGGCCCGAGGGTCTTCCATTTCGAAGACAGCAGATTCTTCAAGAAAGAATACCTGATGAAGGCGCATGCCTTTTATGAGAAGTACGGTGGCCAGGCGATTATTCTTGCTCGTTTTGTGCCCATCGTGCGGACTTTCGCTCCCTTCGTGGCCGGCGTCGGCACAATGAACTACGCAAAGTTTATCACCTTTAACATCTCGGGCGCGATCTTGTGGGTGGGGCTGTTTGTGGGCGCTGGCTATTTCTTCGGAAATCTGCCCTTCGTGAGGGAGAACATGAAGATTGTCATCCTGGGTATTATCATTGTTTCAGTGGCGCCCATCGCGTGGGAGGTCTTCAAGAGCTGGCAGGAAAACCGGAAGACCCAAGCCTAGGACTTAGGTTGATCAACGCACCCGCATCGCAGTTGGACGTATGCGGGTCAGATTTCGCAATCCGCCCTAGCGAGCGTGCTGCTTGCAGGCCTCCGAAAAAAGCCAGCCCGTCGATTGAAGTTGTTGCAAATTGGCCAATTCTTGGCCCGTCGGCTGCAATTCCCTGAAACCCAGCAAGAAGGGACTTTCCTGCCTGAGTTTGGCATGGGGATTGCTTTCCTAGTTGCCGCTGCGCCGGTTCGGTGCGCAGAAATCACACAACACCAAACAACCAACCAAGACGTTGAAATTACCCATGTGTAGAAGCAAATCCTTGTTGGCGGTGCTCACGACAGCTCTCTTTTTGGTGGGCTTGATCGCGGCTCCAAGCCATGTAGCTGCTCAGGATACTCCTGCGGCGGAGCAGACAACTGAAGCTGCGGGCGCCGCCGAGGAGAAGGCCCCCGCCGAACCGACCGTCGAGCAACGATTGGCCGACTTGGAAGCTTACGTAAACAACACGGCCCGCACAGAGGGAGTCGCCTCGAAGATTTCCGGTCCTGGTCCGGGTCACAACGCGTGGCAAATGACTTCCACGGCGCTGGTCCTCTTCATGACCCTGCCGGGCCTCGCTTTATTCTACGGCGGCTTGGTGCGAGCGAAGAACGTACTCTCGATCCTCGCGATGTGTTTGGGAATCACGGGGTTGGTTTCCATCCTTTGGTATATTTGCGGATATAGCCTGACCTTTGGGGGCAGCAATCCGTTTATCGGAGACCTGAGTTTTGCGTTCTTTCAGGGAATGTCGCCGGGAAATACCGGCGCCGGCTACTATTGGATCTCGGATTACATCTGGGCCATGTTCCAGCTGACGTTTGCGATCATCACTCCGGCGCTCATTTTTGGCGCTACTGCGGAGAGAATTAAGTTTGGAGCGCTGATGCTCTTCACGGCGATCTGGATGTTCGTCGTCTACTTCCCGCTAGCCCATATGGTTTGGTCGACGACGGGCTTCATGTGCGGTCCCCTGAATCCGAATGCCGGCATCAAGGCCATCGACTTTGCGGGTGGAACGGTCGTCCACATGTCGTCGGGATGGACGGCCCTGGTCCTCTGCATGATTCTTGGCCCGCGCAGCGGTTACGGCAAAGAGCCGATGCCTCCGCACTCCATGGTCCTGTGCATGGTTGGCACCGGCATGCTTTATGTGGGCTGGTTCGGGTTCAATGCGGGTTCGGCCCTGGGTGCTGACGCGATCGCGTCCAACGCGTTTACCACGACCATGCTTTGCGCGGCTACCGCGGGATTCGTCTGGGCGTGTGCCGAGTGGATTACCCGTGGCAAGCCGAGCGTGCTTGGTTTCTGCTCGGGAATCGTGGCCGGACTGGTTGTCATTACCCCGGCGGCGGGTTTCGTAACTCCGACGGGCGCGATGATCATGGCCGTTGCGGCCGGTATTGTTCCGTTCATCTTCGTCGTCTATCTGAAGAAGATTTTCGGCTACGATGACGCGTTGGATACTTTTGGGATCCACGGTGTCGGTGGCACCATGGGAGCGCTCTTGACAGGAATTTTTGCGGATGAGAGTGCCAACTCTGTCGTGGCGAACCTCAAAGATGGCTTATTCTTCAATCAGCTCAAAGCGTGTCTTCTCACGATTGCTCTCTCTGTCGTCGCTACGGCGGTCATTGCCTTTATTGTCAAGGCGTTGATCGGCCTTCGCCCGTCACCCGAAGTCGAGACTCAGGGTCTCGACACAGTGGAACATGGCGAAGAAGGCTATATCCTGGAATAGCGACCACAGAAGAGACTTATTCGTCATGAAAAAAATCGAAGCAATCATCAAGCCCTTCAAGTTGGAGGAAGTTAAGGACGCTCTCGCCGACTTGGGCATCGAGGGAATGACCGTGAGTGAGGTCAAGGGGTTCGGCCGACAGAAAGGACACACCGAAATCTATCGCGGCAGCGAGTATACCGTTGACTTCTTGCCCAAGATCAAAATCGAAGTCGTGCTCGCGGATTCACTTCTCGAGAGCGCTGTCAGTTCGATTGTCAAGGCGGCGAAGACCGGGAAGATCGGAGATGGCAAAGTTTTCGTGTCGCCTGTCGAGGAGGCGATCAGAATTCGAACGGACGAGACCGGAGAGAAGGCTGTTTAGGCAGCCTTCTTGTCCAAGTCCGTAAAAACAAAGGGAGAAAGCGAGCCGGCGGGGTTTGGAGAGGCCCCGCCGGCTCCGACTCTCGGGAGGATTGGCGCAGCCGGGAGCGTTCGGTGTCGCCGAATCGAGCACGGACGACGTTCTCAGAGTCGGTTCCGGAAGTATAGTCTCTCGATCATCTCGTCGCAGGCTCGCTGCATGGCGCCTTGGCGTTCGAGGATCCGGTCCGCGAGCGCAACGATGAGGGCGTTGGGAAAGGCTTGGGGACGAATAGCGAGGACGCCTTCGAGGCAGTCCTTTTCGTGTCCGGCTCCGGTGGATTGACAAAGAACCGCGTAGGCAATGGCGGTGGAACGGGAGATTCCCGCCCAACAGTGAATGAGCACGCTGCCTGCAGGCTCGAGACCGGCGGCAAAGCCCAGAATGCGGCGAACGTCATCCTCGATGGGTGCCCGGCGTCCGGGTTCCTCAGAACTCGTGTCGTGAAAATAGGCGACATGGAGTTGGGTCTGAATGGGCAGCCGTTTTCTGAGTTGTTGCTCGACGCCGCCGTGCTCGATCCACTCCGGGTCCCAAATGGAGATGACATGGGTGAAGGAGTTTCGGAAGGCCGCGTCGAGTTCGGACACGCCGCAGACGTGAATTTTCGGGACGGGCATCATTCCTGGGCGCAGCATTTCCTGCGCTGGCCATGATTAAACCATAAGAGCGGTGCGCTCATGTTTCAATGGCCCGCAAGAGGCAGCGAATCGCAGCCGGGCGGCCCTCTTGAATCGTTGAAACATGGCCGAGTCTGCGGTGGCCTTCAGGTCCGCACTTGACCTCCCGGCACTCTTCCAGCATCCTCGATCGATGAACGCGCTCGGTGCGGGTTTGCGGGGTAGATTTTCCAATGCGGATGACGACCTCGAAAGCAGAAAGTTGACGCCACCTCCCTCGACATTCCACATCTTGCGCCGGACGGGCGTCTCGGGCTTGCGAGCGTTGGGATGCGTGCAATTCGCGGAGATTTGACGCTGCACCGGGCTGGACGATGAGTGTCGCCGTCGAATTCCACGAGGTCGTCAAGTCGTTCGGGCCGGTGCGCGTGCTGCATGGTGTGAGCCTTGCGCTGGAACCCGGCCGCGTCTACGGCTTGCTTGGCGAAAACGGCGCCGGCAAATCGACGTTGATGAAGATCCTCGCGGGGTACGAGGCACTCAGCGGCGGTGAAGTCCGCATCAACGGGCGTGCGGTGCATTTCAGCGGCTCACGCGCCGCAGAGGCCGAGGGCATCGTGCTGATCCACCAGGAGTTCAACCTCGCGGACGACCTGACCATCGCCCAGAACATTTTTCTCGGCCACGAGAAGAAGCGCGGCTGGCTGCTGGACGATCGCACGATGCGCAAGGAGGCCGCTGTCGTGCTAGAGCAGGTGGGACTGACAGTCGACCCGGACACCAAGGTTCGCAATTTGATTGTCGCCGAGAAGCAACTGGTCGAGATCGCCAAAGCCCTGGCGCGCAAGGCAAAACTCCTGATCATGGACGAGCCTACCGCAACGTTAACTCCCGGCGAGACCGAACGTCTGTTTAAGCTCATCGCTCAGCTGAACGCGGGCGGTGTGACCGTGCTCTACATTTCGCACAAGCTTGACGAAGTAGAGCGTATCACCGACGAGGTGATCGTCATGCGCGACGGCCGCTTTGTCGCGCGTGAACTCACCCGCAACGTGACCCGGCATCAGATGGCCAACCTGATGGTGGGCCGTGAGCTCTCGGATTTGTTCCCGCCCAAGACACCAGCAACTGCAGAGGCGGCGCCGCTGTTGCGCGTGCAGAACCTCACCGTCCCGGGCTGGGCCGAGAATGTGAGCTTCGAAGTGCGACCCGGCGAGATCCTTGGCTTCGCCGGGCTGGTTGGCGCCGGGCGCACCGAGTTATTCGAGGGGCTGCTGGGGCTGCGTGAGCACCATGCCGAACGCATCGAGCTGGGTGGCCGCGCGGTCCGATTTCGCAGCCCGCGCGATGCGGCCGACCAGGGCCTCACCTACCTGAGCGAGGACCGCAAGGGAAAGGGATTGCACGTAGCATTCGGCCTTCGCGAGAATCTGACCCTGATGGCGCTGAGGAGGTATGCGGACCCTTGGTTGAACCCGAAGGCCGAACAGCAAGCCCTGCGAACGGCGGTCGAAACGTTCGGCATCCGCACCGGTTCGTTGGACATTCGCGCCTCGTCGCTGTCCGGCGGCAATCAGCAGAAGCTGGCATTGGCCAAGGTACTCCATCCCGATCCGCGCGTGGTCGTGCTGGACGAGCCGACCCGCGGGGTGGATGTCGGCGCAAAGCGTGACATCTATTTCCTGATCCAGAAGTTCGCCAGCGAGGGGCGTGGTGTGATTGTCATCTCGTCCGAGCTGATCGAACTGATCGGCTTGTGCAACCGAGTTGCCGTGATGCGAGCGGGCCGTCTGCAAGCCACGCTCGATGCCGAACACCTGAGCGAAGCGGCGCTGATTGCGCATGCCACAGGAACACACTATGCAACCGGAACCTCCTAGGACCCCAACCCCACAGCAGGAACCCGCTGAGACGCCCACGCGGGGCACGGCCGGAATGACGGCAGGTCGATCGTGGTGGGCGCGTCTCCACGGGATCGGGCCAATCTTGGGCCTCGTGCTCCTCTGTGTGGCTGGCACGGTGCTCAATCCCGACTTCGCCACGTTCGACAATGCCATGAACGTGCTCACCCGCACGGCCTTTATCGGCATCATCGCGGTGGGCATGTGCTTCGTCATTATCTCGGGTGGTATCGACCTTTCGGTCGGCTCGATGGCGGCGTTGATTGCCGGATGCGTCATTCTCTTGATGAATAGTCTCGGTACGTCCGGGCTTTCCACGATGGTCGCGGTCGTGCTCGGCATGGGCTTCGCGTTGCTGCTTGGCGCCGTTTTCGGTCTGGCGCACGGCCTGCTTATCACCCGCGGCCGCATCGAGCCCTTTATCGTGACCCTGGGAACGTTGGGTATATACCGCGCCTACCTTACCTACTTTGCCGGCGGCGGAGCCATTACGCTCGATAATACGCTATCCGATGCCTACAGCCCGGTATACTATGGAAGTCTGCTCGGCGTTCAAGTGCCCGTCTGGGTTTTTGCCGTGGTGGCAGTCGTTGGCGCCTTGATCCTCAACCGGACCGCTTATGGCCGATACGTACAAGCCATCGGCTCGAATGAGCAGGTGGCTCGCTATGCCGCGGTCGATGTCGACCGCATTAAGGTGATTACGTATATGTTGTTGGGCGTCTGTGTGGGCGTCGCTACGCTGCTGTATGTGCCGAGGCTGGGTTCGGCTTCGCCCAGCACCGGTCTGCTGTGGGAATTGGAAGCGATTGCCGCGGTTATCGTCGGCGGCACCGCGTTGAAGGGTGGCGCGGGCAGCATCACCGGCACGGTGATCGGAGCGATTCTCCTGTCGGTCATCAGCAATATCCTCAACCTGACCAATATCATCAGCGTCTACCTCAACGCAGCCGTCCAAGGTTTCGTGATCATCGTGGTCGCCTTTACGCAGCGCAGACGCAAATGAGGGTGAAAATGCGCGCTTTAATTCGTCTTTCCGCTAGAAAATGATAAATAAACCCAAAGACTGATTCCATGATCTCCCCCACATCAATTCCTGAAAAGGAAACGCCAAAGTTCGGGGCTTTTATGCACCGTGCGTTCACCGCCCTTTCACCAATCACCATGAAGTTCTCCATGCGGAAGTCGGCTCTCATGGCCACGGCCCTGGGATTGCTCTGCGCCACCTCGGCGGGAATGGCCGAGGAAAAGGTCAACCTCGGCGTCTCAATTCCTGCCGCCACCCACAGTTTCACCGCCGGAATTGTTTTCTGGGCGAATGAGGCCAAAAAAGAGCTCGAAAAGGAACACCCTGGGCTAAAGGTCACCGTCAAGACCGCGGGAAGCGCCCCTGAGCAGGCGAACCAGCTGCAAGACCTGCTGACCGTGACCAAGATCAATACGCTGGTTATCTTCCCATTCGAGTCGGCGTCGCTGACTAAGCCGGTGGCTCAGCTCAAGAACAAAGGCGTATACGTGACTGTGGTAGACCGCGGCCTCACAGATACCAGCGCACAGGATGCCTATGTCTCCGGTGACAATACCGCCTTTGGCAAAGTAGCCGCCGAGTACTTGGCCAAGGCGCTGAATGGCAAGGGCAATATCGTTGTCCTTCGCGGCATCCCCACCACCCTCGACAATGAGCGTATGGACGCCTTCAATTCCGTCATGAAGAATTATCCGGACATCAAGATACTTGACGCCAAGCACGGCAATTGGAACCGGGATGACGCCTTTAAGGTGATGCAGGACTACCTTACACGTTTCAAAAATATCGACGGCGTGTGGGCAGCGGATGACGACATGGCGGTGGGTGTGCTCAAGGCTATCGAGCAGGCCAAGCGTAACGATATCAAGATCGTCTTCGGCGGCGCTGGCGCCAAGGGAGCCATCAAGACTCTTATTGATGGCAGCAACCCCCTGATCCAGGCAAATGTGTCTTATTCGCCGAAGTTCATGTACGACGCGATCAAGTTAACGGCCGAGGCGCGACTGAAGGGCGAGAAGCTCCCGGAAAACACCATCATCCCGTCAGTTTTGATCACCAAGGAAAACGCCAAGGAATTCTATTTCCCGGACTCGCCATTCTGATCCCGGCTGACGCAAGCAACACGGTCGAGGGATCGCGACCGAATTGTTTGAACTCCGTTTCGTTCCCGGTCTGCAGCGCGGGCGCACATGACAACTCCGAAATTTGTGGCGTCCGCGGGCGAAGAATGAATATTGAATACCGAAATATGAATACCCCCCCCTACTTATCTCAAATCAAAGCAATATCCGTGACCCTTGGTTACCTCGCATCTCGGGTCGCCCGACGAAGCAACAGAACACTTGCTATCGGCAAGGCGGCTCTCGTTGCCGGCACGTTCGGACTGCTCTGCGCCACATCGACCGGCCAGGCGGACGAAAAAGTCAATCTGGGCGTTTCCATCCCTGCCGCCACACACGGCTGGACCGGTGGCGTTGTCTACTGGGCAAATCAAGCGAAGAAGGAGCTTGAGAAAGAGCACCCCGGACTGAAGATCACCGTCAAAACCGCCGGGAGCCCTCCCGAGCAGGCGAACCAACTGCAAGACCTGCTGACGGCGACCAAGATTAATACTTTGGTCGTCCTTCCGTTCGAATCTGCCTCACTGACTAAGCCCGTGGCGCAACTCAAGAGCAAGGGGGTCTACGTAACGGTAGTCGACCGGGGCCTCACAGACACCAGCGCTCAGGATGCCTACGTCGCAGGTGACAACACGGCTTTCGGAAAAGTGTCCGCCGAATATCTGGCCAAGGCGCTCAATGGTAAGGGCGACATCGTGGTACTCCGAGGAATACCTACCGAAATCGACAACGAACGGGTTGAAGGCTTCAACTCGGTCATGAAGAATTATCCCGACATCAAGATTCTGGACGCGAAACATGGAAACTGGAATCGCGATGACGCCTTTAAGGTGATGCAGGACTTCCTGACACGTTTCAAACACATCGACGCAGTATGGGCGTCTGATGATGACATGGCAGTGGGTGTTCTCAAGGCCATCGAGGAGGCAAAGCGCGACGATATTAAGATCGTTTTGGGTGGTGCGGGGGCCAAGGGCATGATCAAGAGCGTGATGGACGGAAGCAATCCGTTGATCCAGGCCGATGTGACATACTCGCCGAAGATGATCTACGACGCCATCAAGTTGACGGTGGACGCACGTCTGAAAGGCGAGAAATTACCGCCGAAAACCATCATCCCGTCAGTGCTCATCACCAAGGAGAACGCCAAGGAATTCTATTTCCCCGATTCCCCGTTTTGATCGTCCTCGTTTCGAGGGCGGCGGGTTCGCCCAGAGGGAGCAGCTCGAAGGGGCCCTCGGGCCGCTTCCGGGTGAGAATAATCCGGCAACCTTCGGTGGTCTGCCGGGCGGGGTTTTATCCTCTCGCAAAGTCCCTCAAAGCCCGCGGAGCGGGGCCGCGATCGCATGTCACTTCCGCTGTTCTCTCTTTCGCCGTTTGCCCAAAAGAAGTGGCTTGAGCAGCGTCTCGTCTATCCTCCGCCTTCGACCGCGACAGGTCTGAGCGATGGCTTTCGGTTTCCCGGACGCGAGGGCCGGCTCACGCCGGCGGCGGTGCTGGTTCCGATTGTCAATCGTGCGGACGGGCTCAGCCTGATGCTGACTGTGCGGAGTGCGGGACTGCCCGAGCACGCCGGACAGATCAGCTTCCCAGGAGGTCGTGTTGAGCCGGCAGACGCCTCCGTTGCCCAGGCGGCCTTGCGTGAGACGGTCGAAGAAGTGGGTCTCGCATCCGACCATGTAACCATCCTGGGTGAGCTGGCGCCTTATGAGACGGTCACGGGATATGTGGTAACCCCGGTCGTTGGTTGGGTCGAACCGCCGTTCGGCCTGAAGCCGGACCCCATCGAGGTCGCCGATGTGTTCGAAGTGCCGCTCTCGTTTGTTCTCGATCGGAACAACCATCAGCGTCATTTCCGCATGTTTGGCGAAACACGAGTCGAATTTTGGGCCATTCCGTACGGCGAACACTACATTTGGGGCGCGACTGCCGCCATGATTTTGATCCTGGATAGCACCTTGCGCCGACCCGATTCGTAGGGGATCTTGTGCAAAAGCGATGAGGAGACAACCGGATCGTTGGAAGATAGCTTGACGAGGGACATCGGGACCCTCAGTCAGTGGTCATCTCACCGAAGAACACGGCCGTGGGACCGGCTGCTCCCGATTTTGTAGAAACGCATGCTACGCCGTACCGGAACTCCGCCATCGTCATGCTCCGGAATGCCTCTCGATCGGACGGTTTCCGGCCGCTCGAGGGAGCGGCTTCTCGTGGAGCGCTTCCCGAAATGAGAACGCTTTGGCTGGCCGATCATCTCCTCGAAGATGCGCGTGGACATCACTTGAGCCACGCCGGCTACCTGGCCGAGGCCGCCAAAAAGGCCGGACTGGGCGTACGCATCTTGTGCGCCCGTCGGTGCCAGGTCCGGGTCTCGGACGAATTTCCGATGGACGGGATATTTCGCCGGGACCTGCGCAACCGTCCCCACTGGTTACTATCCCGTTCATCTCTTGCTTTGAAGCTCCTCGAAACCATTTCGCGGCGAAGATTCCAGGCTGATCTATTCTCGGGCATCTCGAGCAGAAAGGTCGGAGCGAACGACATCGTTTTCGCGCAAATGCTCGCACCGAGAAACTTGACAGCCTGGCTTCACTGGCTCAACGCGCTTCCGGCAGGACGAGAGCCAGCGCTCGTCCTGCATTTGGGTTACGCCCCGGAGCGATTCGGCGCCGACCAGGAGGTTCCACGCGTTCTCTTTGAACTGCAACAGTCGGGCAGGTTGGCGCGGGCGCGGTTTGTGACCGATAGTCCGCTTCTGCAGAGCCGCTACGAAGCGATTTTAGGGCAGGCGGTGCGGCTCTTGCCTGTGGTCGTTTCGCGCCGGACGAGTGAGTCCTTCAAGCCACCTGCAAACCCACCCTGTTTTGCTTCTCTCGGCAACGCCCGGGCGGAGAAGGGGTTTCCCGAGCTCTTGGCTGCCGTTGACTTGCTTTGCGGCTCGTCTGTCCCGCCTCAAGCACGTTTCGCCCTCCAAAGCAGCAACCCCGACCCTCGTTCGGCTGCCGCCTTGGCAGACTTTCGTTCTGTTTCCTCGAAAAAAGTTTCTCTCGTCGATCACCCTTTGACCAACGATGCCTACCTGGAAATGCTCCGCGAAGCGGACGTCCTCCTTCTTCCATATCATCCGAGCACCTACAAGGAGCGGACCAGTGGCGTTTTCTGCGAGGCGCTCTCGGCGGGGAAACCTGTCATCGTCTCCCAGGGTTCCTCGATGGGCTTTCAAGTCATGCGAGAACGGACCGGTTGGGTGGTGCGCGATCGCAATCCCACTGCGCTCGCGGGTGTGATTCGTAAGGCTTTGCCGGAGCTCGACTCGGTCGCCAAGCGCTGCACGGAGCTTATGCACCGCTACGGCGAGATGTTCCACCCGGACACCGTGATTTCGAAGCTCCTGACGCTCGTTGACGCCAGAGACTGAACCTTATCTGACTGCGCTTCATGCTTTTGGCGAGCCTGAAGAGGATCCGGATCACGAGACGTGGGCTGGACCTGTTTGTGGGGAAATCATCTCATCTTCTCATTTGTGACCCATCCGGATGACGCTCATGTCCACGAAAGCTTGTGAGGGGTAGCTCATCAACGAGCTGAGAAGGTGCTCGCACCTCTCCGACCAGGTCGGAAAGGTTTCCTTCTTGCCCGGGCGGGCCTTTGCGAGGGGTAAGTCTTGGTTGCCGGCCCCAGTTTGGAGAAGAGCGGAGGCGCCGCCCGTGCAAAAGCCGGCTCGGCAGGCTCGCGCGGGTCGTGAAACGTCGCCCCGACGTGCGATTGGACCAAAAATCGTCTTGCTTCGCCGTGAGGGCGGGCTCGCTAACCGAATCCCAACAGGACAACCCCCGGACGACCGGGCGGATTGGCTATGCAAACGAGCGGCAAGGTAGGTTAAAGGTCTACGGGCGAAGCGCGATTCGCCCGCGGAATATCGCGGCGCGTCAGACCTAGGTTACCAGCACGACAGTGCCAAATTCGAAAATGTTCAAATTTTTTTTCGAATCATGAAAAAATCTTCTTGCTTTAGGAGGAATTTCTTAATTTTCTCTCGGGGCAGTTAAAAAAACAAAGGACCCTCCACTATGCGTATGCCGTTTATGCCTACCATGTTTCACCCCGCAACGAACACTTCATCCCGGTCCCCTGTCCGGGGCGCCTTCTTAGGCTTAGTAGCAGGTGCCACCTGCTTGAGCCTTAGTGGCGCCTTGGCGCAGTCTACCGACGCTGAGATGAACCAGCTCAAAGCCCAGATGCAGCAAATGCAGCAGGACTATGAGAAGCGTCTCGCGACGATGGAAAGCCAGGTAAAGTCGATGCAATCTCAGGTTGCTCTGACCGCCTCGGTGGCCAAATCCAGGACCATTACCGGACCCGATGGTAAAGAGATCGCGATGGAAGGGCCCGTCCTCCTTCCGGAATTTTCAACGTTTACACGGAATCTCAAGTGGCACGGCTATTTCCGTGCCGGCACTGGCTTCACGGCCAATGGCGTCGGTCAGACGTTCAATTTCAATACTCCTGACGTCAGCTTCGGTAAGACGCAACGTCTCGGTAACGAAAACGACTTCTACGTGGAAACTGGCCCGATCCTGGACCACATGCTCGGGGATGACCCCGACGTGATGGATGTCCGGGTCAAGATGACCTTCCAGTTCTTCGACGGTGTCGACAAACAGACCGCTACCAACCTCGACAACGACGGCTGGGGCGCGGGCTTGGTCGAGTGCTACATCGAGATGAAGAATGTCATCAAGAGCGCTCCGGAAGTCACCTTCTGGGGTGGTCAGCGGTTCTACGACCGGTATGACATTCACCCGTCGGACTACTTCTTCCTGAACACCTCCGGCATCGGCGCTGGTGCATACAACATCCCGTTGGGCCCCGGCAGCCTGGCCATCGCCTATTTCGGCGGTATTCGCAGTGGCACCGGCAACTTCTTCCTGGATGACACCAGCTTTGACAACTTCACCCTCGATGTAGACGGCGGCTCCGGTGACTTTTACCGGCACGTCCTCGATCTGCGCTGGGGTGACGTTGCCTTCCTCGGTGGCAAGCTGAAGCTCGTCTTGATCGGTTCCTATCAGCACGGCGGCGACTTCACCGTCAAGTATAACGATGGCACGACCGGACAGGGCTCCGTCGAAAATTCGGGCGGCGTTGGCGGTGGTCTCGTCCAGCAGTGGGATCTTCCGCCGTCCTGGGGCAAGCTCAGCTTCGTTCAAGTCGGCCTTCTGTATGGCTGGGGACTCGTCGACTTCGACCCGAGCGGCGTGAATCTGGATAAGCTCAACAACGCTTACCTGTCTGCGCTCGCCTCGGATGGTATCACGCTCAGTCCAAGTGGTACCAAGGATGGTCCGTTTAAAAGCGTCAATCCTTACAACAACAGCCAGCAGGCTCGGGCGAACATCTTCTGGGTTTGGAATCCGACGGATAACTTCTCGATGGGGACTTGGGCAAGCTATCAGTTCAATGATCAGGGCTTTACCAGCTACCAGGTCGTCAATGGAAACGTTCAGAGTACAGGAGGCGACAACCACCTGTTCAGCGTCGGTATCCGTCCCTACTACTGGATCTGGGGTCCGTTCGCGATTCAGGCCGCAGCCGCCTACGCCTACCTCTCCAACAACCGCCGCTCCGGTGCGGGCTTCGGCGAAGGAGGTTCGCTGGGTATCATCACGATTGCTCCGACGATCAAGCCCAGGGGCGGTTTCTTCACCCGTCCCGAGCTGCGTGCCTTCGCCACCTTCTCTGTGTGGTCTGACGAGTACCAGGGTGCCATCGGCGGCTCGCCCTACGCCAACCAGAACTACGGCTGGCTCTTCGGTGTGCAGGCTGAGACCTGGTGGTAGGCTAAACTTGGAGTCGGCATCTTAGAGCGATCCAATGAAAACTCAAAGTTCCTCAGGACGGCAGAACGGGTTCCGGCTCATGGTGGCCTCCCTCCTGGTTGGTATCTGTGGGTTGGTGGCGCTCAGCGGTTGCGCCACCATGGAGGCGGCCAACGAAGAGGCCCTGCTGCAGAAGGCTGGCTTCCAAACTCGGACGCCAACCACAGACAAGCAGAAGGCGGCGTACGCGGCTTTGCCGGCCTATAAGCTCCATAAGGGCACGTTGAAGGGACGGACGATCTACGCCTATAAGAATGAGAAGGCGGGCGTCGTATATATTGGCAACAAAGCGCAGTATGCGCAGTTCCAGCAGCTCGCCGCCAAGGCTCAGCTGAAGGAGGAAAAGCAGGTCGCTCACGATATGGATAACGACTTGGTCTACCGGTGGTATGGTTCGTGGAAGGACTTCGGTGACCAGAGTCCTGTCGACTAACAGACCGGGCGCATAGCGGGCCCGGACACTTGGAGGGCGCTGTGGTTTCAAGACCGCAGCGCCCTCTGTCTTTCAGGCCGCGAGAGCAGTTCGAAATCGACACAATTTTCCGAGAACGACGCTCTGGAGGAGTGGGTTCCGCCGTCGAGAGGCACGCGATCGCCGGTCGTCGTCAGTCACTTAGGGAAGCGGCGTTCGGAATGCGTTTCCGGGTCGGGGCGCGCCGAAAAAGCATGGACCGTGGGGGCGAGTCATTCGGCGCGCAATTGTGTTGCGTTGTGGGAAGATCCTTTATATCGGAAGAACGATTCGGCGAAGCCGACGTTGGCGGCAAGGCACGCGTTTCCGCGTTGATGCGGGACGAGAGTGCGGCAGACCGACTCATCTACCCCTCCCTTTACCCGGCGAAAAGAATAGTATGAGAGCTTGTCTTGGTTGGAAGCTAGCAGGGTCGTCCTGCGGAAGAACCTGCCGCCTCTGCGGAGCCGTCCGACGGGTGATCCTGATATTCTTGTGCGCCGGAATACTCGCCGGCTGCGGAGCCTTGGAAGTCCGGGCGCAAAGAGTCTCTCTCTCGGAAAGCGGCTTTCTGGCTCGAGTTCCAGAGACGGAAAGGCAGCGCGAATTTTACGCGATACTTCCGCCGAATAAGCTTTATGGGGGCATCAAGAATGGTCGCTCCTTTTACGTCTTCAAAGACGAGAAGACCGGCGTGATCTACGTTGGCAACGAGGAAGACTATCAGCGCTACCTGAGAAGGGCCCGCAGGCTGGTCTCGTACTACGAAACGACGGAGACGAAAATCGCGGCAGTCTGGCTGGACAATGACGTCCAACAGCGCTGGGACGAGTCATTGAGTGTCCGTCCGTAAGGCGCCAATCGGAATGCTCGTCCAAGGTCGGCAGACGTAACTGTCAAGAGCGGACATAGCGATCCTAACCCTGTGGCCGAAGATGCGGGGACGGTGCCGACCGATCACGGCTTTGGCCGGCCCGGACTTTCTTGGTCTTGGAGGGCTCTCCAGGTAAGACGCTCATGTCCGGCATGGATATCCCTTGGTCGGATCGAGGCTGCGCCCCGATCTAGTCGAGGTATCCTTGAATCCGGCGCAGGCTTAGCTCAAAACATCCGTGGTGAAGCCGCTTCAGCTCAACCAGTCCCCGATGCTCGAGCGTGTCCAGCCTTAGGCTGACAATAGCAAACCTCCGATGGCCGAGCGCTCGAAGATGTTCGGCGCAGACTCTGCACGCGCCGCGGTTGTCAATCCCGACGAAGGGCACCTTGGGAATGGCGGGCTGGTCAACGACGACCGTGGGCAACGCGCGTTCCGTCACCAATTGCACCGTTCCGCTGTTGCCGGGCATTGAGTAAATGATAAGGCCATCAATAGCGGCCGTTCGCACGGTGCAAGATCCTCCATCGCCCCCCTGAACGAGCAGCATCCCAAGATTTCGCTCGGAACACGCTTCGGCCACCCCCGCCAGAAACGAGGCGGCGGCCTGATCCTCGAAAGCATGCGGCATCGGATCGGTCCAGACCACCGCGATCGTTCGAGCAAAGCCCGTTCTAAGCTGCCGCGCGGCCGGATTCGACGGTCTCCAACGCATTTAGCCGTCCCGACCAATTGTCGCCGAAGTTCGGCGACGAATCGGTGGGACGGCGCGATGCGATGAACGATTCCGTCGTATGCGACACGCGCGGACTGCTTTGGCGACATCTTTGAGAGTGCCGCGAGCCCGCAACGACGGTTTCATTCATGCAGAAGGTAGCACCGTTTCTCCCGAAAAAAGAAATTGCTCTTGACGCATAAAGATATTCTCGCTGTCATTCTGTCTGTTCACCATAGACTTGACTATGCGTACCCCCGCTCTCCCCATGAAATCCAAATGCCCCTCTTTCTTCGGTTCCCGGCAACGCCGCGTCGTTTCCTGGGTTTGCTCGTTCGCCGTCGCAATCATTGTCTCGCCAGTCGTATTCGGACAGGGTGCGACCGTCCGCTTCGCGGGTGACTCGGATGTGGGTGAAGGTGGACGCTGGTCCCGGGCGGCTGCGGAAGAGTGGGCCAAGAAGACGGGGAACAAGGTCGAATATATTAGCCGGCCCAATGACGCCTCGGCGACGCTCCAGCAGTTTCAACAATACTGGGCCGCGAAGAGTCCCGACATTGACGTCTATATGGTGGACGTCATCTGGCAGGGCATCCTGGCCCCCCATGCCGTCGACCTGAAGAAGTACTTCAAGGAAGACGAGATCGCGAAATTCTTTCCCCGGATCATCGCGAACAACACGGTGAACGACAAATTGGCTTCGCTCCCGTGGTTCACCGACGCCGGGATCCTTTACTATCGCAAGGATCTTCTCGAGAAGTATGGTGCGAAAGAGCCCCCACAGACGTGGGAAGAACTCGCAGAGGTGGCCAAGAAAATTCAGGAAGGCGAGCGCGCTGCTGGCAAGCCGGACTTCCAAGGCTTCGTCTTCCAGGGCAAAGCAAGCGAATCCGTCACCTGTAATGCCCTCGAATGGGTCTACAGCTTCAACGGGGGCACCATCGTTGAACCTGACAAAAAGGTCAGCATCAACAATCCCAACGCCATTAAGGCGCTCGAAACTGCCAAGAGTTGGGTAGGAACCATCTCACCCAAGGGTGTGACGACCTACGGCGAGGAGGAAGCCAGGAACGTCTGGCAGGCTGGCAATGCCGCCTTTATGCGCAACTGGCCGTACGCCTATGCCTTGGGCAACGATCCGAAGAGCGTCATCGCAGGCAAGTTCGATGTGACCGTCATTCCGAAGGGTGGCGCGGATGGCAAAAATGCGGCCTGCTTGGGGGGCTGGAATCTGATGGTGTCCGCCTATTCCAAACACCCCGACGCGGCAGCCGATCTTGTTCGCTACCTCGCCTCGGAAGAACAGCAAAAGAAGCGGGCGATCGGCTTGAGCATGCTGCCAGTGCTGCCGGCCCTGTATAGCGACCCGGATATCCTGGCGAAGAATCCCTATTACAAGAACATGCTGGATGTTCTGAACAATGCCGTGGCTCGTCCCTCGACGGTCACTGGTGCTGATTACAACGTGCTTTCGACTGCCTTTTTCCAGAACGTGAACAAGGTGCTGACCGGCGGCACATCGGCGCAGGACGCGGTCTCGCAAGTCGAGAAAGTCGCGAAACGGATCATCCGCTAAGCCTTCTCCCTTTTCCGGGAGGATTACGAAGTGGCTAAAACAGTCGATCTCTACGAGCGCCAGCGACGATTAGCTTGGTATCTCATCGTGCCAGCAGTACTTGTCGTGCTGCTGGTGATCGGCTTCCCGCTCGCCCAAGTTGTCGTTTACTCGTTCATGAAATACAAGCTCGACGGGGTCACCCCGGCGAGCTTCGTGGGCTTAGACAACTACGCGTTTGTCTTCTCTGATCCGGACTGGTGGCGTGCGGTCTGGAACACTCTGGTGTTCAGCTTTTTCTCGGTCACGCTCGAGACCGTGCTTGGTCTGGCCGTGGCCTTGGTCGCGAATGCTCCTTTCAAGGGAAGGACGTTCTTCCGGATCGCACTTCTGGTTCCCTGGGCCATCCCGACGGTGGTTTCGTCGCAGATCTGGAAGTGGATGTTTAACGACGTCTACGGTGTCGTGAATCTTCTTCTGACAAACTTCCATATCATTCCCGAGAAGATCGCCTGGCTTGCGACCCCGGAGACCGCTCTTCCCGTCATCATCGCCGTTGACGTCTGGAAGACGACGCCTTTCATGGCGCTCCTGATCCTGGCCGGATTGCAGATGATTCCCGGAGATATGTATGAGGCGGGCGCTATTGATGGAGCGACCGGGATTCGTAAGTTCACGTTTCTGACGCTCCCCTTCATTATGCCAACCTTGCTGGTGGCGCTGATCTTTCGAACGCTCGACGCTCTGCGGGTGTTCGATATTTTCTACATCATGGTGGGTGGCGCCGGCGACATGGCGACCATGGCGACCTACAATCGACTGCAGTTGATCGACTTTTTGGATGCAGGTGTCGGATCCGCCACTTCAGTCATCATTCTTCTCTTCATTATGATTTTTGTCGTGCTCTACACGCGCGTCAGCAAGACTAGCTTCCAATGACAACGAAAGATCAAGATTCCAAGTCGATCGCTCTCAAGGCGGGCTTTTGGCTTCTGGTCACAGCGATCCTTATCTTTAATCTGTTTCCCGCCATCTACGCGCTAGTCTCGTCGTTCCGACCGAGCCAGGACCTTTTTTCGACACAGATCGTCCCGAGAACCCTGACTTTCGATCATTACAAGGCTGTTTTGGCGGATACCCGTTTCCTGCAGAGCCTTCTGAATTCGTTGATTATCGCGGGCAGCACCGTCTTGATCGCCCTTGGGTTAGGGAGTCTGTGCGCCTATGCGCTCGGTCGGCTTCCCTTCCGTTTCAAAGGGTCCGTGCTCTACCTGGTGTTGACGATGACGATGTTTCCGCAGATTGCGGTCCTCTCCGGATTGTTCGTCATGCTGAAAGGCCTCGGACTTTTCAATACGCGCCCGGGTCTGGTGCTCACGTATTTGATTTTTACGATGCCCTTTACTGTTTGGGTGATGACAACATACTTTAAGAGTCTGCCGAAAGAGCTTGAGGAAGCGGCTTATGTCGACGGTGCCTCGCCTTTGACGGTGTTCTGGGAAGTCTTGCTTCCCCTGACGGTCCCTGGGTTGATTTCGACGGGTCTTCTGGCTTTCATCGGCGCGTGGAACGAGTTCCTGTTTGCACTCACCTTCACCGTGACCGACAATATGAAAACGGTTCCAGTCGTGATCTCTCAGTTCAGTGGCACGAGTTCCTACGAGCAACCATGGGGATCAATCATGGCGGCCTCAATGGTCGTCACGATTCCTTTGATTATTTTGGTCATGTACTTCCAGAATAGGATCGTGGCCGGCCTGACCGCCGGAGCCGTGAAGGGCTAAGAGTAGCGATGGGAAAATACCTAAGCCGATGAAAACCAAAGAAGACGCCTCAGTAAAAATCAAAAGCCTGGTCAAGACGTATACGGACGATCGTGGGCGCCCGACGTTCACGGCGGTCAAGAACATCGATTTGGACATCAAGGACGGGGAGTTCATGGTGTTGGTGGGCCCTTCGGGGTGTGGGAAATCGACGACGTTGCGGATGGTGGCCGGGCTGGAGAAGATCACCAGTGGGACGATTTCGATCGGGGGCAAGGTGGTCAACGACCTGGAGCCGAAGGACCGCGGGATCTCGATGGTGTTCCAGAGCTATGCGCTCTACCCGCACATGAATTTGTTTAACAACATGGCCTTTGGGTTGAAACTGGCCAAGAAGCCCAAGGAGTTCATTTCGGAGATCGTGGGGAAGACCTCGAAGGCATTGGGGCTCGATCACATGCTGGAGCGCAAGCCCGGAGCGTTGTCGGGCGGGCAGCGCCAGCGCGTGGCCCTGGGCCGGGCAATCGTGCGGGATCCGAAGGTATTTCTGTTCGACGAGCCGTTGTCGAACCTGGACGCGAAGATGCGGGTGCAGATGCGCACGGAGATTTCGCGGCTTCACGCGGAGTTGGGCTCGACGATGATCTACGTGACGCACGATCAGGTGGAGGCGATGACGATGGGAGACCGGATCTGTGTGATGCGCGACGGCGTGATCATGCAGGTGGCCGATCCGCTGACGCTGTTTCGGCAGCCGGAGAACATGTTTGTGGCGGGGTTCATCGGAAGCCCGCCGATGAATCTGATCAAGGGTAAGATTCAGAAGCGCGATGGGGGGCTGGTTTTCGTTGAGACCGCGGATGCCAATCCGCTGACGCTTCCTCTGAGCGGTGCGATCGCAGCACTTGGGGCCAAGTATGTCGACAAGGAGGTCGTCTTTGGGATTCGGCCTGAGCAAATCACTAATGAGCCGAGATCTGATGTCACCACGACGCCAGTCAACTTGAAGGTGGAGATCGCTGAGCCGATGGGTGCAGAATCCCTTGTGTATCTGAAGACGGGCGCGGGAAGCATTATCGCCCGAATTCAAGGCGACCATATCTTCCATTTGGGTGAGGAGGTCGTCGCCCACTTTGATATGGACAGGACCACCCTCTTCGATCCCAAAACCGAACAGGTGCTCACATAGTCGTTGCCAGCGAGGGTGCTCGAACCCTTGAGCGGAACGAAAAACCGAGCAGTCCCCAAGATGCCTTCTCCCGGTTGGTGAGTCCCAATCGGCCGATTTTACGCCTTCTCCAGCGCGCGGACTTAGTTTGCACAATGAACGCTCGCAACGAGACCACCTCAAATGGCCACACCAGGAAGTGGTGGAAGGAAGCCATCGTTTATCAGATCTATCCTCGTTCCTTTAGGGATTCCAACGGCGACGGAATCGGTGACCTCCGGGGGATCGTTTCGGAACTCGACTATATCAAGGGCCTGGGGATCGACGTCATTTGGTTGAGTCCTCATTTTGATTCGCCGAACGCGGACAATGGCTACGACATCCGGGATTATCGTAAAGTCATGGCGGAGTTTGGCACGATGGCTGATTTTGACGCGCTGTTGCATGGTGTGAAACAGCGCGGCATGAAGCTGATCTTGGATCTCGTCGTCAATCACACCAGCGACGAACACGCTTGGTTTGTGGAAAGCCGGCGGTCCAAGGACAACGCGTATCGAGACTTCTATATTTGGCGGCCACCCCGCGATGGAGGGCCGCCCAACGACTGGGTTTCGTTTTTCTCGGGTTCGGCGTGGAAGAAGGACGAGGCGACCGGCGAATACTACCTGCACCTCTTTTCCGAGAAGCAGCCGGATCTCGACTGGGAGAATCCGAAAGTGCGCGCGGAGGTCTACGGCGTGATGAGATTCTGGCTTGATAAGGGCGTGGACGGCTTCCGTATGGACGTGATTCCCTTTATTTCCAAACATCAGGATTTTCCTGACTATCCCGCCACTTACGATGGTCATCCCGAATTTATCTACGCATCGGGTCCGAGGCTGCATGAGTACCTCCAGGAGATGAACCGTGAGGCGCTGTCGAATTACGACGTTATGACCGTGGGCGAAGCCTTTGGCGTGACCCTCGAACAGACGCCGTTGCTCGTTGATGAAAGGCGCAACGAGCTGAACATGATCTTTCACTTCGACGTCGTCAGGCTGGATCGTGGCGAGGCGTGGAGGTGGAAACCGTGGGCGCTACCCGATTTGAAAGCCATCTATAGCCGCTTTGACAAGGGATTGGATGCCCATAGCTGGCACACGGTGTTTCTGTCCAATCACGACAACCCGCGGGCTGTTTCGCACTTCGGGGACGATTCGCCGGAGTATCGGGTTCCCTCGGCGAAACTTCTTGCCACGATGCTGCTGACGCTCAAGGGCACGCCCTTCATTTACCAAGGGGATGAATTGGGCATGACGAACTATCCTTTTCGCGGAATCGAGGAGTTTGACGATATCGAGGTGAAGAATGCGTGGAAAACCGAGGTCTTGACCAAGCAGGTTAGCCCTGAGGAGTTCATCAGCCATATGCTGAAGACGAGCCGGGATCACTCTCGTACTCCCATGCAGTGGGACGATTCGGCCCACGCCGGCTTTACGACTTCCGCCAAGCCATGGCTTGCCGTCAATCCAAACTACAAGGAGCTCAACGCGGAACGCGCTCTCGCGAATCCGAATTCCGTCTACCACCATTTTCGAAGAATGATCGATTTGCGGAAGAACGCTCCTTCCCTGATCTACGGAGACTACCACGACTTGGATCCTGCGCATCCGGTCATCTTTTGTTACACGCGATCGCTTGGCACCGACCGTTACCTGGTCGTTTTGAACTTCTCGAGCGGTAATGTGACCTACACGTTTCCGGGAGGTCTCAAGGCGGGACGTTTGCTGCTCTCCAACTTGGAGACACAGGAGAAGGACGTTTCGGTGGTTTGCCTGCAGCCTTGGGAAGCGAGAGTCTACGAAGCTTAAATGCCGGCAGCCAATGTTCTACTGCGCTCAGAAGCGCGCAAACCGATCGCCTGAGATTCCCCCGTGAAATTCGATCCTTCTACCCTGCAAATTGATTTCAAGAATCGTCGTGCCCTGGTGACAGGCGCGGGCAAAGGCATCGGTCGCGAAATCGCCGTCATGCTCCACCGTTTCAACGCCCGGGTCGTTGCGGTGAGCCGGACGCCATCGGACCTTGAAGCGCTCCGCGATGAAATCAACTGCGAGACGATCGTGGCCGATCTGGGAGAAGTCGAAGAAGCACGACGGGCTGCCCGGCAAGCTGGAGAGATTGATCTTCTCGTCAACAACGCTGCTATCGCGATCTTGGAGTCTTTCCTCGAGACCAAGACGGAGTCGTGGGATGCCACCATGGCCATTAACCTTCGAGCTGTGTTGATCGTTTCCCAGATTGTTGCAAAAGGGATGATCGAACGAAGTGTCGCCGGATCGATCGTTAACATCTCCAGCATGTCGTCTTTCCAAGCATTGCCCGATCATGCGGCCTATGCGGCTTCGAAGGCCGGCTTGGATCAGCTCAGCAAAGTAATGGCGGTCGAGCTTGGCCCGTACAAGATTCGTGTCAACTCGATCAATCCCACCGTGGTGATGACCGAGATGGGCAAGCGTGCATGGACCGATCCGAGCAAGGGTGGGCCGATGCTGGCCCGCATTCCCTTGCAGAGGTTCGCCGAGTGCGAGGATATTGCTTCGGTCGTCTGCTTCGTTCTCAGCGACGCCGCGGGCATGCTCAACGGTCTCGCGCTTCGCGTCGACGGCGGGTTTTGGGCGACCTAAATCCGCTTAGCATTGCTCCTCGCCGCGCGTCGACGTGATCCGATCACCGGGAATTCGAGGCCGGCTTGATCGCGATTGAGTTTGGTCCGGTTCCGCTGGGGAATGGAGACCCCGTGATCGGCGTTAAGGTTCCGTCCTCGCCGATGTGAAAGGCGGGAACATTGTGGCTGAATTTGCTGGTGACGTAGAGGAACTTGCCGGTGGGGTCCGTGGCCAGGGCGACGGATTCCTTTCCGGCCTGGTAAGGCGAACCCGGCAAAGGGCTTAGTGCGCCGCTTTCCAGAACCCGAAAGCCTGACACATCATGACTGACCTGATTCGCTACGTAAGCGAAACGGCCGGAGAGATGGACCGCGACATCGACTGGATCGCTGCCTGCTGCGAAAGGCGATCCCGCCACGAGCAGTAGAGAGCCATCTTCACGAACGCGGTAAGCTGATACGGTTCCTTCCCCTTCGTTCACCACGTAGGCGAAGGCACCGGTGGGACTAATCGCGACGGACAAGGGACCGATCCCCGCGGGGAAAGGCGAACCGGCGATCGGACTGAGTGAACCATTTTCCCCGATGCGAAAGACCGAAACGTTGTTGCTTACCTGGTTCGCCACATAAACGAATTTGCCTGTCGGATCGATGGCCACGGAGCGTGGAAAGGCTCCCGTAGCAAAAGGCGAGCCGGGGAGTGGAGCCAGTTCCCCCCGTCCGCCGATGCGATATCCAGAAACACTATTGTCAACCGCGTTCACTACATAAGCGAATCTGCCGGTGAGCTCTACGGCTATCTCGTGCGGGTCGGTTCCCGTCGGGAAGGGTGAGCTGGGAACGGGCGTCAGACTTCCGTTTTCGTCAATCGCATAGCCCGAGATGTTATTGGAGGCTTCGTTAACGACATAAAGGAAGGTTCCCGCAGAGTTCACGGCGACGCTCGCGGGCAAGTTCCCTGCAGCAAACGGCGAACCGGCAATCGTCACCAGTTCCCCCCGTTCGCCGATCTGGTACGCCGATACATTATTGCTGCCACCGCCATTCGCCACGTAGGCAAACTGCGCTTGCGATGGGAGCGCGGGCACAAGTCCGGCCACGACAACCAGCAGCCAGATCCACCAGGCTCTCCTGCGAACCTGCCGGCCCTGGGCTCGGTCGAGAAAATACCGGATTTCGCGAAGGCAAGTAGCAGAGCAAGAATTGTCCATGAACCGAATTGACTCCTCACTTAAAGCGATCTTTCGTGAGTATATGAGTATCTTGGAGCAATTTAGCTTGAGAGACAAGGTTTCGATTATGACCGGCGGGGCGAGGGGATTGGGAAAGGCGATGGCTCAGAGCCTCGCGCAAGCCGGTTCCGACATCGTCATCGTTGACTTAGATTTGGCGGCTGCACAGCAGACGGCGGATCTTCTTGCCGCCGAAGGAACGCGCACCCTTGCACTAAGGGTAGATATCACCGACCCCGCCGACGTAGATAAGATGACCGATCAAATTCTGGGGAAGTTCGGCCATATCGACGTGCTCTTCAACAATGCAGGAATTGCGCAATGGGTCAACGCGGAGGACATGAGCCTGGAGGATTGGAGGCGGATGATGAGCGTGAATCTCGACGGTGTCTTTATTGTGTCGAAGGCGGTTGGCAAGGTGATGATCAAGCAGCGGAAGGGCTCAATCGTCAATACATCATCGATGTCAGGTGTCATTGTGAACACGCCGCAGTGTCAGGCAGCCTATAACACTTCCAAGGCAGGCGTCATCATGTTGACCAAGAGTCTCGCTTTCGAATGGGCCCGGCACAATATTAGAGTCAATACAATCGCGCCGGGCTACATGGAGACCGAGATGATCGATCAGTTCCGGGCGCAGCATAAGGACAAGATCGATCTCTGGACCAGCCTCACGCCAATGAATAGAATGGGCAAGCCGCGGGAGCTCGGCGCCCTGGCCGTTTATCTGGCTTCCGACGCGTCATCCTATGTGACGGGTGCCGTTTGCATGATCGACGGCGGGTACTCGATACTCTAGTTTCCGGCGCCGGTCGAGTTCGCGAGGCTGATCATTATTTCCAGGACACGAAATCTCCTCCAAAGCTCTCGAAAAACCGAATTGCGTCAACGGTCCGATGGCTGGCGTCAGCGGATGCTTAGGCTCAACGAGCGGTTTGAAACTGTTTTCCGTGAAATCTCGCGCCACGGAGGAACCACGAGCGGTCCGCAAGCCGGGCTTTCCAAATCGCCAAAGCCGGTCTATTATTTACCAAAAGAAGGTATTTCCCCCCAAAGAAGGCGAACGCCGCTTGCGTTCGTTTGTGTCCTTGACGGGAACATCCTAAACCCAATCCAGTAAATCTATGAACCCGGAGAAACATCAGGTAAGTAACTATTCTAAGAAACCTTGGCGCAGACCGATCCTTTGTCTGGCCCTCGCCGCCGCTTCGGCGCTGCCCGCCCTGGCCGCTGACAAGCCTATCGTGGTCGGCTTTTCCCAGATTGGCGCCGAGAGCGGCTGGCGGACAGCCAACACGGAATCGATCAAGTCGGAGGCAGCCAAGAGAGGCATCGATTTGAAGTTCGCTGACGCCCAGCAAAAGCAGGAAAACCAAATCAAGGCCTTGCGTTCCTTTATTGCTCAAGGGGTAGACGTGATCGCGTTCTCGCCAGTCGTGGAGACGGGATGGGAGCCGGTCATGCAGGAGATCAAGAAGGCAGGCATTCCGGTCGTTTTGAGCGATCGGGCAGTCAAAGTCTCGGACGATTCACTGTATGTGACATTCATCGGCTCGGATTTCGTGGAAGAGGGTCGCCGCGCAGCGAATTGGCTGGCGAAGGCAAGCAACGGCAAAGCGGTTATCGCCGAGTTGGTGGGAACGCCCGGCTCCGCCCCGGCGATCGACCGGAAGGAAGGCTTCGAAGAGGTTCTCAAGAACTATCCCGATATGAAGATCGTCAAGTCCCAAAGTGGCGATTTTACGCGGGCCAAAGGCAAGGAAGTCATGGAGGCATTTCTCAAGAGCCCGGATGCCAAGAACATCACGGCACTCTTCGCTCATAACGACGACATGGCACTTGGTGCGATTCAAGCCATGGAAGAAGCTGGCATCAAGCCGGGTAAAGATATCCTCATCGTCTCCATCGACGGGGTCCGCGGAGCCTTCGAGGCGATGGCTGCCGGGAAGCTGAACTGCACCGTGGAGTGTAATCCTCTGATCGGTCCTCAGCTCTTCGATGCCGTGGAAGCTATCAAGGCCGGCAAGACATTGCCCAAACGCGTTCAGACTGAGGAAGGGGTGTTTACGCAAGATCAAGCTGCCGCCGAGCTGCCCAATCGAAAATACTAGGTTGTGCTGTCGAGCCGGAGCGACAACTCGACCGTGTTGCCACGACGACCGATTCCACGGGCAGAGCCGCGTCTTGAATCGGAGAGTCTTCGATGATGCCTGCCCCGTCGGAAACGCTGCTTGAGATTCGTGGACTCTCCAAGAGCTTCCCAGGAGTCAAGGCCCTTCAAGCTGTGGATTTCACCGTTCGACGCGGTGAAGTCCACGCATTGATGGGCGAGAATGGCGCCGGGAAGAGCACCCTGATCAAGGTCTTGACCGGGGTCTATCCCCGCGACAGCGGAACGATTCGCTTTGATAGGACGGAGATTGACCCGCCGTCTCCGAAGGCTGCCGAGCAGCTTGGGGTGAGTACGGTCTATCAAGAAGTAAACTTGATACCACACCGATCTGTGGCCGAGAACATCTGCCTGGGCCGGCAGCCAACGCGGTTCGGCCTGATTCGTTGGCGGGCGGTCGCTCGCCGCGCAGAGGCGGCCCTCGCCCGAGTTGATCTGAAGTTGGACGTCTCCCAACCCTTGTTCGGTTGCTCGATTGCGGTTCAGCAATTGATCGCGATCGCTCGCGCGCTGGATATTTCCGCCAAATTGTTGGTGCTCGACGAGCCGACCTCCAGCCTCGATGAGCAGGAGGTCAAGGAATTCTTCAGCGTGATCCGTAAGCTGCGATCCGAGGGGATGGGGATTATCTTCGTCACCCATTTTCTCGATCAAGTCTACGCCATCTCGGACCGGATTACGGTCCTACGTGATGGGCGCTTGGTCGGGGACTACGAGACGTCGAAGCTACCCAAGGTGGAATTGGTGAGCAGGATGATTGGGAAAGAGATGGCGCAATTGGAGGCGGTCCGGCAGGAGGTGGATCGCAGCGAGCCCGAACGCGGTCGGGAGACGTTCATCGAAGTCAGGAATTTCGGCCGGAACGGCTCGATTGCACCGATCGACATGAGCGTTGGCAAGGGCGAGATTGTTGGGCTGGCCGGGTTGCTTGGTTCCGGGCGAACCGAGACGGCCCGTCTTCTTTTCGGAGTCGACAGGCCCCAAACAGGCGAGATGCTCGTGGAGGGGCGCAAGGTGATCCTTCATGCGCCGCGTCAGGCTATTCGCCAAGGGTTTGCTTTCACGCCGGAGGATCGCAAAGTCGAAGGGATTGTCCCGCATCTTTCGGTCCGCGAGAATATCATTCTGGCCATGCAGGCCCGTCAGGGAATCATGGAAACGATCCCTCGAAGTCGGCAGGAAGAAATCGCTGACAAATTTATCAAGGCCCTGGGCATCCGCACTCCGGGACCTGAGCAGGCCGTCATGAACCTCAGCGGCGGCAATCAGCAGAAGGTGCTGCTGGCGCGGTGGCTGGCTACGGAGCCTCGCTTCCTGATTCTCGACGAGCCCACCCGAGGCATCGATGTTGGAGCCAAAGTCGAGATCGAGAAGCTGATGCAATCGCTACGCGCAGAGGGGATGTCGATCTTGTTCATCAGCTCCGAATTGGAGGAAGTCGTGCGTGACTCGCAACGGGTGATTGTGCTGCGCGATCGCGCCAAGGCTGGAGAGTTGGTCGGAGAGCAGATCAGCCAGCGGGCGATCATGGGAATGATTGCCGGACACGAACGTGGTGCCTGAAAGTTCCCAAATGAGGCGGGAGCGCTGGTGGACCAGTCTGGTCTGGCCCGTGGCAGGACTGGCGTTGCTCCTGCTTTTCAATCTGGTCTTCACGGAAGGCTTCTTTCGGATCGAGGTTCGCGACGGCCGGCTTTATGGCGTTTTGATCGACATCCTCAACCACGGCTCGAAGGTCATGCTGCTGGCCCTGGGCATGGCGTTGGTCATTGCCACAAGCGGCGTCGATCTCTCAGTAGGCGCCGTCATGGCCATTGCAGGGGCTGTGGCCGCCCAGTTGATCAACATGGAGGGTGTTCCCTTTCCTGTCGTTATCGCTGCCTCTCTCGGTGTGGCCCTGCTTGCCGGGGCGTGGAACGGTCTTCTGGTCGGAGGGTTCAACATTCAGCCCATCGTCGCGACTCTGATCCTGATGGTTGCCGGCCGTGGTGTTGCCCAACTCATCACCGCCGGACAGATCATCACCTTCACCGATCCACGTCTCGTCTACGTCGGCAATGGGAGTCTTTTCGGTTTCCCCTTTCCGGTTCTCCTGAGTCTGAGCATGCTGGTCATTACGATTCTCCTGACACGCAAGACGGCTATTGGACTCTTCATCGAGTCGGTGGGCGACAATCAACGAGCCAGCCTCTACGCGGGTGTCAGTAGCGGAGGGGTGAAGTTCTTGGTCTATGTTTTCTCGGGTTTCTGCGCGGGTCTAGCCGGTCTGGTGGCCGCATCGAACATCAAATGTGCCGATGCCAATCATGCCGGCCTCTTTCTCGAACTGGATGCCATTCTGGCCGTGGTTGTCGGTGGGACCTCACTGATCGGCGGACGATTCTATCTCGCCGGAGCGATTGTCGGCGCCCTCTTCATTCAGACCCTTACGACGACCATGTACATGCGAAACGTCAGTGCAGACGTTGCTCCGGTGCCCAAGGCGATCGCCATCCTGGCCGTGTGCTTGCTCCAGTCAGGGCTCTTCCGTCGCAAGCTAAGTCTGCTGCTTCGCAAGAAGGCCGCATGAAATTACCGATCTCGTCGAAATACATCTCGCTTCTGGCGACCGCCGTCGTGCTGGTGGCGCTTTATGCGGTCGGCTGTCTTTCGTTTTCCAATTTCGGTTCGCTGCGGGTCGGTGTGAATCTGATTGGCGATAACGCCTTTCTGGGTGTTGCCGCCATTGGGGCGACGTTTGTCATTCTTTCGGGTGGCATTGATCTCTCGGTCGGAGCAGCGGTGGCATTTACCAGCATCCTGATTGCTTCGCTCGTTGGGAACGGTGTTCACCCTTTTGCGGCGATCTCGATAGCTTTGCTCATCGGCGCGTTATTCGGGACAGCGATGGGCTGCCTGATCCGATGGTTCGAACTGCCGCCCTTTCTTGTCACCTTGGCAGGTATGTTTTTGGCGCGAGGTATGGGTTTCGTCGTGCATCCGCAGTCCCTCGGTATCGAGCATCCTTTCTTTCTCAAATACATCACCGAAGATCTTTCGATTCATCTGACCGACCGTGTGAGTTTGCCCTTCACGGCGACGTGTTTTGTGGCCATCTTGATCGTCGCCTTGGTGGTGGCCCATTACACGCCCTTTGGCCGATACATCTATGCCTTGGGTGGCGACGAGCAATCTGCCACGCTCATGGGTCTGCCCGTCGGGCGGACCAAGATTTTTACCTATACCGTCTCAGGATTTTGCTCTGCCCTCGCCGGAGTCGTCTACACCTTTTATACTCAAGCAGGCGATCCGGCGTCGTGTGTTGGACTGGAACTCGACGCCATCGCCTCCGTCGTTATTGGTGGCACACTCTTGAGTGGTGGCGTGGGCTTTGTGGCCGGCACCGCGATGGGGGTCCTGATCCTGGGATTGATCCAAACCCTGATTACGTTTCATGGAGATCTGAACACGTGGTGGACTCGCATTGTCGTTGGCATTCTCGTCCTGATTTTCATCCTTTTGCAGAATGTCATCACGACCGCCTCGCGGAAGCTGGGCGAAACACAGAGGCAATAGCGGTTCCGCCTCGGGTCCAGTTTTACTTGCGTTGACCAGATTCAGGGCTCGATGGCTGGAAGTTTGTTTTCTGGCCTTGGGGAGATCTGCGTCGAGTCGAGGGACTGGCACGAAGCGCAGGGGATCGAATGGATCCGCTCTGATCTCTTTTCGCCCCGCAGGAGTTCCGCACGATCAACTCGAGAGGGACAACATCTTGTTGGCTGCCCGGCTTTTCCGCGTTCATCAGAGCGATCGCCGCCCTCGCGAGGAGTCTGCCCTGCTCCAAGGCGTGCGTTCGAACAGTGGTCAATGGTGGACAGGTGTAGGATGCGACGGGCAGATCATCGTACCCCACGACAGCCACATCGTCCGGTACCGACAATCCGGCTTCCCGAAGCGCCAACATGGCCCCCATCGCAATGGTGTCGTTCCCGGCGAAGAGAGCCGTCGGCCGAGCGCCGGACGCAAGGATCCGCTGCATCGCCTGATAACCGCTGGCCGCGGTGAAGTCGGCTTCGGCAAAGAGATTCGCTGCGATGGGGACGCCGGCCGCTTCGAGCGCCATGCGATACCCCTCCAGCCTCAAAAAAGCGCCATGGTAGCTCAGTGACGCGTAGCTGATATAGGCGATTCGCCGGTGGCCCAGCGCCAGAAGATGGTCGGTCGCCTGGCGGCTGCCCTTGCGATCTTGAATGGCCGTTGCGCTGTCGCGCTCCTGCGTAGCCGACCCGGGCACCACGACGGGAAACGATGTCTCGAGCACTTTGCGCAGGGCGGGATCACCCCGGCGCGGATTGAATATGATCATGCTGTCGACGCGTTTACTTTTGGCAAGCTGGACGTAGTCGTTCACTCCCGGCGGATCGGGCACGGCCTCCATCACCAGGCGATAGCCGCGTTGACTGCACGCCTCGTTGAGGCCGTCGATCAGGATGGGAATGAATCCGTCTACACCAATTAACTCAGGCCGCGACAGGACCAGTCCGATGCTCTTGCTCCGACCCGTGACGAGCATCGCCGCGGCCGAGTTGGGAACGTAACCAAGCCTCCGCGCCGTCGCGAGAACACGCTTCCGCGTCCTGGCACTGACACTGACGCCCTCACGATTACTCAGCACGTAGGAAACGGTCGTGCGCGACACCCCCGCCTCCCGGGCGATATCATGAGAAGTTATCGGCTGTGTCATACCTTCCAACTTTGATTGCCGCAGCGTCGCGATGACGGATGCAACCAGTCGATCCATTCCGGGATCGTAGTTCAGTTCAAGACATTTTCTGTCGCAGGATCGAACAAGGTGACCTTGTCCAGATCCAGATGGACGGGCACTTGCTCGCCGAGGTGGAAGATATGATCGCCCTGAACTCGAGCGATCAGACGGCCTGAGCCGGATTTGAAGTATACCAGGGACTCGGATCCCATGGGCTCGGAAGTCTCAACGGTCAAAACGGCGGCGGCGCTCGAGGCGTCTCCGTGTTCGTTACTGATATGTTCAGGGCGAATGCCCAGAACGATCTCCTTATCGGCATGCTTGCCCGCGAGAGACTCGAGGCGGCCTGTGAGCGGGAGGTTGAGCCCTGCCTCATGGCCGCTTTGTACGAAGAAGAGGTCTCCCTCCCGTCTTTGGACAGTTCCCTTGATGAGATTCATCGGCGGGCTGCCGATGAAGCCGGCCACGAACATATTCTGCGGCTGCCGATAGAGGGAGAGAGGGTCGGCGATCTGCATAATGTTGCCATCGCGCATCACGCAGATCCGGTCGCCCATCGTCATTGCCTCCACTTGATCGTGGGTCACATAGATCATCGTCGAGCCGAGCTCCGCATGCAGCCGCGAGATTTCCGAACGCATCTGCACCCGCATCTTGGCGTCCAGGTTCGACAACGGCTCGTCGAAAAGAAAGACCTTGGGATCGCGCACGATGGCGCGTCCCAGAGCGACGCGCTGCCGCTGGCCGCCGGAGAGCGCCTGAGGTTTCCGATCGAGCATTTTGTCGAGACCAAGCGTCTTGGCGGTGCGGTTGATGGCTTCGTCGATGAAGCTCTTGTCTTTCCTGGCGATCCTCAAGCCGAAGGCCATGTTCTCGAAAATGGTCATGTGTGGATAGAGCGCATAGTTCTGAAAGACCATGGCGATTCCACGATCACTGGGTTCGAGATCGTTCACGACCTCCCCACCGATCTCAATGGTTCCGTCGGAGATGTCTTCGAGTCCGGCAATCATCCGGAGAGTGGTGGACTTTCCGCACCCGGAAGGGCCAACCAAGACCATGAACTCGCCCGCCGCGATCTCGAAGCTGATATTCTTCACCGCGGTGAAGGTGGGACGCCCGCGGGCATCCGTATAGGTTTTGACCAAATTGATGATTTTTACCGATGATTCACTCATAGCTTTGCTAATCTGCGTGAAAGAGGGACGATCCGGCTCCTCCCGGGCTTAAGCGGATTTCGCTTTCCCGGGCTTCGGTCGGAGCGCTGCGGGAATCCATTCGCCATGGGCGGCGAGAAGATCGTCGACCAGCGCGCTGATCTGATCGAGATCGAGCTCCGCGGAAGTGTGGGGATCAAACATCGCTGCTTGATGGAGATACTGCGGATCCCCCTTGAGGATGGCTTCGACCGTGAGGGCTTGCACATTGATATTGGTCTGCATGAGCGCGGCCAGTTGGGAGGGAATGCGCCCAATCCGGACCGGTTGGATGCCGTTCTTGTCGACTGCGCAAGGGACTTCGACGCAACATCCAGCCGGAAGATTTTCGATCAGGCTGTGGTTTGGCACATTGGTGTAGACCACCCGCGGCGTTCCGGTTTCCAGGCTTTGGATGATCAGTGATCCGTACTCGACACTGCGTCGTATCTCGATCGGCTTGTTCGATCCTTCAAGTTCACTTCGCAGGCTCTCCCACTCTGCCATCTGTGATTCACACCGCCGGGGATACTCGTCGAGCGGGATGTTGAATCGCTGGATAAGGTCCTCGCGGCCCTCTTTGATGTACCAGGGTGTGTACTCCGAGAAGTGTTCGCTGGACTCGGTGACAAAATAGCCTAACCGCTTGAACATGTCGTAGCGGACTCGGTTGCCGTCGGGCACGCGCCCCTCTTTGATGACGCGCTCGATCTCCGGATAGAGATCCTGACCGTTCCGTTCAAAGCGAAGAAAGAAGGCGACATGATTGATTCCGGCGACCACATAGTTGATCTCCTCGAGCGGCACGCCGATGTCGTGAGCCAGCTCCCCGGCAGTATGCTGCACACTATGGCAGAGGCCGATGGTGCGGATCTTGGTGGTCTCCGCCAAGGCCCAGCAATTCATGGCCATGGGGTTGACGTAATTAAAATGAACAACGTCCGGGCAAAGTCGTTCCATGTCCTTGCACATGTCGATAAGCACCGGAATCGTGCGCACCGCCCGCATGATCCCGCCGACACCTAGAGTGTCCGCGATCGTTTGGCGCAAACCGTACTTTTTGGGGATCTCGAAGTCCGTCACCGTGCATGGACGATATCCACCGACCTGAATCATATTGATCGCGTAGGCGGCCCCATCGAGCGCGCGAGAACGGTCAGTGGTGACTTCGATCTTGCTCGGCGCGCCGAGGGTTTGCGCGATGTGCTTGGCAACGATCTCGGATGTCTTGAGGCGATTCTGGTCGATGTCGTACAGGCAGATGGTCGAGTCGGCCAGTTCCGGGAACGAGAGAATGTCGCCGATAAGATTCTTGGCGAAAACTGTGCTGCCGGCTCCGATGAATGTGATTTTCCTTGGTGAGGAACTCATGATGATTGGTTTTCTCCTAATTGAGATTTCGGTTTGAGAGTGGTGCCGCGGCCAACTGGACCGCGGCACCGTTGCGGTGAGTTGTGGAGTTCTGACGAGCCCGGATTCGCTTACTCGAACAGGGCGTTAACTTCTTCGTTGGTTGCCTTGAGGGTGGTGGTGGGATCGGCGCCTTCGAGGAGGATGGAGTCGAGGGCGACCTTGGTGATGCGCAGGACGTCGGCGCTGTGATCAGCGATCGGGAAGAGGAAGGTCACACCGGGTTCCGTCGCCTCCTTCAGGAACGGGGTCACGTCGGCGCCCTTCTTGTTCATGACTTGCTGGGCTTGCTCGGCGGCGCTTTGGATGGCTGGGAAGACCACGCCATACTCGGCGATGATCTTCTGACCTTCTTCAGAGCCGAGGAACTTGACCCACTTCCAAGCTTCCTCCTGGTGCTTGCTGCCAACCCAGATGGAATCGGCCAGTCCGTTGAACATCGATTTGCGGCCTTCGGGACCGACCGGCAGAAGGGCGAAGCCTTTGTCGAATTTGGCATTGTCAGAATACCAGTTGATCATCCAGGAGCCAGTCAGCGCCATGGCGCCCTTGCCGGCGGCGAAGAAGCCGTTGGCGCCGAGTTGACGCGAGTCCTTGGCCGGGACGATAAAGCCCTTGTTCATCTGTTCGACGATCCACTTGAAGGTCTCGGCCAGCTTGGGGTCATCGTAGTGAAAGCCCTTGGCCCACGGACCGTCGTGAAACTTGAAACCGTTGGAGACAGCAAAGTGACTCCACTCGACCTGGCCGAAGCCGTCCGGGCCGCCGTCAATCAGCAAGCCGTATTGCTTGACCTTTTTGGGATTGAAATCAGGGGACAAACCGTTCTTGCCGGCCTCGTCAATCGAAAGCTTGGCGATGAGCTGGCCAAAGGTGCCGCCGTCTTTCGGATTCCAGGTCAGGTTCTCCAGTTCCTTGGGATCGACCCCGGCCTTGGCCAGCATCTCTTTGTTGTAAATGAGGGCAATGGTGTCCCAGTCCTTGGGCAGGCCATACTGCTTGCCTTCCTTGCCCCAGAGGTCATAGAGACCGCCGAGGTAAATGTTGGTCGGCACATTCTCCTTCTTGATCATCGGGGCGATATCAACCAGCAACTCGTTGGCAACGAATTCGGGATAGCGGGAGAGGTGATTGACGAAGACGTCCGGCGCGGTGCCGGAAACAAAGCCCGTGCTCAGCGTCGTCCAGTAATCTCCCCAGGAGGTCTGGGTCACTTTGACTTTGATGTCCGGGTTGGCTTTCTCAAAGGCCGCCGCGGCAGCCTGGTAAGCGGGAAGCTGTAGGGCGTCCCAGAGCCAGTAGTTGATCTCGGTGACCGCATGAGCGGAGACAGCAGCCAACGAGAAGGTTGCTGTGATGAGGAGTTTTCTTAAGCGATACATAGCTTTGATTGGATTTAGGGTTGGTAGTTTTGGGTTGTTTCGTGGCGCGGCCTTACTTGCCGCCGCTGAATTGGAAGGACTCGACCACCTTGCGACCGAAGAAGATCATCAAAGCGATCATGGGGATCATGCCGAGGACCGTGCAGGCCATCAGTCCGGTCCAGTCCGGCGAGCCGGACTGCTGCTGGGTGCGAAAGGCATTGATGGCCACCGCGATCACGCGGACGTTTTCTTCGCGCCCGATTAGAAAGGGCCAGAAGAATTCGTTCCAGGTGCCCACCGTCACCAGAATGGCGAGGGTGGCCAGCGCGCCGCGGTGCATCGGAATAATCATCTTAAAGAAGATGGAGAAGTAGGAGGCCCCGTCGATGCGGGCGGCCTCCTCGACATCGTTGGGGGTGGCCAGGAAGACCTGCCGCAAATAGAAGACGGCAAACGGCGTCATCAGCGCGTAGGGCGCGGCCATGCCTTGGAAAGTATTCAGCCAGCCCAGATCCTTAATGAGGATGAAGTTGGGGATGAACAGAACGGCTCCCGGGATCATCGTCGCTGCGATGAACATGAAGAAGAGTATGTCGCGGCCGGGGAATTTTAAGCGGGCGAAGGCATAGGCCGCCGTCGCGCTGAAGAAGATCTGGGGCACGACCGCCAGTGCGGTGAAGATCACGCTGTTGAGCAGTGCCCGGAAGAAGTTGATCTTGGCCATGCCGGTCTGCGTGATGCGCGGATCACTCGCATCGACGAAACCGAGCACTCTCTGGAAATTGAAAAGCGTCGTTTCGTGCGGAACAAGCGAGCCTGCACTACTCAGCCAGGCGGTCGGGCCGCTCAGGGCCGTCTTGAAAGCGATCCAGATCGGACCGATCGAAATGATGGCCAGGACCACCAGGGCGGCCCAGCCGAGCCACTTGCCAACAGGAGATTTTTTCGAGGGTTTCTTCTTCATGACAATTATCCCAGATCAGATTCACCCGAGCGCAACACCCGCATCTGCACGAGCGTCACCAGGACGAGGCCCAGAAAGAGCACCGTCGACATCGCTGAGGCATAGCCCATGCGCATGCTGACAAAGCCTTCCTGGTAGATGTACCAAAGGATGGTGCGGGTCGCTGTCCCCGGGCCGCCCTGCGTCGTCACCGCAATGGTGTCGAAGATCTGAAAGGACCCGATGACACTCGTCACCAGCACAAAGACCAGCACGGGCCGCAGGAGCGGCAAAGTGATCGAGCGGAACATCCGCCACTCCGAGGCCCCTTCAATGCGGGCCGCCTCGTAGAGGTGCTCCGGAATCGCCTGCAAGCCGGTGTAGAAAAGCAGCGCCGTATACCCCATGTGGCGCCAGATGTTGATAAAGGCGATCGTGGGAAGCGCCAGATTCGGATCGCTAAAGAAAGGATGGCTGGCCAACCCGATCGCCTTCAAGGACACATTCACGAACCCAAGCACCGGGTCGAACATGTAAAACCAGATCATTGCCGCGATGACGTTGGAGATCAGAAACGGGGTTAACATCAGCGAGCGGATGAAGACCGAACCGGTCAACCGCTTCAACAGCACCGCAATCAGCAGCCCCAGCACCGTCTGAATCGGGATGTTGTAAACCACGTAAAGAAAGGTGACCCAGATCGACTTCCAGAACTTCTCGTCCTGAAAAAGCCGGACGTAGTTGTCCAAACCGACCCACTTGGGCGCCCGCAAAAGACTCCAGTTCGTCAGGCCAATGTAAAAGGCCCGGATCGTCGGCAGCAGATAAAAGAAGGTAAAGCCAATCAGCGCCGGGGTGACAAACAGCAGGCCGCAAAACGCCTGGCTGCTCAAAAACCGCGAGCGCTTGCGCCGCGAACCCGGCGGCGCCACGGACGTCGGCAGGGTGGAAACAGGAGTGGACATAGGCAGGTAAGGTTCGGGAAGTGACAGGTGCTAGTTCGTCCAAGAATGACACGTGCTAGTAATCTGTCAAATTCTTTTGATATTTTTTTCTAATGGTGAGGTTGGAGGGCTTGGAGAGCGTGCCGTCGGGGGATGATGCCAGGCCGTTTCTGGTGTGGGCGGAACCGACGAGAGGCTATTTTGGTAACCGGCGGAGGGGTGTGGCGGGTGGTGGGCCTCAGGAAGCCCTGGTCTGGGTCACAAGCGAACCGGCGAGGGCCTTGGCTCCACAGGAATCGCGGATGATAAACTCGAGCGGAAGAGCGTCTTGCTGGTTGCCCACCTGCTTTTTATCCATCAGGCGGATGGCCGCTTCGGCGAAGAGCTTTCCGTGCTCGTAGGCATGGGTGCGGACGGTGGTCAGCGGGGGGCAGGCAAAGGCGGCGAACGGGACGTCGTCATAGCCGACCACAGCAAAGTCCCGTGGAATCAAAAGGCCCGCTTCGTGGATTGCCCGCATGGCGCCGACGGCGATGGTGTCGTTGCTGGCGAAGAGGGCGGTGGGCCACGGGCGGACAGCAAGGATCTGGCGCATGGCGGCGTAACCGCTGTCAAAGCTGAAGTCTCCCTGCGCGACGAGGCTCTCCTCGGGCGGCAGGCCGGCGGCTTCAAGCGCGCCGCGGTAGCCTTCCAGTCGCCGGTCAGCGGCCAGATAATCGAGCGAGGCGAAAGTGATATGGGCGATGCGTCGGTGTCCCAAGGCGATGAGATGACTGGTGGCATTGCGGCTGGCCACGCCTTCCTGCGTGGCGATGGCGTTCTTGCCCGGTTCCTCGGTAGCTCCGGCGATGAGCACGGGAAACTTCGACTTGATCACCTTGGCCAGCGCTCGATCGCCCTTGCGCGGGTTCATGATGATCAAACTGTCCACCCGCTTGCTCTTCGCCAGGTCCAGGTAGGCGTCCTCGCCCGCGGGTTCGCGAAGAGCCTCCATGACCAGACGGTAACCGCGGTTGCGGCAGACTTCGTTCAGCCCATGAATCATGATCGGGATGAAGGCGTCAATGGCGAGCAGATCGGGCCGTGGAAAGATAAGCCCGATGCTTCGGCTCCGACCTGTGACCAGCATCTGCGCCGCGGAATTCGGGACGTAGCCAAGCCGTCGGGCCGTGGCCAGCACCCGGGCCTTCGTCTTGGGACTGAGGTGCACGCCGGGCTGATCGTTCAGAATATGTGACACTGTCGTCCGCGACACTCCGGCTTCCCGAGCAATGTCGAAAGTCGTAATCCGTCTCGTCATGATGATAATCGGGACCGCCTCGCCCGGACACTGTTCGCCCGCGAAGCCTCCTCTGCGCACACAAGTGCCACGTGCTAGTAGGATGTCAAAGATTTTTGCCGGGTCCGGGAATGTGGCGAAGATCGGAATTGCTCGGACTGGTTCCTTCGCCGAACTTTCGCTTGTCCAAAGGGGGTTTCGAACTCCGAAGAGGGAAGGTGTGAGCGCGGTTACTGCGAGAACGCTCTCGACCGCCCGGCGGTGGGTAGCAGGTTTGGAGTCAGCGGCCGGAGAGGATGAATTTTTTTGCCGAAGGAATTCGAATCATCTATGCTCGAACACCGAACCGGGTTCGGACGCTACCGGGAAGAGCAGGGGAGCGGGACCTTGGAGATCAGTTTTTGGCGTGGGGTGGGCGGAGAGCCGGCCGCCGCGGACAGTTGTCTTATGAATGATGATTCTTTTCTCGACCAGTTCCCTTCGGATGAACGGACGCTCGCTTATCTGCGAGCGCTCAGCGTGCAGTATCCGAATACCGACGCCACCCTCGCAGCCATCGCGAACCTGCGCGCAGCTCTCACCTTGCCCAAGGGAACCGTTCACGTGATCAGCGACATTCATGGAGAGTTCAAGAAGCTGATTCACGTGATCAAGAACGCCTCGGGATGTTTGCGGCCACTAGTCGAACAAACCTTCGGCAAGCGCCTCACCGCGGGCGAGAAGCTGGATCTTCTCAATATCATTTATTATCCGCGCGAGACCTA
Organism: uncultured Verrucomicrobiae bacterium; assembly: GCA_963820865.1. GTDB lineage: Bacteria > Verrucomicrobiota > Verrucomicrobiia > Chthoniobacterales > Terrimicrobiaceae > DASTFP01. The sequence goes on from CAWGBZ010000011.1 coordinate 142,206, forward strand.
CGCGCACGTTCAAGACCGATTGCCCGACGCTGCGGCGCGCCGCAACTTTCTGCGGCGCCAAACCCGCCTGGCGATTGAGTTGGTTCGCCAGATTTCGCGGCACTACAGCATGGTGGCGATCGAGCGCGTCTTCCCGTCTCATTACGAAACGCTGTTTCGAGAACTTCTTTTCGGGGCTTATCTTGAGCGTTCCGATGACTACATGGATTCGATGCTCGATCAATTCGTAGAGCATGAGCAGGAGCTGACTTTCCTGCGGTTGATGGCGCGCATCATTCGCAACCTTCTCTTTTCCGAGTTGATCGTCGCCGGAGATTTCGGCGACCGCGGCCCCCGTATTGACAAGGCGATCGACTATGTAATGCATCAACCAAACGTCTCAATCACCTGGGGAAATCATGACGTTACCTGGATGGGCGCCGCTCTTGGCCAGGATGCATGCATCGCGAACGTGTTGCGGATCTCGTTGCGTTACCAGCGGCTCTTTCAGCTCGAAATGGGATACGGAATTCCCATGGCGCCGTTGGAGAAGCTTATACGCACGGTCTGGTCCGACGATCCTGCAACCCATTTTTCGTGCCACGGCAAGGGGATACGGGATAACCTTTCCATGAGGCAGATGCAGAAGGCGATGGCGATCATCCAGTTCAAGCTCGAGAGTCAGTTGATCGCGCGAAATCCCGATTTTCATCTCGACCACCGCAACCTTCTTCACCAGATCGACCGCCAGAACTGGACGGTGCCCATCGGCGCCGGCCGCTATCCCATTCTCGATAGGAATTTCCCGACAGTGGACTGGAGCGATCCGTACGCTCTTTCACCTGAAGAGGAAGCATGCATGGCACAGCTGCGGCACTCGTTTTTGCAAAGCCAGACGCTGCGGGACCAGATGCGCTTCGTCGAACGCAAGGGCGCAATGCACTTGGTGCGCGATTACAATCTCATCTTTCACGGATGTGTCCCGGTCGACGAGGCTGGCAATTTCCTGCCGCTGAAGGTCGGCGGGGTCGAGTATCGGGGACGTGCGCTGTTCGAGGCGCTGACCCAAGTTGTTCATCGGGCGTTCCGCGGCAAGGATCAACGCCATCTCGACATGCTTTGGTACCTATGGTGCGGACCGCTTTCGCCCGTCTTCGGCAAGGACAAGATTTCGACCTTTGAAAATTACTTCGTTGCGGAGAAAGAGGCGCGGGTGGAGACCAAGAATCCGTATTTCAAACTGATCCACGAAAAGGAATTCTGCCGGAAGATTTTGAGCGACTTCGGTGTCAACCCCCAGCGAGGCCTGATTGTCAACGGGCATGTGCCCGTCAAGATTGAAAAGGGCGAGTCCCCCATCAAGGCGAGCCATCAGGCAATCACCATCGATGGCGCATTTTCCGAAGTCTATGGCGACAAGGGTTTCACGCTCGTGCTTGATGCCGATCGTACCTACCTAGCGCAACACCACCACTTCGAATCGATCAGCGAAGCCATTACGCAAGGCTCTGACATCATTCCGAAGATCCACACCATGTGCATATTCGATCCCCTGCGGCGCGTTGCAGACACGAGCGAAGGCGAGTCCATACGGCACGAGATTGAGGCGCTGGAGCTGCTTCTACGCGCATATCAGGAAACTGTGCTCCCGGAACGGACGGCGGGAGCTCGCGAATCGCTGCGCGCTTAGAAGGAGAATTCACCGAGCCCGCGCAGTCTGTGACGGCGCGAGAGATCCGCCTTCGAACGCAAGGATCGGAGTTGGGGAGCATGCGAAGGCGGGTAGTCAGGACCTCAGCTGAGTCGCCGAAACGAGTTCCTACGCGCCAATTTCGCACAAATGTGCAAATTCATTTGACAAAATGTGCAATCATCGTAAAAAGCGTTTCTGACGAGAGTCACGTAGCGCCTGTCATGTGTGATTCTTTCTGGTCTCGCGGAATCGCGGGACAGACGAACCCTGAACCTGGAGTCATGCTGTAATGAGACGTGAAAAAGCAATTGATCGGATCGAGAATACGAAATCCTGGGATTTTTTGGTGATTGGCGGAGGCGCGACGGGTCTCGGTGTGGCCGTGGATGCGGCGGCACGCGGATACAGTGTTCTTTTGGTGGAGCAGGATGATTTTGCGAAAGGAACATCGAGCCGCAGTACGAAGCTAGTGCATGGCGGTGTTCGCTATCTTAAGCAGGGGAATATTTCGCTGGTGCTTGAAGCGCTGCGCGAGCGCGGACTTCTCTGCGAAAACGCACCCCATCTCGTTCATCACCTCTCTTTCATCGTTCCGATCTATAGCTGGTGGGAAGGTCCGTTCTACGGCATCGGCATGAAGATTTACGATCGCCTTGCCGGGAAACTCGGCCTCAATCCCTCTGAAGTTCTATCGCGCGAAGAAACTCTCCGCCGTATTCCGACGCTGGAGCCGTCCGGGCTGCAACGGGGCGTGGAATACTACGACGGCCAGTTCGACGACTCACGATTGGCGGTGAACCTTGCGCAAACCATTTTCGATTTGGGCGGGACCGCAGTGAATTACACGCCGGTCAATGCTCTGATCAAGGAGGAGGATTTGGTCGTCGGCGCGACGGTTCGAGATCTCGAATCGGGAAAAGAACACACCGTTCGCGCAAAGGTTGTGGTCAACGCGACAGGAGTCTTTACCGATTCCGTCCGCAAGATGGACGAGCCGGACGCGAGGAGTGTTGTTACAGCCAGCCAGGGCTCGCATGTGGTATTGCCAAAATCGTTTCTTCCGGGAACCAGCGCAATCATGGTCCCGCATACGCCCGACGGTCGGGTGCTATTCGCGGTGCCTTGGCACGACTATGTCGTCGTCGGTACGACCGATGTGCCCGTGGATAACATCCAGCGGGAACCTACGCCCATGGACGAAGAGATCGGCTTCATTCTGACGAATGCCGCGAAGTATCTTACTAAGCCTCCTACGCGCAAAGATGTGCTTAGCGTTTTTGCCGGGTTGCGGCCGCTGGTGAAGGTCGGCGACTCGAAGAGCACGGCGGCCCTCTCAAGAGATCATACCATACTGATTTCGAATTCTGGTCTCCTGACTATTGCAGGCGGCAAATGGACGACCTATCGGAAGATGGCGGAGGATGCGGTGGATCAGGCGCAAACGATGGCCGGGCTGGATGAGCGTCCGTGCAAGACGGTGCACCTGCAGATACACGGCTGGACCAAACAGGCGATTGATAAGCCGAGCCTCGGAGTATATGGCGCCGATGCACCGGCAATCGAAGAGCTCATATCCGCCGAGCCCGCGTTGGAGGAAAAAATTCATCCGGAGCTGCCGTACATAAAGGCGGAGGTGGTATGGGCCGTCCGGCAGGAAATGGCGCGCAACGTGGAGGATGTTCTATCGCGCCGGACTCGAGGACTGCTGCTCGGAGCGCGAGCAAGCGTCGAGGCCGCGCCGGTTGTCGCGGACCTCATTGCGCGAGAACTCGGCCGAGACGAGGCGTGGAAAGGTAAGGCCGTCGCAGATTATAAGGCGGTTGCCCAGGGCTACATGCTGCAGGATTGATTCTGCGACTATACCCTTGCCTTGGATTTGGGAGCCTGCGTCTCTCCGTTCGCCGAAGATTCGTCGCCATCGGGCCAGAGAAGGGCGCGCGCAGTGGGCTCGTCGACTATGAGCTCGCTCATGAGCCCGCCACGCAACGCTGCGCGAACGCCGACTGCCTTGGCCAGCCCCGAAACGACGCAGAGCGCATGTTTCGCACGCCTAAAAAGCGACAACTCGGGCCCGCTTGCACGCGCGTTGAGCGGAATATTGTCATAGGAGCCATCGAACCTGAAGAAAACCGTCGCAATGTCGCCGACGACGCCCTCGCGTTCCAACTCCGCGGTATCACTCGGTTCCAGGAAGCCGCCAGCATGCACATAGCTTGGGATTCGGGCATCGGGAGATCCAATGCTGTAGACCAGCAGATCGGCCTGCGCGGCCAGTTCCTTAATGCGCTGCACGGAGCGCTCCCGCCACATCGCTTGCTTGGATTCCCGGTGATCGAAAAACGCCGGCACCGGAAAAAGATGGGCCCGTCCTCCGTAGTTCAAGGCAAAGCGCGAATAAATGTCCCCAATGTAAAAATTGCTCATCCCATAGACATTTCCCGAGCCGTTAAGCTGGACGATGTCCACATGGACGCACCGCTTCGGCGTCAGCTGCCGAGAAATGGCGTCAATGGTCGTTCCCCACGCCAAGCCCACCACCATCTCCGAATGTACAATGTTGTTGATATGCTTCGCCGTATAGACCGCCACCGACTTCAGCCATTCGTCTTCGGTGGAGTTCAACGGCACGGTGACGACCTTCACCGATGCGATGTGAAAGCGGTCCTGAATCTGGCGCTCCAGTTCCTGCGGCTGCGCCTCGGGATCGTGCACTCGAATTTCGATGAGGCCCGCCTGCCGCGCGTGCGTCAACAAGCGCGAGACCTTCGAACGGGAAAGACCGAGCTCGCGAGCAATCCGCTCCGTCGTCAATCCCTGATAATGATACAGGCGTGCCACCTTCACGGCCAACGCGTTAAGATTTTCTGGTCGGGCCATGGCTTAAGTTTCTACAGTATCGCACAAAAATAGGGCCGCACAAACGTGCGTTCTTGATTATGGGATTGTGCAGCACGAAGATCCGGCGCTAGCGAGCCCGAGGTTCGAACAACTGTGCATTTCTTTTGACAGGAACGTGCAAATTCATATAAAAGCGTAATTTGAACACAACCACTATGACCCCCCTAATTGGCGAATTCGTTGGAACAATGTTTCTCATCATCCTTGGCGACGGCGTGGTCGCCAACGTGCTCCTCAACAAGAGCAAGGGCCAAAACTCCGGCTGGATTGTGATAACTGCTGGCTGGGCTTTTGCGGTATTCGTTGGCGTCTCCGTCGTTGCGAGAATCAGCGGCGCGCACATCAATCCCGCCGTCACCATTGCGCTCGCGGTCGTCGGCGCCTTTCCCTGGGCTTCGGTTTTTGGCTATATTGTCGCACAGATGCTTGGGGCATTTGCTGGCGGAGTGATCGTTTACCTCGCCTACCTTCCGCATTGGAAAGAAACCGAAAACGCAGATCTTAAACTTGCCGTATTTTGCACCGGGCCCGCTATTCGAAACACGCCCACCAATTTCCTCTGCGAAGTCATCGGCACCTTCGTCTTGGTTTTCGCCGTGCTCGGCATGAAAACTGCCTTTGAGTTTCCACTGAGCGGCGCGGCAGTTCCAGTCGATCTCGGAGCTCTAGGAGCGGTTCCGGTGGCACTTCTCGTCTGGGCTATCGGCCTTTCTTTGGGAGGACCCACGGGCTATGCGATCAATCCTGCCCGCGACCTTGGTCCACGGATCGCCCACGCGCTCCTGCCCATCCCCGGTAAGAGGGACAGCGACTGGGGTTATTCTTGGATTCCGGTCGTGGCTCCGGTGGTTGGGGGCATAATTGGAGGTCTTATCTATCTCTCGCTGGGTAAGTATTAGTCGCCCCTCTGGCTTCGCTGCGCGGTTACCTCGTGGTGTCAGGGAAGGATCTTCGAAATTGGATTTCGAAGACATACCTTGAAGCATGCATCGCGCCTGCGACTCGCGCTCGGGATTTAGCGCCCTGCTGAATCTATCAGCTTTGGTGGTGACGTTGTCGATGCCGTCGGCAAAAACGCGCCGGAGAGGGTGCTCGCGACGACGAACAAACTTCATGAGATGATTCTGTTGCACAAACGTGCGATTGTTGTTGACGGATTGTTCGCCCTCGCCTAGTTTTTTGTCTGTCGGGCAACCCTCCTGGAGACGAACGAAGATATTTTGATAGCACGAGATTCTCCTCGTTGCGCAGTGAGGGGCTTCGATATTAGGCTTATAACTCCCAGACTATCATTCTATAACGCTTCAACATTCCTAGTATTATGGCCAATTACGTCGCAGCAATAGATCAAGGCACAACGAGCACTCGTTGTATGATTTTCAATCACGCCGGGGAATCCGTGGCGATTCACCAGCTCGAGCATCAGCAAATCTATCCTAAGCCCGGCTGGGTCGAACACGATCCTATGGAAATTTGGGAGCGCACGCAGGATGTGATCAAAGGCGCACTGGACAAAATCGCCGCGACGGCAGCCGACATCGCCGCGGTGGGCATCACAAACCAACGCGAGACGACCCTTGTCTGGGACAAAAGGACCGGCAAACCCTACTACAACGCCGTGGTCTGGCAAGATACGCGCACCGACAAGATCTGCAATGAGCTGGCCCGAGACGGCGGTCAAGATCGCTTCCGGGCACAAGTCGGCTTGCCTTTGGCCACCTACTTCTCCGGCCCCAAGATCAAGTGGCTGTTGGATAATGTGGACGGCCTGCGGGCCGCCGCCGAGAGAGGCGATGCTATCTTCGGCAATACTGATACCTGGGTCATCTGGAACCTGACCGGCGGCCCCAACGGCGGCTACCACGTGACCGAGGTGAGCAATGCCTCGCGCACCATGCTAATGGACCTGGCTGGGACACACTGGGATGACGAAATCCTGAAGATTATGACCATCCCGAGGTCCATGCTGCCCGAAATTCGCCCCTCCAGCGACCCTAAGTTTTATGGGTACACCATTCCGGATGGTCCCTTTGGCGGCCGCATCCCGGTTTGCGGCGACCTGGGCGACCAACAAGCGGCCATGGTGGGTCAAACATGCTTCAGTGCCGGCGAAGCCAAAAACACTTATGGCACCGGATGCTTTATGCTCCTGAACACTGGCCCAAAAATCGTCCCCTCCAAGCACGGCTTGCTGACGACCTGCTGCTACAAGTTCGGTGACCAGCCAACAGTCTACGCTCTGGAAGGTTCCATCGCCATCACCGGTGCGTTGGTGCAGTGGCTGCGCGATAACCTGAAGCTCATTGACAAGGCTCCCGACGTCGAAGGCTTGGCTCGCACAGTCGAAGACAACGGCGGTGTCTATTTTGTGCCTGCGTTCTCCGGACTCTTTGCGCCCTACTGGAGGAGCGACGCCCGTGGCGTCATCGCCGGTTTGACCCGCTATGTTAACCGGGGTCACATTGCGCGAGCCACGTTGGAAGCGACCGCTTTCCAGACCCGCGAAGTGTTGGATGCCATGAACGCCGACTCCGGAGTGCCTCTGACAGCGCTTAAGGTTGACGGCGGCATGGTCCACAACGACCTGCTCATGCAAATCCAGGCCGATGTGTTGGGTGTGCCAGTCATTCGGCCCAGAATAGCCGAAACTACCGCTCTGGGCGCAGCTTACGCTGCCGGCTTGGCCGTTGGCTTCTGGAAGGACACCGAGGAAATGCGGGCCAACTGGGGCGTGGACAAGACGTGGGAACCGGCGGAGGACGACACCGCTCGCACTAAGCTTTACAAAGAGTGGAAGAAAGCCGTTACTCGCACGTTCGATTGGGTTGAATCCTAGTCAGGTAAACGGAAGCTGGGATGGGCGCTTGAGCTTGGCTGAAGCTACAAGGGCGGCTAAATAACGGGAAGAGGATGCCCATAGAGTTGCGCCAAGTTTCGGCTTTCGCTGCCGGGCGCACGCGTGACACAAGGGCGCTGTGGGGAGGTTGGGGACCCCCAACCGCGTTAAGCCCGCGCTCGGTTTGCCTGCGACCTTCCATAATTGACAGCGCGTGACTACGTGGGTTCTTCAACACCGGAAGGTGCTATATTATGAAGGCTAAAGGATCTAAAGTATTTGACGTTATCATTATTGGTGCGGGCGTCATAGGGGCGGCTGTCGCCAGAGAGCTTTCCAGGTACAGGGTAAAAGTCGCTATTCTTGAGACAAATCTTCAAGTAGCTCAGGAAACGTCAGCGGGAAACTCCGGCGTCATTCATGGCGGATTTGATCCGACGCCGGGAACGCTGCATGCGAAATTCAATATCTCGGGACGGAAGATCTACGAACGCGAGTGGTTTAAGGAACTGGCGTTTCCACATAAGAAGGTAGACTCGCTGGTCCTCGCTTTCGATGATGCGGAGGTGGAAGAGATTAGGAATCTCTATGATCAAGGCATTGCCAACGGTGTCAAAGCAAGCGACCTGAAAATTCTAAACAAGAAGCAGTGTCTCCGATTGGAACCTAATCTCAATCCGGAAGTCGTCGCGGCATTGCTATGCACGTGTTCCTATGTTGTCGACCCGGTCTCTCTAACCAATTGCCTGGTCGAAAATGCGATCGCCAATGGAGTCAAGGTTTTCTTGGGAACGAAGGTGCAAAAAATTGGCAGGAATTCGGAAGGCTTCGAGATCAAGACGTTCACTTACGATCGTAAACGAGTCTCCTATCGCGCAAGCTTTGTCGTCAATGCTGCGGGCCACTATGCTGATGTTGTGGCAAACATGATCAAGGACAAGGATTTTACTCTCAAGGCGCGGAGAGGCCAGTATCGCATTATCGAGAAGAGCGAGCGGGGCACCATAAATGATCACATTCTGTTCATGGCACCAACCATTCACGGGAAAGGAGTGATTGTCGCACCCATGTTGGACGGCCACTTGTTAGTTGGACCCACAGCTGAGGAGGGTATCGCCAAAGAAGATACCAGATTGGTCACGGTCGAAAAATTCGACGAGATCGGGATTATCGGTAAGAAGATAATTCCCAACCTCAGGCTGGAGAAGACATGTAGTGTGATCGGTGGTTCTCGCTCCATTTGTGTGGAAACCGATGATTTTGTGATTGCTCCCTCGAGCAAGGATGAGCGCTTTATCAATGTCGCTGGCATTAGTTCGCCAGGTTTGTCGGCGGCACCCGCAATTGCGCGCCAAGTCATCTCCTTTATCAGCGCACAAACCAAATTGGCTAAAAAGGCCAAGTTTATCAAAAAACAAGCGGAAGGGGCTCCGATGTTAACGGAGGCCTGAGGTGCCGAAATCGACGCGCCAAGACAAGACCGACAAAGTGTAGGGCTCGAATGAAGTTCGAGATTTTCGGTCTCGTTCGAGAGGAACCGCTTCACATGGGCCGCGCCGGAAAGCGAAACGCTGGCCTCCAACGTTCCGGATAGCGGCGATGTTTTCCTGGTTCCGGCGTTCGCCGGGCCCGCCGCGCCGCATTGGGACGCTTATGCGCGCGGGGTGATTAAGGGGCGCACCCGCGGCACGACTGCCGCGCACATAGCCCGGGCGACCCAGGAAGGCATCGCTATCAGGTCAGCGACATTTTAACCGCGATGCAGGACGACTTGTCGACTCGGGGATACAACCGATACAACAATACAACCCGCCGAGCTCAGGGTGGACGTCGGCGCGTGTAAGAACCATGGACGAAATCTCCTCGCCGTAGGCCTCCGATCGGAAATTCGAGCCGACGATTTCCGCTGCTGAACGCGAACGCTTGCACGGCCGTGGCACAGGGCGCTCGACCGGGCCAAGGCCTGGGACGACGAGTGGAGGGCCGGCGAGGTTCGCTCGCCAAAAACCTCAACTGCTCGGGGGAGTCGAAGGCGGGGCGTCCTGGGCCTGAACGCCAATGAAGCCCGCCCCCGAGCGCTTCTCTGGCGTCAACGATCCGGGAGTGGTGATGACGAGCGTGCCCGGGACGAGGAGTTTCTGCAACTCGCTGCCGATCGGGGCCGGGATTTGCACCTGGGCCAATGGTGAAGGCGAGGAGGGCGGCTGCGAACCGGCCATCAGCACTGTGCTCCAATCCGGAGAGGCGTTTTCCTTGAGCGGCTGAAGCTTGACGTAGAGAGCCTCCGGCAAAGAGGTGTTCGTGTCCGCAAGCGACACGGGCGACCGTCCGATCAGGATGCCGCCTCGCAGAACCTCCAGGCGTTTATCCGCTCCGCTCACGACGATCGCCACGCTGCCGTCTTTGCTCTTGTCGGGCTCCCAAAGCACGTCATCGCTGGGCGGCCCGGCAGGCGTTTCGGCCTCCGCGAGACTGAGCAGCGCTTCGATGGGCGGCGCCGAAGTGGCGGGTTGGCTGGTTGATTGTGTGATGACGACCGTTGTGTCGTTCGCCTGAGTCGTCTGGAACAGATCCTTGGCGAATTCCAAAGGCAAGTGCACGCAGCCGTGTGATGACGGATAGCCCGGCAGATCACCCGCATGGAGAAATATCCCAGACCAAGTCAGGCGTTCGGAATATGGCATCGGCGCATCGTTATATTTCTTGGAGCGATGGGTGGCATCCTTGCCCAGAATGCTGAACACTCCGGTTGGGGTCGGATGGCCAGGTCGGCCGGTGCTTACGGGCGTTTGCCCGATCAGAACGCCGTTTCGATAAACGAACGCTACCTGATCATCGATATTGACGATGATCAAAATTGGCCCGGAAGGTGAGCGTGCTGGTTGCCAGGTGAAAGGCTGTTTCTTTCGGTCCTCGGCCGAGGCGTCCCAAAAACCAAGGACCACGACAGCTGCGAGGAACCGAAGCAAAGATCGGGAACGATGCATGACGCCAGTGTAGGGAAAAGGCCGGGGGATGTCATCCTTTCGTGATCGGTCACGTCTCTCGCGGGTCTCGCGGCGCCTATGGGATGGCATCGACCATCCGGCGCCCCCGATATCTGGCGCGATTTGGATAGTATGCCAGCACGTTCAAAGAAACAGCAAATGGCTGCGGGCGCCGCCTTGGCGGCGAAACGCGGCGAGCGAAAGAAATCCAGCTTGAAGGGCGCCTCCAGGCAGATGGCCAAATCGATGTCTGAAAAAGAGCTCCGAGATATGGCCAAGACCAAACGCAAGGAACTCCCGAAAAGGAAGTGAATGGGTCGGGCGGGGGGCAGGAACCCCACTCTCAGAGGAGGAGGGCGATGCGCTGGAGGATCCGAGAAGAAGTACTCACGCGCCCAATTCCAACACGCCTTAGCAAGGCCCTCATCCGTCGACCGGCCTTCAGCGGTCGAAACGAAAAAGATGCGCGGCGGCGTTTGGTCGTTGGAGCAGCGTGTCGCAGAGGATCTCTGACGCGATCTGGCTGTAGGTAATCCCGTTGCCGCCGAATCCGAGAGCAAAATGGCAACGAGGCATCTGCCGGACCTGGCCGACGTAAGGCAGACCATCCTTGGTTTCGCCGAATGTTCCCCCCCAGCGATATGCGACCTCGAGATCGATCGCCGGAAACATTTCTCGAAAGCTCTTCGCGAGGTGCTCGGTTTTCGCTTGGACGAGCTTGTCGCGCCGAGCGGGATTCCGGAAGGGATCGTCTTCGCCCCCGACGAGAACTCGGTCGTCGTCCGTCGTCCGGAAATACATATAGGGTCGCGACGTCTCCCAGATTAAGCATCGCTCCCACCATCCTGGAAATTCGCTCAACGGTTCGCTAGCCAAAGCGTAGGTGCTTTTGAGTTTGACGATTCGCCGCGGCAAGAACTCTCTTGATTCATAGCCGGTTGCGAAGATCGCATGTTTGGCCACGACCTGGCAGCCGCGGTCGGTTCGCAATCGGACGGCGCTCGAATCAACGTCGTAATTTTCCACGACGGTTCGATCAAATATGCGAGCGCCCATCTTGGCCGCGTATCCAAGCAGCGCGTGAGCAAGGCGGTGACAATCCACCTCGGCCGCCTGTTGGGAAACGATCGCGCCCGCCCGCGAAAAGGAAAAACGTGTTCCAATCCTGGCTTCATCCCAATACTCGACGTCGATTCCAGCCGCGCGGCGAGCGGCGCATTCCTCCTGCAGCGACGGCGCATCCGAGGCCCGGCTGGCCAGATAGACGCTTTTCCTGCGCTGAAACCCACAGTCGATGGCCAGTTCGGCCACCAGGGCTTCGATGGCCAGAATGCTGTCGTGGCAAAGGCGATAAGCCCGCACCGCATTCTGTCGGCCGATTCGGCCAGATAAGTCGACGAGTGGCGTATCGATTTCGTATTGGAGGAGCGCCGTGCTGGCGCTCGTGCTTCCGGCACAAACGTCGCGCTTGTCGAGCACGACGATTTCGAAGCCTTCCCTGACGAGTCGCTGGGCGAGAAATGCTCCGCTGATTCCTCCTCCCAAGATCACGACATCGCAAGTGACGTCCTTTTTCAACGCCGGATAGACACTCAAGAGGCCATTCTTTGATGACCAAAAAGGGTGAGGGGAAATCAAGTCCATGCCCGCGAGACGCCATGTCAGACCCGGAGCTGCGAAAAGGCAAGCGCGGAGCTCTCGGGAGGCAGGTGCCTAAGGCAGCGCGCGCGATTTTTCCTGGTCCGATCCGGATGGGAGAGCCCACTTTGGAAAGAGGCGGATCTACTCGATGATCCTGCGATAGGGCAGACCGGACGCAGAGCGTCCGCCGCCATCTCCCGATTCGAACGCGAGCTTTGTCGAAGCCAAATGCCTGGCCAGTCTCTCGAGCCGGTCTGGCAAGTCTTCCTGCTTTCTCCGACGCTGTCGGCCGGTCTTGCTCGAAGCCTTCTTCATCGCTGCCCTCCCACGAGCGTTCGTCGCGGGGTCGATGGGGTCGACCGGTCGCGAGACCCATGACGAGAGTTCGATGGGTACGCGCTTCTCATATCTTCAAGCTCTCTATGGAGAGCACGATGTCGATGGAATTGGGCTGAGCGAGGCAAAAATCAGGCGCAGTGGCTCCAAATCATGCTCGCTGGACCGTCTGTGTGGTGAGGGTCGTGAGAATTTCTTGGAGACTTAACGTCCTTGAAGCAAATTGTCGTCGTCTACCATCCACATCTTCGATCCCGCAATATGAAAACGCATACCGTGACCCTGATTCCCGGGGACGGCGTAGGGCCTGAGATCGCCGACGCCGTTGTTCAAATCTTCGAGGCAACCAAAGCGCCCGTGCGCTGGGAGCGGCAATTCGTGAGCACCGAGTCGGTGGAACCGGGAGGCCAATTGATCTCCGAGGAAGCCCTCGCCTCGATCCGTAAGAACACCGTGGCCCTAAAAGGGCCTTTGGCCACACCGATCGGCACCGGTCATGTTTCACTCAACCTGACCCTGCGAAGGGCATTTCAGCTCTACGCGAATCTTCGGCCATGTCGCAGCATTGCCGGTTTGAAGACCCGTTACGACAATGTGGACGTCGTGGTTGTTCGCGAGAACACCGAAGGAGAGTACTCCGGACTCGAGCATGAGGTGGTCCCGGGCGTGGTGGAATCCCTTAAGGTCATTACGCGCTCCGCTTCACTGCGCATCGCCGAGTTCGCCTTTTACTATGCGGCGACGCAGAACCGGCGCAAGGTTTCCGCGATTCATAAGGCTAACATCATGAAGAAGAGCGATGGCCTCTTCCTGAGTTGCTGCCGCGAAGTGGCCAAGAAGTATCCTCAGGTGCAATACGACGAGGTCATCGTTGACAATTGCTGCATGCAGCTCGTCGCCAATCCCCAGCGCTTCGATGTGATGGTGTTGCCCAATCTCTACGGTGACATCGTCAGCGATCTCTGCGCCGGTCTGATCGGCGGATTGGGCATCGCACCGAGCGGCAACATTGGCGAGGGCGCGGCCATCTTCGAGAGCGTGCACGGCACGGCGCCCGACATCGCCGGACAGGGCAAGGCGAATCCGACCGCCTTGCTTCTCAGCGCCTGTATGATGTTGCGTTACCTGGGGGAAATTGAACTCGGCCGGCGCATTGAGCAGGCGTGTCACGACGTGATCGCCGGCAAGGAGCACATTACCTTCGATCTGGGTGGCACCGCGACCACTTCCGAGTTCGCCGAGGCGATCATCGACCGGCTCTGAGGGTCGCAACCAGCGGAATTCCCACCGAGCCGCTCAGGCGACGGGCAACGGCTTGAGATGCCGGAGCGCGATCTCTTTAACCTTCTCGACGCGCCGTCGGTACTTCTCCTCACTTTCCAAATAGTCGGTCGACATCCACGTCCTGACGATTTCCAAGGCGAGGGCCGAGCCGATGATCTTCCCGCCGAGGCAGAGCACGTTGGTATCGGAATGCGACCGCGCCAAGGCGGCGCAAAAAGGATCCTGACAGACGGCGGCATAAACACCGCTGATCCGGTTGGCGATCATGGCGCTGCCGTAGCCGACTCCATCCACAAAAATGCCACGCTCGACGCGTCCTTCCCCGACGGCCAATGCCGCCGGATAGACGTGGTCGGGCAGATCGACAGCGCTCTCACTGGTCGTGCCAAAGTCTTCGAGCACATGCCCATCACCCTTCAGGACGCGCTTGATTTCCTCCTTGAGCGGGTAGCCGGCATGGTCACTTGCCACTGCGATTTTCATTTCTCAAAAATGGGTTGGATTGAAGATACGGCACGGGTCGACGTCGTTGGCTAAAGAACAGCAGCGCCATTTTCCCGCCCAAGAGTTCTTGTCTACCGGATCCGTTGAGGCGCGTCAATCGAAGTCAGGTTAACGATCCGGCGGACGCGGGGAGAGCGGCACAGGCAAGACGATGGTTGGCGTTTGATTGTCATGACTTGCGCACTCCCGCCAGAAAGACTAAGGCTGTGGCGTGGTTCCTGTCATTTGTCTTGACCCCCTGTATCCTGAGCTGCCCACCGAGGAGAAAGTTTCGCGCGTAACGAAGTCGGGTTTCGCCGATATCGAGTTCTGGGGTTGGCGGGACAAGAATGTCGCTGCCATTCGGGCGGCGTGCCTGGCGAGCGGCGTTCGCGTGGCCAATTTCAGCGGCCACCGTGTGGGAAGCCCGGTCGCGGCGGACACCCACGCGACGCTATTTGCGGATGTGGCGGATGCGATTCCGACGGCGCGCCTTTTGGATTGCCAGGCATTGATGCTTCTCAGCAATGCCCTGAATCCCGATGGCAGCGCGGATCGTCTCGAAGCGATCTCCGACGACCTGAAGTATGAGAGTATGGTCGCAGCCCTCGCTCACCTTGACCGGGTTGTTCCGAAGGACATTACCCTTCTCCTCGAGCCGCTCAATACGCGCATCGATCATCCGGGATATTACCTTGATGATATCGAAACGGCGTCCAGGATTGTGCGTGATGTGGGGAGTCCGCGGCTGAAGATACTGTGCGACCTGTATCATTTCCGCGTGATGGGTGCGGATTTGAAAGAGCTTGTGCGGGAACATCTGCCCCGGATTGGTCACTTTCATATTGCGGATGTTCCCGGTCGCCATGAGCCAGGGACGGGAACGGTCGACTGGGGAGAGATTCTGCGTCTGATTCGATCGCTCGGCTACCAAGGTGGGATCGGATTCGAGTTCTTTCCTGCAGGTGACGAAGAGGTCGCGCTGGGCGTCGTTCGCGATCTGTGGGCGGCAAATGCCACCGCGCCGTGAGTGTGCTTTGGGGAAAGGGGGCGCGGCATTCTCCTTCGCCTCGAGGGGTATCACCATTCCGGCGAGCATCTCTCCTGATCGCCCTCGGAATCCTTCTCCTGACAGGCGGTGCAGCGTGGACGGCATCGTTCTCTACCGTAGTCATCGATGCGGGGCATGGCGGGTTTGACCGAGGGGGCATCCCGTCGAACATCATCCCCGAGAAAGGCGTCGCCCTCGATGTGGCGCGCCGGCTTCGGACTTATCTGGCGAACGCCGGATTGCGCACGGTGATGACCCGCTCCAATGATACCTTCGTTACTCTTGATAGCCGGGTCGCCGTCGCCAATCGACAGCGCCGCGCAGTTTTTGTCAGCATCCATTTCAATTCCGCTCCACGAAGAGGCGCGAACGGTATCGAGACCTTTTACGGGTCCGCCAAGGCGAAACGGCTGGCAAGCATGATTCAACGCAACGCGATGAAGACGACATCGGGAGAAAACCGCGGGATCAAGCAAGCGCGCTTTTATGTGCTTCGGAAATCAAAGATTCCCGCGGTGCTCATCGAATGCGGATTTCTGACCAACCCGCAGGATGCGCGGCGCGCGTCGCGCCCCGCTTATCGAGATCGGCTCGCCCGCCAGATTGCCCGCGCTATCATCCAGTACCGGAATTAACAGCGAATGCTTAATAATTGCTAACTTAGCTTTCAGGAAACCTTATCCACGCCGCCCCTCCCTCGACCTTCAATCACGAGATGAGTCGTTCGTAGATGGTCGCCAACCCCGCCCGTTCGGACTCCGACAAGGCAGTGAGCGGCGGACGGACCGTCAGCCAATCGGGATCGTTGTCGCGTTGGGCAAGAAGGGATTTTACCGCGGGCGTGAACGGGAATCTGGCAATCTCATTGACGAGACCGGTGATGCGGGCGTCTTCGATGCCCGTTTCCATGACCGAGCGCAACATCTCGGGACAGAGGTTTGCCAAACCGGAGATGGCTCCCCTGGCCCCAGTGCGAACGCCGGCGGCCAAATGGCGCTCGTTGCCGATCAGAATGAGCAGGTCACCATGGGTGCGGAGAAGTTCCTCGGTATAAGACCAGTCGTTGCCCGAGTCCTTCACGCCCTTCACGATCTCCGGAAAGGCCTCTCTGAGCCGTCCGATCAGGCGAATCGAAAGGGCGACTCCGGTTACGGACGGAATGTGGTAGAGAATCACCTCACCACCCTGCGGTTCGATGCTCTCGAAGACTTGGGAAAACCAAGCGTAAAGCCCAGCCTCTGTAACTTCCTTGTAGTAAAAGGGAGGAGCCAAAAGCATGCCGCGGCATCTTGCGGCGATCACCAGCCGTGCCTGCTCAACGGCATCGCCGATCGAGCTCGCCGTGACACCGCCGAGAACCTCGCGGTCCATCTCGAATCCGGTGTTCGACAATGTGCTGAGAATCTGCTCGCGCTCCGCAAGGCTGATGGAGGCTCCTTCGCCGGTCGTGCCGAATACGGTGACGCTGGAACAACCAGTTGCCAGACAACGTCGCGCATGCGTTGCCAGTTGGCCAAGATTGATCTCGAAAGAGTTGCTGAGCGGCAAAGCCAGCGCGCAGGAAAGGGCGAACGGGGTTGTGGATGGCATGCTAGCAACTTAAATGCTAGCATCTTATCACTAGACAAGCCAGCAAGGTCACCGCAAACTTCGGCCTATCGAGCGACGGGCAACGTCGAGCGGCACCCAAAAACCGTCAACTTCCGTCTGGCAGAGACTCATGACAGTTCATCTCCATTAGCGTCCGCTCATGAAGGATAAGCGAGTTTCGACGGCGACTGGAAAGCCCTGGTCCCTCGCCACGATGCTAAGGCGAGCCAAGCTTCACTTGCCCCACCAGCGAGAACCCACTGCGCGGACCTTCGCCGAATTTCGCTTGCCTCCGTGGGGAAATGAGTAACAATTAAGTTTTCAGTTTGGCACGTATTAGTTAATCTGCAAAATTCTCGCACCCCCCTAAAATGTCCACCGCCGCCGCCCCGAAGAGTCAGCCCGGAACGTCAGCCAAGCCTGCGCGGCGATCGATTGCGCAGGAGTTGGGCTTGGTGGTGGTGGTGCTTTTGCTGGGGTCGATCTTAGCGATCTACGGGTGGCGGGATGCGGCGCCTGGGCGGCCGAATACGTTTTTAAATTTCGACAATCTGATCGATGGGATTGCGACGCCGATGTCCTACTATGCGATCATGGCGGTGGGGGTGACCATCGTGATCATCACCGGGGGTATTGACATTTCGGTGGGCTCGATGATGGCGCTCTCGGCGCTTGGGGGAGCGGCGGCGTTGCAGAATTTGCCGGTAGATGCCTCGGCGGCGGTGGTGTTGCCGATCGGGATTCTGGTGCCGATGGGGATCGGGTTACTCTGTGGGCTGATCAACGGGGGGTTGGTGGTGAGTTTGAATTTGCATCCCTTTATCGTGACGCTGGGCACGATGAGTATTTTCCGTGGGCTGGCCAACGTGCTGCCCGCGCAGAAGACGTTACCGGCGGCGGGCAAGCAGTTGCCGACGGCCTTTACCAGCGATTTCATGCGGGTGGAGATGTTTGGTTTACAGCCGATGCCGCTGATCATCATGTTGATTTGTGTGGCGCTGGGATGGTTTTACCTGCGGATGATGGTGGCGGGACGGGAGACCTACGTGATTGGGGGCAACGAGGAGGCGGCGCGCTTTAGCGGGTTGCGGGTGGGCTGGATCAAGTTGCGCACCTATGCCTTGGCGGGGCTGGCCGCGGGCGTGGGCGGGATGGTTTCCCTCGGACGATTTGGGACGGCCTCCACGAGCACGGGCACGGGTTACGAGTTAACAGTGATTGCGGCGGCGGTGGTGGGCGGCGCGAGCCTGACGGGCGGACGCGGCACGGCCATTGGCGCGTTGCTGGGCACCCTGGTGATTGCGCTGATCGAGAATGGGATCATCATTTTGCGCCTGGCGCAGGAATACCGCCTCATCATCATCGGTCTGGCCATCATCGTGGCGGTCTCCCTCGACCGCTTGAGCACCTACATGCATAGCCGGCGCAAGTAAAAACCAAGACGCCTGCGTGCCTCTCAATCCCCTACGACAATAACGCATTCAACAAACACCCCCAAAACAACAACCCCATAAAGTATTCATGAAAACAAACCACCTGATAACTACGACAGTGGCGGCGGCGTTCGCCGGTCTAGCTCTTTTCCAACCCTTCACTGCCTCTGCCGAAGAGAAAAAGAAAGTCCTGATCGGTTTTGTCGCCAAGAGCCTGAGCAATGACGTCTTCCAGGCTGCGCAGGTCGGCGCGGCCGATGCCGCGAAAGAGCTTGGTCCGAAATATAACGCGGACGTGCAGCTGGAAATCCGGACGCCGAACGACGAGGACGCCACCAAGCAAGCCGAGGCGATTGAGGCGCTGGCGCGCATGGGAGCCCAGGGTATCGCCGTCTCTTGCTCGGAAGCCAATACGGTGACCCCTTCGATCGACAAAGCCGTCAGCAAAGGAGCACAGGTAATGTGCTTTGATTCCGATGCTCCCGCCAGCAAGCGCTTTGCTTACTACGGAACCGACGACAAGGTTTGCGGCGAGAAAACGATGGACATCCTTGCCAAGTCTATGGGCGAAAAGGGGACGGTTGCGATCCTTGCAGGCAACCAGAGTGCGCCTAATCTCCAGAACCGAGTGGCTGGGGCCAAGGAGGCCCTCAAGAAGTATCCCAACATGAAGCTCAACGAGCCCGGGGTGTTCTACCATGCGGAGACGCCGGAAAAGGCGGCTGAGGCGGTTCAAAACGCGCAGAACGCCAATCCCGGAATCCAGGGTTGGGCGATGATTGGAGGCTGGCCGCTGTTCACGGCGAATGCCTTGAAGTGGCCGGCTGGGTCGATCAAGGTGGTGGCCGTCGACGCCCTGCCCGCGCAGCTTGGCTATGTGAAGGATGGTTATGTCGAGGCCCTGCTGGCCCAGGATTGCTACGGCTGGGGAGTGAAGTCAGTTGAGATCCTGCTCGACAAGATTCTGAAGAACCAGAGCCCGGCAGATGTTAAGGTTATCGACCCCCTGACCTTGGTCACCAAGGAGAACGTTGATGCCTACGCCGAGAACTGGAAGAAGTGGCTCAAGAAATAAAACCGTAGCAAACAACGGAGCCCAGCAGGAGGTTGATTTGTTAAGATATGTCTGAGGGATTCATCCGATTTAAGGAGATCACCAAGACCTTTGGTGGGGTGATCGCGCTGCAGGATGTGACCGTGGACATTGCCCGTGGCGAATGCCACGGGCTGATGGGGGAGAATGGGGCGGGCAAATCGACTTTGGGCAAGGTGCTGGCCGGCATCCACAAGCCCGACAGCGGGGAGATGAGCATTGACGGGAAGCTCTACAGCTTCAATTCGCCGCGGGATGCGATGGATGCCGGGGTGGCGATGGTGCACCAGGAGCTGGCCTTCTGCAGGGACCTGAGCGTGGCGGAGAACCTGAGCATGGGGCATTATCCGCGCAAGCTTGGGGTGATGGTGGACAAGGCGGCGATGGTGCGGCGGGCGGATGAGTTGCTGAGAAAGATCGGGGTAAGTCTGGATGTGACCCGGCCGATGCATGAGCTCTCGACCGCGCAGGAGCAGCTGGTGCAGATTGCGGCGGCGGTGGGCATTGGGCCGCGGATCGTCATCTTTGACGAGCCGACCAGTTCGCTGGCCGAGCCGGACGCGCAGAATCTCTTCAAGCTCATTGAGAGCTTGCGGGAGGGAGGCATGACGATGATCTACGTGTCGCACCGGATGCCGGAGTTGTTTCGGCTGTGCGACAAGATCAGCGTGCTGCGCGACGGGCAGTATGTGGGCACGCTGGGACGGGCGGAGGCGACCCCGGATGCGGTGGTCAAGATGATGATTGGCCGCAGTGTGGCCGATTACTTTCCGCAGCATGTTTCCGGGAAGGCGGGGGAAGTGGTTCTGCGGGTGAACAACCTCTCCTCACCCGGGCTGTTTCGGGATATCAATTTCGAGATCCGCGCGGGCGAGATCGTGGGGTTTGCGGGGCTGGTGGGCTCGGGGCGCAGCGAGATTGCGAAGGCGATTTTTGGCTTGGACCGGAACGCGACGGGGGAGGTGGAGCTCAACGGGAAGCGATTGCCGTTGGGATCGACGGCGGCGTCGATGGCGGCGGGAGTGGGGTTGGTGCCCGAGGATCGCAAGCGGCAGGGGCTGGTGCTGGGTCTGCCGATTCGGGCCAACGTGAGCCTGGCGATCCTGGATCGGTTGCGGGGGGCGATCGGCTTGCTCAAGCGGCAAAAGGAGCAGGAAGTCACGGCAGACTACTTTGGCAAGCTGCGGGTGAAAGCTTCTTCCATGGAAGCGCCTCCGAGTTCCTTGAGCGGAGGCAATCAGCAAAAGGTGGTGCTGGCCAAGTGGCTGGCCCGCGGAGGCAAGCTGCTCATTGTCGATGAGCCGACCCGAGGGGTGGACGTCGGAGCCAAGGCGGCCATCCACGCCTTGATTGACAGCCTGGCGAGCGAGGGCCTGGCGGTCATGCTCATTTCCTCGGAGTTGCCCGAGGTCATCAACCTTTCGACCCGTATTCTTGTCATGCGTGATGGAAACCTCGCCGGCGAACTGTCGCGACAGGAGGCTTCACAGGAATCCGTGCTCCGCTTGATGGCTGGAGTCACCACTCCGGCAGCCAAGGCCGCCTGACCCGGGCCAGCTTTCGTTCTGAGGAGACTTGCCCGTCGGAGCGGAACGATATCAATTCTGAATCGTAAACGTCGACCGATCATGAGTTCTTGGACCACTCTTCTGACCGTTCTTGTCAGCCTCAGCTTCCCTACGTTCTCCACGCTGGCGGACGAAGGCCTCGTGGGAAAAGAAGCGCCCGCTTGGGAACTAAAAGACACCGACGGGAAGCCCATCAAATCGTCTGACTTTGCCGGCAAGGTTGTGGTGCTGGACTTTTGGGCGACGTGGTGTCCGCCATGCAAAGCGGAGATCCCCGGTTTCGTCGAGCTGCAGAAGAAGTACGGCGACAAAGGGCTGGTGATCATTGGTGTTTCTCTCGATGAACAGGGTCCGGCCGTGGTGAAACCGTTCATGAAGCAGTTCAGCATGAACTACCCTGTTGTGATGGGTGACGACAAGATCATCGAGGACTTTGGCGGGATCTCTGCAATCCCAACGACTTTCGTTATCGATAAGAGCGGCAAGATTACGGCGAAGCATGTTGGCTACGCCCCGGTAGAAACGTTCGAACAGGAAATTGCTCCCTTGCTTTAGGACTTGCTTCGCTGCTCGCCAGCCTGATTGATCGCTCTTGTCGTCTTTCGCTTTGGACAGCCGCCCGTCCGGTGCAACGCCTGGCACCGCCCGCGAATGTAGATGCTCGATTGAACGAGGGAGATGTTCTTGGCGTGGGCAACGTTGGCCAGCGGAAAGCTGAATTCGGTGGTCGGAACGCTAGCAAGTCGACCGCAATCTTCGCATTCCACGACACAGAGAATATCTGTATCGGTGCGCGCCAGGATGCGCTTGCCATGAGGGAGGCAGACTTCTCGGAGACGTCCTTCCTCACGAAGAATGCAGATCGTTCGATAAACCGTTGAGCGGGAGACTCCTGGCAGGTGCTGCTGCACTGCCTGGAAGAGCTGTTCAGCAGTGAAGGGACTCGAAGTCGCTTTCACCACATCAAGGACGGCTTGCTTCCGCCGGGTGTTTCGCCTGCGTCTCATGGCCCTCTCAGTGGCCGTGTCCTGCGTGATCCGAGCAGACGCAAGCGTACTCAGGGCGTTTGCAGTCGCTGCAGGTTTCTGTGGAATAATCGATGCGGAAATTCTGCGGCTTGCCGTCGGCGGTCTGTCTGATCTGGAGGACGACGCGATAGTCGTCCCCCTCTGGCAGGGCCGTTTTGGAAACCAATGCGTCGCCGCTTTTCTCAAAATCAAGCGTGGTCTTGCCGGACGGGGCCTCCGCGATGACCTTGACGACTTGCTCGCCCGGAGCAACCGGCTTCATGGCTTGGTCATAGAAGGTGACACTCACCTTCCTGTCCGGTTGCACGAAGAACTCGGCATGCAGCGGGTCAGTTTCCAGCACCTTGCCGCCTTTCGGACCCGGAATGACCTTATGGTCATGTTCGTCTGCCGAGTAGGCAGAGGTCGCGACGATGGTGAGGAGGATGAGGATGGCTTGTAGTGTTTTCATGGCTGGTGTCTTGGTCTGTTCAAAAATACGTGCTTGTCAGCGGTGATCCTTGAGCCACTCGCCCTTGGCCATTCTTGTGCGAGGTGCGTCTGTCGTCCGTTCGACTCTTCGAGTTGCGAGGAGGCAGGGGCGGTCATCGCCGGAACCACGCCGGCAAACGGCAAGACGGCGGCCTACGAGGGTTTGCGACGGTGGTTGCTTTCGCCAGTTCCGGCGACGATATCTGGGTGTCCGGTTCATCAGGCTGATCGGATGGGGCGCAGAAGACGCAACGCGTTCATAACGACAAGGAGCGTCGCGCCAGTGTCCGCGAGGATGGCCAGCCAGAGACTCGTCAGGCCAAAGATCGCCAGGATGAGAAAGAGGGCTTTGACGAGGAGGGAGAACGCGATATTAAAGCGAATCATTCCGAGAGTCCGGCGACCAAGCTGAATAGCCTCCGCGACCATCAGCAGATCGTCTTTGATCAGCGCAACGTCCGCGGTTTCGATGGCGGTATCTGTTCCCCCCGCGCCCATGGCAATGCCGACGCTGGCAGCAGCCAGGGCGGGCGCGTCGTTGATCCCATCGCCGATCATGCCCACGGCGCCATGCGTTCTCTCCAAATCGCGGACCTTTTCGATCTTTTGATCAGGCAAGAGATCGCCGAACGCCTCGTCCATGCCCGCCTGTTTGGCGATTGCCTCCGCGTTGCGCGCATTGTCGCCGCTCAGCATGACGACTTTACGGACTCCCACGTCGTGAACTCGCTTGATAGCCTCGCGGGCCTCTTTCCGGATGGTATCGGCGACGACAAGAATGCCGAGGACTTCGCCTTTGCAATCCCCGTGCGTTTTGTGGCCGACGATGATCACCGAGCGCGCGGATGATTCGATCTCAGCGAGTTTGCTCTCCAGTGCTGCCGAGCAAACACCGAGCTCGTGGGCAAAGCGATGGTTGCCCACGAAGTAGTCGTGGGCAAGAATGCTGCCTTCGGCCCCGCGTCCGGTAACGGACCGGAAGTTACCGGTGGGCTCCAAGGGAATGCCTCGTTCGCGGGCGTATTCGACGACGGCCTGAGCCAGGGGGTGGCTCGATTGGGCATCGAGACTGGCGGCGATGCGCAGGATTTCATCAGCGGAGGAATGATTCCAGGGAATCACCTCCTGCACGCGAGGTTTGCCTTCGGTGATCGTGCCAGTCTTGTCTACGGCGAGCACCCGCAGTTTGGCGAGGGCTTCGAGGTAGGCGCCGCCCTTGACAAGCACTCCGGCGCGCGCCATCGCCGTGAGGCCGGAAACGACGCTCACCGGTGTCGAGATAACCAGCGCGCATGGGCAGGCGATGACGAGCAACACCAGCGCGCGGTAGATCCAGGTGTCCCACGCTTGAGCAAAAAACATCGGCGGAGTGACCGCAAGGACGAGAGCCAGCACCATCACGGCGGGCGTGTAGTATTTGGCGAAGGTATCTACGAACCGCTGTGCGGGGGCACGCTGCTGCTGAGCCTCCTCGACCATCTTGATGATCCGGGCGACGGTGGTATCGCCGGCGGCCTTGGTGGCACGCACTTCGAGGACGCCCTCCGCATTGATCGCGCTGGCGAAGACGATATCGCCGGGATTCTTCTCTACCGGGATCGATTCTCCGGTGATGGGGGATTGATCCATCGAGGAGTGCCCGTCGACGACTTCACCGTCGAGAGGCGCCTTTTGACCGGGTTTGACCAGGAAGATTTCGTCCGGATGCACGTCGATAGCCGCGACCTCGTGCCACTGGCCGTCGCGCTTGATGAGAGCGGTCTCCGGGGTGAGTTCCATGAGCGCCTCGATGGCTCGCCGGGCGCGGCCGACGCTCCAGGATTCGAGAAGCTCCGAGAGTGAAAAAAGAAAAGCGACGGCGGCTCCCTCCGCATGCTCGCCAATAGCCACGGCACCGAGCACCGCGACCGTCATCAGGACGTTCATATCCAAGGAAAGCGAACGCAAGGCACGAAGCGCCTTCGGAATAACGAGCCAGCCGCCCGTCACAATCGCCGTTAGAAACGCGATCTCGGGCTGCCAGCCATCCTTGAACCAAAACCACTGAAGCAACAGACCGATTGCGGTCGCGATGCCGGAAATGGCGACCAGGGTTGAGGTTGTGGAAGCACGGCTCACGCGCTCTTTTCCGTCCTGCACCACTACGCCGGTCTTGTTGATCGCCTCGGCCAGAACCGAGCGAGAGAGCTTTCCATTGTGGAACACGATCAGCCTCGAGGCGACGATTTCCGCCTGGACGCCAAGCACACCAGCCAAAGGCGTCAAAGCTCGTTCAATCGCTGCGACTTCCTCGGAACAGTCCATCCCAGCGACCCGGAAAACCTCTCTGGCGTGCGCGTCAGAGGGCGGCAGCGTTGAAGCGACTTTTTGCGTCGCAGGTGAAGGATCGTGGGGGTGCGAATGATGGCTCACGGCTTGCACTATGGCGTTGCGGTAACCTGGCCCGGCGAATTCCGTCCGGCGGGCAAGTTCAGCAGCTGGAGGTCGAGGTGATTTCGCCATGCCTGGATGACCGCCTCGTAGCGAGCTTGAAGAGCATCGAGGTATTCGCGGTGGACTTCGATCAGCAGGTTCACACCCAATGCGCCGACCCGGTACTGCCGCTCGGCCAGCTCCGAGGCGTTCCGCAGGTTTTCGATCAGCTCCGGCGAGATCGCGACGGCAATCTCCCGAGCTGCCTGCGCGGCATTGCGTCGCTGAGCGGTTTCGCGAGCCAGCTTGGTGCGCGCATCTTCGACCAGGCGCGCTTTTGTCTCGCCGATCGCCGATCCAGCGGTTGTGCCAGGGAGCGTGCTTCCGGCGAGTCCCTCGCTCGCACCAAGACCCTCTCGGGTAAACCAGCTGCCAACCGAGAAGGACTCGATATCGCTGGCGGCCTCCAATCCGACAAGGCCCCGCGAGATTTCCGCGTCGCGAATTCGCAGCAGCAGCGTGTCGACAACGGTCGGGCCGAAAGATTCTGGTGGCAGCGTGAGATCTCCCGTGACCCTCAGCTCGTCGTTCGCCGGGCGCCCGAGCAAACCATTCAGTTCTGTCCGGAGAAGCTCTTTTCGGACGTTGGCCTCGGCCGCCTCGCGGAGGAACGGCAGCGCGGCTCCTTCGAGAATGCGTCGTTCGATCAGCGCCTCGACACCGGGCGCCGGGCGTTCCTCGAGCATCTTCACGAGCGCCGAAATACGCGCGGCGAGGTCGCTCGCGGTCGCGGCCGTCACCGTCGCGGCATGATACTGCATCGCCTTGAGGTGCACGGTGCCGGCGAGAACGAAGCGGAAGAGCTCGAGATGGAGTCGCGCCAGGCTGGCGTCCAGGTTCAGCACCGCGCGGTGAAAGTTTTCCCTTGAGGGAAAGTCGAGGGGTTGCGCGATCGTGGGGAGAGGCTTGGCGCCGGACGGCTTGGGCAGAGCCGAGACTTGCTGCTCGTAGAAGCGCAACTCGGGATTGTCGGACAGGGCCATGGTGACCAATTCGTCCGGCGTAAAGGCCGGCACTTTATCTTCCGCGACAACCGAGAGCGCCCACGCGAAAAGAATCCATAGGGAGGCGACAGTTCTCATGACTTCGACTCCTTGAAGTCGGCCTTGCCGAAGCGGGATTCGAGGACCTGGTAAAGGATCGGCAGCACAACGAGCGTCAGGAATGTCGAGCTGATGATGCCGCCGATGACCACCGTTGCGAGGGGTCGTTGCACTTCGGCCCCAGCGCCATGACCCAGCGCCATGGGCAGGAACCCGAGGCTCGCCACCATCGCGGTCATCATCACCGGTCGCAGTCGCGTGAGAGAACCCTCGATGACAGCGTTGAAAAGCGATTTGCCTGCTTCCCGGAGCTGGTTGTAGTAGCTGACCATCATCAGGCCGTTGAGGACGGCAACGCCGGAAAGCGCGATGAAGCCTACGCCCGCACTGATGCTAAAAGGCATGCCTCGCAGCCAAAGCGCGAAGATACCGCCGGTGACGGCCAGGGGAATGCCCGTATAGATGAGCAGCACCTGCCGTAAGCTGCCGAACGCCATGAAGATGAGCAGAAAGATCACGGCCAGGGCCACCGGAACGATCACGCTCAACCTGGCTCGGGCTTCTTGAAGATTCTTGAACTGGCCGCCGAATTCGACGCTGTAGCCCGGTGGCAGTTTCACTTGATTGGCGACCTTGTCGCGAGCTTCGAGGACGAAGCTCTCCACGTCGCGGCCGCGCAAGTTCACCATGATCGCGGCCCGCCGCTGACCCATCTCGCGAGTGATCATGTTCACCTTCTCCTCGACCTTGAAATCCGCAACCTGGCCGAGAGTAACCAGTCCGCCGTCCGAAGTGCGCAAAGGCAGTTTCTTCATTTCCCCGACCTTTCTGCGCAGGGTCTCGGGGAGGCGGACGATGATCGGATAGCGGCGATTGCCGTCGATAATCGTTCCCGGCTCGCCGCCGGCCATCGCGTTTTCAACAGCCTGGTTGATCTCCTCGGCATGCACATTGTAATTGGCCATGGCCTTACGATTCGGCGTGATTTCGAGGAGGGGTGCCTTGCCGAGAGCGTCAAACTCGACGTCGGCGGCACCAGGGACGCTCTCGAGGATCTCTCGCACTTCGCTGGCGATCCTTTCGATCTCGGCGTAATCGTCACCGAAGACCTTCACGGCGATATCGGCGCGCGTGCCCTCGAGGATTTCGTTAAAGCGCATCTCGATGGGCTGCGAGAAGAGATACGCCTGGCCGGGCACTTGGATTCCAAGTTCAGCGCTCATGCGATTGGCCAGGTCGTCCTTGGTGACTCTCTTGCCGTCGATCTTTGGCCATTCGTCGAGGGGTTTGTAGAAGATATAGGTGTCGGAAACGTTGACACCCATCGGATCCGTCGCGACCTCTGCGGTCCCAATGCGCGAGAAGGTATACTCGACGCCCGGAAACTTCTCGCGCAGCACTTTCTCGGCGCGCTCCTGCATGGCGATCGAGGCGTCCAGGCCGATGCTGGTGGTGCGGATCATATGCGTGGCAAACGAACCCTCGTCGAGTTGCGGGACGAACTCCGCGCCTAGTCGTCCGAAGATCATCAGGGCGATCGCAAACAGTGCGATCGCGCCACTGACGAAAAGCAGCCGGAACCGCAGGGCGAAGCGAAGCACGGGTTCATAGATCCGCTTAAAGAAGCGAATGACGAAATTGTCTTCCTCGCTGATCCTGGCTTTGAGGATGTAGGAACAGAGCACCGGCATGAGCGTCAGCGAGAGGATGAGTGCTCCGATGAGGGCATAGATGACGGTGAGCGCCATGGGTTTGAACATCTTTCCCTCGATACCGGTCAGCGAAAGGATCGGGACGTAGACGATGGTGATGATCAGCACACCGAAGAACGTTGGGCGACCGACTTCCTTCGCGGCCGAGAGAACCGTGTGCAATCGTTCGCTGGTGTTCAGCAAGCGGCCCAGTTCGTGCTGGCGCAAACCAAGGCGCCGGACGATGTTCTCGACCATTACCACCGCGCCATCCACGATGAGTCCAAAGTCGACTGCGCCGAGGCTCATCAGGTTCCCCGACAGCTTCGTTCCGACCATGCCTGTGATCGCAAAAAGAAACGAAAGAGGAATCGCCGACGAAACGATCAGCGCAGCGCGCCAGTTGCCCAGCAGAAACAGGAGGACGGCGACCACCAGGATCGCTCCCTCGAACAGGTTTCTCGCAACCGTGGCGATGGTCTGATCGACAAGGTGCGTGCGGTCGTAGACGGTCTTGATCTCAATACCCGGCGGCAGCTTCTTCCGGATTTCCTGGATGCGCTCGTCGACCCGCTGGGCAATAATACGACTGTTTTCGCCGGACAGCATCAGGGCGGCGCCGAGCACCGCTTCCTGCCCGTTGAAGGTCGCGGATCCCGTCCGAATGTTTTTGCCAATCTCCACGTCAGCGAGATCCTGAACCCGCAACGGCTCCCCGCCGGCCCGGAACTTTACCGGAAGGATCCCAACGTCCTCGGCCGACTGAACGCGTCCGTTGGCGCGGATGGCAATCTGCTCGCCGCCAAGTTGAATGACACTTCCCCCGGCGTTCTCGACGTTTTCGCCAATGGTGTCGGACAGTTCCTTGAACGTCACGCCGCTGCCCAGGAGTTTTTCGGGCTTGGGCAAAATGACGATCTGCTTTTCGTAACCGCCGGAGGCGTTGACCTCGGCGATGCCGGGAACACTGCGCAACAGGGGCTTCACCACGAAATCGTGGATGAGTTTGAGCTCCATCAATTGCTCGGCGCGGTTCTCAGGCCTGTCCGACCCGGTGTAATCGGGCGCGTAATCGACCACGTAGTAGTAGATTTCGCCGAGACCCGTCGTGATTGGCGCGAGCTTGGGTGAGACACCTCCGGGCAGGTCGTCCACGGCGTTTTGCAAACGCTCGCTGACAAGCTGGCGGGCGCGATAGATGTCAGTGCTTTCCCCAAAGACCAGGGTGATCTGCGACAGGCCGAACTTCGAGAGCGAACGCAGCTCGGTCATTCCGGGAACGCCGAACATCTCCATCTCCAGCGGATAGGTGACGAGTTTCTCGATCTCCTCCGGGGCCAACCCCTTCACCTCGGTGTTTATTTGGACCTGGATGTTCGTGATGTCGGGCACGGCGTCGATCGGCAGACGCGCAGCCGACCAGAGACCGGCGACCAGCAATCCCGCGGCGGCGAGTAGGACAAAGACTCGCTGGCGCAGCGAAAATGAAATAATAGCGTCGATCATGGCCTAGTGGGAGTGGCCACCGCCCTTGGTGGCGCGAAGTTCGATGAGGTAAAGAGTCTCGACGGGGTGCGTCGCGACGACGTCGCCGACGTAGATACCGTCGATAATTTCGATATGCGCGGCGTTCTCGGCTCCCGTCGTCACTGGGGTGCGCAAGAGATGATCGCCGTTCTGAACGAAGGCGAATCTGCCGGTGGCCGTTTCCAGGACAGCCGAGCGAGGAATAGTGAGAACCGGATCTTCGGCACCGGCTCCCGTCACGAATCCGGAAACGAACTGGCCAACCCGGAGCGTGTTTTCTGGATCGGGAATCTCGAGGATCGCTTCGACGCTATTCACGGCGTCTTTCGACACGGGATCGATGCGCCAGATGCGCGCTTGATAGCTCGATTCGGATGTCCTCAAGGTGGCGGATTCGCCGATCTTGAGCTTTTCGGCCAGTTGAGGATTGATCAGCGCCGCGGCATAGGCTGAGCCGGCTTGCTCTCCGCCCGGCCGCGCCAACTCGTTGGCAGCCCGGTAGACTTGCGCTTCGATGGGCAGGACGGGAACGAGTCTCCGTTCCTCGGCCTCCGCAAGTTGCAAGCCGATGGCTTGCTTGGTCTCCGCGAGCAGGGTGATCCCCTTGCCCTCGGCATAGCGCGCTCCGGCAGCCTCATCGCCGTGGTCGTGATGGTCGCCGTGTTCGCCGCCTTCTTCATGCCCGTGGTCGTCGCCCGCGGAATGCTCCGGCGGCTTCGATCCGCACGCGAAGAGACCCAGTGAAAGACCCGCCGCCAGCAGGAAAACGAACAGAGACTTCATGGCTCGTTCCGCTCGGCTCCAGCGGCTCCGCCGGTGAGAAGATTCAGATCGAGCATCGCACGCCAGGCATCAAGGACGGCGTTCTGCGAATTGCGCAGCGCGTTGAGGTAGGCCGATTGAGCGTCGAGATAAAGCTGTGCGTTGATTGAGCCGTTGCGCAACTGCGTGGCGGCGAGCGCGCAAGCTTCGCGAATATTCTGCAGCAAGCCGGAGGGGATCATGCCGAACTGGCGACGGCTGAGTTCGTACGCCTTGAGTCGGCTCAGAATCTCCGCTTCCACGTCACGCTCGGCTTTCACGCGCAGCGCTTCGGCCGCTTCGCGGCGCGCCCGGGCACTC
The DNA here is from genome assembly GCA_963820865.1 of uncultured Verrucomicrobiae bacterium. Classification (GTDB taxonomy): domain Bacteria; phylum Verrucomicrobiota; class Verrucomicrobiia; order Chthoniobacterales; family Terrimicrobiaceae; genus DASTFP01. The sequence goes on from CAWGBZ010000011.1 coordinate 172,432, forward strand.
CGGATATTGCCGATGTTCCAGTCCCAAAGGGGAACCGTGGCGGAAATCGTGGCGCCAATATTCTGTTCGGTATCCCCGGCGACATCGCGACTAAAGAAAGGTCCGATGGCGAAATCCGGTGCGATGTCGAGTCGGGCTGCCGTCAGTTCGCGCGCCGAGCGCTCCAATTCTCGCTGGCGGATCTTCAGCAACGGATTTTTCTCCTGAGCGGCGAAAACGAGCTTGCTGGCCTCGAGGTGAGCACGCGGAGGCAGGAGTCGTTCACGGATGCCTAGCGGCAAGCTCTGCGGCAAGCCGGCCAGCGCGTTCAGCTTGGTGCGGGTTTCCTCACGGCGCAGCGACGCTTCCTTAATCGCCATAGCGAGTTCAACGAGACTCGCCTGGATGAGCCGAATCTCGATCTGCTGGCGCGCCCCAAACCCTGGCTGCGAGGAAAACTGCGAGCCGATCTCGTTACTCTGCCGATAAACAGCTTCCGCTGCTTCGGCTTCGGCCACGGCTGCCAAATGTTCGTAAGCCAGCAGGCGCACCTGGCCGGTCAGGGCCAGACGAAACTGCTCGAGTCCCAGTTCGGCGATTTCGATATTCTTGTTGGCGATCGCCTTTCGCAGCGTTCCTTTGCCCGGGAACTCGAAGGTCTGCGTCACGGCGATACCAAAGTTCGTGCCGTTCCCCTGGAGGACGTTTTCGGAATCACGCACGGTGCGCCCGCCGATCTCGGTCGAGATCTCGGGGTTCTTGAAGAATCCCGCTTGCAGGCGTTGCCCCTTGGCCGCGGCCAACTCGGCTTCGAAGACGCGCAATTCGGCATTGTTCGCCAAGGCGTGTGTGACGAGTTCGCCGACCGTCTTGGAGCCGGGTGCTTCGCCCTGCGCGACGAGAGAACCTCCGAAGAGGAGGAGGAGGCTGAATGCGCGGAGTCGTCTCTGCGGCATGGTCTATCTGTCGCGTTGTCCCCGATGTCTCTCGTGGTACAGCACGCGGATCTTGACCGCCTGCCGCGCTTCGCTCAGCGGGAAACTGGCGACGTATGGCTGCCGTCCGTGGCGTCCGGAACTGACGCGTGGGTGCCGGGGAGCATCGAGGTCATCCGTCGTCTCGGCAATGACCTGGCCGTTCGTTCCTATCAGCTGAATATCAACGTGCATCGGTCGCATCAGCTGATGCGACTTGGCCTGTCCCTTGACGTAGAGTCGGTCGGACGTCTCGTGCGCTCGGAAGCTCATGATCTGGCCCGACCGTGAACCGACCGTCTCAACGGGCAGGGCGGCTTCGCTCTGTCTTGTCCAGAAGCAGCCGGCGACGGCGGCTGAAACCGACAAGGCCAGAGCCACCATGCCAATTCCAAGGGAAACCTGTTTGGGGATAGAGAAGATTCTCATTTTTCTTGTCCTGATCTACCGCCACCAAGGGGGATCCTCGGTGCGGTGGTTGTGTGATGGGATCCGAGTTAGGAAAACTCGGGCGAACCCGAAGTAACGGCGGGTTCAGTGACGAGCAACGGGCACACTGCGCCCGTGATGCGTCAGGACAATTGAGGAGGGTGCTCGATATCGCGAACCGGAGCTTCCGGCACGATCGTATCGGCGTTCAAAGACATCTTTCCCTGCAGGCTGATTGCCTGAAGACGAAGGGCGCGAACCGTCATCGCCGCACCCTGGCAATGTGTGTGGCAGCAGTGAGCACTACTCTGTTCTTCGCAGGTTCCTTGATGCTGTTCAGCTCCTTCTACACAATGGACTAGCCCGGCAAGCTCGGCGTAGCAGAGAATCGACGCCGCCAGAAACAGCAAGACCGCTCCGAGGCCTAAGGTTAAAAGAAACTTTCTGCACGACGCTGCCACGGTCCGTGGCAATAACCTACGTTTTCGTTACTGTCAATTCCTGTCGACCTATCCGGAGATGGCCTCCAGCGTCAGAGCGGCGCACGCCGTTGGGCAGGGAAGACCAGCGTTGATCTCTCGAAGGACCTCTGCGTCATTTGCTTTTCGCCCTAAGAAGCAGCACCGGAACCTCCACATAGTGGCGAACTTTGTCCGCGGTGCTGCCGTAGAGCAGATCGCCGATAAGCCGGTGGCCATGCGTGGACATCGCGATCAGATCCACGTCGTGCGCGCGCACGTATTTGATGATCTCGTCAGCCGGTTCTCCCATCGCCAGCACATGACTCACCGCGAAGCCCTCCGCGCGCAATTCTTCCGCGCGTTTCTCGAGATAAGCGCGATCCATCCGGATCTCCTCGCTTTCGGCCAGGTTTAACTGGTTGAAATTCCTGGCGACCCAGCCATCGGCCACATGCATCAGCACAAGACGGGCCCCTGTCATTCGAGCCAGCGGTTTGATGTGCTTGAGAATGGTTTCGTCTGCGGGACCATTTTCCACGGTGACGAGAATTGTGCGATACATACCAATGGGGAGTCAGTTCGAAATTCCCAGAAATCCGTAGATAGCCCTGCGGACCGGCTCCGGGACGAAGATCTCGAAAAGCAATTTTAGGTTGAGCGTGATGATGATCATCGCCACAGTCCATCCGAGAATCTTGATCCAAACCGGGTTGACAAACTCGCCCATCTTGGCCTTCTCCCCGGTGAACCGCATGAGCGGCCAGACCGCGAAACCAAGCTGCATGCTCAATACGACCTGGCTCGCCACGAGCAGTTCTGTCGTCTTGCTCTCGCCATAGAGCCCGATAATGCCAACCGCCGGAATGATCGCGATACCGCGCGTGATCAACCTTCTTAACCACGGCTTGATTCGAAGGTTCAGGAATCCCTCCATGACGATTTGCCCGGCTAGTGTGCCGGTGAGCGTCGAGTTCTGGCCCGAGGCGAGCAGCGCGAGAGCAAAGATGGTGCTGGCGATTCCCACCCCCAGAGTGGGACTCAACAATCGATACGCCTCCTGAATCTCCGCGATATCCTGATGACCAGACCAATGGAAGGCGGCCGCTGAAAGAATCAGAATGGCGGCGTTAATGAAAAGTGCGAACATGAGGGCAAACGTGGAGTCGACGGTGGCAAATTTGATAGCTTCCCGTTTCCCCTCCGGCGTACGCTTGAAATTGCGGGTTTGGACAATCGAAGAGTGGAGGTAAAGGTTGTGCGGCATGACGGTCGCACCGAGAATTCCGATACTCACATAGAGCATCTCCTGGTTTCTGAGAATCTCCACGCTGGGGACGAACCCCAGCAACACTCCCGTGAGACTCGGCTTGGCAAAAAAGAGCTCCGCAAGAAAACATGCCCCGATTGTGGCAATCAATGTGATCACCAATGCCTCCACATAACGGAAGCCCTTGTTTTGCAGATAGAGCACGGCCAGGACATCCAGGCAGGTGATAATGCATCCCCAGACAAGCGGGATCCCGAAGAGGAGCTGAAGTCCGATCGCCGACCCGACCACTTCGGCAAGATCACAAGCGGCAATTGCCAGTTCGCAAAGCACCCATAGGAACAATACCGTCGGTCGCGTGTAGTGATCGCGGCAGGCCTGGGCCAGATCCCGGCCCGTGACGATTCCCAGCTTTACACAGAGATGCTGCAACAGAATCGCCATCAGGTTCGAGATCATGATGACGGAAAGCAAGGTGTACCCGAACCGTGCGCCTCCCGCCAAATCGGTGGCCCAATTGCCGGGGTCCATATAGCCGACCGCCACCAAAAAACCCGGTCCGGCGAAGGCCAGCATCTTTCGCCAGACCGAGCCCTCTCCGGGCACCAGGATGCTGCTGTGCACCTCCGGAAGACTCACGTCTGCCGCTTGGCGCTTCCAGGCATTGCGATCGTCAGCTGGCATTCTCGTCGACACCTCGCGAAGGTGGCAGGTGCTTCATAATGGAGTACATGCTACAATCTACTATTTTTCCGGAACCCGATGGTGTCAAGAATGTTTCTTCGCACCGGGCCGCTCAGATGGCCTGGACTTCCGTCTCCGAAGGAGCCTTCTTCAGCGAGCGCCGGCAAGATATGACGAGTCTTCAGCAAGTTGTGGAAGGTGGAGACGCTTGCCTTGTCGGATTTTGAAACATGGAAATCCCTAAACTATTGACTACTTGCCTCGAGGAGAACGGAGTCTTCTACGAAATCGTGCGGCATCCTGAGGCCGTCACGGCACAACGGGCTGCGGAAGTGGAGCATGTCAAGGCCCGCCATCACGCCAAGGTGGTGATGGTGAGATCCAATGGACGCCACCTGATGACGGTGGTGCCGGCCGACCATCGCGTTGATTTGCAGAAGGTCGAGAAGTTGACCGGCCGACCCGCCTCGCTGGAGACCGAGCAGGACTTCAAAGGACTCTTTCCGGACTGCGCGGTCGGTGCGATGCCGCCCTTCGGCAACTTGTTCGGATTGCAGACCTACGTCGACGAGAGTCTGGCGCAGCAGGATTACATTATCTTTGAGGCAGGGACGCATACAGACGCCATCAAGCTGAATTACCGCGACTACGAGAGAATCGTTCGCCCTCAGGTGGCCAAGTTGACGCTGTAAGCAAAAGGCGTGTGGTGGCGCGGTTCGAGCGGTGCCGTAGGGCACACTATGCTCTCTTCAGCAGTCTCCGCAGGTCGCCGAGGCGCAGCGTATTGACGACGTTCTCCGGTTCGATCCATCCACGGCGAGCCTGGTCCACTCCGAATCTCATGAAATCGAGATCGCTCGTTCGGTGTGCGTCGGTCGAAATCGCCAGCCTGACACCGAGTTCCTTGGCCAGCTTGCAGTGAATATCGGAGAAGTCAAGGCGATCGGGTTGCATTGACTTCAAGGAACCAGCCCCGCTCGATGGCTGCGCGCATGATCCGCTCGATATCCATGTCGGCCGGTGGGCGCTGGTTGATCAGACGTCCGGTCGGATGGCCGAGATTCGGAAAAACCGATTGTCCATCGCGCGCAGAATGCGCTCGGTTTGTTGTTCTTCCGGAAGGTTAAGCTTGTAGTGGACAGAGCAAACGGTGAGATCAGTTCTTTGAGAATATCGTCCGGCAGGAAAGGTTTTCCCCGCGTCCGAGCATTTCCGCAAGGCTCTTGGGCATGGCGCCGAGTGTCAGCGCGGCATTGCGACAGGCGCGCACCCGGAACGCGTTGGCGCCTTCGAGTTCCAGTAGCTCGGCAATTTCGTCGAAGATTGCGGCGATCTCGGAATTATGGACGGCCATGGGCGAAGTGGATCGCGACCAGGAGCCTTCTGGCGGCCTTAGGCGGCGGATCCCGGTCGGTTTTCAGGCGTCCGTGCCAATTCGAGCGTCCGACGAGCTTTCCGAGGCTGGAGCGGCCAGGATCCGCGTCAATTCTCATGCGGCCCGAGCCGGTTGGTGCCCTGCCTTGACCAGCAGGTCTCTCACTTCCTCGTCGCTGGTCTGACGAAAGTCGATGTACCACTGGCCGACCGCGAAAAAGTCCGCGGGTTTGATCAAAGCGATCACCTCGTCAGCCTCCGCGGCAAGCCGCGCACAAGAAGACGGCGGCGCCGTGGGGACAGCAATGATCAGGCGCCTGGGTTGGCGCAGCCGCACCGCTCGGGCGGCTGCGATCATCGTTGAGCCCGTGGCGATACCATCATCGATGAGCAGAGCAATCTTTCCCTGAATCGTGGGTGGAGCCTCATGCCCGCGGTAGGCCAGCTCGCGGCGCTGGACCTCTCGCCCCTCACGGGCCACGATCTTGTCGATCAATACCTGGGAAATCTGCAGCTCCTTGACGACGCCCTCATCGAAGAAACAAACGCCGCCGCTGGCAATCGCCCCAAAGGCGTATTCCTCATGACCGGGAACACCCAGTTTACGCACGACGAAGACGTCAAGCGGCGCGTGGAGACGATTTGCCACTTCGAACGCTACCGGCACGCCCCCGCGCGGCAGCCCGAGGACGAGGACTTCTCTCTGGTCGGCATATACGACGAGCCTTTCGGCGAGCAGACGCCCTGCTTCTGCCCGATCTCGAAACACTTCCCTCATGATATAATCTGACTTCCGCGCGGGAAGATGCTGGGCGCCGCTTGGCCAAGGCTTGCCACAATTTGGCGGGCGAGCCGCCTCTCCCGGCCGGTTGCGACCCGAAGCGCCCGCACAAGGCCTGGGGCGGACGGCTATCGCTTTGGCTGAATCCGCGAAAAGTCAGCGGTCGCGACCTGGATCGTTTTACGGAATTGGCTCGGACAGGTGCCGACATGCTTGTTGAAGCAAGCGGTCAGGTGGCTGTGGCTCGAGAAACCGGATTCGAACGCGATCGTCGTGATATCCTTCTTCGTATGGACGAGTTGTCGCTGCGCATGTCGCAATCGCTGCCGGATGATGTATTGCGCCGGCGTACTGCCAAAGGCCTTCCGAAAGGCGATCAACAGATGGTGCGTGGTGACTCCGGAGAGGCTGGCCAGGTCTGCCAGGGTGATGCGTTGACCAAGGTGGTCGAAAATGCATTCTCGTAACGCCCGGGTCTTCCGAGCACCAAGCAAGGGGCTTGACTGCGGCCGACTTGGAGCGGCTCCGGCCGGAGCAAGCGCCCGGAACAGGTGAAGGCAGATCCGCAGGCTGAGCGATCGGCCCTCCATTTCAGAGATATCGTCGGCCCGCGGCGCCGCCGTAATCAGGCGGAGCACCGCGCGATGCAACAAATCATCGCGAACGCCGGCTACCACGGCCAACTCGCGTCGTCCGTGGTTCGACCCGGCAACGAGATCGAGGGCGTTCGGTTCGACGCGAAGCACGGCATAGTGGATGGCTGTGCCGCAGGCATGACTCGCGTATTTTCGGCCGGCCGGAGCCGTCCACACCTCTCCCGGCAGGGCCGGTCCACAGCTTCCCCCAAAGCCGTCCACCTCCGTCTCAAGCCGTCGCATATGCCCGCCGAGGTGAACGACGACCGCATGCCGGGGATCTTGAATACACCAGTCGGTTGGCTGGCTGATATCGTCACGGCGAAAGATTAGTTCCAAGCCCGTCCATTCCCGCCGAAACTCTTTTTGGATCAGCGCCGGTTTTCCCTCTCCAATATGTGTGGCTGGAGTAGAGCGCACGAGGTTCACTTAGTCGAAAATGCGATCCGGCGACAAGGTTGGAAAAACCTCGGAGATTTTGAAAGCGCCAGGTGGTCCCCCGACCTACGCTGTTCGGAGCATTCATCGCCGCGCCTCGACGCGTTCGGCGAGACCGGTGAACCATTCGATCCATTTATCTCGTCTATGAGCAATCATTCACTCAAAGGAAAAGCCGTCCTGATCGGCGGCGGCGCCAAGAATCTCGGCGGCTTAATCAGCCGCACCTTCGCTGCAGAAGGCGCTCGCGTTGGCGTCCATTACAACAGTTCTTCGACCGCGGCCGACGCGGAGAAAACGGTCGCCGATATCAAAGCATCCGGCGGAGCGGCCTTTGCCGTTCAAGGAGATTTCACCCAGGTGGCCGATGTCACGGCGGCTTTTGCCGCCACCAGGAAGCAGTTTGGCGGGATTGACATTGCGATCAACACCGTCGGCAAGGTTCTCAAGAAGCCGATTATCGACACGACGGAAGCCGAGTACGACTCGATGGCGGCCATCAATGCCAAGGCGGCTTATTTCTTCATTCAGGAGGCCGGCAAGCAGCTCAACGATCACGGGAAGATCTGCACGGTAGTGACTTCGCTGCTGGCGGCCTACACCGGCCTCTATGCGGTTTACGCGGGGATGAAAGCGCCGGTCGAGGACTTCACGCGTGCCGCTTCCAAGGAGTTCGGTTCTCGTGGCATCTCCGTCACCGCGGTTGGACCGGGGCCGATGGACACTCCCTTCTTTTACGGCCAGGAGACCCCGGATGCGGTGGCTTACCACAAATCGGCTTCCGCGCTCGGCGGATTGACCAAGATTGAGGACATCGTCCCGCTGATCAAATTCCTGGCGACCGACGGTTGGTGGATCACCGGCCAGACAATCTTTGCCAACGGCGGCTACACGACGCGATGACTCAAGACTTCAGGTGTTGCGCGAGGAAGGTGCGCATTTCATCGCCGATCTCGGCCGCGTGCGTCTCGAGCGCAAAATGCCCGGTGTCGAATAGGATGACCTTGGCGTCGGGATTGTCATTGCGATAGGCCTCCGCTCCGGCAGGGAGGAAGAAGGGATCGTGACGTCCCCAGACCGCCAGCGTCGGAGGACGGTGAGTGCGGAAGAACTCCTGAAACTTCGGGTAAAGCGCCAGGTTGTTCTGGTAGTCGCCGAACAGGTCAAGCTGAATGTCGAGGCTCTGAGGCCGCTCGAGAAGCGCCTGGTCCAGTGCAATCGCCTCCGGAGCAATGCGTGTTTCCGCGTCGGCCACGCCATGATGATATTGGAATCGTGTAATCTGCTCGCTGCAGAACTGGCGCAGCGCATCACGATTCTCGCGGGTAGGTTCCTCCCAGAATTTGCGAATTGCTGACCAGCCGTCGCTCAACCCTTCCAGATAGGCATTGCCATTCTGCGTGATGATCGCGCTGATGCGCTCCGGATACTTGAGGGCCAGTCGAAAGCCAACCGGCGCACCGTAGTCGAAGACATAAAGAGCAAAGCGGCGAAGAGCGAGCTCTTCTACGAATTGCGCCATGATTTCGGCCAGATGATCGAAGGTGTACGTAAAGCTCTCATGGTCGGGCGCGCCTGAGAAACCGAAGCCGGGCAAGTCCGGGGCGATGACGTGATACTCACTGGAAAGTTCCGGAATCAGGTTGCGAAACATATGGCTCGAACTTGGAAAACCATGCAAGAGCAGCACCACGGGAGCTCCCGGGTCCCCGGCCTCACGGAAAAAGATATTCACTTCGGGGAGGGGGAGCGTCTTGTAGGTAACGGGTGTCTTCATGATTGGTCGTCTCTGGTTGGATCTCGGTGATGTAACGTGTGAAAGTGATATTGAAAGTTACGGATCGAACCTGATTTGACACTTGTCAAATATATTTTTGTAGGTTACGCTGATTTCATGTCTATCGTCGTCGCCTCCGATCCCGAGTTTGTCTTTCTGGGCGAGCATTCTGCGATCGACTTTGCGAATACACAGGTGGCGGGGCGGGGCGGCTTGGTCGAACTGCTCGGCAGTTGGGGCGACGTGATCGACTGGCTGGAGGAGTCGGGCGTGCTGACAAAGAACACGCGGGCGGCGCGGATGGTCTCTTCGCCTGAGGAAGCGGTGGAGCGCGTGCGCGCGCTCCGAAGCACCTGGCGGGAAGAGATTTCCCGATTGATCGAGGGGGGACGGGTCAGCGAGTCCTTTACGAGATTGCTCAATCAGTTTTTGGAGAAGGATTTATTCCATGAGACGCTTAGGTTAAGCGAAAGGAGGAGCTATCGGATTGACCGCTCAGCGCCCTCCTTGCGCGGAGAAGATCTGGTCCTGGCGGCTCTGGCGCGCGAGATCGCAAACTTCCTGGCCCACAGCAACTTTTCCTATCTTCGCAAGTGCGCCAACTCCGAGTGCGTGCTCTTCTTTTACGACACCACCAAGAACCACCGTCGTCAGTGGTGCAGCACCGCAGTCTGTGGAAATCGCCACAAGGTGGCCGCGTTTCGCGAGCGGCAGGCCAGAAAAAGGAGGACGCGATGAGGCTCGCTCCGAGTGTTCGTTTTCGAGAATTGTTGGACGTCGAGATTCCGATCATCCAGGCACCGATGGCGGGAGTGGCGTTTGCCGAGATGGCCGTAGCCGTTTGCGAGGCGGGTGGTTTAGGATCCTTGGCGTGCGCGATGCTGACGGCGCCGCAAATGCGCGACGAAATTGCCTTAATCCGCCGGCAGACTTCCCGTCCCCTCAACTTGAACTTTTTCTGTCATCCGCCGCCTCGCGTTGATGCCGAGCGCGCAGTGGCTTGGAGAAAGCGTTTGGAACCCTTCTACCGTGAGCTGGGTGTGGACGCCGCTGAGACGGAAGCGACGGCCAACCGCGCTCCCTTTGACGCAGCGGCCTGCGAGGTCGTCGAAGAGTTTCGGCCCGAGGCGGTGAGCTTTCATTTTGGCCTCCCTGAGAAGGGACTAGTCGAGCGCGTCAGATCCGCAGGTGCGCGAATCTTCTCATCGGCCACAACCGTCAGCGAAGCCCGCTGGCTGGAGGAACATGGGTGCGATGCGATTATCGCACAGGGGTCCGAAGCCGGTGGTCATCGCGGCATGTTTCTGAGCACGGCGGTTTCCGCGCAGGTGGGCACCGTGGCCCTGGTTCCGCAGGTCGTTGACGCGGTGAAAGTCCCGGTGATTGCAGCTGGAGGTATCGCCGACGCACGAGGTATCGCGGCGGCGTTTGCTTTGGGAGCCTCGGCTGTGCAACTGGGGACCGCCTACCTCTTTTGCCCGGAAGCGCGAATCTCTCCTGTTCATCGCGAGATGTTGCGGCGTTCGCGGGACGACGAGACAGCCTTGACCAACGTCTTCACGGGGCGTCCCGCGAGGAGCATCATGAACCGTTTGATGCGGGAGCTCGGGCCGATCGCGCCCGACGTCCCCGATTTCCCGCTGGCTGGGGAAGAGGTGATGCCGCTCCGGCGGGCAGCACTGGCCAGAGGCTCTGGAGACTTCGTCCCGCTCTGGTCCGGGCAAGCGGCCCGGCTAAGCAGAGAGCTTCCGGCCGGCGAGCTCACCAAGTACCTCGCAGACGGTGTTAACAAACTCCTGCCTGACTCATAGCTCCCTGCCTCACAGACCCTGTATGCCCGCGGCTTGAAGCGTGGAACGGAGCTTTTCGCTTCCGCCCGAACCGATCGGATCTCCGTGGCCGACAATGATGCGATCGAAATCCCAGCTGAGAACCTCCCGGACGGATGCGGCGTAGGCCGCGTGGTCCTTGAGTGCCAGCTTATAGGGAAGGGTCATTCCCGGCCGGTATCGGCCGTTTACTGTGGCCAGCCACAGGAACACTTTTATCCACAGATTGGGCTCATCCTCGAAATTGAAAATAAGGTCTGCGACGATAAGGGTCTTCGAAGGGCGGTGGAGCATGACAAGCTCGCCAAACGCGGGGGCTCCTGCAATGGCGGTAACCGCGATTTCTTCCGCCCACTCCGCCGGTGGCGGGATCAACGGCTCGGCGGGCAGGCCGGTGGTGAGGGAAAAGCGATCCGGAGCCAGATAGCGGGCGGCGGGAAACGCGCGGCGACCCTCGCTGGCAAACGTATCGTGACGCAGCAAGGCTTCGACGATCCAAGCGGGTTCGCCAAGCCCCTTGATGGCCTCAACGTCTTCGTTCGAGAACGGTCCGGTGGAATGGATGATCAACTTGCCGGTCGCCAGCCGTATAATCGTCACGGTGCGGCCGAGGTTGATGCCGAGCATGACGAGCGGGTAACGCAGCAGCCAGAGGTTGGGCGCGATCGGTTGCAATGGCATGACCGCTTATGTAGCCTGACCGGGCAGGTTTGCCAAACGGTCAATTGGCAATCCTCACGACAAGCCTCGGCTACGCTTTTGCCTCACCGAGCGCCTGCCAAACCTGGTCGGCTCGCCCGCAACCGGCGTTTCGAACGATGGCTGCTCGGCCATTGCCCGGGTGACGTTCCCTGCCAGTCGTGAAAGGCGCGAAAAAACGAATTGGGATCTTCGTAGCCAAGCAGATAGGCCGCCTCGTTGAGTTCGACCGAGCTCTGGTCAAGGTAGTGGTGCGCCAGTTCGCGCCGCGCCTCGTCGAGCGTCTGCTGGAAGTGACTCCGTCTTCGGCGAGACGTCGTTGCAGCGTGCGTGAACTGAGATTCAGCTGCCGCGCCACCACTTCGATCGTCGGTCGCTGCCCGGCGAGCAGGCGCTTCACGGTGGTCTTGACCTGGTCGTCGAGAGACTGTCGCGATCGGCGCGCGTCGACTTCAGCGTCGAGTTGCGCGCCGAGCATCGCGAGGAGGTCCGCATTGTGGGTTACGAAGGGTCGATCCAGATCGCTTTCTCGAAAGATGAGGGCGTTCGCGGCCGGCCTTGAACCTTGCGCGACAACCAAAATGCGCCTCCATGAACGGGCGATGGGCGGGTCGGCGGGTCAGTTCTAAGACCCGCGGTCGCTCATCGCCTCAGGCTTCCGCCTTCAACGTGGCCATGTCGATTACGAAGCGATACTTGACGTCTTGCTTGAGCATGCGCTCCCAAGCCTCGTTGATCTTCTGAATCGGAGTGATCTCGATGTCGGATGTAATCCCGTGCTTGGCACAAAAATCGAGCATCTCCTGTGTTTCTCGAATGCCACCAATGGCCGAACCCGCAAAATTGCGGCGCGGCAGGAGCAGATTGAAGGCCGCCACCGGGAGGGGCTTCTCCGGCGCGCCAACCAGCACGAGGCTCCCGTCCAGCTTCAGCAGCTGCAGATAGGCATTGATGTCGTGGTCGGCTGAAACGGCGTCCAAAATGAAGTCGAAGCTTCCGAGATGCTTCTTCATCTCGTCCTCGTTCCTGGAAATGACAATCTCGCTGGCCCCCAGCCGCAGCCCGTCGGCCGCCTTCCCCGGCGAAGTCGTAAAGAGAACGACATGCGCTCCAAAAGCCTTGGCGAATTTTAAGCCCATGTGGCCCAACCCGCCGAGCCCGACGATGCCCACCTTCTGGCCGGCGCCAACTTTCCAATGGCGCAACGGTGAATAGGTGGTAATGCCGGCACAGAGCAATGGCGCGGTTGCCGCCAGGTCAAGGCCGGCGGGAACGCGCAAGACAAAAGCCTCCTCGACAACGATACTCGAAGAATACCCCCCGAACGTCGCCCCGCCCAAGTACTTGTCCTCGCTATTGTAGGTGAAAACCGGTACCGAGAGACAGTATTGTTCCTCCCCCGCCTGACAGTTCGCGCACGTCCGGCAAGAGTCGACCATGCAGCCGACCGCGGCATGGTCGCCCACCTTGAACTTGGTCACGCCGGCACCAATCTTCGTCACCCGGCCGACAATCTCATGGCCAGGCACACAGGGGTAAATCGTGTTATGCCATTCGTTGCGGCCGGTATGAAGGTCAGAGTGGCAAACGCCGCAGAAAAGAATGTCGATCTCGACGTCTGTCGCGCCGGGCTCGCGCCGGCGAATGGCATAGGGGGCGAGGGGTGAGGTCAAGGTCTGGACCGCGTACGATTTGGCGTTAGTGGTTTGCATCGACTCACACCATAGCAGCCTGGCCGGCCGGCGCACTCGCAAAGCGCGCCAATACGCTTGCGTGTCGAGATCGTCGCGGAAACGTTCCTTCGATGGGAATCCGGGGTGGTATGATTTTAGCGATGTGGTTACCGAGCGATGAAAAATGTCATGCTTCGAGCGAGCCCCTGCGCTTGAAAAGCCATTGGCTCGATGCTGCCGACGAAGGTAGATCGTGGGGGTGGGAGCACTTGGACCGGTGCCTGCCTCGGCTTTCAGGGACAAACGCGAACCTACCATGACCACAATTCCCGGCGGTTGTTTGTGCGGAGCTGTGCGCTACGAAGCAACGGGAGAGCCGTACGACGTTAGCCACTGTCATTGCGTGGATTGCCGGCGCAGCGGTGGAGCGGCCTTTGTCACGTGGGCGTCGTTCCGACGTTCCGAATTCCGCTTCTCGCGAGGGGAACCTAGGGTCGTGCACTGGGCAGGGCGACTGCGGTCATTCTGCCCAACCTGTGGCACGCCATTGACCTTCATGGCTGCGCCGCAGGCAGAAGAGGTCGACGTAACGGTTTGTAGTTTCGATCATCCTGAAAAGGTTTCACCTGTTGGGCACACCTGGGTTGAAGATCGGTTGCCATGGGTTCAGCTGGCCGACGATTTACCAAAGTATGGACAAGCAGGCCCCGTTCATTCCGCACCACCATGAGGCTGTACTGCGGGCGCGTCCTGCGGCGCGCGAGTGCGTCTCGGAGCACGCTAGAGGCGGGAGAACAGCAGGCCTATGTAAATTAAGAAAAGGACGCTTATCAAGGGCGCCAGGATCTTGTAAAACCACTCTCTGTCCGTGAGCGCGGCCACGCCGACCGCCAAACCGAGGATGAGGTGAAACTCGGCGTTCATACGGCCCGGCAAGTGGCCGTAAAGTGCCAGATCTTTCGAGACACTGAAGATGCCGTTTGCCAGGAGCGAGCCGAAAAACCAGCCCTTGTGCGCGAAATAGCGGGCGCGCAGATCAACCGGCTGATCTTCAGGAATACTGGGGAAATCCAGTGCGGCGACCATGTCCGAGGAGATCGCCTGCAAGATAACGACCAAGAACGCTCCAAAGTTCCAGTCAGCGTGGAGCCGCATCCCAAAGCTGGCCCACCATTCCTGCGTCACGATCAGAAGCGTGAGCGCCGCCCACATGAGAGAAGGGAAATAGAGCCTTACGCGTGCCCTGCTCAGGATGATCCCTCGAAAACCTTGCAGGACCTGCGCAATCGCCAGTCCGAGGACGATCGAAAGCAGGACAGAATTGGTAATTGAAGGACTCCATCCGCGCAGACTAACCACACTTCGCTGAGACGGCAAAGCGCCGCCGCAAGGCGCCCTGCTTCACCTTCGGAAGAGAAGGACCTTCCCCGGTCACCCGAGCAATGGAGGCAGGATTTTTTCCCCTTGCTCGATGGCGAATCGCGGCGATGCTTACCCCGATGGATTCTTGAACCTGTCGTCGCTGATGCCCGGTGATCGCGCGCCACTGCCGTGGTGTGCCTTCAACCTGACAGGAGCATCAGCACATGAATACAGAGTCCATCACCAAGGAAATCGAGATCGTCTGGCTTCGCCGGATCTCACAAAGTCAACCCACCGCGTGGGAAGGTCGCACCCGAGGTCACCAAGCCGTGCACATCTTCTACAAGTATGGCCGTCTCGAGGTCTGGCTCCGTTGCCCGGCTACCGCTGGAACCGGAGCATTCAAGTGGGTGACGATCGTCAGCTTCCATCCGGAGTGGCTGGAGACGGAAATCGAGATCGAGCGAAGCTGGCCGGGGGTCCGTAGGAACGGTTCGCGGGGGAACGCCAGGCGAGAGGCCTGGTTGCTCTTCGAGCGAAAAATGTTAGCGGAAATGCGGGCCGCGGATTCAGGACGACTCGACGAGTTTGGCCGACCTCGCGGGCGGGTCATTACCGTCGGCCAACTGGCGCACTGGCTGGCCCTGCGCAACCGGGAAATAGCTCGCCACCACGGAGCCGCGTCGAATGGCATTCGCGTTGAGCTGACGGCCTGGACCGACGAACCCTAGAGTCGCCGAACTGGGGACACGCTGCGACGACTGGCTCTCGGCGCTCTCAACGTCGCAGGCGCCGCCGTGTCTAGCTGCCGGCGTCTGCTCCCGGCTGCAAAGACGGCTGTTCGACCTTTATGTGACGCCGCCACTCGGCGACTTCCTGCTCGAGTACGCGGACCAAGCCGCGCGCCTGGTCGAGCTCAGTGCGCATACGCTCGAAATCTGCCTTGAGACGCTCGAGTTCCCGCGTAGCCGCGAGCTTCTCGTCCTGCAAACGCTTTTCCACCAGGGCAATGTTTTCAAGTTGCTCCGGCTTGAGGGAATCTCTGAGAAGGTCGGCAATAAGGCCCATATCTATCTGGGAAATTGAACCTTCGGGAGAAGGAAGGCAAGCGCGAAACGGTGGGCCGCCGCCGACATTCCTTGAAGTCCGGGGCATTTCGGGAAACGAAGGAAGGACGCTCGCGATTTGCCGCAGGGAACCGGAAGGCGAAAACGTTTTGCGATTCATGGCAGGAACGACTACAAAGTCCGGAATCAGGCGAATTGGCCTTGATTCAGAAAGGATGCAATGACCGAGGAAGAGAATATTGAGACCATCCGGGAAATGTATGCAGCCTTCGGCCGCGCAGATGCGCCCTTTATTCTGACCAAGCTGACCGACGACGTTAAATGGGTGAGTCACTTTGATGCGATTGTCCCATGGAGCGGCGATTTTTCGGGGAAAGACCACGTCAATGGGTTCTTCGAGGCAATCTTTCAGTCAGTCGACGTCGAGGGTTTCGACCCTCAGGAATGGTTTGCGAAAGCGGACACCGTCGTGTCCCTTGGGGAGTTTGCCTGCCGGGTCCATGCAACGGGAAAGAGGGCACGCACTCGCTGGGTCTTCCTTTGGAAGTTTCGGGGCGAAAAGGTCTGCTCGTACGAGCAATTCCACGATCCTGCGTTGGCGGAAGCCTTCCGCTGAGCCCGTTTTAGGATCGAGCGGCGTCAATTGGCGGTCTGTCCCGGGAGATCCGACCTGATTGATCGAAAGAGAGCCACGTTCGGACTCGATGGGACGCTGAAATGCCCATGGACGCAGCCTGGCAGGAAACGTAATTTTTCCTGCGTGCGCCCCGAAGAAGAAAGCAGTTCAACTGGCAACCGGGTGGTCCGCCGGCTTGCCGCCATTCTGGCGCTCGACATGGTGGGTTATTCGCGCCACATGGGGGCGGATAAGGCTGGAACTCTGGCCCGCCAGAGGTCGCATCGATAGCAGCAGATCGATCCGATTCTGCGCGAAGCCAGGGTTGCCGGATTAGTCTCAAGTCGGTTACTGGATTGGGAGCAGATTGCGAACGACAACGAACCCGGCGACCCCGAGGATCGCGACGCCGAAAATTGCCTTGAGACCACGCGCCGGAATGAGAGCCTTGAGCGACGCGCCGAGAGTCATTCCTGTCACCGATCCTCCCAGAAACCAGAGGGCTAGCTTTGCAGTTCCGGGACCGAGGTATTGGGCATTGGAGACGAAGCCCGAAGCGGCTGTAAGGGAAATCCCAACAAGGGACGTCGCGAGAGCCGTCTCGATATCGACGCATGCGACCAGCAGAAGGGCCGGCACGATCAGAAAGCCACCGCCGACCCCGAAAATACCTGAAAGCACGCCTGAGACCGCCCCTGCCGCGAGGAGCTTTCCGGCGCAGGCAAAGGTGAAATGGGGCCGACCATCGATTCGCCGTTGGCAGCGGATCCAAGAGTGGCTCTCTTCGGTCGGCGCGTCTTGTCGCCGAAGCATCCGTATGCTGAGAGTGATCATGAGGCCGGCGAAGAGCAATAACGAAAGCCGTTCGGGCATGTGCCCGCCGAGCCAGGCGCCAAGAGGTGCCGCGAGGATTCCACCTGCTCCAAGCACGGCGCCGGCTTCCCAGAGCACTCGTCCTTGGCGTGCCTGCAGCGCGGCCCCGTAGAGGGAAGTCAGTCCCACCACGGCCAACGACAGCGCCACGGCGCTACGAAAGTCCAGTCCCAAGGCGTAGACCAGAAGGGGAACGGCAAAAATCGAGCCACCGCCTCCCGTCAGCCCGAGGGACAAACCGACGATCCCGCCCGAGAGCAACACCCATGGCATTTTCCCTAGTGGACCACACCCTCGGTCGAGGCAATCCGCTCACATTGTTCGCACACACCATCGATGTGGACGGCGTCAAGTCCTGTTGAGCGGAGGAAGGACGCCGCCAGTGACGCGCGCTTGCCCGAGCCACAATGGATGAAGAGCCTTTTGTTTGCTGGCAAGTCCTTGAGTCGCGTTTTCAGCCGCGTGTAAGGAAATGAGAGCGCGCCTTCGAGATGTCCTCTTTGAAATTCCGCGGAGGTGCGCACGTCGATGATGGCGCCCTCCGCCAGCGCCTTCTCGGGCTGAAAATCAGGGAAGTCGATCCGTTCCTCCCGTTCGACGAACAATCCGGAGGTCTTCGCTTCACCGGCAGTGATCCAGCCGATCACATGGTCAAACCCGATGCGGTAAAGTTGTCGAACCGCCAACTCGGCGTCTTCCGCCCTTTCCAGCACCAACAGGATCGAATCATCCTCCGCCAGATACGAGCCTGCCGTGGCCGAGAAGAACGGCGACCGCAACGGGGCATGGATCGCACGCGGAACGTGCTCGCCGTCGAATACTTTGCGGTCGTCGCGCGTGTCCAGAATCTGGACCATCTTGCCTTTCGCCGCTTGGGCGAACTCGGCCGCGTTGAGATACGGCGCCCGGGGGACGCCTCCCGTGACCGCAATACCGTCGCGATTCACCCTTTTCATCGTCGCAAAATAGAGAGGGGGATCCGGCTGGCCCGAGAGAATATCTCGAACGAACGCTTCCCCGTCGGTCATCGCCAGCTTGAGCGCGGAATTGAACCGGCGCTCATAGCCGAGTGTGCTGGTGGGCACCGCGCCGAGGGCCTTCCCGCAAGCGCTCCCCGCGCCATGAGCCGGCAGAATTTGGAGGTAGTCTGCCAGACCGGCCAGGCGATCGCGCAGCGACTCCTGAAGTCGGCGCGCGGACGGCTCCATCGTGCCTTTGATGGCGGCCGCCGATTCCAGCAAGTCGGGTCGCCCGACATCCCCAACAAAAACGAAATCACCCGTTGCCAACGCCATTGGTTGGTCAGCCCCGGCCCCCAGATCCGTAATAAGGTAGCTCAGGTGCTCCGGGGTATGGCCGGGTGTGTGAATCGCCTCGACCCGGATCTTGCCCACCATGAAGTGATCGCCATGCTTCAGGAAGTAGGTGTGCGGCCGCTGCGCCGGCCAGCGATAGGTCCAGTCCGGCCCGCCTTCCGCAGAAAGATACAGACGCACTGTTGGATCCGCGGCGAATTCGCGGCCCCCACTTACGAAGTCGGCGTGAATATGTGTCTCGGCCACGGCCGTAATGCGCAGATCATTCTCGGCGGCCAGTTCCTTGTAGCGATCGATGTCCCGCTCCGGATCGATGATTAACGCTTCTCCGGAGCGCTGACACCCCACGAGATAAGCATATTGGGCGAGTTGGGGATCAAAGATCTGTCTTAAGAGCATAGGAAAAGCGATTCAGGGTTACGCGCGGCGAGTGTTCCATGGCATTCGGGCCAGTAACAGGCCCATGCCACAGGTGTCTGTCAGGCCGGCAAAAACAAGTCCTGCTCCCACGAAAGCAGAGAGGACAATCCACGCCGGATGCACGAGGTAAGCGAGCAACGCGCCCGTCAAAACCAGAACGCCTGCGGCAATCCGCACCTGGCGCTCCAGCGAAATCGTCCGCCGCCCTCGTTGCAGAGGGAGCCCCGCAGCCTCCCACGCCTTCACACCGCCCTCGAGAACCCTGACGGAGCGCATTCCGCTCGACACCAGCTTCTCGGCCGCTTGGCGGGCGCGATTTCCCGAGCGGCAGACCAAAATGCATTCGTCCTTCCCTGCCGCCAGTTGCGCCACCTCGGCCGCGTTCAGATCGCTTAAGGGATGCAGCACCGAACCCTCAATGTGCGCTTCCTCAAACTCGGCGGGGGTCCGCACGTCCAGGAGCAACGCCCGCCGGGTCCCCACCTCCGCCGGAGAAACACGTCCCACCGAACCCTCCACACTTGCATTCATAGTCTTCATTTGATAATGTATAACTATATTACTATTTAGCAATATGCAAGGAAAAAAGAAGCTTCCGATGTCTGATGCCCAGATCGATGAGGTCGCGCGGCTTTTCGGGATCCTCTCGGAGTCTTCCCGTCTGAAAATCTTACGTGCCCTGATGCAGGGGCCGCTGACCGTTTCGGAATTGATCGACGAAACCGGCTTGAAGCAGGGGAACGTTTCCAAGCATCTGGGCGTGCTGTTGCATGCTCGCTTTGTCGTCCGGGAGCGGGAGGGCAACTTTGCTCGCTATACCCTGGCTGATCAAAGGCTGTTTCAGCTCTGTGACCTGATGTGCATGCGCATCGAGGACGACGCACGCCAGCGGGTGAAGGAGTTGGCTCGCTGACGGCAGGAAGCGGGGTGGTCACGTTCGTGTCGTCGAGGAATCGACGAGAACTCCCACGGAGTGCTCAGCACTGCCTCGAAAAAGTCTCGTTATTATTGAGACGGAAGTCCTGGAACCGTCGGCTTCTTCGTCACATTGCTGAACAAACGATGGTTGATTGCACGACCGTGGAGGCGGCGAACCGCCCGGCCTCTCGATAGAGAGGCCAGCAGCGCCGTTGGCGAACGATCCTGCAATCCGAAGCGAATACCTGTAAGGCAACCCTGCACCTCAATCACTATGCAAAAGATCACCCCATGCCTCTGGTTCGACGACAACGCCGAGCAGGCAGTGAACTTCTACATCTCTCTTTTCAAGAATTCGAAGATCAAAAGCGTCGCCCACTCCAGCGAGGCCGGCGCCGAAGCTGCCGGCCGACCCAGCGGCTCGGTGATGACTATCGTCTTTGAGTTGGAAGGGCAGGAATTCATGGCGCTGAACGGAGGTCCTCATTTCAAATTTACGCCGGCTATTTCGCTCATGGCGTACTGTCAGACGCAGGCGGAGGTCGATGAATATTGGCACAGGCTCTCCGAGGGCGGAGCAACCCACCCCTGTGGCTGGCTCACGGACCAGTTCGGAGTCTCGTGGCAGATCGTGCCGGCCGTGGTGGCAGAGATGATGCAGGATACGAAGCCAGAGAAATCGGAGAAGGTCATGCAGGCGATCCTGCAAATGGAAAAGATTGACATCGAGAAGCTGAGCGAGGCTTACCAGTCGGTGTGACCTTTGTCGCCTTGCTTCGCGCCATCAACCTCGCCGGGCACAATCCGGTCGCCATGTCGACATTGCGCGAGGTGGTCAGCGGTCTGGGCTTCTCCGATGTCCGGACGCTTCTGCAAAGCGGCAACGTGATCTTTCACGCCGATGCGCGAAACTCAAGGAAGTTGGAGAGCCTGCTGGAAAAAGAGGCGAAGATAAAGCTGGGCCTGGCGACCGATTTTTTCGTTCGCTCGGCGAAAGATTGGAAGGCCTTGGTTGAGAAAAATCCCTTTCCCGAGCAGGCGAAGCGGGACCCGGCTCGTTTGGTTGCCATGTTTCTGAAAGACGCTCCCAGCGCGCATTCGATTGCGGAATTGAAGGCATCAATTCGGGGTCGTGAAATCGTCAGTATCGAAGGGAAGGAGGCTTACCTGGTCTATCCGGACGGTATCGGTCGCTCCCGTCTGACGAATGCCGTGATCGAAACCAAGCTCGGCACGCGCGGAACCGGTCGCAATTGGAATACGGTCGTGAAAGTTGCGGCGCTGACTCAGGATCAGGCCTGGAGGTGAGGGTGTCGAAGCCGCAGATCTCTTGACCAAACGGCCCGAACGACGTTCCGAGACGGGTCCGATCGGAGCGCTAACGGTCTCCGTTCCGGTTCCGCCAGATCAGGTCAAGGACAAGAAGGATGTACGTCACGGCGCCGACGCCGAGCAGGCTCCAGCCGATCCCTTTGCGCAATTCGACCGTGGCTCTCCCAGAAAACAGCAATGCGAGTCCAGCGCCCGCTACAGCTCGGGTGCCGGTGAGAATTCCTAGCTGGAGCAGGGTGACAGGGTAGGTTTTCATTGGTCGGGTCTTTGATGATTCGATCCAAACCTCGTCCATGGATGTCCGGATCGCACCTCAGCCGTCCTGCGATCGATTCGGGACTCTCTTTGGACAGCGAAAAGCTGACCGGCGAGCATTTTTGATGTTTCACGTAGCGTGCGTATAAACATTCATAAGACACAAATATTCAACAGATAGAATGCTGCATGGCTGGTTTCCTTCGTTCCGCGAACCGTCTGAGACATTGTAAATCCGGCGTGGGCGGCGAAAACGGTCTACGCTAGAGTCTCACGATTGTGTGAAGCGGATTCGATCGATGACCAATGCCTGGGGGTATCTGGCACTGCCGGTGCTGGTGATCGTGTTGATCTGCTTCGCCGGTTGGCGTTCTATGATTCGGATGCCACTGAAGAGCTATACAGGACCATGGGTTCCTCTGAGTGTCGAGGAAACGGCGTTGCGTGATGCGCTCGAGCGCGACGTGCGGGTGCTGGCTGAGGAGATCGGGGACCGCAACGTCTTTGCCTATCCCGGGTTGGTTCGGGCGGCGGCTTGGATCGAATCTTCTCTTGTCCAGACCGGCTATCAGGTTCGTCGACTCAGTTACAAGGTCCGGGGCCGGGTCTGTGAGAATCTGGAGGTCGAGATTCCCGGTCGGACGCGTCCTGAGGAGATTGTCGTGGTGGGCGCTCACTATGATTCGGTGCCCGGTTGTCCCGCGGCGAACGACAACGGCAGTGGCGTGGCCGCTCTGCTTGCTCTGGCCCGGGCCTTGGCGGACGCACAGCCGGATCGAACGATTCGCTTCGTCGCTTTCGTCAACGAGGAGCCCCCTTTTTTCCGCTCGCCGGAGATGGGAAGCCTTGTCTATTCGAGAGAATGCCGTCGACGCGGTGACAACATCGTCGCGATGCTCAGCCTTGAGACGATCGGCTTCTTCCGCGATGAGAAAGGAAGCCAGAAATATCCTCCACCCTTCAGCCTCTTCTATCCTTCGGAGGCGAACTTCATTGCCTTCGTTGGCAACATTGCCTCTCGCGAACTGGTTCGGGAGTGCCTGGCCATCTTTCGCCGGGAGGTGAAGTTCCCGTCCGAGGGCGCGGCGTTGCCCGGGTTCGTCACCGGCGTCGGCTGGTCGGACCACTGGTCATTTTGGGAAGCAGGTTACCCAGCTCTCATGGTGACCGACACCGCCTTGTTTCGCTATCCGTACTATCATTCTTCGGAGGATACCGCGGAGAAGCTGGATTACGCCCGGATGACTCGTGTGGTCACGGGCCTCGAGCGGGTGACGCGTGCTCTCGCTGGTGCCCAATGAGATTCGGGTCCGCCAAGCTCCGGAGGCGTTCCCAATTCGTTCAACCCATTCGGAGCCGGTCAGGCGACGGTGCCCAAAACAATGCTGACACCGGGCGGCGTTCAGGTATCTTTTAGGGGCTCTGACCTGAACCCCCGCGGAAACGATCAGCGCCTCTCATCCCCCATGAAAACATTCGTCAAAAAACCAACAACGCCGCATATCCAACTCCCTCCAGAAAATAGCCACCACCGTCGCGCGAATGTCCTCGCGCGCCTTGCTGGTATCGCCGTCGCAGTGTGGCTCGTAGTCTCGACTCCTCTCCTGCCGGCGGCCGACAATGGCAAGTGGATCGGGACTTGGTCCGCCAGCCCGCAGCCCGTCTGGGATTCGGATTTCCTGGCCCCCATCAATTTTCCCCGCAACCTTTGGAATCAGACGATCAGGCAGATTGCGCGTGTCTCGCTGGGTGGCAACCAGGTGCGCGTGCAACTATCGAATGAATACGGCGGGCAGCCTCTGGTTGTCGGCGCCGCACATATCGCGCTCTCCAGCGGCGGAGCTGCCATTAAAGAGGGATCCGATCGGGTGCTTACCTTCAGTGGCAAGGAATCTTTTACAATTCCACCCGGCGCGCTGGCGGTCAGTGATCCGGTCGAACTTTCCGTTCCCCCGCTGAGCAGTGTCGCCGTCAGCCTCTTCCTGCCTGATGTCACGCCAACGACGACCATGCATTGGGATGGACGCCAAACCGCCTTTGTCGTGGCGGGAAACAAGGTCGGCGAAGCCGACATCAAGCCGGAGGCCACCACCGAGTCCCGGCTGTTCCTCAGTGGAATCCTGGTCGACGCGCCGGCGAACCCGCGCGCGATCGTGACTTTTGGGGACTCGATCACGGATGGAGATGGCTCCTCGCTGGATGCCAACCTTCGCTGGCCGGATCTGCTCGCCGAGAGGCTGCAAGCGAATGGCATGCCGGTCGCCGTTCTCAATGAAGGCATCTCCGGCGCTCGCGTGCTGACCGATCGGATGGGCGTGAACGCGCTCGCCCGCTTTGACGAGGACGTGCTTACGCATCCGCACGCCGACACCGTAATGTTGATGATGGGTATCAATGATATCGGTTGGCCCGATTCTGTTCTCGACCCGAAAGCGGCTGCGCCGTCGGCGGAGGATATTATTAGCGGGTACAAGCAGTTGATCGCGCGCGCACACGATCATGGCTTGCGCATCATCGGCGCCACGCTGACCCCGTTTGCCGTTGCCTTCAAAGGCACGCCGCTCGAGGGCTACTATAACGACGAGAAGGAGGCAAAGCGCGTGGCCGTCAATGAATGGATTCGCAATGGCGGTGCGTTCGATGGTGTCATTGATTTCGACGCGGTCGTGCGTGACCCTGACCAGCCAAAACAGATGCGTGCCACCTATGACAAGGGCGACAATCTGCATCCGAACGATGCCGGCTACAAAGCCATGGCGGAGTCGATTGATCTCAAGACGCTGACGCCACAGCCCTAGTCTTGACTGCTTTAGCGGCCGTCTCCGCCCTTCGTTCCGTTCAGGCCGGAACCGATTGTTTGACCGAGGCCGCCGCTCGCGCCTTGCGGTTGGCGGCGCGTTTCTCAGCGAACGATTGAAGCGCCACGAAAAGCGAGGGCACGAAGAGAACGGCCAGGCAGGTTGAGGCGATCATGCCGGTCAGCACGGTAATGCCGAGGCACTTTCGAGCGTTGGCGCCAGCGCCTGTCGCCAAGACGAGCGGAACAACGCCAAGGATAAACGTGAAGGACGTCATCAGGATGGGGCGAAAGCGGGTGCCCGCCGCTGTAACCGCGGAATCTATGATGCTCTGGCCGGCGGCACGATTCTCGCGAGCCATCTCCACGACGAGGATGGCATTCTTGGCAGAAAGGGCAATGAGCAGGACAAGACCGATCTGGACATACAGGTTGTTCGGCACGCCCAGGGCCAGCAGTGCCGTCACGGTTCCAAGCAGCGCCAGCGGCACCGCGAGGATCACGGCCAGCGGCGTGATCCAGCTTTCGTACTGGCCGGCGAGCATGAAGAAAACGAGGACGATGGAGAGCGCGAAGACATAGTAAACTGCGTTTCCGGCGATTTTTTCCTGAAGCGACATGGCCGTCCATTCGAAGCTTGTCCCCACCGGCAAGACACTGGCAGCAACACGTTCCAGCGCTTGGATGGTTTGTCCGGAGCTGAATCCCTGACTGGTCGATCCGAGAATAGCCGCCGCCGGGTAGAGATTGTAAAGCGAGATCACATTGGCTCCCGCTCCGGGCTTGATCGAGGCCAGCGACCCTAGGGGAACCATATTCCCCTTTTCGTTTTTAATGTAGTAGCCGAGCACGTCTTCCGGCGTGAGCCGAAACTGTTGATCTGCTTGCACGAAGACGGCGAACGTGTGTCCAAATTTAACAAACTGGTTCACATAGCTTGAACCAAGGTAAGTTTGGAGGGTCTCGAAGACGCTGCCTACCGGCACCAAGTACGTCTCCGCCTCCGTGCGATTCACGTCGAGGGAAAGTTGCGGGACATCGGCGCGAAACGTCGTCAACGCAATCGCAACTTCCGGCTGGTGCATCGCCGTGTTCGCGAGTCGATTCGCCACTTGCTGCAACCGCTCGTAGTCAAAGCTGCCATTTGTCAGTTGGACTTCCATCTGGAAACCTCCCGAGAGACCGAGTCCCTGGATGGGCGGAGGCACGATGACGCGACAAGCCGCCTCCTGAAAGGTGCTCAGCTGCTTGGAGATTTCGTTATAAATGGCGAGAAGGCTTTCGTTCTTACCTCGCTTGCTCCAATCCTCGAACATCACGTAAATGGCGCCCGAGTTTGCCAGGGAGGCATTATTGTCGAGCGGCGAAATGCCCCCGATCGAGATGGCATGCGCGACACCCGGAACCTTCAAGACCATGTCGCGAACCTCCGCCATGACGCGCTTGGTTCGCTCGAGGGAGGAGGCATTGGGCAGTTGAACGATGACCATCACGTACCCCTGGTCTTCAGTCGGTATGAATGCGGTCGGGACCCGGGTGAAGCCCCAAATCGCCACCGAGATAAGGATGACGACAATGGCGGTCATCAGGCCGCTGCGGTTGACCATGCGCCGGATCACACCAAGATACCAGTGTTCGAGTCTGCCGTAGACCGCGTTGAATCCCCGGAAGAAGATGTTTTTCTTGCGAGTTGGATCAGGTGTTCGCAACCAGGCCGCGCACTGCGTGGGCTTGAGGGTCAACGCGTTTGCAGCGCTAAGCAAGGCTGTGCCGGCAATAACCAGGGCGAACTGTTGGTACATTTGGCCCGTAATGCCTGGCATGAACGCCGCCGGGAGAAAGACGGACATCAGGACGAGCGTTATTCCAATGATCGGGCCAAAGAGGCCCTTCATCGCGTTGATCGCTGCGGTCCTGGGGTCCTCGCCGCGCTCGACGTGTTGCGTTACCCCCTCGACGACGACAATCGCGTCGTCGACGACGATTCCGATCGCGAGAACCACCGCAAAGAGGGTGAGCAGATTGATGCTGAATCCCATGAGGGCCATGCCGGCAAACGCTCCGACAATGGTTACCGGGACTGTCGTGGCCGGGACCAGAGTGGCCCGCCAATCCTGCAGAAACACGACGATGACGATCAGAACCAGAATCCCTGCCTCGGCCAGCGTCCAGTAAACCTCGTTGACTGAATCTCGGACAAATCGTGTGGTATCAAACGGGATCTGGTACGCGAGATCTTCGGGAAAGTTTTCGGAAAGACGCTTCATGGCTGCGTCGACCGCATCAGCTGTGTTAAGCGCGTTTGCCTCGGGAAGTTGATAGATCGCGATGCCCCCGGAGGGCTTGCCGTCGTAGTCGAAGAACTGGCTGTATGTTTGCGCGCCAAGCTCGACACGCGCAATGTCGCCCAGCCGGGTGATCTGGCCGGTGTTGTCCGACTTCACAATAATCTGCTCAAATTCCTCCACCGCATCGAGCGCACCATGGACATTGACCGTGTATTGAAAATCCTGCGTCTCTGGAGCCGGGGGCATGCCGATCTGGCCGGCAGTCACCTGCGAGTTCTGCCGCTGCAGGGTGGCGATCACCTCGGAGGGCGAGAGCGAAAGCTGCTGCATCTTGTCGGGGTTGAGCCAGATGCGCATGCTGTACTGGCCGATGCCGAAAATGTTGACGTCACCCACTCCTGGCAGTCGCTCGAGCTCGTTCTGCAGACTAAGGGTGGCGTAGTTGCTTAGGAAGAGGGCATCATATTTCCCTTGGGGTGAGGTCAGGGTGATGATCTGCAGGATGGCGGTGGACTTCTTCTTCGTGACGACGCCCTGCTCCTGGACGGCACGGGGCAGTTGCGCGAGCGCAGCCGCGACACGGTTCTGCACGAGGACCTGTGCGAAGTCCGGGTCGGTCCCAATCTGGAACGTGACAATAAGCGTATAGTGTCCGTCGTTCGTGCTGCTGGACTGCATATAGAGCATGCCTTCGACGCCGTTGACCTGCTGCTCGATCGGTAGAGCCACCGTGTCGACGACTGTCCGCGCACTTGCTCCCGGGTAGCTGGCTGTGACCTGAATGGTCGGAGGCGTGATCGGGGGATACTGCGAAATCGGAAGCTGCAGGATGGCAACGCCACCCAGCAAGATCATTAGACAGGCAATGACGTTCGCGAGAACCGGTCGCTCGATGAAGAACTTCGAAAACATGGAGACCGGGCTTTGCCTGCTTAGCCTTCCTCACCCGATGGCGTTGGCGTCCCTGATGGGGCGGCCGGACTGGTTGGGGTCGCTCCTCCTGGTGGTGCCGGCGAGGTTGAGGGCGGCGGTTCGGTTCCCAGCGGCTGGGGAGGCTCTTGAACAGTGACAGGCGTGCCTCGGCGAACGGCTGCGAGACCCCGCACGATAACGCGATCATCTTTGCTTAGGCCTCTGGTGATGGCGCGCATCTCTCCTTCGCGCGGACCGAGGCTTACATCTCGCCGCTCAACGATGTTCTGGGCATTGACAACGAAGACATAGTCGCCGGTTTGATCATTGGCGACCGCTTCGTTCGGCACTACCAGGGTTGGTTCGGGCTCACCAAGGGCGATCCGAACTCGCGCGAACAGGCCGGGAAACAAGTCGCGGTCTTCGTTCTGAAATATTGCTCGAAGCTGGATGGTGCCGGTGGAGGTGTCCACGCTATTGTTAACGAAGTCGAGGACGCCTTCGTGCGGGTAACCTTGCTCGTTCTCCAGCCCGGCATAGACGGGGATCTTTCCGAAGTCCGGCTTCACGCCGAGGCCAAGCTTCCGTGCCATCGCGCGAATGCGGAGCGCATCCCGCGAGCTGACGCTAAAATTGATGTAGATCGGGGCGAGTTGCTCGATATTGGCAAGCTTGGTTGGTTCGGCGGCATTCGTGCCGACGACGTTTCCGACGTCCACAAGGTGTTCTCCAATCCGGCCGTCGAAGGGAGCCAGCACGCTTGTATAGCCGAGCTCGATCTTGGCCAGGGCGACATTCGCCGCGGCTTGGTCTCGTTCCGAGAGCCACTTGTCCACGTTCGCTTGCGACGTGGCGTTTTGCTTAATCATGGACAACTGCCGGTCATATTCGGCCTGCGTTTGCTGCAGCTGAGCCTCATACAGGAGGACCTTCTGCTGATAGGTGTCCTGCTCGATAACGAAAAGCACCGTTCCTTTGTCGACGAACGAACCGTCCTGAAATTTTATCTCCTCGAGAAATCCTTGCACGCGTGCCACCAGATTCACCGATTGATACGCGGCGACGGTGCCGGTGAGATGGATGTAGGGCACGACTGGCTGCAGCGCGGGCGTTTCGACGGTCACCGTGGGCGGCGCGTGCTCCGCGAATGGTGTCGGCAGCTTGCAACCATTCCAAAGCGTCATCGTGGCAATGGCCAGCGTCGCCAAATAACAGGTGCTTGCTTTCATCGGTTCGCCTCCTTTTGCTTTTTGCGCTTGCCCGCTTCGAGCGGGGTCTCTTCGGGAGGGACCTCAGGCAGGTGCCAGGGGGGCTTGAGCATTCTTCCCCAGTTTGCGCGGCGGGCCATTTCCTCTTTCACCTCACTGGAGATCACGTCGCCTCCCTCTCGAACCTGCCAGCCACCACCCAGGCCACGATAGGCGGCGATCAACGCCAGGATCACGTCGCCGTGTGTGCTCACCACCGCGTTCTCGATGAGCAACTGTTGTTGCTGGGCGATGAGAACGGTGGTGTAGTCGTTCTGTCCGTCTTTGTAGCGAACAAGAGCCAGGACCGACGTTTCCTTCGCGGAGGTGGATGCCTGTTTGAGAAAGCCGAGCGCGCGATTTCCATTCCAGAAGCCAGAGAGGCTATTCTCCACTTCAGCTTGTGCTTTGAGGACGGTACTCTGATAGTTGAGCACAGATTCCTGGAACTTGGCGTCCTCAATCCGAATGTTGTTGACCAGTCGGCCGTAATTGAGAATCGGAAAAAGAAAGGAGGTTCCTGCTTCGAGGACCTTGCCCTGCCAGTTGAAGATGTCTGCCAGCGAAGCGTTGCCGAGATTGCTCCCGGAATAGCCGAAGGTTCCGGTAAGGGAAAAGGAGGGCAGCATGTTGGCCACCGCCACGCCGATCTTGGGAGACTGGGCCGCCGCTTCCAGACCGGCCCGGCGGACGTCCGGGCGGCGTCTGAGAAGATCGTGGGGAATTCCGGCGACTATTCTCGGCGGGGGCGTGGGGAGTTCACCGCGTCGCGTGAGGTGACGGCCGATTTCGGCCGGAGTTACCCCGAGCAACACCGCCAGGGCATTGGTGGCCTGAACGATGCCATTCTCAAGCTCGGGCGCCTGGGCGGAAGTCTTGGCCAGTTCGGTCTTCGCCTGTTGGACGTCGAGCTGGCTCGTCTCGCCCGCGTTGAACCGCACTTCCGCTATTCTCAGACTCTCCTTTTGGAGCTCGATGTTCTCTCCGACAACCCGGAGACGACTTTGGAGAGTTCGCAGATTAATATAGGCGTTGGCGACATCCGCGATCAGCGTCACGAGGGCGTCATCATAGGCCGCTACGGAAGCCAGCCAGCTGGCTCTCTGTGACTGAATCTCGCGGCGGAACTTACCCCAGAAATCGATCTCCCAGGACGCTGAGAAGAGCAGTCGATCGGTGAGGACATTGGGCCCGATCTGGACATTGCTTTTGCTGAGTATTTCGGAGACGACGTTGGCGACCGGGCTTCCTCCCGAGGCCAGTCCACCGGGACCCTGACCACCATAGTAATAGTAGTTAAATCCTCCCGAAGCACCCTGCTGTTGCGGAAAGAGGTTTCCGATGGCCGCGTTGAGCTTGGCGCGGGCCTGCAGGATGCGCACCCCGGCGATCTGAAGCGAAAGATTGTTCGCGTAAGCTTTCTCGATGAGGCGGTTAAGGACCGGATCGCGAAATTTGCGCCACCAATATACTTCGGCGGCGCCATAGGGATGTTCGGACACGGCCTGCTTTTGCACCCACTGGCCTTCCACCTGGGAGCGTGGCAAGCTAAAATTCGGACCAACCATGCAGGAGGAAAGAAGGGCGGTTCCGGCGACAATCACGCCGAGTCTCAGCAGGCGCATAAGGGGATGGCGTCCATTTTCGAGAAAAAGAACTGCCATTCACTAGGTGGATTGGCTGAGGAAGTCGACCTTTGATTAGCAAAACTTTCAGGCGACGAAATGCCCGCTGGCCACCGGGGGAAAAGGTCGATAAGGTCTTCTCGTATGCCGGGCTTAGCTTTGGCCAGCGCAAAGCCATCTTGGCGAGGTCCCGAACCGATCTTCGGGCCAGCGAAAGCCTGCCATGTATGAACGCGGGGCGGTTCCCTTGCGGAATTGCCACTAGGCAGGCAGGGAAATCTCAGTAGCGGTCACTTCCTGTGGTTTGATCGTTATGACGCCCGCGGTGCGAACTTCTTTGCCATGCACGGTGGCGGTAACGGTGGCTTTGTATTGGCCCGGGACTAAGCCTATACATACCCATTTCTTGTCGTTCGCCACCGAGGCTTCCTTTACCTTTTCCCGCGAATCTTCCAAGACCACAGCAAAGGAGAAGCCATCCGTCTTCCCGGCGTTAGCCACCGTCAACTCGACCGAGCCCGTGTGATCGACAGCTGTTTCCGCGGTGGCCTGTTCAACCTTTGCTCTCAGGGTATCGAGTTGGTCACGTGCCTCCTTATCAAGTTGGGAGAGACTATTTTGAAACTCCGTGACCCAATCCTTGGTTTCCTGAAGCACCATGCTTTGGATGCCGACGGCAAACTCGGTCGCCCGACCAACCAGGGCTGTCAGTTGTTCCGGCGTCGGAGGGACGCTGCCCTTCGCGCAGAGGGCAGTCCAATCCATACGAAACTGTTCGAGCGATTTGCGCATCGAAGTCGCGGTCACGACATAGCGGGCCCAGCCGCTCGAGTAGCCGAATGCTCGATCAATGCCGATCAGAGCGGCCGCCAGACCGACCAGGAGCGAGGTCATCAGGCCGGTATCCAGCTTGTCGGGTAAAGCGAAGAACGTCTTCAGGATGTTGACGAGAACGGGAAGAATGGCTCCCGCCGCCGTCAGGACGATCGCACAAAATTGAATCATCCGTGAAGCCAAGGCTTTCGATTTCTTCTTTTGCCAATACCAATCCATTGCCTTGTCGGCTTCGCTTTCGACGTACGCGAAGAGCGCTTCGATGGAGTTCTTGGGATCCTCTGAGTTCCAGGGAAACTCCTTGAGAGATCCTAGTGCGATATTTCGTTGAGCTTGGGGGCTGCCGTTGGAACCGCTATTTTCGGCCATGTTACCGACGTGGAATGGTAAGTCGCTCCTTTCGATCAGATTGTCTACCAAAGCCAGAGTGGATAATGAAGCCATTTCCGGTCCGTGAGCTCAACCCGCCCTGGCAGTTTATCGTTTTTCGCCGAATGTCCAACTTGGTCGGGAGGGGCCCAGGGGTGGGAAGAGGCCGCATTGTAGATCTCAGGCGACCGCGACCCGAGGCGGAGCGATACACAATTTAACCGCCATGGCACGAAGTGCGCCGACGATCAACCGTAGCCATAGCTGCCGTTGTGCAATTGTGATGTCTTCACTAATGCGTTAGCAGACAGATGGTTTAATCAGAGAATTACACCTGAACCCGGAGAGGGTGAGCAAGCAACGTCGCGGGTTCAGAATCGGACCCACGACGAACGTTTCGGTAACCGCGATCTGCAAAGAGCTTCTGTCGACGCTAAGTATGCGGGCGGCCGAGCCTGGAGGGTGGGCT
This sequence comes from uncultured Verrucomicrobiae bacterium, assembly GCA_963820865.1. GTDB lineage: Bacteria > Verrucomicrobiota > Verrucomicrobiia > Chthoniobacterales > Terrimicrobiaceae > DASTFP01. The sequence goes on from CAWGBZ010000011.1 coordinate 204,132, forward strand.
TCCTTGTGGGTCGCGGAAATTCAGTCCCGTGGAGGGACGGTCGAGCCTTCGAGCGCGGGCGCCTGATTTCCGACGTATCCGATCCGACCGTGTTCGCGCCCAAGTTGCCCATCGCGCACCAGTTGTTCTTGACGCTCCTGGCGCGCGCGGACCTGCGCGGGGTCTGCTGCGGAAGGAGAGGTCGTGCATCCCCAAACCATCGAACAGACAATGCCTCCGAGTATCTTGAACGAGTTCACGTAAGCTGATACGTGGCGAGGAGCGAATCGGTTGCCGGCTATTTTCTTGACCCAGCGGACACGCCGCGATTTCGAATGCGGTGGGACTAGCGTCGGCTGAGTTGGCGCCACTCCTTGCTGTCGAAGTGGCTCAGCCATCCACACTTGATACAGAGGGCATGGCAGCTCTCCAGGTCCTGCCTCACGACCGTCCAGCCGAATTCACCGCAGCGTCCGCTGCACCGGCCGGAAGACTCTCTGGCTGAGAGCCGCTTTTCCCACACGTACGCACTCAGCTCCCTGGAAAAGAGCAACAACAGGACCGCTATCGAGATAAAGGGCCCGACCATGTTAGGATGCATACAGCTCGTTCAAAGACGTCCGTAGCGGCGTGCGTAGAATCCATCTCCCGATCTGAGTCGTCGCGGAGACGCGCAGGCCCTGCGCAACGCCCGGCAAGCAGAAAAGAGGTGCGAGCCGACGCCCGCTTTTCAGCTGCGCCGAGCTGGGGAAAACACCGTGTTGCCCAGGAGCCTGAGCTGTATCGCGATGCTTTGCTTCATAGTGGAGGTAGCCTAACGGAAGGGCTGGTTCGCCTCCAATGGTATCTACGAATAACCGTAATAACCGACCGTTATGGGTCGAGGTCGCGAGCCGTCCCTTTTCCTTTCTCGAGGGATCTCCAGCCTGGCTTATGAAAAAGGAGTGTCACCTCCGCGACCGCGGCGGCCGTTTTCAGGGGTCTTCCCGGAGTGCTGCCCAACTCCCTCCTCCAAAGAATTTGAAAAGGAATCAGCAGTTTTCCACCGTCTTTCAAGCACGTGCGGAGCTCGTTCAACCCTCCGTCCTGATGAGACCCGTCCCGGTCCTTCGCACGGGCACTACGCTTACTTTTTTTGCGCGCTCTTCCCACAAAGTGAGTTCCGGGCGAGAGTCGGTTAGATGAAAGAAGAAACTCAGGAAGTTCCCTTGCCGGAAGCCATCGCCGGCTACTGGAAGGCTGCCAACGCCGGATCGATCGACGCAGCCGCCGCCTTTTTTGCATCGGACGGGGTGGTTCATGATGAGGGTCAGACGCATCGCGGCTTTGTGGCCATCCGTGCTTGGATCGAGGATACGACTCGGAGATATCATCCGATCGTCGTCGCGCGTCGATCGGAGGAAAGGGAAGGTCGGCATTTCGTAACCGCTCGCGTCGCGGGCACGTTTCCCGGGAGCCCAGTCGAACTCGATTTCGTGTTTACCGTGCGGAACGGAAAAATCGTGCACCTTGAGATTCAATAGTCTGCGGAGTCATCCATCACGAAGCGAGACATCCTTTGCGTCTGACGGATGACGGCGGCTAATTCCCTTTGAGGTAGGCAAGGACATGGTCGAGAAGGTCATCGATGAACTGCTGATCGAGCGGCAGATATCTCACGAGCAACCGATAGTAGATCGGTCCGTAAATCATATCGATGAGCAGATGAGGTTCGACACGGCGCTTGAATTCGCCGGAGGCGTAACCGCGCTCGATCACCGGGATCGTCAGGTTACGCCGCATGCGGACGTAGTTTTCGCGATAATCGGCGATCACGGTCGGGTCGCTCTGCCCCTCGGCGATGATCTGGGCCGATACTTTTCCGAAGGTGCCATTGAGCAGGCGAACCAGCTCCTTGGCCTGCTGGCGGATCGCCTCTTCGGCCGTCGCCGTGCTATTCACCGGGAAATGGGGGACTACCCGTTCCTTGAACATGTCCAGCAAGAGCGCGGCCTTGTTGGGCCACCACTTGTAAATCGTCGGTTTGCCGACTCCAGCGCGATGCGCGATTTCCTCGATCGATACGTCGTCCAGGCACCTCTCTCGCATCAACTCGAAAACCGCCTCGATGATCCGCCCATGGGAGACCGCTTCAGATCGGGGCGGACGCCCCCGACGCTTGGGTGCTTGACTCGATGGCTCCTTGTTCATGGATCTCGGGATTTAATTTACTGAGCGTATTGTAAAATTATTGACAACTCACGCCAGTCCGGAATTATTGGAAACGTAACGTTAAAATAAATCCCTGCCAAGAAAGGAGACCCTTCATGTTAGCCGCACGGATGCACGCCTATCATCAGCCCCTCGTTCTCGAAGGACGTTCCCGAGCCGGAGGTGCAGCCGGACGAGATTCTCGTCAAAGTGAAAGCCGCCGGCATGTGCCGGACCGACGTGCAACTTTTGGATGGCTATTTCCGCAAGTATGCGGAGTCATCTTTTCCACTTACGCCCGGCCATGAGATTGCGCCGTCCGAAGCGAAACGCCCGTTGACGGGCAGTTCGCCGCCTATATGCCGGGAAATGGTTCGATATGGAACTCACCGTGTCGACCGAAGTAGATCGCTCTGCGGCCTGTGAGGTGGACCGTATAGTAGACGACGCCGGCCTCTGCGATGCGTTTGAGGAATTCCAGATAGTTGATCTCCCTGGCTTGGCTGGCTCGAATCGCAGCACCAACGCCTTCGGAGCGGAACTGGTCCGCGACTCTCGGGGTTGTCCAGTTTGCCCACGGGGTCTGGTAGTGGCTCAAGTCCGCCCCGTAGTAGGTCTTCATACCGAAGATCAGATTGGCCGAATACCATTCGACGCCGTCTTCGGTGATGCGCTTAATCGTTTCAGGGAATGGGACGGAACCATCGAAGGCTCCGGTAGTGCATTGATCGAGGATCTTGGGTGTCATATTCTCTTTGTTTGTTGAACTAGGCGACGGGACTGCGCCGATCGCTTTTGTTCTGGGCAAGAAGCTTTTGGATCGTCTGAAGAAATTTCTCGTGCTCCGTCTGGGATAGCGCGGAGAAGAAGGCTTCCTCATTCTTGTCCGCCTCGGCCGCGAGTTTCGGCACGAGAGTGCGGCCTTGCTTGGTGAGGGAAATGGCCACGGCTCGCCGGTCGCTGGCATCTGCGTCACGTTGGACCCAGCCGCGCGCCATCAGCCGATCCACCATGCGAGACAGCGAGCCTTGATCCACTTCGACGCGGGCCACGATCTCCTTGAGGGGCAGCGATTCGTAGTCAAAGAGCGTTCGCAAAACTACCCACTGTGGCACGGACACTTCATGTCGAGCCAGCCGCTCGGCAAAGGAAGAACTCACCGCATTGGAAAGTTTCCGCAACCAGTAACCGAGATGATCCTCCAAAGCGCCGGGTTTCGATGACATGCTCACAGAGATATATGCCATAACAATAAATGTCAAGACATATACATGGCCCGAAGGCAAGGAATGGCGGGGCCAGGTGCGGACGACTTCCGGCGGGCGGGGGACACCACGCGGGGACGAGAACCCGGACAGCCGAAATGTCGAGCGCTCCCGGACGGTATTGTGCGAGAGCATCTTGGCGCATCCACTTCGACATGGCACAGGTCGTGCGACTGCAAAGCCTGAAAAGAGCTACGCCATCGATGAAGAGCACTACCGAGAACTCGACGGTTCGGCTGTCCCTGACCGGCGTTGGCCGCGTCACGCCTCGACTTGATGGCGCCATGCGGAACAATCAAACACCAAGCCATCTCCGGGGGGAGCGCGAGTTCTTCTGCGTGCGAGATGGAAGCTGATTCGCCGTCGCTCGCGAGCGTTTGCGGTCCGGATCAGTTAATTTGCGAAAACCGAAACAAAATCGACCTTTGCTAGACCATGAATCTTCAACTCGAAAATAAACTCGCCCTCGTCACCGGCTCGACTGCCGGTATCGGACTCGCGCTCGCCAAGGCCCTCGCTGCGGAAGGAGCGCGAGTTATCGTCAACGGCCGCACGGAGGCTCGCGTGGCCGAAGCGATCGCGACCATTCGTGCAGATATCCCTTCCGCCAAACTCGAAGCACTCCCACTCGACTTGTCGTTCGTTGAGGCCGTGCAGGAGGCCACGAAACGATACCCCACGCTGGATATTCTCGTAAACAACCTCGGCGTTTACGGACCGAAACCCTTCGAAGAAATCAGCGACGCCGATTGGATGGCGATCATCGAGACCAATTTCATGAGCGGCGTCCGCCTTTCCCGTCACTACCTGCCGGCAATGAGAACGGCAAATTTCGGCCGCATCCTTTTCATCGCCAGCGAATCCGCCGTGAACAGTCCGGTTGAGATGATCCACTACGGGGTCACCAAGACAATGCAGGTCGCGCTGGCCCGGGGCCTCGCCGAGACTACCAGGGGAACGGCAGTCACAGTGAACTCCGTGCTCGTCGGACCGACCCGCTCCGAAGGCGTGGAAAAGTTTCTCGCGGACCTTGCCGCCGCGCAAGGTGTCACCATCGCGGAGATCGAGAAGAGTTTCTTTCAAACCACGCGTCCGGGCTCCATTCTGCAGCGCTTTGCGACTCCGGACGAAATCGCTCCGATGGTTGCTCTGCTGGCCAGCCCGCTTTCCATCGCGACCAACGGCGCCGCGGTCCGCGTGGAAGGCGGCTGCATCACCACGATCCTTTAGAAGAATGGATCCTCTGCGGGATGACGTCCCGGGACATCGTGTGCTCCAATGATGCCGCACGCTTTAGGGCAACCGCATCGACCCGCGGTTCAAGACGAATAGCACGACCCATGCGAACGCTGGAAGATCGGCGTCGTCCAGAGGAAGATGAGCGGGTGAACGCGCCAGGTCAGGATCGCAGACCGGGATTTCCTTGGCTCTAACTGTCGAAATAGGCTTCCCAACCCCGTTACCGTCCAGTTTAGTTGCTCATGAGGAAAATTCGAATCCCCAGTTCGACCCCATGAAAGGCACCGATGATGACACTGTTGGCGAGGGCCAGGGTCAGGAAACTGTCGTCCTCTCTTTGCCTGCTGCTGCGACGAACTCTCCTGATCTGGAAATCAAGGATGCCCAGCTCATTTTTAGCGCTGTCTGGCGCGAACTGGAGCGGGAGTTTGGCCGGAGGCGAATGCGTTTTCCCAGGGAATTGATCCTGCTCGGGGGTGCGCCGGGCGCGGGCAAAGGCACCAATTCGGACTTCATTCGCAAGGTGCGCGGCATTACCGCACCGCCCATCGTGATCTCCCAACTCCTTGAGACGCCGGAGGCGCGGGCGATCAAGGCGCGCGGCGCGATGGTCGGAGACCGGGAGGTAGTCGGCATCCTCTTTCGCAAGTTGCTTGAGCCTGAGCAACAGAACGGCGCGCTGCTTGACGGCTTCCCGCGCACGAAAGTGCAAGTGGAGTGTCTCAAGCTGCTTTTCGACGAGATGATCGCGCTGCGGCGAGAGTTTTCCGGCACTCCGGAAGTCATCCACTTCAAGCAGCCCATCTTTCATATCATGGTGCTGTTCATTGATGAGGCCGAAAGCGTCGCACGCCAGCTCGCGCGCGGAAGGCAGGTCGTTGCCCACAACGAGGAAGTCGCCCGCTCGGGCATGGGCGAACTCTGGGAAGAAAGGGCGACGGACTTTAACGAAGCGCTGGCGCGTAACCGCTATCGTGTCTTCAAGGAGCAAACCTACGACGCGCTCGTTTCCCTCAAGCAGATCTTCAACTACCACTTTATTAACGGCCAGGCGTCCATCCCCGAAGTGCAGGCTAACATCGTCCGTGAACTCGAGTACCAGAGCTCGCGAGAGTTGGACCCGCGCACCTTCGACCGGCTTCGCGGGTTGCCGCTGGCCAGCGAAATCGTCCAGCACGCCCGCCAGGACCTCGTCCGCAGGCTGGACAGCTACGAGGTGGAGCAGCCGGGAACCTTCGAGCGGGTGATCGAGTTCATTCAAGGCAAGATGATGCCCATCGTGGTTCGTCACGCGGTCTCGGGCATCGCCAACATCAACACGGAAGACCCGCAGTTCGAGGATCCGGCCGCCTTGGCAATGTTGATTGACGTGTTCTCCGAGCGCGGCTTCCACGTTACCGTGGACGTGACGCGGGTAGGCGTCCCGTCGCGCGTCAATCTCCAGACCGGAGAAATTCACTCTGAGGAAAAGAAGGTGTTTCGGTTCAGTGTGCGCTTCAAAAATCCGGAGATCCGAGGCTTCGAGTAGAGCTAAGGGATCTGTTCTTTACAATTGCGCTTCGCTGCGCCGCAACTCCATCCTCGGCACCCTGGCGTTCGGTGTGTCGATGTATTTGATCGGCTCGCCGGCGTGGTTCGCAAGCTCCCCGCTAGAATGTTCTCCTTTTTGGCGAATTCGGCATGCAAACTAAAGCAGCGATTCCACCACCCTATGAACTACACCCTCGATCTCATCAGTTTCCGTAACAATGTTCCCGATCCCGAAACTTCCGGCAAGGATTTGCCCACTTTCAAATTCGCGCTCGAGAAGTCGGAAGGAAAAGTGATGGGCGAGAGCTTTGGAAAAGAAGCCACAGTTGTCCAGTTGCCCGTCTCCAAGGATCTCGCCGGAGTGTCGATGAAGATTCAGCCCGGCGCGATGCGCGAGCTCCACTGGCATGCCACCGCCGCCGAATGGGCGTTTGTTCTCGAAGGCCGGGTCCGCACGACCGTCATTGATCCTGCGGGCGGCTCGGAGACCAATGACTTCGACCCTGGCGATGTGTGGTATTTCCCAAGAGGTCACGCGCATATGCTGGAATGCCTTGGGGCAGAGCCGTGCCACTTCATCCTCATTTTCGACAACGGTTACTTTTCCGAGTTCGGAACCTTCAGCATCACCGACTGGCTCGGCCGCACGCCTCCCGCCTTGCTGGCCAAGAACCTCGGCATGAGCGAAGACGCTCTCCTCGGATTGAGGAAGAACGAAGCGTATTTTTCCTTCGGCAAGAAGCCCCCGGTCGAGATCCCGCCTAACTTGCGGCAGTCGCTGAAGTCGCCGCCAAACAGCCACAAGTATCGCCTGCTGTCCCAGGCGCCGCATTCGATTCACAAGGGTGGTCGCGAATGGCGCGTGGATTCCTCGAGCTTTCCGATCTCCCAAACGGTCACCGGCGTCGTGCTGGACCTTGAACCCGGCGGCCTTCGCGAACTTCATTGGCACCCCACCTCGTCGGAATGGCAATACGTGGTGTCTGGCAACATTTCCGTCACCCTTTTCGGTTCTCACGGTCGTTATCGGACCGAAGTGCTCGAGGCGGGAGATGTCGGCTACATTCCACAAGGCTACGGGCACTCGATCGAGAATATCGGGACCGGCTCGTGCCGAGTCCTTCTTGGATTCAATACGGGCATCTACGCCGCCATCGATCTCTCGAGTTGGCTCTCGTCAAATCCGACTGACGTGCTCGAGACCAACCTGGAGCAACCCGCGAGCTTCGTCGAAGACCTTCCGAAGAGGCAGGTCTTCATTGCCGATAAGTCTGGACACTAGGAGCAGCCACGAAAGCGAACTCTTGCTCGATTGATCGGAGCATTTGTTCGCCGGTTGCCAACGTTGATTGCGAGTGTGGGGATCAGGATCAGCCTTTGACTAGACCGCGGCTCAGCCAGTCGTCGTAGCGGATCGAGCCAAGGCGAGGATTCGCACCCGGCACGAGGGTTTGGTCATCGAGCGCAGCGCCGAAATATGTCGCGTTCGGATCGGTGAGGACTTTGCGCTGATCCTGAGTGGCCACGATGGTGGGTGTGTTTGCATTCCGGCAGAGATTCCCACTGAAGTGAAATGAACGTTCAATTCTTGGCATGCCGAATGATATTGGTTCGCCGGCACAAAAAAGTCCGGCAGCTATCGATTGTCGCACCATCTGGTCAGGGAGGTCCCAACCCCTTGGTCGTCCGCGTTTGACTTTTAAGACCTTATTTGTCACTCTGAATTGAATGGGCGAATAAATAATATCGCCAAACGACGGAGGTTCATATGCATAGCATAATCGTAAAAGCGGCAGTCTTATTATCAATCTTAGCATTGCTACCGCTATCAAGCGCGAGTGCTGACCGCAAGAAAGAGCCGTTGGTTCTGATGGATGGAGGAGCGTTCGAATTCTTGAGTCCAACTTCGGCGGCGCTGACGGGTAGCGGCGTCGCAACCCATATGGGGAGCATAGTAAGTGGCGGGGAATTTAATAACGTAGGCAACCTTCGCTCAGGCTGCTTCAAGGGGGAGATTAACGGAACCGCTACTGACTCTGAGGGAGATACGCTGAACGTACTTCCTTTCGGCGCAGTTCTGCCCGGCCCCTGCTTCCGGTGTCTTCAAAGGTATTGGCACGTACCGAATTACCGGAGGAACTGGTAAATTTGCCCGGGCCAGGGGATTTGGAGAATTCATAGGACTGGCTCATTTCGGCCCAACGGTCGAGAAACCCACCTATCAATGCTTCCTGCGAGGAACGATCTCTTATTGATTTGGGTATTGTGCCACGCGTCTCCGGAGTGTCTCAGGGAAACGAGCCGTCCGCCTCCGCGGTCAAAAAGCTGGCGTATCAATATGACGACGGCCCCTCATTGCCGATATGATCAACGCGACCGGCGTCCCGTGCTGCCTCCTGTTGGCGGGCCGGTTGTGCCCGCCATATTCGCTCATCAGTCGTAGATCGGGATTGATTGGTGGAGCATCCGAGAACCTCGCGCCGCTTACCGATGCAGGTTTGACACCCTATCCTGGCACCAAGAAACTCCGCGACGCCGATGCCCTCGGCCCGGATCGGTGTTCGGGGTTTTTGGTATCGTGGGACTCGGCGGGTACGCCGTTCAGTATGCCAGCTCATCGGTGGCGGTGCGACGGTCGTGGCATTCGCACGCAATCCCGACAAGCTCTTTATCGCGAGCGAATATGGAGTCGATCACGTCATCAGCGTCAAGGGCAAGTCTTCAAACGATATTTCCGAGAAACTCAGCAAGGCCACAGGCCAGGGTGATCTCGATGCCATCATCGACTGTGTAGGTGCTCCGGAGATGATGCGATTGGGATTCGGGAGCCAACGCGCGCTGGCTACGCAATGACGCTTCGCTCGTGCGAATGCCGAAAATTACGTCGTCCTTCGGCGTCGGCAACGCACGAAACGGGAATGAAGGAAGAATCATTAGATAAGATAGCCAACAAAGTGCCAATTTTGGAAACGTCCACGGGTCGTTGTGCTGGTGAATTTGGTCCGGCCACAGACTGTGTGGCACGCCGTCACCGGCAGCCTGGCAGTCGGGGCGGTGTTTCCTCCGGCCGGGCTACCGGACCGCGATTCACTCCTCGGGCAGCGCGAAGACCGCACAGGGCGCGGCGATGCCGCGCAATACGTGCTCGCCAAGAGGAATCAGCGCCACGGTAGTCTCGGCAGCAACGGCGCCTGAGATCAGGACGCTGCGATCGAGGGGTCTGCAGAGCCCCTCGAGCCGGGCGACCAGGTTGACGGCGGAGCCGATCGCGGTGAAGTCCAGCCGGTCGGCGGTGCCGATATTGCCCCACAGCATCTCGCCGAGATGGAGGGCCATGCCGAAGGGCAGCGGCGGCAGGCCCTGGTCGCCGCGAGTTGCGTCGAGGTGCGCCATGCCGGCCTTGGCCGCGGCGACGGCGCGCAATGCGGCGTCGCAGGCGGCAGAAGGATCCCGCTCGCCGATCGGAAAGATCGCCAAGACGCCGTCGCCAATGAATTTCAGCACTTCGCCGCCGAAGGCGTGAACGGCGCCGGCGATACGGTCGAACCACGCGTCGAGCGCGCCGACCACCGCTTCCGGTGCCATCGTCTGCGAAAGCTCGGTAAAGCCGCGCAGATCGCCATAGAGCAGAACCGCCCGGATGGTCTCGCCGGTCTCTCGCTGCAACCGCCCGGCCAGCACCTGCGCCGCACTGCGTCGGCCGAGATAGGCCTCGAGCAGCGCCGCCAGCGTCGAGCGCGCGACCAGTACTGCGAGAGGCGCAGCCGCGAATCGTGCCACCTCTTGCAGCAGGGAGGATTCCGCCTCAGTGAGGAGCCGCGAAGCAGCCCAGCCGAGCACCGGGCTGTCCGACCCCGGGCTATCCGACGTCGGACGATCTGCTGCCGGGCCGGCGACATGCTCGTGGACCAGTCCGGTGCCGAGCCCGGCCAGCCAGTCGCGGCCAACATTGTCTTGCCCGGGCCCGACCGCGCCGAGGGACGCGAACCCGAGCGCCTCGATCACCGCCCCGGTCCCCGCCCGCCATAGCCAGGTGCGTCGGGCGACGATCGGATGTGGCGCCGCCAAGGTCAGTGCTCCGCCGGCGAGCGGCAGGCCATCGAAAATGAGCTGCGCTCCGAGCGTCGTCAGGAAGTGGTCGGGGCCGGGTGCGGCGCTGGCTTCGTCGATCAGCCAGGTGAGAGCGGAGGGCAGTCGCATGCCAGGGATCATGCTGTCGCCGCCAGGTGCTGTCATCGCCGCATTGTCACAGATTTCTTGCATTAGAGTATGATTTCATTAAGGAGGCTTCCTATGACTGAGCCGCTGATGGTCCAACGGGAGGTCCAGGTCGCCGCGCCGGCCGCGACCGTCTTCGCCTTCCTCACGGACCCGGAGAAGATCCTGCGCTGGGTAGGCACCGAGGCGACGCTGGAGCCACACCCGGGCGGCCTTTACCTCCTCAACGTCGGCGGAAAATACCTTGCCCGCGGCGAGTTTACCGAGGTCATACCCGTTCACCGCCTCGCCTACACCTTTGGCTGGGAGGGGCGCGAAAAGGTTCCGCCCGGATCAAGCCTGATCGAGATCGACCTGATTGACCAGAATGGCGGGACGCTCGTCCGCCTGACCCATAGCGGTCTGCCGGACGCAGAGGAATGCGCCAGCCACGAGGAGGGTTGGACGCATTACCTGGAAAGGCTGGCCGTAGCCGCAGCCGGCGGCGATCCAGGGCCCGACTCCCATTAGATCGTCACCGGCAAAAGCCTCTGCCATCTGGAAAGTAAGGGGAAGCTTCAGGCGGTATTCGAAATGTCGGGGCCGTGCGCGGGGCATCCGAAAGGATTCCACAAAAGACCTAGACAATTCACCCTGAAGCAGAAGGTGGCCATCTTGCGAGCATTTCGTCGAACAGGTGCCACGCGCAGGGTAGTCGAACTGAAGTTTCGAATGTCCCTCCGGACTCGCGAACGTGTTGGCGACCCTGACGGGATTGGAATCCGATACGCGGGCTGTTTCTGATTCCGCTAAAACGCATATGGAATGTTCTAAATAAGCATATAAGCATTCCAAGGCTATCTCCCCGATTTTCGTTTTCGCAGATATTCGCAACCCTCGTGCTGAGAGACGCCTTCATCAGAGAGCGCTCGAAGGCCGCGTTCTACTGTAGACGTTGCCACCCAACTCCAGGTGAATGTCATGTGTTTACGTCTCGAAAGAAAACCCGCCGTTCTAGCCTTAGCCGGGAGGCTGCTCGTTGCCCGGCAAGGCGCCAGTCATGATGGCCACTACTTCGGCCATCGAATGCTGCTGCGGAGTTGTGAGAGCAACGCGTCGCCCGAGGCGCATGATCTGAATGCGGTCTGCTAATTCGAAAACGTGCGGCATGTTGTGACTGATAAGGATCACCGGAAGCCCCCGATCCCGGATCGTTCGGATCAGGTTCAGCACTTCTCCGGACTCGCGGACGCCGAGGGCGGCCGTCGGTTCGTCCATGATGACCAAGCGGCGAGCGAAAAGGGCGGAACGAGCTACCGCCACACCTTGACGCTGCCCGCCGGAGAGATCTTCAACCGCGCTGTCAATCGACGGAAGGTGGAACTTCAGTTCCTCCATTTTTTGCTGCGCTTCCCGCTTCATTCTACCTTTATCCAGCAGCCGAAACCAGGAACCAAGCAGCCCGTGGCGGCGGACTTCTCGTCCCAGAAACAGGTTGGTCGCGATGTCGAGGGCAGGAGCAACGGCCAGATCCTGGTATACAGTCTCGATGCCGCGCTTGCGCGGGTCGAGGGGGCTGTGGAAGTGAACCGGCACCCCGTCCAGCAAGACTTCCCCCTCATCTGGTCTAACCGCGCCGCAAAGCACTTTGATCAGCGTGCTCTTGCCCGCGCCGTTGTCACCGATAATCGCGAGCACTTCGTGTGCACGCAGATCCAGGTTGGCGCCATTGAGCGCTGTCACGTGCCCGTAACGTTTGACGATATTCCGCGCCTCCAATATGATTTCGTCCTGCGCTGGGACCTTGTTATTCTCGACCGCGGCCTTCATCGCTGCCTCCCTCTAGACATCTGATCGACCGCGACTGCGCTGATCACAAGGACGCCAGTCACCAGATCTTGCCAGAGCGGGTCAATCCCGGAGAGGGTTAGACCATTGCGCAATACGGACACGATCAAGGTTCCAACGAGTGTTCCCCAGATGCTCCCGCGTCCGCCGAATAGGCTCGTACCCCCGATCACGACTGCCGTAATGCTGTCGAGATTGGCAGTTTGCAACGCGTTCGGGTCGGCGTTGGGGATCCGACCCAGAGAGAGCCATGCACCGATCCCGTACAGGAAGGCTGCGAACGTATAGACGGAAAGGAGCGTATTCTCTACGGGGATGCCCACAAGCCGGGCCGCCGCACGGTTGTTGCCGATTGCGTAAACGTGTCGCCCCCAGGCCGTCTGCGTGAGCAGGTACCACACGAAGGCGTACAGACCGAGCATGATCACCATCCCGTGCGTGATCCCGGTGCCGCCAACGATCCAGCTGTTCCCTGTCCAACCGAGCAAGTCGTCAGTTACTGGGAAGGACCCACCCTGCGAAAACAGGCGCGTAGCAGCGGTGACGATCCCCAGCAAGCCGAGGGTGACGATAAACGGGGGCAAAATCAGCCTGCTCACCAGCGCCCCGGCAACAAGACCAACGCACGTGCATAGCAAGATTGCGAATAACAGGCATAGGACCGCGTTGTTACCCTCATTGACCAGGCGACCAGCGACAATCGTGCCGAGCACCGCAATAGAGCCGTTGGCGAGGTCGATCCCGGCCGTCAGGATGATTATCGTCTGACCGATCGCCAGCGTGCCGACGATTACGCTTTGCTGAATGACGAGCGAAAGGTTTCCCGCGGCCAGAAAAGTATCTGTCGTAATTGAGAATATGGCGCAGAACGCCAACAGGACAACGAGTGAGCCAATCGTCGGTGTCGCCAACACTCGGCCGAGCAGGTTTGCGCCGCGATTCGATGGCGCCATAGTGTTTGTCGACCAGGCTGTCTCGTTAAAAGGGGACTGCCGACAGAACGCGCGGACCCCAGCCTAGCCCCAGCAGTTCTCTTTGCCGAACTTTGTATCCTTTGAGGGCAGGCCCGGGAACGGCTTGTCGGTAATAAGAGTCGCACCGGTATTGATAAACCCGCTCGGCTTCTTTCCGGTCTTGGCGAAATCGACGACGGCCTCGACACCGCGAGTGGCCATTGCCTTGGGAAACTGCATGACCGTAGCCGCAATTTTGCCGTCCTTGACGAACTCAACGCCCAGGCAGCCCCCGTCAATCGAAGTCAAAACGATGTCCTTGAGCTTGCCGGCCTTTTTGATTGCCGCGTAGGCGCCCATCGCCGCCGGTTCGTTGATGGTGTAAACAACATTGATTTCGGGGTGGGCGGTCAGGAGGTTCTCCATGGCCGTCTGACCCTTATCCATTGCGCCGTTGGTGTTCTGCCTGCCGACGATCGCGGGGTCGCCTTCCTTGATGCCGAAGCCCTTGAGGAATCCATCATGGCGTTGCTTATCTACGGTGCCACCTGGGGTGCCGTCGAGCATCGCGAGCTTTGGCGCCTTATCCCCGAGTGCCTTCCTTGCGTACTTGCCCTGGAGAACACCGGCCTCAAAATTGTCCGTGGCAAAAGTTGCGTCAACAGCATCCGCAGGATCCGTGGCCGTATCGAGGGCGATGACGAGAATGCCTTTGGCGCGTGCTTTCTTGACGGCGCCCAGCACTCCCGTGGAGTTGCTAGGCGTAATCAGGATGCCCTTGACGCCGGCACTGATCATGTTCTCGATCGCAGCTACCTGCCCCTCATTATCGCCGTCGAACTTGCCGAACTGCGCGATGAGCTTCGCGCCGTGCTTCTCGGCTGCCGCTGCCGCTGTCTGCCGCATCTTCACGAAAAACGGATTGACTTCGGTCTTTGTGATCAGCCCGACCAGAATCGGTTCGGCGGCATTCACCGTCTTCGTTGAGATGCCGAAGACTGCAAGTATTGCTACCATAGCGGCAATGAAAGCAATCAATGGACCCGAGGTACGCTTACCGCGGCTGCGGCTACAGTCCGTTGGCCTCCTCATTTGTGTCATTATTTTGCTCTCATCGGAAGTCTTGCGGATCTCAACTCCTTCGGTGCGAAGCGCCGTAGCGAGCGTCTCAACAATAGTGTGCATCTTGTTGCCTTGGTTGGGGGTTTTGACAGTGATCAAGCGCATGAGGTAACGCGCAGGGGCATTTTGGCCAAGGCCTTGGATCCTTGTCAATTCTTAACTCAGCCGTCGGCAACCCCAGCTCAAAGCCGCGCCGGTGCTCGTTTTATTCTGGTATGAACTTCTTCATCCCAGCACCTTTCCGATTGAGTCCGCCGGAGCGACGTGAATTGAAACGAATGAGTCGCAGTCAAAGCGGTCAGGCCGACGATGCTCGGAGAGCGTGGATTATCCTTGGTTTGGCTGGCGGGCAAACGTTGGCTGCGGTCAGTCGCAGCCAGTCTTGCAGCGTCAATACGGTCAAACTCTGGCGAGACCATTTTTTGGAAGGACGTATTTCTGGTCTCTTCGGACGGCATCCGGGCAAGGCCGTGGCTGCGGGCACGGAACGACTGGAAGCCCCCATTATTGATTGGACCTTGCATCGCAAACCGGCGGATGGCTCCACCCATTGGAGTTCGCGCAAACTGGCCGCGGCACTGGGCCTCAGCCACCTGAGAGTGGCCCGTGTCTGGAGCAAGGCTGGTCTGCAATCCTTCCGGCACTGTCATTACATGGCCAGCGATGACCCGGATTTCCAGTCCAAAGCCGCCGACAACTAGCGAGGCGAAACGGATTGCCGAGATGGTGGCAACGAGGGAAGGGAGACCTTGACCCGGGCACTCAGTCGATGGAGGAGACTGTAAAGGCCGAAGAATGCCCGGTTCACATAGATACTGTCCGCCGATCCGCGCCGGCCGCGGAGGGTTCGCAGGGTTTCGTCCTTTCGGCTCTCCTCGCCGATCTCATAGATTGCCGTCATCAATTCGGCTTTCCCGAAATCAAAATCCCGCTCACGAAACGGCCGGGCAAGGAGCTCGAGCGAGCGCTTGCAAAGTGCGATCATCTTTTCGCGTTCCACCGGACCATCGCCTGGCAGCAGGATATCCAGGGCTTCCATGGCCTCCTCCAACCTTGCGTGGTCTCCGAGCATGGAGGGATCAAGAAAGGCAAATTGCTTTCGGTGGAAATCCTCCGTGATCGCTTTTGTGCACCCAAAATCCAGGACCCAGAGCTGGCTGTCTTTCACCAGGAAGTTCCCGGGATGCGGGTCGGCGTGAAAGGCTCTTAGTGTGTGAACCTGATGAGAGTAGAAATCCCACAGGGCCTGACCAATTTGGTTGCGTTCCCCGGGGCTTGCATCGCCGTCTGAGTAGCGATCAAGCGGAGTCCCTGCCACCCAATCCATCGTGAGAATGCGCGGGGACGAAAATCCGGGATGGTAGGTGGGAAAGCGCACATTCGCAAGATGTGAGGAGGAACGGGAAAGTTCCATCGAGCGTTGGAGTTCCAGCGTGTAGTCGGTTTCCTCGAGCAGTCTGGCCTCGACCTCGAGGAAGTAATCCTCAACGTCCTGCTGGCGCAGCCCCAGAACCTGCAGAGCGATCGGCTTTATCAAACGCAGATCGTTCCGCAGGCTTTCGGCCACGCCAGGATATTGCACCTTCACCGCGAATTCCCGTCCGTCTTTGGACGCGCGATGGACTTGGCCGATGGACGCACCGTGCTCCGCACGGCGGCTGAACGAATCAAACATGGCGCCCGGTTCGCATCCAAACTCCCGGCGGAAGGTTCTCACCACGAGAGGATATGAAAGGGGCGGGGCGGAATATTGACTTTGGGCAAACTGTCTTGCGTAGGCGGGCGGGAGGAGGTTCTTGTCTATGCTAAGCATCTGCGCGAGCTTGAGCGGGCCACCTTTAAGACGGCTGAAGGTCTTGTAGACCTCGCCGGCATTCTCCTCGTGCAGCGCGCCTTCGTTCGCCTCTCCCGAGAGCGCCCGGCGGGCGTAGTGCCTGAGGTAGTTGATGCCCACCCTCGCGCCACTTCCGACGAGAGCTGCGCTGCGCGAGAACCGGGTCGTCTCGATCGCGTCCTGTTCGATCATTTCATGCGCGAGTGATGGCCCGGGACGAGGAACCTGGCCAAGTCCGCCGCGGAATCCAAAACCTGCTTGCGAATGATATCGAAAGCCACCGCCGCCGATTTTTCGACGAAAGCATCGGTGCGCTCGAACCCCTTGCTGTCATCTTTCAGATAGAAATCGATCACAGCCCGCAAATGCAGGTATAGCGCGTCGGGGTAAAGCGGAGTCAGGCGTCCACGGTCGGCAATTTCGCCTGATTCGATACCCTTCTCGATGATATTGGTGGCGAATGCCTTGAACCGTGTCTCG
This sequence comes from uncultured Verrucomicrobiae bacterium, assembly GCA_963820865.1. Taxonomy (GTDB): domain Bacteria; phylum Verrucomicrobiota; class Verrucomicrobiia; order Chthoniobacterales; family Terrimicrobiaceae; genus DASTFP01. The sequence goes on from CAWGBZ010000011.1 coordinate 220,769, forward strand.
AAACCACGCAGCCAGCCAGGGTGGGCGAGCGGTCGCGCGGCTGTAAAACGTGTCAGCATCAAAGAGCGATAGCTGAGCGCCTTCTCCAGGAAGGCGAAATGAAATGTCAGGAGCCGCTGCCGCGCCGAGAAGGAACTCCATTCCGGGCCGGATTCGACGGCAACTGCCACTTGGTCGACCAAATCTTCCCAAAGCCCGCTCTCGACCCACTCAAAGGACCCAAACTCCGAAAAAAACTCCTTCTCCTCAATGCCCAGCCCGCGGCAAAAGATGTAGACCGACTCAGGGTATCGGCCATGTTCACGGATGTGTTCAGTAAAGTGGGCGGTGATGCGTTCGTTGGTTTCCATAGCATTTGGAACAATGACGCTACGTTCGCGGGCCAAGGAACGATGCAATTTTCGGGAAAGTGCGCTTGGATAGGCAGCCAGATTGGTCCGGGTTCTCGAGGACTCCTTAGTCTAAACAGCGCGTTGGATTTTGCGAACTTCTTATCGATCGTCAAAGCGATCGCTTCCCCGATCCCACCCGCCCCCGTGGTTACGAAGGCCAGCTTGCCTTGATCTGATGATCCACAGCTATTGTGTAGCTGTGATCCCGCCGTCCAGGTACGGAGTCTGACCGATGATAAAGTCGGATCCGGCCCGGACGAAAAACAGCACCGCGTTCCACACATTTTCCGGTTCGGCGATGCGTCCCGGCGAAATGCGCGCTAATTGCCTGTTCAACTGTGGGCGCCGTTTTCCTTATGCCCCGCGGCTGTCGATGCCGCGCTCGTATTCGCCGGATTTCCGCAATTCGCGTTTCAGGATCTTGCCCGCTGCGTTCTTTGGCAGTTGCGGGATCAGATGGACCTTGCGCGGCACCTCGTGCCGGCCGAGGTTGTCGCGGCAGTGCTGGCGCACCTCCTGCGCGGTCGCCTGCGCGCCCTCCTTAAGTGCGACGAAGGCGACGGGGATCTCGCCGTGCAGCTCGTCGGGCTCGCCGACCACCGCGGCTTCGCGCACCGCCGGGTGCTGGTAGAGGATCTCCTCGACCATCCGCGGGTACACGTTCATGCCGTTGACGATGATCATGTCCTTCTTGCGGTCGACGATGCAGAAGTAGCCGTCGTCGTCCTCGGTGCCGAGATCGCCGGTGCGGAACCATTCGTCGAAGAAGGCCTCCTTCGTCTCCTCCGGGTGGTTCCAGTAGCCCTTCATCACGTTCGGGCCGCGGACGACGATTTCGCCGACGGCGCCGTGCGGAAGCTCGCTTCCGCGGTCGTCGACGATCTTCATCTCGACCATCGGCACGGGCAGCCCGACCGATGCGGGCTTGCGCAGCCCGCCGATTGGGTTCACGCAGGTGACCGGCGAGCACTCGGTGGGTCCGTCGCCCTCGTAGATCAGCTTGCCGAACTTCGTCTCGAACTGGCGCATCACCTCGACCGGCAGCGCGGCGCCGCCGGAGACGGCGAATTTCAGCGGGGCGAACTGGGCGATCTTGGTGTCGGGCAGGTGCAGCAGCACGCTGAACATGCTCGGCACGGCGGGCAGGACCGTGACCCGGTGGGCCGCGATCGCGTCGGCCACGCCCTGCGGCTCGAATTTCGGCATGGGCACGACCGCGCAGCCGTGCGTCAGCGGGAAGATCATGCAGACCGTCGCCGCGAACGCGTGGAACATCGGCAGCACGCAGAGCAGCACGTCCTTGCCCGGCTCGAGGTGTAGCGCCTGGCGGACGCTCTCGATGTTCGACGCGAGGTTGCGGTGCGTCAGCATCGCGCCCTTTGGGTGCCCGGTCGTGCCGGAGGTATAGAGAATGGCGGCCAGATCCTCGGCCGGGTTCAGCGCCGGCTGGGGGACCGGCCCGGAGTCCGCTAGCAAATCGGAAAACGGGATGTCCTGCAGCGGGTTCTGGGCCCCGATGCAAATTTGCAACGTGAGAGTCGGGACCTGGGACTTGATCGCGTTGACCGCTTCAGCAAACGCCTCGAAGTAGACCAGCGCCTTCACGGCGGCATCCTTGAGGATGTAGGCGACCTCCTTCGGGTTCAGCAGCAGGTTCATGGGCACGACCGTCGCACCCGCTTTCAGGATGCCGAAGTACGCGATCGCGAACGCGTCGCTGTTCACGCAGTAGAGTCCGACGCGGTCGCCCGACGCGATCCCGCGCCCCGCAAGGCCGGCCGCAAACCGGTCGGTCGCCTGGCCGAACGCCGCGTGCGTCGTGGTGCGTCCTTGGAAGTGGATGGCGGGCAGCGGGCCGAATTGAGCGGCGCTCGCGCGGAGGAGGTCGACGAGTGAAGACATGGCGCGAGAATACCGGCGGCCGGGGGGCATGGCAATGCGGGGCCGCGGACGCGGTCGCCGGAAACGGTTCACCTCGGCGTGGACGGGGTAAATGAAATGATAGGAATTTGCTTTTTCAGGACCGGGGTCGATGCGGCGAGGGGCCGCGGGGTTCAAGCCTGGGGCGTCAGGAGCGCCTCCGTCGCGGCCTCCTCTCGAGGCGTCCATCGAACGACGTCCAACTGACCGCGGGTCAGTGTCCCTGTCTTGTCGAAGCAGACCTCCGTCACCTCGCTCAATCGCTCGATGACGTCCGCGCCCTTGGCGGTCAACCCGGCGCGCTCACAAGACTCATGGCTGGCGGTACGACGAGCGCGAAGGTGCGAGCGGCAGCCAACGGCGCCACCGACCTTAACGGAAAGGCCAGTGTGCCTCGCCGTTGATATCCGCCCGCACGGAAGGGTTAGGCAGCACGTTCAGGTGGCTCTACGGTAGATGACCTCGAACTGCTCGCAGACGATTGGCATTCTCAGGCCAGGCACTCTTCCAATGCGTTGGCATTCTCTTCCAAAGTATGCCCAGTGGACTGCGCGCCAATAGCGCAAAGATCCATCGCCTTCGCCCTCAGTGGCGGCAAACTCCTCACTGACCTCCTCGAATGGGACAGTCGCCACGGCCTTGGTTTCGATGACGCACAGCGGCTCACCCTGCCAGTTGGTCACGACGCTAAGGTCGCCGGGCTTGGGAGGTGGCCTGTTTCTCGCTTCGAAGGACCACGCCAACCCAGCAGTCGCCCGCTTCGTTCCCACAAGAACGAGCTGTGCGAGCTCATTTGCACTGGGTTCATTGTCGTCGAAGTGGAAGGCCTCGTAGAAGCGGGCTTGAGCATCACCTCCGACGATGGCCTGAAACTCGAGCCAGAAGGGCCGAGTGGAGCGGGGGATGGTCACTAGCGGGAGAGTAGCGGAGGCTGTCGGCAATCGGCTGCAAGTTGGTTGCGCCTCGATTTCCACGGCATGCTCACTTGGTTGAGAGGGTATGCGGCTAGTTGTATGCGTCAAGTTCAGCAAAAGGGAATCGGGATAAGAGTTTGGAAAAGGGGAAGGCTTATTCACAAACGCCGGAGGCGAGGTTGCGGCAGCCCGAGCCCCGGAGGGAAAGAGCTCGGGGCGCTGACGCCCAGTCAGAGTCCGCCGCGGCGGATGAAGAAGCCGTCGACTTCACGTTAGGCGGCCTCCAAGAGTTGGAGTTGTTTGCGTTGTTCGCGCAGCATTTCCATGTTGAGGTAGCGGTGGGCTTCGATCCAGTCCTCGTGGATCTCGACAGTAAGAGCCCGAATGAGCCGCAGCGCGCTCTCCTGGTTGGGGAAGATGCGAATGACATGAGTGCGGCGTTTGATCTCTTGATTGAGCCGCTCGAGCATATTGGTACTCTTTAGGTGCTTGTGATGTTCTCGGGGTAGGCGGTAGAAGGTTAGCGTCTCCTCGATGTTTTCTTCTACCCACGCGCAGGGCTTGGGATACTTTTCCTGCCAGCGCAGCAGCCAGGCCGCGAGATCCCGGCGGGCTTCCTCGGCGTTGCGTCGATCGTAGAGCCAGCGCAATTCCAGCAAGCAATCGTCGGCGACTTTGCGGGGCAGGTAATCGAGCGCGTTGCGCAAGAAATGCACATAATCCGGCAGCCGCCAGGCAGCCGCCGGACCGATAAGCCTCCGGGAGCACCTCCATGATGGCGCGTTTGAGCCCGGGATGATCGTCGCTGACGGCGAAGAGGACGCCCCGCAAGCCGCGTCTTTTCAGGCCCAGAAGGAACTCCTTTCAACTGGTCGAACTCTCGCGGTTGGCCATGTCCACGGCGAGCACCTGTCGACGGCCCTCCCAGTCAATCCCGATGGCTACCAGCACGGCTCGCGAGCCGATCACTGCGTTCTCCCTGACCTTCTCATAGCGAGCGTCCAGGATCAGATAAGGATAATCGCTCCAGCTCCCGGCGCGCTTCCAGCCAACGCGGATGATCCGGCCCTGGAATTCTCACTTGCTGGCTCCGGCCAGCTTTCTTGCGCCGCCTCTGCAAGCCAATACATCAACGTCGCATACCTCACCCCGGAAAACCGCGCAAACTGCGCTCCAGTCATCCCGCTACGATCATACTCGACCAGCAGCGCCTCGCGTTTTCCCGGTGGGGTTTGAATGCGCCCAACCTCATCAACTTTCAAGATCTCTGATCCAGATTCCATAACCGTCATAGCCGCATCCTATGACGCCTATGGTCCCATTTGATAGTGGTGCTTGGCGAGACGCTTACCGCGAAGCGCGGCTCTTGTTTCTTCCACTTTAGGCTTCGACACTCCGAAACATGGACGCGATCAATTTTCAAAATTCCATCCTTTCGGAGCAAAGCCGACAAACGGCCTGAGATGTCGAGAGCGCGAAAAGGTGTAAGGGAATCGCCTCCGATTTCCGTGCACTGAAAGAACGGGCGATTTGTCGGACGGTATCGGCGCAATTCCATGAATGCGTCGATAACAAAACCAAACGAGACCCCCGAAACCCGAAACGGGGCGCGGGGGATTCGCAATTGATTCACGTCCCACCGTGGCGGCACGGTGCCGCCCGCGCTAGCCGCGCAGTTTCAAACCGTGTCGGCTCCTACCCTGCCGGAAATCGCCCGGTTGCCAAGGCTCCGGGCCGAAGAACACCATTTCGAACGTAGAACAACGTCGCCACTTCCCACAGCGGATTCCGCGTGCTCAACGCAAAGGCCACACAACTTGTCTGGTTTCTGCAGCGCACATGGAACATAGACTCGCAAATAACCCGTCCGGCTAGGCTTCGACTCCGAGCCAACTAACGTGCCATCGGAGGGAGTTGGCCTGCGCTGGCGTCAGGGCGCTGCCGTCCGACCAGCGCACGTACACCCGAAAGCCCGTGGGCGAAGGCGTGTAGATTGAGGTGACGCCGGTGGTCGCCCAGTGCGACGAGTCGCCGCCGAGCGAGGTAAAGTAATTGGGCGTGGTGGTGAACTTGCCGGCGCTGGTGTCCACGTCCAGGGAGATGCCGGTGTTACCGGGGTAAGGCTGCCAGTTGGTGGAACCGGGCGTGGTCGACCCGGACCCTTGAAACTTGACAGCTCCCTTGACCTCGAGTCGGCCGCCTATGGCGACACTATCTCCTTGGACGACCATCTTCCCGCCCGACACTTTGCTGAGCGACGCGGCATCCTGGGCCAGTTTGGCATTGGTTATGGAGTCGTCTCTTGGTGTGACGTTGCTCAATCCCGCACCATTGCCCTTAAAGCTGGCTGCGGTCAGCTTGCCCGTCACTGTCAAGTCCCCGTCGATTGTCGCGGCGCCACCTACAGTGAGAGCGCCTTGGATAGACAATGGTCCGCTGAACTTCGCGTCACCGACGACATCCAATCTGGCCCCCGGATTTCCCGTTCCAATGCCGACATTGCCTTGATCGTCAATCACCAAACGCTGGGCGAGCTCACCGCCCACCGCGTCGGTCGAAATTGCTAGACTGGCCCCGTCGGTGGCTCCGCTCGCTCGTTTCACTACGATACTGGCTAACGTTGCTCTTGTGCCGGAGTCGTCCACGCTGATCCTGTAACGCAATTCCGTTTGTTTGTTTGGATGTGTCGATAGCACATCAACACCCGCTTCTGTTTCACTCGTCGCCATGAATATCCTCCTTTGAAGTCTTAGAACCTGTGAAAAAACTAGAAAATGCCGCGCGAGAGCAAGAAAGGCCGTATGGCAAGGCGCACGCGAGGGCGCATCCCCGTAGCGGGCTGTAAGCGAGCGGGCAACACCGACAGACGGCCTTTCTTGCTCTCGCCCTGAAAGGGGTGGGACCCTTTCTTCCCACCTGGGTTGCGTGTCTTTTTGGCTTGGCCGGCGTTGCTCGGGCGGGACAGCCGACCGAAGGGAGACAGCCTGCCGAAGGCAGCCCGCAGGGCGATGCGAAGCATCGGCAACACCGCTGAGGGTATTGCCGCCGCCCTCGCGCCTTGGCCAAGCCAAAAATCCATCTGCAACGCGGCGCTTTCCAATTTTTTCACAGGTTCTTAGAATCTCTGAGAAAATTCGACAACGCCGCTCGAGGGCAAGAAGGGCCGTGTGCCGGGAGCAGCCGGTCGAAGGGAGACAACCTCTTGTGAACCACCAGTTGGTCGGCGATTTTTATTCCGCATTCTGTTCCCACGTGCTTTGTCAATTCACCAACCAGCCGATACCGGTTTGGCCGTGTTAACCCAGACCGTTCCGGTCCAAGTATTCCTAACATGATCAATCTGAACATCCGTTGTGGCCAAAACTCGCCATTTCGATCGAATATCTCACCGGCACTTATCTCAAGCAAGGAACAACGTTCGCCGAGGTGGAGGACACACGCACGGTCAGAATTCAGATTGCCTTAAGCGCACCGTACCCGCCGAATTTACCCAGCCCAGAACACGCGCCGCACGCGCGGACCTGCGCACGTGAAGCCAACCGTGGCGAACCCTGATCACCCTCAAGACTGTGCCTCGTCGCACTTTCGTGACGATTACGAATTTTAGTCCCGGACCGACCGAACATTCAACACTTGGGCGGTGACGCGAACAGTTCGCGGAGAAGCTGGCCGCGCCAATGCACTGGTGGACGAAAACGCATTGAGGCAGACCAGTAGAATGGCAAACCGGAGAATCGTCATATTCGTCTTCATCGGTGCCTTCTCGAACAGCCAACCTTTTCCCGGAAATAAACTTATGATAAGTAGTCAAGCTGGAGGGACTGACCAATCCGTCCTGCGCGAAATCTATTGTCGGCTTCGTCCTCGTGGTAGTCTGGTATTGGGTTACGGTCGATTTATCACGGGTCGTTGCGAGGGGTCCGCATCATCCTCCTAGCACTGGGGACACTGAGTTGACAAGCCACCGGTCGCGAACGTATCCGGTCGTATGAGAATTGCGATCTACCCATCAATGGAGCGCTCCTGGAGACGTGGTGCTCGCCTAGAATCCCGGACAACTCGATTCAGTGAAACAGCATATGTGACGTAAGCCGAAAGTTAAAACGATCGCCAAACTCTGCGGGTGGTTCACGCCTCAGGACCTCAAATTAGGCGGAGCTACAGGCTGTGATCGCCAAGATGCGGTGCGCTCCAGCGCGCAACGGTCAGTGTACTGTTTGGCTGCGGTGTGTTTAGGCCGCGTTGTGCCGACTCATCGAAGCACGAGGCTTGACATGGGCTTCCGCTTTCATCGGTGAAGCGACGCAGCAAATCTATCTGTTCACCTCCAAGTCCTGTGCGCGTTCCTGCTGATCGTCTCTGGCTGCGCAACAGTTGACACCACCAAGACCGCAAAAGGAGTTCGCAATCCAAAAAACCCGGCCGAGGTGATGATTCTCAAGACGCGGCCAGACAAGCCTTACCAGGAGCTCTCGCTCGCGCCATGAATGCCCCGGCGAACCGCTGCGCGTGATCACCAGCGGACGGCCGCCGATCCCCGGCGAGACAATCCTCGCAAAGTTGAAGGAAGGGTTTATCTTGCGATAGGGCGAAGCGGGCCATGATTCTAATTGCAGGTAGATACGTATGCAAAGGCGGCATGGCATAACGAGGTCTGGCACACGATGGTAGACGCCTGGCACTGGCAGGCAGGGTATCCCACGCGCGTGTCGCTCATAAGGAGTTCGCAAGATGCGTGAGGCTGAATTTCTCAACCAGCTCCATCGTCTCATTGTCGCAGAGGTCGTCGGTTTCACCTCTGATCAAAAAATCGACTTGATCCGCGCCCTGTGCAATGAGGCCCAACAGACCGCCACGGAAAAGCCCGCGACGTGCCAGGTGGTCCCTTTTATCACGGGCCGGCGCCCGATTGATGAAGCAGCCCATCCCGGTTTGGGCTCCAGCGACAGCACGAGTCTGATCCTGGAGGAGGCGGCTCAAGGGGAAAACAAAGCGTACATTCTCTATCACGTGACAGGGTTGGGGCAGTACGCAGCGGAGGAACACAACGCTTTTGCGCTCGATCTGACGCTCTCTTTTGCTGGAACAGATGGTTCACAGCAGACTTTGCCAATTCCGGGGTGGGACAAGCGTCATGTGGAGCCATTGGTCTTTGAAAAAGGCAATGACGGAAAGCCAGCCCTCCGGGCGATTTCGCCTCGTGAAGTTGCTGGAAAGAATCTGGTTATCGCCCTGTCACCCAACCAGGATTTTTTGCCGGGTCAGCACTGGCATTGGGAGGATCTGGACGCGCGAATTCGGGAAGCTGCAACGGATGGCTTGGATCCTTTTACTTTCGGTCACGTATTTTCGCAGATGCTTCACGTTTCCTTGCGGCTGACACATCGGGGAGTACCCGTGGCAACGACCCAGACCTGGATTGATATTTGTGATACCCGGCGCTTCGGTTCTTTGTACCAGCGAATGGTTGACAAGTTGATCAAGCCGGATACGGAAAGGCAGGCCCGAGCGGCCGGCAAGGATGGATTGGATTGCGCGTATCATCCCTGGTTCCCAGTTTTACTGATCGGTTCTGACAAAGCGGCTCTGTACACGGATGCGCTGGTAGAGGACATTGTTCACAAGAAGCGCCATCTAACAGATCCCAGATGGCTGATGCGGGTCGGGCTGTACCTGGAATTTTTGACCTGCCTCGGCGTGTTTGAAGCGGTTAGGGACGACGTGGGGGATTTGCTGACTCCGGCCGAAAGGGTGATGTATGACACCAGTCCATTTTTCGCCGAGATTCGCAAAAGACTTAACCCGCAGGGCTGGCGGGCGGTCTGGAAACTGCGTGAAATTGTGTTCTCCAAATTTAGGAGTCACCAAACTGGCCCGGTTTCTGTTTTGAATCTGTTGCAAAAGAGAAGAGCCACGCTGGCCTTTTTGAAAGTTCACCACCAGGACTTAAAACACGCCATCGAACTCGCCGGAACGAACAAGCACAACGCACAGGAAACCTGGCACCGGGTCTTTAGAGATGCAGAGCGCGCCGTGCTACGCAAAACACCGGGCGGTTTTCCGGAACTGGGATTTCTCGACGAGAATGTGAAGCAATTCATTCTCTGGCACCAGCAAGGGAAGATTGGTCTGCTCAGAATCAATCGGCTGCCCAAGCGGTTCACCAGACTCTTTGGGGATCAGGATGGGCTGTTTGCTTCCGCGTGCAACCAATATCGGGCGTCGATGAACGAGGTGGCTGTGTGGGCTAAGCATCGGGACATTATGGATTACACCGGTATCGAGTGCGTCCCCGAGCAGGTGAGTCTGGTGCAGGCGTACATGGGAGGTCAGGAGGCGCAACTGGAGCGTTTGCAGCGGCGGGATGGTTATTTCGGGCAGGTGCACTGCAAGCCGTATTTTCCGACAAGTAGTATCAGCGCCAAACTCCCCAACGAGTTTGAGACCTCCGCCGAACAGGTTTACGGACTGCTTAGGGAAGTCTCCATCTTCAAGATGCTCACCGAAGATGAGCTCCGGCCTCTGGCCCAAACCGCGCGCGAGATCGTTCTGGGGCCGATGGAGCGGATAATCATTGAGGGCCGGGAAGGGTCGTCCCTATTTTTGGTCGGGGAAGGTAGGCTGGAGGCGTTTGTGCGGCAATCGGATGGTGTTGACCGGCTGATAGGGATAAAGAAACGGGGGGACATCATCGGCGAAATATCGATGTTGACGGGTACGCCAAGATCGGCAACCGTGCGCGCCGTGGACGGCGCTGTGGTTTTTGAAATTGGAAAAAAACAATACGAGCCGATCATTAAAGCAAGGCCAGCGATTGTTGATGAGCTGACCGTGGTTATGGAACGGCACTTGCGTAGTATTCGTGATCACCGGGAAGCTTACGATATCGAAAAGGAATCCACTGCGATTGGCCGGCGTATCAGGCGTTGCTTCTTTGGTGGCTGAAGAGAAGCGGTGCGAATTGCGCTTGAAGAGCCGCGGTTCATCGTTTTCGACAAGTTCGTTTCTCATTTCTCCGACAGGTTTGAGATTATTATGCTGGATCACGCGCCTGACGCCGTTTGTCCTAGCGACACGTCTTGTCGAGGAGAGGATGAACGGACCGAAGCTTGTTCCGATGGAATGGCTGCAATAGCTGGAACTGCCGAGCTCCAAAGAGGGTAACAAAAGGTAACAATTCTCCCGCCGCAACTGCGTCCCACCTCACCTTCAAGGTAATTGGCAAATTGCCCACATAGCCTTTATTTATCAACATTAAGAGGCAGTTTGCCACCCGAGACGAATAGCGACCCTAACGGGATTATGCCTGCAGAGGCAGGGCTCTACGAAGGTGGCCTTCGGCTGGAAGGATTGCGCTCACGCGCAGGGTAGTCGAACCGAACTTCGAATGTCCTCCGGACTCGCCAACATGTTGGCGACCCTAACGGGATTATCCCTGCTCACGCAGGGCTCTACGAAGGTGGCCTTCGGCTGGAAGGATTGCGCTACGCGCAGGGTAGTCGAATTCGCCATGGCGCAATTCGAATTGGCTTCGCCATCGCTTGCGCGACCCTAACGGGATTCGAACCCGTGTTACCGCCGTGAAAGGGCGGTGTCCTAGGCCACTGGACGATAGGGTCTCACAAAGGGCCGCAGAAGATGAGTGAATCAGGGCTTCCGGGCAAGGGGAATCTTAGCGGGCTCGACGTTCGGGAAAAGCACAATCGGCCACGGTATTGCGCGTGCCCTGCGCCGAAGGAGTCGTTCGCTTCTAGTTGCCGCGGCCGATGTAAAGCACTTTGTGTCGACCCATCCGGACGATTTCGCCTTGGGCCGGCGTGTTGGCGAGGAGATAAGCGGAACTCGTTGGCTTCAGGGTGGTGCGATCGATCAGGACGACGCTCCAGAGCTTGAACGTTTGACCTCGCCGTTGAAGGTAGGCGCTTGATGATGTCTCGGACCGGCCCAGCTTGACCCAAAGATCCGGAACTTCGCTCGGGAAGACAGAGTCGGCGATCACCGCGAGAAGGCGGACGTCTTCGGCAACGTAGGAATGCCGCTTGAGATAGTTTCGTGCACGCTTTTGAGCGAGCTGCGTGTTTTGCGGGCTGACTGACCAGGTCGAGACCGCGAAGTCGCGTGAATCGGTGCGTGTGCCCTGAGGGGCGGCGCAGCCGCAAAGCGCCAAGGCAAGCAAGAGGCCGAGCGAAGCCGGAAACCGGCGCAGAAACGCCGCCGCAAGTTGTGCCAGGGAGCTGCGGTCATGCGAAACGCGAAGCTCGCCGAGAGCGGGCCCGCCGTGGAGAGATTCGGCCCCGGCTCTCATAGTGGTGACGCCGGGCCAGGGATCGAGAAACGTGGACGAACGTTCAAAGCCCTCTTCGGGCATTCTATCAGGCCATCGAAAGTATGGCTCATTCTAGGACAACCAAACCACACTTGGACGCCTGTCAAGCGGGTGCCGTACCAAGAGCCCTCATGATTTTCAAACAAATGACACTACAAACTGCTGCTGACACCCGAACCGTGAACTCAACCACGAGCCGCCACCCGGATGCGCCGGTCACCGAGTGGATTGCCACCACGCGGACGGCTCCCTGGCAAAAGGCCGACCGACTCACGGTTATCACCGACCCGGACGCCAAGTGGGATGTGGAGGTTCAACTCGATGCTGCGCAGCAGACGATCGAGGGATTTGGCGCGTGCTTCAACGAACTCGGCTGGACATCTTTGAGCGCTCTCAACGGGGACGACAGGGAAGGTATTCTCCGAGAGCTCTTCGCTCCGGGCGTCGGGGCCAACTTCACCATCTGCCGCATGCCGCTCGGCGCGAACGATTTTTCACGCGATTGGTATTCCTACGATGAAGTGCCGGGCGACTTTGCGCTGGAGCATTTCAGTATCTCGAACGATTTGGAGACGCTCGTGCCCTTCATCAAGAGTGCCCTCGGACATCAACCGAAACTGAAGCTCTGGGCTTCGCCTTGGAGTCCCCCGACCTGGATGAAGTCAAACGGCCACTACGCGGCCGCCCTCTCCGGACCGGACATGCCGCCGAACGGTTTGAGGCCCGATCAGGTCGGCCGGGAAGGAACGGACATGTTCATTCAAGAGGATCGCTATTTCCAAGCTTATACGGCCTATTTCGCGCGGTTCATTCAGGCCTATCGCGACCAGGGCATCGAGATAGGCATGGTGATGCCGCAAAATGAATTCAACTCTCCCCAGGTATTTCCCAGTTGCTGCTGGACTCCGGAAGGACTCGCAAGATTCATCTCATTCCTCGGGCCGGAAATGGAGAAGTTGAACGTGGACGTCTTTTTCGGGACGATGGAGCGTCCGAATGAGAAGCTGGTCGAGATTCCTCTGCTCGACCCACGGAGCCGTCCTTACATCAAGGGAGCTGGATTTCAATGGGCCGGCAAGGGCGCCATCCCTCGCATCCACTGGCGTTTCCCGAACCTGAAGCTCTATCAGACTGAACAGGAGTGCGGAGACAGCAGGAACGACTGGCGGTACTGCCGCTATACTTGGAATTTGATCAAGCACTTCCTGGAGAATGGCGTGAGCGCTTACTGCTACTGGAATATTTCCCTGGAGAAGGGCGGAGTCAGTCGATGGGGGTGGGCACAGAATTCGCTGGTGACGGTTGACATCGAGGCGAGGACTTTCAAGTTCAACTACGAGTATTACCTCATGAAGCACTTCAGCGGCTTTGTTCAGCCGGGTGCGAGGCGTCTCCTTACGATGAGCGCGTCCGGGTATGAAAACCTGCTCGCCTTCTCCAATCCTGACGGCAGCGTGGTGGTATTGATGCAAAACGATCTTGGTGAGGATCTGCCGGTTCGTGTGAAAATTGGGGAGAAAGTCATCGCCGAGACGCTGCCGGCCGATTCCTTCAACACCTTCGTGCTCAGGGGCTGAAACAGCATCCGATCCCGGTCTGGCCCCGCTCGGCCTGCATTCGATTGTGAGGAAGACGCTGGCTGGCGATTTGTATTGGCGAAAGGAGCGTCTATTATCTTGCGCAGCTTCTGATTCCTCATGAGCCTTTATCTGCCCGTTCGACCGCGCCGCCTGCGACAATCGAGTGCCATCCGCCGGCTGGTCGCCGAGACGCACCTGCTGCCCGGCGATCTTGTTTATCCGCTGTTTGTCCATGACGAAAAGGAGAGCGCGGAAGTGCCTTCGATGCCGGGTGTTCAACGCCACTCCATCGATTCGCTCCTGCGGGAATGCGACGAGGCGCTGGCTGCGGGTATTCTCGCGGTCGCGATTTTCCCTTCGATCAAGCCGAGCCTGAAAAATGCCCGTGGCACGCATGGACTTAAGGACGATAACCTGCTCTATCGCGCAGTCCGCCGCATCAAGGAGGCCTTGCCGGAGCTGGTCGTCATTACCGACGTGGCGCTCGATCCCTACACCTCGCATGGACACGACGGCGTTCTGACGAGTGATGGGACCAGCGTGGATAATGACGAGACAGTCGCCATCCTCCGGCGGCTCGCCGTCAAGGAGGCTCAGGCGGGAGCCGATATCGTCGCGCCCTCGGACATGATGGACGGTCGCGTCGCGGCGATCCGGGAGGCTCTCGATGAAGAAGGATTTCAGGACACGATCCTCCTCTCGTATGCAGCCAAGTATGCATCGGCTTACTACGGTCCATTTCGCGACGCCGTGGGCAGCAAAATCGGCAAGGACGCGATCAGCAAGGCCAGCTACCAAATGGATCCGGCAAACATTCGTGAGGCGTTGCGCGAGGTCGCCCTCGACGCCGAGGAAGGGGCCGACATCGTCATGGTCAAACCAGCCGGTCCATACCTCGATGTCGTGCGGGCCGTGAAGGAATCGACCCACCTTCCCGTAGCCGCCTATCAGGTAAGCGGCGAGTACGCGCAGATCCACGCGGCTGCGCAACTCGGTTGGCTGGACTACGAACGCACGCGCGACGAAGCGCTCCTCGCCATCAAACGAGCAGGCGCCGACATTATCCTCACGTATTTCGCAAAAGAGGTGGCAGCGGGCCTGGCGAAAGGGTAACAACAAACATAAGATAAGGCACCTACGTATCGTTGTTACGTAAAAAATTATAGAGGCCTTTTGGGTGCGGACGAAGCACCTTTCTCTTGAATCGCGGAACGCGCGAGTCGACTTAAGGGATCATCTCTCGGAAATTGTTTTTCCGGAGAACCGCTCAAACGAGTATTCCGGGGAGCACACCCGTCTCGGGTGTGATGGTCCGGCTTCCACGCCGGACAGAGCTTCGATTAACGAAGTTTGTGATCCCAGTGCGCATGGCTATGACCAGATTCATTTGCGACCACTGTGCTCGGCGCGGACGCCGAGCACCACACCCGAGGCCGTGACCATCTGTCGCCGACCTTTTTCGAAAGTCTCTTCTGAGAATCGCTTCATCTCGGCGGCGGGCCGACGATTCGCAAGGAGGCGAGTCGCTCGCGCCTTCAGCGCTGAGTGCGTTCACACGTTCCGTGGGGCGTTCTCTGGCAGCTGCCAGACTCGTGATGACATCGCGCCGTTGGCGCTGGTCGCTCCCGACCCGACCTGTCGTAAATGAGGGGGATTGCCTACTTCGGAATCCCGGTTGTCGAAATCGGGCGGTTGGGACAACCGCCCTACAAGTCGTCGCAGTCTCCACCACAGACCCTTGGCCCAGGCCGGGGTGTGGATCAGGTGTATTTGACCACTTCTTCGATCGTACTGATGCCGTCGTAGATCGAGCGCAGGCCGTCTTCGCGAAGCGTGGTCATGCCCAGTTCGATGGCTTTCTGGCGTATGACCACGGTCGGGGCGCGGCTGCTGATGAGATCGCGGAGCGGGTCGGTGATTTTGAGGAGTTCGTAGATGCCCTTGCGCCCGCGGTATCCCGTCTGGTTACAGACTTCGCACCCCTTGCCGTAATAGAAGTTTTTGTCGCCGATGTCGTGGGGGGTGAGGCCCAGCGAGCGGAGGACGGATTCGGTTGGCTCGTAGGGTGCCCGGCAGTCACTGCAGATTTTCCGGATGAGGCGCTGGGCCAGCACGCACTCGAGGGAGGCGGAGATCAGGAACGGTTCGACGCCCATGTCGATGAGCCGGGTCACCGCGCCGGTCGAATCGTTGGTATGGAGTGTTGTGAAGACGAGGTGACCGGTGAGAGACGCCTGGATGGCGATTTGCGCGGTTTCCGTATCGCGCGTTTCGCCGACGAGAATACGGTCGGGATCTTGGCGCAGGAAAGCGCGCAGGAGGCGCCCGAAGGTGAGTCCGATTCCCTCGTTGACGGGGACCTGAATGATCCCATCGATCTCGTATTCGACCGGATCTTCGGCGGTTAGTAGCTTCGACTCGATCGTGTTGATCTTTCGCAGGCAGGAATACAACGTGGTTGTTTTTCCGGAGCCGGTCGGGCCGGTGACGATGAAAATACCGTTCGGTCTCTCGATGACTTCAAGAATGTAGTCATAGATGTAATCGGGCATCCCAAGATTCTCGAGGTCGAGGTTGGCACTGGAGCGATCGAGAACACGCAGCACCACGCTCTCGCCAAAGGCGGTCGGAAGGGTCGAAACGCGCAAGTCGATCGGCTTCCCATTGACCACGCGAAGGATGCGGCCGTCCTGCGGCAGGCGGCGCTCGGCGATGTTCAAATTCGCGATGACCTTGACGCGCGAAATGACGGGAAGGGCGAGGTGGCGGGGCGGGGGATCCATCTCGTAGAGCGCCCCGTCCACCCGATAACGGATCTTGAACTCTGTCTCGAAGGGCTCGAAATGGATGTCGCTCGCGCGCGCGGAGACCGCCTTGTCGAGGATCAGGTCGACAAAGCGGATGATCGGTGCGGCATTGGCTTCCTGCGCGACCACCTGCGCATTGAATTGATCCTCGCTGACCTCATCGAGGGTGACCTCCGTATTCTCGCCGAGTTGGGCGAGGACGTCTTCCATGGTCGAGGCTTCGGAGCCATAGTGCTGGGTAATGAGCGCGCGGATTCGGGTGGATGGCGCGACCACGATGTGAATTTCGCGGTTGAGAGCGAAACGAAGGTCTTCGGCGATCTGTGGGTTGAGCGGGTCGACCAGCGCCACATAAATGGTGTTGTCGGAATGGCCGACCGGAAGCGCCCCGTGAAGACGGGCGAGACCACCCGGAACAAGATGCAGAATGTGCGAAGCCCCGTCGAATGTATCGAGATCGACAACTTCCGTTCCGAGCGACTCGGCGATCAGCGCAAAGAACTGGTCTTCGGTGACGACGCCATGGTCCACCATCACATTCTCGATCGGCTTGCCGGTGGTGGCTGCCTCCTGCGCCAGCGCATGGCCTTGATCGGCGGTCAGCCAGCCCGCTTCGACGAACATATCTGCGATCTGCTTCGGATTCATACTCACTCGACGTCCGTCATGGTGGTGGTGATGACTTCCTCCGCCGTGGTCAATCCGGCGAGCACTTTGCGCACGCCGTCCTCTCGCAGCGTGCGCATGCCGAGCTCGCGAGCGCGGCCTCTTAATTGGATCGTCGTTGCGCCATTGATGATCATGTGGCGCACCTCATCGTCGATCGTGAACAATTCAAAGATGCCCATGCGGCCCTTGAAACCCTTACCGCGGCAATTCTCGCAGCCGTGCGCTTTCTGGACCGATCCCTCGGCGATTTGTCTCGCATCGATGCGCAGGCCTTTCGCTTCGTAAACGGTCAGCTCGCCAGGCTCTTTGCAGATCGAACACAACCGGCGGACCAGCCGTTGCGCGAGAACCGCGCGCACCGAACTCGAGACCAGGAATGGCTTGATGCCGATATCCACCAGGCGCGCGATGGCTCCGGGTGCATCGTTCGTGTGCAGTGTCGAGAGAACAAGGTGGCCGGTCAGGCTGGCATTGATGGCTATGCTGGCGGTCTCCAGATCACGGATCTCACCAATCATGATGATGTTCGGAGCCTGACGCAGCATCGATCGCAAGGCGGCGGGAAAAGACATGCCGATGCTGGTATTGACCGGGACCTGATTGATCCCGCTGAGTTGGTATTCCACCGGATCCTCGACCGTGATGATCTTGCGGTCCGGCTTGTTCATGTAATGCAACGCGCTATAAAGCGTCGTGGTCTTTCCCGAACCGGTCGGTCCGGTCACCAGGATGATCCCATCGGGCATGCTGATGAGGCGCTCGAACTTGATCTGGTCGTCGGAGAGAAAGCCGAGGTCGGGGAGCCCCAGGGCCAGCGAGCTCTTGTCCAGAATACGCATGACAATGCTTTCGCCGTGAATGGTCGGGATGCTCGAGACGCGGAGGTCGAGCGATTTCTGACCAAGCTTGAGCTGGATGCGGCCGTCCTGCGGGATGCGCTTTTCTGCGATGCTCATCGAACCGGACATGATTTTCAGGCGGCTGATGATGGCCGAGTGGAGCTTCTTCGGCGGACTGGACATTTCCTGCAGCACGCCGTCGATCCGGAAGCGCACACGGAATTTCTTCTCCAGCGGTTCGAGATGAATGTCGCTCGCGCGGTGGTTGTAGGCGTCGAGCAGAAGCATCGAAACCATCTTGATGATCGGCGCATCCCCGGCGGTGGTCTCGTCGCCTCCCGCCTCGGTCTGCAACGTCACGTCTCCCGATCCGTTCAGGCCGCCGTCGCCTTCCGTCCCGTAAAAGTCACCAATCGATTTTCTGATCGCATTCGGTGTGGCGCAAACGTATTCGATCTCGCGATTCAGGACGAAGGAAAGCGCGTCGGCGGTCTCCATGTCCATCGGGTCGCCAATGGCGACGACCAGCGTCCCGTCGCGCAGTGCCACCGGCACCGCGCGGTAGCGCTTGGCGATCTCGACATCGAGCGCCTGCAAAACGTCGGGCGGCGGCGCGACTGTCGTCAGGTCGACGAATTCCATTCCGTTCTGAGCGGCCAGCGTGCGCACGACATCCTCTTCGGTGATGAGGCCTTGATCGATCAACTCACGGACGACGCTGCCGGCTCCGGCTTTGATGCGCGCGTGCTCGACTTGTTGCTGCGTCAGCATTCCCACCTCCCGGAGTATTTCGACGACAAATTCTTCGTTGTGAGTCACGCGGCTTGGGAAGTTATCGATCACGAATACCGAAGAGTTCCGCACGGTCAATGGCAACTTTCGTCCACGGCTGGCGCGGTCCGCTAAGAGTTAAGAATTGAAACTTGGCGGTCGAAAGCTAAAGGAAAGGCCATCGTGGCTTCAAAATTCCGCACATACCTGATCTTCGGCGCGCCGGGCAGCGGCAAGGGAACTCAAGGTCGGACGCTGGGAATGGTCCCGCGTTTCTATCACTGCGCGTGCGGCGATGTCTTCCGCTCGATCGATACGCGCACGCCGCTCGGAAAAGCCTTTCTGGAGTATTCAAGCAAAGGCCAGCTCGTTCCGGACGAGATCACCGTGGAACTCTGGCGCATGAGTATTCAGCTCTGTGTGGAGTCTCATCGCTTTCGGCCGGACATCGATTATCTTGTCCTTGATGGCATACCGCGCAACGTGTGCCAGGCCGATTTGATGGATCCGTTTATTGAGGTGAAAAAGGTCTTCCATTTGAGCTGTCCGGATCGTGACAAGATTGTCGAGCGCCTGAAGAAGAGAGCCGTAAAGGACAACCGCCTCGACGACGCGAACGAGGAGGTGATTCGCCAGAGGCTGGAAACCTACGAGCGAGAGTCGAAACCCTTGCTCGACCATTATGGCGAAGAAATGATCGTCAACATCGATGCCACCAAGCCGCCCGTCGTGGTGCTAAGTACGATCGTTACACATATCGTCGATGCACGGGAGGGCGATTTTCTCGTGCAGCACTAAATGCATCAATTCGAAAATCTCCGGGCCTCATCTCTCTACTGCAAAAAGTGCGGTCGAGCGATGCCGGTGCGCGAGCGTCTGCTCCTCGTCCTGCCCGGCAAGGAGATCTACGATTATCTTTGCACCGGTTGCGCGGAATCACTTGGTCAGCGGGAAGTCCAGCAGGGGCCAAGGCGGGACAAGCCGTCCGGGTTGATCGTCTAGCGTTTTCGGCTGCCCGCGGTCGCCCATGCGCGTTGTCTTTCTTGGCAGTGGAGCCATCGGAGTGCCCTCTTTGAGAGCGTTGGCGGCGAGTGGCCTGTGCCAGTTGGAGGCGGTCGTCACGCAGCCGGACCGGCCAGCCGGCCGGGACCTGAAACTGCGCCCCTCGCCGGTCAAAGTGGCCGCGCAGGAGCTTGAGCGGCCCGTTCTTCAGCCCGCGAAGATTCGCGCGCCCGAGGCCCTGGCCCAGTTGGTTCCCTTCAGACCAGACGTCATCGTGGTCGCCGCTTACGGACAGATCTTGCCGAAGGCTGTTCTGTCGCTGCCTCCTCTCGGTTGCGTTAACATCCATGCTTCACTGCTGCCGCGTCACCGCGGTGCCGCGCCGGTGCAGGCCGCCATCCTGGCTGGGGACAGCGAAACCGGCATTACGATCATGCAGATGGACGAAGGACTCGACACCGGCGACATGCTTCTCAAGGTGACCACTCCGATTGCGCCTGACGAAACCGCCGGTAGCCTGCATGACCGGCTCGCTCTGCTCGCGCCGGCGCCCCTCCTCGATTGCCTTGAGCGCCTTGCGCGGGGCACGGCGACATCCGAGCGTCAGGACCCCGCCCTGGCCACCTACGCACCCAAACTGGATCGGTCGGACGGCGAGATCGACTGGAGCAAATCTGCCCTCGAAATCGAAAGGCGCATTCGAGCGATGACTCCCTGGCCGGGCGCCTTCACGGTGATGCCTCTGCGAAACGCCGGCGTGATGCTCAAGATCCATCGCGCGGAGGTCGCCGAAGGAGCCGCCGGAGAAGCCGGGACGATCCTGACCGCGGATGATGAAGGGATCGTCGTAGCGGCCGGAGAGGATGGCATGCTCCTCCAAGAGGTGCAAATCGCGGGCGGTAAGCGCCTGTTGGCAGCCGACTTCTTGCACGGGCACCCGATTACACCGGGCACCAGGCTCGGCGAGTTCCGCTGAGATTTTCCCTTTTCATAGGCCAATGGATACGATTTGATCACCGGTTCAGAATCCGATGGCTACCAATCACTACAAACGTGTCGTTCTTAAACTGAGTGGCGAAGCTCTTCGCGAAAAAGGCAGCCGTGATAACATCTCGCCTCAAATCGTCCAGGAGCTTGCCAAGCAAATCGCGGAAGTCAAAAAGCTAGAGATTGAGCTGGCGATCGTTATCGGAGGAGGAAACATTTGGAGAGGCCTCACCGCGTCTCACCGCGGTATGAATCGCGCCACCGCGGATTACATGGGCATGCTCGCAACGGTGATCAACGGCCTGGCTCTCATGAGCGCCCTCGAAGACTTGGGGCTGACCGTCCGCGTGCAGACGGCCATCGAAATGAACAATGTCGCCGAGCCATTCATCCTGCGACGCGCCACGCGGCACCTGCAGGTCGGCCATCTCGTCATCTTTGTCGCCGGCACAGGTAACCCGTTCTTTTCGACGGACACCACTGCCGCCTTGCGCGCCAACGAGATCGGCGCCGATATCATCCTCAAGGCCACCAAGGTCGACGGGATTTATGACAAGGATCCGGTAAAATTTCCCGACGCCGTCCGATACGAGCATCTGACCTATAGCGAAGCCCTGGCCAAGCGCCTGCAGGTGATGGATTCCACCGCTTTCAGTCTTTGCATGGACAACAAGATGCCCATCATTGTTTTCGACATGACCAAGCCGGACAATATTCCGCTGGCTTTGCGTGGCGAGAAGGTGGGGACGCTCGTGTCGGACAAGTAAAAGCAATGAGTTTGGACGAGGCACTTTTTGAGGCGGAAGAGGGGATGGAGAAAGCGGTGGATTTCATGGCCCATGAATTCGCAGCGATCCGCACGGGAAAGGCCTCCCCGGCTCTGGTCGAAAATCTCGACGTCCAGGCCTACGAAAGCACGATGAAGCTCAAGCAGCTCGCGCTCATCTCCGCGCCTGAGCCGCGCCTGCTCATTATCCAGCCCTTCGATGCTTCCACGGTGAAGGACATCGAACGGGCCATCAACGAATCCAAGCTCGGAATCGCCCCGGCGGTCGATGGCAAGATCATTCGCATACCGATTCCCGAGCTCTCCGAGGAACGCCGGCGGGACCTGACCAAAACGGTCAAGCACCTCGCCGAGGAGTGCCGGGTGCGCGTGCGCGCTTGCCGTCGCGACGCGATGGAGGCGGTCAAGAAAATGCAGAAGTCCGCCGAGCTCACCGAAGACGAACTTCGCGACGCCGAAGCGGAGATCCAGAAGCTCACCGACAAATACGTCGGCTCGGTCGAGAAACATGTCGAGGCCAAGGAAGCCGAACTGATGAAGATTTGATGAGAGCGAGATTCCCTATTTCACTCACAAGGTGGCCTGCCTGGACAATTGGCCTGGCGCTTCTTGCTTTGGTTTCAACGCTTTCGGCGGTGGTTATCCGTCCCGCGCCGAACATCAACTGGATCGACTCGACCGGTCGGCAGCGAGCCTTGTCAACCCTGAAGGGCCAGCCGGTGGTCGTCTTGATCGCCCCGAGCCCGCGCGACCGCGCTTTCCGTTCGCAACTTGGACAGCTTCGGAAAATGTACGAGCGTTACGCGGCTCATAAAACCGTCTTCATTGCTGCCTTCACCGAGGAGGGCGGAGTGATTGGATCGAACATTCCTTTCCTGGTGGCCGCCGATGGCCCGCGTGTCGGATACGAGTACGAGGGTGGCGAGAGATTCCGAATCGCCTTTATTGGCCGGGATGGAAATCTCGATTACGTCACCGACCGGGTAGTCCCAGCCCAGCGTGTCTACGACCTGATCGGCAATTCCTACGTTTTCCAGCGCCAAATGCGCCGGCAGTGACCTGGCGCCGTTTCGAATTTGAATCGCGCTTTCAGCGCCGATTTCTTTGTGTGTCGAGGTTCCTCGGGCGTTGCCCCAGGCTAACCTTGAGGATGCGTCGTTGGCGCCGAAAACATGCATGCTGACAACGCGCCTGACTTGGGCGGAATGTTCCATGAACCGGCGCCTTGAGAGCGTTTTCCGGAAGTGATCTCCGAGAGGTGCCATCGCGGAACGTCAGCAGCCTGATCGACCGACCCTGGGACAAGGGTCTCTTCAACTTGCCGAAGCAGGAAGGTATACGCGATCTCTCTTGAGCGCCAACGGCGCGGCGTCGCCCTTAGCCCGCGGCAGCGCTCCAGGAAAACGAGCCCGCTTCAACGTGAGCGCTAAAGGCGCGACTTATTTTGCCGTACGTTTCGCCTCGATGATATCCACCCAGATCGGCAGCGCCAGTTCACCGCCGGTGCCCCCGGCCATGATTTTTTTCGGTAGGTCAAAGCCGACCCACGCGCCGCAGACGAGCTGATCGTCGAATCCAATGAACCATGCGTCCTGATAGTTGTTCGTCGTGCCGGTCTTCCCGGCCGCGGGATGGCGCAAACCCAGCTGCTTCGCCCGCGCGCCGGTGCCGCGTGTCAGGACGTCCTGCATCAAGGAGACGGTTGTTCTGGTGGCTTCCGGCTTCAGCACCGGCAGCTTGCCGTGGGTTGCTTTGTAGATGGTCTGTCCATCGGGGTCGTCGATGCGTTCGATGAGGTAGGGCTGCAATTTCACCCCGCCGTTCGCAAAGGTGGTGTAGGAGGCGGTGAGATCCTTCAGAGTCGATTCGAACGCTCCGAGGCAAAGCGAAGGAAGGAGGGGTGGATTGCGCGATAGGCCCGACCGGACGACGGTTTCTCGGATGGTGTCGAGTCCCGTCCAGAGGCCGATGCGCACGCTCATGGTATTGCGCGAAAGGACGAGACCTTCGCCGGCCGGCAGTTCGCCGCGGTAGGTATTGTCCGAATTGGCCGGGTCGTAGCGGCCGTAGGCAGCCGGCAACTCGCCCGGATGCAGTCGGCTGTCGTCCACCAGATCTCCGGGCTGCAGACCATTCTCGAAAGCCCTGGCATAGACAAAGGGCTTCACCGCGGAACCGACTTGACGGCGTCCGAGCACGGCCCGGTTAAACTTGCTCCGTGTGTAATCCCGGCCGCCGGCGATCGCGCGAATGCCTCCGGTGCGGCTGTCGATGGCGATGGCCGCGCCTTCGAGATAAGGAGCGCCGTCCTCGCTATCTTCCGGCCGGTAGGCCTTCATCGGTTTGTGAGGGAAGCCAGGCAGCGATTCGATCTGCTGCAACCGTTTGCGCAAGCTGGCCTCCGCGATATTCTGCAACGGACCGTTGATCGTCGTGTAGATCCGGAGGCCGCCGTTGTCGAACTGATCGCGATCGATAACCAGTTCCAGTTCGCGCAGAATGGAATCCATCGCCCAGTTGTCCTGCGGCGACGCCTTGGGTTTTGTCCCGATCCTCGGGGCGGACGCCATGGCGGCGACCATCTGCTCTTCGGCGATAAAGCCAAGTTTGCGCATTCGGGCGAGCACGGCGTTGCGCTCGCGAACAGCTTTCTTGATATTGTTGAAAGGAGAGAACCGGTTCGGGCTTCGAATCAGACCGGCCAGCATGGCCGACTCCGGCAGGTTCATTTGTGAAGCCGGTTTCCCGAAGTAGGCCCGGCTGGCCGTTTCGACGCCGTAGTATCCGCTGCCGAAGTAGATCCGATTCATATATGCCTCCAGAATCTGCTCCTTGGTGAGTTCGGTCTCGATGCGGTGCGCGAGCGCCGCTTCGACCATCTTGCGGATGAGGTTCTTGCCGCCCAGGGGAAAGCTATTCCGGGCAAGCTGCTGGGTCAGGGTGCTCGCTCCTTCACGAAAACCGCCGGCAATGAAATTGCGCACCACGGCACGCGCAATGCCGATGGGGTCGATGCCGTGATGGTAGTAAAAGCGCGTATCCTCCCGCGCAAGGAGCGCGTTGACGAAATCGTTCGATACCTTGTCGAAGGGAACGACAATCCGGTTCTCGCCGGCCAGCCGGCTATAGAACTGGCCGTCTTTGTCGTAGACCGATGAACGCTGCGGCATGTCGCTAATCGTCTTGAGGTCAAACGTGAGCGACCACGCGTAGAAAGAGAGCGTCACCACCGCCCACAGGAGGAAGACAACCACCGCGACTTTCAGGCAAAGGCGGAAAAGCCACGCCTTGAAACTCAGACGCGGACGGGTCGGCGCTTTTGTTTTTTGAGTGCGAACTTTGAACACTTTTGTGCCGTCGGTAATGCCTCTTTAGGGAAATGCTTTCAGAATCCAGACCACTACCATTTTTCCCTGTATTTGCGAGAGCGTGCTGCGCGAAGCCATGGTTGACGGTCTGTCAGCGCCTATGGCCGGCGAGTTCACAAGGCTCGGCGTGGCGACCAGCGTCAACAGGCTCCTCCTTCTGATTCTTCGACTCCCTGGCAGTCTCTCCCACGTCCCACTGGGAGGAAACTTGGAAGCAGGGCCGCCGACCATACTTCATCCACGATGCGGGAGGCAGGGCGTCTTCACAGTTCCCGATCAGCCGGATTTTCTTTTGACTACTTAACGGAACCGGAGCGCGAGGAGTTGATGGTCGCGGAAGAAAATGAAGAAGCAGTCACTCCACCTGAAGAAATGGCCTCTGCCGATCCGGCTTCTCAATCGACTCGTGAAGGTGACGGACCATCGATTCTATGTGCAGCCAAAGCCGTATGACGTCTTGCGCGAGGAGGCGGTAGAGCATTGATCTGGCTGGCCCATTCTTGTCGCGCGGGATGCATCGAGTCCCAAACCAAGAATGTCCGTTCATGCAGAATGGAAAATCGGATAGCCGGCAATCCATCAAAGAAAGACCACGCGATTCGCCGCTTCCAGCGGGTGGATAGGCGCCGGCGATGTCGTCAGGGAATTCCTTTTCTCTTTGACGGTCTCTCACCCCTTCTGCACACATTGTGCGCGGGGCCGAAAATACCTTGAAAATCCAGATCCTGACCATTTTTCCCCGCATTTGCGAAAGCGTGCTGCGCGAAAGTATTCTCAAGCGCGCCCAGGAAAAGGGTCTTGCGGAACTCGAGGCGGTCGATCTCCGGACGTGGACCACCGACAAACATCATACCACGGACGATGCGCCCTACGGGGGCGGGCCCGGCATGGTCCTGAAAATCGAACCGATCGCGCGCGCTCTGGATGCGTTGCGCGGCGAGGGGACGCGTGTCCTGCTCATGAGCCCGCACGGCCGGCGCTTTCATCAGAAGATGGCCGAGGCCTATGCGCGCGAGCGGCATCTCGTCCTGGTTTGCGGCCACTACGAAGGCGTCGACCAGCGCGTCGCCGACCACCTCGTCGACGAGGAGGTCTCCATCGGTGACTACGTTCTCACCAATGGTGCGCTGGCCGCCCTGGTGCTCACCGACGCCATCGTGCGACTTATTCCCGGCGTGCTCGGAGACGCTGATAGTGCCCTCCAGGACTCCTTTTCGACCGGGCTCCTCGACTATCCACACTACACCCGCCCGGAAACCTTCCGAGGATGGAAGGTGCCCGAAGTCTTGCTCTCGGGGAATCATGCTGCCATCGAAACCTGGCGTCGGCAACGCGCCCTCGAAATCACTCATCAACGCCGACCGGATCTGATATAATGCCTCTGAAGTGTTTTTCTAATCGTTGCTGAATTATTAGCAGAACATGTTGATTTGCAGTATTAAACAACATAGCTACCTCTCAACCATCAACTCTCAACTAGTCAAATGAGTTTTCCAAGCAATTTCAGGTGGGGCGTTGCGGCGGCCTCGTATCAGATCGAGGGCGCGTGGAACGAAGACCACAAGGGGCTTTCCGTCTGGGACATGTTGACGCGCCAGCCGGGAAGGATATGGGAAGGACATACGGGCGACGTCGCCTGTGACCACTATCATCGCTACAAAGAGGACGTCGATCTGATGCGCCAGATTGGCGTCAACGCGTATCGACTTTCTGTTTCCTGGCCGCGGGTGGTTCCCGCCGGCACGGGCCCCGTCAACAGCAAGGGGCTCGGCTTCTATGACAGAGTGATCGATGAGTTGCTGGCCAAGGGCATCGAACCATGGGTCACCCTTTTTCACTGGGACTACCCGTACGAGCTCTTCCTCCGCGGCGGATGGCTCAGCCCGGACAGTCCGCGATGGTTCGCGGACTACGTGGAAGTGGTGGTGGATCGCCTCTCCGACCGGGTGGATCATTGGATCACGCTCAATGAGCCGCAGTGCTTTCTTCACCTCGGTCACTCTCTCGGTGATCACGCACCGGGTTTGAAACTCGGACTGAACGAAGTGCTGCTGGCGACGCATCACGCCCTGTTGGCGCACGGCCTGGGTGTTCAAGCGATCCGTGCGCGCGCGAAGAAGCCGCCGCTGGTCGGTTGGGCGCCGGTCGGCTGGTTCTGCTATCCCGTTTCCGACAAACCCGAGGACATCGAGGCGAGCCGGCAGGCCACCATGCAGGTCAAGGATGGATGGAACACCTGCTGGTATGCCGATCCAGTCATCCTTGGGCACTACCCCGAGGATGGTCTGAGGGCCTTCGGGCACGCCGTCCCGAAATTTCCGGCTTCCGACCTCGAAAGGATGTGTCAGCCGCTCGATTTCTACGGGTTCAATTCCTACACGGGCACTCCGACGAAAGCGGGACCCCACGGCCAGCCGGTTCATCCCAAGCTGGCTCCCGGCTACGGCCACTCGCTTTTTCTCTGGAAGGTGACTCCCGAGATCCTGCATTGGGGGCCAAGATTCATGGCAGACCGCTATAAGCTTCCCATTGTCATCACCGAGAATGGCATGTCCAACTGCGATTGGGTCGCGCTCGACGGCCGCGTGCACGACGGCGCGCGCATCGATTACCTCCAGCGGCATCTTCTCGCCCTGCACAAGGCGA
Organism: uncultured Verrucomicrobiae bacterium; assembly: GCA_963820865.1. GTDB lineage: Bacteria > Verrucomicrobiota > Verrucomicrobiia > Chthoniobacterales > Terrimicrobiaceae > DASTFP01. The sequence goes on from CAWGBZ010000011.1 coordinate 247,777, forward strand.
TCAGCGAAGGAGTGGACGTGCGTGGCTACTTCCAGTGGTCCTTCATCGATAATTTCGAATGGGCCGAAGGCTACAAACACCGTTTTGGCCTCATCCATTGCGACTTCGAAACGCAAAAGCGCACGCTGAAGGATTCCGCCCATTGGTATCGCGAAGTGATCCAGACCGACGGCGGGAGTCTCGGCGTCTGACGGCCGAGGTTGGCCGGTTGGGCCAAAAATAGTTGCCTCTCCGGAATGCGTTATGTAGCTTTTCCCAGCTCCGGCATTCCGTGAAGCCCAAGCGCGGTTAGCTCAGTGGTAGAGCACTACCTTGACACGGTAGGGGTCACAGGTTCGAACCCTGTATCGCGCACCATTTTTCACTTTCCTGTCCAGTCGTGACAGGGCCGGACACGACTCCTGTAAGCTCCTGATTTTCAGTAACTTTTCTTTTGCTCCCATTTGTCGAGTTGATGACAGGGATGGACAAGGCTTGACCCTCCCGGAACAAAGTTTGTGAGTCTATTTGTGAGTCTTTTTCCGGAGAGCCGAGGAAAGAAGGCAACTTTGCGACGGCATCGGATACAGGCAGCAAACCCGTGTCGGTATAGGTTTTCGTGGTCAGCCGAATGTCGCTGTGACGCATGGCTTCCATGGCGACACGCGGGGCCGTGCCGGCCAAGGCGAGGTTGGTTCCGAGCGTGTGACGCAGCGAATGAAAATCCGCCCTTCTGCCCTTGGCGTCGATGAATTCAATTCCGGCGCGGCGAAGATCGCGCTTGAAGGTTTCCATTTTCGGCAGCCCGTTGGCGAAGACCTTGCCTGGCAAGAGAGGCAGCTTGCGCAACTCCGCCACGACATCAGGATGCAGAGCGATGACGGCTTGCTTGTGGTTCTTGGTGGTCGAGGGACGGACGTTCACGAAAGGCTGCTCCGCGTCCAAATGCAGGTCGTCCGTTTCCATCAATTTGAGTTCCTTGCGACGAAGGCCGGTATGCACCGCTGTCAGATAGATCACCTTGCGCGGACCGGCCACGGCCAGCAGGCGAGGAATTTCGTCGCGTGTGAAGGCGCGTCGCGGGCGTGCCTGCTTTCCGTTGGTCTGCACCTTCTCCACATGCCGCAAAGGGCTGCGTTCAATGCGCTCGTGCTTCTCCATCCAGTTGAGAAGCGACGTTATGGAAGTGAGGTATTCGTTCACGGTCTTAGGGGCGAGAGACTGCTTGGCCCGCCATACCTGAAATGAATCCGAGGTAATGTCCTTGATGTGACTCCATCCGCACTCCCGCATGAGGCGGCCGACACGGTTTCCCAACTCGTAGATGTATTGCCCGTCACGGCCCACGGCTTGCAAATCGGCTACGTAGTCGGAGAGATGCCTTTCAAGCCGTGTTTGCGAGGCGACGCGGACGGCATGCGGGGCAAGAAGGCCGACAGCCTCCATTTGCTTCTCCTTCACGATTTGCTCAATGCGCTGCTGAGCCACGCGCTTGTCTGTCGTGTGAAGAGGAATGTCTGTGATCTTCTCTTCTCCATCGAGGCGGTATCTGCCGCGATAGGAGCGGGCAATATGGGCCTTGCCGTTCTTCGTGCGTTTGGGGCGAAAGATGGTGAGGATCATGGGAAGTCAGCGGCGGTTGGTGGTTCGTTTGGCTTTGAGCTTTTCAAGATAGGCGAAAACCTCGGAGCGGTAGAGCCGGGGAGCGCTCAGGACTTTGACTGGCTGGGGAAGATCGCCGCGCGCAATGAGACGGCGCACCGACCGCTCGGAAATGTCGCCCAGCAAGTGGGCGGTTTCCTTGAAGTCAATCAGCCGTTCTTCGTGGGAGGGGGATAGGGTTGCGGTCTGGTTCATACGGGTTTTCGGGGTTGGTCACTGCTTGGTTATCTTCTTAAATTCCCTTTCGTTGGCGACCCGCTCCATGTTGATGCGCGTGGCCAGCTTGCGGAGGCTTTTGAAAATCTCGGCTGTCAGGCGTCCCTCGTGCTTGCCGACCAGTTCCATGAGAATTTTTTGCACCTGTTCGTCCATTTCGCCAATCTCGGGATAAAACGCGGAGACAATGGCCATGACGGGCTTGGAAGTCAGAAGGGTCTTTCCCTTGACCTGGTTGTAGAGATCGAGAATGGGGATTTTGTAATCCCCGGGGGAATCCATCGCATCAAGAACGCCTTCCACGCAGAGGTTGACGAAATTATTGGGATTTTGCTGCAAGGTTTGGGCCTTGTCCAAAAGGCGGTCAATCAAATCCGTGCGAAGGACAAGCGGGATGCGCTTTTTGGTTTTTGGCGGAGTATTGGATTTCATCAGCTTGAAATTCCTAGCATGAGGGAAAGCCCACCGCAAGAAACAACACATACTATGTATGTTGTGTCTATCTCGATCTCTGGCCGGACAGCGGCAGCGACGCGGAAAGACCACTTTTCCAAAGAAACAGGCATCGTCCGCTCCATTGCTTGCGCACTGGAGCAACGCCGGAAAAAAGAACGCCATCCTCACGGAAAGCCTCCCCTTGTTTTACTCCTACCAGCCGCTGGCGGACGACGCGGCACGCGCGACGAGCCCCGGCAAGTCTTCAGATTTGCTTAAGACTACATTTTCATGCCTGGCGGCCCGATGGAGGCTTTTCGAGGGCAAGCTTTTTGGCCTGAACAACCTGCCAGCGCTCGGTCATGGCGGCTTTCAATGCCGGGTCTTCAACCTGTTCGACAAGGCGTGTAAGGGCCGACGGTTGAATGAAGTGGTAGCGGGTCAATTCGACAACATAGTCAAGGTCTTTAGGACGACCGGCGGCCAGTTTTGCGTAGGCAAGATCGAGGGGATCGAGGCAGTGAGCGACAGCCCCGTTTGTGTTTTCGTTGGCAAATCGCACCAGGCGGTCTTCCCATCCGACTGGAAGCATGGACGTATCGGGGGCCACTCCGTCGGCGTAATAGTTGAACGTGTTGTGGAACGGCGAATATTCTCCGAGGCAGCCGCTGATGAGTTCGGCCAGTTCGGGGTGGTCCTTCGGGTAAATATCGACTTCCATCGAGTGCCGCAGCGAGCGGGGCGCATCGGGATATTTTCCTAAAATGGACTGGCTGCCAACGATGATGAATTCCTTTTCGCCTGTGATGCCTGCGGCGGCCCGCACGACATGCTCAAGCTCCTGCCGCTTCATGACGACGGAACACCTTCAGGCGTTCCCGCTGGTTCAAGATTCCCGTAAACGGGGTGGACTGGCGCAATCTCTGGCCTTCATCCGAGTCCTCGGTGAGAATCTCCAGGACTTCGTTCAAGGAATGCGTGGAAAGGATGACCTGCCATTCCCGCAGGGCATCCTTGCAGGACTCCGAAAGGCGCGGCTGGCTCAAGGTCCGATCCAATCGACGGCGGACAAGATCCATCAACTCAGGCTGGCGGCGGATTTTCTCCGCAACGAGCCTGTTGAGTTCCAAACTGCGTCTGTCGATGAGATCGTGCCTCATGCGTTGAAAGGATAGACGAATGCGGCCAGCTAAAGCAAAGCCCAAGGAGGGAACGGCGACGATGGCGGGTTGCGACGGGCAAAGCGAAAGAAGCAACCCGTCATGGTCGCCTGCTTCCCGGTGGAAGGAAAGGGCTAAGGGCAACGGTGCGGGGCTTCGCCACGCTCGGTTGCCGCCCTGCGTACCTGCGTTCAATAGGAAGCCTTCTCGAAATAGATTGCCACTCGTTTTCCTTCGGAAGTGTCCTCGACGGCCACGTCTTCGGCATGGTCCATGACCAGGGCGAATTTTCGGGGGATCGTCCGCTTCTTGCTGTCAGTGACGGACAACACGCGGATGGGCACGTTCATCTCGGTCAGCCGGGTGAAAGCTTCCTGGTTGCCCGCATTGACAGACAGGATTCGCTTTAGGGCGGCGTCCACCATGCGGTCGTAGTGGCGGGAGAGCTTCCACCAGCCGAAAGAAAAGCACCCTCCCATGACGACAACGCAGGCGGCCAGCATCACGGCGAGGATGCCTTTGAAATGAAAGGCGCGGAGTTTGCGTGCGGACTCCTCCAGTTGGTCGGCGGCATTTCTGAGGGCGGGAGTCATCTCCTCCACTTGGCGGCATTGGGCGGCGAGCGGACGCAGGACGGCGTTTTCCAGTTCCCCCTGAATCCGCACCGCCAGCTTTTCGGTATTCACCTCCCGCCAGCCGCCGCGGATCGCATCGTCGAGTTCCTTTGCGACCGTGACCGCGGCCTCCGCGACTTGCCGGGTTTTCTCGCAAACCGCGAACGTATCCTTCGTGACTTCGGCGTGGCGGCTCACCGTCTCGGCCATCTCGTCGCGAAGACGGGAGACTTCCCTGCCCAGCGGGACAAGGGCCTCGTCGTGGACGAGCTTGGGCACCTTGAGCATGTAAAGACCATTGGCCTGCATGACCAGAATTACCCCGCTGAAGGTGTCGGCCATTTTCGTATTCTGGGCCAGATGGCGCACGAAAAATTCCCACGCGGCATCGCGCATTTCCTGCGAAGGCAGGCACGAAATGGCCGCCTTCCAGTAAGGCCATTCGTCCTGCTCGTTCATCGGATGTTCTCCATGTTGACGCCGGAGGTCCGGCGTTTGGGCAGGGAGGGTCGCGAAGCGGCAGGCTTCAGCGCCTTAGCCTTTGCCGACGGAATCAAATGACCGGCGATGGCATCGAAGCGGCTGAACAAATCGGCAAGCCATTGTTCGAGGACAATGCGGTGGGCCATGTCCAATTGAACCGCTTCATTCTTGAGGGCCTCGGCGGGGGAAAGTCCGCGCTCGATCTGGATTTCCCGCGAGCGCAGATGATTACGGGTGTCGGAAAGCAGCGCCGGGATTTCCAGGCGGGCCGCGCCGCAGTCCATCAACTGTGTCTCCAGTTCCGAGCCTTGGAAAAATTTCGTGGTCGGAATTTTGACCGGGTTGCGCACGATCACCCAATCCACGGAATCCGCCAGGGTTTCGAAGGTCTGGGCGATGTCGTCCATGTCGGAAACTTCATCCACCGGATAAATGAGGACGGTCACGCGGGCGGCAACGTCGGCGCACAATTCCGGCAGGCGCACCATTTGGATCGCCCGCAGAATGGTCCTGTTCATGTGGGCGCTCGGGTCGATCACGGTGACTTCCGCCTCGGTGATGCGCCGGAAAATCTTGATGAGTTCCCCCTCGGGTTCCTGTCCGGGTTCGATGAAATCCACAATGCCGGCATAGGTCGTGCTCAAGGTGCGGTTAAAGGCGTCGAGATCGCAGCCTTTCCAGGAAACGCCTCGCTGGCTCATCCATTCGCAACGCGCAATGGCCTCGGTCGATTTGCCGAGGTTGCCGCGTGTCTGGATGGGCACGACAAGCCGGTGCTTAATCTCAGATGTTATAGGGTCTTTGCTTGGTTTCATGGGGTTGCTTTGGTTGATGGCGATGTGAAAAATTCATGGGCCTTTGTGGTGGCGGCTGGGAAGGACGGCGACGATTCCAGCGGAGGCAGGGCGTAGAGGCTGCGCCGTTTGGCGCGGACCTTGACGAAGGAAAAGACGGCGTTGGCGCTGACCGCAAGGTCCTTCTCACGGGTGAGAACGTCGGCAATCTTCTGGTAGCTCCACCGCTTCGAGCGGCTCTCGCGGATAAACTCGTAAAACGGCTCCAGCTTGGATTGGAAAGGTTTTCCGGGCATAGGAATCATCCCAAGTGATGCGAAGTCCTCCCAAACAATCCCAAGTTTTTTGGGAATTTTGGCGCGAATGCGGAGCCAAGCTGGGATGAGTTGTGATGAAGCCAGGGTGGCATCCCAAGTTCATCCCAACGGGTGCAATCATTCAAACCGTCGTTTGACATATTGCGTCTCTCCTCCTGAGAAACACTCTGAACGGGCGGATGCGTGGTTACACTCATGAGAAATCGACTAGCTATACAAAGAATACTACGTATACTATCTGCCGAAAGTCAAGTGACGCGTGTTTACCTCGGCCAAAATCCGCAATGGATCGACGTATCTGGAGAACCATCTTTCGGCCAATGACTACTATGCCAAGGGTGAGCGGGTTCAAGGCCAGTGGGTGGGACAGGGAGCGGAATCGCTCGGGCTTTCCGGCGAAGTTCGCTCGGAAGATTTTGAAGCGTTGCGGGTTAACCAGCGTCCCGGCACGAGCGAACGGCTGACGCCGCGAACCAAGGGAATGCGCCAGCCGACCCTTATGGAAGCGGCGCGGGCTTTCCGGGAAAAGGAAGGTCGCACTGGCACGGCTCAGGAGGTCGCCAATTTTCGCCTCACCATGAAGCCGGTTTCAAACCGCGTGGCGTTCTTTGATTTCCAGTGCTCGGCGCAAAAGTCGGTGTCGATCTTGGCCGTGCTTGGCGGGGACACGCGGCTCCGGTCGGCCCATGAGCGTGCGGCGCGGATTGCCCTCGGCGAATTGGAGCAGTTCGCCTCGCGGCAGAAGAACACCCCGGTTCAAAGACGCTCCGAAATCACGGGGAATATTTGCGCTGCGGCGTTCACGCACGATGCGAGCCGCGCTCTCGATCCGCAGCTTCACACCCACTTTGTGATTGCCAACGCCACCCGCGACCGGAACGGAAAATGGTATGCGCTGAGTGAATACGAAATGATCGGGGCCGTCCGATATGCGGGCAAGGTCTATCAGAACGAGATGGCCCGCGCTGTGCGGGAGCTGGGCTACGGCGTCCGGCAGACACGGCAAAACAGCGAAGTCACTGGTTTTGAGATCGAAGGGGTCTCGGACGCGCTCTGCGAGCGTTTTTCCAAGCGGCGGGAGGAAATCGAACGTGAAATCAAAAAGTTCGAGGAGAGGCAGGCGCGAAAGCCCACGGTGAGGGAAATCGCTTTGATCACGCGTGAGACGCGTCCGGGGGAATTGCGGGAGATCGCCACCAGCGAAGTCATTGCCTCGCAACGCTCGCAGTTGTCCCCGGAGGTATGGCATCAGTTGCAGGCTGTCCGCGCTAAGGCGGAAGGACGGGTTGCGGAAGTAAAGCAAGCTGGTGACGAACACGAGGCGCTCCGTGCCAGTGTCGCTCATTTGTTCGAGCGGCAGAGCGTGTTGCGGGAGCACGACGTTTTGGCGGAAGCTCTCAATCAATCGCTGGGTCATCTGGATTTGGAAACCTTGAAGCAGACGGTCGGCAAAACGCTGGTGCGGCTTGCCCCCTGCGCGGAAAACGGGTTGCTTTCGGAATGCTGCACGCGCCAGGGCTTGGAGTTGGAGCAGTGGGCGGTGAAGTATGTCGATGCCACGAAGGGCACTTGCCCGGCGCTCAACCCCGGCTTCGCCCCTGACAGTCATTTGTCCGAGGAACAGAGGGAGGCCGTTGCCTCCGTTCTCGGCACGCAAGATCGGGTGTTCAGTTTTCGCGGCGTGGCCGGGGCCGGAAAGACCACGACATTGCGGGAAGTTCAGCGCGGGCTGAAGGAGGCCGGTCATTCCGTCATTGCCATCGCACCCACGTCTTCTGCGGCGCGGGTTTTGCGCGACGAGGGGTTCGCCGAGGCGACAACCGTTGAGGATTTTTTGCGGAATAGGGAGAAGCGGGGCGGGCTGCGGCGGGCGGTCGTGATCTGCGACGAGGCGGGGCTGAAATCGAACCGGCAGGGAGCGGAATTGCTTCGATTGGCTCAAGAGCATGACCTGCGCGTACTTCTGGTGGGTGATGTGCGCCAGCATGTTTCCGTGGAGGCGGGCGACTTTCTGGGGGTGCTCGAAACGCACAGCCAGCTTGGGCGCTGCCGGGTGGAACAAATCCACCGGCAAAGGCAAGCCGCCTATCGCGGGGCCGTGGAGCGGATGGCGGCGGGCGACGTTCGCGGCGGACTGGCGGCGCTGGATCGCCTCGATTGGATCAAAGAAAGCCAGTCGAATTGTCTGGAAAAGGCCGCTGCCGATTTTCTGCGGCTTACGGGTGACGGCAAGCAGTTGAATCGCTGCCTGGCCGTCTCGTTCACCTGGGAGGAAAATCACCGCTTTACGGACGCGATCCGCAGCGGCTTGAAAGAGCGCGGTGTCCTTCCCGCCGAAGGAACACACCTTACCGTCCACGAGCCGCTTCGCTGGACCGATCAACAGAAAAAGGACTGGCGGCGGTATGAGCCGGGGCAGGTGGTCACGTTCGCGCCGTCTGCCAATCGGCCCGCCGTCTTCGCGAGAGTCGTGCGCGTTGAGAACAAGAAAGTGGTGGTTGCTTCTGCTAGGAAGGAAATGACGCTGAATTTGCGCCGTGCGGATTCCTTCGATGTAGCGCGTCCCCGGCAGATCGAAGTCGCGCCAGGTGACAAGGTGCTCATCCGCGCCAATGACAAGAGGCTTGGTCTCATCAACGGACAGGTGTTGACGGTCGCCGGGATCGCGCCGGATGGCGCGTTGGCAACCAGGGAGGGGGTGTCCGTCCCTGCGGAATTTCGCCAGTGGTGCCACGGATACGTGGTCACTTCCCACAAGGCCCAGGGGTGGACGGCGGCTCATGTCGTCGTGGCGGCGGAACGCTTTACTGCCAAAGGCGCGTATGTGGCCTGTTCTCGTGGCCGGGATTCCTGCGCGGTGCACACGCCGGATAAAGACCGCCTCATGGAAAGATTGCCGGAAGGCAATCGCCGCGCGGCATTGGATGTGCTGCGTCAAAGCCCCGCGAGCGCCGCCGTTCTGAATCGCGTCAAAGGCTGGAAGCAGCTCGCGATACAGGCAGCGCAGCAAATTTCTGACCGGCTCAATCAACGATTGGCAGGCAGGGCGCAGATGGCGCAGCCGCACAATCGACAGACCGGAGGAATAAGAATCTAGGAGCGTCTTGTTCCCACCCGTGGGAGAGAGAAGAATGGATGTTCACATCCCTCTTCTATGATCAGAGGTTCATGCAAAACGGTATCTGCGAGGCGCAATCGCGCGGAATGCCGGGTTAACTTTCTCGGCCTGGAACCGCTGCTTCCGTAATAATAGCGCTTAATCTGTGCTTTGAGTACTTCGCGCACAGTAAGTTCTATTTTTGGGCAGGCGCAACGGTAGCCTTTGGTTACAGCGCCGTGCTTTTCTTTGCAGGCGCGGTGCTGGTGGCTCGGCTTCGTGCGGGAGGCAATTTCCCTTCCCGAACAGCATGAAATTCAAATTACAGAATCCATCCCACGAGGATCCCGCTCCCCACCGAATATACCAACCAGAACGCAAGGTAGGCCACCGTCAAATTCACGCCGATGAGTTTGGGCAGCATCATCAGAGTTGGCAGGCAGGTGCCTACGGAGGCTTGCATGAAGGTAAGGGCGGGACCAATTCCCACGCCCATCGTGACGAGTGCCGCCGTGAGGGGGACTTCGCCTCCTTCGCAAACATAGGCCGGTATGCCTGCCGCGACCGCGACGGCATAAGCCCATACGCCGCCACCCATCCATTGTTCGATTTGCTCTTTGCCGATCAGGACCGACGCAACAGCCGCGGCAAGCAGGCCCAGCAAAAGGATCGGAACGAGATTGCGGATCATGCTTAGTAGGTTGGCCCAAAAAGAACGGTCTTCCCCGGAAAAACAGCCGGAGGCGCCGCTGCCGCACCCACATACCGAAGAGCAGGACGCTTCGTCGATGTCCCCACCGTCCGGGTGCAGCTTTTCTCCGAAACGCTGCAATCCCCAACCGAGCCCGCAAACCGCAATGAGCGGCAAAGCCACGCGAAGAACTCCCCACGCCGGGCCAAACATCGTGAAGGTGAGCACGATGGAGGCAGGTCCAAGGAGCGACGAGGTGATGATGAAGGCGAGCAGCGGGCCATCACCCGCTCCTTGGCGTTTCAGGGGAATCGCCAGCGGCACGGTTGTCATCGAACACCCTGGCAAAGCCGCACCCGCCAGAGCGGCACCTGGAACAGACTGCGCCACCCAGGAAAGGGCTCTCGCCGCCCAATGACTGCGCGCGACGAGCCATTGCACACCGGCGGAAAGCATCAATCCGACAGCGAACGCAGGCGCAGCATCGCTAACAAAACGGGCGAACTCGTTCCAAATCGACAACATCACGATTCTTCTTACTTGGCAGAGAGCTGCTTCAAGCGCGCGTCCACGGCTTCCTTGCTTGAGACCAGTTCGCTCACGGTTACGAGCACGGCGGGGGACGAAGTGTCCACTTTACCAATGGCGATGACGGGTTCCATCGCTTTGGGCAGCGTTGTCACGCCTTGGCCGAGTTGGGCCACGATCATCGCCCGCTGACAGGCATCTGCACAGCCCGCCTCGGAGGCATCAACGAGCGTGAACATTTTCTTAGCCTCGGAAACGCGCTCGACGACGCCCAAGACGGCAACGATTTTGCCGGTATATTCACCGGGCTTGGCGGCGAGTGAATCCACGCCTGTCAATGCCGGTTTGTCCTGCGCTATTGCGGCGCTGGCCGCGCAGATCACGGCGATGAATGTTGAGATGATTGCTTTCATTTTTTCTCCTTCTTCTTGGTTTTAGAGATGCCGGATGGCATCCACGGTTTTGAGACGCGCAGAGCGCCAAAGCGGCCAGGCCGCGCCCGAAATTCCAATCAGCACGCTTAATCCCATCCCCGCGCCGAGCAGAAACGGTCCGATCTCAAAGCGGAATGCGCCCATGGGGATGCGCAGGGCGAATCCGTTCAGGCCCAGCGCAAGCAGGCACGCAATCATGCCTCCAATGAGAGCGGGGATCAGTGATTCGATCAAAAATGCAAGGGCTATGTGCCAGCGGCGATAGCCAACGGTGCGTAGCACGCCGATCTCGCGGATGCGACTCATCACGGCGGCGAATAGGGTGTTCATGCCGACGAAGATCCCGCCCAAAACCAACATCCCTGTCATCACATAGACCATGAATTGCACGGGCCGAAACGCCTCGGCGTAGGCCGCGTAATACGCGGTTTCCTGGCGAGCCTCGACGAGAACGTCGGAGCGCGTCGCGAAGTCGAAGAGCACTTCCTTCAGCGCAGCGGCGTCCCTCGCGCGCAGCACAATCGAGGAAAGTTCGCTACGTCGCGCCGCCACCATGAGGTCATCAAGCGGTCCCCATATTTCTGACTCGAATGCGGTGCCCGGGGCAGCGAATTGCCCTACGATTTTCCACGAAGTTCCCTCGAAAACGAGCGACTGACCGATGGCAAGACGTTCCGGGGGAAGGCCAAGATTGGTCGCGACTAGTAGACCGACCATGATTTCGCCCGGCTGGTTGGGAAAACGGCCTGTCGTCACTCGCACTTGATCGTTCACGACCAGGGCCAGCGGGAGAACGCCGCGCACCAGAGCTGGCGCTGACGCCGCGCCAGCAGCGGTTTCAATCTGCGTGGTAAAATAAAGCTCAGGCGATGCGAGGGGCTGGCCGTCCTTCAGCGCGACGTGGGGCGAAAACCGGAGGACATCCAACACGCGAAGGTCGATGGCGGAAAACTCGGTGGTTTCAGCTCCCTTACTTGTAACAAGGACGTTGAGGGGATGACCTGTCGCACGGATACTGTTCATCAAACCCGTAGAGAGCGCGAGCATGAGCACGGACACCAATACGGCGAGTCCGATCCCAAGCGCGGTCATCGCCGCGCGAGTTTTCCGGCGCAAGAGGCTGCGCAAGTTGTAGCGAAGCGGCAGCGCCATCCTAGTCCACCTCCCGTAAGGCTTGAACGATCTTCAAACGACTGGCGTTAATTGCTGGAAGGACTGCCGCTGCCGTTCCCAGGACACCGGCCAAGGCGACCGCTAACAAAGCAAGCTCGAGGGTGACATGCGGCGCTATCGTGAATCCCTCTACGGAGAGCGAGAGATTCGATCGGTTCACCGCCAGCCACGCGAGTCCGGCGCCCAGCGCTCCGCCGAGAAGGGAGGCCAGCACCGCCTCGAAGATCACCAGGCGCAGCACCTGGGGTCGCCGAAAGCCGACCGTCTTCAAAATGGCAAATTCCCGTGTGCGGTCGCGGATCGTCATTGCGAGGCTGTTGCCCACGCCCACGAGGATGATGCCAAGCGCCACGTAACCCAGCCATCGGCTGAACTCGACGATGCCCGTCACGCCCGAGATGGCCGAAGCGATGAAGGAGCGCTCGGGCGTCGTCTTCGTCGGCGAAGCCGAACTCGAAAACAGCGCGTCAACCCGCTCCGCGACCGCTCCGGCCCGCGCGGGATCGGACACCTTCACTAGCAGCAACGTCATCTTGCCCGTTTGGTTCGTGGCAAATTGCAGGTAGTCCAGATCCACCAAGATCGCGTTTTCCAGACTGCTACCCGGAGCGCGGAAAATCCCCCGCACGGTGAACGAGATGTCGCCGAGTTTCTGGAGCGTGACTGCTTGCCCGATCCGCCATCCGTAAGTGCGGGCCACCTTCTCGCCCACAATGGCCGCGCCGCGCTCCTGAGAAAAGGCGTGGTATTGTTCCTCGGCGATGTCGATCTTCCTGAACCGGCGGAACTTTTCAGGTTCGATGCCGTGGACGGCGATCAGATCGGTAGCGCGCGAGCAGGCGCTCAGGAGGAACAACGTTGGCGTCGTCTCGGCCACACCGGAAAGTTCGGCAACTTGCGCCTCGTAGGAAGTCGGCAACTTCGAGAGCGGCGGACAGCCCTGGTACTTGTCGAATACGACGAGCGTGTCGTTGCCCGCCGAGTTTGCGAGCATCCGACGCATTCCCTGGTCGAGTGAGACCACGCCGGTGAAAAGAAAGATCGCCACGCCCACGCCCAGCAAGGTCAACGTGGCGCGAACCGGGTTACGCGACAGGCTCTTGAAGGCGAAGAAAAGGAACTTCATAGACTCGCCTCCGAGAGTTGCGCGCTCTCGATGAGCACGCCCTTGTCCATGTGCAACACGCGCGTCGCGCATTCGGCCACCTTCGGGTCGTGGGTGACGATGACAAACGTCTTGTTGAACTCTCTACACAATGCGCCCACGAGTTCCATCACGCCCTTGGCATTTTCGCGGTCGAGATCGCCGGTGGGTTCGTCGGCCAGCACTAGCGGAGGATCGGTCACGATGGCCCGCGCGATGGCGACTCGCTGCTCCTGTCCGCCGCTGAGTTGCCGGGGCAAGTGATCTTTCCGATCTGCGAGTCCCACGACCTCAAGGGAGGTCATGACTTGCTCGTGACGGCGGCGGCGGTCGAGCGGGAGAAGCAGCAAGGGCAATTCGACGTTTTCATAAGCGGTGAGGACGGGCACCAAATTGAAGGACTGGAAGACGTAACCGACATTGCGTGTGCGCCAGGCCGCAAGCTGGTCCTCACCCATTTTCGAGATGTCGCGCCCGTTCACGATCACTTCGCCAGACGTAGGCGTGTCGATCCCGGCCATGAGATTAAGCAGTGTGGTCTTGCCGCTGCCGCTTGGCCCCATCAGGGCAAGGAACTCGCTAGCCGCGACTTGGACGGTCACGCCTTGAAGCACATCGAACTTCTCGCTGCCACGAGCATAGATTTTGTGAACGTTGCGAATTTCAACAATGGGGTTCATGGCGCAGTTACGGTTTTATCAGCCGCTGTCGTAGCGGCGTCTTTTTCAAAGAACGTGACTTTGACGCTCATATCTGGCCGCAGACTCGGCGACGTTTCGTGAAGAAGGATTTTTGCCTGGATCGTATTTTTCGAGAGCGACGCGCGAGGCAGAATTCGGGAAACCTCCCCGGTAAAAACCTTGCCGGGCTCCGCATCGAGAGTGACTTCCACCGGCTGCCCGACGCGCAAGCGGGCAACATCGCGCTGGTTCACGTCCACCCATATTTGCAACTTCGCGGGGTCGTAGATTGAGGCGATTTCCCTGTTCGAGTCGGAATAGATGAAAGTGCCCGCATTCGCCAGGCGCTCAAACAATACCCCATCGACCGGAGCGCGGACCGCCGTTTGCTGAATCTGCCACTCGACGGTTTGAATCGCCGCCTGGAGTTTCACGGCCTCCGCCCGTAGGACGGCGGCATCTGCACTGGCCTGCTCCAATTCCTTCCCGGTTGCCACCCCCGTAGCGGCAAGTCTTTTTGAGCGGGCTAGCTCGGTTTCAGCCAGAGACAGTCGTTCGGCATTGACACCAAGAGCAGCCTGCAGCTCCGCCAGGCGTTTCTCGAATTCCTGAGAGTTGAGCTTGGCAATAATCTGTCCGGCCTTCACCGGTTGACCTTCGGTAATAGTGAATTCATCAATCCGCCCGAGCACAAGCGGGCTGATGTGGATGGGAAATGGCGGCACCGGCTCGACGTAACCGGCGGCAGTAAATCGGTTCAGCCCCGGCGTTCCTACCGGCGCTGCGGAAGTTTCGGCGGAGGGGGCTGCGTAAGCGGAGGCAGTTGATGCTTCTTCCGTTGCAGAAACCGAATTCCGCAGAGGCGTGTTTTTCAAAGCCAGAAATGCACCGGCAGCAACGACGATTGCCAGCAAAACCCAGAGCGCCCAACGTCGAGCTGGCGCTGGAGTCTTCTCAGACACATCCAGTTTCAATTTCCGAACCTTTTCCAGTCTGCTATTCATCGCCGGGCCTGAGATGAGCGCGTGTCCTCCAGCAAACAGAGGCCGCGATCTATGAGATCGATCACACACGGATCGACAATGCGGTAGAGGACATTGTTCCCCTCGCGCCGCGTTTGAACGATTCCACGATCCGAAAGGCGCTGGAGTTGGTTACTCACGGCCTGCGGCTTCATTCCAAGCTTCGCTGCCAAGCCGCTTGGATAAATCTCACCTTCCTTGAGCAACACATGCAAAAGGCGAATGCGCGTATCATTTGCCAGTGTTTCATAGACTCGCGCCAACTCGGCGGCGGTCTCGATTCCCAGCAACGGGCGTTCGGCCAAAGGCGGCTTGGACGAACACTCTGGAAGTCCAGCCGGAGAACGCACTTTATTTACCTTCTTCACACTCATACACGAATCCGTGTCGTTATAGGTGTCAAGAGCAGTTCATTTCATGACTACTGGTGATTTCCCGGTCAAAGGCTGCCTCTGGCGCTAAATCCAAGCGCAAAGGTTTCGCTTCACTGACATCAGATTAAGGCGGGCTTGGTTACAGTTCAGGTCGACAACTCGCGCTGCGAAAATAGCTCCCAGCGTTCAGGCCATGCCGCGTCGCGACAGCCTCCACACCATCCACGCCCCGGTCAGAAATAGCACCGCACTATATCCAAACGCCGCCGTTGTCCCAAAGAGCGTCCAAAGCAGTCCGAGAATAAGGCTGGAGGTGAAGTCTCCGATGCCGTTGATCGTGGCCAGCGTGCCGAAGGCCATCCCGTGGTGTTCCTCGCCAACGAGTTCTGCGCAGAAGGAATCTTCGAGCGTTTCCTCCATCGCCACATAGATGCCGCCTAGCACGAAGATGAGCGCAAGGGTCCACACATTAAAGGGTAGCAGCATGACGCAAACCGCCATCACGGCTGCGAGGAAGTAGCCGCAAGCCAGCAGCCGTCCTTTGTGGAAACGATCCGCCATCCACCCCGCGATGAACGCAAAGCCCGCGTAGAGAATATTGTGCAATACATACAACCCCGTGGCGACGCTGGCGGCTTTGGCCGCTCCCAACGTCGGCGTGAGTTTTTGGGCCGCCAATAGAATCAACATCGTGTGCGCAAAATCTCCCATGCCGAACAAGCCGACTGCCACGAGAAACTTCCGAAACCGCAGAGGCAATGCCCGCAAACTTTCGCCGAATGAAATGTGCGGAACGGGCTTACGCTCCTTTTCTTTCACGACGAACGCCATCAAGCCCACGGCCAGTAGGCCGGGGATGAGCGTGAGCGCAAAGAGCGTCGGATAATGATGCCCGATGAGCGCCACCAGGGCGAAGGCCGTAGCTGGGCCGATCACTGCGCCCAACGTGTCCATCATTCGCTCAAAGCCAAAGGCGCGACCATAATTTTCCTTGGTCACCGAGCCTGCCAGCAGCGCCTTGCGCACAGGCGTTCGTACGCCGCGTCCGAGCCAGGCGGTGGCTCGCGCGGCAAGGACATGCCACGCGGTGCTCGCCAAACCGAAGGATGCCGTTCCCAGCGCCGTTATCAGGTAGCCCGCGATAGCGATGGGCTTTCGCCGCCGCAGCCGGTCGGTGTAGTAGCCGCTGCCCATTTTGGCGAAACTCGATAACCCGTCCGACACGCCTTCGATCAGGCCCAGCCAAACGGCTGCCACGCCCATCGTGGCGAGAAACGTCGGCATCAGTGTGGTGGCAATTTCGTGCGACCAATCGCTGAACAAGCTGGCCAGTCCGATGCCGAACACCGTGCGATTGAGCCAGGGAATGCGGCGGGGTATGGCGGCTTCTTTCATGGTTCACGCGCGATGAGGTGAACGGCGGGAGCTTTGATGAGGGTCGTCACCGGATCGCCGGTGCGCAGATTCAGATCCTCGCACGCCGGGCGGGTGACAAAGGCGAAGAGCGGAAAGCCGGCGTCCAGTTCCACGCGCGTCAGCGGGCTGTCCGGTCGCACGGCGAGGACACGGGCGGCGAGCCGATTGCGCACGCTGGTGGCCAATTCGCCGCCGTGCTGCAAGATTACGTCCTCGCCCCGGATGCATACGAACACTTCGGAGGTGACGCCGGGCGGTGCGACCGCAATGATCTGGGTTGCACCTACCGTGACTGTAGCCAGTCCGTCGCTCACGCTCATGATGCGGCCCGGTTGGATCGTTTCAACGCGCACGATTCGCGCCACGTCAGCGTTCGCGGGACGATTGAAGACTTCCAGCACCGGCCCGCTCTGGCGCATGGCACCGCCGCTCATCACCACGAGTTCGTCGCCCAGGGCCAGGGCTTCGGCGCGGTCATGGGACACGCGCTGTTGCTGGCCACCGGAAAGTTGCCGGGGGCGTTGGTGATATAGGCTTGAGAAAGGAGTTATCGATGCGAGTAGCGAGCATCGAGCTTTCCACTCAGACGTTCCGCGCAGGAGAGTGAGAAACCGGCAACGATTGGAGATAAGGGAGGTAGCCATTTGCGACCTTTTCCCTCGATGATCGCCGCGTGGGCTAGCCTCACGCCACCGAAGGAGTTAGGAAGTCGTCGCGAAGTTTGTAGGCAGGTGACGATCCTGCATCCACAAGAGCGTCAAGAATTTTTAGTGTGGCGATGCGGAGAGCGCTTTCGGAGCGAATCCGGCTATTCCCTCCGTAAATCAGCCGTGTAAGGATTTCTTCAAGATAGAATATGGCCGACTCGTTTAGCAGACCAGGATTTGCCTCAGCCAGCTTTGCCGCGAAGTCTGTCAAAGCGTCAGGCAATGTAGGTGTCCCTGCTTTAGCCAAATAATAGGCGTAACATTCAAATCCCTTTTCCAACGGAGGTAGCCGCCGAAAGAATGTGCGAAGACGTTCCGTTTCGCCGTGGAGTGGTAGCCAGTCGCGTTGTTCATTCCAGTCTACACCGAGAAATAGCTCCCGAAGCATCTTCGCTTCGTCTGAGTGCTCTTTGTCTATGTGAGCTACTTGCGCTCCTGCAGCAAAGTCATCAGCAAAACGCTGCCAGAGTATCCACAATGTCGGTGCGGGTGCGCGATCGCCTTGGCAGAGGATCAGCCAAGTCACGATGGAAGCCGCTTGTTCTGGAAACTTCGACGCCAGAGCGAAAACTGGCTCAAGCAATGCGAGACCTTCGTTGGGATTAAGCTGAAGAACGAACTGGCATATGGCCTTCACAAACTCGTGCTCAATATGTGGGTCGTATCGCTCATCGTCATTATGGGCCATTCGCTATTCTGAGTGGGCAACAGGGGACGGCTTGAGAGACGGCAGATCGAGATGAAGACCGGCGGCTTTGAGGTAAGCCATGATGCGAAAGTAGCGCAGGGAGCGAAACCCTCTGGCCAAACGCTTAGCCAGCTGGAGCGGGCCGTTAACTGCCTCTATGGCGCCATTGGTGAGCCGAGTCTTCAAGAATGCGACCACCCCGCTCCAATGTTTTTGGATGCTCTGTGCCAAGTCCCGAAAGGGTTCGAGCCGACTGAGCTTGGCCCGTTTGCACCACCAGCGCAGAGGCTCCTGATCTTCGTCAGCGAGGATGTCCTGGAGCATGTCGCGCAGGCCGATGGCGCGACCGAGTTTGGGGTAGCGGTTGCACAGCGCGCTTCTTTGCTGGCGTTGCTCCTGGCTACGGGTCCATTCGTTGCCTCGCAGCGCCCACAGCGATCCCTTGAGATCGGCCCCTGCCCGAGCCAGTTCCTTACGAACTTGATCAGTAGCTTGACCAGCCATTTGCATAATATGAAAAGGATCAAAGACGATCTGGGCTTGCGGAAAGAACTGGCTCGCTCCGCTCTGATAAGCCGGACTCATATCCATGCTGATGAGTTCGATCTGTTCGGCCTTTCCCCCGTGAGCCACCAACGCTTGGGCGAAGGCTTCCAGAGCCTCGGCGCTGCGGCCTTCGACCATCAAGAGAAGTTGATGAGTTTGCGCGTCGAGGATATTGGTCACGTAGCGATGGCCCCGTCGGGCACTGGTTTCATCAACCGAGATCATTCGCACTTGCGCCCACGAGTTCTTTGCGTAGGCCGCCTCCACATAATGGGCCGCCACACGCCAGAGCCGGGTGTCGTGCTCCCCAAGAGCGTCGGCCACCGCGGCCATCGGCATTTCCCGGCACAACAACATGACAAAAGCTTCAAAAAGCAGGGTAAAACCGCTGCCTTCCCGCGCCCAAGGCACCGTCACGCTCAAGACCCCGTGTTCCGGGCAATTACTGCGCGGCACCCGCGCTTCCAAGAGGCACTCATACTGGAAGAAGTTCAGATGCCTCCACCCTTTGATGCTGGTGTCATGGGTCGGACAAAGCTTGCCGCATTGTGGACATCCAAAGCGTTTGCCCTCCTCAAAATCCAGCTTCAAAAGCAGCCGGCGCGGTTCGCCTTCAAATCGGCATTCGCTCACTTTCCATCCCGCCTCGAGCTGCAAGGCCGCCGTAAACAATGCTTCCGGTGTCATCGCCCCGATGCTGTTCCCCCTAGCAGGCATTTACAAGGGCCGGCAATGAGGCCCTTGTTCCTCGCTCGCGCGCTTCGCGCGCCTCTCTCTCAAAATAAAATCATCTGCGATTACCCATTCCCTATAGCGGGGAACCTCATTATGGTTGCGCGAAAGGGAGCGACGACTGCGCTCATTAGCCTCCCAAATAGTAGGTAGGGCGGCAGCACATCCCTGCATGATCTCTCGGACAAGCCGGTCGTCTGGATTTTGCGTGGCTATAGCGAATAGATACGGCGCAACCGCACTACCCGGCCAACGAGCGATATTAACAGCAGCGATTTGGGATTCATCGGAGGCTCCTCGATTCGCTACAAACTCGCGCATACGTAAACGAAGATGGCTTTGATGAGTGTCGTCAGATTCCCGTTTCAAGAAGGATCGCCGTCTCTGCTGCTCCACAAAAGCATGGTGCTCTAACGCCTGCGTAACGAGGGCTTGAAGGCAGGTAAGTGCGAGTGTGCGATCCGACCGCCAAAGAAAACGTCCGATGCCCTGCACCGCATACGAGACGGTCTCTTTAACAGCGTGTGTTACCGCTTTCGCGAGCGTCGGTACAAGTCGAGCTTGCGTCATTGGTGAAAGTGTTTTGTCCAACAGTGCGGACACCACGAACGCTGCGGGTCGCGATCCTTCCATAGGATCGCGGGCGACGATGGAGAAATGGTCCACAACGTCTGCGTCAGTATCAATCGCGTTGCATACAGTCACCGCGCACCATTCCTGTTGTGCAGGCAGCATCTCCGACCAATGATCACGAATGCAAACGGAAGCCACGTAGACAGGACCGCCTGCCGCCAAATCATGTTCGTCCTGAGACGCCTGACTCATTCCCAGGTGCGCTTGCGCCCTCCTAAGTTGTTCTCGCCAATCGTCGCTTGCCTCTCGGCCCTCAAAGGTAGAGCGTCCCCAGTTTAACAAAGAAATCGCGGTATCAATTAAGGCAGAACGCGGCTGTTGCTCCTCCATTAATGCTCGAAGGTCCGGCTCGGGTTCGCTGCTCCCGATCAATATGTGTCCTTCCTCTGTCCGCCCGGCTTCGACAAACTTGCGGATATCGATGCGATGGAGTTGGATTCGCCACAGCTTTGTCTCCTGATCCTGTTCAGATTCGGGCGGCAGTTCTGCCTTGTAGCCGTCAATCAATGCCCACACACGCTCGCGAAACCCTTCCAACATTTGCAGGACTACGGCAACGTATTCGAGGCTTCGACTCCGATGTTCAAGGCGAGCCGACTCTTTCCGTTCTTTGTCGTAGAGCCCCTTCTCTGCGCTGATCGCAGGCAATCCAAATCCACCCATCTGTGCAGCGTGAAATCGTTCTTGGACGGAACGCTGCAGGTCCGCTGCGAGCAAATGGCGACAGGTTAACAACGCATATCCTGCCTCTCCCGCCTTGCTAGGATGAGCAACTGCGACGCTTGCGACGACAGCGGTCAAGGCCACATTATTACTTCGTCGAAGCAGATCGAGAAGGACCCCTTCCAAGTCAGCATCTCCACGTTTCGCTTTGTCCAAAAGCCAGTATTCAAGAGCCATGAGTGCACTTTCAAAACAGTGAGGCGTTACACCCATTCCACGATACGCTCCCCACAATCGGCCGTTTGCATATTGCTCGCGACTACCATCTGGCAGTTGAATTCTGATCGTGGCGGGTTGCTCGATGTATTCGTGGCGGTTCTCTGGGTGGGCATAGGCTTCACAGGCTCTGTTGATGAGACGTATGAGGAAATCGACTCCGCGAACCGGGTGGTGCCAGAGCATCCGAAGGTATGGTCCGTTGAAGGCACTTGGCGGAAAATCATCCATCGAAAACCGCGCTCCAAGGCCAAATGCGTGGCTTACAGCTTCCGAGGTGAAATCTGAGCGGTCTGCGACGACCTCCTCAAGATTTCGGTTGAGATCAAGAAGGTGCTCTGCTACACGAAACGCCAAGTCAGGAAGGTCGCGTACCACTGCATCGCAAGCGAAGTGATTGAAGAGCAGTTTTAGGAGATCATCATCCAGGCGACTCTGCCGACCTTGGGCCAAAATTGCTTCAACCGTCTCGGATAGCTTTGGCTCCGCAGCGGCGGGGATCGCCAGAATTACCCGTAGCAGACGCTCTTTGCCATCGCGTAAGGGACTCCTCCAAGGAATGCGGGGCAAACAATGCCAGGCGACCTTAGCAATCGAGCTAGCGCCCAGCGGATAGTGAAGCCCATACTTCGTAAGCAGCACCCAGTCCTCCAAGAATCCGACGATCAACAAAAGGTCCGCTTCCTTGAAAAGAGGGATAGCGACCTCCATCAACTGCCCAGCGCCGATCCAGCCATTGCCTTTTGGCAGGAAGATCTCACCGGCAGAATCGAGTCCAAACAATCGCCGAGGAATCGCTGCCCGGCAGGCAACACGAAGGATGTGAACTACCTGACGCAGTAGTCTGGCGTCATCGTGAAGCAGCAACGCGGTATTGCGGTCAATAAAGCCGCGCGCATCTCTTGATTGGAGCACACCGACAAGGGTGTCCTCCCGCCAATGGGCAGCAACATTCGAATTCTGGATGAGTGCCACCATTACCGAGTCCGTGGCCTGTGGATCAACGTCGAGGGATTCGGTGAGCCACCTGCGATACGCGCGTCGCAGGGCGGGATAAGTGCTGAGCTCTCCGAGTAGCAAGGCAAGTTGTCGACCCTGTCGAACGAACGCCTCGTCCAGCCACCGCATTAGCGCCCAATCCTCAAAAATATCGTGTGCAGGAGCGTAAAGACCGCTGCCAGGAGATGGAGTTTGCAGCAGACTGTCGCGAACCAATCGGGCTAAGGCGCGCGAATCAAGGTCGGCGGCAGCGACGAACGGCTCCAATGCCTTCGCTCGTCGCAACGCCACTTCCACCAAAACCTGTCCACGCAAATTAGGCAGCCCGCTCTCCATGTCCTCGTCAACACGGCGGGCCACTTCGCTCCAGACCTTCTCCCGAAACGCTCGTTCGGTGGTAGGTAGTGGCTCCGTGACAAGCCAGTTCATCTTGGCGGCCATATCCAAGAAAAACGGGTTCCGAAGCAAGCTGCGGAGCGATGGATTGCCGAGTGGTCGTTCTACCGGCGGGAAATCCGCAGCTACATCATCAAGTTCACCATCCCTCAATTCGCCCACGTCCATATCTGCGGGTGTTAAGCCCACTTCGCTAAAAAATGCAGTTCGAACCGTTTCCGCCGAGTAGTCCCGGCAGGTCACAACCAGCCGCCACGTCGGGTCGAGTTTCAGCGCACGCAACAGATCGAGGAAGGCAGCGCGCTGCTCAGCGGGCTTTTCCATCAGCCTTTCGAGACTGTCCACCCAGAGCACCTTCTTGCTGTGCATCGCGGTCTGCGCCTGAAGTGCTGAGAGTGACAGCCCAAACCGATAGAGCACATCGTTGATGTGATGTCCGGCGAGAGAAACCGAGCGGAACGCGAAGCCAACACCACCCTGCGTCGCAGCGGCGAAGGCCGACTTCACCAGCGCTGACTTGCCTGAACCGGCTGCACCGGTGACAAAGACGAGACGCGACGTTTCGATGAGCCGACAAAGTTCTCCGAACAACTCGCGCCGCGGAATCGCAGTCTTATCAGCGATGGTCGTGCGAAGACCATCGGCTACGACAGCCGAATCTTCGAGTAGCCGCAAGACGCCACTAGAAAATCCGGTCGCTCGACCGTGACGTTGAAGAAGAACAGGCGGAAGTGCCTCCCGTGTGTAGGACATGGCGCTGCCGGCATCGCTAAGCGAGATAGTCACCAATTCGTTCCAAGTCGCGTCTACGACGCTTGCGTCACCGTCAGGAAGGGTAGCCGCGAGAAGAGACCTCACCATTGTCTCTGTGAACCCACCTGAGACATTCAGATCAAGGTCAACAACGTGAAAGCGGCGAAGGAATTGCCAAAGCTCTTCTTCAGACGGGGCACCATTTTCCGCACCAGCCAAGATTTCGGCAAACGTCTTGTGGTATCCGAGCGCTGATTTTCCAAGGTAGCCGGGAATCGCAAGGCGACGAGCCATGTCAGTCGCGGTGATTGAAGCACGGGCGCAGTCAAGCAGCGTTCGCAGCCCACGTGCGAACTTTGCCGAGAGGGAGCTGGTGACGAGAGCGACAACATCGCGCTGCTGGTCAAACTGCGCCGAATTCCGAAAGTCACCCAACGCGCCAAGGAGTGTTTGAGTACACTCCGTGTCCGACGCGCTGAGTGTGAAGGCTCGTTTGACCTGCAATGCCGCCTTCATCGGCTCACCGGCGGCACTTGTCGCTTCCAGCAGTAAATCATCGGTGCGCCAGCCAAGCCCCAAGTGTCCCGCTTGAAGATGAACCGCTCGCAGCGTTCCGGCTCCCAGACAGAGCGGCGCACCACGCGTAAGGAGCAGCGTCAAGCAAGCCGCAGCCACCTTCGTTTCAAAAGCGGGACCTGCGGAGCCTGTTGCAGCCGGATTGGTCGGCACCGCTTTTTGACAGGACATACTGTCACTACAATGTCACTCTCCGCAGGAATTGACGATAGCCAAGACCGCCGTTTTGAGACTTGTTGGCAGTCTAGCCCAAGCCTTAATGACCGCGTTCAAATCGCCGTCAAACGCGCAAAACGGTTCTTGTGAGTCTCTTTGTGAGTCTTGCTTCGCAAGTTCCTGATTATCAACTGAAGGAACCGAGTTCGAAACCTGTATCGCGCACCAACTTGTAAGCCCCGAATTGTGAGGGACTTACCCCAGTCAGTGGGTTACGGATCAAGCACTTATAGATGTTGGTTTGTGTTGGTTCGTGTTGCAGCTCTTCTGTAAAAGAACGCTTGCTTTGGGCAACAGGGGCAACACATTTGAAGCGATGCATAAGTGAGTGTTCCCATATCCGGGCAGGACTAACACGCCCTGGAAAGTTGACATCCCGGCCAGCATGGCCGGACGCCGCATCCGCAAGTTCTTCACTCAGCGTGAGACTGCGGAGCTGGCTGCGATCGCCATCTTGGATGAGCTGAAACGCCGAGGCACCGAGGGCGCTCGTGTTAACAATCAGGGACCGACAGTCCATCAAGCGCTGGATGCCTACATGCAGGACAAGCACGTCAGCCCCAGATATCTTGAGGCCTTGAAATACCATTGCTCCCGCATGGAAGCGGAGTGGGGTCCACGAGCGATCTCCAGCCTGGATGTCCTAGATGTCGAGCGCTTCGTGAAGCGCCCGACCTGGGGCGCTAGAACCCGATGGAACGCCTTGGGGGCTGTCCGAACGTTCCTGGCTTGGGCGGAACGTCGCAACCTAATAGCGGGCAATCCTGCGCAAAAGCTCGCTGCGGAAATGAGGCGACCTGACGCCAAGAAGGAGATCTTGTCGCCAGCCGAGATGGAGCTGCTCCTGCAATTGACGCAGGAGGACCACCTTATGCGGGCAGTGCTGTGTCTCGGCGGTTTCGCCGGGGTGCGGACAGCGGAGATTCAGCGACTGGAATGGCGCGACCTAGACTTTGAAGCGAAGGAGATTCACATTCGGCCCGAGACGATCAAGAAAACCCGAGGCGGCTGGCGCGAGCGATACGTCCGAATGGAGGCCGCCTTTCTGCGCCACTGTCCCGCGCCTGGGACCGGGCCGGTAATCCCCCTCACTAACAGGCTCTTTGGCGTGCGGGTACGTGTCCTCAAAGATAGGATGGCTACGGCCCTGGAAGCCCAAGGCCGCCCCGAGGCGCCCGCTGGCGCACAGGCTGGCCGGACAATTGCCTCCGCCATTCATTTGCCAGCTATCACCTGGCGATCCGCGAGGACGCCGGAGCCACCGCTTACCAGATGGGTCACACCTCCCCAGGCACTCTCTACCGTGAATATGCCCGAGCTGTTAACGGTCCGACGCAGACCGCTGGTGGGCGCTATAGAAGCCGCCTGTAAAGCGGGCGTCACCAAGGCGCTTCAGATTGCTCGGACCCAGATCGAGCACACTTTGCCCCTTCTCGGGCGTCAATCCATCGCAGAGCTCGACGCAACCTGCCTCGTGGAGAATCCGTTTTAGTAAAGGCAGTCGTTCAGCACCGAACAACGGGCGCGGAGAATTCGCCGAGGTGAATAGGCTCCCTTGCGGTGGGTCGTTCGAATTTTGGAAGGCCATTTTCCGTATGCCGCATCGAGTCGGACGACCGGTGATCTAATCCCCGAATTCTGCCATTTTCGCATGTTGATAATCAATGACTTACAAGGCAGAATTTGGGATGGGCGCTGTGCTGATATTGCCGGGAACTCCAAGCCCGCCACGGGGCTCCTAGCGAATTGTTATGCAGAATGAGAAATTATTGTATTTGGTGGCCCGATCATCGTTCGAGCAGTTGTCGGGGAGCTTGAGAACGAAGAGCAGACTGAAGAGGTCGAATCCGCCGGACGGCGGACCGCTCATTAGCTTCCACCCCCGTTTATCGCGCCCATAGCGTCACTTGTCACTATTGAATTGACTGATCTACTAAAATTTGTTTATGGGGGGATTGATAGAGGTCGACAGTCAATCATTCACCATGAGGAGGGCTTATGCCTCCTGTTTCTAATTCCAATTGTTGGGTCGGCGCTAAGCGCCTGACGATAAGACCAATTACTGTAGCGCTGCTGGCCATCACTGTTGTTGCCAGAGCTTCGGTTGACGAAGTTGTGCGGTGGAATCAAGTGGCCACCGATGCCACCGTAGCGGCCAAAATTAACCCGCTCGCGAAAGCCGCATCTTCGCAATCCTGCACGTGGCGATTCACGATGCAGTAAATGCGGTTCAGCCTCGCTACGAGCCATATCAGCCGAGGACATCTCCAGCCCCTGCCGACGCCTCGGTGAAGGCAGCTATCGCCGGGGCCGCGCACGCCACACTTGTCGCTTTACTTCCGGACTCGAAAGCTACCTTTGACGCGGCTTTGGAGGAAGCGCTTCGCGCCATCGCTGACGATTCGAGAAGAGGATCAGGTCTGGAGGTTGGACGAACTGCTGCCGCGGCGATCCTCACGGCACGGGAAAACGACGGTGCGAATCGAACTGTGGAGTACACTCCGGGTACGAAGCCCGGCGACTACTGTCCGACTCCGCCGGACTTTAAACCGGCAGCCTTGGTGCAGTGGGCGAGCATGACGCCGTTTGTGCTGAAGTCAGCCGATCAGTTTCGCTGTCCCGATCCACCGGCGGTGAACAGTCCGCGTGCCCTTGCAGACCTTGAGGAAGTCAAGGCGATCGGTGGAAGCAAAAGTGCCGTGCGCACTCCCGAACAAAGCGAGATCGCTCGCTATTGGTATGAGAGTTCGCCCCAGGGTTGGAATCGCATCGCGCGCGAGGTGTTGGCGGCGCGACAATTCGACGTATGGGAGAACGCCCGACTCTTTGCACTGTTGAATCTAGCGATGGCCGACGGCTACATCGGCGGTTTCGACACCAAATACCATTGCAATTACTGGCGCCCTGTCACTGCCATCCGGGCAGGCGGCGACAGCGAATGGCTGAGTTACCTTCCGACGCCGCCGGTACCGGATTACCCCTCGACTCATACGGTGGAAGGGGCTGCTGCGGCTGCCGTGATGGCCCGGTTTTTCAACACGGACTTCGTCAGTTTCTCGATGACCAGCGGGGGCGAATATCCGGGCATCACCCGCAAATTCTGGAGCTTCTCGGAAGCAGCGTGAGAAAATGGTGCGTCCCGTGTCCTTTGCGGAATTCACTTCTCGACCGCTGTGAACGCCGGCTATGTCCAGGGCGAACGCATTGGGGAATGGGCTTACGAAAACGCACTGCGGCCCGCAAAGTGTCAGCGGTCGAATTAAAGTGCACCAGTCAGGGTCGAATCAAAATGCACCACCTTGGACAGCGGTTTTTCTAGGTGGATTTGGGTAGTGGTTGCAAGGGTGAAGTGGGTGATCGGCGGCGAAAGCCGCCTGTTTTTCAGCCGGAGGCTGCTAGTTGTTCCCCTCAGAGGAAGGGTTTGGGGAACCGTGGTTCCCCAAGTCGTCGGGTCAAATCACATCACTTATTTTGCGGGTTGGTGCTGTGGGGAGGATTGTGGCTCTGGCGCGATATGCGTTGCTTGGCACTGTCCTGGAGCCGATAACTGCGTCCGGTGATGGCGAGGACTTCGGCGTGATGAAGCAACCGGTCGAGGATGGCACTGGCGGCAGGGACGTCGCTCAGAAGTTTTCCCCATTCTTCGATGGGACGATTGGAGGTCATCAGGGTGGAGCGGTTTTCATAGCGGCGCATGATGATCTCCAGGAGGATTTCGCCGCTTTTTGGCGGCAGGATCTTGAGCCCCATGTCGTCAATGATAAGCAGATCGGGCTTGAGGTACTTTGCCCAGCAGGCGGCCCTCACCAGCCTGGGTGGCCTCAAGGGAGAGCTCGCGCACCAGGTCGAACACCGAGCGGTAGAGGACCAGGAAGCCGGCCTTGATAGCTTCGATTCCGATGGCTTGAGCAAGATGGCTTTTTCCCACTCCGGGCGGGCCAACAAGGAGCGCGTCGCGCTGCTGGCGAATAAAGTGACAGGCGGCCAGTTCGTAGATCCGCGCGCGATCGATGGAAGGATTGAAGGCGAAGTCGAAGTTGTCCAGAGAGCGGATCTCGCGGAAGTCGGCAGCTTTCTGACGCCGGGCGATGGTGCGCTGCTCTCGCACATTGAGTTCGTCCTGGAACACGAGTTCGAGGAACTGATAGTAAGGCAGTCTGCTGGCTTCGGCTTCCTTGAGGCGCAACTCGAGCGTGCTAAGCAGTCCCGAGAGACGCAGTCTCTGCGCGTATTTTTTGAGGGTATTGTTCGTCATAGTTGGGTCGATGCCGTCGAGCTGATGAAGTCGGAATAGGTTCTCAGGTCGCGGATCAAAGGGTGATTGTGGGCGAAGACGAAGTTGCCCTGTTCACTCGGTTCACCGATGAGGCGTTTGATGTCTTTGAGCCGCCGGGTGCCGGCCTTGAGCGCCTTCTGGCAAGCGGCGTCGATCGTGGCGGCCGTGTGCTTCTTAACCAGATTGCAAAGTCCCATGATGGATCGAAGCGCCTCGGGTCCTCGCCGATCAACGCTGGACTGCGCCCATTGGCCGCAGGCTTCGCCGAGTAGCGCCGCGCGTCCTATCCACCATCGGCAGGAGGAGAGCACCGGAGCGCTCATCCCGGCGACACCCAGTATCCGGCTGAACTTTCCGGGTTCCAAGCGGAGGTGGATTTGCACCTGCTCCATGCGGTCGTTGAAAATGCGTACGCAGCGGCTGTCCCATCGCACCCACACCTGGCGGCCGATATACTCCGGGGGCGCTTCGTAAAAGGCTCGCTGGACCTCCACAAAGCTGTCCCGGCTCACGTTGCGCCGGGCCTCCTGATAGCACGGAAAGAGCGAGGGTGGCAGCGGCTGCAGATGGGGGCGTTCCTCCTCAAAGCGTGCGGCGACCTGTTTGCAGGTCGTGCCGTGAATGCGTTTGTCGGCGACGTTCTCTTCCCATTGGCTAAGAAAGGCGTTCTCTTGGGCCAGCGACTTGAAGCGTCGCCCTTTAAGCGCGTTGCCGCGAACGTAGGACACTGCGCGCTCCACCTTCCCTTTGTGTTGGGGCATCCGCGGCCGGCACGGCATCACGTGGATGTGGTAATGGCGGCAAAACTCCGCCAGCTTCGGGTTGATTTGCGGATCAAACCAATCGGCCTTGAGCACCGCCGCCTTTAAATTATCCAGATTGAGCAAGAGCGGCACACCGCCAAAATGACGAAGCGCATTCTCCAGGCAGCGAAGGAAACTCTCGGAGTCCTGGCGCATCACCGCTTCACTGTAGCCCTTGCGCGAGTAGCTCAAGACCGCCCGCAACACCCAGCTGCGGCGCATCTTGCCATCGTCGTGCTCAATGGGCGCTCCCAGGCAGAAATCGACCTGCATCTCCTCTCCAGGCTGGCATTCGATGCGCCAAACCCGCTCGGGTTGCCTTCCCTTAAGCCGGCGCACGAAGCGCTTGACCGACTGGTAGGAACCCAGGAATCCGTTCTCCTGCACCAGATCCTGGTAGATGCGCTGGGCACTCAGCCCGGCCCCCATCTTCGAATCAATCGCCGCTTCGAAGGGCTCGCACCGGCTCTTGCGGCCCCATTGATCGGCCATCGAGACCACCGGTCCCCTTCCAAGCACACCCTCCGAGCCGGGGGTCGAAATACCGGTGCACTTTGGGTCCGATTCCTCACTCGAGCCGGGGGTCGAAATGCTGGTGCATTTTGACTCCCTCTCTACGTAGCGCCTGATCGTGCGCCGGTTGATCCCGAGCTCGCGTGCGATGCGGCGCTGGGACCAACCCTTCTCATGTAAACTGCGGATCGCTTCTTGATGACTCACTTTCAGGACGTTGGACATGAGCCATTCCAACCGCCCTTCGGCAGTCAGATAGAGCTCTTCTCGCGTCCAAGAAGTGGTGTATTTTGAAGCCCTCTATTTCGACCTTCCGTGGTGCACTTTAAGTGACCGGCGACAGATGATGCCGGTGAATTTCGTTCACGTTGCGCTTTGGAAACGTCGCCGCCACCTTTTTCAGACTCCAGCCGAGATGGCGCAGGTGGAGCCGGGAACGACCCGCATCGGCTTTTGACTTGAGAAGGGCGTCAATCGCCTCGCCGAGTTTTTTGGTGCCGCCCGCCGGCTTTGCATGAGCGAGGTAAAACCGCACGGCTTCGGTCAGGCTGGCGCCATCAAGCTTGGTAAAGGCGTCCTTGGCTTCCGCAAGCTGGCTGGGAGTCAATGCGGTCGCTTGAATGTGCGACTGATGTCCGGCCTGCCCGTCAATCCAGGAACGGGCATCCGCAAGGGTGTCGAAGCGCTTTCTGACCACCGCTCCGCCAGTGAATCTCTTGCCAAGGCGAACGCGCCAGCCATCGTCTTCCTTGTGGACGTTTACGCCAGCGGGCAGCCGGGCGATGGGCTTTTTCGAGCGGATCACGGCAACACTTGTCCCAAAATTGCCCCACAATCGCAAGTTCTCTGTAAATCAAGGGACTCAAAATCGTGTTCCCTTCGGGAGTGTGGGTTCGATCCCCTCCGCCGGCAGACCTCTGAGAAGCTCATAAATAGAGGCTTAGCGGGGCGCATAGCCAAAAATCGTACATTAAACATCCATCGCCCGGCCGACGCGTGCATCGCAACGCCTCTCCGCCTGCTCCGCGCGGACAGCGACTTCGTCCGGTGCGATTTTCGGCCCGATGATTTGCCATTGGATCACATCCTGTTTGTGCTTCGACCAGTCGAGCTTTTCACCAGTCCGCTCATTCGTCAATTTGCAGCGCATGTCGTAGGCAATCTGCGCAACGGCGCTCCGCTTTTTTGCCCGGCTGATCGGACCAATTGAGAGGTGAAAGATGGCCATTTTCAGGAGCGACGTATCCTGGCTTGTGAGAAAGAAAGACAGGTTCCTGACTCGCGGTAGCGGGCCTTGGCCGCGGCAACCCACCAGCATCGCGGGCAATGTCCCACGATGCGTAAGTGCGCTTCGCCTTTTTGAATAGGCTCCGGTTGAGAGTGTCATTTTCCAGATTTGCCTCTTAGTGCGGCGAGGTTGCTGAGGGGACTCTTTCTTCGCTGCATCGGGAAAGACGGAATGCAGTAGCTCTCTATCTTGGGGGATGCCTCGTCCACGAGCTTGGGAGCAATTCGGCGTGAGTCCTAAGCATTAGCGAGCCATGAATGTTTGTGTGCCCATTCTGGCTTTTGCAGAATCTGTTGCAGCGAGTGCGCCAGCATGGTTGACCTCGTAGGCTTCACGACGATTGCTGACGAGTTCCCGGCGGCGGGCAAAGAAAACGCCGCGTGGGGAGCGAGCATACCCAAACTACGGTTGCGCCATCCAAGGATCGACTTTTCGCACTCTGCTTAAGGGTCTATCAGAGTACCCATTTCAACGATGCCCTATTACGGTAATCTGGGCGTAACCCGTCCGCGTGATAGGCTACCTCAGGAACATTCGGGACTGCAGGGTCCGAAGAGGACAAGAAGAGGTTAGACCTCGCCAATCCTTGCAGAGCCATCCAAGGAAATCGGTAGTACCTAATCTCGCATGTCGAGGCATATCGAAGGACACAAAATACATCGTATCGGATGGTTACGCGCCGCGGTCCTCGGAGCGAACGATGGGATTGTCTCCACGGCGAGCTTGGTTGTGGGCGTTGCAGCGGCGGAGGCCACTCGTGGCAGCGTCTTGGTAGCCGGCGTAGCTGGCCTCGTCGCCGGAGCGATGTCGATGGCCGCAGGGGAATACGTCTCAGTAAGCTCCCAGGCAGATACCGAAAGGGCTGACGTGGAGCGGGAGCGAGAGGGACTCGCGAATGATCGCGCTTACGAACATGACGAATTGGCGGCGATCTACGTGCAGAGAGGACTCGACACCTCCCTCGCCAAGCAGGTGGCAGTGCAACTGATGCAGCACGATGCACTCGGTGCCCACGCTCGCGACGAACTCGGCATCTCCGACGCTCTGAGCGCCCGACCTATGCAGGCGGCTCTTGCCTCCGCCGGAACCTTCGCGGTCGGTGCGACAATGCCCCTTTTGGTCGCCCTCTTGGTGCCTGCGCCAGCGATCATCTGGGCCGTTTCTGTAACGTCTTTGCTTTTCTTGGGATTGCTAGGCTCGTTGGCTGCACGGGCGGGAGGCGCCCCTGTAGCCAGGGCGGCTGTCCGCGTGACCTTTTGGGGAGCGCTTGCGATGGCGTTAACTGCTGCCGTGGGCGCCTTGTTTGGAGCTGTCGTCTAGCCCTTCTCTTTCGTGAATGATCGGCGCGTCAACGCATGAAGGTTCTCATCGTTTCTGATATTCATGCCAATCGGGTTGCCTTGCAGGCAGTTCTGGCCGCCGAACCCGACCACGAGAACGTCCTTTGTCTCGGCGATCTGGTCGACTATGGCCCTAACCCTGTCGAATGCATCGCCTGGGCGGCCGCAACGTGCCAAGAGGGAGGTTGGTTCCTCCAGGGAAATCACGACTGGTCGGTTGCCCATGATGCGGACGCGCGGTGCCCCAAACTTTATGAGCATCTTGCCGAGGTCACTCGATCTTTTACTCGCGGCTTGCTAGGTGAAAGTGCGCTGACTTTTCTGAAAGACATTCCTACCAATCTCGAATTCACATTGGACGGAAAGCACTGCGTCGCTTGTCACGGCACGCCAAGTGATCCGCTTTTTCGCTATTTCAACTACAACCATCCGCACGAGGTACGTCTGGAGGTCGAAAGTGTGGGCGAGCCTGACTACCTCTTTGTTGGTCATACTCATCTGCCTTGTGACTTTCGTTCCAGTTTCACGCGAATCATCAACCCTGGCAGTGTAGGTCAGCCGAGAGACAAGAATCCTGCCGCAGCTTACGCAGTTTGGGAGGATGGCCAGATTCACTTCAAACGGGCTAAGTACGATATCGAGGAGGTCGAACGCAGTTTCGCCTCATCCGGGCTGCATCACCACGATGTCAGGATGCTGATGGCGGTGCTGCGATCTGGCGGGTAGCTTGCGTAGACGTCGTCGGCACAGTCAATCGGGTAAAACCTGCGGGTGGCTCTTTTGCGTTCTTTTACACTTCATTTTTATTTAGCAAAAGCAGAGCGACAATGATGACTTTTTACCGAAGCGGGGAACCGGGGGTTGCATGCGTAGACTTGGACTCTTGTCCCGTATTGACTCAGGATGCCGTTTGGATTGATCTCTTCGAGCCTTCGCGGGAGGAAGAGAAAACGGTCGAAGCTGCCCTTGGCTTTGAAGTGCCAACGCGGGAAGAGATGCAGAAGATTGAGATTTCCAGCCGTCTCTACCGAGAAAATGACATCCCCTTCATGACGGCCACAGTCCTCAACAAGGCTGATACGAGTCATCCAGAAGGCTCAGCCGTCACGTTCATCCTGGCTCCGCGACAACTCGTAACAGTCAGGTACGCCGACCCGGCGCCATTTCAGAATTTTCGGAAGCGGATAGAGACAAGCGGCAAGCAGTACGATTCTCCGGGCAAAGTCTTTGAAGGACTCATTGATGCCATTGTGGAACGGCTCGCAGAGATTCTTGAAAAGGTCGGTTCGGCACTCGATTCCGTCTCCCTGGAGGTGTTTACCCCCTCAACGACCCCTTCGGGAGGGAAAGCCCCACGACAAGACTTCGACAAGATTCTGCGGAGGGTCGGCAGATGCAGCGATTTGGTCTCGAAAGCCCGGGAAAGTTTGGTCAGCCTTGGGCGATTGCTCTTGTTTTTCAACGAAACGCCAAAGCCGGAATCGCATACGAAAACCGTCCTTAACGACTTGACCTCGCTGAGCGATCACGCCTCGTTTCTTTCGACCAAAGTGAATTTTCTTCTCGATGCGACGCTTGGACTGATCAACATCGAACAGAATGGAATCATAAAAATCGTCTCGGTCGCGGCAGTGGTCTTTCTTCCGCCAACCCTCGTCGCCAGCGTCTATGGGATGAATTTCGACGTGATGCCCGAACTGAAGTGGGTGCTAGGTTATCCGTTCGCCGTTTTCCTGATGATCTCGACGGCAGTGCTCCCCTACGTTTTCTTTAAGCGCAAAGGCTGGCTGTAACAGGAAGGGAAGATGCCATCACCAAGGTGGCACGCGGTGAAAATCTGTGTCGCTCGCCCTGCAGGGATGGATTGTTTCTCAAAATCTCAGAAGCCTTCGGGGCTAGAACGTCACATCGAATCGCTGTCTTTTTCCGAGGATTCTCACTGATGCGGCGCCCGACATCACTCACTGTTTTTTGATTGCATAAGCTGTGGTTAAGACGAATTTGCGCCAGACAGTATTTTCTCTTATGGCGTCAACTGCTGAAAGCGCGACCGAGGCGGCACCGAACGTAGAGGTGCCCACGCCGGAAGTTTTGTCGGTTGACGAGGGTAAGACGAGCGTTCGCGCCTTTTACCGCCTCGAAAGTGGCGGCATGGTCCCCTGCGAGCCCAACGCAGCCGAAATCATCACCTACACTTCGCCAACCATCGACGACGAGGCCGAACTGCAGGAGCAATACAAAATCGATTACCACACACTTCAGTCCTCGCTCGACCCCGACGAGCTCTCGCGACTGGAGATTGAGCGCAATCATGTTTCGATCATTTTCAAGCGCCCTAAGAGCTTCTGTGCCGGCGACAATTTCCTGTTGAAGCTGACCTCGACGGGTGTCTTCCTCTACGAGAATTATCTGGTCGTTGTGATGGCAGACGACTCCGCGATCTTCGAAGGCCGGGTTCCCTTTCCGGTGAACTCAATCCATGATGTCATCCTGCGCCTGCTCTATCAGGCAACCATGCATTTCGAAGGGCACCTGAAGGCCATCAACATGCTGGCCGACTCCCTCGAGCGGCGTATCAATACCTCTCTGGAAAACAAGTATCTTCTCAACATGTTCGCGCTGGAAAAGAGCCTTGTCTTTATTCTGGATTCGATCACCTCGAACGGCTCGTTATTGGAAAGAATGAAGGCTTTGGCCGAGAAGCTCGGTTTTAATGGAGATCAGGTCGGAATTCTCGAAGATCTCATCATCGAAAACCAGCAGTGCTACCGGCGCGCCGAGATTCACACCCAGGTCCTTGCCAACCTCATGGGGACGCGGGCGTCGATCGTCGGCCACAATCTTAACCATCTCATCAAGAAGTTCACCATCTGGACGGTGGCGATCATGCTTGCGTCGCTCGTTGTGGGACTCTTCGGTATGAACGTCGCCCTGCCTCTTCCCATGGAGGAGGCTCTCTGGGCGTTCTACCTTGTCATCATTTTGGCTTTGATTACCGGGGGAGCCGTCTTCTTTCTTAGCCGGATAAATAAGTGGTAGTTGGTCGGCCTTAAGGTAGCGAAGGTCGCGAGCTCAAGAGACCTGGTGACCCAAGAGAATGCCTTGCCACTCGAGGATACTGCTGGTGACGCGCAGCCGATCGTCATCGAGGCGAAGCCCACGACGTGTCCCGATTCGAGTGGCGCGTCGCTGTTTCCCTTGCCCGCGCAGGAACCTTCGAAGTGCATCGTTCAGGCCCCACCGCCCAGAGCGTCAAACGCCTCTACCGTCGGCGCATCGGGAGTTGGCTGTAAACGAATTAATGCGCCTCAAGGCAGTCCCTACAGCCAGCCCGACCGCTTGAACCCCAGCCATAGCCCGCTGCACACCGTGGCGATTACGCCAAGAACCAACCAGTAGCCGTAGCGCCAGCCCAGCTCAGGCATGTATGCGAAGTTCATGCCGTAAATGCCAGCGATCGCCGTAGGTGCGGCGATGATTGCGGCCCACGCCGCCAAACGTTTGGTATCTTTGTTCTGCGACACGGAGATAATCGATAGATTCGCCTCAAGGGCGCTGGCCAGCACTTCGCGAAGCGTGTCCGCCATTTCGTTGATGCGCATTGCATGATCATATACGTCGCGGAAGTATGGCTTGGTGTCTTCCGGCACCAGATCCAGATCGAACCGCATGAGGCGGCTACTGACATCCACGAGTGGCGAGACGGCGCGCTTTATGGAAAGAAGTTCACGCTTCAAGTGGTAGATGCGGCCTGTTGTCTCATGAATGAATTTCTCATCCAAGACGACTTCCTCCAGCTCAACCACTTTTTCTTCTAGCGCCTCGAGGATGGGGAAATACTGGTCCACCACAAAATCCATCAGGGCGTAGAGGACAAAGCCAGGACCTTTTGCGAGAAGATGCTGTGAAGCCTCGCAGCGCGCACGCAAGCCTACGTGCGACCGCAGCGAGCCATGTCTGACAGAAACGACGAAGCGCGACCCTACAAAGACGTGGGTTTCCCCAAACTCGACATGCTCCGGCTCACCAGCCAGATGTGCCGTGCGCAGTACGACAAAGAGACAATTGTCATACTGCTCTACCTTCGGCCGCTGGTGCGCGCAGAAGGCATCCTCGATGGCCAGGTCGTGGAGGCCCAATTCTTCCTGAATCTCGCGCAGCAGTTTCTCGTCAGGCTCGTACAAACCAACCCAGACAAATCGGTCTTCGTGTTTCAACTCTTCGCTGATGTCCGCAATCTTCACGTTCGCCACGCGCAGGCCCTGGACGTAGGCAGCGGAGTCAATCACTCCAGGATGCTGCTCGCCGTGCTGGACTGCTGGTATAGCCGAAGATTGGGGACCGCCTGTCTGCATCTAGGGAGAGTTTAGCGTTATTTCCTCATTATCTACAGTGGAAAGAGAAAGACAGCAGCGAGTGCAGCCGGATTGCCGTGTGAAGGCGCTCCGAATAGACGTGTAGCGCTCCATTGCCAGGGCCCTTTCTTGTTCCAGGAGCCCTTCCGCATCGCGCAAGTTGGCTCCGCGCTCGTTGAAGACGAGCGTGAAGGCCGTATGCGGAACACCTCAAGAAAACGGCAAATTTGAATACGCGAGCGCGCCGGAAGATCGGCAAAAGGGCAAAGGTGAAAGCGCCCTGCATTGGCTATGCAGACGACGTGCTTGGCGAGAAAAATCGACGCTGATACTCTAGGCGTTTTATGGAAAAGGTCCCTGATTACAAACTAGCCGCAGTAAAAAAGCCGGAAACGCTTGAAGCACTTGTGAATGAATTTCTGAAGGAAGGATATGAGCTCTACGGATCGCCTTTCTGCAGCGCTGATCGCTACTGCCAGGCAATCGTCAAATACGGCAAATCTGGGAAGTGAGCGTGCCTCTTTTTTTCCTCAAACCTTTGATAAGTTCCCTTAAACCTCGCGCCTGAATACCGTTGGCACCACCGATACGGCGAGGTCGATCATGGTTGCCGGCAGCTTTGCGATCTCTTCCGCGCTTGGACCGTATTCGCCCTACGGCAGCGAAGGACCAAAATCCGATACTCGGGAACGGCTCTTGAGCCGACAATCGGTTTAAATTAACTATCATGACGATGAAATTTCGCTACCAATGGATCGTCGTGCACGAGTTCCTGCGGGAAGTGCTTGACCCCATCGTCTACGACGATGTCTTGCGCCCCAACGAGAGAATCCGAACGCGCTTCTACAATCCAAAGCGGCGGCCCGGGCCGAAATGCCGGTCGAATTTGCGGTTGCGGCCTATCGCTTTGGCCATTCCCAGGTTCGCAGAGCCTATATCATCACCCAGTTCGTGCCTCCCGCTCTGCCCGTCAAGCTTCAGGTCTTCAATGGCACTCCCAACGACCTTCACGGCGGACGGCCAATCGCGCCCGATCATGTGATTTTCTGGCCCGATTTCCTCGCCGTGGATGGCCAACCCCAGACCGGACAGGTCGGGGAAGCGGGCGCATTGTAAACCCGGCGCGCGCCGAACTTCGGGAGCAGTCACCCTCTCCGCTGAACAAGGAGCTGCACTTCGCGTCGATCCGAAACGCCGTGCTAGAGGCCGTGTCGCTTACGAAACAGCACGCTCTGTCTCCGAGAGAAGACAACCTCGTTTCCGTTTTTTAACAGAAAAGCGAGTCGCTCATCTTCAAGGAACCGCGTTTGCTTTACGTGGCCGAGGTTGACAATACAGCCCCTGTTAGCTCGAAAGAAGAGCGAGGTTTTCAGCCGGCGCTCACAGTCGTTGAGAGAACGCCGAATGACAAGCTCGTCCTTGGCAAGATGGACGAGCGTGTCCTTCCGGTAGGCTTCGAGATAAGAAATGTCATGGGTCTGCAGGATCCAAGCTCTGGTCTCGTCGACCAAGAGAATGAAGTCGTCTCCAGATAGGTCGGGTTTTTGCTCCTCGCTCTCGGCGGGAAAAAACAATCCGTGCGTTGAAGCATTCTCTGGTCTGTCCGTTTTCTGAATCCCGCGTTTCCGAGGCGGAAGAGTCAGTTCAAGCGTTCGCATGACATTGGTCCCAGTCTCGGCATGCCCACCTCCGGCACAGCGTCCCAGCGTTGCAGATCAACCAGCGGGAAACCCATTGCCTTCATCACTCCATTTTCTAAGTCTATTCTTCGTCCTTGGTCCGTGCTGCGGCTCGCCTTTTCTTGTTTGATACTTGCCGCTTTTTGACATCCAACGCGAAGATCCGCCGAGACCGCCTCGCGGTGCCGACGCCCTCGTTGCTTGATCTGCTTTGAGCTTCTTTCGTCCGGCAAGAGCGCCGGTCCGGGACGATGAAGATCGGTATCAGGAGCAGCTTTCAGGCTTTGACTCAGCTCGTTGCGTGTCGCCCACTAGGGATTGGACGTCGCATCTGCGCAGATCTGGAATCATGCGAACTCCCCGCCGAAAATTTGCTCGTTGAAACTTCTTCGAACCACCGCGCTGCACAGTTTCAGGCCGCGGGATTCTCAGCCTCTCACGGAATGAATGCGAGGAATAGATAGGCCGCGAACAACACCAAATGCACTGCCCCCTGCATTACGTAGGTGCGACCGGTGCCCAGCGTGACCGCACTCACCAGAAAGGTCACCGCCAGCAGCACCATTTCCTTGGGCGACAGACCCAGGACCAGAGGCAAGTCAAAGGTGATCGATGCCATGACCACAATGGGCACAGTCAGCCCAATACAGGCCAGCGCCGACCCGATCGCGAGATTCATGCTCGTCTGAAGACGGTTAGCCCGGGCGGCGCGCATTGCCGCCCACGTTTCCGGCAGCAGCACCAACGCCGCGATAACGATCCCAACCACCGCCCTCGGCGCGTTCGCCGCTTGGACCGTTTCTTCGATAGTAGGCGAAAGCATCTTGGCCAGACCCACCACCGTCACGAGCGAGAGTAAGAGCAGCCCGAAACTCGCCCATGCCTGTCCTGCCGTCGGCGGGTCGGCGTGCGCCTCTGGATCGGAGGAATTCTCCACGGGAATAAAATAGTCACGGTGACGCATGGTCTGAATCGAGATAAAGATCACCCAAAGCAACGCCGAACTCACCGCCACGAAGATGAGTTGCGATCGGCTGTACGCGCCGCCGGGTGCACTCGTCGTAAACGCCGGCATGACGAGCGTCAGCACCGCCATCACGATCAAGGCCGCAAGCCCGGCTCCCGCGCCTTCTACTCGAAACGTCTGCTCGTGATGTGCCAGACCGCCCACCAAAAGGCACAGGCCTATTACACCAGTGCAGATGATCATGACCGCGGCGTAGATCGCGTCCCGCGCGAGAACCGCCATATCCTGACCGCCTGCAACCATCATGGAGAGAATGAGGGCAGCCTCAATCGCGGTAACCGCCAGGGCGAGGACGAGCGTTCCAAAGGGTTCGCCCAACCTGTGGGCGACAACCTCGGCATGGTGAACCGCCACAAGAACCGCCCCGGCCAGGGCGGCACCGCAGAGCAAGGCGAGCCACGGTCCCACGCCGACCGCCGATGCCACGAGCAAGGCAACAAGGGCCAGCCCGGGAACAAGCCAGGTCCAAAGTGGCATCTTCGTTCTCATCTCCGCAGGGTCTGAGTATCGCTGGCTCTCTATCTTCTCAGCACCAATTTGTCAAAGACGCCTGTGACCCGAAGATCGCAATGGGATTGCCTAAAGGCTCGGTTCTTGGCTTAACGGCAGAACGCAACGACCAAGCAATGAATGTAGATTTCTCTCCCACTCCCCAACGGCTGATGCAGCTTGCCTGGAGTTTTGCCCCGGCCCTGGCCGTCGAAGCGGCGGTGCAACACGGTGTCTTCGAACGACTGGATCAGGGGCCTCGTAACGCAACCCAGCTCGCAGCGGAAACGGGCGCCTCGATTCGTGGACTGACGGGAATCCTGAACGTCCTGGTTGGCCTTGAGCTGCTCGGCCGGGACGGCGACCGATACCTCCTGACCCCCGAGAGCGCGTCATTCCTGGTGCCATCGCGACCGGGATATCACGGTATGTTTTTCCAGCACATCAGCGACCACTTGTTGCCGCGCTGGCTGGAACTTAATGAAATCGTCCGCACCGGCCGGCCGGCAAGCCACGTCAATCAAGAGGAAGAGGGGGCCGAGTTTTTCGCCGCGTTCGTCGAGTCCCTTTTCCCGATCAGTTTCCCCGCGGCCAACGCATTGGGCGAGCACTTGGGCGTTCCCGAGGCCACCTCACCGGTGAGCGTGCTGGACATCGGAGCCGGCTCCGGCGTCTGGGGCATCGCGCTGGCAAAACAATCGCCACAGGTCCGCATCCGCGCGGTGGACTGGCCGCGCGTGCTCGAGGTCACGCAAAGGGTCGCGGCGCAGCACGGGGTGGCCGACCGATTGACCGTCGCTCCGGGCGAATTCTTCGAGGCCGATTTTGGCTCCGGGCACCAGGTAGCGACGGTCGGCCACATTCTGCACAGCGAGGGCCGCGACCGCAGCCGGCGCCTGTTGAAGAAAACCTGGAGCGCGCTGGCGCCGGGGGGCACGATCGCAATCCAGGAATTCGTGCCTAATGACGAGCGGACTGGTCCGTTGCACACGCTCATCTTTGCGGTGAACATGCTGGTGAACACCGACGAGGGGGACACGTTCACGTTCGCAGAAATGAGTGCGTGGCTCGAAGAGACGGGTTACGTGAATCCGCGCCTGCTGGAGGTACCCTCGGTTTCTCCGCTGGTTCTGGCAGACAAGCCGCGCTCATAAGGCGATGCGTTGGTCCAACCGTGCGAGACAGCGGCATTGAAAAGAATGTCCATATCCCGCACATGGTTGAACGGTTCTGTGATTGCAGGCGACGCCCCAAGTGCAATCCGGCAGGATAGGCTTTGGCACGTTACGCGCACCACCGCGGCGCTTTCTGCCAGATGAGGCTTTCCTTCGACTCAGCCGGCAGCGGGTCACAGCCGCTGATTTTCGTTCACGGTTGGTGCTGCAATCGCACGCATATGGCGGGACTATTCCATCATTTTGCGACGACCCACCGGGTGATTGCCGTCGACCTGCCGGGACATGGCGACACGGCGCTTGCCGGAGCGCCGCCGACTTTCGACGCGTTTGCAAAAGTCCTGGCGGATTTCATCGCTGCCGAGAACTTAAGCAACGCCGTGCTCATCGGTCACAGTATGGGCGGGGTGCTCAGCGTCGTAACCAGCGGCCGTTGTCCTGAACGTGTTGCCGGTGTCGTGAACCTCGATGGAGCCTTGCCGCTCACGACCGCGGGGTTGGCAGGCTACAAGAATCTCTTCAACGAAATTGGCCTCCGCGGGTTCCGTGACGTCGTCGCACCCTTTCTCCGGAGATCCTTCTTCTTGCCATCAGAAATGGGTGAAACGACCGAGCGATTGATTGCCGAGATGCTCTCGGCACCCGAGGACTTTGCTGCGAAGCTCCTAAGTCAATTTCCCTTATTGGACGGAGAGAAGATTCTTCATGCCACCGGCCGCATCCCGCTTCTTTACGTCGGAAGCTCGCATCCGCGATTCGACGAAGCCGAGGTGTGGCGAATTCGGTCCGACGCGTGGATCGCCCGCGTAGCGGTCGGCGGGCACTTCCTGCAGATCTTCGCTTTGCCACAGATCGTAGCGATGATTAGCCGCTTTCTCGAAAGGTAGTATCGCCTCCGTTCACCATAGGGCGCGAGTCGGCCGGTTCGCGACCTTGGCTGCCGGCAGCGTTTCAATCAGCCCTGCAAGCGAGCGTGCAATGCAGCGAGAGTCCGCTTGTAGGCCTCCGGATCGCGTGCTTGCAGCGCGTCCAGCTGCTTGACGAACGCACGCTCCGGGGCGCGTTCCGCTAAAGGATCAATGGCCAGCTTTCGATAGAGAATGAGAATGTCCCTATCAAGCGATCGAGCGAGCGATGGACCATCTTGCTCACGGTTGGGGTGCGACACTAAAGCCGACCCTGCGCAAAGATCGGAGCACGCTTATGGCAATCGCTCAACGACTCCCGTGCAGACGATATGCCGATCCACTAATGACACACATTCGCTACCACCTTTGACACCTCACGCGTCCCCTTCGGGGCCCAGAAGCCCACAACTCATTTTTGCACTTTGACTTCCGACACACGTTCTACTTTCACCCAAATACCGCCGCGCGGTTGCAATGAGCTCAGCGGTTTCATGCGCACAGGGATTTTGGATGCCAACGTAAAACGATAAAGCTGCATCATCCGCACAAGAATTAATTTGATTTCCATCAATGCCAGTTCGCTGCCAAGACACTGACGTGGACCTCCGCCAAAAGGGAAGTAAGCAAAACGCGGTATGCCGGCCGAGCGTTCCGGCGAGAATCTCTCCGGGTTGAAGCGCTCTGCTTCCTCCCAATGTTCGGGAAGCCGATGTGTCAGATGAAGGTCTAGCACGATGGTTGAACCAGCGGGGATGTGAAAGCCGCCAACTTCGTCATCGTTGATCGCCTCACGCAAAAGGCTCCAAGTTGTTGGGTAAAGCCGCAACACTTCGTTCACGGTCATGGATAGGTATGGTAGATTACGTACATCAGACGCGGCAGGCGGGCGTTTTCCCAACACTTCTTGAATCTCAGCCCGAAGCTTGAACTCCACCTCCGGGTTTTGGGCAAGCAGGTACGCGGACCATCCCAGCGCGTTGGCCACGTCCTCATAGGCCGCGAACAGTAATGTCATGATCTCATCGTGTAGCTCAGTATCTGTCATCCCATTGCCTGATTCATCGCTGGCCTCCATCAGCATGGACAGAATATCTACGCGGTCGCTTCTTCGATGCCTGGCGATTTGGTCATAACAAAACCGGTCTAGCGATTGGACAGCGCGCTCAAACCGCCGGTTGTAGGGCAATGCCGCAATCGCCCGTGCATGCGCGATGGTCTCGCGGCGAGCGACGGCAAGTGCATCGAGAATTGGATCGCTCCTTCTGAGATCCACATCAAACAGAAGCTTGCCTAGAATGCGTAGATTGAGGTGGAGGGCTTCGGCCTCCACGTTGAGGGGTTGATTGCGTTTGCTGAACTCATTCCATTGATACAGTTCATCGTCGGCGATGGAGGCGATCACCTCACCATAAGTTGAGATGTGTTTGTGTTTGAAGGCCGTTTGCACCATGCGCCGTTGTTTCAACCATGAAGGTCCATTGTTGGTCGTGAGTCCCTTTCCAACGACTGGAACCGTCTCCTGGAAGATTCCACTCAAACGATAGTTTCTCGCATTATCCTGCAAGACATGCTTAATGTGTTCGGGTTGGGTGAGCAAGTGCGCGCAAAACGGTCCGCCTTGCAAGCGGACGATATCTCCATACTGTCTGTGCAGTTCTGCAAACAGACGTATTGGGTCGCGATAGAAGTTGACGACGGTTTTCAACAGAGGCACCCCTTTAGGTCCCAATGCCAGGCGCAAGCTTTTTGAGTCAGCCATGCTCTACCGTGCTCATTTCGAGTTGGTACCGTTGGAAGACCCCGGCGGACACAAATAGCGGCACACCGGCTGCCATGCCCGAAAATCTCACGCCCAACGGGCCGTGCGGATCAGCTTGGCTCCGACCCAGCAGGAGAAACAAAGGAATCATTGCAAGACCCAGGCCAGACGCCTGGTTGATGGATACTGAGACTTGTCTCACCGGCTCACCGTCTGCCTCACGAAACGTTCCGTCGCGCTGTTTCGCCTGAATCCTGTGTGAAGCGCGCCACGAACTTGGTCATGTGGCGACCCAGCCTTGACGGGTCCTCCTTCCGAGGCCCACAACAATGTAGCGCTTCCAGATTTCCCC
This sequence comes from uncultured Verrucomicrobiae bacterium, assembly GCA_963820865.1. Lineage (GTDB taxonomy): Bacteria > Verrucomicrobiota > Verrucomicrobiia > Chthoniobacterales > Terrimicrobiaceae > DASTFP01. The sequence continues at coordinate 291,145 of CAWGBZ010000011.1, forward strand.
TTTTAGGTTCGTGTGCAGTTCGTCGTCATTCCTCCGTAAAAAGAGGTGGTCGTAGAGAATTCTGCGCAGATGTCCTCCAGTGAGACAAAAGGTCGGCGCCTGCATAAAGTAGATGCTGGCCTTATTGATGTCGAGTAGAGGGATGTCCCAGATCGCCGGTTGGCCCGAGCCGATCACCACGTTTATCGGCGCCACATCCACCCCGTAATATCGGCGTAGCAGCTCGCAGCCGTCTCGCGCCTCACCAGCGATGCCGGATATTCTGTCGAGCCCTTCGTCGGCGAACAAGCCGATTAGCAACCTGTGTCGAGAAAACCGTTGTGTTTCTCGCATCAGCCGAAATAGCTTTTCCGCCGTCTCTCCGAAACCTCCTTTCATCAGAGTCGCCTTCCAGTCTCCATAAAAGCAGACCTGAATTTCTTCTCTGGCAAACCACGCTCGATAAACATCGCTTTCAACGGCCTCCAACGCCTCCACCGCCATGCGAACATACTCCGGGCCGCGCGCCAGAAGATCATGTCCTAGGAGAGGCTGGATCAATGTTTTGATTCCGTGCTCATAGCAAAGCTGGCTTACGTATCGATGAGCCTCTCCTGAGAGTTTCCCGTAGAATTGCCAGTCTTCATGCTGACTCTGGAACCAGCGACGCGTTCCATTTACAAAGAGCACCACGGTCGAAATCTTTTCGCCCCCAATCCGGCTGATCTCCTTCTCGCTCAGTCTCAGCCAATTTCGCAACGAACAACTCATCTCCTTCCCCCAATGGAGGCGGCCATTGCCAAAGCGGCGCGAACGGTCAACTCCGTAATCGAATACGGACAATATAAGACCTTGGCGACCCACAAAGGGACGTTTCCGTTCGTCTTCTGATCAGTGTAACACGAACGCAGGTAGGACGCTCCTCGTTCTATATAGTCCCACGGCACGCCTCGATGACTTTTGTAAGCCGTCATCAAGGCGAGCAGAACGTAAGCAGTTTCCTCCATAGCCGCTCCGGGGCATTGCGGATAGAATGTCCATCGCCCATCTTTGTGTTGAGTTCTTAGGAGCCATTGAATATAGCGGCTCGCGAGGCGGTCATCTATGCCAGTAAGAGCGATGACTGCATGAGCAGTGCTGTAGTATGGTGAAATATGCCATTTATCGACAATATACTCTCCGGTTAAATGACGGCGGAGAACCCCTGTTGCTTTTTCGATCATCTCCTGTCGCCGCGCAAAGTCGGGTAAGGTTTTCAGCGTTGCGAGCAGATGGATATGAATATCGAGCGAGATATTACGCTCAAAGCGATAGCAACGAAAGTGATCGTTGGTCTCGAAGCACTCGAGAACGGATCGATTTGTTTCTCTCCCCATTTTGTGCAGTAATAAAAGTGTCACGAAAGTAGTATCAGCATCAGGCGGCGCACCTACGATAGAGGTCCAACCAATTCCGTTCGGGGTGAGAACCGCCTCCAGGTGATCCAGGAACGGCCTGATATCCTCGGCCAGTTCGCGTAAATCGATAGCGAGGCAGAGAGAAAACAAACTCCAGGCGATTTCAAGAGTTTCAAAAGGACTTACGCACGGAACCTGCCAGTTATACCGCCGGCAAAGGTCTTGCAGATAGGCGTCAGCTTGAACGTGCTGTGTCGCGATCCGAATGAAGGCTGTGGCCGCCGGCGAGCTCTGAATGCCGTGGCTTGCCGATAGTAGCGACAACGAGCGCGCTTTGTCCAACCCGTTAAACCCGAGGAATTCCAGAGAATACCCCACTGGGACCTCGGGAGAGTAGATCATCTCGTCCGGCAGCAAAGAGCGCTTATAAATGGACACGTGGGCGTACGGTTGAATCAGTTGCTCGATGCGATCATATTTTAAACCCAGATCTTTGCCCATCTGTACGAGCGTTGGGAGGAGGAGTTCAAAGCCGACCAGATCGGAAATGTCTTCAGAGAGACGAGGGATCGCGGTCTCAAGGTAGGCGATTCCGCGTTCCATCTGGTCGAGTTCGTACGACCGGGTCGAGGTCGCCGCCAAGGCATTGACGGCCGACAAGGTGCAGATCACGCGGTCGTGAAAGTATTCCAAAAGAGAAGATCCCCAACTGCCGTCGGGATTCTGTTGTGCCAGCACCCATTCCCGGCATTCAGGGTATAGCCACGCAAGCCACCCGGTATCATATGTGGAAGGGGATATACGGTTGGGAGTTTTCTTAATCTGCTGTAACAAGCGTCGTATCTCTCGCATCATCTTTGCGTCCTCGGTCTGTGTGAAAGGTGCTGTTTGGTATATCCCGCTTCGCCCCTTCCCGACGCGCCGGGGAAACTCTCCCGCCGCGGTCCAAATGTCACCAGGAGACTCACGGACCATAGCCGGGGGATGAACAACACACGACGAGAGTCCTGCCAACTGCGCCGACCACGAGGATTAAGAACGCCGCCCGCAGCATCGTCGACAAGCGATTCCGTTCGCGATTCTGTCCGATGGGCGCACATACTATTCATCAACTAATTGCTCGCGCCCATGGGGGGTCATGTCAGGGAGACCATCCGGCTGACCACGTCACGCAATCGGTCGGCTTTGCCTCCCCAAGGTTCCAGTGCCTCCAGGGCCGCCTCGCGGGCCTGTCGGGCATGAGTTTTCGCGCCGATGAGACCGTGCAACGAGGCGAAGGTTCCTTTTTCCAGATCCATTCCCACGTCCTTGCCCAGTTCTTCGGATGAGCCTTCAATATCGCTCACATCGTCCTGAATTTGGTAGGCCAGCCCCAACTGCGTCGCATAGCATTCCAAGCGTGCCACCGTTTCTTCGGAGGCCCCGGCTAACAGGGCGCCAGCCTTCACCGCACACACATAGAGCAGAGCGGTTTTGTGATGATGAATACTCGCTAGCTCGGCCGCGGACGGACGCTGCCCGGTGCATTGTAAATCCCTTGCTTGCCCTGCGATCATACCCCGGCTGTCGGTGAGGGCGAAAACATCCTGGCAAAGCCTCCGCGTGATAGGAGAAGACACCCGAAGCGCTTGACAGTTCTCCAATACCAACTGGTGCGCTAAGGACAGTAGAGCCACACTCGCCATGACGGCCACGGCTTCGCCGAAAATTTTGTGACAGGTGGGCACGCTTCGGCGGAGTTCCGCGTTATCCATGCACGGCAGGTCATCGAGAACGAGCGAACTACAATGGATCAGTTCGCAGGCGCAGGCCGCCGGGAGCACATCCTCCACGAACCGACCGCACGCGTCAGCCACTAACAAGGTCAGCAACGGGCGCCACCGACTGCCGCCGTTAAGCACGGCATAGCGCATTGCCCGATGAATCACCTGCGGCTCAACGTCAGGAGCAACCAAGTACTCCGTGAGCGCCCGATCGATCATCCGCTTCCAAGCGGCGAGAAGGACTGGTTCCGTCGAGACCGACTGGTTTCGTCGACTATGCTTGATCATGATTTGCCTCTCTTTTCTTGCTCGTGTTACGTGGGCTGTAAATGGATAGGTGAAGCCCAGACGTCCGCTCACGCTGGACTACCGGGGATGTCCAACCCCCAAATCGTATATCTGCAATGCGCGACAGTTCTCTAACGATGAGTAAGATGGAAAGCTTGACGCTCTAGGATAGCGCCCTTCGCCGGCTGCGGTTTCGTCACGGGTGGCAGTTTCGGCCCTGCTCTTGCTGGCCGGTCGCCAGATGCCACTGGCGCCATCGCCAGTGCTTTCGATCGTTCCATAACCAATTGCCGACCCCAGCCGTTCCTGCTGTGACGATGCGAATGCCCACCGACGAGATAAACGCTCACTAAGCAAAGCAGCTACGCCGGTGAAGCCCGGCCGGCCAAGCATGTACCTCGCAGCGGGCAGTGGCATATTCCTCAAAGAATAATACCTAGAATAGTTGTCCACATGTATGAAAAGTGACGAGTGATCCATCGGGCAGGAGGAGCTAGCCGCAACGGATAGTGTTTGGCCCTTTTCACTTTGAGTCTGCGCTCTTTCAAGCAGAATTGAGTGCCATGGACTTTTGCCGACCCGGTCAAACAAAGCCGAATTACGCATGAAGCAAGACACCCGCCGGAATCACCCTTGGGGACGTCACCGGCCACGCTGCTCGCCAGGTGCTAAGCTCGGGTTCCGTCGAAGTCGTCATCGATGTCGGAGTGCCGGTGGATCAGTGCCGAATCGCCCGAGCCAGCAGATTTTCGTACGAAGTGCCTTGCGCCGTCGATGGCAAACTATTTCACCGGCGATAGTTCGCGCAACGAACAGTATGCGGTCTCGGGACCGGCGTCTTCGCCGTCGCCGACGGGACCGACGTCTTGGTCCGCAACGACACGACAGAGAGCCGCCCAATCGGCCGCCGTTCAACGTGAAGAAGCCGATCGATTGCGCGGGCAATCAGGCTGTCTGCAGCTCAAGCCAGAGCTCTGGGTGATCGCGACCAAGCCTGCCGGATGTGCTCGAACACTATACCATTGCCGGCTCGTCACGCCCGAGGCCTTGCAGAAGGACATATCCGCTGACGAGCGTCGTCAACTTTCCGCGGGGCGCAGCATTTCAAGGTAGTTCCGATCTATCCTATGAGCCAGAGAGAATGCTCTTCCTCCAGGAGCGCCGGGAGTATGTGTCGACAAGGGATTTCACTCTTAAGCGAGATTCTGGCATTATGCAGGTGGTATTCAGATAATGGACCTCGCGATGATGACATCTTCAACGACATGGCTCTACTGGGCGTTTCTCTCGGCGGTATTTGCTGCGCTGACGACGGTGTTCGCCAAGATCGGCATCCGAGGGGTTGATTCCGACCTGGCCACGCTGATTCGAACAGCGATTATCATCGTGGTGCTTGCGGCCTTTGTCTTGCTGACAGGCAAGTGGAGCAATCCGTTCGTGTTCTCCTGGAAGACCTGGGTTTTTCTTGCTTTATCCGCCCTCGCGACCGGCGCTTCCTGGGTATGTTATTTCCGCGCCTTGCAGATCGGTGAGGCCGCCAAGGTCGCGACGGTTGACAAACTGAGCCTGGTCCTGGTCGCCCTCTTCGCTTTTATGTTTCTTGGTGAGCGTCCCGTTCTCCGCGAGTGGATTGGCATCGCACTCGTCGCCGCGGGAGTAATTCTGCTCGCCTCAAAGCGGTGACCGTTTGACAGGAGCGAAGTGGACATCATCAATCAGTTGCGCTGCGGGCTGAAAGCGGGAAAGGTTGGCTTCGGATGACGACAACAAAACCGGATGCCGTTCCGCCGAGCGCAATCCTGGAGACCTGCTTGCACGTCGAGGACCTGGAGCGTTCGCGCGCGTTTTATGCCGATCTTTTCGGTTATCCGTTGATGAAATCCGATCATCGCTTCTGCGCGTTCGATGTCGGCCGCGGTCAGGTGTTGCTCCTGTTTCTTCGTGGGAGCGATCCGGATGGCACCGTGCTGCCTTTCGGAGTGATTCCTCCGCACGGCACAAGTGGACAAGCCCACATCGGCTTTAGTATTCCTGCCGAAGATCTGCCCGCCTGGAAGACAAGGCTGGCCGAGCGGGGTATCGCCATCGAGAGCAGCGTGACCTGGCCCGAGGGCGGCACGAGCATCTATTTTCGCGATCCGGATGGTCATCTGCTCGAGTTGGTTACGCCCGGAGTCTGGCCGAGTTACTGACGAACCGGCAAGAAGACAGAGCCGGCGCGGACCCGTGGCGCCCTGCTCTGTCGGCGATCATCGTCCCGAGTGTTGCCTGCGCCGCGGCGATGAGCGATGATTTCCCAACGTGGAAGCCCAACCGTTGATAGCCGCGACTGAACCTCCGGACGAACTTCGTGAAGAACGAAATCTGGTCGGGGCACGTGTCTCGCCGGGCCTGGCGATGGGCACGGCATGGGTGGCGGGAGACATCCTGGAGTGCTGCGCGCAAGCGCTCAAGATCAGCCCGGACCAGATTGAGGCTGAAATGGAGCGGATCCGTGGAGCCTTCCTGCAGGTGAGGATGGAGCTCGAAGAGTCGGCGCGGCGTATCAGTGAGCAACTTGATCCCAAGCTGGCCGAGATCTTTCACGCGCACCAGATGATGCTGGATAGCTTTCTCTCCTCCAGAGAATTCGAAACAGAGTTGCGGAACTCGCTCTTTACGGCGGCGCAGGCGGTGAAGAGTGTCTTTCGAAGGTGGGAGTCCAAGTTTGCGGCCCTTGAGGACGAGGCTTTTCGAGTACGTGCAGATGATATTCTGGATCTTGCCCGTCGTGTTCTGCGACGGCTCGAGGGTGGGGAGGCCTACGGGCTTTCCTCGATGCCGGCGGCTAGCGTGCTGGTGACCCAGCGACTGCTCCCATCGGATGTAGTATCGCTCTCGCGGCGCGACGTGGCCGCGATTGTGGTGGAATCGCTCGGGCTAGGTTCCCATGCGGCGCTGCTCGCGCGTGAGAAAGGAATCCCGGTGGTAGCGGAATTGCCGGGGCTGTTGGCCGAAATTCGCACCGGTGATCTTCTGCTTATCGACGCGTTCAGTGGCACCCTGGTTATCTCGCCGACCGAGGAAGCTGAGCGTGCCTTCGAGCAGCGCCTGGAGAGCCATCGTGCCAGCCGTTCGCGATCGCAAGGAGATTGCCGGGCGCGGGCGATCACCCGCGACGGGCATACGATCGCGGTCGAGGCAAACCTCGGGGCGCACGATGACGTCGAGATGGTCCTCGAGAACGGCGCCGATGGGATTGGGTTGTTCAGGATCGAACAACTCTATCTTGCTCGTGAACTCCTCCCCTCCGAGGACGAACTTTATGAAGAGCTGCAGGCGCTCGTTGGTCCCTTGAGGGACCGTCCGGTCACCATCCGGCTCCTCGACATGGGCGGCGATAAGCCACTCCCTTCACTACGCATGCGGCCCGAGCCCAATCCGCTTCTGGGCAAGCGCGGTGTTCGCCTCTTGCTGGCGTTCCCGCACCTCGTGCAGACGCAGATGCGCGCCCTGCTCAGGCTTTCGCGAACTCAGACCATCCGAATCCTTGTTCCGATGATCGCACTCGAGCGGGACATGGAAAAGATCCGAGAGCTCTTCGTGAACATTGGCCGCGAGGTGGGGTGTGAGGACCTCCCGGCCCTTGGTGCCATGATCGAAACGCCCTCCGCGGCGCTGACCGTCGCCGATATTGCCCGACACGCGGATTTTCTTTGCATCGGCACCAACGATCTTACGCAATACACTCTGGCCGTCGGGCGGGATGACGCGACGGTGAGCGAGTATTATATCGACGACCATCCCGCGCTGCTGCGCCTGCTGGGAATCGTCATCCGTGAAGCCGGCGACAAATCCGTGACCATCTGTGGTGAATTGGGAGGTCGGGAGGAGGCAATCCCGTCGCTCCTCCAGATGGGCTTTCGCGATTTCAGCATCGCGCCACCGCTCATTCCAGCGACCAAGGATCTCATAAGGTCTCTTTCGATCGATGAATGCACCAAAGCGCCCGCCATGGCGACGCCGGTGAACGTATAAACGGTGCGCCGCAAATCGGTCACTCAAGTGAAAAGATGCCATTGGGCGCAGTCCGAACCCCTGACCAGCTACCACGATAAGGAGTGGGGCGTGCCCCTCCACGACGATCGCTCGCTTTTCGAGCTCTTGATTCTCGAAGGGGCTCAGGCGGGGCTCAGCTGGGAGACTGTCTTAAAGAAGAGGGAGAACTATCGTGCGGCCTTCGATCGTTTCGACCCGGCGCTGATCGCGCGCTACGATGCGCGCAAAGAACAAGAACTTCTGGCAAATCCAGGAATCGTGCGCAATCGCCTGAAGGTCAAGGCCGCCATTACCAATGCCCGCGCCTTTCTGGCCGTCCAAGCGGAGTTCGGCAGTTTTGACGCGTACATTTGGAGATTTGTTCAGGGCCGGCCGATCAGGAGTTCTGAACGGTCCAGCGCGCCGCCGACGCGGACGACTGAATCTGATGCCATGAGCAAGGACCTCGCGCGCCGAGGTTTCAAGTTTGTCGGAACAACCATCTGCTATGCTTTTATGCAAGCCGCGGGCCTGGTCGACGATCATGAGAAAGGCTGCTTCCGAGCTGACAAGAGGAAACAGCGGCGGGGCCTCTGACAGCATGGATACAGAAGAGCTCAAGACCCGGCAACGACCACTCAAGGCCAAATATGCCGACGACCCGGAGAGTGCGGTCGTCACTCTTCGCGCGGACGGTCGGGCATCTGAAGGAGTTTCCTGCCGACTCGAGGTCGGTCGAGCTTTGGTCGAGGCGGGTCTGCACAAGGCGGCAGGTGGAGACGGATCGCAAGCTTGTTCGGGCGACATGCTCTTGCAAGCTCTGGTGGCTTGCGCAGGGGTCACTCTTCGCGCCGTGGCGACCTCGCTGGGTATACCTGTCAGAGAGGCCCGGATCTCGGCCGAGGGCGACCTGGATTTTCGCGGCACATTGGCGGTGGCGAAAGATGTGCCTGTCGGCTTTCGGGCGATACGACTCCATTTCGCGGTCGATTCCGACGCAGATCAGGCAACGCTCGCGAAGCTGATCGAACTGACCGAACGCTATTGTGTCGTGCTCCAGACGCTGCGAGCGCCAACGCCTGTGGCTACCGACTGGCAGCCCTCCGGGGGGCCGCCCAACGCTTGACTTGCGACAACCCGACCGGCACGCGCGCGGAGCAGAGATGGTGGTGCTGGCCGCATTGTAGCCCGGCGAATGATTTGCATTCTGCTCGCGTCGAAAGGCAACCGAATCGTCTGCCGGTCGGCCATGCCCGCCGCCGGCTGGCGTTCCAGGTTTGAAACCGGTTGCGGCGAGTGCGCGTCGCGCGTATGGGTATTTACTGATGCGTCTGTCGGCGAACGTGATCACACCGCGAAGGGTCGTCGCGTTTACCGCGGCAGCGATTTTGACTTACGTGTTCTGGCAGGGTCCGGAGCGCTTCTATTACGAGTCCTTTGGCACGTGGATCGTTTCGCCGGGCATCTATGTCCGATTGCTTCCGTTTCCGCTGAACGAATGGCTGCTTGTGGGCCTCCGACACCTTCCTCCGCTGACTTGGGCGCTGCACTTAGCGCCGCTGGTCATGCTGGCGCTGTCCCTGGCGCTGGCAATGTATTCGATCTGGAATAAGACCCTCGTTCACGCCCTGATTTCGCTGGCGTTGGTGGCGATCGTATTTTCCGTTTACCATTTTCTACAGCCCTTGGGCATCACGCTGATCCGGTATTAGGTTCGGACTATGAAGCTGCCCGGGGCGGCTTGCGATTTTTCTCTGTTGCGCGGCAAGGGGAAGGCGGGCACTCTGATTCGCATGGGAACCGCGTTGGTCATTCTGCTCCTCTTGGTGGGCGGCGTGACTTTGTTAGCGCTATTTGCCATTGGCCAGTACAACAGCCTGGTGGCCTTGCGGAACCGTTATAAGAACAGCTTTTCACAAATTGATGTCCAACTGAAGCGGCGCTGCGACCTCATCCCGAATCTTGTCGAAATCGCAAAGGGGTATCTCAAGCACGAGCGCGAAACCTTGGAGGCCGTCATCTCCGCCAGAAACTCGGCTTACTCGGCCGGCGCAAAAGCAGCCGCGAACCCTGGCAATCCCCAACTGATGAAGGAGCTCATGAGCGCTGAAGCGGGACTGAGCGGTGCCCTGGGGCGCCTGTTGGCGTTGGCCGAGGCGTATCCCGATCTCAAAGCCAACCAGAATATGCTGCACGTATCGGAAGAACTGACTTCAACGGAGAACAAGATTTCGTTCGCCCGCCAGGCCTACAACGACGCCGTGATGGCCTACAATACCCGGCGTGAAATCTTTCCCTCCAACATCATCGCCGGCATCTTCAACTTCGGCGCGGCGGAGCTCTTCCAGATCGAGGATCCCGCGGAGAAAGCCGTGCCCAAGATTTCCTTCACATGATTCCCTTGAGTCCGTCGCGCTCCGTCTTCGCGGAGCAGGCGGCCACCGCGAATGTTGTTCCGGTTTGGACGGAGATCGTCGCCGACGGGGACACGCCGGTTTCCGCCTATGCCAAAATTGGCGGAGAAGCGCCGTCATTTCTCTTGGAATCTGCGGAGCAGAGCGATCATGTCGGCCGGTATTCGTTTCTTGGCGCGGGTGCCCGGCTGATGATCTCGGCGCGCGACAAGGTGGTCACTGTGACTCGAGGCAATGAAGTTCGAAGCTACGAATCCGCGCGCGATCCCCTCGACGAACTCCAACAGATCATGTCTACCTATCGCGGCGCGCCGATCGGGAACCTACCGGGCTTTCATGGCGGGGCGGTCGGCTACCTGGGTTACGACTGCGTGCGGTGGTTTGAGCCAACCGTCGCGCCACCTCCAAGGGACGAGCTGGACATTCCCGACATGTTTTTCCTTCTGGCAGGGACGGTCCTGGTTTTCGACCACCGGCGGCGGCGAATGAAGATCGTGGCCAACGCCTTCGTCGAAGCCGGAGAATGGGAGGCGGCCTACGACGCGGCTGCGCGTGAGATCGAGACGATCCTTGAAAAACTCGGACAGCCGCTCTCCTTTGCGCCCATCTTCACCGAGAATGAACCTCGACGCGGCGAAGCACAGAGTAATACCAGCCAGAAGGAGTACCATGAAATGGTTGCGCGGGCGCTCGAATACATTCGGGCAGGGGACATTTTCCAGATGGTTCCCGCACAGCGGTTTGAGACCAAATTTTCCGGTGACGCACTGGACCTGTATCGGACTCTACGCTTCATCAATCCATCGCCGTACATGTTTTGTTTGCGCTTTCCGGAGGGATATTCGCTGGTAGGAAGTTCGCCTGAAGTACACGTTCGCCTCACTGGTGATCTGGTTGAGATTCGCCCGATCGCTGGGACGCGCAGGCGTGGTGCGACGGAGAACGAAGATGAAGCCAACGCCGCGGATCTGCTGGCGGATCCGAAAGAACGAGCGGAACACCTGATGCTGGTCGATCTGGCCCGGAATGACGTTGGCCGCATCGCCGAGTATGGCACCGTGAAGGTCTCGGATTTCATGACGATCGAGCGTTACAGCCATGTGATGCACATCGTTTCGCATGTCTCGGGAAAGCTATCCGGCGGTCGGACTGCCTACGATGTCATGCGGGCGACCTTTCCCGCGGGAACGGTTTCCGGATCGCCCAAGGTTCGCGCGATGCAGATCATCAACGAACTTGAGAAGAGCAAGCGCTGCACCTACGCGGGCGCGGTCGGTTACTTTGGCTTCGATGGCAACCTCGATTCCTGCATCGCCCTGCGAACGGTGCTCCTCAAGGGAGGGAAGGCCTACGTCCAGGCGGGCGGCGGGGTGGTTGCGGATTCGACACCCGAAGGCGAATATCAGGAGAGCGTCAACAAGGCGATGGCCGCAATGCGAGCAATCGACCGGGCGCGAAAGGACTAAGGATGCTTCTGGTAATCGATAACTACGACTCATTCACCTACAACCTCGTGCAGTATTTTGGCGAACTCGGGGTCGAGGTGGTCGTCTTCCGGAACGACGAAATCACGCTCGATCAAATCGAGCAGATGAATCCCGAGCGCATCGTGGTTTCGCCGGGCCCGTGCACGCCCAACGAAGCGGGGATTAGCTGCGATGTGATCGCGCGCTTCGGACCAAGTAAACCGACCCTCGGAGTCTGCCTGGGACACCAAAGCATTGGCCAGGTCTACGGAGGTGAAATCGTCCGAGCGGACCGCCTTATGCACGGGAAGACCTCTCCAATCGTGCACCGGGGGGAGAACGTTTTCGCGGGCTTACCAATTCCTTTCGAAGCGACCCGGTATCACTCGCTCCTCGTACGGCGAAGGACGCTGCCGGAGTGTCTGAAGATCACCGCGTGGACTGAGGAAGGCGAGATCATGGGCCTGGCACACGTCGAGCACCCGGTCTTTGGCGTCCAATTTCATCCGGAGTCGATCCTTACTTCGGAGGGTAAGAATCTCCTTAAGAACTTTCTGCGCCTCTGATGATCATAACCTTGACGACGGATTTCGGTTATCGGGATTCGTTCGTCGGGACCATGAAGGGCGTCATCCTCGGGATATCTCCCGAGGTTCGGATCATTGACCTGACCCACGGGGTGTCCGCGGGAGACATTCCCGGAGGCGCTTTCGCCTTGATGACCGCCGCGCCGTACTTTCCCGAGGGAACGATCCACGTCGTCGTGGTGGATCCCGGCGTGGGAAGCACTCGCCGGGCTATCGCCATCCGGACCCGGCAGGCGATCTTCCTTGGGCCCGACAACGGCGTATTGAGCTGGGCCGTGAGGGAAGAGGCTTCGCCTGAGGTTCGCGTAGTTCAGAATCGGGAGTTCGTCCTGCCGCGACTGAGCGCCACCTTTCACGGACGCGATCTTTTTGCCCCGGCGAGTGCGTGGCTGGCACAGGGTCGGACGCTTGAGGATCTGGGCCCAGAGGTGGCAAACTTTGAGAGACTGCGTTGGCCCGGCTACAGTCGAGTAGCGGAAGGCTTTAAGACTGAGGTCATTTACGTGGATATTTACGGCGATGCCATTACTGCCTTTCCGGCCGAGCGCGCTGCCGGCGTGCGCGAAGTGATCCTGCCCACAGGGCAGAGAATTCCCTTTCTGCCGTTTTATTCGGCGGCGCCGGCGGGCCACCCTCTGGCGGTGGCAGGCTCATCGGGCTTCGTCGAGATTGCGGTCAATCAAGGGAATGCCGCGAAGGAACTGGAAATCGCTCCGGGCGCTTCGGTGACCATCATCGGGGCAGATTCTACGTGACGCGTGCTCTGATTAACCGCTATCCCGAATAGCATGAAGCTCGATATTCCCGGACACCAGTTTGGCGGTTACATTTTCGATTGCGACGGAACCATTGCTGACACCATGCCCATACATTATCGGGCCTGGACGCAGGCGATGAAGGATTTTGGCGGCCAGTTTCCCGAGGACCTCTTTTATCAGTGGGGCGGGAAGCCGACGGCCATCATCGTCGAACACCTCAACCAGACTTTCGGACTCACGCTGAACGTCGACGAGACCGTTCGACGCAAAGAATCATACTATCTCGAAGGTGTTCGCGACGCGGAGCCCATCATGCCCGTGCTGGAAATTGCCATGGGCATGCGAGGCATCAAGCCGTTGGCCATCGCGTCGGGCGGCCACCATGAACCCGTCGAAGCGACTCTCCGCGCAATCGGCATCCTGGAAATCTTCGATGCGGTAGTGTGTGCGGAAGACTACGAGCGCGGAAAGCCCTTTCCGGATCCGTTCCTCGAGGCCGCTCGGCGCATCGGAGTTCCCGCGGAGGACTGCCTGGTCTTCGAAGACAGCCCCACTGGCATCGAGGCGGCCAAGGCGGCGGGAATGCACTATGTGTTGGTGCCGACTCCCGAACGCAAGTAGGGGCGCCGCGTTATGCGGCCATGATCACGGGGCCTTTCGCCGGGGCCAAGCGGCGCAGCTTTTCGATCACTTCGGGCACGACGAGAGCAGCGGCGTCTACGTCCGCGTCTGTGTTGAAGCGCCCGAACGAGAAGCGGAGGCTGCTGCGTGCGCGATGATTCGAGAATCCCATGGCCTTCAAGACATGCGACGGATGCACGGATCCACTGGTGCAAGCCGAACCGGCCGAGCAATAGATACTCCGCTCGTCCAGAAGCATGAGCGCGCCTTCGCTTTCGATACCTTCGAAGGCGATGTTCGTGGTATTGGGCAAACGATTCTCACGATCGCCATTGACCTCCGTCCCGGGCACGGATTCGAGGATGGCTTTCTCGAATCGATCGCGAAGCAACCGGCTTCGCGGTGAATCCTCTGCCAGATGGCTGGCGGCCAGTTCTGCAGCCTTGCCCAGCCCGACGATGGATGAGACGTTTTGCGTCCCTCCGCGGCGGCCGTTTTCCTGGCTACCGCGAAGCCAGGGCGTAAAGCGCGTCCGCTTGTTGACGTAGAGAGCACCCACGCCCTTCGGACAATGGAGCTTGTGGCCGGAGAGGGAGAGAAACTGCACCCCGAGATCTGCCACATTGAGCGACAGCTTGCCGACCGCCTGGACAGCATCGACGTGCAAGGCGACCTTCCTGGCGTTGGTGAGGCGCGCGATTTCCTGGATCGGAAAGAGCACTCCGGTCTCGTTGTTCGCCCACAACAACGTCACCAATGCCGTGTCGGGGCGAATCGCCTGCTCGAGCCTTTCCAAGTCAAGTCGTCCCAGGTTGTCGACGGGCAACCATGTGATCTCGTAGCCCCGCCTGGCCAGGTGTTCGCATAGTTTGATCGTCGCGCTGTGTTCCACCGCGCTGGTCACAATGTGGGTCTTGTCGGGATCCATTGACGCCGCCGAGAGGATCGCAGAGTTGATCGATTCGGAGCCGCAACTGGTGAAGATCAACTCTTCCGGAGTGCAATCAATGAGGGCAGCTACCTGCTCTCTCGCCACGTCGAGAGCGTGAGCGGCGCGCTTGCCGAGCGAATAAACACTCGATGGGTTGCCATATTCGTCGCGAAGCCACGGGAGCATCGCGTCAAAAACGACGGGATCGACCTGCGTCGTCGCGTTATTGTCGAAATAAATGATTGGCTGGTGATGGACGCTCATTAGGTCGATGATGGATTTTATGCGCAGTGCCGAGACATGGCAATAGGCAGAGTCATCACCAGGGAGATCCTCGATCACCTGCCGTCCAGTGACCCGGCTGCCAGGCGCGGGCGACGCGATCTCCGGACCATCAATGCGCTGATGGGCAACGTCCGCTGGATGAAAAGGGCCTTGCGGCATGCGAACCGCTATGGCCAACCCGAGGATCTGCGCTTGGTCGAACTTGGGGCGGGCGATGGTCGATTATCCCGCAAGGTGTCTGGTTGGTTTCCGGAGGCAGAGATAACGGGCCTCGATCTGGCATCGCGGCCGATTGCTTTGCCCGACGGAATCTCCTGGAGGCAGGGCGATCTCTTCGACAACCTTCCTGACTGCCGAGCGAATGTCGTCTACGGAGTTATGATTCTGCATCATTTTCGGGACGAGCAACTGGCGAGGATCGGCGAGCTGATCCGTGAGTATCGCCTGCTCTGCTTTTGCGAACCGTGGAGGGCTCGATTTCCCCACCTTCTCGGGAGAATGATGTGGCCACTTTGTGGCGCCGTCACCCGGCATGATATGCCTGCGAGCATTGATGCCGGGTTCGTGCCCGGCGAGCTTTCTGCACTTCTCAAGCTGAGCTCTTGGAAACTTAAGGAATCTGTCGATTGGCGGGGTTCGTTGCGTCTTCTGGCATGGAAAGAGTAATCACCATTGCCGGCGGCGGTCTGGCCGGGCTTTCCCTCGGCATTGCGCTGCGACAGCAAGGGGGCGAGGTCGCCTTGCATGAGGCTGGGGTTTATCCGCGGCATCGCGTCTGCGGAGAGTTCATCAGCGGCGTGTCGCCGGCGACCTTCCAAACGCTCGGCGTCGCCGATCTCTTTCACGACGCCCAGGAACATCGCTCCACGGCCTGGTTCTTTCGCGGGAGGAAGATCCTGACAACGGAAGTGCCGACTGGACTGGGCATCTCTCGCTATACTTTGGATCAAAGACTTGGCGCGCGATTCAGGGATCTAGGCGGGGTCTTGCACGAGTCTTCCCGGCTCAAGCCCGAAGGGAAAGACGGCCTCGTCTGGTGTGCGGGTCGCGTGCCGGCCAGAGGACACTGGATCGGACTCAAGTGCCACGCTTCCGCCCTCGAGTTGGTGGCAGATCTGGAAATGCATCTCGCCTCGAACGGCTATATCGGTCTGGCCAGAGTCGAAGGGGGCAAGGTCAATATTTGCGGGCTTTTTCGACTGGAACCAAAACTCTCGGGCAGGGGAGCACAAACGCTAGAGCTTTATTTGCGGGCGGGCGGTCTCCACGGACTGGTCACGCGCATCTTCTCCGCACGGGTCGATGAGACTTCTTTCCTCGGCGTGGCGGGCTTCCGGCTGGGACGCCAATCGAAATGCCAGGGAATCGCCACCTTGGGCGATGCCTGGGCGATGATCCCACCGTTCACGGGGAACGGCATGTCGATGGCGTTCGAGTCCGCCGAATTGGCCGTCGAACCCTTGCAGACCTGGCAAAGCGGGCGCGAGACTTGGTCGCGGGCCCTCGCGCGGATCCGACAGCGACTGGCCAGCCATTTTGCGAAGCGATTGTTTTGGGCGAGGGTGATGCATCCGTTCTTGACGACGGACATCGGACAAGCGTTCTTCACGGTCGTGTCGCGATCCGGTCTCCTTCCATTTAAATCCTGCTTCCGCGCGCTGCGCTAGACCGATGTATTTGCTGTCCCTGGCAAGCGCCTTCCCCGAGCCGCGCTACACTCAACGCGAGTGCTGGAGCATCGCCAAGGCGAGCCCCTTCCTGTCGCAACTAAGCCGCCGGTCTGCCAAGATTCTTGAGACGGTTCTCATGGGTTCTTCGGGAATCGAGACACGTCACTTTGCGGTCCCGACGGACAAGTTGTTTTCAGCGGACGCCGAGGAGCTCAACAAGGCGTTTGAAGAATTGGCTCCGCCACTTGCAGCGACTGCCTTGGGCAAGGCGTGTGATTCCGCGAGCATTGATATTCGATCGATCGATGCCTTATTTGTCTGCACGTGCACCGGCTATCTGTGCCCTGGGGTTTCCAGCCACCTGGCGGAGCAGATGGGGATGCGGTCGGATGCGTTCCTTAACGATATGACCGGTCTCGGTTGTGGCGCGGCCATTCCGACGATGCACGCGGCTTCCTGCTTTCTGGCAGCGCATCCGGATGCGACCGTGGCGACCGTAGCCGTCGAGATTTGCTCCGCGGCATTCTACCTCGACAACGACACCGGAGTCATCGTGAGCGCCTGCCTTTTCGGGGATGGAGCATCGGCCTGCTTGTGGCAGACCTCCAATGCCGGCGGCCAATGGGAAGCCTCAAACTTTCGCTCGATTCATCTTCCGGAAGAGCGCGAGAAAATCCGATTCGTAAACGCTGGGGGAAGATTGAAAAATCAACTCGATCGCGCGGTCCCGGAGGTCGCCGCCAAGGCCGTCGAAATCTTGTTCGCGTCATGCGATCGAAAACCCGACCAGGTGATCGCACACGCCGGCGGCCGCGATGTGATCGACGCCATCGAAGAGCGACTGCCCGGCTACGCCCTTGCCGAAACTCGCGAGGCGTTTCGAAAGTACGGCAATTTGAGCAGTCCATCGGTTCTCTGCGCGCTCGAGGAGCGTCTCGCCAAGGCCAACGGCGACAAACTCCTTTGGCTGACGTCATTCGGCGCGGGCTTTGCCGCCCATTGCTGCGATTTGCGGCGCACTTAGCTTGGCGCGGCTCCTCGTCGCCAGTCCCGGGAATTTTTCGATCACGAAGGCGACGGCTCCAGTTCGAACTCCAGCGTTCGGTTGCCCTGGCCCGGCTCGAGGATGACGCCCGACGGGTCAGCGGACGTGTGGAAGTCACCGCGTAAGCTAATCGTCTGGATGTTGACGAGTTGAACCCGCCACCGAGCAAGAGCATCCCCGGCGAACTCGACGGTCACACGCTTATCGGTCCGTCGCACGTTGAGTCGCGCTGGGTCCGAACGCTTCGGCGCAAAGACTTCGCACGTGAGATTGCTCCCGTCCGTGATTTCGTAAAGGCGGAACGTGACGCCGTCCGCATAATCGTAGTCCGGCCGGTCATCGATCGCCCCAATGGGAAGAATGGTATTCGGACGAACCATAAGGGGAAGACTTAGGAAGCCGTGCTGTTCCCGGCGCCAGCCGGCGCCTTCGTGAACTTCGCCCGTCAGCAGGTTCGTCCAGCGGCCCGCGGGCAGATAGTAATCGACAAATCCACTCTCGGTGAAAACGGGGGCGACCAAGAGCGCGCCGCCAAGCAAGTATTGGCGATCGAGTGTCTCGCAAGCCGGATCCTCTGGGAATTCCAGGAGCATGGCGCGCATCACCGGCACGCCTTCGCGATGCGCCTCGAGGGCGGCGGCCCAAAGGTACGGCATGAGACGGCATTTCAGCTTGGTGAACAGCCGAAGAACATCGCAAGCTTCTTCGTCGTAGGCCCACGGAATTCGGTAGCTTCCACTGCCGTGCAAGCGGCTGTGAGAGGAAAGCAACCCAAAAGCTGTCCAACGCTTATAGATCGAAGCGGGCGCCGTGCCTTCGAAGCCGCCAATGTCGTGACTCCAGAAGCCGAATCCGCTCAGGCTTAGCGAAAGCCCGCCGCGCAGCGACTCCGCCATCGACTCGAAGGTGGACCAGCAATCGCCTCCCCAATGGACCGGGAAACGCTGGCCCGAAGCGTAGGAGGAGCGCGCAAATAGAACCGCTTCGCCGCGACCCCGCCTGGTCTCGATCGCGCGGAAAACGGTCTCGTTGTAAATGATCGGATAGTAGTTGTGCATCTTTAACGGATCCGATCCGTCATGGAAGGTGACGCCTTCGGTCGGTATCCTTTCTCCGAAGTCCGTCTTGATAGCGTCCACACCCATGTCGAGGAGTCGCGTAATGTGGCGGCCGTACCACTCGCGCGCCGCAGGGTTCGTGAAGTCCACGATGGCCATTCCTGGCTGCCAAAGGTCCGTCTGCCAGACCGAGCCGTCGGTCCGCTTGATGAAATAGCCTTTGGCGAGGCCCTCGGCGAACAGTCGCGAGCGCTGACCGACATAAGAATTGATCCATACGCAGACTTTTACACCGCGCTCATGCAGACGCTTCAGCATGCCCGGCGGGTCCGGAAAGACCTCCGGATCCCATTCGAAGTTCACCCACTCGAACTCGCGCATCCAGAAGCAGTCAAAATGGAATACATGCAGCGGCAGATCGCGGTGTTTCATTCCATCGATGAAGCTGTTGACCGTCGCTTCATCGTAGTTGGTGGTAAACGAAGTGGAGAGCCAGAGACCAAACGACCACGGCGGCGGCAGCGCGGGGCGGCCGGTAAGCGCGGTGAGCTTTCCAAGCACCTCCTTCGGGCTCGGTCCGTAGATTAAAAAATACTCAAGGCTTTCGGCCGCGAGGGAGAACTGAACGCGGGCCACCTTCTCCGAAGCTAATTCGAAGGACACCGGCCCCGTTTCGTGGACGAGCACGCCATAGCCGCGATTGCTTAGGTAGAAGGGAACGTTTTTGTAGGCTTGTTCACTCGTGGTGCCGCCGTCTTTGTTCACGATCTCGACGACCTGGCCGTTCTTCACGAAGGCAGTAAATCTCTCTCCCAAGCCGTAAACGTATTCGCCGACGGCGAGCGAAAGTTGTTCGACGAGATGATTTCCTCGGTCAGCGGTCTGCATATAAGCGATCCCTCTCCAGCCGCTGGTGGTCAAAACACGCCCGCCGGCCTCAAAGAAGATCGCCCAATCCTTCTTCCGGACTCGAACGCTCAGCCCTCCACTGGTCAACATTGCGAAGTCCTCGTCATTCTGGATTGCCGGAGCCGGTCCTTTCTGAGCGACGAGTGGAATCTGCGGACCACGACGAAGCCCACCCGCGAAGTGTTCAATGCCAACACGAACGATGCCAGCCATCGGCGAGCTCAACGTGATCGTGAGAAGCGGACCTTGCAACGTGTCGCCTCGATCCCGAATCACACGCACCGGGACGCTGAGAACGAGTCGATCACTCTCTACGTTAATCGACCGCACTTCGGCGGCATAGTGCGCCGTCACGCCGGGTTGGAGCAGCCATTGACCATCTGTGAACTTCATAAGAATGCTTAGGTGTTGCCAAGGCGGTGGTGCCAATCGCCCGACTTTCCCTGGCCTTTAGGCGAAGAGGGGGACGGCTTCGCGTTGTACGGTCAGTTGCCGCAGGGCCTCATCCGAGGGCGCGGCTTCGAATCGGCTTGCCGCCGCCAACATCTTGGGGATGAGGCGAACGTCGCCCGCCGTGGCGAGGAAAATCCCGGGACGCGCAAGGGCCCAATGGACCGCCGTGTCGATGTCCTCTTGTTCGACGAACGGCTCGTACCATGTGGTGCAAGTGTGCTCGCGGCCCCACCACGGGCGGCGAGCAATCGATTTTATTGTCTGTACCGCGACGTTCCGCTCGCTGCAAACGGCGAGAACGCGATTGAACATGGCCGCATAGTGAGCGTCCTCCATCATCAGATAATTATAGGGGAGCATCACACTATCGAAATCAAAGCGTTCGAGACTGCGCAAATGGGTCGCCGCAATCTGGCTACCGTGGCCGGTCACGCCGATGAAGCCGACCAGTCCTTGCTCACGCGCTTCCAGACACGCATCGAGCGCGCCGTTCGGACTGAGGGCAACGTCCCATTCAATCGGGTCAGCCAGGTTGTGAAGCTGGATCAGGTCCACGCGCGGGACACCGAGGCGCTCGAGCGATCGATGGATGTCGCGCCTGGCATCGTCGTAGGTGCGTCCGCCGGTCTTGGTCGCCACGAAGAAGCGGCCCGGATGCTGCTTCAGCCACGGAGCAACTCGCAATTCTGCGTCTCCGTAGCTGGCGGCGACATCGATGTGATTGACGCCATAGTGCAAGAGCGCCTCGAGGACTTGGTCCGCATCCTTTTGCGTGACCTGCGACAAAGCCGCTCCACCGAAAACCATTCGGCTGCTCTCGTGGCCGGTTCGTCCGAAAGGGAGTGTGGCAATCATCTGAAAAGGAAGTTTGCTCAGAATCTCGTCGATCCTTCCTCTCGAAGGAAGACCGGCAGATGATCGAGCGGGGCGGGTTCATTGACGACCTGGCCACCTTCAAAGATCTGTCCGCTTCCATGACTGATCCAGTGGGCACCAACCGGCAGGTAGACGTCTCGAGAACGCTGACCTTCGAAGAGAATCGGCGCGACGAGGACATCGGGACCGAACATGTAGATGTCCTCGACGTTCCACGCCCGTGCGTCCGCCGGAAAGTCATAGAACAGCGGGCGGAAGATCGGGGAGCCGCGGAGATGCGCGGCCGACATCAAGCTGCGCACGTAGGGGCGCATTCGCTCGCGGAGGCGCAGGTACTTTTCAAGGATGGCGTAAACTTCGTCGCCGAAGCTCCATAACTCATTGGGCGCCCCGCTCACGCACAGGCCCCCGCCGCTCGATGACAACGCCGCACTGTGCGGTTCGCGATCACCGTGCATGCGAAGCACCGGCGAGAATGTGGCGAATTGAAACCACCGGACAAGACACTCGCGAAACGACGGGTCGTCATTCACTCCGCCATGAAAGCCGCCGATGTCGGTTGTCCACCAGGGGATTCCGGCCAGTCCCATGTTTAGACCGGCGACGAGTTGGTTGCGCAGCGATTCAAAGCTTGAATCGATATCGCCGGACCAAACCAGCGCGCCGTAGCGCTGGCTGCCCGCCCAGGCGCAACGCAACAGGTTCACGATGTTCTCCTGTCCCGCAGCGGTCATTCCTTCGTAGAAGCCCTGCGCGTATTTTACGGGGAAGATATTTCCGACCTGCAGGTTGGGGCCAAGGTGATAGCGGTAATGATCAAAGTCGTACACCGCGTATTCCGGCTCGGCTTCATCCAGCCAGAAGATCCTGACCCCCTTGTCGTAGTAGTTTCTCTTGATGATCTCCCACACATATTCGCGCGCCTTCGGATTCGTGGGATCGTAGAACACCGTATTCCCGAGAAACTCCATCGTCGTGATGACGCCCCGTTCGGTCCTCACGAGCAATCCTTTCTCGTACATTTCGGCGAAATGGGAAGAATTGCGGTCGATGGTCGGCCAGACCGAGACCATCAGCTTGATCCCCATCGCTTCGAGTTCCGCGCTCATCGCGGCCGGATCCGGCCAGAAATCGGGGTCAAATCTGTACTCCCCCTGCAGCGGCCAGTGGAAGAAATCAGCGACGATGACATCGATCGGCAGTCCGAGCCGCTTGTACTCGCGGGCCACGAAAAGAAGTTCATCCTGAGTCCGATAGCGCAACTTGCACTGCCAGAGACCAAGGCCGTATTCCGGCATCATCGGAACCGTCCCGGTCACCGCCGCGTAGTTGGTCAGGATATCCGCCGGCTCGTCGCCGGCGGTAATCCAATAATCCAATTGCTTCGTGGAGAGCGCCGTCCATTCGGTGCAATTTTTCCCGAAGGAGACCTTGCCGATGGCGGGATTGTTCCAAAGAAACCCGTAGCCAAGACTCGACAACGCGAAGGGGACCGAGGCCTGCGAGTTGCGTTGCGCGAGTTCAAGGATGCAGTTCTTCTGGTTCAAGAAGCCGTGCTGATATTGACCCATTCCGAAGATCTTTTCCTCGGGACGCGATTCGAATCGAGCGGTCAGCGAATAGTCGCCGCCAATGATCGGTTTGAACTCGCGGGGATAGATCGTCAGAGCGCTGTTGAAGTAGCTCACCGCCGCCTGGTCGATCTGCCCGTCACCGCTGACCATGTTGCCGAGCCGAACGCGCATGAACTCTTCCAGAAGGAGGTTTCCTTTCTGGTTGAAGAACGCGATTTGTCCTCTCGGGTCGATCCGCGCCGTGATCCGGCCATGCGATATCGAGGCAGAACTGTCGCCTCGAGTGGCGATTTCCGGGGTCTCAGAATGGTCGCCGCGCAGAAGCGCCCAATCCTCATCTTCGAGAGCCGCCCGCATGGTACTGCGCACGCGGAGGCTATCCTTTCCCCAAGGTTCAACGATCAGCTTCTCGCCGGCGAACTCGCGAATGAGAGCGTTGTTCTGTCGGTAAAGCACGGGAAATCCTACCTCTCTGTCGGCTTACTTCTTCGCGAGGATCTGCTTGATTTTCGCGGCGGCCTCTTTCAAAGCTGCTTCGGCACTCGCCCCGCCGGTGAGGGCTTTCTGAATCGCAGTTCTTGCCGCCAGCGAAATCTCGGGATATTTGGCGCCGCCGTCCTGCGACCTGGCCCGGGCGGTCTCCATTTGCTCCACAAACGGGAGCAACTCGGCATTGGCTTCGCCTTGTTCCTTGGCCACGCTCTTGATGGAGGAGATGTAATTGAAGGTGTCGCAAATCTTGCGCAGGCGTTCGGGTTCCTGCGTAAAGGCGACGAATTTCGCGGCCGCCTCTTCGACCTTGGGATCGCCTTTGAGGATACACCAGACCTCACCTCCAAGGGGAACAACCGGCTTTTCGCCCTCCTTGGGCACCGGAATGGTGACGATTCCGAAGTCGATGCCGCTCTTCTTCACATTGGCGAGCTGCCAAGGACCCATCACCATCGTGGCAGCGCGTCCTCCCAGGAATTGGTTCGGCACGTCGCCTTGGTTCCAATTGACGACCTCCTTCGAGGCGACGCCCTTTTGCACCCAATCGACCCATAATTGCAGGGCTTCCTTGGCCTTATCAGAGCCAAGATCCGTCAGGCTTCCGCCGTTGCTCCAAAGGAAAGGTTCCCACTGCCAGGTAGCCTCCTCCGTATTCACGGCGGAAAAGGCAATCCCGTAGACCGGACTTTTGGTGGTCTTGGTGGCGGTCTCAGTAAGCTCGGCCCATGTCTTGGGCGGCGCTGTCACGCCTGCGTCGGTCAGCATTTTTTTGTTGTAGTAGAGGGCGAGGCTGTTGCTGCCAATTGGCACTCCAAAAACCTTGCTTCCGTCACTGACTGCCGCTTTCGGCCCCGGATAGATATCCTCCCAGACTTTGATCTTAGCTACGTCCGCGGAGATATCTTTCAGAATACCCGCCTTGGCCACTCGCAAAACGTCGGGATTGTCGATCGCGGAAATGGCCGGCGGCTTGCGAACTGCCGCCATCTGGAGCGTTCGGCTGACCAGCTCGCCGAAAGGCACATACGTGAAACGCAGCTTAATGTCGGGGTTGGCAGCTTCAAATTCCTTCTGCATTTCATTCAGAGAGGCGAGCTGGCCCTCCACGTTGAAGTAATGGATAACTTCCACGGTGACCTGGGCTCTGGCACTCGCGAGAGCGAGGCCCGCCAGGGCCGAGCCGAGCAGCATCGCGCGGCGGCAAAACTGAGGTTGTCTGAGGGTAGTATGGATTTTCATTGTGCTAGCTTAGGGTGAACGTTTCAGGAAAGAGAGTTATTTGCTTCGTTGGAGAAGAAACTGCACGAGATTAAGCAAAAGTATTAGCAGGACCAAAAGGGTTGCGATGGCGGCGGCTTCCCCGAAATTCAGGACTGAGAATCCCACTTGATAGGCGTAAGTAGAGAGCAGGTGCGTTCCGTTAGCGGGGCCGCCTCCGGTCATGATCCACACCATATCAAATACTTTGACGGTGTAGATAGTGCCCAGCATGAGCACGGCTACGGTCACGGGTTTCAACATCGGCAGGGTGATGTAGCCCACGCGTTGCCAAAAGGTCGCGCCGTCAATCTTCGCCGCTTCGTAGACATCCTCCGGAATGCTGCGCATTCCGGCGTACAACAAGATGAAATTGAACGGAAAGCCGATCCAGATATTGGCCACGATCGTTGCTGGAAGCGCGTAATTCGGATCGGCCAACCACGGGAACGGACCAAGGCCAACGAGTTGACAGAGGCGGTTGATCGGGCCGACTTCGTTGAAAAGCCCTTTGAAGATATTCGCCGCGGTTAACACGGGCGAGACCCAGGGAATAAGGAGGAG
Source organism: uncultured Verrucomicrobiae bacterium (assembly GCA_963820865.1). Taxonomy (GTDB): domain Bacteria; phylum Verrucomicrobiota; class Verrucomicrobiia; order Chthoniobacterales; family Terrimicrobiaceae; genus DASTFP01. The sequence continues at coordinate 315,549 of CAWGBZ010000011.1, forward strand.
AGCCACGAAAAAATTCTTGAGAGGGAACTCCGCCTGAAAGAGCAGAGCCAGGAGAAAGCCGATCGCGAACTGAAAGAGAATGCTGAAGAACGCGAAAAGGATCGTATTTACCAACGCCCTCCAGAAAATCGGATCCGAAAGAGCCGCCTGATATTGAGCCAGGCCGTTGAATGGCATTTCCCCACTGACAAAGGTTTCGACCGTGGCCTCCCGGAAGCTCAATGCGAGACTGTAGACAACCGGGTATAGCAACAGGATCAGGCAGAAAAGAACGAAGGGCAAAATAAACATGTAAGGCGAGGTGTCTAACAACAACCTCCTTGCCTTGAGTTGAAAGGCGGCGGCGCTCATCTCTTCGCCCGATCTATCATTTGACACCGCCGCGCGTAACGCCCGCCACGATGAAGCGACTGGCGAGAACGACGAAAATGAGAGCCGGAATCGCGGTCAGGACACTTCCAGGTAACAAGAAAGCCCAATCAATTCCATATTGACCCATGGACTTGTAAAGCTCGAGCGTGAGTGGTTGCAAGCTGCTCTCGGTAATAAGGCTCAGGGCGAAGAGGAGGTCGCCCCATGGCATCAGGAAGCTAAAAATTCCGACGGTGATGATGCCGGGAAGGGTAACGGGCAAGACGACGAGAAGGAATGCTCGGAACGGACCTGCCCCGTCCACCAGAGCCGCCTCGACCAAGGTATAAGGCAGTTCCTTCATATAAGCCGAGAGCATGATCACCGCGAAGGGAACGGTGAAAGTCATGTCGGCCAGGATCAGGCCGAAGAGCGTATTCACGAGATTGATCTTGGAGAAAACGATGAAGAGCGGGATTACGAAGACGATTCCCGGAAGCATCTGCGTTACGAGCATGAAGGAGGACAGGGCGGCGCCTCCGACCGGCCTCTTCCACACGAGTCCATAGGCGGCGGGTGCGGTGATCAGCAGTGTCCCAATTGACGTGACGGTGCTGACTATAAGACTCGTTTGCACGTGCGGCCAAAGACGCTCCAGAGCCTTCGACCAGTTCTCGACCATAAAGTGCCGCGGCCACAAGGTCTGATTGACTCCGAAAAGCTCTGTCGGAGTCATGAAACTTCCGACGAGCACCCAATAAAACGGCGAAAGCAAAATGGCTGTGACGATGGCGACAAAGGCTGTAATCCACCAGCGTCCGGGTACCGTGTTCATGGGAGGAAGAGGCGCTTCATGCGGTGGCCCTGCGAACCCATACCAGCATTTCGCCCGGTCCTCGGTTGTTCCAGGCGTAGTAGGGCACTGCCGTGGCCGTGATCGGCAGCCGGGCCGGCGCCTGGTTTGCGTAGAGGTCAGCCCCAGAGTCTTCGCGAACAGCGGAACCCGCCAGGACAGTGATGCCGCCAAGAAGGTCGGGCCGGTCCTCCGGAGAAAACGTGGCGTCGGAGGCAATGGTCACGGCATCGAGCTTCGCTCCATTGTCGACTTGCTCCAGGCAGTAAACCAGAGGACCTCTCGTCAGAGCGAGACGACCGCGATTGGTGTCCACTTCGTAGCGAGAGAACTTTTTGGAGACAGTCAGGTCGAAATTCAGCTCCACGCGGTCGCCAGAATTCCATACGCGCCGGACCTCGGCGTAGCCGTTCTGGACCGGCGGAGTAACGGCTTCCCCATTGATTGCGAGGGTGTACTTGCCGGCCCATGCAGGAATCCGGAAGGACAGCGTTTTTTCCACCGAGCCCTGACCTCCCACGTCGATGGCATTGTTCCCAGCGAACGGGAGTCCGCTTTGCATGCGAAGGGTCAGGCCGCCTGCGACCACCTCACTATTAACGTAATGGTGGATGGCGACCGCGCCTTCCCTTTGCGAGTAGAGATACCCCGACAAAGAGCTAACCAGCCGCGCGAGGTTCGCCGGACAACACGGCGTCCACCATGGCCACTCGACGCGCTCGTGCGATCCGTGACTGGCCATCGGATTGTCATAGAAGAAACAGCGCCCGTTGATGCCGATGCCCGACAGGATGTTGTTGTAGAGCGCCTGCTCCATGACATCGCCGTATTGGCTGTCGAGCCGCGCCTGCAGGAGGCGGTGTCCAAAGACGAAAAGCCCGATCGAAGCGCAGGTTTCGGCGTAAGAGTTTTCGTTGGGAAGATCATAGTCCCGGGTGAATCCCTCATTCTCCGAAGCCGAGCCGATTCCCCCCGTGATGTAGAGTTTGGTCGTCACCACGTCGTGCCAGAGCCGTTCGCAGGTCGCGAGGAGCTCTGCGTCGTTGTCCTCCTGTGCCAGCCCGGCCGCCGCCGCGAGGAGGTACATGGCACGAACCGCGTGCCCGACCACCTTCTGCTGCTGGCGAATTGGTTCGTGCGCCTGCATATACGCGTATGGTGAACCGGGGTGGTTTGCGCGGAACGGGCGCGCGTCGAGGCGCGCCACCGCCTCCTGATCAAAATAATGGGGCGATTGTCCGCGTTCGTCGATGAAGTAGCGGCACAAGTCGAGGTAGCGGCGTTCCTTCGTGAGGGAATAAAGCCGCAGAAGCGCGAGTTCGATCTCGGGATGGCCGCAATAGCCGCGCAGCTGCCCTGGCTCACGACCAAAGCGCGATGCGATCAAATCCGCAAAGCGCCGCGCCACCCGCAAGAGACGGTCGTTACCTGTTGCCTCGAAGTGAACGACGGCGGCTTCGATCAAGTGCCCGGCGCAATAGAGTTCGTGCAGATCCCTGAGATTCTTGAAGCGATGCTGCGGGCGCCAGGTCAGAATGTGGCTGTTCACATAGCCGTCTGGCTGCTGGGCCCGCTCGAAGAGGCCGATGATTTCATCCACCCGCGCCTCGAGCGCCGCGTCGGAGGTCTGCTCCAGGCGCGCCGAGGCTGCTTCGAGCCATTTGGCGAGGTCCGAATCCCAGAAGACGCTGCCTCCCCAATAGCCTGCGTCGGCCCACGGATCGGCGAGTTCGCGACCCCGATGCATCTTGCGGTCGAGAAGCATCGCATCCAAGTGGCCATCGGCGCGCATTTCCTCGAGCTGGTGCGCCAGTGCCGTCTCTCCGATCAGATCTCGCCACTGTTTCCAGAAGCCATCCTGGATCTTCACTTGGTTGCGGGGAAGGGGGGACCATCCGGCGGCCATTGCGCAACTATAACGGGGAGCGAAGAATTGAGAAACAAGAATTGCGATAAACTCGATTTCCTTCGCAGGCACAGTGTGTTCCCACCGCGCCTCCACGATTTGCAAAACCCAATGCGAGAAAATGCGTTTGCGCCCGGCCCGCTCTACAAACGTCCCGGAGCGGAGCATTATCCATCTCGCTTCGCCTAAGTTCGCGAGCGCCGGATCAGAATGAGATTGCGGATATAGATAATCCAGCCGGTCGCCTGCCCGAGAATGCCGACGATGTCGCGTCGCCAGATGAAATAGACGAGAAGCATCGATGCTCCAACCAGGCTCATCCACCAGAACGAGACCGGCACGACGGAGCGCTTATGCTTCTCGCTCGCAAACCACTGCACCAGCATTCGACCGGTGAAAAGCAACTGACCGGAAAGGCCGAGGGCCACCCAGGCGAGACCAATCGCGCCGGTCACATTAAAGACGGCAAAGAGCCATCCTCGCCTGGCCTCTTGACCATAGTACAACCGCGAGAACTCGTCCGGTGTCAGCATCCGATCGGTCCCCGCGCCGAGTCTCTTGACAATGTAAACCATCGATCCGTCCTGCAATCGGGCGATCTTCACATTGTCCTTGGCGCCGGCGAGCGAGACTTTGAATCGGACTTCGGAACCGGGGACCACCGAGGCGTCAACCGGCCGTCCGATCTCGTCGAGGACCTCAGCGTGGAGAGTTGTGCAGCAAAACAGGAGCAAGGCAGTGAGGCAAAGACTTCGCATCGTGAGGCGAGCCTTATCTCACCACGTCGGCAGGATCGCAAGGCGTCACCGGCTTTTGCGTCGGCGAATCCCCCGACGGAGGCTTCGGCGTCGCCGGGACGTTGCCCCCATCACCTCCTCCTTCTTTCTCGTGGGGATCGAAGAAAAGGTCGAGCGCCAGAAAAAGGGCCTTGGCATGGCGCGCGAAGAGCAGCGTAAAAACAAACACCGGCACCAGCACGGCCGCGAGCAGTTGCCACACCGGCAGATGGAATTTCCACTCCAAAAAGCCGTAGATCGCCAGACCCACCAGGCTGCCTACGCCATAGTTGACCGCCCAGATGGACATCAGGTAATAGCCCGGTTCGCGTTCGTACGGGTATCCGCAACGCGGGCATCCGTCGAGCGGCGTGAACCAATCGCGCAATCGGCGTATCTTTCGCCACGCCACAAAGATCGGGCTGACGCCGCAGGCCGGACAGCGCAGGCGCATGCTGCGACAGAAATAACGCCAAGCGGCGGCCGGGTTGCGCGGCTCGTTCACTTCCTCAGGATACGGTGACCGGTCCGCCACGCAAAGGGAGGATTATTTATCTTGAGCGAGGTTCAAGGCGACGACAATACTGATGAGTTTTCGCGTTATGCCAAATACCATCCTGGTCGGGGCTCAATGGGGAGATGAGGGAAAGGGAAAGATCATCGACTTCCTTACTGAGGAAGCGGAGATCGTCGTCCGTAGTCAGGGCGGAAATAACGCCGGCCATACGGTGATTATTGGTGGCAAGAAGTACGTGCTGCACCTGATTCCTTCGGGTATCCTGCGCCGCGAAAAGACATGCGTGATCGGCAACGGAGTCGTGATCGATCCAGTCGATTTGGTCCGCGAGCTAGACGTATTGCGCAAACAGGGTATCCGGGTAAGGCACAATCTTTACATCAGCGATTGCGCCCATGTGGTCTTCCCATACCATCGCCTGCTCGATGAGTGTCGCGAGCGCGCGAAGGGTGACAAGAAGATCGGGACCACCAAGCGCGGGATTGGTCCGTGCTATGGAGACAAGGTCGAGCGGACTGGCCTGCGAATGGGAGACCTCGTCCACTACAAGAGCTTCTCGGAGAAGCTCCGTGTCAAGATCGAAGAGAACAATAAGATCCTCGAAGCCTTCTGCGAGACGCCAATCGACTACGCGGAGGTCAACCGGGCCTACCTTTCGGCCGCCAGAAAACTGGCTCCGTTCATCACCAACACCGTAGTCTACCTGCATGAGGCGATTCAGGCCGGACGGGCGATCCTTTTCGAAGGTGCTCAAGGGACCTTTCTCGACCTCGATCACGGCACTTATCCTTACGTAACTTCCTCGAATACGACGGCTGGCGGAGCTTGCACCGGGACCGGTGTCCCACCGCATCGGATCGACCGGGTCATCGGCGTCATGAAAGCGTATACAACGCGCGTCGGCGAGGGACCGTTCCCGACTGAAAGCCGGGAAATCTCCGATATGCTTCACGCGATGGGAAGGGAATTCGGCTCGACGACGGGTCGCCCGCGGCGCTGCGGCTGGTTCGACTCTGTGGCAACACGTTACTCATCAATGATCAACGGCATAGACGAACTGGCGGTCACCAACCTGGATGGTCTCGATCATGTCGAGAAGATCAAGGTTTGCGTGGCCTACAAGCTCGGCCGAAAGACGCTCGAGGTGCCGCCTTCCGACCTGCGCGAACTCGAGCGGTGCGTGCCGATACTCGTCGAGTTCCCTGGGTGGAAAACCCCTACCGTGGCCGCGCGGACGTTCTCCGACCTTCCGCCCCGAGCGAGAAAATATCTGGAGAAGATTGCTTCCCTGACGGGCCCGAAACTGTCCATCGTGAGTGTCGGTGCCGATCGCGAGCAGACCATCCGCCTCTAGCTCTCTTCCCGTGAAAGCTGTTCCCCGCCACGTTGCGATCATTATGGACGGCAACGGCCGCTGGGCTCAGCGTCGTGGACTGCCGCGGTTGATCGGCCATGAACAAGGCGCCAAATCGATTCGGGAATGCATCGACGGGGCGATTGAAGCCGGCGTCGAATTTCTGACCCTCTATGCCTTCTCCTCGGAAAACTGGAAGCGTCCAGCCATCGAGGTCCAAGGCTTGATGCGACTGCTCGAACGCTTTCTCAAGGATAAGTTACAGGAGTTGAATGATGCGGGCGTGCGGCTGCAAGCCATTGGGCGTCTGAACGAGCTTCCCGAGATTTGCCAGCGGAGACTGGCTGAGACCATTGCCGACACCTCCACCAATTCCCGGTTGACGTTGATTCTAGCGCTCAGCTACAGCGGTCGGGCCGAGATCGTAGAAGCCGTCAAGAGCATTGCGCGGGACGCGATCACCGGTAAGCTGCACGAAGAGGACATCACTCAGGAGCTTTTCAGCAACCGGCTGTATACGGCGGACTTTCCCGATCCGGACCTGCTCATCCGGACCTCCGGGGAGGTTCGGCTGTCGAATTTTTTACTTTGGCAGCTGAGTTACACCGAGATTCACGTTACTTCAAAGTTGTGGCCAGACTTCCGAAAAGAAGATTTTCTTAACGCTTTGCACGATTTTAGCCAGAGAAGTCGGCGATACGGCGGCGTATAAACGCGGTTTGGTGATTTTTGCGCTTGTTTGGCCCGCCTTGGCCAATTTGACCTTGACTTCCTGTACGTCATTTCATCGGCTGTCCACGCTGTAGATTTTTAGACATTTGTAATTATGGTGAAACAAACCATCCTCCTCGTGGATCAGGAAACGGACTTTCTTGATTGGGCCAAGCACCAACTTGAAACGACCGGTGTGCGAGTGATCACGGAGACATCGGCGGATTCCGCCTATAAGAGCTTCTGCCTGGAATCGCCCGAGCTGGTCATGGCGGAGCTCAACCTGAGTCCTTTCTCAGGGATCGAGCTCCTGGCCCAGATTCGAAAGCATTCCCAGAATTCCATGGTCATCATGATCAGTGCTTTCGGAACGAATCAGAACGTCATCGAGGCGATGAAGATGGGAGCCTTCGATTTTGTGCGGAAGGAGCAACTGCCTTTCAACCTGAAGATAGTGGCTGACTCGGCCCTCAAAGCCGCCGCGGAACTCAAAGCCGCCAACACCTTCAAGCCGGTTCTTACCATCGAACAGCATCAAGACGAAATCGTGGGGAGGTCTGACGCCATGCAGCAGGTGTTCAAGATGATCGGGCGGGTGGCGGCGAGCGACGCTCCGGTGATGATCACCGGGGAGAGTGGATCTGGTAAAGAGCTGGTGGCGAGAGCAATCCATAACTATAGCAGTCGAAGCAGCAAGAGCTTCCTGGCGATCAACTGTGCAGCGATCCCGGAGAACCTTCTCGAGAGCGAGCTCTTCGGACACGAAAAGGGGGCATTCACTGGCGCCCACAGCCAGCGGATTGGTCGCTTTGAGCAGAGCGACAATGGCACACTCTTCCTCGACGAGATCGGCGAAATGCCTCTTCAGGTGCAGAGCAAGATCCTTCGGGTTCTGCAAGAAGGTGAGTTTTCCCGTGTCGGCGGCAACCAAACTATCCGAGCGAACGTCCGGATCGTTTGCGCGACCAACAAGAATCTGGAGGAAGAGGTCGCCCGAAAGAACTTCCGGGAAGACTTGTTTTACCGGCTGAACGTTGTTCGAATCCATCTTCCGCCTCTTCGTTCCAGGCAGGATGACATCCGGCAGCTTGCCGAGTACTTTCTTCAGAAGATCGCGCATCACAAGCATCGACCGGCGCTCAAGCTCTCCGAGGAAGCTGCACGCGTTCTCGAAGCCTACCCGTGGCCAGGAAACGTGCGTGAACTGGAGAACACCATCCAGAGAGCTTCCGTGCTGGCGACCGCCGACGTCCTCTTGCCCAAGGACATTCCGCTCGGACAAGTCTCAATCAACTCGTCCGACCACCATATCAATGGCAGTGTCGCGTCGGTGGAGAACGCGATCGAATCGCTCTTCAATACGGCGACCTCCGACGCTACCATCGAGCTTCTGCCCTGGCTGGAGCGGGAATTCACCTTGCGGGCGATGCGAAAAACCAACAACAACCAGGTCCGTGCGGCCAAACTTCTTGGTATCACACGGGCGACGCTTCGCAAACGCCTCGAACGCAACGGCGCGTTGAGCTCGAGCGACGACGAGTGAGCGGCGCTCGCGGGTGGGCGCTGATTGAGGGATCGTTCCGCGAGGGGGCCGAGGTCCCTCTGACCGACCGCGGATTCCGGTACGGCATGAGCGTTTTCGAGACTCTGGCGGTCCGGGCTGGGAAGATCCTCTTTTTGAAGGAACATCTGGTAGCGCTCGAGGCTGCCTGTCGGGCGGCGGGACTACCCGTGAGAAAGCTCGATGCGGTGGCGCATTTAGGCGCTTTGCCGGACGGTTTGCTCCGGATCTATGTCACAGCGGGGGACGGTGGCCCGGCAGTTGAGGGATCAAAACCGCGCACGTTCGCGTTCTTTGAGCCAGCTCGATTTCCGGGCGCCGAAGAGATTTCCAAGGGGCTGCAGTTAATGTCTTTGCGAACACCTGTCGTGCCGATCCTGGGCGGGTGGAAGACCGGCAACTACTGGCAGAATGTGATGGCACTCGCCGCGGCTCATGAAAACGGATTTGACGAAACCCTGATTGTGAACATCCAGAGGGTCGTGATTTCTGCGGCGATGGCTAACGTGTTTTTTCTGAAGGCTGGGGAATGGAAGACTCCTGCCGCCGCCACCGGCGCGCGCCGCGGGGTGGTCAGGGCCTGGGTCCAAGAAATTGCTTCCGTCGAGGAAACCGCGCCCTCGTTGGAGGATATTCGCGAAGCCGAAGAATGCTTTCTGACGAACAGCAGGCTCGGTGTCATGCCAGTCTCCGAGATCGATGGGCGCCGTCTTCCCTCCCGTCAATCCGGCCAAGCGCTGGCGGCCTTGTACCGTGAAAGAATCCTCCGAGCGTGAAACAATTTTCGCGCGGGCTCGGGCCGCGCTGGTGGACCACACGGCAAGAACGGATTTCGGCGACGTAGCCGAAGCCGCCCAACCCTTCTTCGCCGCGCTCATCGCGGACCTGAATAAAGACCAACTCGTCTGGATGGTGTGTCCGGACGCCCGAGCGCAGGAAGAATTCTCCGCCGAACTATCTGCCTGGCTACCAACCGCCCGGCTGTTGCCGGGATTGGAGGCTCCGGTGGCCGACGATGTGGTGCTTCCCGATCCGGAGACGGTTGCCGAACGCTTGGAGATCCTGGGATTACTGGCACGAGGGCAGGCCGTCGGCCCTCTGGTCATTCACCACAGACAATGGCAACAGGAAGTGCCTTCGGTCGCGGCATTGACCGGTTCGCTGATCAGTCTGACCATGGGCGATACCGTCCGCTTGGCCGAAGTCGGAGAGAAGTTGGCGGCTGCGGGCTACGAACGCGCGGGCCAGGTAGCCACGCGGGGACAATTCGCCATCCGCGGAGGAATCCTCGACGTCTTCTCCTGGCAGTCATCTCTTCCCGTGCGCATTGAACTCGATGACGAGATCGTCGATTCCATTCGGAGTTTCGACCCCGACAACCAGATCTCGGTAGGCGAGTTGAATCACTGCGAGATTTTTGCCGCGAAGCTCGAAACGAACCTCGTTCCGCTACGCAGCTATTTTCACAACAGGGACACCCTCATCGACCTAACCGGAGACGAGGAGCGACCGACCTACCGCATCTCGAACGAGACCAATGATGGGGATGCGGCCATCTATCCGCAACCGCTCGGAGCGTTTGACGCAGGCGATCTTGTCCTCGATGCGGTGAGAAGGGACCGGCTGTTCCATCAGATCGGGGAATGGAAAGCCGCGGATTGGTTGGTCGCACTCGCGGCGGGCAGCGAAGGAGAAATTGAGAGGTTTCAGGAACTGGCGCACGAACACGATTTTGACGTGTCCGGCGTGGTCTTCCTGCAACTTCCGATCACGCGCGGGTTTGTCTTTCCGGCCGCACGGCTCGCTGTGTTTTCAGACGCCGAGTTGTTCGGTCGCTCGTCGTCGCTTCGGCAGCGCCGTCGTCTGCACCGACGAGAGAGGATGCTCGCGAGTCGGGCCACCATCGATTTTACCGAGTTCGAGCCGGGCGACTACGTCGTGCACCTCGACCACGGCATCGGCCGATTTGCCGGTCTGCAGACCGGGCCCGGCGGGGACGGCGGCGAAGCGCTCGTGCTCGAATACGCCGGGGATGCCAAGTTGTATGTTCCGCTCAATCAAGCCTGGCAAGTCGCTCGCTACGTGGGTATTGGAAAGACTCATCCCGAGCTTTCCGAACTCGGCGACGGGCGTTGGGCGCGAACGCGAGAGAAAGCGCAGCGGTCGATCCTGGATTACGCTTCCCGCATCCTCCGGGTCCAGGCCGAACGCGACATGCACCCAGGATTTGCCTTTGGCCCGGACACGCACTGGCAAAGCGAGTTCGAGGATGCCTTTCCTTTCGAAGAGACGCCCGATCAGATTCGAGCGATCGCGGAAACAAAAGGCGACATGGAGGTGGCCCGCCCGATGGACCGGCTTATCTGCGGCGACGTGGGCTTCGGAAAGACCGAGGTGGCGATTCGCGCCATCTTCAAAGCGGTCATGGGAGGGAAGCAGGCCGCGCTGCTTGCTCCGACCACGGTGCTGGCACAGCAACACTACCAGACGCTTCGCGAACGTATGAGTGAGTATCCCGTGACCATCGAACTCCTCAGCCGCTTCCGCACCGGCGCCGAGCAAAAGCGGGTGCTCGCAGGGCTGACGGATGGGAGTGTGGATGTGGTCGTGGGAACACATCGCCTGATCTCGCCGGACGTCAGCTTCAAGGATGTTGGCTTGCTGGTCGTTGATGAAGAACAGCGCTTTGGCGTGAAGCACAAAGACCTCCTGAAGGAGCGGTTCCGTCAGGTTGACGTGCTCACCCTTTCAGCGACGCCGATCCCTCGCACGCTCTACTTGTCACTCATGGGCGCCCGGGATATGTCGCTCATCGAAACACCTCCCCCCAACCGCCAACCGGTGGAGACCATCGTGGGCGCCTACGACGAGAGGATCTTTCGGGATGCCATCCAGCGCGAACTTACCCGTGGCGGGCAAGTCTATTTCCTTCACAACCGGGTGCAGACGATCGACCGCGTGGCCAAGCGGATTCGCGAGCTGTGTCCGAGCGCTCGTGTCGTGATCGGACATGGCCAAATGAGCGAGCACGAGCTCGAGTCCGTGATGCGCGCCTTTGTGGCCGGGGAGGCCGACGTCCTCGTGTCGACGACTATCATCGAAAGCGGGTTGGACATCCCCAACGCCAATACGATCGTCATTGACCGAGCCGACCTCTTCGGACTGGCCGATCTCTATCAACTGCGCGGACGGGTGGGCCGATCCCAGACCAAAGCCTATGCCTTCCTGTTGCTTCCCCGCGATCTTATGGGAGCCGCCAGAAAACGCGTCTCCGCGATCCGCCAATACTCTGAACTCGGGTCAGGCTTCAAGGTTGCCATGCGAGACCTTGAGATTCGCGGGGCAGGGAACCTGTTAGGGACCGCCCAAAGCGGGCACATCATCGCGGTCGGCTTTGATCTCTATTGCAAACTGCTCAGGCAGGCGGTGGAGTCGCTCTCCGGCGGATCTGGCCGGCGCCGCGCCCCCGCCGGCTTGCGTGTCGATTTCCTTTCCACCGAAGAATCCCAGTGGAAGCGCTCACCCGATGATACTGCCGGCGCCTTCCTGCCCGCGGCCTATATACAGGATTCTCGCGTCCGGATCGCCTGCTATCGACGCCTGGCTGAAGCCCAGGACCGCGGAGCGATTGAGCAGCTGCGGACGGAATGGCGAGATCGCTTCGGCCCGCTTCCAATACAGGCCGAGAACGCCCTGGTAGCGGCGTCCATTCGCGTTGAGGCAGCTCGCCGGAGAATCACCATGGTCGAAGTTCGAGATCGACGATTGATGCTCACGCAGCGCCGCGAACTCCTGCAGAAGGATGGAAGGTTTCCCCGCTTGACGGGGTCCGACCCCGATCTTAGCTTGCGCGAGATCCTATCCCGTATCGAAACGATTCCTTGCCCATGATTCGCATCCTAGTTTCCTTCGTATTGGCGCTGGCGCTGGCCGGCAGCGCCTGGACGCAAAGGGCCGAGGTGATCGACGGCATCGCTGCCGTCGTCAACAACGACGTCGTCACCATTTCTCAGGTGCGCGAGCTGGTCGGCGCTCGCGAGCGGTCGTTGCGAGAGATTTACAGCGGTGCCGAGCTCGAGAGCAAACTCAACGAAGTGCGTCTCGCGGCGATCAAAGACCTCATCGACCGTCAGCTCATCCTCCAGGAATTCAAGAAGCTTCAGGAAAAAGGCGCCACCATTCCGGATTACATTGTCGATGACCGCGTGCAGGCGATCATTCGCCAGGAATTCGGCGGCGACCGGTCCGCTTTCGTGCGGACCTTGCAGGCACAGGGCTACACGCTCACGCGGTTCAGGGAGATCGAGCGAGAAAAGATCGTCATTCAGGCGATGCGCCAGCAGAAGGTGGATAGCAATTTTGTGATCTCACCAACGCAGATCCAGGCCTACTACGACAAGAACAAGCAGGCTTATGCGACACCCGAGCAGGTCAAGCTCCGCATGATTGTCATCCGCGAGGGGTCATCCGGCGATATTCCGGATATGGGCAGCAAGCGGGAACTGGCCGAGGAGATTCGCGAGAAGGTCGCCAAGGGAGCCGAGTTTGATCGCATGGCCGAGATGTATTCGGAAGACGAGACCACCCAGCAGGCTGGGGGAGACTGGGGTTGGATCGAGCGGAATACTCTCAACGAAAAGCTGACCAATGTGGCGTTCTCGCTACGGCCCGGCGAGGTCAGCCCGGTCATCGCGGTCGAGAACACGTACGATATTATCATGGTCGAGGCCAAGCGGAACGCCACGATCAAGCCGATCGGAGACGTTCGGGACGAGATCGAGAAGAATCTGATCCAGGAGGAACGCACCAAGGCGCAGCAGCGGTGGATAGACAGCTTGCGCCAGAAGGCCTACATCAAGGTTCTCTCGTAGGAGGTGAAGGTCGGGATCACCTGCGGCGATCCTGCCGGCATTGGGCCGGAAGTCGTTCGTGGCGCCCTGGCGAGCGATGGCCTTCCTCGGGATATTGAGTGCGTCGTCATCGGTGCGACCAACAGTTTCTCCCCTGGGGAGCCAACTCTGGCCTCCGCCAGGCAGGCCATCCACGCTTTGGAGGAAGCGGTCGCGATGGCCAAATCGGGAGAGGTTCAAGCGGTGGTCACCGGCCCGGTCTCGAAGAAGATCCTGCACAATGCCGGCTTTGTGTTCCCTGGGCAGACCGAGTTTTTCGCGCAGCGGTGCGGGGTGAGCGACTTCGCGATGTGCCTGACCGGAGGCCGGATCACCGTGGCCTTGGTGACCGCCCACGTTCCGCTGGCAGACGTTGCCGGACTCCTCAAACCATCAGAAATCGTCCGCGTCGGCCGGCTGCTCTGTTCGTTTCTGATCGCGCGCGGCAAGCTCTCTCCGCGCATCGCCGTGGCCGGACTAAATCCGCACGCCGGAGAGAATGGCGATCTCGGTCGCGAGGAGATCGAGATCATCGCCCCCGCCGTGCATTCCCTGGCTCTTTCCCTGGCCGGTGTGGCGACCGTTTCGGGGCCGCATCCTCCAGACACGCTCTTCCATCGTGTAATCGAGGGCGACTTCGACGCCGTGCTGTGCATGTACCACGATCAAGGGCTGATCCCCCTCAAGCTGCTTGCGTTTCACGAGGGGGTCAATGTCACGCTCGGGTTACCATTCCCGCGAACGAGCCCCGATCACGGGACGGCCTTTGACATCGCCGGAAAAGGACTCGCCAGCCCCGCCAGCATGCTTGCGGCCGTCCGCCTGGCCAGGGAGCTGGCGCTCGAAAGAACAGCGAGGCCCGTCCTCTGAAGGCTGAAGATCCCGCCGCGCGTCGGAGTTTCTTGGACGAGCGCGCAATCGAGTCTTGATTCCGATGTCTCTGCCATTCGTTATGGTGAACCGTGTTTCAAATGATATTCAACGCGATCAGCGCGGCGGAGATGGCTGCCTTGCCGAAAGAATTGCAGCTCGACCTGCTGACGGAGTTTCATTTGCTTCCGGAGGACCTCGAGAATCTCGATGTGAGCCGGTTCGGGAAGGTCCAGCGCGGAGGCCGACTCCTGTATCGCTGCAGAGCAAAAGATTATCGGATTTACTTTGAAAAACATCCCGAGGGTGTCCTGGTCCATCGGGTGTTGCACAAGAATACGATTCGCGACTTCCTCTACCGTTCCAATCTGCCGATGGACGAGGAAGACGAGCAACTCGGCGGCGCCAAGGAGTTCTGGCAGTTGATCGAAGAGGCGGAGAAGAAGCCATGAGCCCTTTCGCCAGCGAGGCCGAGCGTCTCGAGCGCTTCCCCGTGGCCGCGCGTCAGATTTTCGTCGCTCACGCCGGCGTGACACCCCTGCCGCGCTGCGCCGCCGACGCGATGATCGCCTATATTCGCGCCAGCTGTGAAAGACACCAGGAGTTCGGCGAGGTCTTGCGGGACATCGATCAGGCGCGGAAGGTCAGCGCCGACCTCATCGGGGCGGACAAGTCGGAGATTGCCCTCCTTGGACCGACTTCTTTGGGCTTGAGTCTTTTCGCCAACGGAATCGCGTGGCGCGAAGGAGACGAAGTCGTCATCTATCAGGATGACTACCCCTCCAACGTCTATCCTTGGATGGCCCTGGCGTCTCAAGGCATCAGCATTCGTCGCATTCGTCCGGAGGGCCCGGGACGCCTCACTCCGGAATTGGTCGCAGGCGAACTTTCCGCGCGGACGCGCCTGGTGGCACTGGCATCCTGTCACTATCTCTCCGGCTGGCGCGTCGATGTAGAGACCATCGGCGCTCTCCTTCGGGAGCGTGGCGTGCTCTTCTCGGTGGACGCTATTCAGACGCTCGGGGCGTTTCCTCTAAAGGTGCAGGATGTAGACTTTCTGAGTGCGGACGCCCACAAGTGGATGCTTGGTCCGATGGCCATTGGCATCGTGTTTGTGGCGAAGCGGAATTTCGAGATTTGCCGTCCCACCTTGCTCGGAGCATGGAACGTTGAATCTCCAGAGTTCCTGGCACAAGACGTTCTCAAGTATCACGACACTGCGCGGCGCTATGAACCCGGAGTCTTGAACGTCGCTGGCGTCTATGGAATGCGAGCGAGCCTGGAGATGCTTGAGCGGACCGGGCGAGATGTCGTCGCCTCAGCGATCCTCGAAGTGCGCGACTATCTTCACGGGCTTCTCGAGAATATGGGGTTCGAATTCCTTTGCCCACCACGAGATGAACCTTTGCGGTCGGGAATCGTCACCGCGCGACATCCGAGGGCGAGCAGTCAGGCCCTCTTTGCGGCGCTTGAAAAGGCGAAAATCACCGCTTCGCTGCGCTCCGCCCGTGGAAACGGCGAATGGCTGCGATTCAGCATGCACTTTTACAATACTCGTGAGGAAATGGACCGCATTGCAGGCGCCTTGGGGAAGGGCCTCGCTTGACTCCCACTGCCTAGGGAAGCGGTTCTGGCGACTGGGTCGAGATCTGCGACGCACTCTTGGCTTTGTCGAGGAGCGCACGTACCTGCTTTTCGGCTTCCATTCCGGCCTCCGCCAGGAAACTTGATTTGGCGAAGCGCTCGCGGGCCTTCTCTTCCAACGCGCGAAAGGCCACTTGGCGGTCTTCGACCGTCAGCTTGTTCCAGAGTCCGTCCTCGTCCCGCAAGACACGAACTTCGCTCATCCCAAGGGAAAGCAGCTTGGGCGGGGGCAGATCCGCGCTGATGGATCCGCTCCGCGGATCGATGTTGATCCGAAAGGGTTCAGTCAGGTCGAAGCCTGCTTTGGCAGTAAACGTCGCTTCCAGTTCGAGATTTTTGGTGCTGTGAAGCCAGGTGTGGGTCCATCGATGTCGCACCAGCATCTGCCTCTGCGCCACGACCAACTCGAGAACGGGCGTACTCTCCGCCACGACGACTACAGAATCGACACTGATGCGCGGCGTGAATTGAAACGCTTTGTCGAAATCGGTGGCCAGCGACTCGGCCAGGCGTCGGGCGTCCTGGGTCACCTCCGTGCTCATTCTCCAGAACAGCAGTAGCGTCAAAGCGATGGTCAGCAGCGCCGCCACGATGACCCAGCCGAGAACGCCCAGACAGCCGGTCTTGCGACTGTCGTGAGGCTTCAGTGGATCTGGATCGGGCATTCGGGGAGGGCGCGGAGGAAGGCGCGGCCGTAAGGCTTGTTCAGTATCCGGCTGTCGAGAATAACGATCGTACCTGTGTCCGACTTGCTCCGGATGAGGCGGCCGACGCCCTGGCGAAGCTTGAGGATGGCTTCCGGCAGGGAGTACTGCTCGAAGGGACGCCCGCCCTCGGTTTCGATGCTCTCGAGACGGGCCGCGGTCAGAGGATGGTCAGGAGTAACAAACGGTAGACGCGTGATGATGACGCTGGAGAGCGCTTCCCCGGGAACATCGACGCCGCTCCAGAAGCTATCCACGCCAAAGAGAACACTGTGCGGATCTTCGCGAAACTCCTGCACCATTCTGAGTGCAGGCATCCCGTTTCCTTGTACGAGCAGGTTCCAGCCCTGCGCTGCGAAATGGCTCTCGAGAGCCTGCGCGGCGACACGCATGGTCTGGTAACTGGTGAAAAGGACGAACGCCCGCGCCTGGCTTTGCTCAACAAAATGCGTGATCCATTTTTCCAGAGCCCCGTCGTAGCCGGGATCTTTTGGCTCGGGAATGCCTTTGACCATGTGCAGCGTCATTTGCCTTTTGTAGTTGAACGGACTGCCAATCTGCACAGCACGGCAGTCCTCCGCGCCAATCCGGTTACTAAAATACGACAAGTCCTTGCCTCCCACCGAGAGAGTCGCGCTGGTCAGCACGGTGGAGGTATTCTCTCGAAAGATCATCCGCCGCAGAGCTTCGGCCACGTGAATTGGCGCCGCGTGCAACGCGGAGAGCGATTCTTTCCGGCCATATTGCTCGACCCAATACACGTGATCGGGATGCTCGATTCGCAAAAAATCCTCGATGCCAAGCCGCACCTCCCTCAGCCGGCTCGCGGCCTCTTCCAACTCGCTGGCCCGCTCTTCCTGACCTTCGTGGGCGCTCCCGATCTTCAGCAACTCGCTCAGCCGGAGAAGCCCGGCGCTGAGCTCCGAAGCGTCCGCCAGTCCGGCTTCGCGGACTCGATACACCCGGCCGCGCTTGAATACGCACCGGTCGGCAACCCGCTCGAAGAATGCATCGGCTTTCGGAATCAATTTCGCGACCGCGCTGCACGCGGGACCGTTCTTCATCGCCTGGAAGAGGCCCTTCTTGGACCGGGGATTGTAAAGTCGCTGCAACGCACGCCGCAGGCCGAGTTGCGAGATCTCCAGGCCGATATGGCGGGACGCAACGTCCTCGATGGTATGCGCCTCGTCCAGGATGACAAAGTCCTTGGCAAAGAGAACACCGTGTCCTCGCTCTTCGAATTCGGCCATGCCTCCAAGCAACGTGAAGAAGAGCGCGTGATTGAGCACCACGACGTCCGCCGCGAGCACCCGACGACGCATGGCCTGATAAAAGCAGCGCGGGTTTCGCGCGCACGTTTTCTGTGTGCAGACGTGTTGTTCGCTTCGGACCTCTTCCCAAACCTCGGGATCGGGCTGGATCTCAAAGTCGCTTAGAGAACCGTTCTTCGTCGTGAAGCTCCATTCGCGAATCCGCTCCAGCTCGGCACGCTGGCCGGACGCGAACAGATCGGAAGCCTGGCTGAAGGCCCGCTCAAGTCGCGTGCCGCACAGGAAGTTATGCCGGCCCTTGAGCAAGGCTGCTTCGAACTCTACGGGCAGCAGTTTCTGCACCAGAGGGATATCCTTGTAAATCAGTTGCTCCTGAAGGGCAATGGTATGCGTGGAGATCACGGCCTTGCTCTTGGTGCGCACGGCATATAAGGCGGCGGGAATGAGATAGGCCAACGATTTTCCCACACCGGTTCCCGCTTCCACGACGAGGTGCTCGGCCGACTCGAGCGCTCGCGCCACGTTCCGGGCCATCTCCAGCTGCTCGGCCCGATATTCATAGTTCGACGCCTTGGAAAGAAGCCCGTCCGGCGCGAAGATCGCTTCGATTTCCCGTGCGAATGGGCTGTCCCCTGGACCAACAGCATCCTCCCTCAGAGAGATCATGAGCGCACCGGTGGCCTGTTGACGGAATCGAAGGGGACCATTACTGATTGAGAGTTTGCGATTGATGAGAATACTCGACCGATACGTGCTGCAAAAGTTCTTCCTGCCGTTCGTCTATTGCGTCGTCGGCTTCATCGCCATTTGGTTCATCTTTGATCTGAGCGACAATCTTCCGGATTTTCTTCAAGGCAAGGTGGGTTTTGACGTTCTGCTGGAATACTACGGCTCGCAGATCCCCGCGATCATCGTCGTCTCGTTGCCAATCGGTGCGTTGCTAGCTCTGCTCTATTCGCTGACCGCGATGTCGCGATCCAATGAGATCATTTCCATGCTTGGGGCCGGTGTCAGTGTGACACGCGTGTTGGTGCCGCTGATGGTCGTGGGCTTGGTTCTGGTCGCGATCACGGGGTATTTCAACTACGAAAGCGCTCCGCATGCCGAGATGATCAAGAAACGGATGCTTAGAGACATCAAGCGTGGCAAGACGACCGAGGTAGGCCTGACCGGCCATCTTTATCGGAATCGCGAGGATTTGCGGACCTGGTTCATGCGCAAGGTCTACGCCGACAGCCAGCGGCTCATCGATGTGCAGATCGTGCAGCAGGACGCCGAGGGGAACATCATCAAGCAATGGTACGCCCGGGAAGCCCGCTACAGTGAAGTCACCAAGAGCTGGAACCTGCAGCGGGCGCGCTACGTCGAGATTGGTCCCGACGGTCGAATCAGCAAGTCGGAGCTACAGGATGAGATCGAGATCGAAGGCTGGCGCGAAACTCCGTGGAGAATTGCCAGTTCCGTCATGAACCCGGACTACCTTTCGGTGCCGGAACTGGAAGACTATCTTTCCTACAACCGCGACTTTCCCGAGGTGCGACTGGCGCCGTACCGGACGCAACTTCATTACCGTTGGGCATTGCCGTGGGTCTGCCTGCTCGTTGTCTTCATTGCCGCGCCGCTGGGAATTGTCTATTCGCGTCGGGGAATTTTGGGAGGCGTGGCGCTGGCGATCGGTCTTTTCTTCTCGCTGGTTTTTTTCAGCAGCCTTTTCGTTGCCCTCGGCAAGGGAAATCGCATTGCGCCTTGGTTAGCAACATGGGGACCGATGGTCGCCTACTTCTTCATCGGTCTCGCCCTGTTATGGTTCAGGTCGACCAATCGGGACCTTCCCAAGATCAAACTTCCCTGGACCAGCTGAGGATGGACGGCGAGTGGGAAATCAAGGCTCGGGCGCGATGCTGTGCGCGAACGGGAAAGCCGTTTGAGGAGGGAGAGTATTTTTACACATTGCTCTTCCGGGATGGCGAGGGTTTCCGGCGCGAGGACCTCAGCGAGCAGGCGTGGAATGAGCGCAACGAGAATATCGAACCTTTTTCGTTCTGGCGTTCCCGTTACGAAGCTCCCCCGCCGCCCCCGCCGGAGGCGCTCCCAAAAGGCGATGCCGAGAGTTTGCTGCGACGCCTCATCGCCGACGGGGACCCGTCTTCCGAGAATGCGCGTTATATCCTCGCGCTCATGCTGGAAAGAAAGCGCATCTTGCGTCCGGTCGAATCAAGCGATGCGGGCCTGCTCGTCTATGAGCATACCGGCACCGGCGAATCGATCGTTGTTGCCAACCGCGATTTATCCCTCGAAACGCTGGGTGCCATTCAAAGCGAAGTCTCCGGATTGCTCGCCCGTTCGCTCACTCCCTAGGGAGACTGTTGAAAAACTCACGTACGCCACGTTGCCGTCAATTTTCAGAAGATCGCAAGGAGCCAAGCGCAGGCGCGATGGGGTGTGGGGTCCCCATCTCCCCACAAAGCCGCAGTGCTACGGACAAGCTTGGCGACACGGCGAGAGCCGAAAATTGGCGGCAACCCAGGTGGGAAGAAAGGGTCCCACCCCTTTCTGGGCGCGAGTTCTTTGGGGCATCTTGGAAGGGCGAGGGGCCCCTTCCCCTCACGGGCGTCGCTCTAAGGGATGCTCCTTCGTCGCTCCACCGACATCCACCCCAAAGGACTCGCGCGTGACATGCGTGGGTTTTTCAACAGTCTCTTAGGCGCTGACGACCCGCGTCCGGCGACGCCACACGGTCCACATTCTCCCGCAGACAAGCGCCACCAGCCACGGCGCATTGACGAGGAAGATGAAGGCCAGCTGCTCGAAGATCGAAAAATGCAAATCCATTACCAGCGCAATGGTGTGATGCATCAGAATGAGGCTGGTCCCGATCAGCAGAGCCGGCCAGCGGCCCATCAGGGCCAGAAATGCAAACAGCTCGAGCGCGAATCCCAAACCGAAAAAGATCCGAGTCATGTTTGGATGCTCGAGAATAAGCTGGGGAATCGCCTTGGCCAGATGATCCGGTGCCTCTTGAATGTTCAGATATGACTTGGTATTCGTCTTGGCAATGGCCACGGCCAGGTTGGGCGTTCTTTGGATCCACTGC
The DNA here is from genome assembly GCA_963820865.1 of uncultured Verrucomicrobiae bacterium. Taxonomy (GTDB): domain Bacteria; phylum Verrucomicrobiota; class Verrucomicrobiia; order Chthoniobacterales; family Terrimicrobiaceae; genus DASTFP01. Next base: position 336,050 of record CAWGBZ010000011.1, read on the forward strand.
CCATCGCTTCGTTCCAGCTTGGTAAAAGCTGACGTAACGTAGCACGCCACCAGGGCAACCTTCGCGGCATGAACCAACCAGCGGTGGGTTTCCGTGCTGGCGACCGGAAAAAAGGGGCGCCGGCGAAGGAGGTGGTCGCGAATCAAGATCCATCCCGCAAGGCCCCATTGCGCCAGCGCCACCAACGCGAGCGGTTGAAGTGAATGATTGATAGCCCCCTGAGAATTCTCAAACGACCCACAGGCAGCCAGCAGGAAGGTCATCACGCCAAGAGAAAGGAACATGAAAAGACCAGCCGCGTAGAAAACGGCCGCGGCCGCGAGAACCCCACGCAGAATTCCCAGCACTTCCTGGTTCATCAAGAACGTCAGATCGAGAAAATGTGCCAGACCGCTCGGGTGCGAAAGCGTCGCCGGATAGTAAAACGACGGCACGCTTTGCCAAACCATGGCGGCGAAGGCGACCCGCATGAATCCCATCTCCCATCCCGAATGCGGAACAATCGTGCTATCGAACTTCATCAGACTCCGGATGAATCTCGGCAACGAGCGTCTTGTCCTCCCGGAGGCGGGTGCCTTCCACCGAAATCCGCACTTCAATCAACCTTAAACCATTTCGCAGCAAGTCCTCTCGCTTTTGCGGCTCAGCCCGTTCGACCAGGTAGAGCAACACGTTCCTGCCAGCTTCCATCGAAGCCGCCTCGGGACTCAGGCCTTTCCGTTCAAGCTTCCGGCGCTCCGCCTTGTATGCCTTGGGAGCGTACGTGGACCGCGAACGAAAGACGGTGACGTAAGGAAGCATCTCGCCGCGGCCATTCTCCACCACGAAGTAGACCGACTCCTCCTCCAAGCTCGAGTACATGGGGAAATTCGAAAAGGGATAGTTCTCTCCGACGATCAGCAGGAGCGCGACCGAGAGCCAAACTTCACGGAAGGGGGCCCGCTGCAAAAGCCTTCCGGCGATCCGCCCGACCGCCGAAATCATCCCGGACAACGCCATCCAATTGCCCTAGCAGTCCGTCCGCCAAACCGTCCAGTCTCAATTCGGCGGCTGGAAAAATCCCTTGCGCTCACCGATTCCCGAATCGAAACATCCTGACAGATGTCCGAGAGCTTTCCATTGTTTCTTGCCCCCATGGCCGGTGTGACCAATACCGTCTTCCGCCGCATCTGCAAGGCCAAGGGAGCAGACGTCCTCACGACGGAATTCGTTTCGGCGGAGGGCATCCTGCATAGAAATGCGCGGACCAAGTACTATCTCGAGTTCTGTGAGCAAGAGCGCCCGCTCGGCGTGCAACTTTTTGGCGCAGATCCCGAGCGTCTCGCCGAGGCGGCGCGGGCGATCATCGACTGGGTGCGGCCCGATTTCCTGGATCTGAACTTCGGGTGCCCGGTGAACAAGGTCGTATGCAAGAACGGCGGGTCGGCCCTCCTGCGAGACTGTCCGCTGCTGGCCCGGGTGGCAGAGGCCGTTGTGCGCGCGGCGCACCCGATTCCGGTAACGGCCAAGATTCGAATTGGATGGGACCACCGCACGATCAACGCTGTCGAGACGGCACGAATTCTCGAACAATCCGGTATCCGCCGCATCGCCGTCCATGGAAGGACGAAAGAACAAGGCTACTCCGGACGGGCCGATTGGTCGGTGATCGCGGAGGTCGCGGCGACCGTAGCCGTCCCGGTGGTCGGCAACGGCGATATCACCACGGCCGGTGACGCCTTGGAACGAAAGCGCCAAACCGGAGTCGCTGGCCTGATGATTGGACGCGCTGCGATGGCCTCGCCATGGATCTTCACGGAGATCCGGGCGGCGCTCGAAACGAAGGTTTTCGTGCCGGCGCCCTCTCGCAAAGAGAAATGGGAGTTGATGCGGGACCATTGCGCCGGGGAGATCGTCTGGCGCCGCGACGAGCGAATGGCCATGAGGGCCATGCGATCGCGCCTGATGGCGTACACCCGTGGCCTGCCCGGCGCGCCGCGACTTCGCGATCGGTTGGCCCGCGTGGAGAGTCTCGCTGAGCTCGAGGATCTGGCGGCACACGACCTGGCGCACGATGTGCGGACCATCGAACCGGCGGTGGTCGCAAGCTAGTTGAAAGCGTCTTTCCGGCAGAGAATGAAGCGCTCTACTTTCGTTCCGTTGATCGGCGCGATCCTGTTCGCATCCGCCCTCCTGGCACGGGGCGGTGAGCTTGGGAAGTCATACTACGAATCAACGAAACCCGGGGGTTGGTCTACTTACCTTCTTACTTCGGGTGACGACGCGAAAAAGGCCACTTTCACTTACCAAAGGCGCGCCAACGATGAGGGCCGAATCGTCATTGAACTCCTGGTGAATCTTCTGTCCGGGGGCAAGGACTCTACCTCGAAAAACACCTATTTCATGCCCCGAAACTTTAATCTCGGTCGGGACGGTCTTAGCTTCGGAAAGTTTATCGAGAAGATGTCGATGTCGTCCGGCGGGATGGAACTGAATGTCGACGAGGCCACGCTTGGTCAGATTCGGCAGGCCGAGAAGGATTTTCGCGGTGCGGTGACTTTCGTGGCGACAGAGACCATCGACGGACGCCGATGCGACCGGTATGCCTACACACTGCGCACGGAGGGACCGGTGCCGACCAGTGAAAAAGGAACGCTTTGGCTGAGCGACTCCGTGCCCTTTGGTATCGTCCGGCAAACCGCCGAAGTCTTCCGACCGGACGGGACGAAGCTCTCCAGCTTCGAAATGAGGCTTCAGGAAACCGGGTTCGACCAGTCCCTGACCGCGCAGGCTGCGAGACCCTCGCCCCCTGCGAAGACACCCGTCCAGCCTGTTACCATAGCGTTGCCAGACGGTTACCGGGCGGGCAAAGTGGCCATCGAAGCTGCTGTCGTCGAAGGCTTCTCTGGCCGTCGGTTGAGGCTCACCCTCGAGAACAAGACAGACGCCGCGTTGACAGTGACCATGCGGCGAGGGAGTACCGACCTGAAGGCCGGCAGCCCGGTCAATGTCCTTCGATTCGCGACCTCCGGGCCGTTTGCCCAAAGGCTACCCGCGAGCGGGCGCGGGGATCCTCTTCTCGTCGAGCAACGAGGAAAGCGAGGCATCAGCCAGGGGAGCTGCATATTGTCCGTCTACGAAGGCAAACTGTTGTTTTCCGGCAGCGTAACCATCGGGCCGCTGCCAAAATAGTCCGGGGAGATCTCGATCCCTCCGGATTCGTCTCCAATCCTCGAGCCGCGGGGCGGTGTCTTCCGCTTACATGCTTTGTCGACCGTTAATCGGCTTTAGTATCCGTTAATTGCTTGACTCGGACTCCAGTTTCGACATTCTCGGGGCCTTGAAAGGCTACGATCGAGCGGTGTAGGCCCGGAGGGCCGTCCGCTCCGACCGCAACCGACGAAACGGGAGGACAAGGCTATTGGGTTTGCTGGACGGCGCGCCAAGGAATGAGGTTCGAATTCTCACCACTCCCGCGCGTTCTCTCTCGCGTTCATCGCCGCACGGCTGATCGCTTATGGCGATAATCAACACGCCCCACACCACGGAGTTCCATGGACGGTGGGGCACCCGCCTTGAGCCCGCGACGGCCCGCAGCTTCGTGCGGCAGTCCATTCGCATCGGGGCGGCCCTGGTCTTCCTCCTTCTGGGGGCGATTTTCCTATATCTTAAGGCTTTTCGCAACGCGAGTCTCGACGGCGTTGTGAACGCTCCGAAATATGTGGTCCGGGCGCCGATTGAAGGGATCCTTCAGTTCAACGACCTGAGCATTGGGACTCCCCTCGTTGCAGGAGGCGTCATCGCGCAAATTACCAACGACCGTATCGACGATCGTTTGGAAGCGGAGCTTTCGACAGAAGCGTCACGGTTGACTCGTGAGATCGCGGCGCAGCGGGCAATTCGAAACGAGATCGCAGCCATTTGCGCCCGCCTGGCCCTTCGTCTCGGGGATCTCCGCAATATCAATCTTCGCAAATACGATCAGACCGCTGGAGAGGCCATTACTCGCGCAATGAGGCTCCGGGTCGTCGCCGAGTCGAGCCACCAGGATCTTCAGCGCTTCGCTGTTCTTGCCAATGCCGGAGTCGAAGCGCCCGTTCGCATGGAAGAATACCGGCGCGCCTATATTCACGATCAAAGCGAATCGGAAACTGCGGAGCGCGCCGCATCACGCGGCCTGATTGACAAGGAAGCTGCCCAAAAGGGCTATTTCCTGGGCGATGCAGTGTGGGATGTTCCCTATACCCAGCAGCGGCTGGACGAGATCGATATTTTGTCCCTTCAACTCGCATTGCGCTCGCAAGTTCTGGAGAGTCAACTGGCGGAAGTGACGGAACGGCTCGAACGGGAAAAGGTCCGTCTTGCTCAGCTGAGGCACACGACCATCTGTAGCCGATCTGCCGCCGTGATCAGCGCCCTTTTCGCAGGCGACGGCTTTGAGGTCCTGAAGGGCGATGCCTTAATGGAAATTCTCGACGTTTCGCGGACGTACGTCGAGGCCACGTTCCCCGAGAGCATGTACGAGCAACTCCAGCTGGGAGCAACAGTGCACGTAAGATTCGCCGGAAGCACAGCACTACTCCGGGGAACGATCGTCTCGGTGCAGGGGCCGGGGGCGACCGACCAGCCCGAAGCCGACGCCGCCCGGCTGCGAAATGTCTCCAAGGATGAACTGGTTCTTAAGGTGGCGCTTGAGGCGACCGCCCTGCACCGGACGTACGGCCCAACACCTCAGGTGGGAAGGAGAGCGCAAATCTTTTTCGATTGAAGCGATGACGATCTGGCTCCCGACAATGCTGATGGCTTGCGGCTTGGCCTTCACCGGCATGTGCCTCGGCAATGGGGCGCGCCGCGGGACGTGTCGTGTCTTCGTAAGCGGGGGCTGCATCGCCGCTTTGCTCACGTACCTCCTCTGGCGTCTGGATTCCATCGCCGCACCCGACGGAGAGATCACCACTGCGGCCCTCATATTCTCGGTCGTTCTAGTTTCTCTGGAGACGATCAATTGTCTCGACCATTGCGTCTATCTCCTGATCAAGAGCCGCAAAGCAAATCGTTCATCGGAAGCCGATCGGTTCGAGAGAGAGCTGCGAACACGCGACCCAGCCGACCTCCCCTCGGTCGACATCATGATCACAACGTACAGCGAAGAATGGGCGATCCTGGAAAAGACCATCGAGGGAGCGAAGAACATCGACTACCCGAACAAGAAGATCTGGATTCTCGATGATACGCGCCGCCAGTGGCTCAAGCAGCGGTGCCTCGCCGAGTGCATTGGCTATATTACACGCTTGGACAATCGCGGGAAAAAGGCCGGCAACCAAAACAATGGGCTGCGTCAGACCGAGGCTCCCTTCATTCTGCAGCTGGATGCGGATTTCGTCCCGATGCCGGGGATACTCATCCGGACCATCGGATTCTTTTCCGACCCAAAGATTGCGATCGTTCAGACGCCACAGTCGTTCCTCAACTGCGAGCCCTTCCGCTGGAATCTCGGTCTTGAGCACGCGATGTCCGACGATGCCCAGGCTTTCTACTTCGACGATCAGGCAAGCCGGGATGCCTGGGGAGTCAGTTTCTTCTGCGGGACCAGTGCCGTCATTCGCCGAACGGCGCTGGAAAGTATAGGCGGCTTCCCAGAGGAATGCGACACCGAAGATATCTTCACGTCCGTGATCCTCCTGGCGAACGGCTGGCGGACGATCTGTCTCCCCGAACCGCTCTCCTTCGGCGTTGCGCCCACGAACCTGGCGGCGCTGATCAAGCAACGCACCCGTTGGTGCCGGGGGAATCTGCAGATGCTTTTCCTCAAGCGGGGCCCACTTCGGTGCCCCGGTTTATCGCCTTTTCAGAGATGGGCTTTCTTTTCACCGCATTGGATCACCGGGAATCTGGCTCAGATCCTCTATGCGATCGCAACCGCCTCGGCCTGGTTTTCCCTCAGTCTCTTTCCGCCAGTCCAGCCCTTGGACGCCTTTTTTCTCCCGGTGGTTTTCTTTGTTACGATTTGCGCGGCGGACTGGTGGTTCCAACGTGGCGTCGTTCTGCCTGTGCTCAAACAGGCTTACAATCTCTTTAACGCGTTCATTGTGCTTCCCACGGCGCTGGCGACTCTTGTGACGCCGCGAAGGGACGTAGGATGGAAGATCACCTCCAGCGTCACGAACCTGGAGAAACCGGTGTGCTGGCGGCTTTTTGTCCCAGCCGCCGCTCTGATTGCAGCGATCCTCATCGGTTTCCTGGTGACGATGACCAATGGGTTCTATCCGGACCGGGCGCCGTTCTTCGCCCTAGCGCTCTGGTGTTGGACGACGTGGCAACTGCTGATGCTGGCATTGGTTGCTCGGGCAAGCATCGAGCGTCCGCGCCATCTGGAAGAAGATGCCATCGCAGTGGACTGGCCCGCCATTGTTCATGCCAACGCAAGAACCTGGGAAGCGAGCGTCAACATGGCGAGCCTCTCCCTGCTTTCGTTGATCATCGGAAACGACGAACGCAAGGAGCTCGAGGGCCAAACTGGTCTGGTCGAAATTGCCGGCATTGGTCAGTTCGCCGCCGAATTCTCAACCCAGGGATTGTCCTCTTCGGTCTGGGCCAGGGTCGAGTTCCCGGACACCTCAAACCGCAAGAGCTTGATAAGAGCGATGTATCGAAGCGCGGACCACTTTGTCGCCGATCGCGAGCCGCTCTCTGCCATTCTGCGGAGGCTTGTTGCGCCAACGTCGACCCTCGGCTCGGGGACGCGCGCTTGAGCCCGGCGATCCAGGCGTTCGATCAGGGCGACGGCTCCGCAAATTCCAGGATCATCCTCGCCACGGCGCCCGTAAAGCCGGCGTTGTAGTCCAGCGCCACTTCGTTGCCTTTGAAGTTCGCGCGGTCATCAACATGGGAGGAATCGTCAGGGGACGTCGGACCGCCGACCAGGGCTCCGTAGAGGATGTGTCGATTGGTAGACGGATCTTGGATCGTGTCGGTTGGAGACCCGTGGGAGGCGCGGTGATGAGCGTTGCGGGGAAACTTGTTGCCGAATCCGACGACGTAGCTGCGCTCGTCGGGGTTCGCGCCCAAGATGTAGTCAATCTGCCGGCAGGCGAAATCGCGGTAGCGACGGCCGAAATCCTCCACGGTGTCGGCGTAAACAAACGCCAGAAAGGCGGTGGTGGCGGCATAGCGAAGGGAACCCCATGAATCGAGCCACGCCAGTCCACCCGGCGTGTAGGCGATTCGCTCGCTCCCGTCACCAGTCGTCCAGTAATTCAACCAGTGTCGAACCGCGTCTTTGTAGGTATCCGACTTGGTTAACTGGGCGAGCAAGATGACAGCACCATAGCTTTTGTCATCCCAGGAGTGAGTCCAACGCATCGGAGCACTCGCGCAATGTGCAGCGTAGATCGATTCCGCCTTTTGGAGATAGCCGATTTCACCGGTCGCCTTGTAGAGCCACAGCGCACTCCAGACAAGTTCATCCTCGTAGCCGGACCGCGAATGATAGTAGCCGCGCGCGCTGGGAATTGCATCCGTGTACGTGCCACGACATTGGTCGGCAAAGTCGAAAAGCGCCCGGGCGTGAGTAAGAAGATTTTGGGCGTAGGCGTTATCCTCGGTCCGGAAGAGGATACTCGCCGCCGCCAAGGCGGCGGCTGCTTCTCCGGCGATCTCTGAGCCAGGCTTCTTCGAATCAATCTTAAAGGAGGGACGCTTCATCGTCATTGCTTCCGGTGGCCCCCAGAACGCATGATCCAGCTGGGGATCACCTACCTGTCCGTAAAAAACCCGCTCCGACACATGAGCCTTCCTGATCCAATCCGTTCCCCACCGGATAACGTCCATCAAATGCGGCCACTCACCAGATCGCTGATATCCCGCGCGGTACTCAATGGCGCCCCATGCCAACAACGTGAGGGCGCTGGCCATCGGAAGGGCGAACTTCATGTGGTCTCCGGCATCGTAGTAGCCACCCGAAAGGTCGTGGCCCGCGTCCTTGCCGTCATCAAGCGCCGAATCGCCCCGCCAGCCGAGGCGGAAGCCAGCCGGCAGCTTTCCCGAGCGCTGCGCATCGAAAAACAAGAGAGACTTCTGCAGGACCTCGACATAATTGAATCGCGGTTGGCTTGGGGCGTGGTCTGCCCGCGCCAAGTTCCGTCCGTTTTCGTCCGGTTCGCTAGCACCGGAAAGGTCGCGATCGACCGGCCAGAGCATCACCATAGCCACTCCGAAACCTCGCAAGCACCTCATCTTGACGGTGACAGATTATCACGCACGGCGAAAAACAGAATCTGTTAATGACTTGGGTCGACCACGACGGGAGAGATAACCGACGGCACCGGCAGGTTTGACCGTTGCCGGAGGCACTGCTAAGGGTTCTTGCTTTCGATGAGTAGCTATAAGGACACCTTGAACCTTCCCAAGACGGATTTTCCGATGAAGGCCGGGCTGACGACGCGGGAGCCGGAGATTCTCGCCCGGTGGGAAAGTCAGAAGCTCTACGAGCGCATCCAGGACGCACGGAAGGACGCTGCGACGACTTACATCCTGCACGACGGGCCGCCCTTCGCCAACGGCGACGTCCATATGGGCACCGCGCTGAACAAGATCCTCAAGGATTTTGTTGTAAAGTCGCGCACGATGGCCGGTTGTCGCGCCCCCTACATTCCCGGTTGGGACTGCCATGGACTGCCCATCGAGTTTAAAGTCGTCAAAGAATCGAAAGGACTGGCTCCAGTGGAAGTCCGCCAGCGCTCGGAGGCCTATGCGCGCAAGTTCATCGAGATTCAGAAGCGGCAATTCCGGAGGCTGGGTGTCTTGGGTGATTGGGACAATCCCTACCTGACCCTCTCTCCCGGATACGAAGCAGAGATCATCAGGGCTTTTGCCAGGTTTCTGGAGAAAGGGCTCGTCTATCAATCGAAGAAGCCCGTCTACTGGAGCACCGGCGCGCAGACCGCACTGGCGGAAGCCGAGGTCGAATACGCCGAGCGAGAAGATCCGGCGATTTTGGTCAAGTTCCCCATCGTCAGTGGGCCGCTGGCGGGGAAGGCGAGCATGGTGATCTGGACGACCACGCCGTGGACGCTGCCCGCGAATGTCGCCATTGCGATCAAATCGGACTACACCTACTGGCTCAGACGCTTCCGCAACCAGGAATCTGGACAAGAGGAACTCTTTGTCATTGCGCGCGAGCTGGTTCCCGCGTTTGAACAGACGACCGGTTGGAAACTTGCGGGACCGGAGGACTCCGCCTCCTTCCTGGGAAGTGAACTCAAGGGCATCGAAACGTGGCATCCGTTCCTCGAACGAAAGTCACGCGTCATCCTGGCGGATTTCGTGACCCTCGACACGGGCACTGGGCAGGTCCATATCGCGCCCGGGCACGGCGCAGATGACTATATCGCGGGGATCGAGAATGGATTGCCGATTTTATCCCCTGTCGACGACCATGGACGCTTTACTGAGGAAGTCGGTGTCCCGGTTTGGGCGGGGAAATACGTCTTCGACGCCAACCGGGAAGTCGTCGAGCATCTGCGCGAGCGAGGGGTGCTGCTGGGCGAGCAGGTTTATCGCCATTCATATCCTCATTGCTGGCGCTCGAAAACACCGGTCGTCTTTCGCGCGGTCGAACAGTTTTTCATCCGCGTCGACGCGCTTCGGCAACAAGCGCTGCACGCGATCGATGAGGTTACCTGGCTCCCTCACTGGGGACGAAATCGCATTTATGGGACCGTCGAATCGCGACCGGACTGGTGCATTTCGCGCCAGCGTTCCTGGGGTGTTCCATTGCCGGTCTTCTACGACGAGAACAACCGGCCGATCCTCGAGAGTCCACTCGCTCCCGAACTGGCTCGCCGCGTCGCCGATCTGGTGGAGGCGAGGGGAACAAACGTCTGGTTCGACCTGTCTGACGCCGACATTCTCAGAGAGATCGGCTACGGGCAGCACTCCTGGACGCGCCGGCACGACACGCTCGATGTATGGATTGATTCCGGCGTCAGTCACGAGGCGGTTTTGCGGAAACGCGAGGAACTCGCGTTCCCGGCAGACCTCTACCTGGAGGCCACCGATCAACATCGGGGTTGGTTCCAAAGCTCTCTCATGACGTCAATCGCCCTGAGCGGCGTGGCGCCGTACCGGTCCGTTCTCACGCATGGATTTGTCGTCGACATCGACACCCGGAAGAAGATCTCCAAGTCGGCGCAAGGCGCTTATCAAAAGCCCTCCGAGGCCGAGCACTACGTGAACAAATATGGCGCGGATCTGCTGCGCCTGTGGGTCAGCAGCGTCAACTTTACGGACGATGTCCCTTTCTCGGAGGAGATCTTCACCCGGCTGTCAGACGCCTACCGCCGCATCCGCAATACCCTGCGTATCCTCCTGGCGAATCTGCATGATTACGATGGGACTCGCGAACCCCAACGAGACCATTTCACCCTCGCGGATAGGTGGATTCTGGCGAAGCTGCAGACCCTCGTCAGCACGTCCCGTGACGCGTACGACAAGCTGGAGTTTCATCGCGTCTATCACGCGGTAAATCAGTTCTGCGCGGTGGATCTGAGCAGTCTCTATGTAGACATTACGAAAGACCGTCTTTACTGCGACGCGCCGGACTCGCCCCGCCGGCGGGCGACCCAGCACGTTATGTCCACCGTGTTTGATGCACTCTGCCGGCTGCTGGCGCCTGTCCTGGCCTTCACCAGCGAGGAAGCCTGGGGCTATTTGCGCCGGGTCGACTCGGTGCACGTTCAGCTCTTTCCGACGACGGACCCCGAATGGCTCGATCCGGTGGTGATTCAAGAGTTCGATATCCTGCTCGGACTTCGGGGACGCATCATGCAGGCCGTGGAAAGCGCCCAGAAAGGCAAGACGATCGGCGGAACGCTGGAGGCTCGAGTGGAGGTGCGTGTCTCGGATCCGGACGAGATCCGAGTCGCCAGGAAGTATCGACCAGAACTCGACGAACTATTTGTCATCAGCGATCTGGATCTCGACGCCGCCGAGAGCTTTTCCGTGAACGTTTCCCGGACGCCGAATTCGCGATGCGAGAGGTGCTGGCGGCATCGAGAAGATGTCGGCGACAGTCCCGTCCATCCCGGCCTCTGCCGGCGGTGCGCAGATGCCGTCATCGGAGCAGCCGTTCAGGCGGGTTGATCAGGCTGTTCGCGACCCGCATGGACCCGATCATGAGACTCTGGCTTGTCGTTTCACTGCCTCTTTACTTGCTTGATCAGCTCACCAAGGCGCTCGTGCTCAAGCACATATCAACCGAGGAACTGATCCCGATTATTCCGGGTTTCTTCAATCTTGTTCAAGTTCACAACACCGGTGCTGCTTTCGGAATGCTGAAGGACAATAACCTGTTCTTCATAGCGCTGTCGTGCCTCGCGCTGAGCGTTCTCGCGATCCTCGGCTGGAAGGGGATTTTCGTCGACGGGCCCTCACGATGGGCGGCGGCACTGCTCGTCGCGGGAATCGCCGGCAATCTCACTGACCGAATCCTGCACGGTCACGTGGTGGATTTTCTCGATTTTATCCTGCCAGTCTACGGTCGTTGGCCCGCATTCAACGTGGCGGACGCGTGCATTTGCATCGCGGCCGGTTTGTTTGTCATCGCGTCATTTCTGGATGGAAAGCGCAGAAGGGTCGAGCCATCCTTGCCTTGATGAAATATCCCCGCAGTCCCCATGAGAAAGTCGGCGGAGTCGTGTATTTCGGGCGCATGCTCGACAAAATCCGCCTGAAGGCGGCCGGCGAACTCCCTCCCGACCTGCACGAGAACATCGGTAAGGGATTCGACAAGAGATGTACGGATTTTCTTCAAATTTCTCACGCGGAACTCGCCAAGCATGTTCTGGAGGGATTGGACGACGTCTCCGCTCTGGAATGGTGCTTCGCCAATGGCCGACGGCCTTCCGACGAAGAAATCTTCATCTGGGACGAGTTCATGCGCAAACGCGGCTGGAATGACGACGGAACCGAAGCGGTGGACCGTCGCAAGAAGGAAAGCGGATTTGAGAATCGGACCGACATCCAAACGATGTTCGATTACATCGACGCGGACGAAGGAAGACTTACGTAAGGGAAGGGACGCGGACAGTTCCACAGGACATGCCCGTTTCGCTGACTCCACCTCCCGTTCCCGATAAGAATCGCTAGAAATTGACGGAAACTCGCGCGCCGACCACAAAGGCATTGCCCAGATCCTGCGTGCCGCCCGGATTGATGATAAACTGCGCGTTGGGCTTCACATACAGCCACTTAGTTAGATTGAGCTGATAGGTGAACTCGAGGACCATTTCCGCACCGACGCCGCGTGAGCCCTCCAACTCCAACGTCCGTCGCGCGCCATTGGTCAGCTGGGCATAGACAAAACCAATGCCGACTTGATCCTCGTCGCGGGTTGGGATGGCGCCCGTGTAGACCAGTCCGCTCTCGACGTAAAAGCCAACAAAATTGCGATCCTGCGGACCAAAGGCAATGCGCCCGAACCAGCCCAGTCCCTGGTCGGATGCCTCCTCAGCCTCGCCGGCTAGGCTGGCCTTTGACGAAGCGACCGACTTTCCGTCCTTGCTCAGATTGCTGACGACGGGATCGGCCTTGCCGGGTTCACGGTATAACATTTGGTCCAGAATCCAGTAGAATCCATAGTTCCACTGATGCGTAAGCGGGTTGCCACTGGAGTTCTCGTCGGCTAGCGGCTTTCCGTTCTGATCAAAAAACGGATCGGCGAAATCCGTCGTGTGAAACCAAACCCCAAACTTTCCCTGACCCGGCAGGGCCCTGGGGTTGTCTCCCTGATTCCAACGAGCCTGGAGTTCGTTAATCCAGAAGTATCCTTGGTTGGTGTTGAGATCCCACCGAAAACCATGCCGGTTGACATTTTGAGCGAAGACGTTGCCTTGAAAAACTGGCGCTCTGCACGGTCAGCCATTCCCACGGATTCGCGGCTACCCGCACGCCAAGCGTACCCATTGGATAGCCTGGCCCTCCCGCTGGGATATTGGTATACGTGAACGCCGGCCACCCAAACGTGCCGTTGGTGAAAAGCGCGCCGTAGTCGGAAATGATGAACTCTCTGTCTGCGGTGATCTGCCCCACTCGAACGGAAAGACCAGAGGCTCCCTCCTCCCGCAGAAAGAAATCCTGCTGAAACCAGAATTCCAGCATTCGCAAAGTGTTAAAGCCCGCGATATTGGAGATCGTCAGAAAGTTGCCCACAAGGTCCTCGGACGCATCCCTTCCGCTGAGCCAAAGCCATGTCGTACTGACACTGCCTCCTTTCCACCCAACAAGTTTCTCGAGGTCCAAAGTCGCGCCAAAATCAAGCAGCCCGGTGTAGACCGCTCCTTGCTTGATGCCTCCGGTCGTGTTTCCCCAGACCTCGGCAGTGTACCCTCCCGATATCTCTAACCCATTATCCGACAGGGTCGTGCGAACACCGAACCAGTCGCCGGTTCCGTAGTCTCCCGTCAACCATGCGTGCATGGCCGAACTGGGCGGTTCCGATGGAGGAACATCCGCGGCGAACGCTTCGGCAAAGCTCAACGTCAATAGCGAAAAAAGAATTTTTCTCATGGCGGCAGTCTGGCCGCGAGATTCTCTTTCAACTCCCGAAAGTCAAGCGCAAATAACTTGCAATCTCAATAATGCGGCGGGTTTTCCTGGGTTCGTTTTTTCTCGTTTGCGCCTCCGCCTGAAACATGGAAGATAAGCCCCATTAGCAGAGCATTCTTCAATTTCGAGTCGGTCCGTCGCCATTGGCGGAAGAAGCCATTTTTTCTGCGCTGGTGGTTTTACGCGCCGCTGGCGCTGATTGCATTTCTGGGTTTGGCGGCCTGGGTGGGGTGGATTTTCTTGAGCGTTCATTTCGAGCGCAGGGCGGGGGAGTTTGATCTGACCCAATTGGAGCGGATGGAGGCGGCCTCGATGATCTATGATCGGGAAGGCAAGGAACTCGGGAAGATCTTCATTCAGAACCGCAATCCCGTTCCCTTGGATAAGATTTCCCCGATGATGGTGAAGGCGGTGATCGCGGCAGAGGACAACAAGTTTTTTCAGCATCACGGGGTGGATTACGCGGGGGTTTTCCGGGCGGCGCTCGCGAATTACCGGCGCGGGAAGATCTCGCAGGGAGCGAGCACGGTGACCCAGCAACTGGCGCGCAACTCCTTTGAACTGCGCGAACGAACCTACCAACGCAAGTTGGTGGAAATGTTTCTCGCAAGACGGATTGAGCAGAATTTCTCCAAGGGAAAGATCATGGAGCTCTATCTAAATCGCGTTTATTTCGGCAGCGGTTTCTATGGCGTGGAGGCAGCCGCGCGTGGGTACTTCGGCCGCAGCGCGAAGGATCTGGACATCGGTCAGTGCGCGGTGCTCGCCGGTTTGCTGAAGAGCCCGCAGCTCTTGTCACCGTGGAACAACAAGGAGGGTGCCACGATGGCCCGCGACTTTGTCCTCAAGAGGATGTGGGAGCAAGGTCTGATCTCGAAAGCGGATTACAAGGAGCAGATCGGGCTGCCGCTCTACGCGATGAAGAGAACCAATCCGTTCAAGGTCTCCTACGCCATCGATTACATCCGGCAGCAGGCGATAGCCGCCCTCGGTTTTCGGCGTGCGATGAATGGCGGATTCCACATTTACACAACGCTTGACTCAAGACTCCAGAGGGCTTCGGAGCTGGCGGTCCGCGAGATCCTCGCCAAGGTGGAGGGCCATCCCGGTTATAGCCACGTGACATTCGACGCGTATCGGAAGCTGGCCCAGCCGATCGAAGAGGAGCTGAATCGCGGAAACATGCTCCTCAAGATGCCTGAACCGAAGTATTTGCAGGGAGCTGTGATGGCTCTCGATAACTCTACGGGTGGAGTGCTCGCGATGGTGGGTGGCCGGGATTTCAAGCATAGCGAGTACAACCGGGCAACGATGGCCCGGCGTCCGATCGGCACTGCATTCACGCCCTTTGTTTATGCGGCAGCCTACGACAAGGGGATTTTCCCCGGCGACACGGTTGACGATTCCTGCATTGACAACCGTTACGTGATGGTAGGCGGAGAATCGGGCATCCTCGGGGAATGGGGAGTCGAACGCGAAGAAAACGAATACGAAGGCCCGATCCCGGCTCGCGAGGCCCTCGCCAAAGGCAAGAACGCCGCCACCGTCCGGCTCGGTTTGCGCGTCGGTCTGGATCGGGTCAAGGCCGTGGCCACAAGCGCCGGAATCACTTCGCCGATCAGAAATTACGCCAATGCCTTCCTGGGCAGTAGTGAGGCGACCTTGGAAGAGCTGACCTTGGGCTACACCATCTTCCCCAACGGAGGGACGAGGGCCAAACAACCTCACATCATCGAGAAGATTTTCACCGCGGAGAATCGGCAGATCTTCAAGGCGGAGCCGCAAAAGGTCAAGGCGGTCGGCCCCGAGGCCGCCTGGCAAGTTACCGAAGGACTTCAGGATGCGCTCCGTGACAGCGCCGCATCGATCGCATTTAGCCAGTTCGGATTGAAAGAGATGCCGGTAGCGGGGAAAACGGGAACCGCTTACAATTTCACCGATACCTACTTCTTTGGGTACAATAGCTCGGTAACCTGCGGCGTCTGGGTGGGCTTCGATCGTCCCACGCGCATTTATCGTGGAGCTTTCGGCAAAGATCTGGCTTTGCCCATTTGGACGAAGGTCATGAACGTCGCGTTGGAAGAGTTTCCTGCCGTCAAGTTCCCGAGACCGGAGACCCTGAAGGCGGTCGAGATTTGTCGCCGATCGGGGTTATTGGCGACGCCGGGTTGTGCACGCGAAGTGGACTCCGAAAGCAAGAACCATGGAACCTTCAATGAATACGGCACCGCGGCACAAATTCCCAAGATACGCTGCGATATTCATGGCGGAGGTGTCCGCAGTTATGCTCGCGAGTATGATCAGGACGAATGGCCAAGGGCCGCAACCGCCGTCGATCTTTCGACAGTCCGTCCGGTCGCCGTCATGTCGCCTACGGTCCTGGGACTTAACGATGTCTATGGTTCCGTGAGACCAGCCGGGCAGGGATTTGAAGATAGCATTCCAGTCGCGCGGGCGATTCCTGTGAATGGGACGGACGCTCCAGCGGCCGCTGAGGAATCCGCGGAGGGCGGCCATACAGCGGACGCCCGGCCGGCGGGCGCGCCAGAGGTGCGCAAGGCAGAGGCTGTTCGTCCGCTCGACTCACCGCTCGACGCTCCGAGCATTCAGGCACCCACACCGGAGCCGATCACTTTTTAACAACGACCGCGCTCATCTTCACATCGGATCCAATACGCCGGAAGGTTGGTTCATCGAGTCGGACGGCCCCGCCAAGGTCTCCGGCACCCCGACCGCCAACGGACGGGACGGGCCCGCCAGACAGAATTGGCGACAGGTAAAAGCAGACTTCATCGACCAGCGAGCGATCAAAGGCCTCGCCAAGGAGACGCGCTCCTCCTTCCATCAGGACGCTCAGTACCCCTCGGCGACCCAACTCGCGCAAAGTAGAGCGCAAGCTGATTCCGCGAAAGACAATCGTGCGATCCCGATACTCGTCGTTAAAGATCCTGGCCATTCGCGGAAGCTGGCCGGATCGGGTCCAAACAACACGCAGCGGCTGAACAACAAAAGGAATTCCTCGCACGGTCAACTGGGGATCATCCTCGCGAATCGTTCCGCCTCCGACGAGAATGGCTTGAACGCGTCGGCGTAGCCTCATCGCGTCCCTGCGAGAGGCCTCGCTGGAAATCCAGCGGCTGTCCGGCGGAGAATTGATGCGTCCGTCCAGAGTCATCGCAGCCTTGGCAATGACATAAGGCATCCCCGTCGCAATCCACTTGTTCCACTCCACGTTCAGAGTCGCGCACTCGGCGCCAAGCACCTCCGGGCAGACTTCAATCCCGTACCCTGAGAGAATTTCAACGGCGCGCCCTGCATGCTTCGGGTTCGGGTCGGTGGCGCCGTAGACGACGCGTGCAATCCCAGCTCGACGGATCGCTTCCGTGCAGGGCGGCGTCCGTCCCTGCGTTGAGCACGGTTCCAAGGTCACATAAAGCGTGCTCCCACGAGCCACTCCTCCTGCTCGGCGCAGAGCCTCGACCTCGGCATGCGGATGTCCTGCACCGCGATGCCACCCTCGCGCCATGATACGACCCTTGGAAACGATCACTGCGCCGACAGCGGGATTCGGGTGCGTCCGGCCA
Source organism: uncultured Verrucomicrobiae bacterium (assembly GCA_963820865.1). GTDB lineage: Bacteria > Verrucomicrobiota > Verrucomicrobiia > Chthoniobacterales > Terrimicrobiaceae > DASTFP01. The sequence continues at coordinate 353,218 of CAWGBZ010000011.1, forward strand.
AGTCCTCTGCGAGCTTCTCGCATCGCTTCGCGCATGAATTCTTCATCCCGCCTCACCACAACACGCTTGGCCGGTCGCTTCCTCCAATCAATCGAAAACTTGAGCGCGCGCGTGGAAAGTTGAAAGTAGCGCGATGGACGCCTTGAGCCTCCGGCAGCACGAGCAACTCTTCCACGAGCTTGCGCAATGCACGCGCAGCGGAGTGACACTCAGTCAGGCTTTCGAGCTGATTTCGCATCACTCGAACGATCGGATCGCTACTCGCCTCAGAAGTGTCCGAACGCACCTCCAGGCAACCGGCAACCTCGGCCGGGCCTTCCGCGATGCGGGCTTCTCCGAAAGTGACGCCGCCGTCATTCAGGCGGGCGAAAGCACTGGACGCTTGGACGTAGTATTCCTCGAACTGGGCGAGTTTTATCGCCAGCTTGCCCAGGCCAGAGCGGGCATCATTGCAAGATCGATCCATCCGGTGCTCGTCCTCCACGCGGGAGCCGTGCTCCTGGCGATTCCGCCGGCGATCCTCAAGGGCAGTTGGTGGGAGTTCCTCGCGCAGTCAGTGCCAATCCTGGCAGGCTTTTACCTCAGCCTCATCCTGGCAGTCATTCTCTGGCGATTCACGCGCCGCTGGTTCTCGGCGAACGCAGCCGCTGCGGCCGTGATCCTGCGGGTTCCTCTCCTCGGACATTTCCTATGTGACTGGACCACGTGGAAGTTCGCCTCGGTGCTCGCCCTTCATGTCAGGGCAGGAGGGAGTCTCCTCGGCGCGTTCGAGGTCGCCGCCGCCTCATGCGACAACGCCCTCCTCAGAAAAGCCACCCAAACCGCCATTTCGCTGGTTCAACGAGGGGAAAGCCTTGGCCAGGCCTTCGAAAGCCAGCCCGGCGTGCCCAAACCTCTCCTCCGAGCCATCGCCATCGGAGAACAGGCCGGTCGTCTCGACGAGGAATCAGCCCGCGCGGTGGAAATCTTCAAGAGACAAACCCTTGGAATGGTCGATGCCTTCGCTGAGTGGGCACCGCGAATTCTCTATTTTCTGATCGTCCTCTTCACCGCCTGGCGCATCCTCGCGATGGCCTCCGATTTCGCCAACTCCATAAATTCATCTCTCAATATTGAGACGTAATGTCTCATATTGTTGAGGCATTTTTGCTCTTAATAAGCGACATATTGTCGCATTTCCGGAATGGATTGATGGAAAGGTAAAATGCGTAACTCTTTTATGTTACGATACATATGTCGCCTGATTTTCCAAGAAGCGGTTCGGTATGATTCTGGCTAGATAGGTAGAGGAACGAGAAACAATTATGAGCATCATTCGATACAGAACCCCTGAGTTGGCAACCTGGTCACCTTTTGATCGCTTATCTTCATTGCGCGATCTCTTGGATTCGGCGTTTCAGCTGGCAAGTTCCAACCCCGACTATACTGGCGGGTGGGCTCCGGCACTGGACGTCTACGAAGACGGGAGCAAGATCACGGTGCAGCTTGAAGCCGCTGGAATGAAGAAGGAAGACTTTGACATCTCGCTTCGGGATGGCGTGCTGACCGTCTCTGGTGAGCGCACATTCCAAGGCGAACAGCGGGAAGGCGAGAGCCTTCGCAGCGAGCGCTCCTTTGGAACGTTCAGCCGCAGCATCACAGTGCCGTCACCGGTCAATCCTGAGGCGGTCAAGGCGACCTATGAAGAGGGCATCCTCACGGTGACCCTGCCGAAGGCAGAAGAGGCCAAACCAAAGAAGATTCAGGTTGAACTGGACTAAACCACGTTGCGTCCGGCGGAAAGCCGGGCGCGAAGGCAACTTTTACAAGGAAATATGACAACTTTAGCACCAACCAAAGATGAAAGCGGGCAACGTGTGGAATATTCCGCGCCGCTGGTGAACCTTCATCAAGATGCGGACGGATTCACTCTCGAAGTGGAGATGCCCGGAGTGGGCAAGCAGGGAGTGGAGGTAACCGTGGAGGATGGAAAACTGATCCTCACCGGTCATCGTGCTCCGGCAGCAGATTTCGGAAAACCTGTGCATCGAGAAAGGAAAGCTCCTGGGTATCGTCGGGTTTTTGATCTCGACCCGAGCATCGACGCGGCGCGCATCAGCGCTCGTATCGAGCAGGGTCTTCTGACGGTGCACCTGCCCAAAACCGAAGCGGTCAAACCGCGCAAAATTACTGTTGGTTGAAGGAAGTCCTGAGCGCACCCCAACAAGCGCCCTCTGGTGATCCCGCCCTTTAAAAGAGGGCGGGATTTTTTTTGGCGTTGCCCAGTCCTTGCGCTTGCGGGATTTCGTCGCAAAACTATGTCGCTTGAGAGCGAATTCCAGCGGCGGTATTCTCATCGCCAGTCAAGTCACCGGCGAAGTTCGCCCAAGTCAAGCAGCCGGCATTGCGAGGAGCCCTCTGGTTGACCTCTTGCGAGAAAAAATGTTCTGCGCGTCGATCGAGGCGGCGGCGACTGGATTCCGGTCGCGGTCACGGGCCCAATGAAGCGGAAGATCGCTCCGCACGTTCGCGCGCAGGACGGTCAGCGTGCCAAAGAAATCGTCATCGAAAAGCTAGGCTTCGGCGGAGTCGGGATCGGCCGACTTCCCGACGGAAAGGTATGCTTCGTTCCTCGCGTCCTCCCGGGTGAGAAAGTGAAAATCCATATCCGCACGAGGCATGCAAGCTACGTGGAAGCTGACTTGAGAGAAATCATCGAGCCTTCTCCAGATCGGGTGCGACCAAAATGCCCGGTCTTTGGGCGCTGCGGCGGCTGCCAATATCAGCATGCTACCTACCCGAAGCAACTTGAGATCAAATCCGCCCAAGTTGCGGACGTTTTGGGGCGTCTCGGCGGGGTGGCCAATGCCCCGATCGAACCGATTGTGCCTTCGCCGCTGGAGTTTCACTATCGCAACCGCATCACCGTGCACGCGAAATCAGGCCGTGTCGGGTTCTTTGCGCACCGCAGCCGCCGTATCGTCGAGGTAAAGGAATGTCCGCTGGCTACCGAGTCCGTCAACAGTCTGCTGACCGGGTTGCGCAACTCTCATCCAAAAGATGGCGCGCACCCGCTCCGCGAGACCTCGGATTACCGCGGATTTCGGCAGGTTAACGACGCGGTCGCCGGGCGACTGCTGGAGATTGTCGAGGAAATGGCGCAGCCTGGCGGCCTTCTGCTGGTGGACGCCTATTGCGGCGCGGGGTTTTTTGCGAGGTGTTTGGCTCCGCTCTTCGGGCTTACGATCGGGATCGAATGGAGCGTGGATGCAGTCAGGGCGGCTCGCCAAGCCGCCGGAGCCCGTGAAATCTATTTGCTGGGAGATGTCGGCCGTCATTTGCTTCCGGCCCTGGCCGCCGCTCCCGCCCACAATACGACCCTCCTGCTTGACCCTCCAGAGGAAGGCTTGGACGAGAAGATTGTCCGGATGATTGCCTCGAAACCACCGGCACGCGTGCTCTATGTCTCTTGCAATCCGGCCACGTTGGCTCGAGACCTGAAACGCCTGGCGCATCTCTTTTCGCTCCGGCGTGCTCGTCCGCTCGATATGTTTCCTCAGACCGCGGAAATCGAGGTGGCCGCGCTACTTGAAAGGATATGATCGAGACCGCCTGGCAGCCGGGGTGCTACTGCATATCTGATTCCGTGACGCTCGTTTGAGGACGCGAGGCGAGGACCTTGGCGTGGGCGACAATCTCCTGCTCGTCACAGTTGAACCGGTAGCCATGGCAATTCGGACACGTCGCCACGTGACGCGCGACGATGGAATCACATCCTTCGCAAACTTTATAATTTCCGGGCGAATCAATGATTTTCTGCGCCCGGGCAGCGCGCTCGGCGAGATGGCCGTCAGACATGCTCACTCTTATACCCGATTGTTCCGTGTGGCTCAATGGCGTTCCTTCGGTTCCGGGATTGTCGCTGGGGTGCTCAGGCTTCCGCAACCGCTCGACGTTCACCGACAGAAACGGGGAATGCTCGCCTCCACCGGAGAGAGTCCCCCGAATCAAGCTGACATCGCTGAAGTCGCGCCCTAACCCGAGCGTCAAAGTATCCGGCACCGGCGAGGTGGTCGTTGTTGGAACCGAGACGCAACTGGCATCGGTCGCGGCCATGCCGCGATTAGGCGACGGAGTGTTGCCTCAGATCCAGCGTAAACGGAAATTCCTTGGCTTTCGACACAGGCGGAAGCTGGCGCAAACCGGGAGTATGACCATAGGGAGAAAAGCGGGATAGACGCCGGCTTTCAGCCTCATAGGCATTGACCGGAAATGTCGACGGATTCTGTCCGCCTGGATTGGAAATGTGATAGGTGCAGCCTGCCACCGTCTTGGCGTTCCATTTGTCGTAGAGATCGAAGACCAAAGGCGTCTGCACACCGATGGTCGGATGGAGACAGGTTGCCGGTTGCCAAGCGCGGTAGCGCACTCCCGCCACATATTCGCCAACCGTGCCGGTTGAATGCAGTGGGACAGGAACGTTATTGCAGAGGAGGTGATAGCGGGAGCCCACCAAGCCGGTGATCTTCACCTGAAGGCGCTCAAGGGAAGAATCCACGTAGCGCACCGCCCCTCCAACGTATCCTTCCTCCCCAAGGACATGCCACGGCTCGATCGCCCGACGCAGCTCGATCCGGGCTTCGCGATAGTTGGTTTCCCCGACGAAGGGAAAGCGAAATTCAAGGTGAGGAGCGAACCATTCGGTGCGAAAGGCATGCCCCGCGTCGTTCATGTCAGTGACCACGTCGCAAAAATCCTGCCAGACAAAGTGCGGAAGCAGAAATCGATCGTGAAGTTCTGTGCCCCACGGCAAGAGCGGTTGGCGGTACGGCTGGTCCCAGAACTCCGCAATGAGCGCTCGCACCAGAAGCTGTTGAACAAGGCTCATGCGTTCGTGGGGAGGCATTTCGAACGCACGCAGCTCCAAGAGACCAAGTCGTCCGGAACCGCCCCCCGGCGAGTAGAGCTTGTCGATGCAAAACTCGGCGCGACGCACATTCCCGGTCACATCCACGAGGATGTAGCGAAAGATGCGATCGACGAGCCAGGGAGGCACCCGACCCTTATCCGGAATCTGCTCGAACGCGATTCCCAGCTCGTAGAGCGCGTCATTACGCGCCTCATCGACGCGCGGGCTTTGGCAAGTGGGTCCAATAAAAAGACCCGAAAACAAATAGGAAAGCGAGGGATGGTTCTGCCAGTAGTTGACGAGACTGCGGAGCAGATCCGGCCTGCGAAAAAAGGGGCTGTCTGCAGGAGTCGAGCCTCCCACCACGACATGGTTGCCACCGCCCGTCCCGCTATGACGTCCGTCGAGCATGAATTTCTCCGTTCCCAACCGTGTCTGGCGCGCTTCCTCGTACACGCCCGTCGTGATGTCGATCATCTCATCCCACGAATTGGCGGGATGGATGTTTACCTCAATCACGCCGCGCTCCGGTGTAACTTTGATGACGTTGAGCCGCGAATCGCCGGGAGGTGGGTAGCCCTCGACGATCACAGGAAGGCCGAGGTACTGGGCGGTCTCCTCAACGGCCGCAAGCAGATCCAGATAGTCTTCCAAGGATGCCAGCGGCGGCATGAAAACATTGAGTTTGCCATCACGTGGTTCAATCGCCATCGCGGTCCGGACGATCCATGGCGCCGATTCGCCCGGACGCGGTGCGCGACCGGAAACCAGCGGACTCGCGGAAATATCGGGCCGCCCCTGCGGCACAAACTGGGGACGCATCGCCCCCTCGCTCAGGGGTTTCCTATAATCCGACGGCAACCCTGCCTGTTCGTAGAGGCGGGTGTCACGCGGAGGTGGCTGGGCAAGCGGGGACCGCTCGGCCAGCGGATCGGGCTCATAGTCCCAAGGATACTCGGAAGCTTTAACCCAGGGCAGAGAGTCCAACGGAAGGCGGAATCCAATAGGTGAATCGCCGGGGACCAAATAGAGGTCTTCCGTTCGGAGGAACCAGGCGCCCGACAGCCACCCGGCTGTGCCATCGCTCCTCCACTCGCGCTTGATAGGAAGCACATGTCCAACCATCTTGTTTAAACCCTGCTCGAACACCCGGGCCAAGCGCGCTCGCTCCAGCTCATCGACCAGATTCGACTTGAGAGGATCGACGTTGCTCGGAAGCCGGCGTTCCTTCCAGAGATAGTACCAAGAGTCTTCATAGGCCGGCAGGACGAAGCGAGAGTCCACTCCGAGCCGCGTCGTGAGCGCGTTGAAAAAGAGCGCCGAGTCGTCGGAGGATACGCCATAGTCGGTCTCCTCATTCGCCACGAGATCGATGTTCTCCCACACCGGCACACCGTCCTTGCGCCAGAAGCAACCAAACGCCCATCGCGGCAACCGCTCGCCGGGATACCACTTGCCCTGACCGAAATGCAGCAGCGCGCCTGACGCGAATCGCGCACGCAGACGGCGGATGAGACCGCCGGCGAGCTTCCGTTTAGTCGGGCCGAGCGCGGCGCTGTTCCACTCTTCGCCCTCCATGTCGTCAAGCGAAACGAACGTCGGCTCACCGCCCACGGTCAGGCGCACGTCCCCCTCCTCGAGACGCTCGTCGACACGGTGACCAAGTCGCACGATTTCCTGCCAGTCCGTTTCGGCATACGGCTTGGTGACACGCGGCGATTCGTAGATTCGCTGCAAGGACATCGCAACATCGAACTCTGTCTCACACTCCTCTGTCGTCCCAGAGATGGGTGCGGCCGAGGAAGGCTCGGGAGTGCAGGCCAAGGGAATATGGCCTTCCCCGGCGAGCAGGCCCGACGTTGGGTCAAACCCGATCCATCCCGCGCCGGGCAAGTACACCTCGGTCCAAGCATGGAGATCTGTGAAATCCTCTTCGGGTCCCGTGGGGCCGTCGAGTGATTTTACGTCCGGCTTGAGCTGGATCAGGTAGCCAGAGACAAAGCGCGCGGCGATACCGCAAGAACGCAGCAACTGGCATAACAACCATGCCGTATCGCGACAAGAGCCGGATGACTTCGCCAGGGTCTCTTCCGGAGTCTGGACGCCCGGCTCCATCCGCACGAGGTAGCTAATCCGCTGCTGGAGTTCGACATTCAGGCCAACAAGAAAGTCGATCGTCCTCTGCTTTTCAAGGTTGATTCCACTCACAATATCCTCGAAGAGAGCACCTTGCGTCTCACGCTTCAGGTAGGGCGCGAGATCATGCGCCACTCCCGGTTCATAGATAAAGGGATAGAATTCCGCCGTCGGCTCGAGGAAAAAATCAAACGGATTGTAGACCGCCATCTCGGCGACGACCTCGACGACGGCATCGAGATGATCTGTCGGGTCGGAAAACATAAATCGCCCGAGGTAGTTGCTGAACGGATCCTGCTGCCAGTTGATGAAGTGCTTCTCCGGATCCACCTTCAGCGAATAGCTCAGGATGGGCGTGCGACAATGGGGTGCCGGACGCAACCTGATCACCTGAGGTCCGAGGCTGACCCGGCGGTCGTAGCGATAGGTCGTTCGATGCGTGAGGGCTACGTGAATGGCCATGCGAGCGGTTTCTCCAGCAAGTTTTGTTCCATTGGAAAGTGGTGAAATTACTTCAACTTCTGGCAAGTTTTCCCTCGTGGACCTACTTTCGCTGACCAAGGGACAACTCGCCGACGCACTCGAGGAACTCGGCGAGCCCACCTATCGCGCTGGCCAACTTTGCAGTTGGATTTACCAGCGGCGCGCCAGGGCCTTTGAGGAAATGACCGATCTGCCGGCGAGGTTGCGGGCCGGCTTCGCGGAGCGGTTCGCTCTGCGCCCGCTAACCAAGATCAAAGAGACTGGCTCCGACGACACAACCAGGAAGTTCCTCTTCCGACTGCACGACGAGCAGTTGATCGAGACGGTCCTCATTCCGGCGTCTCCTGCCCTTTACGGAGAGCGCGCAGATCGACGCACAGTTTGTATCTCGAGCCAGGTGGGCTGTGCCTATGGATGCAAATTCTGCGCCAGCGGGCTGGATGGGCTGAAGCGCAACCTCTCCGCAGGAGAAATTGTGGCGCAGTTTCTCGCGGTTGAGGAGCTCTCGGGAGAAAAAATCAACAACATTGTCTTTATGGGCATGGGCGAGCCGCTGGCGAATTATGACAATCTGATGCAAGCTATTGAGATTCTCAACGCGCCGTGGGGCATTGGACTGGGAGCACGGCATATGACCCTCTCCACGAGCGGGTTAGTTCCGCGCATCAAGAACCTGGCCGATCAGCCGCTGCAGATCCGCCTCGCGATCTCCCTCCACGGAGCTACCGATTCAGTGCGGGAGAGAATCATGCCGGTTAATCGGAAGTATCCCTTGCGCGACCTTCTGGAAGCCTGCAGCTACTATTGTTCACGCAAAAGTCAGTATATCACGTTCGAGTACATTCTGATTCGCGGGGTGAACGACTCCGAGGAGCAAGCGCGCGCTCTCGCCGATCACGCCCGCCGCCTCCGAGCCAAGGTGAACCTGATTCCCTATAACCACGTTGTGAGTTTGGACTGGGAGCGGCCCAGCCCACGCACGCAGGAACAATTCCTCAAGCTCCTCCTGAGTCAGGGTGTCTCAGCAACTTTGAGACGCGAAAAAGGCCATGATATCGCCGCTGCATGTGGTCAACTGCGGTTGCAAAACTTTGATGGAAACTCTCTCGGACGGCGGAATGGCGGCTCGGCGCCGAAAATTAATCTCTGAAAATCACGTTGCGTCCGAAACTACCGTGCAGTAAGGGTTTTTGCGATGGCTGACGACGATTTCGAGACGCCGGAGATCTGGGATGAGTATAAGTGGGAGCGATTCCTCCAGCAGCAAGACCGGAATACTGAGAAATACTTCGGCCTTCTCGAAAAATATCTCGATCACCCTGATCGAGATAACATTATCGCCAAAGAGATGGGTTGGGAGTCCTTCGATGAAGACAGGGATGCAGAATGGGACGAAGTCGCGGAAAGCCTTTGTGAGGAGGAGATGAGTCTCTCACGGCAGGAGCCAGAGTGCCAGGAGGGGGATTTCGAGGAGTTCGCGAGATCTCCCATCTATCAGGATACCCTAAAGCTGCACACATGGATCAACTCCTGGCTCGATCGTGAACAGTCGCTGAAGGACCACCCGGAAGCGATTCGCCTGGCGACCCGCTCGGCGGTTTGCGGTGCCAAGCTGGCTGCTGCCCTGTGCGGCGACGACTGCACGGAACTCGGAATGACCATCGCCTATTTGAAGCGAGGCCTGAAAGCTGCGAACGATGCGCTTGATGCGGCGGCGCGGCTGGCCGAGGAGAAAAAGATGGCGGTCCGCCAGCGCGTTACCCTGAACAAGCTGTTGTTTCGAGTTCGCGACCGTATCGTCGACCTGATGAGTGAATATCGCGCCGAATGGCGCAAGCGCTACGGCAACTCCTGATCGTCGAATATTCTCGGGGGTTCGTGCGTCATAGGCGAATGGGTGACGATCCCGAGGAAGCCAGCCTGCTCGAGCGTGCCCGAAGGGGCGACACCGCAGCGTTCGACAGTTTGATCACCCTCCATCGCGAGAGAATTTACATGCATGTTTTCCAAATCGCCCGGAACGAGGAAGACGCGCTCGACCTCACACAGGAGACCTTTATCCGGGCGTGGAAGTCGCTCGCGCGCTTCGACGCGGCGGCGCCGTTTGCCAGTTGGCTGCACCGGATTGCCACCAACGCGGCGATCGATCTGTGCCGTCGCCGACAGGTGCGCCCTCAGGTCGAGATCGGTTCGGGCGCGCTCAGGGTCGACCCGGCATCTCGCACCACGCCATCGAGGCCGGAGACGCCTGGAACGAGTGTCGATCGCGCGGAAATCAGACGACGCGTAGAAGAGGCGTTCGAGGGGCTGACTCCGGAACACCGCGCGGTGATCGTCCTGAAAGAAATCGAGGACTTTTCTTATGAAGAAATTGCGCGCCATCTTGGCTGTTCAATCGGAACGGTCATGTCGCGCCTCTTCTATGCCCGCAAGAAGCTTCAAACCTTGCTGCGCGACCTCCATGAAGAACTTTGACGAAGCGGATTGGCAGAAGACGAGAGCACTGCTTCGGGAGCATCTGACTGCTCCCGGGCTGGAACATCCTGATTTTGTCAATAGCCGCGTTCTCGAGGAAATCGAGCGGGAGAAGGAGCCTCGCACGCCAGCGTTCGTCCCCCTGCGCCGGCTCGTGTGGTCTGGAATGGCGTCGATCATTCTGGCCGTGGTCTTGACGTTGGTTGTGCTCCCGCATCAGGTCGAGCGCCGTAGCGATGGTGAGTTCATTTCTCAGGTCGTGACGGCGCGGGCCGAAATGCCGCAGCTCTCAGTCTCCGAGTTTCGGGCTCCGGACGAGCGCGGAGTCGTTATCTGGCTGGAGGGGGTCGACTATATTCCGGCGGAAGATTCGGTGCGATGAGGTGGTGCGTAGCGGCCGTTTTGCTCCTGGCACTCGGAGCGTCGCAGGCGCGCGCGGCGGGAGATCGCATTTGGAGCGCGCTCGTTTTGGCCACTCACGAGGAATCGCCTCCGCCGGTTCCGGAACCGCTCAAGGAATTTGCTACGGCTATCCGGAAGATCTTCGGATACAACAGCCTTTACCTGTTGGGGCAAAAGAAGCGCGACCTGTATTCCGGAGGTGAAGAATGGCTCGTTCCCAGCAAAGAGTTCTTCTTCAAGGTGCAATGCCTGTCGCAGAGCGCGACATCGTACACGCTGCGAATTGAGTTATATCGGGGCAAAGATCTCTTGATCACCACCGAGGCCAAGCTCGCGCGCGGCGCGCCGCTTTATATCCGAGGACCGGAGTGGGGCAGGGGACAGTTGATCTTTGTCCTCGAGGTAAGATGAACGACGGTTTGAGAGCCGGCCGGAGGGTTCGGAAAGTCTGAGCAGCATGCGCGAGCGGAGCTTTCGCGATTGGTGGCAAACTGGGGCTCGATGGCTCAAGGAAGGAGGCGACGTGCGACGCTATCGTATCGCCTTGGGCAGTGTTGCCCTCGGCCTGGCCCTTTGGCTGATCTTCGCGGCGGACAAGCCTTGGAAATTTGACTTCGCCCGCGCGGCGGAGTGGAATCTTGGCGCGGTCGTCGGCTTCTATTCTTTCTGGGCGGGATTATTCAACCTTGCCCTCGTGGCCGTCTTGATCGGAACGGCCCGTTGGTGGGCCGATGCGGATCGCACAGCCCCTGGAGCTTCGCCGGAGCGCCGACTCTCTCCCATTTTTTGGATTGCCGTCATCGGCGCGATGGCTTTCACGGGGATTCTCTCCGCCAAACGCCTGAATTTCGGACTTGCCCATGACGAGGACTTGAGCGCCCGGCGTGCCATCGTCGGCGAATACAAAGTGGCCGACGACGGCCGGGTCCTCCCGCCGCAGTTGAAATGGCGGAACACGTTCTTCGATTACCGCAAGCCCACCAACCATGTCTTCTACAGCCTCCTGGCCAGAACTGCGTGGGGCACGCACAGATTATTTGCCGGCCAGGAAGGCTGGCACATTCGCGAATGGGTCATTCGGCTTCCGGCCTGGCTGGCAGGCATCCTCGGAGTGCTGGCCCTCGCTCTTCTCGCGGCCAAGCTGGGCGGCGAATTGGCGGGCATTATGTCTGCCTGGTTGCTGGCGCTTCATCCCTGGTATCTGCGTTACGCTTCGGAAGCGCGGGGCTACTCGCTGCTCTTGCTCATGCTTCCGGTGGCACTTCTCTTGTGGCTGAGAGCAACGCGAGAGAACCTCTGGGGATGGTGGCTGGCGCTCGGCCTCTGCCAGTTCCTGATCGTTTGGGTGTACCCAGCGGCGATCTATATATTAGTCGTCCTCAACGTCTTGACCGCACTATGGCTTGCAAACGAATGGCGAGAGCAACCAGGGGATAGACGGTGGCGGCGCTGGCTGGCAATCAACCTGATGTCTGCGATCGCGGCGAACCAGATGATGCTCCCGTTGATTCCGCAGCTGCTCAACTACCTGCGCACAGCCCCGGAAGCGCGAAATCCCCTGACCCTCAGTTGGTTGATCGATACCTCGTCCAATCTGTTCGTCGGAGCCTGCTGGAACAAGAGCGGCTCGCTCAGCTCACCATACGTCGAGCTGGCCACTCGGGCCCATGAACACCCGGTCTTGTTCATTTCGCTCCTCGTCGTGATTGGAGTCGCCGCTGTGGCGGGGGTTCTTCGTTTGCTCCATTGGAGGTGGCCCCAAGGCGCTATTGTCGCCTGCACCCTGCTCCTTCCGGCGATGATGGCCGCCACCGTGGCCAAGATCACCAACCAATGGCTGTTCGAGTGGTACTCAATCTACCTTCTTCCGGGACTGATCGCCGTCACGGCCATCGGTATTGCCCACGAGTCACGCGGGGTCTTCAAGCTTCCCCTGCGAGTTCTCACAGCGGCCATCATCCTGCTGGCTTACGCCGTCTTTTCAGAACCCGTGCGCGAGAGGATTTGCGAGAGACCCCTCGATCCCATCAAGGAAGTCGTGACGTCGATGCGTGGGACTTTGAACCCCAACGCTCAGACCCGAAGCGCACGCCTGACGGCAAGCTTTCCGAACCATCTGTCGTACTACGACCCGCACGTGCAACGCCTCAAGACGGCCACGGATCTTCGCGATGCGATGCAGCGAGCCGACCGGGAGGGCAAGCCACTGAGCGTCACCGCCTACCATCCCTGGGGCGTCGTGTTTGGATGTCCCGATGTATGGAGATTGTTCTATGAGTCCGGTCTTTTCGTGGATTTCGTTGTCCACCACGGAATGGACAATCTTCAGGATCGCGTGGTCGCTCGCTACCAGCCAGGGGCGATCGAGGGTTTCGATGTGGAAGCATTCCTTCGGGGCAAGGAAGCAGTCCCGAATCCCATGCGGCCACCGGTCGCATATCCGCAAAAGCCAATGTCAGCGGAGAATAGTCCGGCGCGAGAGCAATAAGTTGTTCAGGCGAGGCCGGAGCGCGTCTTCTTGCGTTTCGATAGAATCATGCGAAGAGCAGTTCATGGCTCTCGATTCGATCCAACAGGCCGCCCGGGATCAGTTTCAGCGTCAAAGCGCCAACTACGGCAAATCGCATATCCTTGCGAATACGGTGGATGTGGCGTTGGCACTGGCGGACATTCCGTTTCGGCCTGGTGCGCGGGCGCTGGACGTGGCCACCGGCGGGGGACATACCGCCCTCTATCTCGCCGAGCGCGGGTACTCGGTCATTGCTGCCGATATTTCACAGGCCATGCTGGATGGGGCCAACAAACTGGCCGCAGAACGCGGCCTCACGATCGAGACGCGTCTGCACGAAGCGGAACGCTTCCCTTACTCCGAGGCCTCGTTTGATCTCGTTACGTGCCGGGTCGCCGCGCACCATTTTAGCGATCGAGGTGCTTTTGTCGCCGAGGTCACGCGGGTCTTGAAACCCGGCGGCCATTTCATGCTGATCGATGGGAGCGTCTCCGATGGGGAGCCTGTCGCGGAAGAATGGATCCACCAAGTGGAGAAACTGCGGGACCCCAGCCACGGACGTTTTGTGACGCCGAACGGCTGGAAGGCCCTTTGCGAGCAAAACCTTCTGCGCGTTCTGCGCTGCGAAACGAGCCCCTTCAAGCAACCTGATCTCAATTGGTACTTTGATACCGCCGGCACTCCGCCGGAGAACCGGAACCAGGTCCTCGAACTCATTCGCACTGCACCGGAGGCAGCCCATAGAGTGTTCCATATGGGTGAAGAGCACGGACGAACGATCTGGTGGTGGATTCGGTTGAGCTTGGTCGCTCAAAAGCCCGACTGAGCAAGCAACCAACATAACCAACTTCGGCCCTCCGGTTACCTCGTGCCTGCAGGGGTGCGCCGTCCACCTTGGCACGAAGATGTCCGCCAGTTCTTGCGCGAGCGGTTGGCCATGGCTTAAACTGGAAGATTCACGTTGACGCTTCGTTCATGAACTCCGGCAACCACTCCGTCATACGCATCAAAGGAGCGCGCCAGCACAACTTGAACAATCTCGACGTGGAAATTCCCCGAAACCGGCTCGTGGTGATCACCGGCCTGAGCGGATCTGGCAAGTCGTCGCTTGCGTTTGACACGCTTTACGCGGAGGGCCAGCGCAAATATGTCGAAAGTCTTTCAGCCTACGCGCGCCAATTTCTCGACCAGATGCAGAAGCCGGAGGTCGACTATATCGAGGGTCTCTCGCCTGCGATTGCCATCGAGCAACGAACGTCGGCGGCGAATCCACGGTCGACCATTGCGACAACCACGGAGATTTACGACTATTTGCGCCTGCTCTTTGCCGCGATCGGGCGTCCTCACGACCCGGTAACGGGCGAACCCGTTGTTCGTCAGACGCCTCAGCAAATCGCCGACGCCATTCTCTCCTGTCCGGAGGGAACCAAGCTCATGCTGCTTGCGCCCCTGGTCACCAACCAGGCTGGCGAATTCCGTGACGTGATCGAGAAAGCGCGACGGGAGGGCTTTGTTCGCCTGCGCATCGACGGAGAAATCGTCGAACTCGGAAACGGCACCTCGCCCAAACTTTCGAAATCGAGCTCCCATACAATCGAAGCCGTCGTCGATCGCCTCTCCATTCGCGACGAAATTCGCCAGCGACTGGCGGACTCTATCGAGACCTCCCTCCGCTGGGGCGGGGGCATGCTGACAGTCATTCGTATGGAGCCCGCCATGCAGGATTGGACCGAGCAGAAGTTTTCCACGGACTACTGCAACCCGTCCACCGGCTTCACCATGCCGAAGCTGACCCCGAAGCATTTTTCTTTTAACAGCCACCTGGGTGCCTGTCCGGCGTGCCATGGGATTGGAACCGAACTGTTCTTTGATTCCGATCTGATGGTGGACGGCAGCAAGACGCTCGACCAGGGTGCCATTAAGCCGTGGCGGGTCGGTCACAAACGGATGAAGCAGTATTACGGCGCCATCCTCAACGGACTCATCGCCGACACGCCGGTGCCGACCAATATCCCGTTCAAGGATCTTCCTGCTCATTTCAAGAATTTGCTCTTTTCCGGCAGTGGAGACCGCGGGATCAGCATCCAGATTTCCGCAGAGCGAACGGTTTCGAAGCCATTCGAAGGCTTGGTTGCGCAAATGCAGCGCTTGTTCGAGACCAGCGAAAGCGAGTTTACCAGGAAGCGACTGCGCGCTTTCCAAGGCCGGCGGGTTTGCGGAGTATGCCGAGGTGCGAGACTGCGGCCGGAAATCCTCGGCGTGACCATCTCCGACGTCAACGGTCGCCAATACAATATCAACCAGTTTTGCGCCTTTCCCATCTCCGAAGCCGGCCAGGTTCTCGAGCGCATCGCCCTCAGTGGCGCGGAGGAAGAGATCGTTCGCGACGTGCTCAGAGAAATTCGGCAGAGATTGAGGTTCCTGAACGAAGTGGGGCTGGGATACCTGCAGCTTAATCGCGAGAGTGGAACTCTCAGCGGCGGCGAAGCTCAACGCATCCGCCTGGCCACACAGATCGGTTCGGGGCTGGCAGGCGTCCTCTACGTGTTGGATGAGCCAAGTATCGGCCTTCACCAGCGGGACAATGATCGCCTCATCGAGACGCTCCGCGCTTTGCGCGACTTGGGAAACTCGGTCATTGTGGTCGAGCATGATGAAGACACTATTCGGGCCGCGGATCACATTCTCGATCTTGGGCCCGGCGCGGGGCCCCGCGGAGGCCGCATCGTCGCGCAGGGAACCCTCGACGAAATCCTTCAAAACGACGATTCGCTCACCGCACAATATCTGAAGAAAACGCTCAAGATTTCCGTGCCTCGCCATCGTGTTCCGCCGCGCAAGGACCGCTCGCTGGCCGGCGAGATCGGCGATGGTTGGCTAACGGTATCCGGGGCCCGCGAGAACAACTTGAAAAACATCACCGTCGCCATACCGGTTGGTTGCCTGACATGTGTCACCGGCGTTTCCGGCAGCGGAAAGTCCACCTTGGTCAACGATATCCTCCGCGCTGCCCTGGCCCAAAATTTGAGCGGCGCCAAGGATCGCCCGGGAGCCTTCGAAAGGATGGTCGGAATCGAACAATTCGACAAGGTCGTCGTGATCGATCAGACGCCTGTCGGCCGAACACCACGCTCGAATCCGGCCACCTACTCTGGGGCTCTTGGACCGATCCGGGATCTCTTTAGCGAGTTGCCGGCGGCCCGGGTGCGGGGCTACGACGCCAGCCGCTTCTCCTTTAACGCGAAAGGCGGTCGCTGCGAGCACTGCCAGGGTGATGGATTCATCAAGATCGAGATGCATTTTCTCGCGGACGTCTATGTGGAGTGCGAAGTTTGCCGGGGACGTCGCTACAATCGTGAAACACTTGAGATCACCTATAAGGGCAAGAATATCGCCGACGTCCTCGCGATGACGGTCGACGAATCGGCCCGTTTTTTTCGGAGCATCCCCGCTCTCTCGGCCAAGCTGGAGACCTTGCAAGACGTCGGGCTAGGCTATTTGCGACTTGGCCAATCGGCAACAACCCTGTCCGGAGGGGAGGCCCAGCGGCTCAAACTCGCCGCGGAACTGGCCCGGCGCGCGACCGGACGAACCATTTATCTCCTTGACGAACCTACCACCGGCTTGCACTTCGCAGACATTCACAAGCTCCTCGAGGTGCTCATCAAGCTCCGCGACGCGCACAACACGCTCGTGGTCATCGAGCACAATCTCGAGGTCATCAAATGCGCGGACTGGATCATCGACCTCGGCCCGGAGGGTGGGGAGGGAGGAGGCCGTGTGGTCTGCGATGGCCCGCCCGAGCGGGTCGCTCGGGAACCCTCCAGCTATACCGGGCGCTACCTTTCACGCGCCTTGCGGGCATGAAGATCGCTATTCTCCTTCTCGTGTCGGCTGTTGCTGTGCTCGGCGCGGATTCGCGTCTGGAGGAAGCTCGCGAGGCGCTCGAGGACGGTCTTCCGCAAGTGGCCATCTACAAACTTCGCCAGCGCCCTGAGAAGACGGTCGATCGGAACGATCGGGCCGCCGCAGATCTCCTCCTGGCGCGTGCGCTGTTCGCAGCCGGGCGGTTTGACGAGAGTGTTTCTCTTCTCAAGAAATCCGGTGCCGCCAGCGCGGAGGTCAGATTCTGGCTGGCCGAGGCCAACGCGGCACTCAACAAGCCAAACGAAGCGCTGCCGTTGTATCAAAGCCTCGGCGACGACGAGCGTTTCGGCTCCCAGGCCGCCGTCGGAGCGGCGAGGATGCTCTGTGCTCTGGGACGAACGCCTGAGGCCGCTGAGGCGCTCTCGCGATTCCTTCAGAAGAACCCGGATGAGGCCGGAGACGCAGCGCTGGAGCTTGCGGAGATCCGCCTGGACGCGAACGACCACGCGAGCGCCCTGAACGTGCTTTCATCGGCCCAAGGACTCTCTCCGGAGCAACAGCAATATGCCACCTATCTCACCGCGCGCGCCCTGCTGGCGTCCGGCGAGCCCGGCAAAGCCGAGGAGAAGCTCAAGGAGATCAAAGATCCACCCGCTCGACTCGCGGCCAGTGTGACCGTGGCGCTGGCGGAATGCCGGCTGCGGCAGGACGAACCCGCGGACGCCGAGAAGATCGTGGAGGCGTTTGTCGAAGAGAATTCGCGCCTCCCGGGACTTCCTGATGCCTTCGAAGCCCTCGACCGGATCTATGCTCGCGGCGGAGCGGCTTCCAGCGCCGAGCTGCGCCGATGGGCCGCGGACTCCCGAAACGGGCAGCGCGCAGCGCTGGCTCTCTTTTACCTGGCGCGAAACGAAGCGCGTGCAAGCAAGACGGAAAGGAGCCGGCAGCTTTTCAGCGAGTTCCTGGCAGAGTATCCGAGCCATTTTCTGGCCAACGAAGCCAGAGCGGAACTTTCCGCCTCACAAATCGCGGCGAACCAGCCCCAGGAAGCGCTGCAGACGGCGCAGGCCGGTGAGGGCTTCCGCAATAGCTTCGTCCGCGGCCAGGCGCAAGCCGCCCTGGGACAGTTCAAGCAGGCCGCTGACTCATTTCTCGAAGCGGCTGGCGCGCGCGATCTGGAAATGGCCGCACTTGAGAACGCCGCGGTGTGCGCACTTCTGGGCGCCTCGCCGAAAGCCGAGAACGAGGCTTTGCGCCGTCTCACAGCGCGCCCAGAATTCGCTCACGTCGTCGAACGGATCCGTTTTCTCGAAGCGATGCGTGAGGCTTCTCAAAGATCGCCGTCGGCGCCGGATCTCCTGGAAAAGATCGCCGACAGCGACTCATCGTACGCCCCGCGCGCCCGACTGGCTCTCGCGGAACTGGCTGACATCCAGCCCAACGCGGACGAAGCGCGTTCCGAGTTGCGCCGCATTTCGACAGACGATCCCGCCATTAAAGAGCGAGCCGACTACCTCGCGATCTTTGCAGAAGACGATGGGAATCGGGAAACGGATCCGCATATCGCCAAGCTTGCGGAAGACTTCCTTGACAAGTATCCGAACTCTCGGTTCGAACCACAGGTCCGCATGAAATGGGGGGAGACTCTCTATCGGCGCGGCGATTATCTCAATGCCCGCGGTCAGTTTGCCACTGTCGCCGAGAAGTTCCCGGATTCTCCGCTCGCCGAGAAGGCCAACTTCCTCTCCGGACAAGCCATGGCCCGTTCGCTAAATCCCTCCGAGATGGAAGAAGCGATTGAAGTCTTCGAGCAGGTCGTCAAGTTCGGTGGCCCGCTCTCCCTGAGGGCACGACTGGCGCAGGCCAGCCTTCTAAACGCCCTCAAGCGACCCAAAGAGGCGATCGGCGTTCTCGACAAGATCTTGGAGTCCAATCCCGATCCAAACCTTCGCTATGCGGCGACTATTGAGAAAGGAGACACCTTGTTTTCTCAAGGGGCGCAAGACCCTGACAATTACAAGGCGGCCATCGAAGTATGGCGCAAGATCGCCGCCGAGCCCAACGCGCCGGTCGTCTGGAGCCACCAGGCCCTGGCCAAGATGGGCGCGGCTTACGAGAAGCTTGGCAATACCGACGCCGCGTTGGATTGCTATTATGGAGTGTTCTCTCAACGCCAGAAAGGCGGCCCTGAGTTCTTCTGGTTCTACCGGGCCGGCTTTGACGCCGGACGACTTCTCGAATCACAACGGCTTTGGAAGGAGGCGATTGCGGTTTACGAGAAAATTGGAAGCGTGGAAGGTCCGCGCGCGGAGGAGGCGCGCGAGCGGGTTAATCGATTGCGCTTGGAGAATTTCATCTGGGACAGCTAATTCTCGGTGATGCCGACAAAGCACATCAGACTTTTCATTCCCGGCCCGGTCGAGGTCTCCGAGAGAACGCTGCAGGCGATGTGCCAGCCGATGATGGGGCACCGGGGTGGCGACTTCAAGGAACTCTATCGTCAGATTCGACCAGGACTCAGATCGCTCTTTGGCACGCAGAGATCTGTTTTCTTATCCACGTCCTCGGCCTGGGGCGTCATGGAAGGCGCCATCCGCAATCTCGTTGCTCGAAAGGTCCTCAACTGCATGTGCGGGGCTTTCTCCGACAAATGGTTCGACGTCAGCAAGCGCTGCGGCAAGGAGGCCGAGGCTCTCCAGGTCAGCTGGGGCGAGGCGATCCTGCCGGAGATGATCGAGGAGCGACTCTCCGCAGGCGGCTTTGATGCCCTTACCCTTATTCACAATGAAACCTCTTGTGGGGTGCGCAATCCTCTCCCTGCTATCGCGGAGGTGATGCGCAGGTTCCCTGAGGTGATGTTCATCGTGGATGCGGTTTCCTCTTTTTCGACCGAACCTATTTCGATGGACCAACTGGGGATCGATGTCTTGCTCACCGGAAGCCAGAAAGCTCTGGCGTTGCCCCCGGGACTCGCCCTGTTCTCGGTCTCGCAACGCGCCCTGGAGCGCGCCCAATCCGTGGGCGAACGCGGATACTACTTCGACTTTGTCGAGTTTGCGAAGAACGATGAGCAGGACATGACTCCGAGTACGCCGGTGATTCCTCTCATCTACGCGCTGCGCTCCAAACTCGAGGAAATCGCCGCGGAGGGTCTTCAAGCCCGATATGAACGGCATCGCCACCTCAATTCCTTGGTCCACGCTTGGGTCCAAAAGCGCGGCTTTGGGTTCTTCGCGCCCGACGGTTACCGGTCCCTCTCCCTGACTTGCATCACGAACACCCCGGAAATCGATGTCGCGGCGTGGATCAAGCGCTTGCGCGAGCGCCACCAAATGGTCATAGATGGAGGCTACGGCAAGATCAAGGGAACGACATTTCGGATCTCCAATATGGGCGACGAAACCGAAGAGACGATGCGCGGTCTGCTGAGCGCGCTGGATGACACGCTGGACAAATGATCAATCAATGCGCTGCGGCGGGTGGAATCTCGCTATTATGCTCGATGGCAGCTATTTTTCGAGGCACCGCTTATGAAATTATCCTAAATTGACTACAAGAACGTGTCCCATTCGTTGACTCATAGCGATCCGAGTCGGCATGCCGCTTCGATCATGAATCCGATTGAAGGTCGGCTCGGCTACAAGTTTCGCAATGGTCTGCTGCTCGCGGAGGCAATGACTCACCCGAGCATTTCTCTGGAACGGAAAAACTATCCCTTCGACAACCAGCGCCTGGAATTCCTGGGCGACGCCGTGATCCAGCTTGTCGTCACCGAGCACCTCTACCGACTCTATCCCGATTTCAGCGAAGGAATGATGACCAAATTACGCACCAGGATCGTTTCCCGAGTGGCCCTTAAGACGCGCGCACAGGAACTCGATCTCGGCCGGTACCTGATGATGGGACGCGGCGAAGAGGCCAGCGGCGGACGTGAGCGAGCCTCCACCCTGGCGGACGCGTTTGAGAGCGTCGTCGGCGCGGTCTATCTTGACGGTGGCTTCGATGCTGCGCGAAACTTCGTCCTCCGGGCCACCGAAGATGACTTCGAGCGCATTGCCCGGGATCCCGAGGAGGTGAACCCCAAGGGCGCGCTGCAGGAAATTTTGCAGGCAATCGAACCGTGTGCTCCGATCTATGAGGTCCTGGAGCAAAGCGGACCAGACCACTCGAAACGCTTTGTGGCGCGCGTTATTTGGAACGATGCCGAACTCGGACGCGGAGAGGGGCTGAGCAAGAAGCAGGCTCAAGTGGCGGCGGCCAGCGATGCACTTTCGCGCAAGAGCTGGGAGGGGGCACGACGGAGACATCCCACGGTTGCGGCAATCAAATGATTTACTCGTTCACTCTTCAAACCGTCGGACTGATGACCGGCGGCGTTCTCCTCGCACTGCATTGCCTGGCCCTGTTGCGTTCGCGAGAAAGTTTGGAATGGCTCAGGCAATTTCCGCGATCGCGCCTCATGGGAACGCTGCTCATAACCCTGGCGGCAATTTGGAGCTTCCTGCTCATTCGCGGAATGGATCTGGGCGAGTTCGCAAGGCTACGCAACCCCATGCTCCTGGCGCTTGTCATCGGCGCTGTCCTGGCTTGGAAATACGTCGAAGAATTTCTCGCCGTGCGAGCCATTGGAATGCTCGCCCTCCTGGCCGCGGAACCGCTTCTGGAAGCGGCCTTCATGCGCCACGAAACAAGCCGTCTCCTCCTCGTTCTGCTCGCCTACGTGTGGATCATCAACGGCCTCTTCTGGGTTGGAATGCCTTGGGTCATGCGCGATCAAATCGCCTGGCTTACGGGAAAGATGCAGCGCTATCGCGCTGCGGCCTGGGCCGGCGTTCTTTATTCCGGCGCGGTGATCGTGTGTGCCCTGCTGTTCTGGACCTAGTGTCCTGCGAGAGAAGTCAATTTAAGAAAGGGAGTTTTCGAGCCTTCTAAAGATAGAATCCGCAGAAGCGGTCCAGGTAAAGGGTTTGGGCTCTTTGTTGTGCTCGGCGAGGTAGGCATCGATAGCGGCTTGAAGTTGTCGCACCGAAGAAAAGCTTCCCCGTCGGATGGCCTCGGTGGTGATCCGAGCAAAGAAACGTTCGACCATGTTGAGCCAGGAACTGCCCGTGGGAGTGAAGTGAAGGTGAAAGCGTGGGCGGCGTAGCAGCCAGCGACGCACTTTGGGGGTTTTATGGGTGGCGTAGTTGTCAATGATGAGGTGAAGTTGACTGTGGGCGTCATCGGGGAACTCGGCGTCAATGCGTTCCAGAAAGGCCAGGAATTCCTGGTGGCGGTGGCGCTGATGACATCGGCCGAAAACCCGTCCGGTGGCCGCATCGTAAGCGGCAAACAGAGAAAGGGTCCCGTGCCGCACATAATCATGGGTTTGACGCTCGGGCAGACCGGGACGCAGCGGCAAGATGGGTTGGCTACGCTCCAAGGCTTGAGTCTGGCCCTTCTCATCGACACAGAGCACAATCGCTTTATCGGGCGGATTGAGATAGAGGCCCACAATATCGCGCACCTTCTCCACAAACATCGGATCCTTGCTCACCTTGAAGGAGTCCACCCGGTGGGGCTTGAGTCCAAAGGCGCGCCAAATTCGCAAGACCGAATGCTCGGAAATGCCTGCTTCCTTGGCCATGAGGCGGCTGCTCCAGTGCGTGCGAGCCCGCGGAGTAGTCTCCAGCGTCTTGGTGAGGACCTCCTCGACTTTCTTGTCCCCGATGCTTCGCGGAGCGCCGCTGCGGGGTGCATCAGCCAGCGCCTCGATCTTCTCGCGAGCATAACGGCTGCGCCACTTGCCAACGGTGGGCAGAGAGACTCTCTCGCGCCGGGCGATCGCGGTGTTACTCAATCCCTCCGAGGCGCCCAAAATGATCCTCGCACGCAGTGCATCGCGTTGGTTGGACTTGGGTCGACTGGCTATCAAGGTAAGCTTCTCTCTCTCGGCAGGACTTAGAACAATCGCGGCGACGGGTCTTCCTATTGGCATTTAGCCTTTGTAAGCCCCACGATGCTGTTTTACAATGTATTTATCTCTCAGGACACTAGGAGACTGTTGAAAAACCCGCGCATGCCACGCGTGAGCTCTTTGGGGTAGATGTCGGTGGAGCGACGAAGGAGCATCCCCTAACGGGGCTGTGACTGAGGAGCGACGCCCGTGAGGGGAAGGGGCCCCTCGCCCTTCCAAGATGCCCCAAAACACTCACGCCCAGAAAGGGGTGGGACCCTTTCTTCCCACCTGGGTTGCGCCAATTTTCGGCCCTCGCGGTGTCGCCAAGCTTGTCCGTAGCGCTGCGGCTTTGTGGGGAGATGGGGACCCCACACCCCATCGCGCCTACGCTTGGCTCCTTGCGATCTTCCGAAAATTGACGGCAACGTGACATACGTGGGTTTTTCAACAGTCTCCTAAGGCAGCGTCAGAGCGCTAGAGAACACCCCGAATTTCGATCTCATCGCAGCCGACATGCCACCTAGAGTTAACGCTCCCTCGCGCCGTGGAAAAAATCACGCGGCCGAAATGAATGCGTGGCGGAGGTTCTCTGCCAGTCGCTGAGCCTGAAATCGACAGGCGGTCGGCACAACCGCCGACAAATCTTCTGGTTCGTCGGCAGCCAGACTTCTTAGCTGGCGCGGCAAGACCCCTTAAGCCGCGATCGGCTGTTTGGCACGGTGCTTGTCGACGAAGTACTTCATGGTGTGGTAGAGAACCGAATCAAGATCGTGTTTCGACCTCCAGCCGACCAGCCGGCGTGCCTTGGAAACGTCGGGAATCCTCCGGTCGCAGTCCTCGTATCCCTTCCCGTAGAATTCTTCACTCGAGACCGAAATGATCTCCGGGTTCGGATCACCGGGCTGGCGAAAGTATTTGTCGAAGATCGCATACATCTTCCCGGCCAGATCTTTGATCGTGACCTCATTTTCCGGAGTGCCGATGTTGAAAATCTGGCGGTCGCAAGCGCCGCCCTGATTTTCGATGATACGGGTAATGCAGTCGACCGCGTCGTCGATGTAGGTGTAGGCCCGGTAATTCCTTCCTCCATCGACCAGTTTCATTGGCGTTCCGTAGAGAAGCGCGTTCATGAAATGGCTGAAGACGCGCGGGTTGCCGGTTTGTTCACTGGGAAGATAGTCAATCCGTGGCCCGATGAAGTTGAAGGGCCGAATGATGGAATAGTTGAGGCCCTCCTCGAGCCCATAGGCGTGCAGCACGCGCTCGAGCAGTTGCTTGGCACAGGCGTAGATCCAGCGGTGGTTCTTCACCGGTCCCATGATGAGTGGCGTCTCGTCCTCCACAAAGGGAGTAGGGTGCTTGGCGGAATCCTCTCCGAACGCCCTTGCCGATGTGATGC
Source organism: uncultured Verrucomicrobiae bacterium (assembly GCA_963820865.1). Lineage (GTDB taxonomy): Bacteria > Verrucomicrobiota > Verrucomicrobiia > Chthoniobacterales > Terrimicrobiaceae > DASTFP01. The sequence goes on from CAWGBZ010000011.1 coordinate 377,315, forward strand.
CGTAAACCTCGCACGTCGAAAACTGCACGATGCGTTTCTTGTGCTTCACACAGAACTCGGCAATCTTGAGGTTCTCGGTGAAGTTCAGCTTGAAGACATCCACCGGGTTGCTGACGTACAGGCTGGGATTGGCCATCGCCACGAGATCCACGACCACATCATTCTCCACGGTGAGCCTTTCGAGTTCCTTCTCGTTCTGACGAATGTCGAAGTGGATGTAGTTAATTTCACCCTTCACGGTTTCATCGAGTTTCTCACGCTCGATGTCGAGAGCGGTAATCTGGTGTTTGGCGTCAGTGACGAGACGCTCGGCGAGATTTGCGCCGATGAATCCACCTGCGCCTAGGAGAAGGATCTTCATGAAAAAATTCCCATGTACGACTGTCGCGCCGCTCGAGTCAACCGTTTTTCTGCAAAGAAATCGGCTTTCGCCAGCGATCGCGGCTATCCGTGATTTGCCAGTAGCTTCCTGTAATGACCGCCAAGATGCCGGCCCATCATCTTGAGCACGTTGATTCCATAGGGAAGCGGGTCGAGGCTGGATACCTCGTCATCATAACGTGTGGGAATGGCGATCTGTGCACATTCCATCCCGACGAGGTGCGCGAGAACGATCATCTCGGCGTCAAAGTTGTAGTTGTTCTGCAGTTTCTCGAAAGGGACGCGCTCGAGCAAGGTGCGCGAATAGAGCATATAACCGCTGTGGAACTCCGCCATCCGCGTTCCAAAAACGATGTTCTCCATAAAAGTCAGGACACGGTTGGGAATGTAGCGCGAATAGGGCATGCCGCCACGAAGCGCTCCTCCTCCCAGCATTCGGGATCCTTGAACAATATGGGCTTTCCCCTCCAGAAGAGGCTTCATGAGGTCGAGGACAACCTCCGGGGCGTATTGGCCGTCCGAGTGCACGATCCCAAAGACGTTCGCTCCCAAGTCGAGCCCCCGCTTCAAGCCCGTTTTTTGTGCACCGCCGTAGCCCCGATTTATCTCGTGGTGGACGACATCGAGCGCCGGCCACTGGCCGCGAAGAGACTCCGCCACTTCACCGGTATTGTCCGGGCTTTTGTCATTGACGATGATGACGAGACCGTCGTCCCAGAACGGCTCCGGAATGCGGGGCAGCACGGAGGGCAGCGTCTTGGCCGCACGGTATGAAGGAATGACAATGGCCTTCTTTTTCGTCATATCGTTCCATAAAACCGTTCTTGCGCTGGCTGAGCAAGGCAAACGTCCCAATCCCCCGGCCCGAATTTAACCGGCCTTTCCCAAAAACTTTTCATTGCCACGGGGCGAGAATGCGCTAATTTCCTGACCCTTTTCCCATGCCAAAGCCCATCGCACGCAGCAAGACGCGCAAATCCGTTTCCAAGCGGTTCAAGGTGACAGCCACCGGCAAGGTGATGCGCACGCGTGGTGGCCGCCGGCATTTGCTCCAGGGCAAATCTGGCAAGCGCAAGCGCAAGCTGGCCAAGTCGGTGCTGGTTCATGATTCTGACAGCGCCCGCATCAAGGCCAACCTGCCGTTTGCGTAGACAAGACTGATCCGGCGGACTGCCTCGACTCTCGAGGCTTACGGAACTGGTGAGTCCGCGGGATCAAACAAAAGAACAGCCGGTTCCAGGAGCCCCGCTCTCCACAGGGTGGGGGAGACAACATGCCACGTGCAACGAATTCGCCCGCCAGTCGCGCCCGGCGCAAGCGGGTCATCAAAGCTTCGAAGGGTTATCGCGGCCGCCGATCCAAGCTCTTCCGATACGCGAAGGACGCCCAGATGAAGGCCAAGTATTGGGCCTATCGCGACCGCAAGACGCGCAAGCGCAACTTCCGTTCCCTCTGGATTGCTCGACTGAATGCCGCAGTGCGCGCCGAGGGCATGACCTATAGCCGCTTCGTGGAAGGCTTGAAGGCAGCGGGAATCACGCTGGACCGCAAAGTCCTCGCAGATCTAGCTGTCCAGGACGCCGTCGCTTTCAAGCAGATCGTCGAGAAAGCCAAGGCCGCTTTCGAGACCAAGGCCGCGTAACCAGCTAGCCAGCTTGTCGGGCCGCTTCCGGGCGGGAGCACGCGGCAAGCGGATATCCCCGCGATGGAATCCCGGATCGAATCCCTCAAAGTCGAAGCCATCGGCGCCATCGAGGCCGCCAACCACCTTCGCTCGCTTGAGGCGGCGCGTGTCCGCTACCTCGGCAAGAGCGGCGAAATCTCCCGGCTCAGCGAAGGAATGCGGGATGTCCCGAAGGACGACCGTCCGCGCCTCGGAAAGCTGCTGAACGAACTGCGTCAGGAAGTCCATGCCTCGGTGGACCGCAAAGAGCAGAGTCTGAAGGCGGGCGCGGATAGCCGCGCGTTGTTGGCCATCGACGTTACTCTGCCGGGCACGCGCCCCGAGTTCGGCTCGATTCATCCACTGACGCAGCTGCTCGACAAGGCTGTGAAGATCTTCCGTCGGCTCGGCTTTGCTCTGGCGGACGGACCGGATGTCGAGACCGAATGGCACTGTTTCGACGCCCTCAACACACCCCCGGATCATCCAGCGCGCAACGAGCTCGATACATTCTATCTTCCTGACGGTCGACTGCTCCGGACCCACACCTCAACGGTGCAGATCCGCGTGATGGAATCACAGCCGCCCCCGGTGAGAGTCATTGCCCCTGGAGCCGCCTACAGGCGCGACGAAGTGGATGCGACGCATTTGGCGCAGTTCACTCAGATGGAGGGTCTCGTGGTGGATCAGCACGTTACGGTTGCCGATCTGAAGGGCACCTTGGAGTATTTTTTCCGGGAGCTTTTGGGCCCGGAAACGAAGATTCGTTTCCGTCCTCATTTTTTTCCATTCACCGAGCCCAGTTACGAGATCGATATCCATACGGAAATCCTCGGCGGCCAATGGATGGAGCTGGCCGGTTGCGGAATGGTCGATCCCGCCGTTTTCGAGCAGATTTGCGGCGAACGGGGTGATCGCGCTTACGACCCGGAGCGCGTCACAGGCTTCGCCTTCGGATTTGGTCTCGACCGTCTCGCGATGAACCTGGCTCGAATCCCGGACATTCGGATGCTGGTCGAGAACGATCTGAGGTTTCTGAAACAGTTCTAGCGTCATCTGGTCTCCGGCCAACAGGAAATGAAAGTATCTCTCGACTGGCTTCGCGAATACGTTGATTGGAAAGGCTCCGTAGAAGAACTCGACGACCTGCTCACACGGGCGGGAATCAAGGTGGAAAGCATCACTACCAAGGGTGCCAACTTTCCGAACGTAGTCATCGCGCAGATCCTTGAGACAAGCCGCCATCCGAATGCGGATCGACTCAGTGTCTGCCGCGTGGCCGACGGAACGAGCGAGGCGCGTCGCATCGTTTGCGGAGCAAAGAACTTCCAGACGGGCGATAAGGTCCCGCTGGCTCTTCCTGGAGCCGTGCTCCCGGGTGGAATGAAAATCAAAGTTGGCAAGCTGCGGGGGGTGGAGAGCGAGGGGATGCTCTGCAGCGCGAAAGAGCTCGGGCTTTCAGATGACGCGGAGGGCCTTCTCCTGTTGCCCAAAGACGCACCGGTGGGAAAGCCGCTTTCGGATCTCTATCCCGCAGACACCACTTTCGAGCTGGAGATCACGCCAAACCGGCCCGATTGGCTAAGCCATGTCGGGGTGGCTCGCGAAATCGCCGCCTTTGCCGGAGAGAGTTTTCACCCGCCGAGCATCGAAGTCCCAGAGACCGTGAAGAGCCTGGAGAACGCTGTCTCGATTCTGGCTCCTTCGCTGTGTCCCTTATACTCCGCGCGGCGGATTCGGGAGGTGAAAGTCAGGCCAAGTCCACCGTGGCTTCGCGATCGTCTGGAAGCGGCGGGACTTCGCCCGATTAACAACATTGTCGATGTCACCAACTACGTGATGCTGGAGCTCGGCCAGCCCTTGCACGCCTTCGACGCCGCCAAGATCCGCGAAGGCATCACCGTCCGGACCGCGCTGGAAGGGGAGAAACTAAGAGCGCTCGATGGCAGCGAGGTTCTCTTGTCGACCGGTGATCTCGTTATCGCCGACGCGCTCGAGCCGGTGGCGCTGGCGGGAATCATGGGCGGGGAGGAGTCTGGTGTGGTCGAAACGACCAGCGAAATCCTGCTGGAGAGCGCCGTTTTTGAACCGACCAGCATTCGGCGCTCCGCACGGCTGCATAATCTCCATAGTGACTCGAGTCATCGATTCGAACGCGGAACAGATCCGGCGGGTGTCCTCGCCGCATCGGAACGCGCCACCCGCCTCATCGAGGAGTTCGCGGACGGCAAGGCCGCAGAAACGATCCTGATGGCTGGTGCGCTGCCCCCTGCACCGACACCGGTCGCCTTGCGTCCGGCACGCTGCCGCGCCCTCCTTGGGATTGAAGTATCGGACGAGGAAATCGCCAGTTCACTATCGCGCCTGGGATTGAAGGCTCTCAACGAGGGGGAAGGGACCACCGCCTGGCAGGTTCCCAGCCACCGACGGGACCTTGTTCGCGAAGTCGATCTGATTGAGGAGATCGCCCGCGTCATTGGCATTGAGAGAATAGCCGGCAAGCTGGCGGCGACGCCTGCTTTTCCCAGTGGGGCGGACAAGGTTTACGACTTTCAAATGGAGATTCGCCAGGCGCTGCGAGCCCTGGGCTTGAGTGAAGCTCGCACCAGCACCCTCGTGTCGGAAGCGATGCTCTGGAGCGGCGAAGTGCCCCTCCGACTGCGGAATCCGTTGGGAGAGGATCAAACCTTTCTGCGCACCAGCCTTCTTCCCGGCTTGTTGGCCGCCTTGGCGCGAAACATACGCTACGGTGCCCGATCGATCGCACTCTACGAAATCGGGAGAACATTCCACGCTGGCGAAGCCGAAGAACGTGGAACGCTGGCGTTTGTCATTTGCGGTGAGGCGCGCGCCAAGACCTGGCGAGAGAGCGCAGCAAGGAGCTTCGATTGGCACGATGCAAAGGGCGCCATCGAGGAGTTGATGCGGGCCCCTTTGACGTGCGTGCCTGGGGTGGCCAAGCCTCCCATGGCTCTGGTTTGTGACTTGCTCGTGGAGGGAACCCGCCTCGGCGCCCTCGGCCAACTGTCACCTGCGTCAGCGCGCGATCTGGATGCTGTCGGCCCGGTCCTCGTGGCGGAGCTCTCTCTCGAAATGCTTCAAACATTGAGACGCCCGTCGCGCTACCAGGAGATCCCCAAGTTTCCCCCGGTAGTCCGTGACATCGCGGTCGTCTGCCCGATCGCCCTGTCGTACGGGGAGATCGAGAAAGAAATTTGGGAGGCCAAACTGGAATTCCTGGAAAAGGTGGAACCGCTGAGCGTCTACAGCGATCCCACAGGGGAAAAGCTGCCGCCGGACCGAAAATCGGTCGCGATCTCCTTGACATTCCGCGCCCGGGGGAGGACGCTCAGCAATGAGGAAGTCAACGCTGCCTGTGATCGCTTGAAGCAGCAGTTGAAGGCAAAACTGGCGGTGGATTTCCGAGAATAGCTCTCTCGAAAGATTTACCGTTCGCCGAAAGGCGAAGAAAACGATTTGCCCTGCGGTGTTCGCGATTGCACGGCGCAAGCTCCCGAACCGATAAGTCAAATAATCCCGGAGGCTGGGCCGAAAGACGCAATGACAGGCCTTCACTGGAAGTCAGCGCGCCTTGCGGCGGTCATCCACCCTTGAATAGGGAACGGGATATGCGTCGAAACGGCACGCGCGGGGCAAAAATCCTCCCAAGGCCTGCTTCTCGCGAAGCAGACCTTTTTTCCCCTTCGCGTTGCATTCGTGATCCACTCTCTGGACCATTTCCCTTTGAGCGTGGCAGGGAAGCGCTTATCATTGCGGGCGTGGATGCATTGCTTGCTCTCGAAGACGGGACGCTGTTTCGCGGCGAGTCCTTTGGTGCTGCCTGCACGCAGGCGGGCGAGATTTGTTTCAATACCGCGATGACCGGCTACCAAGAGGTCCTGACCGATCCTTCGTATCGAGGACAGATTGTCGCAATGACCTATCCGCTGGTCGGTAATTACGGTATCAACCTTCTCGACGTCGAAAGCGAGACTCCCCAGGTGCGCGGCTTCGTTATCGAAGAACTCAGCCCGCTAGCCAGCAACTGGCGGTCGCAGGGAAATCTGCACGATTTCCTCCGGCGACACGGGATACCGGGAATTCAAGGCATCGATACACGCGCGCTGACGCGTCGTCTGCGCAACTCAGGCGCCATGCGCGCCTGCATTGCCATCGAAGGAGTGGGTGCGGAGGAGGCGATTCGCATTGCCAAGTCGATTCCCTACGAGGGCGTCGATTTCGTCAAGGAGGTTACCACGCCGCAGCCCTACGATTGGGATGTTGAAGACCGGCTCAGCCGAAAATGGGTGCTCGCCCGGAGCGATTCTGCCCCCGACGCAGGCGGCAACCTCTTTGAGGAACTCCCGCCGGTGTCACACCATATCGTGGCCTATGACTTTGGACTGAAACGAAACATCCTGCGCTCGCTGCGTCGAAACCGGTTCTCCGTCAAAGTCGTTCCGGCCATGACTCCAGCCGAGGAAGTTCTCGCCATGAACCCCGAGGGGGTTTTCCTATCGAACGGACCGGGTGATCCCGCGACTTTGGAGTATGCGCATGAGACCGTGCAGGGTCTGATCGGGAAGCGACCGCTTTTCGGGATCTGCCTCGGTCACCAGATTCTGGCCCTGGCTTTAGGCGGAAAGACGTTCAAGTTGAAGTTCGGGCATCGCGGCGCCAACCAGCCCGTAAAAGATCTGCGCACGGGGAAGGTGGCTATAACTTCGCAGAATCACGGCTATGCGGTTGACCCGAGTTCGTTGCCTGATGACGTTGAAGTGACCCACATCAACTTGAATGACGGGACGGTCGCTGGTCTGCGGCACACGAAATATCCAGCCTTCAGCGTGCAGTATCATCCCGAGGCCTCTCCGGGGCCCCATGACGCCTCCTACTTCTTCGCGGAATTCGCCAAAGAAGTTGAGAAAGGCGCCAAAAAATCTTAAGCACTCGCCACCATGCCGCAGCTTCAGATTTTTCTCTCCCAAGACAATCGGATCAGCTTTGACCTTGGTGAAGAGAAGGTGACGATCGGTCGACTCGCCCACAATAACCTCCAGATCGACGACCTCTCGGTCTCCAGCCACCACGCGGACATCTTCCTCGAGGCGGGTCGCTATCATCTTCACGACCCGGGATCAACGAATGGCACCTACGTCAACGGCGAGCAAGTCACCGACGCCATCCTCCGGAACGGGGACGAGCTTCGCTTCGGAAGCGTCGAAGGCCTGTTTCTTAGCGAAGCGGAGGTGGCTCTCTCCCAGCCACGCCCCGACTTTCTTCCCACGGCCCCCGACGCCGCCTCGTCGAGTGCGCGCCCCGCGAATTTTGCTAGCCTGTCGCCATCGCGGAAAACCCTGCCATCAAGAGATCCGGGGGCCACAGCTCTTCTCGGTCTCGCCGCTCTCGCGATCGTCTCCTTCGGAGCCGCAGTCTATTTCGTTCTGACCATGTAAGCGCGGTCCGGCGGGCTCCCCTCCCGATTCGTCAACCGAGCTCGACATTCCAGTACGCCAGATCGAGAAAGTGCTTCCAGCTATCGTGGTGGCGCCGGGAGAAACTGATGTTGACGAAGGGCCGCCACTTCGGACGCTTCGGCTTGCGAATAAGCTGCAGCCCGGCCTCGTGCGGAAGTCGGTTGCCCTTCCGGGTATTGCAGGGGATGCAAGAGCAAACGATGTTCTCCCACGTGGTCTGACCGCCACGATCTCGCGGAAGGACGTGATCCAGGTTCAATTCGTGGCGTTCAAAAATCCTGCCGCAATACTGGCAGGTGTTCCGATCACGCTCGAAGACGTTGTGCCTGGTAAACTTGACCTCTTTTTTCGGCAGACGTTCAAAGAGCAGCAGCACGATGATTCTGGGGATGCGAATGCACACCGAAATCGTTCGAACCATCTCCGGTTCGGGATTGACTTGGGAAAAATCGCGCCAACTCGTGAAGTCATGCGTCAAATAGTTGTTCGCCCCGTCGGTGGAGACGACCTGGGCGTGTCCCTGGTACAGGAGCGTGAAGGCTCGTCGCACCGAACAGGTGTTCACCGCCTGCCAAAGACGGTTCAAGACAAGAACAGGCTGGTCCAAAATGCCTTCCATTTCGCGTTTGCTTTGCAAGCCAACTCGCATGTAGCGGAAATTTTGCGCGCAAGCTAGCACCCCTCTCTTTCGGTTGTCAATACCCGGAAACATTTCATGGCTTCGTGCAATCGCCTTATTACACGCGACTTATGATAAGCGGTTTTACCGCTTTCGGCCTTGCATTTGCCAACGAAGTTCATGATATTAACCGTTCCTCCATAATAAATGCACCGGTCGGGAATCTTTCTCATTGCTCTAGGAGCATCGCTGGTGATGATGCTTAGTGCAGCGTTATCAAAGGACTCCTCAGACTCGTTCCTTGACGCGTACAAAGACTTTCAAGCGGCGGAAAAACTCGAGCGCGAAGCCAAACCACAAGATGCGCTCAAGAAATATCGGGCTGCGCTCCTGGCGCTCCACGAGATCCGAAAATCTGCCCCTGACTGGCAACCGCTCGTCGTCGACTATCGACTAAGGAAGACCCGGGAAAGCATCGAACGGCTCGAGACCGGGATGGGCACCGTGCCGGCGCTCGAAGCGCCGGAAGGAAACCTTCCCGAACCCGAAAAGGAAGCGCCGCTTCCCGTTATTTCCACGCAGCCGCCAGTGGTAGCATTCAGACCGCCCGGTTCCCAAAAGCGGACGACGCGCGAAGCCGCGCGTCCTTCGGCGTATGACGAGGATCGGCCGGTCGGTCGCGGGGTGAATGCGGCTGATCGTGAGCTCAATGAGTTGCGCCGCGAACTCTCCCGGGCGCGGTCGGAAAACAACGACCTCCAGGAGCGGCTCTTGAAAAAGTCCGCGGAGCTCCAAAGCGCGCTCGTCGAAGTCGACAAGACGAAAGTCAACGTCGTCGAACTGAAGTCCCAACTCGCACAGACCACCGTCTCGCTGGAAGACGCCAAGAAAGACGGCGCGTCAGTCACCAACGTCCGGTCGGAGTTCGACGCGAAGTACGCGCAAATGGTTGAACAGTTCTCAGGCGTGCAGGCCGACAACGATGTGCTTCAGGAGGAGAATGAACGCTTGTTGGCCAAACTGGAAAAGGCGGCCAAGTATATCTCCGAGAGCGACGCGATCCGGTCCGGCTTGCTTACCGAACGCCAGCAACTCGCTGATGATCGGACCAAGGCGCTCTCAAAGGTAAAGAAAATCAAGGACAACTCGGCGGAGATTGAGCGTGTCGCCAGCGAGAACAAACGACTGAAAGGCGAGCTTGCACAGATGTCGCAAAAAATGGTCAGCAAGAGCGAATTCGACAAGCTGGCCGCCGAGAAGAAGGTGCTGACGGCCAAGCTGGGGCAGGGTGCCTCCTCCGACGCTCTGGCGGAAAAGGATGGCCAGATTGCCGCTCTGCAAAGCGACCTGAATACGGCAAACGACAAACTGCTTGAAGCCGAGACCCGGTTAAGTCGCAACGATGATCGGCTCGGCGCCCTGAGAAAGCAATTGGACGAGACCTCCGGCCGCCTGGCGCAGGTCGAACTAAACAACGTCGATGAAAAGAAAGTGGCGATGGAGAATGACCTCCTGCGAGGAATCATCCTCCGTCAGATCCGGGAGCAGACCCGACGAGATGACGCCAAGAAGCTCCTTGAACAAGAGATTGGCACCCTCCGCCTGAACTCTGACGTCATCCGGCAACAACTCGCTGTCCTCGGCGCGCCCGTTCTTGAACTCACGCCGGAAGAGCGCTCGCTCTTCAAAGAGCCGGTCGTTCTCCTCACCGAGCCGAATGCGCAAAGTCTTGAGGTCACCGTTGCGGTCAGCAAACCGAGCGCGGAAGAGGTCAATGCCGGCAAATTTCTCCAGGAACCGGCCGGACCCGAGTCGCTTCCGGAAGATATTCGGAACCTGATTCAGCAGGCGAAAACGATGTTCGAGGTCAAGGACTACGTCGACGCCGAGAAGCGCTACCTTGAGATTGTCGGGAAGATGCCGAACAGCTACTTCGCGCTCTCCAACCTGGGCGCGGTGCAAATCGAAGGAGGCAAGCTCTCCGCGGCGGAGGTGGCGCTGAAAAAAGCCATCGAAATCGAGGACAAGGAATCTTACGCCTACACGAACTTGGGCATCGTTTACAGCCGCCAGGGGAAGTTCGATGAAGCGATCGAGGCCTTAAACAAGGCGGTCGTTCTGAACGACGAAGATGCAGTCGCGCACAACTATTTGGGAGTGTGTCTCGGCCAAAAGGAAGAGTGGCGGGAATCGGAGGCGCACCTTAAGAAGTCCATCGAATTGAGACCGGAGTACCCGGACGCCCATTTCAATCTCGCGGTCCTCTATGCCACCACGCAGCCGCCCTCGCTGGACCGCGCCAAAGAGCACTACGTCAAAGCCACTGCACTCGGCGCCGCTCCGGATGCGTCGCTCGAACGCTTGATTCAGTAGCGTCCCGACGCCCGCCGCTTACGTGTTAGCGCGATCCATGGCGTACCGTGCCGCGCCGAAGAGGGCTGCCTGATCGTTCAGGACGATCTTGACCGGCATCGTCTTCATCAGGCCGGAGAGCCGTCCCTTGTCGTTGAACGCCTCGATAAACGCCTCGATGCGCTCCGCATTGAGCATCTTGGCAGGAATGCCACCGCCGAGATAAACTCCACCCGTGGCCATGGTCTTGAGAGCCATATTGCCCGCCTCGGCACCAAACGCGGACACAAAAATCTCCGTGGTCTGGACGCACATCGGACACTCGCCCGAATCCGCGTACTTGGAGATAACCAAGCCTGGTTTCTGCTCCTTCATCTCTTCGGCAACCTCCGGAAGTTCCTGCCCGCGCCCGGTATCTCGGAGGAACTTGTAGATATTCTCCAAGCCCATGCCGGAGACCACGCGTTCGTAGCTCACGTGCCCATACTGCTTCATGAGGTACTTGAGCAAGGCGATCTGGATATCGTCGCGAGGCGCAAAATCTGTGTGCCCACCCTCGCAAGCCCAAACACGGTACTTCTTCTTAACGCCGTCCCAGAACAGTCCTCCCTCGCCGAGACCTGTGCCAGGGGAGACCACGCACCGGTTGCCGCCCATCGCCGGCGGCCCGTCCTGAATCACGGTTACGTCCTCGGGGTTGAGTTCTCCGATGCCGTATGCATTGGCCTCAAGGTCATTCAGCAGACTTACTTGAGGAATCGAGAAGGCCTTCTCGATGTCGGCGGCATCCACGCCCCAGTTGAGATTGGTTGGCCGCGCGCGCCCATACTTTACCGGGCCGGGCACCCCAAAGCAGGCTGCGGGAATATGACCTTTTTCTTCCTGGAGGAACTCGTGGATGATGGCGTTGAGGCTGGTGTAGTCCCCGCTCGGAAACCGATGATTGCGGTGAATCTTGAGCGTATCGTTCTCAACGGAAAGAATCGCGAGATTGCTCTTGGTGCCACCGATGTCACCGGCCAGAATGATTTGAGGATGATCGGACATTGGGGGAGGGTATTAAAGTCGGGCTGCGCTTTCGCGGTTCGAGCAAGGCAGAGTCCAAGCTAGCGGTTGAGGTGATAATGGTGCCATTTATGGCCTGTCTTTTCAATGAGATGGTCGGCTGACGCTGGCCCCCAGCTGCCGGCGGCGTAGTTGGGAAAGTCGCGAGCGGGCAAAGCCTGCCAGACGTCAAGGATGGGATTCACGATCCTCCAGGATGCGTCCACGCTGTCGTAGCGGTGGAACAAGGTCGTATCACCGATGGTGCAATCGTAAAGCAACGTTTCGTAGCCCGTGGCAGCCGTATGCTCCCCAAAGTCTGCGTAGCTGAAGTCCAGTGGAACGTTGGCCAAATTGATATATGGCCCCGGTCGCTTGGCGTGAATGTCCAACGTGATGCCTTCATCGGGTTGAACGTGAATCACCAGGCGATTGGGAGTGATATTACTCTGAATGTCTCCACCGAACAAAAGGAGAGGCGCCCGTCGGAACCCGATGACGATTTGAGTGGTCCTACACTCCAACCGCTTGCCGCTTCTAATATAGAAGGGGACTTCCGCCCATCGCCAGTTTTCCACCTGAAGCTTCATCGCGACAAACGTCTCGGTGTTGGAGGTCGGACTGACATCGGGCTCGGTCCGATAGGCCGGAACCTCTTTCCCATCGATTGACCCAGCGCCATATTGTCCTCGCACCGTGTTGGCAATGACCTCCTCGGGCTCCATCGGTCGGATCGCTTCCAAGACTTTCACCTTCTCGTTCCGCACACTGTCTCCCGAGGTAGAACTGGGCGGCTCCATGGCGATCAGCGACAAGACCGAGAGGATATGATTCTGCACCATGTCTCGCACAACGCCGGAGTGATCGTAGTACCCACCACGAAGTTCGACACCCAGTTCTTCAGCGACTGTAATCTGGACGTATTCGATGTAGCGACGGTTCCAGATCGGCTCGAAGACGGAATTCCCGAAACGGAAAACCATGATGTTCTGCACGGTTTCTTTGCCCAGGTAATGATCAATCCGGTAAATCTGGGATTCGTCCACGTTATTGCTCAAGTCGCAATTCAATGTCCTTGCACTGGCCAAATCATGCCCGAAAGGTTTCTCGATAATGACGCGTCTCCAGGCATTGGGTGCTTCCTTGGTGAGGCCGACGGCGTTGAGTTGCTGGATGACCGTGGCAAAAAACGTCGGCGACACCGCTAGGTAAAAGAGGACGTTACCAGGCAAGTTCCAGGTTTTCTGGACGTCGGCGATCTTCGCGGCCAGGTGCTTGAAGGTCTCGTCTGCCTTGAAGTCACCCTGAATGTAGTAGCTCCGCTTGGCAAAATCGTCCCACTCCTTCTCGTCCACAGGCCGCGTGGCGAATTGCTTGATGTCTTGCGTGATCCTATCCCGATACATCTCGTCGTTGCCCTCGCTCACGGCCACGCCGATCACGGCGAAGCTTGATGGGAGCAACTTCAAGGCCTTGAGGTTGTAAAGAGCTGGCAGGAGCTTTCGTTTGGTCAAGTCGCCGGACGCACCAAAAATAACGATAGTGCATGGGTCGCCGGGACGTTCATGGCCTGTCAAGGGTTGTTCGGGCATTGCGAGGCTCATTTAGCCTGAGGGCGCCGCGGGCTGCAAGGCCGAAGAGTTGCCGGCGCAGACTCTCCGAGACGCGGGGGCAAACTGAGTCAAAGCTGAATCACACGCGCCGAGAAGATATCGCCACTCTCCAGGAGCTTGGCCAGCAAGTCGCCGCCCGGCGCGCTGTCCAGATTGAGCAGAGTCAGCGCCCGGCCGCCAACCTCATTGCGAGAGAGGCTCATGCTGGCGATGTTCACCCGGTGCGCCCCAAGGATGGTGCCGATCTTCCCAACAATTCCCGGAACGTCATGGTTTTCGAGCATCAGGATCACGCCACTGGGCGTGGCCTCGACGGGATTGCTGTTGACGCGCACGATCCGTGGTTCGTTTCTGGCGCCAAAGAAGGTGCCGCCAAGTGAGACTTTCGTGTCGCCACTCCAGACCGCGACATGCAGCCACTCGTTGAAATCGGTCTGTTCCGTGGATTTGATCTCCTCGACAGCGATCCCGCGAGCAGCAGCGACCGACCGCACATTGACGCTGTTGACCTCTTCTCCGCCGGTATGCTTCAGGAAACCCGTGAGAACGGCGCGCGTCACCGCATCGTTGGAAGGCAGGTCGACCGCTTTACCGCCGTAGGTGATCACGATGCGATCGTTCCGGTTCGGGGCCAGCTGGGCGGCGAAACGTCCCAGCTTGTCACCGAGGGTCAGGTACGGCTTCACGATTGCCGCCGTCTTGGCATCCATACTCGGCATATTGACCGCGTTCCGGATTTCGCCGTCGAGCAGCGCCGCACGGATCGCCTGCGCAATCTCAATGCCAACGTTTTCCTGCGCCTCGGCGGTGCTGGCGCCCAGGTGCGGGGTGAAAACAATGTTTTCCAGCCCGCGCAACGGAAAATCGGCCGGAGGCGGTTCCACTTCGAAGACGTCCAGCGCCGCCGCCGCCACATGTTCGGTCCGCAAGACTTTCTCGAGGGCGACTTCGTCGATCAGGCCGCCCCGCGCACAATTGACGATGCGGACACCCTTCCGGCAGAGGGCCAGGCGTCGCTCATCGAGCATGTGATGCGTTTCCTCGGTGAGGGGCATATGCAGAGTGAGAAAGTCGCACAATGGCAGCAGCTCATCGATCTGCTCGACAAGCTCGACTTGAAGGCTGCGCGCCCGGCTGGGCGAAAGATAGGGATCGTAAGCGATGACGCGCATGCCGAAAGCAATGGCTCGTCGCGCGATCTCTGTGCCAACGCGTCCCATGCCAAGGATTCCCAGCGTCTTGTTGTAGAGCTCCACGCCTTCATACCTCTTTCGGTCCCATTTGCCGGCCTTGACGCTGGCATCCGCCTGAGGAATGGCGCGCGCGATGCAGACGAGAAGTGAAAACGCGTGCTCGGCCGTGGAGATCGTGTTTCCGCCAGGCGTGTTCATTACGATGACACCCCGCTTGGTCGCCGCGTCGATATCCACATTGTCGACGCCCACTCCGGCGCGCCCGACTACCTTGAGCTTTCTGGCCGCCTCCAGAACAGCCGCCGTCACCTTGGTCTGACTGCGAACGACCAACGCCGAGAATTCGGGGATGATTCGGACGAGCTCCGCCTCGGACAAGCCCAACTTCACCTCTACCTCAAGATCGCCTCCGCTTGCAATCTCGTCCAATCCACGCTGCGAAACCGGATCGGCGACCAGAACTTTGGGGACCTGCATAGAGCCTGCCAGAATATTCGGTGAAAGCCGTGATGTCAAAAAATGCTCCCCGGACAGCCGCGTCGTTCCGGAAAACACTTGCCTCGATGGGGCCTTCGGCCATCGTGCCGAACCGTGAAATGGTCCTTTCGCATCGCCACCCTGGCCGGCATCCAGATCTGCATTCACGTCACTTTTCTTCTGCTCCTCGGCTTCTATGCCTGGATCTACTATGCGGACGGAGGTCTGCAAGCGGCGATAAACGGGGTGGCCTTTACGCTGCTGATCTTCCTCTGCGTGCTACTGCATGAATTCGGCCATGCCTTCGCGGCCAAACGCTTCGGCATTCGGACCCCTGATATTACGCTCCTCCCGATCGGCGGCGTGGCGCGACTGGAGAGAATGCCGGCCAATCCGCAGCAGGAGCTCGTCATCGCTATCGCGGGGCCGGCCGTTAACGTCGTCATTGCCATCGTCATCCTCCTCCTGACCGGCGGAGTGCTTCCCTGGAATAAATTCGACCTCGTCGATTCGGCCGGCGGAAGCCTGCTCGAGAAACTGCTTTCCGTGAACCTCCTTCTGGTGGCTTTCAACTTGATTCCCGCCTTTCCTATGGACGGTGGGCGAGTGCTCCGTGCCTTGCTGGCCACCCAGATGCCCTACGTTGCCGCGACTCAGGCCGCGGCGAGGGTGGGGCAGGTGATCGCCGGTACTCTTTGCCATCTCCAGTATGACGTTCTTTGGTGGACCCCTATTGATGTTCATCGCCTTTTTTGTCTTTGTCGGCGCTCAACAGGAACTGGCCTACGCCCGCTTTCGCGAGGCCGTCCAGAGCCTGCGGGTCGGGCAGGCAATGATCACGCGGTTCCATGCCCTGCCGGTCTCGCTGAAAGCCGGCGCCATCGCGGCCACCCTCGCCGAAAACGCTCAGAACATCTTCCCCTTCGTGGATGAACAGCTCCACCTCTACGGCATCGCCAGCCGGGAGCAACTACGGCAGGCTTCCCAGGAGCTCCCGCCAGAAGCTCCCGCGAGTTCGATCGCGCGGAAACCCCCGACGGTGAATCCCGGGACCGGTTTTAGCGAGGCCTTGGAGCTGCTGCAAAAATCGGCTGAACCTATTCTTCCCGTCGTCAACGCTTCGGGGCAGATCGTCGGACTCGTCGGGATCGGCCAACTGGCTGAGCTCTCCGCGTCGCGACAATCCGCATTTTGCCCGTAGTGCCTGGCACAAATAGACTTGCGCTCAGGGAGGCGGACGATAAAAAACAAGCTGTTCGCCCCGGCAGAAATATCATCTTCCCCGCGCTTGACAGTCATTGATGGCATTGATGCTATGGGGCGCGCAACGCAAGCCGCTCTCCATGCAATTCTTATTTCTCATTGCCGCTGGTCTGTCGCTGAATGCTCCTAATTTCAGTCAGGAGGCTCTCGGCGTCAGCTACTTCGAATGGCTGTCGAATTCCATGCTTGTGGCGGCGATCGTCGTTCTGGTCGTTCTTTGGTGGGCCCGCAGCGCGACCAAGAGGATGGAGATCGTCCCGGCGGGCACCCAAAACAGCTTTGAGGCGGTGGTCGAGTTCCTCTACGACATGCTCGAAGGGATTGTCGGCAAGCACATGGTGGCGCGGGCCTTCAGCCTGCTGGCCACACTCTTCATTTTCATTCTTTTTGCCAATTGGTTTGGGCTTCTTCCGGGAGTCGGTTCGATCGGGTGGGGAGAGAATGTCCCCGGGCACGGGTTCGAGGTTCGCGTGCCGCTGTTGCGACCCACCACGGCCGATCTCAATATGACATTGGGCATGGCGGTCGTTGCCTTCTGCCTTTGGTTGTACTGGACCATTAGCGAAGTGGGCGTCTGGGGCTTTCTGGTGCACACCTTCGGCCCCAAGGGCGGCCTGAAGGGTGCCATGAAGCTGATCTTCGCGATCATCTTCTTCTTTGTCGGAGTCATCGAGATCGTCTCCATTTTGGTTCGGCCAGTGTCTCTGTCGCTGCGACTCTTTGGTAACGTCTTTGCCGGTGAAACCTTGTTGTCTTCGATGATCACTCTGGGAAATACGTTGGGCCTTCCGGCTGCCGTCACCTATGTGATGAGCCTTATCGTCCCCGTCCCCTTCTACTTTCTTGAACTGCTGGTCGGATTGCTGCAAGCGCTGGTCTTCACGCTGCTCTGCGCGGTCTATATCCAGCTCTCCACGTCTCACGATGAGGAAGAGGAGCACTAAGAAATTTCCCACCGGGACCGTGCAAGTCTGCGGACGGTGAGAAAACCAAAACAAAAAGCAAAATCATACTATGATCCCTATTCTTGCAGAAGCGGTGGCAGCGGGTGTGACCGGCAGTTTCACCCTTGGCATGGCGGGACTTGGTTCCGGCATTGGAATCGGTCTTGTCGGAGCGAAGGCAGCTGAAGCTGTGGGCCGCAATCCAGGCGCTTTCGGGCGTGTGCTCACGCTCAGCATCCTCGGCATGGCTCTTGCGGAATCCATCGCGATTTACGCGCTGATTCTCGCCTTCCAAGGCCGCTAAGCTCATCTGGCCGTCCGCCCTGCCAAGGGCGGGCGGCCTCAGCACTTTTCGGAAATGGACGTAATCACAGAGATATTCTCAAACTTCGGAGTAACCTGGTCGAAGTTTATTGCGCAGATCATCTTGTTCCTCATCGTTTACTGGGTGTTGAACAAGTACGCCTTTGGACCCGTTCTCAAGATGCTCGCCGAACGGCGCCGTCGAATCGAAGAGGGCCAGCACAACGCCGAGAAGATCAAGAAGCAACTGGCTGAGGCCGAGCTCCGCTACCAGGAAGTTCTCCGGAAGGCTAACGACGAAGCGACCAAGTTGCTTGATGAAGCCCGGGCGACGAGTGACGCGATCAGTCAAAAGCAGATGCAACAGGCGATCAAGGATGCCGAAGGGATCATCGCCAAGGCGCAAGATACCATCGTCCAGGAGCGCAACAAGATGGTTGCGGAGGTGAAGAAGGAGATGGTCGACCTGGTTGTCAAGACCACCTCGAAGGTCGTCGGAAAAGTGATCACGCCCGAGGATCAAGAGCGCCTCTCCGAAGAAACAGTTAAACAAATTGCAGCCTGAAGTATGAAGATCAGCAGGGAAGCCCGGCGTCTCGCCCGTGAGTTGTTCCGACTCAGCCTTGTGGATGGTCGGCTCGACGCCAGCCGCGTCTCAGATATTTCCGAACGGCTGGTCGCCCAGAAACCGCGCGCTTATCTTCAGATTCTCAAGGAACTCAGCCGTCTGGTCCGTCTCGAACTCGACCGGCGCCACGCTGTCATCGAGAGCCCGGCGCTCTTGGATGAGGCCAGCGCCACCAATATTGCCAACATGCTCAAGCAAAACTTCGGAAGCGATATCACCACCGAGTTCCGGACTTCGCCTGATCTGCTCGGCGGGCTCCGCGTCAAACTGGGCAGCGATGTCTGGGACGGCAGCATACGCAGCCGCCTCGCTGCCCTCTCTCAGCAACTTTAAAACCGATCCATCCATGAGCAACATTCTCCAAGAACTCGAAAGCAAGATCGATAGCATCCACAGCGCTTCTACTGCCAAGGCAAATGTCGGCGTTGTCCGTGAAATTGGCGATGGCGTCGCAAAGATAGAAGGTCTCAGCGCCGCGATGCTCAACGAAATGCTCGAATTTCCAGGCGGTATTTACGGACTGGCGCTCAACCTCGAGGAGACTGAGATTGGAGCAATCATTCTTGGCGACTATACTGCGATCGGCGAAGGCGACGAGGTCAAGACCACTGGACGCCTTCTGCAAACCCCGGTCGGCAAAGGTTTGCTTGGTCGCGTAGTTGATTCCTTGGGAAAACCTCTCGATGGCAAGGGACCGATTGAAGCCACGGAGTTTTATCCGGTCGAGAACATCGCTTTCGGCATCATCGAGCGCAAAAGCGTAAGTCAGCCGGTGCAGACCGGAATCATGGCGATTGACGCAATGATTCCGATCGGCCGAGGCCAGCGGGAGCTGATTATCGGCGATCGCGCAACCGGCAAAACCACCATCGCCATCGATACAATTCTCAATCAGGCCAAGATCAACAAGGCTGGAGAGGAAGGTGGAGATCCGGATTTCCGCCCGATTTATTCGATCTACGTGGCTGTTGGACAGAAAAACTCCAACATTGCTCGCGTAGTCGGTGTTCTCGAAGACAACGACGCTCTTCGGCACACGATCATCGTTGCGGCGGCAGCCTCAGACGCCGCGGCGAATCAATACCTCGCTCCATTTACCGGCGCAGCGATGGGCGAGTGGTTCATGTCCAATGGCATGGACGCTTTGATCGTATTTGACGATTTGACCAAGCATGCGGCGGCCTATAGACAGGTCTCCCTTCTCCTCAAGCGCCCCTCGGGACGCGAAGCGTATCCCGGGGACGTCTTCTACCTCCATAGCCGCCTTCTGGAGCGTTCCGCCCGCCTTAATGAAAAATTTGGCAACGGATCGCTAACGGCGCTGCCCATTATCGAGACCCAGGCGGGTGACGTGTCGGCTTACATTCCCACGAACGTTATCTCCATCACCGATGGTCAGATCTACCTGGAGACCGACCTGTTCTATCAAGGCATCCGTCCCGCAATTTCGGTTGGCCTTTCCGTATCGCGAGTAGGTTCCGCCGCTCAAATCAAGGCGATGAAGCAGGTCGCAGGCAAAATAAAGGGTGACCTCGCGCAATTTCGTGAACTTGCCGCGTTTGCCCAGTTCGGCTCGGACCTCGACGCCAAGACCAGGGCGACGCTCGATCGGGGACAGCGCATCGTCGAGCTCTTCAAGCAGACGCTATATCAGCCGATGTATGTGCAGCTTCAGGCGGCAGTCCTTTGGGCAATGCAAAACGGCTACCTTGATCCCATTCCCGTGGACCGTGTCAAGGAATTCCAATTGAAACTCCAGGAATTCCTCAGCACGCGCAAGGAGGAAGTCCTTAACAAGATTCTCGCCAAGAAGCAAATCGATGAAGAGATCCAAAAAGATCTCACAAGTGCCCTCGACGAATTTAAGATCCTCTTTAAGTAATCTTCTATGGCGAGCCTTCGAGACATCCGCCGGCGCATCAGGTCCATCAAGAACACGGCGCAGATCACCAAAGCCATGCAAATGGTGGCGGCGTCAAAAATGCGCAAGGCTCAGGAAGCCGCCATTAGTGGCCGCTCCTATGCCTTCTTGCTAAATCGCGTCCTCGTGTCGCTGCGAAATCGTGTCGATGAAACTTTGAACCCGTTGCTGGAAAAACGCGACGTGAAGAGCGAACTGGTCGTTCTTCTCAGCACGGACAAGGGGCTTTGCGGAGCTCTGAATACAAACCTGTTCCGCGAGGCGGCAAGCTTCGATACCAAAAAGACACAATTTATTTCCGTCGGTCGCAAGGGCACGCAATTCCTCTCCCGGACGAAACGCAATATGATCGCGGACTTTCCGCTCAAAGAGCGGCCCACATTTCTCGAGACCAAACCCATTTCCAAGTTTTTCATCGAGAGATTTCTGAGCGGCGACGTCGACAAGGTTACCGTGCTCTTTCCCGCGTTCGTCAACACGCTAAACCAAAAGCCGACGGCGTTGACTCTGCTGCCGATTACGAGTCTCGAAGAAGCGGGTTTGACCGGCGCCTCGGAAGCTCCGATTCCTGAAGCCGCGGGCGACATCATTTTTGAGCCGAGCCCGGAAAAAATCCTCGCAGAGATCGTTCCGTACTACGTTCACTTTGCGCTTTACCAGATGCTTCTTGGAACGCGCGCTTCGGAGCATAGCGCCCGGATGGTTGCTATGAAAAGCGCCACCGACAATGCCAAGGACATTGTCAAAGACCTCACTCTCGAATACAACAAGGCCCGCCAGGCGGCCATCACGAAGGAGCTCCTCGAGATTTCCACAGCCCAACTTGCACTCGGCTAACCAGTCATAAATCATGAGTAACATAGGAAAAATCGTCCAGGTCATCGGTCCCGTTGTAGACGTCGAGTTCAACCCGCAGGAGGGGCTGCCAAAGATATTTGACGCACTCGAAATCAATTTCAAATCCGCCAAGGGGCCCGTAAAATTGACCCTCGAAGTCCAGCAGCATCTTGGCGAGAACTGGGTGCGCGCAATTGCTATGAGTGGGACCGAAGGACTTCAGCGCGGAATGGACGTCCTCAATACCGCGGCGCCGATCTCCGTTCCGGTTGGTGAAGGTGTGCTTGGCCGCATCTTCAACGTCGTTGGCGAGCCCACCGACCAACGAGGCCCGGTCGAGTTTGCCAAGAAATATGCTATTCATCGCCCCGCGCCCCCGCTCGTCGACCAGGATACCAAGGCGAATATTCTGGAAACCGGCATCAAGGTGATCGACCTCATCTGTCCGTTCACAAAGGGTGGTAAAGTCGGCGCTTTCGGCGGAGCCGGTGTCGGCAAGACGGTCGTCATCATGGAACTCATCAATAATATTGCCAAGGGGCACGGAGGATACTCCGTCTTTGCGGGAGTCGGCGAGCGGACTCGCGAGGGCAATGACCTCTACGGGGAAATGAGTGAGGCCGGCGTTATTGACCTAAAGAACATTCAGAATTCCAAAGTCGCCCTCGTCTACGGCCAGATGAACGAGCCTCCGGGCGCCCGCCTCCGCGTCGCACTCACCGCGCTGTCCATGGCGGAATATTTCCGGGACGAAAAGAATCAGGACGTGCTTCTCTTCATCGACAACATCTTCCGATTCTCGCAGGCCGGTTCCGAAGTCTCCGCATTGCTCGGGCGCACTCCAAGCGCGGTCGGCTATCAGCCCACGCTCGCGGCCGAAATGGGTGACCTTCAGGAACGCATCACCTCGACGAACAAGGGCTCGATCACTTCATTCCAGGCCGTCTACGTGCCAGCCGACGATCTCACAGACCCGGCTCCGGCGAACACCTTCGCGCACCTTGACTCGACCATCGTTCTCGAACGTTCCATCGCGGAGCTTGGTATCTATCCCGCGGTCGACCCTCTCGCTTCCACGTCCAAAGCCCTCGCTCCCGAAATCGTGGGCGAAGAACACTACGCGGTCGCGCGCGGCGTTCAAAAAGTCCTCCAGCGTTATAAGGATCTTCAGGATATTATCGCCATTCTGGGGATGGACGAATTGTCTCCCGACGATAAACTTACAGTTTTCCGCGCGCGCAAGATTCAACGTTTCCTGAGCCAGCCCTTCCATGTGGCCGAGGTTTTCACGGGAACACCCGGTCAATACGTCACGATTTCCGAAACCATCCGCGGCTTCAAGGAAATCCTCGATGGCAAGCATGATGAGGTTAATGAAGCCAATTTCTATATGAAGGGCGGCATTGATATGATCAAGGAATAGTGTCCCCTCGAGAATCCACGTTTCTCCGCCATGTCTACTCTTCGACTTGAAATCGTTACTCCCGAGGCCAAGACCTTTTCTGACGACGTGGATTCGGTGGTCATCCCGGGCGCCGAAGGAGAGTTTGGTGTTCTGCCGCAGCACGTTGCCTTGATGACGGAGATCGTGCCTGGCGAGTTGCGAATCATGAAGGGCGGAGAAGAGACCCGCCTTGCCGTCGGTGCGGGCTTCGTTGAAGTCACACAGGAGTCGGTTTCCGTGCTGACTGACATGGCTGTTCTCGAGCAGGAGATCGATGAGACGGCCGCGGAAGCCGCCATAAAGCGCGCCGAAGATGCCATGAAGAGCAAGCACCTCGACGAAGAAGGCCACGCTGCAGTTCAGGCATCCCTGCAGAAATCGCTCGCCCAACTTCGCGTCAAGCGTCGCCGAGGTCACTGATTTCTTTGGCGTTGTCCGGCGATAGTTATAACAGTCGCTGAAATTTATTCGTCTCAGTATGCCGGCTGAGATCCAGAGGTTCCTTGGTGGCTTCCTCCGCAAAGGGCCGTGCCTCATCGGACAGGTGCACGTCTCCCCCGAGTTAGCTCTGTGCAACGCGGACGACGTTGAACGCGATAGCCTGACGACTTTCGGCGATCCACACGACGCGCTGATCATTGCGAGGTATGATGACCAGGGCGAATACCGGCCTCTCAAGACGGCGCCCAATCTTCGGCACGGCTGGGCGCTCCGCTTGAAAAGCCTCGAGGAAGCTACTCTCGCTCTGGATTTCCTATATCCAGCCGCTCTGGGGACTGCTCACGCGCTCGCACAAGGGGCGTTGAAAAGCGTGAATCTACGCGAAACGCTTGCCCGCCAGACCGGGATGTACGCCGTCACCAGGAAGATCAGTGACGAACAAGCCGAATCCATCATCGCACGCACGTGCAATCACGCGGACGGGTGCATTCGTCATATCCTGTGGTCCATCTCTGCCGGTCGTCCCAGTTCCCTCAGTGGACAGCGCTCTGACATCCAGTGCGCAATGAACGAGATCCCCATCTTCTGCGCTGAGGCCTGCAACCTGCTCGTCGCCGCGGCACGCAAAGTGGTCAAGTCTTCGGCGGTGGCGTAGTGTCTTCGCCCGTCTCCGGCTCGATGTGCACGACTACGTCGGCCAGATTAAAATCGCCCTCGAGAAGCGAGTTCTTCACCCGGTGGGCGATGTCGTGTCCTTCGCGGACGGTGGAGTCGCCCGCGACGCGCACGTGGATATCCGCGAAGCGCGTGAAGCCACTTTTGCGCACGCGACACTTCTCCACGCTGGTCACTCCCGGCACCGCTCGCACGGCGGCGAGGATTTCGGTAACGATTTCTGGCGCGGCTTGCGCGTCGAGGACTTCCCCCATCGACGCCCGAAGCATCCCGATGCCGTTAAAGATAATCACGGCACAGGAGAACAGGGCCGCCCAAGCGTCCGCCTGCGCCCACGCCGGTCCGCCGAGCAAAGCCGCTGAAATCCCGACAGCCGCGGCCAGCGAGGTAAGCGCATCCGAACGATGGTGCATGGCGTCGGTCTGCAGCGCTTGGCTTTCGATGGCATCGCTGCGAAATCGAACCCATCTGAAGAGACCCTCCTTGAGGAGGATGGTGACCACCAGGACGATCAGCGTAAAGCCGGCCGGGCCATTCCCAAGTTCCGTCGATTGTTGCCGGGCAAGGATCTGGCCGACGCTGTGGACACCCAGGGTTGCCCCGGCCCCCAAAAGCAGCAGCGACCCGGCGACAGCCGCCAGCGATTCCATCTTTCCGTGACCGTACGGGTGATCCGTATCCGGAGGACGCTCCGCGTACTTGATGGCGCCCCACATAATGGCAGAGCTCAAGACGTCGAGGGACGATTCAATCCCGTCAGCTATCAGGGCGTTCGAATGCCCAAGGAGACCGCCGGTGATCTTCGCCAAGGCGAGGACCAGGTTGATCAGAACTCCCGTCAACAGGAGCTTGCGACTTTCCTTCGCCCGGCGACCTACGGAATCCACGAGACAAGCTTCACGCTGCCGAAGCCCTTAGAAATTCGTAAAGCTCATCCTTCCGGCCGCCGGTTCGAAGTCGCCTGCCTCAGTCCTGCTGAGATATGCCACGGTCTTTTCCTTCTCACTAAGGATCGGCACGGATCCGGGGCCCGTCCACCCCCGCGGGTGCTCCGTGATCGTATAGAGAATGTTCACGATCTCGTTGGGCTTGGCGCCAGAGGCGGTGCGGAAAACCTCTGTGACTAAAGCGACAAGATGAATCTTCTGCTGCGTAGGATTTTCGCCAGGCTCGACGTCGACCCGTAGAATCTCCACCTTGAAGTATTCCGGCGCCTTCGCCTGCATCGATTCGTAGGCCGAAGGAGGAAGCTCCGCGCGCAGGCCCGACAGCAGGAAAAAAATCAGGAGGAATCGGAATTTCATACCCATTCTTCTCTTAGCAGATCGTTCGATCTCCGTAAACGCGAGCGTACCTCACTTTCCGGAGTTCCGGCACTCCCTGACGAACTCAGAGACCGCCGACTGAATCTGCGTCGCCAAATCCACTTTGGGTTGAACGAAGCGCGGCTTGAACCATGGGAACATCCCGAGAAGATCGTAGGTGACCAGAATCTGGCCGTCACAACCGCTCCCACTCCCGATCCCAATCGTCGGAACACGCGTCGCCTGGGAGATCGACTCAGCGACCGGAGGGGAAACCAATTCGAGAACCATCGCAAAGACACCTGCCTCGTCCAGCGCCAAGGCGTCTTCCATTAATGCGTCCGCCTGTTGGGGAGTCTTCCCCTTAACTCGGTACCCGCCCTCCTCTTTCACCTTTTGAGGAAGCATTCCGATGTGACCCAGAACCGGAATCCCCTCTCCGAGAATCGCCTTGATCACGGGCAGAAGCTCACGACCGCCTTCCGCCTTGACCCCTTTGGCCCCTGCTTCCATAAGCTTGCGAGCACTGTGCACCCCGGTGCTCTCCGTCTCCGTGCTATGAGCAGGCAGGTCTGCAATCAACGGGGTTGTCCTCACCCCGCGTGCCACGGCCCGCGTGTGATGGATCATGTCGTCCAAGGTCACTTCTGTTGTGTCAGGATGTCCCAGGACCACCATTCCCAATGAGTCGCCAACCAGCAGAAAGTCCAATCCCAACTCGTCGAGCAGCCTCCCCATCGGATAGTCATACGCGGTCAACGCGGCGAACTTCCACGACTTCGCCTTCCGTTTGACGAATGAAGACACCAGAGAATCTATATCCTTATTATTGGTATAAATAGATCCCATATACGCTATTATCAGTATATTGTATCGCAATACACAGTTACAGTTTCAGTGGATTTCAGATCTTGGAGCAGTTCCTGGACAGTTTTGGAGACGTTAGGCAGGCGAAGTTGTGGTCGGATGTCTGCGAGAGGTTGGAGGACGAACCGCCTGAAGGTGATTCGGGGATGGGGAAGTTCGAGTTTCGGTGTAGCTATGGCGACATTCTCGCAATAGAGCAAGTCGATGTCGATGACGCGAGGCGCGTTTCTCCCGCCAGAAAGGGGTCTTCCAAGAACATGCTCAATGCTTTTGATTTCCCGGAGAAGAACTTCCGGCTCGAGTTCGGTCGAAAGCTCGAGCACCGCGTTCAGGAAAGGGGGTGAGTTGAGCGGGCAATCGACGGGAGAGGTTTCGTAAACTTTGGAGCAAAGCACGGGCAGGGTCCCGCGATGCAGATCGAAGAGCTCGCGCCGAGCGGACTGAAGGTGGAGAAGGCGCGGTTCGATGTTGGACCCAAGAGCAATCCCAGTACGCATGGCTTAAGAGCGCAAGTGGCGAGGTCGGTCAAGCGAGACATTACGGCTCGTGTCCGTTCGCTCAACTCATTTCAAGCCAAGCACAGCTTGCATATCGTAGAGGCCCGGCGGCTGGGATCGGACCCATTTCACGGCGCGAAGGGCGCCTTTGGCGAAGGTATCTCGACTCGACGCTTTGTGAGTCAGCTCAAGACGTTCGCCGACATTGGCGTAGACGACAGTATGATCACCCACGACGTCGCCGCCGCGCAAGGCATGGAGTCCGATTTCCGAGGCAGATCGCTCGCCCACCATTCCCTCCCGTCCATGACGAACGTTATGCTCGTAGGAAAGGCCGCGAACCTCGGCGAGAATTTCCGCGAGGCGCCGGGCGGTCCCACTTGGAGCGTCCTTCTTCAAGCGGTGGTGCATTTCCACCACTTCGAGGTCGAAATCCCCTCCAAGAATCTCGGCAGCTTTGCGCGTGAGCCAGAAGAGGGTATTGACGCCGACACTGAAATTGGGGGCAAAGACGATCGGAACCCTTCGCGCAGACTCCTCCACGCTTTGCCGGCTCGCAGCGTTTTGACCGGTGGTTCCGATAACGAGGATCTTGCCGGCAGCGGCGCAATCTTCTGCGAGCGCGGCAGTGGCGTGGGCATGGGTAAAGTCGACAACCGCCTGGCAGTCTGGCAACGCAGCTTGGAAGTCATCGCCGACGTCAATTTGGGCAGTGACCTCGAGTTCGGGGTCGGCGGCTGCACACGCAACCAAGGCCTGGCCCATGCGGCCTTTGGCACCGTTGATAAGCAATCTAAGCGGAGTCATAGGATGTTCTCGAGTCTCACGCCAGGACATGGCGTCGTGCCCATTCTAGAGAATCTTCAAAGCAGCGAGAGTCGCGCGCAATCTCTCCTTGTTGGCATCTGTCATCTCGCAAAGCGGCAAACGGACCTCCGCCTTCATCGCGCTCTTCAGGGAAAGCGCATACTTGATCGGGACCGGATTCGGCTCGACGAAAAGGTCCTTGAACAGCCGGTAGTAGCGCCGATGCGCCTCGACAGCTTCCTGAACACGGCCATCCCGCCATGCGCGCACCAAGGCCGAGATCTCTCGCGGAACCAGGTTCGAAGCGACACTGATGACGCCGACCCCTCCGGCAGAAAGGAACGGCAGGGTGAGCGAGTCGTCGCCGGAGATGATTTCAAACAACTCGGGAACCACTTGCCGAAGCTGGCTGACGCGCTCGACCGAGCCTCCCGCCTCTTTTATGCCAACGATATTGGGGCAATCATTTGCCAGACGCTCAACGGTCTCCACCGCGATCTCAATCCCGCATCTCCCGGGAATGCTGTATAAAATGAGCGGAATTCCAACCGCTCCGGCGATGGTTCGGTAGTGGCGGTAGACGCCCTCCTGGGAGGGTTTGTTGTAGTAAGGTGCAACCAGGAGGGCTGCGTCCGCACCGAGCCTCTCCGCCTCGCGCGTCAACGAAATGGCCTCAGCGGTTGAGTTTGAGCCCGTTCCCGCCACTACTTTGCAGCGGCCTCTGGCGGCCTCGATCGCTGTCTGAATGACCTCGGTGTGTTCCTCGTGGGTGAGAGTGGGAGATTCTCCCGTCGTTCCCACAGGAACGATTCCCTCCACGCCGCCGGAAATTTGCGCTTCAATCAGGGCGCGAAACACCTCGCGATCAAAGGCGCCATTCCTAAACGGTGTGACCAGAGCGGTATATGTGCCGGCAAATGACATGGGGTGTGGAGAACTACAGTGAAATCGTCCCGTCGAAAACAAAATCCGCGGGTCCGGTGAGGGTTACGTTGCGAAACGCCCTTTCGGACGTCTCAAATCCAACTTCAAGCGTATCTCCTCCGCGAACCTTCACCTGAATCGGGGAAGGGGACCCCTGGCGGACGCTGTGCAGCAAGGCGGCGGCGCACACGCCAGTGCCGCAGGCAAGCGTCTCTCCCTCGACGCCTCGTTCATAAGTACGCAAAGCGATCGAATTGGGGCCGAGGACCTGAGCAAAGTTTGCGTTCGTGCCCTTCGGAGCGAAGGCTGCATGGTAGCGGAGCGCCGCGCCGTCCTTTTCCACATCGACCGAGCCGACGTCTTCGACAAAGACCACGGCATGCGGAACTCCGGTATTCAGAAAGTGTACACTTACGGTCCTTCCGTTGATCTCGAGCTCGGTTGGAGGACGATAGGAATGCGGATCGATCATGGTAATCTGAACGAGGTCCTCGGGAAACGAAGCTCTGATGGTGCCCGCGAGGGTTTCGAAGCTCAACTCAGCGTTGGACCATCCCAGGCGTCGAGCGAAACGCGCAAAGCACCGGGCGCCGTTCCCGCACATCTCCGCTTCTCCACCGTCCGCATTGTAGTAGCGCATCCGAAAATCTGCACCCTGCTGCGCGGGCTCGACGACCAGAATACCGTCCGCACCGACTCCACGGTGCCGGTCGCAAAGCAGCGCGATGCGCGCAGCGTCAAGAGCGAGCGCCTCATTGCGATTGTCGACCATCACAAAATCGTTGCCGGCGCCATTCATCTTGGTGAAGGAGAGCCTCATGAAGGGGCAAAGCTATGCGGACTTCGTGGCCTGCACAAGCGGTCGCACAAAGTCTTCGACGCGCCTGGCCAGATCGGAAGCGTGGCCGTTCTCCGCGATTTGTCTCACGACCGCGCTCCCCACCACCACCGCGTCCGCTTGCTTGGCAACCGAGGCCGCCTGCTCACGCGTCGAAATGCCGAACCCCACCGCGATGGGAAGGTTCGTGTGCCGACGGACTTCGGCAACCTGAGCTGAGATCGTATCCGGAAGGCTGCTCTGCTCGCCGGTCACTCCCTCCCGGGAAACGTAATAAACGAACCCTTGCGCTGTGGGGACGATCTTCGCCATACGCTCCGACGGCGTGGTCGGGGCAATCAGACGAATCGGATCCAATCCGCCAGAAGAAGTGAGTTCTGAATTCTGCTCCGCTTCGTCCGGAGGAAGATCCAGGATCAAAAGACCGTCTGCGCCGGCGGCGGCTGCGTCGGTCAGGAATCTCTCGAAACCATACGCATAAACCGGATTCAGGTAAGTGAAGAGAACAATCGGAAGTTCGGAATTCTCCCGGAAGCGCCGCACCAAACCAAGAGCCCCGGCCACCGTCATTCCCGCGGCGAGCGCGCGATTGGAAGCAGCCTGAATCGTGGGGCCATCGGCGAGGGGATCCGAAAACGGGATCCCCAGTTCCAAAATGTCCACGCCGGCGGACTCGAGAGCATGAGCAATCTGCAGCGTTGCCTCGGCGGAAGGATCACCCGCCGTTATGTAAGCGATAAACCCGCAGGTTCGCCGGGCGGCCAGTTCTTCAAATCGTCGCGAAATTCGTCGCGCATTCATGAGCCAAAAACATGTTGAACCAATCCATTGACTCTCCCGACTGGTCCGGCGCTCGTCTCACCCTCCGTCAAACGAAAGGTCGGCGCTGCGCAGCAATCTGTATCAGACGCGGCGGCGGTCTGGTGGAATTTCAGACTGGTGACACAACCTTCCATGGCGGTCAAAAGGCACGGCCTCCGTTTCGTAAGGCCAGGCACCAATTATCCAAGCTTTTTCTTCCGAAGGATGGAACGTCGCCCGGGGAACAAATGCGCTCGCGAAAGAACCTGCCCGCGACGGGGGGACGCGCACGGTCCACCTGTTTATTTTTCCAGATTCTTCCTGGCGTCGCCCAAAGCCGCCTCGGGCGTGGCGTCCCCATTGGTGGCGGTCTCGAAGGCCGCTTTCATCGAACTCCAGAATTTTCCCATCTGGGGAATGTTGGGCATTATGACCCCATTTTGCACGTTCTCATAGGTCCCCTTGATCAGGGGATCTTTGGCGCTCATCTCTTCCGCCAGAGCTTTTACCGCGGGGACACCGAGCGGTGCATCGGCATCGATGGTCCTCAGACCATCGGGCGTGCAAACGTACTTTTCCAGAAACTGTGCGGCGAAGTCGGCGTTCGGACTCGAACGGTTAATGAAGGCCGTAAGAACACCCACAAACGGCTTGCCCGGATTCCCATGCAGGCCGGGTAACGGCGCAAGATCAAAGTCGACGCCGCTCTTCCTGAGATTCGCCCAAGCCCACGGCCCGTTCACCATCGTCGCCAGTTCGCCGGTGGCCATTTTCTGTTCTCCAATGCTCTGCGTCGAGCCCTTGGACAGCACGCCTGCCTTGATGAGATCGACGATCATCGTTAAACCCTCAATGGCCCCCGCATTGTCAATGCCGACGTCCTTGAGGTCGTAGCCGTCCTCGGTTCTCTTGAAAATGTAAGCCCCGGCACTGGCGAGAAACGGAAAGCCAAAGTAGGAATTCTTGTAGTCCCACATGATCGCCATCAGTTTGGGATCCTTCGCTTTCAGTTCTTTGGCAAAGGCAGGAAACTCGGAGAGTTGGGTGGGCGGTTTTCCCGAGACCAGCTTCTTGTTAACAATTAGCGAAACGCATTCCAAGGCCAATGGGTATCCCCAGATCTGTTTGTTGTGCGTCACCGCATCCCACGACATTGGAATGAACCCTGCCTTGAAATCCTCCGAGACTTCCAACGGCTTCAACAGCCCTCCATCGGCCCATTCGCCGATGCGATCGTGCGCCCATAAGAAGATATCAGGGCCTTTGCCACTCTGGGCAGCCGCTTGGAACTTCTCTGTGATTTGCTCCTGCGTTTCCACGCGGACAGGCACGCCCATCTCTTGCTCGAATTTCTTTCCCAGTTCGACCCACGAGCGAAAACCCCGGTTGTCGCTCAGCCAGATAACCAACTCGCCTTCATTAAACGAGAACGCCCGCGCGGCGGACAAGAAGACGACAACAGCAAGAAGAAGAGGGCTTTTCATAAGGTTGGCAGGCAGGGTCAATGCGAGTGGCAATAAGGGCGGACGCCAAGCGCCTCACGGATCGAAGCGACACGAATGACACCCCGGTTTCTTCCTGATTCGTTTCAGCCGCTTGGGGGGCTGGGTTTGTAGCTGCCTTGAGCCTACACCAAAATAAAGAGCTGCTGCCAGCTTTGTTTTTGGCATCAAGCCGGAGCGCTTGGAAAAAGCATTAGGGCCCGTGGCCAAGGCACACACGCTCCGCTGAAATATAGAACACCAGGGGAAAGGAGCCCGAAGGCAGGGCCATTGTTATCAACCAGCGCCTCAACCCGACGAAAGGCGAACGTTGTGAACAAAGGGCTTCCATCGGCCGACCGGAAGACGCGCACCAAAAGTTGTTCGAAGGTTATTCACAGCCCGCGAAATTCCTCAGCTCCAACCTGCTATCTATAACATCATATAATATATGTCATATATAGTTGCTACTGGTTAGGAAGGTCGTGCCTCACTTTGGCGAGCCTTTTTCTCTGCTCTGAATCGATCGAATTGTGGTATGCATCAAGCGGTGGTGTCTTGGAAGATCGCCGACGTTATTGATTTCGAATGGCTTCTCGCCGAGGATGGTGCGGCTGAGGATTCGGAGTTGCGGCTTCGTGACGCCGAGCTTTCGGCGAAGATCTCCCAAACGGACGCCCCACCTGCGCCCGGAGATCGCCACGCTCTCTTTCACGCGTGGCTGGAGGCGCGGCGGAGTCAGATCTCCGAGACTCCGGGCGCATACTTTTTGACCGCCTGGCAGTCGCTGATTGTGCTTTCTGCGCTGGCTGGCGCAGCCCTTGGAATGAGCGTAGCCGCAGCGGTGCTTCTGGCTTATCGCGGCGACGAGCCGGTGAATGTCGCCTGGTTTTTTGCCTGTACGGTCGGCGTTCAATGGCTCATCCTTGTCGCAGCGGTACTCCTTTGGCTGTTGCGGCGGACAACGCACCTCTTCGAAGACTTTCACCCGCTCCGCAACATCCTCGCCAGGCTGCTTTGGTCGCTCAGCGCCGTCTTTCATCAACTTCCCGGCGAACGGCGTGAACGGATGCGTGCGCAATTGATGCGGATTCGCCGCAAGCGCGAAGTCTTTCAGTTGCTGATTTGGCCGCTGCTGATGATCACTCAGATTTTCGGCGTCTTCTTTAATGTCGGCGTGCTGATCGCCCTGTTGCTTCCTTTAGGCCGAGATGTCGCCTTCGGCTGGCAATCGACGCTGCCAACCAGCCCGGAAACTGTCTACAGGCTTGTTTCCTCGATTGCGAGACCGTGGGCCTTTCTGCCGAATCCGCATCCGACCCACGAAGAGGTCGTGCAGAGTCGTTTTTCGTACAGCGAGGGCATCAAGTCCCTCTCGCTCCCCGGGATGACCTCGTGGTGGCCCTTCCTCTTCTACGCCACCTTTTTTTACGGTTTTCTCGTGAGATTGTTTTTGCTGATCTGGTGTGGGTTCGGCCTGCGCGCAGCGCTGCGCACTTTTCCGTTCAACCATGCCGGCCACAACGCGCTTTTCCGCAGGCTGACGGGTCCGTTTATTCGCGGCCAAGCAGAGACGGCCGGGCTGGAGGTTCCCGGGTCCTTCCCAATGATCGGCCACCAGAGCAGCGGCAGTTGTCTCGCTCTGGTCGCCAATGAGCTGGAGATTGAAGAGGACGCCGTGGAATCGGGTTTGAGGATGGGCTTCAGCTGGCAGCTATCCAAACCGGTGTTGTCGATTCGGATTGATGATCCTGGCGGCAATTCCGCGGCGCTCGCGCGAGTCGAGGGAGAGGCCGCCGCGTTGGCGGGAATTGCGGTCCTGGTCGGCGCGCGGCGGGCACCGATTCGCGCGATCGCGTTGGTGCTGCGGAAGATTACGGCAGCGACCAACGAGAGCGTGGAAGTTCTTGTGCTCCTGGTGCCGGACCGCGGAGAAGATTCCGGGGGTCCGACCTTCGCCGAGGAACTGGGGAATTGGCGCAATTTTCTGGCAATCCACGACCTTCGAGTTGGTCTGGAAAGATGGCCGCGATGAGCGAGGGGGTGCCTACATTCGCAATCGTGGGAGCCGTGAACCATGGCAAATCGTCCGTGGTCTCGACGCTCGCGGAGAACGACCAGGTACGCATAAGCTCGATGCCAGGAGAAACCGTGACCTGTCAGCGATTCTGGCTGCGCGACCTTTTCGCCTTCTACGATACCCCCGGATTCCAGAACGCCATCGAAGCGTTGCGCGAAATCGAACCGGCGGCGCGCGCGCGAGAACCTTTGGCGGTCTTTCGTGACTTCCTCGCCCGGCACGCCGGTCGCCAGGATTTCGAGGCCGAGTGCCGACTGCTCGAGCCGATCGTCAACGAGGATGCCGGCATCATCTACGTGGTGGACGGATCCGAGCCGCTTCTTGATATCCACATCGCGGAGATGGAAATCCTGCGGCTTACGGGACAGCCGCGCCTGGCCATCATTAACCGGACCAAGTCCGAGGATCATCTCGAGGAGTGGCGCCGGCGGCTCGCCCTGCACTTCAACGCCGTGCGCGAGTTCAACGCGCATCACGCCAGCTTCTCAGACCGGGTGGAATTGCTCGAGACGCTGGCGGGAATCGAGCAACGATGGAAACCGCGGCTCATGGATGCCGTGGCGATCTTCCGCGAGGAATGGGAGAAGCGTCTCGATGACTGCGCCGATATTATCTACGACCTGCTCGCCGATGCGCTCACTCACAGCGAGTCGACCGCGGGATCTGAGTTGACGTCGCGTCAGAAGGTTATCAGCGAGAAGCTCAAAGCGCAGTTCATGCGCGCGGTGAGTGAACGCGAGGCCCGCGCCCATCGCGACCTCATCCTTCTCTTCGAGCATCACCGTGTAAAACCTGCGCATTCCATTGATCAGGTCATCGATGCGGGATTGTTTAGCGAGGAAACGTGGCGCCTGTTTGGGCTGAATGAGAAGCAGTTGGTCGTCGCGGGCGCTCTCGGCGGCGCTGCCGCAGGCGCCCTCTTCGACCTCGCCACCGCCGGCCATTCCATCGGCCTGCCGACGGTCCTGGGCGCTGCCGGCGGCGCGGTCGGCAGTTTCCTCATGGGAAAACGACGCCCCGAGTTCACCGCCAAGCTGCCCGGTGGCTTTCCCTTTGGCGCCGGTCGCCAGATGCAGCTCGCGGGTCGAACCCTTTCGGTGGGTCCTTGTCAGGCGGTAAACTTCCCGTGGATCCTCCTGGATCGCTCTTTTGGTGTCTACTGCTATCTGCTGGGTCGAACCCATGCCCGGCGTGATGACGCCACCCTGGGGGCTGCTCAGCTCAAGGAAGTGCTCGAGGAATACGGCGCCAATTCCTCGCATTGGAGCGACGAAAAGCGACGCGCTTGCGAGAAGGTTTTCGCCGCCATTCGTCGCAACAAGGCCACCGCCGAACTTCGCGAAACACTTTGGCAGATCGTTCGCGAGCAACTCGGCGCACTTGGGCAGCGGAAGACCGCGAAGGGCTGAACCCACCGCACTACGGTGCGTTAAGCTATTCGGATGAGCTGAGGAAGAAGCTCTTCGAGCCCTTTGGCAAGCTGGTTCTGCGCCAGCTTCGAGTCTTTGAGAAGCCTGTTGAAGCCCGGCACGGATGACGGATGGCCTATCAAATGCCGAAACAGTCCCAACGGATCAGGACGGCCGGTCCTGGGGTTCAAGAGAATGTCGGCAGGCATTGGCAGGTCGTCCTCCACCACGTCGCTGATGCAGCGGATGCTCAGCATCCGAACGCCTTTTTCAGCACAGATTCGCGCGAGGTGTGCCGTCTCCAGATCCCCCGCCAGGCAACCGGTCCGCATGCCGAGAAATCTCTTGTCCTCCGCCCTTTCAAGAATGCCCTCCGCCGTGGCCACGCAGCCGACTCGCCAGCCGTCATTTAGTGACAGCTTGGCAACGATCTCCGGGTCGGAGTGATTCTCCCCCAAAATCAGATCTCCTGCCTTGAGACCCGGCTGCAATCCACCCGCGAATCCCGCCGAAATCAGGAGCCTCGGCCTCGCCTCGGAGAGCCGTTTCTCCAAATTTCGGGCGGCTCCCTGCCCCATCTCACCCAGGAGCCAGACACCTACACGCAGGCGCGGATCGTGCCGAGCGCGGAAACAGGCGCTCTCAAACTCCAGAGCAAATGCGATAGCTATCATGGCAGCTTCCTCTTTCTAATCACAATCTCCATGAGGTCTTTCGCGGGAGGTCGTGCCCCCTCGCCGATGCACTCCGCCAGGAACTCGGAGATCCGATCCTCTGGAACCCGCACCAACAGGCGGACCTCGGAGGCACTTTCCGAGGTCGGAATCGCCACACCACCATACGATTGCAGCAATCCCTCGATGCGTCTCCTCTCCTCGCCCACGTCAAGAACCTCCAACTCGATTTTCGCCTCGTCGTTTCCAAGTTCTCCGGGAGCCAGCTTCTCATCGGCAATTCCTTCGAGCACATTTTCCAAGACGCCGGAACTGGTTGCTTCGGGTGCCTCCTGCTGCGCGGGTGGCGGCGGCGCCCCGCCCCTGGTCAACACTTGCAATGTCAGGATCACACTAGCAATCGGCAGCGCCAGAGCAACCAAAGAGACACCTATGATCACCCAGAGCTGCCACGTAAATCGGATTTGTCGCCGTCCTTTAGTTTGCAATGTTGACCCAACCGTTCCGGTCTAGGATATTCCCCCACCTTTCCTGATGTCCATCGAACGCACGCGCAATTTTTGCATCATCGCGCACATCGACCACGGCAAGACGACCTTGTCTGACCGTCTGCTCGAGAGCACGGGCACGATTGCCGAGCGAGACAAGCAGGACCAGTTGCTCGATTCCATGGATCTGGAGCGCGAGCGCGGCATCACCATCAAGGCGCACCCGGTGGCCATGAAATACCGCGCGGAGAACGGTTTGGACTACCGGCTCAACCTTCTCGACACCCCGGGACACGTTGATTTCGCCTACGAAGTCTCCCGCAGCCTGGCGGCCTGCGAGGGAGCCCTGCTCGTGGTCGATGCCGCCCAAGGCGTCGAGGCTCAAACCGTCGCCAACGTTCATCTCGCCCTCAAGCAGGGACTCACCATCATCCCCGTCATTAATAAAATCGACCTCCCCAACGCGGACGTCGAGACGGTAAAGAAGCAACTCGAGGACATCCTGGCCATACCGGCGGACGAGGCCATCGAGGCGAGTGCGAAGGCGGGAATCGGCATTACCGGGATTCTGGAGGCCATCGTTCATCGCATCCCGCCCCCTCAGGCCCGGGATGAAACTTTGCGCGGGCTGGTCTTCGACTCGGTGTTTGACGGGTATCGCGGCGTGGTGGCCTACATCCGGGTCGCTTCGGGAGGCGTCGGCGCTGGCCAGGGCGTCAGATTGATGTCGACCAACCAGATCTACGAGATCAAGGAGGTCGGCGTCTTCACACCAAAGATGCTGCCACAACCCCGTCTCAACGCCGGAGACGTCGGATACTTCATCGCCAATATCAAGAGCACCGCCGACATCAAAATCGGCGACACCTTGACCGACTCCCGCAGACCGGCTAGCGAACCGCTTTCCGGCTTTCAAGAAGTCCATCCCATGGTCTTCAGTGGCATCTATCCCATTAATACCGCCGATTTCGAACACCTCAAGATGTCCATGTCCAAGCTTCAGCTCAACGATTCCGCCTTCGTCTTCCAGCCCGAAAGCTCCGTCGCGCTCGGTTTCGGCTTCCGCTGCGGATTCCTGGGTCTGCTGCACATGGAGATCATCCAGGAGCGACTCCGGCGGGAATACAGCATGGACATCATTGCCACGTATCCAAGTGTCGTTTACGAGGTTGTGAAGACCAACGGCGAGCATATCGAGATCGATAACCCGGCCAACCTTCCCGATATGAGCGTCGTCGAGGAGATCCGCGAGCCGATCGTAAAGTGCTTTGTCATGGTCCCCAATGAAAACATCGGCGACATGATGCAACTCATGCTCGACAAGCGCGGCACCGTTGAGCACACAGAATCCCTCGACTCCCGCCGCGTGATGATTACCGCTACGCTCCCACTCAACGAGATTCTCGTGGATTTTCACGATAAGATTAAGACGCTGACGCGGGGCTACGGCTCGATGGACTACGAACCTACCGGCTACCGCGAGGCCGATCTCGTCAAGCTCGAGATGCTCGTCAACGGTGAGCCGGTCGACGCGTTTTCCTCGATCGTCCACCGCGACAAAGCGGACGCCCGCGGCCGGTCGCTTGCCGCCAAGCTCAAGGAAGTCATCCCCGCTCAACTCTACCAAGTCTCCATTCAAGCGGCGATCGGAGGCAAAATCATCGCCCGAGAGAATGTAAGTGCACTGCGTAAAAACGTGACAGCAAAGTGCTATGGTGGGGATATTACGAGAAAAAGAAAACTACTTGAGAAGCAGAAGGAAGGCAAGAAGCGGATGAAAGCGATTGGTTCAGTGAATATTCCCCAGGAGGCATTCATTCAAGTCTTGAAGACCAGCTAGTTCAGATTCTTGAGCAACCTGGAATCGAGCCGGCAGCCAGCTAGGGGATGTTTTTTACACCGCGGTATATCAAAGAAGGGCGGCATTACCGGCATGCTCTGAAGAGGTTGATCCATTATAAGTCGGACATCCTGCCAGAGCGAGATCTGGCGGTCCTTCAGGATTTGCTTACGAAGCTGAAACAGGCCCTCAAGGGCCGCAAGCGGGAGGAAATCTACGCTGTTCGTGACGAGATCGAACGGGCCGTAGGGCGCATCGCACCTCCCCCCAAGGATGCTGGCTGGCGCGAGAATGTGGAGGTTTTTCTGGTGGCGATCGTGATTGCGGCGGGAGTGCGCGCGTATTTTCTTCAGCCCTTCAAGATTCCAACAGGTTCAATGCAGCCAACTTTGTATGGAATCGTCGGCACGCATACCAACACCCCACCGCCGAACGTTCTCTCCCGGGCGGTTCAGCTCGTCTGGTTGGGCCGGCACTACATTGATGTCACCGCGAAGCAGGCTGATATCATCGTGGACCTTCAAGAAGCGACCTATCTCAATTTCTTCACGTTCACGACGATCGTTGGTGAGAACAATTCCTACACGGTCTTCGCGCCGCGAGATACGCTCTATCGCGATTTCGGCGTCCAGCCGCGGAGGACCTATCAAAAGGGCGAAACGATTGCGCGTGGCTACGTCCAGACGGGCGACCAGGTTTTCGTCGACAAGATGTCCTACAACTTCGTGAACCCGAAGCGCGGTGACGTCTTTGTCTTTAAGACCAATGGGATCCGGCGCATCGAGATCAGCCTGCCTCCGGGGATGGAATCGCAACACTACATTAAGCGTCTGGCCGGCATTCCTGGTGATACCTTGCGCATCGACGCGCCCTTTCTTTTCATTGACGGCAGCAAGGCCTCCGAGTGGGTCTTTCAACGGGTTATGAGCGGCAAGAACGGCTACCGTGGTTATTCCAACATGCACCAGTTTCCCTACCTCTCGACTCCGGAGGAAACGTTCAACGTGCCGGAGAGAAGCTACTTCGCCCTCGGAGACAACAGTTATTTCTCGCGAGACAGCCGGGACTTTGGTCAGGTTCCGGACACAAACGTGACCGGCCGCGGGCTTTTTGTTTATTGGCCGTTTGGCGAACGTTGGGGCTTGATTCGCTAGCCGATGGTTTAGCGAAGTCGCACGCCGCGACGAAAATCGCTCGTTGGCGAATGGCGAATTCGAAACCCGAGGCATCTCCAGAATCTTGAATTATCTTCCTTGCACGCCAGGGAGCGGACATGCACTGGGCGACGCGACGAAGTTTCCGGCGTTCCATTTAGTAGCACGTGGCATTGTTATTGCGACCTGCGCCAGGGTTGGTTACGGGGATAGGGCATGCCGATCGTCCACCTTCCGGAAACTGGTACATTCTTTCTCCACGCTGGCGCCACGACTTACGTAATAAAGGTGCTGCCGCAAGGATATCTGACTCACCTCTACTGGGGAGCAAGACTGGCGACGCAGGACCTGGACTTTGCGTTGCAGTTTCGCGAGCGGGCC
Organism: uncultured Verrucomicrobiae bacterium; assembly: GCA_963820865.1. GTDB lineage: Bacteria > Verrucomicrobiota > Verrucomicrobiia > Chthoniobacterales > Terrimicrobiaceae > DASTFP01. The sequence goes on from CAWGBZ010000011.1 coordinate 416,135, forward strand.
TTCAGCCCAAATCCCTCCGGTTCCGACTCGAGGGAGTTTAGCCTTGATACGATCCCTCTCGAGTACCCGGTTTACGGGAATACCGATTTCAGGTCGCCGGCGCTCGAGATTCTACAGGCCGACGGATCTCGTATTGTCGACCTGCGATTCAAGGATTTTCGAATCGTTGCAGGTAAGCCCTCGCTCGCCGGACTTCCCGCAACCTGGGTCGAAAACCAGGCCGATGCCGAGACTCTGGTCGTCGAACTCGAAGATGCGAAGCTTCAGATGCGGGTCGAACTTTGCTACGGAGTCTTCGCCGATCATCCCGCGATCAGTCGCTCGGTGCGCGTGCTCAATCGAGGGAGTTCTCCACTCACCGTCCGCCGAGCCCTGTCGTGCTCGGTGGATTTTTCCGCCGCCCATATCGAGCGCCAATTCTTGCATCTCTTCGGTGCTCACGTGCGAGAACGTGAGATCTGTGAAACCCCACTTCGTCCGGGCATTCAATCGATAGAGAGTCGCCGCGGATCGAGCAGCCATCAGCATAATCCATTCTTCGCGCTCATCGAGCCCGGGACCGACGAAGATCGCGGCACCGTCTACGCTTTCAATCTCGTGTATAGCGGTAATTTTCTTGGACTTGCCGAGTGCGATGCCGACTACGGGTGCCGGGCCCAGCTCGGAATTAATCCCTTCGATTTTTCATGGAAGCTAGAGTCAGGCTCGGAGTTTCAGACGCCTGAGGCAGTCCTTCTATTCTCGGCGGAAGGGCTCGGTGGCATGTCGCGAGCCTATCATCGACTCTATCGGCGGAATCTGTGTCGCGGAGAATGGCGCGACAAGCCGCGGCCGATTGTCGTGAACAACTGGGAAGCCACCTATTTCGACTTCGACGCAAGCAAACTCGAGAACATCGCCACGGCAGCCGCGGACTTGGGGATCGAATTGTTCGTCCTGGATGACGGTTGGTTTGGTCATCGCGACGACGACCGCTCGTCGCTCGGCGACTGGTTCGTCGACAAGAGAAAACTACCAGGCGGCCTCGGGGACGTGGCCGCCCGGATCAACCAAAAGGGCCTGCGCTTCGGACTCTGGTTCGAGCCGGAAATGATCTCCATGGATAGCGAGCTTTACCGCGCCCATCCGGACTGGTGTTTGCACGTTCCCGACCGCCCTCGCAGCGAAGGACGCACTCAGCTGATCCTCGACTTCTCGCGAAAGGACGTCCGCGACCACATTTATGGGATGGTCGCCACAATTTTGCGGGAGATCCCCATCGATTACGTCAAGTGGGACATGAACCGGCATATGACGGAGATCGGCTCCGCCGCGCTGCCGGCGGAACAGCAGGAAGAAACCGCACATCGCTACATGCTCGGTCTCTATGAGTTCATGGAACGAATTACTCAGGAATTTCCCAAGGTGCTTTTTGAAGGATGCGCGGGCGGCGGGGGTCGCTTCGACCCCGGAATGCTCCACTATATGCCCCAGATCTGGACGAGCGATAATACCGACGCAGTCTGCCGTCTTAAGATTCAGTATGGCACCAGCGTCGTTTATCCGTGGAGTGCGATCGCCGCACACGTTTCCGTGGTGCCCAATCACCAGGTGGGCCGTGTAGCGCCGTTCAAGACGCGCGGCGAAGTTGCGTTTACCGGAGCCTTTGGTTACGAGCTCGATGTTTCCCTCCTCAGCGCTGAGGACGGCGAGGAATTGAGACGCCAGACCGCATTCTACACGAAAGTGCGCCAACTCTTACTCGAAGGAGACCTCTACCGTCTGCGCAGTCCGTTCAAGTCGAACGAGTGCGCCTGGATGGTTGTCTCGCCAGGTCGCGACGAGGCGCTGGTCACTCATGTGACGGTGCTTTCTCTACCGAATCCACCCCAGCGCTTTCTCAGGCTCAAGGGCCTCGACCCCTCGGCGCACTATACCGTCGGAGACCATATCCGACGTGGAGACGCCCTGATGTCTATCGGCCTGCCTGTCCCCTATCCTGCGGGCGACTTCGTCAGCTGCCAATGGCACATTAGAAGGACCGCTTAGCGACATCGTTCCAACGGTGATTGGGAACGACTCAGCAGCGAGCCAGACAGACGCCGTACGGCGGAATCTCTGTGCGACCCACAAGCTCGCGCTCTTCCAATAGATCGAAGCTGGGCTGGTTTAGTGTGACGAGCTTCGGCTCCGGCGTAAAATTCAAAAGAAAGCAAAAGCGTTCTATCTCGTTGACTCGCACGGTAGCTTGAACCTCAGCGGGAATCTCTGCCCAGGCGCGCAAGGGATCATCGACAGCAAGAGCATCCAGCAAGGCCGTCACGTTCTCGACAGTGAAGAAACTCCCAAAGTAGACCACCCGGCCCTGTCCGTATTGCCGCAGACTCACGGCGGGTTTCCCCGCATAGTAGTCGGAAGTGTACGTCGCAAGCGTCTGGACGCCCTCCGTGACGGGAGCGAGCACTTCATTGAAGATCGGCGCGTCGACGCGTGTGTTGGCAGCAACAAAGCAAATGCCTGAAGTCTCGCCCGCCGGAACCACCGTAAAGTCCTCCACCCTGACGCCCACGAGGTCCTCGAAAAATGCCCGGGCCGGCGCGCTGTGGCACCAGTGGTTGCGGTCTCGATAAGCGCTCCAGCAGCCGAAGACCAGCGTTCCACCATTCTTGACATATTCTTCCAGAGATTTCACGTCCGCGTCAGTGAGGACGTGAGCATGGGGAAAGAAAACGATCTGGCTCGCGCCAAGGTCCTTGCCCCGCTCCAGGCCCGAGAGCGGGCGGACGTCGGCCGACAGGTGTCGTTCCGCGAGCGCTCGATAGATCGCACGCTCGCTGACCTCGCGCCATTGGCCGGTGGCGTTCTCGATCCTCGCATGCGACTCGTTGTCGAAATCGTAGACGATGGTCGTATGGGACAAGCAGGTCGTGCCGGTCAACTTGGGCCCCAAGCGTCCGATTTCATGACCGAGTCGCTTCGCTTCGTCCAGCCTCCAGGTATTCCTCTCGTCGTGGTAAAGCAGACCATTCCAGTGGGCTTCGGCGCCGTAGGGAAGCGAACGCCAACGGAAAAAGATAATCCCATCGGCACCGTTAGCGATCGAGTTCCAACACCAAAGGCGCATTTGTCCGGGTTTGGGAGTTGGGTGAAGATAGTCGGGGTTTCCGTTCAAGATCCCGCCAATTTGCCCGCTTGGCCCTGACTGTTGCTCCAAGACCATGAACTTCGCGGAGACGCCGCGCATGCGCGAGAGCAAGCGGGACTCGAAGCGATCGCGAAAAATCTTTGGCAAGGTGGAATCAGTGACTCTGAACTCTGGATAGGAATCGTAGGAAACGAAATCGACTGCCTCCTGCACGAAGCGCTGCAGATCAACGTTCGTCATGTCCTGAAATGCGTTATGGGTCACGAACTGATGTGGTGCGATGCGCTTGATGATCTCATACTGCATCGTCGCGAAACGAATCGTCATATCGGAGGTGAATCGATAGAAGTCGAGCAGGAGACTCGGATTCTGATAAGTGACGGTCGGCCGTGGCAGCCAAATCTGCTCCCACTCGCTGTAGGATTGAGACCAAAAGGCAGTCCCCCAGGCAGTGTTCAGTGCCTCCAGAGTCAGATAGCGCTCCTGGCACCATGCGCGAAAGGCCGTATGATCGCTTTCCGCGAAACTCATGTCCAAATGGCAGTTCAGCTCGTTGTCGATCTGCCAGCCAATCACGCTGGGATGGTTCCGGTAATGCGTCGCCAGCACTTCGGTAATGGCGCGCGACTTCTCGCGATAGACCGGCGACGTGTAATTGTAGTGACGTCGTGAGCCGTGCCGCAACAGTACCCCCTCGAAACTCGCTCGCAGCACCTCAGGATACCGCTCGGTCAGCCAGGCCGGCGGCGTGTACGTCGGCGTCCCCATGATGGCCTTAAGCCCGACCTTTTGGCAAAGCTCCAGCGCCCGATCGAACAACTCGAACTCGTAGTGCCCCTCGACAGGCTCCCATACGCTCCAGGCCCCCTCACCCATGCGAACCACATTCATTCCCGTCTCGACGATCCGTGCCAGGTCCTTCTCCCAGGACGTTTCGGGCCATTGTTCCGGATAATAGACGACCCCGTAGAGAAACGAATCGTAAGAGTAGCTCTTGTTCATAGGTTCTAGGACAACTTTGAAGCTGATCCGCGCGCTTCCGTCAAAGTGGCAAACTCTGCTGTTGATCCGCGGGCGGCGACGCCTCAAGGATCACCAAAAAGGACCTTGCCGCTTCACAGGGCCGCCAGCAGCGATCTTCGGCATGCTATTTCACCGCGCCGAGGGTGAGACCGGCAATAAACTGGCGCTGCAAAATGAAAAACATGGCGACCGGAGGCAGTGCGGCGACAATGGAGCCGGCAGAAATAAGCTGCCAGGCGGCCAGCCACTGACCTCGCAACGAGGCGATTCCCGTCGTGATGGGCTTCACGGTGTCGCTCTGCACCAACACCAACGCCCAAAAGTAGTCGTTCCAGACGAACGTAAACAGCAGCACCGCCAACGCCGCCAGCGCGGGTCGCAACAGCGGGACAATAATGTGCCAGAAAATCTTCAACTCGTTGACGCCCTCGACCCGCGCCGACTCGATCAAGGCGTTGGGGAGCGTGGAGATGAAGTTCCGCATGAAGAGGGTACAAAAGCCCGTTTGAAACGCGAGGTGAAAAAGGATGAGCGCCCAGTAGGTATCAAGAAGTCCAAAACGCAATGTCATGGTCCGAACGGGCACCATGAGGATCTGGAAGGGAACAAAGTTACCGCCGACAAACATGCAAAACATGAGCAGATTTCCCGCGGAACTTAAACTTCGCTAGGGCATATCCGGCGAGGGTCGCCAGAGCAATGGCGCAAAAAACAGCGGGGATAGTGATCACCACGGAGTTGATCAAGTATCGCAGCAAGGGCGTCGCTTGGAAGATCTCGATATAGTTTGAAAATTTCCACTCCTTGGGCCAGCCCCAGTAATTTCCCATGTTCAAATCTTCGGCCGACCGAATGGAGGTCAACATGACTGCCAGGAGCGGCAACAGCCAAGCGACCAGCGCGACAACTACCGCCACATAGTAAAGATACCGTTTCGGAGGCGAGGCTCTGTCGATCGGAGCGGGAAACATTAGCGTTCTTCGGTTTTAATCATTCGCCAGAGAAAGAAGGCAATGAAAACTGACATGATGAGGAACAAGACCACAGCAATCGCCGCTCCGTAGCCCATGCGGAAATTCGTGATCGATTGCTGAAACATGAAGAAAGCCAAAATGGACGAACTGCCGTACGGCCCGCCGTCCGTCATGACTTGAACCAGGTCGAATGATCGAAGCGCACCGACGACGGTAATAACGACAGCGATAAATGTGGCGGGTCTGAGCTGAGGCATGATGATGTGCCAGAACATTCGAAATCCCTTGGCACCATCCAGGCGTCCCGCCTCGATCTGCTCGGGATCAACGGCCGTGAGGCCGGCAAGGTAGAGAATCATGCAGTAGGAAATTTGCGGCCATAATCCAGCAGCAATGATCGCGAAGGTCACCATATTCGGGTCGGAGAGCGGCGCGAACGGCGGAACGCCGAAAATTCCCAATACCGCGTTCAAGAGACCATGCTCGGGATCGTAGAACCACGAGAACACCAGCCCGATGACCACTTGTGAAAGGACGAATGGAAAGAAGAAGAGCGACTTTACGAGCCGCATCCCGGGAACTTGCTGGTTGAGAAAAACGGCTATCGCCACACCGCCAACCGGTCCGAGCAGAAAGAAAACCAGCCAGTAAACGTTGTTCCGAAGAGATGTCCAAAACTGCTCATCGTCAAAAAGCTGCTGATAGTTGGCCAGTCCAATGAATTCCCTGTCGACAGTAATCCCATCCCACTCAAAGAGACTGAGCCAGAAGGACTGAAAAATCGGGATTATCACATAAACGGCAAAGATGATCGCCGCCGGGGCAATAAAAAGCCACGGCGCAAAATCGTGGCGACCCACTCGACGCCGCCTTTTCGGGGGGACAACACCCGCCTGGCTGGTTGCGCTTTGCGAGCTCACGTAATCTTAGGAGATTAGAAAAGGCATTTGCGAACCGCAGGCGCTCTCTGTGGGCTGCAATCTTCGCCTGCCTACTTCTTCTCCTTGAAGATGCGCTGTTCGACCTTCTCGAGTCGCTTCAAAATCTGGTCGATCCGGTCTGGAAAAGCCATGAATTCCTGAAAGCCTTTCATTCCCTCGGTCGCCATTTCAGGATCGGTGTCGCGGTCATAATATTGCGCCGATTGAGCATGCTTCAGAAGCTCGAGGCCCTCTTGGAAAAGGGGATCCTCAGGCGGCTTGGCGTTCACATTTGAAGGCAGGGAGGCAAGCCCAACGGCCATCCGCTCCTGAACCGTAGGAGTGGCAATAAATTCCAGGAACTTGCGCGCCCCGGCTTTGTTTTTGGCTTTTGCCGGTATATGCATGCTATCGACTGGAGCATCCTCGCCGCGAGGAACATCCGGCTTGATCGTCGGGAACGGAAAAAAGCCGATCTTGTCCTTCATATCCGGCGGGACCGCTTGCCCGAGGAAACTTCCGATGAGAATCATGGCGGCCTTGCCATTCAGGAGGAAGGACAGGCTCTCTTGCCAGGTGTATGTGGTGTTATTTGGCAGGTAGAATTTGCCGTCTACCAATTCCTTCCACTTTGCGAAGACTTCCTTGAGCCTCTCGTCCGTGTAGGAGACCTTCCCATCCATGAGCTCAATATGAAAATCATATCCGTTGATGCGCATATTCAGGATGTCAAACCAACCTGCTGGGGTCCAAACGTCTTTCGTGCCGATCGTAAAAGGAATGATATCATTTTCCTTGAGCTTCTTGGCAGCCGCCACGAATTCCTCCCATGTCTGGGGCACGGCAATACCTAGCTTCTCGAAAATGTCCTTCCGATAGAATATACCCCAAAACGAGTAGGTCGTGGGAATACCCCACTGTTTCCCGTCGACGGTCATGGCCGAAACTGTCGTTTTGAATGATTCGTCCCAATTGTTCTTTTTCCAAACATCCGAGACGTCGTCGAACAAACCGCGATCGACGAACGCCCTCATGCGATTGCCTGAAAACCAAAAGACAATATCGGGCGGTTCCGTTGTGAGCCAGTTGCGAATCGCTGTCTTATAGCCCTCGTGATCCGTCGTATTGAACACGACCTCCAGGTCGGGGTTCTGCTTCTTAAACTCTTCAACGAGCTCAGTGAAAAGCGCCTTGCCAGTTGGATTCGACTGGTTCGAGTTGATGACGAGCTTTTCCGAGTGTGCGGTGATCGCCGTTATGATTCCTAGAACAATCGTGACAACGAAATTATGCTTAATCATCGGTTTTGGGGAGAGTTAACGTTAGCAGGACTGAGTCATTCTGTAAGAACCGGCCTCCGCGAACAGCGGGAAACAGATTCGTAACAATAGCCACAATAAATGGCCAGCAACGAGGGGCACCAACGCCCCGGAAAATCAGCGTTGCGGTATTTTTGTTGCATAGTGCTTGACTCTGGGCTCATCGTTTACGATTTCTTCGCAGTTTGAAAGAGAAAAGTGGAATTTCGAATGAATTTCCGGTTTCTTTTCAGATGGAACACTCCCCTATAACTAGGCGCAATTGCTTATGGCAGCATTAACCCTGCGAAAGGTCGTCAAGCGGTTCGGTCACGTCGAAATCATTCACGGCGTCGATCTTGATATTTCGGACGGAGAATTTGTCGTGTTTGTCGGTCCTTCCGGATGCGGAAAGTCGACCCTGCTTCGAATGATTGCGGGTCTCGAGGAACTCACCGACGGCGAGTTGCGGATCGGCGATCAGGTTGTCAACGACGTGGAGCCAGCCGCCCGCGGTGTCGCAATGGTTTTTCAGTCGTATGCGCTCTACCCGCACATGACCGTGGAAGAGAACATGGGCTTCGGATTGAGGATGGCCGGCCTTCCGAAAGCAGACGTCAAGGCGCAGGTTGCTCGTGCAGCCGAGGTTTTGCACTTGACGCCGCTGCTCACCCGTCGTCCGGCGCAGCTCTCTGGCGGCCAGCGTCAGCGGGTAGCGATCGGTCGCGCGATCGTGCGAGACCCCAAGGTTTTCCTTTTCGACGAACCCCTTTCCAACCTCGACGCTGAATTGCGGGTGCAGATGCGCATCGAGATATCGAAGCTCCACAGTGATCTGGAGACCACTATGGTCTACGTTACGCACGATCAGGTCGAAGCGATGACACTCGCCGACAAGATCGTCGTTCTCAATCGGGGCCGAATCGAGCAGGCCGGCAGACCGATGGATCTCTATCAGAGACCGGCGAATCTTTTCGTTGCGGGTTTTATCGGCTCTCCAAAGATGAACTTCTTGAAGATTCCTTCCGCTGAAAGCGACGGAAAGAATCTCCGGTTGAACGCGCCGGATTTTCGAGGAGGGCAGGTCAACATGGAAGCGCCAGGCGGAATTTCCATTCAACCGGCAACCGGTGTTACCCTTGGGATTAGGCCGGAGCACATCGAAGTGACGGATAAGGATCATGGCAAGGGGTCGCTTAAGATTGAAGTCGTGGAAAGCCTGGGAGATGTCACATATCTCCATGGGGTCACCGAAGCAGGGAATCGCATCACGGTAAGCATCACCGGGTTCCATGGATTTAGACATGGAGACACCACGGGTTTTGACTTTGCGGCCAAGGACGTCCACCTATTCGGTCCCGATGAGAAGGCTCTTCTGGTGTGACTTCTCTTGAAGATGGACTCGCCAGAAACGCGGACCGCATCTGACAAACAGGAAGATTGGGAGAACCCGGAAATTCAGCGCGTGGGCACCGAGCCGGCGTGCGCCAGTCTCTTGGCATTTCCGGACCGGGACAAGGCCCTCGGAAACCGCCTCGAGGAGTCTCCCTGGTGGGCTTCACTGGAGGGAGAATGGTTGTTCCAATGGTCCCCGGATCCATGGAGCCGCCCGGTGGATTTCTATCGAGAGGATTTTGATACGTCGCAGTGGAACCGACTCAAGGTTCCTGCCAACTGGCAGCTCCATGGCTACGGTGTCCCCATTTACACAAACATTAAGTATCCTTTCCTGAAGGATCCTCCGCGGGTCACGGGAACACCGCCGGTGGAGTTTACCAGCTATCGGTGGCGGAATCAGGTCGGATCGTATCGCCGAATATTCGAGGTTCCCGAGTCCTGGTCTGGTCGGTCGGTCTTTCTTCACTTCGATGGCGTCGACTCCGCCTACAACGTGTGGGTGAACGGCCAAAAGGTCGGTTTCGCAAAGGACAGTCGAACGCCGGCGGATTTCAATATCACGCAACACCTTGTCGCCGGAGAGAATCTTCTCGCCGTCGAAGTTTTCCAGTATTCGGACGCAAGCTATCTCGAGGATCAGGATAAGTGGCGGCTAAGCGGCATCTTCCGTGACGTCTACCTCTGGTCTGCCGGAGCTGTTTACCTCCGGGACTTGGAGGTGATTGCCGATCTTGATCCCGCCTATTGCGATGGGATCTTCCGGATAAAGGCGACTCTGCACAATACGACTGGGAATGAGAAGACGGCTCAGGTCCGGCTGGAGCTTCTTAGCCCGGAGGGGGATGCCGCTTTCGCTGAAACGCTCGATGTGTCCGTCAGCGCCGGGAAAGATGGCGTCTCCGAATGCGCCGGGTCGGTGCCCAAAGCTCACCAGTGGTCTGCAGAATCTCCTGCGCTCTATACGCTGGTCGTTTCGCTGGCCGATCCGGAGGGCGGTATCGCAGAAATGACGAGCATCCGCGTCGGTTTTCGCAAGGTGGAGATCCGAAACCGTCAACTCCTTGTCAACGGGCAACCGATCTACATCAAAGGTGTCAACCGTAACGAATTCCTGCCCGAAAGCGGATATGTCGTCACCGCAGAGTCGATGATTCAGGACATCGAGCTGATGAAGCGGCACAACATCAACACGGTCCGAACGAGCCATTATCCAAATTGTCAGCTCTGGTACGATCTCTGTGACCGCTATGGACTTTATGTAATCGGCGAAGCCAATTTGGAGGCTCACGACATGGGTGCTTTTACGAATCACCTCCTGCTACAGGACCCAAGCTGGAAGGAGGCCCTCCTTGGAAGACATCGCCGCATGGTCGAGAGGGACAAGAATCATCCCTCGATCATCATCTGGTCGCTGGGCAACGAGTCCGGCAACGGCCCGCATCTCTTCGCTGCCTATCAATGGTTCAAAGAGCGCGATCCATCACGCCCTGTCCAGTACGAATCGGCGTTCCGCGCCGCCAATACGGACATCTACTGCCCGATGTATGCCTTCCCCGCCGACTTGGAAACCTATGCCAAAGATCCGGCTGCCGATCGTCCCCTCATCTTGTGTGAGTATGCCCATGCCATGGGCAACAGTCTTGGGAATTTTCGCGACTATTGGGACGTGATTGAGGCGTATGACGTCCTTCAAGGTGGCTGCATCTGGGAATGGTGTGACCTCGCCATCTACAAGCCACTGCCGGACGGTTCCGGACGCTATCTCGCCTACGGAGGTGACTTCGGAGACGTCCCGAATGATGGTAATTTTTGTTGTGATGGCCTCGTGCGCCCGGACCGCAGGCCAAACCCGTCGCTTCTCGAGGTTAAGAAAGTCTACCAAAGCGCGAAATTTGTCGCCGTCGATCTGGGCGCGGGTCGGATCCGGGTGCATAATGCGTTTTTCTTCACGAATCTCAGCCAGTTTGAAATGCGATGGGAACTGAGAAAAGACGGGGAAGTTGCGGTTGAGGGATCTCTTGGTGCAGTCGACGTCGAGCCCCGGCAGGCGTGCGAGCTTTCTGTTCCGTTGCCGCAAGATCGGCTTCAAGAGTTCGGCGAATGGGTCTTGATTGTGTCGCTGGTCGCCAGTTCGGCGACAATTTGGGCGCCAAGCGGTCACGAAATCGCCTGGGAGCAGTTTGTCGTCAAGGGAAGCTACCCTCAGCCTCTGCGTTCGGCCGCACCTTCGAACGGAACTCCGCTTCTGCAGCATACCGGCGAAAGCTATATCATCGCGGGTGATGATTGGGAGGTGACGATCGATAGGCGACGAGGCGCTCTCGTCTCGATGATTCATGGGGGTCGCGAGCTATTGAGAAGGCCTCTTGAGCCCAACACCTGGCGCATACCGAACGACAACCAGATCCGCAACAACTACCGTGAAATCTATGCTCCCTGGCAGGAGGCGGCCTCGCACCGCAGAACGCTCGGCGTTTCCGTAGTGACGGACGATGGCTGCATCCGGGTAGACGTTCGTGCCGTTTTCGGCCGACTGGCTTCCTACGATATGATCTATCGCATCGGCGCAGACGGTTCGATCGACCTCGAAGTGCGCTTCGACCCGTTCGCCGACTTCATCTCGCATCTACCCAGGCTCGGCCTTATCACCGCCTTGAACAGCGAGTTGCGACGCGTCTCGTGGTACGGGCGAGGACCGCACGAGACCCACTGGGATCGAAAGACGGGCGCAAAAGTTGGACGCTACGAAGTCCTTGTCGATGAGTTGCACCATCCCTACATATTTCCCCAGCTCAATGGAAATCGCACCGATGTCCGCTGGGTTCAGTTGACGGACTCCGCCAATCGCGGAATCCGCTTTACCGCTGATACTGTCCTTCAGTTCACGGCGCACGATTACGCCGACGACGACGTGGAAGCCGCCTCGCATGACCATGAGCTCGTGCGACGCGATTTCATCGAGCTGCAGCTCGACCATCAACAGATGGGTATCGGAGGCGACAACAGCTGGGGAGCGGAGGTCCACGAAGCGTATTGGGTCAGGGTGAAGCCGTACCACTACCGCCTCGCGATCCAACCGATCGGGTAAGAGCACACTGAGCACGCTGCCCGACATGGATTCGAACCATGAATGAAGGCTCCAAAGGCCTCTGTGTTACCGTTACACCATCGGGCAAAGAGTGTCGTAGTATCCCTTGCGCTGGTTCACGTAGCAATTGAAAAGACGATCGTTCTCAGACCCGCTCGTCCAAGAAACGAGCGCACATCGCGAAGACGGGGCTGAAATCTTCGGGAGTCTCGCGAAGCCACTGCCGCACTTGCTCAACAGGAAAGAAGGCACCCGTCTCGATCTCCATGGGTGCGAGGCGAAATGGGCCTTCGTGCCTGCCTCGAAAGATCTCTATGAACTCCCAACCGGTGGCCTCCGAACAGGGAAGCTTGCCAAGCTTTTCCAGCGGACATTCGATGCCGATCTCTTCCCGCAACTCACGTCGGGCCGCCTCCTCATACAATTCCCCTGCATCCACGTGTCCGGATGTTGAGGAATCCCACCGTCCGGGATTCTTGTCCTTCCAAATCGAGCGTCGCTGGAGAAAGATCTCCCCCCGCTGGTTAAAAATGAGCACATGGATCGCCCGGTGCCTCAAGTTATTCACATGCACGTATTCGCGGGGTTCTGCACCCGTCACACGGTCCTGCTCATCCACCACACAGAACATTTCGCCCCCATCCTGCGCCTTTGCTGGGGCCAGCAACTGACAGAATCGCTCCCATTGGGCAAGGGAAAGCTCTTCCGCCCGCACGGTTTCCTTCACGTCGAGAGCCGCGCAAAGTCGAGACCAATCCCCCTTGTTCTCCGAAAGCATATTGTGCAGCTGCTTGCGTCGCTCGGCGAATCCCCGGCGAACCAGCATCTCAAAAAGCGCATCATCGCAAGGCACAATATCGCGCAGCGCCCTGCGTTCGAAGACAACGACAGCAGAGGAAACCTGAGGCTTAGGATAAAAGATAGACGGAGGAAGTTTTCGCGCGAGACGGACGTTCCATCGCCGAGAGGTGCACACGGTCATCGCGCCGAATTCCTTCGTTCTCGGCGCGGCCACCAAACGTTCCGCCACTTCCCACTGCAGAGTCAGAACAAGTATTGATGCGGGAGAGAGGGCCGAGGTGTATTTGGTTATGAGCGGCGTCGAAGCATAGTAAGGCAAATTGCCTATCACTTTTAGGGGCCCCCTCCCATAGAGCGATCGGAGATCAAAATCGAGCGCATCGATGTGGAACAGTTCCACGCGCGCGGAAGCGAATCGCTCGCGCAACCACCGTACCATGTGTTCATCTTTCTCGATGAGGGTCAGATGAATATTCTCGCGAACGAGCAATTCCGTCAGGGCACCGAGTCCCGGACCGATCTCCACCACATGGTCGCCGGGCGCGATCCCAAGTCGCGCGACGATCCAGCGGGCCATATTCCTGTCGTGCAGAAAGTTCTGCCCCAGGCTGCGCAAGGGCCGGCGGCCAAGGCGTTCCAGGGCAAGCTGGATTTCGGTGCGTGTCATCGACTTCGATCGAAGAATTCCTGAGTCATTCACAAAAAACCAGTGAACAACTTATCCAAAGAGCAAGGAATTGTTCTCAAGTTATTCACAGGGTTGGTCTGCAGGGAAATCACAATTCCTCGCTTGAGGCGTCCACGGATATGAGGCAGCGTATCTTCCCGTCGAAATGAAGAAGTCTGGTTGCGTCATCATTCTGCTGTTTCTTGCACTGTGCGCGAGCATGTTCGTCAACCTGCTGCTTTTCGCCGCGTTGGTTGGCATACGAGGATCCAGCAGTGTGGCCGCGACCCGCGGGCTTCGCGAAAGAGAGTTTGAGGAGGTTCTTGTTAAGGAAGGCGTGACGCCAGGACAAAAGATCGTCGTCATTCCGCTCGAGGGCATCATCGCCTTCAATCAGTCCGGCAGTTTGGGAGAAGACCTGGTGCAGGGGTTCAAGAACGCTCTCAATCAGGCTCGCGCGGATGCCCAGGTGAAAGCGGTGGTTATTTCGGTCGACAGTCCTGGCGGCGAGATCACGGCCTCCGACGTTCTCTACAATAGCCTCAAAGAGTTCAGCAAAGAAAAGCCGTCGATCATCTATTTCAACTCGATTGGCGCCTCTGGCGCCTACTACGCCGCCTGCGGAGCGAACTATATCATGTGCAACGCGACGACCTTTACCGGTTCGATCGGCGTAATCATCTCCACCCTCAACTATCGCGAGCTTTTGGGTAAAGTGGGCTTGGAGGCCGTCGTCTTCAAAAGCGGCAAGTTCAAGGACATGCTGAGCGGAGCGCGAGAGATGACGCCCGAGGAAAAGGCGTATATCGAGGGTTTGGTGATGCAAAGCTATGACCGCTTCGTCGGCATCGTCGCCAAATCACGAAATCTCGATGAACAGAGCCTGCGTTCCGGCGTGGCCGACGGGCGGATCTTGAGCGGGACCGATGCTCAGGCGGCCGGGCTCGTCAATGAACTCGGTTATATCGAGGACGCCTTCGCCAAGGCCCGCGAGCTGGGAGCAGCCCCCGGCGCGCGGATCGTTCGCTATAAACGGCCTTTGACCCTTGGCAATGTGCTGCGCATGTTAAGCGAGACGAGGGCACCTTCGATCAAAGTGGACTTCCTGGAAGGGATTCCTCGCTTGGAACCCGGCCGGATCTATCTGCTCCCGCCCTTCTTTGCACCCTAGCCGGCCGTCTGGTGGAAATATTTCTTTCGGGAGTTCTCAGCCTTGGCAGTTTGGCGTATTTCCATCGCCTTGCTGCCAATTCGGACTTGCAATCCCGCTCCAAGGCCAGCGTTCAGCCTTATGGCCGGGGTGATGTGTTCTTTTCGACCATCCTGGTCCTCTGGTTTCTGACAAACATCATCGGCTCAGCCAATCGCCCGATGGAGTTGAATACGCAGGTGTTGATCGTCGGCGCAGTTTTCACGTTCTTCCTGATCGCCATCGTGCTCAGCTTCTTGACCCTCCGGCACCAGAATCCGGCCGAGCTGTTTGGTCTGCGCGAAGCCGATTTTCCGCGCCATCTCAAGGCGGCGTGCGTGGGCCTGGTGGCGGCCCTGCCAGCGGTCTATTTTATCCATTCGCTCTGTCTCCACCTGATGGGGGACGACGCCGGGCCACAGCCACTGCTCCAATTTCTGGCCACGAATCCGAGTTTGCCTGACAAGCTCCTGTTGATTGGGACTGCCTTGATCGTCGCGCCCGTCGCCGAGGAACTTATTTTCCGAGGTTATATTTTTGGCGTCCTTCGCCGATATGCGGGACGCTGGTGGGCGATGGTGATCAGCGGGATGGTCTTCGCCGCGATTCACGCGCACATCCCCTCGCTGGCTGGTCTTTTTGTCCTGGCGGTGGCTTTGACGCTGGTTTACGAGGGCGCGGGCTCGCTCTGGGCGTCCATTCTTATGCATTCCCTGTTCAACGGAATCACGGTGATCCTTACTTTGGCATGGCCCGATCTGGTAAAATGAGACTGCAAGATCTGAGTGAAGACCGCTTGCTCGAGATCCTGCTCGCTGATCTCCCCGTCGGGCGCAATGCCGTGGTCGGTCCCGGAGACGACTGCGCGGTTGTTCAAGGGGTCGGAGATCGGATGATGCTCCTTCTGAAAACCGACTGTATCGCCGAGGGCATCCATTATCTGGCTGAGGACGACCCCGTCCGGGTGGGCTGGAAGGCATTTTGCCGGCCGCTCAGTGACGTCGCGGCCATGGGCGGCGAACCGGTCCACGCGCTGATTAGCGTTTTCTCTCCGGAGGATCGACCGGTCGCCTATTGGAAATCGTTCTACAAAGGCCTCTCGAAAGCGGCCAAGCGCTTCGGAGTTGGGATCGTTGGAGGCGAAACCGCTCGCTCGCACTGCGCCGCCGTCTCCGTGTCAATGGTCGGCCGGGTCGAGGCCGCGCGCTTGATCACCCGGTCCGGTGGTCAGCCCAACGACGTCCTCTTCGTTACTGGAACGCTCGGCGGCTCGCTGGCCGGGCGTCATCTCGACTTTATTCCGCGCGTCGCCGAAGGGCGCTGGCTCAGCGCCCATGGGTACGTGCGCGCGATGATGGACCTGAGTGATGGTCTGGCGGCCGACCTGCCGCGACTGGCGGCGGCCAGCAAGTGCGGCTTTCAGATCGATCCTGCGGCCCTACCCAGGACGCGCGGTTGCGACAGCACGCGCGCCATGTCCGACGGCGAAGACTACGAACTACTTATGGCAGTCGCGCCCCGATTGGTCGATCGCCTCAACCGTGGCTGGCAGGAGATGTTCCCCCAGGTCCGTCTGACGAGGATCGGCGAACTCACCGCGCCGGGCACATCGTCCACAGCTCTGCCGCGAGGCTTTGATCACTTTTTGGGTTGCCACAGTCCTTCCGGTAAGGCGACCTAGGAGGATGATCAGCAAAGCTCCCACACCGGCAGGACGATTTGCCCGACGGGAGGTGGCCAGTCGCGATCTGCAAGTACTCCCTCTCCCGGACGTCGAATGATCCGCCTCAGGTATCATCTCCCCGGCACCCCTCCGGCGACTTTGCTTTCCCACGCGGCCAGGGCCGGCCCGTCGGTAATCACCCTGATCCAGTACGACAACGAAAGAATCTTTGAGGCTCAGTTCGAGAAGTTCGAAGAGTTGATGGAGCAGTTTGATCCGTCGATGACCAATTGGATCAACGTTGATGGCTTGTCTGACATCGCACTTCTTCAAAAGCTGGGCGAGCGCTTCAACATTCATCCGCTCGCTTTGGAGGATGTTCTCAACACAACCCAGCGACCGAAAGTCGAACATTTCGAAGACCATTTTTTCATCGTGAGCGAGATGATCTATCAGGATGAGGACCGCATCACGCTTGAGCAGCTCAGCATCTTCCTGGGAAAATCCTGTGTCCTCACCATTCAAGAAGAGAGTGAGCACGATGTTTTCGAGCAAGTCCGCTCCCGCCTGCGCGCGGGCCGCGGTTACGCTCGCAAGATGAAGGCCGACTATCTCGCCTACGCGTTGCTGGACGCGACGGTCGACCAATTCTATCCGGTCCTTGAGTCACTGGGCGACTCCATCGAGTCGATCGAGGAGGAGTTACTGCGCAAACCCTCCAAGGAGACGCTGCGCAAATTGTACGACCAAAAGCGGCTTCTGCTGCAGCTTCGCCGCACGGTGTGGCCGCAACGCGAGATCTTCAATACGCTCATCCGGGATGATTCGGGTTTGATCCTGAAGGAGACGCAGGTCTTCCTTCGCGACTGCTATGACCACACGTCGCAGGTCATCGATATTCTGGAAAACTTTCGCGAACTTTCGACCGGACTAATGGATGTCTATCTGTCCAGCCTCGGTTTCCGCACGAATGAGATCATGCGCGTGCTGACAGTCATCTCCAGCATCTTTATCCCGTTGACCTTTCTTGCCGGCGTCTACGGCATGAATTTCAACACGGAACATCCATGGAACATGCCGGAGTTGAACTGGCCTTTCGGGTACATCCTCTGCCTTGGCCTTATGGCGTTGGTCGCCGCGGGAATGGTGATTTTCTTCAGGCGGAAGAAATGGCTGTGAAGTCGGTCCTCATTCTCACGGCCAGTTTCGGCGAGGGCCACAACGCTGCCGCACGCAACCTTCGCGAGGCCGTCCTGGCCGCTGCCCCGGGGACGAACTGCGTCGTCAGCGATATCTTTCGCGACGCGTATGGCGGGGTGGTCCGTATGGTGGAAAAGGGTTATTTGGCCATCATTAACCACCTCCCCTTCCTCTGGCAGACCGCCTTCCAGATCCTGGATCGCACGCGCATTGTCGAGCAGCACATCGGCGTGTACCGAGCGGCCGCCCGGAGATTGAACCGCCTCGTTGTCCAGCACCAGCCCTCCGTCGTTGTTTCCACCTATCCAGGCTGCAATCATTTGCTCGATTACCTCTATCGCAGGCGATTGAAGCGTCCGTTCAGGTTGGTAACTGTGATTACCGATTCCTTGACGATCAACTCGGTGTGGCATCGGGCACAGAGCGATTACCTGCTCGTCGCGAACGACGCCACTGCAGACGTGCTTGCCAAGGCGGGAGTCCCCGCGCAGAAGATCCGCATCTTCGGCTTTCCGGTGCCGCGGATCTTCGCCAGCTTTAACGGCGTGCGCTCGGACCCGCCACTCGACGGGCGCTGGCGCGTGCTCTATGTGATTAACTCCGGACGCCATATCGCTCCTGAGATCGTGCGGTGCCTGCTCGATGTCGAAGAAATCGCTCTCACCGTCACGACCGGTCGGGACGAAGATCTCGCGCGCCGCCTCTCCGCTCTCGCGGTCGGTGGCCGGAAAGTCCACATCCTCGGCTGGGCTCCAGATATGCCGCGGCTCATGGCGCAGAACCATTTGCTCATTAGCAAAGCAGGTGGCGCCACGGTGCAGGAGTCGCTGGCCGCGCGAACTCCCATGATTATTACCCAAGTCGTCCCCGGTCAGGAGGAGGGCAACGCCCGCTTGATTCTCGGTTGGCATGCCGGCGCCCTGGCTACGACTCCGCGGGAAATCTCCGAGGCCACCCGCAAGGCCTTCGCCAATGGAGCCAAGGAATGGCACGAGTGGCAACAGGCGGCAGCTTCACTCGGGCGTCCCGCCGCTGCCGACGATACCGCTCGATTCGTGCTGGATCTTGCCTAAGGCTCTCTCACTACGTCTCGCAATAACGGTCTCCGGCGTCGCCGAGACCAGGGACGATGTAGGCGCGTTCGTTGAGTTTTTCATCGAGCGCCGCCAGGTAGACCGGCACCTCGGGATGTCTCTCTGCGAAATGCAAAGCGCCCGTCACACAACCGAGGAGCGAAATGAGCCGAAGCCGTCTGGCACCCCCCGCTTTCAACTTGGTCGCGGCATCCGCGGCGCTGTTGCCAGTCGCGAGCATCGGATCAACCAGAAAGACATCCGAGTCCGCCAGATCGCGTGGAGCTTTGAAATAGTAGCTCATCGGCTCAAAGGTCTCCTCATTCCGATAGATTCCCACATGGCCCAGCCTTGCCTGCGGCAAAACATCCAGCATTGCCTGGGCCATGCCAAGACCGGCCCGGAGAATCGGCACTACGGTCAAGCCCTTAGCCAGGCGATGTCCCTGGCATCGCTCGAGGGGCGTATCAACCTCGATCTCCGTGACCTCGAGATCACGCGTCGCCTCGAAGGCAAGCAAGGCCGTCAGTTCGTGCAGCGTGCGCCGGAACAGTTCAGTCGGCGTTTCCTTGTTCCGCAATATCGTCACCTTCGTTTTAACGAGTGGATGATCGACAATGGTGAGACCAGGCAAGCGAGGCTGCATCATGCCTGGAGAGTACATGGTTGCCGGGAAGAAGACAGAATACACTCGCGCCTCTCTTCGATCGACTCGAGTAAGAACGCGTGCTACTCGCCGAAGGATGGCCAGGCGGTCTGAGATTCGCTCGAGGGATGGGACCTGCGGCACCTCCCGTTTATCCGGATCTGATGCGTGACATGCGCCAGTTTTTCAAGACACTCTTGGGGAAAACCATGAAACCGAAAGTGAAATGGGGAGTGCTTGGGGTCGCGGAAATCGCGGTTCGAAAAGTCATTCCCGCTATGCAACGGGGAGAAGCTTCGCAGATCGTGGCTATTGCGTCGCGCGATCTCGAGAGAGCCAAATCCGCCGCCGGCAAACTGGGGATCGCCAAGGCCTACGGCTCATACGAAGAATTGCTGGCCGATCCGGAGATTGAAGCCATCTACAATCCCCTGCCCAATCACCTCCACGTTCCCTGGTCCATCAAAGCCGCCGAGGCGGGCAAGCATGTGCTTTGCGAGAAGCCGATTGGCCTCACCGTCGAAGAGGCCAAAGTGCTTCTGGAAGCCCGCAACCGCACCGGAATGAAAATCGCGGAAGCCTTCATGGTGCGCACGCATCCCCAGTGGCGCAAAGCTCTCGAGCTCGTCGCGGCCGGCCGGATCGGCAAGGTGCAATCCGTCATGGGCTACTTTAGCTACTTTAACCGGGACCCAAACAACATTCGCAATGTCCTCGCCTACGGTGGCGGCGCACTCATGGATATCGGCTGCTACCTCATTTACACCTCGCGCCTCATCTTCGCCACTGAGCCATCCCGGGTTTGCGGACTCATCCAATTCGACCCGGATACCGGGACGGACGTCGTCAGTTCTGGCCTGCTCGATTTCCCGAACGGGCAATCCGTTTTCACTTGCAGCACCCGGGTCATGCCTTATCAGCGGGTGCAAATCGTCGGCACGGAGCGTCGAATCGAAATCGAGATTCCGTTCAACGCTCCCCCGGACAAGCCGTGCCGGATTCTTGTCGATGACGGCAAGGACCTGTCCGGTCAAAGCGCCGAGGTTTTAAAATTCGACGTCTGCGATCAATATACCATTCAGGGAGATGTGTTCTCCAGCAGCATCCGCGACGGCGCCGAGTCGCCGGTGCCCCTCGAAGGCTCGATTCGGAACATGGCCGTCATCGAGGCGGTCATTCGATCGGCCAGATCCGGCCAATGGGAAAAACCGACCGCTTGAGAACGCCCTCCCCAGGATGTCTTCTTTCTAAACCCTGACCGGGATCTGCTCTTCGTCGGACTTGAAGCAGGCATCCAGGACTTTCTGAATTTCTGCACCACGGGCAAAGTCCGGCTGGTCCTGTTTCCCGGTCAGGATCGACCTGACAAAGCGCAGGTAGTTGTTGGGAACCGGCCCCACCGTCACATCTTTCCAAACGCCCTTGTCCAGATCCCGTCCGATGCTGATCCGGTATCCGTCCGTCGTCCGTTCGGAATCGATCTCCACCGAACCTTTCGTCCCCGAAATCTTGAGGTAGAGCCGATTGATATGCCCGCCCGCCCAGCGCGTCGTGTGAATGGTCCCCAGGGCACCGTTCCTGAACTCGATGCTGAGGACGGCGGAATCGTTCGCATCGAGAACGTACTCGCCGACACGATCGCGGGGCGCCTTCCGAAACGCCTTCAGTCGGCAATAGACGGACGAAATGCTCCCGACCGGATAGGTCGCGAAATCGATGATGTGCACTCCGACGTCTCCCAGCGCTCCCTTGCTTCCGTGCAGCGAGGAAAGCCGCCAGAGCCAGGTCGGAGTCGTGCGCCAATCACCCCAGATCTTGCTGGGGAGCCAGGACTGCAGGTAGCTGGCCTCGACGTGGCGCATCTCCCCGAGTGCACCTCGCTGCACGAGTGCTGTCACCGCCTGAATACAGGGCCAGTCACGGTATGACAGGTTGACCATGTTAATCAGACCAGACTTTTTCGCGACGGCCACCATACGGCGAGCATCGGGATAGTTGAGTGCCAGAGGCTTCTCGCACAAAACGTGTTTCCCCGCTTGAAGGCTCCTGATAGAGAGCGGCGCATGAAAGGCGTCCGGCGTGACATTACTCACGGCGTCGATGTCGGCGCGCGCCAGCACCTCGTCCAGGTTGGTGTAGGCCGTGGGAATCCCATGCGTCTTGCAGAAAGCTTCTGCGCGCGTGCGATCCACGTCTACCGCCGCCACTAGCTGGCAGTTGGGAACTTCTTGAAATCTCTGGGCGTGATAATCTGCCATCCGCCCGGTTCCGAGAATGGCGAGACGAACGACTCTTTTGCTCTTGCTCATGAGTGGAAAGGATTGACGTTATTTGTAACCAGCGCTCGAACGCGAAGCTGCCTCGGTATCAGGCGGAAGCTGCTCCAGCGGCGGAGAGTTGGGACAGGCGTCCGGGATCCGCACGGACGGACGTGCCCATTGCACGCCGTTGGCGATCACGCGTTGGACTTCGGGAATATAATAGGTGGGGTAGGTTTCGTGACCCGGACGAAAGTAGAAGATCCGCCCGTGTCCGCGGTACCAGGTGCATCCGCTGCGAAACACTTCGCCTCCGGTAAACCAGGAAATGAAAATCAACTCATCCGGCGCCGGAATCCCAAAGGTCTCGCCGTACATTTCTTCGGCAGGAATCTCAAAATACTCGCCAATGCCCTGGGTAATCGGATGAGCGGGCATCAAGTTCCAGACACGCTCTTTATCGTTGGCTTCCCGCCATTTCAATGAGCACGTCGTCCCCATCAACGCCTTGAAAAGCTTCGCATAGTGACCCGAGTGCAGAACCACCAGTCCCATCCCCTCGAGGACACGCTTCTTGGCCCGCTCGACGATCTCATCTTTCACATCGCCGTGCGCCATATGTCCCCACCAGACCAATACGTCAGTCTGATCGAGAACAGACTCCGTGAGGCCATGCTCCGGTTCGTCAAGCGTGGCTGTCCGCACATTGACATTGGGCGCCTTGCGCAGGAAAGCGGCAATCGCTTCGTGCATGCCCTGCGGATAAATCTCCGCAACCCGGGGGTTCTTCTTCTCGTGGCGAAACTCGCCCCATACCGTAACATTGAACAGATTAGACATACGAATTTTCTGTTGGTAGTATGCGCGTTCGTCTACTTCACGCAATCCGGACGAATTGCAATTGTCTGCGATTAGTAGTAAAAATCTGACATATGCTGGCGATCGCCCGCGATCTCGAACAGATCCTTGCTTCCTTGCGGGCGGGACGGTTGAAGGTTCGTATCGCACAACAAGTCGGGCTTTATCAACGTAGAACCCGTTCCTTCTTTCATGCCACCCCGGAGTTGTTCATTCAGACCGGCGGCGGGACGGATTTCGATTGCCCCGGGCAAAGCTTCCGCCTCCGAACCAAGGAGGTTTGCGTGATGCCGAGCGGCGTCCCCCACGCGGAGACGCCGGTCGATCTGAGAACTGCTTACGGCGTTCTGGTTTGTATGCACGCGCGAGATGGGTTCATCATTCAGCGCGCGGCCGCCACGGCGCAACGTGAGATCGTGGCGGTCGCCACCGACCATCTCGCGAGCCCGCGCGGACGCGCGGGATTCCGCTACCTCGACGAGATGTCCTCGGTCGCGATGGTCCCCGAGGGATATCGGCGAGCGTTCGAGCAAAGCCTCCTGGAGGCGTTCCTCATCACGCTTCTCAGCGAACTCAACCGTCCTTCAGCGGCCGGCGCCTCGCGTTCGCCTTTGGTGATGGAGGCGGAAAAGCTGGCCCGGACGCTCCTCCCCGATCCTGAACTGTCTGTGGCGCGCCTGGCGCGAGCATTGGGATGCTCCGCCGACTACCTCTCACGCAGATTTCATGAGGAACGCGGAGTTACTCTGACAGCCTGGATTACCCGGGAACGGATGGACCTCGCCAAGGATCTCCTGGCCGATCCGCAGCGCCACGTTGCAGAGATTTGCTGGGCCTGCGGCTTCAACGCCCCCTCCTATTTTATCCGTGTCTTCCGCCAGCAGACAGGAACCACTCCGCGCACCTACCGCCTCACAAAGTTGTAAGCCCGCGGAACGTTGTCCTACGCGGTAGCCATGCGCAGGCTATCCGCCGCGCTTTCGAGCACCGCGATTTTCAAGAGCGTTCTTCGCGTGGAGGCGAGCTCGCCCGTTCGCGACATCAGATCCCTGGCGTGACGAAAAACGCGCTCGGTCACTCTGGCCGCGGCCAATGGGTCCAAGACCAAATCGGCCGCGACCTGATACACGCTCTGGTAGTGCTGCTCGACGAACCGGTCAAAGGATGTGTTCAGGATATTCATGCGACGTGTTTTTCTGTTCGTCGTTCCATCCGATGGAATCCTTACGCACGATTCGCAGGGCGCTCCCTCAGTGCGGATTCAGGGAAGGCAGAATCGCTAAGTGCTATCCAGGCGCGTCACCAGCCGTTTGATTCTTTGCTCTTCCATATCCAGGTCATGCTCGATGCGCCGGCGGACCTCTTCCGAAATATCACCTCTACGTCGCATTCTCGCGAGGCGGTGGCGCGCGTGATTTATCAGCTTTGGGAATACCTCGCGATCTTTGCTGGCAGCATAGCGACTCATCGCCAAGGGAAGGCCCAGCCGCTTCTGAAGTGCCCTGACACGGTCTTGATGGTCCACTTTCCACCAGTCGAGGGACTCGCGGTATTCGGGCGTCTGCTCCTTCCGGATGAGAGCCTCGATTTCGGCGACAAGATCCTCGAGGAGGGCAATGCGCGCCTTGCCTTCGTTCTGAAAATCCTCATCGGGTTCCTCGACTTTCAGCCGACGTGCAATCCAAGGCAGCGTGAGCCCTTGGAGCACAAGCGTGACGAAGATAACGCAGAACGTGAGGAACAAAATGATGTGCCGGTGCGGAAAACCTTGTCCGGCCGAGGTCGTCAGAGGCAAAGCGAGCGCCGCAGCCAGAGAGACGACTCCGCGCATTCCCGCCCAGGACGCGACGACCAGGCCGCCAAAATTCAAATGGTTTCCTGTTCGCCGCAGGAGAAGACGCTTCTCGAGATAGACCATCGGAAAGACCCAAAGAAACCGCACCCCGATCACCACCAACGAGATGGTGGTGCCCGCAAAGATCATTTGACTGAGGGGAATCTTCATCTCGCGAAGGATGGAGGGAAACTGGAGACCGATCAGAATAAAGACCACGCCGTTGAGGAGGTAATCCAAAAGCTTCCAAATGCTCTCGCGCTGAAGCCGGCTTTCGGCGCCGAGGGCCTCCCATGCGCGATGACCAATGTAGAGCCCGGTAGTAACCACGGCCAGAACTCCGGAAAATCCCAGTCGCTCCGCGGGAAGATAGGAAATGTACGGTGTCAGCAGGGTCACGGTCACGGCTACAGAAGGATCCCGCAGATGCCGATGCAAATGGACCACGCCCATCCCGACCAGCAATCCGAAAAGCGCGCCCCCGACGGACATCCAGACGAAGTCTGCTCCCGCATCCACCAGGGAGAATGAGCCACTGACGACGGCGGCCACGGCAAACTGGTATGCGACCAGGCCACTCGCATCATTCACCAGGCTCTCCCCTTCGAGCACGGCCAGAAGACGCTTGGGAACCCGCAAATCTCGCAAAATGGCCGTCGCGGCCACCGCGTCGGGTGGAGATACGATGGCTCCGAGCACAAAACCGGCCGCCAGGGTCATCCCCGGGATGAGCCAGAAGGTCGCGTAGGCAACACAGACGATCGTGGCAAAAACAAGCCCCACCGCGAGGGCGAAGATCGGCAGGAAATTTGAGCGGAAATTCTCCCATGGAAAGTTCCAAGCCGCCGAGAAAAGCAGGGGTGGCAGAAAAATCAAAAACACGACCTCCGGATCCAGCCGCACTTCGGGAAGCCCGGGAAACAAGCCGATCAAGAGCCCGGCGATGACCAGCAGGATTGGAGAGGGAAATCTCACCCGTTCGGCTACGACCGTGAGAATGCTGATGATCCCAAGAAGGGTGAGGAGAGTATGGATCTTCTCAATCATCAGACCTCTCAGAATGTCGGAGTCCAGCGCCCGAGGTCAATGGCGACCAGGGCGTCGTTTCTTAAAGCCCTTGCACAGCACCCGGGCGCAATGCATTAGAATGTTTCCATGGTCTCCATTGAGCATACCGATCCGGTGAATGCCCGGATCCTCTCCATTTCCGAGGACAAGATAGGCGGCTTTGTCCGGGAACCATTTGCCGAGATCGCCCGTCGGTGCGAACTGCCCCTCGAAACCGTGCTAGGCCGTATTCGCGAGATGTTGGAAGCTGGGACCATCCGGCGGGTCCGCCAGACGCTCCTGGCAACCAACCTCGCCTCCGGAGCGCTCGTCGCCTGGAAGGTCTCACCCGAAAAGCTCGACGCGGCCTTCGATTTCATGTTCCAGGACGATCCCTATTCGGGACATGTCGTGATCCGCTCGACGGACGCCAAAATCCCCGGCGGGGCGTACAAACTTTGGACTACCTTGAAAGTCCCGGCCGGCTTCTCGCTGGACACTCATTGCCAGGCGCTCTGCCGCCGGACGGGGGCGGAAGCTTATCGTCTCATGCCGGCCAAGGGAATTTTCGCACTGGGTGTCGGCCACGTGAGACGCAAGACCATCAATCCGGGCGACAAAGCCTCCCAGCCTGCCAGGATGCATGTCGTCGAGACCATCACTCTTAGCGACCACGAATGGCGCATCTTGACAGCCCTAAAGCGGGAATTTACCCCGGACGAGATTCGCGAACCCGTGTGGGAGTCGCGCGCGGCCGAGGCCGGAGTCTCCGCGGAGGAATTCCTTGCCGTCGCCGAATCGCTGGCGGCACGCAAACTCATTGGCCGCTTCTCGACCTTTCTCGAGCATGTCAAACCCAGCCAAAGTGGGACACGGGTCACCCGCTTTAATGGTCTGTTCCATTGGGCGGTGCCGCGGGGTCGCGAAGTGGAAGCCGGCAGCGAGATCGGACGCCACGAGATTCTCACGCACTGTTATTGGCGAGAGGGAGGACCGGAGTTCAATAACGTGAACATCATGGCCGTGGCCCATGGGACCGAGAAAGATCGCCTGCTTGAGCACAAGGCGGCGATCGATCAACACTTGCAAACCGTCGGTATACCTGTGAGCTACACCAACGTCTTCTGGGGGGGTCGCAGTGAAATCAAACCGTCGGAAATTTCACCGCTCGCTTACCGGGAATGGCTGGCGGGTCTGGACGGTAAAGTGCCTGCTTGACTCAAGCGAGGTCAGCTAATCGCGAATGAGCCGCGCGCGAAGCTCCGCCCGGCTAATCTTCCCGCGCGTATTCAGCGGAATCTCGTCGAAGAAAAACCATCGCCTCGGGACCTGCCAGGCCGCCAGATTCCTCGCGCAAAGCATCCGCAAGTCCGCTTCACTCACGTCGCCCTCGACGCAGGCCACGACCTCCTCCCCTCGCGCCCTCGCCGGCAGGCCAAGCACAACCGCCTCACGGACCTGGGGGGACATTCTCAGAACCCGCTCCACTTCACCAGGATTCACCTTGCGCCCGGCGACGTTGATCAGATCGGATACTCGTCCTGCAATGACGTATCCGCTCCCGCGCCTCACCAACAGGTCGCTCGGACAGAATGCTCCATTCGCGAAAGAGCTGTCCTCGACCATCGGCCAATAGCCCGCCCCAACGGCGCGGCTCCGTACCAAACCGGTCGACGGCTCTTCGCCCTGCAAGGCCAAGTCGACACCCTTTAACGGCGGTCCGACGTAGCCGGACGGAGGATCAGGGGACTCACTCGAATCGTAGCAGATGCCACCACACTCCGAAGCACCATAAAACGAGCGGATCTTGCGGTGCCATCGTTCGAAGAACCGCCGCCCGACTTCGCAGGCCAGCGGCGCACCTGCGGAAATACAGAGCCGCAGTTCCTGCCCGGCTGCCGCAAACTCCGCCAGGCTTCGAAAGATGGCTGGAACGCCCGGAAGCACCGTTGCAGAACTCGCTTTCAACCCGTCCGCAATGGCCCGAGGGATGATGTCGGATGCGGCCACCAGCGAAATCCCACGGCACAGCAGAGGAGTAATCAGGTTGCTGAATCCATACGAATGGGCAAACGAGACGATTCCGTAATTCCGATCGCTCTCACGCAACCCCATCGTATCGCACACGTTGTCGCAGTCCGCGAGCAACTGCGCAGCGCTGAAGCGGATCGCGCGCGGTTCAGCCATCGTCCCGGAAGTCAGCTTGAACAGGTCGCCTTCCGGGCAGGCAGTTTCCTGCGCACCCCGCGCTGATACAGTCGAAAGTCCACTTCCGTCCCGCACAATGCGCACACTCGCGCCACAAAGTTCCTCGACCCGCGTCCGCTGGTCATCCGCCATTTCGGGTTCGATCGGAAGGAGGGCTCGACCGCTTCGCCAGACGGCCAGCAGGAGCGCGGGCCATTCCGCGCGGTTGCCGATTTGCAACGCCACCGGCCCCGAGTCGGGCGGCCGGGCCAATCGGTCGGTCCAGCGTTTGGCTTCCTCCTCGATCGCAGAAAAAGTCCGTAAAACCGTCCCGTCGGGCGCGAACACCGCCGGTTCGTGCCTTCTCGTGGCAGCCACCTCCCCCCACCGCCGCAAGATTGGGTTGTTTTCCTTGTTGCACGGCTCGTTGTCCCTGCTAACTTTATGGGTTTCCATAAACATGAAGGCCGAGATTCATCCTAGCTACGTCGAGACTGTTATCGTGTGCGCCTGCGGCGCGACATATCGCACCCGCTCGACGCGCGACAACATCAAAATTGGCATCTGTGCCGCGTGTCATCCCTTTTTTACCGGCGAGCAGAAATTTGTCGATACCGCCGGGCGCGTAGACAAGTTTAAACGTCGCTACGGCACCGTGCGTGCCGTGCGTGCCGTCAAGCCCGCCAAGAAGGCTTAGATTCCACTCCCACCGCGAAACGGTGATGGCGCGACCGTGCGCCATCACCGTTTCGCCTTTTCCGGCACAGACACGTCATGGATTATTCCGCTCTGATCGAAAAGAAACGGCGCCGCTTTGAGGAGCTCGAAGAGCAGATCGGCGGAGGCCTTGTCTTCGACAATGCCGGTCGCGCGCGGGAGATCCTTCGTGAGCACGCGCGGCTCAAGGAGGTCATGGACCTCTGGAAAGACTACGAGAAGACGGGACGGGAACTCGCCGGAAGTCAAACGCTGGCGGGCGGTGAAGATGCCGAAATGGCCGAACTGGCGGCCGCGGAGCTTCCAACGCTCGCGAAGCGGATCGGAGAACTCGAGAAGGATCTGCAGATCGCGCTTTTGCCTCCCGAACCCGGCGAAGACCGCGATGCCATCGTCGAGATCCGCGCCGGCACCGGCGGGACCGAAGCCGCGCTCTTTGCGGCTGATCTCTACCGCATGTACTGTCGGTTTGCGGAGACGAACGGCTGGAAGGTGGAGACCTTGGATTCCAGCGAAGCGGATCTGGGAGGTTTCAAGGAAGTCGTTTTCCGTCTCTCCGGCGATTCGGTCTTTCGCAAGATGCGCTACGAATCCGGCGTTCACCGCGTGCAGCGTGTCCCAGCCACCGAAGCCCAGGGCCGGATTCACACCTCGACCGCAACTGTCGCCGTCCTGCCAGAAGCTGAGGAAGTCGATATCGAGCTCAAAATGGAGGATCTTCGCATTGAGGTATGCCGGGCGGGCGGACCGGGAGGCCAAGGCGTTAATACCACAGATTCGGCCGTTCAGATCCTTCACATCCCCACCGGTCGAATTGTTCGCTGTCAGGACGGACGCAGCCAGCAGCAGAATAAGGAACGCGCTTTGCAGATCATGCGTGCCCGGCTCCTCGAGGACAAGCGACGCGAAGAAGAGGAGAAATACTCCGCGCATCGCCGCAGCCTGATCGGAGGCGGAGGGCGGGAAGAGAAAATCCGTACCTACAACTTTCCGCAGAATCGTGTCACAGACCACCGCATCGCTCTTACCATCTACAGCCTGGACCGTTTTATGGAGGGCGAGATCGAGGAGATGGTAGGCAGTTTGCAGGCCAGCGATATGTCCCAACGACTCCAAGAGGCGAATATCGCCGCCTAGGAGACTGTTGAAAAACCCACGTATGCCACGTTGCCGTCAATTTTCGGAAGATCGCAAGGAGCTAAGCGCAGGCGCGATGGGGTGTGGGGTCCCCATCTCCCCACAAAGCCGCAGTGCTACGGACAAGCTTGGCGACACGGCGAGAGCCACAAATTGGCGCAACCCAGGTGGGAAGAAAGGGTCCCACCCCTTTCTGGGCGCGAGTGCTTTGGGGCATCTTGGAAGGGCGAGGGGCCCCTTCCCCTCACGGGCGTCGCTCCTCAGTCACAGCCCCTTCAGGGGATGCTCCTTCGTCCCTCCACCGACATCCGCCCCAAAGAACTCGCGCGTGACATGCGTGGGTTTTTCAACAGTCTCCTAGGTTCCTCAACCACTCGTCCATTCACCATCGATGACGTTGCTAGAGGTTCTCACCGCAGCGACGGGATACCTTCAGAATCAAGGCGTGGAGAGTCCACGGCTCAATGCCGAGCACCTGCTGGCACGAGTGCTCGGCCGTAAACGTCTCGATCTCTATCTGGAGTTTGACCGCCCTCTCTCGGACGCCGAGCGAGCCGCGTTTCGCGAATTGATTCGAGATCGCGGAAAAGGCAAACCGCTCCAGCACGTCCTCGGAACCGTCGAGTTCTTCGGACGATCATTTCTAAGCGACGCCAGAGCGCTCATCCCCCGCCCGGAAACCGAGCAGCTCGTTGAACTGGTTACTGGGAATCTGCGTGATCGGACGGAACGCCTGCGGATTCTTGATATCGGCACGGGCTCGGGGGTGATCGCGATAACACTCGCCCTCGAACTTCCTCTCGTCAGCGTCGTGGCGACCGAGATCTCGCCGCAGGCCCTTGACCTTGCTCGTGAAAATGCTGCGCGGCATTCCGTGGAGATTGACTTTCATGAAGCGAACTTTTTTCCGTCTGGCCTTGAACGCTTCGACTGCGTCGTCGCCAACCTCCCTTACATCGAGTCCGGAGTGCTCGCTGGCCTTCAGCGGGAGGTCCAGCACGACCCGCCCCTGGCCCTGGATGGCGGACCGGATGGCCTTTCATGCATTCGGAGGCTCATCGAGAGCGCGCCGGAACTCCTGAAGCCCGATGGAACTCTTGCCCTTGAGATCGGCCATGGCCAGGCGGCCGCAGTTTCCGCCCAGCTCAACGCGTCCGGTTACCGCAAGATTCACATGGCTAACGATTATCAGGGCCTCGAGCGATTCGCGATCGCCACGTCTCCGGAGCGGAGTTTGGATTCATTCTGATCCGCGGCATGGGCAAAATTTACGCGACACCACCGACAGGAAGGTTTATCAACCCTAAACAGAGCAAACATCATGGATAAGATCATCGTGCACGGGGGACACAGGCTCAGCGGGTCCGTTCGCATTAGCGGCTCCAAGAATTCCGCCTTGCCCATTCTGGCTGCCACGCTGCTGACCAAGGAACCGTGCGTCATCTCTCGAGTGCCCGACCTCAGCGATATCCACTATATGCTTACCATCCTGAACGAACTTGGATGCGAAGTCGAGCGGGCCAGTGGAACGGTTACGGTGAAGGCCGAGAACGTCCTCACGGAGGCTCCTTACGATATCGTTCGGAAGATGCGTGCCTCCATTTGCATCCTTGGACCACTCTTGGGCCGGGAAAAGGAAGCCACCGTTTCACTGCCGGGCGGTTGTGTGATCGGCGACCGTCCCATCGACCTGCATTTGCGTGGGTTTGAGGCGTTGGGCGCAGCCGTTCGCGTTCAACGCGGCAACGTGAAAGTCCTCGCCCCGGAGCTTCGTGGCGCCACCATCAACCTGCGGGGGAAGTTCGGTTCCACCGTCCTGGGCACCGACAACGTCATGATGGCCGCCGTCCTCGCCGAGGGGACGACCGTCATCGACGGCGCAGCCGAGGAACCGGAAGTCGAAGACCTCGCCAATTTTCTCATAGCGATGGGTGCGAAAATCGAAGGCGCCGGCACCCGCAGGATCATCATCGAAGGCGTCAAGGAGTTGCACGGTGCCGAGCATCACGTCATCCCCGATCGCATCGAAGCCGGCACGTTCTTGACCGCAGCGGCCATCATCGGCGATGAAGTTACCATCAAGCGTGCCGAGCCTAATCATCTCAAAGCCATTCTCGATCCCCTCGCCCAGGCCGGGTTCGTCATTTCGACTGGAAAGGATTCGGTGACCTTGCGCTCGAACGGCAATGGCCGTCCGCTCAAGCTGGAAACATCTCCCTACCCCGGATTTCCGACCGACATGCAGGCGCAGATGTGTGCCCTGCTCTCCACCATCGATGGCATCAGCGTCATTACGGAAAGCGTCTTTCCGCAGCGCTTCATGCATGTCGCCGAACTCAAGCGCATGGGCGCGAATATCGAACTGCAGGGTCCCACCGCCGTCATCAATGGCGTCAACAAGCTTAGCGGAGCACCCGTCATGGCCAGCGATCTTCGCGCATCCGCGGCTCTGGTGCTTGCCGGACTCAAGGCGGACAACTCCACGGAAATCAATCGCGTCTATCATATCGACCGCGGTTACGAAAGTCTCGACGAGAAGCTCAATGCCATTGGCGCTCAGATCGAGCGAGTCAAGGTTTAAGATTTTCCGACCCAGTCACGTCAGCGCGCCCCGCTGACCTCTCGCAGAACATCGCAGCGCACCCTATTTCTTTGGCCGGCCGTGTGGAAGCGAGCCGCCGGAGACCTTAGCGTGCGGTCTTGCGATGAATCCAAATGCTTTGCAGGATTCCCAAGCCAAACAAGATCATCGTCAGAAATGAACCGCCGTAGCTGATCAGCGGGAGCGGCAGACCGGTAATCGGAGTGATCGAGATCGTCATCCCAATATTCAGAAACGTGTAGGTGAAAATCAGCATGACGATTCCCACTGCCAGCAGTTGGCCGAGACCGTCCTCGGCCTTCATGCCAATGTAGAGTCCCGTCAGGAGCAGCAGGCCGAGGGCCGCAATCAGCAGAACTCCACCCAGAAATCCGTGCTGTTCTCCCAGGACTGCAAAAATGAAATCATTGTGCTTGATGGTGGTGGGGAGGAAGCCGAGCTCATTCAATGTATTGGACGCCTTGAAGCCCTTCCCAGAGAATCCGCCCGAGCCGATCGCGGTGAGCGACTGAATGATATTCCAGCCGTCGCCCTGTGGATCGAGATAAGGATTCACGAAGCTCGTGATGCGAGCGTATTGATAGGGCTTCAACGCAAAATTTACGATGAGCGGCACCATCGCCAAGCCGAGAATGATCATCGCGAGCAGCCAGCGCTTCGGAATGTCTCCGACAAAGAGCAATGCAACGACCATCGGCACCCAGACGATGCACATCCCCAAATCTGGTTCGACGAGAATGAGCAGCCAGGGCGCCCCAACGATTGCGCCGCACCCGAGGATTCGCAAGACCGGGGTGATCTTCTTGGTCGCCTCCAGATAGACTGCGATCGTCATAATACCGGCCAGCACCGCGAACTGAGAGGGTTGCACGCTCATGAAGCCCAGATTCAGCCAGCATTGCGCCCCATACCGCCTCTCCCCAAAAAACAACACCGCCACCAACCCGAGCACGCCCAGCACATAACAAGGAACCGCCCCGAGGCGAATCCACCGGTAGTCGACCAAAGAAACGATGAAGAATAGGGGCAGGGCGGCGAGAACCCAGATAATCTGCGATTGCCAAAACCTCTGGCCCGGAATCATCCACGTCGCGCTGTAAATCGCATAGACCCCATAAATCGTCAGTCCCAGCATCAACAGGAAGAGAATCCAGTTCATGCCAAGAAGCTTTCGAAGCCAGGACCGCATGGGAGTTGAAAAATTTACGCCAGTTGCGGCACCGCCGCCAAGAGCGTTTTCGTGTATTCGTCCTGAGGATCTTGGTAGATTGCCTCGGCCGAAGCCGCCTCGACGATCTTGCCGCGATGCATTACCAAGACATAGTCACTGATGTGCTCGATGACCGCAAGGTCGTGCGCAATGAAAAGGTAAGAGATACCCAGTTCTTCCTGCAGATCCTCCAGCAAATTGACGATCTGCCCCTGGACACTCACGTCGAGGGCACTCACCGGTTCGTCACAGACGATGAAGCGCGGCTTCACTGCCAGGGCTCGGGCAATCCCAATGCGCTGCCGCTGTCCACCGCTGAACTCGTGCGGATACCGTTCCGCCATCTCCGGCTTGAGCCCCACCTGCGCCAGCAAAGCAGCCACCGCATCGCGCCGCTCGCCCGCCGAAAGCTCGCGAAAATGAATCTCCAGAGCTTCTCCGATAATCTCCCCGCAGGTCATCCTCGGATTCAAAGAACCGTAGGGATCCTGAAAAATCATCTGCATCTCTCGCCGCAATGGTCGAAATTCCCTCTCCTTCATTGGTAAGATGCTCTTGCCATCAAAAATCACTTCGCCGCTGGTGGCCCCGATCAACTTGAGCAACGTCCTACCCACCGTCGTTTTGCCACTCCCACTCTCGCCGACCAGTCCAACCGTCTGGCCGCTCTCGACTGTGAAACTTACCCCGTCAACCGCCTTGACATCGTCGACCTTTCGGCGCAGCAAACCACCGAATACCGGAAACCAAACCCGCAGGTCTTTCACTTCAAGCAGCGCCATCGCGCATAGAAACTGTCGGGTTTGACCGAAAAATCAAGGACGGATGAACTTCAAACAACAGGTGCTCGCGATAAGCAGCGTCGGAACACAGTTTTCTGGATGATCAACGTTGTTTAAACTCACGTATCGATTTCCGCTGAGCTTGTTATGCATTGTTATTACTTTAATCGCGTTATTCGCTCTTCCCTTTCATGAGTAACAAGATTCGCAATCGCGCTATCGCTCTCGCCTGCTTTCTCGCTTTTATTGGACTCGGAATCTTGTTCTACGCCAACTGGGTCGTCCAGAAGCCGTTCGCGATCATCCTTTTCTTGACGGACAATCTAACGACTTCCACGCTGACGGCCGCCCGCATCTACCAGAATGGCGCCGACAATCGGCTGAACCTCGAGAAGCTGCCGAACCTCGGATTGATCACGACGCACGCCGCCGACTTCGCGGTGAGCGATGCCGCCGCCGCAGCCACCGCCATCGCCACGGGGACGAAAGTCAACAATCGCTCCCTGGGTGTCGATGCTTCAGGCAAACCGCTGACGAATATCTTCGATTTAGCGCGCCAGAACGGACGAGCCATCGGGCTGGTTACGAATGCCGCCATTTCCGATACGACCCCCGCTGCGTTCTTTGCCAGATCCGCCAATCCTCAAGAGTCCGAGGTGATTGCACTGCAGTTGGTGGACGCCGCGAATATCGACGTAATCCTTGGAGGTGGGCAGGCTGACTTCCTGCCCGAGCATAAGGAGGGCCGGCGCAAGGATGGACGTGATCTGCTTCTCGAGATGCGGCGCAAGGGCTATGACGTGGCTCTCAACAAGTCGGAGATGGAGAACACACCGGCCTGGCGCGCTCCTAAACTGCTCGGACTCTTCTCGCTGGGCAATTTGGCCTTCGCCGACGAGATCCAATCTGCGGGGGCTCAGCCGGACCTCGCTTCCATGGTCCGCCGAGCGATTCAGCTGCTGCAATACAATCGCAAGGGATACCTGCTCGTCGTAGACTGCGGACTCACTGGAAAGGCGGCATCGCAAAACGAGGGTGAACGCATGCTCCGGGAATTGGTCGCTCTCGACGACGCCGTCGCCACGGCGTTGAGTTTTGCCGGAGCGAACTCACTCATTCTATTGGTTGGAAAACAGAGCATCGGCGGACTTCGTCTGAACGGCTATCCATTCCGTGACGATAAGGGCGTGGCGGTAGTCGGCATCAACACCCAGGGTATCCCCTCAATGACCTGGTCAACCGGACCGGGAACGGCGGCGGTCGGGACCGGGGAAACATCTCCAGCGAGCGAACCCTCCGCGGTGCCCGCGCCCGTCGCGATCGGCGTGGCCGAAGATGGAATCGTGACAGGAGCCGGAGCAGGCTCGGAAAAGATTCAGGGATTCAAGGACAATACCGATATCTTCCGCGTAATCGCCGAGAACCTCTGACCTCGATTCCAATCAACTGCCGTAGCTCTTGGAAAACTTTTTCTTGTTCTCCACGGCTTCGCCCGATTCACCGGCGGCCTCCGTGGAGACGCCAGGTTGCTCAACGGGGGCGGTCTTGGCCCCCGTGGACGGTGACGAGGTCGAATACGCCGAAGCTTCGACGTAGGCAATCTCAAGGTCTGAGAGCACGCTATTGAGAATTTCCGACTCCTGCGTGGTAAGATTGCCGCGCGTCTTCTCGCGAATCATCGCGAGCTGATCGATAAACAGCTTCGCCGGTTCGAGCAGCACCTCGGCCTTGCCAGATTGCGGATTGGGAATGCGCCCCAGAAAGAGCGAGGCCTGCTGAGCCTGCATCATCACGAATTCGATGAACCTCTGCGTTAATTCGCCCGAGTGAGTAGAAGTCTGAACTTCAGCCATGGTTAGGATTTGGGAGTTGGAGTTTGGTTCGCCGCGGTTTTCGAGGGCGG
This sequence comes from uncultured Verrucomicrobiae bacterium, assembly GCA_963820865.1. Classification (GTDB taxonomy): domain Bacteria; phylum Verrucomicrobiota; class Verrucomicrobiia; order Chthoniobacterales; family Terrimicrobiaceae; genus DASTFP01. Next base: position 451,734 of record CAWGBZ010000011.1, read on the forward strand.
ACGGACAATTACCTCTACGCGCGCAGGAGTCCCGAAATACTTCGCGGCCGCGTTGCGCACGTCGTTGAGTGTCGCTGATTCCACCTGCTGCGCACGCCGCAAATAGTTGTCAAAACCAAGGCCGACCAGTTCATCGACCGCGACCGTGGCCGCAAACACAGAATTGCTTTGGTTGCGGATCGCTTCGGAGCCGAGCAGCTTCTTCTTGGCGCGCGTGAGTTCCTCTTCTGTAAGCCCCTCTTTGGAAAGACCATTGATCTCGTCCTGAAGTTCCGCGGTGACCGCATCGACCTTCTTCGGATCGGTCCCGAGATAAAACACGAACGAACCCGACGCCAACCCTGTGAAATTGCCTGCGCCGACAAAATAGGCGAGGCCCATCTGTTCGCGAATACGATTGAAGAAGCGCGAACCGAGGTCGTTGGACGCTTCGTTCAGAAGGTCCAGCGAGGTTCGATCGGGGCTGAGAACATCCGCGCCGGGATAGCCAATCATCACCACGGCCTGTTGTTTGTTGCGCTCTTCGACCACGTTGAGGGGGATACTTGGCGCGACCGGCTTCGGCGGATCGGACAATGCGAGCTGGCCCTTTGGCATTGCGCCAAACTCCTTCTCCACCAGCTTGAGAACTTCTTCAGCTTTCACATCGCCGAAGACGGCCAGGACACCGTTGCTGGCGACAAGATACTCATCCTTGAAGGCCTGCAAATCAGCCGGCGACAGCTTCTCGACAGATTCCAAACGACCGCTGGTCCGCAGCGCGTAGGGATGGTTTTCGAAGAGTTTTTCGCGGAGGAGGTTTCGTGCGACGGCGGTAATCTGCTCATCCTCCGCCTTAATCGCGGCCATCTGCGCCGCCTTTTCCAGCTCGACCTCTTTCTCAGGGAAAACAGGGTTTTGCAGAACGTCGGCGAGCACATCGAGGCCGAGGGCGAGATCAGGCTTCATTACCTGCACGCTGACACTGAAACTATTGTTACCGTTGTCCGCGCCGATCTGGCCGCCAGCGCTTTCAACCTGGTCCGCGATCTCCGCCGCCGTCCGGTTCTTCGTTCCTTTGAGGAGAGCCCGCGAAAGCAGTTTGGTGATCCCATTGTTCTCCGGCTTTTCTGCGAGGAGCCCGCCCCGGAAGGCGGCATACATCGATACCAAAGGGAGGCGAGGATCTTCCCGGACCAACAATCGAAAGCCATTGGGAAGAACGAATTTCTTCACTTCGGAACGGACCACTTCAGAGCCTTTCCCGTTTTGTCCAACCAATGTTCCCGGCGGATTGAGCGAAGTGACATTGAGGCGGTCTTCGGCCAAATACTGACGCGCAACCCGTTTCAGGTCATCCGTCGTCACCCGGCCAATGGCGTCGAGGTAATCCTTGCTGAAATTGACATTCCGCGTCAGGAGCCAGTTGGACCCCACATCGGAAGCCTTCCCTCGCGCGGTGGCGAGTCCCGCCAACTGGCTTGCGAGCATGGAACGCCGTGCCTTGTCGAGCTCGGCCTGCGTTCCGCCAGTCTCCTTGATGCGTTCGACCACGGCGAGAGCTTCTTTCTCCACGGCTTCACGCTGCGCCGGGTCACAAACGGCCTGAACGACAAAAACGCCGTCCGTCTGCAGCGAAAATACCCCTGCGTCAATCGAGTGAACGATTTGCTGCTTTTCACGGAGTTCCTGATTCAAGAGTGAACTTCTTCCGGAACCAAGCACATCGCCCAGGAGCTCGAGCGCGGGGGTGTCCGGATTGGCCAGTCCCGGAACCCGCCAGGCCAGCGAGAGCCGCGTCAACTCGGTCGGAAACTCCTCGTGCGCCTCGCGACGGCCGATCTGCTCCGGTTCCGTGGCCACATAAAGCGGCTCCAGCGGCTGTCGTGAGTAGTTCTTGAAAGCTTCCTCCACCTGCGCGCGGATCTTCGCGGCATCCACATCACCCGTGACGACAAAAGTAAGATTGTTCGGCGCATAGCGGGCCTTGTAATACTCCATCACATCATCCCGCTTGAGTTTGTTATAAACGTCCAAATAGCCGATGATTGGATGGCGGAACGGGCTTGCGGAAAAGACGGTGCTCAGCATCAGCTGGGAGCTCTGGCGGCCAGGGTCGTCGAATCCCATGGCGAATTCGCGGCGAATCACTTCCTGCTCCTTGACATACTCGTCCTCAGGCAGAGTTGAATTCATCATTGCGTCGGCCAGGATGGCCACTGCTTCGGAAACGCCGTCGGACGGAACGTCAATCCAAAATACCGTTCGATCGAAGCTGGTGTAGGCATTGATATAGCCACCGCGGTCCTGAATCTCCCGAGCGATATCTCCAGCTTTGCGGCTCTGCGTGCCCTTAAAAAGCATGTGCTCGAGGATATGGGAGAGACCTGCACCCATCCATTTGCCCTCGTCGATGCTGCCAGTGGCACACCAAGCCTGAACACTGGCTACCGGTGCACTATGGTCTTCATCGACGATCAGAGTAAGGCCATTATCCAGAGTAAAAACCTGGGCTGAGCTGTCCGGCAAGGTCGGCACCTCGGCAAGGGAATCCTTCGCAGGAGCGTAGGCAAGCGTCATAAGAAGAAGAGAAAAAGGGACAAAAAGCGACTTCATGCTTTCTTTCCGACAACGCCAGAGCCTGTTGCGCTCAATTTCTCTGGCGCCGGACGGAAAGGAAGCACGAAAGCCTCCACGAAATCATACCCTTCGCGGAAGGCTTCCGGAGTATCTTCGTCAGTCTTCCCGAAGATGCCGACCTGGACCAAATTGAAGACCATGTTACCAATGTCCTCCGAAGAGTGCACGCCCCAGTAGTCGAAGACGGTAATCGCCATCGGTCCCAATTCCTGCAGGCCGTGGAGACGGAACCCGTCCAGCAACTCGGCTGCCGCCACGTGGCCGGAGGCGTCCTTGCGCGCCTTCTTGCGACGCTTAAGCGTCGCTTCAAGCGCATCGCGCAAAAAAATGTACGCATCCGTATGGTAACGGGAGTCGTTTGCGAAAATCTTCTCGAGCGCTTCCTGGAATCCGACTGCCTGCATATTATTGTGGATTTTCCATCTCTTCCGGCAAGGGGGCGAGAGCGCGACCGTCGCGCCAGTGTTTGACACCGACGCCGACACAAAAGGCGAGTAAGACGAAGCCGACAAGCGCCCGCTCCCTGCGAGTTAGTGAGAACATTGCTCTGAAAATAGCGAGCCCGGCTTTTCGTGCAAGTTCTCAGCCGGGCACTTACCAGCCTCGGGCCTCGATGTCATCGAGATAGCGGCTCACGGCGTCATTGCGATGGAAGCTCAAGGGACCGGTCGGAGCCTCGAATGTCGAATCGAATTCGTGGCTGGGTGTATTCAGTCGCGCCACCTCGAACCAATTGAGGTAGTCGTCCATTTCATCGGCCCGCTTTACGACCGCCTGCTGCAACTCCATGTTCTTGCGGATCCGAGTCTCCACGTTCTTCTTCGGCTTGGCGGCAAGCTCGCCGGCAATGAGGCGATACTCTTCAACGATCGGGCGGATGAGTGGATGGGCCCTTACCTCGAGCCGCAGCAGGTCCTCAGCCTTCTGGCGAAGGACGTAGCGCCCCGCATTCGTCCTGGCGATCGCCGCAAGACCCTCCGGACCCGTCACGGTGCCCAACCTCGGATTTCGAGGATCCTTGGGCGCCGTGATTTCAAGAATGAGCGCCAGCCGCTTCTGGGTATCCTTTACACTCAGCGGCGTCACGCGGTTCGAGGCGGAAGCATCCGCCAGACTCAATGTCCAGAGTTTCGAGAGCATTGCCGGCTTCTCCGCGAGCGGGGGGAACTTCTTCAGCAAGGCCGCGTCATCGCTCAGGTTGATGGAGGGAAGACTCGCGCAGTACTCGACAAGGTGTGTCGTTCCGTCGGGACTGCTGAGCAACGCGCGGAAGAGCCCCATGGCTTTGGCCCTGTAGATGGTCCGCGAGGTGGCATCGAGCATCTCCGGCCGTTCCTTGAGAAATGGTTCCAGCTTGAGGGAGGTTCCTTGATTGATGAGCCGTTCGTAGACGCCCACGGCGATTCCCTCCTCGCGCGCACTCACATCCTCATACAAACCATCGATGAGCCACGCGGGCGGCTGCTGAAACGACTTTCCCGCCTTGGCGGAAACGTTTCGATAGCCGAACTCCAGAAAAAGTGCCCGGTAGATCTCCATGTCGAAGTCCGCACTCTTCAACGAGGCGGTATCGTAAATATCGATCTGAACCTTCGGGGTTCCGCCATCACTCTCATAGAGGCCCGTGCGCACGCGAGGAGAGTTCGCGCGCCGCACGGGCACAATCTGAATGATGATCGGCGATTTCCACTCGTCGGTGAGCCGCAGGCGACGCAGCCATTGACTCTTGAGATCTTCGGCCCGCTGCGCCAGACGGGACCTTAGCGTGCGGTCGGTGTGGTAGACGACGAACTGATCCGAGGAGCTTACCGTGCGCTGCAACGGCGGCGGTAAATCAAGCTTGACCTGCCCAAGCGCCGGGAAGCCCGCGACGCTAAGCGCCAGAAACAGCCAACCGCGCATCACGGGGCGCCCGGCTTCCGAGCATTCCAACTCAAGCGCGCCATCCCGGGAGTAAGGACAATTTCATCGGCGCTCTCAAGCACGGCCGCCGGTTCGGACGTCGAGGAGATGACCGGACGCATGATCATCTGCAGAAGGGGCATCAGCCGAGGATGCAATGGCATCCGGCCTATCCCTCCTCCCGTGACTCGCAAGCCCAGCTTTCCTGCGGACCCCTCCGGGACGGTGTCGAGGTACATGTAGATCGGCCGTCCGTAGAGTCGCTGCTCAACGAAGAACACCATGGCGCCGGATTTGATCACGACAAAGGCGCGGCTAAAGTCTGCGCGGAAAACGGATTTGCCGGCGGCCGGGTCAGGAACAATGCTCGCCGCGAGGTAGTTGTTTACCTGGGCCTGCGAAATATCGATCGAGCGAGCATAGTTACTGCCCGAGAGGACTTGCACGTTGTGCAACAACTGGCCGGCCTGCACTTCGTTGGCGGGCTGGGCTGGCGGAACACCGTCCGGCCGGCGCACCATCTGAATCAAGACAGCGAGCAGCGCCGCGAGCAGCGCCGTGGAGACGATTCGCCGGATGAGCCCGAACACCGAAGCCACGAATCCTGTCCGCTCCGCGCGGCTCCGAAATCGTGTTTCAGATGGGACCTTGGTTGGACGCGCTGCCTCCGCCTCCGCGCCGGCCGGCCGCTCCAACCGCTCGCCGCAATTCTGACAGAAGACGCGCGTGGGATCGTTCTCGTGGCCGCACTGGCCGCACTTGATGCTCTTCACTCCTTGGAGGATTTCGCAGGCTTGGAAGCCTCCGGAGCCTTCTTCTCCGCAGTTTTCGCCCCCTCACCGGCAGACGTTTCCTTCTTGGCCGCCTGTTTGTACCCTTCGCTGCGGTAATCAGTAGTGTAAAATCCGCTCCCCTTAAAAATCAAACCCGCACCAGTTCCCAACAGACGGCGAACTTTCCCCTTGCCCCACTTCCTCATACGACAGCGGGATTCCGGACAGGTCGTGAACGCGGCATCCTTCATGGACTGAAAAACCTCAAAGGTCTTCCGGCACTTCTCACATTCGTATTCGTAGGTCGGCATCTCGCAGGCCGGCATTATCGGGAATTCGCCGATTTGTGCAATCCTGTCCCTGCCGGCTTGACGTTTTTCCAAAGCCTGCTCTTTTTCTACGGCCCATGAAACACTTGGACGCGCTTCGCCACGTCGCTGTGGCCATTTTCGCGCTCGCCCTGGGAGCATGCGCCAGCTACGACCCCAGACTGAACGACCGGAATACCGCTTACCTCGGCACTGGCGGCCCCGTCATCGACCCTTCCGTCAAGGAAGACCTCGCACTCAAAAAATCGTACTGGGACGACAGCGGCATCGTCGGTCCGCCGTCGATCGTCATCAATCTTACCAAACAAACCGCCTCCTTCTATAAGGACGGAAAACTCGTCGGCGTCTCGGCAATCTCCAGCGGACGCGAAGGCTTCGACACCCCTGCTGGAAACTTCAAGATTACGCAGAAGAATATCGACCACGCCTCGAACCTTTACGGCGACTACGTCGACGCCAGCGGAAACGTCGTTGTCAAGGATGTGGATGTCAAAAAGGACCCGCGTCCCGCCGGAGCGACCTTTCGCGGCGCGCCTATGCCTTACTTCATGCGCATCACCGGCGGAGTCGGGATGCACCAGGGATTCCTCCCGGGTGTCCCCGACAGCCACGGCTGCATCCGGATGCCGCAAAAAATGGCCAGGCTCTTCTGGGACAACGCCCCGCAGGGCACTCCGGTCACCGTCGTCTACTAGAGATCATTTACCGTAGGGACGTAAAAACCGAGTTAATATGTTGTCATGAAGTTCGATAGTGCCGCTGCAACGTTGCGAATTGGCGGGCCGATAGTGGCGTCCTCGAACTAGAACGGTTCGCGGGCTCCTGGCCGGGCGTTGGAAACTTCCCAAGTTTCGAAGAGGTTCTCGGGAATCTCGCTGAGGAAGCGAGATGGTCTCTGGAGAGCCTCCGAATAGCTGGCGTTGAGCCTCATATCTGGATAGGTAAGGTAGAGTTCATCCTTGCAGCGGGTCAGGCCGACGTAGAACAACCGGCGTTCCTCTTCGAGCGCCTCCGGGTTTTCCAGGCTGCGTGCGCTTGGGAACATGCCTTCGGCGAGCCAGATCAGGAAAACGACCTTCCATTCAAGCCCCTTGGCCTGATGCACTGTCGAGAGGGTCACCTTCTCAGACTCACCTTCGCCCCGAAAGGCGTCGGCTGTTTCCACGGCACCGAGCAGGGCGAGTTGGGAAAGGAACTCCTCGGTATTAGCGAACTGCCCGGCAAATGCCGAGAGCGTGTTGATATCCTCCCGCCGGGCCTCATAGTTCGCGAACTTGGTCTTCATGTAGTCGTCGTAGATCGCAAATGCGACGGTCTCGATCATCACTGAGGGGGAGCGGAGGCCCTCGGGCGGCGCCAGCTCCACCATGGTATGAACGAACTGGTCCCAGGACTTCTGCGCCTTCGACGGAGGGCGGATCGCGCGCAGCCTGGCAAAGTCGCCCCGGCCGTCGAGAGCCGAGTTGGCTTGACCCCAAAGGGACTCGGCGGCCTTCGGCCCCACTCCGGGGAAGAGTTTGACCATGCGCTTGAAGGCGGTTTCATCGCGCGGATTGACCGCAAATTTCAGGAAAGCGGCCACATCCTTGACATGGGCCTGCTCGAAGAAACGCAGCCCGCTGGTGATGGCGAACGGAATCCCTCGGCGGGTGAATTCGAGTTGCACCTCCATCGAGTGGTAATGGGCTCGGTAGAGCACGGCCATCTCGTGCAACTCAACTCCTTCCTCGTGGAGCTCGAGAACGCGTTGGGCGACGAAGGCCGCTTGCTGCGAATTGGTGGCAAGGGCCACCAGCGCCGGCTTAACGGGATGCGGAGCACGGGTGGCCGCGAGCTGCTTGCGAAACTGCCGCTCGTTCCCACGAATCGCGGCATTCGCCACCTCGAGCACTTCCGGGACGCTTCGATAGTTCATTTCGATCTTAAAGACCTGGGCCTCGGGATGTTTCGCTGGAAACTGGAGGATGTTCTCGAAATTGGCCCCGCGCCACGAATAAATGCTTTGAGCATCGTCGCCGACCACCATGATATTGCCGTGTCGCCGGGCGATCAGGTCGATGAGTTCCGACTGGATCCGGTTGGTGTCCTGATACTCATCCACGAGCACGTAGTGGAACTGTTCCTGATAGATCTCGGCGACGTCCTCCGCTGTCTGGAAGAGTTCCAGCGTCTTGGACAACAGATCATCGAAGTCCACGGCGTTCGACTCTTTCTTGCGGGCTTCGTAGGCGAACTGCACGCGTCCAATCTGCTCGGCAATCGGAAGGAAATAAGGAAACCTGGCGCGCAGCAGCTGCGGAAGCGAAGCCCCTGTGTTCACGGAATAGCTAAAAATATCGGCCAGCACCTCTCCCTTGGGAAACCGGCGATCGTTGGTCCTCAGACCCTCGCGCGCGATGATGCTCGCAATCATCTCTTCCTGATCTTCGCGATCCATGATGGAGAATCCCGGCCGGAATCCCACGCGCTCCGCATGCCGGCGGAGAATGCGATTGCCAATGGAGTGAAACGTTCCTCCCCAAATGCCGGCAGCACCTTGAGGGAGAAGCGACGCGACGCGACCCAGCATTTCCCGGGCGGCCTTGTTGGTGAAAGTGAGCAAAAGGATGCTGCGTGCCGGAACGCCCTGCTCGAGAAGCCACGCCACCCGATACGTCAAAGTGCGCGTCTTTCCGCTGCCGGCGCCCGCGATGACCAGCGCCGCGCCGGGGCCCGAGGTTACGGCTGCCAACTGTTGGGCATTGAGTTCGGCAGCGTAGTCGATGCCGGACGCAACACCTGCCGAGACGTCGAGAGTATAGCGTTTTGCCACCTATTCGTCGTCCTCCGCTGGTGCGGAGGCAGTGACGCGGAGCGAGGCCATCTGCGTGTCGTTAATCCCCAAACCGTAAGCCAGGAGCGACGCAGACTCCTGCCAGACCCTCGCCTTGTTGCTCCCCAACACGATGGCGATCATATCCTTTCCGCCCCACGATCCGCTCGAGATCAGGCAATGTCCGGCGGCATCGGTGTATCCCGTCTTCATGCCGTTGCAGAAGGAATACGTTCGGAGCACGCGATTGGTATTCTGAAGAGGCACGGTCTTGCCGTTGGCGTACCGGAAGAGACAATGCTTCGTCCGCATGATCTCGCGCAGGAGTGGATTGAAATAAGCGGCCCGGGCAACCCGCGCCATGTCCCGGGCCGTCGAATATTGGTCATCCATGGGCAGGCCGTTGGGATTGATAAAATGCGAGGACTCTCCGCCCAGGCGCGCCATTCTCGCATTCATCTTGAGGGCGAAATTTTCGACGCTTCCGGCATTGTCCCGTGCCAGGGCCCGTGCGACGTCGTTGGGACTCTTGACCAGGAGCGCGGTGAGAAGCTGCTGCCGCGTGTAGCGCTCGCCTGTCTTGACATACAACTTGGTTGGCGCCGCTTGCATGTCGGAGTTATCGATGACCACCGGGGCGGAAAGATCGCCGGACTCGGCAATGATCAGCGCCGTCAAGAGCTTCTGAGTACTGGCGACGGGACGTCGCTCGTTCTCGTTCTTTTTGTAGATCACCCTTCCCGTATTCGCGTCGAAGAGGATCGCACATTCCGCGGAAATGATTGGCTGCTGGGCCTGCAAGACCGCCGGAGCAAAGAGCGCCGCCAGGAAAACCGCCGCCAGAATTTTCATCGCGCGAGAGAATAGACGCAACTCGATCACGAATTAAGGATTTTTTTTCCGGAGACGGATGGTGATGCGTTTCAGCTTGGCATCATCCGGCGGACTCCACGTCATGATATCGGGATCGTCCTTGAAGACATTGTGGACGACGAAGCGGTCGTATGAATTGAGCGGCTCGGTCTGAAGCGGTCGTCCGGTGCTCTTAACGGCATCAGCAAGGTGGCGCACCTTGGCGACAAGGGCGTCGTCCCGCATCGCGCGATGGTGATCCACGTCCACGACCACGCGAGCCGCTTTGGGATCGCTGGCCTGCAGGATGCGGTTGAGCAAGAACTGAAGGTCATCGAGCGTCTGCTCGCGCCTTCCAATCAGCCGATCTGCTTCGTGGGTGAAGATCTGCAAAACCTTATGCCCCCCGCGCTCCTGCTCCTCGATCTCGAAGACGAACCCGAGATACCCGAGCATCGTATCGAGAATTTCGCGTGGGGAAAGGTTACCACTCATGAAGCCGCTCGTTTTTTCCTCTTCTTGCCGGCGGCGGCCGCCTCCCGTTTGGCAACGATGCTCTTCTTCTCGAGCACGGGGAGCGGCTTGTTCCGCGTCAGATAAAGTTGGAAGATAGAGAAAAGATTCTGCGTTGTCCAATAGAGCGCCAGTCCGCTCGCGTAGTTGTAGCAGAAGACCAGGAAGACGATCGGCATGAAATAGAAGATCCGCTGCTGCATCGCGTCGCCACTTTTGGGGGTGATAATCATCTGCCAGACCATCGATCCGGCCATGACAATCGGAAGGACGTTCACGGGAAATCCCCAGATCCTGAAAACAGTGTCGGGCTGCGAGAGATCATTCACCCAAAGAAACGAGCTGTTGCGCAACTCGATCGCGCTGCCCAGCATCGCGTAAAAACCGAAGAAGATCGGGATCTGGATGAGCATCGGGACGCAGCCGCTGAAAGGATTGACTCCGTACTCCTTGTAGAGCTTCATCACCTCCTCGTTCATCTTCTGCGGATCGTCCTTGTACTTCTCGCGGAGCTCCGTCATCTTCGGGGACAGAAGCGACATTTTGCGCAGCTGATTGGTCGCCTTGTTTTGGATCGGCCAGAGGAGCGTCTTGATGACAAGGGTAAGGACGATGATGGCCGCGGCGTAGCTGTGGAATACCGCATTCAGGCTGTTCATCGCCCAGAGGAGGAACTCGCTCACGAATCCGAACATCCCAAAGTTCATCGCGGAATCCTGCCCGCCCCCTAGTTTGCGCAAGTGCGCCAGATCCTTGGGACCTGCGTAGATCAGAAAGGATTCGACCTGGCTTTGGCCCGGAGCCAGCGTGAAGCCCGGCATACCGATGCCGCCTTGGATGCCATAAACAGGAACGTTGTTCAGTTTGCGGGTGTCATAGCGGGTTGCCCAGGAGGAAATGCCCTTGGTCTTCCCCGTCGTGACGATCGTGCAGAAGTACTGGCTGGCCACGCCGGCCCAGGTGACGTCTTTTTTGGACTCGAGATAGAGGTGGCGAGCATCATGAATCGGAATGCCCAACAACGGAACCGAACTGGCGTTGAACCAGTTCACGTCGATCGTCTGGAACTTGCCCTCATGCATCCAATCGAATTTCGTGTAAATGGGTAAGTCGTTGGAGTGAATCGGCGCCGCTCCCCCGGCGAATACGAAATAGCCCTTTCGCTCGACATCCGCATTCCCGGTGTTGTTAAACGCCAAATCCATGCGGACGATGTATTGCCCATCCTTGGCTTCGTCCTGCGGCACAAAGAACCGCTTGGTAATCTCCAACCCGTCGGCATCCTTGCGCGTAAACACTGCCTCGCCCTTCCCCTGGTCGGTCTGCATTGCGAAACCGCCCCAAGCCTGACCAGGATTCTCGCCGACGGCCCCGATTGGCATCGCTCGGTTGCCATTCAGGGAGACTGGCTGCTCGTTCTCGCCGCGGTGCAACAAGAGGCTTGCCCGCTCGATCCCCCCTTTGTCGTTGCTAAAAACATACTCGGCGCTCTTGCTGTACAGGCTCATGTTCTGAGCCGCGATCACCGGTTCTTCCGGGACTGGACTCGGCGCCGCGACCGGCGCAGATGGCGGTGTCGGCTTTGGCGTTTCCGCCGTCTCCGATCCCGGCACTCGCGGCTTTGGACTGTACTTGTGGATGTAGTACCACTGCCAGGCAATGAGCCCGAGAATGGAGAGAACAACGGCGATCCAGGCTTTGCGGTCCATTGGCTATTTACAGGAGTTGTGCGCTTCTGGCACGGGGTCATACCCACAGCCGCCCCATGGATGGCAACGCGCAATGCGTTTCGCGCCAAGCCATAACCCCCGCGCCGCGCCGTGCCGCTGAATCGCCTCCAGACAGTACTGCGAACAGCTGGGCTCGAACCGACACCCGCAGCCTCCCCCGCACAGCGCATGCAGGAAGGGAGAAACCGTCCAGCGGTAAACCCGGATCAGGAAAATCAGCAGGGTACTCATTTAGCAAAGTTCCTTCTCCGGAGGCCGGGGGCAACGGACAATAATCATGCGTTCTGCCGAAATTGTCTGTGCGCCATCTCGTTCATCAAGAGCCGGACAAAATAGAAAGCCGCCGAGCGAGAATCAACCATTCCTCTTGCATTTCCGCAAAACTTGCCCCGGCCGCGGATGACTTCGCCACCACCACCACCAGCAACCCCGGAGCGAGCAAGCCGCGATGCAAGCGGCAAATCTCACGCAACCTGCGCCGCACCCGGTTGCGTTCCACGGCCTCCCCAAGCCGCCGTGGAGTCACCAATCCGAACCGCGTCCCGCCGCCAAGAGGGTCTCGGGCGACGCTGAGACGCAACCACCGTCCCTGGACCGAACGCCCGTCCGATCGCACCAAGGCAAACTCGCGGCCAAGCCGAAGGCGCGCCGCTCGCGGAAAGCGGAGCCGCTTAGGCCTCGGTGTGCCGGGCGTAGGGGATCTCGACACCCTTGGGCAGCAGCCGTTTGCGACCGCGTTGGCGACGACGGCTCAGGATCGCCCGCCCGCCCTTGGTCTTCATCCGAGCGCGAAATCCGAACTGCCGCTTACGCGTGCGCTTGCTTGGTTGATAGGTGCGTTTCATAAAGTGAGAAAAATGGAGCCGGACAGAATACCCTTTCTTCCCCGGACGTCAATTCAGTAAACCGTGTCTCGCCCGGACATCGCGGGCCCTGATCTGCACGGAAGCGACACGGATCCAAATTGAGCCGGAGTTCTATCCGTGTTTGGTCGGGGCTAATTCCGTGGCAGAAATACCTCGATGCATTTCTGGAGCCGGTCTTACGGCGACAGCACGCTATCGGCGCAAGACCTCGACGCAGCGGCAGAGCTCGACAAAATCCTGCCAGCCAAGATCGAGATAGGGATCGGTCTCCTTGACGGTTCTCAAAGTGGCCGCGGCAATTTTTTCTTCGGCGCGCTTGATATGTCGGCTCACCCGGCTCTCATGCCACTTCCAGAGGCTCGCGATCTCGCGCTGGGTTATCCCGTGCATGTGCACAAGTTGAAGCAAGACCAGTTCCTCGACATCGCAAGCGGCGAATGCCTGGCGCAGAGCCGGACCAAGAATATCTATGATGGACGAATCGGGAGGGGAGGTTGCTGCCCTGCCCGGGGCGCTCGGCTGCTCGGCCTCGATCGTTAACGTATAGATCGCACGGGTGTGTTGCGACTCCCGCCGCTTGAGGGATATCCAGCGGTTCACGCAAATGGCTGTCAGCCAGGACTTCAGAGCCGATCGGCCGTTGAACACATGAAAAAGTGGTCGCGGACCCACCAGGCAGTCGCCCCAGAGTTGAGCCAGAATCTCATCGATCTCATCCTTGGAGGCACCATACGAGCCAAGCACCTTGCTCAAAAAAGGGGTGAGACTCCGCTTCAGCTCGGTGACGGCTTCTTCGCTTCCTTCGATGCATTGCTGCACGAGATCAACATCGGCCAAAGCCGGTGCTTCTTCCCCACTACTCATCTTCTTCATCTAACGGATAGCACCCAGGGTAACACAAGGCAAAAACGCGCAGAAAGCGACGACAATTTCTTTACAAACCACCCGGTCCGAAGCGTAATGAGTACATGCCTGCCGATTTTAGAGTTTTATTCCGCTTCCTCGAGCTTGCCGAGGGCGAGGTCCAAGGGCGACAGGCGGCCCGGCCTCCGTCGGAAATCGAAAAGCTCGCGCAGGCTCTGCTTTCAGGTGAACTGGATGAGCAGAAGAGAATCGAATTGTGCGAGGAACTGCGCGACCAGCCCGGTTGGCTCGCTTGGTTTGCCGAACAAATCAAGAAGCGGCGCAAGTCAACGATGAGGCCCTGATCCGTTCGGCACATCGGACTTTCCCTCCGCAGCTACCCTTCGCAAAACGGACTTGGCCAGCATCGGGTCGAGTCCCGGATACACGGAGAGCAACCGGGCAAGCATCCCGGAAAGCCATGCGGCCGCGAAACTGCTGCCGGTCATCACCCGATGGCCACCATTCTTCCAAGCGACCCGCACCTCGGCGGCCGGAGCGGCAAACTCCACCATCCGTCCAGGCAAATAGCGCAGGCCTCCGTCGTTCGACAGGGCACAATCAACGCTGAGCACGCTGGAAAGATAAGCCGGCCATTCCGAACTGCCGGGACTTCCTGAGGCTGCGACCACGTGAATTCCAGCCAATAACGCGTTGTCGGCCCATTCCTTGTAGATCGGCAGGTGTCCGGAAATGCCGCACCCGAAACTACAATTCAGGACATGGTATCCCATCGCGATCGACTTGCGCGCGGCAACAGCCACCTGGGCCGTTCGCGCGCTCAAGCTCGCCCCGAGCACCCGAAAACTTCCGATCTGCGCCTTGGGCGCCAGTCTCCAGATAATCCCGGAAACAGCGGTCCCGTGCCCATACATGTCGTCGCCAGCGCCCCGGCGCATGTCGCCGCTCGCATCGGGCACCAGATCATTGTCGAGATGCAGCCCGAAGAAATCGGGGTGAGAAATTTCGACTCCCGAGTCCAGGACAGCGATGCGCACCCCGCTCCCATCGCCCCGCTCCATTGCCTCTGCCGCTTGGGCCGGGCCGATCCACACGCTCATTTCTCCTCGATCAAACGTTCCACTTCGCGAACCGCGTCGGTCACAAGTGCGAGGTCGGCAGTAGAAAATGGGGAAGGCTCCGGTGCGGACGCGTTCGCCTTCTTCAGTCGCACACACGAAACTCCGCCATGTATGGCATCGCGGAAACGGAGAGGGACCGCAATCATCGCACAGGTCAAGACGCCCAGCCGTCGATCCAGGGTCGGATCCTGCTGCGCATTCTGATAAACCGAGTTCTCGCAAATAGCTTGCTCGGTGACGCAAATGAGACTCATCAGACCCGCCGTGAGAGGCTGCCGATGAATACCCACGAATCGCTCGCCATACGGCCCGGAACTCCACACCGGCACAAGCGCTTCCTGCTTCTCATCGAGTAGCCAGATCGTCCCCTCGTCTGCGTGGACGGCAACAAACGCCTTTCTGAGGATACCGGAAATGCTTTCGGTGCACCGCAGATCGTGAAGTTCAAGTAGGGCTGCGCTAGCGGACTCGGCCAATGGATTCCTCCCTTGTCCAGCTTTCATATCGAAGCAGCCGCCGCCTTGTCTATGTCGAAAATGAATCCCCCTCGAAAAGCGCGCGATTCCCGCTCCGTCCCGAGCTGGCCACCGTGAATCGGGGGGAACGTGGAGAATTCCCGTAGGAAAGCCGCGAAGTCTGCTTCGTAATAGTCTAATCATGAGAGTATTCTGAAAAGGAAAGCGTCATCGGATTTGATCAGACGCCCACCGCCCGCATCGACACAAGCCGTTCGCGCGTTTTTTGGACTTCTAATTCTGTGCCAATCCGCACACTATGCAGTTCGTGCCGCTTAACGCCAAGCAAGACATTTCATCAAGAGCATCAAGCATGCGCAAGTTTCCGGAAATCGCACGTAAGACGCTCATGGAGGAAATCGTCATCTTTCACACCGATCGATAGCACTTGTCAGGTCGTGCACCTGGATCAATTTTATTCTACGACGCCCACCTCACGCCCATCGACTTCAGTATTGTTGATATTTTTCCTCGGACTTCATGAAATTCCACGATCCCCGACAACGCGCCCCGGATGGACTCGTTGCGGAGAATCGTCCTGAAGCCGGTGCGACGGCAGGATCTCCCCCCACTCGACCTTCGGATCACTTGGAAGAAGACGAACTAATCAACACGCAGGACGATCGCGTCCTTCGTCCCGACGACTTCGTCTTTCTGAGCGGCAAAGGGAAATGCTGGTTGATCCGGACAGACGACATCTGGCTTCTCGAGGCATCGGGCGGTCGAACGCGCGTTCTGATGATGGAAGGAACCGTGACCGTGCGGAGAACGCTTAACGAATGTGAGCGCCGGCTGGACAACACGACGTTCTTTCGGGCGACGCGCGACTGCATCATTAACCTCAAGCATGTAAAACAGACGCGTCTGCTCGATTTTTCCCGCGTTTCGTTCGTCCTCCCCAACAACAAGCAGATCATCGTTACCGGAGAACAGAACGCCATCTTCCGCAAAATGCGGGCCCTCTAGGCGAACCGTTTCTGCCACAGATTCGCACCCGATCAAACACGATGGAACGATAGAGCTGGTGGCTCATGCTGACACCAAGCTCACGTCTTGTCGGGCCGAGGGTCGGACGACCCACAGAGTGAAAAGGATGAACGCAGACTAGAGACTCTGCGCCCATCTGAGTCATCTGCGGATTCTTAATCCGTGTTTCATCCGTGAGCATCGGTGGCCGAACTCATCCCTCGCTGCGGCTGTTCTACCTTTCAGCTCTTCGGATTTTCAGAATTTCCACGTTGTCAATGTGAGTCATCTGTTGATTCTCACAACTGCCTCAGCCAACGCCGGCGCCTGTTCTTCCCCGCGCCAACGGTGCGCCCCATTTCAGCCCAGGGCTGCCGAGTCGGCAGTTTTATCCATGTTCGATCCGTGCAAAATCTGTGGCAGAAATACCTCACTTGCATCTGTGGAGTCGTAAAGCCTGCTTCAGCGCTCGAAATACATTTTGTATACAAGGGTGAACTGGATTGAGCATTCTGCGCCCACCGACGCAGAATCCTCCTCACCTTGCGGCCTCGGCCGAAAACGGCGGGCCGCGCCAATCTTCCGTCTGCGAGCGTTTGCGACCGTTCCGCCAATCTTTTCCTGCAAGTCCTCACCCCTCCCGGCGTAAAGGAATCGAGGCAGAACATGGCTTAATCAAGTTCTCTGGCGCTGGACACGTTTTTCACGGGTGGTGGAGGGACATCCCCCTTCGCGACGCGGTGTAACCAGCGAACGTCTGTTGGCACTGGGGCCGCGATACTTTCGCGAAATCAGCGTCCAATCAGGATCTCACCACTAAAACGCTCAGGAGTCCGGCGAAACGAAGCCGCCGACCAAGGGCGGCAGCATGTCCGAAAACCTCGGCTCCCGGGGCCTTTCAGAGGAACTCGAAGAGCAAAACTCTCAACCAAAGCAAGGCAAAAATGTGCTCAGAACACCGGATCCGCCCATCACGATGTGCCACCCAACGAATCCGACCGTCCGCACACATTGCCATTTATCCATCTATTCTTCCCTTGATCGCCGTCTCCGTCCGCCAATCACATTTCCGTTTGCGGGTCCGAAAACATCGCGCTAGCGTGAAGATGTGTTTGAGCACTGGCTTGGGAAATCGATTCCACCCCCAACTTCCTTCATTTTGTAATGCAGGTCCGCAATGTCGAGCCCGAGCGTTGGGCTTGAGGCAGGAAAGTTAGTCATCCCATACATTTCGGCACTCGGGGAATTTGCCGATGAATCATTTACCAGACGCCATGAAGGCGAAAACCATTCGAAAACAAGTCAGCTCCACCGAAGATCCACCCCTTCCCGAGGAATACGGCGGCCGTCTCGGCCCCCTCGAGCCAAGGAACGGCACCGGCCCGCAACCCGGAGAAGTGGTTTACGAACTCACCGGTGACGTCCCCCTCCGCAATGATGATTTCGTTGTCCTCACGGACAACATCAAGTGTTGCATCCTCCGCATGTCGGACCTCCTCCGCTTGGAAGCGGAAGGGAACTACAGCCGCGTGTATTGGATCGGTTCCTCGATGCTGATCCGCCGGCCGTTGCGCGACTGCGAGAAGCGCCTGGATCCCACGAAATTCTTTCGCGCCCGGCGCGATTGCATCGTCAACCTCGAACACGTCAAGCACACCCGCATCGTCGACTTGATGCGCTACGTCTTTGTGCTGGAAGACGGAACCGAGGTCACTCTCTCCCGTCGCCAGAGTCTGGTCCTTCGCAAATCGAGGTCCCTCTAGCCTCCTGCGCTCCCTTTCGGAGCTTGCCGATCCACGCCGCCCGCAGCGGTCGGCGTTCTGGCGCTCGCCCCTGACAAGCAACGTCTTGCAATGCGCGGGCCGGCCACTCCTGGCGAGTGTCCGCCACGCTGCAAGCCCCATCTCCGACCTCTGCGCCAGTCCGAATACAGCCGCCAAAAGCGTCCCCGCTCCCCCCTTTTAGCTTTTCCCCGAAAACACTACCGCTCGCTCAATCGTAGATCCCTTAGCTGCCGCTTTACGATTACACGTCACATTTCCCTTCCAGTCCTTTAGGGGCCGCCCGTAGAAGAAGTATTGGAAAAGCTGAAAAAGGTAACCTATCGTTAGGGAATTGTAGACGACTTTGACACTGATGATGTAGATGGAGTCCAGGACTAGATATTGGACTACTGATTCCTAGCAGCGAGAACAGTAAGCGTTCGTTCTCAATTGCACCCCCCCTTTGGCATATTGACCGAAGCGGCTTATCCCCGTCTCGACTGTTGGGTCCTCGTTAGG
This sequence comes from uncultured Verrucomicrobiae bacterium, assembly GCA_963820865.1. Taxonomy (GTDB): domain Bacteria; phylum Verrucomicrobiota; class Verrucomicrobiia; order Chthoniobacterales; family Terrimicrobiaceae; genus DASTFP01. The sequence goes on from CAWGBZ010000011.1 coordinate 469,878, forward strand.
GACCTTCTCTTTTGCAGTCACGTTGCCTTCGCCGCCGCCACGGGGCGCGGTGCCACAACCTTAACTCACGACATGATCGCTCTCGGCCAAGGTTCCGAAAAACGACCAAGGGCGGCAGCTTGCCCGCACCACTGCCTGTTCCTTAGCCTCTCCCTTGTAAGCTTATGATCCGGACCGATCATCGTCAGACTGAGTTGGCGCACGCTCGCACGCCCGAAGTTGCCAACGATTCGATCAATTCGGTACCTGGCGCCGCTCCTTGCTTCCTGCCAAACCATGAGCCGTCCGCAACCCAAAGTCCCGTGCAGGAGCGCGTGACGGCCGTCATCCCCACCTGGAAGCGCCTTCTTGACCTGACCTGCATTCTCCTCACCCTCCCGATCTGGCTGACAGTCATGGGCTTGGTAAGTCTTTGGATTCTTCTCGCTTCGCCCGGTCCCCTGCTCTTTCGGCAGGAGCGCATCGGCTATCGAGGCCGCCGGTTCGGCATCCTCAAGTTTCGGACAATGCACGTGAACGCGGAGACCAAGAGTCACGAAGGATACTTCCAGAAGCTTATGCAAAGCGACTGTCCGATGACCAAGCTCGATATTTGCGGCGACGCCCGCCTAATCCGGGGGGCGCGTATTCTTAGAGCCCTCGGTTTGGACGAATTGCCTCAGATCTTCAACGTCCTGCGCGGCGAGATGAGCCTGGTCGGACCCCGGCCTTGCACACCGAACGAGTTTGAACATTACCAGCCTGCACAGAAAGAGCGTGTCAATGCTCCTCCCGGACTCACCGGATACTGGCAGGTCAATGGCAAAAATAAGACCAGCTTCAGTCAGATGATTAGCATGGACATCTATTACGGGCAACACATGTCCGTATTAATGGATCTAATGATCATCCTGAAAACCTTACCCGCTATCGCGATCCAGGTCGGCGAGTCGCTAAGGCGAAAGACAGGCGCCAGGATCGACCGGCTGATCAAGCAGTATGGAGCAAAGGACGACGCGACGCGTCCCAGGTCGGGGAACGAGTTAGAGAAGGAAGCAAGGAAAAGCACATGAAGAAGCCAATCACAGTGGGTGTTGTCGGATGCGGATATTGGGGACCCAATCTTATCCGAAACTTCAGGACTCTGCCTGATTGCCATCTCAAGGCGATGTGTGACATGAACGAGACTCGTCTCAAACATTTGCGGACCTTGTATCCGGAGGTTCAGGGGGAAACGAATTTCGAGCATATGCTCAACGGCCTGGAGCTTGATGCGACAGTGATCGCCACCTCGGTTAAGCATCACTTTCCACTCGCTAAGGCAAGTCTGCTGGCCGGCAAGCACACGCTCATTGAAAAGCCGATGGCGGCGAGTTCGGAGGAATGTGAAGAGCTCATCGATATCGCGGTCCGCAAAGGCCTCGTCCTGATGGTCGGTCATACCTTTCTGTATTCTCCGGTGGTCCGCAAGATCGTGGACATCATTCAGGCCGGCGACATTGGCGACATCCGCTACATCAATTCGCGGCGTCTCAATCTCGGCCTCTTTCAGAAGGACATCAATGTCGCCTGGGATCTCGCGCCGCACGACATCTCGATCATCCTCCACATCCTTGAGGATTTTCCCGTCGCCGTAAACTGCCAGGGAAATGCGCACGTCACCCCGCACGTCGCTGACGTGACCAACATGTCGCTGATGTTCCGACACAAACGTTTCGCCACCATTCAGAGCAGCTGGATCGAGCCGCGCAAGATCCGTGAAATGACCATCGTCGGGACGCGGCGCATGATCGTTTATGATGATCTGCAGACCCTCGAGAAGATCCGTATCTACGACGTGCGTGTGGAGCGTCCGCCCCACTACGACACTTTTGCCGAATTTCATTACTCGTACCACTATGGCGATAGCTACATCCCGCATCTGAAGCACGAGGAACCGCTCAAAGTCGAGTGCCAGCACTTTCTTGACTGCATCGCCAATGGCGCAAAGCCGTTGACCGGAGGCAGGCAGGGGCTCGAGCTCGTGAAGATCCTCGAAGCGGCCTCTGCTTCGCTGGACGACCACGGTGCGCCGGTGACGTTTTCCCACCCGCACGAGGTGCTCCCTTCCTTCGCGCGTTCGGAACCCAAACTCGCCCACGCCGAACCGGTCTAGTCGTGAGCACTGAGGCCTCCAATTTCAAGCGCATCGCTCCCGACGTCAAGCTGGGCCGGGACGTGAAGATCTTCGCCTTCGTAAATCTGTACGGCTGCGAGATCGGCGACGAAACGAAGATCGGCACGTTCGTTGAAATCCAAAAAGGCGCGCGGATCGGAGATCGCTGCAAGATCTCCAGCCATACGTTTATCTGCGAAGGCGTGACCATTGAATCTGAGGTCTTCATCGGGCACGGGGTGACGTTCATCAATGACCGCTATCCTCGCGCGACGAGCGCCCTCGGGGGGCTTCAGACCGAAGCGGATTGGTACTGTCAAAGCACTGTCGTCAAGCGAGGCGCTTCGATCGGTTCCGGGGCGACGCTGCTGGGCGGCATCACTATTGGGGAAAATGCCATTGTCGGCGCCGGCAGCGTCGTCACCAAGGATGTGCCTCCGAATACCACGGTCGCAGGAAACCCAGCTCGAACTCTTAAACCTGCCGCCAAGGATCATGCCCATACGAGTCCCGTTTCTTGACCTTTCGGCCAACCATGCTCCTCTCCGGCGGGAGATCAGTGCGGCAATCGAAGAGGTGATCGATTGCGGAGCCTTCGCCGGCGGGCCCTACGTCACCGGGTTCGAGGAGCGGTTTGCGACATTTTGTCGCTCTCCTTATGCCGTCGGCGTGGGAAGTGGCACCGACGCCCTTTGGCTCGCCTTGCTAGCCTTGGGGGTTGGGCCAGGCGACGAGGTGATCACTGTGCCGAACAGCTTCATGGCCACTGCCGAGGCCATCACGTATTGCGGCGCCAAGCCCGTCTTCGTTGATGTCGATGCACTGACCTACACGATGGACGCGGCTTTGCTGGAAGAAGCCATTACCTCCAAGACTAAGGCGATCATTCCCGTTCATCTCTTTGGTCAGCCTGCCGACATGGACGCGATTCTCGAGATCGCCCGCTCGCACAGTCTGGCCGTCATCGAGGATGCGGCTCAGGCTCACGGTGCCGAGTACAAGGGACGGCGCGCGGGCACACTCGGCGATGCGGGCTGCTTTAGCTTCTATCCAGGGAAGAACCTGGGCGCCTTCGGAGAAGCTGGTGCCATCGTCACGAGCAACCCGGAGCTGCAGGCGAAGCTTCGCGTCCTCAGGGATCACGGACAAATCCAAAAGTATCATCACACGATGATCGGCTGGAACGCGAGGATGGATGGTATTCAGGCCGCGGTGCTCGACGTAAAGCTTCGGCACCTGGAGAAGGGTAATGAGCTCCGTCGCGCTCACGCCGCCAGATACGACGAAACCTTGAAAGGCATGGAAGACCTCGTAACGCCCTACGTGGCCGACTATGCCCGGCATGTCTTTCACATCTATGCCATCCGCGCCCCTCGGAGAGATGAGGTCATTAATTTGCTCGCCGAAATGGGCGTCGCCAGCGGCATTCACTATCCGGTGCCGATCCATTTGCAGCGCGCCTATCAGAGCCTGGGATATGAGCTCGGAGCATTCCCAGTCGCCGAACGGGCCGCGAGCCAATTCATTTCCTTACCCATGTATCCCGAATTGAGTTCCACCCAAATCGAAATCGTCACAACGGCGATTCAGGAGGCCGTCACCGTGGGCGTGCTGACCTGACTCCTTCGGCCCGCCACCAACGATCCGTTCATGACGGTAGCCCCATTGATAGCTGAGGCCCCCGAATCCGGTATCACCCCGCCGAGTCCCTTGTTCGCGGCGGAGGAGCGCCAGTTTACCGTAATTGACCCGACGGTCGATCCGGTGTGGGACCGATTGGTCGCCTCCCATCCCGGATCGACCGTTTTCCATGCTTCCGCTTGGATGCGGGTCCTGTGCGAGACCTACGGCCACAAGCCGATCGGTCTCATTTGGTCGAGGAAGGGACAGGCCGAGGCTCTGCTCCCGATTCTCGTCGTCGCCAGTGTCCTGACCGGCCGCCGAGGAGTCTGCCTGCCGTTCACAGACTTCTGTGCACCTCTGTACTTCGGGGAGTTCGATCCAACCGTCGTTTTAAACGAACTGGGCCGCGTCGCGCAGGAACGCGGCTGGGACAGCTTTGAAGTTCGCGCAGGGCTCGGTTCCGGTCTTCCTGCCCGACCTTCGCTTGTCTTTCACGGACATTCGTTGGACCTCCGCGCCGGCGCAACAACTCTCTTCGAGCGCTTCGCAAGTCCGGTTCGGCGGGCCATCCGCAAGGCGGAACGGAACAGCCTCAACGTGCAGTCGAGCGTCTCCGAAGAAGGCATGCGGGACTTCTACCGGCTTCATGTTCGCACGCGGCGTCGTCACGGCCTCCCTCCGCAGCCGCTTTCATTCTTTCGTAATATTCATGACCAGGTCATCAAGCCTGGCTTGGGTTTTGTCGCCCTCGCCCGCAGCGGGTCCCAGACCGTCGCCGCCGCTGTCTACTTTCACATGGAGAAGAACGCCGTGTTAAAGTTCGCCGCCTCGGACGAACGGTATCACAACCTTAGACCCAACAACTTCGTCATGTGGCACGCCATCCAACAGTTGGCGGATGCCAAGGTCGAGACCCTTCACCTCGGTCGAACCTCGCGGCACAACGAGGGGCTCCGGCGCTTCAAGCTGGGCTGGGGCGCAACCGAGAAGCCTATCAACTACTTCCGGTTCGATGTCAGGTCCAATCGTTGGGCCAGGATGAAAGATCGCTCTTCCGGTATTCACAACGCTCTCTTCAAACGCCTGCCGCTCATCGCAAATCGCCTGGCCGGCGCAGCGCTCTACCCCCATCTCGACTAGCTCCGACCTTTCGACTTCCGATCAACTTTCTCCAGCCATGTCCCAGCAAAAGCCAGCAACGGCTCCTCCGACCTTGAGTCTTCAGGATATCCTGCATATCCTGTTCAAACATAAGTGGAAAATCCTCTTCTGCGCCTTTATTGGTCTTGGTGCGGCGGCAATGGTCTATTTGCTTTCCGCGCCCGTTTATGAATCGCAGGCGAAGCTACTTGTTCGTTACGTGGTCGATACCAGTGCAATCGACCACGTAGACTCCCGCTCGGCCGCGGGGCCGGCGAGTGAGAACTTAATCAACTCCGAGGTAGAGATCCTCACCAGTTGGGATTTGGCTACGGAGGTCGCCAAGTCCGTTGGTGTCGATCGACTCGTGCCCGCTCGAGCGGGGCTCGACCGCTTGTTAGGCCGCTCCCAAGGTCCGGCGGATCTCATCAATGCGGCCCGTGCCGTTCGCATGGGATTGACCGTAACCTCTCTGCGCGGGACGAACATCATCTTCGTGTCCTATAAAAGTCGGGATCCCGAGCTTGCAACAAGCGTTCTAAAGGAACTCGTCACCCGCTACTTTACCAAGCACCTTGAAGTTCATCGCTCCGCGGATGCATTCAATTTCGTAAGCCAGCAGAGTGACGAAGTTCGCGCACGGCTTGGCCAGACGGAAGAGCAACTGAAAAAGCTTAAAGAGGGCGCGAAAATCGTTTCGCTTGAGGATAGCGCAAAAAGCATAAGCTTGGAGCTTGCCAAAACGCGAGACGCACTCAAGGCAGCGGAGACCGAGCGCGCCGAACAATACGCGGTTCTTCAGGAGCTTGAAAAGCCCGGACCCAGACAAGAAACGAAAGCCCAGGAGGCCTCGCCGGGTCCAAGCAACGAGGTTGTTCAACAGTATCAGACCATCGTCGCTCGTCTTGCCAGTCTGCGACAGGCCGACCTGGACCTCGTTACGAAATATGCCGTCAAGACTGATCAGCCGGAGATACTTGATGAAGTTCAGCGCACTCGAGAAATGCGTCAGCGAACCAACCAGTCCAGCGCGGGCACTCGGACACCAGGAAATAAGCCGGCAGCGCCAAAAAGAGCCTTCGTGGGAGCGGAACGGGACCAAGCCCAAGCCCTTGCTCGCGAAAGATATCGCCTGCAGAATGATAGCGGCTTCAGCTACCAGGGCGGCAAAAAGGATTTTGATACGCTGGTCAAGGAGGCTGAGCAGGATCTTCTCAAGCAGAAGATCAACAACTCCCTCGTGCTTAAAGCAACAGATGACGAGCTGATCAGGTTCAACCAACTCCAGCGACTCAACGAACTTCAGATCGAGACCTTCGAAAAGCAGCGAAAAGACTTGGAGGTGAAATATCCCGGTCTCGCTACGATACTTCCCAGCAAGTCGGCTGAGCAGTTCCAGGCCGACATTTCCGCTGACCGCACGCGTCAGGCAGCGATTACCACTCAGCGCGCCAGATTTGCCGGAGTCGAGGCACGCGTGAACACTCTTCAGTCACACCTCGATGAACTGCAGACGCAGACAGAGCAATTGTCAAGCCTTGCGCCTCAAATAGAGGAGCTAGAGCGAACCAGAGAGATTGAGGCAAACAACTACAAGTACTTTCAAGCCAGCCTTGAAAAGGCTCGCATCGACGAAGCCCTGGACCCGTCAAAGATGCCTAACATCAGCGTCGTCCAAAGTCCGTCGGCTGGATTCAAGACGAGTCGAGAAACAAAGAAAGTCGTACTGGGCCTAGCCGGCGGCGGAATCGCTCTGGGCCTCGCCTTTGCCTTCTTGTTCGAACTAGTCCTTGATCGCAGCGTTAGACGAGCCCCTGAAATCGAGGCCCTTCTCGGAATACCACTTTTGCTGTCCATACCCTATCTTAATGGCCGGCGCCATCGACGGCTCCGTTGGCCGATTGGAGCAAAACGCTCACAGCTTGCGCTCACCAATGGAACGTACGGATCCGCCGCCCCATGGGAGTCTGAACACTTTATTCGCCCATATGCGGAGGCATTGCGTGATCGCCTCGTGCTCTACTTCGAGCTCAACGGCATGAACCATAAGCCCAAACTTGTCGCACTTACAGACTGTTCTGGCGGCGCGGGCGCCTCAACGCTCGCCGGCGGTCTGGCCGCTGCTCTTTCCGAGACAGGGGACGGAAAGGTGCTTTTGGTTGATATGAATGTCGGCCATCCGGAGATCCATCCGTTCTTTAGGGGCACACCGGCGTGCTCCCTCACCGAGGCACTTGTGGGAGAACCGACACCGGCTGGCGACAATCTCTATCTCGCCGTAGCCGCTCCGCCAGAATCCCTGCAGGCGCCCCTCATACCCAAAAAGTTTTACGAGCTAATGCCTCACCTCAAGGCGAGCGACTTCGACTACATTATTTTCGACATGCCTCCCCTCGGACAAACCAGCGTCGCCCTTCCGATGGCACGATTCATGGACAAAGTTCTTGTGGTCGTTGAGGCCGAACGAAGCAATCGAGACTTCGTCAAACGGGCCTACTCCGAACTCGTCGCCTGCCGCGCCAGCGTCTCGGTCATCTTCAACAAGGCCCGCTCCTATTCGCCGAAATGGCTCGCAGTGCAAGGATGAGACGGAACCTCGAAATGCTGAAACGCTGAAATCCTTTTCCTGAGTTTCGACATTCGGATCCATTCCGGTTCCCTGGTTTCGCAGTTTTCGGTTTTTCGACCTTCAGCGTTTCAACGCCCCATGCTTTTGAACTCCCTCTACTTTCGCGTCAGGCCACTGATGCCTCGAGTTCTTCGACTGCGTATTCGTCGGCTAATCGCCCTGAGAACGTTACGCCGCCTCGGTGGCACGTGGCCGATAATGCCAGGCTCAGAAAGAGTTCCCGCCAACTGGCCGGGTTGGCCAAAAAGGAGCCGATTCGCCTTTGTGCTGACCCACGATGTCGAAGCCCAGCGCGGGCTGGATCAAGTCAAAGCGCTCGCCGAGATTGAGATCAAGCTCGGCTTTCGCTCGTCGTTCAATTTCGTCCCCGAGGGCGACTACGCCGTACCCTCATGCCTTCGTTCCTGGCTGATGGATCGCGGATTCGAAGTCGGCGTTCATGATTTGCAGCACGACGGCCATCTTTACTCCTCTCGACACGAGTTTCATCGGAAGGCAATGCGCATTAACAAGACTCTCAAAGAATGGAACGTGAGCGGCTTCCGATCTGCCTACATGCTGCGGAACCTGGAGTGGATCCAAGAACTCGACATTGCCTACGACTCATCCACCTTCGATACCGATCCTTTTGAGCCGCAGCCAGAAGGTGTGAATACCATATTTCCCTTTTGGGTCCCTCGGAGACCGGAGACAGGAGCTCAGAGCCCAGAGCCCGGTTCGATTAGCCATCAACCATCAGCCATCAGTGCTTCCGAGCCTCTCAGCTCTCAACCGGTTGCCCGCCGTAGCCCGCAGAGCGAAAGAGGATCAACTTTCGGCACGCCCCGAAGTGGCTACGTAGAGCTTCCTTATACCCTCCCTCAAGATTCCACTCTTTTTCTTGTCCTCAAAGAGCCGAACGGCCTACTCTGGCAACAGAAACTTAGCTGGATCGCCACTCATGGAGGGATGGCGTTGCTGAATGTCCATCCCGACTTCATCGCCTTTGGAAATGAACGATGCGGCCGGGCTACCTATCCGGTAACACATTACGTCGAGTTTCTTACCTGGGTGAAGCAGAACCATTTGGCAGATCTTTGGCATGTCCGACCTGCGACGCTTGCCTCTTTTATCAAATCCATTCATGATCAGCACGAGACCATCGGCGACGATGGCCCTCTGCAACATTCGAGCGAAAGACTTGTTGGGTCGAGGGCGTAAAGAAATGAAGATTGTTTGTGTCGTCGGCGCCAGGCCACAGTTTATTAAAGCGGCGGCCTTGAGCCGTGAACTTCGAGGCAGACATCAGGAGGTGCTGCTACACACAGGTCAGCATTATGATTACACGATGTCCGGTATCTTCTTCGACGGGTTGGAGATGCGTGCCGCAGATATAAACCTCGGCATTGGTTCCGGATCACACGGTGCCCAGACAGGTGTGATGTTAAGCAAGATTGAGGAGGTGCTGCTGTCCGCAAAGCCGGACTGGGTTGTGGTTTACGGAGATACAAATTCCACCCTCGCGGGCGCATTGGCTGCCGCTAAGTTGCACATCCCCGTAGCTCACATTGAAGCGGGCCTACGAAGCTTCAATCGACGTATGCCCGAAGAGATTAACCGCGTAGTAACCGACCATCTATCTGATTTGTTGCTTTGCCCCAGCCAGACGGCCATTGACAATTTGGTTTCAGAAGGAATCGTCAACAACGTCCATCTTGTGGGAGACATAATGCTAGACGTTTTGAACTGGGCTTTGGATCGGCCTAAGGCGCTGCGATCAGAGACACTAAGGCAATTGGATCTTGAAGACAGCGGCTACGTACTGGCCACCGTGCACCGGAGCGAAAACACCGACGATGTGGCGCGTCTTGCTGGCATCCTGAGTGCGTTGGACTCTCTCGATGAACCTGTTGTTTTTCCCGTGCATCCGCGGGCGCGAAAGGCCATTACCGAGAATGGCTACGCCATGTCGCCTCACGTGCGCTTGCTCGAACCCGCCGGTTATTTAGACATGGTAAGCCTAACCCGGTCCGCTCGCCTTGTCTTGACAGACTCTGGAGGACTGCAGAAAGAGTCTTATTGGCTTGGGATACCATGCGTCACTCTTCGTGACGAGACTGAGTGGGTTGAAACCGTCGAAGCCGGTTGGAACACGCTTGTTGGTTCAGACCGCGAAAGGATTGTCCAAGCTGTCCGTGCTTTTGCCCCGCCGGCTGAGCGCCCGGCACTTTACGGAGATGGGCGCGTCGCTGCCCAATGCGTTGACCTGCTAGGGTGAGCATTAAACGTTGATCAAAGCTAGTTTATGTCCGGCAGGAATATCCGTCCTTCAGCGGATACCGATGTCGAGCGACGTCGGTTCCAAAAAGGAATAATAAGATGATGGCTGATAGTTCACATAACAAGTCCCCAACCGAAGTCGCGGTCGTGGGAATGGGTTACTGGGGTAGAAACTTGGTCCGGAACTTCCACGAACTGAGCGCATTGTCCGTAGTCTGTGATTCGGACCAATCAGTTGAGTTACTATGTCGCGAGAACTATGACGGCGTGCGCTTTTGCAGAGACTTCGGCTCGGTCTTGTCGGATCCGCGGATCGACGCTGTAGCCCTCGCGACCCCTGCAGTTTCGCACTATGAAATGGCGAAGGCCGCATTGAATGCCGGAAAGGATGTCTTCGTTGAGAAGCCGCTGGCGATCGAAGTCGAGCAAGGATCTGAGCTAATGCGACTCGCCCAGGCGAATCAGCGAATCCTCATGGTCGGCCACATTCTGCGGTATCATCCTGGAGTGCTTAAGCTTCAGGAACTGGTTAAGGCGGGATCGCTTGGCCAGATTCGCTATTTGTACTCAAACCGCCTGAACATCGGCAAAATCCGGACCGAAGAGAACATTTTGTGGAGTTTTGCGCCACACGATATCTCGGTGATGTTGTCTCTGCTAGACGAATTCCCGGACCGTGTGTCGTCGCAAGGCGGAGCCTACCTGAACCGGAATGTTTACGACGTTACCGTGAGCCAGTTCAACTTCCCAAGTGGGGTGCAGGCCCATATCTTTGTGAGCTGGCTGCATCCGGTCAAAGAGCAGAAGCTCGTCGTCGTCGGTTCGGACAAGATGGCTGTATTCGATGATACAGCAGAGGATAAGCTTGTTCTCTACCCCCATAGGGTTGAGTGGAGGAATCGCGTCCCAACAGCCGTCAAAGCGCAGGGCGAGGCCGTCGGATTCGAACAACGAGAGCCTTTGCAAGAGGAATGTCGCCATTTCCTCGCCTGTGTCGCCTCAAGAAATCGCCCGGTAACCGACGCCGAGGAGGGCTTGCGGGTTTTGCGGGTTCTGGATGCCTGCCAGAGATCGCTTCTTCAGAATGGCATGGCCATCGAGACCCTGCCGCCAACGGAAAATGAGCCACCGTATTTTGCGCATGAATCCGCCTACGTCGATCGCGGTGCCGAGATCGGAGCCGGAACCAAGATCTGGCACTTCTCCCATATCATGAAAGGTTCTCGCCTCGGCGAGCGATGTGTGATCGGGCAAAATGTGAACATCGATGGCGGTTCAACCATCGGCAACAACGTCAAGATCCAGAACAACGTTTCGGTTTACAGCGGAACAATTATCGAGGACGACGTCTTCTTGGGACCGGCCTGCGTCCTGACTAACATCACAAATCCGCGCTCTCAGGTGAATCGGCATGCGCTCTATGAGACTACGATCCTCAAGCGAGGCTGTACGGTTGGTGCAAACGCCACAGTCGTTTGCGGCGTCACGGTTGGACGTTATGCATTCGTTGGAGCGGGCTCTGTAGTGACTCGGGACGTACCCGATTACGCGCTCGTCGTCGGCAATCCCGCTCGGCGGGTTGGCTGGATCAGCCGCCATGGCCATCGACTGAACCATGAGAATGGCGATGGTATCATGCGCTGCCCCGAGAGCGACTACCGCTACAAGGAGACCGAACCCGGAATCATTCGGTGTCTCGACCTCAATGAAGACGCTCCCCTACCCGCCGAGCTTAGCCTGGGAGTTCAGTCCTACCGACAAATCAAGGATTCCGTAATTTCCAAATGAATGTCCCATTGCTTGATCTGAAAGCGCAGTACCGGGCCCTGAAACCGGAATTGGACGCCGCAATCGCGGAAGTGATGGAGTCTTCACACTTCATCCTTGGACCAAAGGTTCAGGAATGCGAGACGGCGGTAGCCCAATACAGCGGCTGTTCCTTCGCCGTTGGTGTATCGTCCGGAACCGATGCTCTCCTGATTTGTCTCATGGCGGAAAATATCGGTTCAGGCGATGAAGTGATTACGACACCGTACACGTTCTTCGCCACGGCCGGATCTGTCGCGCGCACGGGCGCCACACCCGTCTTCGTTGATATCGATCCTGTCACGTACAATATCGATCCGGCTCACATCGAAGCGAAGATCACGTCACGCACTCGAGCCATTATGCCCGTTCATCTATATGGCCAGATGGCTGACATGGATGCGATTCTTGAGATCGCCGCCCGGTATGGTCTGCTAGTCATCGAAGATGCGGCGCAGGCCATCGGTGCCGAGTACAAGGGCCGCCGAGCCGGTTCGCTCGGTCACTATGGCTGCTACTCTTTTTTTCCCTCTAAAAACTTGGGCGCTGCCGGAGATGGGGGCATGATTGTTACGAACGATGCTGAGCGTGCCCAGAGGCTGCGATGCCTTCGGGCCCATGGCTCCAATCCAAAGTACTATCATAAGCTCATCGGAGGCAACTTCCGCCTCGACGCCCTGCAAGCAGCGATTGTCTCAGTGAAGCTTAGGCATCTTGACGCTTGGACTTCCGCCCGTCAAAGCAACGCCCGACGCTACGAAGCGCTATTCGCAGAAGCCGGACTTCTTTCCTTTGAGACATCCATCTTTGACTCCCGTAGCGGTTGGGAAAGCTCGGACACGAGCATCCCCGACCTCTACACACCGAGTGTCGTTGCCACCCGGCACATTTTCAATCAGTACATCATCCGCGTTGCGGATCGCAACCGAATGAAGAAGGCGCTCGACGCTGCAGGAGTTGGTACGGAGATCTATTACCCGGTGCCCATGCACCTGCAGGAGTGCTTCGCCTATTTGGGTCATGCTGATGGTGACTTTCCTCAAAGCGAAAGCGCAGCGCGGGAAACGCTGGCCCTTCCGATCTACCCTGAAATCACCGAGGAGCAGGCTCGTTATGTCGTCGGGTGCATCCGAAATGTGCTCCGCAACGAACGCGACTCAGGTGCCAGGCAGCAGAAAAGGCGGATTAATTTCCCCGATCAGCTTGAGACTGGCGGGCGCTTAAGTGTCTCTCAGCGATGATTATCGGCGTTCTGGCTCCCGCGGAGGAAACTGCTGCCATCGAGGAATTCTTTCAGTTGTTCAAGACCCCTTGGGAAACCCATGTATCGGGTCGCAGCTATGGAGCCGTCATAACATCGGTCGGCGAAATTCCCGGGGCCGACGCCCAACTCATTCTTGCCTTCGGATCTAGCCCTTGTTTCATGGACCGTCAATTGGGGCTGCATCCCGGTACTCAGATGCAATCGGGGGTCCTGAACTGCGAGGACACGCGGTTGCCAGTCTACGGCAAGGTGTTGACATTTCACGAGGTTGACGACACTCGGGGATGCGTCCGAGTCGATGGGCGACTCGCGGGTGTCAAGGTGGAGTTCGAAGGGCGCACGGTCCTGCGTCTGGGTTACGATCTCTTCAAAGAGGTAAAGCATCTCCTTTCCTACGGTCAACCGACGGAGCGTGCTCGCATTCCGACGTTAGATCTCCATATCGACATTTTGCGGCAATGGATTCTAGAAGCCGGCATTCCCGTAGTTGAGGTCCCGCCCGTCCCTTCCGGATGCACATTCAGCGTTTGCCTCACGCATGACATCGACTTCATTGGGATACGCTATCATCGATTCGATCACACGATGTGGGGGTTCCTCCTACGGTCGACGGTCGGTGCCCTACACAGATTTTTCCAACGAAGGATCGGCATACGGCAGCTCGTTTGCTCTTGGAGGGCCGCCATCTCTCTTCCATTCGTCTATTTGGGATGGGCCAAGGATTTCTGGATTCCCTTTGAGTGGTATCTAACCGTGGAGAAAGGACTCGGGGCGACTTATTATCTCATTCCCTTTAAAGGCCGGTCCGGCGAATGCGTGCCGTCTAAGCATCCCGAACGTAGGGCGGCGGCATACGATGTTTCCGACCTTTCCCATTGGATTGCTCGTCTGCAAGACGCCGGCTGCGAGATCGGCGTCCATGGAATCGATGCCTGGCACAATGTCCAGAGGGGCAAGCAAGAGATGGATCGCGTCGGTTCAACGACTGGGGAATCAAATATTGGCATACGAATGCACTGGCTTCTGAGGGATCCGAATACTTTTCGTGCTCTGGAGGAGGCTGGATACGACTACGACGCCACAGTTGGATACAACGAGACACCTGGCTATCGCGCCGGCACGGGTCAAGTTTATCGTCCTCAAGGGGCGCAAGAGTTGCTCGAATTACCATTGCACATTCAAGATGGGGCGCTCTTCTTTCCCCAACGACTTGACCTCCAGGAGCACGAGGCATGGGAATTCTGCACGCGCTTTCTACGGCATGCACAAACTCACGGCGGTGTTCTGACGATCCTGTGGCACGACAGAAGTCACGGTCCCGAACGATTCTGGGGCGACTTTTACGCCCGGCTTGTCGCAGAGTTGAAAACGCTCGATGCGTGGTTCGGCACCGCCACAGAGGTGGTGAAATGGTTTCGTGCCCGCCGCGCTGTCACCTTTGAGCGACACACCGCCTCTGCCGGAACAGAGTACGTCTTCGCTCACTCCAATGGCTCGAGGCCACTTCGTCCATTCGTTCTTCGAGTCCAAAGCAAGCCGCGCGACCGTGAATCAGATTCAATCGTCGACGGAACGCTAGACTTGCCGTGGTCTGGTAAGGAGAGCGTCAATCTCTCCTCCTTGGTTGAAACAGCAAGCCACTCATCATCTGTCGCCCTGCCAGACTCCAGCGAACAGTTGATCGAGCAACAGTCGTGTGGCCAGATAGCCGCCATCAGCACGTGAATAGAGTCTGCATATTGCTTCAGAACCATTACGACATGGATATCCGTGTCCGAAGGAAGGCGGAGGCCCTCGTGGCAGCGGGGTACACGGTAGACGTGCTCGCCTTGCGCCCTTCGTCCGCCTCCGTGGAAAGCTATGTTCTCAACGGAGTTCGCGTTCACACCGTCGCACTGGGGAAGCAGCGGGGCTCCCTGCTGAGATACGCGTTCGAGTATCTTGCCTTCCTTTTCTGGGCGGCCGCGACGCTGCATCGCCTATCCCGACATCGCACCTACGCCATAGTTGATGTCAACAACCTTCCCGATTTCCTGGTATTTGCAGCCCTATGGGCTAAGAAGAGGAGAGCCAAGGTGATCTTCGACATGCACGAGATCACCCCGGAATTTTTCATGTCCAAATATAAGGTTGGCGCAACCCACTGGCTCGTCCGTCTGAGTCGGGTGGTCGAACGCGCAAGCATGCGATTTGCCGACCATGTCATTACCATCAATGAGCCTATTAGAGAGCTCCTTGCGGGGCGCGGCCTGCCATCGGATCGATCTACCGTAATTATGAACTCCGTCGATGAGGAGCTCTTCCGCGACGATGAAGCGCTTTCACCGTCATCGGACGCCTCTCGCAATGCACCAACATTTGTGATGATGTATCACGGAACATTGACCTCAATTTACGGCCTGGACATCGCATTGGAAGCATTTGCACTTGTTCATACCGACATGCCCGGCGCACAGTTCTGGATCTTGGGAAGAGGACCCGAGGAACCTGCCCTCCGTGAGCGAGCCTGCAATAGCGTGCTCGATGGAAAAGTCCGATTCCTTGGCGCGGTCCTGCCGCACGAGATTCCCTGTTGGCTACGACGGTGTGACGTGGGCGTTCTTCCCACTCGGCAGGATGTGTTTCTAGACCTTTCATTTTCCGAACAAGCTCTCGGAATATATCATATTGAACAAACCCGTAATCGTCTCCCGCATTCGGACGATTCGGCACTATTTCACTGAAGACGCTCTCGCCTTTTTCAAGCCACATGACGTCCGAGACCTCGCAATGACGATGCAGAGACTATACAAAGATCATCAATTACGGTCGAGCTACGCGGAAAACGCTTCGCGGGAATACGCGCCGCTATCGTGGCGTATCATGAAGCAGCGCTATCTGGACCTCGTCGCACGCCTCTTGCCGACTCCGCCGACCAAAACGAGCACGCCGAGACCTGCTGCTTATGCCTGATAATCGAACTTTAGGTAATGACGGCCCCCAGTCGCCGTGCCTTCTGCAATAACGAACCGCTAGCCTCGTCTACGTATGCTACGTTTTTGTGCTTCCGAATGAACGATCCGATTTATCTTCTCCATTGCGGAAGCCTGCATCCTCGCGAACGTAACGCAATAAACATTGCCAAATGGATGGGACGACCCATGCAACCCCTTCAGCTGAATACTGAGGCACGGGAACATGAACGTTACCTCAGGCGCTCGGTCCGTGAGCCTGGATGTTTAGTAACAAGTGCCGAGACTATCGCCGAAATATGCCGCGCGCAGCTAGACCTGGAATTCCTTCAAATATTGAAGAATGTGGCGGCCGATATTTTTGTTTTCGGTTTCAACCCAGTCCCAGAGCATATCAAAATCCTGCAAGAGCTTACCGCAGGCAATCTGTCGGGCGTGGAGGCATTGCGGCCCGGAGATTCGCGATTTAACGTGGAAGAGAATTCGCGTGATATATGCAACCAGTTCGCCGGTCTCAGCTTCGACGCCCAAAACTCTCAGTTCGCCTTCATCGAGGGACCCGGGTACGATCGTTTCTCTCCGCTGATACGCATTGGGAAAAGACCGTTATTTGGCTGCGCAAATGACGGAGCCAGCCGGGTATTTCTTTCGGCGTGCGGCGAAATAGCGGACCCCGAAATGGCGGTACTCGAAAAACTCCGAGGCTTCGCTTCTTCTCCGCTATCGTTCCGCTTATGATGTTCATTAGATGCACATCGGGAAGTAGCTGTTGGCATAACGATAGACCGAGTGCATGCTTCATAGTTGACGATCCTCTCCTAAGGAGGCAATACGGCTTTCTCGACTATAAGAAGTTGTCAGAATTGATGGATCGCGAGCGCTTCAGTACGAGCATCGCGTTTATCCCCTGGAATTACCGGCGGTCCGATCGGCGTATTGCGGAGCTTCTTGCAGGTCGCCCCCTCACCTATTCCTTATGCGTGCACGGATGTGATCATGCTCGCGGAGAATTTGGCAGTATTGACCACAATTTCCTTCGGGAGAAGGCTCAACTGGCGTTAGAATGGATGAGACAGCATCGGACACTCTCCGGGCTTGATTTTGATGACGTAATGGTATTCCCGCAGGGCATCTTTTCGACTGCCGCGATGCGCGCTCTTCATTCGTGCCGCTATCTCGCTGCCGTAAACGGTCCACCTTATCCTATTGATCGCGAAGATAGTCTTACCCTGGAGGACCTTCTCCAGGTCGCGGTAACCCGATTCTCGAACGTTCCCCTGTTTACTCGGCGTTATCCGCAGGACCTGGCCAATTAGCGTTCGATCTCTTCCTTGGGAAGCCGGCGCTGCTTGTGGAACACCACGGTTTTTTCCGTCATGGCTATGAAGCATTGGCTCAGGTGGTTGCGAATCTGTACCGACTCGAGAAGGGATTGCGATGGGCCGGTTTGGCGACGACTTGCTCAAATACATGCCTAAAGAGAGTGACCGGTGGCGGAGAGGTGGAGGTCATCTTTCTTTACAGATAGATTTTCCCTGCGCAACGAAACGGACCGGGTGCAAAATTATACTTTGATCCGAAACGCCCCCTCCGAGCAAGCCGCTGCGGCGCTTGTCGTCAACGGTAGGCCCTCCGACACAGATCGCGGTGCTGATTGTGTCAAAGCCCGAAGTTCGCTTCGACCCCGGAGAGGCCGCGCGCGTCGAAGTCGAGCATGGGCAATCGGACGCCATCTCTGTCCCTCGCAGTCCTGACCCAGTCTACAGGGCGAGAGTTTTTATTCGTCGGAGTCTTTCTGAGCTTCGAGATAATTACGTGGATAGGAACCTGCTCCTTAGCAGAGCAGCGCGCGATCGTTCAGCCTAGAATCGGCCATGAGTACCAAAGATTACAACTATGCGCTAATTACGCCTGCTAGGGATGAAGCGGCGTATATCCGGAAAACCCTCGACTCGATGGTCTCTCAAACGGTTCGCCCTTTAAGGTGGGTAATCGTCAGTGATGGCTCAACCGACGGAACGGATGAGATCGTGAAGGAATACGCCGCCGATCATGAATGGATCGACTTGCTTCGGATGCCCGAACGCAAGGAACGCCACTTCGGCGGAAAGGTATATGCCTTCAATGCCGGATACGCTCGAATAGCGCAACTGGACGTTGACATCATCGGAAATCTTGACGGCGACAGCTCATTCGAACCTGATTACATTGAATACTTGCTTGGTAAGTTCGCTCAGAATCCCAGGTTGGGAGTCGCAGGTACAAACTACGTGGAAGATTCGTGGGACGCTTCTCTTAAGCATGATTATCGCTTTTCAAACATTGAGGATGTCACGGGCCAGTGCCAGTTGTTCCGACGAGAATGTTTTGACGCAATGGAGGTACACAAGCCGAGCAAGCATGGAGGTGTTGACTTGCTTGCCACGATATCCGCGCGAATGCATGGCTGGCAGACACGCGTTTTCACCGACAAGATTCTGATCCACCACCGGCAGCAGGGAACGGCCCAGTTTAATAAGTACACAGTCGAATTCTCAAACGGACGCAAGGATTACATGTTTGGCAGTCACCCCATTTGGGAAGCTTGCCGCTCACTCTATCGTTTGATAAAGAAGCCGTTTATCCTCGGGGGTTCCCTTCTCTTTGTTGGTTACTTCTGGGCCATGCTGACCAGAACAGAGATGACTGTTTCCGCGGACGTAATGAAGTTCCGACAGAAGGAGCAGATGACCAGGTTATTCCGGATTCTCCGCGAGCTCCTCGTACAGACCTGCCTCCCGACTCTCCGGCGCCTCTGTTCGCGCTTCAAACTGTTCATGAACGCCATCGGCTTTGCCCGGGCAGGCGCCATTGCGGTCGCACAGTCCCGGTGCGGCCGCCCGGCAATTGCGTTTCACAACTAAGCCAGGATTATGAAGTCACATTTTACTGAAATCAGGATAGAAGGCAAAACGATCAAAGTCCCGTCGCTTTCTGTAGATGATAGAACAATCATTGTGACTGGAAAATGGCTCGCGACCGCATCCGTGATGGACGAGGAGCTGGTCGAAGGTGCCGCCGTCTCAGACCCCCATCGATTCCTCGCTGAGTTGGAGGAGTCTGATGCGAGAGCAGACATCTTTGTCTTCGCTCAAACACTATCCCAGAATACTCCGAGGCATGAATACAACTTCGACTGGGATAACGCTGCCGTTGTTCCGATTACAACCTACAAAGACTGGTGGGAGAGGCGACTCCCCCAGGAGACACGGCGAAATGTAAAGCGCGCAGCTAAGCTAGGCGTAGTTGTCAGGGTCACTCCATTTAATGACGAGCTGGTTCACGGCATTGTGAGCATCTATAACGAAACGCCTATTCGTCAGGGCAGACGCTTTTGGCATTACGGCAAGGACTTCGAAGAGGTGAAGGCCGAGACCGCAACCTATCTCGATCGAAGTGAGTTCATAGGAGCTTACCTAGGGGAAGAGCTTATAGGATTCATTAAGCTTGTGTACGTCGATCAGTCTGCCAGCATACTCCACATCCTATCTAAGAATCAGCATACTGATAAAAGGCCCACGAACGCATTGATTGCGAAGGCCGTGGAAATCTGCGCAAACAGGCGCCTTTCCTATCTAGTGTACTGCAAGTATGTCTACGGCAAAAACGATGACAGTCCCCTCACTGAATTCAAGCGGCGAAATGGTTTCGAACAGTTGCGTTACCCTCGATATTACGTGCCGCTCACGCTAAAAGGTAAAGTCGCTGTGCGATTTGGACTTCACCGTGGATTCACTAACATCTTACCAAAGGGGCTATGGGTTGCCCTGCTAGGCATACGAAGAAGGTATTTCGAGCTAGTGAGAAGAATATTTCGCGCGCGACTCAGCACCGGCGAAGCAATGA
This sequence comes from uncultured Verrucomicrobiae bacterium, assembly GCA_963820865.1. Taxonomy (GTDB): domain Bacteria; phylum Verrucomicrobiota; class Verrucomicrobiia; order Chthoniobacterales; family Terrimicrobiaceae; genus DASTFP01. The sequence goes on from CAWGBZ010000011.1 coordinate 489,569, forward strand.
TCGCTTGCGTGAGTCCAACACGACAGGACTAGCGGCTCATTTCGAACGATGCGGGTGTAGCTCAATGCAAGAGCGTCTGATTTCCAGTCAGAAGGTGGAGTGTTCAATTCCTCCCACCCGCTCCACTTCTCGCGAGACGTTGTTCTTCAATATACAAAACGTCCTGAATATCCGTGCGCGCTTTACTTTTGTGTCATGGAAGTTCTGATCGAAGGTCCAAGACCAAAAGCCTCAATCACTGCTCTGAGACAACGGTCGTCTTGAAGTCGGCTTTGTGTGGCGACCTTCCATGACGGAACATTCGGACTTAGAGTGATATGAGCGTTCCAATGCTAGGCCTTGTCGGCATACTGGGCACATCCGCGATTGAGGGCGGACGAGTTCGACTTGCTGCGATGCTGGATTGCATGAAGCACGGTCGGGTTGTCGAAGTCGCCACTTATGTTAACGATCGACTGGGACTTTCGAGCGGCTGGATTTGTGGTGGAGAAGGATCCTTCGGCTTCCCCATCTGGAACGAGCACCGTGACGTCTGTTTGATCTTTTGGGGTGAGGATTTTACAGACGATTCTGTAATTGAGCGACTTAGGGCCAACGGCCATGAGGTTACTTCGGGTAACCTAAGCTACCTCGTGCATTTGTACGAAGACTTCGGCTTGGCGTTTTTGGAAAGTCTTAACGGAGCGTTTAGCGGTCTTTTGGTGGATCTCCGCGAACACAAAACGGTGCTTTTCAACGACCGATATGGCCTAAATCGAATTTATTACCATGAGACAGAGGGTCGCTTGTACTTCGCTTCCGAGGCAAAGTTCCTGTTGAAGGTTCTACCCAACCTTCGTAGCCTCGACCTACGAAGCCTTGGGGAACTCATATCCTGCGGTTGCGTGCTACAAAACCGAACACTATTTTCTAGCATTTCGCTGCTTCCGCCGGCATCGGCTTGGACGTTTGCGCCGGACCAGCCGCTGAAAAAGCAGATCTATTTCAGGGCTGAAACATGGGAGAATCAAACTCAATTGGCGGCAGGAGAATACTACGAGAAACTTAAGGCGACTTGGCGCGCCGTTCTCCCGGCGATACTTCCGCGGCCAAGATCGAATAGCGTTGTCACTGACGGGCGGAGTCGATAGTCGGATGATCCTGGCGTGCGCGTCGTGTGCCCCGGGCTCCCTACCTTGCTTCACCTTCAGCGGCGGGTATCGCGACTGCATGGACGTAAAGGTTGCGCGGGAAATCGCCGAGATCTGTCGACAGCCGCACCACGTCATAGCCGTCGATGGGGAATTCTTGTCCGAGTTCCCTTCGCTTGCGGAGAAAGCCGTTTACATCAGCGACGGCGCTATGGATGTTACTGGGTCGATCGATTTGTACGTCCAACGAAAAGCGCGGGAGATCGCCGCGGTTCGCGTGACTGGTACCAATGGCGGAGAAATGTTGAGAAGGCTAGTTGCCTTTAAGCCCACGCGTATTTCCCAAGACCTCTTCGAGCCGCAATTGAAGCGCTTCGTTGACGAGGCTTTCTGGACCTACGCCAACGAGCTTCGAGGTCACGCACTTTCGTTTACTGCTTTCAAACAGGCGCCCTGGTATCTGGGATCGAAGTTCGTTTTGGAGCGCTCCCAGGTTACGCTGCGCATGCCGTACTTTGACAATGACTTGGTCGCGCTTTCCTATCAGGCGCCCCCCGAACTGGCCGAGAGCAAAGAACCGGCACTGCAACTCATCGCTGACGCCAATCCAACTTTTGGATCGATCAGAACAGATCGCGGGCTGGCCACTCGCTCCATTCCTGGATTATCATTAGGCAGCCACCTGTTTCAGCAGTTCGCCTTTAAGGCGGAATATGCGTATGACTATGGCATGCCCCAGTGGCTAGCACGGCTCGACCATATCCTTGCTCCGCTTCATCTGGAAAGGGTCTTCCTTGGTCGCCACAAATTCCACCACTTCCGAATTTGGTACCGGGATCAGCTATCGCGATACGTTAAAGAGATCTTGCTCGATGCCCGCACGCGTAGCCGGCCCTACCTACGCCCCCATCGGCTTGAAGAAATGGTCAATAGGCACACTGCGGGTAGCCGGAACTACACTCTAGAAATACACAAACTCCTTGCCATCGAGCACGTCCAGAGGCACCTCATTGAACAGAGTTAGCCCTGAAGACCACGTTCATCTTCTGCTGAACTGAGAGCCAAATGCCTCAGACTATAGCCCTCTTGTTATCTGCGACATTCATTGTCTGGCTTTTTGCCGGGGATGCAAAACGTCGGGACGGTGTTTCAGGCGCATTATGGATTCCCCTAATTTGGGTATTCATTATCAGCTCGAGGCCGGTGTCCCTCTGGCTTGGTATCAGTGGGGGCGCAGACAGGTACCCGACGGTGGCCTGCAGGACACGCTCGTCGACAAGGCGCTTTTCCTTTTTCTGATCACGGCAGGCCTGTCGGTATTGAGGAGAAGAGGTGCGGATTGGAGCAGCTTGGTCCGAAACAACAAATGGCTGGTCATCTATTTTCTCTACCTCGGGATCAGTGTCCTCTGGTCAGACTATCCATTCGTTTCCTTTAAGAGGTGGATCAAAGATTTCGGCAACGTTGTCATGGTATTGATCATCCTCAGCGAGGAGAACCCGGCGGAGTCGGTCAGGGCATTTCTGTCACGCTGGGCCTATCTCCTGATCCCGTCTTCGGCGCTGGTCATCAAGGTACTATCCGCAGCTCAGCAGGAAGTATGACGTTTGGACGAGTCAACCGGCGTTTGTCGGTGTTGCCCTGGATAAGAATACATTTGGCATGGCTCTCTTTGTTTGCGGGCTGTCATTGTTTTGGCTATTGCTTGAGCTACGCAATGAGAAGGCTCCCAGCGACAATAGGAGGGCGTTTTTTGCATATTCTGTCTTGATCGTTATGACGGTCTGGCTTCTCAGCAAGGCCCACTCCGCTACGGCCACCACGTGCCTTGTGCTTGGTTGCTGCCTTCTAGTCGGCGCAAAAGTTCCCGCCTTTCGAAATCAAGTAAAGCATCTTGGAACCTACGTCACCGGAGTTATCGTATTGATCTGTACTCTTGCAAGCATCTGGCTTGTGGGACCTCCTTCTAAAGGGGTTTGCGGATGCAGTCGGGCGGGATCCGAGCCTTCATGGAAGGGCTGACATCTCGGCAGGCCGTCCTGCAGGAAGACATTAATCGGCTACTCGGTGTTGGCTACTACAGCTTTTGGTCCGAGGAGCGAAATCAGCGACTTTCTAAAGGTTTCTATTACCTCTTGGGCGAGGCGCACAACGGGTACATGCAAACGTATCTCAATAGCGGGATTATCGGGGTGACTCTACTCCTCAGCATGATCGGATCTGCTGGGAAATTGATTAAGCAGAAGGTGCTAGAGGGTTCTAGTTTTGGAGCGCTGCGACTAGCATTTCTAATCACAATCGTAATCTACAACGTCACTGAATCTGCTTTCGACCGGCTTGTGCCCGTGTGGTTCGCTATGGTCTTGGTAGTGCTGGAATACCCTCGCCCAGTCGAGGGGGGAATCGACGAAGAGGTCGAACCTCCATTTGAAACTGCAAACCCCTCACAGACCGAAGGTATCCGCGCAGGCAAAGCCAAGTATGCGGGTTGAATGCCGGCGGCGTTGGGTCGGAGGATTTAAAGAGGCCTACCCGGAGGATTTCCAGTTCAACGGGGAGAGGGCGGCGACGTCGTTAATGGGCCAGGAGGGAAGCTTAGGCAGGACGTCGTTGAGGTATTTGCGCAGGTTGATCTGGAGGCGTTTGCAGGTCTCCATGACCGAGAGGATGGCCGCGATTTTTGGACCGGCTTCTGGGCTTCCGATATGCAACCAGTTCTTGCGACCAACTGCGAGGCCACGCATGGCATTCTCGCAGAGATTCTGATCGATCTCGATGCGGCCGTTTTCGAGATAGATCTTCAGCCGCTTCCATTGGTTGAGGGCGTATTGGCAGGCTTCTGCGAGTTTGCTCGATGGCAAGGCATGCGAAGCGATCTGGGCGATCTTCGCCCTGAGTTCTTCAAAGAGCGCAACACTTCTTTGTCGACGCATCGCCAGACGCTGCTCGTGAGTGACTCCGGCCTCGCGGGCTTCCTTTTCCACGGCATAGAGCTTGCCCATGAGCAGGAGCACGGCAGCGGCCTCGCGATCTTGGGGATCGAGCTTGAGGGCGTCGTTAAATTTTCTGCGCACATGGGCCAGGCATCCGGCGCGCATCATTCCAGGAGCGCCGATCTTTTCGTAGCCCTGGTAGCCGTCGCATTGCAGGATGCCCCCATAATCCCGGAGGAACTCCGCGGGACCTTCCCGCGCTCTGCTCATGCAAAAGTCGAAGACAACCGGTCCACCGGGCCTGCTGTATTGGAACTCGTAGCCCTGATGGTTACGGCCCTTGGTTTGCGGGCTTTGCACGCCGATCGGGGTCTCGTCGGCCTGGATGTATCCGCCTTCGAGCAGGTCGCGCTTCAAGACGGCCGCCACCGGGAGCAGCAGCTCGCCCGCGGCCATGACGGCCGCATTGAGTGTGCTGCGAGAGATTTCGATCCCGTGGTCTCTGTGCAGATCGGCGGCCTGCCGGTAGAGCGGGAGATGGGAAAGGTATTTCTTGATGAGCACATCGACGACCACCGCGTCGGAGAGCTTGCCCTTTTCCACGATCCTTGGGCCTCCGGCGGCGGCCGTGACGACCCCGCCCTCCGGGCATTGGTGGCAGGCCAGCTTCTCGCGCTTGATCACGCGCACGAAGTAGCGGGCCGGTTCGATCTCGAGGACTTCCTTTTCCTCGTAGCCGATACAGCAGCGCTGCTTCCCGCAGCACACGCAGAGCCTCTCCTCGCCTTCCACGGTGATGATTTCCTCGCGCCGTGGCAGATGCGCAGGCAGGGCGTTGCGCCCGGCATGCTCGCGCTTGGCGAGGCGCTTGCGCCGGGAAGAGACCACCGCTTCCTTCTCGACTTCCTGCGCCTGGACTCCGGGTTCGATCTCCAGGAGCTCGACCTGTTCCTCGCTGAGCTTCTCGCTCTTGGGCCCATACTTCTTGAGCCTCTCCAGCCGGAGCATTTCCCGCAACAGGCGATTCTCCTGCTCGAGCCGATCGGCCTCCTCTGCCAGTGTCTCGATGAGCGATCGCGCTTCCCCAGGCAGACTCTCAAGATCGATGCCAGGAATCGGTCTTAACGCCATTTGCTAATATCGTGCTTAGTGCTTTAACAATAAGCATTAGACTTAGCAATCAAATCACATCGCTGGTTCGACCTTTTTGCGCCACCACAGCTTCGCCCGCGTTCGCGTCAGCTCCAACCCGTCGATCAGCGCCGCGAACTCGGTCGCACTGATCGCCACCTTCGCAACCCCCTCGATCTCCTCCGGCCAGTCAAACCGGCCGCGCGCCAACCGCTTGGCACAAAGGAGCAGACCACTGCCGTCGAAATAGAGCGCCTTGACCCGCGTGTGTCCCGCGTTGCAGAACACGAAGAGCTGCCCGCTCAGGGGATCCTCCTCCAGCCGACTGCGAACCAATCCGTAGAGCCCATCAAATCCCTTGCGGAGATCGGTCGCCCCAACGGCCAGGTACACTCTCCGGGCCCCTCCTGCGCCCAGGCTCAGCATCGCGCCGCTTCCTTCACAATGTCCGCCAGCACGCGTACTTCCCGCTCGTCAAAGCCCCCTTGGACTTCCAGCCACCCGCCCCCTGCAAATCCCAACCGGTAACCACCCGGCTCCGCAATGGCTCGAGCCTCAACTTCCACAAAGCGCGCCACTCCGCTGCGATCTTGCTTTCCCAGCCAGCGCTGAAGATTAAACAGACTTACTCCCTCGCGACGGCAAAATTCCGCACGCGTCAATCCGCTCTCCCTATACCGCCCGACAACTGTTGCCTTCTCCTCGGCGCTGAAGCGCCGACGCGGCCTTCCGTTTGTCTCGTTCTCAATCTCCATGCGCCCACTCTCCCAGATCCCCACGGCCTCGAATAGTTGGCGTTACCTGTGCGGATACTGTCAATACGGGACAAGAGTCCAGGTCTACGCATGCAACCCCCGGTTCCCCGCTTCGGTAAAAAGTCATCATTGTCGCTCTGCTTTTGCTAAATAAAAATGAAGTGTAAAGAACGCAAAAAGAGCCACCCGCAGGTTTTACCCGATTGACTGTGCCGACGACGTCTACGCAAGCTACCCGCCAGATCGCAGCACCGCCATCAGCATCCTGACATCGTGGTGATGCAGCCCGGATGAGGCGAAACTGCGTTCGATCTCCTCGATATCGTACTTAGCCCGTTTGAAGTGAATCTGGCCATCCTCCCAAACTGCGTAAGCTGCGGCAGGATTCTTGTCTCTCGGCTGACCTACACTGCCAGGGTTGATGATTTGCGTGAAACTGGAACGAAAGTCACAAGGCAGATGAGTATGACCAACAAAGAGGTAGTCAGGCTCGCCCACACTTTCGACCTCCAGACGTACCTCGTGCGGATGGTTGTAGTTGAAATAGCGAAAAAGCGGATCACTTGGCGTGCCGTGACAAGCGACGCAGTGCTTTCCGTCTAATGTGAATTCGAGATTGGTAGGAATGTCTCTCAGAAAAGTCAGCGCACTTTCACCTAGCAAGCCGCGAGTAAAAGATCGAGTGACCTCGGCAAGATGCTCATAAAGTTTGGGGCACCGCGCGTCCGCATCATGGGCAACCGACCAGTCGTGATTTCCCTGGAGGAACCAACCTCCCTCTTGGCACGTTGCGGCCGCCCAGGCGATGCATTCGACAGGGTTAGGGCCATAGTCGACCAGATCGCCGAGACAAAGGACGTTCTCGTGGTCGGGTTCGGCGGCCAGAACTGCCTGCAAGGCAACCCGATTGGCATGAATATCAGAAACGATGAGGACCTTCATGCGTTGACGCGCCGATCATTCACGAAAGAGAAGGGCTAGACGACAGCTCCAAACAAGGCGCCCACTCCAGCAGTTAACGCCATCGCAAGCGCTCCCCAAAAAGTCACGCGGGCAGCCGCCCTAAGTACAGGCGCGCCTCCCGCCCGTGCAGCCAACGAACCTAGCAATCCCAAGAAAAGCAAAGACGTTACAGAAACGGCCCAGATGATCGCTGGCGCAGGCACCAAGAGGGCGACCAAAAGGGGCATTGTCGCACCGACCGCGAAGGTTCCGGCGGAGGCAAGAGCCGCCTGCATAGGTCGGGCGCTCAGAGCGTCGGAGATGCCGAGTTCGTCGCGAGCGTGGGCACCGAGTGCATCGTGCTGCATCAGTTGCACTGCCACCTGCTTGGCGAGGGAGGTGTCGAGTCCTCTCTGCACGTAGATCGCCGCCAATTCGTCATGTTCGTAAGCGCGATCATTCGCGAGCCCCTCTCGCTCTCGCTCCACGTCAGCCCTTTCGGTATCTGCCTGGGAGCTTACTGAGACGTATTCCCCTGCGGCCATCGACATCGCTCCAGCGACGAGGCCAGCTACGCCGGCCACCAAGACGCTGCCACGAGTGGCCTCCGCCGCTGCAACGCCCACAACCAAGCTCGCTGTGGAGACAATCCCATCGTTCGCTCCGAGGACTGCGGCGCGTAACCATCCGATACGATGTATTTTGTGTCCTTCGATATGCCTCGACATGCGAGATTTGGTACCTACGGATTTCCTTGGATGGCTCTGCAAGGATTGGCGAGGTCTAACCTCTTCTTGTCCTCTTCGGACCCTGCAGACACGAATGTTCCTGAGGGAGCCTATCGCCGCGGACGGGTTACGCCCAAATTACCGTAATAGGGCATCTTTGATAATGGGTACTCTGATGGACCCTTAAGCAGAGTGCGAAAAGTCGATCCTTGGATGGCGCAACCGTAGTTTGGGTATGTTCGCTCCCCGCGCGGCGTTTTCTTTGCCCGCCGCCGGGAACTCGTCAGCAATCGTCGCGAAGCCTACGAGGTCAACCATGCTGGCGCACTCGCTGCAACAGATTTTGCAAAAGCCAGAATGGGCACACAAACATTCATGGCTCGCTAATGCTTAGGACTCACGCCGAATTGCTCCCAAGCTCGTGGACGAGGCATCCCCCAAGATAGAGAGCTACTGCATTCCGTCTTTCCCGATGCAGTGAAGAAAGAGTCCCCTCAGCAACCTCGCCGCACTAAGAGGCAAATCTGGAAAATGACACTCTCAACCGGAGCCTATTCAAAAAGGCGAAGCGCACTTACGCATCGTGGGACATTGCCCGCGATGCTGGTGCGTTGCCGCGGCCAAGGCCCGCTACCGCGAGTCAGGAACCTGTCTTTCTTTCTCACAAGCCAGGATACGTCGCTCCTGAAAATGGCCATCTTTCACCTCTCAATTGGTCCGATCAGCCGGGCAAAAAAGCGGAGCGCCGTTGCGCAGATTGCCTACGACATGCGCTGCAAATTGACGAACGAGCGGACTGGTGAAAAGCCCGACTGGTCGAAGCACAAACAGGATGTGATCCAATGGCAAATCATCGGGCCGAAAATCGCACCGGACGAAGTCGCTGTCCGCGCGGAGCAGGCGGAGAGGCGTTGCGATGCACGCGTCGGCCGGGCGATGGATGTTTAATGTACGATTTTTGGCTATGCGCCCCGCTAAGCCTCTATTTATGAGCTTCTCAGAGGTCTGCCGGCGGAGGGGATCGAACCCACACTCCCGAAGGGAACACGATTTTGAGTCGTGCGCGTCTGCCAGTTCCGCCACGCCGGCTGAAAAATTCGGGCCAGTGCCAGATTGGTTCAGGGCGGTAGTCTACAATGCCGCTCCGCAAGCGCAATGGCGGAGTTGCGTCCGCGAGAAGGATCAAGCAGTGGCCGGCTCCTGGTCGCGGTCGAGGTCGCTGGAATCTCCGAACTCCTTCGCAGCGTGGGGGGACACGTTTGACTCCTCCCTGGTCGTGAATTTGACGCTGACAATCTTGCTGACGCCATGTTCTTCCATGGTCACCCCGTAGAGCATGTCGGCGCGGCTGATCGTGCGCTTGTTGTGGGTGATGACCACGAACTGGCTTTGATCGACGAAACGATCCAGGATCTTGACGAAGCGGTTGATGTTCGATTCGTCGAGCGGCGCGTCCATTTCGTCGAGCACGCAGAATGGGCTCGGCTTGACCATGTAGATCGCGAAGAGAAGCGCGACGGCGGTCATGGTTCGTTCGCCGCCGGAGAGCAGGGAAACGCTTTGGAGTTGCTTGCCGGGCGGCTTGGCAATGATCTCGATGCCGCTCTCGAGCGGATCATTCTCGTCGATGAGCATGAGGTTGGCGCGCCCTCCGCCGAAGAGTTCGGTGAACATCATCTGGAAATTCTCGCGGATCTTGACGAACGTGTCCGAGAAAAGTTCCCGCGTGGTGCGGTTGATTTTTAAGATGACCGCATGGAGTTCCGCCTTGGAATTGACCAGGTCGGCGTTCTGCTTCTCGAGAAAGATCTGGCGCTGCTCGAGTTCGTCGTATTCCTCAATGGCATCCAGGTTGACGGGGCCCATCGCCTCGATGCGTTCGGTGAGGTCGGCGACGATTTCTTCGATCGGCTCCCAAGGGATCGTTTCCGGATTCTCGCTGACGGGTTCCGCAGCATTTTCGTTCGCGGTCTCCGGCGGCGGCTCCGGGGTGGCTTGGTCCCCGGAGCCGGCCGTCTGAGCATCGTGAGCTTTCTTCTTGTGACGTTCGCGGAAGGAAGTAATCAGCGCGTAGGAGTCTGGCTCGAAGGCTTCCAGGTCGATCTGGTAGCGCTGGGAAACGTGGTTGCGCAAATTTTCCATCCGCATTTCGATCTGCGTCACCCGCACCTCGAGGCGTCCCTTATGCTCCTGCAGTTGGATGAGCTGCTGGCGGGCGGCACGCAGGGCCACTTCGAGGGCTTCGGCACTCTCATGGACTTCGGAACGGGCGGCGACCAGGCTGGCGATCGTGGTCTCGAGCGAGGCGGACTCGCCTTGCCATTCTTCGATTGACTGGCGAAGGCCCAAGCTTTCGCTCTCAAGAGTTTCGATGCGATTCTCGCAGCCGGCGATGTCGGCCCGCCGCGTTTCGAGGATCTCGGAGAGCTCTGCCAGCCGGGCGGCCATCGGCCCGCGCTGGCGATTCAAGTCTTCCTGCTGCTGGCGCTCGGTGGCGACTCGCACGCGGATTTCGTTGAGATCCTCAACCACCGCGTTTTCTCTTTCGCGGGCGACGTGGGCATCGAGTTCCACTTCTGCGCGGCGCGCCCGGCATTGCTCGAGCGCTTGGGTGGTCTCGGCGATGGTGGCTTCCAGTTTCTCGAGTTGAGTGAGGCTGGCGCGCAACGATTCTCCGATGTGGACTGTCTCTTGAATGAAGGTGGCGCGACGGTTCTCGAGGTCGGCGAGCTGGCGCTCGGCCAGCTTTTGTTCGTTGTGAATGGAAGCGCTTTCCACCTGGGCGCGCTGAAACTGTTCTCGCGCAGCCAGGAGCAGATCTTGCGAAGCTTCGAGGCCCTGCAGGGCCTCGCCACGGGCGGCCGTCTGGGCTTCCAGCTTCCGAATCACGATCGCGAGTTCGCGGTCGTGCTGAGCGATCTGGGCTCGTCTGGCTAACGCAGATTGGCTGGCATTCTCGCCCGCTTGTCCGCCGCGCACCACCCCTTCCCGGCTGATGAACTCGCCGGCCAGCGTGGCGACGCCCAGGGCGGGATTCGCACTCTTGAGGGCAAAGGCGGATTCGAGGTTCTCGGCAATCACCACTCCATCAAGCAGACGGGTGGCCAGACTGGCGCCCTCGCCTTCACCGGACACGCACTCAGCCGCCCAGGCCACGGCTCCTTCCGGCAGGGGGCGGTCTCCCGCGCTTGCTTCCTCGAACGATGACGGCGATGCCTCGGCGGCGGCGCGCTCCGCTTGAGCGATCCACTCGCGCGGAGAAAGCGTCGCCTTGCCCAGCTTGCGGCGGCCGAGAGTTTGGAGCGCCAGTTCGGCGATCGCGGTGTCCTTGAAAATGATCGTCTGCAGACTGATGCCGAGGGCGGCTTCCACGGCGGGAATGAAGCGCGGTTCGACCTGGATGTGATCGGCCAGCGCCCCGTGGATGGCAGGTTTGAAAAACTCCGGATTGTCGAGTCCGCGGAGAACAGCCTGGGTGCCTTCGTCGAACCCTTCACCCTGTTCCTGAAGCTGTCGAAGGATCTCGACCCTCGACTCGATGCCGGCCGCTTCCTTGGAAACCGCGTTGAGCGCGGTTTCGGCCGCCTGGCGCGTCTCCTGGGCAGCCTCATAAGAAGCCTGCGCCTCGGCCTGCTCGGTTTGAGCATTCTCGACGGCGAGCCTCGCCATTTGGGCACGACGCTCGATCTCCTTGATGCGCGCACCAAGTTCGCCGGCCGCCTGCGCCGCGGCTTCGGACTCGCCCTGAAGAAGTCGGAGTCGCGTTTCCGAAGCCTCCCGCCTGCCGGCAGCGGTGGAGATTTCATTGCGCAGCGAACCGAGGCGGCCCTCCAGTCTGGCAACAGTGGCGCCGAACTCCTGGATCTTGCGCTCAGCCGCTGTGCGTTCTTCGCGGGCGACGCGGACGCGCTGGGTATGCTCTTCGAGGGAGGCCTCGTGCGCGCGCAGCGTTTCGATCATCCGCGCGAGGATTTGATCGGTGTGCTCGATCTCATTCTGCTGCACCCGCATCTTCTCGCCGGCGGCCGCGATCTCAAGGCGGTGACGCTCGATGAGCGCGCGTGCTTCATCACAGCGCTCCACGTTGGTCGCGATGCGACTCTCCGCCGAAAAAACGCGGCTTTTCAACACCTGCAAGTTGTCGCGGACACCGGAGACCTGCGCGTCGAGCGCCTCCATGCGTGTGCGAAAGGTAACAAGCTCCGACTCTTGCTGGCTCACTTCGTTCTCGTGGACCGCGCGCTGCTCCTCGCTTCGGGCAAGTTCGTCACGGATCGCCTCGCGGTCGCGCGAGAGCCCACGGTAGTTCTTGTGCGAGAGATGCGTGTCAAAGGTCCGGAGGTCCTTCATCAAGGCCTGGTAGCGGCGGGCTTTCGCGGCCTGACGCTGAAGGGACCCGATCTGCCGCCGGACTTCCTTGATGATATCTTGCACCCGCAAGAGGTTGGCTTCCGTGTACTCGAGCTTGCGCAACGCCTCCTTTTTTTGCGCTTTGTATTTGGTGATGCCGGCCGCCTCCTCAAAAATCGTTCGGCGATCCTCGGGTCGACTGCTCAAGATCAGGTCGATCTTGCCTTGCTCCATGATGGAGTACGCGCTGCGCCCGACACCGGTATCCATGAAGAGCTGATGGATGTCGCGCAGCCGGCACGGCGCTCGATTGAGAAAGTATTCGCTCTTGCCGTCACGGTAGACACGCCGTGTGATGCACACCTCGTTCCACTCCACGCCAAGCTCCTTCTCGCATTCGGCAAATGTCAGCGAAACCTCCGCCATCCCGAGCGCCGGACGGCTGTCTGTTCCGCTAAAGATCACATCCGCCATCTCCCCTCCCCGGAGCGCCCTGGCCGATTGTTCACCCAGCACCCATCGCATGGCATCCAGAACGTTCGACTTGCCACAGCCATTGGGCCCGACCACTGCGGTGACCCCGCGGTGGAAGCTCAAAACCGTCCGTGGCGCGAACGATTTGAAGCCGATCATTTCGAGGGATTGAAGATACATGAAGAGTCCTTTAGCCTTCGTTGGTGCGAAGTTTATGGTCCGCAAGAAGGCTGATGGCAAGAAAAAACACAACATATTGTGGTTGCCCAGGGAAGCTTTCTCAACCTATTGAATTGCAATGAATGATTCCCGGATAAGCGATCTCTTTGAATTCCTGCGCTTCCCCAGCATCTCGACGCAATCCGAGCACACGGTGGACATGATCGCTTGCGCGGAGTGGCTCAAGCAGAAGTTCCTGAGTCTCGGCTTTCAAGCGGGCGTCCATCAAACCGGAGGCCACCCGGCGGTCATCGCGAGGACAGGGCACGATCCAGGCCGACCGACCATCCTGATTTACGGGCATTACGACGTGCAACCGCCCGAACCCCTCGAAGAATGGACCACTCCGCCTTTCGATCCGACGATTCGGGACGATCGAATTTATGCCCGCGGCGCGACGGACAACAAGGGACAGATCATGGCCCATATTCTCGGTGCAGGGGAGCTTCTCTCCCAAGCCGGCAACCTCCCGGCAAACCTCGTTTTCCTGGTGGAAGGCGAAGAGGAAATCGGAAGCGATAACTTGGGATTGTTCCTCGAGCGCCATCGGGCCGAGCTCGACTGCGATGTCATTGTGATTTCGGATACCGGCATGGCGGCGCAGGGATATCCGACCCTGACGTTCTCCTTGCGCGGCATTGCGGCACTCCAATTCCACGTCCATGGTCCCACGCAGGATTTGCACTCCGGCGTGTTTGGAGGAGCGGTCATGAACCCGGCCACGGCCGCTGCGCGGCTTATTGCCAGCCTCCACGACGAAGCAGGCCGCGTGGCCATTGCAGGGTTCTATGACGACGTAAAGCCGCTGTTGGATTGGGAGCGTGAAGCGGCCGCGGCGCTGCCCATCAAGGACGCTGACATTTGCGCCCTGGCGGGCGTGTCGGAACTCGCCGGCGAACCTGGGTTTACGGCCATTGAACGTGTGGGTGCGCGGCCGACCGCCGAGGTCAACGGCATGGGTGGCGGATACCAGGGCGAAGGGACCAAGACCGTCCTGCCGCGGGAGGCCTTCGCGAAGTTGACCTTCCGGCTGGTGCCGAACCAGAAATCGGAGGAGATTCTTCGTCTCGCCGAGGCGCACTTGCAGGCGCGCTGCCCGAGAGGCGTGCGTCTGGAGATCCTCCCCGGTCATTGCGGTGAGCCCTACTATGTCGACCCCAACTCCGTCTACGGGAAGGCCTCCCTTCGGGCGCTCGAACGCGTCTTTGGACGCAAGCCTGCGCTCATGCGGGAGGGAGGCTCGATTCCCATCGTGACCACCTTCAAGAAAGTGCTCGGTGCGGATTCGCTGCTTCTCGCGCTTGCTGCGCCCGACTGCCGCGCGCATTCGCCGAATGAGAATTTCCCGCTCGAGAACTTCTTTGCCGGCATGCGATTGAATCAGGCGATCATCGAGGAGATTGGCCGCTTGAAATAGGCGGCACAGCGCGGCCCATGCTTATGCCCTTTGGCGTGATCATCCAAAGAGCGTTTGTCGTCGTCGCGCTGATTATGTCGCTGGGCGCGGACGCTCGGGGACAGAGCCTGCAGAAGCTTCTCGAGAGCGCCAAAGGTGGCGGATCAAGCCAGAAGTCCCAGCCTTCGGCGACGGAGCAAAAAGCATGGGCTTCCGAGAAGCTGACGGAACTCAAGGCGAAAGCCGATGCCTTCGATGCGGAAGCGTTTCGCGCGGATCTCCGCAGGAACAGCCTGCCCGAGGAGCGCGCCGAGGAATTTCTCAACGCGCTGCAAGAAAGTATTCAGAACTACGAGGCCGCGGTCGGCGCGTTGACCGTCGTGATCAAAGAGGAGTCTCCAGATCCCGAGCAAGGGTCGCCTGCGGAGATTCCGGTGCCCAAGGACGATGCGGAGGCCGACGCGCTTCGCGACAAACTCACAGCGCGGCGCACAGAATTACAGACGGCGGCCACCCAGGTGAAACTCGATGAGGAGTCGCTCACCCGGTCGCAGTCCGCGTTGAAGGCAGCCAGCCAGCACCTGCGCCGTGCTCAGGAAGAATTCGATTCGGCCAAGGCCGATCAGGAGCGCCAGCGCGCGGCCCTGCAGCTAAAACTGGTCGAAGCCCAGCAGGAAGCCGTTGTCGCTGGAGCGTTCTTCACTTCCTGGCGGCTCTACGCGGACGAACTCGAGTTGCACAAAGGCCAGGCCAACGTTCGAGCCATGGAAAAGGCGCTGTCCGCGAGCGGACTGGACAGTATTTTCAATGAGGGCCGAGCACGGAACGCAATTCGCCGAATCGAGGAAAATAAGGTCGCCGTCCAAGAGCAGATCGAGTCAGCGCAGAAGGCCCGCCAGGAGCTCGACCAGACCATTTCGCAGCTCGAGGCGAAATCCACATCGACAGCCACCGGCGCCGAGGGATCGCCAGTCGGCGCTCAACTTGAAATCGCCCGTGAAGCCAGAGAATTTGCCAATCGCATCGCTACGGCCGGACAGGCCTGGGTTGGCGGGCTCGATGAGGCGATCCGCATCTGGAAGTCGACCCTGGCCGTCGCCGAGAAACCTGGCCCGGCTGCTTATGTGGAAGCGCGCAAATCCGCCGAGCAACTCCTGACTCAGGGAGATCCCTGGCGGGAGCAAATTCGCCGCTACCTCGAAAGCGCCCAGGCGCGCCTCGAGGAACTCGAGGCGCGTCCAAAGTCCAAAGATCCCGCGACGAGCAAACTCGAGCAAGTGCGGCTCGATCTCGTCCGCCAGCGCGTCAATCAGATCCGCGAGGTCTCGACGTTTTTCGAAGGCATGCTGAGCCAGGCCGAGCAGATGCGTGCCGAGAGCAACCAACTTCTTAAGCTCACCAGTGTGACCGAGCGCGTCACGCAGGGGTTCGCCGCCCTGGGCGATCGACTGGAGAATATGTGGAATCACGAGCTTTTCACGACGCAGGAGAAGATCGTGGCCGATAACGGCGCTGTCGTGACGCGTACGCGGGGTATTGGCGTGGGCAAGATCGTTCTCGGCATCCTCGGACTCGCGGTCGGCTTGTTCATCGCGAAAACTCTGGCGCATCACGTGCGGAGCAACCTTGCGCGTCGGTTCGCGGTGGAGACTGCCCGGGCCGCGTTCCTTGAGAAAGTCCTCTTTTACTTTCTGCTCGTCCTGGTGGTCTTGACCACGCTCAACTGGCTGCGTATTCCCCTCACCGCCTTTGCCTTTCTCGGCGGCGCGATCGCGATTGGCGTTGGCTTTGGCGCGCAGACTCTCATGAATAATTTCATCAGCGGTTTGATTCTGCTGGCCGAGCAAAGGATCAAGGTGGGCGATCTCATCGACGTCGACGGCCACCTTGGTCGAGTCATCAATCTTGGGACGCGTTGCTCACGGATCCGAAAATTCGACGGCGTCGACGTGCTGGTCCCGAACAGTTACTTGCTCGAGAAGAATGTCATCAACTGGACGCTGTCGGACTCCCAACATCGCTACGATTTCCTGGTGGGCGTCGCTTATGGGACACCGACCGATCTGGTGATGGAAACTCTCATCAAGGCGATCGAGGCGCAGCCGGAAGTTCTCAAGGAACCCGCCCCGGCGGTAGCGTTTGAAGCCTTCAGCGACAACGCGCTGACGTTTCATGTTTACTACTGGCTCGATATCGGGCGATCCGACGCCATGAAAGTGGGCACGCAGATCCGCCTGCGGATCGACCGCTTGTGCCGCGAAGCCGGCGTCGAGATGGCCTTCCCGCAGCGGGATATCCACCTGCATACCTCGCAGCCCATCTCGGTGCGGGTCGAAACCAGCGAGAAGGAAACGACCTGATGGAGGCAGATGGCGAAGAGCGCGGCGGAACCACTTTTTCCTACGCGGTCCATTACGGCGCGTCTATAGTAGCGGCATGTCGCAGCAAGTCACCCGTCTCTGGCTGATGTATCCCTCGCGTCTCATCACGCGTCCCATCATCTACGAGCTCGGCCGGAAGTTTTCCGTCGTAACGAACATTCGGCAGGCCAGCGTCACCGAAGAGATCGGCGTGGTCTCCATCGAACTAGACGGCGAACGCGAGGAAATTAAGAAAGCCATCGCGTGGCTGGAGGAAGTCGGGATAAAAGTCGAGCCTGTCGAGATTAACACCATCGAGGGCTGACTCAAGCATTCGGAAGAGACGCCGGGTCTGCTCCGGAGAACGCGCAATGGGGAACGTTAGCGGGAGCGCATCCGTCTCGGCCCGTCTCGGTTGTCGTGGCCCGGCTTCTGTGCCGGACAAAACGCAGCCTTACTGGGCGTCAGGCTTTTTTGCGGGAGAACGACCTGCAGGTTTGGGGGTTGGAGATGCTGCCGACGTTGACTTGAGTGCGGCCTCGATCTCGGGGTCGCGCTCCGCGCCAAGCTCCAGCGCCCGAAAGTAGTGCCGACGTGCCAGTTCAACCGAGGGAGGTCTGCCTTCGAGATAGAAGACGGCCAGGTTGTAGTGCGCGTCGCTATAGCTCGGGTCAATCTCCACCGCCCTTCGGAGCTCGACCTGTGCCCCGTCGATCCATCCTTTGCGCCCGATCACCACTCCCAGATAATTGCGCGCGCGGGGATTTCGCGGATCATAGAGGGTCGCTTGCGTCAAGGCGGCCAGGGCTTCGTCCAGTCGATTCTGATCCATATAGATGATTCCGAGCGTGAGCCAGGCCGGAGCTGCGTCGATCTTGAGTTGAACCGCGCGCTTAAGATGTCCCTCCGCTTCATCGGTACTTCTTCAATGAGTATTCCACCACGCCCAGATTGATCAGGCCGAGAAGATTGTCCGGTGCCAAATCGACCACCTTGAGGTAGGCGCGACGAGCTCGCTCGAAGTCGCCGCGTGCAAAGGCGGCGCCACCCTCGGCGGCGGCTTCCCGCGCCACCTCGGGGACATAGCGTCCCTCGTCAGCCGGCGGCGTCGGTTGCTGCGCCCGAAGCGTCACGCTTGCCAAAAGGATACTGAACAGGAAAAGGGCCCACGCACCGCCAAGGGCGACGCTGCGCGGGTGGTGGCGCCGCCGATCCGATCGCCCTTCGACTTCGCCTGGCGAATGGCATCGTCCCATTGAGTTACAACTGCGCGGCATACTCAGCCTCGAACTGCCCTAACTTCCCGAAAGTTCCTTGGACCGAGCCGCGGCCGCCTTGACCGCGCCAATGAATGCCGAGCGGACGGCACCGCTTTCCAGAACCGCCAGGCCCGCAATCGTGGTTCCGCCCGGGCTTGTGACCATTTCCCGAAGCAAGGCAGGATGTTCCTTGGTCGAGGTCGCCATTTCAGCCGCGCCAGCCACGGTTTGAATGGCCAGATCCTGAGCCAGTTTGCGAGACAAGCCCGCGGCAACTCCCCCGTCGGAAAGCGCCTCCATGACGAGATACACGAAGGCTGGTCCGCTTCCGCTCAGCCCGGTGACGGCATCAAGCTGGTCTTCAGCTACCGGAAAGACCTCTCCGACGGAGCTAAAAATCCGCTCGGCCGTCGCGGCATCGTCTCGAGATATCTCACCGCCGA
Organism: uncultured Verrucomicrobiae bacterium; assembly: GCA_963820865.1. Taxonomy (GTDB): domain Bacteria; phylum Verrucomicrobiota; class Verrucomicrobiia; order Chthoniobacterales; family Terrimicrobiaceae; genus DASTFP01. Next base: position 507,689 of record CAWGBZ010000011.1, read on the forward strand.
CAGCAATCGCCGTCGCGCTGCGCCCCACCATCGCTGCCGTGTTCGGCATGGCGCGAACGATCCGGCAATTTGGTGCGGCCTGGCGCAACGTGGCAATCTTCAGCCCGGTCACCACCGAAATCAGCAGCCGCCCATCGAGCGCACTGCCGGCCTCCGCCAGAGCCTTGGTCGCGTCGGACGGCTTCACGCAGAGGACCACGGTATCCGCGTCTGCGACGGCTTCCGCATTGGACGCGGCTGCGCGCACCCCGGTGGCGTCGACCAGGCTTTCCAGACCCCCATGCGACCGGCTGGAAACGGTAATCTCCGAAGAAGAACAAAGATTCGCCCGGAGCGCCCCCTGAATCAACGCCATGGCCATCTTTCCTGCGCCGAGGAAGGCATATCTCATGCGCGCAAAGTTAAAGCCGATGTCGCCGGGGGCAAGGAGTTTCCCGGGGCCGCTGGACGCGTGTGACATCGGCGAAGGCGGGCTCCTTGAAAGAGTTTGCCAGCTCTCGAAGCCTCGATTACGACTCTCCAAATGATCGATCGTCTTTTCCGAATGTGCTTGGTGATCACGCCGGTTATCTGGCTGGCCGCTTGTGCGTCTACCCCCCAAGTCGATCCTGCCCTGACAGCGGCGGTTTCATCGCACGGCGTCGAGCAATCCACATACACGAAAATGACCCAAGGCTGGGCGTTGAATTACGACGACCTTCTCAATCTCGTCAAGCGGGACGTCCCCACCCATATCGTCATTAGCTACCTCCAAAGCACACAGAGGGCATACAATTTGAGCAATGCCCAGTTGCAAGGTTTGAAGACGGCTGGTGCGACGCCGCAATTGATTAACTACCTGCAAGAAACACAGGGTTTTTACGGAGTGAATACTCCACCGCAGAGAGCTCGTTATACGGGCGAGCAGCGGCGTGCCTACTACGACACGCCGGGATACCAGACCCAACAGCCTTTCAGCACCCCGATCATTGATGAGTGGGTCGATCCGGGGTACGAGGAATCGGTCTACAGTCCGTTCTCCTTCAACTGAGTTCCGGTATGGCGAAGAAGCTGGAGGCGAAGTTCCCGCGGCTCTTGCCCAGCGCGGTTCGCAAGGGGATTGGCGCGGCTGATCTTATTGAGACGGCCTTCAAGGCGTATAACGGGGGGCGTCTGGCGGAGGCGTGCCGGCTCTACACCAACAAGATGCTGGCCGCGGATGGCACGGTCGGAATGTCGCTGACCGGGGCGTTGACCCCGGCCGGGCTGGGCAAGTCGTGCCTCATTCCTCTCATTGAAGCGGGCCTGGTCGATTGGATTGTTTCCACCGGCGCGAATCTTTATCACGACCTTCATTTCGGGCTCGGTATGGAGTTGTTTGCCGGCTCCCCTTTCCTCAACGACGTCGAGCTTCGTCATGAGGGGGTTATTCGCATCTACGATGTGCTCTTCGACTACGATGTGCTGCTAGATACGGACGCCTTTGTGCGGCAGGTGATTCAAGGAGCGGAGTTTCAGCGGCCGATGGGCACTGACGAGTTTCATTACTTGCTCGGAAAGTACATTCACGAGCGGGAGCGAAAATTGGGTCTCAAGGGACACAGCGTCCTGGGAGCGGCCTATCGATGTGCGGTGCCGATCTTTACGAGCTCGCCTGGCGACAGTTCGATTGGCATGAATGTCGCGGCGATGTCGCTGCGGGACTCCCGGTTGATTTTCGATGTTAATCGCGACGTGAATCAAACGGCCGCGATCGTTTACGACGCCAAGAAATCGGGTCGAACCTCCGGCGTGTTTATCCTGGGAGGCGGCTCGCCCAAGAATTTCATGTTACAGACTGAGCCGCAGATCCAGGAGGTCATGGGCATTGAAGAGCGCGGCCACGACTACTTTCTCCAATGCACGGACGCCCGACCAGACACTGGTGGTTTGAGCGGGGCGACGCCTGGCGAGGCGGTGAGTTGGGGCAAGGTGGATCCGGAGAGTCTGCCGGATTGCGTGGTCTGTTACCTGGACTCCACGATCAGCCTTCCGCTGATTACCGCCTACGCACTCAGTCGCGGACCCCGGCGGAAGCCCAAGCGTCTCTACGAGCGTCGCGAAGAGATGCTCGAAACCATCCGTCGGGAGTACTTCCGGCGAGGAAGCGTGGAAAAGATCACGCATCGAACCGAAGTCGGGAAGAAGCCGCGCCGCAATCTGGCCAAACGGGCATCCAGCGTCGGGCTCTAGCAAGAGTCGTGCTTTCGAATCCATTCACAGCGCCGTTTGTTCACGCTGTGGGCGGTGATCTGCGCGTGCGGGTCGAGCAGCACCGCGATCCCGCGGCTGTTGATCACGTCTGGATTACGATGGATGCGGGAAGCGCGGGGCGGGTTTTCGTTTCAATAAATACGCTTTCGAAACGTAATCGCGACGCGGGCTTCGATCCACGCGTCCGCGTTGGAATGGTCCGGGAGGGCTGCTGGAAAGATTTGCCCGACCGCGGCGCTGAGGCTTGCGAGGGATTTGACTATGCCGAGGTGGAAGGGCGGGCCAACGTCTATTTCGAGCATTACGAGCGAGGTCGGCTGGAAGACTTGCTGTTGGCGACGACACACCGGGCCGCCGTCCTCGAAGTCTGGGGCACGCCATACTTCCGCCGGTATCGGGCGGGGATCCACCAGATCCATTCGCGACGACCAAGCTGCGCGGTCCCGGAGGACTTGGCAAATCGTGACGGTGCCCTGCGTTTCTACTTTGGGAGTGATCGAACCTCCACGCTGTTTCTTTTCAAGTTCTGCGGGCAGCCATGAACTCACCGGGCCCGTACTCGACCTTGTTTCGGCAACGACTGCCGTTTCTCTCGCTTTTGGCATTAGCCATTCTTGGAATAGCTGTTTCCGATCGACTGCCGCTCACCTCCGCGCCGTGGGTCGCAGCGGTTGTTCTTTGTGCTACGGTATTTTTTGTCACCGGTCGGGCGATTGCTTTCGGACTCCTGGTCATTTGCACATTTGGCACGCTCCATTTATGGCAGGGACGGGAGACGCCGGCTGCTCGATTGGCTGCCTGGGTCGGATCGAGAAGCGTGCCCGCGGAGGTGCGTGGCGTGGTGTCGAGCGAACCACGAGTCTTTTCCGAGGAACGCTCCACTTTCGAGGTTCGGCTCATCGAGTTGCGGGTTGATGGGGTGGTTCTCCACCCATCGTTCCGCCTCCTTGTCGAGCAACCGGGAGCTCCACCCGCCTATGGAGACGAAATGAGCCTGCGCGGGACACTGCGAGGTATCGAGCCTCCGCGCAATCCGGGCCAGTTCGATTTTGCCGCTTGGTCAGCGCGCCAGGGCGTGTTCAACCGATTGCAGATCGTTCACCGAAAGGATGCGCAGGTCCTACGCAACTCGCAGGGGAATCCGCTGGTTGCCTTCGCCCTTCAGACACGAGCGTGGCTTCGGCGGACATTGATCGAGGGAGTGAATGACCCCCTGGTCTCGGACTTGCTTGTGGCCATGGTCCTCGGTGACGCTTCCTCCCTGCCCGAGCATGTTCAGGAGGAATTTCGCGGCACCGGAACGTTTCATCTCTTTTCTGTCAGCGGCTTGCACGTCGGCATAATGTGCCTGCTGCTCTGGTACGGATTCAAAATTCTCCGGATCCCCCGTCGGCAGGCCGCCGCCTGCATCGTTCCTTTGTTGTTCTTCTATGTCTTGATGACCGGGCTGAAAGCAGCCAGCGTCCGCTCGGCTTTGATGGCTGCCATCGTGCTCCTGGGACTGATGGCGGATCGTCGACCGACTCTGTTTAACAGCCTTTGTGGGGCGGGATTTTTGATTTTGCTGGCGGACACCAACCAACTCTTCAATCCGGGATTTCAACTTTCGTTCAGCGTGGTCGCCGCGATCATGCTCCTGGCCGCTCCGCTGAGTCGGGCCTTTGCGGCTCCGTTTCGGCCGGATCCCTTTGTTCCGGAGCGACTGCGCTCCCTGCCACGCCGTCTGCTGGCGCACGGCGGCGTGCGGTTCGCCTCCCTATTGGGTGTGTCAACCGCGGCTTGGCTGGGTTCTCTGCCTTTGACGGTGGGATACTTTCACCTGGTCTCGCTGACGGCGCTCCCTGCCAACATGCTCGCGGTGCCCCTTTCCTTTGCGATCATGGCGGTGGCCGTGTTGGCTCTGGGCGCAGGGACTTTCAGTATCTGGTTGGCTTCGGTCTACAACCAGACGAACTGGCTGCTGGCGAAACTTCTCTTCGGAATCATCCATGCCTTAGCATCGCTGCCCGGTTCTTTCTTTTACGTGCACCTGCCTGAGCGTCCTGTCCCGCTGGCTGAAGTGATCGTCTTCGACTTCGGCGCCGGCGGAGGGGCCTGGCTCTCTGCGCAGGGGACCAACTGGCTGATCGATACGGGGCCTGCCTTCAGCCACGATTCGGTTCTGCTTCCCTTCCTGCGCTCTCGCGGATTGCGCTCGCTCGACGGTTTCCTGGTAACCCACGGCGACGCCGGTCATATTGGGTCCGCTTCGGAACTCGTCCGCACCTGTCCGCCGGATCGTGTCGTCGATTCCGCGCTGGCCGACCGTTCCGCGAGTCGAAGTCGCCTGCACGCGGAACTCTCCCGTCGGGGAATTCCGAAGTCCCCTCACCGCTCGGGAGACTCGATTTTCTTAGGTCCGGAGATTCGCTTGCAGGTCCTCTATCCACCGAGGGAGATTCCCCACGCCGTATCGGACGACAAGGCCCTGGTCGTGCAACTTCGCGCGGGCCCCACCAGAATTCTTTTCATGTCCGATGCAGGCTTGCGCACCGAGGAATGGTTGTTGGAGAACGTTCGCGCGGAACTTCCGAGCGACATCCTCGTTAAAGGTGCGCCACGGCGCGGACCCTCCGGAGACGGCGCATTCGTCAGTGCCGTCAGACCGCGTGCGGTGATTGCGACCGGGGCGGCTTTCCCGCCGACGGAACGAATTCCGCCAGGGTTCAGCGAGGACCTGCGGAACAAGGGAATTCGTCTCTTCGCGCAAGATCGTTGCGGCGCGGTGGCCATCCGCATCTTCTCCGGGCACTGGGAAGTTTCGGCGTTTCTGGACAAACAACAATATTGCCATCTTCGATGAGGACACTTTTTCATTTGAGGGACCTCTCTATTCACCGTTCGGGAGTATGCATTCTCGATGGCATCAGTTGGCGGGTGAATGCGGGCGAGCATTGGGTCATTCTCGGGGCAAACGGCTCGGGCAAGACCTCGCTTCTCAAAGCGCTCACCGGATACATGACCCCGACTTCCGGAGAGATTGCGCTGCTCGGCGAACAGTATGGTGGAAGCGACTGGAGAGAGCTTCGCAAGCGCATTGGGGTTGTCAGTTCGAGTATTTCGCACCTGGTGCATGATGAAGACACTGGGATTGAGATCGTCGCGGGCGGAAAACAGGCGATGATCGGCTATTGGGGAAGAATCGCGCGGGCGGAGGGGGAACGTGCGCGACGCCTTCTTGCCCTGCTGCGGGTCCCGCAGGCTGGACAGCGCAACTGGGAGGTGCTTTCACAGGGCGAGCGCCAACGCGTGCTGATTGCCCGCGCACTCATGGCTGACCCGGTGATTCTGATTCTCGATGAACCTTGCGCCGGCCTCGATCCGGTCGCCCGGGAGAGATTTCTGGGTGACCTGAGCAAACTGGCCAGGAAAAAGCGCGCTCCTGCCTTGGTGCTCGTCACTCACCACATTGAGGAGATCGTCCCCGAGTTCACGCACGTCCTGGCTTTGCGCCGTGGGCGCGCCATCTACGCGGGTCCAAAGTTCCAGGGACTCAAAGGGAGCACGCTCACCAAGGTGTTCGATGCTCCGCTGAATGTTCGCCGGTCTGCCTCGCGATACTGCCTGCGCGGCATCGGTTAAGAGGGCCCGGAGACAATCCCAGCAATGCGCCGCGCCAGTTTTCATTTTCCAGGACTCGCCTCTTTGCCGGATTCTGTGCAAGATGCGGGCGACCAGTCTTCGCGTACGGACCGAAGCCCCCTCAAACATTGATCTTAGTGTGTTCGCCAATATTGAATCATTCTGGCATCGCTTTCGCCGGCGCATAAGTCGCAACGAATGGGCCGTTCGCCATCTTGGGCTTCCCGGCTGCGAAGGCACGAGCGAAGAACCTGGCTTGCTGCTCATTCAGATTGACGGCCTGCCCCGCCGCCAGGTGGAAGCCGCGATGGCCGCGGGGCGGATGCCGTTTCTTCGCCGTTTGCGGGAACATGGCCGCTATCCGCTGCACACCTTCTATTCCGGCTTGCCCAGCACGACTCCAGCCGTCCAGGGTGAACTCTACTACGGTGTCAAAACCGGCGTTCCAGCCTTCAGCTTCCTGGATCGAGAACGTGGGGAAATGGGTATGCTTTTTGATCCGGAATGGGCGCGCCGGTTTGAAGGAAAGTTTGCTGCCCACGGAGAAGGTTTGCTCAAGGGCGGCAGTTCCTGGTCGAACATTTTTTCAGGCGGAGCGCGGCCGGAGGAAAGCAACTTCTGCGTCGCCCACGCTGGCTTTGGTGATGTCTGGCGTCGCGGCGGATTCCTAAATGTCCTCTTCTTCATCCTCCTCCAGCTTCCCGCGATGATCCGCATCACCTGTCTGGTCATCATCGAACTGGTGATTGGGTTGCCCGAAGCCGCGCGCGGCATTCTACGCGGGCAATGGTTCTCTCAAGAACTTGGCATGGTGCTTTCGCGGATGTGTGTTGGGGTGGCCTTGCGCGAGATCGTGACCATCGGCGGAAAAGTCGATGTCACGCGAGGGCTTCCGGTCGTTCATCTGAACTTTCTCGGCTACGACGAGTTATCGCATCGGCGCGGGCCCGCTTCCAAGTTCGCGCATTGGTCGTTGCGGGGTATCGACCGCGCGATCAAGGACCTTTATCTTGCCGCCTACCGCTCTCAACGGCGCGATTATCATGTCTGGATCTTTTCCGACCACGGACAAGAAGAGACGCGCTCTTTTGCGATGGAGTATCCCGAAGGAATCAAGAGCGTGGTCGCGGAATGTGTCGAGACCGTGCTGGCCAGCGAAGCTTCCTGGCGCATGCGGGCTAATGGACATCCGCTGCCCTCCCTGTTCCGCAAGCGTGATCGGAAGCGACCGCAGCTCAAGGAGCGCTTGCTCGACGCATTCTCGGTCGAACGCGGACAGGGCTTCTCCATCGCTGCGACGGGTCCGGTCGGACACCTCTACTTTGCCGAACCGATCGACGACGCGCAGAAGCGATCGCTGGCACGGAGACTCGTAGACCACGGCAAGTTGCCGGGAGTACTGCATCGCAATGCGGATGGCCGGATGATCTGGTATCACCCGGGCGGTGAAACCATCGTGCCCGACGAATTGCCGAAGCGGCTGAAAACACATCCCGACGCGCTGCGTGCAGAATTGGCTCGCGACGCTGCGCGCCTTTGCGAAAACGAAAATGCCGGCGATCTGATCCTTCTCGGCTGGAATTGGGACGGAAGCTCATGGAGCTTCGCTCCGGAACGAGGTGCACACGCCGGACCGGGCCCGGAGGAAACCCAGGGCTTCCTGCTTGTTCCGCCCGCCACCAGACTTCCTGCGGGGGCATCGCGCTTCGTGCGGCCCTCCGGGCTGAGAGATGCCGCGCTGGCTCTGCTCGGCCGCAAACATCTGGAGAAGCCGCACGTGGTGAGGTCAGGCCAACCCTCCCGGCTCAGAGTGATGAGTTACAACGTCCATAGCTGCATCGGCATGGACGGACGAGTTTCTCCGCGCCGCATCGCCCGTGTCATCGCCCAGCAAGCTCCTGACCTGGTCGCATTGCAAGAACTCGACCACGGTCTGCTGCGTTCGCGTGGCGAGGATCAGGCCTCGGCCATCGCGGAACAACTCGGCTACCAGGTCACCTTTCTCGCCACTGTCATCCGTGGCGCCGAGCGGTATGGACACGCCGTATTGAGCCGCTGGCCCATCAGGACCGTCAAGGTCGCGGAACTGCCGACCCATTCGTTTAGCATTTGGCCGGAGCCTCGCGGCGCGTTGTGGAGCCGGGTCTACCTCGGAGACTTGGCGATCAACGTCGTCACGACACATCTCGGGCTGAGCGCGAGAGAACGTCTCGCGCAAATGCAGACCCTGCTCGGTCCGGAATGGCTCGGACCTGTCCTGGACAGCCAGCCGATCGTGCTTTGTGGCGACTTCAATTTGCCGCCCGGAACCGCTCCGTATCGGCTCGCCGCCGACCGGCTGCGCGATGTGGCTTCTCATGGCTCGGAGGCACTCTACACCTTTATCTCTACCAAACCCTTCGCTCGCATTGACCACATTTTTGTGTCCGATCACTTCGTGACCGAACGCGTGACCGTCATTCGCAACTATCTGACCCGGGTTTCCTCGGATCATCTCCCCCTTCTGGCCGACTTGCGCGTTCGGCAGCCGGCGCCCAAGCCGATCGAGGTCAGCGCGTAGGCGGAACGCCAACCTCGCGAACGAAACGGGAAAACAAAATTGCCATTGCCTTTGTGTTCGTTCCATTGAATTCTATCGAGTCCGAAACGGGCCGTGGCTCAGCTTGGTAGAGCGCTTGAATGGGGTTCAAGAGGCCGCGGGTTCGAATCCCGCCGGCCCGATTTTCCGGCGGGAGTCGAATTGGGCCGCGGCGAATTCGACTGCCCTGCGCGAGAGCGCATCCTGAGGGCGAAGCCAAATTCTCCGCAAGATTTGGGGATGGGTTGATCCTGGGCCCTTAATCCGGACAGACGATCCGGTGAAAAGAGAACCAGATCGCTGTCTCGTCAGTAGCGCCGAGGTTGCGTCATTTTGTGAATCTAAGCCGAGGTTCTTATGCGCATCTCTTCGAAGAACGCGATCGTGAGATCCGAGACTTGGAAAACCACGAAAACGAGCCGCAGGATTTTCTCGCTGCGAATGGGTGCCTCTTCTTTCCGCATTTTCGAGGAGCTTAAGTACCTCACTGAACGTTGGAATGGTCACGAAAAGCAGCAGCCCGCCGGTTGGAAGAGCCCCTTCCCCGCCCGGCGGACTGCCTTGGAATTGTGCCGCCGTCTATTGACTCACAGATCTAACGGTTTGTGAAACCGGTACCGGCGACTAGGGGTGGGCCTTCGCAGCATTGTGTTTGACTTCACGCAGTATGCAAGAAGCCCATCAGGTAGAGGATGAGCAGGACTACCAAGACTAGGCCGAGTCCTCCTCCACCATAGGCCGGTCCGCCTAGGTAGAATCCACCGCCGCCCAAGAGGAGAAGCAGGAGAAGAATGATGAGTAATGTGGTCATACTCTGAATTCGTTCGGCGGGAGCACGGCGGATGCGTCATCCGGGCCGTGGCTTGGCGCTCGAAGAGCCCAAGAGCCCAGATAGGCTCAAGGAGCGGAGTGGCGCAAGCTGAACATTGGCGGGCGGTTTCCGTCACCGACAGCAGCCCGCCTCAGGAAAAGCCCTCTTTAGAAGCGGGCTGCGCGGTGGCTTGCGCCACAATTCCAATTTAGTCTTCGTTAGCCTCACGTGCAACCTCCGGCCATTCGCCGGCCCGTGAGGGCGACCGCGCGAACGCTATCCGCGACCTTGGGCGATTCGTCTCGCATTGAGTCCGGTCGCTTACGGCCTCTTCCGCGCTGAACACTAGAGGTCGGAGTTTTACCATCAACTCAGCGCTGACCGAAACGTCAGCAATGCACCGGCGTTAAATCCACGCGCCTGACCGCGACGAACGCTTCGAGAGCGCACGGCGTCCGATCGGAGGTTGGCGTCCGTCGCTCTCGGTGGCGGAGAACCCCACGCAGTCCCGGACGGGGCTGAACCCGCCGGCCAGGCCTCCTCGGGATCAAGAGATTTCCGCTTTGAAAAAGGAAGGGGCTGGATACGCTTCCGAGTCATGACAAAAGTGGCGATCGTGGGAGCAAACGGCTATTCGGGCGAGGAGCTTTGTGCGATTCTCGCCCGGCACCCGCGTGTCAAAATCGCGTCGGTGACCTCGCGGCAGCACGCGGGCAAGCGGGTGGCGGACGTCTTGGTCCGACTGGCGGGTGTCCCTGGCATCGAATCACTCGCATTCAGCCCGCCCGCGGTCGAAGACCTTCTCGCGAGCGAGGCGGATTTTGTCTTCCTGGCGCTTCCCCACGGGCTGGCTTCCGAGTTTGCCGCTCCGCTGATTGAGGCGGGAAAGAAGGTTGTGGACTTGAGCGCGGACTTCCGCTTGCGGGACGCCGCAGTCTTCCGCGAATTCTACGGCGGTGAGCACACCGCGCCGGAACTGCTCACCGAGGCGGTTCTGGGAATTCCGGAGATTCATCGCGAGGAGATCGCGCGGGCCCGTCTGGTGGCCTCGGCCGGATGCTATCCGACCAGCATTCTTCTTCCCCTGGTGCCGCTACTGAAAGCCGGGTTAATCAAGGCTTCGACGATTATTGCGAGCAGCGCCAGCGGAGTGAGCGGTGCCGGGCGCAAGACTGAAGCGCCATTGATGTTTGCGGAATGTCACGAGAGTTTCCGTGCCTACGGGATTCCGAAGCATCGCCATCTTTCTGAGATCGAGCAGGAGTTGGGCTGGGCGGCGAACGGCAAGGTGGAAATTACGTTTGTCCCGCATCTCGCTCCGATGAATCGAGGCATCCACACGACGATTTTCGTGGCGCCGGAAGAGGACGTTGATGTTTCCTTGATTGAGTCCTGCTGGAAGGCAGCTTACGAGTCCGAGCTTTTCATTCGCCTGCCCGATTCACTTCCGGACGTCAAGAATGTGAACTACACGAACTTTTGCGATATCGCGGTGCGTCACGACGGTCGCACGGGCCGGTTGATCATTCTGAGTGCTCTTGACAATCTGGTGAAGGGCGCCGCGGGACAGGCTGTTCAGAATTTCAATCTCATGGCAGGTTTTCCCGAGGCTGAGGGGCTTCTATGATCAGAAAGGCGCGAGGTGGCATCTGTGCTGCGAAGGGTTTCTTTTGCGGAAGCGTTGCCTGCGGCATCAAGGATCCCGAAGGAACCCGGGACGACACCGCCTTGTTGATGTCGGAAATTCCGTGCACTTCCGCGGCAACGTTCACGACCAATCTTGTGAAAGCGGCGCCGGTGCAGGTGTCGATGGAGCATCTCAGGTCGGGAAATATTCGCGGCGTCATTCTCAACAGCGGAAATGCCAATGCGTGTACCGGCGCGCAGGGTTTGACGGACGCGCGGCTGATGGCGACGGTGGCCGCCGCGCGCATTGGGCTCAGGCCCGAGCAGATCCTCGTATGTTCGACGGGTCGCATCGGCGTCCCGCTTCCAATCAAGCGCATCGAGGCAGGGATTGCGGGCATCCGACTGTCTCGCCGTGGGAGCCCGAATTGCGCGCAGGCGATTATGACCAGCGACACGTTTCCCAAGGAAGTGTGCTTCGGGCTGGAGACCGAGGCCGGCGCTTTTCAGATCGGCGGTATTGCCAAGGGCGCGGGAATGATCAACCCCAATATGGCGACCATGCTTTGTGTGATCACCACCGACGCAGCCATCCCCCAGCCCGCGTTGCGCGTCGCTCTTCGCGCGGCGGTCGAGAACTCGTTCAATCGCATCACGGTGGACGGTGACATGAGCACGAACGACACGGTTATCCTGCTGGCCAACGGTGCCTCCGGGGTGGCTCCGGGGCTCGGAGAGTTTCAAGAGGCGCTCGAGATGGCAACCAAAGCGCTGGCGCGGATGATCGTGAAGGATGGCGAGGGTGTTTCGCGGCTGGTGGAAGTCGAAGTGCTTGGGGCGGCCTCGGCGGGAGATGCACGCCGCGCCGCGGAGGCCGTGGCCAACTCCTCACTGGTCAAATGCGCCTGGGCAGGGGGCGATCCAAACTGGGGTCGGATCATGTGCGCGCTTGGCTATTCCGGGGCCAGGATGAGCGAGGAAAAGACTAACATCTGGTACGGAGACCTTCCCATCGTACAACGCGGGACGGTCGCCCCAACTCCCTGGGCGAAACTCAAAGCCATCGCGGCCGGCAAGGAATTCGTCGTCAAGATTGACCTGGGTCAGGGAGAATTTTGGTACACGGTATGGACAACGGACCTCACGGAGGAATATGTGAGATTCAACCTTGGCGAGTAGACCATGCGTGTCCCCCTGACTCCCGAAGCTCGTGCCGAAAGCCTCATCGAGGCGCTCCCGTACATTCAGAAGTTCCGGGGACAAACGTTCGTGATCAAATATGGCGGTGCCGCCATGGAGGAGGATCACATCGTCGATCGCTTCTTGCGGGACGTGGTCTTCTTGGAGGCGGTGGGGATCAATCCGGTGCTGGTGCATGGCGGAGGAAAAGCCATCACGGCACGCATGCGTGAAGCGGGGCTCAAGGCGCAGTTCGTCAACGGTCTGCGCGTCACCGGCGAGGTGGCCGTAGGAATCGTCGAGAGTACTCTGGACCAGCAGATTAATCCAAAGATCGTCGAAACCCTCGTTCGGTTCGGCGGCAAGGCTCAGGGACTCTCCGGCAAATCGGTTTTTGTCGCCCGGAAGCTCCCATGGCAACGGAGGGACGACGGCGAACAGGTTGATATTGGTTTCGTCGGCGAGGTCACCAGGATCAACGCCAGAGCGATTCGCACAGCGATCCAGGACGAGGTTGTTCCGGTTATCAGTCCGATTGGTGCGGGGGAGGATGGATTGGTGCTCAATATCAACGCCGACGTGGCCGCTGGAGCGCTCGCTTCCGCCATCAATGCGGCCAAGCTGATTTATGTGAGCGATGTGCCGGGGATCATGCGAGATCCGGCTTTGAAAGATTCGTTGATTCCGACGGTACATTCCGGACAGATCGATCCTCTCATCAAGGACAAGGTCATCGACGGAGGTATGATTCCCAAAGTGCAATCCGCCGCCGATGCGCTCCGGAACGGTGTGGAGAAAATCCATATGATCGGAGGAAATATCCAGCACTGCATCCTCCTGGAGATTTTCACCAATTCAGGAGTCGGCACGGAGATTGTTCTTTAGATATTCGGAGCCGCCAAAGAGCAAACATCCGCAAGGCACGGACTCTTTTAAACTTAGAGTCTCCAAATTCACACGGAATGACTTGACTTTTGGTTGATCCGTCGGGCCAAGAGAGAGGGATGTTCGCGTGCCAGCGAAAACTAACCCGCGTTGTTGGGTTTCCGCTGATCTGCCTGGCGATGTTTTCCCTGGCAGGAGGCCATTGGGCTGTCCTGCAGACGATCGCCTGGGCGCGGATGTTGCAGGAATACTCTCGCGAAGCCACCTTCGCGTTGGCCCTCAAGAAGACTTTTGGCGGCGAGTATCCGTGCGATCTTTGTCGGAAGGTCGAAGAGGGACGCCAGAAAGAGGAGAAAGCTCCGGCGACCGCGAAGGCCGAGAAGAAAGCGGAAGTCTTCTTGTTCGCAGGGGGCGTGGTGGCAAAAGCACCTCCGGTGCGAGACGCCTCGTATCCGTTGCCTGCGGACGGTTTCGGCCTGCTTTGCGTTTCGACCCTCCGCCGAGTCCGATCCCGATAGTTTGATCATTTGATCATTTGATCGCGTGATGTGGGCAGAAGTTCTGCCCGTCGTCGTTGCACTCACCACCGTGGCGTTGTGTTCACGGTGTACTGGAGGGCATGGGAATGGAGAGATCCCGCTCCGCTTTTAGTCTGATTGAGACCGTCATCGCCGTGGGCGTAATCCTTACGCTTGCCGCGCTCACGGCCGGCCTTTGGCCTAAGATATCAAACAAGCTTGTCGCCACGCGTGCCTTGAACAATCTCAGGCAGCTGGGCTTGGCGGCCAGCGTGTACACAGCGGAGAATAACGGGGCCTTCCCAGGTTCGTCTCATAGTGGCAACTCCTGGATTGCCGGGTTGCTGCCTTACGTCGGTTTGAGCCAGACAGCGTCTCCGGACCAGATGAAGAAGGTCTACCGGTCTCCGGGGGACCCGCATAAGACGCGACTCTACAGCTACGCGATCAACGACTACCTCCTTCCGAACCCGGCCGGTGCGACGCACCTGAATTTTTCACGCGTTTCTTCGGTGAGTTCGCCCAGTCAAACCATCCTCTTTGCGGAAACGCAGAAAGGTTACACCGGTTCAGATCACTTCCACTTTGCTTATGGCTACCTGCCAACCGCCTTTCTCTCGATGGTCGCTGCGGACCGATACTCCGGGGACGGAATCTATCTATTCGCGGACTTCCATGTTGAAAGGCTCAGATGGACTGAAGTGCAAACGCGGCTGAGCGCATCAGGAAGCCGCTTCGTGCACCCAGACGGAAATCCATAGGCAACAAATCGACCAACTATCTCATGAAATTAAAAAGTCTATTAGCATCGATAACGTTTCTCCTGGCGCTGGCGGCCGGCGCCAGCCTTGCAGGCGCAGCATTCGCATCTCAATGCCGGCGTCTATGATACCAACAACAACGGCATCGCTGACGCAGGCGATAAAATCGGCTTCAAGAACGCCGACGATTGGGCCTACGATTTCGTCAGCAACTCCGGATATGTTCATCAGGCATCCACGACCACGGTCGGCAATGCTGCCGCATATTATGGAGGGACGGCGTATACGTTTGGCATGACTCCAACGTCGCTCTCGGGCAACTCGGGCCGGCGCGCGACCATCGGGACCGGCGGCGGGGTGACCTACGCGCCCTGGGAACCGTTCAGTGCCACCAGTAACGGGAATCTCGCGGTGGGTGGCGCGACGAGCGGTTCCTTCCTTCGGTTGGAGATTGTTTCGGTCGAATTGCTGAGTGGGGATGCCACGTCATTCTCGTTTTTGGGTTCCACCAGTGCGTATTCCAGCGACACCAGCACGACTCCAACCTTCGAATGGACGTTCTCCGGTCCAGGCGCGGGAACGTTGCTGACCTCGGACGCGAAGATCGATCTGTCGGCCATCAACACGCGGATCGGCGATGGGGTGGACACCACGTTTCCCGGGACGGCACCCGCTTATCCAAACGCTTACGATGCTCTCCAAGCTGGAGAGGGCTATCGATGGAACGTCGACTACAATGGCGGCCTATATAACCTGGCCAACGCGGTGGACCCTTATGGCCATATCCATGGTCGCTCGTGGGCGACTGACGGCGAGGGAGAGTTCAAGATTACTTTCCGAGCGGTCGACGCGAATGGTGTGCACACGGATAGTGAGCTCCTGACAATGAACTGGTCGTCGATTCCGGAGCCTTCGACCTGGTTGCTTTTCGCGGCTGGCGGCCTGCTGCTCGTTCTGAAACGCCACCGCCGATCGGTGCAACACTAGTCACGCACAGCTTCGTCCTGTGACTCATCGCCTATGAGAGCTTGCCTTAAAATCATTCTGTCGGGAACACTTTTGACCGCCTTGCTGACGGCGCCGAAAGTGTACGCGCAGGTGCACGAACACATCAACGCGGGCGCGGCGAGCGTTTCGCAGGGCTCGCTGCTGCTCTTTGATGGAGCGGAAGATTTTCTGGCAAGTTCCGGGTACGTCTGGGAAACCGAATGGCAGCCCGGCGGATACTTCCCCGGCTATTATGCGGTCGACAATCTATCGTTCACCGCCTTGCCAGCCACGATCTTCTACGGCGGTCCCGAGGGCATGCACGCTGCCATTGGCACAAATCTCAAGTTGCAGATTACATCCGTCGAGGGGCCGGCGGGAGGCTCGTTTGGATACTGGGAAGGGTATTCTAAGAGCACCGTGCCGACGGCGGTCTTCGAGGTGGGTTCATTTGTTCCGGTGCAGTCTGTCGATAATCCGCTGAGTGCGTTTTCCGATGGCTACTGGACGATCAACCTGACGGAGGCCTTTCCGCAGGATCCCTACGGCCACATCCATGATCGGGGATACTCGTTTACTTTGCCGGGCACCTATGAAATCGGATTCCGGATCATCGACACGACGGGTTGGCAAGAGACCAGTGACGTCTACAGCTTCGCGTTTAGTGTCGTGCCGGAGCCGTCGACCATTGCCCTGTTGTCGGCCGGTGCGGTGATCGCGATCGGCGTTCTGGCAAGGCGAGCGAGGCAGCGCGCTTGAAATCACGTTCCGCGGCGGGATTGGCGCTCTGTCTGTCCGCCATCAGCGGCTGCTCGGCGTTGATTCACCAGGTGGTGTGGATCCGACGCATGGTCGACACCCTCGGGGCCACGGCGGACACCTTTGCGGCGGTGGCGGGGACGTTTTTTCTCGGTCTCGCCCTGGGCGGCTGGCTTTCGCTGCGGCTGGGCCTGAACGATCGGACCCGTCTTTGGAGGCGGGTCGCACTGGCGGAATGCATCGTGGCCGCCTTTGCCCTGTTGGTCCTGGTCTCGCCTTTGCTCTCGGAGACATTGGCAACCCTGAGATGGGATTCCGAATGGCTAAGGCTTCTTCTTCCTCTTTTGCTCATTGCTCCCCCTGCGGCGGCGATGGGTGTGGTGACGCCGTGGCTCATCCGGTTGTGCTCTGAAGCGGGTCAACGAATTGCCATCCCGATCTACGCCGTAAACACCGCGGGCGGAATCGCCGGCATCCTGCTTGGCTTGGTCTTTCTGCTGCCGCGCTTGGGAACAACTGGAACCGGCATGACCGCGGTGACCCTGAATGCTGTCGCGGCGGCGATCGCCCTCTTCGGCGCCAGCGCCGGCCCCGCAACACGGGTGTCGAACCCGCTTCCGCTGCCCGCGTCAAAGCCTTGGACTAAAGCGGTCTTTGGCCTGGCCTTTGGATCCGGTTGGCTGGTGATGTCGGCCGAGGTGATCGTGCAAATGCAGTTCGCGCAGGTGACGATCAACTCGCACTTCTCGGGCGGCTTCATCCTGCTGCTGGTGCTCTCGGGGCTGGCGCTCGGAGCTGCTCTGTCCGACAGATGGTGGCATCTCTTTCGGCGGAACTTCGCGGTCGCGCTGGCAGCGGCCCTGCTGGCCGGTTGTTTCGCATTGGCGATGCAGAGCGGTCTGTTCTGGGCGGCATTCGGCGGTCTGCGCTACCAACCGTACCAGATCGGCAGCCTGAAGTACTTTCTGCAGACAGTCGGACCTGGGCTGGTCTGCGTGGTCGTCCCGTTTACTTTCGCAGGGTTGATCTTCCCTCTATTGCTCAAGTATGTGGAAGACTCGGCCAACCTGCCGCTCGGATGGGTCTTCGCATTCAATGGACTCGGCGGATGGTTTGGGGCGGAGCTCGCCCAGAGCGTCCTGCTGCCCCAGTTTGGACTCTGGGGCGCGGTGTGTTTTGTCGCAGCCGGCTACGCGGTATTGATTTCGGTCCTCCCTTTGCGAAGGACGTGGCGTTTCGGTGCCTCGGGGGGTGCGTTCGTCTTTTGCGTCGGCGCATGGGGCGCCTTTTCCGGGCTTCCGCAGGTTCAGCCAGGGAGCGCTCAGCGCATTCGGGCCGTCGGAATTGGACGCGAGGGTGTCGTGGCGGTCGCCGAGGGAGAACCGGACGATTGGCGCATCATTTTCAATAACAGCTACACTTTGGGCGGTTCTCGGGCCGCGACCAACCAGGAGAGGCAAGCGCTTCTGCCCATCCTGCTGCATGGGGAGGCCAAGGACGTGGCAACGTTGGGCGTAGCCACCGGAAGTACCGCTTCGGGGGCCCTCTTGCATCCGGGTGTCGAAAGGCTGGACGCCATTGAACTCTCTCCGCTCGTGGCGAAATTCGCGGAACGGTACTTTGGCCCATTCAATCGCAATCTTTTCTCCGATCCACGCGTCCGGGCAGTGCATGCCGATGCCCGTTGGGAGGTTCTTCGAAGGCCGGGGGCCTACGACGTGATTGTCGGCGACCTGTTCCTCCCCTGGCGCACTGGCGAGGGTCGTTTGTTTACCCGCGAACACTTCCGAGCAGTGCGGCGCGCGTTGCGGCCCGGAGGACTCTTTTGCCAGTGGCTTCCCATGTACCAGCTTACCGAAAAGCAGTTTGAGGTCATTGCCCAGACGTTCAGGGAGGTTTTTCCGGATGCGTTC
This sequence comes from uncultured Verrucomicrobiae bacterium, assembly GCA_963820865.1. Classification (GTDB taxonomy): domain Bacteria; phylum Verrucomicrobiota; class Verrucomicrobiia; order Chthoniobacterales; family Terrimicrobiaceae; genus DASTFP01. Next base: position 525,559 of record CAWGBZ010000011.1, read on the forward strand.
ATCGTGCGTGGCGACTTTTATGCCGACAACGCGATCGTCGGACTAATCGGTGGGCAGGCCCTCGAAGATATCCGTTGGGACGCCGTCGCGCGAGCGTGCTCCACGATAGCCGCGGGACAGTCGCGCGATCCGCTGGCGCGCCATGTCGAAGGGGTTTCGATGCTCGTCGTTGGACCGCTCCCGTTCCGGCCCGATGTCCCGATCAACACGCTGGATGACGGCTGGCTGGAATGGGATGCCGGTCGCAACATTATTGAAGGTGGCCAGCCTTGGTTCACGGGAGTGCCCCTGGCCAGGTTTTTGCGGACTTGTCACAGGGAAGGCATGGGTCTCCTTCCACCGCGCCTGCAGGCCGCGCATGAGAGCGGCCAGTTCTTTCTCACCCTGGAGGTAGCCGCAGGCGCGAAAACGCATGCGAGCGAACTGCTGGCTCAAGTCTCTCAGCGACTGCCGGCTCCTCTGTCTTTGGACCCCGAGGCAGATTGGACGAAGTGGCCCATGCGATTTCGGCCCAAGCTACCTTGAAATCGCCCGGCGTCCCGGATGAAGACCCCACTCTCAGCCGGAATCCGGCTCAAAGGTGAGCCAACCCGGCGTCCAAACGCTCGATGACCAGTTCGATCAGTTCCTCTGGCCCGGGCGGGGACTCAATCTGCCCATCAAGTAACAAGAGAGACGCTCCATGGACCGCTGACCAGGCCATCATGGCCAGTCCACGGGCGGGACGCCGCACCAATTCTCGCCTTGAGATGCCTTCCGTCACCGCATCCAACAATATTCCGAACGCTCGGGTGGCGGCTTCCTTCAGCGAAGGGAAATCGTGGTGCGTCCCGAGCTCGACATGAAACATCGCCCGGAAATGTCCGGGATGCGCGAGCGCATAGAGAATATAGCTCGTCCCCAGAGCCTTGATCCTTGCCCGACAGCTCTTGCCGATATTCTCCTTCAGTACGTCGTAAAAGGAAGCCTGCAGGCCATGAAACCCTTCCTCGGCGATCTGAGCCAGCAGCTCGCGCTTGGAACGAAAGTGGCGGTAAGCCGCCGCATGGCTCACCCCAACCAGCTTCGCAAGCTCACGGATGGTAAAGGAGGCCTCTCTCCGCTCTTCAATGACCCGAAGTGCCACCCCCACCAAGGTCGCCTTCAAATTCCCGTGATGATAGCGCGAGGGGCGTCCGTCGCTCACCTTTGAGACCGTCTCCATTTCCGATCAAAATGCCTTCAAAATCCAATGTTGACAATGATTACATTTGCGCGACTAAATGTTTCCAGCGTTTACATCTGAAGAAAAGAGAAGACATGAATCGGAGGCGTTTTAACTACGAGGGCAAGTGGGCACTGATAACCGGGGCATCCTCGGGGATCGGGAAGACCTTCGCCTATGAACTCGCCGCGCGGCGGGCGAACGTCATTTTGTCGTCGCGCTCGGAGGCGGTTTTAGAGGAGATGGGTCACGACATTCGGAGGCGTTTTGGCGTGAAGGTTGAGGTGATTCCCTCGGATCTGGCCACCTTGGAGGGAGCACGGATGCTTTTTCGTAAAGTCGACGAAATGAATCACACAGTGCAGGTTCTCATCAACAATGCTGGTTTGGGAAGCTACGGCCGGCTGCAGGAAAGTGCGGTGAATAGGCCCGCCGATCAGATCCTCGTAAACACGTTCTCTCCGGCGGTCCTGGCCCAACTTTTCCTTCCGACCATGGTGGCGGCTGGCGATGGGGCGATCATCAATGTCGCGAGTACTGCCGGCTTCCAACCGACGCCATACATGGCGGTTTACGGGGCTTCGAAGGCTTTCCTGCTATCGCTCTCCGAAGCGCTCTGGGCTGAGAATTTGAAGACCGGCGTCCGATCCTGGCGCTTTGTCCTGGCCCGGATACCCGGTTCTTCGAAGCGTTCGGAGGGAATGAACCTGCGGCCATGGCTCGCCGGGACACTACCGACAACACGGTACGAACAGCGCTGCGTGCACTGGATCGTGGCCGCAACTATGTGATTTCAGGAAGCACGTTTCACTTTTGGCTTTCTCAATCCGGCCGTTTTGTGCCGCGGTCAACCCTCGCGCGAACAAGCGAACGGATTCTTCGACCGCCTTCTGAGACCAGATCAGTCAGTAATCAAATGGTTTACTAAACATGAGATGCATTACGTGTTACGCTGGACACGGAATAATATCGTGGTTTGGCAACGGAGTTTGAAGAAAGCCGAGACCGGAGGCTCGCTTGGTCTACCTGGCCAAGGCGGACCAGATATGCCGCAAAAAAAAGGGGATTCTCTGGAATCTTCCGTGCGTGGCCGCCCAGCATAGGCAGCGTCCGTTGAGGTAAAGTTCCGCCGCGCGGCTGCGGCGGTTTGAGATGATCCGTTCCCTGCTTCTTCTTGCGAGTGAGAGAATCATCTTTGGAGTGCCGGCATCGCGGCGGTCAATATTCGTATTCCGGGCTGCCGGCCCGTCGGACGACGGTGACTCTCTCAAGAGGAGCAGTCACGACGCGAGTATCTGGAGCGTCCGTTCTCCAGAGGTCAGCCCGGCTTCCGTTGACTTGTGTGAAAACTTTCCAGACTCCCCTCTTACCGGCGAGAACCACAATGTCGTTTTGGTGAACAATAGTGGTCATACGAAACGGGCTTTTGCGGACCATTCAAGATCCGTCCGGAGAGGCGGGAAGGTTGCGCTGTCGAAGCGACCGAGACAGGCGCAGACCTTCCCGTGCTCTCTCCGCGAAGGCCAGCCGATGTCTGGGTAGCGCCAAGAAAGCAGGCACCGAAGAGACTTTGGGGCCAACGAACCGAAGGATACAACTGTACGGAACGTCTTCACGCTCGACCCTTCAATCGGGGCTATCGCTGAAGTAAGCAGCAGCATAGTCCATGCCGATCTGCGAACGGTGAACTACCCCTGAGCTGCAAAATGTATCCGATTAGTATGGAGCAACTTGCGAGTGAAGCCTCGCTTCTCTGCCTTTTTTGGACGCGAGCGGACGGTGAGGGTTCTGTAAGAGATGCCGACACTCACGACCGGCCAAACACGAAACGTGATGGAACATTGATCGTAAGTTGAACGTTTACAGCGACTTACTTGGCACCGTTCCGCGCATGCCGAAAATGTAAATTTTTCCGTCAGTTAGCGTCGACCACCTCGGCGGCAATGGATGCCCCGAATGTCGACGTGTCCTGTTGGTTCGAGTCTCTCGAACTACCTTCTCTCTTTAGGGGCGGCGCAAGTCATTGAGGACGACCTGTGCCGATTCGGCGACGAATCGAGTGTCCCGGGCTTGCCAGCCCCACGGAAGGCTAAAATTCATGAATCCTTCGAAGGTTTCGTTGATGTCTTCGGTGGTGGTGATGGTGGCATTGGCAGAGAGGCGCGACGAGACAACCACCTCGCCCTGAATCCGCTCCTCATCTTCGCCAGAAAACGTCACACTGTTGAGAGTCACCGCGGAAGGATTCCCGGACGGGAACTTCCAGCTCATGATCTTGGCCTTGATGGGGCGTTCGACCTTCTCGATAAACTTGGGATGGGCGTAGAGATCTTCGAGGGAAATTGGCATGGCGTGCGTCTATCAAAGCGGTCTCGAATTTTCCAGCGGTAATTCAAAGGCATTTGGGAGACTTTGCAGCAGCCAGGGAGTTGTCGTCGTCCGAAACGGATTCTCGACCTCGCGTTTCCTGCGGCTGCTGCCGTGCTTCGGTCTCGAAGCTGTGAAGCTCACCAGCGCGATCCATCAACCGGTTCGCAATAAAGAAAGGTGGCAGCGGGCTCTGCTGGCGAGGCCGCGCGGGATTTGTTCTTGAACGTCTCGGGGACCGTGGCGGTCTACCTCTCTTCTTACATCCAAGCCAGTTCGCTCAGGTCGAGATGCCAATCGGAGCCATCAGTTACGCGCAGGGCCTTCGATTCTTGCTGATAGAAAATTTTGTCGAGATCGACGGTCTGCGGAACGATGTTGATCAAGACGTCACCGCTCACCAATGAAACAATTCTGGTGCGTCTTTCTGGACGCCGGAAAAATTCGAAGCGAATCGGATCAACAGTGAAAAGATGCCCGGTCACACGCGCGGCTCCTTGCTCGCAGACCTCCACGATGCCGACGAAATGCCGATGAGGCTCCTTTTCCAGATAGCGCCGGTGAATGATGTGGACCTTTTCGCCTGCGGACAGGATTTCGCTCTTCATGAGGGGGACCAAGTTTGACATTCTATTGAAGCATACTGTGCGCGAAGTGGCTATCGTTTCTCCCGCCGCAGACGAACGAAACAAAGTGTATTACAATGCCGACGGCCGGTGGATCCATCCCGAAGGGGCTTTGCGGACTGCGTCTTTCCGGGCAGAAGTCATGATGTTTTTCGGCTTCTGCCAGCGGCGTGGCTGCGTCACCTGCCCACGTTGATTCTTCGACAAGGTGGACGAACGGGCGCAGTGACCTGTTCGTCTTTCTACCTTGACTCTGAAATGAATGGGCTGCCTTCCATGGGAATTGGTGCAACGAGAGGAGCTTCTTTTCAGGTGTCATTGTCCGCGCCTCCCCACTGGCTCTTGTTCGATTGAGTTCAATTCGAGGAGACGTTAGCCGCGAGCGCTTGATGCTGGCCGTAGAGAAGCGACCGCTACAATTTGGAGATTGTCCGCGAGGCGCGCTTTGAAAAGCTGCGCCAGACCGTACATCGTGATCGCAAAATGCAACGCCTCTCGGCGCGCGCAAATTCAATCGGCGTGGGCCCGGGACTCTTGAGGGCCCCGGGGGGGCGCTTCTCGAAAAAGAATGCTCGAGCTAGCGCTTCCTGGCGCGGAGACCGTCGAAGTAGACGATGACGATGATCAGGACGCCGGTGATGATACGCTGCCAAAACGCATTCACGTTGAGAAGGTTCGCGCCGTTATTGATGGTCGTCAGAATGAAGGAGCCCAGGAGCGGTCCATGGACGGAGCCGACCGCGCCGAAGAGACTGGTGCCGCCGATGACCGAGGAGGCGATGGCCTGCAGTTCCCAACCCTCGGCTTGGGTGGCATTGCCGATGCCGATCCGCGAAGCGAGGAGGATGCCGACAAAGGAGGCACAGACCGCCGAGAGGATATAGGCAATGTAGATCATTCGAGTCGTGTTGACGCCCGAAAGCCGCGCCGCCTCCGTATTGGAACCGATGGCGAAGAGGTATCGGCCGAACCGGCTTTGATGCAGAAAAATGTACGCGGGAATGGCGACCACAATCACCATCCAAAAGAGGTTCGGCACGCCGAGAAAGTCCCCGCGCGAAAAGCCCGTAAAGGCGTCATTGGTAATGGAGATGGTAGCGCCATTGGTGATGAGCAGACCGACACCGCGCAGCGCCGTCAATGTCGCCAGCGTCATAATAAACGGCGGCAAGCCGAGTTTAGTGATTCCAAAGCCGTGGAAAACGCCGATGCCGAATCCGAAACCGAGCGTGATGAGGATCGAAGCCCAAATTGGGAAGCCGTGCGTCAGCAGCCAAGCGACGATGACGCTTGCGAAGCCAACGACGGCCCCGACCGACAGATCGATACCCGCGGTGATGATGACGAAGGTCTCGCCCATGGCGAGAATGGCGATCATCGAGCCTTGCCGGAGAAGGTTCGTGATGTTGTTGTATGTCCAGAAGCTGTTCGTGCTGAAGGCCAGCACCAGCCACATCAAAGCCAGGAGGGCGAGCAGGGTCAGACCCAGCAACGTGCCGATGCGTGCCTGCTTGCGGGTTGCGGCGAGCTGTGCCTCCTCCTCGGCGGCTGTTTTGTCAACGCTCATAGTTACTTCTCCTCCACAGTGCTGGGTTCGATTTTTCTGCCAACGGCTAGACTCCGAGGGCTTGCGTTAGGATGGTCTCGTGGGCCGCTTTTTCGCTGACGTGGGCGCTATCGTAGGAGGCGACCAGCCGGCGACGACGAAAGACATGCAGGGTGTCCGAAAGGTCGTAAACCTCCGGAAGGTAGGACGAGATCAGAATAATGCCCGCGCCATTCTTGAGCAGCTTGGCGAAGAGCTTGTAGATTTCCACTTTGGTGCCGACGTCCACGCCAACCGTTGGCTCGTCAAAGATATAGAGATCGGCCCCGTGATTGAGCCACTTGCCGATGACGATCTTTTGCTGGTTGCCACCCGAGAGGCTCGAGGCGGGGGCCTCCCGCGAGGCCGTCTTGATCTGGACCTCGCGAATCTGCCTATCGGCGGCGGTTCGTTCGGCCAGCGGATTGATGACAAAGCCCTTGGTCAGCCTCTTGTAGATGGGCAGATTAAGATTGAGCCCGACGCCCAGGTTCAAACAGAGCCCCTGATCGCGACGGCTTTCGGGCACCAGCGCGATCCCCAGCGAGATGGCATCCTTCTCGCGCTGAATATCAACCGGCTTGCCCTTCCAGAAGATCTGCCCGCTCGTCCTGGGAAAGCGCCCGAAAATGCTTTGCACAAACTCGCTGCGCCCGGCGCCGATTAGTCCATAGAGGCCAATCACCTCTCCTGCCCTCACCCGCACGCTGACCTCTTCGAAGCCCTTCCCGGTGAGTTTCTCGGTGCGCAGGATCTCCGCGCCGAAAGGAATCTTCTCCTTGTAATGAATCTGATCGATCGTGCGAGCGATCATCCCGGCGATCAGCTTCTCCTCGTTCGTCTCGGAAACCTTCTGCGTGGAGACCAACTGGCCGTCGCGCAGAATGGAAACCCGATCGGCCAGCTGGAAGACCTCTTCGAGCCGATGCGAAATATAGACAATGGTCACCCCCTTGGCCTTGAGCCGTCCGATGAGCGCGAAGAGCTGGGCGGCCTCCTGGCGGGTCAGGTAGGCCGTCGGCTCATCGAAGATCAGGAAGCGAGTGCCGCGGGTGGACGCCCGCGCCGTGGCCACCAACTGCTGCTGGCCGATGGTCAGCGAAGAGAGCAACGCCGCCGCCGGCAGTTTAAAGCCGATATCATCCAGGATCTTTTGCGCCTCGTGCACCATCTCGCGATGCTTCAACAAGCCGAACTGCACCTTCTCGTCGCCCAGAAAGAGATTGGCTGCCACCGTCAGGTGCGGACAGAGGACCACCTCCTGGTGCACCGCGTTGATCCCGTGATTGATCGCCTCGTGCGGCGTCGCCAGCGCGACCGGCTTGCCCTCCCAGAACACCTCGCCGCTCGACCGGACATGCACCCCGGTGAGCATCTTGATGAGCGTCGACTTGCCGGCCCCATTCTCCCCGACGATCGCATGGACCTCCCCCGCCTCGAATTCGAGATCCACCGCCTTGAGCGCATGGGTGGCCCCAAAACGCTTGTCCAGCTTCTTGAGCACAAGAAGCGGCGTTCCCTTCTGGTTGCCACCCTGCTGCGTCTGGTTCATCGACAGCCTAGATTCTCACAAAGCGGAGGGCCGCTGGACTTGCGTATTACTTACTGACGTCGGGGGTCAGGAGCTCCTTCGAACGCTCGGTGTTCATGTTTTCCTTGGTGATCAGGTTCACCCCCGTGTCCACATCCTTCGGAACCTTTTCACCCTTGGATGCCGCCAGCGCCGTCTTGATGCCTTGATAGCCCATGCTGAACGGATCTTGCACAACCAGCGCTTGGACATAGCCGTCCGCCAGAAGCTTGACGGTCTTGTCGTCCGAATCAAAACCGATGACCATGATCTTGTCGGCGACCTTATTCTCGGCGATCGCCTGCCCCGCCCCCTGCGTCATGATAAGATTCGAAGTGAAAACACCGCGCAAGTTCGGGTTGGCGGTGATCAGATCCGTCATCATGTTGAGGCCGGTCGTGGCCATGCCGTCCGCGAACTTGTCGGCGATGAGTTTCAGCCCCGGATACTTGGATTGAATTTGCTCTTTGAAACCTTTAGCGCGCGCGTCCAACGAACCAACGCCGGGAATCGAGGTGATCAAAGCGATTTCACCCTCGGGTTTTCCATACTTCTTTTCGATAGCAGCCGCAAGGCCGTCCGCGGCGACACGTCCAGCCTGGACGTTATCGGTCGTCAGGAACGATGTGAAGGCCTTGGAATCCGCAGGCGAGTCGATGCCAATGATGATGACCTTCTTGGCAGCTTCATCAATCGGCTTGCCGAGCGCCGCGAACTGCGTGGGCGCGATGACGATCGCGGCCGGCTTTCCGGAGACGGCGTTTTCCAAAATCGAGATCTGGCCATTGATGTCCGACTCGGATTGGGCGCCGAGTTCCGGCACGGTCACGTTGAGCTCTTTGCCTGCCTTACGAGCACCGGAAAATACAATCTGCCAGAAAAACGATGTTGTGTCCTTAACGATGATCGGAATGGTCGGCTTTTCCTCCGCGGGAGCGGACGGAACCAAGCCACTGATGGCGAGGGCTCCAAGCAACGCAACGAGGCGCTTGGTTGAGGGGGAAGTGAGGATTTTCATGGCTTATTTCTCTGCTGAATATGCCGCGATTGAGGTATGTGGGAGGACGGGCGGCAGTTTCCGTTCCCGAGTTGATTCGTGAAGAAACCGCTTCTTTACAAGGCCAGATACCGATTTCCGCGTTTGCTGGCAAGGTCTTTTTCAGTCGCGGTTCGCGGAGATTCCGGAAATTCGAGCGCCTCGTTCATTTTGCTTAGAATTCCCCGGCCGGGACGCTCCTGAGTTACGATCTCTGAGCGGTATGGCGTTCGTTCAGGCGGTCGCAGGCGAGGGAGAACGGTGGCACCGCGCGGGATGTCGAGCGATGATTCTCCGGTTCTGGCTCTTAAGCGCGAGAAGGCAAGCGGATGGATTGGTTCGCCTTCCGCAAAAATGCACGGTAGACTGTCTTTAATGCTTTTCTGCGCTCCAAGACCAGGCCGGGTTTGATCGATAAAGCCTCTATGCAGCCGGCAAAGATGGAAGAGGGAAAGTTTCGGACGGCCTTTGTGCTGATCCTCGTCGTCTTCATCGCTGCTTTGTTTTTGGCGGTGACTTGGCCGTTTCTGCAGACTCTTCTGGTGGGGGCCATGTTGGCGGGAATGCTTCATCCGCTCTACCGATGGTTCGTTCGCCTGCTGCGCGGGCGTGAGTCGCTGGCGTCGATCGCCACGATCCTGATACTGATGTTGATCATTTTCGGACCATTGAGCGCGCTTCTTGGACTCGTGGTGGGCCAGGCGCTGACCGTCAGTGAACGTGCGATTCCCTGGATTCAAGAGAGCTTTGGGGCGGCGACGGCGTTCGATGTTCACAAATGGCTGGTTGATCATTTTCCCCTGGTCGCGGATTTCATTCCCAGCCAGGGAGAGATTCTTAATAGTTTGGGAGCGGCTGCCAAGGCGGCGGGCGGATATCTGGTGAGTTCGGCCTCCCGGTTCACCGCGGGCACCGCCGGCTTTCTGCTCCACTTTTTTGTGATGATCTATTCCATGTTCTTTTTTCTAAGGGATGGAAAATCGATCCTGCAGCGGATTTTCTACTACATGCCTCTCAGCCACGAGGACGAGGCGCGGATGCTGGGAAGATTTGTGTCGGTGACGCGAGCCACCATCAAAGGCACCCTCCTGATTGGACTCATTCAGGGATCGCTGGCGGGGGTTGCTTTCTACTTTGCCGGCATCGATGGAGCGGCTTTTTGGGGAACCATCATGGTGATTCTTTCGGTCGTGCCGGGCATCGGAACCGCGTTGATCTGGGTGCCCACCGTCATCTACCTCTTTGCCATCGGAAAACCTCTGGCGGCGGCCCTGCTTGGCATCTGGTGCGCCGCAGTCGTCGGAACTGTGGACAACGTGCTCCGTCCCACATTAGTGGGCAAAGATGCAGAGATGCCGGATCTACTCATTCTTATTGGGACGCTGGGAGGTCTGTTCCTCTTCGGTCCGATCGGATTCATCATTGGGCCGGTCGTATGCGGGCTGTTCCTGACGGCCCTCGACATCTATGGCACGACCTTCAGGAACATACTTCCTCCTGTCCGTGACCTGACTACCGATGCCCTGGTAAAGCCGGGACCGAGCAGTCCCGACAAGCCCGAGGGATCGGTCGCTCGACGGGCGGGAAGGCGACGGCCGAAGCACAGCGGAGAATCGACCTGAAACGTCTTTCAAAAGCTGCGGGAAAGCAACACCCGTGATCTCGTCCGCGACTCCGGTGGATCGTCCGAGCGATGCGTGCTCCCCCCACTGGCGATTTCTTGCGCAGGTCCATTCTGGAAGATTGCCTTAACTCACGCTTGCTCCCTGGGCGTCCGGGACGCGGCACTCCTAGCCTTGATCGGGGACATTGCGTCGGAGTTCCTCCAGCCAGATCTCAGCTTCCGAATCCGATGGTGCGCGCCAATCTCCGCGCGGACTGAGGGAACCGCCGGAGCCAACCTTTGGGCCGTTCGGAAGGCACGAGCGCTTGAACTGGCTGATCTGGAAGAATCGAAACAGGAAAACATCGAGCCATTTCTTGATGACGGCCAGATCATATTGTCTGTGTTTGGCAACAGTCAGATTGTCGGGCCAGGTCCCTCGCGTTTTGTCCGACCAGGCGTGATGACTAAGAAAGGCAACCTTGCTGGGGCGAAACCCGTATCGGGTCACGTAGTAGATGTTGAAATCCTGCAGCTCGTAAGGCCCGACCTTGGCTTCGGTGCTCTGTGCCGGCACGCTCTGGTCATCAGTCTCATGCGGGACGAGTTCGGGTGAGATCTCCGTGTTCAGGATCGATTCCAGGACCGTGTTCGTTTCGTTGTCGAACTGACGTGAACCGATGACCCAGCGCAAGAGATGTTGGATGAGTGTCTTGGGAACGGACGAGTTGATGCCATAGTGCGACATGTGGTCCCCCACCCCGTAGGTACACCAGCCCAGCGCCAGTTCGCTCAAGTCGCCGGTGCCGAGCACGATGCCGTTGTGGAGATTGGCGAGGCGAAACAAATGCGAAGTGCGTTCGCCGGCCTGGACATTTTCAAAGGTCACGTCGTAGACGCGCTCGCCGGCGCTGAAGGGATGGCCCAGATCGCGGAGCATTTGCGCGCAGCTCGGCTTGATATCAATCTCCTCCGCGTGAATATGGAGAGCGCGCATCAGGGCGTGTGCATTCCTTAGCGTGGTGTCGCTCGTCGCGAAGCCGGGCATGGTATAACCAAGGATGGTGTCGCGTGGCAGGCCCAGACGATCCACCGTCCTTGCCGCCACGATTAGTGCATGCGTGGAGTCGAGGCCCCCGGAGACACCGATCACGATGTGTTTTACTCCCGTGCTTAGCATTCGCTTCATAAGAGCGTGCACCTGGATATTGTAAGCCTCGTAGCATCGCTCGTCGCGCGCCGCCGGATCGCTCGGCACATAGGGAAAGCGCTCGACATTGCGCCGGAGAGCGATCTCACCCGTGGGCACTTGAAACTCGAAAGAAATCCGGCGGATGGCATGCACCCTTTCGCGATGGTCCGCGACGACATCGTTGAAGCTGGTCAGCCGCATTCGGTCCTGCGCGAGGCGCTCCAGGTCGATATCGGCCAGGACGATCTGCTCTTCGGAAGAGAATCGCTGAGATTCGGCGAGCAGTTCGTCGTTCTCGTAAATGATCGCGTGGCCGTCCCAGGCAAGGTCGGTGGTGGATTCGCCCGGCCCGGCCGCAGAGTACAGGTACGCGGCAATGCATCTCCCGGATTGCGACGCGCAGAGGTCGCGGCGGTAATCGGCCTTTCCGATGGTGATGTTGCTTGCCGAAAGATTGGCCAGCACGGTGGCCCCGGCGAGGGCCGCGTAGGTGCTCGGCGGGATCGGCGTCCACAAGTCTTCGCAGATTTCGACGTGAAGCGAGAAGTCGTGATAGTTGGTCGCGTCGAAAATGAGGTCGCTGCCGAATGGGACTTGGCACCCCAAAAACCAGACCTCCCGCTTGACGGCGTTCCGGCCCGAATTGAATTGGCGTTTCTCGTAATACTCCCGGTAGTTTGGGAGATAGGTCTTCGGCACGATTCCCAGGAGCCGTCCGCGATAGATGACGAGGGCGCAGTTGAAAAGTTTTCCCTCAAAGCGCAGCGGAGCACCGACCAGCAGCACGGGAGAAAGCGCGTGGCTTTCCGCGATGATCCTGGCGAGCGCTTCCCGGGTCGCATCCAGCAGAACATCCTGATGAAAGAGATCGTCGTTGGAGTACGCTGAGATCCCGAGCTCCGGAAAGAGCGCCACCGCCGCGCCCATGGCAGACGCCTGTCGCGCCAATCCCAGAGTTCGCTCGGCGTTAAACTTCGGATCCGCCACGCGGACGTAAGGAATGCAGACCGCCGCTCGCGCAAAGCCGTGGGAGTAGATCGAATGAAACGGAGAGGCCTCCTGCACAAGAGAGTTTGTACCCGCACTCGCCGACTGTCGGAAGAATATTCATTCTCGGCGATCATCCGCGCAGGTCGGTGCTGCCACGATCGCGCCGCCAAGGGTCTGATCTGGCGGCAACCGTCTTGCCGCTAGCCATTTTTAACTCGCGTCGCCAGAATTCGTTGGCAATGGCGTGGTTGTTAGGCGACACGCGAGTCATAATATGCTGAAAGAAAGTTGATAATAGTATATTGTTACCACATATACAGAGATTGCTTCTGAGGGTTTAACTTCCCGCATGGCTGGCCTGCCAGACTTGCGAGAACCATTTTAGGGGGCAGATGTCGGTTAAGCGGCCCCAGGGAATCGTCGATCAACCGCCGCGAGATTGGATCTGTTCAGCCGCGAAATGTGACCCGGTGCCTCTGTGAAGCTGACGGTCCGCAGGCAACGATGCAGGAGTGAAGAAGCAATCTGTTCGCGCGATATTTCCCGGTCTTTGGCGGGATGTGCATCGGAAGCGCGATCGGCGCGTCCGGGGCCAGGCGGTCCCCGAAGTCAGGGCAGGCGGCTGGGTCTTCCGATTCTTCGGGCGGTTGCGGGCGTGGTGCCGGGAAGTCGAGTCTTTTCTGTCCTCCTACAATCGGCTGTGCGGTTATCCGGGGCTGCCGGCCAATAGATTAACTTCCGGTCGGCGGTTGGCCTGGCCAAATCTTCCCTTTCGGGACCAGCTTGGTGCCGTTCGCGACGGCTTGATTGGCATCGGCATTTTCAGCCTCACGATGCCAACGATGAAGGTGGCGGTTCGCGATCTTGATCCGGTGTTTGTTGGAGTTGGCCGGCTCCTGGTGGCGGTGATTCCCGCCGCGATTACCTTGATGGTCCTGAAGTCCCCGCTGCCTCACAGGCGTCAATGGCTTTCCCTGCTGACCGTGGTGGGGTGTCTCGCCTTCGGGTTCTCGTTGTTTCTTGCGCAGGCGTTGGTTTGGGTGCCGAGTTTCCATGCCGCCATTGTCGCGGGAGCGGTTCCGCTGGTGATCGCGCTCGTGGCAACAATCCGTGAGCGGCACCCTCAGTCCGTTTCGTTCTGGCTGGCGGCGTTGGCCGGTGCATTGACGGTGATCATTTACGGATTAGCGAAATCGTCGTGGAGTTTCACCCACGCGGATCTTCTCCTGATTGCCGTCGCGATCGTGGGCGGCATCGGGTACGCGGAGGGCGGACGCCTCGGAAAGGAAATGGGTCCTCTCGCGGTCTCGTGTTGGGTGCCGGTCGTTGCGACGCCCTTCGCGTTGTTGGTCTGTGCATCGAAAATGCCGGAAAGTTTGCAGCAGGTTCCCGCATCGGCCTGGCTGGCGCTCGGGCAAGGCCAGCGAAGATGATGGTTGAGAGTTGAGGGTTGAGAGCAGGAAGCGTGTCGCCGTGATTCTGGCGGAAGGGGTGGGATTCGAACCCACGGTGACATTGCTGCCACGCTCGATTTCGAGTGAAGCACCCAAATATCTTAACGGGTTCTTATCCAGCATTTTAACAAATCGTTGGGCTTTTTATGGCGCTATAGTGCCCTTAAAAACAGCCCAAGGTTCTGATCCTGCCCCAGCAATCAAAACCTTTCCTGGAGTATCTTAGGCGCAGGAAACCCCGGTTCCCCAAGGAAATCGGGACTGGGCGCAAAGCCGGGCCAAAACAGCCTGGAAGAACCTACTGGGATTGACTCGCATCAAATCTGTATTCGACATCGGGAAACTTGCTAGTGAGCATCCAAGTGAGTTTACCGAGAACGGGCCCAATATCTGGGTTGATGGAGTGTATCTGTGCCGTCGCCGTCCAAACGCTATCCACGGTTCCCGGCCGCCTGATATTCATGTGCATCTCATGGCGATAGCCCATCCCCAGTAGCCCGGCGTGAGAACGGTAGTCATAGAGAACGCGCCAATCAGTGCCAACCGCGCTGTCGGTGTGCTGCAATCCAGCCCGCTCCAGACTCACGATAATGACGGACTCTGCGTGTCGCTGGCGTGGTTCCTCGATGAAGTTAGTATGTAAAAGGGGCATTGCGCTCACATTAAATGTCCCCTTAATCGGGCGAGGAAGACGGTCGCTCACAAAGGCTACAGGTGCAAACGGACTAACCTTCGGCTTGGGCTCAGTCCGGTTGGCACAGCTTGAGAGCAATAGGCTAACGCAAGCGATCACTACAACTGGTAGATGCATATCGGCTTTTGGTCTTGGGCGAACGGTCCTGTAGGCCGGACCAAAATTGGCTCTATCGGGATTTCTCAAGGGTAATTGGTCCGGCGGAGCAGGAGAGGAACACAACTGGATCGCCTCGTTCAAGCGCAATCACGACGGCCTGTTGCTGCGTCACAGGGTTCGGAAGGTAAAGGGACAGACGACAAGCTTCATGAGGGGCTTTGCAGGGCATTTTTCGTCAATGCCACCAGGACTTGCTCAACCTCGCCGAAGGTTAAGCCGCTCTAAGTGAAAATGTCCGTGGCGCGGGCGCAAAGAAAGAGTTGGTCTTGCTGGGAGCGACAAGTTACAAGAAAGGCCCCCCAATGAAACTGTTCTTCATCGTGTTCCTTGCACTTCCGACTTGTGTCTTGGCGCGTCTTGGCGACACAGAGGGCGACCTTATTGAGCGCTACGGCCAACCCGTCTACCATGTAGAAGCGGTTGAGGGCTTCCCCGGCGTGAAGGGACGAACGTTCAGAGTATCCACCATGACAGTGACCGCCTACCTTTTGGATAAGACCTGCCAGTACGAACAATACAGCAAACCCGGCGGCCCGACAGATCGCGAGATCCTGCAGATCTTGGCAGCAAACAGCGGAGGGCATGAATGGGCGGCGTTAGACAAACCAGCCACGCCCATGAACAAGCAAGAGTGGATGCGGAGAGATCAGAAGGCGGCAGCCTTTCAGGAACGTCTCACGCTAAAACTGAAAATCCTGACGATGGATTTCACGAGGTATATCGGGTTTATCAAGGAATCGGAAAACGCGGAGGCACTACAGAAGTTCTAGGGCGCACCAGCGCCCCTCCGGCGCGTTCCTGTAGACGAGAGAATGCCCGCAAGCGGGTCGCGGCGGGCTGCGGCCTAGGATGGCCTGGTACGAGCCGCCTAATTGGGCGTCGCTAGTTGCTGATTCGCTCCGTCGGGCTTTTCGCTGTTATGGACACTCGGAAGCCGGGCAGTCTCCAGTATCGCAAATGGCTGCATTCCGGTAGCTTTCGGTGGCGGCGAAACCCGCCAGTGCAAGAACGACAACGGTGCCAAAGATGACTACGAGAGTGCGCATACCGTTACCGTTACGCGCTCGGCAAGTTTTCTGCAATCTTGAATTTCTGCGCCGGGGAACTCTGGGTTCTTTTGGGGGTCTTTCGTTAAAGCATACGAAGTAGCTAAAGATTTGGAAGACTCTACGATCGTAGAGTCTCCTGATCCGAAATCGGCCTCGGGTTGCGCCTAGGATGATCTGTAGGACGGTCTGATCATGGGAGAAGGTGAAGGGCCCGGAGACCTTGTCGGGCAAAAGGTCAGTGGCACCTGAAGGTCACAAGCTGTCAGTTCCCACGTTGAGCCGGAATTCCTCGTCCTTCAGAAGTCGTTGATCATCAACCGGAAGTGGTGGGATTATCTCGCCTGGCGGCGAGCTCTGCGACTTGGCTTCGCCCGGAGGAACGCGCTGACGTGCGAGACAGTCGAATTCGCCAAGGCGGAATTCTCATCCCACCAACGGGGTCACTTCAATCTCGCTACGCTCGATTCTGGCGGAAGGGGTGGGATTCGAACCCACGGTGACATCGCTGCCACGCTCGATTTCGAGTCGAGTGCCTTCAACCGGACTCAGCCACCCTTCCTGCTAATTGAAAAGCTTTTGGACGCTCGGACGGAGATTCCTCGCGCTCCTGACGGGCGTAACTATGGGCGCGTTCCCTGCCGCAGCAAGAAAAAACCCCCCGAGCCAACACCTGGAAAATCACTACGATTTTTGTGCTGGCTGACTTAATCTAATTTTTATTGATGTTTTTTTGCACATTTCCCACCGGGTGTGCTACTCTCGCGAGTCGAATATGGCCGCAATCCCCCAACGGCTGGAAACGGGTCTCCATCACGAAGAGAGTCGTCAACACGAGGCCATCCCGCGAGCCGATCCTCTTCTCGAACCGGGCTTGTCCAGTGATGGCGAGGCAGGAATTCCGATCTTCTGTGCGGGATGCGGAGAAGTGATGGGATTTTTGAAGAAGGGACACGGCGTCCCGGCAGATCGGTGTCCAGCGTGCCGGGCCGCAGAGGAGGCCGCGCGGACGATGGTCGCGAGACCGGACGCGGTGCCCGCCAATACCGATGAACTGGCAGAGTTGCGGTCGCCGCCGCACGATCTGCGACTGATTCACATTTTCCAAGTGATTGCCGTGCTGCTCATCTTCGCCGGCAGCGCTTGCATCGCGATCGGGCGTCCTCTGGGAATCTATCTGGCGGCCGTTGGCACACTGGTTTGGGTTGCGGTAGCTTGGATTCGTTGGAAGCTTCGGGACTAGGCCCGAATGGAAGCCGGCGCCACCGCGGAAGGTTCAAGGTTCAGTCGTTTGGCCCGGTGCCCGGGGTGCGATGCGTTCGTGCGCTATAAACGTATTATATTGTACGTCACATATTTATGTTGTCTTTTAAATTTATCTCCATAAGAACTAAAGGGAATCCTTCAACCAGGCTCGAAGCGGTTTGAGATCATCATCCTGAAGCGCCAGGGCTCGGATGCCGTCGTCCAAGTCCACGGCTTGTTTCAGCTGACTCTTTGCTTCGTCAAAGCGGCCGGCGACGCACGCGTAGCAGGCAAGATTGAACACAATGATGGCATTGTCCGGGTGCAGGTTGCACGCTCGCTGGAGAAACGCTTCCGCTTTTTCGATGTTCTCAGCGCGTCGGGTTGCGTACGCCAGGTTGATCCACCAACCCGCATTCTCGGGCTCCGCCTCGATCAGGTGCTTTGCCAGTTCCGCGGCCATCCTCCAGTTCCTGGCCGCCAGATAGCAGTCGACCCGGGCACCCAGGACCTCCGTGCGGGCACGGTCCTCAGGATCGATCTCCTCCAGCGCCCGGGTGGCTTCTTCGAGCATACCAAGCTCGCGATAGCCGCTGGCGACCAGAACGTGTCTTTGCCAACTGCACTTCATGGCCGGCGCCTCGAAGGGCTGGAGGCGGTCAGGACGATATTTCGCTGAGTTTTCGTCTGGGGATACATGCCACGATGCCGCGGAGGCAGGGTAGCGCTCTATCACCTGAGCCGCAAGGTCCCTTGTCCAACACGGGATATCCTCGCTCGGGCGACGACTCCCCTTCGCGATCAAGGAAGTCTTTGCGGGAAGGCCGAGCGCTTTCAGGCAAACCCCATGGCTACCTTGAGGCGCTGGGCGGCCTTCGGTGCGTAGAGGGAGTGATTGTTGTTGAAGGCAACATGAATCTCCTCGGCATCAGCCTCCAAATCGTGGACGCGCGCGGCGACGTCAGCGATCTCTTCGGGCGAATAGTCGTAGTTAAACCGCTCGGCCACGCTTCGGCCCGAGACATAGCCGTGTGCGTTTCGACCGTGCAAGCGGAGGTAGACGAGCTTCGGGCTGGTTACCTGGTTAATGACGGGCATGACGGTGAAATGTTCACTCTCGGGCGCATCGAGGAGGACAAGCGGCAGTTGTCTGCTCCGAAAGAAGGTCAGGGTATTTTCTCGGTTCGGCTCGATCAGCCAATACCGATTTCGCAACTCGATCGCCAGCGGCTCCTTCTGAAACAAGGCGATGAGTTGTTCAAGCTCGTCGAGCTTGTGCCGGTGGGGCGAGAAGGCAGGAGTGAGCTGGAGCAGAAAGGCGCCCAGCTTGCCGGCCCCGCGCAGCGGTTCCGTTTCTTCGAGAATCCTCTCTCCCACGAGTCGCTCGAGTTCCGGCGTAAGGATCAGATTGCCACGCGAATCACTCTCCGCGTGGCGGCGCATATCCGGGGGCAGCGACACCACCTTAACCGCATGCCGGGAAAGCAATCCATGCAGCTTGACATCAAACAGAAAATTCGACGGCGTCTCGGAGTTCCATCGCTGCACGACCTTTCGCGCCGGAAGCGCATAGAAGGACGAGTTGACCTCGACGTAGTCGAAGTGCTCCGCGTACCAACTCAGACGGGCCGCCGCCGGCAGGCGAGGCGGATACCAATCGCGGACAAACTCCGGATCAGCCCAACTCGATGTTCCAATGCGAATCATTCGGACTCCAAACTAACACGGGGACCTCTCGTAAGAAACTCCCGCGCTCTTCCGCTTGACAGTAACACTGTTAGTTGTAAGTTGCCGGCAAATGGCAAAGCGCTGGAGCGTGCAGGAGTTGGCGGGGACGGTCAATGACTGGTGTCATGATCGCGGAGTGAGGCCAGCGAATGGCCAGGCCGCCAGCGAGCTTACGGGGCGAACGCTTCACTACTACCGCGGTGCGGGATTGCTCGACGGGCCGGAAACCGGCGCTGGACGTGGCTACGGGCAGCGACACTTTTTTCAGTTGGTCGCGATTCGCATTCTACAGGCCCAGGGTCTGCCGCTTTCGCGCATCCAGCAGCTGCTTTTTGGGCGTTCGGATGAAGAACTCGAGAAGATCGTGGCCAGCGCCGGCAAGGTGGCCAGTGGGGCGGCCAGTTTTCGTCATCAACCCTTCGTCTCGCCAGAGACCTGGACCACTTATCCGTTGGACGATCAGCTCTTTCTAGTGGCCCGCGATCGGAGAGTGCTTTCGGCGGGGCAGCTTGAGGCCATTCGCAAGATTATCTGCCGCGGTTCGAAGCAAGACTCAAGACGTTGACACCATGAGACCACGCACCTCCACCTCGACTTCTGGCCTCCTTGCCCGGCTGGAGCAGACACAAGTCCATCTTCCTCTCAAAGCCATCGCGTGTCGCTTTGAGATCGCGGGGCCCGCGGTGGGCGTTCAGATGGAACAGGTCTTTTACCAGAGCGCGCACCGGCCGCTTGATGTGACCTACACCTTCCCTCTCCCCTCTCGAGCCGCGGTCTACCGATGCGAAATGATCGTCAATGACCGCGTCATTCGGGCGAAGGTTCTCGAGCAGGGAGCGGCCCGCAAAGTCGCGGCGTTGAAAAAGGCAGAGGGCCGCCGCACTGGGCTCGTCGAGATGGACCGCGCAAACGTTTTCACTCTTTCCCTGGGCAATGTGCAGCCCGCTGACATCATCGTCATCCGCTTCGCTTACGTTGAGGAACTCGAAGCGTGGAAGGACGAGCTTTCGGTGCAGATTCCCTTCACTCCTGGCGTGCGCTATATTCCCGGCCAGCCGCTCCTTCAATCGAATTCGGGCAAGGGCACGGTCGACGATACGGACCAAGTCCCCGATGCTTCCCGCATTTCGCCGCCGCGTATCGACCAGATGCATCCGGACGCAGCGATGCTCTCTCTTTCCGGCACGCTGGATGGCCGTGACGTCGATTGGGGCAGTATTTCTTCGCCCACCCACCCCACCGCCGTTCGGCCCGTCGGGACCGATTTGCAGGTTTTCCTGCCCGGCGACGCGGCCTTGCCTGATCGTGACTTCGTCCTGCGCTGGCGGCGCGCCGATCGTTCCGATCTGTTGCCGATCGCCCTCCTCTTCTCAGACCAGGAGAGAGCGTATGCCTTGATCCAACTGAGAGCTCCGGACGATGTGCCCGCGGAGACTCGGGACGGTAACGACATTTATTTCCTGGTTGATCGCTCGGGAAGTATGGCTGGAGAGAAATGGACCAAAACCGCCGAAGCCCTCCTCGCCTTTGTCACGGCGGCGGCTCCGAAGGATCGTATCTGGGTCACATTCTTTGAATCTAGTTTTCGAGACTTCGCCGAAAAGCCGGTCGAGCGGGACAGGTTGTTGCGTGATCCGAACTTCCAATCCATCGCCGAAATCGGAACCGGTGGCGGCACCGAGCTGCTTCCCGCGCTGCGGCATCTCCTGGGCGTCCACCAACGATTCTCAGGGCAACGTCGCAGTCATATCGTGCTGATCACGGACGGACAAATCGGCAACGAACAGGCAGTTCTCGAAGAGATGGCCGGGCACCAAGTGCCGGTTCATTCTTTTGGAATCGACCACGCCGTCAATGAATCGTTTCTCCGCCAATTATCCAGCCAACAGCGTGGAACCAGCGCCTTTCTGACGCCGAACGATGATCTCGTTCGTCCAGTGGCGATCCTGGGCTCGAGGTTTAGCAAGCCGGTCTTCACGGGTTTGTCGCTGACGGAGAACTGGGAGCTGGCTGATGCCAAACTGCCGGACATTCACGCCGGTCAGGTTGCCTTCGCTCCGATTCGCGCCAACGGGACCTCCTCGGAAATCACCGTGATCGGAAAGGACGGTCATGGACGTCCCCTGGCGGTCCGGCTTCAGAACCGGCCTGCACAGACCGATTTGCCAAAGCTGGTCTGGATGAAGCACAGAATCGACAGCCTTCTCCAAGGTGGCCGAAAAGACCAAGCCATTGAACTCGCGCAGCAGGCAAACCTGGTTTGCCCGGGGACGGCCTTTGTGGCCTGGGATGAGGCCGAAAGGGTGGCGATAGCCCAGGATGAGGTCTACCAGCCCAGCCTGCAGTTGGCGTGCCGGATCCCGAGCGCTCCCCCCATCCCCATGGCGAAGGCGGCCCGGGGCGATGTCTCAATCGACTCCCGTCGACTCTTTGCCCGGCGGATCTACGCCTTCGCGGCAACACGGGGCTCCGTCAAGGAATTGAGTCGAGTTGCCCAAAGGGCCTACGGTCGCACCGATGCCGGGAAACTCGTCACTATTGTGAGGGATTGGGCGAAGCACACAGATGATGAGCGGACGTCGAGCGTCCTCCGGACCGTTTTGGCGAATTGCTTGCCTGAGATGGATGCAGAGGCCTTGCGCAGAGTCCTCTCGGCGTTTCTTCTCTCCTTGCCCGAGCCTTGGCAAAGCCAGGCGGCATCCGTCCTGGCGATCGCGGCACAACCTCCGAAATCGACCGAGCGGACCTGGCGTTCGTTTCTCCCGTTCCCATAGTCGCGGAGTGATCCTCGAGAGAGCTTCCCGGAGGTCGCCAAGATATCTCGGGCGTCTTCGAGTTCTTCTCTTCGGGCCGATCCCGAGCGTTGACAGAGACGTTCATATGTTGAATGCTCGGCGATCGCCGGTTCAGCCCCGCTAAGAAGGCAAATGGACGAAGCACAATTGCTCAAGCAGACACCGCTCTTTTCAGACCTGAGCGCGGATGATGTCGAGCTATTGGCGCAATCTACCCGCATCAAGGACTACAAGGCGGGTCAGGCCATCGTGATCGAAGGCCGTGTGGGAGCCGCGTTCTTCGTGGTGGTTTCGGGGAGCGTCGAAGTGTTTCGGGGAAAAGACGAATCGGAAGAGGTGGTCCTGGCGACCTTGGGAGCGGGCGATTTCTTCGGTGAGCTCGCTACCATGAAGCATGTGCCGCGATCGGCCAACGTGCGTGCTCTGCAGGATACTACATGCCTGGTGATCCGCCGGCCGGACTTTGAATCGTACATCAGGCAGTTTCCGGCTGTCGCCGAGAAAGTGGAGTCGACCTTGATCGCTCGCTTTGGCGAAGAAGGGGATTCCAAGTAGGCCGGGGCTCGATCTTCAGGGCGATAGGCGCTTCCTGTGTGCAGCGGCGGTCGGCACATCGTTCCTCGAGCGCATACGCGCCTGGTGCCGTGGTCAGCTGATGGGCCGCCGACGAATCGCGGACGTTGACGAAGGAGCTAATGTCGAGTTGACGAAAGACGTTCAAAAATGCTCGGCCTTAGCATTGGCGGTGTGGGCGATATCTTCGAGGGTGCGATCCAGGGAGGCGCGCAGCTCGGGCGTCAACTGCTGCCGATCGACTAAGAGGGCAAATGAGCGCGCTTCATCGGTGCGACCGCAGGCCGCGAGAATCAGAGCGTAATAGGCGCGCCCGTCGTTTTCCAGCTGATCCAAATCTTCCCGCGAACCAAGAATCGCGGCCCCCTTCCCTGCTTCTCCCCGGAGTTTGAGCCCATACCCGTAAAGGACCGCATTTCGCAGGTTCTTTGAATTAGATTCGTAAAGCTCCCGGGCGAGTCGTGCGGCACGGTCGAGTTGGCGCTCGGTTATCATGAGCAAACCGGCAACATTGTACTTTGCCGTCTGGTCATCGGGATCCTCCTTCAAGATGAGCTCCATCATTCGAAGCATCTGCCCGGAATTCTTTTCTTTCAGGTAAGCCTCATAGAGTTCCTTACGCGCCCAGGTCTGTGCGGGATCCTGCTCGGCGATCAGCCAGAGCACCTCGCGAACATCGCGCCCGTCTGCTCTCGCCATCTTCGCGAGAGAAACCAATTGCCCCGGTCTGCTTCTGGCTGCCGCCAGGGCGAGTTGCCAGGTTTCTTCCGAGCGAGAGACCTTGTCTTGCTGCGCCTGAGCTCGCGCCAGAAAGGCCAGGCGCAGCGCCTCCGCTTCGCGCCAGTCGGTCCAGCGCACAAGATCCTCGAGATCCATCCAACGTTTCAGTGCGCTGTAGGAATCCGCAAGAAGGACCCCAATGAGGGGCGTGCTTCTGACGCTCTTCGGAAGGCCCTGCAGCCAGAAGAGTGCCTTTTCGGGGCCGAGCGTTACGAGCTGCCATCGACCGAGCTGAAAAGCAGATTGCGCGTTCGCGGTGGCACTCTCTTCGAGCTCGCGTCGCCAGCTCTCGTAGTCGGGAGATCCGGCGGCCCACAGAGCCTGCAGCCGCAACAGACGGTCCGAAAACTCCGACGCCGGCATTTCGCATGCGCGTTCGGACCAGGAGAGCGCCGCGGAAGGATCGTTTCGGCTAAGGGCATCCTGGGTCAACGCGCGAAGAGCGATCAAACCGAACTCGTCGTCCGAGACGAAGGATGCAAGTGTCCGCCGAGCGGAAGCACGCTTCGCCTCGGAATCCCCGGGTAGTTCGATGAGAGCAAGCTTAACGCGCGCAGCGGCTTCGTCCGGTTCCAAAACGAGAAGTTTGCGGTAGGCTCCGGCGGCCTTTTCCTTCTGGCCGGTCACCAGGAATAAGTCTGCTTGAAGTTTTAAGAACTCGGGAGTTTCGCGCGACGGTCCATCCACGCTGGCGAGAATTTTCGCGGCGAGCGGCGAATTTCTGCACCTGAGAGCAGAACGCGCATACTCGAGCTTCGCCTCGGGAAGCTCCGGCTGCAGTTCCATCAACCTGCGTCGATGCATTAACGCTTCCGGCGAGCCAAATGCCTCCATCAATTCTGCGGCAACCTGGTGAGCCTCGAGATGATCAGGACGGTGGCGCAGAGCAGTTCTCACGCTAAGCAGTCCACTGCGGATCTCGCGCTTCTCAAGGAATAATCTCGCCTGCTGGACCGCCCGATCTGCCTGCCAGTCGCGGTACAAAGGATAAGAAAAGTAGGCCGCGGCAAGGACGATGATTCCTCCTGCCAGAAGGATCGCTGTCCAGAAGAAGAAACGTTTAGATCGGAGTGTGCTCATTGTGGGACGACAAGTTTTTCCATGGCTGCCTTGAAGGACGCGGCGGCCTTTGAGTCATCATCGGTGCCCGTCACAAATAGCTGCACCATCTGGCGTTCTTGCGGGCGTTGTCCAGCCAGGGTGGCGGCCAAATGTTTTTGCAATGAAGGAGCGGTTCCTTCCGGTTGCCCGTATCTCCAGAAACTGTAAAAGACGTAAATCGGCCCCTCCGCGGAATGGAAACGGTATTGCCGGAACGAGATCGGGATTCCGTGTGGAAAGATCTCATAATCGCCAACCACCCCATCGAGGACATAGCCGGAGGCGGGCATGCACGTATCCGGCCGATGGGCAGTGAGTGAGGAATAGAGGTAGGCATTGCCGGCCTTCGGCCAGCTGAAGAAGAAAACTCTGAGATCGAGTCCTTGCGGATCGGTCCAGCCGTACGACCACCCCTCCTGAGCGCGAAGGAGGTTTGTTGTCTCCTCGGGAATCGAATAGCTCTTGAAGTTAGCGAGAGTCTCCCAGGATTCGGCCGGTTTTCGAATGGTCCAGCGCGGAGTGACCGACGCGCCGGACTCGTGAAACCCGAACCAGGCGGCTGTCGCTCCCGCGGCGCTCAAGAGGGTCAGAAGCGCGACTGCGGAAATGCCGGCCGAAACAGGCCGGAGACCGGCCGGCCAGGCTCGAATCGCCTCGCCCTCGAATTGGCGCAGCCGAGTGGTCCTAACCCTCAGCAGCCGGCTGGTGAGCATGATTCCGGCGAGAACTCCCGCCCATTCGAGAAGACCAGCCATGTCGTGCCATTGGTCGACTGCCCCGAGTCCGCGCGTGGCAGCAAGTGCTGACAAAGTGGCCGCGCGAATGACGTTTAACAAGACGGCGATCAGCGCTCCGGCGACCACCAAAGCGAACCGGCGGACGATCGACAGTCGGTCGAGTTCGCCGAGCATCAACGATATCATTAGACTAATCTGGAGACCACGCACCCCGCTGCACGCTTCCTCTACGCCGACCGTGCCGGTGGCGACTTCGATGAGGTTGCCATGCCGGACCGCGGGAATTCCCGCCAGATGCAAGACCTCGAGGGCAGCGACGGCGGAAACTTGCGTCAAGCTCTGAACGAGTCCTGATTCCAACGCGCCCGGCCAGGGAACGGCCACGGCCGTAAAGCAGAAGGGAAAAGCGAAGTGGCGCGCCTAGGGCCACCCCCCGATCAAGGTGACCGCAGCAAAGGAGAGGCTCAACAGCCAAAACTCACGGAGCCACAGCAGCGCGCGCCAGCCGACACTGGCTTCTTCGACGAGAGAGATCGGAATGTGCAACGCAAGAGCCACCACGATCGCCGCCGTCACAATCTTCCGAGCCGGGCCCTCGAGTCCCTGAGGCGCCGGTCTCGACCGCCAACGAACATAAGGCAGCCCTATAGCCAGAATGGGAACGCACCACCCGTAGGCGTATTGCGCGAGGGCGCTCCAGTCGAGTCGCAAGCGGTTCCAGAACTGAACCCAATAGAGAAAAAGCAGCAGCCATGGGACCCATAGGCCCACCCACAGCGCCGGCTTTCGAATACTATAAGACTCTTTGATAACCCTCCTTCCCTGGCCCCTCGTGCTTTCCTTTTACAAAGCTATGCGGGCTGTTCGGCCGGGGACTTTGCGAGTTTTTCGACGATTTTCAATATTTTTTCCAAAATAATTTGTCACGTGGCACGATTCCCGCTTCACTTCGGCGGCCTGCAAACCGGGTATCCCCGGGGCGACAAACAGGTAGCAAAGGGAAAGGGAATATAATGGAAGTGGATAATATAGGGATTGTCGAACGACGTAGAACGGGGCCGTTGTCACGTTGTTCCGGAAATAGGAGAGCGGCCAGAAGTTCTTCATTTGTGGATTGGCGCCGCCGTCTGCTGAAGGCGCTCTGGATTCCGGCCGTTGCCTTGGCTGGAATAAGCGTCGCAAGCTTCGAGGCCTTCGGGCAGTCCGTCGCTGACGATGTCGAAGCGAGCGCCGTTGAGGTGCCTATCGCCGGGGCCTCCTCGGGTGTCTTCATCAATTCAACCGGAGCACCGGGGATGGTCAGTTCCGGCATTGGCACGAACTCGTTCTCGTGGGGTTTGGGGGTGAACTCGCCGCCGAGTTCGCTAACGTTTGTTGGGACGAGCGTTTCCAGTGTTGTCGCTGACCAGTCATTCTCGCTGGGGACGCTTTCATACGCCAATGGTGTTATCCTGGCCGGCACCGAAGCTCGCTCGGTCGATCTGAGAACCACGGTGAATTTTTCAGGGACGAGCCAGACTTTCGATTACACCTTCGATTTGGCGAACCAGCTGGTAAATACGCCGAACACGGCAAACTCGCTCAAAAGTGCGGACTTTGTCTTTCTTTCGAACTCCATTCCAACGAGTGCGTTTAGTATTGATGGTGTCGACTACACGTTGCAGTTGGCCTTTGGGTCGATGACGGAAGGCGAATTCAAAGCGGTGGACCACTTCTTCGTCATGGAAGGGGGAACTGCTTCCGCCGATCTCGTCGGTCGGGTAACGGTTGTGCCCGAGCCTTCGACGATCCTGGGCGGACTCGCGGCGGCTGCGCTGATGGGCGCGTTCCTGCTGCGCAATTTCAGACAGAATAACGCCTCAGCCACTCTGGCCTGAAGGCAACCTGAAAATTCTTTTCTAGGAAACGTGTGCCCGGCGTTCGCGCCGGGCACTACGTCGCTTGGCGTCAGAAAAGATCGCAGCGCGATTGCTAAGGTTTTCTCCGGCGCTCATGCGAGGGGCAGAGAAACGCGCTGATCAGCTTCGACTTCAACACCGGCAAGGGCCTTCAGGGATGCTTCGTGGGGGAGCATAGGTTTCACCTATCTTGGGTGAAAAATTGCTCTTGAGGATTACACAGTGATCAGTGGCCAAACTCTGTGCTTGAATGGCCCAAGACGATTATCGGGCGAGCTTCTACGAATTGCCGCCACGGGGCTAACGTGCACATTGTCGGCATGCCGGCGTTGCGAAACTCGCGTCATCATTCAAGGAGATTCGCGCCATCGCCCCGGCGCGCTCTCTTCAGGATTGGCTTGAATGGCTCCGCATCGTGCGACCCGGCATGCGAACTCGCAGGGTTTGAAATACTGTTGGTTTCTTTCGACCATCAAAACTGCGATGCTGCGCTTTGATTGACGGCTCTACCTCAACGAGTAATCTTCGAACGCGTGGAACATCGTAGACCATTGCGCCGCCCGCCAAACGATCACAATTTCGGCTCCGCTCTTGATGCTAGCCGTCACAGCGGGCGCGTTCCTTCTGGTAACGTGAGTTGCCACAAAAGGGCCCGTTCTTCTTCCTGCAAGAGTCGCCAATTCGTTAAAAGTTATTCTCCGCCTTGTGGAGAGAATCTGGCGCATGAGGATCATGCTTCTTAGCCCAGATGAGATCTTCCATCGTCACCACCATCCGCCGATTGTCGTCCACAAGGGCGAGATATGGAAGATGCCGTTCGCGCATGATCTTTATAAGCTCATCCACCGAGTCATCTTCGCTAACACGATGGATAAAGGCCGTCGGTTTAAAGTCTCTGTACTGGTCCCCCGATTCCGACCTACCGCTTGCCCGACCAATATACCCTCTGTACTGCGCCCAATCCTCCGATTCCCACCTATCGCTTGCCTGACCCATACACACCAGAAAACTCGCGATGAATACCCAGAACGCGGATAGCATCAGCAGCGAAGCGATTGTTTCCATGGGAAGGAATCGATACCAATTTAGCAGCGTGGATTCACCGGGGCAAATCGCCACTATTGATTTATCCGGGTGACGGAGGGCACCAGCCCGACTTGGACCGGCAGAAAACGCGCGGACAGCGTTGAACATTACGAGCGGAGCCGCTTTACGGTTCAAGCCGTATCGTGATAGCTGAGCGATGACTTGACACGAGGATGAACCAGAGCATTCCCGCCACGATGAAGCGATATCCGTTTTGTCCCTTGAAGTTGAATCGCTCGGGTTGCGAAAATATGTCAGACACGGGGTTGCCCAGATGCGTCAGCAGGACCGGAATGCATCCATAGCGCCAGGGTTCGCCGGGATCCTCGGCCAAGAGCATTTTGCGTATCTCTTCGTGTTTGCCGAGGTCAACGGCGCTGTAGATCGGCAACGAACTGATGGCCATTCTCCACAGTAACGATAGCTGAAACAATTTGGTCTTCGTGTAGTCCCAGCCTGCCCAGACGAAATGGCCCGGTGGCCGCGATACCTTTTTTGATATTGCCCCCACTATCCTAGGCTTGATGTAGGATTCGAGGCGGCCAAACTTCGCCTCACACTCCGCGCACAGGAGACGTTCCTTAAACCCATCCTGTCGATTGAACTCGCTATCTCGCGGGTCTGAAACGCACGTCACCGAGAAATTCTTGTTCGCCCCAATAAGACCGCTATCCCGCCAGATGAATTTCGGAATGATGTGAGACTTTCGCAGTTCTCTCACCTGCAAACACAAGCGGCATTCGGCGTTCACATTGTCGTCTATGACTCTTGAGCTAATTTAGGCCAACTCGGTTGTGACAAACCCGTTAAAATCGATAGCGAATGGACCCTTACGAATGCCGCGGAAGTGGTCCTGTGCTACCCCTAAAAGTGCATTCTTAACCGATCGGAGAAGCTATGCGGACTCTGAAATTGCTGGTGAGGCGTCCGGCTTTTGCTAGGATGCACCACGATTCCCAAGGACTCCTCCTATGAATGCCAAAGGCGTTGCCGAAATGCTGGCTCCTATTTTGCTGGTCTTGCCTTCCTGCGCTACTGACGAGGCAAATCGCTACTACAGCGCTGTCCGCTACCCTGAGAAGGACCCAAGCGAGGTTGCGGTTCTCAGCTCGCGACCAAGCCGAGACTTTATTGTGATTGCTGACTTCCAATCACGGGGAGAGAACGCCAAAGCCATGCAGCGCAAGGCAGCCAAGATCGGGGCAGACGCGGTGATCGTGGTTCCACTCGGCGGATACTACGACCTGAGCGACCAATGGGCGAATGCGGACTCTCAACACGGCAGCTCTTCTCGCATCACGGCGACCGCCATCAAATACAAATGAGAATGACAAAACCCCTCCAAGTCCTGTGCGCGTTCCTGCTGATGGTCTCGGGCTGCGCGACCGTTGATATTACCAAAACCGCAAAAGGAGTTCGCAATCCGACGAATCCGGCCGAAGTGATGATTCTCAAGACGCGGCCAGACAAACCCTACGAGGAGCTCGGAGTTCTGACGGTGACCGGGTTCAGCCCCTCGCAGACTGCGAAAATGCACAATGCGATCCGGGCCAAATCCGCGCCTCTGGGAGCGGACGCCGTGATCATCACAGATGAGGGGATCTATACGGACCCTTGGGCGGGACCGGTTAAGTATGCGTCAGGAGTGGCGATCGCTTACACGCGCCCTAGCGAATGACAAAGCTCTCTCTTGAAGAGCGGGTCTCGGCAGGTTGGGCTGAAGCGACCAACGACAGGATTTCCTATCAGACGGTTGATAGGCTTGCCGAAGATTTGCGCGATCTTTGGGAGCCTTCGCGTTCAGGCGCACTGCTTTCGGCTCCAGCTGGAGTTCTGTATGCACGGCGAAAGGCCCCGCGGTGGCAAATTGGCATGAGTTCCGATTTTTCAAAGGACGTGAGCAAGATTGACAGAAAACTCCAAGGCCGGATTCTCGAAGCTCTCATCGAAATAACAGAAGATCCAGTTTCCCCTCGGGGAGATACGATAAAACCGCTTTCGGGAACCTTTGAAGGTTACTGGAGGTATCGACTTGGTGATTATCGGCTGATTTATTCGCCAGACGAATCGAGGGGAAGCGTCACGCTTCTCGCATTCGAGCCGCGGGGATCCGCATATGTGGACTAGGTGTCGCGCATCCATGCCCGCAACTCGGCTTGCTCCTCTGGGGTGGCCATCTTGTAAGCCCAGGGAGAATGCTTTGACCGTGGCTCACCGGATGGAGACTCTTGAAGGAAGAAGAACAGACCCTTTGTTGCGACCCAGGTAACAAGCAGAAATGCTCCGGCCGTGATGGCCAGCATCAGGAGCGAACCGAAATTGTGATCATTTGGTTGTCAGCGGATGGGACGGCGTTCTTCCACGGGCCTTTGAATAGCGCCTAGACGAAACACGTCCAGTCTTATGAACAACCCTTCTCGCGGTCGCTACAGCTGCCTTTGACCTTACTTCACCTTTACGTTCACGAACGAGTCTTCCACCTCTGACAGCGCGATCAGTCCTTCGTATCCGATGGCACACGCGGAAAGAACGTTGATCGCTCCTGCAATTCGAGATCTGTCGAAAAGATCTTCCAAATTCAAATCGCTCCCGTGTGAGCCATGCGCCAATCGATTTCGCTGCCTCTTCCAAGCCTCAGCGGCAAGTTGCATTTTGCCTTTCCAGGTAAGATCGAAATGCTTTGCCAAAGCCTCGAATTGGTCTATCACGCGGTGGAACTCGGCACTAGCAATCATTCCGGCAAATCGCCTTAGTATGTCCTCACGCTTAGGATTTTGAACGATCCGGCGTTCGATTTCGGCAGACAACTCTTTTCTTACAAAGGCAAACTCCCGCTCGCATTCAGAGCTGTCGATCTGTATTTGCTCGTGTAGACACCCGACCAACCCCTCAAAGGCAGTGCAAAGGCCAAGGAGTCCTAGTCTGAATGGCGTTTCGTGGAACCCTGCCTCGCGCGCGCGAAAAATATGGCCTTGCAGCTCCTGGGCAAATTTGCTCTCAGACAAGAAAATAGGCAGCGCTCCATCAATAAACGTTTTCAAGGACGAGCCGTTCACAGCGAGCATCTCTGTGATGACCGGGAAACGGCTGAGCGATCTGGCTCTTCTCGCCGTTACGAATTCATGAACAGCGCAGCCGTCTTGCCGGAGTCGTTGCCATTGCGGCCAAGCGTGTTGCCCGTGGGCGAATCCAAGCACGCGGAGGAGGGTTGAAAAGATGCCTTGTGCGCAACCGATCGAAGGATTGTTGTCGTCTTTTGCCCTTAAGTGAACCTCGCAGTTTCTACCCCTCTGTATCAGTGCGTATTCGAACCCCTGGTAGGTTCCGACTAGAGTATCTCTTTCACTTCGACAAGCCTTTCCAAGAAACGCGTTCTCCGTGATCGTCTCGGTAAAGTTATCGCACTCGGCGATCTCAAAATCGACAAGAAGAGCACTGGCCTCATCCGCGGCTATCGCGGACCTTGCTTCATGATCCGCAAAGGCCTTGAAAACCTGCTCCTTCAAGGACATCGCGAGCCGATATTCCGCCAATAGAAAAATCCGACTCAGTTTAAATGATGCTGTGTGTGTGGGAACCTTTCCAACCCCGCTCTGTAATGATGACGACGAAGGCAATCCAGCAGACCAGAAGGCAGGCCCCCCGTTGATCAGCCCTCCAATCTTCCAAAATTCTTTGCGCGAGAAGCCCCCGCCCATCATGGGTATGGGTCCACGATCTAGCTGGACCTTCATAAGAAGGTTATGCCCGAGGGAAGAAATATCAGCTGACCCGACGTAGTCGTCCTTATCGGCAAAAACGAACACTTCCGCTATTCGTATCGGCGTGTCGGAACAGCGAAGTTGAAGCGCTATCGATTCAAGGTCCACCCTAGTATTCGTGGTTCGGTGCGGTCGGAAAAATACGCGCCTTTCTCCTCAAAACTGGCAAGCAACTGGCAAGCCAACTTTTTCTTCAATTCTACCGATTTTATGTAAGCCGCTGATTCTCAACCGAGCCAGCGAGGGGGTTCGAACCCCTGACCTATCGATTACGAATCGATTGCACTACCACTGTGCTACGCTGGCGCAGAACGGACGCGTTAAGAGAATGTGAAAATGCGGGCTTCGCAATGAGATTCTACCGGGAGGCGGCTTCGCGGACCATTTTTTCGAGAGCTCCCGCCGCTTCTTTGACGACGGCTTTCGGGCCGGTCATTTTTACGAAGACATCGCCGGATTGGCTTTCAAGGATGGCGCCTCGCAGCGCATAGTCTTTCATTGGCGCGGTGGGCCCGCCGGGCATCCCGCTGGCGAAGGTCCCCTCGGCCTTGACAAAGGTAATCGTGGTCTGGCCGACTTGTTCGCTTCGAGCGTCCGTGTAGCCATCGGTGAATTGCTTGAACCAGCGGTCGACGTTTGCCTGGACGCTCCCACCCTGCCCCGCCCCGAAATGAAAGAAGGTTACTTCGGCGGGAGCGGTGCCATCTTTCCCGGGCACAGCAAGCTGTGCCTTGCGCATCGGCGAGGAGGGCTCGACCCAATCCCAGCCGCCGGGTCGGGCGAACGTGAAGCTTCCGACCGTAAACTCAACGGGATCGGCCGCCCTGGCAGTGAGGGCGACCGCCATGAGAAGGACAAAGGAGCGTAGAGAGCGCATGGGAATCTATAACAATCCGAGACAAGCCAGCCAGCTACGGGCGATCAACATGTGTCCCGATGATGAGGGGTGGACACCATCGGGAGTCCACTCGACGTCTGGCCTCTCCGCGGCGGCGTTGTTAAAGGCGTCATGGAGCGGCACCACACCGTGCGCCTGGCAGGAAGAGGCGATCTCGCGAACGGTCGCCACATAAGGTTTGAGCGCTTCGTTCCCTTCCGCGGGCGCAGGCGGCCAGATGACGGTGGGCTCGCAGAGAATGATCGTCGTTTCCGGGCACGCTTCGTTAAGTTGTCCGAGAATCTCGGTATAAACCGCGCGAAATTTCTCGATGGGGACACCTCCGCCGGCGTGGTCCAATCCGTGCCACACGTCATTGATTCCGATATTGACGGAGACGAGGTGAGGCTCCAGAGCCAGGACGTCGGACTTCCAGCGGCGCCGCAAATCGATCACGTTGTTGCCGGAGATCCCCTTGTTGATAACTTGCGGCGCCCGGGCGGGAACCGATGCCCGCAGCCAGTCACGGATCAGCCGGACATACCCCGTCCCGACCGCCTCAGGGCACTGCCCACGACCGGCGTCCGTGATACTATCGCCGATAAAGACCCATCGGCAGTCCTTGGAGAGCGGCAGCGCCATGAAGGACGCGTCTCGTTACCGCTTCGAGAACTGGAACCGCTTGCGCGCGCCGGGTTGGCCGGATTTCTTACGCTCCTTCATGCGAGGATCGCGTGTGAGCAAACCCTCTTCGCGCAGCGAGCCACGCAGGTTTTGGTCGCTTCGCAGCAGCGCCCGACTGATGGCCAACCGCAGCGCACCCGCCTGTCCGGCGATTCCTCCACCTGAGGCCTTGGCTTCGACGTCAAAGCGATGCACGGCATTGGCGATCTCGAGGGGGCGCAGGATGGTGTTCTGCATGGAGAGGCTCGGAAAGTAATCAGTAAATTCCTTGCCATTGATTTTGAAAGTTCCGCTTCCCTCACGCAGGCGAATCTGTGCGACGGAAGTCTTGCGGCGGCCAGTGGCGATGATATCGGACATGGAAAAATCAGGCAGGTTTGGGATTCTGAGCAGCGTGCGGGTGCTTGTCGTCTCGATAGACTTTGAGCTTGCGATAGACGGAGCTGCCGAGGCGGTTGTGCGGAATCATTCCACGGACAGCGCGCTCGACCAGGAGTTCAGGGTGACGTTCCCGGCGTGCCGCAAAGCTCTCCGATTTATGGCCGCCCACGTAGCCCGAGAAGCTCATATACGACTTCTGGACATCCTTCTTCCCGCCAATGCGCACCTTCCCGGCGTTGATGACGATGACGAAATCGCCCGTGTCCACATGAGGGGTGTAGATCGCCTTGCCTTTGCCGCGCAGCAGGTTGGCAGCCTTTACCGCGACGTGGCCGAGATGTTTATCCGCCGCATCGATGATCCACCAGTCGCGGCGAACATCGGCAGGCTTTGCTGAAAAAGTCTTCATTCGAGTCTTTGAGAGAATTGGTGATCATGTGATATTTCGCAGTCTGTGTCAAACCCAATCAGGATCACTACGTCTGGGGCCGAAAAAACCTTGACCGCTAAACGCGATCCACCAAGCCTCTGGCGCCGTGCAGCGTAACGGAGAGACGGGGCAATTTTCGCATTGGAGGGAGACGCACGAGTCTTCCGGTGAGGCGCGCACGGTCTATCGTCCTCTGTTCGAGCGTCTGGATACGCTGCCGCGGGGTCAAGTTCGAGCGCTTGATGAACGCCTCGAAGCGACGATGAGAGAGATGGGCGTGACTTTCGACATTGCCCGGGAGAGGCCCTGGGGGCGGCGGCCCTGGTTTTGTGATGTTTTGCCCCAAATTTTCACCCCGGAGGAATGGGAGCCGTTGGAGCGGGGGATTTCGCAGCGCTTGCAGGCCTTCGAGTTATTTCTTCGCGACATTTACGGGAAAAAGGAAATTCTTCGAGCGAATCCGCTGCCGATCCAACCGGTCCTGGGCAGCACAGCGTATCAGCGGGCGGCCGCCAGTCTCACGCCCCCGGGTGGTGCATATCTGCACTTAAGCGGCCTGAGCTTATGCCGTGTTCCGAGCGGCGAGCTCGTCGTCAAGCAGCACTACTTTAGCAATGCGTCGGGGATCTCTTATATGATCCAGAATCGGCGTGCCCTGGCGCGGGTGATTCCCCAGAGCTTTCAAGACTTCTCGATCCGTTCGATCGCGGACGCACCCGTGGACGTTCTTGAACTGTTGAGGTCTCTCTCCGACCATCCTGATCCGACAGTAGTGCTGCTTTCGTCCGGCCCCGGCAGCGCGGTCTACTCCGAGCATAGCTTTCTTGCCCGCAGGATGGGCATTCCCTTGGTTCAGGGAGGTGACCTGTTGGTCCTGAATGACGCCGTTTACTTGAAGACAGTCTCGGGGCTCGAGAAGGTGGAGGTGATTTATAACCGCATCTCCGACCAATGGCTCGATCCGATGGTCTTCCGGCGTGATTCAATGCTGGGTGTGGCGGGATTGGTGCATTGCATTCGGCGGGGCACGGTGGCGGTGGTTAACGGCATCGGTTCGCAGCTTTCCGACGATCGCGCCCTTCTGCCATTTGCCAGCCAGATCATTAGCTTCTATCTTGGCGAACGTGCGCTCTTGCGCACTCTGCCGACCTATTGGCTGGGTGACATCGACCAACGAGAGATGGTCGTTTCCGACATTGAGAAGTATACGATTCGTCCGCTCTTTGGAGAGAAGATCGTGCTGGGCGGAAATGGCCGGCGGCCGACCGAGGAGGAGATTGTCAGTGCGAGAGAGGTGGTGCTGCGCAATGGTGGCCAATACGTGGCGCAACCGCAGGACTGCGATGCTTTGACGGTTTCCTACCACGACGGACGAAGGGTGACGCGGCGGCAGGATCATATCCTCTTCGCCCTCCGCAAGTCCGAAGGCGAGTATGAGACGTTTCCCGGAGCGTTGACCCGCGTTTCCACGGAGGAATCTCCGTACACCGCCAACGAACTCGGCGGAGGCAGCAAGGACACCTGGGTCCAGGCATCGCCGGACTTCGTGGAACCCGCTTCGGATCGCGCACGGCTGCGCGAGGCGCTCCTCCCCTCCCAGCACGTGAGTAGCCGCGTGGCGGAAGCGTTTTATTGGACCGGGCGATACCTTGAGCGGGCACACAACCTGGCCGTGATGATCGGAGTCATCGAGTCTCTGGAACTCGAAGAGCTCAATCCCACCGAACGCACGCTCTACCGGCCGGTCTGGAATCGAATCCTTCCACCGCTCGAAAGTCCCGGGGCGGTATCGCGCCGCAACATCTCGAGCCCGGCCGGTAGATATCGGTTGACTCTCGATCTGGAGGAGCCGGATTCCGTCGTCCGGGCCATTCTCCGCGCCACGGGGAATGCCGAGTCGATCCTGGAATGTGTGAGTCTGGAAGCATGGAGCGTTCTGACCACCCTACGATCGCGCTTTCAGCGATCGCGTTTTCGGCCGCTGGCGTCGGAAGAGGACCTCACCTCGTTCACGCGACGTTATTGCGACTATGTGGTCAAAGCCGTGCCGGAGTTTTTTGGCACGGCGGAGGGCACGATGATTGCGGATGGCGGCTGGGCGTTTTGCGAGATCGGGCGGCTTCTTGAGCGGGCAATCATTACGGGCAACGCTGTCTGTTCCATCATGCGTCCCATGCCGCGCCGAAATGCCCCCGCCGAGCACGAAGCCGAGATCCGGCTCTCCGCGTTTCTCCGGCTCATCAACAGCCGCGATGTGTACCGGCGCGTTTACCAGCTTCGTATCGAACCTGGGCCGATGCTCGATCTCCTCTGGAAGAACCCAGTGGCGCCACGATCGGTGACGCGCTGTCTCGAAGAGTGTCGCGAGCGCCTGCGGGGGACGCGCGAGCAAGCCACCGCGGCGACCATGCGCACCCTGGCCGGCATTGAACAGCTCATCCACGAGATCCGCTTGACCGATTGGGAAAAATTGCTAAGCGAGGAAGCCGGATCGTCCTCAAAAGCAAGCCCATTGCTCGACCACGGTTCCGCTTTGCTTAAGGCGACGCTGGAAATTCATCACTTGATCGCGGACGGGTTCTTGAATCATCAAATTCACATGAGTCCACATATTCAGCCGACGCTATTTGGCTTCAAGAATGCTCTTTGAGATCACGCACCGCACTGATTACCGCTACGGACAGCCCGCCAGGGAGGCCTACATCGAGGCGCGGCTGACTCCGCCGACCCTCCCCAGCCAGGAGATCCTTTCGCACGCGATCGAGTTCCAGCCTTCCACGCAGGTTTCCTCCTACCATGATTATTTTGGGAATCAGGTGACCTTCTATTCAATGACGCTGCGACACGAGCGCCTGGCGATCGTGAACCGGCTGACCGTGAGAACGAAGGAAACGTCGCCCCCCTCGGGCGCGCTCGACGTCACCATCGCCGAAACGCGCCAGCTCTTCGCTTCGAGGCTCACCGAGGTTTTCGACTACCTGCAGCCGACCACGACGGTTCCCACAGGAACTCCTTCGATCGATTGGGCGAAGAAGTTCTTCTCTGGCGGCGCGCCGCTCGGTGAGGCATTGGAGCGTCTAAACCGGGCGATTTACGAGAAATTTCGATACGAGCCGGGATCGACCGACAATTCGACGCCGCTCGAAACAGTTTGGAAACAGCGTGCAGGCGTCTGCCAGGATTTCTCCCACGTGATGCTCGGAGTGCTGCGCACGGCGGGAATCCCCTCGCGTTACGTGTGTGGCTACATCGAAACCGATCCGATCAAACCCGCCGAGGGCGGTCCGAGACTGATCGGCTCGCTGGCGACGCACGCCTGGGTGGAGGCGCTGACACCCGGCATGGGTTGGCT
This sequence comes from uncultured Verrucomicrobiae bacterium, assembly GCA_963820865.1. Lineage (GTDB taxonomy): Bacteria > Verrucomicrobiota > Verrucomicrobiia > Chthoniobacterales > Terrimicrobiaceae > DASTFP01. Next base: position 562,513 of record CAWGBZ010000011.1, read on the forward strand.
GGCCCTCGATCCAACCAACAACCAGTGGTGTGGCCAGCGACACGTCACCATGGCCTATGGACGCGATTCGCTCGACGCGACGCCGCTCCGCGGCACGTTCAAAGGCTCCGGGGATCAGAATATGAAAGTGCGGGTGTTGATGAAGCGGATGAGCGAGAAACCGTGAGAATTTCCGTTCGCTACTCAGCCCGATTTCAGTACGCGCGAGAGGCCAGCTTCTCGCCCCACCGTGTTCGCTTGTTTCCGCGTCATGATCTGTTCATCAATATCGAGAGGATCACGTTCTCGACGCATGGTTCTGCCAATGTTCACTACCGGCATGATCTCTTCGACAATTTGACGGCCACGTGCGCTTTTCCGCAGTCGATGGATGTCTTGGATTTTAACCTGGAGTTCAACGCGTCTCTGCAACCGTGGGATCCTTTTCGTTTTCTTTTGGATTCGCACGCCTTGTATTTGCCGTTCGAATACCGACCGGAAGAGGCCGCGGTGCTGAATCCGTTTCGACGTCCGCGTTTCAAGACGGGTGCGCTCCCCGCGGCGCTGGTGCCGGGTTCGCAGCGGCCGACGATGGAAACCCTCGTCGCGATGAATAGCTGGCTGCATAAGAACATCGGTTACGAACGACGGGAAGAAGGAGACGCTTTTCCACCGAAAGTGACCCTCAAGCGGCAGACTGGTTCGTGCCGGGATTTTGCCGTTCTCCTGGCGGAGGTCCTGCGCGCGCATGGCCTGGCTGCCCGATTGGCGAGCGGTTATCTATGGGAGGATGAATCGGGAATAGGTCTCGAACACGCCCAGAACGCCTTCCACGCCTGGGTGGAGGCGTATTTGCCGGGAGCGGGCTGGGTCGGCTTCGATCCCACCAATGGAATCGTCTGCGAGCATCACTTTCTGGCGACCGCCGTGGGCCTGAGCGCTTCCGATATTGCTCCTATCGAAGGCCATTATTACGGCAAGGAAACCATTTCGAGCACCCTGAAAACAGACCTAGCCATTGTGAGATCCTAAAATGATTGCCCGCTGGATGGACCACGCTGCCGCGCGCGCGGAAGCGATCTTCAAGAAACGTGGTGTGCAGCTGACCCTTGGCGGCGAGCCCACCTACGTCCCAACTAACCCCGAAGGCGCCGAATGGAACTACGCCGCCGTCGGCCCCACCAAGCTTGCCTACGCCTGGAAGGTCGCGCAGAACCTTCTCGATAGTCGGCTCGCCGAGTCCGCGACATTCTTTTGTCCCGGAAAGTCCTATCCTGGAGAGGTTAATCCGCGGTGGGTGGTACGTATCCTCGCCAACCGGGATGGCACGCCTCTTTTTCGACGGGCCAAGCAATCCAGTCTTCTCGGACCAGAGGTTGTTCAGCGTTTTGCCGACGGAGTTTGCGAGGGTCTGGGCGTCGCGAGGCATTGGCTTCGGTTTGCCGATCCGGTTGCTCCTGACAGCCAGGTTCTGGCGATGCCGATCGATTTCGAAGATGGCAGTTGGCGCTCTTCACCTTGGGGGATCGCCAAGGCTCTGCGCGTCTTGTCGGAAGCCGACGGTCCAGCCGGACTGCGGCTGCCGCTGCACCGCTTGCCTCCTTCGGTGCCCCGGCGTGCCATCTCCATCGAGATCAAGGGCGACACGATCGCGATTTTCATTCCGCCGCTGCTCCAAAAGCCCTTCATTGAATTGCTTGCGGCAATTGAGGACTCGGCCGCCAAGAACGGCGTCAGACAGGTCGCGTTGCAAGGCTACACGCCGGCGGATGAAGCCGGCAACTGGATCATCCTCGGGCTGACGGCAGATCCCGGCGTTCTCGAAGTCAATCTTCCCGCGTGCTCGACCTGGCACGAATATGCCGAATGGCTTGAGACCGTCACGGCCTGTTGCGAGGCGGCGGGTTTGCGATCGTGGAAGGAATCGAGCTGGGATCTGCCGCAAGGAACCGGCGGCGGCAACCATCTCCTCTGGGGGGGATCGAAGCTGGAGACGAATCCGTTCTTCACCCGTCCCGGCTGGTTGGCGTCGATTCTGCGTTTCTGGCAGCATCATCCTTCCCTGGCCTATTTATTCACCGGCTGCTATGTAGGTGCCTCCTCGCAAGCTCCGCGACCGGATGAGTCGGCGCGAGACCTTTACGATATTGAGATGGCCTACAGCTTCCTGGCGTCGCTGCCGGCGGGTGACCATCGCGAGCTCATCAATGAGACCCTGCGCCATCTGCAAACGGACGTGACCGGCAATTCGCATCGCAGCGAGATGAGTTTCGACAAGTTCTGGAACGCGTCGTGGCCTGCGGGTGCCCTCGGACTCATCGAATTTCGCGCGATCGAGTCGCTGCCCCGCGCGGAGTGGATGTCCGGCGTGGCTTTGCTCTGGACCTGCCTGGCCGCGCATCTCCTGGAAGCCAGGGTCCCCGAAAAGCTGAGGCGATTTGGCACCAGGCTGCATGATGAATACCTTCTTCCGGATCGGCTTTGGACAGACTTGGAAGAGGTCTTTTCGGAGCTTGAAAAGGGCGGCCTCGCAATGAACAGCCGCCTCTATCGGGAGATCTGGAACTGGCGCTTTCCCATTCTTCTCGAATGGAGAAAAGGTGGTGCCCGGCTGACAGTCCGGCGAGCGCTGGAGAGTTGGCCGCTTCTCTGTGAAACGCCGGTGGAAGGCGGCACAACCAGCCGGTTTGTGGATACCTCGATGCAGCGGCTGGAGTTTTGCGGCGACGCGACTTTCCACGCTCGCTATCGCCTTTTCGTAAACGGTCGTCCACTCGCCTTGCGCCAGATCTCGACGGACAGGTTTCTTTCCGGTCTTCGCTACCGCCGAACGAATCTTTACCCCTCCATGCATCCGGGCATCCCGACGCAGCTTCCTCTGCAGCTTACCCTCGTCGACAGCGAGTCCGGGCTGGCCGCAGCCCGGTTCGAAATGAGTGCGAACAACCTGGCCTTTCGCCGCTTGGCAAAACCGCAGCCGTTGAATCTTGGGGGGCGTCCCTGTCGCGGAGCCCGCAAGAGCGATTTGACGTGTGATTTGCGGCTGGACTAATACCCTGGGGAGCAATCCCCTAGGGAAATCGACCAAGGACATACCACTGCTTTGATCACATGCTACTGGACTGGATGATTCCTTCTGATCTTGCGCCCGGGGACACGAAAAGCTTGGAGCGCGACTGGTCGGATATCGACTTGCACCCGATTCGATCCGCTGACGATCCGGCATTCGATATTGCGTTTGGTGCGCTTTGGGCGGAGTTCGGCGCCCGGAGCGAGGTCGAGCAACCGACCGTTCTGTCCAAGAGGTTGCGATGGAACGGTGACGAGCTCCTGGAAGGATACGCGTTCCGATACCGCCTGGTCTTGCTCAGATCGGGCGGGAAACTGGTGGCTGTTCGCGATCACACAGCGATCGTTCGTAGTGGCGTTGAAGGCGCCATCGTTCACCTTTCGCACAATTTTATCGCTCCGGACTGGCGGCGAACCGGCCTGGCTGGCTGGTTGCGGGCGTTGCCGATCCAATCGGCGCGCCATTGCCTGACCGAACAACGCCGTGCGCCCAACGAGCCGATCACGCTCGTCGGAGAAATGAAAGCCCTTGATCATGATGATCCAACGAGCTACGCGCGCCTGAAGGCCTATGAAAAGGCCGGTTACCGGCTGATCGATCCACACAAAATTCCCTATCTGCAGCCCGACTTTCGAGCGCCGGATGAGATCGATCTGACCGGCGGGCCGAAACCTCTCTCGCTTGGCCTGATCGTGCGTCGAGTGGGACGTGAGAACGAGCGGACAATGTCCGGCGCCGAGGTGCTCCGCATCGTAGAAGCGCTCTATCGCGTCTATGGGGAAACGTTCCGCTCGTCCGACATGGCGCCGGTTCTCGCGACATTCCCGAAGTATCCCGCCCCCGAGGAGGTGATCGATTTGCTCCCGCCGACAACGGAACTGGGCTATGACAAGTGCCGGGAAAGCGGAGAGACCGCGGAGTGAAAGGTCGGTCGAGATGAAAAAACGGGCCGGCCCCGGGTTTCGCAATCTCTCTGGAATGCACCAACTGCCGACTCCCCTCGCCTGATTTCGAGCTTGGCCGGATGGGTTTGACCTTATTTCACGATCCCGGTTTTGCCGCGCCCATCGGGACGCACATCATGCCGATTCGCAAATTTGCCCTGGTGGCCGAGCAATTGCGAAAGCGCTCCGACATCCGGATCCTGCCTCCGGAACCTGTCTCCGAAAACGACCTCCTCCGCGTGCATACCCCGCAGTACGTTCGAGCGGTGGAAACCGGAGAGCCGCGGCCGCTGGCCGAGTCGCAGAAGTTTCCCTGGTCGCCTGAACTGTTTCCCAGTGTCCTGCGCACCAACGGCGGCGTCCTGGCCGCTGCAACGAGAGCGCTCGAGGAAAGCGTCTCCGGTGCTCTGGCCAGCGGCTTTCATCATGCCTTTGCAGACCACGGAGAGGGATTTTGTACCTTTAATGGACTCGTGGTTGCCTTGGAATCCCTTCGAGCCGCCGGGCGCATCCAATCCGCCGCCATCCTCGATCTGGATCTGCACTACGGCAACGGAACCGCTTCGCTCGTCGCCTCGCGTCCCTGGATCAAAGCGCTTTCCATTTACGGCAATGACTACGTGGACAACACCCCTTATCCGGACGTTCGCGTCCGTCGTCACGACGACGGCGATAACCACCTCTCCGTGCCGATCGTGCCTTCCGAGAAGGATGGCGCGACTCTGCGCAGACTCCTTCAAGAGCACCTGCCGTGGCTTACAGAAGGGTCGCGTCCGGACCTTCTCCTCTTTCAGGCCGGTGCCGACCCGCTGCGGGACGATCCCTATTCGCCTCTCGACCTCGACCACGAAGATCTTCTCCAGCGAGATAAGGAAGTCTTCGCTTTCGCCAAATCCCAAGGAATTCCGGTAGCCTGGGTGCTCGCGGGTGGCTATGCACCAGACGTCGCCCGGATCGTGCAGGTCCACGTCAACACCGCGACCGTCTGCCTCGAAGTTTACAACCTTTCGTAGACTCCCTCGTCGCGCCTTTCCCAGACCGCGAATCCTGCCTTCTTGGCGTCCGAAGCGCTGAGAGGTCGCGCGACCTTCGGAGTGTTTACGCTCGACAGCGCCTTGCGGACCGGTTTCTTGCAAAGCGGACAGCGCGTGAGTGGCGGGCGGTTCCCCGGTCGGCGCAGTTCAAAGTGCCCTCCGCAAACCCGGCAGTCGCCGTCTATGACCTCGTATTCGTAGATCGGCACGCCAGCACTAGCTTAGCCGAAAACCAAAGCTACCAGCTCGACTTCGTCACGCCGGGAATCATGCCGGCGGAGGCAAGCTCACGGAAGGTGATGCGGGAAATCTTAAAGCGGCGCATGAACGCGCGGCGGCGACCGGTCACCTGGCAGCGGTTGATCAGTCTGGTCGGACTGGCGTCGCGAGGCAGTTGAGCAAGCGAGGCATAGTCCTTCTTCGCCTTCAGCTCCGCCCGAAGCTCGGCGTACTTCTGCACCGTTTTGCGCTTGCGCTTGTCGCGCTCAAACCACGATTTTTTTGCCATAGAGAACCGCTTATTATAGGGGTCCGCGCTGCAGGTGCAAGCAGTTTATACAGCGGGCTGCTGCTGAGTCAGGCAGTGGAAGGCCCCCAGTCCCCAAATAAGCTCCCGGCAGTCTATCGGGGCGATGCGCCTTTCGGGAAATGCTTCCTTTAGAACGGAGGCCGCCCAGGCATCGTTGGTGTCATGATAGGCAGGCAGGAGAACGACTGAATTGCCGACATAGAAATTCGCATAGCTGGCAGGCAACCGCTGTCCCTCTCGCACGATCCGCGAAGGCATCGGCAGCTTTAAAACCCGCAGGGGTGATCCATTGGAGAGCCGCATGGTTCGAAGCCGTTGCAGATTGAGTTCCAGCGGTTCGTAGTTGGGATCATCTTCATCCTCCTCGACGACGGTGACGACCGTATTGGGGCCGACAAAGCGGGTAATATCGTCGACGTGACCATCGGTGTCATCCCCTTCGATGCCATCGCCGAGCCAGAGGATCTGTATTACACCGAGCGCGTTGCGCAAATTTGCTTCGATCTGCTCGCGTGAGAGGTCGGGATTGCGATTAGGATTGAGGAGGCAGGATTCGGTGGTCAGCAGAGTGCCCTGTCCATTCACGTCGATGGATCCACCTTCCAGCACGAAACCTTCAAAATCAAAGATGGGAACGCCCACCTTGGTGGCCATGAGGGCGGCCGCGGCATCGTCGTCCTCGAAGGGCGAAAGCTTGTAGCCCCACGCGTTGAATCCAAAGCTGACGGCCGCGATTTTCGGACTCTGGCTGCGTTTGAGGAAGATCGGGCCATGATCGCGGCACCAAGGTTCGTTGGTTGGGATGTGAAAGAATTCCACGCGATCGCGCGGAGTATCCGCCAGCAAGGCCCAGACCTTGGCTTCCTGGGCCGCATCCTTCACGTTGATGCGCACCACTTCAGACTCGGCAAGCGCTTTGACCATCTCGACGAAAACCGGAACGACACGCTCGTAGGCCGAAGGAAAGCTGGCTCCCCCAGGATGCGGCCACGAGATCCACGTCGCCTCGTGGGGCTCCCATTCCGCGGGCATCGAATACCCTTCCTTGGCTGGGGTGGATTTGGTCATCGTCCCTAAGCATCCCCGCGACCGGAGGGAAATAACAAGGGTTTTTTGTGCCTCATCCACCTGAATTGTCCGGACTGGAAATTTTTCTTTCGGGCATTACCTTTGCCTTTCCGATTCATGCCCAACGTTTACATCAAGACCTACGGTTGCCAGATGAACGAGCGCGATTCCGAGCAGGTCGCGCGGTCACTCGTGATGCGAGGATACCGCTTGGTGGAGCAGGAAACTGAGGCCGACGTCATCCTGTTGAATACGTGCAGCGTGCGGGACATGGCGGAGCAAAAAGCGATTGGGAAGATGGGGATGCTTCAGCGCTTGCGCGAGAAACGACCGAATCTTGTCCTCGGCTACTTGGGATGCATGGCCCAGAGTCGCGGCGCGGAGTTGCTCGAGTCCTCGACGCGCGTCGACTTGATTGCCGGGACGCAAAAGTTCCACCGGGTTGCGGACTACGTGGACGAGCTCTTGCGCCGGCGCGGTGAACGACGCATGGACGACGAGCGTCTGCCCATCGTCGATGTTGACGAAGAAGCGGGCTCGCAATCGACCATTCGAGATCACCTGCCGAGTGCGCAGCCGACCGCGTTTGTTTCGATCATGCAAGGCTGCAACATGCACTGCGCGTTCTGCATAGTTCCGCAAACGCGCGGCGCCGAACGCGGGCGCCCCATCGCGGATATCATCAACGAAGTGCGTGGCCTCGCGGAGAAAGGAGTGAAGGAAGTCACTCTCCTGGGGCAGATTGTCAACCTCTATGGACGCCACGAGTTTGCAAGAATTGACGGCCGGAGTCCGTTCGTTCAGTTGCTCGAAGCGGTTTGCGCAGTCGAAGGCATTGTCCGCGTCCGGTTCACTTCCCCCCATCCCATCGGTTTTCGGAAAGATCTTCTCGACGCGTTTAGCCGGCTGGAAAAGTTGGTCGAGCATGTCCATCTTCCGATGCAAAGCGGGTCAGATCGTGTTCTGCGCAAGATGCGGCGCGGCTACACCTCCGAAAGCTATATGCGGTTGGTCGACGATTTACGGCAGGCACGTCCGGGCATTGCCATTACGACGGACATCATCGTCGGCTTCCCTGGTGAAACGGAGGCGGACTACGAGGCGACGCGCGTGCTCGCCGATCGGGTGAGCTTTGACAACGCCTTTGTCTTTCGGTACTCGCCTCGTCGCGACACACCGGCGGCAACCATGCCGGAGCAGGTGACGGAGGAGACCAAGGAGTTTCGCAATCAGGATCTGTTGGCCGTGATCAATCGGCACTCACGGGAGAAGCTGGAGACTCACGTCGGGCGGCGGGTGGAGATCCTGTGTGAAGGCCCTAGCAAAACCAATCCCCATCGTCTCATGGGTCGGACGCGCACGAACAAGATTGTCGTGTTCGAAGGCTCTCCACGCCATGTGGGTGAAATCTTCGACGTCCACATTGCGTCGACATCGGCGTCCACATTGTACGGCGACCCGGCGCTTTTGGAGTCGTAAGAATTACCGTGAAGTGTTGGCTCCCTCGGAAACACTGGGTTTCAGTCTCGATGACAAAGCCTTCGATCGAAGAGCCGCGATCTTCCGCGGCGGATGAATCGCGGCGTACGCTATGAAGAGTCGTGAGGAACGCGTCTGGCTAAGGGCATCAGAGTTCGACCTTCGTCGGACACTCGAGAGTGGCCAGATTTTTCACGCGCTGCCCGACGGGGATGGCTGGCAGATCCTGGTCGATCGCACGTTGCTTCGGGTTGAGCAACGGGGCTCCGAGCTTGGTGTCGAGGCCGGGCAGCAAGACCTTGCTCGAAGTTACTTCGCGCTCGATCATCCGCTGCGGGCGGTCTATGCGAAGTTTCCGACTGATCCCTTCAGCCGGGCCGCCCTGGCCGCTTGCCGCGGCCTGCGCATCCTCCGGCAACCTAAATGGGAATGCCTGGCGACCTTTATCACCTCCCCGATGAAGCAAGTCGCGCACATCCGCCAGATTTCTCTTCAATTGCGGGCGCGCTATGGCGACCAGGTCCGGGGTTCGCACGTGAACGCGTTTCCGAGTGCGACCAAACTGGCGCAGGCGACCGAGAGCGATCTGCGAGCATGCAAGCTAGGATTTCGGGCAAAGAATTTGCTCGGCACGGCGAGAGCCGTTGCCGCGGGTGAGCTCGACCTCGAAGCGCTTGCCAGCGAGTCGACCGAGGGCGTGCGTGACCGACTCTGTCGATTGCCCGGGGTGGGTCGCAAGGTAGCGAACTGTGTCCTGCTTTTCGCCTATGAACGACTGGACGTCATTCCGGTAGATATTTGGATTGCACGGGTCCTGCGCGCCATGCATAAGCGCACGACCTCCCTGAAGGAGTTGGAGGAATTTTCCAACCGCCAGTTTGGATCGTACGCGGGCTATGTTCAACAGTACCTGTTCCACCATGCGCGAGTAAGCAAGACTCTGCCCGCATGAGCACAGCGACACTGACAGGCTGGAACGAGGACAACCGCCGGAAGGCGCTCGTGGCGCTCGTTGCTTCGCTCCTCATCCACCTGCTAATCATTGTCTCGGTGACAGCGGTGCTCTCCCTGCGGCCACCCCTGATTGCTCCTCAAGCCGAGGAGGCACCCCCGGTCGAGTTGACCTTGGTCGCGCCTCCGGAAGAGCAGCCGAAACAGAAGCCTTCCTACGTTGCAACCAGTGAATCCCAGCGCGCTGATCGGCCACCGGAAGACTCCGTCTTCGAGTCCGACAAGGATACGCACGCTGCGTCGCCCCTGCCCGCCATGGGCGACGCCCCGGTCCCGACCCAGGACGGCCGGGAGATTGCCGCCCTCAGCTTCGAAGACAAAGAGTATTCGGCGGGGCCGGTGGCTCGTCCATCGACACCCGCCGCCCAGCCGCGCCAGGAAATTCGTCCCCAGCAAAAGACTCCTGAGGCCCAACCAAAGCAGGAGACCGCTGAGGCCGAACCAAAGAAGACTGCAGAGGCCGAGTCCAAGCAGAAAACGGTCGAAGCCGAACCGAAGGCGAAAACGGTGGAGGTCGAACCAAAGATGACTCCCAGACCAAGCACGCAACTCGCGCTGCTCGAGCCTCCCAAACCTCAGAGTCCGCCGCGGCCAAAGACGGCCGCTGCCAAAGCCGTTCCCGAGCAGCAGCAACAGCCGCCCCAGGCCGTCCAGCCTCCCGGTTATCAGCCGCAGACCCGGGTGACCCGCATTCGGGGAAATATTTCCAATCGCGGGAGAGCTTCGGTGAGCGCCACGGCCACACCGCTCGGACGTTACAAGAAGATGCTCTCCGATGCCATCGGGTCGCGTTGGTACTACTACGTCACCGACCAGATCAGCCTGCTCAATGTTGGCACGGTCGAAGTCCGCTTCGTCGTGCGGCAAAGCGGCAAGGTCGAGCGGGTGCAGGTGGTGCGCAACAGTTCCAACGAAAGTTTTGCGGCTTGCACCGTGCGAGCGATCATGGAAGCTGAGATCCCTCCGATACCTAAAGAACTGGTGCCCATGCTCGAGGGCGGCCGTATCGAAATCGAATACTCGTTTACTATTCTGTCAAACTAATGGATTTGTTTCTTGCCTCGGTGTTTCAACATGCCCTCGCCTTCTTCATCAACGGGGGATTTTTCATGTTCATCTTGTTGGTGGTGTCGGTTGTCGCGGGAACCGTTATTGTTTTACGCGGCACCGCCCTTCGGGAAAAGGCCATCCTCCCGCCGCCGCTGACTGCCGAAATCGAGAGCCTTCAGCCTGGTGACGACCTCGACAAGTTGGAGCGACTCATTGTGCGCTATCCTTCTTCACTCGGACGGGTTCTGGGCACTTTGATGAAGCACCTCAGTTGGTCCAGGGCCGAAGCCGTTGAGGCGGTTCAGACCAAAGCGCGCCACGAGGTCGCGCACCTCGAGAGCGGCCTGATTATTCTGGAGATCACCACGGGTATCGCGCCCCTGCTCGGACTGCTCGGCACGTTGTCCGGTCTGGTGAGCATCTTTGCATCCATTGGTGCCGATCCCACGGCAGTGGCTCGCGGGATTGCCGAAGCTCTGAATACCACGATCGTCGGGCTGGCTGTCGCGGTGCCCAGCCTGATCACCTACAATTATTTTCAACGCCGGATCGAAGTAATGGCGGTGGAGATGGAGTCCCTCATCGCGGACCTCATTGTCAAATGCTACCCGCCGGGCGAGACACCCGTCGTGGAGACGGTCTCATGAGGTTCTATACCCGCAAACGCAGGGCGCCATCGATTATCATCGTCTCCCTGATCGACATTCTCGCCATTCTCCTGATCTTTTTCATCGTCACGACGACGTTTCGCAAGAACCTGCCTCAGCTCCAGATCAACCTTCCCGAATCCAAGACGGCCGAGCAGGCTCCCTCCGCCCAGACCGATCCGGCCGTCCTGCGTGTCAAGAGCGCGGATCAGATCACGCTCGACGAAAAGCCGGTTACCCTCGAGGCGCTCGCGCAAACACTCAAGACCCTCCGAGACCAGGCGCCGTCTCGCCCCATCGCGATGCAAGCGGACCGGGAGGCTCCTTTTGGTCTCGTGGTCAAGGTGCTGGATGCCCTGCGGGATGCCGGGATCAAGAATGTGCCGGCTTTCACCCAGCCCGAAGAGCAGAAATGACCGCGGTTTCGGGGGTTGATTGGAGGACAGCCTGCGCCGTATTGTTTGTTTTATGACATTGGAGATTGTCCAGTATGGCCATCCCGCGCTTCGGGCCAAAGGAAGGCGTATCGAAAAGATCGACGCGCGGATTCGGAGGCTGGCCGAGGACATGCTCGAGACGATGTACGACGCTGACGGTGTCGGCCTGGCTGCCCAGCAGGTGGGCCTGCCGATCCAACTTTGCGTGGTCGACGTTGCGGGCGTAAAAGACAGGCCCAGTGCGCTTCGCATTGACGGGAATCCGGTCGATATCGACGCGCACATGCCACTGATTCTTGTCAACCCGGAGGTCGAGAGTTCCGGGAAGCCCGAAGCCGGAGCGGAAGGCTGTCTGAGCTTTCCAGGAGCGCGGAGCGATGTTACCCGGCCCGGTTCCGTCCGGGTCAAAGCCGAATCGTTGGACGGAGCGACGATCGAATTTGAAGCGGAGGGTCTCTTAGCCAGAGCGATTCAACATGAGCACGATCACCTCCACGGGATTCTTTTCATTGATCGAATAGCTGCGGCGGAGCGCGCGAGAATAGAATCCGAGATGAAAAGTGCGGTCGACCGCGCTTGAGGGAAGTGGGGATGCTTTCCGCGGTAGCGTGACCGAGCAACCGGCCCCCCTCAGCTCTCTCTCGATCGTCATACCGGCTCGTAACGAAGACGGCTGCGTCGCGGCGACCGTTCGCAAGCTTTACCGCGAGATGACAGAGCACGCCATCGGCCATGAGATCGTGGCGGTAGACGACAACAGCGTCGATCGGACCTGGGAGATCCTCCAGAAGGAGCGGACAAATATTCCAACTCTTCGGCCGATCCGGAACCCTTCCCCTCACGGATTTGGGCGGGCGATCGTCCGGGGATTGAATGCCATGACCGGTGACGCCGTCGTGATCATGATGGCTGATGACTCTGATGACAGCCGGGACGTGGTGCGTTACTGGCAGCAACTTCAGGCGGGTTACGATTGCGTCTTCGGAAGCCGCTTCATCCGCGGAGGCCGCGTGATCGACTATCCTCTTTCGAAGCTCGTCTTGAATCGATTCGCCAACGGATTCATTCGTGTCCTCTTCCAGCACGGGTTGAACGACACGACAAACGCTTTCAAGGCATACCGAAGAACGGTGATCGATGGTGTGCGCCCCATTCTCTCTCCTCATTTTAACATTACGGTCGAGTTGCCGCTGAAGGCCATTGTCCGCGGATATAGTTGGACCGTTATACCGACCACCTGGCGGAATCGCCGCCATGGTGTCGGAAAGCTGGCCATCCGAGAAATGGGCAGTCGATATCTCTTTATCTGCCTCTATGTGTGGCTGGAAAAGTATTTCTCCCGGGGCGACTATCACAGGGGAACTCGGCGCCCGAAATAACGAAGGTAGTCCGGACCGTTCTCAACACGACCGGTGGCTGAGGATAGCTTGGCATGGTGTGGCGGCCAAAGCGGTCGAAGGAATCTCGTCTTGCAAATCCGGCGTTCCCGACAGAAATACACCGCTTTATCCTTGAAAAAGATCCTTGTCACCGGTTCTTCGGGCCTCATTGGTTCAGAAGCGTGCGTGTACTTTTCGGCGAAGGGCTTTGAAGTTCACGGCATCGACAACAATCAGCGTGCGGTGATCTTTGGTCCTCAAGGTGACACCAGCTTCAACCTGCGACGCCTGACGCGAGACCTGCCAGGGTTCGTTCATCACGAGCTCGATATTCGAGATCGAGCGGGCATGTTCCGGTTGATCGAGCAGGTGCGACCCTCCGCGATTGTCCATTGCGCTGCTCAACCATCGCACGATCGCTCGGCCGACATTCCCCTCGATGACTTCGATATCAACGCCGGCGGCACGATCAACCTGCTCGAGGCTGCGCGCCAGTTCTCCAAGGAGGCCCCTTTTGTTCATGTTTCGACGAACAAGGTTTACGGCGACCGGCCGAACACGATTCCGCTGGTGGAATCAGCAACCCGTTGGGATTTCGCTGACCCGCGCTTTCAGCACGGCATTGCGGAAGATTTCCCGATTGATCAGTCCACGCATGCGATTTTCGGAGCTTCGAAACTCGCCGCGGACATCCTTGTCCAAGAGTATGGGCGTCGCTTTGGGCTCCTCACCTGTTGTCTGCGGTGCGGATGTCTGACCGGCCCACAACACGCCGCCGTCGAGTTGCATGGCTTTCTTGGCTACCTGATCAAGTGCAATGTGGAGGGCCGTCAGTACAAGGTTCACGGCTACAAGGGAAAACAGGTTCGCGATAACGTCCACGCGAGCGACGTCGTCCGCTTTATGGGCGAATTCATTGAGCAGCCTCGCGTGGCCGAAGTCTACAACCTCGGCGGTGGGAGACAGAACTCGTGCTCGATTCTTGAAGCATTCGTGCTTGCCGAGAGGTTTTCCGGGAAGCGCCAGAACTATGTGATCCTGGAAGAGAGCCGAATCGGCGATCACATTTGCTATTTCAGCGACCTTCGAAAGATCAGATCTCACTATCCAAATTGGGAAATCCACGTCTCGTTGCCGGAGATCGTGGAAGAGATTGTGGAAGCGTGGACTCAGCGCCTCGAGCAGAACGCCGCCGGGCATCAGCATGAGGTGTGACTGTTCACCGGACCGATGGATGACGCCTTGCCCGCCCACAGAGGTCCGCATTCCTCGGGGCGCATTCGCAGACGTGCCATCCTGCTCTCCCTGGCGCTGATTCTCGCGGTCTGGGGCCTTCTCTATCTTCCTCATCTCCGGACGAGTCCGCCATGGTATGGCGACGAGACGCTCGCTTTGACGGCCGGTGTCGATCTGACGCGAGGAATCGCTGCTCATCGTGCGATTTGGAATACTTTCTGGCATCCTTACGCGCCCTATCAGCCCGGCTATGAGTTGTTGATCGGGTCGATGGCCCGCCTTTTCGGCGGGGATATCCTTGGTGGACGGGTTGTCAACGCCCTCCTGGCGTTGAGTATCGGACTGGTCATCTGTTTCTACGGTCGAAGTATTCTCGGAGTCCTGCCCGCCTTGTTTGCCGCTCTGTTGTTTCTCTCTTACGAACAGTCAGTGATTCATTTTCGCTGGATTTTTACCCACAATCTCGTCGCGTTGGGATTTACGATCGCCTTCCTGGCCCTGAGCAGACCGGCCCGACAGAAAAATGATCTGATCGCCGGCGCAGGTCTTGCGTGCGCCGCCGCTGCTTTGCCGCTTTTCGTGTATGGCTTGGTCCCGGCATTGCTGATCCGATTGAAACGCCCGAAGTCCTGGCCGTGGCTCTTGGTTCCTGCCCTGATCGTGGTGACTTCATCGTTGCTCCTCGGCTGGTTGATGACGCGGCCGAACAATTTTCTCGGCTCCGATCTCGTTGCGACGTTTCGATTTTACACGCGCGCGAGCCAGGAGAGCAGTGCCTCGATTGGACAGATCGCGCTCAATGTCGCGCGATTCTTTTCGCAAGACGCCTTGCACGCAGCTGGCGCGGTGATGCTGTTGCTATGTTTGTCGCGCAAGTTCTATCCCATCGGAATCGGGGGCCTATTGCTTGTGCTTTTGCTCGTCCAGAATCGCCAGAACCTGCCCGTCTTTTACTACCAGGCCATCATCTTCCTGCCGGTGCTGATGCTCGCCTACGGCGCGGCGCAAAGAAGGATATTTCAATTTCTGCGCCGACGTGGAGTTCGCTTGTCAATGGTGCGCGCGGGGCAGTGGATGCTCCTCTTGGTCCCGATCATTTCAGCGGCGACTCTCACTCCGGCATCTCTCAGCGGAACTTTACGGCCGAGGATCTGGTACTGGACAACGCAAAACACCAGCGAAGTCGAACAGGCGGCTCATTGGATAAACGAACGGACCGACCGTGACGATCTCGTGATCTGTCACAGTAATATTGCCTGGTTGCTCAAAGCGCGGACCGCGGACTTTCTTCAAGCGACGAGTTGGGCAGGCCTGCCGACATGGCCGTTCGATATTCCTTTGGACAAACGACAGTATCGGTACGAGGCGGATCTTGGGGCTGCAAAATTTGCCGTGGTCGGAGATATTGACAAGCGTTGGACTTTTCTTCAGCCGAACGTTGATCAGTTGGCCGGAAGGATGGTGAAAGAAGGCTGGCCAGTGGTTTGGTCCGGCCCAAACTATCTTGTGCTGGAGAATCCACGACTGCGGGGTGGCCCAGGGGAGCAGGAGATTCCGCGTGGCCCTCATCCGGATGAATAGCGGCGGTCGCACAGTTGCGCTTTTGAGCCCGGGTAGATAATGTGTCGCCCGGAACAATGAAGGCCTCGTTACCGTTGCTTACCAGGCTGGCTGTGCGCCGGGCACAGACTGAGAAGCGGAGACCGATTTGGACCGGAGGAATGGGACTCAACAGCGCTTGAAGTTTGCTCCTCCGCTGGCTCTGCTAGCCCTCAGCTCTTTCTTTGTTGGATTCCTGGGCTTCTTCTGGTTCCAGCAGCCGCCCTCGAACCAAGAGTTGCTGGCCAACTGCGCCAAGGTCGCCGACTACGCGAACGCGGCTGCCGCCGTGGGCGGCATCCCGTGGTGGACAGCCAGTTTCCTGCAAGGCTCCTCGCTGGCGTTCCTTTCCCTCGGAGCGCTCTCGAGTCTGACGCTCTATGTCTGTGCGGCCCTGGCGGGGCCTTTCGTGGGAGTCAAGATGGCGGCACTCCTGTTCCTGTTCTTGTGTCCTTTCACCATGTTTGCGTTCGTCCGCCGACTTTGTCCGCAGTCGGGTTGGACAGCGTTTTCCTGTGGCAGCGCCTACCTCTTTGCTCCAGCGATCCTGCTCCGGCTGGGCCATCTCGAACACGTGGCGAATGTCCTGGCCTTTGCCGCCATTCCCCTGGCCTTCCGAGGCGTCCTGGTTTTTTTCGAGGAGAAGACTGCGCGCTCGGCCATCGAAGGCGCGATCGCGTGCGCGTTGTTGGTTCTTGCGTACGCAAAAATTGCGGTGTTGGTCCTGCCTCTGCTGCTGGCGTTTGCCATCTGGGTGTGGGCGGTGCGCGCGCGCTTTCTCCGTCCGCCCTGGCGCATGGTGGCGCTTTGGATCGGCATCTTCATGTTCCTGGGCGTGCTGCCGAACCTTCCTGCCCTGCGGGAGTCGCGTTTTATAGCGATGTTCGACTTCGGGCCCTTCGAGGCGTGGCAGCGAGGATTTTCCGCGGAATCAATCATCTCATGGATCGACCGGGCGGGATTTCTTACAGGCCGACGGATGTCTTCGCAAAGCGAGGTCAAGGCCAGTTCGTCCTATCTCGGAATGGTGACCCTGGCTTGCGTGGTGGGATTCTTCTTCCTGCGCAAGAGGGCGGTGTGGCGGAGCAGCGAGGCGGCGATTTGCCGGCTTTTCCTGGCCCTGACGCTTCTGGCGCATTGGTTCGGTCTTGGTGTCCACTCCGCGTTGTCGGGTCAGTTGGCATTTCTTTCCGGGGCGGACACTGCGTGGGATCCGGCGATTGCGCTTTCGTGGGGCTTGCTGGTCCTTCAGGGGGTGGCGATCTGGTTGATCGTCCCGGCATCCCTGCCCGCGCGTTCCTGGCTGGCCGTCGGCGCGATCGTGATTTATCTGTGCGTCCCCGGGTTCCGCTTGATCGAGCGGCTCCCTCTCTATGGGGATATTCGAGCGCCGCACGATTTCTTTGAAATGGGAGGCGTGTTTTGCTTCTCGGTCGCGGCGGGAATCGCCGCGCGTCTTTCCATCCTCGAGTTGCCTGGCCGTGTGCTGCGCATTGCCACCGCCGTCGCGCTGGTGGGATTTGCTTGGGCAGACTCCGCCACGGTGGTGCGGTCATTTTTCAAGGGACCGATCGATCGTCGGACCTTCGATGACTTTCTCGCGGCGCAGCGATTTCTCGCTGAGAAGGCGCGAGCTGGCTGGGTGGCTCCCTATTCCGGGCGCTACTTCTATTTGCTGACTCCCCTTCTTTCCGGACGGGGATTGACGAGCGAGGCGTTCCACAGCCATCTAATGCTGCGCGGTGTCGCCGAGCTCCAGCGGGCGTCGTTCCTGTCGAGGGAGGACTTTGTCACCTTTCTCGATATAGCGGGCGTCTCGGAGCTTTTGATCGACAAGAAAGATCCTGACACTCCTCAGAGCCTGCAGGAGTCCCTTCGATCCTTGGCGCCGGCTGTTTTTGAGAATGAACACTTCGCGATTCTCGAGAACACAGATGCCTTTTATCCGGCCGCTTTCGCGAGGTATTTTGTGGAACTGACCGAGCCGCCGGAAGAAGCGGCCGGACGTTCGTTGACGGTCGCCGCACAGGGACTTCTTGCAGTGAGTGAACGCACGAAGTTCGGCGATAACGAAGGACAGGTGAAAGCAAAGGAGTTTGTCCCCGCTGCGAATCCCATGAGCAAAGTTGGCCCCGAAGCGGTTGAGAGGAAAACGCCGGAAGAGATCACGATAAGCGCGGTCGGGCAAACAGGCTGGCTGGTGATTTCTGAGGCTTACCACCCGGATTGGAAGGCTTTCCGTGCCGGACAGCCGCTCGAGGTGGCGAAAGCTTACGGCGCCTTTCTGGCCATTCGTCTCGATAGCACGAACGGGCCGGTGTCATTACGATTCCAACCTCCATGGTGGTATTCTCTTAGTCTGTTGGTGGCCGTGTGCGGCTGGATCAACGCAATCGGCCTTCTGGTTGCGGAACGACTCGGCGTTCTCCCAGCGAGTTGGAGGAAGCGCTTGCTTGACTCGCCCTCCGAGCGCCCCGGACTGCCTGCTTTGATTTCTGCGGGCGAGAAGAGGTCCTCCGCAGGGAAGGTCCTGGTCATCGTTCCCACGTATAACGAAGCACCGGGCATTCAGGGCATTCTCGACAAGACCCTCCAGGCGGACCCGACCTTGGAGATGGTCGTCGTCGACGACAACTCGCCCGATCAGACGGCAGCGGTCGTGCGATCGCATGAAGCGTTCCGCAGCCGCGTTCATCTCATCGAGCGAACTGGCAAGCTTGGGCTCGGGAGCGCGTACAAAGAAGGCTTTCGCTGGGCGATCGAGCGCGGATTCAATACCTGCATTGAGATCGATGCGGACCTCTCTCATGATCCCAACGACATTCCGCGGCTGATCGCTGCGCTCGAGAACGGAGCCGACGCGGCCATTGGCTCGCGCTACGCCGGCGGAGTCCGTGTTCTCAATTGGCCCCAGGAAAGACTTTTCCTGAGCATTGGCGCATCGAAATTCGTCCGAGCCCTGACCGGATTGCCGCTCACCGACGCCACCAGCGGCTTCAAGGCTATTCGTTGCGAGGTGCTGCGAAAACTGGATTGGAACGGCTTCAAGACGGAAGGCTACGGTTTTCAAGTGGAGCTTCACTACTTCCTCTGGAAGGCGGGCGCGGTCCTCGTCGAAGTCCCCATCGTCTTCACCGAGCGGCGCGCCGGGCAAACGAAAATGACGGTTGCCATTGCCCTCGAAGCAATCTGGCGCGTTCTTCAGTTGGCAATCTTCAAACGATGATTTCAAAAGCTTCCAAGTCTACCCGGATGCTGGAACGAACGTGGAAGTTCCCCTCGGCCGTGAGATCAGGCCTGCAGTGAATACCTTGCTGATCAGTGCTCCCACCAGCTCCCGCAATCCCGGGCCTCACCGGCTTTGGGAGAGTTGGGATTGGGCGACCGGGGCCCTCTCAGCCCTGATCAGCTTTGCCGTCTACGTCTGGTCCGCCGCGCCCAATGTTACGTTGCTGGATTCCGGAGAGTTTCTGGTGGCGGCGCAGCATTTCGGAGTGCCGCATCCGACGGGATATCCGCTTTGGACATTGCTCACCTGGCTTTTTCTGCTGCTGCCCTTGGGGAACGCGGCCTGGGAAGTGGCGATCTTCAGCGGTTTGTGTGCGGCGGTGGCGGTTGGTTTGTGCGCGGCGCTGCTTTCAAACATCCAGGTGTGGTGCTTTGGCGCGCAGCTCGCCGGCAGGGCTCGGCTCCTGCCGCGGATGGTGGCTCTCTCGTTTGCACTGATGCTGGCTTTCAGCCAGTCGATGTGGTCTCAGGCGGTGATTGCCGAAGTCTACGCCCTGCACGCCTTGTTGATCGGGGTGTTTCTGATTCTTTGCTATTCATGGATCCGCCGTCCTGCAAGCGATCGACTGATGTTCGGCGTTTTCTTCACGCTGGCGCTCTCCTTCAGCAACCACCATTTAACGATGGCGCTGGCGCCCCTGCCCTATCTTCTCATTCTCCTGCTTCGCCGACGGGCGTTTGTCGATTGGTTCTTCGCCGGCCTCCTGACCATCTTGCTGGGGCTGCTGGGCTTTGCTATTCTTTCTGCGGACGCGGGTGTCTTGCGGACGGTCATCCGTTTCTTCTACTGTGTCGCTCTCGCTTTCGGGGTCTTCGTCTGGGTGCGAAGAGGTCGACTCCGATGGAGATTGATCGCCTTTCTTCCGCTGGCGGTCGCCGCGGGGCTTTTGCCCTACGCCTACATGCCGTTCGCTTCATCCACCAATCCCCCGATGAACTGGGGATACACGCGGGACGCCGAAGGATTCTTCTTTTCGATCAACCGTTCGCAATACTCCGGAAGTCTCTCTGAGCTCACCGTCAAGTCGCTGGGACGTTTGACGGGGACGGCGCAGCTCAAGAAGACGCCCGGGGCGGAGCGCACTCGCAGCCTCGGCAACCGGTGGCAGAGCGCGCAACTTTGGATTGGGTTCTTCTGGCAACAGCTTAGCAAAGCCTTCTCGATCGCCGGACTCATCGGATACTTCGCGTCGTTTATCTTTGTCTTCAGGTTTCCCCTTCCACAGCGGGTCTGGATTTACTTTCTGCACGTCGCGTTTGTCCTGGCGGCATTCCTCCAGCCGCTCACAGCAAGCGCAAAAATCGATAACACCGATTGGTGGACGCAGATGCCGTACCACACTTATACCAACCTGCTCTTTGCCACGCTCTCAGGGTTGGGCATTGGCCTGCTGGTGCTCAAACTCTTTCAGAGGCGCGCTTATCTGTTCTGGTTGGGCCCGGCTTTGCTCGTCCTTCCCATTTTGACCTTCGCCAAAAGCGAAAGCACCTCGAACCAGCGGAATCATTGGTTTGGCTGGATGTACGGTCATGACATGCTGAAAGACCTACCGCCAGGGAGCGTGATGATCGGAGGAACTGATCCCGGACGATTCGTGCCAACTTATATGATTTTTGGCGAGAGCTCGCAGCCGGCAAAGAGAAAGCGCGCTCCCTCCTTCGACCGGCGCGACCTGTATATCATTACCCAGAACGCTTTGGGTGAGCCGAACTACATGAAGTATTTGCGCGACCAATATACACAGGCTCGACCCACACCTGCCAATGCCTTCGAGCGCTGGCTCGGCCGCGAACAGGCATACCCGACCGAAACGCTGGTCCTGCCAACTCCAGAACAGACGGCAGAACTGGTGAGACTCACCGCCGCCAGAGGTTCGGGAGACTCCGCGGGGGGGACCGAGGTTTTCGGCGAGATCCTCCGATGGATTTGGGAGAAGAACCGCGATCAGCATGAGTTCTTCATTGAAGAGAGCTTTCCTATCCCATGGACCTACGACTACGCCGTGCCTCACGGGCTCGTCTACCGGCTCAGTAAGACCAAAGTCGAGTCACTTTCCAGAGAGGTCGTCGACAGAGACTTTTCTTACTGGGAGGACTATTCGGAGCGGCTCCTCGCCGACCCTTACTACAAGGACGACCTTGATGCCCAGCGATCGTTTTCCAAGCTGCGGCTGACCATCGCCAATATTTACCGGCATCGTCACATGTCAGTGGAGGCGGAGCGTGCCTACCGGGAAACGCTGGCCCTCTGGCCCGGGAATGCGGAAGCGATCGCCGCACTCACCTCCTACCTGTGGGATCGGGGCGATTTCGAGGAGGCTATCGAGCTTTGCGACCGGGCGCTGGTCGAGGATCCGAACAGTCTTGATCTCTGGCGCCTTCGTTTGCACGCCGAGCGGCGCAAGGAAACGGAGGCCGAGATTCGCACCCTGCGCGAGACGCTCATCTCCCAGCCGAAAAGCGGAGACACACTGCGCCGTTTGATTGAGCTTTACGCAAGCGTTGGCGAAACGGACAAGGCGACTCCGTTGATTGAGCAGGCACAACGCGATTTTCCGGCGGATGCGGATATGCTGAGGTTCATCATCCGGTACTACGAAGAACTGGGCGAACTTCCCCAGACCTTTGAAGCCGCCCACCAGCTGACCATGGTGGAGACATCCAATGTTCAGAATTACCTTTTGCTGGCGCGCGCTTGTTTCGTGCTGAATAAAAAAACCGAATTCTATGACGCCGCCGCTCGCGCCATCCGGCTCGGTGGTCCCTCGCTTCGTAAGGCATTTATGAGCGACCCGACATTTTCGGCTTGGAAAGACGACCCGGAATTCAAGAACCTGGCCGAGGGCCAATCGCTGGCGCCGTAATAACGGACTATGCTTGGTGCGTCGCGACGCTTTCGAGCGGGGGGCACGAGCAGAAGATGTTCCGGTCGCCATAGACATTGTCGATACGGGCCACGGTCGGCCAGAACTTGTGCTCCTTCAGCCACGGGGCCGGATAGGCGGCAGCTTCGCGACTATAGGCGTGATTCCAGGCAGTGGAAGTCACCACGGTGGCAGTATGCGGTGCGAATTTGAGCGGATTGTCGGTACGCGAGAGTTCGCCGCGCTCAATCGCCACCAGTTCGCCATGGATGGAGATCATGGCCTCGCAGAAGCGGTCGAGCTCCGGCTTCGATTCGCTTTCCGTCGGTTCGATCATCAGCGTGCCCGGAACTGGCCAACTCATCGTCGGAGCATGAAAGCCGTAGTCCATGAGACGTTTGGCAATGTCTTCCACCTCGATCCCGGCACGGTGCTTCCAATCGCGAAAATCGAGGATGCATTCGTGGGCGACGCGACCATTACGTCCGGTGTAGAGGACAGGAAAATAAGGAGCCAGCCGGGCAGCGATATAGTTAGCATTCAAGATAGCGACCTTGGTCGCTTCCAACAACCCATCGGCTCCCATCATGGCAATGAACATCCATGAGATCACCAGGATGCTGGCACTTCCCCAAGGGGCTTCGGATATTTCGCCGATCGAATGAGGTCCGCCAAGGCTCGTGACGGAGTGCCCTGGCAGGAACGCTGCCAGGCGCTCCGTGACACAGATCGGGCCAATTCCAGGCCCGCCTCCGCCGTGCGGAATGCAAAACGTCTTGTGGAGATTGAGATGGCAAACATCCGCTCCGATATCTCCGGGCCGGCAGAGCCCCACCTGCGCGTTCATATTGGCCCCGTCCATATAGACCAACGCTCCGGCCGAATGCACTTTGGCGCACGCCTCCGCAATGGATTCCTCGAAGACCCCATGTGTCGAGGGATAAGTAATCATCAAGGCGGCGAGGATATGCGCGTGCTCCTTGACTTTCCGGTCCAGGTCCGCCTGGTCGATGTTGCCAGAGGCGTCGCACGCCACCGGAACCACCCGCAGGCCGGCCATGGCGGCGCTCGCCGGATTCGTTCCGTGGGCGGAAGTCGGGATCAGACAAACATCGCGGCCGCCGTCTCCGTGCGACTGATGATACGCACGGATGACCAACAAGCCGGCATACTCCCCTTGCGAACCGGCATTGGGTTGCAGAGAGACCGCGCGAAGGCCGGTGATCTCCCCGAGCCAGTTCTCGAGCTGTCGAAACAGTTCGTGATATCCACGGACCTGACTGAATGGCACGAACGGATGGATATTTGCCACCTTCTCCCAAGTCACCGGGAGCATTTCGGCCGAGGCATTCAGCTTCATGGTGCAGGAGCCGAGCGGAATCATGGAAGTAGTCAGCGAAAGGTCGCGAGTCTCGAGACGGCGGATGTATCGCAGAAGTTCGGTTTCCGTATGATAGCTGTTGAAAACGGGATGGCGAAGAAACCCCGATTCGCGCCTGAGTCCGCTCCCGATTACTTCAATGGGTTCCGAACTGAGGGAGGCCGGCTCGAGATCAAATATGGGCAGGAGCGCCGAAAAGTCCGGCATGGTTTCGTCGAGCGTCAGACTGACCGCGTGGTCGTCGATCTTTCGAAGGTTTACGCCGTAGGCGATCGCGCGTTCAAGGAGGTGGTCGGCACGGTCTCCCGCCAGCCACACGCGAATCGTATCGAAAAATGGGCCCGGGTGCACCGCCCAGTCGCGTTCTTTGAGCGCACCAGCGAGCTGACAGGCTGTTCGATGAATACCGGCGGCGATGGAGCGCAAGCCTTCCGGTCCATGATAGACAGCGAACATGGAAGCCATCACCGCGAGGAGGACCTGAGCGGTGCAGATATTGCTGGTGGCCTTTTCACGGCGAATATGCTGCTCTCGCGTCTGCAAGGTCAGGCGTAGAGCGGGACGCCCCTCGGCATCGCGTGAAACGCCAACCAGACGTCCCGGCATTCGGCGTTTGTGTTCGTCGCGGGTGGCGAGGAAAGCCGCGTGCGGCCCACCGTAGCCAAGCGAGACTCCGAATCGCTGCGCGGAACCGATCACGATGTCACTGCCATATTCTCCGGGCGGCTTAATCAAAGTCAGCGCCAGAAGATCCGTGGCCACAATGGCCAGCGCGTCCTCGGCATGGATTCGCTCGATAAGCGGGCCGAGATCATGAATGACACCGTCTGTGGCGGGGTATTGGATCAAGGCGCCGAAGACGGATGCCGACGTAAAGTCCCAGATCGGTCCGATAATCAAGCGGATCCCAAGCGGAGCCGCTCGGGTGCGTAAGACAGCAATGGTCTGCGGGTGGCAATCGTCGGCGACAAAAAGGGCGTTGCCGCCCTTGATGGCATGAGCCATCGCCATCGCCTCGGCGGCGGCCGTTGATTCGTCCAGCAGCGACGCATTGGAGATATCCATCGCCGTGAGATCGCAGACCATCGTTTGGAAGTTCAGCAGAGCCTCGAGGCGACCCTGGGCAATCTCGGCTTGATACGGCGTGTAGGCGGTGTACCAGCCGGGGTTCTCAAGAATGTTGCGGCGAATCACCGGGGGAACCCGGCAGTTGGCGTAGCCCATTCCAATGAAGGACTGGCGCAGTTCGTTGCGATCGATAATCTCGCGAAGGTCCTTCAGCGCGGCCTCCTCCGAGCGTGCCGCGGGCAACTTCAATCCCGACTTCAGTCTAATGCTCTCTGGAATCGTCTCATCGATGAGATCATCGAGAGACCGGGCACCGGTGAGCCGGACCATCTCGGCAATCTCCCCGGGCGATGGTCCAACATGCCTTCGAACGAACGGCACGGCGCTCATTTTCCGATCTGTGCTCGATAGGCTTCGACGTTCTTCAGGCTGTCAAGCTCCGCGAGATCAGCAATCCTGATCTTGAAAATCCACCCCGCCCCGTATGGATCCTTGTTGATCAGGGCGGGATTGTCCGCAAGGATATCGTTGGCTTCCACGACTTCTCCCGATACCGGAGCATAAATATCGCTGGCGGCCTTAACGGATTCGACGACGGCCAGGGCTTCCTTTGCAGCCACCTGGACGCCGACTTTGGGAGGTTCGGCGAAGACGATATCGGTGAGCTCCGCCTGCGCGTGATCGGTGATGCCAACGGTGCCGATGTCACCATTCACGCGAATCCACTCATGGGTTTCGGCGAACTTCAAATCGTCGGGAACATTCATGATCTTGGTTTGTAGAAGGGCTTCTTGACGACGCAGGCTCGATAAGGCCGCCCCCGGACTTCAATCTCCAAATCCTGTCCGGCCTTGGCAAGCGGGAACGGAAGGTAGCCAAGGGCGATTCCGCAACCCAGGCTGGGCGAAAGCGCTCCACTCGTGGTTTTGGCAACCTGGCGTCCATCCGCAAGAATGGCATAGTGCGATCGAATCGGAGGCGACTTCTCTTGAACGCGGATTGCCGAGAGTCGGGTGAGAAGTTCGGCTCCCTTTTGTGCGAGGAGAGCGGCGCGACCAACGAAATGTCCCTTGTCAAAGTCAACGAAGGCGCCCAGTCCCGCTTCGAGCGGCGTCCGTTCGGGGGAGAGGTCCGAACCGTTGAGCGGATAGCACATCTCCAGACGCAGAGTGTCGCGCGCGCCCAATCCGCAAGGCTTCACACCAGCAGCCAGGAAAAGATCCCAGTAGCGGGCGGCTTCCTTGGCGGGCAGGATCACCTCGAATCCCGATTCGCCGGTGTAGCCAGTCGTGGCAACGAAGGATCGCAGGGTCGGCTGATCGGACGGGCCGGTTCCCGCACCGTCGATCTCGATGATTTGATTGCGCCGGTGCTCCCATGGCCGCGAGAAGACCCGCGTGAAAACGTCCGGCGCTTTCGGACCTTGGACGGCCAGCGCCGAATAGGCGTCGCTGAAATTGATCAGCTCAACAACGTCATCGAATTGCTCGGGCAGGGTTCCTCGCAGCCAGGCAAAGTCCTCCTCGATCTTGGCCGCGTTGACGATCAGAAGAAACTCTTCCGGACCGGTCCGGTATACGAGGAGATCGTCGATGACACCGCCGTGCTCGTTGAGCATCAGCGAATATTGCGCCTGACCAACTTCGAGGAGAGCCACACGATTGGTCAGGAGGGTATCGAGCCACCTCGCGGCTTGGCTTCCGCGGACGAAGAACTCTCCCATGTGCGAGATGTCGAATACTCCGCAAGCCTCCCGAACGGTGCGATGTTCATCGAGAATACCCACGTATTGAACCGGCATCTCCCAGCCCGCGAAATCCACGATACGAGCTCCCAGGGACACATGTTTTTCGAAGAGAGGCGTGCGTCGACTCATCGCTTCTTCCTCTGATCATCGAAATTCAGATAAGTATAGGCTGAGAGATCCTTCTCATAGTTATCGAGCAAGCGCATCGCCTCACTCGGCTTGAGCCGATCGCTCTTGATCGCGGCGTCCACTTGCGACTTCATGCGGCGCGCCAATTCGTTGGTGTCCCACTGGGTAAGGGAAAGAACTTGACCAATGGTGCTGCCGGGCAGGACTTCCTCAACGTAGTAACCGCAATCTTCATCCTCATCCAGATAGATGTGCATCTCGTTGACCCGACCGAAGAGGTTATGCATATCCCCCATGATGTCCTGGTAGGCGCCCACCAGGAAGAAACCGATGTAGTATGGTTCGCCCGGCTCCCAGCGATGCATCGGCAGCGTCTCTTTGACGTCCTGGAGGTCGATGAATTTGCTCACCTTCCCATCCGAGTCGCAGGTGATGTCGACAATGGTGGCGTTCCGATCGGGCAGTTCGTTCAGCCGGTGAAGGGGCATCACCGGAAACAACTGGCCAAGTGCCCAATGGTCCAGGAGCGATTGGAACACGGAGAAATTGCACAAGAACTGATCGCCAAGCGCGATCTCCATCTCCTTGACCTCCTCCGGGATGTAGCGCATTCCGTGGAACATCGTGACGACGGCGGCCGCAATCTGCCAGTAAACGGTTTCGATCTTGCCTTTCGCTCTTAAATCAAGCAGGCCGAGATCGAACATCGCCTGGGCGCGCTCACGAATCTCGTGGGCATCATGGAGATTCTCGAGGCGGTTCTTTTTGCCGAGGTTCTCCAGGATCTCGATGATGTCGTGGACAATCTGCGGATCGCCTTCCGCGGCTTGGACTTTCTTGCCATTCGGCGTTCTTCTCGATCGAGCCAAAGGCTTCCACAATAAGCACCGAGTGATGCGCCACGATGGCCCGCCCGCTCTCGCTGACAATCTTGGGATGGGGAACTTCTTCCGCATCGCAGACCTCCATGATACTGTAAACGATGTCGCGAGCGTATTCGTTGAGCGAATAGTTTGTTGAGCTGTCGAAGGTCGTTCGCGAGCCGTCGTAATCGACTCCCAGTCCTCCCCCGACGTCCAGATATCCCAGTTCGTGCCCCATCTTCTGCAGCTTGGAGTAGAATCGCGCCGCCTCCTTGGTGGCACGCTTGATCGTGCCAATATCCGGCACCTGAGAACCGACATGGAAATGGACCAGTTTGAGGGCGTGCGCCAGTCCGGCCTCATTGAGAAGATCACTCGCCGCGACCAGTTCCGATGTCGAGAGGCCAAATTTCGCGTTCTCGCCGCCGCTGGTCGCCCATTTTCCGGCACCCTTGGAGAGAAGGCGCACCCGGAGTCCAATGTAGGGTTCGACCTGCATCTGGGCAGAGACCTTCAGGATATGCGTGAGCTCCTCCAGTTTCTCGACCACGAGAATGACGGTCTTGCCGAGCTTGCGTCCGAGCAGGGCGGTCCGGACGAAAGCCGTATCCTTGTACCCATTGCAGATGATCAGGCTTTCAGGATCATCATGAAGAGCCAGCGCGGCCATGAGTTCCGGCTTGCTGCCTGCCTCGATCCCGAAGTGCCAGCCTTTGCCGGCATCAAGGATTTCCTCCACGACTTCTCGCAACTGGTTGACCTTGATCGGAAAGACACCGCGATAGACGCTCCGGTAGCCCATGGTCTCGATGGCGTCGGCGAACGCCTTGTTGATCGTCTCCACGCGGTCGCGTAGCAGGTCGTGAAAGCGCACCGTGAGAGGAAAGCCCAGCTTTCGCTTCCTCGCCTCCGCCACGACCTCCATGAGGTCGATCTTCTGATCGCTCGAGCGGTTCGGCAGCACGACCATGTTCCCCTTCCGGTTTACGGTGAAATATCCTTCACCCCACCGGTCTACGTTGTAGAGGGAGATGGCGTCTTCTCGGCCGAAATCAGGCATGGTCGCGCGGAAATATCAATGCGACGCGAGAAATTCCAATCCCCTTTTTCGTCAGTGGCCAAAAAAGACGGGTTATGTTTGCATTGATTTTTGCGGGCGATGAGATTGAAACGATCACCAAAGTGCAGAAGAGACTCTCACGATGATGCTATTTGAACTGGGATGGCAGCTTCTCGTCATCCTCCTCCTCGTCTGCGCGAATGGGTTCTTTGTGGCGGCAGAGTTCGCCATCGTCAAGATCCGGGGTAGCCAACTCAAGCCGTTGTTGAAGTCAGGAGACTGGCGGGTCCCCATGGCGCTGAAGGCGGTCAACAATCTGGACGCCTGCCTTTCGGCTACTCAGCTCGGGATCACTCTGGCCAGCCTCGGCCTTGGTTGGCTCGGAGAGCCGTTCCTGGCCCATTGGTTGGAGCCGGCTTTTGCGGCGATGGGCGTGACGAGCACCCGCTTACAGCAGTCGCTGGCCTTTGGAGTCGCCTTTGCGTTCATCACATTCCTGCACATTGTGCTCGGTGAGCTGGCTCCCAAATCGCTGGCTATCCAGCGGCCTCGAGGAGTTTCGCTGTGGGTCGCGGCACCCCTCCTGGTTTTTTACTACGTTTTTTTCCCGTTCATCTACGTGCTGAACGGCACCGCCAACATGTTCTTGCGCTGGGCCGGCCTACAGCCCGCCTCCGAGAGCGAGCACGCCTTCTCTGCCGACGAATTGGAATATGTCTTGAGTCATTCGCGGCACATCCATCCGGGCGACGCGTTAATCAACAAGATCATGGTTCGCTCGTTGCGTCTGCGTGACGTCACCGCCCAGCAAGTCATGCTGAACCGGACCCAAGTCGTCGCCCTGTGGGCGGATAAGAGCGTCGACGAGAATCTGAGAATCGCTCAGAAAAGCGGCCACAGTCGGTTTCCTGTCTGCCAGGAATCTCTCGACAACGTCCTTGGCATGATCCTGATCAAGGAGTGGTTGTGGCAGATTCAGGCGCTGAGTGAGAAGTCTTCATTTCAACCCCTGATTCGTCCCGTCCTGACTTTCTTTCCGATGACGCCATTACCGACCATGATGGAGCTCTTTCGTTCCTCCCGTCGTCACCTCGCCGTGGTCATCGATACCAACGAAGCCATGCTCGGCATTATCACCTTCGAGGATGTTCTTGAAGAGATCGTCGGCGAGATCCGCGATGAACTCGACATCGAGAAAGGTCCCATCTTCGAACAGACGGAATATTCGATCGTCGTGGATGCCTCTCTGCTTATCCGTGAATTGCGGGCCGAGACCGGTTGGAATTTCGAATTTCAGCCACGAGAAACGGTCGAGGCCTGGATCAATCGCCTGGTGGGACGCGGCGTCCAGCGGGACGAGAGTGTCCGCCTGGGCGAGTTCGAAATCACCGCGCTGCAGACACATGCGTCAGGCTTGCGTCGCGTGCGCATCACGCGACTGTCAACCGAGGAGGTCGGAGCGATCGAAACGGCCAATCAGTGAACGCGGAACAACTCTTGCACCGCGTTATGGATTGTGAATTATTGATCGAGAATCTTCCAATTCGGCAACCCACCGACGGGGGGCCCACCCCGCGTCAGGAGCCGACTTGGAGTTTTATTTTATTCGGAGAAAATCGCTTCAGCGGGTTGGTAGCTCAATGGTAGAGCAGCGCCCTTTTAAGGCGTTGGTTGAGGGTTCGAGTCCCTCCCAACCCACTCTCTGAAGAAGAACTGGCGCTTCCTGAGCAATCCAAAAGGTCAAGCCACGCAGCCGCTGACGCGGGATTATCGTGGATAGAGGCTTCTAATTCAGCGAGCCCAAAGCGGCCTGAACCTCTTGCGCATGCTCTTTGGTTTTCGCCTGTAACGAGTTCCAGGCGATCTTGCCATCCTTGACGATGAAAGACTGTCGCTTGGCAACTCCCATGGTTAGTGGCACGCCGAAAGCCCGGGCCACTTGGCCATCGCTGTCGGCAATCAAAGTGAAGGGAAGTTTGTTTTCCTCTTTGAACTTCTTCTGGGAATCCACGGTGTCCTCGCTGACACCGATGATCTGCAGGCCCTCGCCCTTAAGATCGGCAAAGGAGTCTCGGAGCGAGCATGCCTGAGCGGTGCAGCCGGGAGTACCGGCTTTCGGATAGAAGTAGACGAGCGTAACGCCCTTGGCGTAGACATTCGCGAAGTTGACGGCGTCGCCATCCTGATTTTTTGCGATGATGTCGGGAGCTTTCGCTCCAACGGGCAGAGGTTCAGCCTTGGCGAGGAGCCCAAACATGCTTATCGCGGAAAAGATGACCAGCGGGAGTTTCATAGCGGAATTGATCGGGGCGTAGTTTCTTTGAGCAATGTCAAAATCGTCATCTTTCAGATACGCGATATTGGCCGCGCTTGCCTCCATTATCTGTGGATTCTTTCACGCGCTACCACTTATTGGCCTCCCGCCTTCGCAGGCAGGATTCTCCGCAGCCATCCGGGGATTGGCGGCGCTGCGGAAACTTGAAGGGTACGGCAGCGCATCGTGGACTGATTTGGCAGTCGGGCGTCTTTGGGAGAGAGGAGGAGCTTCGCTGCTGGCCACCGGCCAATGGTTGGCGGTATTTGTCGGGTGGACGCTCGTCGCGATGGTTTTGCTGGCCGCCGTTGTGGTGATCATGCGGTTGCTGGATGATGAGAGAGTTCGTGGGATCCTTTTCGGTTCCGCAATCATCCTGGTATTGGCGACCTGCGTTCCGCCGATTTGGTCCCTTTTTTCCCGTCGAGACGGGAAGGTTCTGGATCTGCGCCTGCAGCTCCCCTCGGATTTGGCGGAGCAGATTCGCGGACTTGATCGAAAGAAGGTCTTCGCCAATCCGACCGCGCTTGGCCAGCTCCTGCTCCTGATTCCAAATGCCGGAGAGGGCTTGTCACCAGCGGAGGCCGCCCGCCTTTCGACTAACCCGAGTCAGTGGCGCGAAGGCTTTCGGCGGGAGGGATGGGATACCGTTCTGCTGTCGGGTCCGGTGGGCGAGTATCGGCCGCTTTTGGATCACCTGGTGGTCTCACCGGATTGGCATCTCGCCGCTGTCACCAACTACGGATATCTCTTCCGATATGGTTCCGGGCTGCCTCCGCGTACCCTGGATCCCGCCTTTCGTCTGGGGTCAGACCAAGAGACGGCCAGCTATCTGGCGCAAATCGCCGGCTACTACGACGCCATTCGAAGAACCGCTGATGCTCGAACTTGCCTTGAGCGTGCTCTCGAATTGGCGCCTGAGAATACCATTGTGCTGTCGCATGCCGCGACCTTTGCCATCGCGCAAAAACGCTGGCAGCATGCGATTGACTATAGCTCGAAGGCTCTTGCGATCGACCACGATTTGGGTCACGCCAAGTTGGTCCAGGCGCTGGCTTTGCTCGAGATCGGCGAGGCGCAAAAGGCGGAGAATCTGGTCGACGAGGTGCTCCTCGTATCCCCGGATGATGCCTACACACTCTTCCTTTCGGCCCGCATCCGACGGTCTCTCAATGACTACGGTGGTGAGGCCGAAGCGCTGGAACGTCTTATCGTCGTGGCAAGGAAGTCCGGCGGCTCCCCTGCCAACTATCAGATCTACCTCGGGCAGGCCTATGCCCGACAGGGACTCTCGGAACCTGCCCTGCGAAACTATCGCGCCGCTCTCGTGAGCGGACAGCTTGATCGTCAGCAGACCGAAGAGGTTCGAAAGGCCATTGAAGCGGTTGAGTCCAAAAGAGCTCCGTGAGGATAAGGTTTTCGCTTTGCGACATTCCGCTCACTTATCTAATGTACTACGGTTCATGAGAACCAAAGCCCCTGTAAAGGACGGGTTACGTCCGTTTTCGTCCATTGTCCTCGACGGTGCCAGTCGCGCTGCGAGCCGAGCGATGTTGTATCCAATCGGATTTGGCGAGGCCGATTTTTCGAAGCCTCAGATCGGTGTCGCGTCCACTTGGAGCATGGTCACGCCGTGCAACATGCACATTGATCAGCTGGCCCGCGAAGCGGCTTCCGGGGTGAACACGGCCGGAGGCAAAGCCACCATTTTCAACACGATTACCATCTCGGACGGAATCTCGATGGGCACCGAAGGGATGAAATACTCTCTGGTTTCCCGCGAAGTGATCGCCGACTCGATTGAGACGGTGGTCGGCTGTCAAGGTTTCGATGGATTCGTGGCCATCGGCGGCTGTGACAAGAACATGCCGGGCTGTTGTATCGCGATGGCCCGACTGAATCGACCGGCGGTCTTCGTCTATGGAGGGACAATCCTGCCCGGCTGTCTGAATGGCCGAAACCTCGATATTGTTTCCGTCTTCGAAGCGGTCGGTGCAGAAGCAGCGGGCAAGATCGACCAACGCGAGTTGCACGCCGTTGAATCCTGTGCCATCCCTGGTCCGGGCTCATGTGGAGGCATGTACACGGCCAATACGATGGCTTCCGCAATCGAGGCGATGGGGCTGAGCTTGCCGAACAGTTCTGCACAGGCAGCGATTTCGGAGCATAAGGTGCAGGACTGTCGCGAGGCGGGAGCGGCCGTCCTGCGGATGCTCAAGAAGGGCATCCGTCCTTCCGACATTTTCTCCAAGCAGTCCCTCGAGAATGCCATCACCGTGGTTATCGCTCTGGGAGGATCTACCAACGCGGTCCTTCACCTTTTGGCGATCGCGCATGCAGCCAATGTGAAGCTCACCTTGGACGATTTTACACGCATCGGAAAGCGGGTGCCGGTTCTGGCCGATCTCAAACCGAGCGGGCGGTTCATGATGAGCCAGCTCGTGGAAATCGGCGGCATCGTTCCCATGATGAAGGAGCTCCTGCATGCCGGGTTGCTTCACGGCGGCTGCCTGACTGTTACAGGGAAGACCCTCAAGCAGAACCTCGCGCCGTTCAAGGGATACCCAAAGGACCAGCAGATCATCGCTCCGATTCGCCGGCCTTTGAAAAAGGACAGTCATCTTGTTATCCTGCGTGGCAACCTGGCGCCGGGCGGTGCCGTCGCCAAAATCAGCGGCAAGGAAGGGCAGCGGTTCAGCGGCAAAGCGCGCGTCTTTGACAGCGAGGAGGCGGCGATGCGGGCGATCCTCGAAGGGAAGATTAAGAAAGGTGACGTCATTGTCATTCGCTATGAAGGACCTCGCGGCGGGCCGGGAATGCGCGAGATGCTTTCGCCCACCGCCGCAGTGATGGGTCGTGGCCTGGGCAAAGATGTCGCTCTGATCACAGACGGAAGGTTCTCCGGCGGCACCCACGGCTTTGTCGTGGGACATATCACGCCGGAAGCAGTAGATGGAGGTCCGCTGGCGATTGTGCGCAATGGCGATCCCGTGACGATTGATGCCGAAACGCGAACGATCGATCTCGGCATTTCGCAGGGAGAGATTCGAGCGCGGCTGAAGGCTTGGAAGCGCCCGAGGCAGCGCTATCGTCGGGGCGTGCTGGCGAAATACGCCGCACATGTGACCACGGCTTCGCTTGGAGCCGTGACCGACGCGGGGCTGTGATGTCGGTGACGAGGTAGCGGTGGTAGATATTCCCCTCTGATGCGCGAATCTCCGGCCCAGCCCGCTCAATCTACCGCGTGCTTTCTGCACGCATCAGCTCCCTCCGCGGAATTTCAAAACGTTCAGCTTTCCATTAGCCTCGGAGAGGCCTGCCCGGCGGCGCGCGTTCGGCAGGCCTGGCAACAGGTCATCACGCACTATGGCGTGCTCCGCTCGAGCTTTGTCAAGATTCCGACCGGCGAGTTCCTCTACCGTGAGCACGACGGAATCGAAGGGTCTTGGCAGTTTTTGGACTGGTCGAAGACGCCTCCCGAGGAGGTGCCCCGCCGCTGGGCGGCCTTGCTCGAGGAGGACGCGGCTCAAGCATTCGACCTTGCGATGCCACCGCTGGTCCGATTTGTCGCGATCGAGTTGCCGGCAGGCCATTGCCATTTGCTGATGACCTATCCAAAGGTTCTCCTCGACGAAGACGCTTTGTTGCGGGTGCTTTGTGCGTGGCTCGGAGCTTTGGAGGGTGCACTGCCGCTTGACGTCGAGGAGGAATCGAGGCGCTTCGAAGAATCTCCGGTCGCAGCCGGTTGGTGGCCCAATCGGCTGTCGGAGGTTCCCGCGACGGAAATCTTGCGAATCTACCCTCGCCGTGCGCTGGACCGGCCGGGCACGAAGCGAAGCGAGGCACATTTTACCCTCGACCGCCAGACCTCCGAAGCTCTCCAGAAGCTGTGCCGCGAGCTTGTGGTGGCGCCGCGCGATGCCTTCCTCGCGTTTTGGGCCTTTGTTGTCGGGCGGCTAACCGCGAGCGACCAGGTCACCTTGTTGGCGACCTGTTCCCTCCCGGGGCCCAGAAATCTGGGTTGGGGACTGATTGAGAACCTTTTGCCAGCTTCGATCTCGATTCAGAAGGAGCTGAGCGCGCGTCAGTGGTTGACAGCTGTGGAGCGAGAAGAGGACGAGCGGCGCTATCACGGAGCCATCGGCCTTGCCCAAGTTCTGCAGACAGCGAATCCCCCGCGTGACGTCGCTGACTTCCCAATGACCTTTGTTTGGCTGACTCCGACACTCAAAGATCGTATTCACCGGGCGCTGCCTCGATGGATTCACTTTGATGTCAAACCGTTCCAGCGCTCGATCTTTCCGTTCACCTTCGAAGTGCGTCCGGATGGGCAGCAATTCGCCCTGCGGGTCGAGTTCGATCCGGCCTTCTTTCCCGTGGTTGAGGCGACGAAGCTTCTGGAGCGCGTTGGGCGCGTGGCGAGCTTGGTCGCGAATGATCCAACCACGAAGGTCGAATCCCTCACGATTTTGACGATGGCGGAAACTCAGATGCCGCCGCCCGCGGAAACCGGGCCGGTTCTGGAGAGAACGGCATCGAGCATTCAGGAGAAGATTGCCTCGGTGATCGCGAAGCAGCCGTTGGCACTCGCGATCGAAGGTCCAAACGATACGGGCTTATCTTTTGCAGAACTTGAGTCGTGCGCGTGCCTGCTGGCTGAACATCTCCGTAGCGAAGACCCGCCGCCTCGCGGTCGCGTTGGTATTTGCCTGACACCCACGCCGTGGATCCCTGTCGCCGTCTTCGGAACGGTCCTCGCAGGAAATTGCTGTGTGCCGCTCGACAGTCATTCCGGCGCCCACTGGTTGGTCAGGAGACTAACCACATGTGAAGTAACCACCGTCCTTTGCGATTCGATCACCGCACCGCTGTTTGCGAGGTCGATCTGCAAGTTGATCATTCTTGACCAGAAATGGGAGGCGATCACCGCGGCCGCAAAGGGTCAAGTGCCACCCGTTCCGGCCCCCGGGACAGCCTTTCTTCTTACCGGAACCGAACTCGATGCGCCCCCGGTCGTGCGAGCCTTGAGTTCGCAGCTCTTGCTTGACGCCTGCCAGGAGACCATTTCCCTTTGGGCGCTGCAACCAGGCGATCGAGTTCCCTTGCTCACGACTGGTGGAACCGCGGCGTTCGTCGAGATCATGCTTTCTGCGATGGTGGCTGGGGCGACGGTTATTCTTCTGGACACCGGCGACCTTTCGACGTCTCTGAGAGACGTTCGACCGTCGCACCTCCGCCTGACCGCGGGACAATGGCGCCGTTGGATCGCAGAACTGCGCGGCGAGCGGTCTGCGCTTCCGGAGTCGCTTCGATTTGTTTGCGTCGAAGAGGAGATCATAGCCCCGGCCGTGTACGCGCAATGGCAGATGGTCAACGACGGTCAGGCCAGAACCATCTTCTTTTCAAGTCCGGCAGGGTTCTCCGGGCTAAGCGTCCGCTACGAAGCCGCTGATCGTCCGGGCCTTTCAGTGTCTCTGACCGATCTCCCCGTTGGAACTCCCGGGCCGGGGGTCGCTGCGCGTTTGCTGGATTCGGCCGATCATCCTTCGCCTCCGCTCTATCCAGGACAGCTTACCATCGAGCTTCTCGACGAACCGACGGAGAAATTCGTTGCGTCTGGCTGGCGAGATCGATCCGGCATGATTCACTTCATCCCTTCGGAAGACGGCTTGATCGAACGATCGCTCGCCGAGATCCCCGGCGTGCAGGATGCTCACTCGGCGATCGTTCGGACTGGCGCGAAACCTGCCCGTCACGTGTGGCTCACTTTGCGGGATGGCGGTCTCGAGACGCCACCGGAAGTGCGGGATTTGGTGGCGCGTTTGCCGAAGGACCTCCAGCCGAATGCTCTCCAAGCTGTTTCCGAGTTTCCCCTCACTCCCAGCGGGACCATCGATTCGGCAAAACTCTACCAATCATCAGTCGTTCCAGAGACCAAGTCGGCGGAGACCGGCCATAGCGTTGGCACAGTGAATTGGCAGCCGTTGCTTCTTCTGCACCGGACTCCGAATGCGCCGACGTTGTTTCTCATTCATGATCTTGAAGGGAGCCCGGAGAAGTACCGCGACTTGGTTTCCCAGCTTTCGCAGGACTGGACGCTGATCGGGACCACCGCCCGCGGACTCAACGCTCCAACGGCCTGCCATGCAACGGTGGAAAGCGAGGCGGCCGCACTCGTCGAAGCGGTAAGAATGCAGGACCCGGACGGTCCATATCATCTTTTCGGTTACGGCTTCGGAGCCGTCCTGGCGTTTGAGATGGCGCACCAACTGCGTGCGGCGGATTGTCGAGTGCGCTATCTCGCGCTCACCGGTTCGCGTGCCCCGGCGCTCAATGGAAAGGCCAATGATTGGAAGCGTTCGCTTTCCCGGGCATTCTCCCGCAGTGGCAAGCGCGAGGTTATTGTCGAACAAACGACGGCGCCGGTTGAACTTTCTCATGCCCACGCGTTGAGGGAGTTTCGCACCCAGCCGCTGGGCGGTCCCTGGTGCATCATCATGGGAGCGGGCATGGCGCGCGATCACGAGGCTGCCTGGCGAAACTGCGCGCCTGAAGCCACGATCAATCGACTCGATTGCGACCCGGAGGAGATGCTGAAGGAGCCTACCGTGGAGAGCCTCGCCGGCCTCCTGCGGGAGTACGCCAAGGTGTCGTTTAACTGACCGGCGCCTAGCGAAGAGCTGTCCTTCGATTTGGTTGTCCAACGCGACTCGCGCCGGGAATCATCGCCCGAAGAAGAAGCACCCATACACAGAAGCGCGAGACCTTGACACGCGGATGCACTGGATATTTTTCGATCAAGTCGAGGGTTTCGGTGGCAAGATCGAGGGGCAGCGCGCAGGCGACACGCAAGCGGTAGTTGCGGAGCGCGGCGACATACCGCCGCGCTGCTCGCAGATGCGCCCGTGCCGCCGCGAGCACCTCGTCGAAGCGCGTGGCTGGCACATAGATTCGATTGTTTTGGGCGTCGGCGTGCCGATCCCGCAGGATGTTGACCAATTGAAGACCTTTGCCGAAGCGAATGCCCAAATCGATCATCTCTCCAAGTTCGCGCGACGCGAAATCAGGGATCCTTTTCTGACAAAGGCGGGTCCAGAACTCTCCCACACACCCGGCGACGAGATAGGTGTAATTGTCCAGTTCTTCCGCGCTCAGAGGCGCCGGGTCGGTTGAGAAGCGGTCCTGGTCGAAGCGCTGGCCTTGTTGGATCGTCGACCAGACGGTTTCGATGTCAGGGCGGTCCGGCGATTTCTCAAGCCAGCCCTCGATCTCCTTCCGCCGTGCAAGGAGTTGTTTCTCCGCCTCGGTCTGCGCTCCATCCGCGAGAGTGTCCGAGAGGCGGGCGACAAGATATGCGAGCGCGATCGACTCCCGCACCTGCGGCGGAAGAAGCCGAAGTGTCAAATAAAACGACCGGGAAACGGTTCTGAGCAGCGGCCAGTCCATCAGGGACGTCTTCAGGACATGAAACTTTGCCAGAATGCCGGCGCGGCCTCTATCGAAATCGAAACCGGCTATCGGAACGCCTCGACCCCAACACGAATCGTTTGGATACGGCCCTCCGCGGATTCGCCAAGTCCCATCTCCGTGGCGGTCTCGAGATAGGCGGTCATGGGCTTGATCGAGGGCATCCGGCTGATCTTGCGAGCGTCCTCAATCAGGCGCCGGGCTATCGCGTCAATCGCCACCGCGTCGCGGCTGGCAAAGAGGGCGTAATTGTCGAGCGAGAAATTTGGATCGGGAAAGGGCCCTCCCGCATACTGGAGGATGAGGGCGTCAAGAATGGTGAGAACGACCTTCTCCCTGATAAGCGGATCGGCATAAACTTCAGCAATATAAGAAGCTCCTGCGGCAGACGCTTTCGCGAAGCGACGCCAGTTGTCGATGTTGGGGAGCGTCATATTGACGATGCTGCCATTGATGCCGGTGAGATAGCTGTCCGCGAGCGAGGGGACGTTGATGACCTTGGTAACCTTGGAGGTGAGCACCTTGGCAAAGAAGCTTTGACTGCTGAGTTGTTCGCCACCCGACATGAGATCCGACAACCGGTGACTCTTTCGATCCCCAAACTTGCTATCGCCCCAGATCAATCTCCCGAGGACAGGAGCGCTGACCAGGGATTGCTGGTCATAGCCAGTTTTGGGATCGATCGCTTCCAGCGTGTATCGCGTACCATCTCTCTTGAAGCCCGCGGCCAGGAGATCTTCAATGTTTCGATCCCAAACGATGATATTTCTGGCCGGCACACCTGCCTCGGCAAGTCCACTGGCAATAGCATCGACAACCTCGGGGTTAGTCCCGCTGACCGAGCGCCCGGAGGCGGCGACCTTGATTCCCACCTTGTCTTGGGGCGAGACGAGCGATCTCCACGCTTCGGCGACGGAATACCTTCCAGTGACCCGGCAGACCAGGCTGTCGACCATTCGCCGAACGACTCGTGCTTGAACCGATCGGGCCGGTCCAATTGCATTCGTATCCATGGCGTAATAGACTGTCGCCGCCTCCTGTGCCATCACGGTCCCGGCCCAAGAGAGCAGCAGCATGATACCGAGAACCGCCTTCATCTTGTGAATCTTCTGCATCCGTCTCAAAGTTCCAGCCGAATGATCGCGCACCTTTACGTTCACATTCCCTTCTGTCCGAAGGTGTGTCCGTACTGCAGCTTTTACAAGGAGACGAGTGATCGAAACAAGACTAGCCGTTTTCTAGACGCCGTCCTTGTCGAGGCAGCACGCCACGCCTCGCGATTGAGACCACAGACGATATTCTTTGGCGGAGGCACCCCCACGGCACTATCCACACGCCAGTTGGAATATCTGATCTGCGGCCTCGCTGAGC
This sequence comes from uncultured Verrucomicrobiae bacterium, assembly GCA_963820865.1. Taxonomy (GTDB): domain Bacteria; phylum Verrucomicrobiota; class Verrucomicrobiia; order Chthoniobacterales; family Terrimicrobiaceae; genus DASTFP01. The sequence continues at coordinate 601,527 of CAWGBZ010000011.1, forward strand.
GAATCGATCTGTCTGATCTCGAGGAGTTCACGGTGGAAATGAATCCGGCAACGGTGTCCACGGAGAAGGCAGCCATGCTGCGCGAACTCGGGGTCAACCGCGTGAGCATGGGGGTCCAGAGCTGGGACGAGAACCTGTTGGCTACGCTGGGGCGGGTTCACACGTCCCGTCAGGCCAGGAGAAGCTACGAGATTCTACGAGAGGCCGGCTTCGACAACGTCAACCTCGATCTTATTTTCGGCGTGCCGGGGCAGACCAGGGCTCAATGGTGTGCCAGTCTGCAGGAGACGGTGGCGCTGGGTCCCGAGCACATCTCGGCCTATTGCCTGACCTACGAGGAAGATACGGAATACTTCAAGCGAATGAGCCGCGCGGAATATCGACCCGACCCGTCGCTCGACGCCGACCTCTTCGAAGTGACCATGAGCACGCTCGAAGAGGCGGGCTTCTCCCACTATGAAATTTCCAACTATGCACGCCCCGGGTGCGAGTGCCGTCACAATCTCGCCTACTGGCTCGGGGCGAATTTCGTCGGGCTCGGCCCAAGCGCATTTTCGACAGTTGATCGCGATCGATGGAAGAACGTCAGCGACACAAGCGCATACATAACGGCCGTCGAAGCGGGCGAGAACGTCGCCGACTTTTCTGAAACGCTTTCCGAGGACATCCGCCAATCGGAGAAAATCGCCTTTTCCTTGCGGACGAATCGGGGCGTCGACCGTCATCTGCTCCCGACCGACAAGGCGGAAGACTTTGCCGCTCACGGTCTGCTGATCTTGAACAACGACCGCTGGCAATTAACTCGCCGCGGTCGCCTCCTGGCCGATGCCGTTGCCGAGGCTTTTATTTGAAGGATGGCCGAGACCTGCCACCGTAATCGGCCATTGTTTGCCTACGGGACACTGATGTTCCCCGCAGTCGTTCAATCCGTCATTGGACGCGTCCCAACGAGTCGTCCGGCGACCATCCAAGGCTACCGCCGGCTCGAGGTGACCGGTGAATCGTTCCCGGGACTCATTGAAGGGGACGGTGCCAGCATCGAAGGGCTTCTTTATTACGCTCTTGGCAAGGATGAATGGGAACGCCTGACAGCGTTTGAGGATGATTTTTACGATCTTGAAGAAGTCACTGTGTTCAGCGCTCAAGAGACGGTTTACGCACTGGCCTATATCGTGCCGCCGGCGCGCAAGTCTGCTCTCTCGGAAAAAGCATGGGACCCGGAAGACTTTCGCAAGAATCATCTCGTTCAATTCTCGCGTTCGCGTGCGCCCGACGGCGCCATGGGGAACCAGGATTCAGCGAAAATCCAGCGCGGCTGATTTGGTTTTTGAAAGCAGACCAAGGCGTTGGGCGAGGTTTTCGAAATGCCGGATGCTGCTTTTTTCCGCGGCTCCCACCTCATAACGAATGAATCGGGTAAGATAGCGGTAGGCGAACTCGGGGTCTGCCTCCCGGGAGGCGATTTCTTTTCTTGCTGCAAGACCCTCTGCTTTCACATTCCGAAGCGCATCGCACACCGACGAATTCGCGCGCTTCGAGACGGCCCAGACGGCGAAGACAAAAGGCATGCCGGTGTGCGCCTTCCACAGCGAGCCGAGGTCGTGATACGACCAGGTCGACCCGTGACGCTTGCGAAACGCGATGGCGGCATCGCCGATAAGGAGACGTGCTCCGTCCGCGGGAGCGTCGCCCTGTTCGACGATAGCCGGACCACCGGGGTAAAATTCGGCCAGCAAGACTCGCAGAAGCGCCGTCGAGCTTCGCGAAGCGGGATCCAGATGAATCTGTTTGGTTTCCACAAAGCTTGTCCGGCTCGCGACCATCACACTATAGACCTCTCCGTCGCAGGCGATGCCGACGTTATCCACGATCGTCGAGCCTCCGCCGCGGAGGACTTCAAACACCGGTAACAACGCAACATCCAACTCGGAAGCGAAGAACTTGCGCGACAGCGCGGCGGGGACATCTGTCTTCAGGAGAGCAGGTTCCAGACCCCAAACGAGCGGCCTGGCATTGAGGTAGGGAACCGGACCGATGCGCAGACCGGAAAGAGCCGAACAGACGGAGCTCACGCCGCCGCCAGATGCGGCGTGCGCGGCATCGTATTGGAGATCCGCTCGTAGAAGCTGTTTCTCTGCATGGGAACGCGTCCGGCTTCGCGGATCGCCTTCTCAAGTGCCTCCACGGTTTGCTGCTGTGGTGTCCGCGCCCCGGCCATATGAAAGATCTTCTCTTCAATGATGGTGCCGTGCAGGTCATCCACTCCGTAGCTCAGCGAGAGTTGCGCCAGCGGAAGCCCAAGACTGATCCAGTACGCGGTAATGTGGGGAATATTATCGAGAAATATCCGACTGATCGCCAGGTTGCGCAGTTCCTCAAAGGCCGTCGCATGGGAGATACCGTGCAGGACCGGGCGGGCGCCTTCAGGTTCGAAAGCGAACGGAATAAAGCCCGTGAACCCGCCGGTCTCGTCCTGCAATTCTCTCAACCGCCTGAGGTGATCGACGCGGTGATGGGCACTTTCAATATGCCCGTAGAGCATCGTGCAGGTGCTATGACCTCCCATCTGATGCCAGGTTCGGTGGACTTCCGCCCATTCCTCGGCGCTTTCCTTGCCACGACAAATTCGGTCTCGGATCCCGGGATCGAAGATCTCTGCTCCCCCGCCAGTGATGGCTCCAAGGCCATGTTCACGCAGAAGCTCGAGCGTCGCGCGAAGTGGAATCTTGAAGACACGTTCGGAAAGATGCCGAACCTCGATGGCCGTGAAAGCCTTGATGATGAGCTTTTCGTCAAGACCGCGCAGGTGGCGCAGCAGCTCCAAATACCAATCACCCTTGAGGGTCGGGTGCAGCCCGCCCACCATGTGAATCTCGGTAATGCCAAGCCGCAGCGCATCGCGAACCGTCCCGACGATCTCAGGGATTGCCAGCTCAAACGCGTGGGCCTCGCGCTTCTTGGCGCCGAAGGCACAGAACTGACAGGAGAGCAGGCAGACGTTGGAATAGTTGATGTAGCGATTGTGGATGTAGGTCGCCACGTTGCCGTTCTTCCGTTCTCGCACGATGTTGGCGATCGCACCGATACCGTTGATATCAGAACTGTGGTAAAGGAGGGCGGCGTCCTCTTCGGAAATACGGAGCCCATTCTCGACTTTGCGCAGAACCGGCTGCAGTTCTTTCGAGATCAGACGGGAATTCATAGGCAATTTTCCGCGAGGCATTTCACAGAGACAATCGTCGCACGGCCACTGCAGATTGCAATCACCGGCTGAGTGGCGGCCGGGGCGTATTTGGGCCGACGCTTCTTGCGACCAGCGGGGGTCTCCACTAAGTTAGTGGGTTATGTCGTTCGAACTGGCGTCAAGTTACGAGCCACGGGGGGACCAGGGTCAGGCCATCGAGAAACTGACCCGCTCGCTGGTTGCGGGAAACCGCCACCAGACGCTCCTGGGAGTTACCGGATCAGGCAAGACATTTACCGTGGCCAACATCATTCGGGATCTCAACCGGCCTACGCTCGTCATGTCGCACAACAAGACTCTCGCCGCGCAGCTTTATAGTGAGTTTAGACAGTTTTTCCCGCACAACGCGGTGGAGTACTTCGTCAGCTATTTCGACTACTACCAGCCCGAGGCGTACATCCCGCGCACGGACACATATATCGAGAAAGACTCGTCGATTAATGAGGAGATCGAGCGCCTCCGGCTGTCAGCGGTCAGCTCGCTGCTCTCTCGCCGTGATACGATCGTCGTGGCCAGCGTCTCGTGCATTTACGGCCTGGCTTCGCCGGAGGATTTCCTCCAGATGCTGGTGACTATCAAGCGAGGGCAAACGATGACCCGCGAGGCCTTTCTGGCGAAGCTGGTCGATATGCTTTACGAACGCAACGACGTTGCCTTTGGGCGTGGCAAGTTTCGTGTCCGTGGCGACGTGGTTGAGGTCCACCAAGCGCAGGTGGACGATGAGGCCATCCGCGTGGAGTTCTTTGGTGACGAGATTGACCGGATCAGCCAGTTTGATCCCCTCACCGGCCGGGCAACGGCGACCCTTTCGACGTTGACAATTTATCCCGCCAAACAGTTCGTCACGCCCTACGACAAGATGCAACGCGCCATGCGGGCCATCCGGGAGGAACTCGATGAGCGGATCAAGGTTTTGGAACGGGAGAACAAACTCGTCGAAGCGCAGCGCCTCCGACAGCGCACGGAATTTGATCTCGAGATGATGCAGGAAATGGGTTTCTGCAATGGGATCGAGAACTATTCGCGCCACCTGAGTGGGCGTCCCGCAGGATCACGGCCTTACACGCTCATGGACTTCATGCCCGAGGACTTCCTGCTCGTGATCGACGAATCGCACGCGACCGTTCCCCAGGTCGGAGGAATGTTTGCCGGGGATCGTTCCCGCAAGACCGTGCTCGTCGATTACGGTTTCCGGCTTCCGAGTGCGCTGGACAACCGCCCGTTGAACTTTGAGGAGTTCATGGCGATGATCCGCCAGATCATCTATGTGAGCGCCACTCCGGGAGAGTTTGAACTGCGCAACAGCGTGGTGGGCAACGCAAACTACTTTGCCAACCCCGGCGATCAGTTCCGCGAGCGCGGTCTGGTTGTTCCGTCGCGGAATTCCGCTTTCCCCAAGCTTGCCGCCGATCGCGAGTTTGACCCGATTACGCCCGGCGCCCCGCTCGTGGTCGAGCAAATCATTCGGCCCACCGGCCTCCTCGACCCGAAAATTACGGTGCGTCCGCTGAGGACCCAGATCGACGAGACCATCGAGCTATGCCGGCAGCGCATCGAGAAGAACGAGCGGGTGTTGGTCACGACGCTTACCAAGCGAACCGCGGAGGACTTGGCCGACTACTTGCGCGATATCGGTCTGAAGGTCCGCTACCTCCACAGCGATATCGATACGATCGAGCGGGTGGAGATCCTTCGAGGACTCCGTGCCGGTGAGTGCGACGTCTTGGTCGGAATCAATCTTCTTCGTGAAGGATTGGACCTGCCCGAGGTCAGCCTGGTTTGCATTCTCGATGCCGACAAAGAGGGGTACTTGCGTTCGCAGACTTCGCTGATCCAGACGGCGGGTCGAGCGGCGCGCCATGTCAATGGCGAGGTCGTTCTCTTTGCCGACCAGGTCACCGGCAGCATGCAGCGGCTGCTGGACGTCAGCGAATATCGACGCATCCGCCAGCTCGCTTACAATCAAGAGCATGGCATTACCCCAAGGAGCGTCCACCGTGCCGTGCAGGAAAGTTTGCACGTCATCCTGAAGGCCAGGGAGGTCGAGCAAAGCATCGTTCAGGAATCGCCGGCGGACTTCGATCTCCACGAACTGATCCGGGAATTGGAGCGTGATATGGCCGCGGCCGCCGCCAGTCTGGAGTACGAGCGCGCCGCCTTGTTGCGCGACCAGATTGCCGAGCTCAAGTCCGGCTCAGGGGTTGCCAAGATCGAGCCGAAAAGGGCTCCCGTAAAGTATCCGGCCGGGCGAAGAGCCCGCAAGAGATCGCCCGTTTGATGGTTGCCACGGTCACCAAGACGTCCCGGATACACTTCGTCACCGGCTCCGACGAGGCCGCCGTGAAAAAGGCCGCCATGGCCGTTGCTCACGAGCTCGCGCCAGACGCCGATGCATTCGGATTGGAGATGATCGACGGCGCGGTGGAGACCGTCGACGCCGCAGTGGCCAGCATTCATGAAACGATTCAATCCCTGCTGACGCTGCCTTTCCTTGGCGGCACGAAACTTGTCTGGCTCAAGAACACCTCGTTTTTCGCCGACAGTACCGCGGGCCGGTCGGATAACGTTCTCGCGGCCCTCGAGAAGCTTTGCGACGTCTTGAAGTCCGGTCTTCCCGAAGGGATTAGTTTTCTTCTCAGCGCGCCGATGGCTGACAAGCGCCGGACGGCCTACAAGCTGCTCTCGAAGCTGGCGACCACCGCGGTGCACGATCTTCCCGACATCGCTTTTCGCGGCGACGAAGAAGCCATTGTCGAATGGACGTCTTTGCGCGCCCGGGAGCACGACTTGCAACTCGCTCCGGAAGCGGTCGAAGTCCTGGCGGCACGCGTCGGCTTGAATGCGCTCCAACTCGACAGCGAACTCGCGAAGCTCGAGACCGCCTTCGGCACGGTCAGTCGCATCAGTGCCGACGATGTGCGTCTCCTGGTTCCCCAGACGCGAGAGGGCGGAATTTTCGATCTGAGCGACGCCATTGCGAAACGCGATCTTCCCTTGGCTCTCGAGACCCTTCGACAGCTCATTCATCAGGGCGAGCGCGGCATCGGAATACTTCTGGCCGCCATCGTTCCAACCGTGCGCAATCTCCTGCTCGCCAAGGATCTTATGGTTCGCCACAGGATCTCTCCACCCTCCCAGCCGCATTTCTTTGCCAGTGCCATCAAGCGTCTTTCTCCGGAGGAAACGGCTCACCTTCCTCGAAAGAAAGACGGCACCATGAACACTTACGTCCTCGGCATTGCGGCGACGAATGCATCGCACTATGTGGTTGAAGAACTCGAGAAGGCTTTCCTTTCCTGTGCTGCCGCCAATCAGCAACTCTTGAGCGGGTCGCTGACCGACGAAGTCATCGTGGGGCGGCTCTTGATCGCGACATTATCGAGAAAGGCGCCATAAACCCATTGACATCTCAAGATATTGTGGTGAATTCGCAAAAAAGAGTTCAGGCACCACAATGCGTTGCCCTAAGTGCGGTTCCCTTCAAGATAAGGTGATTGATTCTCGTCTTTCGCGGGACGGGGACAGTATTCGTCGGCGAAGAGCATGCCTTGCCTGCGAGACGCGGTACACGACCTACGAGGAGATCGAACGCGTTGAATTGCGGGCCATTAAGCGCGATGGTCGTCACGAGCCCTTCGACAGGCACAAGCTGCAAACGAGTCTGGCTAAAGCTTGCGAAAAGCGTCCCATTGGCATCGACCAAATCGAGCGGGCTGTCGAAGAACTGCTGCATGAGTTGGAGGCGCAGCAGAAGCGTGAGATTCCCACGAGGGTCATTGGCGCCATGGTCATGGAAAAGTTGCATGCGATCGACCCGATAGCGTACGTGCGGTACGCTTCGGTCTACCGGCAATTTCAGGAGATCGGTGATTTCATCGAGGAGATCCAGACTTACCAGGAGAAGCGTTCTTCCCGCTCTTCCGCGCAACCCGAACTCTTCCAGGCGTGATTAGTCTGCCAAACAAGTTGCCCCTGGTCCGTTTTGCCGACGGCCAGGTGATCCCGTTCGAGCGAGGCTGGCTTGCGGGAACACTAGCCCGCGCTGCCGAGCGAGCCGGCTACAAGAAGTGGTGGCTGGCCCCTCATGTCACCGAAAGCGTGACGAGCTATCTTGAGCAGGATTTTACCGAGAACGTCGTGGCCATTTGCCGCTTGGAAAAAGCCGTCCAATCGGTCCTTCAGGTGATCGGCTACGCGGACGTGGCGGGGCACTTTTGCGCAGTTCCTCCTCCCGCCCGCATCTCTCTGGCGGAGCTGGCTCGGGCGGCCGGCTGTGGATACGAGTTGGCTTTCTTCGATCTTCTCCGTTTGCGGCTCCGGGAGGCGCTCGACGCGAAGGTGGAGCGGCTCGAGATTTGCGACGCGCATTCGGGAATCAAGCTTCTGCGCTCGGCGAAGAACTGGCGCCGTGATTGCTCCGGTTTGCTCGATGAAGTCGTGAACTTCGTGCGGAGCGAGTTGCATTCGTGCTCGGGCGCAGAGCTGCAAATGCAATTGTCATGACCCTCTTCGAGCGAATCATCAACCGGGAGATTCCGGCGCAAATCATCCACGAGGACGACCAATGCGTGGCGATTCGCGACATCAATCCGCAGGCGCCCGTGCATGTCCTTGTGATTCCCAAAAAGCCGATTGCGCGTCTCGGAGAGGCGGCCGCCGGCGACGCCGCCGTGCTCGGTCATTTGCTGCTTATCGCGGCAGCGATCGCCAAACGCGAAGGGATTGAGGAAAGTGGCTACCGGGTCGTCCTCAATCACGGTCGGCATGCCGGCGAAAGCGTCCCGCACCTGCATGTGCATCTGTTGGGTGGCCGCCAAATGAAGTGGCCCCCCGGCTAGGACGCGACCTGGCAGACTCCCTATTCTCGATCTGCCACCGGCAGGCTCGCCGGCGCAATCCTCGACTATCGATCACACTCGCCCATGACGAAGTCAAACGAGCCCAGAATGGTGACCACGTCGCTGATCATGTGGCCGGGCAGCACCTTCGGCAGGATGCTGATGTTCACGAAACTTGGCGCCCGAATCTTCAGGCGATACGGGACCCCTCCCCCCTTGCTATAGATATAAAAGCCAAGTTCTCCCTTCGGATTCTCGGCACCGAAATATACTTCGCCGACGGGCGCGTGGACACCCTCAGTCACCAGGATAAAATGGTGAATGAGTTCCTCCATCTTCGTGAGGACATCGACTTTCGGGGGAAGCGTCTGCTTGGGGTCAACGTAATTGACAGGTCCTGAGGGAAGTTTCTCAACCACCTGCTCGAGGATCTTCACGCTCTGCCGCATTTCTTCCATGCGGACCAGATAGCGATCAAATGAATCTCCAACCGTCCCGATGGGGATCTCGAAGTCGTAGTTCTGGTAGTCCAGATAAGGATGTTTGCGCCGAACGTCGTGCTCGATGCCCGACCCACGGAGGTTGGGGCCAGAGATCCCGTAGGCAATCGCGTCACCCTTCGCGATGACGCCAACGTCTTTGCACCGATCGATAAAGATGCGGTTGCGAGTCAGCAGCTTGTCCAGTTCTTGGATTGCCGGCGTGATTCCGGCAATAAACTCGCGCAACTGAGGAAGGAAGGTCTCAGGTAAATCGCGCGTTTGCCCGCCGACCCGGGTGTAGCTGGTGGTAAAGCGGGCGCCACTCAGGAGTTCGACGAGATTGTAAATCTTCTCGCGCTCAAGAAATGTGTAAAGGAAGACGGTGACCGCTCCGATATCCATGGCCATGGCCCCGATTCCGAGCATGTGAGCCGAGATGCGGGCCAGTTCGCAGCAAATCACCCGGATTGCCTTGCCGCGCGGAGGGATTTCCCATCCCATGAGCTTCTCGACCGCCAGGGCGTAAGCCACGTTGTTGGCGATCGGCGCAAGATAGTCGAGTCTGTCCGTGTAGGGAACAAACTGGTTATACTGCATATTTTCGGCGATCTTTTCGTCCCCCCGGTGGAGGTAGCCGACATCCGGAGTTGCCTTTATAATGACCTCTCCATCCAGCTCCAAAACGATGCGAAGCACGCCGTGGGTGGAGGGATGGGAGGGCCCCATATTAAGCGTGAGGTGCTCGCCAACTAATTCACCTGCCTCCTGCGCTTTACGCACTTGCTCAAGGCTTCTCGCCAAGGTATCAGGATGTTCGATTGTTGTTGCCATGTTCAGATTTTGCTGCGCTTCTTTATGCGGTTTGGACGCGTCCTCTCTTAACAAGCTTTTTACAAACGATCACAAGCCATGACTACTGTTTCCTCTTCGAACGAAAAAGCAAGCCTGCCGGTGGTTGTCATCATCGGAGGGGGATTCGCCGGGCTCAGCGCCGCCAAGGTTTTGGAGAACACGCCCGTCAAAGTCGTTCTCATCGACAAAAGCAATCACCACCTTTTTCAGCCGCTGCTCTACCAGGTGGCCACGGCTGAATTATCGCCAGCCGATATCGCCCAGCCGATCCGGGGGATTCTCCGGAATCAAGCGAACGTCCAGGTCATTCTTGACGAGGTTAAGAAGATCAATCCGGAAACTCGCGAAGTGATCACTGGAGATCTGACATTCAAATATGATTACTTGATTGTGGCTGCAGGCGCGCGCCACCACTACTTCGGCAACGACCAATGGGAAGAGCACGCACCGGGGCTCAAGAGCATCAAAGATGCCCTCGACATTCGACGACGGGTGTTACTGGCCTTCGAAGTTGCGGAAAAGGCAAAGTCCGAGGAAGAACGCAAGCAGGCGTTGACTTTCGTGATCGTTGGGGCAGGCCCCACGGGCGTAGAAATGGCGGGAGCCATTTCTGAGCTGGCTCGCCATACACTCAAAGCGGATTTCCGGCATATCGACCCGAGCCAGGCGCGTGTTATCCTTGTAGAGGCGGCTCCACGTGTTCTTCCGCCCTTTCCTCCCGAACTCTCCGAGAGCGCCCTGAGGCAGCTCCAGCAACTTCATGTCGAGGTGCTGCTTAATAGCGCGGTCACGCGGCTGGCGGAAGGCGAAGTGGACATCAACAAGCAGGTCATCAAGACACGAACCGTAATCTGGGCAGCCGGGAATAAGGCCTCGCCGCTCGCCGGGATGCTCGGCGGCGAAGTGGATCGCCAGGGTCGGGTGAAGGTCAATCCCGACCTTACGATTCCCGGCCATCCCGAAATCCAAGCCGTTGGCGACATGATTGCGACGACGTTTGATGGCGGTAAACCGGTCCCTGGCGTGAGTCCGGCGGCGATCCAAGCGGGGCGCCATGCCGCGGCCAATATCAAGCGCCAAATCCAAGGCCAACAGCCCGAACCGTGGAAATATTTCGACAAAGGCAGCATGGCCACCATCGGACGCTATAAAGCGGTTGCGAACGTCGCAGGGTTGAAATTCGGTGGCTTGATGGCCTGGCTGGCTTGGCTTTTCGTTCACATCCTATTTCTGATTAGTTTTCGAAACCGTGTTTTCGTGTTCTGGCACTGGACTTGGGCACACGCTAACTATGCAAAGGGTGCTCGTCTTATTACCGGTTCTACCAAGGAAGGCGTTCTCAAGGAGGTTTAGTGCCGTCGGCTGGGGTTCGATCGGGCTCTGCTACGGCGGCAGGCGTGCCGCAGCCGGAGCAGATGTCCGTTTTCTCATGTGTTCGGGTTTCCACGAGGCGTGAAAGAAGGTATTCGCGTTTACAGTCCTGGCCTGAAAGACATTCGAATCGAGCATCCCAAGTTCTTTTGCGACGAGAAGACCGCGCCAATTACCTTCCTAACCGCCTTGGCAACGAAGGGTATCTCGCGAGTCTTCGTGGCGCCGAACGCGTCCTGGGCGGTCTCCGCTTTGTTTGCCTCGCGCCGCGCACTCTGGCCAGCGTGGATCATTCGAGCACGGATCGCTCTCATCGGCGAATTTCAACGCCCACCGCCGCCGCGGATCAGCCGGGTCATAGACCCGCTCGAGGCGAAAATTGGTGCACGACCGGGCGGCGGAACGCTGGCGCAAGCTGGTCTGGAACGGTGGCAATGCGGCGGAACCGTTTGATTTTATAAAGAAGCGTTCGCTGCGGTTGCGTTCACGATAGCGGGCGTGATTGTAAGGGAGTTTGCGAGCACGGGTGGCAGCGGCGCGAGTATTCGTCCACCCCATCTTTCACATTGGTTTCCGCAGCCGCGCGGCCGTCTTTCTCACCTGGGTTTTGGGCCTACTCCACCATAGCAAGGGCGCGCGCCTGATTACCGGTAGCACCGGCCGGTGGGGAGTATTTGAAAAGAGAAAGAAGCCGCTCAGCGTTGAACGAGTCCTCGGGCGGCGTTTCGGAGCCAATCTCCGGAGCACGCTTCGCCAGTGAGCCGGATTTGCAGAATTCCTGGAGCCGCACTTAGCTCAACGAGTTGCCCGTCGCGCAACACGACAAGCTTGCGGGGGGCGTCACCCGGTGCCTGCAGCGCCGCAATCAACCCATCGTAAGCCTGGTCCCAGTCGACGGTGGCCGCCTCAATCGGAAATCTCCAGTTGTCGTAGGCGAGAATGATATCGCCCGTGCGTAGTCCGGCCGCGTCTCCACGGCCTCCCTTGAAGGGAGGAGTGGAGAGAGTCAGCACGCGAATCACCGAGATGGGGTTGCCGTTCTCATCCAGATCGACCATCTTACCTCCCTCGCTGCGCCGGCCCCAAATGCCATTGCGGCCGACAGGCTTTCCTTGGGAGTCGAAATAGGATTCTCGGACTACGGCTCTGCCATCGAAGACGGAGACGGTCCGGTGCTTGCCGAAGATCGAGGCAGGGTTTCCTTGTTCGTCAAAAGTGAGGACCTCGATGGCGTTACCGTAACCGTCAAAGACGCGGGTGGTTCTATGAGCGCCGTTCTGGCTCAGCGCGGGTTTGCCTTGAGCGTCAAAATAGTTCTCTTCAATAGTATGCCCACTACCGTCGTAGCGAAACGTGGCTCGGTGCACCCGTCGGTCCGGTGGTAAAGTGATCGACTCGCCGTTTGCGTTACTGAGCGTTCTCTCCACAATGTTTCCCTGTTCGTCGCGCCTCAAGGTAAAGCTGAGGACGGGCGGCGGATCCGAGGCGTTATTTGGGACGAGGCCGAAGTAGTGCTCCTTCAGGCTGCGGGCAGCCGCGTCGAATTCCTGGACGATCTTGTGAACACCGTCGCGGCGCGCTCCGGGAGAACCGTCCTCCTGGAAGTATTCTGTTTCGACCGGGCGTCCGAGGTTATTGTTCGTGTAGGCGACCCGATGAACGGAAGTTTGCGGCAAGTGGCTGGCCTGGTCTTGAGTGTCAAAGTAACTTTCACTCAGCTTTCGACTTTTCTCGTCAAAGGTGGATTTCAAATAATGGTAGCCGAGTCCCGCGGGAGCGACCGGCTCCCCATTTATTCCGAAAAGCCGAGTCCCGATCTGATTGCCGCGATCATCGTATTCATTTTTACGCGAGTGGAACTGCTGGCCAGAGAGTGTGGGCCGGCCGTTTTCGTCGAAATAAGAAATCTCCGTGCGCCAACCTCGCGGGTCATAGCGATACGAGACCCGATGCGCCCCTGTGCTGGAATCCACGCACGGCCGGCCGTAGGTATCGAAGTACCGCTGGTCGACGAGTCGGTTCCATTTGTCGTAGGCGCTTTTTCTCCGATGATAACCGTCGACGCTGTTGATGCGTTCTCCGGAGGTCCCAAAGTAATCGGTTTGGATCTCGTTATCCTGGCTGTCGTAATGAGACCTCTTTGAGTGCACTTTGAACCCATTGAGAATGGGACGGCCGTCGGGCCCAAAGAAGGTCTCTTCCGTGGGGCGTCCGAGGAGGTCGAACGAACGGACTACGCGATGGAGGCCGGTATCCTTGACGATGGTCGGTTGGCCATCCTTGCCGAAGTAAGCGATACTGATCTGTTTCCCATTTTCGTTGTACACCGCCAGGTCACTGCTGAAACCGTCGAGCGAGAGAACGGGCTTGCCATCGATTCCAGAATAGCTGCGCTCGATACGATTGCCAGCCACGTCGAAACCCTGCTTGACCCTCTGGTATCCGTACCGAGAGGGGGCCGGCTGTCCATCGCGACCGAAATAGGCGTACTCGGTGGCACGGCCATTGGCGTCGAACGTGGAGAGCGACATGTGCGTGGCGAAGGAGGAGTTTTCTACGGGCTTTCCGTCGATGTCGTAATAGCGCCAGCGGTTCATGGTCTGGCCCTTGCGATCACTGGTCCCCTCAAATTCGGTCGTAGCGATATGATAACCATCATTGTGCAGCGTCTTGTTTCCGGCGGTGTCGAAGTAGGCAATCGTTGTTTGCCGGCCGCGTTCGTCGTAGGAGGAAACGGCTTTGTGATAACCGGAGGCGATGGTGGTCGGACGTGCCTCTTTGTCAAAGTAGGCGAACTCGATGAGATTCCCGGCCTTGTCGTACGATCCGCGCCAAATGTGATGACCTTCCTTCATCGAGACCGGCTCGTCGTTCCGGCCGAAGTAGCGGTATTCCACGACGTGGCCCCGGTCGTCGAAGATCTTCTCGACCCTGTGGAAGCCGTCCTCGTTCAGCCCGGGAGAACCGTCCGCGTTGTAATACGAGAGAGAAGCGGAATTTCCGTATTGATCGCGGCTGTAAGCGCGCGCGGCGATGCCTTTGTCCTTCCAGTCGACCAGATTGCCTTCGGTGTCGAACGAGACCGAAAAGGTGACATCGCCATCGGTGTCGAAGTAGGTCAGGGCTCCACAATTGCCGCCCTCATCGATCATCGGTTTGCCGGCGGCGTCGAGCGAAATCTGGTAGAGTCCGCGTCCCTCGGAGTTCCAGAGATTAAACTTGCCAAAAGCTTTATCCAGACCCTGCTTCGGGTTGCCGAGACGGTCTTTGTAGAGAATGAGGCCTTCGAATCCGTGCTTGTCATAAAAGAAGTGGACGTACTCGGCGCCAGTCGTAGCGTTGGGTTTCGGATAGCCATCCGGCCCAACATAATGGCCCTTCGCCTCGGAGAGCCTTCTTCCCGGATTGGCAAAGGCCGGGTAGATAAACTTCAGGAGAGAATTGAGAAATCCACCCGTTTCCGCTTTGTCAGGCACCGCCGAGGGTGAGTAAACAAAGCCCCAAATCATTTGACCTTCGCGATTGAGGGCGCGTTCATAGACTACCCGTCCGTCGCGATCATAGACCGTCTGCCACTGACAGATTTCGTCTCCGCCTTGGCTTTTACCAGATTCTCCGAAATAGGTTCCCAAGCCATGCTCCGTGCTCAGCCGGCCCTCACTATTGACGCTTTGCATGAGGACGATCTGATTCAGGCGGCCGTAACGCACAAAGCGATAGGAGACCGATCGATGGCGGACCTGTTCGCGCGTCAAGACACCGTCTGGCTCGAAACTTCCATGGCGCTTATTCCAGCCCTTGGCATAAGTGACCTGCTCCCAAACGAAGAGATAGAGGTAGGCCACATTCCCCGCCAGGATGAGGAGGATCAGCGAGGCAGCGATGGCCCCCGCCTTGATCATTCCTCGTTTGTATGCCTCTCTTTGCCGGCGCAGTTCCGCATCCGGCATCCGTGAGATCACCCACTTGTCGTCAAATACTTGACGGTAGATCCGGTTGCGAACCTGCAGGATCCCCTGGCGGGCACGCACGATTCCTGCCAGGCGCAAATGGTTGATAAAGACATCGGTTTCGTCGTCGGCGACCGGCCGACGTCCGCGCCGGATCTTGTCATAGAGGGTCAGGACAGCCGGGAGATCCTGGCATGCGAGCATCTGTCGACTGACAAAGAGAAGATTGTCATCCTTTTCCCGGGCGCGCGCGGAAAGAAAGAGTTCTTCGCAATGACGATCGACTCCCTGTGCGTCGGCAACTTTCGGGTCCTCGGCGATCGCCCGGCAAAGCACTTGCGAGAGGTAAGGATGACCGGCCGTCCAATACAGAATCCGCGCCAGCAGCTTGCGAGCGACCAGTTCATCTCGGCCGAGGCCGGCCGCAAGCGGGGCAGCTTCCTTCTCGGTAAAGTCCGTCAACTCGATGCGACGCCCGATATTGAAGGGCGTCGTGTGAGGATCCTTGACGAGATCCGATGGGCTGGCCACACCGAGGAGGCAAAAGGCGAGTTGATGAAGGTCGGGTTTGTAGGATCGGCGATTGTAGAGTTCGCGAATTCCCGCGAAGAATTCGTCCGTCGAAAATCGAAGGCTGCGCACGCAGTCGATCTCATCGATGAAGAGCGCGACTTTTCCGTTCCATCTTTTGAGGACGATATTCTCGATGGCCGCGGTCCAGCGCTGGAGCGGCCCCAGTTCAGGATGCTCTTCCCAATGCGCGTCGAACTCGTCCTCAAGATCGAGGTCGAATTGCAGCATACCTCGCGCGATCTGGCCAAGAAGCCCGAAGTACCATTGCTCCGGAGTTACGTTCTGTCCGAGCGCCGTCAGGTCGAGAATGAGCGCCGCCACGCCTTCTTTGCGCAAGTGGACCGCGGTGCGCAGCATCAGCGAGGACTTGCCGATCTGCCGCGAGTCGAGGACATAACAGTAATCGCCGGAGAGCAGCGCCGAAAACAAGTCTTCGTCCGCCTTGCGGACGACGTACGAAGGCACATCCAGCGGAATTGTTCCCCCTACCCGGTAGAACACGGGGCTGGAGGCCGCGGCGACGCTCATAGCAGGTGGCGTTCGAGGTAGTTAGCGTAGAGCTGGCAGCGAAGCCGCGCGTCGCGCAGACTCTCGCCCGCTAAAATCCCGCCGCTGCGCAGGCGGTAGAAGACGGTTTGGTCCGGACACGCCTTGCCGCGAAGCACCTCGCGGACAGCGTCCGCCATTTCCTCGTGTTCGGAGATCGCGACGAGAATGCGCCGGAGATGATCGCCGAAGGGTCCTTCGTCCCGGTCGCCGATCTCCTCGAGCGCGTTGATATCAAGTTTCTTGTCAGCCATCTCCCGCAGTCCGCGGCGGGTGAGATAGGGCTGGCCGCCGATGAGTCGGAAGAAGCGGGAGCGCCTGGCCTCATCCGGCAGAGGCGAACCATAACGGTCATTGAGGTCCGCGACCTGCTCGAAGGTGAAATCACCGAGTTCAAAGCGCGTTCCCACATTGAATGGCGACTGATTCATGTCGGTGATGAACAGGTGCGCCTCGGTAGCGTAAACGATCGCCAGAGTGAGCTTGAACCATGGGCCCGCCGGTTCGTAGGCGCGTGCGTTCCACCAGGAGCGAAAGAGGCCGCATACGTCGCTGCCAAAGGGACAGGCAAAGAGGCGATCGACTTCGTCCATCGCCCAGACGAGCGGGCTTTCCGCCTTGGCGAGCACTTCGCGGCGCAGATAGCGCTCAAAGTTCTCCTTGGCGCCGAGTTGGCGTTTCCAAACATCTTGAGGAAACACATCAAGGTCGAGCTGGAGGGCAATCATCGCACCGAGCGCCTGAAGGAAGCTCTCGACAGACTCAAGTTGAGAAGCATCCAGTTTCTGAAAGTCCGTGATGGCCACCCGAAAGCCGGAGCCTCGGGCTTGTTCCAATGCGCGGCTGAGCAGCGAGGTTTTGCCCATCTGGCGAGCCCCTTTGAGCAGGAGGATGCTGTCGCGCCTTCCGATGGCTTGATAGAACTCATTGTCTACCGGTCGCACAACATAGAACTGCGAATCGAGTGGCACGGCTCCTCCCTCCTGCTCGAGCTTCAGTCGAGGCAGAGAGGACGGAGAAGACGAGGGATTCAGGAACGCCCGCGAAAAGTTATCGATAAGGCGCTGGTTATCCTGGGGACCTTCCCAAAGAAAATATTGAAGCGAGTCCATGATGGCCGCCATCTCACCAGGAAGCTTGCCGGTAAACTTGACCCGAACCGGGAGCAGCCGTGGTTTGCCGTTCTGCGACTGCCGAGCCTCATGAGCCAGTTTGACTTCATATGAAAGCATGTCGCTCTCAATGGATTTTTCGCTCAACAAAGGAACAACGACATCTGACTCCCTGATCTGGCGCGCGATTTCCTTGGCCCACTGCTCTCCGATGACCAGGTGACGGTCAATGAAGACCGAGTGTCCAGCCGCTCGAAACTGAGTTTCCAGCCAGTGCAGGACCTGTTCATCCTGGTGGCCAATGACATCTTCGTCGGAAGTCTTGCGCTTATAGAGAATGGCAATGTGGAGGAGCGCTTGCGCGGCCGGAGCCGGCGCGGATTTGATCGGCTCCGGCTCGGCCGGCTCGACCGGAGCCTCGCCCAGATACTTGAAAAAATACCACGCCGCAATATCGCCGAGTTGCTTGAGGCTTTCGATGGCGTCGTCGACGGTTGTCTCCTCCGGGGCCAGGTGGGTTGCACGGTTGCGCGTTGCTTGAACGCTGCGAATCTTGTCGTAGATGCGCCGAGGCATTTCCACGCCCCTTTCCTCGACGACTCGCCTGACCTGTGTGAGAAGCTCCTCTATATTCTTGTGATGCGGGGATCCCTTGATTTCCAGGCGACGCCAGAAGTCGTAGAGCAACTCCTGCACGATCTTGCCGTTGTTGTTGCAAGCCTCGGTGGGAACGCTTTCGACATGCTTGAGAGACTGCGAAAGATCGCCGCCCAGCTTGTCAATCAGCGACTCCATGGGCAGCAGCCGAGCTTCGATTTCCGCGAGTTGAGACATGAGAGGGGCCCCGATCGTTTCCGTTAAGAACCATCGTAGAAAGAGGAGAAATCTTTTCAAGCGACGACTTCGGGCTTGACGGAGCGAGGTAAGAAAATCAGGACGGCTGGAACCGAAAGGGTTATGGCCGATTCGACACCATCCAATGCGACTTCAGAGGCGCGCCTTCTCGAACTGCAAACCCGATTCCTTTACCCGTTCTTTTTTCAGCTCGGCGTCAAGTCTGCCTCCGAGGCTCTTTTGAAAGAGAAGTTTGCTTCGCGTGACGGAACCTCGCGCCCTCTTTGGGAGTGCGCAGAACCTCACGCACTCTACCGCGACGAACTCTTGGGCCACGTGGAAGCCTTCCTGTTTGATCGCGAATGCAGTTATCTCAAGCTATCGGCCATCGCCGCCAATCTTTGGTTCGACGATTGTGAGATGCGCGTCGGCAAAGGCGCTTCGGCGGGCCGATTGCCGGTAAAACTGATCGCGGAACCGCGGATAGAACTCTTTCTTTCACCGATGGGAGTGGGAATCCTGTCGATCGCCTTGGCCCTCGGTGGATCGCAGATAACACGGCGCGAAGCTGCGAATTTCAACTATCATCTCAGCCAGTTTCGGCGCCATCCCTCCTTCCTCCACAAGAGACATCCTCAGGACGACCCCGAGCGCTGGAATGCCATCCCATCTGCGCAGCGCGCGCTGATCCCGCCTGCGCCGGATGAATCCCAACCGCTGGAGGATCACCTTCGGATGAGCGGAGGCCGATTCACCCTCGAGCAACTCGTCGGCAAATTACTCGCGCCCCTCGAGAAATGGGGTTTCGATGCGCGACAACCGCTGCAAAAGGAGCTGACGGTCTTCTCGGTGGCCCGATTCTCTTCGGAGTGCGATTTCGGAGACGATTCCATGCGCCACTCTCTCGCCCCCTTCTTATCAGGCCTGGCCCAGGTCGAAGAACCTCAGCACGCCGGTGCCCCCGAGGGGAACCTGACGGTCGCCGATACCATCCTGAACCGCAAACATTGGGCGGCTGTCGGTCAACTCGGAGCAGCCCATCTCGTTGCCGACCAGCAGGGAGAGGACGGCCGGTCTGTCGATTTCAACGAGCAGCGGGCAACGATCGTCCGCGATAAATACTTCATCCCCTATCTCGTCGCCTTTTTTCAACGATTGGTTTCGAACCGACTGGTCGACCAAGCCGGACGAATTCTCGCAGAACCACGCGACGCCGAGCGCGCGCTCGACTCCCTCCGTTCGAGGATGCTTGAGTTTGCCGTCTCAGGCCGCTTTATCCAGGTGAGTGTTCGCGAAGCGGTCCACCGCTTCTATTTGCTCGCGCAGAACGGGCTCGATGTGCCGAGCGGATGGGCCGAAGTCCGGCAGGCGATCTCCGACCTGACGGCTCACCATTCCGCGCGCCGCCAGGAGCAATTGGCCCTCAGTCAGCGCGAGATCGCAAATCGGCAGGCCGACATCGCGAACAGCCTGAATGTCAATGTCGAGAAGGTCGCCCACGTGCAATTGATGCTCGAGTGGATCGAGATCTTCCTGGTGTCGGTGTACGCGGCCCATCTCGCTGAAATGCTCTTTCCGGAAAATCACGTCATGGTGATGCTCGCGGCCACACTCGGAGCTGTGGCCGCTGCCTGCGCGGTCCTGCCGGACTGGAGAAGTGTCTTCTCGGTGATCGTTGTCGCGATGGGCCTCTTTGCGCTGCTCTTCCTCCATCACAAGGGCGCGTTTAAACAATTTCTCCCTTCCCCTTCCGCCCCGCACGCGACGGAGCACGGGAGCGCCACTCGTGAGAAAGCTCACCCCGATGACTCGCCGAGGCCCACGCACATCGCCACCGAGCCGCAGGACTACTGGATCGCGGGAAGCTGGCTCGCCTTCACGGCCCTTTGCATCGTCATCAGGATGTCACGTCGACGTCATGGGGATCATTGACGTCGGCAAGATAGCCGTCCTTGGTTCGGGATCTGTGGGACTCTACCACGGCGGCAAGCTTGCCGCGGGCGGGGCGAATGTCAGCTTTCTGATGCGCTCCGCTTCGACGAAGCCCGCCAGCGCGAGATCTCGATCCATAGCGTCGAAGGTCCAAATGTCACTCTGTCACATCCGCAGATATTCCGTGAGGTTCGTGAAATTGGCTGGTGTGACCTTGTGGTTGTGGCACTAAAGGCGACTTCCAATAGCTCACTGGAGAGTCTGGTCCCTCCCCTCCTGAACGAAAAGACGATTCTCTTGACCTGCAGAACGGTCTCGGCGGTCTGACCGTGGACAAGATCCTCGGTGATCCCTGCTTCACGCGCGCTGCCGGGCGTTGATGCAGGAGACGATCGCTGCGGCCGCAGCACTCGGTTCTCTCATCGAAAAGGAAGATGCAGACTTGCAGATCAAGCGAACCTATTCGATGGGCGCCTATCAGCCGTCAACTTTGATAGACTGGCTGGCCGGCAAGGAACTCGAAGTCGAAGCCACTTGGAGCGAGCCGCTGCGACGCGCGAAAGGGGTCGGTTTGTCTCTCGATCGGCTCGAGCAACTCTATGGGCGTCTGAAAGAGTTGCAGGCCGCCCAACGAGCCTGACCCATCCAGGGACGACAATCCGTCGCTGGCCACACGACGCTCCTTCTGATATTATTTCGAGCTTTTCCTGAATGGACGAAGCTCCGGAACCACAAGACGACGAACTGGTCGCCCGCACGCAGGCAGGGGATCCGGAAGCATTCGATGAGTTGGTCATCCGCTACAGTCCAAGACTCTATGGACTCATCTACAACATGACCTCGAATCACGAAGACACCAACGACCTGCTCCAGGAGGTCTTCGCGAAAGCATACCGCTCGATCAAGGGGTTTCGAGGCAAGTCCAGCTTCTACACCTGGATGCACTCGATCGCTGTGAACATGACCATCAATTTTGTGAAGAAGCGCGGCCGCCGGCATGCCATGAGCCTCGACGACATGGATGCGGGCGTTCAGAACGACCCGGACTTCATTGAAGCCACGACCGGCGGAGATCCGCGTCAGGATGCGAATATCTCCGAACTGCAACAAAGATTGAACGAGGCTATGCAGAAGCTGTCTCATGAACATAGAGCGGTCGTTACCATGTTTGATATTCAAGGCATGCCCCACGCGGAAATCGCCAAGATCCTTGGCATCTCCGAGGGCACGGTGAGATCCAGACTGTTTTATGCGCATCGCCAGTTGCAAAATTACCTGGAAGAGTTTATCAAACACTGAGTCAATGGTATGGACGAAGATCTGAACGTCTCGAAGTTGTTGCGGCTGAAGCGTTACGAACAACCACCTCCTGCCTACTTTGACGACTTTCTGCGCGAGTTTCAGCGTCGGCAACGCGCTGAAGCGCTGCGACGGCCCGCTTGGGCGCTGCTTTGGGACCGGGTCACTTCGATCGCACCAACCTTCCGAGTTCCGCAGATCGCCTACGCTGCGATCGTCGTGCTCGCCGCTGGCGCATCCACTCTCATCATTACTCAGCAGCCGGCTGGCACGCTCGCCAAATCGGAAGTGTCGCCAACCTCTTTCTCGCTGACCCCTTCGAAACCAGTTATCATCACGGATACGCTTCCGGTCTCCGCACAAGCCAGCGGGTCGCTGCCATCGCACTATGTGCTCCAGCCCCGGCCCGTGAGCAATGAGCAGCCGCTCAGCTTCTAGCGTTCTGGACGGAAAGCTCGGCTTTCTTCTTCTCCTGCTCCTCGCGGTTACGGGCCGAGCGGAGGATAATCTTGGCGAGAAAGTTTCTTCCGAGGTTCGGAGAATCTTCGACGAACGACGGTCGTCCACCGTTCGTGTGGAAGCGTATGACCGTCACGGAAAACTCAGCGGCACAGGATTCTTTGCCGACCCTGCCGGCACGATTTATACGCTGTCCTGCATTGTAGCCAACGCCGACGAGATTCTGGTGGTTCACGGTGACCGGCGGATTCCCGCGAAGTTGTTGCTGGCTGATCCTCGGAGCGGTGTGGCGCTGCTGAAGGTGGATTACAATTCGCCGTTTATTCCCATTGGCAATTCCAAGGGACTTTCGCTCGCCTCGCCGGTCCTCGCGATTGGCTTTCCGGTGAATCTGGCGGCCACGCCAAGCTTTGGAATTGTAGGGGGCTTCGACCGCCAGTTTCTGGGTAGATACTTTATGACGACTCACATCCGGGCGATTGTTTCCGTCGAGCCGGGTTTTGGCGGGGCCCCATTGTTGAATCTCAAAGGCGAAGCCGTCGGCATTATCGTCTCAGGGATTGAGGGCGGCGGCGCTTGTTATGCGTTGCCGATCGAGGCGGCAGAGAAATTGCGTATGGACTACGTCCGCTTTGGCGAACCGAGGTACGGATGGGTCGGTGCAAACGTCGAGGACGAAACAATGCCCAGCGGCGATAAT
This sequence comes from uncultured Verrucomicrobiae bacterium, assembly GCA_963820865.1. Lineage (GTDB taxonomy): Bacteria > Verrucomicrobiota > Verrucomicrobiia > Chthoniobacterales > Terrimicrobiaceae > DASTFP01. The sequence goes on from CAWGBZ010000011.1 coordinate 623,719, forward strand.
CGTGTTCGCATTGCTGAGCTGGACCCCAATTCCCCAGCCGCCGAATGCGGTTTAGAGGAGGGAGACATCGTGTCCAAGATTGGCGGTGTCAAGATTGCCACGGCTGACGACGTCATTGACGCCTCCTTCTTTCTGACCGCCGGCGACCGGGTTCCGATCATGATCGAACGAGCCGGACACGAATTGTCGATTGACGTCCGTCCGATCAGGCATCCCGTCGCCGATACAGACGAGCGTTCGCCGGGCGGTTTGTCCGAGCTCCACGTCCTGGCTCCCGGCCCCCTCCCCGAAAACCTGAAGCTCGAGTAAGGCGCCGGGTGGGAGTTGGACCCCAGGGCGGTTATACGACCTTTTCCCGAACACCCCCGATGGCATGGGAGAGCTTCTTGATGCCGAGCTCAATTCGTGTCTTCACGGTCCCGAGAGGAATGTTGGTGAGGGCGGAAATTTCGCGCTGACTTTTCTCCTGGAAGAAAGCAAGACGAATCACTTCCTGCTGATTGGGCGGAAGTGAATCCAGATGGCGATGAAGGAGTGAACGCAGATCATCTCGAAAGGCCTGGCGTTCCACACTATGAGAATCGTCGACGTTCTTTTCAAAGTGTTTGCAGGAGATTTCATAGCGATCGGTGGCTCGCCGATACGCCGCGTGTTGCCTAAGCCGGTCGATGGCCCGGCGTCGTGCGAGAGTGCAGAGCCAGCTGAGGAGCTTCCCTTTGCCGGCCGAGTAGCTGGGGGCACGATTCCACACTTGCAGAAATACCTCCTGCAAAACGTCGTCCGCTTCGGTCTCATCGTGGAGCACCTGCATAATGATTGATTTGAGAACAACGCGGTAGCGCTTGTAAAGACGGTCGAGGGCGTTCGACGATTTTTGCAGGATTCCGTTCATCAGCTGCTGGTCGTCCAGCAGCACGTCACGATCGAGTGTCATTTCCATAGTCGATATCAGTTTCACTCCAACGCTAATCGACGAAGGCAACTTCCCCAATCGGTGCCCTTAGCGATTGACCTATCGGAGAAAAGCCTAGCTCTCCGGACTCTCCCTGATACTCGCATAAGGGATCGCTCCCATTCCCGATTCGACTCGAAGGGAGCCCTTCGACCGAGCCGCTTGCCTGCTCAGAGGGGACACCTTGTCGAGATGGTCATCTTCATGGACGGGCAGATCATACTCGACGGCCTTCCTCATGAGCAGGCCAATTTCTCTTGCCGAGAAGCTCGCGATCAGGTCGTTCGCCGGCTGGTTGGCCATGAAGTGGCGGACCAACTGCGAGGTAATTTCACCACCCTGCCGGTCGACGAAGATGGCCATCTCAAAAATGAGATCCCGGTAGGTCCGAGACCATTCATGCGTTTCCGACCCGGCGGGAGTGAGAAGCTTCAAGGGAACGAGCTTTTCCCGCACAAGCTTCAACCACTCTCGACGCCGTTCAGAATGCTTATGGATCATAACAAGGTAACGTCACCCGGCGGGGGCTCTTGCTTAGGAAAGTCCCTGACTGATGTGTCGGACCACGGAGATGTTTTGATGATGTGATACGCGCGTGGCTCCATGCATGGGCGAACTATCCGAAACCAATCCCATCATGCGAATTATCGGAATCGTTCTCATCTGCCTTGGGTTGCTCACCCTTGCCCTCCCCTATGTGACATTTACCAAACAAGAGAAGGTGATCGACATTGGACCTCTCGAAGCGATCGCCGAGAAGAAGGAGCGCATTCCAGTCTCGCCGATCGTTGGGGCCGCGATTCTCCTCGCCGGCGCCGGCATCGTGGCGGCTTCGATGAGAAGAGGTTCTCGTTAGGGAGCTCGCTCCGTGACAAATTCACGCATACGCGCATCGACTGCCTGTCGTGCGAAGTATCGATGAAAAAATCGCCTCAGCATGAATCTCCTTCTCCTAATCATTCTTCTTATTCTCGTTGTCGGCGCATTGCCGGCTTGGCCGTATAGTAGCGGCTGGGGCTATTTTCCCAGCGGAACGCTCGGGCTCATCCTCGTCATTCTCTTGGTGCTCGTTCTTCTGGGAAGAATATAGGCAGCCAGGAACGCGCAGGGTCGAGACGGATGAAATTTCGAGTTGTCAGTAAGTTTGACTACCTCGTCCGCGCAATGGCGACGCTGCTTGTCAACGCGCGAGTCCATTGCTCGCCGGCGCAGAAGATCATGCGTGAGCGATGGACGACCGCGCCGAACGCACTACAGGAATTGATCGTGAGCGAACCGGACCGCAATCGATTCGACCGCCTGCGGGTGGCGGAGGATGGTGAACTGAAGCTACACTATCGCGCCGAGGCAGAGGTCCACCAGCAGTTCTTCAACCCCGGAACTCCTTCGCAAGGTCTCCCCGGCGCATCTCGATCCTATGCACATTCCTTATCTTTTACCGAGTCGGGTACTGTCAATCGGACCTTCTGGGGCGGTTCGCATGGCAAAAGTTTACGAAACATCGCGACACCGACGAGCAGGTGCTGGAGATTATGGAGTGGATCCACAGCAACGTGGAATACGTTCCCGGAGCTTCGACGTCCGCGACCTCGGCGTGTGACACCGTGATCCAGTGCGCGGGAGTGTGTCGCGATTTTGCCCATCTTGACATTGCGATTTGCCGCGCGTTGACCATTCCCGCACGCTACTTCACAGGTTACGCTTATCGTCTTGACCCTCCGGATTTTCACGCCTGCGTCGAAGCGTTCATCGGCGGACACTGGATATTGTTCGATGCCACCCGCTTGACCCCGCTCAATGGCCTGGTTCGCATCGGTCTTGGTCGAGATGCCGCAGATGTCTCCGTTTGTACCGCATTCGGTGCGGTGACCACGGCCAGGCAGAACGTGCGCTGTGAGTTGGTGGAAAGCGGTTCCTTTCGCCCGCTAACGCCACACGATTTGAACGAGACGTCGATCTCGCTCGATGCGGGAGGAGAATGAGCCGCCTGCGTATCTCGCATACGACGAGCTATCACTACGCCGAGCCGGTGACGTTCGGCATGCACCGTTTGGTCATCAGACCTCGCGAGGGCCACGATGTGCGCGTGGAGACTCTTTCGTTGGGACTCAATCCCTCCGGCGCAGTCAGCTGGCATCGGGATATCTTTGGGAACTCGATCGCGCTGGTCTCCTTCTCGGAACCAGCCGATCTTCTCGAGTTTTCCAGTGTTGCGGTGATCTTTCGGCGGGAGCACAGCTCCCGCCGCCTCCTGGACGTTCTTCCGGTAAGCTATCCGGCACGGTATTCAGACATCGAGGCTCCCATAGCAATGGGATACTTGTCGTCCGTCTACCGCGATGAAGCGGACGAGTTGAGAGACTGGACGATGCGAACGTTTCGGCCACGTGCAGGCGATGACGCGGTTCATCTGGCACACGAGGTGAATCGATGGATCTTCCGATCGATTCGCTATCGGCGCCGGGAGCAGCGTGGAGTGCAAAGTCCCCTGGAAACGTTGCGTCTTGGTTCGGGCTCGTGTCGGGACATGGCCACCCTGCTGCTCGAATCGACTCGAAGTTTACAGCTGGCAGGCCGGTTCGCCAGCGGCTACCTGGACGGGGTCGCATCACGCGCCGGCCAGGGGGTCACCCATGCGTGGACGGAAATTTACTTTCCGGAACACGGCTGGTTTGGGTGTGATCCGACTCTTGGCGAGGGGACGACAGACCGACATATCGTCTGTGGTGTCAGCTCGCATCCGCGCGGGGTGATGCCAGTCAGCGGATCGTATGCGGGACGATCAAATAGCTATCTCAGCATGGATGTTACCGTAAGTATCCAGCCAGTCGAAGCCTTCGAGTGACGGCACCCTCGAGGTGATGACGGGGCCGTTTATGACGACCAGGAAGACGCCTTAAAACGAACTTCAGGAAACGAAATATTTTTATGAAACACACACATTCCGCCGCGGTCTGGATTCTTCTGTTGGCCGGCGCTGCCGTGATCTGCCTGACCGGCTGCATCAGCGTGACACGAGAGGTGGAGCCTACCACCACCGTGACCACCACGGAGACTCGATCCTCGACGCTGGCTCCGGCCACGACCACAACAGTGGAGCGGACCGCCTACTAGGGTAAATACACCCCCGACTCTTCAAACTGGATGGGATGTCAGGGTTCGCGGCGCCGGTGTAGGACCGCGAACGGGACATCTGCGAGGATCGTGGGGAGGGCAAGACGATCACCCGGAAGAACTGTCTTCCTCGACAAGACATCGTGCCACGGTTCGGCTCCAACGCGCACGGCCGCGACGAAGGTTTCGCTCCAGGCATCTCCCACCGGCCAGGGACCAAGCGACCGGGTCAGGCGAGGCACCACGACAACCACGGACTGGCCCTCGAGTTCCCTTTCGAAGGCGATGACGTGCTTCGCTTTTTCTCCGACCGCCTCCAGCGGTTTGTAGTCGCCCTTCAGAAAAAGGAGCCGGTTCTCGGCCCGAAATCTCAACAGCCGTTGTATCAGAAGGAGTTTAATCTGACCGGTCCGCCACTCTTTCAAGCAATGTTCGGGATGCGCGTGCTCGAGCGATTCAAGGAGTCGCTGTCTGAGAGAGTAGTCGACCGGGCGTCGGTTATCCGGATCGACCAGACTGAGATCCCAGATCTCGGTTCCCTGGTAGAAGTCGGGCACACCCGGGGCCGTGCACTTGACGATGATTTGCGCTAGCGAGTTGATCGCGCCCAAAGAAGCGACGATTTCCGCCAGATCGGTGAGGTCTGCGCAGAACTTCTCACAGCCTTTGCCGCTGAGGATGCTTTTGACGAAGCTGACGCTGGCCTCCTCCCATTCTTGGTTGGGCTCGATCCAGCTGCTGTTGATCTTGGCCTCCTTGATCGCCTTGATCATGAACTTTTCAATGCGTTCGTTGTAGGCATCGCGTTGGTCAGCTTGAAGCGGCTCGAGCGGCCAGGTTCCCACCAAGGTTTGATAGAGGAGATACTCTTCATTGCGGGAGGGCGCATGTTCGTCATCGATCTTTGTGCGATACTTCTTGTGGCGTTTACTCCAGCGCCGGATCGCCTTGTCCCAGAGTTCGGGTATCTCGGAAAGCGCGGTGATGCGTAGCCTGACATCTTCACTTCTCTTGGTGTCGTGGGTCGATGTTCCCAGCATCGCGTGGGGCCACCGTTCAGCGCGGCAGGCATTCAGCCTATGGAACTCGGCGAGATCAATGCCAAACTGCTCCGGTTTGCCCCCGACTTCGTTTAGCGAAATGAGTCGATTATAAATGTAGAAAGTGGTGTCTTCCACCCCCTTGGCCATGATCGGACCACTGCACTGTTGGAACTTCATCGCAAAGCGGACATGGGCCTCTCTTTGCGCGGGAGTAAAGCCATCCGGCAAGCGCAGCAGAAGAACCCCGCGAAGGAAGTCAAGGGCCGGCTTTTCGATCGACGGGTTGCGCCGTCGGGCTGCGACAATCGCCCGCAAGATAACGCGTTCGTCGTCCGCCGAGACGGTGGCCTCTTCGGTCGTATAGGTCCGGTAGACCGGAAAGCAGGCCATCACTTCGCGGATGGCCGTGACCAGCGTGATGGTCGTCAAGTCACGATACCCGCGATACATTTCCGAAAGCTCATCAAGCGCTTTCCCAAGAGCCGTAATCTCGCTGCTCAGGGAAAGCTGCATCACCAGCATCTTCTTTTGGTATGCCAGGTCAGCGAAACTTTCGCGGAACCCGGTAAAGCGCTCAAAGATTCGCGTCATGCGCTTCTGGGCACGAGGATCGGTAAAGATCTGGACCATTTGATTGGTAAAATCGTAGCCAGTCGTTCCATGGACCGGCCAATCCGAGGGAAGCGATTCCCGATCAAAGTCCAGAATCTTTTCGACGACCAGGTACAGGCCCGGGCCTTCCGCAGAGAGTCCCCGCAGCTCCGCGTAACGTTCCTGCAAGCGTCGCAGGTAACCCCTGGGGTCCCAGAGTCCGTCGACATGGTCGATTCGCAAGCCGGTGACCTCGCCTCTCGTCAGCCATTCGAAAACAAGCTTGTGCGCCGCTTCGAAGACTTCCGGAATTTCCACGCGAATCGCGGCCAGATTATTAATGTCAAAGAAGCGCCGGTAGTTGATCTCCTCGGCAGCGCTTCGCCAATAGCTGAGCCGGTACGCTTGTGCCTCGAGTAGATCGTGCAAAGCATCGAAGCTGGAAGGATTCCCTGGCTCACCCTCGATCGACCGCATGGCATGCTCGATCGCTTTCCCGACTGCGCTCTGATCCTCGGCCAGCTGGCGAAGGCGTTCTTTGGCCAAGGCCTTGGCTCCGACACGAGTTTCGTCGGTTGGAAGCCTGACGAACTCAGAACCTAGAGCGTGCAACGCATCCCGGGCCGGTCCGCTCAGCTCACCGACGGCGCGCTCAAAAATCGTCGGATAGCTCGTCGGGGCGATCGGCAGCTTTGTTCCAAAGCACGATAAGAAAAGGGCCCCGCTTTCAAACGTAAGCTTGAACGCACCGCCTTCCAGAACCTCTCCGTAACGGTCTCCCAGGATCGGGAGAAGAATTCGGTCCGAGAGCACCGCTTTGGTCGGTCGCCAATCGATGTCAAAGAACTGCGCGTAAGGAGAGATCTTCCCATCTTCGAGGACATCCATCCACCAGAGATTGAGCGACTCCCCGATGCCCATGTGATTCGGCACGAAGTCGAGCACCTGCCCCATGCCGCGTTCCCGGAGCGCGGAGCAATAGGCACGAAACGCGTGCTCGTCGCCCACGAGCGGATTCAACCGGTTATGATCCGCCACGTCATACCCATGCGTGCTCTCTGGCGACGCTTGGAAGTAGGGTGACGCGTAGATATCGCTGATACCAAGAGCGCGAAGGTAGTCTAAGATTTGCCGGGCATCGTCGAAGGTGAACCCGGCGTGGAACTGGAGCCGGTAAGTCGATGTCGGGATTCGCGGAGCGGCGTCTTCGCTCACGGCGAACCCGCCTCGGGTCCGTGAGGCGATCTGAATCTTTGCCGGGTCAATCCATGCCGAACGACGACCAGAGACCGTTCCAAAAGCTCGAGCGTCCCGGTCGCGGGAAAATGGATCTTCTCGTCCACGAAGCCGGCTTCGCGTGCCGTGTCGAGCACCAGTTCCCACCCTGCCCGGCTCGTGCGGATCCTCGGCAAGCGAAAGCGAAGCTTCTCGTGATGCGCGTTGAAGAAGAGAACATAGGTATCGTCGGTGATCGGTTCGCCTCGCGAATCGCGAATATCCATGGTTTGGCCGCTGAGCAGAACACCAATGGAACGAGCATAGCCGGAGTTCCACTCCTCGTCGCTCATCTCCTTGCCGGATGGATTCAGCCACATGATATCCTTGATGCCCAGTCCGCGGATCGGCCGGCCCTGGAAAAACTTCGGCCTGCGAAAGACCGGATGTTCCTTGCGAAAGCGAATGAGCCGCGCCACGAATTCAGTCTGCGCATGCTCTGCCGGCGTGCGCTCCCACGAAAACCAGCTGAGCTCGTTGTCTTGGCAATAAACATTGTTGTTGCCCTTCTGCGTGCGGGCAAACTCGTCTCCGCCGGAAAGCATCGGGACGCCTTGGGAAAGAAACAACGTCGACAGCAGATTGCGCATCTGGCGTCGGCGCAGCGCGTTGATTTGCTCGTCGTCCGTGGGACCTTCGGTTCCGCAATTCCACGAGTTGTTATGGCTATCGCCATCGCGATTGTCTTCGCCGTTGGCCTCGTTGTGCTTCTCGTTGAAAGAAACCAGGTCGTTCAGCGTAAAGCCATCGTGCGCGGTCATGAAGTTGATGCTGGCGTAGGGACGCTTTCCGTCCTGCTGATAAAGGTCGGAGCTGCCGGTCAACCGCGAGGCAAACTCGCCAATGGTGCCTTCATCGCCTTTCCAATATTTGCGCATGCAATCACGATACTTGCCATTCCATTCAGCCCACAGGACCGGGAAATTGCCGACCTGGTATCCGCCCTCACCGACGTCCCAAGGCTCGGCGATCAGCTTGACTCGTGAGATGACCGGATCCTGGTGCACGATATCGAAGAAGGCGGAAAGCCGGTTTACCTCATGGAGTTCGCGGGCGAGCGTCGAGGCGAGATCGAAGCGAAAGCCGTCAACGTGCATTTCGAGGATCCAATAGCGGAGGCTGTCCATGATGAGCTGGAGGACTCTGGGATGCATCATGTTCAGGGAATTTCCGCAACCCGTGTAATCCAGGTAGTAGCGTCGATTGTCCGGAACATGGCGGTAGTAGGCGGCGTTATCTGCGCCGCGGAAGCAAAGAGTCGGCCCCATGTGATTGCCTTCACCGGTATGGTTGTAGACCACATCGAGGATCACCTCGAGCCCAGCCGCGTGCAATCGCTTGACCATCTCTTTGAACCCGGTGACTTGCTGGCCCAGGGTTCCATTGCTCGAAAATGCAGAGTGAGGCGCGAAGTAGCCGATTGAGTTGTAGCCCCAGTAGTTCGAAAGTCCCTTCTTCTCCAGGTGCTCGTCATTCACGAAATGGTGCACGGGCAACAATTCGATCGCGGTCACCCCAAGTTTCTTGAAATACTCAATGGCGAAGTCGCTTCCAATGCCCGCGTAACTCCCGCGGATCTCCTCGGGAATATGCGGGCAGAGCTTGGAGAACCCCTTGACGTGCACCTCATAGATGATCGACTCCGAAAGGGGAACGTCCGGGAGTGTGTCGCCCGCCCAGTCAAACTCGTCTTTGACGACGACGGATTTAGGCATGCCGCCTACACTGTCGGTGGAAGCCTTGTTCAGGTCGGCATCTTCGCCGCCAAAGGCATAGCCGAACATTGCATCGCTCCACTTAATCAGGCCCGCGACAGCGTGCGCGTAAGGATCCATCAAGAGTTTGAATTCGTTGAAACGTTCTCCTTCTTGTGGAGCGTAGGCACCGTGAACCCGGTACCCGTAGAGTTGACCGTTGCCGACATGAGGCAGAAAACAATGCCAGACGGCGTCGGTCACCTCGCTCAGTTGGATCCGGTTGCTCTCCTGCACATCATCGGGGTGGTTGAACAAACATAGTTCCACGCCCGTGGCATTCTCGGAGAAGAGGGCGAAATTGGTTCCTTCCGGAGTTACTTTCGCACCCAAGGGATACGGTTTTCCCGGCCAGAGAGCAGCGTGTGAGTCAAATGCCATAAGTGTTGGTTTTTAGACGGATGAAAGCAGAAGCCCGAATGGGTGGAAAATCGGCTTTGCAGGCATGGCAACGAGTCGTCAGGCGGTTTTCGGCCGATGGCGGCCGGAACGCTCTCCGCCTCCCACCAAGCGGTTGACGGCGGCCAACGGAATCTGCAGGAAGTCCGGGCGATAGTTTAGTTCGTAGCCGATTTCGTAGATTGCCTTGTCGAGGATGAAGAGCTTGAGCAAGGCGTCGAACTCGCTTGCCACCGGAGGTAGAAAGGATGCCCCGGCAGCCGTTGTCCGGTAGCCATCGAGGAACTCATGTGTCACCAGATCGAGCCACTTAAGTGCCCACGGCTTCAAGCGCTCCTGGTCATTAGGCTTCTGCTGCAGCAGGCTGACCTCGAGAGCGTAGTCGAAGGACCGGACCATTCCAGCCACGTCGACGAGCGGCGATCGTTTGAGCAGGCGCTCACCGAGCGTTTTGCGCGGCTCTCCCTCGAAATCAAGAATGATAAAGTCGTTGCCGGTGTTGAGCACCTGACCAAGGTGGTAGTCGCCATGGACGCGCGTCTTGGTCGTGGTGATCTTGCGTTTCAATAGGATGGAATAGGCATCCAGAATGCGCGGCGTCCGCGCGAACCAGTCCAGCACCTGCGCGCGGATCTCCGGCTTTAGATCGGACAGATTGTTGGTCATCTCTCGCTCGGTTCGCCGGAGCAGGCTGCGCATGGTCTGATAAAGGGAGCGCTGGTACAAGAGCGTGAAAGGTTCCGGTGCGAAATCCTTGCCGTCGATCGTTTCGAGGCACCGATGCAACTCGGCAGTCCGCACGCCGAGCTGACGCAAGCGCGGCGGAAAGACGGCTCCGGCCAGTTCCGTAAGCTGCGCCTCTTCCGCCTCCGGTTGCACTTCAACCGAGAGCACGCGCTCGAAAAACCGCGCGATGCCATCGAGGGTATAGGTCCAGCATTCTCCCTGGTTTTTCACGTACGTAGTCAGAAGCGCCAGCACCCCTTCCTCGTTATCGACCCGACAGCGGATCTCTCCGGCGTAACGCGGAACATTCGGGAAATTCTGGTTGCCCAGCGCGCGAATGATGTCCGCGTCAGGATGCGGACCGGGCTCGAACTTTCGCAGGAATTTCAGAAGATAAGCGTCATCGAAGGCCAGGGTCGAATTCGACTGCTCTCCCCCCAGCAAGCGTGTTTTAGAGGGACGCAAGTCTGAGGTCAGATTGTTTCTCACGCCAAACTGGCGCAGACTCGGGCCCTGCCAGGCTTCGCGAGCCGCCAGCACCTCCCACACCTTCTTTCGGCATGTCCCCACGTACAACGCGTCCCAGAGCACCATGCCGTCGGCGAACCTGGCCACCATGGCCGGCACTCCCTTCGGCTCCCCTTCGTCCTCCTTGCCGATAAAAAGAGGCAAGACTTGCGTGACCGGATCTCCCTCCGCGAAGGAAAGTTTGAGAAGCATCACCCGCATCGCGTCTGACTTCTGCTCGGCACGAGCTTCGAGAATTTCCATCGATCGCAGGACGCGCTGTTTCTGACCAAACCAGCGGCAGAGCGGAAGATATTCGGGAAGCACGCTGGTTTTCAGGATCTCCAGGAGATCATCTGACCAAACCGAAGGGGTCTCCAGCGTCCGAATAAGGCTTTCCGGAGGGGGTGGTGGCAACGCGACCGCCTTGGTCAGCTGCAGCCAATAAAAGTCGTTTGGTCCGATCGTAAAGAAGACCGGGCTGTCGGTGATGTCGAAGAACGGTCCTCCCCCGAAAAGCTCCTGTGCCTGATGCCCCTGGAAGCGGGAAAGGTCGATGGTAACGGATTGCGAGAACCGCGAGAGATTAGCGACGACGAGCACCGACTCGCCCTGGTAATGGCGAAGGTAGGCCAGGACTTTGGCATTGGTCGGATGCAGAAACTCGGTGGTGCCATGAGAGAGGGCGCCAAGCCGGCGTCGCACGGCGATGATCCTTCGCATCCACCAGAACAGAGAAGAGACATTCTTCAGCTGAACATCAACGTTGATCGCTTCAAAGTGAAACTCCGGATCGACGATGACAGGAAGGAAAAGACGCTGTGGATTGGTCCTGGAAAAGCCGGCGTTTCGATCGGCGCTCCACTGCATCGGGGTGCGAACTCCATTGCGATCGCCAAGGTAAATGTTGTCCCCCATGCCGATCTCATCACCATAGTAGATAATCGGCGTCCCCGGCATGGAAAGCAGGAGGGCGTTGATCAGTTCGATGCGGCGCCGGTTGTTATTCATCAAGGGCGCCAGCCGGCGGCGGATGCCGAGATTAAGCCGGGCGCGAGGATCCTCAGCGAAGAGCCGGTACATATAGTCACGTTCTTCGTCGGTGACCATCTCCAGGGTCAGTTCGTCATGATTCCGCAGGAAGATCGCCCACTGGCAGGTTTCCGGAATCGACGGGGTTTGATCGAGGATGTCAATAATCGGAAACCTGTCTTCCATCTGCACGGCCATGAAGAGGCGGGCCATGAGCGGAAAGTGAAAGGCCATGTGACATTCATCACCTTTCCCAAAGTAGGAGGCTGCGTCCTCCGGCCATTGGTTGGTCTCGGCCAGCAGCACGCGTCCGGGAAACTTGGTGTCCACGTGGTGGCGGAGTTCCCGCAGAAAGGCATGCGTCTCCGGCAAGTTCTCGCAGGAAGTTCCATCCCGCTCGAATAAGTAGGGAACGGCATCTAACTGGACGCCATCCACCCCGAGGCGCAGCCAGAAGTCCAGCACGCTCAATACCGCTTCGCGGACGAGAGGATTGTCAAAGTTCAGGTCCGGCTGATGGGCGTAAAAGCGGTGCCAGTAGTAGGCGTGTGCGACCGGGTCCCAGGCCCAGTTGGACGTTTCGAAATCCTTGAAGATGATGCGCGCTTCCTCGAACCGCCGGGGCGAATCGCTCCACAGATAGAAATCGCGTTCCGGAGTGCCTGCAGGGGCCTTGCGTGCTCTTTGAAACCACCCGTGTTGATCGGATGTATGGTTGATAACCAACTCGGTGATGACCCGAAGCTTGCGATGGTGCGCCTCGGCAAGGAATTTCTCGAAATCCTTGAGGGTCCCATAGGCGGGATTCACCGAAAAATAATCGGAGATATCGTAGCCGTCATCGCGCATTGGCGATGGGTAAAATGGGAGCAGCCAAAGGGCGGTGACGCCGAGTTCTTCGAAATAGTCCAGCTTCTCGGTCAGTCCGCGAAAGTCACCGATTCCGTCACCTGTCGTGTCTCGAAACGAGCGCACGTGCAGTTCGTAGATAATCGCGTCCTTGAACCAGAGGTTGTCGGGCGGTGCGGGAGTGTGAGGATGGTCGCCGGGAGGGATTTCTTGAGGAGGATGCTTGCTCGGGCGGGGCATTTCCGCGATTATAGATTGGTTTTCGGCCCGAAGGCGAGCCCAATGACTCGCGGCCCCGATCTGAAATTGAGGATTGGGCCCGATTGACGCGGCCGGGACCATCTGAGCCACTTTACGGGCCCGCATGAACTCGCACCCAAATCCGATCAGACCTGCCATGCGCAGAGTCCGTCTCTTCTTTGCCTTGATGGCAACTCTGCTCGTCTCAAGCATTGCGGCGAGCTACCTGGCCGGCCGTGTCGCGCTGGAAGCCACCGCCAAGGTTAAGTTGTTCGACTCGGCGATTCAAGCGATGCAGAATTTGCGTTCCACGATCCAGGACGCCGAGACTGGTCAGCGTGGATACCTGCTGACACGCGACGCGAGCTATCTCGAACCGTACGAGGAGGCGATTGCGACAGTTCAGCGAAAACTGGACGTGGTGCGAAAGATGGCCGACACGGGGTTGATACCTGCGGAGCAGGTCGACCGACTGGAAAGCTTGATCGGCCGCAAGATCGAAGAACTGCGAACGACGGTGGGCCTGCTGCACTCTGGACGGACCTCGGCTGCGATGGGAATCGTGCGCAGCGATCAAGGCAAGGAGGTAATGGATTCGATTCGCGAGACGATGAGTGAGATCGTCTCAACTGAGGAGAGTCAGCGCACTGCCGCAAACCAGTCAGCGGATTCGGCGATGCGGCTTCGCGGCTTGGTATTTTTGGCTGCGGTGTTGGTCAATCTGGCTTTCCTGGCGTGGGCCTATCGTCGGATCCACAAAGAAATGAGACAGCACTTCGTTGCGAGTCTCGAGACCCGCCGGCAGAAGGAAATTCTCGCCGTCACCCTGGCCAGCATTGGCGATGCCGTGATTATTACGGATATCAGGGGCCGGATTACCTATTTGAATGAGGTGGCGGAGAAATTGACCGGTTGGACGGCCGAAGAGGCCGAGGATCGGCCTTGCGCCGAGGTCTTTCGTATCATCAACGAAGAGACAGGAGGCCCCGTGGAAAGTCCCGTGGACAAAGTTTTGGCGAGCGGCGCCATCGCCGGATTGGCGAACCACACGCTCCTCATCAGGAAAGACGGCAGTCGTTTGCCAATCGATGACAGTGGAGCGCCCATCCGAGAATCCGACGGGACCGTGCGGGGCGTCGTCCTGATCTTCCGGGACTTTACTGCTCACAAGACTTTCGAGCGCAACTTGGTTCAGGCGAAGGCGGAGGTCGAAGCGTCGAGCAAGGCAAAGGACAAATTTCTCGCCACCCTGTCGCATGAACTTCGCACGCCGCTCACGCCGGTTCTCGCGACACTCTCCGCGTGGGAAGCGGCCAACGAACTGCCTCCACATCTGCGTCCAGATCTTCAGCGCGTTCGTCGTAACGTGGAACTCGAAGCGCGGCTCATCGACGACCTGCTGGACATTACGAGGATCGAGAATGAAAAACTCTCCTTGGAAAAGGAGCTTCTGGATGCTCACGGCTTGATTCAATCGGCTGTCGCTCTCTTTCGTGATGAGATTCAAGCAAAAGGACTGCGACTTACCTCTCGGCTCGAGGCAAAAAGTTCCGACGTCGAGGCAGATCCCGCCAGACTGCAGCAGATTCTCCTCAACATTATTGGCAACGCGGTGAAGTTCACTTCGCCGGGAGGAAGCATCGAGATCGCTACCGCCAACCCGCACAGGACGGATTTGACCATATCCGTAAGGGACGACGGGGCTGGCATGGCTGAGGAGGTCATGGCGCGTCTGTATCAACGTTTCGAGCAGGGTGATTTTGCCTCTCACCGGAAGCAGCACGGCCTTGGTCTCGGTTTATCGATCGCTAAGGCCCTGGTTGAAGCGCATGGCGGCACACTCCATGCCGAGAGCAAGGGACCGGGTCAGGGATCAACGTTCGTCGTTAGTCTGCCGACTTCTGACTCGCCGATGCAAAGAGCGGCGGACGCGGACACCGAGATATCGACCCGCGAGCAGCGCACCGGGCTTCGCCTGCTGCTTATCGAAGATCACGAAGACACCGCCCAGGTTATGCGGAACGTCCTGCGTCAAATGGGGCACGAAGTGGAAACGTGCGCGACAGTGGCCAAGGCGTGCGAGAAGCTCAAGCAGTCCGAGTTTGATATCTTGCTGAGTGACATTGGCCTCCCGGACGGAACCGGGATCGACTTCATCAAAGCCGCTCGGCAGATTTGTCAGACGCCCGCCGTCGCCTTGACCGGTTACGGCATGGCCGAGGACGTCGAAAGGTGCCTGCAAGCCGGGTTTGACGAACATCTGACGAAGCCGATCGATATCGAGCGCCTGCAGAAGACGCTCGCCGCAGTTTCGACGAAACGCGCCACCGCGACGAACGGAGCATTGCCCACGGCTCCTCAGGAAGCCAACGTGGAAAGCTAAGGCTCCCGTCGTTCCGATACCGTGCGGAGGAGATCTGGATTTTCCCGGCGCAGCAAGGCGGCGGTCTTCACCATATTCTCTAGTGACGCAACCACCTCGCTCCAGGCACGGGTTTTCAGTCCGCAATCGGGGTTCACCCACAGATTCTCGATCGGCAAAACGGCAGCCGCCTTGCGAAGGAGATTCTCCATTTCCGCGGTGTCTGGAACGAGAGGCGAGTGAATGTCCCACACTCCCGGTCCGATCTCGTTCGGATAGCGGAAGGCGGCAAAGCAATCGAGGAGCTCCATATGCGAACGTGACGTCTCGATCGAGATGACGTCGGCATCGAGCGCCGCGATGGAATCGATAATGTCATTGAACTCGCCGTAGCACATATGCGTGTGAATTTGCGTTTCGTCGCGGACACTCGACACGGCCAAGCGGAACGCGTGGACGGCCCAGTCCAGGTAGGCTGGCCAATCATTTTGGCGAAGCGGGAGCCCTTCGCGCAGGGCGGGCTCGTCGATTTGAATGATCTTGATCCCGGCTGCTTCCAAATCGAGAACCTCATCACGGACGGCCAGGGCGATCTGCAAAGCGGTTTCGCTTCGTGGCTGGTCGTCGCGCACAAAGCTCCACTGAAGAATCGTGATCGGTCCGGTCAACATGCCTTTCATCGGCTTGGACGTCAGCGATTGCGCGTAGGTCGACCATTCCACGGTCATCGGGCGGGACCGCGAAACATCGCCGTAGATGATCGGCGGTTTCACGCAGCGGGTGCCGTAGCTTTGCACCCATCCATTGGTTGTGAATACGACCCCGTTGAGCTGCTCGCCAAAATATTCGACCATGTCGTTGCGCTCGAACTCGCCATGAACCAGCACGTCGAGACCGATCCCCTCCTGGAGCCGAATGCAAGCCGCCGTCTTCTCCTTGAGAAAGGCTTCGTAATCCGCATCGGATGACTCGCCGTGCTTCCACTTCGCGCGGGCGGCGCGCACGTCAGCAGTTTGTGGAAAGGAACCGATCGTCGTCGTTGGCAAGAGAGGCAGGGCCAGCGCAGCACGTTGCTTGAGCCGGCGTTGCGAGAACGGCGCTCGACGCGCGTCATCCTCCGGCCGTACTGCCTGGCAGCGCGCCGCCACTTCCGAACGATGGATTCGCCGGCTCGCACGGCGGGAGTGAACGGCCACACGGTTTCTATAAGCTACCAGAGCGTCTCCCCCACCCTCGGCGAGCCGCGCCAGTTGCGTGACTTCACGAAGCTTTTCCTCGGCAAAAGCGAGCCACTCTTTGATCTCCGCGTCGAGCAGCGTCTCCCGGCGCAGCGTCACAGGCGAATGGAGCAGCGAACACGACGGAGCCAGGAGAATGCGCTCCGCACTGAGCACCCGCTTCGCCTGATCGATCTGCTGAAGCGACCATTCGAAATTGTTTCGCCAGACGTTCCGGCCGTCCACCAACCCGAGCGACAAACTCATCGTCGCAGGGAGGCATTCGATGACCTCCTGCAGCTCACCGGATGCCCGGGTCACGTCGAGATGCAAGGCATCCAGGGGCAGGCTTGCCGCCAAAGACCGATTCTCGCGCAGTTCGCCAAAGTAGGTCGCCAGGAGCAGATTTAATCGAGGCGCTGCGGCGCGCAGAGTCCGATAAGCCGGGAGAAACGCCGCCCGCCAGTCTGAGCCGAGTTCGAACATTAGAATCGGTTCGTCAAGCTGGACCCACTGAGCGCCCAGACCTTCCAGTCTGGCGAGGATCTCGGCATACACGGGAAGCAAGCGGTCGAGCAGGTCGAGACGATCGAAACCCGGGTCGACGCTCTTGCCAAGGTGCAGGTACGTCAACGGCCCGATCAAGACAGGCTTTGTCCGAATGCCGAGTCCCAGAGCTTCCGTGAACTCGTCGAAGGGCTTGGTCGCAGTGACTCGAAAGACGGTTTGGGCGTCGAACTCCGGGACAATGTAGTGGTAGTTCGTATCGAACCATTTGGTCATCTCGCTGGCGTGGAGGGAGCTTCCCTCCACTTGACAGGAGGAATGCCCGTCTCTGCCGATACCGCGCGCAATCCGAAAAAGCACATCCAGCCCATGCGCACTCTCGTGGCCGTGGAAGCGTTCTGGAACGTTGCCGAGCAGACAGGTCATATCCAGCACCTGGTCGTAGAAGGAAAAATCGTTTGACGGAATCAGCTCGATGCCGGCCGCTTGCTGGGCCAGCCAATGCGACTTCCGCAGCTTGGCGCCGATCCCCAAAAGCTCCTCCACCGAAATCGTCCCGCGCCAGTAAGCCTCGGTTGCCTTCTTGAGTTCACGCTTCTCGCCAATGCGTGGGTAACCAAGGATGTGTGTCCGAATATGACCGTCCATCGCTCGAATATGCCCTACGGGCCAGTATTCTCAAAATTCGTTGTTTTTTGGTTCATCATTCGTAGGATTAATGATCGATGTTGGAATTGCGCCATCTCAGGACACTGGTGGCCCTGGCCGAGACGGGAAATTTGTCAAAGGCAGGAAAACAGCTACACCTCTCTCAGCCTGCCGTCTCACACCAGATGCGAGCCGTGGAGGAGGGTTATGGGATTGAGCTTTTCGAGCGAAAGAGCGATCCACTGCGTCTCACCGCCGCCGGCCGTCTTCTCGTGGACCTGGCCTATGATATTGTAGGCCGGATTCGGGATGGTGAGCGCGAGGTCGCCCGCCTGGCGCAAGGCGAAGCCGGCTTGCTACGCATCGCGGTGGAGTGTCACTCCTGTTTCGACTGGCTCATGCCCTCAATGGACGCCTTCCGGGAGCGATGGTTGCAAGTGGAACTCGATCTCGTCTCGGGCTTTCACGCCGATCCCGTTGGGCTGCTTGGCGAAAATCGCGCCGACCTGGTCATCGTCTCGCACGCCGGCCAGCGCGACGAAGTCGTCTTTCATCCGCTTTTTTCCTACGAGGTTCTGGCGTTGCTGTCCCATCGTCATCCGCTCGTTCGCAGACCGTATCTCACCGCCAAGGATTTTAAGAACGAGATTCTGGTGACCTATCCGATACCGGACGAGCGCCTCGACTTGGTGCGCGATGTTTTGCGACCTGCCAACGTGAATCCGGCGCGAAGAACGACGGAACTGACGGTGGCCATCCTTCAGTTGGTGGCGAGCGGGCGCGGTGTCGCCGCTCTGCCGGGTTGGACGGTCCAGCCTTACCTGGAGAAGAAATATGTGGCGTGGAAGCCGGTCGGGAAGCGGGGTCTACATAGCCGGCTCTACGCGGCGACGACCGCGCCCGCCTCGACCTACGCGTACATGCAGGAATTCCTACGGATCATGCGCGAAGTCAGTTTTGCCACGCTGGAACGGATCGAGCCGCTCTAGATCCGGGGAGCAACCGCGCGTCTGGAATCCCCTACCGAACCTCCGTCTTCACGCATTGGGGACAAGCATGGTCTTAACTCCTTGGCGGCTCCAAGCCAGTTCCAGAGCACGCTGGTAATCAGAAAGCGGGACTTCTTCGGTGACAATCTCGTCCACCTTGAGCCTTCCGTTCTCCAGATACGCAAGGGCACGGCCAAAGCTGTCAACCTGCGCGAAAGAGCCTTTAATGCTGATCTCACCGCGAAAGAGATCGAACGGCTTGAACCGGGCGGTGGCTTCCTCGGGGTAGACACCATAAACAAGCAGTGTCCCACGTCGGCGAACGAACGCCAAGGCCTCCTCACAGACCGTGGCCGCTCCGGTCGCCTCGATTACGTAATCGAAACCGTTGGGACTCAATTCACGCAAACGTCGGCGGTGTTCCTCCGGGTCCTGTCGATTCATCGGCGCCACCTCATCCGCCGCCAGCTTTGAGATCAAATCCAGCTTCTTTCCGGGAGGGGCCGCGACCACCAGTCGGGCAGCACCATTGAGTCTGACCAACTGCGCGAGAACCTGTCCGGTCGGTCCCGCCCCAAAGAGGAGCACGTCGCTACCCGGCTTCGCATTGAGCACTTCGATGCCATGGAGCGCGCAGGCGGTGGGTTCGACCATAATCGCTTCGCGCGGTTTGAGGTTCCTAATCGCATAAACCCGGTCTGCCTTTATCTTCAGGTACTCGGCGAATCCGCCGTTCAGCGTGACGCCGTAGGCTCCCAAATTCTCGCAGAGGAGAAAGTCGCCCCGCAGGCAATAAAAGCAGCTGCCGCAGACGGTATTGCTGTTGGCCACGACGCGTTGACCGGTGTCAAACCCAGAAACATCGGCGCCGAGTCCAACAATCTCACCGGTGAACTCATGGCCGGGAATGAGGGGAAAGCGCGGTCCGAATTCTCCCTCATGGATGTGGAGATCGGTCCCGCAGAGCCCGCACCCGTGAATGCGAAGGAGCACTTCATCCGGCGCGATCTCGGGATCTGCCGTCTCTCGATAGGAAAAGGTACGCGGAGCATCGTAAACAACTGCTTTCATGGGAAATAAGCGGGATTCGCCCTCTGGGGGCAGATCAGGAAAATTTCGCAGGAACCCGACGAAACGCAAGATACAAGGGTCGTTGGCAGATCGTCAGAAAGCTGCCGAGAAGGTGGGATTCGGCTCCGCCCCGCTCGGAGGAGTGTTCTTCGGCATACTGCGCGTCCGCTAAAACCGTATAAACCGCACGCTGGCTGACACGGCAATGAGCAGCGCCGTCATCAGCAGAAAGGCGACGGAGAGGGATGACAAATGGGAAACGAAACCGATGGCGGCGGGACCTGCCAAGATACCGGCATAGCCAAGAGTGGTGATCGCCGGGACGGCCACGTTCCCGGGCATGACCGTCTGGCGGCGGACGGCCCAAAACATGAACGACACACTTATTGTAATCGTGTGCTCCAGGGCAAGAGATTTCCCAGACAGTTTCCCGTTGATGGGCTGCGCGACATTTCGGCTGCGCTCGGTTCCTCTCTGGACTGCTCAGAAATGAAAGAACTCTGCGTGAACCCGTTAGTCAGACAGTAGCCTCTGCATTCTTACTGACCTATGTTGCATCAAGTGCGGGAGGAGCGCTTGCGCCCGGACGACCCTTTGGCGATCAGCATAAGAAGCCCTATTCTTTTTCCAGGGTTGGCCGGCGGTTTTGACTGGCCATGGCGGAGAGGGTGGGCTTCGGTCCGATCCTCGACGTTTGCCTCCCCTACCAAAAAATAGATCGCCGCAGTTTCCCAGAGCAATCGAAGCGACTGTTAATTACTTCGGTTTCAGCCCCAGTTGCTCATCCAGCGACTTTCGGTCATGATAGGCCTGGTCGGAGCGAATCTTGTCACCCTCCACTTGAGTGAAGCTCGCGCCCGGGTGCGCAATGGGACGACCAGGCGGTGCGCTGCCTTCGGCTAACGGGCCAGTGTTCGTAGCACGCGCCAGCCACTGCCAGGCCACTAAGCCCCCGCCGGTATCGCCGATGCTGACGATCTCAATGGACAGGTCCGGGAAAGTCGCAAAAAGCCCTTTGGCGAAGTCCGCGATGGCTTGGCCGGTAAGGCCTTGACCTACGTCGGGATTACTGTAGGTGCCGCCTTCCACGAAGAGCGCAACGATCGCATCGGCATCGTGACGGTGCCAGGCGTCGGCATAACGTTTTACAACCTCAACGGCGTTCATAGTTTTGATTTCTGCGGTATAAGAGCATTGCACGCGGGTTCGTGCCAGACTGATTTTTCTGCACTTTCGTCTTCAAGGAACGACAGGCAATGAGTTCGGTTGCTCGTGAAAAAGCTTTGCGACGTGGGTGTATCAATGGGGTTCGCCACAAAATTGCATGCAGTTTGCATGCGCTTTTTGCTACAAAATGATGCTATTTCGTTCAAATTCCTGCGAAATCGACCCTCAAGCATCACCTTTCTGAAAATCAGTTAACTCGTTATAAATCAACGGAGAGGGTGGGATTCGAACCCACGAGAACCTTGCGGCTCCAGCGGTTTTCAAGACCGCCGCATTCAACCACTCTGCCACCTCTCCCCAAACAATCTGGCCACCCAAGGCCCTCGTCGATCGAGAACGTTCAGTGTTTTCAGCCGTAGCGCGGTCTGGCAATTGTTCAAGCAAAAGAAGCCGGCGGTCCCGATGCCGGGTCTTCCCCGTTTTCGCGTCCGTTTGCCAGAGAAAGCTTGAGCTATTCGGTGCGACGACTTGCCGGCCTTGGCGTTCTTTATATTGTTCTCTTACAAAAACATGGCCGATGAACTTGAACAAGAGCTTGAGCCGATCGCGCTGAAAACACAGACGCTTCCCAATGGGTTCAAGGTCACCTACCGGAACGATTGCGAGTTCGATGTCATCTGCGAAGACATCTTCGAAAGGGGCGTATACTACTTTGAGGCGAGCAACGCCGAGCCTACCGTTATCGATTGCGGCGGGCATATTGGGCTGGCGGTTCTCTACTTCAAGAGCCTCTATCCGCGAGCAAAGATCGTCACATTTGAACCAAACCCGGAGACGTTTGCGCTGCTCCAGAGAAACATCGCACAGAACAATCTTCGTGGCGTCAAAGCACTCAATATGGCCTTGACCGGCGACGCGAGCTCAAATGCCGTCCTGTACGTGGGACAAAACTTTCTCAAGGCGTGGGATTCGACCGATACGATCGAACCCAATCTTTGGGTGAACATGCACGAGTATCGCGGAATTCCCGTTCGGTCGGCCAGATTGTCGTCCTACGTCAATGGTCGGGTAGACTTCGTGAAGCTGGACATCGAGGGCGCAGAGGCGGATGTGCTTGAAGAGTTGGATGGAAAGCTGGCCGCCGTGGGAGCGATTACGCTCGAGTACCATCAGAATCCCGCGAACCTTGGAGAACGAAAGCTGGAAAGGGTGATCGGCATTCTCGAGGCAGCTGGCTTCAAGCACCAAGTCTTCCATCAGACCGAACCCACGCCGCTGACTCGACTGCCGGCAGATCCCGTTTATCAACTCATCGTTCGAGCGACGAGATGAGCTGCGCCGCTCAGGCGCGAATTAATCGCTCGTAAAGCTCGACGTATTTCCTGGCCATCTGTCGGGAATCAAAGACGCGCTCTGCTCGCGCTCGACATTCCCGGTGATCGATCTGACCGATGTCTTTCACCCTCTCAGCCATCTCCTGGACGGAGGAAACAATAAAGCCGGATTTTCCATGTTCGACAATCTCTCCCATCGAGGAGCGGTTCCATCCGATGACGGGCGTTCCTGAAGCCAGCGACTCGATCGCTACCGTGGGCAGCGGGTCATCCCATTGAATCGGAAGCAACATCGCTTTGGCATTCGCCAGGAAGCGCTTCTTCTGCTCAAAATTGACGGGGCCGATGTATTTCACCTGGTCGTCATCGACGAAGGGCTTGATCTTCTCTTCAAAGTAGTCCCTGCTCCCGAACATCGTTCCCGCGATCACGATCTTCTCGTTGGCCAGCAGGGCAGCCTCCACGGCCTCACGGGTGCCCTTCGTCTGATTGATCGCTCCCAAAAAACCGAGGTATTGGCCTTCCGGGGCGTGTGGCGCAGACCACTTGTCGAGGGGAATTCCGTTGTAGATCACTTCCGCTTCGCCTTTGAACTCCGCCCGTTGAAACTGGCTCGCGAAAACGGTGGTCACGCTCTTCAGGAGTTGCTCCCATCGAGGGCGAAGAAACGCCTCATAGTCGTCGTGTGGATGATACCAGTGAAGCTCGTCGAATATGACCGGGTGATGCACCGTGGATACCAGCGGGATCGGTAGCAGCGGGGCAAAAAGGGTCGAATAAAAGCGAGTGTGATCGTGAATGACGTCGAAATTGCGCCAATCGGCGAAGGCCGCCGCGATCGTGATGACCTTTCCAAGGATGGTCTCGGACGCGTGCTCAATACCGGAGAGGGGCACCAGCTTCCCGCTGGTTTTGGATCCAAGCGGAGCGTACAGCGTAACGTCATGTCCCAGCGCCACCAGTTCCTCGGTTAGAATATGAACGACTTGGGAAAGACCATTGGTGCTCGAGTCCGCAATCGGCTCGAACAGAGTACCAATCTGGGCGATCCTGAGTTTTTTCATTCGCGCGAAAACAAACTTGGCGGGGGGCTTCAGTGAACACTCCGAAGGTCACTCCGCCTCGTCGGAACCTTACGGCAGACGCGTTTTGGTTACTAGCGCAACCTTCGGGGTCGGGACCAAATCGAAGCATTGGGAGGTGTTTGGGTCAAGCACCGGATGGCGCAAAGTGGAGCTCCGTGGATCGGCTAAGGCATTTTAAATAACTCTATAGCCATTGGATGGCGTTTAGGTATACTGTGTTCATGCGAACCTTATCGCTGGACCTGCGCGAACGAATCCTATCTTCCTACGATAAGAAGGAGGGCACCCGCGAAGAGATTGCGCATCGTTACCGGGTGTCCCTGGGCATGGTGAAGAAACTCTTGCAACAGCGTCGGCGCACCGGCGAGATCGGCGCCCGCCACCATCGCTCGGGGCGCAAGCCGATGATTTTGACCACGCATCAGCGTCAGATGCGCGCTCTGCTGGGCAAGAAGCCTGACCTGACCTTGAAGGAACTGCGGGCGGCCGTCGCCTTGGAGTGCTCGCTCCCGGCCATCCACTACGCGCTGGCGAAGATGGGGCTGACATATAAAAAAAGACGCTCCGGGCCAGCGAGCAAGACCGCCCCGACATCGCGCGGGCCCGCCGGGCGTGGCGGCGGCGCCAGAGCGGCTTCGATCCCGCCCGGCTGATCTTTCTCGACGAATCGGGCGCCAAGACCAACCTGACCCGGCTGCGCGGGCGCGCTCCGCGCGGAAAGCGCGTGCATGGCAAAACCCCCCACGGCCGCTGGCAGACCACCACCATGATCTGCTCGATGCGCCTGGACGGCTCCACCGCCTGTATGACCATTGAAGGGGCCACCGATACTGAGGTTTTCCGGGCGTATGTGCGCCGTGTTTTGTGCCCAACCCTGCGCCAGGGCGATGTGGTCATCATGGACAACCTCTGCCCGCATAAAAGCGAACCGACTCTCTCGTTGATCGCTCGCGCCGGAGCCGAGGTCCTCTTCTTGCCGGCCTACTCTCCTGAGTTCAATCCCATTGAAAAGATGTGGAGCAAGCTCAAAGCCTCCCTGTGCAGCGCCGAGGCGCGGACCCAGCCCGCACTTATCGAAACCATCGCTGGCGCTTTGGGGAGCATCACCCCCCAAGATGCCAGGAATTGGTTTGCCCATTGTGGCTACAGCTTTATTTAAACTGTTTTAGTCAGGTTTGATACCAAGTGCTCGGAAGCGAACTTTCCCATTGCTTCACGACCGAAATGTTTTGCTAGGACAGCAGAAAGCGAGAGACCGCCTGGGCGTACATCAAAGGTGCACTGGTCATTCCTTCGTGCGCCTGCCCAGGCAGCGCCTCGATGCGAACATCAGGCAGGACGGCGGCCAGAGTGTCGGTCGCGTAGAGCTCACGAGGACTTTCGGTTCCAATCTGAAGCAGAACCGGCATTCGGAGATTACAAAACCGAGCAGGCTCGAACTGGTATCCTTTCAATGCACGCAAGTCGCCCAACGATGCGCGGGCGTCGGCGACGATTGGCGGCCAAAGCTCCGTGGATCGAAGGCTATTTAGATCGTCGACCGGGACGGACAGGATATCGCGGAAGAACGTGAAGGCCAGTTGGTCCCAGTCGGCGACTTGAGCGACGTCTTCAAGCCGGGCGAGAGCCTCATGGCTGAGGATGCGCGGCGACGCCGGTTCGTAGAGCACGAGCTTGCGAACGTGACCGGGGACCTCCGCGGCGGCAGCGAGAGCGGCATGGGCACCGTAGGAATGGCCGAGGAGGAAAGCCGGCTGGCCAACGGAGCGGAGCACCGCCACGATATCCCTGCCCTCGTCCTCGAGGCTATGAGACGATGTGGAGTCCGTTTCGCCGCGGCCGCGGCGCGCTATCGCGTATATGGTGAATCGACTTTCGAAGAGTGGCTTTACAAATTGCCAGTTCGTCTGGTGATCGCTGAAGGAGCCATGCACGAGCAGGAGTGGGGGGCCGGTTCCGTACTTCTCATAGGAAATCTGGTGGCCGGCGGCCGAGACGATCCGCTCCATGAATCACTCGCTCAAGCCGACAACACGAGGTAAGCCGAAGGAACTTTTCAGCCGACCGTCGCGCACGATCCGGCCCGCGCAATGTCCATTGATATGGATAAGACTATGCATTTAGAATGCCGTAAAAAAATGCATCAAAGACCGCTTCTCGTGGCAGCATATTCGCCAGCCGTTTTCGGCGTCAACTTCGTTGCGCGGGTTGTGACTCCGCGGTCGCACCACAGGGTCTTGTCCAACCCGCTTGGCATCGCACGAGCCAAATAGATGCCGACTCTGGACGAAAACCGATTCTGGGACCGATACGACTGGCCCGAAGACGGCGACGAATGGACTGACCAGGCAGCGTTTTGCGGAATGCCGTACGCGATCTGGAAGCAGGATGTCATCGCTGCGTTCATCGTTCCAAACGTCAACGAAAACTCTACTGTCCTCGAGTTTGCCATGGGACATGGCCGATGGACCCCGTTTCTGGCTCAGCGGGCGCGGCGTTATGTCGGCGTGGACTTCGGCCCTTCCTGCGTAAAATTCTGCCAGACCCGCTTCGCGGATCTGACGAACGCGGCCTTTCACCTCAACGACGGCCGATCGATTCCGATGATTGCCAGCAGTTCGGTGCATTTCATTTGGTCGTTTGACTCGTTTGTTCACATAGAACCGGACATCACCTCAGGCTACATGGCCGAATTTGCGCGTGTGCTGGCCCCGGGTGGACGATGTGTCGTCCACCACCCCGGAACGCCGACCGCTGCACAGCGAGTCCAGGGCGGTCGTTCACAACTTACGACCGAGCTTTTCGCTCAGCTCGCCCGCGCGAATGACCTGGAAGTGCTCTCTCAAACGGATTGCTGGGGCCCCGGCGATCGCTCCAACACCAGGCTGTTCGCCGATTGCGTCTCCACTCTTGGAAACCCGCCAGCGACGATTCGATAGACATCGCCGCCGGGCGGTGAGCGCACGGTGATCCATTCCTCTCGCTTTCATGCGACTCCAACTTGATGCATCGTGGCTGTATGGCCGCGACAGCTTTGCTCCTGGACGATTTCTTCACCCGTCACATTACCGAGGCTGGGCATCCTGAAAGTCCCGCTCGCTTCATCGTAATCCGGAAAGCGCTTGAATCCTTCGAGAATGTCACCGTCATGCCGTCCCGGCGGGCGGAGTTCGCAGAGGTCGCCCTGTGCCACGATGGTCATTATATCGAATGGGTCCTCAAGGCCATTGCCTCCGGGGAGACGGAACTGGCAGGAGGCGATGTGAGCGTTTGTGAGGAATCTGGCGAAGTGGCTCTGCACGCCGTTGGCGGCGTGATCGATGTGTTGAATGCGGTGCTCACCGGGCGCGCTCGGAACGCCTTCTGCGCGGTGCGCCCGCCCGGTCACCACGCCTCTCAGGCGACTCCGATGGGATTCTGTCTTTTTAACAATGTCGCCATTGCGGCCCGGCATGCCCAGAGACATTATAGTGTGGCCCGCGTCGCGATCGTCGATTGGGACGTTCATCACGGTAATGGGACGCAGGACATCTTTTACTCGGACGGCTCGGTCTTGTTTTTTTCCACCCACCAATCGCCCTGGTATCCGGGAACGGGGCACGCTTTCGAGACCGGCGAAGGCAGGGGCGCCGGGCTGACCATCAATTGTCCGCTCCCGGCCGGTTCTGGACGCAAGGAAATCCTCGGCGCCTTTCGCGAACGACTCCTGCCGGCCCTCGAGAACTTCCGCCCGGAGTTGCTTCTTGTATCGGCCGGATTCGACTCGCGCGCCGGAGATCCACTTGGCCAGTTCATGCTGACCGACGGCGACTTTGCGGACCTCACCGACATGCTTCTGGATTTTGCGGGGCGCGTGTGTGATGGCCGCCTGGTCTCCGTTCTCGAAGGTGGGTACAACCTGGCGGGACTGGGCAAGGCGGTCGCCGCGCACGTTTCACGGCTCACCGCGTGAGGGGTTTTTACTTGCTTGGGTCGACAAAACTCAGCTAAGAACTTGTCATGATCAAAGCTGCCGTGTCCCTCCTCGCCGCAGCGGCCCTTGCCGCCACGGCGTCTGCCGACATCCAACAGCCGCCCGGCTCTGACTATGGTCCGACGCGCAAGCTTGGCCGGGGATTGAGCAACGTCCTCTGGGGTCCGACGGAGCTGTTTGATTCCATGGCGGCGGTCAACTACTCTGAGGGCAATTCTGCGGCTTGGGGATATGGGCTGGTTCGCGGAATCGGACGCTCGTTTGCGCGGCTGGGCTACGGTATTTACGATATGGTGACGTTCCCGTTTCCGACGGTAAAGGGCAGCTATCGTCCTCCCTATCGTAGCGACATTCCCTGGATCAACTCTGGCTACCAGGAGTTTCCACCGGAGCTTGGCTTCGAGACTCGTTTTAACTACGTGCGCGAGTATCAGCGGGATCCTTGGTGAGCGGCTTGTAACGCGCCTGGTGATCGGTTGGCGCTAATCCTTTGTGTTCGAACGATAGTTCGAAACGAATTCTTTTCGGAACTCCACGAAGCGGCCCTCCAGAATCGAGGCCCTCGCCTCGCGCAGAAGGCTTAGGTAAAACTGGAGGTTGTGCAGCGTCACGAGCCGCAGGCCGAGAATTTCTTCAGCTTTGATCAAGTGTCGAAGGTACACGCGGGAGAAGTTTCGGCAGGCGTAGCAAGTGCAGCCCGCTTCGATCGGTTTCGGATCTTCAGCGAAAGCCGCATTCTTAAGCGACAGACAGCAGTGACGCGTAAAGGCAGTTCCATTCCGCGCGATGCGGGTGGGCAGAACGCAATCGAACATATCGACCCCACGGGCAATCATTTCGATCATTTGCGGCGGCGTGCCTAGTCCCATGGCATACCGCGCATGATCCGGCGGTAAGAAGGCTTCGGCACTTTCCACGGCTTG
Organism: uncultured Verrucomicrobiae bacterium; assembly: GCA_963820865.1. Lineage (GTDB taxonomy): Bacteria > Verrucomicrobiota > Verrucomicrobiia > Chthoniobacterales > Terrimicrobiaceae > DASTFP01. Next base: position 651,477 of record CAWGBZ010000011.1, read on the forward strand.
CATCATCTCGGATTCGGGCTCGCCGACGCTCACGCCACCAATGGCGTAACCATCGAATCCGATCTCGACCAATCCGCTGACGCTGCGCTCCCGGAGAGCGGGATAGGAAGAGCCTTGGACGATTCCAAAGAGCAAGGGACGATCATCGACCGCCTGCCGAGCCCACCACGCTTTTGATCGCGCGGCCCAGCGAAGCGTCAGATCCAGGCTCCGCGAAGCGTCGTCGTAGGAACAAGGGTGCGGAGGGCATTCGTCAAATGCCATGACGATGTCGGCGTCCAGATCCCGCTGGATCTCCATGGAGCGCTCCGGGCCAATGAGGGTCGGAGAGCCGTCCAAATGATTCTGAAAATGGACGCCTTCCTCGGTGACCTTGCGCAGCTTCGCCAGCGAGAAGACCTGGAAGCCACCGCTATCGGTCAGAATCGGGCGTTGCCAGCCCATGAACTTGTGCAGACCGCCCTGCCTGGCAATAACCTGCTCGCCGGGACGGACATGAAGGTGGTACGTATTTCCGAGAATCACTTGGGCGCCGAGTTCTTCGAGTTCCGCGGGAGAGACCGCCTTGACGGTTCCTTGCGTGCCCACGGGCATGAAAACCGGCGTTTCGATGACCCCGCGCCGCGTCCGCAAAATACCCGCTCGCGCGCGAGAGGCCGGGTCGGTGGCCAGGAGCGTGTAGGCGGCAGTCAATTCTCGCGCGTCCAGACCGTCTTGCCGCCCACGATTGTTCGGACCGCACACCCCTTGAGCTCCATGCGGTGGAAGGGAGTGTTTCGCGAGAGCGAGAGCGACTTCTCCCTGTCGAATGTCCACGGCAACTCGGGATCGATCAGGGTCACATCTGCGGGGACCCCGATTGAAAGCGTGCCACGATTCAGAGAGAGCAAGCGCGCCGGGTTCGCCGTAAACAACTCGATCAGGCGATCGAGGCCCATCACTTTTCGTTTGTGAACCAGAATATCGCAAAAGATGCCGAATTCTGTTTCGAGTCCGGTAATCCCGAAGGGAGCCTGATCGAGTTCGACCTCCTTTTCGTAGAAGGCGTGCGGAGCATGATCGCTGCAGAGAATTTCGAGCGTGCCATCGGCCAGTCCCTCGAGAAGCGCTTCGATATCCCGCTCTGTGCGCAAGGGAGGGTTCATCTTGTAGTTGCTGTCAAAGGTCTGCAGAAACCTGTCGGTAAGGGCAATATGATGGGGACATACCTCGCCGGAAATCCTCACTCCCCTCGCCTTCGCGTCGCGAAGCAAGCGCACGCTCCCACCCGAGCTAATGTGCTGGCAATGGATCGGCGAGTCGCACAATTCAGAAAGCAGAATGTTCCGAGCGACAATGACCTCCTCCCCAACGCGCGGCCAGCCAGGCAAACCAAGCCGCAAGCTCCATTCACCCTCATGCATCACGCCATTGCCCACCAGGCAATAATCCTGGCAGTGATCAAGGACGGGCAGCTCAAACATCCGAGCATATTCGAGCGCCCGCCGCATCACCTCATGGTTCTGAACACAATGACCGTCATCCGTGATCGCCACGATGCCGGCCCCGATCATCGACCCGTAAGGAGCTAGTTCTTCTCCGGCGATTCCTTTGGTGATGGCGCCGGTGGTGAAAACGTTGACGCTGGCCGTAGCCAGCGCCTTCTCCCGGATCAAGGTGATCGTCCCGGCGTTGTCTGCGACCGGATTCGTGTTGGGCATGCAGACCACACTCGTGAATCCTCCTGCCGCTGCTGCCTGGGATCCCGTGGCAATTGTCTCCTTATTTGTCTGGCCAGGCTCCCGCAAGTGCACGTGAATATCAATGAGTCCCGGAGCCACTACCAGGCCCGAAGCGTCGATCACTTCGGCTTCGGAAGCCTGCTTGTCAGAATCAGGACGCGTGCTGATCACCCCATCGGCTATCCAGAGATCCGCAACCTCATCACGTTTGTTGGCAGGATCAACGATGCGACCTCCGGCTATGCACAACGTCTTCATGAGAAGAGACCCACGCCACCGGCGCAACAGTATAATACGGCCATGCGCACGGCTAGTCCGTTGGTCACCTGCTCGAGGATGACACTGCGCGACCCGTCAGCAACCTCGCTGTCGATCTCCACGCCCCGGTTAATCGGGCCGGGATGCATGACGAGACAGTCCGGTTTGAGTTTGGCCGCTCGCGCTTTGGTCAGCCCAAACATCGAAATATACTCAGCCAGGCCGGGAAAGTATTCCTTGCGTTGCCGCTCATGTTGGATGCGAAGAAGATTGATCACGTCCAACGACTCGAGAACTTCATCAAGCCGATGCGCAACCCGCACCCCGAGCTTCTCGAAGGCGCGCGGAACGAGCGTCGATGGCCCGACCAAAGTCACTTTCGCGCCGAGTTTGGTCAGTGCATGGATGTTGGAACGGGCGACCCGGCTGAAGAGGATGTCCCCCACGATAGCCACGTGCAGTCCCTCGATTTTGCCCAACCTTTCAAGAATCGTGAACGTGTCGAGGAGCGCCTGCGTGGGATGCTCGTGCGCGCCATCGCCCGCGTTGATGATGCTGGCGCCAAGTCGCTCCGCGAGGAAGCGCGACGAACCCGCCGAACTGTGTCGCAACACGATGATGTCTGCGCGCAGCGCCTGAAAATTAAGGGCCGTATCCTTGAGAGTTTCGCCTTTCTGCAGACTGGAGGCGCTCGCAGCGATATTGATCACATCCGCGCTCAAGCGCATCGCCGCAATCTCGAACGAGGTGCGCGTGCGGGTGCTTGGCTCCACGAAGAAATTCACGAGCGTCTTTCCCCGAAGTGCCGGGACCTTTTTCAAGCTGCGCTCACCTACTCCTTTGAAGGCTCGCGCGGTTTCCAGCAGATGCCAGATCTCGTCCGGACTCAAGTCGTCGAGACCCAGAAGATCCTTGCGCGTCCAGGGGCTCATGACGGCTTGACGACGGTCACGCTGTCCGGCGTGCCGTCAAGATTCTCAAATCGAACCCTAATGCGTTCCTCGCGAGTCGTCGGGAGATTCTTTCCCACATAGTCCGCGCGGATCGGCAACTCCCGGTGTCCCCGGTCCACGAGAACAGCATACTGAATCTCCGCCGGCCGCCCGAACGACGAGATCGCGTCCAGGGCCGCCCGGCAACTTCGCCCGGTGAACAAGACGTCGTCCACCAAAACGATAACCCGGGCATCGATCTCGATCGGAAGATTGGTCGGGACAACCGCCGTGGGGCGCCCGCGTGTCGAGATGTCATCGCGGTGCATCGAAACATCGACGGTGCCAAACCCGGGCCGGACACCCTCGATCGCTTCGATATGATCGACAATCCGGCGCGCCACCTCGACGCCTCGCGTGGGAATTCCCGCAATCACCAGGCGGGAAAGATCCTTGTTTCGCTCGATAACTTCGTGAGCGATTCGACGGATGGCCTTGCGGATCGCGTCCGCGTCCATCACGAGCAGCTTGTCTTGCGATTTCGTCATTCCTTCGCAGCCTCTCCGGGCTGCATTAAAGGCTTCAAACCTCAGGCGGCTTTGCTCTGCTTCGAACGTTCGTCCCGCCAAGCCGAACGATATTTCACGATCCAGTCCAAAAGTGCGCGCTCGAACCCGATGTCATGACCGGCCTTCTCACTCTCTATCCATTTGTGGCGAAGGATCTCCTCCCGTTCCGCCAGAAACTCCTTGTACAGAACGGAGTTCTTGACGAGTTCCGAGCCCTCATTCCTTTGGGGATTCATCGTGCCATTATTTAACGAACCATTTCTCCTTTGTGTCAAACGCATTTTCGCGGTTTCCCTTCAAACGATTTCTATAAATCACTTATGATACATTATTTGCGATTATGATACGACATCGTCAACGAGCTGCCACGGCCTGGCGAACCTGATCGGCCATTTGTCGGAAAACCATCCCCACCGGACCATCGGGATCGCTGGAAACCAAGGGCCGGCCGATATCCCCGGATTCACGCAAAGCGATATTGATGGGAACCTTTCCGAGCAGCGGGACGCGCAACCGTGCGGCCTCGCGTTCACCGCCGCCCGAGCCGAAAATGTCATAGTGCCGTCCATCGCCTGGGGACACGAAGAAGCTCATGTTCTCGACGATGCCAAGCACCGGTACATTCGTCTTGCGGAACATGGCCACCGCTTTGCGAGCGTCGATCAGGGCGACCTCCTGCGGAGTCGTTACAATCACTGCGCCGCTGAGGGCGATCGTTTGCACGATGGTAAGCTGAATGTCACCGGTGCCCGGTGGGAGATCGAGGACAAGATAGTCGAGAGGGGCCCAGGCGACTTGTCGAAGGAACTGCTGGGTATAACGGGTGACCATGGGCCCGCGCAGGACGGCGGGCGAACCGTCCTCGAGCAGGAAGCCCATCGACATAAGTTTGAGGCCCTCGCGTTCGATCGGCAGGATCCGATCTTCGTCGTCCGCCATGGGGCGTTCGTTGCTTCCGAACATCAAGGCAATGCTCGGGCCATAGAGATCGCAATCGCACAAGCCGGTGCGAGCGCCACTCGCGCCCAAGGCGACCGCGAGGTTGGCGGCTACTGTTGATTTGCCGACTCCTCCCTTGCCGCTTGCAACCGCGATCACATGTTTCACTCCTTCGAGATGCGCCGGACTCGGCAGTCCGGCGGCCTGAGCCGGTGCTTGAACATCGATCTTGATGTCGATGGCTCCCACCCCGTCCAAGGCTGAAAGAGCCGCGCGCACCTCCTCGCGAATCTGGTGGCCGATGGCAGGCTCGCTGGTTGTCAACACGAGTTGCACGGCGACATTTGCGCCCTCGACGCGAATTTCCTTCACCAAGCCAAAAGAGACAATGTCGCGCGAAAAGCCCGGATACTTTATCCGGCGCAGTGTGTCACGAAGGGTCTGTTCGTCGAGAGGCGGCATAAGTTCCAATATGCTTGCCTGAGAGACGAGGACAAGCGCCTCGTCAGGGAAAGTCCGCCTAGGCTAGAATGACTTCCGCAAATGACTGGGCAGGATCCCGACTTGCTCTCGGTACTTGGCAACTGTCCGGCGGGCGATGGGGAGTCCGCGCTCGGAAAGCATGGCCACGATATCCTGGTCACTGAGAGGGTGTCTGGTGTCCTCGTTGCGCACAATCTCGGCGATGGCCTGGCGCACGCTCTCGTTGCTCACGGACTCGCCGTTGTCCGTCGTGTAGCCGGAGGTGAAGAAATATTTCAATTCGAAGAGTCCTCGCGGCGACGCAAGGTATTTACCCGAGACTGCCCGACTCACGGTGGTCTCATGCACGCCGACGGCCTGCGCGACTTTGCTCATGGTCATCGGCCGAAGATGGGCCGGTCCGAGATCGAAGAAATCGCTCTGCCGGGCCACAATCTCGCGCGCAATATTCAGCAGGGTATGCTGCCGTTGCTGGACACAGCGAATGAAGAACCTCCCCCCGCGAATCTTCTCGCGCAAATAATCCCGCACTTCGCGATCCCCGGCGGACTGCGACAGCATGTCTTTGTAACAGTCACCAATCCGCAGCGCGGGAACCTCGTCATCGTTGAGCGATACCGTGTAGGCATCTCCGTCGCGCTCGACGATCACATCGGGCAAAATGGTCTGTTCATCCTCGGATGAAAATGGTCGGCCAGGCCGGGGCTCGAGGCGGGCAATGGCCTCGGCGGCATTCTGGACGTCGCTGAGCGAGACATGGCACAGCCGGGCAATCTCGGGCAGCTTTCGCCGGCTCAGTTCCTCCAGGTAGTGCTGCACGATACGGCTCTCCAAACTGTATTGGCGGCCGCTCCGTCGGAGCTGGATGAACAGGCACTCGGAGAGATTTCTCGCGGCTACGCCGGCGGGGTCGAAACCCTGCACGATCTCGATCACCTTCTCCACATCTTCCTCCCCGCATCCGGCTTGGGCCGCCATCTCGGCGGCGGTGGCGCGCAAGTATCCCTGGTCATCGATGTTGCCGATGATAACCAGAGCAATGCCGCGCTCCTGGCTGGTCATTTCCGTGCCGCTGATCTGGTCAAGCAAATGTTGCTGCAGGGTGGGCGCTTTGGTTTGCGAATCAAAAAAATGTTGCCGCCGTGCCTGGGCATCCGCCGTCCACGGCTCGGAGGTGGCCCGTTGGGCGTAGTACTCGTTCCACTGATCGGTCAGTTCCGGTCGCTGCGAATCCTGACTCTCCGCATCAGGGGGTATTTCTCGAGGCTCCTCTTCGAGGGTCGGATTCACCTCCAGCTCCGCGGTCACCAGTTGGCGAAGCTCCATCAGCGGAGCCTGCAAAATATGCAAGCTCTGCTGCATCTGCGGCGAAAGCGTCTGCTGCAACGCCAGCCCTTGAATCTGTTCCATTCCCGCCATTGCGGGAGCAAAATCAGATACTTGCCCATCCAGAGCAAGCAATTTTCGCGCCAAAATGCGGAGAATTTGGCGATCTGGCAGCGAAGATCTTCGATCTAAAGAAGTTGTGCCTGCTGGATCGTGGTCACCCGCTTGGATTCGGCTTCCACCTCTTTGAGCAAGGTCTTGAAATCGCATTGCTCGAGAGCGGCGAGCAACGCGCCATATTGCGGCACGATCCGGAGATCCTCCAGCGCCTTCGGGAGCGGAAGATCATCGTCGAGCGCCACCATTTGGCGATTCGCCGCAATGAGTTCTTTGGCGCTGGCAAGTTTTTCTTTCAGCTTCTCGGGTTCGACAGTGTCAATCTGGTTCAGCAGGTCCTCGACAGTTCGGTAGGTACGGATGAGCTGCGAGGCGGTCTTCGCGCCAACGCCGGGGACACCGGGAATATTATCGGAGCTGTCGCCGGTCAGGGCGAGAATCTCGGCGATTTGCGAGGGCTCGACGCCCCATTTCTGTTGAATTTCTCGCGGGCCAAGGAGGGCGAATCCACTGGGTCCGGTATCCGCTTTGGCGGTGGAGTAGATCAGGATGTGCTCGCTGGTGAGTTGAAGGATATCTTTGTCGTTGGTCGCGATGACCACATCGTGCCCGCGGGCGACGGCCTTGCAGGCATAGGATGCGATGAGGTCGTCGGCCTCCGTATTGGTGACGCTCAGGCTGGAGAATCCGGTCAAGGGAAGGTTGCTCTGAAGCCAGGCCTCCTGCGAGCGCATTTCGACGGGCATTTCGGGCCGATGCTGTTTGTAGGCGGACTGGAGGGAGGTCCGACGATCAGGCAACCCTTGATCCCAAAGGACCGCCCCAAGGTCTGGTTTCACGTCGACCACCATTTTGCGCATGGCCTTCAAGAACCCGTAAATGGCGTTGGTCGGCTCCCCGCGTGAATTGGTAAGTCCCCGAATGGCAAAAAATGAGCGGTAGAGATAGTAGTGACCGTCGATGAGCAACAGGCGCATGGAAGAAAAGTATGGTGCCCGGCTCTGAGATGCGAGTGCGTTCGCTGAGGATAGCGACTTGACGGGGGCCAAGTTGTTTTCTACGTTGCGCCGCTTAATGTTTCTCCGAGTACTTGCGCCCGTTCTTCTCGCTTCCGCGCCGTTGTCTCCACTTCTGGCGCAAGCGCCGTCGCAAATTGGCTCGAGGCCGCTGAGCGAGGTCACTCGGCCGCCGCAGTACACCGACGAGGAGAGCGCCTTTCAAGGCGCGGAAGATTTTTACGCTTCGAAGAACTACGAGAGTGCGGTCTCCGCGTACAAGCGCTTCCTGAAAAACTACCCGGGTTCCAAGCTGGCTTCGAAGGCTCAGCTGCAGCTGGCCGATGTCTTGCTGATTCAGGGACGTTGGAATGCCGCCTTTGACGCGTATCAGACTCTCATCACCCGTTATCCGGAAACGCCGGAGTTTGAGGGGGCGGTGGCCCGACAAGTCCTCATCGCCAACTCATACATGGATCTCCGGAGAATCATGGTGTTCGGCTATGGATTGCCGGTGCCCAGCATCGCCGGCGTCGAGCGAGCCGCGAAGATGTACGAGATGATCCTCAAGAACGCGCCCTACAGCATTTACGCGCCGATTACCCAGTTCAACCTCGGTCTCGCCTTCCAGCGGGCCAAGAAAGTGAAGGAAGCGCGTGACGCGTTTCAAAAGGTGCTCGACAAGTATCCCAACAGCGACGTCTGCGACGACGCCCTCTACCAGATCGGCTACATTTACATGCGGCTGGGGTTGACCTCCAGTTCTCAGGATCTTTCGGCCCTGGTGCTCGCTCGCGAGACCTTCGAAGATTTCCTCCTGCAGTATCCAAGGAGCGAGAAAGCGGCGCAGGCGCGCGACAACCTGGCAACCATCGGTCGCGCCGAGGCCAACAACCTGCTGGGTATCGCCAAGTTTTACGATTTTTCGAAGGACTACAAAGCCGCGGTTATTTATTACAACGACGTGATTCGCAAGCAGCCGAAGACAGCAGACGCCGAGGTGGCCAAGACTCGAATCGAAGAACTGCGTAGCCAGGTGGGCGAGGATGTGCTCCGCGTGGGATCGGAGCGGGCTGAATCGGGAGAAAAACTGGCCCTGCGCCGGCGGCTCCAAGCCCAGGTGGAGACTTCTGCGCTCTCCAACTACGACGGTCCGTCCAAGCGCGATATCGTGCCGGACGAGTTGCCGGTGGTCAAACAACCACGCCTGCGCACCGACTCGCGCGATCTTCAACCGATCGAGCCGATGCTTCCCACCCAATGACGCGCTTCCTGGCAGTTTTTCTTGTCAGTGCGCTGATCTGTGGGTGCGGCTACAAGCTGGGAGAGATCAGACCCACGCCGATGCGTTCTGTTCGCACGCTGGCGGTGCTAACATTTAAGAACAGGACGTACGAACCGCGGGTCGAAGTTCTCCTGGCGGACACCCTCATCAAGACCTTGCAGGAGGACGGCACCTACACCATCGTCTCCGATGACACCGCCGACGCGGTCATGCGTTGTTCGCTCAATAGGATCGAACGCCGCTCGATCCGCTCGGTGCAAAATAACGTGCTCGCGACCGCAGAGTTCGGATTGTACCTCGATGTCGCATACGAAGTAACGGATCGCGTGACCGGCAGTGTCCTGAAAAAGGGACGGGTCACTGGCCGATCGACATTTTTCAGCAACAGCGACTTGCAGACCACCGAGCGCCAGGCCATTCCGATTGCCGCGAGAAACGCGGCCGTTCAACTGACGACGGAGGTCGCCGAAGGCTGGTAGCAAGCGTTGTTGACCGTCGTTCCGACGCCCATCGGGAATCTGCAGGATATTACCTTGCGCGCACTGCAAGCCCTGCGCGAAGCGGATTTGATTGCCGCCGAGGACACCCGCCGATCCTCGGTGCTTCTCCTTCATCACGAGATCAAGAAGCCTATGATCAGCCTGCACGAGCACAACGAGGAAACTCGCACTGCCGAATTAGTGACCGAAGTCGCCGGCGGTAGGTCCGTGGTCCTCATAACAGATGCGGGGATGCCAGGAATTTCGGATCCCGGCTTCCGTCTGATTCGGGCATGTCGCGAGCGTGGATTGCCGGTGGAGGTCTTGCCAGGGCCGAGCGCGGTTTTGACGGCGCTAGTCGGTTCGGGGCTGCCCACCAATGCCTTCCACTTCGGCGGCTTTCTTCCGGTCAAGAGCGGTCGCCGCCGCGCCGAGCTTGAACGGGCGATCCGTCGCAGCGAAACAAATGTCTATTTCGAATCTCCGTACCGGCTCCTCAAGACGCTCGCTGTTCTCGGGGAGATTGCTCCCGAGGCCGACGTTTGCGTCGCCCGGGAACTGACGAAAAAATTCGAGGAATATCGCCGCGGCCGACCAGGCGAACTCTATGCCCATTACACAAGCCACCCAGCGAAGGGCGAAATTACTCTGGTGATTTCGCAGGCGTCTCGGGCCGCCGCGAATCCGGCTGACGAAAGTGCTGAAACGGACTAACGTAACCCTGATCGATGGGAAACGTGACCACATGGAGGACCGCCGGGAGACGCTGAACATTTCCGGGCCTGAGCAGGATACTTCGGCCGGCGCTGCGAAGGTCCCGGCAAACCGTTTGCTCCGACCGGACGAGCGAAAAGTTCGTGCCATTCTGGCGTTCGCTTTGGTGGTCGTTCTTGCCGGGGTGGCCTTTCTCCCATTGAACTCTCCTGTCTTCCCTCTCGGGTTGCAGACCTGTGCTTTCAAGGGCACGACTGGCCTTCCCTGCCCGCTTTGTGGGGGCACTCGCGCCACGCACGCGTTGCTCCACGGCGACTTCGCCCGCGCCGCTTATTTGAATGTGGCGGCATTTCCGGCCTTAGTGTTTTTTGTGACCGTGGCCATGGTCCTCTCGGCCGAGGCCCTGCGCGGGCGCATGATAATCCAATGGGGTGCAATTCTCCGAAGATTGCGCCCCATGTGTCCCGCACTGGCTCTGGTTTTCTTCCTTTATTGGATCATGCACTTCATCGACGCCGTGCGCGTTGTCAAACCGGAGCTGGTCGACCTGCGCAACCCGATCGCACGATTGATTTGCCAGCGCTTTTCAGATCATTAGAAGAGATTCCGCTCGACTTCCTTATTTGCAAAAGGCTACAGGGCCTGACGCATGAACTGGTTCTACGCTAAGGACGGCCAGCAGATCGGCCCGGTGGAGTTTTCCGAGATCGAGCGCCTGCATTCCGAAGGGCAGCTAGCCGACGACACGCTCGTCTGGCAGCAAGGGATGGCCAATTGGGTCAAGTTGTCCACTCTCCCCAAGCCGTCGGCAGGAACTCCGACGGCACCGCCGCTGACACCGATCCCGCCGCAGCCCGCCGTCCCCGCGGTCACTCAACCTGTCCAGACCGGATCCACCCCGCTGCCCGACTATGGCGACATCCTTTGCTGGGGCATCATCGGTATTCTTCTGCCCTGTGCGGGACTGGCCGTTTACATTGCGCTCGTCGTCCTGCACGTGCTTGAGTTTAGTGCAGTTCGGAAGGCGATAACCGAGGGCCGTCTCAAGGACTCCGATTACAGCAAGATTCATCCGGCGCTGTTCATTCTGGGCCTGGTTTGCTGCGGCGGCATCTGCTATCCGCTTTTCATGCATTTCCGCAATCGGACGGGGTACTTTAAGCTACAGCCCTACGCGGTCTGGGTTTCGATTATTGCCGTGGTCCTGAGCATAGGCATCAATGTCGCGCTGAATATCGGGACGGCGGCTCTCCAGCAAGGGACGCAGTAGTCTCACACGCCTTTGGAGCGTTTTTCGCGACCACGAGGCTTGAGAAGAATCGGCAGGCCGGGATACTCCCATCTTTCTCGCAGGCGAGCGCGCAGAAAGCTCAGATAGCTCTCCGGGAGAAGTCGTGGATCATTGACGAAAAGAAGAAAGGCCGGGACTTGAAATGGCCTCGGCTCGGACGGCATCAGCTGGGTGGCGTAGAAGAGCTTGAGACGTCGCTGGCTCCGCGCAGGGGGCGGCTGGCGCTCCATGGTCGCGCGGAGATAGCGATTGAGTTCACCTGTTCCAGATCGCCGCGAGGCATGCTGCCGAATCTTCTCGATCGCATGAAACAGCCTTTTCACGTTCGTGCGCGTTTTTGCCGAGAGGGCGATCACGGGCGCATAGCTCAGGAAGAAGAGCTTCTCGCGAATCCGCGCGAGGTACTCACGCAGAAGTTCGGGCTCTGGCTCATTGCGATTCTGGAGAGTGTCCCATTTATTCAAAACGACTACGCAAGCCTTGTGTGATGCCTGAATGAGCCCGGCGATCTTCTTATCCTGAACGGTCACCCCATCGGTGGCATCGATGACCAGCACGCAAAGATCGGCGCGTCTGATCGCCTCCTCGGAGCGCATGACGCTGAAGACTTCCACCGACTCGTTGTGCTTCGAACGGTGGCGAATCCCCGCCGTGTCGCAGAGGACAAACGGCGTTCCATTCCATGTACAAGCGGTATCGACGGCATCACGTGTCGTCCCGGGAATGGCGCTGACAACGGATCGCTGATCGTTCAGGATCGCGTTTACCAGGGAAGACTTCCCGACATTCGGCCGGCCGACGAAAGCAAGTTTGGGTGTTTCAAGTTCTGGCATCGGTGCGTCTTCCGGCGGGAGGACGCTCTCGATTATCAGTATGAGATCGGTCATCCCACGACCGTGCGCGGCACTGACCCCCACAGTCCGAGGAAATCCCAGCTTTGCAAAATCCGAGAGAAAGTCGTCGTGCTGAGGCAGGTCAATCTTGTTGACGACCAGAACGACCGGCCGACCGGACTTGCGAAGATGGTCTGCCAGATCCAGGTCGAGGGGCGTGGCGCCGGTCTGGCCGTCAACGACGAAGAGGAGAAGGTCGGCGCTTTCGATAGCGATTTCCGCGGCGGCATGGGTTTGTTGCGCGAAATCCGGGTCAGGCTCAGCTCCGATTCCGCCGGTATCGACGATTTCGAAAGGCACCGCACCAAGCCTGCAAAGGGCGACGATGCGGTCGCGGGTTACGCCGGGTTGGTCATGGACAATGGAAATCTTGCGTTCCGCCAGGCGATTGAAGAGCGCGGATTTGCCGACATTCGGTCGGCCAACGATGGCGACATTACGCATGAGGGCTGTCGTGATGCCGCAAACGCGTGATTCCGTCGAGGAAGTACCCAATGCCGCTGACGAGCGTGAAGATCCCGGCGGCATAGACCGAGTAAAGGTGGTGAGGGAGTTGCAGCATCACCCACCCGATAGCCACCATCTGGAGTGCGGTCGCCGCTTTTCCCCAGAGGCTTGGCCGGACTTCCAAAACACCGTTGAGATGTTTCAACAGCACACAGCCCATGACGATCACCGCGTCGCGCGTGATCACGAGGACAGGAAACCAGAGTGGGAACGCATAGGTCCACTTGCTCAGACTCAACGTGATTATCGCCGCCAACAACAGGCCTTTGTCCGCGATCGGATCGAGCACCGCGCCCAGCGGACTCCGCTGACCGAAGCGCCGGGCGACCCACCCGTCGAGGCCGTCCGTCACAGCCGCGACAAGGAAGACGATGATCGCAGTCCATCGTTGCCATTCTTCCGGTCGACCTTGTTCGACGCTCCTGCCGTAGTAGACAGCGAAAAGCACGAATAAAGGGATAAGAAGGATGCGTGCGATGGTGATCTTATTCGCCAGCGTCATGGGAAAACTGTCTTTGCCAGAAAGGCTCGTTTACAGCGAAAATTTCTGGCTCAACTAAGATTGTGCGTCAGGAAATGCTGTGGGTGGCTGGTCCAGTGGTGGCAGCGTGGGTGCTCGCGCTTTGCTTTCCATCGGTTCGCCAATCTTACGCGAACGGCTGGCGATGCCTGCTGCGCCATTCGTCGCTGTGGAAGTTGCCCGGCGGCTTTTCTCTTGCTTATGGCCTCTTTCAACTCTTCGATTTTTTCCTGCTTCATTGGCGAATGGAACAAACTCCGGAAGTTCTTCCGCTGCTGGTTCATGCGCCCCGCGAGCCCCTGCGGTTCGCCTTGGCTTCGATTTTGCCGGCCGCCGAACTGGTGGCGGGCGCTCTCAATTGTCTCGTGGCAACTTTTCCTCTCTCGGTCATTGGCGGTCTCATCTTCCTGTCGAATTATCGTGGTTTGACTGGCGAACTGGGCTACGCACTGTTGCGGCGGTATCGGATTTGGGGTTGGATATGGCTTGCTCTCCTCGCTGCATGCGCCTTGGCCTCCATCGCCAAACCTTTGACGCTTCTCGCTCTGCCGGAGCTCGCCAGTGTTTTCTCCCTCCACGAGCTACTCGCAGTATCGAATGCCGTCAATGCGCTCTCGTTTGCCTTCGAATACCTCCTGGGCACATGTCTCCAGGTCTATCTGCTTCTCACCGCCTACGGCTGGGTGCGCGGTCTCCATTTTCGGCGAGTACGCGTCTTGCAGTTGGCCGTGCGCCGGATGGGATTTGTGCTCAAGTGGGCTCTCGTCATCATCGTGGCCACGCTCGTCTTCATCCATGTGTCGCTGTTCCTCGAGGCTTGGATGACCGGCGATCCGATCGGTTGGAGGGCATTGGCCTTGGCCGAGACAATCTTTCGACCTACGCTCGCCGCCTTCATGCTGACGATGTCGACCGTGCAAATTCGGCTCGTGCTTCACAACGACTCGCTGAGGGGCGCCATCGCAGCACATGGCCGGTTTTTGAAGAGGCATGGCTTGCGCTATCTGGTGTTCCTGCTGGCGGCGCTCGCTTTGTTGTGGCTTGTCCAGGTCGGCCAACTCACCATCGGCAACGCACTCGGAACTCCTCTGGCCCGGCAGCTCTGGACCATTGTCCTGGAGGTCGCCAGCGCGATTTGCGGGGGTTGGATCCTCGCCTCCTGGGTATGCTTTTACAAGCGGTGCGAAGGTTCACAAAGCATCACTTTCTAGGATGAATCCTGTTCTCTCTTGCCGGGAACTCTGCTGCGAGCGAGCAAACTGGAATGAAGGCCAGCCCGCCTCGCTTCACGGGATTACGCTCTCGTTCTCTCCAGCGACCTTCTGCCAGTTTGTCGGCCCCGATTCTTCCGGGCGCGATCTCCTCTTGAACACTCTCGGATTGCTCGAACCGGCGGACTCCGGGACTATTGTTCTGGACGGCCGCAACGTCATGGAACTTCCGGAGGATGAACTGCGGCGTTATCGCAATGAAAGCTTCGGGTTTCTTTTCGAACATCCCTGTCTGTTGCCCTCTTTTTCCGTAGCTGAGAACGTGGCCATGCCGCTGTTCCGGATTTGCGGAACCGACGCCCCGGCTGCTCGGGAGCGGACTCACGAAGTGCTCGACTTCTGTGGCATTCCGCAGCTTGAGAACCAACTCGCCGGGCGCCTGACGCCTGGTGACCAGAGAAAAGCGGCGCTGGCGCGAGCCTTGGTTCACCGCCCAAAGATTCTGGTGGCTATTTCTCCCCGGGGAAGCGACGAGCTCTTCGATCTGGCGCTGCGCACAATCAGTGAGCGACAGCTTTGCGTGCTTTGGGCCGGAGGCGACGGAGGCAGTCAACGCAAGCCCCCGCGGGTCATCCATCTGGAGGATGGGCGCATCCGCCTTGACCAAAACTCGTGACTCCCCTTCCCTTGCAACTTGCCTCCCGGGCAGGCGCCCGGAAATCGAATCTTGCCTTCGCCTTGGGATGCCTGCCGCCGGACCGTCGAAGGGATGCGCTGGTCTTCTACGACTTCTGCCGCGCGGTCGACGACATCGCCGATGAACCCGGAGGCTCCCCCGACGAGAAGCGCAAACTTCTCGAGGTGTGGCGGAGTTCCCTGATTTCGGGACAAAATCTGCCTCCGGCGCTTCTGGATATTCTGGCGCGTCACAGGATCGACCGGCAACTCTTGATTGAAATCGTCCTCGGTGTGGAAACGGATATCGAGCCCGTTCGTTTCGAGACCCACAACGACCTGCGGGCGTACTGCTGGCGGGTGGCCAGTGCGGTCGGGCTGGTCAGCATCGAAATTTTCGGCTGCAAGAATCCGCAAAGCAAAGTCTACGCGGAGTTCCTCGGGTATGCTCTCCAACTGACCAACATCCTTCGTGATGTGGCGGAAGATGCCGTTGCCGGCCGCATTTATCTGCCCTTGGAAGACCTTCGCAAATTCCGTGTCAGTGAGGCGAGTCTCCTCGCGGGCCGGCCGGAAGGCGATTTTCAAGCGTTGATGCGCTTCGAAGCCCGACGGGCTCGGGCACTTTTTGCGGAAGCGGTTCGCGCATTTTCCAGGGATGACGCCAAGGCCCTCAAACCGGCCGAGCTGATGCGCGCGATCTACCAGAGGATCCTGTCGCGCATGGAGGCGGACGGGTTCCGCGTTTTCGAGAAGCGGTACCGACTCTCCAAAATCGAGAAGCTTCTCGTGCTGCTTTACTTTCGGTTTGGTCCGGGATCCTTGGCTATCAGCAAGCGCGTGGGAAGGATCTGATAAAGCCAATCAACGTGGAGGGGCAGTGTCCCTCCTCGCGCCTCGGGCAGCGCCTTAACCACAAGCAAGTCCGCTTCCAGCCCTTGGACGACCTCGCAGAGCGCATAGCCGGTGTTCGAGGTCACCACGCGGGTCTCGATTTCGACTCCCGAGGCGAAAAGCGGCGCACAAAGCTCTTCCAGCCAGGCATCCATGTCCTGTAGCTGTTCGCCGCGTGAAGCGGCAATCGCTGCGGCAAAGGGAGTTTCGGTCACGGCGATCGTCGCACGCTCGGGGCGCAAGAGTTTGAGCGAACCGCGCAGAAAGTGAGAAACATTCTCCCCGGGTTCCAGAGTGAAGACGACATGGCGCAGGACCTTGGGAGCTTCAAGCGGCCTGGGAACCAGCAAGAGATCGCAAGGTACTTGCCGCATGAGCTCACGAGCAACGCTGCTGGTGAAGGGCCTGTCCGCATCTTCGACTTGCAAAGCGCCGGCAATGACAAGCTCATAATTGTAATCCTGAGCCGCGCTGATGATCGCCTGGGCGGGAGGATGCTTGCTGACCCAGCGAATCGATGCATCCCGACCCATCGCCTGGAGAAATCGGCTTTCCTTCTCAGCATCAAACTCTGCCGCGTGAATGATCTCCAGCTCCGCGCCGCAATGCCGCGCAAAGGATTCAGCCTCCGCCAGGACGGCGGCAAACGTCGGAGAGAAGGTGGAAGCAACTCCCGCTCGCCGATAGGTCGTCATCATCGCAAACTCGCCCTTCTTCCCTTTGAACGCTAGCGGAAATCAAGCTCTCGCCAGTGCTTCGATCGCACGATACTCCTGAACTGATACCGGCATCACGCTCAGGCGTGGACTTCGCACCAAGGCCAATCCGGCCAATGCCTTATTGGCCCGGATCTCTTCAAGCGAAACGCGGCGAGGCAAGGCCCTCAGCGGTTTGAGATCGACGGCGGCCCAATCTCCCTCGTCGGCCGTCGGATCCTCATACGACTCACGAACCACCTCGGCCTCCCCGACCACAGCCTTGTCCGTGACGCTGTGATAAAAGAGCACCCGGTCCCCCTTCTTCATGGAACGCAGGTTTTTGCGCGCTTGAAAATTTCGCACCCCAGTCCAGGCGGTGCGCCCGTCCTTAACGAAATCGTCCCACGAATAGGCCGAAGGCTCTTGCTTTACCAGCCAGTAGTTCATGCCGACCGCGGCCCGGCAGGCTGCGCCTCGAGATAGGTTTTGATATTCTGAATAGTTAATCCGGTAAGACGCTCCATAGCTTCAAAACTGTTGAAGGCTACATGCGGAGTGAGGACGACTTCAGGCCGGTTGAGCAGCCGGTTGTGTGCGACGAGCTTCGAGAATTCCGCCACCCTTTTCGATGAGGTCTCCCTGACCATTGTCCCGGCCGCGCTGCGCACGCGCTCGGCAATTTTCTGGCTGAGGATTTTGGTCGCGCCCCCCCGAAAAACGCGTTCATCCTCCAGCACATCCAGGCCGACCCCTGCGATCTTTCCGGCGTCCAGTGCTTCGATGAGAGCGGCCGAGTCGATCAACCCGCCCCGGGCCGTATTGATCAGGAGGAGCCCTGGACGGCAAATGGCCAGGGAATCTTTGTTGATCATGTGCCGCGTTGAGGCCGTAAAGGGCACATGCAAAGTGACCACGTGCGACTCACGCATCAGTTCCTCAAAGGAAACATACCGAAAATCGAGCAACTCGGCGTAAAAGGGATGCGGCGCCCCGTCGTAGGCGAGCACGCGCATGCCAAAACCAATGCCAATGCGAATGACATGCAGCCCGACGCGACCGGCCCCGATGACTCCAAGGGTCCTGCCCCGCAAGTCGAACCCACGCAAGCGTTCCCGGCTAAACCGTCCCGTGCGCACGGCCTCTTCGGAATCCCTCAGTCGTCGCGAAAGAGCCAGGATGAGCGCGAAGGTGTGTTCCGCGACCGTGTTCTCACCGTAGTTTCCCACGTTGGCAACGATGATCCCGCGGTGCTCGCACGCTTCCAGATCGATATGGTCGCAACCGGTGGAGCGTGTCGCGATCAGACGAATCAGGGGATGCTCATCGAGAAAAGCGCCATCGATTCGCTCCGTGATAAACACCGAGAGCAGTTCCACATCCTTGGGCACCTCACCGAGTCGTTCAACGAACGAGAGGTCATGCGCTGCGAAAGCCTCCTGGAAGAGCGCTTCGGCTTCCTCTTCCGCCTCGACGAAGCACATTTTCCTGCTTTGCACGGGAGTCTCGCTCATCAACATTCATGATTCTGGCATGTCCGATTCGAGTCAAACAGGTTTCTTTATCAGTTTCGAAGGATCCGAAGGCTGCGGCAAAAGCACACAGATTCGGCTGCTCGTCGAGTCACTCTCGAAGGCAGGCATCTCGCATGTGCTGGTTCGTGAGCCGGGAGGCACCCCGATTGGAGAAAGCATCCGCCATCTTTTGCAGCATTCCGTCGAAGGCAATGAGATGTCCGCCGAAACGGAACTTCTTCTTTTCACTGCCAGCCGCGCGCAATTGGTTCGGCAGATCATTCTACCCGCCCTGGCCGCGGGCCAGGTCGTCATCTCGGATCGTTCCCTCGATTCAACCACGGTCTATCAAGGCGTCGCCAGAATGATTCCTGCGCATATCGTTGAAGTCATCAACCGGTTTGCCGCCGGACCCAGGCTTCCAGACGTGACCTTCCTGCTGGACATGGATGCCAGCAAAGCCCACAAGAGGGCGATCCATCGATCGTCCAAAAAACGTGACCGGATGGAAGAACAGCCGCCCGAATTCTACGAGGCAGTGCGCCAGGGGTATCTGGATCTGGCGGCCGCGTGTCGGGAGAGAATTTGCCTTTTGGACGCCACCAAGCCCGAGGGCGAAATTGCCACTGAGATTCAACAAATCCTTCGTCTTCATGCCATTTTCAAAGGAATCGGCGCTTGAGCTTCTAAGCGAGGCGCGCCGCGCGAACCGGCTGGCGCATGCTTATCTGCTCACCGGACCGGCCGGGAGCGGAAAGGCCTGGCTGGCGGAACGGATAGCCGCACTCGTTTTGGATTGCGCGCCGGAGGGTGTTGTCGCTCATCCCGACTTGCACGCTGTTCAGCCGGAGTCGAAATCTCGCCGCATCGTGATCGAGCAGATCCGTGGGCTCGAGCATTCCATTCAGCGCAAGCCGCTTCTCGCCGGTGGAAAAGTGGCCGTCATCCACGATGCGGACCGGCTGCAGCCCCAGGCCGCCAACGCCTTTTTGAAGACGCTGGAAGAGCCTCCGCCCGGTTCATTGATACTCCTCTTGAGCACGGTCCCGGAGGCCATTCTGCCGACCGTTCTTTCCCGCTGCGTGGAAACCGCGCTGCGTCCCTCGGCGATCCGAGAGTCCGGCCCCGACGAGCTGGCCATCCTTCGAGCGCTCGAAGAGTGCCTCGTGGTTGAAACAAAACCCGGGCCTGCGGCAGCGTTCCGGCTGGCGCGAGCGATTCAGGAAATCCTCGGGCAAATTCGCGAGAAAATCGCCTCCGAGTATGAAAGCATTCTGCGTAAAGAGACGGCACGCTACAAGCAGGCTTGCGAAGGGTCTTCCTGGTTCGACGAACGCGCCGGACAGATCAAGGCGCTCGTTGAGGCCGGGGCCTTGCGCGAGCGGGAACGCATTCTGCAAACGGTGTTCGACGCCTTGGGAGAGGCTCTTCGGGTACAACATGGTCTCACCACCGAGAACCCGGCGATTCGCGGCTTGTCCAAAAGATTCTCGACAGCCAGTTTGCTGCGCGGCCTCGATGTCCTCGAATCTTTGCGACGCCGACTCGCTATCGGAGTTCAGGAATCCCTTGCCTTCGAGAGCGGATTCCTCGAAATGATGAGTATTCATGAAACCGCTCCGTCCGCAGCTTCCAAACGATGAGACTCCGCTCGATTGAGGGCGTCTTGTCCTCGTCGGCCGATATCGAATACTTCGCTTCTCATGCCTCGCATTGTCATTAAGTTTGGGACGGGCGTCCTCTCCCGCTCCGCGGGGCGCGCCCTGGATGCGAGTCAGTTTCGGCGGTTCGCCGCCGAGATTGCCGTGCTCGTGAGGTCCGGCCATACCTGCGTGATCGTCAGCAGTGCCGCGATCGCCGCGGGTGTCCACATCCTGGGCTTGGAGGAGCGACCGGACGACCTTCCCGGCAAACAGGCCTGTGCGGCCGCGGGCCAACCGGAACTCATGCGAATGTATGCCGCCGCTTTCCGGCGGCATGGTGTCAATGTCGCCCAACTCTTGCTGACCCACGACGATATTGACAGCCGAATGCGGCGCCAAAACGCTTCTAACACGATTGAGCGCATTCTGGACGCCGGAAATATCGTGCCGATCATCAACGAGAACGATACCGTTGCCGTCGAGGAGCTTCGCTTTGGAGACAACGATCGGCTTTCGGCGGAGGTTGCCCAGCTCGTCGGCGCGAACCTCTTGCTGCTGGTGACGTCCTCGGACGGATTGGTGGACTCCGACGGACAGCGCATCAACAAGGCATGGGATGTTTCCGAAGTCTTTCAGCACGTGCGTCCCGACAAGGGGGAAATGTCGGTGGGAGGTATGCGCGCCAAGCTGCAGGCCGTGGATTTCGCGCTTTCTCACGGGATCAGCGCCTTTGTCCTGAATGGCCGCAAACCGGGTCAGATCGCTGCAGCCATCGAAGGCCGCGATGTCGGAACTCAGTTCCCGGCGACCTCGGATCGAAGTCCTCAGGAGAAAGTAAGGATCTAGGACGCGATGATGAGCGTTCAAGTGGGCGTCATCGCCAGGAACACGTTTACCGAGCTCGTCCGCCAGAAGGTCTTTTTCATCATCCTGGTGTTTGCGCTCTGCGCCATTGGAAGCTCGGTTCTCATGGCGCGACTGACCTTCCAGGAAGAGTTCCAGATGCTCAAGGATGTGTGCCTGGGGGCCATGTCCATTTTCACGTCCCTGCTGGCCATCCTGGCCACGGCTAATTTCCTGCCCAAAGACCTCGAGGACCGCACGCTCTACAACCTTCTGTCCAAACCGGTGCCGCGCTTTGTCTACCTTCTCGGCAAGCTGGCCGGGATCGTTCTCTTGCTCCTGCTTTTCACCATGTTGATGAGCGCCGTCTTCTTCCTCGTGCTTTGGGCCCGCGAGCAAGGCGTGCTCGCCCAGACGCGTGCTGAATTTCGAGATGCCCCCCCGGACGAGCTCGCTGCCGCTCTCAAAGCTGTCACGGCTGCGACCTTTAATGCCAACCTGGTCCCCGGTATCCTGATCATCTTCGTCAAGTCCGTCCTTCTCGCATCGCTCACCCTGCTGATCTCGACCTTCGCGACGTCCTCCCTGTTCACGGTCATGATCGCGGCCGCCGTGTATTTCATTGGTCACCTGCAATCGACCGCGCGAGAGTATTGGTTGCAGGGCGTCGATATCAGATGGTGGACGCGCCTGATGGTTGCTCTGATCGCACTCCTTTTTCCCGATCTTCAGGCCTTCAATCTTACCGACGACGTGATCGCCGGTGCTTCGATACCGCTTCATATCTTCCTGGAAACCTTTGCTCTGGGTTGGGCGTACACCGCGGTTTATTTTGCTCTTTCCGCTCTGATCTTTGCCGGACGAGAACTATGATCCGAAAGTGGATCGCTGTCGTGCTGGTCGGGATCTTTGGCCTGCTGAAACTTCCCGCCGAACGATCGCTCGATGCCGCTCAGCGGCAGGCCGGATTGCGCAGTACCGCCTTGAACCTCAATCTGCGCGAGATGGTTGGCCAGATGGGCTTTCTGGCGGCTCTGAGCGGCTTTCGTTCGCCGCTGGCCGCGATTCTTTGGATCGAAGCTCACAATGCCTGGGAGAAGACCGAGTGGGGACGGATGGCAGCGCTCTTCGACGCTGTCACCACCCTTCAACCGCGCTCATTGCTCTACTGGGATATGGCCTCCTGGCACATGGCGTGGAACGCAAGCGCGGCGGCGCTGCAGGATCCCTCCCAGCCGAGCGAGGCTCTCCGCATTCGCAACCAGCGCCAGTACTTCAAGCTCGGACGCGATTACCTCGAGCGCGGCATCAGGAATAACCCGGAAAGCTTCTTTCTCTACCGCAGCCTGGCGGTTCTGCTGCGGGACAAGTTCGAAGACCATTGCGGCGCGGGCGAAGCCTTTTTGAAGGCCTCGCAACTTCCTGGCGCCCCTGCCTATATCGCTCGCTTTGCGGGTTACGAACTGGCGCGCTGCCCGGGACGTGAAAAGATGGCTTACGAATTGCTCAAAAAACTCTACGACGCCAATCCAGCGGAGCGCAAACCGGCCCTCATCACGACGCTAAAGGAACTTGAAAAGAGACTGGATGTCCCCACGGCGCAGCGGATAAATTCAGACGTTCAGTAGTTTACTCTTCCCATGCGCTTCGCAATCTTTGGCGACATCCATGCCAACCATCACGCGTTGAAAGCTGTTCTTGATGACGCCAAGACGCATATGTGCACCCATTTCGTATGCATGGGCGATATCGTGGGCTATAACGCCTTTCCCAAGCAATGCATTGAGGTGGTGCGGCAGCTGGACTGCCCGGTGGTCAAAGGCAACCACGACGAGCAAGCCTCGATGATGGGGGATCAAGACGGCTTCAATCCGCTCGCTGAAGAGGCCATCAATTGGACACGCGAGCAGCTTTCCAGCGATGAAAAGGATTGGCTCCGCTCGCTGCGTCTTCAACGGCAGGTCCGGGACTTCACCATCGTCCACGCCACCCTGGATACGCCCCATAAATGGGGTTACGTGTTCAATCAACTCGATGCCGCTGCGAGTTTCAACTACCAGCACACGTCGCTCTGTTTTATTGGGCACACTCACTCACCCAAGGCCTACGTCCGCGATGGGAGCGTTCGAATCATTCCGCTCGACGTGCTCGCGCTCCAGCGGGGAAAGAAGTATCTCATCAACGTTGGCAGCGTCGGGCAGCCGCGCGATGGAGACTGGCGCGCAGCGTACTGTATCTACGACACCACCAGCAATGAGGTTCAGCTGCGCCGCCTCGAATACGATCTCGCCGGCGCGCAGAAGGCCATCGTCGAAGCCGGACTGCCGAGACGGCTCGCCGAGCGTCTGGCCGTCGGACGTTGATCTTTCCCAACCTTGCCTGGCGACAAGAACTGAAGACGCTCCTTATCATCAAGCCGGGCTCGTTCGGCGACGTCATTCATGCCCTCCCCTGCGCGGCCGCGCTCAAGGATTACTTCCCCATGGTCAAAATCACCTGGCTGGTTGATGCGCGCTGGCAGCAACTTGTTGCTGACAACCCCGTCATCGATCGGACCGTCGTGTTTCCGCGTCAAGGATTTCGCGGAATGTTCGGCAAAATCAGGTCCGTGCCGTGGGCGCTGCGCCTCCGGAGGATTCGCCCGGAGGTTGCCCTCGATCTGCAAGGACTGCTGCGAAGCGCGCTCATGGCGCGACTAAGCCACGCGCGCCGCGTTGTCGGCATGAGCGATGCGCGGGAGGGTGCGGGCTGGTTTTACCACGAAGCGGCGCCCGTCGACGAAGACGAGCATGCTGTGCGCCGCTACCTAAGAACCCTCGAGCGATTCGGGATACCTAAAATCGACAAGCCGGTATTTCCGCTGCCACCGGGCGCACCCGTCTCGACGCGTCTTCCCAACCAACGCTGGATTGTAATTCATCCGTTCGCCAGGGGTGAAGGCAAGTCACTGACGCCTGAGCAGGTCGTTGAGTTCTGCCACTCCGCCCGACCGCTCACCGTCGTGGTGGCAGGCGTCGGCGCTCTTCGCCAGGCGTTGCCGGACAATGCCGTCAACCTGCTCAACCAGACCACCATTCAGCAGATGATCTGGCTGCTTCGCGCGGCGGAATTCGTCGTCAGCGTGGATAGCGGCCCAATGCACGTTGCTGCGGCTCTCACCTCCAGAATGCTCTCCATCCATACTTGGAGCGATCCCCGTCTGGTGGGTCCGTTCAATGACGAAGCCTGGATCTGGCAAGGCGGTGAAATTCGCCGCCAGGAGTTGGACGCGCCCTCACTGCCTGCCCCACGGGCGCCAAGGATCGGCGACCTCACGCAAATCGCGGAATTTGTCAGACGGTTCGTCGACGAATTCCGCGTCGGGAAGCGCTAGAATCAACGCTTCCCGGCTCCCGCATCGAGAGCTCCGTCACTGCCGGCTAGCGCGCCAGCAACTCCTCGACCATCGATCGCTCTTCCTTCAATTCGTTAACACTGGCTTCGACCTTCGCCTTGCCAAAATCGTTCAGAGGCACGCCTTGCACGACCTCGACCTTGCTGCCGTCCGATCGCGTCGGAAACGAGCAAATGAGCCCCTTCTCGATACCGTAGCTCCCATCCGAACAAAGTGCGACGCTATGCCAGTCGCCCTCGGGAGTCGCCCGAAGGATCGAGCCAACGGTGTCGATCGCACCGTGCGCCGCCGATTTTGCCGACGAAACGCCGCGGGCCTGGATGATGGCTGCGCCGCGCTGCTGCACCGCCTTGATGAAATCATTCTCCAGCCACTCCTGGTCTGTGATCACTTCGGTCGCGGGTTTGCCTTCAATGCGTGCGTTGAAAAAGTCGGGATACAAAGTGCTCGAATGATTGCCCCAGATGGCCACATTGCTGACATGGCTCCAGTGCGACCCGCTCTTGAGCGCGAGCTGAGTCTTGGCGCGGTTTTCATCCAAGCGCGTCATGGCAAACCATCGATCCGAAGGGACACCCTTCGCGTTGTTCATCGCGATCAGACAGTTCGTATTGCAGGGATTTCCAACCACCAGCACGCGGATATCGGATGCCGCGTTTTCGGCGATCGCCCGGCCCTGCTCGACAAAGATCTTTCCGTTGATGCCGAGCAGGTCCTTGCGTTCCATTCCGGCCCGTCGCGGCACGCTGCCCACTAACAGAGTCCAGTTCACGCCGCGGAATCCCTCGGCAAGATCGACCGTGGCGAGAACGTTGTGCAAAAGCGGAAATGCGCAATCGTGCAGTTCCATCACCACTCCTTCCAGCGCCTTGAGGGCTGGCGGGATCTCGATGAGATGGAGCTCGACGGGTTGCTCGGGGCCGAAAATAGCCCCCGAAGCGATGCGAGGGAGGAGGGAATATCCGATCTGGCCGGCAGCGCCGGTCACAGCAACTTTAATGGGAGATTTCATAGGATGATGGGGATCCCTTAATTATCTCGCGGCAATAAGTAAAGACACCTAAAAATGAGAAAACCCGTTTGCCCTGAGGCCAAACGGGTTTTCTCGGTGCGGGGGGGAAATCCCTACACGAGGTCCTTAAAGGACTTGCCGGTAATGAATTTGACTGTCTTCGAGGCTTTGATCTTGATCTTCTCCCCGGTCTTGGGGTTGACCCCAGTGCGGGCCTTGCGCGATGCGACCTTGAAGGTGCCGAAGCCGATCAGTTGCACGGTCTTCGACTTCTTGACGCCCGCCTTGATTCCATCAATAACGGCGTTTACGGCACGCTCAGCATCAGCTTTGCTGCTCCCAAGGGTCTTTTGTACGGAGGAAACGAGTTCGACTTTGTTCATTTGGTTAAAGGAAGTGAGAGGAAAAGGGTGGAGAATTGTGACCGAAGCAACCTGCTTTATGCCTTGATCGGCCATGGGTGTCAACAGTTCAGAGCGATAAATCACATGGCGCCGCGGCCCGCGGAGGCTGAGATTGCCGAGGGTTGCAGGCGGGAGCGCCGGCGGATATATAACACCCATGACCTTCGACGAGCAGATTGCGATGTTCCTTGGACGCTCGCCGCGCATAGCGCCGTCGGCGTTCATCGCTCCGGGGGCGTTCGTGGCCGGGGATGTGACTATTGGCGAGGAAGCGAGTATCTGGCCTGGATGCTCCCTGCGCGGAGACATCGCGCCGATCGCCATAGGGGCGCATTCGAACGTTCAGGATGGTTCGGTGGTGCATGTGGCCGACGATCTGCCGGCGATCGTTGGCGAATGGGTGACCGTCGGCCACAAGGCGATCGTTCACGCTTGCGAGATTGGAGACGAGGTGCTGATCGGGATGGGTGCAATCATCCTGGACGGAGCCAGAATCGGGCGGCGATCGATCATCGGGGCAAATGCCACCGTGACCATGCAGACCGAAATCCCGCCGGGTTCGCTCGTTCTCGGTTCTCCGGCGACGATCAAGCGCACTTTGAGCGAGACCGAGCAAGCCGGAATTCGGCGCTGGGCCGAGCGCTATGTCACGCTCTCGCGCGTTTATCTGGCGCGGGCCACTGGTGGTGAGGTGGTTGCCCAGAGAGTCGCAAGCTGATACGTTGGTGGCATGAGCAAGGAGGTGGTCCAGGTCCAGATCAAGGCGCTCATTCCAACGAACGCGGGGGTGGCGGTATTTCTCGGTAACGATGAGAAGGTGTTCGTCATCTATGTTGATCCCAGCGTCGGCAGTGCGATCAGCATGTTCGTCAACGGCACGGCCAAGGAGCGTCCCCTTACTCACGATCTGATGGCCCTGATACTGGCTGCTGTCGGCGCGAGGGTGGATCGAGTCATTGTCAATGATCTCAAGAGCGGGACCTACTTCGGCCGCCTCATCATCACCGCTGAGAACGAGTTGCAGCAGCGCAAGATCATCGAGCTTGACTCGCGACCGAGCGATTGCCTTGCCATGGCGACTCAGCAGAAGGCACCGATTTTTGTGAGCCGGGAAGTTTGGGACGAGGTGGAAGACATGTCTGATGTCCTGGAATCGATGCAGCAACAGAGCGGACGCAATCCCGACGAAGAAGACGAGGAATCGTGATGGGATTGGACGACGCGAACGTCATCGGGCGCCGCGAAGACGCGTGGAGGCCACCTCGGTAAGAAATAGGGCGAGCAATAGGATGAGAATCCAGTTGTCGAGGCGGGCGTAACGCCGATCGCTTGGCCTCCGCCAGGCCTCGCGCAGATCGGTGATTTCTCGACCCTCGCTAAGGCGGCTCACTTCGCGCAGTTGATGAATCTGGTCAGAGGACGCATTCCACTCCGGATCCACGCCCGCGGCGATGGGCCCGAACGGCCACTTCTCGGAACCCGCAGCGACCACCCCTCGCAGCCAACCGCCCGTCGGAATAGGGATCCGGGCGACATAGCGACCGAGTTCCACTTTTTCCCAGGGCACCTCAAAGGCTTCGTGACTTGTTCCGGAAACCGCCACCAGTTGCGGAGGGCTCTGCGCAAGACGCTGCGCCCAACTGGCGTCGTGCAACAGTTCCACTTGGAGCTCTCCTCCGGTCACACTCGTTTGCAGCGACGCCCCAGCCGAGGGATTGCTCGGGAGAAGCCATCGGACTAGCGTTCGCTCGAAATCGCTGACGCCGGCCCAGACTCGAATCGACGAGGAGTATTCTCCCGCGAGCGGGAAGGACACCGCGGCGACCCTTCCCGCGCCCCGCTGCCAAAAAGCAACCAGCGGCGCCTTATATTCGTCGCCTGTTACGGCGAGGACGGCGGCCCCGGGCTTGAGATAGCTAAGATTAAAGGCGTCCACAACGGAAGGAAAGGCGATCGGAGCCGATCCCAACTCGGCCCATCCACCCGCATCGACTACCGGAACCGGCTCGGTGAGGAAGGCGGAACGCGCGACGGCCACGGTCTCCTGAGTGAAAATACCCGGCAATTGCGATGGATCCGCGCTGAAAAAGACGCGTCCCCTTCCAAGCGTGCCAATCTCCTCGAGCAACCCGGCATCCTGGTCCTCTGGCGTGCCCAGGCCGATGACGCTCACCGTCCCGCCTGCGGCGGTAATTCTGGCAAGCAACTCGCGGTAGGCCCCCGGTTCTTCGGCATCCGCCGCGTCCGCGAAGAGGACAATATGCCGCTGTCCCGCAGGCGACCGCTCGAGTTCTTTCCATGCGGCTTCGAGGCCCGCATAGACGTAGATGCCCCCGCCCGCGCTTTGAATCCGGCGAACGTCTTCACTCATCTGGGGAAGAGCCTTTCCGATTCTCGATAGGGGGATCACCACGTGGGCTTCGCTGTCCACCGCGAGAACGGCCACCGCATCGGATGGACCGAGCAAGCCGAGCGCGCGAGCCGCTCCCTCGTTGGCAAGATCCATCTTTGTTAGTCCCTCGCCTGCGCCGGCAGCCATGCTGCCGGAGCGGTCCAGAACAATGGCCATGGCGACGGCGAGTCGGCGGTGTTCCTGCCGCAACTCCATCGAGACGGGAAGAAGTGGGTCGACCGCGCTTTGAAAGTAGCCCCCCGAGCCAAAGCTGAAACGTCCCCCGGTCATGAGCAGCCCTCCGCCCTGCACCGTAACAAAGAAGTCGAGGGCGGACAGAAAGTCGGCCGGCAGCTTGGACGCGGGGAGATTGTCAATAATGACAGCGCGGGGTCCGCTCAGATTGCCCGGATGCAGTCGCATCGGCTCGGTGACCAAGTCCACTTCCATGCCTTGCGAGCGGAGAGTTCCGGCGAGAGGATCGTCGGGATACGGTGTGACCAGCAGCACACTCGATCCCTGGGTGACGTCGACCCACCGCCAAGCCGCGTTGTTCCCACTCCGTGAATCGTTGGTCGGGAGGAGACGAAACTCGTATTTGTGCGATCCCGGCTGTCCGGCGCGGGCGGCCAGGCGCACCAATGCCTTGCCCCGCTTGAAACTCGCCGTGCCCCCGCCAATTTCCTGTCCGTCGCGCCGCACCTCGTAGGGAATTTCCGCGTCGCCGGATCCCTCTGCCCGAATCTCGATCAGAAAGCCTTCCCCGGGCCGCACACGTTCGGGCGCGCGAATACTCTCGACGCGAAAATCCTCCGCGGTCGCCTCCGACGGGAGACGAATGTCAAGAGGGACGCGCGCCTCTTGAAGGCGCTCCGCGAGCCCCGCCAACGCTTCCGTGCTCAGCCCGTCGGTTAACGCAAGGATCCGCGTCGATCGGTCGACGGCGTGTAGACCGAGCGCGTACTCGACCGCGAGGCGCAAACGAGTCTCGGCGGAGCCTCCCTCGAAACTGTCTGCGGCATCACGCAGAACCGGCGACGAAGCAAAATCGATAAAATAGAGCCTGTCCGCCGACGCTCGGTTCGCATCCAGGAGGCGTTCCATCTCGACACGTCGCGGTTCGACACTCCCGCGCGCCGAATCGGAACGATCCACCAACACCCATAGGTCCATCCCGGCTGCTCCTCGGCGGATCTCGGGCCGGGCCAGGCAAAGCACAAGCAAAAGCGCACACCCCGCCCGCAGGGGGGACCAGAGCCGGATTCGCGGAAACTGCCACGCCAGCGCCACCAGCGCCGGTAGAAGAAGAAGCCATTGGGGAGCGGCAAGGCGCAGCATCGAACTCTAAATATCTAACGGTTCAGCGGTGTTCGAAGTAACCCCGGGCGCGCCAAAATGCCAATACTTTGCTCCAAACGCCTGTTCCACTTCCGGAAAAGCCAGCCGTCCCCCAACGGCGCACTGCGACTGCCGCTAAGATAACCCGAAGCTGTCGTCTTCGATTAGAATGGCCAGAGGCATTCTCGGACGATGAATTACTCCGATGGTTCGCTCTCCTCATCAAAGAAGAGCGCGCCGGTTGCACTATAGCTGTGGATATAATTGCGTCCTCCCAACGGACCAATTTCGCCGTTGCAGAAAAACCCCGCGCTGGCGTGAGGCCCAAGGATGTCCTCCAACAACCCGGCGTCATGGCCTTTGCTGCCGAACAAGCGAGAACCGCGGCCGGTGCAAGCAAAGAGCAGCGAAGCCAGCGGGGCCTTACCCGATTCTGCGGCCGCGGTGCGCAACACCGAACGCCACTCGGCATCCGCCGCGTTCCGGTCGCGAAGTTGATACTGCAACGTCTGGCCAACTCGCGGATATCCACCAATGGCGACCGCGCCGGAGTTCGGATCCGCGCCCAGAATGTTGCGAATCAAAAAATCGCCCGGTTTGAATTCGTCGACATACTCTGTCCCGGCGAGACCCGCAAAGAGATTGCCCTTGGCGCCGGCCTTTTCGCCCTCGCTGAGACCTTCGAAGGCCGACTCCAACGCTTCATAGGCCGGCCTGGCCCCAAGCGAATAGACGACGTTACTCTCGGCGCGTGTGACCGTCAGTGGTTCGCCGATGGGGCGGCACCCCTGACTCACCACTGCCATCACGCGCATGCCGGTCACCGCCACGACCACGGCATCGCAAAATCTTCCATTGTGAAACACGCCGACACCCTCTCCGTCACTGGTGCCAGAGGCTAGTCCGCCGATGCAAGGCACGTCGGGCCATGCAGCATTCCACTCGGCCAGCCATCGCTCGGTGTCGAAATTGAAGGGATTGGCGAGTGCGATCCATGCTGACGGATTGGTGGCACGGCTCAGCTTGCGCCAGAAGGCAGAGTCGGTCGATTCCTCCAGTTTCGATTGATCGAAAGCCACTACCTCGAAGGTGTTCTCCTGACCACTGAGTGCCAACATGGCAAAGCCTCCCCCGTCTTCGTTCTCCTCGCCACCCACAGTGAGACCCGCGCCCGTCGTCCCGATGAGTTCGATCACGTGCCCGTCGACGCGAACCAGCTCGCTGAACTCTTCGATATGCGGAGCATAGTCGGGTGTGACGAAGGCGAACGCCAAAGCGGTGGGTCCGTCGGCAGATTCCCTCAGTTCAAGGGCCGCCGACGCGACATCCTGTTGTGAGTACCTTCCTCTTCGATGGATGGTAACACACTTTTTCCTCATATCGTGATTCTCCTGCTAAGGACGACAATGTCAATTGCAGGTCGGGCCGCATTTGCGCGAAATCCGGAAAAGCAGGACTGGGCAGGGAGGGGATCGAACCCCCGACCAACAGTGTGTAAGACTGCCGCTCTACCGCTGAGCTACCTGCCCGCACGCGTCAGAACCATACGCGCCGCCGCCAAAATGCCAACGCGCTACCGGCCACTTAGTGCGAGGACGCCCAAGGACCTTCGAAGCGTTCAGAACGCCAGGAATTCTCGTCCTGAACCTTGCGGAGATCGATACCCGCAGCCGTCCGAACGAAGATATAGGTCCCCTCGCCCGTTTGAAGTTGCTGCGGATCATTGGCCGAAGTGTCCGTGAACACGATTCTGTTCGCCTCGAGGCGATAGTGCCCTCGAAATTGCGGGGCCGAATAGTCTCCGCGGGTGTACACTAAATAGTTTCCATCCGGCAGGACTCGCAGCTCGATGGAGCCTTCCCTTGCGGGGCCGCTCCGGCGCCAGGAGCCGACGATCGGCGACCAGTTCGAGAAGGCGATTCGCGAGATGCGCCAGTAACCATCCTCCACCCGCCAGTCCACCATCACGCGTTCCTTGAGATTGAAGCGTCCGGTGGCACTGGCGACGACGTCGCTGCGTGTCGCCGCGCGCTGGGGCAGCGAATAGACCACCTCCGTCGATATGAACATGAGCTGGTATGGTTCCGCCTTCAGCGCGGTTAGATACTTTTCCACACCAGCCGGACGCGGGGTGATGGGGGACTGAATGGTCGCGTTCTTCATGAAGAACGGGCGCAATTCATCGATCGCATTGCGGTTGTGCAAGGCCTGAAACTGAGCCAGCCGCTGATTGAAGGGAACGTGATCACCGGAGAGCACTCTGCCACGATGGGCGCAAGCGCAGAGCGCCACGCCGCTGAGCAAAACAAGCAGAGAGCGGAAGGAGTTCATCCTCTCGGCGTAGACGCGAGCCGCAGGGACCAGACGCACCAAACCAAGCTACCGCGCCGGCGGCTGGGTCACCGACGGACGAAAGACCGGGCCGCTGGTGATCGGAGGTTGAATGAGACTTTGCGCGATGTAATCGGGATTGATCGCCGCGATCAAGCTGTAGCCCCCCTTCCCATCGGGAACCATCGGGGTTCCCCATCGGTTGCGGCAGACCACTTCTTTGGCGGGGATGCGCTCACCGCGAAGCGTATGATTGTAAAGCTCAATCGCCGGTTGCGTGACCGCGCCCAGCAGAGCGCCGCTAGCAATCAGTAGGGGAAGCATGACCGATTTAACCGTTCTTTCAGACGCCAACGCAAGCCCAAATCTCAACCGAGCCGACAAAGAAGGGACTTACGCCCTTTCCACCTGCCAGTACTCGAGATCAACAGGCGTCTCACGGCCGAAGATCGTGACCGAAACGCGGAGCTTCCCCCGCTCGGGATCAATCTCCTCGACCACACCGTTCTGGTTCTGGAACGGACCGTCGGCCACCTTCACTTTATCGCCCACCTCGAAGCTAATCTTCGGCTTGACCGAATCCTCGCGCTCTCTCACCTGCGCGAGCAGGTTGTCGACCTCCTTCTTCCGCATCGGGATCGGACGGTCCTTGGTTCCCGCAAACCCGATCACACCGTCGGTATCTTTGATGAAGTACCAAGTCTTCTCAACGAGCTGATTGTTCTCATCGAGAAGGTTCATGTTGACGATCAAGTAGCCGGGGAAAAACTTTCGCGTCGTCTCGGTTTTCTTTCCGCGCTTGATCTCCTGAACGCGCTCGGTCGGAATCAAGACCTCATACACGTAGTCCGACATCTCCTCCAACTTGATGCGGCGGGTCAGATTTTCCTGCACTTTCTGCTCCAGGCCAGAGAGGACGTGCACGACATACCATTGGTCTCGTGGCGGTATTGCCATGGCTAGGATTTGGTCAGAAAGCCAACGATATTGATGAGGATGAAATCGAAGAAGGCAATGTATCCTCCGAGAATCAACATCGCAATAAGCACCACCATCGTCGAGTCCATCAGCTCCTTGTAACGTTTGAATCCCTTCTCGTTCGGATCCCAAGGCCACTGGGCCTTGCCTAGTTCGGTTCGAACCTCGCCAACGAATTTTCGGACTTTTCGGATCATAGTGCTTCGCTTCCCAATGCCTCTCTTCCACAGGACAGGAGGGACTCGAACCCCCAACCGGCGGTTTTGGAGACCGCTGCTCTACCAATTGAGCTACTGTCCTATCGGAAAGAAATCGGCTTTTTAGTCCAGAATCTCAGCGACGCGACCCGCGCCGACGGTGCGACCACCTTCACGAATGGCGAAACGAATCGTCTTTTCCATGGCGATCGGCGTGATCAATTCCACCTCGATGGAAACGTTGTCGCCGGGCATCACCATTTCGACTCCCTCGGGGAGCTTGATCGTCCCGGTGACGTCCGTGGTGCGAAAGTAGAACTGCGGACGATAGTTCGAGAAAAAGGGCGTGTGCCGGCCGCCTTCGTCCTTGCTCAGCACGTAGACCTCCGCCTTGAACTTCTTGTGTGGCTTGATCGTGCCGGGCTTGGCGATCACCTGGCCGCGCTCGATGTCGTCCTTCTTGATGCCGCGCAGAAGCACGCCGACATTGTCGCCGGCCTCGGCGGAATCCAGCAGTTTGCGGAACATCTCGATGTCAGTCACCGTCGTCTTGGCGGTGGGGCGAATGCCAACGATCTCGACTTCCTCCATCTTCTTAAGAACGCCGCGCTCCACCCGGCCGGTCGCGACCGTGCCACGACCTTCGATGTTGAATACGTCTTCGATTGGCATCAGGAACGGCTGGTCTTTCGGCCGCTCCGGAGTGGGAATGTATTCGTCGACCGCATCCATCAAATCAACGATCGCCTTCTCGTGCTCGGCGCTGCCTTCGAGCGCTTTCAGCGCGCTCCCTTTGACGATCGGAATGGTGTCGCCGGGAAACTCATACTTGCTGAGCAGCTCCCGAACCTCCATCTCGACAAGATCGAGAAGGTCCTTGTCGTCAACCATGTCGACCTTGTTCATGAAAACGACAATCGACGGGACGCCCACCTGGCGAGCGAGCAGAATGTGCTCGCGGGTCTGCGGCATCGGACCATCCGCCGAGCTGACCACCAGAATCGCGCCGTCCATCTGCGCCGCGCCGGTGATCATGTTCTTCACGTAGTCGGCGTGCCCGGGACAGTCAACGTGCGCATAATGGCGCTTGTCAGTCTCGTATTCGACGTGTGCGGTGTTGATCGTAATGCCACGCTCTTTCTCCTCTGGAGCCGCGTCGATCTCATCGTACTTCTTAGCCTGCGCCTTGCCGGACTTGGCCAGCACCGTCGTAATCGCCGCCGTGAGCGTGGTCTTGCCGTGGTCAACATGGCCGATCGTGCCAATGTTGACGTGCGGTTTATTTCTCTGAAACTGTTCTTTTGCCATCTTTAGAATTGCTTTGGATTTGGACAGGCGCCTGTTCTGCAGCTGGAGCCCATGACCGGGATTGAACCGGTGACCTCGTCCTTACCAAGGACGTGCTCTACCAACTGAGCTACATGGGCGTTGGCGGCAGGAGCCGAGTGAAGGAACATGGCGCATATACGTTAAATTCCCCGCCTGTAAAAGGGTGTAAGACCCTACCCGTCTCACCCGATCGGCAGAAACGGTTAGAGTCTTTTCCCTTAAAAAGAAGGGAGGAATAACCTAACAAAGCACCCCGGTGTGTCAAAATGAAAAATGAAAATCGACGATGGCTCGGCGGTCTTCAGGCCGGGTGGAGTGCAGATAATTTCGACTGAACGATCACGCCGATCACGAAGAGGACAATCAGGCTGATCAACCGGACGGAGGGGTCGACTGGCAGGATATTGCTGATTACGCTGGCGCCGATCAGGGCGGAGAGGATGATGAGCGCCCAGTCGAAGACCACCGAGACGAGAACTGCGGCCAAGACGGCGCCAATCACGAAGAAGATCCAGGCGGTGGAGTCTGCCTTCATTCCGAGGCCGACGGCGATCTGCATGGCGAGCATCCCTCCGGCGAGACCACCGGCCAGAGCCACGGCCACGCGTTGCAAGACGATCGCCAGCAGGGCAGCCAACACTCCGATCGCGATGGCCATGGCCAGAATTACGATCTCGGGCTGGCCGGTCACCAGCTGGGCGCCAAACCGCATTCCAGCGAGGAAACCGACGACTCCGACAAACAACCAAAAGAGCTTTCTTCCGAAGAGGACGAGCGCGAGACCGACCAGAACCTGCGGGATCGGTGTCAGGTGGAGCTGATCGAGATTCATCGGACAGATTCTTCCGGGGCGGGATCCAAGGATGCGGCTTTGATATCATGTCAGGGTAATCCGTCGATGAAACTCTGTCATTCTCCGGAGGGCTGGCTTTCCACTTGCCCGGTGGTGACTTCTGCGCTAGCCCGTTGGCCGATGAATCCCAAAGTGCTGCAAACCGGCGCGGTCGTATTGTCCGTCGCGATCTTTGCCTCCGCCTGCGAAAACCTGACCCCAGGCGAGAACGCGGCCGTGTTTGGAACTGCCGCCGGTCTGGCCACGGGAATCCCATTGGTCGCCAGCGGCGTGAGTCCCAGCGTTGCCATTCCAGTGACAGCCGGAGCCGTGGCGGTGGCCGCGGTCGGCGCCTACATCATTGCGAAGCACCAGGCGTCCGAACGACAACGCAAGATCGCCGAGCAACGGGCGCGTCTCTACGTGGCCAGGCAGGAAGCCGCGCGCAAGGCGGCTGCTCAGCAGTCGGCCTCAACCGCCAAGCGGAAGACGACCAAACCGCGCTATATCGCGGTGAAGACTGTCAAAGAGGAAAACAGCCAGGGCAAAGATCAGGTCATGATCTTCGACACGCAGAGCAACCAGATCGTCGGAAACAATGTCTATGATCTGAAGTCCTCCCCCAAGGTGGGACAAACGAGCAAATTCGATACTTACACCGCCGAATACGTCGGAACAGGTTCCTAGATCTCTCAAGGAGGTGGGTTGCCAATCGGCCGGAGCACCCGGCGGGAAGAAACCTTACACGACGAAGGAAAATTCGGCCCGGACGGCGTGATGGTCGGAGGCAGGGGTCGGTATGACGGAACACGCCTCGAGCCGCAGGAGGCGATTGAAGAAGACGTGGTCGATGATGAAAGGCATGCGACGCCAGGTCACCCGGGTGGTTTGCGACGGCTGGAATCCGGCGCGCTTGAACTGCTCGACTAAGGTTTCCCCCGGCGCGCAGTTGAAATCGCCGCCCAAGAGAGTCGCACCCTCGCATCTTCGAAGCTCCACTTCGACGCGATCGCGCTGGGTATGATGATCGTTGCTTGACGCGTTGATCATAAAGAAAGCCTGCAGGTGTGTATTGAACAGGCGAAGCGGCCTTCCATCGATCTCCGTTTCTGCGCCAATCAGGAGCCGGTGGGAGGGCTTGCGCATGACACCGCCAAACTCGAACGCGATTTCCGCCGGGGGAAGATCCTTGCGAAAGAAGTTCTTCAGTGCCGTCTTGGAAAAAATGGCCAGCCCGAGCCCAAAGGGGATCTCCACCTTGTTGGGCCGCGGATACGCGAAAATGGAATCATAGCCGATGAGGTCTCTCTTGAGTCGCTCATAGTGAGGCGGCGGTTCAACTTGTCCGCCACCGTCAAAGCCGCGCTCCACCTCCTGGAGTAAAACGACATCAGCATCCTGCTCGCGAAGAAAGGCAATCGAACTGTCGAGGCTGACCTCGGCCTTGTCCGGATCCTCTTCGTTCCAGACCTGTCCGTTCTGCATGTTGAAAGTCAGCGCGCTAAACATCGTCCTTAGCCCGCCTTGTCCACGCGTCGGGGACCGGGACGTTCCCTGACCCGAGAACAAGGCGGACATACCATGCACAAACTGCCGTTGATTGTAACAAGGAAAATCGCTCGCCGGCGGACTGTTTGGCGGCTCCGGGAGTTCGGTGGGGACCAATCCAGCGGCCGATCCCTCCGGACGCCGGCACCGCTGGCAGCGACGGATTTGGTAGCTTTCGACAGCCTCCGCCCGCGGGCGACCCGTAGATTCGCCAACTACTCGTCGTCGCCGGTCTCGCTGACCACCGGCGCGATGTCCTGAAGCTTTTCTCCCTCGCGCAGATCAATCAGCTTTACGCCCTGGGCATTGCGACCTGTTTCACGGATTTCGGCCACCCGTGTGCGCACCATCTTCCCCTTATTAGTGATCAACATGATCTCGTCGGCATCCCGAACGGTGAGCGCGCCGGCTACCCCGCCTGTCTTCTCGGTGGTTTTCATGGTGATGATGCCTTTGCCACCCCGGCTCTGGACCCGATATTCCTCAAAGCTGGTCCGCTTGCCGAGGCCGTTCTCCCCCGCAACAAGTAGCTGGGCGTCCTTGTTAACCACGGCCGCGGCGACGACGTAGTCGCCCTTCTCGGGCCGGATTCCCCACACCCCGACCGTATCGCGCCCCTGATCGCGCATTTCTTCCTCGTGAAAGCGAATGCTTATCCCGTCATGGGTGATCAGGACAATCTCATCCTGTCCGTTGGTCAACCGGCACTCGATGAGGCAGTCGTCTTCTTCAATCTTAATCGCGATGATGCCGCCCTTTCGAATGTTCTTGAAATCGTTGAGATTCGATTTCTTGACGATCCCGCTGCGTGTCGAGAAGGCGACATGCAGGTCCTGGCTCCAGGTTTCCTCATCGGTCTTCTGGGCTTGGATGCGAATGGTCGCGGCGATCTTCTCTTCGCTACGGAGTTCGAGAAGATTGGCGATCGAACGCCCCTTGCTCGCGCGCGATCCCTCGGGAATCTCGAAGACACGCTCCACGTAGCAGCGGCCACTCTGGGTGAAAAACATCAAATAGTCATGCGTCGTCGCCGTGAAAAGATGCTCGACGAAATCACTGTCCTCCACGTTCTCGCCCTCCCGGGCGGTCATGCCGATGACTCCCTTGCCGCCGCGTTTCTGGGCTCGATATGCGCTCACCAGGGTGCGCTTGATGAAGCCGTTGTGAGTGAGCGTGACGATGACGCCCTCATTGGCGATGAGATCTTCAATGGCAATCTCCCCTTCGGCGCTGACGATCTGCGTGCGCCGCGCCGTGCCGTACTTGCTTTGGATCTCGCGCAACTCGGACTTGATGATCTTGAGCACCCGCGCTTCTCGGGCGATGATGTCGAGCAGGTCTTTGATCGTTTCCAGCAGGGCGTCGTATTCCTTCTTGATGCCCTCCCGCTCAAGGCTGGTGAGCTGGTAGAGTCGCAAGTCGAGAATGTGGCCGACTTGCTTCTCGGTGAGACGGTACCTTCCTTCCACGATCCGGGCATCGTCCCGAATCAAAACTCCCAAACGCTCCACCGTCTCGCGCGTCCAGGACAACGCCAGCAGCTTCGCCTTGGCGTCATCCCGGTCCTGGGAATCCCGGATGATCTTGATGAAGTCATCGAGATTGGCCAGCGCGATCAAATAGCCCTCAAGCTTCTCCGCTTCGATCTCCGCCTGCCGGAGAAGGAAGCGCGTGCGGCGCAGGACGACTTCGCGCCGGTGCTCGATGTAACAAGACATCGCGTCCTTGAGCGACAGGAGCTTGGGCTTGCCGCGGTCGATCGCGAGCATGTTGACACTGAAGGACGACTCGAGCGCGGTGTGCTTGTAGAGGTTGTTGATGAGGACCTTCGGATTGCCGTCGCGCTTCAAATCGATGACGACGCGGGTGTTCTCATCCGACTCGTCGCGAACGTCGCTCACGCCCTGGAGCACCTTTTCGTTGACCAACTCGGCGATCCGCCTGACGAGATCGGCGCGGTTCACGCCGAAGGGGATTTCGGTGATGATAATGTTCTCCCGCCCGCCTTTGGCCTCCTCGGTCGCGAGGCGAGCGCGCACCCTCACCGATCCGCGGCCCGTCTCAAAGTAGGACCGTATGCCGGTGGTCCCCTGGATCAGACAGCCGGTCGGGAAATCCGGTCCCTTGATATGTTGCATGAGACCGTCAACCGAGATGTCCGGATTGTCGATTTGTGCGCACAGCCCTTCGATCAGCTCGCTGAGATTGTGAGGGGGGATGTTGGTGGCCATTCCCACGGCGATCCCGGTCCCACCATTGATGAGGAGATTTGGAAAAGCAGCCGGGAAGACGACCGGTTCGGTGAGCCTCTCGTCATAGTTGGGGACGAAATCCACCGTATCCTTCTCGAGATCATCCAGGAGCCTGCCTCCCAGCGGAGTAAAGCGGGCCTCGGTATAACGCATGGCCGCAGGAGGATCGCCCTCCACGGATCCGAAGTTGCCCTGGGGATCAACCAGCGTGTCGCGCATGGCCCACCCCTGTGCCATATGGACCAGCGTTGGGTAGATGACCGCCTCGCCGTGCGGATGATAGTTGCCGGAAGTGTCACCGCAAATCTTCGCGCACTTCATGTGCTTGCGCGGCGGATACAAGCTCAGTTCGTGCATGGCGTACAAGATCCGCCGCTGCGATGGCTTGAGCCCGTCGCGAGCGTCCGGCAATGCACGCGAGATGATGACCGACATCGAGTAATCGAGGAAAGACTTCGACATTTCCTCGGCCACATCGACCTTCTCGACACGTTCGTTGTGCGTATACATGCGAACCAATCAGCTGGACGTTTCTCGCTGCGCTTCGAAAGCCCGAAGCGCTGGCAAGTCCAGTTCTTTCGGCAACTCCGCGACAAGGATACCGGGAGCGACCTTCACGGCAATCATCATCTCTCCCAGCCGGATCACCTCACGCGCAATCCCCTTAAATGTCGAGCCGCGCGTTGAGTGCATTGTCCTCGATGAATTGGCGCCGGGGTTCCACCACATCGCCCATCAGGATGGTAAACATGCGATCGGCTTCCACCGCGTTATCTTCATTGAGATCCACTTTCATGAGCTTGCGCTTCTCGGGGTTCATGGTGGTTTCGAAGAGCTGCTTGGGATTCATCTCCCCAAGGCCCTTGAAGCGCTGGATCTGCATCCCCTTTCTTCCGATCTCGAGGACTTTCGCGAGAATCTCCGGAATGGAAAAGACCGCGTGCACCGTAGCCTTTTCACCCTCTCCCTCGACCAATTCAAAGATGGGATGATCGCCATCCGAGAAATGCTCGACCCGAAGTCCCTTTCGGGCAAGCTCACCAATCACCTTCTGCACCGCGAGCGATTCATGCAATTCAACCAGGTTGGCTCGCCGGCGGACGCCGTTTTCCTGCTTCCGAAGCTTCTCCCCCGACTCTGCGTCGCCCTCCGAGCGTGGGGACTCGGAGTTTCCCGCCTCCGTCTCGTCATCGAAGAGGTTGAGATCGCGATTCTCCTCATGAAACGCCCGCATCTCGACCTCCCCCGGAAAGTAGGTGACCCACTCCACATTCCCTTCGCGGATCTTGACGAGATACGTCGGCAGCGCTCCTGTCTTCGGGTCGCGTTCGCGAAGGTATTCGTCGAAGTCCCCACCATGCCGCCGGATCGCCTCACTGAACTTGGAAAGTCTTTCGAGCAGTTCGAGAATGTCCTTGAGCTGCGACGCGGTGAAGATCTTGCCGTCGACCAGGTTCTTCAGCTTGACCTCCTCCGCCCCGAGCGAAATCAGAATGCGATTGAGCTGCGCGTCGTCGTCGACGTATTCCTCGCGCTTTTTTCGTTTGATCAAATAGAGAGGTGGGCAGGCTATGTAGATCTTTCCCTGCTTCACCAACTCGGGCATCTGCCGGTAAAAGAACGTGAGCAGCAACGTGCGAATGTGCGAGCCGTCGACATCGGCATCGGTCATGATAATGATCCGGCCGTAACGAAGCTTGCCGATGTTGAAGGCCCCTTCCTGATCGCCACCTCCAATCCCGGTGCCGACGGCCGTGATCATTGTCTGGATCTCGGAATTCTGAAGCACTCTGTCGAGGCGGGCCTTCTCAACGTTGATCAGCTTGCCGCGAATCGGCAGAATGGCCTGATATCGGCGGTCGCGTCCCTGTTTGGCAGAACCGCCGGCCGAGTCACCTTCGACGATGTAGAGCTCGGTAAGACTGGGATCACGTTCGGAGCAATCCGCCAGCTTCCCGGGAAGTCCTCCTCCGGTCAACGCTCCCTTGCGCACGGTTTCCCGCGCTTTGCGGGCCGCCTCGCGCGCTCGAGCCGCCGTCAGCCCCTTGTCGACAATGCGTCGAGCGACCGATGGCGTTTGATCGAAAAAGGTCATCAATCCCTCGTAGGTAATGGAGGAGACGATGCCTTCGATCTCAGGCGTCACCAGCTTCACTTTGGTCTGTGATTCAAAGCCCGGCCAAGGATGCTTGATGGAGAGCACGGTAATGAGACCCTCGCGCACATCGTCGCCCGAGATGGGCGGGTCTTTCTCCTTTACGAGGCCGTTTTGCCGCGCGTACTGATTGATCGCACGCGTCAGCGCCGTCCGAAATCCCGTTAGGTGGGTGCCACCGTCCGGATTGGGGATGGCGTTGGTGAAGCAGAGGATCTGGTCGTTGTAGCTGTCGTTGTACTGCAGGACAAGGTCGACAAACATGTCGTCCTCGACCTCTTGCTGGTCTTTGTTGCGAAACCGTACCCGCCGCTTGCCCTCCAGCATTATCGGTTTGGGATGGAGGAGCTGCTTGTTCTCGCCGAGTTGCCTGACGAACTCTTCAATGCCGAGTTTGTAAAGGTACTGCTCGTGCCTGGGCGGATCCGTTCGCTCGTCCGTGAGATTGATTTCCAACCCGGGATTCAGAAAGGCCAGCTCACGCAACCGCGCCGTCAGTTTTGCAAACTGAAACTCGGTGGTGATATTGAAAATCGTCGCATCGGGCAGAAAAGTGATCAGCGTGCCGGTGTGCTTCTTGTTCTTCAGATCCCCAATCACCGTCAGCTTTTGCGTGGTCACCCCGCGGGCAAAGGCCATGTGATAGACCTGGCCATCACGGGACACTTCCACCTTGAACCAATCTGAGAGTGCGTTCACGCACTTCGCACCCACGCCGTGCAACCCACCGGAAAACTTATATGCCCCCTGCCCGAACTTCCCCCCCGCGTGCAAGTTCGTCAGGACCAACTCGATCGCCGGTACTTTGAACTTCGGATGGATGTCGACCGGAATCCCGCGCCCGTTGTCCTTGATCGAGCACGAGCCATCGACATGCAGGGTCAAATCAATGCGCGAGCAATACCCCGCCAAGTGCTCGTCAATCGAATTGTCGAGCACCTCGAAGACACAGTGGTGCAAGCCCCTTTCGTCGGTCGGGCCGATATACATTCCCGGGCGCTGGCGGACTCCCGCAAGGCCCTCGAGTTTATCGATTTTGGAAGCGTCGTACTTTTCGGATTGCTGGGAAAGCGTCAAATCGTCGGGCATCAAATGTTGGACAAATGGAATAATCTACAAGCCTCTAAAGATACGAACGCCGGGCTTGATACACAATGTTTTTTTGGCCTAAGAAGGCCGGGACTATGCAGTATTTAGTGGAACCGAAATCCAGGCGCCACAAGATATTGGGGGTGGCGCGTAAAATCGCGCCTTGGGCCGGTTTGATGGTTTTCCTCACGCTCTTTGGTGTCCTGCAATATCAGAAGAGCCGCTTCGTGTTTCTACCCGACGGAGTTCATTTTGTGGATGGCGATTGCTATTCCCGCATGACCCGTGCGCGGATCGTTGCCGAAGAGCCGGCTACTTTGATAAGAACCCACGGGTTTGAGAATTACCCGTTCGGAGTCCGCCCGCACACCACGGCCCCGATGGACTACCTCATTGTGGGAGCAAAAGGGGTCTTTGGTGGTAGCGTCGACCTGGACGTCGTGGGTGCCTGGATTTCTCCGGCCCTGGGATGTCTGCTCATTTTTGTGGCTTGGCTCAGGGCCGAACGACAAAAACTTGCCTACCGCTGGAGCACGCTTGCGCTCTTGTCGATGTCCCCCATCCTTCTCCACGGCTTCGCGGTTGGCCGGCCAGACCATCAGTCGCTGGTGCTCCTATTGACCGCAAGCGGGATCCTGGCGGAGACCGTTCTATGGACCAAGCGCGGACGATGGACTGCGGTTTGGTGGGGACTTTCATGGGGATGCGCACTCTGGGTTTCCTGGTTTGAGCCCCTTATCCTGTT
This sequence comes from uncultured Verrucomicrobiae bacterium, assembly GCA_963820865.1. GTDB lineage: Bacteria > Verrucomicrobiota > Verrucomicrobiia > Chthoniobacterales > Terrimicrobiaceae > DASTFP01. The sequence continues at coordinate 693,977 of CAWGBZ010000011.1, forward strand.
GGTGCTTGTATTGGTCGTCAGAGCTCTGGTTTGGCGCAGCCATTGCCTGGCGAGGTCGTGGTTGCCCTCGCTTGGCCTGGCTGCCGCCGTCGCAACGCTCGCCATTGCGCTCGAAGGCTTCCCAAGAGCTACTCTCGGAGGGAATGAGGGGTCCTTCTTTCATTGGGCGGCTAGGATCGGCGAGCTGCAGTCTTTCAACCCGGTACTTGCAGCGGTCGCCTGGATTGGATGGTTATCCCTGCTCGCTCCCTTTTCCCTGGCATGGCTGGTATGGAAGCGCCGCGAAATCCTCGCCTGGCTCTGGCTGACCCTCCTCCTCTCCATCGGTGCGCTCACATGGTGGCACGCCCGCTGGGGATACTTTCTGGCACTTGCCGGAGCGCTGGCCATGCCGTCAGTCTTGGGGATTGTCCGGCAGCGCCGGCTCGGCTACGCCCTCTTCGTCGTCAGCCTTTGGCCCGTGGCCTCCTCTCTGGAGGGAGAACTGTTTCCCCAGAGGGAGACCGCGCGCGAGGTCTTCGAGAACCTTCGCGAAAGCCAGCAGTTGCGCGAGGCCGCCGAAGCGATCAAGAGCCTGGAAGGCGACGGCGTGCTGGCTCCCTGGTGGCTCACTCCTCAACTCGTCTACTGGTCCGGCAAATCCGGCGTCGCTGGAACTTCCCACGAGAGTCTGGCAGGAATAGTCGCCTCGGCACGCTTCTTTGTTGCGCAAGATGACGCGGAAGCACGATCCATCCTTCGCGAAAGACAGCCGGACTTTGTCGTTGTCTGCGACGCCGATCGACTCCTCGATAATTCGTATACGGTGCTCGGCAGAACGGGTGAACGCTCCAACCAACTGGCGGCAACCCTCTTCCGAACGCCCTCCCGATGTCCTCAGTACCTGCAGCTCGTTTTCCAAAACCCCTCGTTCAAGGTCTACCGAGTGCGCAAAGAACTGCTCCAAGAGAGTTCCCGACCTGCCAATGGTTAATCGTTCTACTTCGTAATAATGTTATCTATGTTTCACATTATTAACCTCTTGTGTAGCACATGACTGTTATTGTTCCGCGCCCGATCTTCCCCTGAAAATTCGGAGCAGTCTTCTAAGGCCTCTCACCCGCGAGGGCACAAAGCGGTTGCGCCTTGGCCCATCGACGGATACCTTTCTAGCTTCGTGGGGTGCCTTACTGCGTCATAAGACACCTGCAATCAAACAAGTGAAAATCAGAACCACAAGAGAGTATGAGAAAGGAATTCGCCTCCGGGTCGCGAGGCTGAAGGCCATTCTGCCTTTGACCGCTGGTGCCTCCGGTGATCTTTGCTCGCCGCTCCGTCGAAATGTTCTCGCTCAGGCCCCCCTCCAGACACTCCTATCCATGGGTGTGCTGGTCGTTCTGATCCTATCCCTTCTTGGATTGGCATCACGCAGTGCGGTTGCTTCGTCTACGCTCGAAAGCGACGCGACGGTTGAAAACTTCACCGGCGGACATACGCGGGTGGTCTGGCTGACCGACGTCGATAACCGCGACAGCTTTGCGGGGCACAACACGCTCCGCCTAATGGGCTACGATTCGCGCGATGGACAACGCGAGCGCGTGTTGTGGGGGGAACTGGCCAATTATCATCGTCCTCTGATCACTCCAGACGGTGGGGAGGTCGTTTACAGTAACCGTCAGACCCGAAAGATCTACGTGATCAAGTGGGACGGCTCCCCTCCGCGACTGCTCAAAGAGCCGGGATGTGCCTCGGAAGTGTGGCGCGATCCCAAGACAGGAAGAACCTGGGTCTATTATCAGGAAGACCCGGACAATTACGCCAAGCCGGTGCTGCGATTTCCGATCGACGATCCCTCCAAAGTCGAAAAAGCCTGGTCATCCTCTCATGTCCAGGCGTTGCCCGCGTTTCAACTTTCGCGCGACGGGAGCATGGCGGCTTCCACGTTTCCCTGGCCGACTTCAGGCGTCGCGCAGCTTCCCGATGTCACTTGGCGAAAGCACCGTGACGGTTGCTGGCCTTCCATGGCGCCGGACGACAGCTATATATCGTGGACGTTTGACGGCGCTCATCGGAACCTGTTCATGACGCGGGCGGGCGAGGACGAATCCTGGAAAGTCAACATTTCCGATGCCCCCGGTGTGGGGAGCTACGAGGTCTACCATCCACGATGGAGCAACGATGTCCGCTATATGGTGATGACCGGGCCATACACATCCGGAGACAGGAAGATCAAGCTGTGGGACGGAGCTGATGGCGTCGAGATCTACATTGGAAAGTTCGGCAAGGACTTCCGCAGTATCAACGAGTGGCTCAAGCTGACGAATTCACAAGTGGGTGAGTTCTTTCCGGATGTTTGGATCGCCGGCGGTGAGCATAGATCAAGCAAGTTTAACCGTTCCAGGCAGATGCCTGGCGTTGCGACTTCCGGGCTGGCGGAGTTCGTCGGCGCGATCTTTCGCGGGCGTTACGGGAACGTCTGGCCGGGCAGCCAGGACGGCTTGCTGTTCCAATGGAGGGACAACAAAGATACCGGTCAGTTTGTGAATGGTTCGGGTGAGTCACGCGACGTTCGGCTAGACGCCCAAGGCGGTGCCCGCTTCGGCCCGAACGGTGAAATGCATATTCTGGGCGGGGCCTTTGCACCCAACGGAATCTTTAACAAAGAGATTCGGGACGCTTGCAAGAGAACGGGCGAGATCGCGGTTGAAGCCATCGTGACGACGTCACGCGTTTCACAGTTTGGCCCGGCCCGCATCATTACTCTTTCTCAAAGCACGTCGAAGCGAAACTTCACCTTGGGCCAGCAGGATGGATTCCTTGTATTCAGGCTGCAAACGTCGAACACCAATCGCAATGGCGTGGACTTCAAACTTGCGCCCTTGGAGGAGAACAAGCCATATCACGTCTTGGTCACTTACAAGCCCGGCCTCTTGAGGTGCTACGTGAACGGCGAGATCGCCAGCCAGACGAATCTGGAGAGTGGATCCTTTGAAGATTGGCAGGGCAGCAGCTACTCGCTGATCTTCGGAAACGAGATTGGTGGGCTGCGACCGTGGGAAGGCTATCTCGATAGCGTGGCGATTTACAGTCGTTTTATCGATGCCGCCGAAGCAGAGAAGAAGTTCGCCCTGGCCAGCGCACGCATCGGTGCGCGACCAAAGATCGAAAGAAGCGTCGTTAAGGCGGAAATGCTTCAGAAGGCCGAATCACCTCCGGTCGAAGCGATTGCTCCCTATCGCCGTGCTCTGGTCATAAATCGCTACAAGGTCAAGCAGGCCAGCGACGCGGAGCTTGTCGATCAGACCGTCCAGGTTGCCGAGTGGGCCCTGCTCGATGCCAAGATTCCCTCGAGCTATGCGGAGGCCAGGCCCGGGCAGGTCATCGAGCTGAGTCTGGAGCCGTACGATGCTCATCCTCAGCTCGAAAGTGAGCGGCTGGCTACGGATTTGCCCTCTCTCGACGAGGAACTGTTCTACCGGGTCAATTCGGGCCACTAACCCGCCAAGGCGGGTTCTTGAGTCAGATCCGTCTTGAAATGACGAGCCAAGAGCGCCTCGATCAGTTTGAGATTCAGTTTTTCGCGCAGATCCTGCTCACCTCTGTGCGTCTCATCTGGTGAGGTTCTCCATCCGTGCTTCCTTGACGGAAACGTCCAGCGCCGTACGATGACGCTATGGCGTTACTTAGACCGGACCCCACGTTCTATCCCTCGCCGCGACTTGCGATGCAGGCCCCTCCCGAGAAGCTCGCATATGTCGCCGCACTCAATCCACCTGGCGGAAAACTCAACGACGCGATTCTCGTGATCGATGTTGATCCCGCCTCCGCCACCTATGGCCAGCGTGTCGGGCAGACCGTTCTGCCCCAAGCCGGTGACGAACTGCACCACTTTGGCTGGAACGCCTGCAGTTCGGCCCTCTGTCCTTACGCTCCGCACCCCCACATCGAACGCCGCTACCTGGTCGTGCCGGGTATCCGTTCCTCACGCATCTACATTCTGGATATCAAGCCCGATCCGAAGATGCCATCGATCGTCAAGGTCATCGAACCCGAGGTGGTTTTTGCGCGGACCGGCTATTCGCGCCCGCATACGGTCCACTGTGGACCCGACGGCATCTACGTCAGCGCCCTCGGGCGCTCCGGATGGCGGCGGACCCGGGGGAATTTTCCTGCTCGATCACTTCAGCTTTGAGGTTTTGGGGAAGTGGGAGATGGATCGCGGACCGCAATACCTTGGCTACGACTTCTGGTGGCATCTCACGCAGGATACGCTTCTGACCAGCGAATGGGGCACGCCGAGTCAAATCGAGAACGGCGTTGTGCCCGAAGAACTCCTGCAGAGTCGCTACGGACATCAGTTGCACGTTTGGGATTTGCGCAGGCGGCGCCACGTCCAGGCGCTCGATCTCGGGAAAGAGCACCAGATGGTCCTCGAGATGCGACCTGCCCACGATCCAACGAAGACTTATGGGTTTGTCGGCGTCGTCGTTTCGCTGAAGGATCTCAGCGGTTCGGTCTGGCTTTGGCATCGGCAAAATGGCGCCTGGGCCATCGAAAAAATCATTGAGATTCCCGCCGAGCCGGCCGAACCGGATCAACTCCCTCCGCTGCTCAAGGGCTTCAAAGCGGTTCCGCCTTTGGTCACCGACATCAATCTCTCGTTGGACGACCGATTTCTCTATGTCTCCTGCTGGGGGACGGGTGAAATGCTTCAATACGACGTCGCCGATCCCTTCCACCCGAAGAAGACTGGTTCGGTTCACATCGGAGGAATCGTCCGCCAGACGCCGCATCCGGTGAAACCGGAGCAACCCCTGCGCGGAGGACCGCAAATGGTCGAAGTAAGCCGCGACGGCAAGCGTGTCTATTTTACCAATTCCCTCTACGCGGCTTGGGACGAACAGTTCTACCCCGAAGGTGTCGGCAGTTGGATGGCGAAGCTCGACGCCGCCCCGGAAGGCGGGATCGCGTTTGATACAAAGTTCTTCACGCAGTCGGACGATTATCGCGTTCATCAAGTCCGGCTCGAAGGCGGTGATTCTTCTTCCGATTCGTTCTGCTATCCGTGAATGAAGCCTGGCCGTGGCTGGCGCTGCTTGGCCTCGGCGCCTTTCACGGTATCAATCCTGGAATGGGCTGGCTGTTTGCCGTTGCCCTGGGCCTCCAGGAACAGCGACGCTCAGCGGTCTGGAGAGCACTTCCTCCGATTGCCGTTGGGCATGCTCTCTCGGTCGGGCTCATCGTCGCATTGGTCGCCTTGATTCACGCCACCATTCCCGACGAAGCTCTCCGTTGGATCGCAGCTTTGGTGCTCGTCGGCTTCGGCGCCTTTCGTTTGGTTCGAGCGCGACATCCGAGGTGGGTGGGTATGCGCGTGGGGTTTGGCGATCTCACGCTTTGGTCGTTTCTGATGGCGACGGCGCACGGCGCGGGACTCATGCTCGTCCCCGTTTTCCTCGGCACGATGCATCACGCGCACGTGCACGACGCGCACGCCGGACATGCGCCGGCCCCGGAATTGCTCAGTAACCCTTGGCTCGCCACGGTTGCCGTCGCGGTGCATACCCTGGGTCATTTGCTGGTGGCGGGTCTCGTGGCGATGATCGTTTATGAAAAGCTGGGAGTCCGCATTCTGCAGAGGGCATGGTTCAATTTCGACCTCGCCTGGGCCGTGGCGCTCATTGTTTCCGGACTTGTCACCGCCGCGCTTTGACTGCCGCGCGGCTCATTCGATCAACTGGCCGTTACGCGGTCTTCGGGGAAGGACGCCGCCGCTGGAAGTATCGTCGAATCAGCACATAGAAGACCGGCGTGAGAAAGATGCCGAACAAAGTGACGCCCAACATCCCGGAGAATACCGCCGTGCCCAGCGTCTGACGCATTTCGGCCCCGGCGCCGCGCCCTACGACGAGCGGAACCACTCCGGCGATAAATGCGAGGGATGTCATCAGGATCGGACGCAACCGAAGCTTGCATGCCTCGACGACTGCCGAAATGGTGTCCTTTCCCTGGTCCTCGATTTGCTTGGCATACTCGACAATGAGAATGGCATTTTTGCACGCCAGACCGACCAGGACGACAAAGCCAATTTGGGTAAAGATGTTATTGTCCATCCCTCGCAGGAGCACGCCGGCCAGCGATGAGAGGAGGCACATCGGAACGATAAGAATGATCGCAAATGGCAGGGCCCAACTTTCATATTGCGCGGCCAGGGTCAGGAAGACAAAGAGGACACACAGCGGAAAGATGAATAAGGCCGTGTTTCCTGCCAGGATTTGCTGAAGAGCCAGGTCGGTCCATTCGAAGCCGAAGCCTGGCGGGAGGAGTTGCCGTGAGAGCTGCTCCATGATGCGAATGGCGTCACCCGAACTGTAGCCGGGGCTGGTGCTGCCTGAGACCGCCGAGGCGGTATAGAGGTTATAGCGGGTGATGAAGGCGGGACTATAGGTCTCCTTGATTGAGGCCATCGTGCTCAAGGGCACCATTTGCCCTGCGACGTTGCGGGTCTTCAGTTTGAGGATGTCCGCGGGCGTCACACGAAACCTGCTATCGCCTTGAACGTTTACCTGAAAGGAACGCCCCAGAAAAGTGAAGTCGTTCACGTAGGCAGAACCGAGGTATATCTGGAGCGCATCGAAAATGTTATTGAGCGGTACATCCATGCTCTTGGCCTTGCTCCGGTCGACATCCACGTAGATCTCCGGCGATTCGGCGCGAAAGCCCGAAAACATGCCAACGAGTTCCGGCCGCTGCTCGCCCGCATCGACCAGACTTTGCGAAACGGCTTCCAACTGCTTAAAGCTTGTGCCGCGCCGGTCCTGGACCATGAGCGTGAAGCCGCCCGTGCTGCCGACCCCCTGAATCGGCGGAGGGCCGAAAGCAAGGATGAGCGCCTCCGGAATTTGAGAAAATTTGCCCCTGAGGGTATTCAGAATGGCGTCGGCGCTCAGGTCCGATGACTTTCGATGCTCGAAATCGTCCAGGATGACGAAGAGTGAAGCCACGTTGGATGTCGAAGTTCCGGTGAGAATCCCGAAGCCATTCACGATCAAGGTCGTCTTGACGCCGGGCGTCTCCCTGATCAACGACAGAGCTTTCGCGGTCACGGCCTCTGTCCTCTGCAGTGAAGCTCCATCAGGAAGTTGACAGCCGACGAGAAGATAGCCTTGGTCTTGTTGGGGAACAAAGCCGGTCGGGGTAACCCGAAAACCATAACCTGTCAAAGCCAGCAGACCCAGATAAAGGATCATGACAATGGCCAGTTTGCGTACCAGCCCGGCGACAGCGCGACCGTAGCGCGCGATCATCCAGTCGAAGGCCTTGTTGAAGCCCCTGAAGAACCAACCGAGCGTGGCATTGAAAAACCGAGTGAGGATGTCTCTCTGCTCCGCCGCAGGTCGCAAAAGGACCACGCTCAAGGCCGGGCTCATTGTGAGCGAATTGAAGGCCGAGATGATTGTGGAGACCGCGATCGTCAAGGCAAACTGCCGGAAGAACTCTCCCGAAATGCCCGTGATGAAGGCGGTCGGAACGAACACTGCCGTCAAGACCAACGCCACCGCAATGACCGCCCCGCCCACCTCGTTCATCGCCTGCCGGGCCGCTTCGCGCGGGGGCAGTCCGATACTAAGCTTATGCTCGATCGCCTCGACGACGACAATCGCGTCGTCGACGACAATGCCGATCGCCAGGACGAGGCCAAAAAGCGAAATGGTATTCAAGGAGAATCCGAACGCCGCCATCGCGGCAAACGTCCCGATAAGAGAAACCGGCACGGCAATGAGTGGAATAATCGCCGCACGCCAGGTTTGTAGAAACAACATCACCACGATCGCGACCAGCACGACGGCTTCGATCAAGGTGTGCTGAACCGCCGAGATCGACTCGTTGACGAAAACCGTCGTGTCGTAGACGATCCGATAGTCGACGCCAGGGGGAAAATCCTGCTTGAGCCGGTCCATCGTCTTGCGAATCGCGGCGGCGGTGGAAAGGGCGTTGCTCCCTGGAAGTTGGTAGACGGCGAGCGTGGCGGCAGGCTTGTCGTCCAACGTGCTCGTCACTGCATAAGACTTTGCTCCGATCTCCACCGAGCCCAGCTCGCTCAACCGCACCACCTCGCCCCTCTCTCCCCGCTTGACGACGATGCGCGAAAATTCCTGCGGGTCGATCAAGCGTCCCTGGGCACTGACGTTGATCTGAAATTGTGTCCCCTGTGGAGCCGGCTGCTGGCCGACAATGCCGGCCGCGACTTGCCGATTCTGTTCCTGAATGGCTTGCACCACGTCCGACGCGGTGAGGCCCAACGAAGCAAGTTTGTTCGGATCCAGCCAAATCCGCATCGAGTACCCCGAACCGAAAATGTTAATGGCCCCCACCCCTTCGACGCGCGCCAGGGTATCCTTGACCTGCAGAATGGCATAGTTATTCAGGTAGAGCTCGTCCCTCGTGCCATCCGGCGAGATGAGGTTCACGCAGAGGATCATCGACGATGATTGCTTGTTCACCTGCACGCCGGTGCGTCTCACTTCCTCGGGAAGAATCGGCAGCGCCAGATTGACGCGATTTTGGACCAAGACTTGGGCCGTATCGAGGTTGGTCCCGAGTTTGAACGTTATCGTCAGCGCGTAAGAGCCATCGCTGGCCGACTGCGAGGACATGTAGAGCATGTTCTCGACACCGTTGACCTGCTGCTCGATCGGAGCTGCGATCGTTTCTGCCACCGTCTTGGCGTTGGCTCCAGGAAAACTGGCCGAGACTTGGACCGTCGGCGGGACGATTTCCGGGTATTGCGACACCGGCAAAATCAGCACAGCAAGGCCGCCCACGATGGTGATCACGATGGAGAGCACCGTCGCAAATATCGGGCGGTCGATGAAAAAGTGGCTGATGTTCACGGCCTATTTGGCGGCAGGCTTCGACGCCTCGGCCGGAACGGCACTGGGAGTGTCAGCGGCGGGCTTCGGCTCGACTTTCTGTCCCGGCCGGACCTTCAGCAACCCATCAACAACAACCGTCTCACCCGCATTCACGCCTTTCTTAATGGCTTGCATCGTCTCAAAGAGCGTGCCGAGTTGGACCGGCCGAAACTCTGCCGTGTTGTCTTCCTTCACGACGACCACATATTTCTGCCCCTGGTCCGAAGCCACGCTGCGCTCCGGGACGAGAACCGCCTGGTAGGGCAATCCAGCAGGAATCCGCACACGCACGAAGAGCCCGGGACCAAGCAGACCGTTCTCGAAATCGAACACCCCGCGAATGCGGATCGTCCCGGTCGAGGGATCCACTCGATTGTCGAGGAAATCGATGTAACCCCGATGGGGAAAGCCCTCCTCGTCTTGCAGCGAGAGCTCCACCGGAATCTTTACCTCGTCCGCATCTTCAAGGCCTTTCATCTTGCTCTGATAGTAGCGCACGTAGCGCAGCAACGAGCGCTCGTCGACATCGGCGTAAGCGTAGACGGGATTCGTTGAGACGATCGTCGTCAACGGATCCTTTCCGTCGGCGGAGACCAGATTTCCCACGGTGACGTTGGCCAGCCCTACTCGGCCGTCGATCGGCGCCGTCACCGTGCAGAACTCCAGATTCAGCTTGGCCGCATCGAGAGCCGCGCGAGCCGACTGGTAGGCACCGGTTGCTTGTTGAAAGGTGGCGGCCCTCTGATCAAAATCTCCCGCGGCGGTTACCCCTCTGTCGCGCAGTTGCCTGGCGCGATCAAAATCCGTCGAGGCGAGCTTCAGAGCTGCATCGGCCTTGTCGAGCTCGGCCTTGGCTTGATCGTAATCCGCCTGATAGGGCCGTGGGTCGATGATGAAGAGCGGCTGACCCTTTTTCACAAGGTCGCCGTCAATGAACTTCACTTCGGTAATATAACCACTGACGCGCGGGCGGACGTCGACCGTTCCCATCGGAACCAGGCGACCGGTGTATTCGTCCCAATCCTGCACTTGCTTCTCAATCGCCTTGGTTACCGTCACCACCGGAGGCGGCAATTCGAGAGCTTCTTGCTTTTTGCAGCCGCAGACGGAAATCAAGGCCACCGTCGCCAGAGCGACGCCTTTCGCAGCGCGTCCTGATTTCGGAAACGCCGAAACGAGTTTCGACGTCCAGCCCGGAGGGGTGAAGCCACGCAGCATCGTCGACCTGTCTTTCAGACAACGGCCGAGCGGTCAAACACAAAGCGTGAGAGGGAGCCGGAGCCAAACTCGCTTGAAAACACTCTGGTATTGCCAGGGCGAATCCGCTAAATTTCTGACATGACCCGAAAAGAAGCAATCGTCGCGGGCATGGCCGGTCTCTCCGCTCTGGCCATGGGCGCTCAATCCCTCCAGGCGGAAAGTGCCGCCAAAGCCAATCCGGAAGTGGAGAAGATTCGCGCGCTTCTGAAGGCCCACGATAAGGCGATGGCCAATCATGATCTCCCCGGAGTGATGAAGTGCCTGACCAGCAAGGCGGCCATCATGGGGACCGGACCGGGAGAGATTTGGGTCGGTCCGGCGGAAATCAAGGTCGCCTATGAGCACTTTTTCGAGGGTTTCGACAAGGGAGCCCAGGATTTCGAGTACCAGTTCAAGATTGGTGGTGTTGGCGCCGACATGGGTTGGTTGATGGCTTCCGGAAATGTAACCGGAAAGAAAGATGGCAAGCGCTTCGCCTTTCCGTTGAATGTTTCGTTGACCGTGACGAAGCAATCCGGCGCCTGGAAGATCGCAGCGATGCATTTTTCCACACTCACTGGTCCCGACGAAAGGAGGGCCAGCTAAGCAAGCAAGAACTTTATGGATAACGACACATCCCAGGAGAAGGACCCACAGTCTGAGCCAACCGAGTCGGTCAACCGAAGGCTCTTTCTGAAGAGTCTTGGAAAATGGTCAGGCGCGGCCGTGGTGGCCGCCGTCGCCGGAGGAGTGTGGATGGGTTCCTCAACTGGGGCGGTCGCGGGATGGGTGAACCGTCGCGGAGTGGTTGGCGGAGGCGGGTGGATCAATGGTGGCGGCTGGGTCAATCGAGCCGGCGGCTGGATTAACGGCGGCGGTGGCGGTGGCTGGATCAATCGTCGCGGCGGCGGCGGCGGCGGTTGGATCAATCGCTGGTAGCTGCGCTCGGGGCAGGGTCGTATGCCGCCGGAAGCTAGCCAATCGCTGATCTTCTTGGAGGCTGACGCGACAGACGATGCCGGCGGGCAGCCATTTGTGGTCGTTGTTCGCCATCGGGATGATTTGATTCGCTGGCTGCGCAACGCCCCTTCCGCCTTGCAATGGATTGAGGTCGACGGATTGTTGGGAGATCCTGAGGTCTGGTCGTTCGCGGCCCAGGGCACGGATGAAATTCCTTTGGATGTCGTTGTGTCCGCACCCGGGAGCCAATTCGCCGATCTGTACCGACTGGTCGACGTGCGTGCCGTGCGCGATGTTCGCGTGAGCATGACGGCAACCACCGGGTTCTTGAAAGCGCTGAGACTCGCCGCATCGCTCGGTTTCCCGGTCCGACTTCTGCCTGGACAGCCGTCTGTAGAGGCGACGAGCGAGCTCTCAACGGCGCTGGAGCTATATCTCCACGACCCGATGGTCGACGCTCCGATCGAGTATTTTCATTCCGCTCTGGCGCGGATGCGGGGCGCACCCACCGGTTCATTATGGAGAGTCCTCGAAGAGGATCCCGCGATCTTCCGCCGCGAGAACGGACAGAAGTTTCGCCGGGCTGCCGAGACCTCTGCGGAGTTCGAGCCCCCGGCCGAATTTGTGTCTGACTTCCTGGCGGGACTCATCGAACGCGAAGCCGAATGTGCGACCTGTCACTGGCAGGGCTTCTGCGAGGGTTATTTCAAATGGCCTGATCCGAAGTATTCGTGTGAGGGCGTGAAGCAACTTTTCCTTCGGTTGGAAGCGGCCGCCAAAGAAATCCAAGACGATCTCTCTACCTATGCCGCCTGACGTGCCCGAACAAATATCCTTGCGGTGAGTGGCCGTGTCTTCAGCGTAATTCTTCTTCCGACGTCAGACTGCAACGTCGCCTGCGACTATTGCTTCGAGCGTAAGGAACCACATCGCCTCTCGCTGGCGCTCTTGCCATTGCTCACCCGCCGCCTGCTCGATCACCTCGAGCACGAAGGAATCAGGGACTGTGAAGTGTATTGGCAGGGCGGTGAAGCAATGATCATGGGCCCCGCGTGGTTCGTCGCGGCGGGCGAGCTGATGGATAAAGCCGCCGCGGAGAGAGATCGCCGCTTCATTCATTATCTGCAAACCAACCTCATCGGCTATTCCGAGGCATGGAATGACGTCATGGCGAAGATGTTCCAAGGGTCCCTGGGAACGTCGATGGACTATCCGAATCAACACCGCAAACTGTTCAAGGGTGGGACCGAGGCGTATACGCGGTTGTGGACGCGAAAACTGAAAGACGCTCAGGCGGCGGGCATCAAAGTCGGGGTCATCGCCGTTCTTCATCGGGGAAGCCTCGCGGCTGGTCCAGAGCGCTTTTACCGCTACTTCACCGAGGAGCTCGGTCTGACGAACTTCCAAGTCAATACCCCGTTTCCGGGTGGCCCCGCGGCGGAAGTTGAAGGCGCGTTTCAGCTCGATTCCGGCGAATTGGCGGAGTTTCTCTCCGGCTTGTTCGATATCTGGATCGAGCAAGGCTTCGAGGCCGGAGTCTCGCTCGGACCGTTTGATGCCCTGATTGACCACTTTACCGGTCGCCCAGCGCGTCTCCCGTGCATCTGGAAGGAAAATTGCTCCAACCAGTTCATTTCTGTTGATGCCAAAGGAACGGTGGCGCAATGCGACTGCTGGGTCACCAGCTATCCCGAAAGCTTCTTTGGAAACATCTTTCGCGAGCCGGATCTCACCCGAATGTTGCGAACAAGCCCAGCGCGGCGGCAATTCGTCGAGCGCCCCAAATATCTCGTGGAAAATGAAGACTGCCTTTCCTGCCGTTATCTTTCGATTTGCCACGGTGGTTGTCCCGTTCGCACCTACAGCGCTTTAGGGACCATGCTGGCCAAGGACCCCTATTGCGAGGTCTACAAGGCCGTGTTTGCGCGCGCAGAAACCCACGGTCGCGCGCTAGCGAGACGCAGCCTCCTAAGCAAAGCAAAGAGCCCTTCTAGAATCTGACTCTCCTCGGATTAGGGTTCCGGATAGGCTTTGATGAATTTACTGAACCAGATTCCGGTCGGCTCGATGACGAATTCTTTAGTCTGCCGGTTGAGGCTGGTGAGGCCGAAGTTCGCCGCGTATCCTTCCGCCCACTCGTAATTGTCCACCAGAGTCCAGGGAAAATATCCACGAACGTCGACTCCGTCGGACATCGCCCGGCGCATCTGATTCACGTGCTCACGAAAGTAGCGGATCTTCTTCTGCTCGCTCTGCGTGCCGATTCCGTTCTCGGAAACCACAATGGGTTTGCCGTAACGTTTGTAGACGGTGGTCAGACTTTGATAAAACCCCTCCGGATCGATCTCCCATCCGTTCTGGGTGTAATTCGAGCTTTGCTCGCCATGGCCCCGCATGATGAACCGCAGCGGCGTCGCATCCTGCGAATAGTAGTAGTTCAGGCCCACGATATCGGTGACATCAGCCACTTGGTCGAGATGATCCCAATTTTGATGCATCATCATGTTGTAGACCATCGCGGCTGGGTCCTGAAAATACTTCCGCCTCCAGTTGGGAATCGAATAGATCCCCATGATGATCGCGTCTGGACGGTGGCGCCGAATGATGGAAACTGCATCGCGATACATCCGCACACTGACCTTGGTCGCTTTCTTAAGAGCGAGCGGCGTCAGCAGAAGCCCAGGCGGCCAATGCCCGCCAAAGTAAGCGATATAGATATCCCCGTTGGGTTCATTCTGCGGAACGTAAATCCGCACATAGGGAGCCAGGGCGCTAACCATCTTGTTGACGTAGGTGCGCCAGGCCGTCTCGACGTCTGGGTGCAGGAAATTCGAACGTCCCTTTTTGTGGGTATCGTAAAGCCACGATGGGAAGGTGAAATGCCACAACGTAACGATCGGCTCGATCCCGGCCGCCTTTAGCTTTCGAGCCATGCTGACGTATTGCCGGATGGCCGCCTCGTTGAAGACTCCCGGCTTTGGTTCCACCCGGGCCCATTCGATTCCGAACCGATAGTGATTCACGCCGAGCTTCTTGAGAGTCTTGAGGTCCCTGTCGAAATGCGTCCACGAGAAGGTAGCATCGTCACCGCGCGGCGGAATGTGCCCTTCCTCAGCGAAGATATCCCAGTCGGTCTTGAAATAGTCGGGGGAACCGGGCGCCACACCCCGATCCTCGTTCTGGTAACTGGCCGTGGACGTACCCCACCAAAACTTTCCGGTGTTGACCGCGTTGGCGGGCGGATTCGGCTTGTGATATGCCTTCGGAGGAAGGACACAGCCCGAGAGGGCAAAGAGAAAAATTGCCGCCGGAAGGAGCTGACGCTTGGGGATAATCATGTTGAATTGGCCTTCGAAAGATGGTTCGGTTACAAAGTGATGGCAACTTCTTCAATCACGAAATCTGCTCAGCGATGGGCGGCGATGGTCTTGTGGTGTTGTCTTTGCTCCATCGGACAGGCTTCCGACGATTCCTTTCGGGCTCCTGACAGCGTGGTGCTGGTCGATGGGACCATTGTCCGTGGCCTCATCGTCAAGAACACAAGCGATGCTGTATTGATTCAACAGGAAAACAGGGAGCTCAACATCCCAAAGAAGAAGGTCGTCCGGATCAACGACAATGCCGACGTTAACGCGCTGTATACGGAGATCACTCGCAAGGGCAAGCTGCCCGCGTGGCGGGTGATCGCCAACGATCTGCGCACCCATGATACTATCAAATCTCTCGTCGAAATCCCGGCCACGGTCATCGACGTGGGCGACTTCAAGAATGTTCCCTACAAATCCTTCCGCGTAAACAATGATATCGAGCTGAATATCTACGGCGACCCCGAGAATCCGGCCGGCGTGGAGCTTGGAATCTATGGACCTCGCTCGGGCGACAAGAAATTGCGAAAAGTCCTCCGCGGCTACCTCGCGGGATTTCTCACGACCCGCCAGGAGATTGCCGCCCTCTACTCACTGGGGCTGGAGAAAGGTCTCACTCAGGTGGGTGACATTACTATGGAGATCACTCCCAAAGACGCGCCGGATGCCTACGGCGCCTGGTGGGTTTCTTTGTACAATCGCAAAGATCTTCGGGACGTTCGCTTGAGCGATGCGGAATACGCGAGACTTGTCAGACCGGTGCATGAAGTGATTGATAAGAACGGGCGCGTCATCTCGGGTGGCTGGTCCAAGAAGGACGCTCATCTTTCGCGGAAGATGCACGAGCTTGGCGATTCTGCGAAAATCATTTTGAAGGGCTTTTATCGGGACGACGACGGCGTTTTTCGCTTGATCACAGAACCGGAGCCTCAGGGAACCGCCGCCAACTAACTAGTTTCGGACGCCCGACGTCTTACTGAAACCAGGCGCCTGAACTGGCTTGATGCCGCTTAACGTACGATTTGGAACAGATTTCTGCGATAACTCCAGATGGGATCCCCAACCGCTCACCTCAAGGAACACACGGATCACCGCCGAGTCAGGACTGGTCAGATCATCTAGGAAGACTGTGCCTCAGGCGGCTGGGCACTCGGTCGGGGGAGGTCTGCCTCGACGCCACAAAGACCCGACTGCGATCTGTGTGTTTTTTACCAGAATCTTACCGCTCTCCAAAGTGCGTGAACGGTTGGCTTTATCCGCGTTTCTTTGATGCTTTACCGCTTGCCGAGGCCTGAGAGGCTCCCAAAGTGGTCGGGATGCGCCACCATCCCCACCAGCTTGTTTAATACCGCCAGGACACGCCGATTCGCATGGGATGACCGCCGGTTGGCGCCACACAATCTCATCATCAGCGCGCACGATCTGTGAGGCCTTCGCCGGGGCACCATTGAGCAGCACGCCAGCGGAGCAATCACCGCCTGGATCCGCGCGCGGGAAACGGCCGGCAAACACTCTGACAACCAGCGATCAAGGCGATTGCCGGCGGTTCCAGGAGAAACGCTGAAGATCCGCTGCCCGGGCTCGGAAGCGGGCGAATTTCTTTGCGAAAAAATCGCCAGCACTGGATAGTAACCCGCATTATTCATCCATCTCTTGACCAATGTTAAAAGAGGAAAGTTCCGGTGAGCGCCTCCGCCGGACCGAGGAAAGCCAGGGAGAGGAGATGCGTGGCTCGGGGACATTGGATCCGGGCGATCTCATGGAAACTTCTCCGGTCTCTGAGGAAGCCGCGATTCACCCCGGCATCGACCCAGGTCGAGTAATCGAGGCTTGCTCGCTCTGCGAGGCATTGATGGATGTAACCGATCAACCTCCTTTGTCGCAATTTCGTTGCCCGAATTGTGGGCAAAGATTGCGTGTCCACCGGCAGTTTAAAAACTATCGGCTGCTGGAATTCCTTGGCGAAGGAGGGATGGGCTGGGTCTACAAGGCCGTGGACCGTAATCTGAATCGCGAGATAGCTCTCAAGATCCTGAAGAAGGAATGCAGAGCCACCGCCGGGGAGTGCGCCACACTCGAGCGGGAAGCGCGCATCACCGCCTCGATCGATCATCCACATGTCATTAAAGTGTTCTCATTTGGTGAAGACCAAGGTCAGTTCTATCTGGCGATGGAGCTCGCGGAGAAAGGCTCTTTGGTTGATCTCATGCGCGTTCAACCGCGGCTCGCAGAAGCTCAGGTGCTGCAAGTTGGCATTCAGATCGCGAAAGGCCTCGATGCTGCTCTCGAACACAATCTCATCCATCGAGACATCAAACCAGGCAACATTCTCTTCTCGGATCCTGATACGGCCAAGCTGGTCGACTTTGGCCTCGCGATCTTCATGGACGAGGTCGCGCATGCCGAGGCCTGGGGCACGGCCTACTACGTTGCCCCGGAGAAAATGGACGATCGGCCAGATCGGCCAGAGGATTTCCGCAGCGACATCTACAGCCTCGGCGGAACTCTCTTTCACGCACTGGCTGGTCGACCGCCCCACACCGGTGGCGGCCCAATCACGGTCGCCCTAAAGCAGCTCATGAGCCAGCCGGTAAGCCTGCTGGCTTTTGCACCGCACGTCTCAAGTGAAACGGCTTATGTGATCAACCGCATGCTCGCCAAGGATCCCGCCAAGCGGTACGCTTCCTATCCCGAGCTCATTGAGCATCTCTCTTACGCTCGAACCAAGCTGCTCGAGCGCAGCAAGCGGCCCTGCAAAGCCAAGGAGCGGCTGGTCATCGACACATTCGCGATGAAGAATGTTCCTCTTAGCCTCGGGGGCAGCATCCTCATCGCCAGCATCCTCGCCGCGTGCTTTCTCGGCTCCTACATTTTCTTCGAGACATCGGTCCAGAGATTTGCGCCGATCAGCTATTCTGATTCGCCGTTAGAGCAGGCATTCCGAAGTGCCGTTCGCCGGCTGGGCGAGCGACAGCCGGCGAAGGCTCTCGCCGAATTCGACCGGCTACTTCTTCTCGCTAATGAACAGCAGCCGATGAAAAACTGGATTCGCATGAACGGAGCGCTGGCGGCGCTCGTCGCAGGTGAAGAAAAGAATGCCGCCAAGCGCTTCCAAGCGCTCGCCAAGGAGGGTATCTATTCCATCGATGAGGACGACCGCCTGCTCGCGAGCTTTTTCGTCGAAGCCAGCAAGCAACTCGCCAAGCCGGATAAGAAAATCCCCGCTTCGATCACCAGGCTCTACTCGAATACCAACTTCGAAGCCTTCGGCCTGCTTTGCTTCGGCTTGCACAATTGGCGGCTCGGAGACGTCGAGAATGCCCGCGCCATTCTCGGATCTTTCCTGGACGCAAAAATCCCCGACTCCGACACCTGGATCGAGGAACTCAAGCCGCTGGCCGCGGACTATTCCTTCGATTGCGAACAGGTGGCAACGATCAAAGGGATCCTGCCGTCGGTCAACGATCCGGCCTCTGCGCAGGCGTTGCTCGAGAAAACGCGCAAGGCTCGTCAGGCCTTGAAGATCGGTGGAAAGATGGCGGAACGCCTGGAGTCGATTGAGCGTCAACTCATCGCGCAGGGCGTCCGACCTTGAAATGGAGACGCCCCGCCGCGACACCACCCATCCTTCCTCTTGCGGGACTCCGGCAGCTTCCCCTTCAAAATAGGTTCTCGTGAGATCATAGAGCAGGAGTTGACATTCGGCTCCGAAGAGATCGCTCCAGCGCTCCTGGAGATGGCCATGAGCGCATCGCGGTGTGTGAGCGCCTTGTCCAAAGCCCGGTAGAGACGGTCCTTGCCAGCCACCGCCTCATCGCATCCCAAAAGAAAATCTATCGCCGTGCGCGCAAACCATCGCTCGTCGATGCTTAATTCGCTCCCGGGAGCACACAGCCGATCGACCGCGAGCAACTCCATCACCTTGGACCATTCCACCGCTCCGCGTCGATCTCCGAGGGCTCGCGACCAAAACTTATCCAAACCCAACTCCTCCCATAAGCGGCATCCTAACC
Source organism: uncultured Verrucomicrobiae bacterium (assembly GCA_963820865.1). Taxonomy (GTDB): domain Bacteria; phylum Verrucomicrobiota; class Verrucomicrobiia; order Chthoniobacterales; family Terrimicrobiaceae; genus DASTFP01. Next base: position 712,448 of record CAWGBZ010000011.1, read on the forward strand.
AGCAATCACCTAAGGTCCGGGGCCGGCGCACCGAGAGGCTGGAGAGCACCACTTCGCAAACGTCCTCCTCCTGCCGCGGAGCCAAGCCCCCGGTCGCTGGAAATCCGGCGCTGACAGGCCCGGCCGTCCTCTTCGATGGCTTCAATCGAGCGCTGCCAGCGATCGAGCTGCGTGGTGTTGAGTTCTCCCAGGTTGAGCAGCCGCCGCTGCACCACCCGATCGCGGCCAACTCGCGTGCTCTCTGCCAGAGAATAATAGACATGCTCCTTGCCATCTTTGCGTCGGACTTCCCGCTTCAAGAACATGCCGCCATCTTCTCATCCCAAGGCCTTCTCGAAAAATCTACAAAACCGCGCGAAACTGCGAAGCTTCGGCTAAGCCTGTTCTTCGTTTCTCAGGCCGGCCAAAGCAGGAGGATGCCAAGGCCGGCGATCAGAGCCGCACCAAAGGCCATTCCGACACGCTTCGTGAGACGTGCCGGGCCAAGCGCCGCTACAATGCCGAACTTGAAAACCAGGTTCGAGAGAACTGCTATCAGGATGACGTGCCATGCCACCAGCGGTTCGACCTTCTTGGAGTTGGCGAGCTGTGCGGTGGAGAGCGTGATTGCGTCGAGGTCGGTCAGGCCCGAGATGATCGCGACGACATAAAGTCCCGCAGACCCGAAATGCTGTTTTGCCACCGCCACCGCCAGCAAAACAACTGCATAGAGCATGCCGAAGATCAAAGCCGGCTTGAGTTCGGCAGGGTTCTTTTGTTCGGGCATCTTGGTCGCCTGCTTTCGACTTGGGAAGTAGAGGACCAGGGCGATGGCAACGCATGCGGCCAGCATCGTGACGAGCGGCCAGGCGATCTCGCCGAAGTGCAGGGGCGCGACCGCCGCTACCTCAACGAGTACTCGAACGACGGAAACGCAAGACGCGGTCATGATGACGAAGGCGCCAAGAGACGCCAGCGTTTCCTCGGAGCCGGTGCGTCGTGCATAGCTCACCGTGGTGGCGGTGCTTGAGACCATGCCGCCAATGACTCCTCCAAGGAGTGCGCCGGCGCCGGCCCCAAACAGCTTGTAGGCAATGTAGCCCCCCAGACTGATGCCAACAATCAGCACCACCATCAGCCAGAGCTTGAAAGGATTCCAGACGGAATAAGGACCAAAATCCCTGTTCGGCAAGACAGGCAGGATGACGAGACTTAGCAGAACAAACAGCATTATCGCGCGCATGTCGCGCTCCCCCACTGCCCGGGCAAAATTATGCAGCGGCTTCTTTGAGTGCAACAGGACGGCCAGAACACCGGCGACAACCAGCGCCGCGGCGAAGTAGCCGATCGCAATCGACGCACCAACGACGTAGAGGAGCAGCGCGGCAATCTCGGTCGTCGTTCCGGGGTCAACGTTTCCGCTTCTCCTCTGAATGAAGTTCGCCGGCACGATGACCGCCGTTAAAGCCAGCAGGCCGGCAGCGACCACCCAGCCGCCGAAGACTTCACCAACTTGCGCACAGACCGTTCCGAAGAGCGAAATGATCGGAAACGTCCGAATGCCGGCAATGGACCGTCCGCTCCGCTCGCGCTCGAGGCCCAGGAGCAATCCCAAGCCGAGGGAAACCATCAGTTGCTGAAAAATGACGATGTCCATCACGATGCATTGACCGCGACCTAGGGACCGGTCGCCTCCCGTCTCTCGCTAGCCCCCATGGCCGTGCACTTGTTCCCGCACCACATCTCCGGCGTCCTTGTCTTCGCGAACGCCCAGAAACACGGGTTGCCGCAACTTGTCATCCCGAGTCCATTCGGAAAATTTAACCTGGCAAACGATTCGTGGTTCGACCCACTTGCAGCGCTTCATTTCGGCGGCGGTGACAGCCTGGCCATATCTTGCACCTTTTCCCTCCGGCAAGTTCGAAAACGGACAGGTTTCACTCAGAATTTTCTGAAACCTGGCATGCAGCTTTCGCAGTAACGCCGAATCGAAACCCGTTCCGACCTTTCCAACGAAGATGAGATCATCGTCCTCATAGACGCCCACCAGAAGTGCGCCAAAGTGCTTTCGCGTTCCACCCGGCGGCGTGTAGCCTCCGATGACAAACTCTTGTTCGTGCTGCAGCTTCAGCTTGACCCAGGCGCCACTGCGTCGACCCGGTTCGTAAAGGGAATTCCGGCGCTTGCCAATCAATCCCTCCAGGCCCAGTTCTCGGGCGCGGGCGAGCAGTTCCTCTGCGTCTTCACCTAGGGAAGCTGAGAAACGAATCACTCCCGGAGGGGGTTTCAGAAGGTCGCCCAAGAGCGTCTTTCGTTTGCTCAACGGGACCTTCAGCAGGTCGTGGCCATTCAGTCGAAGAAGGTCGAAGGCATAGTAGATGATGGGCGGTCTTTTCTGACCGAGTTCGAAGGCTTGGAGCAGCTGAAAAGAGGAAATTCCCCGGTCGTCCAGCGCCACGATCTCGCCATCAACCACCGCCTCGTCAGCCTTCAACTCCGAGATAGAGCCGAGGACCTCCGGAAACTTGGCCCCGAAATCCTTCTCGTTCCGTGACAGCAGGCGGGCCTGCGGCCCTCCTTTCAGTGCGATGGCGCGAAAGCCATCGAACTTGATCTCGTAGAGCCACTCCCCAGCCGGAGGCGCTTCCGCCAAGAGGGCCTTCATCGGTTCGACGAACTCGGGCAAGGGCGGAGGAGGGGCAGATTTCTTTCCCGAACGCACACCCTCGGATCCGGACCTCCAAACTCTATCGCCCTTGGCAAGCTCCTTCATGCTTTTCCCGGACAGAGCCGAGGTATCATCCAGCTTCTTGGATACCGGCGGCATATCCTCGCCTCCCCGGATGAGCAGCCATTGCTTCTCATCGCGCAAGCGCACCAGATACCATTCGCCTTGGAGCCTTTTGCCATTCAGGATGAAATGAAGCTTCCCTTGGGAAAGCTGTTTGAGCGGAGCGGTGCCGATCGGTTCGAAGGTGCCAAGATCCCACACGAGCACCGTCCCTCCGCCATACTCGCCTTTCGGGATAGCTCCCTCGAAATGAATATAGGCCACCGGATGATCTTCGACTTCCACCGCCAGGCGCTTCTCGCCTTTCTTAAAAGGGATCCCTTTCGGAACCGCCCACGATTTCAGTGTTCCTCCAAGTTCCAGCCGAAAATCATAGTGCAATCGCGTGGCGTCGTGCTTTTGGACCACAAAACGATACTGCTCTGCCGTCGATACCTTTCCTTTCGGCTCGGACGTCTTCGAGAAATCCCGTTTTCGTTGGTAGTCTCCGAGGGGCACGAGTAGATGATGTAATCGCTGGGCACGGTTGACCAGCGCGTATCAGGTCCGGTCAACGATTTGTTCGCCGCCGCGGGCTCCCCGACCTTCGATTCAGGGCAATCATCGAGGAGCCGCCGACAGATCCGGAACGATAGCATCCGGTATGAAAATAACTACGCTCCATGATGCACTCGTTCATGAGTTGCAGGATCTCTACAGCGCCGAAGTTCAACTCACCAAGGCGCTCCCCAAGATGGCCAAGGCGGCCTCCCACGAGCAGCTCGCGGATGCTTTCGAAGAACATCTCGAGCAAACCAAAGGACATGTCGAGAGACTCGAGAAAGCCTTGAAACAGCTGCATGCTTCGACCCGAGGCGAGAAGTGCAAGGCGATGGAGGGGCTCATCGAAGAGGGCAAGGGCACTCTTGAGTTGGATGCCGACGATGCGGTTCGCGATGCGCTTATCATCAGCATCGCACAGAAAGTCGAGCACTACGAGATCGCCGGATACGGAACCGCGCGCACCTTTGCCCAGCGGCTTGGAGAAGACGCCGTGGCCACTGTGCTCGAAGATACGCTTGAGGAGGAATCCGAGACCGATCGTAAGCTGACCAAACTGGCGGAGACCACCGTCAATCCAGACGCAAAAGTGGCCGTGAACGACTAGGAAAAACGCAACGGATCCGGCGCCTGCCTCGGTCGCGGCCAGCGGGCGCCGATCCCCTCACCCGATCGGCTATCGATCGTGCTCTGACACTCGGGTGGATGGTGCTTGCGCCTCTTTCTCCGGCAAGGGAAAAGCCAGATTGCGCCTGATCTCTTCCAGAGCGCCCTTCACGCTCGTTACGACGGTGGTTGGCGAGATCGCCCGGAGACGCTGCACGCGATTCTCAGACGCTCCCCACAGCGCGGTCACCACGGGAATGTCCGGTACGGCCACTGCCAGGCGCTTGAGAAGGTAGCGGGCTCTCGTCTGGGCAAGCGGAGGCGAGGCTGAAATAAAGATTTGCGAACACTGACGATCGGACATCTGCGTGACAATCTCTCCGGCCAGACTCTGGGAAGAGAGGACCTCGCAGGGAACCCCTCCGCTCTCCAGAATCGTCGCAATCATTCGCGCGATGGTCTCGTCCGCCTCATCGCCAGCCGGCACAAAGACAACCGGACCGTTGCTGGCGGTCGTGCCGCGAGAAGTTCGGAGCGCGACACCCTGGTCGGCAACCAGATCGTCGATCGTCTCGCAGGCGAACTCGAGATGCTGCTCGTCGAGCGAGCCCTCCTTCGACCTCGCTTTGATCTGAACGAGCGCGGGCACCATGAGCTCATCGCACAGTTCCACGAAGCTATGCCCTTTTAGAAACTCCTGCGCGACTTGGGCCGCCTCGTCCTCACGAAAGGCCAGCAGTCGTTGATAGAATTGATCCGAAGGCGCCATCGCGGAGCGTGAACCGAGAAGAACGTCGAGAAACGCGAGTTGCGGGATGTACTTCCCCATCACGGCGAGACATACCGTGAGGGGTGTCGCCAGGAGAAGGCCGATGCCGCCCCAAAGCCACGCCCAGAAAACCGCCGAAAGCACAATCGCCGTCTTCGAAAGGCCGGTGCTGGAGGCATATAACCAGGGTTCGATCAGATTGTTGCTGACGACCTCCACCACCAGGAACAATGCCAGAGTGAGCAGCGGGCGGGTCCAGCCTTCGAAGGCCGCAAACGAAACCAGCAAGGGAAGAGCGGCGCCGACAATCGGTCCGAGATACGGAATGAATCGCAAGATTGCACAAAGGAGACCCCAGAATCCTGCATTCGGAACACCAATGAAGAAGAGTCCTACGGCGATCGGGATGCCATAGGTCACATTGACGATCAGTTGCATCAGTAGATACCTGCTGACACGCTTGCCCGCATCCTTCAGCGCCTGGGTCGTCGTGTGATAGCGATGCCGGCCGGTTAACGCAATAAGCCGGTCGCTGATATCGCTTCGATCGATGAGAAAGAAGAGGACACAGACAAACACAATCGCGCCGGTCCCCAAGGTCGCAATGACTTGTCCAAGCAAATTTCGCACGAATTCGAAGGTGTTGGCGGTCTGAGAGGACGGGCTTGATTCGCGAGGCGCCGCGGGTATCGGGGCCGCCGCTCCCCGGCCCTCCATTTCATCTAGCAAACCGGAAATGGTTGCAGTCGCCCTCGAGAACGGGCCCGTCTCAAGACGCCGAATGGCGTCCAGTTTCTTCGAGATCGTCGCCCGATATTGTGGAAGCTTGCCGGCGAGATCGGCCAATTGTCCGCTGAAGGTATAACCCATCGCGCCAACCGCAAGAACCGCCAGAACGACGGAACAGACGGCGGCGGCTATCCTATTTAGTCCACGCCGCTCCAGTCGCGTCGCCACGGGCGCCAAAAGGAAGGTGAGGAGAATCGCCAGCGCCAGTGGAATAAAAATATCGCGCAGCAGGTAAAGGATTCCCACCACCACCACCAACGAAATCAGAGCGCAGGTTCTCGAAACGACAGGCGGGAGCGACGGGTCCTGCATGATGTACTTCATTATCGCGCGACCAAGTCTGACGCGCGCACTTTTTCGGTGGCTTTGCACCAAATCTTCCGGGCCAGATCCCCTCCAGGATTGCCTGTAGTGACTCCTCGGGGCAACACTTGCTCGCAACGCGGGAAAGGTCGTTTTCGTCCGTTGCACAGCTCCGGAATCGACACTACGCTCGGAGAAAGAGTTGCCCGTACCGTGCGCAAGATCATCCATCTGGACATGGATTGCTTCTACGCGGCCATCGAACTGCGAGAGCGGCCGGATCTCGTCGGTCGTCCAATAGCCGTCGGTGGTGGTAGTCCGCGCGGGGTGGTGACCACCTGCAACTACGAGGCACGCGCGTTTGGCGTCCGTTCGGCCATGCCAGGGTTCAAAGCTCGGGAGTTGTGCCCTCACCTGATCTTTCTTCCGCTGCGCTTCGACCTCTATCGGGCGATCTCCGCAAAGATTCGCCAAATCCTCCTAGGCTACACCAGCCTGGTTGAGCCCCTGTCACTCGACGAGGCGTTCCTCGATGTCGGCGGGCTCGATCGCTATGCCTGGGACATCGCGAAAGAACTGCGCGCCCGCATTCTGGAGGAGACAGGCCTGACGTCCTCGGCTGGCATCGCGCCGAACAAGATGCTCGCGAAGATCGCGAGTGACTGGCGAAAGCCGAACGGGCAATTTGCCATTCTCCCCGAAGATATCGGAAAGTTCATGCGGACGCTGCCTGTCGGCAAGCTCTGGGGAATCGGACCCAAGAGCGCTGATCGCTTCGCCAGCCTCGGCATTAAGACGTGTGGCGATCTGCAAAGCCTTTCGCTTACGGAAATGGTGAGCCGCTTCGGCCGCTGGGGCCGGCAGCTGTACGACCTCTGCCGTGGTCAGGACGATCGTCCGGTCGAACCGAATCGAGTGCGTAAGTCTCTGAGTAACGAACGCACCTACTCCAGAAATCTCGGGACTCTGGAAGCCTGCCAAAGTGCTCTAGACTTGCTCATCGCCGACCTTCTGGTTGACCTGTCGCAAAAAACTGCGCAGCGCCGCATCCGGAAGGCTTTCGTCAAGGTCAAGTTTTCCGACTTCACCAGGACGACGAAGGAATGCTTGAACGCCGCCCCTACGAAAGAAATCTTCCGCGCGCTGCTCAGGGAAGCCTATGCACGTGGCGGCAAGCATGTTCGCCTCCTTGGGGTTGGCGTCCGCTTCGAAGACGAGCAAACCGAAGCATCGCTCCAGGCGCTCATGCCGTTCTAGCTGCGACTTCGGCGCGCTTGCCAATGCGCCGACCTCGCCGCCCGCGGGGCTCCAGAAATGCAATTGACTTTCCAAACAGCGAACCGCTCGCTACCATCCCCGCCCAAAGCGTCCCCATCCCGGAAAGCATCTTCTTCATTGTCGGCCAGGAACCAATCAGTATGCAGAACCAGTATCAAAAGGCTCTTATTTTTGATCTCGATAACTGCCTCGCTCCCGCGAACGAAATCGGAGAGGAACTCTTCGCGCCTGCCTTTGATGCGATTCGACGGGCAAACCGGGGAACGCTCTCCGAGTCGTCATTGCAAGAAGCATTCGCCGACATCTGGCGTCACCCGCTCGATTGGGTCGCCGCCCACCACGGCTTCAGTCAGGAAATGACCGATGCCGGCTGGCAGGTCTTCGCCGTCACGGAAATTGAGCAGCCGATGCACGGCTACGATGACCTTCACGTCCTTTCGGACCTGCCCGCAGAGCGATTCCTGGTCACCTCCGGATTTCGACGTCTTCAGGAAAGCAAGATCAGAGCGCTCAACTTTCGAACTTGGTTTGTGGCGGCCTTTGTCGACGCCATTGACGAACCCAATCGAAAGGGCAAAGAAGGCATTTTCCGGGAGATCCTGGAGACTTATCAGCTTGCACCCGCGGATGTTTTCGTCGTCGGGGACAATCCTGATTCCGAGATCGAAGCTGGAAATCGTCTGGGCCTGACGACGGTGCAGATTCTTCGGCCCGGCGTCCCACGAGCCGACAACGCAACCTTATATATCCACTCTCTGATCGAGCTGAACGAACATCTTCAGAGCGAATCCTAACGGCTGGCTTGCCGCGATGGCAAAGGAATCTGGCCTGCTCTTAGATCGTCACTTAGCTTGGGGTGACTGAGCCGCGGCGTCCTGGGAATAGAAGAAACTTCCCATCGGCAAGTCCTTCAGTCGCCGGGCCGGCACCCCTCCATACAGGCCGTGCGAATCACAGACACCCCGGACGACTGCGCCGGCGGCGATGATGCACCCGTCGTTGATCACGGTACCGGGCAAAACCATCACGCGAGATCCGATCCAGACACCATTCCCCACAACGATCGGTTCTTCAAGGCCTTCGCCGGCACGCCGGTCCTGATGCGGGATGGCGTGGGAGACAGTCACAAAGAGCGTCTCGTAGCCCACTGCGCAATCATTGCCAATCGTAATCTCTGCTTCTCCGCAAAACTGGACTCCCCGGTTAATATAGCAATGGTCGCCGATGCGAACCTGATTCCTTTCAAAAGAACAGTTGCACTTAATGTAAGAGTGGTATCCCACGGACAAGCGCGTGCGACGCCGATACAGGAACATTCGTGTCGTGTCCGGCATTGCTCGGCTTGACACGATTCCATTCCACCAAGCATCGCCACACGCCGCGAGAATGCTCTCGCTTTGAGTTCCAACCCATCTGCGCGCGGTGCGCACCCAGGCCAGCTTTTCGCTAAAAAGGATCCCTTTGAGTTTGTCCTTCAGACTCATCGAAATACGTTTCGATTCATTGCCTTGTATATACTCCCTTGCGGGGCAGCGGCAAGATTCAAATAGGAGAAGTCCAACATTCTCCCGCGGCTACTTTGTCGCTTGACATTGTGTCATCTCGGTCGGTTCGTCCTTGCGCCCTTGCGCTCCCGACAAGATCAGTTCTCGACGCGATTTCGCAAATTCAGCGCCGAAATAGCCAACCAGATACGCTTAGTGCATCATCTCCGCCGCCCCCGAACCGGTGGATTTGCGAAAGCAGGAAGACGAGGGCTGCGCACACCAGGCAGACCAGAACGAGAAGTCGAAACTGCTCGATGTAGGCCCAGAGGGTCGACTGCGATTGGAGCAACTGATAGAGCATCGGCGCTCGCCCGCCGGACGGCGTCAGGATTTGCGGACATGCCCACTCCTCCGCTCAACTGTTCCAGTCGGGCGGCGAAGGCTGGTTCGTAGGGCTGAGAACGCGACCCACGAGCAACGCTTGGTGAGCCTGGCTGCCGCGCGGCGAATCAATGTGGTGAGCAAAGAGATGCCCACGCTGCCTCCCAGATTGCGCAGCAAGCTCGTCAGGCCGGTGGCATCACCGGTGAATTGCTTCGGAACGGTCGCCATCGAATAGGTGGTCATGGGCACGAAGATCGTCGTGATCGCAAAGCCGCTCACTACGATTGGAATGATCAGATGGCGAATATCTGTTTGGTTGCTGATCCCACCAAGCTCGAACACATGGACCATGCGAGCAGAAGACAGCCACGCAAATCCACATGCGCCCGTCGATCCTTTTGGAAGCCAGGACTCTGGCAGCCACGATGCTGTCGGCAATCGCCCCGACACCTCTTGGACTCATGACGAAGCCCGCCGTCGTCGCAGTCCAGCCAAGCAGGTTCTGCATGAACAATGGCAGCACGGAAGTTGTTCCATAGAGGACAGCGCCGACGATGAAGAGGAGCACGGCACCAATCGTGAGGTTGCGGTCCAGGAAGACGCGGAGATTGACGATGGGATGCTCTGTGCGCAGCTCCCAAATCAAGAAAACCACGAAGGTCATCGCCGAGATGGTCGAGAGGGTGACAATCAGACGCGACGAGAACCAATCCTCTGTCTGCCCCTTGTCCAAAACGATCTGCAGGCTGCTAATCCACAGCACGAGCAGGCCAAAACCGATCGTGTCAATGCTCCTCGGGCGAGCGTTTCGCAGCCACGGTGGATCTTCCAGAAACACCGAACACATCCACACCAAGGAGGAGCTTTATGCGGCAGCGTTGCGGCATGCGATCCGCGCTTCAGTGCGGCGGGATGTGGCGATCGACGAATCGTTAACGCCGGAGGAACAATTGTAAACGATTGTTGTGCGACGGTGGGTTTGATGAAGGTTTGACTGCCGCAACGTTGGCCCTCGCTCGAAACGTGATCTCCTTCTTAGCCGGAAGGAGACACCAGGGTCTCCAGAAGCTCGTCCATCGCCTTCTGGTCCACTTGGATGAAACCTTCGCTGGGCCGATCGAGGTCCGCGATGAGCACGATGACGGCCGAGAACGCGAGTGCGACGGCAGGCGTGGAAAGGGGCCGGCGTCGTCCGGCCAAACCGGTTTGATAGCCCATTTCGGCCATCCCAAGAACGGTAATGGCGTAGAGACCGACCCAAATAATCCCCGGGATTCGGGATCGCAGACCCGCCGTTACCCGCTTGGTATGCAGGTCGATCACGTCATTGAGGGACTGGATAAAAAGGCCGACCATGATGGAGTTGGGATTCGCCTGCCCCACTTCGGTTGCTTGAGTCCAAAGCCGGTCGTGTAGCTGGACGGAATGCCCGATAGCCTCTCCGATCTTTCCGGATTGAATACCCTGCACACGGGTTTTGACGTATTCGCGCAGGAGGTCGCGGATTCGCAACCGATATGGCTCTGGCAGCATTCCACTGCGCAAGTAGCACGTCCCAATGCCATTTACTTCCTCCAGGAAGACCTCCCTTCGCGCCTCGTAGCGGGACGCCGCCATCCCGAAGGTGAAAGCGAGCAGGAACGCCAGCAAACCGAGTGAGGCACTCACCATGGATCCGACCGAGGACTCTCTTTCGGCTTTGGCGATGCGAATTCGACGTCGGCCGAGTCGAAAACCTGCTTCGATGGAAAGCAGGACGACCCCAACCGTCGCGACGTAGATCCCCCATAGCGGGAGATAATCGAGAGCCTTAGCAAAAGTCATCGGCCTGCTAGGAGTTGCTTAGGGCGGCCATCATACGCGGACCTGCCGGGTACGTCAGCAGCTTTCCTCGGTGCGAGCCCGGGGCGTGAAGCGGCCGGACGGCTCGTCGCTCAACATTCAGGGAAGATCGACAGAATCGCCTTGCGTCGAAACTCAAAGATATTTAGCAATTCGGTGCGCACCCAGGGCAAGACGATGTCGCCGAGCGGTGAAAAGCGAAGTGCGTAGTCAACCCGATCGCGCATCAGGGTCTTGCCAGACTCTACCTCCTCGAAAGTGTGATGATGGATCCACTTTTTGTAGGGACCGATCAACTGCTCATCAATGAACTCGATTGGCGGGTTCCAGACCGAGATCCGCGTTCGCCATCGCATCGGCAAGCCGTGAAGAAGAATAGTGTAATCAACAAGTGCGCCTTCCTCCATGCGAATCGGAAGCGGCGTGCGAATCCTAAAACCGAGAGATGGCGGCGTAATGCGCTCGAGATTCGAAGCGTCCGAAAAGAAGCTAAACACGTCCGTCCGAGCCGCGGGGATCGCGGTTTCGGTCTCGAGCAGATGATCGCGCATTGACCACACTACGCGCGGAGCATGCGCCGGGATGCGGGTGGGCCCTAATTGAGCGCTTTGAGGGCGGATTCGATCTGCTGGCGGCGATGCTCAAGGAATGGAGGAAGTGAGAGGCTTTCTCCGAGCGTCTCCACTGGTTCATCCGCTGTAAAGCCGGGTTCATCTGTGGCGATCTCGAAAAGAATACCGTTCGGATCGCGGAAATAAAGGCTCCGGAAATAAAACCGGTCCACGGGACCGCTCGAAGGGACGCGAGCTTCTGCCAACCGATCCACCCAGGCCTCATAGTCCTGGCCGGTCGTGCGCAAGGCGACATGGTGCACGCCACCAGCCCCTTGCCGCGCGAAGGCAAGCTCCGGTTCCACCGCCACATGCAATTCTGCGGCGGCACCGCCCGGGCCCATTTCGTAGACATGGACCGTTGATCCCTGGTTGACCGCATAGTGGCCCGCCGGGCGCAGACCGAGGACATCCCGCAGAATGCGCTCGGTTCGCTCCAGTTTGGGAACGCTGATCACGATGGGCCCGAGACCGCGAATCTGGTGCTCGGGCGGCACTGGGCTCTTTGTCCACGGGTGGGTCGCGCCAACTCCACCATCCTCGACGAGGCTGAACCGCTGTCCCTCGAGGTCCTCGAAGTCAAGGGTCAGGCGCCCGTAGCGTTCCTCGATCCGCCCATGGTGGACGGCCTGGCTCTTGAATCGTTCCAGCCACCAGCGGAAAGTGTCCTCGCCAGTGACCCGCAACCCAGTGCCGACGATGCTATGGGTGCCTCGCTGTTCGGGTGGCACTGGCCAATCGAAGAAGGTCAGATCCGTGCCGGGACTCCCCTTCCCGTCCGCATAAAAAAGGTGATAGGCCGAAACGTCATCCTGATTGACCGTTTTCTTGACCAGACGCATTCCGAGCGCACCGGTGTAGAAGCCATGATTGGCCCGAACATTCGCTGTGATCGCGGTGAGATGGTGAATCCCGTGAAGTTGCATAAGGCAACCTACACCATTCGGGTCGGCTGCCGATACGGCGAAAACCGGACGCTCCGGAATCGTCGGCGGGACGGCGCGGAGCAGAGCCTCCTTCGATCAATTCATCCCTCGCCGGATACCTCCATGGCGATCTCGTAACTGCGCCGCCGGGCAGCATGATCGAATATCATCGAATGGATCATCACCTCGTCAGCCCGGGTCTCCTCAAAAAATTCCCGCAGCTTCGCCCGCACGGTGACTGGACTTCCGATAATTGAGCCGCGTAGAAATGGCCATTCCGCATACCCGCCCGGAAGGAGGTCGGCAAAGCTGTTTACAGGTGGAGGCAGCTCGATGGGTACGCCTCGCGCGAGACTGAGATGAGCCTGGAGGTGCGAGGTGGCAAGACGTTCGGCATCCTCGTCCGTATCGGCGGCAAAGACGTTGATACCCACCATGGCGTAAGGCTCGTCGAGCGTCTCCGAAGGACGAAAACTCCGCCGGTATAACTCCAAACTCGCAAGAATATTGTCGGGCGAAAAATGGCCGGCTGAGGCGAAAGGCAGTCCGAGAATCCCTGCGAGCTGAGCGCTGAAGCCACCCGACCCGAGCAGCCAAATCGGGATGGGCAACCCTGCTCCCGGCACGGCCCGAATCCGCTGCCCGGGCGACGGCGGTTTGAGGAAGTTTCGGAGTTCCTCGAGCTTCTCAGGGAAGTCCTCTCCAGTGAGATCCGGGCTTTCGCGCAGCACCCGCACTGTCGCCTGGTCGGTGCCCGGCGCTCTTCCCAAGCCAAGGTCGATCCGGCCCGGATAGAGCGACCCCAGCGTTCCAAATTGCTCGGCGATAACGAGCGGAGCGTGGTTCAGGAGCATGATGCCTCCCGAACCGACCCGAATTTTGGATGTTCCCTGTGCGACATGGCCGATCACCACCGAGGTCGCGGCACTGGCAATTCCCGGCATGTTGTGATGCTCGGCCACCCAAAATCGACCATAGCCGAGCGCCTCCACGTGGGTTGCCAGATCGAGCGATCTCTGAAAAGCGTCGGCCGCTGAACCTCCGGCCAGGATCGGACAGAGATCAAGCACGGCCAGGCGTCGTCTCGGGCGCTCATTCTTCATCTTCAGAAGCTCTTGGAAGCGCCGCAGCAATGCACGTTTCTACCATAAATTACCCAAATAGTCATTTGATCCACATTCACTACTCATTTCTCGATTACGTCAGAAGGCCGCGCCGATGGCGAAGTGAAAGGCGCCCTGGGCTTCCCCAGGTCGTGGCGAAGGATTCAGACCATAGTCCAGGCGCATTGCGCCGATGGGAAGATTGTACCGCAAGCCGCCGCCCACCGCGTAACGCATGTTCTCGACGCCGAAGTTCGCCGCCTCCTGAACCACGTTTCCCGCGTCCGCGAACAAGGCTCCATAGAGATCGCCCCAGATGGGAAACGTGTACTCGACATTGAAGACGGTGAAGCTTTCACCCCCGATGGGGTAGCCGAGCCGGTCTTTCGGACCGAGGGTCAGCTCGGAAAAGCTCCGCACCGTCGAAGCTCCCCCGTTGAAGAAGCGCTCATCGATGGGCAATTGCTCGCTACTCAACGGAGAGATCAGGCCCGCCCGGGCGCCGAAAGCCAGTGAAGATTTCGAAGTGACCGGCACGTAATAGGAGAACCGCGCATTGCCGCGGACAAAGGAGACCGCTCCCAGGCCATCCGGAGCGAAATCCACGGAAGTCTGAAAAATGAATCCTTTGGTAGGCAGGACCTTGTTGTTGCGAAAATCGATTGATTGCGAGAGCCCGAATCCGACGACGGAGTAATCCTCGGGACCCACCAGGCTCTCTGGTGTGATCAGGATGTCCGTCAAAACGACGTACTTGGCGAGGAAGAAGGCGGAGACGTCCCAATTTCTGGTGAGCGACCGTGTGAAGGTCGGCTGGACGCCAAACTCGTTCTTGGCATACCCCTTGAGTGTAGACGTCAGCGCGTAAGCGCGCACTTCGAACCGGTAATCGCTATCGAAGAGCCAGGGGTTGGTGTATCTGAACTCTCCGCTCAGGCCACGTTGGTTCCATTCCGCGGTAAAGCTGATCGGTCTGCCGGAGCTCAGAAAATTCCGATCGGTATAGCTCAGGTCGACGATGAGGCCGTAAAAGCTCGCGTAGCCCAAACCGAAGCCTACCACCTTTGACTTCGCTTCTTCGACGCTCACATCCAGCCGCACCTGGTCGCCGGCGATCGCCTCGGGGGTGATTCGAAGATTACGAAAGAGGCCGGTTTCAATAAGCTCTCGAAATCGCTCATCGATCGCGTCGGGATCGAACACCTTTCCCTGCAGACGCTGGAGACGCTTTTCGATGAAAGAAGGCTTAACCCCTTCGGCACCGCTGACGGTCACGCCGTCGAAGTGGTAGAGCGGACCGGACTTGATCCGGAAGACAGCCGGCACTTTTCCATCGACGGCCGCGGCGGGGTCGCCCTCCGCGTCGATGCTCACGGCGAAGTAGCCGTGTTTTTTGTAGAAGTCTTCCAGCTTGCGTTGTGCGGCTGCTAAGCGGCCTTCGGTATAGATATTCTTGGTCTCTGCAAGGATCGTCTGGAGCAACGTCTCCCGCGGAAAGACGAGCTGGCCGTCCAGCCGAATGTCGCCAAATAAATACTGGATCCCCTCCTTGATGTTCAGATTGATGGCCGCCGAGGTGTTGTCGGCATTGAAGGCAAAATCGGGCGGATCGATCTGCGAGTCCAGATACCCTTCCGCCGCGTAGAGCCGACGAATCAGGTCGACACCACTGTAAATATCCGACTCGATGAAGGGTAGACGCGCATCCTGGCGGATGCGCGGATAACGTTCCCGTGTTGGGCCGAGAAGGTAATTGGTCAGCGCGGTCGCGTCGTACGCTTCGTTTCCGACGAAGCTGATGGCGCCGACCCGTGTGAGCGGCCCCTCATTCACCGTCAAAAGCAGTTGCCAGGGACCAAGCACCTTCGAGGTCACCTCGACTTGAGAGTATCCATGCTTTCGATAGAAGGATTCCAGGAAGAAGACCGCGTCGTAGACATTCGCGTCGTCGAGCCCGTATTCTTCGATGGTTTGAATCTGGCGGGCAATGCCCTCCCGCAACTGCGATGGACGGAAATTGCCCGTGCCGGTAAATTCCAGTTGCAGCTTGCCTCGCTTCTGCAACGGAGGCGCGACCGGCGCCTGCAGCACCGGCGGCGGAGGAGGAATCTCGTGCACCGCCGCCGAATCGGTTTGCGCTGGCCCACCGCTCACCAACGCCAGCGTCATCGCCAGAAACATCCAAAGCAGTTTCATTTGAATCGGATGAGGTACTTTACCTGGCCGCGGAAGTTCCCGCCGACATCCAGTCCGCCGACGAGGACGAGTTGACTGGTGAGAGGAATGCTTAGGGACGCGGTGTGCCGTCCGGTCTTCGGATCGGTGGTGCCGATCTCGAATTGAACGCGACTAAGAAGGGACTCCTGGGTCGCTGGAGGCTTGTTTCGCTGAAAGACGCTGCGAAAGATCTTTTGGAACAAGAGAATGGCCGCCCGACCGGCGAGCGCATTCGGATCCCGCGACAGTTCCTGAGTGGTCGAGCCCGTGGCAATGAGGGAGACGATGTCCGCCTGCGGAAGGGGCGGATCACTGCTGAAGATCGCCTGGGGATCCGTCACGGGACCTGTGATGTAAACGGTCACATTGTACTCGCGGATTGTCGAGGTGCCGCGCAGATTGAGAATGGGCACGAACGGTTCATCGCGCCTAAAATAAATAAAACCCGACTCAATCGTCAGTCGGCTAAAGGGCAACGTAGCCACCAATTGTTCCACGTAGACCGTTCCGTCCATCCATGGTCGAAGGCCCGTTCCCCCAAACTTGAGGTCCATCGTGATCTGACCATTCGCGAGGTTGCTTTGGACGAGAAACGCGTCCCGGGTCCGAATGGACACATCGAAGGTCCAGTCCCGCAACGGAGGATTCGGAAAGCTCACGAGGACAGTTTCCTCGGGAGGCTGCGGTGCCGGACGGCCAGGCAGCCCGATCGGAAGGATATCAATATTCTTAAAGAACCCGCTTCTGGTCACGAAGACATTACCCGTGACGTTGGCTGCGTTCAGGGGACCCTGGATCTGAATGTCGCCGCTGGCCCGAACGCTCAGATCGTCGTTCTGCAGGATCAGGGCGTTCTGAGTGGCGAGGCGAAGAGAGAGAACCGGATTGTCAAGGCGTTGCAACGCGACGCTGCCGGTGGCGCCGAAGGATCCGCCACCAATGCGACCGGTGCAGCGTCCGATCGTCACACGATCGCGGGTAAAATCCAGCCGCAGCGCAGCATCCGCAATCGGCGGAAGACTTGGGTCTGCGAATCGCAACGCCGAGAGGTCCGCCGAGATGGCCCCCGAAAGATTTGGCGCGCCAATGGTTCCACCGAGGTTGACGTCGATCACGGCCGTGCCACGACTCTGACGGATCGTTGGGACCAGGGTGCTTATAAAATCGAGCGAGGAGCGCGGCATGGTCACATGAAGCTCGACGGGAGTCTGCGGGTCGATCCCCTGTTTGTTCCTCAGAGCCACAACGTCAAAGGGGAGATTGCCGGAGATTCGCAACGGCTGGATCAGCTTTTGCTGAAGCGAGCCGGTCAGAATCAGCCGGTCGCCGCGGGACTCGAGGTCGAGCGAAAGTGTGGCCGGATCGAATTGCTGAGCATCTGGAACTTGAAGCCGGGTTGCGCGAAGGCTCGCCTTGCCGAGCAATTCATCGAGTGTTCCTTCGGCGCTCACCTCCAGATTGACGATTCCCGTGATCGGCGGCTTCGTTTGTCCCAGCTGGGAAAACAACTTGCGCAGGTCGAGATCGCGGGTGCGCAGCGCCAGCTTCAACGGCTCGTTATTGGGAATCGGGCGGTCGGGTTTCTGGGCCTCAGCGAGATGCAGCGGCAATTCCGCCGAACCTTCCAGAAGCGTCAGTTTGTCCTGGTGAACCGAGAGGTTGAAAACGCTCAGCCGATTCTCCTTCCAGAACAGGGAGAGCAAGGCCTGTCCAAGCTTTCCGGCGGTCACCCGAAGATCCGGTACGTTGATAAACTCCGGGGAATACGAGGCGGTTGCGTTCGCGGTGAGGTCCGTCAGGTCACCGAACTGCCCCCCCTTGAGCTCAAGACTCGCCTCGCCCGTGTGTTGAGGCGCGTGCAGATCGCCGGTCCCCTTCCAGGTCAGCTTGAGGGCTCCGCCGAGTGCCGGTGCGATGGCCTCCTGTTCCAACAGGGCCTGAAATCTGGAAAGGTCGGAGAGTTGGACATCCAGCGAGCCGTCGTAGCTGAAGGGATCGGCCAGTCGCATATTCGCATCGCCGTGAATGGTGTTCTTCTCGTCAAAAACAACGTCCAACCGTGAGAGCCGCGCTTGGTTGTCCGCGGCTTCCAGGTGTCCGTCCAAACTGCGCACGGTCACTCCTTGGAATTCGATACCACGCCCCTCGATCACGAAGTCGCCCTGGTAAGCACCATCGTTGGCGCTCCCCTTGCCCGCGATCTTCAAAGTCCCTTTGAGGCTCGCTCCGCTTTCCGGGACAACGAAGGCGCTCAACTCTGGCGCTGCGACCGCGAGATCGAACTGGAGTGGTTGACGGTCCCACGATTTCGGATCGGCGGGGAGTATATACTCAGCACGCAAGCTGGCGTTGTTCGAGCCCTTGGCCAGCGTCAACCGTTCAAGCTGCACCTGCGCTTGGTTGGTGGTAAGTGCGAGGTTCAACGAGTCGATGACATAGTTCTGCAAGCGAAGACTCTTGATGCCTCCCTCAAGCCGGCTGGCCAATCCCTCGAAAACGGGAGCATCCGGCGGGGTCGCAAGTTCTTTGCTGAGGTCCAAACGCAGCTGTGCTTCGGTGAACTCGACTCCGGAGAAAGCCAGGCTCGACGAAGCGAGCATCGTCTGCGTCGACAGCTTCTTGTTCTCGAACCGAAAATCTGTCGTGGTGGTCAAATCCCCGATGACGTCTACCGGCAGCTTGAGAGCGACCAAGTCCGGGGCGAAAATCTCCAGCCGTCCGCCTGCCGAAACCTTATCGAAATCCCCGACCGCCTCGGGCAAAGTTGAATGAGCATCGAGGTCGATGCGATTCTCCTGGTCAAGACGCGCTGCGAGCGTGGCTTTGGCTTTCGCCTCACCCAGATCGATCTTCAAGGAAACGTCCCCCAGCGGGTGTTGATCGTAAGCGGTCGACGAGAGGAGGATATCTCCGTGCCCCGACCACCCGGCGGGCTTGGCAGGCTCCCCCGTGAAGGTCAACGCCAGGCGATCGACGGTGCCATGAACCGGGATGGAGAGGTTCAGGTATTTCCAGAGCCGATCGAGGGTCAACCCAGAGCTATCGGCCTTCACATCGAGCCGGTTGCTCGCATTCAGGTCCGATACATGTGCGGTGAGCGTGGTCGGTGCGTCGAACAAGACGCCGTCCAGGGCCAGGCCCAATTCCGCCTCGTCGAGTTTCGAAGCATCAAGGTTAAGCTTACGCAGTGAGATCTCAGGTCCGATCGCCGCGTTCGTCACCACCAGGTTACGGTCTCGAAACGTTGTCTGCCCGGAGATATCCGTCCAGCGGCGGACTCCGGGAATATTAAGCGTCTCGATCTTGAGGGCCCCGGGACGGTCCGGCAGTAAGCTTAGAAAGAGGCCCGTCACCTCGGTATCCCCATTGGGACCATGGGCGATAAAATTAACGTCCTCGATATTTAGAATCTCGGGAAAGAGAGCTGGAAACTTGAATTGCTGGGGTTTTCGCTCCTTTTCCGGCGGCAGGGGTTCATCGGGTGTGATCTCGACATGGACATTGCGGACGTCGATCAGTTTGAGCAATCCGGGCAACCCATGGCGCAGCCAACCGATCAAACTGTATCGCAGGTGAAGCGTGCCGATCTCGAGGCGCTGAATCGGCCCCTGCTCGGTCGGAACGCCGCGTAGATTCGAAACGGTCAGCGTTGTGAAGATTGATCCACTGATGTCATATGAGAGATCCAGGTGCTGCTGATTGGCGGCGCGGACGATAAAGTAACGCGTTCCTTCGAAAAAAAGAGGCCGGTGAAAGACCGCCAGCAAAGCGACGAGAGCGAGAAGCCCGATACCGATTCGCTTAGGCCATCGGCGACGAGGCTTTGCCACATCGCTGGTCGCGTTCATGCGGTCCGTTTCGATGCTACGCGAGCGGCCAGTTCAGGGGTCGGCGGTGAATAGTGCATACGTGCCTGGAGCA
This sequence comes from uncultured Verrucomicrobiae bacterium, assembly GCA_963820865.1. Lineage (GTDB taxonomy): Bacteria > Verrucomicrobiota > Verrucomicrobiia > Chthoniobacterales > Terrimicrobiaceae > DASTFP01. The sequence goes on from CAWGBZ010000011.1 coordinate 731,994, forward strand.
AATGCCAGGGGCGTAGTGCCATGCTTCGCGCGTCTCGTCAAAGCTTCTCCGCAAATCCGCTCAGTTCTTCGCTTCACCCACGCCGCCGACTCGCCGCGCTTGGGACTCGCACGTTGGTCCACCCGCGAAGGCCCGCTCACGTGCAACCGCGAACGAGGACGAGAAGGAAAAGGATCGGGATAGTAACCCCGAGGAGCCGTAGGAGAATCCACCCCAATTTCCCGGGATCGCGCGGCGCGCTTGTGGAGATACTTCATGCATAAAGAATCGCCACGAGCCGGAAGTTCGCGCGTATTCCGAATGGCAAATGGCCAAGGTCATTTCTCAAGGAGACGCCAGAACATCAAATAACCGCACGCTCCTCCCGCTCAGCCGCCTCCCAGAGATCGTAAGCCGCGGCGTACGAGGGACAAGTCAGCCGAAGCGTCTCGTGATCCCCATCGGCTTCCACGCGGCCGTGGCGAAGGAAGAGGATCCGGCGCGCTTTGCGTAAGAAAGCAATCCGGTGAGTGACTACCAATGTAGTGCGGGAAGCGCTCAACTCCTCGAGGGAGGTCTGGATCAGCGCTTCTGTTTCGGGCTCGACCGACGAGGTCGGTTCATCCAGGATCAAAATGCGCGGATCGAAGAGAAAGGCTCGCGCGATTGAGAGCCGCTGTTTCTGGCCGCCGGAAAGCTTTACCCCGCGTTCACCCACCAGGGTCTCATAATCACGAGGCAATTGCATGATGAACGAATGCGCCTGCGCGCGCCGCGCGGCGGCTTCGATCTCTTCGGGGGTCCCCTCGGGTCGCGCATAGCTGATATTCTCCCGGATGGTCGCGTTAAAAAGATAAGTTTCCTGAAGAACTATCCCGATCTGAGCGCGCAGGGAGTCGAGCGTGACATTCCGGAGGTCCTGGCCGTCCACGAGAATTCTTCCCGCCGAGGGATCAAAAAACCTGGGCACAAGATTGAGCAAGGTGGTCTTGCCGGCACCACTGGTCCCGGCGATCGCCACGAGTTCGCCAGGCGCCACTCGAAAGGTGATCCCCTCCAGGACCGTGGGACCCGACTTGTAGTGAAATCTAACGTCCTGAAACTCGATCTCGCCCACGCCAGGCCCCAAGGGAGGCGCACCGGGCCGGTCGATGACTTCAATCGGCGTGTCCAGGACTTCGACAACCCGCCGGGCGGCCGCCTTGGCGCGCAGCAGGGTGTCGGTCATTCGAGCCAGGGTGCTGATGGGACTTTGCAGTCGCCACCAATAACCTCGATAGGCGATCAGTCCGCCAAGAGTAAACTCTCCCCGCCAAATAAACCAGACGCCCATGCCCAGCATGACCACATTGCTAAGAAAGCCGAGCACCCCGACCGCGGGAACAAAGGTAGTCCGCACACGCAACGCGCTCACACTCTGGTCATAGTACGCCCGCGTCACCTTTTCGAACTCCCTTTGCTCACGTCCAACTTGCGCAAAGCCCTGTGCCAACTGAACCCCCGCCAAACGGTCGTGGACAAATGCGCCAATATCCCCCAGGCGGGCCCTGACCCCTTCGTAGATCTTTTTCACCCGAGAACCAAATCGATGGACGACGAAAAAGGAGACCACTAGCGGTAGCATCACGCAAAGACCGATCACGGGCTGCAACCACATCACAATCCCCGCCACGACCACGAACGTGACCAACTCGCTGAGCAGGTCGCTCAGGTTCCCAAGTACCGAGGTCTCCATGGCATCGACATCGCTGATCACTCGCGCCACCAAATCGCCCGTGCGTCGGTCATGGTGATAGCTCAGGGACTGGGCCTCCAGATGCGCGAAGACGGCGTTCCGCACATCGCGCACGAAACCCTGGCCGGCTTTCTCGAGACAGTACGTTTGCAGCGCCGAGAAAAGGGTCGCCAGCACCTGGGAGACAACCATCACCGCCAACGCAAGCCAAAGGCCGGCGGCATTTCTCGCCAGAAGCACATCGTCGACGGCATACTTCCAGACCAACGGATGAACCTGCGCCAGGGGCGCCGCGAGGAAAAGGAACCCAAGCGACAGGCAAAGAAGCGTCCGATACGGACGCAGGAAAGACCAGGTGCGTTCCATCAATCGCTTCGTATCCGCTGCCAACATCGCGCATCTATAGTTCAAAGCGCCGCTGCTCGCAAAACCCCCCTCGCCCTGTTCGAACCTTCCTGTTCGGGCGGCGAACCTCCCGCTTACCTTCGGACCGTCTTTGGCGCACTTAAGGAGCGTCCCGATCGCGCTCCGGCTCGACCTTCCCGCGCTTCTCGAGCCAGAACGCCGTCAGCCAGCAGAGCAAGGCCCACGCGATCCCTCCGGCCCACCCCGCGATAACGTCAGTGGGGTAATGAACTCCCAGGTAGACCCGGCTCAGCCCAACGATAAAACTCAAGCAGAGAGCTGCACTCACGCAGTAGATTTTGACCTTCCGATGCTCCATCGTCCGCGAAAGAAGCACCGCCACCGTGAGATACACCACCGAAGACATCATGGAGTGACCGCTGGGATAGCTCTTGTAGAGGCTGTCCGTAAGGTGAGGAACAATGCTGGGCCTCTCCCGGTCGAAATAGCCCTTGAGCAGAGTCGTCAACCATGTCCCGCCCCCGACGGAGATGAGGAGCAACACCGTCGAATTATACCAGCGCTGGATCAAGAAGTAACCGGCGACCAGCAGCGTCAACAGCGTTAGAATCGCCCCGCCTCCCAGGGTGGTAATCTCCAGACTCCAGCGCTCCAGCCATGGCGGTCCGATCGGGCGCGCCAAGTCCTCCGGGGACCGCAGACCTTTCATCCATCCGATCTCGGTTTCATGGAACTCGCCCTCATGGACCACATCGGTCACGCCAATGAAGATGAGTATCCCACCGCAGAGCGCGCCTACGGCGAGAAGCAGCACGAATTCGCGCCATCCCGCCGAGTTCAACAGTTCGCGAAATCGTGTCATTGGCAAAATACAAGAAACGAGTTTCGGGATGCACGCAACCCCGCTTGTCCCGGACGAAAGCGCCAACGAAGACGAAAGCTTCTCTCGCGGGCGCAGCCGCCGACCGAGAAGCGACCTCGACGGCTATCGCGGTGGGCGGCGAGCGACCACCATGGCGGCGAAGTTGCCCACAGTCCAATGCCCACGCCTGCCCCGCGAGCCACTTCAGTAGCGATGAAACGTCGCCATTAGCCATCCTCCGGGGAACGGACACGGGCACGGAAACGATCTGTGCGCCGATCACCTCATCCATTTTCCATCCGAAACCTTCGCTGTCCCGTAGAGCTTGATCCTTTCGGGGGCTCACTGGCCGCAACTAATGGTCCCCCCGGGCGAATCGCTTCTCAGCGCTTCTTGCAGTTTCTCCCTTGCAAATAGTCAAACACGGTTAACTTGGTCGGTGAAATTTAGGGGAAAAGGGTGCGATCCGCGGAGGGTTTCGATGGATCAGAGCGTGGGTATTGTTATACCCAGCTACAAGAATTCGCGCTTTCTGCGAAGGACTGTCCTGAGCCTCTTTGCTCAGGATTGGCCCCATTGGCAGGCGGTCGTGGTGGATGATGGCAGTCCGGAGCCATCGCGGGACAAGATCGTTGATCTGCTGGGCACGCCTCAGTTGCGATATTTCTGGAAACCGAACGGCGGTGTCGCCTCGGCCAGAAACTTTGGATGGCAAAAACTGCCGCGCGAACTCAGCTATTTGATGTTTCTGGATGGGGACGATGTGCTGACTCCCAACGCGCTTCGGCGAATGGTTGAGGAATTGCTGAATCATCCGCGGGCCGGCATGGTTCACTGTGAGCCGCTCCTGATCGACGAAGAGGATAATGTGATTTCGGACCACCAGTGGCCGCCACGCTGGACCGCGGGGCCACGCATCCTGGAACCGACTGATCGATTCACACCCTTTGAGAGCATCTATACGATGGCCGGACTGATTCCTTCTCTGGTGATGATTCGTCGGGAGACCTACGAGCAAACTCCGGGATGGGACGAGAATTTCGGACAACATTGCGAAGATACGGATCTCTTTCTGCACATCGCCCTCCGGAGCACGGTTCGTTATCTGCCGGAGAAATTGGTCTGCCACCGCCGCCATCCCATGCAAAGCACCGCGACCGGCGACCGATTCGCACGACAGGAAGCGAAACTTTACGCCAAGTGGCACCGCCTCGGAAAGACGTGCCCGGAAAAACGTCAGATCATCTCGCGCGCGGAGTGGTTTCGAATCGGCCCACTGGCGGCGAGACGTGGACTCGACGAAGCGCAGCGTTATCTCGTCGATGGCGAATTACGGACGGCCCTGCGCTTTTTTCTTGGAGCTGTTCGACGGAAGCTTCGCAGCATGATCCTCGGGCCGGAGCCAGGCTACGACCTTCGCGGCGATGCGCCCGCGATCGCCTCCGGAACCGACCTTCGCCCCGAATGACGCAATTTCTTCTTGGTTGCAGCAGAAGATACGAGAAGAATGACGAGCCTCCAGGACCCGCAGATGTCAGCCGTTCCTTCGCAAACCTTAGCATTCCAGACGAGATGAACCTCTCGCGTCCTGCTGACGAACCAGGCAAGCGCATCGACGCGACGGCTGTTTCTTCACCCGAGAGCTTCAGCGAGATCCATCTGAGTGAGCCTTGGCCGTACCAGGCGAATCAGACACGCCAATCGATGAAGCGCTTTGGCGGGAATTTCCGTCAACTGGCATGGACCGACCGTCTGAATCTTGTCGTGGCCACCCTCCTTGGTGCGGCCCTGGTGCTGGTCCTCAGCCCCTTCTTGCTGCTCTTGTGGATCTGCGTGCAGCTGGCAAGAAGAGTTTCCAAGCGCTCGGAAACGCGAGATTAGGATCCTCCTTGTTGCAGGGATCATTTTTTCCCGCGTCCCTCGAACCACTCGCCGATCTGTCGAAAGAAGATCCCAATGGCCGCACCGGGTGACTTCTTCAACAGCTCGGCAACACGCGGGCTCAGATCTTCGCGCGGATCGTCCACGGTGCCGGTCAGTCGCACGGTGGTCCAAAGATATCCGTTCCGCTCACGTGCAAAGACGCGTTCCGCCCGTGGCAGCCACTCGAGGTACTGGGGCGTTGCGCCAAGCTGCAGCGTTCCATTCAACCTTCGGTTATCAATCGCAACCGTTCCTTGCAGACAAAACACTCCCTCCGCTTCAATATCGATCTCGTTTACCTCGGCCTGTGGGTACTTCCAGGCAAACGTAAACGCAAACCGGCTGAGTTTAATCTCCTCAATGGATTTCTTGCCGGTCACTGCAGCCGCGTCGTCGAGGAACGGCGCACCCGCCACACGGCCCCCCTCGATTCGGAAGTTTCCACGTCCGGACGATCTCTCCAGTGTCAGATCGCTGCCTTGCCAGACGACCTCGCCGAAGGCCACGCCTCGAAACAGACTCGCCCAAGCGTTCGGGACCCACGGATCGACCGGAATTCCTGAAAAATCCATTTCCGCAGAGACGCTCTTGTCGTCGCGCATTCCAGCCTCTCCCGTCACGCGAATCCGGCCCTCGCTTTTCGGGCCGGGAGCCAGCTCCAGTTCATGCAACGTCAGCAGCTCCTTGGTAATGACAAGATGTGTCCGGACAAGGGTCAACTCCGGCAGCATGCCCGTCTTGAGGGTCCCCCCGCTGGCTCGATACTCGAAATCGCGTCCGTAGGGTGTGATGAGCAACCGGGTTTGAAACAAGCCGGCTTTGCGCCCGCGCAGTTGCCAGGTAACGTCGGCTGACTCGCAAGTCACCTCCTTCAAATACACTCGGTCCGGAAGAAAGATGGCATACCAAGGTTTTGGCGGCTTGGTTTCCGGCTTTGGTTCATAGGTCTGGATTTCCGCCTGTCCCGAGGGGATTCGTATGTAGTCAAGTTGCCAGCGCCTCCGGAAGATCCCCCAGGGATTGAATCGCGCGTCCACCTCGCCCGTAGAAATCGCCTTGATCGCCTTGACCCCCTCTCGTCCCGTGAAACCCTCCGTCCGTGCCGTCAGCAAGCCCGTCCGACGGATCGTGTCGTACTGCCCTTGGAAGTGCAGTCCCTTCGATGTCTGCTTATCGAGTTCTTTCCGGAAGGCTTCGCTCTCGACAAAGGCGGTTAGTCGCTGGTTGACCGCCCAACCCGCCAGGATCAGCCCCGCTGCCAGTCCGGCAACGACCAGAAGAAGAATAAGAGGTCTGCGCATGGAAAGCAAAAATCAGTCATGCGACCGGCTTTTCCCTGCCGCCCGCTCTGCCAGTCGAAAATGGGCTCCAAGCCATGAATCGCGGCTGCAACGTCGCCCACGACCACTAGGGCATCCTGCGACCTGATACCAGCCGGAAGATCAGGACGACGAGAGCGACCACCAAAAGCAAGTGAATGAGACTGCCCGCCACGTGGAAGCCGAAACCCAGCGCCCAAAGGATCAGTAGAAGAACAATAATCGACCAAAGCATGGAGTTCAGTGGTGTATCGAGGCACGCCTGCCGCCCGGATGCCTCGCCGACGGTCGACTGGACCATCGATTCCCCGCCGCTCGACATCCCGCCCTCAATCCGGCACGGTCGGAGCCATGGGCGCCGCGGACCCGCCATCCTCTTCCGAGCGAACCTCATTCTTCGACGCGCAGGCCGCCCATCGCGCGAGCGCCCGCGCATGGAGCGCTGCAAGCGCCGTGCTGATCCTGGGCTTGGGAAGCGTGTACGGCTTCCTCATGCTTCTGGTCGTGTCGTTCTACGGGCTGCTCTTTCTGGGACTCTTCCCGAAATGGCTCACCGCGCCGTTGGCGGCCGCGGGCCTCACCGACAATCTTCCCCCGGCTTGGTTCTTATGGATCGGAGGTATTCTTCTCGCCGCCGGAGTGGCCGTTCTCATTCGGTCGGTTCTGGGAACGGCACCTCTCGGCGCGATTGAGAGCGCCGTCGGCCTGCGAACCGTCAATTCCTCCGATCTCGAAGAACGCCAACTCGCAAACATCGTCGGCGAGATGGCTATCGCCGGCGGCGTGCCGGAACCGCGCGTCCTCCTGATGGAGGGAGTGGTCGTTAACGCCGGAGCAGCGGGGAATCCTCCCGGAACGGTCTTCGTCTCACGCCGCCTCCTCGATCACCTGGATCGCGATGAAACTCAAGGGGTGCTTGGTCATCTTCTGGCCACCATGGCCAACGGAGATTTACGCGTCGCTTCGGGAGTCCTCACCGTCCTGCAAACTTTGGGGTTCTTCATGACGCTCCTGGACGCGCCGTTTAGTCCGCGCGCCCGGCGGGCCCTGATGTCCGTGGGACGATCCCTTTTCCGGTTCTCAAGCGGGAATTCCGCTATCGAAGCTCATCGGGTAGCGTCGCAATTGACGCTCAGCCTCCAGCCGGAAGGTATGAATGACTTGCTGGCCTTCATGGAGCGCATGCTCAATCTCCCCCTCCCTTTGGGACCCTTCAACAAGGTGGTAGGATCGCTACTGCTAATGTTTCTTATGCCGCTGATCCTCAGTCGACTGGCTGGGTTTATTATGTATTCATTATTAACCCTGTTTGTGCTGGGTCCTTTCATCGCGTTCGCGATCCGCGCACGCCGCCGTCTGGCCGACGCTACCGCGGTCCAACTTACCCGCAATCCGGACGGTCTCGCCCGTGCGCTGATTCACCTTACAACTCTCGCTCATCCCATTCGCGGAATCGGGTGGGCAGAAATGCTGTTCATTGTCGGCTCGGAAACAACGGATCACCGTAATCTCGAGAGATTGCAGGACCGGGTTGCGGAGATTTGCGCGCAGGGCCCCGCGGATCTGACATCCCGCACGGAGGCGGCGATCGCAATGGTTCGCGACCTCAAACGATCAGAAGTCGAGGAAGGCGAACCCGAAAAGCATGGCTTCATTTACCGATTCCATCCTTCGCTCAACCAGCGAATCATCCAACTCAAGCGCATGGGCGCCAACGTCGCCTGGCAGGACCGGCGTGATCACTCCGATCTCATCGATGGGCTTTTCGTTGGAGTGTTTCTGCTGATCATCGCCGTGGTCGTCTTTCTGGCGAGCCGCTCGTGAGTCGCAGATAATTCGATTTCTCATCGACTCGAATTGGATGAAGGCTGCGGTCCGATCATAATGCGCCTTGGCAACTCAGCGATCATGAAGGTGTTATGTATTCGATGATCGATTCGTGAAGGGCTGTCCCGAAATCTGTTCCGTCGTTATCGCTTCACGGTAAGAGAGTTAACGAAAAGGGTTGCGCGCCCTGAAAGATATCGTGAACTTACACGATATGAAAACGCTCTCTGCCGTCCATCGTCGCATCGCCAATGAGGTTCTGGACTTTGAACGAAGAAAAGAACCTTCTTTTGTGTCTGATCTGGTGCGGAGGCTAGGCTATGCGGCCGAAAGCAGTCTCACGGCCACATTACGCGTCATGGAACGCAATGGTTTCCTGGTCATTCAAGGCGGAGGAGAGAAAGGGCGTTCACGCATCGTCGGCTTGACAGCCAAGGCGCGGTTTGCGCTGAGCGCAGGAGGCATTCCGCTTTTGGGAGCGATTCCGGCGGGACCGTTGGAAGAAGCCGTTGCTCAGGCTGAGGAGATCATCGAAACCGCCGATCTTCTGCCGTATCGGGAACGAGATTTTTTTCTCCGAGTCCGGGGAGACTCGATGGTCGGGGATGGCATTTTGGATGGCGACTGGGTGCTCTTGCGTCCGGATGTGGGGGTGCAACATGGAGAGATCGCGGCTCTCCTCGTCGGTGAGGCCCATGAGACAACACTCAAGCGGGTTTACTATGTGCCGGAGAAATCCGAAATCATCCTGCGGGCCAGCAATCCGCGCTACCCCGATCTAGTGGTCAGCGCTCAGGACGTGAAAGTGGCTGGCAGTTTTCGAGGGTTAGTCCGGCATGCACGCTCATGATCCCAGACTGGTCCGACTGGAAGCGTTGCGGACGTTGGTGGCCGAGAAGTTCCCACCCTCCCCACGCCGGGGAAAGGGGCGACTACGCATAGGCTGCGACGTTTTTGACCAAACAGGAGGCTTTCTCCAAGGGGCGATCACGGAAGTGTGCGGTTCCGGCGCGGGAGGATCCCTGCTGTTGGCAACCGTGTTCGAGGCAGCGGTGCGCGACGGGTTGTTCGTTGGATTGGTTGATGCGGCAAATTCATTCGAACCCTCTGATTGGGCGGAGGACCAATTACGTCGCATCCTTTGGGTGATGTGCGATGCGGCGACTCCGGCGATCCGAGCGGCGGATATTTTATTGCGAGATGGCAATCTGCCGATCGTGATCTTGGATCTGCACATACTGCCGGTGGCGCAATTGCGGCGTATTCCCATGAGCACCTGGCATCGCTTCCGACGAGTTATCGAACCGACCACCACTGTATTTGCCGTGCTGACCCCGCAACCGCTGGTGGAAGGCGCGTCTGCCCGTCTGGCGATCCGCACTGACTTCACTCTGGAAACCATGCACCTTCCCCGTCTTGCGCTCTGGGAACATCTTCAGGTGCAGGTCTTCGAGCGCGGCATGGGTGTGCCCGAGGGGGTCTTCCGAAAATCCGCATGAGGAGGAAGCACCATGTTTGGCTGCATTTTCCTGCCCCGATTTCGCCTCCAGGCGGCCCTCCGCTGGCACGATGCGTGCGGTCCGGCCGTCGTGGTCGAGGAAACCACCCTGAAAGGGATCGTTGCGGAAGTCAACGAGATGGCCGCCGCCCGGGGAATCATGGCTGGGATGACTTCCGCCCAGGCGATGGCTCGCGTGCGAGGCCTCCTCATCCGGCTACGTTCTCCCGCGCAGGAAGAATGCCTTCATCAGATCCTCATTCAAACAGCCCTGGCGCTTTCTCCTGAAGTCGAGCTGTGCGGCGACGGGGCGTGCTTGGCTGATCTTCGCCGTGTCAGAAAGGAAACTTGCTGGCAGCAATTGGCCGATCAACAAATCGCGCTGCTTCGCACCCAAGGGTTGTTCGCCAAGATGGGTATCGCCCCCACGCCGGACCTCTCCCTCCTGGCGGCCCGGGGAGCCCAGCCTTCCGCGATCATTTACGATCCGCGGGCTTTCACCAGTTGCCTGCCGATTGAGACACTGGAGCCACCGGAGGATCTTCTGCAGATCTTGCACGATTGGGGGATTCGTCGTGTGGGCGAATTCCTGGCTTTGCCTTCATCGGAAACCATCGAGCGGCTGGGTCCGGCGGCGAAAGCCTTGCGACACAAGGTTTCCGGACGCCACAAACGCCTGCTGCGTCTGGTCCGTCCGATCCCGGAGTATGCGGAGGCATTTGATTTTGATCATGAAATCGAAACGATCGAACCCCTCTTGTTTTTGCTGCGACGCTTTCTGGATGGATTGTGCGGCCGGCTGAGAGCCGTTTACCGCGTGGCAGAACGCTTAATGCTTTGCCTGCCTTTGGAAGATGGCTCGAATCACGAGCGTGTTCTTTCCATCCCCGTGCCCACAGCCGACGCGGAGGTGCTTTTTCGCATTCTCGGCACGCACTTGGAGCATTTGAAACTTCCCCAGCGTCCGGTTGGCGTGCGGCTTCGCATCCAGGCGGCCCTCCCGGCAAATGATCAACTCCAGCTCTTCGAAAGCGCTCTGCGGGATCCCAATCGCTTTGGTGAAACCCTGGCAAAATTGAAGGCGTTTCTTGGCAACGACAGTGTGGGTGTGCCTGCCCACAGCAACACCCATCGGCCGGATTCCTATTGGCTGCAGGACGGCTTTGCTGCCGAGATGGGAATCAAAAAGAAGCCCGCCTGCGCCAGCGAGCCGCTCCGCGGGCTTCCCTTGCGGCGATTTCGTCCGGCCCGTCCCAGCTCCGTGCGCATGAAGGATGGCCGCCCGGCTGAGCTGGAATCGCCGACAGTGCGCGGCCTCGTTTGTCAGTGCGCCGGTCCTTACCGGCTTTCTGGCAACTGGTGGGATAGTGAGCGATGGCAGCAGGAAGAATGGGACGTCGACCTGGCCAAAGGCGGCCTCTACCGCCTTTCGCGACATGGCACCATTTGGAAAATCGAGGGCTGCTATGAAAGCTAAGCGCTGCCTTCGGGAAACGCATGGCTTCGGCCGGCATGGCTCCGCGCCTCACCGAGCCAAATTTTTTCTGCGAAATGCCGAAGAACCACGCGCGAGAGGTGTATGCTCCCCATGACCTACTACGAACTCCATGCTCGCAGTGCTTTCAGCTTTCTGCGAGGCGCATCCAACCCCGAGGACCTCGCCGAGACCGCTGCGCGGCTTGAGCTACCGGCGCTGGCGCTCTGCGATCGCAACGGCCTCTACGGCTCGCCTCGCTTGCATGTGGCGGCGAAAGAACAGGGAATCCGTGCGGTGGTCGGGGCCGAACTCACCATGGAAGACAATTGCATTCTGCCTGTTTTGGTAGCCAACAGGACCGGATATCAAAACCTTTGTCGCCTGCTCACCGAATCCCGGTTACGAGGTAGCAAAGCCGAATCCAACGTCTTCTGGAAGGAACTCCCCGCTTACGCAGAGGGACTCATCGCCTTGACAGGTGACGAAGAAGGAATCCTGAGTAATCCAGGCGGCCCGGAAGCTTCCGAAAGGCTCGCGGCACTGGTCGCCGCGTTTGGAAAGGCAAGTGTCTTTGTCGAAATTCAGCGTCATCTGCGGCGCGGTGAAACCTGGCGCAATCGACAAGTTGTCGCCCAAGCCCGTGCCTGGAAACTTCCGCTCGTCGCCACCAATGGTGTTCTCCATGCAGAACCCGACGGACGCCGCGCACTCGATTTATTCACGTGTGCCCGGCATCACACCACTTTCGATTCCGCAGGGCGCCTTCTGAGCATCAATGCTGAACGCCATCTCAAATCGGCCACCCAGATGGAGTGCCTCTTTGCGGATTTGCCGGAAGCCGTCGCCAACACGGCCATGGTCGCCGAACGCATTGAGTTCTCTCTTGAGAATCTTGGTTATGAATTTCCCAAGTACCCGGTGCCTGCCGGCGAAACGATGGATTCCTTCTTGCGCACCGTCGCTTTTGCGGGCGCACGGGCCCGCTATTCCCATCTCAGCGCCAAGGTGCTCAAGCAATTGAACTTCGAGCTCGATTTGATCCGGCGCCTCGGCTTTGCCGGCTACTTTCTCATTGTGTGGGACATCGCGAACTATTGCACCCAGAACGATATCTTCATGCAAGGACGCGGCAGCGCGGCCAATAGCGTCGTTTGCTACAGCCTCGGCATTACGGCCTGCGATCCCATTGCCAGTCATCTTCTCTTCGAACGTTTCCTGAGCGAAGGACGGAAGACATGGCCCGACATCGACCTGGATTTGCCCAGTGGTGACCGGCGCGAACGCGTGATCCAGGAAGTCTATCGCCGTTATGGCCGGCATGGCGCCGCCATGACCGCCAATGTCATCACCTATCGCGGCCGCAGCGCGATGCGCGAGATCGGCAAAGCGCTCAACTTTTCCTCCGATGTCATCGATCGATTCTCAAGCTTGTACGCCCATGGTGATTTTCCGCACACGCTCGGCGTGCCGGATCAACTGCAACAAGCCGGAATTCCGTCCGATCACCCGCGGGCGGATGCCGCCTTGCAACTTTACAGCCAGATCTACGGCCTGCCGCGCCACCTTGGACAGCATTCAGGCGGCATGATCATCTGCCAGGGTGCCCTCAGTTCAATGGTCCCGCTCGAGAATGCCTCGATGCCCGGCCGCGTCGTGGCGCAGTGGGACAAGGATGATTGCGAGGATCTCGGCATCATAAAAGTGGACCTTCTCGGCCTTGGTATGATGGCCGCGATGCAAGACGCGATCACTCTGTGCGCAGAGCGGCAACACCCGGTTGATATCGCGGCCATTCCCAAAGATGACCCGGCGGTTTACGATCTCATGACCCGCGCCGACACCATCGGCACTTTCCAAGTCGAAAGCCGCGCCCAGATGGCGACCCTCCCGCGACTCAAGCCGAAATGCTTTTATGACGTCGTCGTGGAAGTTGCGATCATCCGCCCAGGCCCGATCCAGGGCGGCATGGTGCACCCCTATCTCGCCCGACGGGAAGGCACCGAACCGGTCACCTATATCGATGAGCGATTGCGGCCGACGCTTGAACGCACTCTGGGTGTCCCGCTGTTCCAGGAGCAACTCTTGAAGATGGCCATGGTCATGGCGGATTTTAGCGGCAGCGAAGCCGAGGAACTGCGCCGTGCACTTAGCTTTCATCGGTCACAGGAAAGGATGGAGAAAGTCTGCGTCAAATTGCGCGGCGCCATGGCCTCGAAGAAGGTGGACCCTGTGGTGGCAGAAAAGGTCGTCCAATCCGTGCAATCCTTCGCCGTCTATGGCTTCCCGGAAAGTCATGCCATTAGTTTCGCGCTGATCGCTTATGCGAGTTGCTGGCTGAAAGTGCACCGAACTCCGGAATTTTATTGTGCTTTGCTGAATAATCAGCCCATGGGCTTCTACAGCAACGCCACGCTCATCCGTGACGCCAAAGCGCACGGTGTCGTCGTTCGTCCGATTTCTGTCCTGCATTCCGAATGGCTATGCACCATCGAAGACGACGGTGCCATCCGCCTGGGGCTTTCCATGGTCAAGGGATTGAATTCCGCTGTCGGCAAGCGAATCGTCTCCGAGCGACCCTTTGTTTCTTTGGAGGACTTTCGCCACCGGGTTACCGCTGAGAAACCGGCGCTTCGCTTGCTGGCGCGCATCGGAGCGCTCAACGGTTTGGTCGAGCATCGCCGGGACGGACTTTGGAGAGTCGAGACCCCCCATTGCCCGGAGGATTTGCCAGGGCTGACGAACGCGACGGAACCATTCCTTCCCCTGGCTCGCATGAATGCCTTTGAACGCCTCGAAGCAGACTTTGCCAGCACCGGCATGACTACCGGCAGCCATCCCATGGCTCTCATCCGCCCGCGGCTTCCTGATGTCACGGTGGCCGGCGATCTGCTCTGCATTCGACATGGAGAAAATGTTCACATCGCTGGGATGGTCATTTGCCGCCAGCGTCCAGGGACCGCCAAAGGATTTGTCTTCATCAGTCTCGAAGACGAAACCGGTGTTTCCAATGCCATCGTGGGACCTCAACTCTTCGAGCAGCGACGGCTCACCATCACCCAGGAACCTTTCCTCTCCATCCGCGGCGAAGTGCAGAATACCCGGAATACGACGATCGTGCAGGCCCGCCGCATCGACCCTCTGCCCTACGACGCCTTAAGCACACCGGTCTCACATGACTTCCGCTAAATGGAAATGATTCGAGCAGCTGCCCAACTTCCATGGCCGGCGCAATCCTTCGGCATCGTTAAGCCCTATGTGGGTCCTCGATCGCGAACACCGTCCGGCGGCAGGTAGTAGAGACGAATGTGCGGCTGAAGAATCGGCAGAAGCCCCGCCTTGCGTTCCACAGAAGCTCGCCCTCCCGGAAAAGTCGGTCGTAAAATGACTTCTTCAGATTGTCATCCGCCAGATCGCGTTCGGTCGGCCGGTGGGTTGTCGACGGCGAAGAAACGCCCGACAATCCTCTGCTCGAGATAAACTGACGGCCCGTGACGCCACCAATGATCTGGCTCGATGAGGCCGGCGGGGGACCCGGCTGACGCGAACTGCGAGCAACCGCCGGAGCCGAGCGGCACAAAGCTACAGCCAGGAGGGTCGGTCGCGCCGATCCCTGCAGCTATGAACTCAAGTCTCCTTAACAAGAAAGTTGCCATTCTCGCCGCAGATGGCTTCGAGCAATCCGAACTCGAAGGACCCCTCGAAGCCCTGAAGACCGCTGGGGCGCAGCCTCGTATCGTCTCGTTGAAAGCAGGAAAGATCCGGGGCACCGTTCACGGGGAGAAGGGGGACGAATTTGAAGTTGATCTGACTCTCGACGAAGCGGTGTCGGACGACTTTGACGCGCTGGTATTGCCCGGTGGTCTCTATAGTCCCGATGCCCTGCGCGCGGAGATAGCCGCCGTGGACTTCGTTCGCGAGTTTGCCAAAGCCGGCAAGCCCATTGCGGCGATCTGTCACGGGCCGTGGCTTCTCATCGAGGCCGATGTGATACGCGATCGAAAACTCACCTCGTGGCCTGCCATTCGAACGGATGTGCGCAATGCCGGCGGCTGGTGGGTCGATGAAGAAGTGGTGGTGGACAACGGCCTGGTGACGAGCCGCGAACCTGGTGACATTCCCGCGTTCAATCGCAAGATGATCGAGGAAATCCGCGAAGGCAGGCACGCGCCGGTCGTCTCTGCGAGCCGGTAATCAGAAGATCGAAACATCGAGCTCCGTCTTCGCTTTGGCCGGGTTTCCGGCATTCACGTTGACGCTGTTGTCGGCGATCTTGGCCAGTTGGTGGTCGGCCGCACGCTCGTCCCGTTGCATCGCCCTGAACTGCTTGGCCACTCTGGGATCGCCCAGACGTGAGGCCAGGGTGCAGACCGTGGCGTACGCTCCTCCTTTGTAGTGATGGATCTTTCGAGTTGCCGATATGATCGCGGCGTCACGCACATCGTGATCACCGCTGGCCTCACCATAGCGTCGAACCTCCGCCACCATCGCCGCCATCGCCTGGCACCGATAATCCGCCGCGGTCTCCGAAAGGTCCTTAAAGATCTGTTCCAAACGCGACAAGTGAATCTGCGTCTTGCCAACCTGTTTCGAGATGAGTTCCCGAAGGGCAGGAGTGA
Organism: uncultured Verrucomicrobiae bacterium; assembly: GCA_963820865.1. Classification (GTDB taxonomy): domain Bacteria; phylum Verrucomicrobiota; class Verrucomicrobiia; order Chthoniobacterales; family Terrimicrobiaceae; genus DASTFP01. The sequence continues at coordinate 747,596 of CAWGBZ010000011.1, forward strand.
CTACCTTGGCGGAAATGCTCGGCCATGATTGAAGAAGGATTGCTTCCGCACTGAAAAGGTGACGAAGTTCGTTCAAGTACACGGCCCTCAGAGTGTCGCAGTTTTTCATCAACCAAAGAATCGAACGCACTTTGACGCCATCGTGTCAGGAACAGCCTGATCGTAGCATGGAGGTGGTATTCTCGACAAAATGCCACCTTAGGGGCATCCGTCGTTCCCCGTCCGGGCGAAGTGTGAGAAACCTCTACTACCCAATCCGAATGAGACCTCACCACTGCATTGATATCTGCAACAGTCTGCTACGCGGAGAACGCTCGGCCGTCGAAACCTACGATGATGCCATCGATAAGTTCGGAAACGAATCCGCGGCGGTGGAGCTTACTCGGATTCGCGAAGAACATGCTCGGGCAGCCATGACCCTGGAGGAAAACGTTCGCTCGATGGGTGGTCAGCCCGACACCGACAGCGGCGCCTGGGGCACCCTGGCTGGCGCCGTTCAGAAGGCCGCTAGCTTGCTTGGAAGCAATTCCGTTCTCGAAGCTTTGCAAGCCGGAGAAAAGAGCGGCAGGAAAAGCTACGAGACGGCGCTCGCCGATGAAGAAGTCATGCCACAATGCAAGAAGATGATTCAGTCAACTTTGCTCCCCAGCGTCAACGAGCATATCAAGGCGCTGGAGAGACTACAGGCGGCTGCCTAGCGAACCGCGTCCCGATGCGATGCCGAAAGGGCGACGCTTTAATGACCGTCCGTCTGTCGAAGAACCAGGCGGGCGGTCAAGGCGTCGGATCATCCGCGCGCGCCGCCTTGGAAGGGGCGTCCTGGTGGAAATACGATGAGAAAGAGACGCGTGCCCCCCAGAAGGGTTCTTCAAGGGGAGCTGGCGTCGGGAGGACAAGGCGCTCGAGTCCGTCGAGGAGGAAGCTCTGGAGCCAGAATATGGAGATGAAATCGCGCGAGAGCGCGCGGAGGGACATAAGCACACCCGGCACTGGCAGGCTTCGAAAAGCCACCTTCTGATGACGCCGCTGCGCGGGGGCATTCTCCCTTCAGCAAAAACCCGACTCTCCCGTCAGGTGAATTGCCTAGGGCCGGCCGGCCCGCGCGGAACGATTCCTAACGAACAAGCTTAATTCCATGAAACTCATATACGCACTCTGGCTAGCGATCGGAATCGTCGGTCTGGTGGCCTGCGACGGCTCGAAATCTCCCGCGCCTCCGGCTCCCACTCCCACGACGGAAACAGCGCCAACGCCGACTCCCACGACCACTCCAGCCGCGCCGCCTGCCTCCTAACCGCATCCGCAGATGAGATGCCTGTCCTGAGCCAACGATGACCGCCGTTGAAGGTCTTTCCTTGGCGAACGGCGGCGGGCAAAGCCCCCGACTGACGTGCAGATCGAGATCGGTCCCGCGGACATCGCGGTTCGGTTGCTTCTCACGCTGATCTCCGGCGCAGTCCTCGGTTTGAACAGAAGTGACCGAGGTCGCGCTGCCGGCTTCCGGACGACGATCCTCGTCTGCCTGACGGCATCCGCGAGCATGATCCTGGGAAACCTTTTGCTTAGTACCTCGGGACGGACGACGGACACGCTGGTGCGGATGGATGTCATGCGTCTTCCCTTGGGCATCCTCACCGGAATGGGCTTCATCGGAGCCGGAGCGATTCTCCACCGGGGGAATGCCGTAACCGGCGTCACCACCGCAGCGACGTTGTGGTTTACGACCCTGATGGGCTTCTGCTTCGGCTCCGGTCATTTTCTCCTGGGCGCATGGATGTTGGGGCTTGGCGTTTTGGTGCTCTGGTGCATGGCGTGGATCGAAGCGCGGTGGAAACAACACCAGGAGGCGACGCTGGTAGTGCTTGTGCTGCCCGACGGGCCTTCCCAGCGCGATCTAACCGCAGAGGTGGAGACGCATGGCCACCATGTTACTGGATCAGCGGCCCGTTATAGCGAGGGAGGCAAGGAGTGGCGATTCGACGTGAATTGGCGAGCATCGCAAGACGACGCATCGTTGCCTCCCTTCATCGAAAGTCTTGCTGCCCGGTCCGGCGTCAAGGAAGTACGCTGGAGCCCCAACCTTAAGTCTTAAGATCATGCAAAGGTGATCGTCGCTTGCGCGGCGTCGTCTCTTCGTTTTGGTGGTCCAATACACGCGGCCGCCCCGGGTCCATCGAATCACACATGTATGGGTTACAATATCTTCTATATAATTGGCGTGATCGTCGTCATCGTGGTGATTCTCAAGTTTCTTGGCTTGTACTGAGATCGCCGTTTCCTCCGACGCGAGCCAGGACGCGGCAGATGGATGTTTTGGAAGCTTCCCCCGGAGGTGGCTACCTCCGCCAAGGATGCGGGCCTCCGTTATGTCAGCGATAGTCGGCCGGGAATTGTTCGACAGCGCGTAAGAAATGGCTCGTTCCGCTACTTTGGCGCAACTGGACAGCCGGTTCGCAACCGCGAGCAGTTGGAAAGAATAACCATCCGGGACCAGAACAATTACGATCGGATCATCGCTTTCGGACGCGCGCTCCCGAAGATTCGCCGGCGGGTCGCCCGCGATCTGGCCCGCCGCGGTCTCCCCCGCGAGAAGGGGCTCGCGACGATATGCGGCTTCTCGAAGTCGCTCTGATTCGCATCGGCAATGATGAATATGCCGGAAGCAACAGATCGTAGGGACTCACCACCTTGCAGGATCGTCACGCGGCGATTCGGGCCGATACGGTCACCTTTAAATTTCGCGGCAAGTCGGGTCAGAAACATATCCTCCTCCGCCCACGCCAGGCGGAACGTGCTTCAAGCGATCGAAGCGGTGGCGCGCATGCTCGGGAATTCCCCCGCGATCTGTCGCCGGTGTTACGGGCATCCGGTCGTGCTCGACAGCTATCTGGACGGCACCCTGGTCGATCAGCTCAAACGACGTGCAGAGCACACGCTGGCGAATGAGCTAAAGACCCTTCGCCCGGAGGAGGCGACCGTGCGGGTGCTCCTCCGGCAGGCGCTATCCAAACGAGGTCGACACGTCTTCAGTCGTGTTTGTTCACCCGGGTTGCCCCGGACTTCTCTAGTATCTGCCGGGCTTGGTCGGCGTCTTCCTCATCCGCGCAAACCACGACAAACCGCCCGCCATGGGCGAGCGTCGTCGTGTAAGCGTCGCTGACCTCTTCTGGCAGTTTGAAGTCCTGTGTCAAACGTTCGCGGAATGCTCTCATTACGCTTTGTCGATCGCGTTTGGGCAAAACGGTCGGTTCCGCTCTTCCTTCCACCCCCTCGGCAGCCGCTCCGCGCACGAGAGTCGGAAGCGCCGGGTCCATGCTTGGCTCTTGCTCAAGAATGCTCTCATCGAGCACGACTGCGTCGAGTTCCGCGGCCGCCAATCGCCTGGCCGCTTGCTCAACGTTCTCGGGGGCGTCAAATACTCCAACGATTGTTTTCATTGCTCTTCGATGGCTCGACGAATTTCTTCCTCGCTCTTGCCCAGTCGCTGTTGCAGGCGGCCAAGCAACTCATCCTCTTTGCCTTCGGCGTAGACGAAGTCGTCATCAGTAAGGTCAGCGAACTTCTGTTTAAGCTTGCCCTTAATCTCGTTCCAGTTGCCTTTGATTTGTAGTTTATTCATATCCTTATATCGTTGCTAAGCACTCGAGTGGACGGCCCCGGCACGTGCTTTATCGCTGTCGCTCGAGCCGTCGAATCCGCTGCCAGGGATGCTTCCTTCCGTGGCCCTTTCTCCAGCAGGATTGATGACAAGACGAGTTGCAGTTCCGCCTGGAGCCAGTGATCCAACGCCCTTCCCTCCGGTCGGCCTTCCTGCTGCCAAATGCAATACGCGCATGCCGCGATCTCCTGATAGGTGGCGCCGAGCATTTGCGATTCGAACTTCTTCCAGGAAGTTTTCGAGGGTCCGCCGGCGGCCCGCCACGAGCGCATGCTTGTCGGTTGTGTGACGGACCGCCTTCCTGCGTGCGGACAATTTACATTGCCTCAAGCTGATGCCACCAACAATCGGGCGATGCCCTGTTCGTGTGATAAGGTCGGCCCAGCGCTGCCGTCGCGCACGGAGGATCCCACCGACGATCAGCATCGCAGCTGTGGCCTTACCTTCGCCGAACACGGGTTTGCGTCGCGTTCTGCCAAGTGGGCAGTTCCTACAAGTCCGCGCCGCTTTTCTGATCGAGGCGAGATCCCCTTCTCGAAAAACCGAATCGGACATCGTCGACCCACTTCGAACCTCGCGCGCCTTGGACCAATTCGGACCAACGCAACCGGATGCGCTAAGCTCGATCTCTAATGCTGCTCGAACCGGACTGGCTCGCGCAATGCGCACAGCAATAGATCACTGAGTTCACCTCGACCCCGTGCCCGATCACGCGGCAGCCGCAGTGCGCACAGGCGGGCGCCAGCGCTTGAATGGCGCATTCGAACGAGTCAAAAGTGTGGGACTGCCCCCAAACAAGAATCTGAAATGCCTTGTCGTAGTTGTTTCCGCAGGTTTCACAAACTGGCATAGAGTCCTCCTCAATCTAGAAGAGGGATCGGAAGCGCACGGTCGCGCGCGCTTCTGGAAGTTTGCGAAATTGACACGGAACCGCGCGGCGTTCTCTGCTCCTCGAGCTTGTATTCCCGATCTCGAGGGGTCTAGGCTGCCTTTCTCCGTTTAGGACCAGCTTTAGACTTCGACCGAGTTCTTCGGCGGTGCTCGACAGGCCGCTTTGCGTGGCCGGTCTCGTCCAGACTCTTTCGAAGAACTTCCACCAGATCGACCACGTTCGACGGTTTGCGGCGGACGGCCGGCACGGGAGCGACCTTATCTCCGCTTTCGATCTTCTTTTCGATGAGTTGTTCGAGTGCCTGGCGGTAATCATCCGTATACTTCTTCGGCTCCCATGGCTTCGTCATGCTCTCGATGAGCTGCCGGGCCATGCGCATTTCCGCTCTCCCGGCCGATTTCTGGGTCGGCACTTTGAACTCAGATATGTCAACTAACTCACTCGGATAATGCATCAACTCCAGGATCAGGCCTGACTTCTGCGGCTTCACCGCGGCCAGGTGCTCGCGCGTGCGAATGATTACTTTCGCGATCGCGATCCGGCTTGCTTCGGTGAGCGCGTCTCGAAGGAGAACGTATGCCTTCTGCCCTCCCTTTCCGACTTCGAGATAGGTACGGTTTGTAGAAGAGAAGTGGGTCGACCTCCGCGAGAGCCACGAAGTTGATAATTTCCACGGTCTGAGTGGCCTCCACATCGACACGGGCAAAATCCTCCTCCTTGAGGATCACATATTTCCCCTTCTCATATTCATATCCCTTCGCGATCTGGTCCCATTGAACTTCTTTGCCATCGGCTTCGGCAACGCGTTTATAGTTGATTGGACTATGATCGGACTTGCGCAGCAGCCGGAATTTGAGCTCTTCCCGGCGCATCGCCGGGTACAAGGATACCGGAATAGTGACCAAGCCAAAGCTAATCGCGCCTTTCCACAGCGGTCTCATGATTTCGGGGAGTTTGTATGATCATTCGCCGATTCCCGACGCGCTGTCCGCAAGCGCCGTGCCAGTTTCCGCAAGAGTCTAAGCGCGGAAGCCTGTTTTCCCTGCTTCAACAATCCGATGGCCTCATCGAGCTGCTGGCTGGAATCGGCGGCTGTCTTTCCCATCCCATCGTGGCGTTCCGGAGGAGCGGGTTCCCTGAAGGGAACAATCTTTGTCGTCGTGGGCGGCTTCGCGGGCCTGCCTGGGATGGTGAGCTTGCCCGGTCGATTCTTCGTCGGGTGTTGGGGCGAAGCGTGAGCGTCGACACCTTTCAAAAGGTCATAGTTTATGGCCAGGATAAAACGCCCCGCGAATTGAGAGAGGGAGTGCGGGAAGATGAGGAACTGCCTTGACGGGCCGGGATCAAAACCCACTGTGCCTCGATCTGCTCTTTCGCCAAACCTGTCCTGGTGAACGGTCATCACCCGATGAGATCTGATCGCTGCCTGGAGTGCACGATCGTCCTCCGGCCGAGTAAGGAGGATGTGAAGATCCGGCTGCCCGGAGGCATCGACCACGTCAGCGAAGCGGGCGGTCTTCATCGCACGCACCATGGCTTGGGCGTCCACAACCGTCCAGGACCAGGCACCGAGGTAGGGAGGCTCATCGGATGTCCTTTCTTAAGCTCATTGTTAAGGGGGATTCGCGTGCGCCGCCGGACACGGCCGTTTCCGTCGCTCTTACGGCGACTTCCTCTGGATGGCGTGCTATTCGGGGCCATCGCCGATCCCCCAGCAGGGACTTCGGAAGGTCAATTCGCGGCGTGCCACCGCACCGATCTTCTCGGGATCCGATTTCAGGTGATCGGGCAAATAAGGAAGCACGACGTAGAAGGTGTCTCCGCTCTCCTCGACCACAACGATCTTCGTCTCGGGGGGTATCGGCTTTCCGAGTTCCGCCTCGTAGATCTTTCCGGGCTCGCTTATCAACCGGGCACGAAAGTCCGGACTCGCCAGCGCCTTGGCGGCCAGCATCGCGTCGAAATCGCGCCGCATAAATTGGGAGGTCTTCATGACAGACAGAATGCTACAATTGTGGCAAATTGCGATACAGTCGAAACACCGCCGCGAATCGATTCCATTTAACACACCACTCAAAATGACCAACACAACAAACTGGCCGGGCGACGAGCAGGCTCGAGAGGCCTTGGCTGTCGCCGAAGACTCCGCCGAAGATGCTTTTCGTGCTGGAGAGAAGTATCTGCGCGAAAACCCGATTCCCATCCTTCTCCTCGCGGTCGTGGTCGGAGCGATTCTTGGCGCCTTGCTTCGGCCGGCTCCTCGCAAGAATCCCGACCCCGTCCAGGCCGTTCGGGAATGGTTCGAGAAAGCTTTCCAAGACTTCGTTGCCAGGCTGCCGGCCGCAGAAAAGCAGATCCGCTCCCTGCAGGAGGATGTGATCGACCGAGCGGAAGGCCTGCGAAAAAAATTGCGGGTCCGGTGCCGTTGAGCGGAAGCCGAGACACCATGCGAGTGAACAAAGAGATACCGGTGGCCGATCTCTTCCTTCGGTCTCTGGTTGGTGCTTTGGGAGGCATCAGCGCGACCGGTCCGATGACGATTGGCATGATCTGCCTCCATCGCCGCTTGCCACATCGCCATCGTTATGCGCTTCCGCCCCGTGAGATTACGTTGCATGCGGTCAAGGCGCTCGGCTTGCAAGGGAAACTGGGCTCCACCGCGCGTGCGGCGATCACGTTGATCAATCATTTCGGTTATGGAGCGCTGGCGGCATCCGTGTACTCGCTCGTGGAAGCGCGCGTGCCCACCAGCCCGATTGTTAAAGGTCCGCTCTTTGGCGCTCTTGTCTGGCTGGTGAGCTATCTTGGCTTGCTGCCGGCCACCGGCGTCCTCGAGTCTGCGACTGAGCATCCTCGTTCGAGGAACGCTCTGATGTTTGCAGTGCACCTTCTTTGGGGCTTGGTGGTCGGCGTTTTTGTCGACACGCTTCTCTCCGAAAAGAAGAGCGTCTTTGGAGCGCTGGTCGCCAGCTCCCCCCTTCCCCACAAGGACAGGAAATAACGCCGGGGTAGCAACTACCCCTTAGGCCAGTGCATTACTAAGCACTTCGTCAACGTTCTCGACCGGAACAAAGCGCAGCCGTTCCCGGACCTCGCTTGGGACGTCGATGAGGTCTTTCTCATTCAACTTGGGGATGATCACCGTCTGCAGTCCAGCCCGCATGGCTGCGAGGCTCTTCTCCTTAAGCCCGCCGATTGGCAAGACCAATCCTCGCAAGGTGATTTCCCCGGTCATGCCGACATCCGCGCGCACGCGACGATTCGTGAATAGCGACGCCAGGGCGGTAAACATGGCGACCCCAGCCGAGGGGCCATCTTTCGGAATGGCCCCGGCCGGCACATGCACGTGAATGTCCGTATCCTTAAACGCCTCAGGGTCGATCCCGAGGCCCTCGGCCCGCGCTCGCAGAAGACTAAGAGCGGCTTGAACGGATTCTTTCATCACGTTTCCAATCTGCCCCGTAAGCGTAATTCCGCCCTTGCCTGAATAACGAATGGCCTCGATATGGAGAACTTCGCCGCCGGCCGGCGTGTAGGCCAGCCCGGTGACCACCCCGGGCGTATCTGCTTTCAGTCGATTCTCGCGAACGTAGCGCGAAGGTCCCAGAAGCACTGTCACCACGTCTTGAGTGACGGCGACACGGTGTTGCTCACCGCGAGCAATCTCGGCGGCGACACCACGGCAAACGGCGCCAATCTGGCGCTCGAGCTCACGAACGCCCGCCTCGTGGGTGTAGTCGTTGATCACGAGCTTGATCGCGAGCTCGTCCCATTGGCACTGTTCGGGCTTCAGACCATTCTCGGCAAGCTGACGCGGCGCGAGATAACGTCGCGCGATCTCCAGTTTCTCCGTGTCGGTGTAGCCCGGTATCTCGATGACCTCCATTCGATCGCGCAAAGCGGGGGGCACCGGATCGATGTAGTTCGCCGTCGCAATGAAAATGACCTGAGAGAGGTCGAACGGCACATCCAGATAGTGGTCGACGAAGGCATGATTCTGGCGGGGATCGAGCACCTCGAGCAGGGCGCTGGCCGGGTCGCCGCGGAAGTCCGCCCCGATCTTGTCAATCTCGTCGAGCATCAGGACCGGATTGCGCGTGCCTACGCGTCGAAGTTCCTGAATGAGACGTCCCGGCATGGAACCAATATAGGTGCGGCGGTGACCGCGAATTTCCGCTTCGTCGCGAATTCCGCCCAGACTCATCCGTGAGAATTTGCGTCCAAGGGCATCGGCAATTGACTGTCCGAGGCTGGTTTTCCCTACTCCGGGCGGACCAAGAAAACATAGGATCGGTCCGCGGCCCTCCGGATTCAACTTTCGGACAGCCAGGTATTCGATCAAGCGACGCTTGACCTTCTCGAGTCCGTAGTGGTCGCGGTCGAGAATGCGGCGTGCCTCATTGAGATCGAGATTGTCCTCGCTTATCTTCTGCCACGGCAGGTCGGCCAGCGTTTCGATGTAGCTGACGATGACAGAAAACTCCGGGCTAGCCGGCGGGATGAAATCGAGACGCTTGAGTTCCCGCTCGGCCTGCGCCATGACTTCGGCAGGCGGATGCGCCGCCTCGAGCCGCGTTCTCAATTGCACGGTCTCGCCTCCGGTATCACCCTCCCCCAGCTCGCGCTGGATCGCTTTCATCTGTTCACGGAGATAGGTTTTCCGCTGCGCTTCCGAAAACTGCGAGGCGAGATCCTTCTGCAGCTTTTGCTGGATCTGAACGATCTCGAGCTGGGCGGCGATGTGTGTCTGCACCGCCTTGACCCGCTTGGTCACATCGATCTCCTCGAGCAAAGCCTGCTTTTGAGCCGTGTCTACGTTCAGGTTCGTCGCGAGAAAATCAGCGAGTTGGCCGCCATCGGCAATGTTCAGCAGGACGGCCCGCGCCTGCTCGGGAATATCCGGGGAGAGTTCGATGATCCTCATCGCGTTCTCTCGCAGATTCTTGATCTCGGCTTCCCACTGCTTGCTCTCCGGCGGAGAGGAAGATTCGAGGACGCGCACTTCCGCCTTGAGAAAAGGATGCGTCAGAATGAACCGGTCGGCCGCAATGCGCTGCAGCGCCTGGGCGATGATTAAAACCGTTTCGTCCGGTTGTCGAAGAAGCTTCAAGACCGTGACGGCTGTGCCGACACCATACAAATCTTCGGGTGCGGGGTCATCCTTGGCACCATCCCGCTGGGCAATCAGTCCAATAATCTTGCTTTCGGGCAAAGAGGCATCGAGCAATTTAAGGGAAGCGTCCCGACGAATCGTAAGCGGAACCACGGTCCCCGGAAAGACCACCATGTCCCGGATCGGTAGAATAGGCAGGATATCGGGAATGACTGGTTGGTCATTTTTCTCAAGATTCTCAGGCAACGATGGCACGCCATCAGGCGATGACGTCCCGGACCCCTCTTTCACGGTGAAGGGCTCTTCCGTCATGGTGACAGTCGGAGAGGAAGCTTAATCCAGAGCAGCCCGTCGCGCTGCTCCGCCGTAACCCCTTCGGGGATCACCTCCGCGGGCAACCGCAACTCGCGGGCGAAAGGTCCATTGTCGATTTCGATCGCCAGGATCTGCCGAGGGCGCCCGTCGGAAGAGGCCGGCTCCGGCGTGCGACGAGTTCCGCGGAGAATTAACCGCCTGGGTTCGATCCTCAAGTCAATATCCGCCCGCGCAATCCCGGCGAGCTCAAAGCAGACGCTGATGCAGCCCTCGCACCGATAGGCGTTCATCGCCGGACGCCAGCCCTCCGGCTGGGTGTAACGAGCACTGGAAAGCTCATAGGCGAGGCCTTCGAGCTGACTATGGAACCATTTGAGTTTGACGACTTTTTCCAAGGGATGGATTTCAGTTCGGCGGCAGATCACTCAGGGAGTGACAAAGGGCTCTGCCGCCCGTTGGACTTCGTTTGCGGTTTGACGCTCCAGTCTACTACCAGCGGCCATTTTTTCCAAAAATCAAGACTGCTCCGGGTCTGGCATCAAAACCTGCACTGGCTAGATTCTCCTTTAATGAAGTCAATCGTAGCCCTGACCACCCTTCTTGCAAGCTTCTCGCTATGCGCTTGCGTCACCAAGCCACCGCTTTCCACAGTGCGAACAGTCGATCTTGAGCGCTACGCAGGACGGTGGTACGAAATTGCCAGATATCCGAACTGGTTCCAGCGTCGCTGCCAAAGTGGCGCGGTGGCCGAATATACTCCGCAAGGTGACGGGTCGATCAAGGTGGTCAATTCGTGTCGGGATGCTGATGGCTCGATTCGATCGATCACGGGCCGTGCTACGGTGGTTCCGCACAGTGGGAATGCGCGGCTGAAAGTCCGCTTCTTTGGTCCCTTCTCCGGTGACTACTGGATCATCGGGATCGACGAGAAGAGCTATTCGTGGGCGTTGGTGGGTCACCCGTCTCGGCGATTTCTCTGGATTCTGTCGCGCGAGCCCATCATGAACGGCGATCTTTACGGAAAAATCATCGGAATTGCGGTAAGCAAAGGATATAGCGCCAAGCCGATCGAACGCGTGTCGCAGGCAAATCTCCGACCTCCCGATTCATCCGCGAGCTTTGCCGTGGCACGTTTGCGCCCATAGATTAACGTCCACCTTGACCATGAACCGATTTCTGTCTCCGATCCCTGATTGCCCTCGCGCAAGACTTAAGTTCGCGCTTGGTGCACTGGCTCTCTCTTGCCTGACAGGATGCTCGTCAATGCCGGATCTCGGCGAGTATACGAATTCCGTCGCCGCGGCCACGCAGTCGTCGTGGAACTCTGTCGCAAGGTCAGTTCCCGAGCTGGGTATGGCGACGGACAAGGGCACATCTGGGCGAGCAATCACCATTCGACTCTCGGACCAGAAGGCGTTCCTTTACAAAAACGGCGAGGTTGTCGCCATCGCGCCCGCCTCGACGGGAAGGGAAGGCTATACCACCCCGACTGGCAAGCATCGGGTGATGAGTAAGGACATCGATCATCGCTCCAGCATTTACGGGGCGTACGTGCGCGACGGCCAGGTTGTCAAAGCCGGCGTCGACGTCAGGAAGGACCCGAAACCCCCTGGAGCGGTCTTTGTCGGAGCGCCGATGCCCTACTACCTGCAAATCGCTCCTTCCTACGGGCTCCACGCCGGCCATGTGCCAGGTTACCCAGCCTCCCACGGGTGTATCCGGCTGCCGAACCGCTGGGCCAAACGCTTCTTCTACGCGGCTAAGGTGGGAACGCCCGTGCAAATTTACCGCTAGGGCCCTGGCGACCACCTGCTTCCCGTTGTGGAATCTGATCCTGCGCAGGACTTCAAGGCCGAGATCGAATTGTTGCGACGAGTTGGTCAAGGGGATCGCCGGAGTTTCGAGGAGCTGTACGATCGCTTTTCCGGAGTCTTGTTTTCCATCGCCTTCCGCATGCTGCGCAGCCAGCAGGCAGCCGAAGACGTTGTCCAGGACGTCTTCATTCAAATCTGGAAAAAAGCGCCGCTCTACGATCCAACCCGCGGCAGGCCGATGACATGGGCCGTGATCCTCACCCGCAACCGGGCGATCGATATGATGCGTTCCACGCAACGGCGTTCGGATCTGCGTGACACGGTCGAGCGGGAACTGTCGGCGTCCAAACAAGGCCAGGATCCGAGCTCGTTCGAGCTGGTCGCTTCGGACGAAATGTCTACGCTGGTGCACGAGGCTGTTCGAAAGCTGCCCAAAGAGCAGCGAGAAGCCATCGAGCTGGCATTCTTCGCTTCAATGACACATGCAGAGATCTCCGAGCATCTCAAGGAACCGCTCGGGACGATCAAGGCACGCGTCCGTCGAGGAATGCTCGCCCTCCGCAAGCTGATCGCGCCTCAACTTTAGGAGCATACCGTGCTCCTTCCGGCACGGCTCAAGCCGCCGGCTGAGCGGCAAGCTCTCGCTCGCTTGCCACTAACCAGAGCGGGTGGCCCGAATCATCGTGAATCGGAGTCATCGCAATCTCCACCCAGTACGGCACGCCACTCTTGTGGTAGTTCAATATCGTCTCGCGGCACGGGCGAAAGGCGTGGACTGCATCTCGAATTCGCGCCGCGGTCTCCCGATCGGTCTTCTCGCCTTGCAGGATCGGACCGAGCTTCTTTCCGCGCAGTTCCTCCAGCGTGTACCCGCACATCGTGCTGAAGGCAGCATTGACCCATTGGACCAGGCCGTCGGGACCCGACATAACCAACGCCTCGGGCCGAGACTCCTGCGGACTCTCCGCGATCGCCGCAAGAATCCGGGTCTTCGCATCGAGCGAGGGGGCGGCGCCGCTCCTGTCGCGCGCGGCTAAAGTCACCGCAGCACCAACTTCGAGCAAATCTCGCACAAGCTCACGGAACTCGTCGTTCAGCTCAATCAGAAGCTCGCATTCCCCACGTTGCTCGCAGGTCAGCGCGCCGGCGGCGTAGAGGGCAGCTCGTTCCAGTAAGTGATCACTAAGCATCGGCGCGCAATGAGAATCAGTTATTCACCGACGATACGCTCGGAAGCGGGATTTGGATTCTGAAAAACGGCCACACCAAACTCCCCACGCAAACGTTTCCCGAGCGGAGCCGGATGCGCCCAAACTGCAAATTTTGCAAATTAAATCCTGCACCCGCGGGGCAGTTTCTCACGTTCCACTTCATGAGGAGCAAATTCGCTCCCCGAAAAAGAAATCACATCCATAACATGAAGAAAATCACTTGTTTCGCATTATTGTTCTCCGCGACCCTGTTCCTGGCGCCTTCCAGCCTGCGGGCGGCCGAGGAGAAAACGATCGTCGCCGTTGCTTCGGGCGCCGAACAGTTCAAAACACTCGTCGCGGCGATCAAAGCCGCAGGACTTGTGGAGACTTTGAACGGGAAAGGACCTTTCACCGTTTTCGCACCGACCGATGATGCCTTCGCGAAGCTACCGAAAGGCACCCTCGAAAACCTGCTCAAACCGGAGAACAAAGACCAGCTCGTGGCCATCCTGGCTTATCATGTGGTCCCCGGCAAGATCATGGCCGCCGATGTCGTCACGACCGACGCAAAGACGGTGAACGGCAAAAAGCTTCCCATCAAGGTGAACGGTGGAAAAGTCAAAGCCGGTGACGCCAACGTCATAAAGACGGACATTCCCGCGAGCAATGGCGTCATCCACGTCGTCGATACCGTCATCATTCCGTAATCCAGCCTGAATCTCCGTGCCTCGCGGGCGCGCCTTTTGGTCCGTGAGGCACGGGTCTCGCTCTATAAGCGGGAGCCCGAATATCCTTCTCTCAGAGCACTCTCGGATGTACTGTCCAAGGAGGATGAGTGGAGCGATTCCGCAGCACCTCAAGACGGTCCTGGCACGCAATGAACGTGCTCTTCAATTGCGTCCGGCCATCGGTAAGGGCACTGGCACGACGCGCGTCCGGCTCCGCCAAGGGTTGACTTGCGAAATCGAAGATGGCCAGTGGAAGCTCACCGCCGGCGTTTCGGAAAGCTCGGGAGGCGCCAATGAAGGGCCCGATCCGGGGACGTTTGGCAGAGGAGCCTTGGGCGCGTGCCTGGCCATAGGCTACGCCAACTGGGCCGCGAAACTCGGCGTCCCGATCGACGCAATTGAGGTCGCTGTCGAGGCCGACTACGACGCGCGCGGTTCCTATGGTCTTGCCGATGTGCCTCCCGGCTACTTCGAAGTGCGCTATCGCGTGCATGTCGAGAGTAACGCCCCCGAGAAAGACATCCAGAAGGTCCTCGATGAAGCCGACGCGCATAGTCCGTGGGTCGACGTCTACAAGCGTCCCCAGAATTTGAAACGTACCGTGGAGATCGTGCCGGCGCACCATTGACGGATTCCCCTTTCGACCCGCTTTTTTCCCATGGAAGCAAAGCTGCAACGCCGGATCCAACGTTACGGATGGGACCGTGCCGTGAGCGCCTACGAGCGGGCTTGGAAATCTCAGCTCGAACCCGCCCAAAATCGCATGCTCGCGCTGGCCGCAATCCGCCCTGGCCATCGCGTCCTGGACGTTGCTTGTGGGACGGGACTGGTCACCTTTCGCGCCGCCGAGATCGTGGGGTCAACAGGACAGGTGACGGGTGTGGACATCTCCGGCCGGATGATTGAGAGCGCCCGGCAGCGAGCTGCCGAACTCGGCTTGTCCCACGTTGCTTTTGAGCGGTCGAGTGCTGAAGAACTTCCCTTTGAGCGCGCCACGTTTGACGTCGCTCTCTGCGCTCTCGGGCTGATGTATGTGCCTGACCCGGCTCTGGCTGCTGCGCAGATGCATCGGATTCTCAAGCCCGGAGGTTCCGCGGCTGCTGCCGTCTGGGGGCGGCGAGACCGCTGCGGCTGGGCGGCGATATTTTCCATAGTTGACGCGCGAGTCCAAACCGAGGTTTGCCCGCTCTTCTTCCAACTCGGGACCGGCGAGTCGTTGGTGACCATGCTCCGACGGACGGGCTTTGAGGAGATTCAGAGCGAACGGATCGATACAGTCCTTCATTACAATTCTCCCGAAGAAGCGCTCTCGGCTGCTTTCGCCGGCGGCCCGGTGGCCCTGGCGTATTCACATTTTGACGCCGCCACCCGCGATCAGGTGCACGCCGAATATCTGAAATCGATCTCCAGCTTTCGCAACGCCTCGGGAGGTTACGAGATACCGGGCGAGTTCGTCGCCACCTCGGGAAGGAAGCCGGCCCGTTGAGCCGATACTTGCCGACGGTCCCCTAACCATTCCCGGCCAGCGCGCGCTTTTCGGCGACGAGCAGCGCCAGCAAACCGTCGGGATCTGTGCAACTCAAAAGCAGAAACTTGCCGTCATCCATCAGGATGCAGAGAACGCGGTGGAGATCGGACAGAAACACAATGGCGCGACGACCGTTCTTGAGGAGAAACTCGCCGGACTGATAGCCGGGCAGGCTGGTCCCAATGATCTTTCGGCACGGCTTGAAATCCGGCCACTGCGTCAGGTCCAGGACCACCGAGGGGCCAAGATTCATCGCGGTGAGCGGAAATCGCCAGCAAAAGATGTCTCCCTGAACGAACAAGCGACCATCGGCAATCTCGAAACGCACATGCTTGGAGCGGTCCAGCACCAGGAACGCAAACACAAGAAGTCCAGAGGCCAGGCCGGCAATCCAGAGAGCTGACTCCGGCTGGCGCGCCAAAATCCCCACGGACAGTTCGACGACCAGACACGCCCCGGCGACCAAGCCGGCACAGACGTACCATTTCCGTGGCGTCGGAGCGCGGGCGATGGAAACCGATGCCTGCATAACCAAGAGTTTTGCGATTGCACACATTACTTCATCTGCTCTTCCGAAGACAGCTTGATCTGAGCCGAAAGTTTCGATCTAATGCCCGACCGCCCGCAAAAAAAGCCGTTCGGGAGCACCTCAACCCTTAAGAAATTTTTCTGTCATACATGTTCGACAAAGGCCAAAAGCTTGCCTGTATCAACGACGACTTCTCACCCACGATCCGCCGGCTTTACCGGCAGTTGCCCAAGCGCGATCACGTCTACACGGTTCGGGATGTGCGCATCGGGCGCTTGAATGTGACCACCGGATCCGGAGGCGACAACGCCGTTTCGTTCCTCATTCTTCTGGAGGAACTCCGTAATCCCGACGACCCCTATATGCGGGAAGGCGCGGGAGAAGAGATGGGCTTTCGTAGCGACCGTTTTGCCCCGCTGCAAGAGGCCGAAGTGACCGGCTTCGCCGCGGAAGAAGAAATCCTTCCCGCGATCCGCTGAGGCTGGCGCAGGATCGCAATGGAGACCATTGCGATCACCATCGTCCTGCGCGAAAGAAAGCCATGTACGCGATGGTTTTGGAAGCTCCCGGCCGGCCTCTCCTGCTTCATGAGCGTCCCGTGCCAGTTCCGGGCCCGGAAGAAGTGCTCGTCCGCATCGCGGCGTGCGCCGTTTGCCGGACCGACCTCCATGTCGTTGATGGTGAACTACCCGAACCCAAACTCCCGCTCATTCCCGGTCACGAAATCGTCGGACGTGTCGAGAGCACAGGGACGGCCGTCAATCACCTCCACCGTGGTCAACGGGTGGGAATTCCCTGGTTGGGATGGACTTGCGGACATTGCCCATTCTGCCGCACAAACCGTGAAAATCTCTGTGACGAGGCGCGATTTACCGGCTACACGATCGATGGAGGCTACGCCGAATTTACCGTCGCCCACGCCTCATTCGTTTTTCCGTTGCCCGATTCGTTCGACGATGTCTCCGCAGCTCCCCTCCTCTGCGCCGGACTGATCGGATACCGTTCTCTCAAGAAAGCTGGCGACGCACGGCGTCTCGGGATTTACGGATTCGGAGCCGCCGCACATATCATCGCGCAGGTCGCCAGGTTCCAAAAACGCGATGTCTTTGCATTTACACGTCCCGGTGACTCGACCGCGCAGGCGTTCGCCACCCGGTTAGGTGCGGTGTGGGCGGGTGGTTCCGACGAACTACCGCCCGTGAAGCTCGAAGCAGCCATCATTTTCGCGCCGGCCGGGCCTCTGGTTCCCGCCGCGCTCCGTGCCCTCGAGAAAGGGGGAACTCTCGTCTGCGGGGGCATTCATATGAGCGATATTCCCGCCTTCCCGTACCGGGACCTCTGGGAGGAACGAACGATTTGTTCGGTCGCCAATCTCACCCGCCGAGACGCCGAGGAATTTTTTGCCCTCGCTCCACTCGTTCCAGTTCGCACGGAGACCCAGACCTTTCCCCTCGACCAAGCGAACATTGCCCTCGCCAGGCTTCGCTCAGGGCAGCTCAGCGGAGCGGCCGTGCTTGTGACGGGTTAAAGCAATGTATGCCAATAACGTATACTGTATTGTTACTGATGCGCGGTAGTTTGCCGTGCGGACGCCTGCTCGATCGTATCGTGCACGAAACGTAGTTTTTGGATGACTGGATCCGAGAGCACCAATGGAGCCATCGGGCAATTCTAGTCCACGATTGAGGTTATTGATCATGTAGGTGAGTGCGAACCACTCTGAATCATCGTGTCGAACGCGGTCAGCGCGTGATCCGTTAGCTTGAGCGAGGGTTCATCGTCACGTGGCGGTCGCAACGAGACTCCCACCGCCGCCGCCGTTTCCAAGGTGCCGGTCATTTGAAGATAGTGCGCCCAAGTCTCGGCCCAATCCTCCCAGGGGTGGGCAGTAGCACAGGTCGAGATAAAATTGGCCTGCCATCCCGTTGGTGCCATTCTCACAATGGTGCTTGAGGGTCTCAGCATAGTCCTGACTTTCGTCGCCAAAGGCGTTCCGAAAGGCGGAGAGACTTTCTTGCCCGACGAAGAATCGATCCCAGTAGTAGTGACCAATTTCGTGCCGAAAATGGCCGAGGATGGTGCGGTAGGGTTCATGAAGTTGCAGTCGGCGCTTTTCGCGTTCGGCGTCATCCGCCTCGGCAATGTTGATGGTTATCACCCCGAATTCATGACCTGTCAGCACCGGCTGATTAGGCAGGTCGGCCAGAAATTCGTAACCCACACCTCTCTCGGGATCGTCGGTCTTGCTCGTCACCGGGAGTCCGAAACCAAGCAGGCCGTAGTTCAGGCGGCGCTTGGCCGCCTCGAACTTGGTCCAAGCCATTTTGTTTCCGGCGACGCTGAGATCCGGAAGGGCACGTGTCAGGCGGCACGAGATGCAATAGGGATTGGGATCGTTTCCCGGAACCTCCCAGTTGCAGACGTCGTGGATGGAGAGTTCTGGCAGAGCCGGTAGTCGGCGCCCGCGGTTGACTGCCATGTCTCTCCGCCCGAGGGATTGAGCGCCTGGACTTCGGCAGCTTCGGGAAGGTAGGCAAGGGCAGCTCCGCAGTTCAGGCAGCTTGTGTTCTCGAAGTAGACGAGCTCGCGGCGCCCCGCCGGCTGTCGGTGACCAAGCAAAGAACGGCCCGGCTGCAGAAAATGCCTCTGGAGACGTCGCGGTGTTACGAAAGAACCATCCGCGGGAATAACGAACGCCGTTACATTCTCCATGAATAATGATCTGAGCACAGAAGTCGCCGGAGCGATCGCCGACGCTCTTCGCGAAACGGCCACGGGTTCCCAGGACGCGACTATGAAGAAGGCCTCGTTACCCTCCCCCGATTCGCCAGAAACCAAGCGCCCGATGGCGGGCGTTCTGAGATTCGTCGCCGGACTTCTCTCAAGTTCGGCCGTTTCCCAGCTTTTCGGTGCAGGAAGCTCGGAAGCCGCGGTCCTCCGCGGCTCGCTGGTTGGTTTGGCCTCGGGAGTTGAGGCCGCCACCAAGGCCGACTCGTCGGACGGCCCGGACCCCTCCGATCGGAGATTCAAAGCCATTGTGACCGTTTCGACGTACGTTCTTGGTGGGATTGCCGTGGCCCTGATCGTTCGTTCCCTGCGCCGCGAGGATCAGACTGCGGTCACTGCCGACATGTGACAGGCTCTCGCGCTGTCTACCTGACGACGTGATCGAGCGTTCGCCTCACAATATCGCGGGCACGAAGGATCCGTCTGTGGCCCACACCCGGCGTGGGAACGAGCTGAGCATGGGGCCAGGCAGCCGCGAGCGCGACTGAATGATCATACGGCATCTCGCCATCCTCCGGATCATGCATAAGAATCGCCGCGGTATCCGCTAATCGGGGAGCAATTTTGTCCGCTGAGATTTCTTCCGGTCCGAACTGGTCGGCGGAAACGCGGAAGAGCTCCTGCGCGACTCCGTCCGCCAGCACGAACCGTGTGATAAACTCAACGAGGAGCGGCTCGACCCGGCAGCAGGCTCCCAGATAAACAACCTTCCCCACCTTGACGCCGCGGCCCTGGGCACAGGTCGAAGCAAGCGCGCCCAGAGAATGCGCGACGATGGCATGGAAGGGGCCTTCGTACGCCTCCACCAGCTCGATGGCTGCAGCGAAGGCGGGCCCGCTGGAAAGTGTCCCTGAGGATTGTCCGTGCGCTGGAGCGTCGAAGCCCACCACACCAAGACCGGCCTCGATCAATGGACCAATCAAGGCCGCGAAATTGGTCGCCCGCCCTCCCCACCCGTGGACAAGGAGGACCGGCGGTCCGGCTCCCCACTTGTAGACTGCCACCTCGTCGCCACCACCTCTGGCGAATCCAGCCTCTCCAAGCCGCAAGCGCATCGAAATCGCCTCCGCGCGAAGCTCGGCCTCCCGGGTAAACTCGGGCACCTTTGGCGGCGTCAAGAACGCCTCGAGAATCTCTCTTGCAGTCATCAACAGCTCTATCTAGACGGCACAACGCTCGTGAACCAAGACTTCATTTGGTCCTCGGCGAGGGTCCGCCCTTCGCTATAATCGAAGCTCCTTGGACAACGTCACCTTCCCATGAAGCCGACGCTCGGGCAGGTCCTGGTGCTGAGTTTTCTCGCCCTGGCCGGCGCCCTCGGACTTCTCTTTGTCATTGTCCTGCGAGAAACCCGCGCGACCATCATGGCCAGCTCGGAGCGTATTCGGGAACAGGCGAGCCGGGAAATCGGCGAACGTGTTACCAGTTTCCTTGGGACGGCTCCCGAAGCGCTCGCGGCCTTTCAGCGACAGCTCACCCTCAATCTCGTCAATCCCGATGACCCAGCGGGCGTGGAAGCCGCCTTGTTCGCATTGCTCCTGGCCGAGAAAAACATCGGCGAGGTCACTTTTACTCGCGCCGATCAGACCGGATTCGACGCGCAGGGAGGGATCGAACTGGCGCCGGACCCGCGTTGGCAACTCAGCGTTGTCCGATCGACAACGACCGGAAATGGGGAGCATTTGTGGAGCCGCCGCGTTTACCCGGAAAACGCCGGCTTTCTCGCCGATCGCCGTGTCCTCGAATCAGGGGGTTCGTCACCCGCCACCCCCGAAGCCAAAGCCTCCGCAAGCGATCCGACTTCCCACCTGACTTTTGCCACCCCAGCCAGCGAAGAGCATCAAGGCCAACTCTTGTGGAGCGATTTGCACTGGTCGGAACTGGATGCCGGCCAACCGGAGAAGGAGCGTGCTGTGGAGGTCAGCGTCCAACAATCGGTGGTCGACGACCCGGGGAGATTCGCCGGAGTGGTGCGAGTCGGCTTGCTGACAGAGCAACTCGATCGGGCAGTCCAACTCAGGCTCACCCCGGCAAACGAAGCCGACCCACATCGGATTTTCCTTTGCGACCGGGCCGGACGCCTCGTCACCCGCGGCGTCGCCTCGGACAAGGTTATGCTCTTCGGCGACGATCTGCGCCTGGCTCCGACGGATCTGGCACCAGAAGTCACGCGTGCGCTCGCCGACCCCAAACTACGGTCGGTTGACGAAGAAGCTCCGGTCGCCTCCGGGCACTTTCGCTACAACGGAAAAGAATATCTTACCACTTTCCGGGCTCTTCCGGGAACCCAGGACTGGTTGGTCGGCATCGTGGTGCCACGTGAATTCTATCTCGGCAAGCTCGTGACGATCCGCAACCAGATGCTGGTCGCGCTGTCAGCTCTCATGCTGTTGGTAGCGGCCGGTGCCGTCGCCATCCTGCACAGCATCAAGCGAGCGCAGGAACAGATCACCCGCGAGAGCCTGAAGATGAATGATTTCGACTTTGCGCCAGCGGTGACAAACTCCGCCTTTCGAGACGTGAATGCCGTGCTCGATAGCCTCGAGATGGCCAAGGCAGCCATGCGGGCGATGAGCAAGTATGTTCCGGTCGACCTCGTCCGAAAGCTCTATTGCGAGAGAAGCGAACCGACCCTCGGCGGCGAGTTGCTCGAAATCTCGATCATGTTCAGCGACATCAAAGGCTTTACCAGCCTTTCCGAAGAACTCTCTCCCAACCAACTCGCCCACGCGCTCGGCCTCTATCTGGAGGAACTCTCACGAATCATCCAAGGCGAAACTCATGGCACCATCGACAAGTACATCGGCGATTCGATTATGACGATTTGGAACGCGCCCGAACCCATCCCGGAACACCCGCGGATGGCTTGTCTGGCCGCGCTCCATTGTCGCCAGGCCGCCGACGCGCTCGCCCGCACTCCCAAATGGCGCGGCCTCCCGGAGTTTCACACCCGTTTCGGTCTGCATTGCGACACGGCTCTTGTCGGGCATTTTGGCGCGCGTGATCGCATGAATTACACCGCCATCGGCGACGCCATCAATCTTGCCTCCCGGCTCGAGGCGCTCAACAAGCAATATGGCACCTCGATCATTGCCAGTCAGTCGATCGTCGAGCGTGCCCGCGAAGCTTTCGAGTTCCGCCTTCTGGATCTCGTCGCCGTCAAGGGAAAGTCGGCCGCCATCAAAATCTATGAATTGCTGGGGGCCAAGGGCGACGCCGAGGCGTCGCGCCGCTGTGTGGACATCTACGAGACGGCATTTGCGGCCTATTTGGCGCGAGATTTCTCGAGGGCCCTCACGCTCCTTCAGGAGAACGAAGGCGACGCTCCCAGCGCGGTCCTTGGCGAGCGTTGCCAGACATTTCTCCGGACCCCCCCGCCAGCGGATTGGGCGGGCGTCCACATTTCGCTTTCAAAGTAGAACGTCGGAGCGCGCCCGGACTGGCGCGATGGCATCGTCTGATGTAAGGTTCAATCGAAGTTCCCCGACAAATCAGCGTGGCAAAAAAGCGCATCCTCATCCTGGGCGGCGGTTTCGGCGGCGTCTACGTGGCCGTGCACCTCGGCAAAATGCTCACGGAGGCCGAACTGCAGGAAACCGAAATCGCATTGGTCAACCGAGAGAACTACATTGTTTTCCAACCTCTCTTGCCGGAGGTCATCTCTGGTTCGGTCGAACTCAACCACGTCATCGCGCCGATTCGTCGCATGGCGCCTCGCGCGAATCTCTATACGCGGGACATTGAATCGATCGATCCGATTGCACGCTCTGTCACGCTGAGCCCGGGCCTTCGCCCGACCACGCTCACCTTGAGTTATGATCACCTGGTCATCGCCATGGGAACCCGGCTCGACCACTCAAAAATACCGGGCATGCGTGAGCACGCCAGCCCGTTCAAGTACCTCGGCGACGCGTTGTACCTGCGCAATCAGCTCGTCCGGATGCTCGAAGAGGCCGAAGCCGAGCCCGATCCCGAAAGACGCCGCTGCCTTCTCACTTTCGTCGTGGCCGGAGGAGGATTTTCCGGCGTCGAATGCATCGCGGAAATGAACGACTTTCTGCGCGAAGCTGTCCGCGCCTATCACAACATCTCGGAGCCCGACCTGCGACTGATCCTGCTTCAACGCGGCGAGCGGATCCTTCCGGAAGTAACGCCTTCGCTAGCCGCCTTCGCGCATCGATTGTTGGTCAATCGCGGAGTGGAAATCAGACTCGGCTCGGGTCTGAAGGCGGTCACCGCAAATGCGGTCATCGTTGAGGACAAGCAGACTCGCCGGACGGAAATGATCGCGACGCGTACCGCTGTGGCCACCGTTCCGGCGGGACCGCATCCCATCCTCACCGAGCTACCGCTGCCGCAAGACAAGGGGCGCATCGTCGTCGATCAAACGACGGAGGTCCCAGGCTGGCCCGGCGTCTGGGCAATCGGCGATTGCGCCGCCGTCAAACAGATCGATGGAAATGTTTCCCCTCCGACAGCCCAGCACGCCCTGCGACAGGCGAAAACGTGCGCGCAGAATATCGTCGCTTCGTTTCGAGGAGCCGGGAAGACGCAGTTTGCCTTCACCGGCCTTGGGAAGCTCGGATCCCTCGGCCGACGGTCGGCCGTCGCGGAGATTCTGGGCTTTCGTTTCAAAGGTCTGATCGCCTGGCTCCTTTGGCGCGGTGTCTACGTGACGAAGTTCCCGGGGCTTGACGGCCAACTGCGCTTGGTCGCGGACTGGATCCTTGATGCCTTTTTACCTCGCGATATCACGCAGCTGAGGCTCTTTCATGACGAAGCCGTCCACCGCGAGCATTTCGAAAAGGAAGAGAAGGTTTTCGCGGGCGGAGATTTCGGCGACAAAGTGTACTTCGTTGTCAAAGGTGAAGCGTCTGTCGAGCGCGACGGCGTTGAGCTTGCCAGGCTGAAGTCCGGCGACGTGTTTGGTGAAGCCGCACTGATTTCCAATCAACCGCGCAATGCTACGATTCGCGCCCTGAGTTCGCTCGACACCGTGGCCGTGTCACGCGAAGCGTTCCAGGAACTGCTCATGCATCTTCCCGGACTGAACGACACCATGCAGGAGCTGATGAGCGATCGCATCCAGCGGGGTGAGAATCTGGCCAGTATGATGGCTCATGCAGCGGCCCACGGCCGCGAAGAGGCCCCTGAGAAGGTGGCGCTCTGAGGAAATTCTTTTCCAGAAGCAGCGACCGCCCTCATCCATCGTCCATTCCAAGCTCGCGGCGAGGTGGTTCTTGCCAGATTCGGCGCCAGAGCCCAGCCAACCGGAAGCGCTCTCCCGAACTCCACTTGAGCCGTTCCGGGGGTAGTTCCTGCCAGTGGCCGCGTTTGTCGCTTTCTGCAATCACGTAGCGAAAGACATAGTCCGGTTCGGCTCCCATCCTGAGGTCCGAGGCCACCAGGTGATCGTCGTGCTGTTCCGCCTTAAGAAACCCTCTCGTGAACCAAAGCAACCGCCGGACCGATGGAAATTCGGAAACGGCCCGCAACGCGTCATGATCGCTCGAGTAACTACGAAAGGTCATTGGTCCGCGGTCGATGAGAGACCGTTCCCCTTCAAGAAACCCATCTGGTGTCATGACGACCACACGCCAGAGAAGGGTGTTGAAGGGCGTGGGCACGGAGAAGTACGACGCATTCTGCAAGCCTCTTCCTTGCAAGGCATGCAGGGCGTCGCGCTCCACGATGGCCTTGGCCACCAGCGACCAACCGAGATAGGCGGTGCTCAGGCAGAGCGCCGCCAACAACCACCAGGTCGCAGAAGACCGGCTACACAGCCACCAGGCAGCCACACAGGCTGCGAGCAGAGGAAGGGTATAAGCGGGATCGATGATAAAGATGCTGGCCCACATCACCGGCCGCCACGGCAGAGGCCAAAAGAGTTGCGTGCCGTAAACTGTAAAGGCGTCCAGGAGTGGATGCGTCAACAAGCCCATCTGCATCGCCCAGAACCAGCGCCTCGGCGATTCCCTCACCGGCGCCCACACCTGTCGCAGCCCCAGCCAGAGCAACCCTCCCAAGAAGCCGAGCACGAACAGCGAATGCGAAGGACCTCGATGCCACGTGACAAAATCCACCGCGTCAACGCGCAAAACAGAGAGCGGAACAATATCGAGGTCCGGAAGCGTCCCCAGAACGGCCCCCAGCCCTAAGGCGGCGCGACGATGGCGCGGCGGCGCAATTAACGCAGTTACTGCACCTCCAAGGGCAATCTGAGTCACCGAATCCATTTGTCCACTTTATCCCATCACGAATTTCTGCTAACGAAGATTCGACCGAATCGCCGCCAGTCAGCTTCTCCTCTCGCTATCCGCTTTCCTTCACATCACTTCCGCGACGATGCGCGCCCTGAGTTTCTCGTCTGGAAGGCTTCCGTGCCCCGCCTGCATATTCTCGCGCAGATGTGACACCTTGGAGGTGGCCGGGACGGCGCACGTTATGGCAGGATTCGAAATCACAAACTTCAGCAGGATCTGGGCCCAGCTCTGACAATTGATTTCAGACGCCCAATCGGGCAGCGGCCTGCCCCGCAGTCCGCCCAACAGCCCTCCGCCTGCGAACGGTCGGTTCGCAATGACAGCCACTCCCCGTTCCATTGCCAGCGGTAAAAGGCGCCTTTCCGCTTCGCGTTCTCCAACCGAATAATTGATTTGCACGAAATCGAGCGACTGCGACGTGACAAGGCCAGCCACAGCTTCATGACCGCCGGCGGTGTAATGGGTGATACCAAGATACCGGATTCGGCCTTCGCGCTTCCATTCACGCAAGGTTTCGAGATGAGTGGACGCGTCGACCAGGTTGTGTACTTGCATGAGGTCGATCCGATCGACGCGCAATTTTTGCATCGACTCCTCCATTTGTCGGATGCCCGCGAGTCTCCCTGTCGTCCACACCTTCGTGGCAACGAAAAGCCTGTCGCGCAGGCGAAGATCCGCCGCAATCTCTCCCAGCACCTCTTCCGATCTCCCATACATCGGGGAGGTGTCAACCACCCTGCCCCCCAGGTCGGTAAATGCCTGGAGAACTTCCTCAAGAGGTCTGCGCTCAAGCGAACCCGACCCGACGTCAAACGTCTGCCAGGTTCCAAGGCCGATCACCGGAAGCCTCTCGCCGGAAGACGGAATCGTTCGCGTGGCGATTGCCTCGGCCGCCGTTTCGGGGGACGACGCCCGGCCCCTTCCCAGACCCGCCAGTGCGGCAGTGCCCGCACCCACGAGACGCAAGGCCTCACGTCTGCTCACTCGGATGTTCATACTCCTGGCAAAATGCTCCGGCTCATCTCGAATTCCCTGTAGCATTATCGGCCTTGGCCTGACATTTCTCAAACTCCTCGACGGTGGTGTGGAGGATGGCACAGCTGTACGCTGGCAGCATGCGCTTATCAAAGGCGGGTGGTCCGCTGACAGAATAGTATCGCAGATAGGTATCCTGGACGGAACCGCTGGTCTGAAGGCCACGGGCAATCGACGTTACCGCCTCAACATCCAACGCCCTTTGCCCGTAGGCGGAGAGAAAATCGTACTCCGTTTTCCATTCCAAATGCTCCAGCGTTGTTGCCGCTCCCGCTGTTGAAAGATTTGCCAAATAATAGGTTTGATAGTTAGTCATGGCGCCGCTTGTCCGGTCGTAATGAAAGACTTGAAACCCCGGGTTGTTCCGAAAGATCGGACTGATCGAGGGCACAAGCTTGTTCACGGCAATTTGCGCCGGGCCGTTTCCGATGATACGAAAATCGTCCATGTGCGTGTGCCCGGAGATGGCGAACTGGATCGTCGACCGGTACTTCTCGGCCAGAGCGACAAACCGCTTGATGTACGTTGACTTCCAGAATTCAACGGGACCCAGGTCCTGTTCATCTCTCACGGTGTTGTAGTCATTGATTCCGGCCGGGATGTGCATGACCAGCCAAACCCTTTCACCCGCTCGACTCGCCTGGTCGAGTTTGGTCGCAAGCCACCGCATTCCGTCTTCGCCCGGAGTTTCCGTTTCCACACCGCATGCATTCTTGTAGGTCTTCGAAAAAAAGACACTGTTCACGACGATGATACGATGCTTGAAGAGGGGCGGGAGATGCATGGTGTAGTGGCCGCCTTGCGAGAAGCTTGAGAGGAAGGCATCCCTATCCAAGCTCGACCCAGGCAATTCGAGCCACGCTTTGGCAAACATCGCAAGAAAGGGCCCGGATGGTTGCACTTCGTAATCGCCGCAAAATGCGTCCTCGTTTCCCAGGGCAGGCAGAATCGGAATGTCCGGGAAATGTTTCCGAAATTGCAGAACAAGGAACTCGATCGTCTTGCCCGTAAAATCGCGATAGGCCTCAGGAGCTTCGTCACTCGAGCGCGGCGCGAGTTTGTCGTATTGCGCCTTCCAGTTATGCGCCAGGCTGTCACCCGGGAATAAAATAAAGTCTGGTCGCGGACACCGTCTCAGAACGGCCGCGAAACAGCTCTCCAGAAGGACGTAGTTGGTATCGCTGCCCAACTGGCTCACGCCGTGTATCAACGACGAATCAAGCACCTCGCCCCACTCTGAAGCCGGCCTCGCCACCAAGGCCGGAAACAAGCTTGGGTCTGCAAATGGGTTAAAGTGAAGGTCCGAGATGACCAGAAAATGCCCCGATGCTTCATTTTCGGCCGCCGCGACCGGCGGCAAGCTCGAAGACAGTAAGCAAACCAGAAGGCCAAGCAAACGGGCAAGCATGCGCAAGCATACACGGTCGCCGCCCGCCCGAGAATCTAAGTTTTCCCAGGACCATGACTGGCGCGGGTAGACCGTTTGGCCGCACAATGCTCTAGACGCGAGTGCCGTGACGCGTGACACTTGACCATGCTGGAGATTTCTTTCAAGACCCCTCTGGGATCCTGCGCAATCGGGTGGGAAGCGAACTCAATCACGGGTTTCTGGCTGCCCCCGGCCAAGGACCGGGGTGTGCCGACTCCGCCGTGGGTGGATGCGATCATCGAACGCGTTCGAGGCCATTTGGCGGGCGACGTGCAGGACTTCTCCGATGTGCCCTACGCGTGGCAACGCGTCTCGATGTTTCAACGAAGGGTCTATAAAGCCGCGCTTCGGGTGAAAGCGGGACAGACGATGACTTACGGGCGTCTTGCCGCGATCACCGGTTTCGCGGCGACGCCGAGGGCGGTCGGGGCCGCGCTTGGCCAAAATCCGTGGCCGCTCCTCGTGCCTTGCCATCGCTTCATCGGTGCCGACGGACGCATGACGGGATTCTCCGCGCCCGGCGGAATCAAGACGAAGCTGCGCCTCCTGGCACTCGAGGGCGCCGAGCTCTTCGCGGAGTAATGTTCGCTTCCGATGCGCGAGACGCCGTTATGCAGACGCTGGCCGCGAGCGATCCCATCCTGGCACGCGTTATTCGTCGGGTCGGTCCCTGCTCGCTTGAGCCCGATCACGAAACCGACCTCTTCCAAGCCCTGCTGCGTTCCATCATTTTTCAGCAGCTTCACGGAAGAGCCGCGGAGGCGATTCACGGGCGCGTGGTCGCGTTGATGCCCACCCTTTCTGCTGCAGCATTGCAGAGGCTGCCAGACGCTCCGCTGCGAGCTGCCGGGCTTTCTGTGAATAAGCTTCTTGCCTTGCGGGACTTGGCTGCGCGAACTCTCGACGACACGATTCCGCCACCCGCCGTGGCAGCCGGTCTGAGCGACGAGACGCTCATCGAGCGCCTGACTCAAGTGCGCGGGGTCGGTCCGTGGACCGTGCAAGTGCTTATGATCTTTTACCTGGGCCGTCCGGACGTCTTGCCGGCAACCGATTTTGGCATTCGGAAAGCTTTCAGCCTCCTTTATCGCCGAGGCCGGCCCGTTAAACCCGCATCCATCCTGCGTCATGCGAAACGCTGGCAACCCTATCGTTCGGTCGCCAGTTGGTATCTTTGGCGCTCACTTGATTCTGCGCCGCCGATCGAAGCTCAGGAACCGCCTCCCAGATCCGGCTAGACGGCCGATTGAAGACGCGCATTTTTCGTGTCGCTATCACCTTGCCCGGCGTGAGATATCATCGCGGTGGGCATTGCGGATTTCCCGGATACTCCTGTGATACGCACCGATTTGGGTGTCTGTCGCAGCGGTCGAGAGTTTCACTTTCCCTGACTGAAAGGCTATCCCATCCCGAAGCATGGTTTCTCTTGCTCGTCACAGGCTAATCCTTGGTGCCATCGTCTGCGCTCTGCTTCTGGTCAGCGGATATCTCGCTTTGGTCCAAACGGCCTGGGGTCACACATTGGACAATGCGGGCTATTTCGGCCGGAGCGCCGTCGCGCGCACCGTGGTTGATTACGACCACCAGATTCTCGGGGCTGTGAGCATCCCGTCGCTCGCATTGGCCATTGTTGTCATTCTATTGATCGGCGCGATCAGACGATGCCTGCCCGGCGCGATCATTCTAGCGGCTGGCTTCGCTTGCGCGGTCGTCGGCGCGGAGCTTCTCAAACACGTGCTGCCGTGGCACGCCCTCGTCCCCGAAGACTCATACCTCCACCCCAACCTGCGGCACGACACTTATCCCAGCGGTCACACCACCGTCGGGACGTCGCTCGCCCTTGCCCTCCTCTTGATAAGCTCAGCCGGCTGGCGACCGTGGCTCGCCGTCCTGGCCGGATTCATGAGCGCCTCCTTTGCTACTGGGGTTCTCTTTGCGGGATGGCACCGGCCTTCGGATGCCCTCGGCGGCATCGTCTGGTCCGGTCTCTGCATGTCCCTCGCCGCCATCGCGGCCGTTACCTGGTGTGGTCGTGAAATTCGGCCAAGCCAGAATGCGTCGTCCGCCTTGGTGGTCAGCACCTTTCTCCTTGCGATCCTGATTCTCGCGTTGGTGTGGTCTGTTGCTGCCAAAGCCGGTGACAGTCATCCGGACGCCGACGCGCCCTTCCTCATCCTCACGCTTTTGATCGTCTTCGGATCGTTCGCGGTAGCGGCCTGGTTTGGATGGCAACTCCGTGTCGTCGACTGGCGACCGAGATCCTCGCCCAGGCAAGTGGTTTCCTGACGCCGGAAGTTCAGAGCGCGAGGGGCTATCTTCGCTTTTTCGACCCCTAGGGGAAAGCCTGATCAATTCGTCAGTTTCGCGTCTGACAACGCGGGCGGGAGCGCCATGCGAAGACTCCATGAACTCCAGACCATAATCTGAAGTCTCACCGATGACGCTGGGTCATCGGACAAATGCAAAGGCGGTGAACTATGACCCTCCTCCTGGCATCAGCTGGATTTGTAGCGCAATACCCCGCGGCAGCGCAGTGGTTCCTCTCGGAGCAAGCCGAACGGATCTCCCACCGAAATCCCTCATCGCGCGCGCGGCCATCAAGCACCCGGGTACAAGAAATACCTTGGACCTCGATCGCCGCAGCAATGACCACCGCTCTCGTCGCGGCGGCGCTGGCATTCGTATCCATTAGCGACCGCGGTGGAGGACCTTTTCTCCCGGAAGACTCTGCCGATCACTCCGACGCGTCGGAGACTTGGGTGGTCCCGGAGACGCTGCAAAGTCAACCTGCCGGGGAGGATCATCTCGCCTCGACGCTCGTTGCGTATCCAGACGCGAAGGCAGAGGCAAAAGCGATGCTCGGTGACGACCCGGTTGCGCTGCCGGCTTTCATAGGCACTCTGCCACCCAGGCTTGATCACACAATGGAACTTGCCCTGCCAGGTCCATCCCTTGAAAAAACTTCAGCTCCCTACGGCCAGAAAAAGCAGGTCAGAAGAACTGAATCTCACCTCGCGCGGGTCACTGTTTATTGGCCGGAGGAAGGCGACTTTTATACGAGAAACCGCCAGAGCTCGACGGGTGTGCGTTTACGCGATGGCGTTTGTGCCGTTGATCCGGAAGTCATCCCCTACGGCAGCGTGGTGCACGTTCCCTCCATCGGTCCTCTCCTCGCGGTTGACACCGGCTCCGCCGTGATCTCGAGACGCGCTGCCAAAAACGCCGCCCGGACGCCCGAACAAAGGAAAGCCATCGTCATTGACGTCTTCTGCTCAAGCCGATCGAAGGCGAAAGCACTTATTAAACGGATCGAGCACTTCGCGGTCGTTACTTGGCAACCGCCCAAGCGATCCGCGGAGCTCTGACGATCCATTGGTCCAGACCATCATGAATGCAGCTTCTTATCGATCAAGGGAAGAGCGTCATCCCCGGACGACAGAGGCCGCCTACCCGCCGATCTTCGATCTCTTTTCCGGATCAGGCATTGCCGTGGCTCGCTGGCTAGCGCGCTCTGCCTTCGACCGAAGGGATCCTCATCATACACGGCCAAGTCGCCTCCCGGATTTGCCCGCGTCGCCCGACAAGGTCATTCCCTTCCAAGTGGCGCAGAACGATATCGTCGTTCTGACGGGCAACCAGGCAACCTGGAAGGTCGTGGCGCCGGTGAATGGGACTAAGGCAGACATCCGGCGTCGGGCAACCTTTGATACACGCATTGTCACGGTACCGGTCAAAAACCTACGGGTCATCCGCCGGGCTGGAAGCCCAGGATGCGACTATTGACTGCCTGAATCGCCCGGCGTAAGACGGCCGGACGGCCGGCGCCATTCGAATCTGTAATTGAATATGACCGCTCGAAGGGAACCAATCGTAACCGTTAAGATATTCGACCGAGGCGAGGCCCTTGACGCAGCCGGGAGGCGATTGGCTTCCGAAGGCATCGAGAATGCCGTTTATGAGGAGACAACGGACCGGGCCACAGAAATCCTTCGCGGCCTCCGCGCCTCGCGGATAAGTCGACACGACTAGTTGCTCGGCTCGGCCACTCTCTCGAAAATACGCAGGATCGACGATGCAAAGACAAGTTGAGATCATGAATAAACTCGGACTGCACGCGCGGCCCGCCGCTCTCTTCGTCCAATGCGTCATTCGCTTTCAGAGCACCGTCGTGATCCACAAGGACGGCGAGCGTTACTCGGCGGCGAGCATTCTGGAAGTGCTCAGTGCGAATCTCGATTGTGGCGTCCGAGTGACACTCGAAGCCAGTGGACCCGATGAGCGCGAGACTTTGGACGAACTCGAGGCGCTTTTGAAACGCCTGCCGGATGACGAAGAAGAAAAGTCATTCTAGCCTGGGTTGTGAACGTTGGACGAACCGGCAAGCTTTCGGTCAGGGGAACAATGTCGTGCTGGTAGAGCTCACACGCTTCTGCGCCACGCTTCGACCAAGGTCTCAAACCCGCCGTAGGCCATTCGTTTATAATCGAAGGGCATCTGATGCTTCTCACACATGTCCTTAAGTCGCGCCTCACCCATGACCGCGTCGCGCCTGGCGCGCGACTCAAACCGTTTCCACACCAGCACGACTGTCTCATCCGTCGTCGCCCAAGCCAATTGAAGGAATGAGACCATGTCGTCGGCGACGCACTCTCGATACTCGAGCGCGCCGCTCACGCCCGATCTTCGCGGCTTCTCCTGCTATCTCGCGGTAGTGGTCGATCCTGTCCCTCGGAATTGGCCTCGACGCAAGGCCGGTCGACCGAAATCACTCCTTTCGGAGAAAGTTCGGCCGGTCGAGCGCTCCAGGCTAGATCACGATCAGGCCCTTCGCGCCACGGGCCAATCGTCCGACGGCCAGCCATCTACCGCCTTTGCCGCCAATGATCACACTCCACCCTGACGAGGACTCTTGCACTATCTTCCAGAAATTCTCTCGCCTCAAAGAAGCAGGAATCACCGGCTAAGTCAGCATTTCTCAGAGCCCTGCGGGCTGAAAGCAACATGCGCATTTCAGGGCGGGCAAAATCCTTCCTTTTCCCTCCGCTGTGGTGCAAACTAAGAAGCTGACCTCAGATGAGACTTCAGCCCTTCAGCTAACTCCACCGGTTTGGCTATGAAAGCAATGTCGACCAGCGGCACCAGGGCAGCCATCGGAGAAGGACGTACATTTCCCCAGCAGCAGCGATCACCAGGGCGACCGCAAGACTCTTCACCTCGAGATGAGCCTTGGTATCAACATCGGCTCAAAACCCGGTAGCGCCTTTATCCTCTGTGCTCTCTATCGGTAAGAACAAACAAATGCTTGGTGTTCGATACGGCTATCGTCTTCCCCAAGTATAGTCCCTGTAGAGTTTCGCACCTTTCGGATCCTTGGCAGGCCTAAGATCCTTGAGTTCAACGGTAGCTTTCTGCTTTTTGGCCTTATCCACTGATTTCTTTTTCATGTCTTCCGTCTGCGCAAATGTGACTTCTCGGATTGGCTCTGCGACCGGTGCCGTTAGATACCGGGCCGGACGGCGCGAGCCACGCTCATCCGGACGTCCATCATCTCCCGGCCGCGTGGTCCTTGGCCCTTCGAATCCTTGGTTGGCTGGAGGTCGTTGAGTTGAACGCTCGCCTTTTGTCCCTTCGATCGCTTCGATGACTTTGCTTTCATGTTTGTCGCTTCTTTCCTGGTGGTTGGGGTTTGGCTCCAAAGACGGTTCGCCGGCCGGCTTTGACATCCTCACGGGGAATGAGGTCGTTGAGTCGGATCTGACTCACCGGCGACGTCTTAGGATCGCGGCGAGTCTTCAAACGACGACTGCCCGGTTGCTCGCTCATTCTGGGAACCTTAGCATTGCAATATCAAGCGGCGTGCCAACTGTTCCTCGTTTGAATTCACCGTGTAGGATGATTGATTAGGAACATCTTACGATTGCGTGAAAGAAAGAGGCTGCGCCTGTCGCTGGCTCCGAAACGACGCTCTACTCTCTAGAATGAGTCACGACGCTCTGGTTTGAGGCCGACCTGTGCAGATGCCGCGCCAGCTTTCCGCGCGAGATACCCAGCAACCGCGCGGCTTCACGCTGGTTCCGATTGGAGATTTCGTATACCCGCCGAACGTGTTCGCGGACAGCGACACCGAGCGAGAGATCGGTCAGGGGCGGAGGCTCGGGCTTCGTCAGATGACCATCGCCATTGAGGGTCTCGGGAGCAAGATCGCAATGAAAGGTGATATGCTCAGGTCGCACGACTTTGCCCTCGCAGAAAAGCACGACGCTGCGCATGGTGTGGTAGAGCTCACGCAGATTGCCAGGCCAATCATGACGCAAGAGCATGTCCATCGCCGCCGGATGAATGGAGGTAATCGCCTTTCCCATCTCGGCCGCTGCAGCTTCGAGTTCCACGGCGATCAGCGAAGGCAGGTCTTCAGGACGATCGCGCAGGGGCGGAATGAGGAGGACGAGGCCGTCAAGGCGATGATAGAGATCTTCGCGGAACTTTCCTGCCACGATGCGGTCGCGGAGCGAGGAGTTGGTCGCCGAGATAATACGCGCATTTGAGCGATAAATGCGTTCACCTCCCACGCGCTCGAACTCTCCGTACTCCACTGCCCGCAGAATCTTCGCTTGCGCGAGCGCGCTCATATCGGCGATCTCATCCAGGAAGAGAGTCCCGGAGTGCGCAATTTCGAATTTCCCCCGGTGCGCCCGCAGCGCTCCCGTAAAGGCGCCTCGCTCGTGACCAAAGAGCTCGCTTTCGAGGAGCGTGTCACTCATGGCCGAGGCGTTGAACGAGACGAATGGTCCTTTGGCGCGAGGCGACGAATTATGGATGGCGTGGGCGAGCAAAGTTTTGCCGGTACCAGTCCGGCCAAGGATGAGCACCGGTGCGTCGCTCCTGGCCGCGAAGTAGGCCAATTGGAGACAGCGTCGCATGACCACGTTTCCAGAGGTCAGCTCGTCGAGTCGCAGGTCAGTGATCGCGCGCATCATTGGTCCTAGCGTTTCAGATTCTCCCGAAGTTGGCGGATGGGCTCGAACGCGTGTTCGATCACCGCTCGGCTTCCGACAATGACTCGGGCCTCCCCTTGCATGCCAACACGCAAAGGCCGTTGCTCACCGGCGACCGAAATCGATGTCTTGTCCAGCGACGTTGAGCCAATGAAGTGGCGGCTCTCCTTCGTGGCGACTGCCGCGGGGCTGATCCATTCGAGCTGTCCCGTGACGGTGCCGTAGCGCTGATAGGGAAAGGCGTCGAATAACAACCGCACGCGCTGACCGACCGCCAGTCGCGCCAGGCCCGCTTCCTGGATCATCAAGCGTGCGTACGGTGTGGCCTCAATCCGCGCCAACTGACAAAGCTCGGCGCCTGCTTGCACGACGCTGCCGGCGTTGCGTTGAGCGAGGGAGATGACATAGGCATGGTACGGGGCGCGTATCGAAACGAGCTCGTCCCTTGCTCCTTGAAGATCGCGCTGCAAAGCTTCGATTTGCAGCTTCAGTTTCCGCACGTCGGCGACCTCCTCGCTTCGCCGGCGGGACCGCTCTGCTTCGAGCCTGACGCGCTCTAGTTTCAACGCCTCCAGCGATCGGCCGGCCACCTGAAGATCCTTCTCGGATTCGGCTAACTCGAGTTGGACGCGCGTCAACTCGAGATGCGACACGCCACCCATCCGAGCCAGCTTGTCGAGCCGGGCCACCAGATCACGGCTCGTCGCGGCGTGGGTTTGCCGAAACTCCAACTCGCGCTGGAGTTGAGCAATTTCCTCGCTCTTGATCGTCTGCTGCGCGCTGTGCGCTGCTTCCAGCTTCACAATGGTTTCCTCCCGGGTCCGCAGATCCTGAAGGAGCGTTTGCAGCTGGGTATGCCGTGCTCGGACCTCATCGGATCGAAGCACGAACAACTCGGTTCCAGCCGTTACTTCCTGCGCTTCCGATACCCGCACTTCGCTCACGACGGCTTGATACGGTGCCTGAATGGGATCCGCGCCGTCCTTGGGAACCAGGACGAACGGACACCGAACTGCCTCCGGAACCTTGACCAGGAACGCCGCACCCAGCCCGACCACGAACATGGCAATGACGAGCCATGCCACTCCGAACAGAATCCAGGAGGGAGGCTCCTCCGGGAGCAACTCGGACTCCCGGCTCAGGGCATCGTGCTTGCTTCGTTCCACAGTTGGATTCATCCGAGATCAGAGGTTCAGTTGCTGGCTGGAGAGGTGAAAGTAGAGTCCGCGTCGCGCCATCAAAGCGTCGTGCGTGCCCGTCTCGACCACCTCGCCCTTCTCGAGGACGACGATCGTGTCGGCATCGCGGATGGTGCTCAAACGGTGCGCGATGACGACGCACGTTCGGCCAGTCATCATTCGACCGAGGTTGTCCTGGATTGCGCGTTCGGATTCGGTGTCAAGAGCACTGGTGGCCTCGTCGAAGATAAGGATAGGCGGATCCAGATAGAGTGCACGGGCGATTGCCACACGTTGGCGCTGTCCGCCGGACAGGGCGATTCCCGATTCGCCGATCTGCGTTTCGTAACCCATCGGCAACCGCACGATAAAGTCGTGTGCGTTGGCGACCTGTGCACACCAGAGAACGCGATCGAAATCCGGTTCGAGGTCGCCGAAGGCGATGTTGCGGGTGATCGTGTCGCTAAAGATATGATTATCTTGCAGGACGATGCCAATCTGCTTGCGCAGGTCGCGGTAGTTAAGCTCCTTCGAGTCGCGCCTGTCGAAGAGGATGATTCCCTCCGTCGGTTCGAGGAGGCAGGCCAGGAGTTTCACGAGCGTTGTCTTTCCGCTGCCACTGCGTCCGACGACGGCAATCACTTTTCCCGGGGCGAACTCGAGGTTGATTCCTTTTAGGATGTCCGGCGCCTCGGGTCCGCCATACTTGAAGCCGACCCCGCGCAATTCGATATAGCCTTCCAGGGAAAGCACCGGCACCAGTCGCGAGCGATCCCTGCCTTGTTCAGGCTCCGGTTCAAAAATGTCGTTGAGCCGATGAAGCAAGACCGCAATCCATTGCCACTGGTCCCAGATCCCGAGAGTGTGGAGGATGGCCCCGTAGGCCATCGCGGTAAGCGAGCTGAAGGCGACAAACGCCCCCACGGTGAGTTCGCCTTCCATGACCTTGCTCGCGCCCATTAAAAGGAAGAGTGCCGTCGAGAGGAGTCCGATCGTTTGGATCAGACTGTCGTAGGACATGATGACAAAATTCGAGCGAAACATCTTTCTGAGAACGCTCAGAAACTCGTTAAGCATGGCGTTGCGGAAAGTCATCTCGGCGCAGGACGCCTTGACTGCCTCGATACCTTTGATCGCGTCGATCTGTTGCGAAGCATACTTTCCCTGGCTCTCCTCGATATCGGAGAACAGCGGCCGCAGCACTTTCGTCGACCAGATCATGAGCAAGGCATAAAGCGGCATCGTGATTAAAAACACGCCTGCAAGTGCCGGACTGTAGAAGGCCATCATCCCAATCGCCCCCAGGAGCGTGATCAACGAGAAGAATCCGCCAATGCCATGCTGCACGGCGAAGAGCCGCACCTCCCGCGCTCCATTGAGACGGCGTTGAATATCACCCGTCCGGCGGCTGTAAAAGTAGGACATCGGCAGGGAAAGCAACTGCCGCGTGATGAAATCGAGGATGGCTGCATCGATGCGGACCGCCGCAAAGCTAAGAAAATACTGCTGCAACAGGCTGGCGATCTGCGTAAAGACGATTGCCGCTCCCATCCCCAGTAAGACGACATGCAGCAAGCCGGCGTTGTTTTCGACGACGACTCGATCCAGAACGATCTGCGTAAAGACTGGAAAGAGGAGCTGGAGAAACGTGACGATTCCGGCGAGGAGCACGGCCTGCAGGAGAATGGTTCGATGTCGTCGAAGCAGCGGCCGGAAGCGTGCGAGCGTGGATCCCCCCTCGGGTGCCTTCTCGAAGTTCTCGGTGTAGTCAAACAGCGCCGTATAGCCCGACCATTTGGCCTCAAACTCCGCGCGCGGGATGCGCCGCGCACCCAGGGCCGGATCGGCCACGCGAACATGAGTGTCGCCCACGTCATAAAGAACCATCCAGTGGTTGCCTTCCCAATGGATGATCGCGGGCATCGGCAGGTCGGGGAGGTTGCGCGGGGAGACTTTCAAGCTGCGCGCCGCGAGCCCCAGTTCCGTAGCCGCATGGCAGATCGCCTTGAGACTGGTGCCATCGCGGGAGGTGTGACAAAGCTGCCGGATATACGAGAGGCTCACCCTGCGGCCGAAATGCCGGCACACCATGGCCAAACTCGCCGCTCCACAGTCCATCTCATCGATCTGCGGCACCTGCGGAATCCGCCGGATCCGCTTTCGACCGCGTTTGCGGAAAAGCCCTCGTTCATCGGCGAATGCCTCTTCTTCAGCGTCTTCGATCGGCTCTTCTTTCTGGACGCGGGCTTCGGCCGGAAGCATCTCTTCGGCAAAATCGAGCGGCACACGCGCGGTCGTGTCCGCGTGATACTGCGCGAGCCGTTCTTCGAGCAGTCTGCGAAACTCGGGAGACTGCTGCTCAAGCTCGCGGACTGCCTCCGGCGGGAGCGCCAGAAGCCGGCAGTCGGACACGGCTTCCGCCGATGCGAAGCGCGGAGAACCATTCAAGATCGATAGCTCTCCGAAAAAATCGCCTTCCCGATAAAAGGCGAGATTGCGCTCGCGCCCGTTGTTACGGGAAAAGACCCGCACCCGGCCCGATTCCACAACATACATCGGCCCGGCGGGATCTCCTTCACGCACAATCGTCGCTCCTCCCTCGAACGCGACAGGTGTCATCTTCTCCACCAGAGCTCGCAAGGCTCGCTCGGGCAGCCGTCCGAAATTGCTGAATTCATGAAGGAATCCGTGCAGGGTCCGATGGCGCGCGGTCAGCTCCAAAGCGGTCCGCAGGTCGGGGTGTTGATTGAGCAGGCTGAGAAAGTCCGTGCGATCGAGCCGGAGCGCGTCCACCGAGGTGCTGCAACGCACGCTGGCATTGCGCTTGCCGCCTCCGATCAGCGCTTGCTCACCAAACTCGTCGCCGGGACGAAGCGTGGCCAGCGCAATCTCCTGGCCCATCTTGAACTCCTTCACCACACGCGCTCGACCGTTGACAAGTATGTAGCAGGCGTCGGCTTCCTCACCTTCCCTCACGATGACCTCACCGAATTCAAAATGCTCTTCGTGGAGCACCGCGCGCAGGATGTCTGCGCGTTCCTTTGGGAGAAACCGAAAGAACGATGAACGCTCAAGAACTTCGTTCTGGTGATTGGTCATAGGACGTGGCCGGAAGGGAGGATCCACCGCACGAACCGCGTAGTCAGATCCGCAAAATGATGCTCAACGATCTCCGCGTCGATGCGGCGGCGCATGCCATCGTCGGCCAGGTCGCATTCGGTCTTCCCGAGAAGACGGTAGAGCCGAAACCCGCCATCGCTTTCGACCGGAGGGAGGATCTCACCCGGCAGCGCACAAAGGAGCATTTGCCGCAGGTCCTCCGGCAATTCGTCGTGCAGCACCGTGAGACGCCAGAAGGGAAATCCCGCATCTCCCGCGACATCCTCCATGGACTCACCGTCGAGGCTTACACACTCGAGGGCTTCGCGCGCCGCATCCCGGCAGTCCAGCTCGATCAATTCGAGCTCGAACCGTGTCAGTGAAATTCGAAGCGATCGCGCCATGCGCTCGC
Source organism: uncultured Verrucomicrobiae bacterium (assembly GCA_963820865.1). GTDB lineage: Bacteria > Verrucomicrobiota > Verrucomicrobiia > Chthoniobacterales > Terrimicrobiaceae > DASTFP01. Next base: position 786,564 of record CAWGBZ010000011.1, read on the forward strand.
GCGCGGAGGACGTTAGTTGCCGGGTAACTCCACGCCGAAAGACGGCTTCGAGTTCCAGCATCTCGTCCAGCCAGGCATCATTCGTCCCCAGACCGTTGAGCCAGACTGGAAGCGTCCCCGCGGTCACTCCGGCACGCTCGAAGAACGCGTCGCGCTCGACGCGAACCGCCTCTTCGATGGCACTCTCCTCATCGGCCTCCCGCGCGGCGAAACGCCAGGCCAGACGAGTCGCCAGGGCATCGAAGGCGCCGCTGAAAAGCAAGTCGACCCGCAGCGACTCGCGTAGCTCCGGGGACGCGAAAGCATAGTCGATCAACTGACTCTGAGCAGGGCCGTCGGCCGTAATCTCGTGACGCCATCGCCGGACGAGGAAGTCATGGAAATCCTCCGTGGTAAGGCTGCGCTCGCTCAGCCAACGCTCTGTTTCCTCCGCACTGATTAAGTCGTGATCGATTCGGTATTCCTCGGAGCGCGCTTGCAGCTCTGCCGGGGCAAGCTCGGCTGCATTTTCGTCGTCCTCGGCGGACGCCCACACTCGCTCCCAGTCCGGCTGCAGTTCGCCCCGGAAATGGGCCGCCCGTATCACGTCACTCATCGTGATAACTGTCTGTCCCGAAGCAAACACCTCGGGATCTTCAATGATCAGCTCCGAGTCCACGGGAAGCAAAGGAGTTAAGCGCCATGCAAGCTATCCATCGTCCAATCCGGCTGTTGGCTGTCTCAATGGATTTCGCGCTGACTTGAAAGCTCGTCTCCGAAGCGGGCTGCTCCCTCCGACCAGATGTTTCACTGTTCGTGCCGTCAAGGTGAGTGGATCAGATTCGGCGCGGAACTCTGCCTCTGGGCTTCCAGACCGACATCGCTTCGGATGGATGGCAAAATCCACCGGGCACGTTCCCCGCCAGGTCTTGGGAAATGAAATGGGAAAGGATGCCATGGGTGACCACTAGCGAATAGCCTTCGAGAAAACCCGCTCTCCCCCTACGGGTCTCCCTGGCAAGATTCGCTTCCAAGACTGACAACGTGGGAGCGAAGAGTCAAGCAGAGATCGGGCCAAAAGGACACCGAGGACGGTCGATCGGCCTCCCATGGCCGTAAACGGACCGGCTCTCACTGTCCTGGAACCATCGAATCCCCGGCTGAAGCGCCGAACGTGCCATAGGATAATTTCAGCATGGCATCCCATGACGACGACCTGATCAATTTTGAGACACGGGGCTAGTTTGCGTCCCTTTTTCCAAGCAGTCCTCAAAACGGGTGCCGAATCCAGCCCGCTCCTTGAATGCTCAAAGAGAATTCGCGCTCTGGGTCGTAACCGACCCCCTGGGCACGACACCGTGGCGTCCGTTGACAGCGGCTCGTCCTGAATCCCTATCGCGCCAATCATCGAGGACAGCTTCTCAGCTTCATCTCCCATGCCAAAGCGGGAGGAGCTTCAATCGCTTGTCAGGCCCCTGCGAACCTTACGAGCGGTCGTCCGAAGTCTCAAAATCGAGCAACACCGACAGATCATTATGAAGACGTAGAGCTACGCGATATCACGACACTATTGGTTGAGCGGCTCCGCGTCTTCTCTTATCTATTTCGTCTCAGCGGGCTCAGGCGGCGGCGGTGGGGGTGGGGTGATGGCATGCAACCGGAACTTCCAGGCATCGCCCTCACGAACAACAATTCCCGACCAGTAGCCACTGACACCAATATTCGGGCCCTGAATCGTCTGACTCCATTCACCGACCGCCCACACTTCACTGCCCGACGTTCCTATCATATGAGGCGAATGCTTATCGAGCGTGCCGAGATGGTCGCTGAAACGCACTTTCCCGAACAGGTCTCTCCAAAATCTCGCAATGGCCTCCCGACCGTACATCAGTCCTTCCGGCACCACGAGAACTGCATCATCCGTGTAGAATGAAGCCAAGGCGGTAGGATCGTTGTTGTTGAATGCGGGGTCGAATCTTTGAACAAACGCGAGGATCTGCTGATGGAGTTCTGGATCAGGCAATCCTGTCTCTTGGGCGAAGGCTACTACAGCCATGCCACTCGCAAGTCCTGCCGCGGCGGCTAATAAACGCAGTCTCATTTTTGTACAAGATTGCGCCTGAGTAGACGACTTGCTTTTCAAAACTTGGCGATTGTTCTCCGCAAATTGCTCAATATTTCGAGTTTTCCCGGCCTCGCTTGGACATTGAGGACTGGATCAGATTCCCCGGAAGGCCCTGGTGACCAAGCGGCAGAAGCCCCCCGGAACCACTCTCCCCGACGGGTGTCCCCTGACGAGCACTCTTGTAGAAGAGTGTCAACGCCGAAGCGGAGAGTCAGCAGATCGACCCAAAAGGACACCGAGGACAGTCGACCGGCCTCCCATCGCCGTAAACGGACCGGCGCTCGCACTGTCCTGGAACCATCGAATCCCTGGCTGAAGCGGCGAACGTGCCATAGGCTAATTTCAGTATGGCATCCCATGACGACGACCTGATCAATTTTGAGACACGGGGCGCTCCGCCCCTGCCAGTCCCAGACGAGCAGGGATACGTGGAACACGACGGCGCTCGCATCTGGCACTCGACCCACGGGTCTGGATTTCCTGTGATCCTCCTGCATGGCGGCCTCGGTCATAGCGGGAATTGGGGATATCAAATCCCAGCCTTGCTCCGTTCAGGCTATCGCGTCGTGCTCATCGATAGCCGTGGCCATGGACGCAGCACGCGGGATGGGCGGCCGTTTAGCTACGAACTGATGGCCTCCGACGTTCTGGCAGTAATGGACGCGCTTGGCTTGGCAAAGGCCGCCGTCGTCGGCTGGAGCGATGGCGCGTGCGTTGGCCTGGTTCTCGCGGCAAAAGCTCCGGAACGGGTCGGCGGCGTTTTTTTCTTTGCCTGCAACATGGACCCTGGCGGCACCAAGGAGTTCCAGCCCACTCCCGTCATCGACCGCTGCTTTCAACGGCACGCCAAGGACTATGCGCGATTGTCGGCGACGCCTGGCGAATTCGAGGCCTTTGTCGAAGCCGTTTCTCTCATGATGCGAACGCAGCCCAACTATTCAACGGACGATCTCGCGGCTCTCCGCGCGCCGGTCACCATCGTCCAGAGCGAGCATGACGAGTTTATCAAGCGCGAACACGCCGAGTATCTCGCGCGAAGCATTTCTGGGGCGGAGTTCGTTCTCCTCCCCGGCGTGAGTCACTTCGCACCGCTGCAAAGACCGGAGTTGTTCAACCGCGCAATGCTGGCTTTTCTTCGCAGAGTAATTGATACGAAAGTCGAAGGTTAAGCGTGCCGCGCTTTAGTCGTCTCGACGTTTTGCCGGGAACACGAGGGGCGGAATCGCCAGTGCCGTGCCGATTCCCACGAGAGTGAACGCCACCAGCATAATGCTCTCGAGGGCCGCTGTGGCCGATGAAACCTCGTCTGTAGGAGCTGTCTTGAGCAGCCCAAAGAGCCTGATGAGGCCATTGGCCGCGAGGCTCCCTGGCACCATGGGGATGCATCCGACGACGGCCAGCACCGAACCCCGGGGGGAATCCGGTTCCTCCAGAATGCGATTCACGAGAGAGAGAAAGAATGCCGCCACGAAGGAAGCCGTCGGCAGGCTTAGCCCAGCGAGTTCGTATCCGGCTGTGCGCACTGCCAACGCCAGCGCGCCCTGGGCAAAACACAGCCACAGCAATCGCGGCGGGCAGTTGAAAAGAACTCCGAACCCGGCCGCAGCCACGCCACCAAAGAACGCCTGGTGAAGCAAGTGAAGGACAAACGGGCTCACGTAGCTGGAATGATGAAACGTTGCGCGAGGACGAGACCGAAAGTCATGAACAGCAAGATGTAGACGACCCGCAGGCCGCGGGCAGCGGCCAGATTCGGCTTGCCATCAATGACATCCAACTGCGCGTTCAGGACAGCCACGCCGGGGACCAGGAGGAGCACGGAAGCCACTGTCGCAATTTCCAGGTGCCCGCTCTGCAGCAGACGGCTCCCCAACCCTGCGATCAACGCGGAGACGAAGCTCACGACGCCCGCCACGAGAAACAGATTGTGCTTTCGGCGCAAAAGCGAATGCCGAAGCCATTGCCCCGCCGACGCCCCGATTAGAATCGGCAGGAAAGAGAGCCATTCCGCATGAAGCAAACGACCAAACGCGGCGCAGGCCAGACCCGTGGCCACACAAACCAGCCAAACGGGATATCGCGGGGTCGTCCTTGGCACCGCACCAACCTTGTCTCGCGCTTGAACGTAGTCCGCATCCCCGGTCGTCACCTCGTGGACGATTTTGGCGATCGCTTCTGACGACCTCAGATTGACGCCATGCTCCCCCACCTTTCCCATTTGCACGCACGATTCGAGGCCGCGGCGAAGCATGACAATGATGGCCGCGTGTTGGCAGTAGCTCTCCGCTCTATCGCAACCCAGGCCGGTCGAGATGTCTTGGATCGCCTGATGCACCGTCCGCGCGCTCGCGCCGGATTCCAAGAGCATTTTCCCAACCGACAATGAGAGCTCGGCAATCTCGTCCAGCGAGGCTGGTGAACCTGCAGATGCGCTCATACGGTTGACCCAACTTGGCAAAGCGGCGCAAATTGAACAAGCTTTCAGGCGACCGTCGAGGATCGTGACTACCGTGTACCCGAGAAACATTCTCCTTCCGGTCGGGGCGCCGTGCGGGAATTGGTTTGATGCAACTCCTTAGCCTGACAAGATCAGATAGCCAACGAATTCTCCCAAAAGGAGTACGCTGTCAGATGATCGCGGTAACCGAGAGCAATACAATCAGACTGGTCGCGCCGCGGTTTCGCCGCGCTGTTCAGGGCGTTTTCTTCTCCTGGCTGACGATCGCTGCGCTTGTCAGCTTGAACATTGGGAATGCCGCTTCGGCTGCCGAACCGTCCAAGACCAACGGCATCACCGAGGATCGCGTTCAGGAGCTGATTCCGGAGATCGAGGCATATATTGCCGATGGGATGAAGGGGTTCGACATCCCGGGCCTGGCCATCGGAATCGTTGTCAACGACAAGCTTGCCTACGCCAAGGGCTTCGGCGTGCGCAGCAGGAATAACGGACTGCCAGTCGATACGAGGACGGTTTTTCAGATCGGCTCGACCACGAAGGCATTCCTTGCCGCGACCCTGGCCATCATGGTCGATCGCGGCAAGCTGCAATGGGACGACGGTGTGGTGGACCTCTACCCGGAGTTTCAGTTGCGAGATCCCTGGGTCACCCGCGAATTTCGCGTCTTCGACCTGCTTGCTCAGCGCTCCGGCCTTCCGCCCTTGGTCAACGATATGCTCGCGATGGTCGACTTCAATGAGACGGCGTTGATCCACTCGCTCCGCTACGTCGAACCCGTCTCCAGTTTCCGCACGACCTTCGCGTACACAAATATTACGCATCTTCTTGCCAGTCGCATCGTCGCCAGAGCAGCAGGCGATTCAGACTGGAATGTGTTCCTTCAGCGCGAACTGCTCGATCCCCTGGGGATGAAGGACTCGTCCTACTCGGCGGAAGCTATCGAAGGCGCAGCGAATCATGCGACGGGTCACCGCTGGACCCCGGATGGCACAACCGAGGTGCCGTTCACATCAATTTTCCCTTACCACTTGAGCGGGGCCGGCGACATCAACTCAACAGTCGAGGATATGGCACGCTGGGTCCGCCTGCAGCTCGGCAAGGGTACCTTTGAGGGGCGCCGCATCGTCTCGCCCGAGAATCTTGCGGTGACACACACCCCAAAGGTGGCGGTGAACGATCAACTCTCCTACGCTCTGGGCTGGTACACTTACGCGACGCCGAACGGTAGCATCCTTTGGCACGATGGCGACTCACTAAGCTTCGGCTCATTCGTCGGTTTAGTGCCTGAAAAGAACATTGGCGTCATCATCCTGACTAACGAAACAAATGTGGAGTCTCCCCTGTCGTTCGGGATGTCGGTCTTGGATCGGATTCTCGGCAACCCTCAGCGCGACTATATCGCGGAGAACCTCGCGAGTGCCAAAGCCAGATTCGAAGCGACGGTCAGGCGATTTGCCAAGCCCCCCTATCCTCGGCCGTTTCCGCCGCTCGTGCCGCTCGCCGGCGATTTCGCTAATCCCAGTTTTGGCGAGGCGACGGTGGCTTTGGCCGATGACGCGCTGGTTTTGGAGTTTCGCGAAACCGGCGCGAAGTTCAGGCTCGAGCCCTGGGACGGCGACGTCTTTGTCGCCAGCCTCCTTCCGACCGGTCGGTTCGGGCCGATTGTCGATTTGGACTACATGACCCGAGGATTTGCCCAGTTTCAAATGGACAAAAACGGCAAACTCGATCTCCTGCTTCTCTCCTCTGAGAATGGTCAGAGTTATGAGTTTCGACGCTTGCTTGCTCCTCTTCTGGCTAGTCCGCTAGATCCCTCGACCGTCGAAGAATTTGCCGGATTGGTCGATATTGGTGGCGGTCGCAAGATGTATCTGGAGTGTCGAGGAAAAGGATCTCCGACGGTCATTTTAGTTGGGGGCCTCAAGGCTTCGGCCGATGATTGGAGTCTTGCCGACAAATCGGCGTCGGCCGTATTTCCCGAGATCGCCAAGTTAACCCGGGTTTGTGCCTATGACCGCCCGGGAACGCCGGTTGGCGAGAGAGCGAGCCGGAGCGACCCCGTGCCCCAGCCGACGACAGCCGGCGATGCGGTTGCCGATCTGCATGCCCTGCTGAAAGCCGCCGGTGTGACGGGTCCCTATGTGCTCGTCGGGCACTCGTATGGGGGACTGGTCGCCAAGCTGTATGCCAGCACTTATCCCGAACAAGTGTGTGGTCTGGTTCTCGTCGACGCTCTCAGCGAAGGGCTTCGCGATGCCGAAACGCCTGACCAGTGGGCGATACAGCGCAAGCTACTCGAGGGAGACGTCCGGGACAGCCTGCGCTTGTATCCGGATCTTGAAAGGGTCGATCCGGACCGCAGTTTTGATCAGACCCACTCCTCCCGGCGGCTGCATCCACTCCCGCTCGTTGTCTTGTCCGCGGACCGTGCTTGGGCACCACAGATTCAGTCTCTGGCCGCAGCAGGCCAACTACCCGCCGACGTGCCCGCCGACTTCGGCAACGTCGTCGATGCCGCGCAGAAAGAGGCGCAAGAGCGGCTCGCCCGGCTTCTGCCGAAGGCTCGACACATCACCAATACGAACAGCGGTCACGAGATACACAAGGAGCAGCCCCAACTCGTCATCGATGCCATCCGCGAAGTCGTCGAGGCGGTCCGCGGTGGCAGTTTGCCGCCGGCGCGCTGACCAGGCCGCTCGACCCTCGCCGCCTGCTCGTGGCCCGAAGGCGGGTAGCGCAGGCCCAGATGGGTAGTATGGACTGGATTATCAAGCAGCTTTCGCTTCATCTGATTGCTAGAGCAAATACCAAAAGAAATTTCCGAAATGGTGGCAGCGCCGAGGGGTCGCTGGCAAGGCGCTCAGGCAACACAGCCAGCGACCCCTCGCCGCGCCAGTCCTTTCCCAAGGGGAGTTCTTCAAGAATCGCTTGGGAGGCGACCCGGGCGCAAAGGCGCCTCGGCCATTTGGAAATCTCTTTTGGTATTTGCTCTAAGCACGCCCAGTCAACGATCGCGCCGAGTCCGCTTCAAGCCTGCAATCCAAGCTTTCCCGGCGATCTTAGCCGGTTTGTCATTAGGGTTAAGAGTCCTATCCGGGTGAAACAACACCATTCTTCCTGCGTGTAGGACTTCGCCCTACGTCACTATTATCTCCCGCCCTACAGGGCGTTTTCACCCTTCGGAAAAACCCGCCAACGCGCTAAGGATGTGCGGCGACTGATTCATTACCTTATAGTGGTTGCTTCGGTGATGTCACGCGCCTTCAAGCAAAGGTCATTCGAAAAGTCTCGGTGGCCTGCTCTTCATCGGAGGTGCCTGACCTCAGATGGCGGCCGCGTTGGTGTCGCTGACGGCTTGTTCTTCCCTCATCCGGCTCGTCGGTCATTTGGTTCTTGTCGAGGGCAGAACTCCGAGAATGGCCACCTCATCGGTTCCGGGTCACGCCCACCTGACGAGGGAGGCGAGCAGCATGGGCAGCACGATCCGAGTTGGGCACGCCTGCCGGGGTCGAACAAAGTCGGAAGCTCATCCATACCGGAGAACGCGGCATTGAGGCTTCCCTCGCACCTGGGTCAAATGCCTTACGTCGCTCGGAGCGGGAACAGGATCGGAAACGTTCACCAGAAGCACGTTGCGAGCTGTTCGGAGAGCTGCTTTAGTTCAAAAGCATGCCCCCCCTTGATGTGGCCGGTCCGAGCGGACCGGCGACCAGTCACCAGGTGATCCTGGAGATGAGCCGCATTACCAAGCGGTTTGGCCCGACCCAAGTCTTGACGGAAGTGGACTTCGCGCTGCGTCGAGGCGAGATCCACGCCTTAATGGGCGAGAACGGCGCCGGTAAAACGACCTTGATGAAGATCGCGGTGGGGCTGATCGACGATTTTGAGGGTCAGATCAGAGTCGACGGCAACCCGGTGAACCTGAATTTTCCCCGAGCAGCGACGGGAGCCGGTATTGCGATGATTCATCAGGAATTGAACCTGGTGCCGGAGCTCGCCGTGGACGAGAACATCTTTCTTGGCCAGGAGAAACGGCGTGGCCTGTTTCTCGTGGATCGCCGTCGACAGATCGAGGCGGCGATGGCGGTCCTCGCGCCGTTGGATTTCCAGGCGCGGATCGATCAGCCGATCAGCCGGCTACGGGTGGGTGAACGGCAGTTGGTGGAGATCGGGAAGGCACTGGTATCGAAGGCGCGCATCTTGATCATGGACGAACCGACCTCCGCGCTATCGATTCACGAAACGCAGCGGCTATTTGCAGTGATCCGGCGACTTTCTGCCGAGGGTGTGGCGATCGTTTACATTTCCCATCGCATGGAAGAAGTCTTGTCCCTGGCCGATCGGGTTACGGTTCTCCGCGACGGACGATTGATCGGCACCTTGCCCGCTCGGGAAGCCAACCGGCGCGAAGTGATCCGCATGATGGTAGGCCGCGAGCTACAGGAAGTCCTGGCCTCCGGTAAAGCCGCCGCGACTACCTGCCGGCCGGTCCTCGAAGTCCAGAACCTATGGCTCGAACATCCCGCCCCGACCCCAAGCAGGCCGATGCTGGTGGATCGGCTTTCATTCTCGGTCGCCGCCGGCGAAGTGCTTGGCCTGGCTGGGTTGCTCGGGGCAGGACGAACGGAAACCTTGGAAGTGCTTTTCGGGCTTCATCCCGAATTCGGCGGAGGTGAAGTCTCCGTGAACGGGCAACGAGTCGCGTTACGAAGTCCGGCGGAAGCCAAGCAGCACGGGATTGCCCTGGTGACGGAGGATCGGAAGCGCGATGGCCTGATTTTGGGCGCCGGCATCGATCGCAATGCCGAGCTGACGGTGATGGGCTCGATCTCCAACTTCGGGGTCGTCTCAAAACGCGAGGAACGCCAGGTTGCTCTGCGAACCATCCAGCAACTCGGGATTCACGCCACGGGCCCGGAGCAGATCGCAGGCACACTCAGCGGCGGCAATCAGCAGAAACTGGTCATAGGGAAGTGGCTCCAGGCTGCTCCCAAGATTCTGCTTCTGGATGAACCAACCCGCGGGATCGACGTCGGAGCGAAGGCGGACATTTACCGCCTGATTCAACAACTCGCCGAAGAGGGCATGGCAATCGTGCTGGTCTCGTCGGAACTGCCTGAGCTCACCCTGTTGAGCGACCGTATTCTGGTCTTGCGGGAAGGCCTCCCGACGGCGCGCTTGAATCGCGCGGATTTCTCACATGAGACCATTCTCGAGTACGCTTCGCCTGGGGGACGAATCCAACCGGAATTTGCGGAGGTAGTCGCGTGAACACGGTCTTTGGGCGGATGTTCAAGTTCGTTCTCACGACGAAGCTTTTTTGGGGCTTGGCCGTTCTCTACGCGACTGGCGTGATCCTCTCGCCGATAAACAACAAGGGTATAAACATCTTCCTGAGCCCTGGTAATCAGGCCGATGTGCTGCGACAGGTCTCCAACAACGGAATCATCGCCGTTGGCATGACGCTGGTGATTCTGACGGGTGGAATCGATCTCTCAGTCGGTTCAATGATGGCACTGGGCTCGGTCATTTGCGCCATGCTCTTGACTCAGCAGGGGTGGACCAATGCGTCGCTGTTCTCCATCCCGATTTTGGCCCTCGTTTGCCTGATGCTTTGCATGTACCTGATCCCTTTGATTGCCACGAGCATGCACGGCGCGGAGAATCGTGGCACCGGAAAACCGCCCACGAACGTCTTCGCGGCGAGCGTTTTCGCCGGGATCATTCTGGCCACCGTCGCAGTTGTCTGGACGATTGGGCAGCTCGATCCGAAGTTTGGTGTCCCCGGTGTGCTCATCACCGTGCCGGCCGTCGGGCTTGCCCTGGGTGCCTTGAACGGCGTCATCATCGCCAAGGGCCGCCTGCAACCATTTATCGTCACCCTGGCGATGATGGTCGCGATTTTGGGGCTGGCGCGGTTGCTGGCCGGCCAGGATGCGGCCGTCTATCCCGTCTATACGGGTTCGAATGCAACGGAAGACTTTGATATGTTGCGGGCCCTGGTGTTTAATATCGTGCCTGTTCCCGGGATTTTCTTTCTGTTTGCCGTCTTCGTTTTCGGATTCGTTTTGAAGGTCAGCACGTTTGGGCGGTACGTCTACGCCATTGGGGGTAACGAGCAGGCAGCACGGCTCGCGGGGATCCGGGTGGACAACACCAAAATCGCAGTCTACGCGATCTCCGGGATGTTGGCGGCTTTGGCGGGCGTTCTCTACACCGCGCAGTACCGCCAGGGAAAGCCGGACGCCGGGACCGGAGCGGAGCTGGATGCCATCGCCGCCGTGGTGATCGGCGGGACAAACCTCATGGGCGGCAAAGGGTCGATGATGGGCACGCTTGTCGGTGTGTTGATCTTTGGCTTCCTGGGCAACATTCTGCTGCTCAAAAATATCGACAGCAACACGCAGCTGGTCCTGAAAGGGCTGATCATCCTGGGCGCGGTGTTGCTTCAGGAAGGTCAGATGGGTAGTTGGGTGAGACGATTCCGCCCACGCGTCGAAAAGCTCCCAGGAAAAAAACCCGCCGTGGAAGCAGTCGGAACTCAACGATGAAGAGCAGAGCGTTCAAAACAAATTCCCAAAAGGCCGCGAAACGTCTACAATCCTCCTGCAACTTCAGCGGCGGAACGCCTTTCCGGCTACGCGAAGCCTCACAAGCTCAACCCCCATGGAGCGGCTCCCCAGAATTATCCTGCCAAAGGGCAGCGATGAGATAGACAAAACAAAACCCAAGAACAACCCCCCTATGCAAAGAAGAACATTCATTAAGATAAGCGCAGCCGCGGTTGCGATGAGCTCGGTTTTTAGACCGTCGGATGGGCTAGCCGAGGATAAGAAATACAAATTCGGTTTCTCGCAGGTCACCATCGTTGAACCCTGGCGCGTTCAATTCAACAAGGACATGAAGAAGGAGGCGGAAAAGCACTCGAACCTGGAGCTGATTATTACCGACGGACAGGACAAGACCGAGAAACAGGTCGCCGATATCGAGAACCTAATCCGTCAGGGCGTCGATGTCTTAATAATCAGCCCGAAAGAATCGGCCGGACTCACCGGAGTGACCCTCAAAGCAATTGAGGCCGGAATTCCGACGATCATTCTGGATCGTAATGTTGACACAGATAAGTACACCCAGTTCATCGGCGGCGATAATGTCGCGATCGGCCGCGCCGCTGGCGAATACACCGTCAAGTTGCTCGGTGGTCCGGGCAAGGCCAAAGGCAACGTCGTCGAACTCTGGGGCGGGATGGGCACGCAGCCAGCCCACGATCGCAGTAAGGGGTTCCACGAATTTATCGATAAGGAACCTGGCATCAAATCGCTGCTCCAGCCGATTGATACCGATTGGAAGCAGGCGAAGGGATATGACGTCATGTCGACGGTGCTGAAATCGTTCGACAAGATCGATGTCGTCTACGGGCACAATGATCCGGTCGCCTATGGAGCATACCTTGCAGCGAAGGATGCCGGACGGGAAAAAGAAATTAAGTTCCTCGGCATCGATGCTCTGCCTAACGAAGGTGTCACCTGGGTCAACAAGGGACAGCTGACGGCAACCTTCCTCTATCCGACACCTGGAGCGGAGGGTGTCCGCCAAGGGTTGAAGATCGTCAATGGCGACAAAGTCGAAAAGAAGATTATCCTGCCGACGATGACCATCGACAAGTCGAACGCGGCGCAGATTCTCAAGGAGCAGGGTTTGCCAGCCGAATAGTCTTAGCGCAAATTGACCCGCGGGGATTGGCTTGCGGAAGCTCTACTCCCCGCGGGGTTGAGTGGGTCCTGCGTAAGTGCTTCGCCCGGCAAGGGAGCTCACTGTCCGCGTCAACATTTTCTTCAGAGTCCTTCTCGAGTGCCGACTTCGATCATCGGCGACCCTTTTTCCGCCCTTTTTTATCATGCCCTTCCGGGTCCCGTGCTTGGATAAAGGTCATGAAATAGGTGATTGGAATTTCCGACACTACCAACAAGAACACGTCGATTCCGCGATAACGCTTCCCGGTCGACGCGCTTCAACAGCTGCAAGTGGACACCGAGGCACGGCGGACCCGGAGCCCGCACCTTCGCAGAAGTTCGGGCGCAGCACGGCGCGATAATGGTGCGTTATGGTAAGCCAACCAGTGTCGCGCGCGCCAGCGCCAGCTTTCAGCGAGAGCCCGGCCGCGCCGATCGTCAACGGGCCCTTCGGATCAGAGCGCGACGAACGGGGTCGTGCCGACGTGAATCCAGTCGTGCCCAGTGATCTTGTCGGTGCGTGACGCGATCGAAAACTTAGGAATGCAATGCCCGCGCGGAGGGAGAGCCGTCTTCTGCGGAGGAGAGCTCTGGGCCGGGCTGCGCCGCACTTCGACTTGGTGAGAAGTCTACGGAAACGACTGGGCCGTTGCCTCACGGTCGACGTAGGTCACCGCCACGTCGATCATGAGCGCCTCCTCCAGTGCGGCTTCTGCCTCCCGCTGTTGGTTTTTCATTGACTGCCTGGTCCGTCATAGCCAACCCAACCGATGCGCCCATTTTCGCGCGCACCTTCCTGCTGCCGCGCCAGCTGCGCCGCCCAGATCCGGGCGTCGGTCGTAGGTTCCCGCGCAGTTGGAGCGCATCCGAGAAACAAAGAGGCCAAAGCCGCGACGATTGCCAAACGCTTCACAATATTAAAATACGGAGCTGAGGATTTTTTGGATGCTTCTTTTGTCTTCCGCGCGCAATCGGACTTAGGCCGACGAAACAAGCTTGCCGGGTATTGCTGCGACTTCTTGACGAATCCGGAAGACGAACTCAGAGTTCCCCTCGCTATGGGTGGCGAGAACGCACAGCGAGGGTCGAGGGGATCATCCTGCGATGATCGCCGCGCGAATTCCCCGAGGAGAGGGCTGGAGAGTCGCCCTTCCTGGTACCTCCGGGCACCTGCCAGGCTCGCCAGCGCCGCGCTTCTTTGCGCAGTAACGCTCTCGCCCGGATGCCGCAAGCCTACGCCCGAGCCTCCGCGGCCACCGACGGTCACCGTATCCGCGCCTGCCCAGGACCGGATCGTGGAATGGAATGAATACACAGGGCGGCTGGCCGCGATCGACGGAGTGGAAGTCCGGCCTCGGGTAAGTGGATACGTTGATGCGATTCATTTTGACGAAGGACAGCGCGTGAAGGAGGGCGACCTCCTCTTCGTCATCGACCGCCGTCCATTCGAGGCGGAGGTGGCACGGGCCAGGGCAAGGCTCTCCCAGGCCAGGGCCGCGCAGTCCCTTGCCCTGGCGAATCTCCAACGTGCGCTCTCCCTGCAGAGGAGCCAGACGATTTCCAAGGAGGAGGCTGAGGTCCGGATCAGCGAGTCCAAGGAAGCTGACGCGAATGTCGAGCAGGCGCAGGCGGAACTCGATGCCGCAAATCTCCAGCTGCAATTCACCGAGATTCGCTCCCCCATTGCCGGCATCGCCGGGCGGTACCTCGTCTCCCGCGGCAATCTGGTCCAAGGCGGAAGCGGCACGGCCACGCTCTTGACCACCATTGTTCCACACGACCCGATTTACGTCTATTTCGAAAGCGATGAAGCCGCGGTGCTCAGCGCCATTCGAGGATACTTTGCCGGTCGCTCGCCCGGACGCGAAGAACCTGGCAGCCGCCCCGTGGAGATGCAGCTCGCCGACGAAACCGGCTTTCCCCACAAGGGGGAGATCGACTTTGTCGACAACCAGTTGAATTCCAACACCGCAACGATGCTCATCCGCGGAAAGTTCAAGAATGAAGACTACTTCTTCACGCCAGGAATGTTTACACGCGTGCGCGTCCCCACTGGGAAGGAACACGACGTCTTGATGGTTCCTGAAGAAGCCATTGTCTCGGATCTGACGGCTCGTTTCGTCTGGCTGCTCGGCCCGGACAATATCGTCGAACGACGAAAGGTGGAAGTCGGGGCCCGGCACGGTGCCTCGCGTGTCATCCGGGAAGGATTGTCGGCGGGCGACAAGGTCGTGATCCGGGGCATTCAGGTGCTCCGTCCCGGATCGAAGGTGACTCCACAGGAGGGCCAGATCCCGCTGCCCGACAAAGCCGGCAAGACCCAACCCGACGGCTGACAAGAGTGAGCATCCCCCATTTTTTCATCGATCGGCCGCGCTTTGCCGGCGTGATTTCGATCGTGATCGTCCTGCTCGGGATGATCGCTTTGCCGACGCTTCCCATTGCCCAGTTCCCGGAGGTCGCGCCGCCAACCGTTGTCGTGCGAGCAAGCTATCCGGGAGCGACGCCCGAAGTCATTGCGGAGACCGTCGCGGCGCCGCTCGAACAGGAGATCAACGGGGTCGAAAACATGATCTACATGTCGTCGCAGGCGACTGCCGACGGCGCACTGGCGATCACGGTGACTTTCGAGCTTGGAACCGATCTCGATGAAGCGCAGGTTCTCGTTCAAAACCGTGTTTCCATTGCGGAGCCCCGCCTCCCGGAGGAGGTCCGCCGCATCGGGGTAACCGTCAACAAGAGCACGCCGGACCTCCTCCTCGTGGTCCAGATGTTTTCTCCCAGCGGGCTGTACGACTCGCTCTACGTCAGCAATTATGCAATCCTCCAGGTCCGCGAGCGGCTCCGTCGGATCAAAGGCGTCGGCGAAGTGCGCCTGTTCGGGGTGCGCGAATATAGCATGCGCATCTGGCTTGACCCAGACCGGCTTGCCAATCTTTCCATGACCCCGTCCGATGTGGTCACCGCACTCCGGGAGCAGAACGTTCAAGTTGCCGCCGGGGTCATCGGTCAGCCGCCGACGACCAAGGGAAACCCGGTTCAGCTCAGTGTCAGCGTCCTCGGACGGCTTTCTGAGGAGGAACAATTCGAAGACATTGTCGTCAAGACGGGCACCGCGGGAGAAGTGGTCCGGCTCCGGGACGTTGCGCGCGTCGAGCTTGGCGCGCTCGATTACAGCGTTAACAACTACGCGTCGACGACTCCGGCAATTGCGATGCCCATCTCTCAGCTTCCGGGCTCGAATGCGCTCGAAACCGCCCGGGGCATTCGCGCCGCGATGAAAGAAATGGCGGCGGATTTTCCAAAAGGGCTCGACTATGCGATTATCTATGATCCGACGGTCTTTATCGCGGAATCGATCAACGCGGTCGGCCACACGATCATTGAGGCGATCATCCTGGTCGTCCTCGTGGTCATGGTGTTCCTTCAGAGCTGGCGAGCCTCGGTGATTCCCCTCGTGGCCATCCCGGTGTCGCTCGTCGGAACGCTCGCGATCCTGGCCGGTCTGGGATTCTCACTGAACAATCTCTCACTCTTCGGGCTGGTCTTAGCGATCGGCATCGTCGTCGACGACGCCATTGTTGTCGTCGAGAACATCGAGCGCAACATCGAGGCCGGCCTCCCAGCTCGTGAGGCCGCCCGAGTGGCCATGGACGAAGTCAGCGGACCCATCATTGCCATCACGCTTGTCATGGCGGCGATTTTCATCCCGACCGCGTTCCTGCCGGGAATCTCGGGCCAATTCTACAGGCAATTCGCACTCACGATTTCCGGCTCGGTGGCGATCTCAGGCATTGTCTCGCTAACACTCAGCCCCGCTTTAAGCGCCTTGCTCCTCTCCTCGCGCGGCGAAAAGCCGGACTGGTTCACGCGCCTCTGGAACTTCCTCCTCGGCTGGTTCTTTAAGGGCTTCAACTGGATCTTCGGACGGGTCGTCACCGGATATACGGCGTTTGTCCGAAAGCTCGTCACGATGACGCTGGTGGCCCTTATTTTCTATGCCCTGCTGCTCGTTCTGGCTGGGGTTGGCCTGCGGATAGTGCCCTCGGGATTCATCCCCGGACAGGATCAGGGATATGCAATCATTGCCGCACAGCTTCCGGACGGCGCCTCTCTCGAACGAACGGACGCCGTCGTCAGGGAACTTGTCCGCCGCGCGCTGGATGTCGAGGGTATCGGTCATGTCGTGGCGTTTGCGGGTTTCAACGGCGCGACCTTCACCAACAGCCCAAACGCGGCCGCGCTGTTTCCGGTCTTCAAGCCATTTGACGAACGAAAGAAATCGGGACTGACTGGCGACAAAATCATTGCGGAGCTCCGGGCAAAGATTGCGGACCTGCAGGACGCGGTCGTCCTCGTCCTTCCTCCCCCGTCCGTTCGAGGCATTGGCAGCGGGGGAGGCTTCAAGCTAATGCTCCAGGATCGTGCCAACCTCGGCCCAAAAGCCCTCGAGGAAGCCGCTGCGGCCCTGGTCTCTGCCGCGCGCTCCGAATCTGCCATCGGCCAGGCGTTTTCTCCGTTCCGCGCCGCCGCGCCGCGGATTTTTGCGGACGTGGATCGGGTGAAGGCGAAAATGCTGGACGTTCCTCTGGATAATGTTTTTTCGACGATGCAGATCTATTTGGGCTCGCTGTTTGTCAACGAATTGAACCTTTTCGGGAGGACATTCCGTGTTACGGCGCAGGCGGATATTCCCTTTCGCGATGAGGCCCGCGATCTGTTTCGGCTCAAAACACGCAACTTGCGCGGAGAAATGGTTCCCCTTGGATCGGTCGTAGAAATCCGTGAAACCACCGGACCGGATCGCTACGTGCGATACAATCTCTATCCCGCCGCGGAGGTCCAGGGTGTTGCGGCACCCGGTTACTCGACGGGCCAGGCTATCGAGGCGATCGAGCGCGCCGCGGCGAAAGTGCTCCCGCCCGGAATCACCTTCGAGTGGACCGAACTTGCCTATCAGGAAAAGGCCGCCACCGGCACAGCCGCGCAGGTCTTTGTCCTTGCCATTCTCTTCGTTTTCCTTGTCCTCGTGGCCCAATACGAAAACTGGTCACTGCCACTGGCTGTCATTCTCTCTGTCCCGCTCTGCCTGGTCGGCGCAATCTGGCTGGTGTTCGCCCGCGGCCTTGACAATAACATCCTTACGCAAATCGGCCTTGTCGTTCTTATCGGCCTGGCCGCCAAGAACGCCATCCTCATCGTCGAATTCGCGCGTCAGAAGGAGCGCGACGAAGGGCTCGATATCCTGAGCGCCGCCGCCGAAGCCGCCCGGCTTCGACTTCGACCGATCCTCATGACATCCTTTGCTTTTATTCTCGGCGTCGTTCCGCTCCTTCTCGCCACGGGCGCCGGAGCGGAAATGCGCCGCGCGCTCGGAACCGCGGTCTTCGGCGGCATGCTCGGCGTCACTCTCCTCGGCATCTTCTTCACCCCGGTTCTCTATGTTGTCATCCGCCGGCCGTTTGGACCTTCCCGCCGAACTGCGCCGCCCGGGGAAGCCACCCCTTCTGAGGCACAATCAGTCGCCCCCGAAAAATAGGCGTACGGTCGCGAGGCCGCTGCATATGCCCCCGTCACCGGCAAGCTCGAAGTAACCTGGTGATCTCCTTCGCGCTCGTCCTCGTCCCTCGTCCTCGAACAGAGGCGGATTCGACGAGGAGGACGATGAGGCACGAGGACGCGAACGAGGAGATGGAGCACGAGAAGTCCATCGAAGCAGCCTCTCCTGGTCATCGCGAAGCGCACCGGAATTACAGACTTCGTGAATCGCAGCTTTGTCCAGAGGGGAAGCGTAGGTGGCTGCCGGACGACACGGGTAGGCTCCCCGAAATCGATGGCGACAGCCGCCCGTGCCACATCCTCTCTGGCTGCCGCCGATACCGGTTGAACGTCGATGTCGAACGTCATCGCTTTCCCGGTTCGTTCGGCAATCTGATCCCATTCACGGATTGGCTTTGAAGAAAGGCGCCAATTCGGACACCGCGTCGTTCACACACCGAGGGACATCATACAACGACATATGATTCGCACCTTCGACTACGTAGAGAGTTTTCTCTTTGCTGGCCGCACGCTTGTAGAAATCGTCGCGCATCCATTTGCTTGCCGCGAAAGGCACCGGACACCTGTCCGCTTCAAAAATCCGTCTCGAAGAGCAACATCGTATCCCTCCGCAGAGCTCGCTCCAGCAACTGTGATATCCGGTGTCCGATTATTCGGTGGAGAACTCAAAGAATGCCAATTTTGGCAAAGAGGCTGCCAAGCAACGGTCAGCGCAACGAACGGAACTGCACGAACTTCATTGGCAACAGAGCTCAAATATCATGATGAGAGCCATAACTAATTCCTACCACGATTTCCGCATCCTCAATGTAAGCAAGAGCACGCGGCATCCGGAGCAGCGCGGGCCATTTATGGCAATCCAGGAAGGGAGTGATCCGAACGATCCGCAGATGCGCGAATGCACCTTTGTCCTGACGCGCCGTGGCACGTGGATGCATTGCTACCTGTTCCTGATGTTGCCCACGCCGCTGCGACGTCAGGTAGCCGTGTTCGACAAGCCACAGGACATCCTGGCGCTGGCCGAAGAACTCTCGCCGAAGCCGGTGGCGATCGAGACTGCCAGGTCGCTCCACGAACTCATCGGCAGCAGTGTGCAAGCACTGGCGGACGATGATCCGACGAGCCAGACACTACTCACTGAATTAAAAAGACGGAAGCAAGGGGTGGCTAACACAGGTTGACCTCGCATGGCAACGATAGGCGCATGAAGAACGCGTTTAGAACTGGATCCGGTGCTCGATCCGAGCGGCGTTTTCCCGGAAGCCGCCCCGTTGTGGAGGCCGGCGACGCGATGGGATATATCTTTGAGCTGTCCTTCGGTGTTGCGGAAACGCCGGCGGCCTCAGCCCGTCCCGGGCCCAGGAATGCCAAACTGACGACGTCATTGCCGTGCTTGCTATGAAAATTGCATTTCGTCGCATCCTGAACCTGCTGCTCTATCTGAGCTCTTGCGTGATGGTAGGCACCGGTCTGCTGATGGCCTACCGACTGATCCCTGGCAGCCGTGGCGGACAAGGATTGGAGGTTCTCGGATGGAGTCGCCATGAGTGGGGCGCCTTACACACATGGGTCTCTTATGTCTTCATCGCGCTTGTGGCGGCTCATCTTGCGGTCAACTGGACCTGGCTCACCAAGGTCGCTGCCAAGGGTCACGGCTGGCGCCTCGGAGCCGGACTACTGGCGGGTGCGGCCATAGTCGGCGCTTTCCTGTTGCTCCCGATTACCCAGCGCCAGGAAAGGAGAGGGAAGAACCAGGGGACATCCCTCCATCCTTCCCAGGCAAGCGACTTCATTCGTGTGTCATCGGTATCAAGCGAAGGTCCCCAGTTTCAGCGAGACATCTATCCAATCTTTGAAAGATCCTGTGTCTCCTGCCACGGACCTGAGAAGCAAAAGGCTGGATTTCGTGTTGACGAGCGTGGCGCTTTCTTCCGAGACGATGGCAAAGGGCCGCTGGTTCTTCCTGGCAAGAGCGGCGAGAGCCGCCTGGTGCCAATCGTTACCGGCGCAGTGAAGATGAAGCGTAACGCGTCAGATCACGTTCTCCCCGCGCAGGAGGTCGCACTCATCAAGTCGTGGATCGATGCAGGGGCTCAGTAGCATGCTCGGCTTGAGGGGCGCGCACGGGCTCGGAGGCTTCCCACCGGCGTTGATGGATGAAGGACGGGATCTATAACGCTTCCCAGCCCTTCACCGACCTGAAACCCGCCATGAAATGGGACGGCGAGTGGCATATCACTATCGAGGTCTTTCGTGATCTTGGCCTGGCCTTCGCCGCCGTCCTGGTCCTTATCTACGTGCTGATGGTGGGCTGGTTCCGTTCGTTTTACCGCGACGTCGATGATTGGATTGGCACACACCCATAAAAACTCTCTGATGGCTGGTGAAATCGCCTCACTGCTTATCAGTCGGATGGCGGTGCCTGTCCTTTACGATAACTGCCATCGCGGTGATAAAACATTGGCCGAAAGCGGACGGCGCCCGCGTCTACGACAGCTGCATCGAGTGGAATTCCCTCGCGCAGACGTTGCTCGATGAAGTCCAAAGAGATGGCCAATCCCTGGAAGATTGGATCGAAGAGAATAACGGCGCCACCCACGCTTCATGGCCTACGGCCGGCCCCCCCAAGGCCCGACCCCTGCCATGCGCGACCAACCTTACTCGGTGCCGGCACGGTGGGTACTATGATCGCGAACATCCAATTGACTAAGACCGTTACAGCTTCAACGGGGCCGCGTTCTTGTGAACGCGGAAGGCGTTTGCCTGCTGGTGGAAGCTGCCTGGTCCGACTGCAGCCTGCTTCAACGGGGCCGCGTTCTTGTGAACGCGGAAGGAGTGCAGGTGCAAGGTGTTCATGGTCAGCGCACCAATTGGCGGATTGCGAGCGGGTGGTAATCATAGCGGGTACGCAGTAGCTGGCCAAGCCAAGACCAATGCTATCTTTCTCGATATCAACGCGCGAGCGGCGATGCAGTGACCTGACGCCACCCAGGCGCTCGCGAGCGTTCGAAATGTCAAAGAACTCGTGCCCACTAGTTGTTCACACGACGTAACACGGCTCATCAAGGCGCGTGTAAGGCAACCCGAGCGCCGCAATCACTCGGTCGCCCCTCCCCTCCGAGGGGCCAAGCGATACGAAAAGCGCCTGATCTTCGTCGAGCTTCATGACCTCGCCAAGTTGCCTTTCCAACTGAATTCGTTCCGTAGGGTTTAGATCACATTCGAACACCGAAAACTGCAAATGATTTCCGAAGTTCTTGCAGATCTTGAAAACGCGTCGAAGACGTTTTTCGTTGGCGATGTCGTAGCAGACGAGGAAAGTCGTTCTCATTGGGGAGGGTTCACCGTGTGAGAAAAGGAGGATACTCAGGAATCTCGCCGGTCAAGTATCGGGCAAGCAAGCGAAATTGAAGTTCCAAGACACGCCGATAGCTCACTTTGTAGTCAAAGGTGGGATGCGTGATCAGCGAGCTCATCCGCTGCTCGTAGGCTTGAAAGAACAGCTTGCGGCCGGAAGGTGAGAGATTGACCGCCCGTCCGGCGCGGATGAAATGCTTGGGAAGGATCATCCGATTGTTGATCGCGGTGAGGACAACGGACTCCGCGATGAGCGGCCGAAACTCTTCCATTACGTCGAGGGCCAGCGCTGGCCGGCCGAATCTCGGCTGATGATAGAAGCCAACGTAGGGATCCAAGCCGACAGCCACGGCCGCCAGCGTACAATCCTTTGTCAGCAGGCTATAGGCGAGAGAAAGCAAAGCATTCACCGGATCGGTTGGTGGTCGCCGATTGCGTCCGGAAAAATTAAATGAAGCTGAGTTCCCGGAACCGGTTCCGAATCACCAAGCGGGTCGTCGGCTTTCAGCATTCCCTCAAACGCACCGAAGTAAAAATGCGCTGCCGCGCCCTCGATTCCCAGCAACTCGTCGAGCGATTGCGCGTTGAGCGCGGAATTCGCCATTGTCTTGAGTTTTGCCACGGTCGGAGCCGGCGGTTCCAGGTGCAATCTCATCAGCATGGTGCGCTGATTTCGGACCTTTCCGAAAATCATCTTCCGCGCGAGTCCGAGACAGAACATAGGGTCCCTAGCCAGTCGGAACTGTTCGATTCTCGTAAAGACGTTCTTTAGTTCATGGCCACGCGTGATGCCATAGAACCATCCACCCATCGAGAAATAGGTAATCGGGACTTCCCTTTCGCAAAGCACTTGGACTGCCTGTGTCGAAATCTGAATGTTTCCGAAAAGAGCAACGTGCGCGATATCTGCGATTCGGACCTCGTTAAGCGTTCTCTCCTCGGCCTTCACCGTTAGCAATTCGTCCTTGCGCCCGACGCGCACGCCCGGGGTGTTAAGATAAAGGACGCGCGCATCATCACGCGGAGATATCAGACGCCGCAGGGCGACGTTGGTTGATTGTTGAGAGTTGAGAGTTGAGAGTTGATAGACCGGCAGAGATCATCTCAGGGGCTGGAGTCCGGCTCGCCTCACCTTCCGATTCTACGCTTCTCGACACGGAACTCTCAACTGCTCCTGTAGCGAGCAATCGCGTTTCGTCCGGCAGACACACCGAATTCAGAGAACACCGCAGGCACTTCGGCGAGGCGACCAAAGGCGGTGGAATCGGTCCCTCCATCGTTTTCCTTGCGGATTCAATCTGTGACAGGACCCACGTCTCCAGCTCAGAAGTCCATTCCAAGGCCACGCGCTGCTTCGTGGCACGGTAGTAGATGATTCCTCGCTCGCAGCGGTATCCATTGTCGCGCAAGATGAGGATCTGGAGACCGAGTTGCATGCGGTCGGTCGGCCAGAGTTCGTTCCCATCGTCACCCTCGCGGGGAGCACCGGCCTTGTAATCGACCGGGCAGAACTGGAGAGGCGACAGCAGATCCGGGTCCGCGTCGTTACTGCGCACCTCCACGAGGTCGAGCTTGGCAATCACGCCGAGACGGTCCGAGCCGAGGGTCACCGAGCGGGAATGGATCTTCTCGGGCTCGGTGCCGGGCTTCGGGGTCTTGTTTTCCTCGCCGTCGTCGGGCTCGGCCGCTGGCGCTTCGGCAACGGGCAGCGCACCGCTGCCTTTGTCAACCCGCGCGTGCAGGGCTGCACCGCGCGTCGTGTCCGCGTTATCCACGAAGACACCTTCGACGTATTCGTAATAGAACAGCCGCGGACAGTAGACGAATTCGTTAAGCATCCGCGCCGGCAAAGGGTCAACGGCAGGTGCGGTGGGGGGCGCTTCAGGCTCTGCCAGCATCGAAGTCTCTGCCAGCGGCGCCGTCCCCAGCTTCAGGTCCGCCGGTACTTGCGCCGGGGCCTGGTCTCCGGAGGGATCTTCTGCGGTATTGCGAAAGGCCGCTTTGACTTCGGTAACCAGTTGCTCGCGCACCTTCCCTGCCCTGATGCGACTTCGTTTCCCCTTTGCTGAGTCTGAAGTTCCGCGAGGCATGATCGCTTCCAGAGCCTGCTGCTACGCCAAATGCCGACCTGGCAACGGCACTGCCCAATCAACCATAATGATTGCGGGATTCATGACTGGCGTCGTCAAAGTCTTGGCAGCTTTTGACAAACTTAGCAATACTGGATAACGAACGGTTGAACCACCGAGAACATCGGGGACACAGAGTTGTGGCATCTGCCGCCATCCTTTGTGTCCGCGGGAAGAATTGCCTTAAGAGCCTGTCCAAAAATTAGGGAGAGCCGCGCGAGCAAGAAAGGTGAGGGACCCTTTCTTCCACCTGGGTTGGTTGTTTTGCCTGACCTGCGTTGGTCGGGCGGGACAAGCCCGCTGCGGGGATTGCCGCCGCCCTCCCGCCTTGGCCAGACAAAAAATCCCCAGCAACGCGGCATTCCCCAATTTTTAGACAGGCTCTTACGACTTGCCGCAACATTTTTTGTATTTGACTCCGCTGCCACAAGGACACGGTTCGTTGCGGCCAACTTTCCTGGAGTTCCGGACGGTCTCATGCGTCTCCGATTCAGCTTCCTTCGGCCCGAAGGCGCTTTTGAGGAACACGCGCAAGCCGTCAGATGCTCTTGCGAACGTCTTAGGACGCTGGTCGCGCGAAGCTCCGTCCTTTGTGAATTGATGGAATTCGCTCCTGCTGATGACCACCGGATCGACGAGGTCTTCATCAAAGAGCATCTGCGCCTCAACCTGCAGGGCTGGAATGCCGAAGTCGGCCACGTCGCATACAAAGGCGTCGTGCAAGAAGCAAGGAGGACGCTCGACGAGGAGCTTCGAGCCAAGCCGGCGCATCCATCCAATGAACTCGTCTTGCGTCCAGGAACCATTCCTCGCCACGTTGCCCAGCGCCCGGAACGCGCAGGCCCGGGCAAATTCAAAGACCTCCGGGTCTTCGACGATCGCTCGCAACTCACTGAACGGCGCCCGGGCGGTCGCGCTGAGGAACCGGTCGTAGCCTTCGGTCAATACATCACCGAGAATGCGGTCGAGGACATCGGGCGAACTCCGGAGCAGATCGGCCAGCGGGCGATGCGCGGCCGGGATTTGCCAGTAAGCAAGCAAAAGCATGGCGAAAAGCGGCATCCAGTTGTCGGGAAAATCGAGTTGGGCCGCGCGAATCGGGTTCTCGGCCGTCCAACGCAGCAGACCCAGCATGGGAGTTTCGAGCTGATCGCGATGCCACCCCATCTCATCAAGCCGGTCTGCAATCTCTGGATACGCCAGCGCAAGCCCGCTCGACATGCAGGCGGGAATCAGCGGATAGGCGCCTGCTTCATGATACAGGTAGAACTCGGAACCGGTGCATCGCTGGACCGCAAGAAAGAGTCGGCGCAGAGGCGAATCGTAGCCGGTCGCCTGTTCCTGGGATTGGTCGCCGGGCGCGCGCCAGGTTTCAAATATGAGACGATCGGACGACGTCTGAAGCTCGAGCCATTCATGCCCGTGAGGCTCTGATCGAGATTGGAGGCGAAGTTCTCGCGGGAGCTCCGCAAGGTTCACCTCCTCGAATTGCTCTCCGGCGCATCGTCTGAACTCTGCGGGATCGATCTCAAAAGTCGGCGCCTCCGAAATCCGCGCAACAGTCTTACCCAGAAACCCGCGGTAGCGGAGATGAAGGACTTCACTCAAGTACATGCCGTGAAAACTAGCTCACGGCCGCGACGAAGGAAATCACACGCTGCCGATGTGTCATTGAAGTCCCGCGCCAATCGGTACGCCCTTCCGGTGTTTAGTCCAGCCTGACGCACGATTCCACGTCTCCCGCCCGAAAATCGACTGTGCCAACGCGAAGTCGCAGGTCGCGGCAACGTCTCGTATCCACCCAGAGACCTTCTTCATCGAGAAAAAGAACACCCTCGACCACGGGGCCGCGGCCAAGCGTTAGGCGCACCGCGTGGCCGATCGGCAGTCCGGTCACCTCGGACAATGCGTCGGTCTGGACGCGGCGGCGCTCGCGCCAGAGTTCGACCCCGGAAACGCTTTGCGGCTGACCGCCGTCAAACGAGAAGCACAGCTGCTCACTCACCCCGACTCTTCTCCCCGCGGCGGACCTTGGTTTTTCCTGAAGCTTCGGCCGGCGCGCCACGCCTCCAATCGCGCCGGACGAGAAATACCACGAGCTCATTGCTCGCGGCATCGGACACGGATGGGTCGTCTTCGGTTTCCATTTCGAGGCCCGTCGGGGACAGCTTCTCACGTGAGATGTGCACACATCAATACGGAATGGCTGGGGCGTCATCTCCTACCGCGGAGAACGCCGACTTGTGCCCTTACTAATTCCCTCTGTGTTCCCTGTGTCCCGCACAAGGCGCGCCGTGTTGGCCTCTGCGGTTAGCCTGAGGATACTTGGTTTGGTCAGAGGGTCTGCTCTCGTCTGCTCCCCTTGCAGGTGGTCACGCTCCAATCAATCTCCGACTCGCGATTCACGGCCGCTCTTGATCAATTCGCCGGTCACCGGATCGAAATACGGCAAACCCGCGCGCCGGCGCTGCGCCAGCAAGCGCCGGGAGAGTTCGCACATTTCCTCCAAGGCCGCGAGCTTCTGACGGAGAGATAGTGAATGCCAGACCAGCAATTGGGCACGCTCCGAGCCCGCCGCCGTGCATTGCGTCCATCCCATTCCCGACGGATCGCAGGTCTTAACCTCCATGTCCGCCAATTTCCTCGATCTGTCGCAGCTTCGCAACATCGATCAGGTCCGTGGCGCGCCCCGCTTGCTGTTTCATCGCGATCAGCGCCGGGATGCTCGCGAATCGAGCTACCGGATCGTCGCTCACCATCGCGCGACCATACTCCAGGTCGAAATCAAACGGGTGATAGATAAACACATCGAGGGGTGTTTCCCGATGCGCATCGCTCCACATCTTCAGAACCAGCATTCCTTTCTCCCGTCGCCAGCTCTCGCGCAACGTCGGATCAGCAAACTCCTCCGCCGTGATCGGCACCGAAGGAAAATACCCAATGGCCGCGAGCGAAGCGAATGCTGCCACGATATCGCCTCGCTCCAGTCGGATGACGATATCCACATCGTTCGTCACGCGGAGATAACCGTGCGCATTGACGGCGATTCCGCCCACCACCAAATACTGCACCCCTGCCTCGTTGAGTGCGCCTACGATAGCTTCGAAGCTGGAAAGTTTCATGCGTCGGGAACCAAATCAATGGCACTCGCTCGTTGACGCCGGAGGCATGCGGAGCCGTCGGATCAACTCGAGCAGTGACGCCGGGCCAGTGCCGCGCCCGAGCACGAGGGGCCACTGAGCGGTCTCGTGGTGAACCTGATGATCCATGAAGCGGTCAACCTAACCTGAAGAACCGGCGCTGGGCGAGCCAAAGGGAAAGCGAAATGACCGGAGCAGTGTTGCGCGCCGTAGAGGACGCTTGCTCAGACCAGGGGATTGCGGGTTCGCAGTTTGGGGAAGCGTGAGAAGTCGCGATCGGCTGTCCAAAGCTCGCGCACCCCGTGATGGAGGCATAGCGCGGCAACCCTTGCATCGTGAATGAGCGGACCAACAATGCCACCGGAGCGGGTGAGTTCCCGCAACAGAGACCAATAACCCTCGCCCTCGGCGAGCATGCGGACAAAGGGCAGTTGCCGCCAGCGATTCAGAGCTTCCAGGGCATCGTTCATCGGTGTGGGCACAAGCCAAATGCGGGGATGGGTGACGTTGCCAAGGAACTCGTGCGCACACGGCCAGGGCAACGCCCAGGGGGTCCCGGCCAGGCAAATCTCTCGCAAGGCCGCGTCCGCCGGCCGATGATGCGGGTGGTCGGCGCGGTGAGCGGCCACGAGAACGTTGGTGTCAATGGCGATCACGCGCCCCGGCCCTCGTAGAGGGCGTCGCGAATCTTTTCCCACCCGCCAGTGACAAATTCAGGATTCATGCCGGTGCCCTTGGTGAAGATGAGGGGCTCGTAGGCGGGGCGGGCGGCGGCTCGTGCCTCCAGCGACTTCGCGAGGCCCTCCTCGATGAGGGCACGCAGCGTGATGCCCTCGCGAGACGCCACCTTCTTCGCCCGACGCAGCAACGGAGTGGAGATCTCGATCGTAGTCTTCATATGGCACACCAGCCTAGGCGATATGGGTATATGGGTCAAGGAGGGGCACAAACAACCCTAGGCCGAAGTGGCAAGAATGGCCGAAGGCTGGAAGTGGGAGAGCGACAGGTTCGACAACTCGATTTCTAGAGATAGTCCGACGCGTCGTTCCTTCCGCTGGGTTTCATCACTGCTGCTGCGATGCACTGTGACGGTTGCAAGATCTCTCCCAGCCGGTTCTTCGAGTTCTGGGGTCCGGACGATATCCCAATTCGACTGCCCGCCACTCGAACTGCTCTCTGGTGCTGCGATCCGGCGAATCTCGCCGGCGGTCCTCACACTCGCTGTCCTCAGACATTCGGCCAATTGGCACTCGGGCCGATCCTTTTCTTTCAGAGTCGTTTTGGTGCCGCCCCCTCGATAGAAATAGCGCGGAGCACGAAGGGGCTGGCGCTTCGCCAAGCCGCGCTGTAGGTCCGGCCTTCGCTCATGTCATCCATCGCTTCCCCGATGGCGCGGTTTAACCGCAAAGCTTCACGCACCTCCATGAGAAGCGGAGAATCCTCCGGCAAATCTTCGACGAGATCATGGACTTGCTGTTTCAGCGTCATGGGGCATAACACCCGCGAATTTCCGTCCAGCCAGCATTTTGAGCTTCAACCAAAAGAAAAAGCCAACGGACGATGGTTTCGAAGCTGGAGAGTTTCATGTGGCAAAAAGCGTGGCGGAACTCAGGCCGTCAATATCCAGGGATTGACGGTCTTCACGCTGGCGGCGAGAAAGTCCTTCTCATTGCGGGCTGCGACGGCGAGGTTGTGATGCAATGCCGTGGCGGCCAGAAAGCTGTCGCTGATCGGGAAGCGTTTTCCCAGGCGGGTCAGCTCTGCGTTCATAATCCCCATCTCACGGCCACCGGCCCGTCGAAGGCGAGCATGGAAAAGCCTCATTTGCGGCCTTCAATTTTCAACCTGGAGCCGCTCAATCTTCGTCGGCGCCTCCCAGCAGCGTCTGCACTTCCCGCAAGAGCATCGGCACCTTGTCGCGGATGATCTTCCACACAATTTCATCATCAACGGCGTCGTAACCGTGAATGAGGCGATTGCGGAAACCCACAATGGCCGGCGCCCCGGAGATCATCTGGAAAGTCTCGTCATCCGTCTCGCGCAAGCGCGTCATGGGCCTCACCCATGATCTCGAACATACGCTCCGTGGCCGCCCGCCGCATTGTGCTCGTGGCGTAATCGGCCAGCGTCACGCCCTCATTGAATCCCTCCACCTCACGGCATGCCTGCCGGATATCAAACAGCAGCTTCTTGCTCTGAGTGCGCATAGACGAGTTGGCGGCTGGCAGCCACGGCCCGGCGGAAGTAGGGATTGCGAATCGCGCGTTCGATCACGAGGTCCACCTTCCGCCCGAGCAGGTTCTCGAGCCCTTCGGCCAGCGCGAGATAGTTTTCGAGATTTGTGGCGTCGGGGCGGAAGCTCACTAGAAAATCCAGATCGCTACGTTGCGGATCGAAGTCTATCCCGGCAGCCGAGCCGAAAATCTCCAGCCGCTCGACGGCAAAGCGCCGGCAGAGACCGGCGATCGCGGCACGATTTTCGTCGATGGAGACTTGCATCCTGCATGCAATATAGTCAGCTTCCGCCATTCCGAAAAGCCCTGCGTTCCAGAGGAATTCCTCCACTCGCGAAGAGTGGCGAAGAGTCGAGGGCGATTCGCAGGCGCGTCATCCGCGTCGCGCTCCAACTCTCCCGCGCCTCCGCCCCGCGCGCCTTCCGGCTCGCCACCTTGATCTCCTCCGTCGTCACCCAATGGTTCACATTGGAAGGCCCCGCTTCCCGCCACTCCCGTCTTCGATTTTGGTTTTGCGCGTGCCGTAGCCCATGAGGTCAGCGGTTACACCAGGTCCGCGGGGACGAAGAGGCCATCCTGGCCTGGTTGAACTATCAAGCCGCGCCTCTATCGAGCGCGTTGCGCGCCCGGACGATGGTTTCAAAGCGGGAGAGTTTCATTTCATCCATCTGCCGGGACAAACATCCCGAGGGCCGGCCATTTGAGGGCAACGGGCTTCTCGAATTCGATTTCGAAGAACAGCCCCACACGACGCTCCCGACCGCGAGAGGCGGAGCTTCCCGGTCGATGGACATCGATGGCCGTGGCATTTTGGAGCATCGGTTCGTCGCCGCTCCGGGAACCACGACGCGCCCTCTTCCGACCGCGATGATTTCGCTCAGGCATAGTCAACCTCCTGGCGAGTCCGGCGGGTGATGGAAAAGCGCAAACTCAGTCGTTACGTCGGGAGCAAATGACGGGCTGAGTTTGTTACTCTTGCCGATCACGTGCAAAACGGAGCGAAAAGGCCGAGGCCGACAAATCGGCCACTGCCAACGCAAATCGGTCCTGCAACGGGAATCGGAACCCCCGCAGCATCACGCCAGGAGATGTGCACATGCAAACGGCGGAAGCGGCGGAGCGCTTCCGGAATCGCATATCGGCTGGCGAGGTCCGTGCCGGGCCAGAAACCGCTTCCACTCCAATCGATCTCCGCGTGGCGGGCGAGTTCATCGGGGAAGCCAGCCTGACGAATGGCTTTGCGCAGAAGGAAGTCGGTTCGACGGTCGAGGGTTGATATCAGGCGTTGCTTGCGTTCGGCATCGAGCGATTCCGCATCCGCATCCTCGCGCGGCGAGAGTGCGCGGCGAAGCTTTTTTGGATCGTCGTAGCCGGGCAGGATCACAGGGGTGACGGTCGCCCAGGTCGCGACCTCGCGGGTGTAGCGAGCGACCATCGGATCAGCGTCGGGCAGGCGTGCCAGAATCGCTGCGGGGTTGTCTCCGCCTTCGGGCATGAGCATCTGCCCAGCAAGCAGCAGTCCTATACCAAGTTTTTTGGACGTGGAGGGTCCTGTGCATGGCGGAGATGAACATCCCCAAAAGGCGATGCCCATTGAGTTGGCAAGATCCAATCTGCAAGAGGCGGGAATTTCGCGGGCCGCTGTAGTAGTCTCGCAGGCCGGTGCGATGCGATCCGGGAGCACGCGTATCTGGGATGTAGTTGCCCGGTGTCCCCGACGGGTCCGCCCAAAGATGCAGAGCCATGCCACGCGGAACGAGATTCGCGCCGGCTGTGATTCACGGCTTCATTTCTTTGAGGATGTCTCGGCACCGCCAAATAGTTGCTTTCGTCTGACCTACTTCTTCCCTGATTCTCGTGATGAGCGCGCGCAAGCGCTCTGTTGTCGGCGCTCGCGGCAACGTCGATCGTCAATGCTTCCCAGGCGGGTCTTCGCGGATCACATGAGCGGCTAAGTCGACGTCCGAAGAAGATGTTGATAATAAGGGTCGTGACGCCCGGGCAAAGCGGCATCGCCTCCAATCTCGGTCGCCAGATCGGCCATTTCTTCCTGGGCTTCGAGAATTTCGTCCATGGTCAACTGCGACCAGCGGCGCAACTGTTCGCGGCGGCTCCCGTCCCAGGTTGTGAGACTCCAATCAATCGGCGTGGATTCGTCAGGCATCGGAAGGAAAGTCGTTGGGGTAACGCAGCCGCAGAGTTTTCGATATCGATGCGATCCTGGTCCCGACCGGCGGCGCGTTTCATCGCGACGAGCGTGCGCAGTGTCACAATCGGCACCGCACCGACACCGGTCAAATCTCTGGTGGGTGCGACAGCCAATTCCCCGGCGAAGTCGAACGGCACCTGGATGAAAACGTCGATTGGCGTCTGTCGATGCTGGTCGCTCCAGAACTGGAGAACTTTCATATCCTTTTCGCGCATCCAATGCTCGCGGTTTTCCGGCAGCGCGAATTGCTCGGCGGTGATCGGAACGTTGGGTCGATAGCCGAGCGTTGCCAGGGCCTCAAACGCCGCATGGATGTTGTCCGAGACCAGTTCGATCACGAGATCCGCGTCTTCGGTGTAACGGAGAAAGCCGTAAGCGTTGACAGCAAGCCCGCCAGCGATGAGGTAACGGACATTGTGGTCCCGCAGCGCACTCAGAACGGCCTTCACGGAAGCGGCTTTCGTTTGGGCGTGTGGATTGAGGATAGTATCCTCTTCGGGAAAGATGTCCAATTTTCCGGAGTTTTCGCCACCCATCAGGACACAAGTGTCCGTTTGTCGGTCGATGCGACCCGATGCCATCAAGAAGCTCGTTCTGCCTTTGGCCGCCAGACTTGATGGCGAGTCCTCGACCGCTGCGCGCTTTCCAGTCAGTCGCGGAGCCAGCGAGAGTTCGTGATCCAGGGCGGATGTGCATTCAGAACCGCGCGTGCCTATCATGGAAATCGACCTCCTTGGAGATGGACGCCGCGCCCGAAAAATGTTGATATGGTCTACTCAGCCTGAAGTGATAACAAGGCCGGCTCCGTTCTCCAAGGGAGCACTTTACGATGATGATGTCGAGCCAGAAGGACCGGATCGCGTCGGCCGCGCCGCCGCAAACTTACCGCTGCGTTCGGGGGGTCTTCCTATCCTTCCTAACGATCACCGCACTGGCCACCTTTCAGCTTGAGAACGTGGCGCGGGCGGCGGAACCGTCCCAAACCAAACCTCCCATCGAGGATCGCGTTCAGGCGCTGATCCCTGAGCTCGAGGACTACATTGCCAGCGGGATGAAAGGGTTCGACGTGCCCGGCGTCGCGATAGGCATCGTGGCGGACGACAGGCTCGTTTATGCCAAAGGCTTCGGCGTCCGGAGCAAGAGCAGCGGACCGCCGGTCGATACGAGAACGGTCTTCCAGATCGGCTCAACCACGAAGGCATTTCTCGCTGCGACCGAGGCCATCATGGTCGATCGCGGCAAGTTGCGATGGGACGATCGCGTCGTCGATCTCGATCCGGATTTTCAGTTGAAAGATCCCTGGGTCACGCGCGAATTCCGGGTCTTCGACCTTCTCGCTCAACGCTCCGGCCTTCCTCCGAACGCCAACGATCTGCTTGGGGAACTGGGGATCAACGAGACGGAACTGATCCGGTCCCTTCGCTACGTCGAGCCGGTATCCAGCTTCCGCGCGACCTTCGCCTATACCAACATCACGCATCATTTGGCCGGCCGCATTGTGGCCAGAGCGGCAGGCGCTGCGGATTGGAATACGGTCCTTCAGCAGGAACTGCTCGATCCCTTGGGTATGAAGGACTCCTCATACACGGCTGCTGCGATCGAAGCCGCGACCAATCACGCCAGCGGTTATCGTTGGCGCCCTGATGGCACGGTCGAGGTCCCCTTCACGGAAGTCTTTCCTTATGACTTCGGTGGACCCGCCGGCGACATCAACTCCACTGTCGAAGATATGGCGCGCTGGGTCCGCTTACAGCTCGGCAACGGCACCTTCGAGGGACGACGCATTGTCTCGTCCGAGAATCTCGCCTTTACTCACACGCCAAAGGTAGCGCTCTCGGACAAGCTGTTCTACGCGCTGGGCTGGATCATTCAACAAACGCCGAAGGGCAACATCATTTGGCATAATGGTTCAACGAGGGGCTTCGGCTCCTTTGTCGGCATCGTGCCTGACAAGAAGGTCGGCGTCATTGTCCTCAGCAATGAGGAAAACGTGGGGTTTCCGGATGCGCTCGGGCGATGGACTTTGGACCGTATTCTTGACAATCCCAAGACCGACCACGTGGCGAACGCGCTCAAGGCGGCGAATATTCAGTTCGAAACCAAGACTGGAGTGTTTGCCAAACCCGCAAGCCCCCGGCCGTTTCCGCCGCTCGGACCTCTCGCCGGCAATTTCACCAATCCGAGCTTCGGCAAAGCGGTGGTATCGGTGGAAGGTCATGCGCTGGTGATGGACATCTCTACTGGCGCCAAGCTCAAAATCGAGCCGTGGGACGGCGATGTTTTCACGGCCAAACTCATGCCATTCGGCCGATTTGCAGCAGTGGTAGAAAATCTCGGCCCGCTGCCGCTTGGATTCGTCCAATTCCAGATTGACCAGAACGCTAAGCTCAACGTGCTGCGCCTCTCCTCTGCTGAGTACGGTCAGGCTTATGAGTTCCGACGTGAAGTTGCGCCAGACTCAGCGAGCGCCCATGCCGCGGTACGTGGAGACTTTGCCGGGTTGGTCGACATCGGAGGTGACCGCAAGATGTATCTCGAATGCCGCGGCGCCGGTTCTCCCGTAGTGGTGCTCGTATCGGGCACTCGAGGCGCCCACGATGACTGGACCAATCTGATTGATCCCACCGGCGCCGCCGGGGCTAGCAAACCAAGTGAGTCGGCTGTGTTCTCCCAAGTCAGCCGGTTCACCCGGGTGTGTGCCTACGACCGTCCCGGAACCGCCCGGCTTGATGACACACCTACCGATTCCACCGCAGTGCGACAGCCGACCACGGCACAACAGGGAGTCGCGGATCTGAATGCCCTGCTGATCGCAGCCAAAGAACCGGGCCCCTACGTTCTTGTCGGACACTCCTGGGGCGGCTTGATTGCCAGGGTGTTCGCGAGCACGTACCCAGATAAGGTGTCCGGTCTGGTGCTGGTCGACCCCGCCTCGGAGTTTCTGAAGCGCTCGCTGACGCCTGGGCAGTGGGCGACTTACCTCGAAGCCACGAAGAAGCTGGTCGAATCCAATGGACTGGAAGCGCCCGACCACGAGCGCAGCCTCGATCTGCTCGAAACCGCCCCGCAAGTCCGCGCGATCCCTGTCGTTGTGCTCACCTCGGACAAGCGATTTGACTTCGGCGCCGGAGGCGCAGAGACATGGCCGGCGTGGCGAACCGCTCAGGAACGCCTCGCGAAGCTGCTCGACGCGAAGCACGTCGGTGACACGAACAGCGGCCACGTCATCCAGATGGA
This sequence comes from uncultured Verrucomicrobiae bacterium, assembly GCA_963820865.1. Taxonomy (GTDB): domain Bacteria; phylum Verrucomicrobiota; class Verrucomicrobiia; order Chthoniobacterales; family Terrimicrobiaceae; genus DASTFP01. The sequence continues at coordinate 820,724 of CAWGBZ010000011.1, forward strand.
GCAGCCTCAACTTGTCATCGATGCAATCCGCGAGGTCGTCGAGGCGGTCCGCAGCGGGAGACAGCAACTGCACGCTGACGTTGCAGGAGGGAGCGAGACCTTCGATTCTAGTCTGACGCACGCCGGCCGCCGGAAATAGCTGCGCAATTTTCCGGAGCAGGTCTATAATCCCGTCCACGCGGGTAAACTCGCGTAGCATCAGAATGTCATAAATTCGATCCATCGTCTCTTGCGTGGCTAATTCCTCCTTGACGCGCACAAGGCGAAGGAGCGCATCGATGCTGATAATTCGAATATCCCACGCGTGACGAGATCCGCGTACCTAGGCTTCTAAATCGCCGGTGTCGTGGCGACCGACCACATACAAAATGGAGGAACGCTCCTCTTCGACCGCACCGCTGCGGATGAGCCTTTTTCGATAGTTCGCCGCGACATCAAAGCAGAGACACAAGAGACAACCGGTACGCGTCGGTGGTTTCGACTTCAACGGTTATCGCCTCACCTTCTTTTGTCCGCCAGAGACCGTCAAAGCCCGTTTCATTCCTCGTTCCCCGATATCTTCCTGGCTCCACCGAGAAGCCAAGCCGTTTTCCGAGCTGATTGATGATGTCTTGTAATGCCAAGCCACTCTCTGGAAAAAGCCGCTCCAGGCACTGCGCCGCATAAGCCATAAGTTCGTCGGAGGGAACGTGCGCGAGGAATGTTCGGAATTCTGTGGACGCTGCATTCCATCTCGTAGTGTGCCCTCCCTGGCAAAGCCGAGAATTTGCTGAACTCTTTTGTCACGGAGTTCGCCAGCTTTCCAAATATCAATGAGTGGCATCTTGTCTAACCTAAGCTGATGTTAACCGACCCTTTCGCCTTCCCACAACGGGAATGATGGTCGGCAAGACCGCCGCTTCGCACATGCTGGCCGGTCTTGCGACCGCTACAACGTTTCCTGTCAGTCGTTGAGCTGGAGAGACGCCTAGGAGTGTTCGTAATCGAGTCAGCCGAGCCGTAGCTTGCTTCCCCACGTGCAGTCGACAGGAAACGCTCTTCCGCGCAATTGCGAACCTTTCTCGCGGACGGCCACGACCGAGAATTTTAGGTCCTGAAAAACTTGCTATTCGCAGTCATCCCCTGTGGCCAGAAGATCCGTCGAACGTCGGCCAAGAGGGAAAATTTTCGTCCTTCTGTGTAAGAGTTGTTCCATAGGCCGAACACACCTTTTCAAAATTTGTGCATTAATAGGCACCGCATGGCGTCATTTGGCCTTATCGCTGTCCGCTTTCCGGCGCCCGGCCCGGCCACCCGCAAGCGCCAAAATGCGCCCGAACCAGCGAGAGAAGCCCAAACGGCATTGACAGCCGCTCGGGGATTCTGCAAACTCCGAAAGAGCCGGTCGAAAATGCGTTTCCGCCCCGAAACTAAACCTGAAAGGAGACGTTCGGGTCCTGGCCCCAGAAAACCAAATTCCTATCCCTACCGAGTATGCACACCGATCAAGAAGACAACTTCGGCTCTGAAGATAGGATGCCGCTCGTAGGCCGCCGCAACTTCCTGCGCGGGGTGGCCGTCACTGCCGCCGTCGCGGGGTTCCGCAGCGTTGGTCACGCCGGCGCTCGCCCAGGAGGGCTGGCGCAGGGCCGACAGGGGATGGGACAGGGACAGGGTCCCGCGCGACCAAATCAGCATCCAGCTGTTCACACTCCGTGACCAGCTCGCCATCGACTTCCCGGGCACGATCGCCACGCTCGCTGCGATCGGATACACGCGGGTCGAGCACGCGGGTTTTGGCAACCTGACCGTTACGGAGTTCAAGGATGTGCTGGACGACAAGGGCATCGTGGCGACGTCCGGCCACGTCCTCATTCCGCAACCATTCGACGAGGCCGCTTGGCGCGCCTCGCTTGCCGACGCCAACTCTCTGAGGCTCGACCTACATCGTGCACCCGTTCTTCGGGATCAACTTCGCCACCGGTGCGGTGACTCGCACCACCGCGCCGTGGCGGGAGTTCGCGCGCGACTTGAACAGAGCCGGTATGGAGGCCCGTAGGGCGGGACTGAAGCTTGGCTACCACAATCACAATTGGGAGTTCTTCCGGCTGACCGACGACCCGTCGCGGACCGCCTTCGACGTTCTGACGGACGAGACCGATCCCGATCTCGTGCACCTGGAGCTGGACCTGTTCTGGGTTACTCGCGGCGCGCGCGACCCAGTGGACATCATCGAGCAGAACAAAGGCCGGATCCTGCAGTACCACATCAAGGACATGAACCAGGCCGGCAGCTTCAGCGACCCCGGTCAAGGTCTCATCGACTTCGCGAGGATCTTCGAGCTTTCCAGGAAGGCCGGCGCGGTCGAGTACATCGTCGAGCGCGACGACGCCGGCTCTCCACCACGGGCGCCTGCCGACGCCCTGACCACGGCCAGGGTCGGCTACGACTTCCTCGCTGCGATCCGCTTCTAAGTCCATTCCCAGGGGGAGACCCTGCAAGTCCTCTGGCCAACCGATGTAGGAGGACATCACCATGCCTGCTGGGAATGCTGGACGACGACGAAGGAGACAGGCTCGGAGAAATGATGGTCGAGGCCGAATGGCGCGATTGCACGATGGGAATTCCCCTTGCGCAGATCAAAGCCATCGGCGTGGACGAGAAAACCGTCGAAGCCATTGCCGACTGGCACTACTGGGTGGCGCAGGGACGGCAGTTCTGACGGCTGCGGTGTGGAAACGGCAATTCGCCGGACGGTAATCTTCCAGCATTACCGTGCGCTCGCGACACCAGACGCCGCCGAGAAGTTCTGGAAATTGCTTCCCGCGAGCGAGGTTGATGCCGATAAGGTTGTCGAATTTGTGGCTTAGCTCAAAGTCCCAGCACCTCGCGGATTGCGTCTTTGACGGCAGAAAGTTGCTCGTCGGATAGCTTGCCAAGTTTGCGAATCAAGGCGTGCTGATCGATGCTGGCAAATCCCTGAACATTCACCGCGGAATGTTTCGGTAGCCAGCGGGGCTTTCCGATGTCCACTTCTCCGCGCAATCCGCGTAATTGGGAGGTGAGCGGCACACCACAACCAACGCCCGTGCATCGTCAGGTTGAGGATAGGCCAGGATCAGGACGGGACGCTGTTTGGCCGCGAGGCCAAAATCCACAATCCAAACCTCACCGGCACGAGGTTCAGTACTCACCCAAGGCTTCCTCCCATACCTTAACCTGCTCTCCCGTGGACAAGAGCCCTTCGGGATGGGTGGTAATGGCAAATGGAAGATCGTCTCGGAGTTCGACTTGTGCGAGAAAAATGTTGAACGCGTCACCGGGCTTCATTCCCAGACGGGCAAAGACCTTTTCCGCCTTGCGCAAACGCGCGGTCGGGACACGGGCACGAAACAGAGTGGTCTACCCACCTATTTCTCTTTTCCAACCTTCTTCGGCGCCCCAAGCTCCTCAGTCAATACGTCCGCCAAGGCATCCTGACGCTTTTTATTGTTTTGAAAATATCTGCGCACAAAGAAACGCTCGTCGCCTCCAGGCCTCGGAGACGCTCCAAAAGGGCATCGGCCGGTGGACCGCACTCTGCTACTCGTCCTTACCGCACTTTATTTCCCCCTTTCGTCAAACGACCCCTCATTCGCCTCGGTTTTAGACGCGTCGGGATTGGTACGTTTCAAGAACGATGTCTCTCTGATCAGCATCGAATACCACGAAAGCACGTCTTCCTCTCTGAGCAAAAGCTGTCTTAGGAAAATATGTTCCTAAACCATCATTGCTAAGTCTTCCGATTACCACGTCTATTCCTGCCGGGGCGCTTCGGCTTCAACGGACTTACCATCCTGGAAATACTCGTCGAATTTAGCCTTGGCCTCATCGCCGAACAGAATGTCGCAGGCCTCCATCATACCCTCGGCATTCTTGATCTCCTCCTTGCGAACTACCAGGGCGATCTTGGAACGGCGGCGCAAGAAGTCCTCCAGCTTGACAATCATCTCCCTTTGCTTGGCCCGCTGGATTTCGCAGCGAATGTATTCGGTGCCCTTTATTAAAATGTCCGCTTGATTGGGGTCTTCCCGGATATCTTCCAACAGACCGAGCGCCTCGGCGCCATAGCGCCGCCACAACCGACTAGTCAGCTTTTCGGAAGCCTCGGGGGAAGTGTAGCTATCCAAATTCATCAACCTAGCTTGATGCAGATACTCTTCCTTGACGGCCGGATCGGGTTCGCCATACCACTTGTACTCAACGTAAGGTATGTTAACGCCCAGTTCCTTAACGAATGCGCTGACTTCGTCACCGACATTGACACAATCGGTCAACTTGCCACCGTATATGCTGATATGGGCATCCTGGCGATTGACGTCGATTTCGTGCTTACGAGACAATTGCATCCAGTCCTCTGTTTTACCTTCCGCCTGGCTCTTGACAACCAGCGGCCTAACCCCACAGCGCTCGGCAATAACATCGTCATTGGTCAAAGGCTTCATCAATCTTAGCCGTTTATTGATGTTGTCCAGGACGAACTTACGGTCTTCCTCGGTCACATGAGTAAAAGGACTATCGACCCGTGTATCGGTGGTACCGATACACGTTTTGGCACCCATGGGAATAACGAAGAATAACCGGCCGTCATCGGCAAAAAAGGTTAGGATTCGTTTATTGGGGGTAAGCTTATTGACGATCAAATGGATACCCTTTGAGAAAACGTGATGATGTTCAGTTTTCTGCCCGGTCATTTGATTGTGTTCGTCCACGAAGGGACCACCTGCATTAATCAGCACCTTGGACTTGAGCTCGAACTCCGACCCATCGATCGTGTTTCGGACCCTGGTGATCCAGGCGCCGCCTTGCTTTTTTGAGCCTAGAGATTCCACGTAGTTAGCAGCAATACAGCCTCGGTCCAAGGCGGAACGGATGAACTGATAGACAAAGCGGGAATCGTTATCGTGCAAATAGGCATCGGAATACTCGAAACCGCCTGCCGCGCCTTCGGTATTTACCACGGGCTCTTCCTGATTGATCTTTTTCTTGGAAAGCAGTCGCGGCGTTTTGGTAAACCCGCTGCCGATTAACCAATACAACCAGGCGCCCATCCATAAAAAAAGAGGAGGAAAACGAAAACCCTTGGCAATAGTAGTAAAGAAACGGATTTCCTGGACTCTGGACGGATAGTTCTTGATCAGGTGATTGCGGCTTTTACATAACCCCCTTACCAAGCCAAATTCATAGTTCTCCAAGTACTTGATACCGCCCCAGGCCAAATTTGAGGAATGCTGGCTGGTAAACCCGGCAAAATCCCGTTTATCGATCAAGGCGGTACGCACGCCCTTGCCGGAAAGCGCAGCGGCCGAAACGGCACCATTAATACCTCCACCGATAATCAACACGTCGTAAGTATCCTGGGCCAGCTTGTGAATATTGTTCTGTCTTAGCTGCATGTTTTAAATCCTGCGTCGTTGTTTGACGAGCAGAAACGTTTGTTCAATTTTTGTCGGGGCGGGGAGTCGCATCCCCATTCCTACCCCTATCGTTTATGTTATGTAAAGAATTTGGCTGAAGAGGATCGCACTTACCATACGACCTGACCTCCGTGAAGGTGGGCTTCCCCCGCGCAAACGTCGTCGGAAGCTGCCTGCCGTGGCCCGCGTGCCGCTCCCTGCACCCCAAGAAACCAATCAACGCTGCTCGATGGATTTCATCCACGACCAACTCGCCACCGGCCGCCGGTTCCGCTGTCTTACCCTCGTCGATGACTTCACCCGACAGTGCCTGGCCATCCATGTCGACACCTCGATCAGCGGGGCATCTGTCGTTGCCATCCTTGCAACGCCTGCCTCTCACCCGCCAGCTGCCCAAGACTATCACCGTCGATAACGGTCCCGAGTTTACCAGCAAAGCCCTTCACCTCTGGGCTCAACGCTCAGGGGTCACCCTTCATCACATCCAACCTGGTAAACCCATGCAGAATGCCTTCATCGAGAGCTTCAACGGCACCTTCCGCGATGACTGCCTCAACCAACACTGGTTTAGCTCTCTGGCCGAGGCCCGCCTTCTCATCGAACACTGGCGTTCTCACGACTACAACCAGATCCGACCTCACTCTTCCCTCGGCCGCGTCCCTCCAAATTTCTTTGCCTTGAACTGCCTTAACCAAATACCTAACAAAACCGAAATCCTCAATCCGGCGGCGGCCTAGTTTACGGGGGAAAGCTCACCTGCTACGCAGGGCTCCACGAAATATGGCTTCGCACGGCGAGGGCGCTGGCGCGCGGGTGGTCGAACCGGAGGTTCTCGTCCCTACCTTGCGCGTGATGATCACGCGCAGCCGTAGGGACTCGAACCCCAAACCTTCTGATCCGTAGTCAGATGCTCTATCCAATTGAGCTACGGCTGCAACTAGAGCACGTAAATAAATCTTCCTTTGCCAGAAGCGTCAAACCGGATTTTTGCGAAAGGAAGCGTTTCCGGTGCGTAGTACTTGATATGAAGCCCATGAAGCCAGACTCGTTGCTTCCGTTCGCAATCGCGGCGATCCTCGGGTTCCTGGTTCTGGGCTTGAATGGCGGAGATGGGCGCGGTTCCTCGACAACTCGGGAAACCGGCCCATCTGTCGAAAATGATCCGGCCTTCAAAGTGAAAGCTCCGAAGAACATGCCGGATCTGCGCGTCCGACTGGAGGGCCCTCGTGTTCCCTACCAGAGGTAGCTACTCGTAGCGAAGGGCCTCGACCGGATCGAGGCGGGCGGCAAACCACGCGGGAATCAGCGCGGCGAGCGAGCAGATGACAAAAGCGCTGACGCAAATGATGAACACGTCCTGAGGCACGACCTCGGCAGGGATCTCGCTGAATTGGTAGACGGAGCGAGGGAACACCTCGATGCCGAGGGTTGTCGCCAGCCAGTCGCTGACCTGGTTCCGATACTGGACGAGCGTGATGCCGGTCAGCAGGCCCGTCAGGGTACCGAAGACTCCCACGACGATCCCCTGCGCCAGAAAGACCCCGATGATCTGGAACGTGCGCGCGCCGAGTGCCTTCATGATCCCAATCTCGCGTGTCTTCTGAACGGTGACCGTGATGAGGGTGTTCATGATGCCAAAGGCCGCCACGAGAATAATGAAGAGCAGGAGGAAGAACATGACATTGCGCTCCATCCGGATGGCATCGAAGAGCTGCTTGTTCAGGTCGATCCAGGTGAGGGCCATAGTGGGAGGAGTGAGGGTGCTATTGAGCTCGCTTTTCACCTGATTTGCCAAAAACGGATCGACGGTCTTCACCGCCAACCCGTGCGCGCCACCGCCAAGGCTGTAGATTTCCTGGCCAATATGGAGAGGCACGAGCATAAACTCGCTATCGTAGAGGTAGCGACCGCTTTCGAAGATGCCGGTCACCTCGAGCTCAGAAGGGAGCACCATTTGCTTGAGCGCGGTGGCGCTCGTCTTGTCGCCTTCTTTTTCGATGCGATCGAGCTCTTCGAGGATTTGATTGATGTTGCCCGGGGAGAAAATGTTGATTTTGTCACCGACGTTCGCGCCGAGCGTTCTCGCCAGTTCGGATCCGAGGACCACCTTGTCACCGTCGAGGTCGAGCGAGCCTTGAATAATGAAGTCTCGAATATTCGTGACCTTGCCTTCGAGATCCGGATCGATGCCACGGATCTTCGGTGCCATGCGCCGGTCCTGAAACTCCACCAGCACGGGGCCTTGAACGAAAGGGGCGACGGCGGTGACGTGCTTGTTGGCGGCGACCTGTTTCATGACGTCGGGCCAATCCTCCATTACTCCCGAGTTCGAGACGAGCAAGTGAGCGTCGAACCCGATGACCTTGCGCGTGAGCTCCCGCTCGAAACCGGTCATGACACTGATCACGAGAATGAGCACCATGACTCCCAGGGTCACGCCGAGGATGGAAATCAGCGTGATAATCGATAGGAACGTCCGCTTGGGCCGAAGATAGCGCAGAGCGAGAAAAAGACTAAAGCGGCGGACGTGCATGGCAGGCGATGGTCGTTGAAGGCGAATCAAAACGCCCGGGCGTGATGCCTCGAGCACGCTGGCCCGGGACGTGGTTTGCAGACCACCGGAGTGAAACCGGCCAGACGAATGCGCATCGAACGAACCTGGCGAGATGAATCCTTCACAGAAAAGTCGCCAATGTATCCCGTCGAAAGCAAATTACCAGAGCGGGCTTGGAAAGCATCCCGAGGCGGATAGTCTGCGAGCCGTGAACAGATTCCGGCGAAACGCGATTGTTTTTGGGATCATCGTCTCGTGGACGGTTTTTCCGATCGCTTGCGTGGTGCTGGTCGCCATCGTCTCGGCCGTTTGTGGTTGTTCGGTCAACGAGGGTTCTCCCACGCCCTGCATCGTCTTCGGCACCGACATCGGGAGGATGCTCTACACTCTGGGCGTGATGGGCTGGCTGAGCATTGTCACAATGCCGACGGGAGCGACCGCCTTTCTCGCGTACCTGGCCTTCCTCCTGATCGAGCGGTCGATCGCGCGAAGCCGTCAATCGCGGGCGGACCATCCGGATTCCTCCCCTTCCCCTTGAAAAAGCTTCGCCACCCCCGAGAAACCTGCCGGTCGCGATTCGCATGAGCGGCTTGCTGCCGATTGCGTCCACCACACGCCCGCAGAAAGGCAGAGCCACCAGCGCGCCGAGAAACGACAGGGCCGACAACTGGAGAACGGCGGTAACGTCGAAGGTCGAAGCTTCTCGAAGAAACTCGATGGCAAAAACGCTCAGACTTCCAAGCACCGCCGCGTAGATGACATTAAAGATCAACAACTGGCGAAACGGCTGATAGGCCAGCATCTCACGCCACGGCACCCTCATCGAACCGTAAGGCATCGCTTCACCGACCGGGACGTCCGGAAGGCGCCCCAGGAAGAGCAGGCTCGCCACGCCGCCGAGACCGCTGATCAAGAAGACCAGCGCGAAAGTCGATTCATTGGTTGGACCGCCGATGACCAGCGCCGAGGCCAGCAGGGACAGGAGGCACCCTGCATACATGAAGAACTGATCGACCGATAGGAAACGACCTCGCATCTCCTCGGGGAGCAGGTGGGCCATCCACGGCATCCAGGCGACGGAAGAAATGCCACGCAGGAGATTGAAGAAGAAGAGGAGCGTGAGCAAACCGATCAGCTTGGAAACGTTGTTGAGAAAGCCCGCCAGGGGAATGGCCGCGACCACGAAAATCAGGATCGTTCGCGTCCCCCAGCCCATCGTCACAAACTCGCGATAGCTGTAGCGGTCCAGATGCTCGGCAGCTGGCAACTGAAAGATCGTCATGAGCGGCGTAAAGGCGGCGATAATGCCAAGGACAGTGGAGGAGGCGCCGAGAAAATTGGCATACACAATCACCGGCGCGCCCATCATGATCTGGAAGGAGACGGCGTTGAAAAAGCTAAACCAGTGCGCAATAATCGACTCTCGCGGAAGTGCAGTCCTCACGGCAGGCGGGCGAAGATACCGGATTCAGCAAAATTGGCGAAACTTTCGCCCGGGTGCGCGGACTCGATCGAAGAGGGGCCGGCCACGCCGCTGTCCGCACTGCTTTTTTGCTATCCGGCCTTCCTCACGATCGAGCCATTGCACCACCGCGAGCCATCACCGCGCTAGCGTTGCCAAAACCGCGACAAGCGCTTCAATTGTTCGTAAAGGAGCGCGGAGGGCGAGCCGACCTTGGAAGCCGATTCGTGCAGGCGGGAAATGTAGGCGAAGGCGATCGCGTTGAGCACTAACAGGGCAACAAAATAAATGCTGTGCCGCCGCCAGTGAAAGACCCCTGTGACTGCCTCGTAACTTCCGATGGCGTCAAGAAGGAGTCCCCAGGCAACGGGAGCTCCACCCAGGCCAAGACTGGTAATCACCGTAAAGAGCGCGAAAAAGTGATTCGCTCCCATTTTGGGCATGATGGCCATGGTCAGGCGAACGTTGGCGAGATTGAAGTTCGCCGAGGCGGCACCGGCGCCGAGATTTAGCAGCGCGACCAGGAGGATCGAGCAAGGCAAGACATTTCCAGCGACCAGTCCCCATCCGATGGCGACGGCCGCGAAGATTCCGATGGCCACGCGCATGAGCGGTTTGCTACCCGTCGAATCGACAATTAGGCCGGAAAAGGGCAGCACAACCAGCGCACCCAGAAACGACAGCGCCGAAAGATAAAGGACGAGATCGACGTTGAAGTGCGAGTGATCCCGAAGAAACTCGATGGCGAACACGCCCAGGCTCCCAATCACCGTGGCATAAAGCACATTGAAGATCAGGAGCTCGCGAAAGGGCGCGTGACCAAGCATTGCCTGCCACGGCACCGGATGGGAACTCAAACGCATTTCCTCACCGACTCCGACCTCCGGGATTCGCTTGATGAACGCCAAACTGACCGCACCTCCGACCGCGCTGATCAAGAACACGAGCGCATAGTCCCACGAAGTAACCACATCTCCCGCGACGACCAGGGCTGAAGCCACCAGCGACAGAAGGCAGCCGAAGTACATGAAAAACTGATCGACTGAAAGGAACCGGCCCCGAATCTCTTCGGGAATCAACAGTGCAATCCACGGCATCCAGGCGGCGGAAGAGATCCCGCGCAAAAGGTTGAAGAGGAAGAGCAGCGCCAGCAACGCGGCGAGCTTGGAAGCTTCGTCAAGAAACCTTGCCAGGGGAAGGGCGGCGACCAGAAATATCAGGACAATTCGCATCCCCCACCCCATCAGGACGAACTGGCGATACCCGAACCGGTCAAGATGGCGCGCCGCCGGGAGCTGAAAAACAGTCATCAGCGGTGTAAACGCGGCGATAATGCCGAGGGTGGTTGATGATGCGCCCAGCGACTTGGCGTAGACAATAATCGGCGCCCCCATCATGACCTGAAAGGAAACGGCGTTAAATAGACTAAACCAGTGAAGGTTGAACGAGCCCCGAGGAACTACTGTCTTCACGAACGGATCGACAATAGCTCATCTTGAAGGCTTCGTCAGATGCGTTCTCAAACGAAAGCAACCGCGATCGCCGCCCCAGCCCCCTCAGCAATGTCCTATCCCCCGTTCCGCTCGCGCGCGTGCGGAAACAAGATGACGTCACGAATGCTCTCTGCGCCGGTCAGCATCATAACCAAGCGGTCGATGCCGACACCAATACCGCCGGCCGGCGGCATGCCGTATTCGAGCGCGCGCAGAAAATCTTCGTCCACTTTTTGCGTTTCGCCTCCGCTCTGATGCTCGAGGCGGGCGCGTTGCACATCGGGGTCGTTCAACTCCGAATAACCGGGCGAGATTTCCTGCCCGTTGATGACCAGTTCGTAGACATCGACGACGGACGGATCGTGGGAATTCTGTTTGGCGAGAGGAACCAATTCCTTGGGGCAGTGCGTCACGAAAAGCGGGTCGATGGTCTTCTCCTCGATGAGCTTCTCGAAGACGTGCTGGGTCACCTCGAAGTCCTCCTGGCAATGGCTCACGTCGAGCGGCAACTTCCTGCAAAGCTCGCGCCGTTGCTCCGAGGAGAGATCATACCATTCGGGCACCGCTGCGCGGATCAGGTCGGCATACCTGGCCCGTTTCCAAGGGCGGGCGAGATCGATCCGCTTGGTGACATTTCCCTCGGCGTCTTTGTGCTCGATCAACAGGCCTCCGCATACGGTTTGTGCCAGGTAGCAGATCAGCCCCTCCACCAGACCAGCCATTGCTTCGAAGTCGGCGAACGCCCAGTACGCCTCGAGCATGGTAAACTCAGGATTGTGGCGTCGCGAGATGCCCTCGTTGCGGAAGTTGCGGTTCAATTCGAAGACCTTCGGGAATCCGCCGACCAGCAAGCGCTTGAGGTAGAGCTCCGGGGCGATGCGCAAATAGAGATCCATCCCGAGGGCGTTATGATGAGTCTTGAAGGGTTGCGCGGCGGCACCGCCGGCGATCGCCTGCATCATCGGAGTTTCCACCTCGACAAAGCCGTGTTGCTCGAGAAACCGGCGGATCTCTCGAACGATCGCGATGCGCTTGCGGAACACTTCCCGCGATTCTTGATTGGAGATCAGGTCAAGATAGCGCTGGCGGTACTTCGTTTCCGCGTCCTGCACGCCGTGCCATTTCTCGGGTAGCGGTCGGAGCGATTTCGAAAGGACTTCAAGGCGCTTGACCCGAATGGTGGGTTCACCCGTTCGGGTCAAAAAGTAATCTCCTTCCACCCCGATCCAATCACCGATGTCCAACTGCTTGAAGATGGCAAACGCCTGGTCGCCGATTTCTTTCGGATGAATGAAGGCCTGCATGCGGCCGGAGAAATCTGAGAGATCGAGAAATCGGCTCTTCCCCATGTCGCGATGCGCGGTGATCCGTCCTGCGGCGCGCACCGACTGGCCCTCGCTGAAGGCAGAGGCCACTTCCTCGATCGAGCCGTCCACCTCGAACTTTGCTCCAAATGGGGATACGCCGTGAGCCCGCAGGGCATCCAGTTTTTGCCGGCGAACAGTGAGCAAATCCGAGCCTTGTTCCATCGGCATGATGTCTAGCGAAGCATCGCCGCACTTGGCAACCCCCGCTTCTCGAATTGAACGCGTGATTTTCCCGGTTGTCAAACCTGGCAGCCCGAATAGGTTCTCGGCCATGTTTCTTCGTTTCGCGCGCGTAGCGTGCGTGTTCTTCGTCCTGGCTTTCTCGGCGCAGGCTGCGCGGGTGGCCGACAGTCTGGTGCGCATCCAGGCAACCTCCCAGGAGCCGAACTATCGCGCACCGTGGAGCGCCGGAGAGGTGGCCAGCGGCGTCGGCGCAGGCTTTGTCATCAAGGGGAACCGGATCATGACCAACGCCCACGTCATTAGCAACGAGCGCTTCCTCTCCGTTTCCAAGGAGGGCGATCCCAAGCCATATCCGGCGCGCGTGCTGCACATCGCCCATGACTGTGATCTCGCCCTGCTCACCGTGGACAATCCCCACTTTTTCAAAAATACGATCGCCCTGGACTTCGGGGGAATCCCGGCGATCGAGAGCACCGTGTCGGTCTACGGTTATCCCATTGGCGGTGATCGGCTTTCGGTAACCCGCGGTGTCGTTTCTCGCATCGACTTCCAGACATACTCGCACTCCGGGGTGGACTCCCATTTGACCGTGCAGATTGACGCGGCCATTAATCCTGGGAACAGCGGCGGACCGGTGCTTCAGAATGGGAAGGTGGTCGGCGTGGCCTTCCAAGGTTACAGCGGCGACGTCGCCCAGAATGTCGGCTACATGATTCCGACGCCGGTGATTCGACGGTTTCTCACGGACGTCGAGGATGGTCACTACGACCGGTATATGGATCTGACCATCAGCTATCATCCGCTCCATAACCCGGCGATGCGCAAAGCACTCGGGTTGACTGACGGCGACGCGGGAGTTTTCGTAGGCAGCGTTTACGGTGGCGGAGTTTCCGAAGGGCGCCTCAAACCCGGGGATGTTCTTCTTGCCATCGACGACCTCCCAATCGCCAGCGATGGGACCGTTACCATGGACGGCGAGCCCGTGGAGATGGCGGAAGTGGTGGAACGCAAGTTCAAGGACGACAAGGTCGAATTCAAGGTCTTGCGCGACGGCAAGGAGATCGCTGTCACAATTCCGCTGACCCATGCCTGGCCATTTTCCTTGCAAGCGAAAGCCTACAACGAAAAGCCACGTTTCGTCGTCTTCGGCGGCCTGGTCTTCCAACCGGTTGATGCCAACTTCATAGCCGAGCACAGCCCCGATGATTTGCGCTTGCGCTTCTATTTCGACAATTTCATCTCTCGAAACATTTACCGCGAACGCGAGGAGATTGTCGTCTTGAGCAACGTGCTGGCGGACCCGGTCAACGCTTACGCGTCCGACTTCCGCTATGATATCGTCGACAAGATTAATGGCCAAAAGATCCAGCGAATCGACGACGTCGAAGCAGCCTTCAAGAAGCCGGCCGACTACTACGTAATCGACATGGTTGGCAAAGGCCGTCCTCTCGTGCTCGAACGCAAGGCGGTTGACGAGGCCCGTGAACGTATTCGCCAGCGCTATCGCGTCGAATCCGACGAGAATCTTCAAAAATGAGAGTTTCCGCCTTTTTTCTTTTTCTTTTTCTCGCGGCCGCGGCCGTTCGCGCCGAGGCGGCACTGCCACGAGAGCGCACCGAGGCTCTCAACCCCGTCAGCAGCGATTCGCTGATCCGCGTCAACTCGACGAACCAATCGTTCGACTTCTTCCGTCCGTGGACCAAAAAGGCACCTTATCTGCGCCGTGGTCTGGGCGTGGTTTTGGCGGATGGAAAGATTCTCGTTACGGCGGAGCTTGTCGCCAACCGGACGTACGTCGAGCTTGAGAAGGCCGGCTCCGCGGAGAAATCGCCCGCCGAGGTTGTGGTGGTCGATTACGACTGCAATCTGGCGCTGCTCAAGGCATCCGATCCCGATTTCCTGAAAGATGCCAAGCCGCTGGCGCTCGACTCCGGCGCCCGTGTCGGCGACAGGGCCTCAATTCTACAACTCGAGTCCAACGGTCAGATCGCCGATACGCCCGGTGTGATCACGACGATCACTGTGGCGGGATATCCGCTCGACCATCTGGCGCTGCTCACCTATCGGATCAGCGCTCCCCTTCAGAATCGCGAGGGAAGCTTCACCATCCCGGCAGTGCGCGATGGAAAGTTGCTCGGCCTCCTGATGCGTTACGACTCGCGCAGCCAGACCGCGGAGGTAATTTCGACGCCGGTCATTTCGCACTTTCTCGCAGATGCAAACCTGGCCGCCTACCCTGGGTTTCCCCGTGCCGGTCTGGTCTTTGCCTCAACGCGCGATCCGCAGTTTCGACGCTATATCGGACTGAGCGAAGACGGGGTCTACGTGACGGAAGTGCTGTCGGGAAGTGCTGCTGAGAAGGCGGGCTTGCGGAAAGGGGATGTCATCCTGGCAGTGGGCGGCAAGCCGGTCGATCAAGATGGGAATTACGACGAGCCGGGTATTGGGAAGATTCCGTTCAGTCACCTTACCAATACCCTCGCCCATGTCGGCGACACCGTGAATTTTACGATCCTGCGTGACGGGAAACACGAAACGGTTCCGGTGGTCCTGGCCGGGATCCATAAAGAGACCAGTGAGCCGTACGAGTTTGACGAGCAGCCCCGCTATCTTATCCTGGGAGGGCTCGTCTTTCGTGAGCTTTCGCGACCCTATCTGCAGGAGTGGGGTGGAAACTGGCCGAAAGACGCGCCGCAGCGACTCGTCTACCTGGATGCCTTTCAGAACGAACTGCCGCCTGATCGCGGCAAGATTGTCTTTCTCAGCCAGGTCTTCCCGACGCCTAGCACGCTCGGCTACGAAAACCTCGAGCATCTTGTCGTCAGCAAAGTGAATGGCGAGGCCATCAAGAGCCTCGACGACCTCGCCAAGGCCACCGCCTCCCCCAAGGACGGCTTCGTCAAAATCGAGTTCGACGAAGACCCAGGTTTTATTTACCTGGATGCTGCTGACATCGAGAAAAGCAAAAAGCAGCTAATGGAGGACTACGGGATCCCCGCCTTGGAGAACCTCGAGCCGGTAGTGCGCTGACGGAGCCCGTCCGAACTCAACGCCGCCGGAACCCGCTGTAGTCGCGAATCCGGTCTTCGAGCTGGAGAATTCTGGCTTCCAGCCGGGCAATGGTCTCTTCGGCCTCGGTCAGCTTGCGGCCCTTCTCCAGCAGTGTATTCTCAAGCTCGCGAATTCTTTGCTGAAGGCTGGTGCGAAGACCGGTCCCGCGACTCGGCTGGATCAAAGCAGTCAGGGCCTCTTCAGAACGCGGATCGTCTGCCTGCAGCGCGCGATAGAGGGGTGTCTCGCCCAGCGTGGAGCGAACGCCGGTGGTGCAATTGATCAACGCGGTGGCGGCGTTGATCTCGCCCAATCGCTCAAACTCCAAAAGCGCCTCGGCCGTGGTCGGTCCGTAAAGAACATTGTCACCCACCACGATCAACCAGTCCATTTCCGTCTCCTGTATCATCGGCGCCTTCGTCCAAATGATCTGGTCCGTCGAAAGCATATCCAACGCGTTGACCTGCGCCGAATGGGCCCATTCGCGTATCTTTTCAAAGGGAACGGGCCCGAAAACCTCGCCACTATCGTGCTTCTTCAGAAACCAGTTCTCCAAACGTTCAATGGGCATAGCGAGGGAACGGAACCCGGTTAACAGGTTGGCCGATCCAGGGAAAAATGACAAGGAACTTGCGCGCCCGAATCGCCCGAGCGATGATGGAAGGCCTCGCCGCCAAGGCGTAGGGACTTGGATATCTATGAGCAAGACGTTGTTGGATAAGGTATGGGAAGCGCACGCGGTGCGCGAATTGCCAAACGGAGCGACCCAGTTGCTGATTGGCACCCATCTTATTCACGAAGTCACGAGCCCGCAGGCCTTTGGGATGCTGCGAGATCTTGGGGTGAAGGTCCTTTATCCCGAGCGCACCTTTGCCACGGTCGATCATATCGTTCCGACCGATGAACGTGAGGAGCCTTTTTCCGACCCATTGGCCGATGAGATGATCAAGGCCCTCCGCAAGAATTGCCAAGAGTTCGGCATCACCTTCTTTGACCTTCCCAGCGGTCGGCAGGGCATTGTCCATATCGTCGGTCCTGAACAAGGGATCACCCAACCGGGCACAACCATCGCCTGTGGCGACTCACACACTTCCACACATGGCGCTTTCGGGGCGATCGCCTTCGGCATCGGTACCAGCCAGGTCCGTGACGTGCTCGCTACTCAGACCATGGCCATCCGCAAGCCGAAGCTCCGCCAGATCAACGTCGATGGACGTCTTTCACCGGGCGTCTATGCCAAGGACGTCATCCTGCACATCATCCGCACTCTGGGCGTAAATGGCGGCTTGGGTTACGCGTATGAGTATGCCGGCACAACCTTCGACGGCTTCTCGCAAGAAGAGCGCATGACTGTTTGCAACATGTCGATCGAGGGCGGTGCCCGCGCCGGGTATGTCAATCCAGACGAGACGACGTTCGCCTACCTCAAGGGACGGCCCTACGCACCGAACGATCAGGAATGGGCCGGGGCCGTCGCACGCTGGAAGGCTTGCGCTTCCGATCCGGGCGCCCACTATGACGACATCGTTACCTATGAGGCCGCCGAGATCGGCCCGACGGTGACATGGGGCATCAATCCCGGACAGGCCATCTTCATCGACGAGAAGGTTCCCTCGCCCGACCAGTTGCCCGAGCGAGATCGAGCGACCGCCGAAGAAGCGCTTGCTCACATGCATCTGAGTCCGGGCAATCCGATCAAGGGCGTCAAGGTCGATGTTGCCTTCCTTGGAAGCTGTACGAATTCCCGACTGAGCGATCTCACGGAGGTCGCCCGCCATCTTAAGGGCCGCAAGGTCAAGAGCGGCGTGAAGGCCATCGTCGTCCCTGGGTCTCAAGGCGTCTCGCAGATTGCCGAGAAGATGGGATTGGCTGAGATCTTTCGCGAGGCCGGATTCGAGTGGCGGGGGGCCGGCTGCTCCATGTGCTTGGGCATGAATCCCGACAAGCTTATCGGCGATCAGCTTTGTGCGAGCTCCAGCAACCGCAACTTCAAAGGCCGTCAAGGTAGCCCAACCGGACGGACGGTCCTAATGAGCCCGTTGATGGTCGCGGCCGCGGCGGTCACCGGAGAAATCACCGATGCTCGCGAGGTCTTCACCCTCGACTGAGAGATTTTACTATGGCGCTAGAAGTAATAACGCAAGTTACTGGCCGCGGGGTATATGTGTCCGGAGACGATATCGATACCGATCGAATCATTCCGGCACGGTATATGAAATGTGTGACCTTCGACGGATTGGCGGAGTTCGCGTTTTATGACGAGCGAAAGAACGCCGATGGTTCAGAGAAGCCACATCCTCTGAACGATCCGCGCTTTACGGGTGCAAGGATTCTGCTGACGGGCTCGAATTTCGGGTGCGGGAGTTCTCGCGAGCACGCGCCGCAGGCGCTCTATCGATTTGGTTTTCGAGCGATCGTGGCGGAGAGCTTTGCCGAGATCTTCTTTGGGAATTCGACAACTCTTGGAATGCCCTGCGTGGTCATGGACCGGCAGGACATCCGGTCACTGGCTGGGCTGGTCGAGGAGGATCCCGCCCTGCTGGTGACGGTGGACCTGCTGGAGGGCAAGGTGACGGCGGCAGACGTCGATTTCCGCGCCGAGTTGCCCGACCACGCCCGGGAGGCGCTGGTGCATGGCAAATGGGATGCGATCGCCGATCTACTTGAAAACATTTCGGACGTCCGGCGGGTAGCGCGAACCCTTCCTTATTTCAAGGCAGCTTAGGGCGTCCTGCAGCTGGCGCGACTTCGGTAATTTCCGCGGCAGGACCTTGCCTGTGAGCCACGGCGGTTCGCAGAGCCCCGAGATTGTTTTGAGGGAAATCAGGCGCTTGTGCCAAGCGCCTCGACCCCCTAGATGAAAGCGGGTGATCGCTTTTCTTGTTCGTCGCCTGCTCGCCTTGCTGGCCGTCCTGTTCTGCGTGGTCACAATCACGTTTTTCTTGATCCGGATCTCGCCGGGAGGACCGTTCGACGCGGAGCGGAAAATTCCCCCGGCGATCGAGAAGCAGCTTCTGGCCAAGTATAAACTCGATGGCCCCCTCTGGCAGCAATATACGAGCTACCTGGGAGACCTGATTCGCGGAGATCTACGCGACTCCACCAAGTATCGAAATCGAAGCGTGGCCGAGATTCTGGCGCAGACGCTTCCGGTCACGATGACTCTGGGCGCCTGTGCGTTTGTCCTGGCGGTTCTTGGAGGCACCTTCCTTGGAGTCGCTGCGGCGGCGGGACATGGCAGCTGGAAGGATACCGTGGCGATGTTGCTTGCGTTGGCGGCGATTTCGTTACCCGCGTTCATTACCGGGCCGATTCTTATCTTAGTTTTCAGCTTGTGGCTGAAGTGGCTGCCGGTCGGCGGCTGGGGCAGTCTCACTGCCGTCCTGCTGCCGGCCATTACCCTGGCTGCTCCGTACGTTGCCTACATCGCCCGCCTCTTGCGCGGAAGCATGATCGAAACGCTGGGGCAGGATTTCATCCGAACCGCGCGTGCGAAGGGTCTGAAGGAGCGTGTCGTGCTTTGCCGGCATGCCTTGCGCGTGGCAATTCTGCCCGTCGTCTCGTTCCTGGGCCCATTGGCAGCTCATCTTCTGACCGGTTCAATTGTGGTGGAGACAATCTTCTACATTCCGGGAGCCGGCGGTTTCTTTGTGAACTCGATCCTCAATCGCGACGGCTTCCTGCTGGGAGGTGTCGTGATCGTCTACTGCACCATGCTGGTGCTTTTCAACCTGGCGGTGGACGTCATCTATACGTTGCTCGACCGGAGGATTCGGCTGGATGCTTGATCGAAGGGCGATCAACAGGCTCTGGAAGAATCCCACGGCTGTCGCGTCGGCTGGCATCCTGGCCGCCGTGACGATCGCCGTGATGGCGGGACCACTTCTCCTTCCCGCTTCTTACGCGGAGCCGAGCTCTCTTTCGTTCGCCGGGCCTTCCCTGCAGCATCCGTTCGGCACGGATCTCAACGGACGCGATCTATTGTATCGTGTGCTGACTGGAGGTCGCATCTCACTCCTCGTGGGACTCTGCGGGGCCTTCGTCAGCTTGTTCATCGGTACAGGCTATGGGATGATCGCCGGCTACATCGGGGGCAAGCTGGACAACTTTCTGATGCGAGTCGTCGACACCCTCTACTCCGTTCCGAGGCTGATTTTCATCCTGATTTGCATTAACGCCTTCAATGCTCAACTGCAGGAGTTCGCCTCGAAGATCGGCTGGGATTGGTTGGTTTCCTCCTCTCGGATAGCGATTCTGATCGTCTCTCTCGGAGTGATCGAATGGCTGACGCTGGCTAGAATTGTTCGGGGACAAACTCTCGCCCTAAAGAACCGGGCGTTCGTTACCGCGGCCACCGCCCTTGGGCAGTCGCATCATCGAATCATCTGGCGACACCTCCTCCCAAACCTCGCGGGAGTCATCCTCATCTATCTCACGCTGACGATCCCGGCAGTGATCATTGATGAGTCGTTTCTGAGTTTCCTGGGGCTGGGAGTACAAGCTCCGGCGGCGAGCTGGGGATCCCTGCTGGCAGATGGCGCTGCCTCGCTCAATCCCATCTTCATTCGCTGGTGGTTGGTGGCGTTTCCGGCTGCGGCCATGGCGATAACCCTGCTGGCTCTGAATTTTCTGGGCGACGCGTTGCGCGACGCGCTCGACCCGCGCGCTCTGGACTAGCTTCCAGACAGCCTTGCCGCGAATCATCAGGTGAATCCCTTAGGTCGGTATCGTAGCAAACTCCGATTGCTTTCACGGGCAACCTTTGCCAGCGTCTTGGTATGAAAAGCCACGTGACGCTGTCAGGAATCATCATGGCATTGGTTCTCACAACCGGAGTTTTTCTGCGCGCGGAAAAGACGACCGACGAAGCGATGGAGACGGCCCCGGTGATTGTCGATGCTACCGAGTTGATCGCAGTCCTGTCCCCGACGGAAGGAAATCAGACGAGCGGGGTGGTCACGTTTCGATCGCTCGACGACGGCAAGGTGCAGATCGAAGCCAAGCTGGCCGGTCTGCCGCCCAATTCAAAGCACGCGATCCATATTCACCAGTATGGCGATCTGACTTCGAAGGACGGCAAGAGCGCGGGCGACCACTACAACCCGATGCATCATCAGCATGCTCTTCCTAACGTGGAGGAGCGTCACGCCGGAGATTTCGGCAACCTCGAGTCCGATCAGAACGGCCAGGCAAACTTCAAACTGATTGTTGATAACATTTCGTTGGCGGGCCGCCTGAACCCGATCGTCGGACGAAGCGTGGTCGTTCATGCCAAGCCCGATGATGGAAGCCAGCCCTCGGGAAACGCCGGAGACCGTGTGGCTGTCGGCGTCATTGGGGTCAAGAATCCCAAGGACTAAGAGATTTCTCGATCTCTGTGCGACGGCCGACGCTGTCTGCGGTGATCGTGAGATCGACAGCAGTGCCGTCTCGCGTTAAGGTGGGGCACACCTGCCCGAGTAGGGCGGCGAAAAGGCTTTGGTGAAAAGACGGCATTCTCTCATTTTTTCGCGGGGTTTCCCCTCGACTCTCTTGCAACAGATAAGACGGTCCAGGCGGACTTCGGCTGCGCTCACCATTCTGGCGCTCACTGGATCATGCTTTGGACAGAGCCGGGTCCTGGAAGGTCAAGGAGCCGCCGGTGACTGGGAGTCGGATGCGCCGGGCGTCGAACATAGAATCACCCTTAAGGATCTTCCGCCGAGCTACGCAACGCCGTCTGCGTTCAATAGTCCCAGAGTGGTCCCTCCCCCTAAGGGCGCGAAGCCGGATGTTCCCAAAGGTTTCGAGGTTCAACTCTTCGCCACCGGCTTCGCCAATCCGCGCTATCTGCGAACGGCTCCCAATGGCGACATCTTTGTGACGGAAAGTTCCGCGAACACGATTCGTGTCGTGCGCGACTCCGATCAGGACGGGCGCGCGGAAATCAATGAAGTCTTTGCCACGGGCCTGAAGCGGCCCTTCGGTCTGGCCTTCTATCCTCCCGGACCGTCGCCGGAGTTTCTCTACGTGGCGAATACCAATGGTATTGTCCGGTTTCCCTACCGCGTGGGTGATCTCAAGGCGCGTGGCCGACCCGTCCAAGTCGCCGACCTTTCCTCCGGAGGCCGCTTAACGGGCGGCGGCCATTGGACGCGAGATATCGTCTTCTCCAGCGATGGACGCAAGCTCTTCGCCTCGATCGGCTCGAAGACAAACGTCGATGACGAAACCACCGAACCCGAAGAGCGTGAGCGCGCCCGGATCTTCCACTTCAACCCGGACGGATCCGATCGAAAGGTGTACGCCTGGGGACTGCGCAATGCCGTGGGCATCGCTATTCATCCCGAGACCGGCGAGCTTTGGGCATCAGTCAACGAACGCGACGGCTTGGGTGACGATCTTGTTCCCGACTATGTCACCCGAGTTCGCCAAGGCGGGTTCTACGGCTGGCCATGGTATTATCTCGGCAAACACCAGGATCCTCGTCATCCCGGCGCCCGTCCCGATCTCGCCGACAAGGTGCTTTTGCCCGACGTCCTGGTCCAAGCTCACTCCGCTCCGCTGAACATCGTCTTTTACGACGGCGAGCAGTTTCCGGAAACTTATCGCGGTGATGCTTTCGTCGCGCTCCACGGATCTTGGAATCGGGCGAAGCGCACCGGTTACAAGGTGATACGGGTGCCCTTGGACAACGGGAAGCCACGCGGCGTCTACGAAGATTTTCTCACCGGATTTGTGACGCCAGAAGGAAACGTTTGGGGCCGTCCCGTCGGGCTCACCGTCGCCAAAGACGGCTCGCTCCTGGTAAGCGAGGATGGAAACAACTCGATCTGGCGAATCACATATTCCAACCGGTAAGGGTATGCAGCGCAAGGGCGGCGCGCTCCGTTCAAGAGAGTCCCCGCATCGCGAACTCGCAAACCCGCTCGTCAGCCGACATCGGAGCCACCGAAATCCATGCGCTAGATCGCTGCCGGAATCAGTATGATTCAACGGGCGCAAGACACTCGAGGGGCTACCTGCGCCATTCCAGCAAACGAATGCCGAAGATCACGAGGGCGGTGCCGAACGCGCATTCAAGCCACTTCACCAGCCGCGAGTGCCGCAGCGCACGCGAGCCGCGATGGGCGGCAAACGCGTAGGATCCCAAGACGGCCGTGTCAACCAGGACCGTGCAAGCCAGGAGCATTGTCAACTGAGACGCCATCGGCCGATCCGGGTCCAGGAACTGCGGTAAGAGCGCGGAGACAAAGAGGAGCGCCTTGGGATTGGTAAGCTGAACGAAGAGCGCTTGGAAGACCGGGCTGTTGCGTCCAGCTCCCAATCGGAACGACGGGGAAGGGTCAGCCGGTCGCTGCCGCCAGGCGGACACAATAATCCGCAGACCCAAATAGATGAGATAAATAGCGCCAGCCAACTGCAGGACCGCGAAAGTGTTCGTCGCCGCGGCGAGCAGGGCGGCCAACCCAAGAGCGATACAAAGGAAGAACACCAGGTTCCCGAGTTGAATACCTAGAACCGCCTGGAGGCCAGTCGACCACCCATATCTTGCCGCTTGGGACATCACACAGATGACGGCGGGCCCCGGCGCCAGAGCCACCAGCAGCCAGGTGACAAAATAGAGCAAGAGAGAATCGAGTTTCATGGAAGGTCGTCACCATAGTCCGCGGAACGTTCGTGCAATTCCTGTCGTAAGAGGGCGATAAATCGCGTGAGAACGGGATTCGTGTCCTCCTTGCGCCACGCTGCGCTGACCGCCCAGGAAGCAGCCGGATCTTTCAGTTCGTGCACGCGGACTCCCTCGAAGTGCGTCGTGCCGAAAGATTGAGGAATCAGCGTGACGCCAAGATTGGCGCGGACCAGCGCCAGCGACGTCGTCACCTCGCTGGTGTCCTGAATAATCCGCGGGTGAAAGCCAGATTTGGCACAAAGGGAAATGGCGTGCCGGCGAAATGTCGGCGCTCGTTCGTTTGAGATCAAAATAAACGGTTCTTCCGCACAGTCTTTCAGGGTGGCGTTCTCAGGCATCCGCGAGTCAGTTGAGGTCACCAGTATCAATCGGTCGTTAATGACGGGCATTGCTTCGAACTCTTTCGGCACCGGCGCGCGCACAAATCCCGCATCGATGCGACCATTGCGCAAAGCTTCGGTCTGTTCGGCGGTCGACATGTCGCGCAGGCTCACCTCGACGGCGGGAGCCGTCTGTCGAAGCCGCCCGATGACACGCGGAACCAGGTCGAAGGTATGAAAGCCAAATCCGATGCGCAAACGGCCGCCGCTGCCGCGAGCAAGACGACGCCCCGTTTCCACAAGCTGCTCGAATCCGCTCACCACAGGTTTCGCCTCCCGGAGGAAGATTTCCCCGGCACTGCTCAACTTGGTTCCGTGTTTGCCTCTCTGGAACAGCGAACAGCCCAACTCCTCCTCAACGCGCCGGATCTGTTTGGTGAGGGCTGGCTGACTCAAGTTCAAAAGCCGTGCCGTCCGACCAAAATGCAGCTGCTGCGAAAGGAGCACAAAGGAACGAAGGTCCCGCATTTCCATAACCACATGTTATCACCAAAATAAGAACTTTGCATTGGAAGAATTGCCTAATCCGGGGAAATTTCACTCATATGCAGAAAATGGCGGTAATCGACTTGGATGACACATTGTTATCGCCGGAGAAAGAAATCACTCCGGCGAACTTCGAGGCTCTGAATGAGCTGCGAAAGAACGGCTTCGAAATCATCATTGCCTCGGGGCGGCACCACGAGAACATTCTGCGCTTTCAGGATCGGATTGGCCGGCAGGGGTGGGTCATCTCTTCCAACGGCGCGGTGGTGCGGCACGCCCAGACTTTTGCCCTGCTGCACGAACTCACGCTGACGCTTGCTCAGGCGGTCGAGGTGTGCCGCTATGGCGTTGAACGCGATCTAACCGTAATTGGATATCATCGAGACGGCGCCTTCGCCGAGGAAGATTCGGAGTGGACCCTTCGCTACGCTTTGGGTGCCGGATGGCAACCCCGACGTGGCAGCTTCGATGATCTGGCGGTGACTGGATTTCAGAAGCTGTTGCTTACTCAATCTCCGGAAACGATCGATCGGATCCAACCGGAAACGGAAACGCGATTCGGATCGGAGATGTATGTGGTCCGAACGGCCGACGAAATCCTCGAGCTGGCGGCTCCGGCGACAAACAAGGCACTCGGCGCTCAAGCGGTGGCGAACGCGCTCGGGATCGACAGCCAGAACGTCGTCGCCTTTGGAGATGGCAATAATGACATCGAATTGCTGAGGTGGGCGGGACTGTCCGTTGCCATGGACCACGGACGCGAAAGCGCTCGCGCGGCTGCCAAGCTGGTCAGCCCGCCCGGCTCCAAGGGCACAGCCTTCGCCCGCGCGGTGCAGACCGCTCTCCGAAACTAGAGCGATTCCCGGATTTCCCGACGTTCGGCACGAGGAGCCTTGCGGAAGGCCTTGTCTTCGGGCGGCTGGCACAACCGTCCTTCAGCTACGGCGCTCGAGTCGCATCACAAATCAGCCTTATAGAGCAGCCCGCGACAGGTCAATGCCTCTCGCGGGCTGCTCAACGGCTGAACTCCTCCGGCCTTCGCCCTGGAAGGGCGTCAGCGATTGGTGGCGCCAAGGAAAAGCTATTCGCGGACTCGGAGTGGCGCATCTCTGAAATTGCGACAAGATCGTAACAATGGCGCAGTTTGCCGGGGGATGAACGATCGATAAGCTGGCGACCGGTGAGATTTCTGTGAACATCGTCGAGTCGACTCGCTTCTATGAGGCTTGGTTGGCTGATCAGACTGATCTGCAAAGGAAGCGCCTGGCCACGAAGCATGAGCAAATGGCAGTCGGGCCATTCCCTTTTTTACGCGCCACCTTCTACAGGTGGATCCAACAATGGCGTAAAGAGTGCCGGCAACTCGATGAGCGGGAGGAAGATGTTCTGGTCGCCGTTGGCGATCTCCATCTGGAAAATTTCGGCACCTGGCGGGACTCGCGCGAACGAGTTGTTTGGGGAGTACTCCACTACGACGAAGCGAGTCGGATGCCATTCACAAACGATCTGGTGCGACTGGCCACGAGCATTGCCTTGGCGAAGGACGATCCTAGGCTCGATACGATCGCCGCGAGTCTACTCGCTGGATACCGGGATTGCCTCAGCAGAGGCGGCGCACCGGTCCTGGTTACGGAGACCGAACGCCCCGCACTGCTTGCGGCCGGAAACACTCCCGATGAGTTGCCCGAACATTTTTCGGCTCAGAAGCTCCAGGCTGAAGGGAACCTTGCGATCAAGCCCAAGGAGCTTCCTCGCGGTCTGGAAGAGATTTTCCGGTCCGGCTTTGCCCGCGGTGCCAAACTGAGGTATTTCCGCCAGAGAAGGCCCGAGGAATTGGGAAGTCTTGGTCGCCGACGCTACCTCGCGGTGACAGCAAGTCACGCGGGCCAGGTGATTGTCCGCGAAGCGAAAGCGCTGGTTCCCTCACCGATCCACTGGCTGGAAATGCGTGCCACCGCTCCCTCGCTCACGGCCACGTTGCTTCAGCGTGCGGTGCGCAGCCCCGATCCCTCGCTACAAGTGCATGATCGCTGGCTGATTCGACAGCTCGCTCCGGAGGCGATCCGGCTGCCAGTCTCGTTCCATCGTGAAAACCTTTTCCTGTCGACGGGCGGTCCGATTCACGCGATGGGCTTCGAGTCCGCAAACATTCACCTTGGCAGCAAGAGTCCCGCCGAACTTGGCACCGCGCTCGATCGCCTCGTCGGAGAACTGGGAGCGGACTGGCTGGAAGCAGCCACTGAACGCATGGTGCGCGCCACGCGTGAAGATCAGCTGATTTGGGAGAAGCATTGGCGCCGCGCCAACCGCTCTGCGAAGCGTGGGGTTTCCACCGCTGCCAAGGTCCGTCAGCTAAAAAACTGATCCTGGACCTCGCTCAACAAGAGCGCCGTGTCTCCATCGATAACGAGGCCATTGATGAATCCTGCCTTCAGCAGTCCTTGAACCGCTTGAAGCTTCTCCCGGCCCGCACAAAGCAGGACGACCTCCCGTTCGAACAAGTGCTCGACATCCACCGAGAGGGTCCGTTGGTTCACATCACTGTCTACGACTTTGCCTTCGGCGTCGAAAAACTTGCCGAGGCAATCGGAAACGGCTCCGGCACGTTTGAGATCCTGAAGTTCCACGCCGGACAAATAGCGCTGCTTAAAGAGAAGGCTGTGCTCGTCGCAAGGGCCAAATGTCGCCATGTAGAAGCTGGCGTGTTCGGCGAGGGCGAGTGTCTCCCTGACGATGCGCTGCGACATCAAGATCTGACGATCCGCGATGGTATTCGCAATAAACGGCACGGGAAGAAAATACCCTTCACCACCGGTCCTCTCCGCAAACTGATAAACGACCTCGAAAAGATTAGCCGCCGAAGTGCGGGTCAGCGAGCCCATCGCAGAAACGAACTTGGCACCGGGTCTCGTCACTCCCACCAGGTGATTCGGAACCTCTGCCATGGTTCGCCCCCAGCCAACCCCGACCACGCAACTCTCATCCGCCTGTAAGCGCTCGCGCAGCAATTCTGCCGCCACGATGCCGACAGCTCGCCGGGCAATCGGGCTTTCCGCCTCAAGCTTCGCTCGAGAGGGAAGGCTCCTGCGTCGCGTCGGAGAATAGGACATTAAAGGAGGTGTCGAGCGACAAAAGGTCAGGTTGTAGCGGTGTCGGATAAGCTCCTCAACCTCCACCATTCGCGCGAAGCGATGCTCGATCGAGATCTTGACGATCCCGAACTCCCGGGCCTCGGCCAAAAGGCGGTTCACTTTCACCCGCGAAATTCCCAGCAGGTCGGCGGTCTGTTCCTGCGTGTTGCCGGCTACGTGATACAACCACGCCGCCCGGACGATTTGCTCAGAATCGCCTGGCGGCTCGTATGTTCGACTATTCTCTTTCACGTGCTATCGAAGATTCCGCGCGTTCGAGCGAACCCTCCCGCAGGATGCCGGCCTCCCTCATGCGAACCTGACCGTACCACATTTCAGGCGCCGGTCCCCCTTCCTCCCAGAACGAACGTCGAAGGAATCCGCTCGGAGCGATCCCTGCTCGTTTCGACGTGCTCACATGCCGTCCGCCACGAGGGCAACGACACTCGCTGGCGACGTTTCGTCTATCAGGCTCTTTGGCTATCACGCACTCTCCGTCCTATAGAAGGCAACAAGCTGTCAAGCGTCACATTCTGGATGAAGACGTCTCCTCCCCTGGCAACGGTCAACTTCAACCTTCTGAAGCGGCAGCAAAGGCAACCTCCGGGCGTCCTTCTCAAACGGTCCGCGGCAACAGATGATAGAGAATTGGCTATACTTGGGGAGAATAGTCCGTTTTGTTAAGTCAAACTCCTCCCCGCCCTGTCCTTCTCGAACGTTGCGAGAAGGAAGAGCAAACAGAAGTTGATTAAAAATGCGGAGTTCGGCGCGACAGGCTCTCGCGAGGAGAGCCGATGCCACAGCAAACTTAAATGAGGTCTGGTCCTATTTCTGTTCGGCGCTCTGAAAGGTATCGGAAAAGGTTTTCAAAATGAGCGAACACGATACCGCACCGGCATCCAGAATTCCTCTGGAGCGTTCGCCCAGTCGACTGGCCCGGCCCAGCTTCGCGATCATCGCGCGGGTGGCCTCCTTCCCATTTTCCGCTGCGTCTGACATCCGATCCAATGCCTCGTCGAAACTGGCCCCCTCGCCCACGGCCTTGTCGTAGGCCTCGACCGCGGGAACCAGAGCGTCGATCATCGTCTTGTCACCAACTTTGGCCCCACCCAAGTCCTGCATCGCAGCCGCCCCCGCCTTGAGCATCTTGCCAAAGACTTCCTTGTCCACGGCTGGGGCATCGCCGCAAGCGGTGCCCATATCGATGAAGAAGCTTCCATAGAGCGGCCCCATCGCCCCGCCGATTTCCGCGAGAAGCACCTGACCAAGCATATCAAGCCCCTGCGGAACTGTGACATTTTGCTCTCCGAGCTTCTCTCGCGTCCGCCGCACGCCCTTGGTCATGTTGATGCCGTGGTCACCATCCCCGGTGGCCCCGTCTATTTCGCTAAGGTAGGCGCCATTGGTGTCGACTGTTTCGATCAACGCAAGAAGAAGCTTGCGACCTTCGGAGGTGGGATAAGAGGACATTTTGATGATGAGGAGTTAAACGAGTTTGGCCTGCGTGAGCCCAATCGAGGTCGCCTCCGCCGCGATGAGCTCTTTCAGTTCGGCGTCCAGCTTCATGAGGGTGATCGTAATGCCCAACATTTCCAAAGAGGTAAAGTAGTTGCCGACGTAAGGCCGGTAGATTGAGATCCCCGCCTGGCCGAGAAGCTCAGCCAGCTTGCGGTAGACAATGTAAAGCTCCATCACCGGCGTCGCGCCGAGGCCGGAAACCAGGACGACCACTTCGTCACCGGAGCTGAAAGGCAGGTCCGGCAGGATGTAATCCAGCCCGATCTTGGCGATTTCGTCGGCGCTCTTCAGGTCGTCGACTTTCACCCCCGGCTCACCGTGATGACCGATGCCGACTTCCATCTTGCCGGGTTCGATGCGAAAATTCGGCTTGCCGGCCGCGGGAATCACACAAGAGGACAAACCGACGCCGATGCTGCGCGTCGAATCGATCGCTTTCTGCGCCGTCTTAATGACCTCTTCCAGGGAAGCGCCCGTCGAAGCCTTGGCGCCCGCTACCTTCCACATGAGGATCTCACCCGCCACTCCACGACGTTTTTCACGTTCCGTCGTTGCGGCCGAGGCAACGTCGTCATTGGCAATCACGGTTTCAACCTTGATGCCGTCAGCCTGCACCATTCGTCGGGCCATTTTGACGTTCATGTTGTCCCCGGCGTAATTTCCGTAGAGAACAGCTACACCGGCACCGCCGTCGGCCGCGCGAATGGCGTCGCGAAAAATGTGCGCTGATGGCGAGGCAAAGATTTCCCCCACCGCCACCACGTCGACCATGTTCTTACCAACGTATCCTACGAAAGCGGGCTCGTGACCCGAGCCACCACCCGTAACGATGCCAACCCGACCCTTGACGGGTGAACCAACGTATCGGACGACACGCGGATTCTCTGTCTTCGCTAAAAGGTCGGAGTGACACTGAATGATTCCCTCCAGCGCCTCCTCAGTCACGCGGGATGGGTCGTTAATGATACGTTGCATAGATGTTCTGAAGGTTAAGAGACGTCCTTATTTCTTGCTGCCGGCGAATTCGTTCTCGATCGCCTTGATTCGTTCGACTTTGGCGCTGGACTTGCCGCCCTCGAAATCGGATTCCAGCCAAGTATCCACCAGACGCTTGGCATATTCCTCTCCGATCACGCGCGCGCCGAGGGCCATCACCTGGCAGTCGTTGCTCTTGCGAGCGCGCTCCGCCGAATAGACATCGTGACAGACCGCCGCACGAATTCCCGGAACTTTGTTCGCCGTGATGGCCATGCCAATCCCCGTGCCGCACATGAGAATCGCCCGCTCGTGTTTGCCTCCGGCCACGGCGTTGGATACTTCCAAAGCGATATCGGGGTACAAGGAAGGATCGGTGTTGTAGACTCCGTAATCCTTTACCGTGTGCCCCTGCTTCTCCAGATACGCGCGCACAGTCTCCTTAAGATGAAAGGCCGCCTCGTCGCAGCCCACCGCGATCGATAGTTTACTCATACTCGTTTTGATGCTGCTGCGCTTGGCTAAGGCCTCCCTCACGACGAGCAGCCGTCAGCCGTTCGCCGCTACTTCTCCTCCCGCTCAACGAGATCACGCAGCGGACCTCGCGCCGGGCCAGCCCGGTGACTTTTTCACCGAGCGCGTATGGTTGTCCTGATTTTGGTAGCTTACGGAATCAAAAGAATCTTCAGCGACTTGTCCCCCTTCTTCATCATGTCGAATCCTTCCTCGAATTTCTCGAGCGACTGGTTGTTGCTGTACTCATCGTTTTCTCCTCCAGAAGTAGTTTCTTGATTGATTAATCTTACTCGCGTGACCCTAAAATCCGCGCCTTTTGGTGTTGACCTATTAGAAAACCATCGAGCACGAATTCGTATCTTTCAAGTTGTCGTTGACCGCTCAACATCAGTGAGTTCCATTACGCCCTTAACCGTTCTCCCGTGGTCTCGTCGAAAAGGTTCATATCCTCATCCTCGAAGGTGAGATGCACCTTGCTTCCCGGCTTGTAAAGCCGGGTCATTTCCGTGCTCGCCATGAGCAGCATATCGCCGTAGCGAACGCCCACGCGCGTCTCGTCACCAAGATTCTCTACGACCGAAGCGGTCCCGGGAACACTCACCTCCGACGGGGTCTGACTGACGTGGATACCCCACGGGCGGACACCCAATCGCGCCGAAGTTCGCCCGCCAAGTAACCGGCTAATATAGTCGGTTATCGGCAGCGAAAAGTCCGTGCCCGGAACGACCAGGCGACGATTGGAATCAGCCTGGACCCCAAAAATGTTCATGGGCGGCTCGCCCAGGAAGCCGGCCACGAACTCGTTGGCAGGATGATTAAAAACCTGGAGCGGCGTATCGAATTGCTGGAGTTTCCCATCATTGAGCACCGCGATGCGATCAGCCAGCGCCATCGCTTCGAGCTGGTCGTGCGTCACGATAATCGTCGTGAACCGCTGCTCGGTATGCAGGCGCTTGATTTCCGTCCGCATTGTGACCCGCAACGCGGCGTCAAGGTGACTTAATGGCTCATCCAGCAGTAAGACTGCCGGTCGCCGGATCAAAGCGCGTGCGATGTTGACACGCTGCTTCTGCGCACGGCTGAGCGCGGCTGGCTTGAGATCAAGCAACCCTTCCACATGGAGATACTTGGCAATTTCGCCGACTCGTTTACCAACCTCCGCCTCTTTGACTCCGCGGGCCCTCAGACTAAAAGCGAGGTTGTCGCGAACCGAAAGCGGCGGGTAGAGTCCATAGTTTTCGAAGGCTAGGCCTATTCCGCGGTCCTTGGGCTGCAAATTATTTACCACCTTGCCTCCGATGACAATCTGTCCATCGGATATCGGCTCCAAGCCAGCGGTCATCCGCAAGGTCGTCGATTTTCCGCATCCGGACGGTCCCAGCAGCGCGACGAACTCGCCGTCGCGGATGCTCAAATCCAATCGATCGAGCGCCGGACGGAGATCCGGCCTATACTGCTTTACCAGCTTCCTGTACATGAGCTCAGCCATGCGCTACCTCTTGTCCGCAAATTCTGCCGACCGCGTTAAGAACTTCTGTGATTCCGCATCAAAGACTATAAACGAATGCGGATCGATCCGGAACTGCGTCCGCCGTTCCATCTCAAAGGCCAAATGGCCATCCACAATCGCCCGCACAAGACTTCCATCCACGGCCTTCAGCGTCAGGATCGATTTGCTCCCAAGTGGTTCGAAACTGTAGATGGTGGCATGAAAGGCCTGTTTGCTTCCCTCGGGAGCAATGTGCACCTCTGGGGGACGAACCCCGACCTGGATCCTGCTGACATGTTTCTCGTTGAGAATCTGAACGACATCGGCCGGCAGCGGCAGAAGGATATTCTCTCCGAGCATTTGCAGCGCGAGTTGCGAGCCTCCCGATGACTTCAGCGTGGCATCGAAGATGTTGACTTCGGGATCGCCGAAGAATCTCGCGACATTGACCGACGCCGGTCGAAAATAGACGTCGTCCGGAGGAGCCAACTGCAGAAGATGTCCCTCATTGAGCACAGCCACGCGATCGCCCAAGCTCATGGCCTCGAGATAGTCATGGGTTACATAGATGGTTGTCGTTCCCAATTGCGTACGCATCTCCTTGAGTTCGGCGCGCATCGAGTGCCGCAGTTTCGCATCCAGATGGCTAAGCGGTTCATCCAGCAGAAACAGGTCCGGATTCCGCACGAGCGCCCGACCCAAAGCAGTGCGCTGGCGCTGTCCGTTGCTGAGCGCTTGGATCGGCCGTTGCAGGAGATGGTCGATCCGCATGACCTTGGCGTGATGCGTGACCCTTTCCTTGATCTTGTCTTCCGGCAATTTGAACTTTGGACTGCGCAACGGGAAGGCCATATTGTCGTAGACGTTGAATTGCGGATAGAGCGCGTAGCTCTCGAAGACCATGGCGACATTCCGGTCGGCCGGCTCGAGACCACCGATATCACGCCCCCCAATCTTTACGGTCCCGCTGTCGGGAGTGACAATGCCCGCTATCAAACTCAATGTCGTCGTCTTTCCCGCGCCGACCGGCCCGAAAACCACCAGGAACTCCTTGTCGCGAATACTCAGACTTAGATTCGCGACGGCGGCCTGCTTGTAGTAGTATTTGGTGAGCCCTTGGAGTTCGACGCTTGCCATGGTCGCTTTTAGCCTTTCAGCGTTCCGAAAGACAGCCCTCGCACCAGGTGCTTCTGAATCAATAGGGCAACGACCACGGTCGGAAAAGCCGCTACGAGCGCCGCGGCCGCCACCCATCCGTAGTGGACCGTATCGGATGCCAGGAACCTGGTCATCGACACCGTGGAGGTCTGCGTACTGGCCCCGCCAAGCTGGAGAGCAAAGGTGAACGCGTTCCAACAGAAGATGAAACAGAGCAGGCCGGCCGCCACGATGCCTGGCTTGACCATCGGCAGGAGGATTTTGAAAAAGACCTGCCACCAGGAATAGCCGTCGAGTTGGGCGGCGCCTTCGATATCGGGCGAGATGTCTTCGAAGAATCCTCTCAGGATCCAGATGAGCAGTGGAAGGCTGATCAACTGATACACCCAGATCAGGCCGAAGACGCTATCGATCAGACCCAGCTTTTGGTAGATGAGATAAAGTGGAATGATGACCAGAATCTCAGGGGCGAAGCGGAAAGAGAGAAAGGTGAAGGCGATGTCTTCCCGGCCCTTGAACTGATATCTGCCGAGCGCATAAGCCGCCGGGACGCCCACCACGAGAGAGAGGGCGACGGCGAGGCCGCTCACAACCAGGTTGTTCCACAGCGACCGAAGGAAACCCTCCTGCCCCAGCACCGCGCGAAAGTTTTCCAGTGTCGGCGTGAAGATAAACACCGTGGTGAACATCTGCTCGTCTGGCTTGAACGAGAGAATGACCATCCAAATGAGCGGGAACAATGCGAAGAGGGCGTAAAGAAAGAGAATGAAATTCCTTAGGAACGGGCCCAGCAAACCAAGAATGCCTTTGTCGCTTTCCATATGTTACACTGCTCCAGATGCTGCTTTCTGCGCTTTCCTCCAGAATCCGATGAGGATGAAACAGATCACGTAGATCATAAACCACAGGAAGAGCAGCATCGGAATAGCGCCGCTCAGGTCGTAGTGAGGAAAGGCCTCGTTGTAAGCGGCCACCACCACGCTGAGCGTGCGATCTCCGGGTCCGCCCTTGGTCGTGGCAAAAATGATGCCAAACTCCTGCAAAGAGGTCATCATGCGAAAGACTAGAGCAATCAAAAGTACGGGCGTGAGCATCGGAAGAGTGAGATTCTTGAAAACGAACCATGCGGAGCCCCCGTCAATTAACGCAGCTTCGTAAGGTGACTTTGGCAGCGAGCGAAGACCCGCCAGGACAAGGATCACCACGAAGGGAGTATAAATCCAGACGTCGATCAGGATGAGGAAGAACAACGCCCAATCCGGATCGGCGCTCCATTGAAAGTCCCGGAGCCCCATCCACCCGAACGGTATGCGCAGGATGCCAGCCGTCGGATTTGTAAAGAGAAGCCAGATAATTCCGCCGATGACCGGGGCGATCATCAGTGGGATTATCAGCACCAGGCGCAAGAATCTTGAAAACGCGCTCTCGTGGTTGAGCAGAAGCGCAAGACACACACCCAGGACCATTTCCACGATTGTCGCAAACACCGCATAGCCGACGGTTACCCAAATCGCATGCCAGAAGCTAGGACTGGTAAAGGTCTCCACGTAATTCCGGAAGCCGACGACGTCATACTCCGGGCTCTTGAGGGTAAGGTCCGTGAAGGAATAAAAGATCGCGACGAAGAAGGGAATGAGGATGCCGATCGTGACGAGAAACGCTGGTGCCAGGGCCAGATAGGGACGAAGGGCCTTTCTTCGTGAGTATTTCTCTCCCCACTCCGAATAACTTGCGCGTCGCTCGGGCCCTGTTGCGCTCATGTCGTGATTCGTCGTCCTAGGCTGCTGGACATTTCATTGAAATCTGAGAACACGGCGGTGCTAAGTTTCCTCTGTGGGCGAAGGGGCGGGCAGGCCCACCCCTTCGCCCATTAAATAGCATAGGTCATTGTTCCAACTTCAGCTGCGAGGTGTCCCGGCTGATCTTCTTCGCAAGGCTTTCCATAGCCTGTTTCGGATCCGCCCCTGAAAGCACGATCTTCTGCAGCGTCGCCGCCCACTCAGTCGTTGATTGGATGAAGTACGGTTGCGGGGTGAACTGAATGGCGGTATTGGCGATCGTCTTGGTAAAGGTGTCGTGGTAACCAGGAACCTTGTCGATCATTTCCTTGAATTCCTGGTTCGCCCACACCGATCGTCGAACCGGATCGACCGTCTTAGCGTTCAACGCCGCCCAAAGGGTGAACTTCGGACCAGTGAAATACTGCATGAAGAGCCAGGCCGCCTTCTTGTTCCTTGAGGAGCTGTTCATGGCCAACTGCCACACCCATTCATTTGACAGCAGCTCGCCGGCCTTCGAGACAGGCGGAGGAGCAAACCCGATATTGCCGGATTCACTCGTGCTCCCGGGAACGTTCTGGAAGTATCCTATGATGTCAGCATCATAGAGAATGGCTGCTTTGCCCGCACCCAGATCGGCGCCGCACTGATACCATGTATAAGTTGACCATCCCGGCGGCCCGCCCTTCCTGATCATGTCAGCGAACTTCCTGGTTATCTCGACGGCTTCAGGCGAGCCCAGTGCGGACACTAGTTTGCCTGCCTCAATGACGAAGTCCTTGGCACCGGCGCTGCGGAAGCTGGTCATGTATCCGGGATGAATCGTCGCCCAGTTCCGGGTGCCTCGAACCGCGACGCCGTACGAGCCCGGGCCGTTCCAGTCTTTCAGCTTGGCGGCGAGTTCGGACAACTCGTCCAGCGTCGTCGGAACCTTAAGGCCCATCTTATCGAAGTACTTCTTGTTATATGCGAGACAGTAGAGTTCGAAGCCAAGTGGCAGGCACCACAACTTGCCACTTCCCGGAGGAGATGCGGGCTTGAGATTCCACTTTCCTGCGTTGAACACACCCTCAAAGATGTCTTCAACATGGTAATCGGGGTCGGTTGCCGAGGCGTCGCTGAGCAGGTCGTCCAGCGGCTCAAGGCGTTTGGCGCTGGCGTAGTCCCACATCTGGTACGCACCAGTCATAAATACATCCGGCACACCCGTTCCGCTCGAAAGCTGCGCCGTAATCTTGTCGAAATAGTTCTCCTCGGCCGTCAGGTCGTATTTGACATCAATTCCCGTCAGGTCCTTAAACTGGGGCAACTGCTGAACAATCGCATCCGCGTAAGGATGCTGGGCAAAGGATACATTCAGCGTGCTACCCTGGGCCTGCCTCCAATCAAAGCCGGCCCCCTTTGCTTGTGAAGCGATCAATGAAGCGGCTGCGCAACAAAGCGAAAGGACTGCACTCGCCAGGAAGCCAGAATGCCGTCGCTTTAGGACTTTCATTCTCCAAGAGAATCAATTGCTTAAAAGGATTGAAACGCCCTGTAAGAGGGCTGCTGCTCGATCGAGCATTAGATAATGTTCAATCTAGTCAGCTGACAAGCTCAATTCGTTTGCATGTTTTTATTGACTTGATTGCGGGCGGCCACGACCACGTTGTCGACAGTAAACCCAAATTTCTTCATAAGCTTTTGCAGCGGCGCAGATTCCCCAAAGGTTCTCATGCCGATCCGCTCGCCGTCAATTCCGACGTAGCGTTCCCAGCCGAAGCGTGCGGCCTGTTCGACGGAGACGCGGGCGCGGACGGCGGAGGGAAGGACCGATTCCCGATAGGCCTCGTCTTGATCCTCGAAAGAGCTTCCAGGAGGGCATGCTCACCACGCGAGCGTGAATCCCATGCTTGGCCAACTCGGCTTGCGCAGAGATGCAAAGCGACACCTCGCTGCCGGTGGCGAGCAGCAGCACGTCGGGCTGGCCGTTCGCCGCTTCGCTGAGAACATAAGCGCCCCGCCGGACGCCGGAGGCTGGTCCGTATTTGGTGCGATCCAGAGTGGGCAGAGCCTGACGGCTGAGGATGAGCGCCACCGGTTCATGCTTGAGCCCCATGATGAGGCGCCAAGCCTCGAGCGACTTCATTGGCGTCGCAGGGACGCATATCGATCAGGCCGGGAATGGAACGCAAGCGCCGCCAGGTGTTCGACGGGTTGATGGGTGGGACCATCTTCGCCGACGCCAATGGAGTCGTGCGTAAAGACATAGATAACCGGCAATTCCATGATGGCGGCCAGACGCAACGAGCCCTTGCCATAGTCGCTGAAAATTAGAAATCCCGAGCCATAGGCCCGCAGTTTGGCCAGGGCCAGCCCGTTGAGAATGGATCCCATCGCATGCTCGCGAACCCCAAAGTGCAGGTTCCTTCCTCCGAGCGAGTCGCGGCTCACATCGCCCGCGCCATCGAAGGTGAGACGAGTTTTGGTCGAAGGGGCCAGATCTGCAGAACCGCCCAGAAGCCAGGGATGGTGCTTGGCGATGGCGTTGAGGATCTTGCCCGAAGAATCGCGGCTGGCAATCCCCTTGGCATCGGGTGGAAACGATGGAATCTCCGCGTCCCAGCCCTTGGGCGCCTCGCGACGCTGGATGGCCAGCGTCTCAGCCGCCAATTCCGGAAACTTCTTCTCAAACGCGGAAAAAAGCGCCATCCATTTGGAGCGCAGTTTCGCTCCGCGCTCCCCAAGCCCAGCCTTGAAGTGCTCAGGCACCTCCGGAGGCACCAGGAACTTGGCGTCTTCAGGCCACCCATAGCGCTTCTTTGTCGCCTTGATTTCCTCTTCCCCGAGAGGCTCGCCGTGCGCCGCACTCGTGTCTTGTTTCGTCGGTGCTCCATAGCCGATATGACTATCGACGATGATCAGCGTGGGCCGATCGGTGGTCTTCTTAAAGTGCTCGAAGGCTTCGCGGAGCAAGTCCAGGTCGTTGGCATTCGAAACACGTTCGACATTCCAACCGTAGGCGAGAAAGCGACCGGCCACGTCCTCCGAGAAGGCCAGACTGGTGTGGCCCTCGATGGTGATGTGATTGTTGTCGTAGATCCAGCAAAGATTCGAGAGCCCAAGGTGGCCGGCGAGCGAAGCCGCTTCGCTGCTGACCCCCTCCATCATGCAACCGTCTCCCGCCAAAGCATAGACGTCGAATCCGAACAGCGGAAAGTCCGGCTTATTATAGCGGGAGGCCAACCAGTGGCTCGCCAGGGCCATGCCGACGCTTGTGGCCACCCCCTGACCGAGCGGACCGGTCGTCGTTTCCACCCCGGAAGTCCAGCGGTACTCCGGATGGCCCGGGCATCGGCTCTCCAGTTGTCGAAAGTTCTTCAGATCGTCCAGTGTAACCGACAGCTGGCCAAGCGTTTCGTATTTGCGGTTTACCGCCTTCACGCCCGTCAGGTGCAGAAGCGAATAGAGCAGTGTGGAGGCGTGGCCCGCCGAGAGAACAAATCGATCACGGTTTGGCCAAATGGGATCCTCGGGGTCAAACCGGAGGAATTCCTGCCACAAGAGATATACTACCGGAGCAAGAGCCATCGGCGTGCCTGGATGTCCAGAGTTCGCCTGCTGAACGGCATCCATGCTCAGAGTGCGAATCGTATTGATCGAAAGCGAATCGACGGTTTGCATCGCTACTTCAGAGTTCTAACTCAGCCGTCTCGCCCGGAACCGGCCCTGTCGGACCGGCGCAGAGCGCACGCAACGAACGGCGAGGGACGGTCATTTTCACGATCTAGCTGAGTGCTGGTTTAATCCGCCAGGCTCCGCGTTTGCGATCAGCTCGTTTTCCATACCAAGTCTCGCAACGCAGCGGGCGTCACGACAAACCGATCGCGCAGCGGGCTTGACTTTGTCTGTGGGGCTGTACGTTCCGCAGGAAGTCACTGCGTAAGTGTCTGCCTTTCGCGGGATCCATCACATAACATCTGTTCATTGGCAAGACCATTTCTTTCAAATGTATTCAATGAAAGAAAAAGCTTGCGCGAAGAGGGCGTCGCCATCGGTGCGCGCTCCTTTCGGGCTGGGTTTTGAGAACGTCCGAATTTGCCGATAGTCGGAGAAGACTCCGCCGGCGGTGCGGTCCCCTCGCCTCCGTTCAGTGATCGTCCACGTCATGATGCATAAGAGTTTTATTACTCGCCTCTTACGATGCAGTGCTCTACACGATGGCGCAGTGGCGGGTCGACTGTGCGGCTGCCAGTTGTCGGAGGCTACGGAACTTTCTGGCGTTATCCGAGGCAATCCCAGTGGCAGACATTCGGACCTTTCCTTCGACTAAGACACCGGGGACCAGCCGGGACGGCCTCGTCTAACAATTGTGCACAGTATGCGCAGTCTTTCACGGATCACTTTTCTCGCAAAACGGTCCGCCCTTCGCCCGGAGAAGGAAGGCGCTCTTTATTGCTGACAGCATAAACGCTGCGAATTGAATTCGAGGCTGATTCTGACCGGTCGCACCGGGAGCTGACCGATCGAGTGGTTGGTCCTCCCGTTTCCCGTGCGGCGGGTCGCCTTGGAGTTCGAAAGTTCGCTTGGGCTGAACGGTTCCAAGTCGGTGGTGTCCCAACCAACTTTGCTTGTTGCGACCCTCGAAGTGCCGCTTTTCTTGATCTCAGACGGTTAAAGGTCTTCTGGCAATCAAGGCGCAAGCGCGCAAGGAACTGGCTCGGGCCAACTCGAGGAGAGTTGGGCGGCGGTGGAGGCTTGGGCGGGGCTGCGGGGCGGTCGTCGAGCTGATGGGTTGATCCATTTGGATGCACGCAGTCCCCGCGCGAATAAGAAAAGCGCGGCTTGCCTATCGGATTCGTTGAAATCGATCCCGCTCACGCTTGGACGAAAGGCGGGCCTCGCTGCAGTCGCTCGGGCGCATTTGCACGCGGAAGCAACTCTGTTACTTTTGCATCGCGTAAAACAGGTCTTAGCCCGCACCCCATGAAAAATGTCATCCTTGCGATTATTGCGCTGACCGCAGTTACGTCTCGCGCGGATTTGTTCGACAATGAAGCCCAACTTGGGGCGAGATATGGCGTGCCTGCCGAGATCACCGGTGACTCCCGACTTTATCGTTGGGGAGAGCTTTATGTGGCAGTCCAGCTCAAAGACATTGGCCAAGGAATCAAGGTCTCCGTATGCGAGGGGTACAAACGAGAAGATTCTGGCCAGCTTACGGCTTCCGATATCGAAAAATGCCTGCCCTCCCCAAGCTCCGGCGGGAAATGGATGAAGCGGACTGATACGACGTGGCAAATGGGTAACAGACCCATCGTGGCCAGCTTGGTGGAGCAGGACAATATGATCGTTGTGCGAAGCGTGAAATAGGAAACGACGACTGCGTGGGCGATTTCTCTGCTTGGACGCTCAAGCGGGTTGCGGAGTGATTTTACCGGCTTGAGACGGCTGGCAGCGCATACGGGATTCGAACCCGTGTACCGGCCTTGAGAGGGCCGTGTCCTAGGCCTCTAGACGAATGCGCCTTGAAGGAATCCGCAATCTAAACGAGACATCGGCGCTGACAAGCGACAAAGTGCCACGAAGCGCTCAAAAATGGAACCAGGCAGAAACACCGAACTAACACTCTACGTCAAGCCGTGGTGTCCATGGTGTGTGGAGGCGGTTGCCTGGTTGGAAGCAAAAGGCTATCGATTCAGGACGATCAACGTGCTGACCGATCAGGCGGCTTATTCCCGGATGCGCCAGATTTCCAAACAATCCCTTACTCCGACTTTGGAGACGTCGGACGGGAAGGTGCTGCCTGATTTTGATGTCGCACAGCTTGAGAGATTCATGCTAAAAAACAGCCTTCTACCTTGATCATTTCCCATCTGCTCCTGGTGCTGGGGACGGCCCTTCTCAGCGCGGCGTTGCGTTCTTTTCGACATCCGGCGTTGTTTCGACTGGGGACGCTGGGAATTGTCTTCACTTCGTTTTTGGCGGGATGGCTCCTGGGTGGAAGCGTCGCGCTGGGGACCGCCCTCGCGGCCAGTTGGCTCTTCCTTCCGTGGCTGGAGATCCTCACCCGGGTGCGTCGCATGCGAATTCCGATTGAGCGGCGGCTCGGGCCGCGGACACCTCCCTCCCGGAACACGTTTCCTGGATTTCAGGAGATGACGGAAGAGATCGAGAACCTTGGTTTTGAGCATTTGGAAGATATCGGCTGGGACTATGAGGAGAACCGGCATTTTTACCGGGTCTTTCACGATCCCCGGTGCCGAACGCAGGCGAGTATTTGCCTGAGCGAGCAGAGCGAAATAGCTTTCTATTATTTGACCATCACCTCGCGGACCGCGGATGGCCATATCTTAGTAACGTGGAACTATCCTTTTTCCTATGGATTGAAGCTGCAGCCGCATCTGTTGACAAACCGATTTCCCAGCCAGGGGCCCTTTGCCGAGATGTATGCGTCGCACGGGAGGTTTATCCGTTCACACAAGGTGGATGCGACCGCGTTGCTCGATCCGTCTCCCGAAGAAACCATCCGCACCATGCAAAACGAGATGCGGGCGCAGATTGCCCATAACATCGCTTTGGGCCTCTTGGCGAGAGACGGAGAGCATTTGATACGCTACACTATGCGCGGAATGTTTTATCTCTGGTTTCAGTTCCTGCGGGACCTCGTCAGGCTGTCGTAAGTTTTCGAAGTTCGAACAGCGCGGGCCGGAAAAGTCTTTGAAATCAATTTCGTCCAGGGAATTTTTCCTGCACTTCTCGCGACCGACCGTCAGCGGGCTGATGGCGCTCCGGAATTGGCCGGCCAGACGGTGATCTCGCCCCGCGTAGGCGCCGCGGGGTCGGTCGCCGTCGAGTTGCGAAGGCGCCGGGCGCGAAGCCCCTTCCCCGGAGGAAGGGCGCCCCGTTCGACCAGATACTCGGAAAGGGCGGCGGTGATTTCGCGGGTGGTGCGCAGGGTGTCAAAAGTGAGCCCCGAGCGGGTTCCCTCGAAAAGGTTTCCTACAGAAAAAAGGGCCGTAACCCCCGAGACAAAATAGGTCGCCGTGCCAATCGCGCCCGGGGGCGCATTGGAGCCGCCAGTCGTCTGTATCAGGAGGATTGGCCCTGGCGGTTTCCGGGAAAGATCGTAGATCACCACGCTCATTTCCAGCTTGGTGCCTCCCGCGCCGAATCCAACCACTGAACGCAACAGGCGGCTGCCTTGATTGACTCTGTCAAATCTTGAGGTCACCAACCAATGATTGCCGCGCGGGAGCGGGGCCGTCTCCGCGACGGCCTGCGCCGGAGCTATGTATTTGGTGAGACGCCGCACGAGGCTGCGCGTGTACCGTTCTTGCAACTCGTGCTTGAAAGTTTCGAGGCGCGGCCCGCTCCGGTCAACACGCAGGCCGGGTTCGTAAAACGTCGGTGGTTTGACGAAGATCTGTGACGGCGTTTTGGACGGTGGGTGCGCCGTGAGAACGTCGACCTTTCTGACGCTGACCGACGCGCAGGAGCAAAGCATGGCGCAGAGGATCGAGAGAGCGAGGCGAGAGCCCATCACGCAGTATTTCATTTCTTCTTGAAGCTGAGAAGGAAGATATCCATGGAACCGAGTCATGCCTTTGTTGGCCGCTGCATCCCTAGAGTCCCATGATGTCAGCCCGTTCACCCTGTTTCCGTTCGGCGCCTTGCTCTTGTCGATTGCGCTTGGACCGCTCTTTTTCCCGGCATGGTGGCGCCGGCATTGTCCCCACGTCGCTCTTGGTCTGGGTGTGGTGACAGCCGGCTAGTATCTCTTGGTGCTTAAGAATGGCGACCGCCTGGTGTCCGTGGCGCACGACTATGTGAGTTTTATGGCTCTGATTGGTTCCCTTTTCGTGGCGGCGGGAGGGATTCACATCACCGTGAAGGGCGAATCAAGACCGATCGTCAATGTCCTCTTTCTTCTCACCGGAGCCATCGTGGCCGACGTGATCGGC
This sequence comes from uncultured Verrucomicrobiae bacterium, assembly GCA_963820865.1. Lineage (GTDB taxonomy): Bacteria > Verrucomicrobiota > Verrucomicrobiia > Chthoniobacterales > Terrimicrobiaceae > DASTFP01. Next base: position 863,315 of record CAWGBZ010000011.1, read on the forward strand.
ACAACGGGAGCTTCGATGCTGATGATCCGACCCTGGATTCGCATGAACAGATACCGCATCACCGCCTTTCATGTGATCTTCTTTATTTTCATTGTCAGCAATGTCGGTGGTTGTGTGACACCGCTCGGGGATCCTCCCCTCTTCCTGGGCTACCTCAAGGGTGTTCCTTTCCTCTGGGTGCTGGAAAACTGCTGGAAACCATGGCTCGTGGTGGTAGGCAGCTTGCTCGCCATCTTCTATATTCTTGATTCGATGAATTTTCGGCAAGCAACCCAAGGCAGTCTCCGACCGTCTGACCAAGTCAGAAACCTGGCATTTTGCCGGCCGTCACAATCTGATCTTTATTGGGCTCATCGTCGGAGCAGTCCTGGGCAACCGGCTCCTGCCCACCCTTGTGCCGGAACTTGTCATGGCCGGCGCGGCCGCGGCCTCATTCTTCAGCACGTCGGCCTTGGTCCACAACTCGAACGACTTCGATTTCGAACCGGTCAAGGAGGTCGGGTGGCTCTTTGCGGGCATCTTTGCGACGATGGTCCCAGTGCTCGACTATCTGGGGCTTCATGCGGGAGAAATCGGCCTGCACACGGCTCAGCAATTCTATCGGGCGACCGTTCGCTTTCGGCGTTCCTGGACAACGCGCCGACCTACCTGACCTTTCTCGCGGCGGCCATGGCCAATCAAGGACTCAACATCAATAGCCGGGAAGATATCGCGAGCTTCATTCAACATGGCAACGAATTTCTTGTTGCCATCTCGCTCGGGGCCGTTTTCTTCGGAGCAGGCACGTACATTGGAAACGGTCCCAATTTCATGGTGAAGAACATCGCCCAGCAAGTCGGCGTGCGCACGCCAGCCAGGCTCTCGCTTCGCGCTTCCGTTCGGAGCCTCGGGCCGACCTTTTTCGGTTACGTTTTCCGTTACACGCTCCCGGTGCTGGCGCTCGTTGCCCTTCTTTGCTTCTCCCGCTGGAGGATCTTCTAATGTTTACCGGTCTGGTCGAGGAAGTTGGAGTGTGCCTCTGGCTACGCCGGGGTGGAGGGGCTTATGAATTGGCGATTGGGGCATCGACGATCGGACCGCACGTCCGGGTTGGCGACAGCATCGCGGTAAATGGCTGTTGTCTCACCGTGACGCAGCGCGATAGCGAGCACTTGCATTTCGATCTACTTGAAGAGACGCTCCGGCGCACCAATCTCGGCGCCTTGGCCGCCGGCTCGGAAGTGAATCTCGAGCGCGCGCTGCGCGCCGACGGCCGCCTCGGCGGACATTTCGTCCAGGGACACGTCGATTGCACAGCTGCGCTTAGAGCCCGTGACGATCAGGGATCCGATCTCCGACTCGACTTCGAACTGCCGGCGGCTTTCTCACGTTATGTCGCCTGGAAAGGCTCGATCTGTGTCAACGGGGTGAGCCTCACCGTCGCGGGTCTCAACGAGGAATCATTCTCGGTCTGGATCATTCCGCACACGCGCACCGCGACGAATCTCGGAAAACTGTGGGAGGGTGGTCTGGTCAACCTGGAGTTTGATATTCTCGCCAAATATGCGGAGCGCATTCTGACCGGAAGCCCGCCATGCCCCGGAGCCTTTGCCTAACGATCTCCCTCGCCGCGCGGCGGTCGGTATGCAAACTTTCTCGCATCCGGCAGGCCCGTGGTGAATAGAACCTTCTTTTATGGCAGCAAAACTCAAAGTGCGCCCCGCGGAGGGCACTCCCTTCGAGGTGGAAATCGGGAATACGGCAACCATTGGCCGCAGTCGCGACAATACCGTCAGCCTGCACGCCAACCCGCACGTCTCCAGGCAGCACGCAGTGATCCGATGTCACAATGCGTTCCAATTTCAGATCATGGATCTGGGGAGCCGCAATGGGACGTTCGTCAACGGCCGCCGCGTCATCACCCCGACGATTCTCACCCACGGCGCGGTTATTCGCATCACGAACAACGAACTGATCTTTGAACAGTCCGAACAAACGGCCCAGGATGAGGCCTATGACGTGACCATCGCCGCCGGGACCGAATCGACCCACGATCAAAGCGCCGTGGTGGCGGTGATGGTCTGTGACATCCGCGGCTTTTCGACGATGTCGGAACTCCTTCCCGAGGACGAGCTCGCGCGAACGTTGGGCCAGTGGTTCCGCGATGCGGGAAACATTGTCCATCAGAATGGAGGAACGATCGACAAATTCATCGGGGATGCCGTTTTGGCCTATTGGACCCGGGAGACAAACGATGCTCGCGAATGCCGCGACGCCCTGGAGAGTGCTTTGTTGCTTCTGAAAGCGGCCGAAAAACGGACCTGGAAAGTCGCCGCGGAGCAGCCCTTCAGAATCGCGGTGGCTCTGCATTATGGAAACGTCACTTGCGGAAACGTCGGTCTGGTCGCTCAGCGCGATGCGACCATTCTTGGGGATACCGTGAATACGGTTTTCCGCATCGAGAGTGTCATGAAGCAACTCAATCAGCGGCTGGCCGTCTCACAGGATTTCCTCGGGACGTTGCCGACCCCCGGCGTTGAACTGAATGACCTTGGCGAACACCAACTGAAGGGCAAAAATCAGGCCGTACGCCTCTTCGGGATGGTGTGAAGAGTTTGCGAGAGGCCCTACCCTCTTTCCTTGGTCCGGAGGGCGAACCACGCCGCCCAATATGCGCCGACCGCCCAGACCGCCAGTGTTCCGAGTCCCCACCAGGCCGGTGTTGCGTTCGCAAAGACCTGACCGTTCTTGAGCGATTTGTCTCGATTGAGATTGGCGAAGGCCGATGGATAGTCGACGCGCATCGCTCCACTGATCGTCCTGTGCCAGAATAAACTGGTGTCGACAACGCTTTGAATGGCTGCGCTCGGCATGAGCCTGGAAACTAAATACGGTCCCGGCTTCATGTCGCCCGCCGGCGGGATGAAGCCCGAGAAGAGAATCTGCGGAATCAGGACAAGCGGAACGATCATTACGGCTTGCAAGACCGATCTGGCCAACGCCGAAATCGCCAGCCCGATTCCGACCGCTGCGCATGCCGTCAAGATCAACCCGGGGATCTGCCACTGGACAGATCCACCTACGCCGCCTGTCAAGAGCTGCATGACACCGTAAAGCAACAGGCTTTGCAGGGCGGTCGTGCGCGCGAGGGAGAGAAACTTCGCGAGCAAATACGCATGCCGTCCGAGACCAATCAGGCGTTCGCGCCGGAACATCGGCAGCTCCTTGACGATTTCCTGGGCGGCGTTGCCGCACCCGAACCACAATGTGGCGATATACGCGAAGAAGAGAACCAGAGGGGGGTCCCTGCTTACCCAGGTAACCAGCGCACCGATAAAGATCGGCTGACCTACGGCCAGGGCCACGTTTTTCCAGTCCGCACAAAAGACGGCCCATTGGCGCTTCAAGAGAATCGGCAGCGCGGCGTTGCGCCGCTGGTGTCTGGCGAGGACGCGCGGCGCATCGAGTGGTGGGGGTCCTTCGCGGTGTGCCGGCCAATCGGCCGCAGCACGTGCGGATAAACTGTCGTAAAGAAGGGTCAACCGCTCGACGCCGAAGTACTCCAGGGCGGTGGATGGCTCGCCGAAAAAAACAAGCCGTCCGCCACTTAACACAGCCAGCCGGTCGAAGAGAAAGGCGTTACCCATGACATGCGTAGTGCAAAGAATGGTGCAGCCAGTCACGGCGAGATGACGGAGGGATTCCATGAGACGAAACTCGGCCGCGGGATCCAGACCGGAGGTCGGTTCGTCGAGGAGCATGAGCCGGGGACGGCACAGAAGTTCCGCGCCGACACTGACGCGCTTTCGCTGGCCACCGGAGAGTTTCCCGACAGCGGTTCCGGCGCGCTCGTCCAACCCGAGCAAGCGCATCGTGTGTGAAACCAGTTTGCGAATCTCGTCCCGTGGAGTCTTTCGCGGCAGCCGAAGACAGGCACTGTAAAAGAGCGCATCTTCAACCGAAAGTTCCAGCGGAACGATGTCGTCCTGGGGCACATAACCTAACTCTTCCCGCAGCGACTCATAATTCGCATAGAGATCCATCCCGTCGATCATTACCGACCCGGAGTCAGCCGGGCGCAGAGCGCAGAGGGCATCAAGAAGGGTGGATTTGCCAGCACCGCTTGGCCCGATCACACCAACAAACTGGCAGGGCGCGACGCTCAAGGATACACCGGCCAGAATGGGAACCCCCATGGCTTCCTTTCTCAGCTCGCGCGCATCGAGCCGGGCTCCGCTGATTCCGGTGGTCTCTCGCAGGGAGCGTCCGTCAAACCGAAGACTGAACGGGCCAATCCGCACCAGGTCTCCGAAAACGAGTTCCTCTGCCTGGAACAGGCGGCCATTCAAGAACGAGCCGCTCCGGCTGCCGAGATCTTCGATGCGCCAGCCGGAATCCGTTCGGCGGAGGACCGCGTGTCGGCGCGACACGGAGGCGTCCGGAAGAATCGCACCGGCGTCCGCGCCTCTGCCGAGAACAAGCCCGTCTCGCAGCGCAATGGGGGCGAACCCCGCGGCGGTCGACATCTCGCTGCTCAAGGCAGCACCGCCCACACTTCGACCACGCGGTTCTTCTCGAGATTCTTGGCGTCGAACAAATCCGAGCTGCCCATCCCGACGGCGTGAATGACGTTCATGATCCCGGCTCGTTCTTTCAGCGTCTTAATGACGTTGTCGGCCCGCTGCAATGAGATCGCGATATTCTTCTGAGGTTCTCCCTTCGTATCGGCGAAACCGAGGACCACAAAGACCACCGTGGGATCATCGGCAAACTTCTGAATCTGCGGCAACTTGAGCTTCTCCTGAAGAGCAGAAATCTCGGTCGGACCGACCGCGGTCTTTCCGGTCGCGAACGGGATGGTGACGATCCGGCCCATTCCCCGCGCGCGCTCCACCTGCACGTAAAGCTTATCTTTTTCCTCGGGTGTGAGCCGTGGCATGAGATCGATCCGAGCCAGTACTTCGGATTTCACGAGTTGATTCTCGGCATCTGCCGCGTCCATGTTGACCTGCACCGGGGCTTCGACCTGCCCCGCCGGCTCGTTCTTGTCGGCCGGCAAAGAGGGACTTGGAGAGGATTCCGGCAGCCCCGCGAATCCTTCCTCCGGTGTGGCTTGCGGAGTCGGCGCCGGGGTCTCAGCTTTGGGCGGGACGCGTCCACAGGCAGCTAGAACAAGAAGAACGAGGGCTAGATAGGTCTTGCGCACGGTTCGGCTGCCATGATCGATTTTCCCGGAGTTTGCCGCATTCACGGAATCGATGTCAACCGCTCGGAAAAGCTACTCCAGCTCCACGGTGTCGTCAGAGGAGAGCGCCCTCGCCGGGGGCCCCTTGTGTCTCTGAAATCGTCCATGATCCGCGTCAATCGGGTTGCTGCGTCATCGCGTTTTTCGGAAGAGTGCGATCCAGGGAGGCACGTAACTCAGGGAGCAGTGCATCGGGGTCAACGCTCGAAAGGACGCGGCGCGCCTCTTCCTTTCGTTCGCAGCCCGACAAAATCAGTGAATAGTACGCCGCTCCGTCGTTTCCGAGTTTGAACAAATCATCCCGCGCCGCGAGAAGGTCTGCTGCCATTTTGGATTTGCCCTGAAGGTGGAGTCCGAAGGCATAGAGCACGGCGTTGCCCAGATTCAAAGGATCAACTTCGTATAACTCTTCCGCCAGACGCCGAGCGCGATCGATTTGACGACCTGTCGCGAAAAGCAACGAGGCGACGGCGTACTTCGCCGCGCGATCGTTCGGCTTTTCTTTGAGAACGAGTTCCATCATACGAAGCATGCCGTCGGCGTTCCGTTCCTGCCAGTAGGCTTGATAGAGTTCCTGACGGGCCGTGAGGTTCTGCGGGTCATGCTCGGCGGCCATCCAGAGGATCTGGCGCACATCTCGCTTATCGGTCTTGGCGATTGTGATCAGAGAGGAGAGTTGCCGGGGATTCTTCTCAGCCGCCTCCAGCGCCAGTTGCCAGGTACGCTCTGCCTTTCGCACGCTCCCTTGTCCCGTCTGAGCGCGAGCCAGCAGGGCAAGACGGATCGGTTCGAGTTCGGACCACGAGGCCGCTGCGACGAGCGACTCAAGATCATCCCAGCGCTTCAGCGCAGTGTAGCAATCCGCCAGCAAGAGAGACACCTCCGTGCTTTCCCGCATGCTCGCGGGCACGCTCTCCAGCAAGGCGGCGGCGGAGTCCGGGCCGATCGCGCTGGCTTTCCATTTTGCCAGCTTCAGCGCAAACAACGGATTCTCCAGGGCGGTCTTCTCGACATCAGCCAGCCAGCTCCCGAAGGCACCCGATTGGGCAGCGTAAAGCACCTGCAGATGAAGAAGCCGGTCCGAGAACGCGGCGAGCGGCATTTCGCAGGCACGCTTGGACCAGGCCAGAGCGGCAGACGAGTCTCCGTCCTGCAAGGCCTCCCTCGAGAGCGCGCGCAACGCCAGAAGGCCGAATTCGTCGTCGGTGACGAGCGACTCCAGGACCGCGCGGGCAGTAGCGCGGTCCAACTCGGGTCCACTCTCCAACTCGAGCGCGGTGAGTTTGATTTTGGCCTCCCGGTCGTCAGGACGCTGTTCGACGAGTTCGCGATAGAGCTCAAGGGCCAGATCCGGCCGGCCTTGGGCGAGATAAACCTGCGCCTGAAGCTCCATCACCCTGGGCGTCTTCCGTTGCGGACCGGTGATCATCTTCAAGGTGCGAGATGCCTCCGAAGCGTCACCAAACCGCAGCGCACTCTCCACGAGCTCCAGCTTCGGCTCCAAGAGTTGTGGTTGAAGTTCGACGAGCTTGCGGCGGTGACCGATCGCGTCGGCAGAGGTCAGCTCTTCCAGGAGAGAAGCCAAGGCCCGGCGAGCCTCGATATGAGCCGGCCGGAGCAGCAGTGCCTTCTTAAGGCTTAGCAGGGCGTTCTTCTCATCCCGCTGCTGCACATAGGTCTTCGCTGCTGTCAGTTCGCGCTCGACCCGCCAGCCCTGAATCAGACGAGCGCCGAGAACAGATATGAGCACCACGGCAATCGCTGCCGCACTCGCGAGCAAGGTCCGGCGGGGAATGCGGCTCCATGGCAATCCACGGATTAGATCTCGTGTGGCCATAAGGTATTCTGGTTCGGCCGTCCTGCCAGAGTCAAATCCGAAGGTGCCTGGAACAAGGCAGGTGCCAGACCGAACGCTTTCCCGTCCCCGTTCGCCGTTCGGTTCATTTCTCTCCCGCGCCAATGCCAAGCACATTCCGCAGGATCGACCATCGTGGAGTCAAATCCTCGCCTGGCAGCCTGTCAATCCAGTAAGCACGCTGCCGCTTGTCAAAGCCGTCTGCGCGCTTCAAGTTCAACCAATAGCTCACAAAGTTTTCAAAACCGTCTGCCCCCGGCGGCATCAAATAGGCAAGCAAGTAAGGACTGCCGGCATCCTTGGGCACGACGGCGATCAATCCCGGATGAGCGGCCGCCAAGGATTCAGCCTGAACGAGCGTCCAAATGGCGGCATCGATCTTCGAGAAGTCCGGCACCTCCTCGTAGCCCGGCACGATCACGATTTCGGCGTTCGGAAACGCTCGCTTGAGCCCTGGGATAAGGACCGGATCGTTGAAGACCCCGATCTTGAGGTCTTTGCGTTCGAGAATCTTCGGTCGACTGGTAAAGCCGGCGGCGCGCTCACGAGGCATGAAAAGCGCGAGAGGACTTTGGAAATAAGGAGTGGAGGCGGTGAACTGGACCAGGCGATCCTCCGTCACGTAGATACCCGCCATGGCAATGTCGATTCGCCCTTCCGTGAGGCTCTCCGCCAGATGAGGCCATTCGAAGGGAATGAAACGCAGACGAACATTCAGATCGCGCGCCAACTGATAGGCATAGGCGATGTCGAAGCCGACCAGTTCGCCGGCGGAGTTCCGATAGCTAAATGGGATGATGCCTTCATTGAATCCCACCCGGATTTCTCCCTCCTGCTGAATCCGGGCGAGCACGCTTAATCCGGGAGGCAAAGGTTCGGCGGACTCCAGCGTTCCAAAGGAGACAGGAATCCCCTGCGTAACCGCGGAACTCAATGCGAAGGAAAGGTACGGATCTTTCGAGTGGTCCAAGACCCATGCGTCAAACCGCCGCGCGACCAGAACGCAGGAGACCAAAGCGAAAGTCCCCACCGCAAAACAAGTCAACAACCGGTTCCAACGGATTCGAATCTTTCCATAATAGGCGAGAACCACTCCGAAGCTTAGGAAAGCAAAGCCGGTCACCGAAGCAATGACCTGGCCGTAGCGCGTCAATGTCATCAAACTGACATACAAGGAGGTTGTTTGCCCTGGCAGCCCCAGCCATTGCGAGAGAAAGGTCACCGCGTCGACCGACGAAGTCGGGGAACCGACACAAGAGAGCAGCGAGACCAAAGGCAGGAGCCAAATATTGAGAGACGGCGCGACGACACCGTTGTAAAAAAGAGCGAAGAGAATGAAGAGGTAGACAAAGAAGTTCCCGAGTTGACCCAGAGGATACGCCACAGAGATATTGGTTCGTACGATCTCGCCACACTCCGGGTCTTCAATTCCGCATTGCTTGGCCAAACGCTGCGTGGCGGAGGAAATGTAGGGCAAAGCCGAGACCGAAAGGGTCGTCACCACCGCAATCAAGAGCGCGGAACTGAGGTCGCGCAGCACTTCCCGGTATCGGAAGGGCGTAAATGCCGAGATGCAGCCAGGCACGATCCAGAAGGTCAACAAGAGCGTTCCGGAGAAGAACAAAAAGAAGTATAACGAAACTTCCTCCATGTCCTTGAGCCTTAGGGTGCCGGCCAGGTCCGCGAAAAGGGCGAAGACCGCCAGCGGGGCAAACCGCACCACCGCGTTCCAGAACTTGAGGCTCGCCAGACGGATTCCCTCCAGAATCGAGAGCAGAGCGGTCTTCTCAGGAACGTATTGGAGCGCCACACCATAGAAGAGGCAAAAAAGCACTACGGCGGGCACGTAGTTCCGTGCGAGCGCGGTGAAGGGGTCACTGGGTATTAGAACTTCCAGGAGCGTCGGACCTGAGGAAGCCGCGCGATCGGCGACCCAACTGGTCGGTAGCGCCCGAGGAATTCCCAGGGCAAGCACAATCAGCAAACCAAAGGTAATCACCCATAGCGCGACATAGAACTTCCAGCCCGATACGAAGAGTTTCCAAGCTTGCGCTGGGGCCATGCTTCCCAACCCATGAAGCAACGAGCAGACAAGGTATGGATAGACGGCGACTTCCAGCAGCAAAACATAGACTTCTCCGATCGGTCGGAAGAGGTGCGCGTAGTCGCCAATAAAAAGCCCCAGCAGAATGCCCGCCAATCCTCCGACAGCTACCGGAATGATCGAAAGCGGCGTCGGAGTCGTCGGCTGGCTCCCGGGGGATTTGACCATAAGCTAGAACTAGTCAAGGACGCCTTTGGAAGAAAGCTTCATCGCAGCAAACGCCCACGGCACACCGAATCGAGCGCGCTTTCCGCTTTTCTTAGGCGCAGAGACAGGGAAGGCTTGGGTGGCACCTCTGGTCGAGACTGACTTCCCATGCAACATTCGAAAAGACTCGCAATCGTCGTGCGACCGCGCATTCGCGTCCTTCGTGACGATGAGATCGTCATGGGACCGGGAAAAGCGGAACTGCTGGCGCATATTGCCGAAACAAATAGCCTCAGTGAATCGGCGCGACGTATGAAGATGTCCTACATGAAGACTTGGTTGCTGGTACAAACCATGAATCGCAGCTACCGGAAGCCCCTGGTTCACGCTGAGCGGGGTGGCAAGAGCGGAGGTCGTGCTTCTCTGACCCGCTATGGACAGCGGGTTCTCGCGTTCTATCATGAAATGGAGACCCTGAGCCTTGTCGCCATGCGAGAACCGTGGCGAAAACTACGCCGAATGCTCAGGGTCGCTCCGCTTGATTGATGGCTCACTTATGCTGGTGTTGTCTGCCCATGAACTACCGCCCGCGCGGCTCCATGGCGTTGCGGTGACGACTGTTGCGCTTGCATTCCGTGCGCGGCGCACATCCCGTGGTTCTGTCGCGCACGATCAGCTGTGCGCGACTTCCGCAGTGCTCCTAAAGGGGGCCTGACCAGCTGGCTTTTACGGCGGTTCTGGATCGCCACCTGTCTCCGAGATCGGCTTGTCCCAGCGGTTTCTGTGGAAAGGAGGCTTGATATGAGATTCGGTCTCAGTAGGAGTAGTGCAAATGCTATGAAACTTTCCACGAAACTGATGCTGACCGTCCTCGCAGCGATCGGGATGGTCGCGCCGACCCCGGCTGCTTCGCCGGCGACGCTTTCGAAGGTCGTTGTCGCGCTGAAACCTGACAAAGATCCCGACTCCATGATCGCAGAACGCGCGCAGCTCTCAGAGTATCTCTCCAAAGCCATGGGCAAGCCGGTCGAGGTGATTGTTCCTCTGTCGTCTGCCGTCATTCTTGAGGGATTAAGCAACGGCACCATCGACCTGGCCTATCTCTCCGCCACGGACATGATCAACGCCACGAACGAACAGACGGCCACCCTGCTGCTCGCCGGCGAGATCGACGGAAAGACTTCCTATAAGAGCTATTGGATAACCCTCAAGGAGAAGCCCTACGAGTCTGTCTCCGATCTCAAGGGAAAGCCGATCGCGTTCTCGAGCAGGACGAGCACGTCGGGTTACGTGATTCCGTTGTGGGACCTGCGCCAGAAGAACCTCATTTCCGATTCCGGGAAAGCGGAGGAATTTTTCGGCGCAGGCAATGTCTGGTTTGGGTCTGGGTACGTCTCGGCGGTGGAGCGTGTCCTCAATGGCGACGCCGAGGCGGCGGCTGTCAGCTATTACGTGCTGGATAAGGACAAGCATCTCACCCAGGAGCAGCGCCAGAAGCTTCGCCGACTCGCCGAGCAAGGACCCGTGCCCACCCACGTCATCGCCGTCCGCTCACAGATCTCCGACGCCGATCGAAAGGCCGTCCGCGAAGCGCTGCTGGGAATGGACCAGGAGAACCCGACGCTTCGTGACCGCGTCTTCACCTCCCGGCTGGTGGAGGTTGATCCGGCGACCCATCTCGGTTCGCTCAAAGAATCCCTTGCGCTGGCCAAGCGCGGCAGTGAATGACGCTGCATGCTGAACAGGTGACCCTCCGCGGGTTGGGCTTGGAGAGACGCGGGCGATGGTTGTTCCGCGGCTTGGATGTCGAGCTGCCGCGCGGAAGGTTCATTGCGATCGTCGGCCCTTCCGGAGCCGGAAAGACAAGCCTTCTGGGATGCCTGGCCGGAACCCTGGCCCCTTCGGAAGGTGAAGTCGTCTTTCGATGTGCGCACGGTTGTCACCATTCTCCGCCGGCCTTCCGCAAGCGCCTCGGGATCGTCTTCCAAAACTTTCTTCTTATCGGCAACGGAACGCTTCTGCACAACGTGCTTTGCGGACGGCTGGGCAGATATCCGTGGTGGCGCACACTCGCCGGTTTTCCACGGACAGATCGCAAGCAAGCGTTTGATCTTCTTGCGCGCCTCGGTTTGAGCGCATATGTGCATCGCCGGGCGGTCGAGGTATCGGGCGGCGAACAACAGAGGGCCGCTCTTGCCCGTGCCCTCTTTCAAGAGCCGGAGATGTTCCTCGCCGATGAGCCAGTCTCCAACCTCGATTCGGACCTGACGGACCGCGTCCTCGAGATCCTCCACGCGCAGACACGCGAGCGAGGGTGCACGGTGGCTTGCGTCCTCCACGACCAGAGGCTTGTGGAACGATTCGCCGACTTGGAGATCGCGCTGAATCCTGAGCGGCCAGGGCAGTGGACGATTCGAGAGCCGGGACGGGAGGATGACGATGCCACGGCCCGACAGTGAGGGTCGCGGCGGCACGGAACCTACCGGCTTGCCTCCCATCGCCTGGCACCAGCGGCTCAATGTCACCAACGTCTCGCTGATCCTTTTCCTGATCGCCATGGCGGCCTCCCTTCCCGCCATGCGGGGTTCGGGGCGCGATCTCGACCACGTCGGCAATCTCACCCGCTTTCTACGGCGCTTTTTCCCGCCGGACTTTTCGGTGTCCGGTCAGATTGTGGAGGCGCTGGTTGAAACGATCCAGATCGCGGTAATGGCGACCTTCTTTTCCGTGGTCCTGGCCTTTCCATTGGCCGTGGCCGCGGCGCAGACGCTCTCTCCGCGCTGGCTTGTCGCTATCGCCCGAATGGTCATGAATTGCATCCGCACCATCCCGAGCCTGGTTTGGGCGCTGATCGCGGTGGCGATCGTCGGACCGCATCCTCTCGCCGGCGTGCTTGGACTCAGCTTCTACAGTCTCGGCTACCTGGGAAAATTCTTCAGCGACGCGTTCGAATCCGTCGATCTCGAAGTCGCCCGCGGGCTGCGCGCGATCGGAGCTGGACGCATCCAAGCCTTCCAACATGGTCTCTGGCCCAACACACGTCCGCTGATCTGGAGCTATTCCCTCTGGATGCTCGAGTACAACATTCGTTCGGCGTCGATTGTCGGATACGTGGGTGCCGGTGGGGTTGGCGTTCTCCTCCACGTCTATCAGGAATTTTACCAATGGGACCGCTTCGCCACGGTTCTCATCTTCATTCTCGTCCTGGTGACGTTACTGGACCTGGCTGGCGAATGGGTGAGACGTCAGGTTGCGCCCCGGGTTCCAGGCAGTCCAATCGGCGCCTGAGGACGGCCGTTTTCAGCGATCCAAACTAAAGCGTACGGGAACGTCCACTTGGGTAGAGACCGGCTTGCCGTTCTGTCGTGCCGGACGGAAAATCCATCGTTGCACCGTCGTCCGGGCGCGCTCGTCGAGCGCCGAATGACCCGACGACTTAATAAGACTGACGGCGGTCACCCTTCCCCGTTCGGTTATGGAAACCCGCAACATGACAACACCGGTCTGACCGGCCCGACGAGCCGCCTCGGGATACGACGGATGGGGATTGTAGAGGTATGCCGGCTTGCTGGCCTGACTTCCCGGCTTGGCACGGACCGCCCCGGTCTCACTGCCCGGCCGTCCCGAGGCGTGGCCGACTGTCGAGGGTCCCCTGACAGCGCTCGCGGCCTTGGGCTTCGAAGCCGCCACGGGTGTGCGAGCCGGCTGGGGCCTGGCGATCTCCTTCGTGGTGGGCATTTCCTGAGGCGGTGCGGGCATCTCCTGGAGTGTCTCGACCGGGGGCGTCTGGATCGGGGACGGCGTCGGCACTGGTTCGGGCTGCTCCAAAACCTCGGCGACAGCTTCCTGCGTCTCGGTCGGTTCGGGCGGGACCGCCAGCTCTTCCGTTGGCGCGGGATCTTCCGTGGGCGGCGCCTCCATCGGTGCCGCCACGAGTTGGACTTCGATCGCCGACTCTCCCTGAACAACCCCGTATTCGGCCGGTTCGAAACGGGGACTGCCCCGCCAGCCGAGGATGAGACCGGCATGCAACCCGACCGCGAGAAGCGCGCTCACAAAGTATACCCTGACGGCCGATTCCCCGGCAAACTCCACGCGTCTCTCCGGCCGGCCTTCCGGACCGGCCGGCAGCCTGGCAAGCACACTCATCGGCTCTTCGTCTCGATCGCGACTTTCGTGATTCCCAGCTTCCGGATCTCGTCCAAGACGGCCACCGCAGTGCCGAATTCGGCCTTAGCGTCACCATGGATGAAGACCCACGGATCATTTTCTGTGGCCTTGAGGACTCGGAGCCGTTCGACAATCCCCTCAAGACTAATGGAGTCCTTGTTAAAATACAAATCGCCCTCCGCGGTGACGGTAATCGCCGTATACTCTTTGCGCTCCTGCGGTGTCGCGGAGGCTGCGGTGGGAAGGTTCACCGGAATGCCGCGGTTCTTAATCATCGTCAGGGACACCATCACAAAGGTCGCCAACAGGAAAAAAATGATGTCGATCAGCGGGATGATCTCGATGCGCGCCTTGCGTGTGCTCCTTGGGGAAGGGATCGTCATGTCTCTGCCAGATCCGGATCCCGAAGCACAGCCTCCGCCCGCTGCGCGAGATGGAGTTCGAGATGCGTCGCCGCATCCTGAATCTCGTTACGCGCTCCTTCCAGCTGCGCGTTCAAATAGTTGAAAGGTATGAGCGCCAGAATCGCCACCGCGAGGCCGCTGGCCGTCGCAATCAAAGCCTCGGCGATGCCGCCCGCGATGGCTTGGGGAGCTTCGATTTCTTGCCCGCCCAGAAGCCCAAACGAATGAATCATGCCCGTCACCGTCCCAAGCAAACCAAGAAGCGGCGCCAGCGTAATGACCGTGTCCAGAATCGCCAGCCCACGATTGTACCGCTTGAGTTCACGGCCAGCCGCGCGCAGCAGAGCGTCCGAGATCGACTTGTTCCGATGAGTCAAAGCATAGGTGAGCGTCCGCGCGACGAAATCGTTGCTCGCTTCACCAACGCGCGCTGCCCCCGCATAGTCGCCCGTCTCGACCCTTTGCAGGATTTCTTGGACCGCGCGTGGATCACGCCGCATGTGCTCACGGACGATGAAAACGAGGCGCTCGATCACCACGGTCACGGCAACGATCGAGGTCGCCAGGATGGGCCACATGATCGGCCCGCCTTTCACGAAAAGCTCTGTCATCGCATCAGAGCCCCGCGCAATGGTTCCCTCGTTCGTTGTAAATTGAGCACTTCATCCTTTTTGAGACTTAATCTCATTTTTCTCCTTGCCTGATGAGAATAAGTCGCATTTTCTTTCGATCGCAATGAAGAATCGACCCCAGCCCGTCCCTGCGCCGATTGCATTTCTTGTTAGTTTGACATCATTTTTCACGCTGGCGGAAGCTCAACGTTCGTCGGAGGGAGTCGAGCGGATGGAGGAGGTTGAGGTACGCGCCGATTACGACACGCAGGTGGTTGGTCCGTTTCTTCCTGATGTCGAGGGGACGCGGATCAACGCGGGAAAGAAGACCTCGAACATTCGTCTTCAGGAACTGCCGGAGATCAGTAATGACAATTTCCGGCAGGTTTTGGCCAGGACACCCGGCGTGATCCTTTCCGAGGAATCCACGCCGCTGCTGAGCATCGGTTATCGGGGATATGATCCTCATCGCACGCAGTATTTCCAGGTACTGGAGGACGGCGTGCCGATTCATGCGGACATGTTTGGCTATCCTGAGGCCTACTACACGCCGCCGCTGGACGCCGTCGAGCGGATCGAGATTATTCGTGGGGGTGCCGCGTTGATGTACGGCCCCCAACCGGCTGGCGCGATCAATTTTGTGATGAAAAAACCGCCGACGGACACCCCGTTTCGGATTGAATCGACCAATCTCGTCGGGAGCTTCAACTACTATTCGAACTACAGCGCGCTGGGCGGAACGATCGGGCGGTTCGGCTACTATGGGTGGTACGACCATCAACAATCTGATGGTTTTCGGGTGGCGAACAGCGACTTCTTTTTGAATGCCTGGGGGGCGATGTTTGCGCTCGATGCCACCGGACCACTCCGCTGGTATCTGAACCTGAACGCCTACGACGAGGTTCACGGGGAACCAGGCGGGTTGACGCTGAGCACGGGCCCAAACACCGTGAACTATGGCGAAAATCGGAACGCCACATCGCGGTTCTTTGATCGCATGCGGATCAGCCGCTACGCGATCTATCTGATCAACGAGTGGGACATCTCGGAAGACACCCTCTTCACGTTCCGGGCATGGTGGGATTACTATTACCGTTTCAGCCGGCGCCAGCGCGGTGGCGGTTTTGGCACTCTGCCGACGGGTCCGGCGTCGCAAACGAATCAGCTCGAGACCCAGCAATTCTATACCTGGGGCATTGAGCCGCGGATTCGGCACGACTGGGAGCTTTTCAATCAGACTCAGACTCTGACGGGTGGCATGCTCCTCTATAATACCTATTCACCGCGGGTCGACGCCCGGGGTCAAAGCCCGACGGCGATGTCCGGGCCAATTCAGAACCAGAGCAAGCGCTACACCTGGTACTACTCAGCTTTCGCGGAGAACAAGTTCACCTTTGGGAACCTTTCCATCACGCCGGGACTGCGTTTGGAGAGCATCTGGCAAACCGTGCACGAGTCGATCAACAACGCCAAGAGCGCTGCCAACGATCCCTTGGCCAATCAGACTGCCTTCAATTTCGTCCCGCTTTTCGGAATTGGACTCGAATACTCGTTCGTTCCAAAGGTCCAGGCGTACGCGAACGTTTCCCAGGCGTATCGTCCGCCAATTTTCACCCAGGCCATTCCAACCACACCGAATACGGTAGTGGCTGGCGATCTGCAGGAAAACTTCGTTTGGAACTACGAGTTCGGATTTCGCGGAGATCCCACACCCTGGCTCATCTGGGATACGAGCGTTTGGATGATCGACAACTCGGATCAGATCGGAACGCGGACCGCCGACAATGGCAACCTGACGGTGATCGAGAATGCGGGTCGCTCGTTCGTTTACGGGTGGGACTTTTTCACACAGGTCGATGTCGTGGGACTGGCGGACTATCTCTTCAACCGGCCCCCGGCCGAAGCTCCCGTTCCTTCCTCGAAGAACCTGAAGGAGACCGTCTCGACCAAGCGGCCAAGTTGGTCCGATACCTACGGATCGCTCTATGTGTATAATGCCCTCACCGTCCAGAACGGCGAGTTCATCGGCGGTCCCAACGAGGGCAAGACACCGCAGTATCTGCCCGACTACGTTTACCGGGTCGGCTTGATCTACAACTGGCGCGATCGCGTGAAAGTCGCTTTCATGGGCACATTCATCGGCTCGAGCTTCGCCGACGATACCAATACGGCCTCCCGTTTCATCCCTGCCTACGACGTGTGGGACCTGACGGTGGAAGCAAAGCTCTACAAGGACTACGTGAGCATTATTGGGGGAGTAAACAATATCTTTGACCGCTCTTACTATGCCCGCATACGCGCGGACGGGATTGATCCTGCCATGCCTCGCAACTGGTATGCGGGGGTGAAGGTTTCGTTCTAGAACGGTCAGGCGTCCCTTGGAAATGGGCGCCAAGGGGCGGCTTGCTACGGATGGGTCGAGAACCGACGAGTCCATGGAAGTCGCGAATCTCCGCGCTCTCAAGGATGGCAGAACCGTCCCCGGTCGGACCCGATGAGGCGGGAATTCCACGAAAGGCAGTTGACGTTTGCTTCGGCGTGGCGAAGTCCTCATGAATGTCTCGTGGCCTCCTCATCCACAATACGAAGGCGGGGTCGCTCAACCCTGAGCTTCTCTCGAAAATCGTCGCCGCGCTGGGAGAAGTCGTGCCGCGTGACATCGCGGAGATCGAGAACGCCGACGATACGGTCTCCTATGCCAAATCGCAGCGCTGTGAATGGATTGCCGTGGCCGGAGGAGACGGCACGGTCGAAAGCATCGCCTCGACGATGGTCGGAACAGAGATTCCGCTCGGCGTTATCCCGGCAGGGACTTACAACAACTTTGCGCGCAGCCTGGACCTTCCCGTCGACCCCATCGAGGCCTGCCAAGTGATCATGGCCGGGAACGCGCGGTCGGTTGATGTCGGCTACGCGAATGGGAGGCCCTTTTTCGAGTGCCTCGGCTCCGGGTTGGACGCGGCGCTCTATCCGTTGGGCGAGGAAATCAAATCAGGACGGGTCCACCGGGTCATCGATTTTTTGCGCCGCGCCTACCGCTTTCCGCGCCAGATATTCTCCTTGACCTTAGACCGGCCGGTCAGCGAGGCGCTCGCGCATACATCGAACAATGAAAGCCGACACCTCTTCCACGTTCTGACTCGGAATCGCCGATCGAAGATCACCCTTTCCGCCCTGATGGTCACGGTATCCAACGGCCCATTCTTCGGAATGAATTTTGCGATCGCGCCGCACGAGCGCATGGACGACGGCCTTTTTACCGTTTCGGTTTTCAGCCGCTACAGCAAGATTCAGCTCTGGTGGCACTTTGCCGCAATCGCCTTTCAACGCCACGAATACTGTCCAAAATCGATCGCCTTCCGGGTCGCGAAGCTGCAGATTGACGGACCTCGCCCGCTGCCTGTCCATCTTGATGGCACCCCGCAACACCATCTCTGGCCACTCGACATCGTGTGCAATAAGGGTGCTTTGCGCGTCTTCCGCAAACCAAAGACATGAAACCGTCCTTCCACGGTTCGCTTCTCCAGAGTGTGCCAAACGCCACCAGCGAAGAGCGCTTCGACGAATTGTGCCGGTCGAAGGGATTTCGCGTTGAGCGCATCGTCTCGGCCGGGCATGTCTCGCCGGCTGGTTTTTGGTACGATCAGGCTTGGGACGAATGGATTCTCGTCATCCAAGGAAACGCCGAAGTCCGACTCCAAGATCCCGACGAAAGCGTGCGTCTCACGGCCGGGGATTGGCTGATGATAGATGCGCATCGCAAACATCGGGTGGAGACGACTTCCCGGGAGCCAGCAACGATCTGGCTGGCAGTGCATGGGACCTAGGTCAGCGCGTCCCGTCTTGCGTGGGGCGAAAGCCGCGGCGCTAGCGCGCCGACTTCTCTTCGACCTCAGAGGCAATATTCAAGAAGGGAACCATCTGGCTCCCGTTCACCCGCGGCAGGACCCCATCCCACCTTTCCACCGCACGTAAGTGGATCAATTCCGGGCTCTGCTTGAGCGCATCGGCCTCGCGGCGAATCGCCTCCGCCCGCGCCTTCGATTGCACCTCGGTCGAATAGGCCTCGGCATCTGCCGATAGTTGCCGCTCGGCGGCTGCCGCCTCGGCTTGCGTCACCCGCTTGAGCTTTTCGTTCTTTGCCTGCAAAGCTTGCTGTTCGGCCTGTACTTTTGACTCAATCGCGCGGTTGAACTCGGGCGAAAAGTTGAAATCGGTAATCGCGAGATTTGCAATGCTGATCGCGTTCTCAACACCCTTTTCTTTGAGGGTGTTGTTGATATAGGCGATCAGACTCTGCTGGATCTGAAGCTTGACCACCTCGCGCTTGGTGACCAGCTCCTCCGCGGTAAACTTGGCGGTCACGGACTTCACGCATTCCTGGATGGCCGGCTCGACCAGGGTGGCAGAGACTTTCCCGAGATTGCCGATCCGTTGATAGGTCAACGGCGCCAAGGAGCCGTTCATCGAATATTGCGTCGTCACTTGCGTGCTGACGGTCTGGAGATCTTTGGACGCGGCCGTCGCCTGCGCATGGCTGGCGGTCAGCCGAACGTCCATTTGCTCCACTTGATCGATAAAGGGCTTTTTCAGGTGAAAACCCTCGGGAAGGGGCTCCGGCTGCACGGCCCCCAAGGTCTTAAGGATCCCGACGTGGCCAGCTTCAATGACAACCCCCAGCCCGCTGAAGGCCACCACGAGAATAATGACAATGAGAGCGATAGGAATCGCGCCTTTAAGAACCGGATTCATGGCAAATAGGTGATAATATCTTCTTTCTCGAAACGCACTTTGGGAAGAGTGGAATACTTGTCCTCCGCCGCACGATATCCAGCGGGACACGCCGCGACTGTCCAGAAACCACTTCCTTCCAGGCCGAGAGCCTTGTCGTAGCCAGCGGGATCAAGACCTTCCATGGGACACGTATCCACTCCCAGCAGCGCCGCGCTGGTCATGAAGCTGCCCAAGGCGATGTAGACCTGCCGCGTCGCCCACGCCCTGATATCGAGCGAGTCCGGCGGATTTTCCAGGAAGTCGTTCACCACGTTCTCGAAGCCAGCGAGTTCTTCCACGCTTCGGCCCTGAACCTCGGCCGTGCGTTCGATATGACGCCGGACATCCGTCGCTTCGATCGGATGTCTTACCGCAAAGACCACGACATGCGAAGCCTTGGCCAACTGGCGCTGTCCCCAGGAAAGCGGGACGAGCTTCTCTTTGGTCTCCTGGTCGGTGATGACATAAAATTTCCAAGGCTGCAGCCCGAAGGACGACGGCGACAGAATCAATACCTCCTCAAGGGCCGCCCAGGTTGCCGGGTCGATTTTCCTCGTTGGATCGAACTGCTTGGTCGCATAGCGCCACTTCAACTGGCTCAACAAAGTGTCGCTATCAATTGCGCTCATCGGCTGCAATGGACCGTGCCCGGACGCTCGAGGCAAGAAAAACTGGTTCTACCGGGCGCATTCCCGGAGATCTGTGCGCCCGACGAAGAGAATGACAGTCTTCTCGCTCGGCAAAGAGCGGCAAAGTCTTGGCGAGGTTCCCTTCTTCTATCTAGGTTGTTCCCATGCCGCGCAACACCATCAAAATCGGCCGCCTTACCCTTGGGGGAGAGAAGCTTCTTTTCATTCTTGGACCGTGCGTGATCGAAAGCGCTGCCTTTACTCGGAAAATGGCGCGCCGTCTCAAGCGAATTTGCGATGACCTCGGGGCGCTGTTTGTCTTCAAGGCCTCTTACGACAAGGCGAATCGTACCTCGGTGACTTCTTTCCGTGGCACCAAAGTCAAAGACGGCTGCCAGCTACTAGCGGAAATCGGCGATGAAGTCGGCGCCCCGGTGACGACCGATGTCCACTCCCCCCAAGAAGTCGAGGTCGCGGCGCCATATATCGACATCATTCAGATTCCCGCCTTCTTGTGCCGTCAAACCGACCTCATTGTCGCGGCTGGTGCCAGCGGCCGCGTCGTCAACGTCAAGAAAGGCCAGTTTCTGGCGCCCTGGGATGTGAAAAACATCGCTGTCAAATTGCAAAGTGCCGGATGCCGTGCGTTCTTTTTCACCGAACGGGGCGCCACTTTCGGCTACAATAACCTTGTGGCGGATATGCGTTCCATTTACTGGATGCAACAACTAAACTATCAGGTAGTCTTCGACGCGACACACTCTGTGCAACGCCCTGGCGGAGCAGGTGATCGCACTGGCGGTGATGGCGAGTTGGCGCCCATTCTTGCTCGCGCCGCGGTCGCCGCGGGTTGCGACGGAGTTTTTATCGAGACCCATGAGAATCCTGCAAAAGCCCTTTCCGATGGCCCCAATCAGATCCCTCTTCGCTCACTTCCCGCGTTGCTTGACCTGCTCGGTCGGCTCCGCGCTCAAGTTCTCGCTTAGTCTGGCGCTGGCATGGGCACTGACCAACGGACCGCTCCGCGCACAACAACCGAGCGCCGCTCCTTCACCCCAAGGAGCCTCCTCCACCGAAAAATCCACCAAGAAATCGAAGGACGCCAAAGCCAAGAAGGAACCGGCCCAAAACCAAGAGGAGCAGGAGATCGATATCCCGGTCCCTGATGGAGTTCCGGTCAAGGGGATTAAAGTTCCGTCCTACTCCGCGGACGGAAAACTTGTCATGATGCTGGACGCTGAAGAGGCGCGCAAGCTGGACTCGGAGCGGATCGAGTTCCAAAATCTGAAAATCGACGCGTATACCGATGATGACAAGAAGATTTATGTTGAACTGCCGCGGTCGATTTTTAACTTAACTACCCGCATTCTGACCAGCGAAAGCCGCGTTCTTATTCGGAGAGAGGATTTTGAGCTCGTCGGCGACTCAGGGGAGTTTTACACCAAGAACCGTTTTGCAAAGATTCTCGGCAACGTGAAAATGACCATTCTGAGCACAGAGAATTTCGACACACCATGAACCGTCTGTTTTCCTTCACACTGTTTGCCCTCGCCATGCTCGCCTGGCCGGCGTGGTCGGCTCCCCCCAACGAGAAACCCTCCATGAGTCCAGAGCTGGGGGCCAATTCCAGCGAGAAGAAGGACCCCTTGGGAGTCAAAATGCTGACCAAGGATCGGCCGAAAGATGCCAAGACCGAGATTACCTCGAAGAAACAGGCCACCTTTGACAATGCCAAGAGCGTGGCCGAGTTCGAGGGCAGTGTTGTCGTCAAGGACCCTCAGTTCACCCTTTTTTGCGATCAACTCCGCGTCACGCTCGGCAAGGACCGAAAGGGGCTGCAGCTCGTGGAAGCCTTCGGCAACGTCATCATCGTCCAAGAGAACACGGACGACGCCGGCAAGAAGGTCAAGGCAACGGGTCGTTCCGGCAAAGCCATCTATGATCCGACCTCCGGAGATGTCACGTTAACGGTGTGGCCTTCGGTCCAGCACGATATCAACATGCAGGTGGCGACCGAGGAAGGCACCGTCATGACGCTCAACCGAGGGGGTAAGATGACCACAAAAGGCGGTAGCAGGACCGTCATTGTCGACAACAGCCAACAATAAGTCGTGATGAGTATCGCGCCCGCACCGTCGCCACTGCCCGCTACCCCTCACCAGGATCACAAACCCCTCCTCACCACCGACAAACTGGTAAAGATTTACGGGGGCCGCACCGTCGTCAATGGGGTGGATATTAACGTCAAGCGCGGAGAAATCGTCGGACTGCTCGGCCCCAATGGAGCCGGCAAAACGACGACCTTTTACATGATTGTCGGCCTGATCCGTCCCAACGGCGGACGCGTCATCTTCGAGGATCGTGATGTCACCGGAATGGCCATGTATCGCCGTGCACGGGAAGGCATGGGTTATCTTCCCCAGGAGGAGTCCATCTTCCGCAAGCTCACGGTGCAGGAGAACATCATGGCCATCCTCGAAACGACCAAGATGAGCAAACAGGTCCGCAAGCAGCGCTGTGAGGAGCTCCTGACCCAGTTCGGCATCGAGCACCTGTCCAAAAACATGGCCCTTACGCTTTCAGGCGGTGAAAAACGGCGCCTCACCATCGCCCGCTCGCTCGTCACCGAACCGTCCTTGCTCATGCTCGACGAACCCTTCAGCGGCGTCGATCCTATCGCTGTCTACGACGTCCAGCAAATCATTCAGGATCTGCGCACGCAAGGCCTGGCCATTTTGATTACCGACCACAACGTTCGGGAGACCCTGAACATTGTCGACCGGGCCTACCTCATTTTCGAGGGCCGCGTCGAAAGCCAGGGAACGAAGGACTTTTTATTGAACGACCCCATCAGTCGCAAACTTTACCTCGGCGAGAATTTTCAGATGTAACGCCAATGTCCAAGAACGCTGCCCATCGCGTCCCGCATATTACTGTCGGGCACTTCTACGCGAACCACGCGGAAACGCTGGGCTTGCGGCTCGAGGGAGCCTCCCGGGGTCTCAATCGGAAGATTCGGGAACCCACCATCAATCGGCCTGGTCTGGCCCTGACCGGATTTTACAACTATTTCGCAGGAAAGAGGATACAAGTTCTTGGTGCCGCCGAGCTCAGCTACCTGCGGAGCCTCAACGCGGCCACCCAACGGGAGAAGCTGAACCAGCTCTTCTCGCGCAATTTTCCCTGTTTGGTAATCGCGCGCAATGCGCCGACCCCCGCTCCCCTGATCGACATGGCGTCGGAGTTCGAGACCCCGATCTTCCGGACGCACATGATCACCATGAAGTTTATCAATGCCGCGACGATCGCGCTGGAGTTTGATTTCGCCCCTTCCACGCAGGAATATGGAAGCATGGTTGATATCCAGGGCATCGGCACCCTGATCCGCGGTGCGAGCGGGATCGGCAAGAGCGAATGCGTGCTCTCGCTCATCGAGCGCGGGTACAGTCTGGTCAGCGACGATATCACCAAAATCCGCTCCATCGAGGGCCGCGAGCTGGTGGGCATGTCCGCCGACATTACCCGCTTTCACATGGAAGTTCGAGGCATCGGGGTGATAAACATCAGCTCGATCTTCGGCGTCGGGAGCGTCCGTAGTGAGAAACGCCTCGACTTTGTGCTCACCTTGAAGGATTGGGAGGAACTTGAAAATGTCGACCGGATTGGCCTCGACCGCGAGTTCTACGAGATTCTGGGCATCAAGATCCCCCACGTGATTATACCGGTGAAAAAGGGGCGCGACCTCGGCCGCCTGGTGGAAGTCGCCGCTCTTGACCAGAAACTAAAAAGCATGGGACAAAACAGCGCAGTTGAATTTAATCAGCGTTTGCTGCAAATGATGAGTGAACGACGTATCCGATAATGGGTCTCCTTTCCCGAAAAAAACAGACTGACGACGTTCTCCGTTGCACCAAGGAGATCGTGATACAGAACCGTAACGGGCTTCATGCGCGCCCCGCCGCCATGTTCGTGAAGATTTCCAGCAGATTTCGAGCTGAAGTCTGGGTCGAAAAGGATGGTGAACGGGTCAATGGAAAAAGCATCATGGGTCTGATGATGCTCGCGGCGGGAAAAGGCTCAAAGCTCCACCTCATCGCTGAGGGGGCGGACGCGGACAAAGTGATCGCGGAAATTGAGAACCTGGTGCAGACCCGTTTCGGCGAGGAATAACCGGCGAGCGGCCGGAGGATGTTGACGGGCGGTTTTTTTCGCAGTTCCAACCCCGGCAAAAACCTGCTACGCCTTTCGGCGTGAGTGGTAGTGATCCCCAAAGTAAACAAGAGGCACGTTTTCAGGGAGTTCCTGTGGCGCCGGGCATCGCTCGCGCGCGGGTTATAGTTCACTGGTTGGACGATGAGGAGATCCCTTTTCGCACCATTTCCGCGGAAGAGTTGCCCGAGGAGATTGCCCGTTTCGAATCTGCTCTGATCGCTACCCGGGCCGAACTTCTCGAGATCCAGCAGCGCATTGCCGACGCGATCGGTTCAAAGGACGCCGGCATCTTCGACGCCCATCTCCTGGTCGTCGAAGATCGCACCTTGATTGACGAGGTCTTGCGCAATCTTGAGAAGGATCGCCACAACGTCGAATACACGTTTCACCAGGTCGCTGAGAAATATTGTCGCACGCTCGGCGCCATCGATGACCCGTATTTGCGTGAGCGAGTGGTCGATATCGAAGATGTCGCGCGCCGGGTCATCCGGCACTTGCTGGGGAAGGCGCCTCGCGTCCTTGCCACCGAGGACAAGCCGCACATCATTGTCGCCAAAAATCTCACACCTTCCGATACCGCTTCCATCAACCGCGCTCTTGTCCTCGGCTTTGCGACCGAACAGGGGAGCAAGACATCCCATACGGCGATCATGGCTCGGTCGATGGAGATCCCGGCCATCGTTGGGGTTCACGACCTGTGCACCAAACTATCGAGTGGCGATGACATTCTCCTCGATGGATACACCGGTGTCCTCATCCTCAATCCATCGGAGGAAACTCTCCAGGAATATGGGAGGATTGAGCAGCGCAAGGTTCAGGTGGCACAGCGCCTTGGGCTCATCCGCGACACCGCTTCGACGACCAGCGATGGGCACCACATCATCCTTTCCGCCAATATCGAACTACCCGAGGAGCTTGACGATGTCTCGGGAAGCGGCGCGGAGGGGGTTGGTCTCTACCGGACCGAGTTTCTCTATCTTAATCGCAGCCAGCCCCCCGACGAGGAGGAGCAGTTCGAGAACTACCGCCTCGTCGCGGAGCGTTCCAAACCCTACTCTGTCATCATCCGGACGCTGGATATCGGGGGCGACAAGCCGTCGGAGAGCCTGAAGCTGGAACATGAACAGAACCCCTTTCTCGGCTGCCGGGCAATCCGCTACTGCCTGCAACACCTGGACATCTTCAAGCCGCAGCTCCGCGCCATCCTCCGGGCGGCCGCAGGCGGAAACGTGCGTTTGATGTACCCCATGATCTCGGGGCTCGCGGAACTGCGGCGCGCGAACGCCGTTCTTGAGCAGTGTCGTCAGGAATTGCGGGCAGAAGGAGCCGAATTTAATCCCGATATCGAAGTGGGGATCATGATCGAAGTGCCGAGCGCAGCTCTGTCGGCGGATCATCTTGCCCGGGAAGTGAAGTTCTTCAGCATCGGGACCAACGATCTTATCCAATACGCCATCGCAGTCGATCGGGGCAACGATCACATCGCGCATCTCTACGAACCCACCCACCCTTCGATCATTCGTATGATCAAAAACGTCGTTGACGCGGCGCAGAAACAAGGCATCTGGACGGGCGTCTGCGGGGAAATGGCGGGCGACATCGTGCTCATTCCCCTGCTCTTGGGACTCGGGGTCGACGAGCTCAGCGCGAGCAGCTCGGTCGTGCCGAGGGTCAAGAAAGCAGTCCAATCGGTGTCCATGCCCGTCTGCGAGGCACTCGCCAAGGAGGTCCTTGAGCTTGATACCGGAGAGGCAATCCTTAATCGATGCCTCGAGGTGGTGCGCTCCCATTACGTGGAACTTCTCGATTGACGGTGCGCGGCTTTGTCCGTTTCGGGCCGATGGCGCCAGTAATCTGTCGGTTGCGGTGAGGGTCATCCGTCCGAAATGGCGAGACTTGCGATGAACGCCTCTTTGCGGTGTCATTTACGGAAGCGTCGTCCCTCAATGGTGTTCGGCCAGGCAATCTCAGGCAGGCATTTGGTTTTCGAGTTGGCCAGGAATCCAGCTTGCGCACCAGAGGCGGTAGCTTTGTCTGCCGCCGGGAGCTTGGCCGTCTCGCGCTACCCCCGCCCTGAAACCTTCTCATGAGCAAAGAGCGCGAAAGTATCGATGCCGAGCTCTCCGCCTGGATCGCACGCCAACGGGTCCTCTTTGTTGGCACCGCTCCGCTCTCTCCCAATGGCCACATCAACATATCGCCGAAGGGCGGCGAGGCTTTCTGCGTATTAGGCCCGCTGGAAGTCGCGTACCAAGACTATACCGGCAGCGGCGCGGAGACTATCGCGCACCTGCAGGAGAACAGCAGAATCGTCATCATGTTCTGCGCGTTCGAGGGACCGCCAATGATCGTCCGTTTGCACGGCGTCGGCACAGTCATCCGGCCCGATCACCCGCGGTTCGCGGAACTGGCAACGCGATTTCGACCGAATCCGGGCACCCGCGCGTTCATTCACGTCGCCGTCAACCGCGTGTCCGACTCCTGCGGATGGTCAGTGCCTCTCTTTGATTTCCGGGCGCAGCGCGACGCCCTGGACCGCTGGGCTGCCAATCAAGGCCCGGAAAAGCTCGCTCGCTACTGGCACAGCAAGAACCTGAAGAGCATCGACGGTCTCCCGGCACTGTTCTGAAGATCCCATCGCCGCGCCTTCCAGTCCCATTAATCCACGCGCAGTTGACTCGACAGACATGAAGCCCACGCTGACCCTTCTGCTGCTTCAATTTGTGCCTCTTTGGTCGCTCAGACGCCGGAAGGCCTTTGGAAGGAGGACTCACCGAACCGGGCGTTCACCGCAGCTACGCGTCGAATTCCGGACAAGACATACATTTGGCGGGACGACTTGGATGGCTTTCGACTCGTTGTCTTTGCGCTGAAGCCAGGCCCGGACAAAATTACCGGGAAGCTTTTCTTTAGCCGCGACTTCGCTGAGAGAGTGCCCGCGCGCGTTCAGTGGAGCCCCGACTCCCGTTATCTTGTGCTGACAACGACGAGCTCCGGAGGCCACTCACCATGGCACTACACGACCTACGTCCTCAGCGTTCCTCTGCGTCGAGTTGTGTCTCCGGACGACCGTATCGGCCCGGTTGTCTCCCCGGAGTTTTCGTTCAAATCCCCGGATACGGTCGTCCTCGAAGTCGGTTCGCGCAGCGCTGAAGGGATCGACTTCGAGCACCCCGAGAAGATCGACGTAGACTTGGCGCGGCTGTTCTCGACGGCGAAATAGCTAACGGGCGAGCCGCTCAGGGAAGTCGACCCAAATCATGCTCCGCTGAGTAATGCTTGGAGATCCTCCACCGTGAAGCAGAGATTCCTCCCTCTGGTCTTGCTTTTCGTCGCGACACTGACGCGAGCCGATTCACTGCCTCCCTTTGGACCGTCGTGCCTTCTGACCGAAGCTAATGTTCTGAGAATGACGCCGCCGTTTGAAACGCGGTACTATTTTACCTTTCGTTCCGAGCCGGGCGGCTCGGCAACTGTCATTCTGGACATCTACTACCATCACGGCGCTTACGACGATTCGAAAAACAGAGTGCTTATCGGGAAAGGCAATGGAAGCGAGACTCTCGTGCCGCCCTCTGAATATCAAAGCCTCCTCCAGCGCCTTCCCAAATCGCTGATGTTGGCTAAGGGCGCTTCGATCGGCATCGGCCTGGAAGATTGCGTTTCCAACTATGCGAAACTCCTTTCCCGGCTCGCCGGCGTCAAACCTACCGTCTCTCGTTCTCGTGATTGACCCGCCCATGCGCTCGCCCAACGAAAAAGTGGGCGGGCTGTATCATTTCGGTCGGATGATGGATAAGATTCGCCTCCATTTGCGCGATCGGCTTCCGGACGAGTATCGACCGCATTTTGGTCTGTCGGCAGGTCTGGACGGGCATCTTTGCGGTTTTCTGGGCGTCCGTCATGATGAACTCGTTCAACTGGCGGCCGGCGGCAAGAGCGACGCGGAGATCCTGGAGTGGTGCTTTGCCACCCGTTTCCGACCCAATCCAACGCAAAGAAGAATTTGGAATGGCTTTGCCCGAAAATTCGGCTGGCGAGATCTCGCCTCCCCGTTCCTCGAGACGGTGAAGCTGGAGGAAGGGTTAGCCGACCGGGACGACTTGGTTACCGCTTTCGACCTTATTGACGCTCGCGAAGGCAGACCACCTGGCCGCAAAGTCACTGGGTCATGACGCTCCCTCCCCCGCGACAAAGACTGGCCGATTGCGTTTGGCTGGCTCGCATTGTTTCGAAGGCAAGGCTCTTTAAGGCTCAGGCGCTGCCCGAGGAGTATGCGAATCGCTTTTGCCATCCCACCGGGGTGGACCATCAGTTTCTGACCTTCTTTGGCCTGGATCGAGATTCTCTTCTGGAAGCCGTGGATCTCGATGATGCTGCGTTCGCCGCCTGGTTTCTCCGTCAGCCTCAGATCACGGAAGACAAGATCGCGGATTGGAATCGCCTGGCCGTTAATCTGGGCAGAAGCGGGTACCCGATGGCCGAGCGACTGCCGATCGCCCTGTCGACGACCTACAAGCACTTGGATCCCGCCGGCATCGACTCGGTGTTCGAGGCAATCGAGCGGGACGAACAATCACCATGAGACTCTCGCCGAGACGATCGCTCTTACCTTCACCCCCCAAGGCTGAACTTGGATAAAAGCTACATTGAGAACCTTCTCGCCTTCTCGAGCACGATCGGGCTGGCGTCACTTATCCTCTATGCTCTTACCGTCGACCGACTCGTCAAGATGCTGCACGACGAGTATCGGGAGGACTGGGAGGAATTTGGGCGTCCTGTTGGAATTCTCTATGTCCCTCATGATGCGAAATGGCGGCCAGGCATTGCTGCCCAGTTTGGGCTCGTCTGCGATATCCTGCTCAAGACGCCGGCATGGTTCTCCGAGAAACCCGAACTCATGTTCCTGATCAAGAAGGTTCGCTGGTGCCTTGCCTTGGCGATTCTCTCTCTCATCGCAAATTTCGCCCTGCGGTAACCATTTTGGACGGCCTTTCCCCCATCCTGTCGCTACCGATCTCAGCTGTTGTGTCGTCTGTTGCCTATTTCATTACTCACCCCAATGTCGCCATCAGCTCAAATGTGCCGGTGACCGAATGGCCGCTATCCGATCTGGGGCGAAAACGAATGCAGATGTGCCTCCGCCAACCCTGGATAACGGAGCTTACGGCTGTCTATGCCAGCACAGAACGAAAGGCGATCGATGGAGCCGAGATCCTGTCGCACCATCTGGGCATTCCTTTCGTGACGATTCCCGCCCTTGGCGAAAATGATCGCTCTTTGACTGGCTTTCTGCCTCCAGACGAGTTTGAAGCTGCAGCGAACCAGTTCTTTGCCGAGCCGCGAGCTTCTTTCAAGGGCTGGGAGTGTGCCGTCGATGCGCAACATCGCATCGTCGAAGCCGTCGACCGTCTGTTAAGCGCCGAGAAATCAAAGGGAGCCACGGCCATCGTTTCGCACGGGGCAGTCGGAACCCTGCTCTATTGTGCTCTGGCCGGAGAAACAATTGATCGGAAATGGGATCAGCCTCCCAATGGGGGCGGCAATTATTTTCGATTCTCGCTTTCGCCGCGGCGTGTCTATTCATGGTGGAAAGCGATCGACGTCATCGACGCTCTGCCGAAGGGGAGCCCACAGGCCGACGCCTGATGAACCCTGTTGCAGGATCCAGTCGCCTTCTTCGCCTGACCTAAAGCAGACCAGGGCATGCGTAATCTACTGCTTCGCATTTGGAATCACGCTCTGTTCTTGCGCTCTCTTTCATCCCCGTCGACAGGCGTACGCCCGCCCACCGAGAAGAAGCCAGCCATCACGGTCAACCCCAGCCTTCAAGTAAAGTTCACCCACTCCTATGATTAAGATCACCGAAATCGCGTTCACCGCCTACCCTGTCACGGACGTAAATCGAGCCAGACATTTCTACGAGCAGATCCTTGGGCTTTCCGCCGGAGAGTTCAACCACGAGATCGAAGGAATGCCGGGAAATTACTGGATAGAGTACGAAGTTGGAAATGGCACGCTGGCCATTTCGAATGCTTGGGAGCCTTCGGGCGCGAGCGGTCCCAGCGTTGCGCTCGAGGTCGAGGACCTGGAAGCAGCCGTCGCCCATTTGAAACAAGCCGGCGTGACGATCCTTGCCGATCATATCGAAACCCCTGTCTGCGATTTCGCCCTTATCGCAGATCCTGACGGCAACGGGATTACCGTCCACAAACGCAAATCCCAGAATCAATAGCTTGCGAGAACCCGCGCCTCGTCATCCGGAGCGCAGCGATCCATCAGCGTCGATATGACATCAATCGCTCGATCGGCACTCGTCACCGGCGTCAGTCGCCAGGCGGGGATCGGCGCGGCGATCGCCCGCGAATTGGCCCGCGACGGCGTGGACATTTTCATCACTTACTACCGACCTTATGATGAAGAGACGGGACTGGCCGCTGATTCCGAGGAGCCCGCGAAACTTCTCGAGGATTTGCGCAGTCTGGGTCGACGCGCCGAGGGACTTGAAGCAGACCTTTCTGATCCCCGAGCGGCGGAGCGGGTCTTTGATCGCGCCGAAGCGGCTCTCGGCTCCATCACCATCCTCGTCAACAATGCCGCGTATTCTACGCGTGACGGCATTGAGAACGTCACCGCAGAACAACTCGACCGGCACTATGCGATCAACCTGCGGGCAACCGCCCTCCTTTGTGCCGAGTTCGTCCGCCGCTTTCGCACACTGCGCCCTCGGAGCGTCCACGGCCGAATCATTAACCTTTCCTCCGGACAGGGGCTGACGCCGATGCCGGGGGAATTGGCTTACGCGGCCACCAAGGGGGCCGTGGAGGCCTTCAGCCGAAGCCTAAGCGCGGAAGTGGCCGAACTCGGGATCACGGTGAATGCCGTCGATCCAGGCGCCACCGATACGGGATGGATGTCCCCTGAGTTCAAAGCGAAATGGAAAATGGAGTCGCCGACGGGGCGCCTTGGCGTGCCGGAGGATGCCGCCCGGCTCGTGCGATTCCTGGCCTCCGCCGAAGCGGAATGGATCACCGGACAGGTCATCCATTCCCGCGGCGGAGCCTAACTCTCAGCGACCGGGTTGCGAAAAATCGATCTGTGCGATATCTCCGCTATGGTCTGGGCATGGGTCTCAACCTGGCGCACGACCAGAGCGACCCCGCGATGATTTCGCAAGGCGCCGTTTCGCGACGGTCGACAGTGTGGCGGACGGACTGCCGACGACCCGCACACGCATGACTATGCCAACACCAGGGAGACCATGAGTGCGGTGAGACTACCCATCGATCGGTTGCCTGAACTCTGGCCCTCGCAATGGCGCGGCGCCAGGATTGGCGCAGTCCTTCACCCGGCATCCGTCTCGGCACGGCTCGTGCATTCCGCGCGCATCCTCGAAAGCTTCCATGGCGACCTATTTCGCGTAAGCGCGCTCTTCGGGCCCCAACACGGATACCTCGGGCAGACACAGGACAACATGATTGAATGGGAAGGGTACGCTCACCCTCGCCTTGGAATTCCTGTTCACAGCCTTTACGGCAGGAGCCGCGAGCCGACGCCCGAAATGCTTGATGGGCTTGATCTACTCCTCATCGACCTGCAGGACATCGGAACGCGCTACTACACCTTCATCTGGACCATGTACCTGTGTATGAAGGCCTGTGCCCGAAGAGGTATTCCTGTGATGGTCCTTGATCGGCCGAATCCGATCAATGGCTTCACTATGGAGGGCGCACTGCCGGATCCCTCGTATCATTCGTTTGTGGGAATGCATCCGATACCGGTGCGTCACGGAAAGACCATCGGGGAACTGGCGGTCATCTTCCGGAACGAGGCATTCCCGAACTGCATTCTTGAGGTGTTGCCGATGGAAGGCTGGGAACGCACGATGTGGTTCGACGAGACGGGACTGCCTTGGGTGTTGCCCTCTCCCAATATGCCCACCCTTGAAACTGCCACTGTCTACGCTGGCATGTGCCTCCTTGAGGCGACGAACATCTCCGAGGGCCGAGGCACCACCCGTCCTTTTGAGCTTTTCGGCGCTCCATGGATTCGCGGTGAGGAGTTTGCCGCCGCCTTGAACGCACTGGGCCTCCCAGGCGTCTATTTTCGCGAGGCGTACTTCCAACCGACATTTCATAAGTATGCGGGCGAGATCTGTTCCGGCGCTCAGCTTCACGTGACGGACCGCGGCCGGTTCCTTCCCTTTCGGACGGGCGTGGAGATCATCAGGCAAGCGCAGGCGCGCTATGGGGCCAGCTTTTTGTGGAAACAGCCACCATACGAATACGAGTACCAACGGTTGCCCATCGAAGTACTCATTGGCGGTCCGATCCGTTCGTTGTTCTTTGAATGAAGGGCCGATCCATGGAAAATTAGGCCGACCAGCCGGCTCAGCGAAGGCGATATGCCAGACTGAGCAGGATTGCTCGTGTATGAAGTGGCTCTCCAGTTTTTCAGCGCTCGCTCTGACAATTTGTACCGGCCTGGCGGAGCCCGAGTTTGCCACGGACAAGATGAGCGACGACGAGTTGCGTGGGTTCCGCGACCGGATGCGCACAGAACTTCAGCGCTTGCTCCAGACCGCGCCGACGGAAGAATCTGCCGAAGGCAAAGTCTATCGCGTCTTCTATTGCACGATCTACTATACGCCGCGCGAATCGGGGTTTACCGCCGAGCGTGGATTCGATGATACCCGGGTATCCGCCCCGGGACTGAAGGGCCGAAAATACCCATCCGCCTTCTTGGAGGCGGTCCGCCGGGAAGGATTCGGGCGCTTGGCAGAGCCAGTCGACGGCCGGAACTATCTCCAATACGTCGGCGGAGGACGATATCGGTTTGCCAAAGAGGCGCTGGGCAATCGTGGCAATGTGCTCGCCCCGCGAACCTCCTGCGCCATCTCAAAGCACAATCCGCTCCTTCGCCGCGGCCAGGTTCTGCGCATTGATTCTCCGACGGTACAAGAAGTGACCGGCAGCGTCGAGTGGCGCATCGAAGATACTGGCGGCGGTCTGCACCCGCTCCAAATCGACCTTTACTGGGGTGAGGACGATCCGCTTGGAGCGGTGGGTCGGATGCGCGCTCGCCCGGCCGGGACCCGCATGGAATACGCCTTTGACGTAAAGGTCCTCGTCAAGCAGTGATTTATGCCTGACCTTCTCGTCAAACTCTACGAACTGCCTCCCAGCGCAGGTCTTCTCGAACAACTCGCCGGCCAACACGTCGAGATTCGACGCGCACTTGCCACCGAGAAAGCGATGGTGACGCGATGGGTGTGCGAGCATTTTACGGAACCATGGTCATGTGAATGCGAGGTGGCCTTTTGCCGCCAGCCGATCGCCTGCACGTTAGCCGTGTGTGGCGACACACCTATCGGCTTCTGTTGCCACGGTGTGGTCTGCCCTGACTTTCTTGGACCATTGGGCGTTCTTCCCGACTGGAGAAAACACCACATCGGCAAAGCTCTGCTTCTCTCCGGCCTGGAAGCCCTCCGTGCCCAAGGATACGCCTACGCCATCATTGGGTGGGCCGGGCCGGTTGGCTTCTTCGAAAAGACGGTCAATGCGACCCGCATCGCCGACTCCGAACCAGGAATTTATCGCGGCATGCTGCGAGAAAGTGGAACGCAATGAAACCCGCACACTCCAGCAATTCCGACTTTCATCCCCGCGTAAAGAGAAGCGCACACCTTGCGGGACCAGCGGCTTTGTGATCTCTATTTTCAGGAACGACAACGCGAATGACCAGTTCCCAAAAGCCTGAGAATCCTGCGACCGACAATCTGAGCGTGACACCTAACGAGAGGGCCGCCCGAGACGGACAGTCCGGACTGGTGGTGTGGTTCACAGGTTTGAGCGGAGCCGGAAAAACAACTTTGGCGGTCTCGGTCGAGCGTCGTTTGTTTGATTACGGGTATCGAACGTTCCTTATCGATGGAGACCTTCTGCGAACCGGGCTCTGCAGCGATCTCGGCTTTGACGCCGCCGATCGCCATGAGAACGTTCGGCGAGCGGGAGTCGTCTCCGGACTGATGGCCAGTGCAGGGTTGATCTGTCTGACGGCGTTGATTTCGCCGTTTCGTTCCGATCGTCTGCGCGCGCGGAGCCTTCTGCCGCCTGACGGCTTTCTTGAAGTCTACGTGAACGCACCGCTCGCGGTCTGCGAAGCCCGGGACGTCAAGGGACTCTATCGCCGGGCACGTGCCAACGAGATTCCCAACTTTACCGGGATCTCCTCGGCTTACGAACCTCCTGAGACGCCAGATTTGGAAGTGCGGACCGACCTTTTGACGGTCGAAGAATCCATTGAGGCCGTGTTGGCCGCAGTGAATGCGAGACTCCTTTCCATCCGCGAAAGCGATTCCCTTGCGCAGGGAGGGAGCGCCCTCGCTTCAAAGGATCGCACAGTCGTTTGGAGATAGCGGGATGCCCGCGGCCGTTGTGCTCCAGATATTGATCGCCGATCCGAGGAGCGCGGGCCTTTCCTGTGCGAGGGTACATTGAGGGTCGCGTATTCGTTCATCAGCATGCCCGTCGGAGGGGCCGAGGATTTTGCCGCGGTCATTTCGCGTCACCTTCCGGCACCCTTTGAGCCGGTCTTCCTCTGCCTGAGAGATCTCGGCGTGATGGGCGAGGAATTGCGTCGGGCCGGTCGTGAAGTTCATCTCGTCCGTGCCGCGCCCGGAAAGCGCTGGAATCTTCCCGGAGTTCTTCGCCTGGCGCGATGGCTTCGCGATGAGAAGATCCGTCTCGTTCACTCGCAGACCTATCATAGTCACTGCTACGTGATTCCGGCTGCGCGCCTGACAGGAGTGGCGTGTTTGCTCCATCAGCAGAAGACCTTTGAGCCGCTGAAGCCGCATCGGATGCTGATGATGCGCTGGCTCATCCGGTCTGCGCATCGCGTCGCAACCCTTTCGGACCGAACTCGCCGTGACATGATTCGGGCGTTCCACCTTCGAGAAGAACGAACGGCTGTCATTCCCAACGTCATCGATCCGGCGGAGTTTTCTCCCATCCTCGATCGCGCCGCCGGGAGGAGCGAGTTGAGCATCGTCCCGCAGCAGTTTCTGATCGGCTCCGTCGCTTCGCTGAATGCGATCAAGAATCATCCCCTCACCCTTGAAGTTCTCGCGATCCTGAGAGATGAAGGGCTCTCCTTCTCCGCCTACTTCTTTGGCGAAGGCAAAGACAGAGCTCTTCTCGAAGCGATGCGAGACCGGTTGAAACTGAATCATCTTGTCTTCATGCCCGGAAACAAGCGGCCGCTCGCGCCTTGGATGAAAGTTCTGGATTTGGTCGTGCATCCTTCGCACGCCGAAGGGCAGCCCTTGGCATTGCTGCAGGCCGTCGCATGCCGGATTCCCATCCTCGCCAGCCGGATCGAGGGAAACATCGCTGTCCTTGGAAGCGACCATCCCGGTCTCTTCGATCCCAACTCACCAAGCGAATACCACTCGCTGTTGTCCAGGACACTCCGCGACGAGGCCTTCAGGAAAACGCTGCTGACGGCGCAAGACTCATTGCTCAAGGACCTGCCCGTGGCTCCGCGCGTCGCTCAGGACCTTGGCCGGCTCTATACGGAGATGATTCCCGGATGACCAGGAATCTTCGCGTTGCGATCTTCACTCCCTCGTTTCTTCCGAAATGCTCGGGCGCAGAGATCTTTCACCACAATCTCGCCACATGTTTGGCAGAGCGCGGCCATCGCGTTTCGATTGTCCTGCCCCGGCGATATCTCCGCGAGCTGGCACCATTCGCTGCCAGGTTTAACTACGATTTGATCCCCTATCCTGCGAACACGTGGAGCTACTTCAAGCGTTCGGCTGGTCTGGCCCTGCTGATGAACCGTCTCGCCCTGAGCCGTCTGCAACGCCGCCACCGATTCGACATCTGGCATGGCGTTGTGACTTACCCAACGGGAGTCTGCCTGGCGGACTGGCAGCAGCACGCGGTGAAAGCTGGACGACCGACTCCGTACCTTATCCGTAGTGTGGGCGACGATATCCTGCAGGCAGGCAGCGAGGTGGGATTGCGCCGGGATCCGAGAGTCGAGCAACTGATGCGCGCAACCATGCCCAAGGTGCAAATGCTGATCGCACTCTCAGAAACGATGCGCCGCGAGTATCTGAAAATGGGCGTGCCAGATGAGAGTCTGGCGATCATTCCCAATGCTGTCGATCTGGCCCGTTTCCGGACGCCTTTCGATCGGGAGCAAACGCGACAACGCTACGGTCTGGCGCCGGACCGATTCGTCTTTCTCGCGGTGGGACGGAATCACCCGCAGAAAGATTACCCAACCATGTTGGACGCCGCCTCGCAATTGCGTCGCGCCCAGAGTCTACCGTTTCACCTGGTCATTGCCGGCCGGGATGTCCGCGGCCTCGAGCCTGAAGTGGATCGTCGCGGACTGCAGGAGGTTGTCCGATTGCTGGAAATCGGAATCTCAAAGTCCTCACTGTTCGACGCATCGGCGCTCGAACTGCCTCCGAAGGAAATGATCGATCTCTACCGAGCGGCAGACACTTTTGTAATGACTTCGCTGCTGGAGGGTTTTAGTTCGGCGTTGCTGGAGGCGATGGCGGCGGCCCTTCCCGTCATCGTGACGGACTCGCCGGGATGCGCGGACTTTGTCCGCGAAGAGAACACGGGCTGGATTGTGCCGCCCGGCAATGCGGACATGCTTGCGGAGAGGATGGGCACCATCCTGGGGAATGCCCAAATCCGGACCGAGCTTGCGGATCGCTCGTCTCGCCGAGCTTCGCAACTTGATTGGCCGGTGGTGGTGGATCGATATCTGGGCATCTATGAGAAGCTGATGGAGACTCCGGGAACGTCTATTCGCTTAAGAGCGGAGTTCAAGAAGCCATGAAGGCGCAATCGCTCGCCGACGACATCCGGTCGCGACTTCACTTGGTGCGCGTGGCCAAGGCTGGCGCGAGCCTGCGGAACTTTCCAGACTTTCTAATTGTCGGCCCGCAGCGAACTGGCACGACCTGGCTTTTTCATAATTTGAAGAGCCATCCTGAGATCTTCCTGCCCAAGGAAAAGGAGCTCTATTACTTCAGCACCTTGGGCAAGCCTGATCATCGACGCTTTCGATTTGTCTACCTTGAAGACTACCTGCAAGCGATGGCCGACACGTCGAAAAGCTCCCTGAAAAAGAGCTACGACAGCCTCCGCAAAGCAGGCCGGTTTTATCGACCCCGGGTCCGAGGCGAAGCCACCGCCTCGTATGCCGCGCTACCCAGGGATGTGATCCGCGAAATCGCAATGCTAAACCCCGGTGTTAAGGCAATCTTCATGATTCGCGATCCGATTGAACGTGCCTGGTCGCACGCGCGGAAAGACCTGACCTCCGGCGGCCGCTCTCCAAACGAGATCGATGCGGATGCGCTGTCGCGACTTCTCTTCAACGGGGGCCAGCGCGATCTTGCCCTTTATCGGACGCTGATCGAAAACTGGCACACTTTCCTGCAGCCTGGACATCTCTTCGTGGGCGCGTTCGATAGCATCTCGTCCGCGCCCGAGCGACTGCTCACGGCCATCCATGATTTTCTTGGTGTCGCCGCCGGAGCACGATACTTCGGACGCCACCTCCGCAAACGCATCAACCCTGCTCCTGCCGCAGACATCCCTCCGGCCGTCGAGAAACTCCTGAACGACATTCTGCAAAAGGAGTGCCAGGACTACGGCGAACTCATGAAGGAAATCACCGCTTCAGGCTCGGTATCTCGTTGCTACTAAAGGCCGGATCAGCGGCGCATGGCAGTTCGATACGCCTCTGCCAGTCGCTTTCGAT
The DNA here is from genome assembly GCA_963820865.1 of uncultured Verrucomicrobiae bacterium. GTDB lineage: Bacteria > Verrucomicrobiota > Verrucomicrobiia > Chthoniobacterales > Terrimicrobiaceae > DASTFP01. The sequence continues at coordinate 901,241 of CAWGBZ010000011.1, forward strand.
AGTGCGTCCACGTGAAGTTTTCACTCACCCGCTTGCGTCCATTCTCACCCATCGCGCGAAGCTTTCCCGGGTTGTTGTAGAAATCGAGGATGGCTTCGGCCAGGGCCTCAGGATCATTCGGCGGAATGATTCTCCCATTGTACCCATCCACCACCACGTCTCCCGACTCTCGCGTGGTAATCTGTGGCAACCCGCACGCTGCCGCTTCGTAATTCACCTTGGCGCTGCCCTCCGACTCCGAAGGAAAGACGAAGGCCGTCGATCTGCCCAACTCGGCCGCGACGTTCTCTACGAAGCCGGTCAACTTCACGGTCGGGCTGCCGAATTCCCTCACATAAGGTTCCAGCTCGGGCGACAAGCCACCCACCATGATCAGCTCCGCGTTCTGTAAATTGAGCATCTTCCAGACCTTCAACAGGTGGTGGACGCCTTTGCGCTTGATCAGCGAGCCAACGAAGATCAGTCGAAAATGATCCGGTGGCGTTCCCACCGGATACTCTTCCACGTTTACTCCCTGGGCAACGTAGAATAGCCTGCTCTCGTCGAACCCAACCTCCAAGAACGTCTCCTTCGCCGCCTGCGAAAAGACAAGGATCAAGTCCGCTAGATCATATTCGTCCAGAACCTCGCTGCGCATGATGAGCATGCGATTCAGCCAGCGCTGAGGAATCGGAGCACCTCTGAGGTCGCGCTCACGCTTTGTGACGCGCGGCTTTTTTTTGCCTTTGTCGCGGTGACAGGTAGGTATATCGAGCAACGTCGGAATGCCTCGCTTCCGGGCCTCGCGAAGCGCGCCCAGGCTTTCCCCCGACCAGCCGTGAAAACAATCGTACCGGCCAGTGGCAAGCTCCTGCGTCGCCACGTGAGCAACCGCGCGGCGCTTGAGTGGAGTATAGTACTTCCGATCCATCCACGAGAGCAGTCGCGCGGGGTGAGCCCGTAATGAACGCACCAACTTGTCCGGGATGACCTCGCTGACATTCCCCCAGCAGACTGCCTTCCCAAGAAATCCCTCCGCGTATGAAAGCTTGAGCGTCTCCAGTGCCGGGACTCCCAATCCATGAGCTCCGATTTTGGTGTTGATGGCATACAGGAGAGAGGAAGGAAACCGTCCTTCCTCTCGCGGCGCGGCGCGCTCATCGATGTGCGTTGTTGTCTCCTGGTTCAAAATTGGAACCGCCTGCCTCCCAGAAATCTTAAATCACCTCTGCTGCTGCTGCTTCTCTTCTACGATGCTCTTCACCGGACGCCGATTGTTCAAGCACCATCACCGGTCCAACGGCACGCTGCCGCGTCCTTCTTTGGACAGGCTCTCCCACAAATTCAAAGGTGCCCTTGTCCGTCGCATCAATGTGGTGTGTATTCATAGCGTAGCAAAGCGAAGATGCCAAATGACCCCCATACCTCCCACATCGAGGTCCGCCGGGTAACAGGCGATTTCGCGACGAAAGATCACGATCACGTGGCCGTCGAGGAGCCGCTGGAGATTCAGCTCGGGCTCGAGCGCAAAGGCATCCGAACCATTCGCTCGATCTCCGTAACCATGCGAACCCCGGGCAACGATGATGAGCTCGCCACGGGGTTCCTCTTCGGAGAGGGAATTCTGAACCGACCGTCGGACGTTGCGGGCATCGAGTTTCCACCGGCGGAGGATGGGTCCACGAATATCGTCCGCCTTCATCTGAAAACGGGAGTCTCGTTCGATCCCAGACAACTCGAACGGCACTTCTACACGACCTCCAGCTGCGGGATCTGCGGGAAAACATCGCTGGAAGCCGTGCGCAAGATGGCCCGCCGCCTTCCCGTCACGCCGGACTTCTTCCAAGTGTCGTCGAGAGTCGTTCACCAACTGCCGGAGCGACTACGAAGCGCTCAGCAGATTTTCGCGCATACCGGTGGACTGCATGCTGCCGCGCTCTTCGATGCCATGGGCAAACTCTACTCGATTCGCGAGGATGTCGGACGCCATAACGCGGTGGATAAGGTGATTGGCTCGGAATGGCTCGCCGGCCGTATCCCTCTCCAGAATCGAATTCTCTTCGTCAGCGGGCGCGCCAGTTTCGAACTGGTTCAAAAGGCGGCACGGGCTGGCATCTCGGTATTTGCGGCCGTCGGAGCCCCCTCGAGTCTCGCCGTCGAACTCGCCGAAGCGTGCGGGCTGACTTTGCTCGGCTTCGTGCGCGACGCGCGGTTCAATATTTACGCGGCGAGGCATCGACTGCGAACCGAGCTCGAACTTTCCGGATCCCCCTCATGAGCGTCAAAGTTTCCAACCCGTCCGCTGCTCGCAGCGGCGCCCAGCCGCCGATTGAACCGGATCGAGCCACCCTCCAGCCTCCGAGCAAAAAGGCGGCCGGCATGATGGGGGTCATCAAGGCGGTTCAGCATACCTTCGGTGAGATGGGTCCCATTCAGGCGACCCGGGCGTTGGCGAAAATCAACCAAAAGGACGGCTTTGGCTGCCAAAGCTGCGCCTGGCCAAGCCCGGACGATCGGCGAAGCTTTGCCGAATTCTGTGAGAACGGCGCCAAGGCCCTCGCCCACGAACGAACAAGAGAACGCATCACCCCAGAATTCTTCTCGCGATTCTCGCTGGCAGAACTTCGGACGAAATCGGACTATTGGCTGGGCCGGCAAGGGCGACTGACCTCTCCGATGGTGCTCCGTGAAGGGGCCTCCCATTACGAGCCGATCGAGTGGCCGGCAGCGTTCGAACTTCTCGGTCAAGTGCTCAATAGTCTGCCCTCACCCAATCAAGCCGCCTTTTATACCTCGGGCAAAACCAGCAACGAGGCAGCTTTCCTTTACCAGCTGTTCGTCCGACAGTTTGGAACCAACAACCTGCCGGATTGCTCGAACATGTGCCACGAGGGCAGCGGACGCGCCCTTCGCAACGTCATTGGAGTCGGCAAGGGCACGGTCACGCTGAAAGACTTCGAACAGGCCGACGCCATTTTCATTGTCGGTCAGAATCCCGGCACCAACCATCCTCGCATGCTTACCAGCCTCCAGCGGGCCAAGCACCGAGGATGCAAGATCGTGAGCATTAACGTGCTGCCTGAAGCCGGGCTAATGCGGTTCACCAATCCTCAAGACCTCGCCCATCCGCTTAAGGCCCTCCCGGCGCTCGCCGGGAGATCGACCCCCATCTCCGACCTCTGGCTGCCGGTTCGCGTCAACGGAGATATGGCCGTCTTCAAGGGCATCATGCTCGAGATGCTGGCCACCGAGGAACGAGAGCCTGGGCGCGTCTTCGACCGGGGATTTATTGAATCGTCCTGCATAGGCTACGAGTCATTTCTCGAGGACTTGCGACGAACCGATTGGCGCCAGATCGAGGAATCGAGTGGGCTCACCCGCGAGCAAATCAGGCAGGCGGCCGACATCGCCATCCGCAGTGATCGGATTATTTGTTGCTGGGCGATGGGTCTCACTCAACACCGAAACTCCGTGGCGACCATCGAGGAGGTCATGAACTTTCTCTTCCTCAAGGGAAGTATCGGTCGGCCTGGCGCCGGCGCTTGTCCGGTGCGAGGCCATAGCAATGTTCAGGGAGACCGGACCATGGGGATCTGCAAGAATATGGGGCAGGCTTTCCTTGATGTCCTTGGCCGCGAATTCGGTTTCAACCCGCCGCGCGACTGCGGACTCGATACCGTCGATACCATCAAAGCGATGCACGACGGTAGAGTGCGGGCTTTTCTTGCGCTGGGAGGCAATTTCCTCTCAGCGTCGCCGGACACGGAGTTCACGGCAAGGGCTCTTCAATCGTGCGAACTCACCGCTCATATCTCGACGAAGTTAAATCGCTCGCACCTGATCACCGGTCGCCTGGCGCTTATTCTTCCCTCTCTTGGCCGATCGGAACTCGATATCCAGTCCGGCAACGCGCAGTTTGTCACCCTGGAAGACAGCATGGGCATCATCAACCGCTCGCAGGGCCACGCACACCCAGCCTCAGACCAGTTGCGCAGCGAACCCGCCATCGTCGCGGGCATTGCCAAAGCGACGCTTGGCGCGCGCAGCACGGTTGAATGGGATCGGTTGGTTGCCAACTATGGCCGCATTCGCGAGTCGATCGCCCGGGTCGTTCCCGGTTTCGAGAACTTCAACGAAAGAATCCGCGACGGATACTTCTACCTGCCTCACCCCGTGCGCGATCGACGCGAGTTCACGAACCCCGAGCGCAAAGCCAAGTTTACCGTCCATCAGATCGCCGCAGAGGCCTTGGAAGCCGGTCAATACTGGATGACGACGATCCGAAGCCACGACCAGTTCAACACGACCATTTATGGTCTCGATGACCGCTATCGCGGGGTTTACAACGGACGTCGAGTCATTTTCATGAACCCGGCCGACATCCGGGAAGCCGGGCTGCAAGCGGGTCAGTTCGTCGATCTCACCAGTCATTTTCAGGGGGACGTGCGAACCGCGGGCCATTTCCAAATCGCTCCGTACGAAATCCCTCGCCGATGCACCGCCACGTACTTTCCGGAGGCCAACGCACTGGTTCACGTGGAAAGTGTATGCGAGATCAGCAATACGCCGGCTTCCAAATCGGTCATCATCACGGTCGCTCCCGCGCGGGACATCGCTGCGGCTGTGGAACACTGGCGTCACGAGGCTGGCTTCGCGGAAGTCCGTGTATGATCAGCCTGATCGACGGAAGTCTCTTCAGGCTCTTGTGCGCCGGCAGTAGGGACACTATCCTGAGGCCACCTTCTCCGAGAACCGGAAGCGGGCTCCACAATCGATGAGATCATGTGCATAACTTTGCTGCTCACCAGCCAAATCGAACTCCGATGAAATCTTCCTTCGAGAATCGTGAACGGTGGTTTAGCCGGTTGCGCACTGAGTGGTTTAAGGTGATGCGACCTCTGGTGCCTGGGTCCCATGGGAACTGCGCGATCGGGTTCAGTTGGAGGAAACCGGCGAAGAGGAAGGTTTCTGGGGCCAAGGCCTGATCCAACCGGCTCCGCAACTTCGCGAAGAACACCTTCGGCATTGCCCCGTATTGCCGAACCGAAGCGTCCTCCTCAAGCACCTTCCTGCAAACGCCGCCGTCGCAGTTGGGACTCTGCACGGAGACTTTGCCCGCGAGATTCTGCGCATCGCCTGCCCGCGGGAACTGCACCTCATCGACCACGAAATTGGTCCGCGCGTCCTCAAGATGGCACAAGACTCTTCTCTCGTTCTCTCGCGGGTCGGTTGCATCTGCATCACTCCGACTCGGTGAAGGCTCTCGAGTCATTTCCCGACGCGTACTTTGATTGGATTAATATCGATGCTCAGCACACTTACGAGGGTGTGAAGCGTGATATCAATGCCGCCCGCCGCAAGGTAAAGGCCGACGGACTACTCGTCTTCAACGACTACACGATGTGGTCCTACGTCGAAATGCAGCCCTACGGGGTCGTGGCGGCGGTCAACGAACTCTGCCTCGAAGATAATTGGACCATCACCTACCTGGCCCTGCCGGATCACATGTATTGCGACGTCGCGTTTCGCAGGATCAATCCGGACCCGGAAAGCAATCCGTAGGCGCTGTCGCGGCCTCTCCTTTTCTAAGGAAGCTTCGGCTTTTTGAGGCCCGGCCTCCGGATACCTTATCCCGCGGATGCCTCAGCTTACTAAAAAGTCGACGAGGAGAACGAGGTCCCTAGCGCCGGTCCCGCATTCCCGATATATCCAATCCGACCGGCTTCCCGGGCGATCCGCTGTTGACGTTCCTTCTGCAGCCGCCACATGCGGTCGTTGTCCTGGTCGCGGAAGACATGCTGCACGACAAGGGCGGCGCGCGATGCATAGTCATTGCCAGCGCATCCCAGCAGCGTCAACGAAAGCGCAACTACGAGCCCGGCAGAACGAAAACCCATAGATAACGATACCGCATTTGGCCGATCGCGAAAACCAAAAACCGACACCGACCAATGGTCACTCTTCAAGGCAACGGGCCCGTGATGCAAGGCGCACCAGGTAGCAAATCGCCCCACCGTCGCGGCCGAATGCGACAGCTCCAACTCGCTCATTCCCAAACTCGAGATCGGGCGGGGCATCGCCATCGTGAATGAGATTTTCAATGGCCTCAGTGGTTCCCGCCTTGTTCTTGTCCCTTTCTCAGATCGTGACGCCTCTCACGGCGTTGGCATAACAACGTGCCCGTAAGGCCAACAGCACTCCTGCCGGGGAGAAATTGTGCCAGTTTCTCCGCCACGCCGCAGCCGACCTGCAGCAAAGAAGGCAAAAGAGGATTCCAGGGACAGAATGTCTGAAGGATTCAAGGCGTAGGACTCTCGATTCACTTCCAAGCAGGCTCAGGTCCTTCGATCTGCGGAGAACCTGTTCCCGCCACCTCGCGCTTCACCAAACCAACGGCGTCACCGAAAGGCTTCCGTCGCAAATTCGCACTCATCCAGCACCGCGCCTACGGCTTCGAAAACCTTGGGTCTCCGCGCACGCCGAGCCCGAAGGAAGTCGCCAACGCGTGAAGGACGACAGGATTCTACAACCCAAAACCACTGCCTATAAGCCGCCGCCCGCCACCTCTGACGCCACGAACCGCTCGGATAGGCTGCCTTAGGACACACTATTAGGGGTCTTCTAGTCTTCGTTTCGTTCAGCCACCACCAAAGCTAGACATTACAATTGCCAGCCAAGAAACGCATAGTTATTTGCCAATTCGGAGTAGCTCTAGGGCCCGTCGGGGGTGTATAATTTATACAAGTCTGGATCAGCCGGAGAATTCTTCCCCCCGGTTCTTCGCCTCTTTTAGGCCCGCAATGGCAGAACCAATATGGCGGGGAAAGAAAGGAACGAAGTGAAACGAGTCTTCTTCATAATGATCGGTGCCACAGCGTTGTTGACGTTGCTGGCTGGGTGCGCCACCACAACAACGACCAGTACAGACGACGAAGAGAGGAGCATGCTCGTCGCCTCCGGCTTTAAGATGGTTACCCCCAAGAACGCCGCGCAACATGAAAAGCTCCAACGTCTTCAAACTGGCCAAGTAGCCATGATCCACAAAGAGGGGAAGGCCTACTACATTGTCGCGGACCCGTCTCGGAACGTGGTCTATGTGGGCGGACCTACTGAGTATCAGGCTTATCAACACCTTCGCGCTCAAAGGCACCTTGCGCAAGAGACCGCCGAAACTGAGGAGATGTATGAAGACGAAGCGATGGACTGGGGTGGATGGGGTGGTTGGGGGCTTGGCTGGGGAACAATGGGTTACGGGCCGCGCGCGGGCCGCGTTGGGATTTATTAAACATGGCGTCATGCGATCGGCTCCAAAACTTTGCGTAGCCGATCGCCTGCCAATCGCCTTCGTTCCTTCATACCACAGGCGGGCAGAAAGGTAGCTCCTGACTGATCAGATCCCCACGCTGCGTTTATCTTGTGTGGACGGACTTCGCAAGGCCTGCATGGAATGAACAGCGGTCATGGGACCATCCTCTGATCCTCCCACAAGTCTTTTTGATATTCGTCTTGGATACCGGAAAGAAACTCACCGGGATCGCTGAAGAGGATTCTGGCATGATTCCGAAAATGACAAAAGCACTTGTTAGGCCGGGGGAAAAAAGGTTTCACTTGGCGTTGGTTTACTAGAGCCGACCTTTCTTTCCTCGACACACAGACGCTTGATTTGAATCCAGGAGAACCGACTATGACCTACCACAACAAAACCCAGCTTACTTTCATCATCATTGCCACTCCCGACCAAGTCGCGGAGGGTGACCGCGTCTTCAAGAGCCACGGGGTTTGGATGGAGTCTACGCACTACCGAGACGGGGAGAAAGCTCTCCTGAGCTACAACGTTTCCAAGGGTCCGGAGCACTCGGACCCGGCGGATCCCAACTCTGCCCCGACCGGCAACACGTGTTTCGTCCTGAGCGAGATCTATGAAAGCGAAGCTGGCGTTTTCGATCACTATAAGCAGGCAGCTGAGAATTGGGGAGACGTTCAGGCGTTTCGCGAGTGGTTGGCGAAGTGCAAATGCACATTCGTGCCCGCAGCTTCCATTTTTAACTCGCTCTGGTGAAGGAGCGGATTCACCGAAGGCCAACCCTACGCGGCCTAAGACCGACGAATCGTCCGCTAATCCAAGCTTGCGGGAGTGAGGTGGGACATTACCGCCCAAGGCCGGGCGCACTGTCATCGGGATGTTTCCCGGCGCTCTGATAACGAACTGACCGACATCGCAGAAGTCGTTCGACTTTTCAGCCAGCTTGGTCCCTTTGGTGGTCCCTTTTTCGAAATCGAGACTCCAATTCCGATTTGATTTTTTTATAACTCCCTGAACTTCAGGAGAGAGCGGGTAGCGAGAATCGAACTCGCATGGCCTGCTTGGAAGCGAGTCTGGCCATCGTTTTGCAAGCACTTGCTGCACTATGACTTGACGGCCATTTCCGCGTCGAAAATTCCGCTAAGTGACCGCTAAAGTGACGCATTCGGCCAGAGCAGTTAAATATTTACCGTCCAAGGCTTTCCGCTAGAACCGCCAAAGATTAGCTTTCATCCAACCTGGGCGCTTCCCGGCGGCAATCTCAGATGTAGCCGATTCGCGCCGAGCGCGTTTGACCTCTTCCAAAACAGTTCTGGCCGGACTCAAAAGCCGTTTGAAACATCCGCAACTCCTTGCCAATCCGCCAGAAGGCAAAACAAGCCTTTTCGAGTTGCCCTTATGTCGCCGTTAAAATCAGCCGGGGTGCCCTGACCCGCTTTTTAAAGGAAAACCCTTTTTAGGCCCCTTATTGCGCAATTCTGGGTCCGATTTTTAAAGGAATCACTCCCGGCCGTGGAATTTTAAACAGGGGGAGCAAAGACTTGCCCTGAGTCCACTTGAACCGGTGACGGCTGCCTCCACGAGGACGATTTGAAGGTTGATCCTCCCGATTCGCTCCGACTACCGTCTTGGGCCGAAATGAACTGTGAAAACAACGCATGAGATGTTGGGGACGCACACAGTCGTTGCAGCGTTGCAAAAACGATGTACGTACACGTTAGGCGGTTTGCCATAAGCATCGCTGGCAACCATGGACATTTATCCTCTTTCTTCTCACAACGCTCGCAACGTTCGCAGCACTCTATCACGACGTGGGGAGACCCCTGCTTGCACCCTGGACCGTGCGACCGCGCATTCTTTTCACAGCCAGTTCTCTGATTCTCCCCCCAAACGAAAACAAACCACTCAGGCTAGCCTTTGGCCTTGTGAATCGCGGAGACGCTGATGGAACGGTAACCATCAAGGATCGAACATACTGTTTCAGCGTTGATCCCTCTGAAAAGAGGTTTAAGTATCTGCCATGCTCTCCTCAGGAGATCTCCGTGCCCGCGCTTCCACACACGCATTATTCAGGCGAGATGCGCTTTGACTTTCGCTTCACTCCCGAGAAACTGGCTGCCCTCAAATCCGGAAAGGCGCGTCTCTTCTTCTTTGCGCGGGCTGAGTATCGAGACGAATCTAACAAGACTTACCCGCTTCCATTTTCTGCTATGTATGACCCGCACTTTCAGGGCACTTTGATCGCTTCTCCAAGTGACGTTGTTTTCGAGTAGTCACATCAAATCCTCGAATCGACGCAGAACTCCCAGCTCCCGACCGTGCCGCTCGAGATCCTCAAAGGGAGCCGTTATTGTGATTGATCAGTTTAAAACTAAGCACTGCGGCACACTTGATCTAATGCCAAGTTCGGGTCTGTTAGAAAAGGCTAGCTAGACGCCAACACGCCAACGCTCCAACGCTATGTAAGGCGAGGGAGTGCGTTCACGCCTGCTGATGCCGAATTGCTGACCCCTGGCGAGAGCCTTTATGTTCGCGAGATTGGAGTCAGCCCGCCGAAGTTCATCCGCGCTGGCAAAGTTCCGAACGAGGAAGAATAGCCATGCCAGCAAACAAGCAACCGGTTGAGCATGTGAAACGCGGGCGGGACTGGAAGCGCGTTCAGGATAGAGATAGTCGCAATCCCTTCCCTCCTAACGCGCTCGCTTTTTGGCGGCAGTATTCTGCGAATGTTGCTTCTGCGCGTTTCTCTAGTGAAATCGACTTCTGTTGCCTGGCGGTGCCGATGGCCGCCCGGAACGAAGCCTCAACTTGTCTGTCGTCCGCACCCACAGCCGCAAGAAGGACACCGCGAAGCCGATGCAGTTCAGCAGATATATAGCGCCCACCAGTCACTTTCGACAAATGCTTCCGCCTCTGTGATTGCCTGGAGAGCTTCAGAGGCGCGGTCGGCGTGGTGCAGGGCTTCAGCCTTCAGTGCTAGAAGATATGACATCCACAAAATCGAGCCGGTTGCTCGAAATTCATCTATTCCATCTTCGATCCATGAGAGGCCTTCAGCTGTGCTACCCGAAGCGCTGCGCGCCCAGCCGCGAAAAAACTTGCCGATAGCCAGCCAAAGCACAAAACCGAAACGTGTTGATAGCTCAATGAGATCTGAGGCCAGACGTTCCACTTCCCCTGCACCAAGCTCGTAGTGGGCAAGACGTCCTGCATAAGCTAGTGCCACGGCTAATCCGTGCATATCATTGAGCTCTTTCGCCAAGGAGATGGCCTCTGCTATGGTCGCGTGGCAAGAGGGGATCTCTCCGAAATGCCACTGGAGTAGAGCCTCATGTGCCAGACAACCGACCGGTTGCGCGTCGACCTCTTGAAACGAAAATCGTATACCGCCCGATCGCCAGATCTGAAGAACACGCGTTGTGTATTGCCGCGCCGTTTCAAATTCGCCTAAAAAGTAGTGCGTAGCTCCCACGGCGTCGCAGGCTCTTATCATTAGCGAAGAGTCATTCTGCTCCTGAGCCAGCGAGTAAAGTCGTTTGGCAAGCGGCATCGTTGCACTCAGCTTGTCAGCGACGAAGGAATGGCGCCACAGACCCACAAGTGCCACATACAGGAGCAGAGGACGATTAAGCGAATGACAGAGGGATTCCGCGCGCTCGTAACAAATTCGTGCCTCGGGTGCTCCTACTCCTCGCGTGACTGTTAGGTATGCTGCGGCCTGCATCAGGATGAAGAGGTGATCTTCCGCTGAGAGACTTTGTCCCTTCACCCCCGTTTGAATAGGTGAACGCCAGCGTTCGTTGTCGAAAAAATGGATCAGAACCGAAAGCAATTTTCCTCGGACGCCGAGGACGTTAGCCGCAAAGCCGGCGCTTCCCCGCTGAATCCGCTGAACGTAAACGTCATGCAGAGCTTCGCGAAAGAGACCGGCATTACACCCGCAGATGACAGCCAAGAAAAGTGGCTCCATCTCCCTGAAACTATCCGGCAACAGGGGTGCAAGCGTTCGATAATAATGGAAAAGCCGCCTATTGCATTCCTGCCAAACCTCAGTTCGTTTGCTCCGAAGTTGTTCGCCGAAGTATTCACGAACGAGAGGATGCGTATCGAGTTGTCCGGGATTATGCGGATCTTCTCCCGCGAGAAGTCTCGCTCTTCTTAGTCTGGCAAGAATCGATCGCCACTCGGTCGGGTTCAAATCCGTCAACGACTCTGTAAGGTCAGGAATGGCAGGTGATTTCAGCAGGGCTCCAAGCGCCCTTTGGTCGGCGGGCCGATCAAAAAGACCTAACATGCGAAGAACGGATAACTCAGGACCCTCTCCAAACCAAGTCTGGTAAGACTCCATGACTTTTTGCGCATGAACTCCCTGTCGTGCGTCGTGGGAAAGATGTTCTGACACTTCCTTGCGACAACGGATGTCGCCATTGTAAGCGTCGGCCAGATAGCTGCCCAGCAGCGTGAGCGCAAGGCAATGGCCGCCGAACTCGTCACTGGCCTTTCGAAGCTCGGCTTGATCGCCTCTAACGCCCAGCGCTCGGAGCAGGGTTGCACCGGCATCGCTGGAGAGGTGTTCCAAGTCGCGACGCGGAGTTGAAGTGCGCTCGTGATCTCCGATATCGGCGACGGGTAGCCTTGTGGTAATCACACAAAGCCCCGCATTGAAAGCAGCCAACTCCTTCAGAAGTGCCTGGAGGGAAGGTTCACGGAGTCGTCCCTCTTGGGCACCAGGCGGATTTTGGAGAGGTTCCAAGCCGTCGAGAACTAGCAAGGTTCGACGACGCGAGACCAGCTTCGCCAATCTTTCGCCCTTCTGCCACGCCGTTCCCATGTTTGGATCTGGATCTCCAAACCAACTGAGAGCAGCATCAAGAAATTCATCCGCGGAGGAGTTGCCGCCCCCACTAGTGCCCTGCCGGTAGAAGGACCAACCAAAAACCAGCTCAGCAGAACGATAATGTTGGGCTGCCATGTCCCCGGAGCCAATGGTTGGTCAGCGTGGACTTTCCAACCCCAGCCCAGGCAACTATCGTGACGACGTTTACATCTTCGTTTGCCCATGCATCATTCAGGAAAGCGATATCCTCCTCTCGACCAAAAAGATCGCTTCCGGTAACTGGCAATCTCGCTATGGAAATGTTTTCCGGGCCCGGTCGTGCTGGCAGCTTGCGAACTACCGAGTAGGAATCTTTTTCGGGCGTCTGCCCCATGCTCTGATAAGTGATCGTGCTGCCTTCCTCGATAGCACCAGCTATTGTCGGCAGCGCCTTTAGAAGTTCGGCCGGTGTCTGAAAACGCCGCTCGGGATCTTTACTAAGCAGCACTTCGAGGAGGCTGATGACCGGCTGCGGAACCCCTTGGAGCTTCTCAAGCGGCAAGGCAGCGTACTGATGTTGCGACATAACTCCGGCGGCAATACCCCGAAATGGCACCTGACTGGTCAGCATCTGCCAGACCGAAACTCCCAGCGAGTAGAGATCCGAACGGATATCCACCTCTCCTCCGATGACTTGTTCCGGACTGGCGAATTCCGGTGTTCCGGCAAAGGCCCCACTCGCCGAGATCGTCGTTTGCGCACCGGCTTCGTCGATCACCTTGGCCAAGCCAAGATCGATGATCTTGGCGCTTACCGCGCCCTCGTCCTCAAAGCTCACCATGATATTGCTTGGCTTGATGTCCCGGTGAACGAGCTTTTTCTTGTGTACCGCAGCCAAACCGGCGGCGACCTGCTTCGTAATTTCCAGGGCGAGCCCTACTTCAAGCGGTCCAGAACGCTTGATGAGACTGTCGAGCGTTTCCCCCTCCACAAACTCCATCGCATAGAAGTAATCGTGCCCTCTCCTCCCAAGGTGGAAGACCGAGGCGACGTTGGGATGTCGCACGCTCGCGGCGGCACGCGCTTCTCGCAAAAACCTGACCCGCGCCGCTTCGTCACCAAGATACTTTTCGCTAATGACTTTCAGCGTCACTGGACAACGCAGATCGACGTCAATTGCCTTGTAGGTGACACCCATCGCACCGCGACCTAGCTCGAGAGGTTTTCCGTCCTCGTTGAGCACTATCTCATAATGTTCGAAGCGTGATGCCGCCTGCTCTGGAGGTGGACTGATTGTGTCCTCAGAGAAAGACGTAATTGACTCGACGCCGCCAGCGAGAGCTTTGCGCAGCATGCAAACAGGACAAGACTCATTTGCCTCCGTTGCAGAAAACCTTGTCCCGCAGACCGGGCAGGCACGCATTTCCCGAGCACCCAAGTTCTTCGGTCCATCCCGGTCATCAGGGCTACCTCGGAAGCTTGTCTTCATGGCACGATCCATTCTTCCGTGAATACTAAAGCTTCGCAAAGTTTCATGAACAGACATGCGAGGTTCGACCCCAGGGCCGAGGCCGTTGCGAAGGCAGCAAATTGTTCTGGCCCCAATTGACGTGCCATTTCCTCAACCGGGAGCCTCGCCGGCAGACATTGGCTGCACGGCATTGTTAGGGCCCACTTTGTTCGCGATGTAATCAGCGCGCAGGTCGGAGATAAATCGTCCATCCTCGCAACGCCAACTTGTCCACCCGTTCACCGTATTACGGCTGCTTCCGGCCTTCTGGATACAATGGAGGGCGGCGTAGCTTGGAGCAGAATATGAGTGGCCGTCCACAATCATGTTTCCATCATCTGAAATCTCGGCGGTGTAGGTCTCCCTGTCACCTCCACGCCGCTTGTAGGACATGGTCAATCGCTGTCCAGCGCGCAAGAGGCCGGCATCGATCAGGTCGCCAAGCGTAACATCGTAGTAAGTATTCCCCTCTGCATCTTCTACCTCTTCAGTGGAATCGAATACCGGTCTGAATTCATCGGGAATTTCGTAAAGAACCGACCTTGGATCTCGAAGATCAACAAGTTTGCGGACAATCCACAGCTTAACTTCATTCCTAAGGGTCTGAGCCCACTCGCGGAGATCCGTAGAAACATGATCTATCGGGATACCGACGATAGGGCGTGACTCGATGATCTCGGTGAGTACCTGGCGAATGTCGATCTCGGGGATACCTAGCTCATCTATTCTCTCCTTGAGAGCGCTGTCTTCCCTAATCCGATTGATAACAATCTCAATGAGGAGCTTCCGAGATGTCGGTTGCTGCGCTGCAACAATCTGCTTCGAAACCTGAGGTGCGATATGGCCCCAAACAGAGTGCGAACCCAATTCGGCTTCAACGATGAACCAACGGCGGGCCGCAAAATCAATGGCGAACCCATCGGGGATAGTTCCAAATCCGTCTGCACTGCTTATCAACGACTTGGGCAGCATAATCGAGTCGGCTCCGAAGATGTATTCCGCGTTTTCGAGAACAACTCGCTCGATCTCTTCCTCGTTGTCGAACGCGGCCGCGACGAACTTCTTATCGGCGACAATGATCATACCTGGTCCCTCCTTCCTTAACGTATATTGGAGTTGGTTCGCCATCCAAAAAGCGGCTTGAAGGATCAGTCGCTCATGGGTCTGCCATAAACGATTAGCCGTCCCTCCCCCCCGCCCACCACAGGAATCAGGCGAGCTTTATCGACCCCTTCGCGGTCCAGTTTCTTGGCCAATCGGCGAACCCGCAGCGCTCGGCACTTGTCCACCTTTGTGTGGATCCCTGCCAGGGAACGCTCCGCCAATCGGCACGCACGGCTCATACTGATCGATAACGAGCTTTCTTTCCCGAAAGCCCGTTGTCTCCTTTCGGGGCCGCCCATGGCGAATGCCCGCCCGTTCGAGTATGAGTTTCTCAAACGCCTTTCCACATTTTGCCGAAGGATTGTCTGATATCACGCTTGACGTTGGAGTCCGCCTCCAGGCAGATCGCCCTTCGAATGACCTTTCTTTCCTCGACGCACAGACGCTTGATTTGAATCCAGGAGAACCGACTATGACCTACCACAACAAAACCCAGCTTACTTTCATCATCATTGCCACTCCCGACCAAGTCGCGGAGGGTGACCGCGTCTTCAAGAGCCACGCGGTTTGGATGGAGTCTACGCACTACCGAGACGGGGAGAAAGCTCTCCTGAGCTACAACGTTTCCAAGGGTCCGGAGCACTCGGACCCGGCGGATCCCAACTCTGCCCCTACCGGCAACACGTGTTTCGTCCTGAGCGAGATCTATGAAAGCGAAGCTGGCGTTTTCGATCACTATAAGCAGGCAGCTGAGAATTGGGGAGACGTTCAGGCGTTTCGTGAGTGGTTGGCGAAGTGCAAATGCACATTCGTGCCCGCAGCTTCCATTTTTAACTCGCTCTGGTGAAGGAGCGGATTCACCGAAGGCCAACCCTACGCGGCCTAAGACCGACGAATCGTCCGCTAATCCAAGCTTGCGGGGAGGTGGGACATTAGCGCCCAAGGCCGGGCGCACTGTCATTGGGATGTTTCCCGGCGCTCTGATAACGAACTGACCGACATCGCAGAAGTCGTTCGACTTTTCAGCCAGCTTGGTCCCTTTGGTGGTCCCTTTTTCGAAATCGAGACTCCAATTCCGATTTGATTTTAACTCCCTGAACTTCAGGAGAGAGCGGGTAGCGAGAATCGAACTCGCATGGCCTGCTTGGAAGGCAGGAACTTTACCATTAAGCTATACCCGCAAGATTCCGCAGAATTATGCGTCGTTGGGGCATTCCGTCAACGGCTATTGTGACCTTCACCCGACGCTGGGGAGCAGATTCACGCTGATCGCCCGATCCAGGGAAAAGTATCCTCCGCCCGTAGCGATCAAGGAAAGCCCGGCCGCGAGGAGGATCAGAGGAAACTCGACCGCCTCGAACGTCGTGCCTCCATGAACAAAAATGAGAACGATTCCCATGATAAGGACTACGGCCAAGGCCGCGAGCCTGGTCAAAAAGCCGAAGAGCAGCCCCAAACATACGGCAAGCTCCGCGATCAGCAGGAAAGCTACGATGATGTAGGGAAGATTATACCCCTCAGGGCTGGTCCAAAGCTCTGTCGTCCGCGTCCATCCATCGCCACCAAACCAGCCGAGCGTCTTTTGAACACCGTGATAGAAAAAGATGACCGCCAGCGCCAATCTCAGAAAGAATGGCCCAAAGCTGCCCGGCGTGGCAAAGAACGAGTAAACGGGATTATTCGACACGCCGCGGACGCTAACAAGCGGCGTCAATCCGGAAAAGGAAAAGTGTCTCGCCGGTTGGGGCGTCGATCATTCGCCCCTCGAGCCGCGGCGACCTTCGACTGGCTGCTACTGAGCAGCGTCCTGGCTCTTGAGCAACGGGACCGTCTTCCAGGCATCAGCCTGAGTTAGCTCGCGGGCTCCGAAACACCAAACGATCACCTTTTTGTTCGCAAGATACTCCTGGTTGGCGCGCGCTCGGCGCGCGAGGCTGACGCGAGCGGGTGTCGCGCCCGAGCCGCGAACGCCGAGAACATCGACGGGTGTGCCGAGTTCGAAGGTGAGCTGATCGGGCAGTCCCGCACCCGCGGTGTGCATGTCGCCGCCATCGTGAAACACGAGGTACGTGGCTGTCACCAAGCACGAGGATCGGGCTCGAACGGTCTGGGTCGACGCGTCCCTCGGAGCCCTGCGGACGAACGAAGCGCAGTGCCACTTTCTCTTTCTCGCCGCCGAGATCACCTTGAATCTCAATCGACTCCTCTTTGGCGTCAAAGGCCACGGTTTTGGGCGCGACACCCTTGAGCATTCCGGCGAGTTTCTGGGCGGCCAGAGCGATGGCTTGGCCGTTCCAGTGAGAATCCCTCGCGCAGTAGAGCGGACCGTTCGCCTTCGCCGCGAGAAAGTCGGGGGTAAGATCGACGACCTCGACGCCTTTGGCGCGCAAGCTTTCGTAGAAGGCCGATTCGGGAGCAGCGGCGTTCTGACCTTTGAGTCGGGAGTCAAGGAATTCGGGGTGGATGGTCGCCTTCGCGGGAACGGCGACCACGATCAGCCGTATGTCCAAGCGCTTCAGTTGCTCGTTCAGGTCGACAATGGCTTCGAACGGTTTCTTCGGATCGTTGGAGGGGTCGCCGGCGAGCAGGTGTCGAATTTCAGCGGGCAGAAACCGCCATCCGTCGACGCCTTCGATGCTTGAATCCTGCGCTGACTGCAGCCGCTCACTAAGCACGGGATTAGCTTCGATCGTTAGGATCAAGACTCCGAAGTATAGGGAAAGGAATAGGCTTTTCATGGCGACAACTCGGCAAAGTTTGGTTCTTCGAGCAGGAGGTTTTCGTCGTCCAACTCACTGCGATTGATACTTCCATATCGCGGTTCGGCATCTGTCCAGCTGGTCAAACGCAGATAAACGGTATCGCCCGGGCGCAGACGCGCCGCAGAGGTCAGTTCTTGATCCTTCATCGTTTGCAGATAGACGATCGCCTCTTTGCTGGGATCCCCGCCGATTCCAACGATGTGGAAGGCGGTGAGGAAGTCCTTGTACGGGGTGGTTCCCGGCCGCGGTATGGAACCGAAGCTTCTCACGGTGGCCTGCACGGTATTCCGCTGGCCGGATTCGAGAGCCAGGAAGCTCTTCGGAGCGCGTTCGGGGATTCTCATCGGCACAAAATCCCAGTTGCCGGTGGCAAGTTCCCGCATGGCGAATTGCCAGACAACCAGGCGCTTTCCTTCCAGGCGATCGCGACCACGCGCCAGTTCCTGGCTGAGAAGCTCGCGCGTGGCATGAGCGCCACCGTCGTTGCGAAGAATCGCGTCGAGCGGTCTCTGTAAAGAAAAGCTCAGCCGCTCGACCAGACCGGCCGACTCTCCCCAGCCCATTCCAGGCAGCGAAAACATGTTGGCAAAGCTATCACCCAGGATGAGGATGTCCGCTCTTTGGTCGGCGGACCAAGCTTCTCCGTTGGCCTCGCTGACCGGTCGGATTGTAACGGTCTCTTTCGGATAGAGGCGCGAGCTTGTCGGCAGCTTGAGCATGGCGGCGATGTCTCCCACCCCGGCGAGAACCTGGGTAGATTCGCTGAAATCGGCCTGGGGACCTCCCTGAACCGCTTCCATCCCGCCAATCTTCTTGGCCAGGAGCGCGGCCGAAGCCTCCATTGCCTCCGGCGTCCAGTGAGTATCCGTCCGCAGAAACTGCGAGTAACCGGTCGAGCGCTTCGTTTGCGCCAACGCCTGCGAAACGTCGAGGCAGTCGATCCCGGCCTCGTGCAAACGATCGAGGAACAGGGTGTAGGACGGGTTCTGCAGCGGAATCGCGGACCAGGCCGGATAAGCCCGTGACAAGAACTCGGGCTCAATCATCGGTTTGACCGGAACGGGCATGACGACGAGGTGAATTCCCCGGCTCCGCAGCTGGTCGCGAAAGTGCACGATCGCCTTGACCGGATCGGGCTGCACCGCCTTCGCGGTATTCTCGTCTCCGCTTCGCTCTCGACTCCGCTGAAAAGCCCGGTCCAGGAAGCCCGGGCCCGTAAGATACGAGACGTCGGGTTCATAGAACAGCCATCCATCTCGTCCGAGAGCGACTTGCTCGTTTCCAAGCCCGAGGAACTCCGCCGTGAGGGCCTGCGTATGTGGAAGAGCCATGAACGCGATGAACGAATCAGTCTCCAGAGCATCTTCGTAGCTCTTGACATCCCTCATCAATGATTCGTTCGCCTCTCGCACCCGGCTAATCAAGCTTCCATTCGCCGGGTCGATCAGCGCCCCCCAAGCGCGCTGCGGAAATTCGCAGATCTCGTAAGCCTTCGGCCATACCCATGAACCGCGACTCATGAAACCCGCGCGAATCTCGATCGCGTGTTGCAGGAGCGGCACGCCGACGATGGTCAGAAGAAAGGCCCCCACCATCGCAAAGGTCATCGGGCGGCTGATGGTTGTCTGGCCGGCCTCCAGATCCGCCATCTCCTCGCGAGTCATCTTCGTATACGGGGAGTCGGACATCCTAGAAGATAAAATAGATGAAGGGATTGTACGCTTGCGTGGCCATCACCAGCAGCGAAACCCAAAAGAGGGCAAAAATGGTGGCTCCTTTCGGCCAGGTGATGGTGCGTGTCCAGTCCCAAGTTTGCACACCCGCCCAGGTAACGACCGCCGCCATGATCACGCTCAGAAGGTAGTATGGCTGGTAAACCAAGCCGGCAATGAGCCCGGCGCCGGGCTGCGGCGCGCCGAATCCCAGCATGCTCTGGCAATAGGCCAGAGCGGTCGGAAGATCCCGTGCGCGAAAAAAGACCCAGGCGAAAACTACGATCAGGAAGGTGAGCGCCACGCGGATGGGCCGTGGCAGGCGATTGTAGGGGGCCTCTTTGCCCTGGCTGCGCTCAAAGGCCAGCATGCCGCCATGAATCGCTCCCCAGATGACAAAATTCCAGGAGGCGCCGTGCCACAGGCCCCCCAGCAACATCACTATCATCAGATTGCCGTAGGTGCGGAGCTCGCCGAGGCGATTCCCTCCGAGCGGGATGTAGAGATAGTCCCTCAGCCACGATGAAAGGGAGATATGCCATCGGTGCCAGAATTCCGTGATCGAAGCCGACAGGTATGGAGAATCGAAATTCTTCGCAAAGACGAAACCCAGCATGAGACCCAGGCCGATCGCCATGTCGGAATAGGCGCTGAAGTCGAAATAAATCTGAAAGGCGTAGGCGATCGCTCCGAACCAGGCGTCGAGAAATCCAACCGACCCGGCGTTGAAAGTCGTATCCGCAATCTTGCCCGCGGGGTTGGCCAGGAGGATCTTCTTCGCCAGACCCAGGCCGACAAAAGCCACGCCGCGCGCGAATTTCTCCATGGTGAGGGTTCGGCCCTCCAACTGGTCCGCCAGGTAGGAAAACTTCAAGATCGGTCCGGCGACCAAGTGCGGAAACATCGATACAAAGCAGGAGAAGTCGGTGAAATTCTTCATCGCCTTGGCATCACCGCGATAGACATCGATGGTGTAGCTCATCGCCTGGAATGTGTAGAAGCTGATGCCCAAAGGGAGAATCACCCGAAAAAAGGTGTTCCATTGCCAACTCTCCAAACCCAGCGACTGAGCGAGAGCGTTGAAGCTGTCTACTCCGAAGTTGAAGTACCTAAAGAAGCCGAGCACCGCGAGGTTGAGGATCACTGAGAGGGCGATCGCGCGCCTCTGTGTCTGGCTGCGAGGCCCTCCGCGCTCCAGCGCCAAAACAGGCCGGCGTCTGGTCCGCCAGATATTCCACGAGTTATGAGCGATCACCAAGCTGATCAACCAGTCGAGCAAGGTCGTCCCAAACATCAGCGGGATAAAGCGAGGCTCGGCCCACCCGTAGAACGCGTATCCGAAAATGATGAGAACGAAGTTGCGCCACCGCTGCGGCGCGCGATAAAGCGCGTAATAAACCAGCAGCGCGAGAGGCAGAAAATAGAAGATGAAGAGATGGGAACTGAAAACCACGGCTCTTCTCTCAGTGCCCCGAACTGACGCTATAAAAGACCTCTTCGTCCAGCGACGGCATCTCGCTCGCGAGTCGCTCGCTCTCCAATTGGGGATGGGCCTCGTAGGGTTCGAGATTTAGCTGGAGGATCTCGCCCGGCCGGGCCTGAGCATACGACGTCGGGACTTTGGCGTCGAGGAGCGCCCATTCGGCAACCTGCACCGTCTGGTTGACGAGCTTGGCGTCATTCGCTTCCTTGATCTTGTAGCGATTGATAACCAAGGCCCGACGATAAGGCGCGATCGCCTCGGGTGGAGGCGAGTCCGTCTTCTGAAGCATTTCCGCCTTGACGATCTTCCGGTCGATCTTCGGGCGTTGGGCAACGCGGGTGCTGGCCAGCGCAAACTTCCTGGCGGCTTCATCTGTCGCCATGAACCGGTCGTAGATCGCAACGCCGTCGAGGTATCCCTCCCACGGGCGAACGCCTCCGACTTCGTTTCCAAAAATAAGTGAGTAGCTGCTGCCCTGCCACTTGTCGAACGAGCCCCTTTCGAAGCTGCTCTGACTCGCAAGGCGCCCGTTGATGTAGCAGACGAGAAGGCCGGGTTTGTAGCTCACCAACACATGATAGGGCGTGCCAGCTTGGATCGGCGCAAGCTTGAAATCGATCCCGTTCCTATTGGTATTTGAAGTCTGCAGCCTAAGGACGAGTTGATCTCCTTCTTGACCAAGCGTAAAGTTCCTTTTGGCAGGACTCCCCGACAGACTAATGATGCGCGCCGGTCCAAACTGGGGCACACGCGAAGCGCTGACAATGGCTTCGATAGTAATTTGATCGGATTTCTTGCAGGCGTCCCGAATCTCCTTGTTGAAGGTGCCGTCAGGAAGAAAGGCACCGCCGAGGATATGCATTTCGCCGTTCGGGCCGAAGCGGGCGCCTCCCTCCGTCTTCAGACGCACGCTGCGCTGCTTGCCGGGCCCATCCACAAACTGGCCGTTGTCCTTATTATCGCGCCACGCGAACAAAAGGCCCTTTCGGCTGCCCGGCCACTTGCCGTCGTCCGAGTGCGGAATGAGCGACTTCATTGCTTGCGCCATCTTCGAGTTTTGCGCCGCCGAGACAGCCTCGGTCGATTGAAATTTGCTTGACCGGTTTTCTCCTCCGGCGATCCACACATCGGGGAAAAATTCACCGGAACGCGACTTGGTTAGCTTCAGCCAACTGTCCATCCCTCGGAACTCCTTATTGAACTTCCCAATGTAGATCTCCACCCCATCCGCCCCATCCCAGAGCTTGATCTTCTTCTCTCCGGAGGTGTACGGCCCGGTCATGACCATATAGCGAACATCGTTGCTCCAGCGCGGATGATAGACCTCGAATTCGTTGACACCTGGTGCCTTCGAAATATCGATCGCCCAGGACTCCTTTTCTCCGGATCTTGTCATGATCAGATTTCGATGCGGGCCGTCGAAAGTCCACGACATATAGCTATTGTCGGGAGCCATCGAGGGCCAGCAGCCATCCCGATGCTTGCGCCAGGCGCCACTGGAAAGCTCGGCCACCCCGGAGCTGGGCCACGGAAAGGTGGACGCGGCCATCCGGCCATCGCGCGAAAGCTGAAACGCTGGCAACGCCTGGACAATGGAAGAGGACCAAACTGTTTCGACCTTCTCTGGCTCATCTATCGGAAAACGACGGACCGGCTTGGTGAAGTCCTCGAGACTTTCCTGGTAGTAAACCCATGTCTTCCCAGTCCGCGGATCACGCCAGACATCCGTGGCGCATCCCGGTTCCTTAAGCAACCGTGGACGAGATCCATCCCATTTGACGACGTAGATCTGCAAAGTCTGCCGGTTACTGAAGACGATGCGTTCGCCATCCGGAGTAATCAGCGGCCGGTAGTAGTTGGATCGCTCGCCACAAATGATCCGCTCGCCCTTTCCATCCCGCGAATCATATCCCACCAACTGCAACTGGTTGCGCTCCGCAAAGCTGTCCAAATTCTGTGCGTCGGTTACCCAGACGACCCGGGTGTGGCCGCCGGTGAACTTCTCGACGGTCGCCCCGTCCAGCGTGTGCGACGCGGACTCCGCCTCGAGCAAGGAAGCCAGAACGAGTCCCCAAACGAGCAGGGCCGCTCGCAAGGGCGGCCAGTAGATTTTTCCCGGTTTCTGGCCAAGCGACCGGCGAAAACAAACGCTGATTATCATGAAAAGGAAGGCTGCTGATTTTTTGGATCTGCGCCTCCTGGAAGGAAGCGCGCCCAGCGCCGGAGACATTTCTCCAGGCGCACAGAAAAAGGGGGGATCCTCCCAGCCCGATTACGGTGGGCAAACCGGCATTCGGCTCAAAGTGACGATGCCTAGCGTCGTCCACCGGAAGGAGAGAAAAAGACGTCCCGACATCCCTGGGTAGGGAGCTTCCGAGCGCATTGTTAAGGTCTCTCTCATCTGCCAGCTCTAATTTCGTCGGCCCAGGAGGGCCCTCTCGGTGGTCAATTCCGAATACGAAACCAAAACCGTAGTCCGCGAACGGCTTTGCGCAACTACTTTTCCGGGTTTTCCAGCGCTATTTCGTCTCGATGAAGACAAGTGCCTCCGAATTCAGGCAGTAGCGGAGACCGGTTGGAGGCGGGCCATCGGGAAATATATGCCCGAGATGTCCGTCGCATCGTGCACATCGGACCTCGGTACGAACCATCCCGTGGCTCACATCCCGAATCTCGACGACATTCTCTTTCGCGAAAGGGGTGAAAAAGCTGGGCCAGCCGGTGCCCGAGTTAAATTTCGACTGCGAGGAGAACAACGGCAGTTCGCAACCCGCACAGAGATAAACCCCCTTCTTCTTGTTATCCAGAAGCGTCCCGCAAAAGGGCCGCTCGGTTCCCTGGGTCCGTAAAATCCGAAACCGCTCGGGCCCCAGTTGTTTGAGCCACTCCTCGTCGGACTTCTTCACGCGAGCAATTTTCTGGGGAGGCAACGCGGCTTGGTCAGGGCCTAAAAGGCTGACGGTCACTTCGTCCGGGAGATCCTTGGCAAGAGTGTTTTCCATGGTGTAGGTGAGAATGATGAAAAAAATCCAAATCGCAGTGGCGATTTTCATAAGAAAAGGTGCATGATTTTTTCTTGAGAGCAATCCCCCGGACGTCCATTACCTCCTCATGTCGTTGAGCTTCGCCTCCGCAGTCGCGCTTGGATCTTATTTAATAGGTTCCTTTCCAAGTGGATATATCGTCGGACGTATCAACGGCGTGGATCTGCAAAAAGAGGGGAGCGGCAACATCGGCGCCACCAATGCGCTCCGCGTTCTGGGGAAGAAATGGGGCTATCTCGTTTTTGCCGCGGACATTTTCAAAGGGTGGCTGAGCGTGACATTGGGCTATGCGTTCGCCAATCGCTTCGCTCCTGACCACGTGACTCTCGCCGGCGTGCTGGCGGCAGTGTGTGTCATCCTGGGTCACAATTTTCCCGTCTGGCTTAAGTTCAAAGGCGGAAAGGGGATCGCGACTTCGGCTGGAATTATGATCGCCCTTTTCCCCATCTGGGTTTTTCTCTGCGGTCTGATCGTCTGGGTCGCCTTGTTCTACACCACGCGCTATGTCTCGGTGGCTTCTATCTTCGCGGCCATCAGCCTCCCCGTTTCAAGTGCTGTCCTCGCCCTGTTCGGGAAGTGCGACTGGATTTTGGTGGCCGCCGCGGTCCTGATGACGAGCCTGGCGGTCTGGCGCCACAAATCGAACATCCAGCGACTTCTTTCGGGTACGGAGAAAAAATTCGAGAAAAAAAGCTCTTCATCAGGAACTTAATTCGACTACGATGCACAAAAAAATCAGCGTAATTGGCGCGGGGAGTTGGGGCACTGCTCTGGCACTATTGCTGGCCGAGAATCGAGCTCAGGTTCGGCTATGGGCGCACAATCCTGCTGTCGCTGAGGAACTCGTGTCGCATCGCACCAACGAAGTGTACCTTCCGGGCGTGCGGTTACCGCCAAACGTCTATGCCACCGGAAGCCTTGAAGACACCCTCGATGCGGAGCTCTCCCTGATCGTTACTCCGTCGAAAGCGGTGCGGGAGGTCGCGAGCAAGCTGGCCGAGATAGGCCCGGCGCGGGAGACGGTCTTTGTGAGCTGCACCAAGGGAATCGAGCATGATTCGGGTAAGCTGATGAGCGACATCCTCGAAGAATGCCTGCCGGAGAATCCGGTGGCCGTGCTCTCGGGTCCGAACCACGCCGTCGAAGTTGCCCAGCGCATCCCCGCCGCGGGAGTCATCGGCTGCCGGCATCCGGAATTGCTCGATGAGTTACAGAAGACGTTCTCGCTACCGACATTTCGGGCCTACACCAGTGACGACGTGACCGGCATTCAGCTCGGTGGCGCGCTCAAGAACGTCTTCGCGATCAGCGCGGGTGTCTCGGACGGCTTCAACATGGGCGACAATGCGAAGGCGGGATTGGTAACGCGAGCGCTGGCTGAGATGATGCGTCTGGGTGTGGCCCTCGGAGGGCGCCAGGAGACATTTTTTGGACTGAGTGGGGTTGGTGACCTGATGGTGACGTGTTTCAGTCGGCACAGCCGCAATCGAAAGGTTGGAGAGCGCCTTGGCCGGGGCGAGTCCCCCGGGCAGATTCAAGCCTCCATGAAGATGGTGGCCGAGGGGATACCCACCGCTTTGAGCGCCTGGCAATGCGCGCAAAAACTCGGGGTCGACACCCCGATTATCTCTGAAGCACATGCCGTTCTCTACTTGAACAAGCCTCCCCACGAAGCCATGTGGGAACTACTGGGCCGTCCGCCTCGGGCGGAAGCTGAGCGGGGATCTCGCTAGAAGCAAAGTAAAGAGGCGGTTCCTAGCGGGAAGGCGGCTCCGGCACGGCTTTGACAGCAACTCCGTCTTCAATCGAGTCCGCCGGATAGAGGATGACCATCTGCCCTTCGGTAAGCCCGCTCTTCACTTCGGCTGTTTCGCCGTTGTTGTGATCGATCTCCACAATCGTCCGCTTGGCTCTGCCGTGATCCACGACGAAGGTCGCCCAGTTGTTGCCGTGGCGAAAGAGGGCCGCCGTCGGCACCTGAAGGATGTTTTCGCCAGACCAGATGGTGATCCTCGCCTGGATTCGGTAGCGATCGCCCAGCACGTTGGTGGGGAGATTGACAAAGCGCACACGCACCTTGACGCGCTGCTCCTCGACGCCGAGGGCGGAAACTTTGAGGAATGCTCCAGGCTCGACCAGAATCACCCTCCCACGGAGCGGCGCATTCCCGCCCCATTGTTCGATCGAAACATCCGCACCAGGCTTTACGTTGACCGCATCGCTCGAAAGCAACTCGACCTCCGCCTCGAGATCAGCCGGGTCTCCGACTTCCAGGATGGGCGTGTCGGCGGCAACCACGCGCGCGCTCTCTTCAAAGACGTTCAGGACACGGCCGGTCACAGGCGAGCGCAACTCCATCAGTCTGCTCTCACCGCCCTCTTCCTCGACATGAACGAGGGCGGCCTTGGCCTGTTCCAATTGATATTGGGCGACTTGGAGCGCGAACCGCGCAGAGGCCAGTTGGTCGGCGAGCACTTCTACTCGATTCGCCGCCAGATCGAACGCCTGAAGCGCTATAGCTCCCTTCTCTTTCAGCTTTTGTGCGCGCGAGAGCTCGCGCTGGCCGAGATCGAGTTCGGAAGCGGACCGGTTCACCTCTTCGTTGCGTTGCATACAAGCCGCCTCGGCTGACTGGACGGCCGCCTTCGCTTGCGCCAGGGCGCGCGGATCAAGGAAGCCTGCCGAAGCAGGCTGAATGGTGGCGAGCAAGGTGTGGCCTGCGACCACCTCGTCGCCAGGCCTCACGGGCACGCGCCGCAAATAGCCACCGACGGTCGCGGAGACCACATACCGGTCGCGAATGCGCGTCTTCCCTTCTTCCAGGACAGCGACCACGAGAGGGCCGCGCGTAACCCAACCGGTCTCGACGGCAATCGGCTTGTCCAAAAGGCCGCTCAGAGCGCCTATAAGAATCACTGCGACCGCGCCGCCCGAGACCAAGAGACCCATCCTCCGCCGGACGAATATCCACCTCAAGCGTGGCCGCACTTTCGCATTCGAGTGTGGAGAACGCTTGCTACTCACCTGTCTTCAGAAATGCCAGCAGATCAAGATTTCCAATTCCCTTGCCCACCATGCCGAACGAAATGCCCGCGGAAACCATAATGACCAGAGAGGCTATCAAGTAGGTCTCAGTCGAAAGAATCACCGGCAGCCTGGCCGTCTCAGTGCTGGCCGCCTGGAGGGTTAAGCCCGCCAGTTTCCCGCCAATCCAGAGGCCAATCGGCAAGGCAAAACTCATCGGAACCGCGAGTTCAGCGAGAAGGACGTTGGTCACTTCTCCGCGGGTAAACCCCGCGATACGAAGAAGGGCGAGGTCCCGGCTCCTCTCGGAGAAAGCGATCCGAGAGCTGGTGTAAACGACTCCGAATGACAGCATCGTCGCAAAAAGAAAATAGATCTTCTGAACGACGCGGAGTGATTCCCCGGTCCACCGCCGGAAGCTTTCGCTCATGGCGGATTTGATGCCGAGAACGGCGATGCGAGGCGCCGTTCGGACACTCTCAAGAAAGTCCGACCACCCAAGCGGATCGATCCTCAGGTGCGCGCCGCTGATGATCTCGCCTTCCAACATCAACTTCCGCAGCGACTCGATGCTCATAACCGCATTCAGTCCATGATAGTCGGCAATCAGACCCTGCAGAGGAATCTCGCGCCATTGGCGGCGCCCCTCCAGAGACTCGATGAGCAGACGATCCCCCACCCGTGCGCCAAGAATCTCCGCCAGTTTCTTGGAAATCAGCAGACCCGCCGACGGCGGGTTCAGCGCGCGTCCCTTCGCGTCGAACATCCTGACCAGCCGGCCGGTGCCCGAAAGCCCCATCAGCGAAAGGGAGCGGCTGCGATGCCCGAAGTGAATGCGCACCGGGACACTGCGAAAAGGCTCGGCCTGAACCACGGCCGCCAGGCGCTGCAGATCATGAAAAGCTGCCGCCGGTCCCGGCTCGGTGAGCCTGACGGTAACATCCTGGCGCTGCATTCGCGTCCATTGAAGCTCCGCAAGGTAGTCAATGGCGTCGCGCAAGGCTCCGGGAACAATCGAGACCGCCGTAGCCATCGCGATCCCGAGTGCCGTGACCGCGGCGCGCCAGGGCTTCCGCGCGAGATTGCGCAACGCCATGCGCGTGGACCGGCCCAGGAACCGGTGGATCCTCACATGTTCGAAAATGGACGGAGTGAATTTTGCCGGACGGTCCGGCCGCATTCCCTCGGCCGGCGGCAACCTCATCGCTTGATACAATGCGCTGCTCACCCCCAGCAGCGTCGACACCACGCTGATCACGACGGCTACACCGATCGCCCCGTAATCGATCTCGAGGGGAAGCGCGGGAAATCGAAAGAATTTGCGATAGAGATCAACGACATTTGCGCCAAGCAAAACCCCGGTGGCCACACCCGCCCACAGACCGAACACCACAATCACAAGCGTAAACTTCAAGTAGTGCCGGCCAATCTGAACAGCGGAATAGCCGAGCGCCTTGAGTTGAGCGATTTGCTCACGCTGCATGTAGACGGCACGCGCCAGCAACCCTGCAATCATGAAGGTTGAAAGACTGAGGAAGACCAGCGGAAATGCGACCGACAAGGCGCTGAGGACCTTGATCTCGCCATTGAGAGCCTTGTCGGAGGAGTGATTGGCCCGCCCGTATGCTGTCAAACCTCCGTACGGCGCGAGGATACGATCCACCTCGGCCATAACACTTCGGACATCCACCCCCGGCGCAACGTCGACGACGATACGATTGAATGCGCCTTCAAGACCGTAGGCCGCCGCAAGTTCACGTTCCTTCATCCAGAAAACTCCAAATCGTTTGCTGTCCGGTAAAGGATCGTTCGGTCGTTTCTCGAAGACACACTCCGGAGAAATTCCGACACCGACGACTTTGAGCCGCTTGCGCGCTCCCTGCAGGATCACATCGACCAAATCTCCCGACCGCAGAAAACGTGCTTGGGCGAATGGCTCGCTGATGATGACCTCATCTGCTTTCTCGGGAAGTCGCCCGGCTTTGAGGAGGATTTGATTGAGCCCACTTCCGCGACCCTCGGGCAGGGAAATGATGGTGCCGTCGACAATCTCTCCTCCTTTGGGCAAATAGAGTCTCAAGGTGCCGACGACCCGAGTTTCCACGGCGGCGACACCCGAAACTCTTGCCAGGCGCGAACGCACGTCGTTCGGTGCACGCTTGAGATCGCAGAAAACGTCACCAAACCGATATTCCCCGTAATAGGCCCTTCGGGCAGACTCCAGCGAAACGACCATGCTCCGAGTCATGATCATCATGGCAAGACCGCAGGCCATGACGAGACTCGCAGCGATGGCCTGACCTCCCAAGTTTCCGAGATCGCGCAGGAGCTTTCGATCCAACGAACTCATTTCAAGGCATCATCGTAGAGCGGAAGAAACACCCCGCAGATTCCGCGGCGCCAAACTGCCCAAGCCGTATGACTCTCCGCCACTCCAAGACTCCAGCTACCGCTCACCATTCGAGCAAAGACACCGGACATCTCCGGCGGTTTCGTTTGACCGCGGAAATGCGCCCAGAGGCGAAGTGCATCACCCGATCGGCCATTTCACCGAGAACCGCGTTGTGCGTGATAATCACCACGAGTGCGCCCAACTCGCGACTGACACGCTCAATGGCTTCGAGAACCGTCACGCCCGTTCTCACGTCGAGCGCGCCCGTCGGTTCGTCGCAAAACAACACGCGGGGCCGCTTGGCGATCGCCCGGGCAATCGCGACGCGCTGCTGCTGTCCGCCGGACAATTGGGAAGGAAAGAAATCCATTCGCTCGTCAAGTTCGACGAGTTCCAACGCCTCTTCCGGCGTCATCGGATCCTGAGCGATATCGGTCGTGAGCGCCACATTCTCCCGAGCCGTCAAGCTCGGAATCAGATTGTAAGACTGGAAAACGAAACCGACCTCGTTTCGTCGGAAGGTCGTCAGTTCGTCCTCGTCGGCCGTCGTTAGATCGCGGCCGCGGTACGTCAAGGCACCGGACGTCGGCACGTCGAGGCCACCAAGAGTATTCAGCAGGGTCGACTTCCCGCTTCCCGAAGCTCCCAGCAAGACGACCAGTTCACCATCGTAAAGCTCGATATCCACGCCGTCGAGCGCGCGCACCTCGCATTCCCCGTTGACGTAAACCTTCGTCAGGCCGCTCCCCGAAAAGATGCGCTCCGAAGCGGGGGATTGTTCCCGCAAGAAAACCCTTGGTGCCGTAGTTTGCATTGATGCTGAGCCGCTGGACGTTGCAGTCCTTCCCGGAGTGCGGACTCAGGCACAGCGGACGCTGGAACTACAATGCGTCCGGGCCTAAGCGATCTAATTGCACATCTCAGGGCTTTCCCACTCCCCCAAGGAAAGCCCTTCGCGCAGCGTGAACATTCGCCGCTGACGCGCCAATCCCGATTGTTTAAAAATTGCCTTTTACAACCTTTTTTTGTCCGTTGACTTGGTTCTCACCGCCTTTCATCACGCGCCCAATTTTAGAGAATCCGGCGACGAATGTCAAAAGTTTGCGGACCCAAACTGTCTGGGAGATTACTTCAGGGCGTCGGCAGACCGAGATCCGACGACGGGAAGGAGGCGAGGTACGGGCGCCAGCCACCGAAGTCGGTAATCTCGAGCGCACCGGCGAGAGCGATCTCCTCGCAGAGAAACCCTTTGACCCAGTCGCCGGCGGCCACTCTAACATTCCCGATGACGAGAGGCGGAGGCACCGCAGCGACGAACATTCCGAATGGGGCTGCTTCAAGTTGCCAGATTTCGACTTCGATGGCGGCGCCGGCCTCAGCCCGAATCATGCCCGGCTTTGGCGGCTCCGTATGAGCCAACGCGAACAGGCGATAGTCCGGAGAGGTGCGGGTCTGTTCCAGGAAGATTGCCCCGAGATCAAGAAGCTGCCGATTCAGCGGTTGACCACGCAGATGGGCTCCGACGACGGCAAGCCGGACATGCACCTGCCCGGCAGGTTTCGGAGCGCGGAGGTCGCTCAATTGGCGGTCTTCGGCTTCGCGAAGAAATCGAGAGCCTCGCGCCGTGTCTCGAAAATAGGATAGGCGGTGTCGAAACAGGCGAGTTCGAAAACGCGCTTCACCTCGCCCCGTAGCGTACAAACCGCCAAACGGCCGCCCTGACGGCTGATCTTGCGTCCCGCGAGAAACAATTCTCGAAAGCCGGCGCTTGCCATGTAGTCGAGACCTTCCAAGTCGACCAATAGATCGACGGGATCTTCCTGCTCGGTCAGGGAGCGCAGGGTGTCCCTCAAGTCGCTTCCGCTTTGCAGATCGAGCCGGCCGGAAATCGTGAGAATCCTGACCCCACCATCAACGCTTGTCTGAAAGGCGGCCATAAATCGAGTGAAGTAAGTCCTCTAACTACGGATTCTTCTTGTTACGCGCAATCGGATTTTTATCTTTCGGGCACTGCGCGCGGTCGATGGCTCCCCGCGCCGGCGAACGGAATGCAAACCTCGCTGAGAAAGAAGGTCGCCCTCTGGTTTTTATTTGTGGCAATCGCCGTGGCGGCCTCTGGGTACGCCGGGTTCCGGCGTCTCTCGGACTACATTTTCGCCGAGGCGCGTACGCAGATGGACTCGAAGCTCGATCACGTTGACGCGGTGCTCGCCGCGACCAACACCACTTACCTCAGCCTCGTTCACTCCTCGATGGCGGTCTTGAGGATGTTCTGCCAGGAGCAAGGAGATCCTCACCTCGATTCGATCATCCGGCCCGACGGTTCTTCGGAGAAAGTATTGTTCTTTGGAGACACGCCAGCAACCAAAGACAAGGCGCTGGTTGACAGGGTGAACGAAATGATGGGCGGAACCGCCTCGATCTTCGTCAAGCGTGGTGATGCCTTCGTGCGGATCTCGACCAATATTTTGAAGCCCGACGGAACCCGTGCCGTGGGGACGATCCTGGACCCGGACGGGCTGGCCATGGCGGCTATTCGCAAGGGCGAGGCCTTTTACGGAGTGACGGATATCCTCGGCCGGCCCTACATAACCGGCTACGAGCCGATCCGCAGCTCTGAAGGAGAAATCATCGGTCTTTTCTATGTGGGCTACCTCCTGGAATCGCTGCACGAGGTCAACGAAGCGCTCAAGGACCATGGGCTGCTCCGGAACGGATTCTTCGCGCTCTTGGATCACAAGGACAAGATCATCTTTCGGACAGAGAATGTCCGTGACCCGGCCGAGGTGGAATCGATCGTCTCGCAGGCCGAACAAAAGAAGCCCCTGGATCGGCGGTGGCTGGTGAAGCTGGAAACCTTCACTCCGTGGGACTACGATGTCATCGCGGCTCTTTACCTGCCCGACGTTTCCACAGAAGCTGTCGCAATTATTTGGCAGGTTTATGGGACTGGCAGCCTGATCATCCTCGGCGCGCTCCTGGTTTCCTTTCTCCTGGCGTCGCGACTTTCCGACGCGCTGGGACAAGCGGAAACGAGCCGGCAGGAGGCTCTCGAGGCCCGCGATGCCGCGGAATCGGCCAATCGGACCAAGAGCACCTTCCTCGCCAACATGAGCCATGAGTTGCGCACCCCGATGAACGCGATCCTTGGCTACAGTGAGATGTTAATCGAGGAAGCGGAACAGTCGAAGACCCAGGAGTTCAGCGCGGACCTGAACAAGATCCGAGGTGCGGGCAAGCATCTTCTTTCGCTGATCAACGACGTGCTCGATCTTTCAAAGATCGAAGCGGGCAAGATGACCCTCTTTGTCGAGGAGGTTGACGTCGCACGTTTGGTCCACGACGTGGTGGCGACCATCCAACCCCTCGTCAGCAAGAACGCGAACGAACTGCAAGTCGACCTCGGCGAGAATTGCGGCACCATCCGCGCAGATCTGACCAAGATCCGCCAGACGCTCCTGAACCTCCTCAGCAACGCTTCGAAGTTCACCGATCGTGGGAAAATTACGCTCTCGGTGCGTCGTGTCAGCGGCGACCGAGGCGACGCCTCGGAAGCGCCGCCGGATGCGCCGCCGGCCCGCGACCGCATCCGGTTCTCTGTCACGGATACGGGGATCGGGATGACACCCGAGCAGCAGGGGAAGCTTTTTCAAGCGTTCTCCCAAACCGACGCCTCTACCACGCGCAAGTACGGTGGAACCGGTCTCGGTCTTGCGATCAGCAGGCGATTTTGTCAGCTCATGGGTGGAGATATCTCCGTGAAGAGCACACGCGGGCGCGGTTCGACCTTCACCGTCGATCTTCCCGTCGAAGTCGTTGAGGCCATCAGCCAGCCAGCGCCACTCGCGGTTGCTCCTCCCGCCAGCAAGTTTGTCCTCGTGATCGATGACGATCCCGACGCTGCCGCCATCCTCCAGCGCGGCCTGGCAAGAGTCGGCTACAACGTAGCCACCGCCAACGATGGCCGGACGGGCCTGAGGATCGCCCGTGAACAAAGGCCGATCGCCATTACTCTCGACGTGACCATGCCCGGAATGGACGGGTGGTCGATTCTCACCACACTGAAGTCCGACCCGAAAACCGCGGATATTCCGGTCATCATGGTGACCATGCTCCAAGACCGGCGCCTGGGATTTGCGCTCGGCGCCGCAGAGTTTCTTACCAAACCCGTGGACCAGGAGCGGCTGCGGCAGGCCATCTCGGCTTGTTGTGGTCTGCTCGCCGCCCGCGCGCTCGTCGTCGACGACGATGCCGCCAGCCGGGAACTTCTCGCCCACATGCTGGAAGAGGAGGGACTTCGCGTCGATCAAGCTAAGGACGGCCAGGTCGCCTTGGATCGCCTGGCGGCGGAGCTTCCGGACCTCATTCTGCTCGATCTCATGATGCCGACGATGGACGGCTTTGAATTTATCCGAATCGCTCGCCAGGATACCCGATTCGCCGGTGTACCCATTGTCGTTGTGACGGCCAAAGACCTCACCAGTGACGATCGTCACCGTCTGGCCGACAGTGTGGAGGAGGTCTTTGCCAAATCGGCCCTGGATCACGACAAGCTGCTCGCGGAAATTGCCGCTGTCCTCGCCAAGCGAACCGGCTAATTTCCTGTTTCATCGATGCGTGCCATGAACTATGAGGGCTTCATGCCAAAGATCCTCCTTGTCGAAGACAACGAAATGAACCGTGACATGCTCTCACGCCGCCTGAGCCGGCGCGGCTTCGAGATTATCATCGCCACGGATGGTCAGGAGGGCTTGGATCTGGCCGCGACCGGGGCTCCGGACCTGATTCTGATGGACATGAGTCTCCCCACAATGGATGGCTGGGAAACAACTCGGCGAATAAGGGCGCACGCGCCGACCGCCGGCATTCCCGTGATCGCTCTGACCGCGCATGCCATGTCGGGGGACCGGGAGGAAGCCCTTGATGCCGGCTGCGACGACTACGACACCAAACCAATCGAGTTTGAACGATTGCTCGGAAAAATCGCGGCTCTTCTCGAACGCGTCGGAAAGGCCCTGCCAACCCGCTGACTTTGTGCCACCCGAAAGAGAGAACACCCTCGCGAAACTGCGTCACGACCTGCGGACGCCCCTCAATGCCATCATCGGCTATGGTGAACTCCTCCAGGAAGACCTCGTTGCGCAAGGCGTAAGCAACCTCGACGATCTCAACAAGATTGGCTCCGCCGCCCGGAAAGCGCTCGAGGTGATCGATCAGCGCGTCACCAGTCGGCACCTGGAGGAGTACGAGTCTTGGGCAGAGCCGACCGAGCGTCTGCCACAAGCACCGCCCGTCGCCATCCCGCGACCCAATGCGTCTCCGATCGGCACCCGCCAGAATGCAACGGGCCGAATTCTCGTGGTAGACGACCAACCTGAAAATCGGGACGTGCTGGTCAAGCATCTCGAACGTCAAGGGCACCGCACAGTTCAAGCGGAGAATGGGCGCCAGGCCCTGG
The DNA here is from genome assembly GCA_963820865.1 of uncultured Verrucomicrobiae bacterium. Taxonomy (GTDB): domain Bacteria; phylum Verrucomicrobiota; class Verrucomicrobiia; order Chthoniobacterales; family Terrimicrobiaceae; genus DASTFP01. The sequence goes on from CAWGBZ010000011.1 coordinate 935,828, forward strand.
AAATGCTTTTCGCGGAAACATTCGATCTTGTCTTGCTGGACGTGGCGATGCCCGAAATGGACGGCTATGCAGTCCTCGGACAGATGAAGGCGGACCGGGTCTTGCGCCACGTTCCCGTGATTATGATCTCTGCGCTCGATGAACTCGCAACGGTTGTCCGCTGCATCGAGGCAGGAGCCGAAGATTTTCTGCCGAAGCCCTTTAACCCGACGTTCCTGCACGCTCGCATCGGAGCGAGCCTTGAGAAAAAGTCGCTCCGGGATCAGGAACAGGCCCATCTGCGCCAGATCGAGGAAACCCAAAAACGTCTCGAAGGCGAAGTTCAGGAAGCTGCCCGCTACGTTCTTTCGACGCTTCCGGCGCCGATGCGAGAGCCGTTTGTTATTTCGTGGACTTACGACCCATCCACCGAACTCGGAGGAGATTCGTTTGGCTACCATTGGATCGACGAGAATTACTTCGCCGTCTATCTGCTCGATGTCTGCGGACACGGTGTGGGTGCCGCACTCCTGGCGGTCGCTGCGATCAACGTAATTCGGTCCGGCTCACTTCCGAGAACCGATTTTCGTGATCCCGGGCAGGTGCTCTCGAGCCTGAATGGTGCGTTCCAAATGGAGAGCCACAACAACATGTTTTTCACGATCTGGTATGGTGTCTACGATCTTGCGACCCGCTCGCTCCGCCATGCCTCCGGTGGTCACCCGGCGGCCCTGCTCCTCAAATCGGCCCCCGACGGGGGAGATTCCGTGGACCAGTTGCGCTGCCCGGGCATGCTTGTCGGCGCCATGCCTGCGATCTCCTACCGATGGGAGACGACGCCGGTGCCGGAAAATGCCCGTCTCTTTATCTTCAGCGACGGAGCCTACGAGATCGCCCGTGCTGATCGCACGCGGCTGGACTTTGACGAGGATTTTGTTCCCTACCTGATCGAGCGCGGACGCCGCGCAGACATTTCGCAAGACGTCCTCCGCTGGGTGCGTTCTGTTCACGGCGGCGAAGCGCTGGCGGATGACTTTTCATTCCTCGCGATAAACTTTCCTTAGGGTTACGCTGCGAACGCACGACCATGGTTGACCCACCTTATAAATTCTCTTCGCAATGACTCTCAGAATTTTGGAAGACTCGGCTGACTTGCTCCGCATCGAACTCGCTGGCGCGCTCGATATTTCAGGAGTGCGGGAAATCGACACGCGCTTCCTGGCGCAGGTGACCCCGGCTAAGCGGCCCGTGGTGGTCGACTTTTCGAAAGTCACGTTTCTGGCGTCCTATGGGATGCGGATGCTCTTCGAAGCAATTAAGGCCCTTGAGCGACAAGGACGAAAATTGGTTATCCTCAAGCCACAGCCGGGGGTGGCCAAGGTGCTCGAAATCGGAGGAGTCAGCGAATTCGCCATTATCTCGTTCGATGAGGCCGATGCGCGTGCGAAGGCGCGCTGATTCAGCTCCCGGATCCCGTCGTCCTGGTTCTCTCGAACTCGCGTCCCAGATCGAAGAGAAGCGCGTCCGACCACGCTCTGGCAAAGAACGTCACGCCGAAAGGAATGCCGTCGGACCGAAAGCCAGCGGGAACCGCCAGCCCGCAAAGATCCAGCAGGTTCATAAAGTTCGTGTACCTGCCGAGATTAGAATTAAGCTGAATCGGATCGGCCAGCATTTGCTCAATGGTGTAGATCGTTCCCGCGGACGGCAGCAGCAGGGCGTCCCGCGATTGCCAGGTTTGCTCAGATTCTCGTGCCAACTCCGCGAGGCGATACTGAGCCTCGAAGGCATCCACCGCCGAGTAATTGTGCGCACTGAGGATGATGGAACGCACCACCGGATGAACGGCCTCCGGATTCTTTTCGATAACTTTCCTGGCAGCGGAATAACGTTCGGCGACCCAGGGACCGCTATAAAGAAGGTTCGCCGTTTCGCGAAAGGGACGGTAGTCAAACTCGCTGACAGCCCAGCCTGCGGCGACCGCACGTTCCACAGCTTCGGCGTACAAACGCGCGTATTCGGTGTCGCCGAAGAACTCCCTCTCGGACTCCGGCAGCACACCGATGCGACGCTCTGTCGCAGGGGCAAGGTCCAGCGGAAACCGCGAATAGGGATCCTCCGGGTCGAACCCTCTGGCCACCCGATCAACCTCCTCCGCCTCGTCCACCGTCCTGGTGAGCGCGGTTATACAATCGAGAGTGCGACAGGCCGGAACGAGGCCGTCGGTCGACCAGCTACCCCGAGTCGGTTTGAACCCGACCAGATTGTTGAACGCAGCGGGAACACGTCCGGACCCGGCGGTGTCCGTCGCCAACGCGAAATCCACCAATCCCGCCGCCACGGCGATCGCCGAACCGGAGCTCGAACCTCCGCTGATATAGGCGGGATTATGAAAATTGCGCGGGACGCCATAGGGTGAACGCGTCCCGTTGAGACCGGTCGCAAATTGATCGAGATTCGTTTTTCCGATGGGCACCGCACCGGCATCGATCAACCGCCGCACGACCGAGGCGCTTCGGACGGGCGTGTAAGCAAAGGCCGGGCAGGCCGCGGTCGTTGGCAAGCCGGCGAGGTCAATGTTGTCTTTGACGGCAAACGTCCGGCCCTTTAGGGGAACCGATCGTGAGGCATCCTCGAGATCTTTGGCGTGAGATATCGCCTCGTCTTCGGAGAATAGTGAAATCCACACTCCGTCGTTCCCCCGCTCGCGGATGCGCCTGAAGCTCTCGGCGATGCCTTTGGTTGCTGCGGTCATTTATTGACGACTATCACTAAGGTGCGGTCAGGCATGATCAACCTCATTGCTTCGAGTATGGCAAAGTTTTGATAACCCCCTTCTTTCAACGTTCGCGATCGGCCGGCACGTTCCGCCGCCCGTCGCAGAAGGTAAGCTGTGGTCGGGCGCAGGCTCAAGTTCTCTCGAACCTTGCTACCGGCGAGTCATCCAGCTCATTCCACTTCGTCGCCCGCCATGGTCATCTTGATGACGGGCAAGCGATCTTCTTCGGAGCCGTCCGCTGGCGCATGAATCAATTCGTCCAAGCGTCGCTTTAACGCGAGAAACTCCGGGGTGAGAAACTGCTCTGGTGTTCGCGGACGCGGCACAGGATTCTCGATGAACTCGCGAATTCCGCCAGGATTCACCCCGAGGACCAAAATGCGATCGGAAAGATAGACCGCCTCGTCAAGGTCATGCGTGATGAACAGAATTGTGATGTCGACCTTTCTCCAGATCTGAAGGAGGTACGCCTGCATCTTTGCCCGGGTCAGTGCGTCGAGTGCACCAAAGGGTTCATCCATGATGAGAATGCGAGGCTCGTTCGCGAGGGCCCGGGCGATCGCCACTCGTTGTTTCATTCCCCCGGAAAGTTCGTGCGGATAGGAATCCTCGAAGCGATTCAAGCCGACCATCTCGAGCCACTCACGGGCAGTGCTCTCGGCTTCGACCGAGCCTTTTCCGCACATCTCGAGACCGAACATCACATTCTCCTTGACCGTGCGCCAAGGGAACAACGTGTAGCCTTGAAAGACCATGCCTCGATCGGGACCCGGTCCGGTAACTGGTTTGCCGTCGAGCAGCATTCTGCCGCCGGTCGCTTCATCGAGACCCGCAACAATGCGAATGAACGTCGATTTGCCACAGCCGGAAGGACCGATAATGGACACGAATTCGCGTCGATGAATATCGAGCGAGACGGCATCGAAGACAACGTGCTGGTGGCCTTCCGGGCCGAAGGCCTTTTGCAGGTTCTGCACGGAAAGGACAATCGGGCGCTCTTTAATTCGCCGGAAGCGTGCGGCGACCTCAGGGCCCTGTCGGTGGTAATTGGGAAGTTCGAGCGAGGCCAGCATAGGTCAGGACTGCAGAGGGCTTGCGCCGGCGTCACGCGCCACGGGAGGTTCCAATCTGCCGAAACTTTCGAGGAGCGGGGTTGATGCGGGCGGCGTCTCCTCGATCGGCTTCGCTTCCTCCTGCTTCTCGGCAGCCGGTGCCGCAACGGGTTGCTTCTTTCGCGCGCGACCTTTTCGTTTCCACGGGAAGAGAAGTTTACCCAGCCACGCGAGCACAATATCGGTGGTCAAGCCGATGATGCCGATCATCATGATGGCGGCATAGACATTGTCGAAATTGCGATATCTCGCCTGTTGGTTGATGAAGAAGGTGATGCCCGACATCGTTCCGACGACTTCTGCTACGATGAGATAGGTCCATGCCCAGCCCAACAGAATGCGCATGTCGGTGTAGATGTCGGTGATCGACGCGGGAATGATCACGCGACGGACCAGTCGCAATCCCCGGGCTCCGAGAGTTTGCGCGGCTTCCACCAGGGAGGGATCGACCTTGCGCACGGTGTTGCCGATAACCAACACCTGCTGGAAGAAGGTTCCGATAACGATGATGGCGATCTTCGGACCATCATCGATGCCCAGAATCGCCACGCAGAGCGCGCCAAATGCCGGGGCCGGCAGGTAGCGAAAAAACTCAATAAACGGCTCTTGCAGCCGGGAAAAGAAGCGATACGTGCCACAGAGGATGCCCAAGGGCACACCAATAATTGAGGAAATCAGAAACCCGAAGAAGATCGTTCGAATACTGTGACCTAAGCTCTGGTGGAGCCATGGCTCATTCGGCAGGCGCGGAGGAGTGGTAAAGGCTGTGTAAAAGGCGCGGACCACTTCGTGTGGCGCCGGCAAATATACCGGGTTCACCCGCACCCCTTTGGGCGGGTCTCCATCCTCGGCGATCGTCTTCTGGAGCTGCCTGGCGAACTCAGCATTCGGCACCTCCATACCCTCGACGAAGTATTCCACGCTGCCGGGATCGCTAATCCGGGTGAGAGGATGCCAGAAGAAAGGCAGGTAGCTCACAGCACACCAGACAAGCAGAGGCACGACAAAGGAGAGGACTGTCAGCGTCAGCCGCAGCTTTTCCGGCAGATCGACTTTCAGTCCCAGCCAATCTCGATGAATCATTCTCCCCGCTTTGTTCTTTGGCTAGAGGCCCTCGACGATGCTCGGGGCCAGGTAGCTGGACGGCTTCTGCGGCTCCGCATACACCTTGTTCTCGATGTTAAACTGGTTGCCAGCGGCCATGGAACCGTAGATGGAGTCGAGACCTTCGCCCTTCTTGAAAGCCGCCTTGGCCTCGGCCAGCGAAAGGAAATGCGTCCCGGGCACGTTCTTCGCATACTCATCGAGATCGGCCCCAGCGCGCGCCGCCATGATCTTGATGACCTCCTCGCGCGTGGCCGGATCCCGGATATAGTCAACGCACTTATAGAACACCTGGACGACTTTGGCCCAATCGTCTTTGCGCTGCGCGAAGCTGCTCGGATTCACGGCCAGCACATCGTAAATGAGTCCTTTCGCGTCCGCGCTTGTGAAGAGGGCCTTTGAGCCTGGAACTTGCTTCAAAGCCTGGCTGGAAACGGGATACCAAGCACCAACAGCGGCGACCTTTCCCGAGGCCAGCGTCTGGGGCGTCTCGTTCGTCGCCGTATTGACGATCTCGACGTCGGACTGCGTCATGCCATTGCGTTTCAATGCCTCCAGCAAGAGGAGATGCTCCACCAGGCTTACTTCGATGCCCACCTTCTGACCTTTGAGGTCTTTGATCGACTCGATACCCGGCTTTCCAATGATCATGTCGCTGCCATCGCTGTAGTCGAGGATCGCAATGATCTTGCTCTTGGCACCATTGGCGCCATTCACGAGCGCATCGGTCGCCACGGTTGTCACCGCATCGACCTTGCCTGCCGCGAAGGCGTCGAGGGAAGGCAGATAGTCGAACCAGATAAGTTCGACATCAACACCCGCCTCCTTAAACCATCCCTTTTGCTTGGCAACCTCGAGAATCGTAAACCCGGGCCAGTCGCTGTAGCCGATCTTCAGTGGCTCGGCATGAAGGCTGACTGCCGCCGTTAGCGAGACGATCATGCCAAGCAGCAGCTTTGGGAAAGTTCTCAACAAAGATTTCATAAGCAAACGCACGACATTACGGTGATCCTGATCGGGTAGCATTGCGCAGGAAGCATTTGCCATGCCACGCCGACTGATCGCCGCGACACCGTGCCTTAGTTCCCTGATTTGACGATCAGCTGTGCGCAAAACGCAAACATTCCCGTCGGCGACTGCATGATTTCCGACACGGTCGAACAAACCGGAGGCGTCCCCGCCGCGCAACTTGCTAGCACAACATCTCCGTCCAGCGCGTGAAGACGGTCGATGCCGTCTCGCGCAGAACGGGAAGACATTCCTGTCCCTGCTGCCAGATCTGATCCGCGTCGACGCCCGACTCGATCAGCATGCCGTAGGCCCTGGCGACCGCTTCCTCCAAGAGGCTCGGAGTCATCTCCAGATGAAACTGCAGCCCGTAGAGCGCGTGTCCGTAGCGGAAAAGCTGATTCGGCGTGATCGCAGACCAGCCGAGTCTCATACCACCTGGGGGAATCTCAAATACGTCTCCGTGCCAATGGGTCACGAGAAACTTTGACGGAACCCCCCGCCAAAGCGGATCGTAGTGCGAAATCGGATCGAGCGTCACCTCGAAGAACCCCACCTCCGGCTTGCCTGGCTGAACCCGGGCTCCCAAAGCGAAAGCCATGATCTGCGCCCCGAGGCATAGTCCAAGGACCGGTTTGCCCGTCGCCGCGGCGTGGCGCACGAGAGCGCATTCTTCGGAGAGAAAGGGATACTTCTCCTGCTCGTAAGCTCCCTGCGGGCCGCCGCCAAGCACCAAGCCGGCGAAATCTTCGAGCGATTCCGGCACGGCCTGACCGAGGTCGGGTCGGATGATGTCCAGAGGAAACCCGAGACCGTCGAGAGTATCACCGAGCAGCCCAGGCCGGTCGACCTCGCTATGCTGGATGAATAAGACCTTCTTTTTTCTCATAGAGTCCCTTCCGGGAGAGTGAAATTCGCGGCCGCCGCAACGTCCGAAACTGCGCCGTCGCGAGATCGAGCGTAAGCCCACCACGCAGCGACTCGATCGTTTCGACGGCTACGAGCATATTGCCGGCCGGGAATCTTGCGTGGCCTCCATGGGCGCGAAATCATGCGGTACGGGCCCATTTATCGCAATAGGAAGGTCTTCCTATTTCGCGTTTTGCCTCTGGATAGCCACTGCAGCCGCACATCGATTCTCCACACCGAGCTTGCGGAAGATTTTGTCGAGATGGTTCTTCACGGTGTGCGCACTAATTCCCAGGATGGTGCCTATCTCGTCGTTGGACTTCCCTTGACCCACCCATTCGGCGACCTGCTGCTCACGGGGACTGAGCTGTTCCTCGAGCGGAGACCTTTGCCCCACGATTTCTTCATCCACCAGCAAAAGAAAACAACCTGCCTGCGGGTGACGTGTGAAGCGAACCACGAGCTTGCGCGACCCATGGGCAAACGTCCATCCCGGCCTTGGTTTCAAACTTCGGGGAAAGAAGTCCCGGCGCAGCTTTTGCACCACCAAATCGCGCAGGGGCTCAGGAAGCTGACGGCCGGAACCGGCCTTGCCGCCCACGTAGCGGCAAATCAAACGTCTGGTCGCCTGGCTCCAATACCGCACCTCCCCATTCTGGCCCAACAGAACATGTCCCCGGCCGAGCACAGTTTCGATCGATTCGAAGAGTCCCGGCTCGTCTGCGGCTTCAAGAAGCCAGTCCAGGTGGACGTCAAAGCCAACCACGCCGATGCAATTTCCCGCATGGATAATCGGCGCAGCGATGCTGGTGATAAAGAGATTCTTTCCAGCAACCGGATACTCGTAAGGGTCAATCACCACCTCCGCCCGGCGGCGCGTCGGAGTATAGTACCACTCCGAATCCGGCTTATCGTAGTCGATGCTCGCTTCGAGCCGGACCTCGCCCCCGTACCGATGCCAGAACGGCACAAAGCGCCCGCTCAAGTCGTGTCCGGGCGCTCCCGCATGAAACCTGTCCCGATCATCCAGCGCGTTGGGTTCCCATACGCTCCATACCCCGAGCAAGCCGCCGTTCCTCAAGAGAACCCGACGCATGATCTCGTTGAAAAAATCGCGATCTGTCAGGCCCAATGCCTTCAACGAAGAAAATACGGCCGCCAGATGACCGGCCCGGTTCGTCGCTTCGCACCGCTCCAAAACCAAGGTCATGCCGATTAACTCAAGCAACTTTCGTGCCGTCTCTTGTGGCTCTCGTGGATGGATACCCGTTGCGGAAAGCTGGACGGTTGACCTGCAAGCGGTCTCCCATTAGCTTGGCCGACTTTATCGAGATCTCCGCCGGAAACGGTGAGGTCGAAATTACGGAATGGCCAAGGTAACCCTCAAAAACGTCTACAAGATTTACCCTGCAGAGCGCGGCAAGGAAGTCGCCGCGGTGGAGGATTTTAATCTCGAGATCACGGACCGGGAGTTCGTCGTTTTCGTCGGCCCGTCGGGCTGTGGAAAATCGACGACCCTACGAATGATTGCGGGTCTTGAAGATATTTCCAAGGGCGATGTGCTGATTGACGATGCGCGCGTCAACGATGTCCCTCCAAAAGACCGAGACATCGCCATGGTTTTTCAGAACTATGCGCTCTACCCGCACATGAGTGTCTATGACAACATGGCTTTCGGTCTCGAGTTGCGGAAGTATCCGAAAAACGAGATCAAGAAGCGCGTGCTGGAGGCGGCTGGCATCCTGGGGATCGAACAGTTTCTCAATCGAAGGCCGAAAGCTCTCTCGGGGGGCCAGCGTCAGCGTGTAGCGGTAGGGCGCGCCATTGTGCGTCAACCCAAGGTATTTCTCTTCGACGAGCCCCTCTCCAATCTCGACGCCAAGATGCGTGTACAGATGCGGACGGAAATCACGAAGCTCCATCAGCGTCTCCAGGCGACGATGATCTACGTGACACACGATCAAATCGAGGCCATGACCATGGGCACGCGCATTGTGGTTATGAAGGATGGAGTCATCCAGCAAGTGGACAGCCCGCTCAAGATCTACAATGAGCCATCGAATCTCTTCGTGGCCGGCTTTCTGGGCAGCCCTCCGATGAACCTTCTCAAGGGAGCGCTCCAGGGTCGAAACGGCGGCATCGCTTTCCGGGAAGCCGAAGGCGGTTCGATAGAACTGGAGTTGGATGGCCGCACATCGGCGGAGGCCTATGTCGGAAAGGAAGTGTTTCTGGGCTTTCGTCCGGAGAGCTGTGAAGTGGTTCCCGGAGAAACGACCTCGCCCGGAAATTGCTTTCAAGCTCTGGTGGATATCGTCGAGCCGATGGGACCCGAGACTTATTTCCATCTGCAAACGGGAGCCCACTCGGTCGTGAGTCGCTGCCCGGCGAGCGCCCAACAAAGCGACGTTGGAAGACGGCTCACTTTCCGGATCAACGCCGCGGCGGCGCACCTCTTCGATCCCGTCACTACCCATCGAATCAAATGATCAATATCATCGATTTTCCTTCGGCCGAACGATCGGATGCTGTCGATTCCCTTTTATGAGTAACCCGGATCTTGACGTTCGCCACGTCGCCAAACTAGCCCGCATCGCGCTGACCGAAGAGGAAGTCCGCACTTTCCAAGGCCAGCTGGGCCGCGTGCTGGAACATATCGAGCACCTCAAGAAGCTGGACGTCTCGGGCGTAGAGCCCACCGCGCACACCTATCCCATGTTCAACATCACGCGCCAAGACGTGCCAGGAATCAGCCTGCCTCGGGAAGAGGCCTTGGCCCTCGCTCCTCGCGCCGCCAATAATCTCATCCTTGTTCCGAAAGTCGTTGAATGAGCGCACACTCTGCACGCACGCAAACGGCGCTCGGCAGGACGACTGCCGGAACACGCTAAGGAAAGACGCCGGCTCACGATGGACCTCACCCGCCTCACCATTTCCGAACTCCAGGAGGGCTTCCGCTCCAAGACATTTGCGCCCACCGATGTGCTGCACGCCCTTGAATCGCGCATTGCCTCAGTCGAACCGAGCATTCAGGCGTTTCTGTCACGCGATCTCGATGCTGCCTTGCGTCGAGCCGAGAAGGCGGACGTGTCGCTCGCGCTCGGTGGCATCCCGATCGGCATAAAGGATGTCATCAATGTCCAAGGCGACCCTTGCACTTGCGCTTCAAAGATCTTGCAAGGCTACACCGCGCCCTACGATGCCACGGCCATTGCCCGACTCAAGAGTGCCGGTGCCATTCCCCTGGGACGACTGAACATGGATGAGTTCGCCATGGGATCGTCCACGGAGAATTCCGCGTATCAGGTCACCCGCAATCCCTGGGATACCACCCGGATTCCCGGCGGTTCGAGCGGCGGTTCAGCTGCAGCCGTCGCCGCCTGCGAAGTTCCGGCTGCCCTTGGTTCGGATACCGGGGGGTCCATCCGCCAACCCGCGGCCCTCTGTGGATGCGTCGGCTTGAAGCCAAGCTACGGACGCGTCTCGCGATACGGCCTCGTCGCCTTTGCGTCGTCGTTGGACCAAGTCGGAACTTTCGCCCGATCCACCCGCGATTGTGCCCTGCTGCTCAATGTCATCGCCGGAGCGGATCCGATGGACTCCACGTCGCTGGAGCAACCCGCGGAAGATTTCACCGCGCATTTGGGTCGCGACCTTAAAGGCGTCCGCCTGGGGATCCCGAAGGAGTACTTTGTTGACGGTATGGATATGCGGGTCAGAACGACGATCGAAGCCGCCATCCAGCAATGCGCGGAACATGGCGCCGAACTCGTCGAGATCTCCCTGCCCCACACCGAGTACGCTGTTTCCGTATACTATATCATCGCCACCGCGGAAGCCTCCGCCAACCTGGCGCGTTTTGACGGCGTCCGCTATGGCCTCCGGGCCGGCCAGCCGAAAGATGTCATGGATCTATACCTTCGCACGCGTGAGGAAGGATTCGGCAGCGAAGTCAAACGCCGGATTATTCTCGGCACCTACGTGCTCTCCAGCGGATACTACGACGCTTACTACCTCCGTGCCCAGAAGGTTCGCACGTTGATTCGGAGAGACTTTGCCTCGGCCTTTGAGAAGGTCGACGTCATCGTTTGCCCCACTTCGCCCGACGTCGCTTTCCCGATCGGCGAACGAACGAGCGATCCCCTCAAAATGTATCTTGCCGATATCTTTACCATTGCCGCCAATCTCGCCGGAATCTGCGGTATCAGCGTGCCTTGTGGATTCGCGCTCGAAGAGGGAAAAAGGCTTCCCGTTGGCCTGCAGTTCCTGGGAAAGTCCCTCGACGAAGCCCGCCTGCTTGGCATCGCCGATGCCTACGAACGTGCCTCGGGATGGAGCAAGGAATACGCACCCCTATGAACCCGACCTCCTTGCGAAACGCACAGGATGCCTGTCACACCACCGGAACGACCTTGACGGACTGGACCCGGATGGTTTTGCCTATTTTCACAATTTCGAATGAGCCTACTCTTCTTTAAGCGCGTCCTCGCCAATCCGCTTCGCGTTGGGTACGTAGTGCCCAGCTCTCCGTTTCTCACCAGGCAAACCGCCCGACGGATTGACTTCTCGCAACCTCGTATTGTGGTCGAGCTCGGCCCCGGCGAAGGCTGCCATACGCGGCAGATCCTCAAGCGCATGGATTCCCAATCGCGTCTGATTCTTTTCGAGCTCGATGAGGAATTCGTTTCTCATCTGCGCAAGCAATTCTCCCGCGATCCCCGAGTAACGGTCTTGAACATGGATGCCTTGCATCTGCCGCAGATCCTCAACGAGATGGGCCATTCACACTGCGACTACATCGTCTCGGGGTTGCCCTTCTTTGTGATCGAACCGAAAACCAAGGACCGTCTTTTACAGAGCATTGCCAAGGCAATGGATCGCGACAGCCGCTTTATCACCTACCAGGTCACCACCCAACTCTGCGATCACGACCATCTCTTTGAATTGGCCGGCAAGGAGTACTGCCCGTTGAACTTTCCGCCGATTAACGTCCTCGAATTTCGGAAGGCGGCCGCCGCTGCGTAAGGCAGCAATGGGTGCTTGCAGCGGGTCATAGATAGCCTTTCGCCACCTCCTCGGCGAGAATGGCGATACCCTCCCGGACCGAGGACTCATCCATCGCGAAGCTGAGCCGGATGCACTCGTGGCCGTGCCGCCAATCCTCCGACGCGCCAAAGTAATGGCCGGGAACGATGAGGACACCGCGGTCTTTCAACCGACCGTAGAGAGTCTCTGCGGAGATCTTCATTCCTCGAAACCAGAGCCACAAGAAGAGGGCGCCTTCGCTAACGTGAACGTGATAGTCGAGCCCCTCATCGAAAAACTCCGCGATCCAAGCCTGTGCCAATTGAGACTTCCGTTGATAAAACGGGCGCACCACCTCCCGCGCCAGACGCAGGATCTCGCCCGACTCCACCAACGGCAAGACGATCGCCTGGCCGATCGCGCAATTTGCGAGTCCGACGATCGCGGTCATCGAAGCGACTGCCCGAATGATTTCCGGGCGTGCTACGACAATGCCGGTGCGGGTGTTGGGGAGGCCCAGCTTGGACAGGCTCATCGTCAGGATGATGTTGTCGTCCCAGATCGGATCGACGTTGCGAAACAGAATGCCCGGGAACGGCACGCCGTAGGCATTGTCGACGATTAAGGGAACCCCCGCCGACCGAGCCACAGAGGATAGCCGGCGCACCTCCTCGTTCGTGAGCACGTTCCCCGAGGGATTCGTGGGACGAGACACGCAAATGGCGGCAACGTCCTCGTCCACGGTGAGTCGCGCAAAATCGACATGGTACTTGAAGCGGTGTCCCGGGAGGAGCTCCAGGCGCGGCTCCATCGCGCGCAGGAACCCCGGAGTCAGCCCTTGATTCATGTAGCCGATATACTCGGGCACCAACGGCAGGAGGATTACCTTGCGCTTTCCTCCGCGAAATTCGCCGGCGAGAAGGTTGAAGAGAAAGAAGAAGGCGGTTTGCCCCCCTGCGGTAATGGCGATATTCTCCGGACCGACCTCCCACCCAAACTCGTTTCGCAACAGGCCTGCCAAGGCGGCAATGAACTTCGCGTTGCCGATCGGCGGATCGTAGTTCGTCATCATTCGATCGAACTGCGGCGGATCTGCCAGGATCGCCGCCATGCGCTCGCGCCAGATGGCCTGTATCTCCGGGATATGCGCCGGATTTCCACCTCCCAGCATTCGGATCCGGCCATGCGCCCCGGCCATCGCCCTCCCAAGGTCGTCCATCAAATCCTCGATCCCACTGCCGCTGGCCAGACGCTCGCCGAAAAGAGATTTCTCAAGCACTCTGGCAATCTAGCCAGAGACGGTCGGGACGCACAGAGGCAATTCTCGCACCGACCCAAGCCTTTTCTTTGAGTCTTGGGTCCGGTGTGGTTAATTGAAGCTTGTTCAAGACATGCCGTTCTCTTCCGAAATAGCCAGCCGGCTCCGCCATCGGTCTCCGACTTTGCGGAAGTTTGAGGCCCTTCTTCGCCCGCGCCCGGACGCGGAGCTGGAGCTTCTTGCCCGGGAGTCCGCCGCCATCACGCGGCGCTACTTCGGCCGCACCATGCGGCTGTTTGCGCCACTTTACCTTTCGAACGAGTGCATCAACTCCTGTGCCTATTGCGGGTTCTCTCGCGAAAACGCCATTCTCCGCGTCACGCTCGAAATCGAGGAAGTCGCCGTCGAGGCGTCACATATTGTCGGCCAGGGATTTCGTAACATTCTGCTTGTCGCGGGCGAGCACCCAAAGTTCGTCTCCGGCGACTATCTGAAACGCTGCATTCGCAGGCTCTCACCGATGGTGCCCAGCCTGAGCCTGGAGGTCGCCCCCATGGAACTGCCCGACTATCGACCCCTCGTGCACGCGGGTGCAGAAGGGCTCGTCGTCTACCAGGAAACCTACCATCGCCCCACCTATGGCGAAATGCATCTTTCCGGTCCCAAGAAGGACTTCGACTGGCGGCTGGACTGCCCCGAACGCGCTTATCAAGCCGGCTTCCGGCGCATCGGCGTCGGCGCTCTCTTCGGGCTCTGGCGCTGGCAGGAAGAAGCCGTGGCTCTCGCTGCTCACCTCGAGTATCTCCTCCGGACCTGCTGGAAAGCGCAAATTACCGTCAGTTTGCCACGGCTGCGCCCGGCCGCCGGGGACTTTCACCCACCACACCCGCTGCCCGATCGGGATTTCGTTCAACTCATTTGCGCACTTCGAATTACGTTCCCTCAGATCGGCGTCGTTCTGAGCACGCGCGAACCTGCCGCTCTGCGCGATGCCATCGCACCGCTCGGTGTCACCATGATGAGTGCCGGCAGTCATACCGAACCAGGGGGTTATACCGGCCAGGGTCGGCAAAACCTCCACCAAACGATCCGCGGTCGACAAATAGCCGCCGTCGGTGACCACGCCGAGGGACAGTTCGCCATCTCTGACGAGCGCCCCCCCCACGAAATCGCCGCCCGTCTGCGCGCACTCGGCCTCGAGCCCGTCTGGAAGGATTGGGATGCTGCTATCCTGAACGCCGCCTAGGTTGTTCTAAACATGCAAGTTACCGTAAACGGAGAAAGCCAATCTATTAACGCGGATAATGTTGCGAAACTCGTAAATAGTCTGGACCTTCCTCCGGAGACCGTTTTGATCGAGCGCAACGGGGTCGCCCTCCTCCGCTCCGAATGGTCTCAGACGCCGGTTGCTGATGGTGACAGTATCGAGATTCTGAAGGTCGCCGCCGGCGGGTAATCCGGTTTTGCAGCAAGATCAACCCCACGTGCTCACGCGTTGTAAGGAAATAGGGGCCATCTCCGACTGACTGCGTGAAGGCAATCTTTGCCAAGCACATTATGAAGTCTGTTGTCGTCCAGTCTCTTGTCCTCGCCGCGGTGGTCATCGCGCTTCTCGTCGCTCTTACCAGCGGCAGAAGTTTCGCAACCAAACAGCCTCAATCCATGAATCATCCACCTGAAAATATCACTGTTCGCCTCTTGAAGCCCGACGGCTCCCTGACCGATCCTCTCGAAGTCCAGCGCGTGATCAAGAGCGAGCAGCAATGGCGCGCGCAGTTGACACCCGAGCAATACGAAGTCGCTCGATCGCAGGGAACGGAACGTGCGTTCTGCGGAATTTTCCATGATAATCACCAGACCGGCATCTACACGTGCGTGGGCTGCGGCCTACCGTTGTTTCGCTCCGATGCCAAGTTCGATTCCGGAACCGGTTGGCCGAGCTTCTTCCAACCCGTGGCCAGCGAAAACATCGTCACGGAAACCGATCTGAGCTACGGAATGCTCCGGAACGAGATTCACTGTGCGCGTTGTGACACCCATCTCGGTCACGTCTTCCACGACGGTCCGGCACCGACGGGGCTGCGTTACTGCATCAATTCCGCCTCGCTGATCTTTCAGCAAACAGATCCCAAACCCACCACCGAGACGGCGATCTTTGGAGCGGGTTGCTTTTGGGGAGTCGAAGAGGCATTCTCGAAAGTGCCCGGAGTCACCTCGACTGAGGTGGGTTACTCGGGCGGGTCCACGAAAAACCCCACTTACGAGCAAGTCTGTTCGCACACCACCGGTCACGCGGAAGTTGTCAGGGTCGAGTTCGACCCGTCCGTTGTCTCCTATTCGGAATTGCTCCGCCTCTTTTTCGAGATGCATGATCCCACTTCGATTGATCGCCAGGGGCCTGACTTTGGAGATAACTACCGCTCGGCCATTTTTTTCACCGGCCCCGCGCAGGAAGCCGCCGCCCGCCAGAGGATCGGCGACCTTGATCGGTCCGGAAAGTATCGCCGCCCGATCGCGACGCAAGTCGAATTGGCCGGACCGTTCTATCGGGCAGAAGAGTATCATCAACAGTACGCGGCCAAGCACGGTGGCGGCTTCTGCCACGTTCTGCCTGCGCGATAATGGTCACTGCCCTTTGCGGACCGCCCCTTAGCGCCGGCCACAACCGGTGGGCTCGACTGGCTGTTCAATCCACGCCGCCCCGGCGCCTGCTCTGAGTCGTTCCCATCCGAAAGGTCGCAGACGGGCGCCGAGCGGTTCCCCTTCCAAGAAAAGCCTCGCCGGGACTGCCGATCGTCGTAAGATGCAAATCTCCAAGACTGCCGGGACTCTTCAGGTCCCTTATTAACATGAATGAGCGGGTTGTTCGTTACACGAAGGAGGTTGCGACCGGACTCGAACGTCTCTTGGCCTTCGGGATCCTTATCGGCCTTATCGTCTTTGCTTTCAAGAGTCTGGGGGCCCTGACGGGCATGGATTGGAGCAGCATGGAGACGTTCTACGAACTGATCTACCGCGTTCTCCTGCTGGTCATCGGTGTGGAGCTGATTCGTACTCTGGTCACCCACGACCTGACGGCGGTGCTGGAACTTCTGGCCTTCGTTGTCGCCCGCAAAATGCTAAAGCCCGAACTGGCAACGGTCGACATCCTCTTGGGGGTCGGAGCCTTTGTCGGCCTGTTGGCTGCACGCCGATTCTTTCTCACCCCGCTCACCAGCGACGAGACCGAACGTCGCCAGGTGAAGCAAGTCGGGTAGTCAGCCTCGCTGCCCAATCGATCTCCGATCGGAATTTGGGAGCAACTCGGACTGATCCAACCTCACGCCTACGGCTTCGAAACGTCTCCAACTATCGCCTTCGCGTCATTGCGCAATGCGGATAAACAAAACAAACCACCCATCCTCAAGTTTGGTGGAGACCAACCAATGCGCGATGCAGGGTTCGAACCTGCGACTTCCTGCGTGTGAAGCAGGCGCTCTACCGCTGAGCTAATCGCGCGACGATTTCCTTCCTTTACCGCAAGCAGAGGCGATTTCAAGCTTTCACAAGCAAACCTCCGGCTACCCGAACCAAAAAGCGGTTCTGGAAAGTTTCTCGCAGCAAGGCGAATCAGTCCGGCCGGGACGTGCGCGCCCTGGCAAGCCTCCTTCCACCTTGCGACCAAAACGAAATTCCGTCAGGCTTATTTATGGAAACGGTGACCCGGATCGCACTGGCTCTGGTGATAGTCCTGGCCGCGGCGACCCTTCTGGCGTATGCGTTCCAGCGGTCTCTTATTTATTATCCTGCGCACGCCCGTCTTGAGACCCTGGCGCCCTTGGCTGAGCAAGAAGGTCTTCTCGCTTGGCGTGATGCGGAGCAACGCTTCATCGGTTGGCGCACGCGGACGGGCCAGGGCATTCCGGTGCTTATGCTCCATGGCAATGCGGGACACGCTCTTCATCGCAGCGACACGGTGGCACGCCTGCGTGATGCGGGCGTCGTTTCTCCGATTCATATCCTCGAGTACCCCGGCTACGGAGCCCGTCCAGGAACGCCCACCGAAGAGAATCTGGTCGCGGCGGCAACCGATGCGATCGATCTGTTGGGGCGGCCGATAATTCTACTCGGCGAATCTCTGGGCAGCGGCGTCGCCTGCCAGGCCGCCTGGCGACGGCCCAAACTCGTAGCGGGCTTGGTCCTGGTCACGCCTTACGATTCTCTCGTCACGGTAGCCCGCCAGCACTATCCGTTCATCCCCGCCGGAGTCCTTCTCAAGGATCGCTATCAGTCCACCCGCGCTCTGCAATCCTTCCACGGCCCGCTCGCGGTAATTGTAGCTGAGGAAGACACCATTATCCCTCCTGATTCCGGGCGCAGACTTTTTGAATCGTACCACGGTCCCAGGAAACTCTCGCTCGTGCCTCGCGCCGGACATAACGAAGTTCTTTGGAAGATTGGCAATGCCGAACTGCTTTCGGCATTCGAGTTTGCCGGGGGTCGCTAGGAAAATGCGGCTCTTCCCAGCCGCCACGTTCCTTGGACGCTAACGGCGGCGGCGGCGGGCGCCAAATGACATTCCCCGATGAGTCCGCACTCCTTTGGCGCCGCGTAAAGCCGCCTCGACAGCCTCTTCATTGAAGATTGCCGAATAGATATAAGGAAAGTTCTCCAGCTTTAACCGGGTGATCTTCTGGCCGATGAAGCGCTCGATCTCTTTGACATGCGGAAGCTCCTCCGCGGTCATGATGGTAAACGCATCTCCCACATTCTGCGCCCGTCCGGTCCGCCCGATCCGATGCACATAGTCTTCCGGATGCTGAGGCACGTCATAGTTTACCACGTGGCTAACTCCGGCCACGTCAATGCCCCGCGCGGCAATATCCGTGGCCACCATCACTTCGTAGCGCCCGTTCTTGAATCCTTCCAAGGCTTCGACGCGTTCCTGCTGGGTGCGGTTAGAATGGAGTACGGCCAGCGAGTGGTTCTCCGCCTTCAGTTGCCTCGCGATGCGATCCGCCCCCTCTTTCGTTCGGCAAAAGATTAGCACACTATCGTACTGCGTGCGTTCGAGAAGGGCCGTCAGCAGCTCAAACTTTTGCGCGGCAGCGACCGGATAAATCGCATGAGTAATGGTCTCTGCCGGCGAACGCCTCACCCCGACCTCAACCTTCACCGGATCACGCAAACACCACGCCGCCAGACCTTCGATTTCCTCCGGGATCGTGGCTGAGAAAAGCAGCGTCTGTCTCCTCTTCGGACATCGCTCCACGATCCGGCGGACGTCCGGCAGGAAACCCATGTCGAGCATGCGATCAACCTCGTCCAAGACAAGAAACTCCAGACCGGTCAGATTCACCGCGCCTCTTTGCATGTGATCGAGCAGACGGCCTGGCGTTGCCACAATCACGTCGCATCCCCGGCTCAAGGCCTCATTTTGCCTCCCATAGCCGACGCCCCCGTGAATCAAGGCAACGTCGACGTGCATGAATCGCGCAAAATCCCGGAAGGCCGTCTCTACCTGCATCGCCAGCTCACGCGTCGGCTCAAGAACCAGGCAGCGTGGAATTCTTCTCGGCTCCGCCAGTCGGGTCAGCAACGGCAGCCCAAAAGCCGCGGTCTTTCCCGTGCCGGTCTGGGCAGACGCAATCAGGTCGCGCCCGGCGAGAACCACGGGAATCGCGCGCAACTGGATCGGCGAAGGATCCACGTAGCCCATCCTTTGCACACCGTGGACGACCGAATCCGATAAACCTAGATTTTGAAACGACATAGCTCTTCACCCATTAGCAGGTCCTAGATCCGAAAGAAGCCTTTTGCTTCCACCGGCTCCCATGACGCCAGCGCCGCCAACAGGTCCGGCGCCGGGCGAAACTCTCTTAATGCGACAGCACGCCCTTGATAGCCCCCCTGCGACCGTCCATCAGGCGCCAAATCCACTCGCGCATGTCGCAAACCATGATAAATTCCATCGCCGCTCAGCTTCACCATCGCTTCCTTGCACACCCAATAGCGAAGAAACGTTAGGTCTCTCTCCGCACGCTCACACCGCATGACTCTTTCCCTTTCCTCCTGGAAAAAGAACTTCCTCGCCAGCTCCGCCGCCTGCACGGATCGACCGGCGGCCTCCACGTCGATGCCGACCGGCTGTGACGAAAAGACCGCGATCATCCTTCCTGATGTATGAGAAAGGTTGAACTCCGGAGCACCGACAACATAAGGCTTTCCGCGCGCCGCGCGCCGCATGGCCAAGGCCTCGGGCCGCCGGCCCGTATAGACGCCCGCAATCCGACGAAGTCCTCCCTGCGCCGCACCGTAACTTACCCGCACTTCCTCGTTCACAATCCTTTTATAACGCAATAGCTCCGCCGGACTCAAATACCGCACAAGTTCAGACGTAGGCTCAATCAACCATAGATGCACTCCCGTTAACGGAATCTCTAAATCTCCCCCCTCGTAGTTAATCCACTCCAACGCTAAAAAAGGATCCATACCTAATTATTTGCTTGCACTATGGCAAAGGTGTTAGCTAAAGTAGTACACCTTATGGACCTTTCAAAAATCACTACCTCAACTCTTGAGGCTCTTGTCAAGCTCACGAAGAGGCGCGACGGCATCCTCGCCGACCTCAAGAGAGTTGAAGCTTCCATTGCCAGCCTTTATTCCGGCGGAAAGTCCGAACCCTCCGCGACTCGGCGTCGAAGAGGGAAGGGCGCACGTCGCACCGCCGTGGTCGCCGAAGCCAGGGCCGTCAAGGCGTCCGGCGAGTCAGCCGGTGGTCGACGCGGAGCCTTGAAAGCCCGCATCCTCGCCGCGCTGAAAGCAGCCGGCGACAAGGGCGTGGCCGTCAAGGAGCTTTCCGCGAAACTTGGTGTCAAGAACCAAAACGTGCATGTGTGGTTCAGCAGCACCGGCAAGAAGCTTGGCACGATTCAGCGCGTCGGAGCCGGGCGTTATCGACTCAAGCCCGGCGCCTAAGCCCGCGCGACCTCCCTGAAGTTTCCCCCCGGAGCGTCTCCCTCCACGCGCCAGCGGCCGAAGAAGGCCAGCGCTTCTGCCACCCCATCGGCCCAGGACTTCTCGGCAACGCATCCGCTGGTCCGCCGGACAAGTTCCTTGACCGGCTCGATCGCGTTGGCGGGGCAAGCCGTCATCTTAGCGTAGGCGCCATCCAGCATCGAGAGATCGTTGAAGTGATCGCCGACCGCCATCACGTGATGGCCGGAAACACCTTCGAGCCGGCATAACTCACCGAGCGCCGAGCCCTTATGATAGTCCTTGTGGCAGAAACGAAGATAGATGCTGTTTCGTTGAAAGCCGAAGGCCGGCAGGCGTGTCGACTCGGCCTCGATGCGGGCGGCGACCGCCTCCATTTGCTCTTCGGAATGGGTGACCAGTCCGGCGGGAAGGTCATCTTCGTAGAGGATCGTCAAATAATCTGACTCCTGGGCGAGGTGCTCGACGAAAGCGAACATTTCAAGGGCCTCCTGAAAGAGTTCGTCGTGCCGTCGGCGAGAGATCGAATTCCAGTCACCATAGGGCTCCCAGTCTCCCTCAGCGGTCCACCGATAGATATCGCGTTCGTTAGTGAGCAGGAAATCGGGACAGACCGGGGCACGAAAAAGTTCGAGGCCCTCGATGGCATGGTCGAGGGAGCGCCCGGTATTGATGGCCCATAAACCATCGGCCCGGGCGTGCTCTTCGAGAGCCGAGGCAAATTCTCGCGAGCAATGCCCCCGTGAGCCCATGGGAATTAATGTGCCGTCGAAATCGGTACTGAGCAGCCGGATATGCGCCATCGGGTGATTACGCTACACATCTTTGGGGACATCGCAATTGCTCCCTTGGTCGCGCGGTCATGCTCTCGAAAAACGATTTTCACACTCTCGAGGGATGAATTATACTCCGGTCATGAAATCCGCCTTCGAACTGGCCATGAGCCGACTCGAAAAGGAGTCGCCGACCCGGAAGCTAACCGACGATCAGAAGTCGCGCCTTGCGGAGATCGACGCCGAGATCAGCGCCAAGATTGCAGAGCGAAAGCTCTTCCTCGACGAAGAAATCAGAAAAGCGGCAGGCGATTCTCTGGCGGAATCGCAACTTCGCAAGCAACTCTCTACCGAAATTGTCCGCCTCGAGGAGAAGCGGGAAGCAGAGAAGGAGAAGATCCGGTCGGGCAGCGCGGAGTGAAACGCCTCATTGTCCCGGACTGCTCCGAAGGGACATTTCAAGTTCTCTAAGGTCACCTTCGATCGTGCCGCCGGCGACTGGCGCAAGCGACTTGCGCGCCAGCGCGAGACATTCCCTCGCCTCGGCCTCCCGGCCCGCGGCGACCA
Source organism: uncultured Verrucomicrobiae bacterium (assembly GCA_963820865.1). Classification (GTDB taxonomy): domain Bacteria; phylum Verrucomicrobiota; class Verrucomicrobiia; order Chthoniobacterales; family Terrimicrobiaceae; genus DASTFP01. Next base: position 957,314 of record CAWGBZ010000011.1, read on the forward strand.
GTGCTTCGACGAGGGGTTGGACGATGTCGTAGAACAAATGGCCTCCGCCAGTCTTGCCAACGGCTTTGAGTTGCCTTCGGTATTCCGCCAAGGCCTGATCGAACTGCCTGGCGTCGACCAGAGCGATGACTTTCCGTGCCGCCACGTTTACGCTGAGATCGGAGCGCTGGCGCTTGTTCTGCGCGATGATTTGTCGTTCGAGGCTCTCGGCGGCTGAGATGTCACCTGCTTGTCTGGCCAGCTCCGCCAGCGCGATCTGATGGGTCACCCGCACATCACGGTTCGTCAGGAACTGCTGGATGGCGGCTTCGTGGTGGGATCTCAGAAGGTTGGCTGGAGCCTTGGCTCGAACAAGGTAGTCGGCCTTGGCAGCCCACCCGGATGGATTCTGAGGACAGACCTGCATGGCGCTCTCATAGGCATCGAGCGCCTTCGATGTATCGCCCGCACTTTCGCTCAAGTGTCCGATCAAAATGTCATCCTCCGACGCGAAGTATGCCAGTGGATCGCGCAGGCCCTTGGCGTAGAGATTGAGTTGGTGATCGCTGATGGGAAGCCACGTCTGAGGATCAAGCGCTTCGCCGATGGCATAGTTCTGATACTTGTAGCGCCCACAGTCCAGCTCCCACTGGTTTTCCCCTTTCAAATACCCGAACCAAGCATGACCTCCCTGTGATCCCTGGCCCGTGAAGAAAAGCGTCGGAAAGCCGCGCGCCTTGCCCACGATGGCTGCATAATAAGCCTGATCGACACAAATTCCGCCCTGCAAGCGGATGCTTTGCAGCGTGTAATCGCCTCCTTCCCAATGGAACCTTCCAGATCCGATCCGCTCTTGAGAATAGCTGACCGCATCGAAAGCCTTGGCGAGGTCGGAACGTTGATATTTGGCATTCTTCCTTGCCCAGCGGAATTCTGATCGATCGAGCGGCGCGTCGACGATGTACTTGATCTCCCCCGGGCTAAGCCTTCGCAAGTCGAACATAAGGGCTTGTGACTCGTTACCCTCAATCCAAAAGTTGAACCAGAACGTCACGGGCATTTGCACGATGGGAACCTTGTGAGAGTCGACCTGGCGGTGCGGCCAAAAGCTCGGTAACGCCTGGTCGTAGACCAGCGCGAGTGCGACGGCGAGCGCGCGGTACTCGAGGAATTTCCGGGCATTGGCACGTCGCAACTCCTGCAGGCGCTGGACGACACCTGGCCAATAGTCTTCGTCTGAAAGATTCTCAAAGAGCACGCGGGAAAGTTCGGGGTCGTTGATCCATTCCGCGGCGATGGTGCTGTCGACGTCTTCCGCGATGGATCTGTCCGGAGAATCGGCCAGATCTGGCGGTAGCAGCCGGCGAAGGAACTCCGCCGCCGCAGGATGATCAGACAGGATCAGACTCGCCTGCGCCGCATCAATCTTTCCGTCGTCGAGGTTGGGAAGGTATCCCGGACCGAAAAAGATCAGCTTTTTCTCCTGCAGCGAAACCCTCAGATGGTTCGCCAGGTGACGCGCAGTTTCCTCCCTTTGACCGCGCGACAACAGGTCGCACCACTTCCACAAAAGCATCCATCCCCGATAGGCAGTGACACCGGTGCTCCCGGGTCGCAGCGGTCCACCGGGGCGATAAGCGGCTAGGAGCGCACTGGCGAGGCTCTCCCGCGAAGCCGTCCATCCGGCGGCGAGAACGCGCACCCGATCTGTGGCCGTGGGAGGCTGTCGAAGATCCCAGCCCCGGCCGAGATCGGTCCACGCGATCAGGAGAATCAAGCTGACGACAGCACGTCTTACCAAAGCAGTCCCCGTTTTCTGTCCGTTTGCGTCCGCAACATACTTTCAAAGCGCGCCTTATCCCGGCAGTTCGCGATCGCCTCCTCTTTGCTGATCTGTCGCCTGAGATAAAGCTCGGCAAGGGACTCGTCAAACGTTCGCATGCCATCTTTGGCGCCGATTTCAATGAGACCGACGATCTGCTCCCAGCGGCGCTCGCGTATGGTGGCGCGCACGGCGGTATTGGCCACGAGGATCTCGGTGGCCAGGACACGGCGACCACCGGACTCGCTCGGCAGCAGCCGCTGCGAGACAATCGCTTCGAGCGCGTTGGCGAGCTGGGCAATGATCTGCGGCTGCTGCTCCGGCGAGAAGGCATCGACAATGCGATCGATGGCCTTTGGAGCATCGATGGTGTGCAGCGTTCCCAAAACGAGATGCCCGGTTTCCGCCGCCGTAACCGTCGCGCTAATCGTTTCGGTGTCACGCAATTCTCCGACCAAAATGACGTCGGGATCCTGCCGCAAGGCGTGTCGTAACGCCTCGGCAAACGAACGCGTATCACTGCCCACTTCGCGTTGCTTGACGATGCTGCGAGCATTAGCAAACACGAATTCGATCGGATCCTCTATCGTGATAATGACGCCGGCGTGGCGCTCGCTAATGTGCTTGACCATCGCCGCCAAAGTCGTGCTCTTGCCCGAACCGGTCACTCCCGTGACAAGCACCAGACCGCGCTGCAGCTCGCAAATTCCCGGCACTGCCGGAGCGTGTCCCAGCTCGGCCAGATCGGGGATGTGATGCGAAATGTAACGGAAGGCCGCCTCGAGAGCGCCGCGGCAATAGTGAGCGTTGCCGCGAAACCGTCCGACCCCATCGATCTGCAGAGCAAAGTCCAGCTCCCATTCATGCTCGAGTCGGGCCCGTTGACTTTCAGTGAGCGCGCCGAAGATAAGGTTTCGGCACCCGTCCACACCCAACAAGTTTCCCTCCAAAGGCACCAACTCGCCATTCAGCCGGATCAGCGGCGGTGCGTCCGCCGTCAAGTGAAGATCGGAAGCGCCCAATTGGACGACATTCGTCAATAGCGCAACGAGATCAAGGTCATTCATGACAGCTATCGCCGCGTGGCTTGCGAGGACGAACTTATACCGCGCAAGGCACGGACCAACTCTTGCGGATTGTCTGACGCGGCCGCGGCCACCTCCTCCGAGACTACCTGGTCAGCCACAAGCCGGGAAATCGAAGACACAAAGCTCTGGGCACTGGCGTCTCGGGAGCGGGCCAGGACGTCCGCCAGGTCTCCCATGCTCCCTTCCGCGATATACTTTCGCATGACACCAAAGTTGGAGAAGTATTCGACAGCCAAAGCCATACCTCCCTGAAGAGCTGGCAGCAGACGCTGGCAGAGAATACCCAACAACTGCCCGGCCAGTGTGCGACGGACGGTGTCGCGCGACGCCGCCGGGAAAAGAAACTGAAGGCGTTCGACAGCGTCTGTGCAACTTGAGGCGTGCAATGTAGCCAGCACAAGGTGCCCTGTCTCGGAGGCTTGTGTGGCGGTTCCGGCGGTCTCGGCGTCGCGAATCTCCCCGACGAAGATGACGTCCGGACTCTGCCGGAGGGATCGGCGCAGTCCCTCGGCAAAACTAGGCGTGTCAATACCCACTTCGCGCTGCGTAAAGAGGCACCTTTGGTTCGAGAACAAATACTCTATCGGATCTTCGATGGAAACGATGTGACGGGAGAGCCCTTGATTCATCCACTCCAGACAAGCGGCCAGCGTCGTGCTCTTGCCAGAACCGGTCGGCCCGCAGACAAGAACCAGTCCGGACCTCCTCACCATCCAGTCGCGCAGCACGCCGGCGGGAACGCCCAGGCTCTCGAGTTGCGGAAGATCGCGGCGGATGCGGCGCAGGACCGCCGCGTGACTGCCAAGCTGGCGAAGCAGGTTGACACGAAATCGAATACCTCCGGGCGAGGTAAAGCTCGCATCATGATCCTGGACGCTTTCCGCCGCACCGCACGCTCTCCAAAGCTCGCGAAAGAATGACCGATCGAGCGGGGCCGACTCCAAGGTCCTCAGATTCCCAGCGATTCGCAGAAGGGGTGAGCGATTTTCGTGAAGCAGCAAATCGGAGGCCTCATATGCTTCCACGGCCTGGCACAAAGCATCCATCGCCTCACGGAAAGACTCAGCCATGCGTTGGAGAAGGAGGATCCGGCAGCATGGTCGAAGTTACACGATATCAGGCTGCAACCAACCCTGGAGGAAATTTTGCCACACCTCCTGGGGACCCAAGTGCGGAAAATCTTCCGCCAGCTGCAGCAGGCCTTGTTGCCACATCGCCGATTGAAGGTGAGTCGGTCGCACGGCGCCGCCGAGCCACTGTGACGACCTCAGGATCTTGCGACTCGGCGTAGGACCTGCCAGGGAGCACAACTGCGGCCAGGCCACTTCCAAGCGCTGCGCCGGCAGATAGACGTTGATCAACAGATCAAGGACTCGATCGGCCCCGATGAGCGAGGTGGTTCTTGGCAATGGCTCTCCAGTGAGGCTGGCATGTCTCTGCCAGAAGGAATGCTGGAGCGAGGAGAGAGCTGTGGCAAAATCGGTGCTTCTTCCGGCCTCAATCGCCCGGTTGATCGCTCCGAACGAGCGCGCGACCGTCGCCAGCGCTCCCATCCGCCGATGGGGGTGGTTCGCCGGACGAATGGCGGAGAAGGTCCAGGCATTGTCAGGAAGGATCAACCGCCTCTCGCGATCACGCATCGCCCACCACTGCTCCCAAAGACGTCTTAGATAACTCCGCGCCTCACAGTCTCCTTCGTCGAAGTCCCCCGCTTGCAGAAAACCGGAAAGTCCGAAGAGCAGCGCCTCCCCGTCGTCAGCCCTCGCCCGTGTCGGACCCGACCGCTGAGCAACCAACAAAAATGGAATCTTATTGTTCTTGAAGCCCAAACCCGCCGCCACGGCCTCGAAAAGGGCCCGTTCACGGTCGCGAAGACCGGCGGCGCGTTGGAACATCTCACATTTGCGGCGCAAGCGGAAAGACGCTGCCGCCGTGATCAGTTTCTCTGCCTGAGACTCATCGAGCGCTTCACTCGGTCGGGCGCGCCCAATTTTCGCACTATTTCTTAGCGTCAGGCAAACCTGGGTCACGGCTCGATTTCGCGTCGTTCGCGTGAAGAAGCGGCGCTGTCCGGGACGAACGAAGAGGTGGAGGACGACATTTTCGTAAGCGGCATTGCGAGCGTGTCCGTGGTTCTCCCAATCGCGGGCGTCCTGATCGATCTCGATATCACCCTCGACCTTTAACCCGTTGATGCTGACCTGAGCGCCGCAGAAATCAGGCCCCGGCTCGCGATTCCAGATTCCAAAATGAACAACCTCGACCTCCTCGCCATCCACGCCTCGCCAGCAGACGCCAAACTCCCCCGCAAAGATCCTGGCTTGCAGCTCGAGCTCCGCAATGCGGCCGGTAGTTTCTCCGAGTCGGCGCTCTTCGAGACTCTCACGAAGCTGTTCGTAAGAAGAGTCTTCGACTGCTTTCATTTCCGCCGGGGAGCTGGGGTTGGAGAGGTCCGGGATGTCGTTTCCCGAACCCCTGGCTGAGAGTTGCTCACCGACTCAGCGTTCTGTGATCTTTGGAGATCGGCGGCCGGTTCGCTTCCTTCTGCTTTCCGCAGACTCGCCTTGGTTAGCATCAGGCGAACGCGGACAGCCGCATTCGTTTCCATGGTCAGCGCCTGGTCGATAGTCTCCATGGCCGATCTCCCCTCGCCCGCGTCGGACTGGGCTGCAGCGAGCGATTCAAGGAAGACGCTGGAGGAAGTCTCCTCCGCGGCCTGCTCGAGGAACCGCGCCGCGCCACGCACATCACCGCGCGCCGCAAGGAGGATCGCACGGTAGCGCGTCCAGACGCTGGTCCGTTCCCTCGAGGCATCCGGCCTCCGCCAGGCCGCATAGGGCCGATAGATCGGATCGCCCAGGACAACGTTCATCCACGAGAGAGCCGGCATCGACATGTAGGCGCTCTCCGCCAAAGTAAGACCCTTCATCAATCGACTTTGAAAGACATCAAGGTGAGCCGTCAGCGCCAGATAAGGCTCCTCCACGTTCCCCAACGTCGCAGCCGCGCCTCGCTCCAGCAACGGTCCGCACCAACCCACCAATGCGTCTCGCAATGTTGATGCGCTGAACGAATGAATATGGACGGCGATCGCGCCCGGCTGGAAACGAAAGCCTTCATTGGCAAAAGGCCCACAAATCGACTCCGCATACCATCCGTAGTAAACGACCGCATCTGTCACCGGAAATCCCGACACGAGCAATTCGGGCGACTTCTCCCACAGCACCGGCACTCCCTCATGATGCATTTGGCTGACGACTGTTTTCAACCACTTGTCACCCTGGGCGTAACCGCCGGTGTGGATATCGCGGGAGTCAACATACGCCCATCCCCACAATCCATCCTCCTCGGCCGCTACCGCGTCGTCGATCATTCTTCTCACGGTGGCTTCCGAGGGCGCGTCGAGACGGCAGACCAGAAGCAATCCCGGCTCAGTCATCAGCTCCCGGATGGGAATAAAGCTGCCGTAGTAAGGATTCCCGACAGCCCCGGCACCCGCGTCGTTCTGCGTGGCCAAGACCGCGAGTTCGCTATCGACACTGGCCTCGTCGCGAGAGGCAACCGGCTCAGTTTGCCCTGGTCGCGGCGCGACGCCACCTTCCTGGCGGAGGATCTTCAAGGGCATCCCGCGAACAAGCGCCACGAAGCGGATCTTGGTCTCAATGACACGGTCCCCTTGCAAACGCCACCAGCCTTTCTGGAGGAAAATCTCTCGCAGAGGACGCGCGATCTCATTCCAGGTACTCAGCGCGCCTGATCGCCTGCGCCTGAGAGCATCTTAGGCCAACCACCCTCTCCGCATCGATGTTCCGCTTCGCCGCGTAGTACCTTGCCAGCGCCTCCGAAGAGGCATCTGCCGAATTGAAAACGACGACCGTGGAGGAAGCCAGATCCGAGCCTCCTGCGGCCATTGCCAACAAGGCGATCGAGAAGCTGTGGACACTAAATCTTAAGCACCAGCCCATCGTAAGCGAGCCGGACGTTCTCCGGCAGAAGCAGCTCGGTTTCGACATGTCCCAGATCGTGACACATGTGCGTGAAGTAAGTTCTCGCCGGTGCGATGCGATGTGAGGTCTCCAGAGCTTCACCGATCGACATGTGCGTCATGTGATTGGCATGCCTGAGGGCATCGACGATTAAAATCTCCGCCCCGCGCGCGGCCGCTTCGGCTTCTTCGGTCACCTTCTTGCAATCTGTGAAATAGGCGAACAGGGTGCGCCCTTCCCGCCGGAAGACCAGGCCGGTCGTCGTCGTCCGTCCGTGCGGCAGATGGAAGGGGAGGATCTCGGTCGCTCCGAGCCAAAACGGTCCGTCGATACGCTTTGGCTCGGGACGAATATAACCGATAAAGCGATGCGATGCCTCGAACGCGTATTGAAACACGCGTCGCAAATCATTGAGCGTCCTCTCAGTCGCATAGATGGGCATGGCCTTGTCTTCCATCTCGCAAAATCGCCGCAGGTCGTCGAAACCGAGAATATGATCGGTGTGTGAATGCGTATAGATGACCGCATCGATCCGGGTGACTGCTTCACGCAGACATTGCGTCCGGAAATCCGGCGGCGTATCGACCTGAATCACCATCTCTGATGTGCGCACCTGGATCGCACTCCGCAAACGCTTGTCCCGCGGGTCGATGGAGGAGCAGACATGACACTGACAGCCAATCACCGGAATTCCGTGTGACGTGCCGGTTCCAAGGAACGTAATTTCTACCTCCCGCATGGCGGTCCCTTCATGGCATAGTCTGTCCATGTCCGCAACGCTCACCTCGCTGCGCATCCGAAACCTGGCTCTCGTCGAAGAAATGACCTGGGAGATGGAGCCGGGATTTACGGCCGTGACCGGAGAGACCGGCGCCGGCAAGTCGATCATTCTTGGTGCGTTGACTCTTGTCCTGGGAGAGAGAGCCGATCGGGAGTTGATTCGCACCGGAGCCGAAGGCTGTGCGGTGGAGGCCGTTTTTGAGGGCATCGACGACCGACGCGTTTCTTTCCTTCTGGATACTCAGGGGGCCGAACCCTGCGAAGATGGGCGACTGATTGTTAAGCGGGTAATTTCGGCCAATGCGGCCGGCAAGCAGTTCGTCAACGGCTCACCATGCACGCTGGCCTTGCTCCGGTCGTTGGGAGACTTGCTCGTCGACCTGCATGGACCCCATGACCACCAAAGTCTATTCTCTCGCGAACAACAAACCCACCTCCTCGATAGCTTCTCGAACTCTGAAGAGGTTCGTGAGCAATTCGCCGGTGCGCGGCGCGAAGTTCTTCGTCTGCTGGAGGAACGCGATTCCATTCTTCGAGATCAGCAAAGCATCGCGCGCGAAGTCGATCTTCTGACGCATCAGGTCGACGAGATAGAGGCGGCCCGTTTGCTTCCAAGCGAGGAGGAGCAGTTGCTATCCCGTCAGCGGGTGGCCGCAAATGCCCGGCGCATCGCGGAGATTTGCAGTCAGCTTACCTTGGAAACGACCGAGGGCGAAGATTCCTTGATGGCCAGGCTGGAGAGCCTTTCCCGGCCGGTGCGCGAACTGGTCCGCCTTGACGCCGCCGCGGGAGAAATCGACCAGGCGTTTCAATCATCCTTCATGGCTGGAGACGAACTTGCTCGTGCCGTGCAGAGCTACTGCTCCGCCCTTGAGGGCATTTCGATCGACCTTGCCGAGATCGAATCGCGCTTGGACACAATCCAGACGCTGAAGCGCAAGTATGGAAACTCGATTCAGGAGGTGCTCCAGTTTGGCGAGCAGGCACGCCGTCGGCTTGATGAACTGGCCGGCCGCACCGAACGGCGCGAGTCGCTGGAAGGAGACATCCTGGCGGCACAAGAGACAATGCGTGGTCTGGGAGGAGAACTGAGCGCTCGTCGACTCCGCGGTTCGGCGAAGCTCGCGGAGAAGGTCCGGAGCGGATTGAAATCACTGGGGTTCGCCAAGGCGGGCTTTTCCATCTCCCTGGAAAAGCTCGATGCCCCGACCGCAAACGGGAACGAAGCCGCGCAATTCCTCTTCTCTCCCAACCCGGGCGAGCCGCTACGCCCATTGCGCGCGATCGCGTCTTCGGGCGAAATTTCCCGCGTCATGCTCGCGATTAAGAGTGCCCTCGCTGATCAGGACAATATCCCGGTCCTTGTCTTCGATGAGATCGACGCGAACATCGGCGGCGAAATTGCCGCCAAAGTGGCGACCAAGATGCAGGAACTCGGCCGATCGCGGCAGCTCTTCTGCATTACCCACCTTCCACAAGTCGCCGCAGCAGCCTCACATCATTTTGTGGTCACCAAGGAAATGACCGATCACCGAACACGAACGCTCCTCGTCGAGGCGAGCGGCAAGTCTCGCGAAGAGGAGATCGCGCGCATGTTGGGCGGACAGTCAAAGTCTGCTTTGGGACATGCGCGAACGCTTTTGAAGGCAGAGCCGTGATCGGGTTCGGGGCTTGATTCGTCGGGCCCGATCGACAAGACTGCCGGCGATGGCTAAGCAAACTCTCCTCGTCCTAGCCGCCGGAATGGGCAGCCGTTATGGCGGATTGAAACAAGTCGACCCAATGGGACCATCGGGCGAAACGCTGCTCGATTATTCCGTATTTGACGCGGTGCGCGCCGGCTTCGATCGAGTCGTCTTTATCATCCGGAGGGATATCGAAAAGGAGTTTCGAGAGCGGGTCGGTTCCCGCTACAAGGGCGATGTTTCAGTCGATTATGTTTTCCAGCAGCTTGACTTTCTGCCCAATGGGTTCTCGGTGCCGACGGATCGAAAGAAGCCGTGGGGCACGGCGCATGCCGTCTGGTGCGCTCGTCAAGAGGTCAAAGAACCATTTGCTGCCATCAACGCCGATGATTTCTATGGAAGCCAGACTTACGAAGTGATCGGCCGTTTCTTGAGCGCGACGCAACCGACCAGTCCGAGCTTCGCGATGGCGGGCTACCGACTCGATCACACCCTTTCGGAACACGGCTCGGTGGCCCGCGGAGTATGCCAGGTAGACCCCCGTGGCCGATTGGTTTCGATCAGCGAGTGCACCGGGATCGAGCAAGCGGGCGGCGAAATCCTGCAGAGAGAGGCTGATGGCAGCGTGCAAAAGTTTCGCGGAGACGAGCCGGTTTCCATGAATTTCTGGGGTCTGACGCCGGCACTCTTTCCGCTAATTGAGGAGCAGCTCATCGCTTTCCTGAGCACGAGTTCCACTGATCCCAAGGCGGAATGCTATATTCCAGAAGCCATCGGCGCCATGATCACCCGGAATCAGGCCACCCTTGATGTGCTCCCCACAGATGCCGATTGGTTTGGCGTAACCTACCGGGAGGACAAGCCCGCTGTGATGAAGGCACTCAACGAACTGCATTCTGGAGGCGTCTACCCGACCCCGCTCTGGAAGTAAAAGAAGACGCCGCAGGGAACGGACCCAACGCTCGGGCGCTCACTCCGGATGAATCCTTCGGCACATGCTGCCCTGCGGGAAGCGCAGCTCTACGGCATCCTTGACCTGGGGTATGTCCGGCAGGCCGAGGCTTTTGACCTGGCCTCCAAGAGTCTTGCCGGGGGAGTTCAGTTGCTGCAACTGCGCGCCAAAAACCAGCCTCGCGGCGACGTTCTTCCCCTGGCCCGCGGGCTCGCCCAGCTTTGCCGAAAGTGGCATGTCCCCTTCATTCTCAACGACCATCCCGAGTTGGTCCTCGAAAGCGAAGCCGACGGTGCGCACGTCGGCCAGGACGACACAAGCGTTGCCGAGGCGCGCAAGCTGGCCGGTGAACACGCGATCATCGGGAAATCAACGCATAGCCTCGCCCAAGCCCTCGCTGCGCAGGAGGAAAAGCCCGACTACATCGGATTCGGTCCGCTTTTCGCCACGCCCACCAAGCCCGACTACGCACCGATCGGCTTGCAAGATATTCGCGCCGTCCACGAGCTTGTTGCCTTGCCCATCTTTTGTATTGGGGGAATCAAGCGTGAGAACCTTCCAGGTGTTGTCGCGGCCGGAGCGCGCCGAGTGGTCATCGTTTCCGGAATCCTACAAGCGACGGATCCGCAAGCATACTGCGCGGACTGCCGGCACATTCTCGCTCCGGCCGGCGTCACGGAGCCATAGGAAGAGCAGCGACGCAGAACTGAGGCGCCAGCTTACTGGTTTTGCGGAACCCACGCCAGGGCGACGAGGCGCACAGTGACTCCGGTGCGAGCCGGCCTGACTTCCGCGACATCGACTTCCGGTTCCGTGGCGGCCAAGGCGGCGCTCTCGGCTTCGATCTCGGTTTCCATGGCGGCAATCTGCTCGCGGACGGCCTCGGCATTCTGCTCCGCGCTGTCGGCCTCCGTTCCCTCTTGAATACTACGGCTGACGCCTCTTGCCGCGGTGGTCGCCTTGCTGATCGTCGAAGAACTCAAAGCCTTCCGCCCGAACAAGGCTCCGAGCAATGTCGAGCCAACTGAAATCACGGTCTGCATGCGGGCCTGGGAGGCTTGTTCCTTTTCACGGGCGACCGCTGCTTCGGCGCGCGAGAGTCGCGTCTGGAGAGCCGCGAGCTTTGGCGCGTACTTCTTGCGCAACGTTTCGACGGCCAAATCCCGGTTTTCGCGGCCCGCGAGGGCGATACGGGCCTTGAATTCGGCCCCCGTCTCGCCGGGCTTCGAGATGGCTTTCAACGCGGCGCAACGGAAGACTTGAAGACGCTGCCTGGCCAGAAGCGACTGCTGAAGGTCTTTCTGCCAGGCGGCGTAGTTCTTCGGCTGCGCAGCCACGGCTGGCAGATCCGAGAATTCCGCCTCTTTGACCGGACTCTTCTCCAGATCACTCGGTAAAAGATCCTCCAGCTCCCTCCAGGAAACGCTCGAAGCGCCCTCGGGGAAAGCAGCCAACATCAGCGTCTCGCGGCTCTCCTCAACGCCCAGTTTTGAATCCGCAAACCGGACCGTCGCCACCCCGAGCAACTGCGGCAGATAGAGCGCAGCTCCGCTCTTCTCCGTCGGAAGGAAGACTTCCTTCACAGAAGGCGGAACGGCAGGACGCTGTGCACTTCGCGATGCATCCGCGGACGGGGCGACAGCCTCCGACGGCGGAGGCTTGCGGTCCACCGACTTCTGGTTCGCCATCAGCGCCTTAATCTGATCTTTGGTGAGCGGACCGCGCAGATAACTCATCACCCAGCGAGTCTCGAAAACCGCCGGAGTATCGTCATGAACGTTGTTCATGAGAAATACGCGACTGCCCAACCCTGCCAAAAGCACTTCCATCGCCTGTCGGTCGAATTTTCCCCCCGCCGCGGCGCCCTGCAATCCGTCAAGCACACGCGCCTTGTCGCGCTCGGTCTGCAGACGCCCGATAAACCATGTTCCGGCGTTCGAGAGCGCCTTGTAATCGAGATCCACCGGGTTCTGCGTCGCGAGGACGACTCCGACGCCAAATGCGCGCGCCTGCTTGAGCAGCGTCAGCATGGGAAGCTTCGACGGCGGGTTAGCCGTCGGCGGCAGGTAGCCGAAGATCTCGTCCATGTAGACAATCGCCCGCAGGCTGGTCGTCCCGCTTTGAGCACGCGTCCAGGAGACGACCTCATTCAGCAGGAGTGAAACGAAGAACATGCGCTCCTCGTCGCCAAGATGGGCAATCGAGAAGATGGCCAGCCGCGGCTTGCCTTCCGCCGTGTAGAGGAAGCGCCCCGCGTCCAGCGGCTCTCCCTGCCGCCAGGCGGCAAAGCCGGGCGACGCCAGCATGCTATTGATGGCCATGACTAAAGCGAATCGATCCTTCGCCGGATAAAACGTTTCCAGATCCAGGACTCCGACCTTGGCAAAAGGCGGGTTCTGAATGCGTTCGATCAACGCAGGCAAGTCCAAAGTGTTGCCATTCTGCCACTCATGGGTGATGAGCGCCGAAAGCAGGATATACTCGCGGCTCTTGACGGGATCGGTATCGAGCTTGAGCAGGCCAAGCAGGCTGGCGGCGGTGGTTTGCACGCGTTCCGTGATGACCTCCGGATCGTCGGTTTCCGGCGGGTCGAAAGAAGCGAGCACGTTGACCGGAATGCCGCTACTGCTTCCGGGGGTATAGATGGCCAGGTCAACCTTTTCGCGCATGGTGCGAATACGCTCCGGTCTTTCACCCCAGGCGGCCAGGCCTTTCCGCCAAACCTCGGCTTGTTCCTTGGCGAACGCATCGACGTCCAGTCCCTTTCGCTGCGCCTCCTCCGGATTCACCCAAGGCTTGAAATCTTCGGGGCGCAAGTCGGGAAAAGTGAGGAGCAGATTGCCGAGGTCCCCCTTTGGGTCGATAATGATGGCCGGAATTCCATCCAGGGCAGCCTCTTCGAGCAACGCAAGACAAAGGCCGGTCTTCCCGCTTCCGGTCATGCCCACGCAGACCGCGTGCGTCACCAGATCGCGGGAGTCATACAGCACCGGCACGTCGCTGGAGGCCCGCTTGGCAACGTCGTAAGACCGCCCGAGATAAAATACCCCGAGCTTTTCGAAAACAGATGGATCAAGCGCCACGACGGGAAGGCTATGAGACACCGGATCGATTTGCCAGAAATCCTCTTGCACAAAATGATGTCAAAGGGATGCTCCAAAATATGCGATCTTTTCACTCCGTGCTTCTGATCCTGGTTTTGGCCCTCGTCAGCGCCTCTGCTCAGGAGGCGCAGCGGGAATACATCGTCGTCAGCGGGGGACCATCTCTCATCGAATGGGAGAAGTTCAAAGCTGAGCCGCACGATCGGTGGTGGGGCAACTTCATTCGCTCCGCTCGCGTGCGGATCGAGCAACTTCGCCAACAGCACGGGCCGACCGCTCGGATTACCTGGCTCGTCTACAAACCGGGCTACGTTCGTCGCGCGCTGCGTCAGGATCGATCCGATTTGATTGGCAACATCACCAGCGTTCGTGACAAGTACGGTGTCAACCTGGTCTTTTTCAGCGATACTTCCCAACTCATCAACTACCTTAACAGCGGCATGCCGCGCAGTCGGGTGAAGATCGCAAGCTTCGAATTCTACGGACACTCCAACAAGGCCTGCTTCATGTTCGACTACAGCAACGAGATCGATAGCGCTTCGAAAGTCTGGCTGCACGAGACCGAATTGAACAAGATCCGCCGCGGCCTGTTCACTCGAGACGCTCTGGTGAAGAGCTGGGGATGCCACACCGGGGAGAGCATGAGCAAATTTTGGCGTCAGGCGACCGGCAAACGGATGATCGGCGCCATTGGTAAAACCGACTATTCCAAATGCCCGGCCAACGGCTGGATCCCGCAGCTCAGCGACGGCGCACGCTGGGGAGGATAAAGCGGAACCGTCCCCTTTGCGATCAAAGGCTGGGAGCTGTCCGGACTTTGCTTTCCCACCGGGTCAACAGGTGGATGACCACATTCGTGCCGAACTTGAAACAGGTCGAGAGGGCCGCCGGCTCGATATTTCGCAGGTAGACATCGCGGCGAGCATAAATCTCGGGATTGATGGCCACATACTTGCCCTCTGCATTCTGGCGTAGATCAACCTGACCTTGTTGGTTTAGCCCGACCTGCCACATGTCTCCATAGTCGTTGGCCGTATAGAGAATCGCAATCTCACCATAAATCTTCATGGCGAAGACCGGTTCTCTGTAAAAGTTCAGACCGGCCGGAACCTCCTTCACGTCGGCAAAATAACCCTCCGTAAAGATCGGATGATTGGGCGGCAGAGGGTCGAAGTTTTTGTCGACATCCGGGATTACGCGCTTCATTTCCCGCCGAAAGGCAATGTCAAACCGGGAGCGCAATCCCGGCAGCGAGCTGTCACCCCAGATGCATCCTCCCATCCGCACATACTTCTGAAGGTTCTCGACCTCCTTGTCGGTCAGCTTGAAGTCCCGAGTCCCGGTCAAAAAAATAAACGGCGGTTTGACCGAAAAGATCTCGTCGCTGTCCAGCTTGATAGCTTGGACGTTGGTGTAGTTTGTCTTGATCTTGTCCTTGGACCAGGCGCTCATGAGATACAAGAGGTTGGGCAAACTGCCGGTCTCAATCTTTTTCCCCGCCGAGATCCGCACCGTCGAATCCCAATTCCCCCCGCTATATTGCCCAATGTAAGCCGTAAACTCGAACTCCCGAGATCGCGTGCCGACTCCCGTTCCCGAGCCCTTCCCCCAGCCGCCCGTAAAGGCCTTGATTTGTGAGGCGACAGCTGTGCTCATCCCTTCGGTCCCGGCTCCGGATGCTGGCGGCGCTACGGCACTCTGTGGAGGCGCGGCAGACGTCGTCGTGATCGGCGCCGTAATGATCGGATCCATCGTGAAGTTCAGTGGATTTGCCGCCACCGTCGTGATCGTCGTGATCTGTGAAGAACTCGCCGATGGCGGAACGGTTGCTACGTTGAATGTCGTTTCCTGCGGCGGCGGCGGTTGCGTCGGTGGGGGAGCAGCCACTTCGTTCGGCTGCACGAAACCACCCCACTCGCCCTCGAAGTCTGGTGGCTCCTGCACCGCACGGAAAAGCACCGTGCCTCCAAAGATGGCGATTAAGATCGCGTGGAGCGCAGCCGAAATCGTGAAGTCTCGCGAGCTACTGAACTTGTCGAGTATCTTCTGAAATAGCACTGTAACATCCAGCGACATTGGGAGACTTATATACGCGCGAGGCAACCGTTTCAAGACGTCCGCGCCCAATTTGTGACGCGAGACCATCTTGCATCATGGACTTGAGAGATCCTTAATCCTGCCGATCCAGGTCCAGTTGTCCGACGAGTTCCATCCCGGATCGAGGTCTGCCGGGTGAGCTTTACGAGAGAGTTCCCATACGGCAACGCCGCTTCCCGTTGCTCGGGCGACATCCCACAAGCCCTGGAGATTGCCGGTAACGGATGCGCCCTTCCATTGCTTCGAGTAGACCGAAACGCCGTTGAGAAATTTCGTAGGATCGCCGCCCGCCTTGATCCAGAGAGCGACCTGCGCGCGATAACTATCCCAGTCCCGGGTGCCTTCCTTGCCCACCTCGGCGTATCCCATGCTCTGAACGCCATCGACGACCTTCGCCCAATCGCTCCACCAAGTATTGTTCGGCCCAAACCAGCGCCCGGGAAAGGAACTCAACGTAATGATCTTTCCTCGGGAGTGGAGGTCCTCCGCCATGGCCACAATGAAGCTGGCATAGTCGGCGCGATCTCGAGCCGTCAATCCGTCACGTTCCGATTCAATGTCGATTTCAACGCCGTCGAGCTGGAATTTTTCCATCTGGGCAACGATCTGCTGGACAAAAGCCTTTCCTCCGGCGAAGGCCTCTCTCGCACGGTCCCACGAAAACCCTGAGCCTTCGACATCGGGGTAGGCGTTAGAGACACCCAAGAGCACCTGAAGGTTGTTCTGTTTGGCCGCCGTGACGAGCCGCCGAACGTCCGCCTCGCTAACGCGCTTGTCCAGGATGAGATTCTCGCCGTCCGGCACCCAGAACTGCAGCGCGAGACGGCTCAGCGCCTGTCCCACTGTGCGTCCATCGTCGAGAGGCGCGTGAAGCGCATCGACGGAATTCTCAACCTCGTAGGCCGGCACCCAGGACATCACGGTGTTGGCCTGGCTCTCCGCGATAAAACAGAGGCCTGCCAGTCCGGCGAGAAGCGTGACGCCGACGCCTCTAGTCTTCAAATCCCTGCGCCCACTCTGGCTGGCCATTATGAATGGCATACGCCATCACCTTGCCTTTGGGGATGCCGGTTCGGGTATCGAAAAGCTCTACCGCGGCGGGTCCACGTTCTCCGCGCGACTTGATGACAATCTCGGTGTTACGATTAATGATTTCCCACCGCTCGACGTTCGGCAGTTCCGTCTGAATCAGACAGATCGTCATCCCTCCGCGGAGAAGACGCACCCCGGCGGGTTCGACGCTTACTTCCAAAGGAGCATAGCGAAGGCGGGGAGACGGACCGACGCTACATCCTACGCTGGAAATCAAAAGCCCTATAAGGCAGATCAGGGAAACAAACCGGAAAGTCATACGCAGAAAAAGCAATTTCGGGGAAATGAATCGCCCAGCCGTTCTACTCGAAAGCCTTCGACTGTGAAGACGAAATAGCACGGAACGAAAAAGCCGCCTCGAGGAAAACTCGAGGCGGCTTGATTTCGGATGTAGCGCAGGAGCGCGCGCTTGAGCGCGACGCGGGCGCAGCCGGACTAGTAGTCCATTCCGCCCATTCCGCCGCCGGGCGGCATCGGGGGCGTCTTCTCCTTCTCGGGGATCTCGGTGACGAGAGCCTCGGTGGTCAGGAGCAGACCGCTGATAGAGGCTGCGTTTTGCAGCGCGCTACGGGTCACCTTGGTCGGGTCGACCACGCCGGCCTTCACCAGGTCTTCGTATTCGCCCGTGGCCACGTTGTAGCCTTCGTTGCCCTTGCGTTTCTTGACTTCCTGAACAATCAGGGCGCCTTCCTTCCCGGCATTGTCTGCCAAGGTGCGGAGCGGCTGCTCGATCGCGCGGCGGACGATTTCGAGCCCGATCTTCTCATCCCCTTCGAGGGCGAGCGTCTCGAGCGCCTTCTGAGAACGAACGAAGGCGACACCACCGCCGGGAACGATGCCTTCCTCGACGGCCGCACGGGTCGCGTGGAGAGCGTCCTCGACGCGCGCCTTCTTCTCCTTCATTTCGGTTTCGGTCGCTGCACCGACATTGATCACCGCGACGCCACCAGCGAGTTTCGCCAGGCGCTCCTGGAGCTTCTCGCGGTCGTAGTCGCTGGTCGTCTCCTCGATCTGGCGACGAATCTGCGTCACGCGGCCCTGGATGTCCGCGTTCTTGCCTTCGCCTTCGATGATCGTGGTGTTCTCCTTGTCGATCGCGATCCGCTTGGCCTTGCCGAGGTCATCGAGCGTGATGTTCTCCAACTTGATGCCGAGATCCTCGGTAATCGTACGTCCTCCGGTGAGGACGGCGATGTCCTCCAGCATGGCCTTGCGACGATCGCCAAAGCCCGGCGCCTTGACCGCTGCCACTTGGAGCGTGCCACGGAGCTTGTTGACGACCAGCGTGGCCAGCGCCTCGCCTTCGACGTCTTCCGCGATAATGAGGAGCGGCTTGCCGGCCTTGGCCACCTTCTCGAGAAGGGGAAGCAGGTCCTTGAGGCTGCTGATCTTCTTTTCGTGGATCAGGATGTAAGCGTTTTCCAACAAGGCCTCGAGGCTCTCGGCATTCGTCACGAAGTAGGGCGAGAGATAGCCCTTGTCGAACTGCATGCCCTCGACCACGTCGAGAGTCGTCTCGATGCTCTTGGCTTCTTCGACCGTGATGGTGCCGTCCTTGCCGACCTTGTCCATCGCATCCGCGATGATCTGGCCGATGGTCGTGTCCCAGTTGGCCGAAACAGTGGCCACCTGAGCGATCTCGGAGCTGTCTTTGACCTTCTTGCTGATCTTGGCGAGTTCTGCCACGACAGCTTCAACGGCCTTATTGATGCCGCGTTGAAGGCTGGTCGGATTCGCGCCGGCGGTCACGTTTTTCAAGCCTTCGCGATAGATCGCTTCGGCGAGGACGGTGGCGGTGGTGGTTCCGTCACCGGCCACGTCGCTCGTCTTGCTGGCGACCTCGCGAACGAGCTGAGCTCCCATGTTCTCATAGGAATCTTCGAGTTCGATCTCTTTCGCGACGGTCACGCCGTCCTTGGTAATGGTGGGGCTGCCGAATTTTTTATCGAGGATCACATTGCGACCGGAAGGTCCGAGAGTGGCCTTCACGGCTTTCGCAAGCTTCTCGATGCCGCGAAGCAGAGAGTGCCGCGCGGATTCGTCAAACGAGAGTTGTTTGGCTGCCATAGTAGATAATATGCTGATTTAAGCTGTTAACTCTTTGAGAGGCGGGATTAGCCAATGATGCCGAGGATGTCGTCCTCGCGCATGATCAGATAGCTCTCGCCGTCGATTTTCACTTCTGTTCCGCCGTACTTGGAAATGAGGACTTTGTCCCCCTTCTTCACGGTGAACTCGATGAGCTTTCCATCTTCATCGCGTTTGCCCGTTCCGAGGGCGACGACTTCCCCTTCCTGGGGCTTTTCCTTAGCAGTATCCGGAATAATGATACCGCCCTTTTTGACTTCCTTCTCGTCGAGCGGGTGCACAAGCACACGGTCGCCGAGAGGCTTAATGTTCACATTGGCCATAGGGCTGTGGATGTCTTATTTCTGTGTTGTTTGGTTTTTAACGTTGGTCCCCGCCTCCGCGTAGGCGGAGCGGGGACGATGGTTAAAGGGATTCGGTCAACTCTTCTTCTTGTCTTCGTCGACCATCTCGAACTCGGCATCGACGACGTCGGAGTCTTTCTTCTCCGTACCGTCCGAGGGACCTGCCGAGGGGCCTGGCTGAGGTTCAGCCTGGGCGGAAGCCTTCTTGTAGAGTTCCGCGCTGACCTCCTGGAACTTGGCTTGGAGCGCATCGAAGGCACTCTTGACGGCGTCGTTGTCGTTGCTCTTGAGGGCTTCGCGCACCTTGCCGACCGCTTCCTCGATGGGCTGTTTAGTGGCCGCATCGAGTTTATCGCCCAGCTCCTTAAGTTGTTTCTCGACCTGATAAGCGAGGTTGTCAGCGTTATTGCGAAGCTCGATCACTTCTTTGGCTTTGCGATCTTCGTCGGCATGGCTCTCCGCCTCGCGCTGCATTTTTTCAACCTCGTCCTTGGTCAGACCGCTGGAACCGGTAATGGAGATCTTTTGCTCCTTGCTGGTGCCGAGATCTTTCGCGCTCACGTTGAGGATGCCGTTGGCATCGATGTCAAAAGTTACTTCGATCTGAGGCACACCGCGGGGCGCCGGAGGAATGCCATCCAGGTGGAAGGTGCCTAACTGCTTATTGTCGCGACTCAGCGGGCGCTCGCCTTGCAGGACCTTGATCTCGACGCCGGGTTGGCTGTCACTGTAGGTCGAGAAGATCTGGGACTTGCGCGTCGGAATCGTCGTGTTGCGCGGGATCATGGCCGTCGCGATGCCCCCCGCCGTTTCGATCGCCAAAGTCAGCGGAGTAACGTCAAGGAGGAGAACGTCCTTCACGTCGCCCTTGAGAACGCCGCCCTGAATGGACGCTCCCACGGCCACGACTTCGTCCGGGTTCACTCCCTTATGAGGCTCCTTGCCGATGAGCAAACGCGCAGTTTCGACTACCTTGGGCATGCGGGTCATGCCTCCGACAAGCACGAGCTCATCGACGGTGTTCGCGCTCCATTTTGCGTCGTTCAGGCAGTCCTTGACCGGCTTGACGGTCCGCTCGAAAAGGTCGTCCGTCAGTTGCTCAAGTTTGGCACGCGTCAACTTCTTCTGAATGTGTTTGGGACCGGTTTGATCGGCGGTAACGAACGGAAGATTGATTTCGTATTCCTGCGTCGAGGAAAGCGCGATTTTAGCTTTTTCAGATTCTTCCTTGATGCGTTGAACGGCATCCGGCTGCTTCGAAAGATCGATCCCGGTATCCTTTTTAAATTCTTCGATGATCCAATCCATCAAGCGGTTGTCCCAATCGTCGCCACCCAAATGCGTGTCGCCGTTGGTCGCCGCAACCTGGAAAACGCCGTCGCCGATCTCCAAAGCGGAAATGTCAAAGGTCCCGCCACCGAGGTCGTAAACAGCGATCTTTTCGTCCTTCTTCTTATCCAAACCATAGGCCAGCGAGGCGGCCGTCGGCTCGTTGATGATTCGCAAAACTTCCAGGCCGGCAATCTTCCCGGCATCCTTCGTCGCGTTGCGCTGCGAATCGTTGAAGTAGGCGGGAACTGTGATGACGGCCTGCGCAATCTTTTCTCCAAGCTTCGCTTCGGCGTCGGCCTTCAACTTGGCGAGAATCATCGCCGAGATCTCCGGAGGGCTAAAGCGCTTTCTCTCCCCACTGACCTCGACCTCGATGTGCGCGTCGCCGTTGGGAGCCTCCACGACCGTGTAGGGAACTCGCTTCAGTTCGCCCTGAACCTCCGAGTATTTGCGGCCCATGAAACGTTTGACGGAAAAAACAGTATTCTGGGGATTGGTGACCGCTTGGCGTTTGGCCGCCTGTCCGACCAGTCGTTCGCCGGTCTTCGAGAACGCCACCACAGAGGGCGTCGTTCGGGCGCCTTCGGAATTTTCCAAAACAACGGGCTCCCCACCCTCCATCACAGCCATGCAGGAGTTGGTTGTGCCCAAATCAATTCCTAAAATCTTTGCCATAGTATTAAAATTCGGTTTCCATACAGCAATGAGCATTCCGAAGTGGGTTGGAAATTCACAAGATTTTTACACACAGCTTGATACGTAAATTGATCTCTGAGTTTGTATGGCCCGAGATGCGACGTAATGTCTCAGATATGCTCGCTGGGTATGACAGATTGTCGCTTACGCTGTCTCACCCAGCAACTCGGGTGCCCGGGACGAACGGCGAAAACGAAACGTCCAACTGCGAAAGCGCTCCAAGGCAAGGTAGACTACTGGAGTGGTAAAGAGGGTCAGGACTTGGGAGACGAGCAAGCCGCCGACGATGGCAATTCCGAGAGGGCGGCGGAGTTCTGATCCCACGCCGAGACCGATGGCCAGGGGCAGTACTCCAAAGAGGGCAGCCAGCGTGGTCATCATGATCGGGCGAAATCGCACCAGGCAGGCTTGGTAAATGGCTTCCTCGGGGTTCAGGTGATGGCTCCGTTGGATCTCGAGGGCGAAATCCACCATCATGATGGCGTTCTTTTTCACAATTCCGATGAGCAGAATGATTCCGATCATGGCAACGATGGAGAGTTCGGACCCGGTCATCTCGAGAGCCAAAAGCGCTCCGAGCCCGGCACTGGGCAGCGTGGAGAGAATTGTAAGAGGGTGAATAAGGCTTTCGTAGAGCATGCCGAGGACAATGTAGACCGCGAGCAAAGCAGCGAGGATCAGGATCGGTTGGTTGGCCACAGACTGCTGGAAAACCTGAGCGTTCCCGGCGAAGCCGCCGCTTAAGGTTGCCGGCATGTTCAGCTTCCGCACAGCTTCATCAATGACTTGAGTGGCCCGCTCAAGGGATACTCCCGGGGCAAGGTTAAACGAAATGGTCACCGCCGCAAACTGACCTTGGTGGTTCACGGCGAGCGGGACGTTGGCAATTTTATATTGCGCGATGCTGCTCAATGGCACCATTTGTCCGGTTGCCGAGCGAATGAAGACCTTATCAAGCGCCGTGGGATCTCCCTGATATTGCCGGTCCGCCTCCAAGACAACGCGATACTGGTTTTGCGGTCCATACATGATGGAGACCTGGCGTTGTCCGAAGCTGCTGTATAAGGTCGAGTCAATCGCTTCGGGCTGAATGCCCAAACGCCCGGCTGCATCGCGATCTACCACCACGGTGGCTTGAAGTCCTTGGAACTGCTGGTCGGTATTGACGTCGGCAAGATCGGGAGATTTTTTCAGCTCGTCGAGCAGACGGGGTGCCCAAGTATTGAGCTCGTCCAGGTCGACACTGCGCAGCGTGTATTGGTAAAGCGACTTCGTCATCCGACCGCCGACCCGGATGTCCTGAACGGGCTGGAGAAAGAGCGCAATTCCGGGAACCTTGACGGTTTTTGCACGAAGCCGCGCGATGACCTGATCGACGGGAACGCGCTGATCTGGCGGCTTCAAAGCGATAAACATTCGGCCATTGTTCTGCGCATTTCCTCCGCCGCCCGATCCGACAAAAGAGCCCACTGTGGCGATCGCCGGATCAGCCAGCAGAATCTCTACGATCTGCTGCTGTTTCTTGGCCATGTCGGCAAAGGAAATATCCTGCGCGGCCTCGGTCGTGCCGAACATCATGCCGGTATCCTGTTGGGGAAAGAAACCTTTGGGGGTGATCCCGTAGAGCCATACAGAGACGACCAGGGTCGCGACCGTGAGCATCTGAGTAAAGAAACGGTGCCGCAAAACCCAGCGCAAAGCGCGTGCGTAGCCATCCTGCAGCCACTTGGCAAAGTGCGAACCGTGCCCTTCATCCTTCGGACCCGCCCGCAGAAATTGGCCGCACAGCGTGGGCGTGAGCGTGAGCGAAACGACAGCCGAAACAAGAATCGCGGCGCTTAAGGTGATGGCAAATTCACGGAAAAGGCGGCCGATCAACCCTCCCATGAGAAGAATCGGAATAAAGACCGCTACGAGCGACAGGCTTATGGAAATTACCGTGAATCCTATCTGCTTCGCACCCTTCAAGGTGGCTTCAAACGGTGGATCGCCTTCCTCGATATGCCGCACGATGTTTTCAATTACAACGATGGCATCGTCCACCAGAAAGCCTACGGCGACGGTGAGCGCCATCAGCGAGATGTTGTCGAGGCTGAATCCACACAGCCACATGATGGCAAAGGTCCCCGCCAACGAGAGCGGCACAGTCACCCCGGCAATGAAGGTCGGCCAAAATCGCCGAAGGAAAATCGCCATGACGACGATGACCAGCGCGATGGTCAGGAGGAGCGTGAATTGGACATCGTGGACCGAGGCTCGAATGGTCAGCGTCCGATCACTAAGGATGCTCAGCTTTACTCCCGGCGGAAGCCATTTTTCAATCTGCGGGAGGATCTCCCGAATTTCGTCGACCACAGCGATGACATTGGCGTCGGACTGCTTGAAAACAGGCATCAGCACAGCCCTTTCGCGGTTAAACCAGCCGGCCTGAAAGGTGTTCTCCGTGCTATCGATTACCTTAGCAATGGCATCCAACCTCACGGGGAGACCGTTTCGCTCGGCGACCACCAGCGACCGGTAGTTGTCCGCCCCGAAAATTTGGTCGTTGGCGGAAACCATGAGGCTTTTCCCCGCGTTGTCCACGGCCCCCTTGGGCATCAGCGTGTTGCTGCCTTGCAGAAAGGTCCGCACATCTTCCAAGCTCATCCCCATCGCGGCGAGCGCCGCGGGGTTGACCTGAACACGCACCGCGGTCTTGGCGCCTCCGAAGATTCCGACCTGGCTGATACCCGAAAGCTGGCACAATCGCTGCGCCACGATTTGATCGGCCAGGTTGTAGACTTCCGACAACCTCGTGGTCTGCGAAGTCATCGCCAGGACCATCACGGGGGCATCCGCCGGGTTGTACTTGCGATAGGTTGGCGGGCTGGGCAGGTTATTGGGGAGATCGCGCGCGGCAGCATTGATGGCCGCTTGCACGTCCCGCGCGGCGTCATTGATGTTTCGGCTCAAGTCGAACTGCGTGGTGATATTGGCTCCTCCCAGCGAGCTGATCGACGTCATCTCCGTGAGGCCGGCGATTTGTCCGAGACGTCGCTCCAAAGGAGCCGCCAACGAACTGGCCGCAGTCGCCGGATCGACACCAGGAAGCGACGCGTTCACACCAATCGTCGGAAAGTCCACCTGTGGCAACGGCGCCACGGGGAGAAAGAAATAGGCCGTCGCCCCAAGCAGCAACAAGCCAATGGCCAGCAGCGAGGTGCCAATCGGGCGCCGGATAAACGGACCGGAGACGTTCATTGGGAGGCGGGCTGGAGCGGGCCGACCGGCTGCGAAGCCGCACGACGTTGCAAGATCCAACGCTCGACTCGGTCAAGAGCGAGATAGATCACAGGCGTCGTATAGAGCGTAAGAACCTGGGAGAGCAGCAGACCGCCAACGATGGCGACACCCAGAGGTCTGCGCAGCTCGGAACCAGTGCCAGTTTGCAACGCCATGGGCAGAGCGCCCAAGAGAGCCGCTGCGGTGGTCATCATAATGGGGCGAAACCGAAGCAAGCAGGCCTCGTAGATTGCGTCATAAGCTGACAACTGACGCTCGCGTTGGGCTTCGAGAGCGAAGTCGATCATCATGATCGCGTTCTTCTTGACGATCCCGATGAGCAAGACGACTCCGATCAACGCAACCAAAGAAAAGTCCATTTGATAGAGCTCAAGGGCCAAGAGCGCTCCCACCCCAGCGCTGGGCAACGTGGAGAGGATCGTCAGGGGATGGATGTAGCTCTCATAAAGAACTCCCAGCACGATGTAGATCACGACCACGGCAGCGAGAATCAGGAATGGTTGACTCGCCAGCGACGCGCGAAACTCCGCCACACTACCGGTAAACTCTGCGACAATTGTGTCCGGCACGCCAATGTCCCGACGGGCTTGTTCGATGGCTTGCACCGCGTGGCCCAACGAGTAACCCCGTCCGAGATTGAAAGAGAGCGTTGCCGATGGGAACTGCCCCTGGTGTGTTATCACCAAGGGAGTCGTCTGGATTCGGGCAGCCGCAAAGGCACTCAGCGGAACCAGCGAACCGGTGGTGGATTTGACGTAGATCTTGTCGAGATCGCTCATCGAATTGCGGAACTCCGGGGGCACCTCCATGACCACTCGGTATTGGTTGAGCTGCGTAAAGATGACCGAAATCTGCCTCTGGCCGAAGGCATCGTAGAGCGTGTCGTCAATCGCCTGGATCGGCACGTTCAGACGCGACGCTTGCGTGCGATCGATCTGGACGTGGAGCTGAAGACCACTTTCCTGCTGATCGCTGGCGACATCCGCCAGCTGCGGCAATGTTCTCAACTTATCCACGAGCTTTGGCACCCACTGGGCAAGCTCCCGGGCGTCGGAACCTTCCAGAACATACTGATACTGCGTCCGGCTGGCGTGCGTATCAATCTGGAGATCTTGCGCCGCTTGAAAGAAGACCTCCACGCCCTGGATTTCGCGAACTTTTTCACGCAAACGGGCGATGATCTGGTCCGCCGACGCGCGGGATTCGCGGGGCTTGAGAACAATGTAGAGCCGACCGGTATTCGGCGTGGAATTGACGATGCCCGCTCCGACAAACGCGGCTACCCGCTCGACATCCGGATCGGTGATCACGGCGTCGGTCACCGAGCGCTGCAGCGAAAGCATGGCCGGGAAGGAAACATCCTCGGCCGCGTCCGTGACGCCAATGAGAAGCCCGGTATCCTGCTGAGGGAGCAAGCCTTTCGGCACGAGCACATAGAGGACGCCTGTCGCCACCAGGGTCGAGGCAGCGACGAAAAGCGTCGCGGCCTGGTGACGCAAAACAAACCCAAGGGTTCGGTCGTAGAGCCGCAACACATAGTCAAAGCAACGTTCGACGAAGCGCTGCAGAGCGTTCTCGCGCTGCTCATCTTCGCGCCGGAGCATCTTGGCGCACATCATTGGCGTCAAGGTGAGCGAAACAAACGCCGAGACGGCCACCGCTGTGCTTAACGTAATCGCGAACTCCCTAAAGAGTCGCCCGACGATTCCGGACATGAAGAGCAGCGGAATGAACACCGCAATCAGCGAAATGCTTAGCGAAATCACGGTAAAGCCGATCTGCCTCGAACCTTTGAGAGCAGCCTTAAATGGATGATCGCCCTTCTCGATGTATCGAAAGATGTTTTCGATCATGACAATGGCGTCGTCGACGACAAAGCCGGTCGAGATCGTCAGCGCCATGAGCGACAGGTTGTCGAGGCTGAAACCGGCCAGGTACATCACCGCAAAAGTCCCCAGGAGTGAAAGCGGCAAGGCCACGCTGGGGATCGCGGTCGCGCGCAGACGCCGCAAAAATAGGAGCAGCACAAGAACCACCAACCCGACCGTCAGGACCAGGGTAAATTGCACGTCGCCTACCGAAGCGCGGATCGTCTCGGTGCGGTCGGAAAAGATCGACAGATGAATGCCGGCGGGAAGCGAAGCGGTCAAGCGGGGCAGGATTTTCTTCACGCGCTCAACGGTCTCGATGATATTTGCCCCGGGCTGGCGTTGAATATCGAGGAGAACGGCCGGTTGATAGCTTTTCCGGGGAGTGGCAATCCAGGCCGCCAATCGATCGTTTTCAACTCCATCATAGACGTTGGCAACGTCCTGGAGCCGCACAGGTCCTCCGTTGCGATAAGCAAGAATGATGGGCTTGAAATCCTCCGCCTCGAGAATCTGATCGTTTGAGCCCAGGGTGAAGGCCTGCTGCTTGCCGTCAAAGCTTCCCTTCGGTGCGTTGACGTTGGCCTGCGCAATGGCGGTGCGGACATCTTCCAGGCTCAGGCCTTGTGCCGAGAGAGCCGCCGGGTTGACCTGCACGCGGACGGCCGGCTTTTGATTGCCTTGAATCGTCACCAGGCCGACGCCCGTGACTTCACTCAGCTTCTGGGCCAGGATCGAGTCGGCAAAATCGTTGACCTTTTCGAGCGGCAGGTTGTCCGACGTGATGGCCAGCGTAAGAATCGGCGTATCCGCGGGGTTGACCTTGTTAAAGGTCGGAGGATTTGGCATGTCCTGCGGCAGCAAACCACCGGCTGCGTTGATCGCCGCTTGCACGTCCTGGCCCGCCTCATCAATCTTGCGCCCCAGGACAAACTGCAACGTAATCACCGAAGTGCCGAACGAACTGACCGAACTCATATTCGCGAGGCCGCTGATCTGACCAAACTGCTTCTCGAGCGGAGCGGTCACCAGTGAAGCCATCACCTCGGGATCGGCTCCCGGATATTGTGAAACGACTTGGATCGTCGGAAAATCGACCGTCGGGAGCGCCGAGACGGGCAGAAACTTGTATCCCAAAAGGCCGATCAACACGACCCCCAACATGAGCAGCGACGTCGCGATCGGACGTCGGATAAACGGTTCCGAAACGTTCACTGCTTCCTTGCCTTGTCCGAGTCAACGCCGGCGAGATCTTTGGTGACCTCCACGGTCGCGCCAGGCTGGAGGCGGTACTGTCCATCCACGACGACCCGGTCTCCGCCTTGCAGGCCCGACTCGACCAGCGTCCAGTTGTCCTCTGTTGACCCGATGGATATCGATCGCATCTCCGCCTTGTTGTCGGCACTCAACACGTAGACGTACATCCCATTGGGCCCGCGCTGCACCGCGGGAGCAGGAACCGTCAACGCGTCGGGTTTGGTTTCTAAAAGGAGGCGCACATTCACGAATTGGCCTGGCCAAAGACGGAAGTCGGCATTCTCAAAAGTGGCCTTGAGTTTCACCGTCGCCGTGGTGGAATCAATCTGATTGTCCAGCACGGCCAGGGTGCCATCACTCAGCGTGGAAAGATTGTCTCGGTCGAGCGCGAGGACTTGGAGAGCCTTGTTTTGCTGCAAAGCATCACGCACCTTTCCCAAGTCCTGCTGAGGAAGGGTGAAGACGACCGAAACCGGCTGCAATTGATTGATCGTCACAATTCCGCCCGTGTCGGAGCTGCGAACGATGTTTCCCGGATCGACGAGCCGGATGCCGACCCGGCCGGAGATCGGCGCCACGATGTGCGCATAATCGAGTTGCGTCTGCGCGTTGTCGATGGCGGCTTGATCGGCTTGCACCAACGCCTGAAGCTGATCGGTCGTATACTTCTGCGTGTCGTAGGTCTGCTGATCGATCACCCGACTCTTGATCAACTGCGCGTTTCGCTGCAGCATGAGCTGTGCGCTAGCAAGCTGGGCTTCGTCCTGGGCTTTCTTCGCCTTGGCCTGATCGAACTGCGCCTGGTAGGGCCGCGGGTCAATTTGAGCGATGAGATCGCCCTTTTGCACGTTTTGCCCCTCTTGAAAGTAGACCTGCTGCAGCTCGCCATCGACACGCGCTCGTATGGTCACGGCATTGAAAGGCTGCACAATTCCGAGACCATTCAGATAAAAGGGAAAATTTCGCACTTGCACGGTGCCGGCCACGACCGGAACCGGGCCCCTCTTGCTACTCGCCGCGTGACTCCCTTCGGGTTCGCCAGCCACAGGCCGCCACTTCCAGAGCGCCAAGCCCCCCAGCGCCAAACCAATAAGCACCAGCCAACGCAAAAGTCGCCAGAAGAGGTTCATCCGAGACGGTCGAGCAGTTTCCATCGCCACATCCCGGGGTAGAACCACTGACGACCGAAACTCATTCTCTGGAATCATACCAGATTGAAGCGCCGGAAATTGCTTTTGTTCCCCGGTTTTTTCGGCCGAGGTCCGATAATCCCCTTCCATAGTCCAAGCTCAGCTCCATCCGATTGACTTCCCGCCCGTTAATGAATATATATTCATTATATGAACCATCGTTCAGATATTTCCGGACCGCAACGCTTTTCTCGCCGGCGGGCGGAGCGTGGGGCGCGCAGACGGAAGCGGATCCTGGACGCGGCGGAGGCGGTTTTCAGTGAGCGGGGCTATCACGAGGCGTCGGTGACGGAAATTGCTGAGCGGGCCGATCTGGCGGCGGGCACGATTTACCTGTATTTCAGCGACAAGGCGCATCTGTATGGCAGCGTGGTACTCGGGAAGATGCACGAGGTGGTTGCCCGGTTGGAGGCGGCGCTCAATTCCCACCCGTCTGCAAAGTCCTCCTTACGCGCTGCGGTGGAGTCACTCTTCGCGTACTATGATTCGAATCGCCAGTTTTTCGAACTCTTTCTGCATCAGCAACAAATGGCGGCTTCTCCTTTGAATGAGACGCACTGGAACGAAATGGAGGATTTGAAGCGGAAGAATCGGGCGTTGATCGAGGATTGTGTGGCCCGGGGACAGCGGAAAGGAGAGCTCAAGCCGGGCGATCCGCGTCTTTACGCGGTGGCTTTCCTAGGCATTACCTTGCAGATGATCCGGCAGTGGATTCGGGAGCGAGGAGAGGGTCGCTTGAGTACCTTGGCGGATTTTGCGGTTGAATGTTTCTTGAACGGCGCCGCGGCGCCTCGATCTTGAACATGAGACCACTAGTATTGGACCGCATGAAAATCTCCTTTCCCCTAGCCCTTCTCGCGGCGATGACGCTGGCGACGTCGGCGTGTCAGAGGGTAGCCTCCAAGGCCGCCCCGGAACCACCCTCGACGCCGGTCGAGGTGGCGACAGCGGAGACGCGCACCATGCCGATCGAGATGCAGGCTATCGGCGTGGTCGAGCCGATTGCGAGCGTCCAGCTGAAATCGAAGGTTCAGGGGGAGATCCTTCGCGTGCATTTTGCAGATGGCGCGGAAGTGCGGGAAGGCGATGCGCTTTTCGACATCGATTCCGGGCCTTTTGAAGTGGCCTTGAAGCGAGCGCAGGCCAATCTCGCGACGGCCCGGTCCACGGCCGACAATGCCAGCGAACAGGCCGGGCGATACACTACGCTCATCAATCGCGGTGTCGCCTCCAAGGAACAGTTCTCCCAATACCTGGCGACGGCCGAATCGCAGCGCTTCGAGCTCGAAGCGCGCCAGGCTGATGTGGACGAGGCGCAGCTCTCGCTGGACTGGACACAGGTGCGGGCGCCGATTTCGGGCCGAACTGGATCGGCGGTTTTGAAGCCGGGCAACATCGTCAATGCGAATACCGACGTGCTGACGGTCATCAATCAAATGGAGCCGATCTACGTCGCGTTCTCCCTGAACGAAGGTGCGCTCCGTGAGGTTCGCAACTGGATGGCCAAGGGCAAGCTGGTCGTCAGCGTCCGCGATCCGGGTACGGGGCATCTCCTGGGCACTGGTGAACTCACTTTCGTTGACAACAAAGTCGACCGCGTTTCCGGGATGATCGCTTTCAAGGCAACCTTCTCTAACGAAGATGATACCCTTTGGCCGGGGCAGTTTGTTGATGTGACGGTGAAGCTGACGGACGAACCAGATGTCGTGGTCGTTCCAACAACGGCCATTATGGAGGGCCAGGCCGGCGCGCAGGTGTTTGTCGTCAGCGGGAATACGGCGGAAATTCGCAAGGTAAAAGTCAGCCGCAGCGTGGGCAATGCCACCATTGTGAGCGATGGATTGAGCCCCGGTGAACTCGTGGTCACCAGCGGCCAGTTCCGGATCTTGCCGGGAGGAAAAGTGACCATCGTCGAATCGAAGAGACCCGAAGTCGCGGAGAGCGCCGCCCCCGCCGAGTCATGAGCCTGATCGATCCTTTTGTGCGCCGTCCGATCATGACGACCCTGGTCATGGTCTCGATCCTCGGTGCGGGTCTGCTGGCTTATTTCCGGCTGCCGGTCAGCGATCTGCCCAACGTGGACTTTCCGACCATCAACGTCTCCGCCAGCTTGCCCGGGGCGGAGCCGGAGACCATGGCATCCTCGGTCGCCACGCCGTTGGAGAAGCAATTTTCAACCATTGCTGGCATCGAGTCGATGACCTCGACGAGTTCGCTTGGCTCGACCAGCATCACAATCCAGTTCGACCTGTCGCGAAATATCGATGCCGCTGCTCAGGACGTTCAGGCGGCTATTTCTCAGGCCCAGGGCGACCTGCCGACCGAAATGCCGGCGCCGCCGTCCTTCAGGAAAGTCAATCCCGCCGAACAGCCCATCCTGATGCTGGCGGCCCATTCGGAATCGCTCCCTCTGAGCAAGGTCAACGAATATGCCGAAACTCTGATCGGCCAGCGGCTTTCGATGGTGAGCGGCGTCGCACAAGTGGACATCTTCGGGGCCCAAAAGTTCGCTGTCCGGGTCAAGGTTGATCCCAGGGAGCTTGCCGCCCGGGGAATCGGGTTTGACGACGTCGAGAATGCCATTCGGGAGGCAAATTCCAACGAAGCGACGGGCGAACTCGATGCCGGGCCGAAGTCCCGCACGATCAAGACAACCGGGCGCCTGCAACGAGCGGAAGACTTTCGCGACGTCATCGTCGCCTACCGCGATGGCTTTCCGGTTCGCCTCAAGCAGATCGCCAGCGTGGTCAACAGCATCGAGGACGACAAGAACGTCGGTTGGTTCAATCAAAGTCGAGGGATCGTTCTGGCGATTCAGCGTCAACCGGGCGCCAACACCGTCCAGGTGATCGATCGCATTCGCGAGTTGCTGCCAACTTTCAAAGCGCAGCTCCCCGGCGGCATTCAGCTGGATATTCTCTACGACCGCTCGGCTTCGATTCGCGAATCCCTGCACGATGTCGAATTCACGCTCGTCCTGGCGATCGGGTTGGTGGTTTTGGTGATTTTCGTTTTCCTGCGCAACGTGCGCGCAACCCTGATTCCGAGCGCGGCTATCCCCCTGTCGATCATCGGCACGTTTTGCGTGATGTATCTGCTCGGATTCAGCGTGAACAACTTCTCGCTCATGGCACTCATCCTGGCGGTGGGCTTTGTCGTCGACGATGCCATTGTCGTGCTGGAAAACATCGTCCGTCACATGGAGAAGGGCGAGACACCCTATCAAGCGGCGCTGAAAGGCGGCCGCGAGATCGGGTTTACCATTCTGTCAATGACGCTATCGCTCGCTGCGGTGTTCATTCCGGTGCTCTTCATGGGGGGAATCCTCGGCCGGCTCTTGAACGAGTTCGCGGTTACGATTGCCGCGGCCATCCTGATCTCGGGATTTGTTTCCCTCTCGCTCACGCCGATGCTTTGCAGTCGGTTTCTCAAAGGTGCGCATGGCGTCAGTAACAACGCGCTCTTCCAGTGGTCGGAATCGGTCTTCGCGGCGCTGGTCGCGGGCTACGAGAAGACACTCCGGCTTGCCATGCGGCATCACGTTGCCGTGTTCCTGGCCGCCCTCGCGATGGCGCTGGCCACCGTTTGGCTTTTCGTCAAGGCGCCCAAAGGATTTCTGCCCAACGAGGATACCGGACGCATCTTGATTTCCACCGAGGCCGAACAAGGCGTCGCCTTCGAGAGGATGATCGAACTTCAGCAGCAGGCTGCCGGCATCGTTTCGAAGAATCCGGCGATCGAGTCGTTCATGTCGCGGATCGGCGGGGGCGGCGCGGCGCGCTCGAGCAATACGGGGCGGCTCTTCCTGACGCTGAAACCGCGCAGTGAACGTCCCCCCATCGACGAGATCATCCGCCAGCTTCGCAAAGATCTTGCCGGAATTCCGGGACTGAAGGTCTTCCCGCAAAATCCCCCAACGATTCGCATTGGTGGCACCCTCACCAAGAGCCTTTATCAATTCACTCTCTTCGGCCCCGATCTCGACGTCCTCTATCAGGAGGCCAACAAGATGGAAGGCCTGATGAGCAAGATTCCCGGCATCGTGGATGTTACCACAGATCTGCAGATTACCAGCCCGCAGGTCCTGGTCGATATCAACCGGGACAAGGCCTCCAGCCTCGGCATCAGCGCCGGCCAGATTGAGCGCGCTTTGGGAAATGCCTATGGCGCGCGTCAGATTTCCACCATCTATACACCGACCGATCAGTATCGGGTTATTCTCGAAGCCGATGACGACTTCAAACGCGAGTCGGCGGACCTTTCTCGACTCTTCGTCAGATCGTCCTCGGGACAATTAGTCCCTCTGAGCACCGTCGCGAGTTTCACGTCGCAGGTTGGACCGCTCACTGTTCAGCACCTCGGGCAGCTTCCGGCAGTGACGCTCTCCTTCGATCTCGCCCGAGGGACTTCCCTGAGCGATGTGGTTCCGGCCATCGAACGGATCGCGAAGGCCGAACTCGACGAACAGGTCACCACACAGTTTCAAGGCACCGCCCAGGCCTTTCAATCTTCGCTTGGCAATCTTGGCCTGCTCTTGCTGATGGCGGTGGTCGTCATCTACATCATCCTCGGAATCCTCTACGAAAGCTTCGTTCATCCTCTGACGATCCTTTCCGGACTGCCCTCCGCCGGTTTCGGCGCGCTCCTGACCCTGGCACTCTTTCAGCAGGAACTGAACGTATACGGCTTTGTCGGGCTGCTGATGTTGATCGGCATCGTCAAGAAGAACGCCATCATGATGATCGACTTCGCCCTGGTTGCGCAGCGCCACGACCGGAAACCACCTGCCGCTGCCATCTTCGAAGCCTGCATTGTCCGTTTCCGCCCCATCATGATGACCACACTGGCGGCTATGATGGGGACGTTGCCGATCGCGCTTGGCATGGGCGCCGGCGGCGACGTGCGCCAGCCGCTCGGCCTCAGCGTCGTGGGCGGTCTGGTGATATCGCAGATCGTTACTCTCTACATCACACCAATCATTTACCTCTACCTCGAGCGCGTTCAACAGCTCTTCGCCCGGAAAAGTCAGACTCCGCACGGCGGCGAGGGAGCGCCCTTAGCGGAACCCGAGCTGGCTTCCGCGAAATAACGCGCTGCTTCTTGCAGCTTCGCGTGCCCCTGTTTCGGAGCCTAGCTGTCCTGCCGCTTTGAGGTCCGCTTCGTCCGGCAAGAATCGTCCCACAGGTCGCTCGCTCCGAACTCGGGACAACACGATCCCGCCTCGACATAGCAATTCTCGCAAAGCCATTGGTCCCCCACCCTGACGGCGTCGGGCGCCCCGCATTGCTCGCATACACTCGTCGTCAAAGGCTCGCCCCCCGATTCCGTCGGAACAGATCCTGCATTTCGCAACGGCGCATCCATGCTCAAAGCTGGCACAGCTGCCCTGATCCTGCAATGGCTCCTTCGGCAACGTCTGGGGAGCGGCCCTTGCGAACTCAGTGGAGATGGGCTTCCTTTCGTTTATGACACCGGACGAACGCACACTTATTGCGACTCTTTTTGATAGATTGAATCAAGCAGCCGCCCAGCCCAAGGACGCGGAGGCCGATGAGTTCATCCGCACGAGGGTCTCGCAGCAGCCTTCGACCCCCTACCTGCTCGTCCAAAGCACGCTCGTCATGCAACAGGCCCTGGCCGCCGCTCAAAGCCGCATTGCCGACCTCGAAAAGCAATTGACTGCGTCAAACCGTCCCAATCAGGAAGCCGGAGGCAGTTTTCTCTCCGGCATGGCCAACGTCTTTGGGGTTGGACAGTCCCCTTCCCAGCAGCCCCCGCTGCGTTCGCTGCAAACACCGCCGCCCCTTCCCTCTCAGCCTTCGCCACGCTCCACCTTTGCTCCTCCGCCGTTGCCCCAGGCCAGCGGAGGAGGCGGCTTTCTCCAGAACGCGCTTTCGACGGCCGCGGGCGTCGCCGGAGGAGCTCTGCTCTTCCAGGGGATTCAGAATCTGATGGGGCATAACCCGGGACCTTTTGCCGGCTTGACGGGGCCTTCCGGCGGACTCATCGGCGGTACCCAGCCGGTCGAGAACACCGAGATCGTGAACAACATTTTTGAGACGGGTGCTCCCACCTCGACTGATGGTCAGCCCGTCACGCAAGGCGACTCTGCCGGTTCGTTTGAACCCGATCCCGACACTGCGGGTGCCGACCCTGATCCAGGCAACGACGAGCTTTTCACCTCCGACGACAGCGGAGGCTTCCTGGGAGACGACGACTCCTTCGTCTAAGCGCAGATGGTTGCCCGCGAGGTCTCGCGAGCCTCGAATAATTCTGGACGTCCCCGTAGCCTCGCCTTTACAAGCGAGCCGTGGACGTCCGAAAGCTTGGGCCTTCGAGGAATGCTTCTTTGCCGAGCTTTTTCGTTGTGCTTGCTCTGTTGCTGCCCTCGCTGACTGCCCAAGAGCCGTTGACTATCGACATCCTGGCAGCCAGCCGCTCTCTGTGGCCGCGAGAGGTGACCGTCAACGTCGCCCATCAGGTGCCACTTCTCGTCAACGGGAAGGTTTCCGGATCGATGCAAGCTTCACCCGGCCGGGTCTATCCGGTCGTTTCTGTTGAGCCTGGGGGAGTGACCGTGAACGCGATGGGCTCCACCATGGCATTCCCGCCGACGGATACGGACATTCTTGCCAGGGCGGAAACTGTCCGGACACGGCTCGAGGCGCTGGCCGCCGCCCGAGCGGCGATGACTCCCAAGGCCGACGAATCTCCCTCGCACGCCGCATCCAGCCCGACTCCGCTTGCGCCAACGAATAAGGTCGCTGACCGACTCAATGGAAAGCTCGTCGCCTACAACGGCCGCAGCCTCGAACCTTTCGACGCGTCAGCCCTGAAGGGGAAAAAGTATCTGGTGGTCTATTTCTCCGCATCCTGGTGCGGACCTTGCAGGAAATTCACTCCCCGGCTCGTTGACTGGTACAAACAGCAAGCTCAACACGATAAGTTTGAGGTGATCTTCGTCAGTCGTGACAATTCGAAGGAGGAGATGATCGAATACATGAAGCAGGACGCCATGCCATGGCCCGCGCTGAGCTTCGCAAAGGCGAATCAGGGGAACTCACTTCTCGAAAAGTATGAAGGCAACGGTATTCCCTGTCTGGTGATCGTCGATCGAGAGGGCAAGGTCCTTTCCCATAGCTACAATGGAGAGGAATATGTTGGGCCTTCGAAGGTGATAAAGGACCTGCAAGGTCTGTTGGCCGCCGAGTAAGCGAATCACCAAGGCATTCTGCCGGCGGATGAAGACGATGCTCGCCAAAGCGAGCATTTTAAACGATACTGCCGGAAAAATGCGGCGATACGCTGAATTGGAGAAACCTCCGACTCACTTAGAGCTTCTCGAGTTCTCAAAACAGTTCACCCGGGAAGAATGGGAGATTCTTTGCAAGAATCGCGGCTTCATTCACTTCCTCGCCGAGGATCTCGCCGCGTGCCGGCTCCTGGCAAAAAAAGTCCTCGAGCGGCATCGGAAAGTCGTTGAATGAGGCCGGCGTAGGCCTGCGGAAAGAGAACGATTGGCGCTCTACAGTGGCGCCGAATTTTCCGCGAACGCTGCAACGACCGGCGCGTGATCGCTCGTGCCGACCTTCGCCAGCACGGAGCAACTGGACGCCCGCCGCGCCAAAGGCTCACTTGCCAGAATGTAATCGAGCCGCCAGCCTATATTGCGCTGGCGGAGGTTTCGCCAAGGCGCCCACCAGGTGAAGAGTTGATCATTGTGCGGGTCAAGCATTCGCCCGACATCGACCAATCCTTTGGCGAGGATACGTTCAAGGAGTGCCCGCTCTTCCGGGAGTTGTCCGATGGCCTTGGGCTTTCGCTCCTTTGGATGCACATCCATGTCCGTCCGCGCGATGTTCAAGTCGCCACAGAGCAGAAGCTCTCTTCCGGCGGCTTGAGATTCTTCGACGTACTTCTCGAGGGCTTCCAGGAATCTCATTTTGGCCGGAAAGTCTTTCCCGCCATTGGGCACATAGATGGAAACCACGGTCAAATTTCCGACCTGCGCCGACACGATCCGATTCTCGTAGTCAAAAGGCGGATGGCGAAACTCGGGCTTCTCGGGGCACAAATCTTTCCGAACGTGCAAGCCAACGCCGGAATAAGCGCCGCTGCCATGCCAATAGCACCAGTAGCCCTCCATTTCGCCGACCGAAACTGGCACTTGACTTGTCGAGGCCTTGAGTTCCTGAAGGCAAACAAACTCGGGGCGCTCGCCCTCGACCCATTCGCGCACCTGCGTCTCCCGCGCGCGAATGCCATTCACGTTCCAAGTGCCCACTTTCATCTCGCCGACTTCTTACCCGTCACAGGGCAACGCGGCCACAGATTACTGGACCCGATCCGCGAGACCTTCGGTAGCGATCCGTGACAAGGAAAAGCAACGGCTCGTCCTCAACCGTTCCAAGCGCGCCGATACAGGGTGATAATCTCTTCCTGGCCGGGCACCCGCGGATTGTTGGCAGGACTCCCCGAGGCAAGGGCCTGCTCGGCCATGGTGGGCAAAAGATCCTCCCAACGCCGCGGATCGATACCGAAAGCGGACGGACCGGGCACAGAGAGGTCGCGATTCAAGGAAGCGAGCTCGTCGAGCAACTTCTGGCCGGCGCTCACGTCACTTTCTCCGGGTTGAGCAATCCCCATGGCGCGAGCCGCGATCGCATAACGTTCCAAGGCCGCGCTCAGCGAGTAGGCCGTCACCGCCGGCAGGAGCATGGCGTTGGAGAGGCCGTGCGGCACATGAAAATGCGCGCCGATCGGCCGGCTCATCCCGTGTACCAGCGCGACGCTGCTATTGGAGAAGGCCAGACCGGCCAGGGTGGCGCCCTTCATCATCGCTGCGCGCGCAGTTTCGTTCTGCGGTTCGCGATAAACGGTGCGCAGGCTCGGAGCGATCAACTGCATGGCTCGCAAAGCACAAGCGTCGGATTCCGGATTGGCCCGTCTGCTAATAAAGGCTTCCAGCGCATGGGTAAGGCTGTCGATGCCACTATCCGCCGTGATCCGCGCCGGCAGCGTCAAGGTGAGTTCGTAGTCTACCACCGCCGCAATGGGCATCGCACCCAAGCCCGCAATAAGCATCTTCTCATCGTGCTCGGTATCGGTGATCACCGTGAAGCGAGTCGCTTCGCTGCCGGTTCCGGCAGTGGTCGGGACGCCGATCACCGGCAGTGCGGCGCGGTTGGCCTGGGCCGGAACCTTGAACTCGCGCATCTTGGCACCGGCTGGAGCTGCGGCCAGGATGGCCATGGCCTTGGCTGTGTCCATCGGACTGCCTCCGCCAAAGCCGATCAGGCACTCGTAGTCGCCCTCTCGAAGCATCGCCACGCCCGCTTCCACGACGGCATCGGTGGGATCCGGCACCGTCTCTGAGAACACCGCGGGCGCCAGACCCGCCGCGCGGAGAGGCCCGAGCGCCTTCTCCACCGTCCCGGAGGATACCATCCAAGGGTCCGTGACGACCAACGGACGAGAAAGTCCCAGCTGGGCGAGCACGTCTTTGAGCTTGGCGACGGCTCCGCCGCCGATGACAAGAACACGCGGACTGACGAAGGATACAATCATACGAACTCTTCCGCCGGGTCGTTGGTTGAGAACATGCCGGTGGACATGATGGTTTCTCGTCCAGCGGACCTGGTCCAGTCTATTTCCTTGCGATTTACAACGTCGGCGGGAAGAGCTGGCTTTGCGGAATCGTCTGGATGGCCTGTCCTGGATAGCTCCACTGAAGCCGGCAGGCTGCGCCGCCCTCGTGTTCGTAGTACTGCAGTTCGATGTCGTGGACCGTGCCAGCGCTCAATGTCGTGGTGTACGAGTATGCGGTCGCACCTTGATCTCTCCATCCGTCGATGACCTTTGTGCCGTCGATAAAGAAGCGTACTCCGTCATCGCCGGTGATTGTGAACGTATAGGCTCCCGAGACGGGTGCCTTCACCTGGCCCGTCCACTTCGCAGAGAAGAAATTCGAGGTCACGGGCGATCCCGGCGACCCATCCCCGAAATTAAAGTCGACGCCCGGATCGAGGCGGACCAGGACGGGAGAACTCGCAAACGGATTGGCCAGCGGATAAGGGGTGTTGCTGTTGTCATTGTAATACTGCCCGCGCAGGCCCGTCCCCTGCGTCGGCTGGGCGGGGGGATAAAGCTGGCTCGACGGGATCACCTGGGTTGGCTGACCGGGATAGCTCCACTGGAGCCGGCAGGCGGCATCACCCTCGTGCTCGTAGTAGTGCAACTCGATGTCATAGAGCGTCCCGGCGGCCAGCGTCGTTGTGTAGGTGTAGGGCACGGCCCCCTGATCTTTCCATCCGTCCATGACTTTGACGCCATTGATGAAGAGGCGTATGCCATCATCGCCGGAAGCCGTGAATGTATAAGTTCCCGAGACAGGTGCCTTCACCTGGCCGGTCCATTTTACGGAGAAGAAATTCGGGGTGATCGAAGAGGCGGGCGATCCTGCGCTCCAGCTGAAATCCACGACGGCGTCGGTGCGCGTGAGCACCGGCGTTCCTCCGAATGGATTGGCCAGCGGATAGATTGAGCCGCTCGAATCATTGTAGTAATGCCCGAGCAAGCCGGAGCCCGTGGTGGTCGATTGATAGGTCGCGCTAATCGACGCATTCGACGCGCCGATCGTCGCCGTGGTAAAGGACGCGGACGGGTCCGCCAAGATGGAAGTATCACCGCTCCAGCCTGCGAACTTCTGCCCTGCGGGCGGCGGATCGGCGCTGACGTTCACCTGCGTTCCGGTGGTGTAGTTTCCATCCCCGTTGCCGTTGTTCACGGTCAGCGCGTAACCTGCTGCCGAGAACAGTTGACTCTGGGGGATCGCCTGCTTGCCTTGCCCGGGATAGCTCCATTGCAGTCTACATTCCGCGCCGCCGCCATTCTCGTAGAAGTGCAGTTCGACGTCGTGCATCGTGCCTGCCGCGAGGTTCACGGTATAAGTGTAGTCGATTGCTCCATGGTCGGACCAACCGTCGACAACCTTCGTGCCGTCGAGAAACAATCTTACCCCGTCGTCACCCCGAACGGTAAACGTGTAGCTGCCCGTGATGGGCGCCTTCACTTTTCCTGTCCACTTCGCCGAGAAGTTGTTCGAAGTCACCGGCACGCCCGGCGAACCATCACCCCACCCAAAGTCCACGGTGCCGTCGCTGCGCGCGAGGACCGGTGGGCCCGTGAATGGATTGGCCAACGGGTAGCTCGCACCGCTGTCGCTGTAGGTACTGGCCACGCAGGCCTGTGCCGGTGTCACCACTCGTCCCGGAATAGGTGGCCGTAATCGTCGCATTCGATGAAGGCATCTTCGCCGTCGTGGATGCTGAGGAGGGACTGGTCACGATCGAAGTGTCGCCGGTCCAGCCCGCGAATTGTTGGCCCACCGCCGGGGCGTTTGCGCTGACGTTCACCGTGGCGCCCACCGCGTAGCTACCGCTACCCGAACCCCCGTTTACCGTCAGGGCAAAACTCGGGGTGCTGTTTATCGTATAAGTTCCGCTGGTCACTGCACTATTGATCATGCCGGCTTTATAGGCGATCGCTTTTAGCGTGGTCGTGCCTCCGATGGGCACCGGGCCGCTGTAGAGAGTCCCGTTCGAATCAGTCGGATTGCTGCCATCAGTCGTATAGCGAATGGTGGCCCCCGCCGTCGATGTCGTCAGCGCCACCGATTGCGCACTCGCGTAGGTGCCAGGCGGCGGACTAAACACCGGCGCCGCCACTTGCTGCGTGGTCGCCGGATAAAGCCGGCTTTGCGGGATGGCCTGCTTGGCCTGACCCGGGTAGCTCCATTGCAGTCTGGCCTCCGCGCCGCCGCCATGTTCGTAAAACTGCAACTCGATGCCGTACTTCGTGGCCGCCGTCAGGTCCGTCGTGTAAGTGAAGTCCATGGCTCCATGGTCGGACCAGCCATCGAGCACCTTGGCGCCGTTGATGAAAAGGCGCACACCGTCGTCGCCGCGGACCGTGAAGGTATAGCTCCCCGTGACCGGCGCCTCCACCTGCCCGCTCCATTTCACCGAGAAATTATCCGGTGTCACGGCGGCGTCTGGCGAACCTCCGCCCCATGGAAAATCGACCGTCGCGTCGGTGCGAGTGAGCGCCGGTGCGCCGGCAAAGGGGGCGCTCAGCGGGTACGCCGAATCGCTTCGATCGTTGTAGTATTGACCCAGAAGCCCCGTCCCGGTTCCGCCATTGCCCCCGCCACCACCGCCGCCGATATAGGTCGCAGTGATCGAGACGTTCATCGCCGGAATCAGCGCCGAAGTGGTTGCGAGGAGTTGATTCGAAAGAATGGCTGTATCGCCGGTCCACATCGAAAATTGTTGGCCGGTCGTAGGCGCGTCAGCATTTACCGTCACCGTCGTCCCCTCGAGATAGGTGCCGTCGCCACTGCCACTATTCACGGTCAGCGCGTAAAGGCTCGCCCCGGTGTCGATGCCGACGTAGGCATTGCTGGCCTGGTTCGAGTCAAAGAATGACGAAGTGTCGTTGTCGAGAGCGGCTCGAAAGGCGTCAGAGCTTTGTCCACTGTAGCTCCCTGGCGTGCCGAAGGTCGGACCGCCGAGCTTGTTGCCATTGCGGTAGAACTCGATCTCGGCCACATTGCAGTACCCGCCGCTGGGTGAGCGGTAGCGGAGATACCGAAATCCCCCCAAGCTCGCGTCCACTTCCGTCCAGCCCGAGGGCTCCGTCACGACGGTGTAGAGGAGCGTGTACGGACCGGTGTCCTTGTTGCCGTTGCTGCCCTCGAACACACCGCCAATCATGCGCCCGCCAAAATTTTGGCGAGGATGATAGCGGATCTTCTCCGCGCTACCCGTTGTGCCGCCAGCGTAGGTTGCCTTAACGGAGACGTTCGACGATGGCATCGTGGCCGTGGTCATCGGTGCCGCCGGATTGGCCAGGATCGAGACGTCGCCGGTCCAACCGGTGAACTGCTGGTCGGAAGCCGGCTGGTTCGCGGTCACGGTCACTTGCGTCGCTGGCGGATAATTTCCGCTGCCGCCACCGTTGATCACTGTCAGGGTCTGGGTCGCCACCGAGTTGAAGGTGATCCTCGAGGCGTGAATCTCCCGGACCTCCTGGCCGCTGTACTGCGTCTTCCCGCCGACAGAATATTTCTGCGCGCCCACGCTCGGTGGAATCGCGATCGTGAACATGAACCGCTGCCGCTGTCCGGCGGCCACCGAATAGGAGGCTTGCCCGGGCGAAGCCACCCAGCCCACCGGCAGGCGCGGAGAGACCATCCCCGAAACGCTGTGTCGGTAGTAGTTACAGACAGTGATCTCCATTTCAAAGGTCTCTCCGGGTCGACGATCGATCTCGAAGCGGAACTTATCGTCGATGGAGGTGGACCTCTGGTCCCTCACTGGCACCGTCGAGCGGATACCTTGGATTTCACCGGGCGTCCCGATGAAGGTATTAATGACCAGTCCGGGAATGGCCACCGTTTCGACCGACGTGATGTCCTGGGTCGCCTGGGCGGCCAGCGAGAGCGCCCAACCCATGGTTGGATCGCTCGCGGCCTCCTGCGCCAGCCGCTCCGTCCAATCGAGCGTGAGGCGCGCGGTGCGGAGATAGCCGTCGGCGCCTTCGCGCGACTCCACGGCCTGGCGCGCCGCCGCTGCAAGGCTCGAGGTATTGGTCGTCGGCGTCTGGCCGACCGCGCCCGCCACCTTCGCCGCCTTGATGAGGTAAAAGAGGCGGTTCATCATGAGCGGATTGGTCGGCGCCGACTTGGCGATCCGGGTCACCTCGGCAGGAATCGCCCCCGCATTCGGCAAGCCAAGCGCATCGAGTTGCTGCCGGAGCTCGGCCTGGGCAATCGCGAGGGCCCCAGGACTCGTGCGCGGGAGCACGACATATTGCATCTGCGGGGAGATCGTGAGGCTGGCGCCAGTCGTGCCCTTCGTGCGGCCCATCAGATCGACAATGGTCCCTCCGGAGTCCACCGGCACAGTGCGTGTGCCTGAGTAGGTAT
Organism: uncultured Verrucomicrobiae bacterium; assembly: GCA_963820865.1. Lineage (GTDB taxonomy): Bacteria > Verrucomicrobiota > Verrucomicrobiia > Chthoniobacterales > Terrimicrobiaceae > DASTFP01. The sequence goes on from CAWGBZ010000011.1 coordinate 999,943, forward strand.
TGGCGGCCAGCACGAAGTCCTGGCCCCGGGCGAAGAGATAGCCGTAGGCCTCGGTGTCATATTGCTTCTTTCCGACGAATACCGCTCCCTCGATCAGTTTCGTCATCGCTGCCAGGCTCACATAGGTGGTGCCTGGATGCCCGTTGTCATCCAGGTAAGTGGAGACGTCCAGTCGATTGCTGGCGGTACCCGACCGCGGAAAGATGTAAATCTTATCCACGCCTACCGCGATCTGCGGAATGAACACGCGGGGGAGGTTAGCCGCCGCCACCTGATATGTTTTTGGATTGGTGGGGACAGAATCCTCCGTATTCCAGACTTCCTTACCGGGGAAAGATCCGTCGCGAATCTGCACCAGTTTCTTGATCCCGGACGCGTGAGATTCCGGCAGGTCCGGGTCCTTGATTTCATTCCAGGCAACATCATAGGCGCCCGGGTAGTGCATCTGAACGGTGTCGTTCCAATTCGCGGCGCCGTATGTCGCGAATTCGTCCATGACTCGCGTGTCGTTCACTCCGCCGTCTGACATGGCTAGCGCATTTTTGTCCCGTGCCTTAACGATGCTCCAGACATGCTGCTGAACCAGAGTGAAGTGCTCGCGCCCATTCGCGCTGTTTGGACCACCAAACCCGGGCCGCCAGAAGACGTCGGCCTCGTTCCAGAATTGATAGAACGCCTCTCCTTTGCCCGAGAAGCGATCAACAATTCTCACGCAATAATCGAAAAAGCGATCGTAGCTGTAGAGGAAGTGCCTCGGTTCCCCGATCCAATCACCGCCCAGCCAGTTTTCACCGTAGTTCAGACCGTTGAGATTCAGGAAGCCTTCGCGGCGTGCGAACGCGCGGAACGGGTTCGGCACCGCCCCGGGGATATTGCACCACGTCGGGGCGGTCGGGATAGAACACTCCGGGAAGAGGCTCGACGGTTCTCGCCCAAGAGGCTGAATCGCCACGGTAGCTCTTGGCGCCAGCGAGCTTCATCAATTCGAACTCCCCGATCGCGCACATGCCGAAGGGCGAGTATCGTCTTTCGCTGGTATCCCGCGACGCGATCCGGGCCATTTGTGCCTCCAGCTGCTCGAATCGCACGCCGTTCTGGAGAATGTCCACTTTCAGTCGATAATGCCCTAGCGCCGGCGCGTTGACGCTAAGGGGAATGCTCTGCCGGGCGTTCGGGACCGTTGTAAAGGTATTCGAACCCGTGGTCACCAACCCGTCGAAATCCGTGAGCGTCCATGCCGCCGTGAACGTCTGGTTGGTTGATTGGAAATTGTTCGCAAAAATAACGAACGTGGCTGGCTCATTGTCGAGAAAGATGTTGCCGGGGGCATAACGTCCGAGCGCGAAGGTCGCCTTCTCCGGAATGTAGGTGCCGTCCTTCGCGAAGCGCGACAACTCGGTTTTTGCTACGGGATCGTTGACCTCAAGAGCGGAAGAAACCCAAAACCCGCTGTTACCGGCAATCAGATAGCCGCCGGCAGGCTGAGGGTAGCCGGGGGCGTTGGTCGGCAGGCCGACTTCGTGAGCGTAGAACCGGATTTCATGGGTGAGGTTGTCTGGAACGGCCGGCAGGGCCGCATTGAACGGCACCGGATCGCCATTGGCGTCGTAGCGTCGGACGTCATTCTCTGTATGGCCCGCATAGATCGTCCGATCCGGCCCCGCCCAGCACTTCAGCGGATTGTTCAGCGGAGCGCTGGCGCTCCCGAGCTGCCGCTTCACGGCTCCTGTGGTCGCGTCCAGATAGAGCAGCACACCCTCCGGGTTCGAGCCGATCGCCGTGAGCGCAATGGTGTTGTTGCCCATCCAGCAGATCGACCCCGGGCGGCGCCCATCGGGCAGCGACAGGGTCCGCAAGAAGAGACCGTCCCTATTGAAGACGATGATGCGTCGATCCGGCTGGGTCTGGCCAAGATAAATATTGTCCTGGTCATCGACGGCAAACCCGCTGAACCGCTCGCCGCCCCCGGCTTGATCTCCCGAGCACGTGGCCAAAGTCCTTGTATCTGGTGTAATTGGATTGGACAGGCCAGGGAATGGGGTCGCCGTTGCTATCGTATCGGAAGACGCCTGAGGCGTTCATGGCAAAGACGTTCCCGTGGCTGTCCGCTCCCGCGGCCTCGCATTCATCCGGTTCAAAACCCCAACCGAACGTGTGATCTTTCGGATATTCGCCGAGGATCGCCCAGTCCGAGGAATAGCGCCAGACGCACGCTCCCCAGAAATCTGACGACCAGGAAGGTCCCGTCTCGATCGATAACCCCCATGCTGCAAGGGCCGCACCATGGCGGTTTGGTCGCACCGTTCCTACGGCGCGTTCGAAGTTGATGAACACCTTCTCGCTCCCCGTCTCGACGGAGATTTGGAAAAGATTCACCGGCGGCCTCTGCGTGAGCTGTTCGAGTGAGGCCGTCGTCCACAGGTTCATCGCCGCAAGTTCCTCCGTCAATGTGTTCTGCTCCTCGACGACGGTTTGCCGTTCTGATCCAGAGCCGTCCCACGTGATCGTCTGCGATCCGGCACCCATGTTTCCCTGATTCAACTCCCTTACGAGAATCGGTTTCGCGAGATAGGGCCACTTAAAATGCTCGTACCGTGCGAGGTGCCGCGAGATTTTCACCGTCACCGGCGAGGCCTGCGAAAGATTGAATGAAATCTTCAGCGCCGGCGTCACCGAATAGGTCGTCCCGGTTACGGTGAAAGTCTGTTCCACGCGAAGGTCCGACACCGCCGCAAACGCCGCAGAGGCCAAGGCGACAGAGGCCGCCGCAACGAAACAGAACGTGTGATGCGCCGCGTGGCGCGGAATAAAATGAACCTGGCGGGCCGCTGGGGGGGGCGGAACGGAGAGATTCACCTTTTCATGACGAATACCTCGAATGCCGGGGCGGGTGCGCTCTCATCCTGAGGCGCGTGTGATGGCGGTTCGGTCTATAGCCCGTCTCCGGTCGACCGGAGACAAAGAAGAAGCTCGCGACTGAAACCCAAGTCTTGACGTCCCTACTGCTTTCTAGCCTGGGGGGCATTTTGGAGGGGGGCCGGGGGATTAACCGGCCGAAATACTCGTCCCAATCTAAATTATCAAGTACGAAATTGGGGACTGATTAAAACTTTCCGATTTTTTCGTATTGAAACAGTCGTTTGCGTCGTATTCGAGTTCTCACCATCGGGATAGTGTTTCGATCACCAGCCTTTCCGCACTCCTGGAACGCGACGAGCGGCGTGTCAAGGGCTCGGGCGAAATCGCCCTGGGTGTTGCCAGGTCGCAGGCGGAATCGCGGCGACCAAGCCGTGTTTGGCGAGAACAGCCTTCAGCTTCTGGATGTCGGGCGGTCCGTTCGTGTTTACAACAGCCGCCGTCTCCTCGAGGAAATCTTCATGGGAGTGGTTTCGCGCGAGTCTGGGTCATCTTAGGTAAGCATTGAACGGCACAGCGACAGCTCGTTCTCGCGGCGAAGCCTCACTGCCAAAAGCTCTCGGCCGATTTAACGGTATTGGCATGCAAACGGGCCGTATGAACGCGATCCCGGTTGTACCCCCCGCCATAGAGGACCACTGTAGGAACGCGGCGATCCGTCACCAATTCCAATACCGAGCGGTCCCGGCCCGTCATGTCTGCGTCGCTGAGTTTCATTTGACCAAATCGATCGTTCTGGTGGGGATCGGAGCCGGAGATCCAGAAAGCGAGGTCGGGGGCAAATCGATCGAAGGCGCTCGGAAGGGTCGCGCCCAGACGATCGAGATACTCTGCACCGCCCACGTAGCGCTCCAATTCAACGTCCAGTGACCCCGGTTTCTTCTCCGCGGGATAGTTTCGTCCGACGTGGATCGAATAGGTGAAGACCCGATCATCGTCGGCAAAGATCTCGTTCGTGCCGTTCCCCTGGTGAGCATCCGTGTCGATGACGAACACGCGTCGCCCCGGATCGGTAGCATGTAGATCGCGGATAGCGATCGCCACGTCGTTGAGAACACAATACCCCTGCCCGCGGTCCGGGAACGCGTGGTGCGTGCCCCCCGCAAGATTGCACGCCAATCCGTCTTCGAGCGCCGCCCACATGGCTGCCACGGTCCCGGCGGTCTCCCGCCGTGATCGTGTGAGCAACTCCTCGCACGGCGGCAATCCAAGCCGGACGAGCGCTTCCCGGCTGAGACTGCCCGTGCGAATCGTTGTCAAATATCCCGCCGTATGCACCCGCATCAGCTGTGGGACCGAGGCAGGCGCAACCATGTGGATTCGGACCCTGGGACACTCGGTGCGCACGATCTGCTCAGCACGCCAGAACTTATCCATGGGGAACGGATGCTTCTCCGGCAGCGGGTACGTGTAGTCGGGATGATAAAAGCATCGCACGGTGGCACCATGCCGCAGGAACCCGCCTGATCGCAACCCGGATCGATGGGGCCAGGCGGCTGACGCCACCGCCTCTACAAAAAGAAAGAGTCCTGCGTCCGAGACCTCTCTCGGTCTTCAATCTGCGTCCTCTACGGATGAGAATCTCCAGATTAGCCCTCGTCTTTTTTCAGTGGCCACCACGGCAGGCCGCCTTTCGGTTTCGGCTTGGGAACATCCGGCGAGACTTGGAGGCCGTGCTTCTTCATGTATTGAGCCAATGCGCTGGTGATCTCGCGCGCCGTGCGCCGGCAATCGGAAGAGAGGCCGGCCACCAGTCCATGCGCGGCATTAAAGCTCGCCGGCCAGGAGATCACTCCGACAATAGCGCCGGGCATCGCGTTTGATCCGCCAGTCGTCTGGATCATGAGAAAACGCCTGGGAACATTCCCTGAGAGGTCGGACACCGTCACTGTGGCGTCCACCTTCGTGCCTCCGCTGCCAAACCCGAACGCACCGCGCAGGAAGCGGCTGCCTTGGTTGACGCGAGTAAACCGACCGCTGATCAACCAGGAATTTCCCGTGGAGGCTTCGGCTTCGGAGGAGATGGCCTGCGCCGGCCCGATGTACTTGCCAATGCGTTCGTAGAGGTTCGTGGTCATCTCCTGCTGCATGGTGCGTTTGAACTTCTCCAACTCCTCTCCCTGGCGAGCCACCCGCAACATGTCCTCCTCAAACTCGAAGGTCTGAACGTAGATCGTTTGCGGTGCCTTGCCCGGGGGCTCCGCCAAAGGGATGGACTCCCGAACGCTGACCGATGCGCAAGAGCAAAGGGCGACGCAGAGAACCGCCAAGACGGGCTGGAGAAGGAATGATGACTTCATGGTCGACTGATGCGAACGCTATAAAAGGGAGATTCTTGCGATCCTCCTACAGAATTTTGCGATTCGATGGAAGAACGAGACGCAACGGCTTGGTGATCCCCGGCGGTGCCTCCGCAAAGATCGTGGCCTCCGTCCCTTGCAGAATCTCTGCCACGGACGAAAAGTGTGGCCGGCCGCTGATGAAGCAAAACCAAGAACCTGACCAAGGCCATCCGCTCCTTCAAGTTCGTATCGGACTCGAACTCGCGGAGGACTGGTGCTGTCCGACGGGTCGGTGTATATCGGTGGGCGTGCATGATTCTGCTGGCCTCCGCCGTGGCGGTGTTTCCGAAGGAGGCAGAACAACCCCGTGCGCAAAAAGCGGTTACGAAAACACTCATCATTGACGGAATCTGGGGATCGCATGGACGCTGGGAGCGTCTTCGTAGCCGAATCGAAAAGGAGGTAGGTCCTTGCGCAATCTGGCGCTACGATAACAGCGGGCGCGCCTCGATCGAGAGCCTGGCAAGCGCGCTGACGCAGGAGCTCAAGCGCACGAATCATCCTCTGAACCTCATTGGGTATAGCATGGGCGGTCTCGTCATTCGTGAGGCTCTGCGGCAAACGCCCAACCCAAAGGTGCAAAAAGTTGCATTGTTGAACTCTCCCAACCGTGGCAGCGCCGCGGCTTATTTGGTGCCACTTTCCGCCTGCCGCGAGATGAGACCGGGCAGCCGGTTCCTCCGACAACTCAACGCGGCTCCCTGGAACTACCCGACGCTGGTCACCTGGTGCCCGTATGACCTGATGGTCTTCCCCGGGTCTTCTGGCCGCTGGGACAAAGCCACTGTCCTGCTCCGGTCAGACATGCCACTGCACCTCTGGCCCGTCTTTTCCGGCGAAATCCATCGCTCAATTACCGCATTTCTTGCGGCCAAGGATGGCGCTGGCGCGAAAACTAAGCGTAAATAGAGTTACTACAGAGGACGCAGGAACACAGGGTCGGAGCGCATCTGTGCCCGTTCGGTTCAAATTGTCCGTCCCCTCTCTGCTTTCTGGGTCCTCATCTCGGCGCAGTTGATCTAAGAAGAACTCGGACATGCACGAAACATCGTTGCTGCAAGATCTGGCCATCGTGATGAGCGTGGCGGCTCTGGTTACGATCATCTTTCGCCAGCTCAATCAGCCGGTGGTCCTTGGATACATCCTGGCAGGAGTCGTGATCGGCCCTCACACCCCGCCCTTCGCCTTGATCGCCGACGAGCATGCGATCGAGACACTTGCCGAGTTGGGCATCATCTTTCTCATGTTCGCGCTTGGGCTGGAGTTCAGCCTGCGCAAGCTCCAGAAAGTCGGGGCGACCGCCTTCATTGCCGCCAGCCTCGAGATCCTGCTCATGCTTCTGGTCGGGTATGCGCTCGGACGTGCCTTTGGATGGAGCAAAATGGACAGCGTTTTTCTCGGCGCCATCCTGTCGATTTCTTCGACCACCATCATCATCAAAGCGCTCGAGGGTTTGGGGAAGACCCGCGAGCACTTCGTCAGCCTGATCTTCGGCATTCTGATCGTTGAGGACATCCTGGCGATCGTTCTGATTGCCCTGCTGTCGGGCTTTGCGATGACCGGTCAATTCGAGGCGCAAGCTGTGGGCATGACCATCCTGAGCCTGGGCTCTTTTCTGGGCGTCCTGTTGGTCGCCGGGCTGATCCTTGTTCCCAGATTGCTCAATTACGTCGCTCGTTTCAAGAGCGACGAGATGTTATTGATCACGGTCGTCGGGCTGTGCTTCGGAATTTCCCTCATCACTGTCAAGCTGGGATACAGCGTAGCGTTGGGTGCATTTCTGATCGGCGCCATCATCGCGGAAGCCCGGCAAATCTATAAGATCGAGACGTTGATGCATCCGGTCAGGGATCTCTTCAGTGCCGTATTCTTTGTCTCGATCGGCATGCTCATCGATCCGGCTTTGCTGGCGAAATACGCGCTGCCTATCGTCGCGATCACCGTGGTGGTGGTCCTGGGCAAGGTATTTACGTGCGCCCTGGGCAGCTTTGTAGCGGGCAACGACATGCGGACTTCGCTGCGCGTCGGCATGGGACTCGCGCAGATCGGTGAGTTCTCGTTTATCATCGCCGCGCTCGGGCTCACCCTGAAGGTCACCAGTGATTTCATCTATCCGATCGCTGTGGCGGTCTCCTCGATTACGACCCTGCTGACTCCTTATCTGATCAGGAGCTCTGACGGGCTGGTGGAATGGTTTGATCGGATCGCGCCGAAGCCGCTCCTGGAAGCGATTGATGCTTACAGCGAACGGGTCGGCAACTTGGGAAAGCAAAGCGGATCGCGTATCGAGCGCAAGATCCTCGGCAAACTGGGCGTTCAAATCGCAGTGAACCTTCTGTTGATCGTGGGGATATTCATTGGCGCCGTCTTTCTGCATCGCTACGTCCAAACCTCATGGCCCGAACTCCCTGGAGGAGAGGATTTCACCAAGGCGGCGACCTGGTTCACTGCGCTGCTGGTGAGCTTTCCGCTTTTGGTGGCCGTTTGGCGAAAGATTGAGGCTGGGGCCATGCTGGTCGCAGAGACCGCCGTCGGGATCGGCCGGACCGGATCGCGCGATTCCGCCATGCAGGCTATGATCTCCAGCACCATCCTGGTCTGTGGAACCGGCATGCTGGTCCTGCTGGTCGCTCTGCTGAGTTCGACGCTTTTTCCGTCAAGAAACGTTCTCCTGCTCACGCTGTTGATCATGGGGATCGCCAGTTTCCTGCTCTATCGCGGAGCGGTGAAACTCTACTCCCGCGCCCAATCGGCCCTCCGGGACACGTTTGCCCAACCGGCCGATCCTCCCGCCCTTCAAGAGGCTCCCAGCCTCCCGCCCTTGCTGCGTGAAGCGCGCCTGGAGACGGTCGAGATTCAGTCTGACAGCGACGCGGCCGGGCGCATGATTGCCGAGTTGAAGTTGCGCTCTCAGACGGGGGCTAGCGTCGTCGGCATCGAACGCCAAGGCACGAACATCGTCAACCCCGGACCGGACGAAGAGTTGGAAGTCGGCGATCAAATTCTTCTGATCGGCAGCGAAGACCAACTCAATGCCGCCAAGGAACTGCTCAACGCACCAAAGGCCTCCGAAGGCTCAGCGTACCCTGCCAGCTAGCCCGCGCTCGACACCGGCACCGCGCGAGGAATCACCGGACGCTTCACTTCCCATTGGGCATCTCCAACACTCAGAACCTCGATTCGCACCGGCGCAAGCCCTGTCTGATAGAAGCCGAGCTCCTTGGCCACCGGTTCGGTCACGTCGAGCGTGCGACCCGCCACGAAAGGACCACGATCGTTCAGCCGGATGATCGTTGAGCGGCCATTGCGCAGATTGGTGACCCGCACTCTGCACGGCAAAGGCAGCGTCTTGTGTGCACCAGCCCGGCTCCACGGCCATTGATTCTCGCCCAGCGCCGTCGGTCCGGGAAAAAACAACCATCCTTCCCGGTAGTGCGAAGCAATCCCCTGCTCCACATAACCGGGCGCCTGTCCAGGCGACATCGGAGTATAGCGCACTCCACGGACCACATAAGACCGGTAGTTATAGCCGGAGTATTCGGATTGACCGCAGCCGGCAAGAAGGCAGCAAGCCAACCACACGAGCGTCCGACGAGGCATTGTCGTGATTCTCCCGAGAGAGAGACTGAAAATCAATATAAAGTGCCTTCCGATGATTTGACTCCGCTCCGGCGCTGGCTATCGTGTTTTCTTATGCAAGCCGCCGTTGCCAATTTTGCCGGGATGGACCGCACTCGCGCGTCCAAGTCGGCTGGCGGATTGCTGCCGGCCTAACGGGCGTAGCGCCGGTCCTCGCGGAATCTCTCCGCTTCGCAACCTTCTCTGTTCCGATCCATGTCTCTTTTTGCCCGATCACTTTCTGAAAACCGTCGAACGCTGGCGCTGGCCGCGCCCATCGTAGCGGGATTCCTTGGACAGATGCTCATGGGATGGTCGGATACGATTATGGTCGGCCAGGTGGGCGTCGTTCCACTGGCTGCATGTGCGTTCGCGGGAACTGTGCTGGCCGTGCCAATGGTCTTTGGCTTTGCGGTTCTCTCTTCAGTGAGCGTGCGTGCGTCGCATGCATTTGGCGCCGGTCACGATCGGATGTCCGGTGAGGCGCTCCGCGGCGGCCTGCTGCTGGGAACCTGTATGGGAATCTTCATCGCCGGCGCGATCCACGCCGCCACACCCCTCCTGCCGTTGCTCGGCCAAGGCGAAGAAATCACCAAGGCGGCCCGGAACTTTCTTATCATTTGTGCCTGGTCGGTTGTGCCTATTTTCGTCACCACAGCCGCGAAGAACTTTTGCGAGGCCTTGTCACGTCCTTGGGTGCCCTTCTGGATCGTGATGGGCGGGGTGCTTCTGAACATCGGTTTGAACTGGGTTCTCATCTACGGGAATCTTGGGTTCCCGGCGATGGGACTCGAGGGCGCCGGCGTGGCCACGGCCGCTGCCAGAGTCTTGGTCGCTGTGGTCATCATCGCTTACGTTCTCCTAGCCCCCGGTCTGTCGCGAAGCCTGCCCACGGCCTGGTTTGGACCGGGCCTTGGCACAGAGGTTCGCCGATTGCTCGGTATCGGGCTTCCCTCGGGCGGACTGCATCTTGCCGAGGTGAGCGGATTCGCATCCGGCTCGCTCATGATGGGTTGGCTGGGTCCCGCAGCCCTCGCGGCTCATCAGATCGCGATCACGTGTGCCGCGACGACTTTCATGATTCCGCTGGGACTTTCCCAGGCGGTAAGCGTCCGCATCGGGCAGGCGCGAGGGGCTTCCGAGGACGATCGCTATCTCCCGATCGTCGCGGGAGCGTGGGGAATGGCTCTCTTGGTCATGACGGTCTTCGCCGTCGTTTTCGTGGGAGCGGGCAACGTCATCGCTTCCTGGTTCGTTGCGAACACCGCCGTGACGGCGCTGGCAGCTCAACTGCTGCTCATCGCGGGTTTATTCCAAATCTTTGATGGCATCCAGATCACTTCATCCGGCGCCTTACGAGGCTTCGAGGACACCCGCACCCCGATGCTGATTGGAGTGGTGGCCTATTGGATCGTGGCGCTCCCGATCTCATACCTGTGCGCCTTCAAGCTTGGAGTCGGTCCCACGGGAATCTGGTTTGGTTTCGTCGCCGGATTGGCGGTGGCCTCTGGTGCGTTGGTTGCGCGTCTCATGCCTCACGTGACGCGCATAAATTCCTTTCGAGAGGAGCCGATCTCATCCATTGTTCGCTGATCAACCCATGCCTCATGCCGCCGGCATTTCCAAAGATTGATATTTCCGGATTCGGTTGCGTAAGTCCTCTGGGCGTCGGGTTGTCTGAGACCCTCACCAATCTGCGCGATTCCCGGGATGGAGTGTCTCCCGTCCGTCTGTTTCCAGTCGGCAAATGCCTCTCCAAGACGGCCGGTCAGGTGGACGACAGCCTGCGCGAGGCGGCGACGTCCATCATCGCCCGATCAAAACGATGGACGCGGGCTGCTCAGATGATTCTCGTCGCAATGGCGGAGGCGCTCGCGGCCAGGCCACGGTTCGTGCCCGATTGCGTAGTGATCGGAACGACCAGCGGCGGAATGTCGCTCGGCGAAGCATTTTATCGTTCGCTCGCTTTGGGACTGCCCTCCTGGTCAGCGACTCGGAAAATCCGTGGCTATCTCCCGCAGGAGCCTGTCATGCAGGCGATGTCGATTTTCGGCTTTTCAGCGCCAGTCCGGATCGTTTCGAACGCTTGTGCCTCCGGGACAAATGCCCTTGGTCTTGCTTGCCAAATGATTCGGGCGGGCACCGCCCGTCGCGTCCTTGCGGGAGGCTACGATGCGTTGTCGCAGCTGGTTTTTGCCGGTTTTGATTGTCTGCACGCGTCGACCGCCGAGAAATGCCGCCCTTTTGATGCCGCACGTTCCGGATTGGCGCTTGGAGAGGGAGCGGCCGTTTTCTGCCTGGAGAAGGGAGATTCCGACCTCGGCATCACCGGCTACGGCAGTGCGGCGGATACCCACCACCTCACCCAGCCGCATCCCTCCGGCTCCGGTCCGCTGACGGCCATGCGGCGTGCACTCGAATCTGCGCAGGCCGATCCGGCCAGCGTGGACTACGTCAACGCGCACGGAACCGGCACACCGCTAAACGATTCGAGCGAGGCCCGAGCCATTCTTGAATTATGCCCGACTGTTCCGGTCAGCAGCACGAAGGGTATGACCGGCCATGCCCTCGGCGCAGCCGGAGCCATCGAGGCAGCCTTCTGCTGCGTCGCCCTCCGCGAGAGCTTCCTTCCGGCCAACATCAATTTCTCGCAATCGGAGTTTCCACTCGATGTCGTTGCCAACACGATCCGGTCGGTCAAGGTCCGCCGAGTTCTCTCGAATTCTTTCGGTTTCGGCGGCGCGAATGCCGCAGTGTTGCTCGAGCGTCTTTCGTGAAGACGGCAAGTATTATCGGGATGGGCTGGGTGACCCCTCTGGGGCGTGATCTGACCTCCGTGTGGACCGCCCTCAAAGAGGGAAAAAAACCGGAACCGATGCTCCTCCAAAGCCCGATAGGCGGACGAAGCGTTCCCATTCTACGCGTCCCGGAAGGCGTGGCGCGTGATGCGGCCTCCTTCCCGCGCTTGCGACGATCGAGCACCATTTCGCACCTGGCTGTTGCCGCCACCTTGGACGCCGTCGCCGCCGCGCGCCTGACACCGGAAGCGCTCAAGCGGACGGCGCTGGTTTTCACCGCTACCGATGGCGGAGTGGTCTATACGCGCAAATTCTATGCGGAAATCGTGGAGCGTGGGGAAGGTGCAGGCAGTCCCCTCCTCTTTCCGGAAACCGTCTACAATGCCCCGGCCAGCCACATTGCGGCACGCTTGGGACTTGAGGGCGAAGTGCTCACTCTCGTTGGTGATGCCGCCGCGGGCCTGTCCGCCATCCAAGCGGGCTGTGAATTGCTGTGCGCGGGCGAAGCCGATTTTTGCGTGATTGCCGCGGCGCAGGAACTGGACTGGATTACCTGCGAGGCCTACGGACGATGGGGGCTGATTCAGGACAACGACAATCATGCCGCGCTTTTCGCTGAGGGCGGAGCCGCCATCGTTCTCGCGCGCGCACCAGCTGATTGCTGGGTGTCGGCGATGCACCCCGGCTTTTCCTACACGACCGAGCAGGATGCTCAAGCGCGTCTCAAGACACTCCTTGCCCAGCTATTGCAAGGATCCAAAGTGGATGTGCTTGTCTCGAGCGCGTCGGGAACCTGGCTCGACCTCGCGGAGGAAGAATGCCTCTCTCGACAACTCGACAACTCCAGGGTCGTGACCCCGAGGTCTACGCTCGGCGAGTCGCTCGCGTGCTCGACGCTTCAGCAAGTGGTCTGCGGCGTGCTGGCTCTGGGAGATGTCCAAGGAGGCACGGCTCTAATTCTTGCGGCTGGTTACAATCGGCAACTAGCGGGCATGATCTTGACACGCAAACGTGACGACAGCTAGTGTGCGGCCTGCCAAAAAATCTCGCCGCACCAAGTAACGATGCTCACGGCCGCTGTTCAGGAACGTCTCGCGCGCGTTCCGAAGTTATGACCAACCACGCGGCAGAGTAGACTGAGGGTCATGAATGTTGACCACGCAACTCTGCTCCCTGTCTAATACATCGCTGGAACCCAAGATGAGGAACTTCGCAGAATGACCGTTCCATGAATCCTGAAATCATTTCCTACGGCGGCTGGGACAACACGCTTCGCCTTGCCAACGACGATTTCGAGCTGCTGGTGACAACGGATGTCGGTCCGCGCATTCTCGTCTACAAAACGCCGCTCGGCGAAAACACGCTCAAAATCTTCGACGATCAGATCGGCTCTTCGGGCGAAGCGGAATGGCGTTCACGCGGCGGTCACCGGCTTTGGCTGGCGCCCGAAGACGGTGTGCTCAGCTATCACCTGGACAACAGTCCGGCCAGCTGGCGCTACGATGAATTCTCCGGGGAGACCGTCGTCGAGAGCATCCAGCATCACCCTCAGCGGCTTCGCAAAACGCTCGGCATTCTTTCCGCTGCGCAAGGCACGCGCGTCTCGCTGCGTCATACGATCGTCAACGAAGCGGAGCAGCCCATCACGCTCGCGCCCTGGGCGCTCACCGTGATGAAGCCGGAGGGGCTGGAAATCATTCCGCAACCGCCCCTGGGCGAACATCCTCGCGATCTCTTGCCGAATCGGGGCGTGGTCCTTTGGGCCTATACCGACCTCTCCGACCCGAGACTCACACTCGGAACGAAATTCTGGTTGCTCCGGCAGGCACCCGACTATCCGCCCGTAAAGCTTGGCCTGGCCCATCGCGAGAGGTGGATCGCCTACGTGCTGAGCGACAGCTTGTTCATCAAAACCTTCGATTACGACCCTGCTGCAGTTTATCCTGACGGAGGCTGCAATTTCGAGACTTTCTCGGACACGGACATTCTTGAGATTGAAACGCTCGGCCCCCTGATCACCCTGAATCCGGGCCAGGCGACGAATCATCATGAGACCTGGCATCTCTTCGCGCTCACCGAGACCTTCGAAATCTTCTCTGAAGAGGCGCTCGCCGATTGGATCAGTCCGTTCCTCGCCAAGGCAGGTATTTTGTGAAACGATACACTTTATTCGTCGTCCTCGCCCTCGCCGTCCTGGGAGGATGCGAAACTATCGATACCGGCGCTGCCTCGCGCGCCGCGGCCGATCAGGCCATTCGCAGCGAACCGCCCGGAAATTACTTCGTCGGCCGCCGCATGTACAAAGTCGACTACAAGGTCTGGGGCTGGGTGCGCGAACCTGGCAAGCCATGGAAAACCGCCCGGCTCGTCGTGATGAACGAGCAGCGAAAACTCGCGCCGGATCGAGCGCAGGGCAAGATCGGGACGGACAACGACTACGAGTACCGGCTCACCGGATATTTCTCGGGCGAGACTATCTACGAGCCAGCCAGCAATGGCTTTTATCCGGAGTTTATTCTCCTCGGATCGGAGGTAAAATCCACCAAACCGCCGAATATCTACCAGACGGAACGCCAGCGCGATCCCAAGGCTCGCGTTCTGCAGCCTCCGTCGTAGATCATTTGCGGAGCGTCCGGTGCGGCGAGCCATGATCGCCGCGCAGCTAACGTTGGACGTCTTACATGCGCTCTCTAAGCTTTAGACCGAGATTCGCATGAACACGATCGTTTCCATTCGGCACTTGTCCAAGATCTATGGTGCGGGAGAGACCGAAGTGCGCGCGCTCGACGACGTAAGCATGGATATTCGGTCTGGTGAGTTTCTCGCGCTGATGGGCCCGTCGGGATCGGGAAAGTCCACACTGCTTCACATCATTGCCGGGATCGACCGACCGACCGCCGGGGAGTGCCATGTCCAAGGTGTGGATGTCGCCCAACTCAACGAGTCGCGACTCGCCGACTGGCGAAACCAGAACGTCGGTTTCATTTTCCAGACGTTTAATCTCATCCCGGTGCTGACAGCCGCCGAGAACGTCGAGCTGCCGCTTCTCTTGACGGCGGTGCCCGCGTCCAAACGCGACGAGATGGTCGCCGCTGCCTTGGACCTGGTAGGTCTTTCGGATCGAGCACGGCATCTGCCCGCGCAACTTTCGGGCGGCCAGGAGCAGCGCGTGGCAATCGCCCGAGCCATTGTCACCGATCCCAATTTGATCGTGGCTGATGAACCGACGGGAAACCTCGACGCGAACTCCGCCGAAGCGGTCCTTGAGATTCTCCGAGCTTTGAGCTGCGAGGTCGGCAAAACTGTGATCATGGTCACCCATGATCCTCGCGCGGCCAGTCATGGCACGCGTTCGCTTCATCTCGAGAAAGGACGTCTCCTGGCGGAAACTTCCGGAGTCGCCTGATGTCGCTGGCAGGATTCATCGTCAAGAACGCCCTGCGCAATAAGCGGCGATCGTTTCTCACCGCCGGTAGCGTAGCGATCAGTCTCTTTCTGTTCGTAACCTTGCAAGTCGCCATTCGCGAGATGACGATTCCTCCGGAAGACGTCAGCGCTTCCTTGCGGATCGCCGTGCGCAACAAGATTTCCCTCACCAATACCCTGCCCTCGCGGCAGCTCGCCGTTATCTCGCGCATGCCCGGCGTGGCCGCGGTGACCCCGTTCACCTTCTTCGGTGGAAAGTTCAAAGACGATGAGAGCTTGGGGTTTGCCCAGTTCGCGGTTGATCCCGAAAAGTTCCTGCAACTTTTCGGCGAGGCCAGAATCCCCACCGACCAGCTCGAATATTGGAAGCGTGCTCGGGACTCCTGCATCGTCGGGAAGGATACCGCGAAGCGGTACGGCCTGAAGGTGGGCAATCGAGTGACCCTCGTTGGCACGATTTTCCCGGTGGATCTCGAACTGCGGATTGCGGGAATCTATGAGGGCACCATCGACGACACCAACATGTGGTTTCACCACAAGTACCTCGACGAGGCGATGAACAATTGGGGACAGGTTGGTATGTGGTGGCTGCGCGCCGAAAATGCCGACATCGTGCCCGACTTGCTTCGCCGGATTAATGCCGCTTTTGCCAGTACCTCCGCCGAAGTTCGCGCAGAGACCGAACGCGCCTTTCAAATGAGCTTCGTGTCGATGTGGGGCAATATCAGTCTCCTGATCAATTCCATTTGCACCGTCGTTGTTTTCACCCTCGCCCTCGTCACCGCCAGCACAATGAGCATGGCCATTCGCGAACGCTTCCGAGAGCTCGCTGTCCTGAAGGCCCTGGGCTTCCGTCGGCGCCAACTCGTCGCCTGTATTCTCGCGGAGAGCTTCGGTCTGGCTTTTGCCGGGGCGCTCGTCGGAGTAGGCAGCGCGGCCATTCTCTTCAGCTCGGGAAAATTCGCCTTCTTTCCTGTCTTTGAGTTGACCCCACGCATTTCAGCATTGGCGTTTCTGATCGGAGGGCTTCTGGGGGTCATCTCGATGCTGGCGCCGGCATGGTCTGTCTCTCGCATGAGTGTCGTGGAAGGACTCAAGACGCTTGACTAAGGATCCCGACCCTCGAAGAACGACGCCGATGAATCTTCCGCTCATTTACAACGTGCGAAGCATCCTGGTCCGTTGGCGCGCCACGCTCGCCACTGTCCTTTGCACGGCACTGGTCGTGGCCGTCTACGTGGTCATCCAATCCCTTGCGGTGGGCCTCGAGAAATCGAGTGGAAACACCGGAGACCCGCGCAACCTGCTCGTCGTCCGCCGAGGTGCGACCGCGGAATCAACGAGCCAGATCACACCGGAACAATACCGGATCATCCGTTACATCGAGGGGATCGAGCGCGATTCGGCAGGGGTTCCGCTGGCATCAAGCGATTTGAGCCTGGTCATCAATGTGCCACGGTCGGGAGGCGGAGAAGCGAACGCAATTGTCCGGGGCGTCTCTCCCATGGGAGCTCTTCTCCGACCGCAGGTCCAACTCACCCAGGGCCGCTGGTTTACGCCGGGAAAGCGTGAGGTCGTCGTGAGCGAGCGCCTGGCCGCGCGGCTCGCTGGCATGCGAATCGGAGACTCCATTACCACCGGGCCGGTCACCCTGACCATCGTGGGACATTTTGACGCGGATCGCAGCGCCTTCGATTCTGAGATCTGGATGGATGCCAATGAGGCACGCTCGATTTTTGATCGCGAGAACTATTCCAGCGTGCTGCTGCGGCCGAGGAGCGAGCAGGCGCGGGCTCTGATCGTCTCTCAGCTGGAGAATGATAAGCGATTCAAACTCCGGGCGCTGCCCGAGGTCGATTACTATCAGGAGCAAATCGGCGCGGTGAAGCTGATCAAGATCCTCGGCAGCTTCCTGGCCAGCACGATGTCGATTGGTGCTGTTTTTGCCGCGATGAACACGATGTATGCAGCCGTTGGCGCCCGGACACGGGAAATCGGCACGCTGAGAGTCCTCGGATACCGAAGGAAAAGCATTCTGGTGGGCTTCCTTATCGAAGGGGCTTTGCTGGCGCTCATCGGCGGGGTGCTCGGCTGCGCCATTTCCCTCCTTTTCAACGGCTGGAGCGTCGGAACCCTTAGCTTTGAAACTTTCAGCGAAACCGTTTTTGATTTTCGTATCACCCCGATGCTCGTTGCCCAGGGACTTGCTTTCTCGGTAGTGGTCGGCCTGGTCGGAAGCTTGCTGCCGGCTATTCGTGCAGCCAGACTCCCGGTCATCGCCGCACTGAAAGCAATTTAGCGAGAAACCGAGGCGATTTTGAGTTCCACTGCATGAAACGCGACGATCTTGAAAAGCTCCGCATTCCGCCCGGTCAACGCTCTTCGCGGGGCGTCAGCGCCACCCTCATCTTCGTCGTCGTTGCTATCATTCTGGCAGCGGCGGCCTGGTTCGCCTGGCCGCGGACTTCCGATACGAAGCGCCTGGTCTCGCAGACCCGGCCCCATCAACCGGATTCCGTGACGGCATCGCCGGCCCCGGCCGGCACGCCGACGCCCACAGAGTCAGCGGGCGTGCTCCTGACCACCAGCGGCTACATCATCAACCGCGAGCGCATCGAGTTGAGCCCGCGATTCGTTGGCACCGTTCGCTGGATCGGAGTGAAAAAGGGCGATCCGGTGAAGAAAGATCAGATTGTGGTCCTTCTTGATGATTCCGAGCAGCGTTCGAGACTCACGGAAGCTGAGGGACGACTGGCCCGCGCCCAAGCGGCTCTGCAAATCGCAAGAACCCGCTACAACCGTCTCCGGACCCTCCGTGAACAGCGTGTCGAATCCGAGCAGCAACTTGACGACGCACAAGCCGAAGTCAAAGCGACCGAGGCCGGATTGCGCGAAGCCGAAGGCTCGCTGAACCTGGCGCGTTGGAACCTGGAGTGGACGGTGATTCGTTCGCCGATCGATGGCGTCGTCCTCGAGAAACTGGCCGACGAGAACGAACTTGTCTCGCCACAAAGTTTCGGAGGCGACAAGGGCCCCAGCACCGCACTCCTGGCGGTCGCAGATCTGCAGGACCTGCAAGTCGAGATCGATCTGAATGAAGCCGATCTCTCGAAGGTTTGGCTCGGGCAGTCATGCCGGGTGACGCCTGAAGCGTACCCTGAGAAGGTCTATGAGGGATACGTCGCGGAGATCGCTCCAGAAGCCAACCGGCAAAAGGGCACGTTGCAAATCAAAGTACAGGTCAAGAGCCCCGACAAGTACCTGATTCCGGAACTTAGCGCGAGAGTAGATTTTCTGGCCGCTTATCCTGCGGCTTCGCCTTGAGCTGCGGCGTCGGCAGGGGCACGGGTCGATCGCTTAGCTTAGGCAACTGCCTTTCCGGAGGAGGAGCCTTGGGATCGTAGGCCACACCTCCGACCACCGCCACGGAAGCATCCGGCTTTCTGACAAGATAAGGCTTGGAGTCGAACGACTGATACGCCTGTTGCTTGATCACTTTCCCATTCACGTCAAAATGCGAGTATAAGAATGCCTTGGGAGCGGTATTCTGCAGAATGTGAATCTGGTTTCCGCTATCGATCTCGATGTCGGGACTCGCAAAAGTGATAAAGCGCCCCAGTTGAGTCGTGCAGTAGATGACTCCGGCCTCCTTGTCCTCGACGCGCAAATAGAGCATGGTCGTACGCGGCAGACGGTGCGCGAGAATTGTGAAGGTACGCGTCCTTCCTGCACCAAGGCCATCCGGGACGCCGACCGTTTGCTGCCACAGTTGCCGGCCCTCGGTGATCTCGATGTTAAGCTGCGGCGAAGTAAAGTATTTCCCCATTTGCGCCGAGAACACGGCGGCTTTGACCCGGTAAGTCCCAAACTCGCTCAGCGGATAGAGCGGTGTAAGATTAATCGAACGGCTCAACCGCTGACCTGGCTCTATCTCGACTGGTTGATTGCGATAGTCAGGATTGACGGGTGGCAGCGGCCGCCCGTCGATCGTTTCGATCTGGAATCCGAACCACTTCTCGCGGGGCGTGTCCTCGAGAATCAGCGTCCCTCCGCTTAGATTCGTAATCGTCACATTGCAGATCAACGGCTCGTAGACCATATAGAGCGATCGCTTGAGGGCAACGTCGACCTGCACTTGAGCGTTGCTCGAGACCGTCAGGACTATCAGCAGCAGGAGGACCATCCAACCGGCCGAAAGGAACGGCCAGCCGCGGTGACCGCCCAGCCGGGTCTTGCACCCCGGCCACACCTCCCATTTTCCGACACCTTGTTTCATGGCTTCGCGCCGCCTGGCGATGGGTCCGCGACCGTTCTAAAACCCAACGCGTCGTCAGACTGCAGATCCGTCAACAACAGGACCCGCCGAGAGAGACTGTAATCTGGATTGCGCCAATTTCCGCCTCGAATCACCGGGTTTTTGCTACCTGCCATCCGGGGATCATCGTCGAGGGAACCTGTCCATTCGGAGACATTGCCAGCCATTCCAACGACTCCAAAGGGACTTCGATCGGTCGTCTTGGCATCGACGGGCGACCATCTCTTGAAGCCATCCTTGTCGCCTCCCTTTTTTGGATTGGGATCGAGATCGCTGCCGCTGTTGGTTTTGGTCGGATCGGCTTCATTTCCCCACGGATACTTGATGCCCTGCGTGCCCCGGGCGGCCTTCTCCCACTCCTGCTCGGTCGGCAACCGATGGCCCTTCCATTTCGCATAGGCAAATGCGTCAAACCAGTCCACCCCGAAGACCGGACAGTTCACGTCGAGCGGAGCGTCCTTGTACCTTCCCCATTGCTTGGCTCTGGTGTAGTAGCCCGGCATCGGTCCGGTGGCGAGATTCTGATCGGCCCATTCGGCCGGCACATGCGACTTGCCTTTCGGCTGCGCAGGGTGGGCGAATTTCGAGGCTGCCTCGGGATGTTGCTCGAGGAACCGGAGAAACTCTGCATACTGGCCGATCGTCACTTCGTGTTCGTCAATGGAAAATGTGGGGAGGCTGATCTTCTGCCCATCCTGATAGATAAACTCGCCGGCCGTGATTTCGATCATTCGATGGGAGACGCGGACGTCGCCCCCTTTCGGACGAAAGAGAAACCACCAGAGCGAACCGAGAGCCAGTCCGAGCAAGCAGAGGGAGACAGCCGAACTAATGATCACACTCCTTCTCTGCCGACTCTTGGCCGCCTCCATCACCCGGGTGGCCGTCTGGGCCTGCGCCTCGAGCTTATAAGCATCTTCCGGAACGGCGGCCGGCTCGATCGAAGCGATCTTTTGAACGAGTGCGTTCCAGTCCGGATAGCTTCCTGTCGGGTCGGACGCCAACGAGGTTGCGAAATTTCGCACCCCCAGCCGTTGCGCCGATTCGGGAAGAACCGCAGCGATGATTCGGCCGAGCTCGCGCATTTCCTCAGCGACGTCACTTCCTGGAACGTTTTCACGCGTCGCGATATTGGCAATACGCGGCCGGTTGTTCGCACCGATCAGCAGACAACCTTCCGAAAGTGGGCTCTGTCCGATCTGCTCGCGAGAAAAGTACGCCAGCGCTTCTGCGGCCACTTTCATCGTTTGAAGCGCGGTCGGTTCGTCCAGAAAATCCCCGGCCGCCCGCATCGACTTCAATGAACGACCGGCCACGAACTCGCACGAATAAAAGTATAAGCCATCGCTCTCCCCCGCTTCGTAGACCGCGAGAATGTAAGGATGCCTTGCATTTGCTTTTGCGCTGGCATTGGACAGGAAGCGCTCGATTTCCGAGGGATCCCGAGCAAGCTTCCGGTCGAGGGTATACAAACGAACCTTTCGCCCCATGTTCTTTTGAATGGCACGGTAGATGGGACCTTGGGAACCTTGTTCGATCTTTGCCTCGATGTGATAGTTCCCCACGTCGGTTTCCACCATCTCGTCCGGTGGCAACGGCTGCTCCTCGGGAACGTGCAGTGGCTGTTTCGGCACCACGGAGGGATGGTTCCGTGACGGCAACGAAGGCTGCGGCCCACCGCGCGCGCTGACTCTCGGAACAGGTGATGCCTGGCTGGCACTCGAGGACGTTCCATTGCCGCTTCGAGCGCCCGTCGGCTTCGCGGTGGCACCGACGAGGCGTGGAGTCGCGGGACGTTGTCCCGCCGCGATCGACGGCAACTGCGCCGCCACCGGTCGGGGCTTGGCCGGGGATTCGAACAAGCCGCGAATCGCGTCGTCGAGCGCCTCGCCGGTGACCGGTTTCTGCAGAAATCGGCAACCTTCCATGCGCGCCGCGTGATCGGAAAGATCATAGCCGGAAATGAAGATCGTCTGCATCTTTGGCAGATGCGGCTGGATGGCCTCGCGGAGCGTAAATCCATCCGCGGATTGGAGAGCCACATCACAGACGAGAACGTCGACCCCCCCGTTGCGGTTTATCCACTCGACCGCCTCGTCGCTGGTCGTGGCTACCCCGGGCGCACCCCAACCGCTTTCCTGGAGCCATCCGGCCAATCCCGCAGCAAGACCAGGCTCGTCGTCGACGATCAGAATATTCATTCCGCGCTTTCCTTAAGGTAAAGCTGAAGCGGAAAATCTTTGGCCACGGACGCAGGATCCGCACGGAAGTCCTGCAGTTCATTGTTGTAATAGACTCCGACAACATACCCGAAGAACTTCCTTCCCGAGACGGCGTGGTCTGCGGCACTGCCGGGCAGCCCGCTCTCCGGGATGACGTATTGCACTTCCAGCAACTCGGGTTCGTTGGAAGCCCAATCAACCGGCGGACTCAGCCACTGCGGAACAACTTTGGACTCGGTAAGCATCACTTCACCATCCTCCGTCTGCTCGTAAAAGTAGACGTGGATCTTGACATCCTGCACGTTGATCGATGATCCAGGACGCGATTTCACGGCCAGCATGAGCAATTTGGTGCCAGGCTTCCCGTCACGTAGCCGGGCGTCCACGATTCCCAGGCTGGCGCCGGGCTGCAGACCTACATCGTCCCGGATGTCCGCACCGGCGGCATCGGGCAGTGAAGGCGCCACATCCTGCGGGGTGCTCGCTCTCGCGGCGAGTGCCTGAGATAGCTGATCAATCTTGGCCTGCGCCTGCGCGCGCACTTCCTGGGGAAGGCCCGGATATTTGAGAGCCTCTTCCAGAACGACGACCGTCTCCGCCGGCTGATCGAGTCTCTCGAGCACCTGCGCCTTGCGCAGGAGCACACTGGGGTCGCCGGGCATTAGCTTGCCTAATTCTTCCAGCAACTTAAGCGCGGTTTCAAAATCGCCCACCCGCAAACTGCGATCGGTCTCAGCCATTAGCTTTTGCGCTTTCAGCATCTCAGCCGACGGCGTGGGTGTCGGATTCGGGGTTGTCTGAGCCGGTGCGGACGCCACCTCGCGCGCAGCTACTTGCGCTTCGGCGGTCTGGGCAACCTGCTGGCGCATGAGCGGAATGTAGTGCCAGGCGACGGCGAGCAATTGGATGATGGCCACCGCTCCCAACAAGCTGATCGCGACGATAAATGTCGCCCCGATTGGTTGCTTCGGAATGGGCGTATGCGAGTTGGGCGTTGACACGAATTCTAACGTTAGCGAGGTGCGGTCAAAAGAAAAGTGCGATGCATCATCTGGGGGGCTCGACAGCCAAAACGGTTCGGAGCGTCAGCTCCTTGCCCCCCCTCCTCACCTGCATGGTAACTTCCTGTCCAACGTCGGTCTCTGCAACCCTGTTTCGCAAACCGATCAGATCACGAATAGGCTTGCCGTTGAACTCGACGAGGACGTCACCCGGCTTGACCCCGCCTTTCTCGGCGGGAGAACCCTCGTAGATGAGCAACATCAAGACCCCGGAGGCATCCGGGAGACCAAGCTGCTGGGCAAGCTGGGGAGTGAGCGAGCGCATGTAGGCCCCAAACCATGGCCGGATGAAACGACCGTGGTCGCGAATACTCTCAAAAACGCGCCGAACCGTATTGGAAGGAATGGAGAAGCCGATGCCCTGGCCCTGCGGCGAAATCGAGTTGTTGATTCCGATGATCTCACCCTCCAAATTCACCAGCGGCCCCCCGGAGTTGCCCGGATTGACGGCGGCATCGGTCTGAAAGAACTCGTTGGCGGCCTCGCTCAGTGCGCGGCGACCCTTGGCGCTGATGATGCCCTGGGTAACCGTCTCCTGAAGGCCAAGCGGGTTACCGACGGCGAAAACCATTTGCCCGACGTTGACCTTGTCGGAGTCTCCGAAAGGCAACGGCTGAAGTCCCTCGGCCTCAATTTTCAAAATTGCGATGTCGGAGGGCCCGTCTGCCCCGACGAATTTCGCCGGCAAGATGCGGCCATCGGCGAGTTGAACCTGGACGGCACGGGCATTGTTCACCACATGCAGATTGGTGACGATATGCCCACTTTTTGAGACGATCACGCCGGATCCGCTCGGGCGCGACCCGGGTTCGCCGCCCCCGAAGAGGAAGCGCAACATTTGAATACGCGGGTCGGCGCTCTCCGCGGGCACGGCTTCGATGCTCACCACGGAAGGCAAGACCCGGTTTACCAGGCCGGTGAACTCACGATCGAGGATTGCCAGAAGAGAACCGGCGGCCGGCAAGCCGTTGGAGAGCAAAGTGGCCCCGGGTTCCTGTGGACGGGTTTGCTTCCAAACGTAGACGCTCGCGACCACCGCGGCGGCAATCACCACGAAGACTAGAAAGCGCAACAGACTCTTCATGCCGTCGCGCGCCAGGCACCGAAAACACTCATCGGACGCAGCCTAGCCGAAGTTGGCCCGGGACGCACCGCCAATCATGCGCCACCGCAAGGGTGGTCGGACGGCGCTTTGTCTTGGATTCTCAGCGATTCTTCGGCTAAGTGCCCGTATGTCACCGACGCCTTTTCAGAAGAAGATATTCTGGGCGGCGGTCACGTCGGTTTCGTTCGTGGCGATGGGGGCGGTAGCCACGCTCTTGGGTTGGTTGGTCGTGACGGGCATATCGTATCTTCAACCGGTCCTGACCCCAATTGCCATCGCGGCCATTCTGGCCTACCTGCTCGATCCGCTGGTCACTTGGCTCGAGCGGCGCCGGCTGTCGCGTACCATGTCCGTGATCACCGTCTTCAGCATATCGATCGCGATGGTGGCGGGTATCCTCATCTACATCATTCCGGCAGTCGGAAATCAAGCTCAGCAGCTCGCTACGCACATGCCGGAATATACGGAGCGCGCGCAGGCGCTGATGGGCAAGACCCTTGAGAATGCCAAGCGCTTGAGCGAGCTGCCTATCTTTCAAAGGTCCGAGAATTCGGGCGCCCAGAGGACCCCATTCGGTGGATATCTGGCCACCGCCCTGGACGAAGGAATCGCTTGGCTGCAAACGAAGCTGCCGGACATCGCCGTGGCTACCGGCCAGTTCGTTCAGAAGAGCGTCGGTGGCTTTCTGGGAGTGTTCGGCTTCCTTCTCAGCCTGATCCTGGTCCCGATTTTCCTGTTTTTCTTTCTCCAGGAAGGTCACGCGATTTCTCAGAACTGGAGCAATTACCTTCCCTTGCGAGCGTCGCCTCTCAAGAGCGAGATCGTCTCGCTCCTTAACGAGATCAATAGCTACCTGATCAACTTTTTCCGCGGCCAGTTGCTTGTCAGTCTGACCGATGGTCTGCTCATCGGCCTTTGCCTTCTCATCTTCGTTCGGCTGGAGTTCTCGCTCCTCATCGGACTGATGGTGGGACTACTTGGCTTAATTCCCTATCTGGGCATGATGATCTGCTGGATTCCGGCGGTGATCATTGCTGCCGCGCAGTTCGGCGATTGGTGGCATCCGGTTTTGGTGACGATCATCTTTCTCGCCGCCAACTGGTTCGATGGGATGATTATTGCGCCCAAGATCGTGGGTGAGTCGGTGGGATTGCATCCCCTCACCGTCATCATTTCGGTGCTCGGTTGGAGCCTCATCCTGGGGGGTTTGTTGGGGGCTCTCCTCGCCGTCCCGCTCACCGCCACGCTCAAAGTGCTGCTCAAGCGCTATTTTTGGGATCGTCCGCCCGACGAGGGAGCGCGCGGGCTACGTGGCGGATTTTAGAGGCTGCTCTTCGGCGGCCTGAACGTATTCCTCGGCGGTGAGATTCAAACGCCGCGATTGCAGCCAACGCACACCGAACATGTCCAGCGTGGCGCGGATCGCCCGATTGCCCAGTCCGTACTTGCTGACACCAAATTGGCGGTGTCGATGGTTGACGGGGATCTCGACAATTCTGAATCCGGCATGCTTGACGAAGGCCGGAATGAAGCGGTGAACGCCCTTAAAAGGTACCAGTGCATCCACACAGGCGCGACGCATGGCTTTCAAGCTACAACCGGTATCGCGAACCCCGTCGCCGACAAACCGGCTTCGCACGAAGTTGGCAATCCGGCTGGTTAGCCTTTTCACAAGAGTATCCTTGCGTCGCTGGCGATAGCCGCAAACCAGGTCCGCGCCGCGCTCGATTTCGGAAAGCAGTTTCGGAATGTCTTTGGGGTCGTTCTGGAGATCACCGTCCAGCAGAACGACTGCCTCGCCCCTGGCGGCGCGCATGCCCGCGAGCATCGCCGCGCTTTGACCGCTATTGCGCTTGAATCGCAGCACGCGTACGTGATCCGCGCGCTGAATGCGCGCCACGGTGCTGTCTGTCGAACCATCATCCACGAGGATCAACTCGTAGTTGCGACCCTCGAGGGCAAAGGAGATCTCCTTCTGGAGGAGGGCGACGTTGTCGGCCTCATTGAAGAGGGGGACAACTACAGAAAAGTCCGGGTCTTTCACAGAGGTAAGGTTTGGTAGACAAGGCAGAGGTAAATGTAAAGTGGCCTCGGATCGCCTCCCGCACCCGGAAGTTCGCGGAAGAGGACCACCGAGTCAAAGGCGGCCCGTATTGATTGTGGCAGCTCCTCGGCCCGTTCGCGGGTGACATACAGGGCGCTGCGGCCCAGGAAGGGATTCTCAGCGCGCTGCTCGGTAAAGTACTCGTCAACCACTCGCCCGGTCTCCACAAAGTCCGCATAGTTAGGCCAAAGAGCAAACTGGTTGGAGATGTCCTGCGATTCGCCAACATAGACGGTCGGGTGGCCTGCTGGTGCGATGAGGTCATCCCGCAGGTGGTAGCCAAGCACCGCGGCAAGCTGGGCATCCTCGGCTATGAGAAACAAATCGTCCTGGCCTTCCTTGGATTTCTCCACAAAAACGCTCCGCAAATCCGCAGCCGCTCCTCGCCAGCCCCGCCCATCCCGCCAGGTTTGAAAGACGGCATAGAAAGAGAACGCCAAGGCCAGGACTATGGCCACCCTGCGGAGGCCGGCTACCCAGCGGACGTCCGACGAGAAGAGATCGATCGCCTGGGAGAGCAGCAGCGGGGTCGCCAACAAGAAGTAAATCACGCCCGAGGTACCCCGCAGGGTGAAGTAGGTCCCGATGATCAGACAGGGGATTCCACACCAAAAGGCGAACTGGGCGCGGGTGTGCCCTTTGTAGGACTCCGCCGCGGCGCGAAACCATCCGAGGACGAGGGCCATCAACAACAGGGGAGAGAACGCCAAGGTCACACCCAAGAGCGCCTGGAGGAAAGTCATCGGATCGAACTCCCAGAGTGTTCGAAACGTGCCCCCGGCAATGGGAATCCAGTCATTGTCCGCGTTCCAGATTAGCGGAAGGACGAGACACAGCGCCGGGATGCCAAGCAGCACGGAGATTCCGTAAAGATCTGCCGATTTCCGACGCTTGGGACTGCGCATCGCGAATCCGATGATACCGGGCAGGATGGCGATCGCCGCGTAAGCAAACCACACCGCCGCTCCGAAGGACAAGCCCGCCGCCGTCCACCAGAGTTTCGCTCCCTCCGCGGCGGCAGCCCGCCAGACCGCCAGCAGGCCCAGGAGGACGAAGGTGAGCGTCGGTAGCTCCGGGCCCACGCGGACCGCAGCAACATTGAAAACAGGAAGCAAATTCATCAGCAGCGCTACCGCGGCAGCGCGGGACGTATCGGAGACCTGGCGCACCAGGCTGAAGCAGAGCAATGTCGCCAGCAGGCCCCAGAGCGGAGCACTCAGCCGCCAGAGGTGGCCGGATTTGGCGTAAACGCTCGCGACCTCCGTCACAAAAGCCGTCCCGGCCGGCCCGTCAAAAAAAGCCGGAGCGAGTCTCTGCGAACAGAGAAAATAGTAGGCCTCCTCCGGCGAGGGTTCGGTGAACCAGACAAAAGCCCCGCGCGCGATCGTTGCCGCGAGCGCGAAGACCACGAGCATCCTGGGTCCGCTCACGCCGCCAAGAGACTCGGATACCTGGTGTGCAGTTGCGGCAGGCACGCTCCTCCCCAGCGTCGCCAAAGCGTTTCCACGCCGACCACCACCAGCAGGCCGACGCCAAGACCGAGAAAACAGGAGACCAAGACATCCAGCGGCCAGTGGGAACCGACATACAC
This sequence comes from uncultured Verrucomicrobiae bacterium, assembly GCA_963820865.1. Taxonomy (GTDB): domain Bacteria; phylum Verrucomicrobiota; class Verrucomicrobiia; order Chthoniobacterales; family Terrimicrobiaceae; genus DASTFP01. Next base: position 1,027,441 of record CAWGBZ010000011.1, read on the forward strand.
CCTGCTATAGGCAACCAGGCTGGCAGGTAGAAACAACAACCACCCCCGCCTCCGGAAAAACACCGCGACCACCGCCGCGACCGCAAAATTGTTGGCGGCGTGGGCCGACGGGAAGGAGTTCCCGCGCGGCGGGTGGATCCTCGCCACGGAGTAGTCTTCCCTCAAAGGCCTGAACACGGCGAGAAACCGCGGTTGGACCACGGCAAGGTCGAGCGTGCGCACGCCCTCGAGCACCTCGTGCGGCCGGGGACGTCCCACCACGTCCTTGAGGGTCCCGACGAGGAGCGCGTCAGTCATCGCAATGGCCAATCCCGCTGTAAGCAGCATCATCCGCCCCCGAAAGCCACCCCACCCCGCCGCGACAACCACCACCGCGATCAGAAACGGCCACCAAAAGTCCAGGCTCGACATCACCGCCATGATCTTGTCGAGCGCAGGATGCGCCCAGGTATGGTTGACGAGGAAAAGTATCTGTTGATCCATGAATTGCCGCGATTAGCCTTCGAGGATGATTTTCCGATCCGGGCGATTTCGCAAGCCGCTTGCGCTCCTGACCGCTTTCTCGTTCGTCGCGATTTGTCGCGGAGAACCCGACGCCGAAGCAATCCTCCACGCGGCGCGCCTCAATCCGGTCGGCCAGAAGGTTTCCTTGGATGCGCGGCTGCGCACGGCCTCCGGCAGCACCCCATTCCAGATTGTCGTCGACGACGCGATCCACTACCGCTTTGAAAATCCCGATCAGGAACTGATTCTCGAGTTGCGCGGGGACTCTTCCTCGCTCTCCGAGCGTTCCGGGGGAAAGACGGCGCCGGTGAAACCCGCCCGCTACGACGATTCGGTCCGCGGCACCGGGATCACTTACGAGGACCTCTTCCTCAGGTTTCTCTATTGGAAAAAGCCCAAGCTCCTCGGCGAGGAGAGTGTCCGGTCACGAAAGGCATGGAAGATCGAACTCCAAGCCTGGGGCACCTCGTCCCAGTATGGAGTGGCCCGCCTCTGGATCGATCAAGAAAGCGGCGCCCTGCTGCGAATCGAAGGATACAACCGGGACGGGAGGCTGCTGCGCCGTTTCGAAGTTGTCTCGGCACAGAAGATTGACGGCCTGTGGATGCTCAAGCAGATGCGCGTGGAAACCCTCGATCCGCAATCCGGCAAGACCGTCGACCGGACCTACCTCGAAGTTCTCGGCAAGACCGGCGCGACCTCCTGAAATCGACGCCGTCTCCGGTTAAAGTCTGGCCGGCGCGATCACCTGTTGGCGAGTCGTCAACCGCTCGACAAACCGGACCCAGGTCTCCTGTCCCGCGAGAATTTCGATCTCTACCCGCAGGTAGTAGATGGGAACCTCCGGCTCAAGAATCCTCGGAATGCGGACGGCGTCTTTTTCCGTGGTAATAATGGCCGTCAAGCCGCGCCGGCCGCAGCGCCGAATGAAATTCTCGATCTCCCGCGCGGTGTATCGGTGATGATCGGTATAGAATTTCGAAACAGCGACTTTGGCACCAAGATCTGTGAGCGCGCGCTCGAAACTTTCCGGGATGGCGATTCCACAGATGGAGCCGACCTCGAGATCGTGCAGGAACTCGAGCGACTTGATCTCGCCCGTGACGAGGTTGCGCAAGTGGCGCGGCCGGTGTGCGCATTCGATGATGTCCGCGGTGCGATTGTATTTTCGAATCCGCGCGATGGAATCGCCGTTCTTACGATCCACGCATTTGGTAAGAAAAATATGCGTGGCGCGGCGCAGATTCGCCGGCGGTTCGCGCAAGGTACCGCGAGGCAGCAGATACTCGTTCCCAAAGAGCGCCTGGCTGTCGATGAGAACGATCTCGATGCCGTGGCGCATGCGCACGTACTGGAAACCATCGTCAAGAAGCAGGGCATCGGCACCGAAGCTCTCGATGGCATATTGCCCGCTCGTCACCCGATCCGGATCCACCAGCACGACGACGCCCCGCAAATTGTTGGCCAGCATGAAAGGCTCATCCCCTGCCGTTCGGGAATCCAAAAGGAGGGAGTTACCATCCGAAACCACGCGCGGGGCAAAGACCGCCTTTTTCTTGAAGATGCCATCCCAGAGTCTGAGAAGAAGCGGACGCGGCACGCTCTTGTAGCCTCGGCTGAGGATGGCCACTCGACGGCCCCCCGCCTGCAAGGCCCGGGCCAACATCTCAACGACGGGCGTCTTTCCGGTTCCGCCCACCGTAAGATTTCCCACGCTGATGACGAGGACGCCGAGCGAGCGCGGGCGAAAAAAGCGATGCCGGTAAAGGGCGAGCCGAAACTGAACGATCAGGCGATAAATCGCCGCCAACCCGTGCAGTATCCAGCGAAGGACGTCCGCCCGCCGGCCGTACCGGCGTTCAAGAATGACGTCGATGGCGAATGTTTCAAGACCTTCCAGCCAGCGTCGCATTCGCTCAATTCCGAATAGAGATTCGCACGCCGGCGTTATCCGCTCGGGTCGTGATCACGCGCGCGCCGGGCAGTTGGGATGCGGCGAGCATAGCCGCCGCCACCGCTTCCGGGTTCGCCAAGGTGACGCACGCCACCGTCGATCCTGAGCCACTCAACCAGCCGCCCAGTGCGCCTGCTGCTCTTCCGGCTTCAATGACCGGCCCAAGAAAAGGCACCAGCGGCGCGCGGTATGGTTGGTGCAGCCTGTCCTCGAAGCAGCCGACGAGCTTTTCATAGTCGCGAGTGGCGAACGCGCCGGCGATCGCGCAAGCATTGGAAACCGAAGCCACCGCGTCCCCAAAGGCGATCGATCCGGGAAGGACACGCCGTGCGTCAGTCGTCGACACCTCAAAATCCGGAATGAGCAAGACGAACGCTAGCTTTCGATCGACCCGATAACGTTGCAGGGTGCCTTGGGCGCGTGCGATGGTAAATCCCCCAAACGCAGCGGGCGCGGCGTTGTCAGGATGGCCTTCGAGTTCCGCGCACAGCCGAAAGACCTCTTCCCGCCGCAGAGGCGAGCCGGCCAGTTCGTTGACTCCGTGGAGGACCCCAAGGCGCACGGTGACGCTGCTGCCAAGCCCGCGTGCCCGCGGAACCTCTCCTGAAATCTTGCAGCGAACCGGAAACGGCGCCACCCCGGTTCGATTGAAAAACGCCGAACAGGCGGCTTCGATCATGCCGTCCGCCTCGTCGATTCCCTCCCGCTGGACGGTGATCCAGTTGTAGATCCGCAGCGCAATTCCGAGGCAATCAAAGCCGGGCCCGACGTTGGCCGTCGTCGCAGGAACTCTTGTTCGAACAACTCTCATCCTTTGCTCCTTCTAATGAAAGTTGCTCGGGCCGAAAAGTTCGTTGTTGCATGCGGGTGGGATTCCACACGATTCGACGTTTGACCTTTTCCTGAAATCTCCGGATATTCGGGGCTCCCTGCTTCGGAACCGGTGAGGTGGCTGAGTGGTCGAAAGCAGAGCTTTGCTAAAGCTCCGAGCTCCAAAAGGGCTCCGAGGGTTCGAATCCCTCCCTCACCGCCAGCGCCAATCTCGCCGGACGCTGCCCAATTGACCGCGCCGGATCTCTTGCGCGCTTGGAGGGATGAGAACCCGACGAGAGGATTCGACCACCACGCGCGCCAGCGCGAACCCTCCGAGCGAAGCCATCTTTGTGGAGCGTGTCGGCTCACTGCCGACAGGATAATCCCTCCCTCACCGCCAGCGCCAATCTCGCCGGACGCTGCCCGATTGACCGCGCCGGATTCTCTTGCGCGCTTGGAGGGATGAGAACCCGACGAGAGGATTCGACCACCACTCGCGGCCAGCGCGAACCTCCGGGCGAAGCCATCTTTGTGGAGCGTGTCGGCTCCACTGCCGACAGGATAATCCCTCCCTCACGCTCTCGGTGGTAACCTGTTTCCGATTAGGATTTGCCATTTCGCTTCCCTGCTTGGCTGTTAGGAGTCGGCAGGCGATATCTGTCCAGCCTCGTCACGAAGGGCACGTTCACCACTTTCAGGTCTCCTTTACGAGCAGCTTGGCAAACCATTGGCGAGACGGGATGATTACGAGGCAATCGGTCCGAAACTAAAGCATACACTTTCCGCGCCAGGAAAAGCAAATTGCGATGCCAACCAGGGCCACAAACCGGAAGTTCAAACCATGAAATCAGGTCCCTTCATCCCAACCGCACCCGCGCCGCAGCCTGTCGGCGGAGAAGGCGTTTCCCGCCGCCAACTTCTGCGATCTTCGCTGTTGGTGGCGGCCTGGTCCGCCTTTAGCTTTGCAGTTCCGCGCGCCCGGGCGGAAACCGAGGCCGATAACTTCGCGATTCGCAGCGACGAAGATATCGATCGGATCCTGCCCTCGCTCACCAACTGGGGACGGTGGGGGGCGGAGGATCAACTCGGCACCCTCAATTTCATTACCCCGGAAATGCGCCTGGCCGCCGTGCAGTCCGTCCGGACCGGTCGCGTCGTGTCGCTGGCCCGTGAGCGACCGGTGGCAGATCCCACCGGCCAGCGCAAGTTCCGCTACGAGATGTTCCGCTATTTCGACCCACAGCCCGAAGAGTCAGGCTGCATCGACGAGATCGGCATGATCTATCACGGCTTCAACGTGACGCACCTCGATGCGCTCTGCCATCTCTTCACGCCAGAGGGCCGGCATGGCATGTACAACGGCTTCTCCGTAGACGCCGTCACCGAGAAAGGCGCAGAGAAGCTCGGCGTGGAGGTGATGGGCAGGAACGGGATCGTCGGACGCGGCGTCCTGCTCGACATTGCCGCGCTGAAGGGCGGCGCGCTCCCGGTCGGCAGCGTGATCATGCCCGCCGATCTGGAAGGCGCCGAAGCCGCGCATGGCGTAACCGTCGGGGAAGGTGACATCCTGTTCGTCCGCAACGGCGCGGGAACCGCCAATACCTATGCCCGCGGCACTGGTTTGCATCCGGCTTGCTTGCCCTGGCTGCACGAGCGCCGGGTGGCGCTACTGAGCAGCGATTCCGACAGCGACGTCCACCCGCCGTTACCGGAGTTCAGGCGCTGGAGCGAACCGGTGCACATGATCGCCATCCCCTACATGGGCTTGCCACTCCTTTGTATCGCCGGGCTCGACGAGATTGGCGCCGCCTGCGCCGAAGAAGGGCGCTGGCATTTCCTGATCACCATAGCGCCCTGGCGATTCAAGGGCGCGACGAGTTCGCCGGTGAATCCACTGGCCATCTTCTGAACGATGCCTTCCGGAAGAGCAATCTTGGATCCACCTTTGGAGTCGTCTCGCGTGCACCAACCCGATCAAGCCGGGCTCGGCACCGTCCGCGACTGACGTCCCGGCCTCAAGCTGGCACCCACTTCCGGATCAGCGCCGCCTGCCCATGTGTCGCGCCGTCGACCACCACCATCCACACCACCGCGCCGAAAATGCGGAAGCGTGTGCCGTGTTTCCCGATCCGCACGCCCTCGTAGTCGTCAATGAAGCCATGGGCGCGCACGCGCGCCAGCAACCGATCGCGCTCAGCTTGAACCAGCGGCTCGGCCGAGAGCCGCGATGGCAGGCAGATGAACTCGTCCCAAGTCAGGCCCCACAGACCCTGCGCGGTGCGGTTGGCGTAGCAAAACATCGGATCGGCCTCGGTGCCGTGCATCAGCAAGGCCGCCGGTGCCTCATAGAGATCGGCGCCCGCATCGGCGCGCAAGTCCCGGCCGACTACCGTCCGATAGCTGGCCTCCAACAGTCGCTCGAGGTCAGGCCGCATCATGGACCTCGGTGATGCGCCTGGCATTGCCTAGGGGAAATCATACTTCACATACCGTCGATCCGGGAGATACGACCGATCTCGCGAACTTGCAAAATTGCCTGTTCTCACCTTGGTGCTCTTCGTAGCCCAGCGATTCGCTTGGCCTGGTCATTTCGTCCGGCCTCTTGATGAATATTAGAATCAAAACGACCGGACGGGCCAGCTTGAAGAAGCGCCAAGCAGCCCCGGCGGAATTGTGAGAACCAAGATGACTCTGCAAAAGGTCCTCAACTAATACTTGCCATCGTGACCATCAAACGGCTGGACCGGTTCCGTCGGTCCCCGCCAGCGGCCCTCAGATCACTCGGGCTGCAGAGTTGACGGCAGTTCACTGTCGGGCGGAAGCGCATTGCGCTTCACCACGGCCTGCCCGATCCCTTCCGGCACTTGGAATGGAGTACCAAACAACTCCCAGCCATCGTTCAAATAGGCCATGACAGCGTTGGCAACTTTCTTCGGATTGGCCGCGGTGATTATCTTGTAGTCAGAAACCTTCATTGGGGCCCTTCCAGCGTAGCACGGCTCCCTGCGCGATCAATGGAAAGTGCCCCTTCCCGGAATGCCATCCCTTGATCGGCCACTCAACGCTCGCGCCGCCTGAGCGAATCCTTTTCGTGTCCCACGCCGCCGTGATCAGGCCAGCACGATTTTCTCGCGCGCGAGCGTCTCATTGATCGCAAAACTCAAGTCGCTCCGCACCTCGGCCCACGCCTCGATTCGCTCCGTCCAGACCCGCAGCTGAAATGTGACGGCGCTTGCGGTCATGTTGGTCACAATGACGCGCGGCGCCGGTTCTTTGGCCACATCGGGATGATCAGTGGCTATTTTCTTGAGCAATTCGGTCACACGGTGGAAATCGGTGCTTGCCGCCACATTGACACTGAGTTCGACCGCGCGTCCACGATCGGACAACGTCCAGTTGGTCACTTGGCTCGAGATGAGCGAGCCGTTGGGGACGATAACTTCCGAGCCGTCGGACGTTCGGATGATGCTGGCTCGAATGCCAATCCGGCGCACCTCGCCCGCGTTCCCGCCCACTTCGATGATATCACCAATTTTGATCGGGCGCTCGAAGAGCAGGATCAAGCCGGAGACAAAGTTGTTGATGACATTCTGGAGTCCAAACCCGATTCCAACGCTGAAAGCCCCCGCCAGAATGGTGATCTTGGTCAGGTCGATCCCGAGGGCGCCCAAAGCGAGAAAGAACCCGATCAGCAGGATGGCGTAGTGGAGCATCGTCGAGATCGCATAGGGAATACCGCGCTCCAGAAAGAGCCGGTGGTAAACGTCCTCCTCCAGAACGAAGCGGACGAATCGGGAAATGAGGAAAGAGGCCCAAATGGCAATCAGGAAAGCGAGCGTCGATCCCAGGGAGAGACTGATCGAACCAATCGTCACGTTCGCGTTGAGGGCGGTTTTGATCGCCGCGCTGACCGGAGCCACCAATCCGAAGAACCCGAGCATCAGATTCAGCCAGCAGAGCACCGCAAGAAACTCGAAGAGCCAACACGCCCGTTGGTGAAGCATTTGCCTGTGCAGGCTGACGACGCGCAACGCACCAAGCGGCCGCACTTCGAGCCCGATGACCAACAGACCCTCGAGAATGCGAACGGCGGTGTAGAGAAGAGCCGCCAAGTAAAGGCTCCTCAGGTAGATCATGCCGACCAAATGCGCGAGATCGACATAACCGAAAATGTTGCCAAGCACGGCTGTGGCGAAGAAGAAAAGTCCGACCATGGTCAGGAACCTCAGGGCCTTCGCAAAGCGAGCGCTGGTCTTCTCGGCCGTCGTCTGGAGAATTCGGCTCCTGAGGAGCCAGAGAAGAAAAAGGAACCCGGCTAACATTTGCCCGAGAAAGAGAAACCGCGCCAACTCGGGAACGGACGCAACCACCACCCGCACCTGGTCGATGAAAAACATGGCGACCAGGAAGTAGAGGAGCGGCGAAAGACTGCGGTCGAGCAGGCGCCGGAGAATCAACATTGCTGGAACGAGGGCCAACATCCCCAGGAGGGCGTGAATCAAGCGAGGAGCTTGTGGATAGATCAGCGGGCTGAGGAGAACGCTCAGCACAAACGCCGTCGCCACCGGAAGATCAAGAACTGGCAAAGCGCGGCTGAGGTCCGGCTTTTCCACCGCAAGCTTCCGGACGCCACCGCGCATCCAGCGTAGACCAATGGAGATGGCGACCAGGAGGATGGCATGAATCAGAAAGCTAAGCGGAAGTCGCTTGCCAAACGCGGTCGAAGCTTCGAACTGCGAGGCAACCGACGCCCCGCATCGATTCGCCCAACCTTTCGCCAAACTGCTTCTTAGCTTCCAGATGAAAGGACTGTCCCTCACTAACAGGTCCTTCAGAGCCCGAATTTGTGCCTGTTCAACCATGGACAAAGTCCGGTGAACGCGGGTCTGTTCATCGGAAATTTGCGTCAAGAGGTTCAACCCATCGGAGCGTCGCGCCTCAATCGCCTGTCGGGTTTGCAGGATCGAATCGACGACGGTTTGGATGCTCTGCAAGGCCGACGCCGGAGCGTTATCCAGCTTTGCGGCTTCGAGGGTAATGTGCCAGGACTTTTCCAAGCCTTTCAAGCGGTCCAATTCTTCATCGAGACCGACGACGCGCTTCGTGAGCTCCTTGGAAAGGGCGGACAGATTCTCGCCGAAATCCTGCCAGGTAAGCTTCGTTCGGTAGAGGATGTCGAGCGAGGGGCTTGCTTGCAGCACCTGCGTATCCTCCGCGATTCTCGGATCAATATCGCCGGTCAGACTTCCGAAACTGTCGGCGACCTCCTGCGCGCTGGACTGGGTCGATGAGAGACCTTCGCCCATTTCCTGAAGGGAGGTCATGGCCGACTGCCGCTCGACCGCGATATTTGTCAGCGGAATAGGAGTCGGTTCCGGGGAAGCGGTCGGCGAAGGGGACGGCTGGGCGGCGATCGCGCTGCTCGCCAGGCACGCCAGCGCGATCAGCAACAGAGTTCGAGCCATGCGCTGCGCCACGTATTTCATGCCTTCCAGGCGGGTGAACCGCCGATTAAGCGTTTGCCTGGCCCCGCCAGCTTCATCAAGCCACACCATATCTCAATCTCCATGGTCGCCAATCCACCGCGGGAAGACCACTCGATTTTACCGATTCGACCGCCGCCGAGCGTTCGATGAGCGCTATCCCGGGGCATTCGTGCGGGCGGGACACCATAAATCGAAAGCGTTTTGCGGCCGAAGAGGGCTTCAAGGATGGTATCTTGTGTTTCGTTTTGCCAGAATTTACGACGATTCGAGGAATCCTCCTGCATTCAATAGTGCGATCTCCTACCAAAGCTCATGCGGATTCTTATTGCTCCCGACAAGTTCAAGGAATCTTTGACCGCGCAAAAGGTCGCCGCCGCGATTCGAGATGGCTTTCGCTCTGTCTTTGCGGAGGCCAGCTTTGATCTCGTGCCTATGGCGGACGGGGGCGAGGGCACCGCCGGGATTTTTCTCGAAGCCCTGGGCGGCCGGTGGGTGGAGGTGGACACGCACGATCCCCTTGGTCGTCCGATCGTGGCTTCCTATGCATGGATCGACAGCGCCAAACTCGCCGTGATCGACATGAGCGCCGCTTCGGGACTGTGGCGCGTTGCTGCCAATGAGCGCGATCCGTGGCACGCGAGCACCTTCGGCACAGGCGAACTGATGGCCGATGCCATTGGCCGCGGAGCGGCCAATCTGCTCATCGGCCTGGGCGGAAGCGCCACCAATGACGCGGGAGTGGGAATGGCCGCAGCGCTGGGCTGGAAATTTCTCGATGACCAGGACCGGGCAGTCGTTCCCCACCCTGCCGAATTCCGGCGAGTCCGGAAGATCCGCCCGCCCGGGACTCCCCTCTCCTGTAAAGTGACAGGCCTCTGCGATGTCGGAAACCCTCTGCTCGGAGAGACCGGCGCCACACAGATCTTTGGTCCGCAGAAGGGCGCGGCCGCACCGATGCTGATCGAGCTCGAAGAGGCCGTGGAGCACATGGCCAGCCTGTGCAGCCGGCAACTCGGAAAAGATCACCATCGCTTGGCGGGCGCCGGCGCGGCCGGGGGTTTGGGATTTGGTCTGCTCGCCTTCCTGGAAGCCACCCTGGAATCCGGCTTCCAAGCGATCGCTCGACTGATCGACCTGGAAAAGCGGGTCGCCGCCGCCGATCTCGTGATCACCGGCGAAGGGCGTCTCGACGCGCAGTCCTTGCACGGCAAGGCGCCCTTCGAAATCTGCCGACTCGCTGGACGCCATGGCAAACCGGTTATCGGGTTCGCCGGCATCGTCGACGATGAACTTCCAGGCTTCGCCGCGTGCATCCCAATCGCCAATGGACCATTGACGCTTGATGAATCCCGCCTTCGTGCGGCAGAACTGTTGCATGCTGCGGCGGCCAGAACGGCGCGCCTCCTCAAAATCACCCTATGAGCAAAAAAATCGCATTGTTGTTTGCGGGCCAGGGCGCGCAGGCGGTCGGAATGGGCAAGGACCTGGCCACGGAATTCCCCGTGGCCGCGAACCTCTTTAAACAGGCTGACGAAATTCTCGGTTTCTCTCTCTCCCAAACGGCCTTCGAAGGTCCGCCAGAGGATTTGACCAAGACGGCCATTTGCCAGCCGGCCCTCTACGTCCACGGCCTGGCCTGCCTGGCTGTCCTCAAAGAGAAACTGCCCCAGTTTGCCTTTCACGCCACGGCCGGACTTTCTCTGGGCGAGTTTACCGCACATGCCGCCGCTGGAACGTTCGACTTCAAAACCGGCTTGGAACTCGTCGCAAAACGCTCGCAGGCGATGCAAGAGGCATGCGACACCACCCAGGGCGGCATGGCCGCTGTAATCGGTGGCGAGGAGAACCGCATCCGGGAACTCGCCGCTGCAGCCGATGTCGATGTCGCCAACCTCAACAGCCCGGGACAAATCGTTCTCTCCGGGGAAAATTCCAAGATCGCCCACGCCATTTCTCTGGCCAAAGAGTACGGCGCCCGTAAAGCCGTCGCCCTTCAGGTCGCCGGCGCCTTTCACTCGCGCCTCATGGAAAGCGCCTACCTCAAGCTCAAGGAGGTCCTCGCCAATACCCCGATCAACCCCCCGACGGTGCCAGTCGTCTGTAACGTCGATGCCCAGGCCGCGAGCGATCCGGAAACCATCCGGCGAACTCTGGCCGATCAGGTCACCGGAAGCGTCCGCTGGACCGAAAGCGTCGAATACCTGCTCGATCAGCTCCAGTGCGACCAGTTTGTCGAGCTTGGCCCGGGAGGGGTTCTGGCAGGACTCGTGGGTCGCATCCGCAAGGGGACCTCGGTCCTCTCGGCCTCCGATTCGGCCAGCCTCGCCGAAGTCGTCAAAACCCTGGCCTGATCGTCGAAACCTCTTCGAGCCATGAGGGATGGGATGCCACTTGAAGCGTTTGCCAATATCTGAGAAAGTGGAGCATGACAGCCGTCGCCACAGACATCGTTGAAGAGATTCTCGATCTGAAAGAGAGGCGGAACGCCGTCATCCTCGCCCACAATTATCAGGTCGGCCCTATTCAGGACCTGGCGGATTTCGTGGGAGACTCGCTTGGTCTGAGCTACAAGGCTTCGGAAACGGATGCCGAAGTGATCGCTTTTTGCGGTGTCCACTTCATGGGAGAGACGGCGAAGATCATCAATCCCACCAAGACAGTGGTCATCCCCGATATGAACGCGGGGTGCTCCCTGTCGGATTCCTGTCCGCCCGAGGATTTGGCCGCCTTTCTGGAGGCGCATCGCGAGAAAAACTACTACGTGGTTGCCTACATTAACTGCAGCGCTGGGGTGAAGGCCCTGGCGGATGTCATTTGCACGAGCGGCAACGCCGTGAAAATCGTCGAGAGCGCTCCAGCAGATCGACCCATCCTCTTTGTGCCCGATCAAAACCTCGGCTCCTGGGTCATGGAGAAGACGGGCAGAAAAATGGATCTCTGGCAGGGGAATTGCTACGTCCACGTCGAATTCACCCGCAACAGCATCGCTGGCATCCGCAGCGAGTATCCTGACGCCAAGGTGGTCGCACATCCCGAATGCACCTTTGCCGTGCGTATGCTCGCCGATGAAGTTTGCTCGACTGAAAAAATGGTCAGCTACTGCCGGGAAAGCACCGCCAAGGCGTTCATTATCGTCACCGAGAGCGGCATGCTGCACCGCCTCGGCAAGGAGGTGCCCGGCAAGTTGTTTATTCCCGGTCCGACCGAACTCTGCGCCTGCAATGATTGCCGTTACATGAAGCTCAATACTCTTGAGAAGTTGCGCGATTGCCTCGATTACCTCGAACCCGAAATAACCATTCCCGAACCCATTCGCGTGAAAGCCGAGCGCTCAGTGCGCCGCATGCTCGAACTAAGCCGCTGACGTCGAAAAAGCCGCCGGATGGCGGAGGCAACTCGACCTCAGGTCACCCGCGTGCTCCTGCCTCCGAGGGTGCCGTCCCCTCCCGCACCAGATCGCGGAGTCCGGTTTCGCGAAAAGGAAATTTCATGTATCTTCCGAACATGCGCTACCTGGTGAAGGCACGCGTCAAAGGCGGCAAGGAACGGGCACTCGCCCGGGCGATCGAAGAAGGCACCCTCGGACAGGGATCGATCGCCGGCGACGAGTACCTCGACGATATGGAGCACGCCCGGCTCGACCAAGACGGAACCGTCGTCTGGGTCGAAGTCTGTTACTGCTCGACACCGCTTCAGGAGGAACGCCCCTATTGGGAAGAGTATTTTGAGCTGATTCGTATTCAAGACGCCCATGCCCGACGTAATTGCCGCCACGAGAACGGCACCGAATTATGGGCCTGCAGTAACTGCACATGTACTCAGCGTCTGGAAAAGCGCCTTCAATCCCACGGCGAACCGTTTATCAAAAGTTTATAGACTCGTAAGTGCTTATTCACTGGTTGTTTATAATATATTCTTATCTTTTTTTGTGAATACTGTTTTTCTGCTTATTGGGACGAAAAAGGGACTGTTTTCGCTGACAAGTCGCGATCGTGTGCGGTGGGAGCTGAAGGGGCCGTTCCATACTGGACGCGAGATCAACCATGCGATCTACGATTCCCGCAGCGGATCGATTTACGCCACGGTGAACGACGCCTGGTTCGGGAGCGAAGTCGCTCGCTCCACGGATCTCGGAAAGAGCTGGCACTCCGCGGAAAAGAACCCTGCCTTTGCGACCGGTTCTGACGAGAAGCTCGAGCGCATTTGGCATATCGAACCGGGACGTGAGGACGAGCCGGAGGTGCTTTATGCAGGCGTGGCGCCCGCCGCATTGTTTGCTACGCGAGATGGCGGGCAAACATGGTCGGAGGTCTCGTCGTTGACGAGCCATCCGAGTCGTCCGCGCTGGGAGCCCGGCGCGGGCGGGCTCTGTCTGCATTCGATCGTCGTCGATCCTTCGAGACCAAACCGATTGTTTGTCGGCATTTCGGCGGTCGGGGTTTTCCGATCTGATGATGCCGGCCAGACTTGGCAAACGGCGAACAGAGGCACTCGCGCCGGATTTATGCCCGATCCGTATCCCGAGTTCGGCCAGTGCGTGCACAAGCTGCTCCCGGCGAATGGGGACCGTTCGCTACTCTTTCAACAGAACCATTGCGGAGTCTATCGCAGCGATAGTGCCGGCGAAAGTTGGGTCGAGATTACCGCCGGATTGCCCTCGGATTTCGGTTTTCCCCTGGCAATCCATCCACATCAACCTCAGACCATTTACGTAATACCGCTTCAGGGCGCGGATTTTCGGTGCCCGCCCGAGGGAAAGCTGCGGGTCTTCCGGAGCCAGGATGGCGGTGCGTCCTGGCAAGCGCTTCAGGAAGGCCTGCCGCAACGAGAAGCGTTCGTTGGCGTTTACCGGGAAGGGATGGCCACTGACGCATTGGACCCCGCCGGAATTTACTTTGGAACAAACACAGGAAAGCTGTTTGCCTCAAAGGACGACGGCGATTCATGGACCCTGATCGCTGACAACCTTCCACCGATCTACTCGGTTTCCTCAGCGGTTCTCTGAAGTCTTTGCCCGTCCCCAGGGGCGCGGTGCGCTTGCAAACTCGAGGCGAAAGTCGCTTACTTCGTTCCGCAGTGGCGGGAGGCAGCGTCCACGATGAGGTTGGCGGCCTCTTTGTATCCCAGCCGGCCGGTGTTGATGACCAAGTGGTAGGAATGAGGGTCTTCGACATCGGCTCCGAAATAGCGGCGGATATATCGTTTGCGAGCGCGGTCCATTTTCTCGACATATTGTCCGGCTTCGCGTTCCGTGAAGCGAAAATACTCCGCGATATGTCGCACGCGGGCATCGAGCGGGGCGACTAAGCGCACATGGAAGGCATGCGAAAGTTTGGCGCAAATGATATGCGAGCCGCGGCCGATCAAGACAACTCCACCGGCCTTGGCCAGCTTCAGGATGGTTCGGGTCATACTCTGAACCAGTGCAGGCGTGGAAGGATGCAAACCAAGCAGCTCTTCGAAAGCATCTTCGAGCGGCGCTTTGCCATCCTCCAGGATGAACTCCTCGAGGCGCTCGGGGAGGTCCTGGTCCTCGAGGAATGCTTTGACAATGTTCTGGTCGAAAAGGGCCCAGGTGCCAGTTTCTCCCTGATCGAGCGACCGAAAAGAATCCGTTACCATTTGGCCGACCGTCAGTGCCGCCGCGCCGGTCTCCCGGGAGATCGTGACTACGGGCCGCTGCACGCTGGAAGCCGCCTGATACTCCCTGGCCTGCGCGAGCAGATAGGCCTTCCATTGGTCGAGTGAGAACGTATTCATGAGCTGGTAGCAACGAGTTCCTCGGGATCAACCAGGAACCTTAGCGATCTCTTGGGAATGACACACTCCACCATCTCCACCTTGGTATGGATCACGGCGAATCCGGAACCATCGCCGGCTGTGTTCATGAAATAGGCACGGGATCTATCGACAATCTGGTGCCAGATCCGCTGCATGGTGTCCGCATCACGCAAGAAAAGTTCCGCTCTCCCCGTTAGATTTACGACGAGGTTCCAATCGCGATCACTAAACATCCATTGAACAATCGGATGGTCCTTGATCTGCGCCACCTTCCGGCTGTTGGCCGCGGTCAGAGTGTACAAGTTCGGAAAGTCATCAAACGACATGGTCGCCATCCAGCGCGACTGCGGAAATCCACTCTGATCCACCGTGCTCAGCACACCGGGATTGTTGCCCTTGAGCAACCGTCGCACCAAGTCGACTACCTGCGTTCGATCATTGGGGTCCAGGGAATCGACATCGAACTGGGGAAACGTGTTCATATGGCAGGAGGACGCAGCAAACTTCGGCGATTTATATTTATCTGGCTGGCGCCATCCTGACAAGCGCTCCGCCCGGCGAAAAAACAGTGCTCCAAAGAGATCGCCTGCGAGGTTGACGCTCGGGCTGGGCGGCATTTTGTTACACGGCATGAAATTCACCGCCCCAAAGACCGGCGGAATTGCCACACTCTTGTAACATGCAGCTCGATCTGGCCCTTTACCAAGCCGAGCCTTCGCCCGAACCGAAAGTTCACAGCGTCACGGAGCTGACCTGGCGCATCCGCGAATTGGTCGAGCGGGGCATCGGCGAAGTCTGGGTCGAAGGAGAAATCTCGAACTACCGCCGGCAATCCTCTGGACACCAGTATTTCACGCTGAAGGACGATCATTGCCAATTGCAGTGCGTGCTTTTTAGCGGCACCGCGGCCACGCTCGACGGGGTCAAACTGGCGGACGGCCAGAGTGTCCAGGTTCTCGGAATGGTCACCGTTTATGCGCCGAGGGGACAATATCAGCTAATCGTGCGCCTGCTGCAGCGGCGCGGAGCAGGGGCCTTGCAGGCGAAGTTCCAGGCACTGAAGCAGAAGCTCGCGGGAGAAGGGCTTTTCGAGCCCAGCCGCAAGCGTCCGTTGCCGCGCTTTCCCAAGCGCATCGGCTTGGTAACCTCGCCAACCGGGGCGGCCATTCGCGATTTTCTCAAAGTCCTCCATCGCCGCCAACCCGGCATCGAAGTCCTCATCCATCCTGTGCGCGTCCAAGGTCGGGGCGCCAGTTTTGAGATCGCCCGCGCCATTCGCGACTTCGGCGAGTGGAGCGGAAACAAGCTTCCTGAGGTGGATGTGATCGTGATTACCCGGGGCGGTGGAAGTATCGAGGATCTTTGGGAGTTCAACGAGGAAATCGTCGCGCGGGCCATCGCGGCCTCGCCGATCCCCGTTCTCAGCGCCGTCGGCCATGAAATCGACTTCACGATCGCCGATTTCGTCGCCGATTTTCGTGCGCCCACGCCGAGCGCGGCCGCGGAGATCCTGGCGGCCGACCGCGTGGAAGTGCTCGTTCGGTTGAGGCAGGATTTCGCCCGTCTGCTTCAGGCGTGCACGGCCAGGCTGGATCTACTCACCGCACGTTTCAATGCGGTTCGCCGATCCGCGCTTTTCCGGGAACCGGCCCGCAAGGCTCTGGAGTTGGCGCAAACGCTGGACCGTTGGACGGATGCGATGAGCCGCAGCGCGATGTTTCGTGTCGAGCGAGAGCAGAATCGACTTCACCGACTCGAAAATCGACTCCTCGGCCAGCTCCCTCTCCGGGCAATTGCGGATCGACGCCTTCGTTGTGAGTTGCTTTTTCAACGGCTCGGCGAAACTGCCGGTCGCGAAGTGGCGACTCGGTGCGCGCGTCTCGAACGAGCCGCCGGGGTGCTTCAGGCCCTGAACCCCCAGGCGATCCTCACGCGCGGCTACACCATCACGATGGACCTGGATGGTCATCCCCTCACCTCGGCCCGGGCAATCGCGCCGGGCATGCCGCTTCGAACCAGGTTCCACGACGGCGACGTGCAATCGGTCACCGCGAAACGTTGACGCCTGCATGCTCGAACGTTTAAGAAAGATCCTCGCGTGAAAGTGACGTTCTCCGAGCTCGAGGCAATTTACCGCCGTCCGTTTTTCGATCTGCTGCAGGAAAGCCGGCGCGTGCACGCCGCTCATTGGCCGGAGAACGAGATGCAGCTTTGCACGCTTTTAAGCGTCAAGACCGGCGGCTGCAGCGAGGATTGCGCCTATTGTGCCCAAAGCGCGCGCTATAGCACCGGGCTCACCCGGGAGAAGTTGATGAGCGTCGAGGAAGTACTTCCCTACGCGCATCGTGCCAAGGCGAACGGATCGACCCGCTTCTGCATGGGTGCCGCCTGGAAGGGCGTGCACGATGGTGACCGGAAATTTGATCAGATGCTGGAAACGGTGCGGGCCGTCAGCAAACTGGGCATGGAGGTTTGTGTGACGTTGGGACAACTCGGCGACGTCGAGGCGCGCAAGCTGAAGGAAGCTGGAGTTACCGCGTACAACCACAACATCGATACGTCGCCGGCTCACTATCAAAACATCGTCAGCACGCACACTTTCCAGGATCGTCTGAATACCATCGGCGCCGTCCAGCGGGCGGGCATGAGTGTCTGCTGCGGCGGGATTATCGGCATGGGCGAGACTGAAGAGGATCGCCTGCGCATGCTCGAGGTGCTCTGTTCTTTCAATCCGCCGCCGGAGAGCGTCCCCATCAACTGCCTCGTCCCCATGCCCGGCACGCCTCTCGAGAATTGTGATCCGGTGGACACCTTCGAGCTGGTGCGCCTGATCGCCACCACGCGGATCGCCCTTCCCCACGCCAAGGTGCGCCTCTCCGCGGGACGCAATCGTCTTTCCCGTGAGGCCCAGGCGCTTTGCTATTTCGCGGGCGCCAACTCGATCTTCTATGGCGACAAGCTGCTGACCGCCGCCAATCCCGCCGCGGACGCCGACAAGGATCTGCTTCGATCTCTCGATCTTCAGCCGCAATCACCGTTCTCCAACCTTGCCCAACCCGTATGAAAATTGCCATCGGCTCCGACCACGCCGGATTCAACTACAAGCAAACGATCATTGAACACCTCAAGAAAATGGGCCACGAGGTGATTGATTTCGGCACTCATAGCGTGGACTCGACGGACTACCCGCTGTGGATCATTCCAACCGCGGAAGCGGTCGTTCGGGGCGAAGCGGAGCTGGGCATCGTCCTGGGAGGATCCGGAAACGGCGAGGCCATCGCCGCCAACAAGGTCAAGGGGGTTCGCTGCGGACTCTGCTGGAGCGACGAAACCGCCGAACTCTGCCGCCAGCACAACAATGCCAATGTCCTTTCTCTCGGACAACGAATGATCTCGATCGAAGTTGCCCTCCGCATCGTCGATATCTTCCTGAAATCCAGTTTCGAAGGGGGAAGGCACACCCGAAGAATCGAGGAACTTGCCCGTTATGAGGCGGGACAGCCGATGCAGTAGGTCTGCACAGTGTCTGCCCCGGCTTGGCTCGTTGCTACCCCCATCGCCCATCGCGGACTCCACGATGAGAACCGCCCGGAAAATTCGTTGGCGGCGATCGAGGCGGCAGTCCAGCAGGGCTTCCCCATCGAAATCGATGTACAAACCACTGTCGATGGGCGCGCGGTGGTTTTCCACGATTGGAACCTCCGTCGGCTGACAGGTCTGGATGCGCGCGTAAAGTTCACCACCGCCGCGGAAATCACCCGACTGCGACTCGCGGGAGGGCCCGAGCCCGTCCCCTTCCTCGAAGACGTCCTTGATTTCGTCCATGGCCGGCAGCCTTTGATCATCGAAATCAAGAATCGAAAACGACCCTCCGCGCTGGAGCCGCAGGTTTCCCGGATTCTTCGCGCCTACCGGGGCCCGGTGGCCGTCCACTCGTTCAATCCGTTTTCACTCGGATGGTTTCGTCGAAATCATCCTGAGCTCTGCCGCGGCCAGATTTCCTGTTCATTCGACACCGATGACATGGCGGGATGGAAGAAGATCATCCTGGCCCACTACGGCATGAATTGGATGAGTCGACCTCAGTTCATTTCGCATCATTGGAAGCAGCTGCCAGCGCTCGTCCCAATCATCTTGCGGCATCTCCTCCGCATGCCGCTGCTTACCTGGACCGTGCGGAACTTGCAGGAGCAAAAGACCGCTCTGGAGTGCGCCGACAACATTTTCTTCGAAGGATATCTTCCCTGCGAGCCGCTGGCTTCGGACGCCGCTTCTCTGGCAAAGAGCGATCGCCCATAAGTTCGTGCACCACCTGCACGGTGATGATTTCAGGGTTGTCCATTCGCATCGCGAACTCTTGTCGAGCTAGGAACTGGCGCGCTTTTGATCGAGCAAACCAAGGAACTCTTCCTCCGAAAGGACCTGTATGCCGAGCGCTTCTGCGTCCGTGAGCTTGGAGCCCGCGCCTGGTCCGGCCACCACGAAATCGGTTTTCCGGCTGACGCTGCCGCTCACGTTACCGCCCCGGGCTCGAACAAGCTCCTGCGCTTCGGTTCGCGTCATCCGTTCGAGCGAGCCAGTCAGGACAAACGTTTTGCCCGCGAAAACGTCCCGCGCCTTCGACGGACTTCCGCCCCGCGGATTGATGCCCAAGCCACGGAGGCGTTTGACGACATTCCCACCACGCTCACTTGCGAACCAGTCAAGGGCCGCCTGGGCCACGACCGGTCCGATCTTTGTCACCACATCGCAATCGCGCGCGTCCTTTCTTTTCGCTCGTTCGCCAAAACCCGTCTCGATAAGCCGGCGGCCGATCTCATCGGCTGCCTGGCTGAGACTTTGATACTCGTGCGCAAGTTTTTGTTTCTCGGCCTCGCTTTTCCCGCGGTTACTCCGGGCGCGCGGATTGGCCTCCGCCATCTTGCGGCGCAAGTCATCCAAGGTCACGACATCCCGTAGGAGCTGCGAGCCGGCGAGCTCTTCGAGGGAATCGTGAAACGCCGCGAGGTCGTGCGCGGTCTCCTCTCCCACCTCAGGAATGGCAAGCGCATGCAGCCACCGGGCAAGGGGAAGCTCGCGGGCTCGCGCGATCGCTTCCAGCAGCTTCCGCGCATTCTTCTCTCCAAACACGCGCGGCTCTGTAGCGGTGCCCAGGTTGAGCGGAGCCAATTCATCGAGTTGCAGCTCGAAGACATCCAGCGGCTCATCAACCAATCCGCGTTCAATGAGTTTGTCGGCCACAATGCCTCCCAAGGCGTCTAGTTCGAGCGCGCCCCGCTTGCCCAGGTATTCGAGGCGTCTCGTCTTCTGGGCTGGGCACTGTGGATTCTCGCAGATCCAGACAGCGAATTGTGGGTCCCGCTTTACTGGGCTACCACAGGCGGGGCAACGGCCCCCGATATGCGCAAAGAAATCAAATGGCTGTGTGTCAGGGGGGCGATCTTCCAGGACCACCCGAACGACCGCGGGAATGACTTCGCCCGCCTTCTCGATAACGACTGTATCTCCGATGCGGATGTCCTTGCGGCGAATCTCGTCCTCGTTATGCAACGTCGCTCGCGAGATCGTGCTCCCGCGAAGAGAGACGGGCGCGAGCTCAGCCACCGGCGTCAGCACGCCGGTGCGCCCAACCTGAACCGTGATCGCACGCAGACGCGTGGTCGCCTGCTCGGCGACATATTTCCACGCGCGGGCCCACTTCGGCGCGCGCGACGAATCTCCGACTCGTTGCCGCAGCGCGATGTTGTTCAATTTGATGACGGCACCGTCCGTCTCGAAGCCAAACCCATCTCGAACTGCGTCGAGTTCGTCGATGGCAGCGAGGATCTCCTCGGCCGAGTGACACACCTTCGTCCAGAGGTGTGTTCGCAGGCCCAGTGCTCGCAACCAATCGAGAACCTTCTCTTGGGTGGGTGGAGTGCTCCGATCCTCGCTCACCTCGCCAAGTCCAAACGCCAGGAACTCAAGGGGCCGATGTGCGACCACCCGTGAATCCAGGAGCTTGAGCGAACCGGCGGCGGCATTTCGCGGGTTGGCAAATGGCTCCTGACCCGCCGCCCTCATCTCGTCGCCAAGCTGGGCAAAACCTGAAAGAGTCATGAAGACCTCTCCCCTCACCTCGAGCAACGCAGGCGCCGCCCCTTTGAGCCGCAGCGGAATCGCGCGCACCGTCTTCAAGTTTCGACCGATGTCATCCCCTACCTCGCCGTCGCCTCGAGTCGCGCCGGTCACCAGGACGCCTTGGACATAGCGCAAGTTGATCGCCACTCCATCGACCTTCGGCTCGACCAGCCAATCCAGAGCCTGACCAGGCAGCGCTCGTGACACGCTGTTGACGAATTTGCGAAGGCCATCCAGTCCTTCCTTTGCAAAGAGATTGTCCAGAGACAGCATCGGAACAGCATGGCGAATCTGCGAGAATCCCTGACCCGGTCGCCCGCCAATTCGCTGCGTCGGAGAATCCTCTCTCCCCAGCTCGGGGTGCTTCTCCTCGAGGTCACGCAGCTCGCGAAAGAGCGCATCGAACTCCTGGTCCGAGATCTCCGGCCGCGCCCGCTCGTAGTAGAGAGCGTTGTGCCGCTCAATCTCCCTGCGCAACCACTCCGCTCTCTCCGAGGGACCTTCGATCCTTGCCTCTGACATACAGCCATCCAACCACAACCGCACCAAGAAAGCCACCGGCCGCGTCCGCCATCCAGTCAAACCCGTCCGCCCCAGAGCGCCCGGGAGTTTGGAGTTGGTGAAACTCGTCCAAGGCTCCAATCAACGTCATCCCGACAAGCACGGTCCCTACGAGTTTCCACCCTCGCCAGCTCAGAACCCTCGCGAGCAGCCAGGCGAACAGGCATCCGCCCACGGCGAAGTACAGGAAATGCGCCAGCTTATCCGCGCCGGGAAACGGTGGGAGCTGAATGTCCTCCCCAGGAAGAGAGGAAAGAATCCACAAACCTATCCACCACAGACCGAAGAGAACGCCCGCCAAGACGGAAAGAAAAAATGACCGGCTGCCCTTCACGAAATGTTATACAATCTAGTTGTGGGCCGCGTGTCGAAGCAACTTATCCTGGGAATCGACGGCGGTGCGACGAAGACTCACTGGGCGCTCTGCGAAGGGACATCGCGCTCGTTGCGCCCCATCACGGAGGGTCGTCTCGGTCCGGGAAGCATGAAGCTGCTCGACCCCGACGGGTTGCGGCAACTCCTCTCTGTCTTGCCTCGCCACGCATCGCGAGTGGGCGTCTTTCTGGCTGGCTGTGCTACGCCCCAGGATCGCCGTCGCCTTGAGGAAATCGCCTCGGCGGTGTGGCCGCAAGCTGCGATCCGTGTAGGAAGCGACCGCGAGTCGGGGTTCGCGGCGGCCTTTGGGAACGAAGACGGAATCGCGATCATCGCGGGAACAGGCTCTGCGGTAACCGGCCGATTGGCCGGAAACGAGGACCGCGCCGGGGGATGGGGCCATCTTCTTGGCGACAGCGGCGGGGGTTACGATCTGGCAATTCGCGCCTTGCGCCGCGTGCTCTTCGATTTTGATACCGAGCGACTCATCACCGACCTCGCGCGCGACATGCTGCGCACCCTCGGGCTCAATACTCTTCGCGAGCTCACCACTTGGGCACAAGCAGCACAGAAAAATGACCTCGCGCGGCTGACTCCATTGCTCTTCGCGCATGAATCCGAGGCGGGTGAGATCCTTCGGGAAGGAGCCGAGGCTCTGGCGCGCCTTACGGTCGCGGTCGGCCGCCGGCTCGAGTTTCATCATCCGCCCATTCAGCTCATGGGTGGAGTCTTTCTCAACCAACCCCTTTACGTTCAGATGTTCGGTGAAGCGCTGGATCGCGAATGGCGGGGCTGCCAGGTTTCCGTCTGCCGGCGACCCGCGAGTCTTGGAGCGGCTTTCCTTGCCGCTGGCGCTTCCCGCCTGCCACGCTACGCGCCGCCCTCCCAACCCGAGAGGTCGTTGCGCCGTGCTGCCACCGAACAAAGCAACCCCCGCTCGCAAAACCTCGATCGCATGTCTGCGCAGCAGCTTGTCTCACTATTTGCAGACGAAGAACGCCGGGTCGAGGAGGCTCTCGGCTCCTGTATCGATCCCCTCACCCGGGCGGTCGAGTTGGCAACGCGATCGTTAGGAACCGGTGGGCGGCTTTTCTATGTCGGGGCGGGCACCAGTGGCCGCCTTGGCGTGCTTGACGCCAGCGAAATACCTCCCACCTTCGGGGTGGCCGGAGATCGCGTCCAAGCGATCATCGCCGGTGGAGCCCCCGCAATCCAGGCAAGCATCGAAGGTGCTGAGGATGACGTCTTGGCCGGTGCACTCGCCGTCAACGAGCGGGCAGTTGGCGCGGCGGATGTTGTGTGCGGAATCACCGCCAGCGGCCGCACGCCCTTTGTCCGAGGCGCTTTGGAAGCGGCCCGCCGTCTCGGTGCTGCAACAATCCTCTTGACGTGTAATCCGAACCGCGAAAAAGGCTCGATTGTCGCGGACCTCGAGCTCGACCTTCCGACCGGACCAGAACTCATCACGGGCTCCACCCGGCTGAAGGCCGGCACTGCCACAAAGGTGGCCCTGAACATTCTTTCGTCCTGCGCCATGATTCGGCTCGGCCGCGTGGAAGGGAACTTCATGGCTTGCCTGCAGCCGGTGAACGAGAAACTGCGCGATCGCGCCGCTCGTATCGTCGCCGCGAGCCTTGGTCTGAGCGAGACGGAGGCCATGCATCGACTCAAATGCGCAAATTGGAACATTCGCGGGGCACTCGCAAAGCGACGCCGGCGCACTGCCAAAGTATCGCGCCGCTAAGTGCCTGATCGCCAGACAGGAAGAAAGTCAGCTATTTCTTGCTCTGGTTTTGGCATGTATCATGCTTTCTAATTCGTTTATAAGTGAACAGCCCGGTCGAGGGTACATTGGAGGTATGGGGGATGCTTCCGATAAGGGCATTAACGACCGGGCTGTTCGTTCTTTTAAATGGTAGCGGGGCCGGGCGGCCCGGGGTGCCGTCCCTACCATGAAGCCCCCGAAAGAACTCCCTTATAAACTTTCGCCAGGCTGGATGAGTTCGATCTCGTAGCCTTCCGGAGCATCAATAAAGGCGATGACCGACCCGCCCGGGCTCTTGTGCGGCCCATCGCTCAGCGGATAGCCCAGCGCGGAAGAATGCCTGGCAAAGGCCTCGATATCATCCACCTCGAAGGCAAGGTGGGTCAGATCGGGTCCGACTTGCACCGGCCCGCTGGCGTCGAATTTGCAGATCTCGATCAGTTCTTCGCTTTCCGGGGCTTTGAAGAAAACCAATTGCGAGCCGCGTCCGCTGGTTATTCGCCGCACTTCCTGGAGTCCCAGCACGTCCTTGTAGAAGTGGACGCTCTTTTCCAGGTCGGCGACCCGATAGCGCGTGTGATTCAGTTTCTTTACCATACGGCTTGATCTTAGCGCGAAAGCCCCTGCTGTCTAAGCGCAAAAGCTCCCCTCCCGCCAGGCATCGAAGGAGATCAGCGCTGAGCCACAATTGGCCAGGCCTCCACCTGGAGGTTCTCGGCGACCATGACGTGGTCCGCAGGCCGATTTGAGACGGGAAAGCCATCGGCGGCGGCGGGCTCAAAGCTCCACTTTTCGACGAACGCCGGGCCGACACGGTAAGGGATGTGATGAACAGATCCCGAGGAGAGCTGATTTCGGGCGGCGGCGAACAGCAGATAGCGCTCGACCAGAAAGAACTCGAGAGAGCCCGGCCGTGTCTCGCTCTTCGATCCGGCGCCGGCGAAGCGATACTCAGCCAGCTGAGCCCCTCGCCGTCTCGCCTCGTACGAGCAGACACCGCTTCGATCGACGCTCGCCCGCATGCGCGCGTGAACGTAGTTCAGATGAAAGCCGCGCCGGGCCAACTCGACGGCGAGCGGCTGATTGCAGAGCAGCGAATAAAACCAGACTCCCGGTCGCCCGGCGGCATCATGGACGTAGGTGCGGACGTTCAGTTCGAGAAAATCGGACAACCAAGGAACGCAGGGGAGGCCTCGCGGATGCACCCTCCTCATGAAAAAAGGCACAATGCCCAGCCAGCCCTGGCCCTCAAATGTGTCGACAAAAAGGCCAGGCGGCAGCGTCTTCTGAATCTGCTCGGCGTCCCACGCCCAATGCAGGAAGAGCAATTGCTCCCAACGCATTCGCAGAATCGAGGTCGACTTGGGCCGCTCGCGCACAAGCAGGCGATCCTCGATCTTCGGCTGTCTCATGGATCCGCTTAGTTTAGCCTCTGAAAACCGCTGGGTCGAAGGAAGAGTTTGCTGAATCCGGTGTCCGGACTTATCGATCTCGGGCTTCAATTACGCGGAACTCGCGCTCGCCCGAGGGCTGTCTATTCCGATTATTCCCAATTGCCTCCCTGCCCGACGCGGGCTTTTATCTGGTCGATGACCTCTCACGAGCTTTATGCAAACGCGGTCCGCCTTATCCCCGGCGGCGTGAATTCCCCGGTGCGGGCGTTCCGGAGCGTCGGCGGTGAGCCGTTCTTTGTGACCCGCGCAGAAGGCGCGCGCATCTTCACCGTCGAAGGCACGGAACTCATCGACTACGTGGGAACATGGGGACCCGCCATTCTCGGCCACGCTCCCGACGTGGTAATCGCCGCAGTCTGCGGAGCCGCTTCCAATGGCCTGAGCTTCGGAATTCCCAATCCTCTCGAAGTGGAAATGGCGCAGATGATCTGCCATCTCATGCCGTCCATCGAGCGAGTGCGGATGGTTAACAGCGGCACCGAGGCGACCATGAGCTGCATCCGGCTCGCGAGAGGTTTCACCGGGCGCGATAAAATCATCAAGTTCGAGGGTTGCTATCATGGCCACGTCGATTCTCTCCTTGTCAAAGCTGGCAGTGGCGCACTGACCCACGGCCAGCCCGACAGCGCGGGCGTCCCCGCGGCCTTCGCCAACCTGACGATAGCCGTGCCCTTCAACGATCTCAGCGCTGTGAAGGAAGCATTCGCAAGCAACCCGGGACAGGTGGCGGCCATCATTTTGGAGCCGGTTCCCGCCAACGCCGGTCTGTATCTTCCCGAGACCGGTTTTCTTGAGGGCTTGCGCGCTTTGTGCGACGCCGAGGGTGCCCTGCTCATCTTCGACGAGGTGATGACAGGATTTCGGGTTTCCCCGGGTGGAGCGCAGGAACTTTACGACGTCGTGCCGGACTTGACCGCGCTCGGCAAAGTGATCGGCGGCGGCCTTCCCGTGGGTGCTTTCGGTGGGCGCGCCGAAGTGATGGATCGCCTTTCTCCGGACGGCCCGGTCTACCAGGCGGGAACCCTTTCGGGCAATCCCATCGCCATGGCGGCGGGCCTGGCCCAAATCAAGGAACTGATCCGATGTGGAGGCTGGTCCCGTTTGGAGGAGCTCGGCGCGCAATTCGAACGTCATCTCCAGTCTGCCATCGCCGGCAAGCCAATCACCTTTCATCGAATTGGCTCGATGTTCTGTCTCTACTTCTGTGAGGGTCCAGTGCGAAACTTGGCCGATGCTCAACATAGCGAACGATCCGCCTTCGCCCGATACTTCCATGCCTGCCTGGAACGAGGCATTTACTTTGCTCCGTCCCAATTCGAAGCGGGGTTTCTTTCACTCGCCCACACGGAAGCTGACATCGAACGAACCGCTCAGGTGGCCGCGGAAGCAATCGCGGTGGCCGGTTACTAGGTCGTTTGCCTTTTCGCCGGAGCGCGTTTCTTTACCCAGATGATCCTTCATGCACCACCGGGCTTTGAGTTGGTCGCTGGACAAGTGAGATCAACTTCCGTAGCGGTATCGCCGTGAACCAAAGGGTGCGCACACGCGCGAAGTTCTTCTTCGAAGGCGCGCGGAAGTTTTTTGTCAAAGGGGTGACCTATGGGCCGTTCGCGCCGGATTCCGAGGGTTTGCACTTCGGCACGCCCGCGAAGGCACGGAACGACTTCACCCTCATGCGAGCCGCCGGCATCAATCTGATCCGAGTCTATTACGTGCCCCCGAAGTGGTTTCTCGATCTTTGCGAAGAATTTCACCTCCGCGCTCTCATCTCGATTCCCTGGAGCGAACACCTCGAGTTCCTTCACGACCGGAAGATCCGCCGGGATGCCGAACGAGCCGTCGCCGAGGCGGTCCGTCAGAATTCCGGCCATCCGGCCGTCTTCGGCTATCTCGTCGGCAATGAAATTCCGAGCACGATGGTTCGTTGGCTGGGCCCCCGGCAGGTCACGGAGTTCGTTGAGAACCTCATCAATATCGGACGCGACGAAGACGAGAACACTCTCTTCTCCTACGCCAGCTATCCCCCCACCGAATACCTGCTGCCGCAGAACTCGGACTTCGCCACGTTCAACGTCTACCTGCACCGGCAGGCGGACTTTGAGAGCTATCTGGCGCGGCTGCAAAATCTCGCCGAAGAAAAACCGCTTCTCCTTGGGGAGTTCGGCATGGACACGATTCGGCATCCTGAGGAAGAGCAAGCCGAAATGCTCCGATGGCACATCGAAAGTGTCGTCCGCGGGGGTCTGGCTGGGACCATCGTTTACGCGTGGACCGATGAGTGGTTCCGCGGCGGTCAGGAAATTACCGACTGGGCGTTCGGCCTCGTCCGCCGGGACCGGACTACGAAGGTTGCCTACGCCGCCGTCAAAGAACTCTTTGCGAACGGCGGATCGATGACGAGCAAGCTGAAACTGCCGCGTTATCCGAAGGTTTCGGTCATCGTTTGTTCGTATAATGGAGGCAAGACCCTCGACCGCTGCCTGGAATCGCTCAAGAGTCTGGAGTATCCCGATTACGAAGTCATTCTGGTCGACGATGGATCAACGGATGATACGCAGCGAATCGCCGCGAAGCATCCCTGGGTGATCAACATCCATCAGCAGAACTCCGGCTTGAGCGTGGCACGAAACGTCGGCGCCAAGGCCGCGACCGGTGAAGTCATCGCCTACACCGACAGCGATTGCATGGCGGATCCCGAGTGGCTCAACTTCATGGTCGGCACGCTCCTGAGCGGAAACTTCGCCGGGGTTGGCGGGCCGAACATCTCGCCGCCGGCCGAGAATTGGGTGCAGGCGTGCGTCGCCGGTGCACCGGGTGGACCGAATCATGTCCTTTTGACCGACTTGGTCGCCGAACACATTCCGGGATGCAACATGGCCTTCTACAAGTGGGCTTTCGAGAAGGTAGGCGGATTCGATCCGGAGTATCGGAAGGCAGGAGACGATGTCGATTTCTGTTGGCGTCTCCAGCAAGAGGGTCAGATTATCGGCTTCAGCCCCTCTGCCATCGTTTGGCATTACCGAAGATTCACTGTCGACGCTTTCCGGAAGCAACAAATTGGCTACGGCGAAGCAGAATCTCTCCTTCGCTTCAAACACCTCGTTTTCTTTGGTCCGACGGGAACGGCCAAGTGGAAAGGGCAGATCTACGGGGCTCCCCGCTTCACCTGGCTGGTGAATCGTCCCATCATCTATCACGGAATCTTTGGCGAAGGGCTCTTCCAATCGATCTATCCGACACCACAGTCCGACCTCGCCGCTTACCTGAGCAGCATCGAATGGGTGACCCTCACACTTTTCGTCTTCTGCCTTTCCATTCCGCTGCCGGTTCTGCGCATCGTTCCTTATCTGATGTTCGGGGGCACGTTCCTGGTCGCCCTTTCTTACATGATCCACGCGAAGCTCGAGCCCCGGCACGACACCATCCGGGCTCGGCTCCTCGTCGCCTTCCTGGCCCTGACCCAACCGCTCGTGCGCGGCTGGTCCCGCTATTTCACCTGGCTCAAGTTCAAGCGCACACCCCCGGCGGTCATCGCCTCACGCGAAGAGAACTACACCCCGACCCGCGGCAGCATCTCCAAGCTCAACTTCTGGACCGAGAACGGCCAGGGACGTGAAAGACTGCTTCCGGAAATCGTCAACGCGCTGGATGCGGAAGGCTGGAATTACTCGACCGATACGGGCTGGAAAGATTGGGACATCCAGGTTTACGGAAGCTTTTGGTGGGGCATCAAGCTGCGCAGTGTCACGGAATACCACGGCGGCCCGAAGTGCCTGACTCGCATCCGCCTCGACACGCACATGGTGGCGACCACCTTTCTCATCAACCTCGCGCTCCTCGTCATCCTCGGCTACCGGCAATTCTTCGTGCCGGGGAGCGACCTGTTTCTTTGGATCCCTTATCTGGTTGGCGTCGGCTTTCTCGTGACGCGGGCCTATCGCTTGAAGAAACGTGTGGCGGAACTCGTCGATGCTGCGGCCCAACGCTGCGGGTTTGTCCGTGTGGGGCGAAAGCCAGCCCAGAAGGCCGCTTGAGCAAGTTCGTCGCAGACTACGATTTCGTGCTCCCGGAGGATTTGATTGCCTCGCGCCCGCTGGAGGAGCGCGATGCGTCGCGGATGCTTGTCTTGCACCGCCGTTCCGGGAAAATCGAACATCGACGATTTCGTGCTCTTCCTGATTACCTCGAGCCAGGCGATCTGGCGGTGCTCAACAACTCGAGGGTCATCAAGGCAAGACTTTTCTCCGATGACCACCGCTTCGAGCTTCTCCTGATCGAACCGCTCGGCCCTCTCGAATGGCTCTGCCTCGTGAAACCGGGTCGCAAGATGCGGCCCGGCTTCGCCTTCGCCATCGCCGGAGCCACGGCGTGCGTCAAGGCGATTACCAGCGATGGGTCACGGATCGTCGAATTTGACCACCAGCCGGACATCGAGCGCTTCGGCAAGATCCCTATTCCTCCTTACCTGGGCCGGGAGGCGGACGACTCGGACGAGATTCGTTATCAAACCGTCTTCGCCCAGGCGCCGGGTTCGGTGGCCGCGCCGACCGCCGGGCTGCATTTTACACCTGCGCTGCTCCGCCGAATTCCCCACACCTTCATAACCCTCCATGTCGGAATCGGCACGTTCCTGCCCGTGAAAGTTGAGCGTCTGGCAAACCATCGCATGCACGCCGAGCGGTACTCCATCAACGAGGAGGCCGCGCGCGCTATCAACGCCGCCACGCGCATCCTGGCCGTCGGCACAACCTCCGCTCGAGTTCTGGAAAGTCAGCCGGAGGGTCCGATCAAAGCACGTTCAAGCTCGACCGACATTTTTATCTCTCCCCCGTTCTCGTTCCGGCGGGTCGGGGCGCTGCTGACAAACTTTCATCTGCCGAGATCGACGCTGTTGATGCTGGTCTGTGCCTTTGCCGGGCGGGAGACAATCCTGGCGACCTATGCGGAAGCCATCAAAGAACGGTATCGCTTTTTCAGTTACGGAGACTCCATGCTGCTGGTTTGAGCCCGACGGGCCAGGAAAAACTCTTTCAGGATCCGGGCGCACTCCTCCGCCTGGACCTGCCCCTTCACTTCGCAGCGATGATTCAGCTGGGGCATTTGCAGGATATTGAGCAGGCTGCCAGCCGCACCAGCCTTCAGATCGGGGCAACCGAACACCACACGGCGGAGACGGGCATGCACGATCGCTCCTGCACACATCGGACACGGCTCCTTGGTCACAAAGAGATCGCAATCCGTCAGCCGCCAGTCTTCCACCACACTCTCCGCTTGCGTGATCGCCAGCATCTCGGCATGGGCCGTGGCGTCTTTCAGCGTCTCGACCTGATTCCAGGCCCGGGCGATGATCGCGTTGTTTCTGACGATCACCGCGCCGACCGGGACTTCCTCCAAAGCGAAAGCCCGCCGCGCCAGCCGCATGGCCTCGCTCATGAAAAACTCATCGCTGGAGAAATCCCTCATGGCACGCTATCACATACCACATGGATTCCCTTAAGACCATCATCGCCCCTTCGATTCTCGCCGCGGATTTCGGCAAGCTCGGCCAGGACATCGTTCGCGTAACCGAGGGAGGCGCGGATTGGATTCACTGCGACGTCATGGACGGACACTTCGTTGATAATATCTCCTTCGGGCCCGATGTCGTCCAGGCCGCTTCACGGCATACCGATCTCCCTCTCGATGTCCACCTGATGATCGAGAAGCCCGACAGGTTTTTCCCAAGGTTCACCGCCGTCGCCAGCTCGATCTCCGTTCACGTCGAGGCGGATCACGATGTTGCCGAGACCCTCGGTCGCATTCGCTCCGCCGGGTGCAAGGCCGGTCTCGCGATCAGCCCTCCCACACCATTTGCGCGGGCGCTCCCCTTTCTGAATTTTATCGATGTGCTGCTCGTGCTGACGGTCAATCCAGGCTTTGGCGGACAGGCATTCATTTCAGAGGCCCTCGACAAGGTCCGCGCCGGGGCAGAATGGCGGACCACCCACGGTCTCGACTTCCACATCGAAGTCGATGGTGGAATCAACAGCGCCACCGCCCGGGCGTCGCGCGAAGCCGGCGCCAACGTCATGGTCGCCGGGACGTCGATCTTCAAGGCAGATGACGTGGCCGCGGAGATTTCCGCGCTCAGATAAACGTCCCCTCTCCGGCCCTTCGTCAGTTGGGACAGAGTTCGGTCTTGTGATGGTTCGTCACCGGGGTCGCTGCCTCGGGGTACTCGAAAACCTTGCCCTCGAAGTTTCGAATCACGACTTTCTCGTTGTCGTGATAGAGCACGTAGCCAGGGTTGATCGGAACCTTTCCGCCACCCCCAGGGGCGTCGATCACGAATTGCGGAACCGCATAGCCGGAAGTGTAACCGCGCAGACCCTCAATGATCTCGATGCCCTTGGCCACGCTGGTACGAAGGTGGGACGAGCCCTTAATCAGGTCACATTGGTAGAGGTAGTACGGGCGCACCCGGCAAAGCAGGAGCTTGTGGACGAGTTCGCGCATCGTCGCGACATCGTCGTTCACCCCTGCCAGCAATACGCTCTGATTTCCCAGCGGAATGCCATGGTCGGCGAGAAGGCCCAGAGCGTCCCTCACCTCGATGGTCAACTCACGCGGATGATTGACGTGCACGCTCATCCAAAGGGGATGGTACTTTTGCAGCATCCCGCAAAGCTCCGGCGTGATTCGTTGCGGAAGGAAAATGGGGACCCGCGTGCCGATCCGCACGAATTCGATGTGGGAAATCGCGCGAACCCGGCTGAGCAGGTACTCCAGCTTCTCATCCGAGAAAAGCAACGCGTCCCCACCGGAAAACAGGACGTCGCGCACTTCGGTGTGCTTCTCAAGGTAGGCAAAGACCTCGTCAAAGTTCGTGTGCAACTCCTGCTCACCCGCGCCACTGACCACGCGGCTGCGAGTGCAGTAGCGACAATAGGAGGCGCAACGGTCCGTCACCAGGAACAAGACCCTGTCCGGATACCGGTGCACCAATCCAGGCACAGGCATATGGCTGTCCTCACCACACGGATCGGCCATTTCCCAAGGCGCGGTATATCCCTCCTCCATCCGCGGGACCACCTGCCGCCGGATCGGACACTCGGGATTGTTCACGTCGATGAGATTGAAGAAGTGCGGCGTGATGGAGAGGGAAAGTTTGCTGCCGGCCAGCAACGCCCCGGTCCGCTCGGAGGCGGTCACGGGAAGCAATTGCTCAAGTCTGGCCAGAGAAGACACGCGGTTCTTGAGCTGCCACTTCCAATCATTCCACTTCTCGCCGGGGACGTCCGGCCAATGTCCGGGCGCGTGGGAGACGAAGCGAATCCGCTCGGATTTCAGTTCTTGAGACATTTTATCGCTTCGACGCTAAATGCGATTTGGTGCCTGTCAATTGACGGCCTCTTGGAGACTTGATGAAACACCGTCATTTCCACGCAAATAGATATCGAAATCAACTTTGCAGGCGGCGGTGTGAAATGTTATGCCGGAACCCAACCTCCCCTCGATTTTAAGACTAGTATGAGTGACCTAACCGCAAAAATCCAAGCCGCCGCCGTCGGCGGACAACTTCTCGAATCCTCCGCGAAAAACGTAATTGCTTTGCTCGCCAAGAGCTCCTCTCCCATCGACAAAGCGTCCATTCGCGAGTTGGTGGAGGCCGGCAACTGGAAAGAGCTCGACAATCGCTTCTTCCGCACACTTGCTTTTGGCACAGGAGGGCTTCGCGGAAAAACCATCAGCTCGGTCGTGACGCGCGCCGAACAGGGATCCCCGCAACCTCTTGGCCGCCCGGAGTTTCCATGTGTGGGCACAAACGCGATGAACTACTACAACATTAGTCGCGCCACCCAGGGCTTGGTCGCCCATGTCAAAGAATACTTCACCAAGGCTGCGCGAAGCGGCAAGCCCTCCATTTGCATCTGCCACGACACCCGCTTTTTCTCCCGAGAATTCGCAGAACTGGCGGCCAAGGTCATCACCGAGAACGGATGCAATGCCTACCTTTTCGAGGGACCCCGCTCGACGCCCGAGCTTTCGTTCTCCGTCCGCTACACAAAGTCGCAAGCGGGCATCAATATCACCGCTAGCCACAATCCACCCGAGTACAACGGCTACAAGGTCTATTTCGAAGACGGCGGCCAGGTGGTCGAGCCCAACGCCTCGGGGATCATCGCGAAAGTCAATGCGGTAGACAGCGATGTATACGCGCTTGTGCCTCCGGCTGAACAAGGCAAAGTCATCCCAATGGGTGCCGAGATGGACGAGGCCTATATGAAGCGTCTCGAGACGCTGCCGCTCGATCCGGAACTGATCCGCGCGCAGAACTCCTTTAAGGTGATCTTCAGCGCGCTGCATGGCGTCGGCGGCGTGATCATCAAACCGATGCTCGACCGGCTCGGCTTCCATTGCCAGACCGTCCCCGAGCAGGATGTCCCCGATGGCCGATTCCCGACTGTGAAATCCCCGAATCCAGAGAACGCCGAAGCGCTCACCATGGCGATGAAGCTGGCCGATGAAACGGACGCCGATCTTGTCGTGGCGACGGACCCTGACTGTGATCGGATGGGCATTGCCGCGCGTGACACCGACGGCAAAATGACCCTGCTGACCGGAAATCAGATCGGTTCGCTAATGGCCTGGTATCGGGCTAGGAAACACTTCGAGAAAGGCATTCTCACCGAGGCAAATAAGTCACATAGTGTTATCATCAAGACATTTGTGACAACGGACCTGCAAAAGGCGATTGCTGAGAAGGCCGGGATTCGGTGTGTGGAGACCCTGACCGGGTTCAAGTATATCGGCGAAAAACTTCTGAAGTACGAAGAGCAGATCCCCGCGGAGGCTCGGAAAAACTATTCCGAACTTTCCGAAGACCTCACTCGAAAGCTCCGGCTCGAGCATTCGTCGCTCTACGTTTTTGGTGGAGAGGAGAGCTACGGATACAGTGGGTCGGACTTCGTTCGCGACAAGGATGGCAATAGCGCCGCGGTAATGATCGCTGAGGTAGCGGCCTACGCCAAGGCGGAGGGCACCACGCTTGTGGGACTGCTCGATCGTATTTTCTCGGAGTTCGGCTTCTACCTCGAGCGGGGCGAGTCCCTTACCATGGAAGGCGCAGAAGGCGCCGCTCAGATCAAGAAACTGGTCGACTCCTACGCGGCCAAGCCGCCCACCTCGATTGACGGGGCGGCGGTCGTCTCGACGATCAATTTCGCCACCGAAACGATTCACGATATCGAAGGCGACCGCATTCCCGCGGAGGCCATGCTCATGATCACTCTGGCTGACAACCGGCGCATTGCCGTCAGGCCTTCTGGCACCGAGCCGAAGATCAAGTATTATATGTTTGCTGCTGAACCGCTTTCGGACGGAAAAACCATCTCATCCAGCGAGTTGGAAACGACCAAGGAACGCGTGAGCGCGTCGCTCGACCGGCTCTGGAAGGAAGTGAAGGCGGATGCCGAAGCTCGGGCCGCGGCTTGATTCGGGCTTGACAATCCGGCGGAAAGCACTACTGGTGCTCACCCGCGCTTGATAAACCGCGCCGTTGGTCCTGGAGCGGGCGTCTTCGACGTCCCGCCGTAAAGCGCCCAGGGAAACCCGGCGATAAGATTCGAAAAAACAGATGCCAGTCCGTCTCGGAAGATTCGAGATGCCGAAGACCCTCGTCAAAGATGAGGGCTCGGCCACAGATACCTACGCAAAATTCGTCGCTGAGCCCTTTGAGGCCGGCTACGGCCACACGGTGGGCAACTCGCTGCGCCGCGTGTTGCTCTCCTCGCTGGAGGGTGCGGCCATTACCTCAGTGCGCATCGAGGGTGCGCCCCACGAATTCACCAGCCTGCCCGGAGTGGTGGAGGATGTGGTCGACATCATTCTGAACCTGAAAAAAGTCAAATTCCGGGCTCCCGACCATGATGCGCGCACCGCGAGCATTTCGGTGCTGAAGGAAGGCGCCGTGACCGCGGCGGACATCCAGTGCGTGCAGGGCGTTGAGGTAGTCAATCCCGACCAGCACATCTGCACTTTGGACCGAAAGCAGAAGTTCGATGCTGAGTTTGAAATCAAGGTCGGGCGCGGCTTCGCTACGGGCGACGAGAACAAACATCCCGACCAGCCGATCGGCGTCATCGCCATCGACTCGATCTTTTCACCCGTCAACCGTGTCAAGTATGCGGTGGAGAACACGCGCGTCGGCCAGCGCACCGATTACGACAAGTTGATTATCGATGTGTGGACGGACGGTCGAATCTCGCCAGACGAGGCACTCCTGCAAGCCTCGGCCATTCTGCGCCACCACCTCGACGTCTTCGTTGGTTACGATGACAACAAGGTGGAGTTTGACGAGACGCCGGAGGAGGTCAGCCAGGAAAACACTCGCCTCAAGAAGCTCTTGAATATGAGCGTCAACGAGATCGAGCTCTCCGTTCGCGCCGCGAACTGCCTCAACAATGCCAATATTACGACGGTGGGACAGCTCGCCATGAAAACGGAGGCTGAAATGCTCAAGTACCGCAACTTCGGCAAGAAGTCGCTCAACGAAATCAAGGACAAGTTGCAGCAACTCGGCTTGGGCCTCGGCATGAAATTCGAAACCGGCCTGGTCGATCCGGCCGGCGAAATCAAGTAATCCACCATGCGCCATCGTAAGAAAACGGTTAAGCTCGGCCGGACGGCGGAGCATCGCAACGCCTTGCTCGCCAATCAGGCGTGCAGCCTGATCGAACATGGGCGGATCACGACGACGCTGGCCAAAGCCAAGGCGGTCCGTCCGCTCGCTGAGAAGATGGTCACGCTGGCCAAACGAGGCGGCCTCCATGCTCGCCGGCGTGCCCTGGCACTGCTCCATAACAACAGCACCCGCACGGTCAAGGCCGTCGGAAGGCTGTTCTCCGAGATCGCCCCACGCAGCGCCAATCGCAATGGAGGCTACACACGCGTCGTCAAGCTTGGGCCACGCCCAAGCGACTCCGCGCCCATGGCCTTTATCGAATGGGTGGATCTCATCGTAGTCGAAGAATCGACCTCCGAACAGGAGAAGAAGGGCTCCAAGACCGCGAAGCCGTCAGCTACGGAAGACAAGACGGCAAAATAATAGGAAAACCTAAACCTGCAATGGGCGGACGCACTCGCGTCCGCCCATTGGCTTTCTTCCGAAGGTGCGCTGCAGTTGGAGCATGCCCAAGCCGCCGCAGGGGCTGGCGCGTCTTTGACCATTTGCTCTATCGACGTCACTCCGAAGATCCGATAGACATTCTGCGATGCGCACGCGTCCGCTCCCGTCCAGAGGGCAACCTGTTCCAGTCGCTGGACCGGTAGCCGGACGGGGAAGACGCTCATCAAATTCTCCGGTTTCGCCGGCGAGGATTCTGGGCGAAAGTAAGTCCTGACGGGCCGCTTCGAGCCACCAAACCAATGGGCCTTTCTGAATTCCTTCACCACTCGATGGAGTGGATTGCCGACAGCGGATGGGTTGGGGTCATTTGGTTCATCGTTCTCTACACGCTGACCTGCGTCTTTTTCTTGCCGGGTTCCTTTCTAACTATCGGAGCTGGTGCGATCTACGGTTTCTGGTTCAGCACGGCCTTGGTGGCGATCAGTTCGACGGTGGGTGCCGTGGTAAATTTTCTGACCAGCCGCTACCTGGCGAGAGATTGGATGCGGAGGAAGCTTGGTCACAGCGCCAAGTTCCGTGCCCTCGAGAAAGCGGTCTCCGCGGAGGGCTGGCGGATGATTCTCATCAGCCGCATGTCACCGATCATTCCGCACAGTCTGGTCAGCTATGCCGCGGGGCTCATTCAGATCTCCTTTTGGCGCTTCACTTTCGCTTCGTTTATCGGGTTCCTTCCGCAAAGCGCGGCCTACACGTATGTTGGGACGGTGGTGGGCAAGGCTCTGCGCACCAGTGCCGGCGTCACTCCGCACGACCCGGTGACCTGGATATTCTACGGCTTGGGGCTTGTCGCGACCTTGATTGTGACTGCGATCACCACTCGAATCGCGCGGCAAAGCTGGAGGACGTACTTCGCCGAGCGAACGACTGCTGAGCAAGACCAGGCCATTCCGAGCGAAGAAAGAGATCCTGAGCGGGAAATTCAACCCTCCTTCAAACGGCGAGGTCGGGTGGAAAAGGCGCGTTTGCTGCGCGATTGATCTATGGAGCAGCCATCCAGCGGTCCGGAGCAGGTCTCGTTGATCGAGGCAATGCTCCGGCGAAGATCGCGACGTTTCGCGCAGGGCATGAATCTGCCCACGGGTCCCCTCTCCTTTCGGAGTCAACGCGCGCCCTGTCCCCTCAGCGAAGAAGAGGAAGCGGCCCTGGCATTCGCCGCCTGCGGAGTGACCGGCTATGCTTTGGCCGAGCTCCCGTACGGGCGTTCGGCCACCCCGGAGTCAAGCGGCGGAAACATCATGACGCACTTCGTGGCCCGAACCATCGCCAGCGGAGATGCCATGCACGATTGCGCCGTCTTTGTCCTCAACGATACGGGGACCTGGATGCTCAAGCGGCCCCAGGATTACCCGCGCTCGGACGTTCCCGGATTGATCGAGAACGCCCGCGAAAGGCGTATGCTCGATCTGTATCGCCAGGCGCGTGTGGAGATCGCCGATCACCGCTTGAATGTCCCCTGTCAGGTGCCATTCGTAGCGCCTTTCAACAAGTGGATGGCCAACGTGCCCGGGACGACCTACTTTCTCCCGGTCGCCGAGCTGACCGCCCTCTATATCAACGTCCTGCTCTCGGTCTTCGATAGCGACTTCGCGATGTTTATCGTCGACGACCGCCACGGCCACCAACCGGCAGGTGTGGGGGCATTTGCGCGCAGTGCGGGTGGTCCCCTCCATGACGATCCGGCCGCGGGGCGACTGCTCACCATCAGCTTTCTGGAAACATGGATCTGCGAGTTTGTTGCCATCGAACAAGGCGCCATCCATCAGAACCTGGGCTTGATGTGCGCTGCGCTGGGATTGGGCGGCTTTCCACATTTTGCCGCGCATCCGTTTATCTGGCCAGTCGCTCTGGGCTTCCGCGTGGAGAATATTCCCTTTCACAAGCTTCTCGGACTGCCTCCTGGAAGTGCCGCCGATCCACTCGTTCCTACGCCGATCGGTCTCGAGCAGAATGGCAACGTCCTCCTGAAACCGTTCTGCCCGCCCTATTATCGCGACATGGAGGAGGCTGTGCTGGCGTTCCTCGACTGCAAATACGCGGAAGGCCGCGGCACGTTTCGAGACGGCGGCGTCGCGACCGGCTGGAAGGACGGCGCGGCAGTTCAGGCAGGAATCCCTCCCTATTCGTCGAAAGCGATCGAGGCGACCATTGCATACTGCCGTTACGTGTTTGAGCGCTATGGCCGTTTTCCGGTCAATGGGGGACCGTTCCGGACGGTCCTTGCCTTTCAGGCGCATCGACTCGATCCAGATTTCTACGCGCGTTTCTATCGCCAGGAGGCGGTCGGCCCATTGGAAGGCGCGGACTGATCGCGTTGTCGCCCCTATGGCTTTACCATCGAAGCTGCCGGCGACTTTCTGGGACGTGGGTTCTGGACTTTCACGGAACCGGGCGACCTGAGCTCGCCTTTGACTGGCGTCTTCGCGCGGAGAAAGGAGCCCATCAAGGCGTTTTCCTTTCTCTTCAAGCCGCTCTTCACCTGGAATCATCGCTGGGCGATGGCTCGCGGAGAGGAAAGGTCTGCGGCGGGAGATTTCCTGGCGGCGAGGAAATCCCGCTTGAGATCACGACGAAGCCGTCTGTCAACGAGCGTTGATACCGTCAGCTAACGGCGGTCGTAGAAGTTGAAAAGTGACTCGGCGCGTCATCGTGCCTCCAGCCAGCGCTCAAATGGAGTTTCCAAATAGCAGACGCAGACCGTCGCGGCAGATCGCTATCGTGTCTTGTGTGCGACCACTTCGCCAGCTGTGATCTGCGGCGGGTTCGGGAGCACGGAGGCCAGGTTCTCGCGGACGTACTTTGCAGCTTTCTGGTTCGACTCCTCGGCGCTGGCTTGATCTTGAAAGACGCTCGTCGAAATGATCACACCGGCACCCGCGTCGACAAAATAGTAGGCGACGAACCCCGGAATTTGGCTCACGAGCTGAATAAAGCCTTCATTTACGCGGCGAGTCGCCTCGCCAGAATCGGCCACGCCTTCATACCGACGTATTGTTACATACATATTCGCAGCTCTCCTTCCTTCGTATTGGTCGTTCAATGAGCCACCAGCGTCAATCCAAAGAAGCGGAGCCGTGGGGTCGAAAAAATCGACGCCGTCGAGAAGTTGCAGGCAACCGCCTCGTCAGGCGTTGATCCCTGGAGGGTGGCTGCCAGCCTTTTCCGGAACTCTCAACGCATACAGCTCAAAGCTATCCACGAGGGCACGCCAACTCGCTTCAATGATATTGTCCGAGACGCCCACGGTCCCCCATGTATCACGACCGTCCGAGGAGACGATCAGAACGCGCGTCCGGGCGGCGGTGCCGCGCGCACCGTCCACGATGCGTACCTTGTAGTCCACGAGTCGCACGTTGTGCGTCCATTCGTAGAACGGCTTGAGCGCCTTCCTCAAGGCAGCGTCCAAGGCGTTCACAGGGCCATCTCCCTCGGCAACGGTGTATTCAGGGACTCCGCCGACCAGCAATTTCACGGTCGCTTCGCACGGATCGGAACCCCCGCGACCGGTGTAGCGGTAATGGCAGTGATACTCCTTGAGATCGAACAACGGTTGATACTTGCCCAAAGCCCTGCGCACGAGCAGTTCGAATGAACCTTCGGCCGCCTCGTATTCGTAGCCCTGAGCCTCCGCATCCTTAATCTGGCGCAGGATGCGCGAAACTTCCGGGGAACCTTTGTCGAGCTCGAATCCGAGATCGCGCGCTTTCATGAGGATGTTTGTCTGGCCGGACATGTCGGAGACGACGATGGTCTGACGATTGCCGACCAGCGAAGGGTCGACATGTTCGTAAGTGCGGGCCAGTTTCTGCACGGCATGAACGTGCAGGCCTCCCTTGTGGGTAAATGCCGCCAGGCCCACATACGGTGCGCGAATATCGTGCGGGACGTTGGCCAACTCGTCGACGAAGACGGCGACCTCACGGAGCATGCTCAGGTCGGGAATTACTTCGAGGCCGAGTTTCAGCTGCAACGTCGGGATCAGGGTGGTCAGGTTGCAGTTGCCAACCCGCTCGCCGTAGCCGTTGATCGTCCCCTGAACTTGAACGGCACCGGCCCTGATGGCGATAAGGGCATTGGCTACACCAAAGCCGCCATCATTGTGCGTGTGAATTCCAACAGGCGCTCCAAGATGCGAAACCGCCCGCGTGGTCGCTTCTCCGAGAAAATCGGGCAGCGAGCCGCCATTGGTATCGCACAACACGATCAGGTCCGCGCCAGCCTCATGGGCGGCCTTGATGGTCGCCAGCGAGTAGTCTGGATTCTCGCGAAAGCTGTCGAAGAAATGCTCGGCGTCATAGAAGACCTCGCGATCATGCTCCTTCAGGAAACGAACCGTGTCGGCGATCATGGCGAGATTCTCTTCGAGGCTGACCCCAAACACCTCGGTGACGTGCAGCGGCCAGGTTTTACCAACGATCGTCACCACGGGCGTTTTCGCCGCCAGCAGCATTTGCACCTGGGAGTCCTCCTCAACCTTCATTCGGCCGCGGCGCGTCATTCCGAAGGCGGCGATCTTCGCGTGCTGCCATTCGCGTCGCGCCGCCTCCTCGAAAAACGCGACATCCTTGGGATTTGATCCCGGCCAACCACCCTCGATGTAGTCAATGCCAAAAGAGTCCAGCTTCTCGGCGACACGAATCTTGTCGAGCACCGAGAAGGAGATTCCGGTGCCCTGCGTGCCGTCACGCAGAGTTGTGTCGTAGAGAGAGACCGCCTTTGTGCTC
Organism: uncultured Verrucomicrobiae bacterium; assembly: GCA_963820865.1. Taxonomy (GTDB): domain Bacteria; phylum Verrucomicrobiota; class Verrucomicrobiia; order Chthoniobacterales; family Terrimicrobiaceae; genus DASTFP01. The sequence goes on from CAWGBZ010000011.1 coordinate 1,068,142, forward strand.
ATGGAAAAAGAGCGTCAACATAATCGTCACCTGCGGCGCAATCAAGGCCGCTTAAAGGGAGAGCTGCCCCGCCCCTCCGCAAGACTTGGACTAACCCCTTCCCCGGCAAAGTTCGCAAAAGATGAATTTTCCTCTCCCTGAGCTAGTCTTCTGGGCATAGCGTTAAAGGATGGAGTTCTGGAATCTGACGAGGGACGTTGAGATCGGGGCGAACTGTTATCTCCTCCGAACGAAGGGAAAGTCGATCGTCCTGGACAGCGGAATGCACCCCAAGCAGGAGGGAATCGCCGCGACGCCCGACTTCCAGTTGATCCAAGACGGAACGGTCGACCACATCCTCGTTACCCATGCTCATCAAGATCATATCGGCACGCTGCCATTTCTGACGCGCCGCGAACCGAAGGCCAAGGTTCTCATGACCGAACCGACCACCCGCATTGCGGATGTGATGCTTCACAATTCTGTCAATGTGATGCTGAGGCAGAAGGAAGAGCACAATGTTCCCCACTACCCCCTTTTCACCCATCGCGGAGTCGAGTTTTCACGGCAGTCCTGGCAACCATGCGCCGTTGGACGCAAATACGACCTGGGGGGCGATCGCCATAACGAGGTCAGTTGTGAATTTTTCCATTCCGGTCACATCCTGGGTGCGGCTGGGGTAATCATCCGCGCCGAGGGCAAAACCATCTTCTATACCGGCGACGTGAACTTCGAGAATCAAACGCTCATTCGCGGCGCCATCTTCCCCGAGGAGAATGTGGACGTGCTCATCATGGAGACGACGCGTGGCGACTCTCCTACTCCAGTAGGCTACAGCCGCGCCAACGAGGAGGACCGCCTCTTGCGCGCGATTCGTGAAGCATTCGGGCGTGGAGGCAGTGTGACCATTCCTCTCTTTGCGCTCGGGAAGACTCAGGAGATTCTGGCCATCTTCTGGCGGATGCGACTGCGTGGCCTGCTGGCGCCCGTCCCCATCTATATTGGTGGCTTGAGCACCAAACTGAGTGGCCTTTACGACGCCATGGCGCATGACCCGCAGCGCGCCCACCCCGAAATGCAACTCCTCCAGGAGCTGGCGCCCTATGTTCTCTCCGGGAACGAAGTGCACAGCATCTCGCCCCGCAAAAAGTGCATCTTTGCCCTCTCCAGTGGGATGATGACCGAGAACACCCTTTCGAATATCTTTGCGCGGCGAGTGCTCGGTGACGAAAACCAAAGCCTGTTCTTCGTCGGCTATTCCGACCCGGAGTCTCCCGCGGGCCGTATCCGGGCTGCTCACCAAGGCGACGAGGTTGTCCTCGATGCGAGATTCCCGCCGGTCAAGTTGCGGTGTCACATCGAAGAGTTCAATTTCAGCGCGCATGGCAGCCGGGAAAGTCTCTTGAAGTACGCGATTGCGCTGCGACCAAGGAAAATCATCCTTGTGCACGGCGACCGCCCCGCCATCGCGTGGTTCGAGCTCAAACTGTATCGAGAACTCCCCGAGACGGAGGTCATCATCCCGGAACCCGGCAAAGCCGTCTCGCTATAGGCCTCGCACTTTTTGCCGGCAAACGCTAAGCCGGCTTGCGCATCAACCAGTAGATTTCGCCTGGCCACCCGGGAAAAACCGCGCCCCAGAGAAGATTGAACCGGGCCCACGTCGCGGAATTCTCGAGAGCGCTTCCCTTGCTCCTCATGAAAAACGCGCCGCTCAGGAACTCCACCTGCAATCCGCAGGTTTTGGCCATCCGCCGAACGCGCGACGGAGAAAAGACGCTGACATGCCCCATCGGAGCGGCGGTGCGCCTGACCTTGCGTTCCCGCATCCCGGCAAAAGCTGCCGGCACCACGGGAAAGCCGCCAATGAGCGCTCCGCCTGGCCGAATCCGACGTGCGACCTTTTCCAGCGCCGCCTCCGGCTCGAAGAGATGCTCCAAAATGTGCAGGAGAATTGCCACATCATAGTCAGCGGGCAAATCAAACGAAGGATTTTCCAGGTTGGCCTCAAAAAAGTCGTCGTACCCCGCCTTGCGCAGTTTGTCCGTTAGCAGCACCGCATCCACTGCCGTCCACTTCGCGAGCGCCAGCCGGGCCGGAGCGGACCGCAAAAACTCGAGCATCTGGCCGGTGTGGACGCCAATCTCCGCAACATCCAGCGCGCGAGGCCGTCGCTCGGCTTCCTCGCGCAACAAGTGATAGCCAAACCAATACCGAAGCAAGCGAATGGGATAGCGCACCGACTTCGCCTCGGCGGGAATGCCAAAGCGCTTCGCGCGGACGATCTTGTTGTCCGCAAGAAATGCAAGGTCCCAACGAAGCTGAGGAAGAGGCGCCGCTCTCAAGGTCGCGCATCGTGTGCGTCATCGCGCGCGCGGTCAAGGCTCGACGACAGTCACTTATTGCGAATGAAAAGCGAAGCCGAGACGGAAACAGCCAACAAAGAAACGACCACGACGAGGGACTGCACCGTCCCGATGGCGTACGAAGTATCCGAAAGAAGCATCTTCACCCCGATGAACACCAGGATAGCCGACAATCCGTAGTGCAGAAATCGGAAGAGCTTGAGGATCCCTGCCAGGGCAAAGGTACATCGCCCGCAAGCCAAGGATTGCAAAGACATTCGAGGTAAAAACGACGAAAGGATCGCGCGTCACCGCCAGGACCGCCGGAATGGAATCCACCGCGAAGATCAAATCCGTCGTTTCGATCGCCACCAGGACGACACAGAGGGGAGTCGCCATCAACCGCCCATTTTCCCTGACAAAGAAGCTTTGCCCATGCATTTCGGATGTTACCGGGACAAGCCGCCGAAAAAGCTTGAGGACTGGATTCTTGGTCGGATCGGTGTCCTCGGTATCGTGCCGAATCATCTTGATTCCACCGTAGATCAGGATGACCGCGAAGACGTAGATCACCCAGTGGAACCTTTCGATGAGCGCGATACCGGCAAAGATCAGGATCGCCCGCATCACTAAAGCTCCCAGGATGCCCCAGAAGAGGACCCTGTGCTGGTATTTCGGCGGAACCCGAAAATACTGAAAGACCAGCGCAAAAACGAAAACGTTATCGATGCTCAGGGCGATCTCGACGAGGTAACCTGTCAGGAATTCCAGACCCGCGCGAGATGCCGCCTCCTTCGTCTCGTACCCGCCGATCCATCCCACGTAGATCCCCGCGCAGAAAAGCAAGGCGAGGGCTACCCGCAGGGTGGTCGACTGGATGGCTTCGGAGAGCTTGACCTCGTGGGCCTTGCGCTGGAAAAGCCCGAGATCCATCGCCAGGAGCACGGCCACGATCGCCAGAAAGATTACCCACCAGTACCAGTGCATAACGCGAACGGTGCGAACTTATTGCGGCGGCCGCAAGCCGCGGGGGGGTCGCCTATGCCAATAGGCCTCAACCCGACCGTGAACGCAGAGGCCCATCGGCGCGGTACTCGGATCTGAAGAAAAATGCCCCGTATTCATCAGCAGACCGGCTTAGTTAGTGGATGCGCCGATCAAGGGCAAGACTCATCACCCGGGCTCGTCACATATGCAACTGTCGCCGGCTACTTTCTTCAACGAAGATGCGACTTGGTATCAGGCTAGACCAGTAGGAGAACGATGAATTGCGCACAGAGGATGCGCAGGAGCATGGTCAGCGGATAGACGGCCGCGTACGAAACTGACGGCGCGTCGCTCTTAATGAGCGTGTTGGCAAACGCGAGAGCTGGAGGATCCGTCATGCTCCCCGCCAGCAACCCGCTCAAAACCACAAAGTTCATCTTCAGAATGATGCGGGCGAAGATTCCCACCACCAGCAATGGCACCACGGTGATGCACAGTCCTGACAAAAGCCAGATCGGACCATCCTGACTCAGCAAGGTATCCATGAACCGTGACCCCGCCTTTAGTCCAACGCAGGCTAAAAAGAGCACGATGCCCAATTCCCTCAGCGCCAGATTAGCCCCTGATGGCATGTACCAGACGACACTACCAATCCGCCCAAGCCAGCTTAACACAATGGCTGCCACCAACGGACCGCCCGCCAGCCCCAAGCGCACCGGCACAGGCAGGCCCGGCATGGCGATCGGAATCAATCCAAAGATCACCCCGAGCGCAATCCCGGCAAACACCGGCAGGAAATTGGTGTGGGCGAGTTCCTTTCTCGAGTTGCCCACGAGGGCGGCCGCCTCGTCCAAGCCCTTGGAGTCTCCAACGACTTGCAAACTGTCACCGAACTCGACGCGAAAATCTGCCCGCGCGGTGATCTCCACACCACCACGCTGGATGCGCGTGACCACCACCCCGCAAAGGGTCTCCAAGGCCAACTGGCGCAGTGATTTTCCCAAGACCTCCTTGCGCGTGACCAAAAGATGCCGAAACTCCACCCTCGCGGGACTTTCCATTAGATCCACCTGAGAAACCCGCCCGACAATTCGTTGAAACTTCTCGAGCGCCTCTTCGGTGCCGACAGCCAGCAGAATATCTCCGACCTGCACGGTAGCGTCGTTGGTGGCGAGCCGGATTTCCTTACTCCCGAGTGACTTGAGTCTGGAGACCGCGACCCCTTGATCATGGAGGCCTGGGATCTGTTCCACTCGAACTCCGTCCAAGTTCGGGTTCGTTACCTCCAGATTGCGACGATGGAGCGGGATAATTTGGCTACGGCGTTCGTTTTCGAAGGCTTCCAACTCTGCTTCCTGCTTAACGCGAAACAACTTTCCGAGCAGGATGACACTGGCGATAATGCCGAAGACACCGCCTGGATAAGTCACCGCGTAGGCCAGCGCCGGCATCGCCTTGTCCTCGGCCGTCGCATTGGGCACTTCAGAAATCGCTTCCTGTCCTGCGCCCAGCGATGGAGTGTTCGTGGTCGAGCCCGAAAACAAGCCTGCCGCGGCAAAAGGCTTCGCGCCCAGAAGCGGCACCGTCAGCGCCGCCAGACCGGCTCCACCCAGAACGATTGCCGCCGCGCAGAGATTCAAAGCCAGACCTTGCCGCTGCAACGAGGCAAAGAAACCAGGTCCGATCTGCAAACCGATCGTGAAGACAAAAAGAATCAGCCCGAACTCTCGGGCAAAATCGAGCACGTTATGCTCGATCTTCCAGCCAAAGTGCCCGAAGAACAATCCCGCAAAAAGCACTCCGGCTCCGCCCAAACCGATGCCACGAATCTTAACCGCCGCAATCGCAAATCCCGCGATGGAAACCACGCAGAGCACAAGAACCGCGTGTGCCACTTCATTCGTCTTTTCGAGCGCCTCCAGCCAATTCATATTCTCCCCCCGAGCCTGCGCATTCCGTTCCCTCCGAATCCCTTCTCCCCGCACTGGCTGTCAAGACGATGGTATTTCATCAGAGCGGACTGCGCCTCGCCTAATCCCCTCGAACGAGGTGCTACCGACGACCCCATTGAACCGTTCTCCTCGGCGCAGAGTCAATCACCAAAATCGATTCAGCTGATCAAATTAGGGCACGCGTCAAGGAAACGGAGAATGCGGAAATCTCTCAACCGTCAGCTCTTCCTCGTCCGGACCGAGACGGCTCAAGAGTGGCCAGCAGCAGTTGGTGGCCACACGAATACGGCTGCTGGACATCTGTGAGGTGTCACAATCATAACAGCCCTTGGAGCATTGACAACGCTCTCATTAGTTAGCTCTTGCTGAGAGAAGGTTGAAAGGCGTCCAGCACAGGTTCCGTGCCAAATTGGATATTGTGATCGTCGAAGGGACAGTTATTATGACAAATCCCAGCTGCAATTTGGCCGATCGGCCTACTTGACCTTGATGAGCTCGGCCCCCAGTAAGAACACTGCGTCTCGCAGCACCAACAAAAAGCCAGAAGGTAAGGCATGCCACCCGCTCAACTCACTCCAGTACAGCACAAGTTTCTCGAAGACTACAAACAGAAGCATCCACTCATTTGTCACAAGAAGGTCGCCGAGTCGGAAAGCTTTTTGCGACGCAAAGGCAAAGTTCTGGACGCCCTCGACGCTGTGCCAAAGGTCCTGACCCAAAACCTGCGACAATCGGTGCTTGCCGCGGACGTTTTGGCGGATCAGGGAGACTTTGGAGAAGCGAGCCAAGCGCTCGAGCAAGTGAAAAGTGACGCCCGCCGATTGGCCGAATCTTACGACCCTACGCATGACTTGCAGACGATCGATCAAGACCTGCAGACCCATTTGAAGAAGGCGAAGGAGCCGATTGCCGAAGCGACGGCGGCCAGACAGACGCATCGCGACGCAGCGGCGTCTGTGGCCGATGAACAAGCGACGATCGACAAAGTGCTCAAGAAAACCATCGCGTTCCTGCAGTCCGCCGATCAGGAACTTAGGGATATCTCGTCTCGACTCAACGAAGTCACTAGGTGTTGCAAGCTTCCCGCACATCAGCAGCAGGCGACCGCTCTCGCGACTACTCTTCAGATGGGAACGGCGGCCGCAAGCGTGATCATGAAGTCGCCGCAGACGTATTGCTCGCCCGATGAGGCCCGCAAGTCACTCGCTGCGGCGCGGGATCAGAAGCTCAAAGAATTCGTCAGTTACAATCAGCGCAAAGATCTGGTGCAGGCTGTCATGCAGAACTTTCCTCAATGGCGGGTCACTGCTCAGATCCAGCAGTCCCTGGCCGACGCGGAAAAGGCGAGCAAGAGTCGCGATTATGTCACGGCCTTTAACAGCTTGCAGACCGCGCTGACGGACGCCACCGCTTTGGCGAGTTCGTATCAACCCGCCGCCGACTTGAAACAGCTCGATGCGGAGCTGACAACCTTCCTCGGCGAGGCGACAGCCGCCGCGGCAGAAGTCGCTGCGGTGCGAAAGGAACACAAGCCCGGCGCAGGCGACGCGGCGGAACTCGCGCTGATCGACCCGAAGATTCCGCTGGCGACGGCCTTCTTGCCGAATGCCGGCCGCGATCACAAGCTTCTTTCGGAGCGGTTGAACGAAGTCTTCAGCCGGTTTTGCAAGTCGGGGCCCGATCTCCACTCCGCCAGTAAATTGATTTACAACCTCCGCACCGGCATGCAGGCGGTCGGTCCGCTGTTGAAAGCGCCTGGTGATTTCTACACGTTGCCCGAATTGCGCCTGTCGTTGGTTGCGATCAAACCCGACTCGGCAGTCGCTGCGAAACTCGTGGCGGAAGCGAATGCCGACACGAAAGCACTGGCCAGCGCCGCGCGAATCCGCCAGGCGGTCGCCCAGGGAGCCGCGGCAGTGCCGCAAATGTCCGTCGTTTCTCGACTGAATATCGCAGCCAAACTCGGCGCGGGCCTGGCGGGGGTAGCTACGAGCAACATTCCGCGGCAACAGATGCTCACGACAGCCGCGAGCGCCGCCGGTCAAGTCCTTCAGCAGATGATGCAGAGTAGCAGCAATCAGGCAGAGCGAATCGACCTGCTGTTGCTGATCGCTACCGACGATCTGGATGGGTTGCTCAAGAGTAACATGCCGGGCGTGAGTTGGGGCACGGATCCGACGTTGCTGAGTGAGCTGGCCGATGCGACGCGCAAGCAACTGGCGAAGGTGATCGCCAATCGGATTGTGGTCCAGGGTAACCAGGAGACGGCGCAAATTGGCGGCGAAAGCTACGAGTTCAAACAGGAACTCGGCCGCGGCGGCTTGGGAGTCGCGAAACTGTTTGAATCAAAAAAGGGTAAGCAGCTGGTGCTCAAGGAGCCGCAAACGCGGACCAGCAGCAACATCCCCGCCGACATCCAGTATCGAATGGTAATGGCCTCGAACCGCGAAATGGCCAACGAACTGCGAGCCCATTTGCAGGCATCTCAGAGTGGGCACCCCAACGTGCTCAAGCTGGAAGACCTGTGCATCGGCCCTGATGGTCGCGTGCGGGCGGTGATGGAAGTGGCGGCCGGTGGCGATGTGCAAAAGCTGCACAGAACCCTGGCGGGGTTGAGTGAGCTCGACGCCTTACCGCAGGTGGCCCGGTCGGCCGTGGAACGGGATGTAGCGGCCCAGATGCTATTGGGAATCGCGGCGATGCACGGGGCGGGAGTGGTTCATCATGACTTGAAAGGCGAGAATGTCTTCTTGAAGGCGGATGGAACGGTCCAAATCGCCGACTTTGGGTCGGGCGTTGCCATGACCGCTCAAGGAAAGACTCCACCGGTGAGCCGGCCGATTCCCACCACAATGGCCTATGCTCCGGCGACCAGTCCTCAACTCGAGCACGACGAAGCGTTCGATATCTTCACGGTGGGCAAAATTCTCGAACAAGATATTGGGACGCCGGGAAGGCCCGGCAGCATAGCGAGCTCGGAGGATAGGCTTCGCCAGGCGCTCACGCGCTCCGACGCCGATAAGCGGGCCGATCTCGAGGCGGCGGCCAAGACGGCCTACATCGCGGAAGTCGACGATTTCCGCAGCATGCCCGCATACAAGGACCTGCTGAAGGAGGTCATGGCGGCCGGGTCGACAGCCGTGGGCCGCTTCCTCAAGGCTCGCAGCCGCCTCGTGCATTCTCTGGACACTTGCCGCTGCGAAGAACTTGGCGCAGCCATAGACCCGATCCTGCATCTCGCCCCGGCTGCGAAGTATGCCGAATTGGAAGACATCTGCATAAAAATCAGGAAAATAACGGGGGACTATTACAAGGCAGTGATTGGGGAAATTAAGCCGCTCTCGGCGAAGGATTTTTCGGGCACTGTCGCCCAGGCCGAGGAGAAGGCGCCGGAGCAGATCGCGATGCTGCAAAAGTACGCAACCCAACTTCCGGTGGAACTCGTCAAGCACAAGAACCTGATGCAGGAGTTTGAGTCCAAATATCAGGAGGTGCTCCGGAGCGTCGATTGGGACGCTGTGCGAACCGCGCTGGGTGGCTCCAAGCTAACAGACAAGCAAAAGCAACAAGCCATTGCGGGATTGGCCAAAGCAGAGATGCGCGTGTACGGTGTCTTGGACGCGTTTGACGAGGTGGCCCCGCGGATCGCGGAATTGGTGCGAGCCATCCGGGCCTTACCGCAAGCCAAGTCGGGAGAATTGCAGACGATCCGCGAAGCGGGCCGGAAATTCATGCTGGCTCTGGCATAACCGGAAGTGAGACCCTTCATAACTGAAGCGGATTCGTTGATTTTTTGGTTTTTGTCCTTCCATTGGAGAACCACGGTTCCCTAAACCCCTCCTCTAAAGGCACACTTGCAGCCTTCGGCTGAAAACCACGGCAGCTGTCGTCGCCCCCTCCAAGCCGATTAACCCTTGTCACGAACAATCAAATCTACTTCAAACACTCGTCCAGGGGTGGTGCACTTTGAACTGACCGCCGACAAAATGTAGCAACGCAGCCTCTCGCCGAAAAGAGAGGAAGAGGCGCAATTTACGGCGGGGTGTAGAACTGGCCCTTGCTCTTGCCGCTCTCGGTGGCGAAGTGTCGCATGAGATACTCGTAGGCGTCACCAAGGATGTCGTCGTTCTCGGCGCGGTTCTTGGAGAAATCGAGCGCGGGGTCCTCGAAGATGGCGATGAGGTTGCCGAGTTTCTCGACCTTCTGCGCGCCATCGCCGAGTTTGTTCGAGTCGTTGAAGTCGGGAAAGTCGCTGCGGGCGAGACGTGAGTTGGCGTCACTCAGCGGCTGGATGACCTGGGTGTTGATGAGGTTGCCGATGTCGCTGTTGCCCTTGAGCGCGACCATGTCCTTGAAGCTCGCACCCTTCGGAATGACGATCGGCGGCTCGAAACCGTCGTAGTCCGCGTATTTGTCGGAGACGTATTTGATGAACAGCATGAACAGGACGTAGTCCTTGTATTGGCTGGCATCCATGCCGCCGCGCAGCTCGTCGCACGAGGCCCAGAGGGAGGAGTAGAGGTCGGATTTCTTGATGGCCATCAGCTCGTCGGGTCGTCAAAAAGATGGTCGGGTGGTGATGATTTTGGCAGCTTCACTGAGAAGTCGACGCGAGCCGGGCCCCAAACTGGTCTGCATTGTTCCCCTGGGAGTGCTTATGGAGCGCAGCGAGATGGCCAATCAAGGCAAAAATTCCAAGGCTGCAGTTGAGCACACCCTTGCGGTAAATTTCGTCAAGCCTTCTCCCGCAGACTTCAAGGCTGCTAACGATGCTCGAAGTATGGTGCCCCGTCAGGCGATCGCTCCATTCTCCTCCACCGTTTTCGCGATCCAGCCCAGACTCCAAGCCACGCTGGCGATGACAGCAAAGTTTATTGCCTGAAAATCCGTCGAATCCTTGGGGAATCCGAACATTTCCAAACCAGCCTTCGCCTTGGACTCGCCAGCATGAGCGGCCCCTTGTCGAAGGTCATTTACACCGACGAGAGGACCGGTAATTTTGCGTCCGTCGTGGCCATGCCTATCGAACCAATGCTTGAGCCGTTTGATTTGACGAGCATCATTTTCCACCTCTGACTTTGACGGGCCAAGAAGGAGATTGATCGACCGCATCTCGATTCTTTCCACGACGATCTTCATGAGTTCTTTGGCAAGTTCGCACACTTGTCGAAACGACTGATCGTAGAAGCGATGAATTGCGCGGAAAAAAGTCGCTTCGTCGGGCAGGGCAGAAAAGAACGTCGCTCCGAATCTCTCTTGAAAGAGGGACTGGACGGCGTTGAGGTTCGCCCAAAGCATCGTTTCGGGCGCGATTGTCGAAACGGGAGAGGCCAGATTCTGCGAGGCGTGAAGTTCTTCCGATAGACCGCCTTCGGGGGGAATATTGAACCCTGCCCAAAGTCGTTGCGCCCACTCAGCGAGTTCGACAATCTTGTAAGCCAAAGCGTTTACCAGCCCTAGCGAATTTAGGCCGAAGTGAATTGTTTCATGCTGTGCGGGACCAATTTTACCTGTTGATTGCGTATACCATTCCAAACAGCCCGACGGCCGCTCCAAGAGTGCTGGTATGACGCCTGACCGGAACCAGAGCCAACCTCGATATTCTGCGAGCGCCTTCCCTGAGAGCGTGCGCCTGGACTGATTGTCAACAATAAATGGAACGGTCGATTCAACCTTGTCTCGCTTTATTCTTGGGCTGAGCGCCGCAGGTTCAATCCATTCCTTCCACCAAATCTGGCCGCAAGTGAACTCCAGCTGTGGTCCCTCGTGCCGAACGAGATATTCCGAACTAGTTTGCACATCCTCCGTAGGGTCAGGCATAACTGGCACGTCCTCTGATGGATCCACGCTTTCTCGCCTGACATGCAAGACGGCGGTTTGGCTCCCGACCTGCATTCCACCTTCGACTATAAGTCGCTTAAAACCGCGCCATTTACCCCCGTCGAACTCGCGCACCTGATCTGAAGTCCAACCAATCGAGTCCAGTATTCGCTCTGTGGCATCCCGGTAGCGATAACCTGTGAGAAAAAATGAGGCTTTCCGGGCACACAGGTAGTCGCGCAAGAGCTCTGCACGAATTTCCATCGTCTCTGGCCGTCCCTCCGCATCGCGTTTCAGCTTGACCACGTCGATATTGTCTTCTTCCGGCCTGATCCAGACATCCCCGCGTCGCAGGAGATTGAGAGCCAACTCCAACTCTTGCGCGAGATGCCACTCCCAAGGCTCACCAGAATCAAAACCTTGGTATAGGACTGGGTAGAAGCCTATTACCACATCGTTCGCATCATAAAAAGCACTTGGCGGATGGAACGTCTCATCGTCTACCGATGCGCGATCAAATCCTCGCGAGTTGATGTCCTGCCAACCAAGCGAAGAACATTCTTCCTGGTGCGTTTGGAAAACGATCACCCCCTTTATTTGTTCCGCGTCCTTGCGATAACCCTCAATTCCAAAGGCCTTCTCGATCAGATGGACTCGGCTCATCCGTAGCGGAATCCAAGTACGATTGCCCCATCGACGTCGCTCCACGTCATTAAGCTCCAGCCAATCCAGCATGCTCACAGGTGGTAGCATTAGATACGGCGCATATATCCATATATCCAATGATCGGGCTTCGTCGAGATACCTGATGCCTTCGCCTTAAATGTGCCAAGCAAGTGGCAAACAAAAAACATCAACTTCGAGTAGAATACGCAAACTACTGATTTACAATGGTGCATCGCGTAGGACTCGAACCTACAACCAAGAGATTAAGAGTCTCCTGCTCTACCATTGAGCTAGCGATGCGCTCTTCGAGGTGAAGGGGAAAAAATACATACCCGTCGGGACGATTTTTGCAAGCGAACGCGGAGGAAATCGGTTAAAAAGCGGTTCTTACCCTTTTCAGGTCAAGGCGATGGAGGAGGGCGGTCTGCGGAAAATCGCTTGACGCAGAGGGGCCGCCTCGCAATGTTCATGGGCAATCTTATCGAGAGTGGCAGAGGGACTGGCCCGATGAAGCCACGGCAACCGCCCCGCCCCGCACAACGGGAAACGGGGGACCAGGTGCCAAATCCAGCTTCGGTCGCGTAAACGCGCCGGGGGCAGATGAGATGTGACCCGCCGATTTCGGCGATTGGTCCCGTCTTCACCTCTCCCGCACTCTCGAGCGGAGGCCAGTCATGAACGAAGATCGACCTTTCTTTTCCAACCTCAAATGCCGCGAATGCGGGCGCCTGTACGAAAAGAAGGCCATTCATATTTGCGAGTATGATTTTGGCCCCTTGGAGGCCGCCTACGACTACGAGGCGATCCGTCAGAATATCAGCCGGGAAATTCTTGCGGCGCGGCCGGAGAGCATGTGGCGCTATCGGGAGTTACTCCCCATCGATGGCGCTCCGACCGTCGGCCAGATGGTGGGATTCACCCCGCTGATCAAGAGCGATCGGCTTGCCAAAGCGCTGGGCGTCTCGGAGCTATACATCAAGAACGACACCGTCAATTACCCGACCCTTTCGTTCAAGGATCGAGTCGTCTCGGTGGCCTTGAGCCGGGCTCGCGAACTAGGCTTCCAGGTGGTGGCGTGCGCTTCGACCGGCAACCTGGCCAACTCGGTTGCCGCCAACGCCGCGGCGGCCGGACTCCGGAGCTACGTGCTCATTCCGGCCGACCTCGAGCAGAGCAAGGTCCTGGGCTCGCTCGTCTACGGAACCAACGTCATCGGAATCCACGGCCCGTACGACCAGGTGAACCGGCTTTGTTCCGAAATCGCCGGCAAGTACGGCTGGGGGTTCGTGAATGTGAATCTGCGGCCCTACTACGCCGAAGGCTCAAAGAGCATGGGCTTCGAAATCGCCGAGCAACTCGGTTGGAAGCTCCCGCGCCACACGGTCGTGCCCATGGCCAGCGGATCGCTCCTTACCAAGATTCACAAAGCCTACAAGGAGTTCATTCACACTGGCATTCTGGAAGACCAGCCGTTCTCCATCCATGGCGCGCAGGCGAGCGGATGCTCACCGATTAGCGAGGCGATGAAGAAAGGAACGGAAATCGTCAAGCCGGTGCCCAAGCCGCAGACCATCGTCAAGTCTCTCGCCATCGGCACGCCCGCGGACGGTTACTATGCCATCCGCACGATGAAGGAAACCGGTGGTTTCGCCGAGGACGTTACCGACGACGAGGTCGTGGCCGGCATCCGCCTGCTGGCTGAGACAGCCGGAATTTTTGCCGAGACGGCGGGCGGTGTCACCGTCGCGTGTGCGAAGAAGCTCATCGAAAGCGGCCGCATCCCGCGCCATGAAAGCGTCGTCCTGTGTATTACCGGACACGGCCTGAAGACTCAGGAGGCGGTCCAGGGCCGTTGCGGAGAGCCTCGTCTCATCAAGCCCAGCCTTCGCGAATTTGAGGCGCTCGTTTCCAGCGAGATCGAGCACCAGCAAACCTCCTTGACCCCAATCACAAACTAAATCTATGTCCACATCAGTTCGTATTCCCACCCCACTGCGCAAGCTCACCGGAGAAGAAGAGGTCGTTCCCGCCGAGGGCAGCACCATCTCCGAGATTCTCGTTAATCTTGAAAAGTCGTATCCCGGCCTGGCCGAGCGTATCTGCGATGAACAGGGCAACGTCCGCCGGTTCGTCAACATCTTCCTCAACGACGAAGATATTCGCTTTCTGGACGACAAGAATACCGCCGTCAAGGAAGGCGACGAGATTAGCATCGTCCCGGCGATTGCCGGCGGATAGACGCCCCGATGATCTCGCCTGCAACTGCCATCTGCAAGAGGCCATGGTTCCGTGGCGGCGTCGAGGGAGACCGTCGCCCAACGCGCTTCGGAAGCGAGTCCTCGGGAAATTTCTTTATGAGAACCGCTCTAGCTTCTTGGACCGCTTTGTGCTCTGTGTGAAGTTGATGCTATGAGCCTGACCGACGACCAAAAAGCAGCCATCTCCAAGTGGATCGGGGACGGCGCGAACCTTTCCGAAATACAGAAACGCCTGAAGGAAGAGTTTCAGATTTCGCTGACCTATTTGGAAGCGCGCCTCCTGGCCGATGATCTCAAGCTCGCCTTGAAGGAGCCGGAACGCCCTGTCGAGCCGCCACCGCTCCCCGCTCAGGAAAAGACGCCCGCCGCTACACCCGGCAAAGTCTCGGTAACGATCGATCAGATCACGCGGCCCGGCGCGATGATCAGCGGGCGAGCAACCTTCTCCGACGGCCAGAAGGCTGAATGGTACCTCGATCAGACCGGGCGCCTTGGGCTCAACCCGACCACGGCTGGCTACCGCCCAAGCCAGCAGGACGTAATGGATTTTCAGGTCGAACTCGAAAAGCTGGCTCGAAATCAGGGGCTCTAGCATGCGCTCGGGGCCGCCGGGTTCAGTGGCAGATATTCCGGCCACAGATAATCATCGATGGAACACGGATCAGATCCTTCCGAAGACGACGCGCTTGTCCTCAACACGCCCGCGCCCGAAGCGGATAAGCATCTCCGGCTTTCATACCCGCTGCTTTGGTTCGTTCAAGAGCTGCGCCTCCTCTATCCGTGTTTGATCGGTGACGGTATGAAGTCAAATCTGTGGCGGAAATACCTCGCTCAGTCTGTGGCGCACCGTTGCTAGCTCTCTGTAAAGCTTCCCAGGCACAATTTCTCCGCCACTCATGCGCACGCTCTATCTGGACTGCTTTTCGGGCATAAGCGGTGACATGGCCGTGGGGGCACTTCGGGACCTTGGGGTCGACGAAGAAGTTTTCCAGACCGCGGTCGCCAGCCTTGGCCTCGGGGAGTCTGTCCATCTCCACTTTTCCCGCGGCACTCGCCAGAGCATCGCGGGTTGGAAGTTCGACGTCCATGCGCACGATCACTCCCATGAAGTGACCCACGCCCATGTGCATGGTCGCAGCTTCTCAGAGATCCGCCGCCTCATCGAAGAGAGTCCGCTCAGCGAGTTCACCAAATCCAGAAGCATCGCGGTCTTCCGCCGTATCGCGATCGCAGAAGGCAAGATCCACAATGTTCCGGCGGAGAACGTCGCCTTTCACGAAGTGGGGGCGTTGGATTCGATCGCGGACGTCGTCGCCGCTTGTGCCGGCATCGAAGCGCTTGGCATCGAATCGGTCCTTGCCTCGAGTCTGGTCGATGGCTCAGGGACCATGACGTGCGCTCACGGCCATCTTCCCATCCCGGCGCCAGCCACTCTCGAGATTCTTGCCGGGATTCCGATCCGCCAACTGGAGGACTCGCACGAGCTGATTACGCCGACCGGAGCCGCCTTGCTGGCGGAGTTTTGCTCATCGTTCGGCCCAATGCCGGAAATGAAGATCGCCCGAGTCGGTTATGGACTCGGAACACGCGACCCCTCTGCCCGACCGAATGTCCTCCGAGCCATCCTGGGCGACCGGACGGTCGCTCTCGCCGCCGAAACCGATGAGATCACCCAGATCGAAACCAACCTCGACGATCTAAGCCCGGAGCTCGCCGGCGCGGCCATGGAGCGACTCTTTGCCGGTGGTGCCCTGGATGTGTTCTTCACCGGTGTGCAGATGAAAAAGAACCGGCCCGGTTTCGTCGTCACGGTGCTTTGCCCGCATGAGAAAGCGTCGGAGCTGGCGCGCATTCTCCTGACCGAAACGACCGCTTTTGGGGTACGCATGCATCGTGCCCAACGCCTGAAACTCAGACGGGAATTCCATCAACGCGAAACGCCGTACGGAATCGTCCGGGTAAAGCTTGGATTCCTGGGTGACGAACTCGTCCAGGCGGTGCCCGAGTATGCTTCCTGCCACGACGTCGCCGCCCGCGCCGGCGTCAGCGTCAAGGACGTCTATATCGCCGCCTGGCTTGGCACGCCGCCCAGGCCGAGCGATTCCCCGTCCGCCTAGTTGATTCTCGCCTTCCTGCGGCGCATCCACGACACTGATTCGGAGCTGCTTGAGGATCAGTGGCAGATATTCCAGCCACGGATACTCACCGATGGAATACGGATGATATCCCCTTAGAAGACCAGCAATCCGCTTCGATCTTCAATCTGTAGCCGGCCGGTCCTCTCCCGAAAGAATGCGAGAGGATGCATCATTATCGGCCACCGTTCCATCCGTGTTTGAACGGTGCTCATCGGTGGCAGAAATTGCCTCGCTCTCCTCCTTTCCGAGCTGTTCCTCGAAGACGGAGTGAAAGACGATCTCCGTCGAGCAGGCGCCGCAAGAGATCGCCAGCTTTCCCAATTGAGAGACTGCCGATCTGCAATATGGTAAGCGAGATGAAGGGGCGAGGTCGGTCTTTCAGGCGGTGCTTTTTGGGACGAAACGATCCGCGATCGCGTCTCTCCTTGGTTTTGGCGGATCAGACCTGCGTCTCGTTGAAATGAACGTCGCGAGGACTCGAAAACATTGGGTGAGAATCATGACGCTGCTGGCGATGGTTGCTTCTGTGACCGCCGAGGAGTTGAAGGTTTCCGATGGCTCGATCGAGATAGAGTTTGTGACATCTTCTTCCCCCTCGTGGGAAGGCGTCGCTCGAAAGTGGGCCGAGACTTCCGCTCGCGCTGTCTCTGCTTATTACGGGAAGTTCCCGGTCCCGCGGGTGAGACTTCGGATCACTGAAGTCGCGGGTACTCATGCGAAGGGCGGAACCGCTTTTGGCTGGCGAGGACCACTCATCACCATCTCGCTCGGTCGAGACGCAACCGTGGCGAGCCTGGCGGACGACTGGTTGCTGACCCATGAGATGGTGCATCTGGCGTTTCCTTCCCTCGCTGAACGACATCACTGGCTCGAAGAAGGTATCGCAACCTATGTGGAGCCCATTGCCCGAGCTCGAATCGGCGGATTGACGCGCGAGCGGGTCTGGCGCGACTTGATCGACGGTCTTCCGCAAGGGCAACCGGAGTCCGGCGACCGGGGCCTGGATGGCACGCCAACGTGGGGTCGAACTTACTGGGGTGGCGCTCTGTTTTGCCTCCGTGCCGATGTGATGATCCGGCAACGGACGGGAAATCGCTTTGGGCTCGAGGATTCGCTGCGCGCGATTCTGGCCGCTGGCGGCACGATTGATCGGGATTGGACGATCGACCGCGTCCTGGAAGTCGGCGACCGCGCCGTCGGCGTCTCTGTCTTGCACGAGCTCTACGAACAAATGGCGTCACAGCCCGTTACGATCGATCTCGAAGCGCTTTGGCGGCGGCTCGGCATCGCGCGGCGAGGAGATACAGTCATCTTCGATGACAAGGCCCCGCTTGCCAGCGTCCGAGATGCTATTCTCCCCGAAGGCAACCTTCTGAAAAAGCGAGAAGACTCCTACGTTCGGCACCAATTCTGAGTGAACCGCGGAAACGTGATGATCCATCTGAGCGGGGCGGCTTCCACTCTTTAAAGCCAGAGCGAGCCTGTCTCATGACAGGCTCCGCGCAAGCCGCAGGGCACTACCCTTGCGTATCGTCGGCTTGCGGCACGCGGTTGGCCGAGCAGACTCCGCGCTTCGAGGCGGCGAGGAAATCAAAGAACTGCCGTGCCTCGGGGCTCCAGGCTTCTTCCTCGGCGCGTTCGAGAGCTTGCGAGACGTTGATCCCACTCCAATAAACCAGCTTGAAGGCGCGCTTGATTTCCATGCGAACTTCGGCGGAAAACCCCGCCCGGCGCAGACCGATCACATTGATGCCGGAGAGCAGGTTTTCTCCGTCGGCGGAGACATAGGGCGGGATGTCTTTCCCAAACCGTGTTCCGCCTCTCACCATCGCGAGTCGTCCCACCCGAAGGAATTGGTGAAAGACTGTCCCGCCGCCGAGCACCGCCTCATCGTCGATATCCACGTAGCCCGCAAGCAGGCAGTTGTTGGCAATGACCACCTTGTTGCCTAGCCGCACATTGTGACCAAGGTGAGTGCCCACCATGAGGTAGCAACTATCTCCGACGACGGTTGCCGAACCTTCCTTGGTTCCCCGATGGATCGTGACATATTCGCGCAGGATGTTGTTTTCTCCAATGCGCACCTCACTGGACACCGTTTCACGAAACGCAAAATCCTGAGGCGCCGCGCCGACGATCGTCCCGTAGCCGACAAAAGTGTGTGCACCCACGGTGGTCCGGCCTTCGAGGATCGCGTTGGCTTGCACGACACATCCGGCGCCAAGCTTGACGCCCTCGCCAATCATCGCGTGAGCACCGATTTCGACATCATCGTCCAATTCCGCGCGGTTGGAAACAATCGCCGTGGGATGAATTCTCATAGAACGCCGGCTTCGCGAAAACTGAAGTACGGGTGCCTCCCTCCGTCGGGCAAACCGATGATGATGTGATCAAGCAAGTTGATCTGGAGAAGCTTGGCTGCGTCGCCCAGTTGCCTGGTCAGGCGATGATCCGCCTGGCTCGGCGCGGGATCACCGGAAGGATGGTTGTGCACCAGGATCGCGGCATAGGCGGAATGCATGATGGCTGGACGGAAGATCTCGCGCGGATGCGCAATACATTCATTCAGCGAACCAAGGGCGACGTCTTCCACCGCCAGGAGACGCAGCTTGGTATCCAACAGAAGCACCCGCAGCACTTCCCGGTCGCGCGCCTGCAACTCTGGAGCAAATGTCTCGTAAACGAGCTCCGCGCTATCGAGGACCGGACGCTCGCTTCCACCGCGGGCAAGCCGTTTACCTAGCTCGAACGCCGCGGCGAGCTCAGCGGCTTTCGCAGGACCCATGCCAGCCACAGCCTTGGCAAGTTCTTGCGGTTGGCAGCGGGAAAGCGCTCGCAAGGGTCCCTTCGATCTCAAAAGCTCGTCGGCGAGCGCAATCGCGCTCTTGCCTTTGACCCCTGTCCGAAGAAAAATCGCCAGCAACTCGGCATCAGTGAGACAGGCCGCACCGTGAGCAGCCAGCTTTTCGCGCGGACGATCACTTGGGGGGATTTCCCGAATGCGCACAGGGGATGCCTTGAGATAAGAACTCGTCGACGGAATCCGCCCCTACACCAAGCGATCGACCATGCCGATCAAATGATCCGTAATGGCCTGCAAGCCGTTGACGTAGCGGTTGGCCGGAACCGCCTCGAGCGACTGGCGCGCTTCATTGAGCATTCGCTTGGCAATTTGCGCCGCCGCAGAGATCGATCCTGCGCGGTTTAGGAGGTCCGACAGGAATTCCTCATCGACCCCTTCTTCGCGCAGCAGAAGATCGCGCAAAGTACTCAAGTCCAGGCCCTGACGGTTCTGTAGGGTGAGGAGAACGGGAAGGGTAAACTTCCCCTTGCGGATGTCGGTGCCGAGGGTTTTGCCGGTCTCTTCTTCGCTCCCGGTCAGGTCCAGGCAATCGTCATAGATCTGATAGGCCGTGCCCACCTTCCCTCCGAAGTTCTTGAGCGCCCCGATGACGGCCGGGCTCGCCTCACTGATGAAAGCGCCCAACTCACATGCCACCGAGAAGAGGGCCGCCGTCTTCATCTCGATAATGCGATAGTAGTCGGCGGTGGTCAGCTTGAGATCGTAGCGCCGCTGCGTCTGAATGATCTCGCCCGAACAAACGTCCGAGGCCGCATCGGCAATGCGCCGGCAAATCGCGTTGTTGCTAAACCCAGTCGCCAGTCTCAACGCATGCGCAAAGAGGCAGTCTCCCAAGAGCACACTGATGGAATTCCCCCACTTCGCGTTGGCGGTCGGCTGATCACGCCGGAGCTCCGCGCCATCCATGATGTCATCGTGCACCAACGTGGCGATGTGCACCATTTCGACAATGACAGCGAGATCCACATGGCCCGAGGTGATCTGCCCTGCGGCGCCACCCGCCAACAACGCCAGGACCGGCCGCAGTCGCTTCCCTCCTTTTTCACAAACGTAGGCGACATAGCCCTCAACGGCTGGATCAAATGCACGTGCCTGTTCGCGGATCCTTGCTTCAACCGAGTAGAGATGCGGATTGATCAGCTCAAGCGTCTGGGCAAAAGCAACACTTTCCGGACGAACGCCAGACATTTTTGTGATTTTATTCACAACCTCAGCATTTTTGTCGCCAGCAATCTTGTCAATGGCTGATTCATAGTCCCAGGGTTCACAGCTTGTTTCTTAGCGCCCGCAGCACCTCCCGCGTGATGCAAAACGGAACCATCGTCGCGAGGAGAATGGAGACGCAGAGCAGCAGACCAGGGATCACACGGGCACGGCGGCGAGACACCGCGATCAGCGCGGCCCGCACGGCTTCCTCCGGCGTCACGACAAAGGCTGGCATCGATTCCACATGCGACTCCCGGGCCGCCGCCCCGGGTCGGAGCGACACGGCATGGAACTCGGTCGCGATGGGACCCGGACACAACGCCGTCACGGTGATACCTCTTGGGCGCAATTCAATCGCCAATGATTCTGAAAGACTTGTCACGTATGCCTTTGTGGCAGCGTAGACGGCTGTATTCGGCAAAGGGAGGAATCCGGCGACCGAGCTCACATTCAAGATTGCCGCACGACCGCTCAGCGTCATCGACGGAAGGAGCAGATGGATGAGATGGGTGAGCGCGGAGATATTGACATCGAGGATCGTCCGGATCCTATTCCATTGGCCTGACTCGAAGGGCCCGCGGTCGCCCAGACCTGCGTTGTTGATCAGGAAATCAATGGTCAACTGCTGCGAAGGCAGCCAATTGACGAAGGCCACCCGCTCGTCTTCGCGACCGAGATCCGCACCGTAGACGTGAACCGTGAGGCTCCTGTAGGCGCCCTCGAGTTCGGCCTTCAGGACATTCAGCCTGTCCAGCCGCCGAGCCACCAGGACGAGCGCATGCGCATAGGGGGCAAGCTGCCGGGCAAATTCCTCTCCCAATCCCGAGGAAGCTCCGGTAATCAGTGCGGTGCAACCTTCGTAGAATCTCATAAGGGCGAACTTTCGATGATTGTCCTGAACGTATCCAGTCAAAAACCCTTTACGACCAGAGACGGTTCCCGGATTCGCAGCATCCTCGACCGGACCAATGCGCCCGTTCTCAATCAAAGCCTCGCCGAGGCCAGTTTGCCGGCTGGGGGCGCGACCGAAAGGCACTATCACAAGCAAAGCGAGGAGTTCTATTTGCTGCTGGAGGGCGAAGGCACGATGGAGATCGACGGGGAAACCGAGTCCGTTGCGGTCGGGGACGCCATCTTGATTCCTCCGGGCGCCTGGCACCAAATCAAAGCGTCTTCCGCGCTGCGCTTCCTCTGTTGCTGCGCGCCGCCTTACTCGCACGAAGACACCTATTTTTCGTAGGTCGCGGCAGCCGCCACCGGCCTTTCACGCGAAGCACTCCTGCGAATGACGGCGAGCCTCCGCTAATTGGACTCGTCCTGGGCGGGTTGGTTCTGATCTTCCTCTTCCGCTTTCTCGCCCGTTGGTGCTTCCGCGGCGGCAGCTCCCTCACGCGCCTTCTTCAACTTGTAGACTTCGCGAAATACCTTGCTGACCAGCGGAGCCGCATGGGAGCCACCGTGGACAGAGTTGTCATTGGGTTCGCCCTCGTAGAGAGCCGCAAACGCGTACTCAGGATTCTCGGCGGGGACGAAGCCGGCAAACCAAGCCGCCGTGCGCTGCTTGTTCTCAGGGCCCCATTGCGCCGTCCCGGTCTTGCCCGCGACGCGAACACCCTTGACCTTTGCCGAGTGGGCCGTGCCCTGTCCATCGTAGACAACATTTTGCAGAGCACGGCGAAGTGCCTTGTCGATTTGAGGCGAGACGGGGATGTCCTCCCGCAGACGATCGGGATAGGCTGCAACCACCTTGTTGTCGAGACCCTGTACTTGCTTGACGAGACGCGTCTGGTGGAATTTCCCCGATGATGCGATCACGCTCAAAGCCTGCGTCATCTGCAGGGGGGTGATCAGAATATCGCCCTGGCCGATGGCCATATTTGCGACGTCGCCTCGCTTGATGGTGCGCCGATGCACTCGCATCATATAATCGTCGGTCGGAATGTTCCCCTCGCTCTCCGCATAAATGGGAATTCCGGTCCGCTTGCCGAGACCAAGGCGATGGGCGTACTCAATGATCGGATCCGCGCCGATCTTGAGCGCGACCTGGTAGAACCACGTGTTGCAGGACTGCGTGAGCGCCTGGACGAAGTTCAAACTGCCCGCGCCGGTCTTCTTCCAATTCCTGAAGGTGTGGTCACCGATCGTCATCGCCGGAGGACAGTCAAAATGATTGTCCGAGGTGATTTTGCCGGTTTCCAGCGCCGCGAAGCCAACGAAGACCTTGAAGGTTGACCCGGGCGGATAGGCGGAACGATACGCGCGTGGCACCAGCGGAGCAGCCTCGTCGTTACTGTATTTCTCGAAGACCTCTTTTTTGACGATCGGGACAAACTCATTGGGATTGAAACCCGGCTGTGAAGCCATGGCCAGGATCTCGCCATTGTTGGGATCCATGATCACGAAAGCGCCACGTTTGCAATTCTTGGCCAGCACGTTCTCACAAATGCGCTGCATCTCCTCGTCGAGAGTAGTGATGACATTGTAACCTGGCACGGGCGGCCGGGCGATGCGCTCGGAGGTCTTGTTCCCCTTCGCATCGTAGGTGACGAACAACTGTCCCGCCTGACCGCGCAGCTCGTTGTCAAAGATCTGCTCAAGACCTTCGCGTCCCTCACTATCCGAAAAGATCAAATCATTGTTCTCGATCGGCCGCACCGACAGTGGCGCCTCGCGGCCGGTGTAGCCAATGACATGGCCGGCAAGCGGACCGTTGGGATAGAAGCGAACATACGTTTGCCGCAGCACGAGATTGGGTGTCACCCCGCGCTGAACGATGCCAAGTTCCTGCGGGCTGAGATCCTCCATGACGTCGAGCGGAAGCACGCCGCGGTTCTTATAGTGATTCAAGATCACGTCATCGGGGATCGAGATCGGCCGGTTGAGAAGCCCACTGGCCAGCGTGATTTGCTGCTTGGCGAAAGACAGAATTCTGCTGTCCTCCCAATCCAGGGGAGCCGGAAAGCTGATTGCGAGATTGTAGCTCAGGCGGGTTTGGGCGAGCGGCTTTCCAAAGCGATCGGTGATCTGCCCGCGCGGCGCGGGAATTCCGAGGACGAACGTGCGCGCTTTTTTTTGCGTTTCCCAGGTTGGCTTGGGATTCTCGACAAAGCCGGTGTTGTCGAGGATGGGCGCCGCCTCCTGGGCAAAGGCCAGCGTCCCGAGGGAGAGACCAAGAGCGATCAGGATTCCCAGGAAACGATGGCGCCAAATAGAGAGACACATCCCCCGGCGCCAAGCGTGTTTCGCGTCAAAGCTGCTGCGGAACCTTCTCAAGCGTGTAGCACTCGATGATATCGTCGGGCAGATACTCGGAAAAGTCTCCGAGCTTGATTCCACATTCCAGACCAGCGCGAACCTCTTTGACATCATCCTGAAACCGTCTGAGCGTTCCAATCCCGCCGTCGTAAATCGGCTGCCGCTTGCGCAGGACGCGCGCCCGCGCGCTCCGGCTGATCCGCCCGTCGTTGACGTAGCAACCCGCCACCTTGCCCTTCGAAAGGTCGAAGACTTGCCGAACTTCCGCGTGACCGATGACCGTCTCGCGCAGCTCGGGCTCGAGCATGCCGGCCATCGCTTCCTTCACCTGATCGATCAGTTCGTAAATAATGCTGTAAAGCTTGATCTGCACGCCTTCGCGCTTGGCCACCGTGGAGGCATTGTTCTCCACCTTGACGCTGAATCCGATGATAACCGCATTCGAGGCGCTCGCCAGGAGGACGTCAGACTCCGTAATCGGACCCACGGCCGAGTGGATAATGTCGAGCGTGATCTTCGACTGCGGAATCTCCTTGAGCGCACCGACAAGAGCTTCGACAGATCCCTGGACGTCGCCTTTGAGAACAATCAGCAGGGTCGGCTTCTGACCTTCCGCAATGTTGGCGAAAAGGTTCTCGAGCGTGGCCCTTTGAGGCGCCGCCAGCTTGCTGTTCCGAATGTCCACCAGCCTCTCCTCACTGAGAATCCGGGCAGCCCGCTCGCTTTCCATCACGACCAGTTCGTCGCCTGCATTCGGGAGTCCACTGAGGCCCAGCACCTTAACGGGCACGGCGGGGCCAGCCTCCTTGACCGGCTTGCCCGTGTCGCTCATGAGCTGCTTGACCTTGCCCCAATAGTTTCCACAAATCAACGAGTCGCCCACCCGCAAGGTTCCCATGCGAACAATGACCGTTGCGGTCGGGCCGCGGCCCTGTTCGAGCTGTGCTTCGATGACGGTACATCGTGGTGTCGCCCGCGGATCGCTCTTCAGCTCAAGCACCTCTGACTGCAGACTGATCATCTCCAGCAGACTATCGACGCCGGCTCCCTTGGTGGCACTCACCGGGCAACAGATGATCTCGCCTCCCCAATCCTCCGGGGTCAATCCTTTCTCCTGTAGCTGTGTCTTGACCTTGTCAATGTTCGCCGACGGCAGATCGATCTTGTTGATCGCCACCATCATCTGCACCTTGGCTGCTTTGGCATGGTTGATGGCCTCCAAGGTTTGAGGCATGAGGCCGTCATCGGCCGCAACCACGAGCACGACAATGTCCGTGACGTTGGCGCCACGGGCCCGCATGGCGGTAAAGGCGGCGTGACCTGGTGTGTCCAGAAAGGTGATGCTCTGACCCTTGTGCTGGACGCTGTAGGCGCCGATATGCTGGGTAATTCCTCCCGCCTCGCCCGCGGCGACGCGGCTCTTGCGAATGGCATCGAGGAGAGACGTCTTGCCGTGGTCGACATGTCCCATGAAGGTGACAATCGGTGCACGGGGCTTGAGCGCCTCTTCCCTGGGCTTTTCGGGTTCCTTGGGAACCTCGACCTTGATTTCCTGTTTGTGATGGCCCTTGGAAGTATCCTTCTTCTCCCGCTCGAGAACCAAACCATGCTTTTCGCAAAGCTTGGCCACCGTATCGAGCTCCAACGTCTGATTGATGTTGGCGAAAATCTGCAGAGCCATCAGATCGGCGATGACTTGGAACGGCTTGATCCCCAGCAATGGCGCCAAATCCTTAACAGTGATCGAAGTCTTCAGATGGATCACCTTCTTGTCGCTCTCGGGCGAGACCGCGGCGACTGGTTCGACCGCGGGCTCGACTAGCGTCTCTTTTGGCTCCACCGGCTCGGCGGGGGGAGCCTTCTCGACAACGATCGGCTTTACCGGGGGCCGCGCCTGGATCTTCTGGATGGGAGGAAGAACCGGCTTGGAGACTCCGCCTTCGGGGTCGCGTCGCTTGACCTTCTTCTTGGGTTCAAGCAGGTCGAGCGTCTCGGTCGGCGCCTTCGGCGCGAGCGGCGGTTCCGACTGCCCCGCTTCGACGGGAGGCTTCGGCCCAGCGGTAATGGGAGGCAACTTAGTCTTCTTTACTTTGTCCTCAGATCTTGTGGTGGCCATGGAAAAGAGCTTGTCGGGGTTTTCATGGCCTAGGAGGCGGCCGTTTCCTCGGGCTGCGTCGATGCGCGCGCCGCATCGAGAATCTTCTGCCCTTTCTCAACATCGCAACCAAGCAAACCGGCGATGTCCTCGGCATCCGCGGTGAGGATCACTTCGATAGAATTCATTCCGCCAGCTGCCAGTCTTTGGGCTTCGTCTTCGCTGATCCCGAGCGCCTCGGCCATCGAGTGCGCCGCCTGGGCCTTCTGGGATTCCAAAACTTGTTCCGCTGTCTTGTCCTCCTCGATGTCGACATCCCAACCTGTTAACTTGGACGTCAAGCGTGCGTTCTGACCACGTTTGCCGATGGCTAGTGAAAGATCGTCCTTGCCTACAAGCACATGCACCGTGTGCGTCGCCTCATTGAGCGAAAGGCTGCGAATGTTGGCCGGCTTCAGGGCGGCAGCGGCAAACTTCAACGGATCGGGATCCCACCGGATGATGTCCACCTTCTCGTTGTTGAGTTCTCGAACGATGTTCTTGACGCGAGCGCCGCGCATTCCCACACAGGCGCCCACGGGATCAACCT
The DNA here is from genome assembly GCA_963820865.1 of uncultured Verrucomicrobiae bacterium. GTDB lineage: Bacteria > Verrucomicrobiota > Verrucomicrobiia > Chthoniobacterales > Terrimicrobiaceae > DASTFP01. Next base: position 1,094,295 of record CAWGBZ010000011.1, read on the forward strand.
TGGGGTCGGCACTGTGAACAGCCACTTTCGTGCGGTACCCTGCCTCGCGAGCGATCGCCTTCAATTCGACCGTTCGATCGGCAATCTCGCTCACCTCGATCTCAAACAGGCGGCGAACAAAATTTGGATGACTGCGGGAGAGGATGATTTCCGGACCACGCGAAGCGTTGTCCACGGCAACCACGTACGCTCGAAGCCGATCACCCACGCTGTATTCCTCGGTCACCACCCGCTCGCGAGCCGGCATGGTTCCCTCAAACTTTCCCAAATCCAAAATGACGTCGGACTTCTCGAATCGCCGGACGGTCCCGCCCACGATCTCGCCGGCACGATCCTTGAACTCCTCGTAGATCATGTCCTTCTCGATCTGGCGGATGCGCTGGTTGATCGCCTGGCGCGCCGCCTGCGCCGCGATGCGCCCAAAATCGCGCGGCGTTACCTCGACTTCGAGCTCTTCTCCGACCTGGATGCCCGGTTTGATTGCTCGCGCCTTCGAAAAGGGAATCTCATCGTGCGGATTCTGAACACGTTCCACCGCAATCAGCTTGGCGAGAGCGCGAATCGCACCGGACTTCGGATCGATGTCAATGCGCAATTCACGGGTTCCCGAAGTAAAGTTCTTCTTGGAAGCCGTGAGCAGGGCATTGGAAATCGCCTCGACAAGCACCTCCCGCTTGATGCTTCTTTCGCGCTCGAGGTAATCAAGCATCGCTATGAGTTCGGAATTCATAAATCGTCCTTCCCGAGATGAAAAAAGCGGGATGGGTACCCGCTTCTTGGCATGGTTGGGAATGGAATAATATGAACCCCGAGCCCTGGAAGGTCAAGGGGGAAGCAGACGTCATTTTCTTCGATGCGGCCGGTACATTGATCCATCTGGCACGGCCGGCGGGCTGGCATTACGCACTCATTGCGCGGGAGTACGGCCTCGAGGTGAACGCGGACCGCATGGAGGCCGCCTTTCGTGCCGTCTGGAAATCGCGCCCGCTGCGAGCGGCCTCCGCCGGGCCCCGCGAGGAGGATGATCGTCCATGGTGGCGGGCGCTCGCGTTGGACGTGCTCCATGCAGCCATCCCCACCCCTAGGCTGGACGAAAATGCCTGGTTCGACACGCTCTACACACATTTTGCCCAACCCGGTGTCTGGATCTTGTACGACGACGCGGCTCGATGCCTCGACCGGCTCGCGAAGCGCTATCGACTGGCCGTCATCTCAAACTTCGATAAACGCCTGCGACGGGTGCTCGAAGAGCTTGGCCTCTCCGAAAGGTTCGAGAAAATCTTTATCTCCAGCGAAGTCGGATGCGAGAAGCCCGATCCGGAGATCTTCCGGCGCGCGGTCGAGGTCATGGATGTCGCCCCCCGCAGATGCCTCCATGTCGGCGACGATCCGGATAATGACTGGGAGGGCGCAACTGCTGCCGGGATGGCCGTCTTCCGAGTGAAACGTCCGGAGGTGACGCTCGATACATTGACGTAGAAGTGACGTTTCCGAAGCGGGGCGGCTTGGGAAACGATTCCTCTCCGCTCACGGCTTGGCGGCCCGTTTTGGAATGGGACGCACGTGATTGTCTATGTTTGGTTGCGGTGACCTTTTTCCTGTGGCAATGCAACCGGAAGCAGCGTAATTGCTCTTGCGTCCCATGCATCGTTTGATCCTGCGCACTATTTCCGGACTGCTACTTATGCTCGCCCTGCTTGGGCCCGTGCAAGCGCAGTCAAAGGGTGCCGCCGACGCCTACGCCGCCGCTTATGAGACGTATTCTTCGGGTGATTACAAAGCTGCGGCGGCGGCTTACGAAAAATTGCTTAAAGACTACCCGACCGACGGCATCGTCCCCTCCGCTCAGCTCCAACTGGCCTTCTGCTATTATTTTCTCACCCAGTTCGACCAGGCGCTGAACATTCTGACGAGAGCCCAGTCCGGTCCGCCGCTTGCTCCGGAACTCAAGCAGACCGCCGACGGACTCATTCCGCAGATTCTCTCGGCCAAGGCGGCGGCGATACCGCCGGCCGATCCGAAGCGCGAGAGCACCTTTGCCGATGCCGCTGCCAAGTTCACCGAATACATCGACAAATACCCCCAGGCTGCCGATCTTGAGAGTGTCATCTTCAGCCGAGCAGTGGCGGAGTATCAGCTAAGAAAATTTGACGATGCCATCAAGGATCTGGAACTCAATCTCCAGAAATTTCCCCAGAGCAGCACTCTCTCCAAAAGCAAAAGCCTTCTCGCCGTCACCATTGCGACGCAGGGAAGCGCTTTGTTGGTGACGGGCGATGCGTCCGCCAAGACGAAAGCTTTCGAGCTTTACAAGCGCGCGTCCGAATATCTACGCGAGATCATCAAGAAAAGGGAAGACATCGCCCTGATCAACGAAGCCAATTTTCAGCTCGGGGAGATTCTTCTTAACCAGGCCGCGTACAGCCCGGAATCCGAGCGGCCGCGTCTCTATGCAGAGGCCTTGGCCGCTTATCGTGCGGTAGCCCCGAAGCAGGACATTCTTGCACTCCAGCAAGAGAGACTGAGGGAATTCGCCGGAAGGAAAGCCGCGGCCCTGCGAGCCGGCAACGTTGCTCTCAAAAGACAACTCGACCGCGACAATGAGCGCGAACTCAAGAAGTTGGCCGAACTTCAGGGCAAGCCGGACCAAATCGCGACGGCTCTGCTGAAAATGGCGGAGATCTATTTTCAGCAAGGTAAGAACAATGAGGCTCGGGTGGTGCTCGAGCATGTCACACCGTTTCTCACGAGCGAGGAAGACAAGCGGCGCGCCCTCTATCTCACGACGATGACCTACGCGCTGCAGAACGCCGCCGACCGCGCGACGAAGGGTTACGACGACTTTCAGTCAAAGTACAAAGGCGACACGATTGCGGACAATCTGCCCGTGGCGATGGGCAACATGTTCCTCGCTTTGAACAACCCTGAACAGGCAGTCCGCTATTTCAATGAGGCGCTCGCCGTCTATCCCAATGGACGATTCACCGGCCTGGCGGTGGTCCAGAAAGCCAACGCCGAAGCCCGTTTGGGAAATCTCGCCGACGCCCTGAAGACGTTCCAGGACTATCTGGCCAAGAATCCGCCTCCCGAGATAGGTGTGATCGCCCAAGCCGGCCTGGCGGGAATTCACAAGGACAGTCGCAAATGGGACGACGCCATTACCGCCTACAATGTCGTGAAGACCAAGTATCCCGAGACGCCGCAGGCGATCGACGCTGACTACTGGATCGGGATTTGCACCCAGCAAAAAGGCGACAACGCGGCCGCGGCGCCCATCCTGGAGGCCTTCGCGAAGGCCCATCCCGAAAATGCGCTTGCTCCACTGGCCCTGTATGCGAAAGGGGGCGCGCTCATCGCGCTCGGGAAGAAGGAGGAAGGGATCTCCACTCTCGCCTCTGTCGCAGAGCGGTATCCCGACAGCCAGCCCGCGCCGTTCACGTATTTCATGCGGGCGCAGTTGCGCGCCAGCGAAGGTAAGTCCGACGACGTGATCACGCTCATGAAACAGTTCGTCGAAAAGTACCCTAAGAACGACAAAGTCTACTTCGCGTACGAGTCGATTGCCCAAACTGCGATTAATTCCGGCAAGGGCGAGGCCGGTGTAGCCACTTATCGAGAGTTCCTGGAAAAGTATCCCGACAGCCCACAGGCCGGTGACGCCCTTTTCAAGATCGCCGAGCTCCAACGCGCCAAGGCTGATGCTCTCGGGCGGTACAGCGCCCTCGGCGAGCAGGAGCGTTCGCAATGGAAGACCCTCCTTGATGGCAGCATCGCCTCCTCGGAGGAAGCGATTAAGAAGTATCCCGAGAGCGGGTCCCTGGCGCTCGCGCTCCAGACCCTTTCCCAATCCCAGCGCATGTTCCTGAGCGCCGGACTCAAAACGGCTCCCGACGTCGAACAATACTTTCAATCCCTGGCCGATTCGACCGCCAGTCCCAATGCCCGCAGCAAGATCCTCTTCGCACTCGCCAATTATGTTTCGGAGCAGGACGGAGCCCGCGCTCTCAGTATTATGAACGATGCGTACAAGACGGACATCATTTACTCGCCGCGGGACATGGATTTCTATGGGCTCGCGCTGATCAAGGAGAAGCAACTCGACGAGGCCGCGGCCGTTTTTGAGAAGCTCGCCGGAGACTATCCCGTGCCGCAGAATGTCACTCCAAACCAGGCGTCCCAGCTTGTCCAAGAGGCTCAGGCGATCGCGCTTTTTGGGCGGGCCCGGGTCGCCCAGGAACAGGGCAAGACCACTGACGCCGGCCAGCTCTTTCAAGAGTTGAAGGCGCTCTATCCCTGGTCGCCGAAAGTTCTCGAGGCCGACTACGGCATCGCGCAATCCCTCAAAGAGCAGGGCAAACTGGATGAGGCGGTCAACCTGCTAACCGGGTTGATTCGTGCGCCATCGGCGACCGCAGAAGTTCGCGCCCAGGCCATGTTGCTCGGAGGTACGATCATGGCCGAAAAGGCGAAGGCCGCCGGTGACCAAAAGCAGCGGGACGAATTTCTGGCGGCGGCCATCGACTACTTTATCAAGATCGCTCAGTTTTACAGCGGCGTGCCCACAGCGGCCGCGCAAGGCCTCTGGCTGGGCGCTCAATTACTCGAGCAGCAGGCCAATGGTTCGAAGGACGCCAGGTTCAAGGAGCAACAACTTCAAAAGGCTCGTGCTTCATACCAGCAATTGCTTAAGGAATATCCAAACAGCGAGTTTGCCTCCAAGGCCCAGGAGCGTCTTAGCGCCCTGGGCGGTTGAGTTGACGGCGCGACCACCGGTGCCGACCGGTCTTCGCGCTTGAACAGGCCATTCGCGAGCATTTATCGTCTTGCTCTGAAATCGCCTTCATCCCATGAAAAAGAACGCTCTCCTCGCTCTAAACTAAGCATAATTTCGCTCTCAATTTCAGCGGTCGCGACCGCTCGTGCACAAACGAATCCGGACGACTTCGCGACCGAGCCGGACAAGACGATGGCGTCCTCCCACCAATCGTTCGTCAAGGGAGATACGAATACCGCTGCCGCCCAGATTCACAAGGCGGCCACCTACGTGCGGAACGAGTCGAACGAAGTCGCTACCAGCGCCAAAGCGGACTTACAGAAAGCGGGCGAGAGGTTGGACAAACTCGGCGAGGGCGTCAAGAACGGGACGGTAAAGTCCGCCGACGAGCTAAAGAAGACCTTTGCCACCGTGGATCACGCGATTGCCAAGGGCTGGCACGAGACCGCCGAACAAGCAAAGGCTTCCGGCCGCGACTCAAGCAATGCTCTCCGCAAAGCCGGGGCCGCGCTCGACGGGGCTGCCAAATGGTCGGGAATCAAGCTCCAAGAGGGTGCTCAAGCCTCGGTGGACGCGTTGAAGAAGGTCGGACAGAAGACAGGCGAGAGCGTCAAGACAGGGGCCAAACAGGTGGAGAGCTGGCTGAAAGATATCGGCCACGGCATCAAGCAAGTTGGCCGCAAGCTCTAGGAGACTGTTGAAAAACCCGCGCATGCCACGCGTGAGCTCTTTGGGGTAGATGTCGGCGGAGCGACGAAGGAGCATCCCCTAACGGGGCTGTGACTGAGGAGCGACGCCCGTGAGGGGAAGGGGCCCCTCGCCCTTCCAAGATGCCCCAAAGCACTCACGCCCAGAAAGGGGTGGGACCCTTTCTTCCCACCTGGGTTGCGCCAATTTTCGGCCCTCGCGGTGTCGCCAAGCTTGTCCGTAGCGCTGCGGCTTTGTGGGGAGATGGGGACCCCACACCCCATCGCGCCTACGCTTGGCTCCTTGCATGTCGCGTACCATTCGCCCAAAGAACTATTGATGGAGCGGAACAATCCTTTCCGCGTGGTTCCGACAAACGCCGTGCCTTAATCGGCGATCCAAGTATTCACGGCTTCAGCGAGCAGCGCGCACCAAGGTCCGTCCAGGCACGCTGATCGCCTTACGGAGGAGTGACTTCGCCGCTCAGGTCCCAAAGGTCCTCCCAGGTCTGATCTTCCTTCCATAGAAAGACGTCCCCTTTGATGAGGCGGCAATTGCGATCAATGCGCGAGATGGCCAGCATCTCTTCGTCGCTGAGCGGATCGGTCGCCACGGCACGGAGGTTGGCGAGATAGTTGCGTCGGTTGACCGAAAAGGGAATCGGGATCTGTCCGCGCTGCGCGGCCCACTTGACGCAAACCACCGCCGGGTGCACACCCAGCCGCTCCGCAATCTGAATGATCACGGGATCTTCAACGTCAACCGTATCGGACGGGCTGCGGTCACGATCGGGGCGTGCCGGAGATCCAATGGGACTGAAACCGATCGGAATCAAGCCGCTCTCAACAACAAACTTGAAGAACTCCGGTTGTTGAAAATGGGGATGGAGTTCCATCTCGTTGCAAACGGGCTTGATCCTGGCATCGCGCAAGAGCAGCCGGAGCTTCGGAATCGTCATGTTGGAGGTTCCGATGTGTCGAACCAACCCCGCGTCCACCAGTTCTTCCAATTTCCGCCATGTCTTCATGTAATTCTCATGAATGTACGGCTTGGCATCGGGGCTTCGCGAGGTCACGTCACAACCGGGCGGGTGGTAGTTTGGGAACGGCCAATGGACGAGAAAGAGGTCGAGATAGTCCAATTGCAGGTCCTTGAGCGATTTCTCAAAGGCGGGAACCACATCCTTGGGATCATGCCTGTCGTTCCACAGCTTGGACGTAATCCAAAGTTCTTCGCGAGGGACCCCACTCTCGATAATGCGGCGCAAAGAACGTCCGATAAGATCCTCGTTGCCATAGACTGCGGCACAATCGAAATGGCGATAACCGACCGCGGCCGCCCCGATCACCGCCTCGGCCACGGTCTCACCGGCGACCCGATCCGAACCAAAGGTCCCCAGGCCGATCGCCGGGATTTTCGCGCCCGTGGGCAGAGATTTATAAGGGACCTTCCTGGGATCCACACCGTCTGAGGCGTGAGCAAACTGGGGAGCGGGCGCTTTCATGAATTGTATCGTCTGGGGCAGAATTTTCCTTTTTGATGCGAGCAACACAATCACAAGATGCCATCGACTGCGAGTCCGCACTGCTCCCCGGCCGCTCATGAAGCCTGAAATGGAACCCCCCCAGCGGAATGGGATGCAGCGGCCGACGCGCAAAAGAAGAGTCCGGAGCTTGTATCTCGTTGCCTTGGTATTGGCTGCCTGGGCGATTGCAGCCTACCTGATTATCCCGATGCTCTGGAAGGTCTATTTCCGACACCATCCTTCCTTGGCGGACGTCGATCGTTTCACGAGGACGGCCGACGGCCACCCCGGCGATCCCATCAATATCGCTCTCGTCGGCACGGAAGAGCAATTGATCCAAGCCATGACGGCCGTCGGATGGTATCCGGCCAATCCGATCACATTGCGCAGCAGCCTCCGTATTGTGGTGGATTCGATTTTCCACAAGCCGGATGACCGGGCTCCCGTGAGCGGTCTGTTTCTTTTCGGCCGCAAGCAAGATCTCGCCTTCGAGCAGCCGGTCGGAAACAGCCCGCGGCAGCGACATCATGTCCGGTTCTGGCGTTCGAAGGAATCGGAGGATGATCGTCCCCTCTGGCTTGGCGCGGCAACTTTCGACAGAAGCGTTGGTCTCAGCCATACCACCGGTGAGATCACTCACCACATCGGACCAGATGTCGACGCCGAACGCGACCGCATTGCGCGGGAACTGGAGCAGGCCGATAGGGTCCAGGAGACGTACTGGCATGATCACTTCCACGAGCGGCTCCAAGGCCGCAACGGCGGTGGTGATTTCTGGTGGACGGATGGACGGCTGGCGGTGGTCGTCGTTCGGGATAAAGACGCGCCCTAAAAAAAATGCCATGCATCTCCTCGCCCCCGCGGACGACTTCCGCATGGTCCTCGCGCCAATCGTGGTGATTCCGGAATCGGTCCCAAGATCATGAAAGAATACGAATCGATCGTCTTTCTGGTGGACGTTGACAACACGTTGATGAACAACGATCGGATCCAGGACGACCTCAAGCGACACATCGAGCGGAAATTTGGCACCGGATGCCGGGATCGTTTCTGGACTATTCAGGAAAGGCTTTTCGAAGAGCTCGGCTATCGCGACTATCTGGGCGCGCTGCAACGCTTCCGTGTCGAGAATCCTTACGAACCGCACCTCGTCACTGCCGCAACTTTCCTGGTGGACTACCCATTCGCCAACCGCCTCTACCCGGGAGCGCTGGATGTCCTGGAGAGGTTTCGCACCTGGGGCCGGACAGTCATCCTGACCGACGGAGACGTTGTCTTTCAGCCCCGCAAAGTCGAGCGCTCGGGAATCTTTGAGGCGGTCGACGGTCATGTTCTCATCTACATCCACAAGGAGGAATCCTTGGAGGACGTTGTCCGGCGCTATCCGGCCGAACATTATGTCATGGTCGACGACAAGCTGCGCATCCTTACCGCCATCAAACAATACTGGGGCGATCGGGTAACTACGGTCTTCCCGCGGCAGGGACAGTTCGCCCACGACCAGCGGGTCCTCGCTTCCTATCCCGTCCCCGACGTGACTGTCGATCGGATCGATAGCCTCCTTGAATTGGACATTTCCGACCTGCTTAAGGTATCCCCCAACGCAGCATGAGAAGAAGGACGCGATGTCGCCGGACCAGCGACCAAAAGAACGGCGAGCCGTGAAGTCGAAACGCCCGGTTTTGAAGTCGGAAAGCGCTTAGCGATGAAACCGCATTTACTACTTTTCCGGCAAAGCCCACTCCTCCTTACACCGCTCGCCGTAGTTGCTGCCGCGCTTCACTTGAGTCCGCCGATCGTATTTGGCATTGCCTTTGTCGCCTTGATTCCCCTCGCCTATCTCCTGGGCGAAGCCACGGAGATTCTTGCCGCCCGGACCGGACCCAGAATTGGGGGGTTGCTCAATGCGACGTTTGGAACGCTGACGGAATTCATCGTCATGTTCGCCCTGCTGCGCACCGGGCAAACAGAATTGCTGAAGGCCTCCATTGTCGGCTCTATTCTAATCAGTCTTCTGCTCACCGTCGGTACTGCCATGCTCTTCGGAGGAATTCACAACGGAGTGCAGCGCTTTGACCAGCAAAGCGTCGGCCTCGCGTCCACAACGATGATCCTGGCGGTGGTCGGTCTCCTCATTCCGACTTTCTTCTCGTTTATTTCTCAAAGACAGGAGCACCTGCTTTTCTCGCCCGCCTTTCAAAGCCAGTCGGTCGACAGGATTAGTCAGGCGGTGGCGGTGATCTTGTTTCTTCTATACATTCTTACAGTCGTGTATCAGCTTCGGGCTCCCGAAGGCGAAGAGTTGACCCGAAAGCGGTCGGGCACGCCCGAGTCAAAACGGCCTTTGTGGAGCACCCAACGCGCCATTGCCATCCTCACGGCAGTAACGATCGGCATCGCCGTCCTGGGAGAAATTGTGAGTCTCGTCGTTGAGCCCTTCGGCACGTCGCTGGGACTGAGTTACCTTTTCGTGGGCATTGTCATTCTGCCGGTGGCGGGAGCGATCTCAGAGATCATTGCCTGCGTCCACATGGCACGCAGCAACATGGTCAATCTGGCGATCTCGATACCGATGAATGGCGCCATGCAGGTCTCGTTGTTCGTTGCTCCGCTGCTCGTCTTCTTGAGCGCATTTGGACCAACTCCCTTAACGTTGGGTTTCGGCGTATCGGAGGTGATCTCCGTGGCGATTGCGGTCGCCCTGGCCGCATACATCGCCATCGATGGCATAACGAGCTGGCTTGAGGGAGCGCAACTCCTCGCGGTGTGGGGAATATTGGCCCTTTTTTTCCTTTTCTTTCGCCCGTCGCCAATTCCCACGTTGTGACGGCATTGTCCTCCCGGAATGCTCGTCTCTTCACAAGAAATCTCCTTGATTTTGTCCGCCGGAATACTCCTAAGTAGCGCCTTAAGCATTCCATATCGGTGAAAACCAGATCCACTCTCGTTGTCAGGTTGCTTCGGCTCGGATGCTTTTTCGCTCTCGTCTGCGGTGCGTTTGCCGGCACCTTCAACGGTAAAGTCTCGGATCTTGACGCTGGCGACGGTTACCTGACGGTGACCAGCGAGGCGAATCAGACCACGCAGACCTTCAAGGTGACGTCGGAGACCGCAATTGTCGGAGCGGACGGTAAGGCCGCCCAGTTGCTCGACTTGATCGAGGGAACGCTTGTCGCCGTCGAAGCCGATCCCGGGGACGGCAATCTCGCGGCCAAGATCACCGTCGTGCCCAACCCTTCTCAGGAGCCGCCCTGAAGCTCCCTGAGATCGCAGATCGCAGAACCCGCAGCCTTCCGGGGACGGCTGCTCCAGATCTTGACCGTCGATGAAGCGCGCGAAGTGGCCACTTGTCACCGCGGGTTTTGTCTTCGCGGGCGTCTTCGGTTACCTGCTCCTTCGCAACTGGATCAAGGTCGAATCGCACGATCTCTATATCGTGGGCCTGGTTCTGCTGCTGATCTCCTTCACATTCATCAACCGGAGACTAGCGCGATCGGCCCGCGAACTGCGATCGGCGGTGGCCCGGGCCGACGAATCCCTGGCCGCGGCGCGCGCCGCTGAAAATAAGTACCGCAGCATTTTCGAGAATGCCGGGGAAGGCATCTTCCAAACCGCTCCCGACGGGCGCTACCTCTCCGCCAATCCGGCCCTCGCCCACCTTTACGGGTACGAGACACCGGCCGATTTGATCCGCGCCGTTACGAGCATCGGGACACAAGTTTACCTCGATCCTGACCGGCGAGACGAGTTTCTCAGGCAAATGCAAAGCAAGGGCGAAGTCACCGATTTTGAATCCCAGGTTCGCCGAAACGACGGAAGCCTGCTCTGGATTAGCGAAAATGCCCATCCGGTCAGGAACGAAAGCGGCGAAATCATTTACTTCGAAGGGATCGTCGAAGACATCACCGAGCGAAAGCGGAACGAGATCGAGCGGGAGGAGCGCACCCAGCGTGAGCTGCATCACCAACGCTGCCTGCTCGACCTGGCGCAGTTTGACAAGAGCGACTTCGGCGCCGCGCTAAGCCTCCTCGTCGAGACCACCAGCCGGACCCTTGGCGTCTCTCGAACCAGCGCCTGGCGGATTGTCGATAAGGATAGCGAGGCCGAGGCGATCGTGCTCCTGGAACTTTACGATTTGGACAAGAATGTCCATGTCACCGACGAGTTGATTCTCCGGGGAGCAGACTTCCCCCATTACTTCGCAGCCCTGCGTTCGGAAACTCATATCGTTGCCCACGACGCCGCGATCGATCCACGGACCAACGAATTCAAGGAGACGTACTTGGATCCTCTCGAGATCACCGCGATGCTCGATGTCCCGATTTTTATCAAGGGCCAGCTGACCGGTGTGCTTTGCCTCGAACACGTGGGCGGATCGCGGACCTGGAAGGATGACGAGCTCGCTTTCGCAGCCGCGGTGGGTAATATGATCTCCGTGACCTTCGAGGCGGCCGAACGTCGCCGAGCGGAAGACGAAGCGGACCGTGAGCGGCAGCGCGCGGAACAGTTGCTCCTGAACATCCTGCCGATGACCATCGCTCAGCGGCTGCGACGCGGCGAAGGATTGATCGCTGATCACTACACCGAGGCTACCGTGCTTTTTGCGGATATCGTGGATTTCACGCGGCTCTCCGCCAACATCGCTCCCGAGGCGGTCGTCAATTACCTTAATGTCATTTTTTCGGAGTTTGATCAGCTCGCCCATGATCTCGGTCTCGAGAAAATCAAGACGATCGGGGACGCCTACATGGCGGTCGGCGGCGTGCCCACCCCGCGTGAGGACCACACCGAGGCGGTCGTCGAGATGGCCCTCGCCATGCTCGACGCCTGCACCCGGCTGAGCAGCGGCACCAGAATTCCCTTTACCATGCGAATCGGCATCAATACGGGACCCGTCGTCGCCGGAGTCATTGGCATCAAGAAGTTCATTTATGACCTCTGGGGAGATACCGTGAACCTGGCCAGCCGCATGGAAAGCCAAGGCTTGACGGGTGAAATTCAAGTGACCGATGCCGTCTATACGCGCATGCGCGACAAGTACCTTTTTGAACCCCGCGGCAGGATCGAGATCAAGGGACGTGGCCAGCAGCACACGTATCTGCTCAAAGGAAGAGTTGAACTGCTTGAAACCGCCGCCGGATAAGGATCGCCGGGATGAACAGGCAAAAACGTTCTCCTCAAATGCCGCCATCTCTGGCACCATGCGGCCGCATTAGGCACCCGCCTCCCTTCAACCATCTCCACATCCCAAACTGAATCTCGATTTCTCCTTATGACTGCAAGCACCAAGCCCCTCACCAAGCTCCCGGCCTGGAAGGCCCTGGCCGCCCATTACAAGAAGATCCAGGGTCTGCAGCTCTCAAATCTCTTCGCCGACGATTCGAAGCGGGGTCAGCTCCTGACCTGCGAGGCTGTCGGTCTCTTTCTCGACTACTCGAAGAATCGGATCACCGATGAGACGATCAAACTTCTCCTCCAACTGGCCGAGGAATCTGATCTCCGCGGCCGCATCGACGCGATGTTCAGCGGCGAGAAAATCAATATCACCGAGAAGCGCGCCGTTCTCCACGTCGCACTGCGCGCGCCGAAGGACGCCTCGATCATCGTGGATGGCAAGAACGTCGTGCCGGAGGTGCATGCCGTGCTGGACGCCATGACGGCCTTTGCCAAACGGGTCCGCAGCGGCGCCTGGAAAGGTCACACGGGCAAACGCATCCGCAATATCGTAAACATCGGCATCGGCGGTTCCGATCTGGGACCGGTCATGGCTTACGAGGCTCTTCGCCACTACAGTGAGCGGGGTCTGACCTTCCGGTTCGTTTCGAATGTCGACGGAATCGATTTCGTCGAGGCAACACATGACCTCAATCCGGCGGAGACGCTCTTCATTGTTTCCTCGAAGACCTTTACGACCCTCGAGACGATGACCAACGCCGAGAGCGCGCGCGAGTGGCTGCTCAAGAGACTCAAGGGCGACGCCAAGGCCGTGGCCAAACATTTCGTCGCCGTATCGACCAATGCCGAGAAAGTATCCGCATTCGGCATTGATACCGCGAACATGTTTGGCTTCTGGGACTGGGTCGGCGGGCGCTATTCGATGGATTCGGCAATCGGCCTGTCAACGATGCTGGCGATCGGCCCGGACAACTTCCGAGAACTGCTCGCCGGCTTCCACGAAATGGACGAACACTTCCGGACCGCTCCGTTTGCGAGGAACTTGCCGGCGCTGATGGGTCTGCTCTCCGTCTGGAACACCGAATTCCTTGGGGCCGAGACGGTGGCGGTACTTCCCGTACGAGCAGTATCTCAAGCGCTTTCCGGCATACCTTCAGCAATTGACCATGGAAAGCAACGGAAAGCACGTCACCCTCGACGGCGCCAAGGTAAACTATCAGACGGGGCCAATCTACTGGGGTGAGCCCGGGACCAATGGCCAGCACTCATTCTACCAACTGATCCACCAGGGAACGCGACTCATCCCGTGCGACTTTATCGGCTTCGGCCAGGCCTTGACGCCGCTGGGACGCCACCACGACATGCTCATGGCGAACGTCTTCGCCCAGGCAGAGGCATTGGCTTTCGGCAAGACTGCGGAGCAGGTGAAGGCAGAAGGCACGCCCGACTGGCTCGTTCCACATCGGGTTTTCGAAGGCAATCGGCCATCCAACACGATCCTCGCCGAGCGTCTCACGCCGGCCGTTCTCGGAAAGCTCGTCGCCCTCTACGAACACTACGTCTTCACCCAAGGCGTGATCTGGAATATCAATTCCTTCGATCAGTGGGGTGTCGAGCTTGGCAAAGCGCTCGCCCAGCGGATCATCCCCGAACTGGAAAGCGCGACCCCGCCGCGCCTCAAACACGACAGCTCAACCAATAATCTCATCCGGCGCTATCGAAAATTGAAGGGAGCGCCATGAGCAATCGCTGATTCGCTTGCCCTCGAGTCCGCCTGGACAGACTTATCGGTGCCCATGTAAGATTTTCTGGATAAGTCACTTAATGGAACGCCTTGGAATTTGCCAGGCCCCCATAAATTGAGAGTGAAATAACTTTCGAATTGAGGGCATGCCGTAAAAAAAGATGTCACCCTGGGCAACTCCTGCTATGATCGCATGTGCATTATGCCATCTTTACGTTGTACGAGAAAACGTATCATCTGGGCGTCGCGGCCCTTATCAACTCGTTGGTCCGTACTGGATTTTCAGGATCCATTTTCGTTGGATACCGGGATGAACTGCCACCGTGGCGAGATCAATTCCAAAGCGAAGAGCAAGAATCTTTCGAGCTGAATGGGTGCAAGGTCCACTTTTTCAAGTGCGACCCGGACCGCCACCTTGGTTATCACAAGCCGTTTGTGGCGCGCGAACTCCTCGCGAAACACTCGGACATTTCTGCCCTCTTTTACGCAGATCCGGACATCACCTTTATCGCACCCTGGGCTTTTTTTGAGGACTGGGTGACATGCGGCGTCACGTTGTGCGCAGATTCCAATTTTCCGCGAGTCTGCCTCCATCACCCTTGGCGTCGCAAGTGGGCTGAGTTGATTGCGACTTCCGAACTGAAGATCGCCAAAAACGCCTTGGAAGATTATGCTAACAGCGGCTTCTTTGGCCTCCGGCGAGAAGATATCGCGTTTCTGGATCGATGGGTGCAATTGACGGAGGCATTCGAGCGTCAGGGAGGAAACACGCGAGCATTTGCCATGTCCGAACGTACGCAAGGAATCACAAGCGACCAGGACATCATGGCTGCAGCGATGATGGCGTTTCCAGGAAGGTTTTCTTTTCTTGGACAAGAAGCAATGGGCTTCTCCGGTCACTACTTCATCCTTTCTCACGCCATCGAATCTCCTAAACCATGGAATGGAAACTTCGTTCTTCGGGCCCTGAAGGGAACGCGTCCCTCTGAGGCCAGCGGATTTTTCGTTCGCAATGCCAATTCGCCGATTCGGACAAGTTCATCCCGATGGGATCAGGTCCGCAGGTGGGCGGATCACGCGTGCGCGAAACTGGTTGGACGCCTCGTGGGGCGGGCATAGGAAAACCCGGCGGTAAGCACCCGCTTTGCAGTGCGCTTGCATATTGTCGACGGATAGACTCATCCGTGTAAGTCAGAGGAAAAATTCAATCGGCTCGGCCTCGGCGCGGTGAGCTATGCGACCGAGCTGGTCAGCCCCTGCCTCGTGTGGGGCGCTTTCGCACCCAACTTGCGCTGGGGCAGTCGTGTCGCCGGCGGGAAGAACTTGGCTTCAACCCGCCCGTTATGGCCACACGAAGTTTATCGAATAGAAATTCATTGAGAAGGAAGGTTCGACTTGGTCTGTATTGGGCCTCTTGGAGAAATCAAACGCGAATAGGAAACCTGGAATCTGGCTTTCGTGCCCGAGTTGCGAGGCAGCTTGCCGCGATCGCGAACTGCCGCCAAGAACTGAACTGCGCTGCCAGCGCTGTGGGGTGACAGTCAAGAAACGACGCGGTGCGCGCGCGCTGCAGTCGGCCTGGGCCTTCGCGAGCACCGGGTTGATCCTGGTGATCCTGGCCAACGTGGAGCCGGTGTTGACGTTCGATGTCGCCGGGAACACGCAATCGAATCTCATTGTCACGGGAGTTTCGGGATTGTTTGCCCAAGGGTATTGGCCAGTGGCCATCCTGGTCTTTTTTGGGGCCATCGCCGCGCCTTCGTTCCATCTGCTGGCGGTATGGTACGTCGCCGCGGCCTGTTGCCTCGGTCGAAGGTGGCCCGCCCTTCCGCGAATGTTTCGATTGGCGGAACGGCTGGAACCTTGGAACCTCGTTCCAGTTTATGCCATGGCGACGGTCGTGGCGGTGGTCAAGCTCGACATGCTCGGCAAGGTCGAATGGCACCGCGGGGCCCTCTGGGTCGTCGCGCTTTCGTTGTGTTCATTACTCACGGTGCAAATGTTCGATCGGCAACAGACGGAAGCGCGTCTGGAGGACTTGCGGTGAGGAAGGTCGATGCCATGCTCCTGCAGCGGTCAAAAGCTCTCGTGATCACCGGCCTTATTCTTTACGTCCCGGCCAACGTGCTCCCGGTGATGACGATGACCGTGGCGGGGGATGTCGAGCCTTTGACGGTTTTCGGCGGGGTGCAGGAGTTGTACGACTCCGGCCTTGCACCGATTGCCGCAGTGGTCTTCCTGGCGAGTATTGTCGTCCCTTTCTTCAAACTGGCCTCCCTCAGCTGGCTTCTGTTCATGCATGGGAAGCCCGCGATTAGGCGGGGGCGAAGCGCACTGCGCCGAATGCTGCATACCATCGGCAGCTGGTCGATGATTGACGTCTTCCTCGCCTCGATCCTCGCAGCGGTCGGACAACTTGGCATGCTTGCCAGCGTCCAAATTGAGCCCGGCGCGTTGTTCTTCGCGGCGGTGCTTGTTTGCACCCTCATCGCGACCGATTCCTACAAGACGCGCATGATCTGGGAACCCGAGGAGGGTCGCTGGACATGAGCGAAGAGAAGCAAGCCGTTGCCGGAGCGGAAGACCACGGTGAACTTGTCGAGCGGCGTGGTTTGCGCATTTCCTGGGCGTGGGTGTTTCCCTTTTTCGCTGCGGGAGCGGCGGCTTGGTTGTTTTGGTCGCAATGGAAAGCCAGGGGACCGGACATCGAGATCCAGTTTGACGACGCTCCGGGCTTGCAGGCGGGCAAGACGCCGCTGATCTATCGGGGGGTGGAGGCCGGAAAAGTTACGGGTGTTCGGCTCGATGCAGACTTAAACAAGGTCGTCGTCGACGTGAGGTTGAAAGCCTTCGCTGCGGACCTTGCGCAGCAAGGAACGGCCTTCTGGATCGATCGACCGGTCATTTCTCTCGAGCAAACGACCGGCCTCGATGCGATCGTCCAGGGCAATTCTATTCGCGCGAGAAAGGGCTCGGGACCTCCCACACGCCAATTTTCGGGGCTGGATAGCCCCCCGTTGACTCCGTTGGAAGTGCCCGCTCTCGTCTTGAGGCTTCGCGCTCCAGGCACTCCCTTCATTGGTCGCGGCACCCCTGTCTACTATCGTGGAATCGTTGTCGGCCATGTGGAAGACACCGTTCTGGGTGACGACGGATCCCCGTTCCTCCAAGTGGTCATCGACGAACAATTCAAACGAACCGTCCATAGCAATTCTCGTTTCTGGTCCGTCCCGGCCACCGCCCTGCGAGCGGGCCCTGGCGGTGTGAAGTTTGAGATTCTGGGCTTGGCCGCGCTGGTCCAGGGCGGAATTGCCTTCGACGGTTTTAGAGAATCTGGCGAAGCGGTCCCGAACGGCACCCAGTTCGAGATTTTCCCCGACGAGCGTGCGGCCCGATGCAGCGCGCCACCCATTCAGATTTCCTTCGACGACGGCCGCGGGCTTCTCGCCGGCCAAACGCCGGTTTGCTACCGCGGATTGCCGGTTGGATTCGTTGAGAAAGTGGCCCTCGATCTCGCCAACGGGAAGGTCGACGTGGTCGCGCGCCTCGAGCCGGGCTACGAAATTCTCGAAGACGCAGGCACCGTTTTCACACTCGTCCGCCCTCGCATCTCCTTGGAAGGAGTTTCTGGCCTCGATACCCTGATAACGGGCGTCTACATTGAAGGCTCGCCCGGCCAGGCGGGGGAACGGGCGCAACGATTCGCGGGACGGACGATCAGCGACGAGGAATGGAATCGATCAGAGGCGGAACGAAACGGCCTCGAGATCCGCCTGCGCGCCAGGGAGATTCCAACCCTCGCTGAGGGAGCGCCGGTCTTCTACCGTGGCGTTGTCGCGGGCACGGTGAAGGAGAAGGCTCTTGATGGCAATCGCCAGCCTTTCCTTCGCGTGGTGATCCATAAGGGATTCGAGCAAGCCGTCCAGCGCAACGCGCGGTTCTGGCGCTCGCCGGCCACCTCAGTGCAGGCGGGCCCAGGAGTCTTGAAAGTGGACCTGACCGGCCTGCAAGCCCTCTGGCAAGGCGGCGTTCAATTCGACGTTTTTGAGCCACCCGCCGGAGCTGTCGTCAGCGGAGCCGAGTTCGAACTGTTCGCCAATGAGAGCGCCGCTCGATCCACTTCGCCTCCCATTCGGATCGCCTTCGAAAACGCCCAGGGATTGCTCGAGGGACAGACTCAGCTGCGTTACCGGGGCGTTCCTGTCGGTGTGGTGGAGAAGATCACGCCCTCCAAAACCAAGGTCGAGGTCGTGGCGCGGCTGGAAGCTGGTTACGATTTCCTTCGCCGTGAGACCTCCAGCTTTGTGCTCGTCCGGCCTCAGATCTCGCTGGATGGCATTTCCGGCCTGGAGGCCCTCGTCAGCGGCGTCTACATCGAATGCGTTCCTGGACCCAGAGGGCGACTGGCGCAAAGCTTCGTCGGTTCCTCCAGGGAGGATCTGTCCCAGGAAAACGAAGGCGATTTTAGAGTCGTGATCACGGCGTCGGCGACCAGCGTCACCGTCGGCGCACCCATCTACTATCGCGGAATACGGGCGGGCCAGGTTGAGCAGAAGGAACTCTCTGCAGACGGCCGCGGCGTCCAGCTCGTAGCTTCCATTCGCGAGCCGTACAACCGGTTGATTCGTGAGAATACAAAATTCTGGGATGTGAGCGGCTTGAAAGCCTCGCTGGGATTCTTCTTCATCAAAGTGCCCACGGAACGACTTGATTCTCTCATTCGCGGTGGCATTGCCTTTGCCACTCCGAATAACCCCGACATGGGCCCTGCGGTGAGCGCGGGACACGAGTTTGTGCTCAACAAGGATCCCCGTCGCGAGTGGCTGCGGTGGTCGCCCACTTTCCCACTCCAGGGTAATCAACAGACCCGGACCAGCGATCGAGCCAAAGAACGCGCTCAGTCAAAGTAAGAACCGAGCCGCCGGAAAGAGGATGGCAGCCGCCAGCGCTTGGAGTTTGAGCTCCGTTGCCGCCTCGCCTGATAACGCGGACGAGAAAACCCTGCCGCGCCTTGAGTTGCAGGCAGGTCGCGTGTAAGACTCACCCGTGCAACCGTTCTCGGACAACCCGGTCATTTTGATCGTTGATGACACGCCAGAGAACGTCGACGTGCTGGCAGGAATCCTCCGCGAGTACTACCAGGTGAAGATCGCATTGAACGGTCCCAAAGCGCTCAGGATTGCGCAGAGTGATCCCGCTCCCGCTCTCATTCTCCTCGATGTGATGATGCCGGAAATGGACGGCTACGAGGTTTGCCGTCAGCTTCAGGCCAACGAACGGACACGACGCGTTCCTGTGATCTTCGTCACGGCCAAGTCCGAAGATGAGGATGAGGCGCAAGGCCTCGGTCTCGGGGCGGTGGACTACATCACCAAGCCGGTTAGTCCGGCGATTGTTCTGGCGCGCGTTCGCACCCAACTTGCCTTGACGCAATCACATCGCAGACTGGAGGACCTTTCCCTCAAGCTGGGGCGGTATCTTTCCCGGCCGGTTTACCAATCGATCTTCGAAGGGCGACAGGACGCGCGCATCGGCGGAAATCGCAAGAAGCTCACCGTGTTTTTTTCCGACATCGTCGGTTTCGCCAATCAGACGGAGGGCATGGAATCGGAAGACCTCGCCTATATCCTCAATGGCTACCTGAATCGCATGGCGGAGGTGGTCTCGAAGCATGGCGGCACGCTGGACAAGTTCATTGGAGACGCCGTGCTCGTATTTTTTGGCGATCCGGAAACCCGCGGCGTGGGCGAAGATGCCGTCAACTGTGTGCGCATGGCGCTGGAGATGAAGGAGACCATCGCCGAACTAAATCGCGAATGGCAGGCCAAGGGAATTCGACAAGGCTTTGAAGTGCGCATGGGTATTTCCACCGGCTTCTCGATGGTCGGCAATTTCGGCAGCGATGAAAGAATGGATTACACGATCATCGGCAAGCAGGTAAATCTCGCGAACCGGCTGCAGGCGGGCGCGCAACCGGGCGAGATCCTCATCGGGCAGGAAACCTGGCTCCTGGTGAGGGACATGTTCTTGTGCGTTGCCAAGGAACCGGTGCAGGTCAAAGGCTTCGAGCGCCCGATCCCTACGTATGCCGTGATGGGAGCCGCGCTCGCCTCGGGGACAGCGCTCATCGAGGATGCGCGGCCGGGGTTCCGCTTAATGCTCGATCCTGCCCAGGTGGAACCGACCGAGCGAACCGCGGTCCTCGAAAAGCTCCGGGCGGCCATCGTGAGCCTGCGGTGATGAGCTTAGCTCCAAATCCGGTGTGGAGATCGCGCGCTGCCCGTCTGGGTCGCCACCTCCTCTTGACCGCACTGATGATACTCATCCTGCCGGCGGCGCCAGCGCTCGATCGCGTCACGCTGCAACTCAAATGGCATCATCAATTCCAGTTCGCCGGTTACTATGCGGCTCTGGAAAAAGGATTCTACCGAGATGCCGGACTGGAGGTCGTGATTCGTGAAGGTGGACCGAACGTCGATGCCATCGAAGATGTCGTCTCCGGTCGGGCCGACTTCGGCGTCGGTACCTCCGGCGCCCTCATTGCCCGGGCGAGAGGGCAGCAGGTCGTCGTGCTCGCTTCTGTCTTTCAACATTCGCCAGCTATTCTGCTCGTTCCACGCCGGGCAGGCATCAACAGCGTGTTTGCCCTGCGGGACCGTTTGTTGATGGACACGCCGGGGAGCGAGGATATCGCAGCCATGCTCAAGCTCGCGGACGTCGACTACGCCGGAATGCCTCGAGTCAAGCACAATGGCGATCCCCGCGACCTGATCAACGGAAAGGCGGATGCCATGGTGGCCTACAGCACCAATGAACCGTTCGTGCTGGAACAATTGGGGGTTCCCTACCTTGCGTTCTCTCCTCGCGCCTCTGGAATCGATTTCTACAGTGACAACCTGGTCACGTCGGAAGAGCAGATCAAAAAGCACCCGGAGCGGGTGGCCGCCTTTCGCGCGGCCAGCCTCAGAGGGTGGCAATACGCGCTGTCACACAAGGAGGAGATCGTCGATCTGATTCTGCGCCGCTACTCCCAAGCCAAAAATCGGGAGGCGCTTCTCTTCGAAGCCAACCAGACGGAAGTGCTCGTCCAGCCGGACTTAATCGAACTTGGTTACCAGAATCCGGCTCGATGGCGGGCGATCGCCGAAACTTATCACGCGCTCGGCATGCTGCCCGAGGCTACGGTTCCCGAAGGCCTGATCTACAAACCAGCGGAAGATGTTATTCCGTTCTGGCTAAAAGTTGCCTTCGGCGGGGCGGCCATGCTCGGGTTGGTAGCCACGCTGGTGGCGCTTTGGATCGCCAGACTCAATCGGCGTTTGAACTCGGAGATTGTCGAACGCCGCGAGGCGGAGCGCGAGATTCAGCGCGCCAACGCCCAGGCGGAATCGGCCCGGGAGCAACTCGTTGCGATGTCGGAAGCCCTCCCCCTCGCGATGTTTCAAATGGCCATCAAGGCAGACGATACGATCGTCTACAATTTTATCGGTAACCGCGTCGAACAGATCCTCGGTGTGCCGCGCAAGGATTTGATCGCCGACCCATCGCTACGCTGGCGTTGCCTTCACGCTGAGGACCGCCTGATGGCGCAAAGCGCCCTGATCGAGGCATCCCGACGGGTGCGAGACGGTGACAAGAAACGAAGTTTCGAAATGATCGTGCGCGCGCAGCCGCGCGGTGAAGCGCGTTGGATCCTTTCGAGCGCTCACGCTGCGCCGCCCCTGGCCGACGGCACCGTGATCTGGAACGGCTTCTACCGGGACATCACCGAACGCAAGCAAGCGGAAGACAAGCTCAGGGCCAGCGAGGAGCGCTTCCGGCGCCTCTTCGAGGATTCCGCCGACGCGATGCTGCTCATCGACGGCGGCCGTTTCGTCGAGTGCAATTCCGCCGCGGTGGCCATGCTGCGGATGACTTCACGCCATGAACTCCTCAACCACCATCCGGCCGACCTTTCACCGCCAACGCAGCCCGACGGCGTGCCTTCGGTGGAGAAAGCCAAGGCGATGATGGCCAAAGCGCTGGAACTCGGCAGTCTTCGCTTCGAATGGCTGCATCAACGCGCCGATGGAGAAGTCTTCCCGGTGGAAGTGCTGCTGACGACGATTGAGCAGGATGACCGCAAATTGATCCACACCGTTTGGCGGGATATCACCGAACGCAAACGCGCCGAAGAAGCCGTTCGCACCGCCCGGTACAAGGCGGAAGAGGCGACGCAGGCCAAGAGCGATTTTCTTGCCAACATGAGCCACGAAATTCGCACGCCGATGAATGGCATTCTGGGTCTGGCCCACCTCTGCATGAAAACGGACCTCGCCCCGAGGCAGCGAGACTATCTCGAGAAGATCGACCGCTCGGCCCGTTCCCTGCTGGGTATCATCAATGACATCCTCGATTTCTCCAAGATCGAGGCTGGCAAACTGACGATGGAGCACATCAGTTTCGACCTCGAGGACGTCTTCGAGAACCTTGCCAGCATCGTCGGAATGCGGGCCCACGAAAAAGGCCTCGAGGTGCTGTTCCGCATCGCCCCCGAGACTCCACGTTACCTCGTCGGCGATCCTTTGCGTTTACAGCAGGTGCTGGTGAACCTCTCCTCGAATGCCGTGAAATTTACCGAACGCGGAGAGGTTGTCGTCACGGTAAACCCGCTCCACCTCGGTGATCGCACGGTCGAATTGGAGTTTGCGGTCGGTGATACCGGCATCGGTATGACGCCCGAACAAGTCGCTCAGCTTTTTCGACCGTTTACCCAGGCCGATTCATCCACCACACGCAAGTTCGGCGGCACTGGACTCGGATTGTCCATCTCGGTTCGGCTCGTGGAGTTGATGAGCGGTCACATTCGTGTCGAGAGTGCCCTCGGTGAAGGAAGCACCTTCCGATTTACCGGTCGCTTTGAGTTCGAGGATCAAGCCGGCCGCACTCACCGCCTGCCCGCGATCGACCTGCGCGGCGTCCGCGTGCTCGTGGTCGATGACAACGGTACTTCACGGGAGATACTCAAAGAAATGCTCGAAACGATGTCCTTCGAAGTCACTCTCGCCGAGTCGGCGCAGGAAGGCCTCGCCAAACTCACCCAGGCCCCTGCCGACGATCAATTTCAGGTGGTTTTGATGGACTGGCAGATGCCAGGATTGAACGGACTCGAAGCTGCACGAATCATTCACGAAGCGAGATCCCTGAACCCGCCACCCAAGGTCATCCTTATCACCGCGTACGGCAGCGAAGTGGTAGACGGCCAGGCCGAACGGGCCGGTCTTGCCGGCGTGCTCGTCAAGCCGGTCAGCAACTCATCGCTCTTCGATACGATCATGCACGCCTTCGTCCCGGGTTCGCCGGAGGAAGAAACGTCGCGATCGGTCGCTCACGTCCAACGGACCGCAGACTTTAGTGGACTTCGCGTGCTGTTGGTGGAGGACAACGAAATCAATCGGGAGCTGGCCAGCCAGCTCCTGCGCGATGCCGGCATCCACGTTACCATCGCCCACAACGGACGTGAGGCCGTGGCAAAAGCTGCCAGCGAGTCATTCGATGGAGTGTTTATGGACATCCAGATGCCCGAGATGGACGGTTACCAGGCAGCCCGGGCCATTCGGGCCAAGCCCGAGTTCGCGACGCTTCCCATCATCGCCATGACGGCGAACGCGATGGCGGTCGACCGTGGCAAAGCCCTGGCGGCAGGGATGAACGAACACTTGTCCAAACCGATCGATCCAAGCGAGCTCTTTGCCGCCATCAAGCGCTGGTTCAAGCGGCCTTCGACAATTTCACACAGACCGGCGGTCCGGCCGCTGCGAGATTCTCCAAACGAAGCCCCGATCGAAAGGCTGGATGGCGTGGACGTGGCAGATGGCCTAAAGCGTGTCGCCGGAAATCGCGTCCTCTATCGCAGCCTCTTGCTCAAATTCCGCGGAAGCCAGCAGAGAGCCGCGGAGGAAATTCGCGAGGCGCTCGCGGCGGACGACCGCCAGCGCGCGGTGCGCGTTGCGCACACCGTGAGAGGCGTCGCAGGAAGCATCGGCGCCAAGGAACTGCAAGCGGCCGCCGCGTCGACGGAAGCCCACCTCAGCAACGCGAACTCTGCACAGCCCGTCGACCTCTCCGCTTTTGAGAACGCCTTGCGCCGTGTTGTCGGCTCGATTGCCAATCTCGAGGATGTTGCCGCAGAGAGCCCGAGATCAGGACCGATGCCCGATGTCGCTGCGATTGTCGAGCAGCTTGCTCATCTCGAGTCGCTGCTCAAAGATGACGATTTCGACGCTCGGAACGTCGTGGAAGAATTACTGCCCCATTTTCAAGGCAGCCGACACGCTGGCCTTTTCGAAGCGCTAAGAAGGAAAGTGACCAACTACGATTTCGACGCCGCCCTGGCTGAGTTTCAAACGATCAAAGCCGCGCTCGAGACCGAGAGATAATCCTCCGCCGTGTTCCTCTTTTGCAGGTTATCCCAAGCAGCCATTGGTGTCCGGCAAGTTGATGCCGAGAACCCGCCCGGCGCGGCTTTCCCAGCCCGCCCGCCAAAAGATTTTCGCGTGACATTTCTCCAATTTTGCACCATGCGCATAGTCAACACCGCGTGAATGTGCCAACGTTCTTCTTCCTGCCTTTCAACGCGGGCGCCATCATGAATATCCCAACTCCGAGGCCGGTCTGTGCGCGGCGGCTGCGCTGGACTCAAGGCCTCGCTCTGAAGGCATCTCGCGCGGCGGTGTTTCCGAGATTTATCTTCACGATCCTCTTCATCGCCGGGTCCGGGCTTTACGCGCAGACTTCGCCGAAGGATTTCGTCGCGGAACCGGACAAAACCATGGCCGTCGGCCGGGAATACTTGCTCAAAGGGGACAGCGGCAAGGCCGCCGCGGAGATTCGCAAGGCAGCCGTGTTTGTCAGAAAGAATTCGCTCGAAGTAGCCGCCGACGTCAAGGCGAGCTTGGAAGACGCCGCTCGCGCGCTCGAAAAGCTTGCGGACGACGTCCGGAGCGGCGCCACGAAGTCCGATGCCGAGTTGAATCGCGTCTTCGCCAAGACCGACTACGCCCTCGCGACAAGCTGGAACAGGACCGCTGCCCAAGCGGGCAAGGGAGAAAGGGAGGAGGCCATGAAAAAAGCCAGTTCAGCCTTGTTGGGGACAGCCAAGTGGTCCACCAGCAAACTTGACGGGAGTGCCGACTCGCCCTTGAAGGCGTTCGATGGACCGATCCCGTCTGACGAAATGGATGTCGAGCCAGCCACCCAGAATGTCGGTGACCAGTCCAAACGGAACAGCGCGGGCGCACCGTCGGAAGCGCGCAAACCGTGATCACCGCGACCGCCCTGGCCCGCTCCGGACATGAAGTAGATTGGAATCGAAGGAGCAAGCGATGAAAGAGGATTCGGAAAAAGCCAAGCGCGAGACCAACGGAACGGCCGCGCTTCATCTTGAAGGGTCCTACAGCGACGGCCATCCGCTTGATGACGTTCACTATCTTGAATGCAAGATCATCCTGAAGGGAGAGCGGTTCAATTCAGTCGAGAACTTTCATGATTTTGGGAGGATCGTTAAGTCGACCGCGGAAGCCTCCAATGTCGACTATTCCACCGAGGAGTTCAAAGGCTCAAGGCCACAGATTCGCGAGGTCCTTTTCGTGGATACGCAGGACTTCAGGCTCTACAACAACGCCTTCATCTTGCGCAGACGGCTCAGCTACGTGGACGGGTTCGCGGTGGGCGATCCCGAGATCGTCTGCAAGTTTCGCCATCCCAACCTGCAAACCGCCGCCGAGATCGACGTTCGTCCGCGCTTCATCGACGACTATCGCATCAAGTTCAAGGCGGAAGCGTTGCCGTTGAAGAACGAAATTGGCGGCTTTCGCATTCTCTATTCACACACCGCGGAATTTCCGCTGAGCCGCGTGCATGAAGCCGACCGGTCGTCCTTGACGACCATCACAAAGGTGTTTCCAATGCTGGAATGCCTCAAGGCCTCGGAGGGCGACAAGGTAGAGCTCGTTAACGCCACCGCTGTCGAGGAGGTTCTGCTCGATCTTGGGACCCTCGACTTTGGCAAGGGAGTCTCCGGGAAGGCGAACGTGGCGGTCTGGCGAACCCGTGGCGATCAGAAGCAGCTCGTGGGAGAGTTCGCCTACCAGTGCAAATTCAAACGCCGCGACGAATTCCACGACAACGCCAGGAAACGCTGCGAGCAGTTCTTCTGCGCCCTGCAACAGAACGCGCAGGACTGGATCTCGCTGGGAACGACCAAGACCGGCGCCGTCTACCGCCTCAAAGGCAATCCTCCTCAAAGCCACGAATAGGGCCCGGCTGCCCCTCGTCGGAAGGGCGACGGGACGGCTCGTCAAACAGCCCGGCAATCGGCTCGATGCTGCTTGAGAAGCCAGCACTGCTTGTTCAGTGCCGCCCAAAGGCTTGTGCGAGGCGTGCGAACGAGATCATCTTCAGATGATGAGAGGACTGAATTTCCCGAAAGGCGATCTGCTCGGTGTTCATCTCGCTGCAAACATCTTTATCGCCACCTGCGCGCTATGGCTCGTCCTGCGGCTGGGCGCGAACACCAATCCGATCTGGGCGATCAGCGCCATGATTCCCGCGGTCGATCCGCAAATGAAACAGGCCGTGACCAACTTCCGTGGCCGCATTTTCAACGCCTTGCTGGGATGCGCCACCGGACTGGTCTTTCTGCTTATCGGCGGGGCGCGCGAATTGACGCTTCCCGTCGCCCTGGCGGTGACCGTCTTGCTCTCCTCCTACGTGGTCCGGATCCCGGCGATGTGGCGCCAAGCGCCCATTACAGCCGCCATCGTCATCGCAGCGGGCCTGACGCATCATTCAAAACTCACCGGAGTGGAAATCGGTCTACGGCGGGTCGCCGAAGTCATGCTTGGCTGCGTCATGGGTCTGCTCGTGACCTGGCTAATGTCCAGGATCTGGCCGCTACCAGAAACCCATCAGGCACCGGCCGCGAAACCAGGTGCCGTCTAGCCGCCCCGAGCAAGCACTAGAACCCTCTGGGAAAGGATTCTCGTCGTGTCCATTTGCTTTACCGGAAGTTCAATTTAAAGCATTGACGAACAATATTAGGCATGCTAATAACCCGCCTGTCAAAATGTATCACAAACTAAGACCGCTGATGGCGAAGTGGTTTGCTCGCCGCTTGGAAAAGCGCGCGCGGCAATTGCGCCGAGCGCTGCGTGACCACGAGCGCGCGGAACTGCGGCGCATCCAGGCGGCCGACCGACGCGCTCGAGGATTGCGGCTTTTCGCGGCCTGGTCTTCGAACGGGAAGCCCGTTGCATCTCGCACCATCGTCTCACTGGAGCCGGCTTCGAGTTTCGAACAAAAGACAGGCCGAAGAGCGGCTTGATAAAGCCGACTCTGTAACGATTGCTTGTCCAACCGGAGCGTCGGACGGGTTTGCGGGGTTAGACGCTTTGAGATCGGCTTGGGAGTCATCCACAAGGGAAACCGCCGTTGAGATGAAGTAAGCGTGCCGAGGCTCCTTGGGAAAATTTCCCTTCCAAGCTGTGTTGCCTTCCTCTATAGGCACGGCTCCAGCAAGGAGCGGACTACGATTGCGGAACTGGATGGAAGCCCGCGTTCCGTGGTCCGCCTCGTCACACCGCACAACAAGACCCATGACCTCGTCGAATCTTGCCCGACTCTTATCTCCGCGCGCCGTGGCGGTCGCCGTCATTTGCGCTTTGACCGCAGGGTGTATCAACCCGCTCGGACCGCTCGGCAAGGGTCCTCAGCCGCGTCCCCCCCGATCCACCCCCCAACTCTCCGACAAGTTTGCGTGGGGAATCTCTACCAGCAGCTACCAATACGAAGACCCGGCGGTGAAGCCTGAGGACAAGGATTATTTTTATTCGGATTGGGACATCCTCATCGAACGGCGCAAGGCGCCGCCCAAAGGAAATGCACTCTATACTTGGACCCAGTTCGAGAAGGACCTCGCGGCGCTCAAGAAGATCGGCGTGACCCACTACCGATTCAGTGTCTCCTGGCCGCGCATCGAGCCGAAGCCCGGCGTTTACAACGAAACGGCGATTCGCGGTTACGTGGAAATGGCCCGGCGCCTCAAGGCAGCTGGGATCGAACCGGTTATCTGCCTCTGGCATTTCACGTTTCCCTCCTGGCTCTACGACAGGAAGAACCCGGGACGATCCAACTGGTTGCACCCGCTGGCGCGCCCGCGCTGGAATGCCTATGTGGATAAGATGGTCCGCGCGATGGCCCCATATGTCACCTATTTCGCGCCGCAGAACGAACCGAACGGGCAGATTATCACCGCTTACATCGTAGGGGTGTGGCCGCCCGGCATGGACCTCGCCTTTGGCCACTACAAGAAAGCCATTATTGCCAGCACGGATATGTTCCGGGATGCCGCCGCCCGCATCAAAGCAATCAAGCCTACCGCCAAGGTAATGAGCGTAGAGGCCTTGCCGTGGTGGGAGCGGGCACCTCTCGACCCGGGCGGCGTCATCTACAATACCATGATCCATGGTAACATCGATCATCTGGATCGCATCTACGACGTGTGCGATATCATTGGCTTCAACTACTACTACTCCCAGGCGCCGGGCCCGCTTTCGCTCCTGGCGGAGCCGTATCGACGTGGTCACAACTTCACAATGATGGGCTGGTACATTGATCCCAATGGGCTCTACAAGGAAATCAAACGAGTCGGCAACCGCTACGGCAAGCCGATGATGATTACGGAGAATGGCATCGCCACGCCCGACGACAAAAAGCGCGTCTGGTACGTGCGTAATCATATTGCGGCGATCGGACGCGCGATTCGCGATGGCTACGACGTGCGCGGATACTTTGCCTGGTCCCTCGCGGACAACTATGAGTGGCATTACGGCTACAAGGCGTTGTTCGGTCTCGCGCAGATGGATCCGAAAACCTACGATCGCGTGTTCAAACCGTCGGCGCTGAAGTTCGCCGAATTCATCCGCCAGCATCCCACCGTGGGTTCGGTGCGGAACGTCCAGCCGCAAGACGGATTCTGATACGCGAAAGCGGACGACCTCGGCGGTCCGAGTAGATCATGATTCACCGATTTCCCAACAACCCGCTCATCGTCCCGGGAGACATCAAGCCGTCCCGTCCAGATTTTGAGGTCCTATGCGCCTTCAACCCGGGGGCCACTTTATTCGATGGCCGGAAACTTCTTCTCGTGCGCGTCGCGGAGCGTCCCATTCAGGAGGAAGGCTATGTCACGACCGTGATCGTGGATCAAGATACGCGCGGGCTCAAGGTACTCCGGTACAAGCTCGATGATCCCGATCTCGATGCCAGCGACCCGCGCGTCATTCGATATCGAGGCGTCAATTATCTCACTTCGATGAGCCATTTCCGCGTGGCGACCTCCGAGGATGGCAGCAACTTCACGATCAGCGAGCAGCCCAGTCTGATCGGCTCGGGAATCTACGAAACGTATGGAATCGAAGACGCACGCATCGTCCAACTCGAAGATGCCTATTACATTAACTACACGGGGGTTTCCGCACTGGGTGTGGTGACCTGCCTGGCGCGAACACGCGACTTCCAGAACTTTGAAAGGCTTGGCGTGATCTTCGCTCCGGACAACAAGGATGTGGCGATTTTTCCCGAGCAGATCGGGGGCCGCCACTACACGCTGCATCGACCGGCGGTCAAGCATCTCGGGAGCCTGGCTATCTGGCTGGCTTCCTCGGACAACCTGCTGGATTGGGGACACCATCAGGCAATTATTGGCCCGCGGCCGGGCAAGTGGGACGGCGAGCGCGTGGGTGCCGGAGCTTCGCCGATCCGCACTGCCGAGGGCTGGCTGGAGCTCTACCATGGCTGCGACGAGAACACCCGCTATTGCACGGGCGCTTTGCTTCTTGATTTGAACGAGCCTTGGAAGGTCCTTGCTCGCTCGGAGGAACCGTTTCTCGTCCCCGAGGCACCTTACGAGCGAGAAGGCCTCCTGCCCAACATCATCTTTCACAGCGGCCTGATCGAGAACGCCGATGGGACGGTTGATTTGTATTATGGAGGCGGAGATTTCCTGACCTGCGGCTGCCGCGTGTCGATCCAGGATATTCGCGATACCCTGAAGTAGGCTCGCATCTGCTTTCCCCAGGCGCATCTTCCCCTCGGAATAGCTAAACTCCAAGTATGACCCGTCACGACCGAGCACGTGAACTTGCACGCCGGTTTCGCAAAATCTATCCCGACGCCCACTGCGAGCTCGATTTTCAGAATCCTCTTGAACTCCTTGTCGCCACGATTCTGTCCGCGCAATGCACTGACAAACGGGTCAATATCGTCACCAAGAGCCTCTTCGCCCGCTGCAAAGAGGCGAGGGACTACGCGCAGATCCCGCAGGATGAACTCGAGGGGATTATCCGTTCAACCGGATTCTACCGCAACAAGGCCAAAAACCTCCGCGCGATGGCGTCGAAACTCGTCGCCGAACACGATGGCACCGTTCCCCGCTCGCTGATGGCCCTCGCCGCCCTGCCCGGGGTCGGCCGCAAGACCGCCAACGTCGTTTTGGGAAACGCCTTCGGCATTGACGAAGGCGTCGTCGTGGATACGCACGTCACCCGTGTTTCTGCCCGACTCGCCCTGACCAAAAATAGCGACCCTTGGAAAATCGAGCAGGATCTCATGAAGTCGTTTCCGCGTGATCAGTGGACGATGCTCAGCCACTGGCTGATCTGGCATGGACGCCGCCGGTGCTTCGCCCGGAAGCCCGACTGCGCCCACTGCGAACTGTCCGACATCTGTCCGACCGGGACCAAGCTCCTCCGAGAAGCTGCGCCGGACGCATAGATGTTTTCATGCTTCTCCAATAATAATATCACGTAACAATCTCGACCAGAGTCCCCTCAGGAATATCCTCGAAGCACTCGACCACATCGGCGTTACTCATTCGGACACATCCGTGACTGGCAGGAGTTCCCAAGAGGGCTTCCTGGTTGGTGCCATGGATGTAGATATAGCGCTCCCTGGTGTTTGCGTTGGCTTCTTCCAAGCCGGCCAGCCAAAGAATCCGTGTCAGCACCAAGTCCTCTTGGCCGCCTTGGGGAGCGATCTGGCCGGTCGGCAGTCGACTCTGGAAGACGGCACCGGCGGGTGCGCCCGATCCGATTTTTTCGCTGACGACGAAGCGACCAAGGGGCGTCTGGCAGCTTCCAGGTTCAAAGCCGAGTCCGAACTTCGACGTCGAAACCGGGTACGATTTGCTGATCTTGCCATCGCGCAACACCTCGAGGACCTGACGCGTCGCATCGATTCGAAGATGCAATGGAACGTGGACATCTGACGACGAGCTGTTACTCATTATGATCTCTCCGTATGCACCGACAATATCGAGTAGCAATTGTGGGCGCAACTGGCGCCGTAGGTATCGAAATGCTTCATGTGATGGAGCGCCGGAACTTTCCGACGATGTCCGTCAAACTGCTCGCCTCCGCGCGTTCTGCCGGGAAGACGTTCAAATTTCGCGGCCAGGAGTTGGTCGTCAAAACGCTGGGTGTAAACTCGTTCGAAGACGTCGATCTGGCGTTTTTCAGTGCCGGGTCGGCCATTTCACTGGAGTATGCCCCGATCGCGGTGCAGTCGGGCGCGATCGTCATCGACAATTCGTCGGCGCACCGGATGCAGGAGGAAGTGCCCTTGATTGTTCCCGAGATCAACGGGAAAGACATCGCCTCCCATCGCGGCATCATTGCGAATCCGAATTGTACGACGGCGATCACCTTGATGGCGCTCTATCCCTTGCATCGCAAATTTCGCGTGAAGAGGATTTTTGCTTCGAGCTATCAGGCCGTTTCGGGCGCGGGCGCCCTGGCCATGGAAGAGCTGAAACTCCAATCGAAGGCGGTCATCTCCGGGAGGGCGATTGAACGGGAGGTCTTTCCGCATCAGATTGCGTTCAACGTCATTCCCCAAGTGGATTCCTTTCTGGACTCCGGCTATACGAGGGAGGAAATGAAGCTGCAGAACGAATCACGCCGCATCATGCATCTGCCGAGCTTCAAGGCGTCGGTCACCTGCGTGCGGGTACCCGTGTTTCGGGCGCATTCGGTGGCGGTGAGTGCCGAGTTCCAAGAGCGCGTCACGCTGGTCGAGGCTCGCGAGGCGATCGTCGGTTTCCGCGGTATCGAGCTACGCGACGATCCGACCGACAACGTGTACCCGATGCCGTTGGAATACGCCGGAGAAGATGTCTGCGCGGTCGGTCGGCTCCGCATCGATTCCGCCTTGGAGAATGGGTTGGCGTTTTGGGTATGCGGGGATCAATTGCTCAAAGGTGCCGCGCTCAACGCCGTCCAAATTGCGGAGCTTCTCTAGGCGATCTTTAGCCGGACGGATCGCCGACGGAATGGCGCGGCTGATGAGCGTTTGCGGAACGTGCGCTCTTTGTCTTCATTGAGCCGTGATGATTGCACGGCTCGTCGGAGTCCTACTTCTCGTGGCGGTCGCCGGTTGCGGGCCACCCCAGCGACGGGCTGACTTGGTCTTCGTCAATGGTGCGGAGCCCGAGACGCTTGACCCTTCCATCATTACAGGCCAGCCGGAGGGCCGGATCGTTAATGCCCTCTTTGAGGGCCTGACTACCTTCAATGCCAAGGGAGAACCGGGCCCCGGAATGGCAGCATCCTGGACGGTTTCCGACGACCGGAAGACCTATGCCTTCAAGATCCGACCGGAGGCGAGGTGGAGCGACGGACGCCGCCTGACCGCACACGACTTCGTGGAATCCTGGAAGCGAACGCTCTCGCCGGAAACCGCAGCGAGTTACAACTACCAGCTCTTTTACGTGAAGAATGCGCAATCGTTCGCCGAAGGCAAAACCAAGGATTTCTCGGAGGTCGGTGTGAAGGCGCTCGATGACCAGACTTTGGAAGTTACTCTTGAGAATCCCACGCCTTTCTTTCTCGATCTTTGCGCCACGCCGCCTTTGCAGCCGGTCCCGGTGGCCCAGATTAAGGAGTTCGGAGACGATTGGATCAAGCCGGGGAAAATCGTTTCGAATGGCGCCTATACGCTCGAAGACTGGCGGATCAATGATCGGATTCGATTGCGCAAGAATCCCCACTACTGGAATGCCCAGAAGATCGCCCTGGAAACGGTGGAGGCGCTGCCGATCAGCGTGGCCACCGTGGCGTTCAATTTCTATGCGGGCGGTCTGGCCGACTTGATCGTCGACAAAAACTTGACCCCTAGCGCATTGCTTGACGAGCTCAAGAACACCTCCGCCTTCCATGCGGCGCCCTTTGCGGGCACCTATTTTCTCCGCTTTAATTGCTCGAAACCGCCCTTCAATGATCCGCGCGTGCGCCGCGCGTTTGCCATGACCGTGGACAAGCGCAGAATCGTGGAGAAGATCACGCGAGCGGGCGAGCTGCCCGCATCCAGCTTTGTGCCTCCTGGCCTGGCCGGCTATGCTTCTCCCGACGGATTACCTTATGATCCGGCAGAGGCCCGCCGCCTTCTGGCCGACGCGGGATTCCCGAACGGAAAGGGATTTCCCCTCACCACCTTCCTCTACAACGAAAGCCAGCAGAACCGCGACATCGCGGTCGAGCTCCAGGCGATGTGGTTCGAGCACCTCGGAGTGAAAGTCAATCTGGCGCTGCAGGAATGGAAAGTGTATTTGAACTCCCTTTCGTCGCTCGACTACGGCATCGCCCGTTCCAGCTGGGTCGGCGACTACCCCGATCCGAATACGTTTCTCGACATGTTCGTCACTGGCAATGGCAACAATCGCACCGGCTGGAGCGACCCGGTTTACGACCGCCTGATCGCCGACGCCGCGCGACAAACTGATCCTGCCAAGCGGCTCGAAATCTTACGCCAGGCCGAAGCCATCCTCATCGCGCAGGAGGTACCGGTCTGCCCGATTTACTATTATGTCGGTATCCAGCTCTATGATCCCGCCAAGCTCGGCGGCATCGAGTCCAACATCCTCGACGAACATCCCATCAAGGCGATGTACCGAAAGGACCGTTAGCCTGAGCGCCCAGTCGACGGAAAAGACTCGGAGACTGGTCAGGCCGCGGCTCGGCGGGCGTTCAGTTCACTGCAAAACTCGCCGATGCGTTCCACCGCCACTTTGATTTGACTGAGGGCGGTGGCATAGCTGCATCGCACATGCCCTTCGCCGCTTGGTCCGAAGGCCGTCCCTGGAACCACG
This sequence comes from uncultured Verrucomicrobiae bacterium, assembly GCA_963820865.1. Taxonomy (GTDB): domain Bacteria; phylum Verrucomicrobiota; class Verrucomicrobiia; order Chthoniobacterales; family Terrimicrobiaceae; genus DASTFP01. The sequence goes on from CAWGBZ010000011.1 coordinate 1,128,382, forward strand.
GCCACTTTCTTTTCGCGCAGCAATTGCAGGGAAAACTCGCGACTGGTTAGCCCGGTGGAACTAATCCTAGGGAAAACGTAGAAGGCACCACGTGGTTTGAAACACTCGAGTCCCAGATCGTTGAAAGCACGCACGATAAAGTTGCGGCGTAGTTCGTATTCTCGACGCATCGCCAGCATGCTTTGTTCACCACGTTCCAGCGCCTCGATGGCCGCCTCTTGTCCCATGATCGGAGCGCAGAGAATCGAGTATTGGTGAATCTTCATCATGGCCTCAATGACCGGCTGCGGAGCACAGGCAAACCCTATCCGCCATCCCGTCATCGCGTAGGCCTTGGACACCCCATGGAGCAGGATTGTTCGCTCCCTCATTCCCGGAAGCGCCGCCATTGAAGGGCGTGGCGTGGCATCGTAGGTCAGCTCGCTGTAGATCTCGTCGGAGAGAACGGTAAGGTCGCGCTTAAGACAGACCGCCGCGATTCTTTCGAGCTCCTCCGCCGGCATGGTGGCTCCGGTGGGATTATTCGGAAAATTCAGCATGAGCACCTTCGAGCGTGGGGTAACCGCCCGCTCCAAAGCCTCGGCGCGAAGCACGAAATGATCCGCGGCCCGGGTGGGAATGGGACGCGCTACTCCACGGGCAAGGACCACGCTCGGCCCATAGGACACATAGCACGGCTCGTGATAGAGGACTTCGTCGCCCGGATTCAAGATGGCTCGCAGGGCCAGATCAATCGCCTCCGACACTCCCACCGAAACCAGCACCTCGCCGAGCGGTTCATAGTGCACACCGAAGTGATCAGCCACGTACTTGGCAATAGCGCGGCGAAGCCGCGGGAGGCCAAGATTGGAACTGTATCCGGTATGCCCCTTCTCCAGGGAGTAAATCGCCGCTTCGCGGATGTGCCACGGAGTCGCAAAGTCCGGCTCGCCGATTCCCAGCGAGATCACATCGCTCATGCTCTGCACAATCTCGAAAAAATCGCGAATGCCGGAGCGCGGGATGTCGCGCACGTGGTCAGCGATCTGAATACTCATGGCGAAACCGACAGACGCTCGGGCGCCTGCTCAAAATGATGAAACGCCCCGTTCTCCTTGTACGTCTTCAAGCGAAAATGAGTCGAGGTCGACTGGACGGCATCGATCGTACTCAGTTTCTCGGCGACGAAGGCGGCGACCCCGCGGAGGCTTTCTGCCTCGACCACAACGAGCAGGTCGTACCCGCCGCTCATCAGGTAGCAGGTTTGCACTTCTTCGAACTTGGCGATTCGCGATGCGATTCGGTCGAACCCTCCGTCCCGCTCCGGGGTGACCTTCACTTCGATGACTGCAGTGACGATATCGGTGTCCCACTTCTCGCGGTTGATGATCGTCTGATAACCAAGAATAACCCCTTCTCGCTCCAGACGCGAGATTTCCTGCTCGACCTGTGCCGTTGTCAGGTCAAGCATCCGGGCAATATCCTCTCGCGGCGTCAGAGCGTTCTTCTGGAGAAGGTCGATCAGGGCTTCCATGTGAACCACAATAATTGCCCGTGCGGCGGCTCTTGGCAAGTGCCTCGCTTACAGCTAAGATTAGTCATGGCCACAACCAAAAAGAAAACCACCCCGAGAAAAACCGGCGACACCAAGAGCAAGTCCCGCACGGCCGCGGCCAAGAAATCCACGCCTGCGGGGCCTCGCGAGGAAGCCGTCGCCAGCGATGCTCTGAAACTTGTTGATAAAGCCGCCAGTCTTTTGCGCAAGGCGATCCGCAGCAGCGCCGAGACGTCGCGAACCACTCGACTGGAAGCCAAGCACCAAGCGCACAGCTTGCTCACGAAAGCATCCTCCACGCTCGGGCAGGTTCTCAGCGAAAGCGCCTCGACCCTGCATAAGGTGATCAACAAGATCTAGCAACGCGCTCGGAATCGCGCCCGCGGAGGCCGTTGGTCATTCGGAAAGGTGCCGCAGCGCTTCGCGGATTGCCGGGACGAGCGGGGGAAGGCATTCGGCGACCGCCTTGGGATTGCCGGGTAAATTAATGATGAGCGACCGGCCGCGCACACCCGCCGTGGCTCGCGAAAGGATTGCTGTCGGCACCGTGCGAAACGAGAGCGCTCTCTGTGCCTCGCCAAAACCCGGCAGTTCTTTTTGAACCACGTCCAACGTCGCCTCCGGGGTAACATCCCGACGTGCGGGACCGGTCCCTCCCGTCGTGAGGATCAAGTCGCAATGTTCCTCGTCGGCCAAAAACGCCAGCAAGCGGCTGATATCCTCCCGCTCATCCGCAATGATGCGTGAAATCATTTCCACCGGTTCGCCCCACACGTCGCGAAACACCCGCTCGATCTCCGGGCCGCCCCGATCCGCGTAGACACCCGCGGAAGCTCGGTCGCTGATCGTGAGGCGTGCCACCTTCATCGCTTCACCTTGCTTAGAAGCTCGATTCCCTCAATCCGCATCGTCTTATCAGCGGACTTCATCATGTCGTAGAGGGTCAGGGCGGCGACGGTTACACCCGTCAATGCTTCCATCTCAACCCCGGTCGAGGATCTCGTTGTCACTTCGCAACGGATCGCGATCTCTGTTTCGCCCACTTCAAAGTCCACCGCGACGTAGTTCAAAGGCAGGGGATGACACAGAGGAATGAGGTGCGCGGTTAGCTTCGCGGCCTGGATTCCGGCGACCCGCGCGACGGTGAGAGCATCGCCTTTGGGGAGCGCTTGCCGCTTGAGAGCTTGGAGAGTCTCGGCCTGGCAAACGATCCGTCCCGCAGCCACGGCGGTGCGTTCCTGTTCCGGCTTTTGACCAACATCGACCATGCGCACAGAACCTTCTGGCTGAAGGTGAGTGAACTCGTTCATGGTCCAAGACTGCCAAAAATCAGAGCCTCGACCAGTTCGTTCGTGGCACGAGTTCCGATGCGAAGCAGAGCGTTGGCCGGAGCCAGTCCGGTGAGGTCCGACGAATCGTTCCATGGGAGAGGCGTTGCAATCAGCCTCTCTTCCTCAATTCGAACTTTCGCCGGCCACCATGTTTCCCGCGGATCGGGCGCCGGGCGTTCGCCGTCGAGATGCACGCGCACCATCTGCTGCGGCGCCCGATCAGCTATCGCGTCGAGAGCACGCCGGACAAACAAATGAAAGCAAACGAAGTGAGAGAGGGGATTGCCGGGCAACCCAAAGGCCGCCGCGCGGTCTCGCGTCGCGAAAATAAGGGGTTTGCCGGGCCGGCTGCGAACCTTCCCACAATGAGTGACGAAGCCCAGGCGCCTCAAAATCTCCGCGGTCCCGTCGTAGGCGCCGACGCTGGCGCCTCCGCTGACCAACAGCATGTCCGCCTCGAAACCTTCGAGTATCTTCATCGCCTCCGCGACATCCTCGGAAACATGGTATTGAGAAAGCGTACCCGCGCCCGCCTCGCTGAGCAAGGCAGCCACCAGCGGAGAGTTGCTATCCCGGATGAAACCGGGTGGCGGTTCAGAATCTGCTGGGACCAATTCGCCGCCTGTTACCAGATGGACGACACGGGGAGCCATGGACACCAGCGGACGGGTGGCGCCCACCGAAGCGAGCAGCGCAATCGCGCCGGGATTCACCATCGCTCCTGCGGCGAGCAAGACCTCGCCCCGCCGGGCCTGCGATCCCCTCACTCGCACGTGCGTGCGCGAAGCGGTCGCCCGAACAAACACCTTGTCGCCGTCGGTCTCGGTATCTTCCACCATCACCAGGCCCACGTTCCGTTCGGGAAGGGCTGAGCCGGTGAAGATTCTCATAGCCTCTCCTGATTCCGGAGGCGCCAACGCAGGCATCCCCGGCTTGATCTCCCCGCGAATCCGAAACGATCCTGGCTCTGCATTCTCCGGCAAAGCGTAGCCGTCAATGGCCGATCGATCAAAAGCCGGCATGTCCGCATCGGCCCGGATCTCTTCGGCCAGACGACGACCCAGGGCTTCGCCCAAGGGCACACGGACAGACGGCAACGGATGAACGTTCCGGTCGATCAGAGACCAAACCTCGTCGACGCTCAACATGGCACGGTGCCTGTCTTCCAAATGGGGACTTCGTTCTTCAGCCGATTCATAAATAGTTCCAGCATCTTGATCGCCTCGCCGCGATGACGCGCTTCGATTCGCACAGAGATGGCGGCTTCTCCCACGGGCACGAGACCATGCCGATGAACAATCATAAACGTCAGACACGGATACTCGGCATCCAGTTCGTCCACGATCTGCCGCAGCGTTCTCTCCGCCATCGCCTCGTAGATCTCATAAAGCAAGCCGCCAATGCGTTCACCCTGTTCCACATCCCGCACGACGCCGCGGAACTCGAGGACCGCACCCGCCCCGTCCCAGGGGGAGAACTCCAAACCGTCGATCGGCCGGTCGGTAAAGCGAATCGTCAGTCGCATCGAAGGCGAAAAGGTCCTGGGAGAAATTCACTGCCGTGGTCGTCTCCCGACGTTCGACGACTTCGGGCCGTCCAAGCGAACGAGAGTCCAGACCGTCCGCCGTGATCAGTGATACGGGCGCTCACCACATCTAGCCGCCTGAAACGGGAGGAATCAAGGCGGCTTCATCACGGGGGAAAAAACGCTCTCCCGCTTTAAGATATTCGCAGTTTCTGGCCAGCCGAACGGAATCACGCAGCGGAGCCAGCGCCGGGAAATTCGTCAGCAGTCTCCCCCACAATACCGACTCGGCAATGCCATCGGGCTCACAGGGGATAGCCGCCTCGCTGCAGCCCGCCGCCTGGCGGGCAGTTGCAAAAAAAAGAACGCGAAGTTCGCCCATGCGATTACCCTCCAATCGCCGTCATCGGACGCCCTGGCTGGTAACATTGACGGAATTCGTGATCCTTGGGCTTGGCGGCGATGGCTTGCTCGAGAATTTCCTCGATCTCGCCTTGGCCGCGCCGAAGGGTGCCGAGCAAATCAAGCTCGTTGTGTCGGCCGAGGCACGGGCGAATTCTCCCGTCGGCTGTCAACCGGATCTTGTTGCAGCCGGCGCAGAAGTCCTCGACCGTAAGTGCGCCAATAAAACCGACCGTCGCACGAGCTCTGGAGAGTCGATAGTAGCGTGCCGGACCGTGTCCGAGCGCATGCTCGGGGAGTGGGGAAAGCTCGTCGTCGCCCGATAACCGATGCATCACCTCTTGAGCAGAGAGAAAATTCTCTTCGGTCAGAACGTCGGTGTTCGAAATAGGCATGAGTTCGATGAATCGAATCGGCAGGGCTCTGGCCGCGGCGAAACGAATGAGCGACCAAATTTCGTCTTCGTTGATGCCCCGCATGAGGACGCAATTCAACTTGATGCGGGGAATTCCCGCCGACAAAGCGGCATCGATTCCCGCGTGCACCGCGTCGATGTCTCCGCCGGTAATTCTCCGATACTGCGCCGGGTCCAGGGTATCGAGGCTGATGTTGATCGAAGTGACACCCGCCTCGCGCAACGGTGCAGCCAGCGAGGAAAGCCGCGTGCCGTTGGTGGAGACTCCGAGCGAGTGGACGCCCGCCTGTCGCGAGATACCGGCCGCGATATCGACGAGGTCTTTACGGATGCAAGGTTCGCCGCCCGTTAGCCGGAACTTCCGAAACCCCAGCCGGCACGCAGCCGCAGCCACTCGAACAATCTCGTCCGCCGTCAAGTGATCCGCCTTCTGCGCCCAGCCTTTGTATCCCTCGGGCATGCAATAGAGACATCGCTCGTTGCATCGATCCGTCACCGAGATGCGCAGATAGTCAATTACGCGTCCGAAGCCGTCCATAATGCAAAACTATATCTCCTACATCCTCCGAGTTCCAGAAAACCCGTGCCATCGCCGGGATGACTGCCTTCGAGCTACAAACCACCGTGCTTCCATATCGAAACCACCAGCCGAAAACACATGAACGTTCCCCAGATCAAACCCGCCAGGCCGACGATCGGCACTCCCCCCACCTTCGGAGGAAGCCCTGAAAGAACGAGAATGCTCGAGCAGATCAAGACAGAGGCGGTCAGAATGGCGTTGGCCAGACGATTGGCGATGGAGTCGAGCGTCTTGCGCAGCGGCTCGAAACCATCCGGATCAATCTTGTGCTGCAGGGGAATGTTGATCTTCCCGAGCTTGACGCGTTGATAGAGCTGGCGGAAGTCGTGCGGGAAATCTTCCAGAAAATCGAGCCCTTCGCCGAAGAGTTTTCGCATGAGAGAAAGGATCCGCGCCGGGTGATACTTGCCCTCGATTTGCCGCATCGCAAAAGGCTCGCCAAGCTTGACAAAGTTGAGCTCCGGATTGAGGGAACGGCCGATGGCTTCCACCTGCGTGAGCGCCTTAATGCCCAGGTAGAAGCTTCCTTTCATGCGAAGGTGATTGTTGCGAAGCATCTCGAGAAGCTTGTTGAGGATGTCGCCGAGCTTGATATCACGCAGGGGCTGGTTGAGATGCGCCTCGCTAAAGGCCTCCACATCGGCCAGCATCTTTACCGGATTGTCGGCGAAACCCTCCTCGCTCATCTCGAGAATGGAGCCCATCACTTGCTGTTGATCACGTTCCGCCAGCCCCGCGATCAGGTGGGCAATGCTCGAACGAAAGGGCGGCGAAAACGACCCCATCATCCCGTAATCAAGCAGCCCAGTCACTCCGCCGGGCAAGACCAGCATATTGCCCGGATGCGGGTCGGCGTGAAAGAAACCGTACTCGAAGATCTGCAGATAAATGAGCTCGGTGATGCGTTCCGCGAGCTTGATCGCATCGACCTCTGCTCGCTCAAGTCCAGCCACGTCCATAATGCTTCGGCCGGAGAGGAATTCCATCGTCAGCACCTTGGATGTCGTCAGTTCCCGATAAACCTTCGGCACCTTGATCCAGGGATTATTCTCAAACTGGGCGGCAAACCGCTCGATGTTCATCGCCTCGTTGTTAAAATCGAGTTCCTTGCGCAGCGTCGACGAAAACTCGATGACCACGCCGATCGGGTTGACGCCGGATATTTCCGGAACGTGTCGGTCGACAAATCGCGCCAGATCAAGCAGCACAGCGAGATCAAGCTCGATGACCTCCTGGATATCCGGTCGCTGGACCTTGACCGCCACCTTGGTACCATCCGGCAGCCGGGCCGCGTGAACTTGTGCAATGGAAGCGCTTCCCACCGGTTTGTCGTCAAACCTGGCAAAAACCTCCGCGAGGGGCCGACTGAATTCTTCGGCAACGATCGCCCTGGCCTCCGGAGCGGAAAATGAGGGCACTTGCATCTGCAACTTGCACAGTTCGACATAGTATTCGTCCGTGACCAGGTCGCGGCGTGAGCTGACGATCTGCCCAAACTTGACAAAGGTGGGCCCGAGCTCGCCGAGCGCGAGGCGCATCCTTTCCGGAACCGGTTTCGAGAGCAGGCCTTCCTCGTGAACGGCGAGGGTCGCGTCGTCGATCCCAAGGAAGCGTTGCAGGGCGACGAGTCGCAGGACGTCAGCAAAGCCGTACTTCCAGAGGATGGCGATAATCTCACGATAGCGCGGCAGATGTGAAGCGAACTCCACCGCACCTTTAAGTTGGTTCAGGATCACGGCGGGAAGCCTATCTCTTCAAAGCTCCGCGCCAAGCTCATTGCAAAGCATGAACGATCAACCCGACGACGATGCCGTAGACAATATGCGCGAAGAGCTGAGCCAAACCGGTCATCGGACCGCGTTCGTGATACCGGGCGATCGGATGGTGCTCCATCACGGCAATGCACACCAGGAGCATCACGATGATGCCATGGATGAAGCCGGCCAGGCCAAACGTCCACCAGACCGCGGGCAACTTCATCAACAGCAGCAGACCCCAATAGATGTAGGCGAAGACGATTCCCGAAGCAAAGTGAACGATATAACCGACGGAGAATGCGTTCTCACTTTTACCGGTGATGAGCGCACCCACCGCGGGAATGACGTCAATCTTGCCGATGCCGAGCCACCGCGGCAGGAGGAGCAGCGCGCTCATGGCCGCCGTCCCCACAATTCCGCCAATCAAGGGAGCCAACGCGGAAAGCACATTTTTACGATACCCGCCCCCACAGGGTTCGGCAAGGCCAAACGCCCTTCACACCGAAAGGGTCAGAGGGGAACCGCCTTCCGATCAGAAACCGAAAGGAAAAGAATCCGACAGAAGCTAGGGCCTCGGTCTGGTCACAAAGAACGACATAATCGCTCCAAAGCCGCAAAGTGCTCCGATCATCGCGACCGTCGGCCAAAGGTCCGCCCGGCTGTTGGTCAGCAGGAGGATGAAAACCGAGGCGAGAACGACCAGCGCCGTAATGGCGATGTAGGCTGTGTTGGCGTTGGGACGATTGGCGGTCTCGTTCTCCGGATAATGACTTACTGAAGGTAACGACTGCGTTTCCACACCAAACACAGTAGCCAGTTCTGGGCAAGGTCAAGGCGGATTTCGTGTTTCACCGGCCGATCCCTGCTCAAGGAATCGGACGCGCCGGTCAGCCCGCGGCAACCGAATCGTCAGGGTCACTCCGCGATTCTGCTCGCTCTCGATAATAATTTCGCCGCCGTGAGCGCGCACAATCCGGCGAACTATGAGCAGGCCGAGCCCAGAACCGGTGGACTTCGTCGTAAAATAAGGTTCGAAAACCCGACTGATATTTTCCGGGGGGATGCCCCCGCCCGTATCAGAGAAGGAGACCAGCACGTGGGTTTCGTCGGCTCCTGAGCGGATCCTTAGAATTCCTCCACTCCTCATCGCTTGGAAGGCGTTGCGGATAATATTGTAGAAGGCTTGCTTAATCTGATCGCGGTCGACCTGCAGCGGAGGCATTGACTTGTCGAGTTCCAACTCGACGAGGATATCGCGGTCCTTGAGCTCCTCCTCGAAGAAGGCGACCGATTCCTCGATGACGGCATTGACGTTCTCCATTCGCGTGGAGAGCGGCTGCGGTCGAATCGCGCGAAGGAACTGGGTGATGATATGGTCGAGACGCGACACTTCCTGCCGGGCGATATGGATCGATTCGCCGAGTTCTTGCCGGATCTTGGCGGGAAGCCTTTTGATTCGCCGCTGCATCAACTGCAGGTGGATGTCGAGTGAGTTGAGCGGATTGCCGATTTCGTGAGCCACGCCCGCGGCCAACATGGTGAGCGCCGAAAATCGCTCGCTTTCGATGGTCTCCTGCGTCGCCCGGCGATTCTGAGTGATGTCGCGCAGAATGATCGCGCGGCCCACCAATTCCTCGTGCGTGTCTTCGCTCATCAGCGGCACCACATAGAAGTTAAGGAAGCGATTCTCCGGATAGAACACCTCGAGATCGCGGCTGACGACCTCGCTTGCGCCAGGAATTTGCCCGACCTCAAGTCCGCGCACCACCTCTCCGAGCGGCTTGCCCAGGCTGTCCTCTGCATCGATGCCAAAGAATCCACACGCAGCGCGGTTGAGGTAAATGATACGACCGGAGGGGTCGGTGACAATCAATCCCTCCAAAATGGCGTTGAAGATCGTCTCAAGAAATCCCTTCTCCCGCGCAATCTCGACGAGATAATTCTGGACGTCGCCGGATTGGACCAGTCCGATGCGTTCGATCAGCTTCTCGAGAAATCCACGCTTCATCTCCAAGGAGGCCTCAACCTAACCGCCGAGGATTAGGACGCGCGAGATCAGAAGCACCTGCCGCCATTCTCGGCTCATTTCACCACGGTTGGCTGGCGAGTCACGGAAAATAGCCAGCGCGGTGCGGGATGGCCGTTCCTCGGTCTCACGCGCTCCATTGCACGGCTTGTTCGTCGGCTGCGAAGCGGATGAATCCGCGGGCCCCTGGTTTGCCGTTGCCGGAAGCCCGGAAACCGCCGAACGGCAAGGTCGAAGGGGAGAAGGTCGTGGGCAGGTTCCAATACACGTTCCCAACTTCCAGATCGTCGCTGACGGATCGAAAGGTTTCCGGCGACTTTGTATAAACCGAAGCCGTCAGTCCGAAACGGGTTGCCCGTTGCCGGGCCACGGCTTCATCGAGTGCACCAAATGACTCGATGGAAGCTACCGGACAAAAAAACTCCTCTTCCTGCGGAGTTGACTCTTCCGCGGACGCAAAAAGCGCCGGCTTTACGTAGTAACCTTGCCGGCCGGCGACTTCGCCAGACAACTCACCCGGAAGAAGCCAGTTTCCCGGTCGGCTGATCAGCATCTGGTAGCGTTCGAGGGCCTGCTCGTTCACGAGCGGACCCAGGAGAGTCGTCTCGTCCGCCGGGAACCCCGGAACGTACCGTCGCAGCGAATCGAGAAGCCTGGCGATGAAGTCCTCCTCCGCCTCACGATGGACAAGAATGCGGCTCGTGGAATTGCACCTCTGGCCGGCCGTCAGGCAGATGCCATCGGCAGCCGCCTCGGCAGCGCGATCGAGGTCGGCGTCAGGGAGGACGATCAGGGCGTTCCTTCCGCCGAGCTCGAGAGCGAGGGATTTCGAATAGTCTCCCGCCAGCTCCTGGGCGAGAGCCATGCCCGCAGGAACCGAACCGGTAAAGCAGACGGATCGTACTTCCGAATGTGCGCAAAGCGCCCTGCCGGTAGCCCCCCATCCCTGCACCAGTTCGAAGACACCCGCCGGCAGCGCGGCCTGCATCTCCGCTGCGTAGGCAGCACAGACATTGGCGGCCAACGGAGAGGGTTTGTAGAGGACCGTGTTGCCCGCGAGCAAATAGGCCACCGCCGCGCCATGCCCAAGGTGAATCGCGAAATTGAATGGCGCCACCACCGCCGCCGGTCCACGCGCGCGCCGTCGCACCACCGCGGGATGCGGCCCATCCGTGACTTGCTGGTCGGCCAGAAATCTTTCCGCATCCTGGAAAGTGAAGTCAAACTTCGCCACCACGGCAGCCAGCTCGAGACGCGCTTCGCGGAGCGGCTTGCCGACCTCCAGGGCAATCGCTTGAGCGAGATCTTCCTGCCTGGCCTTCACACGATCGCGGCAACGCGAAAGGATCGCCTTTCGCTCCGCCAAACTCAATCGCCGCCATTCAGCGAACGCCCGCTTCGATCTGGCGACAGCCGCCTCCACATCACCCGAGACCACTTCAGGCAGCTCGACGGAGAGGTCGCCGGGGCTTCGAACGCGCCAGAGTTGAGGATCCGCCGGCATGAAGAAAATCTAGGTCAAAGCGCAGCCAGCGATGTGGCGGCACGCCACACTCCAGCCGGCCGACCCGATGCGCACCCGCTTGCGTTCATGCCTCAGAGAGCAACTTCGCCAGTTCCTCGACACGTCGTTCAAAAAGTCGCAGCGCGGCCTCGACCGGGGCCGGAGAACTCATGTCGACCCCGGCCTCTGCCAGCGTCTCGATTGGAAATCTGCTCCCACCACCGCGCAGAAAGTTTAGATAACGGGTAGCGTCGCCACTTTCGAGTACCTGGCTGGCCAATGCCACGGCTGCGGAAATGCCGGTGGCGTACTTGTAGACATAGAACGCGCTGTAGAAGTGCGGAATTCTGAGGCCCTCGAGTTCCAACTCCGGATCGATCGCGAAACCCGGCCCAAAATAGGCGTCCAGCAAGCTACGATAGACGTTCTTCAAGCCTTCCAGGGTCAACGGGTCGCCGGCTTCCTCGGCCGCGTGTGTGGCACGCTCGAACTCCGCAAACATCGTCTGCCGGAAAAGCGTTCCGCGGAGGTCGTCGATCTGCCGGTTGATGACATATGCCCGCATCCGGTCATCGTTGCTCGTCTTCAACAAGTGCTCGGTCAACAAGATCTCGTTAAAGGTAGAAGCAACCTCCGCCAGAAAAATCGGGTAGTGGTAGTTCTGATAGCTTTGGGTCCGCGTCGCGTACCAAGTGTGCATCGAGTGCCCTGCCTCGTGGGCAAGTGTATACACGTCGGAAAAAACATCCGACTTGTAATTCATCATGATGTAAGGAGGGCTCGTGTAGGTCCCATAGCTGAACGCGCCGCTTCGCTTCCCCTTGTTTTCGTAACGATCGGACCACCGCCCTCCGCGCAGGCCATCTCCCAGCACAGCGAGATACTCCGGACCAAGCGGCGCGAGTGCGCCAAGGACAAAGTCCACCGCCTGGTCCCAGTTCACGTTGGTTCGAACATCGCCAACCATCGGAACATACGTGTCGTAGTGGTGAATCTCCCCCAGACCGAGGACGCGCTTTCGCAGCTCGAAATACCGATACAGCGGCGGCAAGGAGCTTCGAACCGTCGAGATCAAGTTTTCATAGACACTCAGCGGAACGTCGTCCAGAAAGAGCGCCGCCTCGATGGCCGAGGGATAGTTCCGTGCCCGGGCTTCGAAGACATCCGCGCGAATCGAGCTCCCCAACGCAGAGGCCAGCGTGAATTGATGGTCCCTGAACTCCGCGTAAAACCTGTGGAACGCCTCGCGTCTCACTACCGGATCGCGCTGCTGAAGAAAGGAGGAAAATGAACTCTGCGTCAATTCGCGCTCGTTTCCGGAATCGTCCGTGACGACTCCGAACTTCATGTCCACGTTGGTCAACTGCGAGAAGGTTTCCTGATGCCCACGCAGGGCGGACGAGGCGAGCGCGAGGAGGCGCTCTTCACTCGCCGACAAGGTGTGAGGCTTTAGCCGGCGCAGCTTGCGGAGTGAAATGACCCATTCGACCAGCGCAGCGTCGGAAATATATCGCTCAAACACCTCATCCGGAATCGCCTGGATTTCCGGACCCAGGAACGAGAACGCTTCGCCGATCCGCACGCGCAGATTATCGAGTCGCGCCTCGCGCGAGAGAGAGGCGTCGTTCGAAGAATCCTCCGCCACGCGCAAGCCGGCGTATTGGTTGAGTTGCTCGCTGCGCATGTCGATACGCTTTTCGAATTCGAGCGCATCCCGCAGCGCCGATGGGCTGTTCCCGATGACTCCGCGAAAAGCCGAAATGCCTGGGTAATCCGCCTGCAACGCCTCGAACTCCCGCTCCCACCCGGTATCGTCCCCATAAAGCGGAGCAAGATCCCAGGTGTCGCCAGGAGGAACTTCCGAGCGGTGCGGAACGGTGCGGACGGCTGCAGCTTCAGAATCTGTGTAATGAGTCAACGGCATGGCTGCACCATATCAGGGTGATCGAACCAAACAACCCCCGTGCGTCACAAAGCGGGGTGGACGCTACCGTCAGCTCTTCCCGACGAGTTCAGGCTGATATCCGAAAAGCTGGCGTTCCTTGATGATCTTGGCCACCTCCGGCGAGACCATGCTTTCCCAGCCCTGCGCGCCCGCGCGAATCTTGGCCATTACTCCCGATGATTTGATCGGAAGGTAGTTCGGGTTGAATCCCTCCATCGACTCGATGAACCCGTTGTCCAGAAGGTGCCTGTAGAGATGCACCAGGTTTGGCGCGACCTCAAAGTTGTCGGCGGTTACCAGGCCGCCGTTTGGATTGAGAAAGGGATAAACGTAAAGCTTGACCCCGGTCTTGAACAGGCGCCCCAAGGCTTCCAGAATGCCACCTTCGAGGTCCTTGTAATATTCCTCCTCCAGGATCTCCGCCATCGCGGGGATGCCCAAGGGCAGTCCGACCATGCAATCCGTATAGCGCGTCAGGTAATTGACCAGCCGATAGTAGGCGCCGTAGTTCGAGATGAGCACCGTCCGCCCCATGGCGCCGAGCATGTCGACCCGGTCCAAAAAATCCCGCAGGTCGAGTTCCCCGCTGGCCAAAAGATTCTTCATCGTGATCTCCATGAGGATCTCCGGCTCGGAATCACTCACCCCTTCCTCCCGCATGAACATCGTGCGTGCGCAGTTCAACATATCGTCCGCGAGGAGAGTAACGGGCCGAAAACTGCCCCGCTCGACCAGCAGCGGCTTTTTGTAAAGCGCATCCGCGGCGTTAACAATCTCCCCGCTGGCACGGAACAACGCCGCGTTGGTGAGATTCTGCGTCACCAACTTGAGCGCCATAATGCGGTCATCGACGTCCGCAAAATCGGGACCGGTGAACCGAATCATGTCGATCTCGATACGGCCAGGAGCCAGGTCATCGACGAGCGAAACGACCAGGGCTTCCGGGTTGTCCGTCAGGAAAAACGCGCCATAGATCAGGTTGACTCCGACGATTCCCAAAGCTTCCTGCTGTTGGAGGTTTCGCGAATCGAGCATGCGAACATGAATGATGATCTCATTCGCTTCTGCGCGTGGCTCTTTCTGGAAACGGATACCCATCCAGCCTTGAGACTCCGCATGGCGGCGGAAGCTGCGGGCGGCAACGGTGTCCGCAAACGCGAAAAACGTTCGCGAGCCGCCGACCTTTTCATCGAGCCGTTCGATGAGGAGGTCGTACTCGTGGGTGAGCATGCTGTCGAGCCGGGCCCGGCTGACATAGCGCCCGCATGCGCCGTAAATAGCGTCGGAGAACGTCATGTCGTAAGCGGAGATCGTCTTGGCCACGGTGCCAGCCGCTCTGCCGACTGAGAAGAAACGCCGGGCGACGTCCTGTCCCGCACCGATCTCTGCAAACGCCCCGTAAATGCGCGGGTCCATGTTGATCTGAAAGGCCTTCTTCTCCACCTGCAATTCGGACTCGAGAGCCATGGCTGTACTCTATCCCCTATTCCGGTCACAGAGCAACGGGATTCCGAATAAGTGGGTGGCGCATACCGAGTTTCGTCGATGACTCCTGGATTTCGCCAGAGAGCCGAAAGCGCGTTTTCTGCAACTGCCCGGTTGCGCGCGCCCGTAGCTCCCCTACACTTCGCGCCGTGAAGTGGACTTCTCTCCTGCCGGTCGTTTGGATCGCTATCGTTGCGCTGACCGGCTGCCAAAGGAAGCCGGCCGGCGAGGTCCTGGCGGAGTCTGTGACGCCATCGCCCTTGGAAACGCCCGCCGCACAAACACAGCCGAGCCCCGAACCATCCCCATCTCCCGAACCGCTCAAACTGCCTGAGACCCCCGCCGATCCCCTCGCCACCCGGATTGGACTCTTTGTGCCTTTGACGGGACCGCAAGCTTCCTTCGGTCTCGATGCCGTCAGCGGTGCGAAGCTCGCCGTCGAGGAGATCAACGCCGCAGGCGGCGTCCTCGGCCACCCCATCAACTTGATCGTCAAAGACACCGAGTCTCAGACCGAGAAAGTAGCCCCGGTTGTCACGGAGTTGATTGACACCGAGAAAGTGGCTGCGCTGATCGGAGAGATCACCACGGATCGATCGCTGCTCGCGGCGCCGATCGCCCAGGAGCGCGGCATCCCGATGATTACACCCGGGGCGACCAACGAGAAGGTCACCGCGACCGGCAACTATGTCTTCCGGACATGCTATACAGACGCGTTCCAAGCCGCCGTGATGACCAAGTTCGCGCGCTCGCTCGACGTGGAAAAGGTCGCCATCCTCTATGATGCCTCCAATACGTATGGCAGTAGTTTACGGGACGCTTTCAAGGCGGACTTTCTCGAGCAGGAGGGATCGATTGTTGCCGAGGAAACCTACCGCGCAGGCGACGCAGATTTCTCCAGCCAACTCAATGCAATCAAGTTGAAGAACCCGGACGTTGTCTTCCTGCCAAGCTACTACGGCGATGCGGCTCTGATCATCAAGCAGGCTCGCCAACTCGGTATTGACGCTCCCTTCCTGGGCACGGACGCCTGGGATTCCAACGAGTTTCTGAGAATCGGCGGAACTGCAGTGAACAACTGCTATTTCGCCAGTCACTTTTCGAGCGAGCATCTCTCCGACAAGGGAAAGGCCTTCAACGAGGCGTACCGAGCCAAGGTCCAGGCGGCCCCTCCCCCGCTTGCTGCGCTCACCTATGAAGCCGTCTGGCTTGTGGCTGACGCCCTGAAACGCGCGGGCAGCGCCGAACCGGCGGCGGTGCGAGAGGCTCTCGCCGCTACGAAAGACTTTCCGGGTGTCACCGGAACAATCACCATGGGCGACGATCGGAATCCCAAAAAGCCCGCGATCGTCATCCGCGTGCAGGATGGCAGTTTTACGTTTCTGGAAGCAGCCGGGCCGTAGACGCGGAACTTTTTGCCTGCCGGGCTGGCAGCGCAAGCAAAACAAGATCACTTATTTACTGACAAGTTATTACAACTAAGTGACTCGTCGTCTATCCCGTTGGTATGGTAGTGGTCGATTTGTGAAAACTATCCGACAGCAACTTGTGAAGATTCCACATTGAATCGCTACTACCTCTCCCCTACCCTCCACGAGGATCAATGTTGTATCTCATGGCATGGCGGTTCAACGGCGGTAACGGCATTGATATGGCGGGTCCAAACTACCGGCTTTGGTTCCATTTTGATCGAGTAGCTCTTTCACGTCTTGGGTTCGACGCTTGGCGTGAGAATCGGGGCGAACCGCAAGTTAGCGGTGTTGACAACATCTATGGGACCGAAGCATGTCTCATGACGGCTCGTTTTTATAAGAGCAATGCTCCCATACGGATTGAGTTTACCAAAGCCGCGGATAGACCAACCCTGGTATATTTCCAAGCGTTTGAGTTAGGCTGGAATGATGATAAGGGATTAATTCATTTTGTTGATCCAGTCATGCTGGTCGATGATCCGGCAAATCAGGGTACTTTTGTGCCGATTGCTCCTTCGGATCCCAATTTTAGCGAATTTCAAAGAACGCAAGCGCACAGCCAACAGGGAATTCCGGAGGAGGTTCTTTATTTCACTTTTCAATCTCAAATCCAAAGCTCTCGCAGATTTCGGCTGTCCTTCTCGCTTGGAGGCGTACAGACAACGACCGACTTTGATGTCACGAGCGCCGGTCACACGAGTTAGGCGGACTGTTGGTTTTGTTCGACGCCTGCTCGGACCTGTATACCGGCAAAGGGGCTTTCTAGAACAAATCTGGAGTCCAAAAATTCCGCGGAAAGATGGCTTGGGTATGTGAGTCTACTTTTGTCCAGACAGTCGATTTTGCCTTGCCTGCAACCTGTCGAAACGCGGGGCGTTCTTGGCGTAAATTGGATATCGGCCGGTTTGATCGTTTGCGGGAAGGAAGCGCCAGTGCTTGTATGCCCAAAGCCAGCACTCGGGTTGTTCGTGAATCGAAGGCTCGAGCACGTTCCAACAGAGCTGGGTAATCTCCGCTGCCGTAGCTTCCGGGGGAAACTCGAGCGGTTTGTGATAGACCATCCGATAGGTGCCGTCCGGTTCGGGCCGGCACTCCACCGGGACGATCTTGGCGCCGGTCCGTAAAGCGAGCGCGGACTGCAGCTGCGTCACGCAGATCTTAAGCCCTCCGAAGGTGTCGATGATCACGCTTGTCTCATTGGGATCCAGATTGAGATCGCAAAGCATCGCAAACTTCCCTCCGCTCTTGATGTGCTTGAGCATCCGGATCATCGCGCGTTCCTGGGGAATCACCCAATGCCCGGTGCTGGCGCGCAAGCGGTCAAAGATCTGGCCGATCAATGGATTCTTGAATCGTTGCGCGATGACTGGTCCGTTGCCAATCGCATAAGCGCCGAACTGACTCAACCACTCGAAGTTCGAATAGTGGAGACAGAGGTATACCCCAGGCTGTTGCGGGTCGCGATGGCAGGGATCGAGTTCGAGACCTTCGAAACGCGCAATGCGTCGGGCCACCGCTTCATTGAGATTGGGCGACCAAAAGAGCTCCAGCATCGTTCGCGCGAATGTCTGGTAGCTGCCCATGGCGATCCGGCGCTTTTGCTCCGGCGTTCGGCTGTCGCCAAAGGCGGTATTGAGATTGGCCAAGGCGACCTCCCTTCCGCGCTTGTCAAAAGCAAAGACAATCGAACCCAGCGCCCGGGCGATATGCCGCAACGAGCCATACGGCAGGCGTCCGACCAGCCAAATGGCGGTAGATAGCCCGATGAACTCGAGCTTCTGCCGCCATGCTGGAGTAGCCTTGGACACAGAGCTAAGATACGTGCGAGCGCGAATCAGTGGCCAACAGCCGGCTGTTCATTGGCCCGCTTTCTCCAAAGCTTCAATCCGGGGGAAAATTGGAGCCGGCTCTCCAAGTTGATGTCCTTCGGGCAACTGCCCCCACGAAGTCTCACTCCGGGCAACCGGCCCATCCCAGTTCAACTGTCGGAGGATCGCGGCGGCCGCTTTCGGAGTTACCGGTGAAATCATGATCGCGATCATCCGGATCACCTCGGCCAGTTGGTAAAAGATGTTATCAAGCTGGGCCTCGTTTCCAGGCGTCTTGGCGAGCTTCCAGGGCGCGTTTCTCTCGACAAACTGATTAGCTTCGGTAACGAACTCGGCAAGCCTTTCCAGGGCCGAATTGATCGATCGCTCCTCCATGGAGGCGGCAAAGGCGCGCCCGAAATGCCCGGCACGGTCCTTTAGCCCATCTCCGGACGAGACCGACAACCGTCCTCCGCGATACTTGTGGGCCATCGTGAGGGTGCGATTGACCAGATTGCCCAGGCCGTTGGCCAGTTCGCTATTGTAGCGCTGAATCAGTCGCTCATCCGTGAAGTCCATGTCCTGGCCGACCACACAATCGCGCATCAGATAGTATCGAAGCGCTTCCGCGCCGAAGCGATCGGCGAACGTGTTCGGATCGCGAATATTGCCGAGCGACTTGCTCATTTTGTCGCCATCGACCAGGACATAGCCATGGACGAGAAAACTCGGCATGTCGTCATCGGAAAACCCCATCGCCTTGAGCATGGCCAGCCAATAGATGCCATGTGCCGGGATGAGAATATCCTTCCCGATCACATGCAAGGCCGGCCAGCGCTCCCAAAAAACGCTCTCGTCTCGCAGGTAGCCGGCGAAGCTAACATAGTTTACGAGCGCGTCGAACCAAACATAGGTCACACACGAAGAGTCAAAGGGAAGTTCGATTCCCCAAGAAAGTCGTGATTTAGGACGAGAGATCGAGAGATCCCCGCCAAGCTTCTGAGCGGCGTTGCGCAACTCCTGGTGACGAAATGGCGGGAAGACACATGCTCGGCGGGAGTCGAGGAAACCAAGCAGCCAATCACGATACTTTGTCAGCCGAAAATACCAATTTTCCTCCTCCAGTTCGATCACCTCGCCCCACTCGGGACCAAACAAACCATCCGGCCCGCGCTCCTTATCCGTCAGGAATTGTTCCTGCCGGACGCTGTAAAAGCCACGATAAGTCGCCTTGTACAACTCTCCCTGGTCATGCAGCTTCTGAAGGATCTCCTGCACGCAACTCTTGTGAACCGGATCGGTCGTGGCCGCCCAAGCATCATAGTTCACATCGAGCTTCCTCCAGAGCGCGAGAAACTTATCCGTCGTTTCCTTGACAAACTTTTCCACGGGGACCCCTTCCTTCTGCGCCGCTTGCTGCACCTTCTGCCCGTGCTGATCGACTCCGGTCAAAAAGAAAACCGACTCTCCTTTCAGCCGATGGTAACGCGCGATAACATCCGCGAGGATTTTCTCGTAAGCATGGCCGATATGCGGAGCGGCGTTCGTATAATCGATGGCCGTGGTGATAAAAAATGATTTCACTTTTCCGGCTGGTCCTTCCTGATCTTTCCTCCCCACGAGAGGATTCTCGCTTTTGCTCCGGCAGCCTCCGCCTCGGCGATCCGCCCCTCCTTGACGTAGAAGATTGAGAGGCTGGACCAGGCGAGTTGGTCGTTCGGGTTGATTTCGACCGCTTTCAGGCCGGCCTCGATAGCCTCCGGATGGCGCCCCGCTTTCATCAGGGCCATGCCCAGCGCATGCCACGCCTCAAAATATCCCGAATCGAGTCGAACACACTCCTGGTACTTGGCAATCGCCGCATCGAGTTCGCCGAGCGCGATATCGCCGGTCGCCTCTTCAAAAATCTCGGTAGCTCGGACTTTCTCTGACATTTCACTGCCTGCCCGTAGCCATGGTGATTTTCGCGGAATCCCGGGCGGACGAAAGCCACGTCTGGAAAAGCAACCGCCGTTTACTCTCAAGAATTCGTGCGACCAACTCAGGTTTCTTGTCGAGCGCTGCTGCGTCGAGCGGTGCGCGATCGAAAAGATAGACGGCGAAGCCTCCCTCGACGTCGGCGATCATCCCCGAAAGCTGCCCGGGTTGCATAAGCAAGGTTGCCGCGGCGATCCCCTGTTGCGCCGCCGAAAGGCTCTCGCTGGGATCGAGACTATCGAAGGTCTGAACCTGCAGCCCCTCGGCCGCGGCCGCTTCGGCAAACGATTTCCCCGCCGCCATCGCCTCGCGAATCTTCGCCAACGCCGGCTCGGCTCGCTCGCGCAGCAGACGCTCGGCTTTGCGAGCGCCCAATTGGTTCTCCGCCATCGGACGAACCTCATCCAGAGTCAAGGGACGTTGTGGATTCACCTTGGCCAGCTTGATGACGAAGAAAGCATCGCCAGATTGAATCACATCGCTCACCGGGGTCGCCTCCGTCAAAAGAAACGCCGCCGGCGCAAGGTTCTTCCAGTCTGCGACGAGGCTATCGTTTCCACCCGGAGTCGTCGAACCAGAACGGTCAAACGCCGGGCTCGTTTGAACTGTCAAACCGCCCGCTGCAGCGGCCTTCTCGAACGATGACTGCGAGATCTGTTCGGTGAACGCCGTGGCCGTATCGGCCAGCTTTTGCAGCGCTTCCACCTTCTGCTTTCCTTCAAGGGATTGCCCGCCCTCCGGCAACTGGAACCTTACATACTCGACCGATCGGGTTTCCGGCATCGAGAGGGCCGGGCCATACTGCTGAAAGAAGGCTTTCACTTCTTCTTCCGTCACGACCGCCTGACCGGCGACCGACGCCACCGGGAACCGAATCACCTGCACATCAATCTCCTGGAGGACGCGGGCCGTTTCCTGAAATTCCGCGTCGCTCACCCCGGCCGACGAGCCGACGATGGCCCTGAGGCGCTCCACACGCAAAGCGTCCCGAATCACGTTCTCCAAATGCATCTCCGTAAATCCGCGCGGACCGAGTTGCTCGAGGACAAACGTCTTGTATTTGGATGGGTCGAACTGTCCCCCGGTCTGGAACACCCGGATCGCCTTGATGCGGTCTGCAATCTGCGAATCCGTCGGCTCGATACCGAGTTCCTTAGCCTCATGGTGCAGGACAAAGAGATTCCAAATGAACTCGTCGAGGGCCTGGTTCTGATTCTGCGCCATGCCTCCGAGACTATCGAGCAGGGAGAATTGCCCGAGAGCCAGCGCGAGCTGATAGTTTCTGACCTCACGCTCGATGTCTGCCTGGGAAACATTGCGACCGTAAATGCTCGCCACCGCCCCGCCCCCCAACATCTTGGTGTCCGCCGGATTGTAGAGCCAGATGAAGGCAACGATGGTCAGAACAGAGACCACTAGCATCAGGATGCGCTGGTTTTTACGGAGGATGGTGATCATGAAAAGAACGGCGAAACTGTTGATTTGCGGGGCCGATGTGATTAAAGCAGATGAGCAATGAATGCAAGTGCGTCCCGGCTCTGGTGCCTGGCTTGGGTGGCCATTTGGGCGGCCTGCGCCACGCTCGCGGCGCAGGATGTCGTCCTCCAGAAGGATGGTCAACGCCGCGAGGGTGAGATCCTGGGACTCGCCGACGGAAAGCTGAAAATCAAGGTCGGACCCGCCGAGACGAGCATGGCGATGGATCAGGTGGCCTCGGTGACCAAGGCCCCGCCCAAGGCCTACGACGAAAGCCTGAAGGCCTGGCAAAGTGGAAATGCCAGCAAGACACTCAGCCTCCTCAAACCGCTCGTGGAAACGTTCCGCGGACTGCCCGTGGAATGGGCCGAGCGTGCCAGCGCCCTGCTCGGTGACGTTTACCTTTCTCTGGATCAGTTTCCAGCCGCGGAAGCGACCTTTGCGGAATTCACCAAGTCCTACCCAAACGCCACCTCTCTAACGGATCTCGGCCTGGCTCGCCTCGCCGTGACCAAGAAAGATTTTGAAGGAGCGAGGGGCAAATTGGCGCCGATCGTTGCCGAAGCCGCCAAGGTTCTGGCGGCTGACGCCGGCAAGAGCGCCACCTATGGGCAGGCATTCTATTTGATGGGAGTCATCCGTGAAAGCGAAGGGGCCTATGCTGAGGCTCTGCGCGATTATTTGAGCGCCGTCACGCTTTTCCACGACGATGAGGCCATGGTTGCCAAAGCGCAGGAACGCGCTGAGTTTCTCGTCAAAGAAAAGCAAGCCATCGTTCCTTGATTCCGACAGTATCCATGAAGAAAGTTAACCCGTCCCTGGTTCGTGCCCTGGCGTCTTTGGCGCTGCTGTTTGCCCTGCCTGGGGCGTTCGCGCAAGAGGGCTCGAGCGGCTCCGCCAGCCCGGCCGCTGAATCCCATACTATCCTCGAGACGATCGCCGATGGAGGCCCGCTGATCATTCTGATTTGGGTGGCGATTCTCGCGACCTCCATCGTGATGGTGACCTTCATCATCCAGCTCTTTCTCAGCCTCCGCGACGAGCAACTGGCGCCGAAAGCCCTGGTGGATTCTCTGCAAGCCACGATTCGAGCTGGTAACTACCAGGAAGCCTGGGAGATTTGCCGTGCCAACAAGGCCTACATCGCGCGCGTCCTCAAGGGCGCGCTCGAGCGCATCGGCAGAGGAAAAGACGCTGTGGAGAACGCCCTGATCGAACACGGGCTGCGCGAGGCGCAGGTCCTTAGAACCAAGAATAGCTACCTCTCCGTCGTCGGTGTGGTCGCTCCCATGATCGGTCTGCTCGGCACGGTTATCGGAATGATGGGAGCTTTTGCCGTCCTGGGCGCCTCGGGCGTTTCCGATCCGCGGGCCCTCGCATTGCGCATCGGGGAAGTGCTGATGGCGACGGCAAGTGGCCTGTTCATCGCCATTCCTGCCTTCATTTTCTATTATTACTTCCGCAATCGCTCGACGATCGTGCTCGTGAACGCGGACGACAAACTCAATTACCTGGTGGAAGAAATCCCGTTCGAAGAGCTGGCCGGGATCAAGATCGGGGAGAACTTCGAAGCGGGGGCAGGCGCACCCTCCGGCGCACTCAGTTCGTCGCGCAAGGTTTCCGTGGCCCTGACGACGAACTGCCCAATCTGCAACGGAACCATCCAGCCTGGACAAAGTCCCTGCCCGCATTGCGGGGCTTCGCTGGAGTGGGCGTAGCAGGATTGTTCCCGCATCCGCGCTGAACGATGGCTGAACAGGAAGCTGACAGACCCGGCCGGAAGAAGCGCGTCCGGAAGGCGGAACCCGAGGTTGATCCAGAATTTCAGATCGCCCCGATGATCGACATCCTCCTCGTTCTGCTCGTCTTCTTTATGTCCATCAGTTCGACCGAGATGTTGCAGTCCAATCAGGACGTTAATCTGCCGGTCGCCCGGGACGCCAAGGAGTCGAAGAAAAATCCCGGCCAGGTCATCGTGAATGTCCTCTACAATGCCATCAATAACCAGACGGTGATCGAAGTGGACGAACGAGCAGTCAACCTCGGCCAACTCGCGCCGATGCTGCAGGCCAAGGTCGGTGCGAATCCTTTCGTTCGGGTGCTCGTGCGCGCCGACAAAGAGGTCCGCTATGAGTTTATCCGAGGCTTGCTGGAGGCTGTCGGCAAGGCCGGCGTGGGCAACGTCACGTTTTCCGTTGCGGACAAGGAAAGATAGTCAACCTTCATTAGTTATCTATGGCAGCCGGCACCAACCAGGATGGAGACATCGGATTTCAGATCGCTCCCATGGTGGACGTGGTCTTCGTTCTGCTCCTGTTCTTCATGGCCTCGGCGGGGTCGCAGATCATACCAAAGGAACTGACCATCAACTTGCCCAGCGGTCGGGGCGAAGCGAAAGCGGGTCCGCCACCAACACCGATCATCATCGACATTTTTCCCGACGGCAAAGTGCAGATGAACAACAAGGTCTATGACACACCGGTCAGCAAGGATCTTCCGGAGCTGCGCAGTTGGCTCAAGGACACGATTGCGAAGTTCGGTGACAAGGATCCCGTGATCATCCGGCCTGACCCGCAGACGAAGCACGAGCGCATTGTTGATGTCTTGAATGCCGCGGCGGCCTCCGGCGTGAAGAACCTGACATTCAGCTAGCACCTGCGCGTGACCAGGCGAATTTAGTGCCCCGGCAGGCGCACGTATCGCCGGAGCTCCAGGTGCTCCGACGAGAGGAGAACCTCCGTGAGCTGAAAGGCTTCTTCGAACGGAGGAAAGAAGGTATCGCCTGCGACCTCGCGCTTGACGACGGAAAGAAAGAGCTCAGAGCATCTTCCCAAGAGCGCCGCATAAAGCTGTGCCCCACCAATCAGAAAGACCTCGCGCCCTCCTCCGGGCTCGATGATCTCGTTCAGATCGCGAATAACTCTTACGCCCGGAACGGATGCCCTGGTGACGACCCAGTTCTCGCGACCGGGGAGCGGCTTGCCGAGCGATTCATAGGTCTTGCGGCCCATAAGAACGATATGGCCCAGCGTCGTTCGCTTGAAGAATTTCAGATCTTCAGGCAGGTGCCATGGAATCTTTCCGCGGGCCCCGATTACGCGGTTCAGCGACATGGCGGCGATGCCTTTCACACCGCGATTGGCGCTCTGATGGCAGGGTGTGGGTCGTAGCCTTCCAGGACGAAATCCTCGAAGCGAAAATCTTCGATCGACTTCGCGGCGGGATTGAGCCTGATGCGTGGCAGCGAACGGCATGGACGGGAGAGCTGTTCGCGAGCTTGATCGATATGATTGGTGTACAAGTGCAAATCCCCAAAGGCGTGGATAAATTCGACCGGCTTGAGCTCGCAAACCTGTGCAATCATCAAGGTCAGCAGCGCATAGGAGGCAATATTGAAGGGCACACCCAGAAAAAGATCCGCACTGCGCTGGTAGAGCTGGCAACTGAGGCCGCCATCGACCACATAAAATTGAAACAAGGCATGGCAGGGGGCCAGCGCCATTCGATCGATTTCGCCTGGGTTCCATGCGCTGACAATCAACCGACGGCTGTCCGGCGTCCGCCTAAGGTCGTCAATCAGACGCGCAATCTGGTCCACATGGCCGCCGTCTGGACGCCGCCAGTCCCGCCACTGCGCGCCGTAAATTCTTCCGAGATCACCATTTTCGTCGGCCCATTCGTCCCAGATCGTGACCTTGTTCTCGTGCAGGTAACGCACGTTGGTGTCTCCTTTAAGGAACCAGAGCAACTCGTGGATAATCGAGCGCAGATGAAGTTTCTTAGTTGTCAGGAGGGGGAAGGATTCCGCGAGATCAAAACGCTCCTGCGCACCGAAAATTGAATACGTTCCGGTTCCTGTGCGATCGGATTTCAGCTTTCCCTGGTCGAGCACAAGACGAAGAAGGCGATGGTACTGGTGCATGTCCCTCGGGCAGGTTGCCAGTTCCGCGCGAAGGCTGCAAATTCCTTGTCGCGAAATCCACGAGGCACTGGCATAAGTCAACGGATGTTCGAGGTCATCACGCTGGCAAGTGGAAGTGAGGGAAATGCCACGCTGGTCCGCAACGAAACAGCTGCCCTTCTCATCGATGCCGGACTCAGCACGAAGCAACTGACCACGCGCCTGCTGAACGTCGGGCTCTGTCCCGACCAACTCTCAGGCGTCCTCCTCACGCACGAGCACGGAGACCACAGTAGCGCCTTGAAAGTAATGTTGACGCGCCATCAACTGCCCGTCTACTGCAATACGCTCACCGCGCGTGCGTTGCAGGACACCGGCTTGGTCCACAACGACTGGAGGCTCTTTCAGACGGGTTCACCTTTCGCCATTGGCAGCTTCGAGATCCGAGCGTTCTCCGTCCCACACGACGCTGCAGATCCTGTCGGATTTCGGGTTTCCTCCAACGGTTCCTGCTTTGGAGTGCTGACCGATCTCGGCTATGCGACTCGGCTTGTGTTCGACGCGCTGCGCGGGGTGCAAGCGATCCTGATTGAAATGAACCACGACGAAGGACTGCTGCAGCGGGATTCTCGAAGACCCTGGTCGGTCAAACAACGCATCCTTTCCCGCCATGGGCATCTTTCGAACGCTGCCGCAGCGCGCGTTCTCGCGGAACTCGAAGCCCCGCTGCACCACATCATCCTGGGTCATCTCAGCCGCGACTGCAATGCGCCTCATCTGGCCCTGGACTGTGCCATGCAGGGTCTGGCAAGCTCGGGCAAGGACGGCGGCGCCCGGCTGCATTGTGCGGGTCAGGACGCTCCCGGACCGGCGCTACAGATCATTTGAGGACGCCCTGGGTGACCGCTCCGGCCGTCAAGGCTCCGGCCGCCCAGATGAACCCGCAACAAAGCAGCGACGGCAGAAGCACGCCGATAGTCGCACGCGCCCCATTTACGCGAAGCGTCTCCCGAAATGAGAAGATCAGCAAAACCAACGCGGCGATAAAGAACAGGACATCTCCGCAGATCGGAATCAGACGGAAAACCGAAGCTGGCGCTACCGCATAGCAATAGGCCCGAAACGTAACTTCGAAGGTTTGGCTGCCGCCCAAGAGCTGAAAGACCAGATGAAAGATCCCCGCGCTGCAATAGGCAACCAGGGCCAGGAGCATGGGCGCCAGAGCCATGGCAAGGATCTGGATGCCGATCAGGGAAGCCGTGCTGAGGGATTTCGCGATCGGTCCCAGCATCGCCTCCGGGTTCATCATGATGACCGTTAGCTGGTAGGCCATGGCCGCCCATGTGGCCAGGGTGGTAACCACCAAATAGAAGAACAGCGGCGTCGAGAGACCTCCCTCGCGCTTCATGGCGCTGAATGTAGCGACGGGAGCGGCGAGGACTTGTCGCACGGTCTCAACCAGTGCCGAGAAAGTGCCGAGTTGCCTGCGTCGCTCCCAGGCCGGTTCGACCGGCGCTTCCGGCTCAACCGGCGTCTGCGGAAGAGCCGGAGGCGCGAACGAAGCAACTGCGGGAGGAAGATCGCCAAACTCAGACAGAGGCTTCCATGTCTCCATTGGCTCCCGCCAGGCGAGATCTGTTGGCAGTAACTCTCCCGAGGCAAGGCCTTCGGAGACCTCTTGCGGAGAAAACTGGCCGAGCGCCTGCCGGTTCCGGGC
This sequence comes from uncultured Verrucomicrobiae bacterium, assembly GCA_963820865.1. GTDB lineage: Bacteria > Verrucomicrobiota > Verrucomicrobiia > Chthoniobacterales > Terrimicrobiaceae > DASTFP01. The sequence goes on from CAWGBZ010000011.1 coordinate 1,155,237, forward strand.
GATGTGGATTTTGTTCATCTAACCTAGGCTGGCTAAAGAAAGTTCCGAGAGTGGTCGACTCACTCCGCGGAGGTTGCCAAGCCGGGCTCTTCGCGGCAACATGCAAATATGGCCATAGAATCACTCACCTCCATCCCGCTGGGAACACCGGCCGCCGAGTTCTCTCTTCCCGACGTCGTCACCGGGGAAACGGTTTCTCTCTCGGAGTTGCCCCAATCGCGGGCCCTGCTCATCATGTTCATTTGCCGGCATTGTCCCTACGTCACGCATGTTCGGGATGAGATTCTGCGAATTGCCCACCAATACCAGCCAAAAGGCGTCTGGTTCGTCGCGATCTGCTCAAACGATTCCACTGCCTACCCCGACGACGCTCCGGACAAGCTTCGCGAGATGGCCATCGAGTACAAGTTCCCCTTTCCGCTCCTGCACGATAAGAACCAGGCGGTGGCCAGGGAATACGACGCCCAGTGCACCCCCGACTTTTACCTCTTCGATTCCCGACGACGGCTCAGCTATCACGGCCGACTCGACGACAGTTCTCCGCGTAATGACGTTCCGGTGACGGGCCGCGAAATGAGGCTCGCACTCGATGCCCTGCTCGGAGGCCTTGGCGCGCCAGCCGTCCAGAAGCCAAGCATCGGCTGCTCGATCAAATGGAAATCGGGATAGATCGCGCCGGCGAGACGCGATGCGCCTAGTTACATCGAGGGCGACGCTCGGAAGGCCAGAAAGACGGCCAGGGCGACCGGAACCGCCACCATTACGGCTCGAAGAAGCAAACCCCGTCGCGGATTCCCGCTTTCGTCGAAAAGCACGAGCATCAGCGCCGGGATCGGAGACGCTGCGAGCAGGAAGCCGGTCGCAGGGGACAGCTCCGCAAAGAAATAGCCGCTCAACCAAAGGCCGGTGAGCACCGCACTCGCCACCGGAGCGATGCCTCGACCGTTGACTGTATTGGGCAGGAGAAGGCCCACGAGGGCAATCGCGCCGGCTGCGGCCGCCAGCACCATCGCCAACTGACCGAGAAGCATGCTGCCTGAAAGCATCAACGACAGCCCGGTTCCCCCTGCAAGAATCGTCACGATGAGGGGAAAAGAAACGGAGGCGTCTCGCTGAGTGGCTTTGTCGAAGAAGAGCGTCAAGACGAGCATTCCCGCCGCCAAGACCACGATCCACAGGGCTCCTCCCCAGAATGACCAGCCGTATTGGAATTTCGGACTCAGAAGCAGTCTGAGAAGAGCGGCACAGCAGAGAAACCAGATCAGCGCGCGCAGCGATCCCGGCGGGCGAAGAAGCGTGTCGAGCACCCCAAGGATGGCGACGCCTATCGCAAAGTAGGGTAGCCACTGCGTCGCCTCGGCCGGCGGGAAAGCCGGTCGGCCCGCGGTCACGATATGACCGCAGGCGTAGCCGACTCCGAGCGCTACAGCATCCACCCAGTTGCTTACCCTCCAAAGCCGCCCGGCGATCGCCAACACGCCGGAAACAAGCGCGGTGGCCAGAACCGCAGGCAGAAGCTGTTGCAGCAAAAACACGTTGTTATTCCTTTATGCCCGCAACGCTCACAATCATCGCGACCTCATCGCCAAGGGGTCCTTGCATGAAGTTCATCCCAAAGTCGCTGCGTTTGACTGTAAAGCGCGTCTCCCCTCCGCCGCGGATCTCACCCTCCATTCCCTTTTCCTCAGTGCCCTTCTTCATCTCCAACGTCAAAGGTTTCGTGACACCGTGCAGCAGAAGTTCACCCGTCACCTTGTAGGTGTCCCCGCTAGCCTCGACGCTCTTGCTCTTGAAGACGATCATCGGGAACTGCTTGGCATTGAAAAAGTCCGGGCTCTTAAGATGCTGGTCGCGCTTCTCATACTTGGTGTCTACACTCTCGACGGGAATGGTTAGTTCGACCGAACTCTTGGAAGGGTCAGCTTTGTCCAACACCACCTTCCCAGAGACGTCATTGAAACGGCCGTAAAAATCAGTCCCGAAATATTTGATGCCGAATATAATGGAAGAATGGACGGGGTCGATCTTGAAGGTATCCGCGCGCGCGGACAAGCCGAGTGAGCTCATCGCAATAGCCAGCATGACGGTGAGTGGTTTCATATTTCGTTTCCTTATCGTTCGATGTTGTTGTTGGTGATCCTGAATCTTAGCTGGGCAAATATTTCGTTCCGAAATGCTCGCTCCGACTGGCGAACTCGCGACGTCACGCTGATCAGGCTGACACGGACCTTCAATCCGGCGCTCGATCCTTCGCGGCGGGAATTCTCTATTTCTAATTCATCTGTTGTCTTTCACTTTCGAAGCTTGCCAGACTTCAAAATGGACTTGTGCGATCAAGCTGATAGCTGGACGACAATCCCAAGGGCAAGCTCATCTTGCCTGGAATCGTTCCCCCAGTCTCCGGCCGTTTCGCGGCATCCATCCCAGGAAGCGTAGCGTAAATACAAAAAAGAGCCAATCCACTTGCCCCGCTTAACAGCCGGTGCGAGGATTCCCTGAGCCGTAGAGATCAGTTTTTATTCAAAACATAAGCTGTCACGGAAATGACAACGATCATCGGAATATTTGACAGTGCCCGAGATTTGGACCGGGCGGTCGACAAGCTGGCTCGAGCTGGGTTCGACGAGACTGTTTTCGATGAAGCGATCGTCGCGGAGGACGCAGGAAAAGGCGATCCTATCGTATTCGCCTTGGGCCTTGCTCCCGCCATCTCCTGGGGAGCGACACCCGACTCTCGCCCCAAGGCGAATCGCAGCGCCGTCATTCGCTCCTTCAAAGCACGCCTGGCCGAGTACAAACTGCCCGACGAGGTGATCGAAGGGTATGCCACCACGCTGCATCACAGCGAGTTCCTCTTGGTCAGGACCGAACCAAGTCGAGCCGAGCAGGTCGTCAGTATCATGCGAGACTGCGGCGCCGCCCGAGCGGACCGCCACGACTAAGACCCGACGGGAGTCGTCGGGACTCGCTTGAGAATCGCGCTCAAAGCGCTCACCCATCTCCGAGCCGACACAACTCCGCCCGCGCGAATCGGAAGCCTCCCTCCGAAGCGACCCAACATTGATTGCCGGCGAATCTCGGAACTTCTTCCACAAACCGGACTACTCTTGCGACCTATCCATAGATAGTTAGATTTTATGCCGATGAAGGCGGACATGCGCACGCGGCTCCTCGAGGTGGCGCAACGTCTGGTGCAAACAACCGGATATCACGGGTTTAGCTTTCGTGATCTGAGTCGCGAGGTCGGGATCCGAACGGCCAGCATCCATTACCACTTCCCGACCAAGACCGACCTGGCGGTGGCCTTGGTTCGCCGGTACCGCCAAGCCATTGGTAAGGCGATGAACGAAATTGCGGCTCAGAGAGATTCTCTCGCCGAGCGCTTGGATGCCACCGTTCGCCTCTACACGGACACTCTGAACGACGGTTCACGCATCTGCGTATGCGCAGCGCTCGGCGGAGAATACTCGAGCCTGCCGCCGGCAGTGCAAGGAGAGTTGAAAGAACTGATTACCGATGGCGAGCGCTGGCTTGACCGCTTCTTATCCGAAGGACGCGCCCGTGGAGAAGTTCCAAAAGAGAGTGACCCACAGGCGCTGGCTCGTCTCTGGTACGCGGCGCTCCAAGGGGCCTTGCTCGTCTCGCGTGCCGGTAGCCCGCAGATCCTCGACGATGCTGCCGCCACTCTTAAAAAAATGACTCTCGCGCAAGTTTCCGTGTAAGGTTTCAGCGCCCGTACCTACCTATAGATAGGTAATATTATGGCCAGAAAATATGTAGAGATAGCTATGACCCCCGCGGTGAGAGAAGCGCAGCGGCGTTACTATGGCCGTACGGCTAACGTTCCGGCGGGAGCGGATCCCGATCCGCTTGGGCCTGAAGAGATGGCCTTCATCGCCGAAAGGGACAGTTTTTACATGGCAACGGTGAGTGAGACCGGCTGGCCGTACCTCCAGCATCGAGGCGGTCGACCCGGCTTTCTGCGGGTGCTCGACCCACATACCCTGGCGTTCCCGGACTACAAAGGCAATCGCCAGCTATTGAGCACGGGCAATATTTCCGTCAACGACCGGGTTTCCCTTTTCCTGATGGACTACCCGCGCCGGGAACGCCTCAAGATCCTGGGTCACGCGCGCGTGGAGCCCGTGTCTCCCGAGCTTGTCGAGAAAGTTACGGAATCGGACGCTCACCTTCCCGTTGAACGGCTCTTCTTCATCGACGTGGTCTCCTTTGACTGGAACTGTCCGCAATACATTACTCCGCGCTATACCGCGACCGACGTTGAGAGCGCGATCGGCCCACTCAAGACCAGAATTGCCGAACTTGAGGCGGAGTTGGACGCGCTCCGGGAACAAGGCTCAGACAGGTCCTCTTAAGGCAACCGCCGCAGCCGGAAACGGTGGCGCGCCCACATCGTGGGCGACCGCAAGCGGCGGAGCCTACGGGGCTCGAAGAGCCTCCGTTTTCCCGGACCAGCAAGCGTGGCTGGCACCATACGCTGGGCAGGCGCATCCGGATTTTCCCCGTTCACCTGCGGAATTGAACCAGCCAATGCGACGCCAGATTATTCTGGCTAGCTTTTTGGCCGTTTCTCGCTGAGAATATGAATTGAAGTTCCCTCCCCTCCATGGACGAAAATGAGCCGTTGGAATGGTACGAGCGACTCTTCCTGCGGGTCGTAGTCGGGTGCATCGCAGTGGTTGAGTTAGCGGTCTTCCTGCCCCTATTGGGAATAATGCTCGTGATGAGCCCTCTCTTTCTGCTTTCCCCCGAAACTCTGGGATTTCGGTCGAGCGCGTCGGGCTACAGCACTCGCTCCGGGCGATTCGGTTGAGAAGAACCTCAATCAAGAACACGGGGGCCAATTGTGCGAGTAACCTGCGTTCGTTCTCCGAGCTTTCTACGCCTTCTCTCCTTCTCTCCTTCTCTCACGAACCCGTCAGAATCTCGGACACGAGAAAGCGCGATCCGGTTAAGTACCGCTTTTCATTGTACGGCGAAGCCAGGCGTTGCAGAACGGCAACGACAGAGGCCCCGCCGATGGAGGTGTCGACATGGATGGCCAGGCACTGACGGGTGAAGTCATCGACGAGCGTCAAGCAGCGGAAGCGGCGACCGGTGGCCAATTTGGTCGTGGATGAAGTCCATCGACCAGCGTTCATTGGGTCCTTGGGGCGCCGAGAGCCACACGCGGGCCACCGCAGGCAGTTTCCGACGGCGCTTGCGCCGCAGCGAGAGTCCTTCCTCGCGATAGGCGCTCGGTGCGTTTGTGATCAATGACGAGGCCCTGGGCTCCTCGGCTTTGAGCACATCGTGAAGGATGAGGGCACCCCAGCGCGGCTTGAGAGCCACCCAGTAGCGCGCTCGCTCGCGCAAAGCCGCGTCGTCGCGGCCCTCGGGCCGATGTTGCTGGGAAGAGCGGTTCCATCCGGTCAGTCGGCAGAAGCGGCGGCACACGGGCACACGAACTAGCCAGCGACGTGCTCTATCAGTTATTCGAAGGTGCGATTTGCCTTGAGAACCTCACATGCACGAGCTTCGCGCGGAACCGCAATGTTCACCGCCTACTGGTCTCTGTAGGTAAGAATCTCCGCAGTCTTCGACGCGAGCTGCATCTCGGAATTTTGCTCTCGCGCCGCATTCACCGCGACATCGCCGTATTCTACCTTTGAATCGCGGCTTGAGGCGGCAGAGAAAGCTTCCCAAGCTGCGCTATAGAGAAACCCCGCCTCGGGCATCCTAGCGCCAAGGCAGGTGATCGCGCAGGTCAGGAAGCTGGGGGCGGGGTGATATTCCACATCTGCATCTGAACCTTCCAGGCATCGCCCTCACGAACATAAATTTCCGACCAATAGCCCTTGAGCTGTATAGAATCGCCGGTCTTGGCCTCAAGAGTCAGACTCCAATCGCCGCTGCTCCACAATTCAGTACCACCCGTACCTATAACGTGAGGGGAAAACTGATCGGGCTTCCCGACATGGTTGCTGCAATGATACTCCTTGAATAATCCTCCAAAATGGTTCTCGATGGCCTCGCGACCGTAAACCGGTCCCTGATCTGTCACGAGAACCGCGTCTTCTGTGAAGAACGCCGCAACGGCAGTGGCATTGTTGTTATTAAACGCATCGTCATACTTTTTATATTTCGTATCAAGCAGCTCTTGGCGCAGTTGTAGATCGGGTGTTTTCATTGTTTGCTTCCCAGGGTCGATGATGGTTGTCGCGCTAACCAATGGGTGCGGAATTCTGATTAGCGATTGAACGGCCTGTCAACGGCATAAGATTGGCCGAGACCGATTTACACCATTAGGGGTCTTGGAAAGGAAATCAATCAATCAATCTTGCAAAGAGATCAAGAGCCCCGGCGCTTGCGGGCTTGCGGCAACCGGGCAATAAGGTATTCTTCGCCAAGCAAAAGCCCCGCCACGGCCATTTACGGCGCAAGGCGGGGCTTTTCGTGTTGAGTGTTGCTATACGGATTCGCGGTTCAGTCGTGCCTCCTCGCACACTACGGCAAGCTGCAGGACGCGCCAGACCATAACGGAAAGGACATAGACTACCCGCGTTAATGTCCCCTCGCAGATTCCAAGGATGACGTTCATGCCTTCCTTTCTCCATCCTCTATGAGCCAGATCGCCTCATGAAGGCACTTGTCGATCCACAATCCCGACGGATCGTCTAGGCTGGGCTCCCTGTTCGCCAAAAAAGGATATCCATTGATCAAGGGCCTCAAGCGTCATCTTTTCCATAGGCCATTCGTAGGCACCGTGCCTGGCTTGCATTACCGTGATGTGTCCCACCCTTTTGTGCAGCTCGTCGTAAAGGTGCTTTTCTACAACCCACACTCCTTTCTCCTTTCTCCTTTCCATTCGGGAAAATATCTGTACGCAAAGAGCGTATCGTTCTCATTTCCATTCTGTCGCGGCTTAAAGAACTCGGTCGTCTTTCGAAGAAAAAGCAAGGACAGCTCAAGAAAGCTGTTGTGAAGAAATCCATCCAGATGGGAAATTTCGGTTCTAAGCTTGGCGAGCTGAGGCATGCGTTCAAGGAGCTTGGTAAATCCAAATGAAGAGGCTGCAGTTGCTGCGTAGAACTACTTTCGCTCCTCGGCTTTGAGCACATTGTGAAGGATCGGGGCACCCCAGCGCGGCTTGAGAGCCACCCAGTATCGCGCTCGCTCGCGCAAAGCCGCGTCGTCGCGGCCCTCGGGCCGATGTTGCTGGGGGAAGAGCGGTTCCATCCGGTCAGTCGGCAGAAGCGGGCGGGCGGAGCTATCTATCCATTGACGATTTTGCAGTGCTCCAGTTCTGTGTAAGCACCGTAAGCAGTTAGGCATTTGCTGGCTCGCTCAGACTAATTCTCGGTGGTTAACCGTCGCCAGTTCGTGTCTGCCTTCTCGATGTTGCTGTCGATATTACTCTTAAAAATCTCCAACGCGCTCGGGTTGCCATTGAGGTAAAGCTTACCCTTGTAGACAACGAAATCGCCCAGACCTTCGAAGTCGTCCAGGGCCCCTTTAAGAACTCCGTAGGCGCAAAATCCGCCATACTGCGGAGCATACTTTGCAGGATCTTTGTCAAACTCGGCTTTATCCGATGCCGAGGCAAATAAGTATATGGCGCCCCGATAGGTGCTCTTGAACGCCGGATTCCCTTTGATCGGCTTTCCTTGCTCGAAATACGCGACGGTATCACACCCCTTCAAAATAACTCCATTACCATCTACGTTTACTTTGGCGGACTCACTTCCTTTCGCCTCATTCGGCTCATTGCTCTGAGCGAGAAGGACTGGCTTACTTAGTGCCGCGAGGACAACCACTGCTGCAACGGAGACCCCAGTGATAGAGTGTAGAAATCTTTTCATAATCTGACTGCCGAATCTTGTATCTCGCTAGCAGAGATTCGCCGCTCTTTCTCCGGTGAGGCCCATATTGTTTTGGCTGAACTTCACCGTTGCGGCGTTTGAATCAGCACTAGCAAGGAAACGGCATTTTAACCTCCTTCAACGGTGTTCTTACTCCCTCCTAGAGCAAGTCTGCACATCGTCTAGACAAGCCCCGAACGAAAATCACTCGACAGCCTTGTCGGCTCTGCACCAAAATACAGCGTCAGATAAGGGAATCGACCGAATAGACGTTCTTAGGGAAACCCTCATGAGGAAATTACACCAAATTCGATCTGAACGCAAAGAGATTCTGAGTGTCGTCGCACAATGCTGAGGCTCGATCCACCTGCTCGAAAATCAGGTTTGATCGCCTACGAAAGAACATTACAGAGCCGCCCGCTACGCTTAAGGCGATTAACAATTGCTAGCGGTTCGAAATCGCGTCCAGAACTTTTAGTCGGAGGCGCTGAGCGGATAGGTTCGCTGGATCTGCCAGAAGCGCCTTATCGACCGCGGTCAGCGCAAGTTCGGGAAGATGTTGTCCTAGCAGCATCTCGCCGGCGCGCATGCAGACAACACTGTCTTTCGAGAGCCTCGCCAGCCCGAATGAGCGAAGAAAGTCAGCACGCTTCGAGTCGGTTTCAAACACCGCCAACGCGATATGAAGCAATGGGTTATCGGGGAGGAAAACTAAAGCGTTTCGTAGCCATTCTTCGGTTACGCTTGGATTGGTCAGAAGGGTGTTATCCACCCACTCGGCAACTTTGACGTCGCTAGCCGGAGAGACCGTTCGATCGCCTCCGGTGCTAAGGAACCATCGTATGAAGCGCGGGCTGGGACCCGAGCCTTGTGCCAAATCCTTCAATCCCTTTGTCAGCTTCAATCTGCTTTCTTCGTTGACTGCGACGAGCGAGCCGTCGCTGGAAAAATGAAGTCCGCTCGCTATTTCTGAGAGCGATTCGACCAACTGCGCTGGGGAGCTGGCCATCGAGGAACCTGTTCTCGTTATGTGAGCGGATTCCTTCACTTGGCGAGCTAACTCAGCTGGAGTAGCGGTATCCCAGAGTTTAGCGGTTTTGTCCCAGCTTGCGGTCAGAATCCGAGCACCATCAGGGCTAAACGCCGCCCACCAGACGGTACCCTGATGATCAAAGGAGGCGATGAGCCTGCCTGAGGCCGCGTCCCAGAGTTTGGCGGTGTTGTCCGCGCTCGCCGTCAGGATCCGACTGCCGTCCGGACTAAACGCCACGCAATAGACGCCAGCCTGATGGGCAAAAGAGGCGATCAGCTCGCCCGAGGTCGCATCCCAGAGTTTGGCCGTCTTGTCCACGCTCGCCGTCAGGATCCGCGCACCGTCGGGACTAAAGGCCGCCTCGCTGACCGCATCTTGATGGTCAAAGGAAGCGACGAGCTTGCCCGAGGCCGCATCCCAAAGCTTGGCGGTTTTGTCTGCGCTTGCCGTCAGGATCCGAGCACCATCGCGACTAAATACCGCGACCTCAACCCCATCCTGATGGCCAAAGGAGGCGATGAGCTTGCCCGAGGCCGCATCCCAAAGCTTGGCGGTCTTGTCCGCACTCGCCGTCAGGATTCGAGCACTATCCGGACTAAACACCGCGGCGTTGACCTCATCCAGATGGGCGAAGGAGGCGATGAGCTTGCCAGAGGTCGGATCCCAGAGCTTGGCGGTTTTGTCCGCACTCCCTGTCAAAATCCGGGCACCATCCGGACTAAACGCCACGGCTTTAACCGTACCCTGATGAGCGAAGGAGGCGATCAAATTGACGGAGGCCACATCCCACAGCTTGGCGGTGTTATCTGCGCTTCCCGTCAGGATTCGAGCACCGTCGGGACTAAACGCCGCAGCGCTAACCCCATCCTGATGGGCAAAGGAGGCGATCAGCCTGCCCAAGGCCACATCCCACAGTTTGGCGGTCTTGTCCCTGCTCGCCGTCAGGATCCTCGCACCGTCCGGACTAAATGCCGCCCACCGAACCTCATCCTGATGGGTAAAGGATGTGATCAGCTCGCCCGGGGCAACACCCCAGAGCTTAGCGGTCTTGTCCCAGCTTGCCGTGAGGATCCGAGCACCGTCTGGACTAAATACGGCCCAACGAATAGTATCCTGATGGGCAAAAGAGGCGATGAGCTCGCCCGAGGCCGCATCCCAGAGTTTGGCCGTCTTGTCCGCGCTCGCCGTCAGCACCCGAGCGCCATCCGGACTAAACTTCGCAGCGCTAACCCCATCCTGATGATCAAAAGAGGCGATCAACTTGCCTGAGGTCGCATCCCACAGCTTGGCAGTTCTGTCTATGCTCGTCATGAGGATCCGAGTACCGTCCGGACTAAACTCCCCGCCGTAGTAGTCGAGATTGTGAGCGGTTCCCCACTCAGAACCATCCTGATGATCAAAGGAGGCGATGAGTTTGCCCAACGTCGCATCCCACAGTTTGGCAGTGCTGTCCCTGCTCGCCGTCAGAATCCGACCGCCGTCCGGACTAAACTCTGCCCGGTTAACGATTCCCTGATGCTCAAAGGAGGCGATGAGTTTGCCGGAGGCCGCGTCCCAGAGCTTGGCGGTTTTGTCCCAGCTTGCCGTCAGGATCCGACCGCCGTCCGGACTAAACTCCGCGCTGTTGACCTCGCCCTGATGGGGGAAGGAGGCAATCGGCTTGCCGGAGGCCGCATCCCAAAGTTTGGCGGTTTTGTCTCTGCTCGCCGTCAGGATCCGAGTGCCGTCCGGCCTAAACTTCGCATCGTTGACCTCGTCCTGATGATTAAACGAGACGATCAGCTTGCCCGAGGCCGCGTCCCAGAGCTTGGCAGTCTTGTCTGCGCTCGCGGTCAGGATCCGCGCACCGTCTGGACTAAAGGCCGCATGATAGACAATACCCTGATGGGCAAAGGAGGCGATCAGCTTGCCCGAGGCCGCGTCCCAGAGCTTGGCAGTTTCGTCCCAGCTGGCCGTCAGGATCTGAGCACCATCCGGACTAAAGTTCACGTGAACAACCCCATCCTGATGGGCAAAGGAGGCGATCAGCGGCGGCAGCGCCTTTTCACGATGAGCGATGAGTTCTTGGAAGAATCGTTGGGAAGCAACTTGATTTTCCGGGTCAAACTTGATTGCACGCGCCAGAAGAGCGATACCTTCCCGCCACTCTCCTAGCTGGAACTGACGCTCGGCTTGGCTGAAGCTTGTCCAGCTCGCCTGCCTCAGCTGCTCCTGTAGCTTCGCGGCTACCTCAGCTTGAGATTTAAAGGCTTGCGCAGCCCGGAGCCATTGAAACCCGGCAATGATTGCTAGGACGGTGATCGCTGCCGTTACCGCGTAGCGAATCCGCTCTTGGGCGTGTTTGCGCCGATCTCGCTCAGCAATGCTCGCCGATACGTAATCAATCTGTTCTCGGCTCAGCGACGATCCAAAGTCTTTGACCAGCTTTTCACCTTCTGCCAGTGGAAGTCCCGGTCCCAGCAAGTCATCCTTTTGTTTTCCACGACTCAGCCACAGCTTGAGGCTGGAATCCAGGCGATCCCGCATCCGCAGAAACTCGCGGTTCTCGGTCAGCCACTCTTTGACCCGTCGCCATTCCCGGAGCAGCGCTTCGTGCGCCACACGCACGGTGACCTCTCCCTGCGGATCGGTGTCCGCGACCAACAAGCGTTTTTCAATGAATAAATCAACAAAGCCTTTCGCGCCGGCCTTCTGATCATCGTCACTCTCTGAGCTAACGAGATCACGGTAGGGGACGGTTCGCCCGTTGGGCACTTCCTCTTCGCCCTGGCCCAACGTCACCAGATAGCGCATCACCAGAGGAAAAGCCTTCTGTTCATTCGGCCGCAACATGCTGAATACCGCCTCGGCGTGCTCGGCCAGCGCACCTCTCAATTCGCCGACTTCCTCATAATCCGACCACCGGAGCAAGTTATCGCCCCGGATGTCCTGCTGCTCGTAGAGCAACGACAAAACATGCTCGAGCAACGGCAGAGATTCCGGGGTGACAGCGGCAGCATCGCGCAACGCCTGATCCAGGCGTTGACCAGTCTCGCGCTTCTGTTCAAAGCGCAGACCGGCGGCTTCGGCCGGGAGCCGGATCATGTTTCCCAGCTCGTAAGGCGTCGGCGGCCGGAGATCGAACTTCCCGCTGGGCTTGGTGAGCTCGATGAGATCGGGGAACTCCTGATACCGCGCGTAAAAGTCACTCCGCAATGTCGCGAGGACAAAAACCCGGCCGCTCCGAACCAAACCGTCAAGCGTGGAGATATACTTCTGCCGAACCTCGAGAGAAAAACCGGCCGTGAACAGTTCCTCCAGCTGATCAATCGCCAACGCCAACCGGGCCTTCGGTAGCTCAAGGCCCTCCCTGTGTTGCCGAGCCAGGTCCGCCTCGTCCAATCGTCCTGATTCCCGCAGTTGCCGCTCTCTCTCCTTCAGGGCATGAGCTTGCTGGGTTTTCCATTCGCGTGCGGCGTGATCCAGCGCGTCGCGCACCCGGAGGGCAACGGCGTCGGAGTGTTCCCGGAGTTCGGTCGCGAGGTCGCGGATTGCGTTCTGTGATTCGGAGTCCTGCAAGGTGGGCAGCGCAGAGGGCTCGAGCAGGGCGGCCGCCAGGGCATCAAAGCAATCACCGCCACTTCCACCGGCCCCGGGCCGGGTTACCGACCGCTGCCACAGCCCGATCCCTTCAACCGTTTCGGGCTGCGTTAACAGCGGAAGCACGCCCGCTCGCACCAGTGAGCTTTTTCCCGAGCCGCTCGCACCCACGACCAGCACAAACGGCCGTTGCGCCCTGACTTGCGCTTCCAGGGCTTCCAGCACTTCTCCAATGGCCTTCGTTCTACCGTGGAAGATGGGGGCGTGCTCAAAGTCAAAGACGTTCAGGCCGCGGAACGGAGACGACTTCCAGCGGCGCATTTTCCTGCCCGAGACTTTCTGTCCGCTTTCCCGTTCTACCTGACCCGTCAAAAAGTCGCGGAAATGATCCCGGAAGAGTTCCTCGAACTCCTGCAAGTCGCGATACTCGCTGCAGGCACCGGCGAAGTTCCCTTCGCTGTCCTTTTCCCAGCGTGTGAAAAACTCCTGCAAGGAGTCCCACTGCCGGATAAACACTTCGCACTCCTCTAACGGAGGCGTTGGCCTGGAGCAATTGCGATAGACATGCAAGAGCGGCAGGCCTCTATTCTTCTTCGCGTGGTCCAGCGCCCAGGCGACTTCGTATTCGGTTCCTGAGTTGGCCAAACTGCCGTCTGGCATCGTCAGGCTCGGGTCGGGCCGCGCGCCGAGGCGGGACCACAGGATGGAGATCACCACATCACATTCGGCCGTGTTCGGCATCTGTCCCCGACATCCCGCGTCCCTTTGGAACCTCTGATACTCCAGAAAATAGGGACAGAGCACCCATGCTCCCTGATTCTCTGGTTCGCCATTGTCCTCTGCCAGGCGTTCGAAGTTTGGAAGAGCACTCACCGGGACGCCAAACTCAGCAGCAACAGAGCGGATTATCCGGTCCGCCAGAATCCGTTCCTTTTGGACATCGCCCGTAGAGGAAACGAAAACTCGGATCGTCTTCCTAAGAAGACTTCCCGCTTCCATAGCATCCCTTACCATCGGCATGACCTTCAGGAGCTCGGCCGGGCTCTGGAACCGTCGCGCCGGGTCCTTCTCAAGGAGCAGCTCGAGGAGAACGACGAGCGGCTGCGGGATACCCCCAAGTTGTTCAAGCGGCGACGGTGCGTGCTGATGTTGGTGCATCACCTCAGCGGTGGAGCCCCGAAATGGCGCCTGGCCCGTTAGCATCTTCCAGAGCGTCACCCCAAGGGAGTAAAGATCCGAACGAATGTCCAGGTCTGCCCCCGCGAATTGCTCTGGACTGGCGAACGCCGGTGTGCCCGCGAAGACCCCGGGCACGGAAATCGTTGTCTGGGAACCTGGCTCGCTGATCCCCTTCGCCAATCCGAGGTCGATGATCTTCGCGGTCGCAGCGCCGCCTTCCTCGAGGCTCACCATGATGTTGCTTGGCTTGATATCCCGGTGGACCAGACCCTTCTTGTGCACGGCAGCGAGACCGGCGGCGACCTGCGTCGCAATTTCCAGCGCCAGCTTAGCATCAAGCCGACCCGACCGCTTGATGAGATTCTCGAGGGTCTCTCCCTCGACGAATTCCATCGCGTAGAAGTAGCCCTCAGCGCTTCTGCCAAGGTGGAAAACTGAGGCAACATTCGGGTGACGGACACTGGCCGCCGCACGCGCTTCACGCAAAAAGCGAAGCCGGGCCGATTCGTCGCCGAGATATCGCTCGCTGATGACTTTCAATGTCACCGGGCATCGCAGGTCGACATCCAGCGCTTTGTAGGTGATCCCCATCGCGCCGCGACCCAGTTCAACAGGCTTTCCGTCTTCTCCCTTGAAAACTTCAAAGTGCTCAAACCGTTCCGCTCCCGCCTCGAGCACGGACGAGCCGAACGCCTGCTCTGAAAAGGACCCGGTCTCTTCATCCAAAGCCTCGCGCAACATGCAGACCGGACAGAATTGCATTGCGCCTGAAAACTCATTGCCGCAACTCGGACAAACCCGCTTCTCCTCTGTTTTCATGGGCCTACCCGCCTTTCGGACGCAGCGAGGGCCTCACAAAAAGCATCAATCTCGGCCAAAGCGCACTGACCTCCTTGCGCCGTCCTCATGACGATCGTCCAGCGCCTGGTGGGAAAGTTCGCCGCGCCCTCCGCTGACGGACCATAGTCGCGTTTCACGAAGAATTGAGTCCTTTTATCCAACGATAGCGGGTGAAAGCGTCTTTAGGAACAAAATCCTGAAACTACGCGACGCGAAAGGCCTCATCTCCGATCATGACTGCGAACTTCACCGGGTGGCACCGCGGGGGCTGGTCATCTCGCGGGTCACCAGAGGGTGTGATTAAAAGTGGGTGAGGTTTGGGAAAAAAAGTTGAGGGAAGGAGCAGAAAAAACTGTACTTTTGGCAACTCATTTTCAATTAAGCTTGGGATGGCAAAGAAGAAAATCTCGCTGACCGAGCAGGAAACCCAGATGATCGAGCGCTTGCGGGGTCGCCCAGCGCTTAGCAAGCGCTTTGAAGCGATCCTTGATTTGAGCGACAGCGAGCAGGGAGCGGTGAAAACGGCCGATGAGATCGAAGCGCTGCCGAGAGAGGAAATCAGGCGTTTGGGACACACGACCATGGAGCCAATGGGCCGTTGGGGCCGAGAAGCGGATTGGAAAGGAATACAAAGAGAGTCGTCCAGGGAGCTACTGCAAAAAAACGGCTGAATTGGTGGTGTGTATTCGGGCGGATCGCAATGTTGCGTGACTCTGGCAAAGGAATGCTCGGCACCAAAATCGCTCAGCACCCGATCCAGTGCTTTCGAGCGCCCCCGATTGCGCACCGCGATGCGGGGGGCGAACACTCGCTCATAGCTGCTGGTCGCAGTGCGCCATATCCTCTCCTCTATTTCGCACGGAGCACTACGGATTAGAAATCCCTCCCAGCGCAGCACGGGCGGCGACTTTGGAACAGGCCGAACGGGCGCGCTTCAAGTTGGAAGCCCAATACAAGGAGCCTTTTCGCCGGCTGCCAGCCCGAGGCAGCGAGCATGTAGTAGCCGAAGCCGACAGCACGATGATCTGCACGGCGGAGCCCGGAAAACGAAAAGCCAAGCGTCCGTGCTCCTGGCAAGAAATGCGCCTGGTGGCAGCCCAGTCTCACGGTTGCAGCCAAAGCTTCTATGCGGTCCCTTCGGCAAAGTCGGAGAGCTCGGACGCCGATGGGCACCCTGCGCAAAATCCGTCGGCTGGGGACTCGAGAACCAGATCCATGTGGTAGCCGATGGCGCAGAAGGGATGCGCCTCCAGAGTCGCGAGGTCTTCAGCGATCAGGAACACTTCCCATGCGACTTCTATCATGTCGGTCATATTCGGCCGATGCCTCCAAAAGCTGCACAGTCACCCGAGCGGTGGCGCCAGACCCCGGCAAAAGCGGCTCAAAAACGGGGCTGGTACAAAGGTCATCCGAGAGTTGGCCCAGCACATCGAGCCGCCCGGCACTCCCGAAGAAGAGGCTCCCGTCTCTTGCTCTTACCGCTAAATGAACAACCGCTGCGATGCATTCGATCCCAGAGCTTTGGAGCATCACCTGCCCATTGGTTCCGGCCCCATTGAATCCGGCCACCGTCACGTGCTTTAAAGCCGCCGGAACCTCATGGCTGCCTGGCATTGCAGAACGCATGGCCCAACTCCGTGTCCTTCGCGCCAACCATCAATGGGAATCCCTCTGGAACTGATCCCCTTTTCTTCACCCACTTTTAATCACACCCGTCGCCAGAGCTTGGCGAACAAGAATATGGACAGTCCCGAAGCTCAGCCCTATCCTCTATAAATCCATCTCCCATTGAATCCAATCGCTGTAATTCCCAAGGGCACGACGCACTGGTTTTGGAAAGCGGTTGAGGCGGGAGCGCGTGAAGGCGCAAAAGAGGCTGGCGCGGCGATGATATGGAAGGGGTCTCTAAAGGAAGATGACCCCGGACAGCAGATCCGAATCGTTGAGCAATTCGTTTCCGAGGGAGTGGGCGGCATCGTTCTGGCGCCGATTGATGACGCAGCGCTCATGCGTCCAGTCGCCGCTGCCATGCAAAAGGGAATCCCTGTGGTGATAATGGATTCGGCGCTCAAGGGTGAGCCCCCTAAAGACTTTGTCTGCACGGTATCGACCAACAACCACCGCGCTGGAGAAATGGCTGGCGAGCAGTTGGGAAAGCTTTTAGTCGGCAAAGGCAAGGTCGTGCTCTTTCGCCATAAAGAAGGTTCGGCTAGCACGGATCAGCGGGAGGCGGGCTTCCTTGAAGCAATCAAGAAATTTCCCGACATTCAGGTTATTCTCAACAATCGCTACTCCGGCACGAGCATCAGCGAAGCACACTCGACCGCGTTGAACGTGCTGGACAAGCTCAAGGAGGCGGACGGAATTTTCTGTCCAAACGAACCGAGCACTTTGGGCATGTTGCTTGCGCTTAAGCAGAATAACCTGACGGGCCGCAAGAAGCTCGTCGGTTTCGACACGTCGCCGGGACTCGTGGAAGCTCTAAAAAGAGGTGAGATTCAAGCACTAATCGCCCAAAATCCCAAGAAGATGGGCCGTGACGCTGTGCACGCGCTGGTTGCCAAAATGAAGGGAGAGCCGGTGGATGCGGTTATCGACAGCGGCACAGCCGTTGTCACCAAGGAAAATCTGGGAACTCCGGAAATTCAAACGCTCTTATTCCGAGCCAAAAGATATACAATGGTCTTGGGTTAGCACCACGATTGCATTGAAGGAACTAGACTCCTGTTCGAATCCGTAAGTTCTATCTCGAACGGACCTTGAGATCATCCCCGCTCTCGTGCGAGGGGGTCCGTGTTTAGAAGGACCGTAATGGTTGAATGTTGAATCCCGACTCTTCTAAAATTCGGCAATTCGGCAAATTCCCTTTTGAGATTTTGCGATGACTTACTTCAGAAAGAATCTTGCGGGGGCGCGGTGGCGAACGAAAGAACGAAAGGCAGAAAAGTGGGAGCAGTTACTAAAGAGGCAGTCGGAATCCACGTCCTCCCGACGTCTTCACTTTTTGCCTGCGGTATTCTGCATAAGTTGCTTCCGCGCGTTTCGCTAGCGAAATCGACTTCTGCTTCCGTGCGATTCCTATGGCTTCGCAAAATGAAGCCTCCATTTGGAGCTCGTCGGCACCGATGGTCGCGAGAAACACGCCGCGGAGCCGGTGAAGTTCGACAAATGACTCCCGCTCTTCAGTTCTTTGGGCCACTGCTTCTGCCTCCGCTATTGCCGCAAGAGCCTCGGACGTACGATTTGCAAGGTGTAACGCCTCAGCCTTTAGCAAGAGCCAACACGGCGTGATTAGAATCGAGCCGGTTGCCCGATAGTCTCGTATTCCGCCCTCGATCGAAGCGATGCCTTGGTCTGTGTCACCCAAGATACTGCACGCCCACCCTCGCGAAACCTCTCCGCAAGCTAGCCAAAACGCAAAATTCTGAGCAGTTGATAGCTCAATTAGATCCGACGCCAATCGTTCCACTTCAGCAGGATTGCGTTCATAGCGGGCTAGAAATGCCGACAAATGAAGCGCGACGGCTAATGAGTTCGTCTCATTCAGTTCCTTCGCCAATGAGATCGCTTCTTCCATGGTCTGATGGCAAAACGCGACCTCTCCCAAATGCCACCGACAGAGCGCCTCGTAGCACAAACAAACGACAGCGGGAGCGTCGAGGTCTTCTGCATTATACTGTACGCCCCCCGACCGCCATATCTGAACGCCACGCATCGCGTATTGTCGCGCGGTCTCGAACTCTCCCAAATAATAGAGCGTCGATACCAGAGCCTGACAGGCTCCTATCATCACCGCGGAGTTGTTTTGTTCCATCGCCAACGAATGGATTCGTTGGGCGACCCCAAGCGCTACACTCAGCTTGTCGGCGATGTAGGAATAGCGCCACTGTCCCATGAGCGCTGAATACAGAAGTAATGGGCGCTTGAGCGAATGACACAAAGGCTCCGCGCGCTCGTAACAATTTCGCGACGCCGGCGCGGAGAACCCACGCGTTGACGATAGGTATAGCCCTGCCTGCATGAGGATGAAAAGCTGATCTTCCGCCGCGAGACGCTGCGCCCCGGCACCCACTTTCAGGGGTGCACTCCACCGTCCATCTTCAAAAAAATGAATGAGAGCCGCCAGCAAAGCTCCTCTCGCTCCAAGAACGTTGGCCACAAAGTAGGCATTGCCTCGCTGGATGCGCGGCAGGTACACTTCATGGAGCGCGTCGCGATATAACCCGGCGTTGCAGCCGCATATGACGGCTAAGAAAAGGGGCTCTATCTCCGTAAAACTATCCGGCAGCTGGGGCGCGAGTGTTCGATAATAATCAAAGAGCCGCCTGTTACATTCTCGCCAAGCCTGAGTTCGTTCGCCCCGAAGCTGGTCACCAAAGTATTCCCGAACGAGAGGATGCGTATCGAGATGTCCGGGATTATGCGGATCTTCTCCGGCGAGGAGCCTTGCTCTTCTTAATTTACCTAGAATCGTTCGCCACTCGCTCGGGCTCAAATCCGTCAACGACTCGGTAAGGCCAGGGATAGCGGGCGTTTTCAGCAGGACTCCAAGCACCTTTTCGCCCGCGGGTCGGTCAAACAGGCCTAACATGCGAAGAAGTGATAGCTCGGGTCCCTCCCCAAGCCAGGTCTGGTAAGATTCCATTACCTTCCGAGCATGAACTCCCTGTCGGACGTCGTGAGAGAGATGTTCTGTGACTTCTTTGCGGCAACGAATATCTCCATCGTACGCTCCTGTCAGATAACTACCCAAAAGCGTGAGCGCGAGACAGTGACCGCTGAACTCACTGCTGGCGCTTCGCAACTCCGCCTCATCTCCCTTGACGCCCAGCGATCGGAGCAGCTTTGCACCGGCATCGCTGGAGAGTTGTTCCAGGTCCCGGCGCGGGGCTGAGGTGCGCTCGTGATCGGCAATGTCCACAATCGGCAGCCGCGTGGTAATTACGCAAAGCCCGGGATTGAAGGCAGCCAGCTCGCGCACAAGTGCCTGCAGGGAAGGATCGCGAAGTCGTCCTTCTTGTGAACCGGGCGGATTTTGGAGCGGCTCCAAGCCATCCAGAACCAGCAACGTGCGACGATGCGATATCAGCTTCGCCAATCTTTCGCCCTTCTCCCACGCCGTTCCCAGCCGTGGATCGGGATCGTCAAACCAACCGAGAGCAGCGTCCAGAAACTCGTCTGCGGACGAGGTATCCCCGCTGCTTCCCTGCCGGTAAAAAGACCAGCCAAAAACGAGCTCCGCAGAACGGTAATTCTCAGCCGCCATCCGTCCCAGCCAATGGTTGATCAGCGTGGACTTTCCAACCCCCGCCCACGCGACGATGGTAACGATATTGATATGTCGGTTTGACCACGCAGCATCCAGGAAAGCGATATCCACTTCCCGACCGAAAACGTCGCTTCCTGTAATTGGCAACCTTGCTACTGAAATTTTCTTCGGTCCTAGCCTTGCCGGCGGCCTCCGAGACCCACTGCGCGAATCGGCCGGGAGGGCCTTTTGCAAGCCTTGACGACTGACTTTACGCCGGGAGTCGGTAGCGCCTGTTATCGTTGGTATCACTTTGAGGAGTTCCGCTGGGCTCTCGAAGCGGCGCGCCGGGTCTTTCCCGAGGAGTATCTCAAGCAGAACGATGAGCGGCTGTGGGACACCTTCGAGTTGTTCGAGCGGTAATGGGGCGTGCTGATGTTGACGCATCACCTCGGCAGGAGAGCCCCGGAACGGCGCCTGGCCCGTCAGCATCTTCCAGAGCGTCACCCCAAGGGAGTAAAGATCCGAACGAATGTCGACGCCTACTCCGGCAAATTGTTCCGGACTGGCGAACTCCGGTGTCCCCACGAAAACCCCAGGCAGTGAAATCGTTGACTGGGAACCTGGCTCGTTGACCCCCTTCGCCAGTCCGAGGTCGATGATCTTTGCGGTCACCGCGCCGCCTCCCTCGAGGCTCACCATGATGTTGCTTGGCTTGATATCCCGGTGGACGAGGCCCTTCTTGTGCACGGCAGCGAGACCGGCGGCCACCTGCGCCGTAATCTCCAGCGCCAACTTTGGATCAAGCTGGCCAGAGCGTTTGATCAGATTCTCGAGGGTCTCTCCGTCGACGAACTCCATCGCGTAGAAGTATCCCTCCGCGTTTCTGCCCAGGTGGAAGACCGTGGCCACGTTTGGGTGTCGCACGCTGGCCGCCGCACGCGCTTCGCGCAAAAAACGAAGTCGGGCCGTTTCGTCACCCAGATATTTGTCGTTGATGACTTTCAAGGTCACGGGGCATCGCAAAGCGACATCCATTGCCTTGTACGTGACTCCCATCGCACCACGACCCAACTCGACCAGCTTGCCATCTTCGTCCTTGATAACCTCATAGTGCTCATACCGTCCCACCTCCATCTCGAGCGTGGACTCGCCGATGGCTGGTCCCGAAAAACCCTTTCCCTCTTCATCCAAGGCCGCTCGCAACATGCAAACCGGACAGAATTTCATTGCGCCTGAATACTCATTGCCGCAACTCGGACAGACCAGTTTCTCCTCCGCTTTCATGGGCCTACCCGCCTTTCGGACGCAGCGAGGGCCTCACAAAAAGCATCAATCTCCTCGTCGATCTTGGCCGGGTCGGACCCCGTGCGACCGGTCTCCCCTGGCAAGAGTGCGGTGCGTTTCACGGAAGAATTGGTCTGTTAACCAAACATAACGGGTAAAAACATGTTTAGGAACAAAATCCTGACCCTGGACCCCGCCATCACCTGTAAGTTCTGAAGCTTCTCTGAAACAGCGCGGGAGAATGGCGCGTCCCGCATCCCTCGTGCGATTCGCTTTCGTGAGCGCCGTAAAGCCGGCTGTCCAAGGCCAACCCGTTGGCGAGTGGGTTTTCGAGAACGCGTTACAGTCTCCAAAGTCTCCCACACCTTGATCATTGACCACGGATGTGCGCCCGCTCCGGAAATTTGCGCGAATCCAGGCAGAGGGCCAATGCGAACCTGCGCCTCGCAACCGCACAGGACATAACGGCAATCCTCCTTCACGCGCATTTGCTGCCAGGAGCCTGGCGGCTCGTCAGGGCCTCCTGTCATGCCCAGAAAGTGTGGCTGCCGGGAGGTCAACCCAAATGCCTCTTTTTTCAATTTTCGCCTTGGAGAAAGTGACCTGATGCAAAAGGCCTGTAACAGTCCCAGAACTCATATCCCCTATCGATAACGCCCGGAAGGATTGGCGAAGGGCTTTAAAGAAAACTTTCTTGAGGAGCTTACCCTCTGGACAGCCGGATTTGTTTCTCAGATAGCGCTCCAAAAGCAGACCCGACCATCGCGTCGGATGGTTGCGGCTGTGGCCGGTGAGCTTCGCGATCTCGCGCAACGAACGGCCTTCTTTGTAGCGGAGCGTGGCTGCCACGCCGCCAGCAAAAACGGCGGTCGCGGTCAAGCCTGCGGTGGCGAGATCGGCCCAGGCTCAAGTCGCTACGCTTCGCGCTCCGCAACCTAAGCCGCTTCCCCTGCGGACCGGTGGGGTCAAATCTCAACGGGCTGTTGCCCAAATGACGCAGGTGTGGCGCGATAAGTGCTTATGAAGAGCATTAGTTTAAGTTATGATGGGACAATGGCAGAAGCAGACGGAGCTGTGGGTCGAACCGGTGAACTTAGGGAGACGGATTCCACGAGATCATTACTAAGAAAGATCAATAAGGTGCTGGACCTCGGTTTCGTGCGAGGAGATGTCGCTGGCTTCTACGGGAGCAATGGCAATGTGTCGGTCGACCCGGTGATCATCATCAAGCTGATGCTCCTGCTCTTTCTGGATGACGTTCGCAGCGAGCGAGAGCTGATGCGTATTGTTCCTCTTCGCTTGGACTATCTCTGGTTCTTAGGTTACGGCCTCGAGGACGAGATCCCCAACCACAGTGTGCTGAGCAAGGCACGCAAACGCTGGGGAGCGGAAGTCTTTGAGCGGCTTTTCGCCCGGAGCGTCGAGCAATGTGTCGCGGCGGGTCTTGTCGATGGCAGCAAGCTTTATGTCGACGGCTCTCTGGTGGCGGCGAATGCCTCACGCAACTCGGTGATCGAGGTGGTGGTTCGGCGAGAAGTCGGAAAGCTTGACGAGAGGGAAGAGGAACAGGACTCCGGAAGCGGGGGCTCGGTCCAGCAGGAAGCTGCGCAGCACCACAGATCCGGACTCCACGGTGGTGCGCCACCAGAATGGTAGGCCGACTCCCTCCTACAAGAACCATCGTGCTCTTGACGATAGGGCCGGAGTCGTGACGGCGGTGAAGACAACGACGGGAGCCATGGACGAAGGCAGCGAGTTACTGGAGCTGATCGAAAGACACGAGCGCGCCACGGCTTGCAAGACAAAGGTCGCGGTGGCAGACAGCCGCTACGGCAATACCGCCAACTTCATTGCGTTGGCGCAACGCCAGATTCGGGCTCATGTGGCCGATCTGCGCAGCAAGCTGCGTAATCCGCGCAGCGAGGGGATCTATCCCCCAGAGCGTTTGTTTATCAACCCCCAACCGACTGCTACAGATGCCCGGCGGGAGAGATCCTTTCTCGGCACCACTTTGTGGCGCGTCGCGGCTATTACGAGTATCGCCCCAAGCCGGGAACCTGCGCGCGGTGCAGACTCCGGCAGTTCTGCACGCGTGATCAGAACGGACGCACCCTAAAGCGCTACGCGAACCAGGAACTCCTGGACAAAGCGCGCAAGCAATCTCATTCGCCGCAAGCTGGTTCGGACCGAAGGCGTCGACAGTGGTTTCAAGAGCGCAACTTCGCTGAGGCGGCCGTTCACCACGGCTTTAAGCGCGCACGCTGGCGCGGACTTTGGAGGCAAAGCATTCAGGATTACCTCATCGCGGCCCTTCAAAACTTGCGGATCATCGCCAAAAAGCAGCGAAATCTACTCTTCGCTCTCCGCCAAGTGCTGACCAGGCGGACCCTTTATCGAGTTACACCTATCTTGTACCCGCCGAGAGCTGATTGCTCGCCTCTCCTCACGACTTAAGCCACCTCGTGCTTCTCATTGTCGTTTTAGGAAGTATATGTGGAGAGCAACGCATCTCTATGGGGTGAACACCCTATCGCTTTCGCACTCAAGTGCGGTATATTCCTTCACATAGCCTAGAGTGGCTGGCGGTTTCGGAAAGGCGTTAGACCCTACCCGGAAATTAGGGCCGCACTCTCTGCACAAAGCCCCGCCCTGTCGTGAACACAGGGCGGGGCTTTGTTGTTTATTGTGGTCGTCTTTTACGCCGCGACGGGCTCGATGGTTTTCATAAAATCAAGGAACTCCCCTAAGTTGCCATCGAGGAATGCCGTCCATACTTCCTGGAACTCAACGCCACGCTTGCTGCAATGGTGCCAGATCGCATACCAGTTTTCCCGCACGTCTTCGAACTCGATCCCGTGTTCTTGGCAATTTCCAGATCGTGTGCCAGTGGGCATATCTGGAATCAAACGTCGCGATATCCCACTTTCCTTCGTCGTCCCGGTAGACCTCGAAGAACGTCTCTTCAAACGTCGGTCGCACGGGGTCAACGAATGCTCTGCACTCCGCTTCTGTCTCCCAGGGGGAGACATCGTTGATGAGGTCACACCATTCACCGCCCGTGCAAGCCTTTTGCTCGACCAGATTCACCAGGACCCAGCCGCAGTGTTCGTCGATGAATTCATCGACCGGGCGCTTGTCGTCTAGGTCCTGTTCACGAATTTTTGATCAGGATGAAAGCTGAAACGATGCAGAGAGCGGCGAAGAAGGTTTTCGCGAGTTTGTCATAGCGTGTGGCAATGCGTCGGAAGTGTTTCACTTTGTTAAAAAAGCGTTCGATGCGGTTGCGCTCACGGTAACGGGCTTGATCGTAAGGGAGTTTGCGGGCGCGGGTTGGGATCGGTGGTATCACCGCCTGCACTCCGTCATAACTCAAACGCTCACGAATGCGGTCGGCATCATAGGCTTTGTCCATCGTGGCCGATTCGAGCACGTTGTCGGGATCCAAGCTCTCATAGAGAGGTTCAAACTGGCGGCCGTCGTGGGCGTGTCCGGCAGTGAGATGGAGGGCCACGCTGCAGTTTTCGTCGATAGTCGCCGCGTGGATCTTCGTGCTCAGTCCTCCACGAGAGCGCCCCAGAGCCTGGTCGCCGCCGTTTTTTTTGGCGCTCCTGCCGCGTGCTGGTGGGCGCGAACTGTCGTGGAGTCCATCAACAGATGACGGGCCTGAGCGAAGCTTTCGCTCTGAAGCCGCTGCCAAAGCCGCCGCCATACTCCGCGCTCTTCCCAGCGTCGAAATCGCATGTAGACCGCATGCCAGTAGCCCAACTCCGGTGGTAAATCCCGCCAAGGGCAACCCACGCGATTCAAATACAAGACAGCTTCCAGAAAATCGCGATCACTCAGTTGGGCAGGTGCTCCCGCACGCGAATGCTTAGCCTCTTCTAAGGCCGCCTTGAGCTGCTCCCAAACACGATCGCTGATCATGACACGAGGATATTCTATCGCCATCCCAAGCATAAATCAGCTCCCGCTTAAAAAGTACACCTCTAAATTCGTGAACAGGACCTGGCTTAGCTAGAGCAATTCTCGAAAGAGATTTCCAAAAAGATCGAGAGGTGGAGATTTTGGGGAGTCGCTGTAAGGATCAACCGAGGCCGTTTGCGCCGGGGTCTGGGGAGCACACCCGTCCCGGGTGTGATTGTCCGGCTTCCACGCCGGACAAGTCTTTGGCGACGAGACTGGTGACTTTAGCCACCGTGATCTCGGCGAGGATAATGGTCGAGCCCCCTCCATCTGCCTTTGAGCCAACCGACGCTTGTGCCCGGCGCGGACGCCGAACACTACACCCGGGGACGGGTGTGCTCCCCGAACTCTCGTTTGCTGCGCGCTTCTCGGAAATGATTTCCGAGAGATGCTCTAGGAGATAGGCGGAGTCGCCGTAGGTTCTTGACGCATCTTTTCGAGACGGTGGAGTCAAGCCCAATAGCGGGACGAGGGAATGACGTGACTTGCACGACATTGCATAAACGATACTTTATTGCTTTATTGCTGACGTATCGCAGGGTACGCTCGGCAGCCTTTCTTAAAATTGCCTGGGGGCACTTCTGGAATTGGCTGCCGCTCTGTATTGGACAAGGCAAGGACAAAGGACCGAACCTAGTATCTAGTTGATTAAGTTAGAGTATTTACTTGCAAAAGATTTTTGAGAGACTCTGACCTTTGTCCATTGGAAGGGTGTGGCATTTTGGTTGTAAGCCTTGATAAAAGCATCCATGGCCGCAACGAGTTCTTTAACGCTGCGAAAACTGGCTCCGCGCAATGCCTGCTCGGTAAGAATACTGAACCAAATCTCGACCTGATTGAGCCATGAAGCATGGGTGGGAGTGTAATGGAAATGAACTTGAGGGTGTTGCTTGGCCCATTTTTCCTTTTCCACGAGGTGGCTGCTGAGGTTGTCGAGCACCACATGGAGTTGTTTGCCGGGATGGAGGGCCACGAGTTGATCCATGAAATCAAGGAAATCGATCCGGCGTTTGCGTCGATAATGGCCGGCATGGATTTGGCCGGTGGCGGTGTTCAAGGCGGCAAAAAGCGTAGTCGTGCCACGGCGCTTATACTCATGGGTGAAGCCCGTGAGGGAACGCCCATCGGGCATTCGCAACCAGCCTTGCGCCCGCTCGAGGGCTTGAATGCAAGGCTTTTCGTCCACCGAAAGCACGATGGCGTTATCGGGAGGACTCAAGTAGAGACCAATCACATCGGCCGCCTTTTGCGAAAACTGCGGATCGGTGGACACACACCAACTGCGTCGCCGTTGCAGACTGATGCCCAGATGCCGCAATTCCCTCCATACCCGATCCGCGCTCTCCCCCAGGCTCTTGGCCAGCAATCTGCCATTCCAGCGGGCAAACCCCTCCGGCGGATCCTCATCCAAGCGTGTCAGCAAAAGCTCACGAAAATTCTCCACGACCTCAAGGGGGCGCCCGGCCCGAAAATCATCATGCAGTCCGCTCAACCCCTCGCGCTCAAAGCGTACCCGCCACTTGCTTACCCGAGCCTCTCGCGTATTGAGTGCCCTTGCGATCTCCTTGTTGCTGCAACCTTGCGCCGCACTCAGGATGATGCGCGCCCGTTCCGCGTAGCGGTTCTCCGCTTTCGGCTTTATCCTCATCGCCTCAAGTTGCTTGCGTTCCTCTTCACTTAATACAATCCGGGCGGCAGGTCGGGCCATTCCCCACCTTCCATTCTTACGTTATATTATTCAAGTAGATACTAGTTACCGTAAGTTGCTTTCAGATAAGATATAACAAAAACGGAGCCTACGGGGCTCGAACCCGCAACCTCTGCCGTGACAGGGCAGCGCTCTAACCGATTGAGCTAAGGCTCCTTTAGAAGAGGGTTGGTAAATATGGCTGCCGAACTTCGAAAGACAATCTCTTTTTTGGCGCACGCAGTCAAAGAAAAGCCAACCTGCGCGTTCACCATTCTGCGTTTTCCAGGGTCGTTCGGCTAGCGTTTACGTTGCAATCCGGCGAGGACGCGTTGCACTTCCCTTTCCTGAACACGCTTCTTGAGATCGGCCCGCTTGTCCGCGGCGACCTTCCCCTTGCCGACACCCAGGGAGACTTTCACCCGTCCCTTCTTCCAGTACATCCGCAAGGCGACAAGTGTGCGCCCAGCTTGCTCGGTCTCTCCGGTCAGACGGTCGATCTCGGCTCGATGCAGCAGAAGCCGGCGCCGGCGCCTGGGCTCATGTTGTTCGTGGCTTGCGCGCAGGTACGGCTGAATGTCGCTGTCATAGAGAAAGATTTGTCCCCCTTCGACGCGTGCGAATGAACCTTGCAGGTTGACCAGGCCGGAACGAATGGATTTGACCTCGGTGCCCTTGAGCTCAATGCCGGCCTCAAGGGTTTCGAGAATATGATAGTCCCGGAGCGCTTTGCGATTGGTGACGATCTCCGCGGACATGGCACGCCCGCCCTCGGCAGACTAGTCCTCGGGCTGCTGACCGTTGGGCGCGGCGCCCAGAACCAGCTTGCCCTGTGCAATCTCCGCCAGGGCGATATCAGCAAGGCCCATGCGCCCTTCCACGGGAACCATCGCGCGGCTGCCTGCGCTCAGCTGGCGAACCCGCTTCGACACCATATTGATTAATACTTGAGGCTCGGGAATCACTTTAGAGGCTTCGTCAAGAAATTGGCTGTTCATAGCACCTGCATCCGGCGACTGAATCGCAGGGGAACGGTGACAAGAAGACAGCGGTGCCTGATTGTCAACAATAAAAAGCAACCAACGCGGTCTAAACTGATCTGTCAATAGCCGCGGGAACAAGGATCGCGTCCGTCATCCCATGCAGCAACTTCTTGTCGTCGGGGCAGATGGTAGCCAGAGCACCACCGCAAACGGTCGACTTCTCGCCGACAAAATAGTAGGGACAGAGCCGGACGCGGCCGCGCATCCGACGAAGCTCGCCCGCCGAAGCGTCCCAGTAGTCGTGCTCAACCAGACGTCCTTGGTGGAACTGCTGAAGGATGTGTGGATGGGTACCGAACTCCGACAACGCTTTCTCGAGTTGGGCCTTCCAGGCCGATTGCGACATGTCTTGTGCCACCATCACACCCCGCGACCCCCAGGCATGCTCCGAAAAGCCGCTAATTTTGAGAATGAGAGTCCGCTGCTTCTGACTGAAATGGCCGACCTCCTCCCATGTATGCGTTTCAAGGCGCGGAAGCACGGCGTGCCGCGGCAGCGGTTCCGGATCAACGAGCCAAGTATAGGGAATGACTTTGCGTAAGGCGAGCATCGTGCGTTCGCCGAGCTCCCGTCGCCAGAAGGACTCCAGGGGCTTGAGCCAGAAAAGCGCAAACCACATTTTCTCCTCCAAGGCGGCCTTCATCGGCGGGGTGACGGAGAGTTCGCCGCGAAGTTCCTTTTCCAGAAGCTGCCCGGCGCAGGCCACGTTGGCCAGGTCATAGAGCTCAAAAAAGCGGTAAACCCGCGGCTGCCAGTCGTCGCGCGGAGTCGCATCTACCACCCGCCAACGCCCAAGGTCCGGACGCGACTCATTCAAGCGGGCAGCCAGCCATTCCATCTCGGGCCGGTAGGTCGATGCCTCCTCCGAAACGACGATATCACCGCCCGGCAAAATCGAGGCAAAGCCGTCGAGCATTCCTTGCGTTCCGCCAAGAATCCTGGCGCCGTTGTCAGAATAGATCTGGTCCAACCATGCAGTCAGCCCGATGCCGCCAGGCACGTTGTCGAGCTCGGCGATGATGTATCCGCCGTCGGTCAGAATCAAATCCGGCCGGATCACCCTCGGGATGGCCAGCGCCAGGGTGCGCTCTCGTTGAAACGCGGCGAGTTCGGGCGGCTTCCCGCGGTCGAGCAGTTCGGCAATCCAGCCAGGCTGGCGCCCGCTGACACTAAAGCGATAGAGCTGATTGCAGGCACGGACGAACCGCATCAGACGGTACCCCAGCTTGTCTATCTCTTCGGCAAATTTCGGGCCGATCACAAAGGCCTCCGGGGATACCCGCCAAGATTTTTCGTGAAAGAGCCCCCCTTCCGGCAATGCCGATCGAATGGCGATCGCGCGCTGAACCTTCTCAGCGTTCATGCCAGGATCTTCAGAGCCATTCTGACCAAATCGTCCGCAGCCAGGGCATCTGAAGTCTGCGCCAGGCATTGCTTGATCGCCTTGTGCGCTTCGAGTTGCTTGTAGCCCAAAGAAATCAACGCCAGAACGGCATCGTGCACGGCTTGATCACGTTCACTCGGCGCGTTGGCCGCGCTGGCGGCCTCCCACTCTGCAGCCACACCCACCTTGTCCTTCAGCTCAAGAACGACTCTTTCAGCCGTCTTTTTCCCCACGCCTTTAATGCGCGAGATGCCCGCGATGTCGTTTGAAACGACGGCGGCCTTGAACGTGTCGACGCTCATCCCGCTGAGGATCGCCAGGGCCAGCTTCGGGCCTACTCCGGAGACATGGTTGAGCAGGAGTCGGAAAAGGTCGCGCTCGCCTGCTGTGCTGAAGCCATAGAGGACGTGTGCATCCTCGCGAACGACCAGGTGTGTCAGGATCTTCACTGGCGCACCCGGTTCGGAAAGGCGCTCAAAACTTGAAAGAGGGATCATCACGTGGTAGCCGACCCCGTGCACATTGATGACGATCTGCGTGGGGAGCGCTTCCTCCAACACGCCTTCCAAAAACGCAATCATGACCCCGCTCTCTGTAGCAGACCAATGCGAAAACTCAAATACGCTGTCAGCTTTCTGATTCTGACGATGGCCGGAAGCTGCCTGGCCGACGAGACCTGGCATTTGCTCATCGAGCCCACCTTCATGCGCTACGAATCGGCGTGGCCCATTCAGGGCGCGCAGCGGACGGTTCTTGTCCCAGCTCGGTACGTGAATGGCGAGGTGCTCCCGTTGCGACGGGACCAGGCTCTCAGTCTGGGAGTGACGCGCGACGAGATTCTTGCTTCGGCCTCGAAAGCGGCCTCGGAAGTCCTCGCCGGCCTTAAGCCCCGATTTGTTCGAGACGAGAACAATGTGATCCAATGCGCCATCCTCGAGTCCGACAGCCCCCTGACGGCGTCGGTGGTCCTGGCCCCGGAGTTTGCCGCACTCTTCAACGAGACCCTTGGCCCGGAGATTCTGGTGGCCATTCCGAATCGCTTTCGAGTTTTCGTTTTTCCGAAGGACACTCCCGCGTATCAGGGATTTTCGGACTATGTCATCGCCGAATACGATTCCTCGTCGTATCCCGTCAGCAAGGAGCTCTTCTCGATCCGCAAGGGAAAACTGATCGCCTTCGGCGCTTACCGCTAGGTGCTCAAGGTCTCTCGATCCATGCTGCAAGACATCAAGAAGATCCTTTATCACGAGTCCACCATTCTAAGCCGGCTGGACGAACTCGCCGACGAGATCACGCAAGACTATCGCGGAAAGGATGTCACCGTCGTCGCTATCCTGAATGGCAGCTTCGTATTCATGGCGGATTTGCTTCGGCGAATACCGATAGACCTGCACATCGACTGCTTGAGCGTCTCCAGCTACCACGGCACGAAGAGCACCGGGCAGGTCAGTTTTCGAACGACGCGATTCGCTGACGTGTCCGGCCGCCACGTGCTGCTCCTCGATGACATCCTCGACACCGGCGGCACCTTGAAAGCGATTCGCGAACGCATCGCCAGCGAAAGCGGCGCGCTGAGCGTCAAAATCTGCGTGTTGCTGCGCAAGAAGGTCGCCCGAACCCCGATGGTAAGCGCCGATTACGTCGGCTTTGACATTCCCAACGAGTTCGTCGTCGGGTACGGCTTGGATTACAACGAGCGCTACCGCAACCTTCCCTTCGTCGGCGTCCTCACCGAAGAAGCGATTGACCGCCATCGCATCGTTTAGGACCAGCGTGACCGGAGGAAGCTACGACGTCGCGGAGCTCTATCCAAAACCGAGCGCGCTTACGGTGCGGCCTGAATTCCCGCCACTGGCCCGGCGTATCCCGTCATTTCGAGGTAGCCGGAGCCCCGGAGGTCCTTGTTGCCAACGGTCCCACTCGCACGAATCGATCCCTCCCAGTACTTGATCGGTTTGAGACGAAGTTCCTGGTCGTTCAGCGCAGCGTTCACTTCAAGCTGCATCTGTAGCCGGGGAATCGTGATGCGCCATTTTACGGGATATTGACCGCCCGAGGCCGTGCTCGACCATGTGTCGACGGGTTCCAACGCAAAATCGGACTCGACAAGGGCCGTAACCGCACCCCGCGCATCCACGAAGGTGCCGGCCGAGTTTGGATCCCGGCCACCCCCCTTGGTGCGAATCTGAAAGAGCATCAGGTCGCTGCCATCCTCGAACTGCAAGCTAAACCAGTCCCAACCGAGCTGATTCCCCGTCAGCTGGTTGGTCGCCCACTCGTGATCGAACCAACTGAAGCCGGACACGGCGATCTCCTCACCTCCAAGTCTCAGGATACCCTCGCTGGCCAGACGCGTAAACGAATAGTAATGCGACGCTCTCCCCTCGCCTTCGGCTTTTCGACTCACCCCGTCCTGACCATGAATCACCGGTGGTTTAGACGGCCGCAATGTCAGCTCCAAAGAGAAATCGTCGGCGGCTCCCTTGAGCAGAAAAGCGCCGTCCTCGTCCAGTGTGCACGACCACTCTTCGATCCAGGCCAATTGCTTCCCCCTGCCAAAGCCGGCCTCGCCGTAAGCTCCCCGCGAGACCTTCTGCGCGAAGCGAAAATTGCCCGCGGAAAGATCGCTTAGCGCAAAATGCGCGAACTTCACGCTATTCGTCACAAAATGCGACAAAGGGATGATATCCGAGTCCAGCGGGAGTATCCCTTGGCGGAAGAAGGTTAACTGATACCCGAAAGGTCGACCATCCGCGGCCGTGAGATTTCCGGTAAAGTACCACCACTCTGTTTTGAACTCGGGATGATTCTGATGGTCGCGCGGAAACTCATAGTTCCAACCGGGAAGGGCCAGTCGCCAATCAGCCCGAACACTGGAGGCCAGGAGGGATAGGACGAGAAACAGACGCATCAACGGCCCACGATGATCCCGTTCACGCTCTTGGTGTTGTTGAGAAGGGCCTTGATGTTCCAAAAGATGACGCCGCCCTGCAACCGGGATCCGACCGATCTCTCAGCTTGCAACTGACGCGCGATCTCGCTGGAGGGCCACCCATGCGAACTCAAACGGTCCAGGGCGATGCCCGGCCAGACCGGCACTCCTCGCGGATTGGCTTGGGGACTGCGCCACCAGCGCAGCAATGAAGAGAAACTCTGCGGCCCCCCGTCGCGCCAGTAGAGCTGCGGTGCCAGGTAGTCGATCCACCCCTCGCGCATCCACTTGACCGGATCTCCATAAAGCTGCTCATACTGATTGACTCCCGCCTGGATGCCCGCGGGAACCCCAGGCATGTAAATTCCGAACGGGCTGACGCCAAACTTGAGGCCAGGCCGCTGAGAATGCACCACCTGCCCCACCCGCCGAATGAGCGTATTGACGTTGTCCCGGCGCCAGTCCGCCCGCGAAAGCGTGCCCCCGCGCGCGCGGTAGGCCGCATAGGTGGCATCGTCCGGGAAGGGATACACGTGGCCGCTGTCCGTCGGATAGGGATAGAAATAATCGTCGAAATGAACACCGGCCAGTTCATAGCGCTGGACCAGATCGCGAACGACGTTGACGATATTCTCCTGCACCGCGGGAGCGCCGGGATCCATCCAGAGGACTGTCCCGATACGGTAGGCGTATTGTGGGAACCTTCGGCTGATATGATTGGCCGCCCGTGGCAGAGACGCATTTGCCGCGCCGCGATAGGGATTCAACCAGGCATGGACTTGAATGTCCCGTTTCTTCGCCTCGCTAATGAAGAACGACAAAGGATCATATCCCGGCGAACCGCCCTGCGCGCCGGTGAGGTAGCGGCTCCAGGGCTCGATTCGAGAGGGATACAGAGCGTCGCTTTCGGGTCGAACCTGAACCATCAGCGCGTTGAGCCGGCAGCGACTCGCCGCATCCAGAAGGCGAATGATCTGCGCTTTTTGCGCCTCCTCCGAAAGACCCTGACTCGAGGGAAAGTTGATATTGTGAACGCTGGCGATCCAGGCACCCCGGAATTCGTCGGCCACCGCGAAGACAGGCAGCAGAACAATGGCAAGCAGCAAAGTTTTTCTCATCAGTAAATGAAGGTTTCTTCAGGCGGATCACACGGAATCACGGCGTCCGCAATCACCAGCGGAATCCTCTGTCCGTCTTCTATGGGGAAAGCGGCTTTGCCCGTAACTCTCACCCAGCTCATTTCGGCAATGGAGTGGGACTGGTCGCTCTGGATAGCGACGGCTACCGGCCGGGCGTCTGCGGCGCAGCAAATGACAAACATGCGCACCAGATTGAAACGGTCTCCCTTGGCATTGTGCTCACGCGCCGGCATGAACTGTCCGATCAGCTCGACCTCTTTATTCTCGAAGTCGGTCCGCATCGTCGGTTCCTCCGCCGCATAGAGCAAATCGACCGTCTGGGCCTTGATCTGGCCCGCCGCATTCTTCGGCACGTAACTTCCCGACTCATCTCCCGTGGCGGAAGCAGCCTGCGAATCATCAGCCACTGGCAACGGAGGCTCGGCATAAGGTTGGTAGCCGGGCAGATCGTTGATCCGCTCGATGAAGCCTCGGTTGCTCACCGTCGTCGCACCAAATTGATCGGGAGAAACCGTGGCGGCGACGAGGAGTGGGGCGACCAGAATCGCCGCTGAAAGAATGCTCCTTGTGGGCGTTTGGCGCGGATGCCCGCATCCCGGTTCGCACGCAGGATCCTCGTTGCTCCCGGGCAGAAACAATCGACCCGCCGCCAGCAGCACCAGGAGACCACCACTGATTCCGGTCCACAGATGAAACGAAGGGTGGAGATAGGAGGTGATCCGGCCGGAGTAGAAAAAATATGCGAGCATGACGCCCCAGATCATGAGCACTCCCGCCGAGAGAAAACGCTGGACGGATACTGTCATAGCCCAAGGACTTTCAATCGCACGCAAATCAAGCCGATCAAGATAAAAAGACCGACCCCCAGCCCGACCACAAATCTCTTCCGAAAAACGGCGCTGTAGATAAAGAGCAACTTCAGGTCGAACATGGGGCCGAAGACGAGGAAGGCCAGCTTCGCGACCGCCGGAAAAGCG
The DNA here is from genome assembly GCA_963820865.1 of uncultured Verrucomicrobiae bacterium. GTDB lineage: Bacteria > Verrucomicrobiota > Verrucomicrobiia > Chthoniobacterales > Terrimicrobiaceae > DASTFP01. Next base: position 1,189,390 of record CAWGBZ010000011.1, read on the forward strand.
ATCAGGGTAGCAGCAATGAATGCGTCGGACGTGCTGCAAAGTGAAAGAATCGCCGCAAATCCCATCAGCGAGAAAGTGGCCACCCAGTCATTGAGCGCCAAAGGCATGATCAACTCTTGATTGACGGAAGTGCTGAACAGCGCCGAGATCGTCACGCCGAGGACGAAGAAGACCATCACATCGAGAAAGTCGCTCACGGCCACGCGCACTACGTTGCCAACACGAAGTTGCCACGTCTGAACGGACCGCACGCCCGTCGAGGTCGACACCTCCGAAAGGACTCCCCTGCGTAACACCGTCTCGAGCGGAAGATGGTGCACGGCCAGAGCCACGATCACTGCAACGACGTATCCAACTCCCAGACGCAGCATCGTAAACTCGACGGGACTCTGCCCGCGAAAAGCGGCGTAAGTGCTTAGCAGAACGATCGGATTGACGATCGGCGCCGCCAGCATATAAGCGACCGCATTCGATACCGGCAGACCTTTGTGAATCAGTCGCCGGATCACGGGCACCACTCCGCACTCACACATCGGGAAGACCAATCCCATGGACCCACTTAGACAAACACCAAGGAATGCGTTCCGCGGGAGGAAACGCACCATCATGCGCGATGGCAGGAACTCGTCGATGATTCCCGAGAGAAGCGTGCCGACGAGGATGAAAGGCACTCCCTCGAGCAATACGCTTAGAAAAGCGTAGGAAAAATCGGCGAAACTGAAGGTGAACCAGGGATTATCCAAGACAAGCGCCCGTCACCCTACATGCAACGTCCGGCCGCGGCAAATCGCCCGCCAGGCCAATGGACACGGCCATCGCGGACCAGACCTGGCTTCTCCCGGGTAGTTCGCTCGACGCGCGCCTCGCTGGTGCTTCTAGCCTAGCGATTGGGCGGCTTCGACGACTTTCGCCGAAGTCATACCCAGCTCTTCCATGACCTTGTTGCCAGGCGCGCTCATGCCAAAACGGTCGATCGCGACGGTCTTGCCGTCCAGGCCGACATAACGGAACCACGGATCCGAAATCCCGGCTTCGATGGAAACGCGACGCCGGGCCGCATTGGGGAGCACTTCTTCCTTGTAAGCGGCATCCTGACGCTCAAATCGCTCGAAGCATGGCATGGAGACGACCCTTGTGCTGGGCCCTAGTTCGCCCGCTGCCTTGAGCGCGTGCTGGAGTTCACTTCCACTTGCCAGCAGGACGGTGTCGAGTGCCGCCGTCTCTTTCTTGGCGACGTAGCCTCCTTTGAAGGCGCCCTCGCGACGCAACTCCACCGGAATATCGTTCAAGGTCGGCAGATTCTGCCGGCTGAGAGCAAGCAAAGTCGGTCCGTCCGTTTTCTGGAACGCCGCCGCAAAGGCCCCCGCAGTCTCCTCCGGATCGGCCGGGCGGATCACGTCGAGGCCGGGAATGGCCCGCAGGGCCGCGACCGTCTCGACAGGTTCGTGCGTCGGTCCGTCTTCGCCGACCCCGACCGAGTCGTGCGTAAAAATGTAGACCACCGGGAGCTTGGAAAGCGCTGCGAGTCGAATCGAAGGGCGTCCGTAATCGCTGAAGACCAGAAAAGTTGCTCCACTTGCCCGGAAGATTCCATCGTAGGCGATTCCGTTGAGAATTCCGCACATGCCATGCTCACGGATGCCGAAGTGCAGGTTGCGTCCGCTGCGATTCTTGGCGTTAAAATCACCGCCGTCCTTGATATAGTTCAGGGTGGAGCCATGCAGGTCGGCGCTGCCCGAAATAAGCAGCGGCATCGCTTGAGCCAGAGGCTGCAGGACCTCGCTGCCCGCCTTGCGTGTCGCAATGCTGGCGGAAGGATCAAATTTTGGGATTGCGGAAAGGAGATCCGGCGTGTGTCCGGAAAGCGCGGCATCGAGTTCCGAGGCCAGATCCTGATTGGCATTCCTCCACGTCTGGTAGCCGGCTTCCCACTCTTGATGAGCTGCCTTCAGCTTCTCCTTGTGGGCCGCAAAATACGACCGTGTCTCGGGAGACACGTAGAAGGTTTCCTCGGGCAAACCCATCGCCTTGCGCGAAGCCTCGACATACTTCACTCCCGCTTCTCCATGAGCCTTGTTCGTGCCGCAAACTTCCGGAATGCCCTTTCCGATGAGGGTCTTGGCGACAATGAATTGCGGTTTGCCGCTTGTGGCGGCCTTGGCCTTCTCGAAGACGTTCAAGACTTCATGAAGATCGTGGCCGTCGATGGAATGAACGTCCCATCCGTAGGCGGCAAAGCGCGCGGCGGTGTCCTCGCTCTGTGTCACGGGCGCCATCGCATCGAGCGTCACGTTGTTCGAGTCGTAGAACAGAATGAGATTGTCGAGGCCGACATGCGCCGCGAGTGCCGCCGCCTCTTGTGAAACCCCCTCCTGGAGGCAGCCATCACCGGCCAGGCACACCACATGGTGGTCGAATATCTTGTGCTCCGCCGTGTTGAAGCGGGCCTCGCACATCTTGGATGAAATCGCATAGCCAACCGCATTGGAAACACCCTGGCCGAGCGGGCCGGAGGTCGATTCCACACCGGGGGTCTCGTGAAATTCCGGGTGCCCTGGGGTGATGCTGTGGAGCTGGCGAAAGTTCTTTACCTCATCAAGCGACAGGGCGTAACCGGATAGATGAAGCCAGCTGTAGAGGAACATGCTTCCGTGACCCGCGGAAAGAATGAACCGGTCACGATTAAGCCAGCGAGGTTCGTCGGGATTGTGACTCAACGCGTGACCGTAGAGGACCGCTCCGATCTCAGTGGCGCCGAGAGGCAGGCCGAGATGGCCGGACTTGGATTTCGCAACGGCGTCCATCGCCAGTCCGCGCGCATCGCGAGCGGCCAATTCGAGGGCAGGAATATCAAGGCTCATATTAAAGTGAAGTAGGGCGAAGGAAGCGTCTTGGGCACGGCTTGGCAAGACTAGAGCCGCTCCGGAAAGAAATTTGCCAGCCGAGCGATCCGTCCGGACGGACGAAACCTGCGGCGGCCTGGCAAAGACGCTGGCTTACTCGCTGCCCGTAAGAAGCTTCACGAAGCCGATGAATCCCTCGGCCTGTCCACGCAACTCGGCCAGCACCTTGTCGTTGCCGATACGGCCCTCGGGCGTGAGAAGATTACCGATGAGCGGGATCAGAACTGATTCGGGAAAGAGATAAGCCTTGCGATAAATGAAAATCGCCTGCAGTTGTCCGACGGATCGCAGCCCGCCTCCGTCGCCAGTCGACAAACCGGTAAAGCATGCCGGCTTTTTTTGCAGGCTCTCGGGAAACTTCAGCATATCGATGAAATACTTCAGAATTCCTGGAACCCCGCCGTTGTATTCGGGAGTCACCACATGAAGACCAGCACACTGCGATACCGCCTCGGCAAATGGTCGGAATCCGGCGGGCTTCTCGGCGTAACTCGACGATGAGAAAATTTCTGGCGGAAGCTGGGACAGATCGATGATCTGCGTCGGCTGACCGAGCGCCCGGTAGATGGCGTCGAGGTGGCTGACAACTTTCGCCGTGTTCCCCTCCAGCCGGTTTGTTCCCAAAACTATGCCAATGGTCGCCATGAGAGGGCTGTCAGCATAAGGTCAGGCTACCGCCCCAACCAGCGAGAAAACATACTCGTAGTTTCCCCCGGCTTGCCGCTGCTCGCGCCGCACCGGTACCCCGAGCACCCGCTGGAACAAATCGCGCTCCATCGAAGCAGCTTCCGGAAACGCGTCAAAGAGCGCTTGCATGGGATGATGCCGCTCGATGATGCGCGGCCCAGGGTTCAACTCGAAATCCGACATATGACCTTCACGATCCCGCAATCGCGCCAGGGACTTCGCTCGATCCGTCACCGTGTCCCCCTGCAATTTCTTCGTGTAAGTCTTGGCTTTTTCCTGAAAGTGGAGGAACAGGATTTTCTCGGCCGCCGTCCCTCCATAGAGCTTCCGTGCCTGCTCGAGAAGTGAGATCGAGAGCACATTGTCCGCTTGGGGAAACAAATCCTGTGCCTTGGCAGTCAGATGGTAGAGGAGCTCGGGACGACCCACCCCGCGGTGCCGTCGAAAGGTTCCCAAATAGCCGTCGCGTTCCAGATTCAGGCAGTGTTGCTTGACGCCCATGTAACTCATGCCCAAACGATCTGCCATCTCACGCACCGTAAGTCCTTGACTCCGCTTGAGTAAGTTCACAATCGAAAGGCGCTGACTGCGGCCGATTTGGGAGATGAGACGCTGCATGGGGGCCAAGACGTACTGTCTGGCCGTTCGATACAGGTTTTGTTGGGTTTTCCGAGTAAAAACTTGCGAAAAATGCGCTGGCAGAGTCGCCAAGCTGCATTGGGCTTGCCGGCCCTCGGGAGTGGTCCGGGCGACCACGCCGCTTCGGACGTGAGCGGCGCGCACGACATGGGATCCGCAACTACTTAGGGCTTGAGAATAGCAAATGTGCGCTCCCCGGCCCGGTCGACCAACAACATCATGCCACGGTTGAGATCCGCCCCGGTAATGGCGGCATCAAAGTCGGCCGTCCCCCGCACCGGCTTGCCGGCCACTTCGGTAATCACGTCGCCGCGGATAAGCCCGGCAGCGTCGGCGGCACTTCCCGGGGCGATGTCGATCACGCGCACCCCTTGGGTGGACGATCCGGCCGGCATGTCCTCAACCACCAAACCGAAATTCGGCGGCTGAGGTTCAGACGGTTTCGCCGGTAGTTCCCGGGGAACCGGCTGGTTGGATGCGCGCATCAGCCGGTCGGGTTGCTCACCCGTGCGCATGGTCAGAGAGGAGATCCTTCCATTGCGCCACAACTCGAGACTCACGCTCTGTCCCACCTTCTTGCTGAGAATTTCCCGCTGGACATCCCGTGACAAAGACACTGGGACATTGTCGACCTTCAAAATGACGTCTCCCGCGCGCAAATCGCTCGACGCCGCCGGCGTCCCGGGCTGGATTCCATTGACGACGACTCCTTTCTTCAAATCCGGAAAGTAGCGCTGCAAGGCCTCGCTCTCCTCGATTCCCATGATCTCTATCCCCAGCCAGGACCGTGACACGCGGCCGTTGGCGATGAGTTGCTGACTGACTTCACGGGCGAGATTGATGGGAATCGCGAACCCAAGCCCGCGATTCATCCTGTAAATCAACGTATTCACCCCGACGACGCGCCCTTCGATGTCACAGAGAGGTCCCCCGCTGTTTCCAGGGTTAATCGAAGCATCGGTCTGAATGTATTCCTCGTACGAGCGACTGTTGGTAAGGTTGTTGCGACCCTTGGCGCTGATCACCCCCACCGTAAACGTGTACGGCAGCTCAAACGGCGCACCGATCGCGAACGCGAACTGACCCACCTTCGCCGCATCGCTGTCCCCAAGTTCCACCATGGGAAGATTCCCCGCGTCGATCTTGATGACCGCCAGATCTGATTTGTCATCCATTCCAACGAGTTTCGCCGAGAATTTACGGCCATCCTTCAACTTCACGATGATACCATCATTGGCACTTTCGCCCACGACATGGTCATTCGTGAGAATATAACCGTCTGCGGATATGATAAATCCAGAACCTTGGTTCGTCTGGGTGGGTGCCCCGTCGGGTCCGCGAAAGAAAAATTCCAAGCCCTCCGGCAAACCACTCAGGGAGACGTCCGAGGAACGTCTAACCTCTACAATGACCACCGCCGGCGCCACTTTCTCATACACAGAGGCAAATGCATCGTTAAGTTGACGCGCCAGCGCGTTGGCCGTCCCCGGATTCTGCGCGAATGCTGAAACGACCAGGCCCAGGAAAAAAGCCGTGGCAAAAACCCTCGTTTTCATATGGGCCAAGTTACGAATGCGAAAACAATTTTCAACCGGCGACCTGCCGGGAAAAAAGCGTTGCCAGCCTGAGGGTCGTGTGGTTTATGTGCCCTAAGGAGTATTTCAAGCGATCATGAGTCGAAAAAATGGGGGGGGCGCCAAGAAAAAATCGGGGGTTAAATTGCGTGAGAAGCCGGCGACCCAGAGCGCAAGCGAAACTCCCGAGCCGCCATCGCCCTCCTCGGAAGCAACTCCCTCGCTCGACATCGACCAACTTGGCGAACTGCCTCAAAGCTACGGCTCAGACACCATCTTTCTGATCGCCCAAGAGCCCCACTGGCTCTTCACATATTGGGATATCGACATCTCTCGGCATCCAGGAGGGAAGACGTTTCTGCGCGTTTATCAGGATGAGACAATCGAAGCGGAGATCGAAGTCCCCTTCGAGACTCGGAACTGGTACATCCCGGTAAAGCAGGCCGGTTCAAAGTACACGGTCGAAATCGGCTACCACCGGGGCTCGACCTGGAATGCCATCGCACGATCTTATACCATAGAGACGCCCTCGGACCGTCTTTCCGAGTCTGACCAGTTCAACTACGCCACCATTCCGCTCCATCTTAGTTTCCAAAAGCTGATGGAGAGGATCCAGGACGCCATCAAGTCGGGCGAGCCTCTCTTGAGCGCCTTGTCTCGTCTGCAAATGGAGGGCAACCTCTTCGGGGCTGCTCAGTCCCCGGGAGTTCCTTTGGAGCAGCGATTGGTCCTGGAGGCGCTTCTCGGAAGCAATTTTCTCGAGGAAGTAGCGACCAGTGGCCTCAGCTCAAAAGAGATCGAGGAGAGAGTTCGCAAGCGCCTCGAGGAGCGAATTACCAGTCAAGGTGCGATCAGCTCGTTTCCGAAAGAACAGTGGAGCGCCTCCGAGAGCAGCCTCTTTAGTGCACTAGGGGCGATGTCCAGCGGGGCAGTTTCGAGCTGGAGCGCGGCGGAACTTTCCAGTTGGGCCGCGGCCGTTCTGTCGAGCTGGGCGGCGGCGGGTGAGAGCTCCGCCGGCTGGAGCGGCGAGTCGCTCGGCAGTTGGTCCCAAGCCCCCCAGTCGAGCTGGGGTGCGGCGGCGCTCTCCAGTTGGCTCAAAGGTGCCGAAAGCAGCTGGGCGCAGGCGGCCATTTCCAGCTGGCTACAGGGCGCTGAGAGCAGCGGGGCGCAAGCCGCTATCTCCAGTTGGCTACAGGGCGCTGAGAGCAGCGGGGCGCAAGCCGCTATCTCCAGTTGGCTGCAGGGCGCCGAGAGCAGCTGGGCGCAAGCCGCTATCTCCAGTTGGCTGCAGAGCGCCGAGAGCAGCTGGGCGCAAGCCGCTATCTCCAGTTGGCTGCAGGGAGCTCAAAGTAGCTGGGCGCAGGCGGCCATTTCCAGCTGGTCATCAGCCGCAGTGACGAGTTGGTCGTCGGGGGCGATCACTAGCTGGTCGGGAGCCTCTGAATGGGTCAGTTCGTTCGGCGCTCCGCGCAGTTTCTTCATGCATGTCAATGCGGAGGTCATCTTCTATGGAGGAACCGATTCGCGCGCCAAAGTGACCGTTGACGGAAAACCAATCGCCCTCAATCCGGACGGCACTTTCCGCTATCACTTCATTTTCCCCGACGGCGTTTACGAGATTCCAATCGTCGCGGTCTCGCCGGATGGAGTGGAATCACGGTCTGCCGTTTTGCGTTTTGAACGCGGCACGAAGAAGTCCGGCAAAGTCGACAACACTTCGCAGCCGCCGTTGACCCCGCCAATGGGCTCCCGGCCCTGAAGGCGAATCGCGTCCGTTGAGATCAAGGCGCCGCCAGGTCGCGACGGAAGACCCTCTCGCTCGGCAGTTCGCCCTCTATTTGGAAGGCGAGAAAAACGCCTCGCCACACACCCAGACCAGTTACCGGGTCGCGCTTGAGACGTTTCGAGCCTTTCGCCCGGGTCTGACGTGGAAAAACGCTACCGCCGATGACTTTCGAGCCTTTCTCCTCCACTTGATGAAGTCCGGTCGGGCACGCTCAAGCATCCGGCTGACCTTCGCTGCATTGCGCAGCTTTTACCAGTTCTTGGTGCTGCGCAAGTTCATCGATGTCAATATCTTGAAGGCGATTGAGATCCCGAAGCCTGAGAAGACGCTTCCGAAATTTCTCACGGTGTCGCAGGTGGAGAACTTTTTGGGGAAGACCGCGGGGGGTGCAAAGCAAAAGCAGGCTCCTTCCTGGATGGCGGCCCGGGACGAGGCCATTTTCGAGCTCTTTTACTCGAGCGGACTGCGGCTATCGGAATTAGTCAAACTCGATGTCAAGGATCTCGATCCCATCAGCGAAACTGTCCGCGTCTTGGGAAAGGGCTCGAAGGAGCGTATTTGTCCGGTCGGGCGCCCGGCCTTGGAAGCGGTGTCTCGATACCGGCAAAAGGCCGGTGTGCATGCCGGACCACTCTTCATCAGTAAACTGCGACGCAGGCTTTCAGCCCGATCGATTTGGCTGGCGATGAAAAAATACCTCCGCGAGGCCGGCCTGCCCGCCGACCTAAGCCCTCACAAGCTTCGCCACAGCTTCGCGACTCATCTTCTCGATGGCGGTGCGGATTTGCGAAGCGTCCAGTCTCTGCTTGGCCACGCCAGCCTTTCGACGACGCAGATCTACACGCATGTGACAGCGGAAAGAATGAAGCGCGCCTACGCGAGCGCTCATCCGCGAGCGTAACCTCGCCGAGCCGCCCAATCAGGCTTTCTTAAGCAGGGGGAGTCCTGTTTTCTCGTTCTCCGAGACCTTGTAACCGTTCGGCAACGCGTCAATCGCTCCTTGTCCCGGCTGCCCCGCGAAATAATACAAGGTAACTTCCTGCCCGCCCTTAAGTTTCTGAAGACGCGCATGGAGATAGTACGTCTTGCCCGACTTTTTGCTAACGACGCTGAAGGACATAACTGAGTAGGTAAAAAACTGGAGGGAGAAAAAGAAACGCTATCGGACAAGTCCCGCCTTGGCGAGAGTCTTATAAGTACCATTCTTGGAGAGAGTCTTGAAAGCACGCGCCGTGGCCTTTACCGTCACGAACTTCTTCAGCTCCGGCACCCATACCCTCTTGGTCTTAAGATTCGGCAGGTGCCACCGGGGGACCGCTTTGGTCACATGCATGCCGATTCCTCCCTTTTTCTTCGCGAGACCGCGGCGATGAATCTTTCCTCCCCGCTTCGGGCGCGCTCCGGTGATGTCACATTTTCTGGCCATGGCAATCTTTGGAAAAACGGACATATTCCAACCGATTGAGAACACCGTCAAGCCCGTTTTTGCAGGCTGGCGAGGTCGGCATCGACCATGATCTGGACCAGCTCCGGCAAGCGAACCTTGGGCTCCCAGTCAAGAGCGCGCTTGGCTTTGGACGCGTCGCCCACCAGCAGATCGACCTCCGCGGGCCGCTCGTAGCGGCTGTCGTGGCGAACAAATTCCTTCCAATCCAAATCTACGCGCGCAAACGCGAGTTCGAGGAATTCCTGCACGCTATGGGTCTCCCCAGTCGCGATCACATAGTCGTCCGGCCGGTCTTGCTGAAGCATGAGCCACATGGCCTCGACATACTCCGGGGCATAGCCCCAGTCGCGTTTGGCCTGAAGGTTTCCGAGGAAGAGTTCCTTTTGCAGTCCACATTTGATGGCGGCCACGGCCCGGGAAACCTTGCGCGTCACAAAGGTTTCACCGCGGCGCGGGCTCTCGTGGTTGAAGAGAATGCCATTGCTGGCATGCATATTATAGCTTTCGCGGTAGTTGACCGTCGCCCAATAGGCAAAGACTTTGGCCACACCGTAGGGACTGCGTGGCCAGAAGGGCGTCGTCTCGCTTTGCGGCACCGCCTGGACTTTGCCAAACATCTCGCTGCTGGACGCCTGATAGAACCGCGATCCCACGCCTGCCTCCCGCATCGCCTCCAGAATCCGGATCGCGCCGATTCCGGTGACGTCCGCCGTATATTCCGGAATATCAAAGCTCACGCGGACATGGCTCTGCGCCCCCAGATGATAGATCTCATCGGGCTTGAGCTGATAGATCAATTTCACCAGGTTGACGGAATCGGCCAGGTCTCCGTAGTGAAGGAAGAGTTTCACCCCGTGAACGTGAGGGTCTTGGTACAGATGGTCGATGCGGTCCGTGTTGAAGGTGCTCGCGCGCCGGATAATCCCGTGGACCTCGTACCCCTTCTTCAGCAGTAAATCGGCCAGATAAGATCCGTCCTGGCCGGTTATGCCTGTAATCAATGCTTTCTTCATCAGAGAACGGATTCTTGAATATCGACCAGCCGGCGAATCCCGGCCTTGCCGAGCTCCAACATCGCGGCCAATTGGCTATCGGAAAAGACGGCCTCCTCGCCGGACCCTTGCAACTCCACGAACTCTAGCTGGTCGGTCATGACAAGATTCATATCGACCGATGCCTCCTTATCCTCTTCGTAATTAAGGTCCAAGAGCGCTTCGCCCTCGACCAAGCCGACACTGACGGCGGCAACTTTCCGCCGGATCGGTGAAGCGGAGATTTTTCCCGCCTCCAACAGCGTGCGACAAGCCAATCCCATGGCGACACAGGCACCGGTAATGGCGGCAGTCCGGGTTCCTCCGTCGGCCTGGAGGACATCACAATCGACCCAAAGGGTTCTCGAGCCAAGGGCAACCAGATCGACCGCCGCGCGCAGGGAACGCCCGATCAGACGCTGAATCTCCGTCCCGCGGCCGTCCGGTCGACCTTTCGTGATATCACGTGGCTTTCGTGGCGAGGTGGAGTACGGAAGCATCGCATACTCCGCAGTGATCCATCCGCCTTCCACTCCCTGCTCCTTCATCCAGCGTGGAACGGTCTCCTCCAATGTGGCGGCACAGATCACTTGTGTCCGACCAAAACGAATCAAGACCGATCCATGGGCGTACGGAGCCACGCCGGGTTCAATCACCACCTCGCGAAGCTGGCCAGCCTCCCTGCCATCAAGACGTTCCATGAAGCGCGCCACATTGTTCGCTCCCTACCGCGCCTGCAAGCATTTAGCGATACAACGGCCCCCGCCCCCAAATATCTCTCCTGGTCGGGGGCTGCGCGCTTCACAGATCTGGCTGCGTCGTTCAACTTCGGCCTCCACAGCCGCGGTCGAACTGAAGTGCAAAGCTTGCCGGAACACACGCTCCTTTATTCATCAAGTGCTCGGGCCGGCGAGCTCTGCCATCTGGCTGGCGCCCGTTCACTTTCGCGCTCCGCGCGCCGCAGTCGAACTGACGTTCGAACCTCGCCGGCACAAGCTCTCCTTGTTGATCAAGTGGTCGGGCCGGCGAGATTCGAACTCGCGGCCTCCTCGTCCCGAACGAGGCGCTCTACCAAGCTGAGCCACGGCCCGATGCGATGATGTCCTGGGAGCGGGAACATTATCGCCCGACCGCACCTGGGGCAAGCGGTTTTCGCCATAAGCGTCTGGACAGGCGATAAAACTCGAACCAGCGCAAGGACGGAACTCTGAAAGCCTTCGCTGGAGAGTCCTCGAAAGCCAAAGAACTGCGGCGATGGGGCGCAGATGATTCCCCCACCTGTACCTTCAGGCTCGAACGCAACGCCATTCGGCCGTCTCGTAGTAGGCGGCCAGTCGGTCGAGCTGCGCGAAAGTGGTGACGCGCGAGAGCTGAGAGAACTTTTCACGAACCATAATCCCCTCGGGCAGCTCACCATTTATTCGGATCGCCCGCCCGACGAACTCGAAGCACTGCAATCGCAAGCGGGAAGAAAATGCCGGCGGATTCTTGGGATACACAAAGTAGCGCGCCTGCCGAACCACCGCTCCCGATGCGTCAACAAACTCAATGGTCTCAAGCCAGCCAACCGCTTCCGTGCTCATTCTGTTGCCAGGAAAGGATCATCCCGCTGCAGGCACTATGCGAGTGGCGACCGATCGCGTCAACCGCCGGCTCGCCCAATCGGAAGGACCCGCTCCCCGTCTACAGCTTTACTTCGCCGGAGCTGAGCAGGGAAACAAATCGCTCTGGCTCCTTGATGGTGAGCAAGCGGTCGAGCTGTCGCCGGTCGCGACAGATGCGAACAATCGCTCCGACAATTCTGAGGTATTCCGAGGTGAACGCTCCTGGGATTCCCGCGACGAAGACCAATCTCACCGGGTCAGTCAGCTTCGGAAAAGCAATGCCCTCAGCGGACCGCCCGACGGACATCAACAGCGAAGTGACTGCCTCCGTTCTGCCGTGGGCGATGCAAATCCCAGAGCCATTCTCCGAGATGGCCGGAGCCGGTTGCGACAAAACGGCCTCGCGGAGCGCGGCGAAGTTTTTTACCCGCTCGTCCCCGTCGAGCTTGGCGAGGACCTCCGCGATGCTCCCCGCTGGATCATGCGCCGCCAGTGTCAAGACGACGTGTTCGGGCTGGAGGACATCGGCAATGGGCGTCATACGTTACTTCCGCTCCACTTCAGTTTCTGGCGAAGGACCTCCGGGAACGACCGTTCCGGCAGCATGACCAACGGCAATCTCCTGTTACTCTTGGCCACACGCAGGACGTCCCCGACTCGCATAGCGTGCGAGGATCGGCCATCAACGGAAACGAAAACCTTCTGTTCCGGAACGAACAGGCGTACTTCGATGACCGAGCGATCGCTGACCACGGTCGAGCGATTAGTGAGCACGTGTGGGCAGATCGGTGTAATAACGAATGCGCCGGAGTCCGGCATGAGGATCGGTCCTCCTGCGGCCAGCGAATACGCCGTCGAGCCGGTGGGGGTCGCCACGATCAGGCCATCGGCGTTGTAGTGAGTCAGCTCCGCCCCATCGATCTGCACCTGAATCTTCACGAGCTGGGACCGCTCGCCGCGGCTGATCACCACGTCATTCAAACCGTAAAAGAGATCGTGTTGACCCTCTGAAGTGGTAATCCGGGCGGTTAGCAGATTCCTCGGACTTAAAATGAAATCCCGTCGGACAATGCTCTCCACCGCCCGGGGGATTTCGCTCAGGCCGGCACACGTCAAAAATCCGAGCGATCCAATATTGACTCCCAGGACGGGCTGAATCTTCGCGCCCAGTTCGTGCACGACTCGCAGGATGGTTCCATCGCCTCCCATGACCACCAGCAACTCACACCGCAGCGCCAGCGCGCGCTCGTCCAGAGAGGACTCCCGTCCCGCAAGGGCAGCCGTTTCTTTCTCGATCTCGAAATCGATCTTTCTCTTCGTCAGTTCCGCAATCATCCCGCACACCGCCGCGCGGGCCTCCGCCTTCTCCGAATGAGCGATCAGTCCGATCATGTCTTGATGTGTGCCAGAAACTCCATGTTGCCTTCCCGTCCTTTGATCGGTGATTCCATCACGCCGAGCCATTGCTTGCCCTGCTGCTCGACAAAGTCACGGATCTTCTCGACCGCCTCCAAGCGAAAGGTCGGGTCCCTGACAATGCCTCCGCGCCCGACTTTGCCGGGAGAGAGTTCGAATTGGGGTTTGATCAACACGATCATGTCGGCAGCGCCCGGCAGTAACGCAAACACAGCCGGCAAAATCAACGCCAACGAGATAAAACTGACATCCGCCACGCATAGCTCGACAGACTCTCCTATGTCCGCGGCCTTCAGATAGCGTGCGTTGATCCCTTCGCGCACGAACACCCGAGGATCGTTGCGCAACTTCCAATCCATCTGACCCCGTCCGACATCGATGGCGTAGACCTTGGCCGCTCCATGCTGAAGAAGGCAATCGGTGAATCCTCCGGTGGAGGATCCGATGTCCAGGCATCGTTTGCCCTCCGCAGAGACCTGAAAGTGCTCGAGCGCGGCTTCCAGCTTGAGACCGCCGCGACCCACGTACCGTTCGGCACCCTGGATCTCGACCCGGGCGTCCCACGAAACTTGCAGTCCCGGCTTTTCCGCTCGATGTCCGTCCACCGTCACTCTCCCGGCCATGATCGCCCGCTGAGCCTGCTCCCGAGAAGTGCAAAGACCTCTGGTGGTCAGGAGTTGGTCGATACGGGTTTTGCGAAGCACGTTCCCATCGTAGAAAAACCTGTTCATCTTGGAAATCCCGTTTAGTTCCTTCCGGTTACATGTCCGAAATTGACCTCAAATCCCGCATTAAGGGCATGATGGTCGAGAACCTCATGCTCAAGATGGAGCCGGAGGAGATCGGCGACGATACGCTTCTTTTCAGCCCGGAAGGCCTGGCCCTCGACTCGATCGACGCACTGGAACTGGCCGTGGGCATTGAAAAGAACTTCGGGATCGCCACTCCCAACGCCGAAGTCGCCCGGGAAGCCTTCGTCAGCGTCAACACCATCGCCGCCTACATCATCGCTAAAAAGAAGAACTCCCAGGAGACCCCACCTTCCTAGTCGCTCTTTCTGAACGGTTTACGACAGTCAATCGATCGCGGCCGCCGGGATCGAACCAGTTTCTGGCGCGATTTTTGCTCTGCGTTCTTCCACTTTACTTCGCGCTTTATTCATAAGAAAAGACACCACCATGAGCGAGTTCCACTCTGTCCTCGATAAGTCGGTCCCGGGACTTAAAGCCTTGATCCAAGGCAGCCTGAAATTCACGCTGGCACGGGATTCCTCAACCGCCACCAAGCGAGACTGGTGGCTGGCCACGTCGAAGGCCGTTCAGAGCATCATCGTCGAGAGGATGATCGCCACGGCGGCGGTCCATCACAACAAGAACGTGAAGCGGGTCTATTACCTGTCGCTCGAGTTCCTGATGGGGCGCCTTTTCTCCAACAGCCTGTACAGCGCCGGCGTAAATGATGATATGACCCATGCGCTCGAAGAGCTCGGTCTGGACTACGAAGAGCTTCGGCATGAAGAATATGACATGGGCCTCGGCAACGGCGGCCTGGGGCGCTTGGCGGCGTGTTTTCTCGACTCGCTGGCGACTCTCGATTATCCGGCAATCGGATACGGAATCCATTACCAGTACGGCCTCTTTAAACAGGAATTCCGCAATGGCTACCAAGTCGAGCTTCCAGACGCATGGATGCAGTATGGGACGCCCTGGGAAATCGTCCGGCCGGAGCACGCGACCGAGATTCAGGTTTACGGGTATGTCGAGAACGTTTTCGACGATCGGGGAAATTACGTTCCGCGCTGGATGGGATGGAAGAAGCTGGTCGGGATTCCCTACGACATCCCGGTGCCCGGCTATGGGACTAATACGGTGAACTTCCTGCGCCTGTGGGAGTCGCGCGCGCCGGAGGAGTTCGATTTCGAGGCCTTCAATCGTGGCGGCTACGAAGAGGCAGTGCGCGAGAAGAACCACAGTGAAACGATCTCCAAGGTTCTCTACCCCAACGACAAAACCGATAGCGGCAAGGAGCTCCGCTTGCTTCAGCAGTACTTTTTTGTGGCCTGTTCGCTCAAGGACATCATTCGGCGTTTTCGAAGGGCTAACGAGGACTGGCAAGATTTCCCCGATAAAGTAGCGATTCAACTAAACGATACGCACCCGGCGATCGCCGTGGTCGAACTCCAGCGCGTCCTCCACGACGAATATGGGATGCCTTGGGATGAGGCGTGGTCGATTGTCACGCGGACATTTGCCTATACCAATCACACTCTCCTCCCGGAGGCGTTGGAGAGATGGAGCGTCGGACTCTTCCAGAAGGTTCTTCCGCGCCATCTTCAGATCATCTTTGAGATCAACAAGCGCTTCCTCGAGCACTTGGATGCCCTGTGGCCGGGGGATACCAAGATGAAGCAGACCCTTTCCCTGATCGAGGAAGGAGGAGTCCAAATGGTGCGGATGGCGCACCTGTCGGTCGTAGGGAGCCATTCGGTTAACGGCGTAGCCGAACTACACACAGAACTGCTCAAGAAGCACCTCTTCCCCGCATTCGACCTCCTTTATCCGGGAAAGTTCAATAACAAGACGAACGGGATTACTCCGCGTCGCTGGCTCCTGGCCTGCAATCCGCGCCTCAGCAACCTGATCACCCAAAAGATTGGACACGGCTGGGAAACCGACCTCGACAAACTGCGGGCCTTGGAAGAGTTCGTCGATGATCCGCAATTCCAGACCGACTTCATGAATGTGAAGCACGCCAACAAGCTGGATTTGGCGCGCATTATCAAGAGAGATTGCGGCATCGCCGTCAACCCAACGGCCCTCTTCGACGTGCAAATCAAACGTCTGCACGAATACAAGCGCCAGCATCTGAATCTGCTGCATATTCTCGCCCTGTATCGTCGAGTCCTGCAGAATCCGGGACTGGATATCACCCCTCGCGTGTTCGTTTTTGCCGCCAAGGCCGCCCCCGGCTACGACATGGCCAAATGCATTATCAAAGCGATCAATGCCGTCGGGAAATGCATTAACAACGACAAGCGCATCGAAGACCGCATCAAGGTCGTCTTCCTGCCGAACTATCGCGTTTCGCTCGCGCAACGCATCGTTCCGGCAGCTGACCTCTCCGAGCAAATCTCGACAGCCGGCAAGGAGGCCTCCGGGACAGGCAACATGAAACTGGCTCTCAATGGCGCCCTAACGATCGGGACCCTGGATGGCGCGAACGTCGAGATCAAGGAAGAGGTCGGCGACGAGAACATCTTCATCTTCGGTCTCACGGTCGAGGAAGTCACCGCTCTCGTTGAGAAGGGCTACACTCCTCAGGATTTCCTCCAAAAGGACGAGGAGTTGCGCGCAGTGGTCGATTGGGTGGGATCCAACTACTTCACGCCGGACGAGCCGCCCAACGTGCTCGGCATGCTCCGGGACAATCTCTCCTATAGCGACCCGTTCCTATGCCTGGCAGACTTCAGATCGTACAGCGATTGCCAGAAAAAGGTGGACGCTGCCTTCCGGGAAAAAACACGCTGGGCCCGGATGGCCATCCTCAATACCGCGCGGGTTGGCAAGTTCTCAAGTGATCGCGCCATCCGGGAGTACGCGCGCAATATCTGGGACCTGGAGGCCGTCCCCGTTTGACGGGGCGGAAGCTAGCGCAGACCGAGAGACTACTGGGGGGCGGTTGTCTGATGGGCGGGCACTTCTGCGCCGGTCATCGATGGATTGCTTTCCGCCATCGGTTGCGCCGTTTGATTGGCCAGCAGCGCCACCAACTCCTTGGGGTCATCAAAAATGAAATCCGGCTTCAAGGCCACGATG
Organism: uncultured Verrucomicrobiae bacterium; assembly: GCA_963820865.1. Taxonomy (GTDB): domain Bacteria; phylum Verrucomicrobiota; class Verrucomicrobiia; order Chthoniobacterales; family Terrimicrobiaceae; genus DASTFP01. The sequence goes on from CAWGBZ010000011.1 coordinate 1,206,292, forward strand.
GATCGACGGCTGTTGTACCCCCAGGTTACTGCCACGATTCGCACCCCGACCTTCTGGCATGCCTCGATGTCCCGCGTCTCGTCGCCTACGAACAGAATCTCTGCCGCCCGAACATGCTGCCTTCTGATGACACTGCGGATCATTCGCGCCTTGCCGAGAAGTTTGGACGAACAACGAACAAATTCGAATACCTCGAGCCCATGACGACGGAGAAAAATATTCACGTTGAGTTCGGTATTCGAAGTAATGATACCCAGCGAATAACCAAGGCCCTGCAGTTCCCGCAAAGCCTCCGGCATACCCGGAAGCGGCTGGATTGAATGAATGCACCCGTGCAGCTCTTCACTCCCGCGTCGCGCGATGCGACTCATCTTTCTCGCGGGAATGCCGAGAAACTTGACCAACTGATGCGTGCGCATGTCACGGGCTTTTTCGAGGTCTTTCGCGTGCAGGGGACGAAATCCGAACTCGGCCGACAGCTTATTCAGAATCATCACCCCGGCATCGAACGTGTCCGCGATGGTTCCATCGAAGTCGAAAATGACGAGCTTGGGGCGGCCGGGCGGTTCGGCGTGACGTCTTCGACGCCGCAGCCCGCTGCGCCTGAGGACATAGTGAGCCAGTCGTCTCACGCGGTCGCGAGCTCCTCGGTCAATTCCATCGTGCCCTTGAATTTCGGTTCTTCAGACTCGAGTCCGAAATTGCGGGAGACCAAGGCAGCCACCTGCTCCATTTCCTCATCGGACAATGCCGGCCGGTCAGGCGCCTCGGCAAACTCTCGCAACTGCGCGGAATCGTAGATATTCGGCAGCACGGAGGCCACCCGATCGTCCCGTAACAGCCACAGAATGGCGGCCTCCCCGAGGGTGCGCGCTCCGGAGCGCTCAAGAAATCTCAGTTGTTCGACCTTCTTCACACCATTGAGCAGCCACGACCGTGGACGATGGCTGCGATGGTCTCCCGGCGGGAATACGGTCTCGGCGGTATACTTGCCTTCGAGCATTCCGGAAGAATGCGGAACGCGGATGAGAAACTTCGTCTTGGCGCCACACTCACGGGCCGCGTCCTGGATTGCTTTGCCTGGATGCTGCTCAAGCAGGTTGTAGATGTGCTGGAGGACGTCCGGATTGCGCTTCCGAATCGTCCTCACTCCTTCCCCCAGCCAGCCTATGGCCGGGCCGAGGGCGGCACCATAATGCCTGAGTTTTCCTTCCTGGCGCAGGTCCTCGAGCGTCTCCCAAAGAGCGTCATCGTCCGCCTGTGCCATTCGAATGTTGTGAAGTTGAAGGAGATCAATATGATCCGTCGCGAGTCGCTTGAGCGCGGCGTCGGTGGCGGCACGAATGGCCTCTGGCTGGAAGTTCTGTGGAATCTCACGCTGGCCGCGACGTTCCTCACCATGATGGAGAAAGTCGTAACCAACTTTCGTCGCGATCACGATCTGGTCGCGCCGGTCACCAAACGCCTTGGCGATCAATTCCTCGCTTCGACCATTTCCGTAAGTGTCGGCCGCGTCAAACAAGGTGACACCGAGGTCGAACGCTTCTTGCATCAAAGCCACGGCCTGCTCATCGGTGTAATTGCCCCACCAACCCGTGGAAACGGTCCAAAGGCCGAATCCCACCTCGCTCACTCGCAGATCCGTTCCGAGAAAGTTGCGATACTGCATAGCACCGATAGGATGACACCTCCGACCAGGCTTTGCCAAGGTTTTCGCAGGAGCAATCGACCTGGAATCTCAGGCTGGCAGCGCGGCGAGATTTCCTGCTATTCTCCCGGAAGATGACCATCTCTTCCGAAGCCCGCCCCGCACGCGGCCAATCCGCAGGAGAATCCGCCTTATCAGCGTGACGCCTTGGGATGCTCTCGTTTTCGACAAGCTGGAATTCGGAACGCGGCAAGCCGGCCAGGGAAATCGTTCACGAGATTCTGGACCTCGGCTTCGACGCCGTCGAACTAGGCCACGGGCTCACTGCGTCGACAGTCCACGAGATGCTCGAATTGCGAAAGAAGACGCCGTTTGTTGTGTCCAGTCTGCACAACTTCTGCCCGCTGCCTCCCGAAGTGATGGTCGATCAACCGGATTGCTACGAGTTTACGTCGCCGCGAACGAGCGACCGCGAACGAGCGGTTCGCCTGACGCTGCAAACCGTCGATATGGCGGAGCGCCTGGAAGCTCCATTTGTAGTTGTCCATACCGGCCGGATCCGCACTCTGACTCTCACTCCGCCGTTGCGACGGTTGGTCGACGAGGGAAAGTTCCTCAGCAAGCAGTTCGCCCGCAAGAAGCTCGAGGCGGTCAAGAAACGTGAGAGCGAGGGGCCTGGGCATATTCGGCGGGCGCTGCAATGCCTGGCCCCGATTCTCGACTATGCCTCCAAGAAGGGCATCCGCATTGGTATCGAGAATCGTGAGCATTACGAAGCCGTTCCTTCGGAGCGAGAGTTCGAGGAGTTCTTGAAAACTCTGAATTCACCCCACGTTGGATACTGGCATGATTTCGGACATGCTCAGATCAAGCAGAATCTCGCCTTGCTCGATCACGGGGATTGGCTGGATCGCATTGGCAACCGAGTCCTCGGCTGCCACGTGCACGACGTCAAATGGCCCTTCCGCGACCATTCTCCGCCCTTCACCGGCGAGATCAATTACGCCAAACTCATCCCCAAGCTCGCCAAGGACTGCATTTTCGTCTTTGAGCTTCGTCCAGGCATCCCGGCCGAAGAGATTGCCATCGCGGCCGACCGCTGGCGAAAACTCTTCCGTTCATGAAGCGCATCCTCATCACTTCCCTGCAGTTTGCCATCACCGCCTTCCTGCTCTGGTGGATTTTCAAGGATCCTGCCAAGCGCAGCCAAATGGGAGAAGCGTTGCGCACGGCCGACTATCTCTGGTTCGTTCCAGGTCTCCTGAGTCTGGGTGGAGCCTTCCTGCTGCAGACGGAACGATGGCGCCGTTTGCTCAGAGTTCAGGGGATCGATATGGGATGGTGGAGGACCTTTCGGGTCTATTTGATCGGCGCGTTCTTCAATCTCTTCCTCCTCGGCGCGACCGGGGGTGACATCGTGAAGATCTACTATGCCATGCGCGAGACATCCTCCAAGAAGACGGCTGCCCTGCTGAGCGTGTTGGTGGACCGCATGGTCGGCATGATCGGCTTGGTGGCGATTACCGTCGTCCTCTGCTCGCTGCAAATGGACGTTCTCCTTTCCCATCCGCTGACTCGCACGCTCCTGGGGGCTCTCGCCCTTATCATGGGAGGATCGCTCGCCTTGATTGTTTTCGGCTTTTGCGTCGATCGCTTTCACCTCGCACACCAACTGCCTCACTGGCTCCCGTTGCGCGCCATGATTGTCGAACTCGCCACCGCCTTCTCGACCTACGCGCGAGATCCCCGCACGCTTGCGCTCACCTTCGGTCTCTCGGTTCCAGCCCACTTCTGCATCTTTCTCTCCTTTTATTTCGCGGCCCGCGCCTTCGGCCTCTTTCCGGGCATCGAAGGCATGACTCAGATCCTGGCGGTGCTCCCGGTGATTTTGACAATCGCCTCCCTGCCGATCAGTCTTTCGGGAATGGGCGTTCGTGAAGGCTTGTTTCAAAAGGTGCTGGCTTCTCTCTTCGGCACTCAGGAAAGCCTTGCCGTGATGATTTCGATGACCGGCTTCCTCATGGTCGTCTTTTGGGGCTTGATCGGCGGATGTGTCTATCTCGTGTATCGTCCAACCGGCGGCTTGCACCTTGACGAGGTGCAGGAAGAAGTTCACTCGGTCGAGGAATCCATCGAGGACAAGGCGTGAATCAGTCCCGGAGACGACCACGTGTCGTTGCCAATTTCGCCATCACCGCGGATGGGAAAGTCTCGACACGCAATTTCACGCGGACCGGATTTACGAGCCAGGCGGATAAACGGAGACTGCTCGAAATTCGGTCACTTGGGGACGCCCTGCTGGCAGGGGCGAGCACTGTCGCCAAAGATCAAATGAGCATGGGACTGACGGCCGATGACCTGCGAGAGCGCCGTCGCTCGCAAGGTCGTCCGGCCGAGCCTCTGCGGGTCATCGTTAGCAACCGAGGTGCGGTCGACTTCTCGTGGAAGGTTTTTCGGACACCCGGCGCACCGATCGTCGTCTTTTCCACCCAACGAATGTCCCAACGCGTGCGCGCTTCCGTCGTCCGGCGCGCCGATCTTTGGATTTTCCGTGCCCCTTATGTCGAGCTCGCAGCCGCGCTGCAGATCCTCCGCCACGAGTACCACGTGAGAACCGTCGTCTGCGAAGGCGGGCCCAGGCTTTTTCGAGCGCTCCTGGAGATCGGTGCCGTCGACGAATTGCATCTGACCTGGGCGCCACTGATTTTTGGCGGTGCGAAAGCCCCGACGCTCACGGGTATCCCCGACCAATTCCTTCCGGCGACCATTCGCGGTCGGCTCCGCCACATGCGCGTCGAGGGAGGCGAATGCTTCCTTACCTACGCCCTGCGAGTCAGCGGTTGTCGAGTTGCACCGCGTGATTGAAAGCCTCGAGAAAGTCGGGGAGCGCGGCTTCCACCCGATTCCAGTTTGGAATCATCGGATTGCCCAATGGATCGCTGAGATAGTCCCGGGTGGCGCCCCGTATGCTTCGAACAAACGTCGCGACGGCCAGTTCCTCCTCGTGACGATCATACTTTAATCCATTGATCTCGGCGTCCGCCGCGTAAAAGCGCATCGTATCCTCGGCCTTGCGGACATAGGCGCTTAAGAGGGTGTCAAAGATCCCGCGGTCCAGTTTGACTCCGTGGCCCGCCAGAGTCAGGCACAAGCTTTTCACGATATCGACGGCCATCTTGTTGAGGCCCTTGCCGACATCGCGCGAGGAGAGCTCCTGGTGCTTGTGATCGTAGCGTTCCGCGATGTCCACCTGGCAAATGCTCTTGGGCGAAGAGACCCGAAAAACCTCCGCGAGAATTCCCACCTCGATACCCCAGTCCGCGGGAATCCTCGCCCGACGAATGATATCGTGATCGAGGCTCATCTCGCCGCTCAACGGGTAGCGAAAGGTGTCCATGTAAACGAGGAAATCGTGTTGACCGATGATGCTTTGCAGCGAGCGGATCAACGGGGTGACCAGCAGGCGCATGACCCGGCCGTTCAACTTGTCGGTAAATCGCGCACTGAATCCTTTGCAAAAGTCGAACCCGAGGTTGGGATGAGCCACCGGATAACAAAGCCTCGCCAACAACTCGCGGCTATAGGTGATAATGTCACAATCGTGCACCGCGACCATGTGCGACTTTCCGCTGGCAAGCACATAGCCAAAAGCAAGCCAGAGATTGCGGCCCTTTCCGCTTGGACCGGGATCCAGGTCAGATTCGATCAACTGCTCGATCAGCCGGCGCATCCGGGGACCATCATTCCAAATGAGAACAGGCTTCTGCGGGAGCTGACCGAAGAGCCTCCGCGCCCGTTGCCAATTGGCCGCGTTGGCTCCGTCAATACCGACCACAATCTGCTTGATGTACTGAACCGTCTTCAACTCCCTGATAATTCCACGCAGAGCAGAGGTTCCGAGTTCTTTGACGTGGCATGGAAGGACCAGTGCGATCGGCGTCTGGCTCGAAAATTCCACCAGTTCTCGCTCCAGTTGCTCGACGTTCGGCTTGCCCAACCGATGCAAGGTCGCCATCGACCCATCCTGAAAAAAATCTGCCATGTCCACGCAAGTTTCTGTTGCGCGCCGCAATTGAGCAACCAAAGAAATCTGCTAGTATCGTGCACTTGCCGACGCTCCCTCTGATCTATCGCAATCTGATAGTTGTCCATTATCACCTGCGTCCGGGAGGAGTGCGCCGGATTATCGAGCTGGCTTTGCCATACGTCGTCTCCGTCGCTCCGCATCCGCTCGAGTCGGTCGTTCTCATCACTGGGGAGGGCACGGACGAACCGTGGCGCGAAACCCTGAGAAGAAGCCTGCCACGGACGAAGGTTCAATTTTTCTGCGAACCAGCCTTCCGCTATTTGTCCGACCAGAGATCGTTGGCTACGACGATCCGAAGCAAGATCGCTTCGACGCTCGACGACCTGGCGGCGAGATTCCCGCCGGCTGAAACTCTCATTTGGGCGCAGAATCTCGGCCTCGCCCGCAACCTGATCCTCGCCGATGAACTGGCAAAATTTTCAGCGCGACACGGGCTCTCCCTCCTTTCTCACCACCACGACCTGTGGTTTGAAAACCGCTGGGCTCGCTGGCGCGAGATGCGCACCTGCGGATTTCGTTCGCTCGCAGCGGTGGCTAGAGCATCATTTGCGGCCGGAGCGCGGGTTTGCCACATTACGATCAACCGGCTTGATTACGCGATTCTCAAGAAACATCTCGACCCGCAGGCCAAATTTCTGCCCAACCTCGCGCAACGCTGGGCGCGCCCCTCTCGCACACGCATCCGCGCGGCGCGCGGCTGGCTGCGGTCCGAACTCGGGGAGGCCAGTCCGGTCTGGATCTTTCCGACGAGATTTCTCCGGAGGAAAAACCTCGCTGAAGCTGTGTTGCTCACGCGCTGGCTTTGTGCCGACGCGTGGATGGTGACCACGGCCGGGGTCAGTTCACGCGAGGAGCAGAGCTATGCCCGGCGACTGGAAACTGCCGCCCGCCGGCAAAGATGGAAAGCGCGCTTCAGGATTCTCGATGCCAAAGAACGGACACCTCCCATCGAGGATCTCGCGATGGCCTCGGACGTTATGATACTGACCTCGGCGCAGGAGGGGTTCGGCCTGCCCTATCTGGAGGCGGCAGCTCTGGAAAAACCGCTGATCGCTCGCCATCTGCCGAACGTCGTTCCGGATTTGATTGGGCTCGGATTTTCTTTTCCACACCTTTACAAGGAGATCCTTATTGCGCCCACGCTCCTCGATCTGAAAAGTGAACGCGCCCGTCAGCAAAAGCTTTGGCGCGCCTGGAAGTCGGCCATGCCGTCTTCGTGCCGCCGGCTCGCCGGACGACCGCTCCTCCTTGACCTGCCGAGCGACCAGCCTGTTCCCTTTAGCAGACTAACGCTTACCGGACAACTGGAGGTGCTGGCGATCCCGTCCGAGCAATCGTGGGAGGCGTGTGTTCGCGACAATCCCCTCCTCCGTCGCTGGCGAGCTCGTGCGCAAACCGGACGGCTCGCGCCGATGCAGTGGCCCGGAGACGGAGAGAAGAATCTCGGCGGCCCGGCTTACGCGGCGCGTTTCTGGAACGCAGTAGCCTCTGTCTCGCCGGGCCCGCTCGGCCCCCACGCGGTCGAGCAAGCCCAGCGCGATTCGATCGCTCAACGCCTGCAAACCAGCTTTCTCTACCCCATCCTTTTTGGCCAAGAGTGAAACATCTGCGTGCAATCATTTGCGACGTCTACAAGACGATTCTCGACGTGCGCGAGGCCCCCGCCGACGCGGAGGACCGCTGGCAGACCCTCTGCGCCGGCGCACTTGGAGATGCTCCCACGCTTCATCTGAAAGAGCTCGAAACCCAGTGTCGCGCCATCATCTCGGAAGATCATGCCAAGGCTCGCCGACGTGGCATCGGCTACCCTGAAGTCCATTGGCCTTCCGTCATGAAGCGCGCGTTACCGGCTCTCGACGTGCTGCCGTATGACGAACTCGATGCTTTCATTTTTGAGCATGCGCAACTCTCGCGCACCCTGCGGATCATGCCCGGCTCCTGCGAGGTCCTCCGGGAATGCAGCCAGCGCGGAGTATGCCTTGGCATTGCGTCGAACGCTCAGGCTTACACCCTCCGGGAGTTACGACTGGTCGTGCAAGAGTCGGTGTTGGACCCCGAGCATCTTCGCGCCGGACCTGACTTTCTGGTCATTTGAACACGGCTTCAGCAAACCGGACCCGCATGTTTTTGAGATCCTGCGCGCCCGGCTGGAGAATCGCCACATCGCGAGTTCAGAAACCCTTATGATCGGCGATCGGAAAGACAACGACATCCAGCCGGCCCGGACCGTGGGCTGGAGGACATGGCAGATCTCGGAGACCTCCGATAATTCGACCCGCGGAGACTGGAGAAGCCTCGCCCAGGTCCTCTTCAAATAGCCCGATCCAGCGCTCGTCAGATGGCTTCAAACCACGCGACACCGTAGGGAGGCAGAAAAGCGGTTCGGTCGGCAGAAAGCGCGGGGAATCCGGCAAACGGCCTCCACGTTCTCTTCTCATCGGGTAGAGGAAACGAGATCGCACTGGCCGTCACGTTCGTCGCGCACAGAACCTCCCTCCCCTCGGGCGTCTTGCGGGTGATGAGAAACAGATCGGCCGGAGCGTCTGGAACGACCTGCGCGGCGTAAGGGCTGAAAGCCGGATGCGCTCCGCGCGCTTCGATCATCTGGCGTAGTCCGGTAAACACGCGGGCACGAAGAGTTCCGGGGTCATCGAGCTCTCCGGTGAGAGCGGTAACGTCGAGCTTCTGACGATTGATTCTCCGCGGAATACCGCTCTCCTCCGCCCCATGACGGTCGCCGCGCGAACCGAACAACGAATGAAAATAGATTCCCGGAAGTCCGCGGAACGCCAGCGCGATCGAGTGCGCCGCGAGAAAACGGGCCACTTGGGTGTCCATCGATTCTTCGGCGACCGGGCTCGAAAGCGCGTCAAAATAACTGATGTTCAGCTCGTAGGGACTCCTGGTTCCGTCCGGGTTGTTTTTGTACGACACAAAGCCGTTGTGATCGAGCGCGGTTTGCACCAGCGCCTCGATCTCGGCCGGATCCAGAATGCCGCGGGCGGGATTCAGTCCGATGCCATCGTGGGAAGCGAGAAAATTGAAGAACGTGACATGTTCGGAGGGCAGGGCGAGCGCTTGCGCCCAGCGCCGCAGCCGGGTGGCGTCGCCGGTTCGAAATGTGTGAAAAACCACCGGTGGCAGCGCGAAGTTGTAGACCAATTGCGCCTCGTTGGTCCCGTCGCCAAAATAGGAGACATTGTCGACGTGCGGAACGTTCGTTTCGGTGATGAGTTGCACGTCAGGAGCCACCTCATCAAGCACCGACCGCATCAACTGAATGACGCGATGGGTCTGCTCGAGGTGGATGCAGGAAGTTCCGGGGATCTTCCAAAGAAAGGCGATTGCATCGAGTCGGATATAGCGAGCCCCCTTGCTCACGTAGAAAAGCAGGGCTTCCAAGATCCGGAACAACATGCCGGGATCCGAGAAATTGATATCCGCCTGATCCGCGCTAAACGTCGTCCAGACCCGCTTCCTTCCCGCCGCAGTTTCAAATTCTGTCAGCAGCGGAAGAGCCCGCGGACGCACCACCTTGGAAAGATCCGGATCGCCGGTGACGGTGTAGAATGCCGTCTCCCAGCCCTCTTCCTGCCGGAGAAATTTCTCAAACCAAACACCCTGCGCCGACGCGTGGTTGAAGACCGCGTCAAACATCAGGTGGAAACGCCGTCCCAGCTCTTCGATGTTCTCCCAGTTTCCCAGATCCGGATCCACCGCGTAGTAGTCCATCACTGAAAATCCGTCGTCGGAGGAACTCGGATAAAACGGCAAAAGGTGCACTGCGCTGAGGACGCTCGCCGCGCGGCTGGATAGAAATTCTGTCAAGGTGCGCAGCGGAGGTTGGCCGGCCGCACGCACCTGATCACCGTAGGTGATGAGCATGCAATCGGCCGATGGGAGCTCGCCCGGGCGCGAAGACACCTCCGGCGCACGGTCGTTGTGCGATCTCTCAACAAGAAACTCGATCGAGTGCTCGAGTTCGGAAGCCGTCGGTTCCCCGTATAGAAAAACCAGATGATGCTTTACACTCTCTTTCATCAAAAGAACCTAAACCGAAAATCGAATCGAAAAAAACCATGAAGGTGCGCTCATCGCTCGCTCATTTTCCCAAACGTATCGGCTTCATCTCCACGCGCTTTCACGGCACGGATGGAGTAACCTTGGAGGCCGCCAAATGGGCCGATATCCTCGAAGCAGAGGGAGCCGACTGCTTCTGGATGGCTGGACTGCTCGACAAGCCCGATTCAGTTAGTCATCTCGATCCGATCGCTTTCTTCAACCATCCCGCCAACGTTGACGTCCAGGGCTACCTCTTCGGGAGGACCACGCGACCCCGGAAGACTTCAGATCGCATTCACGAGCTGAAAAACGACCTGAAGACCTCCATCTATCGCTTCATTGAACGCTTCGATCTCGAACTCCTGATCCCCCAAAACATCCTGGCCATCCCGATGCATATTCCGCTGGGGCTGGCGATGACGGAAGTAATCGCCGAGACCGGCCTTCCTTCGATCGCGCACCATCATGATTTCGCCTGGGAACGCGAGCGGTTTACCGTCACTTCGGGCGCGGACTATCTGGCGGCCGCCTTCCCACCCACTCTCCCGTCGCTTGTTCACGTCGTGATTAATTCGATGCAGCAAAAAGAGCTGGCCCGTCGATATGGCCAGGCTTCGACCATCATTCCAAACGTGATCGATTTCGAAACGCCGCCTCCCGCGCTCGACGAATATTCGCAAGATTTCCGAGACGAGATTGGTCTTTCCAAGGGCGACATTCTCGTGCTGCAACCCACCCGCCTGGTCCCGCGAAAAGGCATCGAACACGCGATCGAACTCCTGCGTCGACTCAAAGAGCCCCGCCTGAAACTGGTGCTCTCTCATCCCGGCGGTGACGAGGGCGATGCCTACGCCAAGCTCCTGCACGAGCGGATTGCCGACGCGGGGATCCAAGCGCTCTTCATTGCCGATCGAATCGGCGAGACCCGTGGATTCACCGCCGAGGGAAAAAAGGTCTATACACTTTTCGACATTTATCCCCACGCGGACCTCGTTACTTATCCGAGCTACTATGAAGGGTTCGGCAACGCCTTTCTGGAGGCCGTGTATTTTCGCAAGCCCGTCGTCGTCAATACCTATGCCGTCTATGCGCGAGACATTGATCCCCTGGGGTTCAAGACTATTGAGATGTCGATGCTCGTGACCAACGAGGTCGTCGAACAAACCCGTGAAATCCTCCACAATCGCTCGTTGCGTGAAGCTTGGGGGACAATCAACTACGATCTCGGTCTCAAGTTCTTTTCGTATTCGGTGGCGCGCCGGAAACTGGCAGGACGCATCGCCAAGCTTTTTGGTGAAGCCTAGCAGGTCGCCGAGAGCCCGTCATCGACGCACCCACTCGACATTCTCAGACCTCCGCGTCGAGCGCGTGTCCGAGTAACTCCTTGACCTTTTCCATGCCTTCCCCGTTGGCCGCGCTCACCGGGGCAATGTTCAACTTTCGAAACCTTGTCTTGAAGCGGCGAAGATTCGCTGCCGCCTCCGGCATATCCATTTTGTTGGCAATCACGGCAAACGGTCTGGCAGCCAATCGCGCATCGTAGAGCTTGAGTTCTTCTCTCAGCGTCCGAAAGTCCGCGACGGGATCGCGTCCTTCACTGCCGGCCATGTCGAGCACGAAAAGCAGCAGCTTGCAGCGCTCGATGTGCCTCAGAAATTCGTGCCCGAGCCCCTTGTTCTCGTGCGCGCCCTCGATCAAACCAGGGATATCCGCAACGGTCACGCGCCGATATCGCCCCAGGTCCACCACGCCGACGATCGGATTGAGCGTGGTGAAGGGATACGGCGCAACCTTCGGATGGGCGGCGGAAATCTTCCCCAGCAACGTGCTCTTCCCGGCGTTCGGATAGCCAACCAGGCCGGCATCAGCAATCGTTTGCAATTCCAAGGCAAACCACCCTTCTTCGCCCGGCTCGCCCTCCGTTGTCTGGCGCGGAACGCGATTCGTGGAACTCTTGAAATGAGTATTGCCTTTTCCGCCTCGGCCACCCTCACACAAAAGAAACTCTGCGCCAGCCTCCTGGAGATCGGCCAGAGGCTCGAGCCGGCGCAGGTCCAGCGGCGCCTTTTTACCAATCTCTTCACTGTCGGGATCCGCCATGTGAGGGCGAAACTCCTCCGGAAGCCGGAAGACGAGCGTTCCGACGGGGACTTTGACGATAAGCGACTCCCCGTTGCGTCCGTGCTTGTCCTTACCCTGCCCGTGCGCGCCGCGCTTTGCCCGGACGTTCGGCTCATAGTAGAGGCTGGCCAAATTGTCGGTATGGATATCGGCCTTGAGAATGACACCGCCTCCATCACCGCCGTCGCCCCCGTCGGGGCCGCCCCGGGGAACGAATTTCTCCCGACGAAAGCTGCAACAACCGTTGCCACCATCCCCGGCCTTGGCGTGAATGCGCACGTGATCGACGAACTTCATCTCGTCATCAAACCGCAGACCGCCGGAACGCGCAAATTATGGACGCGGACCGAAGACGGCTGGTCACTTCTTCTTGACCAAAGACGCGTACAGCTGGGCGGTCTGCTGCGCGATCGCGGACCAGCCGAAAATTTCCTCCGCCCGGCGTCGCCCGGCCTGGCCGAACGCTTTGCGCTTCGCGGGGTCGGCCATCAGTTCGTTGATGCGCGCGGCCAGATCGCGGGAAAAGCGCTCCGGAGCCACTGGCTCAAAGGGACTCTCCTGCATCTGATCAATCGACACCAGGTAACCGGTCTCGCCGTGAACGACAACCTCCTTGATGCCGCCGACGGCTGTCGCCACCACGGGCGTGTCGCAGGCCATCGCCTCGAGATTGATGATGCCGAAGGGCTCGTAGATCGAAGGGCAAACGAAGACCGCCGCATTGCTGTAGAGCTCGATCTTCGTCTTGGTATCCACCATTTCTTCGATCCAGATGACGCCGGAATGCTTGCGTTGCGCCGCAGCCACGGCGGCTTTCATTTCTGCGCCGATCTCGGGGGTATCGGGAGCACCCGCACAGAGTACGATCTGAAACCCCTCATCAAGATGCTTGATCGCATTGACCAGGTGAACAATTCCCTTTTGCCGGGTGATCCGACCCACGAAGAGAATGTACGGCTCGACTGGATTGATCCCGAACCGCTTGAGAGCGGCCCTGGACTCGACATGCTTGTATTCCTCGAGGTCGATGCCGTTGTAGATGACGTGCACCTTCTCGGGACGAACGTTGAAGAGGCGCTCGATATCGGTCCGGGTCTCGCGCGAAACCGCAATCACCGCGTCGGCCATCTCGATAGCGGTCTTCTCGAGCCAGCAGGTAAAGTCGTAACCTCCCCCCAGCTGCTCGCGCTTCCACGGACGCAGCGGCTCCAGAGAATGCACGGTAATGACCAGCGGAATCCCGTAGTTCAGCTTGGCCATGATTCCGCCCCAATGGACGTACCAGGTATGACAGTGGACCAGATCACCCTTGAACTCGAGCGTATTGAAATCGAGCGAGCGCTGGAGCGCTCCAAAGACGGACCGAAGGGGTTTCGGGCAGGTATACTTATCGGAGTTCAGGCTGAAGCCGAGCGCCGAAAGGTTTCCGGAGGTCACATTCTGATCGCCAAAGCAACGCACGTGCACCGACATGAGTTTGGCCAGTTCACGGCTCAAGTATTGAACGTGGATGCCGGCTCCGCCGTAGATGTGAGGCGGGAATTCGTTTGTGAGGAATAGTACATTCATGTTCCAAGAATCCAAGTGAGGTTGCCTTCGGTGGGACGCACCGCCGCGCACGGGTAGTTCGACTTGCCGCCGAAAACCTCTGCCAAGATGGCGTCCTTGCCTTTGCTGTTGACGAGAAAGCAAACGTGACGGGCCGCGTTGATGATCGGATAAGTAAGCGTCACGCGATAAGTGTTGAACTTGGGCACGTAGTTCGCGACCACCCATCGATCGGTCACCTTGAGAGCATCGGTCCCAGGGAAGAGCGACGCCGTATGACCGTCCTCGCCCATTCCCAGAAGGAGGAGATCGTGGCGATAAAAGCCGTGGCCACCCGAGCGCTTTTTCAGTTCGTCCTCGTACTCCTGCGCAGCCACCGCAGGATCTGCTTCCCCGCGAACGCGCAGAATATTCTCCGGGGGAATCGGCGCACCATCGAAGAGTGCCTCCTTGGCCATGCGATAGTTGCTCTGGTCGCTGTCCGGAGGAACACACCGCTCGTCCCCAAAACTGAAAATCCACTCGCCCCAGGCATCGCGACGGCGGGAAAGCTCCTGGAAAACCGGCCGCGGCGTATTCCCGCCGCTCAAGCCCAGATGAAACTCGCCGCGCTCGAAGATGGCAATATCCGCCTCACGCTCGATGAGAGCGACGGCGTCGTTAACGAAGTTTGAGGAATGGATGATCTCTGGCGTCATAAGTTCTCTACATAAGACGGACGGGAACCAGGAAATGCAACTCGCCCTGGCCGGCTTGAAAATTGGAGAGCTCGATACCCGTGAGGGCAGCCTTGCGCACCTTGATGGCCGCGGAATCGCTGAGCCCCAACGTCGCGGCGATCGCCTCGCTAAAATCAGGCTCATGGCCAACCAGCAGAACCGACGGCGCTCCCTGTCGGGCTTTCAATTCCATGAGGCAGGTCTCCGCCGTCATGCCACATGCCAGCCAGTCCACCTGGGTGACTTCTGCTTCGCCCAGCTTCTCCCCCACGATTTTGGCCGTCTGCCGAGCACGCACAAGCGGACTGGTCAGGATCATCTCCGGCAGAAGCCCGCACCGCACGAGGAACTTCCCCACCTTTTCGGCTTGTTCGAGTCCCTTGGGCGTCAACTTCCGCTCGTGATCGCTGGTCGTGCGAGGCTCGGCATCAGCGTGGCGAAGAAAGTAGGCAACCATGATGTCTCTGGAGGGTCCGCCATTGTGCGCGTTGGTTCGCAAGAGTCAAAACTTCATTAAAAACTTCCGCGTCGACCGCCCTGGCACATCGTCTGCTGCTTTTCTTTGGGAAAACCACAAACTGCCACCAGCCGGGCGCAATTTACCGTTAATAAATAGCTGGCGCAGACTCTGGTTTTTCCGTCAATAATTGGCTATGAGCGATACACTGCGCACGTTCGACGCCGGCAATGGCAAGACCGGCCTATACTACTCCTTGCCAGCCCTGGAAGAAAAGGGGCTCGGGAAGATCTCTCGATTACCCGTCAGTATCCGGATTGTGCTCGAATCGGTCCTGCGAAACTGCGACGGCAAGAAGGTCACCGAGAAGGATGTGGCCACGTTGGCGGCATGGAACGCCAAGTCGCCCGCTCCAGAAGAAATTCCCTTCGTCGTCGCACGCATCGTGCTGCAGGACTTCACCGGTGTGCCGCTTTTGGTGGACCTGGCTGCCATGCGGACGGCCGTCGCCAACTTGAAAAAAGACCCGAAAATCATCGAGCCGTTGGTGCCTGTCGATCTTGTCGTTGACCACTCGGTGCAGGTGGACTTTTTCGGATCCGCCGACGCCTTGCGTCTGAACCTCGAAATGGAGTTCAAGCGGAATCGCGAGAGATACAGGTTCCTGAAATGGGGCCAGCAGGCGTTTGAAACTTTTGGCGTAGTCCCGCCTGGCATTGGCATTGTTCATCAGGTCAACCTGGAGTACCTTGCCAAGGGCGTTCTCAGCGCGAACACTGCGCAGGGCACCGTGTATTATCCGGACACTCTGGTCGGAACTGACTCGCACACGACCATGATCAATGGACTTGGTGTCGTCGGCTGGGGAGTTGGCGGCATCGAGGCTGAAGCGGGCATGCTCGGCCAGCCGGTGTACTTTCTCACGCCAGAGGTCATCGGCGTCCACCTCACTGGCACCCTCAAGGAAGGCGTCACTGCGACCGATCTCGTTCTCCGCGTCACGGAAATGCTCCGCAAGCAGAAGGTCGTCGGAAAATTCGTCGAATTTTTTGGGGAAGGGGCGGCGGCACTCTCGGTAACCGATCGAGCCACAATCGGGAACATGGCCCCCGAATACGGCGCAACGATGGGATTTTTCGGCGTAGATGAGGAAACGCTCGCCTACCTGCGCGGCACCGGGCGAAGCGAAGAGCTTTGTGAGACCTTCGAGAGGTACTATAAGGCCCAGGGCCTGTGGGGAATCCCGCGCAAGGGTGATGTGGATTACACGGTGGAACTCGAGCTGGATCTGGGCTCGATCGTCCCGGGTGTGGCAGGTCCAAAGCGACCCCAGGATCGCATCAATCTGCCGGAGCTCAAGCAGACCTTCGAGGCGCTTTTCGAGAAACCGCTTTCCGAAGGTGGCTATGGAAAGAAGTTTGGCGATCTATCGCTCAGGGTTCCAGTGCACATCAACGGCTCTCGCGCCAGTTCCGAAGCCGAAATGCCTTCCACGGATGCGAACTCCAATCACCCGCAAGAGGGGTTGCCGCGCAACGAATCGGAGCTGATTACCAATCGCCCGACGCCCGACAGGCCGGAGTTTCCCAGCTCAGCCTACAAACCGGCGGACACGGAGATTGGCCACGGAAGCGTTCTGATCGCAGCCATCACAAGCTGCACGAATACGAGCAACCCAAGCGTCATGCTCGGCGCGGCGCTCCTGGCCAAGAAAGCTGTCGAACGGGGATTGAAGGTGAATCCCGCCGTCAAGACGTCCCTTGGTCCGGGTTCACGTGTGGTGACTGACTACCTGGAGAAGACCGGACTTCAGCCCTACTTCGATAAGCTCGGCTTTCAGACGGTCGGGTACGGATGTACAACCTGCATTGGAAACTCGGGCCCGCTGCACCCCGCGCTTGAGGAGGCGATCGCCAAGAATGATCTCGTTGCGGCCAGTGTCCTCTCCGGCAACCGCAACTTTGAGGCCCGGGTGCACCAGAACATTCGTGCCAATTTCCTGATGTCCCCACCGCTCGTCGTGGCTTTCGCGCTGGCCGGCACCGTGGATATCGACCTGATCTCCCAGCCTCTTGGAAAGGACAAGGATGGCACGGACGTTTACCTGAAGGAGATATGGCCCACGCTGGAAGAGATCCGCTCCGCCATGGCGTCCGCACTGAAACCGGAGGTCTATCGCAAACTCTACTCCGACTTTGCAGAGCAAAACCCCAAGTGGAACGAGATCCCTTCATCGACCGGAGAAGTTTACCAGTGGGACCCCGAGAGCACCTACATCCAGGAGCCTCCCTTCTTCGTTGGATTTGGGATGGAACCAGGCCACATCAGCGAGATCAAGGGAGCGCGCCCGCTTGGCATCTTCGGGGATTCCGTCACGACCGATCACATCAGCCCGGCTGGGGCCATCAAGAAGACCAGTCCGGCAGGGAAGTTTCTCCTCGAACATGGTGTGCCCGTGGAGGATTTCAACAGCTACGGGTCACGCCGAGGCAACGATCGGATCATGACACGCGGCACCTTCGCAAACGTGCGAATCAAGAACCTGATGGTTCCCGGGGTGGAAGGTGGCTATACTCTCTATTTTGGCAACGCGGAGGTCGCTGCACCGGACAAGGAAATCAATGCCAAGGATGGAAAGCCGACGTTCATCTATGACGCCTGCATGGCCTATAAGGCGGACAGAGTCCCCCTTATCATCTTTGCCGGTCAGGAATACGGAACTGGCTCCAGCCGTGACTGGGCTGCCAAGGGCACCGGCCTCCTCGGGGTGAAAGCCGTTGTCGCCCAGAGTTTCGAGCGAATTCATCGTTCGAATTTGGTTGGCATGGGCGTTCTTCCGCTTCAATTCCCGGAGGGAGTCACGGCTCAGACCCTTGGTCTGGATGGTACGGAGATCTCCGATGTCCTCGGGGTGTCCGACGATATCGCTCCGCGCCAGAACGTTACCCTGCGCATAACGCGCAAGGATGGTTCTGTCATCGAGCAACCGGTCAAGCTTCGTATCGATACGCCCATCGAGGTCGACTACTATCGGCACGGAGGCATCCTCCCGTTCGTCCTTCGTCAACTGTTGAGCTAGCTCCGCGATTTTCCATCGTTGCTGCGCCATCGCTCCGGCCTCCCGGCGGGCGCGTGGCGGCACCTGGCCGACCTCCCCAAAGGCTCAAGAGCCGGCCGCGCGCTGGCCTCTGTTCGCCGACCGACCGAGTTGTCAGCTACTTGCTGTAAACGTTTTCTCCGCTGGTCAGAGCCATCTTTAGCAGCAGCGGTCGCGGGGTTCGACTCAGCGCGGATAGCGAAAAGACAAAAAGATCTGTCTCGTTCCATTCGGGTCGCGCGCGGATCAGTTCAATGGCCCCACGTTCGACAACGTGAGCCTCTGACCCATCCGGAACGATCATGATCAAATTAACCGGTTTCTTCAAGCCGCACTCCCGGGCGGCGCCGGCTTCCAGCAGCCAAATATCCTCAACCGGAAAGGCCGCGATCAACGTAGCGAGGCGTTCGTCCAAACCATCTTTCGCCACATTCACAGCTGCTACTCCTGACAAGAAGATACTCGCAAGCCGATCCTCGGTCAACGAGCCTTCGCCAGGACTTGATCGGCGGGGCTCGTTCTGTCGTCAACCACCTGCTACTTGCTGCCGTCGTCGTTCGAAGAAAAGAGGGCGTCAACCGCCTGGATCGCCTCGCGCTCGTCCGGTCCCGACGCCTCGATTTCCAGTGTCGCACCAAGACCCGCGCAAAGAATCAATATGCTGATGACGCTCCGCGCGTCGGCCACTTTTCCACCCAACCGGCAGATGATGCTGGCGCGAAATCGTGCGGCGAGTTGGGCGATGCTGCCCGCCCTCAGAAGATGAATCCCTTCTTTCCATGGAACAATAACGACGGTCGTTTTCATCTCGGCTGAGACATATACGCGAGGAGTCCGTCGCGTGCCTGCGAAATCTTCATCAACTGCGAAAAGAACTTGACCGCGGCGGCATGCGAAAATCGCGTTCGACGAACGGTTCGCCCCTTCCGAGAGCTGCCAAGGCCGCGGCTTACCACCCGGGTTCCGCAAAGCGAACCGGCAGCGGCCACGTCTGCCGCGAGAGCGCGCCGCGCTTACGCCTTGCCGCCGTAGCTGACGTAGTCATCCAGATCCAAAAGGTCCGCCCAGGTTTGAACGTCCTCACGCGTCTTGCTAAGCTTCGCCAGTTCCTCGTTGAAGTATTCCTTCGACTCGAGGTCTCCAGGTGCGCGTCGCTCAACGTGAGCCGACCACTGGGCAATCTCCCAATCCTGCGGCTTGCCAGCCGAATTGGCGACGATCCATTCCAGAATCTCGCCGTCCCCCTTGCCGAGGGCGAGCTGCTCTTTGAGTTGCTCTGCGTCAATCCCAGCAAAACTTAGAAAACGCTCGTCGAGCGGACACCCGTATATATAGGGCCCGTTCTTCCCAGCCAACGTCGCGCGGCCTTTGTCCAGCATGCGAGGAAGCAACACATACCCACCGAGTCGAACCCGCGGGCTCCGCGGAGGACGCTCAGTCAAATCAGGTCCGTTACTTGCCATGGGACGAAACTCCTTCCTGGGAGGCATGCTCGTCACCCACGTGACGTTGGAAAAAAATTCTCATAACGACAACGATCCCCATTGTTCGATTTACATCGAACTTATAGTCACCGGCGCGGCCGACGTCAACGGGATATTCGATCATCTGCGAACCTTTACGGGCATGGTAGACTCGTCCCATGAAGGCGTACACTCATCCGTCGCTCGAGGCGATTCCACTCGCCGCGGTGATGCAGGCTTTGTCAGATCCGTGCCGGGTCGCGATCGTCCAGACTCTTTTGACCGAGGCCGGAGGCGAACTCGCTTGCCATGAGATTCCCCTGGACGTCTCGAAGGCGACGCGCTCTCACCATTTCGATGTGCTGCGGGATGCCGGGTTGATCTTCACGCGATGCGAGGGGACGAAATGCATGACCTCGCTTCGCAGAAAAGAGCTTAACCGGAGATTCCCGGGACTTCTCAAGCTTGTGGCCGCGGAGAGCTGACCCCGTCGGGGAGAGCGTCAATGATCATCGCCGACAGCTCGGTCGAACAGCGGGCCAGTTGCGTGAAAACCCAGGCATCTGCGTTCTTGTCACTCCGCGACGGATCGAGCTTCACCGTCTCGAGTCGATTCAGGGCTGCGCGAAGCGCATGCTCGTCGACTTCATCCCAACTGGCGGCGAGCACTTGCAGTGCGTGGCAGGCAGCATCTTCCCACTCGGCGAGGATCGAATGAGAAAACTGGGGCTCGTGCTCGCTCGCGAGATGGAGCAGGAGAACATTCAGCACTCGAGTAAGCCTAAGGTTCCCGTTGGCGACGGCCGCAGCGTTCTGCAGGATATCCGCCCGGTTTTTCGGCTCGCCGTACATTCGTTGCAGTGAACCGAAAACCCTGCTGTTGGCAGTCTCGAGGCGCCGTTTGACCGGGATGAGTTCCGGTCCCCGGCCGGTTCCTTCCCTCAATCTCTGGCAGAGCAGGCCAATGTAACTGCAATTGGCCCGCAATGCCTCCTTCATGAGCGGCTGGAAGCGATCCTTTTCCCAGGATGGCCAGAAGAAATGTGCCGCCAGCAAGGCGAGCCCTCCGCCGGCCAGGGTGCAAGCCAGGCGCTCGACCGTCAGTCTCCAGTCGACCGGCCCGCCGGTTTCCGTCAGCAGGACAACCATCAAAGTCAGGAAGACGACCGCGATGTCGTACCGTCGCTTCAGGAAGAGGGCAAACAGGAACGCATTGAGCGCCGCCGCGGACAGAAGCACCGCATGCGGCAGCTTAAGAAAGAGAAGGCCGCTGGCCAGCACGCTTCCGAGCAGCGTGCCCAACACACGCTCAGCCGCGCGCTGCCGGGTCGAGCCATAATCAGGCTGCATAACGACGACCAGTGTCAAGCCCAGCCAATAGCCGTGCGGGATGCCAAGCCAGGCCTGCACCAAGACGCTCGGCACGAGCAATGTTCCCAGTCGCAGAACGAAACGCGTGAGCGAGCGATCCACCTGCGGACTCAGGTTGAGCATGGCGCGCAGTGTTCCGAGCCTCCAAGTGTGCAAGTCGAGTAGCTCGAGGGAAAAGGCTCCGCGCTCGGTGGCCCGATCAATGGTCTCGCGCACCGCCGCTTGGATCTCGGGCACGATGTTTTCGATCTGTTCCAGAATGTCCACCAGGTTTATCCCCAAGGGAAGGCTTTCCCCGCGAGCTTGAACTCTGGTGCGGGCAGCCTTCAGCAGATTGGTGAGCCGGCGCAGCCGCACGTCCAGCGACGTTAACTGGGACGGCTGTCGGGAAACAATGGTCAGCGCGACCGACCGCGCGACGTTCTCGAGCGATTGAAGAACGGGCTGAAACGCGCCGGATGCCTCCGCCAATCCCCCGTCGATCTCACGCGTCTCCAGTGCGGTATCCAACGCCAGGATCTGCGTTGAGAATCGTCCTGACAGCATATGAAGTCTTTCGAGCCGGGCCACCAGCGGTCGCATCCGGCTGGACGAGGCAGCTTTCAAGGTGACCAGGGTCCGATCAAGGGTCGTGCGCAGCAGCGTTTGCTGTTTCACCACCGCCTCGTTTGGACTCGTGGTCGCACGCTCGTTGAGTACTTCGACCAGATTGGCTGTCTCCTGCCAGCACTCTGCGGTCACGCGGCGCAGCGGATGCTGTGGACGAAATGGCCACAAAGCCATCTGAAGAATGATTCCCAGCGCGGCACCCCCCCACGTAGAAAGGACGTGAGACCAAACGTCGGCATGGCCTGGAGGTGCCGCCAGCCCCATGAAGAAGATGAATACCATTGGGATTCCGAGCGGCGGTCCGTAGTCAGCGCTGAGATGCCTGAGCAACCCGGCGACGATCGCCATCAAACCGGCACAAATCAGCGCCAGCCACAGGTGCTGCGAACTCATCGAGCCGAGCGCGGCTGCTACGCCGAACAGAAACCCGCCCATCGAAAGCAGCGCCAATCGCAATGAGTACGATCCCCGAACATCGGCCATGGCCATGTTCTGCGCGGCGATCGCGGCAAAGATCAGTTGAAGAGGGATCCTCCCCGTTTCGGCCAGCACCAGGGGCAACATGAGCCCGACGGTCGCGCGCGCCGCCCGCGCGAGGTCAGGACGCCACTCGGCCGCAAATGCCGAAATTCCTGCGAATGGCTGCCGGTTTACGAGCATGGACGAGCGACCATTCTGCGCCTGTTGAAATCAATCGCCCCTACATGACGCGATCCCGCAAGGGCATGTCCGCGACAAAACGCTTTAGGTTGTCCAGGAAGTGCCGAACGAGGGTTTCGGGCTCGTTCTGGTGACCTCCCGCTGTGTGCGGGGTGATATGGCAATTGGGAGCCTCCCAAAGCGGATGGTCGTCAGGCAAGGGCTCCGGATCGGTCACATCGAGCCAGGCGGCGCCGAGATGACCCGACCGGAGCGCATCCGAGAGGGCTTGCTGATCGACGGTCGTGCCACGACCGATATTGTAGAATACCGCGCCCGGCTTCATCCATCCCAGCCGTTCCGCCGAAATAAAATGAACCGAGGCCGCGTTCTCCGGCAAAATGTCGATCACATGGTCGGCAACAGCGAGGGCTCCACGCAGATCATCCGGTGTCACCGTGGGAATGCTTTCGTCGCCTCTTGGGCTCCGGCGCATGGCAACCACCTTCATCTCGAAAGGGGCGAGCAGCTCCAGAAGTCTCGACGCAATGGCCCCAAATCCGAGGATGACGGCGCGCTGATGCCGCAGAATGGCCGATCCTTCCCTGAGTTGCGCCCAGACCGGCGAACCGTTCGCGCAACGGTTGGCCAGTGCCCGTGGCAGAAGTCGCGCCTGAGCCAACATAAAAGCAAATACATGCTCAGCACACGCCTCGGCATATACAGATGAGCTGTTCGTAACGACGAGCCCTCGAGACTTCGCAAACTTACGGAAGTCCGGCGTATCATATCTGGTATAGCCGGCGCTGGTGAGCTGAATCCAGCGCAGGCGGTCTGCTTCCATTACGCTGGCAACGTCCGGCTGGCCGAAGGCGATATCTGCGGTCTTGAGGGCTGGATCAGGCTCGGTGCGAGCCAGAATCGACTCGGCCGCGCGCTGCGGAAAGACGAGTTCTTCTGACGCGGTGCTCTGCCGGAGGAGCTCTCCCGCCGACCCGCTCAGAGGCGCATCACAGAAGATACGGAGTGGTGGCATAAGGAACGAACGGTGGACCTGATGCTCAGGGAGATTTCTTGGAAGGATTGGCCAGCTTGTCCTTGATGACTGGATAGAGGTCGTAGGTCGGATAAAATTCGGTCCGAAACGCCTTCCAGGCCGTCTTCTCGAGCGCCAGATTCACGTCCCGCAATCTCGCCGCGGGAACCTCAAGGGTGATCACCTGGCCGATACCCATCATCACATACCAACTTACCACGGTCGTGCCCTCCGGAGGAAATGCTTTCCAAAAGCCCTGCTCCTGCTGGAGCTTCTGGATCTCTTCGAGATTCAGGGATTGATCATGCTTCAGGAAAATCGTGAGGAGGATGGCGTCGGGCGCTGGTGCGCCCTCCGAACGCACCGTCAAGAGCACCGATGCCAGCATCACCGACAAAAATAGCTTTCTCATAACTGAGTGAATCGCTGCGGTGACCTTTGCCGCAAGCGAATATCGAGGCAAAAAAATCGCCCGCGGACCGCGGAGATGCGAACCGCCCGACGAGCGCCCGGTCAGAGATCTTCTGGAGCGCCTGGCGCGGAGAGGGTCATTGACCGGGGGATTGGGAGTGACCCTTATCCGCCGCAGTCGCGCGTGCATTAAGTTTCAGAATTCGACGTACTTCCTCAATGGCCTGCCGATTCTGATGCGCATTGTGGGCGGACGGGACGATCAATTCGCTTTGCGCACCATCGAGGTGTGAGCTCCAGTACGGGACCACACCGTCGTTGGAATTCGGCGTGTCGCCACGGCCACGATCACCCATGATCGAATGGTACGGAATTCCCCTGGTGATCGGGATGGTATTGATCGCCCTGACAAAGCGGTTGGTCGGCGCGAGCGTATCGACGCTATTTGGAAGCCGCCGGAGTTTTAGATCCCCCGCCGTGAAGGTGATGACTTTGAGCGCGTCCCGTCCGGCGCCGAGTAGCGTGACCGGCAACCTGACGAGGCTGGACCCGAGGCGCCCGATGCTATGGACGGCAAGATCGCTCCCGCGCAACGGCGCTGAGATGAAGATCACTCGACCCACTTCCGGCCGGTGCGAAAAAATCAAAGCATCTGTGAAGAGCTTTTTGGTTTCCGGTTTGAGATTCACCTGCTCAGGTGCCTTGCCAAAAAGCTCCATCCAGAGCTTGTCGCCGGTGTCCGTGATCAGCAGACGACTGATACAGCCACCCATGCTGTGGCCGATCACCACCATCGGTTTTCGAATGTGGAACTTCTGCTTAACGGCATCGAGCTCATGCCGCAAGATCGCGGCCGAGTACGGATAGGGATAGCCGCTTGGGTAGCTGAAGAACCAAAACTGATAGTTGCGCCGAATCTCTTCATCACCACGCAGCGTATTGATCATCGGTGTCCAAGTCGCCGGAGTGTCCATGAGACCGTGCACGACGAGGACGACGGCCTTGTTGGGGTCGTAGGGCTGCAGTCTGGCGATGCGTGCCGTCTCGGCGTACTTGTCCGGGCGCAGCAAACGAGTGAGCTCAAATTTCTTCGGATTGTTTTTGGCCAACATGACGGCCACCGGCACCGTGAAATCCGCGACGAGCGGGAAGGTCCGCCCGTTCAGCCGAACAGTTTCCACCGCCAACGGATCCTCAAAAGAAATGATACAGCGCTTCCCTTCGAACCGAGCCACCGCTGTCACCCCGTAGTAGACGCGAGGCAGCGTAAATTCTGCCCGCGCCTCCCGATACACGTCGCGTCCGATGGCGACCAGGGGAGCGCCGACGCCCTCGCGGATCGTCCGTTCGCTCACGTAACTTCCGTGGACGTCAAACTGATCCGTCGGCGTGAACTCGTAGAGCGCAGGATTCCAGCGCGCACGCGGATCCGGGCGATGAGTGAGAACAAATCCGCCGTGATCGCCAGGCACAGTCAGCGGTTGCGTCCATGGATCGAGCCGCGCGCTCCGAATCGTCGTAAAGACCCGCGCCAGAGCGAAATTGTAGTCACGCAAGGCACGCTCGTCCTTGGGATTCCGCGCCAGTTGCTGTGAGGCGGTCTCGATGACTGAGAGGTAATCTCCAAGCGCAACCAAAGGACGGCTACGATCGAAGCGGAGCGCTCGCAGGATGGTCGCCTCTCGGCCATCGAGCTCCGCTATCCCTGCGTTTGCGCGGAACAGCGGACGCCTTTCCTTGACGCTCGAATAGGATCCGCAACCGACCAGCGCGAACGCGGCGAGAAGGACTACGAACCAGCGAGACATCTTCACGGGAGAGACGCCGATCAGAAGCAAGGGTTCAGGATTTCCGTTTCCTTGTCCGAGCCGACGAAGTCTTGGCACCGTTGGCGACCGCGGCCGTCCCGTCCGGCTCATAGTAGTCCAATCCCGAATGATCGAGCACCTCTTCGCCCATCATAATGCGGAGGGTGTTCTGCAGCTTCAGGTGCTGGATAAACAGGTCGTGCTCGGGTTTGAGATCCGGCCGCGACATCGGCGATTTGAAATAAAACGACAACCATTCCTGGATGCCACCCATGCCGGCGCGCTGAGCCAGGTCGAGAAACAGCACCAAGTCCAGGACGATCGGAGCAGCCAGGACGGAGTCGCGGCAGAGGAAATTGATCTTGATCTGCATGGGCATCCCGCACCAACCGAAGATGTCGATATTGTCCCAGCCCTCTTTTTCATCGCCCCGCGGCGGATAGTACTCGATGCGCACCTTGTGGAAGATGTTGCTGTAGAGGTCCGGGTAAAGCGAAGGCTGGAGGACGGTGTCGAGCACGCTGGCCTTGCTGACTTCCTTGGTGCGAAACGAATCCGGATCGTCGAGCACTTCACCGTCGCGATTGCCGAGGATGTTCGTCGAGAACCATCCACTGACCCCGAGCATGCGCGCTTTCAATCCCGGCGCGACCAACGTCTTCATAAAGGTCTGGCCCGTCTTGAAGTCTTTTCCAGTGATGGGGACGCCCTTTCTTTGTGCCAGTTCGATGAGCGCCGGAACGTCCACGGACAGGTTAGGCGCACCGTTGGCGTAGGCCGTTCCCGTCTGAAGCGCCGCATAGGCATAAATCATCGAAGAGGAAATGTCCGGCGAATTGGTTCTCAGACCCTTCTCGAAGGCTTTGAGGGAGCTGTGAACCTTTTTCGGCTCCAAGTAGATTTCGGTGGAGCCGCACCAGACCATCACCGCGCGCTTCAATCGATTCTTCTTCTTGAAGCTCTCGATATCGCGGATGACTGCCTGGGCCAGAGCCATCTTATTGGCAGACTTCTTGATCTTGGTGCCGTCAAGCTTCCGCACATAACGGCGATCAAATGCTGCCGGGAAGGGGCGAATCGCGCTCAGCTCTTTCTTGACGGGCTCGAGGATATCCGGGGGCAGGACGCCAGACCGGATGGCTGTTTGATAGCAATTCTCTCCCGCTATATCCCAGCCCCCAAAGACCAGATCTTGCAGCGCTGCGAGAGGAACTAAATCCTTGATCAATGGGAAGCGGGCATTCGTCCGCTTTCCCAAGCGAATTCGCTGCAGTTGCGTAAGGGAACCAAACGGTTGAGCCAGGCCCTTGCGCGCCAGGAGCGTGCCGGCAATGAATGTCGTCGCGACCGCACCCAGACCGGGAAGCAAGACTCCCAGACGCCCTTCGGCAGGTTGAATTTTCTTGGCCAGCTCAGGATAAAAAGAAGTTTGTTCGCTCATGTTAAAGTGTCCGGGGAAGTGATGGTTTGATCCGCTGCGGGAGAATTCTTGAGGCTCAAAGCGGTCAACGCCAGAAAATACAATGGAGCGCCGATCGCCCCCATCCGCAAGAACCAGTCAACTTTTCCGGCAAGCGCCAGCGCGACTACCAGGTAGATAAAGTCACGACGTGCCAATTGATCCGCGAGGCGTTCGACCGGATTCGGTTCGGCGTTCTCCGACCGCGGGCCGACTACCGAAGTGAAGAGTGGACCGCCGGCCGTCTTCTTTCGCATCGTCTTCCAGTAGACCAAACCGGCCGAGAGGAGCGTCCCGGTCACCGCGGAAGCCGCCATGATCAACGGAGTCGCTCTCGGCTTCCGGACGTACTCTCCGGCCGCGATGGCAGAGAAGACGGCTGAGTGCACGACGTTGTCGCCCCAGAAATCCATCAGGCCGCCCCAACGCGATTCGATAAACTTAAGGCGAGCCAATTCGCCGTCGCACCCGTCCAGCACGGAATGCAGCCAGAAAAGCAACGCACCCGGGACGTGAGAAGAGCTCTTCGGTTTCGCGAAAAGGAGTGCTCCGCCAAGACCGATCCCCACGCTGACGAGCGTCATTGCATTTGGCGTGATCGGCGTATCGACGAGCCTCCGGCTGATGGCCAGGGAAATCCGCCGTTCGAAGTGCCGTGACATGAAGCCTTCCGATTCCTTGATGAGTCCGCGCAGAAGCCATTCCTCCACCAGTCCGACGTCATCTACGCTTCGGAATGCCACCCACTCCTGCTCGTCAAGGACAACGACTTCGCGCTTCAGCCGTCCCTCCAGCCTGCTCACGAGCTCGGGGTAAGACTCAGCTTCCTGAAACACGCGCGCCAGGAATTCCTTGTCCTCGCAGCACACCACCGCCACCGAATGGGTTGCGTCGGGCGTCGTGAGGGTCTCGCGTCCCGGTTCGAGACACTTCAAATGCTCCCAGGCTTGGTCCGAAAGCAAGACGTTGGGAAAGAAAATGACGAACCGTTCGGGCAGCTCACGGAGCTCTTCCGGTCGAAAGCGCGTCAAGATTCTCCTAAAGCCGAGCTTGTGAGCCTGAAGGGCGATGCGGTCTTCGAAGTCCACGCCGAGTAAGCGAAGGTGTGAAGCGGGACATGTGTCCCAGAATGGAATGAGGAGTGCGTCCGTCATGCGGTCAGAGAGGCAGGCATTCTTTCGCGTCGCTGGAGGCCCTGGATTGCTCGATCAAACGAAGGCAGAACTCGGCGATCTTCAGATTGGTGCCGCGACGGGAGACGTCGTCCAACTCCCCGGCAAACTCCTCCGCGACCAACTCAAACCAGTCCGGGTGATGCGAACCGCTCGACAACCCGCGATCAAATCGAAACTTTTCTTCGCGCCCATCATTCCGCAGAAGGCCCAAGGCGTCGTCCTCGATCGCGAGTTGCGCCAGGCTTCCCCGAATGGTTCCCTGATTGCGGCGCTGCGGCGACGCCCAGGTAAGAAAGATGCTCGCGGTCGCCGTATCGGGGTCGGCGCCGGCAAATTTCATGCTCACAACCGCCGTATCCTCCACCTCCAAGTCGGTATACTGACGGCTCTCCAAAGTTGCTCTGACGGCGCATGGCTTCAGGCCGATCCATTCGAGCACCAGGTAGAAGGCATGCCAACCGTGATCGACCAGGATACCTCCGCCCGCCCTCCGGGGGTCGAGACGCCAGTTGCAAGCATCCGTGGTGACCGACGGTCCGTTACGAAGCACCTGCCAGTCGCAATGGAGGACGCGGCCGAGAACTCCGCTCTGAATCAACCCGGACACCGCGCGGCAGATGGGAGCGAACTTCCAGTTATGAACCGTGAATACCACGCGCGCCGCCTCGTTGGCCAGTTGGCGGACTCGCTCCAACTGCCAGGTTGCCAGCACGAGCGGCTTCTCACACAGAACGTTCCATCCACGCTCCAGCGCCCGCAGAATCAACTCGAAATGAGTATGTGGCGGCGTGCAAATGTCGACGAAATCGAGATCCGGCGGCAGATCAGCGAGCGAGTCCACGCAGGTTGCCTCCGGTGTCGCTTGCACGAAGAGATCCCGCCGAGCGGCCTCGGAGTCCACGCCCGCGACGATCTGAAATCTCTCGGGCATTTTCTTCCACGCCGGCAGGTGTCCGTTCAAGGCCACGTTTCCCAAGCCAACGATCGCACCTCTATACATCACGCGGTCGGCTAGCAAACGTCGGGGAAACCATCCTCGCAGCGCTAAAGTTTGTAAGAACCATCCTTCTGAACTTCCGTAAAGATCTCGTCGAAAATTGCCGCGGCCTGCATCGCTGATTCTTCGGGAATCGTCAACGGTGGGATGATACGAATCGGATTCGTGTAGCTCATCGAGAGTAAGCCGCGCTGCAGACAGGCGTTGAAAATCCGACGGCAGACGGCCTTATCGATCCGTTCCTTGCTCTTCTTGTCTTTGACGAGTTCGATGCCCAGCATGAGGCCGCGTCCGCGCGTCTCACCCACAAACTCGAAGCGTTCCTCGAAGCTCTTGAACTTTTCCAGCAAGAGCGCACCAATCCTGCGTGCGTTCTCCGCCAGGTTTTCCTTCCGGATGATCTCCAACGTCGCCAATCCCGCCGCGGCCGCCAGCGGATTGCCTCCGTAGCTGGACGAACTGCCTGACGGCAAGGAGGACGGGCGAGCCTCGCAGATCTCGTCGGTCGAAATCACTCCGCTCAACGGGAATCCTCCGCCAATCCCCTTGCCCACCGTCAGAATCTCCGGTGAGAGCTGGTCGTGTTCGAATCCCCACATCTCTCCGGTCCGCCCAAAGCCGGTCTGCATTTCGTCAGAAATAAAAAGCGCGCCAAACTCCCGGGCGATCGATTGAACGGCCGGCAGAAATTCCGGCGGCGGCACGACGTTCCCAGCGGTCCCCTGGATCGGCTCCGCTATGATGGCGGCCACTTGTTGCTGGCTCTGCAATTTAATCACCTGTCGCAGGTGCTCGGCGCAGGCCAGGCCACAGGATGGATAACGCAGCTTTAGCGGGCATCGGTAGCAATAGGCAAAGGGAGAGAGGTAGAGACCGGTCATGAACGGCCCGAGGTCTTTCTTGAACTCGTCACCGAGCAGCCCGAGGACACCTCCGGTTTTGCCGTGAAATCCACCCCAAAATCCAACGAATTCAAACTTTTTCGTCACCGACTTCGCGAGCCGGAAGGCGGCTTCGACGGCTTCCGCGCCGCCCGAAAAAAGCTGAATCCGGCGAAGCGGCTTCGGCAGAAGCGACGCGAGCAAACGCAGAAACTGCATGCGCACCTCGGTGGTGAAGCTCCCATAGGTTAACTCGCCGATCTGCTTCCTGAGAGACCGCACATAATGCGGATGACAATGACCGACGCTTCCCACTCCAATCCCCGAGACAAAGTCGATGTAACGCTTTCCATCCTCGTCGATCACGATCTCGTTGCGGCCACGGGCAAGAGCAATCCCCGAATAAAGCGCAATACCCTGGAAACCCGGCGCAATGTAATTCTGCTCTTCTTCGAAAATCGCCCGCGATTTCGACACCGCAGAGCCTCTCCGAATCGTGGAATGGACCCCACCCGGAGACTCCTTGGATTTCTTCATGCGGCTAGAGCACCGGATCAGAAATCTTCGTGAGAATGTGACGGGCTATCGCGGCAGACGCCTCCCTGCGAAAGAGCGCAAAGCTCGGCCAGGCGTTGATGTCGATGAGGAAGACCGAGCCGTCCGCAGCGATCACGGCATCTCCTCCGAAAATCTCCAGCTTCATCGCCCCGGCCGCACAAAAAAAGGCCTCCTTTAACTCATGTTCCGAAAAGGGATACCCATGCAACTCCTGGTCTTTATGATAGAACCACCTGAACCAGGCTTCGCCCGAATCGCCGATCCCATAGAGTTTAACCAGATCGCCTTCGATGTGCTCCTGCAACACAGCCTGGGTCACACCGCGCGATCGAAATATCAGGATCCGCTCCCGGGCTTCTTCGACGGACCAGGCCAGAGCGACATC
Organism: uncultured Verrucomicrobiae bacterium; assembly: GCA_963820865.1. Classification (GTDB taxonomy): domain Bacteria; phylum Verrucomicrobiota; class Verrucomicrobiia; order Chthoniobacterales; family Terrimicrobiaceae; genus DASTFP01. The sequence goes on from CAWGBZ010000011.1 coordinate 1,236,823, forward strand.
GCCTTCGCGGGTGTTGTGGACGTCTCCACGCTTGACCCAAAGCGCTCGGTGATCCCGAAAGCGATCGCACAAACGTTGCCGCCAGGTCGTTGAACCTGTCGCGATCAATTCACTTCCGGGAATGGCTACCGTCGTCGAGGAAAGCAGCGGGATCATCCGATGCCGATACGTATTCCGGATGGCCTCCACCGAATTAATCAGCGTCGTGCCACGTTCCTCCCACCGACTGAGCGGCTCAAGCATTCGCTCCTGCTCGCACATGACGAAGGCAATCTCGGGATGTGCGTCGTCCCACCAGTCCTCGAAGGTCTGCTCCGGCCTGACGAGTTCGACCTCCAGTCCCTCCGAGCGAAGCAGCTCGGCGGTCAGTCGAAGAATCTCAAAGTCGTCGAAGACTCGATCAGGCGAGTGAAGGGTCTCTCGAAAAATTCCTAGCAGTGGGCGCGGGATCAAACGTCACTTCTTATCCGTGATATGAAACGTTCGGCAAGATTAATGTCTTCAGCGGTATCGACATCAATGACCTCGGCGAGGGGTATCGCTCGGAACGAAAATCCTTCGCGGAGAAGTTGACCGAGCAAAGCCCGCAGGGAGGGCAGAGTGTCGTCCAGGTCTCTTTCGAACATGGCCCCCGCGACGTTGTAGATTCCCGCCGTGGCGAAATCGCCGGACGGTCCGCCCAGCTCCGCGATCCGCAGACTTCCCGGCACCGTCCGGACCCAAAGCGGCTTCTCATCATGGACAAAAGACGTGACACCCAGAAGCAGGTCCCGCTCCGAGTCAGCCGGCGCGTCAAACATCGCCCGCCAATCCGACGGCGAACAAATCGAATCGACCGTGGAAATCACATGCCTGCCGGTGCCCAAGGCGCATCCCACCCGCCAAAAGCTCTCGCACGACGAGCGCGTTGTCTTCACAAGAATCTCCAGATCGAGTGAAGAAAAGTGCGCCCGCACCCAGTCAACGCAATCGTCCTCCCGTTCGTTGAAAATAATGGCCACCCGCCGGACGCCAATCTCGATGAAGTGCTGCAGCGTGTGCCCGATCAACGGAGTGCCAGCCACGGGAACAAGCGGCTTGCTGATTTCGATGCCTCCCCTCCTCAGCCGGCTGCCTTCGCCCGCCGCAATGATTCCCGCGGATTCTATCACGGCAAGACTTCCGGAAGCGCCAGCAGCGACCGAATAATCGGATCATCCTCGCAACAGGCTGGTCGCTCCGGATGGAGCGTATTCAACCAGACGTGCGGCATCGCGAGCGCTTTCGCCCCCTCCATGTCCCGCACCGGATTGTCGCCGACGAACACCGCCTCCCCGGGCAAACAATTCAGGTTCTCGAGCGCTCGGCCAAAGATCGCCGGGTCTGGCTTGATCACACCGACCCGTGTCGAGTCGATGACCGCGTCGAAGAATTCGTCATAGGCGATCTCTTCGCACAAAAACTCAAGATTTCCGTAGAAGTTTGACACAATGCCCAAACGATAACGCGCTGACAGGCCTTCAAGGATCGGCCGATTGCGATTCAGACACTGCAACGACTCCTGATAGAAACGCTCGGCAATCCGGCGAGCGAGCGCCGTCCCGTAGCGATTACCGTGGCGCAGTACGCGGCTTACCTGCTCGAGGAGCATCGCCTCGTAACCAACGCGCTCCAATGTTTCATCTGTCATCGAATCATCGGAAAGATGGAACAACCGCTCGTAAGTACCGAAATCCCAATCGATTCCTTCTTCACGATAGATCGGATAGAACCGCTCCTTCCAAGGTACTCCGTCCGAATCCAGCGTGCCGCCGAAATCAAAAAGAATGGCCTTGGGTGCGCTATGGATCATTTCACCTGCCTTGCACTCCTAGGGCTTCGTGGAGTCCGAAGCGACAATTTTCTCTTCCAGCCTTCGGGCGTGCGGCATATGGATTTACCAGGGGTCCTTCGACGCCCTGACGTTTGAGCTATAGTATTCCGCATCGTCGGGAACAAAGGGGCAGGACAAACAAGGATGCAATCTGAGATCGAGGCGATTGGTCGCGAGATCTTCGCCCGGATGGCCGGGGCGAAGCCGCGGCTTTTTTCCCATTCCAACCTCACCGGACAGCTTCTGGAATGGTCCATGCAAAGAGAGCGTCTCAAGATGCAGCTCTTTCGCCTTGTCGATGTCCTTCCGGCGCTCGATTCAAATAAGGAAATCGCTCGTCATGTTGCGGAGTACCTCGGCGACGACTCAGAGGCGCTCCCTCCGGCCATGCGGCGCGTCCTCGGCCTGGGCCGGCAGGTGCCGTTTCTCACCGGACCACCTACCCGCCGCGTGGTAGCGCGCATGGCCCGCGCATTCATCCTCGCTCGAGATGCAGGCGAGGCTATCCGGCATCTGCATTCCCTGCGCGAGCACTCGACGGCGTTTACGGTCGATCTGCTCGGAGAGACCGTCTTGAGCGAACGTGAAGCGGAAACGTATGCCGCCCGCTATCTCGAGTTGATTGAAGTCCTCTCCGACGCCGCGGCTTCCTGGCCACCTGCCGAGACACTCGACCGCGATGACCGCGGGCCGATCCCCGTGGTCAACGTCTCCGTCAAGATTTCGGCCTTGTTCTCCCAGATCAAGCCGGAGGCACCCGAACAGAGCATCGCCCGGCTTTCCCAGAGACTGCGGCCGCTGTTGCGCCTGGCGAAGGCGCGGCGCGCCTTCATCAATCTCGATATGGAGATGCACTCCCTGAAGGATCTCACCCTCCGCCTCTTCAAGTCGACTCTCCAGGACGCAGAGTTCCGGGATTATCCCCATGTCGGACTGGCGGTGCAGACTTACCTGCGCGACACACCGGAGGATCTGGAGAATCTGATCGAGTGGTCCGCGCAAAGGGGCACTCGTGTGACAGTGCGTCTCGTCAAGGGCGCCTATTGGGACACTGAAACGATCACGGCACGTCAACGCCGCTGGCCCTCGCCCGTTTATGAAAGCAAGGAGGAGACTGACTCCGCTTACGAGCGGCTTGCCCACCGGTTGCTGGAGCGCGCTGATGTGATCGATTGCGCGTTTGGGACCCACAACGTGCGAACAATCTCCGCCTGTATCGCTGCCGCCCGACGCCTCGGTCTGCCGTCCTCCCGTCTCGAATTCCAGATGCTGTACGGGATGGCCGAGCCGATCAAGCAGGCGCTCGTTGAGATGGGCTACCGGGTCCGCGAGTATTGCCCGCTCGGAGAGATGCTGCCCGGAATGGCCTATCTAGTGCGCCGACTCCTTGAGAACACTTCCAACGAGGGGTTCCTGCGCGCCACCTTCAGCGAGAAAGTCACCCCGGGCATCCTTCTGCGCGACCCTTCAACGGTCCCGCGTCGCCAAATCGAGGTGGCGGAGCAAGGGTTCCAGAACGAGCCGCACGCCGATTTTTCCCGAGATCGTCTCCGGGAGCAGATGGCCGGTGCGCTTCGGGATGTACGCGCCGGCTTGGGAAAACTCCACCCGCTCCTGATTGGCGACAAGAAGGCGCGTTCGGAGAGCGTGATCGTTTCGCGCAATCCGGCCAGACCCGAGGAGATCATCGGCCGTGTAGAAGCGGCCGGCAGAGGCGACGTCGATTCGGCCGTCGCGCTCGCGGCGGCCGCGTGCCTGGCCTGGTCGAAAGTTTCCGCCAGGAAGCGTGCTCAGATCCTCGAGGGCGCCGCCCATTTGCTGAGCCAGCGGAGATTTCAGTTCGCCGCCTTGGAAGTCTTTGAAACAGGCAAGACCTGGTCAGAGGCCGATGCCGACGTCTGCGAAGCCATCGATTTTTGCCGGTACTATGCCGGCGAAATCGTCCGGTTGACGGGCGGAGGATTGCGGGTTCCCGGAGAAGACATCCAGCACGAATACATCGCGCGGGGCGTTACCGCGGTGATCGCGCCGTGGAATTTTCCACTGGCCATCCTCTGCGGAATGACAACCGCCGCCCTCGTATCGGGGAACCCCGTCATTATGAAGCCGTCGGGACAGTCCGCCGTCCTGGCCGTGCTTTTCGCCAAGATCCTACGCGAAGCGGGCGTGCCATCCGGTGCGATCACGTGTCTGCCCGGTTCCGGGGCGGAAGTAGGCGGCGCGCTCGTCGAACACCCCGATGTGGCGGTGATCGCCTTCACCGGATCGCGTGAGGTCGGCCTCCGGATTTGGGAGGCGGCAGGACGCACGCGCCCGGGTCAACCACAGCTAAAGAAAGTCATCTGTGAGATGGGCGGTAAGAACGCGGTCATTGTGGACGAGGATGCCGATCTCGACGAGGCCGTCCCCGCCATTGTGGCGTCGGCCTTCGGCTATCAAGGCCAAAAATGCTCCGCCCTTTCGCGCCTCATCGTTCTCCCCCGAGTCCGCCAGCGTTTGATTCAGCGAATCATCGAGGCCACGGAAAGCCTCTCCCTCGGCGAGCCTGAGGATCCCTCGGTGACGATTGGTCCCTTGATCGATGAAGCGGCCCAGAGGCGGGTGCGCGAGATCATCGCGTCCGGCCGCCGCGAGGCCAAACTTGCCCTTGAGGTTCCGCTCACACCATCGACGGGATGGTTTGTCGGACCGACGATCTTCACGGAGGTCGCGCCCAACTCGCGACTCGCGCAGGAGGAGATCTTTGGTCCGGTCTTGTCCATCATCGAGGCCCGGGATCTCGAAACAGCACTCCAGATCGCCAATGGCACGCCGTACGCGCTAACGGGCGGCTTCTTTTCCCGGAGCCCGAAGCACATTGCCCGCGTCAAATCGGAATTCCGGGTCGGTAATCTCTATGTGAATCGCGGAATCACCGGTGCGCTCGTTGGGCGCCATCCCTTCGGCGGTTTTGGAATGTCCGGCGGCGGAACCAAAGCCGGCGGACCCGACTACCTCTTGAATTTTCTGTTCCCGAAAGTGATCGCGGAAAATGTCGTCCGGCGCGGATCCGCCCCTTCGATTCGACCCACTTAAGAGGAGACGGCACGCCGCGTGTACCTGATCTCCGAAATGACCAACTTACGTTCGACCAAGCAACTCAAAGACTCGCACAAAGGTCAGCTTTCCCTTGATTTCGACCTCTCCGACGTCGCGCCAGGCGAAGCCTTCGCCCGAGCGGCTGCGAACGGTTTCATCAGCCAACACTGTCGTGCGGAGCTTCGAATTGAGCGCTTCGAGGCGCTGAGCCAGATTCACCGCGTCGCCCAGCACGGTGTAGCTCAAGCGGTGCGCGGCGCCTACATTTCCGACCGTCACCTTGCCCGAGGAGAGTCCAAAGCGCGTGGGCAGAGGCGGCCGGCCTTGCTCCTGCCACTGGCGGTTCGCCCACTCGAGCCAGTCGCAAATCTCATTCACCGCCTCAACCGCGGGCCGGCAATGATTCTCGAGCGGTTTGGGGGCGCCCCAGAATGCCATGACCGAATCACCGACAAACTTGTCCACCGTCCCCTGGTGTCGGTGGACAATGTCAACGACCCTCTCGAAATAGGCGGACATGTGGTTGGTCAGGTCTGCCGCGCTCATCGACTCGGCGATGGTCGTGAATCCGATAATGTCGGTGAAGAGGATGGTGACCTCGGCGTTGCGACCACCGATCTCCGCGGCCTCTCCCCGCTCCAGCAACTCGCGCACGACTTCTACCGGCACGTAACGCGCAAACGAATCCAAGGCTCGGCGCATCTTCTCTTGCGCCTCGGCCAGGTGTTGGACTTCCGTCAGCCGGGATTTCACCTCGACCGCGACATCCGTTCTTAGCGCCTGCAGCCGCGCGCTGTGAACGACAAGTTCTTGCAACGGCTCGCTGTAGGACTTGGAAAAATAAAAGGCCATGATGGTCGCTACGCCCAGCGAAATGATTGTCACCAGGAGCAGGGCCACACGATAATTCTCGGTCGCGCCGACCAGGTTGCGCTCTGGGACCACCACGCCGATCCAAAACCTTTGCGTGGGCCCCAAATCGTATCGCTGAAATCCACCCCACCATATTTCCTCTTTGTATTTGAACTGAAACGGCTCCGTCGCCTGGCGTTCCCGCCAAAGTTTCACGCATTCCGCGACGATCGGGTTGGAGATCTCTTCGGGACGCTTGAGCAGGAGATCTCCCAGCTCTCTTCCAGGCTCCGAGGGTGGTACCAGAAATCGGCCATCATCGGTCAGAACGAAAGCTTTGCCGTTCTCGGGAACCCAGATCTGCTGCACAAACTTCGACAAATCGTCGAGCAGGATGTCGAAAGCCAGGACATACGGACGCTTCGGAACCTCCACCCACACCGCCGCCGTGATCCCCGTATCACCACTCGGCGCAAACGCATACGGAGCCGTCCAGTAAACCTGATCTCCTGATTTTCCCTGGATCTGCGTGTACCAGGGACGCGTGCGCGGGTCGAAGTCGAATTCGCGCTTCCACGATTTCAACTCCTGTCCCAGCGCATCGACCTGGCGCCACTCGGCCGTCGGTGAACCGCCGCGGATGATGACATTCAGCCACTCGCTCTGACGCCGCACTACGAGAAGAGCATTCCCGGAATCATCGCCGGTAGTGATTGACGCCATCTGCGGGATCCCCGAGAGAACCGGAATGAGAACGCTGTTGGCTGCCCGGACATCATCGGGCGAAAAGACACCGCGCAGCCCAAGATCTCTCACTACCTCGATGGACTTCGAGACAGGCGTGAAGTAATTTCCAAATCCGTAGGCAACGGTTTGCGAAACCTGTTCAAAAAGCGAAGCGAGAATCGGATGGACCGCTCTGATCGCTCCGGCAACGCTGTAGACGAGCAGACTCCCCGAAATCAGCACGACCAGGAGCAAGAGATTCTTGAAAAGGCTCCAACGAATGCTGATGGGACGCCGATTCCAGCGCAGTGGCATCCCTAACCCATACCAGAGCACACGCCTCTCAACAACCGGACGACCGAAAGCTCTTGCTTGCTCATTAAAGAAGAATGCCTCTACGCTTCCCCGAGTGCCCAGATTCTTCGCTCAACTGAGAGACCATCTGGCCAAAGGGCCGGTGGCCCTGGCTACCGTGGTCGCGGCGGAGGGCTCGACACCACGCGTTGCCGGGGCTCGACAGCTCCTGGCCGAGGATGGAACCATGGCCGGCACAGTGGGCGGCGGACTCACGGAATCCCGGGTGCTCGCGTCCGCCAGAGAAACTTTGGGTGATGGCCGATTTCGCTCGCTCGAGGGGGATCTTTTCGGGGAGCCGCACGATGTGCGCGACGGCGTCTGCGGCGGAAGGATGCTGGTCTGGCTGACGCGATTGGAGGGAGTGGAGACACTGCGCGTTGTTGAGGAGATCGAGCGATCGTTGCGCCTGGGAAAGCGCGTCATCTTGCGAACCCAAGCCACGAGCAGTCCCGCGCTGGAAATTCTTCGTCAGCCAATCGCGACTGGCTTGCATGGGACCGTCTTTGCCGAGTCCATCGATCCGCCGCCCCATGTGCTGATCATCGGGGCCGGACATGTCGGCCGCGCTCTCGCCAGGCAAATGACCCAATTGGGATTCGTCGCCTCCGTGCAGGACGATCGGCGAGAGCTCTTGACGCCCGGTTGTTTCGACAACGGCGACGAGCTCGAACCTGACCTGGCAGCCTGCACGCAAAAACTTCGGTCGTGGGAAGGACCGCGCTATGTGGCCTTGGTCACGCGCGGATTTCGCCAGGACGTTGACGCGTTAAGTCGTTTGGCCGATCAGAGCGGTCTGGGCTGGCTCGACTACCTCGGTGTTTTGGGGAGTAAGCGTCGCATCGCGACCGTCCTCACCGCTTGCAGGCAAACCGGTCTGCAGATCCCCCGCGAGATTTTGCGCGCCCCAATCGGCGTTCCGATTGGAGCGGAGACGCCGGAGGAAATTGCCGTAAGCATCGGCGCGGAGATGGTCCGCGATCTGCGCGGCAAGAACGGAGCTCGCGCGTCGTGAGCGGAGCGGACTTCGCTGTCGTCATTGCCGCGGGGCGATCGCAAAGGATGGGAACCGACAAGGCGCGCTTGAATTGGATCGGCGGGAAAACGCTGCTGGATTGGACCGTGGCAAGTTTGAAAGCCGCCGACTGGCATCCGATCGTGGTGGTCGGACTTCACAACATGCCGGTGGAGGCACCCGAGGAAAGGTACGAACGCCTGGTTTGCACCCCGTCCGACGACGACCGAAAGACGACGTCGATCGCCAAGGGCGTGGCGGCCGTTCCCAATGCGGCCCGCCATATTCTGGTGGTGTCAGTCGACCAGCCTCGTCCGATCGAGCTCTACCGCGCTTTGAGAACGACTCTTCACGGCAACTCCGCGCCAATCGTGGTGCCGGATAGACACGGAAGAAACGGCCATCCAGTCGCCGTGAAAGCCGAACTGCGTTACCGTTTGCTGACGCTCGAGGACGAGAAACTCGGTCTGCGGGGCCTGCTTCAGGAATTCGCCGGCCATATCCATCGGATGCCATGTGATCCTGAATGGTTGGTTTGGAACTGCAATACACCGTCAGACTATCGGACGGCCAGGGCGTGGTTCGAAGCCCGGGCGGGCCAAAGAATCCTAGAACGGAAGACGGCTACGAACTCCCATCCAGCCGGCTGAAGATCTGATCCGCGCTGAAGGGCAAGTCGGTAAAACGCACGCCGGTCGCATCAGCCAAGGCGTTGCCGAGAGCCGCGGAGACCGGGATGATTGGCGCCTCGGCCATCGACTTGGCGCCGAGCGGACCGTAGCGGTCGTAAGTCTCGACGAAGTGAATCTCTGTGCGTGGAATGTCCGCAAAGGAGGGGATGCGATAATTTCGGAAGCTTGGATTGACGACGCAGCCGTGCTCGTCGATGACCATCCGCTCAAAGAGGCTGCTGCCGATTCCCTGGGCGATGGCACCTTCGGCCTGTCCGCGGCACTGCATGGGATTAATGACCGTCCCGCAATCAATGGCCTGGACGCTTTGCAGGATGCGAATCTCGCCGGTAATCCGGTGAACAGCGATTCGAAATCCATGCGCATAGAAGGCCGTGAAGCGCGGAGCCGCGTAGGCTTTGCGTGCCACCTGAAGCTTATGACGCATCTGCGGGACGGCCTCGCCCAGGCCAGCCAAAGGCAGTGGCTTCTCGCCGCAGATCACTTCCGTATGTTCCAACCGGCATGATGCGGAATCCACGCCTAGCGCGATGGCTGCGGTTTCGAGGATGTTGCTCCGAAGAGCTTTGGCGGCCCATTCGACGGCCAACCCGCTCACGCTGATTCCCACGCTCGCAAAGGTGCCGCTGTCATAGGGGGTCCGATCCGTGTCGGCGACAACAATCTCCACATTTGCGGCGGTCGTATTGAGCACGGCCGCGGCAATTTGCCGGAGGCTGTTTATGCTTCCGTTGCCAAATTCGGCCGCGCCAATGTCCAGGTGATAGCTGCCGTCGGGCTGGAGGGTAAGGTTTGCTTGCGAGCGGTGTTCGATGGGCGGCGCGCAATCCTGCGCATGAATGGCGACACCCTTGCCTTCCGACCAGTCGTCGTCCGCCGGCTTGGTCTCCCCGCGGCCGCTCCCTAACGCTTCTTCGACGATATCAAGGCATCGATCCAGCCCGTAGCTGCCGATCTCGGAATCATCGGGGCCGGGCCAGATGCTGTGCAGCGGGTCTTCCGGCCGCACCATGTTCTTGCGGCGCATTTCGAAGGGATCGATCTCCAACCGACGGGCGACTTCATCGATCGCCGCCTCCACTGCAAAAGCCGTCTGCGTGGCACCGTAGCCCCGGAAAGCTCCGGACGGGACGGTATTCGTGTAAACGGCCAGACCCACGCCCCGCTTGTTCGGACAACGATAAGTCATCAGGCTGGAACCCAGCGAGCAAGCCAGCGTTTCGCCTCCATGATTGCCGTAGGCTCCCGTGTTCGAGACATTGCGAATCTGCATCGCCGTGAGCGTCCCGTCGCGGCGCGCACCGATTCTGATCGTCACCTTCATCGGATGCCGGGACACCGCGCCAACGAATTCCTCGTTGCGGGTCCATTCCCATTTGACCGGACGACGCGTCTTCAACGTGGCCAGCACACAAAGTTCTTCGCTCAGAACTTCCTGCTTGGCACCAAAGCCGCCCCCCACCCTTTCGCTGTAAACATGAACCTGCTCCGGATAGACCGCAAAGAGATAGGCCAGTTTGGCTTTGGTGAGGTGTGGGGTCTGCGTGCTGGTTCGCACGTGAATCCGACCGTCATCGCCAATCCAACTGATGGAGCCGTGGGTCTCGAGATGCGCATGCTGGATCTTGCACGTGCTGAATGTTCCCTCGTAGATCGCGTCGGCCATCCGAAAGCCCGCGTCGACATCGCCGACCTCGCTTTCGATTTTCTTCAGGATGTTGTGGCCCGGATCGGCAATGCGCGATTCGGCCATCTTGTGATGAAGAAGAGGCGCCCCGGGGTGCATCGCCTCCTCGGGGTCGAAAACAGCCGGCAGGACTTCATAGTCCACCTCCAGCAGGCGGCAAGCCTCTTCCGCGGCGCCCTCTGTTTCTGCAACGACGGCGGCGACGCGCTGGCCAACGAATCGAACCACGTTATCAAGCATGTACGTGTCATCGGGATCGACATGATAATCGTCGTGGGTGGCACTGGTGTAGAGACGCCGCGGAACATCTTCCCAAGTGAAGACCGCCTGCACACCAGGAACCGCCAGCGCCTTCTCCTTGCGAATCGCCAAGACTCTTGCATGCGCATGAACCGAGCGCAGGACCTTGAGATGCAGCATACCCTCCGGTAAAAAGTCCATCGTGTAGCGAGCCTTCCCCGAAACGATCGACTCGGCGATTGGGCTCTGCAGACTCGAGCCGCAGGCTTGGCCGGGCAGGTCGGGCTCGACCGAGGAAATTCCACGCACCGCGTCTTCAATCGCGTGATAGCCGGTACATCGGCACAGATTTCCCTTGAGATGAAACGGAAGGTCCTTCTTTTGTGCCTCCGAAAGAGACGCCGACGTCATGATCATGCCCGCCGCGCAAAACCCGCACTGGAAAGCCTGCGCTTCGAGAAAAGCAGTCTGCATCGGGTGCAATGCACGATTGGTTGCCAACCCTTGCAGGGTGGTTACGGACCGGTCTGCGGCGCGAAAGGCGGGCACCAAACAACTGTGAACCGGCTTGCCATCAAGCCAGACCGTGCACGCCCCGCAGTCGCCCGCATCGCAGCCTTTGCGAACGTCAAGCCAGCCCTGTTCGCGAGCAAACGTGCGCAGACATTGCCCCGGCCGCGGCTCCCCGTCGAACTGATTTCCGTTGATCGTGAACTTCATGATCTCAGTCCTGAAGTTCCAGGCGGATCTGTTCGGCGAAATAATAGGTCAGCCGCTTGCGATGCGCGGGTGTTCCATGCGTGTCGCTCAAATAGAGACCGTCTGGTATGGCGTCGAGGGCGCCTCGAATCGCTCCCGCCGACGGCCGTCCCTCAAAGCGCAGTTGGATCGGGCGGAGCGTCGAAGCGGTCACCGTCACGAGGAGTGAATCCGTCGCCGGACAGCGCGTCCCAATGACGAGCGTCTCCGACCGCCCGAGGTGAGTAAGAGTGAAGCGGCGGAACGCAGAGCGCTTCTTCAGTGCTGTCGCCGGAAGAAACACCGAACGCAGTAGCTCGCCCGGTTGAAGGACGTTCTGGTGATTGCCAGTGACAAAATCCACCACCGGCACCCGGCGCGGCGATCCCTGACGCGGCCAGAGAGTGCAAACGCCCTCCAGCGCAGCCGTCAGCGAAATCATTGGTCCTGCCGGCAACGACATGACGATATTCCCACCGACGGTGGCTTCGTTCCAAATCTTGAAGGAGGCGAGGAACGAACGACAGCATTCGCGAAAGAGGCGTGCGGCGATCCATCCGGATGGCGCCGCAAAGTTATCGAGTTCGACGACCTTGCAAGTGGCCGCGATCTCCAGCCCTTCGGCCGCAGCGGTAAGCGCGGGCCAGCGAAAGCCCTCGAGATCGATCAACGTGCGCACCTGCGGCTGGGGTTCCGAAAACAGCCACGTGCCTCCGGCCAACCAGGCGCACCCAGCCTCCCAGCCATCGATCTCCTCCGTCGTCGCGGGACGCCGCACCTTCGTTATGGTATGCAAGTCCATGCGAAGCCACGATACGCAATCAATGTCACCTCAAACTTTCCAAGGCGGCGAAATTGTCCGGGGAGGAAGCGCACTGCTGCGGAAACAAACCGTAAGTTTTTGATCTCTCTGAACAGCTGTTGAGAAATTTAGCCGAAGCACCGCTCCGCTCCCATTCCATTGTGACGAGTGAGCCCGCTTCGAGAAAAAACGCGAGAATCTCGTGTTGGAATGGGCCCTGCCACTTCCCGACGCCATAAACGGAGTCGCGCGCCAGTGAACGCTTCTCGCCTTTGACCTCTCCGGTTGCCTGGGCCATCGTGTGACCCATGGGTTCTGCCACTTCTTCGCCACCTCACCTGCGCCTGCCACGCCGATCGTGAGCGACGAGAGCACGCTTGAACCGGCAGGACATCTCGCCTCGATACATCATGTCGAAAAACTAGAGCGCTATGAGCACTAACACTCCTCAACTCGAATACATGCTGCTGTTCCGTGGCACGGACTGGCATAATGGCCTTTCTCCAGAATCCGTACATCGATGGACCATTCGCTGAATCCAAGGAAGTAACCGGCGGCTACTTTCTCCTTCGGGTACGCGGTGAACAGGAAGCCTTGGAAATCGCCCGGCACTGCCCGAGGCCTCGAACACGGCGTGGAAGTCGAGGCGCGGCCGGTTGTAAAGTTTTGCCCTCAGGAGAGCTCGCCGCGCAATCGGCCGTGCAGACAGAATCCTGACCGGACCGTCAGTCGCGGATTTCTTTGACGACGAGGCTGACGTTATGACCTCCGAAGCCAAAGGAATTGCTCATGGCCACCCGAACCTTCTTCTCGCGGGCCACTTTGGGCACATAATCCAAGTCGCACTCCGGGTCTGGGTTGTCGAGATTGATGGTCGGAGGAATGACGCTATCTCGCACCGCGAGAGCGCACACGGCCAACTCGACGCTTCCAGCCGCGCCAAGGAGGTGACCTGTCATCGATTTTGTGGAACTGATGGCCACGCGTTGCGCCTCTGCTCCCAAGGCAAGCTTGATGGCCCGCGTCTCGAAGATGTCCCCGATGGGCGTCGAGGTCGCATGCGCGTTGATATAGTCCAGTTCGCTCGGCTCCACCTTGGCTTGTTGCAGGGCGAGCCGCATTGCCCGCGCCACTTCCCGGCCTTCGGGATGTGGCTGCGTCATATGATAGGCATCTGCGGTGCATCCATAGCCCGCGAGTTCACAATAGATCGACGCGGAACGACGCCGAGCATGCTCGAGTTCCTCGATCACCAAAACTCCTCCACCCTCACCCATCACAAACCCGTCCCGGTCCTTGTCAAACGGACGGGACGCCCTTTCCGGTTCGTCGTTCCGCAAGCTTAGCGCCTTCATCGCGGAAAAGCCGGCAATGCCGAGCGGCGTGATCGTCGCTTCGCACCCCCCGGCAAGAAAGATGTCGGCGTCACCGTATTTGATCGACCGCCACGCCTCCCCCACCGAGTTCGCTCCGGTGGCGCATGCACTCACAATACAAATGTTGGGACCGCGCAGGCCCAATTGTAGCGAGACATTCGCGCTCGCCGCGTTGCCCATCATCCCAGTGATCCCAAAAGGAGAAAAGCGCCCAGGCCCTTTATTGACCAACTGCCGCACCGAGCGCTCCATGCTCTCCAAGCCTCCGATGCCGGTCCCAATCGACACTCCAAAGCGATCGCGATCGAGTGCCTCGAGATCGAGATGCGCGTCGACCACAGCCATCTTCGAAGCAGCCACCGCAAATTGCTCGAAGCGCTCCGATCGCTTGACCGACTTGGCATCCCGAAAGTAAGCGGCCGGATCGAAGCCCCTCACCTCGCCGGCAATCTTGCAAGGATAGTCGCCGGCATCGAAGGCAGAATACCTGCGAATGCCGCTGACACCCTCCACGGTATTTCGCCAAAACTCCGAAGCGGTCAATCCGTTGGGAGCCACCAGGCCTAACCCGGTGATGACCACCCGCCGTCCTCCCGCTATGTTACTCGCTCTCTCCGCTGGCATGCGTTTCTCCTGTCCGATTGCCATCTCTACCAAAAAAAAGGACGCCTGGCAAAAAAAGCGCCCGTCTTGATTAACCCGTCACGGGCATATCCACAGATTTAGGGCGAAAACGGGCCCTGACAAATGCTTTTCCTGAAAACGCGCAGTTTGGCGACCCTTCCGTGACGAAACGACCAAACCGGGGCGGCGAACATTTCGGCTACGATTCCACCGGAAGCTGCCGTTCGACCTGCCTTCTCGTCAGAAGCGTTTTGATGATCCGGGCGATCTGCAAAGCGAGGAGACTGAAGAGCAGCCAGCGAGCGATGTCCCAATGGCCTTTGCCGGCGATGGCCTGATGGTAAATGAGCAACGCGGCCGCCACATAGACGAGACGGTGCAAGCGCTTCCAGTTCTTGCCGCCCAGCCGGTTGATTGCCCATTGGTTGCTCGTCGCGGCCAGGATCCCAAGAATAGTTAAGCCCGCGGCGCCAAACCAGATAAATGGCTTTGAGAAGCTTTCCCGGACGCCGTCCCATCCTCCCTCGTAAAGGACGTGGCAGCCAAAATGGGCGAGGCCATAGATGAAGGCGCTTACCCCGACCACCCGTCGATGCCGATTCAGCGCATTCACCAGACGCGAACGCGGAAACAGGACGCGCAGCGGGGTGAGCGTCAGGACGGCAAAAAGCGTCCAGATGGCGATCTCGCCCGTCTGGTGCAGCAGCTTCTCGACGGGATTGGCACCCAAGGTTCCCGCGAACATCGGAATGATCAGAAACCAGACTCCCACCCCGACAATCACGGAAATGCCAAACTTCTTGTCGGCGACGACCCTGACGACGGGGCTCATGCAGAGGGGACGCGTCGGCTAGAAGTTCTTGCGCAAATCCATTCCGGCATAGAGGGCTGCCACTTGCTGCCCGTAGCCATTAAACATCAGTGTGGGCTGTTTCCCCGAGAAAAATCCTCCGCCGATGACCCGCTCGCTCTTCTGGCTCCAGCGAGGATGATCAACCTCCGGATTCACGTTCGCATAAAAGCCATACTCGTTGGGAGCCATCTCGTTCCAAAGCGTCTTTGGTTGGTCGGCCACAAAATCAATCCTGGAGAGCGACTTGGCGCCCTTGAACCCATACTTCCATGGAACTACCAGTCTGATGGGAGCACCGTTCTGATTCGCAAGCGGTTTTCCGTAGATACCGGTCGCCAGGAACGCAAGTTCGTTGCTGGCCTCCGCTACGGTCAGCCCCTCCGAATACGGCCACGGAAACTCGTTGGACCTTTGTGCTGGACAAACCGCCGGATCGTAGAAACTCGTGAACTGCAGATACCTGGCTTCGGCCTTGGGCTGGGACAGGGCAATGATCTTGGCCAGCGCAAAGCCGTCCCACGGAATCACCATCGACCATGCCTCGACACAGCGGTGTCGATAGTTGCGCTGCTCGATGCCGCCGACCAGTTTAATCAGATCGTTGACGTCGTACTTGCCCGGCTTATCGCAAAGCCCCCCGATCTCGATGGTCCACGGTTCCGTCTTCCAACCCTTATTCGCAAAGATCTTGGGATCTTCTTTCGCGAGACCCCACTCATAGAAATTGTTATAGCTGGTGATCAGCTCGTATGGTGTCAGTTTCACGCCCCCCAGCTGGAAGGCGGGGTTGAGCGAATCGGGGAATCCGGCCGTCGCCGCTCGACCCCCCCGAGGAAGCAGGACGGTGGCAGCCAAGCCCAGGCCAACAGCGTGAAGAAATTGACGGCGACGCAGGTAGTCCGACTCAGGAGTAACCTGCGCGTCCGGCAATTCCCAGGAACGACGCTTCCCGATGTGCATATGACGCCTCATTTTCGTCCAAGGGAAAGTCGGCGCAAGTGGGCAATTCCTGACAAGATTTTGTCAATGGTCGATCTAGTCGTCGACTCCCAGCATCACGTTCGACGCCTTGATGATCGCGCATGCGTCGCCGCCCACAGCCAGTCCAAGCGACTGGACCGAGGCTTTCGTGATGATCGCCACGATCTCCAAACCAGGGGCGACCTCCAAAGTCACCTCGCAGTTCACGGCTCCTTCGACGATTCGGGTAATCCGACCCTTGAGGATATTGCGGGCGCTGAGTTTCATCTCGCCCTAGTAAGCACAGAGCGGCGCCATCCTCAAACCATTCCGGCCACAGGTCCGCTTGCTATTCTCAGCAAGGAAGACCGCGAAGCGCCCCGCTTGCCGGCTCCGGCGAGACGGGCCGTTCGGGCGCTCGGCCGGAGATATTGGTTGCTTCTCAGGGAAATCAGCTGACACTTGAAAGCCCCCCTTTTTGCTTATGGCGATTCAACAGGCTCGCCCCACGATACGCGACATCGCCCGCAAGACCGGCTTCCACTATTCCACGGTGTCACTCGCGCTCCGGGATCATCCGCGGATCCCCGACTCCACCAAACAGATCATCCGCGAAGCTGCCAAGCGAGTTCGTTACGAGCCGGACGCAATGCTCAACGCGCTTTGCGCCTACCGTCTGATGAAGCGGCCGCCCAAACATCAGACGGTGATCGCCTGGATAACAAATCACCGCGCACGCAACGACTGGAGAATGTCAGCCTGCACGCGAGACTACTTCGACGGTGCATCTCAGCGCGCCAAAGAACGCGGCTATCGTCTGGAAACGCTCTGGCTCTCAGAACCTGGCATGAGCGGGCAGCGAATGAGCAGCATCCTTTGGACCCGCGGCATTCAAGGCGTTCTCCTTCCGCCTCAGGAAGCCCTGACCAGCATCGAACTCGATTGGGACAGCCTTTCCGCGGTCACTTTCGGATACACGCTTCTGCGCCCGCGTCTGCACTTGGTGTCGAATCACGAGTACCCGAACGATGGGCACCCTCTTCGCTGAGTTGGAAAAACGGCACTACCAAAGGATCGGCTTGGTGAATCTGCGCGAGCACGACAAGCGGGTCGATAACAACTGGCTGGCCGCCTACCTGATCGAACAGACTCGGCTCCAGCCGAAGAATCAACTTCCGCCGCTGGTCCTGGAGGAATGGAATGCGAAGACGTTCCTTTCGTGGGTGCAGCGCTTCCGGCCGGACGTCATTGTCACCAGACTCCCGGAGGTCCTGCTGAGTTTGCGGCGGGCCGGCCTCAATGTGCCGGACGACATCGGCGTCGCCTTCCACACGCTGGACGAGAAGAGTCGCGGCTTATCCGGAATGAAGAAGAACTCTCTGCAGATCGGCGTCATGGCGGTTGATCTCCTGATCGATATGCTTCATCGCAACGAACGGGGAGTGCCTCTGCATCCCTATTTGCTCATGGTTGAGGGAACCTGGGTGGAGGGGAATACCCTGCGCAAATCGCCGGCGCGTCGTGCCTCTCAGGCCGGGCCGGCTGCCTTGGTCGGTCAACAGTTTGACTAAGATATCGTTTTGGGTCCGCGGAATTGGGGCGTATATGCTCTATCGACCAATCGGATCCCCAAATGAACACCTTGAAACTCCTTCAGGTGGAACGCGTCGTGCAGACCCTCGCCCGTGTCTCGCTCGAGAACGAAAAGTACTTTTGTGATTTGGATGGCGAGATGGGCGACGCCGACTTTGGCAAGTCGATCGGCGACGGCTTTCGGGCCATCCTCGACCAACTGCCTTCGATCGATCGAGCTGACATCGGATCCTTCCTGATCAAGGTCGGCACCATTTTCGCCTCGCACGCAGGGGGCACCTCTGGCCCAATCTGGGGCACCGCATTTCTCAAAGCCGGCCTCAAGTCCAAGGGCAAGACAGAACTGACCGCGGCTGATCTTGTCGAAATGGGACGCGCCGCCGTCCAGGGAATGATGGCGCGTGGCAATGCGCAAGTGGGAGACAAGACGCTCCTCGATGCGATTGTTCCCGCTTTGGACAAGATCGAAGAACTTTCGCGCGACGGCGGGCACGATCTGAAGTCCACCCTCGAAGCAGCATCCGAAGTGGCGACCGCCGCCGTTGAAGAATCGCGCCAGTGGCCGGCCAAGCGGGGCCGGCAGTCATACGCGGGGGATCGGACGATCGGCACCCTCGATCCAGGAATCGTGGCGGTGGCGATGATGCTTGTCGCCGTCGCTAACGAATTTGACCAGATTTGCAGCTAGATCGAAGCAACCTGAAACCTCATGCCCCGTCAGGGGCCACCTCCCCATCGTTATGAATAAATTCGTCAATTCACCTGATCATTTCGTCGCCGAGATGCTCGAAGGCATTGCCCTCGCGAACCCTGGCAAGTTGAAGTACGTGCCTCGCTACAATATCATCCATCGAGCGGACAGGCCGAACGACGACTTTGTCTCGATTATTCAAGGCTCTGGCAGTGGCCATGAACCCGCCCACGTCATGGGGGTGGGGCCCGGCATGCTCGATGCCGCGTGTCCCGGGAACGTCTTTGCCGCTCCCCCAATGGACTACGTCCTCGAGTGTACCAAGTTGATGAACTCGAAGAAAGGTGTCCTGCATCTCATCAATAACTACACCGGCGATCGCGCGGCCTGGGACATGGCACGCGAACTTGCCGAAGCCGAGGAAATCAAGATCGGAGTCGTTCTGATTAACGATGACGTCGCGGTGATGAACAGCGCCTATACCGTCGGGCGTCGTGGAGTAGCGGGAAATTTCTTTGTCATCAAGGCCTGCGGCGCGGCGGCCGCGACCGGCGCCAGTCTCGAGGACCTCGTCAAGCTCGGAGAAAAAGTCGTCGGGGTCGTCCGCACGATGGGTGTGGCCATCTCCGGATGCCGGCCCCCGGGCAAGGACAAACCGATCTTCGAACTCGCCGAAGGCGAAATGGAAATGGGCGTGGGAATCCACGGTGAAAAAGGCCGTCGCCGCGACAAGCTTCCGAATGCCGATGCGGTCGTGGACGAGTTGTTCGACGCCGTCTCGCAGGATCTTCCCTTCAACAACGGCGACAAGGTCGGGCTGATGATCAATGGTCTTGGCGGAACACCTCCGAGCGAGCTCTTCCTCCTCTACCGTCGCGCGGCCATGCGCTGCAAGGATGTCGGACTAAACGTCGTCCGAAATTACGTCGGCGAGTACTGCACCTCGCTGGAGATGGCAGGCTTCTCGCTAACGCTCATCCGGCTCGACGATGAACTCACCCGTTTGCTCGACGCACCGGCCGAAATCGCCTGGCGTGTCTTCTAGCTGGGGATCATCGAGGAGGACAACCAATGCCAGCAGTCTCGCTCAGGGAAATTCTACAGCCGGCTTTTCAGGCCCGATATGGCGTCGGGGCCTTCAACATCGTGAACGATCTCACCATGGCGGCCGTTCTCGACGCCGCCGCGGAAACCAACTCTCCGGTAATCATTCAGGTCTCCGTCAAAACCGTCAAGATGTGGGGAGCCAGACTCCTGCAGCAGATGTTCGCTGAGATGGCCTCCCAACGCCCGGTTCCGGCAACCTTGCACCTCGACCATTGCCCGGATGTCGAGATGATCAGGACATGCTTCGAGGCGGGATGGAACTCGGCATTATTCGATGCCTCGAGCTTGAGCTACCAGGATAACCTCAGGCTTTGCAAAGAAGTCGTGAACTTTGCGAAGCAATACGGAGCGGGCGTCGAGGGAGAACTCGAGGCAGTTCGCGGCATCGAAGATGATGTCGGCAGCGACGCCGAAGGGGAGCTGGTCCCGGTGGAAAAGTGCGTCGAATTCATTGAAGCTACAGGGATCGACTGCTTTGCGCCTGCGATCGGAACCGCGCACGGGTTGTACAAGACCGAGCCGAAGATCAACTTTGCGCGGGTCGAGGCGATTGTCACCGAGTGTCCGACCCCGATCGTGCTTCACGGCGGCACCGGTTTGTCCGATGAAACCTTCAGGAAGCTTATCGCGGCCGGTTGTGCCAAGGTAAACATCTCGACCATGCTGAAGATCACCTTCGCCGACAGCTTCAAAAGCTATCTGGAAGCCAAACCGAAGGAATATGACCCCATGAAGCTTCAGAAGGCTGTCCACGATGACCTGGTAAAAATGGCGAAGGGATTCATGGAAACCTTTGGCAGCGCGGGACGAGCCTGAGGGGCATATGGAGCACGGGGTGATTTTCGACTGCGACGGTGTTCTGGCCGATACGGAACTCCATGGGCATCTTGTCGCCTTCAACCAGATGTGGAAGAAGTTGGGCATCGACTGGCAATGGTCGCCGGAGCAATACGCGGAAAAACTCAAGATCGGCGGGGGCAAGGAGCGCATGGCCAGTCTGTTTGCGGCAGAGGAGTTCCGACGCGTTTTTCCGGTCCCGGAGAGCCAGGAGGACCGCCAGGCGCTCCTCGCGCATTGGCACAAGGAGAAAACAGCGATCTACAAGGAGATTATTTCGTCGGGGGCTATCCCGCCTCGATCGGGTGTTAAGAGAATCTCCGAGGCGGCGCTCGCCGCCGGCTGGAAAGTGGGCGTGGCATCCACCTCCGCCAAGCCCTCCGTCGAAGCGGTGCTCATCCATGCGGTCGGAGAGGAGACGGCGAAGCGTTTCACCGTGCTCGCCGGAGATATTGTCCCAGCAAAAAAGCCGGCGCCTGATATCTATCTTCTCGCGGTCGAGACCATCGGCATCGCTCCCGAAGATTGTGTCGCCGTCGAGGACTCGCGGAACGGCTTGCTGTCCGCCCATTCCGCCGGCCTCAAGGTGCTCGTCACCACCAGTAGTTTCACGGTGAATGAAAATTTCACAGAGGCGCGACTCGTCGTCTCCGCGTTGGGCGATCCTGGAGGCGAACGATCACACGTGGTCGAGAACAGGACCGGCCGCGCGATCGGCGATTACGTGACGTCCGAAGACGTCGCAGCGATCCTCGAAAGCTGATACTCAATCCTATTGAGCAGATTGAGCGAGGTTGTCAGCGGTGCCAGCTTCCCGAGCGACCGTAAGCGCCATGGTATGAGCCCGACCCGCCTCCCCAACTTGCGGTGCCGCCCCGCCACCCCGTGGCGCTGCCTGAGCCACCTCCCCAGGACGCCGAACCGCCGCGATACCCGCTAACGTGCCCCGATCCGTCGTTCCAATATCCGGAACCGCCCCACCTATTGTGATAGTAGCCCGTGTTCCCGTAATAGGCCCCGCGGTAAAAACCAGCTCCCCCATAGTAGCCGCCCCCGTAAGGAGCGTAGGGAGCGTAGTATGGTCCCGACCCCGAGGTGACCACGTAACCGTCAGCACAGCCTGTCTGGAATAGCGGAAGCGCTGCAAAAAGTGCCCCCATCGCGAAGAGTGAGAAGATGTGCTTCATGAGATCCGGCTGGTTGCGTTAACGGCGGCTCGATCGAATCACGGAGGAAAAAGGAATCTCTCGGGCGTCCGCAGGCTTGCGAAAGACAAAATCGCTCGACCTCAGCCAGGGATTAAGATTCCAACTCACGAACTCAACCAAGGTCCGCGGAAAATTGGTCCGATCGGTAAATGTCGCCGCCAGTCGCCAGGGCAAGGCACGTTTCCCTGTTTCGATCCAAATCTCCCAATTGACCCCGGGAGATCGGAAAGCCAGGTGCTCGCACGGTATCCCTTTGATTGTCGTCGAGCCGACGACTACACCGCTCAACAGCCCTTTGGTCAGGACTTCGTATGGGTTGGTGAAAAGCAGCGGCATTGAGATAAAGCGGATCCCGGTTTCCCGGTGCAACTCCGGCAGCATGGCGTCGATCGTCGGAGGCGCCTTGATCACCGAAAACACTTTTCTGCCCGGAGCCATGGCTGCGACGGTGGCTCCGTCGTAATAGAGATCAAAATGAGGCGCCTCGCCTTTAAGGCTCGCGCGAAGCTTGTTTGGCCGCTCGAGAGCCACCTCGGCAAACGAGAAAAGCGTAAGATACTGTCCTGTTGTGGCAGGAATCTCGATGATGTTTCGGGACCGATAAGTGAAGGCCTTCGCTGAACCAAGCGTGGAACTCATCCGCCTGAGAAGCTCAAGCGCTTTCGGATCGACACGCGCCGATGTCCCCGAGCGAGATTGCTCGGCCCGAACATCGAGCGAAGCTGCCACGCAGAGGCAGATGGAGAGTAAGACAGCAGGATGTCGAAATAACTTCATGGCCGGACAAGTCTCAGGGATACTGGCTGTAACTCTAAGCTATTGGTCCGGTCGAAGCAAGACTTCTCGCAGGCGGTGGTTGGAGCCTGTCCGAACTTCGGCCACAGAAGCGCTTTCGTTTCTTCCCAAGGTGTCGTTTCAGGAACTCGCTCGGAGATTCGTCAGAGCGCCACCACCTGCACCGAAGCCTCCATCCGTTCAAAAGCCCCCGAAGGTCCTTCCCAGGTACCCGAAAGCGGAGAGGCCTTGGCATGTTCGGCGGCCACCGCCACCGAGACGTGTTCGAAACCGACGAGTTTGTTGTTGGTCGGGTCAAAACCACACCACCCGGCGCCGGGAAGATAAATCTCAGTCCAAGCGTGCGTTGCGCCGTGCTGGCCTTCACCCATCTGGATGTAACCGGTGACAAATCGAGCGCCAAAACCCAGATGCCGGGCGGCTTCCATCATCAGGACTGCATAGTCGCGACACGATCCGCTCCCCAGCGCCAGCGTCTGACAGGGAAGCTGCACGCCCGATTCCTCGCGGCGCGAATAACGAAAAGACTCGAAGATCCGCGTGTTCAAGTTGTTGAGCAACTCGAATGTGCCGATGAGCTGTCCGGGGCGGTACAATTCAAGCAACCAATTCTGTAGCGCCGGACCGTCGTAGGGATAGCTGGGCAGACGGTAGAGAACCAACTCCACCTGCTCGTTAGCAGCGTATTGAAACGGGTAAGACGCCGCGCCGGACTCGATCACAAAATCAACCGGATTGTCGTCATAGTGGTCGACGTCGATCTGGCTAAATACCCGTAGTTTTTTGCCCGGTTCGACAAAGGTCAGGATGGCAATGGAGTTTCCATAAATGTCTCGCCACCAGCGCACGTTCGCCTTTGGCTCGATCTCGATAACCGAACTGTCGATATGAACGTCGTGTCCCTCGCGAGGGCGCAATAGCGCGCGGTGCGGACCGAAGGTGACAGGTTCCCGATAGTGATACTCGGTACTATGAATGATGCGAATACGCTTCATGACGGGGTGAAGGTTGACGACGGCGCCCTCTCCTGCGCGAACTCGCTGTCTGGTGCCAGCAATCGCTCACGGAGAACGGAAGTTCGTATGCAGATTTTCAAAGTGAGAAGGCCGCTTGCCACAATTACGTAAGCTGGAAACGACCAGCCGATGCCAGCCGAATTTAAGGCGCTAGAGCGATTTGAGCGCTCCGTTGCTACGCTCGCGAATTCCGGACCCTCTGTACCCCAGTAGCACTCTCTTATAACGCTGTCCAGCACTTCGCCACGGGTGAGCATCGGCACGGGCCATGAGTCCCAGATCTTCCCATCCTGGCGAAGGTCGGATATTAGAGCCGCTCATTGGGATCGAAACCGACAAAGAAGAGCTTTTCGTACGTGGCTTCCAAAACCGCTCTTGGTGCGTTCTGCGCCTTTCTTTCGGCCATTGCCATCGGCGCCCTTGGCATCGTTTCGGCGCACGCCCAGCAGAATACCAGTGAGGGAGTGGCCGAAAGAACCGCGACGAATGATCAGGCGGTCGACAGCCCGAGTTTCCATGCTATTGAATCCTCCGTCTTGGATGCGGATTTCTCCCCCGGTGAAGCGACGACCAACACGCCGGGTGAGCTCGACGAGATCCAGGCACCGCGCTTCAGTTATCTCGATCTGCCCGTAGTCGCCCAACCGCTTGACCAGCTCGCGAAGGCGCTCCGGAGGCTAAACGAGGAGATCGGCCTCCGCTTGGGGGTCGCCTACACGATGCTGTACCTTCAGCCTTCCGGCGGTCACGGCTACGGCGCCGCGGGTGACCTCGATTTCCTGGCCTCATGGACGCTCATTGGGCGCGAATCCGAAGACACGGGGCGAGCTGTCCTCACGACCGAGTATCGCTTCAAGATGGGCGACCAGCCGCCTTCAGCCGTCGGTCGACAAGTTGGGACACTCATCCCGCCAACGAGCGCATTCAACGATCGAGGATGGGTCATCCGGGATGCTTATTGGATTCAGCGGCTGTTCAATGCTCGTTTGCGAATTATCATCGGCCGAGCTGATCCCTCCGACTACGTCGGGGCGTACTGGCTGCAAAACGTGAACAACTCGTTCGTGAATCGCCACTTCTCGGCGAACCCCGCCGTGCCATTTCCCGGTCATGGCCCGTTGCTCGGCGTCTCCGTCCGCCCGAGCGACCTCTGGTATGTCACCGCCGGCGCTTGCAATGGCTACAGCCAGACCATCCGGGCTGAGTTTGATACCCTCTTCGAGGAGTGGGACCTCTTCACTTTCGGAGAAATTGGCCTCACCCCAACCATCAAGGGACTCGGAACCGGTCGATACGCGGTTGGCCTCTGGCACATGGACGCGCGAAGACTGGATGACTTACCGGCCGACTACGGACTGACCGCGATCGTGGATCAAAACCTCACAAAGAGACTTCAAGCCTTCGCGCGATATGCCTACTCCGACGGGACTCTCACCAACGTGCGGCATCTCGCGCAAGCTGGATTGGGCCTCAGCGGCCTCCTCGGCCGAAGCGACGACCTTACCGGAGCCGCTCTCTCCATCGCCTTTCCGCACACCGCCTCAAGGAATGAGACCGTCTTGGAAATCTTTCATCGTTTTCAGGTGACAAGACACAGCCAACTTTCCTTCGGCGTGCAGGTCATTTTTGATCCGAGCAACGCGCCCGAATCCCATCCGATCGGAGTCTTTTATGCTCGATTGCGCGCTTCGTTCTAAGGTGTCGTATTTGCCTAGCTAAAGCCTGTTGCAAAAGTAGCTAAGCTAGCCTTGGGAACTCCACCGCGAATTTTAAAAAGATTTTAATTGCGGCTTGGTGACATAATCGAGTATATCAATTAGGCAGTGATTGGACCCCTTCAGCGCCAGGCTTCTCTGTTCGGGTTTGCTTTCTTCAAAGAACTCACCTGCCTGCGGGACCCGACCCTCGGCCAGATTGATCTCCTGCTCGATGATGCGGAGTTGGTAGCCATTTGCTCGCGGGCCCTGGCGGGCCGCCGCCAACGTTCCATGGATTTTGGGCGTTGCACCATCGCCCCCGACCGGCTGCTGCGCTGTATCGTGCTCAAGCATCTCAAGGGCTGGTCGTTTCGCGGGCTCGAAGAGGAGTTGCGCGCCAATCTGCTCTATCGGCGCTTCACCCGCTTTTATGAAGACCCCATCCCGGATCACACCGTGTTTTCACGGCTCTTCGCTCTGTTGGGAACCGAAGGGCCGCAGGCTCTGCACGCCCAGGTGGTCACCCGGGCCAGGGCGCTTGGCATGGCCAGAGGCCACTGCTTGCGCACGGACACGACCGCGGTGGAGACCAACATCCACCATCCCAGCGACAGTTCGCTGCTGGCCGACTGTCTGCGAGTTTTGAGCCGATCGCTGAAAAAGATTCGCGCGGACTGCTGCACAGGCGGCTGGAGAGTAGTCGATCATGCCCGGGCGACCAAGTATCGGCTGCTGGAGATCGCACGAGCGGCCAGACTTCTCAATGAGGCGGGCCAGCAGCGCTTGAAAAAGAGCTACGGACGCTTACTGAGAGTGACGCGCGCGGTAACTTCGCAGGCCGGCGCAGTTCTGGCCGGGCTCTCCGTGGAGAACTCCGTGCGCGGCCCGATGCGGTGTTGCGGGTGCTGCGCCAGCAAAGCTCTCTGCACCATTATCTGCCACTGGTCGAGCGGGTGATCGCGCAGACTCAGGCGCGGGTCTTCCAAGCCCAGAGGCATTATCCAGAGAAGGTCTTGAGCCTGTTCGAACCCCACAGCGTCGTCATCCGCAAAGGCAAGCCTCATAAACCCAACGAGTTTGGACGCTTGGTGCGCATCGATGAGGTCGAAAACGGGATCGTCAGCGGGTATGAAGTGGCTGCGGGCAACCGGGCTGACCAGCAACAGTGGGCACCGGCGCTCGAGCACCATGTTGCCCTCTTTGGCCGGGCCCCGAGGCTGGCGGCGGCTGATCGCGGTTATTCGAGCGCGCAGAATGAGCGACTGGCTGCAGAATTGGGAGTTGAGCAGATAGTTTTGCCGGCTCGAGGCCCTTTGAGTGCTGAGCGCTCGGTCCGCCAAAAGAAGCGCTGGTTCAGGCGTGGACAGGCATGGCGGGCGGGCATTGAGCCGCGGATCGCCACCCTCAAACATCGCTTTGGAATGCAGCGGGCCTTCTACAAAGGCGAAGCGGGATTCCAAAGACACGTGGCCTTTTGTGTGCTTGCCCATAACCTGGTGGCGATGAGCCGGGCCGGCCCAAGATGAATGAACAAACTTTACCCACCCGACAACGATTGCTTGAGCAGATCGAGCAGTTGGCCCGTCACGCTATTTACGGGACGCTCTCGGAGAGCTATCGCACTTGTGGCAACCCGCGCTGCCGCTGTCACCACCAAGGCCCCAAGCACGGACCGCACTTATACATCAGCTACCGCGGGGAGCGTGGAAAAACCACCGGCTATTATGTGCCTAAGGCCGCGGAGAGCGAGGTGCGTCGCGGCGTAGAGGCCTGGAGCCAACTCCAAACACAGCTCCGGCTGCTTTCCGCGCTCAACAAAGAGCGCGCCTTCGAACCCGCTCGCGTCAAAAAATAGACGCACTTTTGCAACAGGCTTTAGCTAGAACCTGCGGGATTTAAGCGGGCTGCTCGGGGCGCACCTTGAAAAAGGTGACGTAGAGAACCGGGACAACAAGGAGGGTGAGAGCCGAGGCGAAAAGGAGCCCGACGACAATGGTGACGGCCATCGCGCCAAAGAAGACATCGAAAAGAAGCGGGATCAGCCCGAAAACTGTCGTGAGAACAGCCATCGAAACTGGCCGGACGCGACTGACGGACGCATCCACTACCGCATCCCACGCAGGTCGCCCGGCGGCGAGCTGGGAGTTGATCTCGTCGACTAGGACGATGCCGTTCTTGATGAGCATGCCCGAGAGGCTGAGCGCGCCGAGCAAGGCCATAAACCCGAACGGTTGGTTGAAAACCAGTAGACCGATGACGATCCCGATGAGTGAGAGCGGCACGGTGAGCCAGATGATCAGCGTGACCCGAAGCGAGTTGAAGAGGCATATAACAGTGAGCACCATCATGAGCAGGAAGGCGGGAAGCGTGCCAGCCAGCGCAGCTTGCGCCTGGGAGGAATCTTCGTATTCGCCACCCCATTCCATGCGATAACCACGCGGCAGCGGGATTGCTTCGATCTTCTCGCGCACTCGTCCGAGCATTGTGCTCGCGAGGCCGGAGGTCTGGTCCGCATGCACTGTGATGGTCGGCACGCGGTTCCTTCGCATGCGGATGGGGTCTTCCAATTCTGTGGTGAAATCAGAAACAACCTGTCTCACCGGAAGAAACCGACCCGCCACCGGGCTGAAGACCTGCACGTCCCGGATCAAGTCGGGGTCTGCACGCTCAGCCTCCGGACCTCTCGCCATGATGGGAAGCAGTTCGTCGCCTTCGCGATAGACGCCGATGCGCTGCCCGCTGAAAGCGGCCTCAAGCGTTCTGCCAAGATCCGTGCGCGTAATTCCGGTCAAACGGGCCTGCACCTCGGAAAATTGCGGACGAAGGGTGGGGACTGGTTCGCGACTATCAATCCGAATCCCTTTCGCTCCACCATCGGCGCGCAGAATCTCCATGGCCTGGCCGGCGAGAGAACGCAGGGTGCCGTAATCCTCTCCGGAAAACCGCACCTGCACACGTCCCCCTTCGCCAGGCCCCAAAAGAAACCGTTTCGCAATGATCTGGGCGTCCGGATACTTTTCGGTCAGCTCCTTCTGGACGCGAGGGAGAACTTCATTGATGAGACTGTGATCCTTTACATCAACGAGAAATTGCGCATAAGACGGGTCGAATCGTTCGGGCGAATAGGTGAGAAGAAACCGCAGGGCGCCCTGGCCGACAGACGTTGTAATGTGCGTAATGCCGGCAATGTCCGCGATGGACTTCCGCATCTCTCCGGTCACGCGATCGGTCTCATCCAGCCGGGTTCCCCCAGGCAGCCAGACGTCCACCATGAACTGCGTCCTCGTCGAGTCTGGGAAAAAGCTATTTTGGAGGAAGCGGAATCCAAAGACGGACAGAGCGAGCATTCCCAAGAGCACCGCGATCGTCATGCCCCGCGCCCGCATGCAGGCGAGAAGGATCTTCTTATAACCTTGGTAAATGACGCCCGCATAGGGGTCTTTGGCCTTGCCGGTGTCGCCGGGCGGAGCAGACTTCAGAAAGAAGTACCCGAAGAGCGGGGTAATCGTTACGGCAGTGATCCAGCTTAAGCCGAGAGAGATCAGAAGAACGACGAAAAGCGAACGACAGTACTCCCCGGTGCTGTCATCCGAGAGGCCGATCGCTCCGAAGGCGAGCACCGCGATCGCCGTTGATCCCAGCAGAGGGATCGCCGTTTGAGAGACGACATCCTTCGCAGCCTGCAACTTGTCACGGCCGCGCTGCATTGCGACGAGCATGCCTTCCGTGATGACGATTGCGTTGTCCACCAGCATTACAAGGGCGATGATGAGCGCGCCGAGAGAGATGCGCTCGAGGATTAGACCTGTATGCTCCATGACGATCATCGTGCCGCACATGGTGATGAACAAGATCGCTCCGATGATGAGTCCGCTGCGCACTCCCATCGCGAGGAGCAGCACAACGAAGACGATCACTACCGCCATTCCCAGGTTTAGAATAAATTCGTTGATCGCCTCGGTGACGGTGTCCGCCTGGAAGGAGATCTTGTGCAGCTCCATTCCGAGTGGGATCTTCGAACCGAGCTCGCGGATACGCCGCTCGACGGCCGCGCCCATTGTGACGACGTTACCGCCGCTGACCGTCGAGATGCCGATGCCGATAGCGCGCTCGCCGTCATAGCGAAGCGACGTGGTTGGGGGATCAATGTAGTCACGACGGACCGTCGCGATGTCTTTCAGATAGATGAGTTCGCCGCTGCGATCACCTGCTCCGCGAATGAGCAGATTCTCAAAATCTTCGACCCCCGTCCATTCGCCGGTGGGATTGATCGTGATCGCGACTGGACCCACATCAACAGCCCCGCTCGGGACGACCAGGTTCTGCTCGCGCAAGGCTGCAAAGATTGTCTCTGGGCGGATACCCAGTTGGGCTATGCGGTCGCGGGCGAGTTCAATGTAGATGACTTCCTGCTGGTGCCCGAAGATCTCGATCTTCTTCACGTCAGGTACCAGGAGTAGTTCGCGGCGGAGCAGCTTCGCTGTCTCGTAGAGCTGCGCATCGGAGAAATCCGGCCCGGTCAGCGCGAAGAAAATCCCAAAAACATCACCGAAGTCATCGAGCACAAGGGATGGCCCCGCACCCGGTGGCAGACGGCGCTGGGCGTCGGAGACGTTGCGACGGAGTTCGTCCCACACCTGCGGCAGCGAGTGCCGGTCGTACTGGTCCCGGATCGTGACGGTCACCGTGCTGCGCCCGCGCTCGGAGCGGGAAACCACGCGATCGAGTTGCTCGAGCTGCTGTGCCGCAAGTTCGATGACATCGCTGACCTCCTTCTCCACTTCCTGCGCCGAGGCGCCGGGGTACGGAGTAACAATGAGAGCATCCTTGATGGTGAACTCCGGGTCTTCCAGTCGCGGCAGATGGAGGTACGACCAGATCCCCAGCACCACCATGAGGGCAGCGAAGACGAGTGTGACCGTCTTGTTTCGAATTGACGCCTCGGCAATATTCATGGACGGCAGGTCACGGGTTGTTCGCTTGCATCCGCCGGACCTTCATTCCCTCAGACAAAAAGCGGACACCTGAGGTGACAATTTCGTCATTTGGCGAAAGAGCGGCGCCGCGCACATTCATGAAATCACCGCTGACCCCCAACATTTCGACCGGCACACGACTGACCTTCATGGACGAGGGATTGAGCTTCCACACCGCGCTTTTCCCCTCTGCCGTGGAAACCGCGCGCACGGGCACTTGAAAGACGCCTTCCTCGGCGGATTGCGGTGTGAGCCGGCTCACCGCCCGCAGCAGGACGGTGCAAGTCATGCCGGGGAGAATGTTCTGATCTTCGGGCGGATAGAGGTTGAAAGTGACTCGGAAGGTGCGGGCAGATGGTGTGGCCTCCGTGCTGAAGGACTTGAGAGCAAGATCAAATTGCTTGTTTGGGATCGTCGGGAATTCAGCCCTTGCCTCAAGGAGATCACGCGCATTTCTTGCGGTGATCCCACGCTGCGCCACTGACATGTCCGACTCCGGCACCTGGATATCGACCTCAAGGGTGGAAGTGCTTTGGAACACCAGCACGGGCTGGCGAGCCTGCACGTTCTGAAAGTTGTTGACCAGCGTGCGGGCGACCCGCCCATCAAACGGAGCCAACATGCGTGTGTCGTCGAGGGCGCGCTGAGCCTCGCGCAAGGCCGCCTCGGCAACGTCATTGGCGCGCTGGAATCCGTCCAGCTCGCTCCGCGAGATTACGCCGCGTTGGTGGAGTTGACGCCGGCGGGCCAACTCGTTGTGAGCCGTGTTGAAATCGGCGCGCGCCGAGTCCACCCGGGCGACAAAATTGGTTTCATCAAGACGCCCCAGGAGTTCGCCAAATTTGAAAACCATCCCCTGTGTGGCGGGGAACTCGATCAGTCGCCCCGGCACATCGAATGACATTTCAGACGTATCGGCGGCAGCCACCTCGCCGGGGAAACGCCGAAAAGGCGTTTCGGTTGCCGTGCTGAGAACAATTGTCTGCACAGGGGGAACAGTGGGCTCCAGCTTTTCTTCTGGAGAACAGCCTGACATCCAAGCCAGGACCGCCAGCAGCCCGATCCCACAAAGGGGAATCCGCAAGGAAATATTGTGATGCATGCCTGAAAAATTTCGCAGAGCTTCGTAGAATCCTGAAGACACCGCCAGAAGATTATCTCTTCCCGCGGCTCCTGATTTTTCTCGTTTTGAGTGCGACGCGACGAAACAATGCCGGGCATGCAGACGGACGCCGCGACCCACACCATCACGCTGGATGTTCACCTCGTCATCGCTCGTGTCTCCTTGGCGGGCGCGGGCGCAATGCTCGCTATCAATGTCACGAATGGGAGTCGCCCGTACGCTCATGTTCGAGGTCTTTTCCGGAACGCTGGCCATGACCAACGTGGGCCACTTCTTCGCAACCAGGGTGACAATCTGCCGCTTTCAATCCTGCGGGGTCTGCAATCTTTAGTCACCACATTACGACTGCTCCAGAACCTATGAAGATCTTGGTTTCAGACTTCGACGGAACTCTGACGCAGAATGACTTTTTCGACTTGGTCCGCAAACGCTGGCCGTTTCCAAAGGAAGACGATCCTTGGGAAAAATACGTCGCGGGCAAGATCACCCATTTTGAAGCTTTGGCCGAAATCTTTCGCAGCATTCGAACGAGCGAACGATCACTGCTCGAAATGGCGGATTCCATGCAGCTCGAGACGAGTCTCGCGAAATCCGTTCAGGCCTTGCAGAATTGTGGCTGGGAGCTCGTGATCGCCTCCGCTGGATGCGACTGGTACATTAAGTACCTGTTGCAGAAGGCAGGCGTCTCGATAGCGCTTCATGCCAGTCCGGGAATATTCGATCCCGAACACGGCCTGCAAATGTCGCTCCCGACGCAGTCGCCTTTCTTCGTTTCCACAACAGGGATCGACAAGTCTGCGATCGTGCGCGATGCGCTCAACCGGTCGAATCGTGTGGCCTTTGCCGGCGATGGCCGGCCGGATCTCAAGCCCGCCTTGCTCGTGCGTCCTGAGTTGCGCTTCGCCAAGGGATGGCTAGCGGAAGCCTTAAGAGAACGTGGCGAGGGCTATCATCCGTTCGAGCGCTGGTCGCAAATTGCGGATCAACTGCAGAACGAACAGTGCTGAGCCCAAAGCAGACTGCCATCCCGACTCTCGTGCGGGTAAAACCCGGTGCGTTGGACCGAATGGGCATCTACGCCGAGCGTTGCGGCTTCATACACACCGTTCTGTTCTTTAGCCACGGTCTCGATGACCAACTCTTGCACCGTCTGACCGCCTCGCTGGACTCCCGGAACATTCAGATCTTGAGGGCGACGCCGGTCGAATCCATCAGCTTTGAACACACAACCGAGTCGTTCCACCGATCGCCGGCGAACGCCGATGCCATTATCGGGTTCGGTGGCGGCAAGGCGCTCGATGTGGCTAAATACATCGCGTTTCTCTCAGGTGTTCCCTACATTTCCATTCCAACGTCGCTCTCGAATGATGGCTTCTGCAGTCCGCAATCGAGTCTCACCGTTGCCGATCGTCGTCGTCCGCTTCCTTCAGCGATGCCATTCGGCGTCATCCTCGATACGGGCGTGTGCCTGCACGCTCCTGAAATCCTTTGGTATTCGGGCGTCGGAGATCTGGCCTCAAAATTCACGGCCGTCGCGGACTGGAAACTGGCCTTTCACGCCATGGGAACGGCGGTCGATGATTTTGCAGCGCTGCTCTCAGACGCCAGCGTCTATCAATTCCTCGCCCGGCCCGAACGGGACATCGAGGGAATGAAGCTCCTCGGCACCGCGTTATTTTTGAATGGCATTTCGATGTCCATCTGCGGCTCCTCTCGCCCGGCAAGTGGAAGCGAGCACCTGATTTCGCATGCCCTCGACAGAATCAGCAAGCGACCCCGACTTCACGGTCTTCAAGTCGGCGTCGCTACCTACCTCGTCAGCCTCCTCCAGGGCCAGAACTCCGACCGCATCGCCGATCTCTTCAACACAACCGGCTTCTGGCAAAACATCGCGCAGGATCCTTTTGATCGTGACGAATGGCTGGAGGCAAGCCGACTCGCTCCGTCGATCAAATCGGACTTCTACACCGTCTTGTCTTCCCGAGACTGCCTGCCCGAGATCGAGAATGCACTTCACTCGGATCCTTGCCTGCGACAGTGCTTCCGAGATTGACCACCCTTGCTCACTCGATCGCTTTAAGACAAACCCAGCTCGCCAAGCGGAGGTCAATCGCTGAACAAGTGCGAACCCGGTGAGTGGATGCCCCAGCCCGTTTCAGCGGTCCGGAGTCTCCACAAATCGGGCGCAGAAAATCGCCTTCCTCGGCCATCATCGCTTTGATCTCAGCGGTCGTCCTGTTACTCTTCTTTCGGGTCATGGTTCGATATTCAGTTGGTTGTTTCTTTGCTCCCAACTGCTTACCATGACCTCTTCTTTCGCGGAACTTTCAGAACACTACCTCCAAAACTCCAACTTGAGGCTCCCAAGGGCGAAGCTAACGGCACTTGGTGGTGCTCGAACGGCACAATCCAGAACGCGGCCAACATGGGTTCTTTGAAGGAGGATTTGCAGTTCCCCAACCATGAAGAGGGCACCCCGCGCCCTTCGCTGAAATTCTTGCTAGGGAAAGAATCTAAACTCGGCCGAATACTGCACAAATCCCAAAAAATAGGCGCAAAATATGCACCTTTGTCATCTGCTTAAAATCGTTCGCATGATTCACAGAATTATTAAATAATTACAGACTAATGCTTTACGATTCTGGCGTCAACCTTGGCACCATAAATGCGATGTGATTCCTCATGCCTATAGTCACGCCCGCTACGTCGATAGCGGCTTATTGCAAGTGAACGAAGTATGAAGCCTCACATTATCGTCACGCTTGTTTCGGGCGACGGCATTGGACCGGAGATCGCAGCAGCACTCGTCAAAGTGTTTACGGCGGCCGAGGTGCCGCCTAACGATTTCACACGAGTCGTGATCTGTGTTCTACGAAAGCCCGCCAAGGAGTCACTGCGGTCTAGTTTTCTACGCCTGATTCGCAAGGGCGAATCCCAACCGACCAGCAAGGAATCGAATTTCCGATGATCCTGCGACTCTCATACCCCAATCGTGTTGGAATGCTTGCACGGATTACGGCAGCGATTGCGCGCACAAATGGCGATTTCCGTGCAGTCGAAATGGTGGAGTCAGATGGCGACCAAATGGTGCGGGACTTCACGTTGACGAGCGGAAGCGGCATCCAGCAGCGGCGAATCGTGCAGGCATTGAAACGCCTGGCTGGCGTCACCATCGTCCAAATCTCCGACCGCGTTCTCCAGTTGCATCGTGGCGGGAAGATCGAGGTTCAAAACAAATTCTTGCTCGATAACGGTGAGGTGCTCGCGATGGCTTACACCCCAGGTGTGGCGCGGGCTTGCAATGAGATCGTGGCGCACCCGGAAAGCGTTTACGACTACACAATTAAGGGCAAAACCGTGGCCATTGTCACCGATGGAACCGCCGTGCTTGGACTTGGGGACATCGGTCCGGATGCGGCGATGCCGGTGATGGAAGGCAAAGCGATGCTTTTGAAAGCGCTTGCAGGCCTGGATGCCTACCCGATCTGCTTGCGCACCAAAGACCCGCAGCAAATTATCGATACGGTGTGCAATATCTCGACGGGATTTGCTGCCATCAACATCGAAGACATATCCGCACCGCGCTGTTTTCAAATCGAGGAAGAGTTGCAAAAGCGGCTCGATATCCCGGTTTTTCACGACGACCAGCACGGCGCTGCCATCGTGGTTTTCGCCGGTTTGACCAACGCGCTGAAGCTCAAGCGCCAGAAACTCACTCGGGTTAAAATTGTCATCAACGGTGCGGGCGCGGCTGGCGTGGCGATCACGAAATTCCTGCTTTCAGCGGGAGCGACCAATCTGCTTGTCTGCGACCGGGACGGGATTCTTTCGCGGCGACAATCAGATCAGTTAAATGAAGCTCATCGTTGGGTGGCCCTCCATACGAATCGGCAGGGCGTCACGGGCAAACTCGACCATGCTTTGAAGGATGCTGATGTATTCATCGGCGTTTCCAAGCCGCACGTCGTCAGTCGCAAAATGCTGAAGCACATGGCACCGAAGCCGATTGTATTCGCGCTCGCAAATCCCGTTCCCGAAATCATGCCCGAGGAAGCAGCCGGCGTCGCGTATATCATGGCCACCGGTCGCAGCGATTTTCCAAATCAGATCAATAACGCTCTCGTTTTCCCGGCGATCTTTCGCGGCGCTATCAACGTCCGGGCGCGGTGTATCAACGAAGCGATGAAGTTGGCTGCAGCCACAGCCATTGCCGAGTGCGTCTCACCTGCGGACCTCGCACCGGAATACATCGTGCCGCGGGTCTTTCACCCCGGCGGCGTCAGGAGAGTCGCCGCTGCAGTCGAAAAAGCCGCGATTCAAACTGGCGTCGCCGGGGGCGTCGCCGCACCGGACGGGAATGCTTAAGTCAATTCTTCAAGACGATGGACTCATCATTACCGACCGAAGAGAAGCCATTCTTCTTCGACGCGGTACAACGACAAGCGCATTGACGACAGGATAATGGTGGTCTTCCTGCCGAACTATCGCGTATCGCTCGCTCAACGCATTTTTGGTTGAACCGGTCTGCAAGCACATTGAGGTATTCATCCTCGGATGTGAGCCTCCGCCTCATTCAGGCTCTCAAGGTGACGACGCCGACCCCAGGGTCCATCATGGAAACGGCCAAGAATATAGAAGCCGATTTCTTGTCGGATCGGGCGCGGCACACACCACGAAGCCAATCCCTTTTCCATAAGAGCCTTCCGATAATTGACGCGCACATCCAGTCTCACGCTGACAGGCAATGCGTGGGCCGCGGCTCATCGGGATGGTTTGTCGACCGGTCCCCGGCATTCCGATTTCTGCTCGAGCCGGTCCAGCAAACGTAGCAAGCCGTCGAGAATGGTCAGCGGATGCGGCGGACAGCCGGGAATGTAGAGATCAACCGGCACAACCGAAGCCGCGCCGTTTCTTATTTCTGGATTGCCGACGAAGGGACCGCCCGCGATCGCGCAGGCGCCGACGGCGATGACGATTTTTGGCTCCGGCACCGCGTCCCACGCTTTCCTCAAGGCCAGCTCCATGTTTCTTGAGACGCAGCCGGTGATGAGCAGGCCGTCCGCGTGGCGCGGCGACGCCACGAACTGAATGCCGAAGCGACTGAGATCCCAGCCGATGGTGCCCAGCACGTTGGTGTCGGCCTCGCAGGCGCCGCACCCGCCGGCGCTCACCTGGCGCAGGCGCAGCGAACGGCCAAAGAGTTTGCGTAGTTTCTCGTCGAGGGCGGCGGCGAGGCGGACGTGTTCGTGGCCGGGTTCGCCGAGCACGAGGTCTTCGCGGCGGCGCACGGCCATGCGGTGGTCGCCGGTTTGCGTGATGGCACCCTGCGGACAGACTTCCACACAGGCGGCGCAGAAGATGCAGCGACCGAGATCGAGCGCGACCGGTTTGCCCGCCGGGCGCGCAATGGCTTCGGTCGGGCACACGGGCACGCAGGCGTTGCAGCCGTCGGCGCATTTTGCTGGCATCGACCTTGAGTGCGCCGCCGTGACGGTCAGGCAGGGCGGGAGCCGGACCTTTGGGATAGGCCATCGTTTCGCAGCCGCGCTTCAGACGATGGGCAATGGTATCAAGGACGAACATAGCTTTGGAGCTGCGTTATAGATCGAAACCGCAGTAGGAGAGGTTGAAGCTCTTGTTGCAGATCGGAAAATCCGAGATGGCCGTGCCGCGCAGGGCCAGCGCGAGCCCGGTCCAGTTGTGGAACGAAGGATCGATGATCTTGTAGCGGCGGAACCGGCCCGCGTCGTCGGTCAGGGCGACATGGCAGACTTCACCGCGCCAGCCTTCGACCAGCGCCACTGCGAACGTGTCAGGCGCGGGAGGCGCGAGGTCGCTGCGCAGTTCGCCCTCGGGTGGGGCGGCGAGTTGTTCGCGGAGGTATTCACCCGATCGCTGGATTTCCAGCGAGCGCACGCGGGCGCGGGCAAAAACGTCGCCACCGGGCCACACGGCCACCGGAGCCTGGGCGAAGCGGTGCCAGCCCGCCGGATGATCGTAACGCACGTCGCGCACGAGACCGCAGGCGCGCGCCGCCGGACCGACCAGTCCAATCTCGGCGGCTTGCGCGGGGAAGACGGTGCCGACGTTTTCAAAACGCGCGCGGACGGACGCGGCATCCCAGAACCACGCGACGGCTCGCTCGGTGTCAGCGAGCGCGGTTTTCAGTCGCTCGATCAACTGCGCCGCGCGTTCGGGTTCGAGGTCGTGGCGGCAGCCGCCGGGTCGCACGAGGCCGCGCCCGAAACGGTTGCCGCAAATCAGCGCGGTGAGATTGAGGAAATCGCCGCGGATTTTGCCGCAGGCCGAGGAAGTGGGCAGAAACGCAACGTCATTGGCCAGCGCGCCGAGGTCGCCGGTGTGGTTGGCCAGACGTTCGAGTTCGAGCGCGATGGCCCGCAGCCATTGCGCGCGCAACGGAGCCTCGGTCCCGGCGAGGGCTTCCATCATGGTCGCGTGGGCGGTGGCGTGGGCGATGGTCGTGTCGCCGGCCACCGTTTCCATCTGGCTCATCGTCGCGCGATGCGGACCGCCGGCGAGCGCCTTCTCCACTCCGCGATGCTGGTAGCCGAGCGCGATTTCCAGGTGCAGCACTTCTTCGCCCGCGCATTGGAAACGGAAATGGCCCGGCTCGATGACGCCGGCATGGACGGGACCGACCGCGACTTCGTGAATTTCGCGGCCGTCCACGCGAAAGAATTCGCCGTTGGCGGGCGCAGTTGCCGTTTGTCCGCCGCACGGGCTTGAGCCACGGATGGCCCTCCGGGATGAGGCCGTGTTGCTCCCAGACTTCGCGCTCGAACAGGTGCGCCTGCGGATGCGTCGCCGTGAGCGCGGGATACGCGCCGGTGAATGGCGCGCTGCGCCCGACGGCGAGCGTGTTGTCGGCGTCGAAGGCGAGCACGGCGACGAGGCACGTGCCTGCGCCTTCCGGCACGCCGAACCACGCGCACAGGCGCGCGCCGCGATCTATTTCGCTCGCCGTCGCGGACACAAATTCCGCCACCGGCCACGCGGGCACTTCCGCCCAGGGGAGGCTGGTGGCGTTGGCCAGGAGGGCAAAGGAGCTGGATGCGCTCATGGTGTTGGAAAAAGCTGTGCGACCGCAGCCGACCAGGCATCGCGCAACATCGCCGGGGTGAAAAGCCCAAGCCACAACGACAGGCCCAGCAGCACCAGCGGCGGCACGATCACGCCAGCGGTTTCCACAAAGCGTTTGCCGCCCATCTTCGCCGCCGTGCGCGGGCGTCCGTCCACGATGCCAAAAACCACGCGGGTCAGACCGAAGAACGCGAACAGCAGGCAGCCGAGAAACATTGCGGTGGCGGCCCCGTGACCCGAAGCGAGCGCGGCGCGCACCACCTGCAGTTCGCTGAAGAACGGACCGAAGGGCGGGCAGGCCGTGACCGCAAACATCCCGGTGACAAAAATCGCCGCCGAGCGCGGCGTGAGCGACGGACATGCCGCGCACGTCGTCCATCGAAGCCGAACCGGCCGCGCGGCGGATGTTGCCCGCGCTCAGAAACAGCGCGCCCTTGGTCAGGCCGTTGCTCCAGACATGAAACAGCGCCGCCGCACACGCCCGCGGCACCGAGCGCCGCGCCGACGCTCAGGATGCCCATGTGTTCGACGCTGGAATAGGCCAGCATGCGCTTGAAGTCGCGCGTGCCCAAGCAGGAACAACGCCGCCACCAGCATCGAGAACAAGCCCGATGACCAGCAGCGTGCGGTCGGCGATTGCGCCTTCGCCCGCGGCACCGACCACCGCGCGCACGCGCAGGATCGCGGTGAACGCCACGGTGGTGACGCCGCCCGCCAGGATCGCGCCGACGATGCCCGGCGCTTCGCCGTAGGCGTCGGGCTTCCAGGTGTGCATCGGAGCGAGGCCCATCTTCGTGCCGTAGCCGACGAGCAGCAACACCCACGCGGTCAGCACCCACGGGCGCGACAAGCCCGCGCCCGTGCGACGTCAAGGCGGCGAAGGTCAGATCGCCGCCGCCGCCGCCATGCAGCGACGCATAGCCCAGACAGAAAGACCCGAGCAGCGACAGCGCGATGCCCGTGCCGCCGACGAGCAGATACTTCCAGGTCGCCTCGAAGGCGCGCGGCGTGCCGTTGAAGTGCAGCAGCGGCACGGCCGCGAGCGTGACGCGCCTCCGTCGCAGATCCACAGCAGACCCAGATGCCGGGCCTGATGTCCCGCGCTCAACAAGCCAAGGACCGCGAGCAGCAGACGCGACAAACACGCGGTTGGGCCGCTCTGACCGCATCCGAAGGTAGGACACCCCATAGGCGGCACAGACGAGGAACAACAACGACACCGCCGGCAACACCGCCCGCGCCAGCGGATCGAAGCCCAACCACGCGTCCGGCGCAACCGTGGGCGGATTCAAGAACAGCCAGAACACCAGCACGACATGCACGAGGCCGACGACCGGCAGCAGCCAGGGCCGGGTGCGATTGCTCGGCCAGAGGGCCGCGAGCGCCGCTCCCACCAGGGGCACAATGATGAGGAGGAGCGCTTTCATTCCCGGAGCGTGGTGAGTTTGCGGGTGTCGAGCGAATCGAAGGCGCGCTGGATGCGATCCACGATGATGCCGATGACGAACACGCCCACCGTGAGGTCGAGCAGGATGCCCGCCTCCACCAGCAACGGCGTCGAGTGGATGAGCAGCAGGCCGAACAGGTAGATGCCGTTTTCCAGAATCAGATAACCGCAGACCTGCGAGATGGCCTTGGCCCGGCCGATCAGCAGAATGAAACCGGTCAACACCGAGGCCATCGAGCCCGGCACCAGCAGCGATCCGGCATGTTCCGGCAGCAGCGGCAGCGCCCGCGCCAGCGCCACGGCGGCGATGGTGCCACCCGCTCCGAGCAGCAGCGACGGCACGAAACCGATGAACGGTTCGATCTCGCGATCGATGTTCGCCGCCCGCATCGCCCGCCGCAGCAGACCGGGAATCACCATGCCCTTGCCCACCACCGTGGCCAGCGCGACCAGCCCCACCCGCCAGTCGACTTCATGCTCCATCAGCAGCGGCATCACGCCCAGCACCACGCCCTGCAGGGACATCGCGCGGATGAGCGACGGCAACCGGCTGCTGCCCAGCGCGAGCAGGTTCAATCCCATCGCCAGACCGATGAGCAGATTCAAAGTCCCACTACTCATGCCGCGCCGCCTTTCCACGCCACCAGCAACGCGAACAGACACAGCAGAAATGCCGTCGTGAGCAGCAGCGGCACGCGGCGGAACGCGAACCGCGCCAGCAGCGATTCAACCAACCCGACGCCCACCGTCACCGCCAGCACGCCCACCGCCAGCGCGCCTCCCGCTGCGAGCGGCGTCAGGTTTCCCATCGGCAAGCACCGCCTCGGTCAGCAGCACGGCGAAAAGCAGGAGCTTCATCGACGCGCCGTGCAAAATCACGGCGAGCGGCGGACCGCTGTGATCCAGCACCATGACTTCGTGGATCATCGTCAGTTCGAGATGCGTGTTCGGATCGTCGAACGGCACGCGGCAGTTCTCCGCCAGCAGCACGGTGAACAAGCCCGCCGCCAGCAGCACCGCGCCCGCGCCCGCCGAGGGCGAAAGCATCGTGACCAGCGAAACGCTGCCGGTCTGGACGCTCAGCGACAGCACCGCCGCGATGATGGCCGCTTCCGCGAGCACCGCATAACTGACTTCGCGCGCCGCGCCCATGCCCTCGAAGGCCGAGCCGGTTTCCATCGCCGCCCACGCCGTGCAAAACCGCGCCAGCGCCAGCAGGTAAATCAGCAACAGCACGTCGCCCCGGAAACTCAGCGCGCGCCCGCCGGACCGAGCGGCATCAACATCGCCGCTCCCGTCAGCGCCACCCACGCCACCGCCGGCCCAATCACAAAGCCGGGCGACGCGAGCGTGCTCAGGACCACGCCTTTGCGCCACAGTTTCGCGAGGTCGTAGTAGAGCTGAAGCACCGGCGGCCCGCGGCGGCCCGCCACCCAGGCTTTCACCTTGTTGATGATGCCCGGCAGCAGCGGCGCGAGCAGCAGCCACAACGCGAGCCGGAGAACGAGATCGAGCATCAAGGTCATTGCGCGCCTCCCAGTAATACGAGAACTCCCACGGCCATCAGTCCCGCCACCACATAGAGGATGTAGAACTGCAAACGTCCGTGCTGCAAGCGACGCACCGCTGTGGACACTCGCAGGATGGCCACGCCCACCGGCGCAACGATGCGCTCCAGCACTGTTTCTGGAACGCGCTCCAAGCGAAGGGCCTCCGCCGGGAAGTAGCCGCGAGGTCGGCGCACTTTGCGCTCCGGACGCAGCATCCAGGCAAAC
Source organism: uncultured Verrucomicrobiae bacterium (assembly GCA_963820865.1). Taxonomy (GTDB): domain Bacteria; phylum Verrucomicrobiota; class Verrucomicrobiia; order Chthoniobacterales; family Terrimicrobiaceae; genus DASTFP01. Next base: position 1,278,038 of record CAWGBZ010000011.1, read on the forward strand.
CAGCCGGCGGCGATACCGGCGAACGAGCCGCTGGTGTATTGCATCCGCGCGGCTGGCGTCGCGTAGCCGCAATCCCACGTCAGGCCGCGACGCAGGCCATTCGCGTGCGCCTTCCGCCACAGCCACACCCCCGCCCCCAAAACTAGGATCGCAAGCGCCACGTGAACCGAACCCAGCGTGACCAACGGCGCGGGCGCTTCCGCCGACGCCCACGCGGGATGCCACGCCCCATCCGCCCGCGCCACCGCCGGCCAGAACAGAATCGGCGCGAGCCCGATCACGACACACACGCCCGCCAGCGCCAGCATCGGTCCGCGCATCCAGCTTCCGCATTCGTGCGCCTCTCGCCGCCGCCTGCGTGCGTGGCGCGCCGAGGAAAATCATCGCTCCCGCCTTCGCGAAACTCGCCATCGCCAGGGCCCCGGCCATCGCCAGCATGATCGCGGCCGGCATGGCAGCCCATGCCGATGGCCCCTTGCTCGTCACTGCATCGAACAGCCCGAGATAGACCAGCCATTCGCTGACAAACCCGTTGAGCGGCGGCAGACCCGACACCGCGACCGCTCCCAGCGCGAACAGCCCGGCCGTCCACGGCATCGCGCGCCACAATCCGCCGAGCCGGCTCATCTCCCGCGTGCCGGTGGCGTGCAGCACCGACCCCGCACCGAAGAACAACAGGGACTTGAACGCACCGTGATTCCAGACGTGCAGCAGCGCCCCGGCCAGCGCCAGTCGGCCCCACGGCGCGTCACCGTGCGTGACCGCGAGCAACGCGCCGCCGACGCCGATCAGGATGACGCCGATGTTTTCCACCGAGCAATACGCCAGCAGGCGCTTGAAATCGTTTTGCGCCAACGCGAACGCGATGCCGAGCAGCGCGCTCGTCGCACCGAGCCCGATCACCACCCAGCCCGCCGCTGGCGGCACCGGCAGCCAGCCGCTGAAGCGCACGATGCCGTAGAGTCCCATCTTGATGGCGACGCCCGACATGATGGCGGAGACGTGACTTGGCGCGTTGGCGTGCGCCGAGGGCAGCCAGATGTGCAGCGGGAAAAAGCCGGCCTTCACGCCGAAACCGAACAGCGCCAGCCAGAACAGCGGCGCCAGCTCCGCATGCTCGCGCATCGGGCCGAGATCCCAGCTTCCGGTGCGCGCCGCCAAAGTGGCGAAGAAGGCGAAGAGGCACATCGTGCCCGCGTGCGACGCCGCCAGATACAGCCAGCCCGCCGCGCGCACTTCGCGCCGCTCGCGGTCCAGCGTGATCAGAAAATACGCGCAGATCGCGAACAGCTCCCACGCAACGAGAAAATGCAGTCCATTGGACACCGTCAACACCAGCCCCATGCTCAACACCAGCGCGCTCCACCAAGCACGGCCGCGCGGCGCGGAGGCTGGATAATGATGATCCGACCAATACTCGCGGGCATACATCGCACCGGCTCCGCCCACCACGGACAACAGCACGAGGAACAGTGCGCTCAGGCCATCGAGCCGCAGATGCAGCGGTTCGCCGCCCAACAAGAATCCGCTCCGCCACTCCCAATCCCCTCTGCCGAACAGCACCATCAGCGCCGCGCCCAGCGCGGCGACCGTGCCGGTCACCGTCAGGAACAGCCAAGTCCGCGAAAGCCGGGAACCTACGACGACGCCCATCGCCAGAGTCACGAAAGCGAACAGCAAAAGCGGCCCGGCGTCATGGCTTCACCTCCGGATTGGACGCGTCTGCCAACGCGGCATCTACCGCGTCAACCGCCTGAAAGATTTCTTCGTCCTTCGCACTCCTTACGATCAGCTCGCGCAGCGGCCCGCGGGCAAGGCTGCGGCTGAGCCGCCCAAGCAGATCGAGGTGTGCGCGCGGCGAGGGCGCGATGAAGAAAAACAGCCGCGTGATCGGCACGCCATCCGCAGACGCTTCGCCTAGCGGAAGCGCGTCGCGCAGGAGCAATAACGCCACCGTGCCGGAGTCGCGTCCCAGCGTGATGCGCGCGCTGGGATGCGGCAGGGCGAAGCCACCGCCGACCGGCGCCATCGTCACACCGCCTTTCGCGCGTAGCCGCTGACCGAGCAGTTGACGAACGGGCGGCGTCGCACCAGGCAGGGCGGTTACGATGCGCTCGAAGACCACCGGCACTTCCGCGGCCGGCACTTCCCGCCAGATGCCGCCGACGCGCAGCAACGGCCCGAGCCGCAAGCCGGCTCCGAGCGCGGATATCTGTGGCGCCAGGAAGCCCGCCCGTGCAGCGAGCCCGCGCGTCGCCGCCCATTCCGCCACCTGCGCACGATCGAACAACAGCCGGCCCCGGTCCGGTGTGTGGGGCAAGCCCTCATCGCGGATCCAGCCCTCCACGACTTTCTCCGAGACTCCAAACGACTCGGCTAATTGGATAAGATTTAAGAACATGGCGCTCAAAAGTGTGGCGCCGTTGGAAAATCCTCCATAGCCAATCCCATTCCCCGCGAATTCCAGGCGCTCATTTTCCGCCCCCCACAAGCACCAATCCCGCCAAAGCCACCAGGCCGATGAGCAAATAAAGCAGGTAGGACTGCACCCGCCCGTGCTGGAGACGCCGTGCCGCGATGGCCAGCCGAGTAACTGCTAAGCCAGCGGGTTCGACCAAACGCTCGAGCACCGTCTCCGGTGTGTGCTCCTCGAACCGCGCTTCCACCGGGAAAAGATTTTCAGGCCGGTGCTCGTGCCGTTCAGGGCGGAGAATCCAGGCAAACCATTCGGTGATGATCCCGGCAAAGGAACCCGCTGTGTATTGCATGTGGGCTGATGGGGCGGCGTAGCCGCAATCCCATGTGAGGGCACGTGCGCTTCCATGGCGCTGAGCCAGACGCCAGAGCCACCAGGCCGCTGCCACCGAGAGCAGAGCGAGGACCATGTGAAAATGTCCGATGGTGTTAAGGGGCGCAGGCGTTTCCGCACCAGCCCACGCCGGGCGCCACGCTCCAACCGCTCGCGCGACGACCGGCCAGAAAAGGACGGGTGCCAGGCCGATCGCCACGCACGCTCCTGCCAGCACGAGCATCGCACCACGCATTTTTGGCCCGCATTCGTGCGCGTGTTCCGCCGCCTTCGAGCGGGGAGCCCCCAGAAAGACCACGCCGCACACTTTGACAAAACACGCCAGCGCCAGCGCACCGGTCACCCCAAGCAGGATGGCCGCTGGGATGGCCGCCCAGGCCGAAGGTCCGCGGGAGAGCGTCGCATCGAACAGGCCGAGGTAAACGAGCCACTCGCTGACAAACCCGTTGAGCGGCGGCAGTCCGCAGATGGCCACCGCACCGAGCGCAAACAAGCCGGCCGTCCACGGCATCGTACGCCACAGCCCGCCCAGCCGGCTCATTTCGCGCGTGCCCGTGGCGTGAAGCACCGAACCGGCGCCCAAAAACAGCAGTGATTTGAACAGGCCGTGGTTCCAAACGTGCAGCAGACCTCCTGCCAGTGCCAGGCGTCCCCAAACCGCATGTCCCTGCTCCACCGCCACCATCGCGAAGCCCAGACCGATCAGGATGATCCCGATGTTTTCCACGCTGTGATAGGCCAGCAGGCGCTTGAGGTCGTGTTGGCCAAGCGCGAAGGCTACGCCCAGGACTGCGCTCAGCACTCCAAGGGCTGCCACCGTCCATCCCGCCCCCGTCGGCACCGGCAACCATCCGCTGAAACGCACAATCCCGTAGATCCCCATCTTGATGGTCACTCCGGACAGGATGGCCGAGACATGGCTCGGCGCATTGGCGTGCGCCGAGGGCAGCCAGATGTGCAGCGGAAACAATCCGGCTTTCAAGCCGAAGGCAAAAAGCGCCAGCCAGAACAGCGGGGAGAGCCCAACCTGATCGTGCATGGGTCCGAGTTCCCAGCTTCCCGTGCGTGATGCCAAGGTTGCGAAAAGGGCGAAAAGACAAAGCGTCCCGGTATGCGATGCGGCCAGGTAAAGCCAGCCCGCCGAACGGACCTCGCGCCGCTGGCGGTCAAGCGTGATCAGGAAATACCCGCTAACCGCGAACAATTCCCACGCGATGAGAAAATGCAGACCGTTCGCCGAGAGCAAGACCAGTCCCATGCAAAGCACCAGAGCGCTCCACCCCATGCGCCCGGAACGCGCAGAGCGAGGGTGCGCCGCCGCCTCCCAATACTCGCGTGCATAGACCGCCCCAGCCGAACCAACCACTACCAGCAGTATCAGAAAAAATGCGCTGATCCCGTCGAGCCGGAAATGCAGCGGCTCTCCGCCCACCGGAAACCCGCTCCGCCAGTCCCAGACCGTCCCGTCGGCCAGCACAGAAACCGCTCCCACAGCCGTGAGCGCGGCGCCCGAGAGAACCGCTCCCAGCCAAAGGCGGGGAGCAAAACCTCCGAACAGAGCGCTCATACCCAGGGCTATCAATGCGGCAAGGAGCAACAATGTCATAAGTGAGTTTCACTCATTGCCCGCCTACACAGAAAGAAATATCCGGTGGCATTAGTGCGCCGATCGCTGAGCCGCCTTGCGCTTTCCACGGGCAGGCTTTGGAGCGTCTTGGCGGACCGGCTCGCCAGGCGGCCCGGGCTCTAAGAAAATAAAGGTCCCGCAATTGTCGCACACCTCCAAATCCTGGCTGCTTTGCAACCTGGCCACATGTCCGGTGGGCAACCGCAAATGGCATGCCGAGCAGACCCCGTCGGCCACCGGAACGATGCTCGGTTTTCCCTGTTGAAGTTTGCGGTCGTGATGCGCCAGGATGAATGCCGGAATGATGGATCGCAGCCGATGGATTTCCAGACGCCTTTCGGAGTCGGTCAGCGCGGTTGCCAAGGAGCCTCTGCCTCGCTCCAGACCGGAGAGGCGCTTGAGAGAATCTGTTACCCGTGCAGGTGTAGCCATGAATCAAGACAACGCACCACGTGTGCCATCCGGAATAGCATTTATATAACTCTCTCTTCAGGCAATACTTAGAAGATTCACAGCAAACGCCGTCGAAGAGTGCCTCATCAGATATGCGCAATTATTGCACGACAGCTATCGCGTTTTTGCGCATAGTTCACAAAGATGAATCCCGCCAATGTCGCCATCCTTGTCATTGATCGTTACGCACGCTACTCCTCCAGCATCGAGCGCGTGCTCGGCGCAGCCGGCTACCGCATCAAGAAAGCGACCACGGCACGGGCTGCGCGCGACATGACAGCGAGAGAACACTTCAACATCATTGTGAAGTCGTTCAATACCGGGCTATCGGATGGGACCACCTTGATGGCTGAGCTGAGGGATCTCTCTCCTGATACTCAGTTCATTTTTCTCAGCGAGGGAGGATCCATTCGAACGGCGATGGACGCCATTCACCAGGGGGCCTTTGACTACCTGGCCTGGCCTGCTGAAGACGAACAGATCTTGCGTTCCGTGCGCCAGGCTCTCGATCACCAGGCACTCGTGGCGAACGATCCCGCCATCCGCCAGCGGCTCAAGAAGCGAGATGAAGTGGATATTTTTGTCGGGAAGAGCAAGTCCATCAAAGATGTCCAGAGCATGATCGAACAAGTGGCGCCCTCCGACGTCACTGTTCTCATCCAGGGAGAATCCGGCACGGGAAAGGAGATGGTCGCTCGCGCGATCCACGAGAAGAGCCGCCGGAAGGAAGCCCCCTTCGTGCCCGTCAATTGCGCGGCACTGCCCGAAACGTTGATCGAATCGGAACTTTTCGGGCATGTCCGCGGCGCGTTCACCGGTGCCATTTCGGACAAACCCGGCCGCTTTGAACTTTCGCGGGGAGGCACTTTGTTTCTGGACGAGATCGGGGATTTGTCGCAGCTCGGCCAGGCCGATCTTCTCCGGGTTCTGGACGACGGAGTCTTTCGTCCAATCGGCAGCCGATCTGTCGTCCGTGCGAACGCCCGGATTGTTGCGGCAACAAACAAGGAATTGGAAAACCAGTGCGCGCTGGGAGCTTTCCGGGAAGACCTCCTCTATCGCTTAAACGTGATCACCATCCACTTGCCGCCGCTGCGGGAGCGTCCGGAGGACATCCCTCCACTCGTCGAAATGTTCCGCAGCCACTTCGTAGCAAGACATGGCCGCCGGGGCAAAGAATTCGACAGATCCGCCATCCGGTGCCTTCAGGCCTTCGGCTGGCCGGGGAATGTCCGCCAACTCCGCAACATCGTTGAGAGACTCGTCCTTACAGCACCCGGAAATCTGATTGAGGCGGCCGACCTCCCGCCCTTCGTGCACAAGAGTCCTTCCAAAAATCCTGCCCCGCTGATCGCTGGAATCACCCTGGCAGAACTGGAACGCGAACTGATCCGTCAAACTTTGGAAAAAACCGGTGGAAGCCGGACTCAGACAGCGGAGTTTCTCGGAATTAGCCGACGCTCCCTGCATTACAAGCTGCGTGACTTGCAAATCAAACCCGACGGCGTTTGAGTCAGGACGATTTTTTTTTGCTGAACTTGACGCACACAACTCGTTGGAGAACTGATGCCCGCCACGTTGATGATCCGAGGTTCCTGCTCGATGGTGCAATCCAAAAATCCTCGGTCTCGACGCAGATGGAGCGCGACCCGCTGAAAACGGCACAAGTCTTCTCCAGCCTCAGCTGGGAATGATTCTCCTGCCGATGACCCCGATCTCTTCGAATTTTTCCATGGTGGCCGAGTCTGGTATCCTCCTTGGCGATTCCCTCCTCGGCGGTCGGACCCACCAGCAGGTGACCGTCCAGCATTGGTGCAACAATCACGTCCTTTCCGTGGATCGTGGGAACCATGAACAGGATATGATTATTGATCGTGTGCCGTTCCGTCCTTTCAAGGAACGCGATATTGGCCTCGCCTGGCGGTGAGCGTGAACTCTCTGTCTCCCACCATTTCCGCGATCACGTCAGCGTAGTGGCCCAGCTGCGTTGACAAATCCGCGAAAGGTTCGCGATGTCGCGCCAATAATGATCACGTCGAAATTCATCCCCTTCAGCTTCCGGCACGCGCAACCGATCTGAAAGGGGGATTTTCGGCGGACTGTGATTGCAGCTGCCTTCCCCTCGCCCGAAGGCCTCTCCGCCGGCCACTTGAGAGTTGAATTTTCACTGGCACGCTCCCAAAATGCGCCGCCATGTCCTTCTATCGATCCCACGCGCCCGACCATCGCGAGCACAGTCGCCCCCTTCCGGATCTTGCAGAATTCGAAGGGATGAAGTCGCAGGCCGCCGAAGGAAACTTGCCGTCGACGAAGTGGGCGGCGGACAATGACCGTATCAAGCAGCTTGGCTTGGAGCCGGCCGACTCCATCGAGGACAAGACTGAGTTCAGCTGTTTCCAACGCGGTAGCCAGCCGCATTGGTCGGGGATCAATACCCTCCTGAGGGCTCCCTACCTGGAAGATGTTCGCAAAGTCGGCGAATATGACGTCGCTTTTGTCGGCGTTCCATTCGATATCGCCGCCACCTTTCGCACCGGGACGCGGTTCGGGCCGCAGGGCATGCGCCGGATCTCTGCCCTTTACCAGAAGTATAGTTACGAGCACGGAGTGGATTTGGGCGAGTCGCTCAAAATGTGCGATGTGGGGGACATTTTCTGTCCGGCCAACATCACCAAGGCTCACGACCAGATTACGAAAGGCGTCGCGCATATTCTTTCGCAAGGCACCCTGCCCATGATCATGGGCGGAGATCATTCCATCGGCTACCCTTGCGTTCGCGGCGTGGCGCAGTGTGTTGAAGGCAAGGTGGGAATCATTCATCTGGACCGACACGTGGATACCCAGGACAAGGACATGGATGAGATCATGCATACCTGTCCCTGGTTTCACGCGACGAACATCAAGAACGTCCCGCCCGCAAATCTGGTCCAGCTGGGGATCGGTGGATGGCAGGTTCCCCGTGCCGGAGTAAAGGCAGGGCGGGACCGAGGCACGACCATTCTCACCATCAACGACATCGAACGCATTGGGATCGAAAAAACCCTCGAGATCGCTCTCGAGGTCGCCTGGAAAGGGGCCAGTGCAGTCTATCTTTCCTTCGACATTGATTGCGTCGACGCAGGATTTGTCCCCGGAACGGGCTGGCCGGAACCGGGTGGATTCCTTCCGCGTGAGGCCCTGAAGCTCATTCAAGGCGTTGCCCGCGAAGGAATCGTCGCCATGGAGGTCGTCGAGGTCTCGCCTCCGTACGACATTTCGGACATCACCGCGCTGATGGGTGTCCGGTCGATGGTTGACGCTCTCGCCACCATGGTGAAACACGGCCGAGTCGGCGGGCGCCTCAAGGTCAACTAATTCTCACGGGCGTGCCCGGACCGGTCTTCATTCTCGCGACCGAGATCGAATCCGGAGGCCAGTCGTGGGCGAAGGCCGAAGAACAGGCGGCGAGCCTCGCGGCTTTTGCCAGTCGTCTACTTGGCTTTACAGCACGCGTCACCCTGGCGGCCTTCCCGGCACGACCCCTCGGCGAAGAGAATCTGCTTGCGCAGACCATCGACCGCGAGATCACGCAAGGCGCGACGCAGCTCTTCGTGTTGCCGGTTGGCTTCGAGTTTAATATCTGGCAGCGAATGTTGCTGGGCCAGACGCTGAGCGAGGCTCGTCGACTTCACCCTGGCGTCCCCATGCATCACGATGACATCGATCCCACCCACCCTCTCCTGGTCGATTGTTTGGTGGATCAGGTCCTAGAGGCGCTCAGCAATCCTGGGATGGCGCCGAAGCAGGCCGGCGTGCTGTTGGTTGCCAACGGACAGGGCGACGCGGGAAATCGCGCCGACTCCTACCGACTCATGCGCCTCCTCTGGGAACAAGCCGGTTTCGCTCTCGGCGCAGTCGGCTTTGTCCGCCACGATCAGCCCTTCCTGGCTTCAGCTTTGGAACAATGCGCGCGCGAGGGCCTCCATTGGATTTTGGTCCCACAAGCCCAATGGGGAGGCGAGATTTGCGACCGCGCCCAATTGATCCTGGCCGATCACCAGCGCGCTCACCCCACCGCGGGCGCCTGGCGCTTGCTCGATCCGTCGGGCGACCATCCCGCGATCATCGGCTGGCTTGAAGATCGCCTGCGTTCGCTCTGGCAAGAGAAGCGAGCCCGCCAGGCAGCGCGGATCGCTTCGCGCGTCCACGATGAAGCACCGCTTGCGGCGGAACTTTGGACGGACGGACGCTGGGTGCGAGCCGATGCGGCGACCCCCCAACCCCGCGCAGGCATCCTGGGCCGAGCGCGTGGAGCGAAAGCTCTGGCGGAGATTCTTTCGCGAGTCCTCCCGCCGGCGGAGCGTTACCTGGTAAAAGTCACCTGGCACGGGTACGCCACGGGAACCTACACCGACCCGGTGGCGCTCGATCTCCTGCTCGGCGCGTTGCCAGGCCGGGCTATCCTTTTGGAAGGCCACACCTCAAGCCGGAACCTGGGAGGGGCGGATTGGGACTGGGAAACCGAAGCGAAGGAACATCGCACCTGGATTCGGCAGCAGGACCTCGAGTTCTTACGACGAACCGGCTTGGCGGACGTCATTGCTAGGCATGATGGCCAATATTTGAACGTCACCGAGGCCTGGTGGGATGGGGCCTGCGCGCCGGAGGAGCAAGTTCGCTCGGCACTAGGAGAGGTCACGCTCCGGCACCCCGAGCTTGCCAGCTTCGTACCCTCGGTTCTCTTGGAGCACCGCGGCCTGCCGCTGCTCAGCTTCGCTCGTTTCAAGGGACCCACCCGATTAAGCATTTCAAACTTTTTTGGGTTGATCCCCCACCCCTTGCGCACCGCGTGGCACGGTCCGAACATCACACACTTCGCCTCGGTGTGCTGCGACATTGCCCGGCTCTACGGAACTCTTTTCCGAGTCTTCGGATTGGTCGAAGCCTTCGTTTCGGCCGTGCGCTGGAATCGCCAGGGGCTCTACCGCAGCCGCTGGGGAAACTATGATTTGGTCCCGGGAGATGGGATTTTCACCTTCAGCGAAGGACCGGTCGCAGCCGATCTCCTCGCGAGCCGGTTGCAGGGCCAGGACGTTCAGCGCAGTGGGTTCTACGACGTTGTCCGGGACCATCTCGGCTGGTCGCAAGAGGCGGTGGAAATGCCGCTGCCGGTCGACATTCAGGCCACCCTCGTTTGAATCCTTCCCCGAAACCTTCGCTGCCTTCAGCTTCGCGTGAACATGGCTGCGAGAAGGGCAAGAATGACCACCAGCAGAGCCAGGCAGGCAGCCGTCCAGAGCCGCAGAAGGCAGTCGACTTTTGCGATGGCCGATCCGCACGCCGTTGCGATCTGCGCAAACCCTCGGCCCAGAACCACGATGTCACCGCAAGGGACGCTTGGAAGCCGATTAAACCAACGCCTCAGACCGAGGAACAATCCGACGCCGACCAAGACCGGCCCAAGCGTTTTCCAGACGACCGCAGGAGCGAGAGCGTCAGAGAAAGAGCCAAGACCGGCAGTTGAATAATAGGCCCAAGGGAGAAACAGGCAGAGAACGGCCAGGATCAACCAGGAAGCAACCAGGGCGAAAGGAGCTGTCTGGCGAGAATCCTGGGCGGAAGCCAACGAAACGCGCCGAAGAAAATGGAGCATCAGGAGCGTCGTTCCGGCGGCCGACCAGGTAGCAATCACGCCAGCCAAGCCATAGCCGAGGGGCACCTTCGCTGCCAGCTTGGCCAAGGCGCCGCCCGTAAGGGGAAGCCCGGCCAAGCCAAGCCCGATCAGCGCCCCAGGCACAAGCACGATCGCTACTCGCTGGGCTCCGGTTGAGGCGGCCACTCCCACAGCCAGGAAGAGCGCTCCCTTCACCAAGATGTGGTGGGCACCGTAGAGAGCCGCGATCGGACCAGCCTCGGAATCACCGGCCGAAAGACCCATCCCAAGGACTGCCGCCAGGAAGCCCATTTGGCTGATGCTTGAATAGGCCAGCACCGTCTTCGGGTTGGATTGAGTGATCCCCATCAGGACGCCATAGAATGCACCGCAAAGACCCACTGTGGTCAGCAATCCTCCCCAGCTTGGGAGCGCGGTCTCGAACGGCAGAAATCGAATGAGGCCGATGATTCCTGCCTTCACCGCCGCGCCACTGAGAGCAGCCGCGGCGGGAATCGGCGACGCCGTGTAGCTCAGCGGCATCCAAAAATGCATCGGGAGAAGGGCGATCTTCATCCCAAATCCCGCTATCAACAACGAAAGGATCGCGTCCCGGGAAGGCGCGCTCCGCAGTGCCGCGACGACATCCGAAATCATCAGACCACCCTCTGGAAGATTCAGCGCGAGCAGGACAAATCCTATGAGGAGCAGATTCTCGCCGAGCAACGCGAACCCCATATAGATCGCTCCAGCCCGCCGCGCACTTGGTGTATCATCGTAGCGGACCAAGCCGTAGGCAGGTAGGCTCACGAGCGCGTAAAAGAGAAGAAAGCTGGCGAGATCTGCGGCCAGAAAGATCCCCAGGCTCCCTGTAAGCGTCAGCAACCAGCAGACCGCGAAGCTCCCGCCCATGCCTCTTTCACGGAAAAACGTGGGCGCATAATATCCCGCCACGATCCACAAGAGCGACGCCGCCGTCAGCAACATGGAACCGGGCGCGTCGAGCCTCAACGTGACATGATAGGGTGCCCCGCTCAGTGCCAGGGGCACGTTCCAGGCGCTAAAAATCGACGCCACCAGCGCAGGAAACGGGGCCACCCAAAGCAACCGCGGCACGACGTTTCGCAGGCGCCGCAAAAGGCAAATCAGCAACAGAACGAGCGGAAAGGCTACCGCCGCAAAGAGCAGCCACTCGCCGTTCATGGGCACGCGACCTTCGCGGAATGTGCTCGCCCGATTCGAAGAAGTTCGACGGGCTTCTGCGGAAAAAGTCCCACCAGCAACGCGCAGACGGCCAGGGCCAGGACGACGATCTCACGCGGACGGGAAACGGGTGTCGAAAGCTTGAGCGGTTTCTCAGCGTCCGCCAGTGCCGGCGCCAAGGCTCGAACCATATAGCCGCCAGCCAACAAGCCTCCGGCGAAGATGATCACCGCCCACCACCACTGCCCGAGCGCAAACGATGCCGAGAGCAGGAGCCATTTGGCAAAGAATCCGCCGGAAGGGGGCACGCCAACCAGAGACAAGGCCGCCAGACCAAAGGCGCACACTGTCACCGGCAACGCCCGCCCAACTCCACGCAGATCAGCGATCCGGTCGTGCCCGATCGCTCCGGCCATGAGGCCTGCTGCCATGAACATCGCGGCCTTGGCAAATGCATGAGAAATCGCCTGGAAAATTCCGCCCGCGAGAGCATTCGTGTCCGTCGCCAAAGGAAAGATCAGAAAGAGATAACCAATCTGGGCCACCGTTGAGTATGCAATCATCAGCTTCAACCGTGCCTGTCGCAGCGCGACCACGCCACCGAGCACAATGGCACCGGCTCCCATGGCCCCAAGGATCTGACCCGCCATGGCGCCGGGAATTCCCGGCGCCACGTCAAACCACAGCCGGATGACGAGAAAAAATGAGCCCTTGACCACAAGCGCGGAGAGCAGCGCACTGGCCGCGGGTGGTGCACCCGAGTGAGCCGGAGGCAGCCAGAGGTAAACGGGAAAGAGAGCGGTTTTCGCCGCCAACCCGGCCGTCATCAAGGCGATCACCAGCCAGAGAGCTGGTTCCGGCCGAACCCGTTCAGCGAGTAAACCGAGATCGAGTGTGCCGTAGCTGCCGTAGAGCAGCACCGCTCCAAGCAGGTAAAGCGCCGACCCAATCAGGGCAAAGAGCAGGTATCGCAATGCCGCCATCAGCGTCGCTGGACTGCCGCTCAGACAAACCAACGGCACCCCCGCGAAGGCAACCAATTCCAGAGCGACGTAAAGGTTGAAGAAATCACTACCCAGAAAGACCGCATTCATCGCCGCCCAAATCGAGAGCAACAGGATCCAGAACGAAAGAGAGACGCGAGTCTCGGGATGGTTGGTGGACACAGAAAATTCCCTCGGCGCGTATAGACCGGCGGCGAAAATGATGACGGACGTCATCAAGAGCATGGCCGCCGAAAGTCCGTCCGCACGCAGCTTGATCCCGAGCGGCGGGGGCCACCCGCCGGCGAGATATATCAAAGCGTCACCTGTGCGCCAGACGCCCGCCACGATGCCCAAAGCCACCCAGACCCCTGCCACCAGAAGAGCAAGCGTGACACCGCGCGCATGGCGCCCGCCCCCCAGCAAAACGAGCAAGATCCCCGCGACAGGTAGTGCAAGGGCCAGCACGAGAAGCGCTCCCGAATTCTGAGCAAAAAGGAGGCCCGGCGACATCAGGATTCGGACTCCCCCGATTGGCGCTTCTCGGAAGGTTCATCCTCGAAGGACGTTGCGCCCGTTTCGTCGAATAGCCGTAACCAGATCGCCACCCCGATCGCAGTCGCGGAAAAGGCGACCACGATACCAGTGATCACCAACGCCTGGGGCACCGGATCGCCGCCCATTCCCGCCGCTGCCCCCCGGCGGGCAACGGCGCCGAACAACAGAAAGATCCCTCCCCCAAGAATATTGAAGGCGAGAATCTTTCGCAGCACGCTCGGTTGAGCGATCAACCCGTACAGACCAAGTCCCACGAGGCAGGCTGCACAAACTCCAAAAACCGTCGCCAGGCTCATGACTGGCGCGCCACTCCGGGTGGACCAGCCACCAACATGGCAAGCGTGACTCCGATCGATAGCGTCATCGCAATCTCAATCAAAACAATAACCGGCTTCTCGAAACCCTCGGGATATGTCAAGAAACCCGAGCCCGTAACGAGACCCGTCAGTCCGACGACGAGAAAGACCGCCACTCCAATCGCCAGCGCTCCTCGCAGGAGAAATCCTCGAACGGAAGGAACAGCGCACAGCCCGGAAAAAAACGCGAGGATTCCCATCGCGGCAATGATCGCGCCGCCCGCAAATGCGCTCCCAGGATCATCTGCACCGACCCAGAAAAGATAGACGCCAACAATGATGCCGACGGGAATCACAACCCGCGCCAGAAAGTCCAAGGGCCCAGCTTCCTGGCGCATGGAACCGAATATCGGACGCCCTCCCCACGCACGATCTGGAGCGACAGACCAGACAGCCACCAGAGCCAGCAGCAACACCACCTTCTCCAGCATCGTGTCGAGAGCTCGGTAGACCATCAACACCGCGGTCACTGCATTGCCCAGGCCCGTCAAGGGAAGTGCTTCCCTGGCCGCAGGCGCCAGCGTGGGCGCCGGCTCCGGCAGCCAGCAGACCACGCCAATCAAAACCGCGGTGACACTGGCGGAGAGAACCAGCGCCAGGCCACGAGTCATCAGGCTGCAGGCTTTCCCGATCTCGTGCGACCGGCGCAGTCGAGAACAGGCCCCAAGAAGCAACGCCCCGGTCACGCCTCCACCCAACGCTGCCTCTGTCAGAGCCACGTCGGGTGCCGAAAGCGTCATCCATCCCAGGGAGAGGAGCAACCCGTAAGCGACAAATCCGACAATCGCGGCAAAAGTGCTCCGCGTGACGATGACAAAGCAAGCCACCTCCAGGATGAGGAGCGCCAGCCCAAGAAAGAAAATCAGCCCGATGTTCACGAGCCGCGCACCTTGCGCGCGATAAGTTGCGAGGTGGACGCGCTGGCCACCAAGACGAGCACCCACACGACAACCAACTTCAAGGCGCCGAACGGCCACGCCACGTGCGGCAAAAGGCCAAGCATGATCAGGCCTAACCCGAGATTGTCGGCTTTCGTCAAAGCATGAAGCCGCGCCAGCGTATCGGGAAAGCGCAGAAGGCCGAGAGTCCCCGCCAAGAAAAAAAACGCGCCCAGGGAAACCAGGACGACCGTCAAAAAGTTCACGATGGTCATCGCTTTGCCTCCTTCGATCGGGATCGCCGGCTTCGTCGATCGCCTCCGCTTTTGACAAACGCGACCGAAGCGAAGGCCGCGAGCAAAGATAGGACGAGGGCCACATCGGCCGCGGCCGACAATCCGCCGCCGGCGGAGAGAAGTAGCACCGCCATACCGCCGGTTCCCAACAATTGTGCCGCCATCATCCGATCTGCGTCGTCCGGTCCGCGCAGGACTCTCACCAGTCCGAGCGCTACGGTGGCCAGCACAAAGATGGCCGCACACAGGAGAAACTCACGCATCGGATGCCTCTTCTCCGATCGCGCGGATCAACCTCGCCTCGTGATCTGCCAGCTGTTCAGCCAGGGGCTGACTGGTATCCAGGCAATGCAGGACGATCCGCCCGTTGGCGTCTTCTTCAATCGGGAGCGAACCTGGCATCAGACTCGCCATCGCCAGGAAAAAATCGCGACGCAACCCGGTGGGCAGGCGGCATGAGCAAGTCACAAAGCCCGTGCGCAGGGGCATCCGCGGATGAAACGCGCGCAGGGCAACATCCACGCCCGCGACGATCGAACCCCAAAGAAAATGTCCCCCCAGAGAAAGCAGAGCCGTCCACCGCGGGCGAATCCGCGAAGGGGGAATCAGCCGGAGACTGATTGCGCCCGCGATCGCCGCCGCCGGCAGCCCGATCAGGACTCCCGCCGGCTTGGCTCCATCAAGGATCAGCCAGAAGATCATGAACGCGCAGATGCGGACACCCAGGGCGAATAACGAGTTCGTTTTCATTGAACTGAACCGACGCGCGGAAACTGGCATTTCCAGACTTGCACGTCAATTCCGCCAGTCGCCCGGGACGTTCCGCTCCGTCAGTCAACAGCGACGATCAGAGCAGCCAGAGACTCGCGCCGCACAGTGCCACGGCAACTCCGGCCAGACGAACCAGCCTGGCGGTGGCAAACTTCTGAATGCCAATGCCTAATCCGATGCCGGCGACATGCAGGAAGGCCGTTGCCAGGACGAAGCCCGCCGCGTAGACAAAACCGGAGACTGTTCCCGGCATCTCCGCACCGTGGGCGTGTCCATGGCAAAGAGCGAACAAGCCGACGATGATTATGCTCGCGGCCAGCGGCAAGCGAACCGCTGCCGCAATGAACACGCCGAGCAGGATCACGGAAGCAACAATCCCCTGCTCAACGAACGGCAAGTTGATTCCCATCATGCCAAGGACCCCGCCGAACGTCATCACCGAGACGAAAGCCAGAGGCACCGCCCAGATCGATCGTCCGCCCATCTGCGCCGCCCACAAACCGACCGCAAGCATTGCACAAATGTGATCAAGACCGCTCAGCGGATGGCTCATGCCATGGAGGAACCCACCACTCGCACCCGCTCCTCCGTGCGCGTGCGCAAGAGTTGGCACAATCAAGAGAGCCGCGAAAGAAAGCAGAAGTTTGCGAGAGTTCATTGTCGAGGCGGTGTGCTTTGCAGAACGCAGTTTCTACCAAGATAGGTCACCATTTTCAAGGCGCTTGTTCGGCTCCCGGTCGACGAAGGAGGCTCGCGACACGGATTTTCCTCCGACGTGTTTGGCCAACTCGACGCCATCGTGCGGCGTCGACGCCATTGACGACCCAGCAACCAGTCAGGACGCGGTTTTCGGTGCCGCCAGACCCAGCATCAGAAGCGACATGCCGCTGAAGAGAAGATTAATGCCGAAGAAAAGTCCCAGCACCCAGGCGGCGTCCGATGGCCATCGCGCATAGACCATCACGCCGAGGATGAGCGCAGCGATCCCGTTAATCAAGGTCCAGCTCCACCCGCTATGCTTGCGCAGCCTGATGGCCCCGCCAATGAGGAAAATCCCCTCGACAATCAAGAAGACCGCAAAGATGAGCGTGATGACCGCGATGCTGGACGCGACGCAAATGAGCAGGGCGACACCGGCCGCAATGCGGATCAGCGCAAAGAGAGCTTCAAGAACGCGGTGGGTCACTTCCTTGCCGAAGAGCGCCAGGAAAAGTGCAATCACGCCGCTGACCAACGCGAAGGCGCCGAGGAACTGGGCGATAACGACGGAGAACAACAGAGGCGAACCGATCGCCAAAAATCCTACGATGATGGAAAGAATACCTCCGGTGAGGAGCCAGCCACGGCTCATCGAGAGTGCTTCTCGCGCGGTGGTGGGAGTGGAATTCGTGCTCATTGTGGAACCCGTTGAAGCGATTCTCGCGCCGAAAGGCTAGCAGTTTTTTCCGATTCACCCGCGATCAAGACTCCCCAAGGTCGAGCCAGGAATCGAGGATTCTCACAGAATTGGGGCCAGCAATCGAGCCACTTGCACCCCGGTCTTGAAGAGAAACGACCGGGACTCGTAGTCGTCTCGTCGCGCTTGGACCGACTCAGCAAAGTCGCGTTCAAACATCTTCGCGACCTCCGAGGCAAACGGCCGCCCGGAAACCGCGAGCGTAATCTCGAAGTTGAGCCGGAAGGAACGGTTGTCGAAATTGGCCGTGCCGACCGCGGCAAATGAATCGTCAACCAAGAGCGCTTTTTGATGCAGAAACCCACCGCGGTATCGGTGGATTTGAATGTTCCGATGCGTCAACTCGGTCAGCATGGCAAAGGAGGCCAGCCAGACGAATAGATGATCCGGCTTCAAGGGTAGGAGAATGCGAACCTCCACGCCCCGGATCGCCGCCAGTTGGAGCGCCTGCAAAACTCCCTCGTCAGGCACAAAATAGGGGCTGGCAATCCAGAGCCGCCGCTCCGCCATCGCGATCACATTCAGAAAGAAGAGCGTGCAGCGTTCGAACTGATCGGAGGGTCCGGACGCCAGCACCAGCGCAGAATCGCCTTGGATACCCGGCCACGCCGCAGCGTCCCAACGCCCGCCCAAGGCCTCACCGGTGGCAAAGAACCAATCGGCCATGAAGACCATCTGAAGCTGCATCGCCGAAGGACCTTCGACACGCACATGGGTATCACGCCACCGACCGAACTTCGGATTCTTCCCGAGATACTCGTCTCCGACGTTGTGGCCACCGATAAAGCCGACGCGTCCGTCCACGATGACGTTCTTGCGATGATTGCGGAAATTGAGCTGCCAGCGGGCGCGCCAGCTACTGTGCGCGCAAAATGTCGCCATCTTGACGCCCTGGCGGCGCCACTTCTCGATCACCGCCGGCTTCATGGAGATGCTGCCGAAACGGTCGATCAGAAAGCAGACTTCGACCCCCTCGGCCGCGCGCGCCGCCAGCGCCTCGAGAAGACGCTTCCCGAGGCCGTCTTCCCGCATAATATAGAATTGCACAAAGATGCATTGTCTGGCCCGGGCGATTTCGGCCAGGATGGCGTCGAAGGTCGCCTCACCGTCGATCAACAGGTCCAGCTTGTTACCGGCGAGAAACTCCTCGCCGGCCACCGCGGCAAGATCACTGGCCCGGGCCGGCACGATCGTCGAACGCTCTGCCTGGAAGGTCCTTATCTCTTCCCGCACGTCGTGAACCTTCGCCTGGTGCGTGATCAGAGCTTGCTTCATCACCTTGGAGTGGGCGTCGAAACGGCGGCTTCCGAAGATCCAGTAGAGCGGAAGCCCCAGCCAGGGAAACGTAATCAGGCCGATCACCCAGGCGATGGTTCCTTGGGCAGTTCGCACCGTAAACAATGCGTGCACAGCGCTGGCGATCGCGACGGTCTCGACCACCAGAAAGACCAGGGAAAGAATCCAGGGCATCGGCAAGGATTCCCGCGCGTTTCCCGGCGCAACTCAGCTACAGCGCGGTTCCTTCGAGGAAAGGCTGGCCATTGGTAAATCGGAGCAGGTTCTCCACCGTGACGCGTGAAATCTCCCGGAGTGCTTCCTCGGTGAGGAAGGCTTGATGTGCAGTGATCAGCACATTGGGAAAGCTGAGCATACGCGCTAGCTCATCATCCTGCAGAACAATGCCCGAGAGATCCTCAAAGAACACACCTTCCTCCTCCTCGTAAACATCCAGGGCAACGCCGCCGATGTGACCGCTCTTCAAGCCTTCGATCAGCGCCGTGGTATGCACCAAACGTCCGCGGCTCACGTTGATGAGCATCACACCGCGCTTCATCCGGGCAATCGCCTCGGTGCTGATGATGTGATCGGTTTCGGGCGTCAGCGGGGTGTGCAGGGAGACAATGTCGCTCTCCATGAAAAGAGTCTCCGTTGGCACATAATCGATGCCATGACTCGCTGCCCACTCCGTATTCGGGTAGGGATCGCTCGCGAGAACGCGCATGCCGAATCCCTTGAGGATCTCCGCGGCGATGCGTCCGATCTTTCCGGTGCCAATGATGCCGGCGGTCTTTCCATAGAGATCGAATCCGACCAGGCCGTTGAGCGAAAAGTTAAGCTCGCGCACTCGGTTGAAGGCGCGGTGGGTCTTTCGGTTAAGCGTGAGAATGAGGGCGATGGTATGCTCGGCCACGGCGTGAGGCGAGTAACTCGGCACGCGGGTTACCGAGATGCCCAACTCCCGGGCCGCCTCGACGTTGACGTTGTTGAACCCGGCGCAACGAAGCGCGACCATGCGGGCGCCGTGCCGGGCCAGGCTCTCGAGGGTCGTCCGGTGCAAATCATCATTAACAAATACGCAGACCGCCTTCGCGCCTTCGGCCGAAAAGGAGGTATCAGGCTCCAGTCGAAAATCGTGGAACCTCAAACTTAATCCATCCACACCGGTCGCATGGCTAAGGTACTCACGATCGTACGGCTTGGTGTCGTAAACAGCAACGAGGGGCTTGCCGGAATCCATGCCCTCAGGCTTCCAGACAAGGAGGAACAAGACAAGAGCAATTCCCCCCCCAAAGCCTCTGAGCGATCAGTTTTTTCTAGCCTGGCCCTTGGAAAAGCGATTCTGTCGCCGCGTGTCGCGGCAATGGAAAACCTACGGCATCCTGGTCGTTCTCTGTCTGCTTGCGGGCTGTCACACTGCGCCATTGCAGGAGCGAGCGGCCAAAAATCTCAAACAAGCGCTGAGCGTTATCGAGTCCTCGCCCACGGATTCAAAGCAGTCCAGGAGAGCCAACGCCAGCTACCGCCGGGCATTGGCCAATGTCCTGCCGGGCTTGATGAAAAGCTCCTCGAGCGCTTCGTTCGCCCTGGTCGATCCGCCAGCCCGCGGAGATTTCTCGGCGGCGACCTTCGTAAAGATCGCTCCCGTCCGGCATTCTCGCATCAGCACGCCCGGACTTCACCGGGCAGGGCTCGGACTGCCAGCCGTGGGCACGACTCTCGCCAGCCCCAATTCGCCGCGTTCAGGCTACCGGATTGCGCTGACCGCCGTGGCGCTTCCCCAAAAACTCTCGGCCGATTCATTCGGGGTGCGACTGGCCGATCCTGAACGCGCCACCTCAGTCCATCTCGCGGAAAGGCAGGTCCCGGTCGCCATGGACTTGGAGGCGGCCCTTGATGCTACTCGGGCGACCGGTCCCCGCCTGTTGGATGGATTCGGCTTTCTGCTTCGCCCCGACCGAAAGCAGTCGCGGTTGGTCTTTCTGCAACCGTACGATCCCGGGAAGATTCCCGTCGTCCTGATTCACGGCCTGATCTCGACGCCCGGAATGTGGGCGCCTGTCGTGAAAACCCTCCTGGCGAACGCCGAGATTCGCAGGCGGTATCAGTTCTGGTTCTTGTACTATCCGACAGGGCAACCCGTTCCGCTGTCTGCGCTCCAGCTTCGTGAGGCTCTCGACGAAGCAGTTCTTGCGCACGAGGTTCGGCAGCCCATGATCCTCGTCGGTCACAGCATGGGCGGGATTCTCGCGCGCGCCCAAGTTTCCCGGCTCAGTCCGGCAGAGGCCGAGGAGATTCTCCCAACGGTTTCTCAGCTGCCCGCTTCCAGCACGCTTCGCCGATGTCTCATCTTTGAACCAAGAAAAGACGTCAGCCGCGTCGTTTTCATCTGCACGCCCCACCGTGGCAGCCGGCTCGCAATCGGAAGCCTCGGACGACTCGCGATCGGTTTGATCCGGCTTCCTGGCTGGATCGTCGACGAGATGGCCGAGTTCGCAACCCAAGGACTGCTGGAAAGACCGACCCGTTTGCCGACAAGCATTCAAGGCCTCTCGTCCTACTCCCGCTTTCTGACCGCCTTGAGTCGAACACTGCCGACGTCGCCCTCGCATTCGATCATCGGAAAGCGCGACGGCATCGTCCCGTTCTCCAGTTCTCATTTCGAGGCAGCTCAATCCGAAACCCTTGTGCCCACCGGGCACGGCGGCTTAGCCCACCCGCAGACAGTTCAAGAGCTAAGACGCATCCTTACGTCATTCTGAACGAATTCGCCAACCGAGGTCCCCCAGTGAACCCGGGGTCCCGATCGGAACGAGACGCCAGTGTCTTGCCGAAATGCCCGGCCCGGAGACCATCGATCCCATGAGCAGAGTCCGATGAATAACTTTCTTGTCGTTGAGTTGCACCATCCGTGTGGACGGCGAGCCACACTGCGGGCGAAGCTTACCCGACCGTAGATCGTGAAGTATCTTAGCGTTGCCGAAAGGTGTGAGAACGCATGGGGAGACTATGAGCACGGTAAATCCTTCAGATCTCTCCCTTGAAAATGCAGTTGCCGGAAGGTCAACGGAGCGGGAGCAGCCAGGGCACCAGAACGATGCTCACCACCAGGACTAGCAAGGTGAAAGGAACTCCAATCTTCACATAATCGACGAAGCGGTACTTGCCGGGTCCCATCACCAGCGTGTTCACCGGCGAAGAGACGGGTGTCATAAACGCGGCGGAAGAGGCCAAGGCGACGGTCATGACAAATGGATAC
Organism: uncultured Verrucomicrobiae bacterium; assembly: GCA_963820865.1. Classification (GTDB taxonomy): domain Bacteria; phylum Verrucomicrobiota; class Verrucomicrobiia; order Chthoniobacterales; family Terrimicrobiaceae; genus DASTFP01. The sequence goes on from CAWGBZ010000011.1 coordinate 1,299,597, forward strand.
GGCGAGGCGTCAAGGTGCTTGGCGACGCTTAATGCGACAGGGGCCATGAGGATGGCTGTCGCGGTGTTGGAAATGAACAGTCCGGTCACCGAGGTCACGACAAAGAGGCTGGCCAGCAGGACGTGAGTGCTGGCCTCTCCCACAAGCCGCAGAAGACCGGCGACCGCAAGGTCGATTCCTCCCGTTCTCTCCAAAGCCAGGGCGAAAGGCATCATGCCGACGATGAGCACAAGAATCTGCCAATGAATGGAGCGGTAAGCGCTCTCCATGTCGACGCAACGCGTCACGCCCATCACCAGGCAAGCTATCAGTGCGGCAATGACATTAGGCACGAGCCCCGTAACCATCAAAAACACCATCAAGGCCAGGCTGAGCAAAGCAAATGGAGCCTGCCTGAGCGCCGGCGCCACCTGATCAAGTTCCGCCGGCAGGTTCAGAATCAGAAAATCCCGGCCCTGGGTCTGCAATTGACGGATCGCCTTCCAGGGACCGATCACCAGGAGAGTGTCCCCCATCTTGAGCGGTTCCTCGAGGATCGATCCCTCGTGTGCCCTGCCAGCGCGGCGAAGACCAATCACATTGGGACCGTATCGCGTGCGAAATCCGAGTTCTGTAACACTCCTCCCGATCAAGCTGGAATCCGGTGGCAGAAGGATCTCGGCCATGCCGACCTCGCGGGATTGGTCGGTGAAATAGTCTCCGCGGAGAGGTAAGGGATCGAGCCCGAGGCTTTGGTAGAGGGTGGCCTGATCCACCTCCGGATCGGGTTGGACATCTACGAGCAGGACGTCGCCGGCCTGGATCTCTGTCGCTGCTTCAGGGTGGAGGACCTCGTTGCGAAATCGGCCCTTCCGCTCAATGCCGATTACTTTGGCTCTGTATTGGCGGCGCGGCTGCAGTTCCCGCAGGGTGCGACCGACCACCGGTGAATCGGCCCGCACGCGCAAGCGGCGCTCACGCCCGGCCAGCTTGTAGTCGCGAATGAAGTCCACGAAGTTGCGCCGTTCGCTCCGCGCAGGTTTCCTGGCTTCCCGCACACTCAGCCAGCGCCGGGCGGCCAGCATGTAGCCGATGCCCATAGCGAGGATCACCACGCCGAATGGGGTAAAGCTGAAGAAGCTCAGCCCCGGATGGCCGTTCTGCTTCAAGGCGCTGTCCACGACCATGTTTGGAGGCGTGGCGACAAGAGTAAGCATCCCGCTGATCAGACCGGCGAAACTCAAAGGCATCATCAAACGGCCTGCCGGTACGCGCAGGCGTTCTGCTACACTAACCACCACCGGGATAAAAATAGCCACCACGCCGGTTGAGCTCATGACCGATCCCAACCCTGCCACCGCCAGCATCAGGAAGATCAATAAACGATCCTCGCTGTTCCCGGCCCTCCCCGCCAGCCAATCGCTCAGCCGATAGGCGATACCGGTACGCGAAAGCCCCTCCCCGATAACAAACAGTGCGGCAATCAGCAAGACGCTGGGGTCGCTAAAGCCAGCCAGCGCTTCAGAGACACTGAGAATGCCGGATAGCGGAAAGATCACGATCACCAAAAGGGCGACCACATCCATGCGAGGCTTGTTGACAACAAACATGCCGACACATGCCAGCAGCAGGGCGATCACCAGGAGCAGATCACGACTCATAGGGAAAACGCTTGCGCGGCACACCGCCCAAAGTCCGCCCCTTCATCGCGGGACGAAAGGCGCCTCGATCGAGTCGACCCCAACCGCGACCAGACGCGCCCTCGCCGAGCCGCTGCCCACTAAAACGCGCCAACCTCGAAACACACGAGGGGAGGTCCAAGAGTAAGCCACGATCTCTATCAGAGAATCCATCCTGCCAGCGCGCGAAAGCAAAGTCATCTCCTATCACCGGGTGAGCAGGCACTCCGTCCGGTTGACTTCGGAGTGGCTTGGTGGTATCCGCTCCGATTCCCGCGGTCTGCCGGCAGAGCTGCGGAGCGATACTGACTTCCGTTTCGACCAGAATCATTCGCGTCCTGCCGCCGCTAAAAACGAGGAATCCCATGCAATTCGAAAGCTTCACGACCTTTAATCTCGCCATCCTCGTGCTGGCGCTGGGAAGCTGGCTCAACAGCAAGTTCAGGATTCTCCGGGACTTCAATATCCCTGAGCCGGTCACCAGCGGTCTGCTCGTCTGCATCGTCACAGCGCTACTGTATGCCTTCACTGGCCTGGAGATTTCCTTCACGCTAGCCACTCGCGACTTCCTGCTTCTCTATTTCTTCGCATCGATCGGTTTAAACTCGGACCTCAAGACGCTTTGGGCAGGTGGCATCCCCCTGCTGATCCTGGTGAGTCTGACGATCGTCTACATGCTCTTGCAGAACCTCACGGGCATCGCCGTGGCCAGTTCGCTGGGACTTGACCGTCTCGTCGGTCTGCTCGGCGGCTCGGTCTCCCTGCTCGGGGGCCACGGCACCAGCATCGCCTGGGCGCCCATCTTCGCCGAAAAGCACGGTATCCCAAACGCGAGCGAGATTGGTATCGCCTGCGCCACCCTCGGCCTCGTGATCTCTTCCCTTATGGGAGGTCCAATCGCTCGTTTTCTCATCACGCGTCACCATCTGGAACCGAAGGTCGTGCTGCAACCCGACGTGGGTGTGACCTACGACGCCAAAAAGCAGGAAATCGACTACTACGGTATGCTGAGCACGTTGTTCTGGCTGAACATGAGCCTCGCGCTCGGCGGATTGCTGCAGGCCGGGCTCCACGCGCTCGGGGCTAATCTGCCGCTCTTCGTTTGTTCGCTCTTCGCAGCCATTATCCTTACCAATACCGTCCCACGAGTGCTCAAGACGCCCTGGCCTGCCGGCACGCGTTCACTCGCCCTTGTATCGGACGTTTCGTTGGGCGTCTTTCTGGCGATGTCCTTGATGAGCCTGCAACTGTGGACCATCGTCGATCTTGCCGGCCCGATCCTGGCGATTCTCGCGGCCCAAACCCTGCTGGCCCTGCTCTACGCGTTGTTTGTCATTTTCCGTTTCATGGGCAGAGACTATGAAGCCGCCGTCATCTGCTCCGGATTTGCGGGCATTTCTCTCGGGGCGACCCCGACCGCCATGGCCAACATGACAGCCGTCGCGAAAAAATACGGCCAGGCGCACCGAGCCTTCATCATTGTCCCACTTGTCTCCGGATTCTTTGTGGATATCGCCAACGCACTGGTGATCTCACGGTTCCTGACCTGGCTCGGCTAGACACCAGCCTCAGAAAATCAACGCGGCGACGACTGCGAGGGTGATACCATAAAGTATCATTGGCAGGAAGGCTTCCTTAAGGATCTCGCCCTCCACATTCGCGAGACCGAGGACCGCGCAAACGGCGACGATATTATGGATACAGACCATATTCCCCATGGCGGCGCCAGCGCATTGCAGGGCCAACAAAATCCCCGGATTCATCCCAATATCCGCGGCAATGGAAGCCTGGATTCCCCCGAAGGTCAGATTGGAGATCGTCGTGGATCCCGAGAAGAAGCTGCCAAGCGCCCCGAGAAAAGGCGCAAAATACTTCCAGGCTCCGCCCGTGACATTCGCGAGCGCATCACCAAGAATCATTGTCGAAGCCCGATCGCCGTCGACCATCAGCAAGTTGACAAAGACGAGCGCACCGAAGAGGGCGATCACCGGCTTGCCAATGCGAGCGATGGTTTCGTGCAGCGCCGCAGGGAGCATTTGGGGCGGTGAGCGAAAAAGCAAAAAGGCCAGCACCGCGGTGATAAAGAACGGAATGATCGACGGGACGTACAGGACCGCATGCGACCAGGCGAGACCCTGGCCCAGGATATCGCGCAGTTGGACAACGAGAGACGCACTCACGATCAACTCCCCCAACCCGCCGAGCGATACTTGAAGATTCGGCGCAGTCGCTGTCAGCAATCCACGGAGACCAAGCATGGGAATTCGCGTCACCAGCAGAATGACCACGGTGACGATCAGCGGTGTCAGCGCCACCAGCACCGGACCGGAGATAAGCGGACCAGTCGATGGCGCTCTCGTTGTCTCTCGCTCAAGCCCAATGCGAAACTTTGCCAGCAGGATGGTCACCACCAGTCCGATCACACCGCCGATGACCGCGGGGAACTCGTAGTTCGTCCAAGCGACCATCAGCATGGGAACGACACACGAAAGAATCGAAAGATAAATAAAAACCAGATTCCGTCGGATGACATCCCACGACACTACGAAACGCAAAGAGACGACGGGAACGATCAGCGCCGCCACGCTCTGCAGGAGAGCCGTCTTCGCTCCCACCTCAACGAGTTCGCCGGGCGGCAATTCAAGCAACTCAAACCCGAACCACATCGGGGTACCCACCGCGCCAAACGTCGTCGGAATTGCATTGAAGATCAGGCAGACCAGCGCCACCCGGATCGGCGGGAAACCCAGGGCGACAAGCATCGGCGCAGCCAGCGCCGCAGGGGTCCCAAAACCACACGCGCCCTCGATAAGGAAAACAAATGCCCAGGCGACAATCATCAGCTGCGCGATCGGATTGCTTGAGATTCCACGCAGCCAATCCTGCAACACATCCATGGCCCCGGACTTCTCCAGAGCGACAAAGAAAAAGATCGCGCCGAAGACAATCGAGATCGGTGTCAGGGCATCGAGCAATCCGGAAACCACCGCGGCGTTGAGCAGCGGAAAGGCTGTGCCAAAGTAGAAGAAACGCAAGGCGTAGGCGAGAACCGCGGCCAGAAAGAAAGCCACCGTCGACGGCAACGGACGCGGCTTCGTCATCGCGACGACGAGGAACGCGATGGGCAACACCGCGAAGAGGAACTCAATCATACCCGAACGTGCCGCCCAAGAAGCATTTGCCTGGTTGCCGGTTTAGATGTGCTCCACCGGCCGAAATCGAAATCTATGCCGAGGCGGGTTCTTCGTCCTGCGGGTACATTCGCCGGAGGATAAACTTCTCCAATTCGACAACCAAGAAGAAGATCACGCCGCCCAGAAGCAACCACCTCCAAACCGAAAAAGGAACCGCCTCAACACCGAAGATCTCCTGCATCGGCGGAAAATAGGTAAACAGGGTCTGCAAAACGATGACCGCCCCGATAGAGATCGGAACCCACCGGTTGCCCGAGAACGCGGCGGGCGTGAGGGACGACTCCAGCAGGAATCGGCTGTTGATCAGATACATGACCTGGCCAAGAATCATCGCATTGATCGCGGCTGCGCGGCTGAGTTCCAACGATGCGCCGTGCGTCTTCATCCAGTAGAAGGTGCCAAAGGTAAAAAGCGTGAGGAGCACCGATATGAAGATGATCCTCCAAAGGCCCAAACGAGTGATCAGCGGACGATTGACGGCCCGCGGCCGGCGTCTCATCACGCCCTGCTCGTGCGGTTCAAATGAGATGGCCAGCGCCAGCGTGACCGAGGTCACCATGTTGATCCAGAGGATCTGCGGAGGCGTGACCGGGAGATAGTTCAGGCCCAGCAAAATTGCGGAAAGAATGGTGAGTGCCTGGCCACCGTTGGTGGGCAGCATGAACAAGAGCGCCTTCTCGATGTTATTGTAGACGGTGCGCCCTTCCCGAACGGCCGCGGTAATCGAGGCAAAATTGTCGTCGGTGAGAACCATCTCGGCGGCCTCCTTGGAAACCTCGGTTCCCTTGATCCCCATCGCCACGCCCACATCTGCCTGCTTAAGGGCTGGGGCGTCATTCACTCCATCGCCCGTCATCGCCACGATCTGCTTCGACGCCTGAATCGCCCGGACCAGCCGGAGTTTATGCTCCGGACTTGTTCGCGCGAAGACGTCCGTGTCGCGGCAGCGGGCCTCGAGTTCGCGGTCGTCCATTTCCTCGAGCGTGGCACCAGTGATGACCGACTTGCCGTCGCCGATTCCCAACATCTTCCCGATGCTGGCGGCCGTGATGGCATGATCCCCGGTGATCATCGTCACGCGGATCCCACCCTGGTGGCACTCCTTAACGGCCGCGATGGCCTCTTCGCGCGGGGGATCGATGATTCCCACCAAGCCAAGAACCACCAGATTCCTGGCGAGCCCCTCCGCCGTAAAGCTCGCCTCGTCGACCTGCGCCTTCGGCAGCCACGCAAGACCCAGAACACGTTGACCGAGCTTGGCGATCCGCTCTGCCTGCTCGAGCCAATACTCGCGCTTGATCGGCACCTGTTCTCCGGATTCCGTCTCCTGGCGGTCGCAGAACCCGAGGACCACCTCTGGCGCTCCCTTGAGAAAGATCACGCTCTCTTCTTCCGGTCCGTGCAGGGTGGCCATGAACTTGTGCTCGGACTCAAAGGGAATAATGTTCGTCCGAGGCCATTCCGCCACTTCGGCGTCACGGGAGAGACCCGCCTTGGCGGCAAATGGCAGAAGGGCTCCTTCAGTCGGATCGCCGGAAAGCTTCCAAATACCCTGTTCCTCGTGGATTTCGGACTCGTTGCAGAGCACAGAAGCGCGCGCCATCTTTTCGAGAACGCTAGCTTTGCCGATCGCTTGGCCCTCCTTGCGAATCTCACCGGTGGGGGCGTAGCCATTGCCGGTCACCTCGTAGGTTGCTTCCGCCGTGACGACTTTGACGACCATCATTTCGTTGAGCGTCAGTGTACCGGTCTTATCCGAGCAAATGCGGGACACCGACCCGAGAGTCTCCACGGCCGGAAGGCGCCGGATAATCGCGTGGCGCTGGGCCATGCGCTGGACGCCCATGGCGAGCGTAATGGTAATCACGGCAGGCAGGCCTTCCGGAATCGCCGACACGGCCACGCCGACCACGGCCTTGAACATGTCGACAAACCCAAAACCTTTGACGAGCATGCCATACGCGAAAAGCAATACGCTAAAGGCCAGTATGATGATGGTCAGGGTATGGCCGAATTTCTCAATCTGCCGCAACAGCGGGGTCTCCATCGCCTTGACCCCGGAGAGCATCTGATTGATGTGGCCAATCTCCGTATTAGCACCCGTGGCCGCTACCACCCCTTTCCCGCGTCCCGAGACAACGAGCGTCCCCGAGTAAGCCATGCTCTTGCGATCGCCGACGGGCGCCTTCTCGTCGACCACCGCGTCCCTCTTCTCGGAGGGAACCGACTCGCCCGTCAGCGCAGCTTCTTCGATCTGTAAATTCTTGATCTCGATGAGACGGATGTCGGCCGGGACCTTGTCGCCGGATTGCAGCAGGACAACGTCACCCGGGACAAGCTCTTCCGCCGGCGTCATCCGGGCCTTGCCGTCACGCAAGGTCATGGCCTCGGCGGACAGCATGTTCTTGATGGAATCCAAGGCCTTCTCGGCCTTGCCCTCCTGAATGAAGCCCAGCAACCCATTGATCAGGACCACGCCAATGATCACGGCCGCATCGACAAATTCCCCAAGCAGAATCTTGCCGACCCCGGCCGCCACCAGCACATAAATCAGGATATTGTTGAGCTGCATGAGGAACCGCATCAACGGTCCTCGCTTGCCCGGCACCGGCAGCTTGTTAGGCCCATACTGCGCCACGCGCTTGGCGACTTCCGCGGAATCAAGCCCCACTTCCGCACTCGTTCCCAGTTTCTCAACGACTTCGTTCGACGCGACAGCATGCCATGCGGTGACCTGCGAATTGACGGATTGAGCAACCACGAACCGGAGCGTGGGGCCAAATCCCCCTCAATTCAAGGGGGTTTTCGGCGCCAAGACGATCATCGCCGCCTTTTCGAAGACTGGCTTGGAGCGAGTAACGCCGTTCTACCCAACGGTCTTGAGGACGCTCGTCAGTGGCTTCCGGGGCTGCGAGGCGAAGAGGTGCAAACCCAGTCTTTCGGAAAGGAATTTGCACGCAAGCTGGCCTTTGACGCTATTGCCCGCCGTGTCGAGTCTCGGCGCGAAAACGCCGAGCCCTCCCTTGCCTGGGCAGACTGCGACCATGCCGCCGCTAACCCCGCTCTTGCCCGGCAGGCCGGTATCGTACAACCAATCGCCGGAATTCTCGTAGAGACCGGCCGTGACCATCACCGCCAGAACGTGCTGACAGTGGATGGCATCAATAACTCGAAGCCTGGTCAACGGATTGACACCTCCATTGGCCAGAGTTGCCGCCATGACCGCAAGATCCCTCGCAGTCACGTTAAGGGAACATTGCTTTGTATAGATGTCCGTCGCCTGAAGCGGATCGAAATAGATCCGCCCATAGACTTGCAGGAGGTTGGCAATGCCTTGATTTCTTTGATTGGCGGCCGTTTCGGATCGATACACCTCGGCATTCAAAGAAAGCTCTCGACCGGCAAACGCGGAGAGCCCAGCCCGAATGAAGTGCCATTTCCTCTCGGCATTTTCGCCCGGCGCCAGGCTCGTCGCAGCGATGGCCCCGGCGTTGACCATCGGATTGGTCGTTCCATCTTCGGTCCTCTCAATGGCGATTACCGAATTGAAAGGCAGCCCTGTGCTGTTGGCTCCAAGTTTCTCACGTGCCTCATCTTCTCCGATGGCCTGACAAATCAACGCGAACACGAACGGCTTGGAGACACTCTGGATGGAAAACTCGTAGCTGGCATCTCCCGCCGCATGCGCGACTCCGTTGCTACCGACAACGCACAGCCCGAACAGATCGCTCGGCACCTCGGCGAGAGCCGGGATATAGTCGGCATTCTCTCCCTCACTCACCGACTTGAACCGTTCGTGGGCCTCGGCCACCAAGGCGCTCACCTTCTGGGTGTTCGGCAGGTGGCCGGTCGATACTGGCAAACGTGTGGACGGCATGGCGCGAGAGTATGGATTAAGGCTGGCAGACGCAACCGATCCGCACGATCTGATTCGTTTTCATCGCCCGGGAAAGGCAGCGAAAGAATGGCTTGTCGACCAAGGTGAAAAGGTGAACATGCGCCCGCATGTTTTCGTGGAACGCTCGCGGGATGCGGGACGCCATTCTTTACCAAGCGATCCGCTTTTTTCGACTGCAGGGAACGCGCGAAAAAGCCGCGCGCGGGTTCGCCATCGGCCTGGCGTGCAATTTCTACCCGACGTTCGGCCTGGGTGGAATCTTCGGCGGCTTCCTCGCGCGCTTGTGCGGCGGAAGCATGGTCGCCGGCTTTGTCGGCGGAACAACTCTCGCTTTCGTTTGGCCCCTCGTTTTCTACTTCAACATACGCACCGGAGCCCTTTTTCTCCCGCCACCGATCGTCATCGATGATCTCGAAGACGTGACCGAGCGAACCATGAACGCGCTGCTCTGGGGGAAGACCTTCGCGATCGGCACGGTCGTCAACAGCGTCGCAGCCATCTTTGCATCGTATTTCCTGTTCCTGCTGCTATTCGATCGTATTCGCCTTCCCACATTGAGGTGGCTCCGGCGCCGCGTCCGTCTTCGCCAGGAATCAGGAACGACGAACGTCTGAGTCGCCACCGAGCGATCGTTTACTTTGAAGAAGGCGCCGCCCGATCTCGGGATGAGGCGGGCGCCACCCCTTGCTCGATACGCTCCATCAGATAGGGGAAGAAGGGATTCGAGGACATGCGAAAGAGCGTATCCAAGCTCACGACGAGGGTTCCGCGCTCGCCTCTCCCGGCAACCGCTCCCAAATGCACACCAAAATTCTCCCCGGGATCCGGATCAGTCCCATAGAGCGAATCGGTCGTCGGAAACGGCAGAGCCACGTGAGAAAGCGAATACACATCCGAGGGATAAGTCAGCCCCAATTCTCTAACCTGCTCCGTTGTCTCCCCGGCTTCCGTGGAGCGCTCCACGACACGACCAGTCGCCGGACTCGCATTGGTGACAATCGATGTCCGGAATTTTCGCGGCCCCTTCGGCAGAAGCTGGCTCACCACGGTGTCCAGTTCGGGGCGGATGAGTGGCCCGAACTTTGTGTTTCGATTCAGATCGAACAACACCAACTCGCTTTCATTCCTGGGCAGCTGGCTATAAAAGCTCGAGATAATCGCGCTGGTGCTCACCGTCGCATCGATCACCGACTGAAAAGTCAGGACGGGCGGCAATTCGCTCAATCGACCGTTACGAGCAAAGCGCGTAATCCGGCGCTGAAGAGCGTCGGTAAGAAGATACGTCTGCCGTGCGGCATCGACGGGAAACGAGTTATACTTAAATGGGTTGAACTCGGGCAGAATGCTCAGCCAGGCGGCCTTCGCAAAGGCCGGAAAGATCGCCGGCCAGCCCGCAACTCCGGCAAAACGCGCAAAGGCGGTAACCCCAATCATCGGCGAAATCAAGACGAGACGGTCCGGGCGGGCGAGGTCGCGATTCTCGATCGCCTCCAGTGCATACATCAAGGCCAGCGCAGCGCCATTTGAATAGCCGACCAGATGCAAAGGGACGGACGGTCCGGCACGCCGCCTGGCCTCCCGCACCGCCAACCGCGTCGCGGCAAGCCAATCCTCCCATTCGGCGTCGATCAATCCGCCGGGAACGGTGCCATGGCCGGGTAATCGGATGCCAATCGAGAGGTAGCCAAGGTCCCGATAGCGTTGCGCAATGTGGCGCAAACTATAGGGTGAGTCGGTCAAACCATGAAGAAATACCGCCGCGCCAACCGCGACTCCATCCGGCTCGAGAAGAAAAGAGCGATTCCAGTCTTGCGAAAAATGGCCGGGATAGAGTGGGCTGCCCGCAAAGTAGCGATTAGCGGGCACGCGATCTTCGGGATCCAGCTTCTCGGTAACCTGCGTCCGGACGCGAGCAAAGACGTCCTCTTCCGCCTTCAGAAAGCCCGCCCAATCAGACTTGTCGAGTTGGCTGACACTAAGCTCTTTGGGCACGTAAGTGTGCCATGGGCGCAGCGGCGGACCTCGTTGGGTATCATACACGCGAACGGCCAGAAACGTAGCCAGGACGAGGAGGAGCCAGATCACTCCCCGCCTCATCACTCTCAGCGATCGGGTGAGCATTAGGCCGGCTGCGCTGAAACTTCGAGAGCGCGCCCGAAGAGGTTCCCACGCGGCGCGCCGTGGGACACTCTCTTCGGGTCGAGAGAGAAGTCGCCACCACGGCCTTCCACTGCATTCGTCACTGTTTTCACGAAGTGCTTTCCGCACATTTGAAGACGCTCTATCAAAGGCTCATCTGACTGACAACCCGGCACTGCCGAACACCAGCGAGCATATTCCGACGTGCCAGGGCGGCCTCCCGGAGCGAAGCCGCAAGCAAATCATTTCGAATCTTCACCGTCGTGCTTGAAGGAACAGCCTTCCGCGTCCAAATTCAGGTCACCGACCCGGGAATTGGCATTCCCTCTGAGCAATTGGACCTCATCTTTGATAGATTTCGGCAAGGAGATGCTTCGACCATCTCATCGAATTTTATAATGGAACTATCCTGGCTGCCAGCGCAGCGAGAGCCGCATGACGGAGCGCGCTGAACTCCGGCACGCGCACATGTATCCTGAAATCCCCAAAGGATGAGCACGACTCTGAGAACCCTTATTCTAGGACTCTTCGCCATCGCCTCCGCGGCCCGCGGATTCGCTTGGACGGACGGAGAACTCCTGATTTGGATTAGCGACAATCGTGGGTACGGCGCGTTGGTCGAGCTCGGCAAGAGATTCGAGGAAGACTTTGGGGTCGATGTAAAAGTGCAAACCCAGGAGGATATCACCAATAAATTTCAAGCCGCCGCGCAGGGCGGCAAGGGTCCGGATATCTTTTTCTGGGCCAACGACCGGATTGGCGAATGGGCCGACGCCGGTCTGCTCCAACCGTTGAAGGTTCGGGATAACTTCAAGGCGGCCTTTATTCCCATGTCGTGGCAAGCCGTAACCCATAGAAACACCGTCTGGGGATATCCCGTCGCCCTCGAATGCGTTTCGCTCATTTGCAACAAGAAGCTCGTTGGCGAAAAGCCGCCGGCTCAACTCTCCGAGTTTCCCGCGTTCGCAAGCAAGCTCAAGGCCGACCATCCTGGGGCCATCGCCATCATGTGGGACTACATGTCGCCTTATTTTAGTTTCCCCTTCCTGGCCAGCGCCGGAGGGTATCCCTTCCAGAGCACGGCAACCGGTTACGACCTTAACGATATCGGGGTCGACAACGCCGGGGCTATAAAAGGGTTGCGAGCCATCCTCGACCTCATCGATGACGGTGTCCTTCCCAAAGGTTCCACCCAGAGCATGATGGAGCAAAAAATGAGCAGTGGCGACCTCGCGACTATGATCAACGGACCATGGGTCTGGGCCGATCTGCGCAAAAGTGGCATCGACTTCGAACTGGCGCCGCTGCCCGGCGTCGGTGGCAACCCGGGTCGGCCATTCGTCGGCGTCTTCGCTGCGCTTATCAACCGTTCCAGTCCAAACGCAGACTTCGCCGTCGAGTTTCTCGAAAAGTATGTCTGCACGGAAGATGGCCTCAGGGCGATCGACGCTGACTCACCGCTCGGTGTTCCCGCGCTGACTGCTCTCGCTGAAGAAATGAGCGCCCGGAACCCCTTGATCAAGGGCACCTACGACAACGTTCGCAACGGCGTCGTGATGCCTAACATTCCTCAAATGGGCAAGTTCTGGAGTTCGATGAAAGCTGCGTTCGAACTGGCCACCAGTGGTCGCGCCAGTCCGGAAGCCGCTCTGAAAAGCGCCCGCAAGGCCATGAAGAGCAGGTAGATCCTCCCCACGGATCGCCACCGCGAAGAATTACCCCCCGTCCGCGCTCACCCCGACTGAGAATGTCTCTGGGCCAGGACACGGATAATGAGAATCTGCAAGACGATCATCGACGCCACGCCCAAGGTCGGAATGAGAAGTCCGACGCGTAAATCTCCAAATCCTCCCGAAACGATTCCCACCAGCAACGGAATCAGCGCCCCACCCAAACCGCCCACCACGTAGAACGACCCGGTTAATTCCGAAGCGCGTGCGCCGAAATAGCGGGTGAAAATGGCAAACGTCGTCGGAAAGACGGCGGCTAATCCCAGGCCGGTTAAGCCGACCCCGAGCCAAACGCCAATCAGGTTATTGCCCAGCAGGATAATCAAGAGACCAGCCCCGGCCATGAAGAGGCCGCCTAACACCAGCCATGCATCGCTCACAAGGCTCAAGACCGCCGGCGCGAGAGCCCTGCCAATCATCAACCCCATCCAAAAGATCGATGGCGTCATCGTCCCAAACCCGGTCGTCGGCGCGCCGAGCCGCTGTGCATAGGTGGAGATCCATCCGCTGGCAGCCGTCTCGGTTCCCACGTAGATGAAAATCAGCCCGCCGGTCAACAACGCATAAGGACTGGCCCACGCACGGAGCGAGGATCCTGCAAGACGCGCCGGTTTTCTCCAGCCCGCTGCCTGCTGATATGGTCCGAGACCTGAACCCAAAAAGGCCCGCCACCCAATCAACACCGCCACCCCCAGGAGCAGAGCGGCCAGTGCGATTAGCGGTTGCAGAAGACCTTCGTCGCGCGCAAAAATGGCGATCAGCGGGGGACCGGCGACCGCGCCCAGCGCCCATGAGAAGCCCAGGATGTTGAGCGCCGCCGCGCGACGCTCCGAGTTCATCTCCGCAACCAAGAGACTGATCGCCGGACCAGTCAATCCAAGCGCAAAGCCGAAGCTCAGCACCAACACCAAACCGATCTCCCACGAACTGATGCCAAGGAAAACCAAGGCGAACGCGGTCGCCGCATACCCATAGGTCATCAGGCGCAATAGCCCGAACTGGCCAATCATCCGGCTCGATATAGCGGAACCGAGGATTCCGCCCGAGAACTGAGCAAGAAACAACCAACCCGCTTCCCCATCGCCGAGATGCCACCTCTTGGCCAGCATCGGAAGGATCGGACCAAGCAGTGTGCCGACCACCCCCACCAGGAAGAAACCGAAATACATGAGTAGCGCGAACGCTTTTCCGCCCTGCTTGGAGCAAATCTCCGCCTCCCCAACCCCAATCGAACAGTTCTCACCCATGCCGACTCCGCAATGACACAGCATTCGAGAAAGTCAAATCTATGGCCCGCCCGACTTGGAATTGAGATCTTAACCGAAATGCGTTCCCTCAGCGCGAAATACCAGCGAGCGGCAACTCCGTTCACCTGAATCAAATCGTTGGTTCGCAAAATAAGGGAAGCGAATGCTTCTCGTTTTCTTTGAAGCACCTATGCTGATTTATACGCTTTATCTAGAACACTACCTTATCCGATTCAGTAGCTCGTCCGCGGCCCTCCGTTCCTTGTTCCGAAGAACTCGGCACGAAAAACCACTTGAAGTAGCTGGGCCTGACGAACTTCTCCGCGGTTGGGCTTGACCGTCCGGGCAATCCTGAACCACCATTTACCCGTGAGCGCGGTTCCTCAGGCGGGTCTCGGTAGAGCGGTGCTACAACGTGGCATGACCGAGTAGAATATGAGCGCAAGCGCCAAAGCCTCGCCTACAACACGCGCGTCAAAGACGGGTTCTCAAGCAAACAACCCTCACCTCTCGCCGCCGACAAACTCGCCCGTTGGGCAGATCTTGTTCCTTCAAAGAACGGTCGGGAATCAGGGAGTGGAGCAATGGTTGAAATCAGGGGGGATCCAAGCCAAACCCGCAAGCGAGCCGTCGGTCGCCAAATCAGCTTCTCAACCATCCGTCACGGCGCTTCGGTTGCGTCCCAGCCAGAGCGCGCTATTGGAACGCCACCGCACGTACGTTGGCGCAGCGGGTATCTCGGAGGAATCTGACGAGCGCCGAAGGAAGAAGCCGTCGGGCCTGCAAGCCAAACTTAAGGTCAACACGCCCGGAGATATCTACGAACAGGAGGCGGACCGGGTCGCTCATTCCGTGTTAAGCAAGCCGGCCCCCTCCCTTGTCAGCGAGGCTTCTCCCCGAATTCAGCGCTTCGCCGATCGTGCCTCGGTCGGGACGAATGCAGCTCCTGCCAGCGTCAGCGCCGCGCTGACGGGTTCCGGCAGCCCGCTGAATCCCGCCTTACGACAGGATATGGAGCGGCGCTTCGGACACGACTTCTCTCGGGTGCGCGTCCATACCGACACCGTTGCCGGCCAGTCGGCGGACGAAGTGAACGCCCTCGCCTACACCGTGGGGCGTAGCATCGTTTTTGGCGCCGGCAGGTTCGCGCCCGAGACGCAGGAAGGGCGACGATTGTTGGCGCACGAACTCACTCATGTCGTTCAGCAAGGGCCCTCTGCCTCGAACAGTCACCCCATCGCCGGACGGATTCTCCATCCGTCGACCGGAGTATTGCAGCGCGATCGAAAAGACGAAGGCAATGACCCGTGGGATAACCTGGACCCTTCAGATCGAAAAGAGGTCGAAGAGCTCTACGAAGACTGCAAGAGCCTGATCGCCTGGCTCGGTCGCGCGCAACAAGCCCACGTAAGCGGGCGCAGGAGCGACTGGCTGAAAGGACTTGCCAGAGTCCTTAACCGGATCGGCGAACTAGATAGCGATGTGGATATCGACGAAGCAGAGCATTCCTTCAACAGCTACCGCCGCTTTATTGAGCGCAACGTCACGACTTACGCTGCCGAATGGGCAAAGGTGAAGCAGCGCTATTTGAACGAACGTCAGTGGCTGCTTTCCCGTGCCGCGAGATCGACCGATACGATAGAGGCGGCAAACTATCTCGATGAGTTATATAAGCAGGTCACCGACTGGCTGGATAAAGGCGCATCGCTTTGCATAACGGACGAAGAGTATCTTTTTCTTAAGCAGACGCTTGATCAGGAAAAGCACCTATGGGTCGGATCGGTCCGCGGAGCGCGCATCCGGGCAAAGCAGCTTCGGGACATGCTGGACGTGGTGACAGAGCTGCGCCAAGGCGGCGAAGACGCTGAGAAGTTTGTGCCTAACTGGAAGGGTCAGGTGGAGACGGAAACCGCCTATCTCGAAGCCGCGAGGACGCGTGCCACCGAAAGCGGCACCTATGCTGCCCAGTTCTATCCCCAGGAGTTCTCCGGGTTGAGGGCGGATCTTGAGAGGAGAAAGCAGTCGACTTTGGAAGCTCACCCGCGCGAGGTCTCGACCTTGGAGAAGGGAGCGAGCCTGGTGAAAGGTGGCGTGGGAGCCATTGTCGGCATCTTCGTTGAGGCGGCCAAAGAAGCCGTCGATCTGGTCCAGATACTCCTTCATTTCGCGACGCTGAAGAAATACGAGCCGCGCTTCATCAGCGACATGGCCGAGGCTGCAAAACAAGGCAAGACCACGGGTGATCTCCTGAAAGGGATGGTCACCGGTTTGATTGAAACGCCGGCGCGTTTTCTAAAGGCATGCCGCGACGGCGACTGGGAAGGTATTGGGCGGGAAGCGGTGAATCTCTACTTGTTAGCTAAGACGATCAAGGAAGTCCCCGAGATGATCCAAAAGGTGCCGGTCCTGGTTGAAAGGACCAGGGCGAGCCTAAGGGTTTTGCGCGCGAGAAAGGTCGCGCTCGCACTGCAGAACGAGGCCCGCTTGTTGCCCAAACCGCAAGCGCCTCCTCAAACCGGCGTGGTTCCGAAACGACCTATCGGTTTTGAGCTGCCACATAATGCGCCGGTCACACCCACGCCTCCCCGGGCGCCCGAGCCGCAAATTCTCACGACAATTAAACCCAGCCGGCCCGTCGCCGGCTTTGGCAGGAAACTTGCACCCAAGCCGGAACCGGTTCCATTGACACCCGGCCAGACGGTCTTCACGGAAATGCCGCGCGCGCGGTCGGTGCAGGGCAACCAGCCAGCGTACGGCAGTGTAACTCCGGCACTGAAGGGCGAGCGCGTTGGCCGACCCACCGCGTCATCCACGAAGCCACCGCCGGGCGGCGAGCCGCCGGTGAATGTCCCCGCGAAACAAACGGTCCAAACTCCGAAGGACATTCCGCAGACAGGGGAGGTGAAATATCAGTTAGGCAATCCGCGCCGGTACACGGTGAAAGAGTATTTCAAGGGCGAGACCGGCGGAGGCGGCCAACCGCAAGCGCGCTATCACGTCGACATGAAGCTCCGCGCCGATGGGATCATGGAGGGTGACTTCGTGTTGCGCGGAGGCGGCTATCGGTCTGGTTCGCTTTTTGGGAAAGAGCAATTCATGAAGGCCAAAGCCTACTTTGAGCGAAAACTGGGCGGCGGCTCCGTCAAGGGAATGAGGAGCGACTGGGGCGCGGGCGACAACCTTCAGGTCTTTAACGAACAGTTTAAGATTTCCAAAGGCAAAGGACTCGGCGACGAGGCCGCGATGCGCGAGGCGGCCCGGAAGACGAAGACCGGCGAATGGGCCGAGGAAGCCGGATTTCGCAGGGTTAACATTGAAAGCGCGCAACGCGGTGCGGGCGGCGAGTTTACCGAGGTAAGAGTGCGTTTCGAGAAATAGAACCATCATGCCGCACTTGCCGACCACGACCAACTTCTTCGCTCGCAGCTCTTTCTGCGATGGCGCCGCGAAAATGCGAAACACATTCCGGCGCCAACCATTCGGTGAAGGATCAGCCGGGATTTCATGATGAAATACCGGCCGTTGTTTCAAACTGAAGCTTCATCCAAAGCACTTCTTAACAACATTCATTGAAACGCCGTTCCCGGCTCGGCCGTGAGATGGTGTAAGCAGCAAACCTGAGAGAAACGTAAAATGGCAACGAGTGAAACAGAGACGGGTGTGGACGTGGTCTCCAAACAGCCAAGTAAAGAGGCGGAACTACGCTATAGAATCAGCGTGGACGACTCGGGAACCAAGGCGACATTGGCAAGCATTACTGCGACCAGGGCCAACGACGCGGTTGACGGAGGCAGCTTGGTCTTCTCCACGGACGCCGTCGGCGGCGAGGTGACTGGGCGCCTCGTGATTGACCACCAGGGCAATGTCGGCATCGGAACGGAGAACCCGGGGGCGAGGTTGGAGGTAGCCGGGGACGTAAAGCTTAACGGCCCACTCGATGTCCAGGGGGCCCTTGCCGTAAGCGGTGCCACGGAGGTTCGTGGGGATCTAAGCGTCACGGGCAAACTCAGCGCGGTCAGCTTTGCGGGCGACGGGGCGGGATTGAGCAATATCACACTGGCAGACGCCTCTGTGACCAACGCCAAACTGGCCCAGGATGCCGCGTCTCTCACCAAAGTGAGCGGTGGATCGATGGCCGCTGGGAGTGGCAACATTGGAATCGGAACAGAAAAGCCGGTCTCGAAATTGCACATCTTGTCCGGCGCTAACGACGTCCTCCCGCCACGCCTGCAGTCTTCAGCGAACCCCAGTTTCGCCGCCGGTTGGGACTTTTATCATGAGGACACGCCCAAAGGCTACGTGGGCGTGCCAGGTTCGGCGACGGGGATCGCCCCGGACGAGATGCTGGTGTTTGGCGCGGCGGCGACCAAGACCTCGCTGTGGGCGGGAGGAAACAGAAGTGTCACCGTGGACATAAACGGTAATGTCGGCATCGGAACGACGAGTCCCGACAGGCCCCTGGCTATCCGGGCGATAAACGCCAGCCAGGAGTTGATTAGCTTCAAAGATCCAAATGGCGCCACCAGGTGGCATATCAACCAGAATTTGGGTGGCACACTTGCCGGCCTGAATTTCGTCGAATCGGGCGTGGCCGACGGCAGGTTTTTCCTGAAAGCGGGGGGCAACGTCGGCATCGCCACCGTCAATCCTCAGCGCAAGCTGCAAATTGGCGACGACGTGATCGGCTTAAGTTTCGATCCGGGGACCTCTCCGAATGCCGGTGTCTTGCGGTTCGGCGATAATACAGGATGGAAACTGCATTTTGGCCGCTCTCGTGATCGGAGCGGAGGTGCGCTCAATTCCGGCACCAGCGGGTTGTTGATGACCATCCAGGATAACGGCGACTTGATCGTCCAGGGGAGTGCTCGCGCCCGCAATTTCCCTGCGCCATCCGATGCAAAGTATAAGACCAACATCACTCCCTTGACGGATGTATTGGATAAACTGGATAAGATTCGCGGAATCGCGTTCTCGTGGAACGGACTCTACGCATCTCAAGATCGCTCCAACGATCGCAAGGAAATCGGTCTAATCGCTCAGGAGGTCGAAGCGGTGTTCCCGGAGTTGGTAACAACCTGGGAGGATGAGGATTCCAAAGCGGTGGAGTACGGCAGGTTTTCCGCCGTTCTCCTCGAGGCGGTGAAGGAGTTGAAGGCGAACGTCGAGGCATTGACGACAAAGATCGCGCTGCTGCAATCCTGACGAGGAGAGACCGACCCAACCCACCGCCCCAGACCGGCATCCATTGGCAGTGACGCCTACTTGATCCAAGTCTTAATTTAATGCGAGCGTCCGATCAGCCTAGTTAAAACTCGAAGGACGGGACGTTCTCGCCGGAGATATCTATTCTCCGGTCGGAATAAGAATTGGTGTGCCCTTGTCCTTGACGAGGACGACAAGGAATTTTGCCGGCTTTGTATCGCTGGCATTTCGTCCCACGAGGTGGATTCCTTCCGGGTCTTCGTAAAATGTCTCCCCAGGATGGAGCGTCACTTTCTCGCCACCCTTCATTTGCATCTCGATCGATCCCTCCAAAACATAGACGAAGGCGCTGGCGTTGTGGCGATGCACCGGATCAGCGGCGCCTGGAGAGTAGTCCACGGTAATCATGGTGACCTCTTTTCCTGGAATGTTAGCCAGGTCTTTGGTCATCAGATCAGTGACCTTAACCCCATCCTCAGCCTGGAGCGCCGGACTCGAAAACCAAGATCATACCGATCACGGCAACTACGAGAAGGCGAGCGGAAGGTCCAATTTCATTGGAGCGCGTCGCGGGTGGTGCCTTGCGGCGCATGTCCCCTGTGAGAATTCCGAGATGTGGAGCGATGGCATTCATACTTAATTCCTTCTACAGCGTTGGAAGTGGCAAATTTCAAAAACGTCGAATTTTTGCCCAGCGGTTGAAATCCAAATCGCCACCGATCGACACCGCGGGATCCAGAGCGGCTCGAATCATCAGCACGGCAGGTTGAACACTGCGCCTGGCCGCCGCACGCATGGTCATGTGGCACGTTTACCGCCACTTTTCGCGTGCGATCCTAGCGGGCACCGCCCCCGACGCGAATGGTTTCTCCAGTCACCCACGAGGACGCGTCGGACGCGAGGAAGACGGCCACCGCGGCAATATCCTCAGGCTCGCCCAAGCGCCCGAGCGGGGTAACGGAGATGTATTGCCTGATGCTTTCTTCACCGAGAAGACCCTCGGCTTTCGTGCCTTCGCTGCGAGTGTAGCCTGGCGCGATTGCGTTGACGCGGATCCGGCGCGGCCCAAGTTCCGCCGCCAGCCCCTGCGTCAGATTCTCCACGGCTGCCTTCGTTGCAGAATAGAGGATTCCATTGGGCAGGGAATGGCTTCCGGCAAGGGAGCTGATGTTGATGACGCGACCACCTTCGAACCCGAACTGCCGAATCGCCTCCTGGATGGCGAGGAGCGGCCCCAACACGTTGGTTGAGAATTCACGGTGGAACTCGGCGACGCTGATCGCTTCGAACGGTTCAAACTTGAACACCCCGGCGTTGTTGACCAGCACGTCGAGCTTGCCGAATGCCTTGTTGGTTTCCGCAAACAACCGCCGCACGTCCTGGGGCTCGGAAACACTGGCCTGCACAGCGATCGCATTTCCGCCGGCGTCGGCAATCTCCGCCAGCACGCGATCGGCGCCCTCCCTGCTCGAGGCATAGTTTACGACGACCGATGCGCCTGCCGCGCCAAGGGCGGTGGCGATGCCTGCGCCAATTCCTTTCGAGGCTCCGGTCACGATGGCGACTTTCCCAGTTAGTGTTTTCATTGCCTTAAAGCTCGTGGATGTTGAGAAAGGCTCTCACTTCAGATGCTTCCTGAGTGTCTCCGCCGCTTGATGCAGAGCGTCGCGAACGGCTGGCACCTGGCTGATCGCGTTGAGCAGACCGTAGTCGTGAATAAGGTTCTCGTAGCGCACCGGCGTGATGTCCACGCCGGCGGCATCAAGCTTGCGCGCATAGGCCAGGCCTTCATCCCGCAGGACGTCGTTTCCGGCGACTTGGATCAGGGCTGGAGGAAGTCCCTGCAACTGCTCCGTCGTCGCCTGAAGCGGTGAGGCATAGATTTCGCGACGCCGTGCTTGCTCGGGCGCGTAGGCATCCCAGAACCACTCCATCATCGCCCGGGAGAGAAAGTAACCGTCGGCAAATTCGTGATACGAGTCGGTCTCGAAGTTTGCGTCCGTCACCGGCCAGAGCATCACCTGGCACTTGAATTCGGGCCCGCCTTTGTCCTTCGCCATGAGTGCCACCGCGGCCGTCATGTTGCCGCCGACACTGTTGCCCACAATGGCCAGGCATTTCCCGTCGACGTTGATCTCCTCTCCGCGAGCGGCCACCCATTTGGCTGCGGCGTGGATTTCGTTGATCGCCGTGGGGTAATGCGCTTCGGGCGACGGAGTGTAGTTGACGAAGATGGCGGTGAATCCGCTATCCACCACCAGATCACGGACAAAACGTTCGTGCGTTGGAAAGTCGCCGAGAATCCAGCCGCCGCCATGGACGAAGATGAAGCCCGGCAGCGCCTTCTTGCTTCCAGCGGGACGGACGATATTCACCCTCACTTGCAATCCGTCCTGCACAATCGTCTGTTCTTCGACATCGCATGGGGGCAGTTCCAGCGGAACGGACGCCTGAGCATCCACAAGGACCTTCCGCGCCTCGGCCGGGGACAGTGCTTCGATGGGTTTGCCGCCGCCGGAGTTGAGGGTCTTGAGGAAGTCGCGGACGCGGTGTTCGACTTTGGTATTTTGGGATGGATCGACGATTGTCATGTTTCAGGGTTTTGGAATTTGTGTCCTGAATAGCGATTTGTGCGGGTCATGCGGCTGCGTTCAGGTTCTCGTGAAAGGTCCCGGTGGTAATTTCGGCCGATCGCCAACCCTCCGGCACTTCGCGAATGCAGCTCGCTTTCTCTTTTCGGCTCCAGGCCGCGTAGAGGCGCAGACCGCGCGAGCGCTCTTCGAGCATGCGAATCTGGGCGTATTCGCGCCGCTGATAGTCCCGGAGCGAGCGACGGAGCACACGCGCGCGGCCTGCGATATGACTCGCCATCCAACGGGCGACTAGATTTTTCATGGCTATCTTGGTGAGGTGAATGGAGTTCGTGCCTCGCTGGCCGTTTGGGTGCAGCCGTAGCCCCAAACGGCTCAGCGGCAGATGAAGCTAGGCGGGCACCGCTTCCCTTTGTTTCGGCTGTTTCACGAGCCAATCCTTGAAATGCGTGGCACCGAGGATCGGATTGTCGCCCGGAGTGAGGCTTTGGTCGTTCAGCGCTATGCCGAAATAGAGAGCGCTTTCGTCCGTGACCACTGTCCGTGGGTCGCCAGTTGCTTTCAGGAACTGCCGGACGAGTTCGTCCTGACGGATCGGGTCGGGACCCGCCGTTTCAACCATGCCATTGACGGGTTCCTCCAGGGCGACCTTCGCCACGGCGGCGGCCACATCGTCCGAGACGATCGGTTGCATCATGGCGGAAGGCACCCGCACGGTTTGTCCTTCGGTCGCCCCCTGGGCAATGCCGCCGACGAATTCGAAGAACTGGGTGGCGCGCACGATGGTGTAGGGAACCGGCGACGCCTTGATCAGGTTTTCCTGCGCCAGCTTCGCGCGGAAATACCCGCTCGCGAGCAGGCGCTCGGTGCCGACAACCGAGAGCGCCACGTGATGTTTGACCCCGGCCTTGGCTTCGGCGGCGAGGAGGTTTTTCCCCGACGTTTCGAAGAATTCGAGGACGGCCTTGTCCTCCCATACAGGCGCATTCGCGACATCGACCACGACATCTGCACCAGTCAGCACGTCAGCCAACCCTTCTCCCGTGATGGTGTTGACACCCGAGGAGGGCGAGGCTGCGACAACTTCGTGGCCGTGCTGACGAAGGTTCTCTACGACTTTCGATCCGATGCGTCCGCTGCCGCCGATGACGACGATTTTCATTTTCTTGTTCATATGTTTGGTTTTCTGTTTGATTCTGATTGCGAGGCCGTAGCCCTTGGTTGTTGCGTGAAATGAGTTGCTACCTCTTTCTACAGCTTCCGGAGGCGCGAATTTCAAAGACAACGCAGTTGCTTTCGAAACGGCTCATGACGGGGGTTCCAAAATCCCGCGAGAGCGCCGCTGGGTAGCCGCGTTCCTCTGAGTTTCGGTTAATTTCCGCGATCGTCGGGCTCTTCCAAGAATCGAAAGCCTGCCCGCTTCGTGCCTTCCATGACGTGATCGACCAGGCCCGGCTGGTTGAAGAACCATTTGCACAGGTGCGCTCTGCTGAATCTTTCCGAAAACTTCGGCCAGGCCTGCAGCGTTCGTTCCACTTCGGCTTGGGCGGCCGCGCGGTTGCCGAGCTGGGCCTGCGTGACAGCCGTCATGTAGTGCATTACCCAATAGTCCGGCTTGTTGCACTTCTGAAGGACGGCCAGCGCCTCCGCGTACCGCCGCTGGTGGTATTCATTCATGATAAGGCCCATGAAATACCAGCCGGGACTGTGCGGACTGAGCTCGATCGCCCTCCTCGATAATTGAATGCCGCGCTCCCATTCCCCCGAGTAGCAGACAAGGCGGCCGAGGGACGCGAAGGTGTAACTGCACCGGGGGTTCAAGGCCAGCGCGCTCTCGGCTTTCGCACGAAAAGCCCCCAGATCACGGCGGAAATACTGCGTCACGGCGAAACTCGAATTCGCCATTTGACTGGCAGGATCGAGGTCGATGGCGCGCTCGGCGGCGGCCAGGGCGCGGTCCAGCGAGTTGGGTCGCGGGTTGAAGAGATGCCGGTGTTCATCGACGCACAAGACCGCCAGCGCCGCCCAGGCATCGGCATAACCGGGCTGAAGCTCGAGGGCGTGCTCGATCGCAAGGGTGGCGGACAGATGATCCTCCTCCGTGCCTCGCTGCTCGGCGAGAAAGAACCGCCAGACAGCCTCATAGGGCGTGAGCGTGTCGGGCGATTTGGCGCCGGTGGTCGCGGCGATCGCCCGCGCGAGCACGCCATACACGTCGGCCACCCGGGCGATGACGTGATCGGCGATTTCGTCCTGCAACTCAAAGACACCGTCCTTTTCCGGATATCGATCAAAGGTCTCGGCCCACAGGTGCGCTCCCGCATCGGCGTCCACCAACTGCACTGCGATGCGCAGCTTGTTTCCCGCCTGCCGCAAGCTGCCATCGATGACGTAGCGCGCCCCCAGTTCGTTGCCGACCCTGCGCACGCCGCCGGAATCGACGGGATAGTGCGCGGTGGAACTCCGGGCGATCACCCGGAGATAAGGAAAGCGCGACAGCCCGGTGACGATCTCCTCGGTCAGGCCCTCCGCGAACGCGGCAATCTCCGGGTCGCCGCTGAACTTGAACGGCAGCACGGCGGTCCAGAATCCCTCTTCGCGGCGCAGGGCCGCCTCGACCTTCGCCGGCTCGTCGTCCTCTTCCTTGCGGCAACGCTGAATCGCCGCGAGGAGTTCGCGCGCGGATTGCGGGCGGTCGCCGGGATCAACGGCCAGCATGGCTTTCAAGAGGCCGAGCATTTTGTCCGGGACACGGGCCGTGCGCAGTTGCTCCCAGGGAAGTCCCTCGGATTGCCTCTTTTGGATCTCCACGAAAGTGCGGCCGACAAAGGGCGTCCTTCCAGAAATCAAATACCAAAGGGTGATTCCCAGGGAGTAAATATCCGAGCGCGTGTCGACTTGCGCTTCTTCGCTGCCGGCGAACTGCTCCGGGCTGGCATAGGCGGGCGTGCCGATAAAGCCGGATCGGGTCTGATCCATCCCGGTGCCCGTCATTTTCGCAATCCCGAAATCGATGACCTTCACGAGAAGGGAATCGCCCGTCTCGGATTCGCCCTGTCGTGAAGCCAACATCAGATTGGAAGGCTTGAGATCACGGTGGACGACCCCGCACGACTCCGCGGCGGCCAGGGCGCGGGCCGCCTGCAGGGCGATTTCCAGCGCCAGCGCCGGCGCCAGCGGCCCCTCCCGCCGCACGCGTTGTTCGAGGGTCTCTCCCTCCACAAACTCCATCACATAGAAACACTCGCCACTTTCCTCTCCGTAGTAGGTGACTCGCGCGACATTGGGATGATGCAGCCGCGCCGCCGCCCGCGCTTCGCGCAGGAATCTCATCCGGGCGGCGGAATTTCCTGCGCGTTGCGTGTCGATGACCTTGAGGGCGACTGTGCATTCGAGGATGGTATCTCGTGCGCGATAGGTGACTCCCATCGCCCCGGCACCGAGTTCTACAGGATAACCGTCCGCACCAAGTTCAACTTCAAAGTGAGCGTAGCTCGGTGGAGTCTTCATCGAGGGCTCGCTTTCCGGCCCGAAGGCAAAACTTCCCAGGCAGCGCAGACATTCCCCGTTTCGGCCGCGGGGTATCAGCAACCTGCCGCAAACGACGCAGGATTCAGCGGTGTCGCTCGTCTCGGCTGCACCGCCAAACGCATTGTTCTCAGGCATTGTCATGTCGTTGGCCGTTCCTGGTCGATTTTAGGAGATCGAGTATGCCGGTAAAGATACTTGAGCTCGTCGTCGATATCTGCCGGATTGGACACTGTGCTCGCCACCTCGGTTCTCAGCGCATCGCGATAACGCTGACGCAGGCGCGAAATCCACGTGCGGAGCGTAGCGATCGGCACACCGATCCGGGCTGCCACTTCCTCCTGATTCGGCGGGTTTGCCGTGCCGCCAGCGAGAAACGGTCGCAGTTCGTCGAGCCATTGGGATTTTCCTTCGGCTTCCAGGACCTCGCAGAGCCTTTGCCAGGAGCGTGCGATCATGCTCGTGGCCCAGGTGAGATCGTAACAGGCGACGGCGTCCAAGTGAGCCGAGGCCAGCATATTGACCTCAGCCTCGGGCAGCAACTCGTCGAAAGACAGGATTATCCGATCGCCTCCTCGCTTGATCGCTTTCTTTCGATCGTATCTCGTTGATCAGGAAATTTTGCAGCGACGTTAGCAGAAAGGTGCGGAGCCGCCCTTTCTCGCGGTCGGCACGCTCGAGGATATTCTTCTCGAAGAGATGGACAAAAAAGGCCTGCACGAGGTCCTGTGCATCTGCCGGAGCATACCGCCGATGGCGCAAGAACGCATAGAGCGGTGGCCAGTAGGACTCGCAAAACACCGAGAGCGCTTCTTGACGCGCTTCAGACGGTTCCCCCTGCCCCGCTTGTAGAACGAGCGTCCAATGCGTCGTTTGAAACGAGGCACCGCCCTCTTGCAGGGTCCCTGGAATCGCTTTCACGGGGTGAAAATATCGGGCTTGCTTCGGCGGTTGACAACCCCATGGTTTGACCGAACTGCGGGTTTGGACCCGTGAAGCCCGAAAGGTCGAGGCCGGTCTTCCTGCCGACAACACCATTCCTTCCGCTCAATGAAAACGCTCCCCGTCATCCTTGCTCTGCGCCTGTGCTCCGGCTGCGCGATGTTTCAAAAACTCGCGCCGAAAAAGGAGGGACCGACTCCCGAAAAGACCATCACTCGTTCACAAAAGAATCGATGAAGGTTCGAACCGACGGGTTGGTCAAAAGCCTATCTGGTGGGGCGCTATTCGGACCCGGACGCGCCGGTGTAGGTTGTCTCCATGAAAAGGCAACCAGTTCAATCAGAGGATGTGCAGGCTTTCATCGGCATCGATGATCACAAGGCATACAGCGTCTATAGCGTGCTCGATGCTCAGGGTGACAGTTCGCGTTTGGAGCGGGGTCGCGGTTACCGAAGATTCTCATGTCACGCTTGACGTTGGGCCGCATCCGAGCAGCTTGTCCTCCGAATAAATGCCCCTTGCCGCCCAATAAATGCTCGGATAACTGCGGGTCTGGCATATCCGAAATCGCAGAATCACTTGTTAGGCGGGTGCGTTTAGACAACGCGCAGTAGCTATGAGTAGCCGTCTCCAGACCGGCGCATGGCTACCTGAGGTAGGATTCGTCGGTGTTTCTCGTTGTTTTTACGACACTTATGATCGCTTTTATACTGTTTGTCGAGACAAGTTGTCCCTGCTCTACGACTACCTTATCGCTCATATTCAGAACTCGCTGCTGGCAGTTTTGCTGACAGTATTCTGATGTCTGTCCTGAGGTAGGTTTTCACTCTCACAAGTCGAGCAGCCCGAGCCTGCCTCTTGTAAAGCCCTCCGGTCATGAAACCGGCCGGACCGTTAAGATGAGTCTGGACGAAATGAAAAGACGGTTCGCCATCCGCAGTCTTTGAGACTACATTTTCAGCCGTGAATTACCTGGACCGGATTACCTTCAACCCGAAACAGTGCGGCGGTCGCCCGTGCATCCGTGGGATGCGGATCCGGGTAGTCGATGTGCTTGACCTGCTGGCTGCAGGAGTCTCGGACAATGAGATCCTCACGGACTATCCTGACCTTGAGCCCGAGGATATCCGGGCATGTCTGCAATTCGCTTCGGCACAGGCCAACCACGCCGTTTTGCAACCCATGTGAGGTTCGTTCTGGATGCCCAGTTGCCTCCGGCCTTAGCTCGCGCGTTGCGCGAGGCCGGCTACGATGTTCGGGCCGTCCGGGAGCTTGGTCTGCGTGATGCCGAAGACCCCGAAATCTGGGACTATGCCCTCGCCAATCAAGCTACCATTGTCACCAAGGATCAGGACTTTGCCGAATGTCTGATGTTAAGACGACCTGCTCCGGTCGTTGTCTGGCTGCGCATCGGCAACACCTCGAACCGGGCCTTGGTGAATTGGTTGTTGCCGCTTTGGTCGGAGATCATCAGCCGCATCGAAGCCGGTGACAATCTGATCGAAGTGCGCGAAAAACGCTGAGGTAGGTTTTCACTCTCAGGAGTCGAACGAGCAGTCCGAACTCGGACTCTTATAAAGCCCTTCAGAACCAGCCTTGTTTCATTACCCGTTGGCTCCTGTTTCATACCCTGACCGAGCGGCAAAAGTCCTGGCTCGCCTAACCACGCGTTCAGCGCACCAACGGTAGGCGGCAGAGCGCCCTAACTCCTAACTAAGCGTTTCAAGACGTCTGAGCCGACGGCACGATCCGGACCCACTCCGTTTACTCCAGTTGGTAGGTAACCGTTACATTTCCGGAACCAACTGCAGCAGCAAGCCCCTCAGTATCATTGATGCGGCCGAGTCTTGTATAACTGTAGGATGTGGGAAATGTTTTATAGAAGAGGACAAGAGTATTAGAACCCCAAATCATCAAATCACCGGCTTGAATTGTTCGGGGGCTGGAAGCGTTGGTTGGAAGAGCGCCCGATAAATCAACTTTTTTCTCATTTCCATTCAGCTCATCCATACTGACGGTCATAGGCAACAGGGATTTAAATGCGGCTGCCGTGGCATTGTCATACAGTGTTGCGGTGAAAGTATTAGTTCCAATCTTAATTGTCATTTTGCTGCCAGTTGGATGTCGCTTATTATCAGTATTGTTTCCGGCGCCACTGTCACAACATGCGACACCTGTGAAAAGGGACAATACACATACAATAAGTAAGAGTGAATGTTTCATGGAACTTGGTGTTTATTCGTTTGTGCGTTCGAGATGTGTGAAGCATCCATTGCATAACGGCAACCTACCTGTTCGTTGGTTACCTTTGCCCATGCCGCATTAACAGCTTGGCGTTGTATAGTCCGTTCTGCCAGACCCCGCAGGTGAGACCCTTCATAACTGATTGCTTCGTCCTTCGTAAACCAACGGACCGCCGACTGTAAAGGCGACCGCGATTCTCGGCGTTAGCGCCACCACATCGCCCGGCACGTGCAGCGCGACAGGGAGGAAACTCTCCGAGGAGCGAGCCATAACGGGCTCGGG
The DNA here is from genome assembly GCA_963820865.1 of uncultured Verrucomicrobiae bacterium. Taxonomy (GTDB): domain Bacteria; phylum Verrucomicrobiota; class Verrucomicrobiia; order Chthoniobacterales; family Terrimicrobiaceae; genus DASTFP01. The sequence goes on from CAWGBZ010000011.1 coordinate 1,328,252, forward strand.
TTTACGAGCTGCAACCTGATTACCGTGGACGAGTGGCGCCTCTGCGATCCGTGCGGCGATCCCGCAGGAGCCGCCGTTGATAAAGCAAACTTTTGTGGTCATATGAATTTCTTGATTGGTTTCTTGCGAGCTTCAGCAATTGGAGCTCGACGAGACGATCAACCAGCGACCGGGTTGCTGCTCGCGCGATCGTGCGGCGCGTGGCGTATTCTTGCGGAAAAGTATCCTCTTCTGCGCCCAGAGAGCGTTGCGGAACTGCCTGGGAGACATACCACCGTCCGCCGCGGCACCTGAGCAAGATGGCCCAGGCTCCTGTAGGCGACTTCCAGCACGATAAGGCTGCGAAATGTTTTGCGGGTCAGTTGCCGCGCCACCAACTGCGCTCCCGGTCACGAATTGGGTCATTCCAGTCGCTTTCTTCAACAGGCGTGAGAAATGGAACGGGCTCAGATCAGCTAACCCAAACCTCGCGCTGGACAACAAAGCGGTTATCTTCTTGACCATGGCTTCATTTGGCGTTGCGACGAATCATGCGGGATTCTTTCGCGCCGCATCACTTGCCAACTTGGAAGAGAAGCAGATGCTGACAGTGCACGGAGCAGATCGTCCGCTGCTGCTCTGCTGGCACGAAGGTCAGGTATTCGCGCTCGACAATCGTTGCCCCCACATGGGATTCCCACTTAGCAAAGGGAGGCTGGACCACGGCTTACTTACCTGCCACTGGCATCACGCCCGCTTCGACTTGCGTAGCGGGTGCACTTTCGACCTATGGGCGGACGATACACCGGTGTTCGAAGTGTGCGTCGAAAGAGATGATATCTGGGTTTCCAACGTGCCCGTCCAGCGTGCCGATGCGGTGTTCCATTCTGCACGTTTGCGTCGGGGCCTGGAGGAGAACATCGGACTGGTCCAGGCGAAAGGCATTGTTGCGTTGCTCGGGGAGGGCGACGGGACGAAAAGTGTCATCCGAGAGATCGCCAAATTCGGTGTGCGACATCATCGCGTTTGGGGAGATGGGATGACCATGTTGAGCCTGGTGGCTCGACTGAGTCCTTGCCTTGGAGAGACCACCATGGTCTACGCTTTAGCTGCAGCGGCGCGCAAGGTTGCAGGAAACTGTGCCGGACAGCCAATGCGACACTCTCCAGGAGGCCTCGATGGTGAAGGCTACGAGGAGGAGCGTCTCAGGGAATGGATGTTTCACTGGGCCAAAGTCCGCCACGATGAGGCTGCGGAGCGGACGTTGCTAACGGCTATAGGCTGCGGCCTTACGAAAGAAGCACTCAACCGCATGGTCTTCGGGCCAATCCAAGAGCGGATCTACGCCGACGGGGGACACGCCCTGGATTTGTCCAACAAGGCGTTTGAGTTACTGGAATTTATCGGCTGGGAATACGCAACCGAAATTCTACCGCTCATCGTGGAACACCTGACACAGTCGCGCTCCGAAGAAGAACAGGGAACATGGAGGGCGCCCGTGGATCTCGTTGAGCTGATTCAAGCAGCCGAGGAGGCCCTGAGCAAGAACCCGCCAAGGAGGCGAGGAGGGTCCCTGTGCAAGCCGGACTTCTATCTTCACGTGCTTGGAGAACACCCTGAGGCGATTATTCGAGCTGTTCTCGAAACCTTGAATCAAGGTGCTGCCCCGGTCGACATCGCACGACACTTGACACTCGCGGCGGCGTGGCGTTTGGCGCGTTTCCCAGAGTCGAACGATATCGAAGATTGGTTCGCGCCGATGCACACTTTTTCGTTCTGCAACGCGCTTCATCGGGTGCTGGCACGGGGTGAAACAGGATCGGAACTGGTCCGAGGACTATTCCATGCGGCCATGTCGATCTACCTGGACCGTTTTCTCAATATCCCTGGCGCTCAACTGCCGAGCGAGCAGCCGTTAGAGAATCTGCCGACTGCGGCTGACGAACTGCGAGAGACAATCCTCTCTGCTCTCGACCAGCGAAGGAACTGGTCTGAAGTGCCACGCCTTGTGCTCCGTTATTTGCGCCTCGGCCATCCAGAGACAAAGTTGATAGATATGCTCACTTTCGCTACCGTTCGCGAGGATCTGGACTTCCATAGCCTGCAGATTCTCGAAGCAGGCGCTTCCCAGGCCGAAGAATGGCCGCCAGCCAGCGCCGAGCGCGAACTGCTCTACACGGCAATCTGCCGGTACTTGGCTGCTCATTGCCCGACACGACGCAGTTCAAGCCAGTCGGTGGCGGTCGCCCTGCGCCTGCACAAGGGGGAAGAAGTTTACGCCGAGTAAGTGTCCGATCATAGGTGTGACGATCCGCAAGGGATCGCCGCGACGAGGGCGACAAGGAACCGCTTCCGAAATCAACAGTCTGCCAGGGCACTTGAGAAAAAAAGGGGAGTAACAGACGCAGAGAACACTTTTGGGGCTTGGCTAGCTCCGGGCCAAGAAGTGTAAAGTGTGGCTAACAGCCCGTCATAGAATTGAAGTGAAGCTTGCCCAACCTGAGACTCGAAGATTGCTTTGGTCACGGCGAGATCGCTGCTGGCGCGCTGCTCGCCGTTCGGCTTCACTTTCAACAACAATCTCATGAAGACGCCCGATCGAACCAGCGCCGCAGCATTCTCTCGCTACGCGGCCGGCGCACCTTTGGCGGACAGCGCTTCCCTTCAATGGAAAGAGCTCTTCGTGCGGCGTTATCGATTTCCGAACGTGGTAGATCGCTTCCTCGTGCCTGCAACCCCCGAGCCGTTAATCTCCTGCACCATCGCAGGCTCGGCCGAGTTCCGGGAGCGCGAGATTGGCGAGGCTTGGCTGAAACGGCAGATCGGCCCCGGCCACATTTTCGTTACCCGTTCAAAGACGCCCTATGAAGTCTCCCATACTTCGCCTGTGGGAGATGAACTCGAAATTGTCCAAGTCCACATTGCGGTGGATCGGTTTCTTGCGGCCTTGGAAGCTGCGTTTCCCGGCAAGACCGAAGAAGTGGAAGTGATGGACTACTCTGGGCGCGATGAAGCCCTCGCGCATCTTTGCTTTGCGTGCGCCGAGATGCTCTCAGCGCGGGCGCCGGGCAAGAGCAGACGCGTCGCAGACTTGGCGCAACTGTTCGCTTCATATCTCGTCGACAAATACATCGCCGCAGCCGCGGAGAAGCCCGAATTCCATAGTGGCCTGCCGATTTGGCAACTACGCAAGGTGGAGGACTACGTGCGTGAGCGACTCGCTGAGGAGATTTCAATCCAGACGCTCGCGGAGTTGGTGGAACTGAGTCCATTCCACTTTTCTCGCGTGTTTAAGCAGGCGACGGGAATGTCGCCGCTCCAGTATGTGACGCGCCAGCGGATCACCCGCGCGCAGCAGCTCATCCGCGAAACCTCGCGCAGCCTCATCGAGATCGGGCTCGAAGTCGGCTACACGAGTCCAAGCCATTTCGCGAAGCGTTTTCGGCGCGTGACCGGTGTGACACCGACCGAGTTCCGTAGCACCCTCTAAGGGGTTGGCGGGGTCATTTCACCGCAAGAATGCGCTAGGTTGAGCAGAAGCGGGCGAGAAGGAACAGGCGTGATGTCGGATACTCCTGCCATGCCTGAAACAACTTCAGGCGTTTAAACGACATCGAAACCATGAAAACGCGCACACCTGAAAACAGCAATCTCGAGGTCCAGCCTGCGGCCGGCAGCTGCACGGGGCCAAAAGCACCAATAAAAAATCTCATTATGTCGCTAGCGCTTCTGGCCGGCCCATTCTCAGCTATGGGAGCAGATATGTCCAAAGGGGCGGATAACTTTTATAAAAGCGACAACGTAACTGCACAAAAGGTTACCTTTAAGAATCAATACAACATGACTGTTGCGGGGAATCTTTTCATTCCCAAGAATCTAAATCAGAGCGCAAAAAATCCCGCGATCGTTGTCGGGCATCCGATGGGGGCAGTGAAGGAACAGAGTGCGAATCTGTATGCCCAAAAATTGGCCGACCAGGGATTCGTTACCTTGTCCCTGGATCTGCCTTTCTGGGGAGAGAGCGAAGGGCAGCCTCGCAACGCGGTTTTGCCGGATGTTTATGCCGAGGCTTTCAGCGCCGCGGTGGATTTCCTGGGGACCCGACCGTTCGTCGACAGAGAGCGGATCGGTGCTCTCGGGATTTGCGGCAGCGGGAGCTTTGTCATCAGCGCGGCCAAGATCGACCCGCGAATGAAAGCGATTGCCACGGTCAGCATGTATGATATGGGCGCTGCCAACCGCAATGCGCTCAAGCATTCCCTGACCCTCGAACAGAGAAAAAAGATCATCGCAGAGGCCGCCGAACAGCGCTATGTCGGAGTTTACTGGCGGTGAAACAAAATACACCGGTGGGACGGACCACGAACTGAATGAAAACACCCACCCCATTCAGCGTGAGTTTTATGACTTCTACCGCACTCCGAGAGGTGAATTCACGCCCAAGGGCAGCTCGCCGAAACTCACCACGCACCCGACGCTCAGCAGTAACGTCAAGTTCATGAATTTTTACCCGTTCACGGACATAGAGACGATTTCTCCTCGTCCCATGCTTTTCATCACGGGTGAGAACTCCCATTCCAGAGAGTTCAGTGAAGAGGCTTACAAGCTTGCGGGTGAGCCAAAGGAACTGGTCATCGTTCCCAACGCCGGCCACGTTGACCTCTACGACCGAGTGCAACTTATCCCGTTCGACAAGCTCACGTCCTTTTTCACCGAGCATCTGAAATAGGGTGATGCGCGTGGATGAGCGCAGCAGCACCCTTTGAGGCGCTGGCAGCCTCAATGCATTTTCCGCAGGAACGCGCCCGGCTGAGCAGTATCGGGCGAGAAGGAACTCGCGCGTGCCGGATACTGCTGCCGTGCCTGAAACAGCTTCACGCCCAGCAAACGACATCGAAAACATGAAAGAGAACATTCTTGGCAGCAGCAACTTGGAAGTCCCGCCTGTCGGCCGTAGCCGCAGAGGGCTGAAAGTCTGCAACAGTCCAGCCACGCTGGACCGCCGGACGGCGACTACTACCATGCAGCCGAAGATCGCAGAACGGCAGATATGGAGTGCCGTTGGCTCGATGGCGCTAGGCGTGACGATGCTGATCGCCTCCGAGTTCATGCCGGTGAGCCTATTGACACCAATCGCACATGACTTGCACGCGACCGAAGGAGCGGCAGGCCAGGCGATTTCAATTTCGGGCCTTTTCGCAGTCGTAACCAGTTTGTTCATCGCAACCATTGCCGGGCGTTTCGACCGCCGTCATGTACTGATGGGATTGACCACACTAATGCTGTGTTCGTTGATCCTGATTGCGATGGCGCCGAACTTCGGTGTCCTGATGGTAGCCCGGGCGATTTTGGGCATCGTAATTGGTGGGTTCTGGTCACTGGCAACAGCGACGGTCATGCGCTTGGTTCCGCAGGATTCTGTTCCGAAGGCACTGGGGGTTATTTACACCGGGAGTGCGGTGGCCACTGCGTTTGCTGCGCCCATCGGCAGCTATCTAGGTGGAATCATCGGCTGGCGCGGTGTCTTTTGGGCGCTGGCGCCCATCGCGGTAGTTAACCTGATTTGGCAATGGATGAGTCTGCCCGCCATGCCGCCCCAAGGGGTCAATTCCGTAGGCAAGCTCCTCGGATTGCTGAAGCGGCGCAGCGTTGCCTTTGCCATGCTCGGAGTGATGTTCACTTTTGCGGGCGCCTTTGCCACTTTCACTTACCTGCGACCATTTCTCGAAACCTACACTCGGGTAAGCCTGCCTCAACTGTCTCTCCTGTTATTAGGGTTGGGGCTGGCCGGGTTTGCCGGAACCTATGGGGCTGGTGTGCTGCTTGGGCGACATCTCTATTTGTTGCTGAGCGGACTTCCGATGGCTTTGGCAGCCGTGACTTTGGGCCTGCTCGCAACCGGGCACTTTTTCTGGGGGGTAGCAACGATGATGGTTGCTTGGGGAACTCTGAACTCGGCGATCCCAGTGGCATGGTCCACCTGGCTCTCGAAAGGCATCAGCGACGAGCCGGAAAGCGGTGGTGGGTTAATGGTGGCGGCGATTCAGTTCGCAATCATGCTGGGTGCGGCCTTCGGGGGATTGCTTCTGGACCATCTCTCGATTGCGGCAACGCTGATCGGCGGCACGATCCTACTAGCCCTTGCATCGCTGATCGTGGGTAACGGCGAGCGGATTGGCCGCGTGCATCGGGCTGAGAAGGAGTTCAACGCGGACATGCTGGGCACGCCGGAGCAGCTCTACAAGGAGCCTCAACACACGACCTGAGGGAGGAACGGACTATCGACCTACCTTTTGAGAACACAGTCGCATTAAGGAGAATGAAATAGAACTGTAGCCAATAGAGCGTTGGCATGGCCGCGGCGCCAACTCGGCATCGATCCGCTTGGACAGGCAATGGATCCAGATACGTTATCTAAGAGGCTAGTCGCCCATGGTGATGACCGCGCGGAAGCGCACTTTTCCTTGTTCGACGCGCTCATAGGCCTTGGTGATTTCGGCCAGAGGATATGTTTCTGTCATCACTTTAACCTTTCCGGCGGCGGCGATCTGGAGCGCTTCGTAGAGAAATTCGCGACTGTTTTGCTGGCTGCCGAGAACCCGAATACGGCGCGCGATGAGATCGAAGGGTTGGACCGGCAGCGGTTTGTCCTCGAGACCCATGAGCACGAGACGGCCATCAGGGCGCAGTCCGGCGATGCCATCAGCCATGGCATCGACCGAATTGCTTGTGCCGAGGATCACATCGGCGCCGCCTGCTGCAGCAAGGCCCTTGCCATCACGGACAATTTCGTCGGCACCCAGTTCGCGAATCATTTTGTCCTTATCTGCCGAGCGCGAGATGGCGATCGTCGTAAAGCCGCGTCTTTTGGGGCCAGGACGCCGGTGACTGCCGGCGAAACCTAGGTCAGTAGGAAAAAGAGGGAGGGAGCACGGCCGCGAGTGAGAATGCAAAAGATCGGATGGCTGGCATTGACGTGAGAGAGCGTCGTATTTGGTCGGTTATCTACTGAATGCGACCCTCCTCTTTACTCCATTGACGCTGATCTTGCTTTTCAAGCGAAGTCTGAGTGGGAGTAACTGCTGTTGTTGTTTGCTGGCGCATCCGATGATCAGCAAAGAGGCAGTAAGCGCGAGTGTAGCAGATGGCGTACTCAAAAAAAATATAGGGCACTCAATATGGCAAACAAGACAACCCCGGCGAGCGTCGTTTGGCGTGGAGCATTCGCTTCTTGAGCCATTCACCGCGGCCGCCGACGAACGCCTGCCCTCGAACCTTGATATCGCGAAGGGCACGGGAGTTCTGAGAAGAGGCGCCCGCGGCGGCGAACACTCCTCGTCATAACTTCCAAGTCAACGGCCCCTCGCGCTGGTGGATTTTCAGGCGTATTCTGGTCTTCACCAAATCAAACCGGCTGCGGAGCGTTGAAGTTGCGATCAAGAGGAAATTTTGGCCTGTGGTCCCACTTAAGGCCGAAAGATCATGACTTTCCTCGCCAAGTAGCCGGTGAAAACCGAATGAAACCATCGATTGGGATTGCAAGACCTCTCGTTCTCGGCGCCACCGCGCTCTTGATCGTGGCGTACGCAGCCAGCAGCGTGGTTGCTCAGACTTCGTCTTCAAAGCCATTGCGACGCGTCCTTGTGCTCTACTCGGACGAGCGACTGTTACCGGCCAACATTATCGCGGATGAAGCCATTCGGGCGACTTTCGCAACCGAGAGCAGCAACCCCATCGAGTTTCACAGCGAATTCCTCGACGTGTCCCGGTTTCCCGGAGAGCCGCAGCAGCAGCGTGAGCGCGATTTCTTACGAGATAAGTATCGGGATCGGCCGCCGGACCTGGTGATTGCCGGCGGTGGTCCGGCTTTGGAGTTTCTGCTGAAATACCGGGCTGTTTTGTTTGCCGAGGTGCCGATTGTGCACTGTGCAGTGGAAGCTCTGCCCAAGGAGATGCCGGACACAAAGATCGTGGGGATTCCGTTGCTCCGAGCGGCCGCCTCCACTTTGGAGTTGGCACTCAGCCTGCAGCCAGACACTCGGAATGTGGCGGTGGTAGCCGGGAGCGCATCCCAGGATTTGGAATCGGCCGAGCAATTCCAGAGAGAAACTCCGGCTTTCGCAGACCGTGTGGGCTTCACCTGGCTGATCAACCTGTCGATGTCGGACTTGCGCGCCGAGCTTTCGCGTTTGCCGGATCGCACAGTAGTCCTCTACCTGACGATGTTCCAGGATGCCACCGGCGCTTCCTTTCTCCCACGGCAGGCGCTCGCTTTGTTCGCGCCGGCGAGCCGTGCTCCGATCTACGGTTCCTACGACACCTACCTTGGCTACGGGATTCTCGGCGGCTCGATGGTGACGTTTGAGGAGATCGGCCGTAGGGCGGCCCGGATGGGAATTCGCATCCTTGCAGGCGAAGAGGCGCAAACCGTTGCCCGGTCGGAGTTCCATCAGGCCGCACCGATGTTTGATTGGCGCCAGCTTCAGCAATGGAGCATCAGCGGGAAGCGCCTGCCGCCTGGCAGTGTGCTCCGGTTCAGAGAGCCCACCTATTGGGAGCAAAATAACAGACTTATCCTTGGGGCGGTTTCCCTGTGTACGGTGCAGGCGCTCATGATCGGGGCGCTGCTCATTCAACGCCGCCGGCTGCGGCTCGCGCAGAGGTCCTTGCGCGAGAGCGAGCAACGGATGAGCCTCGCGGCCGATGCCGCCAACCTTGGTATCTGGATTCGGGATTTCGTCGGGGACCAAATCTGGGCTACCGACAAATGGCGAGAATTGTTCGGCTTCGAGAAGTGGGACTGGCTGGACATGCCCCGATTTCTTCAACGGCTGCACCCGGAAGATCGTGACGCTGTCAGCAAGGCCCTGACGATGGCGCGGGAAACGGGCGGGATTTACGAAAAGGAATTCCGGATCGTTCTGCCGGATGGCAGGGTGCGTTGGATCGCCTCACGCGGCCGTGTCGAGTTTGACGCAGCTGGTAAACCAGTTTTCATGCGCGGCGCAGCGCTGGACAATACGGCTCGCAAGCTTGCCGAGGAGGCAGCGCACGATCTGAGCGGGCGGCTGATCCACGCTCAGGAAGAAGAGCAGACACGGCTCGCCCGCGAATTGCACGATGACTTGAGCCAGAGCCTGGCCCTGCTTTCCGTCGAGCTGGAAATGTTTGGCCAAAACCCGCCCCCCGAGCGCGGCCAGATCAGCGGGCGGATGCAGGAATTCTCGGCGCAGGTGAAGAGATTGTCTTCCGAAGTTCACCGACTTTCGCACAAGCTGCATCCGGTGAAACTGGAGCAACTCGGCCTCGTGGCAGCCATGCGCGGATTCTGTAAGGAGCTCGCGATGGCGCATGAGATGGCTATCGAGTTTGCCGATCGCTCAGTGCCGCGGGCGGTGCCGGAGGATACGGCGCTTTGTCTCTACCGTATTACGCAAGAGGCGCTGCACAACGTCATCAAGCACAGCGGCGGGACGGTCGCACGAGTCGAACTGACGAGGGATAACGGCGAGCTTCGTCTCGTCGTCGCAGATGACGGCGTCGGCTTTGACCCGGAAACGGTACGCGTCAATGGCTCGCTCGGTCTGGTCAGCATGGCCGAGCGGGCGCGTTTCGTTCATGGGCGGTTTTCCATCGAGTCGCATGCGGGTAAAGGCACTCGAATCGACGTCCACGTGCCCATCGCCGCCGTCGACGATTTTGCTTGAGGATTCCCAACGACCCGTAGCCCAATGAACCGCCGCCCCCGCGTCCTTCTTGCCGACGACCATACGATGCTCCTCGACGCCTTCAGGCGTTTGCTGGAGCCACGGTGCGAAATCGTCGGCACCGCCTGCGATGGCCGCGCGCTCCTCGAACTCGCTGCCAAGACCAAGCCCGATGTCATCGTTCTTGACATTGGGATGCCACGGCTGAACGGGATGGATGCTTGCGCCCAAATTCTCCGAAAAATGCCCGACGTAAGGCTTGTCTTCCTCACGGTGGATGAAGATCCGGACGTTGCCGTGGAAGCAATCGGTCTGGGCGCCTTCGGCTATTTGCTCAAGAATTCCGCGTCAGGCGAGCTCTTCACCGCCATCGAGCGGGCGCTCGCGGGCAAGACCTACGTCACGCCGCTCGTCACCAAGGGCGTGCCTCTCGGCGTTTTCCTCCGCCGGGCCACGAAGCCTGCCACGGAAAAGCTGACCCCACGCCAGCGCGAAGTATTGCAACTCCTCGCGGAAGGCCGCGCGATGAAGGAAGTCGCGGATCTCCTCCAGGTAAGCGCACGCACGGTCGCCTTTCACAAATATACGATCATGGAGCAACTTGGCGTGAAGTCGAACGCCGAGCTGGTGCAATACGCTCTCGAGCACGGAATGTTGAAAAAGCGCATCTGAGCTCGCCCGGGAACACCTGTTAGTTTTGACAGTATCGGAGGTTTTCAGCGTCGGCTATGATGGCCGACGGTGATCACCCCCTCCTTCATTCCCGGCGCAGGCGCTTCGCGCCCGCGCGTACTGCTGGCTGATGATCATCAGGGGATGCTTACGCTAACGGCCGACGCGCTGGCCGGCGAATATTTGGTGGTCGGTTCAGTGGGCGACGGGCGCGAACTCCTCGCTGAGGCAGAGCGGCTTCATCCCGATGTTATCGTTCTCGACATTACCATGCCGCGGCTTGACGGCATCGAAGCGGCGCGTCAACTGATGCGCTCGCAGCGGCCAGCCCGCCTCGTCTTTCTCACGGTCCACGAAGACGCCGACTACGCCCGCGCCGCACTCGATGCGGGCGGCCTCGGTTATGTCGTCAAGACGCGCCTCGCGTCGGACCTCCTGCCCGCCATCCGGGCAGCGCTTGCGGATCAGACCTTCGTCTCACCCGCCGTGCGCCTCGATGAAGCGAGGCCAACTTCTCCCGATCTCCCAGAAAACCCAACACTAATACACGGAAAACCATGAAGCAGATCCTCACTTCATTTAAAATCCTCACTACCATCGCGCTGCTCGCCTTGGCAATAGGCTGCGCCAACACGCAGAGCAGAGAAAACTCGCTCGTTGCCGCGGGCTTCCACGTAATCGTTCCCAAAACTGCGGCGCAGCAGCAGAAACTCAAGGCCCTTCCACACGACAAGGTGACCATGGTTCAGGAGAATGGAAAGACCTACTACGTTTTCCCGGATGCGGCGCATAACCAAGCCTACGTAGGCGGTCCAAATCAGTTTGAAACCTACCGCCAGCTCCGCTTGAAGCAGAAAGAAAAGGTTGAAGCCGCCGAGATGAACCTGGACGCGTCGACGGACTGGGGCTTCGGAGCGTCGGGGCTGGGATCGTATTCTGGTCGAGTCCCATAAAATAGTGATGCACCTGGATATGGTTCAACAGATCGTGCTCGACATCACCATGCCGCGGCTCGATGGCATCGAAACGGCGCGTCAACTCATGCGCTCGCAGCGGCCAGTCCGCCTCGTCTTTCTCACGGTCCACGAAGACGCCGACTACGCCAGGGCCGCACTCGATGCGGGCGGCCTCGGCTATGTCGTCAAGACGCGACTCGCTTCGGACCTCCTGCCCGCCATCCGGGCAGCGCTTGCGGATGCAAACCTTCGTCTCACCCGCCGTGCGCCTCGATGAAGCGAGACCAATTCCTCCCGACCTCCCAGAGAAACCAACACCAGCATACAGAAGACCATGAAGCAGATCCTCACTTCGTTCAAAATGTTATGTGCCATCACGCTGCTCGCCGTGGCCGCGGGCTGCGCCAGCACCCAAAGCACGGAAAACATGCTCATTGCCGCCGGTTTCAAAGTCGTTACTCCCAAGACCGCGACGCAGGAAGAGAAACTCAAGGCCCTTCCGCCGGGCAAAGTGACCTCGGTTCAGAGGAGCGGGAAGACCTACTACGTCTTCCCGGACGCCACCAACAACCAGGCCTATGTCGGTGGGCCAAAGCAGTACCAAGCATACCGCCAGCTCCATCTGCAGAAGCAAATGGCCGACGAAAAGGTTGAAGCCGCCGAGATGAACCTGGAGGCATCAGAAATGGACTGGGGCGGATGGGGTGGCTGGGGAGGGTGGGGTCCGGGATGGTATTAAGCCCATTAGACCCCAAGGATCCGGGGAAGACCAAGACAATGAAACGAAAGCCAATCGATAACAGCTTGTCGCTCCTTGCGGCCACGGCATGCGCTCATGAGCGCAATCGTTCCGGCGCGCACGGTTATCGCCAAAAAAAACTTCGCGCGACTCGTGCTATGCTGCGCGTTGCTCGCTGCCGGCCTCCCGGCCACGCAGGCGGACACGACGAACTCGAGGAGTTTGACGACTCCGGTCGAGGACGCCGCCCCGGCCCGCAACAGCACCGAAGAACTCGCTAAGCTCTCGCAGAATCCGGTTGGGAATCTCATCAGCCTGCCGCTGCAATGGAACATGGGCTTTGGGGCGGGGCCGAACTCCTCTTATCAGAGCACGCTGAACATTCAGCCGGTGATCCCGATCTCAATCACGGAGGATTGGAACATCATCGCACGCACAATCTTTCCCGTCGTGAGCTGGCCGTCCGCCAGCTCGGACACACATGTGGCCGGCATTGGAGACACGACGTTCACCGCGTTTCTCTCGCCCGGCAAACCGGGCAAATTCATCTGGGGCGTCGGCCCCGCGTTTCTCTTCCCCACCGCGAGCAGTTCGGAGCTCGGTAGCGGAAAATGGGGCATCGGGCCGTCATTGGTCGGCCTCTACATGGGCAAGCACGTCGTCGCAGGCGCCCTCGTGAACAACATCTGGTCCTTCGCCGGCTGGGGCGGCAAGAACGTCAACTCGATGACGCTCCAGCCCTTCTTCAATTACAACTTCCCCGGCGGCTGGTACCTCACCACTTCGCCGATCATCACCGCCAATTGGAATGAGCCGTCGGGGGATATCTGGACCGTGCCCCTCGGGGGGGGCTTCGGCAGGGTCGTCCACTTGGGCAAGCTGCCCATCAACCTCTCCGCGCAGGCGTTCTACAATGTCGCCACCCCTCGCCACGGCGCCGACTGGTCGATCCGCCTGCAATGCCAGTTCCTTTTTCCGAAATAAGATCCCTCCATCCAATCCGCAGCAAAACCACAAGAACAAACAGAAAGACAAAACCATGAAACGAAAACTAATCCATAGCGGCTTACTGCTGCTTGCGGCAACGGCTGCGCTGATAGGCGCAGGCGGGTCCATACAAGCCGCAGACCCGGAGTCCGTCTCCAGCCACGTCCGGGCAGCAGACAAAGAAACCCAACATCCTCTTCATCATGGGTGATGACATCGGCTGGATGCAGCCGAGCATCTATCACCGCGGCTTGATGGTCGGCGAAACGCCCAATATTGACCGTATCGGGCGCGAGGGCGCGATCTTCATGGACTACGTGGCCATGCAGAGCTGCACCTCCGGGCGCAATGCCTTCATCACCGGCATGTATCCGCTGCGCACGGGCATGATCCCGCCGCAGTTGCCTGGCAGTCCGACCTATCTGAAACCCGGCACGCCGTGCCTGGCCAAGTTCCTGTTGGACCTCGGCTACAACACCGGCCAGTTCGGCAAGAACCACCTGGGCGATCACCCGGATTCCCTGCCCACCGCGCACGGCTTCCAGGAGTACTGGGGTTATCTCTACCACCTGGACGCCATGCAGCAGGTGAGCTTCCTCGACATCAACAAGAGTCCGACCGAGCAAGGCATCGCGCCGCCGATGAAGATGGTGCCCATCCCCGGCATCCCGGAAACTCCGGGCGCCATCGATCCGAAGGACGGCGTGTGCTTGGCCCCACCGCGGCCGGTGCTCTGGATGAAGTCCCCGGATGGCACCGCCAAGAACCAAATGGGCAAGGATGAAGGCCCGCTCACTCTGGAGCGCTCGAAGACCGTGGACGAGGAAATCTCCGGCCACCTCATTGACTTCCTCGATCGCAACGACCCCGAAAAGACCGGAAAGCCGTTCTTCGTCTATTACAACCCGGCCCGCATGCACGTCGTGACGATGCTTTCGGACAAATACATGGACATGGTGGGCGTCAAGGGCGGCAAGGACTGGGGCGTCAACGAAGCCGGCATGAAGCAGATGGACGACAACATCGGCTACGTCCTCAAGAAACTCGAGGACATGGGCGAACTCGACAACACGATCATTGTCTTCACCACCGACAACGGCGCCGAGGCGATCACCTTCCCCGATGGCGGCGTCACGCCGTTCAAGGGTCAGAAGGGCGAAGCCTGGGAAGGCGGCTACCGCGCTCCGTGTGTCGTCCGCTGGCCGGGGCACATCGAGCCGGGCACGGTCAAGAACCAACTCTTCGCCGCTCTCGACTGGCTGCCCACGTTCGTCGAAATCGCCGGTGGGGCGAAAGGCAACGAGCTGAAGGCACAGATCGAAAAAGGCGCCTATCCCGGGATAGTCAAGACGACGCTCGATGGCGTGAATCAAATCGACTACCTCACCGGCAAGTCGGAGAAATCGGCGCGCGACTACTTCTTCTACTACTCGGGCTCGACCCCGTCCGCGGTGCGCTACAAGAACTGGAAGATGTACTACACCATGTCGCAACCCGGTGCGGAGGGCTGGATCATGCCGCTCATCCCCTTCCACTGGACCCTGGTGCAGAACATCAAGCGCGACCCGTTTGAGCAGTCGGTCGGTGTGGCTCAGCAAAGCGCGATGAGCTTGGGCGGTGCGCTGGCTGGTCCGGTGACCGCGTATCAATACGACTGGAACATGCTGCCGATCGGCCAGCTCTTGTGGGAGAAAGAACTCATGTCCTACAAGACGTTCCCGCCGCTGCAAGCGCCGGCGACCTACAACCTCGACGCGATCCTGGCGATGGTCCAGAAGGCTTCTGCCAAAGGCGACTAGCCCTACGCCGAGCATGAATCGTAGACAGGCGGGCGGTCCGCAAGGGCCGCCCGCCTTTCGCCGAAGAATCTTTTCAACTGCAGCCAACTCGGCCCAGCTTAGGTCGAGCCCACCCCCGAACAAATCATGAAACGATTACCAGCCGGAATCCTTGCCGCCGTACTCGCGGCCGCGATGCTCGTACCAGCGCTCGCGCTAGCAGCAGATCCAGCCTCCGCTCAAGCTACGGCGGGGCAAGGCAAGAAGCCCAACATCCTCATTCTCTGGGGTGACGATATCGGCTGGAATAACCCAAGTTGCTATCACCGCGGTATGATGGGGTATCAGACGCCCAACATTGATCGCATCGCCAAAGAGGGTGCCCTGTTCACCGACTGGTATGGCCAGCAATCCTGCACGGCCGGACGCGCCGCGTTCATCACCGGCCAAAGTCCATTGCGGACCGGCTTGCTCAAGGTCGGTTTGCCTGGGGCGAAGGAAGGCATCTCCGTAAAGGACCCGACGATTGCCGGGTTGTTGAAGAACCAGGGCTACATGACCGCGCAATACGGCAAGAATCATCTGGGCGACCTGGACGAGATGCTGCCGACGAACCACGGCTTTGACGAATTCCTCGGCAATCTTTACCACCTCAACGCCGAGCAGGAGCCCGAGCATCCGGACTATCCGCAGGACCCTGAGTTCAAGAAGCAATTCGGGCCGCGCGGCGTGATCAAATCGACGTCCGATGGCAAGATTCAAGACACCGGCCCGCTGACCATCGAGCGCATGAAGACGATTGACGATGAGGTTACCGCGGGAGCCCTCGATTTCCTGGAGCGGGCCAAGCAAGCTGACAAGCCGTTCTTCCTCTGGTGGAACTCTACCCGAATGCACATCTGGACGCATCTCAAGCCGGAGTCACAAGGCAAGACCGGTCTGGGCGTTTATCCGGACGGCATGGTGGAACACGATGCGCAGGTTGGCCAGATTCTCGACAAGCTCAAAGAACTGGGTCTCGAAGAAAACACCATCGTGATGTATTCCACCGACAACGGGGCCGAGTGCTTCTCGTGGCCGGACGGCGGGAGCACCCCGTTTCGCAACGAGAAAAACTCGAACTGGGAAGGTGGCTACCGCGTTCCCTGCCTGATCCGGTGGCCCGGGGTGATCAAGCCGGGGACGATTTACAATGATGTGTTCTCGCACGAGGACATGCTGCCAACCCTCCTGGCGGCCGCCGGCGAGCCGGACATCAAGGAGAAGCTCGAGGGAGGATTCAGTGCCCTCGGACGGCAGTATAAGGTCCATCTCGACGGCTACAACCTCCTTCCTTATTTCAGCGGCGAGATCCAGGAAGCACCGCGCAAGGAGTTCTTCTACTGGACGGATGGTGGCGACCTCAGCGGCCTGCGCTACGGTCGTTGGAAAATTGTCTTTCAGGAGCAACGCGCTCATGGACTGGACGTGTGGCAAGACCCGCTGGTGACTCTACGGTTTCCCGAAACTGTTTTGCCTGCGCACCGATCCGTATGAGCGCGCCGATCACGAAGCCGGCGATTACGACCACTGGCGCGTAGATCACGCCTTTGTGCTCGTGCCGGCACAGGGATACGTCGCTCGCCATCTGGACACCTTTAAGGAATTCCCGCCGCGCCAAAAGCCAGGCAGCTTCAGCCTCGACCAGGTGCTGGAGGCACTTCAGAGCGCACCTAAAAACTAGCCAAACCGAACGATTAGATTGCGAAGGCGCGGATCACTTCCTCCGTTTCGCGCTCCGCAAACCAAACATCACCGTGCAAAACCTCAGTGTCATGAAATCGATCCGCAGCACGTTTGCCCTCATCGCGGTTATCTTTGCGAGCTCGACCGCCTCGCGAGCCCAGGACCCGTTGCCCTCCTGGAACGATGGACCTGCCAAGCAAGCCATCCTGGATTTTGTCCGCGAGACGACGGAAACCGGCGGCGCGAAGTTTGTCCCCGCCGAGGAACGAATCGCCACCTTCGATCAGGATGGCACGTTATGGGTCGAGCACCCGATGTATACACAGGTTCTGTATTGCCTGGAGCGCGTGCCGGAGTTGGCAAAAAAGAAACCGTACCTCAAAAAGACCGAACCGTTCGCGACGGTGCTCTCAGGCAATCCTAAGGCGATCGCAAAGCTATCCCTCAGAGATCTCGAGAAAATCCTCGCGGCGACCCTTACAGGGATGTCGGTCGATGAGTTCAAAGCCGAGGTGACGAAATGGCTGGCGACCGCCAAGCACCCGCGGTTCGGCCGCCTCTACACCGAATTGGTGTATCAGCCCATGCAGGAAGTCCTGCAGTATCTGCGCGCCAGCGGCTACAAGACTTACATCGTCACCGGCGGTGGTCAGGACTTCGTGCGCGAGTACTCGGAGCAGACCTACGGTATCCCGCCGGAACAAGTCGTCGGCACCGCGGGCGTAACCAAGTATAACTACGATAAGGACGGCAAGCCGTTCCTGATCAAGGAGCCCAAGCTTCTGCTCAACGACAACAACGCCGGCAAGCCCGAAGGCATTCACCTGATGATCGGCCGCCGGCCTTATGCGGCGTTCGGCAATTCGACCGGTGACCGCCAAATGCTCGAATACACGAAAGCCGGCGACGGCACGCGGCTTTCAATGCTCGTCCTCCATGACGATGCGGAGCGCGAGTATGCCTACGGCCCGGCTCAAGGTCTGCCCGGACACCAAGGTCGGCGCTTTCACCCAGGCACTCTTCGATGAGGCGCAGAAGGATGGCTGGATCGTCATTAGCATGAAAAAAGATTGGAAAAAGATCTTCGCGTTCGAGCAATAGGACAACACTCAACCCTCCAAGAATCAAACCTCCATCCATGAAGTCAAAGCTCAACATCATCCGCCGGGCGCTTGCCAGCGCCCTGCTTCCCGTCGCCTCATTGTTCGCGCTGCCGGTGTTCGCCGAGACTTTCACCGAGGGCAAACAGGTATCGCCGACGACCGAGAAGCTAAAGCCCGGCGACTTTGTCTGGGAACCGGAGCGCGCACCGGCGGGGCCGGTGCTTATCGTCGTGAGCAAACCGGAGCAGATCGCCTACGTGTATCGGAATGGCATCCGCATCGCGCGAAGCAGCGTGAGCACGGGACGTCCGGGGCATCCGACGCCGGTCGGTGTCTTTGATATCCTCGAGAAGGAAAAGGATCACGTTTCGACGATCTACAAGGGCGCGGAGATGCCGTGGATGGAGCGGTTGACGTGGAACGGGATCGCGCTGCACGCGGGCGATCTGCCGGGCTATCCAGACTCGCACGGCTGCGTGCGCCTGCCGCTGGAGTTTTCCAAGTTGCTCTTCACCGTGACGACCAAGGGCGGTACGGTGATCATTGCGGATGAGCACTCCGCGCCGCGCGAAACGGTGCATCCGGGAATGATTTTTTCGCAGACCACACCGCCCGCCGCCGATGCATCGCTAGCGCAAGGGGAATTCTCGTGGACGCCGGAGAAATCGGACCACGGGCCGGTAACGATCCTTTTCACCGCGGCAGACAAGCAGGTCTATGTGTATCGCAATGGCATAGAGATCGGTCGCGCGCCCTTTACGCGCGGCGTGAGCGGGATGCACGTTTACAGCGCCCTCGATGGCGCCGATGCGGAAGGCCGACGCAAGTGGGTGCGCGTGGATGGCGCACCCGCCGCAAAAGATCCGAGCTTCACCGACCTTGCCACGGGTGCGGGCATTCCTGCCGCCTTCATCGCCAGCGTGCGCAGCGTGGTGCAGCCGGGAACGACAATGGTTCTAACCGACAGACCAGTCAACGGTGAGACGCAGAGCAAGCCCGGTTTCAAAATCCTGGGCCTGGGCGAAGTCGCCGCACGCTGACCGCCACCGCTACCGTAGCTACGCTCATTTTCGATCAACCCAAACCAGCAGAACCTATGAAAAACAAGATCTCATCGCTACGCAACTTCAGCGCTGCCGCTCTTATGATAGTGGCCATTCCGGCGGCCGTTGCAGCGACATCGTCGAGCGATTTCACCACCGAACCCGACAAGTCCATGGCGGCTGCGCACGAGTCCTTCCTCAAAGGGGACATGCAGAAGGCCTCCGCATCCATCGACAAGGCTGCAGCAAGTGTGAAGAAAGAGTCCGAGAAAGTTGCCGCAAGCGCCAAAGAAGGTGTGAAGAAAGCCGGAGACGACCTGGATAAGCTCGGCCAAAGCGTTAGGAGCGGCGCAGTAAAGTCGGATGACGAGCTGAAGAAAACCTTCGCTCATGTGGACAATGAACTTGCCAAGGCCTGGCATGCGACCGCGGAGGAGAGCATGAAAGCGGGCAAGGATGCGAGCAATGCGCTGAAGAAGGCTGGTGAGAGCCTGTCGGGCGCAGCGAAGTGGTCGGGCACGGAACTCAAGAAGGGTGCACAGTCATCGGTGACCGCGCTCAAAGCACTTGGCAAGGACATCAAGGCTGGCGGAGAAGACGTGAAAAAATGGTTCGAAGACATCGGTGACGGCATCAAAGATATCGAACGGAAGCTCTGAGCGCTTCGTTGGACAAACAGCTGTCTCGGCCTCATTATGAATGCCCTGTTTCTGCCTGCCAGCTGGTGGATCGCGCTGCTCCTGTTCGCAGTATGTCCCCCTTTGGCGCTAAAGGCCGCCAGTCCGGCCTTCGCGCCCACCGCACAAATTAAGACTGTGCCGCCTGGCCCGGCTCCGGCCGGTATGGTTTGGATTCCGGGCGGAGAATTCTCGATGGGCAGCGACGGAAAGCGCGACGGAGAATTCTCCTGCTCGCCGGCCACGGTCGCCGATGCCCTTCCGATACACCGCGTGTATGTCGATGGTTTCTGGATGGACGAAACGGATGTCACCAACGACGAGTTTGAGAAATTCGTGCAGGCGACCGGCTACATCACGATCGCTGAACGCACACCGACCAAGGAGGAGTTCCCCACGGCGCCGCCGGAAAGTCTCGTCGCCGGCTCGATCGTCTTCACCCCCACATCCCGCCCCGTGCCGCTGAACAATCATTACCGATGGTGGCGCTACCAGCACGGCGCGAACTGGCGCCACCCGGAAGGCCCACAGAGCGACCTCAAGGGCAAGGAAAACTATCCGGTGGTGCAAATCGCCTATCCCGACGCGGTCGCCTACGCGGAATGGGCAGGCAAGCGACTGCCCACGGAGGCCGAGTGGGAGTTCGCTGCGCGCGGAGGCTTGACCGGGAAGCTCTATCCCTGGGGCGACGAGTTCAAACCGGACGGGAAGTTCGCGGCAAACAGCTATCAGGGACAATTCCCGGTTGAGGACACAGGCGAAGATGGATTTGCAGGTATTGCGCCCGTGAAATCGTTTCCTCCGAATGGCTACGGGCTCTATGACATGGCCGGCAACGTCTGGCAGTGGTGTAGCGATTGGTATCGTCCGGATTATTTTCAAAAGCTTTCTCAGGAGGGCAGCGTCTCGCGAAACCCGCCAGGCCCGGAAAGCCCGTTCGATCCCGCCGAGCCGTCGGAGAAAAAGCGCGTCCACAAAGGCGGTTCCTTTCTCTGCAACGATCAATATTGCACCCGCTACATCGTGGGTACGCGCGGCAAGGGCGAGGTCAATACGGGAAGCAATCATCTCGGATTCCGCTGTGTTCAAGCGCCTTGATCTTGCGAATCGCGTTCTTAAAGCCGCAGGTTTGCATCCTGCTGTCTAAAAGACTTTCTTTCATGAAGCCAGCCACTGTCATTCTCCTCGCCTGCACCGTTCTCGCGGGCTTCGCCGCTCTGCACGCGCAAACGCCATCGGCATCATCGACACCAGAGGTTTTCGAGTCACTGCCAACCCTCGACGCCAGCGTGATCCTGCAGCCGCAGTACGCCGCGGGTGCAAACTTTACCGTGCAGAACCCCGTGCCGACTTACTCCGGCTCAAATCAATATACGATCAACTCTGACTACGGAGTATTTACCGCAGATGGCAACGCCATGCTCATGCGTCGCGTTGCGGAGATCCAAGGCATCGCGGCGCTGCAGGCCATGTCGCAGACCACTGAGTTCACCCAGGCGGCGGCGCAGGCTGCAGCGAGACCGCTGAATGTCGCACAGGATTTGGTTACCAATCCGCTTCCCACGATTGCCAGCGTGCCGCGCGGCATCCTGGGTTTTCTTAATCAGGCCGGGCAGGCGGTGAAGAACGTGGCCGAAGGTAACCAAACCGGCATTGGCCAAGGCCAGCTTGTGGAAAACTTGAGCGGCTTTTCCAAAACCAAACGCGACCTCGCGCTCAAGCTCGGGGTTGATCCCTACTGCAACAACCAGGTCTTTCAGAGTGAGCTAAACAAAGTGGCGTGGCCAGCCTTCCTCGGAAAGTTTGCGGTCGGCCTCGGGATGGGTGCGATCGGTGGCGCGGCTGGCGCTACTATCCACGGACTCAATTGGACGGCGACATTGCAGAATTCCTTGCGCGACAAGAGCCCGGGGGAACTGCGCCAGATGAACCTCGGGTTGCTCACCAACGACATGGGCATCGCCCCTGACGCCGCGAATGCCTTCCTGAACAATAACGCCATTTCACCCACTACGCAGACGCTCATCGTTGCCGCCCTCGCGCAGCTCGGAAACATCCCCGGTCAGGGGGAATTCATCCTCCAGGCCGCGAACAGCCAGGACGAACATGACGCCCTCGCCTTTCAGCAGAGCGTTCAGATCATGGCCAATCTCAACAATACCGCGCCGATCGCTCGTATCACCCATCTCAACGGCCTCACCGTCTGCCAGACCAATGACGGCACCGTGGTCGTCCCGATCCAGTGGGATTATGTGGCTTGGACTCCGATGGTTGAGCGATTCGTCACCGCGCTCAAGGCCGCGAAGCTCGGTGCCCCTCCTACCGGCTACCTCGTCGCCCTCACGGGCGTCGTGTCGCCCATGGCTGGCGAAGCACTGACCACGCGCGGCATCAAGTTTTTCGAGAAACAGCTACCCAGTCCGCTCAAATAGCACACTGCTTCCCATGGTCTTTCCAAATTCGTCGCTCGTCTGCTCGCCTAAAGCGTGCGCAATAACTGGAGTTATTCCATTGCATCCATCCGGCTTGAACATCTCTGGGAAATCCTTTCCGAAACGCGCGCTGAAAAGCCACAGTTTGGGGAGCACACCCGTCCCGGGTGTGCCCGGCGTCCGCGCCGGGAACGAGGACCGGTTGGCTCAAAGGCAGATAAGCCAAGCTATCACTGTCATCGCGAAGATCGCGAATGTCACCAGCCTCGTCGCCAAAGCATTGTCCGGCGGGACGCCGGACAATCACACGCGAGGACGCGTATGCTCCCCGATCCCGACTGCAGCGGCATCAATCGTACAACAGCCTGCCAAATTCTCTAGCTCCCAGCTATCTTCCCGGAACTGCCTTTTGAGGATCGTCCTGGCCAGCCTTGCGATAGTTTCGGCTTTGCATGCCGCCTCGCCGAAGCCTGCCGAAAATCCTGCAGCAGCGCCTGCCCCTGCGGGTAGCGTCCATTCACTGAAAGAGAGCGTACCGGTCGAGTCGCTGGGCGACTCCGTCGTCGCTCGACACACCGGCTTCGAAGTGGTTCCCGGCAAAGATCCCAATGGCTGGTCCTTCATTCTCGAACCCTACCTTTGGGGCTTGGGTGTCGACGGCACAGTCGGCGTGAAGAGGTTTGACACTCACGTCGATTATAACCCCGTGACCGTGGTCAAGCATCTCGACTGGGGAGTCATGGCCAAAGGCGAAGTGCGCAAGGGGAAGTGGGGCATCCTCGGCGATGGATTTTTCGCCCAACTCTCATCGAGCGGCGATTCTCCCGGACCGCTTTACAACAACGCAAATATCAAGCTTCAGCAGGGAATGGTGGAGCTTGCCCTCGCCTACCGAATCATCGACGACCGGCGTGGCTTCGTCGATATTTACGCGGGCGCACGCTACAACTACTTCGGAATTGATGTTGATGCGAGCATTGACGAGGCGGGCGTTCAGGAGGTGAGCAACGACGCCGCCCGACGCATCTTTGGCGCCGTCGGGGCTCGCGTCCAAGGCGCGGTAAATGCGGAAGAGCAAAAACTGCGGACTGAATCGGGAAGTGAGGAAGCCATCCTCGAAGACGACGCGCGCAACAGACTTGCCCGGGACCTTGAGTCGGATCTGCAAACCAGGCTGCGTCGAGAGCTTGCCAGCAGTCGTCCTCTCCGAGAAGCGGTTCGCACCGAGGACGTTCTTCGCATAGCCAAGGGAGTGCGAAGCGAGTACCGCGCGTTTCTTGACGCGGTGCTCGACGAGCGCCTGGCGCAGGATCGGGCCCGCCTTGACCCAGCGGAGGCGAACGAGGTTTTCAAGGCCAGAGCTCGCGTCGCTCAGGCCGAGAAGAGGCTTTCCAAGGCCCTTTCCCAGGAACTCGAAAACCGTCTCCCAACATCGAGGTCCGGCGACCAGTGGTGGGTCGATCCGATCATTGGTCTCCGCACTCAAATTAACTTCACTCGCTGGCTCTTCCTGGCCCTGCAGGGCGATGTCGGCGGATTCGGAGCAGGCTCTCAAATCGCATGGTTCGCCAGCGGCTCGATTGGCATCAATCTCACACGCCACATTTTCTTGGAGACAGGCTACCGCTACTTCTACATGGATTACGTCAAGAACGGCCTGACTTACGATGCCGCGCAATCCGGACTTTTCATGGGCGTCGGCGTGAAATTCTGAGAAAACAGCATGTCAGACGATGAGAAATCTCAGTCGACGGGATCCGCTCGTGCCTTCGGCAAATTGCTCGAAGAAAACTTCTGAGGGAGCCCAGCCGCCCGGCATCCGAAATGCTGTTCACCGGGCGCTCGGGCTCACCCAGAGCGTGTGAGATGACCGCACAGCGCAATGAGAAGCACCATAAACTAGGCCAGCCGCTCGCAATTCAGCGGACGTTGGCCGCTGCTGTGTAACGGTGCGATGGAAGCACTCGATGCGTTGAGGTCGCTGGTGCAGACGCTACCGCCTCTTGCAAAGTTCGCTATCGCCATGGCGATCATCGTCGGCGTTCCCCCGCTTGCACGCCGCGTCGGAATTCCGGAGATGGTCGGGTTGTTGCTCTTCGGGGTCGTCTTGGGCCCGAATGTCCTCGGCCTCTTCGGTGAACACAGACCAATCGCCGACTTCTTCGCGGAATTAGGCAAACTGCTCTTGATGTTCTCGGCAGGTCTTGAAGTCGACGTCATCCTCTTCCGCCAGGCTCAGACCCGGTCAATCATCTTCGGTCTAGTCACCACGACTGTGCCCTTACTCCTGGGCACCTTGCTTGGGCTCGCCTTCGGCTATGCCATCATTCCGGCGATCGTCGTCGGGTCACTGCTCGCATCCCACACCCTGCTCGGCCTTTCCATTGTCCGTCGGCTGGGTGCCCTCCAACTCGAGCCGGTCATCGTGACGATTGGCGCAACGGTTCTCTCGGACACGCTGTCGTTGATCGTCTTCGCGATCTGCGTCCCAACCTATGCGACTGGCTTCTCGCCAACGGGGCTTGCCACCCAGCTCATCGAGATCGTCGTCTTCGTTCCCCTCATCCTCTTCGGACTCAGCCGTGTCGGCGCCTACGCGTTGAGCAAGGTACGGGACAACGAAGACGCCGAATTCGTCCTGATGCTCGCAATCATGGCGGTCGCCGGCATGCTGGCCGATTTCATCAACCTGCCGGACATCGTCGGCGCGTTTCTGGCGGGATTGGCGGTTAACGCCGCGGTCCGCGACCGGGCGGCCACGGCTAAATTGGAATTCGTCGGCAAAGCCCTATTCATTCCTAGCTTCTTTGTTGCCACCGGGTTCCTCATCGATCCGTCGACGTTCGCAAAAAGCGTCGTTGGCAACCTGCCGCTGGTCGTGGGAATCATCGCCACGCTCGTTCTGGGAAAGTGGGTTGCCGCTATGACCGTTGGCCGCGCCTTCGGCTACACGCACGCGGCGCGATTGACGACGTGGGCACTGACCCTGCCGCAGGTCGCCGCCACGCTCGCCGCAACCCTTGTCGCCTATCACACGGTCAACGCCGACGGTCAGCGGATGCTGGATGAAAGGATGCTCAACACGGTCCTCGTTCTGATGCTGGTCACTTCCATTCTCGGGCCGGTCCTAACGGAACGATTCGCACCCCGCATGCTCGATGAGTCGCGCGAGAAGGACATCGCGGGTTGACCAAAGACCCTCCTGGTTACAATAATACGTTGTTATTGTAATCGCGCCCAATGAAGAACGATGGAGATCGCTTCGGCAATTTTTGACTCTGGACGCATACAGAGTCCGTCGGACAATAGAAATACTCTTCCTATATACTCTGGCTCAGACGCTTTTGCGTGGGCGCAATTTGCATCCGAGCGGTCGATGACTGAATTACTTGCGCGGCGAGGCGTTGCGCCACGTCTGCGGAGAGTCGCTTCCATGCGTTGACGCGGCTAACGATCGACGCGTCCTTAGGACGAATCTCTGAAAGCGCATCCAGCGCGGCGCGGCGATTTCCCTCGGGCAATCTTTCGATCAGGCGCGCCTTGTCCGGGGGTACGCACGACGCAGGACTTGCGACCTCGAGAGCACGCCACATACGCCCCCTTTTACAGTGAGCTGTTCCGCGGCAATGACGACGTGATCGGCTTGGTCGTGCTGCCAGTTGGCCCTCTGCTGACTGGTCCAGCGCAGCGACTCATGGGACTTCGAGGGCTCTGCGGAGGATTGACTCGGCTCTGCCTCGCCCTCCGGGTTGAGCTTCGCTCAATCTGTCTCGCTGTGCTCGGCTCGAACCTGGGGTTCGAATCCCGAACCATTGGCGCTCTCGCGCCTCTCCAACGGTAAAGCTGTTGGCTCCTGAGGTAGGATGTGCCGGTACTTCTCGTTGTTGTTGAAGTATTTGTGACTAATATTACTCTGTTTGTCGAGAGGATTTTAACGAGCTCTGTAAGAGCCCAAACCAGAAGATTCAAAACTCGCTGTTGGCAATTTTGCTGACAATTTGTGATCTCTGTCTAGGGGTATGCTTGCCTGCATTCGTGCCAGACGCGAGCGCAATGCCGAGCGCCACGGCATAACTTGCCGAAATCCTGGCCTTCGCTACTTTAGATTCGCACTCGACCTCGGAGCTGACGAATACCTTTTTCGAAAACGCATCCTCGTGATCCCTAGTCCATCATTCTTCGGCTCGCTTTGCCCTGAGGCGTCGGAATTGATGTCAAATCGAAAGTGCTCGTTGAACGCGACATTGTTATGCAGGCTCGTCTGAGCTCGGAGGCGCTTTGTGTTGTCGCTATCGGAAAAGGCGGCAACGAGAAGCTCCCGTGTGCCACTCCCCTGCCAACGACGGAATGCTTTCTGGTCGTAGGGAAGACGCCGTCGCGGCAAACCGAGATACGGAAGACGCCATGAGTTGGGTCACTGTCTTGTGGTCCATGATCGCTTCGGCGTGCCTCACGTTGGCGCTGGTGCACGGGCTGGTCTGGTGGAGGCACCGGGAGGCGTGGGCCAATCTTCTCTTTGCGCTGACGGCCGTGGCGACGTCGCTCTTGGCAGCGGGTGAGGTGTGGATGATGTGGGCAGAGACGCCGGAGCAGTTTGGCTTGGCCGTGCGCTGGACTCATCTACCTGCCTGGGCGCTCATCGTGTCGCTGGTCGGGTTCGTCCGGCTCTATCTGCGAGCCGGGCGACAATGGCTCGCTTGGACGGTCTGTGGCCTGCGGACACTGTCGCTCATACTCAATTTTTTCACGGGGGCGAATCTCAATTACCGGGAGGTTACCGCGCTACAGCGCATTCCATTCCTCGGTGAATCGGTCTCCGTCGGGGAGGGAGTGTCGAATCCTTGGATGCTAGTCGGCCAGTTGAGCTTGCTCTTGCTCGTGATCTTTGCCGCGGATGCGGCTTTCACCGTCTGGCGGCGGGGCGACCGGCGGCAGGCTCTGGTGGTTGGCGGTGGCATTGTGTTCTGCGTTTTAATGGGCACCGGGCAGGCAATTCTGGTGTTCTGGGGCATCATTTCCGCGCCGATCACGGCGAGTCTTTTCTACATGGGCATCGTCGCAGCGATGGGATTCGAGTTGAGCCACGACGTGCTCAGGGCTGCGGAGCTGTCGGAAGAGTTGCGCGAGAGCGAGCGACGCATGGATCTGGCGGCGAGCGCGGCCGAGCTCGGGCTCTGGGTATGGGACTTGGAGCGGGATGAAATCTGGACGACCGACAAAGGGCACGAGCTGTTCGGCCTCGCAAAGACGGAGCCACTGAACTTTGCGCGAATTGTCGAAAGGCTGCATCCGGACGATCGCGAGCCTACGCGCGTGGCCGTGGCCACGGCGCTCGAAAATGGCGGCAACTACCACAATGAATACCGCTTGCTCTCGGGTGCTGCATCAGTGCGCTGGATCGCCGCTCAGGGTCGGGTCGAATTCGCCGCGGATCGACGACCGCTGCGCATGCGTGGTGTCTCCATCGACATCACCGCGCGCAGGCTGGCAGAGCAGGAAGTGCAGGAAAGGCGCGCGGAACTGACCCATCTCTCGCGCGTGGCCATGCTCGGCGAATTGTCCGGTTCGCTCGCCCACGAACTTAACCAGCCGCTCACGGCAATCCTCAGCAACGCGCAGGCGGCCCAACGGTTCCTGGCGCGCCCGCAAATCAACCGCGCCGAGCTTGAGGAAATCCTGAGCGACATTGTGGATGCGGATCAGCATGCGGGGGAGGTCATCCGCAGCTTGCGCCTGCTTTTGAAAAAGGGCGAGGTACAGCGCCAGCAGCTCGATGCAAACGAAGTCGTGCAGGAAGTGCTTAATCTCGTGCGCAGTGATCTCCTGAACCACCAGGTCGCCGCCGAGACAGAGCTTGCGCCGGACTTGCCGAGCGTCCGCGGCGACCGCGTGCAACTCCAGCAGGTGCTGCTCAATCTTGTGATGAACGCCTGCGACGCCATGGCCGGAAGCGACGGAGCGGGACGCCGGCTGTGCGTGATGACGAATTGGATCGAAGACGAGGGCGTGCGCGTCTCGGTCCGCGACCATGGTCGCGGCATCCCGACGGAATTGCTGGAGCGAGTCTTCGAGCCTTTCTTCACAACCAAGCCGCAGGGGCTCGGACTTGGCCTCGCGGTATGCCGCTCGATCCTTCTGGCCCACGACGGCGAGCTGTCAGCGGAAAACCATCCCAGTGGCGGTGCGGTCTTCCATTTCACACTGCCCGCGGGCATCCACGCCGAGAGATGAGCCTGCAACCACCCACCGTTTTCCTGTTGGACGACGAGGTGCTCGTGCGCAAAGCCGTCGGACGTCTGTTGCGCGCCGAAGGCTTCGAAGTGGCCGCGTTTGCTTCCCCCGGCGAATTTCTCGATGCGTACGACCCCGGCCGAGCCGGGCTGCCTGGTGCTCGACATGGCGATGCCCGGTCTCAACGGTCTCGAACTTCAGCAGACCCTCGCCGCGCGAGGCAGCGTGCTGCCGATCATCTTCCTCACGGGCCGCGCGGACGTGCCGATGTGCGTGCAGGCTATGAAGCGCGGCGCGGCCGACTTTCTCACCAAGCCAGTGAAAGACATCGACTTGCTCGCGGCAATTCGCCGTGCGCTGGAGCACGATCGCAACGCGCGTCAGACACGCGTCGAACTGGACGACATCCGCGCCCGTGTCGCAAGCCTCACCCCTCGCGAGCGCGAAGTGCTCAAGCAGGTCGTCACCGGCCAACTGAATAAGCAAATCGCCTTCAACCTCGGCACCGTGGAAAAGACAATCAAAGTGCACCGCGGGCGTGTCATGGAGAAGATGCGGGTCGCCTCGGTGGCCGAGTTGGTCCGGTTGGTGGAAAGATCTGGCCTCGGCTTTCAGTTCGACACCGAGAAGTGAGGCCGCGGCCACAATCGCATTGGACCAACGTCCAATATCCGCGCGCGGCGGCGTTTGCTAAAAGCACATTGAATGAGTGCTTCCCACCCGATGATAGCAATCGTCGACGACGAGGAATCGGTGCGCAAAGCTCTCGAACGTCTCCTGCGCTCCGCGGAGATGGAGGCGCGCGTGTTTGCCTCCGGTGCGGAGTTCCTGACAGCGATTGCGGAGTTCAATCCGGACTGTGTGGTGCTCGATCTGCACATGGCCGGCGTGTCGGGCTTCGACGTGATGGCCGGATTGCAATGGCGCTTTCCGATCGTGGTGATTACCGGGCAAGATTCGCCCGAAACTGAGGCGCGGGCCCTGGGCGGCGGGGCGGCGGCTTATCTCCGCAAGCCGGTCAACGACCGAGCGCTGATCGGAGCTATCTCCGAAGCCATCGAACATTCGACCATGCGGACGTCGAACCATCCATGAAAACGACACACAACCTGATCGCCACCGCCCTCGTTTTGCTCGGGTTCGTCACGACAGCATCTACCTTCGCGCCGCCAAACTACGGCGTGAAGCGACCACTCCAACTCTCCTGAGGGACGGACCAGGACACCGGCATGTCGCATCTCCGAAGTCGCCGCGTCCTTCCGTCAGACCCAGCACTAGCAGAGAAACGCAGAAATCAAGGCACCAAAGAACGCCGCAACCAGAACCGAATCATGAAGCCCGAACTGAAATACCATCGTTTGCTACTGCTGACAGGTGCAGCCGCGATGTTGATCGCACTGTCCGTGTCAGCCCAGCAGATCACCGGCACGCCTGGCTCGCCCGATGCCACCGTGACGATCGACGGCAAACAGCTCCCGCCGCCGCCGCTGCCGTTCGGTGGTGTGATTAAAGAAAGTGCCTTGGATTCCAAACCCTACTGGCCGCCGCGCGTCGTGCCGCCAAAGGGCGCGCCCAACATCCTCCTCATCATGACGGACGATCAAGGCTACGCAGTTTCGAGCACCTTCGGCGGCGTCATCCCGACGCCAGCACTGGACCGCGTAGCCAAGGCGGGATTGCGCTACACCCAGTTCCACTCCACCGCGCTCTGCTCGCCCACGCGGGCGGCGCTCATCACCGGTCGCAATCATCACTCGGCGGGCTTTGGTGTGATCTCGGAGTTGTCGACGGGTTTTCCAGGTTACGATTCCGTCATTGGGGTGGAGAACGCCACGATCGGCACGATCCTCAAGGAGAACGGCTATTCCACCTCCTGGTTCGGCAAGAACCACAACACGCCGGCGTTCCAGCTCAGCGTGTCCGGTCCTTACGATCAATGGCCCTCGGGGATGGGCTTTCAGTATTTTTACGGCTTCATGGGCGGCGAGACCGACCAATGGACGCCCTTTCTTTTCCGCGATCACACCCAGATTTTCCCGTGGATTGACAAAAAGGACTATAACCTCACCACCGACCTGGCCGACGAGGCCATAAAACACATGCGCGACCTGAACGCGGCCGCGCCCGACCAGCCGTTCTTCGTCTATTACGTGCCCGGCGGCACCCACTCGCCGCACCAGCCGAAGCCGGAATGGGTCGAGAAGTTCAAAGGGAAGTTCGACATGGGCTACGAAAAATTGCGCGACGTGATCTTCGCCAACCAGAAAAAGCTCGGCGTGATCCCGGAAAACACCCAGCTCACCCCGTTGCCTCCTGAACTGCCGAAATGGGACTCGCTTTCTCTCTTGGAAAAGAAACTCTTTGCGCGCCAGGCGGAGGTTTTTGCCGGCTACGCGGCCTATACCGACTACGAGATCGGTCGCGTCATCCAGGCCGTCGAGGACATGGGCAAACTCGACAATACGCTCATCATTTATATCTGCGGCGACAATGGCACCAGCCCGGAAGGCACCCTCTACGGCGCCTTTAATCAGCTCACTGCCTACAACGGCATCCTGAAAGCCCCTGAGGCCCTTCAGATGTTGCATTTGGAAGATTGGGGCTCTGACAAGACCTACCCGCACATGGCGGTGGGCTGGGCGTTGGCGTTTGATACTCCCTTCCAGTGGACCAAGCAGGTGGCGTCGCATTTTGGCGGGACCCGGCAGGGCATGGCGATTTCCTGGCCCGGCCACATCAAGGATGTCGGGGCCATCCGCAGCCAATTCCACCATGTCATTGACATCGTGCCGACGATCCTGGAAGTCGCGGAGATCCAGGCACCGATCACGGTCGACGGCATTACGCAAAGGCCCATCGAAGGCGTGAGCATGGCCTATACGTTTGATGAGGCCAATGCCAAGGCACCCTCGAAGCGCGAGACGCAGTATTTCGAATTGGTCGCCAACCGCGGGATTTACCACGACGGCTGGATCGCCAACACGACGCCATTCGCCCCGCCTTGGGACTTGGCCACTGGCAAGCTGCCCGATGTGGTTGATGGCTACAAATGGGAGCTCTACAACATCACCGAAGACTTCTCCCAATATAACAACCTCGCCGAAAAGATGCCGGACAAACTCAAGGAAATGCAGGCGTTGTTTGCGACCGAAGCAGCGAAATACAATGTCTTCCCGCTGGATAACACGGCCTTCTCGCGCCTCCAGACCCCTCGCCCGAGCGCCGTCGCCGGGAAGACCGTTTTCACTTATACGGGTGAGAATTCCGGGATTCCCCTCGGCAATGCGCCCGACATCCTGGACAAGGACTACACCATCACCGCCGAGGTGACGATCCCGGAGGGCGGTGCGGAGGGAATGATTGTGACGCTGGGTGGCCGCTTCGGTGGGTACGGGCTTTACGTGCTCAAGGGCAAGCCGGTCTTCGTTTACAACCTGCTCGATCT
Organism: uncultured Verrucomicrobiae bacterium; assembly: GCA_963820865.1. GTDB lineage: Bacteria > Verrucomicrobiota > Verrucomicrobiia > Chthoniobacterales > Terrimicrobiaceae > DASTFP01. The sequence goes on from CAWGBZ010000011.1 coordinate 1,359,726, forward strand.
GGAGCGATTCCGCTGGGAGGGCGGCGTGGGAGCCGACGATTGGCTGGGCTCCGGTCTAAAGCCCGGCAAGCACACGCTCGTGTTCGACTTCAAATACGACGGACCCGGACCCGGCAAGGGTGGCACCGGCGTTTTTACTGTGGATGGCAAGGAACTGGCCCGCAAGAAGATCGAGCACTCGATTCCGCTCATGATGACCATCGACGAGACGTTCGACATTGGCGTCGACACCCGCACGGGGGTGGACGACAGCTACAAGTTGCCGTTCCGCTTCACGGGAACCATCGACAAGCTCACTTTCAAGCTCGGGCCATCGCAGTTGTCGGCGGCGGATCAGAGGACTTCGAAGGAAGCCCTGGCAAGAGCCACCGACTAGGCCCAGACCGGAGGCGTCCCCTTGCCATGAAGGCACTGCCCATCGTGACCGCCGCGATCGAAGTCGGCGCCGGCCTGGCGCTGTTGGGCTTTCCCTCGGCCGTGGCGGTGCTCCTGCTCGGCACACCGCTGGAGACATCCGCCGCTCTGACAGTGGCGCGTGTCGGCGGGGCCGGGTTGCTGGCACTCGGTGTCGCCTGCTGGCTCGCGCGCGGTGGCATGCAGAGCCGCGCGGCAATAGGATTGGTCGCGGCGATGCTGCTTTACAACGCCGCCGCCGTCGCGGTCCTCGCGCACGCAGGCATCGGCCTTGGATTGCACGGCGCGCTCTTGTGGCCGGCGGTTTTTCTCCACGCGGCTATGGCCGTCTGGTGTGCCCTATGTTTGCTGCGGCGCCCGACATACTAAGAATGCAAACCGTCCTCGTCACGTTGCCCGTGCTGGCGATCATCTGATCGCCCGGGCCGCCGATCCCTCGCAGAGCTCTTTTTCCCGAACCACAGGCAATTCGTCAAAGCATCTCGGCTCTTCGCGGACCGACATGGTTTGGATCCCGGTGGAGAATTTTCGATGGGTGCCAATGGTGAATGCGATGGCACTTCCTGCTGCTCACAAAGCACCGTTTCTGACTGCGGCGCCGTTCACCGCGGCTATGTGGATGGATTTGGGATGGATGCGACAAAGGTGACGAACGCGTAGTTTGTCGAGGCCAGCGGGTACGTGACGATCGCAGAGATTGCGCGAACGAAACAAGGAGTCGAACTTGAGGCCGACGTGCGACCAAAGCGTCCACTCAAACGTCTGAAATTCTCGGCGCCACAAGCAAGTCAGCGGCGTCATCGCTTTAACGCTTCGCGAAGGATCTCAAATTCCATTTGACTATACTAACCAGTTAGTATACACATGGAGTTGGAATGGCAAACAATCAGTCCAGAGAACGTCTGCTGGCCGCAGCGAAGGAATTATTCCTCGCCCGTGGATATGCGGCCACGACTGTGGATGCGATTTCTGAGAAGGCCGCGCTGACCAAAGCAAGCCTTTATTATTTTTTTGCTTCGAAGGAGGAGTTGGGCCTCGCGGTTTTGGAGTGGTCTCTGCGGAAAAGCGTGCAGATACTGGCGGACGGACCCCATGTCCGGATCACGGATCCGGTTGAAAAGGCGTTTGCCTTTCTCGAGCATTTGGAGAAGTGCTCTCCCAAGCTTTGGAGCGGCGGATGCCTTTTGGGTGTCTTCTCGCAGGAACTCGCCGAGACGAATTCCCGCGTGCAGAAAGCCGTCGCGGGCATGTTCCAGGCAGTCGCGGACGACTTCGCGGAAAAGCTTCAACCCATCGCGGCTCAATTCTCCGGGAAGCAAGCTCCGACAGCCAGCGAACTTGCGGATACCCTGCTTGGCACTGTCGAGGGCTCCATCATACTCGCCAAAGCCCATCGTGATTCAACGCGCCTTCCCAAGGCCATCCGAGCGTTTCGACTCTCATTGGCTACGCTGGCCGCCCAACCCGCCTGATCTTTTTTGTCCTCACAAGTATACTAACCAGTCGGTATAACAACCGAACCCAGCAAAAATGAACACAACAACTCCACGCGAAATGCCGGCCCGCGGCGTCGCCTCTTCCTTGAACGCCGCCGTGGCCCTCGACCGTCTCAGCACCCCTGTTGAAGATCCAAGCGGAAAAGCCATCTCCAAAGAGACAACCGAGACTCTTAAGAGAAAGATAAAGGGCCAGATCGTTCTTCCGAATGACCCGCGCTATGACGAGGTTCGCGAAATTTGGAACGCGATGATTGATCGGCGGCCCGCTCTCATCGTGCGCTGTGCAGAAGCCGGTGACGTTGTCCACGCCATCTCGTTGGCGCGCGAGAATGGACTCGAGATATCGATTCGAGGCGGGGGACATAACATTGCCGGGAACGCTTTGTGTGATCATGGCTTAATGATTGACCTTTCAACAATGAGGCGTGTTCGCGTGAATGCCGAGAAGAGGCGCGCCTATGTTGAACCTGGCGCGACACTGGCCGATTTCGATAAGGTGGCTCAATCACACGGGCTGGCCACGCCGGCAGGCATTAATTCCACCACGGGGATCGCGGGTCTCACGCTGGGCGGCGGATTCGGTTGGTTAACACGCAAGTACGGAATGACCGTCGACAATCTGGTCTCTGCCGACGTGGTCACCGCGGACGGCAAAAGGATCCGAGCCAGCGAGAACGAAAATGCCGACCTGTTTTGGGCAATTCGAGGAGGCGGGGGCAATTTTGGAATTATCACGCAATTTGAATTCAACCTTCATGAAGTGGGTCCCGAAATCCTGGCGGGGTTGATCGTTTTCCCGCTCGACCAGGCAAAGCAGGTGCTTGCTCAGTATCGTGAATTTGTAAAATCCGCACCCGAAGAGCTCAACGTGTGGGCTCTCTTGCGCAAAGCTCCCCCCTTGCCGTTTCTTCCGGAAGACGTGCATGGCAAGGAGGTGGTTGTGCTCATCATCTTCTATTCCGGGGATTGTGCAGAAGGCTGGAAACTAATTGAGGCCTTGCGCGAGTTTGGCGCCCCAGATGGCGAGCACATTGGCGTTCAGCCATACGTGGAGTGGCAGAAAGCTTTTGATCCTCTGCTCACCCCTGGCGCGAGAAACTACTGGAAATCCCATAATTTCACAGAACTAAGTGATGATGCACTGAACTCCATGATCGAGTTCGCTGGCAAGCTGCCCTCGCCGCAGTGCGAAATCCTTATCGGGCTCATCGCGGGCGCAGCCAATCGCGTTCCGGCCGACGCCATGGCGTATGGTCATCGCGACGCCAAGTTTGTGCTTAACGTGCACGCGCGCTGGGACGAGAGGAAAGACGATGAGTGCTGCATTTCCTGGGCACGCGCGCTATTTCAAGCATCCGCACCATTTGCCTCCGCCGGTGCCTACGTGAACTTCATGACGGAAGAAGAGAGTGGTCGCGTGGCGGCCGCCTACGGTGCCAACTACGATCGCCTGGCACAGATCAAAAACCATTACGATCCAGACAATCTGTTCCACCTGAACCAGAACATTAAGCCGTCGCCTCGACAGGCTGGTTCGTTATTTCGCGGGGGAAATCTATGAACGCGTTTCTCACAACTGGGCCAGTTTTGAAGCACGCTCCTTCCGAACATGCGAGCGCAACGCCAGGAGACGCGGCAAGGAGGGTCTCTGGCCATCTTCCGACTAGCTCATTTGCCTTATGCAGGCCTAATTCGCCACGCTGCGCAAATGCTGCGTTGCCTTGGATGCACCTGGGAATTCACCAATCTGTTGCGTACTTTCCAGATCTCGTCACTACGTTCGGTGAGCGGATATTTAACGCCTGTTGGCGTTGGAAGGAGTGCAGAGGAGTAAGGCGAGTCTTTTCTCTCCTCGTCACCAGTGTGGCTCTCGGCCTGTCCAGTTGTTCCAAGGAGCCGCATATTTCGGTGGCAAAGCCACCTCCGGTTGTCACGGTGCGCGTAGAGACGATCGAGGCGAAGCCGCATCCTGTCACCGAAGAAGTAATCGGCACGGTGCGCGCGAAGATCCGGGCTGCGGTCGAGGCGAAGGTCAGCGGGCGCATCACCCGCATGGCTGTCGATCTCGGGCAACCGGTAAGAGAAGGGAACCTTATCGCTGAGATTGATGCGCAGGAGATCAAGGCGCGGCTGGATCAAGCGCTCGCCACCCGGGAACAGGCGGGCCAGGATTTGAAGCGCTACACAGTCCTGCTTGAAAAGCAGGTGGCAGCAAAACAGGAATTCGACGCTGCCCGGGCCCGCTTTCGCGTGGCCGATGCGGCGGTCAAGGAGGCACAAGCGATGCTTGGCTATGTAGAAGTGCGAGCGCCGTTTGCCGGCGTGATCTCGCGCCGACTGGCGGACGTCGGCGATTTCGCTTCGCCCGGCAAACCATTGGTTGAAATTGAGAACCCGGAAGTCCTGCGCTTCGAAGCCGACGTGCCTGAGGCGCTGATCGACAGGATTCGGCGAGGAGAGGATCTCGCCGTGCGCATACCTTCGATAGATAGCGAAATCAAAGGCCAGGCGGCCGAGATTGCTCCCTCGGCCGATCCGAACAGTCGAACGTTTCTTGTGCGAATCGACTTACCCACCTTTCCCGGACTGCGAGCCGGCCAATTTGGTCGGGCGGCGATTCCGGTCGGTGACGCGCTCAGCTTGCGCGTGCCTGCGGCCGCCTTGGTGGTGCATGGCCAGCTGGAGATGGTTTTCCTTGCCGAGAATGGGACCGCCCGACTTCGCCTCGTCAAGACGGGCAAACGATTTGGCGACGAGATCGAGGTCCTGTCCGGCCTCGCTCAAGGCGAGCGCTTCGTAAGCGAAGGCGCATCCGAACTCTCCGACGACCAATCTGTGAGTGTGCTCCAATGAAGCCGGACGATTCTTTCACTCCTTTCTTAGGTGTCGCAGGCCGCGTGGCCCGTCTGTTCGTTGACTCAAAGCTGACCCCGCTCATCGTCGTCACCTCCGTGCTTCTAGGCCTCTTTGCGGTGATCATGCTTCCTCGCGAGGAGGAACCCCAGATCAAGGTGCCGATGATCGATGTGCTGGTGTCCATGCCTGGGTTCAGCGCAAAGGAGGTCGAGGAGCGCGCCACCCGCCCGATGGAGAAGCTGCTCTGGGAAATTCCGGGTGTGGAGTATATCTACTCGACCTCGCGTACCGGAGAAAGCCAGCTCATCGTCCGTTTCCTTGTCGGCGAAGATGTCGAGCGCAGCCTTGTGCGGCTCACCGAAAAGCTGCGTTCGAACTACGATCGCATCCCCCCAGGTGTGGGCACTCCACTCATCAAGCCGAAGTCGATCGACGACGTGCCGATCCTCACGTTAACGTTCCACAGCCCGAGCTACGACCACCTCACGCTGCGGCGCCTGGTCGCCCAGGTGGATGACACGGTAAAGCAGGCGTATCAGGTCGCGGAAACCACGATCATCGGCGGGGCTCGACGGCAATTGCGCGTGCTGCTCGACCCGGCAAGGCTCGCCGCGCGCCATCTTACTCCGGCGGGGATCGTTCCCATGCTCAGGCAAGCGAACCGCCAGTTCGCTTCGGGTGGAATCACCAGCAATAACAAGGAGATTGCGGTGGAAACCGGCGGATTTTTGAAGAATGCCGAGGACGCCGGCAATGTCGTGGTCGGCGTTTTCAACGGCAAACCCGTCTATCTGCGGGAAGTTGCTGAGATTGTGGACGGGGCAGAAGAGCCTTCCCAGTATGTCTTCTTCGGCCGGGGCGCGGCTGGCGGGGTGCGGGCTGCCGATGAACCCGCTGTTACGCTCACGGTGGCCAAGCGGCCTGGAGCCAATGCGATCTCCGTCGCTAACGATGTCCTGCGCCGGGTGGAGACGCTCAAGGGCAGAGTGATTCCATCGGATGTCGAAGTGTCCGTGACGCGGAACTATGGCGAAACGGCTGCGGAAAAGTCCAACGAACTTCTTTTTCATATGGCCATCGCTGTGCTTGGTGTGTCACTGCTCATCCTCTTTCTGCTGGGCTGGCGCGAATCGCTGATTGTTGCGATTGCCATACCCTCCACGCTCGCGCTCACGCTGCTCGTCTTCTACCTCCTGGGTTTCACGCTTAATCGCATCACCCTCTTCGCCCTCATCTTCAGCATCGGAATTCTGGTTGATGATGCCATTGTTGTTGTGGAAAACATCGTGCGGCACTTTCATCTTCCGCACAACCGTGGACGAAGTTGGCCGCTCATCGCGGTTCAGGCCGTCGGCGAAGTTGGCAATCCGACAATTCTTGCTACCATTGCGGTCATCCTGGCTGTTTTGCCGATGGCCTTTGTCGGCGGCCTGATGGGAGCATACATGCGTCCCACTCCTATTGGCGCAAGTGCTGCGATGTTCTTCTCGCTGGCCATCGCCTTCATCGTCACCCCTTGGGCTGCGATCCGCGTGCTCCGCTGGCGCCACGGCGAACGGCGCCTTGTCGCGCACGCTGCCGCTCCTGGGGGCAGCGGCCCGCCTTCGCGTCCCGAGCACGAGGAGGATTTTTTCACACGGTTTTATCGCCGCATTATGGGGCCGCTCATTGGCCACCCGCGGGCGGGCGGAATCTTCCTCGCTGCCATTTGCGGACTACTCCTCGCGGCAATGGGCGCCGTGGCCGTCGGCTGGGTCAAGGTGAAAATGCTGCCCTTCGACAACAAAAGCGAATTCCAGATCATCCTGAACATGCCTGAAGGCAGTTCGCTCGAAAGCACCGCGCAGGCCGCCCGCGAAATCGCGGCCGCGGTGCGCAAACAGCCGGAGGTTACTGACTACCAGATCTACGCGGGAACGGCGGCGCCCTTTAATTTCAACGGACTTGTCCGCCACTACTTCATGCGACGCGGAGCGAATGTGGCTGACTTGCAAATCAATCTTGTCTCTAAGCATGACCGGAAAGCACAGAGCCATGACATCGCCAAACGCGTTCGCCCGCTCGTGGCGACAATCGCTGAGAAATACGGCGCGCGCGTCGCCGTAGCCGAGGTGCCACCCGGTCCACCTGTCCTGCAAACTCTTGTCGCCGAAGTTTACGGCCCCTCGGACGAAGCACGGCTCGCCCTGGCCCAAGAAATCATCGCGATCTTCAAACAAACGCCAGGCGTGGTGGATGTGGACTGGTATATCGAGTCCGACCAGCCGAAGGCGCGCTTTGTCATCGACAAGGAAAAGGCCGCCCTGCACGGAATAAGCGCGGAAACCATTTCCCAGACCCTCCGTCTCGCCGTTGGTGGTGATCCCGTGGATTTGCTCCATGTGCCCCACGAGAAGGAGGACATAAACATCGTCCTGCAACTTCCCCGCTCCCTGCGCACCACGCCCGCGGAACTTCTCGCCTTGCGGGTTCGTTCCGGCGATGCCAATGCCTTGCCGGAACCCGGCCCGGTCACCGGCACTCCACCGCTCATTCCCCTGCGAGAGCTCGTCCACATCGAGGAATCCACGATAGAGAAAAGCCTCTATCACAAAAACCTCATGCCCGTGACCTACGTCATCGGCGATGTGGCGGGTGTCGTCGAAAGCCCCGTCTATGCGATCTTCGCCATGAACAAAGCCTTGCAAAACCTCGACAGCCGCGAGTTCGGTGGGGGCGGCTCGGCGATCGCGGTCTATAACGCTTCTCAGCCCTTCACCGACGCAAAACCTGCCTTGAAATGGGACGGCGAATGGCACATTACAATCGAAGTCTTTCGCGATCTCGGGCTCGCCTTCGCCGCTGTGCTGGTTCTCATTTACGTCCTGATGGTCGGCTGGTTCCGTTCGTTCCTCACGCCGCTCGTCGTAATGGTCGCCATTCCATTTTCGCTGGTCGGCATCCTGCCCGCGCATGGACTCCTCGGCGCATTCTTCACCGCGACGTCGATGATTGGATTTATGGCCAGCGCGGGCATCGTCATACGCAACTCGATCATTCTGGTGGACTTCATCGAGCAACGCCTGCGCGAGGGAGTTTCACTCGATGCAGCTGTTGTCGACGCGGGCGCCGTCCGCTTTCGGCCAATGCTTATTACCGCAATGGCAGTCATTGTGGGTGGCGCAGTCATTCTCTTCGACCCGATCTTCCAGGGATTGGCCATCTCTTTGATGGCTGGTGAAATCGCCTCACTGCTAATCAGTCGCATGGCGGTGCCTGTCCTTTACTTCATGGCTTACAAACGAACTTGCCAAGGCCCGAGCCCGGCCCTTCGCGATCAACCAATCGGAATAAACCCACGAAAGCTCTCCTCATCAGGTTCCTCCCGCCGGAACGCCACCACGCCGTTGCCGGCGATCACCTCGAACCACCCTTCTTTGCGAGCCGCTCGAACGAAGCCTCCGTCAATTCCAACGGTCATCTGCCGTTAATAAAGTGGACGATATCTCTCACGAGATGCAGCTTCGAACCCCTTGGGTTCGGCCGGAGCGAGCGCAGTCGCTTCCGCGCCTCGCCAACGATAAAGCTGTTGGCTCCTGAGGTAGGATTGATTCGGCTCCGCCTCACCCCTTCGGGGCTGACCTATGGTCAGTCTGTCTCGCTGCGCTCGGCTCGAACCCAAGGGTTCGAATCCTGTTCGATTGGCGCTAGCGCGCCTCGCCAACGATAAAGCTGTTGGCTCCTGAGGTAGGATTCGTCGGTGCTTCTCGTTGTTTTTGAGGCATTTATGATTGAGTTTATACTGCTTGTCGAGACAATTTCTCCCTGCTCCACGACTGCCTTGTCGAGCATATTCAGAACTCGCTGCTGGCAGTTTTGCTGACAGTATTTTGATGTTCGGGCCGTCCGGGAACTTGATCTGCGCGATGCCGATGACTCCGAAATCTGGGATTATGCTATCGGTAATTATTTATGACGCTCCGTTTTAATTAACATGCCTTAGTTTCCCAAACGAAACTCGACGTAAAGAAGCACATCAAGAAGCTTGTCCGGATCAATTACGGAAGTGTCATCCCGAATGGGTGCTGTCGGTGCGAGGTCCCCTGCTGATTGAATTGCGAAAGTGTGAGTGCCACGCAGGTGCGCGCCAAAGGAGACGGGCAGGTTCTGTCCAAGTAATTGACCCGGACGTCCCGCGGTCATGAACCCACTGACCGGCGCCGCGTCCGCTGTGAGTTGGAACCCCGAGAGCGTAACAGCATCCTCGGTTCGAAGGAGAATCTGCGCTTGCTGAACCTGAAGGGTCTTGCCGCGAAGGAACGCCGGGAAGTGGCGGTCTTCAATGACGATGGCAATTTCGGTTCCAATAGCTGAGTGGAGCAACCGAGTGAAAGCACTTGAGAAGTCCTGGCGAAGGCTGAAGAGTCGGCTTACCGAGTTGTTTCTCAGGTAGGTCAGAATGCCGTTGACAGCACGCTCGTTATCCGACTCGACTCGCTCGCGAAGTGCGCCGTCTTGTTCCGCCGTGTAACTAATCGAAAGGATAACTTCGGTGATGGTCTCGTAGTCGAATTGTCGGAAAGCCTTGGGTAAAGTAAGACGCCACTCGCTGACGGCACCTGCCCCCTCAAAAGGCATATAGCGTTCATCGCGGAACGATAGCTCGAATACGCCGGCGTCGTTTTGGGCGGTGCTGGTAGCGACAGAAACTGTACGACGGGGCGGCACTTCCAAAAGTGCCGGGTCGGCCGCAGGGGTTGGCCGAATCCAGCTGCGCTCGAGCGTGAGGGTTGCACTGACGTTGACGTAAGGTCCCGTGATGCTTGGGATAGTGAGGCGAACCGCCTTTATGCGGCGCTTGTAATGCCCCGGATAGTAGAGGTCGAAGAACAATTCCGGGATTCTGAATGTGCATTCCCCTTCCTCCCGCAAATTAATAAGCGCCTGCGGCGATATTTGGCTCAAGGCGAAAGCCTGATCGACTTCGAGACTTCGGTAATTGGTCTCTAGGAAGCGCCGCTCGAGATTTTGAAGATCAATAAGGAGCTGTTCTCCGGCTAGTAGCCCGCCGTGAGCCACATCCCAAGTATCGTTGCCGCTCGATAGGCCCGGTGACGCGTCGTCGCCCCGCTCGAAGCGGAATGCCTGCTCGGCGAGCCGGGCCAACGCCACTGCGTTCTGATAGGCATCCCGATGAAGGTGGCGCAGCCGCGTCGAAAGCCACGTATACAGCCCAAGGTTGGTAAACTTACCATCAGTTCGTTCGAGGATCTCATCGAGTTGCTCGATACTCTTCTCGTGGACAGCGAGGGAACGTTCGGCAATCCTGACGCGTATATCGGCCGCTTTAATCTGTCGCTCGAGCATGTTTACATCGCGCACTGCCAGCTCTTTCTGGTGCTCCCAGCCCTCATTGCGTCGCTCGAAGCCAGCCTCAAGCCCGGTCGAAGCGGCGACTGCCTCTGACCCTTGGGCAGCGGCCTTCACGACTGCCCCAAAAGCGCGGGAACTACCTTGAAGTTGTATCCCTCCGAACGTGATCGCAAAGGGAAAGCCGAGCTGTGGGAAAAGCGCTGCGATACCAGCAAGTGTTTGCGTGAGTGCTTCTGTCTCGTAAGCTAGCGAAGCAATGTGTCGAAATTCGCTTTGGGCGGCTTCGCCGGGATTTCGACCGGTCGATATAAGGTTGTTGTAATACTCCCGCCGATACTCTGCCGCTTCCTTTTGCCGTTGCAATGCCGCCAGCGATTCTTGGGCAACCTCAATGTCCCAATTGCGGAGCCGCGTCGTCAGTTTAGCGAGGTTCTGCTGATGTACCAATCGCAAGCGGTTCATCTCCTCCGCATCCTTTTTCTCCAAAGCCGACAGTAATGCAGCCCCGAAGCTGCTTAGGCTCGCCGCAAATGCCTTGGCTCGGTCGATGAGATACAGGAAGCGGTAGGGAGGCAGGTTGCCGTTAGTCGTACCCAGAACGTCCTCCAGCGTGAGCCCCGCCGCCCTCATTTGCACCAGGAGGTGCGGGTCAATTTCCGGTGCGAATAGCGCGAGTTCGCGTTTCTGACCAGAGATATCCATACAGTGACGGATCTTATAGAGCCGATCCTCCACCCGGTCCCAATAGGCAAGTAGTTCTTTGTTTTCGGGTATGCAAAACACCGGTCCGGCTTGGCGAACAATGCTCCAAGGGAACATGCCAAACTTGTCAGCTACATTGGATCGTGAGAGGTGTTCAAAGGTCGCGCTCAACGTGGATTGTTGATCAATGGTTGTCGCCGCGCCAAGATTTGGTCCCCAGCTTTCCATTCGGGTCGTCTTCCAATCGAATCCCCGAAAAACAGCGCTATCACGAGATCGATCGCCGTCAGTCGAACCTTCTGCGCCAGCATTAACCGCTGCCGGATCAATGGGCGCGAATTCATAGCGGCCCCGGACGCGTCCGAGAGCAACGGCGTCCAGGGCAAGGTCGCTTTCATTGGTCACGTCTACCCTCTTGTAACCGACACGCTTGCCGATGGCACGGGATTCGAGTTCCACCAGAAGCTCTTCCCCTCGGTCCAGTAACGGTGCAATGTCTTCATAGGTTTCCGGGCTAATCCCACCGTCGCCGCAATCGCCAAGTTTGGCCGGTCGCTTGCCGAGAATGTCAAACGCCATAACGTACAACATCAAAGCCTCTTTGACCGATTCCATCGTGAACTGGGCAAACAGGGAATCGGCCCAGTCCAGCAGGTTATCGACATATTTCATTACCACGGCTTTCTGGTAACCGGAGAGGCGCAACCGCGCAATGGCGTGCGGGTTGAACGTGTCCTTACGGTAAACGGTGAGGGCTTCCTCGTTGGTCAGAATTTCTCGGAGTTTGGACGCATCCAGACCCCGGAATTCCAGGTAGCGCCAGACCCGGTCGAGTAGTCGACGAGCACGTTCTTGGGGAGAAAACCATGAAGGGACATCAATAGCCTCGGATGCAGTGGGGTCGAAGATGTAGTGGTACCACCGTTGAGCGGCGGCGAACCGGCCGCGTGAATTCAAGGCATTAGCGATGAGGAAAGGGATGTGGAAGAAAAGTTCTCGATAGTAAACACCATAAGCACCAGTGAAATCGAGTCGGCCTCTGTTGGAGCGATCAATAATGAATCCTGGAGCGGGCGTCAGTGGCGGGGCATCCTCTCGCAACTCGCGTTGCGTATTCAGGGACAAGAGTCCGTCCACACCCATCAAAAAGAGCCGTCGAGAAACGTCGTTGGCAAGAGTCGGTACCGAGGCGACGAAGTACGTAACGGTTGTCACGCGTTACTGACCCCTGAAGCAAAATCACATCTTCACCCACTTGTAGAATGGCATCCTCGACGTTGCCAGGTAACGCAAGTAAAGTTGTGCCGGACTGAAGAGTGGCTATCTGCTGAACATGAAGATTGAGCCCAAGTCTATCCCAAAGACCCCAGTCATCTTTAATGACAAAGTCACGTCGCGAACCCTCAATGATCGCATTGGCCATACCAGGGGTGTACGAAACCCAAGGATCCGGTAAGGCGTAATAGAGCGCCACTCCGTCAGCGTGGAGCAGTGCCTTGCGAGCCTGAGGGTATAAGATGATTGGATAATTCCTCCGTTCAATTCGACGCGCGAAAACGTCGACTTTTCCTTGTTCAATGAAATTGCGGTAGACGACTTGCAAATCGCCTCCGAATGGGCCGAGCCAAAGCCAGTCCCAGTTCGGCCCTGCAATCGTATAATCATCAATGGATTCTAGATGTTGGGCATTACCAAATTTTGGCCACCCGGCGAAATTAAGACGATCCAGAATGAGTCCCCGTCCCGGGCCGAATGATCCGTCGGCAGGCAACTCCACCGTCTGTGGCGGTGTCCACGCGTCATCGGTGCATAAAGTCGTGAATTTCACCCTCATTGTGTGCTGATAGCCCGTGAACTCGCTGCTGCCGTTCCGGATCTGATTCAGCGGTCTGGTCTTGAACTCGGTCCAGAACAGATGCAAACGCCCCAAGTAAACGACCGGCGAAACGCGCCGACCGGAAATCTGCACATCGATCCTTCTCCACGGCGTCCATACCGCGGCCTTCTGGAAGTTGCGTCCGCTGTCTATCAGACCTTCGCACGTCCGGTAGTAATAGATCGGCGGGTCGCTTGACGCCGCTCCAAACAAATGAAGAATATCCGTCGTATGTTCGCCAGCGACACGGACGTCATGATAAGCGCCGGCAATGGTCAGTGAAGCGACCTCCTCGAAACCTTTCAGGTACTTGGTATAGGCATCTAGGACATTTTGATCGGTAATGTCCGTCTGGAGCAGCTCGGATTCCAGCTCCTTGAAAAGAGGCGTCTTGTCATCGCGCAGATCCGGTTCGATGTAATTCTCAGGCCACAGAAAGACTTTGCGGTTCGCTTCCCAGACGCGGTAATTCTTGCGCCATGTCCATTGTGACGCCGCGTCATCAGGCAGCCGGAGCCGGAGATGCTCGGGATCGGATGGTTCGCGGCGGTCCTGTTCGAGATTCATCATGACGCGCTGCACGTACAGCTGGACGCTAGAGATCGCCGATACGATGCAAGACGTTGTCGAGCAGCCGCCCGCCTGCACGTCGATGAGAAAGTATTCGTACAACTCGTCCGGACTTTGAAATGGCCGCTGCTCGGTACCGTCTAGTTGGGGCAAAGTGAGCGAGTAAACTAGATAGGCGACGAGGGCGTCGCGTTTTCGTTCGCGCACGGGTTCTTCCAGTACGCTGAGTTGTCGCTGCCGCTCGGCTTCGTCCGCAAACCGACTACCGTAGGCAGCAGCGAGAGCGTCCGCCGCGTGGGCCAGTCCGTCGTAATCGGTACCAGCGATAGCCGCAGTCGTTTCCCCGTCGATCCCTAGCGACTCTGCGAGCCCACAGGCCTCCGCCAAAGCGCCGAGCACGATGGCAGCCGTCCCGCCGGGCCTCACGCGGCTGCGCAGGCCCAGCACGAGACCGGGACTGACACCAAGGACCCGGGCAAGCGGAGCATCCACCGCGCTCGGGAAAGTCGACGTGGTTGAGTCGAAAGCCTGAAAAGCGGCGCGGACATCCGCCGCATCGACCGGCGATGAATCGGCTGTCGTGCCGGTTCTTCGCGAAGCCAGACGCGTGTAGACCGATGCTGCCCGCAGCGTTGCGACGGTGGGCCCGGTCGCAGGCAGCCCGAACAGGTCTGGGTGCTGCCGGAGCCACTCGAGCGCGGTAGCGTTCCACAGGTTCGATCGAAAGGCGATGGAATATGGAATGAGGCCCGCAATCAGGTCACGGACCGGTGTGGCCGCGCCTTCCCCGCGTAGAGCCGCGGCCAGGTCCCGCGCAACGAGATCACGGCCGGCAAGCTTTGCCAGTGCCTCAGCCTTCTCCGGTTCGATCCCAAAGGCCGCAGCGAGGCGAGAACGCAAGACTACGAACGATCGATATGAACCAAGGACTCCTTGCACATCGTTGGCATTCATCGGACGGCTTCCGCGCGGTGGGACCGGAATCGTCGTGCCATGGGGAATGTTGACGGTCGCAGTCGCGAGGTCGATACCATCCGCCAAGCGCCACTGGCCAGCAGCGGTCGCTTCGAAGAGAGTTGGGTTCAGGCTCGGGTTGGCGCTGAAAAAGTCACGCGAGGCTTTTTCTGTGATGCCCAGGGCGACTGCAAACACGGTGTCGTTAAATGTGAGAGCGTCGCTAGCACCCGAAACAATCTCTGACACCAATGCGTCAGGGTAACGGCTCGCGTCGCTTGGCTGGACGCCTGTCGCCACGGCAATGTCATCCAGCCGATAGCCACTGTCCTTCCACCAGTCATGGAAAGCGAGAAGCTGCACGAGATCATCCAGATTGCGGATGTGGCCGGGCAAACCGGTAAATGCGATGAGCTGGAATAGCTCGTCGATCGATAGGCCCAGCGCCTGGGCAAGCCGGGCGTGACGGTAAAGCAGAGTCAGGTTGGCAACGGACAAGAGAAAATGGCGGTCGCCCTCGTTGGGAGCAGAGGGATCGAACCCGATTTCGGTCCTTCGGGTTCCGCTTGCGGCGTCGACCACTTCGCTCTCAAGGTAGGGAGCCAGACGCTTGACCAGCTGGCCGAGGCCGTCCAGATCGATGCGCAACCCGGCCAGCAGGCGCGGCAATGCCGGATCTGCTTCCGCAGGCGGAGCACTGCGAAAGGCCGGATGGATGAAATGTACCGAATCCTTGGGAAAAGCGCCGTCAGTAACGACGATAGACGGCGGATTGAACAGCCGGTCAAACAGCGAGGCGCTGCTGGGGCTCCTCGGGAGCAACCCGAACAATGCGCAGGTCTCGTCGGGCGAGGTACCGAGCTGCATCTCGACATCACGAACTCTCGCGATCGATGCGAGAGCGGCAGGCGCCAGAGTGCTGTCGGCCAGCGCCACGAGCACGCGGTCGAGCTCGGCGATCGACCAGGGCAGCTTTTTCCAAAGCCGCGCAAAGCGGTGTATGCGGTCGAGCGCATCGGCTGTGAGTCCGTGCACATTCTCGATGTCGTTCTGCACGCTGTCGGCGCTGCGTCTCTCCGCGACAATCGAAACGGACGCACCGCCGGCGGTCACGAACACCGTCGAAAAAAGTTGTCCCAGCTCCTCCCGTGACAGTCCCATGCGCGCGAGCAGCTCTTGAGCGTCGGCCGCCGCTATCGTGCTTCCGGAAAGCCTAAATGTGATTCCGTAGATTTGGCCGAGGTGGCCGAGGTCCACATCCCGCCGAGAGATGCGCCGGAACTCTTGGGGCGACAGGCACAGTGCGGCGGCGGCATAGTCCGTCCCACTGGCGCCGAGCACGTGTGCAGTGGTCCTGCGTGAAGTTTCCAGCTTCGCCAAGTAGGCGTCGACGCGAGCTAGCTGAAGGTGAAACGGCTGGCTGAAGGAATTCGCCGTGTCGATCAGCGTCCTTTCGTATACAACTCTGGATACGGCTGCACGATCTGTCCAGGACCCAGCAAACCCGTGTGCGCGTGCCGTGAAATTCTCCAGAACCTCGTTCACGATATCGACGGTCGGAATCCTTTCGTCTTTGCAGGCACAGCTGATATCAAGCGTCCATAGGTCCGGACGGCGGGTCTTGAGATCCAGCGGGTGGTCAGCTCGGTCGAAAGCGGTGCGGATATTCTCGTCGACGAATTTCATCAGGTCGACGAAATAGGCTGCCGGCCCGAGGATCGACTGGCAGTGATTGCACGAACAGAATAAAAGGCTACCAAACAGCGTTTCGTAGCCGCCGAGCCTCTTCAAGTAGTCCTGAATATCCGGGTTGACATTGCTCACCCGGAGGTTGTCGAACAGTCCCCACCGCACATCAATGATCGAGCCGAGAGCGAGGGTACTGTCCAAAAAGGTATAGCGGGCGTCGGTCCAGTAGCGCCGGGCGCGGGAGGCGTCGAAATCCACTTCTGTCTGGAAGACCGAGAAGCTCTTGAGAGCGATGTCTTTGGACGAGGTGAAGCCTTTCCGCAGCAAGTACTGCGCATCGTCGACATGGCGGGTGAGCGCATAGCTGCGCTGATGGGCCTTGAGCGTCTCCAGCACCATGGCCTGCTCGTCAGCGTCTGCTCCGATCCCGGCCATATCGAGCTTTTCTAAGTCGGGGCTGTCGGGGGAATAATCCAGTTCGAACAGCTCGCCTTCTTTGAGGTTGCCATGAACCTTTTCGACAAAGGATTGCCGGCGCGCGATGGTGGCCGCCTTGTCTTTGGGCGTTAGCTGCAGATCGTCGATGACCTCGGCCAGGCGGAGGCCCGGATAGGCGCGAACCAGGGCTTGGAGTTCAGCGTGGGTAACCTCAAGCTGCTTGATCTGTTCGGGAGCCAAGCCTTCGGTATTCAGATCCTTAAATTCAAGGCCGAGGACCTTGGGATTTTTGGCAAAGAGAGGCTGCAGATTCTCGACCTTCGCTGTGATGACATCGGAGTCAGGCTTCGGCAGCCGGGCGACGAATGCCAGATCGGGGTGGAGCGCCGCGATGCGGTCGGCCAGGACGATCGCCGCACGTTCACGCGTGACGCCTTTCGGCAACGGGTCGTTGTTCTCGCCAATAATCATTGCCCAGTCGGCGGCGCCGAGTTTGAACAGATCCTTGGTCGAGGCGGGTGCCTTGCCTTGCATCCACCCCGGTTTGAGATTGCGCATTACGGTCGCGAGCGCGGCGTGTTCATCGGCCAGTTGGTAAAGCGCCGCCGCGAAGCCCAGCTCGGCGGCCTGGACTTTGGTCAGTCGGCCGTTGTCGATGAACTTGGCAAGCGTTGCATTGTTAATCCCGCTCGGGCCGCTCAGCTCAGCGGCTATTTTCTCGGCGGTTGCATCATCGAGCTTGGAGATGTCGGTGATTTCGAAAAGGCGGGCTTTTTCAAGCTGAAGGGCGATTTCGGGGATTTCTGAAAGCGGTCGGCAGTCGTCCGCAGGAGATTTTCTTTTCCGGGGAATTCCTTGCAATGTCTCAACGGTGTCCTGGATAAGCCTGGGATCGAAACCTGCCTTTTCCAATGAATCGCGGACGAACTGCACCACATTCGCCGAAGCGACGCCTGAAAAGTCCAAGTTCGCAATCCTTTCCCGGACCTCGGGCGCGCTGGTCTTGAGCGTGTCGAGAACCCAGGTTCGCAGCCTATCGCCTTGTTCAGCGAGGATAGCGGACCATAATTGAGGATCGTTTGTGCGTACATCACAATTCTTAAAGTCTCTTTTAAAAAGCAATCTGCGAAGGTCGTTCTTTTTCATTGCTATTTTCCGTTAGTTTCAATCGCCGAATCTTCGCGAATACCAATTGATAACCTCATAGGTTGTAAGGCAATGTCGCAACGATTTTTGGATTCTCAGAGATGCGAACTAGTCCTTGCGGAAAACCTAAGGATCTCGGCAGTCGTTCATTAAGAAAACTTGGATGCTCCACCATATGGCCGTAAATTCGCACCGTTGTTGCACCAGCTGCACGGGCTTCAGTCATAATTTGTCCCCCGAAACTTCTCATGTTAAGCATTGATTGATAACCTCGCTGACCCGTCTGACTTGAACCCAACGTTGAAACATTGGCGTCGCGAATCAGAATAATGTGAACAGAATATTCGCCCCCATTCCTAGTCCGCCGTCCCCAAACGCTAAGTGATCCAAAATTCTCAGGTTCTGCCTGAAGAATCTGGCTGTAGTCTCTCATGACTTCACGTAGACAACGTCTGACTAGAAACGCTTGTCTAACCATTCGTAGAGATTGAAGAGCTGAGCCGAGAAGCCGACCAGCGATGTTCTGTCCCTGTCGGCCCGCCATGTTCGCGGTTTGTACACGCACAAATCGACGAAGTAAGGCTAACGCAATAGCACCTCTAACCAGGCCTACTAACAATCCTAGAGCGATACCTAGTAGCCCTGCTAAAAGTCTTCTTATAGCTATTTGGTAGGCAAGGTGAAGAATCTGACCGTCGCGGCGGTTAATCCTAATCTTCCCCCTCCCGCCAGGCATGCCGCCACCCTGCGCAGAATGATCATCTTCCGGAAAGTCCTGCATAGCCACCCTGGCCAGACTATACAAATAATCATCGGGGGTGGTCGTTGGCGGGTTGCTTCTGTAATTGTTCCCCAACAATTCCCAACCCGGACCGGCGTCACCTTGAGGAGAACCGCCCGGCACGCGAGATGGCCCATGAGTGCGGTTGGCAATTTGGTAATTCTGGTCAGTGCCTGTCGATGTGCCGTGAGAGGTACCTTCGGCCTGTCCATGGTCGCTGCCCCGGTACGATGCAGCGGGATTTTGTCCACCAGCAAGCTGATTCGGTGGCGGCGCCTCCGTCCCAAGACTACGGTTAAGAACACCATTGCTTGCGCCCCGATCCCCACCTAGCGGATGGCCGGACTGCGGTCGCGTACCCGCTGGCGTGTTACCGGTTCCCGCAGTCGACGAGCCGTTACCATGACCTTGTTGATGTCCTTCTGGTCTTGCTCTGTGCGTCGGACCTGGTTGCCGATGTGTACGATTCTGGTCAGAAGTGCTGTCTTGGTGGCCACGGTTACTCGGCCCAAGAGTTCCTGCCCGTTGGCGGGAAGATTCGCTACTACCGCTTCCGGAACTTGCTCGCGGTGTCGAGGCAGTGCTCGTATTTTGCCTGGACGCACTCTCCGACGAGCCAATAGCTCTTCCCTGATTGTTGCTTTCTGGGTCGGGTTCACCGTGACTCGCTGAGCCGACTGCCCTATTAAGATCAGATGCATCTGGCGCATCTAGTGTATGGCCCCACTGACCAGTAAATCGGTTAGTAGCCTCTGTCGCGAGTTCCTCATTTCCTCCAGTTGCTTCGTAAATCCGTTGCCAGACAGGACTATAAACGTGAACAACTGCATGACTTTGGGCAGCCCGCTCAAAGATCTCTGAAATGCTGTGTGCTTCTAAACCAAGAATACTTTGGTCACGCAACCAATAATGACCTTCTTGACGGATTCTTGATGTCTGTGACTCTATTGGAAGGCTTTCGAAAGGAATATACTGTATCTGGGGTCGCGCCGACGTGGTTGCCTGTGTAGTTTGAAGTCCATCTATATCGATTAGGTTAACCGGATTACCTAACACAAATTGATACAGATTCAGATCGTCGGCCGGGCCGATCGGATCGGGCGACAGCCACCGCCGCATCCACGGCGCGTAGTATCGGTGTCCGTAGTAGTAGAGCGAGGTCGCATCGTCCCGCTCCTTGCCCATGTAACGATATTCTCTTCGCTCGATGTCGCGCGCCCGGTCTCCAGCGATGAAGGCCGTGCCACCGTAAGGGAAATACTCCTCGTAGGAGACAAGATCGCCACTCTCGTCGAGTTCGATCGCGCCGGAGTTTTGGTGGGTGGTGAGCTGGTAAAGGATACGGGGACGGCCGGGGTCGTCCGTCTCTCGCCGCTGATCATCTCTTACCCAGCGATGGACGAGCGCGATTCGGCCCTGGCCGTCTGAGACATGAGTGGTCCAGCGCTCGAGAATCACCGCGCCGTTTCGGAGCAACCGCTTGCGCTCGCTGATGCCGAAGTAGACCTTCTCGGTTACTTCGGCCTGGGTATCGCTGACGACACGGGTCGTGACCTTGCGCATACGCATTCCATCGGCGCCGTAGGTATAGGCCTCATCGTCGTCAGTTCCGCCGGCCCGCTCGATGACCAACGCTCGCGCGAGCGTGCCCCGCCAGCTCCAGTCCACGCGGCGGAGGTGCGCCAGGCTTACCAGATGGCCCGCGGCGTCGAAGCGCGACTCGGGGTCGGGAATCGGAATGCCTCCGGAATCCAGGCTCGGCAGCGAGCGGTTGCTGCTTGGGGAAACCCACATCTCCGTCGCCCAGCTTCGCGTCGCACCGGCGTGGCCCATGCGCCTGATATTGTTCGACGCGTCGTACTCGTAAGCCTGGGTAAAGCGCTCAAGGGCCGCTCCGTTGTTGAGGCTGAGGTGGCGAGTCCCTTTGATGGTTCCCACGCCGGGGATGTAGTCATGCTCCAGCAGCGCCTGATGAACGCGACCCGTGGCACGTGTCAGGCGATAGTGGGCGTCATACGTGTAATCTCGCCGTGCCGAGATGATCGTGCCCTGAATCAGGGATGCCGGGCCGGGTTCGTGGGCGAGGTCCTCGAGCCGCACGAGGTTTCCCACGGGATCGTAGATGTAGCGGAGATCCTGGAATCGCCGCGAACCGAGACGAGCGGTCTGGATTGCCAACCGCGTGGTCTCGCGGTCGTAGCCGTAGGTGACCTCGACGCCGTTGCCGAGTCTTACCCGCCTCCTCTGCCCGCGAGCATCGAAGTCCGCGCCGTCGACGATTGATACGTCCGACAAACGCCCGTCGGGTGTGGTGAGGCGTACCCGCTCGATTCCGCCGCCGCGAAGATAGTCGGTCGCGCGAACGGTGCCGTCGGGAAGCACTTCGCGGCGCGGGCGACCCAGTGCATCGTGGAAGGTTTCGCTCGCGAAGCGCTCGGCATCGAGGGCCACGGGCGTGCGCCAGTCCGGTTCGCCGAGATCAGTGCGCAGCCGCTGAACCGAACGCAGGATCTGGCCAGCCGGGTCGTAGCGCTCGACGGAGCTCTCGCCGGCCTGGTCACGGACCGTGACCAGACGGCCGAGCAGATTGCGCGCCGCGCCGTCCGGCACCGATTCGCCGTAGACGCGCTCCTCGACGCGGTGATCCAGGCCGGGGCCCCGGACGTGAGTGGCGGTGATGCGGTCCAGCCGGTCGAAGGTGACTTCGACTTCCACCCCACGTCCATTCCAGGTCAACACCATCCGGTCATCGGCATCGGGCAAAGACCAGGCGTCGCCCGCGTCGATGCTTTGGGTAAACAGCACCCGCCCTTCCATGTCCCGCTGGTATCGGAATGCGACGAGACCGCGCGGGTCGACGACTTCACGGACTTGGCCAGAGCCATCGAGTCGTTGTTCGGTGCGGCGATCTTCACCTGCTCCGCCACGAGCCAACGAAACGACAGTTTGGCCCTGCGGGTTCAGGAATGTGGTGGTCGCCGTTCCGGCGTGCGCGCGGGCGTGCTCGAAGGCTTGCCGCTCCGGATCGTCGGCCAGCAGCCGCTCCCGCATCACCCGATAGGCCGACTGCAGAACCGTATCGTTGACGTCCTCGTGGACAATCGCCCAGGCTTGGTAGGTAGTTCGCGTGAAGGTGCCGTTCGGCAGGTGTTGCCCCACGACACGTCCGAGACCATCGTAAACCGTCAGCGACGCGACGCCGAAGCGTTGCAGCACCTCATCACCCTCGAATTGCCGCGTGGACGAAAAAAACGGTTCGTAACTGCGGATGGGATGCTGCTTGGCGTCGTATTGCACATGCCCTGAAACAAGCCAGCGCTCGTCGGCCGGAGCCAATACCGGATGTCCGGCTGCATCGAGCGTGACCGCGCCGTCGGGTCCGCGCTGGATCGCCGGTCCCGGCTCGACGAGGGTCTTCGTCTGCAACGTGCGGCCGAGGCCATCCAGGTAGGACACCAGCACCTGAATGCGTCCGTCGGCAGTTCCGCTGCCCCTACCATCGTGTCGAAGGTCCTCTCGAACCAGTGTCACTGCTGTTGTCGGCGTTCGAGCACGCTGCCAAGCTTCGAGGTCGTAACTCGTGGATCGAGCTGCTCCTTGCAGGTAGCGCCCAGGATCGGCGAGAACCGCGGTGAGATCAGGCGGCGGGCGTGGTTCAACATCGGTGAGCGCATCGAAACCCCATGCTGCACCGTCCATCGTGCCATAGTTCGTTTCAACGACGATGACACCAAGCGGATCATAGCGCACTTCGCTCACGGATCCGTTCGGATCGGTGACGCGCCATGGCGCCAGCAGGTGGTAGTCAATCTCTGCCGTCGAACGGTTGCCGAACGCATCTTCGACGGCGATGAGTTCGAGCCCATGGCGGTCATAGGTGAACGTCGTGCGGCCGCCATCGCGCGCCTCGATGGCAACCCTTTGAAAAAATAGGTCGCGGGAGGCGAAGTGGTGGACCTCGTCGCGTTTCCAGTAGTAGCTGTCGCGAAGCCCGTACCCTAAGGCGGCCAAGCGGTCGGCGCCAACACGAGCACCGTAAACTTCCACGGCGAAACCAGGCGCGAAGCAAGCGGCTTCCTCGTGGTGGATCAAGGTGACCGCACCTATCGAACCGAACGGCACCGTGGCCGCTCGGTCGTCGTTCCAGTAAAAGCTCTTCTCCCATGACAGGAGCCGGGCCGCGAGTCCGGCCGGTTCCTCATGATGCGGCCGAGGTGCGGCCAACACGCCCACGATGTCCGACGCGCGGAGGTGATCACGGGTCAAAAGGCTGCCCGGAGTCATGGGTAATCCCAGCAACTCATAATCCTTGCCCTCGACCGGGATGCCGAGTTCGAAGCGGTTCGGCTCGTCGATATTGGTCAGCCCGTGATCGTGCATCACCACGCTCGTACTACCCTGTGCGGCGATGTCCCGAGCCCGGCCCGTGCGGCGGGCATAGGCGACGTCCGCCTCTCGCACCACTTGGTCGTAGGCGTCCGTTTCTACCGTGATCCGATGGGTCAAACGCGGATCATCCGCTTCCTGCTCGTAGGTGGCAGCCAGCTCCTGGCCAGGAATCACGGACCAAGCAGGTCGAGTGGAACCTAAAGCCGGTTGTATCTGGCGTATCCGGTAGCCCGCTTGATGGACTTCGAATGGATGAAGCGCGCGACGTCCCTGGTCGTCTAGCGAATACACTTCGCGTCGGAGAACCCGGCCTGCCAACACACGAAAGGCATCGTCTGCCTCATTTTCGGCGAGGGCTTTCGCGCTCTCCACGGCATGATGTGGAATGCGCGGCAGATCGGAGTCGCCAGCATAGGTATCGCGCGGCCGGTGCTCGCCCCACATCGCCGTACCGAGGTGGAACCAATTACGGGTGAGGGTGGGTGTCGCGACATCGCCTTCTCCAGTGTCGTCCGAGGACATTACGGCGTCATAGACATCGACGAGGCCAAACCCGCGGAACTCGCGCTCCTTCCCGTCGAAATGGCCCTCGCGGTACTGGTACCCGGTGGCCGAACGAGTTCCGCCAATGTGGTCGATCACTTCGTGCCGATCCACGACCACGACATGGGTGGGCAGCTTGGATGACCAGGGCCTACCCGCGCGCTGGTCACGCAGATAATGCGCGGCGGAAGTCGAATAGGTGAGCCGCACTTCCTGACCGAGGGAATCCTCGACCGTGATGAGGAGCTTGGGCCGTACCGCAGGTGTGAGAGGCAAGTACCTGAATAGGGCTTTCACGTCCGGGCAAGGGTGAGGACCATACGAGGCATGGCCGACCGTCGCCGAGAAAATCGAGGACCTGAACACTCGAGATCTGATCGAGGTAAGGCAATCCTCGAAGCCGGGGCCCTGGGACGAACTGATTGCCGCTGGCGTTCGTCCAGCACCTGACCTCGCCCCGGCCGATATAGACGAGGTCCGTCGTTCCGCTGCCGTCGAGATCGATGAAACGCAGGCGGGCGGCGTCGAACTCGCCTTCGGGTGCAAACTGTGGCGAGCCATCCAGCAGAATCCCTGTGCCGAAGCGCCCGTTACCCAAATTGGGCCAATATTCGACCCGGCCATTTTGGATTCGGACCATGTCGACCAGCCCGTCCCCGTTCATGTCAGCGAAGAAAAAGTCGAGCGCCGGGTCTTCCGCTGCTAGGGGTAGCGCGCCTGCTTCCGCGGGCCGCGGAATTTCCATCGGATCGCCGAATCCCTCCTGCTCGGATGGGAACCACACCAGATGATCCGCTTTCGCGACAACGATGTCCGGCCGTCCATCGCCATTCATATCGACCCATTGGGCGCGTCCGCCTAATGCTTCGACGTGCGGCAACTTTGCAAATGGCCTGAATCCTTCCCAATGCGCACCTTGCCGATCGAACTCGAAGAATCCGGCGAGGCGTCCCGCCATTTGCGAGAGATCGGTGTCACCATCCCGATTCTGGTCGCCGTAGGCGTAAGTGCCGTTGCGGACGGCGGGGCGTTCCAGCACGGCGGTTTGCGCACCGAAATCGCCATTGCCCAGATTGGGCTTGTAAAACCAGGAACGCTCACCTTCGGTCAGGATGCCCGGCAAGCCCTCCCCGAAAAGATCAATGAACGTCGATCGCCGAGAGGCAAGGCCGCTGGGGAGATTGTCCTGAGTCTCGGCTGGTGCGCCTACGAAACCGGCGTCGGTGGCCGCTGGGCTGTATGTCAGCCGGAGCGGTGGGATGGCTCTCGACCAACCACCGATGCGATGTCCCACGAAGCCGATCTCACGGAGTGTCGCGCCGGATGGGTCATGCTCATGCACGAGGTTGAGCGCGCCCACCAGCGTGGGCTCGTCGCCAAGTTCCGGAAAATCATGAAACGAGAGGATTCGTCGGCATAGACGGTAGGTACGAATCTCAAAGCCGGCTCGGTAACTCGAGAACGCGTCCTGCCGTGCCGGCCATGCTCGAATGGGGTTAGCTGGAGGGCGATCGGAATCGCCATGATCGCCGTAGTCGAAGACCAGTTGAAAACACCAAGGTAAGTCCTCGGCGCGATGACCCGCTAGGACCTCGGGCGTCACATCGAGTGGGAGGGTATTCCCGTACCTGACGCGTTTAAGATAGCGCTGCGCAGTTGCAGGCGGACGCAGCTCTTGGGGAATCGTTCGATCGACGCCATCGAGCGTTTCCGCCGCGTACTCGAACCACACGGCGTTGCCGTGGGGATCGATCTGAAGCTCCGGCAACCAGGCATACGTACGCGTCTCGTCTAGGGGATCGGCGATGCGGGCTGCTGAACTCGCACGGGCGCCGTAAATGGTGAGGACATTGCGAGCGTCGCGAGTGTGGAAATGAACTCGGCGAGTCCCTTTCTCCACCCATTTTTCTATGCGGATGGCCGATCCGCCCTTGCGACTGCGATAGTAGGTGATCGAGAATTCGTCGGTGTCGAAGCCGCGTGGTTGCCAGCGGCCTGCGACGCGCTCGAGCCAGGGAACGAGCGAATCCTGCTCAAGTTGATACGTATCCCGACCGTCCCAGCGCGGCAACTGCTGACGCGTATCGATACCGATCGTGGGAAGTCCGGAAATCCCCCAACCCGCACCAAACGGCGAGTTTCCAGCCTGGGAGGAGTAATTGAGACTGAAAGCTGGCCCAAGCCCGTCGCGGCCCGGCTGCGCCGGAACAGGCACGCGCAAAATCGCCGCCCCCGTGCGGGCATCAACGTCGACTGAGTAATCGACGCCGAGGTCATCTACCTTCCGGCCTCCGAAACTAAGATTGATAGGCATTTGCCTTTTCGGGATTGACCTTCTCCCGGATTCTGGGCTGCGTTCAGGTTGAGTTTCCGGCGGTCAGAAGTTCTCGATTTTCTCCGTCTCCCCGCCCATAACCCGCGCAGACGGTGATCGATCAATCGCTGGCCGAAGGCGCGAGCCTGCGCGAGTTGGTTTTCTCTGTCTGAGCTCATCGGCAAACGCAGCCGGAGGCAAGTTGCCAGTGAGCTATACGGCCGATCGACATTGTAGTCCACCCTCCACTGCTCGCGCTTAGCATGGACGTCCTGGACCGACAAGCAAATTCGACGTTAAGGCATTCGTCCCCCAGTCGGCGGTTGAAGCTCTCGATATACCCGTTCTCTACCGGCTTGCCCGGCCGAATGGAGTCCAACTTCAGGCCGTCACGGTAGGCTTAGGCATCCATAACCGGCCGCAGAGTTCCCTGCCGTTGTCCACGGTAATCATTTCGGGGATAAACGGCCACTCCGTCGAGCGGATGGCCGACGTCGTATGCTCGTGTCGCTGCTTCCTTCGAGCGCCTCAACCCAGCGGATCATGAAGAGCGTCCTGTATAAGCCACAAGGGGCCACGTCCAGCTGAAGTCGGAGTCGCACACTCGAATACTGTAAATCCTTCGATTGGCTCGGCTTCGCGTCGGCATTCATGTACTCCCTCCGCGAATGTCGAGTCCGGTTCGCAGCCGAGGTCGCAGTTTGCTGCCCTGCAGTCGAAGCGGCCATCTGGCCCATAAATGTTGCTTAGGGAATTGTTCGATCGTGGAAGTACGCGCGGGCCGCGCAACGGGGCTCGCGCCGCCTCCTCAAGCCGTGACACTCTCTCCTATATACTCTGGCTTATATGCTTTTGCGGGGGAGCAATTCGCATCCGGGTCGGTGCTTGAGCTACCTGCGCGGCGAAGCGTTGCGCCAAGTCCATGGAGAGTTCCTTCCACGCTCTGACACGGTTGACGATCGACTCATTTTTGGGGCGAATCTCTGAAAGCGCATCCAGTGCGGCGCGACGATTTCCCTCGGGCAATCTTTCGATCAGGCGCGCCTTGTCCGGAGTATGGACAATGCAGGACCTACGGCCTCGAGAGCATGCTACGTAGGCTCCTTTGGATGTCATGGATTCCGCGGCAACGACGAGATAATCGGCTGTCCAGCCTTGAGCCTTGTGCGAGGTGACCACGTAACCGTGGCACCATTGCCGAAAGTCCGCCGGAACACGCTGGCCCTCCTTGGTTTGAAGCGCGCCGTCCGGTGCGATACCGGAGATGGTTAGTACTTGTCCATTGGTGAGACCAAGCCGTTTGTCGTTGCTTCGGATAAGTATCTTGTCACCCGGACTGACTTCGATTTGCCGCGAGCGAGCGACATCGAAGGAGTCAGGGCGTCCCAAGTTCAGGACCATTTCTTTCCTCGAAGCAAGAGCCACGACGACTTTGCCTTTCTCAACGCGCACGACCGTCGCGGAGGATGCGAGGCGCTCGCGTGCAGGGGCAAAGATCACGACCTGTCCCGATTCGTAGCGCTGCCAGTTGGCCTTCTGCTGACTGGTCCAGCGAAGCGACTCATGGACTTCGAGGCGCGTTCCTTCTGCCGGGAGCACCCCGGTTTCTTTCAGGCCTCTGCGGATCGATTCAGTAAACCGATGATTTTCATCCCAGGTAAACGACACGGCCAGGCAGCGATCTAGATGCTGACCCTGATCGGTCAGCCGCAAGAAGTCCGCCGCGGCCTTCTCCAGGTAGTCCGCCTGTCCTTCCTTGATCCAATTCATGCGATCCAGTCCTTCTAAACCTTGACGGACGTTGCCGGCGGCCATTTGGGTGACCGCAGCGCGATAGTCATAGGGAATCTGGCGATGAATCTCCTCGACTTGGCAGCGACCGAGCTTGCTGTGCGCTTCGAGCACCCGCAGAAAGTCGCCAGCCTCGACTGAGACGTGCTGGCGGACATCGCCCACAAGGAGCACGCGCAGGTCGTGCTTCTCCGCAAGTCGGAACAACTCCCCACCCTGCCGATTGGACTTCAGTCCTGCTTCATCGCAGATCACAACGGCGTTCCGCAGTCCGCCCCGTTTCTCCGCGTTGCGTAAGAAGTCCTCGACCGTTGTCGCTTGGGTAAACCCTTCTCTTTGCAGCATTCGTGCTGCCGAGGCCGTAGGAGTGACCGCAAAGACAATATGCCCGGCCTCACTCAATCCGCATTGCACTTCCCGGAGTGTGGTTGTCTTTCCAGATCCTGCGACACCGCGGAAGCTGAACACTCGATCTCGAGTACCTGAGAATCGAAGCGACCGCCTCCTTCTGTTCCTCGGAGAGATGCGCGGCCGGCACAAAGCGAGAGTTCAGCGCGATGCAAGTGTTCCTCGTGTCGTTGACGTACCTGACGGCCTGCTGTTCCAGTCGCAAGCCCGGCCGCGTGCAGCACTCTGAAAGTAAATGATTCTCGGTTAAGCGAACCAGTCCTCCTTCGCCGTTTGAGACGGCTTGCTTCAGTCGCCCAAGATCCAGCGAGCCGAGTGACTGGTTAAGAGCTTCGGCCAGGATCTCGCGTTCCCGTAGGACGCTGCTGCGCTCAAAGAGATGTGCGATACCGGCGCGAAGCGCCTGGCGCTCCTGACCGGCGCGCATCGGCATCGTCTGGGCTTCCGCTTCTGAACGGAGACTCTGTAATTGCCTCCATTCCTCCGGTGACAACTGGGACCGTTGGAAGGCGACTACTTGAGGAGTGGCGATCTCCTTCAAGGCGGCCGGGCGGGTCTCGCAGGTGATCAGGGCCACTTCTTTCACGGTCGGCTTCCGTCCCTGCTTCTCCTCGAACTTCTCGATCTGCCGTTCAATCTCCTCACGACGCTTGGAGAAGCGCTCGCAAACCGCATCGGATACTCCTTCAATCTCAAAGCCGGTAGTCTCCCCATTTTGCCGCACCAGCCGGATGCCATAGCCGAGGTGCTGAACGGCCCGCGCCATCTCATTCTGGTATACCTTGCCGACGTAGCGCACGGCGCGGACCATCTCGTATTCGTTGAGCGCGTACCATTTGCCGGTGTGATCGCAGCTGGCATTGGCGATCACAAAGTGCGTGTGCAGCTGCGGGTCGAGGGCACGGCTGGCATCATGGGTAAAGGCCCCCGCACAGATGTTGCCGGTGACTTCAGACTGGCGTCGAACAAGGGTATTCCTTTGCCGGGAAGCGAAGCGCTCCAGTTCCGCGAGTGCAATTCGGGAAGACTCCTCGTGGGCGATCCTCAGTCGCTTGTCGCCGCCAAGCACGGCGAGGAGCGAGACCGACTTTTGCGCGGAGCATTGAAAGTCGAAGAACGCCACGCGATTGGAGACCGGCTTCATCGAGAGACGAAAATTGGAGACCTCCTGCGCTGTCCCAGGACGGCCTTCCTTTTGCCGGAATGCTAAAGCGGCCTCAGCCAGGGTCGGCAAGCGCATCTCTTTGGTTCGTGGGGTGAGCCGATCCCCAGTCCCAGGCCGCTGATTGACCCTCAAGGCCTCAAAGGCCTCGGGACGAACTTCGCCTGAGAGGCCAAGGGACTTTGCGCCCTTTCCGAGCCACTCTCCCTTCACTCGCTCACCCTGGGCATAGTAGTCATTCGCCGAAAGATGGTTCTCCAGATAGGTGGAACCATTGCGGATCTTCGCGGCGGTAAACATCGAGTCCCTTGACTTTTGAAGAGCATCATATAGCGTGCAGTGCACGTCAAGCACTACTCGCATGAATGTAATGCCGCAGCCACTCCTCCAGAACAGTCTCCATGAAAAGAGACGCAATATGTCAAAGCGAGGCCTTGATTCTGTGACCGACTCGAATGCTTCTCGAATGCCATTCGATACCCGTTTCAAAGCGTTCGAGTTGCCGATGCGAATCTGCAGAGGGCCGTTCGAATTTCTTCGAATGTATTCGAACGCACTCGAAGGAACTGGGGGAGTGCTCGATGCCTAAACCGCCGCCGGCTTCGACGCGCAATCCGGCCTTCCAGTCGAAGCTGAAGCCCTACCGGGAATTCATCCGGGAGTGTCGCGCCAAGCGCTGGAGCTATCCCCGCATCGCGGCGGCCTTGGGCAAAGACCACGGCTTGAGCGTCGCGCCGAGCACCATCTTTTCTTTCGTCAAAGTTCGTGCCAAGCGCCGCCGTCTCTATGCACTGCCTCCCTCGGACGACCCGAGAGTCGTTCCACCCGTCCAAGTCAACTCCCGAGCGCGGGAGTTCTTCAGTCCGCCCGATCCTAAACCCCATGAAGAGAAGCGAAGACCCTACAACATCTGAAATCCTCCATCGCCTCGTCGTTCCCATCCAGACGCGTGGCAATCTTGGAAAGTCCACCGAGGCGATCGCCCGCTGTGAGTGGATGACCGAACGCAGCGTCACCTGGAAGGGCTATGATCTTGACGCCTTTAACCGCACATTGAGCACGATCTATCCCGAGCAGGTTGCCTTTGTAGAACCAGGGCCGGAACCGGAAGGAGAGCTCATCAAGATCTTTCGGGGGCTGGCTCAAACCGATGTAACGGTAATCGATCCGAGCGCCCACATGAACAGAACCATCTTGCGGGCCATGGAGATGGTTCGGTTAACGCAATTGTGCGAAGCCATCACCGCACGCGTTACCGTTCTGGTCTATCCGGTCGACGAAGTCTCCGACATGGACGACATCGCGCAAACGGTCGAAGCGTTGGAAGACTCTGTCGATTGGGTGATCGTTCGCAATCCGGTCAGGATCCCAACAACGAAGTTCTTTCAAGGCTCCGAACTCGAGAGCCAGCTGATCGGCTTTGGAGCCGTGCGGTTGGAGATCCCGGCTTTGCTCTCTGACACTCGCAATCATTTGCGGTCGCGGGAGATCCAGCATGGACGGGGACTATCACCAGCCGAGGCGCTGCGGAATCCGAGTATCCAGCTGGACATCGCCCACCGTATCGTCCTTGAACAATGGGTAGCTGAGTTCTTTCAACGGCTGGACGCGATCGCCGGGCATCTCATTCCGACCCAGAAGGCCAAAGCTCTGCAGCCCGCGAGAAGGCGAGAAACCGTCGCGCCGAAGCGTCGAATCTCTGGCATCAATCTGGAGAGCATCCGGTGAGCACCGAAGCAGAGGAGGATTGGCGCTACTGGAAGGCGGCCATTTCCTGCTTGCCGACGCCAGAGACCCGGGACGCGGCCTGGGAATTCTTCGTCCGCCACTTCTCCCAGAACCCCAAGATGGCCGACACCTTGAGCGGTCTGATTCTGGTCCTGCAGGCCAATGGACTGTACATGCTCGAAGCGCCGAAGATAGTCCGGGAGCAAGTCCTCGATCCGTTGCATGAAGCATTGACTTGCCTCGGCACGGAGCTGAATTCCGTCATCGAACGCCACAAGGACATTGCCATCGAGGCCACTCATTCCACGGAGAGAGCAGTAACGGCGATCAAGGGGCTTGACGAGGCAATCCGCAGCGGCTGGCAGGAAGTCAACACCGCGAGTTTGGCAGAACGCGTTCATGCCGAACTGGAGCCGACTCTCCTTCAACCACTCGCCAGTCAATGCCGGCTATTAGAAGAGGCGGCTCCCTCCGTGAACGAAGCGCTCGAACGCATGGAAAACTCTACGCGTCAGCTCCGCGGCTATCATTTCAAGGGCATTCTTGTGGCCATGCTGGTCAGTTGCCTCGTCATCGCAGGAGGCTGTTTCGCTCTCGGCTGGTCCAAGCTTTCCCGTCATTACAACCTCAAGGTCAAGGCCGCGCTCGAACGAGTCGTCTCGGTCAATGCGATCAATGACGAAACTTTCAGCCAACTAACAAAGATGAACGTTCCGATCCGCATAGTGCCCGTCGTCGACAACCGCAAGCAACCCATTCCTCGAAAGTTCGCCTTGGTGGTTGATCACGCCGAAGACGTCGGCATCGAGGACATGGGCGATAGAAAGCGAGCGGCCATTTACTTCGAGCAGTCTTCGTATTGACCCAAGCCGAAAAAATGAAGACGCGCACCAGTTCCAGGTTTTTCCATTGGACGTCAGACGATTCGCACCTCCAATTCTCCGCCGTTTCCACGTCTACCGTGCTTTCCGTGAGGACAACTGTTCAGTTGTCGTCCTACATGGAAGGTCCGCGATCCTGCCTCTGTGTATTAAGGTACTTCTCGACGGACTGCCGGAGGACAGGAATATCATTGACGGCGGCTTCCCATATTCGTTCGACGTTGACTCCCTCGTAATCGTGGACCAAAACGTTGCGCATACCTCTGGCTTCTTTGGCAGGAAAGTCTGGCATCGTGCTGAGGAGCGCCGGAGACAAATGCCGAACAGCCTCACCGATGATTTGAATTCGTCTAATCACGGCGTCCTGGCGAAGAAGATCTCTAAGAAATGAGTCTTTGGATACGTCGTGGAGATACTCCGCAATCCGGTCAGCGGCTTCGACAATATGAGAGAGCCGGAGCTTTTCCTCAGGCGACATAAACGGGAACCGCGCTCTTTAGAATGAGGTCTCTCGCTTCGCAGTTCTTCATCGCCTCAACATCGGCGCGAATGAGAAAATCAACACGCCTGCCAACGGCATCCTCTACGTCCGCTGCCATGATGAAGAGATCACGACGTGTCGCCTCAGGTTTTGGCGTGACGAGAAGATCCACGTCGCTTTCGGGCGTCATTTCGCCCCGGGCTGCCGAGCCGAATAAATCCACTCGCGAGACCGGCTTACCCCGAAATGCCGACCCAATTGCTTCTCGCAGTTCAGTGATGTTCATTTCCGCTCGCAAAGTTAAAGGCTATAAGCCCGCGGAGCAAACCGAAACCTGCGTCTTTCCTACCCGTCACAGGCGCATAGACTTTGATCGGCAAAAAAACCTGCGCGGTGCTTCTCGTCTGAGCCGGACGGGTCACAACTCCGCTATTGGCGTGCAAAGCACGTCATTTATACTTGATTTCGTTTGCAAATGCTGCGAATATCTCCGGCAATGGAGCCAAAATCCAAGAAACAACCCCGGAAACGCATTACCCTGGTCTTGCGGGTCGACCTCATCGACCGCGTTCTGGAAAAGGCGAAGCTCTTGCAGCAGGGACCGAACAACTTCGTCAATCTCTGTGTCGAAGGAGTTCTGGACGCCATGGACGCGCCGGGAAGCTATGACATCCCGATTCTCTCCCTTCACAACCAAGTTGAGGGAAAGACCTTTCTGACCTCCAAAGCGATCATGACCATTGTCGGGGCCATCGTGCCGGAGATTTACGAAATCGATGCCCAGGAACGGAACTTCCTGATGGAGCTTGTCAATAAGCACGAAGGGCGTCTGACGTCGGAAGTCTTCAAGGGATATCGCAAGTTGGCCCAGCGCATGAATCAAGAGCGCATTGCCCACGAAAAGGAGCTCAAGAAGCTTCAGGGGAGAGGTTGAGAGTGGGAAAGACCGGTGATGTTCTCTGCCAAACAGATCAGCAGCGCTCAGGAAATTCTGGCTCTTCTCAATTGCCGGCGTCTTCCGGCAAGGCTGAGCACGGGAGAGGCGGCGGTTCTTCTCGGCTTCCAGGAGCATGACATTGCGCCGTTGATTGCCGCCAAATTGCTCGCGCCCCTTGGCAGGCCGGTGCCGAACGCGCCGAAATATTTCGCGACGGTGGATGTTCTGACGATCGCGCAAGACCGGGAGTGGCTGTCGCAGGCTACGCGAGCCCTGGCGAGGCACTGGCGTATCAAGAACAGTCGTAAGAAAGCGCATCCCCCTGGCTCTTCATTTTTCGATGCCGCGGCCTGACGCTTCGAGGTCCCCTATCTCCCAGAAACCATCGCGTCAGGAAGCCAATAGGGCTTCTGGCTTCTCTTTAGCGATCATGAGCAGCTTCAGCGCGGCACCGCTCGGATTCTTGTAGCCACTTTCCCACGAAATGTACGTTTTCTTGGGAACATTGAGAATGTCGGCGAAGATCGCCTGGCTAGCTCCCCATT
Source organism: uncultured Verrucomicrobiae bacterium (assembly GCA_963820865.1). Classification (GTDB taxonomy): domain Bacteria; phylum Verrucomicrobiota; class Verrucomicrobiia; order Chthoniobacterales; family Terrimicrobiaceae; genus DASTFP01. The sequence continues at coordinate 1,393,182 of CAWGBZ010000011.1, forward strand.
TTTTGCGGATTGCCCGGATTTGAGCGGGTTTGAGAGCCTGTAACGGCTGACGCTGACGGCTTCGAAGTTCTCCCAGGCGTCCCTCTCGATAGAGCTTTACGGTGTCCTGCACGGCCTCGACCAGTTCGTCCCCGTCAAATTCGATCTCTAAAGGTTTCTTCTTCATGGTTGCTTGAGATAGTGCGCCTGCTGACGCAGGGCGGCTTTCTGCTCGGCGGTCAAGTCGCTCTGTCCGCTCTTGGTATAGAGAAGAAATCGGAAGATGACGGCGTGATCTTTCAGGTGCAAATAGACCACCCGAGCGCCTGCGCTCTTTCCTCTTCCTGCTAGTTTTCATACGGATCTTGCGAAAACCTCCTGTCCCTTGGATCAAGTCGCCCTTGTCCGGATTTTGCAGAAGCTCGTTTTCAAGATCCCACACCGCCTCCTCAGCGTTCAGCCTGGCGACCTGCTCTGTAAATTTGTGCGACTCGATAAAAAGGACGCGCATATACTACTAGGTAGTATGGCTATTCTCAAGCCTGGTTTCTGGGACATGATCGGTTTCTTCCCTTAGGGTGAGTCGCAGAGGCATCGCAATGACTTTGCGTTGCGTGATCGATTCGTATTCATCCAGAGGCGGGACAATCACGAAAGCGCCCTTGGCGTAGGCCTCATGGACGGCGCGACTACTGTGTCCAAGCGCGTCCTGGGCAAATCGTTGCGGATAGCCGCACGCCTTCGCGCGCTGAGCCCAGGAATGTCGATAGCTATGGAGGCTCACGCCCGAGACCCCTGCGATGCGGCACCTCCGTCGGAACTCGGTAGAACGGGCATTTGGCTTCGCCTTCTTGATGGTTGGAAAGAGATCACCTGATTCTGGCAGCGACTCGAGAAGTTTCCTGAGCTTCGCGCCGATGCTCAGCCGCGCGGGCTCACTATCCTGTCCGAGCTTCTTGCGATGATAGACCAGCAACCCCTCCTGCCAGTCGATACTCTCCGCGGTGAGCTCCGCCGCATCGGACTGAGCTGCGCCGGTTTCGTACAGAAATTCGTAGTAGGCACGTTTCTCCGGATTCTTCTCGCTCGCGATGATTTTCGCGTGTTCTTCGGCTGTCACGGCGCGGCGGTGCTTGGCGCGGATCTTCGGCCAGACCCGCTTGGCAAGGATCGGCCAAGCCAACCAGCCCAAATCACACGCCAGATTGTGCAAACGACGGAGATAGTGGGCAACTGAGTGGCCGTTGTTGTGCACTATCGAGAGCAGATCCTCTGCGGTTGTCTGAACCAGAGGCTTGTGACGGATAGGATCGAACGCTCTCGAGCAGAAGGTTCGCGCGCAGCGTTCCTGGGAAGATGTGATTCCATGGGTGCCCATCTCGCGCATGACCGTCGCCCAGGTGCGCGTGCTCATCTTCGGATCGTGCGCGGAAAGATAGGCGCGCGCCATCGTGAGATTGAGGGTTGGCAGGCGGTGCGCTTCGTTCTTAACGTGAAGCAACTTTTCCGCCGCTCTCCGGTCCTTGGTCCGCAGGCTCCACTGCTTACCAGATTCGTTGTCCTGGCAGTAAAAGACGCCGCTCCCTCGCCGGAAGAGCCGGTATTTGTTCAGCATGGTCATCAATCTCCTGGTTGTGAGATAGCTGACCGACGGTCCTTCCGGTTACCGAGTAATCGCGGAATTCGCGCAGAGTTGGGAGGATTTCCCCTGGCCTCAAAGGTTCTGCTGGCAAATCCGCTGACAAATGGCCCTTTTTGAGGTTTTGCGCAGGGGCATTTCATTGTAAGTCATTGATAGTATGTAACGTACAACATGGCTCCTGAGGTAGGATTCGAACCTACGACCAATCGGTTAACAGCCGACCGCTCTACCGCTGAGCTACTCAGGAATTCGAGGTGGCGAGTCGGCTAGCAAAAGCGGAAACGACTGTCTTGTCAAGGTAGCGACGTTGGATTTGCCAGCCACCCGGCCAACTTCTCCTGGATCCACTGCCTTCCCGTTTTCAAGAAGCGTTCCTGTTTCATTGCTTCGGCCCGGGAATGGTGCGCTTCCCAATACGCGATCATCCATGGCCCACGACGCCGCTTCGTATGGAGTGTCCGACGATTGTTCGGGTCGTTATGCTCCAGCACTCGCCGACGCAAGTCTTCCATTTGCCCGACGTAGGTTTCGCCTGTCGATCTGCTGACAATCACGTATGTAAAGAATTGGTCGGAGACCATCACCTCGAACCTACGATTCGCCGCGGCGAATTAACAGCCGACCGCTCTATTCGCCGCGGCGAAAGCTACTCAGGAATTCGAGGTGGCGAGTCGGCTAGCAAAGCGGAAACGACTGTCTTGTCAAGGTAGCGACGTTGGATTTGCCAGCCACTCGGCCAACGTCTCCTGGATCCGCTGCCGTCCCTTTTCCGGTTTTCAGGAAGCGTTTCGTTTTTTGAACGTTTCCTCACGAGGCATCGCCCTCGCCGCGACTCCAAGAAGGTAGTTTAGAGGCCCGCTCGTTCCATCAGACTGCTCAGAACCTTCTCGGCGGCGAAATACTCTGCGGCGATCTCGCGCGCCACGCGGGAAGCCCCAAGATAATCGCTTTCGATGGCGTCGAAAGCGGCCAGGATATCGTCCATCGTCAAAAACCCGAAGAGCGCCTTGCCTGTCGGCAGAAACTTGCTGAATCCGGTTTCCTGGGTAATGACAGGCCGGCCGGCGGCGAGAAAGCATGCGCTGCGATCGCTGAACCAACCGGTTAGGGGTCGAACCACCTGGTCTTTCGCCACGGTGAATTCCCCTCGGGACCGCTGAATGTACGCACGATATTTGTGCACATCTGTCGAAATGGGCAACGAATCCATCAGGCTCCAGCCGTTGCTGCGGAGCAGTCGTTCGGTTTCCGCGTCGACCACGACAGCCAACTCAAACTTGGCCGGGCGACGGTTGGGAAGATCGATGAACCTCGCGAATTCGCGATCTTTGGTCCAATAATACTTCTCACCCTGCCACACGATGTCTTTGTTTCTGTTCCGCCAGGTGGCAATCGTGGTGTACGCGGCTGTGAAGCTAGCCGGAAACGGGTTCTCCCAAAAATCCAATGCTACGGGTTGGCGTGTCGGAAGCCACTGGTACCGTTTCACGGGCACCGTGCAATCCGGCGCACCGAGGTTCTCGCCATAGCTGAAGTGGATGTCGTGGGCATCCAAAGCTGCCAGAGTGGGCTCATCGCCTTGCGCCACCTTGATCTGGGTTGCGAAGGGATCGGACTCGACATAAATGCGCCGGGGAATTGCCATGTGCTCCTCCCGCAACTCCTGCGAGGCCGTCACGTTGAGAAAGGCATCCGCCTCGCGGTACAACCTCATAATCTGCTCGGCGGACATCCCGTAGCAGCGCCCTCCTTCGTAGTTGCCTCGAAATGCCCAGCGCCCGGCCAACCCGTAGTTTTCCAAGATCGGAGCGACCGCGCTGATATTTCGGGTAGCGTCAGGCGAGAACTCAAACTTAACGGGATCGTAAATCCATCGGCCCGAGTCTTCGATGTAGTAGACGTCGTAGCCAAGTCTCTTCAACCCGACAAGGTAGTGCAGGAATTGGTAGGTGACCCCCGCGAGCGGGTACCAAAACATGATTCCGAATACGATGATCTTACCGCGCGTCGGTCCTAGTTCGGACATGACTTTTGATAACCTTCCCAACTCAAGTTGCATACAGACCTCTTCGAGGCAACACCGGAGAGCCATTCGCGATGCCGCCGGGCTGCCAAGAAGTGCAACAGATACCCGAACAGCTACGGGAAGCCGATCTTTCGCTTGAGACGCCGGGTTACTGATTGCAATCGGAGAATCCCTCTGATGAGCTTCTTCGGCCATGCGCAAACGGACGATCCTCGCGGTAGCGATCCTCGCCCAAACCGCGGTCGCGCAACTCGTGGAGCCCGCGCCATCACCGCCGCTGGGAACCAAGCCGCGGCTGCTCGGGTCCTATGAGTCTCTGAAGATCGGCGATCGAGAGCGGTTGTTGGTGATCGCACCGCATCCGGACGATGAAACGCTCGGCGCCGCAGGCTTGATCCAACGCGTGATCGAAGGTGGCGGCACCGTTCGGATCGTCTTGATGACGGCGGGAGATGCCTACGTCGAGGTGGTACGCCACGAAACGCGCAAGCCGAAACCAACCAGTCCTGACTTCGTCGCCTTCGGTAAGCGTCGCATCAAGGAATCCCTGACCGCGATGCGCAAACTCGATGATGGAGATCGTATCCGCGTGCAACTCCTCGGCTTCCCCGATGGTGGTTTGGATGCCCTGCTGTGTAGCTATTGGTCCTCCAGCAAGCCGTACCGCTCGCCGACCTCCGGCGCCAGCGATCCCCCCTACGACCGGGAGGCCTTGAATCCCGACATCCCGTACGCCGGAGAGGGTCTTCGACGCGAACTCGCCGGCGTGATCGAGGACGCTCGCCCGACGCTGGTCGCGCTGCCCGACCCGTTGGACAACCATCCCGACCACCATGCCGCGGGTGTATTTGCCCTGATCGCGCTCAACGATTGGCTCTCCCATCCCGGACCGGCTTCACTAGAACCCGATCGCATCACACCGCGAATCCTCGCCTATCTCGTTCACTGGCCGCACTGGCCTCCCGACGCAAAAGACGCCGCGCAGCCGTTCTGCCTGCCGGGAGATTATCCTGCGCACGGGGTCCGGCCGGTGTCGCTGGAGATGAGCGATCGCGAGCAGAAGAATAAACGCGCCGCCCTGGCCTGCTACGCTTCCCAGCAGACGGTCATGTCAGGGATGGTCGCGTTCCTTCGCGATTCGGAACCCTTCACTCAATTCGGCGTCCAGGACCTCCGTGATGCCGCGAGTTACCTTACGACGGCGTCAGTCTCCGGCGGGTCTGTTCTCAGGAATCAGAACCCGAAGTAGGCCAGCGAGCCGCGGCGCCGCCCGAGTCGGAAAAGAGGAGACCGGGAGGCCTCTTGCGTCACGCGAAGTGACACGATCCTTACGGGCCCATCCCTCGCCTTCCCGGGGATAGTTTGAATTTTCACACTCCAGCAGAACGGCTTGCCGCATTGGCAACCGGCCGAGAAGGTGATCCGCCAACCTCCGGCCACCACGACAACCCCCGAGAATCACATGAAAGTCATCGAATTGGCATTCTGCTGTTACGCAGTCACAGACATGAAGCGGGCTCGCGAGTTTTACGAGGCGTTTTGAATCTCACGCCAACGACCGTGAACGAAACTGAGCACGGCCAATGGACCGAATATGAATTTGGCCCTTACGCACTCGCCATCGGTTGCGCGCCGGGATTCAATCCAAGTCCTGACGGCTGCAGCGCCGCTCTCGAAGTGGAGGACTTCGATGCCGCGATCGCGCACTTGAGGAACCAAGGAGTGAAATTCCGAATCGAGCCGCTGACGACGCCGGTCTGCCGGATGGCGATGATCTTTGATCCGGATGGCAACAGCATTTGTATCCACAAACGCAATCCCGATCGCTGAGCCGGCAGTCCCTTCGAGCCTGGCCTTCCCCTTGAGGGATGCAAATGAATGGAAGTCTTAGACCTTTCGGATTGTCGGCTGGTTTGTCGCCTCGAGGATCGTTCGAAGGATCTCGTCAGGTTCCTTCGAGATGTCGACGACCAGTGCGTCTCCGGGAACCTCCAACGCGTCGAGTTGGCTGCGTAAAAGCGCCGGATTGAAAAAGTGGTTCTTTCTTTCCTTTAACCGTTGCGAGATAAGATCGATTCCCCCTTGGAGATAGACAAATCTCACCTCGGGATCGTTTTGCCCCAGGATCCCGCGATAGCGCTCCTTAAGTGCAGAGCAGGCCAGGACATGGCCGGGTTCATCCCGCTGCCACTGCTCAATCGCCGCCCGAATTGCGCGCAGCCAAGGTTCACGATCCTCATCGGTCAGCGCGATCCCGCTTCTCATCTTTGCGACATTCGCCGCGCTATGAAAGTCGTCTGCATCACTGAAACGCCAACGCAACGTGTCCGCGAGCGCCCGACCGATGGTCGTCTTGCCCGACCCCGATACACCCATCAAGACAATCACCATTGGCAACTCCTGGATTCCCGGTTCATGGGTCGAAAAAGCGTGACAGAAATTCCCCGGCCGTCGATGCAGATTTAGCTCTCCTAGCCAGCCGGGCGCGGAGACCGTCGGACGTTTTGAAAGGCCGTCAGCGCGATTCTGACAAGGGATTTCCGCGGGCACCCGAATCAAGTCCTTCCCCCGCCGTAGCACCGTCCGAAACGACCGGTGGGTGAACCGCGGGATTGCCCACCAGTCGAACTTCGCGCTGAGGGAACGGGAATGAGATCCCTGCCTCTTGCGCCGCCTCGTAGATGGCGGCGGCCAAGTCGGTCCGGATCTGCGTGGCCTGGGCGAATTCATTCGTCCAAGCCCGCAGTTCGAAGTTGATGGAGCTATCGCCGAACCCAACAAAGACCGCCTTGGGCGCCGGGTCCCGGAGAATTTCGGGATGGGCCAGGGCCGTCTCTTCGAGGAGGGCGATCGCCTTTTTCGGAGGAGTGGCATAGTCCACCCCAATCGGCAATTCGATGCGCATCGAACGATCGCCATGCGTCCAGTTGGTCACCTTCTCCGAGATGAACTGCGAATTGGGGACGATGATATCCGCTCCTTGCGACGTGCGCACCACACTGGCGCGGATGCCAATGCGCTGGACCGTCCCGCGAAGGCTGCCGATCTCGACGGAGTCGCCCCTATCGATCGGGCGTTCAAAGAGGACAATGAGACCGGAGACGAAATTGTTGACGATGCTTTGCAGGCCAAAGCCGATGCCGACACTGAATGCGCCGGCGAGCACGGTGATCTTGCTCAGATCCACCCCAAGGAGGGCGATGGCCGCGACGAAACCGATCGCCAGCACCACGTAGTGAAGCAGACTGGAGGTCGCATAGGATCTCCCGGGAGTGATGCTGGTTCGTGGATAAACATCCTCCTCGAGGACAAAACGGACGAAGGCCGAGACCAAGTACGCGGCCCACACCGTGAGGAAGAACATGAGAATATCTCCCATCGAGATGCTCATGGCGCCATGCTCCATCCGGGAAGTGAGGAGGGTTTTGACAAATGAGATCGCGGGATCGAGCAGGCCGATGTGATCCAGATAGCGCACCACTAACCCGAAAAGGCCAGCAGCCAGGAGAAGGCGGTGGGCGCGTCTTTCCAGGATGTCACGGTGGTGCTGAACCAGGCGCAGAGCTCGTAACGGCCAAACGCGGAGGAGGAACGCGACAAGTCCACTGACCACGAGAACGGACGCGTAAAGAAACGGAACCGTGATCGCCGCCGAGAGGATGCCGGAAACCAAGACGCTCGCCAGGTTGACGTAGCCAATCGCGCCGCTGATCAATCCGAGGGCAAAAACAAAAACGAAGAATCCGGCGCCCCACCGCACAATCGAGATGCCCGCTTCTCCGGACGCCTCCCCGAGGGCCGACCAGGTTCTGGCCAGCAGCCATCCGGAAATCACCAAGCCAACCAGTGCTTCCGCGAGGAAGAGCAACTGATCGACCGGCGTTCCCTCCGCAAATGCCGTCCGGACGGTATCCACGGCAAAGAAAGAGCTGAGCGCATACAGCCCGCGCAGCGCCCACGGTCCGGCCAACGGTCTGATCAAGAGAATGATCGGAACACAGGCCAGGATCTGAAAGATCTCCCGGACGGATACGGGCACGCTATGCAGGAAAGGGATCGTCAGGATGGCGAGGGTGACGAGCAGCGCCGCGACAAATGGCGAATGGAATACTTGGATGGCCAATGATCGGGATTCCCCGGTCTTCGCCCACTCGTTGCTCTTCCGGCGGACGATCCGAAACAGAAGGGTCATCGCCAGTAAGAGTCCAAGGTGCACCGGCATGCGTTTGGCCGGATCCCGGAAGTAGTCCCAAACGTCCTGCGCGAGTCCTTTGGCTATCCTGCGAACGCGGTCAGGCAAGGCTTCCCGGCTGACTTCCCAAAGCGCGGCGTTCCACACTGCCTCATTCCGCGTGAGAATTCCCGAGACGGCTTGCTGCTGGAACCGGTCGATCTCCGCCAGGATGCTACCGCAAACGGCCACCTCCCGCGCCACACGAGCCTGCAAGTCGAGCACGTCGGCCAGCTGGGAATCGAAGGGCCCCTGAGCCGCGGCAATGGCGGCCAGCGTCTCATCAATTTGCTCGAAGATCGGTCCAGGGGCATTGACCGTCTGCGCGGCCGTGCGTGTCGCCGTCCATGTCTTATTCAAACCCGACAGGCGATTAAGAACACTTTGGAGCAAGCTCGCGCGCTCAGTCAGAGTGGTCAGCCAGCTGGTGGCCACGATTTGACGCTGTTGCCAGATCAATTGTTGTCTCTCGAGCGAGTCGAGCGTCGGCTTCTGTTGGAGCAGTTGGGCGGTATTCAGGGCCTCCAGAGCAATAAGCCGGGACGTTGCCGGCAGGGACTCGCTGATCGTCTGCACACCCGGACTGGCCGCCAATTTTGCCTTGGAACCACGAATGAGATCGGTGACCTCGGTCGCGCGCGTAGCGATGTCCGGCAGAGCGATCACTTCCTCCGCCTGCGTCGCGCGCGGTTTGACTTCTGCCGAAGATCCCCCCACGGGTTGGTCCGCCGCGCGAGCGGAGGCGCCGATAAGAAGGCACACCGCCAAGGCAACAACGAAGGCGAAGCGCGCCGCGGGAGAAGCAATCACGCCAGCGCCTTCTCGTCCGCGGGACCTGCGCCAGCGGGTCTCGCGAACGATCAGGTAAATTTCGAAGGCCTCGCCAAGCATGAGGAATCCAAGGGCCCAAGGCGCCCTTCGGCGCCCTGCGTGTATTACGTTTGCACTGTGAACGTCAAGCCCGGGGAGCGAGTCAGAACTTGAACCCCAGGCCCGCGAACAAGCCCAACGAGTTCATTTGATAGAGCAAATTGCTGTTCTCGTAGTCGACATACATGTAGCGATAGCCAAGCTCCGAGAAGATGTTGCGGGTGAAATTGATTCCGACGGTCGCTTGAACGACCCAGGCGATCTGGGAGCCAGCCCCAAAACCGCCGACATCCGCCTGCGCAGCCAAAAACAACCAGCGTGTGAAGTTAACCTGCGCCCGAAGACCGATAATCGGATCGACCCACCAGACATCAGCGGAGCCGGAGGTTGGCAGGGCATCCTCGATGCGCTGAGCGATGGCTTTCGAGAGCCTCTTTTCGGCCTGAGCGACACGGGCCTGCGCAGCCGCTTTTGCCTGGGCGATCCGGACGCGATCCTGCTCCAGCGGCGCGGCCAGACGCGCCTGAGCTTCCGCTTCGTCGGCGTCGATCACCGCGTCGACCAGCGCCCGCAGTTCGCCGCGAACGCCTCTCGATAAGCGAGCAAACTCTACCTTGCGAAGCGCGTCGCGCAGAGAATTGCTGCCGGAAAGATCCTGGCGCAATCTGGCTTCGAGATCCGATTCCAGTCCCCGGGCAATCCTGTCTCGAACATCTTGTTCCAGGATAGCCGTTTCTTGATTCACAACTTGGAGGTTTTGCTCTTCTCCGCTGACGGCGCCTTGCACACCTGCCCGGGCCCGGCTGGCGATGCGCTCGGTGACGTTCTCACTAAGGTCCTGGATGCCCGCTTCATCGATGTTCGCTTCGATGCTTACGCCGAGGTAGTTGTAGCGCGCTCCCGCGTAGAAATCGAGAAACCCACGTCGGTCATCGATGATGCGATAAGCCAGCGCGAGCTGGGCCAGGCCTTGCTTAACGGTGAGGCTCCCGGAGCTGTAAAGAACACCACCCAAGTCGCCGACCCCCGAGAGCTTGGCGTAGAACCCATCGCCAAGAAGTCCCCACCGGCCTTTGCGAATCTCACCCCGCGCGAAGATGCCCCAGTCGAGATGCTGGAGGAGCTTTTTGGAGTCGATGTCAATATTCACCGCCGGCAGTCCTTTGACGTCCACATCGCCGTCAAGCCCCATCGCCCAACCATAGGGTTCAAGCATGAACGACCAGCCATTAGGATCTTTGCCGGGGACCAATTCAAAAGGCGCTTTGGGACGAAGGATAGAGTCACGGGCGAAGTCACCGAGCGGGTCGAGGAACCCCCGCTTCCAGGATGGAAATTCCACGTCCTCCTGAACTGGGGCGTTCTTACTTGAGTCGGCTTGTGCTGGTGACCGGGAAGGCGCTGCGGAGGGCGAAGCGGCTGGGAGCTGCGAGATCCCGACGATCAAAGCCAGGGCGAACATGCCGCTCAGGAGGACGTGTTTTGTGGGCTTCATGGGTTGCATGATTTGTTAGTTCTCACGTTTCCGACAGTCAAAGGCAGCGTCAGGACGGCAATTCCGAAGACCAGTTGGACGATTGGCCGGCGGGCAATTTCTCATAGAAGTTTATGGCTTGGTCATTCCGGCTAACCTTCATAAATTGACGAGCCGGGTCAGGAGTATTCCGACTCTGTTTCTCAAAGTCATGATGCGCCGCCAATTGGACTTTGGTCCAATACCACGATCCCGGAGTGCTCTTCATACTCTCGACATTTGCGTCAGAACTCGCGCTGTTCTGCGAAAGAAGGAATTCGCGGAACTCGGTGTTCTCTGCGGTAAACACGAACTGTACGGGTCACGCACTCGCCTGAGCCACACCGAGCCGGGTCAGTCTTTGGTCGCCTCCAAGTGCAGACGGAGGATGCGCTTCAACTCCTCGATCGTCTCCGGGTTCTGGCAGGCGACTACGTGCTGGGCCGGCACGATGCGCTCGGAGATCGCTCCGTCAAGATGTGAACTCAAATAGGGCACGACGCCATCGCTGCTGTCTTTCAAGGGAATCCGATCGAGGCCGCGATTTCCGATGATCGAATGGAAGGGAGGCTCAATCGGCAGCGGGTGAAGAGACAGCAAAAGCGGCGATTTGGGAGACATGCCCCAGATGCTGTTCGGGACAAATGCGCCTTTTTGTCCGAGAGCTGCCGCGAGCGACTGCGCCGCCAGGTGCCCCGCCCTTTGCAGGACCCGCACCGGCAATTGGATGATACTGCGGCCAACCCGGCCGAGGAGCCCGGCCGCCAGCGGGCTTCCAAGATGCGGGGTGCAGATAAAGACGATGCGTTTGATTCGGGGGTTGGCTTCGAAAATCAATGCGCGCTTCAAAAGCGAATCAGGAGGCGCCTGTGCCCAGAGACGGGCGGCATCGTCCTTGAAAATGTTCATCCATACCGTGTCGCCGGTCGTCTGCACCTGCATCTGACCCAGCAATCCTCCCAGGCTGTAGCTGACCATCACCATGTTTTTCGCATTGGGGTAGATCTGATAGGCCTTCTGCAGGCTCTCGCGCAACCGAAGTGCCAGTAACGCCACGGGATCCCCCGTCGGATACGCAAATACCCAGAACTGGAACTTGCGCCGAATTTCGGGATCCCTCTCGAGTTGAGCGATCACCGGAAACCACATTTGCGGGATGGACATCAATCCATGCACAAGAACGACCGGAATCTTCTCAGGGTCGTAGGGTTGGATGAGATAAAGACCTTCGCGCTCCGCATAGTGCATCGGGTTGATCAGAGCCGCGTATTCGAGAAGTTGTGGATTCGGATAATACGCCAGCGGAGCGCCGAAGTCGGCGGTCAGAGCGCGCTTCTTGTTCGCAACGAGGGCGCGATCCCGCTTCGTGGGATCGTAGAGTGTGAGACTCACATCGAAAGTTCCCGACGAAGTGGCACGTTTAAAGTCAGCGACGGCCGTCACAGGCGCGGAGACCCCCATGGACGGCAGGAGCCGCTTGCGAGGATCTTCAGGTTTATGGACGCCGACCAGGATGCCGCCAAATCCTTCGGGATTTGTCACGCCCAGCAGAGACTTTTGCCTCAGGGTCGACGGCATGAGGCATCTTATTGAAAAGCCCCGGGGCCCAAGTCGCTTGCTTTTTGTTTCCGGGAGCGAAACGCACCCGATAACTTGCGTCCGGTCCCGCGATGACGGTGGTGGCGTTCCATCTGTCCGGCTCCGTGCTCAAAAGAACGACGAGTTCGGCGGTGGACGCATTGTAGACCTGGCGCGCACGGACCCTCCCCTCGCTCTGTTCCAGTTCGTCTTGAGGAGACACGAGCAGCAGCCAAAGCGAATCCGAGTCTCTTGTCCTTCGAAAGGTCCTTGCGCCGCGACTCCTTCAAATATCCCTCCGCCGCAATGATTGGAGCAGGAGTCGAGGTCGGCCGGTCCGGTGCCGCGCAACCGTTCAGCAAAACGATAGTCGGCAGGATAAACAGCCAAACCATAGACTCGAACCTCACGAACCAGGGCTTGCAATCGCACCAACTCGAGAAAACGGCGGCTAGGACGGCGACCATCGCGGATTAGTCGGTCTTCACCACGCCCGGCGGTTGCCAGGTCCCTTCACCGGGCGGAAGGATCGAAGGAGGCTCCGTCCTTGGCCAATAGAGACGCATGACCAAGTAGACGGGCCCGTCCGGGGCAGGAAGCCAGTTGGATTCCTTCTCCGGGCCAGGGTTGTCCTTCTGGATGTAAATGGTCAGCGAACCATCTGCATTCTTCTTCAAGTCGGGCAACATCGGCGAATTGATGAGGTACCGGCTGATAGGATTCTCGACGAGGAGCTGAGTCTTCCCGTCATACATGGTCACGGACCAAAAGGCGTTCACCGGAGGAAATTGCCCGGCGGGAAACGTGAGTGTGTACTTGTGTTTGCTGGCGTCGAGCGGTTGGCCGTCGGCCAGCCATTTCGTCATGGGATACATGGCTTCCACGGCGTCGTTACCGTAGATGCCCGCCTTGGCGGCGGCAGCACGCAGCAACCAGTCGCCATTAAAAAACGCGCGATCGCCGAACGCTGAGGCGATGCTCCAGCCATTCCCTTTTTTGCCCAGAGCGGCAACCTTCTCCTCCACCTTCCTCTCGCCCTCCTTCATGCCGATGAGCACTGCGGCCTTGTGTTCCAACGAGAGGTCCCGGAAGTTGAAGGTTTTGTCCGGGCCCACGCCGATCCGCGCGAGCTCGGCACGGATCTCCTTTTCCTCCGGTCCCGGAGGTGCGAATTGCAAAACGAAATCCACGTATTCGAAGAAGTTGGTTTTCGCGAGTTCCTCGTTGGCCTTGGGAAAATCGAGCGTCGGCTCGGCGGGCGGCGCGGTCTGTTTCAGAAACGCCGACAGCGGTTGCGCCGTGTAGCCGTCCTGCACCTTGATTACATTGGGCATATCGTCTGGTCCGAATAGCTGGGTGCGGAAGATCGCTAGCGTGAATTGCGTGCTCGCATGGTAGACTTTGTCGATGCCCGGCGGTGTCTCCCCCTTCCAGTCCGGTCCGGCAATGAGATAGTTCCCCGCTTCGGTGCCGGTGGCGCGAGTCCCGATATAGCCGTAGTTGAAGGTGTTCCAATCACAGAGCATCACCGAGTAGTAGCGCTCCTTTTCGACCGCCGGGACTGAGATCACGTAGGGTTCGGCGCGCAGATCCAAGCAGATGAACGAGTAGGGCGTGTCGCTGTTCGGAGTCGGCACGGCCGTATCCTTGTAGGTAAACACCCGCCGCTCGTTGAACATCTGGTTCATCGGGCACTTGTACTGATTGGAGGTCTTATCCAACCAAAACTCGTAGTTCGCCGTGTAGTTCATCACCAGCGGCAGCCCATATACGAACCCCTCTTCGGCAATCTTCTTCACTTCCTCGATCCCTGGCGCCGGCACACCCGCCTTCTCATCGGTCCGGGCAGCTTGCGTGATCGGATCGGACTTCTCGGCGTAACTTGTCAAAGCAACGGCGAGTAGCGTTACAATCATCGCGCGGCTGAGAAGGCGGGTGTCTGGGTGCATGAGAGAGCGAGCGTTAGGGCTGGGCGTTCGGATAACCGGGCCCGTTTGGAGGAGCGCCGGCGGGATGGAGCCACTTCACGGGTACATGAGGCAGACTGGCTGGCGTGGTGTTGTCACAGATGACCATGGTCTTTCTTGGAAAGGAACTCAGTGTCTCTCAGAAAGGCGGAAATCTGGCTATAAGACTTTGGTCCAAGATTCTGGCGTGGACTGGTCGGACCTCTCACTGGTGTTTCTGGATGACTTCGCCTCATATGCGACCAGGCACTCCCGCAAGATCTCAAACTGCCGGCTTTGGCCGATAACTTCCGCTAAACCTTGGCGCTCGAGATCTGCTTTCAAGCTTGCACTTATGTGCGCGAAAACGAGTTCCATGCCGCACCGTGCAAGATCCTTGTCCAACTCTCGGGGCCCAACCGGCGGTGTACCCGATACTGCTGATCGCTCCCGCGTCAACGACCAACCACTGCACAGGGTCGGGAGATTCCATCGCCAGTCTGCGCACTCGCGCGGCGAAGTGATCGACATTCGTATAAAAGAGGTCAGAGCCAAACCAGAACACCAGGAAACCAGGCACGGTCGTTCGGCCCGCTTCGACGGAGCCCATCTGCCAATGGCCGTCAGCGGTCCGCATATCCACGGCCATCGCGAGTTGATAGCTGTGGCGCACGTGTTGGAAGAGGGACAAGACGAGTGCCAGAATCCACTCACGCGGGCTCTCGCGACGCAGATCGTCCAGACCCTTCAGATCGACCGACGAACGGCGATGGTAAACACAATCGCCCCTGGAACGCAAAACTGCAGCGGACCGGTGAAAAGGATGAGGACCAGCATGACCACCAAGGCCATGGAGAGATGCGCCAATTGACTGCTGCCACCAGATGTCGATCTGAGGCCCTTCCTCTGGCTTGCTCAGCTCTGTCGATTGCGTCCCATGAAAAGCAACGAGATCGAAATACCATCGGTCCTTAGGGATCGGACCAATGTCCAATGGCCGGATCATCCGCATTTTGAGAAGCATTGTGGGTTATCCGTCGCATCTCGTCGGCCAATTCACGGGTGACTTTAAAGGAGACGGCCGACGCGTTTCGCGAGTGAAAGCGATTAAGCGGACTGGTTTCGGGACGTCTTCCTGCCGCCAGTCGGCGCCCTCGCCAAAAGGGCCGTCAGGAGCAGGTGCAGGACGACCGCCGGCCAGAGGAGTATGCCGGCAAAACCACCCAGGAAGCCGAGATAGCAGAGATAGAGCGTCACGGCCGCACCATAGGTGAGCATACCGTAGCGCGCCGTGCCGCCCGGCCAGCAGGCGACTCCCAGGGCGATCAGGGCGATGCCAAGCACGCGCGCTACCGGGATGGCAACGCCGGTCAGTTCCGCGCCGAGCAACCATCCTCCAACGAGCGACGGGACAATCAGCAAGGCCAAGCCAGTCGCGACTTCGCTGGCCGCAGCGAAAACAAGGACATACTTCATCGCGTCCATTTCCGGTACTTCGCAATGACTGAAGGCCCGGCGCTTACGGCGTTGCCTTCGGTTCCGTTTCGAGTTTGAAGGTCAGCTTGTCGATCGTGCCGGTGAAGGGGAAAGGGCTGTCGTAGCGATATTCCAGCCCTGCGACCCCGGTGCGCGTATCCAGGCCGACGTCGAAGGTTTCGTCCTCGGGGAAGGTGATCGGGATCGAGTGTTCCATGGATTTTTGGACGACTTCCTTGCCGTCCACGGTGAGCACGCCGGTGCCGCCCTTGCCGAGGCCGGCCTCCGCCGGTTTGTAGTCGAAGACGATCGTGTGCTTGCCGGGTTTCAACTCCGGCCCCTCCCAGACCGTGCGATGGAGGTCGAGCAGGTTGTAGAGGAAGATCACCTTGCCCCGGTCGAAACCAAACTCGCCCTTGCTGAGGAAGAGTCCGTAGCCGCCGAAACGGCCGCCCTCGGTGACGATCATGCCCTCGGCACCGCCTTCCGGAATCGTGACCTCTGCGGTGATGGTGTAAGCCTTGTTGAGGATGTTCGGCGCCGTGCTGCCCGGCACGCTGGCCAGGGTGCCCGAGTAGGTGAAGGTCTTCCGGCCCGCCGTGAGGCTGGGGCGCGGAGTGTTCCAGCGCGTGAGCGACGAGTTGTCGAGCGGCAGCACGTCATACTTCGCCGCCTCGAGGTAGAAGAGGTTCTGCAACTGCGTGAGCTTGTCCGGCATTTTGGCCGCGAGATCGTTGTTCTGGGTCGGATCTTCCGCGACGTTGTAGAGTTCCCACTTGTAGCCCGTGATCACGTCCGGCGCGGACTTGGTCGTCAGCTCCCACGGAATGGTCGCCGGGGTCGTGCAGGCCACCCAGCCGTCGTGGAAGATGGCGCGGTTGCCGAGCATCTCGAAGTATTGCGTGGTGTGTTTGGTCGGGGCGTCGGCATTCGCCGTGTCCCATGTATAGGCCATGCTCGTGCCTTCGACGGGCTTCTGCGGGATGCCGTTGATCGTCTCGGGAGCCGGTATGCCGGTCGCTTCGAGGATGGTCGGCACGATGTCGATGATGTGCGCGAACTGTCGGCGGATGCCGCCGAGATCCTTGATGTGGCCGGGCCATGACATGGCCACGCCCTGGGCCGTGCCGCCGAAATGGGATGGCACCTGCTTGCACCCATTTGAACGGCGTGTCGAACGCCCAGGCCCAGGCGGCGGAAAAGTGCGGATACGTCCGGGCGGATCCCCAGAACGGATACCAGAGGAACTGGTCCTTCACCGGCACCTCGACGCCATTGAAAGTGGTGAATTCGTTGGGCGTGCCGTTGACCGTGCCCTCCGCGCTCGCGCCGTTGTCGCCGCTGATGTAGATGATGAGCGTGTTGTCGAGGTCGCCGAGGTCTTCGACCGCCTGGATGACGCGGCCGATCTCGTGGTCGGTGTAGGCCTGGTAGGCCGCGTAGACGTCCGCCTGCTTGATAAAGAGCTTCTTCTCGTCCCAGCTGAGCGAATCCCACTTCGGCAGCTTCGCGCCGCCGTAGATATCCTGCCCGTCCGGCCACGGGGTCAGTTGCGCGCTCTCGGGAAGGATGCCGAGTTTCTTCTGGTTGGCGAAAATGGTCTCGCGCAGTTTTTCCCAGCCGTCATCGAAGAGGTGCATCGCGCTGATCTTGTCGATCCATTCCTTGGTGGGGTGATGCGGCGCATGGACTCCGCCGGGGACGTAGTACACGAAGAAGGGCTTGCCGGGCGCGAGTTCTTTGAGCTGTTTGATATGCTGGATCGCTTCATCGGCCATGGCCGTGGTAAGGTTCCAGCCGGGGTTGTCTTGGAAGGGATAAATGGGCGTCGTGTTGCGAAAGAGGTTCGGCTCCCACTGGCTGGCGTCGCCGCCGACAAACCCGTAGAAATACTCGAAGCCCATGCCGATCGGCCACTGATCGAACGGCCCGGCCTGGCTGTTCGCGAAAAACGGCGTGTTATGATTTTTACCGAACCAAGAGGTCGCGTATCCGTTGTCCTTCAGGATCGTGCCGATAGTACCCTTCTCAACGGGGATGATCGAGTCGTAACCGGGGAAGCCGGTCGCAATTTCGCCCACCACGCCGAAGCCCGCCGAGTGATGGTTGCGGCCGGTGATGAGCGCCGCACGGGTCGGCGAACAGAGCGAGGTCGAGTGGAAGTTCGTGTAGCGCAGCCCGTTCTTTGCGATGCGGTCCAAAGCCGGCGTCGGAATCACGCCGCCAAACGTGCTCGGCGACCCGAACCCGCAGTCGTCGGTCATGATCAGTAGCACGTTGGGAGCACCCTTCGGCGGCACCACGCGCGGCGGCCACCACGGCGTCGACTCGGAAGCCTTTTCCTTGATGACACCGCCGAAATTCGGATCGGGCGGCGGAAGCTGGTTTCCGGGAATCGTCGTGGTCGCGTCCGGGGAGCCGATGACGCCTTCTGTCTGAACACTTTCCTGCGCCATCGCGCCGGAAATCCACAGCCCGACGGCGAGGGAGAGGGCAATGCGCTGAAAGAACCGGTAGGTGGGTTGGTTAGGAACCGTCGATTTCATAACTGGGGAGTGGCTCACCCGTCGGCGCAGAGTCCGCGGGTGTTGATTTTGGCTGTAACGTCAGGGCCGCGTTCAACAAAGGGGCGATGGATTGTAGATGCGTCTTTTCAAAGCTGGCTGCGATTGTTTCGGAATAGACGGAGAATGGCTATTGGACCTTGGTCCTAACTCTTCAAGCCCTTGGCCGACCTCTTCCGGAAGCGATTTGCCGCGCATCCTACCCGGCAAGTTGGCCCGCGGGCGCAACCTGTTCAGATTCTCGCCAGGCGCATCGACGCATTACTATTCTGAATTGCGCATGCGCTCCGCTGACTGCATCCTCTCTAGCGGACCGCGTTCATGAGTTGGGTTACAATCATTTGGTCAATGGTCGCGGGGGCGTCTTTGGCGATGGCGCTGCCTCATATTTTGATTGCCGCGAAGCATCCTGGCGCCTGGGTCAACTTGTCATTCGCGATTGCGGCGGTCGCCGTGGCGGGCACGGCCATGGCAGAGATGGCAATGATGGACGCCAACAATACCCAACAGATCGGCCGGGCGATCCAGTGGGTGCATGTGCCAGTTTTCGTGCTGGTCGTCGCCATCTTTGGGTTTGTTCGCCTCTACTTTGGCACCGGACGGACGTGGCTCGGCCTGGCTGCATGCGCCTTGCGGATGATAACTCTTGTCGTCAACGTCGCAAAGCCGCCCAATTTGAACTTCCAAGAGATCACGGCGTTGCGGCGCTTCGAGGTGCTCGGCCAAGTCATTGCGCTGCCGGAGGGTGTGCCGAGTCCGTGGACACGACTGGCGCAACTGAGCTCGTTGCTCCTTTTGGCATTCGTCGTGGATGCCTCGGTGGCTCTGTGGCGGCGAGGCAGGCCTGGGGATCGACGGCGGGCGGTCGTGGTCGGCGGCAGCATTACCGTCTTTATCCTACTGGCGGCGGGTGTATCCGCGCTGATTCTCGAGACGAGGGTCAATGCGCCCTATTTTGTGAGTTTCGCCTTTCTGGCGATCATCGCGGCGATGAGTTTGGAACTGAGCCGCGATCTGCTCCGCTCGGCGCAACTCGCCGGCCGGTTGCAGGCAAGTGAAGGGGCGCTCCGGGAGAGCGAAAAACGGATGGAGCTCGCCGCCAGCGCAGCGGAACTCGGGCTATGGGTCTGGGAGCTGAAGAACGGCGCGATCTGGGCGACAGACAAGACAAGGGCGCTCTTTGGCTTTGGCAAAGACGAGCCTTTCAATTTTGAGCAATTCGTAGGGGTGCTGCACCCGGAAGATCGCGACGCCGTACGCGTGGCAATGGCGAAATCGCTGGAGAACGGCGGGGACTACCGCAGCGAATATCGCATCTTGCGGAACGAGGGACCGCCACGCTGGGTCTCGGCGAGGGGTCGCGTCGAATTCGATGCGAGCGGGCAGGCCGTGCGCGTGCGAGGCGTGTCGTTGGACATCACTGAGCGCAAGCAAGCCGAAGTCGAGCTGCGCAAGAATCGCGAGGAACTCGCGCATGTCAGCCGCGTGGCTTTGATGGGAGAGCTGGCGGCTTCGCTGGCCCACGAACTCAACCAGCCATTGACAGGCATCATTACCAATGCGGATGTGGCCTTGCGCTCGTTGGACCAGGGAATCTCGCCTGCCGGCGAATTCCGTGAGATTCTCCGGGATATCGCGGATGACGGCAAGCGCGCCGCCGAGATTATAAGCAGCATGCGTAACATGGTCAAAAAGGGTGAGCTAACCTGGGAGCTCCTTGACATAAACGA
Source organism: uncultured Verrucomicrobiae bacterium (assembly GCA_963820865.1). Lineage (GTDB taxonomy): Bacteria > Verrucomicrobiota > Verrucomicrobiia > Chthoniobacterales > Terrimicrobiaceae > DASTFP01. Next base: position 1,412,737 of record CAWGBZ010000011.1, read on the forward strand.
TGTCGTTTCCCGGGCGACCCGATTGGCGAACGCGGATACGCTGGCGCGCAGTTGCCAAGTGAGTCTCGGCCTCGAAGACGAGCTGCCGAAAGTTCGGGGAGTTCGCATTCAACTCAAGCAAGTCCTCCTCAACCTGATTGTGAACGCCTGTGATGCCATGCAAACCCTGCCGCCTCCGCAGAGGATGGTAACGCTTTCGACCGCCAGCGATGGCAACTCCGGGGTACGGGTCAGTGTGCGCGACTATGGGATCGGTCTGCCCGCGCAGAAGGAAAGGATCTTTGAACCGTTCTTTTCGACCAAGCGCGATGGGCTGGGCATGGGCTTGGTCATCGCTCGATCCATCGTCGAGGCTCACGGAGGGCGACTCTCGGCGGAGCATGCCGAGGGCGGCGGCACGTGCTTTCAATTTGTGGTGCCTTCGGCTACGAACCTGGAGACATGATTCCTCCCGGCTCGCTGGTTTTTCTGGTGGATGATGATCCGTCGGTACGCCGCGGCCTGAACAGGCTTCTCCTTTCGGCGGGCCACTTGGTCGAGGTCTTTTCGTCAGCCACTGACTTCCTGGCGCGCGGCCCACATGTCGGCCCGGCGTGCCTGATCCTCGACATCCGCATGCCGGGACTCAACGGTCTGGACTTGCAGCGGGCTCTTGCTCGGCAATCACGCGACGAGCAGATCGTTTTCATCACCGGCCACGCCGACGTCCCCACATCCGTTCATGCCATGAAGGCGGGCGCGGTCGATTTCCTTCCGAAACCTTTCGACAACCAAGAGTTGCTGCGGGCAGTCGAAAACGCTCTGGCGCGGTCCGCCGATCGCCAGCAGGAGCGCGTCGAGCGCAACGCACTGCGATCGAAGCTTGATGAACTGACCCCGCGCGAGTTCGAAGTCCTTCAATTCGTGATTACGGGAATGCTCAACAAACAGATCGGCGCCGAGCTCGGTATCGCGGAAAAAACAATAAAGGTCCACCGCGGACACGTAATGGAGAAGCTCGGGGTCAGGTCAGTGGCCGAGTTGGTGCGTTTGGCTCAGAAAGCCGGGGTCAGCGCAGCCAAGTCGAGCGGAGCCGCCGACGCCGGCCAGATGCAGTGATCGGCGGTCTGACCATCACTGCCAGCGGCTAGATCTAAGACCAAGGTCCAATTTGCACGGGACCGCGAACCACTATCCTTCGCGCATGCTTGACGAATCTGAAGAGCTTGTCCGCGACGGAGATCGTTCGTCCGCGAGAAGGCCAATTTCGGTCACCTGGCGTGCGCGTGACGAAGGATCATCCCGAGTTGGCCACGCGACGAAAGATTCACGGCTTTTAGGCAGGCATGCTTCGGCGATGGAAATTCTCGTGGCTCTCGGGATCGTGCTTTTCGCCCTGATTTTCATCTGCAAGGCTCGCGGAGACGATTACTCGCCCGCTCCCACCGGAGCGCAGGATTACGAGATTGTCCTGCGGAACATGAACTGCCGTCCGGTCGGGAGTCCCCCCATTTAGGTTCGCGACTCAAAAGGACCATGCGCGGAGCCTGAACAGAGTCACCGAATGCCCACGGATTCTGGAGGCCCTATCTGCATCGTCGACGACGATCTCTCGGTCCAAAAGGCCCTGTCGCGGTTGCTGAGACTGGAGGGCTGGAAGGTGCGCTGTTTCGGAGACGGCGAGCAGTTCCTGAACTACGCCCGGGAAAACGGCGTGCCGCTGGTTATTCTGGACCTATCGATGCCCGGCCTGGATGGACTCGAAGTTCAAGCCATCATCCACAAGGTCTCACCAGAATCCCAAGTGATCATGATCACGGCGCGCGATGAGGACTCCCTTCGCGAGGCGGCACTGCGAGGCGGTGCCTCCGACTTCTTTCCGAAACCGTTTGACCATAAAGAACTCCTCTCCGCCATGAGGCGTGCGCTCGAGGCCTGAGAGAATCCACTGGATCGCTTGACTCGGAACTCCCGCGAGAATCACCGACCATATGTTCCTTGAGCAGACCGATAGCGTCGCACTGGCAATTCGTCTCACCTTAGCGTCGTCACCGGATGCACCTCACGCTAGGCGAAGGCGGACGACCGCCGGCAGCGGCCCGCGCTTTGCGCTCATCGTGCATCACGACGATGCCACGCGTGAGTTCGCCTCTGACCGTACCTCGCACGTCGGCAAGCTCGACAAGGCGCTCGACGAAGCAACCGCCAAAGGCTGGACGGTCGTCCGCATGAAGGACGACTGGGCGACGATTTCCCCGCCCGACCAATGAACACCCATCCACCCTGCTCGCCCTCATCCTTGTTCTGAATCCCTCTGTTCGAATTCGAGGACGAGGACAAGGGACGAGGAGACTAGAAAAGTGACGAGCGACGCGGGGTCGGCGTCGGCTGCTGCGAAAGACACGGAGCATTTGCCTGACCGTGAGAAAATGCTCCCCCTTTTTGCCCTATTCTCGTTGCCTGGCCGAAACACTGGAATGGCTAGTCTAACTAAATAGAAGGACGAGGAATGAGCGTGACACCGATTCGAACAGAAGGCAGCGAAGAAAAAGCGAAGTAACTCATCGATCCTGGCTTTCTTTTGTTCAGGGAGGTCTATCCTTGAGCCAAAACAACAATGCGCGTACCGTCTCAATTAATCGATCCCCCGATGCCGTGGGTCCCCCCTTCTTTCTTCCAGCCGCCACGCTGCGCGCGAAAGCTGCGGTGTCGACCAGCGCATCGAGAAAGGAATCTGAGCGCGCCGACAAAGCAGCCCGCGAGCTTCAACCTCGACGGAGCAATGGAGAACGTTCTTCAGGATTTTCCGTGGGATTTTAAGCAGGGCTGAGATCGAGTTTGCCAAGGAAGAAGAGGATCCGGACTCGGAAGTTGTGGAAGGAACGGAAACCGCGTGGGTTGGCCTTTATCGCCTGGATGCGTGAGCTAAGGCCCTCCGCGGTTGCATTGGTAAGCCGATAATGATGATAGTTAAGCAGATTGAGCAGGTGACGCTTAAGCATCTTGGCTGCTGCGATCATCGGGTTAAGCCGGCAGCGCACGGCACGGGCATACCACAGCTCGAAAAAGCTCAGAGCTGTCCGCGCATTGGCACGTTCCCAGAAATGGCGAAACTGTTCTTTGAGTGTCCAGGGGCGACCCACTTTGAGATCGCTATGGAGCAGGTCGCGCAGCCGGGCGCGGCGCCCGCGGTCGAGGTTTTCCGGCGCGAAGAGAAAAAGAAACTTGCTTCCCTTCAGGGTCTCTTCTCCTTGCTCCTGGAGCTTGCGATGCTCGGTGCGGCGCACCTGATCGACCGCTTCGTTGAGATGTTTGGAGACGTGGAAGCGGTCATGAACAATCTCGGCCTGCGGCATCTTGACTTCGGCCGCTGCCTCAAAAGCCGCGCTCATGTCCATGACCACGGCTTCCACCTTTTGACCCTGTTCAAGCCCCAGGCTTTCGAAAAGTCGCTCGGCACTGGTCCGTTCCCGGCCTTCGGTGACTTCCAGCACCCGGGAGCCTTTCGGATCGCTGAGGACTGAAATGTAGTTCTGTCCGCTCAAAAAACTCTTTTCATCGATACCCACCGCATCCACTTCTTCCAAGCTTCGGCGCTCCAAGCCTCGCGCGACGGCTCGTTCCATGATGCGGTGGGCCTGATCCCAGGAGATGCAAAGCAACTCACAGGCATCGCTGAGCGAGCGCGCTGCTCGCAGCACTTCCACCCCAAAGGCTTCAAAAGAGCGGGTAAAGCGGCTGAACTTCTCCGCCCACGGCACCGCCACCGTTTCTGTCTGCCCTTTCTCGTCCATGACTCGCGGAACCTCCGCCGTAATCACTGTGGCAAACCCGCAGGTGTCCAGATGCCGCCAACGCCTCCGTTCCCAGCCATGAATGTGGAGGCGCTTTGCACTTTGCGGACTCGCCCAGATCGTGCGCTCCGCGCACTCCACCTCCACCTCGACGCGCCGCCCTTCCACATCCATTTTCACCGCCTTCACTCTCCAAGGCTCCTTCAGTCCCAATAAACGCTCATACAGTTCGGTGTCCCGCATCCCGGAATCTTTCCAGACCCTCCTTCAAAATCCCACGACATTCCCAGAAGAACCATGGAGAAGCTGACGGCACCTCCCGGGGGCAAGTAGCCCATGCTCGGCCCTCGGTCTTGTCCTCGCTAATACTCGTAGTCTTAGCTTAGCCTAGCGGAACCAAGCCTCGATGATCGAAAAATCATCATCGAGATGAGGTGATCCCCGAAGATGATAAACGTGGTTCAGGAGATCATCCATGATGCTCCTTCCCGATGCCGCCGCGGACGCCAGATAGACGACGCATGCGTCCAGGTTCCACACGTCACGCCCGTCGCGCAAGATCTCGAACACGCCGTCGCTGAAGATCAACAGGCACGCGCCTTCCGGGATCTGACATGATTGGGCTGGGAATTCTTTGCCCCGAAGAACCCCCATCATCATCCCGGAGGAGGGAAGCAACCGCGGAGGCGTGTTGCCAGGAGCCAGCACAATCGCGGGAGGGTGACCGCCGCCTGCCCAAGTCAGGGTCCGCGCCGCGCAGTTGTAGACCCCGTACCAGATGGTGAAGAACCTGTGCCCGTGTTGTTCGCCTCGAAAGGCATCGTTCAGTTTGGCGAGCACCTGGTCAGGCCTTTTCATGTCGGCCTCAGGCAGGGCACCCGCGCGGATCACATTGGCCACGCTTACCGAGAGCAGCGCGGCATCCAGTCCGTGGCCAGTGACATCGATAAGGTACATCGCGAGGTTCCCGTCGTTCACCCAGTGGTAGCCGATGGTATCGCCACCGAGAGTTGAGGCCGGCAGATACCTCCAATCCACCGAAACCGGTCCATCCAGCGGCGGCGGCATGCAATCACGCACGTATTTGACGCCGGCGGCAAACTCCGCGCGCATGCGCTCGTCGCTCAGACTCTCCAGCAGGCCGGCTGCCTCCACTAGATCGGGTGTGGTGAAGCCTTCGTGAAATGCGTCGCGCGCTGAGCTGAGCGCCTTGAAGGCTTCCTGCGTCCGGCCGCGCTTTTTCCAAAGTCGGGCGAGGCTGGTCGTGGCACGCAGTTCCCACGCCCGGCTTTGCTGACCTCGCGCCGTCTGAACCGCGCGCAGAAAGCATTCCTGAGCAGCCTCCTGATGGTCTGACTCGGCCAGAATCAGTTCGCCTCGAAGGCGATACAACTCCGCTTCCTGAAATCGCTCGTCGTTCTTTTCCACGAGGGAAAGAGCCTCATCCAACGCGGCGTGCGCTTCCGCGAATCGCCCGGCGCGCAAACACCCCTCGGCCAGCACGCTTAAGTAGTACGGGACAGCCAATTCGGCGCCGGTGCCTCGGTAGGCTTCGAGTCCGGTCTGAAGGAGCCGGATTCCTGGCTCCAGTCGGCCCTGCAGCAACATCCCGGCAGCCGAGTACAGAGTTCCCGACGCGTGCCAAAAGAGAAACCCTTGCTCGGTCGCAACGCGCACTTGTTCCTCGCCCGCCAGCTGCGTCTTCGCTCCCAGCCGGCAATGCTGCCGCAACCAGCCGGTGTGATGGAGCGCGTATTCGAGGCTGAATGGATGGTTGAGTGAACGCGCCAACTGCACCATCTCGTCATTGAGATTCAGCGCCTGCTCGGGAAATCCGAGATGCCACAAGGCCAGTGCCAGATAGCAGCGATGCGTGACGCCAGCATCCTCCCCCACCAGTCGGGCCCAGAAAGCGTTGCGCTCGCGATCGTCGAACTCGGCAACGGCTCGCGCGCAACAGTCGCGAGCCCCGGCGAAATCGCCACGGTAAAGCCGGGTCAAGCCCTTGAGAAAAAGTGCCTCCATGAGGAGACCAGGATCCCCGAATCGTTCCGCAAACGTCATCGCCTCCTCCGCTAGTTCGCTACAGATTCGGAAGTCGCCTCGCACGATATGAAAGGCGAAGTTCCCCCACATCATCGTGAAGAGCTCCGGCCGTTGTTCCACTCGCTCACAAAGGGCGCGGGCGCGCTGAAAGATCGGACCGACTTCGGGCGCAGCATAGCCGCGCGCGGCAATCGTGGCGGTGCCCAACGGGCCGAGCAGCTCGAGTTCGCGCGTGTCGCGCTCGCCTGACGGCGGAAGGCTTTCCAACAACTTGAGACCTCTGGAGAATTGGCCGATGGCTTCGGCATGGGCACATCGGTCGCACGACCGCATCCCCGCCTTGAGGCAAAATCCGATGGCCCTTTCAATCGATCCGGCCTCCGCCAAATGATCCGCCAGCCTTTCGGGTTGGGTTTCGACCAGGTGCGTGAACTGGGTTTCAATCACGTCGGCAACCTTTTGATGGAACTGCCTGCGCCGCGCTTCGCCGATCGCACTGTACAATGCTTCCTCAATCAGGACATGCTTGAAGAGGTAGCTCGACGCAGGCGGCTGGCCGGCAACATACAGGATTCCCGCTGCCAACAACTTTGACAATTCAGCCCTCAGGATCTCGTCATCAAGGGCCACCACTGCCGCCAGCAAATCATACCCAAACTCCCGGCCGATCGTGGCGGCGACCTGCGCGACGTCCCGATTGCAAGACATTTGCTCGAGCCTTGCCAGGACGAGTTCCTGCAGCGTCGCTGGCAGTTCTCTCGCGCTGACACTCGGACCGGGGCGAGACGCCCCTCCGCTCGCCGCGAACATCGCCGATTCACACGCCAGCCTGCTGAACTCCTCGACCAGCAGCGGCACCCCGCCGGTGCGATGGTAGATCTGCGCAACCAAGGCTTCTGGCAAGCGGTCTCCCGCATCTCTACGCATCCAATCGGCCACTTGCCGTCGTGTCAGTCTATTGAGGGCCAGGTTTGTCTGGTGGGCCAGCGCGGGCCATGACGTTCGAAATTCCGGGCGAAACGTCAATACCGTGAGAATTCTGTCGTGCGGGCCTTCGCTGGTAAACTGCTTGAGGAACTCCAAGGTCGAGGCGTCAATCCAGTGCAGGTCCTCGACCACGAACAAGACCGGGCATGCGCGCGCATGCGCGAGTAACCATTCACGCAACGCGGAAAAGGTTTCCTCGCGCTCCCGGGCAGGACTGAGCCCTGCCTCGGGATAGCGTTCGTCCGGGGGCAGCAAGAGCAACTTGGCAAACAAAGCGACGATCTCCGGCCGTGCGATATTGAAATCCTCCAAATACCGCGCCAATCGCTCAAATCGATCCGCTGGCGAGGAATCATGATCGCTGCCGAGAAGACGATCCCAATAGTCCGTCACCGGATAAAGCTCCGAGTTCTGAAATTGTTCGGAGCATCGCCACTCGATCACGACAGGACGCCGATCTCCCAAGACGGTAAAGCCTGCGTCCTCCTCCACTGCCCGGGCAAGCGTCTGGACGAGACGCGACTTACCCAAGCCCGCCTCTCCAATGACCAGAACGAACTGGCCCATCCCTTCTTGCGCTTGCTCCCACCGGTCTTTCAGCAGACTCAGCTCTGTATCCCGTCCCGTCAGGGGGGTAGGCGGCGCGGAAGCGCGCGCGTCGGACGCGCTCCGCTGGCCCGGCGCAATGTCCGGCCCCAACTGCTTGGATCCATCAGCCACTTTGAAGGGATTCACCGTCCCCTTTTGTCCAATAGCAGAAACCCGCCCGGCGAACAACCGCAACAGCCAGGCCTACGTGCCGAGCAGGGCGGCCCTGGCCGCGACCAACTCTTCGCGTTTAGCGGCACTCACCTCCGGGTACTTCAGATCGAGAGAAGCCAGGGCGTCAATGACCGCCGCGGCGACGATCACGCGGGTGAACCATTTGCGATCGGCGGGAACGACATACCAGGGCGAATGCTCCGTCGCGGTCTCGCGGATCGTCGACTCATAAGCCTCCATATACTTGTCCCAGAACCCTCTCTCCTTTGCGTCGTTTGCCGAAAACTTCCAATTCTTGTCGGCATTGTCGAGCCGCTCGAGAAATCGCTTCTGCTGCTCGTCCTTCGAGACGTGGAGGAAGAATTTCCGCACGATGGTTCCATTGCGCGTCAGGTATCGCTCGAAGTTGCGGATGTCTTGAAAGCGCTCATCCCAGATCTCCTTGCTTACACACTCTTTGGGGAGCCTCTGTCCGGCAAGAAATTGCGGATGCACCCGCACCACCAAAGTCTCTTCATAATAGCTGCGATTAAAAATGCCGATCCGGCCGCGCTCTGGCAGCGCTTTGACACAACGCCAGAGATAGTCATGATCGAGGTCTTCGGCACTCGGTGACTTGAACGAAGTCACCTGGCAGCCTTGGGGATTTATGCCCGACATCACGTGCTTGATGGCGCCATCCTTTCCTGCCGCGTCCATCGCCTGGAAGATCAATAGCACCGCCCAGCGGTCTTGCGCATAAAGAACGTCCTGCAAGTCGGCCAGCGCCTGGATGCCGGTTTGGAGGGCCTCCTTCGCTCGAGGCTTGTCTTCGGAGGACAGATCGCCGGTCTCGCGGGGGTCCACATCGGCAAGTCGGAATTTCTCGCCGTTGGTGACCCGATATGGCTTCGAGAACTTTCTGGCGGCTTCGATTACTTCACTGGTTTTCATGGCTTATTGCGCCAATTAGGCATTGTTGCAGCAAAGTCGAGGCATTTTCGCACAGCTCCTCCGGCAAATCGCCGCGACTTTCGTGAACTCAGGGACTTACGCGAACCACTAATCCACCTCCGAGCCACGCAACCAGGAATTTGCCTGCCCGCGTCATGCGGCGTTCCGGTCAAGACGCATTCGGGTTCCGTCGACAGGCGAGTATGCGCAGCAAGAGCTTGTCGCGTCACGACGTTCGCGGATGGGCATTGCATCATGATCGTGCCGCTACTCGATTCGACGGCCCGCTACTCGTTGCGCGGGTCGAACGGCAGCTTGATGATTGTGTCGGAAGAAGACATTTCTCAAGCGCGCCAGGCTGACCGAGCCCTTGATGAGTGACCCGCATCTCCACCAAATCTAACGAAGGGAAGCTTTTAGGGGTCCTCCAATTTTTCGATGAAAGTCTCTTTTCCCTGAAACCGGTAGAGTGGCCTGCCTTTTGTAACGTGGTGAAGGCTATTATTATTATGACCAAAACATACGTAGCCGGGGTGGCACCCTGGCGATGACGTCTGGATACTCCCAACCGACCCCGTGCAGAACAATTCTCTCATGAAACCGTTTATCCTCCCTCTCAGAAAAAGCGTCGCTCAAATAGTGAGCTTCGCGCTCATGGCTACCCTCTTGGCACCACCCTCTTTCGGCGCAGGCGTCACCGTTCGCTTGGCCGCGGAATCGGACGGCGGCGAGGGCGGACGCTGGACCCGCTGCCGTATCCGAAGAATGGGCCCGAAAAACGGGGAACAAACTTGAATATATCAGTCGGCCCGCAGACTGCTTCCGCCGCGCTCCCGTTGTATCAGCAATACTGGACCGCGAAAAGTCCCGACGTTGACGTTTACTTGATCGACGTGATTTGGCAGGGAATTGCCGCCCCGCATGCCGTTGATCTGAAGAAATACTATAAGAAGGACGAGATTGCGGCCTACTTCCCGCGCATTATTCAAAACAACACGGTTGGCGACAGGCTGATTTCAATACCCGTCTACACGGACGCCGGACTGCTATTCTATCGGACCGACCTTCTCGAAAAGTACGGCTATAACGCGCCGCCAAAGACTTGGGAAGAACTCGCGGAGATGGCCAAGAAGATACAGGACGGAGAACGCGCGGCGGGGAAGAAGGACTTTCACGGATTCGTCTTTCAGGGCAAAGCGCGAGTGAAAGCGTCACCTGCAACGCGGTGGAATGGATCTACAGCTATGGCGGCGGCACGATCGTCGAGACCGACAAGAAGGTCACGATCAACAACCCGAACGCGAGTCAAGGCGCTCGACACCGCCCGCAGCTGGGTTGGCGCCATCTCGCCGGCCGGAGTCACCACCTACGGTGAGGAAGAAGCCCGAAATGTCTGGCAGGCCGGCAACGCCGCCTTTATGCGCAATTGGCCCTACGCCTACGCCTTGGGCGCCGATCCCAAGAGCGCTGTGTCCGGCAAGTTCGATGTGACTCTTTTGCCGAAGGGTGGCGACTAATGGACAACATGCCGCCTGTCTGGGAGGATGGCAATTGATGCTCTCCGCGTACTCCAAGTTGCCTGACGAGGCCGCCGACCTAATTCGATATCTCTCTTCCACGGAGCTCCAGAAAAAACGGGCTCTTCTGTGGAGCGTGCTTCCAACCCGGCCGGCATTGTACAGCGACTCTGACATCCTCGCGAAATACCCTTGGTTCAAGATCATGCGGGACGTTTTTAACAATGCCGTCCCCCGGCCCTCGACCGTTAGCGGCGCCGACTACAACCAGTTGTCCACGGCATTTTTTCAGAACGTCAATAAGGTGCTGACTGGGGGCGAATCAGCCCAAGGAGCGGTCTTACAAGTCGAGAAAGTTGCAAAACGAATTGTGCACTAGCCATCGTCCCATCGACTTCGAAACTGCGTAGGGCGCCACGAGAATTCAGCAAGGACGCAGCCGTAGTCTCCGTCCGTGTGATCCCGTCGTTTTCTGGTGACGGTATTCCGCCAAGGATGCTTCGGCGCGTGTCACCAAAGGAACCGATTTTAGTTCCCGCGCGATTCTGATCGCTTTGTCGAATGAAGCCTCGATTGCCCTCTCGTCAGCTCCCATCGCCGCGAGAAACACACCCCGGAGCCGGCGCAGTTCCGCGGACCATTGACGCTCCTCAGATCTCTCGACGAGTTTATCCGCCTCGTTAAGCGTTTCGAGAGCGTCGGCCGTGCGATCCGCGAGATATAACGCTTCGGCCGTCAGTCCCAGATAGTAAGGCAGGGAAAGCAGAGTCCCGGTCGACCGGAAGTCTCTTATTCCCCGTTCGATCTCCGGAACACCTGTGGCGGTATCACCGGAAGCACTGCGCGCCCAACCGCGGTGAATGCTTCCCTCCGCGAGATGTTGCGCAAAATTATCACGTGTGGATACTTCAATGATCCGGGAGGCCAGGCGCTCCACTTCAGCAGGATTGTGCTCGATTTCCGCGAGACCCATCGCCCAGCCCAGCGCGACGGTCAATGCGTGCTCATCCTTCATCTCCTTAGCCAATGAGATCGCCTCCTGCAGCTTTTCCCGGCATGAGTCAGTATCTCCCAGATGCCACTCGGCAAACGCCTTGTAGCACAGGCAGCCGACGACCGGTGTGTCGACATCTTCGGGATGAGATTGGCTGCCTTGCGAGCGCCAGATCTTGATACCCGAGATGGCGTGTTCTCGAGCGGACTCGAAGTCACCCAGGGGGTAAAGGGTGGCTGCCAACGCATTGTGGCCCCAAATCATGAGTGTAGGATCATCTTGCTTCTGCGCGAGCGAATAGAGTCGTTCGGCGATCTGCATTGCCGCAGACAGCTTGTCAGTCACCAGAGTATAGCGCCACTGACCAAGAAGTGCTCGCATGAGGAGCGGACGACCAAGCAAGTGAGACAAGGACTCAGCGTGCTCGTAACAAATTCTTGTCTCAGGTGCTCCTACTCCTCGCGTGGCGGTTAGGTACGTCGCCGCCTGCATAAGAATGAAGAGCTGATCTTCCGCGGTGAGACCCTGCTCCTCGACCGACACTTTAACTGGTGATCCCCAGCGTCCGTGCTCGAAGAAGTGTACCAGGACCGAGAGCAACGGCCCCCTCGCGCCGAGAGCGGTAGCCGCAAAGCACGTGTCGCCCCGTTGAATCCGCGGGATGTAAACTTCATGCAACGCCTGGCGAAACAACCCGGCATGGCACCCGCAAATGACTGCCAAAAAAAGCGGCTCCATCTCCCTAAAGCTATCAGGCAGCGGCGGCGCCACGGATCGATAATAATCATAGAGCCGCTTGTTGCATTCCTTCCATGCTTCCGTCCTTTGGCTCCGGAGCTGCTCGCCAAAGAACTCGCGGACCAAAGGGTGGGCATCGAGCTGTCCGGGATTTTTCCAATCTGCTCCCGCCAGCAGCCTGGCCCTCCTCAGCCGCGCGAGAATGGTTTGCCATTCGTTCGGCCTCAAACCGGTTAATGGTTCGGTGAGCCCTGGAATTGCCGGCGGCCTCAGCAAGGCCTCAAGCGCCTTTTCCTCCGCTGGTCGATCAAACAGGCCTAACATGCGCAGAACGGACAGCTCCGGACCCTCGCCAAACCACGTCTGGTAGGATTCCATCACTTTTCGAGCGTGGACCCCCTGTCGCACATCCTCGGCAAGATGTCCTGCCACTTCTTTCCGGCGACGAATGTCTCCACTGTACGCATCGGCGAGATAGCTGCCTAAGAGCGTCAGCGCGAGACAATGCCCTGCGAACTCTTCGCTGGCACTTCGCAGCTCCCCTTCATCCCCATGGACGCCGAGCGCGCGAAGCAGCTTTGCCCCGGCATCGCTCGAAAGCCGCTCCAAATCGCGACGCGGAGCCGAGGTACGTTCGTGATCCGCGATGTCCGCGATCGGCAGCCGCGTGGTAATGACGCAAAGCCCTGAGTTGAAGGCGGCCAGCTCGCGCAAGAGAGCCTGCAGGAAAGGATCGCGGAGGCGTCCTTCCTGGGGACCCGGCGGATTCTGGAGGGGTTCCAGGCCGTCCAAGATCAAAAGCGTTCGGCGATGTGTGATGAGCTTCGCCAATCTTTCGCCCTTCTCCCAAGCCGTTCCGATCTGGGTATCGTGATCTCCGAACCAGGCAAGCGCCGCATCGATAAATTCGTTGGCGGACGAAGTACCCCCGCTGGTTCCCTGCCTGTAAAACGACCAGCCGAAAACGAGGTGTGCAGAGCGATAGTTCTCCGCCGCCATCCGGCCAAGCCAATGATTCACCAGCGTCGATTTGCCGACACCCGCCCAGGCTACGATCGACACGACATTCACGTCCCGGTTTGCCCACGCCGAATCCAGGAAGGCAATATCCTCCTCCCGGCCAAAAGCATCGCTGCCCGTCACCGGCAATCGCGCCAGCGAGATTTTTTTCGGTCCCGCTCGGGGGGTCCGGGGCGTGACGCGGCGCTCCGAAAGAGCCGTCGCGTGCAGGCTTGCCCGACTGATTTTCCGTTGCGTCTCGATGGCGCGGGATATCCTCGCAGTCGCTTCGATGAGTTCGGCTGGATCCTGAAAGCGCCGGCCCGGGTCCTTCTCCAGGAGAATCGCGAGGAGAGCGGCGACCGGTTGGGGCACACTTTCGAGCCGGTCGACCGGCGGCAGGGAGTTCAGATGCTGATGCATCATTTCCGCAGTGGAACCGCTAAATATGGCGCGGCCTGTCACCATCTGCCAGAGCACCCCACCCAGCGAGTAAAGGTCCGAGCGGATATCCACCCCGATGCCGACAAACTGCTCCGGACTGGCGAACTGTGGTGTTCCGGCAAAGACCCCGGGAGTAGAAATAGCGCCTTCCCCAGGAACCTCGTGCGCAGTCTTGGCCAATCCGAGGTCGATGATCTTGGCTGTCACCGCACTCCCCTCGTCGAAACTCACCATGATATTGCTGGGTTTTATGTCGCGGTGGACCAGCTTTTGCTTATGGACTGCTGCCAGGCCGGCGGCAACCTGCGTCGTGATCTCTAGCGCGACTTTCACCTCCAATGTCCCTGAGCGTCGGATGAGGTTTTCCAGTGTCTCCCCTTCAACAAACTCCATCGCATAAAAATAGTTCGGACCGGTTCTGCCCAAATGGAAAACGGAGGCCACATTCTGGTGGCGAACACGGGCCGCGGCGCGCGCCTCACGAATAAACCGCAGACGCGCAGCCTCATCGCCCAGATATTTTTCGTTAATGAGTTTTAGCGTCACGGGAATCTGCAACGCGACATCGATTGCCTTATAGGTGATACCCATCCCGCCTCGTCCGAGCTCGAGCACTCTGCCATCGGCGTCCGTCACGAGTTCATAATTGTCAAAACGCGGGCCGGCAGGTGCATCTTTCGTCTCGATCGCGGTCTCCAAAGCAGATTCGCCCGACCCGGTGTCACCAACGAGTGCCCCTTGCAAGATGCAGACCGGACAAAATTTCAAGGCTGCGGAGATGGTAGTCCCGCAGCCCGGACAGGCGCGATTCCCTTCGGGTTTCATGGGCCAAGCCGCCCCTCGGACGCCACCAAGGCTTCGCAAAGGGCGTGGATCTCTTCGTCAATCTCTGCGGGGTCTGAGACGGTCCGCCCGACCTCCTGTCGCAGAAATATCCGGTACTGCTTTCGTAACCGATGAACAAGTGTCTTGACCCCGGCGACGCTCATCCCAAGTCGATTGCTTACCTCTTTGTAGGAGGGCAAGCAGAAAACGCTGTTATGATCCAGGAATGCTTCCAGAGCTTCGAATGTAGACGCCTTGCCTGCCGCAACGTATTCCTCTCGAAGTCGCCTCATCGCTTCCCCCAGGACGGTCATCGCCCAGCGGGCATCGAAGATGTTCTCCATTGGAAGAAATTCGACCGGCTCGCGTCGATAGCGTTCTTCAGCGTCCTCGGCATCCATTTGGACGAATTCTTTGCCTCCTCCCCTCTTCAGACGATGCGTTCGGTCGATCGCATCTGAAATGTGGTGTCGGAAGCAAGCGAGTAAAAAGGACCGGAACTTCCCTTTGAGCGGGTCTACGCTGGCGAGCGCTCGATCCGCCAACAGATGCAGGAAGAAGTCCTGGGTCAGGTCTTCGGCGTCGTTTGGCGAGAACCCACGCCGTCGAGCGAAGACGTAGAGCGGGTACCAATAGACCTGACACAACTCGGCCAAAGCCGTCTCCGCACCCTCCGCCTGGCTTTGCGCCGCCTTCATGACGACCCCCCAGCGCGTAGCGTCAAAACTCGCCGCGCCCTCCGAAGACGAACCGCAGTCGTGTTTCACGGAAGAATGGCTCCGCGAATAGAATAGCGCGAAAAGTGTCTTTAGGAACAAAATTCCTGAAACCACGCATCCCCATCATCTTTGTACCTATAAGAAGACTTTCAGTCTTCAATCATGACGAAGAACTCGAGTTGGACTGCACTGCAAAATCCGGCGTTCAGAAGACTTTGGGTGGCGGCAGTGATCTCCGGAACCTGTGTGGTCGCTCAGGACACCGCGGCGATCTGGCTGATGAGTATTCTCACGGCATCGCCTTTCCTGCTCTCATTAATGTCCACTGTGGCGGCGATCTCTTTCTTTCTGTTTACGCTTCCCGCCGGCGCCCTCGCCGACAGGGTCGATCGCCGAACCGTCGTCTGCTTCAGCAACCTTTTCATGGCCTCCATCGCCCTCTTGCTTGCCCTGCTCGGCTGGACGCGACTTCTCGACCCCTATCTCATTCTGGGCTGCGTTTTCCTAATCGGCGTCGGATTTGCCCTTAATGCACCGGCCTGGACTTCCATTGTGCGGCAGGTCGTTTCCGACGCAGAGCTGCCCTCGGCGGCGACTCTGGGTAGTCTACAGCTGAGCATCGCGGGAATCGTCGGCCCGGTCCTTGGGGGTCTCCTGGTTCCGCTCGCCGGAGCGAATTCTGTTTTTGCCATGAATGCCGCCTGCTTCCTCGTGGTTATCGCGGTGATTCTGCAGTGGCGACCACCGCCACGGGCGCCAAAGTCTTCAGCGGAGAGCCTTCTGGAATCCCTTCGGGCGATCGTTCGGTACGCTCGGCACGCACGGGAATTCCGGGTCGTCCTGGCCCGAAATTTCCTGTTTGCCCTGTTCGTTTCGGTGATTCCAGCGTTGATGCCGGTCGTCGGCTTGAAGACACTGCAGCTCAGTTCGTCCGATCTGGGACTCTTGTTTACCAGTCTGGGCACCGGATCGGTCATCGCGGCAGTGTTCATTGTGCCCAGGCTGAGAGCGCGCTTCTCCCCTGATGGCTTGACGCTCCAGGCAAACTTGCTCCTCGTGTTGGTCTACCTGCTCACGGCGTTTGTTCACCAAAGGGAAGCCTTCTTTGTGGTGGCGGGACTTGCCGGCATTGGATGGACAATATCGGCTTCCGAACTCTGGGTGGCGACGCAGCGAATGATGCCGGGCTGGGCGCGCGGCCGGATGAACGCCGCGGTCATCATGATCTCGCAGGGAGCAATGGTGATTGGAGGATTCATCTCAGGCCTGGCCGGCGCCATCGCCGGACCGCGCGGCACCTTGCTTGGAGCGGCAGTTCTATTCCTGGCGAGCCTGATTCTGGTCCGCCGGCTCTCGATTAACTTTACAGAGAAGCCGGAAGAGAAACTCGCGGGCGGCTCGTCTGTTCATATCGAGCACGGGGGAACACCAATCGCGCGCACCAGAAATTTGCTCACCGGTTAACGCTCGGCATGCGATTTTATCGTGCCGCGATAGGCATTTCAGATGGCCTGGAACGGCGAGGGGGACCGATTCAATGGGCCTCGATCTTCGGGCGGAGAGCGTCCCGCCGATGGTCGTTCAAATAGGCGTAAAACAGGCCTATCACGAGACCCCCGCCCACATAGTTGCCGAGAAGAGAAAAGAAAAAATTCTTGCCCACCTGCAAAATGCTGACGCTTTCGGGCTGTTCAAAGAGAGCCATCGCAAAGAGTGCGGAATTAGCCACCACGTGCTCGAACCCCATGTATGCGAAAACGGTGACACCCATCATCAGGACGACGATCTTGGCCAGGTGACCGGTCAATTGCATCGCCATAATGACAGAAGCGTTGATGAAATAGTTGGCAAAGATCGCTTTAACGAAGATCAGCCACACCCCGCTTTCCACGGTCTTCGCGTTCACGGTGTGCATCAAGTGTTCCACCACGCTGTCGCTGAGCATGCCACAGCTCCAGACCAGGAGCGCGATGAACTCGATGCCGACCAGATTGCCGACCAGGCAAAGACCCCAGATCTTCAATGTGTCGCCCCAGCTCACCTTGCCGTAGTACTGCCCCACCGTGAAATACATGAAATTACTGGTGAGCAGCTCCGAATTGGTAAAATAGATGAACACCAGCGCCGCGCTAAAACTCGCCGCAGCCAGGTATTTGCCCAAGGCGGCGTTAAAGCCCTCGCCGAGGTCCGCCTTGATCTGGTAGACGAAGGCATACATCAAACAAATGATGATCCCGGCCATGGCTGCGCGCAGAGCGTAGCGAAGGAAAAAGCGTTGGTGCAGGGCCCGCTTGACGTCGATGGTGTCAAGGATTTGGTCCATGACTTCCCGGCCGTAGTAGATCCGGGTCCACACCAGGTTTTCGCTCTTGAACTCCTTCTCCCCCTCTCTTTGTTCTTTGGTTCGCATACGCTTCTCTCTCAGGCGGAATGTGCAGCTGCTCTTGGGGAGGCTGGAGGATACCCGGCAAGATCTTCCCCAAGCGGCCGTGCCAAGATCTCCCGACCGCGTCGATCCTGCCGCACCACTACGAACGGCCGAGCTCTCCAGAAGTCTCCTCGGCGACCACTCTAGATTTCCGTTCGAGTCCTGCAAGGAGATTGCAGGGCCCTCTTCGCGGGGAAAGCAACCCCGCGGGCTGCTTTGCCCGGCGCCACAGGCTAATGCAGCATCGCCACGGTGACCTCGTTGGCGAGCGATTCACCACGCTCAAAGGCCGTCAGGTTTTCGATGGTGGTATTCGAGATATTCTGCAGTGCGGTGTCGGTGAAGTAGGCTTGGTGAGAGGTGACGATCACGTTTGGGAAAGTGACCAACCGTTGCAAGACATCGTCCTGAATGATGCGCTCGGAAAGGTTCTCGTAGAACAGGTCGGCCTCCTGTTCATAGACATCAAGACCGAGGTAGCCGATCTGTTCGGATTTCAGCCCCTCAATCACCGCGCCTGCATCGACGAGGGCCCCGCGGCTCGTGTTAATGATCATGACGCCCTTCTTCATTCTGGAAATGCTCTGCGCATCGATAAGATGAAATGTCTCCGGGGTCAGCGGACAGTGAAGACTGATCACATCGGTTCCGGCGAGCAAGGCCTCCAGCTCGACATACTTTCCACCGGCTTCCTCAAAGGCCGGGCTCGGGTAAGGGTCGTAGCCGAGAATATGCACGCCAAAGCCGGAAAAGAGCTGGGCGAGAACGCAGCCGATCTTGCCGGTGCCCACGATCCCAACGGTCTTCCCACGAAGGTCAAAGCCAAGGAGGCCGTCGATGGAGAAATTGCCGTCGCGCACACGGTTATAGGCGCGATGAATGCGGCGATTCAGCGCCATGACGAGGGTGAAGGCAAACTCCGCCACCGCGTACGGAGAGTAAGCAGGAACATGCGCCACCTTGACTCCCAGCTCGAATGCACGCCGCACGTCCACCTGATTGAAACCCGCACACCGCAAAGCGATCATCCGGGTCCCTTGATCCTGCAGAATGTCGAGCACGCGCGCATTCAAGGCATCGTTCACAAAGACACAGATCGCCTCATGACCTTCGGCCAGCCTGGCGGTGTGCGGGCTGAGCTTTTCTTCGTAGAAGTTCAGCTCGTGAAGGGCGCCACTGTTCGCAGCAACCAGGAACTTCAGGTCATAGGGTTTGGTGCTGAAGACTGCTGTTTTCATTTTCTTTCGTCCAGGTTCTCGATTTCGTTGGGCCAGGCGCCGAAAGCTTAGGAGCCGAACAGGCGCCTCGGCTTCGTTGTTTGTCCCACACCCGGTTGATTCCTTCTGTCCAGAACTTGCCAAAGACTGACTGGAAATTGGCGTCAGGGGTCGTTCGCTTCGATACCCGCCAACTCCGAGCAACCAGGGAACTTCTGATCGGACGAAGCCGACGCCAGCGCTCAGCTCGAGGAGCTGTGTCGATTGACTGTATTTTCGGGGGTCGCGGTTTCCGGGTCGATCGGTCGGATTTCAAAGAACATCCCGCAGTCGATGCAGGGATTCGCCTGCATGAGTTTCGCCGCTTCGTCGAGGTCTTTCGCGTAAATGAACCAATACCCGCCGATCACTTCCTTCGACTCGCCAAACGGCCCGTCGGTAATAACGTTGTTGCGCTTGACCGTTTTGCCCTCGTAGGTGAGACGCTGCCCGCCTTTCATTTTGCCCTCGTCGATCAATCGATCAATCCAGGTGTAGAACTTGTCAATCGTCCGCTGAATCTCATCGCGCGAGACACCGGAATCCCACTGCCCTCGGGCGATCACCAGATATTCGGATGGAGAAGTTTGTTCGTTCATGATGTGCCGTTCTTTAGCCCGCGTAGAGATACACAGCAATCGCGTGGCAGAGGGAACCGGCCAACACGAAGAGGTGCCAGACGAAATGGAAGTATGGCCAGCGCCTCGCGCTGTAAAAAGCCACCCCGATCGTATAGAAGATTCCTCCTGCCAGGATCAATCCATTGCCAGTCGGGGGGACATGGCCGAGGAAGCTCGAAACGAACAAGAGCCCGAGCCACCCCATTCCGATGTAGAGGGCATTCGAGACGCGCCGCTGGTTGTGTCCTCCCGCGAGGACGAATCCCAGGCCAATGAAGGCCAGCAGCCACTCGATGCCGAAGAGCAAGGTCCCCCCCTGTGCGCGGAGAGGCCCAAGAGCAAACGGCGTGTACGTGGCCGCGATCAGAACGAAGATCGCGCCATGATCGAGAGCGCGGGCAATCTCCTTTGCCGCTTCGGAAACAAGGGCGTGGTAGAGTGTCGAAGTCAGGAAGAGAAAGCACAACGCTGCCGCGAAGATCCATTGCCCGGCGGTTGCATCGCTCCGCCAGAACAACGCCAGCGCGAATCCGAAAGCGCCCGCCAAGCCCAACGCCGCGCTCCATGTATTCGCCCGTTCCTCCGCCGGCGTCTGAGCAATCTCTGCAGGATCCGACTCGCCCCGCAACGGCGGAGTCCATCGGGCGGGAAAAAACTCAGCGTCAACTGGCACAACGGTCTCTGCCTCTGCCGAGTCCAGGGAGTGGCTTTCTTGCGGGCGCATGTGAACGCAGTAACCAATCTCACAATCCGAAATATGAAAAGTGCTTTCTTTGACCAGGCGCATCTCCGCTGCGCCTCCCGGATCTGAAGGAGCGGGCACGCCGACTCTCCTGCGAAGCGTTGCCTCTTCCGAGTGTCGTCACGAGGGAGGCTCCGTCCGAATCTGCGCTTCACCGGCGGTCGGTTCGCACCTTGCGCCGCCCCCTCAATTCGGTTATGATTCGCGAGTTTGAAGCCACTAGTGCGCTGAGGCGTGGTCTGAAAACACGGAGGAATCGCTCATACTGCCAATGAAGCACCACCGCGTCACACGGGCATCCGGGTGCCTTGACCGCGATCCGGTCAACGATCACCCAAATGGGACAGTCCCCAGCGGTCCTGCCAATGAACGCCTGTCGCTTGAAGCTACCCGGGCGGTTGTCACGGGCGCCGGCCGTGGAATCGGAGCAGCGATCGTCGCCGAAGTGCCTTCCCTCGGCGCAAGCGTGCTCGGGGTGTCACGCGGCCGCGAAGACCTCGCACACCTCCAAGTCGAAAACGCTTCGCGAGATCGACTTCACATTTTGAGCGCCGATCTCACAGACGCGTCGCAACGGAGCTTAGTCATCAGCGAGGCACAGGAGCGACTCGGCGGTATTGATGTCCTCGTCAACAATGCCGGCGTGGCGTTCCGGGCACCGGCGAGCGAAGCGGACGTCGACCAGTTTCGTCGGTTGCTTGACTTGAACCTGATCGCAGCCCTTGACCTCTCCCGGCTGGCCTACGCGGCGTTCCGTGCGACCGGTCGCGGCAATATCATCAATATTTCCTCTGTCGCCGGGGTGGCCACGTTGCCTCAGCGAGCCTTTTACGGTGCGAGCAAGGCGGCCCTCAACCATCTCACCCAGTCGCTCGCAGCTGAATGGGGACGGGATGGGATCCGCGTCAACGCCGTTCTCCCTTGGTTTACACGCACACCGATGGCAGCCGCTGTGTTGTCCAATGACGAGTGGCCCCGCCTGATTCACGAAGCGACACCGTTGCAGCGCGTAGCGGAGCCCGAGGACGTCGCACGCACGGTGGCTTTCCTCGGGATGCCGGCATCAAGCTACATTACAGGCCAGTTGCTCGCCGTGGACGGCGGCTTTCTGGCGCAGGGACTTTAACCAATGACCGACCACCGCAAGTCTAGCTAGTCTACGCGACTATGAGCAGCGAAACGACCGGCGAGCCCAAACCGGCCCCGCCACCGCCCTCCGAAAAGAGCACGCCCGCACCAAAAGCCCCGGCAACCTCCTCGCCGGGTGGGCGAAAACGCAAACTGCTGATCGGCGCGCTGGTCCTGCTCGTGCTTCTGATTATTGGGGTACCGCGAATCCTGCGAGGGCTGCATACCGTCTCGACGGACGATGCTTATGTTAACAGCTACGTTACCTTTGTTGCCGCCCGGGTTTCCGGCCAGGTGGAGCGAGTGCTAGTGGACGACAACAACCGGGTGCGCAAGGGCGACGTGCTCGTGGAACTCGATCCGGAGCCCTTTCGCGTACGGGTGGCGATAAAGCAGTCGGCTGTTGACGTGGCCATGGCAAACCTCGTTTTGGCCGAGGCAAACGTGCGGGGATTAGTCGCACAAACTCGGAGTCTCAGATTCAAGCTCGTTCACGCCATCGAGGACGTGGATAACCAGGTCGCGCTCATCCGGCAGCGCGTGGCGACCTGGGAGGAAAGCAAGGCAAGCCTGGTATTGGCGCAACAGGAATTTGACCGTGCGAAGCAGTTACTCACGACCAACGTCGTCAGCAAGGAAGAATACGACCAAAAACAGGCGGCCCTTGCCGTGGCGAACGCACAGGTTGCCCAGGCGCTGCAAAATGTCTATCAGGCGCGCGTGAGCCTCGGCCTGCCAGCGGTGCCGCCTGCCGGAACAAGTCTCGCCGATGTGCCGCCGGACCTCGACCAGACGTTCTCCTCGGTGCGTCAGGCCCTGGCAGATCTTCTCCATAGCGCCGCGCAACTCGGAATCACGCCCTCCTCCTACGATCTTACGCCAAAGGAAATCATCGCGGAATTTTACCGGCGTGACCCGCAAGGCGACATCAACAAGATTTACGCCCAAGTAATTCGGGAAGCCCCGAGCCTGAAGCAAGCCCAGGTGAGCGTGGAACAGGCTCAACGCGATCTCGATCAGGCAAAGCTCGATCTGAGGTACTGCACAATTGTCGCGGAAATCGATGGGGTGATTACCCGCCGGAACGTGAACCCCGGCAATAATGTCCAAGTCGGCCAGACTCTCATGGCGATCCGCTCACTGCGCGATATCTGGGTGGACGCAAACTTCAAAGAGACCCAACTCCGTGACCTTCGCATTGGCCAGCGCGCCGAGCTGAAAGTGGACATGTATGGGGGAAAGCACGTCTTCGAAGGGCGTGTTTCCGGCTTTACCATGGGCACGGGCTCGACGCTTGCCTTGTTGCCGCCGCAGAACGCGACCGGCAATTTTGTCAAAGTCGTCCAACGCCTGCCGGTCCGGATCGACATCGTCGATTATGATCCGGAAAAGCTCCCGTTGTTTATCGGTTTGTCGGTCGAGCCAGCGATTGACATAAAGAGTGCTCCCACCGGGCCGAACGCAGGAAAGTTCCTCCAGGAGCTGCCTGCGCCCGAGCCGGTGAAACAGCCGTGAGCGCGACTGCAGAAGTCAGCGTCCCCCGCCCGACTCTCGCTCCGCGGGTCTTCAACCCGTGGATCGTCGCCCTCGCCGTGATCATCCCGACGTTCATGGAGGTGCTGGATACCACCATCGCCAATGTGGCGCTCCGATATATGGCAGGTGGACTTTCGGCACCCTCCAGCGACAGCGAATGGGTCATCACCAGCTATCTGGCCGCTAACGCTATCATTCTTCCCATGTCAGGCTGGCTCTCGGTGCGACTCGGGAGACGGCGTTACTTCCTGATCTCGATCGCAGTCTTCACTCTCGCTTCCGCCATGTGCGGGATGGCGATAAACCTCGAAATGCTGATCGCGTCCCGCGTGTTACAGGGCTTGGCGGGCGGAGGATTGCAACCCTCGAGCCAGGGCGTGCTCCTCGATGCGTTTCCGCCGGAAAAGCAAGGCCCCGCGCAAACGTTATTTGGCGTCGCCGCCCTGCTTGCCCCAGTCGTCGGCCCGACCCTTGGCGGGTACATCACAGACAACTACGGCTGGCGCTGGATTTTCTATATCAATATCCCCATCGGGCTCTTCGCTCTATGGTTTTGCAGCAAGGTCGTGTCGGATCCTGACTACTTGAAGGCGCAACAGTCCGCGATGCGCAAGAAGGGGGCTCCCTTCGATACCTTGGGTCTCTGTCTATTATGTCTCACCATGATCTCCTGGGAGATCGTGCTCAGCAAAGGACAAGAATGGGACTGGCTCGGGGACCCTTTCTATCGCGTGCACTTGTTGCTGGTCCTGTTCGTGGGTGGGCTGATCACCCTCATCTGGCGTGAACTAAGAATTTCGAATCCGCTTATTAATTTTCGAACCCTGGCCGACCGCAACTTTCGCTGGTCGTGCATCATTATTTTCTGCGCCTTTGGGGTCCTCTACGCCAACACCACCACGCTGCCCACGTTGTTGCAATCACTGTTTGGCTACGATGCAACCACTTCCGGAATGGTGCTTTCGCCTGCGGGCCTCTTTGCCGTTATGGGGCTGATCTTTGCCGGAATCTTGATCTCACGAGGTGTCGATGCGCGCTATTTCATCGCCGCGGGCTTAATCGCGATGGGCATTGGCAACTATTGGACGTCACAGCTGACGCTCCAGATC
The DNA here is from genome assembly GCA_963820865.1 of uncultured Verrucomicrobiae bacterium. Classification (GTDB taxonomy): domain Bacteria; phylum Verrucomicrobiota; class Verrucomicrobiia; order Chthoniobacterales; family Terrimicrobiaceae; genus DASTFP01. Next base: position 1,436,293 of record CAWGBZ010000011.1, read on the forward strand.
AGCCCCTGGCAAGTCGTCTGGCCGCGCGTCGTCGTCATCGCGGGACTCTCCTTGGTCTTCGCGCCGCTGAATGTGGCGGCGTTCCTTTACATTCCCAAGGAACTGCGGGCCGCTGCCGTCGGGCTGCTCGCGTTGCTGCGCAACGAAGGCGGCAGCGTGGGCACGTCGATCGCCAAGACCATTCACGAGCGGCGCGACCAATTTCACAGTCTACGTCTCGGCGAAAATCTCGATTGGCTCAATCCGGCCGTGAGTTCCTTTCTCGATCAGGCGCAAGCCGCCCTGCTTCAGTTCACCGGCGATCCCGTGGCGGCCCAACAGATGGCCCTTCAACTTCTTGACAACCTTCGCCAGCAGCAATCCTCTGCCTTTGCCTACTTCGATACCTTCTTGGTCTTCGCGGCGCTCTCGATCCCGCTCGTTCTGCTCGTCTTCATGATGAAGCGCTCCGTAGCCGCGAAGGGTGCCCACGTTTCAGCGGAGTAGTCGACGCAGTTAGAGTGGACACCTCTCCAAATCAACTGCCATGAGAACGATGAAGGTCATGCGGTTTAACGATGCCAAGGATTCGCCTGCCCTGGTCAGAGGAACCGCTCCGACGCCTGAACCTGGCGCGGGCGAGATTCTCATCCACCTCCACGCCGCCGGCGTCACGCCGACAGAGTTGCACTGGTATCCCACGACCCACACGCGAGAGGGCAACTTAAGAACTGGTGCCATTCCCGGCCATGAATTCTCGGGCGTCATCGAGGCCGTTGGCGCGAATATTGATTCCGGCGAGATCGGCCGCGAGATCTATGGTATGAATGACTGGTTTGCCGACGGTGCGACTGCGGAATACTGCACGAGTGTCTTAGCTTCGGTAGCCACCAGGCCCTCCCGACTAAGCCATTCGGAAGCGGCGGCTGTCCCGATTGGAGCGCTCACCGCGTGGCAGGGGTTATTCGATCGCGCCAACTTGCAGCCGGGCGAAAGGATTCTCATCCATGGAGGTTCCGGGGCGGTTGGCGTCTTCGCAATCCAACTCGCCCACCGCGTCGGGGCGCATGTGATCACCACGGCTTCCGCACGAAATTTCGAGTTTCTCTCGCAGCTTGGCGCCCGGCAACTCATCGACTATCATGCCGAGCGCTTTGAAGATCGCGCGCGCGACGTGGATATTGTCTTCGACACCGTCGGCGGCGAGACTTTGCAGCGCTCCTGGAGCCTCCTCAAACCGGGAGGCCGCATGATCACTATCGCCGCGGACAGCGAAGGAACTAAGGACGAGCGCATCGAGAGGGCCTTCTTTATCGTCGAGCCAAACCAGGAACAGCTGAACGAAATCGCGCGCTTGCTCGACTCAGGGAAACTTCACTCCTTCGTCGACGCGGTCGTGCCGTTCGACAAAGCTTCGGACGCCTACTGCGCAACGATCGAGAATCGAACTGGCCGCGGCAAACTGGTTCTTTCCCTCACGCTCTAGCCCTTCCTCGCACCCGTGCGTTTGTTTGAGGCCCGACAACGGTGGGGGAAGCTCACTCTCTTGATGACACCCGATAGCGCGCCAAGATCATCGGACGGACCGACAAGACAATCCGACTCTCTCATTTCACAGGAGCCAAATCTTTCCCCGTCCGTTCAACGGCCGGGCCACTCGTTCGCCTAAACCTTGCTCTTGTTATAGACGTCGAAAATCACCGCGGCGAGGAGTACGAGTCCCTTGATCACCTGCTGCCAGTCGATGCCGATTCCCATGATGGACATGCCGTTATTCATGACGCCCATGATGAAGGCTCCAACGACAGCGCCCAGAACCTTGCCCACTCCACCGGAGGCCGATGCGCCGCCGATAAAGACAGCCGCGATAACGTCCAACTCAAAGCCCACACCCGCTTTCGGCGTCGCGGTATTCAGACGGGCTACAAATATCAGCCCGCCCAGCGCGGCAAGCACTCCCATCGTGATGAAGGTGAAGAAGGTGAGCCTCTCCGTCTTGACCCCGGAGAGCCTGGCGGCTTTTTCATTGCCACCCAGCGCGTAGATCCGCCGGCCGATCGTCGTCCGCATCGTCACGAACGTAAAGAAAGCGATCAAAATACCCATGACGACCAGGACATTCGGTATCCCTTTGTAAGACGCCAGCAGGTAGATCAAATAGAGAAACAGGCCTGAAATGAGCGCGTGTTCCAGAATAAAGAACCAAAAGGGACCACCTTGGAAGCCATGCTTCTGCCGATTGAGCCGGGTGCGCAAACTTGTGTAGAACATCGTCGCGGCTACCAACACGCCGATCACCAGCGAAGTCAGGTGAAAGCTGCCTATGCTGCCCAGGAAATCGGGAATGAAACCTGAGCTGAGAAGCTGAAATTGCGTGGGGAACGGCCCAATCGATTCGCCCGCCAGCAAAGCGAGCGTAAGTCCTCTAAACACGAGCATGCCGGCCAGAGTGACAATGAAAGAGGGTATCTTGAGATAGGCGATCCAGTAACCCTGAGCCGCGCCAATGACGCCGCCCGCGATAAGGCACAGAACCGTCGCCGCCACGAAATTCAGGCCTGATTTTACCATCAAGACCGCGGCAAGCGCTCCAATAAAGCCTGCCACCGAGCCCACCGACAGGTCGATGTGGCCTGCGACGATCACCAGCAGCATACCCAGCGCCATGATGATGATGTAGCTGTTTTGGAGAACCAGGTTCGTGAGGTTCAGCGGTTTGAACAAAGTGCCGTGTGTCAGGATCTGAAAGAGCACCATGATCACGACCAGCGCGATCATAAGCCCGTACTCCCGCAAGTTGCCGCCGGAGGACCGGGCTCCTGTTGTCTTGGCGGACGATGCCGGTGGTGCTGCTGTCGTATTCATTATTCTTTGTTACCACCGCGTATGATGGCGCGCATGATTTTATCCTGAGACGCATCCTTGGCGAGCATCTCGCCCACGAACTTGCCTTCGTTCATGACATAGATTCGATCACAGATACCCAGCAGCTCCGGCATCTCGGAGGAGATGACGATCACCGCTTTGTTGGAGTCGGCCAATTGATTGATGATTGTGTAGATTTCATACTTGGCGCCGACATCGATGCCGCGGGTTGGCTCGTCGAGAATGAGCACTTCCGGGTTGGCAAAAAGCCATTTGCTGAGCACAACCTTCTGCTGATTTCCCCCGCTCAGATTTCCCGTTGTCTGATACACCGTCGAGCAACGGATATTGATCTTTTTCCTGTAGTCATTGGCGACGTTAAGTTCCTGCACGTCGTTGATGACCCCTGCCTTGGAAACGCCCTGAAGGTGGGCGAGGGTAATGTTGTGCTTGATGTGATCAATAAGGTTGAGCCCGAAGGTCTTGCGATCCTCGGTGACGTAAGCGAGGCCGTTGTCAATTGCCCTGCCAATGGTGGAGACATCGATCTTCTTTCCGTGCAAAAGCACCTCTCCACTGATCCGCCGCCCATAGGATCTGCCGAAAACGCTCATCGCGAACTCCGTTCGCCCTGATCCCATCAGGCCCGCGATGCCTACGACTTCGCCCTTTTTCACGTGGAGGTTGATGCCTTTGAGGATCTGCCTCTCAGCCTGAAGCGGATGGTAGGCAATCCAGTCCTTTACTTCAAAAATGGTTTCGCCCAAATGAGGCTCGCGCTTGGGATAGCGGTCCTTTATCTCGCGGCCCACCATGCTCTTGATAATCCGGTCCTCGCTGATATCGGGAGTGTCGAGCGTCTCGATCGTCGCACCGTCGCGCAGAATCGTGATCTGATCCGCGACTTTTTTGATCTCGTTCAGCTTGTGCGAAATGATAATGGACGTGATCCCCTGCGACTTGAATTCGAAGAGGAGCGCGAGAAGAGCGTCACTGTCGTTCTCGTTGAGGCTGGCCGTCGGTTCGTCGAGGATCAGGAGCTTGACCTTCTTCGAGAGAGCCTTGGCAATTTCAATCAACTGCTGCTTGCCTGTGCCGAGAGTCATCACCACCGTCTCCGGCGATTCGTGCAGGCCCACCTTTTCCAGCAGAGCCTTTGTCTTTCGCTCGGCCGAGTCCCAGTTTATGACGCCATATTTTGCCTCCTCATTGCCGAGAAAGATATTCTCGCAAATCGATAAGAGGGGCACGAGCGCCAACTCCTGATGGATAATGATGATGCCCAGCTCTTCGCTGTGTGCGATATCGCGGAAATGGCGTTCCTCGCCCTGATAGAAGATCTGTCCCTCATAGCTGCCATGCGGGTAGACACCGCTCAACACCTTCATCAAAGTCGACTTGCCGGCGCCATTCTCGCCGCACAAAGCGTGAATATCGCCTTCACGCACGGTCAGGTTGACGTTATCGAGCGCCTTCACGCCCGGGAAGATCTTCGTGATCCCGCGCATTTCGAGGATGACGTTCTTCGTCGGCGGAGTCTCAGCGGATGCCATGGGGCGCAGTGTTCTCACCGAGCGAGGCTGTGCTCTTCGGCAGGTGGTGGGGAACCTGTGCAGGCGGCTCTGCACAGGGTCGGGCGACAAGAGATGAGCTACTCCAACTGCTCAGGCTTGTAGTAACCGGTGTCAATCAGCGCCTCCTTGTAGTTTGATTTGTCAACCAAGGTCGGTTTCAGCAGGTAAGACGGCACGACTTTAACCCCGTTATCGTAGGTCTTGGTGTCGTTGACTTCCGGCTTGCTGCCCGTTACCAGGGAGTCAACCATGCCAGCGGCGACTTTTGCAAGCTCACGAGTGTCTTTGAAAATCGTCGAGCGTTGCTCGCCTGCCTTGATCGACTTGACGGAAGGGATCTCCGCGTCCTGCCCGGTCACAACCGGCATCGGTTGATCCGGTTTGCCATAACCGACACCCTTGAGGGACGAAAGGATGCCAATGCTCAAGCCATCATAAGGCGAGAGAACCGCATCGATGCGTTTATCAGTGTAATGGGCCGAAAGAAGGTTGTCCATGCGTGCCTGGGCCACCGCGCCATCCCAGCGCAAGGTGCCGACTTTCTTCATGCCCGTCTGGCCGCTTTGAACGACCAGCTTCTTGCTGTCGATATAGGGCTGCAGAACAGACATGGCGCCGTCGTAGAAGAAATAGGCATTATTGTCGTCCGGAGAGCCACCAAACAGCTCGATGTTGAACGGGCCTTTGCCCTCCTTGAGACCGAGTTCCTTTTCGATGGACTGGGCCTGCAGCACGCCGACCTGGAAGTTATCGAACGTCGCGTAATAGTCGACGTTTGGCGACTTGCGGATCAAACGGTCATAAGCAATAACCTTGATTCCGGCGTCGTTGGCCTTTTGCAGAATATCGGAGAGCGTGGTCCCGTCGATGGCGGCAATGACGAGAACTTTTACGCCCTTCGTAACCATGTTCTCGATCTGTGCCAATTGGTTGGGAATATCATCATCGGCGTATTGGAGATTGGAGCCGTAGCCCTTTTCCTTGAGTGACGCGACCATGTTATTGCCATCCGCAATCCACCGCAACGACGACTTCGTGGGCATGGATATGCCGATCGTCCCCTTGTCCTCCGCAGAAAGCGTTTGCCACGAAAGTGCGCTTAGGCCGATCGCGAACGCTGTCAGAACCAGCTTATATGTTTTCATATTTCTTAAATGTTCCTTTGATATTTAGCCGCACCGCGCCTCCCAGGAAGTCTAAGGCTGGGGGCCGCCCTGACAAGGCCACCTCTCCCTGTTGAGATTAGTATTCTCGGGGGAGCGATGAACTTACTCGGCGAATCATTTAGAGTCAGGACACCGGAAAGTCAACGCCTTTTTTCGTCACGCTAACGCTTTTAAGTGACTGATATTCATATAATATTATACCTAATTTCCAGTCTGCCGAACCCTAATTCGAGGCGCGGTCTGTCACATGCCTGACGCCGTTTTCCGGCACGGGACAATCTCGTCCCCACGGCGCCATAGAGCGGAAACAGACCTTAGACGGGCGTCGGCCCGCGTAAGCGGCGCCGACGGGATTGTGAACGGCAGGAGCCTTCACCAGAGGGTCAACGAAGCTAAAGTCTGGCCGGGCTTTGCCATCGTGGTTCGAGCTGAGGTGGACCTGGGCAGCGCGTGTTGGTCTTCGCGAAGAGCGGCGGTCAGAATGTAGTTTTTCTGTCGTCAACGTTCATGGATGGTAGAGAATGTTTGGAATCTCACCTGCTTGCAGCTCGCCGGGGAAAGTCCCACGCCGCCGAGAGCGTTGAAACGTCTTCTCGGCGCGGATCGGGGTAAACAGAGGATCTCCGGAGGGTTGTGACGTAACCGAACCGCGCGCAGGGACATCAACACCACGGCCAAAGAGAATCGGCCACGCGCCCATCGGTCATCCGCGCAAACCCCATCGCTTCGCACGCCAGGCCGTGATGCCTTAGGCATCGATAGGGCCGCACCGCTCGCCGAGACGGCGCCTCCGAGGGATCCCGATCGACTTTCGACTTTCGACTCGTCCCGCCTGGGAGCGGCCAGGCACCGCCCGCCCGTGCGGAAACGCCATTAAGAGGGAGACGAAGGAACATTTTCCAAAATTTTTCCTTGCATCCTCCCAGGTCTTCCACCAAAGTTCGTGAACGTTCACGTGATCGCTCTCCTCCGGGAGGGATTGCACTGAATGTGGAACCCTTAGCCAGTATCGTATGTCTCACATTGACAGACACTTCTTTATTAGAATGGCGTCGCTTGCGGGATTGGGCAACCCTGGCGGAACTCTCGACCACACTCCGTGAACGCTCTCTAGATTATGAATCGAAGTTTCCCTCGGAGGACCACCGCGATTGATTCGATGACCCGCTCGACGCGGCTGGGAGATGCCTTGAATCAGATTACCCCGGTTCGGGGACTCGATTTGAATCGGGCGGAGGAGATCAGCACAAGACTGGAGCGGATCATTGCGGCTTGTGGATTGAAAGCGGGCGACAGTTTAGGGACCAAGGAAGACTTGCGGCGTCGATTTCGGGTTTCACCGGGGACGATGAACGAGGCGGTGCGGATCCTGGAAAGTCGGAGGGTCATTGAGATGCGACGTGGCCTAAGGGGTGGCGTCTTTGTCTCGTGCGTTCCGATGCAGAGTGTCTTCAAGGGGGTGGCTGGGACCCTCGACTTCAACGGCGCGACCGGTGAATACTCCTGGGCGATATCGACGCAACTGGAACCCCTGGTTATCGCCGAGGCGACCAGGAACGCGGATCCCGACTCGGTTGCCGAGCTTAATGCCGCGGTCGAGGGGATGGCCTTAGCGATTGCTGATCCGCTGGAGTTGCCGAGGCGTTATTGCGTTTTTTGCCGGCGGTTGGCCGAATTGGGATCCAACCCTTTGCTAACCGCGATCTACCTCTCGCTGCTTGACGTTCTCGAGAAAAGAAACGGCCTGCTTCAGCAAGTTCCTCCCGGACAACTCGTCGCCAAGTGCCGCCAGGCGGTAGAAGGAATCGCTTGCGGGAATACGTTCCGCACGCCGAAATTGTTCGTGGTTCCCGAACCGCAGTCCAGTGCAGCCAAATCCTATTCCCAATGGCCCTTCTCACAGAGAGATGCACGCCCGGGATCGGAAGACCATGATCGGAAGTGGGGGCGCAGCGGCGTCATCAACCTTGCCGCGAACATCGAATATTCCTCGATCCCGGAATCATCATCACCCGGCCGGCGTCCGGACTAACTTTTCCGACTTAGACTCAAAGCAACATCCAATCCCAACTTCAGGAACGCCAGAATATTTGCAGAATGAAAAACCTCTTAGCACCCGAAATTTGGTTCATCACCGGCAGTCAGCATCTCTACGGAGAAGAAACACTGAGGCAAGTTGCCTCTCATTCTGAGGAGATCGTCCGCGAGCTCGGTAACTCGAAGCAGCTGCCGCTGGCGCTCCTCTTCAAAGGAGTCGTCACCACACCCCTCGAAATCCGCGTAGCCTGCCAGAAGGCGAGCAGCGATGCGAACTGCGCGGGCGTCGTTTTGTGGATGCACACGTTTTCCCCTTCGAAGATGTGGATCGGCGGCTTGAGTGCTTTGACCAAACCGTTCCTTCACTTGCACACGCAATACAATCGAGACCTGCCCTGGGGCGAGATTGACATGGATTTCATGAATCTCAACCAGGCGGCGCACGGTGACCGGGAGGCCGGGTTCATCCACACCCGTCTACGACTCAACCGAAAGGTCGTCGTGGGGCACTGGTCTGACCCGGAGGTGCAGCAGCGTATGGGCGGTTGGATGCGCGTGGCCCGGGCCTGGCACGATTGGCAGGGGGCGGAATTCGCGCGCTTTGCCGACAACATGCGCTACGTCGCGGTGACCGAAGGTGACAAAGTCGCCGCCGAAGCCCGCTTTGGCTTCTCGGTTAATCACTATGCGGTGGGAGATCTCGTTCAACACGTCGATGCGGTAAGTGACGCCGCCGTCACCAAGCTCTGCGGAGAGTATCAAGAGCTATATTCTGTCGCAGCGCCGTTGCGCAAGGACGGCGCGCGGCATCGCTCGCTGCGCGACGGGGCGCGCATCGAACTTGGCATGCGTTCCTTCCTCGAAGCCGGCAACTTCAAGGGATTTACAACCAACTTTCAGGATCTCTACGGTCTAAAGCAGTTACCCGGTCTCGCCGTTCAGCGACTGCTCGCGGACGGCTATGGGTTCGCCGGCGAAGGGGACTGGAAAACCGCGGCGCTGGTCCGCGCCATGAAGGTTGTCGGCGCCGATCTCAAGGGGGGCACCGCCTTTATGGAGGATTATACTTATCACCTCTCTCCCAAGGGGCATCAGGTCCTCGGATCGCATATGCTGGAGGTTTGCGCGTCGATCGCATCCGGCAAGCCCAAGCTCGAAGTTCATCCTCTGGGAATTGGCGGCAAGGAAGATCCGGTCCGTCTGGTTTTCGACGCTCCTCCGGGAAATGCCATCAACGTCTCCCTCATCGATCTCGGCAACCGATTCCGCCTCATCGTCAACGAGGTCAAGGCCGTTAAACCGCAAAAGGCCTTGCCAAAACTTCCGGTAGCTCGCGCCGTCTGGGAATGCCTTCCTGATTTCAAGACGGCCTGCGCGGCGTGGATCTATGCCGGCGGCGCACACCACACGGGTTACAGCTACGTGGTTACTACCGAACACATTGAAGACCTCGCCGAGATCGCCGGCGTCGAGCTTGTGGTCATCGATGCAAACACCGAACTCCGTGAGTTCAAGCGCGAACTGCGCCAGAACGAGATCTTCTACCACCTCGCACCGGGATGGGCGCGCGGCTGAGGCTCATTAGCCGATCAGGCTGCACAAAAATTTGACGACGTGAATTGCTTCAAAAGCGTTTCTCGATGGACTACACTACCGGCCTACTCCCCCATCGATGCCTCCGGCATCAACCTGCTGAGTTTGGACGCTGTGACAACCCAAGACCCAACTATTCCTCATCATGAATGATCAAACTCGAATCATCGTCGACCCTGATTTTACCGTTTCGCCGATCGACCGACGTCTCTTTGGCTCTTTCGTCGAACATATGGGACGCTGCGTCTACACCGGCCTCTTCGAGCCGGGGCATCCCACGGCGGACGCTCACGGTTTCCGTGGCGACGTCCTCGAGTTGGTTCGGGAGCTTGGCCCCACCATCATCCGCTATCCCGGGGGCAACTATATGTCAGGCTGCAACTGGGAAGATGGCGTCGGCCCGAAAGAGCAGCGGCCGAGGCGCCTGGACCTCGCGTGGATGAGCACTGAAACCAACGCGTTCGGAACCAACGAATTCATCGAGTGGTGCAAGCTCGCGCAGACCGAGCCGATGCTGGGCGTCAATCTCGGCACGCGCGGTCCCCACGAGGCTCGGCAATACGTGGAGTACTGCAATCATAAGGAGGGGACTCCGCTGAGCGATCTCCGCGCCACCCATGGCTATAAAGAGCCGCACACCGTAAAATTCTGGTGCCTTGGAAACGAGATGGACGGCCCATGGCAGATCTGCCGTAAGACGGCATCCGAATACGGACGAATCGCTGCGGAAGCGGGCAAAGTCATGAAATGGGTGGACCCAACCATCGAGGTATCGTCGTGTGGATCTTCGGGCCGCTGGATGCCAACGTTCGGCGCCTGGGAATATGAGGTCCTCGACCACACCCTGGACATCACCGACTTCGTCTCCTTGCACATGTATTACGAAAACCCGCACAACGATGTGCAGGAGTTTCTGGCGAACGTCGAGATCATGGACCGGTTTATCAAGGAAACGGTCGCGGTCTGCGATGCGGTCGCCGCCAAGCGCAAATCCTTGAAGCGAGTCATGCTTTGCTTCGACGAATGGAATGTCTGGTACAAGGCACGTTCGGGCGAGGACATGGCCAAGCCCGGTTGGCCGGTGGCGCCGCGGTTGATCGAGGAAGTTTATGACCTGCAAGACGCCCTGATGGTGGGCGGTGCTCTCATCACGCTTTTGAACAATGCCGATCGCGTGAAGGTCGCTTGCCAGGCTCAGTTGGTGAATGTGATCGGTCTGATCTTCACGGAACCCGGCGGCCCCGCCTGGCGCCAGACGATCTTTCATCCTTTCAAACTGGTGACGGAGCACGCCCATGGCAGTGTTCTCCAAACCAAGGTCCAGTGCTCGCGCCGCGAGACGAAGACCGCAGGAATGGTGGACGACGTCGTCGCAACAGCCGTCCACGACTCCTCCAAGCGGAAGGTCGTCTTCTTCATTCTCAATCGCCAGGCAAGTGGTCCCGTCGAGGTGTCACTCGATTTGCGTGGCTTCCCCACCCCGACCGGCTGTCAAGCCGTCGAGATCTCGGGACCAGACCTCCTGGCCACTAACTCTGCCGAGACGCCGCACAATATCGCTCCGAGGGAACATCGTGAGTTCTCGATCAAGGGGGACGAGGTCGTGACCACATTGCGCCCGTTGTCGTGGAACTTGGTCTCCGTTTCCTACTAGCCGTTTCGTTTTCCCACCTCGTAAAGCTCTAACCCAAAATTCCCATGAAAAGACCCCTAATATACCTGGCAGGATGCCTCACTTCACTCACGTTGGCTCACGCCGATCCCATTAAAATCACCTACTGGGACTTCTTCGGCGGCGGAGATGGTGTCCGCATGAAACAGATCGTCGAGGAGTTCAATAAGAGCCAAAAGGAAATCCAGGTGACCCAGACGACCCTCACCTGGGGCGAACCCTTCTACACCAAGGTCCATACGGCCGTTGTTTCCGGGCAGACGCCCGACGTCATGAGCTATCACCTTTCGCACTTCCCGGCGGGAATCATTGCAAAGGATCTCCGGCCGCTGACGGCAGAAGAACTGGCGCAAGCGGGCCTGAAAGCGTCCGACTTCCAACAATCAGTGGTCGAGAGATCGCTGGAGGCGAGCAAGAAGTACGGGCAGACTGATCAGCTGTTCGGCGTTCCCCTCGATATTCACACGCTGGTTCTGTATTACAACAAGACCGTTCTTCAGAAAGCCGGCGTCCTCAATTCCGATGGAAAGCCAATGGGGCTCGATGGCATCGAGTCTTTCAAGAAGATGCTGACCGAGGTAAAAGAGAAGGCTCGTTTGACACCCGTCGCTTTTTCAAGCACTTCTGCGGATCCCGCGTCGACCTGGCGCGCCTGGTATACCTTCTTCAAGCAACAGAAGGGAGATTTCCTCAAGGGGGATCAGCTCTCCTTTGCGGACATGCCCAACCAAGGCAAGAAATCGCTGCAGACCCTTGTAGAACTTGCCGAAGCGGGATTGATCACCAAGAACACCTCGTATCCGGGGATGGTCGCGCTGTTTAGCTCAGGGCGAAGCGCGTTCATGATCAATGGCAACTGGGAGGTTCCGACGCTGGTGGATCTGCAGAAACAGGGCAAGCTTCCATTCGAATACGGAATCGTTTCGTTCCCTAAGCTCTTCGACAACCCCGACACCTGGGGCGATTCCCACCAACTGGCGATTCCGAACAATGCCAAGACTCCGCCCTCCCCGGAAAAGGTCGCGGCGGCACTGAAGTTCATCGCCTATGTTGTCAAGCAGCCGGCGTGGGCCGGGGGCGGCCATATCGCCGCATACTTGCCTCTTCAGGAGAGTGACGTTTACAAGCAAATGACTCCGAATAACCAATACAGCGCCGAAGCGGCGCAGCACGTCGTCCTCGAACCAGCCTTGCCCATTTTCGGCGTGGGTAGCCCAAGCTTTACGGCGGTGAGCAATTTCCTACTTCCCCCGATTAATGGGCAGATGCCTGCGGAAAAGGGAATCAGCCAGTTCACCGCAGAGCTCGAGAAATTCGCCAAGCAGCAGCAATAGAACGAAGTTCCACCCTCCGTTCATGAAACCGGAGCCCAACGCTCGGACAGAGGCGTCTGCGTTCAAACAACGCAGACGCCTCCCGGTCGCCTGGATTCTCGTCGCGCCGTTTCTGTTTTTCTATGTCGCCTTTCTGGTCTATCCGGCCTTTCAGGTGGCCTATCTCAGCTTCACCAATTCGGATATCACCGGAACGGGAAGTTTTGTTGGAATCCAGAACTACGTTGAGCTGATCCGCGACGCGGACTTCTGGGCCTCCTTGTGGCACACCCTCTATTTCATTCTCCTCACCGTGGTGCCCAACACGGCCGCCGGTTTTCTCCTGGCGCTGTTGGTGATTCGCCTCAAGCGCTTGCGGCTCCCGATTCTCTCAGCGTTTTTCCTTCCCTTCGTTCTACCGGTCAGCGTGGTGACGACGGGGGCGCTCTGGCTGCTCGACACCAACTTCGGCATCATCAACTATCTGGTCGGAAGCTCGGTTTCCTGGTTTCAAGACCCGAACTGGGCGATGCCTGCGGTCGCGGTGGTAACGATCTGGTGGACCGTTGGGTTCAACATGCTGCTTTTTATCGCCGGCCTTCAGAACATTTCGCCAGATGTGTACGAAGCCTCGGCGATCGATGGAGCGACTCCTTTCCAGCAGTTCATTCATATCACTTGTCCGCTCGTTTGGCCGGTCACGAGCCTGGTCCTCCTGCTTCAGCTCATCGCGCAGTTCAAGATTTTTGATCAGGTCTATCTGCTGACGCAGGGTGGACCATACAACTCCACGATGGTGGTCCTGCTGTATATGTACCGTCAGGCCTTTCAGCAGAACCGCGGCGGCTATGCCGCGGCCGTAGCCGTCGCCTTGGTGGTCATTATGCTGATCATCTCCGCCATTCAATTCCGAGCCATGCAAGGAAGGCGCTCAAGATGATACACGGTCGCTTTTCCTTCCTGCGTTTTGCCTGCACGGCCCTGACCATTATTATGGCTCTGGCGTGGCTCTTTCCGCTCTACTGGATTGTGGCTACGTCTCTCACGGCCGAAACGGCCACGATCGCCCTGCCGCCTTCTTTCATACCGATTCCGCCGGATCTCGAGGCGTTCATTTACGTGATCCAGAATAGCCCCATTTTCCGCTGGTACTTCAATACCGTTCTGGTCTCCCTGGTAATCACTTCTGTCTCAATTCTCGTTTCTCTTATGTGCGCGTATGCCCTCTCCATCCTTGAGTTCAAAGGCAAGGGGCTGATCAACGTCTGGCTTCTCCTGGGCTTCATGATCCCCTTCGGGGCTATGGTCATACCACTTTTCATGCTGATGAACCAGTTTCACCTGGTCAACACTTACACAGGAGTCATTCTTCCGCAGATTGCCACGCCCCTTTCGGTGATTGTCTTCAAGCGCTTCTTCGACCAGGTCCCGAAAGATTTCCGAGATGCCGCCATCATCGACGGCGCCAATGAGTTCAGGGTCCTGTTCAACATCTACATTCCGCTCAACTGGAGCATCATTTGGGCGATGGCCATCATCACGTTCATCGGCGCCTGGAACAACTTCCTCTGGCCCTTCATCGTCACGAACTCCACCACCATGCTAACGGTTCCCGTAGGCATGACGCAGGTCCAGTCCGCCTACGGCGTCGCTTTTGCGAAGACCTCGGCCGTTGCCGTGATGGCTTCGATTCCGACGGCGCTGGCCTATTTGATCTTCCAAAAGCGCGTCACCCAGGGTGTGGTGGCCGCGGCCGGGATCAAATAGAGCAAATGCTAGAACAACCGGATCGCGGTCACGGCGATCCGGCCGCCGAAGCAGACATCGACGTCGGCGCCGCGCGTGCGTTCCCGCAAGCGATAGACGCCGTCATAGAACAAGGCACCCCCCTCCTCGTGGCGGTAGCTCAATGGCAAGGGATGCGGATCGAGACCGCAGAAGACCATCTCAGGTTCATGGTCACCCGGCCCAAGATGTGGCAGGTTGACGTTATAAAAGAGCCCTGGCTCGATCGGCCGGACGAGAAGATCCAAGAGGACGCGCACTACCCAGTCCGCGGCACGCTCCCAGTCGAACTCCCGCCTCTCATAACGATAATGGGAAACGGCTACCCCCGGCCAGCCATGCAGCACCGCTTCACGGACCGCGGCCACGGTTCCCGAATAGTGAACGTCCGCTCCCAGATTGCCACCGTGATTGATACCGCTGAGCACCCACTCCGCGTCTGGCACAAGCTTCAGCAAGCCGATGCGCGTGCAATCGGCGGGCGTCCCATGAACCGCGAAACGGTCGTTGCCCCGCGGTTCGATGCGAACCGGTGCATGCGCGGTTACGGCATGACTCACGCCGGACTGGGGCCCGGCCGGCGCGACGACCACCGCTTCACCGATGGCGCGCGATGCCCTCAGAAGTGCCTCGAGGCCGGGGGCATCGATCCCATCGTCGTTACTCAGCAGAAATTTCATGGCGCCGTCGGCTGCCCATCTACTTCGCCCGAAAACCGTTTCATTTTCCAGTCACCTCTTGTAATTTTCTTTATCATCAACCATCCCCCCGAAGGCGGGCGCTAGAGCCATGAATGTCGAGTTTCTTCCCGTGTTGATCGTCGAAGAGTTGAGGACTTTGTTCGACGCCGATTCGCAGTTATCCGAGACGCTTCCCGAGATGGAGCGGGCCTCGCTGTCTCCGCAGGTTCGCAAGGCGATCAATCGCCGTCGAGAGCTGGAACAAGCGCAAAGCCGAAGCCTGGTCCAGATTTTGGCCCGGTTCGATGCCTTGCCGGGCGGAGGGCAATGCCGTGCGATGCGCGGGCTTCTTGGGGAGGCCGAGGAGGTGCTGCGTCGCGAAAGCGGGATGTATCCGGCGCGACTTGAACCCAGGCTGCTCGGCGTGCTCCGCAAGGCCGGACACCTGCGAATGGCTACTCTCAAACACCTCATCGCGGTCCGCTCATCTCCTCGAAGCCCACGAAATTGAAATGACGCTCAACGACTGCCTGTCACAGGAAGTCGAAGCGGATCGCTTTGTCTCTTCTTTGGCCGACGACATGCTTCGCTTGATGGTCGCAAACTCCCATGATGAGACGGCCAGCGCGTTGGAAGCGCTGGCGCGATATTGAGGCGTTTCCGCCGAAACGCAATCAAGCCTCCGTCTCGGCGGTGGTCAGCAAGGGAACTTCTACGGTCTCCCGCTCCGCCCGGTTGATGGCGTCGATCAACAGACGAATCGTGCCAAAGTCGCGCTTGTGCGGAGTGAGCACGATGCGGTGGAAATGCGCCAGATGCGTATCGTCGGCTTCCTCCGGCAACGCGACACCTTGAACGATCCGGTCCGCCGCCAGCAACGCATCGAAATCCCTGTTCAGCTGGTCGATGGCCGACTGCTGCAACCGGTGGGTGGTCCGAATCACCATTTTGTCCTTCACCCACCGATAGGAATGAAAGTTGTGGTAGAAGCCAACCACCTCGTGGAGGGTCTCTTCCAGGCTGTGGGTAATCTTGAAGAGGCTGAGATCGGTCGGTGAGATGAGACCCTGATTCAGGAGATCGTTCACGACAAACCGCCTCCATGTTTCCCAATAGTGGCCGTTGGAGCGGTCGAGCAGCACCATCGGAACGATCGGGCTTTTTCCAGTTTGCATGAGCGTGAGCACCTCGCACCCCTCGTCGTGAGTGCCAAACCCGCCCGGGAGCAGCACAAAGGCGTGCGTTTCCTTTACGAAGTGGAGTTTCCTGGTAAAGAAGTACCGAAAATTGACGAGCTTCGGGTCACCGTGAATCGTTTGGTTCGCGCGCTGCTCGAAAGGCAGCCGGATATTGAGCCCAAAGCTCTTCTGGGCGCCCGCGCCCTCCTGGGCCGCACCCATGATCCCATCGCCGCCACCGGTAATCACCATCCAGTCGAGTTCAACGATCTGGCGTGAAAATTCCCTGGCCAGCTTGTACTCTTCCGCATCCGACTTCGTTCGGGCACTGCCGAAAACGGCCACTTTGCGGATGCCCTGATACTTTCCAAAGATGCTCGAGGCGTGTCGCAACTCGCGCATCGCACGATTGTAGAGCTTGAGGTCGGCGATCGCTGTCTTGTCCTTCCCGAACCGCAACACCGTCTCGATCATTTCTTCAAGGATTTCGGCCTGCCTGCCTTCCGCGACTTCGGCCACGAGGCTTCTGATCCGGGGATCCTTCACTTTTTCTTTCATAACAAAACCTTTGCTGGAAATTCTGCCAAATCACCCCAGTCTTTCCGGCTCACGTTAACATCCGAACCCATGATCATAGTCATCCGCCCCAAAGCGTCAAAAGAACAAATCGCGGAGGTCATCTCCGAGGTTGAGAGGCTCGGCTATATGCCTGCGCCCATTCACGGGGCCATGCAGACCGTCGTCGCAGCGATTGGCGACGAGCGGACCCATGCGAACCTCGAATCGCTGACGGCCCTTCCGCAGGTCGAGAGCGTTCTGCGCGTTCAAAAACGCTACAAACTCGCCAGCCGGGAGTCTCATCCCGAAAACACCATCGTCCGCGTGGACGGCGTGGAAATTGGCGGAGACCGGTTTTGCCTGATGGCCGGACCATGTTCGGTCGAGAGCGAGGAGCAATTGCTGAACACGGCCACCGCCGTGAAGGCGGCAGGCGCGAGTGTCCTGCGTGGGGGCGCCTACAAGCCACGCACCTCGCCATACGAGTTTCAGGGCCTCGGAAAGGAAGGCCTGCGGCTGCTTGCGCTTGCTCGCGAAAAGACTGGCCTCAAGATCATTACCGAAGTCCTCAGCGAACGAGACGTCGAGCACGTCGCAGAGGTCGCGGATATCCTGCAAATCGGCGCGCGCAATGGACAGAACTTTCAGCTTCTGATCGAGGCGGCCCGGAGCGGCAAACCAATTCTTCTCAAGCGCGGCATGAGTGAACGAATCGAGGAATGGTTGCTGGCCGCAGAATACATCCTCGCGCATGGCAACCCCAACGTCCTGCTCTGCGAGCGCGGCATCCGCACCTTCGAGACATACACTCGCAATACGCTCGATCTGGCGGCGGTCGCAGTCGCCAAGAAGGAGTCCCATCTGCCGGTCATCGTCGATCCCAGCCAGGGTTGTGGCCGGGCCGACCTCGTCATCGCGCTCTGCTGTGGTGCCGTGGCCATGGGCGCCGATGGACTGCTCGTTGAAGTGCACCCCAACCCCGCGGAAGCCTTGAGCGATGGCCAGCAACAAGTGGACTTCGCGTCCTTCAAAAAGCTCGTCGAAGCTATTTCGCCATTTCTGAGTCCAGCGAAAAAAGCAGGCCTAACTGACTTGCAGTAAACCGATAGCCACCTATTCCGTTTCGTAGAATTTGACGCCTCGCTCGATCTTGGCTCTGCCGTTGGCCAATCGCCATTTGTTGGTGTCCCGGAGCGAATAGATGCAACCGCAATACTCCTGCATGTAGAAGCCTTCCCGCTTGGAGATCTCGATCATCCGTTGCGCGCCGCCCTTCTTCCGCCAGTTGAACGTCCAATAAACCATCCCCGGATAGCGCGAGGCCGCCCGTGCACCGCACGCGTTGATTTGGTCCATATTCTTCCAGCGCGAAATGCCGAGGCAGCTGGTGATCACCGGAAAGCCGTTCTCATGCCCGTAGAGAGCGGTGCGTTCAAAACGCATATCGAAGCACATCGTGCAGCGTGCGCCGCGCTCCGGTTCCCATTCCAGACCCCTGGCGCGCTCGAACCAGTTGTCGGTGTCATAGTCCGCATCGATGAACGGAATGGCATGCTTCTGGGCGAACCGGATATTCTCCGCTTTTCGCAGCTCGTATTCCTCCCGGGGATGGATGTTCGGGTTATAGAAATAGATCGTCAAATCGACCCCGGACGCTCGGACTGCTTCGATGACTTCTCCCGAACAGGGCGCGCAACAGGAGTGCAAGAGCACCCGCCTGTGCCCCTCGGGAGGATCGAGAACCGGACGCTGGAATTCGTGCGGCGAAAGAGCGGACGACATTGAGTTATTTGTCGAACACGATCATGTCGGCGTCAATCGCCGTAATCTCCCGGACCCATCTCACCGGATATCCAGGCCTGAAGTAGGGCGCCCAGTTGGTGTAAAGCTTGCCGTTCTTTCCTCGCCAGGAAACCGGATAGCGGTCCACTTTCGGAGGCGCATACTGGACCGAAACCTCGCGGCGCGTGGAGCTGGTCTTGAGCAGGACGGCGTCCGCTCCGTGGACCCGCGCGTTATAGATCATGCTCTTGCGCAGGAACCCCCAGCCACGGTCGCTCGCGAAAGCCAGACGTCCAATGACCCTGAAGGGTCGGCCCGGCGGCGCTGTCAGGATGGGGATCGGCGTACCTGGTGGTTTAGCGGGATAATCCCTTATCGACCTGTAGTGAATGGCGGTGGATTCCACCGAGGAGCAACCCACGAGCAAAGTGAAGATTCCCGCGAATCCTGCAACAATCAGTGTTGCACGACGCCAGCTCATGAGCGTTAATGTACGGCAATATTGCGGTGCCGTGAGAACGAAAATCGTAATCTGCGCAGCTGTGGGGGTGATCATGGCTCTGGGTCTCGCCCAGGCGGGCCCGCAAGTCGGCGTGTGCACTCGCGCCAATGCCGGATGGTGTGCCCCGGCGCGCACGGTGTGTCCGCCTTTCCAAACCTCTCCCAGGGTCGTCATCTTTGCCGCGCCGACCTCTTTTTATCCCTTCTCCTGCGGCTACGTGCGCGCGCCCATCGCCGCTTCGACCAGCTTCAGCAACGTTTCGCCCGTCTTTGACGACGGCCAAACGGGGATTTACCGCGTCCCAGCTCCAGTAATGACATCTTCACCCGTCGTCGTCCCGCCGGGCCCCACGTTCGGCTGGCGGCGTTGATTTCCCCCGCAGAAGCGCGGCCTTCCTCAGGGTTGCAACCCAAGGAAGGCCGCCTCTGTTTTCAGGGCCGTGCCGATCCTCGACATTGCCTTGCCTCCGAGCACGGCGCGGCGAAATGCCACCAGCGATTTCCCCGGTTGACAAAGGACCCGGGAATACCGAATTAAGAACTCACCAACTGGTGTGGGGATGCCTTCGCCAGGTCATCGATGGTGGCCGTAGCTCAATGGTAGAGCTCCAGATTGTGGTTCTGGCTGTTGCGGGTTCGAGTCCCGTCGGTCACCCGCCCGACGGGACGAGAACGCAGTTCGACTCCCCTGCGCGTTAGCGCTTCGCCGGGCCGAAGGCCTTTTTCGGAGAAGCTCGCCGACAGGCGAGATAATCCCGTCGGTCACCCCATCGCTTTCAAAGGCAAAAACACTCTGAAGAGGGCATAAATAAAGGCTCTGCGGACGACTGACTTGATGTCTCGAAATTGCAGTCGAGTGCAGTTTTCGCCAAAATTTTGTTACCTTTTGTTACCTCGCTCGGGCCAGTTACTGACCGCGTGTCGCTCCCAGTCAAGCCTCAGGCTTGAAGAAGGCCCTCTTTGCTGCCGACCTATGCAGCGGCATCATCTGCAGACAGGCTCGGTTTGAGCTGTATCGCATCAGCACGTTAATTTAGCCGGTCCCAGCATGGTCCATAAACCGGGGGCGCCGTGGCACGCTCCTTGGAGCGAACCCGATTCGACGTCCATAAGCCGCCCCAGGATCGAGTTACGACGCACAAAGGGCTGAACACGCGAGAAGGATTGTAATTTGCTCCAACGCCAGAGCGGCCTCTTAGCGCGCCGGCTTCAAAGTCGGAGAGTGACCCACGTTTTTGAGCCGCGCGGGCATCCTTGGAACTCGCGGTCATCGTCTGGTCCTTGCGGGCCGCGCCGATCGCGAGTGAAAAAATCCCTTCGTTTCACTTCATTGCGGCCGATGCTAAGCTTTTTGCCGTGCAGGGTGTCGTGCGCCAGCAACCCCCGGCATTGATTTCGTCGGGTCACGACGGCGAATTGCGGGATTTTTCTGCGTTGTCGGCGCCTTTGCTCTTTGCTAATCGGTGGCGAAAGCGCCATTTTCCGCGGAAATCATTGCGATGAAATCGGGACACCTATTTCGCTACGTAATCATGACCATTGGAATGGGCGTCCTCGCGGGATGCGCGAGTCCGGGCCGGAGGGAAGTGGATGCTTACGGCCGCCTTTGGAAAGTCTACCCGCTGGAGGAGGTCAGCATCGCGGTGCAGGTTCAGGACGCCGCGGGCACCCCGCTTTCCGGCTATCGTTTCGCCGTGCTGGATCAAAAAGTCGGAAATCTGACCGGCTATCAGGAGATTGAGATCGGGGGAAGTGTCATTTTCCTGCGTCCGCGCTCCGAGCCAGTCATCTTCAGCATCGAGGGTCGAGCCGAGGATGGGGCGGTATTTCCCGTTTATCGCCAGTTCCAGCGTTCAGACCTTAAACGCAGCCTGCGGTTGGTTTTCCGGTTTGATTCGGAGGACGGCTGAAACGATCGGACGCTGGTTTAGTGCTGGATAATGCGGCGGAACGCCCGTCGTGATCCATTGCGGGAAGGCGAGGAACTTCTCTTGGCGATGAGGCGTTGCAAGGCCTGGAGGAGGCGATTCGCTCGGAATCGCCGGATTGAGATCGTCGATTTGTCGGGTGGCGCGTTTTCGTCGAAGCGAACAGCGTCCGATTTATGTGGGCTGCGGACGGTGCACTCACGCTGCGGTCGCCTTCGGGAACGCTCGTGGAAGGACCCGATGATCAGTACCGAAATTGACTTCTAGGCAAATTGCGGTCTGTGTGACGAAAGGCGCCGGCTCTGTCTCGACGGCCGGCTTTCGTTGGAGCGAACAATCCCGGGCCGCTTCGTCGCGGCGGAGTTGAGTCGTGTATCGGCGCTTCGCCGAGGCCGCGGTGTCGTGGAGCGGTCTTGTCCGTTCGCAATCCATTGACCAACCCGTCACCACCGCGAGGACGGACTGCCCGATATCAACCTTTTGGCGTAAACAGGCCCAAAGTCGACAATTTCCGCGTTGTCCGACTTTGGAGGCCGATCGCAAATGACGTCGTCAACGGTACGGGAATTCAGGGTAACACTCAGACGAAGAGACTTTCGAAGCCTATTCTTCGAAGCTGTTCGCCACGAATACGGCAACTCCCTGGCAGACGCCATCAAGGATCGCGAATAATTCGGGTCACCTGCACACGGAAGAGGTTCTCAACACGGCGCAGCTCGAGAAGATCAGACGACGAGGTCAACAACGCACCTGAAAAGGAGATCAAAGCGGTTGCAGACGGCTGCAGAACATTCGGAGTCGATGCGACGACAGATCGAAGCCGAGGTGCGGGCAAAGCTGACCGACGAGTTTCTGGCAAACTTTCTGTTGAGTAACGATGACGACGAAGAGCTGGAGCTCCTCCGGTTCGGTGCCGGCGGGAGCGTCGAACTTTCCGATGGCTGGCAGGAGACGTTGAACAGTGCGATCGATCGGGAGATCGACGCAGCGAAACGAATAGCCGAGAAGCAGATCGATACCACCGTTCGGAATCGTGTTGCCAATTCGCAGCCGCGTCAGGTCTCTTCCGAGGACCTCGTACGCGGGCAGGTCGACAGGACGCTTGTGCGGACCGCTCTGCAGCGCGAATCGCGGGAGATCGACCAGCGACTCCACCAGGTCTGGAACGACGACCCGAACGGAGTTCCCGACTACGCTACGATTTTCGTTTTCCGATCGGCGCAGAGCCAATCGGGCACAGTGTAACGCTATCAACCCGCTTTATCTTTTCGCATGGTTTTCGTGATCCCGTCTTCCAAGGACGCCTCAAACCCGGAAAATGAATGTCTTATCTGTAGAACCGGCCCTTTCACGATTCTGTTACCGCTGGAGGATCAAAAACGTAAACGATAGCTGGTTCGTCACGAAAACGGTCGTTCGAGATCGTTATTCGATCCAGCATCTTGAATTCGTTTTTTGCCAGCACACGTTGCGAGGCTAAGTTGTTTTCCAGGCAAACGGCTAACACCCGGATCGCTCCGAAAAATCGCGTCGCTCTGTTAAGACTTTGTTGAACGGCCGCGGTTGCGTAGCCGCGATTCCAAAATGGGCGCGCTACCCAGTAGCTAAGTGCAACGTCAGGATTGGGACAGCCGATGGTTAACAATCCGACAAACTCATTTTGATGCTTGATAGAAAACGCGAGCCAACGGCGAGCACGCCAGGCGGTTCTCGCTGCCCGAACAAAGTTGGTCGCCCCGTCGGTCGGAAACGGCCGCGGCACGCTGATCGATAAAGAAAGGACAGGATCGGCCGCGTACTGCTGCAAACACTCTGTATCTGCCGACGTCAATCGCACCAGACGGATATGCGAGCAGCTCAAGGGAACACGAAATCTGAGCGGTTCAACGGGCCGACCGCTCTCTACTGAGATCTTGTTTTACAATAATGAGCTGCCTTCGCTATCCGAGGAGCTGAATCGTCTACGACGGGAAACTCGCTTTTAACCGTAGTCTGGGCTTTCTTCAGCTGGAACTGGGGATCCTCGCCTAAGGGAACGAGAAAGCCACTTCTTAGCTCGTCCTGCATCGCGCGTTTTCCAGCGTACGCGGCGGTGTATCGGATTGTCGCCTGCATCGCCGCTGACAGATTCGCCGGCGAGTAGTTCAGATTGGGTGTAACTCCATAGCTCTGGAACGCTTTGTGGACAGCCGGTTCGGCGAAAACATCACGGATCTCACAATTGTTGTGATATCCGTTCTTCGCGCACACCGAGATGACCGCTTTGAGACGTTCTTTTGCAAGTTCGGATCCTTGGCGTTGGCGGACACGTATTGCTCAAGTCTCCCCATGACGTTATACATTGCCGGAAACGAGTCCGTATGAAGGTGTCTTACTGGCCGCGAATCGGATACAAGCCTTCCTGGTAACTGTGAGTATAGATATCCGGAGCTCGGTTCAACGAGGGTCTGGTAATTAATCTCGTCTGGAAAAAACGGGCTCGTCTGTCGAAGCACACCTCCTTGATGGCTCGCGACCACGTCCGTCTTTTTAGAGCTGTCTGCCAAGTCTCGCTTTGACGAAAAACCGAGCTTACACTTCCGATCCTTGATTGGCGCGTTTGTTGATTGAGCTCGGTAATACCCTTCCCCCAGGCGCGCTTTCTTATTCAGCTTTTCCGCATCGGTCCAGGTCAAGATCGCTCTTTCTACTTCAGCGCCGTTAGTGGCTTTCATCTTATCCCGGTGCTCAGTAACCGCTGAAACAGCTGGCGCATCGACAAAGCTGCCCAGGTGCAACTGACCCAGCGTGGTCTGAAAGTAGCGGCGGGCATCCTGGTTTGCTGAGATTGAGGTTGAGCCTTGCGTGTCGACTATGTTTAGCTCGTCTTGAAATGCCGGTGGCAGCTTGTCTGTTTCCGCAAAATCCTGCAGCTCTGCTTTTAGGATGTCGATCGCTTCGTCGTATTTGTAGTTGTAAAAGTTTTCCAGCACCTGGTTTGTTTTATCCTGGGACAACGAGAGAACGTCGGAAGACCGCAACAAGCTCGCCCTGCTTGTAAAGAAAGGCATCTCGGCTTTAGGGAACGCGTGCCCACCTTGGAGCAAACCAAAGAGTTAGAACGATGTATTCCGCGCGATCTAGTTTAGGTGAGCTGATTGCGTTCTGATAGGTGATCTCGCCGATCTTCCCCACCGCAGGAACTCGGGACCCATCTTTCCGGCCGGACTGAAGCACGTCGTTTGTGGTCAATAGAGGCAGGGCGCCTTCGTAGGTTTTCTCCGAGATTCCTTTGGCAACGTTACTTTCCCCAATCCAGCTGGGGAAAATCTCCTTGAGCATGCTCGTTTTCATCGCCGGCGACAGCTGACTGTCAGGAATCTGAACGGCCAACGTATCCTCGAAAACGAGGTCGAGCGTTCCGGTCTCGTCAACGGTTAAATCCTGTATCCCGAGTGCCTGGCCAAGTCTGGGGGTAAATTCAGCGAGAGCGCTCACAACCTCCTTCTTATAAAATCCACAATTTCTAGTCAAAGTCTAGTCAAAGCCATTCGAAGCGGCATTGAGGATTGATTTCAATGACGAGCTCATAGTCTGAGTCACTAAGGCTCAACTCTCAATCTCAATACCGCGTGAAATTAAGACACTTCATAACGGCCTCTTTACCAATGTATAACAAGCAAGAATGTTACCCCGGTAAATTAGGCCGCCGCCGGGTTGATGGCTGGGGATGTGTTAGGTGTTTGGTTAAGGCAGTTCAAGGCAAAGAAGTCGGGAGGGATGTTGTTGCCATAACCGTGGAAGCTGCGCGAGAGGCAGAGGGAACCTCTTTCGAATCGAAGCGGTAGCGTTGTTGTCATCCCCTGACGCGGTGGATACCGGCGCGATGATCCCACTTGCCATCCTTTCTGTTGGGGGCACCTCTGTTCAATGTCGCGGATCTCGCGCTTGGCCTCCTCTATTTTCTCCTGAAACTCGCTAGGAGACTGTTGAAAAACCCACGCATGTCACGCGCGAGTTCTTTGGGGCGGATGTCGGTGGAGGGACGAAGGAGCATCCCCTGAAGGGGCTGTGACTGAGGAGCGACGCCGAAAGATGCCCCAAAGAACTCGCGCCCTTCGGGTTGCGCCAATTTTCGGCTCTCGCCGTGTCGCCAAGCTTGTCCGTAGCACTGCGGCTACGACCTGCGCTTAGCTCCTTGCGATCTTCCGAAAATTGACGGCAACGTGGCATACGTGGGTTTTTCAACAGTCTCCTAGGGGGCTTCTCGCCGATCCACATTTTGATCCGCCTGATCTGACTTGCTCAGCGATGACCTTGCCCGCTGGGAACTCGGGATCTTCAGCCGTGGCCACCAGAGCGAAGAGACTCTCGAACATCGAGCGCACCAAGATTCGCGAGCCTCTGGATTGCGTCTGAGCTTCAAGGGCAAGCACGTCTTTGCCAAGGGCGCGAATGTTTCGGGCGTGAAGGTAAATGAACTCGGGAGGAGAGGCGAAATCCAAGTTGTCTGGAATTCCCTCGTGCGCCTGATCGATGATCTGGCCGAGCAACCTCAGGCTCCGTTCAGCAAGTTCAGGGAGGGTCCGCGAAAAGCGGATCAGGTCGAATCTCAGAAGCACGGCAGGATGCAGAAGCGTGTTCATGCGTTCCTTGGCCAATGTCAATCCCGACGCGATTGTTCACGCAAGAATCATCGAGTGGAAAAGGCTCGCAATCTTTCGCAATGGCTTTCGGACAAATTCGGACAGCTGGACTTCGTGAGAACTGTTAAAGACCGCGCGGCTGTCAAATCCTCGCCAAGGCTGATAGTTACTTGGTCATAGCGGTTTGCACGAAAAACGTGCGCAATTCAACGATGGCGAAAATGGCCAAAAAGCGGGTTCGCTTCTCGATGCCGAGGAGCGGCCAGCGTCCGAGCAGCCGGTCTCCGCGATCGCACAGAAATCGCTTCGCTCAAAATTTCCGGCAGATCAGGGAAGGCTCGCACCAGTGAACAACGTGATTGTCTCGCTGCTGATCATGGATGATGTGGCCGATCATCTGGCGCGGGAACAAAACAAGCTGCCGGTGATCCTGAACCAGTTTTCCGGTTCGCCCGAGCCGTCCCGGACGTATGCGGAGTTCTGACAGGAAAGGAAGGACGTCGGTGTTGTCCCTTGACCTGCAAACTGTCTGGAATTAACATGTACGGTCGCCTGCCGTTGCGAACGGCTGCTCCCTTGCCTATGAATCCTTCCTACTCCCTGCAGCCGCCTGATGCGGTGGCGTTTGCCACGATGCTGGCGAAGTCGGCTTCCGCTCTTGGCGCGGAGTTGTCGCTCGACGACGTGCGGCCCGATGGCGCTGTCGTTGCGTGTGAATTGCCTTTGACGGATGGCGGCATGCTTCTGGTGCACTACCCGCCGGCCTCCGGGACGTTGCGGCTGCAGGTGCGGATGAGTCCGGTGAAGGCCGGGACGGAGAATGCGGCGCATGCGCTGATGCTGCAGGCGAACTTCCTCACGGCTGACGCGGCGCTGCTTTTTGCGATCAGCGCGGAGGATGGGGACGTCTTCCTCATTCGCACGCTGCCCGCGGCGGGGCTGGACGTGGAGTCGCTGGCGATTGCGCTGGTCGAGATCGCGCGGGCGGCGACCAGCTGGCAGGTGCTGTTGCGCGACCTGGCGCCCGATGCGGCCCAACCATCGCCGGACCCCGTGATTCCGATGGCCACCGGAGGTCTCCATGTTTGAAGGCCTCCCCCACTATCAACCGGTGACGCCCCAGCCGCAGGACTGGGAGAAGCTGGCCAGCCGCGGTGGCGATCCGTTTCTCGTCGGGCCGGATCGTACCGTCCTGGATTCGCTTCCGGTCCTCTTCCACGTGAACGGGAACGTCCGGACGCTCGATACGAGCGACGACGTGGCCAACCGGGAGACCGCCCGGGTAGCGCTGGCGAGGTCTCTCGAGCAACATGCCAAACTTCCCCTGAACGAGGCTGATGGCCTGGTCAGGGCTCTCTTCTGCCAGGCGCATCCGACAGAAGTCTCCCGGAAGATTCTCGATCCCGGGATGCTGCGGGTGGCGACTTCGCTCTTCAACGATCCCGTCTGCGCCCGACACCTTTCGTCCTTCACGCAACTGGGCGTGGATGACCAGAAGCGGGAGCTTTTGAAGATGGCCGCGGAGCTGGAAACGAATCTCCCCCCTTCGCCGAAAGCGCGGCGCATGTTTTCGCTGTCGATGCTGGCCCATGTGCGGACTTTGCCGCCGGACCGCAGGGGCGAGGCTCTCTGCGACCCCGATACCGGAAAGCCCGACGCGATGCGGAACGCGTGGCGGCTCGCCGTGCGCTCCGCCGATTCGACGTCGAGCGGGCCTTTGCTGCGCGAATTCCTGGCGTTCTCGGGGGAGATCTACGGCCCCCTGGCGTCGCGCGATTTGAAGGCGCTGGCGGAGGATATGGCGGTGGTGCCCTTCCCCGAGAGATTCATTCGCCAGACCGATCTGCACACGGCCAACATCTCGGAGCAGATCGTCCGGAATCCTGAAATCGCCTACTATATCGAAGCTCTCTCGTGCTATGCCGCCTACCGGGATACGCCCCCCAATGTCCGGGACTTCTACGAAAAGGACGGAACCTTCGCCCTGAAGGATGGCACACCTTTGCCGTTCAGGGACGATGCGAGCGCAAAAAAGATGACGGCCAAGCTGCTCGGGATGGTCAATGAAATCGCGTGCAAGGAATACGGCATCCGCACGGTTCCGCTAAAGTTCGATGGCGTGACCGATCTCCAGACGGCGGCCGAGTACAACATCGAAAGCCGCGATATCTACGTGAATCTCGATCATGCCCTGAAGCGGGATGAGGAGAATGTCGGGATCGCTTCGGTGATCGGCAGTCTCGTCCACGAGTGCACGCATGCGTGGCATCATCAGCTGACGACCAACCCGGACGTGAGGAAGCCGCCGGGGTGGCGCGACGCGGAGGCGATCCTGACGTTCAATTTCAAGAACTATGCGCCCGGTGGCATCGTCGAGACGCGGTTGTACCAGCGGCAGCCGACGGAGCGGCATGCGCACGCGTCGGGCTACGCCGTGCAACGGAATATCGAGCAATCGCTCGCGGGCAAGGTGCACCGTGTGTCCGACACCCCGATGTCGGAAACGAGGCGGTTGCTGGTGGCGGGGTGGGCTCAGTCGGCGACGGATCCGTATGCGAGGGAGTTTGCCGGGGACGAGCACGCGGCGATGGGGATGGCATCGCTTTTTCCGGACACCCGGCCCCGGCCGCCCTGGGAGGAGAGGAAATGAGCCTTGCTGTCCGGCAAGGAAAGTTCTGGCTGGAGGGCAAGCTTTGCCGGCGGGGAAAGCGGTCAGCGCGACTCCGGCCTATGGATACGGCACGGGCGAATACTCACCGCCCTGCCGCCAGCACTCCTTCGCGCGCCAGCTCGGCCTCGAGGGCTCCTTCCAGCTCTGTGAAGTGCTCCGGCGGGATGGCCTCGAGCGCGGTCCTCAGCGGTGCCATGACGCCGCCGACCGTCTATTCAGCCTCTTGCTGAGCGGTCTCCACGGCTTGCTGGACTTCCTTCTCGTCGCGGCGGCCGGCGACCGACCTGAGAGACTTCCAGAAGAGCTTTGCCGTATCCTTCAGCGCGCCGGAGCGCTTGCTCAGGACCTTCCCCCAACCGAGCTTCGACCCAGGGCACGAATTCCGCGGGAGCAAAGCCTTGCGGCGGCCGCGGCGTAGCGTGGTCATGCTGAGCCACCACAACGAATTTCTCCCGATGGATGTCGACTCCGATTTTGAGCAGCGAGCCTCTCTTGTTTACTTTCGACTTAGTTAGCCGCCGCGCCCGCGGCGGTCACATTGCGAAAAACGGTGTACTTTTTCATAGAGCAGGTGAGTCTACCAAAGACTCACCCGCATCCTTTCCATGCCATCTAGAGGCTGCGCTGCGGGCAAGTGGTCGGGCCGAGGGAGCGCCGCAGGATGCCGAGAGACTCGCTCATCCGAACGGCCACCTGCTCCTTCCAAAGTCCGGCGAAGTGGATCAGCAAGTCTCCCTGCTTGTAGCAATGGTCCGGGTATCGGTGTGCAAGGAAGGTGGGGTAGCTGTTGAAGAGTCGCTGGTCATCGACGACCCGGAGGTGCTTGCGCACGAACGCGTCCGTCTCATACAACTCGATATAGGCCGCCTGCTCCCACCACTCGTGAAACGTGAGATGGCGCTGCGCGTGAACCCGATCGAGGATCTCGAACGCCTCCGGCACATTGCGGAAAAAGACATTGCCCGCGTTCAGGTTGTTGTAGTCGCGCGAGAGCATCACGGCTTTGTCCTGCATATGCTCCCGCACCAGGTCTCGAAGATCGATTTGGGGATTCATGATAATCACGTCGGCATCGGAGAGGAAAACGCAGTCGAAATTCGGGAGGAACGCGCGAACGAATTGAATCTTCGACCAGGAACAGGGCCGCGACGGATCCAGCCACGAGTCCCCTCCGATGATGAACGAGAAGCCATGCCGCCGCGCGTAGTAACGCTTGCTGACGAAACCCGCGCGCATGCACTTGCGGTATTCTGCGCCGACGGCAAGGGTCAGGATGGCGATCTTCATGAGACGGGATTGGAATCCAATTGTCCGGACGGCGCAAGAGAGCGCGTCACCCTCTCATTGGCAGGTGTCTTGACCTTCGCGCGTTTGCTTCGCTAAATGGCCTTTCCGAACTCTTCCAAACATGTCGCCGCCCCATCCCCTCTCGGACCCGCAGCGTGAGGTTTGGCGGCTTCAGCGCCTGCTGCCCGAGTCGTGCCTCTGGAACATCGGCGGTGTGATTCATATCGAGGGGGAACTGGATCGTGAGCGCTTCTCGGCAGCGGCGCGTGAAGTCGTGGACCGCGAGGAAGCGCTTCGGTTGCGATTTGGCGAGCAAGACGGAGAGCCATTTCAAACCACTCATTCCTTCCCGCCCTTTGAGACAGGCTGGCGCGATGTGACTGATGCTCCGGGGAGCGCGCTCGATTCGGAGATCCGAGCGATCATGGGGACGCGCGTCCGGATCGAAGAAGGCGAGCGACCCGTCCGGTTTGACCTGTTTCGCACGGCTTCGGACCGGCACGTTTTTCTGGCGCGGTTCCATCATCTCGCGATTGACGGATGGGGGATCATGCTTCTCTTCCAGCGGCTCGTTGCGTGTTACAACCACGTCGCTCCAAGCGCGATCCCGTCGTTTCTTTCCACGATTCGGCCCGGAGCGGAGACCGTGGTCCGCGATGAGAATTTCCCGGACGTAGAGCGCCGATGGCCATTTGCCCTGGCGACTGCAGGCCCATCCGAGCTTCATTCCCTGGAATTGTCGCAGGAGCGCATGCGGCGCATCGTGTCCGCGGGTCGTCGCACCCATGCGGCCCCTTTCGCCCTCTTCGCCAGCGCGACTTGCGACGCAGCTCCTACGCTTCGCGGTGGGTCGGATTCCGGAGTGGCCCTGGCGTGCCCTGTCCTGAATCGCCGGAATCGAGTGATCCGCCAGACCGTTGGACACTTTGCGCGCCTTGCGGTGCTGCGGGTGTCAGGTCGTGAAACTCCGGACGAACTCACGCACAACATGCGGGAGCGAGCGGCGAAAATCGAACGAAGCGGATGTGCGCCTTCGGCCGCCGCCCTGGAGTCGGCGGAGTTTTTTCTGTCATTCGAGAGCCACGATTATGCACATGCATTCGAGGGGTGCGCCACGCGTTCCGACCCGGCTGTCCGTCCGGAGCAGCTGCGTCCGGTCGAGATTTTCGTCCGAAACTACGGCGCTTCCAGTCCGGTGAGAGTCGATTTCGCCTTCCGCGGCGATCTGGTGGACCCGGCTGCAACGGAGGAATTTGTGGAGGCATTCGATTCCGCGCTTGACCGTTTGTCCAACGAATCACACGGCGGGCCTCGCCGAAGCCACGGCGCAACGACGGAATGGCTTGGACCTTCGGCCGGCGTCAGAGACCTCATTTGTGCCGCGTCCGTCCTCATTCCGATTGAGACCGCGATGGAACATCGTCCCGACGCTCTGGCGGTGACCACTGAGGGGCGGGAATGGTCCTACGGGGATCTGGCCGGGATGATGCGGCGCGCCGCGGGACGGCTCGCGGCAGAAGGCATTACCACGGGTTCGGTGGTCGGCATTTCCGGCGAGCGTTCCGTGGAAATGATCGCTTGCATGCTCGCCGTGTGGCGGGTCGGGGCTACCTTTGTCCCGTTCGATCCGCGATATCCGGTTGAGCGCCTTGCACACATGATTACGCAGTCGAAACCGTCCTATCTCATTGTGGATGCGAGTGTGGGCGAAGTGCTCTCGATGGCGCTCCGGCTGACAAAAGTGGTAACGATTGATCAGTTAATGGAGGGGTGCGAAGGCGACGAGCGGGCGCATCTTTCCGGCAGGGAGACTGCATACATTCTGTTCACTTCCGGCTCTTCCGGGCTGCCCAAAGGCGTTCCAGTCAGTCATCTCGCGCTCTCAAACTGTCTCACCAGCCTGGCGCGGGAGCCTGGATTTTCCGCGGACGATCGTATGGCGTGGATGACCACCATCTCGTTCGATATTGCCGTGGCGGAAATCTTTCTGCCGCTCAGTGTCGGCGGCACGGTCGAATTGATTTCCGACCGGATCAAAGCGGATGCCCGTCAGCTCGCGGATACGCTTGCCCGTTCATCCATCACAGTCGCTCAGGCCACCCCCTCGCTTTGGAAGCTTCTCGAGGCGGTTGATTGGCGTCCGCCCTCCACGCTCCGCGCCTGGAGTGGCGGTGAGAGCCTGGCGGTGCATACCGCCAGGTTCTTGTTGGAGCGGGCGGCGCAACTCTGGAACTGCTACGGCCCGACTGAGACAACCATCTGGTCATTCGTGCACCGTATTCGCGCTCCGGATGAAGCGGCAGTGATCGGGCGTCCAATGGCGTCCACGTGGGCCTCGCTGCGCGAGGAGGACGGAACACCGGCCAAAGGATCGTCGGGCGAATTATGGATCGGCGGAGCTGGCGTCACAGGCGGCTATCTGGCCGGCGGCAAGGATCGATTTGTGGGGTGTCAATTTCCCGATGGTTCGCGCGGGAGAGCCTTTCGCACCGGCGATCTTGTTCGAAGGCTGGAGAGCGGAGAGTTGTTGTTTCAAGGCCGCGGTGACCGCCAGGTGAAAATTTCCGGCCACCGAGTCGAACCTGCGGAGGTGGAAGCGGTCCTGGTCGACGCGCCGGGCGTTCGCGATGCGATGTGCGTGCCTCGAAATCATCCGAACGGAGCAGTGCGGTTGATTGCCTATGTCATCCCGATCGAGGAGGTCAAGGACGAGAAAGGATTGCTCGACGCGTGCGACCGCATCGTGAAAGAGCGGCTTGCGCCCCGGTCGCGTCCCGTCGCCATCCTCGCGGTTCGTCAATTCCCCGTTTCCCCCGCGGGAAAGCGGGATCTGAAGCAATTGCCGCTTCCGGCAGGGTGGGAAAACGAGGGCCGTGTGGGTTCCCTCGAAAGCGAGGCGGAGCACAACCTCGCCCGGGTGGTCCGCGACATTCTCAAGATTCCGCTGCCGGGTCGTGGTTCCACCTTCGCCGAGTTGGGAGCCGATTCTCTGGGGTTGCTTCAAATCATCGTCGCCGCTGAGCGCGTGGGTCTTGCCCTGACACTCTCGGACGTCCAGATCACTGACACCCTTGCCGAGGCCGCGGCACGCGCCCGCCCCTGCACACCGCGTCCGGACGAATTCGGGGCGACCATCGCTTCCACGGCGAGGCAGTTGAATTCCCTCTGCCCGCCGCGGCACCCGAGCATCCATGCGCCTTCGGAATTCCCCTTGGGTAATCTCGACGATGCCATTCTCGCCGAACTCGTCCCGTTTCCTCATTTCGTCGAGGATGTCATCCACCGAGGCGATCTTTCCACCGATCAGGAGCATTCGCTGTGGAAAATGCGATCTGTCGTCCGCCGCCTGAAAGCGGCGCCGGCCGACAAGGACGCGCGAAGAGCCTGGCGGGCGGTGGTGAATCACCACGTCGTGTTGCGCTCATCGATGCGGCTCTTCGACGGGAGTTGGTTCCAGGTCATCGAACGCGAGGCGATGGGACAAGGAGAGCTTCAGACGGACTCGAACAAGCGCCGGCGGACCGA
This sequence comes from uncultured Verrucomicrobiae bacterium, assembly GCA_963820865.1. Lineage (GTDB taxonomy): Bacteria > Verrucomicrobiota > Verrucomicrobiia > Chthoniobacterales > Terrimicrobiaceae > DASTFP01. Next base: position 1,469,012 of record CAWGBZ010000011.1, read on the forward strand.
TGAGCCGATCATTTCTGCGGCCCTGGCAACGATGGAAGCGTGCAAATTTGGATTGGAGTTTCCGAACTGGCTGCTCGATAATTACGGAGCGGAAACACTGATCGACGAATGGGAATCTGCCTGTGGAGCCGAATTCTGGATCGGATCCATCAGGCAGCCGTATCGGAACTATGTGCGGGCTCTGCATTCCCCACAGTCCAGGTTACCGGACCGCGACGTTCGGGCTTTGGCAAATTGGGATCTCGTGATGTGCGACGCTTCGCCGGGCGAAGATGTTCCGCCGTCCGAATGAGCTTGGCCTCCGGAATTCAGGCGGCAGAATCGCTCGACTCGTTTGTGACATGGCATCCGATGAACGGTTCATCCTCAAAGTTCTGACCGGCCCGAATCAGGGCGCGGAGCTGGAGCTTCCCGCCGGTGCGTACGTGATCGGCAGCGCCGACGAGTGCGATGTGAACTTTTCCGATGCGTTGGTCGCACCCCGGCATCTCTCAGTCGAACTCAGCAAGGATTCCATCGTCGCCAAGCGGCTGGACGGCAAGGTGTTCGTCGACGGAAAACCCATGGTGGATACGCGGCAAACCATCAAGTTTTTCCAGTTCGTCACAGCGGGAAGCACCTATTTTCTGTTTGGTCCGGCGGGCCGCGACTGGCCCCAGGGGGTGCCAGGCCCGCTGCCACCGCTCGAACCCGAAACCGCCGCTCCGGAGCCGGAATCTGCCGAGTCCCCGGCACCTTCGACCAAAGGTCCGGAAAAGCCAAAGGACGAAGCGTCACCGACCGATCGGGCGAAAAAGGTCGCTCTTCTCACGTTTCTCCTCTTCAGCGTGATGGCCGTATCGTCATTTCTTCTGATGAGTCTCGATCGTCGGGATCCGCCGCCGCCCGCGACTGCAGAGTCGATACTTCCCGGCGTTAAAGCCATGGTACAGAAGCAGCCGTATGCAGAGGCCGTAACGGTGGGCATTCGGAACTCGCGGGTTTTCGTCTCGGGATTTGTAGGAACCAACGCGGAGGCGCGGCAGTTGCGCAGCCTGGTAACGCGCCCCGATGGATTGGTGGCGTGTGACGTGGCTTCCGATGAGGAGATCCTGGCCGATGTAGGGGAAATACTGGATTCGTTCCGGAGCGGGCTGAGAGCAAAAATGGATTCCGCCGGGGGGGTCGAGATCAGTGGATTTGCCGGCGACACAGACACCTGGAACCAGCTCCGGACGATCCTCGAAAGCGACCTTCCAGGTTACCCCCGACTCAAGTTTTCTGTGGTTTCGGGCAATCAGGTGATTTCCGAAGGCGAAGCGATTTTGCGTCAATCCGGCCTCACATCACTGATCCATCTGGAGGCAACTTCTGCCGGGTTGACAGCATCGGGATCCGTTCCACCGATGGAAGCGGAGGCCTGGGCCCAGGCCAAAGACAAAATTCGCTCGGAGCTTCCTGCAGGAGCGATGCTCAAGGATCAGGTGACATTTGGCGGAGACAGCTCTTCCGTCGACGACTATCTGCTATCAAGCATCTCAATGGGGCCACTGCCGTGGGTGACCCTTCGAAACGGAATGAAACTCTTTCCCGGGGCAGTTCTCCCAAACGGCTGGACCCTCCAGACGATCCAGCCGGAATCAGTGGAACTGCGGCAGGGCGACGATACGATTACCATCGATCTCGGTAAAAACCTTCTCGATACACCCTAGGAGACTGTTGACAAACCCGCGTATGCCACGTTGCTGTCAATTTTCGGAAGATCGCAAGGAGCCAGGCGCAGGCGCGATGGGGTGTGGGGGCCCCATCTCCCCACAAAGCCGTGGCGCTACGGGCAAGCCTGGCGACACCGCGAGGGCCGAAAATTGGCGCAACCCGAAGGGCGTGAGCGTGGCATGCGCGGGTTTGTAGAGTCGAGGAGTGGCGCGGTGAAGTGTTAGGCGAGGCCGTAGCGGAGACCAGCCCTTTCGGTTGCTGGTGCCTGAGTAGCTTGCCATGCTTTCCGTTTCCACTCCCCGCTCATCAAACCGGACGTGCGGTTTTCCCGCATCCGGCTTTCGTTCAAGGTAATTCATGCTGTTCGCCCACGGGAGGTTGGCGCGTCCTGCGCTCAAGCCGGAGCAGATCCCAACTCTTCGTGCAGGTAGGTCGCCGGATAACGAATGGGGTGAACGCCCCGACTCCGGTGTTTGCCGTTCAACCACTGGCGCAGCCGATGCCGGGCGTGATTGTCCACCGCCCGGTACGCTCGGCTCACCGCGCCAAGGCAGAAGTAGTTGCCCCAGCCTCGCAAGCTTCCGGTTGATTTCTCCAACGACTGCGGCTCGACAGCTTTCCGATAGGAGTGACTGCCGCGTCATCGCGCCGATCTCTGCGCAGATGGCCCTCGATTCGCTTGCGGGAAGGCCGTGTGCCGATGAAGGCCCGACCCGTCCGGGCGAGTAACATCGGCCGATCGTGTAACCCAGGAAGTCGAAAGCTCTCCTCGGGCACTCGGCGATGCGCGTCTTCTGCTCGTTGACCGTCAGCTTGAGCGCTGTCATGATGGCCTGCATCTGCTTCTTGGCCTCGCGTCGCTGTTGCTGCGGCACAGGATCACGAAGTCATCTGCATACACCACCACTCGCGCTTTGAGCCGCTTCTCCCGACCGCAGCTGTCTTCCAGCCCAGCACAAACCGCCGCATGTAGAGGTTGCTCAGTAACGGCGAAATCGGTGCCCCTTGCGGGGTGCCGCGTCCACTGTCCTTTGCGACGCTCGTGCGACGCTTGCCGCCGTGCCCGTCGTCCTCCTCTACCGACATCTCCAGCCAGGCTTTGATCAGTGCCAAGCAGGCACCGTCGCTGACGCGTCGCGCCACGCTTTTCATCAGTTCGTGATGCGGAATCGAATCGAAGTACCCGCTCAGATCGCAGTCGACCACTTCGCGGTATCCTCGGTTCAGCAGCCCGTGGATCGTACGCACTGCGTCATGCGCGCTGCGTCCAGGCCGATACCCATATTGCTCTTCGGGCAGATCCGCCTCAAAGATCGGTTCCAGCACGATGACCGCAGCCATCTGCACGACCCGATCTTTAATCGTTGGTATTCCCAGAGGCCTCTGCTTGCCATCGGGCTTGGGTATCCAAACCCGCCGCACCGCCTGCGGCCTGATAGGTCTTCTTCCGCAATTCCTCCGCCAGTTCTTCCAGCCACCCTTCACGCCCCCTCGCTTCGATCTGCTGCAAAACTTTGCCCGTCCACTCCCGGCGCACCACCGTTGGCACGGCAGCACCGCCAGGCGTGTAAGAGCACGTCTTTGCGATAGATCTTGTCGTAGAGACTGTGAAACCGGTAGGCCGGTTCTCTCTTCGCTTTGGCATGCAATGCCTCCTGAAGCTCCCAGACACTTTCCGGAGTTCTTAGGCTCACGCCAATCTCCTCGCCTTCGCTTCTTCTTGCATTGCTCTTGAACCAAGGCCCCTTCCCTCCACCGGCGTTACCCGGCTTCTTCGGTAATACGGGCCTCTCCGCCATCCCATGCAGCCCGGTCTTTCCCTCGCGGGCCGCCGGTTGGTCCGGCTTTCGCCGATCCACCGCTCGGGACTTCCCGTGTTGCCACAGGTCTCCTTCTGCCAACATGCCGTCACCAATGCCCCGGCGAACTCGCGCAGCGCTCGCTTCGCTCTCTTCCTGCCCGATGGCAGCCTTCCCCGTGTTGAAGCCGGGTCGGCGTTCACATCACATGATTTCGGGACTTGCTCAGTGTTCATTCGCATTACGGCCTGCTCGCTCGCTGACTCCCTTCAAGGGCCTTTTCCACCAAGGGCTTCGGGCATTTCATTGCTTCCTGCTCGCCTCGACTGCTACCGGCTGGAGCGAAAGTTGCCGGGTGGGTTTTCTTTCAACTCTCCCACTGGAGTCCTGCGCCTTTCCACGGCGCACTTCAACAGTCTCCTAGACGTAGTGGCCGTGTTATGACCATGTCCGCCGATTAGAGTTTGACCTGCCGACCTATCTCGGCCATCTTCCTTTTATAACGCTTTGCCGTGGCAAAACACCCTGTCGAGTTTGTTGAAATGCACGAGCGCCTTCGCCAGGACACCGACGGCATCTATCGCCGAGCGGTGCTTGCAGAGCTCGAAAGTCTGGGCTCCGAGACCAAGTCCAAGTTGGATGCGGGCGTTTCACCCGACGACTTCAAGCCGATCGCGGCCCTCAAGGCAGCAGTCGATGAGGCGAAAGTGGTGGTGGACCAGGCGTGGTCGGCACTTCATCAAGCCCCTTGATTCTCAAAGCAACTGCACGTCCATGAACACAGGTATCTCAGCACCCTCGGGTGGAGCCTCTCTCTCTTCGGGCATCGATAACCTCACGAACAGTGTCGATTCGATGAGTTCGAACATGACCAACTATGCCCAGACGATGGATCCGACGAATCCTGCGGACAATCTGCAGCTCCAACAGCAAGAATACGAATACGAGTCGACCATCAACATGGAATCCTCCTACATCTACGATTTGAAGAACATGTGTTCGACGATCGCGTCGAACATGAAGTAAAGCTGAGCAATCGCCATGTCCGACGACAACTCGAAGCTGAGTCTGCTGATGGAGGCCGGATTTCTCGCGGCGGCGATGGGAATGACCGCGAAAGCGATCGTCATTTTTTCCGCGCTCCGTCTCGTGCGTCCGGATAGCGAAGCTCCGATTCTCGGTCTTGCCCTGACGTTCGTCAACATGGGCAGATTTCGTGACGCGGCGCAGCTTCTCTCGGAGGAAGGTTTCAAGAAAAATCCGGACAGTGATCTCCTTCGCGCAATGCTTGGGCTTACATTTCAACTGGCCGGACGCGAGGACGAGGCAGCGAAACTTTTCGACGCGGTCATTGAGGCCGACCGCGAACCGACCGCAGTCAAGCTTGCAGCCAATTTCCGTCCGACGCGCCAGGCGCAGCCCGTATAAAACCACCATGATTCCCATCGATCCCAGCGTAACCAAGATTGCAACCACTCCGCAGTCTGAGTTCCTCCGGGAAGCGACCGACAAGGACCAGGCCGCTTTCAATCAGGCTCTGGATTCCTCGAGCGACACACAACAGGCGGCCGGCGGCACGACCCCGGGCGCCAATTCTCCCGTGCCTTCGTCAAGTGAGGCGAACCAGCCCACCGGGAAACCGACGATCGGAGACCAGATTCTGGACAACATTCAGAATGTCAGTCAAGACTATCAGAATCAGGTCAAAGCGATCAATTCCGCCACCGAGGCTTCTGGTGGCGGAATGAATCCCGGAGATTTGCTGAAAATGGAGTACGAAGTTTCGAAGATGACCGTTGAACAGGAAGTGACCTCGAAGATCGGCGATTCCGCGAGCCAGGGCGTCCAGCAACTCTTCAAGAACCAGTAACGCAGAGGATTTGCGAGGTCGATTTCAATTCGACAATCGTAGGGCGCAGCGATACTTCCTTCGGTGAATGCCCGGAGCTCAATGCGCTTTCAGCTTCCGTGACCTGTCCACCGCGGCCAACCGCTGGCTGTGGGTGTTTTATATCCTGGCGCTGGCCGGGTGCGGCAAGGTGGAACTTTACAGCGGCCTGCCTGAGGCCGAGGCCAATCGAATGACCGCCATTCTTGACCAGAATGGCATCGCGGGCTCGAAGACAGCCGGGGCAGAGAATACGTTCACCATGATCGTCGACCGGGAAGACTTTGCGCGGGCCGTTGACCTCATGCACAACAACGGCTTTCCCCGTGGTCACTTCACAAATATCGGGGAAGTTTTCAAGAAGAGCGGAATGGTGTCATCTCCGACAGAGGATCGCATTCGCTTCATGTATGCGCTGTCCCAGTCTCTTTCCGAGACGATCAGCCAGATCGATGGTGTGGTTACCGCGCGGGTTCATATTGTGCTTCCGGAGGAGAAGCCGCTTACCGAGACATACTTTCCTGCGTCCGCCGCGGTATTCGTGAAAGTCCAGCCTGGATCGCGTGTGAGTGATCTCCGTTCGGAAATCAAGCAACTCGTGGCAAACAGCATCGAGGGAATGAAGTACGACAATGTTTCACTGGTGCTTGTCCCGGCGGAAGAAATGGGCCTTTCCAGAACGACTCCCGTCAGGAAGAATGTTATTGCTCCGTGGATGGTCTGGGGTGGATTTGCTGCCTTGGCGGTTCTTTCGCTGGCAGCGTTTGCCGTCCTGTCCCGTCCAAGGCGGACCGGCAGTCCGGCGGACGATCAAAAAGCGCTGCCGATGGGTAGCAAAAAATCGTGAACGGCGGGGGCGTTGAAAAATTCTGGGTCGAGTTGGGCGCCCGAACCGACCATCTCGCGCAACGACTGTATGAATTCAACGTGCTTCCGGCACGAAATGCGCATCCCAGTTTTTTGACTCGGTTTGTTGCGGATCGAGCGGTCCTGAATGCGCTTCGAATGATCGACGCTCCAATGAGAATTCTCAGCGAACGGTTGCGTGCGGACCCGTTACCGCCGCCATGCTGGGATTTTTCGGATTCCCGGTTGCAACTGGCCGCCATGCCTCAGAGTGCGCTTGAGCGTCTGCTCGCGTATGTCGGATCGGCGATTTGCCGAAACCGGATCGCACACGAAATTGGCGGCCGCAGCCTTCGCGAACTTGATGAGCGGTTCGGGTACGATCTGCATTCCTTTGCCGTGAAGCGTGCTCCGATTATCGTCGGAAGAAAGGAACGACTTCCGGACCCGGTCGAAGCCGCTGGACTTGCCGAGTCGATCCTGGCCACCGGTCGCCGCACATTCGAAGCCTGTTTTCGAGATGCGCCCGACGGATTTCTTGCTAGATTCGAGTTGTTGTTTCCCTCCGATTGGAAATGGGAGTGGCGGCGCACCGTGGAGCAGCCGACCACGGATGCCGCTTGGCGGCTGATCAGTCGGATTGCCACCCGAGAAGTCGACCAAAACTCTTTACCATGCTTCGTCTAACGCTCCCCGACGGCCCCCTTCGTGCCGAAGGCCGAATTGTCCGCGCCGACGAATATTCGGCATCGATCGAGGCTGAGGAGATTGTTGCCAGGGCTCGCAACAAGGCGAAGGTGATTGAGGAAGAAGCGCAAAAGTCATTCGAGTCGGAAAAAAAGCGGGGTTATGAGGAGGGTCTTGCAGCCAGCAAGCAGCGGGAGACGGAATCGCTCGTCGAGTTTCACGCCAGAATGGTTGAGTATCTCGGAGGGGTCGAATCCTGCATCGTCGAAGTCGTCCAACACTCGCTTGCACGGATGCTCGGTGAGATTGGCGATGGTGATCTCATTCTTCGGATCGTGCGGAAGGCGCTCGAGAGCGTTCGCGGCCAGCGGCGGGTGGAAATTCGCGTTCATCCGTCGCGACTGCAGGATCTCAGAAATGATCTCGATGCCCTACGCCGGGAATACCCAAGCATTCCGGTGATTGAAGCTGAGGGCGACCCGGCACTGGACGAACGCGGTTGCGTGCTACGTTCGGACATCGGTGTCGTGGACGCGTGCGTCGAGCGGCAATTGGCCGCGATTCGGACGGCCATGGAACGAGTCGTCCGAGCGCCACAAAAACCGCCGGCGCCGCCTTCGTAGGCGAATCTCGCCCGGCGAAACGGCCGTTCTTCCCATGAATGAATCTCCCCTGAAATACATCACGACGATGCTCGACAAGGCCGTCGCTGAGAGCGTGCCGCTCGGGATTCGCGGGCGAATCGTGGAGGTCTCCGGGACGATGGTGCGTGCGACCATTCCCGGTGTGCGTATCGGTGAAATGGTGACACTGCGAAATCCGGACGGCAGTCTCGAACTCAAGGGTGAGGTGGTCGGACTGAGCGGACAGATGGCCGTGATCTCTCCGCTGGGAAAATTTTTCGGTTTGGCGTCCACGACGGAAGTCACGAGCAGCGGTCACGTCATGACAGCTCCCGCCGGTCCGGAGGTTCTCGGACGCGTCCTCGACGGGCTGGGACGGCCGATCGACGAGGAGAAGAAGGGGCCGCTCGCAGCCAGCCAGTTTTATCCGGTCTTTGCGAGTCCGCCCAATCCGTTGAAGCGGCGGATTATCGATCATCCGGTTACCCTGGGCCTGCGGGTCCTCGACGGAATGCTGACATGCGGCCAGGGACAACGAATGGGCGTGTTCGCTGCGGCAGGAGTCGGAAAAAGCACGCTTCTTGCCCAGATCGTCGAGAAGACGGACGCTGAGATTGTGGTCATCGCTCTGATCGGCGAGCGCGGGCGCGAGGTCCGCGAATTCCTCGAGAAAGATTTGGGAGCCGAGGCCATGCAGCGGTCTGTGGCCGTCGTTTCGACGTCCGATCGCCCGGCGATGGAACGTCTGAAGGCAGCCTACGTGGCGACAGCAATCGCAGAGTACTTTCGGGACTCGGGACGGAACGTGCTGCTGTTGATGGATTCGGTGACGAGGTTTGCCCGCGCGCAACGCGAGATTGGTCTTTCGGCAGGCGAGCCCCCAACGAGACGGGGGTTTCCTCCCTCAGTTTTCGAAGCCCTGCCGCAATTGATGGAGCGTGCCGGGCAATCCGATCGCGGCTCGATCACCGCGCTCTATACAGTTCTCGTCGAAGGCGACGATATGACCGAGCCCGTGGCCGATGAAACGCGTTCGATCCTCGACGGCCATATCGTGCTCTCGAGGGATCTTGCAGCCGCCAACCATTATCCCGCAGTCGATGTTCTGGCCAGTGTCAGTCGGGTGATGTCGGCGATCGTGAGTCCGGAGCATCGCGAAGCCGCGGGGAAACTGCGGCGCATGCTGGCACGATACAAAGAAGTGCAGCTTCTCGTTCGGTTGGGCGAGTACAAGAAAGGGAATGATCCCGAGACAGACGACGCCATCGAGCGGATGGACCGCATCAATGCCTTTTTGGGGCAGGACCGGGGCGAGACGTCAAGTTTCAAAGAGACTGTTCAGAAGCTGATCGAAAGTGTTTCCTGAAGCGCTCGAGAACCCTCGAACGATGCGACGATCCTATCCGCTGGCGATTCTGGTGGCGATCCGTGAGCGGCGCGAGCAGGACGCGGCTCGGGAACTTTCCAGGCGAGAACAGGTGCTGACCAATGCGGAGGAGGCCCTGCGCCGCTGCCGGGAGGCATTGGATTCCTTCCGTCAATGGCGGCCCGCCGAGGAGGACCGACGATGGAAGCATTTTCTGGCGAAGGCCTCTCAAAAGAAGGATTTGGATGTCTTTCGTGAATCGCTTGCCGATCTCGAACGTGAGGAACTCTTGCTTGAACAAAAGGTTGACGATGCCGGCAAATCGGTCGAGGCTGCCCGGTCCGATCGGGACGAGGCGGCTCGCCGGCATATCGAGCTCGCACGCCAGCTTGAAAAGCTCAATGAACACCGAAAAGAGTGGACCCGGGAAAGCGAACGCGAAGAACAGCGCTCCGACGAAATGGTTCTCGAGGATTTTCATCGACGGCGGGAGGAAGCGAGGTTTACTGAGGAGTTGGATTTCAATGTGTTGTGACTGATATCTCGTCGACCAATCCATCCTCCCCCCTCCAGCCGGAAGACGGCGAAAACACTTCGCCTGCGCTGCCGGTCAACGAGGAGGACTGCCTTCTATTTGAGGCGTTGCTCGACTCCGGAATGGCAGAGAGTGAAGGACGCCCCGGCGGCTTGCTGGCCGGACCTTCTTCGAACGAGTACCCGGCTCCACAGGAAACCCGGGATCCGAGTTCCTCGAACGCCGAAGAGAGCTCAAGTGGACAAACTGAAAGCTCGTCCAGTGAAACAAATCAGCCATCGAGTCAATCGTCGACGTCAACACCCCAGTCGCAAACCTCCCAGACCTCGCAGAACTCTAAGGACGACTCTTCCGGCTCAGGGACAAATTCGGGTGGGGGGTCGTCCAAGCAGTCCTCCGAGGCGAATCAATCAATTTCCGAAGGCTCCGCCGTGGCACCTGTCATCGGTCAATCGATCCTGAGTTCTCTGGGCATAAGTTCCTCCGCCCCGGGGGGGGTGGAATCGACAGAGGCCGTCGGCGCGTCCCGAACGGTCGCCGAACTTGGCAGTGAGTTGGTTGACCGTCTTTACTCCGCGTCTCCAGACGACGAGAAAGGTGGCGTGCTGCTGAAATTCAAGAATGATCTGCTTCCTGAAACGGAAGTCCGACTTTTCAAGGACGAGAACGGGGTGCTGAACGTCAATTTTTCAACTAGTTCCAGTGAAGCTGCCGCCTTGCTAAATCAACACCAGGGCCGGCTTGCGAATTATCTGCAAAACCAGCTGGGTGGCTCCGTAAGAGTAAATCTGGAAGATAAGGGAGCGGATTCCGGTGGCGGCGACGGGAGGTCCCGTCAACGTAGAAACGTATTGGACGAGTACAAGCCTTCATGATCCCGCCGCGAGGTTATTCGGTCGCGGCAGTCTCCTTCCCGCTGCGGTCGGAGAACCGGGAAACTGTCGAACTTTTCAATAAGACGGTCGGAGTTCACCGTGACATCTCGTTTCAGGTCGGGGGTAAGGAGTGGCGGTTGACTCTGGAAAGGCCTCCTCCACCATTCCAGCCGGCGTTCGAGATCGCGGTCACGCTAGACGGACACCCGCTCATCGTCGGATTCTCCGGCGCCCTGCCGCAAGAGTGGCTGCCGCCCGGCCTGGCGGGTGTCGATTTGTCCGCGCTGCCGGAGGATATAAGCAGGGCCGTCCAGGAAGCGACTCTTCAACCCCTCGTAGACAAGGCGTTCTCCGGCGCGGGGAAATTGATTTCCAACCCGCCGCCCCAACCCGACGATCACCGGGCCGTCACATTTGGTTGGGCGGTCGCCGGCGAGTCCGATGCGCAAGTAATTTCCGGAAGGGTGACCATGCCGGAGGCTGCGCTGCCCGCCTTGGCCGCCAGCCTTAGTCGGGCTCCCGGCCGTGCGGCGCGCGACTTTGCGGGGTTGCGAATCCGGACGTGCTTCGAAGTGGGAATTACACAAATGACCCTTCGGGAGATTCGCAGCCTTCGGCGGGGAGATATCGCTTTACTCGATGAGGCATATTCAATACTCACGAGCGGTGATGGGTTCCTTATCGTGGCCGACGGGTGGAGGCTGCCGATCGCCCGCGATGGCACCCACATCACGATCACCGGAACGCTGACACCCATGGCTGATCCCAAGACACGCGATTCCATTCCAACGGGTGAGCAAGAACCATCGTCGCTCGACGAGCTTCCAATTCGCCTTTCTTTCACCGTCGGCGAGGTGGAAATGACGCTCGGAGAACTTCGTCAGCTCCAGCCGGGTTTCACTTTCGAACTCAATCGCCCCGCCTCCCAACCCGTCGTGGTGCGTGCGCAGGGCCAGACGATTGGGTCGGGCGAAATCGTTCGGATCGGCGATATGATCGGGGTCAGGCTAACCGAAATTGCGGGGAACTGATGGATCTCACCAATTTTAATCCGCTAACGATCATGCTGCTGCTGATCGTGGTTGGCTTGGCGCCGTATGCGGCGGTGATGGTGACCTCCTTCACAAAATTGGTCGTCGTGATGAGCCTAATCCGCAACGCGCTGGGGGTGCAAAGCGTTCCACCGAACATGGTGATCAATGGTCTCGCGCTAATTCTGACGTTTTTCGTGATGAATCCAGTCCTTCAAGAGTCGTTTGGCGTATTCGAAGGCAAGGACGTCGTTGCCATGTCGTCCGACGATCAAAAGGGCCTGATCAAGCAGGCGGCGGAACCCTTTCGGGGTTTTCTGATGAAGCATTCAGGCAAGAAAGAGCGGGCCTTTTTTGTTCAGGCGGCGCAGAAGCTTTGGCCGCCCGAGCGCGCAGCCGATCTCCAAGAAGACAACCTCCTCGTCCTTGTTCCGGCATTTACGGTCGGCGAATTGACCTCGGCGTTCCAGATCGGCTTTCTGCTTTATCTTCCGTTTGTCGCCATCGACCTGATCATTTCAAACATCTTGCTCGCAATGGGAATGATGATGGTGTCTCCGACCACAATCTCGCTGCCCTTCAAGTTGCTTTTATTCGTCCTTGTTGATGGTTGGGGCCGGTTGATTCACGGCCTTGTGCTGACCTACGCCTGAGTCAATGCCATGGACACCGAATTGATCATTTCGCAGACGACTCAGGCGCTGGTCCTCACGCTCTTGCTTTCGCTGCCGCCGATCATCGTGGCAACGGTTGTCGGCGTGCTGGTGAGCCTCCTTCAAGCACTGACACAGGTGCAGGACCAGACGCTCGGTTTTGCGATCAAGCTCATCGCGGTGACCGTTGTGCTTCTCTTCGTCGGCCGAACTATCGGCGAGGAGCTCAGGCTCTATGCGCTGAATCTGTTCGAGAACTTTTCGGTGATGATACGGTGACGCTGTCAATCGACTGGCTGCGCGAAGTGTTGACGGTCCCAGTGTTGACCATGGCGCGGTTGGCTGCCTGCCTGGTCGTTGCGCCCTTCTTCAGCAACCAGTTCATCACCGGCACCGTCCGCAACGGAATCATTCTCAGCCTCACCCTGGTTGTTTACCCGATGGTGTCCCCGGCATTTGCAGCGCAGGTCCCTTCCCTTCCGCAAGCCGCGATCATCCTGGTCAAGGAAGTCTTCCTCGGAATCGTGATCGGCTTCCTTTGCGGCGCGCCATTCTGGATCGCCAGCAGCGTCGGCTTTATTGTGGACACTCAGCGAGGCACGGGTATGGGGGAAATCTTCGATCCCAACCTCGGAACGCAAACGTCTCCGCTCGGGGCGATGCTCTCACAAGTGATCGTCACGTTATTCTACGTCAGTGGCGGGCTTTTTCTTTTCCTGGGAATGATGTTCGAGGGTTACCGCCTCATGCCGATCGAAAGTTTCTTTCCTCGATTCATTCCGGCTTTTCCCGAGTTTTTCCTTGCGTTCGCGGATCAATTGATGCGCCTGATCGCGATCCTCGCGGCGCCGATGGTGATCTGCATGTTCCTCGTGGATTTCAGCCTCGGTCTGGTGAACCGGTTCGCGCCTTCATTGAATGTTTTCTTCCTGTCCATGCCGATCAAGAGCGCCCTGTCACTTCTCGTCCTGGTCCTGTACACGGCAACGTTCGTAATTTTTCTCGGTGAGGATTTCATGGGGATGGAGCAACTGCGAAAACTCTTTTTCGTGATCAATTAAGCGGTGCCTGAAAATCCTGCAGAGGAAAAGACAGAGCTCCCAACGCCGAAAAAGCTGCGCGATGCACGCAAGCGCGGTCAGGTGTTCAAGAGTCAGGACGTCAACAGCACTTTTGTTCTGGGAGCGGCCCTTTTGTTTCTGGCGATCATGATCGGCCTTTACCTCCCATGGTTGGCGCAATTTCTGATCATGCCCTCCTATTTTTATCAGGAGTCGTTCCCCGATGCTCTGAATACGGTCATGAGCGGTTCGTTTTCCGCCATCATGTGGATGTCCATTCCGATGGCGTTGACCGTAGCCGTTGCTGCCGTGATGGTGAATTACTTTCAGGTTGGCGCGGTCTTCTCGTTCGAGCCGCTCAAGCCGAGCATGCAAAAGCTCAACCCGGTCGAAGGCGCGAAGAAGCTTTTTTCCATCAAAAGTGTCCTCGAGTTTGTCAAATCGCTTCTCAAGGTGATTTTTCTGGGGGTGCTGCTGGCGCTGGCAATCAAGGCGTCGATCTCTTCGTTGGTCAATCTTCCATACGGGGGGACGCCGGGAATCCTTCAGCTGCTGAGAAACCTGCTGCTCCACTTGTCAATAATCACCATCATTGTCTACATTGTCTTTGGCGCGGCTGATTATTTTCTACAGAAGTACCAGTACATCAAAGGCCTCAAAATGACCAAGGACGAGGTGAAACGGGAATTCAAGGAAACCGAGGGAGATCCGATCATCAAGAGCAAGCGTCGTGCATTGGCCAAGGAGATTGCCATGAGCGACAGCGTGGAGAGCGCGCGCAAGGCCACCGTGGTCGTCACGAATCCCACGCACTACGCCGTGGCTTTGGAGTACGAAAAGGGACGGACGAAGCTTCCGATCGTGACCGCGAAAGGTGAGGGCTTCGTCGCGCAGGCCATGGTGAAGGCCGCCCAGGAGGCCGGGGTTCCGGTCATGCAGAATGTTCCACTCGCACAGGCGCTGCACCACCACGTCGAGGTCCACCAGTATATCTCATCCGACCTGATCGAGCCGGTCGCTGAGGTGCTGCGCTATGTCCGGCGGATGAAGGACGAGCAGGGGTTGTCGGATTGAGTATCGCGCCGGCGCTGCCGGGACGCACGCTTGACACACGTTGCCAATCGCACTAACGAAAGGACCGGTCCCTCGCGAAACCGAAAGCCGCGCAATCTCATCCGGCCATGACCGACTTTGACATAAATACGAACGCTGCGGCCAAAAGCAGCTTCAACACCGGCGGTTCGGACGACTCGTCAGACACTTCGACTGGAACCTATCGTGGAAGACGTGTTTTGACGGTTCCCAATCCACTCTCGATGATCGAAGAAGCGGCGGAGGAGGTTGGCATGGAGGCCGAAGAGCGAATGGACCGGCGGCTCGAAGAGCGCCGCGCCTCGCACGGGCGCACTGAATCTCCGAAAAAAAGTGCGATGACTTCGCTGCTGACCGGCGAATCCGAAGCCGACGCCCAGTCCGAATCCATCCTCGACCGCGAGGAGCTCGAGGACTACGTGCGCTACCTTGAAGATCACCGGGGCTCTTCCGAGAAAGAGGTTCTCGACGAGGCCGAGCGGCGGTTCGCCGATGTATCGGATCAATACCAGGCCATGGCCGAGGCCGGAACATTACTGGGCGACGGCGAGGAGAATGCGGGCTTGCGCGAAGCCTTGGATCGTGCCGAAGCAAATCTCCTCGAAACATCCGGCCCGGCGGTACGCGCGGGCCTCAACATCGGGGAGGCGGCTCTCGCGCTGGCCTCGAGTGGATTCGCGCCGGTTGACGAAATCCGCGACTTTTACCGGAAGTCGATCCTCGACTTCGCGAGCGTCGCCGATCTCTACAAGAAAATCATCAAGCGCTTTGGGAAGGAAAAATTTCAGACGTCGGTTGAATTTCTGCTCAGGGCTTCCGGGCAGGACCTCGAGTCCGCAGGGCCGTCCATCTCGAAGGAACAGCTTCGCAGCGTGACCGACCAGCTCTACGACGTCGAAGTTCTCGGGAATATGCATCGCAATCTGAGCGATCTGCTCGACCGGACGCGGGCGTTGTTCAAGCAGGGGCTTCATGCCGAAGCATTCGATCTGATGTCCGAGATCCTTCGTCTGACCGGTGAGCGGTGGATCAGCGCGGAGCACTTTCAGCAGATGCTCGAGAAGGCCGACATCGCCGACCTGCACGCTTCCATTTATTTTCTGACGGCGCTTCGGGAACAGATTCGGCTGATTCCGTTGAAGGTCTATCCATCAACGGAGAGTCGCGGGAAGATGCTCGATGCGGCTCAAATTGCGCTCGACGGAATCGTGGAGAAAGACGAATGAGCCACCTTGACGTCACGCTTGGTGAATTTGGCCGCTTGCTGCAGCTGGAAGGGCTGAGGCTTGGGGAATCGGGCGTTGCAGCCCTTGAGATCGAAGGTCTCGGGAACCTCCAGCTCGAACGGCACGAGACGGGCCTGGTGATGCTGTTAAGCCGCGAGTTGGCATTCGCCGAACCGGCGCAGATGGAGAAAGCGCTGGAATTGTGCGATCCGCGCGAAGACTGGTCGTATCAGCCGCAGGCCGCGTTGCTGGGCGAAAACAATCTTGTATTTGGAATGATCATTCCGGAACGCGAAGCCGCCCCGGCCACTCTTTCGCGGATGCTGAATCAGCTCGAAGACCTTCACGAACGCGTCACGACCTAGTTAGTCAAAGCTCCGACCAATGGCCGCCGAGAGAATTAACGATCGCAGCAGCATAGTTTATCCGTCGGACGTCGAGGCGCCGGACGGGAAACCTCTCGTCCCCGGTCTCCTTCATGAGCCGGAAATTCGCGAACTCCCTCCCGAGCCGAGTCTTCGGGAACTCCCTCCCGAGCGGGGTCTTCGCGATGAGTGGGAACTGCCGGAGTCGACTGAATTCGCGCCGAGCATGGACGGCGTCACGGATGAGTTCGCGGCGCTGCTGGGTTCGCCCTCGATAGACGCGGAATTGTCTCATGAACTCGCGCCGCAGGTTTCCGACTTCGCGGTCCTGCACCCTCAGCGATTTCAACCGGCGCTCGACGGAGCATTCGAGGCGTTGTCAGAACTGGCGACCGGCGACCAACGGACCGCGCCAATCTTCCTCGAGGCGTCGAAAGTGCTGGAAGAGGAGCGTTCGCTGAGGGAATTGCTCTTCCTCAACCGTCACGCCCTGCACCAGGCGTAGATCGATGACGGACGAGCAAAGAGACGCGGTCTGCATTCTCGCGCATGTTTATCTGCGCAACGGCAGAGCGGATCTTGCACTCCCGTTGCTGATGGCGCTGTGTTCGCTGTTTCCGCGCGATGGTTCCGCTCTGGCGCTGCTGTCGTGGGCATTGCTGGCAAATGGTGATGGACGCGCGGCGAGCCGGGCCGCGACCGAAGCATGCATGCTGAAACTTCGCCCGGAGCAGAAGCGCGCAGTCTTTCTCATCAAGAGCAAGGCTCTGTGGCAGCTCGGGTCGACTGAGGAGAGTCGGGCGGCGCTCGACGAATACCGGAAGCTTCAGCACGAGTTCTAATGAACGCCGGCGCCGTCCTTCAACGCGTTGTCCTCCGCGGCACGAAATACAATGACGTCTTTCTGGCGTTCGCCGTGGTGCTGATCGTCGCCCTGATGATCATTCCCGTGCCGCCCGAAGTGCTGGATGTCCTTCTGGCGACGAACCTGACCGGGGCAGTGATCCTCATCGTGACCTCGATGTACATTCCGAGCGTTCTCTCGTTTTCGACATTCCCGAGTCTCCTGCTCTTTACGACGTTATTCCGGCTCTCGCTCGATGTCACTGCCACGCGTCAGATTCTCCTGCATGCATACGCCGGCGAAATCATCAATGCGTTTGGAAATTTCGTGGTAGCCGGAAACTTCGTCGTCGGCCTGGTCATCTTTCTGATCATCACGATCGTTCAATTCATCGTCGTGACGAAGGGCGCGGAGCGCGTCTCGGAAGTCAGCGCGCGGTTCACCCTCGACGCAATGCCGGGCAAGCAGATGAGTATCGATGCGGACATGCGCGCCGGCGTCATCGATGTGAGCGAAGCCCGCAAACGCCGAACGGTTCTCGAGAAGGAAAACCAACTCTATGGCGCGATGGACGGCGCAATGAAATTTGTGAAAGGCGATGCAATCGCCTCGATTATCGTCACGGCGATCAACATCCTCGGCGGTCTGGCGATCGGGATTCTCCAAAAGGGAATGCCGCTGGAAAAGGCGCTGACGACGTATTCGGTTCTCACAATCGGCGATGGCCTCGTCTCCCAGATTCCTTCGCTGTTGATCTCGATCACCGCGGCGATCATCGTCACTCGAGTCTCCTCGGAGGAAAGCGGCGGTGGACTCGGCGGCGAAATCGGACGCCAGCTTCTCGGCCAGCCAAAGGCGCTGCTGATTGGTGCAGCTTTGCTGGTGCTGATCGGGCTCGTGCCGGGCTTTCCCACCCCATTGTTTCTCCTTATGGCATTGATTTTTGGCGCTCTAGGCTATTCGATGTCTCAACAGCAGGCGGAGGGTGAGGAGCGTCCCGAGCCGGGAATGGCGCCTGCCATGCAGCAACCGGAAGGAGCACCGAAAAAACGCGGAACCGAGGAGGAGTTCTCGGTTGCCGTGCCGTTGATGATCGAGATCTCTCAGGACACCGAGCCGGTGCTTCCACCAACACCATTTAATACGGAACTCGCCCGCCTGCGCTCTGCGCTGTATCGGGACCTCGGCGTCCCTTTCCCCGGCATCCGCCTGCGATTCACAGTTGGTCTGCCGAGCGGAGTCTACCGCGTGCTTCTCAATGAAGTACCCATCTCGTCGGGAAAGCTTCTGCCCGGGAAGTTGTTCGTCCGCGAGAAGGAATCCAATCTCGAAATGATCGGGATCGAATTCACCAAGGAGAAGCCGTTTCTGCCGCGAATGGAATCGATCTGGGTCGCGGACAGCTACCGCGAGAAGTTGAAGTCGGCCGACATCTCGTTTTTTGAACTCCCGCAAATCCTGATTTTCCATTTGTCGTTCATTCTCAAGCGCTATGCAGGGGAGTTCATTGGTCTTCAGGAAACCAAGTTCCTTCTCAGCCATCTTGAGGAGCAGCTTCCGGAGGTTGTGCGCGAGGTCCAGAGGATCCTGCCGATCCAGAAGATCGCCGAGGTGCTTTCGCGTTTGGTGCAGGAGGAAATCTCAATTCGCAACCTGCGGACCATCCTGGAGTCCCTGATCGACTGGGGCCAGCGCGAAAAGGAGACCGTGCTGCTGACCGAGTACGTGCGCACCAGCCTCAAGCGTTACATCAGCTACAAGTTCAGTGGTGGGCAGAATATTCTCCCGGTCTACCTTTTCGAACCGAAGGTGGAGGAAACACTTCGCAAGTCGATTCGACAGACATCCGCCGGAAGTTATCTTGCGCTCGATCCCGGCACTTCCCGGAAATTGGTCGACGCGATCAAGAAGCAGCTCGGCGATTTGTCTCAGAGCAAGAGCCGGCCCGCGCTGCTGACGTCCATGGACGTTCGTCGCTATCTGCGCAAGCTCGTCGAGGCAGAATTTCAGGACGTGCCGGTCCTCTCCTACCAGGAGTTGACTGAGGAGATCACCATTCAGCCGCTTGGTCGCATTTTGCTATGAGCGAGCTGTCGGCCGGCGAACCGGTCTGCCAGAGGCTTCCCGTCGGCGCAGTTTTCGCCGTTCCGCCCCGCGGTCGGAAGCGTCATTACGGGCTCTTTACCGCGAATGAAGGCTTCTTGAACGCCCTGTTGCGCCATTCGACGGTTCGCGAGGTGCACCTTTTCGTCCGGGACACGGATATTGAAGAGGTCAAAGCGTCGTGGCATCCGATCGTCCAGGAAATCTCCCGGCCCTTTACCCTGCGAACCTTTCCGATCTGGGCTCTGCCGGATTGCATGGCGTCGACGGACTATGCCGCCATGCACTGGGGCGATCCGATGATTCACACCATCACGGAACTTCGCAACGCTTTCGCTCGCCGGGCATTTCCCGTGACGGGAATCACTCACAGCCTGTTCAGCGACCACCGGAACACCACCTATGCGCATCTGGCTTTCAGCGATGTCCGTCCCTATGACGCCGTCATTTGCAGCTCTCAAGCGTGCGCAAAAGCCCTGCGCCGGATTCTGGAGATCAGCCAGATTCAATCGGGACCGGAAGGGACGGTGCCGCGCCCGTTTTCGGCTCAGTTGCCGGTGATTCCGCTCGGAGTGGAAATGGAAGCCCACGGTGGATTCGGGAAGAGCGAAGCGCGGCGAAAGCTGGGCTTGCCGCCGGACCATGCCATTATCCTCTGTCTCGCCCGGTTCGCGCCGATCACGAAGATGGACCTGCATCCCTGTCTGCTCGCGCTGCAGAGACTCATTCGGGAAAACGGTCACGAGCGGATACTCCTGGTGGCAGCCGGAAGCGTGGACAAGAGTGATGTCTATTTCGAAGTCATGGTGAGCCGCGTCAAGGCATTGGGTCTGACGAACCACGTATTGATGAAGGCGGATTTTCCGGCTGAGGAGAAGGGTCTGCTTCTTGCCGCCGCGGATGTGTTTCTCTCTCCGTCAGACAACCTGCAGGAGAGCTTCGGAATCGCTCCGGTCGAAGCGATGCTGGCCGGCCTGCCTTGTGTTTTGAGCAACTGGAACGGCTACCGCGAACTCGTTCGCGATGGCGAAACGGGATTCCTGATTCCGACGTATTCGTCCGATCTCGACGCGATTTTCGTTCCGCGGACATTTATTCGTCCGGACGAGCGGAGGTTCTACATGGCGCAAGCGACCGCAGTGGATATCTCGCGAATGTCGCAAACATTGTCTCGGCTCCTGCGCGATGAAGCCCTCAGGCGCAGGATCGGTGAAGCCGCCCGGGCGGCCGCCCGGGCACAATTCACGTGGATCGAAATCATCAGAAAATACGAAGATCTGTGGCAACAGCTCCACGAGTCGATTCCCGATGACGAGCCGGCGCGCTTGCGCAAACCATTTCTCCGGGGGCAATCGCTCGACAGCATCTTCGAGCACTACGCCTCCGGGCGGCTCGAAGGAGCATTTGCTGTTCGAACTTCAGACCGCGGAGTCCGCGTGATTGAAAATCGCGAAACGCCCGGCTGCTATTCCACCCTATCGAAGCTAATCGACCTGCGGCTCGTTCGAGCCATCCTTCACGCCGCCCGGGGAACCAGGTCAGTCGATGATCTGCGGAGGTCATTGCCGGGAACTTCGCCACTGCTCGAGTTCAATCTGCTCTGGATGCTCAAGCATGATTTTCTTGAAGCTGCAGACTGAGGATTGTCACGGAATTGTAAGCTCAGCAGCTGAACTTTTTCCTTTTAAAACCAAAATAAACCGCAATTCTTATCCTGAGAACCAAAGACACCCTCATGAGCACGACAAAGGAAGTCCAGAAACGTGTCGCCCAAGTCACGGCGAGATCGAAAGAAGTCCTCGAGCAAGCCAGAGATTTGCTCGCTCAGCACCAGAATTATCTTGAGGAGTGCGGTCTGGAACCCGGAGACGCGATTTCCTTTCTGAAGCGCGACGCCGAGTCTTCGCCGGAGAAAGCCAAAGCCCTGCGCGAACACGAGGAATTCCTGGAAAAGCTTCCGAAGCCCCCGAAATCAAGTATGGCGACCCGGACCACCGGCGCGAGTCGCCATGCCTCGTGGAAGGCGATCTAATTTTCAATCGTCGCTCGGATTCCCCGAATAAAAATCACATCAACAGGACTCAAAAACATGACTTCAGATCCAATCACCGGCGGAGGCACCCCGGTCAGCGGTAACGATCCGATGAGCGGAGCTGGCTTTGCCCCCAGTTCCTCGATCAATCCGGAAACCATCATGTTTTCGGCGATGATGTCGCGTTCGCAGGAATTGGCCAACATGATGAACTCGTATTACGAGGGAATCCAGACGGAGAATCAGCAGATGGCTCAGTACAACAACCTGATGAGCCAGCTCGACGCTGACGAAGCCAAGGCGTCTGCCGGCGGACCGAACGGCACGACCACGCTCTCCACCGCGGAGGTTCAGGAACTTCAGGCCATGGGGATTACCGTGCCCGGTGGAGCGCTGAACAGCTCGACGATTGCGGAGCTCAACGACTCGGTGAAGAATCAGGTCACCAATCTTTCCACGCAAAGCGAGACGGACATGGATCAGCTCCAGGAGCTTTCCAACAATTACAATACGGTTTCGCAGGAAATCAGCTCGTTTATCTCCAGCATTACGCAGACAAATCAACAGATATCCTCGAATCTCAAGTAGGCTCTCCCTACAGAAATTTAGGAATCAATCGCCATGGCAGCCAAATCTCTCCCCAAACGGAAACAAACGATTTCACAAGAAGACTTCACGAAGCTTCTCAAACGTTTCGTTGAAAAGGGCAGCACCATGAAGGGGATGCGAGGCATCAGCGACGAAACGATGGAAGCGGTTTACGGACTGGCTTACAATAATTACAACAACGGAAAGTTCGACGAGGCCAGTCGCCTCTTTGGCTTTCTGGGGGGCTTCGACCCCTATCAGTCCAAATACTGGATCGGCCTGGCAGCCGCTCGCCAGATGCTCAAACAGTACCAGGGAGCAATCCAAGCCTATTCGATGGCTGCTCTCATGGCTGAGGAGGATCCCAATCCTCCGCTTTATGCGGCCGACTGCTACATGATCATGGGGAAAAAGGAACTCGCCGAAAAGGCTTTGACTGCGGCGGTGCATTGGGCTTCCAGGAAGCCGGAGTATTCGAGCATCAAGGATCGCGCCGAAAGCCTTCTCCGCCTCCTTCGGGAGAAGGCCCCGGAGGCATAGCAAGCTTCGACAACCTGAACGGAGGGCTCCATGCCTGACCCCCTTTCGACCCCTACGACAACTCCCGGTGCTTTGGGTAGCTTCGGGGACAATGTCATCTCCGATACAGCCGCGAAAACATTCGCGGATAATGCGAAGGCGATCGCGAGAGCGTATTCGCTGCTCGTCGGCGGCGGAACCGAATACGGAGCGACGGAACCTCCTGTCGGCTCGGGGGTGCCCACTCCGCCGGCGAGTCCTCTGCTCCCGCCGCCAACTCCGGGTGTGACTTTCAACGAGACCAATCTCTCCGTTTTGCTGTCGGGCCTCCAGTCGACCAATGCGCAGGAAACGATGAGCAACCTCATCGACGAAATGCGCAGCGATTCTAAGGCTGAAGAAGCGGCGACGGACGTGTCGATTTCGAAGCTGCAAGATCAGATGCACGATGCGTCCCAGGCGCACAAGTCGGGCTTGGCTGGCGAGATCTTCGGCTGGATCGCGGTGGGCCTTATGGATCTCGTGGCGATCATTTCTGTTGTGGCTACCATGGGTGCGGATACTCCGCTCGCCGCGGCTCTCGTTGCTTCTTCCCCGGCTATCGGTGCAGCGGTGGTGGCGACGACGATGATGACACTCCAACAGACCGGGGCAATGCAGGATATCGTCAATGGCATCGCGAATTTTTTGACGGACATTGATCCGAAGCTGTCCAAAGATACTGCCAAAATTATCGCGATGGCCTTCATTGGCGTCGCGTTGATCGCGGCCCAAATTGCCGTGACGGTGGCAAGTGGCGGAGCCGATGCCGCGGAGGAGATCGAAGGAGATGTCGAGATGGTCGAATCGGAGACCAGCACCGCCACGGATGCGACTGCTGATGCGACTGACAATGCAGCCAGCACCACCGAAAGCCAAGCATCCGATGAGCAACAGGAAGTTCAGCAGCAGGCCAGAAACCTGTATGCGAAGTACGCATCCACTGCAGCCACTGCTGCTCTCAGCATAGGCCAAGGTGTCTCCTCTGGAATGGAGGGGTATTACCAATCCCTGGAAGACAAGGCCCAGGCCGACATCGAGGATTACAAGAAGTATGCCAAATACCTCGAGACCATCATCGCGAACAATCAGCAGGATGTACTTGCCATCATCAATACGTTGAATGGCGATGCCGGAATCGCCGCCAGTGCGATCAGCAGCCAAATCCAGACCGATCATCAGATTTCAGAGCACATGGCACCTCGGGCTTGATCTTTAAAACGAAAAGTTCGTGCCCGGGGGAATCGTAGTTTAACCTCCAAATCAGGACTTATGCCCGTAACCCCTACGACCACAGGGATCGATCCCTATTCTGTTACTTTTGAGCCGTCCACACCAGAAGGTATTTCTGCGAAGGCAACCGGCAAAGTGGAGCGTCCGGCGGCGCTTGAAGTCGAGGTTTCCAAGGATAGCTACAGTTATCTGATGGATTTCGGCAAAGTGACTTCACGTGCTCCCAGGCTAAATGAGCCCTCGACAACGCCATCGCAAAACGACTACAATAAGGCGTTGGCGGAGACGGGAAATCTCGGCGGTGAAAACGCCTACGTCGAGATGGAGCAGATAATGATCCTTTTCGAGAAACTCTCCCGTCAACAGACGATTTCCGCCGAAAAAGCGACCATGGCGGATGCGCAGGCACAGGAAACCATGATGCAGGGTTCGGCGGACGAATTGCGGTCTTCGGCCACCGCGGCGCTGATCGGGGGATTTGTTTCGGCGGGTCTTTCGATCGCCGGCGGCGTCTTATCCGCTGGATCTGCGGGGGGCGACATTGCCGAACTCAGCTCAGCGGAAGAGGCGTTCAACACCTCGGCGTCCGAAACCAGCCTGAACGCGGGCCAGCAAAACCAGATCGAACAGACCGGCTACGACGCTGACGAGGACGAGCCGGAGGATCTGATCTCCGATCAGCGCAAAGTGCAGGATGAGGACGAGAGCCAGAAGAGCCCGGCGGAACAGCAACGTGCTTTTGACAGAGCGAAAATGACTTTCCAAAACCGGATGACCAAGATGAACCTCGAAGCGACGAGGCTCCAGGGCTGGGTCACGGTTGCGCAAGGATTGGGATCAGTCTCCAGTGGGATCGGGCAGGATGCTTCCGGTCAAATGCAGGCGCAGGCCAAGGAGGACGAAGCAAAAGCGACCTACGAAGGGGGGTTGCAGCAGAACATGCAGCAGTTCATGTCATCCGCTCAGCAGAACGTGGACGCTGCTCAATCCGCACTGGAATCGGTCATGCAGGGATACGCCAGCACCTCGGAGAAGCTCGTTTGACAGGCTGCCCGCCGGCGCGGGCTGTCGTCGTGGTCGCGTCCAATCGTCCTGTATGAGCCTCGAAGTCGCGATTGAGCTGCTAAAATCCGTCATCCCGATCGAACCGGAGGCCGGGAAAACGGAAAACGAAAGGATCTTGAATTTCGACGGCGGACTGGTTCTTCGCCTGGAGGAATTACCTCGCGACGCCGGGTTGCTTTTGAAAGGGACCGTCGCCCAACTGCCGACAGACGCCGAGGAACGGGCCACGACGATCCGAAAGATCCTGCAGACGAATCTCGCCCGGTTGCGTTTCCAGTCGGAAACCGCGGCGATCGATCCCACCGCTGGAGAGCTGTTCTTGTGGCGACGCGTCAAAGCCCCATTACAAAGGTCCGATCAGGAATTCCTTTCCGCTGTGGAGCAGTTTCTCAATTCTCTGGAGTTCTGGCAGTCGCGCTTGTCGGTCAGTATTGACGCTCCAGCACCGAACATGCGATTCATTTTCCCGTGATTCCCAAGCGCTTGGTATGGCGGGTGCTGGCGGGACTGATCGCCTTCCTCGCAGCAGGCGCTGATCTCGTCTCGGCTCAAATTCCCTGGAATCGCCAGGGCTTTTCCTATGCGGCGGAGGACAAACCGCTTGCCGAATTGCTGCGGCAGCTTTGCGCTGCCCAAAGCATCCCGGTGGTGATCAGCGACAAGGTGGAGGGAACGGTGAACGGCAAGTTTATCGCAGTCGAACCTCAAGCGCTGCTTGAAAGCCTCGCCGCCGCCTACGGCCTGATCTGGTTCTTCGACGGGGACGTCCTATACATCTACGATGATTCTGAGATTGATAGTCAGATCATCAATGCCCCGGGGCTCGACTTTGATCAACTCGACCGGATTCTGCGCGACCTGCAGATCGATTTTGGCCAGCCTCGGAACTCGTTGCGAATGACAGAAGAGCTTGTTTCAGTGGCGGGCCCGCCTCGATTTGTCAAACTGGTTGCCGAAGTTATCAGCGGACTGCTGTCTTCGGACACGGCAATTCCGGATGCGATCGAGGTCTACCCCCTGAAATATGCCTGGGCCTACGATACGAAGTTCGAATCCAACGGGACGCAAGTGACCGTTCCGGGCGTCGCAACGGTGCTGCAACAATTGCTTCCCTCGTATGCAAGCGGTGCGTTTGGAATGGCGGGATCGTCGCTGCAGCCGACTCTTCCCACGACCGTCGCCAAACTTACGAGTACGAGCTTGCCAAACCCCTATCCGGCCACCAGGGGAGCGGCCGAGCCCGAAGTTCGCCGCGCCCTGCCTGCAAGTTCGACCGTGCCTGGTGGAACGTCCGTGCCTGCGGAGCCTGCGGGTGTTTCCGATTTCGACCCATTGATTACCTACGACGTTCGTCTGAACGCCGTGGTCGTTCGCGACACGAAAGCGCGATTGCGCAGCTACGGGGATGTCATCGCGGCTCTGGATAAGCCCGTGAGAATCATCCAGATCCAGGCGACTATCATCGACATCAACGTGGATTACAGTCTGAAATACGGAAATCAGTTCCTCTTCACCGGAAGGGCTGGATCCTTTCGCGGTTCAGCCTCCCTTCTAGAACCAGCGGCGGATGGCCAGCAGTCGTCTATCACCGATGCAACGGCCAACCTCATCGATTCCGCAGGTGATGTCATTCGGAACAGCGGATTGAACTTCTCCTCGATCGTGATGACCAACGCCATCGATTTTATAAACAGAATTCAGCTGCTCGAACAGGACGGGCTGGCCAACATTCTGTCCCAGCCGACCGTGGTTACCCTGAATAATCTGGAAGCGGTCATCCAGCGTCAGCAGACGTTTTACGTCAAGGTGCCGGGCACCTACACAACGGATCTTTACGATGTATCGGCGGGTACAGTGATGAAGGTGACGCCTCACGTGATTGAAGAAGGCAACCATTTCGCAATCAATATGATCGTTAATATTCAGGATGGTGAGATCCAGAACGACACCGATCAGCAGATCGAAAATTTGCCGCTGACTACCGAGGACAGTCTGAACACACGAGCGGTGCTTCGTGAGAACAACAGTTTGTTGATCGGAGGATTAGTCCGTGAGGAGCGCACCACCGACGACTCCGGCGTGCCGACCATCAGAAAGATTCCAGTTATTGGATTCTTCTTCAAGCAGCGCGCGCGAACCCTCGTTCGAATGAAACGACTCTTCCTGATCACGCCTAAGTTGATCACGCGATCCTATTCCCCGACCGAAGATGTCACTCCACTGTTTGACGAACTCCAAGCTCAGGCGGAAAGGGATGCCGTAGGTTCCGCGGCGGGCTTGAATCCTCCCAATATCCCGGGGGTCGGTGCGAAAGAGCCCGCTAAACCCGTGATTCGGAAGGCACTCCCGGTCTACAAAAAATAACGCCGACTTGGCCCGGCGCAGTCGGGCTCCCTGTTTTTTTGCACGGGGGGCGAGAAATTCGGGTTGTCAATCGGCATCGTCGGATGGGGACAATCGTGAAGTGATCCAATCCAAATCAAGCCTGCCGCCCGCAACCTGTATGATGTTTTCTCGGGAGAACATGCAGTCAAGAAAATCGGGATATGCCTCCAATACGCTGTCGACCTTCATCGCTTCGGCCAACGCGTATCCCACGCTTTGATTGCCGATAAAAATGCGGCAATCCGCAATCAGTTCCGCCATCTCCAACAGATTCTTCGTCGGCCGAAAGAAGACCGATCCGTTCTGGTTGACGAAATCCAGATACTCGCGGGTGAGACCAACGAAAGAGGCCCGTCGACCAAACTTTTCGACGACCGTTTTCCACGGGAAGAGTGGATTTCGATAGCGCTCGGACCGATGAATCACCACCGCGAAGGACGCTCCCCCGGCGCGAAAGACCGTCCGATCGATCCAGGCTTCGTCCGCGAGATCGAGCGGCAACCCGCAGCCGGCGAGTTGGGCCTGGGCCAGATTGACTTCCCCCGGCCGCAGATGTTTGCGGAAGCCGGTGAAATCCACGTCGACCGGCTCTCCCTGATGGACGTGGATCGCTGCGAGATAATCGATGCGCGCGAGCAGCGGGACCAGCACGTCGCGGCGTGCGGCCGTTAGCGGTTCGCGCCCCGGGTGGGTCTCGCTCAGGTAGAGCACGCCGCCGCCCAGCGCCCGGATTGCCGGCAAGGCATAGATCACGTCGCCAAAATCGCCGCCATGGAGAAAGGTTTTCACACTGGACCGACGGATATTTTGCCGGATTCAGCCGGGGAAGAACGGGGCCTCCTGTGCCGGAAAAAAGCCGCCGGGCTAGAGTTGAGAGAGCGATGCAAGGGTTTCGCCGACGTAATTTCGCATCGTTTCGAAATTGATGCTTTGGAGATCCGAGAGAATTGCCGTCGCGAGGGAGTGGGTCTTCGAGTCGCCGCCCATGCCGAAGGTGGGTTTGGTGGCCTTGACGATCTCCTCCATTTCCTTACAAGCAGCCTTCCACTCGCTTTCGCCCGTGTCGACCATCTTGCTGAATTCCCGAAATTCCGGGGACTCGCGAAGTCGGGTTGTGGCCAGCTCGGTTTCGGTGCCCCGGTAATACGCTTCGCGATTTTGCTGCGCGGTCGCAAAGGCATTTCGAATTCGAAAGGCGACCGAGGCGGCATTGCGAAGCGCCTCGCGGTGAGTTGGGTTTGATTCCGCCAGCGCTTTGTTGACGGACAGAGCGACATGGGAGGGCGAAGTGGACGACGTGGTTACCGGGCGCAGAGATCCGCTCGTTGCCTTGTGCAGATTCGGCATCAGCTCCGAGTACGTGGTCGAGGCGCGTCCGGCGGCGATTTTGGACGCCGATTGCTGGACTGGCCCGAGGGCATCGATTTGATTCTGCAAGGCGACGTTTGCCGCGACCAGGAAGGAGACGAGAAATTCATCGGATTTGTTCTTGGCGACGGGGCCGGTGTCACCCGGCGTCGCGAGCGTTTCGAGCACCTCCTCGATGATGGCCTGGTCATTCTTCAGATTTGCGGAAAGCCCGCTGGAGCGGTCGAGCAGGGAATCGAGTTCCGAATTGGTCAACTTCAGCAGATCGCTTTGGCTCATGCCGGTGATGGCGTCCGACTGGCTGGCATTGCCGATGTGGGCGACCACGCGATCCAGCAACCCCCGCGAAGTCTTTTCGAGAATTGCGAAGCCGGGGGAATCCTTCGCCGTGAGGGATGCGGCGACGACTTTTTCCTGACTGACGTTGGGAATCTCTTTGAAAACTTCTCCCGCGTGAGTCTTCACCAAATCGGTGAGTGGCTTTCCGAATCGGCTCTCAAAGACGGTGGCGTTTTCCAAGGCCTTGTTTCGCCGATTGGAAAGTTCCTCCCGGGCGTCCGCCAGAGGCCCGGCGGCATGCTCCAGCCGTTGCTCGAGAGCATTCGCGAAGGATGCGAGCGCCTCGTGCAGGACCTTCGGCGCTTCCTTGGGAAGCGTTTTCTGCCGCAAACGGACGCTTTCGAGAGTCACCTGAATCTGGTCGACCACCCGGGAGTGGGCGTCGGTGACTTCGATGAGTCGCGACGTTTCCATTTTCTCGAAATTTGTGAAGGCGTCCTTCTGATTCAGCGCCACCTCGCCCAGGGTCGGATCGTTCGACTGGCGGGAAATCAATCCCCAGGCCTTCGAGCAGGCCGACGCGGTCTCCGGGTCGCCCTTCTCCCGGTCCGTTCCTTTCGCGAGCGAGTCGATGAGGCGATCCACCATGCCGGGCTCGAACACGACCGGCGCGCGCTTGTCGCGAAGGAGGAAACCCAGACGATCCGGGTTCGCCTTGACCAGGTCGACGACGTCCTTGCCATATTTGGTGATGCCTTCCTCGGTCTTTTCGGCGATGACCGTTTTGCAGGACTCAACCGACTTTCTCAGTCCCTCTTCCGCCCGTGTCGCCATGGCGATGAGCGTGTTGCGAAGCGCGTCCAATTGAGGGATGTCGCGTCCGAAGTTCTTCGCCGCCTGGAGCAGGGTTTTGGCCTCGTCGTGGCTGGCGAGAAGGCGCGAGTACTCCGAATCCAACATCCCTTTCCCGCGGAAGTCCTCCGGCTTTTTGCCGCCATTAAGATCATTATCTTTCAATCGAGTGGCGGCCTTCTGAAAAAGATCCCGTGCGATGTCCTTCGTTTTCGTTTTGTCCTGCGGCGACAGCGTGCTGCGATCGATCTGCCGATCGGTCAGGAATTGGACGAACTTCTCGTCGCGCAGGGTGTGATCCCAGTCCGCCTTTTCGTAGGCATCCTTCCATTGGAGCCTGGGTTTGCCTTCGTGGTCCTGCGGCGAGACGGCCTGCATCTCCTGGGCGAGCGCGACATTGACGAAAGAATGCAACTCCGGATGGTCCCGCTTGAAGTCGCCGTTGACGCCGCGGCTGGACCCCCAGCGGTCCCCGAGATTGGCCAGCCTGGAACGAACGGCTTCCCCGACTTTTCCCTTGTCGAGGGGCTGCTGATCCCACTCCCCGGCAAAGTCTTCCCTTGCCCCGTTGACTTCGCGATAAGCCTCCCGGAAGAAGGTCTGATCTTTCGCCTGCTCTCCGAACAAGCCAAACGAAGCGATCGGGCGCCGCGGATCTCCACTGATGAGCGAATGGAGACCCTTCGGCGATGTCGCCTGATCCCAGATGGCGTCGTTTTGCCGAACAAGGTTGTCCTTCACATTGGAACAGAGCGAGCGCAGGGCAGTCGCGACACCCTGCTGGATCGCGGACTTTTCCTGGTCCGAGAGGACCCGGTTCATGTTTCCGGATTGGTCGAGAGCGCCGGCATTTTGCAGGATCGCGTTCATGTCGAGTTGCCGCAGCGCCTCGTTGCGCACCCACGGGGAATAGTCCTTCGCGAGATTCTTGTCCGCCTGGTCCACGGCATCCGTCAGCGTGCTGACGTGGGTCATGACCTGCCTGACCGAGCGATCCGACAGCCGGCGGCCGCCCTGTTCGAGATAGTCGAGCTGCTTTGTGGCCAGTGAGTGAATCCTGCCGTAGGCGCTTGCCTTTCCGGCCTCCTGACCTGCCCGACTGCTGAAAAACGAGCTGATGTCGCGCTTGAAGCGTTGAACGGAAGCGACGTTCTCGCCCTTGAGTTCACGCAACCAGTCGCCCTCGCCGCCAATGCTGCTGAGGGCCGCTTTGAGGTTGTAGCCGAATTGCCCCAGCGAGGAGGTTTTCGGGCCTTTCGACTGGCTGGCCGTGACTCGGAATTCATCGGAGCCGGTGCGATTCCAAGCTTGCAGTGGCGTGGTGGCGAAGTCTGGCATGGCGGTGGGAGGATTAAGTTTGAAGGTGCTTAAATACGAAGCGCGCCGGTGTCGAATCCCTCCATCCCTGGATCGGGGAGAGATTCCTCCGCCGGTGCACCCTTCCGCTCATTCGCGGCGGCCAGCTGGTCGCGCCACGTTGTGGCATTGTCGAGAAAACGATTGATCCATTCGCAGAACCGCGCCGGATCAAGCAGATCCATCGATTGAGAGTGGGCGAGAACCGCCTCACGCTCTGGCCAGTAGACGCTCAGAGTCGCGCCACCGGTGTGCTGCCAGAGATAATTTGCTTCCAGCAGCAGTCTGCAGATTTCGGTTTCGGACTCCGCCGTGATTTCGCCCAGGGAGCTGAAAACAAATACTTCATTCGAGCCTTCCTCGAAACGAATATGGAGAGCGAAGTTGTCGTCGACGGAGAGACAGGCGTAGCGGTCGTCCTCGATGGCAAGGTCGGATATCTTCGCCGCCTCTACGAGGGCGTTCATTAAGTCGGGGAACGTGGAATCGGACATAATTGGGGAGTTGGGTTGAACGTGAGACTCGGCTGTGGCCGACGGCCGGGAGACCACTCGATTATGCGCCCTGCGGAATCGAAGCTCAGGTCGGGAAGCCCGACCCGGGCGCCAAAGGATCGAAGCGAAGTTTGAAATTCGCTCTCCATAGTATCTTACTACTCCCGTGATCGCCGCATTCAAGGAGAAAGATGTGATGAAACAGTCATCGCGATGAGCTCGCCGGGGACAGTTCTGCCTGGAGGTACAGCATCGAAATTTCCCTTCGAGCATTCGGGTTTGTGGCATTGTCCTCAGGAGGTCTGCGTCAGTGAGCGCCAGCTTGCTGCCGCCCTTGTCCCGATCCAACAATTTGCCGTTCGATCTGGCCCGCACACATGAAACAACGGCCTGCGCAATAATAATGCCCACAGAAATCGGAAGCAGCTATCGAAGCTTCCCTGGCGGGTCCCATCCCACAATTCCCAACGCACCGAGCCACGCCGCCCAACAAACCGGGCACTTCGGTGCGATAGCGAGAAGGGATCCGGGGAGAGTTCCATAAGCTGGAAAGACCGCGAGCCGCGGGGCCTGATCCGATTTCGCCTTACGGTGGTCCGGCCAGCATTTTGAAGTCCGCCTCGTCGAGCATGTGCTGCGAAGAAAAATCGCAGAACCCTTATCGTTGTGGCTGGAAGCTCATGTGGGTTCAAAGCCATACGCACATTGGGAGGCGCATTGACTTGGGGCCTGATTTCATACAAAGGTCGTCGAACGTTTTTCTTATTTCCCGCTTATGGATTCCCCTTCCGACGCGCAGCTCGCCTTTCGGGGACTGCTTCAAAAACTGGCCGACTCCATGGGTGCTGTCCCCGATTCGGACCTGCTCGCCGACGGGCAGTTCCTGCTGGTCGATGGCTCGCTGGAAATCGCCATTCTTCTTCACGAGCCGACGGCATCCGTGCGGCTGAATGCGCCAGTGGCCGAACTCGCGGGTGACGAGTCCGCTGATTTCTTTCGAACGCTTCTGGACGCGAATCTCTTCTGGGCCGGCACGGCGGGCGCGACACTTTCCCTGGAGCCGGTGTCCAACCGCATCTTCATCCAGGACAAGATGCCGCTCGCCGCTCTCGAATTTCCCGTTTTTGAGTCGTGGCTTTCGGGGTTCATCGAGGCGGCTCGAAGCTGGATGCTCTCGTTGGCGAACCGCACGGGAGCGGCTGGCGGATCCGGAATCGTCATGCCTGATCCCACGACCACCGTCTGACCATGGCGGACGAACTCAATCTGGGCAACATTCGGGAATGGGCCTCGAGTGAAGCGGCCTATGATCGAGCAGTTGTTGGTGAGGACAAACGACTCGACCCGGGTGCACGGACGTTTAGTGGAAAAATCGGGATGGCATTGTCCAAGCCCTTCCGCTGGCTCGGCCGTGGCGTTCAGTGGGCCACGGCCGACACGGCGACGCGGCGCGAGGGACGGCAGGCTGCGACGAAGATTCGCCAATCGCTCGAATCGGCCTATGGCCAGGAACTGGTCAACCGTTTCGGGGGCGATTTGTTCCAGCAGGCGGAGCATGCTCAGAGTGGTGGCGGCGTCACCGCGCGGGAAATCTCGTCGTTGCTCAGTTCGCTCGACACCGAAATCGCGACCCGGCGAACACAAAATCTGGCCGTTGCGCTGCCTCACCTCAAATCCGAGCTGGACGGGCTCCTGGAGCGGGAGACGATCGATAAGCAAACGCGTGATGAGATCGAGCGCGAGGTCTCGACCCTGATTAGGAGCGATCCGATGCTCCGGAGGGACGCGGGGGACAATGCCGACACCATCAGTCCAAAAATCGAGGCATATATCACTGCATCGTTGAATCGGCGTTCCGCTCTGCTGAAGCAGCGTCTTCCGATTCTGAGCCCGTCAGTCGTTGCGACATCAACTGAGAGCGCGTTGCGGATGGAAGGTCGGCGCTGTCTCGAGTCGATGAAGGATACGCCCCATCTTGGTAGCCTCAATAGCGACGGGCTCTCGTGTCAATGGGTGGATACGATGTTCAACACTGCCGCCCTCCACGTCGAGGGAATGGAAGAGCTGCTCGCAAAATCCCCCGTCGATGATCTGGAGGATTTTGCGAGCGGCGTTCGAGTCATGAAGTCTGGCGCAAAGGACTTCCGGGGCGAGATCGACATCGCGATCAACGAACTGCAGCAGCGGGCTCTTAACTACGAGAAGGAGGGCAAGGTCGAGGACGCGCGAAATGTTCGCGATGTCGTGCAGTCTTTCCAGAATCTCAAGACAGACATTCAAAGATACGAGGGGCTGCTCGATGCCCACCTGAACGAGGTGCGCACACTTGCAACCGTCCATCCGCTTTCCGTCAAAGACCTCCGGAAGAACGAGAACCTCCTCGACGAGGCAACGATCATCGCCATCGACAAGGAGATCGCCACCCGGCGGCAGAAAGATAACTCCGATCCGGCGATTGGCCGGCTGACCCTGCTCCGCGGTAACATTACGCAGCGAATCACCCAGCGAAACCTCCATCCAGCACCAGACGAAGTGCGGGATTTCGAGACGGCCAAAAACGAAATCGACGATTTGAAGTTCCAGAATGCCTACGATCTCGCGCAGGCGATGCTCGGTGATCTGCCAAATCCCGAGGACACCGACGATATGTTCGAACTGGTGGAGTTGCTCGGACAGGTGAGCGCCGTCGCTGAACTCATCGAAAACAGCTTCAATCAGGCCCTCAACACGAGGCAGCCGTGGGACATCATCCAGGACGATTTTTCGCTGCACCTCGGCGGTCAGACCAACGGTTTCACCAGCACGATCACGCCGATTGCGAAGAGCGAAAAGCCGACAGGCGGCGATCCCCTCGATCAGAACAAGGTCGTGAGCAAACGCTACGAAGCCGATGGAATCAATGGCGTCACGGCGATGGATCGGTCGAACCACAAACACGGCTGCAACATTGCATCGACGAAATTGGAGAGCGGCGGGGAAGTCCTCTTTCAAGGCATTCGCCATGGCGTCTACACAACCTCGAAATTTAATCCCGACAGAATGCCACCCAATGAGCTCGCCAATTTGAAAGTGCAGCTCGGCTTGGATGCCACGGCCAGCAAGGACGAAGTTGTTCGCGCCGTCGAGAAACGACGCGCCATGGAGGGCGTGACGCTTGCCCTCCAGACCAACCGGACCGTGCTCGATCAAGCTGTTCACGTGGCGGTGAATGGCGGAGACGTGCCGACGCTCAATATCCTGAGCACAAATCTGCAGACCGGTTCCGACACTTTCGAGGATTCGAACAAAACGTCGCTCGAGGGCGGGCTGATCAACCGGCAGACCGAGGCGCTGATGAGCATCGTAAAGGACGGCGTTATCGACATTCCGATCGTCGACTCCACCGGCGCGGCCCGGGTCGTTCAGGTGAAGGTCAACGTCGTCCCAGTGAACTACCCGGTGAATCCCGGCGGCACGGCTGGAATCGGATCGCGCCGACGGGACGACTCGATCAGAGACGCGCTCCAGGTCATGACCGGGAGCCATGTCGTGGATGACCCGATCGGCGGACTGGCGGACACGTATATGCAGGATCCTCAGGTCTCCGAATCGGACAAGGCGATCGTGCGAGACCTCGTCACCCAGATTCGCCAGATCGCCAGCGGGGAATCTGTTTACAAGCCGGATGGCACTCCCGACGTCTACGCATTACCCGCCCGCATGAACCTTCTCGCCTTCAAGCTGGGCATGTCGCCGATGTTCAACTGCAAGAGCGGCAAGGACCGCACCGGGCACCTCGATCTCGAGACCAAGTTCCTTGCCGCACGCATCAAGTCCACGGGGCGCGTTCCGAGCCCCGGCGAACTGACGAAGGAGGAGCGTGAGGCCTTCGGCGTCGTGGCGTTGAAATCCGGAAACCTCGCGATGCAGCGCTACAACACCGGGATCGGCGGTTACAAGACGGTCAACCAGACGTTGCTTCTGGATCGGATGGCGCCCTGGCTGCTGGAACGCTACAGGGGCGGAAGCAAACTCGTGGCCCATTAAAAACCGGGGCCGAGAGAGAATTCGAAAAAAGCCCGCACGCTCAGTATCTGATACATCCAAGCCAGGAAGGGACTGTTGGAGACCAAGGGTTCAATGGCCTGCGCTTCGTAGGAAGTGAACTTCATTGTCCCGGTGTTCAACTGCAAGAGCGGCAAGGACCGCACGGGCCACATCGATTTGGAAACGAAGTTTCTCGCCTCACGAATCAAGGCGACAGGTCGCGTCCCGAAACCTGGAGAACTAGCGACGAAGAACGCGAAGCATTCAGCGTCGTCGCGCTGAAATCCGGAAACCTCACGATGCAACGCTACAACACCGGACTCGGTGGGGACAAGACGTTCAACCAAACGATGCTCCTAAATCGGATGGCCCCGTAGTTGTTGGAACGGGACAAGGGCGGCAGCAAGCTGGCGCTCACTGACGCAGACCCCCTGAGGGCAATGCCACAAACCCGAACGCTCGAAGAAAAATTTCGATGCTGTACCTCCAGGCAGAACTGTCCCCGGCGAGCTCATCGCGATGACTGTTTCATCACATCTTTCTCCTTGGACGATCGTGCGGTCAAAACTACGGTCGCCTCGGAGAGGCAACCCTGCCATTTACAAGGTAGGGACGGCTCTCCGAGCCGTCCGTTGCTTTCCTGGAAGCGTCCCATTGTTTTCGAAATGTGGTATCAGTTGTGAGATTGGCCCGAACCGGGTCCATGGGTGGCCGGCCACGGTTTGCCACTCGGCGAAGGTCCACCAAGCGGCGATTCGGACCGTGGCCACCAAGCGAATCGATAGCATCAGCGCGATCGATCGAGCCCGGACGCGAGGTTGTTCTTGGCGTGAATTTCCGCGGTGTGCTATATCTTGGGTTGCAGACGGAAGATGTTCTGCGAATTGAAAGAAGACGCACTAGACGTCCAACCGCGATGGAAGCCTCCGAAGAATTCACGGGATTTGCGGATCCGCCTATGGTCACGGGTTCGCTTCACGCGCTTCTCGCCGGCTTTGTCGAGGTTGCGGGCATCCCGCAACTCACGCTCGACGACTGTCTCGGCCTCGAATTCATCCATGGGCCGTTTGTCGTTCAAATCTACCCGATTGGCGAGCCGTCGGTGCGATTTTCGGTCGACGTGCAAGCTCTCGGCCTTGCGGAGACGGATTGGGACGAGAACGGAAAGCGCTTTGGTTTGCTCCATCGGCTGAACGACCTGAACCGGTCTGCCGACGACTGGATCGCAACGATCAATTCCGACTCCGTGCTCGTGATCAGTCGCATTCTGCGCTGCGATGAAACCACCCCCGAGCGCCTTGCCGACCTGGTC
Source organism: uncultured Verrucomicrobiae bacterium (assembly GCA_963820865.1). Lineage (GTDB taxonomy): Bacteria > Verrucomicrobiota > Verrucomicrobiia > Chthoniobacterales > Terrimicrobiaceae > DASTFP01. Next base: position 1,505,249 of record CAWGBZ010000011.1, read on the forward strand.
CTCGATGGAATCGAGCGGGCCAAAGCGTTGGCGGATGGCTGGGGCGCGCTGGAGGCGGATTTGTGGCGTCCTGTGCGCGATGAAGATGCTCTCGCGAGCGGCGCGATTCCGAATGCAGGGTTCGCTTAATTCCCGCCATGCCAACCGTCATTGTTGATTCAAAAAGGCTCGACCTCAATTCGGTCAGCGATTCGGAGGCGCTTGAAATCGTCAAGGGGCTGGCGGCCAAGCTTGGAACGGGCCGCGATGCAAAAACCGGCACGCTCAATATCGTCGGCCGTGACGGTCAATGGCAGATCCGCCGGCAGTCTGGCTGGTCTCGCTTTTGGAACTTTGGCTTCCAGCGCTCGTTGGGTGAACGCGAAACCGCCCAGGTTTTGGATACTCTCTTTAAGAAGGCCTTCAGAAGCCTCCCGTCCTCGAAGGCGGTCGATTCTCTGCACGCTTATCTGCAAGAGACCACGCACGTTGACGCGAAGAAGCTCAGCATGCTCCTTCAGGAAACTGCCATCGGGACAAAGCGTCTCGGCAGGTCCGGCGATATCCCCTCGATGAGCGAATCCGAGGTCCTGGCCAAGCTCGGAGTCAAGGACGGGGACGACAATCCGATCGTCGAGTTCGACGATCTGGAACCCTTCGCCGAGGGCGCGTATGGCTTCGTCGCGGATATTCCGCCAGACGAATCCGGAAAGCCTCGGGTGATCAAGATCGAGCAAGACCCGGAAATCGTGGACCTCACCGGGAAACACGGCCATCGCTCCCGGGATGTCAGCGCGGCTTACTTGCGCGGACTCGACGGCGTCCTCAATGTGCCGGGCGTGATCGCCCCGACACACTTTATCTTTCGCAGCGTCGATAATTATGACAAATTTTATCTGGTGCCGTCGGAAAATGTGCGCGCCTTCCTTGCCACCAAGAAGGGCGAACTCCGGTTTGTGGGGCAGGTCATGCCGAAAGTTGAGGGACATAGCCTCGCCCAATGCAACAAAGGAGAAAAAGGCGCCAGCCCGCTTGATGAGGTCGCCACGCACACGGCCGCCCGCCAGATGCATTGGACGCTCGTCCGGCTCGCGACCCACGGCTTCGTGCACCACGACATAAAGCCGGCAAATTTCATGTGGGATTCAGCGCGGGGCCGCGTTTCGATGATCGACTTCGGGATGCTTCACAAGCTCCATAAAGAGCCAGGCAGCCCGCTGACCCGATACGCCGGGGGAACTCCGCTCTACGCTCATCCGCACGCCGCAAAGCGCTATTTTCACGGACCGGAATATGACGCGTTTTCGACGGCAATGACGCTCCTCGAAACCGCCGCAAAATCCGACCCGCAGACCCAGACTTTCGCCCTGCGGAATAAAAATTTTGGGTTGCCTCGTCTAAAAACCGACATTTCTTCCGATGGCTCGTATCTGTTGAACTGGCTCCGGGAAACATTGCCGGAAAACGAGCGCGCCACACCGGAGAATGACCCGCTCTACGCGTCCTACGCCCAACGAATCGGGGACGTCGATCAGGAAACTGCGACGGTTGAGAACTACTGCCACCATCTCATTCAGGCATCGTTCCTGACGGGAGATAAGTATCTCGACCGCATGAAGGAACTCGCCTCCCATCCCTATCTGATGCAGGAGTTAGGACGACCGCTGGCGCCAAATCATCCGTCTTCCGTCCCGATCACGAGCGGGCCAGACTCGACCCCGGGAAGCCGCACTCTGATCGATTAGTCACATTCCTGACGGTTCGCTGCGGGCTTCGAGCGTCTTCGTCCCGTGGGCCATTCCTGCAGGAGAGGCGTGCAACGCGCATATTTCATTGGGCGAAACATGCTCGCTATTGCAGATCTTCTGCCGGGTGGGGAGCCGAGTCCAGAATGCCGGCCATCCAGGCCAACGGGACGTTTCCGTCGGCAACCTGCCGCAGATTCGGCCGGGAAAACCCGCAATCCAGACAGCCCGGATAGGCCTCGAAAAGACTGTCAACCTTCATCGCTTCCGCCAACGCGTAACCGACACTTTGATTCCCGGCAAAGAGCCGGGACCCTGCAATCACGCTCGCCAATTCCAGCAGGTCCCTGGTCGGACTGAGGAACACGGAGCCATGTTGGGAGACGAAGTGAACAGCTTTGCGGACACAGTTTTAGTGCAAGTGCGATCAGTGAGATCAACAAGAAGCTGGATGCGGAGTTGGGCCGCTTCGCCCGGCGAGAACTCGAGAGCGAGTATCCCTATCTGATTATCGGTGCGCGCTATGAAAAGCTACGCGAGAACGGAGTCATCCGCTCGCGCGCGGTGCTGGGAGCGATCGGGATCGATTGGGAAGGGCGACGTCAGGTCCTTGGCGTGGAGATGGCCAACCGGGAGAGCGCCACCAGTTGGAAAGAGTTCCTGCTATCCCCCTTTTGCTGAACTTGACGCACACAACTGCCGTGGGGATCGGTATGCCCCTTTCGGGGCCGACCATCAACCCAGCTCTGGCCTAATCACCGGGGTAAGCTCAATCGCGGCCACCTGTTCAACATTTCTTGAGCTCGATTCCAGTAATCTACTTATCATGTGAGTGATCACCAAAAAGCATAGTCGAAGATTTAGGTGCGCGCCCCTTTCCGATCCCTCTCATCGAACCACACACCGCGGCACAACTAACCTGATCAACGACTGCCCAGTGTTTCTTGGCGCCAGTTGATGCAATGTTTAAAAAACGGCGGGCTCCCAATGTCCGCAGTCCTTCCGTCGTTCTTCTTAAAAGGGAGCGATACGAACAAAGATCCAACCATTCAGATCAGCCACTTCCGTTTATAGGAAATAGTGACAATCGGGCTACGGATGAGATAGAAGGAAGGGGTGAACATTGAGCGGCTCATAGGAAACGACGCGATGTTGCGAGCAGTCACCTCGCTGAACCTGAAGGATACGATTTGTGGGCGCGGAACTGGCCTTGGACATGATGCGGCGCGCCAGCATCACCAACCTGGAGAAAACCGAACATGACGACGGAGCAGACGAAGAAAATCGCGGACCTCTGGCAGGAGCTCGGAAAGGAAGTCGGGCTGGACGGACTGCAACTGGACGAGAATGGCGCCTGCACGCTCGTGTTCGACGGGCGGGTGCCGGTGAACAGCGCGATCATGGAGGACGCCGTGGTCCTGCACGCGTCGCTCGGCGTCGCGCCCGGCGACCGGCGGGAGGCATTTCTCGAGATGCTCCTGGCGGCGAATCTGTTCTGGCTGGAGTCCGACGGCGCCACGCTGTCGCTCGAGCCGATCAGTGGTGAAGTGCTGCTGGCACGGAAGCTCGACAGCCGGGAATTGACGGTCGACGGGTTGCGCGAGGCGCTGGACGGATTTGCCAACGCAGTCGATTACTGGCGCGAGCGCAGTCGCCGACTTTGGGCGGAGCGCCGAGGCGCCGGAGGAGGATGGGTTGTTGAGCTCCAACCTGAGGGCCTAGCCATGCCGCCCACCATCGGAGCTTATCGCGAGATTGCCGCCGGCAGCGCACACCCGAGTTACAGCCAGCGGGTCACCCTCGGCAACAACAACAATCTCGTCAAAGCAGATCGCTGGGGCGTCCGCAACCGGCTGGTGCAATGGAACAATCCCACCCAGCAGATCCAGACGGACAACCAACTGTCCATCGACGCGTTCCGGCAGAGCCTGACGACGACCTACGGTCAGGCCATCGCCGACCGGGTGATGAATCAGTCCGGCCTCACGGCCCGACGGGCGGCGGGGCAAAATCTTTCGACCGACGCCATCAAGATCGCTCTCGATCTCGCGGACCAGAAGCGCGCCAACAAAATCGCCCGAAACGCAATCTCGCTGCGCAACGCGATGCAGCCGGGCGGCGCCCTGCGGACCAACGTTCAACGACGTGACGGGCGGCCAGTTCGCCGACTTGACGTCCAAGGAAAAAACCAAGCTGCAGAACCTTTTCTTCCAAGCCCTGCGCAACGAGCCGGACTTTGCCCGAAGAACGCTGACCGCGCAGCTCATCGGGAACGTGGCGCGGGCGACGGTCGAATCGTTCATGACGAACCGCAACGCCCGGCTGGGCTCGCGCGCCGCGAACGTTTTTGCCCGGGCCAACCAGGGCGTCGGTCAATACGGCGTCAAGGGATACGACAGCGTGCACAACCTCATCGCGCAAGTCCGGAACGTCAGCACCGACCGCGCCGACCGCCTCGACCACGCGCTGGAGGTCATCGACAAGTCGTTCGACCTGCTCGACGAAGGCGCGTTCACGACGGCGCAGTTGAACAATTACATCGGCCGGATCGACCAGGTCTCGCAGGAGGTCGGTCAGCGGCGCGCGGCGCTCCAGACGATTGCGAGCGATCAGACGCTTCCGCTGGCGCAGCGTCAGCTCGCCGGCGACCTCCAGCAGGACCTCACCGACACTCTGCAGCGGCTGGCCCAGCGCAAGCAATACTCCGAGTCATTCCGCGACAACCGGCCGGTCTCCGGGGCGGCGGTGATGCATTCGCTCAAGTCCTGGAGCCAGGCGGGCGTGCGCGTGCTGAACGCGGAGATTTCCAAGCTCGACCAGCAGTTGCAAAACCAGCTCGTCGTCCAGGACGACCCGGTTCGGCTGAGGCGGCAGGTCCTGGTCAACGCGCGCCAGACGATCCAGAACGCCATCCAGCAAAAGGGCAACACCCCGCCGTACAACAGCGCGACGACCGAGATCAACGATGTCGCGCCGATCGAGCGCGATCACAAGGCGGAGGTGCTGCGCACGGTCCACGACGCCTTTCAACAGACCGGAATTTCGACGGCCTCTCTCGGCAAATCGCTCGACCAGCAGCAGGTCGTCGCTCTCAACAAGGACTTCAACTGGGCCCCGATCAACACGGAAATCCGGGCGACCATCGGCGGCGAGGAGCGCACCGTCGCGAGCACGATCACGCCCGCGTATCATCTCGGCGAGCCCTTCACGACCAGCTACGACAACAGCGGCGTCAAAGGCATCTGCTCGATCAACCAGGACCAGACGGCCCATGCCGTCAATCTCGCGGTGTCGGAGATTCGGGATGGGGCGAACGGGCCGCGGATCATCGCGTTCGTGCGGCACGGCGTTCACTCGGCCTACGAGGCGCCCGCGAATCAGCAGGTCCAGGCCAACCAGACGCGCGCGACAGAGTCCGTGCACGCCGCCCTGCTCACGAACACGGCCGTTCTCCAGCAGGCGATCGTGAACGCGCAGGCGAACAACGGCCAGGTGGTGGACCTCCCGATCACGTCCATCAATCTCCAGACGAACTACTGGGTCAACGGCGAGAACGAGCAGGTCCAGCAGCAGTTCGCGGCGTTCGATCACATCAACAGCCTGCCGCACCTCGACGTGCACGTGCCCGACCCGCACAACGCCGGCCAGACGATCCAGGTTCGCATCCGGCCCCGGGTCCTCGCCTTCAACTTCGGCACGAACCCGGTGGCGACGTTTGGAAACATGGGCATCGGCGACAACACGGAGACCCGCGGCCGAAACGAGGCTGGCATGAAGGCGCTCTTCGGCGACGGCCTGAAGGTCGACGACCCGCTGGGGGGCATGGTCGGCGCCGCGCTCAACAACCCCGCCATTCCCGGCTGGAAAAAAACGTGCATCCGCGAGCTGTCGCGCCAGATCAAGCAAATGTGGGCCGACCGCAGCTACAACACGGACGACGGCGACGTGTACAAGATGATGGCCCGCCTCACCGTGCTCACCGACATGATCGGCGCGACCGCCATGTTCAACTGCAAGAGCGGCAAGGACCGCACCGGCCACCTCGACGCGGAGGTCAAGATGCTGGCCAGCGAGATTTATTACACGCATGCGGTGCCTTCCTACGGCCAGCTTTCGACGAGCCGGAAGGAGGCGTTCAGCCAGTTTGCCCTGCACTCGGGCAACCACGAGATGCAGCGCTACAACACCGGCTTCGCGGGTTACAAGACGTTCAATGTGAGCTCGAACCTCCGGCGCCTCCGCGAGGGTGTCGAGAAGTTATACGAGGCGGCCGCCGAGAACGTGAAGCATTGAGGAAAGTCCCCGGCGAACCGCGGTGTGACGGAGAGCGCTCGAAGCGCGACCCGCCTGCCGCGGGCCGAGTGGAGCGTCAGTTGCCGGATCCGGTCAGCTCCGCAGGCGGTTCCACCACGGCATCAGTTGCTCTCCGAGGAAGGTCAGCACTTCATCGTCTTTGAAGGGCACGTTTCCCTGCACGGCTTCCGCAAACAGCTCGCGGGCGGCATACAGCTCCGCAGTCTCGTTCCGGTTGAGGTCCACGACGCGAAGGTAGGGTGAGATTGGCCTCTGCCGGCTGGTGCTGCACGACGCGGACACCCAGCTCGCTGGGACGTCATCGTACTGGTGTCCTTCTCGAAGAAGCGAATCTCGGCCGCGCCCCGCGGCCGGGGGATCACTTGGCCGGATTGTAGTAGGCGGCGAGCGTCGGATACTTCTGCGGGTGATCGAGTAGCTCGCGCTCGATGCTCGCAAACAGCTCGCCGCTATCCAGCTGCGCGTTCATCGCTTTATGCTCTTCGATCGCCTTCTCGTTCAGCTCCCGCATCCGGGTCGCAAGATTCTCCAGCCGCCCGTTCAGGGCCTCGGCCTGACGCTGCTCCTCGGGGTTCGACGGCCTCAGGGCCAGCAGCTGCTGGTTCACCTCGTTGAAGTCGGCCTTGACCCCTTCGAGCCCGATCTCGCTCTCTGTCTTGGGCTCGGTCGCCTCGATGAACGTGGCGACCTCGTCGATCAGCTTGTCGCGCAGGTCCGCGTCGGCCTTGACGTAGTTGTTCTCGCCGACGCGGGTGTCCTGGAACATGAACCAGAGCAAATCCTTGCGATAGCCCTCGCGGCCTTTGACGCGGATGATGTCGAGTGAATCCGCCGATTTGAGGATCCCGCCCTCCAGCGACTTCTGCCATTTGGGCGCCTCGCTGTTGATGCTGGCAGCACCGAACTTGAGATAATCCGGGTCGTCGATGCCGCGCCCCTTCATGTGTTCGACGGCTTTCTCGGCGCTCTGCTCCTCCCAGACGTCGGTACCGTTGCCTTGGCGGCCGGCATCATGAAAGGCCGTCGTGGTGTAGAGTGCATAGGAATCGATCTGCGCACCTTTTTCCCGGAATACGTTCGCCAGCACGTTCGCATAGATCAGTGCCCGGCTGATGTGCCGGCGGCCATGGATGCCGGTCGGATCGAAGGTCTGCTCATGCTCCCTGTACTGGTCGAGGATGGCCGGCAGCTCGTGGGTCTTGAAAGCGTCGAGACTGTCTATTTTCTTGGTGATCGAACCGTTCTCGAGCTGGGGGAACGTAGCCTGGACGCTCTCGTCAGTGTTGAGCCGCGTGAGGAACGGGTCATGTTGTTTGAACAGGACTACCGGCACGTTCAGCGACTTGGCCAGCGCCTCGATCCCTGCCCGCTGGTTGTCGTAACCCGGCGGCCCCTCCCCCGGAGGAAAGTCCATGAAGTGGATCGCTTTGACGTCCTTGGTCAGATCGATGCCGCCGAACACCTGGGCCTCTACGTATTTGCCGTCGTTGATGGGCAGATTGACTCGCTGGCGGTCCTTTGCCCCGCTTTCGAGGCTGTCGATCGTGGCGTCCTGCAGATCGCCGATCACCTGCCCGAGGCGCTCGTAAGAGGCCACGCGATTGGCTTCCCGACTGCGATCGATCACGCTGTCGAGCATGACGTTGTAGACATATTCTTTGTCGCCAGAAGTCTGCAGGCGGTTCAGGACCTCGCTGCCGATCTCGTCATGGAAGAAGTCCTCGAAGGTCTGCGGATATCCGAGGCCGAATGAACGGCCGACGGCGTTGTCGAGGTCCTGGTTGATCTGGGGCAGGAGGCTGCCCAACGCGGTCCGCCCCTCCTCGGACAGATTGGAATCGCCCTCTGTCAGCTGGGCGAGACGCGCTTTGCAGTGGGCGATGTTGTCCCGATCCAGGGTCGCTGTGAACGTGTAGAAGGAATCGGTCGGCGTGAACGTCGCGCGCTCCTTGACCTGGTCCTTCAAGACCAGGAAGGCCAGGGCGCCGTACGTGGGCGCGGCGCCCCCGAGCCCACGGCCGACGTTGAGGGCGGCCGAGTAGGGATGCAGGCTGGGATCGATGCCGGACTTCTCCCGTTCCTTGAGCCCTGGCACCTCCGCATGCTCGATGATCTGGCGGCGCTCGACATATGCCGGTCCCTTCTCCTCAATCGGCCGCTCGAAGATGTTCTGGAGCTGTGGGCTGGGCTTGACGCTGCCGTCCTCGCCGATGAACGCCACGCCCGGTTCGAACAGGTACTCGGGCAGATTGATCGTCAGGTCGGCGCTGCGCATCATTTGGGTGACCTCGGGCACGCCGATGCTCTTGCCCTGGAGCCGGCGGACCGCGGCCGGATCGTCGGAGCGCGCGGCATCAGGCGCGCCCTTCAGGTACTCGTCGCTCTGCTGGACCAGCTCCTTCTTGGCCGCGGCCCGATCGACGCCCGAAAGCATCTCGAGGTGGGCGCCGGACAGCTGCGGCTTGGGCCCGGTGTCCGGCAGCCCCGCGAGCGAGCGCTCGGCGACCTCCATGTGGACCATGCCTTCCCAGTTGTTGAGGTCCTGGAGCAGCCACTGGGCGCGCGGATCGTCCGGCCGGTTGGCGAGCTCCAGCCGCAGCTCGAGCATGTCGCTCGACAGCGTGGTGCGATAGACGGCGAGCAGGTCGGTATTGTCGAGCGCCGCGAGCTTGCTGCCCATCGCGCGCATCACGTTCTGCTCGAAATGCGCGCTCGCGCCGGCCGAGCTCAACAGGCGCGCCTCGAGCATCTGCTGGCTGAAATTCTGCACCGAATCGAACGCCTGGTTCAGGCGCTCGCTGCCCAGGCCCTCGATCGCCATCCGGCGCAGCAGGAACTCCGTGATCGCCCTTTGCGCGATCACCCGGGCCTCGTCGTGAGTGACCACCCGCTTGCCGTCCTGACCCGCGGCCTCGATCGCGTCCCGGATCGCCCGGCGCACTTGGGCCGGTTGGCTGGACACACGGCTGTAGTCGAACAGCGTCGCCACCAGATCATCGCTGGCCCCGGTCGCCTGTCGGGCCGCCAAGACCGCCGACATGTAGCCGAGCGCCCTGTCGTTCTCCTGGTCCGGTGCGTACAGCTGGGCTAATGCCTCGTTCTTGCGGCGCAGGCCGTTGCGAATCGTATCGGCGTCGCTGATGAGCTGCCGGACCTGACGCGACGACAGCGGCTTTGACTCATGGCCTTGCAGCACGGTCTCGACCTCGCCCGCGATCAAGTCGCCATGCTCGGTCTTCAGCGCAGCGACAAAAGCATGCATCACCTGCCGGTTCTCGGTCTTGCGCGCTCCCACCGCATCGCGCAGCCACTCGACCGCCCTGCCGCCGCCCGAGATGCCCTTGCGGTGCAGGCCGGTGCCGGCGCGATTGATCTCGAGCCGCTCGGCGTCGGGTCCGTCCCGCGTCTTGTCGCGAAACTCCTGCAGCGAAATCGCCATGGCACGTCTCCCGATCTCAGACGAACTGGTCCGGGTTGAGCCTCGCCGGCGGCGGCGCTCCCGCCTCGTCCCGCGGCTGCGCCGCGCCCTCGCTCACTCGCTGTGTCCAGGCCTCCGCCACGTTGACGAACTGCTCGACCGCCGCCTTAAAGTCGACTTCGGACAGGCGCTCCGCGGGCAGGCCCTGGTGGAGCATGACCCGGCTGCCCTCGCGGTCGAGGCTGAGCGTCGCTCCGCCCGTGTCCTTCCACAACAGGTTGCCCTCGAGCAGCTGCTCGTAGACCCTCGAGCCGGCGGCCGGCATCGGGCCGAGGCTGGCGTAAAGGAAGAGCTGCTCGCTGCTCTCGTCGAACTCGAAGTTGACCACGACGGAATCGAAGGCGAGCGTGCAGCAATGCGCCTCATCGAGCGCCAGGTCGGGGATCCCGACGTCGGCACCGAGAGCGCGCATCAAGCCCTTGCAGCTTTGCAGCAACATGGGTGCCTCCGGATCCGGTACACTCTTCCCGCGGATGCGATCGGTCGCGCCGCCGGGGGATCACTTGGCCGGATCGTCGTAGGCGGCGAGCGTTGAATACTTACGCAGGTGATCGCACGCACACCTAACGCTACGCGAACAGCCCGCCGCTGTCCAGCTCCTGTCCGGGTTTGTCGCCTTGTTGGTCGATCGCGACTGCGTAGCCCGTTGCGGTAGCGCCCGTCTGTTGCATCAGGGTTTCTCGCAAAGGATGACGATTTCGGCCCGCCCCAGCAGAAGGGAGGAGGTCCGGGCAGCGTGGCAGCAAGGGGCTGGAAGATGGTGCATCATCACATTGATCTCTCCCCCAGGTGCAGGACATCGTAAGCCGTCTGCAACCCGCATCGGAACAGCGTGGAACTAATCGGGCGGGCCCCGAAGCAGTATCGCAGTTTAACGGGCCATCAGCCGTTACGGTCCTGAGAGGACACTGCCTAAGCAAGTAGCCAAGCGGGAAAGTTCGAGGCAGCTGATCGAGTTTTGAATGCCAAACCAATCTTTCGGACACTTTCGGACACGAGGTCTGCGCAAATCTGCGAGATTCCTGCCAGAGCCTAAATCGCCCGCGATGCAGCTTATTTACTAATTCTCTCCGCTTTAACTCAGTTTTCGCGCAATCCAAAACATGCATCAAAGCGGGTTCGAGTCCCGTCGGTCACCCCAGTGTCGACGGGACGAGAACGCAGTTCGACTACCCAGCGCGCCAGCGCTTCCCCTCAAGCGAAGCCATTTTCGCAGAGCCCCGGCACGCGCCGGGGATAATCCCGTCGGTCACCCCAGTGCCGGCGGGACGAGAATTCCGCCGCGGCGAATCCGGTCATCGTCAGGTCCTCCGTGGTAAACCCCGAGCCGATCATACCAACGTATGATGGAAATGGCCCCGGAGATCGGAGATATTGTCCTTAGTCCTCGATGAACACTGCCTCCATGATTTCGGTAATAGACGACGACGAGTCCGTTCGGGAGTCGTTGGAGAGCTTGCTGAAATCGGTGGGTTTCCAGGTGAAGGCGTTTACCGGGGCCGAGGAGTTTCTCCATTCAGGAGCGTCCAGCGAAACGGACTGCCTGATTCTGGACGCGCGCCTCGGGGGAATGAGCGGACAGGAACTCCAACAGGAATTGACCTCGCGGCCGCCGGCGGTTCCGATTGTCTTTATTACAGGACACGGAGACGAAGCGATGCGCGCCCGGGTGATGGCGGATGGCGCCGTAGATTGCCTTTTCAAGCCTTTCAGCGAGGAGGCGCTTCTTACCGCGGTGAATACCGCTCTCAGTTTCGATAATCGCGCGAAGGTGTCGCGGCTGAAAACCTAGCCTCACCTGGACCGCGATTTTCATTGGAGCAGCGAACCACGACGAGCATATCAACGATGAAAATGACGATTCCGCCTATCTGTGTGGTTGACGACGACGACGCCATTCGCGAAGCCGTGGAAAGCCTCTTGCGAGCCGAGGGATTCGAAGTCGAACTCTTTGCTTCGGCGCAGCGATTTATGACGCGGGCCACCACGGCCCCGCTTTCCTGCGTGATTCTCGATGTAGAGCTCCCGGGTCTCAGCGGGCTCGATCTGCAGCGCGAGCTGTCCGCGGCAGGGATCCCGGTCCCGATTATTTTTCTGACTGGACACGGAAGCATTCCGATGTCCGTTCGGGCCATGAAGGCAGGCGCCGTGGAGTTCCTGACCAAGCCATTTGACGCCGACGATCTCCTCAATGCCATCCAGCAGGCGGTTTCCGGGACACATTCGGAGGAGTTGGAGACGACCAGGGCGCTCACCGAGATCGTGGGCGAGAGCCGAGCCCTGAGGACGATTCTAAGCCGTATCGAGGTCGTGGCACCGACCGATTCCACGGTCCTGATCCTGGGAGAGACAGGGACGGGCAAGGAACTGATCGCTAAGGAAATTCACAAACAAAGCCGGCGGGCCGGCAAGCCGTTGATCCGCGTGAACTGCGCTTCAATCCCGAAGGAACTCTACGAAAGCGAATTCTTCGGCCACGTGAAAGGCGCCTTTACGGGGGCTTTCAAGGATCGGGTCGGTCGTTTCGAGGCGGCCGACGGGGGAACTCTGTTTCTCGATGAGATCGGCGAGATTCCGGTCGATCTGCAAAGCAAGCTGCTCCGGGCACTTCAGGAGAAGCAATATGAACGCGTCGGCGACGAAAAGACGCGACAGGTCAACGTCCGCATCATCGCGGCGACAAACCGTGATCTGAAGGCGGAAGTAGCCGCGGGGCGTTTCCGCGAAGATCTTTACTATCGTTTGAACGTCTTTCCGCTCCAGTTGGCGCCCCTTCGCGAGCGTAGTGATGACATCGCGCCCCTCGCACGGCATTTTACGGAGGTGGCGGCAAAAGAGATGAACTGTCCCAAAGCCCGGTTGACTCCCGCCGGAATCGCCGCGCTCCAGAACTATGATTGGCCCGGCAACATTCGCGAACTTCGCAACGTGATCGAGCGCGCCGTGATTCTTGCGCGCGGTGGAGCTTTGGAATTCGATCTGCCGACGGCGACTCCCCGTCTGGACATGGCGACGCTATCCGAGCCGGCGGACGACCGGCCGGAGCCGGAATTCTTGACCGAACCTGAACTGCAGCGCCGCGAGCGACAGAATCTTCTCACCGTTCTGGAAAAGACGGGCTGGAAAATCAAGGGTGCCGACGGCGCAGCGGAACTGCTGGGAGTAAAGCCCACGACGCTGCTCTCCCGAATCAAAAAGATGGGGCTGCAGCGGGGTGACGCGCCCTCCCCTCCCCCGATGGCATAGGCTTTCGGCATGGAAATAGCATTGCCAGAAACCGAGGGACCTTCGCGTGACGCGAGCGGCGAGGTTTCTCGTCGGACGCGGCTGACTCGCTCGTGGCGCCATCGCTGGCCGATCGCCGTGCGCTATGCCGCCGCTATTCTGCTCGTCGGTCTCGCCTGGACGACCACGTTTGCGCTGCGACGCTCGGTCGATGCGCCTTCTTTTCAAACGCCGTTTTTTGTTTGCGCCATCGTTCTCAGCAGCTGGATCGGCGGCGCGGGCCCGGGACTCGTCGCCACACTGCTTTCGATCTTCGCGATCGAGTTTGCGTTTACCGAGCCACGCTTCACGTTTGGACTCACGCTCAGCGAGATCCCGAAATTCACTGTTTTCTTTCTCACCGGAGCGTTTATCAGCTGGCTGGCCGGGCGACAGCGGCGCGACGAGGAAGCCTTGCTCGTGGCGCGAGAGAATCTCGAGGACAAGGTCCAGGCGCGGACAGCGGATCTCGAGGTGGCCAACAGGCGGCTCACGGCGGAGGTGGCCGAGCGGGTCCGAGCCGAGTGCGATCTTCGGCGGTTGAATCGTGCCTGGAGGGTTCGCGGTCTGCTCAACCAGTCGGTTGCCCAAAGCGCCGACGAACATGAATTGCTGCGCCGGGTTTGCCAGGCCCTCATCGAAGCTGGCGGCTACCGGCTTGCCTGGATCGCTTTTTCCAAGGACGGCGAGATCTTCCGGGAGGCTGATGCCGCGGCGGCAGATTTCACCGCTCCTGAACGAGCTTGGACTCCGGGCGGCTATGGCCATGGTCTCGCCGCGCGCGCCGTCCAATCCGGGGCGCCGATTTCCTGCACTTCTCGCGATCAACCCGCTCACCTTCCGGCCGATGATTGGGCCGCCCAGGACCAGGTGAAAGCCGTGCTGGCGTTACCCTTGACCGCAGGCAGCAAAACCCTCGGCGGTCTGCTCGTCTATTCCGACGACTGGGATTCTTTCGACGACAAGGAAACCGACCTTCTCCAACAGGCGACCAACGATGTCGCTCAAGGGATTCTGCTTTTTCGCGCCCGCGCGGCCAACGACTCCGCCGAACTGGCGCTGGCGGAAGTCCAGTCCGAACTTGCCCGCGTGGCGAGACTGACGACGATGGGAGAGCTGACCGCTTCCATCGCCCACGAGATCAATCAACCGCTGGCGGCGCTGGTGACGAACGCGAACGCCTGCATGCGATGGCTTGATCGTGATCCGCCGAATCTGCACGAAGCCCGGGAGGCAGCCCAGAGAATCGTTCGGGACGGAAAACGAGGCAGTGAAGTCATCGCCAGGATTCGCGCGCTTCTCAAGAAGGGTGATTCGGTGCGGAGCCCCATCTCGATCAGTGAGGTCGTTGACGAGATTCTCGCCCTGACGCAAAACGCGCTGGACGGCATCGAACTGAGGACGGAGATGGCACCGGAGCTACCGTTGATCTGGGCAGACCGCATTCAAATCCAGCAGGTGTTGCTGAATCTGATTCTTAATGCGATCGACGCCATGTCGACGATCAATGATCGTCCCAGAAGGCTTTGCATTGAAGCCCGTCATGACGGACCGGATCGCATCCAGGTGTCTGTCTCCGATGCAGGGGTCGGGTTGCCTCCCGACCGCTTGGAGAAGATTTTCGACACCTTCTTCACGACCAAGGAGCACGGCCTGGGCATGGGCCTGGCCATTTGCCGGTCGATCATCGAGCGGCACGGTGGCCGCTTGTGGGCCGAAGCCAACCCAGATCATGGCGCCACGTTTCGCTTCACCTTGCCCGAACAGGAGGAAGCCAGATGAGACCGCCATCGCCTCGTGCACCCGCCCCCGTCGTCTTCGTCGTCGACGACGACTTGTCCATCCGCGAAGCGTTAAGCAGTCTCATCCGCTCGGAGGGTCTGCGCGTCGAGACATATTCGTCCGCGAAAGAGTTTCTCGACCGACACCGGATCAACTCCCCCGCGTGTCTGGTCCTGGATGTTCATTTGCCGGATCTGAATGGACTGGCTCTGCAGCATGCGTTGAACGACGCCGCCAACGAGATCCCGATCGTTTTCATCACCGGCCAGGGCGACATTCCGACGAGCGTGCGGGCCATCAAGGCCGGGGCGACCGAGTTTCTCACGAAGCCTTTTGCGGACGACGATCTCCTTGCGGCTATCCGCCAAGCTTTGGAGAAAGATGCCGGGGCGCGCGTCGAGCGGATGAAAGTCGCGGAGTTGCGCGCGCGCTACGACACACTCACGAACCGTGAAAAAGAGGTGATGAGCCTGGTGGTACGCGGACTGCTCAACAAGCAGGTCGCCGGCGAGTTGGGAACAAGCGAGATCACGGTTAAAATTCAGCGAGGAAAGGTGATGCAGAAAATGCGGGCCGAGTCGTTGGTGGAACTTGTCCACATCGCTCAGAAGATCGGGCTGACCGAATGGCAACACCCGCGCGATTTGTCATGAACGCCGCTGCTCCAGGGACGTCAGGTCGATCATGGATCGCCAGGACCCACTCCGTTTTGATGACCTGGCCCAGGCCGCGCTTTTGCAACTCACTATGTCCCATTCTCTGGACAATCAAAATAACCCTTTCCGCCTGGGCATTCCAACTTTCAAGCGTTGACCATAAACTATCGTGAACACACCACAAACTGAACGACCCGCCGCAAAGAGCGGCACTTTTCTCATCGGCGGAGACCTTCCCGTCCATCGTCTTGGCTTTGGGGCGATGCGCCTGACTGGCAAAGGCATCTGGGGGGAGCCACCGGATCGCAAAGAATGCCTCGCGGTGCTGCGGCGAGCGGTCGGGCTCGGCATTACTTTTATCGATACTGCTGATTCCTACGGACCCTTCGTCTCGGAGAAGCTGATCGCCGAAGCTTTGCATCCGTATCCGGAAGATCTCGTCATCGCCACCAAGGCCGGACTGCAGCGCCCAGGTCCGGACCAATGGGAGCCTGACGGCCGGCCAGAGCATCTTCGCGCACGTTGTGAAGGGAGTCTCCTCCGACTGAAGGTCGAGCGCATCGATCTCTTTCAGCTTCACCGGATCGACGGCAAGGTGCCTCTGGCGGATCAAATCGGCGTGCTCTTGGACCTTCAGCGAGAAGGAAAGATCCGGCACATCGGTCTGTCAGAAGTTGACGTCGACGAGATCGAAGCTGCTCGACGGATCGCTCCGATTGCCACCGTCCAGAATCTCTATAACCTGGCCGACCGGCATTCGGAACCGGTGCTGGATTACTGTGAGCGGGAGAAGATCGGTTTCATTCCATGGTATCCACTGGCGAGCGGCAGTCTCGCCAGTAGCGATAGCCCGCTTTCCAAGGCAGCAAAGAGCCTCAAGGTCGCCCCCAACCAACTCGTGCTCGCCTGGCTGCTCAAAAAATCGCCGGTTATGCTTCCAATCCCGGGCACGTCGAAGGTGGAACATCTCGAGAGCAACACCCAGGCCGCCCTGGTCGACGTCGACGACCATCTCAGCGCGGAATTGGAGCGCAGTGCAGCATCACAGCAAAGCCAGGCCAACGAGGCTTGAATCGACGAAGGAGAAGTCTTTTATGGCAACACTAATTCGCTTCCACAAAACCGGGGGACCGGAAGTGCTACAATATGACCGCGTCGAACCGCGGCCCCTCCAAGCCGGCGAGATCCGGCTGAAGGTCGAGGCCATCGGCTTGAACCGGGCGGAAGTCATGTTTCGCCAGGGCCAATACCTCGAAACACCCGAATTCCCCTCGCCAATCGGCTACGAAGCCGCCGGGGTGATCGAAGAAGTGGGACCCGGTGTGGCCGGACTAAAATCTGGCGACCGGGCCGCAAGCGTTCCCGCGTTCTCGATGGTTCGTTATGGCGCTTACGGTGATTCGGTTGTCCTCCCGGCTGATGTCATGGTCAAGACGCCGGAGCGCTTGTCCTCGATCGACGCCGCGGCCGTCTGGATGCAATATGGCACCGCCTACATGTTGATTGAATTCGGCGGAATGAAGCGCGGCGACGTGGTCTTGATCACGGCGGCGGCCAGCAGCGTCGGGCTCGCCGCCATTCAAATAGCCAACGCCGTCGGCGCGCGTGCCATCGCGACGACCAGGAAAGCGGACAAGGTGCAGCCGCTGCTCAACGCGGGCGCCAGCGACGTCATCAATACCGCGAAAGACGATCTTGCGAAGGAGGTAGACCGGCTAACCGGCGGGAAAGGTGCGAACATCATTTTCGATCCGGTCATCGGCCCGCAACTCGAAACGTTGTGCGCGGTGGCGGCTCCAGCGGCCAACATCTTCCTATATGGTCTGCTCGATCCGACGCCGGTGACCTTTCCGTTGGTTCCCGCACTCACGAAGGATCTCACTTTCCGGACCTACAAGCTCGTGCTGATCACAGCGAATCCCGAACGAATGGCCCGGGCCAAAGCCTGGATTCTCGAGCATCTGGAAAGCGGCGCGCTCAAACCGATCATCGCGCGCGTGTTTCCTTTCGACCAGATCGTTGAAGCCCACCGCTACATGGAATCCAACGAGCAAGTCGGCAAAATTATCGTCACCGTCCCATGAACCCGTCTGCTCGCATCGATCGACTCCACCTGGCAATCCAATGAAACGTGATTCCATCTTTCATGGGCTATCGCCCTCCGCAGCGATTCTCCGGCTCGCACTAATCGGCGCAGTGCTTGCCGGCATCGCAGGATTGTTCGCCTGGACGGGCGGCTGGCTCACGCCGCGCGCACTCTCGCCGACCTCGATGATCAATACGTTCGAAAAGGTGAACGGACCACATCCCGGCTTTCGCCGCAATCACGCCAAGGGTGTCTGTGTCGGTGGATTTTTCAACAGCAATGGTCAGGGAGCTCCTCTTTCGAAGGCTTCGGTTTTCGCTTCCGGTCGCGTCCCGGTCGTTGGTCGATTCGCGCTGGCCGGAGGCCAGCCTTTCACTGCCGATGCGCCGAACACGGTGCGCAGCATGGCGATTCTTTTCAAGCTGCCCGGCGGCGAAGAGTGGCGCACAGGCATGAACAACATTCCGGTCTTTCCGGTCAACACCGCGGAGGCATTCCGTGATCTGTTGGTCGCTTCGGCTCCCGATCCGGCGACAGGCAAGCCCGACCCGGCCAGAATGAAGGCCTTTCTGGATGCCCATCCGGCGTCGGCGAAAGCCATGCCTCTGATCGGCAAACGCCCGGTCTCGTCGGGATTCGAGAATAGCACCTACAACAGCTTGAATGCGTTTCGACTCGTTAACGCGAGCGGCGTCGCTGTTCCGGTGCGCTGGTCGATGGTGCCAGTTCAGCCCTTCGAACCGATCGGCACGACTGAGCCCGGGAAGGCCGAAAAAAACTACCTCTTCGACCAGTTGATCGCCGCCGTCCATCGCCAACCCTTGCAATGGCGACTCATGGTCACAGTCGGCCAGCCCGGCGACCCAACCAGCGACCCGACCATTCCGTGGCCGGCGGACCGGCAGCAAATCGACGCCGGAATGCTGACGATCGATCGCATTGAGAGCGAGGACACCAGCCCGGTCCGGGACATCAATTTTGACCCGCTGATTTTACCGGACGGAATCGAGGGGTCCGACGACCCGCTCCTGAGCGCGCGATCAGCGGCCTACTCGCAGTCATTTACCCGTCGCGAAAGCGAACCCAAGGATCCGAGCGCTGTCTCGACCGCCGAAACCGAAAAATAGTCATGGAAAAGCCCCGCACGCAATTCGCCCTGCAGTCACGCATCCTCCATTGGTTGATGGCGGCGATGCTTCTCGCCATGCTGTTCATCGGCGTGGGAATGGTCGCTTCTCTCGCAGATTACCCTACGCTGGTGGCGATTCATCGACCGCTCGGAATCGCGATATTGATTTTGGCCGTGATCCGGCTGGCCAATCGATTTCTGACCAAGCTGCCGCCCTTCCCTCCGACCATGTCCCGCCGGGAACGTTTCATTGCCTCTTCCTCGGAGCGGTTGTTCTACGCGCTGATGATTGCCCTGCCGTTGGTCGGGTGGGGCATGCTCTCGGCAGGGCACTATCCGATCGTGATGTTCGGGCCGGTGGTGCTGCCACCCATTCTGCCGGCAGACCCGACGCTCTATGCCGTCCTGCGCAAGACGCACACGATTCTCGCTTACCTGCTTTTCCTAACGTTTCTCGCTCACCTAGGTGCGGTGCTCTTCCACACGCTGATCGTTCGCGACCGCCTTCTCGATCGCATGGCGATCTGGCCGACCCGCTCGCGCAATCGGCTGCCAAAACCGTAACGCAGATTCACTGATATCGAAGCGGCGGACGCCTTGCGCAGTCCCGGGAAGCGCTCGCCGTAATTCACACTGTAGGTGATTGTCCATTAATCGAAGTAAACTAAGTATAGATTAGAAGGAGAATGCCATGCCACTGCCCACTGACGAAAAACTAATCGCATTGAGCCAGGATCTGTTGAAGCAGTTCGATACGATTTTCGGGCTGCATCCGGGCTTTCGACCGGCACACGCCAGGGGCACGATGCTCACCGGCACGTTCACTCCCTCGGCGTCGGCCGCTTCGCTGACCCGGGCGCCTCATATCACGCGTCGACTTCACACCGGTGACGGCGCGGTTTTCGAGTTCAACCGGTCTGCCTCTGATTCCGGACACCGACCCGAACGCAAATCCGCGCGGACTGGCGATTCGATTTCATCTCGCCGAGCACGTCCATACGGATATCGTCAGTCATTCGACGGATGGATTCCCAACGAGAACGGGAGAAGAATTCCTCGAGTTCTTACGCGCGGTTGCTGCCACCAATCCCTCCCAGCCCTCGCCCACCCCAATCGAGGAGTTCCTGGCGCGTCACCCCAAGGCTCTTGCCTTCGCGCAAACTCCCAAGCAGAGCCCAGCCAGCTTTGCGAAGGAAACCTACTTCGGTGTGACCGCGATGCGCTTCACCAACCAGGATGGCGTGAGCCGCTATGGACGCTACCGAATCATTCCGGACGCCGGAACCGAGCACTTGGACGAGGCTACCTTGAAGACCAAGGATGCGAACTATCTCTTTGATGAGCTGACCGAAAGGATCGGAAAGGGCTCCGGTCAGCTTTCAGCTTCACGTGCAGGTGGCCAGCGATACTGACGTCGTGAATGATGCCACGGTTCATTGGCCCGAGGAACGACCGCTCGTCCATTTGGGGAAAATCGTCCTGACAGCTCCGGTCCCGGATCATCCGCACGAACAGAAAAGGATTATCTTCGATCCAATCCCGCGTGTCGATGGAATCGATCCCTCGGATGATCCGCTGCTCGAACTGCGAGCGGCGATTTACCTGCTGAGCGGACGACGGCGCCGGCAAGCCCTTTGAGAAGGAAGCGTTCGCTCCCCTTCTCTCAGCGCAAAAAGGCCAGTTGATACGCTCATCTCGCCGCCCTCTAGAGCAGCGAGAATCTCCGAAAACTCCTTCGGAAAATCCGTCGTTCGGCTCCAGCCGCGGCAGTTTCGCCATCAACGCACCCTGATGGCCGTGCCGTTTTCGGACGGAGGCATTCTGTCGGCGGCCGCCGCAGGACGAAAACTCGCGCGTTCGATTTTTCGTCCCCTGGTGACCGACAAGTGCCATGTCTGCAATTCGTTGTCCATTAGACAGATAGAAATACACAACGCTTTTGGCACGCAAAATGAGACGAGGTGAAGTGAGCCATCAACCAACACTCACTTCAACTGGAACTGAACGACTATGAGCCTCAAAATTTTCTTCGCCCGCTGGATCGCTTCCCGCATTGAAAACCGTCTCCGTCACCGACGCCGCGCTCTCCGCGACTACCAGCGACAGGAGTTGAGCGCAATCTCCCTCCTGGCGCGTCGTTCGCGCGGTCTGCGTCTATACGCAGCGTGGTCGCGTCGCGGCCAGTCAAAGGTCGTGCCCATGACCGCGACGGATTGGTCTTCCACCGCCCTCCCTCACGCCGCTTAGACCTAAAATGAGAACCTGCAACTCCACCCAAAAGCGGATGCGTCCTGAGATCGCGTCACAGCAGGAAATGCGCAAAGGAGCGCAGCTTCCCTTGCCAAAGGTCGACGGCCACGAACCTTCGACCGAGACGAAAGCGTCTGCACCGGCGACGCGTCCCCCTTTGTGGAAACGCACGGGGGCGGTGATCGCCTCGATGATCGTTCTCCCGGTGGTTCTCGGTCTCACGGCCTTCTGGCTGGGACAAGCCTGGACCCGCGAGAGCACGGACGATGCTTTTGTGAACGCGAATGTCGTCTCGATCGCTCCACGAGTGGCGGGAAAAGTCATTGGTCTCCACGTCAACGACAACGAGTTCGTCAAGCAGGGCGATCCGCTGTTCGAGCTCGATCCCGCCGACTACCAGGCCGCCGTCAATCAGGATGAGCAAACCGTCGCCGCCGACGAGGCCAAGGCGGCCAGCCTCTGGGCCTCCTACGAGCAGAGCGGCGCCCACGTGCAAACCGCGAAGCAGTTCACTGAATCGACCAAGGCGAGCACCGACCAGGCACGCGCAGATGCCACACGACTGAGCGACGATCTCGCAAGGAATCGCGCCCTCGCGGTCACCGGGGTGATCTCCAACCAGGAATACGACGACTCCGCGAAGTCCACCTGGGCCGCCATCGCCAATTTGCAGTCCAAAGCCGCCCAGCAGAATTCGTCCGTCGCTTACGAGACCGAGGCGGCCAAGCAATGGGAATCCGCCAAAGCGCAGTGGGAGTCTGCCAAAGCGCAGGTCGGCGTGGCGCAGGCCAGTCTCTCGGAAGCGCAACTGCAGCTTTCCTACACGAAGGTTACCGCGCCGGTGACCGGCCGGGTTACCCAACGTTCCGTGAATACCGGCGACTATCTCCAGATCGGCCAGCAGGTCATGGCCCTTGTGCCCACGGAGATTTGGATCACCGCGAACTTCAAGGAAACGCAACTTGGTCACATGCGGCCCGGGCAGCCGGCTGAGGTCCGGGTGGACGCCTACCCCGGCCAGATCCTGTCCGGGCACGTGGACAGCATCCAGGCTGGCAGTGGCGCCCAATTCAGTCTCCTCCCGCCCGAGAACGCGACTGGCAACTTCGTCAAGGTCGTCCAGCGCGTGCCCGTTAAGATCGTGTTGGACGAAAGGCTCGACGCCACGCACGTCCTCGGACCGGGAATGTCTGTCGAGCCGACGGTTCGCGTCGATCCGTCGACGCGTCCGATGCGGGTGGCTCTGACACTCGCCGGGGCTGCCTCGCTCGGTGTGATCGGCGTGGGCATCACCCTGCTGAGAAAAACCGGCCAACCCTGAGGAGCGAAATGGACACTCAAGCGATTTCCGGAGACGAGGCCTGGCGACCCAGCTTCAATCCCTATTTGATCGCCGTTTCGGTGATGCTGGCGACGTTCATGGAAGTGCTCGACACCTCCATCGCTAACGTCGCCTTGCCGCACATCGCCGGGAGCCTCGCCGCCTCGACCGATGAGGCGACCTGGGTGCTGACGAGCTATCTGGTCGCGAACGCCATTGTGTTGCCGATGACCGGATGGCTCGGATTGCGCTTCGGGCGCAAGCGGTTCCTCACGACTTGCATCGCGTTGTTTACCTTTGCGTCTGCCTTGTGCGGAACGGCCGGTAATCTCCCCATGCTCATTCTCGCCCGCATCCTGCAAGGCGCGGCGGGCGGCGCCCTCCAGCCGATGTCGCAGGCGATCATGCTGGAGAGCTTTCCCCGAGAAAAACGCAGTCAGGGCATGGCCATGTTTGCCATGGGCGTGGTGGTGGCTCCAGTTCTCGGCCCGACCCTGGGCGGCTGGATTACGGACAATTACTCCTGGCGATGGATTTTCTACATCAACGTTCCCATCGGGGCGCTGGCGACCTGGATGATAACAATGTTCGTCGAAGATCCTCCCTACCTGAAGGCGGGGCCACGCGGGGGCGTGGACACCATCGGATTCGCTTTCCTGGCGCTCTGGCTTTCCACGATGCAGATTGCCCTCGACAAGGGCCAGGAGCTCGACTGGTTCGGGTCCCCGGCGATCACTCTCTGCATTGTGGTTTCGGCGGTGTCGTTCGTCGCCTTCGTGGTGCGCGAGCTTACGACACCATTTCCGCTGGTGGATCTAAGCATCTTTCGAAACAGGAACTTTGCGGTGGGCACCGGCTTGGTCGCGCTCCTCGGGGCGTTGCTCTACGGCACCACGGCAATTCTACCGCTGTTGATGCAAGGTCTGCTCGACTACTCCGCGACCGATGCCGGACTCGCTCTCAGTCCACGCGGAATCGCGGCGTTTTTGGCTGCCTTGCTGGCAGGGCGCCTCATTGGCCTTGTCGGCGGACGCACTCTCATCGTCGTGGGCTTTTCCTTGATGACCCTCTCCGTGGCTCTTTTGGGGGGCATCAATCTGCAGGTGGGCATGGGCCAGCTGATCATGCCGATCCTGGTGGCTGGTTTCGCGATCACCTTCATCTTCGTCCCGCTCTCGGTCATCTCGATGGGAGATCTACCTGCCCAGCAAACCGGCGCGGCCACCGGCATCTACAACTTAATGCGCAACCTCGGTGGAAGCCTCGGCATTTCTCTGCTGGAAACCTTCGTGACGCGAGAATCGCAAAAAACACAGGACGTTCTGGTCGGACATTTCTCGAACTTGAACCCCGCTTTCACAGGATATCTCGCAAAGCTGGAGACGGTCCTGGCTTCGCAATCGGGCTCCGCCAATGCAGTCCATCAAGCTCAGCAGCTCGCTTACAACCTCCTCCAGCAACAGGCAGCCTCACTCGCTTATGTGGACGCCTTCCAGTTGCTGACGTGGATCTCCTTCATCGGCACGCTCCTGGTCTTCTTGCTGAAGAACGTCGCTCCCGGAAAGAGGGAGTTGGCTGTCCACTGAGGATCGACATCGAGGCAGATTCCATCCTGCCGGCGGACGATCTTTCAGACGAGTCTCACGCATCCGGTTTGCGGCAGCCTGTTATCTCAGGGCGGTCTTGTTGGCATGCATCCTGAGATCTGACATTTTCATGCACCACTCCACCACAATGGGCCGGCCTGCGAGCCGATCTGTGGAATCCACTTCGGGAAACGCACGATCATCCACGGTCGAATCATTTCCGTTGAACATCCGACCGCAACACCGAGGAATCTTCGCTTCGACTCAAGCGCAACGTTGTCGATGCGAAGCGCCCATGCTATGCGCTGGTCTCCTTCCGGGGATGATTCGATGAGGACCACATGGATCTCATCGCCGCGCACGACGGAAATACCCTCCGCCAGGAAGGGTCAGCGGCGCAAACGCGGCCTTTCGTCGGAACCATCAGCGGGCAACGGAACTTGTCATTCACTACCTGGCTGCCAAGCCTCGTCTGAGGAGCGAAGACGCGCACCCTAAGGCATCGCTTTGCATGCCGTGCTGCGACCTTTCACCGTACGTCGGTCGAGGTTTCGGACGTTCGATTCTTCGTCATGGCAACCCAAACGGCCTGATCGCGCAACCTGCTAATGATAATACATTTCGCCACCAGCAAGAACCCTGGCACGAAAGCTGAGTGCTAATCCAGGTATGAACGAAAATCAAAAGATATGGTTTAGCAACGGAAGGCCTCGATCCGATGGACCGCATCATCGTCGAATCCATCCGATTCCCTGGCCGATGGCCAAAAGGTCGAAATCATATCAACAGCCACTTCAGCCGTCTCGCAAGCGGGTTCGCCAAGATCCCCAAAGGGGTAAACTCAATCGTCCGAGGACAAAGGCAGGTTCGCCCCGAGCTCAGAAACCACTTTGGGGGTCCGCCCCGCATCCGCCAATTCTCCCCTCAAGGCTTATGATTCTCGAAAGACCGCTGTCGTCACGGCCAGACGTTAAGACTGCCTCACTGAATGGTGACCCCCAGCATCGGGATCTTAACTGAAATCCACGGCCGCACCGCCTTCTCAACAAGCCGGCCGGCATTGAGAAGCTCGGCCTCACTGAGTGGCGGACCGATCAGCTGCAGGCTCGTCACCGGAACGGTTTCGTAGTAAATGGGCATCGGCATCGCCAAAGCCGGACTACGGCCGAGACTTACGTAGCGAAGAGGAACAGGCATCGCCAGAGCGGGATTCCCGGCGAAATTTACTGCCACGGTGTTCTGCAGGCCGAGCATGCGCGCTTCGAGAAGACCCGCTTTGAGAAGCTTGGGCATCGGTACTGCCGCCGTCTGCAAAGTGGGCAACGCAATAAAGTCGACATTCGTGAACACATCTCGCAGTGTCTTCTGCCATTCGGTTCGCCGGGTGAGTGCCTTCCGATAATTGGTTCGATAGCTAATCCCGCCAACGAAGATGACTGCCTTGGTTCGAGCCTGCACGCCGTCAGCACTGCGAAAACTCCGATCGCTGATCCACACACCCGCAGCAGCGACAGCGTTGCCGTTTCTCTTGGCCTGCTCCCACTTCCCCTGAAAACTGTCGTCCAAGGGCACAACTTGAAAGCCCGTCTTGGCAAGCGCTTTATCAATCGCGGCATCGACTTTCGGATCAGTGCCTTTGAGATAGAGGCGCCCTACCCGGATGTTTTTTGCGAGAGGTTCTGCGCTTTGTGCTTCGGCGTAATTTGCGGCGAATCCATCCTGCAAAAGGTCCATACCCTGGGCCGCGGCGGCAATATCCTTTCCCATTGGTCCCACGGTATCCATGTGATCAGGTTCGATCGGGACCACCCCCTGCATGGAAACGAGCCCGTGAGTCGTTTTCAAACCAACGATTCCGCAGCACGCGGCCGGGACGCGAATCGATCCGGCAGTGTCCGTCCCAAACGCCACCTCCGCCATCCCACTCGCCACCGCCACCGCCGAACCGCATGAAGAACCACCCGGAACGAGAGCCCGCAGGAAATTGAAAGGATTCCTCGGAGTTCCGAAATAGTCATTGAGACCGGAAGGCGAAACGGCGAATTCGGTCAGGTTCGTTTTTCCCACAATATGCACGTTGCGTTGCCGTGCGATTGCCAGGCAGCGAGCATCCTCTTTGGCAGGCGGACGAGTCTTCGCAAAATATTCGGAACCCGCCGTGGTCACGACACCCTGGATATCGATGTTATCCTTCACGGCCAACCTCAGATGGTTGCTGTCGGGCTTGGCCGGCCAATGAACAACGAACGCGCGGTTCCCTGGCAGGAGGGCGTTGACGCGCGGCATGATCGAGCAACCCGGACCAACCAGGAGCGGCAGCAACACCCCCAGCACGTATCGAAAAATCAGCCGGGCGAACTCGTTCATGATGCGCCCGAGAATACTGTGTCTCCGACGACGGGAAAGGCAACACTCCGCTGCTCAACCCCCCGGAGTGCCTTGACGCAGGCGCTTCCAATCTGAGACTCCTTTTGTCGCCCTTCCCTACTCATGATTTATCCCCCCTACCAGGAGCTCTTCCGCCCGCAGTTCCATTTTACCCCGGAGCGGAACTGGATGAACGACCCAAATGGAATGGTCTTCCATGAGGGTGAATACCATCTCTTCTATCAATACAATCCATTCGGGGACAAATGGGGGCACATGAGCTGGGGCCACGCGGTCAGTACGGACTTGGTCCATTGGGAGCACCTACCGATCGCTCTGCCCGAGCAGGGGGATGTGAGGATCTACTCCGGCTCGGCCGTTATTGACGACGCCAATACCAGCGGGTTTGGCGACAACCGGCAGCCGGTCATGGTCGCGATCTATACGGGCCATCGCGAAGAGAGCAAACAAAACAAGCGCGTGGAAGACCAGCGACTGGCCTTCAGCTCCGACCGAGGCCGTACCTGGACACACTATTCGGGCAATCCGGTCCTCGATATTGGTGCGCTCGATTTTCGCGATCCGAAGGTCTTCTGGCACGAACCAGCCGGGCGCTGGATCATGATCGTGGTCCTGCCCGACCACAAGAAGATGCGTCTCTACGCCGCACCAGACCTGAAAAACTGGACGCAGCTCAGCGAATTCGGACCGGCCGGCGCCTGGCACGACCCCATTATTTGGGAGTGCCCGGATCTGTTTCCGCTGGCAGTTGACGGCGAGCCGGAGACGACCAAATGGGTGCTTATCGTCAATATCAATCCTGGCGGTCCAGCCGGGGGATCGGGAACCCAATACTTCACCGGCGAATTCGACGGCACTCGCTTCGCTCCGGACGCTCAGAGTCCGAGCGAGAGCGTGCTCTGGCTGGATCACGGAAGCGATTTCTACGCCGCGGTCACCTGGTCAAACGTGCCCGCCTCCGATGGCCGCCGAATTCTTCTCGGCTGGATGAGCAACTGGGCCTACACGCTGGATGTTCCAACCTCACCCTGGCGGAGCGCGATGACCGTTCCGCGCACGCTCAACCTCCGGCGGACGCCCAAGGGTCTGCGCTTGGCCCAAGCGCCGGTGGAGGAACTGGCTGGATTGCGGACCGAGCCCCCGCTCGTCTTCGCCGGCGGATCGTTCGCCGATGCCGACACCTGGCTCTATCAGCAGCAAAGTCTCCCTGCATGCCTGGACGTCGAGATGACTTTCTCCGAGGTATTCGCGGACGCTCCGTTCGTCATCAAGATTCATTCCGGTGCGGGGGAAGTAACCGCGATCGCCATCGATTCCAAGAGAAACCAGCTTGCTGTCGACCGCACGCATGCGGGGCTCAAGGACTTCCATCCGGCTTTCGCGGCTTCCAACCGGCACGAGGCTCCGCTGGAGATCGTCAATGGCGCATTGACCCTTCGATTTTTACTCGACACCTCGTCGCTGGAGCTCTTTGCACAGGACGGCTTGGTTGCCCTGACTGAGCTGATTTTTCCTTCTGGCGGCCGTCGCACGATCAGCCTCTCCTCGGAAGGTGGCGACGCTCTCGCGATGCCCAGGGTCCGTCGTATTTGCATCTACGAGCTCAAGTCTGCCGTGCTCTAGAAGCCCAAGAGAGCTTCTCCGAGTCGCCAACAGGCCCTGCGAGAATCATCGAACTGAGGGAAGACGAGCGATGCAGAAAGTCGCAGATGGTTCGGCGATTGGCGGTTCCCATTGGCCTTGACGTTACCAGTCCCCTTCGAACATGTTTTGCACATGAACGCGTTCCCTCAAGGTGGCATTGGGCCCGAAGGCTCCCGCCACTCTGAAATTTGACCGATCGAGGGCACGCTTTGGGCTTCAAGATTTTGGCATTTTCAACCCGCAGCACTGACAAATCGCCGGTTGGGCAACACCAGTTGTCGCAGGAGCCGGAAGAGTCTGCGTCATCGGGAACGATTTCGTCCCCTTCAATACAAGTCCCGAAAAGCGAGCGCGGTCTGCGTATCGCCGAGCGGTTCGTCTTTGCGATCGGCATCTGCCTGTTCCTTGTGCTGATGGCACGTGTGGGCCTGGACAATGTGCTCGCCAACCTCCAACTGGTCGGCTGGGGAATTCTCCTGATCATCGCAGCGGAAATCGTCGCTTTCATCGCAAATACGTTAGGCTGGCGGCTGGCGTTCCCTCGGCGGATACACCCGCCGCGCTTCGGGCAACTCCTCCTCGCGCGGATCGCCGGCGATGGCGTCAACTACCTGACTCCGACCGCCACGATGGGCGGCGAGTTCGTCCGTATTCGCATGCTGCAAGGCCAGGCACCGGTCGTGTCGGTGGCCGCCTCGGTGGCGGTTGCCAAGCTCACCCAGACGATCGGCCTCCTCGTCTTCGTTGTTGGTGGCCTCTTTCTGGTCATCGACGAACTGCGCCTGTCGGCCGGCGCGCACTGGAGCATTCTCGCCAGTCTGGTTCTTTTCGCGGGTATTCTCGCCGGCCTCCTGTTGTTGCAAAGGCGCGGTTTGCTCTCGCCCGCGTTGGGCTTCGCCCAACGCTGGCCCGGCCTGCGATTTCTGGCACGTGTCCGCGGCCCGGTCGAGCAGATCGACGCAGAGATGGCCCGCGTCCACCGCGAGTCGTCCGGACGCATCGTCCTTTCGTCGGCAGCCTTCGCCTTTGGCTTTGCGTACGGCATCGTCGAGAGCTGCCTGATCCTCTGGTTCTTCGGCATTCCCGTAACCTTCAAACTTGCGCTCGCTGTCGAGGTGCTGGGGGTGGCGCTTAACAACCTCATGTTTTTTGTCCCCCTCCGGGCCGGCACCCAGGAGGCTGGCAAGGCGCTCGTCTTCGCCATGCTAGGCCTCAGCCCGGCGCAGGGTCTGGCTGCCGGCGTCATCTCCCGGATCCGCGAACTAACCTGGGCTTTCATCGGCATGGTCATCCTCGCTCGCTCGCACTTCTCTGTTCGAACATTTCCGACCTCCGTGGAATCTCCCGCATCTTATCCTCCCGGCCCCCCAGCAGAACCCTGCCAAGACAAGACAGCGGCGTGAGCAATCCGCTATCCATCTCCCTTTCCACCGCTGCCGGCTCCTGTCCCGTCCGCTCCTTCAACGAGTGGGATCCGCTGGAGGAGGTCATTGTCGGCAGTCTCGACGGCGCGGTCATGCCTCCAAGCCATATCACGGTGACACGAACGATTCCCCCGCTGGCTGCGCAGCTCTACCGCTTGTTTGGCGGACACCGCTACCCGCGCATTATGGTCGATGCCGCCCGACGCGAATTGGATGGGTTCGTCAACCTGCTTCAGTCCGAAGGTATCGTCGTCAAACGACCGGATCCGATTGACTTCACCGTGCCCACCCGAACGCCATCCTGAACGTCGAAGGGCTATTGCGTCGCCTGCCCGCGCGACGGATTCCTCGTGGTCGGAGATGAGATCATCGAAAGCCCCATGGCTTGGAGGTCCCGCTATTTCGAAGGCCATTCCTTCAAGCGCCTTTTCAAGGACTACTTCGCGCAGGGAGCACGGTGGACAGCCACGCCGCGGCCGGAGCTGAGCGATCAGCTTTTCGACTACAAGTGGTCCCCGCCACAGCGGGGAGAGCCGTTGCGCAATATGATTACCGAGTTCGAACCGGTTTTTGATGCCGCCGATTTCATTCGCTGTGGCCGCGATCTCTTCGGTATCCGCAGCAACGTCACGAACGCCGCCGGTTTCGAATGGTTGCGCCGCCATCTCGCCCGCGACGGGTATCGCGTTCATGAACTTCAGCACCAGTGTCGCACCGCGATGCACATCGACTCGACCTTCGTCCCGCTGGCGCCCGGCAAGGTCCTGGTGAACCCGCAATACCTCGATCCCGCCAAGCTTCCGGACTTCTTCAAGTCCTGGGACGTCCTCATCGCTCCGCATCCCGACCCCGCGCCGCTGTCGGCCTGGCGTTTCCGGGTCTCCCAGTGCAGCCCTTGGATCAGTATTAATGTTCTTATGCTCGATCCGAAGAGGGTGGTGGTCGAGGCCAGTCAAAAGACCCTCATTGCGTCTCTGCGCAACTGGGGATTCGAACCGATTCCGTGCCCGTTCCTCAATTACGCCCCCTTTGGAGGTTCGTTTCACTGCGCGACGCTCGACATCCGGCGCCGGGGTGAACTCGAGTGTTACTTCTGAGATCCAACCCACGAATTTCCGAATGCATCAGGGCGGACGGCCCGTCACCGAGCGCACCCTAAAGCAGTGGCTTGATTTCGTTCTCGAAGGTCTCCTTCGATGTAAAGCCAATGTGTCGGGCAACGATGTTGCCGCTTCGATCGAGAACCACGGTCGTTGGAATCGCGGTGCCGCCAAAGTCCTTCATCAATCCCAAGTCACCCAGCACAACCGGATAATTGATGCCCATCCGCGTGGCAAAATCCTCGACCACTCGGGAACCTTGATCGTCGACCGAAACTCCCACCACCGCCAGACCTCGATCGCCGTACTCTCGTTGCAATTCAATAAAGCCCGGGATCTCGGCTTTGCAGGGTGCACACCACGTTGCCCAAAAATCGAGGATTACTACCTTGCCGGCAAAATCGGATGACTTCACCAGTCGGCCGTCCAGAGCCTTGAGTTGCCAGGCGGGAGATTTGACGGAGCCGGCTCGGTTCATGGTCGCCGTACGAAAGAGCGGCTGCAACCCCGTGAACACCCACGCGATAACCGCCGCCACAAAGAGGACCGCCAGCCCCAGGTTACGAAAGATCCTCGTTTGCATGGCAGCGAACTAAGGGACAGCGAGCCCCCCGCGCCTGAATGGCAGTCTTACGGAACTCAGCTTGGCACGAGTCACGAGATTCGTTGCAGCGTCCCCTGCGCCGTAGACGCAGCGACCATCGGCTCCTTCCTGGACGATCCGGCGAATCGCCTCTTGAGAATGGCATCCACCGAAAACGCGCCCGGTCCGAAGATGAATACGATGACCGATGCAAGGAGGAAGAGGAATGCCGCATCGGACACGAAAGCGTCGGGGTCGTTGAAGATGTTCACCAATACCTCGCGACTCGCGGTCAAGTAAGCGACGCAGAAGTTGATGATGAGGGGAATGGTGATCAGGCGCGATGCCAGGCCCGCGACCAGCAAAAGGCCGCAAACAATTTCTGTGAGCCCGGAAACATAGACATTGAAGGTCGGAAACGGGACTCCCCATTCCGTGAAACGTTCCACCATCGCGGGCACGTCGGAGAGATGCGCACTACCCGCGACGAACATCTGCCAGCCCCAATAGAGGCGAACGACAAGCAGGAAGGGCGATTTGAGACTCGAAGCAGCCGCGAAAAGGAGTTGATAAACCTCGCGGGCCACAGCGGCAAATTGTTGGGCTTTCATGAATTCAGATCGGTTTTCCGATAAGTCGCCGGGGTCCGTCTGATCCTTACACGAGATCGTGCTCCTCCCTCGCTACGAATTCGCGGGGCCTCTTCGGCCGCACGAGCTCAAGGTCTCGGCATGACGGCAGGTCGAAGGAATTCCGGCGCGACGGGCTCCTTCATGAGATGATCCACCTCCAGGGTAATCAAACAGACGTCGTCCGCGAATTCCTCGGATCCGGCAAACTGTTGAACCTCCTCGACGAGCTGCCGGCACAGTTCGTCAGCGTCGAGCCCGATCCTTTGGCGAACACATCGCAACAATCCCGCTTGATCGAAGTACCGTGAGTCCGGCCCTTTGACTTCGAATAGTCCGTCCGTGAAAAGCAAGATGGTGTCTCCTGCGCTTAGTTCGCAGGAAAACCCCTGGTACTCCGCGTCCGCAAAGATGCCGAGGACCGGGTCACATTTTGAAACCGGGCGGGGGAGTGCCTCCACCAGCCTGCGCGACCGCCGAACCCACAACGGCAGGGGATGGCCCGCGTTGGCGTAGTGCAGTTCGCCCTTGGCCACGTCCACCACCAGGTAACAGGCCGATACAAAAATCGCCGTGTGGGTGTGCTTCAGGATCTCCGAGATCCCGCGGTTGAGCTCCTGCAGAAATCGCGCCGGCTGTCTTGCGTAAGCGTGCGAGTCCTCCACGAGCGTGCGCAACATGGCAGCCACCAGCGCAGCCCGGACCCCGTGTCCCATCACGTCCGAGATGAAAATTCCCGCGACCGAATCGGAGATCTGATAAACATGAAAAAAATCGCCTGCCACGCCCGAGCATGAGCGAAAGAAATGATGAAAGCGCAACGCGCTGGCTTCCCGAGAGGCGTCACTGGGAAAGCGCGGATATTGCTGCGGCAGGAGCGCGTTTTGGAGCTCGCGCGCGGTTTCGAGATCTTCCTCGAGTTGTGCGTTCTTTTCCCGGAGCTTCTCAGCGTATCGTGCCAACTGCTCCTCGGCATCCTTGCGCGCCGTAATGTCATGCGTGGCGGAAACCAGTCCGATCATCCGTCCCTCCTCGTCCCGCAATGGCATTTTCGTCACCGACATCCAGACCCTGTTTCCGACGCTGTCCACCGAGGGATCCACGCAGCGGACCAGCGGTTCCCCGGACTGCAAGACCTGGAGATCCTCCGCGTAAAACTTCGCCGCGATGTCCGGCGGCAGAAAATCGAACACCGTCTTTCCGATCACATCCGCGGTCTTCGCCGCCCCAAGAAATCGGCGGTGCCCGGCGTTATCGAAAATATATCGGCCCTTGATGTCCTTGATCGAGATGTTGTCGGCCAGAGAGTCGAGGACGGCGCGCAGCATCCTGTTCTCCAACTCGAGCGTCTCCGCTTGCTGCCGGGAATCGGAAAGATCGTCCGACATGTCCGACGCGGACTTTCCGTGGGAACACTGATCACTCATACGGGGAGGTTTACGCTACCATTCTTCTTCCATAACGGAACGACATTGGACCTCGCATGCAAAGTGTTTTTTGCAGATCAGTTGCGGGCTCTAGCGTTCGCAAAGACGCACCGCGGTAATCGAAGCCAGCACCAGCCCTCCTCCAAATAACTGGAGAGCGGACATCGATTCGCCGAACAACCCCCACGCGATCACCGCCGCGGATACCGGTTGGATCAACAACCCGATCGCTGCCTGCGCAGGCGGAATTCGGCCCAGCGCATGAGCAATGGCGGTCTGACCAAAGCCCTGGGAAATCAACGCCAAGCCCACGAGCCACACCCAGTCCAAAGGGTCGGCCGGAAGCAGCTTCTCGCCAGCGAGCGGAACAAAAACAACGAGCGCCAGGCTGCTCAGCAGCGAGCTAGCCAAGGCCAGCGACGTCGCCGAAACGCGTTCGCGCGCCACCGAAATGGCGATCAAGTAAACTGCGTAAAATACCGCCGCAAGCAAAGCCAGCGCATCACCTAAAAGCTTTTTTTCCGATGGATAAAACGATGGACTGCTGAGCAGAAAGATCCCCGCGAACGCCACCGCTCCGCAGGCGATCGTGGCTGGCCGAACCGCTCGGCGCAGGAAAAGCCAAGAGAGAAGAGGCACGAGCAGGACAGCGCAGTTGGCCAACAGGGTCGCATCGGCAACTCTCGTCAAGCGAATTGAAAAGTGCCACGCTGTCAAATCCAGAGCGAAGGTCAAGCCG
Source organism: uncultured Verrucomicrobiae bacterium (assembly GCA_963820865.1). Taxonomy (GTDB): domain Bacteria; phylum Verrucomicrobiota; class Verrucomicrobiia; order Chthoniobacterales; family Terrimicrobiaceae; genus DASTFP01. Next base: position 1,538,773 of record CAWGBZ010000011.1, read on the forward strand.
GCGAGCCAGACAATCGGCAAACGAAACGTGCCCGGAGCCGAAGCACTTCGACGGCTCGCCAGCAGCCAAAGGATCGGAACGGCGAGAGCCATTCGCCAGAACGCGGTGGCCACCGGCCCGGTCGAGGCCAGCCGAACAAAGATCGGCGCGAACGCAATCGCGACCGAGCCGGCCATCAACATGAAAAACGGACGCGTCAACGGACCAAGGCCGAGGATTCCTGACTCGCGGACCTCATAGCCGCCTGCCACATTTCGAGTTCACGCGGAACGCCATAAATCTGAAGCTCGTGCGCGATCCGCTCGATGGTAGGTTCTTCGACAGAGTGGTTCGGATCACCCGGCAGGTCAGGCAACACCACGCGACACAAGCTCCAGCAAGCCCAGATCCGCCATTTGCGCTGTTCGCGCCGCGGTTCCGTCATTCGATCGGCGAGGTGCTGGAAGTGGACGCGTGGATTTCCGACGAACCGTCCCTCCGGGGTGTGTCTGAGAAACCAGCCCACGGCAGCGTAGGGCAGCGGCCATCGGAGCAACGCCGGTTCGTCGCCACGGAGATCCGCGCCAAGCGCCCGGTCAAGCTTGAGAATCGCGCGCGATGGGAAGCCGCGCAACCAAAGGCAGTGAGCATAGGTGAGCGCTGTTAAGTAAAAGGCACTGTCGCGAACCGGCCCATGCGCAGAGAGGGCTTCGGCGTCCATCATCTCCGGCGGCTCTGGGAGGTAAGGGCAGGCAGGAAACGCGGGCATTGCGGAAGCCTCGTCAGCGACGGAAGGTTGCACAAGCATAACCTCACCAGGCCAAGTTCGACGCCAGACAACGCTTCGGTCCAGACAAAAACCTCGCAGCCTGCTTGCACATTTCGCCAGCCAAGGCATGAATAGCGCCAGTCCCGCACAACCACGAAGCTCATGAACATTGGCGACCTCTTTAAGCCGCTCCGCGTGTCACTCCGCGTTTCCGTTGGCCTGCTCATCCTCAGACTGGTGGCAGGTTTGGCGTTCATTTTCCACGGCTACGGCAAGATCACCAAACCCTTCGGCTGGATGCCGGCCGAGGCTGGCGTTCCCGGCGTCCTGCAAGCGCTGGCGGCCGTTTCGGAGTTCGGGGGTGGCCTCGCCTGGATGCTCGGACTGCTCACGCCCCTTGCCTCCTTCGGACTCGCCTGCACGATGGCCGTAGCCGTTTGGACGCACGCCGTCATGATGGGAGATCCCTTTGTCGCCAAAGGAGCTGGCACTGGTTCTTACGAACTCGCTGCGATTTACCTCTGCGTGGCGATCCTCCTCCTCCTCAGCGGACCCGGTCGCTTCTCGCTCGATCGAGCCGTCTTTGGCAAGAAGACATCAGACCGCGCTTGAGAACCAAAAGTCCGATTCCCTTCGCCGGCGATTGCGATTGCAAAATCCGCCTCGACCCAGACTGGTCCAAAGGAGGTTGCATATGATTCGCGCAGTCCTCATCGCGCTGGCGGCACTGATCGCCGCCCTGGTCGTGGTAGTCGCCCTACAACCATCGGGGTTTCACATTGCCCGGACAGCCAGCATTTCCGCATCCGCGCCCGCGATTTTCGCGCAGGTCAATGACTTTCGCAATTGGCAGGCGTGGTCACCATGGGAAGAAATCGACCCCTCGATGAAAAGAACCTACGAAGGGGCCTCGTCCGGGACCGGAGCAATTTACGGGTGGGCCGGCAACCACCAAGTGGGCGAAGGACGCATGACGATCACGGAAAGCCGTCCGAGCGACTTCATCCGCATCAAGCTCGAGTTTTTCAAGCCCTTTGCAGCCACCCACGTCGCGGAGTTCACATTCAAGCCAGACGGAGATAACACCGCGGTGACCTGGAGCATGAGTGGCACCAATAACTTCGTCGCCAAAGCGATCGGCTTGTTCATGAGCATGGATCAGATGATCGGATCGCAGTTCGACAAGGGACTGGCCCGGCTGGGCAGCGTGGTGGAAGCCGCGGCCCCTGAACAATCCAGCACCTCGACCTTCTAACGCCCGCATCGTTTCGGCGCGCCTGCCTTCAATTGTCCGCACGGGCGATGCTTAGGCGACGAGAGATCACCTCTCAACGCCAATGAGCAGCGAAGGCTCGTTCGCCGAATCCGCTGACCATCTCCGGAAAGTGCACCACGCATTGAGTCGGTTCTGGAAATTGCCACGGGCCTGCCGCCGAATGCCAGAAAAGCGGCCAGCCAACATCCGGCGACGGCTTCCTCCCGATATTTCCAGGTGGCAGGCTTAGGGCGGTAATCTGTTCGAAAACGCCTTTGCTTAACAGTGCATTCATGGCTTGTCGTTAATGATGTTGCGAGTGTCTGTTTGCGTTACGTTGCACCAATCCATCCGGATGCCCGGCTTATTCGCTCCGATGAGGACAGCACGTCGGCGACGCTTCCGCCTGCGCGGGCAACTCACGCTAAAATGATAGGACCTACTTTCGTATCGCTGCCGTGATTCCCTAGAACGGGTCTACGTTTTGCGTCGATACACCGCCGTCATGAATCGCTGCCAAGTGCCATCCGCACCAAGTCTTTGCGAAGCGAGTGTCCGATGACCGTCGTTCCTGATCTCGACAATATCCTGATATCGCGCCATTCCTGCGCCGTTGGAGTCTGGGCCTTCGGTGTCAAGCGTCAGGACACTCCCCTCCGGGTCATGGGATCCGCGGTACACCCAAAGATAGGTCATCATGGATCCCAGCCAAGTCCCGACGTACTGGGCTTTCTGAGGATCATACCCCAGCGTCATAAAGGTAATCGCCTCTCCTCCGTCCAGCATGTCGCCGCGGCCTTCGAGTAAAACCCAGAGGCCCCCGACCGACCGGACACTCTCGGTTCCCTTGAGCTTCACGGCCGGCTTGCCTGGCTCCATCATTGCCTCGCCTTCATACGTCCACTCTCCGACCAGTTGACTCAGCCACTGATGCTCCTTGTTTGGTTCTGTCTTCATTTCTACGCGTTATTGTCCCTTTTGGAGTATGACGAACGAAGAGGGCGATCTGGGACAACGTCTCGAACTTTCGCCTCTTCGAGGCGAAAGCGGCCAACACCCTGTCTCCGACTCGCTTTTACCACGCAAACCGAAGGCGAAGAAAAGTTGGCCATTTCCTTCTTGTGCCAATCTTCGTCGCACTGGCGGCCTGCGATCGGACTCCGGGAGTCCGCTCAAGCCAGGGAGGTGGCGGGCCGGCGAACGCTCCAGCCACCGAGAGATCTCCATCGCCCTCACCCTCTGTTGCTCCCCAATAGCGCCAACCCCGATTACTTCAGGGGACTGGGGGTTGCCGAAGGGCTGACACCCGGCGTCGCGGTTGGACTGGCATCCGGTGTTGCGGTTGGAATCGCCGTGGGCGACGGCTCGGGAATAGCGCCTGGAGTGGAGCGACCGGTCATGTCGGGCGTCGGGGCGGGATGCGGAGTGACCAGACGGATTCCGGACGGAGTTCCTGGTGCGGCTAGTCGAAGCCCATTGGGAGTGGCCTCTGTGGAACCGTTCCTGTTCGGCGCCGGACCAGTGGTTGACGGAGCGGTTGTTGACGCGCCCGTTTGGTTGGCGCCGCCGCTTTGACCTGTCCGGTCTTGAGGCGCGGTCCCTGACTGACTCTGCTTGCCCTTTCCGCTCGACGGACTCGCTTCACCCGAGGTTCCAGTAACGGCTCGGGCAGCGGAATTTTCCCCGCTTGATTGAGCAACGGCCACCACCGTGATTCCAAGTGCAATTCCCAAGCCCAGCAGCGCGCGTTTCATACCCGAAATATCGAGTCTCGATTCGTCACACTCCTCGGGATCTGCTCGCTTCTGAACATCAGGGACCCTGCCCCCAGCAGCGAATCAGGCGTGATCCTGACCGGCACAAATCATCCAAAGAACGAAACGTGTTGAATCCATGAAACAACCAAAACACATCGAGTTAGGCCCGACAAGATTTGGGGAGGCGAAGGGGTCGGCGGAGGAAATTGAGGGATGAAGGGCGTGTTGGGTCTCGGTTCGGGCGCAGTGGGCGCGGTGGCGGTGGCTACCCTCAATTACGTGGCCGGCCGCCAGCTGCCAGGGGCTCCTCGGCTCGATATTCTCGGCAGGCAACTCGCCGCGGCCGCTTTTGATGGACTGGGGATCCGGCCACCCCATGGTTGGCCAATGAAAGCTCTTGCCCTGGTGGGATCCCTCGTCTCCAATTCGATCTTCTACGGGTTGGTAAGCCTTGGGCACCCAAGAACAGCCTGGCTCCGCGGGGGCGCGCTAGGTCTTGCCATGGGGCTTGGTGTGCTAACATTGCCCGCCGCGCTCGGAGCGGACCAACGCGAAACGGGACGTCCACCCAGGGCGAAAGTTGCCACTCTCGCCTGGTACGTCCTTGGCGGTATTATCGCGGCGCTCACTTTTGCTGCTTCTCAAAGACGATCCGGACATGCTCGTTGACCGACCTTCCTTTTCCATTCAAGCCAAAGGTCGAAAACACCTGAGCTGCGAATGCCGCCGCAGAGCGCGTTCCCGACGATTCACTGGCATGCAAAAAAAGGAAAGAACAGCGAACCGGAAGGCAGAAGGAAGAAAATCCAAGAAGGCCACGCCAGTTCCGCCGGTGAAAAAGGACGTGGGACATGGCGACGAGGTCGCGCCGGCAAAGGAACAGCGGGATGAACACAATAGTCCAAAAAAATCGTCCGCCTAGTCACTCGATGGAACGTCGAATGGGCTCGTGCCATGGAGTGGCAGCGGTCCGAGCCCATGAGACGCTTTCTGAAGGATAACGGACTCTCGCTCGTCCTCGCGATTCTCTTTGCGACTTTCCTCGCGAGCCAGGGCCTCTGCGCTGCTTTTCATCGCGCCATTTGCGGGACATGCCATATAATGGCACACGCGTTTACAACGAAGAGGCCGCCGAGCATAGCCAACCGGCGCTCTCTGTCTGGCAATATTGTGGAACGTCGCAATTCTGGTTTGAATCGCTCCAGAACTGGCAAAGCGAATTTCTCGCGATCCTCGCCCATTGTGATGTTATCGATCTGGCTTCGGGAGGATGGCTCTCCAGAGTCAAAGCCGGTCACCGCCCCTCACCCGCAGACCGGCAGGAACTAGGCGATTCCCAGAATTCGCTTCAAATTCGAAACGGAATCGAAACATTCCACCGCACAGCTACGCGCTTCGCGCGAGACGGTCTCCCAGTCCCTGCGAACTTCCTGCACCGCGCCAACGGCCTCGTCCTCAGTCCTGACAAAGAAAAAACCGCTCCGCGCCGGAAGATACTTCTCGGCGTTGGTCGGTTCGGTGATCACGGGGCGTCCCAGGGCGAGGTAGGCTGCAGCTCGATCGCTCAGCCATCCCGATTCCATGGCCGCCTCCAGTCTCACGGGTGTGAACTCCGCTAGTGAAGCCTTCAAATAGTTGTAGTAGCGACCCGGCGTGCGCGCGACAATCTCGGGACGTGGGCGAATCCAACCCGCTTCGCGGACGCGCGTGGCCTCCGTGTCGGCCGGGTGCAAGTGAACGGCCAACTCGAAACGCGCGTCGGGAACACGCTGCGGAAGCTGGAAGAACTTCTCGATGGCTTTCCGCTTCGAAAAATCGGGATACTGGCCGTCCACACAAATTGCGCCATCCCAATACCACTGCCCGACAGTTGTGAATCGATCCACCGGCGGGCGCGCCGCCGGCTGCAAGAGCTCAGTGTCAACAAGAGGAAAGAAGGTCTTCCAGTCTACGATCGGAGGCGCAACCTGCCTCATGCGGATGTCGCTTTCATTGATGGCCAAACCGACCGTCCAAAACTCGTGATGGAAGGACTGCCCCATTTCCAATCGCCGCATCCAAAAGCAAACTTCGGTCGGATCCAGACTGCAGAGAAGTCGACGTTCGAATCGCTCGACGAAAGGATCGTGAATCGACCAACTCAGGTTGAGAAGTGTATTCGGGCCGGCCAGACGGGCCTCCAACTCCTGCCGGCTCATGCCATAAAACCGCGCCGCATCGAGATCCGGCTGATCGATTTTTGACGTCGGGAGCAGAACGAGGCAATATCGCTGGCTCAGCCCGTAAGCGCCCAAACGTCGCTGAAAAGCTCGGATGTTCCGGGCGTCGAGCGCGGTACTGTCAGTCGTTCCGAGAATTTCCAGCCAGACAAAGTCTGCATTGAGCCGACGCAAGCCCAGGGCCCACTGCAAGGGCACCGAGAAATTCCCGCCGCCCTCCGGATACTTCGCTGTAAAGGCAGAACCGACGAAAATGGTTCCACATCCCGATATTGTCATTTCGGTTCCAGCAGTAAAATTCGGCCTCGACGGAAGCAAGTTCTATCCCCACTCGCGAGCGCCGAGGCCGATCGCGCGAGTGGCGGCACCAAGGAGAGCAGCTTCCGTTTGTTTCGGCTACCTGATTCCGCAATCAGGTCTCGGCCCAATTGCAAGGGGCCCAATCCTGGCCCAGTTTATGCGATACCACTCGCGCGACGACTAACCCAAGATGATCCTCGGCACACTTCTCAGTCTCGATACTGCCAGTTGGGTGGCCGTTCTGGCCCTCCTGGTGGCGATCTTTCGGCTTCCGTAGCCTGCGCTCTAGTTTCGAATATCGCGCTGCCGGTCACGAGGGATCAGATTTGCGCTTTGGCTAAAAAGATGCCGTAATTGCCGCAAGCGCAATGACCTTGGGCATAGGAATAATCGGCGCGGGAATAATGGGAGCCGATCACGCTGAGACAATCACGGCGACGATCTCCGGAGCGGAAGTGCGCGCTGTCGCCGATCTGGACCTGCAGCGCGCCGAATCGGTCGCCGCAAGAATCCCCGGCGCGCAGGCGCTCTCCGCGCAGAATCTCATCGCTTCGCCGAATGTGGACAGCGTGATCGTGGCTTCGAGTGATGCGACGCATGCTGGCTATGTCAAGGCAGCGATCGCCGCCAACAAGCCGGTGCTCTGCGAGAAACCGCTCGCCCCGAGCGTTTCGGAATGCGAGGAGATCCTTCGTCTCGAAGAAGCCAAAGGATTTCGTCTCATCCAGGTCGGCTTTATGCGGCAATTCGATCCCGGCTATGCCGAGTTGCGCCAAAGAATCGTCTCGGGGGCCATCGGCGCTCCGCTCCTGGCGCATTGTGTCCACCGCAACGCCGATGTGCCGGCCGGTTGGACTTCCGAGATGACCATATTGAGCGCGGCGGCGCATGAAATCCAGGTGATGCCTTGGATATTTGGTCGAAACGTGGTCCGGGTGAACTGGTTCTCGCCGTCCCCGGACGCGGCCCCGGTGCGCGACCCCCAGGTCGTCATCCTCGAACTCGAGGGCGGCCCACTCGTGTTTGTCGAACTCTTCGCAAAATGCTGCTACGGCTATGAGATCGGCTGTGAGGTGGTTGGACAATCCGGGACGATCGAACTCGCAGCGCTGGCCCGAGTCGCCTTGCGTACCGATCGCGAGGTCCGTCACAAGATCCATTCCGATTTTCGCGGACGCTTCGCCGACGCCTATCGGTGTGAATTGCAGGCGTGGGTCGACGCGGTTTCTCGATGGCTAGCTCAACCCGGCCTCGAACCCGTCGACGGTCCGGATGCATGGGACGGTTATCGCGTGGCCGCCATCTCCAAAGCGGTGCTGGAATCGATGTCCAACGGAGCCCCTTGGGCAGTGCAATCAATACCCATGCCGGAGTTCTACCGTCGGGGTCGAAGCGCCGCGGAAAATACCTCCCATTAGAATGAGCCGACTCCGGCCAGAGCGCGCCATTCCGGTGCGCCGAGCGCGTCTTTGCGACGACATGCCATTCCCAACCGCGTGCTGCCTCCTTGAACCTAGGACCGCGGGCCCAGGGCTAAGCGCAAACTCTCGCTGAGCGTCAGCATCCGAAACTTCCAGGCGTCGCCTTCTCGAACGACAATAGCCGACCAGTAGCCACTCAAAGAAACCGGTCCGTCTGGACTTTGAATCGTCATCCACCACTGCCCAACAGACCAAGCCTCCTTCCCGAGTGAATGGATCTGATCCGCCTGGAGGATTTGACTCGTCACCGGCGATCTCCGAAAACTGCTCGCCAACCCCTCCTCGATCGCCTGGCGGCCGGAAAAGACCCCCTGCGACGTCACCCAGACCGCGTCCGTCGTGAAGAGCGCACCAAGAGCCGACGGATCTTGTTCCTGCAAGCCCGCCTCCAGCTTTGTCCTGAGAGCATTGGCTTGCTCGAGGGCCTCCGTATTCCCGGCAAGGTCCCCGGACAGACCGAAGGCGTTCAGCACAAGAAACGCCAGCAAACCGCCAATGGCAAAGGACAGACGCGCTCTCATGACCTCAAGGAAGTCTACGAGAGAGCGTCGCGCCTGGCAAATAGTCGATGAAGCCGCGAGAACCGGCACGGCGGTTAACTTCCCGGATTGTCGCCTCCACCGCCAGACGCTATGCTGGAGCGCATGCAGCACCCGAAACCGCGAAGACGCACCGCCTCCGGTGATGAGATCAAGGTGGTCATCTATGGATGCCGCGGCTCGATTCCGGTCAGCGGGCCCGGTTATGAGAAGTATGGGGGAAGCACCAGCTGCCTTCTGGTCACCTCCGACAACGCCGTCAACATCGGGATCATTGACGCCGGGACGGGCATCCGGACCCTCGGCCGACATATCATGCAGGACGAGGCGCTGCGTGACAAACCGATCGTCATCGCCTTCACCCACTTTCATTGGGATCACATTCAAGGCCTCCCATTTTTCGAGCCCGCTTACGTGAAAGGGCGCAAGATCTCAATGCTGGCGCTGGGTCGCGACCGCCCCATCGACGACCTCCAGCGCGTGTTCTCCGTCCCCATGCAACAAGAGTACTTCCCGGTCCAGTTATGCGACATGGGAGCCAAATTCGAGTTCCTGATGCCTGACGAGGATATTCGCTTTCTCCCCCGTGCCGTGGTCACCGCTCACAAACATCCACACCCCGGCAGCGCCTATGGCTATCGAATCTCAGGGGGCGGAAAATCCATCGTTATCTGCACCGACGTCGAGCATGGCACGGACTTGGACCCGGACGTCATCGACTTCTGCCGAGGGGCTGATCTCCTGCTCCATGACGCCCAATACACCCCGGAGGAGCTTTCCACCCACCGCGGCTGGGGCCACTCGAGCTACCGGCAGGCCATCGACTGCGCCAAGCTTGCCGGCGTCAAGAAGCTCGTTCTTACCCATCATGACCCCGATCATGACGACGCCGTTCTAGCCGAGATCGAGCGACATTCCCAGCAGCTCTTTCCCAATTGCGTCCTCGCCCGCGACAACATGACTCTTGTAGTCTAGCCGCGAAACGACATACATAGCGTCCGATGATGGAGTATCCTGACAACTGCAGACCTCCGCACCTCAGCGTCCGGCCCGCTGGTCCGGCCCTCGCAGGGGCGCCTCACGAGAACGAAAGGCAGATATGAAATACACCCGGGTATTCATCCTTCTGGCGGCCCTTTTCATTTTCGCCTGTTCCTCACAACCCAATCCGCAGATGGCGGAATTGCAGCGTTACTATGCTCTCAAGGGAGAAGGAATACATCCCGCAGTCAAAAGGCCTGCTAGGTCCGGTGCTCGACAGGGCGCCATGCCCTACCTAAGCACGACCAACGTCACCGCTCCTCTGGCACCCATGCCGACTCCGCTCGCGATGACGAACGCGCCCCCTTCGCTGACCACGACCAATGCGCCGGCTCCTTTGAGCACGACGAACACGCCTGTCCCCAGTAACTGACTATTACCCTCGACGTCCTCTGCGGATCATCGCGAGAGGATGGGTTCCAGACGCTCCCCTCCTGCCAAACCGAAGGTCTGTCGCCAGCCAGCTCGACTACCTCTGTCTCACCGATCTACGCGCCGGTCAAAAGCGGGGAAATCATTGCCGCCGCCGTCGCTCGATTCTCAAGATGGAGACGCAGATAAATTTCCTTGAGATGCGTTTTAACGGTCTCCGCTGCCATTCCCAAAATGATCGCGATCTCCTTGTTCGTCTTGCCCTTCGCGAGCCAGTAAAGCACCTCAGTCGACCGCGCGCCGAGTCCAAAATCGCTCAGCCTTGCCAGTTCCACCACCGGATCCTCCGTTCGCACCAACAAGACGCAGCCATCTCCCTCTCGTGTCTGCGCGATACGGATCCGCAATGTGCGTTCCCCAACTCGTGCCACTAACGGCTGCAGCGGACGAACCGCCAGCTCGTCTGTCTCGAACCGGCTCAACTCTGTCCGAACCCATGTCTTCACCGTCAGTGGCAGGCCGTCCTGAAAGGGCCTCTCCTTCGCGAAAAAGCTTTCCAGGGTCTGCCGGGCGAGATCCGAGCAGAACTGCAGCTTGCCCGCCGCATCGAGCGCGACAATGCCGCCGCCGACGAGCGACGCCAGCGCTTCCATCAGCGACGGGCAGGCCGACGGAGGTGGCGCCTTCACGTTCGCACAGGTCTGCATCACGTGACAGCGAAGTAGATTCAGCATCGAGCGATTTTCCTCTGAAAACGCTCCCTGGCGCCGATGCGCCACCACCCCCGTTATATCCGGATGCGCAAATGAGAGACTAAGGCTAAGTCGTTCCCGCATGCCAAGCTTCACATAGAACTCGTTGAAGACCGCCGTCCTCTGCCATTCGGACATCGGCAGCAAGTCCTTAATCATGAGAGCCGGCCCATCCGGCTGCGCCATGTGATGACTAATTGCCGGATTCTCATGACGAAGCTCGACCAGCGTCGGCCACAGCTTGTGCAGCTCGGGTCCCACGTTCTCCGCGAGGAGAGCAACCCTGTGTCTGTGAGGGTCGGCGCTTGCCACAAAGACGCTGTCCGCTCCTATTAGCCTAGGTAGGCCCGCAGTCAGCCGCTCAAGAATTAGTTGAACCGAGTTCAGGCCATAGAGACCCCTCACGAAACGGGACAGCGTTCGTTGATCTACAGCAGTGATCGTTTGCATCTCCCTCGACCGCGGGCTCTAGTTACCGAAGCCAGAGTGAAAAGACTGCTCCCGATACGCAAGTCCAAAGGCATGCTGGCTCTCCCCCATTTGGGGGAAGGATGAATTGGGACGAGATTGTTTCATCCCAAAGCCGGTCGTCTGACCCCTAATAGGGACCTCGTTAGTAAAGTCGCCGCAATCCATGCGATCTCGCCCAGGGACGCGACTTAGGATCGTGGCGGAGCTGGCGCCTGCGAGTACCTGGCTGTAGCGATTGGACCGGGGACGTCCGGGTTTTGAATGATCCAACGTCGGCCAAGGCGACTCTTACCGCCCTTTTATGGCTGTGACCGTAGCCGCGAGTTACAAAGCGACCACTCAGACTAACCCTGGGAACAAGAACTGAAGTGGCCGGAGCAATGCCACATTAGTTAGACTTACCCCCTCATCGGAGGTTCAGATCAATGCACGGATCACATCGTTCTTTCTTAGTTATTGCGACGGTGGTAATGCTCAGAGAGCTGCCGTCCGTTCAAGCGAACGTAACCGGGCTGAACACAGGTACGGATACATCTATATCCGCGATCAGGGTGGCGGGACGGTCAAGAGGTTCGACGCCAGGGGCGGTCAGCCTGTCGCTGCTCTTGGGCCCCCGCGAACGCATCGATCAGCGGACCCAAGGGCCTGCTGGCACCCGGCGGCGATTTCGTCGTCGTGAACCAGAATGCCGCAACGGATCTCCCGGACGAGATCCAGCCAGTATCTCCTCACGACCGCCAGCTTTGCGGGGTTTCTTGTGGCCAGAAGCCATCCCGACGCCCCCGCGAGGCGCCATCTTGCGTAACGGTGTCTTCTACGTGGCCGATTTTACAGCCAACGACGCCGACCCGCCCCTCTCGGGCGCAATCTACGCCTTTTCCGGGAATGGAACCTTGCTCGGAACGATTTCGCCACCTGCCCCTCTCAACAGCCGATCCTTTCCACGCGCGATAGTCCTAAATCCACGAGACGGACTTCTTGATGTGTCGAGTTGTCCGAACTTCGCCAACGACCACAGACGGATGTCGACTTGATACACGTGTATGATCGCTCTGGTCCCGAGCACCGAGGTTGCGCGCCGCAGACGGGTCGCGACGGGGGCCTGCGAATGACGCATTGAAGTCGTTGTCGCAAGACACGACATTGCCGCCCATGCAAAGTCATTCTCCGTTTCAAGCGCCCAGCCTCGACCTTGCCGTTCGGGTTGGCTGCGAGCTGGTTTACGATGCGACGGCGGATACCCCGGCGCTCATCATGCTGAAGCCGCGGCACGATGCGCTGCAATATATTCGTCAGGAGAGTTTCCATTTCGAACCGCAGTCCACCACCAGCGAGTTCGAGGATGATCATTTCAATATCGTCTATCGCGTTCTCTTCAAGAAAGGGAGGAATGTGCTCCGATACGACGCCATCGTGCTGGTGCCCAGTCTGCGGGAAGACTTTGTCTGGCTCGATCATCCCATCCCTCCTCACCTGCTCCCGGCCTCGATGCTTCGGTATACCTTGCCAACGCGTTATTGCGATTCCGACAAGTTGCTCAATTTTGCGTGGAAGAACTTTGGTCATCTTCCCAACGGCATCGAAAGGGTCCTGGGAATCACCAATTGGATTCACAACAACATCGAGTATCGAACCCTTTCCGGAAGCCCGAATCTTTCAGCCTACGACATCATCCAGCGGCGATACGGCGTTTGCCGCGACCTGGCTCATACCGCGGTCGCCCTCTGCCGGACGTTTAATCTTCCCGCCCGCTATGTGAGCGGATACGTCCCGGATATCGGATGTTACGACCCCGGGACGCCGCAAGACTTTCACGCCTATTGTGAGGTCTATCTCGGCGGGAGGTGGCAGGTCTTCGATGCGCGCTTCAACCAGCCGCGCGTCGGACGTGTCCGCATCTGTTCAGGTTACGACGCCGTCAATTGCGCCTTTACGACCGTGTACGGGCAAGCCGAGCTCTCCAAGTTCGAAGTATGGTCCTATCAGGTTGATCCCGATGAGGTAAGCATCGGAGACCCTATCGATCTTTCGAAACGGCTCTGTGGCACGCCAGAGATTCGCTTTCATCGAGCCTAAGAAATGCTGACCGCGAATCGCCGCGTCGCGCCGCCGAGAGCCCGTTCCTTATTCCCTGGCGGGATTTTGCAGACCTCGAATTGCCTGAGCGCTGCTAGTCCCCACCAGCATGACGAGAGAGGCTCTCGCCTCTCTCTCGCTTGCGGTCGAACCACGCTTGTGTGGGCGCCAACAAGGCGACGCTCAAGGTCACGAGAACGCCCAAACTGACCACGGCCAACGCGAGGACGAGCGCAGGGTGCTCGCGCCAGTCGGACCAGCTCTGGAAGGAAAAATCTTCCAGTTTGACAGTGGCCAGGGCGGCGACCGCGCTCCAGGCAGACAACAGCGAAAACATGGCGCCCACAATCGCCAGCAACCGGGTCTGCAACGCCGCCCTTCTGGCCTCGATATAGCGCACGACCGCCGTACTCAGCTCGTTCAGCATCCCAAGGACGCCGTCAAAGCGGGTAGCGTCGTAGAACCGGCGCAGGACGCTGTTTTCGGGCATGGCGGCGGCCAACTGAAGATCGACGATCCGTTGCAGCAGGAAATGGGATCGCACCTGCATGAGACTGGTATCAGCGCTTCGATCGCCAGCCAAAAGCGCGCTTACCTCGCTTTGGAAGAAACGGACTTCCCGTGCCACCCCGGCAACTTGCCCGAGACGGGTCTCCAAAGACTCCGCCTCTTCCCTGCCGTCTGAGGTGTAGGCCACCACGATTCCGCGACGGCTCCAAACCGTGATGCACGCGGGCGCAATCACCAGGTGACGGGTAGCGAAGTCCGAAGGACAAGTGTCGACACCGGCCGGCTCGAGAAAAGGCCACAGTTGACGCCCGACCTGTTCTGCGAATCTCCGGTTGCTAAGATTGTGCCGGTCGTCGATCTGCACCTTGCCAAAGCGGTAGTGCGCGGGCAGCAGCTCGACGCGCGGCGCTTCTTCCACGTCAACGGTTCTCCGAACGACTTCGGCCTCCGGCACCGCCGACGCCTCGCTTCGGCCGTCAGGCGAAGATCGGCGGACGGTCAGTGAATAGTCGAGCAAACTTGCCGGGCCGGAAAACACACCGAGTTCGAGTTCCCGCATGACGATGCGCACCGCCGAGTCGTCGGTCAGATCGGCCGCTTGTCCAGCCGCCATCAGGGTGCCGCGGTAAGGCGAGACGACTATGGTTGCGTGATAGTTGGCGCCATCGAACCATGGATCAACAAAACATGAGGTCAGGTCGCCCGCACGCCCTCCAAACCCCGACCGGACAGCGCCCTGGGCCTCGGACTGCATGCCTCTTTGTTTGAGCGCGGCCACCTCCCCAAACTGCAGAGCCGCCCACACGTTGTACAAGTGCGCGCCGTGCGCCTTCTCGGGGTCGAGCGCAAAGAAGTACTGCACGTTTCCGGCGCCGTTATAAGTCCGGTTTCGGGTATAGGCCACCGCCGTGAAGAGAAAGCCACTGCCCATGCACGAATTCTCCAAGTCCTCCCTCGCCCATTCTTTGAACAAGAGACATTCCGGATCGCGGAGGTAAACGCCATCTGCTTCGCGAATTTCACAAACCTGCACCCCGTTCCAATGAACCGGATTTCGTTCCCCAGAATCTGTCACCAGCGGAATGGTGGCAAGAGCCGGGTACCACTCCTCGAAAGAGGAGCCAACCTGAAGACTGACGATGCTCTTCCTGGCCCGCGCCATATCCCTTTCGTAGATGCGCGTCTCATTGGCCAGAAGCTCCAGCTCAGGCGCAAATACCGGATGGTCATCAAACAGGGCGTCAAAAATTGGATTAAGCTGCCGGGAGACGATGGCTCGACGCGCTTCGGAAAAGAGCGCTTCCATCCCGTCCTCGCGGGCGGACCGCCGGCGCAAGATAGCGGCGTAGAGCACCGAATGAAGCCGGCGGCAACGGTCGGCGTGCAGTCGTTTGCCGGAATCCACACACGACGCGTAGGCCGCCAGGAGAATGGCCCAGCCACCCGGAACCGAAGGGCGCACGTCGGGATGGAACCAGTCGATCTTTCCTCGAGCGCTGCCATCGTTTCCAGGCACTTCGGTCCACCCCTCGCGAGCAAGACCATGAGCAGCGATGACCGTCGGATCGAGCTCGAGCAGCGCCTGGTCGTCCGCCTCACCGGTTGTTCCGCCCAGCAGGGCCTTGACCAGATAGACTGCGCAGAGTGCGTCAAAGTCCGGTTCTTGATGAGTGACGATCCAGATATCGTCATGCGCCGCGAGAAGCTTGACGATATCCGCCGCGTGGTGCAGCACGGCGGCGCTGGCCGATGGGTAGTTATTCGGACGCGAAAAGTGGTGGTCAAAGATGAGCGACTTCTCCGGCTCGCTAGCACCCGGCCCAGGATACCCAAAACAACATCCGCCCACGTCGACGACGATCTCGTTATCGCCGAGGACCAAGACATCCGGCGCGCTCGGGCTGTGACGAACCGTAGCTTCGGCACGCTGGAACGAAGTGCCAAACGGGACGAAGCGCAGATGGAACGTCTTCCTCATCGATGCCGCGATCTTGCAAAACGCGCCGCCTAAGTCAAACTGAGGCCGCGAGAACGCTTCGCCGGAATTTCCGAGCTCGATGAGGAGCGGCCGCCCTTTTCCCGGAGGATGTTCGAGGATCGATGACGAGTAACAAACCAATTGGCAAGAATGTGCGCATCGGTCACGTGCACTTGAAGGTCGCGGACCTTGAGCGGGCGCTTGAGTTTTATTGCAGCGTGCTTGGCTTTGAGCTCACCACGCGCTTCGGCAGCGGCGCCGCTTTTGTCTCCGCGGGAGGATACCACCATCATCTAGGTCTCAACACTTGGGAAAGTCTCGGGGGATCGCCGCCGCCGCCCGGAACAACTGGACTGTACCATCTGGCCGTCCTTTATCCAACGCGCGCCGAGTTGGCGGAAGCCGTGCGGCGCGTTTTGCGCGCCGGCGTAGCGCTCGAGGGGGCGTCAGACCACGGGGTGAGCGAAGCCCTCTACTTGCGCGATCCGGATGGAAATGGCGTGGAGCTTTATTGGGATCGCCCGCGCGAGCGTTGGCCCCGTTCCGCCACCGGAGAACTGGTCATGTACACTCGGTCGCTCGATCTTGACGGCTTGCTCGCTGAGAATAATGGCGAATAACGATTCAATTCCTCTGAAGGACCGGGCCTCCGGTGCAGTGATGGGGGCATTCATCGGAGACGCCCTCGGGGTCGGACCGCACTGGTATTATGACCTGGCCGAAATGAGACGGGACTACGGCGACTGGATCTCTGGCTACACGGAACCGAAACCGCATCGCTACCACGCCGGCTTGAAGGCGGGCCAGATCTCTCAGCCTGGCATCATCCTCACAATGCTGCTTCGCTCGTTGGTGGAGAAAGGGGACTATAACGAATCGGACTTCTGCCGGCGCCTGGATGAGGAACTCTTCCCGTTGCTGGACGGGAGTCCGATGAGCGGGCCGGGCGGCTACACCAGCCAGTCGATCCGCGAAGCGTGGCGGCGTCGCGTTGAAGAAAAGAGATCGTGGCGCGAAACCGGTGGTCACGCCGATACGACCGAAGCGGCCGAGCGCGCCTTGGTCCTGGCGGCACGCTTCGCCAAGTCCCCGGCCAAAGTGGCCCAGACAGTCAGTGCGAACTGTCTTCTGACGCAGGCTGACGAAGCCATCGTTGCGATGACAACCGCGTATTGCTGCGTGCTCGCTTTGCTGATCAACGGAGAGAAACTCGATCCGTTCTTGTCGGACAAACTGATGGACCTGGTCAAAGATGGAACACTGCCTTTTCACGCGGTCACGAGCGGCAGCCTTCAGCCGCCCAAACCAGGCAATCGAGAGCCTTCGCGGGCGGGAAGGTTCTCGTCACCCGACGCCTTGCTGACCCCGTCTTACATGGCCGAAGCGGCGTTCGACCCCGACATCAGGATCGAACCCGCATGGAAGGTCTCGATCGTCTACGGTATGCCTTGCGCCATCTATCACCAGCTGCCGATCGCGTATTATCTCGCCGCTCGCTTTCACGACGATTTCGAGCGGGCCGTGCTTTATGCGCTCAACGGCGGCGGACAAAACCAGGCTCGCTGCATCCTCACCGGCGCTCTCGTTGGTGCACAGGTTGGCCTCGGTGGAATTCCCCGCCGTTTCCTCGAAGGATTGGAAAACGCCGCCGAGCTCACCGCACTGGCGCGTACCCTTGGAGAACACGCCGAGGGTCAAGAGTCCACGGGCTCTCACGGTTAACCCCCGAGGCGACCGCTTCGCCACGAGCATCGGCCGGCTGCAGACGGTCACTTTCCCCTTGCCTTGGCGCAGGTTTGGGACGACCGATAATTGGGATTTTGGCGCGAGCGATGGTTAGCATGAGTCTTCGTTTGATCAGAGCATCCTTTTTAGTCGTAGCCCTGCTTTGTCCAGCGATGGGAGCCGACTCTCCCAGTGAACTCATTGCCAAGGGCGATGCCTACGACCGGAAGCTCCAAGCGACAGAAGCGCTTCATTACTACCTGCCTGCGGAGAAATTGCAGCCGACAAATGTCCACGTCCTCGTTTGCATTGCCCGGCAATACCGTTACTTGCTGGCCGACGGCGCTTCCCGCGAGGAAAAACTCCGTTTGGGCCGCATCGCCTTGGCTTATTCACGACGCGCCGCCGCCCTCGGCCCAGAGGACGCCGAGGCTCAACTCTCCGTCGGAATCAGCTACGGAAAAATGCTGCCGTATCTGGATACGAAGGAGCAAATCGAAGCTTCCCGTCAGATCAAAAGCTCCGCGGACAAGGCCATCGCCCTTGATCCGCGCAACGATCTGGCCTGGCATGTTCTCGGTCGCTGGCACAGGACGCTCGCAGATGTCAACACCGTTAAACGCGGCCTGGCTTCACTCATCTATGGGAAGCTGCCCGAGACCACCACGGAAGAGGCGGTGAAATGTTTCGAGAAAGCGATCGAGATCAACCCTGACCGGCTTATCCACTACGTCGAGCTCGGCCGCGCCTACGCGCAGATGGGGAAGAACGCCGAAGCGCGTCGATTAATCGAGAAGGGACTAACGATGCCGAGCCTCGAAAAGGACGACCCGGAAACGAAGCGTCGTGGACAGGAAACTTTGGCGAAGCTCCAGTAAGGCGTCCTAAGAGACTGTTGAAAAACTCACGTATGCCACGTTCGCGCGTGACTTGCGTGGGTTTTTCAACAGTCTCCTAAGCTTTTCCGTTTTTCTGCGGCTGGCTCGAGAGCCCGGTCCGAGTGGGCAGATCGGCCAGATTACCGTCAATATAAAGATGATGCCACAATTGGGTCGCCACCACTGCCACCAGTCCCATTTCCACCGACATCCGTGGCAGTGAGTTAGGCCGCATCTGCCGGAAGGCCCGCCGCCAGTGGCGGACTGCGGATACATCGAAATAGCCGGTGCGTTTGAGCGATTCTTCGCTGAGCAGTTGACCCACAAACGCCGGTTCAGGATCAATGTGGAAACTGTCCAAGGGCGCACGAAAGATTACTTTGCTGCGCCGGTAAACGGAGGGCGGCAGCCATCGCTCGGCGAGGAGCCGCAAAAGATGCTTGTCGCGGAAGCCCCGCAACTTCCATTTAGGATGCAACCTGGCGAGAAAGGTAAAGACGTCCTCGTCGAGAAATGGGTAGCGGACCTCGACGGAGGAGTGCATGGCCACGCGATCTCCTTTGGCCTGCAGCAGATGTCCGGCAAGCGTTACCCGGGCCGCCACCCAGATCCCGCGATTGAGTGGATGCCAGCGCCGGGCACGGGCCACGTCGAGTTGCAGTTCGGACCATGGGTTGGTCTGCTCGAGAACCCGACGCATCGGCGGGGCGTAGAACCGAAGCTTGGAGAGCGCGAGCAACCCGTACGCGTCGATCCACGCATTTGGTCCGCCAATCGATTGCTCGGTGCGCTGCCGCATCCCTCGCGGGAATTGCGGAACCCGATGAATCCGCAGATAAGCACGGCGGGCCAGGTCGCTCAACCGCACGCCTGGAATAAAGTCCAGGAATTCCAGCAGCTTCGCAGCCTTATACCAGGGATAGCCGATCAACCACTCGTCAGCCCCCTCCCCGGTCAGCACGACTTTTTGGCCACAGGAGTGCACCCGGCGCGCCAGCATCAGAAGAGCGGCGCAAGAGGTATCAATGACCGGCGCTTCGGCGGCTTCAATCAGCCTCGGGTAGGCGCTCAGCGCGTCCTCGGTCCGAAACTCCTGCACAACGGGGGCCTTGGCGCCAATATGTTGCGCCGCCAGACTGGCCGCGCTCAGCTCGTCGAGTTCGGGAGCATCGACGCGAATCGTATAGGTGTTGACGGCAGGACCCTTCAAATGACACGAAAGCGCCACAATGGCACTCGAGTCGACCCCTCCCGACAGGTAGGCGCCCACGGGCACGTCCGCTCGAAGCCGCTTGGCGACAGCCTTTAACAAGAGATCCTCGAACTCATCCACCAATCGGCGGGGATCTCCCCCTCGTTCCTCTTGCCCCCGGTCTGGAAAGTCCATTTCCCAGTATGCCCGCTCCTTCACGATGGGCGCCGATCCAGCCCGGCCCGGAACGATACTGAGATAGCAGCCGGGACGCAGGAGCTGCACACCTTCGAAACACGTCGTGGGCGCGGGTAAAGCGGAAAAGGTAAAGACGTGGTCAATGCCGCGCAAATCCGGCCGGGCGGAAACCATGCCCGAGGCGAGTAACCCTTTGATCTCTGATGCAAAAAGGAGCCAATCGCCCTGGCGAGTCCAATACAGTGGACAGATGCCAAAGCGATCACGTCCAAGAGTCAGTTTCCGTCTGCGCTCATCCCACAGGGCGACAGCAAACTGGCCCCGCAAACGGACAAACATGTCTTCCTTACTCTCCTCCCAGAGGTGAGGCAGGATCTCGGTGTCGCAGTGGGTGACAAAGCGATGCCCAAGCGATTCCAATTCCGCCTTTTGCTCGATGTAATCGAACAACTCGCCATTGAAGACGACAGACACTGAACCGTCTTCGTTGGCCACTGGCTGCTGACCATCCGCCAGCCCGACGATACTGAGTCGCCGGGAGGCCAGCTCGACGCCACGACGCCGAAAGAAGCCCTCCTCATCCGGGCCTCGATGCACCAGTGCTTTCGCCATCGCCTTGGCGACGCCCTCCGGTATCATGCGCTCTCCGAGAAGATCTATGATGCCCGCAATGCCACACATATTGTTCTCCTATCGTTTTCGGACTTGTTGCCAAGCCGGGGTTTTGCCAGATGTTGTCGTTTCTCGAGGCGGGTCTGGCCTTGACCGAATAGACTGCCCCCGAGAAAGAATCGATTCCAAGTAGTTTGCCAGAAAATCGTATGCAAAAGGAAGGTATCGCCATCGTTGGAATCGGTTGCCGGTTCCCCGGCGGCGTAAATGACGCTGAATCTCTGTGGAAGCTTCTGGTAGACGGTCGCGAGGCCGTATGCGAAATACCGCCCGACCGCTGGAATGTGGAGCGCTTTTTCGATGCCGAGCCCGGCGTGATCAGCAAATCCATTGCTCGTCGCGGTGGATTTATCGAGGGCATCGACCAGTTCGATCCACAGTTCTTCGGAATCTCGCCGCGCGAAGCGCCTTACGTGGATCCTCAACATCGCCTGCTCTTGGAGACGGCATGGGAGGCGATGGAAGACGCAGGCATCGTGTTGGATTTGGAGCGCGGCACGGACCTCGCCGTCTTTGTAGGAATTTCTCATAACGACTACCAAATCATCCAAGGCACACCCTGGGACTGTTCGGGCATTACTCCGCATTCTCCCACTGGCACGGCCCACAGCATCGCCGCCAATCGCATTTCCTACTGTTTCAATTTGCGCGGACCGAGCGTCGCCCTGGACACGGCCTGTTCCTCTGCTTTGACTGCGGTGCATCTCGCGTGTCAGCACATCTGGTCTGGCCACGGTGAGACGGCTCTGGCTGCGGGTGTGACTGTGATGATCACGCCGGGCGGCTTCATCGGGTTTTCGCAAGCGTCGATGCTTTCGCCGGAGGGGCGATGCAAGGCATTCGATGCGTCCGCCAATGGCTTCGTCCGCGGCGAAGGCGCTGGTGTGGTCGTCCTGAAGCGACTATCGCGTGCCATAGAGGACGAAGATTCGATCCATGCCGTGATTGTGGGATCCGCCATCAATCAGGATGGACACACCAACGGCATTTCGCTGCCCAGCGCTGAAGCGCAGGCTCGCCTCGTGCGCGATGCCTGCCGCGACGCCGGAATCGCTCCTTCTCAGATCGGTTTTGTCGAAGCGCACGGGACCGGCACCGCCGTGGGAGACCCCATCGAGGCTCATGCGTTGGCGGAAGCATTGTGTCACGATCGTGCCGTCGATGCTCCGTTGGCGATGGGCTCGGTGAAGACCAATCTTGGCCATCTGGAGACGGCGGCGGGCCTCGCCGGCTTGGTCAAGGCAGCCCTCGTCCTCAAACACGGCCAGATCCCTGCCAGCCTGCATTTTGAAACGCCCAATCCCCACATCGATTTTGCGGCGTTGAAGATTCGGGTGCCGGTGGAATTGGAAGAATTCCCCGCGACCGGCGGCGTTCGGATGGCCGGTGTAAATTCCTTCGGGTTCGGCGGTTCCAATTCGCATGTCATTCTCGCTGAGCCGCCCCGGCGCCCCGAGCCTGTGGATGCCGGTTCTATTGCCGGACGCGCCTGGCCGCTCCTGCTCTCTGCCCGATCGGAGACCGCGCTGCGTGGCGCGGCTGCGCGGCTGAGGGCATGGCTCGAGTCGAAGGAAAAGTCGAATGGAAGCTCCCCCGTCCTTCCCGATTTGACGTACACGCTTGGTGCCAGACGCAATCATCACCCTCATCGCCTGACGATGGTCGCGCGCTCCGCCGCCGATGCAGTTCAGGAGCTTATTGCTTTTGCGCAAGGACAGACTGCGCCCCAGGTCAGAACTGCCTTCGCACCGCGTCCCCAGCAGCCGCCTCGCGTCGCCTTCGTCCTGAGCGGCCAGGGACCGCAATGGTGGGGAATGGGACGCGAACTCATGGAACATGAGCCGGTCTTCCGACGGATGATCGAAGCGTGCGACACGGCGATGCGACCCTGGGGCTATTGTCTGCTCGAGGAACTCTTCCGAGAGGAGGGTCTCTCACGCATGCATCGAACCGAGATCGCGCAGCCCGCGATTTTCGCGATGCAGCTCGCCCTCGTGGAACTATGGAAATCGTGGGGCGTCCTGCCGGCGGCGGTCGTCGGCCACAGCGTCGGTGAGATCGCCGCCGCCTGCGTCGCGGGAGCGTTCCGTTTGAATGACGCCGCGCGAATCATCGTTCTACGAGCGAGATTCATGGAGGATTGTGCGCGCGGACAAGGAACGATGCTTGCCGTGGGCCTCGGCGAAGACGAGGCTCGCACGATCATCGCTTCCCACGACCGCAGCGTCACCGTGGCAGCTTTTAATGGCCCCCGCTCACTTACCCTCTCAGGACCTCGATTGTCGCTGGAAGCAATCGCCGGCGAACTGGAGCAGCAGGGCATTTTCGCCCGCCTCGTGCGTGTGGATCATCCTTTCCATCACCCGTTGATGCAACCCGCTTCAGAGGCGCTCGAGCGAGCCCTGACAGATCTCATCCCCAACCTGGAGTGCATCCCGTTCTTCAGTACCGTCACCGGAGCGCGGCATTCGGGTGCGGAGTGCGATGCCGCATACTGGGGACGCGGCATCAGACAACCCGTGCAGTTTGCCTCCGCGGTCGGCGCGCTAGCGGACTTTGGCGTGGATCTTTGGCTCGAAATCAGCGTCCACCCCGCTCTCTCCGTCTCGCTTAGGGAATGCCTGTCGGCACGTGGCGGTAAGGAGCCGGTCATCGCCTCCGCGCGACGCGAGCGCGAACACGAATCCCTTTTGGAGGCGGCGATGGACTTGCATCGTTTAAGCGTGCCTCTTGATTTCGCGTCGATGACGCCATCGCGGCGCCAGCTCTCGTTGCCGGCTTACGCCTGGGATAAAAGCCGGTGGTGGTGTGAAGCCAGCGAGTGGCGGGACGGCCGGCTGGGACCCGGCGGCCGCGGACTGGTCGACACGCGGCTGCCTCGCCCGACGCCGACCTGGGTCAGCCGGCTCGACAGCCGTCACGTCGCCTATCTCAAGGACCATCGGGTCGAGAACTTTACAATTTTCCCGGCTGCTGGGTTCGTCGAGATCGCCCTTGAGGCCGGCGTGCAATTGTTTGAGGGGCGCCCCTTCCTGATTGAAGACTTCGAGATTCGCAAACCTTTGATTCTTCCCGATCCGCCCTCTGGCGTTTCCCTGGAACTGGCCTGCGACCCCGGGATGCGCACCTTTATGATCCAAAGCCGGCTCGAGCAGGGCGTGGCATGGTCAGTTCATGTTGTCGGTTCATTTCGCGGCGACCGCACGGAATCGGCATTCGCGGCATCGGCTTGGAACGGCTCGCTCGACAGTCGTCTCGAACCGGTCGATGTCGAACAGTTTTACGACCGCATGAGTGACTTGGGTCTTCGCTATGGCGACGAGTTTCGGCCAATTCGGGAACTTTCCGCGGGCGGGGGCGCGTCGACCGGCCGGGTCTCTCTTTCCGAAAACGTGGCGAAACGTGCTGGGGAATATCAACTGCACCCTGTCCTTTTTGATGGCGCATTGCAGATCTTTTCGGCGGGCGCGGCCACAGTCGAGGGTCGCAGAGCACGGATGAAACTTCCGGTGCGCTTTGACAAGATCCTTTTCTTGCGCTCGCCCGGCGTCTTAAGCCTCGTCCGGGCCGAGGTGCAGGATTGTGGCGACGATTTTGTCGAAGGAAGAATTTCTCTCTACGACGTAACGGGAAAACCCTGTGCGCTGATTGACGGTTTCCGAGCGATCAGTCTGGCCAACGCGCGCCGCTCGAACGCCGGCGGGGGTCGCGACATTCAGTACCATGTCGCATGGGAACGAACACCGGCTCCGGCGCAGGCGCCGCCGCTTGAGCCGGTCCCGCTGACGCGCCTGCTCCAAGTCGCTCGTGAGGCGTTCGAACAGGCGATCACCATGCGTGGTCGTGATAAGATTCGATCGGCGCTGGCGGCCCTCGATGAGCTCGCAGCCGCGCAGCTCGCCCGCGGTCTGAGACGAATGAGCTCCGGAGCCATTTCGGAGGGTTTGCTCACCGCGAGCTCGCTGGGCGTGACAGAGCCGATGCGACCCATTTTCGAGAGACTTCTCTCCGGACTAGCCCAGCGCGGATTGTGTGAGAAGGTTCCTTCCGGCTATCGCACCACCCCGGCCTTCGGGGTCGCGGCGGATGCGGCAGATCAGATCTCGCGTGCATTCATGGCCAATCATTCGGGGCACCTCGCCGAGGCTTTGCTGTGCGCCGCGACTTGTGCGGAACTCGGACCACTCTTGCGCGGGGAAAAAGAAGCGGTGCAAATCTTATTCGGAGGGGCGGGAGCGGATTTGCTCGACCATTTCTACGGCGATGGGCTTTTAACCAGCCAGTGGCTCGGCGCCATCGCAGCGGCGATTCAAGAAGTCGCCCAACATCTTCCCGAGGGCCGTGGCTTGCGTATTCTAGAGGTCGGCGCGGGCACTGGCGGATTGACCTCCCTCCTGCTGCCATTGCTCGAACGCGGCCTCCATCACTACACCTTCAGCGATGTGTCGGCCGCCTTCTTCTCCGGCGCGATGCAAAAACTGGCCGCCTTTCCCGAAGTCGAGTTCAAAACCTTTGACCTCGAGAAGTCGGGCGTCGAGCAGGGCTTCGAGGACGAGGCTTTCGATCTCATCCTCGGCGCCAATGTCTTTCATGCCGCGAGCGAAGTGCGCGTCGCGCTGCATAATGTCTACGATTTGCTCAAGCCCGGAGGCAGTCTATTGTTCATTGATATCGCCACTCCCCAACTGTGGACTGAGTCGGTCTTCGGTCTCACGAGTGGCTGGTGGCGCTTCAAGGATCGCGACCTTCGTCCCTCCCATCCGTTGCTAGGCCGCTCCCAGTGGGAAACTCTCCTGCGCGAATCGGGATTCTCCGAAACCGCCTCGATCCCTGGACCAATTGGCC
Source organism: uncultured Verrucomicrobiae bacterium (assembly GCA_963820865.1). GTDB lineage: Bacteria > Verrucomicrobiota > Verrucomicrobiia > Chthoniobacterales > Terrimicrobiaceae > DASTFP01. The sequence continues at coordinate 1,563,782 of CAWGBZ010000011.1, forward strand.
CGACTGGTGGCGAAGGCCAGATTGCCATCCTTGCTCGCAAGGCTCAAATGGAGCCCCCTTCGTCGCACAGCCGGATCGAAACGGAGGTGTTCAAGGAGGTGCCGACGGAAACGTCGTGGCTCATTTTTGCAGACCGTTCCGGGGTCGCTGCCGCACTGGCCTCACGCCTCCGCGAAACCGGCGCGCGATGCCGTGCCGCGCACCGAGGTTCTCATTTCGGGAGCGATGGTTCGGACGCCTTCACCATTCGCGCGGAGGCGCCAGAGGACTGGCAGCAACTCCTGCAGGCCTGCGCCGGCGACACTCCGCCGCAGCGCTTGGTTTACCTCTGGACTTTGGATGATCCCTCGAATGATGACCCTGTGCTCATGGGTGTTGAGGCTTTGCTCCACCTCGCGCAAGCCATCGAGCGGATCAAGCCATCCGCAAAGCTACGCTTCGATCTCGTCACGCGCGGTGCGCAGCCGGCGGGGCGTATCGTGAACGTAAGTGGCTTTGCGGCGGCTCCTTCAATTGGATTGTTCCGTGTAATGCTAAACGAGCTCCCGCACTTTGTCGGCCGCGCCATCGACCTTTCGTCGATCCCGTCGGCATCAGATGAGAGCCAGCTCTGGAGTGAGTTAGTGCGGAACGACCTCGAGCGAGAGGTCGCTTTTCGCGGCGAGGCACGCTACGTGAAACGCCTTGCCCGTGGCCGCCCGCAGGGCGAGCAATGGCTCGATCGCGAGATCCCGCTACGCTTGGAATCGCGTGAACGAGGTCATCTCGATACGCTGCATTATGCCACTTTCGTCCTGCCGCGGTGCGGACCGAGGGAAGTGCTCATTGAAGTGAAGGCGGCCGGCATGAATTTCCGCGACGTTCTCAAGGCGCTCGCTTTGTATCCTGGGGAAGCGCCAGACGCCCGGATCTTCGGTGACGAGGTGGCTGGCTTTGTCAAGGCCGTCGGCGCAGAGGTGACGCACGTCCACTTGGGTGACCGCGTCTTCGGCCTTGCGGCGTTCGGACTCGCCACGCATACCCTGGCACGGGCCGGTGATGTGCGCCGCATTCCATCCCATCTCTCTTTCGATGAGGCGGCCACTCTTCCCGTGGTTTTCATGACGTCCTGGCACTCTCTCAGGAACGTGGCACGCATGCGGGCCGGTGAGTCCATCCTCATCCAGGCTGGCGCAGGGGGCGTTGGGATGGCAGCAATCCAAATCGCACATCATCTGGGCGTGGAGGTCATCGCTACCGCGGGTAGCTCGATGAAGCGGGCGTTGCTGGAGTCCCTGGGAGTCAAGCATGTGATCGACTCGCGCCGCGCCGACTTTGCCGATGCGGTCATGGAATTGACTGCGAGGCGGGGCGTGGATGTGGTTCTGAATTCGCTCGCAGGTGAAGCGATTCCGATGGGCCTTTCCTGCCTCGCGGAATTCGGTCGTTTCATCGAGATCGGCAAGCGCGACATTTACCAGAATGCGCGCATCCCGCTTTGGCCTCTGCGGCGCAATGCCTCTTTTCACGTAGTCGCCATGGATTCCGTGTTTCGCGGGGACGAACCGCTCGCGTCTCAGCTTCTGGCCGAGGTCACCGAATTGGTCGAGGCGAGAGTGTTCTCGCCGCTGCCCTTCCGATCATTTCCCGCCTGCCGGATTGATGCAGCCTTCCGCCTGATGGCGCAAGGGAAACACGTCGGAAAAGTTGTCGTGGCATTTCCGACACCGTTCGTTCCCCGGCGCGGTCAGCCTCTCGCACCAACTTTCGCCGTGAAGGCGGACGGCTGTTATCTGATTACCGGCGCCTTTGGCGGCTTTGGCAAGGTGCTCGCGCGATGGCTGGTCGATTGTGGCGCGCGGCATCTGGTCTTGGCTAGCCGAAGCGGCGCCGTCACCCCCGAGGCGCAAAACTTTGTGCAGGATCTTCGGACGCGTGGCGCGGAAGTCCGGATTGTGCTGGCCGACGTAGGTTCGCCCGCCGACGTAACACGGCTGGTCGCCGAGGCGCGCGAAGCTGGTCGTGCGCTAAAGGGAGTGTTCCATCTTGCCATGGTCATCGACGACGCTCCCCTCGGGTCACTCACACACGATCGCATGCAAAGTGTGATGTCCCCAAAATCGTATGGCGCCTGGCTATTGCACGAGGCCACCCGCGATCTTGAATTGGACTGTTTCGTGATGTTCTCGTCTGTCTCGAGCACCTTTGGCAACCCCGCCCAGGGAAACTATGCGGCCGCCAACGCGTTTCTCGATGCCCTCGCCCATCATCGGCGCGCTCTCGGCCTGCCGGCGCTCACGGTGAATTGGGGTGTCCTGGGCGGCGAGGGTTATGTTGCGCGCAATGAGCGGGTCGCTGAATTTCTCGCCCGGCAAGGCACGATGCCGATCTCACCAGGCCAAGTCGTGGCTTTGCTCGAGTCGCTCCTCGCCTCGGGCGTCGCGCAGGTAATCGCGATTCGCGTGGACTGGAACAAATGGCGGCAGTTCTTCCGCGGCTCGCAGGAAAACCCCGTGCTGCAGGAGATTTTTGCTTCGGGCATTGACAACCCGGAAGCCACCGGCGCAAGCAGTGACTGGCGCTTAAAGATCGAGTCGGCATCTCCGGAGGAGCGAGAGGCGCTCATCGGGCAGGCGGTCCGCGAGATCGTGGCGTCCGTGCTGCGCGTCAAACCCGAGACGCTCCGAGAGGATCAGCCCCTTACTGATCTCGGACTCGACTCCCTCATGGGTGCCGAAATCGAGAATTCTATCGAAAGCGCCATCGGCGTGGGGCTTCCGCCCACCAGTCTGATGCGGGCGCGCACGGTTGGCCAAATCGCGGCGCTGATCGCCGGCCATATGGCTGGCGTTTCGACGGCCGCTTCGCTGTCTGACCCGGTGCCCGTGCCGCCGGCACCTGCGAACGACGTGGATGTGGAGGCACTATCGAACGAAGAGATCGATCGGTTGCTTGATGAGCAAGGCGCCGTTCAGGGGGAGCTTGCGATCGATCCAGCGCGGCCACATGCCAGGCAGGAACTTGAGACGTCGCCATGTCTGAAGACAGACGAACCCGCCTGAGACGCTGGCTCGAGAGCGGAGAAGTCAGCTTGCAGCCGCTGACATTTCCGCAACGGGAATTGTGGGAAGCTTCGCCGATCCCTGTCGCCGATCCGTCCAATCACATTTGTACCTTCATCGAGGTGCGAGGTTTGCTGACTTTTATGGAGTGCCAGGAGGCGGTGCAGCAGGTGTTAAACCGCCAGGAAGTGATGCGACTCTCCTTCCTTCCAGGCAGAGAGCAGCCCGTTCAGATGATCCGAGCGAGCGGCGTCCCGAACATGCGGTTCCGTCAGGTTTCCTCGTCAGAGCGGCAAGCCGAGGCAATCGAAGAAATGATGCAAGAGACATTCCGCGAAGCGTTCGATCTCGTGAAAGGTCCTCTCTATCGAGTCAGCGTGATCCGGCGGAGCGCCGACGACAACCTCCTCGTGCTCGCCATTCACCATGCCATTGCTGATGGCTGGTCGCTGGGAACGTTCGTGCAGGATCTCTGTACAGGTCACGCATTGCGACGACTGGGCGCGCCAGGCGGGATTCCGCCCGTGCAACTTTCCTATAGCGCGTGGGCAGCCGCCGAGCGGGCCCTGTGGCAGCAAGAAGCGATCGATCAACGGCTTCCGTTTTGGAAATCGCATTTGACTGGGGCACAGCGGCTCTGGACTGCTCCCGTTGATCCAGAAACGATGGCCGGGCCGCTCGAAAGATTGGTTGCGCTTGTCCCGGCCCAATACGGACGCGGCGCCCGGGAATTGGCCCGGCAGCATGGCATTACGCTTTTCAGCACGTTGCTCACCGTTTTCCGCATTGCCCTTTCACGGTGGACAGGAGCCACGGACATCGTCGTTGGCACCCCGGTCGCGAATCGGAATAGACAGGCCGTGCGCGAGACGATGGGCTATTGTTCGGGCATTGTTCCGCTGCGAGGCCACGTTGACGAGCACCGACCAATCTCCGACAGCCTCCGCTCCCTGCATCAGACCTCGGTCGATTGTTTCGCTAACGCTATTCCATTTGTCGAGCTCATCCGGGCGCTCGGCGATTTGCCATCGCCCGGGCATACCCCGGTCTTCGATGTCCGCTTTGCCTTGCAGAATCACCCGGTCCCCGATGCCACGGTCCCGGGGATGGCTTTTAAGCTCAAGATGCGTTCCACGGGGACGGCGCGTTTCCATCTCGGTTGCGAAATCACCGAAAACGGCGATACGTTGGAAATTGTCTGGCTCTTTCGACCAAGCCTGTTTCCGAAAGAGGAAATCCGGGACCTGGCTTTCCTCTTCGAGACCACACTCGCACGCGTCGCCCGCAGCCCAGACCGCCAACCGCCCGCGCTCACCATCTGATTCTCAATGAATGCCACTTCCTCGACATCGAATCCCACGATTGAACCCCACGAGCCGCATTGGGTGACCAAGGCCGCTTTCCCGGTGGTAATGGGCGTTTTCTATATTACCCAGATCGCCCTCGGCGTCGCTGTGTACCACAGCCTTTACTGGCTGGCGGTCCCGCTGGTGCTTCTTTCGAGCCACCTCATGCACGGGGCTTTGATCGGATTGCACGAGGCCTCTCATGGCCTTTTGCGCAAGAAACGGCTCCTCAATGAAATCGACGGAACCCTGATTGGAGCTTTTAGCTTCACCAGCTTTAGCCTCTACCGTGTCGTCCATCAATCGCACCATGCGCACCTGGCCACCGAGCGTGACGAAGAGCTTTGGCCCTTCGTCCTTCCAAGAATCTCGCGTCGAGCCAGAATTCTCGCGGTCGTTCTCGAGCTTGGTCTCGGATTCATCCATACTCCATTTCTTTTTCTGCGTGCGTTCCTCCGGCACGGATCGAGCATCCGCAGAAAAGACCTCCGCCGGCGCATCTGGCTTGAGCTTGCGCTGACCCTCGTCTTGTGGACGGCCATCCTGGCGGCGGTTGCCTGGTGGGGTCTCTGGAAGTATTTCTTCTGGATCTATCTTGCACCGGCGTGGCTCGCCGCAAACATGCAAAGCTTGCGAAAATATATCGAGCATGTCGGACTCACGGGTGCGACCATCAACAGTTCCACACGAAGCATCGTGGCTCATGGATGGCTCGGCAAGCTCGTGGCTTTCAGTTTGCTTCACGAGCCTTTCCATGGGGTTCATCACAAGCATTCCGGACTCCCGCATGCCAAACTGCCCCAGTTCGTGGCGATTCTTGATCCTGTCATGCCCGACGAGCGTCCGCCGTTCCCGAATTATCGGCAGGCGTTTCGGGACCTTTTTCAAAGCCTCGCGGATCCTCGCGTCGGAGCTCAGTGGAACGCCGCACATCTCGAACCCAGCCGGCATTTGACGAAAGTCGGTTGAGCGCGCCGGCACCTCGGATAGCGGTGCAGGTACCCAACGCGCCATGACTCCATCGGCACCAGATCGCGGAATGGCCGCCCGGACGCCGGCCTTCGAAGCAATCGGCCTCCAGAAGGAATTCGACGATGGCCAGGTGCAAGCGCTGCGCGGGGTCGATTTCGAGATTGCAGAGGGGGAGTTTGTCGCCATTACAGGTCCCAGCGGTTGCGGGAAGACAACTTTGCTTCAGATGCTGGGCGGCCTCGACCGGCCAAGTATGGGAACGCTCCGGTATCGGGGCCAATCGGTCGCGGACCTTCCCGACCTGGCGGCCTACCGGGCTCGCGAGATTGGCTTTGTTTTCCAGGCGTTTCATCTGCTCCCGACCTTTACGTCGTTTGAGAATGTGCAGATTCCGATGTTCGAAACGGATCGTTCGCACTCACAAAGGGCTGACCGCGCTGTCGAATTGCTGAGAGCGGTCGGATTGGAACATCGGCTCCACCATTTTCCAGCCAAGCTCTCCGGCGGCGAAAGACAACGCGTCGCCATCGCGCGAAGCCTGGCCAACGGTCCGTCCGTGCTCCTGGCTGACGAACCCACTGGCAACCTGGACAGCGTGAGCGCCCAGCTCGTGCTTGATCTCATCGTGCGGCTGCATAAAGAGCAGCGAATGACCCTTGTGCTGGTCACGCACGACATGAGTATCGCCCGACGGGCGTCGAGGACCCTATCGATGAAAGACGGCCAGTTTCTTCACACCTTCGCCGAATGACTTTCCTGACCGTTGTGGTGCGTGGACTGATGCGACGTCCCGTGCGAACCGGACTGACGCTTGTGGGAATCTCCATCGGTATCGCCGCCGTCGTCGCACTCGTCGGCATCTCCCGAGGCTTTGAGAAAAGCTGGGAAGTCGGCTTGAAGGCCCGCGGAACCGACGTCGTAGTCAGCAATATGAGCACGTCGTTGACGCCGAAGCCATTCAGCGCCTCGGTGCGCGACCGAATCGCCAACCTGCCGCACATCGCCTCGACCTCCGCCCTCCTCGTGGAGCTTATGAGTGTTGAGGATTCCGAGATGATGATCCTCTCTGCTCGGGAGTGGAACGGTTTCGGCTGGGAGAACTTGAAGCTGGTTTCGGGGCGCATGCCCCGCGACGCCAATGAACCTGCGGCAGTCCTGGGTCAGACCGCCGCCGAAGTGCTAAAGAAAAAGGTTGGTGATCCGCTGCAGATTGAGGCCACGGAAGTGACCGTCGTCGGCATTGTCAGCGGCGGAGCCCTCGTCGAAGACGGGTCGATCATCCTTTCGCTGCCATTGCTCCAGGAGATCACCGGCACTCAGGGCAAGATCAACGTTATCGATGTTCGCGTCACGCCCTCGACGACCGAAGAACAAATCAAGGCGCTCTGCGAGGAGATTCATAAGGTTGCCCCGGAAGTTCGAGCGGTAGGCGTGAGCCAACATTTGAGCAGCAGCCAGGGATTTCGAATGGTCCGGGCTATGAGCTGGGGCACCTCTCTGCTGGCTGTCCTGGTCGGTGTGCTCGGTGTTATGAATACGATGCTCATGACGGTCTTCGAACGCACCCATGAGATTTCCGTCTTGCTGGCGATCGGCTGGAAGCGATCCCGAATCGTTCGTATGGTGCTGTGCGAATCCGCCCTCCTCGGATTTCTCGGCGGTCTGGGCGGCGTCCTGATCGGCGCGGCGGCGGTCAAGGCGTTGCAAACAACGCCGGCGATCCGCGGACTTCTCGAGCCTGACTTGAGCTTCGGACTTCTTGCCCTGGCCGTGGTGATCGCGGTCTGCGTCGGCGTGATCAGCGGCGTTTACCCGGCGTGGCATGGTTCTCGCCTCACGCCGGGCTCGGTCTTGCGCGGATAAAATGCACAGCCGGAACCCTTCCAGTTGCGAACCCTTTCATAGACCCGTTCGTCGCATGACCATTCGTCCCGCCATCGCTTTCTGCCTCGCCATGTTGGCCGTGACCGCGTTGTCTGCAGAGCCCGGAACGTCGGCGGTCTCTGCCGCGGATCTGGCGGCGCGCTTGAATGCCTGGCAGCAGGATGGTGCCTCCTACGTGCGCATGCGCATGACGGTCAACCAACCGTCCGGCAAGAGCGCGGTTCAAGTACAGATCAAGGCCCGTCGGACGAAAGGCGCTACCGAGGCTGTCTATCAGATTCTTTGGCCCAAGGAGCGAAAGGGCGAATCAGTCCTTCTGCGCCAAACGACCGGCCGATCAAGCGGCTCGGTATTTGTCCCACCCTCGACTCTACGTTCCCTCGACCCCTCGCAGATGAAAGAGTCATTGTTCGGCAGCGATCTCTCCTACGAAGATCTCGTCGACAATTGCTTCGCCTGGGAAAATCAAGCCATCGTCGGCACCGAGGACGTCGATGGAGTAAGTTGCCAGATCCTCGAATCGAAGCCAGGTAAAGGCGATCGCTCTTCCTACGCCCGCGTCCGGTCTTGGATCGATACCCGCCGGCTCGTTCCTCTTCGGATCGAAAAATACGCCTCGGGCGGGCTGGTCCGTCGCATCGAAGCATCGAATGTGGTGAGCGACGATATCGGTCGCCATGTCCCCGCAAACCTCTCCATTCGCGGACCACAAAAAGGCTCAGTCACGGAAATCGATGGTTCGCGGATCAAGCATGACGTGACCTATCCCGATGCGCAGTTCAGCCCAGACGGGCTCAAGACAGTGGAGATCCCTCGGTCCGGCACCGAGTAACCGTTCCCTCTGCTCCTCGCGATAGATTCGCATAAGCTTGTTGGGAAGATCCCCGATGGCTTTGTCAGCTGGCTTCCTACCGCCTCGAACGCAGGTTCAGGCGATTCCTTGATGTCTGCAAGACAAGGCGTGCCGCGCATCTGCGCGACGCGCACGACGCAGCCCAAACCCAAACAGCCTATGAAACTCAAAATGACACTACTCGGGATCGCATGTGCGATCTTAACCCCTGTGGTTTTCGCTCAAACTGAGACCACGACCACAACCACTACAGTAACCACGGGTGCAGGCACGATTACGGAGTATGCGCCCGGCTCCGCCTTTGTGGTGAGAGAAACAAGCGGACCCGTCATGTATCGCTATGGCGAGAATGTCACCTATGTGACACGCAGCGGAGCGCCGCTGACCGATGAACAGGTCCGGACCCATGTCAAGGTCGGCGTGCCGGTAAGGGTGCAATACAGCACAGAGGGCGACCATCGCATTCTCAATCGCATTGAGATCGACGACATCGACGACGATTAAGTCTCACTTGGAAAGCCCCGCTCGGTGAGGTGGTGAACACTGCGGGGAAAGTGCAAAGTGTCCCCCTCGCCGAGTGCGGCTTAACTCCCTTTCTCAATGATCCGGCCGATGTTCAACAGGGCCGCTTCGCTATTGGGCGGACCGATCAGCTGGATGCTTGTGACGGGAAATTTTCGGCCGGGAAGCGGAATCGGCAGAGCCAGCGCCGGGACACCCGCATAGTTCACCGCAACCGTATTCTGAATTTTCAGGAACCGCGCTTCGAAGATACCGGTCAGAAACAGATTCCGGAAGAGGGGCGCCCGCTGAAGGACGGGAAGCGCGATGGCGTCAACGTCCTGAAAGGTCTCCCGTAACGTGTTCCGCCACGCGTCTCGCCGCGCGATCGCGTTTTGGCGTTTGGTTTCGTCACTGTACTTATTCGAAAAAACGACATCGCCAAACCAGATCGTGAGCCGGGCCCGCCATCCCACGCCCTCTTGGCGTCGAATATTCTGATTGTTGTAATAAGACCCGGCGGCCGCCACCAGGTTGCCGTCGCGTTGCGCCCGCTGCCATTCATCGAGAAATTCCTTGCTTAGCGGAATAATCTGGAATCCTCGCTCCTCCAACCTTTGCGCAATCGCCTTTTCGATGGCGGGGGCGGTCCCAGGAACTCGCAGCAAACCGATCCGGATCTGTCGGGCCGTCGGCTTGGCCGCTTTCGCCCTCGCGTAAAGCGTGGCAAAGTTATCCTGCAATAGTTCCATCCCCTTCACCAAGCCGTCCACGTTCTTGGCCATCGGTCCCACCGTGTCCAGGTAGTTCGGCGAAATGGGATAAACCCCCTTCGTTGAGATGAGACCAAAGGTTGTTTTCAAGCCCGCGATTCCGCAACATGCCGCCGGAACACGGATCGACCCGGCCGTGTCGGTTCCCAAGGCCACATCGCAAAGGCCCATCGCCACAGCCACGGCAGATCCACTCGAAGAGCCACCCGGCACACGACTTTTATCAATGGGATTGACCGGCGTTCCGAAATAGTCGTTGGAGCCGGAAACGCCAATGGCGAACTCGCTGAGATTTGTCTTGCCGACGATGTCCACTCCTTTCTTGCGCGCGATCCGCAGACATTCCGCGTCTTCCTCCGCCGGCTTGGCGTGCTTGTAGAGATACTCCGACCCGGCCGAAGTCACCTCCCCCTTCATATCAATGAGATCCTTGACTCCGAGGGTTAGCGCCTTGCTGCCCGGCTTCGGCGGAGTGTAAGAAATGAATGCATACGGAGGCGGCGTGGCCGGCTTCCGGAACACCAGCGGCGAGCAAGCGCTCGTCAACAGGGCGATCAAAAGCAACCCGCTCACCGACCGAAAGCGCGGTAGGAATCTGTGAGTCATCGTTTTGGAATTGTAGTGGCCATCCCCGCGCATCCGTCCGGATTGCCGTTCCAGAATCGGGACCTGCGTCAACATGCCTGCTTGGGGATTTCGCAGTCTGCTCGACGCGCGGGAAGTTGTCGATCCCTGAAGAGAGATTCCCCGCACGGCAACCCCGCCGCGGCGGGTTCGTCGTCAACCAAGTCCCCAGGCACCGGCGAAAGCTCCGGTTGACCCCTCGGGCCCGCTTGCCTATCGTCACGGCCCTTCATGTCCTCGAACAGGCCATCGCAGGAGACGGAATCGGACAGAGGCCGCATTCCGGTCGATTTTCTGCGGGTCGGCGCGCCTGAAGCGCCGGATGGTTACGAAACATTCTGGCAGGCGCGGTATCGACGCGCGCTGGCCGTCGATCCCGACCCCGCCGTGCGCGACACCGAGACCACGCGAAATGGCTTTCGCGAATTCGACCTGTCATACTCGTCGACGGACGGCGTGCGAGTCGGCGGTTGGATGCTCGTACCGCTGTCCGGAGTCGTCCGCCGCGGTTTGGTCGTGCTGCATGGCTACGGAGGGCGTGCCGAGCCGGACTGGGACCTCCCGTTTCCGGATGCCGTCATGATATTCCCGTGTGCCCGTGGACTCGGCATGCGGAGTCTGTTGCCGAACGTGCCATCGGGCGCCTACCAGCACGTCCTTCACGGAATCGAGAGCCGGGATCGCTATATTCATGGCGGATGTGTGGACGATGTTTGGCTCGCAGTCAGCGCCCTCCTGAGATTGTTTCCGCAGGTCGCAACTCGCATCGGATTCCTCGGGACAAGCTTCGGTGGGGGCATCGGCGCGATGGCCATGGCTTGGGATCAACGCATCCATCGTGGTCATCTCCATGTTCCAAGTTTCGGAAATCACCCTCTCCGCCTGACGTTGCCCATGAACGGCAGCGGAGCCAGCATCCGACATCTCCTCTCTTCGACGCCCTCCATCCTCGAAACCTTAGCCTGGTACGACGCCGCAACCGCGGCGACGTACGTAAGACAACCGCTGCATTGCGCCTGCGCCTTGTTTGATCCTACGGTTCCACCCGCTGGACAGTTTGCCATCTACAACGCGCTCAAAGGTCCCAAGCGCCTCTTCGTCCTGACCGCCGGCCATTACCCGTATTCGGAAGAACACCAGGAATCGCAGCGAATGTTACGGGAAATTTACGATTTTTTCCCTTCAAGTTGATCTGAATGAAGTACCGGTTCAAAGCGTGAACCGGGAGTACCACAATTGGTGGAGCTGGCGGCTCAATCGCACAATGGAGCTTCTGGTGTTCGGTCACGCCGGCGCTAAAGTCCTCGTCTTCCCGACAAGAGGGGGACGATTCTACGAATACGAGGACCTGCGCCTTACCGAGGTTCTGCGCCAGAAACTGGAACAAGGATTCCTTCAACTCTACTGCGTCGACGGAATCGACTCGGAGAGCTTCTACTGCCGATGGGCGCATCCCTCCGGACGCATCGAACGGCACAGGCAATACGAGGAGTACATCCTCAACGAAGTCTTCCCGTTCATGAGTCTCAAAAATACGCACCCCTGTATCATCGCTCACGGATGCAGCCTCGGCGCCTATCACGCCGTCAACATTGCCATGCGTCATCCGCACTTGTTCCGCAAGGTGGCCGCCTTCTCCGGACGCTACGATCTGACGTGGAGCGTCGACGGATTCCCGGACCTTTTCGAAGGCTTTTACAGCCAAGACATCTATTTTCACACGCCGACCCACTTTCTTCCGCACCTCGCGTGCGCCAAACAGTTATCACACCTAAGGAATATGGATGTTATCCTGACGATCGGCGAGTCAGATCCCTTCCGCGAAAATAACGAGTGCCTCAGCCGGATTCTGCACGGGAAAGGCGTCCCGCACCAGTTGTACGTCTGGCAGGACCGGGCACACAGCGGCTACTATTGGCGTCGCATGGCGCGCATCTACCTCTGAAGGCTCAGCGTTTCAAAAGCGCCTCGGAATTTTCGAGCGAGGAGGACCGTCACGTGGACAGTCAAGCTATGCTACAGTTTTAGCCTCGCGAGCTCCCGCTCTAGGATCGCCGTAGCCTTCTGCGTGTCGTTCGGTCCCTCAATGCGAAAAGCCATTACCTCCGCCAACGATTCCGGCAGTACGGCGTCTTTTCCAAGAAGCATTGCAAGAATCGGCTTTTGTTGCCGCTGCGCCTCGGAGATTTCCGCAAGCACCCATCGCCCTGGCTCGGGGGCGACGAGTGCCAGGATTGCGTCGGCCCACCCGATAAAAGCTTTGATCCCGCGGTCGATCGGCTCATCCGAGCTAAACTGATTCTCGGTCAGAACCGCGATGCCGCGCGCTTCGAGGACGCGACTTAGCTCTGCAGCCAAAGGATAATCCGCCCTGTTGTACGCCATAAACACCGAGGTCTTTTCCTTGGAGACACTCGTCGATTCCGCGGTGCCTCCCTGATCGGAAAGCTTCAACCAATGATTGAGAAGCAGCGTTTCGCCGTTCTTTGTGACTGCCTTCGCGTGAACCATGAATTCACCCCAGCCCTGACTATCCAGCCGAAAGTTCGTGTGTCGGTCGCTGACTGTTCGCACCGGTTGCGGAAACGTGGGGTGGAGAACGTATTCGACACGGTCAATCTGATCAAGCTGCTCGCCATCCCCATCGATCCAGACAGACCATTTCCACCGGTCACCACCCTGCGAGGTGGAAGAGTTGTTCATCTTGATTCGCGGTTGATCGCTCATGAATAGACACCTACTTCCTTAGTTCGAGCGGCATGCCTTGGGGCAGTGCACGCGAACGCCAAATCTGGCCGGAAAGTTCGACCCGAACCTGAATGCGCACTTCCTCCATAACTCCTTTAAGGTAAAGGTAAGTGCCATCGCCCTCCGGGACAGCCGAAGCGCTTCGCCATGTCCCTTGTGTTCCATCGGTCTCGTAGAAGCAATATTCACACCGGGCGTTGCCGCTCGCTCCCGCAATCTGATCGGCCAGCAACTGAGGGAATAGTTGCACCTTCAAGAGTCGTCCCGCTTGCGATTTCCAAAGCCCGATCGTCTTCGAAAGCTTTAGGAACGCCTTTAATCCATCATGGGGATCATACTCGATACGCTCCGCATCCTGATAGGCGCCGGCGACACTAACGCCCGGTGCGACGAGAGCGATGGCCGAAATACTTCGAGATTTGGCATGCTTGAATTCATCCACCACCCATGGATGCGTCCCACCGTAATCCGGAGGCACACTTCGCTTGGTCATCAGGGCGACGAGCGCATCACTCTTTTCGATCCGGCCCATGACCTCGGGAGTGAGCGAGCCGCCGCCGAGCTCCTCGCCAGTGATCACTCGCAAACCATGACTCTCCAGCAGAGTTTCCACCTGCCGGACCAGCTCTCGATCAGAATCACCGAAGTGGCACGAAAGAAACGCCGTCCGCATGTTCTACCCTCTTTTAGGCTATACCTTCGTCGGCACGGAACACAATCGCATTTACTGGACAAAGGTCGATCGGCTTCGCGTCTCGTGGAGCCGTCCATTCGTCTCCGGCCGTTCTAGCTTATGGGCCGCGAACAAAGAGAGAGGAGACAACCGCGGGTCACCTTGTGCGATTGGATCGCACCTCGCGCGTCCCGACGAGATCGCTGCGCATGGCATTGACGCTATCGCGCTCTCCAGCCGGCGGTTCGTTGGGAGCGGTCGAAGTCAATGCCTTCGTCTGCTGCGGCAATGGCAGTTCGCCGAACACGCGACGCCAGAGGTACGCGTACGGCTCCTTGATGTCATGGCCCTGAGTCTTGACCCGGATCTGTTCGAGCGTGAGGGGTTCTTGTTCATCGGAGTCCGGTGAGCAAAAACCCGTGACAGCCATCGCCAAATCCCCAAACCACACCGGGACCTCGACACGATCGAACTCGTCAAAGTTCAAATTTCTATCCGGCACCTTCGGTCCACTGACGTCCCATATTCGCACGGTATCCCACGCGTTCCAGGCGTTTCCGGAAAGTGTCAGCAATTTCGTGCCATCCCTATTGAAGACCGGAAGGGCGGCAAGCCCGCGGATGGGCATTGGCTCAAAGGCAGGAGAACCGATCGCTTTACTAATATCCAACGTTCTTGCGTCTTCGCTCACGAAGACGATCCGGCCATTCAGGGCCACGGCGAATCGAACTTCCGCGGATTGCGGCGCGAAGGCAAATCGCATGAAGACGTCTTGTTGCTGAGGCGACTTAAGTGGTTTTTGCCTGAGCGATACTGTATCCAGGCAATAGCTGCCCGAACTTCCTGCTCCAAAGACCGTGACGACCAAAGACTTTGTTCCGGGAACGAACTCGATGGCCGCGGGACGCGTTTCTGCAGCCCTGATCGGCGGCCCCTTGGGAACAAAGGGCATCTTTGACGTATCCCATAGCTGGACACTGCCGCTGCGATCCGCCGCGGCCAGCACCCCATCCGCGCGGTCAAAATTGGCCGCGACGACTTCTGGAAATGGATTTGGAACTACCGGAACATATTTTCCGTCCTGATGCTCAAACACGTCCAAGGCGGACTGGTCGAATCTTCCCGAGATGACGATCAGGACACGAGAGTCGGGACTCCACAGTTGTTGTCGAATCGTCGTTACGGTGCCGGCCCTATTCGTGAGGTCGAGGGACTGTTCGTAGATGTAGTCGCCTCCATTAAGTCTCCAAAGCTCCGCATCTCCGCCTTTGCTGGAGGGCGTAAGGATGAGCCATTGACCATCGAAGCTGAAGGAGGCCGAAGTCAGCGGAGTCGTCGCAAGAGATTTCCAGAATTGCGCCGCGGGTTTTTCGGGATCCCAGCGAAGAAGTTCGCCATTCTGTGCCACGGCGATCGGGTCACCGTTTGGGCCAAAGGTGGCCGCGAATAGCGGCGCATCTGGCTTGTAAACCAGAGGCGGCGTGAGTGGCGGACACCACTTCCCACCAAGCAGCTTCGCTGCGGCCTTCGCCGCCTCAGGGTTCTTGCGCCACGCCCGCAGCGCCTTCGCGAAATCTCGAAGTGCATCGGCGTTCTTGGTAGGGCTCATGTTCGTCCCCTTCAGACGCTGCTCACCTCTGACCAGATACCTGTAGTGGTGGGTTCGCAGCTCCTTTTGCCGCCCTGCCAGCGACCACGCGGCATAGGCCCCGCCTCCGAGCACCAGCGCAACCACAACGCTTGCGCACACCAACACGCGCCGAAGAATAGTTCTCCGGTGGCCTATTCGCTTTGCTTGATCGCTCCGGTCCAGAAAACTCATCGCCAAATCAAAGTCGCCGCCGTATCGCTCGGCCCACTCGGGCGAGGGGGTTTCCTTTCTTCTCCACTCAAGAGCGTTCTCCAAGGCAGCCCCATGCAAGAGCGATGCCTCTCCGGTTCGCTCGAGGCCGGCTGTTTGCTTAAGCCACTCGAAGCGCTTGGCGGATTTGGCTTCCGCTGCCGCCCAATCCGCGAGCTTGTCCCAGTTCCGGATCAGGGCTTCATGACTGATGTCAAGGATGCAGTCGGCTGAGAGCTCACGATCGATGCATGGCGTAAGAAAACTTCGATCCAACCGTCGGAAAGTGTCCGCCACTTCAACCACTTCCTCGACGGAAACGTCAGCCAACCTCGCAATCGTGCCGACAGTGGCGAACCGGCGCCTCTCGCGACCCTTTGGACCGTGTTGCGAAAGAGCACGAAAAAGCACCTGAGCGATCTGTTTCTGCCCATCCGTCAATTCGTCATATGCCTCTCCGGCGTGTTTGGAGAGGGAATTCTTGAAGCCCCCTGCGGCCTCGTAGTGTTTAAACCTCAGACAATTCGGCGCCCCTCGACTTGGTTCCTCCGAAGCCAGTCGCCACATTCGCATAAGACTGTGCTGCAAAAGCGGAAGTTGATCCGGATTAGGGCCGGTCTCGTTGAGCAGATGGTTGAGCAACTCCTCATCAATCTCGCCGTCAAACAGCCTTGCCGGCCCGACAATGGCTTCCCTTTTCTCGTCTCTGCTCAAACGGGGGGCGAGAAACAAACTTTTGTTGATTTCCTCCGCTAGACCTTGAAATGCCGGACACTCTCCCAGCCAGTCCGTTCGCATCGTCACAACTACGTAAACAGGCAACTCCCTTTGTGCGGCGGTAGCCAATAGCAGCGCGACGAAGGCGTCGGTTTCGTCGACAGCGCCTTCCTGACGCGCCGCAAAGATCTCCTCGAACTGATCGACAAGCAGGAAATAGTTGGTGTCCGGCGGCAGATTGCTTTCGCGAAGGACTTCCACCAGGCCCATCGGTCCCAGTCGCAGCGCCGCACGAAGAAACCCAATCACGGCCTCCTCATTGGGAGTTGATGCTGTGAGCAGTCGCGAGCGCAAGGGCTCTTCCGCAAGCAAAGCGTCCGCCAGGGCCGCGAAAGGGTGATTGCCGGGTCGCATTTCGGCCATCTCCCAGCGAGCGCCAGCGTAATCCATCAAGCCTCCTTCAAGGTCGGCCATGAGACCCGCCTTGATCAGCGATGACTTGCCACAACCGGACGGCCCCACGACGGCCAGAAAGCGCGTCTTTTGGAGCAGTTCGAGAAGCCGATCAATCTGACTGTCGCGGCCAAAGAACAATTCCGATTCATCGCGGGCAAAAGACCGAAGCCCAGGATAAGGGCATCCTCTCAGCGCAGAAACCGGCGTTGGCAAGATTACCGGCAACGTTTCTTCACCTCCTCCAAAAAGGGCTCCAGAGCTTCGCAGGTGACGTTCCGATCGAAATAGTACGTGGGAAAGTAACGCTGGTCGAGAAACTCGGGATGCTCCTCCTGCGTTTCATAGATGGCGACCGTCGGAGGAGTGGGATTCAACTCTTGAAATATCTTACGGATGTAGCCCTGCTGGCGAGCGACCCATTTTGCAGGGCTTGACGCGTAGATGATAATCGCCCCATCGCATTCCTGCAGCCTTTCGCGCAGTTCGTTACGCACTCTGGTTTCCCGCGAAAGCACGAACCCAAAACCCTTGCGCGTGACGCAATTCGCGATGCGTTCCGCTATTTTCCGATCCCCGCTTTCCGTATTGATGAAGATGAGCTTTTGTGAATGTGGCGGCCTCACTGGAGGCGATGCCGGCCTTGGGTTCGATACGCGCTCCTTGACCCGCTGTTTGAATACTTCGAGTCCCTCTGCAATCACGGCGCTGCCCATGAGGAGCTTTCGGTGCTCGGCGTCAGCAACATCATTGAGACTAAGATCGGGATTTCTCCACTGGAGAATGTCCTTTCGCGCCACCTGAGCGAGCTGATACTGCAGGCCCGAGAAGCCCTGTGGCAAGTCGGCCGACCTTCTGCCTGGCACCATGCTCAGGAGTTGCACGAAAAGCGTGCAGTTCCGGAGATCACTTTCAACGGCATCCTGAAAAGTTCGGATGGTATCGCGAGGATAATAGGTGTTTGGCAGAATGCTAATTCCTGCCTGACTCAAATAAGCCGCAACGTCCTGGCGAAGGGGCTCGAGATCCTCGGTGACTTCCGCGAGATGAACGATAGGCCCGGTCTGCGGGGACTTCGAGGGGCCCTGTTGAAGTGTCTTCAGGGTGTCGGCGATTTCAAGACTGATCGTGTTGAGGGCTGACCAGTATTCGGTGTCGTTTCTTTCGGGCAACGGAAATCCCAGCGGAATTGGCCGACCGGCGTCTTCCCTCCAAAACTTATAACCGATTAGCTCTTGCAGCGGTCCCGGCAATCGCGACCTGTCAATTTTGTCACGACTGATCATGAAAAGCCTTTTCAGCGCATCCAATCTTCGGTCTTCGACCGAGCCGCGAAGGAAGGCGTTGAGTTCCCGCTGGCACCACCCGGACGCCAGATAGCTCTCAGAACCAACGAATAGCAAGATCGCGCTGCGCGTCAGGGCCTCGGTGATGGTTGGAGTAACAGGTGAATTTCCAGCCAACTCATAGTCCATCCAGATATCGAGTTCGTTGCTGCCAATCTTCTCAACGGTGCGGACCCGTAACAGGTTGACCAAAGTCCTTACCCATCCATCCGTTCCCGACACTAAGGGCTGGTTGTCATTGTGAGCGTAGCTCACGAAGATGTCGTGCGCATATTCTGTCAAAAGAGCCATAGATTCTCGCCGTTAATTACCGTCTATCACATTACAGGTAAATTGGTTAGCCAGTATCGAAATCCCATCGCTTCCTTAGAGATTCTCTTAGTCGCTTTGTGTCATCGTTACTATGTGCCATCGGAGTACAAAGGCATTGAGGGTGCCGAGTTTCAAAGTCTGGCCGGCCCTTCGCACTTTCCGGTTTGGAAACTTCTGGAGGTACTGCGCAACAACCAGCGCGCAGAGAGAAGCCATCCATCGCCCACAAGCGGAGCAAAAGCCTTTAAGTCACCGAATCTTTAGACCCGAGTCAGCGGCAACTTTTGACAGCGCTCGCACCAGACGGTGGTGCGCCCGCCGATGGCCGCGCGTGCCAGTGCGATCGCGTGCGTCGGACAGTGACCATTCCCTTTCCAACGCTGATGGATGAGCCAGTCGGCCGGTGGATCGCTCCAATCGGCGCCGATCGTCTTGAGGGCGATACGACAAATGGATCGCATGGTCCGCCACAACTCCCGGACCTCCGCCTCCTCGAGTGCGCCCGCGGCGGTGCGCGGATGCAAGCGCGCCCGCCAGAGAATCTCGTCCGCCATCCAGTTGCCAATGCCGGGAAAGAACTCCTGCATCAAGAGCAGGCCCTTTAACGGAGTGCGGCGGCGACGCTGCAGGATGTGCCGCAATCCCACCACGGTGAAAGCACGCGAAGTCACCGCCGGAGGCAAACTCGCCCACCAATCCGGCGTCCCCTTACCGATGTAAAAGCGCAGCCGTCCGAACATTCGCGGGTCCGAGAATAAGAGCGTCTGCTTCCGCTGAAACAGTGCGAGGTGATCATGCTGACCTGGCACAAAATCCGAGCTTTCCACACGCAACTTGCCGGACATGCCCAGATGAATCCCGAGCCAAACGCCCCGCGAGAAGCGGAAGGCGATCTGTTTGCCACGGGTTTCCGAGTCGAGAAGTTTTCCTCCGCGAAGGGCCCTTTCGATCGCATCCGAATCGCTGCCCCGGAAAACCCGCTTGCTTCCATGCAACGCGACTCGCACCACGCGCTGACCGAGGCCGGCATCCCAGCGGCGGCGAAAATACTCGACCTCGGCAAGCTCAGGCATGCTTACGATCCTCTGGATTCTTGGAACACTAAAATTGGGAGTAGCGAGATCAAGTTTTCCGAGCCAGCCCGTTGCCGCAAATTTCCGGCCACAGATGCTCACCGATGGAACACGGATCAATATGCTTCAGAAGACCACGCGCTTGTCCGTAACGCGTTCACGCTACCAAACTCCTCTTAACTCTGTGGATCGTCGGATTTTTCTTCAATCATTGCAAGGATGCACCTATGAGCCGCCAGTTCTATCCGTGTTTGATCGGTGCCTGCAAATCTGTGGCGGAAGGACTCGCTCGGTGGTGAGGCGCAGCCTCGCTACTTCTAGTCGACGACCTTCCGGATGGCTTCGCCGGCACTCTCAATGGCACCGCCGACCTCTTTGGCCGCATCTTTCACAGCATCTTTGGCAGACTCAGCGGCCGACTCGGCGCGTTCGCCGGCGTAATTGGCATGTTGTTTCGCGCGATAAGCCTCGAGATCTGCGAGCTTCCGCTCGATCTCGACCTTCTGATCACCGCTTGCGCTCGCCGCCTTCTGTTTGAGTTCCGCGATTTCTCCATCCAACTCCGCAAACGCCTTGGCCACGGCGGCCCTGTTCTGCTCGGTTGGTTGAGAGCGATACGCGGCGATGGCTTGATCCAGCCCGGCAGTTTCAAATGTTCTCGTCCCGCTCACTGGTTCCCCGGCGCTCTTCTCCGCAGCCGGTCGAGGCGCATTGTCGCAGGCAGTGAAAACCACGAGTGCCGTGCCAAGAACGAAGGGAAGCTGAATGAATTTCATCACTATGCTTCGCGCGCCAGCGCCATTTCGGACGGGTCGGACACCGAATGATGTTGTCGTGCGATCTAACGTTTGCCAGTCCGACGTCGCGAAAGCTGCCGGCTGGCAAAAAGGGGCGGAACACACCAGGCTTTCAGGTCGGCGCTCCGAGCCAATCCTTCACCTTCTGGAAATCTCGCTGAGCAATCCCTTTAAGTGGCTTCGACCTCCTTCAACGCGTCTTCGACCTGGGGACGCTTCGGAGGTTGGTTGAGAAAATTCCGATCGATTCCGAGACCCAGGGAATCTATCTGCTCAATAAATTTCGAAACGTTTCCCGCGAAGACTTGTCCACTCTTTGCTTCGATCTTCTTCTTGAGCTCGGCAAAGACCAATTCCTGGACGTCACCAACGCAGAGCGGCCATTTTAAGACTTCGGTGAGTTCTTTGGCATCCAACGACTGGCAAGTCGCCGAAATCCTCGCTCGGTCTCGAGCTTCCTCGGCGCGGCTTCGTCCTCCTTTGGATGAAATCGTTCCCAGAAAAAGGTTCGACAGAGCGATCCGTCGCGTATGCAGACCGGAATCGAACCTTGCGGCCAAGGCTGCAAGCGCACTTCCCAAGCGCGACAGCCGGTAAGAGTCCGTCTCCGAACCTTCCAGTCGCTTGACCAATACCGCCGCTCCCTGCGCGGCCTGATTCGCGGCGGCTTTCTGGTCCAAATGCGCCGCCACGGCTGCCAGCGAGGCGCCCAGCCGCGCGAGCCGGACCGAATCGGTTTCCTTGGGATTCTGAATCGCCTTAACCAAGACAGGCGCAGCGCGTGCCGCCACACCTGAAGCGGCGTCAGGATTGATCCGGCGGCCGAGAATTGCCAGCGCGTCGCCGAGGCCTGCAAGGCGAATCGAATCGGCCCCTGAAGGGTCTTCGATCGCCGTGGCGAGCTCTTCGGCCAGCATCGACGCACTCTCGGGGTTCAACCGGCCGGCGAGAACCGTCAGCGCCTCGCCCAGACTCCACAGGCGCTCCGGATTGGTTGCTGTCGAATCCTCAAGGGGCTTGGCTATCAGGGCGGCCACGCGGGCCGCATCCGGCGGGTCCATTCGAGCAGCGAGGGCAGTGAGCACGTCGCCGAGGACCCAAAGCCGAGTGGGGTTGGTTTCCCTGGGGTTTACCAGCGCAGCGGCCACGCTGTCGGCCTGTCGAGAGGCATCCGCGGCGTTGAGACGGGCAGCGAGGGCGCTCAGCACTTTCCCCAAGCTCCACAAACGCTCGTAGTTCATTTCGTCCCGATTCTCGAGAGCCTTGGCAAGACCATCGCTGAGGCGAGTCACTTCCTCCGGGCCCAGGCGGGGAGCCAGATCCGCCAGGGCCTTGCCCAGGCTCCACAGCCGTTCGGAATCCTTGGAAGTTTCCAGCGCGTTGGACAACACTGACGCAGCTTCGCCGGCCACGCGGGTCGCCGCGGCGGGATCGATGTGCGCCGTCAGGGCAGCCAGGGCGGCTCCCAGTCGCGATAAGCGATCGACATCCGTTTCGTTCGGATCCCTCAGCGCCTCAGCCAGACTATTGGCCACGCGCGTAGCGTCGGCAGGGCTAAGATACGCTGAAAGAGAAGCGAGGGCGGTTCCCAGTCGCGACAACTGGTCGGCATCGGTTTCATCCGGATCCTCGAGGACCTTGGCGAGACCCTCCGCCAGACGAGCGGCATCGTCGGGGTTCATTTGCGATGCCAGGAATGCCAGTGCTTCGCCCAGGCTCCATAGCCGGACGGATTCCATCGGCTCGGCCTTTTCCAGTTTCTCAACAAGGACCGATGTCCCTTGCGCGGCCATGCCGGGGGTCACAGTCGGATTCGCGTTCGAAACCAAAGCGGCCAGTGCCGCTCCCAGGCGCGGCAGCCGATCGGGATCCGTCGCCCGCTGGAACTTGATGGCCTCGAATAGACCCTCGGCTGCTTGTTCGCTTCGGGAATCGAAATGAGCGGCCAACCCGGCGTTGAGTCCAATCGCAGCGTGCAGCCCTCTCGCGTTCGAAGCCAGCGCTCGAATCGTGTAGTCGGGGTCTTGCATCCAATTGTCAATGACCACCTGTCTGACACTTTGGCTTCCGACATCGAGTTCGCCAAGTTCCCAGAGAGCCGCACGTTCATCTGCCGAAAGATTGGTCCCGCCGGATACCCCAATGGTGCGTTCGAAGGATTTTGTCAGCGCATCCTCCGCCGCGCTACGGGCTCGCTCGGCCGCCTTGGCCTGTTGCAACGCGTAGGTCTTCTGCTTGTCGGCTTCCATTTTTTGCCAAAAGGCAAAGATTCCCCCGGCGATAGCCAGGAGTGCGGCGCCAACCGCCAGAAAACTGAAAACGCCGAGGATCTTGGCCAGACGGCGCATCTTCAAGGCCGCCAGCGTCTGCTTCTCCGCATAGCGGCTTTCCGCGTTGGCCCGCGCCTCCTCGGCTTGCCGCCTGGCCTCCGCTTCCGCCGCTCGCTGCTTTTCGGCTTCGGCGCGTTCCTCCTCCGCTTTGGCACGGGCGCGTTGATGCTCCAGCTCACGTTGACGCTGGAGTTCCTGTTCCTCCTGCCGGCGTTGCTTCTCTTGCCTCTCGCGATTCCGCTCCGCGACGCTTGCTTCGAGAAACTCTCTGGCCAGCTGCGGCAGGGACTGGATATTTGCGGAGAACGTTTCCTCCGCGGCAGCCAGCTGGGTCCCGCGATACAGGAAGTCTCCTGCTTTGCCGTTCTCTTTCCATTCGCGCGCTGAGTCGAGCAGGCGTTCCTTCAAACGGCTTCGTTCCCTATTGTCGTTGACCCACTGGTGGAGCCTTCGCCAACCGCTGATCAAAGCCTCATGGGCCAGCTCCGCCTGCGCGTTCTCGTTTTCGCCAGTCGCCGTCACGAGACGCGCATCCTCCAGCTTTCTCAACACCGCGCGAGCCTCATCCGTCGTCGCCAGATCATCCATCGCGACACGCTTCTTCGTGTCTGCAGCCCCCTCGCCAGGATGCACGAGATCCAGAAAAATCTGATGGCAAAGCGTTTGTTCCCCGGTGGTGAGCTCGTTGATGAAGAACTCCTCGGCGTGGTTATCCAATGCCCCAGCCAGCCGGCCCATCTCGATGTAAGCCTTCGCCGTCAGGCGCCGCCCGTCGCGCTTCTCCCATAGCTTGAAGAGCGCATCGCCCAAGAACGGGAGTCCTCCGGGCTGCCCCTCCATGTCGGCCAGAAGCAGTTCCATCAAGCCCGGTTCGAGCTCTCCTCCCGCCATATGCGCGGGTTCTTCGATGACTTCGCGAAGTTCGGCTTCGCTCAAGGGACCAATCAGCGACTGATGATCGGAAATCGCCGCGCGCAATCCGGGATAGCTGGCACACTGCCCGTAGAAGTCGGCTCGCATGGTCAGCACGACGAGGGTCCGTCCCTCGGTCACGCTGCTGGCATAGAGGAGATTGTCGATCAACGGACGCCGGTCACTTTCGTCGCGGCACAGCGTGAACACTTCTTCGAACTGATCGATCAGGATAAAGAGTCGATCCGTTTCGGGCGCGTTTTGCAGGGCCAGACGCGCCGCTAAATGAAGGCGGCGTTGCTCATCCTCGGGACGGGTAATCAGCGAAGCGAGAGCGGGCAAATGCGGCGCAATCCGCTCATGGGCCGCCAGGGCGATCTGCAAGCTCTCCCAAGGGCGCGCTCCAGGCTTGAACCGAACCAGCGGCCACGTGGCGCTTCCCGGCAATTCGCCGCGCACAATGGCGGGGATCAATCCAGCCAGAGCCAGAGACGACTTCCCGCTGCCCGAGGCGCCGATTAAAGCCAGCAATCGTTCCTCTCGCGGAGTGCCAAAACCCTCGCGCAATCGGTCCACCAATTCCTCGATCTTGGCGGTGCGGCCAAAGAACAGCGGTGCATCGCTCGGTTGAAATGTCTCTAATCCGAGATAGGGGCATTCCCCCTCCCGAACGGACACGCCAGGTCGTCGTCCTGGCGCGATGCCGCGGATCCCGCATTCAAGCAAATGGAGCGCCTCCTCGTCCTGAATGGAGCTTCCAAATTTCACCCAGGTGGTGCCCTGCAGGAAACCCGGGACTTCGCTCTCTTTCGCGCGCTGCCCGCCCGGCAGGATCACCGGTAGCACCCGCAACTTGGGCCCGGGACCGCTCACGTAACGCTGAATGGCCAGCCGCATTTCCTCGTTGTGCCAGGGGCCGAGCCCATGCGGACCAAAGAAAACCACGCAGGTGTTACAGCGACCGAGCGCTTCTTCGATCGCCAGCTGCCAGGGATCACCCGGGATGAGATTCCACTTGTCCAGCCAACACGAGATCCCACGCCTCTCGAGTTCGTTCGCCAGTTCCTCAACGACAGATTTTTCGGCGCCGTTGTGCGAGAGAAAAGCGTGATAGCGCTGCCCCGAATCCGGACGTTCAACCGAATTCGCGCCAGGACTGCTCATCGAATCACAAAGGGTCCCTTCGATGGAAGCATTCTGCACCGCGCAACGCGCCGTTTACAATCAGGAAAAGCCGTCTGTCACCCCCCAAGGTTCAATTGTTCGACCTTCAGTCCAACGGGTGAGACAAATTCAAACGACGCAAGAGAGACGATCTGATCATCGGGCGCTCGTGGTCAATTCATGTCCGGCGATGGCCGCCGTCTTTCGGGACCAACCAAAGCAGTCACGCTTCGTCTGTTGGAGCAAAGGGGCTGGCAGTGCGGATTTGCGTCATTTGCGCATCTCCTCTTGTCGCATCGGCATCGAGTCAATGAGGCCGCAGAGCGTCGCCGGCGAAACGACGTCGTGCGATCGCAGCTTTTCCCCGCCATCCTTCCCGATCAGAAGGATGGTAAAGCCCGCTTCGGCCAGTTTGAATCGGTCCGCGATCCTTCGATTCTCGGCGGGTTCGCGCAGGAGGATCTGCGTCACGTCACGCTCATCCAACTCCACCTTGTGTGTGCGAAGCGATTGCTCCTGCCGAGCCAGTTGCTCCTCTGAGCCCGCCGGAGCATAGATCACGACCACGCGTTTCTTCCAGCGCAATTCCTCGAGCGTTCCGGCGTTCATAGTCGACACGGTCAACGCCAGAAAGATGAACGTTGCGATTGTCCGCCCCAACCGGCCAACTAGCGCTCCCACGCCAGGTGGAGCCGAATTATCTAAGAAAAATCCAGACCTTTTCATTTCTCGAACCCTTGCCTGACACTACGTGCCACCGCTGGAAAGAGATGCGTCCCGCCGCGCATCGGCAGCGTTTCAGCGTTTCAGCTTTTCAGCTTTCCATCGCCTGCATGCGTTTCTTCAACTCCTCCATCGAAACATCTTCCTTGTGCGTGGCCACCCACCAGAGATGGCCGAACGGATCCTCCAGCTGGCCTGAGCGATCGCCGTAGAACTGGTCCATCACCGGTTTGCGCTCTCGAGCACCAGCCGACAACGCCGTTTTAAAGAACGCGTCGACGTCTTCGACGTATAAATGAATGCAGACGGATGACCCGCCCAGAGTCTTCGGGGAAGCGCCTCCATCATACTCGGGAAACTCATCCGAGAGCATGATCACGGAATCGCCAAGGCGAATCTCCCCGTGTCCAAGGCGTCCGTCCGGCATCATCAACCGGAACGTCTCCGTCGCTCCAAACGCCTTCTTATAAAACTCCAACGCCTCGACGGCATTCTTGATAGCGAGATAGGGCGCCACGGTGTGGTGTCCCTCAGGGATAGGTTTTGTGCTCATTCTTCTTTCTCTTTCTTCGATTGTTATTCTGAAATGCGGATCAATCCGCGCTGAAGCTGGTCTTCCTTTTACTCACGCCCATGAGGATTGCCTGCAATGAGCTTCCAACTGCCATCGGCCTGGCGCCGGAGAACCTCGATCGCCTTGCTGGAGATCGCGACCGAGTCTCTTCAAGTCCATGGCAAGTATCGTTCTGCGCACCCGATTTGGTCCTCCGGGGCATCCTCAAAAGCGCCGAAAAGATCAAAATGACACAGGCCGCCACTGCCGCCGTCGGTATCAGGAGCCCTCTCGTCGCCCTTGTGAGGACCACGAGCCTCGTCCAGTCAAGGCTTTGTCGGACGCGCAGGCCACGATTCGCTGAGCAAAGCCTCCCCTGACCCCCATCGTCTAGCAACGTTACACGGCGTAGCAGAGTCTCTTGCCCCGCTGAGGCTCGCAGAATCATTCGCTCGATTTGTCCCTTCAAGCGCTTAACCGGCGGTCTTCTGACAGCATGCTTGCGCTTCCTCGGTACTGATCGGGGTAAGGGATCTTTTCGCTGCCGGCCGTCGCCCCGAGTCCGGTCGCGCGGCCTTTTGGTTCTTCCCATTCCTCCTGCCGGCCCAACGCCGTCAAATCGAGGAAATAGTAACCTCCGCCGACCATCTCACCCCCGCGACCATAGGTGGAGTAGGTGTGGAAAAGTTCGTCGCCATCGCGAAGGAAGCAGCTCAACCCTGGCAGGTCGAAGGGCTGCTCACCGTCAAAGTAATAGGCAGTTCCGGCCCGCTCGTGCTCCGCCTTGGTGCGATAATTATAGTACAGCGGAGCGACCGATTCATCCATCACGAGGTGAAAATCATAGTTGAAATCGCTGCCGAATGATGAATACCACGGCACCGTCCAGCCCATGCGCTTCTTGAAGGCCGAGAGCTTGGCCAGCGGCGCGCGGGAGACCAGCGCGAGGGTGGTACTGCAGGCGTGGAGATGTTGAAGGTGGCCCCTGGCAATCTCATCGGCCCACGCCGAGCAACTCGGACAGCCGACGTCGCGCGGCTGACCAGCGTCCCACAACCACATGAAGTGATAGATGATGAGCTGCTGACGATCCTCGAACAAATCGAGCAAGCTCATCTTCCCCTCCGGTCCCTCGAAAACATAGTCCTTTTCCATCCTCACCATCGGGAGCCGGCGACGCTCGGTATTCAGGGCGTCGCCGAGATGGGTCAGTTCCTTTTCCTTGGCAAGTAGCTTCACTCGTGCCTTCAGCCATTCGTCCCGGGTCACGACCTCGGGTAGTTCCATTGTCGCGGTTGTCATTGTGCAATCTCCTTGGTGTCAATCAGGCAGGATCGGTCGCCGTTTCCGGTGTCCGCCGATCCGACGTTTCGTGTCGGCGTCTCGATGGTGTTTCATAGCTCGATCCGGTTGGTGTTGGATTCTCCCCTTTAATCAGAGGACGAACGACCGTCCGCGGAATGGACACCAGACTTCGAATTTTTCTCGATCAACGGTTTCAGCGATGCTCGGCGATCCCTTCATGCAGCCGCGCTGGCAATCCCGCTCGCTCCGTGCCCGGCGAAGCGTCTTTCATGATCAAGCAGCCAGCGCTTGCGAGCAAGGCCACCTGCATAGCCGGTCAGGGCACCGTTCGCTCCGACAACGCGATGACATGGCACGACAATGGCGATCGGATTTGCCCCATTGGCGGAGCCTGCCGCGCGACTGGCTCTGGCGTCGCCCAAAGACGCGGCGAGCTGCCCGTAACTGAGCGTTCTTCCGGGCGGAATGGCGCGTAGCGCGTGCCAGACTTTGCGCTGGAACGGCGTGCCACCGGTCGCCACCGTCACGTCGGCGAGCCCGTCGATACGGCCGGCGAAATAGGCCTCAAGAGCCCGCACGAGGGAAGTGGGTGTCGCGCCTTCCCGCAGTTTGTACCCGCCGTAGTGCTGGCGCAGCAACCGGTGCATGCGCGCCTCACAGTCGGCAAAGTCAATGGCTCGAAGAGTTCCTTCGCGGTCCGTCACGACGAGCAATGGAGAGATCGGCGACGGCAGTCGTTCAAGTAGCAAGTGCATGGTCAGTTTCATGGAGTAAGGAAGTTGACATTGAATCGTTCTGAGCCATCCAGAGGTGCAGGACCGCATAGGCGCGCCACGGTCGCCACCGCTCCGCGCGAGCCACGAGTTGCGATGCGGTCAGCGGCTCTCCATGGGCGGCAAATTGCCTTCGGACACCGACATCCCCGGCCAGAAAGGCGTCGCTCTCACCAAGGGCCCGCATGGCAATGTACTGAGCGGTCCACTCGCCGATTCCGGGAAATGTGCGAAAGCGGGTGACCGCTTCGGCGAGATCGCGGCTGGGATCGAACAGACGCGCACCGATGGCCGACGCCTTCGCCACGGCCACGATCGCCGCAGCACGGGCAGCCGGAATTCCCAGGCTGGTCAGAATTTTGACATCGAAACGGTCCGGTTTCGGAAAAGCGTGCGTGAGAGCCGGGACTTCGTTCGTCTCCGTCAGCGTGCCGATTGTGGAAACAACGCGGCCGGCGAGCCGGGTCGCCGCTTTCAGGCTGATTTGCTGGCCAAGCACCGCCCGCACGACCACTTCCAAACCATCCCAGGCGCCTGGCACGCGCAGGCCCGGCCGCGCCGACACCAGAGGAGCCATCACCGGATCAGACGATAAGACTGCGGCGATCGACCCCGGCTCGGCGCTCAGGTCAAACATCCGCCGAATCCGCGCGATGATCGTCGGCAGCGCGCTAAGACGAGGAAATCGCACGGCCACACGCAAGGCGGATTGCTCCGGCGCGTGGGACACCATAATCGAACCGGTGACATCGCCCAACTCGATCAACCGGCTGTAGCTCTTCTCCGAGACCGCTTCGAGACCGGCGATCGCCCGCGCCTCGAGGAAGCGAATCATGCTCGTCCAGTCGTAGGGCGGACGGTAGGGCAACAACAGGGAGATCTCGGGTGCGGACGATACCGGCGCCGCGCGCTGTCTGAGCTCGCCGGGCGGGCGTTGGTAAAGGCGTTGAAATGTCTCGTTGAAGCGCCGCACACTGCCAAAGCCGCTCGCGAGTGCGACCTCGATCATCGACAGATCGGTCTGGTGGATGAGCTGCCTGGCAAGCAGGACACGCCGCGTCTGTGCGACGGTAATCGGCGCGGCCCCGACATGGCGACGAAAGATTCGCCGAAGCTGCCGCTCGCCAATCTCAAGGCGATCCGCGAGCGACGCGACGTCACCCTCGTCAAGCGCCCCGCCCTCGATCATCTTAAGCGCGCGAGAGACCGTCGCCGAGCTGCCGCGCCAGGCATCGAGATCGGGAGAACTCTCCGGCCGGCAGCGCAAGCAAGGGCGAAATCGAGCTTCCTGCGCCGCGGCCGCCGTTGGCACAAAGCAACAATGCTCGAACTTGGGCGGTCGCGCGGGACAAATTGGCCGGCAATAAATGCCGGTCGTTTTCACGCACGTGAAGAACCGCCCGTCGTAGCGCGCATCGCGCGCCCGTAGCGCGCGATAACAAACGGCAGGATCGAGATGCATCGGCCTACCCTAGGCCAGGAGCGCAATGGTGTCTGGCGGTTTTCGGACCTCGATGGAAATTGGACAACCAGGAAACTCCTTCTGGGGAAAAGACGTTCAGAGAGGAACTCACGAAGCCGTCATTCTCGGGCATGATTCCCGGAAGGATGCAGCCAAACTCAGCCTTCGGATGAAAGTGACGGGGGCTTGAACTGCATTCCTCCACGGACGGGATAGGCAAAAGGCTGAAGAGATTTAGACAGGCGCAAGTTTGGGCTGACTCGCAGGGAGACACTTGCTACCGATGGTCCGGATGGTCGACGCGGATGTCATCATTATCGGTGCGGGAGCTGCCGGACTCGCCGCAGCCGCCAGGTTGCATCGCGCCGGGGTGAATGTGCTCGTTGTCGAAGCGCGTGACCGCCTTGGCGGCCGCGTCCTCACGCATCACGGCAATGGGCGCGAACTTCCCATCGAGCTGGGCGCGGAGTTCGTCCACGGCCGTCCTCCAGTGCTCTGTGATCTCATTAACTCGGCCGGTTTGCCGACGGTCGAAACGTCAGGCCACCGGTTGCTCTGCGAAGGCGGAATGCTCCGGTCGTTTGACGAATTCGGGGAGATCGTCGCCGAGATCGATGAGCAGATTGATCCACGCACGAACCTAACTTACGCGCAGTTCCTCGAATCAGTGAAAGCGCCGGCTTTTCACAAGCGCGTCGCGAAAGCCTCCGTCGAGGGCTTCAATGCGGCCAGTGCCGAACTCATCAGCGCGGCTTCCATCGTGGTCGCTGATCGCGCCGCGCAAGCGATCGACGGCGAAAGGCAGTTTCGCGTGTGCTCCGGATACGACAGCCTCATTCACGAACTGGCCAAGATCCTGCCGGCGAGTTGCCTCTGCCTCGAGCACGTCGTGCGCGAAGTGAGATGGAAACGCCAGGAGGTTGATCTGCGCTGTGTCCGAGGCGAAAACGAAGTTCGGCTCCGCGCTCGTCAATTGCTGACGACGCTGCCGCTCGCGCTCTTGCGGGCGCGCCCGGACGAGCGGGGCGCGGTTTCGTTCGATCCGCCGCTCCATGCAAAGAGAGATTCGCTGGCGCGACTCGAGGTCGGCCAGGTCATGAAGGTGGCAATGCTTTTCCAGGAGCGCTTTTGGGAAGATCCGCGAGTTATCGGCGGACACGCGCCTTTCAGTTTCGCGTTTTGCCTTGATGCCGCCTTCCCAACCCTCTGGACGACCCGGCCAGTCACCGGAGACGCTCTCATCGGCTGGGCGGCCGGTCCCGCTGCCCAAAGGCACCTCGGTCGTTCTGCTGCTGAAATCCGCGCCTCGGCCATCGAATCACTTTCAATGACCTTCGGAGTTCCGGTTGCCGAAATCGATCCGCTGCTGAGAGAGTTTCATTTTCATGACTGGAGCGCGGATCCTTTCGCGCGCGGGGCCTACAGCTATCCGGGCGTAGGTGGCCTCCAGGCTGCGCAAATTTTCGCCGAACCCCTCGACGGCACGCTCTTCTTCGCCGGCGAAGCGACCGATTTTCAAGGGGCCAACGGCACGGTCCACGGCGCCATTGAGAGTGGCTACCGCGCGGCCAGTGAGTTGCTCGCAGAGATGTAGAGTACCTCTCGAAAATCCTTTCAAGAAAACCCTGAAAGCCTTGCGGCAACAGGCGCGCCTCAATTGCCAGGTCCAACTCACGGAGAGCTTGAGGAACCGCAATTCCCGGCGCGGATGAATCAAACCAGAGCGCCGCCGCACGAGGAACCAGAACCAGCGGTACATCCGAAGCAGTGGCTGCCCAAGGCGATGGGTCGATCCTGGAGCCGCTTGGGATCTATATCCCAAAGAAAGAGCGGATCGCCGTTGCTCCATTGCATCCGCATTTGTTGATTGAAATCACAATCATAAACCTCACCGCGCCAGCCAATACTAAGCGTGTTGCGACACATAAGACCGGCAAGGGAGGCAGGGTTAAAGGCTGTCACCAGCAGTTGCATGTAGGCTTCAATTTTTCCCTGGTGCCTGAGCCAGGACGCAAAGCGGCCGATTGGCATATTTGTAATGGTGTAGAGATGGTGGAAATCGATGCCAAAATTATCCTTCAGCTCGCGCTTGTAGTCGGATTCCAGCTCAGCCTGATCCGGAGGCAGGAACTCGCCATTGGGATTGTAAACCAGGTCAAGGACAAGGTCGGCCCGCCGGCCATAGCCGAGCCGGTTCAACAACCGGAGTGCACGAATACTCTCCTCGAAGACCCCCTCACCACGCTGAGCATTTACGTTCTCGGGTTGGTAGCAGGGCATGGAGGCGACGATTTTCAAACGATGAGCCACCAGAAAATCGGCCAGCCAGTCGTAGGAGGGTTCCAAAAGTATGGTGAGGTTGCAGCGGTCGATGATCGTCTTGACCTGCGACATGGAGCGCAGTCTCTGCACCAAATAGCGAAAGCCGGGAACCATCTCGGGAGCTCCTCCGGTGAGATCGACCGTTTCGATCTCCGTGCCGGCAAGCCATTTGAGGATTCGATCGATTGTCTCCCGGCTGATGATTTCTTTGCGCTTCGGTCCCGCATTCACGTGGCAATGAATGCAGGTGAGATTGCAAATCTTGCCGAGATTGAGCTGAAGGATTTCCGTGCGTCCACGCGTGAGCTCGAGATTGTGGCCGGAGAGGGTCTTCCGGAAGTCTTGCTCGAGGGCCGGTTGCCTTGCCGCGGCCACGGGTGCCAAAAATCGCTGGGAAGCTTCCGGCATTGGATACTCTCATCCGCCCGATTCCAGATGACAACAGTTTTGCGCAGTGGGATGGCAGGGTCGAAAATCTTTTCCTCCCCCGTCAGGTTGGACCGGACGATGGGTCCCACTTATGTGGTTTGAACAGGGCTCATCCATGGTAAATTTTCGGAAGCCCATTGAAAGGAAGTGGAAGAGACGCTGCAGAGTATCGATCAGTTGCAAAGCATCTGCGCAGTGACCGTTCTGCTGCTCTTGCTTGTCTGGGAGAGTTCAGCGCCCCTCGGACTATATTTTGTCGGCAATTCACGTGAACGATTGCGTCACGGCGTGAAGAATCTCGTCTTGGGTATCTTCAACGCACTGGCCATCGGATGGATTTTTGTCGCGCTTTGGTGGACAGCTGCGGCATGGGCTCAAGCGCACGACTTTGGACTTTTGAACTGGTTGAACTTGCCGAACTGGGCGCAAGTCGTGGGTGCGTTTCTCTTCTTCGACGCGTGGATGTATCTTTGGCATCGTCTCAATCACCGCGTTCCGTTCCTGTGGCGCTTTCATCGCACGCACCATTCCGATCCAAAGATGGATGTCACCACCGCCAGCCGCTTCCACTTGGGCGAAATCGTCCTCTCTTCCATCCTCCGCGTGCCCGTGATCGCTCTCCTGGGTCTGGAGCTCTGGCATTTGGCGCTCTACGAAACCGCCATGTTCACCGTCGTTCAAATCCACCATGCCAACATCGCCCTGCCCAAATGGCTGGACCGGAGCTTGCGTCTGCTCATCGTAACGCCCTTCATGCACAAAGTTCACCATTCTCGCTGGCAGCCGGAAACGGACTCGAATTACTCGTCACTCTTTTCCTTTTGGGACCGACTCTTTGGGACATTTCGCTCCCGCGCGGACTTTAGCGCCTTCCAGTTCGGTCTCGAGGAGTTTGATCGACCAGAGCACCACACTCTGGTCGGCTTGCTTACCACACCCGTGAAAAAGGTGCGGCGAATAAAGCCCGCGTCTCGGCGCAGATAACATCACCTCGGAAGGGCCGAAGGGCTCCGCAAAAGAGCATCGCCGTCGCTATCTTTTTCCCTGAACGCCTGCGAGAACCATCTCGCGGCTTCGTTCAAGCAAGTCTCCCTTGGCTTCAAGGGAGAGCGCGACGGGCAACTGGGCGACGCCGAGAATTCGACGCATAATCTCGACGCCAGCATATTGAACGACGAGAGTTTTGGAGAGTGCGGTGTCTTCCAGCGCAGCGTCCAACCAGAACGATGCGATATCGTCCTCGTGACGGGAAATTAGCAGGTGCGCATGAAAGACCCCGATGTCGAACTCGGGGTCTCCATAGAACGAAAATTCGGGATCAATGACGCGCACGTTCCCGTGTTCAGTCTGGAGTAAACTTCCTGGGAACAAGTCACCGTGGATCAGGCTTGGACCATCCTGCTCCAGATACGAACATCCCAGCGCCTCGACCGTTTTGCAATAGCTCGCGTCCCGGCGCAAACGCTCGCCGGCGCGATCCAGGCCGGGAGTGATTTGCTCCAGCATCGCCGAGCATGCCCCATCGGTCCGAAGCGGAATGTCGAAAATATGCTGATGGTTCAGCTGGCGCATTGCTCCATTGCGGAAGGTGGCGCGTTCGTCGGGCGGGATGGTCAGACGGTGGAGGGCAGAGGTGTAGCGGGCCAGTTCCTCCAGATGGGTCCGACTCAGTAGGCGTGTGCCTTGATAGCAGCCGAGTAAGGTATCGGCGGGGGCGAGATCTTCCAGGATCAGCAACGCCGAGCTTTCGTCAAAGCTTAGAAGATGCGGCATCATTGCGGCGACAGACCTGCTCTGAGCGACAAATCGGTAAAAGCGAGCCTCCGAGACAGCTCGCCCAACCGGCGCGGCAATGGTCGGATACTTTACCACCCAGGGAAGAGCCTGCTTGAGAATTATGCTTCGACCTGCCATGCGAGCGCGGACGACGTAATTCATGTTCCCTTCGCCGGCACGCTCCGCAGTCACCGCCTCGTCGGCCTCGGCAAATCCGCGTTCGACGAGATAAGCCCGCAACCTGCAAAGGTCTTCCAGATCGAGGCGGAACATTTCTCTTGAACCGGCAAACATTAGGGTTGAGCCCCTTGAGCCGCATGCTGTTTCCCGGTCCTGCGCTTGCTGGATCGCTCCCGGTAATACCAGCGATGGAGCATGTGAGGGCTGACACCGAGATGGAAAAGAAGGATGAAACCGGTGTTGAGCAACAACGTGCTCAAATTGCCCAGACGGCGGAAACGTCTTGGCGATGACCACACTGGCGGGTCGAGCAGCGCGATCCGGCCCACCCGGCGCAGGCGTCGCGAGAATTCGATGTCCTCCATCAAGGGAATATCTGCGTAGCCGCCCAACTGGCGGAAAACCGCAGCTTTGACGAATAATGACTGGTCGCCGAAAAGTGGTGCCACCGCCAGGCTGATGGATCGTAACAGCTTTTCCCACCGCTGCATCCAGGCGCCTTGGTTGTCAAACTTCCGATGAAATGCCCCGCCGACGATCTCTTCATTTTCGGCGGTCTCCACGAGCGCGGCAATGTGCTCTGGTCCAAGTCTCGAATCCGCATGATGAAAGCATAACAGCGAGCCGCGCGCTCGGAGAGCCCCGGCGTTCATCTGCGCTCCTCGCGACGGCTTCTCGCAAACGACAAGTCGAATCCGACCGCATCGGTCAAGGTCCTTCACAGTCTCTGAAGGGCCAACTGCGGCTATAATCCACTCAACAGACTCCGCATCGGACGGCCAACGGTTGATCAGGTCAATAAGGAGAGCGTCATCCCCCCATACTGGCACGATCACACTGACTAGTGGCCTGTTCATTCAACTCTCTAGACGACTTCTCCGCATCTGATGCCCGCCCAGCTGATTCTCAAGACAAGGAGCATTCCGTCGGCTCGCAGCATTGCAGTCGCGAGCATATCCTTTGCTGCTTCAACTTCCATTCTTCTTTGCGCATGCTCGCGGCAACCCCTGGCCCTATCCGAAGAAACACCCAACCGGGCCAAAAACGCACTTGCCTACGCCAACTTCGTTTCCAAGACTTGATCCAGGCACGGATGACTCTCGCAGCGCTTTTATTGAAGGCCCCGCACGTGGGAGAGGTCAAGACGCGCCTGGCGCGCTCGATCGGAGTGGCTCGCGCCGCTGACGTCTACCGCGCCCTGGTCGAGCACCAGCTCACCCAAATTCCGAACGACTGGCACACCGCAGTTCACTATGCACCGCCTCAGGCGGAGAGCGAGATGCGCGCCTGGTTGAAGCCATTTCTGCTCAACGAGCACGAGTTTGTCGCACAACCCAACGGAGATTTGGGAGTACGCCTTCTCGCCGCGATGGACCACGGCTTTGCGTCGGGTGCGGAACGCGTCTTCCTTCTCGGCGGAGATTGTCCCGGTCTCACGCAAATCTACCTGGAGGAGGCAAAAACCTCGCTCAAAGAAAAAGACATGGTCATCGCTCCGGCTGTGGACGGTGGCTATGTGCTCCTCGGATTAAGAAAACCCGTGACTTCAATTTTCGAGAAGATCCCCTGGAGTTCGGTGACCGTTTTTGAAGCGACTCTTCAAAGAGCACGCGCCGCAAGGCTTTCCTTTCATTGCCTTCCCCCATTGGAGGACGTCGACGATTTGCGGAGCTACGAGCGTCAATGCGCGACCACAGAAGCCTTACGGCAAGCGGACCAGAATTAGGGCCGCGAAAGCTGCTCTGCCGTCGGGATCCCGTGTGAGGCAACCTCCACCGGTCCCATCAAATCGGATACTCGTTCTGGGAGACCTTTCCGATTACCGTTACATCCAATTACTGCGCACGTGCGCTGCGTGTACGCGCCGCCTTTCTCGCGGAAGCGGATCGTTGGGCCGGACTGCGCTTCCGTGCGGCCGAGCGAGCTTGTCTGGAGAGCGCTTTTTTCGACGCGGCTGCTCGCCCTTCCCGCCTGAGTGCCTTCAACGCTGCTTGCGAACGCTTGCGCGACGGTTTGGCGACTCCGCCGCGCTCTGCTTTCTTCAGATCCTGCTTCGCCTTTCGCCGGGTCGCCTCGGGCACACGTCCTTTCGCGGGCGCGGGCAGTTTCACGCCCGCCCGCCTGGCCTTGGAAAGGCCAATGGCAATCGCTTGCTTGGTCGAGCGGGCCCCATGCTCGCCTTTACGAATCTCCTCGATCTCTTCGCGGACAAATTCCCCGGCTTGCGTCGAAGCCGATTTCCCTTCGCGCCGGTCGCGCCGGGCTCGTTCAATGGTTTGTTTCTTCGGCATGATCCAAGTCCCGAATAGTGTTTCGCCAAGGGTGGGCCGAGCGCGCGTATCAAGAGAGCGATTTCGATGCTTAAAACGCGCCTATCTTTGGGAATCTTCTTTTCCACCTCGCCAGTTACGGCATCCGCACTTGTCCCAAGCGCCAACGGCTCGGCTTCACCAGCAGCCCGTGGCGACGCCCCAGGAAAACGACGTGCCCGTTGCTCCTTTCAGTCGAGCCGGTATATTTAGACCGCGGCAACAAACCATGAAGGCTGGCAGGAAGTCATTATCGAAATTGCGCCTTTCGGATGCAGTTCTCGTTAGGCGTGAGAGCAGCCCGGATCGCACCACCCTGACTGACGAGCGCGGCAAATGGTTGGCGACCCTTACCGACGGTGCTTTTACGGCCACTCTGGCAGGCCCGAGAAGGACCTTCACAGAGTCCATCGCCGCGGAAAAAATCAAACACTCAGTCTGGGTCCGCACCTTGCCGACGCCCTTCGGTGGCGAAGTCGATTTCTCTTGGTTGGAGGATGCCCTCTCAGCGAACGAGCGGCGTGTTTCCGACGTGCTGGCGATCGCGATGGAATATATCCGTGGCGCACCAGCGGTTGTTGTGGACGGCTTGCAGATCTCCGGCGACGCGGCCTACGGTCCTCTTAAGAATGGGAAACGGGAGGAAGGGTCGGACTTCAATGATTATCTTGGCATTGACTGGCCTTATCCAAACCGCGTGGACCCCCACGAGCCGCATCAGCTTCACTGCCTCGACTGCTCGGGCTTCATTCGCATGGTCTGGGGCTATCGGCACCACCTCGACGGCGGTACTTACGCAGATACGATGCCACTTTGTTTGGAACCCCTTCCCGCTCGCGCTGCGATACCTCGGCGCGCTTTTCAGATCTATGATGCCGCACCGGGAATCGTGATCACCCAGAATACAGGCACTCAGGTCGAGAATTTCTCCCACCTCAGAATCGGGGACCTCGTGTTCTTCGACGCAGATGAGGGTGACGGACAGCAAATTGACCACGTTGGAATGTATTTCGGTTTGGATACCGGCGAACATCACCGCTTCATCTCCAGTCGGAAAGGCGCGAATGGACCAACTTTGAGGGACTATCGAGGGAAGTCCGTTCTTGAGCGGGGCTGTACGCGCGGACGTTTCGAGCGGTTCGCCGTCTTTGAAGTGCTTCTGCTCGGAATCGTCCCGCTCGCAAACACATCGTCGCCTACGCCAGTGCCGGCACGATGCGTACCGCATGGGTTGCCTAGGAAATTGACAATCGCGCGGGGCTCTCAGCCAAGCGGGGTCGCCCGTCGCCTTATCTGCTCGTCGTCCAGCGGAAGCCCTCCTCGTGACTTGTCTGAGGCGAGGCCCAGATCGCCATCGAGGGTCAGACCGGTCGCTAAGAAGTTCCGGATTTCGGGATAAGAATGGCTTCCCCCGCCTCTCACTCTTTTGGGTGCAGAACGCGCACCTCCGTAACGGTCGTTTGCCTATTCGCGTACTTGGACTGCTGCGCCAGGATCCGCCAAGACTGATTTCCCGCGTCC
The DNA here is from genome assembly GCA_963820865.1 of uncultured Verrucomicrobiae bacterium. Classification (GTDB taxonomy): domain Bacteria; phylum Verrucomicrobiota; class Verrucomicrobiia; order Chthoniobacterales; family Terrimicrobiaceae; genus DASTFP01. Next base: position 1,601,494 of record CAWGBZ010000011.1, read on the forward strand.
CAATACCCACAGACGAACGCGACGCCCGAATAACCGTCTTCACGATACTTCGAGTAGCGAACAGATTTGTCGTAGAGATCTCCCAGCTGTTCCTTGGCCTGCGCTTCCCGCCACTCACGGGTAGAACCGCTGTAACCACTGATATGCAAAACCGTTGGGTTGGCATCCCCGCCGATCTGAATGCGGCAGCCGGTCAACTCGGCGGTGAAGAAGAACCGCGCGCCGTTCCCAAGCGTGAGCTTCGCGGTCTCGTTCTTCAGCCAAGGCAGCCAGTACGCTCTAATCTTATTGCTGTAAACGCTTCCCGGCCTGCCACGATTGGCGAATAGCTCGAGTTCGACGACGCCGAATGATCCATGGCTCAGATCAAAATCATCAACGCGGTCCTCCGTAATGCTTCCCAGAGGGGAGTTGAATTTGAACCCAACCGGATATTTTTTCAAAAACTCCTCCGGATCGGCCATGAACTCGTCATTCAGTCCGTCCATTGAGGCATCCTAATGAGCAGCCTCACCTACCGTCAACCTCGCCGAGGCGGCTTCCAAGCTTCCTCAGAACACCAACGGCACGGCTGACAGACGGTGGTGCAAGGGCAACGTCCTCTGAAATCGCGCTTTGCCTCGTTCGGGCATCGTGGAGGCGGTCCGAAAATTTCCAGCTTACGACGCATTTCCGCTCCGTGAGTTGAAATTCCGCCGGACGCGTTGCAAAGTGCCCCGGTGTTCTTGCGGCTTTTCCTGCTTCCGCTGGTGGCGGTTTTCTTGTCGGTCTCGGCTTGGGCGAGGCCGGGCGCGGAAATCCCCTTCGAGTGGCGCGATGGAATGATTTGCCTGACCGTCAAACCCACTCCGAGGGGCACTCCGTTGCGGTTTGTGCTGGACTCGGGCGCCGGCATGAGCGCCCTGAATCTGGATGCGGCGCGCAAGTTCAAGAACTTGCGGCCGGGACCGCCCGTTTGGGTTGTCGGAGTCCAGCACGGTGCCAAAGCGCGCTGGGTCAGTGGATTCTCCGCGAAGGTTGGTGACGTGAGACTGAGCGATGACATCCTTGTTCTCGATCTCCGGCAGATCAATCCGGCGTCCCCTCGCGGTATCGACGGCCTGCTGGGACAGGATTTCTTTCGGGGTCGAATCGTGCAAATCGATTTCCGCAAGAAACGGCTGCGGCTTCTCGAACGTGCAGACGCCGCCGGCGCGACCGTGCTCCCGATCAGATTTCAAAATGGTGCCATGTCCGTGCCCGTTTCGGTCGCCGGCGCTCCGCCTCGCTGGACGCGGCTCGACACCGGGTGCAATGATGATCTTCATTGGGTCACCCTTCCCTCACGCTCCGGTCGGCGCGGGGCGTCCGTAGGTTTCTCGCGTGGGCCGGTGACTTATGTCGAGACGATGGTGGACCTGGCCGAGTACCGGATCAACGGGGTGCGCGCCGGCCTGCACGAGAGAGAGTTTTTTCCCGGCGAAGCGGGCCTTCTCGGGACCGGCATTCTTTCGCACTTCACCATGACCGTCGACGCTCGCGCCGGACGCCTGCTCCTCAAGAAAAACTGACTTCTCGTTCGGGGAGCATTCGCCTGGGCGAATCCCCGAATGTTGTGCGCTTCTCAGCATCTCGGAGTTTCAGCTTTTCAGCTTTTCGACTCGCGCAGAGCGCCAACGACGCGGCTTCAACTACAGCCTTGGGCTGCGCCCAAAGAAACTCTCAACTCTCAACTCTCACCTCTCAACTCAACTCCTCGCCTGCTTCCTGCAGATCCGTCGTCGCGAAGCCTTCCGTCAATTTGCTGTAGGCATCGCGCAGCACTTGCCGGCCTTCCTCTGCTTTGCCTTGCCTCCGCCAGAGCCGGCTCAAACTCACTGCAGCGCGTAGCTCGAACATCCCGGCCTGCCGTTCCCGGGCGATCCCGAGGGCTTGCCGGAACCACGTCTCGGCCTGCCCTATGTTCTCCGAAGAACTCGCGAGAAGCAGTTCCCCTTTGACTCGACAAAACTCCGCCGCCAACGGACTTCCCGAGTCCGGTCCAACAAATCCCAGCGCTTCATCCACCGAGGCCAATCCTTCCTCGAATCTTCCCGCCTGACCACAGACTCCGGCCCGAATGACCAGAAGAAGCGGCCAAAATACCGGCGGCGTTCTCAGCCCCCGATAGCGGTTCATCCCCTGGCTGCTCTCCATGAGCCCTTCATCTGCGTGTCCCATTCCCGCCAGTGCCGCCCCGCGCAGACAGCCGGCCACCGCCTGCCAAATCGGGAAGTCATGCTTTTCGGTGATCTCCAGGACGGCCTCTGCGCGCTCCTTGACGAGTTCCAGTTCGCGCCTCCAGAGGTGGAGCAGGCCGGCATGAAATAACGCGTAAGCCATGCTGAACGGGCGATTCAGCCGGTCCGCCACGGCCACCGCTTCGTTGGTCCTTTGGAGTGCCCGATCCGGAAAGCCCAGCATCCACAGGAGCAGGGCCGACGTGCTGTAGCACGCCACGACCGGGTTATGCCCGGGTTGCAAACGACGCGCGTGCTGATCGGGATCATAATTGGCAATCCCTTTGTCCAGGTGGTCCAGGCCGAGGCTCAGACTTCTGAGAAAGGCCAGATTGTATCCGAGTACCAGATGCCCCTCGACCCGCATGATCGAATCGCCCTGCCGCTCCGCCAGGCCCAGGATCTGCCGCCCCATCCGCACGCCCTTCTCAAAGTCGGCCACATACATATAATAACTCGCCAGTCCTCGCAGAATGGGAAAGAGCTGAGGAATCTCTCCCTGTCCCTGACAAAGAGCGAGCGCGCCGTTGTAGGTCGCCTCAACATCCGGCGTGCACCCTTTGACGGACAACAGCGCGCGCGCCAGACTTACTCGCAACATGATCTCTTCCTGCGCCCGCTCGGGCGTCGATGGCGTGGACGCCAGGACTTTCAGCAAATCGCCGGTAGAATCCGCCATGGCGTGATACCACCCACGCGCATCATAGAGCAGCCAAAGGCAGTCCGCTAACTTACGGAGTTGCTCGAGATCGCCCTCCGCGACCCAGTAGCGCCAGGCGGCTTGCACGTTCTCGATCTCGCGGTCCATGTCGTCGAGCGCGGTCTCTCGATCGGTGCCGGTCAAGCGTTCCCATTGGCGCAGGGTGCAATCGGCGTACCAGCCTGCGTGTGCCCGGCGAGCGGCCGCGCTGAATTCAGGATCCTCCTCCAGCCGTTCCGTCGCGTATTCACGGATCGTCTCCAACATCAGAAACCGCGGCTCGCGCGCGCCCAGATCGGCGCGCCGAATCAAACTCTTGTCTACCAGCGAAGTCACTCCGTCGAGAATGTCCACCCCCATCTCGTCCAGCTGCCTGACCTTCCTGGCCACCCCCTCCACCGCCTCGAGCGTGCAACTCGGAAATACGGAAAGCAGCGCGAACAAGCGCTGTTCGCCGCAGTCGAGCAGTTCGTAGTTCCAGCCGATTGCGTCCCGCAATGTCTGTTGGCGGACCGGCAGGTCGCGTGGCCCGCCGCGAAGCAATTTCAACCGGCTCTCCAGTCGCTCGAGCAGGGCCTGGGGCGAAAACAGACGAATCCGCGCAGTGGCGAGCTCGATCGCCAGCGGCAGGCCGTCCAACCGCCAGCAAACCTCCGCCACCGCAGACGCGGTCTCGTCGGTCAGCTCGAAGTCCGGCTTCACGGCCTGGGCGCGTTCAACGAACAACCGGATCGCCTCGGACTGTTGCAGTTGGTCGAGCGAAGGTTGTCTGAGATCCATCCGGGGCAAACCCAGCGGAGGGACCGGCAACACATGCTCGCCGCGCAGGTGCAACACTTCCCGGCTGGTCACCAGCAGATTCAGCCGCGGACACTCCCGAAGAAACTCTCCGACGTTGGGAGCGGCCGCGGTGACCTGCTCGAAATTATCGAGGAGGAGCAAAATCGTCTGGGCCCGCAACTCTCCTTTCACCTTCTCGAGCAGCGGGCGATCACTGGTGTCCCTCAGACCGATCGTCCGCGCAACGGCAGCCAGAACATCCTCGGGCTCGCGAGCCGGGGCGAGATCGATAAAGAAAACCCCGTCTGCGAAACGATCGATCAGGTCGGCAGTCGCTTGAAGCGCCAAACGCGTCTTCCCCACCCCTCCGGGACCGGTCAACGTGACCAGCCGCACATCCTCTCGCAGCAGGAGATCTTTCGCCGTCTTCAGCTCCGCCTGCCTGCCAATGAAGCTCGTCAGCTGCACCGGCAGATTATTGCGGAAGGCATTCAGCGACCTGAGCGGAGGAAAATCGGCCGGCAGTTCCGAATGGACGAGCTGATAAACGCGCTCCGCCCGAACCAAATCTTTCAGGCGATGCTCGCCCAGATCGCGCAACGTTGCGCCTTCCGGCAGCTGGTCGCGCACCAGATCCGCCGCGGTCGCCGATAAAAGCGTCTGTCCGCCGTGGCCGGTGGACATCAGACGCGCTGCGCGGTTGAGGTCGGGACCATAGTAATCGCCGCCGCGCGCCTCGGCTTCGCACGCGTGAAGCGCCATCCGGACGCGTATGACCTGCGGCTTGATCCCCTCCCACCGTTCGGCGAACAGCGCCTGCTGCGCGGCGAGCACCGCCGCCGCAGCAACCGCCGGCGTCTCAAAGACCGCATGCACGCCATCCCCCAGAGTCTTGATGATCCGCCCCTCATGCGCCTCGACCGCCTCACGCAGAATCGCATCATGCCGCGCCAGCGCGACCTTCATCGCCTCCGGATGCTGTTCCCAGAGCTTTGTGCTCCCTTCGATGTCGGTGAAAAGAAAGGTCACCGTATCGGAGGACGGCTCAGGCTCTCGCTGCCGGTTATCAGGCAAGAGGTCATCAGAACCAGGAGGAGGCATGGTCGGCAATTCTCTCGTGAAACGAGGTAATCTAGCCCGCCCGAACAACCATAGAACACAAGAATCTCGCCTCGGCGGTCGACCTCAATTCCGCTGGTCATCCAGTCTCGGCCTTTTCCGCTTTTCCGCTTTTCGGAATTTCAGCTTTTCGTGCGATTCGAGCGGAGTCAGGACGACTTGGCGGAAAGAATTCGGATCTGCGGAAAATAGGCGTGGAGGTAGCCTCGGTCCTCCGTTGCCAGCAAGTCCGCCTGGGTGGCAGCGTGTGCAGCGACAAGGAAATCCGGAAGAATTGTTGTCCGCGGCGCGCCTTCCTTCCGGTACTCCCGGAAAATGCGCCCCGCCAGGTTCGCCGCCTCTTCACTCAGCGCGCTGTGCGCAGATCGAGGTCACGAAACGCGATCCGGCAGGCACTGTCTGATGGGAAGAACGACCGAGTCTCCGCAAACACCACCGAGGAGACCAGCAGAGAAGCGGCTTCCGCGGCTGTTTGCAGACAGTCGAGCCAGCGTTCTCCTTTCGCTTCACCCTTGAAAATCGCCAGCAGGACGGAGGTATCAACGGCAACGGCGCTCACCGGTTCTTCTCTTTCAGCCGTCCTTTGGGCAATTCAACCGGTCCGCGCAATCCTCGCTGGCGGCAAAGTCCACCTGTGCCCCAGGTTCGATACCGAACCGGTCGCGCAACTCCTTCGGAATGGTCACCTGGCCTTTCGACGTGACAAGCGCTTTCATGGACGCAATGTAAGAATAGAATGTAGGAGCATCAAGTATTACCTCCCGAAGCAATCGACACACGACCAGTCTCAGCTCTTCAGCGTTTCAGCTTTTTCGCTCAGTGCGAGCGCCAACGGCGCGGCTTCAGCAACAGCCTTGGGCAACGCCCAAGGAACCAAGTGCCAAACACAAAAGGAGCGCTGAAGGCGCGATTCATCCCAACGACCTTTCTCGCGTCATGATTGCGATTCCGACCTGAGTCGCACTTTCAGCGCTCGATTTCGGGGGGCGTGCAAATTTCCCGGGGCGCTGCCCGCGGGCTACAAATGACACCGCGCCGTTGGCGCTGTGTGCCACCCGCCCGGATTTTGCAAGCGAAATTACCCTTGACCACTTGTCCGCCGAAGCTGGCGTAGGAGGATCGGAATTTCAGCTTTTCGATTTTTGAGCGTTTCAGCTTTTCGGTCATGCCTGGATGCGAGTTGACCACCGGAAAGAAGGTTTACATTCGGCAACTCTTGACCCATGATAAATGGGATCTGGGGAGATAGAAATGACCCCTTTTGAAGGAAACGAGAGTCTGGCTGGCAGCCAATTGCCGGCCCCAAAGACACTGGCCGACTACTACCGCCTTCGCGATTTGCTCGAGGCCTTGATCCTGAAGGTGGGCGACGATGAAAATCACCCGCAGGCGGCGTTTCTGGACCACGTTGGCGACCTGATCGAGGAATTCGAAGCTTCCCATGTTCCGGAAATTCTCGAAGCCAACGCAGCAGCCCGCCACCAGCCCAAACCTCCGTCGTAGCATCCCTGCGGAGTTTCCGCTTCCCGGAATAGCTTTCCCGCCTTTCCGTCCGTTCCCAGCGCCAACGGCGCGGCTTCAGCCATAGCCTTGGGCAACGCCCAAGGAACGTGGCACAAAACACTCCGGAGCGCTGTAAGCGCCATTCAAGTCCTCCCGCATTTCAGCTTTCCCGCCTTTCCGTCCGTTCCCAGCGCCAACAGCGCGGCTTCAGCCATAGCCTTGGGCAACGCCCAAGGAACTTGACACAAGACACACCGGAGCGCTGTAAGCGCGATTCAAGTCTTCCCCCATTTCAGCATTTCAGCATTTCAGCTTTTCAGCGTTTCAGCGTTTCAGCTTTTAAGCCTTTCACGCCAGCCGGCACAGCCGCACCGGAAGGTTGCGGCCGCGCACGGGAATAATCCCTCGGGTCCGAACCGCGAACGTGAGTGAGCGATCTTGCTCGCTCCTGTTCGGCGCACGCCCTACTTCGCCGGCCCCGCACCCTTCACCCTCGTCTTCACAGCGTAAATCCCCGTCGACGCCGTGATGAACAGTTCATCCCGCTCCGCCCCGCCGAACGTCACGTTCGCCGTCCACCTCTGCGGCACCTCGATCTTCTCGATCTGCTTGCCCGTCTTGTCGAACACCGTCACGCCCTGACCCGTCAGATAGACGTTCCCCTGATCGTCGATCGTCATCCCGTCCGACCCGAGTTCGCAGAACAGCCGCTTGTTGGCGAGCGTCCCGTCCGCCTGCACGTCATACGCATACGTCTTACTCCCGACGATGTCCGCCACGTACAGCGTCTTGCCGTCCGGCGTGCCGATGATCCCGTTCGGCTGCCTCAGGTCCGTCGCCACCGGCCGCGGCTGCGTCGTTCCCTTCGGCAGGTAATAGACGTGCCGCCCCTCCTGCTGCGTCGCCGGGTTCCGCTGCCAGTAAGGCCGCTGGTAGAGCGGGTCCGTGAAGTACAGCCCCTCGCCCCCCGGCCTCAGCCACAGGTCATTCGGCCCGTTCAGCAACTGTCCCGCGTAGTCCGTCACCAGCACCGTCACCTTTTTGTCCGGCGCGATCGACCACAACTCGTTCTTCCCATCCGCGCAGGCGATCAGATTCCCCGCCGTGTCGAAGTACATCCCGTTCGACCGCCCCGCCGGCTTCAGCCAGTCCTCCACCGTGTTCGTCGCCGCCGTCCACTTGACGATCCTGTCATTCGGCTGATCCGTGAAGTAGACATTCCCCTCCGCATCCACCGCCGGCCCCTCCGTGAACGAATACTCACCCGGTAACTGCCGCAGCCCCGCACCCGGCGCGATGATTGAACTCTCCTGCCCCATCGCCGCCCCGCCCAGCACCGCCGCCGCTGCGACAACCATCCCGATCGCCCGTACATTTCTGCTCATCGTCGTGTCCTCACCTGTTGATTCGCTATTCATCCGCGCTTCAGCAACTCCGCCACTTTCACTGCCGCGTATGTCAGCACCGCATCCGCGCCCGCCCGCTTGAATCCGATCATCGACTCCATCAGCGCCTTCTCGAAGTCCAGCCAACCGTTCTTCCCCGCCGCCGCCAGCATCGCATACTCACCCGACACCTGATACGCCAGCGTCGGCACGCCGAACGCCGCCTTCACCCGCCCGATCACATCCAGATACGGCATCCCCGGCTTCACCATCACCATGTCCGCACCCTCCGCCAGGTCCATCGCCACTTCCCGCAGCGCCTCATCCCCGTTCGCCGGGTCCATCTGATATGTCCGCCGTCTTGAGTTCCACCGGGAACAGCGCCACCGCCGGAATCCCCATCTCCGCCGCCCGCCCCGCCGCTTCCACCGCCAGATCGATCGTCAACCGCTCCAGAGCCAGAAGACTGGCATCAGCGACGATCATTCGCGTCCCTCGTCGAGGGCCAGGCGCACGAACTTCTGATTCTGCCGTCGCACACCGCTCGCGCAATCCGTTCCCGGAGCTCACGTGCCTCGGCCAAAAACCGCTCAGGATCGAGGCGCTCCGAACGAATCGCCATCTCGATGCAGACCATGGCCTCCTGATTGAGGGATCGCTTATGCGCCTTCGCTTGCGCCTTCAGGCGGGCATGGAGTTTCGCCGGGACGTTCTTGAGAGTGATCGTCGGCATGGCACCATGCATAACGGATGCGAAATGGATGTCAACGCCCGGAAAGCCAGCGCGCGGTCGGGTCGCTCGTTACGCGCAGGCGCCGCCTCAAGCCGGCGGCAGCCCCTTCTGACACAGATCTGCACCGATCAAACACGGATAGATCCACAGATTAAAGAGACTATTGCCGATGAAAGCATCCCTTAATCTGCGTCATCTGTGGATTTTTAGATCCGTGTTCCATCCGTGAGTATCTGTGGCCGAATATCTCGCTCATGAGCTACCTGTGGCCCGCCACAGATTTGCACTGATCAAACACCGATAGAACTGGCGGCTGATGGATGCGTCCCGCTGACAGCGCCGACCACCGACCTCTTCTCCTAATCTGCGTCAATCTGCGTCATCTGTGGATCTTTAAATCCGTGTTTCATCTGTGAACATCCGTGGCCAAACTCATCTCTGGCTGCGGCTCTTCTACCTTTCAGGATTTCAGCTTTTCGGATTTTCAGAATTTCCACTTTTGTCAATCTGCGTCATCTGTGGATTCTTAAATCCGTGTTCCATCTGTGAGTATCGGTGGCCGGTATAACCCAGCAACTCTCAACTTGCCTCCGCCCGCAGTGCGACTTCTATTGAATTTGTGCGTTAACCGCTGAACCAATTGTGAGCGCCATCGAACAATTAACGGAGTCCGAAACCGCGACGAGCCTGCTCCGCAAAGTGCCGCTTTTTGCCAGGCTCAAGGAGGAAGACGAGGTTTGCCTCGAGGAAACGGAGGAGTGGCGGCTTGCCGCCGGCGAATTGCTTTTCACGGAAGGAGAGCGAGCGAGCCGCTTTTTTGTTCTCCTTGAGGGCGAGATCAGCGCCGTGAAGAGACACGGCGTGGTCGCTCGCAACCGACCTGGGGCGTTCTTCGGCGAGATCCCGCTCTTGCTGGGCACGCCTTACGTGCTCTCCGCGCGCGCCGAATGCGACTCCCGGCTGATCGCTTTTCCGGAAGAGGCGTTTTGGAACCTCTTGCGACGCTGTCCGGAAATCGCCGCCGAAATCTTCCGGGCGATGGTCACGCGTCTTCGCAACATCGAGGGGAATGCGCGCCAGCAGGAAAAGTTGGAGGCGCTCGGGACAATGTCCGCCGGCCTGGCACATGAATTGAACAATCCTGCCGCGGCCGCGCAACGCGTCGCGGTGCACCTCGGGGAATTGATTCAAGCGATCCAGGAAATCGCCCATCGATTGCATCACGCGCTGGAGCAGGAGCATTGGGACCCCTTGATCGCCCTGGTCGACAAGTTTCTGAAGAAACCTTCGGGCCGCCAGGAGCATCACGCGCTCGAACAGAGTGAGTCGGAGGATGTGCTGGCAGCCTGGCTTCGCGAAAGCGGAGTCAATGACGCCTGGAAGATCGCTCCGGTGCTCGTTGGCGCGGGAATGGACAAAAGTGCGCTGATTTCGCTGCGCGACAATTTGCCCCCCAACGCCTTTGGCGACGCGGTGCAGTGGATCGCTTCGCGAGTGACGATCCAAACTTTGCTCGATGATGCCGAACAATGCACCGGGCGCATTGCCAGTCTGGTCGACGCGGTGCGTTCCAGCGCCAAACAGGAGCGCGCCGAGGCCGCGGATATCGATGTCCACGAGCAAATCAGAAGCGCTCTGGGCGTGCTCAACCACAAGGTCAACGACCTCCGCGTCACGCAGTCCTTCTCGAGCGAATGCGGACAAGTCCGAGGCTATCCCAGCGAACTCGCGCAAGTCTGGGTCAACCTGCTCGACAACGCGGCCGACGCCGTCAATGGCGGCGGAGAAATCTCCATTCGAACCCGACGCGAGGACAACCAGACTGTCGTGGAGATCGTCGACAATGGGCCGGGCATCCCATCGGAAAATCTGACGCATATCTTTGAGCCATTCTTCACGACGAAGAGCGTCGGGTCCGGAAAGGGTCTCGGCCTCACGATCAGCCAGGGCATCGTGGGAGAAAGACACGGCGGCGAGATCGAGGTCGAATCGAAGCCGGGTGAAACCCGATTCATCGTGCGGTTGCCCGTGCGGCCCATCGAAAGAAACGACGGCCCCGACGGCATCGCTGCCAGCCGCGCCTATATGGCCGATCTGAACGAACAGCTCGAAGAGGTGTGCCTTCGCCCGCCCGAATCCAGCGCCTCTGACGGCGCGTTTGCGACGATCTTCGACGTCCCGCTTTTCGCTCAGCTCGACGACGCGCAGCGGGCCTGCCTTTCGATGGGAACTGAAGTTCGCCTCGCCCCCGGGGAGACGTTTCTTCGAGATGGCGATCCCGCCGACGCCTTCTATGTCGTCCTGGAAGGCGAACTGCGGGTGACAAAATACTATGACGATCAGGAGATCCTCCTCGGGGAGGGAATTCCCGGAGAGTTCTTTGGCGAAATCGAAATCCTGCTCGACATCGCAAATTGGGTCATCATTCGGGCCGTCGCCGACACCCGGGTTTTTCGACTGCCCCGCGCGGCGTTCTGGGATCTGCTCCGCTGCTCCCCCGCGGCGTCCAGGGAGATCATGCGGACCCTCGCCACACGCATGCGCAATCTGGAGAGCTACTCGCAGGAGCGCAAGAAGCTGATCCAACTTGGAGCGATGGCGGCCGGGCTGGCCCACGAACTCAACAATCCCGCCACCGCGGCGCGCCGCGCTGCCGCCGATCTTCGTGAGAGCGTCGAGAAGGTTCAGGATTATGCGTGCGAGCTTAATGAATCGCTGACCGCAGCGCAGTGGCGCCAACTGGTCGCCACCGCGCGAGAGGCCGTGCGTTGCACCGCATCCCAACCGAAACTAAATCCCCTCGAACAAAGCGAACGCGAAGAAGCGATCGAAGGTTGGCTTGATTCCCAGAATGTGGCGAACGGCTGGGAGCTCGCGCCCGCCCTGGTCAATGCCCGCGTCGATCAGAAAGAACTCGAAGCCCTGCGGCGAACCGTGCCGGCGCAAGATCTTGAAAATGCCATCCAATGGCTCGCGGCGAGCGTCACCACGCGCGAATTGATCAAATCGATCACCCACAGCACCGAGCGCATTTCGGAACTGGTGCGCGCGGTCAAGTCCTACTCTTTCATGGACCAGGCGCCCTGGCAGGAAATCGACGTCCACGAAGGGATCGACAACACCCTGATTATCCTTGGCCATAAGCTAAGGAATGCCACCGTCACGCGTGACTTTGATCGCACGCTGCCGCGCCTCTGCGCCTACGGGGGCGAACTCAACCAAGTCTGGACGAACCTCATCGATAATGCCATCTACGCCGTCGGCGGAACGGGTCGCATCGACATCCGCACCCGCCGGGACGGCAAGTTCTTTCTGGTGGAGATCGCCGACAATGGGAGTGGCATCCCGCCCGAGGCCCAGCCGATGATCTTTGCGGTACCCTTCTTCACCACCAAGGGGGAATCCGGCACCGGACTCGGCCTGGCCATCACCCACCGAATCGTCGTCGAACGCCATCAGGGAAAAATCGACTTCACGACGGGCCCGACGGGCACCCAATTCAATGTGCGACTGCCCTTCGAATCACCGGCGCGGGCTTAGCCTATTCATAGCGGCAGTTGATGGTTGAGGGATGATCCTCCTTCGCCTTAGTGCTTCGGCGGACAGGTGGTTGAGTGTGAATTGGTTTGCCGAGTCGAGTGCCGGCGACCGCGGCCTCAACGTGCGTCAGATTGAGTGCCAAAAGCGCGATTCATTGTCAGTTCAGCAGCTGCCAGGCAACTGCCGGACAACGCCCCAGGAAAACGACGATGCACACCAACAGCGCTGAAGGCGCGACTCGTTCAAAAGGACCTTCCCGAGAAACGCTGCCGGCATTTGGTAGGCCGAACGATCCACAGATCTGAAGGATGATCGCAGATCAAAAGAGCATCGATCTCTCCCTCCCAATCTGCGTCCATCTGGGTCATCTGCGGATCCTCAATCCGTGTTTCATCCGTGAACATCGGTGGCCGAACTCATCCTTGGCTGCGGCTCTTCTACCCTCAGCATTTCAGCGTTTCCATTTTCAGCATTTCAGTGTTTCAGAACGCGTCATCTGTGGATTCTGGATCCGTGTTCCGTCAGTGAGCATCGGTGGCCGGAATATCTGTGTCTATCAGCACTGTGGCAAGGCCTACGCGCCGAGAAGTCCTGGCACAATCATCCACACCAGCTTACACGAGCCATCCTCGTTGCGCTCGACGCACACGACACAGCCGAACCTGAAAGCAACGATCTCTGTCTCCTCGTTGTCCGCCACGAGGAGCGCGGCAAGTTTGCCGAGGAATGGCAGGTGGCCAACAATCATGAGGTCACCCGCCGATTGCTCGATAGCCTGTCTTACCGGCGCGACCGGGTCTTTCGGCGCAAGGCCGTTGCGCTGCACCACTCCCTGGCTTGCGGAGACCGCGCCGGCGAGGATCTCGGCGGTCTGCTGGGCGCGGGGCTTGCCGCTCTGCCAGATGGTCTCGACCTTGAGGCCGAGCGGCCGAAGAAATCGCGCGACTTTTTGCACATTGCGAACCCCTTCGTCGGTGAGCCTGCGCTGGGGATCTTCCTCTTCGGGCCTGGCCTCTCCGTGTTGAACAAGGTAAACGCGCATATTGATCCTTAATGCGCGGTAGACCCGCAATCAATCGCTACTTCTCGACGCTCTCTGCTGGCGGACGTGAGCTCTCAGAAAGTAAATCAGCGCCACGAAGTCGTAGACCGCATGGGTTGTCATGGGCGCCAGCAGGTTCCCCGCGGCCAGCCAGAGAACCCCAAGATAGGCCCCAATGAGAGTGGCGATTACCGCATAGGTCTTTGTCACCAAATGAAAGCAGCCAAAGATGACGCTGGCCACCACGAGGGCGGGTATCGTTCCGATGTAGCTGGCCAGTCCGCCTTGGACCACACCGCGAAACAACACTTCCTCGCAGACGCCGGCCAGCAGCGAGATGACCGCCAGTTGCCAGATCGCCCACGACTCAAAAAAGGTCCGCACGTGGGCCTCGAGAAACTCGCCGATCCGCTCGAACGCGGGCAGCGAGGAGTGCAGCAGCCAGAAGAAGAGGACAAGCAGTGGCAGGCTGGCAAGGATGCCAAGCCACAGATCACGCAGGCTCCAACTTAGATCGCCAAAGAGCGGCTGCCCGAGCAAAAAGGCCAGCATCGCCCCCGCAAGAAGAAGCGATAACTCAACAGCGCACCCGAACACGAACCAGCGGTTTCGCATGGGTGAGAGTGCAAAGATTCCCGTCCCCAGTTCAAGGGGGATGACGATCGTTGATAGTTAAGGGTTGAGGGCTCCTCGTTCTCGTCCTCCTCCTCGTCCTCGGGCGTCATCATCGATTTCTCCCTCTAATCTGCGTAAATCTGCGTAAATCTGCGTCATCTGTGGATCCTTAACCCGTGTTCGATCCGTGCACATCTGTGGCGGTTGCGACGATCTCTTCAATCTGTGGATCGTGCGACACGCTGCCGTCGTCCGCTTTGTTGACTGCGCCGCCGAAAAGTGACACAGTTACACTCATGGCGACGATTACCATCAAGCAGCTGCACGCAAAAACCGGTGAGGAGGTGCGCAAGGCAGGAAAAAGCCGGAATCCCGTGGCCATTACCGATCATGGCAAGTTGGTGGCTGTGCTGGCTGCGCCGCACCTTTACCGGCCTACCTCCCGCCGTCGTGTCCTGCTTCCCGAATACGCTGCCCTTCTCGAGAAAACCGGCGCAAATGACGTGCTTGAGGATTTGGCTGCGGTGCGGGGCGATCGATAAGAGATGCTTTTCTGCGACACGTCCACGCTTGCAAAATATTACGTGCCGGAAAACGACTCAGCGGCGGTGCGAGCGCGGTTGGATAACGAAGACCAAGTGGCCTTCTCCGAGCTGGCGCGGGCAGAACTTATGGGGACGTTTCATCGCCGCTTGCGGGAGAGTAAATGGACAAAAGACGAGTTTCTCGCGGTCGTACGCCAGTTTACCAAAGACGATATCGGCGGATATTGGACCTGGCTGCCGCTCGACAGCGTGATCGTGGAGCAGAGCGTCAAGACTTTCACCACCCTTCCCGAGAACATTTTCCTGCGAACGGCCGACTGCCTGCATCTCGTGACCGCGCTTCATCACGGTTTTGCGGAAATCCATACGCATGACATTCATCAGATAGAGGCCGCCTCGGCGCTTGGCCTCAGAGCGGTGCAAATCCGGTAGTCGCGGCCACGGGCAGCTCGTCGGCGGGTACTAGGGCCACGGATGGTCACTGATGAAACACGGATCTAAGAAATCCACAGATGGCGCAGATTGACAAAAGTGGAAATTCTGAAAATCCGAAAAGCTGGCCACCGATGTTCCGGGTGGAATACGGATTGAAGAATCCACAGATGACGCAGATGGACGCAGATTAAGGGGAAGAGGTCGTCGTCTTTAGCCGTGATAATCTCTTTAATCTGTGGATCGTTTCGTACAAATCTGTGGCGGGCTATGGGTAGCTCATCGGGGGCGAATATTGCCGCCACAGATGATCACTGATGAAACGCTGATCTAAAAATCCACAGATGACCCAGATTGGCGCAGATTAGGGGAGAGGTCGAATGGCCTTTATCTGCGAGTCTCTTCAATCTGCGGATCGTGCGACCTTTCGTATGCACAGGCAATGTGAAATGAGTCGCGCCTTCAGCGCTCTCTTTAATACGATCCTGGGCCCAGGGGCGCTGCCCCGGGCTATTGATAAGGCCGCGCCGTTGGCGCTGTCGGCAGGATGTCAATTCCATCCGTGTTTGATCCGTGCAAATCTGTGGCGAGCCACGAGTAACATCAGTGACTAATATTGCCGCCACAGATGATCACTGATGAAACACGGATCTAAGAAATCCGGGTTCCCCGCTATAGGGAATGGGTAATCGCAGATGATTTTATTTTGAGAGAGAGGCGCGCGAAGCGCGCGAGCGAGGAACAAGGGCCTCATTGCCGGCCCTTGTAAATGCCTGCTAGGGGGAACAGCATCGGGGCGATGACACCGGAAGCATTGTTTACGGCGGCCTTGCAGCTCGAGGCGGGATGGAAAGTGAGCGAATGCCGATTTGAAGGCGAACCGCGCCGGCTGCTTTTGAAGCTGGATTTTGAGGAGGGCAAACGCTTTGGATGTCCACAATGCGGCAAGCTTTGTCCGACCCATGACACCAGCATCAAAGGGTGGAGGCATCTGAACTTCTTCCAGTATGAGTGCCTCTTGGAAGCGCGGGTGCCGCGCAGTAATTGCCCGGAACACGGGGTCTTGAGCGTGACGGTGCCTTGGGCGCGGGAAGGCAGCGGTTTACCCTGCTTTTTGAAGCTTTTGTCATGTTGTTGTGCCGGGAAATGCCGATGGCCGCGGTGGCCGACGCTCTTGGGGAGCACGACACCCGGCTCTGGCGTGTGGCGGCCCATTATGTGGAGGCGGCCTACGCAAAGAACTCGTGGGCGCAAGTGCGAATGATCTCGGTTGATGAAACCAGTGCCCGACGGGGCCATCGCTACGTGACCAATATCCTCGACGCGCAAACTCATCAACTTCTCTTGATGGTCGAAGGCCGCAGCGCCGAGGCTCTGGAAGCCTTCGCCCAAGCGTTGGTGGCTCACGGGGGAAAGGCCGAACAGATCGAACTCATCAGCATGGATATGAGTCCGGCTTATCAAAGCGGCGCGAGCCAGTTCTTTCCGCAAGCCCAGATCGTCTTTGATCCTTTTCATATTATGCAAATGGCTGGTCAAGCTACTGATCAAGTTCGTAAGGAACTGGCTCGGGCAGGGGCCGATCTCAAGGGATCGCTGTGGGCGCTGCGAGGCAACGAATGGACCCGTAGCCAGGAGCAACGCCAGCAAAGAAGCGCGCTGTGCAACCGCTACCCCAAACTCGGTCGCGCCATCGGCCTGCGCGACATGCTCCAGGACATCCTCGCTGACGAAGATCAGGAGCCTCTGCGCTGGTGGTGCAAACGGGCCAAGCTCAGTCGGCTCGAACCCTTTCGGGACTTGGCACAGAGCATCCAAAAACATTGGAGCGGGGTGGTCGCATTCTTGAAGACTCGGCTCACCAATGGCGCCATAGAGGCAGTTAACGGCCTGCTCCAGCTGGCTAAGCGTTTGGCCAGAGGGTTTCGCTCCCTGCGCTACTTTCGCATCATGGCTTACCTCAAAGCCGCCGGTCTTCATCTCGATCTGCCGTCTCTCAAGCCGTCCCCTGTTGCCCACTCAGAATAGCGAATGGCCGAAATCCGCAGATGGCGCAGATTGACGCAGATCAGGGAAGAAGTTCGAACGGCCTTTATCTGCGATAATGTCCTTAATCTGTGGATTTGTCCGTGTTTGATCTGTGCAAATCTGTGGCGGGCCACAGGTAGTAGCTCATGAGCGGAGATATTCCGGCCACGGATGCACACTGATGGAACACGGATCTAGAAATCCACAGATGGTGCAGATTAGGGGAAGAGCAAGTGGCCCTCAATCTGCGATAGTCTCTTTAACCTGTGGATCTATCCGTGTTTCATCTGTGTGCATCCGTGGCTAATTACCCCGCTAAATTTTCCTGTTCAACTTGAGCAGGCCAAACGCCGCCACGGTGGTCGCGTCTTTGATGCGCCCATCGACGATCATGGCCTCGACCTCGGAGAGCGCGAAAGGCCGGACCGTCAAGCCATGTTCTTCGGAGTCCAAGTCCTGCGACGTATGCTCCAATCCAGTGGCCAGGAAGATGTCGTATCCCTGACTGGAATAGCCGTAGGCCAGGAAGAGGTGGCCAAGATGCTCCATGGTGTGGGCGATCAAGGCCGGTTTCCTCCCGAAGCTCGGCTCTGGCCAGATCGCACGGACTGACGGAGCTCTCTTCCCAGGATCCTTGCGGCAGTTCCCAGAACCGGCCGCCGACCGGGTAGCGATACTGCTCGACCATGTAAACTTTGCCATCCTCGATCGCTGCAATGACGGCAAAGTCCGGCTTTTCCACGATTCCGTAGATGCCCGTGCCGCCGTCTTCGCGCTCAATGCGGTCCTCTTTCACGGTCATCCACTTGTTCTGATAGATGATCTTCGATTCCAGTGTTTTCACAGTTTCGCGCCAGACTGGAAGGTCGCGACGGCGCTGTCACGCCTGCTGAAAAGCTGAAATTCTGAAAAGCTGTCCCCAGAGGCAGGTCCCTTTGCCTAGCCTCCAACTTTTCAGCATTTAAGCTTTCGGAATTTCAGCTTTTCGGAACTTCGGGCTTTCGGAATTTCACCTTTTCACTCGAGATACTTTTTGAGCGCTCGTCGATCAATCTTGCGTCCCTGAATGAAGGGCATTTGCTCCAACGTGATGACCCGTACCGGCATCTCCCAGGGCTTCAAGAAGGGGCGAATAAAATCCTTAATCGCCTCCTCCGGGACCGCCTCCTTCAGGGTGACAAAGCCGATCGGCACCTCGCCTTCTGACGGATCCGGTTGTCCGATAACAGCCGCCTGTTCAATCGCAGGATGCTTAAGCAACACCTCTTCGACCCAGATCGGCGATACATTATACCCTTCTCGAACGATCAATAGTTTCTTGCGACCCTTAAACCAATAGAATCCATCCGCATCACAAGAGGCCAGATCCCCCGTCCTGAACCAGTCTGACTGCTGCGGTTCGTGCCAGTATCCCAACATGAGGTTCGGGCCCTTGACGCACACTTCGTCATCCACCAGCTTCACCTGCACGTGCTCGGTTGGCTTTCCAACCGAGGCCAGCTTATCTCGCGACTCACTCTTATTGACGGTGATGCAGAGGATCTCGGACATGCCATAGCCGACACGCAAGGGAACTCCGGTCTTCTCCTTGAAGGCGTCAATCAGTTCGGGGGTGATTTTGCTGCCACCGGTCACGTTCACGCGCACGGAGGCAAAGTCGGCGGGCGAAAGCGACGTGTCGTTGACGATGTCGTGATTCAATTTGCCCATGATCATTAGCACCGTAGGAGACAGATTCTTGATATCCTCAATCCCATCTCCCAGGAGAACCGTCGCGCCAGTCGCCAGACAAGCCGTGACATGCGAGATACCGCTGACGTTTGTCAAATCTTCGGTCACCAAAAACCGATCGGCTGCCGTCAGATCGGCGCAATAAGCCAGATTGTCGGCCATCGCCCAAATCGACCGATGTGAATGCACAATGCCTTTGGGAATGCCGGTGGAACCGGAGGTAAAGAAAATCGCCGCGGGCGCTTCCGCGGGCGGCTTCGGCGGAAGCACACCCGTCCTCTCCTGCAATAATGACTCAATATTCTGGTTGTTTACTTCAAAGGCAATCTCGGCATCGGGAAAATCCAATGGCACGGCCACGGCCCCGGCTCGCAAGCAACCCAGAAAAGCCCAGATAAAGTCAAAGCCTCGTGGCAAGGAAATTAAGACATTCTTCCCCGAGAGGCCGCGCGCATAAAGGTTGCTGGCGATTGTCTCAACACTGACTGACCATGAATTCATTCAGACGTTTTCGGTTGGTCTTTCGGCAGAACACCCCTTTCGCCGGACCCGACAATTCGGAATCGAGCATTGTCAGGTGGAAGTCAAGCACCCGGGTGCGACCGTCGCCGCAACGATCAGGCGAAACCAGCACTCCGGATCGGGGGGCATTTCGCCACGGCGAACGTCTCGGGTGTCGTGCTCGGCGTCCGCGCCGAGCATCGCGGTCGGGAGGAAATCGACACGGCCTATCCCGGTCACGGCAAAGCGCCCCGGAGCGAATCGAAGCTTTGTTCCGGCGTGGAAGCCCCCGACAACTGCCGGACGGCGCACCAAGGGACGTGAAGATCTTTTGGCCTGCAGGGCACGCGGCACTTTGCAAACTCCTTCGCGGGCTTATATGCAATCAGCGAGGCCGCCAAGCTCATGCATCGAGAAAATGGATATGCTGCGCGCCTCGAGGGACCGCACCAACGGGAATCCGGCGATCGAAAGTGGCCAACCGCAGCCTGTGCTTTCGCGCAAGAGCGAGAAGATAGAGATCGGTGACCCGAGAAGGCGTGAGCAATTCCGGTTTAGTCAGATGCTCGGGATCAAGCAGCGAGAGGTCATCCGGACAGAATTCGTGGCGCTCATCCTCGCAAAAAGCACGCAGGACAGCGCAGACTTCTCCAGCGGTCCCGAGGGCATTCGGGTAGGCACTTTGGCTCGCCACACGGATGACCCCATTCTGCACCAGTGGACAGGTCAGCCAGCGCAGGCCGGGCGTAGCCTCCACCCAGCGGTGCGCGGCCTCATGAAATACATGCTGAGGATCCAGCAACGCGAGCAGCGTGTTCAAATCGAGCAGGAAGCGATTCACTCCGACTCCTCAAGAAGTCGTTTAACGATCTCCGGCGTAACCGTTCCAGCCCCAGCGCGGATGGGGAAGAGACGAAGTCCGTTACGAACCGAAATGGACGTGCGATCGCTGGAAAGGCCGCGCCGCGCCAGTTCGGAAATCACTGTCCCCAGAGGCAGATCCCTTTGCCGAGCCAATGCACGCGCCGAGGCGAGGATATCATCGTCCAAGGTCAGTGTTGTTCTCATGCATCGAGCATCGCGCATCACGCATCCAGGGTCAAGGATTCGCTGAAGCGGCGCTGAAAGCGTGGCGGCCAAAGAATCGCACCGTTCAGAGCTTGCGTTGAGACGACCCGAGTCTTCCGCTTTTCAGCTCTTCAGAATTTCAGCTCTTCAGAATTTCAGCTTTTCAGCTTTTCAGCTTTTCGGCGTTTTGGCGACAGCCCTTTCAACGCCAGGCAAAGCAGGGTGGCGACGCACAAAACCAGCAGAGATGTCCGCAGATTCGATGCGCTGGCTACCGAGATTCCGACGCCGCTGAGCAGCGCCACATACGCCGCCAGACAAGCAGGACACTTGGGCAAGAAGACCAGCGTGGCGCTGGAAACGAGCCACCCGGCGATCTCGCCGCTGCGACGCAATCGGAACGCCGAATGCCGAGGGTTGTCGTGGTGTCGGGTCGGAATCTGGTAACAATGTCGAGTATTCACGCGTGCACTGGGTGACAACACGAGCCGGCATTCGGCGAGAGGGCCTCGTACTTGTCGTGATGGCGCCACCAAATGTCCGTCTCGTTGCGTCCCCTCGGCGCGCGGTCGAGCCACTGGTACATGCCCCAGAGGCCATCCAGACCGCGCGAATAGGTCGAATAGGTATGGTAGACCATGCCGTCCTCGAGCACGAACGCGCTCATGCCCGGCCTTTCGCGGGTGTAGGCGCCTGGGTCGGCTCCGGTCATGCCCGCGCAGACGACAAACCCCTCGTCGCCACTCCCCTCGCCTTCACGCCACTGCCACGCCGGTTCGCGGCGGTAGTTGTATTCGATGCCTCTCCTGCCCTGTTGTTCCATGGTGAACCCGACGCTGAAGTCGAAGTTAAAGTCGCTGCCGAACGACGAGGCCCACGGAAAGGTCCACCCCATGCGCCGCTTGAATGCCTGCAGCTTCTCAAGCGGCGCGCGCGAAATTGCCCAGAGCATCACGTCATGGTTGGCGAGATGCACGGCGAATCCGTTGAAGCCGTCGGCGATCGCCGAGCAGGACGGGCAGCCGGCGGTATAGTCCGGCCCGAACATGAAGTGGTAAACAAGGAGCTGCGACCGCCCCTGGAAGAAGTCCGCCAGCGAGGCGTTCCCCTCGTCGGTCTTGAACTGGTATCCCTTGTCGATGGGAACCCACGGCAGCTCCTGCCGCTGCCGGGCCAGTTCATCGCTTCGTCGCGTGAGTTCCTTTTCCGCTTCGAGCAATTCCAACCGCGCGGCCAGCCATTCTTCCCGTGTTCCGGTCATATGTCCTGTGATTGTTTCCATGGAGTTTCCTTTCTCGTTCGTTTCCGTTGCCGATACGTTGTGTTCCTTGGTGCTCATGAGATAGATTACGGGTCGTTGATTGAATGGTGGGAGTGACAAGTGTGGCGGGATTCCGATGAACTGATTGCGGCCGCAGCGCGGGCGCTCGCGGCGGGTGATCCGCTCGGCGCTCTGAACCGCGTCGCCTTGCGCGACGACGCGCCGGCGCTCGCGCTTCGAGGCATTGCGATGGCGCAGCTCGGCGATCTTGTCCGAGCAAGGACGCTGCTGCGCAGCGCCGCACGTGCCTTCGGTCCGAAAGAGGCGGTGGCCCGCGCGAGGTGCGTCGTCGCTGAGGCCGAGATCGCACTCGTTTCGCGGGAATTGGGCTGGCCTCCAAAATCGCTCCGTGCGGCGCGGGCAACGCTCGAACAACACGGCGACCGGGCAAACGCCGCGCACGCGCGGCACCTCGAAATTCGGCGCCTCCTCCTGATCGGGCGCCTCGACGAAGCCGAGCGTGCGCTCGCCGGGCTTGACCCCTCGCCTTTTCCCTTCGCATTGAGGACCGCCCACGAACTCGTAGTCGCCGGGATCTCGATCCGGCGCCTCCGAACGAAGGCGGCTCGCGCCGCGCTTGCTCGGGCCAACTCCGCCGCGCGCCGGGCTCGTATTCCCGCCCTGACGGCGGAGGTTGAAAGAGTTTCTCTCATCCTGAACGCCCCCGCGGCGCGCTTGATTGCGCGTGGCAAGGAGCGATTTGTCCTGCTCGAAGAGGTCGAGGAGCTGCTGGCGTCAACGGCGCTGGTCGTGGATGCGTGCCGTCATGCCGTGCGCAGCGGACGCACGATGGTCCCCCTCGCCAGGCGTCCGGTCCTGTTCGCGCTTGCGCGCGCGCTCGCCGAAGCGTGGCCCGGAGACGTGCCGAGAGCCGCGCTCGTTGCCCAAGCCTTCGGAGGGAGACGCGCCGATGAATCGCACCGCGCGCGCTTACGGGTTGAAGTCGGGCGGCTTCGCGCGATCCTTCGAACCCTCGCCGACGTGAAGGCGACGCAGCGAGGGTTTGCGCTGGCGCCGCGCCGCGCGCGCGAGATCGTCGTCCTGGCGCGGCCTGTCGACGAGGAACATGCGGCCGTGCTCGCTTTGCTCGCCGACGGCGAGTCGTGGTCGAGCTCGGCCCTGGCCCTGGCACTGGGAGCCAGCCAGCGTACCGCCCAGCGGGCACTCGACTCGCTGGCTGCCGCGGGCAAGGTGCAGTCGTTCGGCCGCGGTCGAGCTCGTCGCTGGATGACCCCGCCCGTGCCGGGATTCGCGACGACCTTGTTACTCCCCAGTTCGCTACCGACAGATTAGGATGAAGCCATGAATCAATCATCAGCCGAAATCGTTTGTGAGTATGGACCCTTTCCCGGTGTCGAAAGTGTGGCCGGGGTGACCTATGATGGTCAGCAAGTCTGGTTCGCCGCCGGAGACAAGTTGATCGCCCTGGACCCGGCGAACGGGAAGACGCTGCGCTCGATCGTGGTCGCGGCGTCTGCCGGCACCGCCTTCGACGGGCAGCACTTGTTTCAGATCGCCGACGACCGCATCCAAAAGATCGATCCGAAGACCGGCGATGTGCTCGCCACGATTCCGGTGCCCGAAGGCGAGGGTAACTCGGGCCTCGCCTGGGCGGAAGGGTCGCTCTGGGTGGGGAACTATCCGAATCGAAAGATCCATCAAGTCGACCCGCAAACGGGGACGATTCTTCGCACCATCGAGTCGAACCGCTTCGTCACCGGAGTCACCTGGGTCGACGGACAGCTCTGGCACGGCACCTGGGTCGATGAGGAGAGCGACTTGAGGCGAATCGATCCTCGAACCGGAGAGGTCCTGGAGATGATCGAGATGCCGTCCGGACTCGGCGTGTCCGGGCTCGAGTCCGATGGCGGCGATCAGTTCTTCTGCGGAGGCGGAAGCACCGGAAAGCTCAGAATCGTCCGCCGACCAAGGCGAGGCTCCGCCGCGACGAGCGGCTCGAAGATCCCCGCCGAGTCCGCCAGCAGGTGATCGAAGGGTTATCGACAGTCCCTTGGCACAAAGGGTCTCTACAAAGAGGACGCGCTCGTGCGCGTCTTTTATTGTCCGGCACGCCAGGCACCCTGTGTCCCGCGCCAACGGCGCAGATTCGATTGTCGTCTGGCTGCTGCCAGACTACGGTGACAAATATTGGCGCCACAGATGATCACTGATGAAACACTGATCTAAAAATCCACAGTTGACACAGATTGGCGCAGATTAGGGTAGAGGTGAATGGCCTTTATCTGCGAGTATCTCTTCAATCTGCGGATCGTGCGACTTTTCGTATGCACAGGCAATGTGAAATGAGCCGCGCCTTCAGCGCTCGCTGGATATGGCTTCGGTTTCCTGGGGCGCTGTCCGGCAGCTGCCTGGCAGCTGCCTGGCAGCTGCCGGACGATGAATGACACCGCGCCTTTGGCGCTCAACGGATACCGCGCGGGCCATGGCGGCGGTTGCCATGAAGGGAAAACGAGACGGACTGAAACCGGAACCAATAGGAGATCAAAGGAAGCCAAGCTTCGACCCCATGTAACCCGCGGACCGCAATTGGGCACGAGAACAGCGCCAACCGCCCGGCCTCGGTTGCAAGGTCCGCCAGCTGACATCACAGTCACCGAAAGCGCGATTCAATCGAGAGGACGTCCTTCGACGAAGGAGAAAAGGGAACTCCTGGCGCGCTCTCTGTTACCTTGTCGACAGACCCTTGGCACAGGGTCTCGACAAGCAACACCCGCTCGCGACCAGCGCCTTGAGAAAACCGCTGGTCGGGCGGGAGAGAACGTGTAGAGTTTTTCCGTGAGCGCTCATGGACTTCAGTACCTTGGGCCCGCATTTGACAGAGCATTCGAGATGAGAAGAGCGCGAAAGGCGGAAATTACCATGAACGACGTCGCGGTTGCCTGCGGCGTGTCGTATCAGACGGTGTCCCGTGCCATCAACGGCATGGAAGATATCTCCGAAGAGACGCGTTCGCGGATCTTGAAGATGGTCGACAAGCTTGGCTATCGACCAAACATGGCTGCCCGGCACCTGGCGAGTCGCCAATCATCGGTCATCGGCATTGTCACCTCAGACATTAGCTTTTACGGAGCCACCCAGGTGATGCTGAGCGCCGGCCGGACCGCCCGTGAGGCGGGCTACGCCCTGATGCTCGCCGAGATTCAGGACGAGAGTCTCGACGAGATTCGCCGCGCGGTAAATGACCTGTGCGCGCATCGCGTGGCCGGCATTTTGCTCTTTCAGGTCGAGGCGGACTTTCGGGCTCTTCGGGACACCTTCCGGAATGTGCCGTTCGTCGGCCTCAATTCCGACCTCGGCCGGGAAGCCGGTTCGGTCTTCGTCGATCAGGAATACGCCTCCGAAATGGCCACCAATCATCTGATCGCTCAAGGCCACTCGGCCATCGCCTGTATCCGCGGTCCGCAGAATAACCTGGTTGCTCGCCGTCGCTATCAGGGTTGGCTCACCGCATTGAAGAAGGCGGACTGCACGCCTGGCCCTTATGCCGATGGCGATTTCTCCGCCATGTCGGGCTTCGCCGCGGCTACGAACCTCGCGGCCGCTCATCGGGATGAGTTCACCGCCGTGGTCGTTGCCAATGATCAGATGGCCCTCGGGGCCATTCGCGCCTTTGAAGAGAACAACGTTCACGTTCCTCTCGACGTCTCCGTGGTCGGCTTCGATGATATGCCCGAGGCCGGCTTCTTCCGGCCGCCCCTTTCAACCGTCAAACACGATCTCGCCCGCATCGGTCACCTCGGGGTCCGCTGCCTGCTCTCGCAGGTCAATCGACATTCCCTCTTTCCCAAGGTCCACAGCATCAAGCCGGTCTTCGTTGAACGGCTCAGCACCACCAAGCGGTAGACCACCACCCTCTCGCCGCCCACCGGTTCGCCTCTCCCGGCCCACCGCGGCCCGTCTGCTACACCGCACCCCAGGCAAAGGCAAAACTTTTCTCAGATCTCGAGCTATCTCGTGAACGTTCACATTCTACCGCTTTTCACCGACTAAAGGTCCCCTCTTTGCGAAACCATTTCTGTCCCTCCCATGTGCCGTTCGCATACGGCTTCGAGTCCGCCGGGCTTGCGCGATGCCTGGTCTCCAACGGCAGACCTCCCTAATACAGGACCACACAATACCGGGAACGCTCCCTCGACCGCGAAGCTCTTCCTGAGGACCGGTGAGAGGCTGGTTCATCCTTTACGGTCCACCCACTCCACCAAGCGTCGCCACTGCGTCTGCCGCATGTCGTCGGCCCATGGCGCGGCAACGAACACGCTCTGTCGCACATTGGCGCAGCCGTCGAGTTGGCGCCTGGGGTCGCTAAAGCAACCCGGCTGCAGAGCAGATTCTCTCGACCACGGCTCGAGCATCCTTGCCCGTGATTCCCTTCGCCTTGAGCACGCAGGCGAAGGGATAGGTCGCACCGTCACTCTCAACATAGCCGACGAACCAGCCGATCTCGAAGTCTCCGGAGTCGTCTTCGCCGGTCCCGGTCTTCCCATACAAGGTGCCTCGCTCGGTTTGCTTCGCCTTCATGACGTCCTTCAACGCCGCCAACGTGCGGGAAGAGAACGGCTGTTTTCCGCTGACCAGTCGGGCAATCAATTCGGCCTGCTCGGATGGTGAGATGACCAGCGGTCGGCGTCCGGGCGCGGGGAGCCAGAATACATCGAGACCCGACGAAATGTCTTCGTTTCCGTAGGAGAGCTTGTGGAGATACTCGATCATTCGTTCTCGACCAATCTTGCGGGCGAGCGCCTGGTAAGCGGGAACGCAGGAGACTGCAAATGCACTGCGCAGGGTTTGATCTCTATTCCAGGAATCGAGCCAGTATTTTTGACCATCCCATTTCCAAAATGGAGCGTCCGGGTCGGACACCAGGCCAAGTTCCAGACCAATGGCCGTATTCCAAATCTTGAAGGTCGAGCAGGGAGGGAGCTTCTCGTCGCAGCGCGCCCCGCCATGGCGAAGGATGGTCTTGCCGGAGGCGTCGAGGATGACCAAAGCGCCATCCAAGCCGCCAAATGCGCTTTTGACGGTCTCAGGCGACAACGCCAGCGAAGCGGCGGCGATGAGTGCGAGCGAAAACATCCGTCCTTATCTAGCATGGCCGCAGTCGGGTGCCACCTTCCGTTCACGCCGCGAAGATCGCGTCGCCGACAGTGTGCCGCTCAGATGTCCTTCGATGCCCGCTCGGAAATGTTGCCAGCGAGAAGATGGTAAAACCCGCGGAAGTCGACGCATGCGAGCAGCATTTCCGGCGACTCGCGCAGACGAGCCAAGTGCCCGCGCAGTTCGAGGCTGGGAGCCTTAAGGAGAGAACAAAAAAGGGGCAGATTTTATCAATCCTGGGATAGCCAGTCGACGGAAGCCTTGTGAAGCTAACTACCGGGGGTAGGATGATATGCACCGCAAACTGAAGATAATGATCGCTCGTTGGCTTGCGCACCGCATCGACAAGCGCGCGCGCCGGCTTCGCCGTTCCGTGCGCGACTATGATCGGATCCAATGGCACGGCATCCACGCCGCCGACCGTCGCGTTCGCGGTCTGCGGCTATACGCCGCGTGGTCTTCTATGGAAAAGGCGACTCCGAACTACGGAAGAATAGTGCCACTGGAGCCTTCGTCATATGTGGAGCAGCACACGAACACCAAGGCGGCTTGAGGGAATAAGAGCAAAGCTGAGCAGATGAAACTGTATGGTGCGTTAGCTTGAGACATCTTCATAGCAGTTAAGAGAAGAGTTCCGACCACTCGGTTCGAGCTCGACATCTGGGATGATGCGACATCCGTAATCATTCCGGTTTGCGTCGTCATCTTCCCGGTCTTCCTGGTTGTGGCTCGCCTGGCCAAATCGCGATCGTCCGCGAGCATCCGGACGCCGAGGGCTTGCTTATGCGCTACAGCGGTCGCTCCCTGGAGTCCGGCGTTCATCCGGCTTTCAACCCCCAACGTCGTCGATGTTCGCCGGTTCCCACGGGCGGAAGCTGGGGGCCCACCAAGCGGAAGGACGCCCGTCTGCGGGGCGAAGAAAGGCCCCGAGGGCGCTCCGGCAATAAGGACTGGAATCCGATCACGCGCGCGCTTCTCTCTTCAGAGGCGAGGAGGAAGGCCGAACCGGCTTCCTTTGAAGCAAGACCACAAAAACCCGTTGTCGGCCTCGATACCAATTTTCAGACGGTCATTTCGGCTTGGGACAAGCTGCCATCCACCCTGAAGCAGCCGTCGTCGCAATCGTTTCTTCAGGCCGTGGAAATTGACCATTCCGTGTCTTTGCATTTCGAGGCAACGCAGTGAAAGCGCTGAAAAGACGTCACAGCCTCCGTTCATCAACGATTGCTGAATCTCGCCCGTCAACCGGGCGGCCATTCAACGAGCTGGCGCAATATTCGCCCTGGAACGGTGGCTCTATCGACTCGCTCAATCCGACTACCGGAATCTGTTTATCCCCAAGGGAGCCTTGATGCTGCTCGTGTGGAAGATGCCAGTTACCCGACCGGCGCGGGACATTGATCTTCTTGGACGCGTCAGCAACGACCTCGCCTCTGTTCGCAAGGTTATGGCCACGATCTGCCAGGTTTCCACCGAAGCCGATGGCCTGTTCCTCGATTCCGAAACGGTGACAACCCAGCGGATAACGGAAGACGCCGACTATGAAGGAGTCCACGCCACTTTTCGGGCAACACTCGGCAATACACATCTTCCGATGCAGATCGCCATCGGTTTCAGCGACGTCATCACGCCAGAACTTGCTCCAGTTCCAACCGGCCTCCATCACCGCCCGCGCCGGTTCTCCTCGCAAACAGCGTCGGAACCCTTCGACCCGATTGCCCTCAATCCGCTCTCTTCTGACAATGTGGCCTCTCTCGTCGTGCACGCAGGCCACGCTATACTTCTTGTGAATGTCTATGCCGATGTAGTTCATTGCAGATGCTCCTTCCAGTTGTAAGCATTATGCTCTCGTAATTGGCCACCTTCCCGGTTCGCTCTTTTGGCCCATTCGCAACCGCGTCGGCCTCATTTCTCCCGAGCTTTGACACTGCTCGTCACATCCTCATTGCTCGAAGCATAAACGTTTGATATGAAAAACACACTCAGTTCTAGGCGACGCCTTCGAAAGCACATGGCCCCCCTTCCCCGCAAGACGTTACGCTTAAAACTAACCTTGAGAGTCTCCCAAGACAAAGCTTCCCGCGAATGATAAACAAAACACTGTGTACGGACGCGTGCAGGGGTCAGTATTCCTGACCATCCCTGGAGCAGCCTTGCAGGAGGCTAACGATAATCCTTTGGAGCAAGACAAATACCCACAAGACGCGCTTCTCCATGAAGCGCACAGCGGGCCATGCGCCGGTCGTTCCTTCGCCGGAAAACGTTTCCGCAACGAATGATATCCAGACTGGCACAATTACTTGCTAGGCCACAGCCGCATAGTGGAGTCCAGATCCCACTTACAAAAAACGGGGCGAATTCCGAAAAGCCATACGAGTAGGGCAAGCAAAAAGTGAACCTATGGAACATGTAACAGAGAAACCTATCGAACATTTAACAGAATATCCTGCCGTGAATTTCAACGGTAATTGCGGTGAGGCACCGGGGAACACCCCAAACTGCGCAACAAGCACGGGGATGCAGCCCCACCAGTCGGCAACCGTCAACGGTGGCCCTGTAAGTAATTGTGTAATTGGGAACGATGGAGCGAAAATCTTTGAAATCTCGCTGACAACCACAACGGGGATATACCAATACCAAGTAACCGTTGATGGTCAGGGGCCGAGTGGGATTGGTAGTGGATACTTCTACTTAGCCTTCACGGATGAGTCGGGCGACACCTACTACCTAAAACTTTACTCCAGCACCAGGGAACAACATATTGTCGACTTCAATAGTGACAAACCGAACATCATAAAGATTTGGTGGTGTGACCATTCTTTCGACGTAGCAAGCTCGAAGACTACCAAACCCGATTACAGAGTCGCAAGCCCTTCGAGTAAGTAAAGAGACTGATATAAAGCCCGTAAGTTACGGGTGAGACACGGAGTCCAGCATTTCAACCAGGGGAACTGGCCTAACAATAGAGGGTGTATTGCTTGCTGCGTAGCGAAGCGGAGCCAGCAAATGCACCCCTGGTTGAACAAGCCCTGCTTAGCTGTTGCTGAGAACCTGTCAACCGCATCGGGCTGTCGCAGGTTGGGCAGCGCGGCCGGCGCGGCGGGCCGGGCGGAGCGGTCTTCGCGCCCTCGGCGGCGCACTCCGGTGAGGAGGGTCGGGAGTTGAGCTCGAATGGCATTGCGGTACGGATCTGAATGCGTTGGCGCCTGGCTTTGGCCGCCGGATGGCAGAAGCCATAATAGCGAATCAAGGCAAGCCGGAGGGCAAGACATGGCGCGGATAGCGGCACATGAATTCGGAGCCAGTTAAGGTTCATGACGTTGCTGCGAATTGGGGTCCGAGCGGTCTCTCCAGCGAATGGTTACGCCACGTTCGTCCACAGCGAAGATTCGGCCGTCGCCAATGGCGGTGTGAGCGACATAAGCGCCCAGGTACTTGAGTGGCGCGGCGCCGGAACCGGCAGGCTGGATATGGACGCGCCAAGCTTTGATCCACACCTGTGGACCGGCCTGCCGGCCCCAGGACGTTCATTCCTCTACTACGAGATCCATGAACCCCAATGAGTAAGTAGACATGGGTGCGGCGATCACATGAGTCTCCTCTACACACTGCCGATGAAGAACGATGA
This sequence comes from uncultured Verrucomicrobiae bacterium, assembly GCA_963820865.1. GTDB lineage: Bacteria > Verrucomicrobiota > Verrucomicrobiia > Chthoniobacterales > Terrimicrobiaceae > DASTFP01. The sequence goes on from CAWGBZ010000011.1 coordinate 1,631,538, forward strand.
ACGTCGCTTCGGCACTCGACTCTGGAAGCACACGCAGTCCGTCGGACAATAGGGACACTCTTTCCTATATACTCTGGCTCAGACGCTCTTGCGGTGGTGCAATTCGCATCCGGGCGGTCGATGGTTCAATTACTTGTGCGGCACGACGATTTCCCTCGGGCAAACTTTCGATCAAGCGCGCCTTGTCGGGGGTATGGACGATGCAGGATTTGCGACCTCGAGAGCACGCCACGTAGGCCCCTTTTGACGTGAGGCGTTCCGCAGCAACGACGACGTGATCGGCCGTCCACCCTTGGGCCTTCTGCGAGGTAACGACGTAACCGTGACACCATTGCCGAAAATCTGTCGGCACGCACAAGCCCTCCTTGGTTTGGAGTGCGCCAACCGTCGCGATGCGAGAGACGGTTAATACCTGTCCGTTGGTAAGACCAAGCCGCTTGTCACTGGCACGGATAAGCATCTTGTCGGCCGGAGTAACTTCGATCTGCCGAGGGCGAGAGACATCGAATGAATCAGCGCGGCGCAAATCGAGGGCGATTTCTAGCCGGTTTGATGGAGCCTGCGTACCACCAAACCCCACGCCGGTTCGCCGCGGCAGGCGTTCGAGGGACTCAGGATTAAGGCCACAAGGTGGCAAACAAACGAAAGCCAAGCCACTAACCAACCCGCAGAACTTCGGTCGAGGAGTGTCTCCCCTCTGGGGTCATGGAACTTTCCCGGCCTGAACGAGGGCGACCGTGATGCCGTTCGCGTGCCTCGCTCGAAGCAGTCACTGGAGGCGACGCACTCCTACGTACTTGAGTTTGTCAGACTTGAAGAGTTGCCGGCGCACGCGCTATCCTCCATTGACTCATATTTCTGGATCGGATTAGTAAAAACAACGAAGCGCCCTATGCTTAAGAACATCGATCTGTCACCGGAGGTCGCCAAGGCTGATTACAAGACGCTCAAACGCGACGCGGACCTGAAGTTAGCCGCCCTTCAGCGGCGGGTTAAGGCCCTCGGCATCCCTGTCGTTGTTGTCTTCGAGGGCTGGAGCGCCGCCGGCAAGGGTACGCTGATCAACGAATTGATTCTGCCTCTTGACCCGCGAGGGTTCACCGTCCACAGCGCGTCCAGGACGACGAAGGAGCAGGCGTTCTACCCATTCCTGTGGTGGTTCTGGAATCGGACCCCGACCCGCGGGCGGCTAGCCATCTTCGACCGGAGTTGGAATCGCCGGGTCGTGACCGACCGGGTCGAGGGGCAGGTTAAGGGGAGAGGACTCCGCCAGGCGTTCGAGGACATTCGCTCGTTCGAGCGGCAGCTGACCGACGAAGGGGTGATCATTGTCAAATGCTTCCTCCACATCTCCAAGAACGAGCAGAAGCGACGCTTTGGCGCTCTGCGCGCCAGTGCAGCCACAGCCTGGCGGGTGACCAAGGACGACCTGCGGCAGCATCAGCAGTACGCTGAGTACCTGGCGGCTGCAGAGGACATGCTGACGGAGACGGACGCCGACTACGCCCGTTGGACCGTTGTCGAGGCTCACGACCGGAGATTCGCGACGCTCAAGATTTTCGCTACCGTGATCGACGCGCTGGAGCGCGGCGTCGTGGCCGCGGACCGGAAGGCCGACGACCCGCCGCCGCCTCCCCATCCCGCCCTGGCGATCAAGGCCTTTAAGACGAGCTTGCTCGACCGGGTAAACCTGTCCCTGTCGCTAACCCCGGAAGATTACGCTACCCGGCTGAAGGAGGCCCAGACGAACCTTCGCGATCTGCAGCACCAGATCTACCTGCGGCGCGTGCCCGTTGTCATCGCGTACGAGGGATGGGACGCGGCCGGCAAGGGGGGCAATATCCGCCGACTGACACAAAATCTGGATCCGCGGGGGTACGAGGTTGTGCCCGTCGCGGCCCCAAACGATATTGAGAAGGCTCACCATTACCTGTGGCGTTTCTGGGCACAGATGCCCAAGGCCGGGCACATCACGATCTTCGACCGGACATGGTACGGCCGCGTGCTGGTTGAGCGGGTGGAGGGGTTCTGCACGGAGCCTCAGTGGCGGCGGGCGTACCGCGAGATCAACGGAATGGAGCAGCAACTGGTGCACTTCGGGACGGTCGTGCTAAAGTTCTGGTTGCATATCGATCCCGACGAGCAATTGCGGCGGTTTCGGGAGCGACAGGAAATGGCCCACAAACAGTGGAAGATCACCGACGAAGACTGGCGAAATCATGAGAAACTGGAACAGTACCGCGACGCCGTTGAGGAGATGTTGCACCGAACCAACACCGCGTACGCACCGTGGACCATCGTCGAATCGAACTGCAAACGGCATGCCCGCGCCAAGGTCCTGGAGACCGTCTGCGAGGCGATCCGCCAGCGCCTGCAGTGAGCCTTGAGGTTGCTGATCGACGAACCAAATCCTCGTTCGGTTCGTCTTCGATCGCTGAAGAATCGTTAGCGCCTTTGTCTCGCCGGCGAGTTTGCAGTCATACACTTCATAAGATCAACCGCCGAGCTTGCTCGTCCGCTCAACTCACCGCAGAACATCCAACCCCCCGGACCATCGCCCGTTTGCCAGGATCGCCTGGGCGATGCCTCGACGCCTCTTTTGATCGCGGCACGCGTTTCCGATAGTGTCCTTTCCGAGTCATCGATATCCCGCAGATTGAGGGTGGACACTCCGTCCGCTTTCAGATGCTCGAGATAGGCTTGCTGGGCGACTTTTCCGAGCGGTCAGCGCGACGTTTGATTGCCAGCGGCGAAATTACCGCAGCCCCATCAAGGTGCCAAGTGCGCCCAGGCTCTGCCATCCGAAGTAAAGCCGCATTTGGAGCGTTTGAAAATCAAGCGTCCCTTCCGGCAACGCCAGGGTGTATGCGCCTCGGTGGGCGACTTGTTTCAAGGTAAAGATTGTATTGACCGTGAACCATGATATGATTCACATGCTCATGAAAACCGCCACTGTTCGCGATTTGCGCACCCGCTTTCCCGTGGTGGAAGGCTGGCTGGCCGAAGGGGAATCTGTCGCCATCACCAAGTCCGGCAAGCGCATTGCCATGTTGACCAAGGCCGATCCCGTCCCGGAAATTTCTCCGCGTTCCGCCTTCGCCAAACGCTTCGGCACTCCGCTACCCCGGCCCCGCAAGCCCACTAGGATTGCGCAAACCTTGATCGAAGATCGCGGCGAATGACCTATTGCGACTCATCCTTTCTGGCCTCGCTCTACGTGCCCACGGAAGTTTTCAATCCGCAGGCCCGCAAGGAAGCGGCCAAATTCACCGACGCAATTCCTTATACGCTGTTGGGCGAACTCGAACTTTTGAACGCGCTCCGGCGCGGCCTGGGAGATGCGTCCCTCGATCAATCCGCCCATGCCGCCATTATTCGCGACCTCGACACCGACGAAGCCGACGGATTACTCGAACGCGCCGCCCTCAATCAAATCAAGCTCTACGAAAAGGCGCGCGAGCTTTCCAAGAAGCACACGTCCGTGCTCGCCTGCCGCTCGCTCGCCATTCTGCATGTGGCGTCCGCCCTTGTCCTCGGGGCCGGGAAATTTGCCAGCTTTGACCACCGCCAGCGCAAGCTTGCCGCCGCCGTAAGCCTCCCGCTCGTGCCGCTTTCCATGGCCAAGTAAAATCGCCACGCTCTCACATTCCTTGATTTTCACTGTCTTTCGTCCCAAGCGAATCAAGAACGGCAAAATCCGCATCGGTCGTTCCTATCGCGGCAGATAACGCCTCGATGCAGAAGAGAAAATCACAGACGTACCTCTTCACACGACAGACAGGCGCGTGGTCGAAAAAGCTCTCTTTGAAAACGGGCATCTACCACGTCTAGACGCAACCACAATAACGCTCCAGTCTCAATCCCTCTCCGCACGAGCCCACCGCCTGAAAGCCAACTAGTTCCGCTACGCGTCCGGATTACCCCGGAAAGGGATCTTTGCTCTTGCGAAGCGAGTAGCATTTTGCTACCTTGCTTCGATGAGCCAACCAGTCAAACTTTCGGATTCTCTCGTTCTGGATGCGCGTCTCACCGCTGAGATAGCGCAGCGGTCCATCGCCGGCCAGATTGAATTCTGGGCCGGCTTGGGACGAGCGGTCGAGGGACTGCTGAGGGGGCGCGAAGTTTTGGCTTTGAGAAAGGCCGACGCGGCACGTCCGCTGTCGGACTGCTTCGAAACGGTTGATTCTTCGGAGGGTCGCCAGCGGGTCGCTGAGTATTTGAGAACGCGACCATTCCCGCACTATGAAGCCGCCGCCGGACAATCCGGATTATTGATGCGTATTGACTCGGACGGGACCCGCACGGTTGGCCGATTCGTAAACCGTCGATTCGAGCCGATCCCTGAGAGCAGCGATTCATGATCGAACACCCGCTGGACAGGCGCCCGGTTATCGTGGCGGTTGCGGGTTCAAACGGTGCCGGCAAGACGACTTTCTTCCATTCCCACCTTCGAGAGGCGGGATTGCGCTTCATCAACGCCGACGACATCGCGTGCGAACTGGACATATCGGCCTACGAGGCCGCAGAGATTGCCGACACTCTTCGACACGAACTCGTCAGACAGCGTGAAAGCTTCGTCTTCGAAACCGTCTTCTCCGATCCGGCGGGCGAGAAGTTGACGTTCCTCACCGACGCGGTCGCCGCCGGTTACAACGTTGTGCTCTGCTTCATCGGCATTTCCGGCCCCGAAACTTCTGAGGAACGCGTTGCCATGCGCGTGTCCCAAGGTGGACATGACGTTCCCGCCGAAAAACTGATCACTCGATTTCCGCGCACTGTCGCAAACCTCAAGGCCGCAATCCAAACTCTTCCCGTAGTTTTGATTTTCGACAACGACGACCTCGCTGCTCCCTTCCGAAAAGTCGCTGAGTATCGTAATGGAAAGGCCGTTTTCGTTGCTGATCCGCTGAACCGGTTCCCGAATGGCTACGTATGCTTTGACGGAGCAGCGGGTCTTTAACCGTCAGGCCGATGGCGTTGAGACTGGAGCGACCGCAACTTGCAAGGAATCTCGAACCCGTGACTCTACCGTGCAACGATAGTGGCACTCGGGGGTTTGGTTCGTGCTTCCCTCTGATGTCAAACGTTCATCGAAGCCGCGATACACGCGAAAAAGTGCGGTGGAAATGCGACAACGCCTCGATCACCGGACCGAGTGATAAGTAAGAAAAGGCCGAGGCGCAGCGGTTGAAGGCGAGGCTCGCCAGGATCGAGCGCGTAGAGTCTGGGTGGCAAGGAACCGCTTGGGCACTTGAACGCATTTATCCGAAACGGTTCTCGCGACCCGATATCCAACTCGCCCAGCAGATCAATGTCGGCACCAGTTCGACTGACTTGCCTGGCGAGCTCATTGTGGATGCGAAGCTGCTTGAGCGATTAAGGGATGGCTACCGCCAGCTCCACCCGCTGGCCAACAGAGAGCCTCTAAAGATCGCTGTGGCGCAGCCTCTATCCGCCGAATAAGGGTTTGATGACGGGTAAGTTAAAGTCCAGATCATCGGTCACGATGCCGAAGCTCGTTATCACCAGACGCCGTACTGCATTGTTCAATCCGAACTGGATCGCGCGGTTAACCCCCGCGACATCCTCTAGCACCTCTACGAGCGAGCCTGTGGCGGAGTCTCCAGGCACGACGACAGCGAGCGAACCGTCTCTCTGCCAGTCCAACCTACGGGTTTTGAACCCGTATCCACAAAAGCGTAAGTCGTTGACCGTGAGCTATCGACCTACTGCTGTTGCCTCCACTGTTGCCTGATATGCCCAAGCCTGAGCCCATTACCAAGTACTTACACAGGAACGTTGGGCAACGCCCCTGGCCTGCGAGCTACAGGCTACAGAAGGAGCGCTACCTTAACGAGGTCGAGAGCCAGCTGCCAGCCCGCCCTCGCGTGTCACCCACCCCCGGTACCCCCAGGGGGGTATACCCCGCCATATGGAAGGGGTGGGTCCATCCCGGGACCCGTGCCTGGACGGATATACGATTTTTACAAATTCCTCAAACACAAGGCGGGTTGACGAACGGTAACCCACTTGGTTTGCACCCAGGAATTATCGGTTCGAGTCCGATACCCTCCACCAAAATTCTTCCAGCTTTGAATGAATCGAATTCGAACCAAATTCGGAACAGATCAATATAACGATGATGTCGGGAAGCAAGGGTGCATCGTTTGTTTTTGAGATCGGCGAGTGAATCGATCTGCTTTTCCTAACGTCCGCTTTTCCCTTTAGGAAACACTACACTTGTTAGTGAGGTTCTTCCGGTCTCCAGCAGGGTTCAGGATTTTATTCCTAAACACGCTTTCATCCGCTATTGTTGTTAACGACTGATTCTTTGTGAAACGCGACCATGGTCCGCCGGCGGGAGCGCTGCGAGCTTTCGTGCTACGCGTCGGATTCTTTGCGGCCCCTTGGTAGCATCCGAAGGGTAGTTAGGCCCATGAAAACGGAGGAGACGGAGGACAGACGCGTCTGCCCTAGTTGCGGTAATGAGTTTTCCGGAGCAGTGAAATTCTGTCCGGTGTGTATGCTGCACGGGGCCTTGGAGGAAAGGTCCTTTTCGGAGGAAACCGAGACAACGCTGGAGGTGAAGGTGGGGCCGTTTGAGCACTTTGAAATTGTCAAAGGCGAAGACGGGAAGCCTGTCGAGTTGGGTCGCGGCGCGATGGGGGTCACTTACAAAGCGTTCGACGTCGATCTGCGATGCCCGGTGACTTTGAAAGTCATCAGCCAAAAATATCTCGGTGACGAATCGGCTCGGCTTCGCTTTTTGCGCGAAGCACGTGCGGCGGCCAGTGTTCGTCACCCGAATGTGGCCTCGGTCTTCCATCTTGGTAGAAGTGCCGAGGGTTACTTCTACGCGATGGAGTTCGTCGAAGGCGAGACCCTCGAGAATCTCGTCAAACGCTCGGGACGGCTTGATGCGAAGCTGGCGCTGGAAATCGCGGCGCAGGTCGCCGCCGGTCTGGTCGCCGTGCACAAGAAGGGCCTCGTCCACCGGGACATCAAACCAGGCAACATCATGGTGAGCCTGGAGGAAGGCGGCGCTGTGACTGCGAAGATTATCGACCTTGGACTGGCGAAGGGGGAAGCCGGATCACATTCCGATGCCGCGATTTCCGTGCCCGGGATTTTTACGGGGACACCGGCGTTCGCCAGTCCGGAGCAATTCGCGGGAGCGGAGCTCGACATCCGTTCTGATCTTTACTCACTTGGGGTGACGCTCTGGAAGATGCTGACAGGCCAGGTGCCATTCCGGGGTCCTGCCGTTGACGTGACGCGCCAGCATCAGCGCGCAGCGTTACCGCTCGAAGAACTTGGGGGTATCCCACAGCCGCTAGCCGTTCTCCTTGAGGTGTTGCTTGAGAAGGACCCGACGCGACGGTTCCAAAGCCCGGCCGAGCTCCTGAAGGTAATGCCGACGGTGCGGGATGCGATCGAGGCGGGCAGTTTTCTCACGAAGACGATCCGAGTTTTCGTTTCCTCTACGGGTGATGTCCAAAAGGAACGCGTTCTGGCGGACCGGGTAATCCGCTCTGTTGCTGCCGAGTTTGGCATCCCGGCGAGTGCTCTTCCGAATTTCGAGCGCCTGGCAGAGGGCGATGGTGAGTCGGAGAATCACGCAGCGTGGCTGCTCTGTCCCTATTTCTTGGAATATCAGAGGTTCCAATCGGAGGCGGGATACCGGGGACAGATGCGGAACACGGCCGAATTTGATCTGGTGGTTTCGATCGTTTGGTCCCGGCTCGGCGCGCTGCCCGACTCGGGCTTAACGATGCCGGATGGCAGTTCAGCCAACTCCGGAACGGAATACGAGATAGCCTGGGCGCTGGACCACGCGAAGAAGAACAGAGGCCTTCCGCCCTTGCATGTTTATCGCAACTGTTCGAGGCCGACCCCGCCGTTGGAGCCGAAAGAGGAGCGCGAAGTCTTTATCCGGCAATGGGACTCCTTGCAGGAGTTTTTCACGCGTTGGAAAATGAATAGCGAGGGAGGCTTCGCCGGTGCCTGCAACGAGTATGGCGACTTGCAGGAGTTTGAGGAACTCTTCCGGGATCACTTCCGTGACTTTTTGACGGGACAGGTAGAGCGCGAGATCGGACCGAAGATCCTGGGCAGGAAAGTGCGCCGCTGGAAATCGTCTCCGTTCCGCGGTCTGAATTTCTTTGATTTCGAACACGCCCCCATCTTCCACGGCAGAACGAAATCGATTGGGGAAGTGCTGGAAGCCTTGGAAGCGCAAGTCAGGGCGCAACGGCCGTTTGTCCTGGTGGTGGGTGCGAGCGGCTCGGGAAAAAGCTCGCTGGTGCGAGCGGGCGTACTTCCGCTGTTAACACAGCCCGAAACCATTGAAGGGGTCGGTCTGTGGCGGTGGGCGGTAACCAGACCCGGAGCCGGTGGGAGCGACGGTGATTGCTTCGATGCCTTGGCGGCCGCGGTGCTGGAACCCCCTGCGCTGCCCACCTTGCAGGACTCAGAATCGCGGAGCGTAATCCGCGACCTTGCGACCGAACTGAGGGAACACTCCGACAGCGTCGCGCTCCGGGTCCGGGACGCGCTGGATCACGCCGCGCGGGAATGGAAAATTCAGCAGTCGCAGTCCCTGAAGGAAAGAGAGCGGCAACTGCGGGAATCAGGAAGATTGGATGATGCAGACTTGGCTCGACAGCATAGGGAGAGGCTTGAGCTACCGAAAGCCCGTTTAGCGTTGGTGATTGACCAGTTGGAAGAATTGTTCACGAGCAGTTTTTCACCGGAGGTTCGGCAAAGGTACGTAGCTGCGCTCGCTGGTTTGGTTCGGAGCGGCCGAGTCTTTGTCCTGGCGACGTTACGGAGTGACTTTTACGCTTCGTATCAGGAGTTTCCGGATCTGATCGAGCTGACCAAGCCAAGCGGAAAATTCGATCTGCGGCCACCCACGCCTTCCGAGATCAGAAACATGATTCAGTTACCGGCCGAAGCAGCTGGTTTGCGCTTCGAGGAAGACCGGGAAACGGGTCAACGCCTGGATGAAGCGCTGCGCGATGCTGCCTCTGCCACACCGGAATCTTTGCCGTTACTCGAGCATGTGCTGTCGTTGCTCTACGACCAGCAGAGCAGCCGGGGTGATGATTTGCTGCGGTGGTCGGATTATCGCGAACTGGGGGAATTGAAAGGCGCGCTCGCCAAGCACGCCGAAGCGGTGTTCAGCACTCTGGGACCGGATGCACAGAGAGCCTTTCCTCTGGTGATGCGGCATCTGGTTACGTTGGGCCAGGGCGAAGAGGAAGTGCCTAACCGGCGGACGGTGCCTTACCGTGATTTCGTCGCCTCAGGGGAAGCCGACCAGGATCCGAAGGCCGATGCAAAGGGCTTTGTTGATCTATTCATTGAAAAACGGTTGCTGGTCGCGGACACCGATCCGCAAGGAGAAGTCACCGTGAGCATTGCGCACGAGGCGCTGCTTCGAGAATGGCAACGCATAAAAGACTGGTTGAAAGAAAACCGCGAGTTTCTGCGGATGCGGGACCGGCTGGATTCGAGCCTCAAGCTCTGGTTGAGCCGCGGAAAACAAAGGGATGACCTGCTCGAAACGGGACTTCACCTGGCCGAAGGTGAAAAGCTAGTCAAAGACTTTGGACCGTCGCTTAGCCGTGAACAGACTGATTACATCTACGCGAGCGTTGCCGAGCGAAACCGGCGAAGGCAGGCCCGAGTGCGGATTCGTTACGCGGTAATGGCCGCAATCAGTGTTTTGGCAATGGTTGCTGGCTTTCAGTGGCTGCAGGGTGAGCGCCACCGTCAGAGCGCCGAGAAGAACGCAGCGCTGGCCCGGGCGGAAGGAGCACGCATAGCAGAAGTCGCCGGGAAACTCCACGACCAGTTGCGGCAAGCGAGCTGGACAAGCTTTAACCAAGCGGAGCGACAGTTCCAGTTGGGAGAGTGGCGAGAAGGCATCGCTCTTCTGGCGCGCGCGATCAAATTCGACCCGGAAAATCCAGTTGCTTCGGAACGATTCTTCCAAGAGCTAATCGTCCACCGTGAAAAGGCGCTGCCGCTGCCCATCGCTTCCTTTGCCCATCAGGATACTGTTGAAAGTGTGGCGTTCAGTCCCGACGGTGCTCGGATCCTGACCGCAAGCGGAGACAAAACCGCCAAGCTCTGGGATGCAGCCTCAGGCAAGCTCATCGCCTCCTTTGACCATCAGGATAGCGTGAACGGCGCGGCGTTTAGTCCGGACGGCACTCGGATTCTCACGGCGAGCGCGGATCACACCGCCAAGCTCTGGGATACGGGCTCGGGCAAGCTTATGGCCTCCTTTGCCCATCAGGACGCGGTCAACCACGCAGCTTTCAGTCCGGACGGTTCTCGGATTCTGACGGCGAGTGAGGACCACAGCGCCAAGCTCTGGGACGCGGCCACCGGCAAGCTCCTCACTTCCTTTCTCCACCAGGATGAGGTCAACGACGCTGCGTTTAGTCCCGACGGCGCTCGAATTCTAACGGCAAGCGACGACAAGACCGCCAAGCTCTGGGATGCGACCTGGGGCAAACCCATCGCCTCCTTTGACCATCAGGATAGCGTCAGGGACGCGGCGTTTAGTCCGGACGGTTCTCGGATTCTGACGGCAAGCGCGGACAAAACCGCCAAGCTCTGGGATGCAGCCTCAGGCAAGCTCATCGCCTCCTTTGACCATCAGGATAGCGTGAACGGCGCGGCGTTTAGTCCGGACGGCGCTCGGATCCTGACGGCAAGCGCGGACAAGCAAGCCAAGCTCTGGGATGCGGCCTCAGGTAAGTTCATCGGCTCCTTTGATCATCAAGGTTGGATCTGGCGCGCCGCATTCAGTCCGGACGGTTCTCGGATTCTGACGGCAAGCGCGGATCACAGCGCCAAGCTCTGGGACGCAGCCTCAGGCAAGCTGATCGCTTCCTTTAACCTTCAGTATGAGGTCTTGCAAGCGGCGTTTAGCGCCGACGGAACCCGGATCCTGACGGCGGGCAAAGACAAGACCGCCATGCTCTGGGATGCGACCTGGGGCAAACCCATGGCCTCCCTTGTCCATCAGGATACTGTCGAGGACGCGGCGTTTAGTGCGAACGGCGCTCGGATTCTAACGGCAACTACGGATCACAGCGCCAAGCTCTGGGATGCGGCTTCAGGCAAGCTGATCGCTTCCTTTGAACATCTTTCCTTTGAACATCGCGGTCGGCTCGTTCACGCGGCGTTTAGCCCGGACGGTACACGAGTGCTGACGGCAAGCACGGAATATCACAGAGCCGATCTCTGGGACGCGGCTTTGGGCAAGCTCCTGACCTCCTTTCTCCACCAGGATGGGGTCAACGACGCTGCGTTTAGTCCCGACGGCGCTCGAATTCTAACGGCAAGCGACGACAAAACCGCCAAGCTCTGGGATGCGGGCTCGGGTAAGCTTATGGCCTCCTTTGCCCATCAGCGTGCGGTCAACCACGCGGTGTTTAGTCCGGACGGCACTCGGATTCTCACGGCGAGCAGCATCGACAACACCGCCAAGCTCTGGGATGCGGCCTCGGGCAAGCTCATCGCTTCCTTGGCCGATCCCGAGATTGCAAGTTTCTGGTACGGGGCGTTTAGTCCGGGCGGCGCTCGGATCCTCACGACAAATGAAGGTGGCACCGCAAGCCTCTGGGATGCGGCCTCGGGCAAGCTTATCGGCTCCTTCGGCCATCTGGGTCCGATCTCGCCAGGGTACGCGTTCTTGGAGGCGGGTCGGTCGTGGCGAGTTCATTTTAGTCCGGACGGCGCTCGGGTCCTGACGACGAACCCGGATCACAGCGCCAAGCTCTGGGATGCAGCCTCAGGCAAGCTCCTCACGTCCTTAGCCCATCAGGATGAGGTCTTTCAAGCGGAGTTCAGTTCGGACGGTGCTCGGATTCTGACGGCAAGCAGAGACAAAACAGCCAAGCTCTGGGATGCGGCCTTAGGCAAGCTGATCGCTTACTTTGAACATCCAGATGGTCTCAATCATGTGGCATTTAGTCCTGACGGTGCTCGGATCCTGACGGCAAGCGCAGACAAGACGGCTAAACTCTGGAATGCGGCCTTGGGCAAGCTAATTGCCTCTTTCGAACATCAAGATACGGTCCCGTGGGCGGGGTTTAGTCCTGACGGTTCTCGGATTCTGACGACAGGCCGGGACAAGACCGCCAAGCTGTGGGATGCGGCTACTCCTGTCGAGCTGGCCCGGCAAGTGAAAGAATCAGGTGGCGACAGAGCGAGAAGAGGCTTCGCCGTTTCGATGGCCAACTCTCCCGCGCTGCAAGTCGAATCGCTCTCCGCTATCGCAAGCGGACTCCAATTTTCAGATGACGGCTCGCTCGTTGTGGTCGATGAGGAGCGCAGATCGAAACTAACGAAGGACTTGACGCAAGATCTCCCTTCCAACGCGCGCTTCATGCGGTGGTTTTTCAGTAATAGCAGTGATCGAACAATCTTTCCGGCGAGCGACGTCAAAGTTATCGAGTGGGTAGACAACGCCCTTCTCACGAATCCGAATGTAACCGAAGAATGGGTCCGAAACGCTCTAGTTTTCTTCCCAGACCATGCGTTGCTTCATATCGCATTAGCGGGGTTTGAAATCGATTCCAAGCGCGCTGACTTTCTTCGCTCATTCGGTTTGGTGAGGCTTCCGAAAAGCAGCGTTGTTTGCACGCGTGCCGGAGAAATGCTCATGGCGCAACAGCGGCCCGAACTCGCGCTAGAGGCGGTCGATAAGGCGCTCGTGGCAGATCCCACGGACCTAGCTGCCCGGCGTCTTCGAGTCGAAATCCAAGATGGGATCACTCGGTGATCTGCTAAGCGAATGCCTTGCGTTTGGTTTTGTTGCGGGTAATTTCGAAGAAAACGGAGGACGGGGTAGATTTGAAAAGACTCCTGCAGTCGCGAAGCAATCAGGACCGCGAAGGCACAAAAGTCGATTTCACTGGCGACACGCGCAGAAGCAACCTACGCGGAATACCGCCGCCAAAAAACGAGTGGGTTAGGAGGACGTGGATTTCGACTACCCCTTTGCTAAATTACCTTCGGCACGGGTAGGACCGCTGCCGCCTGTCTTCCTTCTGCTATCCTGCGCCAACCTTCCCTCAGTGACTGGACGTCGGGCGTGGTGGCACGTATCCTCAACGGGACAATGCCAGAATCGCGGATTGACAGTTGTGTTTGTCAAGTTCAGCAAAAGGGAGATCTGGTAAGAGTTGGAAAAAGGGTAAGTATTCACAAACGCGGAGGCAGTTGGCGCCGGAGCCCGTAGGGGCAGAGCTCCGGCGCTGACGCAAGTCAGAGCAACCGGTTTGTGAGAAGCCGTCGCATTCACTTTAGGCGCCTCCAAGAGTTGAAGTTGCTTACGTTGTTCGCGAAGCATTTCCATGTTCAGGTAGCGGTGAGCTTCGATCCAATCCTCGTGGATTTCGACCGCCAACGCACGGATCAGCCGCAGGGCGCTGTGCTCATTGGGAAAGATTCGGATGACGTGGGTTCGGCGTTTTAGCTCCTGGTTGATCCGCTCGAGCATGTTCGTGCTTTTGAGATGTTGTGGTGCTCTGCGGCAAGCGGTAAAAGGTGAAGGTTTCCTCGATGTTTTCTTCCACCCAAGCGCAGAGCCTTGGATATTTCTCCTGCCATCGAGGGCCGGGGCCGCCGAGGTCTCTGCGGGCTTCCTCGGCGTTGCGTCGATCGTAAAGCCAGCGCAATTCGATCAAGCAATCGTCGGAGACCTTGCGGGGCAGATAGTCGAGCGCGTTGCGTAAGAAAATGCACATAGCAGCGCTGCCAGTAAGCCTCTGGCAGCACTTCCATGATCGCCCGCTTCGAGCCCAGGATGATCGTCGCTGACGGCGAGGATTCACTCCACGCAGGCCGCGTCTTTTCAGGCCAAGAAGGAGACTCTTCCAACTGGTAGAGCTCTCCGATTAGCCATCTCCACTCCGAGCACTTGGCGCCGGCCTTCCCAATCGATTCCGACGGCCACGAGCACTGCTCGGGAGCGGATCACCGCGTTCTCCCGCACTTTCTGCCGTAGCGGGCGTTCAGGATCAGATAGGGATTTCGCACTCCAGTTCTCGGCGGGCAAACGCCGAGCTCCTGATGAGCTTCTTGAATCCACTGATCGCACTCGCGCTAAAACGTGTCCGCAGAGCTCTTCGCTGACTGTTTTGACCTTCCGCGTCGATACCCCTTGATCATCTCGGTTAACGCCGCCACCAGCGCCTTCTCGCTGCGCTGATCGTCGTTGAAGATTTGGTGGAACCACCTGGCGGTCCTGAGGAGATTCAACTCGAGTTTCCCACCCGTGTAATCAGGCTGCGCGGGTAATAGCCACTTCGGTAGCCTAAGCCCGCCCTTCGGTGTCGTTCTCCCTTTTGCGCCACGATTGCTTCGCTCATCTCGGCCTCCAGAAACTCTTGGATCACCGTGCGCCCATCGGACACGAAGCCGCCATCTTCGGCCATCATCTTCGATCTCATCGGTCGTCCTGTTACTCTTCTTCGGGTGGTGAAATTCCAGTTCAGTAGTTCTACACTCCCAACTGTTACCATGACCTTCTTTTTGCGGAGTCCGGAACCTGCGGATTGACGATCTGAACCCCGAACAACTTCGCGCTGCCACCGCAGGCGAGGGCCCGGTCTCTACAGTGGGGGCCGGCACGGGCAAGACCAAAACTCTCGCGGCGCGGGTGGCTTGGCTTGTGTTGGGGGTGGATTTCGGCCGAATCATGCTTCTCACGTTTACGCGCAGGGCTTCGGACGAGATGTTGCGCCGGGCCCGGAGAAGCCGGGTGAGTCCGGAAGCCGGCACGCTCGGAACCGTCTGGGGCGGCACCTTTCACTCCGTTGCCAATCGATTGCTGCGCACCTACGGGGAAGCCATCGGGCTCGCCCCGGATTTTACCGTGATGGATCAATCAGATGCCGAGGATCTGATGGACGCGTCTCGCCACAATCTCGCCTTGGGCTCAAAAGAGAAACGGTTCCCCCGCAAACAGACGTGTCTCTCGATCTACTCCCGTTGTGTCAACAGTTCCGATCGTCTCGATCACACGCTGGCGGCGTTCTTTCCGTGGTGCATCGAGTGGGAGCAGGAACTGCGGCTACTTTTCAAATCGTATACCGCAAAGCGAGAGCAAGGCGGCATGTGCTCGATTTCGACGATCTCCTCCTCTATTGGCTTTCATCTCTTGGCGACGAGACGCTCGTCACTCTCTTGAACGAACGGTTCGATCACATCCTCGTGGACAAGATCCAGGATACTCAACGGTCTCCGTCTTCAATTCTCCGTCGCGTGAGGTCGCTCAATCGCAACCTCACCGTTGTGGGTGACACGCGCGGCATCTACAGCTTCCGCGCCGCCGAAGTGCGCAACGTTCTCGATTTCCCCGCGGAATTTCCCGGCGCGACGGGTGGTCACGCTCGAAACCAACTATCGCTCCACCCAGTCGATCCTCGAGGCCACCAATCGCATCATCGGCCTCTCCCCCAAGCGCCATACGAAGGAACTGCGCTCGGTGAAAGGCGATGGCCGAGCCGGCTCTCATCACCTGTGAGCGGGAGGAGGATGGGCGCCGA
Organism: uncultured Verrucomicrobiae bacterium; assembly: GCA_963820865.1. GTDB lineage: Bacteria > Verrucomicrobiota > Verrucomicrobiia > Chthoniobacterales > Terrimicrobiaceae > DASTFP01. Next base: position 1,647,113 of record CAWGBZ010000011.1, read on the forward strand.
CTTCGTGGTGGAGAAAGTTGTTGAGCACAATGAGAACGGCCTCGGTCTCCGGCGCCAGGCAATCTTGGTGCGGACCGCGTCTTGGTCGGACCATCTTGAGGTAGAGTTGACCCGACACAACATCCCATACCGCAAGTGTCGGCGGCCTGAAATTTCTCGAAGCTGCACACATCAAGGATCTGATGTCCTTCCTACGGGTGCTCGAGAATCCGCGCGACCAGCTTGCCTGGATGCGCATCCTGCGTCTTCTCGAAGGGGTCGGCCCGGCCATTGCCAAGCGCGCCTGGGAAGCCGTTGCCGAGTCTGGGGGCGACGTCGCAGCATTGAAATGGGTTCCCGCTTCAGCTCCTGTGCAAGCTGAGCTGACGAAACTGGCGAATCTGATCCGGTCGCTTTCCAGGAAGAACACCACAGAAAGCGTAGCGTCGGTATCGAACGGATCCGGTTTTTTACGATCCTCTCATCCGCGTCTCTACGAGATTGCGGATCCTCAGAAGCGC
>CAWGBZ010000012.1:0-3587 GCA_963820865.1 uncultured Verrucomicrobiae bacterium
AGTCAGTAGCTGACAGGCCTTGAGCGCGATCCGATCAGCAGTTCCACGGTTGCCGCTATCGCGATGTGAAGCAGCATGGCGGCAACGATCTTCTTTCCGCCGTCAAGGCTGCAGAGGCTGTACTTTTCTGCCGCGGCGACGGCTGACAAGGGCACACTCGCATTCCGCCTGTAAACCCTGCGTGGATGCTGGGTTTCGGCCGATTCGACTTTGCCAGTTACCCCCAAAGTTACCCCCGCCTTCGCGTTCAGACGGGGCCGCCGCCAAGAATCTCATTCTTGAAAGCGTCCGCTTGGGAGAGTATCCCGTTTGAAATTCGCTCCCACAGAATCCGGGGGAAGTCTGACGCAAGGCGCTTTTCCACCGCTGCGAGCGATGGCAGGACATTGTTCGATCAACGTCCTGCATCTTGTCCCACACAGTCGGTACGCCGCTCTTGTCGGCCAGCTCGCGATAGTGGCGAGCGCGAATTTCCCTCAGCCTGTAATGCATGTTCTTGGTACGTAGGCCCATCGCCAGCCGCGCTTTCTGCGGCGAAAGTGAATTGGCACCGTGACCGATGACGGGCCAGGCCGAGAGCACGTCGTAGAGAGGCGTCAGGCGATAGCTGTCACCTGCGTTGAGGAACACGGAAAAGTTCTTCGCATGTCCATCTGTGGCGGCAAGCAGCCAGAAGGCCAGTTGCGCCAGCAGGAACTGCTCGCGGTCCGCGTTGGGCGAGGCGCTACCGGAGAGCAGTTTCAACGCGTCTTCTATTCCGGGCCCACCGTCGGATTCGTATTTTCTGTCAGGCGGTACCGCGAGCGCCTGGCAAAAATCTTCCTGAGGCAGCCTCGCGATCCATCGCTCGTCCATCCACTGGCGATCGAAGCGCTCGACGACGAGCACCTTCTGCGCGCCAAAGACCGCCATTTCGGTTTTCGCCACTGAAAAGCCAAGCTCGCGAAGAATCTGCGCGCAAAGCCATTCATTCTCGACCGACTCTGACATGTCGAGCTGCAGCCCTCCCCCGACAACGCCGAGCGGCAACTTCAATATGTGAGTCGTCGGAGTTGCGCCCTCGTGGACGGAACCACTTTCCGTGTTGGCACAGGAGGGCCGTCTTTTCCTGGGCGCCCGCTATCGAAATGCGAAACTCATCGTCATCGGGATCTTCGTTCGTGCCGGGCAATGGTTCGGCGGTGACGCTGCGAAGAAGACGCTCGACTTCGACATCGTTGACGGGCACGCCGTCAACCCGGTCGAATCCTTCTGGAGCAGTCCCCGGAGGCAGCAGTTGAACGGCGCCTACGCAATCGCGCCCGATGGCAGTCAGCAGTTCAAACGCTTCGGTGCCGCGGGTGCGAAAGCGCGCGCTGAGCCGGCGGCGGATGTTGTCGTTTTCGGGCAGCAGATTCTCGAAGTAGCTTGATACGGACGCTCCGGTAATCTCGCGTGACGGGCCGATGGGCAGTGACAGCGAAAGCGAGCGCCGCCGCGGGGAATGTAGCCAGGTTTCCTCATAGGTCAGGCGATGACCACCCGTGCGGGTCCGCGACCACACCCCGACCAGTTCGCCGTTCATCCAGACGTTGAGCTCGGTGCTCACCAAGAGCCTTGCGGCGTCGTGTCCGGCTTGGCCGTGTCGTCAGGCCGCGAATCACGCAGCACGATGTGTGCGTCCAAGGCGGTGAGCAGCTTGAACAGTTGCGCGACACTCACAACCGAGGGGTCCCGCTCGATTTCGGCAATGCGAACCTGTCCAATGCCCAGCAACTTGCCAAGCTGCGTCTGGGTCAGGCCCTTGGTCTTGCGCAACGCGCGCAGCTGTTGCCGGATCTGGTCTGGGAAACGAATCGGGTAGTCCATTGGCTCATGTTATCGCCTTCAAGCGATATTGTCAATATATCGCTTTATAACGATGTTAATATCGCCCAAATATTATATGTTCACAATATCGCCCTTAGGCGATGGCCGCAGCACGTCATGACAGAAGTCCGACTCGAAGATTTGCGGTTTCCGACCCGGAACCCCCTGCTACTCCTGCTACCGATCAGTGTTCGCGCCGGGCGACGGTAGCGAGGGTAGCAACAGTAGCAGCAACCTCTGGTGTCAAAATCGAGCCATGGAAGGAACGTGCAGGGAAGAGCACAAAGAATCGTGTCTGACCCTTTGTCTCTTCACACTTAGTTCTCCCAACCGCGGGCGCAATGCCCATCGCAGAGGCCATTTGCGTCTGGGAATTTGTCACAAATACCCGGCGCATTTCGCTACAGACCCAAGGGACCCGTCTGCCGAGAATGGATGCACGCGGATTGATGTTCAGCCGCGGGAGCCGTTCAAAGGAGCGATCCATGTCCCAGCCAGCCCTGTTCCGTTTTCTGCCCCGCCTCGCTGCCTCGACTCCTTGGGTTCGCCTCGCCGATAGAACTCCCGTTGGCCGGCTCGCGGTTGTGGGACGACGTTGGGGTCATGACCGGCTGTTCGTCAAGCGCGAGGATCGCACGGCCCCCTTGTATGGCGGCAACAAGGTGCGCAATCTGGAGTTCATTCTCGGCGAAGCCCTCGCGCGGAAGGCGTCGCGAATTCTCACCGTGGCCCCGCTCGGTTCGAACTTCGTCGCGGCCCTGGCCGCGCAGGCATCCCGCGTGGGCCTCGGGGTCGAGGTGCAGCACTTCGTGCCGGCGCGCGGCCGCCGGATAGACACCCACGCGAACTTCAGCGCCGCCGCCGGTGCGAGCCTGTCCCTGCATGCGGGACGGCACGGTGCGTGGTCGCGGCCGGTGCCGGGCACTGCGGCTCGCCACGTCCGACGACACGTTCTGGTGCGCGCCCGGCGGATCAAGCGTGACCGGGGCCCTCGGACATCTCAACGCGGCGCTCGAGCTCGCCGAGCAGGTGCGTGCAGGAGAGATCCCGCAGCCCGATGTGATCGTGGTCGGTGCGGGCAGCTGCGGCACCATGGCCGGGCTCACCGCCGGCTTCCGTGTCGCGGGGCTCGACGTGCGGCTCATTGGCGTGCGCTACGTCGATCGCATCGTTTGCCACGCGCGCGCCATCGCGCGGCTCGCGAACGGCGTGCTGGCGCGGATCGGCATGCCGGGGCGGATCCACGCGAACGACATCACTCTCGTCGACAGCCCGCTCGACCACGGCTACGGTGTCCCGCTCGGTCGCGCCGAGGAGCTGATGGCCTCCTTCGAAGCGGACGAGGGAATCCGGCTCGATACGACCTATACGTCGAAAGTCGTCGCGAAACTGGGAGAGCTTCTGAGCTCGGGCATGTTCACCTGCAAAGAACGTTCTCTACTGGCACACGTTCAGTCCCGCGGCGATGCACTGGGGGCAGGGCCGGCGTCAGGAAGGGCTCGACTTCGTGAACGCCGCTCGCCGCGCAGAGGGTGCGACGTTTGCGCTGGCTTGAACGCCATCTGACATTTCCTGACGCAGCTATTCTTCACCGCGCCGGCGAGCACCGCATTGTGCGAGTACCTGTAACGATTACAGAAGAGGTGTGCAGTTTGAACGAACGGCTACCGGACGGCTACCGAATTCGAAACTCGAGGAAGTTGACTAGACCGATGCTGCAACAACCTGCTGATTTATTT
>CAWGBZ010000013.1:0-9425 GCA_963820865.1 uncultured Verrucomicrobiae bacterium
ACCAAAAGGCGAAACACGACTCCAGGCAGAACAAGAAACAAGAGCCCGGAAAGCCTGGCCAACCCCGATAGGTAAAAAAACAGGATAATGCCTATCACCGTTGACGCCACCGCCACCAACCACGCGGTTTGACGTAAAGCCAACGACGCCACCTCCATTCCCGGAACGGCAGGAGGCACGACCACGGCCGGAGCCAGATGGAAGGTCACGAAGCCCGCGAGTCCAATAAGCAAACCGAGCTCCCATCCGCCGCTGCCACTGACTGTGTAGATTCCAGTCACGATCAAACCGAAACCGACCGCCACAAACACGTCGCCCAGCAAGGTCGAGATCGAGCGCAATGGTTCCATCGCGAAGGCGTCAGACCGAGATTCAAGACTGCTGGCCTTTTCATATGTCTCGGCACTGCGAATCAGCGGCAGCGTCGACGATCGCTGAATCACAAACAGACAAAGGCCGGCCAAAAAGCCGGCCAGAAGCGCGGTCGAGACCATGCGAAAAAGCACGGGCAATCAGTGGCAGGGAAACCCTGCGGCGTGCCTGACATCATGAGCGGCCGCATGGAGAAGATCCGAATGTGAAAACCCGACGACAAATACGATTGTGACTCCGAGCGCGATCCCGACCATTGCAGCAACTATTGCGTTGTACGCAGTTCCTATTCTGATTCGATGGCCAGCCTGTGCCTCGGATCGCTCTATGCCTGAAACTGCCACCTTGTCGCCCATTTTTTCCTCCAGTTTGTAACTGTCGGCGATGATAGGCTTCGACATCCCCTCAGATGCCGCCTCAAGCCGCTTCAAGCCGCGATCGAACGGCACGCATGCGGTTGACGAGATCGCTTTCGCTTACCAGACCGCGGCTGAGCATGATGTGAACAAGTGCGAGCAGCTGACGCTCTGGCGCAGGAACGTCGCTATACATGGACTCTGCAAGCTCATCCTCGGCTTGGCGCCGGTCGAGTGCAGGAAGCGCCCCGCTAACTGCAAGGCAGTCGCACATCGCGATGAGACTGGTTTTCCACGGTGGATTCGGATTGGTAACGCCGTAACGTGGCGCAAGTACATCCCAAGTCTTCCCCTCGTTCCGCAGGGCCTCGAGCAGTGCGATGGGGCTGAGGTCAACGTCACTCCTCCCGCTCATTTGTCAGCCTCCCCGGAATGGGTCGAACCCCCAACGGGCCGGCGCGCCTTCTGAACCGGATGGACGTCTGCCGTCCGGCCGGGGCGCGGCAGGGCGACGCCAATCATGCAGTCGCGCGTGACGATCTCTGCAAGTTGCTCCTCTGTCCAATTCCCGGTGCCTTCGGGGCGCACAGGAAGAACCATGAAGCGACACTTCTGGTTGGAGTCCTCGACGCGTACCTCGACTTCGGGAGGAAGGATTAAGCCGAACTCTGCGAGAACCTGACGCGGCCAGCGAACCAATCTGCGCCGATAGTTCGTGGTGCGGTACCATTCGGGCGACATGCCGAGCAGGGGGCGCGGATAGCACGAGCAGAGCGTGCAAACGATTACGTGATGCAGCGTCGGCGTATCTTCGAGCACGCGAAGATTCATGTAGTCGCTCGGGGTGCCGAATCCGGTGGGTTCCGCCCAGTCGATACCGATCTCCTTGCAGGCTTTGACGGCGTCCTCCATGACACGAGCTTTAAAAGCGGGGTCGGTCCATGCCTTGGCTACCAATCGAGAGCCCGCAGCAGGTCCGACTGACTCGGCCCACTCGGTGAACCTGCGATGGTCCTCCGCGGCAAAAAGACCATGCTCGATCGCAAGTTCCCGCACGGCAATCTCGAGCACCTCGAAGTCAGTTATTTCTTCCACCATTGGCGCCGCGTGAGGCTGGTCAGCACCGCCTTGTCCGGGCGCATGTTTATGGCTCATGTTTTTTGCTTCCCTTATTTTTCGATCAGATCAGCTATCGACGGGCTCCAGCCAGCGCTCCGGGGACTCGGTCTGCAGCGTGTCGTTGTCGAATAGGTACTCAGGCCAAAGATCCCTCTGCCGGAACCGAACGATGTAATATTGTTCGAGTCGGCCATCCCGATTGAAAGCTTCGTCTTCGGGGATGAGGTCCTTATACGTGCAAGCGGCGACCGTGCCCACAACACCGCGGACATACATCTGGGTGCGGCTGTAGAACAGGTTCGGCATGTCTTTGACGCGAACCCGGTCGCCCACCTTGAAGCGGGCTTTGCCAGCGGTATTCTGAGATTTCTTCAGAGGCTTACTTTTTGGCATAGCGAGCTTTCACCTCTGCAATCTTCTCCACCAATTCGGCCAGCGAGATATGGTTTTTGTCGACCAGCATTCGCGCCGCGGCCAAAATCCAGCGTCCGTAGTATGGGATGCCAAGATACAGCGCATAGCCCAAATCGTTATCGGCTCGACGGCGTCTCTCCTCGGAGTTCCATATGCCCCTCCAGCCGAGAACCTCGCACGTCACATAAGTGTTGAGTTCCCACTGTTCCTCTTCCTTTTCCTCGTAAAGTATGGGGGCATCGAACTGGCCGCCCACATCGTGGGGCGGGTGCATGTAAGCCTTGTAGAGGGGGCTGTCGACCTCGTAATTCCAGTTTTGGGGCACATGAAGCGCCGGCTGTAACGAGGCGATGAGTTCCTGCTGCTGACGAAGCTCCCTTCGTGCTGACACTTCTGTACGTCTCCTTCGTTGCCGCAGCGGCAATTACCGGATTTTCCGTTTGGTTTCCCCTATCTTAACGACCGTTTAGTCCAAACTCCACCGTCCGCAAGGTGGTTGCATGGCCGGCCTCAAACCCTCCCTTCCTCAATCACTCCATTCTGTCCAACTTGTGCTGACGGGGAACATATTGCAGGGCCGCAGATGACGCTGGACGAACTCGTCGAGATAACGCTCGGCTCGCAGTAGTCGCCGAGCATGCGAGACCTAGTGTCAGTCGAAAATCGGGTTTAGTGGTGAGACGGACGCAATGGAGGACTGGGCGTAGTTGAACTGAATGTACGGAGCGATTCTCCCGCGAAAGTGCACAAACTCGGTTATCTCGCAAACCCGTTGCCGGTGGTGAACGTCCGCGTCTCGTCATCGTAAGTGAACAGTTCCGCATATCGCGCCCAACCGATGACGGCGCGCAAAGTCTTCTCGGTGTCGCCCGCATTCAGATGGTCCTCAAGCTCGGACTCGAATCTCACCCGCGGCGCCACGTGGCCCTCGCGCTCACTGAGGACATGATGGATATGGGCGGCGAGAGGAACAAAGTGGAGCAGATGCTCGCTGAAGAGCCGCTTACGCTCCTCCGTCCCGCTTTGGGCGAATACGCGCCCAGCCGCAGTCAGCTTGATAGCGCCGTCCTTGAAGCTCGGCGAACTCCAAGATGTGAAGAGCTTCGGCAATGAGGAAAAGGTCTCTGATGTCCAAGGCGAGCGCGCCAGCGATCCTGGCCAGCTCGGCACTCCCTTGGTAAGGGGGTGAAGCCAACGCCTCGATAAACCCGCCGAGCGTCCGCTGCCCGTCGACTGCGATGATAACCTCGCGCGATTCGTCGATCTCGCTCTGCTGAAGCGCGATCATGCCCAGCATCGCGGGCGGAAAAAAAGCTGAGCCCGCGAGCAGTCCGATTGTCAGAGCGATCCGGACTCCCTGCCGACGACCCCGCAGCCCAGCCGCCGTTCCTGGGCTGCCTGGAATTGCTGTGAGAATCTCTACTCCGCTTGCCAGCTTGTCGTCTTTTAGCTTTTCCGCCCCGTTCTTCACTTCGATACCTAACAACGGAATCATGCAGGCGTTCGTAACGTTCCTCTTTCCTCGCGGGTACTAATTTAAGAGCCGAGCACGTCGTGGCCCACGCCAGCCGCTGGGGAAGTCGGCCAGCAAGAATTGAGCGAACAGGCAGTTTTTTTGAACAGTGGCCGAACGTTGAGCCCGGTCAGTTTCGTGATCCCCCAGTCTCTGAGTTCGGGAAAGGCGATCGCAATTCCGAAATTGACCGTCGTCTGCGGCGTGATCGAGCTATTACCGAAAGTTGTGGATCGATGACGGGATGAAAAAGGCGGCGTACCCTTGCGCGTAGACCACGCGAACCCCGTGGGAGCCGGGTGGAAGGAGGACGCCACCGATGCAGAAGGTAATCGAGGATGAGGGTGCGAGGGAAGCGGGCGAGGAGCTTTTGCTGCTGGACGAGATCGCGCGGACGGGAGCGCGGCGGATGTTGATCGCGGCGCTCAGAAGCGAAGCTTATGTCGCGCGCCATCGTGAGGAGCGCGATGAGCGCGGTCACGCGCTGGTGGTGCACAACGGCCAGGCCCAGGCACGCAAGCTTACCCTGGGGGCGGGGACGGTGGAGCTGCGGGCGCCACGGGTCGATGATCGCCGGCGCGTATGCGGGCAGGCGGTTATGGCTGGAGTTCGAGTAGCCGCTCCTGATTCTTCCATCCCAACGGCAGCGGGACGCGGCTATCCATCAGCATTTGTAAGTTGAGACCGGCCGGAGCCCGCCCCTCGACAATGGCCTCCACAATTGACGGCGCGATAAACGCCAGTTTGGTCAGGCGTGCAACATAACGTTTCGCGAGACGCTCTCGTCTGGCGAGCGCGGTCAGCGATGGAACGCGGCTGGAGGCTACTTCTTCGAACCATCGCCTGGCGCGCGCGATGGCCTTGAGCAGTGCCGGATCGACCTTGCGGCGAATCTTCGTCTTTGCCGTCGAGAATAATTCGCAACTCGACACCGCGCCGCTTCATTTTCATCGCCACGAAGCGCGAGATGCGGAGAATCTTTGAACCCGCCTGGCCGGCCGTCGGGCCGCAGGGGATGGATAGTTTGAGGACGATGCGAATACCCTCCGCGGTCAGTTGCACCCGTTCGATCACTTCGACCAGGGCTGCGGCGGATTCCGTCTCGGCCAACAAACGTCCGCTGCACGCGGAAGTCATTTCAAATATCCGGCTGACCTCCGACAGTTCGGTTTCGGACTCCTGGAGCTCGGCGAGAACCGTCTGTTTGTCGTCGAGTATGCTTCGCGCGGCGCCGACAACGGCCCGCTCGAGTTCTGGAGCGGGCAGACGCCATCCGGCTCGAGCCGGCGCTCCCGAACCGCGGACCAACTGCCGCGACACGTAGTAGCGATAACGCCGCCCGTCCTTCATCGCCCCCTGCACGTACAGTGGTTCACCATTCTCGTCGAACAGCTTTCCCGCCAGTGGACTCGGTGAAGCTTTCGTGGGGCGCGCGCGATGGTGCGCCGCATGCTCGCGCAAGTGCTGTTGCACCTTCTCCCAGAGTTCACGCTCGAGAATCGCCTCGTGCTGCCCAGGATGGCGTTCCTGCTTGTGGCGAATCTCACCGATGTAGATCGGATTCGAAAGGAGTTCGTATAGCGCACCGCGCGAAAAGCTCCGTCCGCCCGTCTTGATACCTGTGCGGGAGACTCGAACCTTCGAGACGACACCTCGTCGTTCGAGATCGTTGCGCAGCAGACGCACCGAGCCCAAAACCAGATACCGCTCGAAGATCTCCCTGACGGTGACTGCTTCCGTCTGGTTGACAATGAGACGGCGTTCGCTGACGTCGTAGCCTAGCGGCGGTACGCCTCCCATCCACATACCCTTGCGCTTGGAAGCGGCGAACTTGTCCCGGATGCGCTCCCCGGTCACCTCGCGCTCGAACTGCGCGAACGACAGCAGCACATTGAGGGTCAGACGCCCCATCGAGGTGGTGGTGTTGAACTGCTGGGTGACCGCTACAAACGAGACGCCCTGGGCATCAAAGATCTCGACCATCTTGGCGAAGTCCGCCAGCGATCGGGTCAGCCGGTCGACCTTGTAAACGACGATTACATCGATCAGCCCGTGGCGAACGTCATCGAGCAGCCGCTGCAATGCTGGCCGTTCCATGGTCCCGCCGGAGAGGCCGCCATCGTCGTAGCCGGTTTTGACCAGTCGCCAGCCTTCTCCTTGCTGGCTTCGGATAAATGCCTCACAGGCCTCACGTTGAGCGTGCAATGAGTTGAAGTCCTGTTCGAGCCCCTCTTCGGAGGATTTGCGGGTGTAGACCGCGCAGCGTCGGACCGACGGTTTAACGTGCTCCATTGGCAGACACCTCCTTCGCCGGCGCCTTGAGGCCGAAGAAGAGCGGGCCCGACCAGCGGCTGCCGGTGATCACACGCGCGACTTCGGAGAGTGAGCGATGCCGTTTTCCGCGAAACAGCACCCCCTTCTCTAGCACCGTAACCTCATGGTCGACGCCGCCCCATTGGCGAACCAGCACCGCTCCCGCCCCCACTTTGCGCGGCGGCGGCGTCACTTTCAGCGGACGGCGCGCAGCGGCATCATCGGCCACGCGATCGAGCAGGCGGCAGATAGCTGGTTTGAGACCGCCAAGCGCACGCTCCTGCATGCGGTATGCAACCGCGTATCTCAGCAAATCCCGCTTCATCCGCACCGGCGCTGCGGTCCCGTATGCCGCCTTCCAGCGCACCTTCAATTCGTTGTTGCCGAGGCTGGCGAGGTTGGCGATTTCGGCGGCGAGTTTCTCGTGATCAATCCCGGAGATATAACGCTTCATGACTGCCCGCCCTCCGACGCGGACAGTCACACACATCGCTCTGTTCCCGACCCGAAGCCAGTCCTGGATGCGTTAATCAGGCAATTCTTTGCCCGGCATGGGTCGGAGCTGAGATGCCGGACGCATCGCCACAAATTCGCCTGCCTGGTGAATGGCCGGGCGCGGGTGTTCCCAATCACCGTCGAAAGGGCACCGCGCCATTTCCGAACGGAGAACAGCGCGCAGTTTTCAACCGGACCAAGCGATTCGATCGCTATATCCGGTGCCCGTAACTCTCAACATTGGCCCGCGAACGCGCGCTTCTTCGTGATCGCCAGTGGAAAGACCGTGGAGATAGAGACTGCGTGGCGGATGACGCAGTCTGTCGCGAACCACTCTCCGACGGGGGAAATCGCTGATCTACGGGAAAAAACAGGGAATTTAGCGAGATTTGGGCGCATCGGGTTCTGCGAGATGGACGAATTGCAGTTATGTTGCTGGATTTTTCAGAGAATTTCCTAGAGATCGTAACAGGGAATTCTTAACGTCGATCAGCGAATCGCAATTTCCTGATTTTCTCCCGAACAGGGGAATTCGGTCTGCTAACCCGGATGGGGGCCATCGGGCCGCACTTTCCTGGAGGCGGCCCTTCGATGCCGAGCACAGGCCTCCGACCATCTCGGTCGATTGGTAGATGAGCCACGCTTGCTTGCTCACATAGACAACGGTCAACGGAGCTGGGCTGCAGCGCCAAAACTGATTTCGTGATCACGGCCAAGGAAGCACTTGCGTTCTTTCCTTTGACACTTGCGATCCCGCGCTTCATGCTTCGATCGAGGTTGATGGCTGCTATTGTTCATCAATGCCCAACTCATCATCCGGATTCGGGCGGGGGGCGCCATACATCAGACTATGACCGTTGCGCCGAAGACCTGGGTGGGACGGTCGCGCATATCTGGGAGCACGAGAGTCGCGCTGTTGACCGCACTTAGCCGCTGAGATAAAAATACTCCTAGTTCAATAACAAGCGGGACACCCTAATAAGGCCCCGGCGACGATCGCTGCAAAGCGGTTCTCACCGGGGCTTTTTCATTTTCCCTTAAGCGAACCAATGAGCCGCCGACCATGAGTCCGTCGATCGATCTCAATTCCGGCACGTTCAAGCCCGGCCGGTATATTGCCCCCGGGACTTTTCGTCTTTCCCATGCAGAACCGAAGAACGCGACGCACTCCTAACCTGTTGAAACCCACCCCGTACAGTAACATCGGCCGGGTCGCGGTCGTCTACAGGCCGATCGCCGAGCTCAAGCTCGATCCGAGAAATCCTCGCCGCCATAGTCCCAGGCAGATCAACCAGATCGCGGGAAGCATCAAGAACTTCGCCTTTAATGTGCCGGTGTTGATCGACGCGAGCTTGAACGTGGTCGCCGGGCACGGCCGGATCATGGCGGCGCGAGTGCTCGGTCTGAGCGACGTACCGACGATCTCCTTGGAGCATCTGAGCGAGGCCCAAGCCAGGGCCTTCAAAATTGCCGACAATCGCTTGACCGACAATTCTGTCTGGGACGACCGGCTTCTTGCCCAGCAGCTCAAGGAGCTGTCGATCCTCGACCTTGACTTCAATCTCGAAGTCACCGGATTCGAGGTTGGCGAGATTGACCTCCGGATCCAGGGACTGGAATGCGATGGCGAAGCGAACAACGCCGCCGAAGCGATACCGGCCGCGACCGCGGACCCTCCCGTTAGCTGCGAGGGAGATCTCTGGGCACTCGGGGAAAATCGAGTGCTATGCGGCAACGCGCTCAACGCGGACGCCTACAGAGTCCTGATGCAAGGTCAGCGGGCCACGATGATCTTCACCGACCCGCCGTACAACGTACCGATCGCGGGTAACGTGAGCAACCCAGGCGCGATCCGCCATCGGGAGTTCGCGATGGCCTCGGGCGAGATGAGCGTGGAGGAGTTTACCGCGTTCCTGACCAAGACCTGCTCGCTGCTTGCGCGCTATAGTGCCGACGGCTCAATTCACTTTGTCTGCATAGACTGGCGGCACCTGGGCGAGCTGCTGGCCGCGGGCAAGACAGTGTACACCGAACTGAAGAACATTTGCGTGTGGGCCAAGAACCGCGCCGGGATGGGGGCATTCTATCGCAGTCGCCACGAGCTCATCTTCGTCTTCAAGGCGGGTCGCGCTTTGCATCGCAATAACATTCAGTTGGGGCAGTACGGCCGCGACCGCAGCAACGTGTGGATGTATCCGAGTCCCCGAACCCTTAGCGAGGAGGGCAACCTACTCGCCCTTCACCCAACGGTCAAACCGGTCGCGCTGGTCGCCGACGCAATCATGGACTGCACCGAAAGGGGCGAGATCGTGTTGGACGGATTCTTGGGTAGCGGCACGACCGTCATCGCCGCCGAGCGCACGGGCAGGCACTGCTATGGCCTCGAGCTCGATCCGCTCTACGTCGACACGATCGTCCGGCGCTGGCAGGCATTTACGCGTGGGAGCGCCCGTCACGCGTCGGGCCGGTCCTTCAACGAAATCGAAGCGGAGGTAAGGAAACGCGATGCCGGCTGATCGAGACTCAGATTATATGGTGGGTTACGGCAAGCCGCCGCGTCACACGCGGTTCAAGAAAGGTCAGTCCGGTAACCCAAAAGGACGTCCGCAAGGGGCCAAGAATTCGGCGACGCTTCTGAACGAGGCGCTTAGCGAGCCAGTAGTCGTGATCGAGAACGGACGCCGGAAAACAATCACTAAGAAGCAAGCGATCCTAAAACAGATTGTAAATAAAGCAGCGTCGGGAGATCACCGCTCGATTCAACTGTTGTTGGTGAACCAAATCCCACTGATCGAAGCCCGCCTCGAGTCCTCTCGCTCCGCTACCGTTGAAGCTCCGCTTCC
>CAWGBZ010000014.1:0-10869 GCA_963820865.1 uncultured Verrucomicrobiae bacterium
GATCGACGCGAATGACCCAAAGGAGCCATAGCCGCGCTGCAGCCGCGCGGCGCTTCCCAGAACTCGGCCAAGTGGCGAAGCTAGCGCAAGATGAAGGCGGTCAGTAGCTCGGCTTTTCCCTTCAGGTCCAGGGTGGTGCGGTCCGCCTGCGGCTTCTCCCCGGAAAGCGCGCCGTAAACCGTCTCCGAAACCAAAATCTCGTTGGCCCCGGCCGCACTCTGCAGGCGTGCAGCCGTGTTCACCACGTCCCCGATAGCAGTAAAATTCTTCGCCTCTCCCGTGGCCAGCGAGCCGACTTGCGCCTTGCCCATGTGCATTCCGGCACCAACCGGTAACAACTCTGCGTCCTGCCGCACCGCATCGACCAGCCGTCTCGTCGCTGCGAGCATGATGTCCGCCGTTCGCGCGCCGAGCGAGGGCATATCCACGAGGTAGATGGCCATCATCTGGTCTCCGATGAAGTCAACGAAGGCGTCATCGGAGGTCAGCACCCGATTAGCACTCGCATAGAAGCGGCTCACTAGGTCAGCCGCGTCGCTCGAGCTGTGGGTCTCGGACCACGAGGTGAACCCACGCAGGTCCCGCGAAAAGCACTCCAACTTCCTGCTCGTGAGTTGTTGTCGGCATGGCCTCGAAGCAGCTCCGGCAGTAGTTTGGGTTCGCCGCCGACGGTCTGATGCCGAACACTTTGCCGGCGCCACCGAACGGCACCATGCAGAACCTGCATCGCGGGTCCGAGGGCAGCAGCCTCAGCATTCGCCGGTGCCTGCCAACGAATCCAGTCTTGCACAGCGGCAATATCAGCGGGTTGTCTCGCGTCGATAGCCGTCGCACGACCCAGGCATCATAGTTGCAGATCAGCGAGACCAGTCCCAGAAGGAGCAGGACGAGCAGGAGAAGTCCGGTCCAGATGGAGACGTACACTGCCACAAGGAGCGCAAGCAGCACCGCGATGATTTCGAGGCAGTCCACCCCGAACTCGAAGTACCTCGCCTTCGTCATAGGCGCCACCACGTGAGCCGATCGACAGACGCCGTCAGGTCCACGATTCCGCCAGTAACTCCTGAACTGGGTAGCGGACCCGCGTTTCGAGTTCCATCATCTTATACCAGCCCCAGAGCTACTTAAATCGAAATTAGCGCTGGGATGCGGTGCCCTTGCGACTTACTAGGCACAGGAGTCTGGATGCCAGACTAGAGACCGGTTCTGGCACGAACCGGACCAGCCGGGCGGGTCTGTTGATGTTCGTTGATTGGGGCAGACCGGAAGTGGCTGGCCCGAGGTCAAAATGACGCGATTGACCCAGAACGGAGTGCGCCAGGAAGCTGGCAAAGAATAGGAGGTGAAAGTCCCCCACGGGGAAGGTCTAGCCAACCGCCCCGACCCCGAGTGATGCACGGCGTCCCGCGAGGGCCGACGTGAAGCGTTCACAGGGGAGACCACGGGCCAAGTATTGAGCTGCGAAACGGGTCTAATTCCGAGGTGCCGATCTCGTTCCGTTGAAGAGAAGGCAACATCGTCCCATGGCGAATGGCTTGCATGGGAAGAACCTCGCGCAGTCGGAGACCTTGTGCACGTGGAGAAGTTCTTTGCACGGAACCTGGGAAGTCTCATCCGTGCCCGGAGAGGTATGCCGGGCCAATTCATGAAGGCACAGCCGAACGATGAACATGCACGCGGATGAGAATTCGGACGGGGTCATAGTACCCGAGAAGCGGCCGAACAAAGAGGGCTTGCCCTCGGCGGAGGCCGTGGAGGGAAGGACCCCGCCCAAGGGGAACGGCGGCGAGACGGCCGCGGCCCGGACACTGCGCCGGGATACCGCGTCGAACGGACTCATCGCCGTGCGCCGAGCGGCGCGACAGAGCAAGAGTGTACGGTTCACTGCGTTGCTGCATCATATCACCATCGATCTCCTGGAGCAGAGTTACCTTTCGCTCGAACGGGACTCCGCGCCGGGAATCGACGGCGTGACGTGGCAGGCCTACGGAGAGAACCTCGAAGAGAAGCTGAAGGACCTACACGACCATGTGCACCGGGGTAGTTATCGAGCGCGACCGGCCAGACGAACCTACATTCCGAAGGCTGATGGTTCGAAACGACCGCTGAGCATTCTGTGCCTGGAGGACAAAATCGTCCAACAGGCGGTCGCGATGGTTCTCGAAGCAATCTACGAGGAGGACTTTCTCGGGTTCTCCTACGGATTCCGGCCGGGGCGTGGCCAGCACGATGCGCTGGACGCCCTCCATGCCGGCATTCTCAGGAAGCAAGTGAATTGGGTGCTTGACGCGGATATCCGGGGCTTCTTCGATACCATGGCCCACTCATGGATTATCCGCTTCCTCGAGCACCGTATCGCGGACAAGCGTATCCTGCGTCTTATAGTAAAATGGCTCAAAGTCGGCACTGTCGAAGATGGACGCAGAACACGCGGCGTACGCGGCGCTCCGCAAGGCGCGGTAATCTCACCGATCCTGGCGAACGCCTACCTGCACTACGTGTTCGACCTATGGGTCCATCGCTGGCGCCTCACTAAGGCGTCAGGTGACATGATCGTCATTCGCTATGCGGACGACAGCATTGTCGGCTTCCAGCATGAGCATGAGGCACGGGAGTTCCTTGACGATCTAAAGGAGCGAATGCGCAAGTTCGAATTGGCGTTGCACCCGGACAAAACCCGGCTGATCCGCTTTGGCCGCCACGCGGCCAAGCAACGTGAGAAGCTTGGAGAGGGGAAGCCTGAAACCTTCGACTTCCTCGGCTTCACGCACTTCTGCACGCGGTCACGCAAGTGGGGTTCGTTCGTCATCGGGCGCAAGACGATCAAGAAGCGTATGCGAGCCAAGCTCAAGGCGATCAAGATGGAGTTGCGCAAACGTATGCATGACCCCGTCACGCAAACCGGAGCTTGGGTGAAACAGATGCTGCAAGGGCATCTGAATTACTTCGCTGTCTCGGGTAATCATCCGAGCACGTGGTGGTACTGCAATCAGGTGCGGTGGCTCTGGCTAAGGACGCTTCGGCGCCGGAGCCAGAAAGCCAACCTCTCCTGGGAGCGATTCATCAACCTCGTCGACCGCTTCTTTCCGCCAATAAGGACACTACACCCGCTGCCCTGCCACCGTTTCGACGCCAAAACCCGAGGGAGGAGCCCGGTGCGTTAGCAGCGCCCGCCGGGATCTGGGCGGGGGGCGAGGAGCAATCCTCGTCCCTACCGCGACCCTGTGTCGAACTGGGGCTACTTCTCGGTCCCGGAACTTGCTAGACTGAACAGGCAGGCCTCTTTGCAAGAAGGGAGCAATCTGATGGCAAGGCGAGAGCCGGTCAAGATCAAATTTTACCGCTCCAGCTCCCTCCCAAGAGGGTTCCTCATCGACGAGGACCTCGACGGCCATAGCCTCCACGAATTGCGCAAATGGGCGGCTCGAAAGATCAATTTCGTTGTGATCGATTCCGACACCGGCGAAGATATCACTCGGATCATGCTTGCTTGAGAGCCACCTCAGCTAACGTGTCCTGCTGCGGCCGTTAAGGTATCGGTGCGCTGATTGCTACGGCTACAATGCGAGTGACGAGCATGACATACGCCATCACGATACGACCGGAGACGACCCTCGACCTCACCACCTATTGGCTGGAGGTGGATGGCGACAACGTCGGCACAATCGCTCCGTTTCGAGGAGCCCAGCTTGTGCCCGTGTCAGTTGCGGACTACTGGGTCTGGCGCATCAACTTCCCGATGATCGACATGCCTGATTGGTGCAAGGGCCACGCTCCCTCGCTTGAGCATGCCCGGGTCGAGGCTGAAAATGCGTTCACGCGGATCAGGGATAGCCTCTCGGAAGCTGAATACGGCGAGGCGCTGTGGAAGAAGAACGGCAAGGTCAGGGGCCTCAACTAGACGCCAGACTGTCGAAGGACACTTCCGTTTGTGGCACATTTCAGACATGCCGACTGACCGTGGGAATGTCCGCTAATCAGGGGAAGACCGGAAGTGAGCGGCGCAGTTTCTGGGGACGGTGAGCGGACATCGCGGGATGTCGCGAAAAACAAACCCACATCCAAACCGATAAACCAGCGACGAAAAGCCAACCGGCTCGCACCCGAATGCGGGTGATCGAAGCCCGACGATTTCTATCGGGCGGGCTTATAACCTTTAACGACGGACTCCGACTTCTTGAGGGCCGCCACAAGTTCCGCCCCGGTCATCAATGCAGTGGTATGGCTGGACTTGATTGCGCCACCCGCCGCAATCGCTACGGCGATGGCCGCCATGCTCTCGATGTTCGGCACGTCGGCGATCAGAATAACGTCATACTCGCCTAAGCAGTACCAACCACCGATCATTTTTCCCCCGACGGCCTCAGTCACCTGCCGTCCAACGGATTCAGCCCGGTTTTGAGGATTATTCATTTGCGCTGCCCATGATTCAGCTGTGTAGGCTGCTTGATACATATAGAGCGGCATGTACAAACTCCCTTAGCCGAGAGCCTAACCTTTCACCGGAAGAAGAGCGCGAGCTTCGCCGTTTTTACGGCACGGGCTACCCTTATTCGCGCGATAGCGCCGCCGGCGATCTGCATAGTGGCGCCGATTGCCCAGCTCAAACAGATGATGCCAGCCCTGCTGGCGCCCGCGGTTTCACCCAGAACGATACTGGAGATCGACACCACCGCCGTCACCGCGGTGAGGAAAGTGCCGGCCGCAGATAGCAGCTCCACCATATCCGCACTGGTGCCCAGGCCGTGCCATAGCGGCAGGTGCATGCGGTGATCCGGAGGAACGCGAGGCAAGTCGATTCCGAGGTAGAAGCCGGTGGCCCCGTAAAGCATCATGGCGAGCACGGCTTCAGCCGAACCAATCAGGTCGATGGAGCCACTTACCTCGGCAACAAACAGCCCACAGGAGGCCCCGATCAAAGCGAGTCCGAGCCGTTCGAGGACGTGCGCCGACCTGCCGACGGTCGAGCGGGCATGCCATGGGACGCTGCGTTTGATGATCATTTGATCCTCCCATGTCCATTACTTTTCGAGAGGAACTCTAACGTAACTTGAGCGCGTCGCTTATACTCCGCGTTCGTTTCAGGGTGTCTTCGCGTGGCAATAAAAATGGCTTCGTCAGGCGGTGGAATCGTTTCGTGGCCGGGTTCCAATGAAACACGTTCACACGGTCGGAATCGCCGGCTCTCCGCTGTTGGCACGTTTGAGACATGCCGATTGGCTCCAACCGAGTCCATTGGGCCATCCAATTTCATTGGAGACACCGCGAGCCTTTAACCCTGCAGCACAGCGATAGGAGTCAACGCGGCAAACAACACCTTCTGAAACCATATTGGGAATCCGGCTCCATAGCCGTGCCCGGCGAAGGCGTGAAGCGCTAGAGCCCTAAGCACCAAAGGAGGCTCACCCCTTTCATCATACCATTCGGGATGGTTTGCCGTGTTGAGAGACATGTTGAGGAAGAAGCGAAGAAACTGTTGGGCTGGCGTGAATCTGGTGGTGAACAGCGTCTCGCCCTCGTGACCGTTGCGAAAAAGATGGGGCACGCCTCGCTGCACGAGAAGCCTTTCACCCGGCGCGAGCATGCGCCACTCGCCATCCACCATCAGCTTCAGCTTGCCCTGTTTGACAATGAATTCCTCGTCAGCGTCGGGATGAAGGTGTTGCCTGCCGGTCCCTGTCTTCATTCCGCCGACTTCAATGAAGACATCGCACTGAAACTCACTCGCACTTTCGTCGACGTGTGTGAAAATGAACGTCTCGCCGTTAAAGGCGTTACGAATCCTGGTGCCTGCAGGCGGAAGGGGTTCCATGACTTTCTCCTCGATTGCGGTCCCATCAGCAGACCAAGGCCGCGAGCTGCGCGTCTCGAAGTTTCCGGCAAGGCGGTTGTTAGGGCTCAAGCCCCTGCGAACCTTCATAACCTGTGCGCCGCACCGCAAGCGGTGGCAGCGAGCGCGGATGAGCGGCAGCATCCGTCGCGACGCCGAAATGCTGCGCGACCTGCGCTGGCAGGTGGAGTTTAAGTGCCATCCGGTTCGGGCGCGTGTGGGGCAGCTCACATCACGCAGGAGAATTCGCGAATTCTGCCGAAAGTAGCATCCGGCTCTGGCCTTTTCGGACATGCCGAGATGGACCAAATGGTGAGCCTTCAAACGGCGGTTTCTAGTGGAAAGATTGATACTGCAGAATTTCTCAGTGCCGTAGGCACATTTATCACTACGTTGGTGGCCTTCGTATCGGTCGGCGTCATTCTGCTTCGTGAAGATCCGCAGCTCGGATGGGTGATTGGCGTGATGATGCAAATCACTGCAGGAACAATTGCACGCACTTCGCATTTGATACGCATCGCTTTCGCCCGAGCCTAGAACCTTTCGTTACTGATGCATCTGCACAATGACAGGGTGCACCGCACAATAGATCAGTCGACGTGACGTATATTGGAAACAAGGAACCGCAGAATTGCCGGTCTGCCGAGGGGGGCATTTTCGAGGATTAACATGAAACGTGGAATTGCCATTTTTGCTTCGCTGAGCGCGCTGGTAACGGTCGGGTATTTCACTATCGGCAAATGGGCGATCCACCACGATACGATTACGTTCTACGATGCATCGCGTGACAACCGTCCGGTCGCGGTTGACGTCGCCGTACGGCGCGACAAGGAAATGCAGGCAAATGCCGGCATGATCAAGCTGCCGGTGGCGATCCTCAACCACGGCAATACCGTCAAATTCACCGAGTATTCTTTTCTGGCGAACGCGTTTGCTGCGCGCGGGTTTATCGCGATCAGCATCCAGCACGATCTGCCGACCGATCCGCCCATGGTCACGAAAGTCGGCGAGCTCTATGTCGGCCGGCAGCCGCAGTACCTGCGCGGCGTCGCCAACATCCGCTTTGCGGTCGCGGAAATGCAGAAGGTGCAGCCCAATGCGGACTATGATCATCTGACCGTGGTAGGGCATTCCGCTGGCGCCGATATCTCGATGTATTTCGCCAAGCTGCATCCCGAACTAGTCAAGAAGGTCGTGACCCTCGACAATCTGCGGGTGCCGTTCATCACCGACGGCCGGTTCAAGATCCTTTCGTTCCGCTCCAAGGACCCCGCCTTCAAGACCGATCCCGGCGTCATCCCTCCTGAAAAGGTCCGTGAGAAGTCTGGCATTGAGGTCGTTCAAACCAGCTTCCAACATAACGACATGCGCGATACCGGTCCCGATGAGGCAAAGTCATCGATCCAAGGCATGCTCGATAAATTCCTCGACGACGAAAATGCGCTTAGGCCAGTCCAGATAAAAGCGCCACCGGATTTGACCGATCCGGGGCCAGTTGCGCCCTACATGCCGGCCGCACCGACGCCCGAGATGGGCAAACGCGTCGGCTCAGCGTCGTCCGCGACAGGGGCTGCGCAACAATAGCTGAAACTATGTTCAAAATCGGCAGGAGCGCAGCCCGCGTATTTCAAGCCGAGCGTGGTCGCGCGATGTCTGCTTGTGGGCACTTTTCGGACATGCCGAGACAGCCTGACGATGTCCGCTCATAGGCGGATTGTGTTGAAAAAGTCGAAAACGCCGAGTCAGTAAAATTCACCCAAAAGCTGGGAAAGGGCGCTGGTTGAATCCGCTCGGCTCCGAGTGATCCCCCCGCGTCCCCAAACGCCAAGCGCGCCAGCGGCTTTCAGAAAAATGGTCCGAAGGGCGAAAAGGACTTTTTCAACACAATCAGGGGCAAAGCAGACATCCCGCCGCAAGGCCGCAACTTCCGATTTTGACCAGAACTCGGAGTGCGCCAGGAAGCTGGCAAAGAATAGGAGGTGCAAGTCCCCCACGGGGAAGGTCTAGCCAACCGCCCCGACCCCGAGTGATGCACGAGGTTCTGCTCGCGAGGGCAGCCGTGAAGCGTTCACACGGGGAGACCACGGGCCAAGTATTGAGCTGCGAAACGGGTCTAATTCCGAGGTGCCGATCTCCTTCCGTTGAAGAGAAGGCAACATCGTCCCATGACGTACTGGCTTGCATGGGAAGAACCTCGCGCAGTCGGAGACCTTGTGCACGTGGAGAAGTTCTTTGCGCGGAACCTGGGAGGTCTCATCCATGCCCGGACTCGTATGCCGGGCCGGCTCGGGAAGGCGACAAGCCGCACGTCGAGCATGTACGTGGATGAGAAGTCGGATGAGGCCATAGTACTAACGAAGCGACTGAACAAGGGGAGGCAACTCCCGGCGGAAGTCGTGGAGGGAAGGGCCTCACCCAAGGGGAACAGCCGTTAGGCGGCCGCGGTTCGGACACTGAGCCGAAATACCGCGTCGATCCGAAGAATGGCTGCGCGCCGGGCGACGAGCGTGATTAAATCGTTCATCGCACGACGTCTGACCCGAGGGAGGAGCCCGGTGCGTTAGCAGCGCTCGCCGGATCTGTGCGGGGGGCGAGGAGAAATCCTCGTCCCTACCGCGACCATCTGGACATTGATAGAGTCGCGGGTTGGAGCCTATGTCGCCGGTGATGACTACCGGCTGCACAGTGTCCCCAAGCATCCGATGAACGAGTTACTGCACCCCATTGTTTGTATGTCGGATGCCGCACTGACGACAGAGGAACGAATTTGTCATCAGTGATCGAGAAAAGAGGCAAACCTTAGTCGTGAGGAGCGGCATGGCTCAAACCGCTGCGAGAAGTGTCCGCGCCAAAATCGATTTGGATGGTGGGATCAGCTGTCTGATAATCAACCTTTCAGATACGAAGGCCACTATCGAAGTAGCGCTCCCGTTCAGCTTACCTATCGAGTTCGAGGTCGCAATAGAAGGCGAAAACAAGAAACGGTACTGTGCAATTTCTTGGCGGAGGAACAGACGAGTGGGTGTGTTTTTTGTGTAAACGCGACCCAATCTAATCCAGAAGACATTGCTCACACTGAGTGCTTCTCAGTTTGACCCCAACCGGAGTGCGCCAGGAAGCTGGCAAAGAATAGGAGGTGAAAGTCCCCCACGGGGAAGGTCTAGCCAACCGCCCCGACCCCGAGTGATGCACGGCGTCCCGCGAGGGCCGACGTGAAGCGTTCACAGGGGAGACCACGGGCCAAGTATTGAGCTGCGAAACGGGTCTAATTCCGAGGTGCCGATCTCGTTCCGTTGAAGAGAAGGCAACATCGTCCCATGGCGAATGGCTTGCATGGGAAGAACCTCGCGCAGTCGGAGACCTTGTGCACGTGGAGAAGTTCTTTGCACGGAACCTGGGAAGTCTCATCCGTGCCCGGAGAGGTATGCCGGGCCAATTCATGAAGGCACAGCCGAACGATGAACATGCACGCGGATGAGAATTCGGACGGGGTCATAGTACCCGAGAAGCGGCCGAACAAAGAGGGCTTGCCCTCGGCGGAGGCCGTGGAGGGAAGGACCCCGCCCAAGGGGAACGGCGGCGAGACGGCCGCGGCCCGGACACTGCGCCGGGATACCGCGTCGAACGGACTCATCGCCGTGCGCCGAGCGGCGCGACAGAGCAAGAGTGTACGGTTCACTGCGTTGCTGCATCATATCACCATCGATCTCCTGGAGCAGAGTTACCTTTCGCTCGAACGGGACTCCGCGCCGGAAATCGACGGCGTGACGTGGCAGGCCTACGGAGAGAACCTCGAAGAGAAGCTGAAGGACCTACACGACCATGTGCACCGGGGTAGTTATCGAGCGCGACCGGCCAGACGAACCTACATTCCGAAGGCTGATGGTTCGAAACGACCGCTGAGCATTCTGTGCCTGGAGGACAAAATCGTCCAACAGGCGGTCGCGATGGTTCTCGAAGCAATCTACGAGGAGGACTTTCTCGGGTTCTCCTACGGATTCCGGCCGGGGCGTGGCCAGCACGATGCGCTGGACGCCCTCCATGCCGGCATTCTCAGGAAGCAAGTGAATTGGGTGCTTGACGCGGATATCCGGGGCTTCTTCGATACCATGGCCCACTCATGGATTATCCGCTTCCTCGAGCACCGTATCGCGGACAAGCGTATCCTGCGTCTTATAGTAAAATGGCTCAAAGTCGGCACTGTCGAAGATGGACGCAGAACACGCGGCGTACGCGGCGCTCCGCAAGGCGCGGTAATCTCACCGATCCTGGCGAACGCCTACCTGCACTACGTGTTCGACCTATGGGTCCATCGCTGGCGCCTCACTAAGGCGTCAGGTGACATGATCGTCATTCGCTATGCGGACGACAGCATTGTCGGCTTCCAGCATGAGCATGAGGCACGGGAGTTCCTTGACGATCTAAAGGAGCGAATGCGCAAGTTCGAATTGGCGTTGCACCCGGACAAAACCCGGCTGATCCGCTTTGGCCGCCACGCGGCCAAGCAACGTGAGAAGCTTGGAGAGGGGAAGCCTGAAACCTTCGACTTCCTCGGCTTCACGCACTTCTGCACGCGGTCACGCAAGTGGGGTTCGTTCGTCATCGGGCGCAAGACGATCAAGAAGCGTATGCGAGCCAAGCTCAAGGCGATCAAGATGGAGTTGCGCAAACGTATGCATGACCCCGTCACGCAAACCGGAGCTTGGGTGAAACAGATGCTGCAAGGGCATCTGAATTACTTCGCTGTCTCGGGTAATCATCCGAGCACGTGGTGGTACTGCAATCAGGTGCGGTGGCTCTGGCTAAGGACGCTTCGGCGCCGGAGCCAGAAAGCCAACCTCTCCTGGGAGCGATTCATCAACCTCGTCGACCGCTTCTTTCCGCCAATAAGGACACTACACCCGCTGCCCTGCCACCGTTTCGACGCCAAAACCCGAGGGAGGAGCCCGGTGCGTTAGCAGCGCCCGCCGGGATCTGGGCGGGGGGCGAGGAGCAATCCTCGTCCCTACCGCGACCATCGATTTCAGGTCCCAGCGCTT
>CAWGBZ010000015.1:0-423687 GCA_963820865.1 uncultured Verrucomicrobiae bacterium
CCACGGTCGCGCCGAGCTGCCGCAACGTGAATGCCATAAGCGGAGCGCTGCGATACATCGCACGCAGCGGAAGGAGCACCATGCTCTCCAGGCGTCCGATGCACCAGACTCGCAGATGCATTTTGCTCCACTTGGGGTACACACCCGGAGTCACATTGTTCTTGTAGATGTCACCACCCATGAAGAACTTGATCATCATGACCCAGAGCAGGCTGGCGAAGGGCGTGACGAGGGCCAGCAGATAGAGGAAGAAACCGTCGATGATGAACGCCCAGAGGCTGGCGGTCGTGAAGATCGTCCCGAATTCGATGAAGTCGACGAAGCTAAGGAAGGCCACTAAGAGCGGGGAATACAAGAGAATCGCGAAGAGGACCTGCAAGGTGGTGAAGTATCCGATGGAGAGCACCTCTGCCGCGGCCTCATCGCACTCGGCGCTGTTCCCGTCGGATTTCACAGGGGCCCCAGGGGTCTTGGAGGCCTGCTGAAGCACCCGTGGCCGGTTGGCCACTTTTCGAGCAGTGTTGCAGTCACTGAGCAGCGCCCGGACCTGCACCACCCATCCTGCCGCTTGCAGTTTCTGCGCCAGGCGCGCGATGAGGATCGAGTGCCCACCAGCCTCAGCGAATCCATCGTCCAATCCCAACGGCGTCTCGAACACGGCCCTGCAGATCGACAGCACTTCCTCACACTCAGGATCCATGCCCGCTTCGGCATCAGGCACCTTGACGTCCCCGTCCCCCGGGTCGCGCGCACTGGCCGGTGTGTCCCAACGAGTGTCCTCAGCTTCCGGCTCGGTGTTTCTCAGTGGATGAGATAGGTTTGGCAAGCACTTCCGGTCGATCTTTCCCGAAACCGGCTTCATGACGAATCTTTCTACAAGGAAGATCCTCGTCGGGACCGACGGCGCTGGAAGTTGTTTGGCCAGCGTCGCCGTTACCCGGGCAGCCCACTCCGCCGGCGCGGGAGCGACCACCGAAATCTCTCCTTCGCAGACTGAAGGCGCGGCAACAAAGGCGACCAGCGTCTCGCTCTGATAATCCAAAACGGCGGCCTCGATCTCACTGAACTGCGTCTGGAGGATATCCTCAACGGCCTGCACCTCAACGCGGTGCCCGCGCACTTTGAGCTGCGTGTCGATTCGGCCGAGGAAGTGCACGCGCTGCGTTTGGATGTCGATTTTGCATTTGTCGCCGGTGCGGTAGAGGCGGCCGAACTGAGGGTGCGTGATGAACTTCTCGGCGGTTTGCTCCGGCAAATTGCGGTACCCGCGTGCAACGTGCACCCCACCGATACAAAGCTCTCCAACCTCCCCGTGGGGCAGTGGTTGGAGTTGATCGACCTCGAGGATGACGTAGGTGACGTTGGCGAATGGCGAGCCAATTGTGATGGGCTCCCCCGGCCGCAAACTCTGGCGGCTCGTGTCGGTGCTCGCCTCGGTGGGACCGTAGGTGTTGATGATCTGGCGTCTGGCCCTGGTCCAAGGCTCCACGAGCGCGCTGGGGAAGGCTTCGCCCGCCGGGACGATGTAACGGCACAGCGGATACGGAAGATCTAATTCGGGGGTTGGGGTAAGGGTGGTGAGCAGCACCGGAGGACAGAAGAGCACCGTGACCTCCGCTTCGCGGAGGATGGGGACGAGGTCCGGACCAGATCGGATCTGCTCCTTGGTCAGCATGACCACAGCGCAGCCCGACACCCAGGCGCTGTACATCTCCGGGATGCTGCCGTCGTAGCCCAGCGACGAAGTAAGCGAGGTTGCGTCCATGCCGGGAAGGAGATCGAAGTAATCGGCGTAGCTCAGCGCCAGGTTCACATAACCTGCGTGCGGGCATTCGACGCCCTTGGGCATCCCAGTGGTGCCGCTCGTGTAAAAGATGGTCGCAAGGCGCTGCGTGGGGTCGTCCAGCCAGGGCGGCGGCGCTCTTCGGGGCATCCTCTCCGGCAACGTCAGGACATCGAGCGTCGGCAGGTCGCGGAACTTGTCTTGCCCCCGCGTGAGAATGACCACCGGCTGTGCGTCGTTGAGCATGTGGGTGATCAGGGCGTCGGGCAAGGTGGTATCGAGGAACATCACGGTGCCGCCAGCCTTGAGAATGCCCAGGTGGGAGGCCACGATTTGCCAGTTGTCCTGCGACATGGCCACGGCCACGATCTGGTCGGGTCCTGTGAGGAAGGGAGAAAGGGCCGCGGCCACGCTTTCCGCTCGCGCGTCGAGCTCAGCGAAGGTCAGGGATTCTCCGGTGTGGGGAATCTGTAAGGCGGTGAGATGCGGAAACTTTTCGGCGGAGCGGCTGAAGAGCTCTGTGAGCCACCGGATTCCATTCTGATGCGGTACGTTTACGAGGGGGCGGTCCCCGAAGACATCCGCCAAGGTGTACGGGCAGGTATCCGCCTGCCCGGACGACGCCTTCTCCGCCGCCCAAAGGTACCGCCTCCAAGCCACAAACGTCAGCGCAAGGAAAACCGCGACGGCAGATGTTACAAGAATTGCTGCCAAAACTCTTCCTCACATGCTCGTAAGTCGAGACTCCCAAGTTCTCAGAGACGCCTGGGTCTTGACTTCAAACGTGAAAGTTGCCCGCTGGTTGAGCATGGCGAAAGGACTACCCTAATCGAAGTATCGCTGGAGCGTTCCAGTTCGGCGGACGTCTAAGGTAATGCAATGGGGTCCACCGCCCAACAGTTTGGAGTGCCGTATTTTTAGGGGGATGACATCAAGACCCTCTTTCTCCAGGAGCTTTATGAGAGACGGCTGATTTCGATCGACCACAACCAAATTCGGATTGATGCTGAATGCATTCATGTCAATCCAGTCACTACCAATGCATTTGGACAGATAGTCGGCATCATATCTGTCTGTGTTCTCCATCGGTGAACTGTAAATGACTTTCCACTGCTTCAAGATTTTGGGCAGGGTGTCGTCATTGACGCGAACAGGATTGGCGAGGACCAAGCCAGGGCGTAAGGCCACCAGGGTCGAGTCAATGTGGCTGCCAAAGTAAACATCTTGGAGGAAATGGACCCGATATTTGTCGCCGAGAATCGACTGTAGCCAATGTCCCCCCAATTCGTTACCCGTGGCGCTGACCAGATAGATTAAATCTTTGCCAAAACGCAGGACGTTAGCAGCATCAAAGGCCGGTTCATCGTTGCGTGGCGTGGGCTTGTTTAGATCAACCCCCTCGAAGAGCGAGTCCAAAAGCATGGGTTTGGGAGCGCTGTACCACTTTGCGCCTGACTTCATGTACTCCATCAGCAACGTGCGATAGCTGAACGTTTCCTGGGCGCGACTGCGGATGACATTGGGCGTTTCGATAATGTGGTCGCCAATGACCAACAAAACATCGCGAGGACAATAATTGTAGTACCCCTGAGCTTCCCAATGGATCGTGGAAAATTTGGCCTCGTGTGGCCAGGTGTCCGGACGTTTGACGGTGACGCCCAAACCTTCCAGGATTTTGGCAAATCCATTCAAATCCTCTTCCGTCTCTTCAATAATCTGCTGCGGAAAAGGGCCGCACGGAATCTTGGCCAGTGAACGGTCAGGAAATTCTGCGAGCTGGGTGCTCCGGTCTGGCGTAGGATACCGCGCATTCAGCGGATTGCCCAGAATAACTTCTTCCAGCGGATCCCACTCATTGCAACTCCATACACCTGACAATCTGCTCCCTCGCTGATTCTGAGTGGGAGTGACCTTCCCTGTTTCCTTTGGAACACTTTCAGCTTGAGTGCTCCGCGCTTGAAGTTGACGTCTTTCGAAATTCGTAAAGCCTGACATCTTCTTCACCATCGGGCAGAATTGCTGAAGAAGTCCGGTAGCGCAATTGCCGCGCCGGACGATTTTGCTGTCTCGAGGACAAAATTGCCTACTGCCAGATCAAGAACGCCAAGCCCAAATGGCGAAAATATGCGAGGCCGATCATGATCTAGTTTGAGCTTCTTCTCGAGAACATCCACCAAACTACCGGAGACAAAGTCCCTATTTCCCATCGCGATTTCCGTTAGATGGAGCGAAGTTTTGGCCTTCAGGCAATGATCCACATCATCGACAATGTTTTGCGATGCCAGAATCACATTCACGCAAATATCGCGCAGCGACAAATGCAGGACAGTGGGGCAGTGCTCGAACAGCTTTTCATTGGAAAAATAGGGGTCCAGCGTAGTCGTGGCAAACAGTATCAGGGAAGAGTCGGATAGTGCGCCCTCCAAACGATCTTGAATATCGGCCTGCAGGTTGTGCTGATCGCGAAGCCACCTACTGAAGTGCTCCGCCTCGTTGCGGTCCAGATCGTATAAACTGATTTTACGAAACTTCCAATTTCGAAATAAGAGCCAC
Organism: uncultured Verrucomicrobiae bacterium; assembly: GCA_963820865.1. Classification (GTDB taxonomy): domain Bacteria; phylum Verrucomicrobiota; class Verrucomicrobiia; order Chthoniobacterales; family Terrimicrobiaceae; genus DASTFP01. The sequence goes on from CAWGBZ010000015.1 coordinate 4,337, forward strand.
TGGACGGTTGTCCGGGCGATTATCCCGGTTCCGATTACGCCGAGGATTCCTTTAAAGGGATTGGGGGACATATGCTCTGCGGCCAACGCGGCAGAGGCGGCAGTGCGCGTGGCACTGATGAGCGATGCCTCGATACAGGCCAGCGGATAACCTGTCGTGGGATCGTTCAGAATCAGGACTGCCGATGCTCGGGCCAAGTTGCTGGCCCTGTTTTCCGGGAAACTCGATATCCATTTGATGCCGCTTCTTTGAACCGCACCGCCGAGATGGCCTGGCAAGGCGATGATGCGATCGCCGGGTCTATCTGGATATCGGAGGAAGCAGTTGTCCGGATTCAGAGTGTTTCCGGAGCCGTGAAGACGGTAGGCCGTCTCAACAGCATCGAAAACCTGCTCCTTATTATCGTCAATCACACGCTTAACTGTCGAGCCGGGAACAACGTAGAAGGTGGGAGCGGATCGCACGTTTTGTTCTCCCATTACGACCGACTGAGATACTGTTCGCCGCTGATCGTGTCAATCTGTTGGCTAACCCGCGCCGACGGTGACGGGTCAGTTGGCCTATCCTTGCGCCAGGGCGCCGGCTGTGAGCGCGACGATCCAAAAAAACGGTTTTTCCGCCTCACTCAGTCGCGGCGAACGCATAAGTTCGCTCCGGCCTGTCCTCTTCAGGTACAATGACCTTCTCTACCCAGACGGGGTCATAAATAGTCTCTAAGTAATTTTCGCCGCGATCCGCGGAAATGGCGACTATCGTGTCGCCGCGCCTGAACTCCGGAGCTAGCTGTTGGACAGCGGCCAGGACTGTTCCGCTGCTTCCCCCAACAAGTAAGTGATAATCTCGAAGGAAAGAAAGACAAGCTTCAACCGTGTCTTCTTCGTTCACTGCGACGATTCTATCCGGCTTGGCGAGGTCCGCAAGCTTTGGTCTCACGCTCGTGCCGATGCCAGGGATGTTTCTTTTGCCGGGCGCGTCTCCGAATGTGACAGAGCCTACCGGCTCGACGGCCACAATCTTAACCCTTGGGAATTCTTGACGAAGTCGTTCTGAGATCCCAGCCAGGGTACCAGTAGTGCCGGTTCCCACAAAGACCCAGTCGACTGTAGCAAATTCGCGCGCAATCTCATTTGCCGTTTGCTCGGCATGAACATTTTTGTTGGCTATATTAGCATACTGATTGAGCCAGACGGCGTTCGGGTCCGATCGCAGGATTTGATCGATTTTCTTTAACCTGGTTCCCAAATACCCTCCGACGGGGTCGCGATCTTCAACTACGATAACCTTTGCGCCATAGAGTTCCATACCTCTTATCGTCGTCCGAGTAGCGTTTGGATCGGTCACGCAAATAAACTTGTAGCCCTTGACGGCACACACGAAGCTAAGCGCCAGGCCAAGATTTCCTGATGATGATTCGACTAATACAGTGTGGTGTGGCCTAGCCACACCTCGCTGTTCCAAGTCCTCCACAAGCCCGATCGCCGTCTTGACCTTAATCGAGCCCGTTATATTGAACCCTTCCAGCTTTAGAAATACGTCGTGACTGTTGGCAAAAGCTGGAAGGCGATAAAACAAATCACGAAAAATCAACTGTAAGGGCGACTCGATGATCATAGTTCGACATTCCAGAAGGACCTGCCTTGTTTCATCGGACCACGAGTTCCGTCCTCGTCTTTTTGCCGATCACCCAACTCAGGCCGTCGTCCGATGGGCCGAAGCGTGCAGACCTCATATAGCGTAGCGGCGCGGGCTCATAGGTTTCGCCGCCGTCAAGGTGCGAGGGAGGGCGGTGAAGCCTGCTCATTTTCTGGAACGTCTAATTTCCTGTACGCCCTGCTTGTCCGATGTCAATGCCACAATCGGGCCTCGATCCCGGCGCGGCGTTGAAACGCCAGCCATCGGGGAGTTGTGAGCGTGTAAATTCCCGGGGGCAATCCGGTCATGCGGCCCGGGACGAAACCAGGAAGGACCCGTCGGGAGCGTGAAGATTGAAGCGAGAGGCTGGCGCATGGGATCGACGGTCGGGCTTGGCGGCAAGCTCAGAGTAGATTCTCGATCGGCAGCCAGCTCAGCACACGGACCTTGATGCGCTTCCCGGTGGTGGCTCCGGGCTCGGAGTCGAAGCGGACTTCCTTGCCCCCCTCGCGAGTCACCCACACGAGGCGGTTTCCCACGAGTTCCACGCGATACGCGTTGCGGTCGAGATCGCGCTCGGTCATTTCGGGCAGACGCTTCGCCAGCGCCGGGCAGTCGAAGAGAACACCCATCTCCGTGTTCAGCTTGCTCGAGCGCGGATCGAGATTGTAGGAGCCGATGAAACCAATCCGGCGGTCGAAGGCGAAGGTCTTCGCGTGCAAGCCCGTGCTGCCCGATCCGCTCGGTCCGCGGAAGCCTCCCGATCGTCGCCCCTGTTGGCCAGCGGTCGGCTTGATCTCGTAGAGTTCGACGCCGGCCCGGAGCAGCGCCTTGCGGTAGAGCTGGTATTTGGAGTGGACCGGAACTCCGTCCGTGGAAGCCAGCGAATTGGTGATCACGACGACCCGGGCGCCGCGCCGACGCACGCTCGCCAGGAGCTCCACGCCCTGCTTCCCCGGCACGAAGTAAGGCGAGACGAGGAACAGCTCCCATTTCGTGGCATCGACGACCTGGCGAAGCTTGGGCGCGAGATGCGTCTCCGTCTTGGCGGCGGAGGTGAGCACTTTGTCAGGATGATCAGACACGATCGTGGCGCGCCCCCAGGAATAGGAAACCGCGTGCCTCTTGAGTTGCCGCGCAAACTCGCTGTCGCGCACGCTTTCCGCATAGGCAGAATACTCCGCCGTCGTGTCAAACGAGGTGAGCGTAGCCCGCTTCGCCGCGAACTCCTCGGAGGTCGTGTTTTGTCGCGAAAGAGCCGCCATGGGAACAGAAGCCCGATGATTCCAGTAAAGGTCGAATTCGTCGGACACCTCTCGCACCACCGGCCCGATTACCGCCACGTCAAGATCGGCGAAATTCATCGCCTCGTTTGCCCCGAAATATTCATCGCCGATATTGCGGCCGCCGACGATGGCGACCTGCCCGTCGGCAATGAAGGACTTGTTGTGCATCCGCTTGTTGATGCGCACGAGGTCGGCGATCATGCCAAGCAAGCGGGGCGAGCGCAGGGCCACGGGGTTGAACATGCGCACCTCGATGTTCGGATGACTGTCGATGGCGAGCAGGGTGGCGTCGGAGGGCATCGTGCCGAGATCGTCGAGCAGCAAGCGCACGCGCACGCCGCGGTCAGCCGCGCGGAACAGACGCTCAAGAAGGACCTTTCCAGCCAGGTCCTTGTTCCAGATGAAATACTGCACATCGAGGCTGCGCTGCGCCGCATCCGCCAGGGCGAGCCGCGCGGCCAGGGCGTCGCGCCCGTCCGCGAGCTGGTGGAGGCCGGACTGGCCTGGATGCGCGGCGACGCGCGCACGCACCGCCGCAGCCAGCGCGGTGCCGCCGTTGCCTTTCATGGCCGTGGAAGGTGCGCGTTCGCCGCCCTTGGGAAGACCGCCACATGCACCCAATGCCAGTATCACTAACAAGGCGCCGGCGCGTTGAATCCAGCGTTGGTAACCAGGAAGCATAGATGATTGGGGGGTTGGTTGAGTGGACGGATAGACTACTTCGCAGTTTTCCCCGGCGTTGTCTCGTCCTCGAAATGGGTTGAGCCAGCCGAGGAAGACGATGATCCACACGGTTGGAACGAACCCGGAGCCAAGGGGCGGGTGCAAACACGGCACCCGAGAGTTTAGCTGAAGATCTGCGTGACGAACAGTGATTCTTGCACGCAAGCATTCATGCAGGCAGGGGGCGCTTTACACGAGGGGTCACTTGTCGCTTCCAAGGCAGCGGTCCGCAACGATACCTTCTGAGGCCTCTCGACAGGCGGCTCGAGGTCACATCCCATCCTCCATCAATGAGCGCCTCCGGCGGATGTATGGCTCGCTTCCGCCACGGCTTCGCATGGCCCGCCGCCGGTTTCGACGCCACGATTAGTTCACCTTGTCTCCCGCAGAGGTTCTTCTTGCCGCCCGCTGTGCCAGATGCGCGCCGAGCAGGCGCGAAATGAGCACGATCAGCAGCACGGCGACGAACAGTACGCCGAACGCTTGAAGGACGCGTTCGTACAGGTGGTCGACCACGCGTTCGGCGTGACCTTGCATGGCGTCGCCAAGGTGGGCTGCAGCCGGAGCGTCGTGCTCAAGAGTGGTGACCAGCGTCTGGAGTTGCTTCGCGGCCTCGCCAATTGTCGCTGCGGCCTGCGTGTATTCGGTGATGTCGAAGGGGCGGCCGGGAACGGATCCCGGCGGCGGCGGTTCACCCACTTTCAGGCGACGCAGCAGGGCGTCGGTCCCGTCGAGCACACCCCGGATGGAATCCGATGCCTTAGGAACTGCTTCGAGACTCTGACGAACTTCCACCACCAGCTCCCTCATGACGCCCTGTTGTTGCTCAATGGCAGTCAGTAACTGCTCGATCGTTGCCTCGCGTTCCTTGCTGAAGGTCTCGGGTAATGTTACAACGGTGTCAGCAAGCAAGGCAGCGGACTCTCCGACAAGGTTCGCGGTGGCAAGCACCGAGCGAGTCTCCGGCATGTCCGCAACCGCGGCGCCCAACGCGCGGGTCTGCAGGTCGAGCAGCATCGGCGTGCGTTCGGCGTAGTAGATCGCCCGCTCCCCGAGGATGCGGCTGCGTTCCATTTCTCGCACTGCGGGACGCAGGCCGGAAAAGGGGTCAACCCCGATAAGCGCCAGGATGCTATTGGGGGAGCTCTGCTCGTTAGCCGATAGGCCACTGGCCTTCGCGATGTCCTCCAGTCGGTTGAATGCGACGCTGTCCAGCGAGGCGGCATCTGGGGTCCAGGCGGCGAGGCGCCGGCGCAAATCCGCCTCTTGTGCCGGCTTCAGGAAGTCGACCAGGGGCCAAGCGCCCTTTTCGAGACGCGCGAACGCTTCAATGATTGGTTGGGCCTTGCTGCCCATAATCTCTGGCAAGTTGTGGGCGGCCGATTTACGGGTGAGCGAAGCGAGCACCACCATGTCCACAGCGTTGATGCTGGGATTGGGGCCGGCGGCGATTTGCACGGCAGCCGTGGCTTGTTTGATCTGGAAATCCACCAAGCGGTAGCGCAACCGGGAGTCGGTGGCTTCGGATTGGGCCCGGGCGCACGCACGAGACACCGCGTCGACGTACCCATCGGCGAAGCGCATCACCTTGAGCTGGAGTTGGGATTCGAAACGCCGGATCTTTTCCTGTTTCGACGTCCATCGATCCAGAAATGCGCACGCCGTCAGCTGGAGCGCGAGCGCAAGGATCAATGCAGCCTGAATGCGCCGCAGCAAAAAGCTTCCTGCTCCTCTGAACGCCTCGACGTTCACGGTGGAGCTCTTTCCTGACATTGCAGACCGTCGACGAGCACTAGTCCTTGTGGGCGGACCTTCATCTGGCACCGTCTCGAGAGGCGTAACCGTCTGGTCCGTGAGCGTGTCGTCGACCTGCTGACAGCAACATGCGCAACAGGCCCCAGCTGAAACGAGAGCGTGAAGGCGCCCTAGATAGCCCACGGAGGATTTGCTTTTAATAGATTACACGTTTCCCGGCAATGCTCGATATCAGGGACGCCGTTTCCGAAATCGGCGCTCCTGAATCCTGCAACTCGCAAGCAACTCGGACTCACGTCTCATGCGGACGTGATCGCGCACTTCACTGCAAGCTTGCTCCGTCACGATGGCATCGGTTTTGTCCAAGGATGGCTGAAGGTCGAAAAGACCGCAAGAAGTTACAGCGCCTGCCTCGAGCCGAGCAAAGGTTTCGCGGTGCAGGCACGGCAGTTTGCAGAAATGCACGTCGCCATTGTGGACGAAGCGCACTTCGGGTCTTGCCCTGAAGGGAGCGGACGCCTGCAAGCGCAGGCCGGCCGGGATCTGCGGCTTGCGGTAACGCCGTCTTTGGAGTGGACTTGAGCGCTGTCGGTGGACGCCAGTGAATTGGCGATCACCGCGACCCTCCTCCGTCGCATTCGCCCGCCGAGACAAACCCACGACGCCGCACGCGCGCCCGAGGCGTATTCAGATTCGCCCCGTCGGTATCGTTCATGATAGTTACGAGGATCGTGCGTTGTTTCACAACCACCGCCACTCTCGTCGTCGCCGTATGCTCGATGCTCCGCGCGCAGGACCTCGAGCCGCGCGCTTACAGCAACTCGCCGATCGGCCTGAATTTTGCCATCGTCGGCTATGGCTATGCGAAGGGCAGCGTGCTCACCGATCCGTCGCTGCCGCTCGACAACGTGAGCAACGAATCGCATCTCGCTATCTTCGCTTATGCCACCACCCTCAACGTGCTCGGCCAGTCGGCGAAGTTCGACGTGATCGTCCCATACGTATGGCTCACGGCGAAAGGGGTCGCCTTCGGCCTGCCGCGCGAGCGTTACGTCACGGGCTTCGCCGATCCGGCGTTCCGCTTCTCGATGAACTTCATCGGCGCCCCTGCGTTGACGGCCGCGGAGTTCAAGGACTACCGGCAGGATTTTATCTTCGGCGCGAGCCTGCGCGTCACCGCGCCGCTCGGCCAATACGACAGCGACAAGCTCGTGAACATCGGCACCAATCGCTGGTCGCTGAAACCCGAGATCGGCTTTTCCAAAGCGTTCGGGCGCTGGACCGTCGAGCTCGCGCCCGCCGTCACGTTCTACACGGACAACGGCGACTTCTTCGGCGGCCAGACGCGCGCGGTGGCGCCCCTCTACTCGCGTGCAGGCGGATGTCAGCTACAGCTTCACGCCCGGGTGCTGGCTGGCGCTGAACGCTGGCTACTTCGTTGGCGGACGCACGACCGTCGATGACGTGCAAAACGACGACGAACAGGAAGGCCTGCGCTTCGGCGCGACACTGGCGCTGCCGGTGAACCGTTATCATTCCGTGAAGCTCTACGGCATCACCGGCTATAACGCGCGTTACGCACCACGACTTTCAAGCCGTCGGCATCGCGTGGCAATACCGCTGGGGCGGAGGGTTCTGAAAGAAGCCCGCGGTGCATGCTCTGCAACACGGTTTATTTATTTAAGCCGTGCGATCGACGACCTCAAAGCGCAAGGTGTGCCGGTTGATGACAACCTGCTTGAGCACATATCGCCCCTCGGCTGGGATCAATCGATCACACGGCGATACGTCTGGCGTCACAACCGGCGTGTGCAAAGCGGCAAATTTAGACCTCTCCGCGCTGTTCCTGTTTCTTAACGCCCGATTTTTTCGCTTTGTGACGTGAGGCGATAGGAAGCGGCGGGTGCTTGGTCTGCCTGATGTAGGCGGTGACCGGTGACTTCTTCGCTAAGCCGCAGGATCCCGGCCATTGAGCGGCCGCTTTTCATTGCTCCTTCAATACTTTTCCGGGACGAACCGCCGGTTCGCAATCGAGGCAACGTCGTCGTAGGCGTCTTTCTTGGATCGCTCGGGCAGCTCGACCTTTTCGGGCCGTACTTCCTTGTAGGGAATGAGGGTGAGGAAATGCGCGATGAGGTTCAGCCGCGCGCGGCGCTTGTCGTCGGAACGCACGATATGCCACGGCGCGTGTTCGGTGTCCGTGGCCTCCAGCATCTGATCCCGAGCGCGAGAATAGGCGTACCACTTGCTGCGTGATGGCATGTCCATGGTGCTTAATTTCCACTGCCGCAGTGGGTCGTCGATCCGCGCCTCAAAGCGGCGTTTCTGCTCCTCGTCGCCGACTTCGAGCCAGAATTTGATGAGCTGGATGCCGGCATCGACGATAAATCTCTCGACCTCGGGGCAGACCTCCAAAAAGCGCCGGTGCTCCTCTTTCGAGCAAAAGCCCATCACATATTCTACGCCCGCGCGGTTATACCAACTGCGGTCGAAGATCACGATCTCACCCGCCGCCGGGAAGTGCTGCATGTAGCGTTGCACATATACTTGCGTCTTCTCGCGGTCCGATGGCGCAGGCAGGGCAACAATGCGGAAGACGCGCGGACTCACGCGCTCAGTGATTGCCTTGATCGTGCCGCCTTTTCCCGCCGCGTCGCGGCCCTCGAAGACGACAATGATACGCAGTCCCTCGCGCTTCACCCAGTCCTGAAGCTTGCAGAGTTCGACCTGAAGTTTGCGCAATTCGCCTTCGTATTCCTTGCGCGTGAGTTTCGCCTTCTCCGGAGTGGTGTGGGGATCGTTCTTCATCTTTGTAGGAAATGTTGCTTCTTGGGATGGCAAGGGTTGCGGGTCGGCGGCATTGACCCAATTTAATCAGCGCCCCAAACGCCTTTCATTGGGCGCGGCGCCCGACCGGGAACTTCGGAGAGTTTGCGGAATTGAGGCCTGCGCACCCGGACATTTGCAACCAGCCTCGCGAAGCGTGGCGCAGAGTGCACATGCAGCGGACTTCAGCGGGGTTTCATTGATGGAAAAATAGGGCTTTCGAGAGTTGCGGAAGTATCGCCGATCCGTCCGCCCAGCCGGCGCTGCGATCATTTCAAGTGCGGCACGGTGGGGTGCCGCCCTCAGCTTTCGAGGATGGCCGCGTTGCGGCGGCTGCGCACGACCGGCTGATCGGTGATGATGACGGTGGTCCCCGGCGCGATCGTGCCATGGACTTTCGCCGCAAACTCCGGGTTCATGCGCAGGCGCGACGCGATTTTCTCGGCGTCGGCACGGCGGCCGCGGCTGGTCACACACGTCCAGCGGCGCGCCTGACGGCCCGGGACCAGAGAGCTCATGCGGCCGGTCGTCCCTTCGAGCAGCGAGAACACATGATCGCCGAGCGCTCCGCGTCCGCCGATCTCCACCGCGGCGCGCCCGATCGGTTTGCCGTTGCGATAGACGTAGATCGCCTTGTCGGCGGCGCTCACGACCATGGTGATCGGCCCGCTTGCGCTACGCTCGGGATACCAGTCGTAATCATTCTTCGCCAGCGGGCGCAGCATTCCCGGCGTGAAATCCTTCGGCGCGAGCATCAGCCCGGGGCTCGACGCAAGATGCGGCACCGGCGTCTTGCCATCGCCCACTACGACTGTGCCGCCGTTCGACGTCGCGCTGAAGAGCAACTGCGAGAAATCAAAAGGGAGGCGGATGCAACCGTGGCTCGCCGGATAGCCGGGCAGATTGCCCGAGTGCATCGCGATGCCCGTCCACGTCAGGCGCTGCATGTTCGGCATGGGCGCGTTGTCGTATGTCTTCGAGTAGTGCTCCTGCTTTTTCTCAAGAATGCTGAAGACGCCGCCTGGCGTGGCATGGCCCGTCGAACCGGTGCTCACGGTGGAACGCCCGATGAGGATGCCATTGCGATACACGTGCATCACCTGCTCCGGCACGCTGACCAGCACGGTGAGCGGCCCGCTCGGAGAAAGCTGCGGCTTCCACCAATATTCGCCCGGCTTCAGCGGCCCCGTCGGTTTGCCCGTCGGCGTGCCTTTGGTGTGCGCAGACGGTTTCTCTACCGCCTGCGCGGTTGAAATCAGGACGGCAAAAAGTGCGAGAAGGCGGAGGAGTTTCATGGGGTGTGGTGCGTGGAAAAAGCGGACCCGGAAGGTCATCAGAAAGCCTTCGCCAATGGAATAGGACTTTCGTCTTATGTGCATGCGACTGCTGATAGAGCTTTGCTAGAAACGTATGAGAAGGATAACCCGCCGGCCTGTCGTGCTACGCGCTACGCGCGGGATGAGAACTTCGAGCTGGACATTCGCGATCGCTTTATCGGCAAGCCGGGCCGAAGAAAACCGCATCCGAAAAGGGCCCGCGACTCCCGCGCTTGCCACCGGCGAGATGCTCGCGCCACCTTCATAAAACCGCGGAGGTTCAGCAGACGTGCAAGAGTCACTTGAGTTTGACGTTGGGCGAATCATGGTGCTGCCACGGCCAGCGACCGTCCACTTCCAATTGCAAGGTCAGGCTAAGAAACGTTCGGATCAGGACGATCAGGCCAAGAACGATGACGTTGTCCAGGGTGGGATGGACCACCACCGTGCGGATGATGTCGCCGGCCACCAGAAACTCGAGGCCCAGGAGAATCGAGCGGCCCAAGTCCTGACGGCAGAGCCGATAGGCTCCGATTGCATCGCCATTCCTTCTGGACAGAAAGCGGACGACGGCGACGAGGGCTCCGATCACCATGATCGAGACACCCGCCGTATCCACGGCGGTCCCCACCAATTCCATGATTTCGCGGAACAGTGTCATCGGGAGCTCCGACCCCTATTTGTGCGCGCGCGCCCCGCAACAATCAAGCGGACATTCGCGGGCACCGCGAGCCCCCGGGAGTGAATGTTAAGCGAACCGGCCGATTTTTCTCGTCTGTCATCGAAAGCTAGCAATCAATTTGCGTATGGAACCAGAAAACCTCGACATCGAACAAATCACGGAGGATCGGCGTAAAGCGCTCGAGAAGACCCTCGAAGTAATCAGCACCGAAGATCTGAGATCCGTGGGAGAGAAGCTCTTCCCTTTCGTGGATCACCCCTGGCGGCAAACGTTCTTCGATTTTATCGCCGAGAACGCCGGCGAAACATTTTACCACGGCGCGACGCACGATGCGGTGGACATCGTTTATTGCCCCGCCAAGCAGAAGGGCATGTGGTTCACCAAGGGCAGAGGCATGGGTCCGTTGCAAGAACGGGGAATCGGGATCCTCAAGGAAATCGTTGAAAAGCGATAGAGCGTTTCCGCGCGAGCGCCTCTTGTGAAGAAGAGAGTGAAGCCCGAGCCGCGCTGCGCTCCGGGCGGGAATGATCACCGAAAGCGCTTGGCGGCGCACGCGTGAGCTGAGATGATCGATCCTGCTCGCATTGCCGCGAAGATTGCGCTCTTGACCTTCCTGGTAAGCAGCCTGCTGGCCGCCGGGCTCACCCTAAAGCTGCGAGCGATCCTCGAGCCTTGGCGAGACAGGCGGCTTGTGCTGGTCGCACTCGTGCTGAATTTCGTGGCCGCTCCTGCCCTCGCAGTGTGCCTGGTGCGGGTCATTCCCATCGAGCGTCCCTACGCCATCGGGCTCTTGCTTCTGGGCGGCGCCGCTGGCGCGCCATTCCTGCCGAAGCTTGTGGAAGGAGCAGGTGGCGACCTTGGTTTCGCTGTCGCGCTGATGACTCTACTTACCGTCGGGACAACGTTCTTCATGCCCTTTGTGTTACCCTTGATCGTTCCAGGTCTGCAGGCGAGCCCCTGGAGCATCGCCCGACCGCTCATCGCGCTCATTCTCGCGCCGCTGGCGATTGGCATGGTCTGGCGATCGTGGGCGCCCGCCTCATCCGCGGTTTTTCAACCCATCCTGGCCAGGCTGGGAAGTCTTTCCGCCGTCGTTCTCATCGTGCTGCTAGGTTTACTCTACTTCGATGATTTGCTCGATCTTTTGGGCAGCGGAGTCCTTGCTGCTGCGGCGGTCTATATTGGGTCGCTGACGGTCGCAGGATACTTGCTGGGAGGCCCGCACGACCGGATACGAGGAGTCCTGGGATTGGGAACTGGGGCGCGCAATATTGGGGCGGCCCTCGTTGCGGCATCCGAAAGCTTCTCCGAACCCAAAGTGATGATCATGCTCGTTGCCAGTACGATAGTCATGTTGATTGTCCTGGTCCCCGCCGCTCGCTGGCTGCAGGCGAAGGCACGGTCACCTCGATGAACCTCGCAATTCCCGCTGTGGACTGGCTGCGTGCGTATGATCGCGCCTGGTTGCGCGGCGACCTGGCGGCGGGATTGACCAGCGCCGCGGTGGTGATCCCTCAGGCGATGGCCTACGCGGACATCGCCGGTCTTCCTCTGGCCGTGGGACTTTATACCGCGCTCGTCGCGCTGGTCGTCTACGCCTTCGTGGGGACCTCGCGTCCCTTGAGCGTGACGACGACTTCAACGATCGCCATCCTGACCGCCGGTGCGCTGCGCGATTACGCGCGTGGCGCCAACGGCGATCAATTAATTTCCGCAGCGGCGACCCTGGCCTTTCTGGTCGGAGGCATTCTAGCGGTTGCCTCCGTCCTGCGGCTTGGCATCGTCGCCAATTTTATCTCCGAGCCCGTGCTCGTTGGCTTCAAAGCCGGAGTGGGCCTGGTCATCGTGGTGGATCAGATTCCCAAGTTGCTGGGCGTGCATATCCACAAGGAACATTTCTTCCGCAACCTCGCCTCCATCGCCGGTCAGCTCCCCGTGGCGTCCTTCCCAACGATCTGGCTGGCGCTGGCGATGCTGGTCCTTCAGATCGCCCTCCAGCGGTTCTTTCCACGGCTTCCCGCCGCGCTGGTCTGCGTGGCGGCCGGTATCGCCGCGTCCTGGGCCATGGGACTTCACCGTTTGGGGATCGAACTCGTCGGGGATGTCCCGGCAGGCCTGCCTTCGTTTGCTCGTCCGGACGTTTCCTTCTGGCCGCGCTTGGTGCCCGCCGCGCTGGGAATCGGACTGATGAGCTTTGTGGAAACTGCGGCCGCGGGGAAGGCTTTCCAAAACACGAACGAACCGCGACCGGACGCAAACCGAGAGCTTTTTGCGCTGGGCCTGACCAATCTCCTGGGGGGTCTTTTCCAGAACATGCCTTCGGGAGGTGGCACGTCGCAAACAGCGGTTAACCGGAGCGCAGGCGCCCGAACCCAAATTGCCGGGATCGTCGCCGCAGTCATTGTCCTGGCGGTGCTGCTTTTCTTCGCACCGATGATTCATTTCATGCCGCAGGCGACGCTGGCCGCGGTCGTTGCGGTTTCGTGTGCGGGCATGATTCGTCCGCGAGAGTTCCGGGTGATTCTTAAAACACGATTCATGGAGTTTAGCTGGGCCATTGCTTCGTTCGCCGGGGTGGTCGCGCTGGGAACCCTGAAGGGCATCCTCGTGGCCGTGCTCCTCTCGTTGCTGGCCCTGATCTACCATGCCGATCGTCGACCAGTCTTCGTCCTTGGGCGAAAGCCCGGCACAGACGTTTTTCGTCCCCGGACAGCGGAACACCCGGAAGACGAAACCTTGCCTGGCTTGTTGATCCTCAAGACCGAAGGGATCATTCATTTTGCCAATGCGCAGAGGATCGGCGAGTTGATGTCGCGACTGGTTGAGGAACATCGACCGCAGGTCGTGATCATTGATTGCAGTGCGATACCGGACTTTGAGTACACGGCACTCAAGATGCTGACCGAGGCAGAACAGAGGCTGCGGAAGAACGGTGTGAGTCTCTCGCTCGCCGCACTGAATCCGGAGCCGCTGGAGTTGATTCGAAATTCGAGGCTGGGAGAGGTTCTTGGTCGCCAGCGGATGCATTTCAATCTTGAAGAGGCCGTGCGAGCCTTTCAGGCCGAGTCGGCCGAAAAAAAACGCGACGCGGGCGGAGAAACTGGACTGAAGCAAGTCCGGAACCATATGACCGCCGCACCAGGAGTAGGCTGACAACTGTCGAACCTTGGACACTTATGCATTCTGAAATTGGAATCGGGCGCAGCTTTCCGTTAGGTGCCACCATTGTTGAAGGAGCCGCGAACTTCAGCCTCTTTTCGCGGCGGGCGACAGGCGTCGAGTCACTCCTCTTCGCGCGAGAGGACCGGCCAGCGCGGGTCGTTCCGATGGATTCTGCGGCCAACCGCACGTACCACTATTGGCACGCCTTCGTGCCGAATCTGGTCCCGGGCGCTCGATTTTGAATTGCCTGCGCCCGGGGGCGGAGGTTCATGGCGGCGTCGGGTCGACACGGCGCTTGATTCACCCAACGACATTCTCGAGTGGGAGGTAGCTCCGCTGATTTCGAGCAGAACCTATCGAGCGGGTCCTCGCTCCGTGGTAGTGTTTCTTGCGAACGTGTCGGCTTTCTGAGTTCTCGGAGGGCGCTTCAGAGATCCTCGATACTGGCACCATGGGCCGAGAGTCCCTCAAGAATCGCTTCCGATTTGAATAACTCAGAGCGCTTGTAGGTCGGATAGGCGAACGACTGCCGGTCGCCTCCGATCTCCACGATCCGAAGAAAGCCTCGGTCGCCAACCCAGTACCAAAGTCGAAGGAAAGTGTGCTTGAAGGACAGTTGTGTATCGATTCGCCACCAACCTGATTCGGGCGATAGTTCCCGACCATTCTGCTCGATCAGGAACGCGCTCGCTTGGTCCTGATTCTGAGGATTCACCATATAGATGAGGAGCACGTTCATAAGCGTGTTTCAGACCATTCATTTTCTTTGCGAGAAGCGGACGCATTCAAAGGGGATTCTGGGACGGACATTTCTCGCAATTGATTGAATAGCAACGAAAAGTGTGGAGGGAGCTCTCGAGGCATTTATCTCGCTGAGAGCAAGTGCATTATGAATGCGGTTTCATCGCCAGGCAAGAGGATTCGTGGCCAGTTGCTGCAGAGTATTCCGGTGGGGGCTGGGGACCTGCTTTGGCCCGGAGTGTCCAGCCGCCCGTCACGGCGTCCCGCTCGTTCGCGGTTGACCTTCGACTCCTATTGGACTCGCCGGAGGATTTCGTTCAGTTCTTCCTCCGAGAACTCTCCCTGTGAGAAGGCTGGGAGTTTGTTCACGACCATATCATTGAGGAATGCCAGGACCGCCGTGCGCGCCTTTTTCTTTTCGGCGACTTCTTCCGGCGAATGGGCTTCATCGGGCGAAGGAATCTTGAGGCCGGTTGCTTCGAGGAGTCGCGAGTAGAATTCCCGGCCTTTGGGATGATTCTGAAAATCCTTCAGCATGGAGGTCGCCGTGAGTTGGACGTGACCGATCTCCGTGGCTTGAACTTCGATCGTCGTCTTTAGCGGGAGATCTCGGGAGGAGCCGCCGACGAGAATGTCGAATTTTCCGGAGCGAACATTCCATCGGTGCAGAGCGGTGTCGTAGTACGAGAAGTCGCGCTTGCTTAATTGGAACGCCACGACTTTCTCTTCGCCGGGTGACAGAGCGATTTTGGCAAAGCCCTTAAGCTCTTTCTCGGGCCGGATGACTCCGGGTTCCTGTTCACGAACGTACAATTGGACGACCTCCTTACCCGCGACCCTGCCCGTATTCCGCAGGGAGACTTCGATGGTGACTCCATCGCTATCCTTGATCGATGCCGCGCTCACCGTAATTCCAGTGTAGGCAAACGTCGTGAAGCTGAGCCCAAAGCCGAACGGAAAGAGTGGCTCGAGATTTTTGGTATCGTAGTATCGATAGCCGATAAAGAGACCCTCGCCGTAATTCGCCTGCCTGTCTCGCGCCGGGAAATGAGGGTAGGTAGGCGTGTCGTAGAGGCTCCTGGGAAATGTTTCGGAAAGCTTGCCCGAGGGATTCACCACACCCGTGAGCACGTCGGCGATGGCTCCGCCTGCCGCCTGGCCACAGAGCCAGCCCTCGATGATGGCCGTCACGCGGTCCGCCCATGGCATGCAAACGGCTGATCCGTTCATCAGGACTACGACAACCTTCGATTGCACGCCGGCAACCGCTTCGATGAGTTGATTGTGCCCGCTCGGCATGTCGAGGGATTGACGGTCGAATCCCTCGGACTCATAGCTGTCCGGCAAGCCGGCAAAAACCACGGCCGCCTCGGCGCTCGAAGCGACCTGTCGTGCCTCTTCGAGCAGGTCTTCCGTGACGTCTCCTTCGGCATCATAGCCGGGAGCGTAGACGAACCTGCCATCTCCTCCAGCCAGGGCGACAAGTTCATCGTAGGCGTTGGAGACCTTCGTCGGATTTACCTGGGAACTGCCGGAGCCCTGGTAGCGGGGCGTCCGCGCGAACGCGCCAATCAGCGCGATCCGATTCAGTTTCGCCAGATTCAACGGCAGGAGGTTTTCATGGTTCTTGAGGAGCACGATGCTCTCGCTGCCCGCCTCTCGTGCCAGAGCATGATGCGCATCGACGTCGAAGTCGGCACTCTTCTTGCGGTTGTCTTTGGCCTTCAGAATCACCGCCAGCACCTCCTTAACCGACCGGTCGAGCGTTTCCCGGGAAAGACGGCCTTCCTGGACGGCGGCAATGATCTTCTTCGAATTGTAGTCGCCACTTCCGGGCATCTCGAGATCGGTGCCACCCTCCAGGCCGGCCACGCGTTCATTGATGCCACCCCAATCGGAGACAACGAATCCTTGGAACCCCCATTGATCCCGCAGGATGTCGCGCAGCAATTCCCGGTGCTCAGAGGCGTAGGTCCCATTCACAAGGTTGTAGGCGCTCATCACGGTCCATGGCCGGCTTTCCTTTACCGCGATTTCGAATGCGGGCAGGTAAATCTCATGCAGTGTGCGCTCGTCGACGTTTGAGCTGGTCGCCATGCGCTCGAACTCCTGGTTATTTACCGCGTAATGCTTCAGCGAAGTGCCGACCCCCTGGCTTTGCACACCGTCGATGTAGGCAGCCGCCAGCTTGCCAGCGAGCACCGGATCCTCGGCGAAATACTCGAAGTTGCGGCCGCCAAGGGGAGAGCGCTTCATGTTCACCCCCGGACCAAGGAGGATTTGCACATCGATCGCCTGGCTCTCCACTCCCAAGGCCACGCCGACTTTCCGAAGCAGGTCCGAATCCCAGGAACAGGAAAGCGCACAGGCCGTTGGGAAACAGGTCGCGGGGACGCTGGTGGCAAGCCCGGCCCCTTGTCCTTTTCTCACGCCATGCGGACCGTCCGTCAGTGAAACTGAGGGAATCTCGAGCCGCTCGATAGGGTGTGTCGCCCACCAGCCATCTCCCGTCAGCAAGAGGGCCTTTTCCTCAAGCGTCATTCGCCCGACAAGTTCATTCGCCTGTGTGTAATATTGGTTACTCATGGTATTCCTTTCAGCACTTTCCGAAGACATTAGACGTTCGGGTGCAAGCTAAGCGATCGTCCCCGGCGCAGAATAGGACGTTTCGCTGGTATCTCGCACATTCGTCCGATTTTGTGAAAATCGGATCGAAGGCGCCCTGGGCGACCAACGGACGCCGAAACTCCTCCCGCTGGTGACAGTGCCTCCGCCAATAGAGCCTGGCCCTAGTGCTCGTGGCGATGATGGAGGTCAGGATAGTGTGGGTGCGCATGGATCAGGCGTGGTGCCGATGCCGATGCGCGTGAGGTTCGCCCGGAGGATCTCCGGGAGAATGGCTGTGCTGATGGTGCTCGTCGTGACGGTGGAGGTGTTCATGCTCCAGCGGTTCATGGATGTGTTGGTGGGAGGATTAGGTCGGCAGGAGCGTCGCGAAGGAGCCGCGCTTTATGTGCAGGGACTCTTGCTGCCTGGAGGCCGCAAGAGCGTGGAGCCAATGGCTCAACGCCTTGGGGTTGATAAGCAGAAGCTCCAGCAGTTTGTCAGCGATAGTCCGTGGGAGTCTCAGGCCCTTTGGGAAAGAGTGCGCGCCGAGATAGTTCCAGTTCTCGGGCCAATCGATTCCTGGATTGTTGACGAGACAGGCTGGATCAAGCAGGGCGACAAGTCCGTTGGAGTGGCTCACCAATACTGCGGCTCGGTCGGCAAGAAGGCCAACTGTCAGGTCAGCGTTCACATTGCCTTGAGCAACGGGGAGGCTGCGCTCCCCATGGCTGCCAGGCTCTTTTTGCCCCAAGCTTGGATCAATGATGGGCAACGTCGCCGCCGCACAGGCATTCCCGAGGAGGTGGTATTTCGCAGCAAGCCCGAGATCGCCCTGGATCTAGTCGGCGAGTTAATCGGATCGGGAATGCAGCCCTCCCCGCTGTTGGGCGATTGCCAATATGGCCACAGCGGGCGATTGCGGCAGGGATTGCGAGATGCGGGCTGTCCTTACATGCTTCAAGTCGAATCGGCGCTCAAGGCTTGGGTGGAACGCCCGCAACTGCGGCGGGCACGCAAACGCTGGGTCCCGAGGTTGCGCGGACCGCAGGCCCAAACCGTGTTGGAAATTGGCCGCAGCCTGCCGGACTCCGCTTGGCAGCCTTGCCGGTGGAGCGGTGCCGGCGGCAGGGCATTCTCAACCAGAATGGCTTGGATCCGCGCATGGATGGTCTCCGATCTTGCTGAGGACTCCAGTGAGATTCCCGAAACCTGGTTGGTCTTCGACTGGCCGCAGGGCCAGCCCGAGCCTTACCATATTTACACCGCCTGGCTGGATGGACCTCCGGAACGCATCTCTCTGCTGCGCCTGAGCCGTCAACGCTTCCAAATCGAACAATACTTCCAGCGCGACAAGGATGACCTCGGTCTCGATCACTTTGAGGGACGATCTTGGCGCGGATTCCATCACCACCTCGCCTTGGCTGCCACCGCCTACCTCTTCGTTCTTCTTGTTTTTCTCAGGGCAAAAAAAAACTTCCTCCCTCACGTGGGAAGAGGCGCTCCGAAGGATCCGGCCATTCTTAATTCGCTCGCGCGGATTTTGCCCCTTCTGTAACCACCTCTTCCATATCAAACCGCCGTAGAGTCACTTAACGTAGTCATACTAGTGCTCGTGGCGATGATGGAGGTCAGGATAGTGTGGGTGCGCATGGATCAGGCGTGCGTGCCGATGCCGATGCGCGTGAGGTTCGCCCGGAGGATCTCCGGGAGAATGGCTGTGCTGATGGTGCTCGTCGTGACGGTGGAGGTGTTCATGCTCCAGCGGTTCATGGATGTGTTGGTGTTCGTGCCGCTCGGTGATGTGCAGCCAGACACCGGCGAACATGAGCGTTCCGGCGCCGCAAAACGCCCAATCGAGGTGGCCCTGTCCGATTGCGAAGGCGAGCGCAGCACCCGCAAATGGCGCCGTGGAGAAATAAGCTCCCGTGCGAGCCGTGCCGAGATGGCGCAACGCCAATACGAAGAGGACGAGACTCACCCCGTAGCCGAGGAAACCGATCGCTGCAACCATCATCGTCACCGAGAGGGAGGGGAGATGTGAACCCGCGGCGAGCGCCAGACCGGTGTTCACTGCGCCGGCGGTGAGACCCTTCCACATTGCGATCTGCGAGGGATCGCTGCCGGAGATTTTGCGCGTGAGGTTATTGTCGATTCCCCAGCAAAGGCAAGCTGCTGCAATGAGCAGCGCGCCCTTGGTCAACGATGGTTGATCTCCCTGTGGCAGGGAAAGCGCAACGCCTCCCAACAGGATCAAAGCGAAGCCGATTCCCACGCGCCGGTCCACGTTCTCGCGGAACACCAACCATGCGATGCCGGCCGTCGCGACCGCCTCCAAATTGAGTAAGAGAGAAGCAGTGCTCGCCGGAGTGACCCTCAATCCAAGCAACAAGAGAGCGGGTCCCGCCATCCCTCCTACGACGATGGCTCCGGTCAGCCAGGGAAGATCAGCCCGTGACAGAGGGGTTTCTCGCCTCGCGCTGGAACGCATGAACCGTATCAAAGCCAGGCCAATCCCGGAGCCAAGATAGAGCAATCCCGCCACGAGAATGGGATTGGCCGAGCTGAGGGCAAGTTTTGCCAGCGGGGTGCTGGCCCCGAAAAGCCAGGCCGCAACCAAGGCGATCGCGATCCATGAATATCGATGCATAGCCCTCGTCTCGAATGGACGATCACCCCGCGCGGAGAAGTTGTCGAGAAAGTCGACTCGACCGTCGACCTTGGGACCTCGCGCCGGGCTCTTATTCTCTTCAGGCTGGTCAAGCTGCCTTTACCTGGAGTTTTCTTCGAATGAAACGTCGTGCCACCAGCCCCGACAATGATTGAGCCTTCTTCTGGAAAAGGCGGCGCGAGGCAGTTGATGGGTCCCGCGACTTTGAGGAGCGCCGGCTCGTCGAGGAAGAACTGCGCCATCTAAACCGGCAGTTGTCGGAGCAGGCTCTTCACCTGCGTGAAGTCAACCAAACGCTTCAAGACAGCGAGCAACGATTGCGATTGGCTATTGAGACGGGAAAGATTGGGCTCTGGATCTGGAACTCTACGGGCGTGAAGAATTCCGGTTCGTTCATTCGTGAGACCGGACCCTCCGAGACGATCCATTTCTTTGCCGTCGAAGCCGTCTTTCAGTTTTGACCCGGCACGTGCAGGCTGCGCTCGACAAGAAACGTTGAGGAGGCTTCTATGGAACTCCGACCGGATACCTCCTCCGGCCTTTTTCACTCGAGTCTTCCTGTATGTCGTTTCCGAAGTCGTTACCTGCATCTCGCGTTCCACCGGCCGGGGAGGCACCTGTGATCCGGTGGGGAGTGCTCGGATCCGGCTGGATCGCTGAGCGATTCATCGAGTCGGTTCGAGCACATACCCGGCAGGATATCGTCGCAGTCGGTTCTCGCAGCAAAAGTCGGGCTGAGGAGTTCGCCTCACGGATGGGCCTGAAAAAGGCCTACGGCGACTATGACGACCTCGTCGCTGCCGAGGATCTGGATATCATCTACGTCGCCACTCCGCACAATGCGCATCACGAGGGGGTCACCCTGGCGCTCAATGCCGGCAAGAACGTGCTCGTCGAGAAACCCATCGCCCTCAATCGCGCGCAAGCTGCGGAAATGGTCGACCTGGCGCGGCGAAAGAAGCTCTTTTTCGCCGAAGCGCTCTGGACGTTTTTCCTCCCCAAGTTTGACGTGCTTCGTCAGTTGCTAGAGACCAAGGCGATTGGTGAAATCAAGTCCGTCTATACGGAATACGGCGAGTACTTCACGCGCGACCACCGCATTTTCGATCCCAAACTGGCAGGAGGACCGCTTCTCGACTTGGGAACCTATCCGGTTTCGCTTCTGGCGGAAATTCTCGGCGTGCCCAGGAACGTCGTCGGCCTCGGAACGATGGATCCCAGCGGAATCAATGGCCAGCTTTCTGCCATTCTCGTCGATGCCGACGGAAACCAGGGTGTCGTCTCCACGACGCTCTATGGTTTCACGCCGACAAACGCCATTGTCGTCGGCACGGAGGGCACGATCCAGTTCGACGGTCCATTTCACCTTCCTGGTTCCTTTATGGTTAGCTCAGCGGACGCCTCGCAAACCGTGCGTTATGAGGAACCTTCCGGACGGCACTTCGAGGGCTTGTATTACGAAGCCGCCGAGGTGGCTCGTCGGATCACAGCCGGGGAGCTGGAGACACCGTGCCGTCCCCTTCAAGGATCGCTCGACACCATGGAAACCCTCGACATGATCCGCCGCGCTGTCGGCATCAAGTTTTCTTCCGCCGGCCTGACAGAGTAAACGCCCGGCATTTTTGAGTCTTCCACCTGGCAGAAGTCGGTGATGTTACCCAAAGTTTTTGCGTTCCGGTCTTCGGTTCGAAAGGAACCCGGCGCTGCTCGGAGATCGCGTGCCTGGTTGAGGGTCCCAGGCCGTGCTCTGGGTTCGGAGGTCGCGGGCGGGTATGGCGGGGTATTTCTGCCAGGCTCAAGCGTCACTCGATTCCATCCGGGCGGCTCAACCGTCGCATTGCACAAAATTTTCCTTCGTGCCATCAATCCACAGGATGTTGAAACTGCTCGGTAGGGAGACTCTTCACGTTATTTCCGGATTCGGCGACTTTGCTCTATTTACCGGCACGTCTTTCGTTTCGGCGGTGAACTCTCGGCGAATGATTCGCCGGATCGTTCGCGCGTTTTACGAACAGGGGGCGCTCTGCCTGCCGGTGGTGCTGATCGTCGGCATGTTCACCGGGTTGGTGCTTGGGTTGCAGGGCTATTACGTGCTTAACCGTTTTGGTTCGGCAGGTCTCTTGGGTGCTCTGGTTTCGCTGAGTCTGGTCAGGGAAATGGCGCCGGTGTTGACCGCTCTGGTGCTGGTGGGGCAGGCGGGTTCCGCCCTGGCAGCGGAGCTCGGGATTCAGCGAAACACAGAGCAGATCGTCGCCCTCGAGACGATGGGTGTGAGCAGTCACGGATATTTGGTTGCCCCGCGATTGATCGCTGCTGTTCTGGTTTTTCCGCTGCAAGCAGCCCTGTTCGTGGCGATTGGGCTCTGGGGCGGCAGTCTGTCCGGCTCTCTGTTGCTGGGCGTGGAGCCAGGGGTCTACTGGTCTTCCGTGGAGCGGGCGGTGGAATCCCAGGACGTGCGAGAATGTTTGATGAAGGCGGCGACCTTCGGCCTTTTGACGATCAGCATCTGCGCTTATCACGGTTTCAATGCCCATCGCTGTCGTATGGCTACAGGCGCCCGGGCGGTCAGCGCTTCGACCACGCTCGCCGTGGTCCATTCCAGCATCATTATCCTGGCGGCCGACTACGTCATTACCTCGTTTCTTGTCTGATGATCGAGGCCGTCACAGAAGATCTGCTGTTGCGCGTCAAGGATCTGCACAAGCGCTTTGACGGCCGCGTCGTCCTCGCCGGGGTGGCCCTCGACGTCTTGCGCGGCAGTGTCTGCACGGTGCTGGGGCCGAGCGGCGCCGGCAAGTCGGTCTTCCTCAAATGCCTGGCCGACGTGATGCAGCCTGACGCGGGAGAGATCAGTTTCGACGGGCGCCCGCTTCGATCTGGGGATACGGTCGCCCGCGCAGACTTTCGACGGCGTTGCAGTTTCCTCTTTCAAAGCAACGCTTTATTCGATTCGCTCTCGGCCTTGGAGAACGTGGCGCTTCCACTGGAGCAGACAACCAACTTGAAGGACGATGAGATTCGCGAGCGCAGCCTCGAAGCTTTGCGGCAGCTTGAAATCGACGATCATTGCGATCACTATCCGAGCCAATTATCTGGCGGCATGCAAAAGCGTCTCGCGCTTGCCCGGGCGATCGTCACTCGCCCCGAACTTGTCCTATTTGACGAACCGACCGCCGGCCTTGATCCGTTGCGCCGCAACGCCGTTTTTGCCATGATCGCCAAGTACCAACGCCATTTCAACTTTACGGCGCTCATCGTGACCCACGATGTGGCCGAGGCGGTGGTGGCGAGCGACCGGGTCGCGCTGCTTAATCAGGGACGAATCTGTTTTCAAGGCACGCCGGCTGAGTTCTCCGCTTCCACGCACCCCGTCGTCTGCGGTTTTCGCGACAGTGCCGACGCACTCGGCGACTCTCTGGCGGCCATTCGTCGGGGTGAGAGAGTAGCGCCCGACAACTCATGAAACCAGGCAGGCTCGAGCTTTTGGTCGGCGTCTTTGTCCTGCTGGGAATTGCGGCGGTGGCCTATCTGGCGATAAAGCTTGGCTCCGGCTCTTTGGGCAGTGGCAACACCTACACCATTGAGGCCCGCTTTACCAATGCCGGGGGTCTGCACAGCGGCAGCGGCGTGCACCTGGCCGGCGTCTCGATCGGGCGGGTCGACGCCATCAGAGTCGACCCGGCGGATTACAGCGCCATCGCCACGCTCCGCATCCCGACCGCGCTCCGGTTCCCGTCCGATTCCATGGCCTCCATCAAAACCACCGGGTTGATCGGCGACAAGTATGTCTTGCTTTCTCCGGGCGCCGAGGAAACCTATCTGCAGCCTGGAGCGAGAATCGTTATGACAGAATCGTCCGTCGATCTTGAATCTCTGATTGGGAAGACAGCTTTCGGGAGTGTCGAAAAAGAAACAGCAGCAGAAGAAAAACCCAACCCGTGAACTTGCGCCGGTTCGTCCCCCTTGCCTTCCTGATCCTGCTGTCCGGCATGGCGTTTGCATCGACTGACGAAGCCGAAATGCGTCTGCAGAGCGCGATCAATGAGGTCCTCAAGATCGCCAATCGCTCCCCCAATAACAGCGCTCTGGCAGAAAGCCTGCAGCCGGTGCTGCTAAAGTACATGAGCTTCGATGTCATGACGCGCCGGGCGATCGGACCGGGGTGGCGCCAATTCTCGCCGGATCAGCAACGGAAAGCCACCCAGCTTTTCACCACCCTGGTCATCCGCAAGTACAGCAGCAAGTTCACTCTTGGCGAGCATCCGGTCGTCAAGTTCAAGACAGCGTCGACTCCCGCGCCCGGTCGGGTGGAGGTTCCAACAACTTTGCTTTATCAAGGCAACCAATACAGCGTGATCTATCGTTTGGAGGAAGCCGAGGGCTGGCGCATTACCGATGTGGTGGTGGAAGGCGTCAGTTTCGTTGCAAATTACCGGGCGCAGTTTGATGCCCAATTTAAGAGAGGCGGCTCGGATGCAGTCATCGACGCGCTGTCTGAATCGGTGGTTCGTCCCCAATGAAAAAGCGCCCCATACTTCTGCTCACTTCGCTGTTTCTGGCTTCTTCCACGTTGCTGTTGACCAGTTGCACTTCTGCACCTCGGAAGCCCGAGACAGCGGCCGGATCTGCTCCGGTGGGAAACAACAAACTCAAGCCCCCGCCGGCAAAGGCTGAAGACACGGAACTCGATGAATACGGCGGGGCGGTGGTTTATGATCCCGGCGAACCGGTCAACCGCGGCATCTTCCGGTTTAATGACGGCGTCTATTTGGTCCTGGTTCGGCCCGTCTCCAAAGTCTACGAGACAGTCTTGCCCAAGCCGGTGCGCAAGGGCCTCGATAATTTCTTCGAGAACGTGAGAGTGCCTGCTCGCCTCGTTAACAACATGTTGCAAGGAAGGTTCGTCTACGCGAGGTACGAGCTGGAAAAATTTCTCATAAACTCCACGATCGGTGTCGGAGGAATTATCAAGCAGTCCGATCGGGTTCCGTATCTGGCCGAGATGCCCATCGCCGACACCGCCCAAACATTCGCCAAATGGCGCATTGGAAAGGGACCCTATATTGTGATCCCGCTGATTGGGCCGAGTACCCTTCGTGAAGTCGTTGGCTATGTCGGAGATTCTGCCTTAAACCCGGTGAGCTGGATCACCACCGCTTTTGGGGCTCCTACGGCGGCGATTGCCATCCCCTTGACAAATACGCTGCGCTCCTTGCCTCATCAGATTCGTGTCTATGACGCAGCCACCAAGGATACCGTGGATCCTTATGTTGCGGCGCGCACAGCCTACATCCAGTATCGCGACGAGGTCGCCCGGAAATAAACGTCCGGAGAACGTTCTCGAGCGCAGTTCAGCGTGGACGGCGCGGCAACCAGGCGAGCGAGTTGAGCTACTTCCCTGCCTACGGGTCCGATTTCGTGGCTCGTGGGACCGCGACCTTGGCCGCAAGCACCCGATCAGACGCACCGTCCCGCTGTAACGTTGTAACGCCTGGCAAGGCGAGATGGCACGCAAAGCAATTCTCCGGATCTGGCAGATCCTGCCTTGCTTGACAAAGGAGCCATCATCCCTTCATGCCTATGGGGTTGTGACATAAGTCCTAAACTTCATATCTCTGATATTTTTGACCCCGTTGATAAATGCGTCCCCGCCATCGTAAGTCTCAAGCGCATCGCCCCATGCATAGGTACACCCACTCGGTTCTGCATCGGACTTCAAATAAATGGCGAATCTGTCACCCTTGGATACGGTTGGCGCGTAACTGCCAAATTCCAACGAAATTGTGCCATTCACTTCGTGTGGGTAGACTTCTCTCGTATAGTAGGTGCTTTGTCCCAACGCGTCGCCTGACATATTGACGAGCGATATGTATAAGCTTTCTTGTGGGACGCATCGGTGATGCCGAATAGCTATGATGTCGACTCTCGCCAGCTTCCCGGACTTTGATACGGTAAAGGACTGAGCCACGGTTTGATTCTGGGTTATCTCGAGTCCCCCGAGGTCGTCGGTCGGCGCATTCTCTTGATCGAGCTCGTATCCCGTGCTCGGTGTTTGGGGCGGATAGAGCTGGCTTTGCGGAACAGTTTGGAGAGCCTGTCCTGGATAGCTCCATTGCAGCCGGCAAACCGCGTCGCCCTCATGCTCATAATAATGCAGTTCGATATCATACCGAGTGCCGGCCGATAAGGTGGTAGTATAGGCATACGGGGTGGCGCCTTGATCTCGCCACGCGTCAATGACCTTGACGCCATTGAGGAAGAGGCGCACTCCGTCATCGGCGGTGACGGTGAAAGTGTAGCTGCCCGAGACCGGCGCCTTCAGCTGACCAGCCCACTTTGCCGAAAAGAAATTGGAGGTTACGAGAGACCCCGGGGAACCGGCACCCCAGTTGAAATCTACCGTGGCGTCGGTGCGCGTCAGCGCCGGGGGCCCGGTGAACGGGCTCGTCGGTGGGTACGGGGTATCGCTGTTGTCGTTGAAGTATTGCCCGCGGAGACCCGTGCCCGGCGGTTCCTCCACATCTGGATAGAGCTGGCTTTGCGGGATAGCCTGGGTGGTCTGTCCAGGATAGCTCCATTGCAGTCGGCAAGAGGCGTCTCCCTCATGCTCGTAGTAGTGCAGTTCGATGTCGTAGAACGCGCCCGCGGTGAGATTCGTCGTGAACGAATACGGGGTGGCGCCCTGATCTCTCCATCCGTCAACGACCTTGATGCCGTTCAGGAAGAGGCGCACTCCGTCGTCGCCGGTCACGGTGAAGGTGTAGCTCCCTGTGACCGGCGCTTTCACCCGCCCGCTCCACTTCGCGGAAAAGAAGTTCGAGGTGATCGGAGAACCTGGCGAACCGGCGCCCCAGCTGAAATCCACCGTGGCGTCGGTTCGTGTGAGTAGCGGAGAACCAGCGAAGGGATTGGTCAGGGGATACGAGGTAGTACTGGCGTCGTTGTAGTATTGCACGCGGAGCCCGGTCCCGGAGGAATCCTGGCGGCGATCTCCGACGACGCCAAACGAACCGTTGTGATTAATGACGGCCCAGACGGTATTCCTCGCCGTATCGACACCATAACGACCAAGCACCAAGTCGGTGGCGGGATCGTAAGGACGATTCCCCGCGAAAACCGGCGTGCCGCCCGTATTGCCTTCGACGGCGAGCACCCATTGCCCAGTTTGAGGATCTGACCAACCCAGGCGAGCCTCGCTCTCCCCGTTCGAAAGCGCGTTGGCCTCGGTCTCGTCGTAGCTCATTTGCAGGACCAAAGGATCAGCAAATCCATTGCCGGCGGTGCCGCTCAAATTGACAATGTCGCTCGCGATCGCGTTGTTGCCCCGTGCCGCGAACGAGACATTCACGTCCCGGTTCTTGCGGTAGGGACCATCCCCGCCACTTCCCGCTGTGCCGCCAAGGAATGCCACGGCGGTCTGGAAACCGCTGAATTCGCTCGCTCCGGCAAAGAGTCCGTAAGCCATTCCGCCGACGAACTTGATGTTGGTTGCTTCGCCGTTCGTTCTCGTCAAAGGATAGACCGGGTTGAGCAAAGTGGCCCTGTTTCGGTAGTTGCCAACGATCTGGCCCCAGTCGTTGATCGCCGCCGGGTTGACGTCGATCGGCAGCCTCTCCCAACCCGAACCTCCTCGAATGACGCCACTACCGTTGGCTGGAACGTTAATGCCAAAAATCTGAGAATATCCGACGATCATGCCGGCATAGTTGACATCATTGGCTGTGCTGGAGCCCTCCCGCCCCGCGCCGACGCCGGAATGCTCTGGCAGAACGCCCAGGTCGATATTGTTGTTAATGCCTTGGAAGATCGCGCCGTGGTATTCAAACGGTGGCGAAGACGTGTTCCCTACCCCGACGATCGTACCGGCGTCGTTGATCGCGGTGGCCTGACTGAAATTCCCGCCAGTAAGCGTGCCGAGGTCGTTAATGCGCCCATCTGGCAAAAATAGGGCTGCGCGCCGGTCCCCGTTCTGACGAAAGCCAACGATCTGCCCAGTGTTGTTGATCGCCGCAGCGCTGCTGGGCACACCGGTGAGAATGGTGTCGCCAATGTCGATGTTCCCGGTGCCGCTGCCACTGAAGAGGGTGGCGCGCGTGACACCCTGTGCATTTGTTGCCTCGCCGACGATCTGCCCCGAATTGTTGATGTCATTGGCCCTGCTGGAAGTGCCGCCGAGCGTTCCAAGGTCGACATTGTTGCCCGTTGTTCGAAACAGGGTGGCGTGAAAGCCCACAGCTGGGCTGGGCGTGCTAGAGGATCCGACGATTTGCCCGAGATCGTTAATGGCGGTAGCCGTGCTGGATCCTCCGCCAAGCGTCCCGAGGTCGACATTATCGGCGCCCGTGCCGCTAAAGAGGGTGGCGTGAACGTTAACCTGTGGCAATTCCGACACTGGAAGTTGCGCCTCGCCGACGATCTGCCCCAAATTGTTGATGTCTTTGGCCGCGCTGGAAGTACCGCCGAGCGTCCCGAGATCGACAATCTCGTGCGTAGGGGGGTACAGTTGGCTCTGTGGGATGGTCGCGACAACGTCTTGTCCGAAAAGATATATCCATTCCAGCCGGCACGAGGCGTTGCCCTCATGCTCGTAATAGTCAAGCTCGATATTGCATAACTGTCCCCTGCTTAGGGGTATCAGGCCCGAGCGATAAGACGTGGCGCCCTGATCTCTCCATCCGTCAATGACCTTGGTGCCGTTGAGAAAGAGGCGCACTCCGTCATCGCCGGTGACAATGAAGGTGTAGTAGCCGTCCGCCGGCGCCTTTATCCGGCCGGTCCATTTCGCCGAAAAGAAATTGGGGGTCACCTGCGAAGCCGGCGAACCAGCGCCCCAGTTGAAATCCACCGTGGCGTCGGTGCGTGTCAGCACCGGCGATCCCGCGAACGGGTTGGCCAGCGGATACGGTGTACCGCCATTGTCGTTATAGTAGTCCGCGCGCAGTCCCGTCCCGGTGTCCGCGGAAGCGGCGGAGGTCGCCGTAATCTCCAGTGCGGAAGCGAGCGTTAGCTGATCCGTAAAGGTTGCGGTGATACTGACATCGATCGAGGGCATGAGCGCCGTCGTCGTGGTCAGGAACGGATTTGAAAGGATGGAGATGTCGCCCGACCAGCCGGCAAAATCCTGGCCGGCCGGAGGAGGATCGGCGCTTACATTGACGATCGTCCCTGCAGGGTAGGCGCCGCTGCCGGTTCCGGAGAAAACGTCCAAGACGTGAGTTTCCGGCGCCGCCGAGGTTTCCGAGGATTGAGCCATGCTTGCCTGCGTCCAAGCGAGCAGGAGCACCAGAAGTGAAAGTTTTGCCGTCAGCATTTTGATTTCGCGAGGCGCACTCCTACCACAAGGAGCTTAGAGATCAAGTCTCGTGGTAGCAACCTATTGAATTGAGTTACATTAGTTGATCTAAACTAAGATGTCACGGGCCAAGCGCATTAGTTATCATCGTTCCTTACCGCTCAAGTCTCGTAAGGTTAGTTGATCTACCGGTGCGGTAGAGTGATAAACATGCTCGGTTCGCGCGATTCTTATAACTCATGGGCTTGGTGTTGTTTATGAGGGCTGCAAACGCAAACCTCCTGTCCCTGTCTGCTAGTATTATGGTCCTCCTAAATTGGAGCCATTGACTTTCAAGCAGCGCTTCCCCTGCGTCGTGGGTCACGAGGTTGCCCGAAAGTAAGCATCAGTGGGCAGCTTGAGACGGTGAGTTCTCCCCGAACTCACTTGAGGCGTTTGGACCCTGCCGGGACGTCGCCAGACTGGCCGCCATCTTGTCGAGACATTGCTCCATACCCATTTTGGACATCTCCATCAGCTCGCCTTCGGGCTAGTCGAACTCTGTTACCGTCACGGCTGTCTTGTTGTCGCCGGCGGCCTTGAGCGTCACGAGATTGCGGACTTCCGAAGGCATGTCCGGTGGCAGTCCTTGCTGGTGCGGGTTTGACGCGGCGGCCGTCCTTATCGGCGAAGTGGTGAAGGTACTCGATCTCGTTTAACGGCACGATTCTTGTGTAGATCCAGGTGCTATACATGTCTTGGCCGTTTGTGCGGCAGGATTCGTGTGCGCGCGCCGCTGGTGATTCGATGAACCCAGTCGTTCAGTGGCGAAAGGGATGGCGACATGTCGCGACGCGGATCGATTGAGAGTTGCCGACGCGCACGCGCGCACAGGGATTTGATTGTCAGAAAAAGCAGCGAGCCAACGCAGACGATCATCAAGGTCGTCCGCAGGTATAAACTGGTCGTCATCGAAGTACCGACACCTAACAGCGCGACGTAGGCCGCCAGGCAGGCAGGACATTTAGGAAGCAGGATCAGCGTGACGCCGGGCGCGATCCAGGCAACGGCATCGAGACACCGCCGGGTGATCGAGCGCGGCGGGATCCGTTTCTCGCCCTGGGCTGGAGTGGCCAACCGCGCGCTTGGCCGGTCGGCAGCTATCTCTCGACAACGGCACAGGCTCAGACCAGCGCTGAGGATTGCCTCTGAGCGAGCGGTCGCTCCAGCGCAGCCTGGGTGGCGATTCTCCGGTTTCATTCGTCGCTGACTCGTCCTCCAATTGGTGACGAACAAGCGAGCCCGGTCAGGACACCGGGATGACTGTATCGATACGAATTTCAGGCTTCGAGCGCGAGAAAACCTGTGGATCATTGAGAAAAGCGTTGCAGATGTTCTCGTTGGAGGGCTCGCTGCCTGCCGCGAGCGGGCGGGGCGGTGCTAAAGTAGTCGCCTCTGCTGTCGTGGATGGCTAGGTTTCGCTTCCATGAGCGAGGTTGAACGAGGGGCAGGGGAGGCAACGGATCGAGAACGCTGTGTCGTCGATTTGCGGCCGTTGTCGCACGAAGTGCCGAACATCGACGCTGCCGTGGCCGAGATCGCCCGCTATTCTGCCGAACTGACCTTGCCGCAGGGGACGATTCATGTCTTGAGCGATGTCCATGGCGAGGACCAGAAGCTCCGTCACGTGATCAACAACGCGTCCGGCACACTGCGTCCGCTTGTCGAACGCCTCTTTCAGGAGCACATGACACCCGAACGCTTTCGGGAGTTTTTGACACTGATTTTCTATCCCGCCGAGGTCGTGAGCCGGCTTGAAAGAAACTTGAAGAGCGTTGAGCAGCAGAAGGCGTACGCACAAGGGACGCTCCACGAGTTGTTCGCCGTTGTCCGGGTGTTGGCTGACCGGCGCAGCCTGCGGCACGCGACCCGGGTCTTCCCAACGGAGTATCGGGAATTATTCACAGAGATTCTCCATGCGCCGTTCACCGATCGAAATCGGGAGTACATGGAGGCGATCGTCGACGCGCTGGCGCGCCAAGGGCGTCTGCTGCATTTGATTCACCTGACCGGGCGAGTGATCCGCAACCTGGCTATCGATGAACTAGTGATGGCCGGGGACTGCTGGGATCGAGGGCCGCGTGGCGACCGGGTCGTCGACTATCTGATGCAGCAACCCAATGTGGCTTTGACCTGGGGCAACCACGATGCGGCCTGGCTAGGGGCAGGGCTGGGTGACGAAACCCTTATCTGCCAGGTCCTCCGCATTTCGCTGCGCTACCGACGTCTATTGCAGCTCGAGGAGGGCTACGGCGTTCCCATCGCGCCATTGGAGCTGCTCGCCCGGACGGTCTATGCGGACGACCCCGCACCAGGCTTTGCTGTCAAGGGAACGTGTATGCGCGACAAACTGACCATGGCCCGTATGCAGAAGGCGGCTGCGATCATGCAGCTCAAGCTTGAAGGCCAGTCGATCGCGCGCCATCCGGAGTGGCAGCTTGATCATCGCCGCCTGCTGCACCGGATCGACCATGCCGCGGGGACGGTCGAAGTCGACGGAACGGTTTATCCTCTGCAGGATGCGTGCCTGCCTACCGTGGATCCGACAGATCCTTACGCACTCAGCCACGAGGAAGCAGCTTGTCTCGCGCGGTTGCGAGGATCGTTTCAGGCCAGCGAGAAACTCTGGAACCACATACGCTGGCTGGTTTCTCGCGGACGGATGCACCTGGAGCGCGAAGGGCATCTGATCTTTCACGGTTGCGTGCCGGCGGACGAGCAAGGCAACTTCTTGCCGATGATGGTGGCTGGTCGGCCCTATCAGGGCCGGGCTCTTTTTGAGGCAATCGAGCGGGAGGTTTATCGGTTGGTGGAATCTGCTCCCGCCGAGCCAAAGGATCTTGATCTCCTTTGGTATCTTTGGAGTGGCCCGCGATCTCCCTTGTTCGGTAAGAACCGCATCACCACCTTCGAACGCGATTTCATCGCCGACCCGCGGACGCATCACGAAACCAAGGACCCGTATTTTTCGCTCATCCACGAAGTCTGGTTTTGCGACAAGGTCTTGTCAGAGTTCGGAGTCGAGCCGGCCGAGGGTATGATCGTCAACGGCCATGTCCCTGTGAAGGTGGAGAAGGGCGAGTCACCGTTGAAGAACAGCGGCAAGGCGGTCACGATCGATGGTGCTTTTTCCCAAGCGTATGGCGACCATGGCTTCACGCTGGTCCTGGAGCCGTTGCGAACGTACATCGCTACCCATTATCACTTCGAGTCGGTGCAGGCGGCGATTGAAGAAGGGGCCGACATTGTGCCCAGTCGGACGGTGGTTCGTGAATGGGAACAGCCTCGCCGGGTGGCCCACAGTCAGCGCGGCCGGAGGTTGCGCTTTGCCATTGAGCGGCTCGAGCGTCTGATCGAGGCCTACCGCAATCACGATCTCCCGCAGTCGTTCCCGGCGGTTTCGAGAAAGTAGACCGGAGTTCTGAACCTCCGCCGTCCGCGGGTGATCTCCGGTGGCACCAAAGTTCCATTGTCCGGACTGGTCGCCGGTGCCAGCTTCCGCGCACGCCGGTCGTCTGCGGATCAATAAGTCCGCGCGAACCTGACGACTTAGGCACACACAGTTATGAGATCACTTTCGGTGATAGAATTCGTGGAATCCGCCGTGGCAGTGCGACCAAGGGTCGATCACTATGTATTGCCCCGGCCAAAGGCGGCGCGGCCGCGATTGGACAGCATCGACCTGCTTCGCGGGTTGATCTTGTTGTGATGGCGCTCGATCACACGCGAGACTTTTTCGGCGCAAGCGCGATGAATCCGCGTGACGTACACGAACCGGCATTGTTTCTGACGCGGTGGGTGACTTACTTTTTTGCACCCATTTTCATTTTCTGGCCGGGATCTCCGCGTTTCTTTACGGCCAGAGAGGACGAACCAGGTCTGAGGTGAGCCTTTTTCTGCTGACGCGTGGAGCCTGGCTGGTGTTGCTCGAGTTATCGGTGGTGTGCTTTGGCTGGACCTTTAATCCGGCGTTCGAGTTTTTCGTCCTGCAAGTCATCTGGGCGATTGGATGGTCAATGATCGTCCTGGCTGGATTGATCCATCTGCCTCGCGCGGTTATGGCAACGCTGGCGCTCGCCATGATTGCCGGGCACAATCTCTTGTCTCCACGGAGGCATTTCGATTCTGGCCGAGGACGGGCAATAAAACGAACTCCGCGAGCCGAACCGTGCGGTTACTTAGTGTCGGTATATGGCGGCCAGTCCAGTGGTCGTCGGCATCATCTGCGCGGGGACCACAAGGACCAAGCCATCTCGTTCGGCGACGACATCGCCCAAGTCATCGAGAAGGTCATCAACTTGAGGATCACCCAGATCGTCCAAAGTGATTTCGCCGGTTGTTCGGTCGAGCCGTCCGGGGATCTGGCGATCCGCCTCCACGAGCAGCGCGGCGATGCCGCCCTTCGTCGCAGCCTTGGCAACTTGCGCGAGCTCGTCGCTGCCGAGGTCCTTCGTGCGAGCCTCGCGGAATTCTGCGCCCAGCGCTTCCAGACGGGCATGGTACCGAGGTTCGATGGTTTTCCATGCGCGGGCCCGAAGCTCCTCGGCAGTGGCTCCATCGGGGTCGATGGCGATGCCGTCCGCGGCAAGAAACGGGTTCGTGCTGATTCGGTGGAAGAGCTGTTGATGCTCCGGCAGGGCCGCCAGAAGGAGCGGTAATTCGGACGCTTCCGAATGGCGCTCAAGCATCGCGCGGTCGATGATGCGAAAGAAGCGCTCCCACAAGAAGTCTGCGACCTGCGTGTGCTCTCTCACTTCCTCCCCGAGCGCCTCACTGATCGTCCGCGGCACCCCGCGGGCTAGTGCGATCTCGTCAAGTGCATAACGGTTTCCCTCAAGAAGGCGTATGCGCTCGGGGCTTAGTGCCAGCACCTGATAGCGACCGGCCGATTGCAGAAAGCGCCAGAGTGGCTTCGTGTGGAAGGTCTCCGCCACGACCGCGAGTTCCGGGACTGCGCGCTGAAGTCCGAAGACATGGAAAAACCCCGGCGCCGCGAAAGCCGCGAGGCCATCCAGCGTGTGATCCCAGAATTCCTGGTCGTTCACGAGACCGTCGAACGGCTCGAGAAGCACTCGGATCTCCTTCTCCGAATATGTCTGCTGCAGAGAGAGCTCCAGTTCCTTGACGAGTTTCTGGAATCGAAGCTGGTCATCCTGATGATCCGGAAGTTGCCTCCGGGTAGGCTGGTAGAGGGAGAGACGTGGTGGCCCGGAGGCGGCCCGGAGGATGGTGGGGAAATCGTGGGTGAGCAAATCGATCTTCATGCTTCTGATGATTCGGGGAATTGCTTACTATGGCTGCCGATTCCGCCTGCGTCCAAGGCTTTTCATAAGCGCTTCCGCGACCAAATCTCACGGCATCTGGTCTGACAAGCTAACCTTTGGGAGATCGTTTCCGTTGCGGTTAAGGCTGGGTTTCATCCCGCGCTTGACGTCGCATCTTGCGCCCGACAGACTGCGCCTCGCGTAATCAAATATTAGGATGACGTGAGTTCTGGCATGATATCTGAGAATCGCCGAGTCGCATCACGTGAAATTCAAGTGGTCGCCGTAAACCCTTGCCAAGCCTTTTCACAACTTAATTATCAGGAGTTCGCGAGAACATGAAAAGCCATCTCACCCGCAGGGATTTTTGCAAACTGACCGCCGCCGCGGCGGGTATCGCGATTCTGCGGCCGGCGACGGTTGCGGTCGCTGCAGACGACGGGTCGCGAGAGGTGTTGCACCAGTTTACCGCGCGCTTGGTCACGCCAGAGTCGTGGCCGGACGGTGCCGTGAAGAAGGGCGGCATGATCCTGGTGAACGACTCCTTGCCCGGTCCGACGATCCGCGCGCGCGAAGGAGATACCATCGTGGTGCGCGTGCGCAACGAGCTGTCAGAGGGAACGACGGTTCACTGGCACGGCATGACCCAGCTCGGAACATGGCAGATGGACGGGGTAGCGAATATCTCGCAGGAACCGATTCCGCCCGGCGAAATGTTTGAGTACCGTTTCAAAGCGGAGCCGGCTGGCACGCATCTCTGGCATTCGCACACCGGCGTGCAATATGGCGATGGAATGTTCGGCATGCTCGTCGTCGAGGCAGCGGACGATCCCTATCGCGACGACTACGACGTGGAGCACACCGTTTGCATCAGCGACTGGTTTCATGAGTCGGGGACGCAGATCCTGTCGAATCTTGAGGAGGGCGTCTACATGGAGCCCATGAAGATGGGCGGGAGCAAGATGGGTGCGGCCGCAACCGGCGATTCCTACAAGGGTCCCGACCTGGGTGACGTCCCCTTCCAATCGGCCCTCATCAATGGCAAGGGCCGCTTTCACAACAACAACAGCCCACTCGAGGTGTTCGCAGTCGAGCCGAAGCAGCGCGTGCGCTTTCGGATGGCTAACATCGGCACAACGTACGAGATGCGCGTCCGCCTGGATGGCCACCGCCTCACGGTGATTGCCGCCGACGGCATCCCGGTCGTGCCATCGACCGTGGACAGCGTGACCCTGGACATCGGGGAGCGCTGCGACGTGATCGTGGAGATGGACCAGCCCGTCGGAAATTACTGGTTGCGTGCCTTTACGCTGGATCCGCGCGCCCAGGACGGCGTGCGCGCCATCGTGCGCTATGCGGGTGCCTCGGCGGTAGAGCCGGCCGATGCTCCGGCGATTTGGGGGAAGGAACTCGACTACAATGCGCTGCGGTCTCGGGACGATACTCAGGTGCCGGCTCCCGACTTGGTGGGCACCCACGTCCTGGGGGGCAGCATGAAGCCATACCGCTGGACTTGGGACGGGCGCGCGTTCGTGGCGCCGAAGACGTCGTTTCGCACCGAGCCGAACGCGCCCGATCCGCCTGTCACGCAGATCGCGGTGAAGAAAGGCCAGAACGTGCGTCTGGTTCTGAACAATCCAACGGGCATGACGCATCCTTTCCACATCCATGGCCGCCACTTTCAGCTCCTCTACCAGAGTCCAAACAACGCGGGCGATTACAAGGACGGTCCGTTGAACCTGCAAGCGCCGTGCGAGAAGGACACCATCAGTGTCCACGCTGGCGGGCACGCGGTTATTCAGTGGGAGGAGAGCAATCCCGGTTTCTGGTTTTTTCATTGCCACATCGAGTGGCACCTCGCCACGGGAATGGCGGTTGTCATCCGCTCAACGTAGGACGCCTCGCAACTTGAAAACTCCTGGTGCGACCAGCGCGGCCGAGGAGGAATTGTTTTTTCCTATCTGAAGGATTGGACGAGACCTTCTCTAAGCTTAGTGACGAACGAACGGTTGTCTTCCTTCCTGCGGTCGAGACAAAGAAACCATCCGACCTTGTGGAGGCGTCAGGAACCGGACCGTCAGCACGCATTCGCGCAGTCAGCGCGTCACGCTCATTTGTCTCCCCGACATATTCGTTGTTGCTTGGGGCAATTTGGCAGAGATTCAGCGTGAATGACGATACGGGACGATTGTCCCGTATGTCCGCTTCGAATGGACGACGCGCTGCTCAAGTTTGGTCTCACAGCATTCGCGACACTGCTCGTTGTCGTTGATCCGTTTGGTGTGCTGCCGATTTTTACCTCGCTCGCCAAGCCATTCACCGGGAGGTGGCTGGTGGCTAAGTGGCTGGCACGGTCTGACCAGTGGGAGCTCCCGGATGCTGGCGGCGCGGGGAACGCTGGCCGTAAACCCACAACGCCAGGCTGGCCAGATAGCCGGTCAGCACGCCAACTGCAAGCTTGAGCGCGCTTCCAAACAGGAGTGGGACTACCAAACCGGAGCAAATCGAGAAAGCGCCCATGAGGAAGGCGGATTGCAGTGAAGCGGCCAGACCGCGTCGGGAAGGATAGAGGTCCAGTGTCAGAATGGTCATGGCCGGAGAAATAAAGGCCATGCCAAACGTGCAAAGCATGATCGGGATCACCGCCCAGGGCACCGCCGCGGTGAAGAAAGCCGCGTAGAGGACGTTTAACATCGCTGCGCCGACCATGATGGAGAAACCGACCCGGAGGATTCGCTGGGACCGCCAGAAATGAGCCACGCGACCGGCCGCTAGCGAACCGAGCATGATCCCTGCGATCATCGGAATAAACAGCCATGCAAACGATGTCTCGGAGAGGCCGAGTATCCGCAGGACGAAGACCGGCGCCGCGCTGATGTAGATGAAGAGCGCGGAGGCGGCTAGGGCAATGGCCAGGGACTGCAGAAGAAAGCGAGAATCGCCACCCACCGTGGCGTAGTCCTTCAAGGTCACACCCAAGTGCAGCGGGGATCGCTTGGCTGGCGGCAAGCTCTCGGGAAGCCGCAAAGCACAGGCGAGCAACAAGAGAAAGCCGAAGAGAGAGAGAAACCCAAACACCGAACGCCAGCCGAAGGCTACTTCCAACCAGCCACCGAGAATGGGTGCCACGACCGGAGCGAGCCCGAAGACAACCGTTGTGTAGGACATGACGGTTTGCGCCTCCGGCCCGGAAAAGCGATCGCGAATCATGGCGCGGCCCACTACCATGCCGATGCCGGCAGACATGCCTTGAACCAGGCGGCAAAGGAGCAGGAACGAAAAGCTCCCCGCGAAGAACGCGCCCATCGATCCCACCACGTACAAGACCAGTCCACCCAAAATCACCGGTCGTCGGCCCAGAGAATCGGATAGGGTGCCGTGGAAGAGCGTCATTACCGCCATGGCCAGCAAATAGACGGTGAGGGTCTGCTGGACGACATCGAGATCGATCTGAAACTCGGTCGCAATCGACGGAAAGGACGGCAGGTAGGTATCGGTCGAGAAGGCGCCCAACATCGAGAGGCACGCCAGGATCACGATCAACAGTCGATTCTTCACCGTCGATCCCTCCGCAATCGTCGGCCCAAAGGCCTGCATGGCATACTTCTTCATTATCCCGAACCCGCGCTTCTTAGAGGTGTGAACGGATGAAGCCATCCACGATCGCGAGAACATCTTCGGTCCAGAAGGAAGAGCCGTCATGGTCCGCCCCATCGAGTTCATACATGACGACCGACTTGTTGTTTCGCCTCAAGGCCTCGTAAAGCAATACACTTTGCCCGAAAGGAACGAGACGGTCCTTATTGCCATGAACGATCAGGAAAGGAGGGATCTCCTTGTTCTGGTCGAGGTAGGTGAGGGGAATCGTCGGTCTGACCTTGTCAGGGTTCTCCAGAACATTCAGCCCGCCGATGAGCATTCCCTCCGGCGATTTTGCGTCGCGGTGATCCTGGGTCGAGGGCTCGAGGTTCATTTTGCTAACATCGATCGGCCCGTAGAAGTCTACGATCGCTTTCAAGCGAATGGGCTCATCGGTTGGTGACTCGTCGCTCAATTCCGGTTCGTCCAGAGTCACACCGGTCATCGCGGCTGTGTGACCACCCGAGGAATCGCCCCACAGCACGATCTTCTCAGGGTCGATGCTGTAGGTGGCGGCATTCTCCATCAGGAAGTGAATCGCTGTCTTGGTGTCCTTCACTTGCGCTGGAAAGGGCGCCACGGCAGAGGGCCGATACTCGACCACCGCGACCACGTAACCTTTCCTGGCAAACCGGCCCAACTGGGGAACTTCGTAACCAATGTCCTGTTTGAACCACGCCGATCCCTGCACGTAGACGACGAGGGGAAAACGTCGCGTGGCACCCTCCGGCTGCTTTGGTTCAATGATGTGAAGATGGAGCGGAATACCAGACTTGGTGGTGTACGGGACATTTGCGTGCAGCTTGCTCGATAGTTCGCCCCGGTCGGCTTTGAGCGTCAGGATACCGTCGGCGGTCACGGTGCTCTTTGGAAAATCCTCCCAACTGCTGGGCTTGGGCTCCACGATCATTGATTGGTCAAATTGTCCGGCCAGTCCGGCCGACAGTGTCAAAATTACAGAAAACATTCCCAAGCAAAGTCCTTTTATGGCGAGGGCCTGGATTCAGAGGTTGTCGGTTCGCGTTGCAGTAACCTGAAGTTTCACGGGGTTCTTTGGTCGGCGGGGGCTAGGTTCGAACGGAGATCTCATGCCCCCTGGTTCCCTTTCTGTCTGTTGTGAGGATTGCGGATGACACGTAGCCGCCGTCGGGGGAGCGGACGTGTTCGAGAAACATCTTCATTCCATCGTGATCGGTATTGTCGCTGGCAACGATGGCGCCAGACCGCAAGTGCGGTTCCACGAGTTTCAAGACGTCCAGGTAAAGACTTTTGGCGCCATCGAGCAGAACCAGGTCGATCTCGCGGGGAAGGTTGGCACTCAAGGTCTCCAAGGCATCGCCGATGCGAAACTCGACCCATTCCACCAGCCCGGCAGCGCCCAGGTTTTCCCTCGCGCGTTCGGCTTTTTCGGAATTAAACTCCGTGGTGATCACCTTGCCCTCGCCGTTGTCGCGGATAGCGGAGGCCAGGAAGACGGTGGAAATGCCGAAGGAGGTGCCGAACTCCACGACCGTTCTTGCTCTGGCGCTTCTGGCGAGGGCATAGAGAAGGTTCCCGAATGCCCGGCCCACCGGCATGTAGGCTTTGCGCATGGCCCGATAAAAATCAACTTCGCTTCCGGCGTCCAGACCGGCTTTCCTCGCGGCCTCGTGGACCAGGGGGTCGTTTTGGGCGGCGTCGGAATAGAGCGTTTCAAGAAGCTCCGTGACTAGAGAGTTTGTCAGTGATGATTTCATAAAGCTTCTGAGTGAGTTCTTGGCTCGGTGGCGTGTTCACGCGTTGGTGTGCGAAAGCGAGGAGTTTCCTCGCGCGATCGGTGCTTCTCGACGGGGAAGGTGTTCCTCCTGGCTCAGCGGCTCGACCCGAAGAACTTCCACCTCGCGAGGACGCGTTTCATGGCGGACCCGCTGGACGCGGCGGGCGGGAAATAAGGCTTTCATCTATAGTCGAGTTGGTTGATATTGTCTACATGAGTCGCACGAAAGTAGAGAATGTCAACAAAAAGCCCGACGGCGCCGCGGAGGACGTCTTCGAGTCGGTCCATACGGTCATGCATTTGTTCCGCGCCGAGCAATACCGTGTGCTGCGCGAGGGCCCTTACGATCTGACGCACATGGAGGGCAGGATCCTCGGGTATTTTGTCCGGCATCCCGGCGCGAGCTTGCGGGATCTGGTGGCACATTCGCGGCAGGACAAGGGACAACTCGCCCGGTTGATCAGGAGCCTGAGGGATCAGGAGCTACTCGTGGCCCGGACCGGAGTTGAGGACCGTCGGAGTGTCGCCCTCTCGCCGACCAGGCAGGGTCGCAGCGTCCATCAACTGCTGCAGCGCCAGGTGCGAAAGCTCTCGGAAGTGGCGGTCCGGGGACTCAACCCCGGCGAGCGCCGGCAACTCGTCGCCCTGCTCCGTAAAGTTCGTTCCAACCTCGAAGGCGTCCGTCCCACCGGCCGGCGCTCCGAATGAGTGCCGAGTTCCGTCTGGATGGGAGCCGATTGCAAAGGTGAGATCTGGCTAATGTTAAATCGGTCCCGTGACGGTGGTCACCTCGACCGGTTCTCCCTTCCGGGAGGAGAGCTGAATAGCGCGCAGCGTCTGGATGGCTGCCAATCCATCTTCCACTCCGGCAGCCGGAAAATTGTCCTCTCCGCGAACCGCGCCGGCGAAGGACTCCACCTGCAGTTTGTAAAAATGCGAATCCTCGCCCAGAACGCGTTTGAAGTGGCCGTCCTTCAGAGAGAAGCAGTCGACTTCGGCCGATTTCAGGTACCATGGATTGAAGAGCTTTCCCACGACGCTGCCAAACTCGCCGTAGATTTGGAAACCTTCATGCCACCCCATGCGGACGGCTAGAGTCAGGTCCAGATGGCCGACGCTACCGTCGACAAAGTCAACCAAGGCGAACCAGCAATAAGCATCGTACTTCTTAACGAGCTTGGCGTTGACGCGGACAATCTCACCGCCCAAAAAGCGCGCTGTATCAACCAGGTGACTACCATGTCCCAGGAGGTAGTAGGACTCTCGATTCGCCTTGGGATCGCCTTCGGGTCGTTTCGATTTTGCGCTTTTGACAATGAGCGGCTGGAGATTGTCGGTCTCGGCATATCGAGACGTCGAGTCGCAGTACCAGAGTTTCAAGGCAAGGCGGGTGCCCATCTCCTGGTCGATGAAGCGGCGGGCAAAGGCGACGCCGGGATCAAATCGCTTCATGGAACCGACCCGGAGGATCAAGTTCGGAGCGGCTCGTTTCACCTCGAGAAGGTGGCGGCATTCCTCGACGGTCACGCCCATCGGCTTTTCAACGAGGACGTGTTTGCCGGCTTTCAAGGCTTGGACCGCCGCCGAGACATGGAACTGATCGGCGATCCCAACGATCACCGCTTCCACCCTCGGATCCGCAAGCATTTCCTCGTAATTGCTGTAGGCGACCTCGGGCTCCCAAATCCCTGCCATCCGGTTCCGCAGATCGTCGGCAGCATCGCAAATCGCGTAGAGCCGGGCGTTCCGGGCTTTCTGGCAGCTCTCGAAATGGGCAGCCTGGGAAATCATTCCACATCCGAGGACACCGATGCGCACGGGATCAGCAGTCTTTTTCATAGGGTTTCGTCAACGCGCCATCGCCCAACTTATCCGCATGGCCATCAGGACACTGGAGGAGTGGGCCTCAGACTTCAAGGCCTCTCTGGATGTCAACCGCAGACGGAGCGGAGCGAAGCTCCGGGAGCAATCCTTTAACTTGCTTTCGAAGGGTGGGGTAGTCGCGCTCTCGTCCGGTGGTTGTGGTTCAGCATTTCGGTAGCTAGGATTATCACTCGAAATTGCATGGATTGCCCTTCTTTGGTTTCGCATCCTCGAGACGCCGTGGACGCCTGCGAGGTCGTCGCACGGACGATCGTCAGGTATGTGAGAGGTGTGGCGGTCAGACACTTCCGCCACTGGGTTGATCTGAGGGTGACGAGACCTAACTGGAGGAATGCTTGTTCCTGCTTGATTGTCCACCCGGAGGAGGCGCCCTTTCCGGATGCAGACCAATCGGTGCTGGTTGAAGTTGGTTGACGCCCAGGCAACTGCTCAGACAGACGGCGGAGAGAACGAGGAGTAACAAAAGCTTTATCGAAGACATGATGTGGAAGTCCTTATTGGGTTCGATTGTCAGAGCCCGGTTGGTCGCGTGCCAGAACTCTTCCCACGCAGTGTTGTAGGCTTGGAAGCGGAGTTTGACAGATTAGAAAACATGCGGCCGACTAGAAAATCATGCTGAATCAGGACCATCCCGGCGACCACCATCGAACGCCAGTTAGTCGCAGCGACGAGCGCAGCGGACGGATGCGCCGTCATCATTGCAGTCGACGAGCTGGGCCGGCCGGCGCGCGCGCGTGCTCGATGTTTGCGCTGCATTTGTTCACCTTGTTCTTTGCGGGAATCGCGCTCGCTCAGTCGGCTCCTCCAGCCAGGCAGATCACGTTCGATCCCGATCCGGGCGCGTCCGAGATCAAGTTCGACGTCGGGGCGACTCTCCACACGGTTCACGGAACTTTTGCGATCAAGGAAGGGAGCCTGCTCCGGCTTGATGTTGCTTCCGGTGCGATCGACGGTCGGGTCTTGGTCGACGTGCGGACGGGGAGAACCGGCAATGATGAACGTGATCAGCGCATGCATCGGGAAGTGCTGGAGAGCGCGCAATTTCCGGAGGCAATGTTTTTACCAAGGCGTCTCGAGGGGAACTTGACACTCACTGGCCAGAGCCAGGTGAGCGTTCGAGGGATTTTGCGACTTCATGGCCAGGATCACGATGTCACTTTGCCGGTGAAGGTATCTATCCAAGACAGTCGTTTTACCGCCACTTCGCATCTGTCGATCCCGTATGTGGGGTGGGGAATGAAGGATCCGAGCAACGTGATTCTGCGTGTCAGCAAGACGGTTGAGCTTGATTTGCGTATTGCAGGCACGGTTCGTCAGGAGCCATAGATCGCTTGCACGTGACTCCTCTCCGGCGCCACCACTCGACAGACTGCGCAGGCGTCGGGTCCTACGTTGCTCTAAGCAAATGCGCGCGCAGCTCGGCGGACAGCATCGACAGATCGCTTTGGCGAATGGAGTCGCGTGTCGGAAGGTTGGTGCGACCGCCGAGCTTGAGCGCAACCTGTGCAGCAACCCACGCGGCGAACTCCATGCAGAGGGGCAAGGGGAGACCATCCAGCAAGGCGGCGGCATAACCGCCGTGGAAAGCATCGCCACAGCCAGTGGTATCCACAGCCTCGACTGCGATCGCCGGCTGATGAATGACGCCTGCCGACGTTAGCGCCCAACTGCCGCGAGTCCCATCGGTCACAATCAGCTGGGCTCGGGTTAATTCCGCCAGTTGACGCAGTGCGGCGTCGGGTGCCTGTTCGCCGGTTAGCACCGAGGCGGCACCCAAAGGCAAGATGCAGTCCGTTCCCGAGCCGAGCAGTCTTTCAACCTTGGTTCGATCGGTGTCACGATCGGCGATTTCGAGGTCCAGAACAGAGCGTTGACCTGTCTTAGGGGCAGCGTCCAAGAGGGCGAGCGCGGCGTCCGGTTCGTAACCGTCGATGAGCAAGAGCTTGCAGCCTTGCACGGCTTCCCGCGGAACATCGGCAGCCTCAAGAGCGTGATAGCCCTTAAGGGTGTAAAAGATCGTCCGATCCCCGGTCTGCGAATCGGCTTGAACGATGGCTACGACCGGTGATGCGGTCGCGTCAGGGATAAGAAAGTCGGTCAAGACGCCATACTTCATTAGATCTCTGCGCGCGATCATACTGAATGGATCGTCGCCCGCCCGTGCTAGGAAGGCCGTGCGCCACCCCAGCGAAGCCAGGACACACGCCGCCGTCGCCGCCGGACCGCCGCCCTGGATGAGCATCTCGCGGACTTCATGTTTCTCGCCAGGTGAGAACTGCTCGGGGACACGCACGAAGATGTCGACCACGTACCTCCCCACGGCGAAAACATCGACGGCAGGTGATTCATTCATAGAAAGTCCCAGGATACGGGCGGGCTGGTCGCACTCGATCGACGATCAACTTCTAGGGCGCCAGGCTGGATGCGTCGAGGATCTCTGTTGCGAATTCCTTGATCGCGCAGTTTGCCTCCTACCAGCATGTGTAGCCCCCGTCCACGACCAGGTTGCTGCCGTTGAAGAAGCTGCTGGCGTCAGAAGCAAGAAAGGCCACGGCCGGGCGATCTCGGTGGGTTCACCAATGCGCTTGGTGGGCGAGAACGTCATCCAGATCTCGTACCAATCGCGCCGGACGGAGGCTCCCGGAGTCATTGGCGTGTTGATGTAGCCGGGCGAGACGCTATTGACGCGAACTCCCCGGCCAGCCCATTCGCCGGCGAGGGACTTGGTGATCAGTGATAACCCCGGCTTTGGCCGCGTTGTAGGCGCACTGGGGCTGGGGATGATTCGAGATAAGGCCGGACATCGAGGCGGTGTTGATGAGGCTGCCTCGCCCTCGAGCGAGCATGACTTTGCCAAACTCACGGCAACAGTAGAAGACGGCAGTCAGATTGATATTGATTACTTTGTGCCATACCTCATCGGTGCATTCTTCAGAAGGAACGGTGTGCGCGATGCCGGCGTTGTTAAAGGCAATATCGATTCGACCGCAGCGTTGCTGAACATGCTCGGCGAGCCCGCGAATCTGCACGGAGCGTGTCAGATCCGCCTGGAAGAACTCGACGCCAAGCTCCTCGGCGGCGATCTTTCCTCGATCGGCGTCAATATTGGTGAGCACGACAATGGCACCGTGATCCTGCAGAGCCTTGGAGGCCTCAAAGCCGATACCGCCTGCGGCTCCGGTAATGATCGCCACGCGGTCCTGCAAGGAAGCTCCGGAACGGTAATCCATAGCTCAACGGAGAGATTGCCAGCGCGAATTGAGCTAAGCGACGACGACAGATCGCCCCTTGGTAGAAAGCGCCTCCAGGTCCGTCTTGGCGTCCTCGAGGAGACGAAGGAGCGGCGTGGCGTGAGACGAACCCCCCATCAATGAGAGCTTGGCGCGCGCCACCTCGGCAACCTTCTTCGAGGCGTGATT
Organism: uncultured Verrucomicrobiae bacterium; assembly: GCA_963820865.1. GTDB lineage: Bacteria > Verrucomicrobiota > Verrucomicrobiia > Chthoniobacterales > Terrimicrobiaceae > DASTFP01. The sequence goes on from CAWGBZ010000015.1 coordinate 49,028, forward strand.
CATCATGAGGTGATGCGGCGGTTCGTGACCGGCCCCGCTCTCCAGTTGCGCGCCCTCGTTGACACCGGTCATCCACGCGCGAAAGATGTCTGCGCCGATATTGACCTTCACCACGTTCATGGGGATGGCTCTCTGCAAATCATTCGGGTGAATCCCGCTGCCACCATGGAGGACCAATGGTACCGGCGTCTCCTTGGCCAGGGTTTCCAACAAGGCTAGATCGAGCCGACTACTGTGACCGTGGACGGATCCAACCGACGCGGCCAGGGTGTCCACGCCGCTCTCAGCGACCAATTGCTTTGCTTCCTCGGGAGAGGTTTTCACGATATCGCCGCCTTCGGTTTCACCTCCGAAGGTCCCCAGTTCCGCTTCGACGACCGCTCCCATGACATGAGCAATCCGGGCGATGTAGGCGGCTCCTTTAATGTTCTCCTTCAGGGGCAAATGCGCGCCGTCGTACATCACGGAATAATAGCCGCGCCGGAGGGTCTGAAGGATGAGATCCGGGGTGTCCGGATGGTCCTGATGAACCAGAACGGGGACGCGGGATTTCTCCGCCAGGATGCGCAGCAATTGCGGGAACACATCAAGATCTCCATAATAGAGATCGCCAAAGTAAGTCTGCAGCATGACCGGCGCGTCCTCGGCCTCCGCCGCGGCAATCACGGCGCGTGCGATTTCGAGGTTGCACACGTTGAATGACGGGAAAGCAAATCCGTGATGCAATGCGTAGTTAAAAAACAAACGAGGCTTGGTAACAAACATAGTGGGCGGTGAGCGTAGATGATTAGAGGTTGATGAGAGCCCCGGCCTGTCACGACGCGGTGCATTGGTTCTTTGGAGAAACCGCCGCACCCTTGGGAGGTAGCGGCTCAAGAAAGCTCGTGCTGGAGTTGTCAATGCGAAGACCACCTTCGTGTATCATCCCTCGAAATTTCTTGTGTGACCCGATTCGGCGGAACTCAAGACGGTGAGGGAACGTGACGATCCCAGAAAACCAGGTCGCGGGGAGGTGTTCGCGGGAGATCGTGGAGCGATCTGTGTGCTTCTGGTGTCGCTGCCTGCTGCCAAGCAGCGGATCGGAACGGGGCTCTATTTTCAATTGAGTATGCGTAAAATACGCATTCGTATGCGTGTATCCAGCAGAATAATTGCGTATTATGCGAGAATCCTTGCTCGATCTGCATGGTTTTTGGGAGAATGACTCGTGAGCACAGTGAATACGAACGATGAGCATGCGACGGTTCCGACACGCCGCCAGCACCAGTTGGTGGAACTTCTGGCGGGGAGGGGACATCTGACGGTCGATGAGCTGGCCGAGCACTTTGGCGTGTCGGACGACACCGTTCGGCGAGACCTCCAGTTCCTCGAGCAACGAAAGAGGGTGCTGCGCACACATGGCGGGGCGGTTGCGGCAGGGTTTCTGGCGCATCGCGAAACCGCGTTCTCCCATCGATGCGAATCCCAGGCAGCCGCGAAAAGCCGGATTGGCAAAGCCGCGGCAGAGCTTATTTCGGATGGCGAAACGTTGGTCGTGAACAGTGGCTCGACGACCTTTGCGTTCGCGACGAGCCTTGGGATACGTCGCAATTTGACGATCGTTACCAACAATCTCGCGATTCCGCCCGTCCTGATGCGCGAGGCCGTTCAGGAAATTCACATCATCGGAGGGCTATATCGCGTCAATTTGGCGTCGACCATTGGATCTTTGGCGCGCGGGACGGGCGGCATTAGTGTCGACACCGCGGTGCTGGGGGTGAGCGGCTTGAACGCACAGAAGGGCATCTCAACCAGTGTTCTGGGAGAAGCTTCGATGTTTGCCGAGATGATCGCCTCGGCGGAACGGACGATTGTCCTGGCGGATGCCACCAAGTTTGGGCGAAACGCGTTTGCGCATATTGCTCCCCTTGCCGCGGTCAATGTTCTCGTGACGGATGCGCCGCCTCCCGATGACCTGGCGCGAGCGTTGGGCGAGGCCAATGTCGAGATCGTAGTGGCGCCAGGTTGAACGGCACGGACACCGTGCGGGAGAGTCTCTGGGAAGACTTTACTCCGCCCTGGTGCTCGGGGACAGTTGCCCTGGTTGTCTTGACCGGTCATCTAGGAGACTGTTGAAAAACCCACGTATGTCACGTTGCCGTCAATTTTCGGAAGATCGCAAGGAGCCAAGCGTAGGCGCGATGGGGTGTGGGGTCCCCATCTCCCCACAAAGCCGCAGCGCTACGGACAAGCTTGGCGACACCGCGAGGGCCGAAAATTGGCGCAACCCAGGTGGGAAGAAAGGGTCCCACCCCTTTCTGGGCGTGAGTTTTTTGGGGCATCTTTCGGCGTCGCTCCTCAGTCACAGCCCCGTTAGGGGATGCTCCTTCGTCCCTCCACCGACATCTACCCCAAAGAGCTCACGCGTGGCATGCGCGGGTTTTTCAACAGTCTCCTAGGCGGAATCTTGCGTCAAGGGCCCGTCGCCTGCGCGTGCACCAATATGGTAAGGCGAGCGACGCTCCCTGATGGCCTCGGCAGTTTGATCGTAGCAGAACGATTGAGGCCATCGCCACGCGCAGAGTGAAAGAAATTTCGGTGTTTCCTTGAAGGAGAGGAAATGTGCGTACGTTAATTTCGATCTATGACTTCTTCGCGGGGAAATACGCAGGCTCGCATTCCTTCGAGTTTCCTCTTGCCGCCGAGTCGGCCGGTGGCTGCCTTGACCGTCCACAGTTGGTTGTTGGCCGCCATCGTTTTCGCAGCGGGCATTTGGCTGTACAACCGGCACAACGACTTTCCTTGCTTTTATCACCCGGATGAACCCAAGAAGGCCCAACAAGTGATTGCGGGGGAATTCAATTTCAAGCATCCCTTGCTTCTTCTTCAAGCCACGCGGGTGGCCGGCTGGATTAACCGTCAACCGTTGACGCCGCAGCCGGTGACCGAAACCGGCCGAATGGTCTCCGCGGTTTTTACCTCCGCCGCGATTGTGTGTTTCGTTCTGCTGGCTGCTCACCTGTACGGGACTTTGGCCGCAGCGTGCGTTGGTGCCCTCTTGCTCGCGAACTCGCATCTCTATGAGCTCGCTCACTACATGAAAGAGGATCCCACCCTTGCCTTCGGCATTGGAGCATTTTTCCTCGCCATGACACGGTGTTGGCTCCGGCCTTCGATCGTCCGATTTGCGTTGCTTGGCGCGGCAGCCGCTCTGGCTGTGTCGGCAAAGTACGCGGGAGCCATTGTGGTTCCTCTGGCTTTTGTTCCATTATTTTGGCTGCGGGAGGAGCGTGGCCGCAAAGCGCTGGCGCTCTGCACCGCATTTGTTGTCGTGGTGCTTTTGGTCAATTTCCCAATTTTCTTTACCTCCTTGAGCAGTCTGCTGGGAAATGTTGGACGTGAGGTCGATTTCACTGTGCACGGCGAGGCGGGTCTGACCCGCCGTGTTCCGCACGGTGTATATACCGCCGTGTTTGTTGGGGCAACGAATCCCGTCATTTGGGTTCTGCTGGGCGTGTACTATCTCAGGTTCTTTAAGTTCTTCCGCAGCATCCATCCCGCGGAATGGCTGCTGGCCTTGTTCCCGATCCTCTACATGGTCATTCTCTCGTTCTTGCCAAAGACTAATCATCGCTACTTTTTGCCGGACACTTTGATCTTCTGTACTCTCGCGGCGTTTGGCCTCTTCTGCGTCAGCCTTGGGGGCTCGGCACGACTTACTCGCGCGGTTCAAGTGGCATGTTTTCTAGCCGCCTTCGGCATCTCCTTGGCGCGCCTTATCCCCTACGACTTCGCTTTCAGGGTCGATACCCGGCAGCAACTCTTGGCCTTCATCCGAGAGAACGTTCCTCCCGATGCCACCATTGCCCAGGACAGACGCGTCCGCCTGCCGAGTCGCACTGATCCTCGTAATGCCGACTCCGCGGATTTTCTCGATCAGAAGGTTGTCGGTGGCGACTTCGCCGCAGACCCCGGTGGCATCGACGCCCTGCGCGCACGAGGCGTCTACTATGTGGCGGTCTCTCAAGCTGAATATGGGCGCTTCTTCCTCCCGAGCCACCAGCCATCGAAGAGTGTTCAAGCCAATTACGATCGCCAGAAGAAGTTTTATGAACACCTTTTCCGGGACGCCAAGCTTCTCTGGGAGTGCCAGGCGGGGCTGCTGCCAATTCTCCAGCCGCATCTTCGTTTGTACTATTTGCCACCGGGAGATAATGGCAACGCTTCTCGTATCAGGGCTCGGGGGAACAGAATGTTCGTCTGAACATGAAGCCCCGCGCCTCTGCACGGAACAATAGCGGTCGCGCGCGAGACGCGAACTTGTGCCCGCGAATCAAAAGTCACCCTTGCAACTTGCGGTTTTCGTCTTTGTCCTCCTGGTCGTCCTCGAATCGGGGGAAATGTTTGGAACAGGAATTTCGAGTCGGGCTCGCCCTGCCAATCAAATTCTTTCTCCTTAACTGGAACTTATGCTAGCTAAAGCCTGTTGCAAAAGTGCGTCTATTTTTTGACGCGAGCGGGTTCGAAGGCGCGCTCTTTGTTGAGCGCGGAAAGCAGCCGGAGCTGTGTTTGGAGTTGGCTCCAGGCCTCTACGCCGCGACGCACCTCGCTCTCCGCGGCCTTAGGCACATAATAGCCGGTGGTTTTTCCACGCTCCCCGCGGTAGCTGATGTATAAGTGCGGTCCGTGCTTGGGGCCTTGGTGGTGACAGCGGCAGCGCGGGTTGCCACAAGTGCGATAGCTCTCCGAGAGCGTCCCGTAAATAGCGTGACGGGCCAACTGCTCGATCTGCTCAAGCAATCGTTGTCGGGTGGGTAAAGTTTGTTCATTCATCTTGGGCCGGCCCGGCTCATCGCCACCAGGTTATGGGCAAGCACACAAAAGGCCACGTGTCTTTGGAATCCCGCTTCGCCTTTGTAGAAGGCCCGCTGCATTCCAAAGCGATGTTTGAGGGTGGCGATCCGCGGCTCAATGCCCGCCCGCCATGCCTGTCCACGCCTGAACCAGCGCTTCTTTTGGCGGACCGAGCGCTCAGCACTCAAAGGGCCTCGAGCCGGCAAAACTATCTGCTCAACTCCCAATTCTGCAGCCAGTCGCTCATTCTGCGCGCTCGAATAACCGCGATCAGCCGCCGCCAGCCTCGGGGCCCGGCCAAAGAGGGCAACATGGTGCTCGAGCGCCGGTGCCCACTGTTGCTGGTCAGCCCGGTTGCCCGCAGCCACTTCATACCCGCTGACGATCCCGTTTTCGACCTCATCGATGCGCACCAAGCGTCCAAACTCGTTGGGTTTATGAGGCTTGCCTTTGCGGATGACGACGCTGTGGGGTTCGAACAGGCTCAAGACCTTCTCTGGATAATGCCTCTGGGCTTGGAAGACCCGCGCCTGAGTCTGCGCGATCACCCGCTCGACCAGTGGCAGATAATGGTGCAGAGAGCTTTGCTGGCGCAGCACCCGCAACACCGCATCGGGCCGCGCACGGAGTTCTCCACGGGAGAGCCCGGCCAGAACTGCGCCGGCCTGCGAAGTTACCGCGCGCGTCACTCTCAGTAAGCGTCCGTAGCTCTTTTTCAAGCGCTGCTGGCCCGCCTCATTGAGAAGTCTGGCCGCTCGTGCGATCTCCAGCAGCCGATACTTGGTCGCCCGGGCATGATCGACTACTCTCCAGCCGCCTGTGCAGCAGTCCGCGCGAATCTTTTTCAGCGATCGGCTCAAAACTCGCAGACAGTCGGCCAGCAGCGAACTGTCGCTGGGATGGTGGATGTTGGTCTCCACCGCGGTCGTGTCCGTGCGCAAGCAGTGGCCTCTGGCCATGCCAAGCGCCCTGGCCCGGGTGACCACCTGGGGCGTGCAGAGCCTGCGGCCCTTCGGTTCCCAACAGAGCGAAGAGCCGTGAAAACACGGTGTGATCCGGGATGGGGTCTTCATAAAAGCGGGTGAAGCGCCGATAGAGCAGATTGGCGCGCAACTCCTCTTCGAGCCCGCGAAACGACCAGCCCTTGAGATGCTTGAGCACGATACAGCGCAGCAGCCGGTCGGGGGCGATGGTGCAACGCCCAAAATCCATGGAACGTTGGCGGCGGCCCGCCAGGGCCCGCGAGCAAATGGCTACCAACTCCGCATCATCGAGCAGGAGATCAATCTGGCCGAGGGTCGGGTCCCGCAGGCAGGTGAGTTCTTTGAAGAAAGCAAACCCGAACAGAGAAGCCTGGCGCTGAAGGGGTCCAATCACTGCCTAATTGATATACTCGATTATGTCACCAAGCCGCAATTAAAATCTTTTTAAAATTCGCGGTGGAGTTCCCAAGGCTAGCTTAGCTACTTTTGCAACAGGCTTTAGCTAGCAATTGTCCAGCGACAATGAAGACAATATGACTCTTAGAAACGTGGTGCAATGAGTCGCGCAATTTCTTGTCATTGGAAAACTCTCGTTGTGCGCCGTCCTGTTCGAGTGAGCGCAAGTTGGGACGCTGAGACTTGCCATCGCCTGCTATGATTCCGATGGGTGTCGCTTGACCTCCAGGCGCCGGTTTCGCTATGAAAAACTCCATGGGAACAGTGCTTCTGGCTTCCCGCCAACGCGCAAAAGGGCAAGTGATTTCCTCTCAGTTTGTCCAGCAGCCCTCGGGCACAGGCGCCGCGACCTATCGGCGTCGTTTCGTCCTTCGAATCGATTGCGGATCGAGCACATGCCAATAACCGCCAACCATACGTCATCAGGAGGAAACGAGGGGCGATGACACCGGCATCGAACGAGTCCCACGGCGCGGAGGAGCGGATGCTCGGCGCAGTGCCGGGCGAGCCTGCGCTAGGGCGGGGCCCAGCCCCGAGCGGCGGCTACTCCCGACACGAGTACCACCATCCGGCAGCCGGCTGGGGTGCTGCGCGCAGCGTCGCGCGTGTCCTCGAGCGTGCGGCGGAACCGGTTGAAGGCCTTCGTGCCCTCTTCGTGATGAACCACGAGAACGGCGGCTTCGACTGTCCGGGTTGCGCCTGGCCCGACGACCCTTCGGGGCTCAAGCTCGACATTTGCGAGAACGGCGTCAAGCACGTGACCTGGGAGCTTGCGCCCGCCAAAGCCGACCAAGAGTTTTTCGCCGCCCATACGGTGAGCGAATTAACCGAGTGGAACGACTACGACCTCGAGGCGGTGGGGCGGCTCGCGGGGCCCTTGAGCTACAACCCCGCGAGTGACAAGTACGAACCGATCTCCTGGGAGGACGCTTTCGCGCTGGTCGGCAACACGCTCCGCGCGCTCGAGAGCCCGCACCAGGCGGCATTCTACACTTCGGGCCGGCTGAGTAACGAGGCGACCTTCCTCTATCAACTCTGGGTGCGCGAGTTCGGCACGAACAATCTGCCCGACTGTTCGAACATGTGTCATGAAGCGAGCGGACGGGGGATGGCGGCGGCAATCGGGACCGGGAAGGGGACCGTCGATCTCAATGACTGGGAGCAGGCAGATGCGATCTGGCTGCTGGGCGACAACGCGGCTACGAACGCGCCGCGGATGCTCACCTGGCTCGCTGAGGCCGACCGGCGCGGCGTGCAGCTCATTCACATTAACCCGCTCATCGAAGCGGCTTCGAGGCGGACCATCGTTCCGCACGAATTCGTTAACATGGCCACGTTCCATACGACCGAGGTCGGGACGATGAGCGTTCAGGTGCGGATTGGGGGCGACATGGCGTTGATGCGTGGCGTTGCCAAGGCAGTCCTCGAGGCGGCAGCGAACGATCCCGGCGTGCTCGACCGGGAGTTCATCGATTACTACACGCACGGCTTCGAGAAGTACCGGGCTCTCGTCGAGTCCACCTCCTGGTCGGAGCTCGTAGAAGGCTCGGGCATTGCCGAGTCCGAGATCCGGAAGCTTGCGGATAACTATATCGCGTCGAAGCGAGTGATCATTGCCTGGTGCCTCGGCATTACCCAGCACGAATACGGCGTCGACACCGTACGCGAAATCGTCAATCTGCTCCTCCTGCGCGGCAACATTGGTCGTGAAGGAGCTGGCCCGTCCCCGGTCCGCGGCCACAGCAATGTGCAGGGCAACCGCACCTGTGGCATCGATAACCGTCCAAGCGCGGCCTTTCTCGATCGCCTCGCCCAGGTATGCGGGATTGATCCGCCACGGGAGCACGGGCTGGGCACGGTTGCGACGATCGAGGCGATGCACCGAGGCGAGGTGAAGGTTCTCGTGGCTCTCGGCGGTAACTTTGCCCTTTGCGCTCCGGACCTTCCTTACACCGCCGAGGCCCTCCGGAAGTGCCAACTCACCGTCCAAGTGAGCACGAAGCTCAATCGCAGCCACCTTGTGCATGGCACGCGGGCACTGATTTTGCCCTGTCTCGCACGCACCGACAAAGACCGCCAGGCGAGCGGCTTCCAGGGAGTGACCGTCGAGGACGCGATGTCGATGGTGCACATCTCCTACGGGATGAAAGAGCCCGGCTCGCCCCACCAGCGCTCCGAGTGCGCGATTCTCGCCGGCATGGCCCAGGCGACGCTGCCTGACAGCCGAACGCCATGGCAGCAGTACGTCGAGAATTATGATAGGATCCGCGACACGATGGCGCGCGTGCTCGAGGGCTTCGAGGACTTCAATCGCCGCGCCCGCCACCCGCACGGGTTCCGCATCGCCCAACCGGCGCGAGATCGCATCTTCAAGACGCCGACTGGTCGGGCGGAATTCTCGGTGGCTCCGCTTCCGACCGATGTCAACCCGGGCGAAGGCCGGCTCCTGCTGGCGACGATCCGCTCGCACGACCAGTTCAACACGACGATCTACTCAAACGACGATCGCTACCGAGGCCTCCAAGGCCTGCGCACGGTCGTGTTCATGAACGATAAGGACATGCAAGCGCGTGGCCTCGCAGAGTTCGACCTCGTGGACATCACGAGCTTCTCAAGAGACGGGACAAAGCGAACCGTGTTCGGCTACCGCGCCGTGCGCTACGATATCCCGTCCGGCTCCTCGGCCGGCTATATGCCCGAGCTGAACGTGCTTTGTGGAATCGCCGACGTTAGCACGCAGAGCGACCAACCGATCATGAAACGCCTCGTCGTCGAAGTGACTCCGGCGAGGGTAAGTGCAGGGTGAAGGGACACTACGCCGAGAGCTCAGGCTAGGGGTCGACGGTCTTGAGGTGTTGGTGCAGGATACGCTTCGTCTCCGCGATAGCCTCGGGATTCTGGAAGGTCGCCGTGAACTGTAACCGGTCTGCGAGAAAGTCTCTGAGCTCCACGAACAAGGAAGCCGTCAAAACTCGCGTCCGGATAGCCCTTCGCGGAAAGGGTGATACGTTCATGAAGCGGAGGATTCTCCCAAGCTCGCCGCGCGCAAAGGCGTAAAGGTCTGGCTCTACGCAGGTGGCTGTCAAACGCGACGATCCTGCGCTCGGGAGAGGACTTGCCGCACACGTCCGTCTATTTGCTTGCGGCCTGAGCCGGAAGCGGTCTGGTCTGGCGAGTTCGACAATTTCGCCGGAGAAATGCCTCGCGCAGCCGTGGGCAAAGCCCAGTTCGCTTTCCTCTCGTCCTCCGCCGGGGGCCTTAAATCGGCTCCGGTCGATTGAGATGCGCTGGATGCTGCTCGGGGGGAACATTTGCAAGGATCACGGTCATTCGTTTATTCTTAAGGATGCGCATTGTCGTCATCGGAGGAAGTGGACATGTCGGAACTTACCTCGTGCCGCGTCTCGTCGAGGCGGAGCACGAAGTGATCAACGTTTCGCGTGCGCGGAGTGAACCGTACAAAGCCCATTCGTCCTGGCGCCTTGTGCGGCAGGTCGTTGCGGACCGAACCACCGAGGACGCCGCTGGGGTGTTCGGTCAGCGTATCGCCGAGTTGAAGCCCGACGTCGTCATTGATCTGATCTGTTTCAATCTTGAAAGCGCGCAGCAGCTCGTTGGCTCTCTCCGTGAGAAGGTGCAGCACTTCTTGCACTGCGGAACCATCTGGGTTTTGGGGCACAGTATTGAGGTTCCCGCCACCGAAGAAACCCCGCGACAGCCATTTGGCGATTACGGGATCCAGAAAGCCGCCATCCAGGATTTCTTGATGGACCAGGCACGTCGATACGGCTTTCCCGCCACGGTGCTGCAACCCGGTCACATCGTCGGACCAGGCTGGGTTCCCATCAATCCGGCCGGAAATCTCGATCCCGATGTATTCACGCGTCTGGCGCGGGGTGAGGAAGTGACCCTGCCAAATCTGGGCATGGAGACACTGCATCATGTGCATGCCGACGACGTCGCGCAATCATTCGTGCGTGCGATCGCAAACCGCAGTGTGAGTATCGGCGAAGCCTTTCACGTTGTTTCGCCCGCCGCGCTTACCCTGCGCGGTTACGCAGAAAGGGTTGCTGGTTGGTTCGCTCAACCGGCCAAACTGAAATTCCTGCCGTGGGAGGAATGGCGCAAGACAGTCGATGAAGAATCCGCGCAATTGACGTGGGATCACATAGGCCACAGTCCGAACGCTAGCATCGCCAAGGCGCAGCGCCTGCTGGACTATCGTCCACGATTCAGTTCCCTCGAGGCGATTCACGAGGCCGTTGACGCGTTGATCCAAAAGGGAATTGTTAAGATCTGAGCCTGCCGGATAAGTGCGACGGTCCTCGGCTCGATGCCAACGTCGCGCGTCGCCTCAGATAGTTGCTGGCCCACCGGTTTGACGGATTGTGAAAGATCACATTGGTCATTTGGCGCAGTCCGTTTCGCCGCCGAATTGCTGGCGAGCGAGTGCATCTGCTCCGCCATTCTCCGGCCGCGGCTGACAGATCGGGCGATCACAAGATGTCGACTCCGGCACGACCAATCTGGCTCCGGGACGTTAAATCTTGACGGCCAAAATGAAGTCTGGTTGCAGTCAGGTCGCCCGTCTCCCTCCTATAACTCTGCTGTAAAGGAACAATTCAATGGCAAAAGTTGTCTCTCTCGGAATTCATATCGTTGACGTTCTCGGACGTCCCGTGTCGGAGATCCCACCGGGACAGAGTCTTGCCCTTTTGGATGAGATTCGGATGACTGTCGCAGGAACGGCCGCCGGCGCTTCGGTTGACATGGCGAAGCTGGGTCTCGAAGTGATTGCCATGGGTGCAATTGGCAACGACGAAATCGGTGAATTCTTGTTGGGAGTCATGCGTCGCTATGGGATCGATACAACGCATATCAAGCGCAAGGCGGAAGCGCAGACTTCCTCCACGATGCTCCCGATCCGGCCAAATGGGGAGCGTCCCGCTTTGCACGTGATCGGCGCCAATGGGGAGCTGACCTACAGTGACATCGACCTGGACACTATCGCCCAGGCACAATTCCTTCATCTTGGCGGCACGCCGCTCCTGCTGCGAAGGAATTCCTTCGCCCCAGTTGGCGCAAATGGTGGAGGTCTGCTTGCCTTACGTGGACTACTTCATGCCCAACTATGAAGAGTCGATCATGATCTCTGGCGTTACGGACCGACGTGACATTCTTCGCTACTTCCTGGATCGTGGCGCCAGGCATGTTGTCTTGAAGCTCGGAGCTGGCGGCAGCTCGATTGGTTTCTATGAAGCCGGGCGCCTGGAGGAGGTTCGCACCCCAAGCTTCAAAGTGCCCGTAGTGGATTCAACCGGCTGTGGTGATGCCTATAATGCCGGCTTTATCAAAGGGCTCTCTTTGGGTTGGAGTCTTCAGGAAGCCGCCAAATTGGGAAGCGCTTGTGGAGGACTGACGATTCAAGGCCTTGGTTCCGATGCTGGCATTGTTGATTTCGAGCGCACGATGGAATTCATGACGTGTTCACAGACCCTGCCGCTGCCAGACTGAAGCACCCCGCTGTCTGGAGGTCGCCGGCCTCAGATTCCCATATCGACAGGATTAACTCGAATGGTGATCCTCAGAATCGTATCCCCATGCCCTGATGCAGTTTCGCTCAGCCGCTCGCATAAGTCCTGTCATTCAAGTTGTCATAGTTAGCGGCTTCGTGCACATACTCCGAATCGCCCCCACCGGAAAACTTAGGGTGATGCTACGAACAGGCCGCACCGATTTGCTCTGAATTGCCGAGTACGACATTGGTGCCACGTCCGTCTCGTCCTCTCTCAAATGCAGACGAGTTACCTGCGTTTCCACTTTGTCGGTTTTGCCTCGGCGCCTCGAAGGAAACTCCACTGGTTGTCCTTGTCGCACTCTCCATACAAGCACTCAAACTGCTTTCGCGCCTCCTCCTCCGAAAGTCGCGGTGATCGTGTCGCAGAAATGGATCACGCGACGATGAGTTCTTGGGATAGGCCAGCCATCGCTGATCCTTTGCAGCATTCTGCCGTTCAAGTGCCAATACCACTTTTGCCCCTCAACGGCCACGTTGGTCGCGGCCAATAGATCTGCTTCCATTCGTGACCTAAACCTTCGGCCGCGAATTCCTCACGATCGCGAGTTCAGGCCTGATTCCATCTGTCTGATCCAGAGCTTGTAGTCCATTCCCGACCACGCCGCCCTGGCATTCCCGACAAATCCACCCAATCCCTGTCTCCCATCGCGTCGCAAACGGCACCTGGCCTCCCGGCTCATCCACCTTGCAGATCGTGCAAGGAATTTTCAGCAGGTGCGCCTTGCTCGTCATTTGCGAACCCTCCCAACCCTTACGGTTACCATGTCGGGCGAAAGGATAGCAACTCGCGCGCCAATCAGTAGCAGCGCGAATTCCGGGCCGAAGATAGCCAAATCGAGCCTTCAGCGCGGCTTGGCTCCGTATCCCCTTTCGTCAAGTGACCCACCCTATTGCGTCTGATCGCAGCGCCCTCCCATTGGCCCTACTTTGGGCACACTGACGATGTCTTGTGCACCTCGATCCAGAGTCGGCGCAGGTCCGCGTTGCCGGTCGCGAAGACGGTTGCCCTGTCGCAGCTTGGGCCAACTGGGAGAATGTGGACGAGCACAGGCCGGGGCGAGGGACCGCGGTCCCTCAAGCCGGTTACTCACCGCGATGGCTGCAAGGGCGCGGTGAGTCGCGTCTCAAGACTGCCGCGATATCTTGAACGCTGTCCCGAAGAGAAACCCGATGACTGTCCCGACCGCGCCCGTTAGGAAAATCACCAGCGCCTGCGACATCTGGATCGACCAGACTAGAAACCGGACCTCGACGACCGTCGAGTTTTGCATCGCGAAAATGACGCCGAACAGGAGTAGGATCCCGCCCAGGATCAATTTGAATTTGGTGGTCATGTTTTTTTGATTTTCACTTTCAAGTTGGAGGTCACGCCCGCACTGTGAAACGCGCAGGCCTTAAACTGTACGGTTTGCGGAAGTTCGAATTCAAGGCCTGGATTATGTCAAGCGCGAGTGTCCTCCAAAAGACGCTGCGCCCGGCGGGCGCGTTTACGCGATCTCCCCTCGACGGATTCCTCATTCGAATTTCGCATATTGGCCACATCCAACCAAGGACCTCCGTTTTGGCCGACACGATCTTCGCGCTCAGCTTGCGGCTTCCAGCGACGGTCGGTCAGGGCCGGCTAGGGAGGTCGAAAATGGAAGGGACTAATCCCGGGTGCAGGGACGTTTCTTAGCAGGCTTTCGGAATAAAACGGCACCGGGCGTGCCGAAAAAAGCAGGATCTTCCCGCTGCGAAAACCCCGGCAATGGAGTATAGAAAAGTAATGCGTAGGACTGTGAACCGAACGCCACTCTCACGACATTCGATTTGAGGAGAGTGGAGGTGATTCTCTCGGTTCCCACGTTTCATTGACATTGATCGCTTTGAACACACCCACTTCACTTTTATGATTCCCTTCAGGCCCTTCGGCAAACTTCACGTCGCGGTTGGTTCCTACCGACGGCGATGCCTCGGAGAACTGATCTGGCAGTGGCCAAAAGGACAGACCGTGACTACGAAGCCCGCTCGCAAGCGGCTTGGGAGCGACCCGGTGCCAAATCTCCCTATCGCCGGGATCGGCGTCTCGGCTGGGGGATTAGAGGGGTTCGTGCAATTGCTCAAAGGGCTGCCGCCGGAGACGGGCATGGCCTTCGGGCTCGTGCAGCATCGTGAGTTTGAGCATATTAGTCACGCCACGCAGGTGCCGGTATGCGCGGTGCTGATTACCATTGCCTCTGCCCGGTGGGTCTTCGCGCCACGCGGGAATTCGATCCCGCCGATCGATTGCTTTCTGCGTTCGCTTGCGGCGAATCGCGGTGAAGTGGCGGTGGGCGTGATTTGTTGGGAATGGGCGCCGGGCGGAACAGCCGGTGTCGAAGCCGTGTACAGCCAGGATGGCTTCACCTTCGCGGGTTTCAGAAGGCCGATCATCTAGTTAAACCAAACAATCACAAAAGCTATATGGACACCAATGACTTTCGAGTCAGCTGCGACCTCAACTACAGCGTCAATGGGCCAAGCGCGTTCATTTTTAATGTGAGCGTCGTGAATAACTCTTTTCAGCGTATCCTTACAGAGTCATTTACCACGGAGCCCCAGCTGCAGATCGAGGAATCGCGTTCGCCCATTGAGGAAAAGCGGCTCCATCGCCTCTCCGCGAGCGCAGGACCCTTGCGAGTGCAATACTCGGCGACCGTCGAGTTGTCTCACTACGTTCAGCCTGCAGACAGCGTGCCCGAGACGCCGCCCGGCGCATTGCCGGCCGATGTTGTCCCATACCTTTATCCGAGCCGATACTGCGAAGCGGATATTCTCGTGCGACTCGCGCAGCATGAGTTCGGTAAACTCCAGCCGGGCTTCTCCCGAATCACGGCAATCTGCAACTGGATTCACGATAATGTCGAGTATCTTCGAGGCAGCACGAATCCCCACACCTCGGCTTACGATACGGCCACCGAACGTGCCGGCGTGTGTCGCGATTTCGCTCACCTTGCCATTGCCTTTTGTCGGGCGCTAGCGGTTCCGTCACGGTTCGTGGCAGGCTACGCTTTCGCCTTGGAACCCGCCGATTTTCACGCCTATTTCGAAGCGTATCTCGATGGACGCTGGTATATCTTCGATCCGACACGCCTCGCACCGCAGACGGGATTGATTCGCATAGGCACGGGTCGCGACGCTGCAGATACTTCGTTCGCAACGCTTTTTGGTCCCGTTGCATTTTCGTCGATGAAAGTCACCATGGAGCCGACGGACGGCAAGATCCCGGACTACACGACAGATGCGATCTCCACGGCCGGCGCCGCTTGACAAACCAGCGCTCCGTGATGCGACTAGGCGCCGCGGCTGTATCGTGCCCGCGAGTGAATACTACGAAGGGAAGAAGCTCCCAGGCTGCGCGAAGCAGCCGTTCTACTGTTCTACTCACCCGTCGCGACGCTGCGCTTCGGTACGCTCTAACGAGCTGGTCAGAAGAAATTTCATGATGTCACATCGGACGACGATAAAATGCCGCCGCCTCCCGGCCGGGCCTGGGATGGCGGTGATGATGGTCGACGACGCTGACCATTGCCGTTTTTGAGCGTTGGCTCGCGCAAATACCAAGTGGAAGGTGAGGGCTGGACGGGCGCTTTTTGGGATGGCGGGGTTACTCCTCGTCAAAGCGGCGCAGGAGCGCTTCGAGTCTTCGAGTTCCGTCTGACGCTCCTTAACCCGTGCTGCACCCGTCTTCTGGTGTCTGCGTCGGCTACAAACCTCCGGGCGCAAGGTTGGCCAACGGGCGGGAGGAATCAAATGACCCGCTGGGTTGGCGTAGCGGCGGCTTGTTTCAAGCCAGACGTCCCCCGGCGCGCAATGCCGCCCGCAATTCCCACAGCGCGTACAGTGACGGTCCCCGCTTGAGCAAGAGGTTCTGACCCGGGTTGCTCGCCACGCCACTACGAATCGGACATTGCAAGCTGCAGGTGTGGCCGCTAGCGACCCGCCAGGACGCGCATGCGGAATCCCGCCCAGGCTTTCCTTCACGACTCCATCAACGCACGCGGACGCTAAGCCTATGCTGGGACCGGATGTCACTTCCGACTGCCGCTAAGGCCACCGACGCCAAAATCAAAGTGACTGCCCGCGAGAAGTCGTGGAGCGCTTCGATGTGGCGCCTCTGGCCCAACGCTTCTCGGAGAACTTCAGCGATCGGCACTCTGTGTGCGTTTGTTTTCCTCGTCTGCAGCGAGAAATCCCACGATCAGCGCGTCTGCTTGCGACTGAGTGAGGTAAGATTCATTCATTACCTCAATATAGAAGAACCGCCTTCCACCCCGTGATCTGAATTCTTCAGTAGGACGAACGAAAATCGAGCACGCGTTAAGAAGCGCCTCAAACTTCCTGAGATAGTACTGCTCGCATAAGACCTTCTGAGTCTTTTCTTCGAAGTCGATAGCTCTATCTTCTCTGTTTAAGTTCATGCTATCAGCGGGGCCCGACTGTAAGAGCCATCGCAAATCGGCTTCAGCGCCCTTGTTGCGCGGGCTATTCTTCATCGGGAATTGCTCAAATGTATGAGATCGAAGCCCGGCTCTCCATAGGGTGTTCACCGTATTTGTGGCTGAACGCCACCGCTTGCCCGGGCGTGCAGATCTCGCCTGGCAGACCACCCCCTAAAAGCCCTTTCCGCCGCCCCTCAACGCGCCCTGTTCTCGCTGTCGGAGGGACATTGAGGCAACGGTGATTCACTTGCGTGAAGTCGCCCAAGCCCGGTGCGGCGATTGATTTGCAGGTTATCGCTCCCCGGTCCCTGTTGGAATTCTGCAGATACACAAGCGTCGCCGGCTCTTTAGAAGTAAGAAAATCGGGCCAGTCGTGGCGCCCTGGCAAAAGGAAGGTTCAGGAACTTCACACCCAGTTCCTTCATCTCAGGATTGAGCGCGACGAATTCAGTTCCTCCAGTAGCTCGCAATCAAGAAATTCAAGATTGATGGAAACACAAAGCGCGCCGCAAGCCATCACGCTCTACGTCAACGACTAGGCGTTCCCCAGGATCGTGGGTAAGGGCCTCTTCGCGATACCGTGCAATCCATCCGATCAACTCCTCTTCGGACGGCTTTCGAACGCTCGACCGGAACCAAACATATCTTCCCCAACATCCAATTCTGCTGACGTGAATTTCGGGGAGCGAAGAGTTCATCGAGATGGCTTTAACGTATATGGGGGGAACCCGATTCTCTATGGGGTGAGCGCCCTATTTTTGCCTGCACATGGAGCTGGCGGACTGGCCAAGACATACCTCCGCCAGGGCCATTTCTGGCGCAAGGAAAGCCTATGACTGTCTCGGATCTATGAGCGACGACGCGAGAATTTGATCGGCCTATCCGCCCCGAAGATTATGAGTTGTCCAGCCGGCGTGTCCCCGATGTTTGGCGGGGAAAAAACCCAGGGGAGTTGGTCGAGGCCCTCGACCTCGATTCGCTGAACTAATGCTCATTCATAAGATCCGACCAGTTCCTTGAGGTGATAGAAGCTGACCCTGCACGCGGATTTGTTGCTTTATATGATCGCTTTACGGTTCATCGCCAAATTCTTTGAATGTGTGATTCTGGGTGGCTACTTCTCCTTCACTGCGACGGTGCCGGAAGATGCTGGGTGTTCAGCCGTGGCTGGGTGTCCGGATACCGGGTGATGCTGGGATTCTGTCGCTTCCCGCTTCTCGCGTTTTGCAGCCTTCCGTTTCGCTTCGTGCTGAAGAGTTTTCTTTTGTTTGTCCTTCTGTGTCTTGTCGCCCATATTCGAAAGCCTAATGCCGATACAATCATTAACAAGGGGTATTGGGGCGGCGTAGATGAGAATAGGCGCGTTGAAATAGCCCGGATCCCCGCAGTTAGAAAGTAGGCTTTCCAAGCAGAGGGCGAACCCGGTTGGCCGTGATGACATCGGGACATGAAAGCCATTACGCGTCTCTGGCAGTGGAATGGGTCACTTGCGTATCCAGAGTGACGCCTTACAGTTCGCATGTGAGCGCCCCCTTCTTAACGATCCTCGGTCCGTCACTGAACATTTTGCCATTCGATTTTCGGCTTGTCGTTGCATTGAGCCCCGACGATCAAAGCAGATCAATTTTGGCGACTGTTATTTTGATTACTATTCACGATGAGCCGGCGGTTCGGATTGAGTCGTTCGGGTACGGCTTCGTTGGGTCTGCCGTGATGGAAGACCTGCTTCCCTTCGTGACCAGGAACGCCACACGAAAGGCAATTGGTTATCTGCGCGACTACATCGCTGGTTCTCACTCAGATTTGGCCGGCGGCATTGCCTTCCTGGAGTTTCGGGATGAGCATTCCGGTTTCTCAGATTGGCTGACTTCGTCGTTGATAGGATGCTCCAAGGAGCGATGGCAGCTGTTTGCCGATCTGAAAAAGAAGACCCAGTCTCAGGGTCTTGCCGATTTCATCCAGTCTGCTCTCATAGCATCCCGCGGATCAACTATCTTCAAGTGGAATTTGCCATCTTGAAATCGGTCCTTATTTTTGCCAAGGGACCGAGCCAGGCATTCGTTGAACCGCAATCCCAAAGCGTTGGCAGATTGGTCAAGCAATGGCGCTGGTTTTCGCTTGAGGCACGGATGAGTTGGATATTTCCGCTAGCCTAAGCCTAGAGTCACCAGAAATGCAGCTTCTTGCTCGCACCTCGTGCCTGGGCGGCGAGTTCATCTTGGATGGTGCGCGCTTGTTTCTTGGCTTTGGGCCATTGTTCAGAGAACTCCTCCAGAGTGTTTTCCAGCCAGTCACGGACGGTCTGAGCGGGGTCGGCTTTCTTGCGCCGCTTTGACGCCAGAATAGCGCCGAAAACTGCCCCAACGAGAGCCGCGCCAAGAATGACCGGGATTTGGTTTTCGCGTGCGTATCTTGCTCCCGTGCAAATCGCATTCTGTGCAGTGTCTTGGGGTGTGGAGAAAGCCTGCTCAGCCTTTTCCTCTGCGTTGTCGGGCGGTGTCCAGTTTGTCATAACAATAGTTTGTTGGGAGTCGGTTGGCAGCAGGGACGCGATTGCATCGCAGACCCTGCTGCCATGGCAGCGTTCGTATGGTCAAGAGCACGCCGCTATCTGCGACGGTTTGCTCGCCGACTTACTCTTTTCTTCGTTCACTTCCTTTGCTCGCTTCTAAACTGTGGGGGTCCGTCTTTTCGTTGCCGGCGCTTGTTTCGAGGTCTTTCAGTGACACAATACCCAAGACGCGCATATTTCCGTCCACAACGGGCAGATAGTCGAGATGATGCTCGCGCATGACTTCCCGTGCCTGATCCGACGACTGATTCTCGACGCAATAGTACGCTTTTTTTACCATGATTTCGCGAACAAGCGACGTTTTGGGATCATGGCCAAAGCCGGCAGCCGACCGTTCGGGATATTTGCCCTCCATAGCCCCCACGAGGTGATCACCTAATGCAACCGGCAAACGATTGGTGCCAGCGGACCTCATCTGTTCCCCGGCTTCCTTGAGCGAACTTTTCGCTTGGAGCAGTTTTGGCTCCTGAGAAGAAACTTCTTTGACCAGCCTTAAAGGTCGTTTCGTCGCCATTCGATCTGGTTGTTTCGCAAGCTTCGGCGCCATCCTTCTCTTTACCATGCGTGGGATTGTTTTGGAATGGGGTGTTTACCCCATTTCGCGACGCAGAGTTTCGGCCGATGCTGCAAGGGACATGAGCATCGTTTCTCCGCAAAACCATGCGGCCGAGAGATCTGCGGCATCCGTTACCTTAATGTGCCGCAAGTTAGATTAACTGCCTGGGTGGGTGGCCCATCCGTTTGAAATATGAGAATCAGAAGCCTTCTCCAAGGGGCAATGTCCGGCGCGCGGAGATATCGGACAATTCGCATTCTGATCCTGCTCGGTACATGCCTTACGGGCCTTCTCCGGGCGCAGGCGCCTCCGCCAGAGTCGACGCAGGGCGGCCCCGGGCACTTCTACGCAGAAGAACTCGACAGACTCCTCGCCCCCATCGCGCTCTATCCGGACGCACTCATAGCGTTGATCTTGCCCGCCTCGACCGTGCCGTCCGAGGTGGTGCTTGCAGCGCGTTATCTCTCGTCAAATGGCGATCCAGCGCAGATGGCAAATCAACCGTGGGACGACAGTGTCAAGTCGCTTGCACGCTATCCGGATGTTCTACAGTGGCTGGATCAAAACCTCGAGTGGACGACGACTGTGGGCGAAGCTTTTCTTGATCAACCGGCAGATGTCATGAATTCCATCCAGCGGCTTCGGGCGGAGGCAATGGCCGCGGGCAACCTTACCAACTCTCCCCAGCAGCAAGTCGTCCAAGAAGAGACCGTCATCCGCATTGTGCCAGCGCAGCCCGACGTGATTTATGTGCCGCAATACGATCCAGAGGTGGTTTACGTGCAGCCCTATTCGCAGGGTTTCGGTCCGCTGCTAACGTTCGGGGTAGGTTTCGCCGTGGGATCATGGCTCAACTACGATTGCGATTGGGGCCGCCGCAGCATCTATGTAGGTCAATGGCGCCCGGGATGGAACCATGATCGAAACTGGGATCGCGGGGACCGAGGCCGGGACTGGGATCGCGGGGAGCGAGGCCAGAACAACAACGTTGTTAACGTCATAAACATCAACAGCGACACCGCGCGTCAGTGGCAACCGAGTGCCAACAGCCAGCGCCGCCAGGCGCAGCATCAGCGCAACACTAGTGCGACTGCGCGCAGTGCACGTGTGAATGCCCTGGACGCCAACGATCGATCGGACGCTCCGCCCACGTCCGGCGTGAATGGACGTTCCGATCCGCGCGCAAGCCAAATCCCCAAACCCTCGCGTGCCGATTTCACCAATCAGGGCAACAAGAGAGTTCGTCGAGACCTGAAGGATTCGAACGAATCTTTGAAAACCTCTCCCGGATTGCCACCTTCACCCGATTTGGCCCCCAACGCTTCCGGAGCAACCAACGCCACGCCGGGGGCGCGGGACAAAAGCCAGAGAGTGCCGGCAACAACCGCGACTGCCGGAAAGCGAATGCAAGATGGCAGTCATGTCAGCGATCCGCACGAATTGAGCAGACGTGAAAAGGGCAGTCGTCAAAAGGTGGCCCCCAGCACCGCGGCAACCGTGACTGCCGATGCTCCCAGGCAGCGGGAGAAGCGGCTGCAGAGTGATGGTGAGGAAAATACCTCGCGCAACCGGAGCAAGAATGCCCACCAGGCGAACGGTGGACCAAACGATCAGCCGACGACCGCACCGTCCGTCAAGCAGCGCGTTGCGTCGCAAGAACGGCAGACGCAAGTTGACCACTCTCAAGACTCAGTTCCTAAAGCGAAGAACTCCTCATCGAAGGGGCAGAAGCACCCGAAGGAGCCGGCCCCGCAGTCGGCACCGTCTCTAAAGAAGGAAAACGCGCCATCGCAGCCATCGCCTAAAGCAGCGCGTCGCGAGCAGACATCCCAGCGCTCCACGCCCGCGGCACAGCAAGATCAAGCATCGCAGCCCTCCAAGGATTCCCACGGCAAAGGCAAGGGCGACGGTAAAAAGAAGTCCGACAAGAAGTCCGACGAGAAGGGAGACAACGAAGACAACTGAGTGCTCCAGTTCTTGAGGTGACCTCAACACGAGGGTTCGCAATGGAGTGTTCACCCCATAGACGCCGTTTAGAGATGGCTGCTATATTATGCTACAGCGCGGTCGCGCAAACACTATGCTAGCACATCAAGTCACTCTGAAAGCCCGGTCGGCAATGGCCGCTGACATCCACCACAAGTCGCTACCAAAATGATAAGCACACTCATCTCGCTCCTAATAGCCGGCCTGGTCCTATACGTAATATATTATGTCGTAGGTATGTTCATCAAGGGTCAGCTGCTCAACATCATCGGAATAGTCCTCGGTCTCCTCTTTCTGCTCTACGCGCTTCGTGCCTTCAACGTCGTGGCGATCTAGCGGGCCAAACTATCTGCCGTTTCGAAAGTCTCTTTATGGATCTGCCAAGCAACGTTAAAAGGATCGCATTTCTGGCGGATTATGTTCCGCGGCAATGTGGAATCGCCACTTTCACAGCGGATCTGCGCGAAGCGATCGCCGCGCAATACCCCGATCTGCACAGTTCGATTATTGCGATGACCGATCACCCTGAGGGATACCACTATCCTGCTGAAGTGCGTTTCGAAATTCCGGAGCAGGATATTTCCGCGTACCGTCGGGCCGCCGATTTTCTGAATCTTGTAAATGTTGATGTTCTCTGTTTGCAGCACGAATACGGAATTTTCGGAGGACCCAGTGGCCGCCATTTGCTGACATTGCTTCGAAATCTCCGGATGCCGGTGGTCACCACTTTGCATACGATTCTGCGCAATCCCACGCGTGAGCAAAAACTGGTCCTCCAGGAAGTGATCAAGCTTTCGGCGCGGGTCGTGTCCATGGCTGAGAAAGGTGTCGCATTTCTTCGCGACATTTACGGAACGCCCGCCGACAAGATCGATTTAATCCCTCACGGTATTCCAGACGTGCCATTTGCGGATCCGAACTATTACAAGGATAAGTTTGGGGCCGAGGGTCGCCCTGTCCTGCTTACGTTTGGCCTTCTTTCGCCTAACAAAGGCATTGAACATGTCCTCAACGCATTGCCGGCGATCGTGAGGGAATTTCCCAACGTGGTATACGTCGTGCTCGGGGCGACTCATCCCAATCTCGTTCGGGACCACGGAGAAACCTACCGGCTAAGTCTCGAACGCCTCGCCAAAAAGAATGGTGTCGAGAAGAACGTCATTTTTTTCAATCGCTTCGTGGACAAGGATGAGTTGCTGGAATTTCTCGGTGCGACGGACATCTATATCACGCCGTATCTGAACGAGGCTCAAATCACGAGCGGGACGCTCGCTTACAGTTTCGGTGCGGGCAAGGCGGTCATTTCCACCCCCTATTGGCATGCGGAAGAATTGCTTGGGGACGGGAGGGGAGTCCTTGTGCCTTTCGCTGACACTTCTTCGATCTCCCAGGCGGTCTGTGATCTGCTTCGCAACGAGACGGTGCGCCACACGATGCGCAAAACCGCGTATCTGCTGGGACGAAAGATGGTCTGGTCGCATGTGGCAAGAGACTACGTGGGGAGCTTTGAACGCGCGCGTCATGAGCATTCCGCGCAAACCGCCAAACGCATTGAGGCGCCCACCTTGGACCACGAGGCCGCTCTGCCTATATGGCGGCTCGATCATCTCATTTGCTTGACCGATGACACGGGAATGCTGCAACACGCCGCATACACGCTTCCCAACTACGAGCACGGCTATTGCACGGACGACAATGCCCGGGCACTCATCCTCATGATGCTCATGGAAGAGCTCGAGGAGGGCTTCCCGGAGCGCACTCGGCTGACCAGCGTTTATGCGGCCTTCTTGCAGAGCGCATTTGATCCCGACGCGGGCCGCTTCCGCAACTTCATGACTTACCGCCGGGAGTGGGTCGATGAGATCGCTTCGGAAGACAGCCACGGGCGGGCATTATGGGCGTTGGGCACCTGCGTCGGGCGTTCCCGTCGTGAAGGACTACGCTCATGGGCGGCGGAAATTTTTGAAAAGGCATTGCCTGCCGTGCAAGGTTTCACGTCTCCGCGTGCATGGGCCTTCGCGATCATTGGTCTGCACGAATACCTCCGCACGTTGGGCGGTGATCTCAGAGCCAACCAGATTCGTGCAGAATTGGCGCATCGTCTGAGCTCTCTCTATGGGAAGAATGCCAGCGCCGATTGGATGTGGTTCGAGCAGAGCGTGACCTACGAAAATGCGCGCCTTCCGCAGGCTCTGATCATGACGGGCCGCTGGGCGAATCTGCCCAATCTTCGCGAGATCGGTCTCAAAAGTCTGCATTGGCTTGCGGAACGCCAGATCGCTCCGGAGGGGCACTTCCGCCCAATTGGTTCCAACGGCTTCTGGAAGCGCGGTGAACAACCTGCGTCGTTTGATCAGCAGCCCGTCGAAGCTCATGCTACGATTTGCGCCTGTCTTGAGGCTCATGAGGCTACGGGTGATCGCTATTGGCTCGCGCAGGCAAACAAGGCATTTGAATGGTTTCACGGGAGCAACGATCTCGGTATCGCGCTCTATGATGCTCAGAGTGGTGGTTGCAGGGACGGCTTGCATATCGACCGTGTCAACCGAAACCAAGGCGCGGAGTCGACTCTCGCCTTCTTGCTTTCCCTCGCCGAGATGCGCCGCACGCAAGATGCAACGTCCGTATCGAACTTCGAGCAGCAGATATCCTTGGCTGCATGAGCCGTCGCGCGTCCAAACTCATGTCTTAAGCGAGGTAATTTTTCAGTGTTTCATAGGTGCATACTTGCAGATCTGGATTGTGCCTTGCTTCCGGATTCGACGACGCCCTCCCTCGGAATCGCAGAATCTGGACTTCCGGACCGCGGTAAAAGGAATGTTTCCCACAGCCCAATTCATCGCAGTCGCTCTTCCTCGCGGGAATCCGCGATGCTTCATCTGAAGCCCTCTTGAAAGGAATTTCTTTTCGACGACGGGTCTGCGTGGACGTCCGTGGCACAATGTAGAAGACCGGTTCTATTCGGAGCGCCGCGTGGCGGGAAATGCGGGTCGAAGATCATATTTGAGATCCGCAACGTTGAGACTTATCATTGTGCATAGAATGCAAGAAAGAGCGCGGATGGAAGCCCCGAGCGTGAATCCGGTCGATCGTTCGAATGTCCAGAGCGAGAACGCTCAATGTTCACGCTGCGAATTATCGGAAAGCAGGCTGTAGTCAAATACCATGCAGACTGTCAGTCCCCAATCCCCGACTCTGCCAGAAGTCCGCCACGGCGAGAAGCGTCCTGGAGTCATTGACTCCGCCGCCTACGCCCAGGGACTGCGCGTTGCAGATGTGGAGATTGCGGACATCAGCGAACAGCTCAAACACGAAGACCGATTTGTGTGGGTTGGCTTGTATGAGCCCGAGGAGAAGCTGCTGCGCGAGATCCAGGAAGAATTTGGCCTTCATGACCTGGCCATCGAGGATGCACACAGCGCTCACCAGCGACCGAAATTAGAGCAGTATGACAATTGTCTCTTTGTTGTGCTGCGCACGGCGCATCTGGCCGGTGAGCCGCAGCATGTCGAGTTCGGTGAGACACATGTATTTGTCGGATTGCGCTACGTGGTCTCTGTGAGACATGGCTCGTTGAAGTCTCACGTAGGCCTGCGGGCACGCTGCGAAGCTTCCCAGCGTCTTCTCGCCAAAGGCCCCGGCTTTGTTCTATACGCCTTGATGGATTTCGTGGTGGACCAGTACTTCCCGATCCTCGAAGTGTTGGAAGAGCAAGTGGTTGAACTGGAGGAGGTCCTCTTTGGCGAGAAATTCGTTCAAGAGACAACGAGCCGCATCTATCATTTGAAACGCGAACTTCTTTCGATCAAGCGGGCCGTCTCGCCGCTCGTGGATGTCTGTAGCCGCCTTATGCGGTTCGATCTCGATCTCGTGCCGGAAGACACCAAGCCATACTTTCGCGACGTCTATGATCACGCGATTCGCATCAACGAAATGGTGGACACGCTTCGCGAACTGCTCGCCACCGCCCTTGAGGCGAATCTATCGATCATCTCGGTGTCGCAGAACAAGGACACCAAGCGTCTTGCGGCGTGGGCCGCGATCATCGCCGCACCAACGGCGATCGCTGGCATTTACGGCATGAACTTCCAATTCATGCCCGAGCTGGGCTGGCGATACGGTTACTGGGTGGTCCTCGGCGTAATCGCCGTGGTCTGCAGCGGGCTATGGTTGGGGTTCAAGCGGTCGGGCTGGCTGTAGAAAAGTGACCGGACGATCGCTGGGCAAAGGCTGTTCCTGTCCCAGAGCGTCTGGAGGAAGGCTGCAGGGGGGTTCAGAGGCGGCTGCATGCTTTGCCAGGCTCGACGGACTCTTGATCCAAGCCGACACCTCAGACGCATGCGATGGGCCTGAAATACGGTGATCACCCCATCGCGCGGCGCAGAGAGCTGGTCGAAACTGTGGCATGACATCCACGAGCTTGCGTTGGACGGAGATTCATCGCACCGGGCTTCTTGACAGAGTTGCCGTAGGGCGTGTGGAAACCGAAACCCCGATGATGCCAAGTGATGGAATCGCAAACGAGCCGGCGTAGCATCATCTATCGACCCGGAGCAGTAGGGCTGCGTTTTCCCAAGCGCATACCACTCTTGGTCGAGAGAAATGACGCCAAGCAATACACCGTGCAGGCATCTCCAGACGCTCCGTCTGTAAGAGCTCCTGGCACTCGCCGAGGCGGAATCGCGGCGAGAATGTTCCGCCGCATTCCCTTCGATCAAGTAAACTGGCCAACGAGCTCCTTTCTCATCGGCACCTTCTTGATGTCGCTGACCTTGGTTCCCGTTTACATTTGGCGCTTTGGACTCGAATGGTTTCATGTCGCTCTCTTCCTGGTGATGTTTTTCGCAGTGGGCTTTTCCATCACGCTCGGTTATCACCGGCTCTTCTCGCACCTTACATTTCAAGCGCACTGGATCGTTCGGCTCTTCACGCTGATCTTCGGCGCGGCGGCATTCGAAAACTCGGTTCTCCTCTGGGCGTGTGAGCACCGGGCGCATCACAAACACGTTGATCACAAGGACGACCCCTACAACATTCGAGAGGGGCTTTTCCAAGCACACATCGGCTGGCTGCTTTTCAAACTCAAGCCGCGGCCTCCCTTTGACAACGTTGTCGATCTGCAAAAGGACCCGCTGGTCATGTGGCAGCACCGCTACATTCACTGGATCGGCGCGATCGTTGCATTCGTGCTGCCGGCAGCGATTGGTTATGCGTGGGGCGGTTGGACGACGGCGCTTGGCGCGTTTCTTATCGCCGGCGTGGCCCGTGTGGTGGTGGTCCAACACTGCACCTTCTGCATCAACTCGCTTTGCCACTACGTCGGCAAGCAGACGTATTCGCGCAAGTGCAGTGCGCGCGACTCATGGCTAATGTCCATTGTCACGTTCGGCGAAGGCTACCATAACTACCACCATGAGTTTCCGTACGACTACCGCAATGGGGTGAAGCCGTGGCAGTTTGATCCTACGAAATGGATCATCTGGACGCTTTCAAGGGTCGGCCTCGCAAGTAAGTTGCGGCGTGTCCCCGCCGATACGATTCTCCGCGCTGAACTTGCGGCTTCCAGCGCCCGCGACAACGCGCCGGCCATGGAGATCGAAAGTGCCGTTCACTAGTCCGGTTACGAGCAGTTCCTTGCGGGCTCTCGACCGGGAAGGTTGGTGTCGTTCCTAGCTGTTTCTGCCTTATAGGGTGCGCCCTTCGATCTCGGCAGCTGCCAGCCAGAACATGCTTCGTAGGTGGAAAAAGCAGGATTCTGCTTGCGCAAAACGGCTTGGCTGCAGGACCGAAATGGATTATGGAAAAGGCCGTGCACAGGACAGTCCGAACCGGACGCCACTCTCACGACCTTCGACTTGGAGAGAGTGGAGGTGATTCTCTCCGCCCCCCTACGTTTCATGGACATTGATACTTTGAACACACCTATTTCCTTAATGGGATTTTTCTCTGGCGCCTCGGCGAACTTCACCTCGCTGTTCTCCCTGGATCACCCCTCCAGCGATGTCTCGGAGAACTGATCTAGCCGAGCCAAAGCGACGGGCTGCGGATGCGAAGCCCGCTCGCAAGCGGCCTGGAAGCGAAACTGTGCAGAACTTTCCGGTGGCCGGGATTGGGGCTTCTGCGGGCGGACTGGAGGCGTTCGTGCAATTGCTAAAAGGACTGCCGACAGATACGGGCATGGCCTTCGTCCTCGTGCAGCATCTCGATCCCAAACATGATAGCCAGCTTGCCGGCTTGCTGGAGAGAGCCACGCAGATGCCTGTGTGCGAGGCGGTGGACGGGCTGATTCTTCGGCCAAATCGGGTGCACGTGATGCCATCAAACGTCCTGATGACCGTTGCTTCCCGCCGGTTGGTCCTCGCCCCGCGCGGGAATGAGATGTTGCCGATCGATTGCTTTCTACGGTCGCTTGCGGCTGAATTCGGAGAACTAGCTGTGGGTGTGATTTTGTCTGGAACGGGATCAGATGGAACGGCCGGCGTCGAAGCGGTGAAGACTGCGGGTGGCATTACCTTCGCGGAAGATTTCGACAGCGCGAAGTTTTCGATGATGCCGGAGAATGCCGTCGCGAGTGGATTTGTGGACTTCGTTCTATCCCCCGAGAGGATCGGAATCGAACTGGCCCGCATCGCTCGACATCCGGGACTGCAGCAGCGGCTGGCTCCAAAGGTGGAGGAGGCGCGGACCGAGGGAAGTGCGCTCCAATCTAGGATACTGCGGCTTCTCAGCGCCAGCGCCGGGGTGGATTTCACGCATTACAAGAAGTCCACGCTGCAAAGACGAATTGCGCACCGGATGGTCCTGCGAGGCGTTGACAACGAGGTGCAATACCTGCGTTTGCTGGGAAAGGAGGCGCCGGAAGTGGACGCGCTTTTTCGCGATGCGTTAATTCATGTCACGAGCTTTTTCCGTGACCCTGCGGTGTTTCAGGCCCTGCAGGAGAGGGTGTTGCCGCAGATCACCAAGCGCAAGCCGCTAGGCGAGCCGATTCGTTTTTGGGTGCCCGGGTGCTCGACGGGCGAAGAAGTCTATTCGTTGGCGATCTGCCTTTTGGAGGTCCTGCCTTCGGACGTCGAACGACCCCGGATTCAAATCTACGCGACCGACATCAGCGAGGCGGCCATCGCACGAGGGCGGGCGGGGGTGTATCCGAAATCGATCAGCCGCGAGGTATCCGCCGCGCGACTTAAGCGGTTCTTTTCGGTGTGCGCCGGCGGCTACCAGGTCATAAAAGCGCTGCGCGAGGCCTGCATCTTTGCTCGGCAAGACGTGGCAAGCGACCCACCGTTCGCGCGAATCGACCTCATCAGTTGCCGCAACCTGCTCATCTATTTCGATGCGGCACTGCAAAAGAAAGTGCTGCCCACGTTGCACTACGCACTGAATCCCGGCGGCTATCTTGTGCTTGGCCTGTCCGAGGGCTCGAATTCTCTCGGCGATCTTTTCGAAGCGGTGGACTCGAAACAGAAGATTTTTGTGAAGAAGCACACGCAGCCGTCAGGTTCGATCGTTGAGCGGCCGATGCGGTCGACTGCCTCCGAGCACCGAGGCGATGGGGCAGCGCCGCTCCCGGCGAATCCGCCGGACGTACGCAAGTCCGGCGACCGGGTCTTGCTTCGGCGCTTGAGCCCGTGCGGGGTGACCATTGACTCCGAACTGCGAGTACTGGAATTTCGCGGCCGGACAAGCCCCTATCTTGAACAACCTACTGGCGCGGCCAGTCTCGATTTCTTGCGCATGATTCGGGAGGACTTGCTCACCGACGTGCGCACCGCGCTTCAGCAGGCGATGAAAAGCGAGGCGCCGGCGAAACGGCAGAGCGTGGTCTCCGGACGATCGGGGCGTTTAACCATTGAGGTGATCCCCTTTCGCGCGCCACCGTCGCGAGAGCGGTTCTTCCATGTGCTATTCCGCGCTGAGAAGGGCGCCGACTCAGAGGTCGCGACAAAGGTTTCGCAGGAGAGTCTCGAACCTGAAGCTTACGAAGAGCGCATGACGGCTTTGCGCGAGCAACTCGTCAGTATGCGCGATGCGTTTCAAGCGATGCTGGAGGACAGGGAGGCGACGAACGAGGAAATGCAGGTCGCCAATGAGGAAATGCAGTCGGCCAACGAAGAACTCCAGAGCACAAACGAAGAACTCGAAACTGCCAAGGAAGAGCTTCAAAGCGCAAATGAGGAGCTGACAACGCTGAACGATGAGCTGGGGGTGCGAAATGCGGAATTGACGCTGCTCATCAGCGACCTGAATAACCTTTCCAGTGGCGTCGATCTTCCCGTAGTCATGCTAGATAAGAATCTGCGTGTGCGGCGGTTTAGTTCGAAGGCGGAGGAGGTGTTCAAGCTGAAAGGCGGCGAACGAATTGGGATTCTTAGTGCGGAGGTGCCTGAGTTGCCAAAGCTGGCCTCGCGGGTTATGCGGAGGCGACACGGAGTTGAGAAGGAAATTGTGCGGGCGGACGGCCACCACTATTCGCTGCGCATCAGGCCCTATCTGACAAACACCGGCGAAGTGGAGGGAGCGGTGATTTTCCTCATTAACATCGATCAGATTAAGCAAGCCGAGAAAGAACGGCAGGAGCTTAGTGAAACGCTTGCGTCTCTTTTTGAATCCGCACCTGATGCAGTGATGACAGTGAACGCCGCTGGACGAATTGAACGGGTCAACGGACAGGCGGAAAGAATGTTTGGCTACGACCGTCGCGAACTCATCGGAAAGCTGGTTGCAAAGCTGATCCCCAGCCAGTTCCCCAAAGTGCCCGCAAAAAAAGGCCACGCCGACTCCGTTGCCAAGCCCGCTGGACTGGAGTTGCTGGCCCGACACAAGGACGGCTCGACGTTTCCTGTGGAGATCATGCTCAGCCCCCTTGGTTTGGCCGGAGATGAAGGTATGATTGCGACGGTGCGAGACATCACCGAGCGAAAGCGAGTGGAGCGGATACTAAGCCAATCTCGCGAGGACCTCGAAACGCGCGTCGCCGAGCGCACAGCGGAGCTTACTGTGGAGCGTACGAACACCGTGGTTGCGCTTGAAAAGCGTGCCCACCAGCAGGCCGCGCTGGCAGGACTTAGTCAGCGCGCCCTGGAAGGAGCAGTCTTGGCAACGCTGTTGGAGGAAGCGGTGCGTCTCGTGACGGCAATTCTCGGCTGCGAATTCTGCAAAGTCATGGAACTGCTTCCCAGCGGTAAAGCCCTTTTCCTGAGGGCGGGCACGGGGTGGAAGAAAGGGTCGGTACCCGCACAGGTTCCGACCGGTCGACAGTCGCAAGAGGGATTCACATTGCTATCAAACGCGCCCGTGAGCGTCGAGGACCTGCGCGCAGAGAAGCGTTTTCGTAGCCCGTCGCACCTGTTCGACCGCCCTGTCGTGAGTGGTTTGAGCGTGATCGTTCATGGCCGGCGGCAGCCCTACGGAGTGCTCGCCGCGCACACGACGCGACGACGCAGATTCACGAACGACGACATTCACTTCCTGCAATCGCTCGCCAACGTGCTGGCGGCAGCGATCGAGCGTCGGGAGTTGGAGGAGGAATTGCTCAACATCAGCAGCAACGAGCAGCGCCGCATCGGCCAGGATTTGCACGACGGCTTGTGCCAGCACCTTGCGGGTGTCGAGTTCAAGACCGCAGCGCTGGCCAAGCAACTCGCCCATGATCCGGTGAGAGGCGGCCACGCCGCCTCGATTGTGGAATTGATACGAAATGGCGCGCGCCAAGCGTGGATGCTCGCGCGTGGGCTGTCGCCGGTCACCCTCGAATCTCACGGGCTCATGTCTGCGCTCCGGGAATTGACGGCAAACTCCGGCAAACTCTTCCAAATCACGTGCCGTTTTGATTGTCTGCGGCCGGTCCTCGTTTCCAACAATGCGGTTGCGACCCACCTCTATCGGATTGCCCAGGAGGCGATTACGAATGCCGTCAAGCACGGGCACGCTCGTTCCGTCGTCGTCACGTTGAGCCGTACGCGGAGCAGCGCCACTCTGGCTGTCACCGACAATGGCACGGGCCTTCCACGAGAGGCTCGCACTGTCCATGGGATGGGCCTTCGCATCATGCAATATCGGGCTGACACGATCGGCGCGACCCTAACCATCGAGCGTGCAAATCGCAAAGGAACGAATGTCCTCTGCCAATTCAAACTTCCATGAAGAAAATTACCATTCTCCTGGCTGATGACCACATCGTCGTCCGTGAAGGCCTTCGGATGCTGGTGGAGACCGAAGGCGACATTGAAGTAGTGGGCGAGGCGAAGACTGGACGTGAAGCAGTCGACATGACCTTGCGGCTTCATCCCAGTGTTGTCGTAATGGACATCGCCATGCCGCTGCTGAATGGCCTTCAAGCGACGCGGCAGATCCTGAGAACGGCTCCCGCAACGAGAGTAATCATTCTTTCCGCACATGCCGATCCCGAATATGTCGAACAGGTCGTCTTGCTTGGCGCGGCGGGGTATCTGATCAAGCAAACCTCAGCCGACATTCTCCTCGAAGCGATTCGTGAGGTGCAGAAGGGGAAGAGTTTTTTTAGTCCATCGATCTCCAAGTATCTTCGCGAAAACTATCAGAAGACACCTCACACCGCCGTTCTGCGAAAGCGAAAAGGCGCGTCCCTAACGCCCCGCGAAGAAGTGGTGCTTCAACTGGTTGCCGAAGGAAAAGCCAACAAACAAATCGCCTCCGAACTCGGGATTAGTATCAAAACCGTGGAAAAGCATCGTCAGCATCTCATGCAGAAGCTGCGTATCCACGACGTTGCGGGTCTCACCCGCTACGCCATTGCCGCGGGAGTCATTGAAAGCAGCGTTCAGCCCACGACGATTGGCATCGCTCCGACACGTTGAACGCTTGGCCGTCACACCGGCCGCGTTTGCAGTTCGGCCGCCCTGCTGAGGCGGGACGGGGTGAGAAGGGCTCCAATGCCGTTGGAAGTTCGCCCAAATCGATGGGGTGAAGACCCCATATACAGCCGATCGGTATAATGCGAATAAAAAGCAGACGAACGCACAACCATGGTCAAAACAAAGGCGAAGAACGGAACGGTCAGTCAAGAGGATAACAGACAGAGGTTGAAAAGACTGATACGTCGCATGGTTTCGGCCGAGTTTTCGGCACCTCTAAAGGCCGCTATATGCCGGTCCGAAAGCTCGCCGGAATACCGAAGAAGTGAATAGGTCTTCATCCGATTGTCGAGGCGCTGAAGAGTCTAGTCCGCTAGCGGCGGTGACCGCAGCGTGCAGGAAAATCACCGTTCACCAGCTGCAAATAGGGTGAATACCCCATAGAGAAACGGGCGCAACTACGCGTTGCTATGCGGAAGCATGAACGACTCGATAATCTCAAGTCCGAACGAACCAACTCAGCGCGGATCAGGCGCGATGGAATCGCAGTGGAGAGCAATCGTCTCGGAATTTCAGAGGCCTTCGCTGGTTCGTAGCACGTGGCAGATTGTCAACTCGGTCGGTATCTATCTGGCTATCTGGTATTTGATGTATTTGAGTCTGGGAGTGTCTCATTGGCTGACGATCCCTCTGGCGATCGCAGCTGGCGGATTCCTCGTGCGTGTTTTCATCATATTTCACGACTGTACGCACGGCTCATTCTTCAGATCCAGAAAGGCGAACGATATTCTAGGCTTTATCACTGGTGTGCTTACATTCACACCTTACCATCAATGGCGCTGGGAGCATACCATTCACCATGCTCACGCTGGCGATCTTGATGCGCGCGGGATGGGCGATATTTGGACGCTGACAGTCCAGGAATATCTCGCGGCATCGCGGTGGACGAAGTTCCGATACCGATTGGCACGCAACCCCGTTGTGCTTTTCGTGCTCGCACCGCTATTCCTGTTTCTGGTCCTCCAACGATTTCCGCTCGCGAGGGCAAGCAAGAAAATCAGGCGCTCCCTTCATTGCACGAATCTGTGTGTGTTCGCTTTGACAGCGGTGCTCATCTGGACCTTCGGTCTTCAGGCCTATTTGGGGATCCAGTTCATCGTGCTTCTCGTTTCGGCAACCTCCGGTGTGTGGTTGTTTTACGTCCAGCATCAGTTTGAGGGCGTGAGCTGGGAGCGAGGGGAGAACTGGGACTTTACTCAAGCCGCCTTGAAGGGAAGCTCATTTTACAGATTGCCCAGAATCCTCCAATGGTTTTCCGGCAATATCGGATTCCATCACATTCACCACCTCAGCCCGAGGATTCCCAACTACAATCTTGAAAGCTGCCACAAGGCGGATCCGCTCTTTCAGTCCGTGCAATCAATCAGCCTCTTATCGAGCCTCAAGTCGCTGGCGTTTCGACTCTGGGACGAGGAAAACCACAAGCTTGTCGGGTTCCGTCACTTGCCCGGGAAAAAGGGGAATCCAGTGTCCGATCCCTGGGTTGCGGGCGAGCAGCGAAATTCATAGGAGCCCACTAAACCGACGCTATGAAAGTAGGACCCGAGACCAATGATACGGTTCGACTCTTGGGCTCTACTCAGCTCTGGAAAGTAATCGCCACCATAAACGGCAGTAAGGTCGACATACAACGGCTGAACGACTACAATCTTGAGATTATTACCGTCACTCTGGACTCGATTCAGGTTGTGGGACGCTTTCGAAGTCCAGACAGCTTTCGGCCTTTGAGCGCAATCCCACGAGGATTGCTGGATCCAGGATCTGTATCGTAACCTGTCTTTTAGCCAACACGACAACAAGGTGTCTTTCGAAGCTATAAGCATTTTTCCCTGTGACGCCGATCGCTAAGCGTAGGGTAGTCACGGAGCAGGCTTATCGCAAAAGGGATTGCCCGGTAGAAAAATGTTGCGGCCTTTTGGAGGCTTCGTGTCTGGGATAGTGATTCTCTATTTGATGTAAAAACCACAATGCCATTTCTAGTCCAGACACAATGGGAGCGGCCGGCAGCTCCCGCGGTCGAGAGCAAACCACAAATGTTGTATCGTGGTGCTATCGTTCTGCTGACCGATGATAGCAAATGTCGACTCGCGCGGATCGAGAACATTTCCATTCTCGAGGCGTTCCAGAATGGGACGTTCGTCCATTTCGCCCAAGACAAGCTCCTCATTCGCCGCACTCTCGTGGAATGTGAGCGCAGATTGGACAACTCAATTTTTGTTCGCGCCAGCCGTGATTGTATTGTCAATCTCAGCCAGGTGAAGCGACCACATCTCCTCAAAGATGGAGGCGTCATGTTTGTCTTAAGAGATGGAAAAGAGGTTGTCTTTTCTAGAAGGCAAAGCGTTCTCTTTCGGACGAGACGGGGTCTTTAGCTTTAGTGTCGTGCCTGCGCAGAGTTCGCTCAGCGAAAACAATGGCGGGACAATAGTCTGGGCGAATCCGGTTCGGAGGACCGGCGCGCCCGCCTTTGGACCGTTTGGACCGATTTTCGATACGACGGCATCCGTGCGCGCGAGAAATTCTGTCGCCGAAGCAAAGAGTTCGACGCTCCCTTGTGCACAGAGCGTTCGGAAGTTCCTTCATGATAACGCTCTCCACCGACAAGCAGATTACGCTTTGCAGCGTGGACGCAGATGGATCGATGGATCATCGTCCACGAGGTAGGACCGTAGGTCGGAATGCGGAACGGCTAGAAGAGCTCTTCTGTCACACCCGACCAAGGACGTCCTTACGAGGCCATTAAATGGTTATGATAAACGTCTCGTTTCCGACGAAGACTGCGTATCGACCGAATGTGCCCGCTGCAGATCCACCTGGACAGCTTGAAGATCGATCTGGAGAAGCTCCATTAGGCGGGCGAGATCGTCGCGACGCAATTCAAGGGAGATACTTCCACAACCAAAGTGAACCATACATGTCGGCGATTCAGCGGCGCCCGAAAAGCGCATCATACCAACGAGCCTAGATTAAGCAAAGTATGGCTCTCTCGAAGATAAACGAAATTCTCCATCACTCGGTCGTCTGGGCTAGCCGATACGCAATTGCGATAATGATGCCCGTCCCCCACCGCTTCTTTCCGGAATAATCCGCAACTCCAGAGCGTCAACCGCTTCCAGGCACAGTGTGAAATTCTCCCTCTCCTCAGTGGTATTCGGAGGGCTGAAATTAAACTGCTGTCGCACCACCTCCTGCCACGTGGCTTGCCCGGCAGGCAGCCATCGAATGACAAACTCCTGACCACGCGGCGTGGCCGTCTCCTCAAAGAGCAGAAAAATGCGCGAGATTTTCTCAGCCTTATCGAATCTCATTCGAATAGTCTGCTCACCGGTTGTCGAGGCAATCCACTTGTCGGTGCTGTTCGACAGGGCATGTTCAATCGGATGCTCCGCTTCTTCCGAGGTCACCTCAAAAGTTGCGGAGCGAGCGAGATCAATCCAGTTCTGCGACTCAGTCGAGGACTCTTCAATGAGCTTCTTTCTAATCATAAATGGGCGGACGGAATCAGACCGTCGGTTCGCGCTTCCTGTCGCATCTGCTTGAGATGACGGAAACCGACCAGACGACGGCTCTCCTCGTCCCAAAGGTGGAGCTTTAAGGTTTTCAAACTGGTTCTAAGCGTTATCGGCATGACCGCTTGAAAGAGCGGGGTCGCGTTGTGACAATCCGTCAGGCGCGACAGGTCATTAGCGGCGAGCCGATGACGACTTCGGCGCCCCCGAACGTGCGGGAGGCCTCGCTTCGTTCACCATTAGATTACGGCCCTGAAAGTCGCGCCCATTAAGGTGGGCCGTCGCATTTCTCGCCTCTTCCTCCGATGACATCATCACGAAGGCAAAGCCTCATGACGTGCCGGTCTCGCGGTCCTGAACAACGGTAGCCTCCTGAACAAAGCCGGTTTTGGAAAAGAGATCCTGCAACTCGTCGCGGGTGGTGTTAAAAGAGAGATTCCCTACAAGGTCTCTGCGGCTGTTTCGGCTTGCCGGATTTCAAATCTCCCACTCACAACCTGCGGTTCCCCGCTACAAGCACAAGTGACAATCTACCAACACCCCAAAGGGCTCTATCTTCTCTTTGAATAGAGCCGCCTTTGCCAATATTGCAACACATATCGAAAGAATTCTGAAGCATTGCTCATTTTCGGTGTGATTCGGGCCGCGCGCGCTCTCGATGTATGTTACATGTTGTCATGGGAACGCGATCCGATCGCAGCGCGAGAAAAGAAAGAGACACCCGGTCGGTTACGGGACACGACCGCGAAGCGCAGG
This sequence comes from uncultured Verrucomicrobiae bacterium, assembly GCA_963820865.1. Lineage (GTDB taxonomy): Bacteria > Verrucomicrobiota > Verrucomicrobiia > Chthoniobacterales > Terrimicrobiaceae > DASTFP01. The sequence goes on from CAWGBZ010000015.1 coordinate 85,612, forward strand.
GCGGGCATATTCCTGTTGAGACTCCTCAGGAAACGAGCAGCGCGATAGCGAGAATCAAAGCTCTTTTCATCGATATCGAGAGGAAGATAGACGAGGAGAGAAACCAAAAGAACCCGAATGCGGTTGCGTTGGGGAAACTTGGTGGGGTTCAGAGCGGAAAGGTACGGCGCGCCCGTTCGTCCTCGGCGAACAAAAATCAGAAACGGCCAACAGATCCCCGTGGTTCCTCTACGAGTCCATCTCCCGCCTGAAAGCTGTGTCGGTTCAAACGACGACGTGGTCGGCGGTCCGTCGCCGCCCACAACAATTGACTATTGTTGTAATCCGACTCGCCCTCCGCCCTCGCTAATGTGAGCGAACGCATCGGCAAAGCCCGTCAGGGCGTGAGTCTCGAGAATGGCATCCGGAAGATCGACACGCGGGAGCAATGAGTCTACCTGGTCTTTCAGTTTCAGCAGGCTGGGTGGCTCCTCCAGTTTGTCCCGTGGAGTAAGACAGAGTCGATCTTGGCCGTTGATCTGCCTGATCCGAATGTCCTCGTGGGAAGGGAGTGTTAAACCGCAGTGTGGCGATACGCTTCATCGAGCTGCCTTGCGAGAGCTTGAAGCTCTCGCTCGGCGGACAGTTCTCGGCCCAGGGTCCGGCAAACCGAAGGGCGCGCCGCCTCCCAAGCCTGTCCCTGAAGCAGTTTGGCTCGCGGATATGCCCAGCGTTCACTGGCTGTCAGAAATCCGCACGCTCTCTCCTCGAGTCTGACCATGTGGATCTAGAACGTGGAATGCTGATCTTCGCCATACACGGGTCCGCTCACGAAACGGAAAAAAAAATCGTACGTTTCAGCTCAAGATTTTGAAGTGAATCATGCACCGGAAGACGTTCATTGCGAAACTCACCGAGGTGCAGCGGACCGTCGAGCAGATGTGGTCTCGGCTTGCCGCCGGTCAGGCACCGCCTTAGTGTTAACGCTCCAACAAGCCATTGATCTCACGCATCTGTTCCGCCGTCAGCGGCCCGTGGTGCAAGGCAGCAGCGTTTTCTTCGACCTGCGCGACGGTTCTGAAACCTGGAATCGGTAGCGTCCGCTTGCTTCTTGCCCAGAGCCAGGCCAACGCTCCCTGAGCTAGCGTGCGACCTTCGCTCGTGAGGATATCACGCACGGCTTCGAGCTTTTTCAACCAGACGGGGTTGGGTTGGCCATTTTTGAAATAGCGCATCCATTCAGGGCTGTGTCTCCCGCGCACATCATCTGTGGGCAAGGCTGCCCCGGCGCTGAATTTGCCCGTTAGCAGCCCCATTGCCAGGGGCCCGCGGTTGATGCTGGCAAGGTTAAACTCCTCACAAAGGGCAATGAGCGCCGGACTATCCTCCAGCACATTCATCTGGTGCTGGATCGCCACGCAGTTTTGCCCTTCGGCAAAAACGGCGGCGCGTTCGGGCGAATCGGTACTCCACCCATAGGCGCGAATTTTTCCCGCTTGCACCAAAGTTTCCAACGTATCGCGCACTTCTCTCGCCTGCTCCGCCGGATAATCACCCCAGTGGAATTGGTAGAGGTCAATATACTCTGTGTCCAAACGCCGTAGTGACGCTTCGCACGCCTGGCGGATATAGTCCGGGGCGGCACTGATGCCCGTGACTTGTTTACTATTTTCATCGAACTGGTTGCTAAACTTGGTCGCGATGACAACTTGCTGACGGCGGCCTACCAACGCACGGGCTAAGACGCGCTCACTGTGCCCGGCCCCGTACACATCGGCGGTATCAAAAAAATTGACACCCAACTCCAGCGCCCGGTGGACAGCGCCGATCGACTCCTCATCATCGACTTTGCCCCAGCCCACAGGAGTTTCGCCCGCCCAAGACGGCCCGCCAATCGCCCAACAGCCCATGCCGAGCGCACTGACCTGGACGCCCGATCTTCCCAATTCGCGGTAAAATGTAGTTTTCACAGTGCTATTTGTTTTTCTAGTGTGCGTGAAGCGGGGAAATATTTAAGGCAAGCCATTGTCACCACGAAATGAGGGAGCGTAAACTGCGTTTATGATGAAGGGCAGCGCATTCGTCGGAAGTTTCGACGTACACGCGGCGATTCTCGTCGGGACGGCTCAGCCGGGCGATTGGCTGATCGCACATGATCTCCTTGATGGTGTCAGGCCCCATTCCCCCTCTTCAACAGGTTAGATATTAAACTGTTTGGTCAACGATCTGCATCTGCATTTCATTCATACGTCCACCGTGCACTGTGATTGCAGAGAAAGCAGTTTGGATCTCACTAAGATCGGCAGGTGTGAGCTGAACATTAATTGCTCCTAAGTTCTCGTTCAGGTGATCTATGTTGCGTGTACCCGGGATTGAGACAATCCATGGCTTCTGCGCCATCAGCCATGCGAGTGCAATTTGAGAAGGTGTTGCGTTTGTCTTTGCCGCAAATCTTCTGAGCAAGTCAACAACCGGCATATTTGCTGCAAGGTTCTCAGGACTAAAGCGATCGAACCCGGATCGAAGGTCCGTTTTCGGGTCGAGCTTTGTGTGAGCATCTATTTTCCCAGTTAGATAGCCCATTCCAATCGGGCCCCATGGGACGAAGCCGATTCCGAGCTCCTCACAAGTTTTAAGCACGCCGTTCTGTTCCGGACTTCTTTCCATCAGCGAGTATTCGGTCTGAATCGCCGTAATCGGTTGAACAGCATGCGCGCGGCGGATCGTTTTTGCACTCGCCTCAGAGAGACCGAAGTGCAGAACTTTGCCCTCCTTGATGAGATCTTTAATCGCGCCAGCCACATCTTCGATCGGCACTTTTGGATCTACTCGGTGCTGGTAGTAGAGGTCGATTCGGTCGGTTTTAAGGCGCTTAAGTGACGCCTCAACCACTTTCTTGATGTGCTCTGGTCGGCTATCAAGACCTCCTGAACCTCCTTCAAGGTCAAAACCAAATTTGCTGGCGATCACGACTTTGTCACGAAAAGGGGCGAGGGCTTCTCCGACGAGCTCTTCGTTTGTAAATGGACCATAAACTTCGGCTGTATCAAAGAACGTGACGCCTTTTTCATAGGCTGCACGAATGACCTTAATGCCTTGGTCTCGGGGTGCGGGAGGTCCGTAGTTGGCGCTGATACTCATGCACCCAGCTCCCAGTTCCGAGACTTCTAATCTTCCGAGACTTCGTGTTTTCATTTTGTTGATGTCCTTAGGCGGATCCGATGATGCGGCCCACGACAATGGCCCGACGGCCAATCCTGCCCCGATCAGGGCAGTATTAGCCAAAAAGTCACGGCGACTGAGACCGCGGCGATCTTGGGCATTCGATCCAGATGCTTGCTTGTTCGTTTTCATAAATAGTCCCTTACATGTTCTGACGGCCGATCCGTCAGTTCATATAATTACTTACCGTGGAATGTGGCCCGTGTAACTAGCAAGCGATGCCAAAAGACTTGCCGAGGGCGTCAACTTATGGAGCGAGAAAAGGTGTGGTGGATTGGGTCAGAATATGTTCGCTACGGTGCAAGCTCACAGGCTGTGTTTCTCTAAATGCCGCTTGTAGTCTTCAAGCGCGCGCGCGATGTCGGGGTTCTTGAAGATATCGAACACCCCATAATCCGGGAGGATGTCAAAGCCCATGAACTTGTAGTTGGACGTGATGTGGAGGAACAGGTCGGCCGTTCCCTTGCCGCCGTATAATTCGCCGTTGGGGTTATCGAAGGCTTCGCTCGGAGCATTCCAGGTCGCGGCGATCATGAACTTCTTTCCCTGCATTTTGCCGCCCGTGCCATACTGGCGGCTGGGGTTTTGGCGTGTGCGGCCATCGCCAGCGAGCAAAACCTCCTTGGCCAGACCGACATTGAAGACCTCGTCCACGTATTTTTTGTAGATCCACGGTGCAGAGAACCAGTTTACCGGCGTCTGGAGGATGACTAGGTTAGCGACAACGTGCTTGTTCACCTCTGCCTCCGCGTCATAGCCCCGCTCGACAAAAGTCTCGGCGACCTCATGCCCGCGCTCCACGAAAAACTGCTTCGCGAGGTCCATGAAGGCGAGGTTCAGCTTGCCCTCAGACCATCCGGGATATGTGAGGTGGGTGTTGATAATCAGTATTTTCATCTGGTACGAGGTAAAGCAGGGAAGGGCCACACGAGAGGCGGCGAATGCGCAGAGGCCTCAGCCCCGTTTGGATTTGCGACGTTGATTCGCGGCACGCCATTCGGCGGGCGTTTTGCCCTCCCACGAGCGGAACGCGCGGTAGAACGAATTCGGATCCTCGTAACCGACGAGAAATGCTGCTTCAGTAATTTCGACTGACGCATTGCCGAGATACTGTCGGACCAATTCGTGGCGGGTCTCGTTGAGAAGCTGCCTGAAGGTGGTTCCTTCCTCGGTAATGCGGCGTTGCAGAGTCCGCTCGCTCATGCCCAGCTCTTTGGCGATCATCAGGAGGTCGGGCCGACTGCCGGCCAGCAGGCGCTTCAGAACCCACCTCACCTGCTCATGGATGCTCTGTTTCGTTCGCCCTTCCTTCAATTGATGTTCGAACTGGGGTGCGAGCATTTGCAGGAGTTCATCGTTGTGCGTGACGAAGGGAAGCTCCAGGTCGGCAGCACGCAGAATAAGCGCATCGCGAGTGGCGCGATATTTCACCCGGCAGCCAAAGTATTCCTCGAAGCGATTCTCCCGTTCGGCCGGCCGCGTGAGTTCGATGCGCTTGGGATTCAGCCTCGTCTTCGTGCCGCGGCGGCCGAGTTCCGTCACGAGCGCGAAAACCGCATCGATCAATAACGCAGGCGCCGGTTCCCCGGCAAAGGGCCAGGAGACCTCGACAAAAATCTCATCGCCTTTTTGGGTGATCCGAAATTCTTCGGCACTGCAAAGCTGTTTGTAGCGCGCCAGTCTCTCGATGGATTCGCGATAGGTTCGGGCGTGCAGGGCGGCGAGAAGGGTCGGGTGATACTGGTCGGTTTCGACCTGGCTCATGAATTTCCAGCCGATCGTAGGGTCGTTGGACAGCTCGCGAATGGCCCGCCAAATCGCGAAGGATTGAGCCGTGGTTACGAGGCTCTCCCCACTGTAGACCGTGGGTGGTAGGTTGCTTCGGCGAAGGACGGCACCCGGGGTGAGGCCGATTGACTTCAGCCCAGCCCAAAAGACGCGCGGCAGCTTTATGCGATCCTGCACGTTGCTGCTTACGCGGAAATAATCTGTTTGAGCTTTCATGGTTTGTTGCTTGTTGGGCGAGCCAATCTTGAGAACAGCATACCGCAGAAGACTGCGTCTGTAATTAGCATAAGGCGCCAATTAACTTGCAAAATACGTCATTAATCGTGGACTGCAGCAAGCGGACGCGGCCCTCGCCAGCCGCAGGATTTCCATCGAACAAGCGCGGCGTGACCTGGAACGTTTTCGTCAATTGAACAAAGGCTCCGTCGTCTCCCAACAGGCGGCAGAGCAGGCCGAGACCGCCGCGGGCCAAGCGCAGGCAGCCTACCACGCCCTAGCCGAGGCTTCGCACTTTGGCGTGGTTTTTGACCATTTCTGGAAAAATTTTGAGTTGTTCTACAGAGAAAGGGTGAGGCTGAGAAGGAAGGCGGGGCTTGTGGGACGACCTAGCCCCCAGACGAACTCGGGGAGATTTAGAGAAGATGCCGGCATGTATGGTCCAAGGTCATCGACCTCTTGGCGGTTAATCGGCTCTGTGCTCCGGGCAGCGAGTTGAGCATCCACGAGCGATGTTTGCGCGCACGGCCATGGATTTTTGTTGGGATGTGATGAGGCTGTGGCTGGCAAGGACCGTCTCTATCGGGCTTTGGACAAGGCGCTGGAACACCGCGATGCGCTGATGGGCCATCTCCAGGAGCGCTGGAGCGACCTCTTTGGAGCCGAATGTGAGATCCTGCTCTACGATTTGACGAGCACCTATTTTGAAGGAGAAGCCGAGGGCGTGGACGGCGCTGCGCGCGGTTACTCCCGCGATCATCGTCCGGACACGTTGCAAGTCATCGTCGCGCTGGTGGTGACTCCGGAGGGTTTTCCGGTGGCCTACGAGGTTTTCGACGGGGACACGGCCGACGTGAGCACTCTCGAAGAGATCGTTTCCCAGATCGAGAATAAGTATGGAATGAAGGGCCGGGTGTGGGTGTTTGATCGCGGGGTGGTCAGCGAAGATAACCTGCAGGATCTTCGACAACGCGGAGCCTATTATCTGGTGGGCACTCCGCGCCGCAAACTCGCCGACTTTGAGCGCGCGTTGCTGGAGGGCGACTGGCAAGAGATCGCTGGGAAGCCTGGGGTGCGCGTTCAACTTCTTTGCGAGGGAGCCGAGACCTTCGTCCTGGCACGCAGCCTGCAGCGGGCCAGAAAGGAATCCGCCATGTTGCGAAATCAACTTGTGCGGTTGCACCGCTCTCTGCGCGCCTTGGGTCGCGTTGTGGCACCGCGGAGCCCTCAAGGACGGGGCCAAAATCGAGCGCCGGCTCGGACGACTCGAAGAGCGTTATCCCCAAGCCTGGTCCATGCTCAGCGAAGTCGCACATCGCAGGGGCAGCCTGTGGTGGTCCTGGAATAAGGCGCGGCTTCGGGGAGCCAAGCTGCGCCAGGGCGCCTATCTGCTGCGCACCCATCTTGATCCCATGGATCCCGATGCCCTCTGGCGTCAATACGTGCAGTTGACCGAAGTAGAAGCCGCCTTCCGGGCCCTCAAAAGCGAATTGGCCATCCGCCCGATCTGGCACCGCATCCAGCGCCGCGTCGAAGCCCATATCTTAGTGGCCTTCCTGGGCTATTGCTTATGGATCTGCCTCAAACAGAAGCTGAAAATCGTGGCCGAATCGATCACTCCGGCTCGCACCCTCGAGAGCCTGCGCTCCCTCCTGATGGTAGAAGTCTGGTTCCGCTTGCGTGACGGCCGCCATCTCTGTCTGCCGCGCATTACCGAACCCGAAGACACCAAGCTCTGCTGCTTCATCATCTGGGCTGGAACCTGCCCGAACAGCCTCCGCCCAGAGTCTATTCCCATCAAATCTAAACCCCTTGTGTGGCCGACCAGCCCAGCCCCTGAAAAATCTCTACCTCTATATCAATTACTGGTTCTGCTGCCGGAAACTTGGGCCGCGGTGCGAGCTGCCCGAGCAAATCGACTGCAGAGCAGCATGAATCTTGCGATCGGCTCCGCGCTAGCCTGCATCGGTCTCACTGTTCCCGTGGTGGTACTGGCGTCGGCCGTCTTCGGTCTGCCCTTAGTATTGAGGCTGGAGCCCAAGGACATCGCTATGCTCATGATAACTTTCCTCGTGAGCGCCGTCACTCTTGGCGCAGGTCGCACTTACCTGATGCAGGGGGCGGTCCATCTGGTCCTTTTTGCGGCATACCTTTTTGTCGCCTTCGTGTCCTGAATTCATGGAGGGCGCCAGTGCGCGACGCAGGAATTCGACTTTGGAAAATTGCTCACTCAGCAAGGACGGGGAGCGTGATGAGTGAAGATTTGCTTCTTGACCGACGAGAACGTTCTTGAGCGGATCGCCGCCGAATTAACGCTAGTTTTCCCAGACCTACCGCCGCGCCTGGCTCAAAATAATCGCTTGGGCGGCGGCCGAAGGGCTCGTCCCTCGAAACGCTTCGGTAGAAAGGGTAGGGGAAATGAGTAGGTGACATGCGGTCGAAGCGCTGCAGCACTTCCAAGCGTCTCGGCCCGTAACTCAGCCGGAATCGGAGCCCGATTGTGTCAAATCCACGGGGCCAATCGCGCTACATTTCCGACCAGTTTTCTGCGCCGACTTTCGTCTTGTTTATGATCCGCTTCCAATCCCTGCTGGCTTGCTCCCAAGCCGCAATCTGCATCGGCTTGTCGGAGTCTTTCTCGACGTTGCTGATCGCGAGCTTCTTGAACTGGATTTGGAACCGCTTCACTTTCTTCTTTCACAAATTGTATTGTAATTGATTTCGGATGGTTAGGCAATCCTTCGCCCGGCTGCCCGCTATGCCCCCGATCTCCCCAGACACGGCCAAGGAAGTGTAGACGACGCCACGGGAATCGGCGCCTGGGTCACGTCGAACCAACCTATTATTGCACCGCGAGCCCAACTCTGTTTTGATTGGGCTGACGGACTCGTGCCTGATTCGAATCTGATCCGCTGGGTCGGCGCGCCTGAGAAACCGCTGCCCGTCGCAGCATTCGCCCTCATCATGGGACGCCGCAGCCTATCCGGCTCCAACATTGGCGGCATTCCCGAGACGCAGGAGATGCTCGACTTCTGCGGCGCACATAACATCACCACCAACGTCGAGGTCGTTCCCATCCAGAAGGTTAACGAAGCCTATGAAAGAATGCTCAATTCCGATGTGAAGTATCGCTTCTCCATCGACATTGCTTCTCTGAAATCTGAGTAAGCCGCCCCATCAAGGAAAAGCGCGGCAATCGGCGGTGGTTTTCCGCACCGGAAATAGGAAAATTGCCTATCTCGGATAGGAAGCGCATCGGAATCATTTTCGGAAGCCGACCCGATGTCGGACGATTGGAATCACGAGTATGGGTTATCGAACTGGATCGCCACTCGTGGAAACGTATTTTGACCTGAATTCCGGGTCGTCACCTTTTTTGCATGTGACTCTCTTTCAGCGGATCGGTTGCTGGATCTTGACAATCATCTGGATCCTGGCGGCGGTGCGCTCGTCCGGCACATGAAAGTTCCACTTGTTCTCGTGGTCGATGAGGATATTGGGACGACCCGTTCTCTAGTCGCACTTTTGGAAGACCACGGTTATGAGGTCGCCGGCTCCTGCTCCGGCGCGGAAGCCGACGCACGAATGGCCGAACGCGTGCCCGATTTGATGCTTCTCGACCTGCATCTGGGCGACACGGATGCTGCGACGTTTCTCAGACGGATGCGAAGGAGGGGATATGACTTCCCATTTGTCTGCGTTTCGGGCCAGGGAGACGAACGAACGGCTGTCGAAATGATGAAATTGGGCGCCCTCGATTATCTGTTGAAAGATTCGGAATTGTTTCAAAGGATCCCCGCAGTGGTGGAGGAGGTTCTTGCGCGGAGCGAAGTGGAAAAAAATCGAGTGGTGTCCGAGAAGGAGCGCCGGCGGCTGGAGGCGGAGTTCATCGAAGTCTGCGAGCGGGAACGGCGAAGCATCGGGGACGACTTGCATGAGGGATTGGGACAAAGGCTCAGTGCGATGGCACTCGTAGCTCATGCGTTGAGCGAGCAACTCAAAAAAGATCCCGGGTTGGGCTCCGCCGCGAGACAGCTTTTCGCCATCGCTCATGGCTTGAGCAATGATCTTCGCGACGCGATCGGCGAAACGAGACGCCTCGCCCGCAAATTGTCGCCCGTCTCGCTGGAAACGGACGGCCTGACAAGTGCGTTGCAGGCTTTGGCGGACAACGTGAGCGGCGACGGAGTCCTCAAGGTGTTTGTGGTGGCCACGGAACGAATCCGCCTTTCCGATCCTTCCGCAGCCAACCACCTCTACCAGATCGTCCGAGAGGCCCTGAACAACGCCGTAAACCACTCTCATGGGAGCACGGTCAGTCTCTCGGTGCGTCGTCTGGGCGCCGATCTCGAAATCGCGATCACCGATGATGGCATTGGCATTTACCCAACTTCGGCGATCCAGCCCGGCATCGGATTGAGAGCGATGGACTATCGGGCTCGACTGATCGGAGCCGAATTGGAGATCTTGGAAAGTCCGCAAGGTGGAACTACAGTGCGTTGCACATTGCCTTTGCCTGCATGAAACCCGGGAGGATATTTCGTATCTTGCTGGTGGACGACCATCCCGTCGTTCGCACCGGCTACCAGATGGTCATTCAAACGCAGCCCGATCTGGAGGTTTGCGGCGGTGTCGGCTCCGTCTCGGAGGCGCTCACGGCTATCGAGGGCGAGAATCCGAATCTGGTGATCACGGATTTGACCATGCCTGGCCGCGGAGGATTGGAACTCATCAAGGACCTTGCGGCAGTCCGGCCCGAGACGCGAGTGCTGGTATGCTCCATGCATGACGAACTGTTTTACGCGGAACGTTGTCTCCGTGCGGGGGCAAGGGGCTACATCATGAAAGAAGCGCCCGGCGATCAACTGCTTGCCGCGATTCGCGCGATTGCGGCCGGTGGAGTTTGGGTGAGTCCGCGCCTCGGCAGCCAGATTATCGGTCTTTTCACGGGCGCCACACCGCGTGGCAGCAAATCGCTCGTCGAGAAACTCACCGATCGGGAGTTCGACGTGTTCCGCCTGTTTGGCGAAGGGAAGAGCACAAAAGAGGCGGCGAGTGCATTGAATCTTAGCCCGAAAACCGTGGCGGTGCATCGGGACAACATCAAATCCAAGCTCGGCATTCACACCACCGCGGAGCTCCTTCGTCACGCTATTCGCTGGGTGGAAAGTCAGGGTATTTCCCATCCCAGCGTCCCTTTGAACAATCAGTCTGCGACTTGATTCCTCGCGCGAATCGGGCGAGTATCCGATCTCTCATGATGACGAGAGGACGGATCGATGAGGCGAAGCGGGGAGGCCGATAAGACGCTCACGGAGCCGCGGGATTTTGTTCCCGAAACTCTCTGGACGGACGGAGAGATGGTTCTTTCGCGCACGGTCAGAAATGGAGAGCGCCTTCTTTTCATCGCTCCCGCCAAACCCCATCCCGATCCATCGAGCATTCGTCGCCTGGAGAGGGCTTACAGCATTCGGGAAAAACTCCCGAAAGTGGTTTCCACCCGCCCGCTGGAGCTCGTCAGTTTTCGGAATCAGCCGGCCCTCGTTTTGGAAGACCCCGGCGGCGAAGTGCTGGCGGGTATCATCGGCATACGATGGGAGACCTCCGCTTTTCTTCGCGTCGCACTGGGCCTGGCGTGCGCAATCGCCGAATTTCGCGCGAGCGGCCTGCTTCACAACGACATCCGGCCGGCAAACATTCTTGCCGATGTCCTGACGGGTCGGGTCTGGCTGACCGGCCTTGGAAAAATCACCGAGATCGGCATTTCTTCACGCCCACGCCCTGAGCCCAATGAACCGGTTCCGGATGCGCTTCCCTACATGGCTCCGGAACAGACGGGAAGGATAAACCTCCCGGTGGATGAGAGAAGTGATCTCTATTCGGCAGGAATCATTCTCTATCAGATGTTCACCGGGCAATCGCCGTTCCCGGCTGCCGACCCGCTCGGATGGATTCATAGCCAGCTAGCCCGCGTGCCGGTGACGCCGACCGAATTGGTGTCCGATATTCCGGACGTACTGTCGCGGATCGTGATGAAACTCCTCGCGAAGCGGCCCGAAGATCGCTACCAGACGGCGCTGGGTCTGGCAGTGGACCTCACGCGCTGCTGCGAGGAGTGGAATGGGGCGGGCGCCATCACCCCATTTCCACTCGCTCAAAACGAAGCACCAGGCCGGTTGGTCATCCGCGAAAACCTTTACGGGCGGGACAAGGAGCTGGAAATCCTGAAAGCCGCCGCGACCCGGGTCACTTCGACGGGAGCCGCCGAACTCATCCTCGTCTCAGGCTATTCAGGTGTCGGGAAGTCCTCGCTCGTCAACGAGCTTAGGAGGGAACTCACGGGCGGTTGCCTTTTCGCGCTGGGGAAGTTCGATCAATACAAGCGCGACGTTCCCTATTCCACTCTCACGCAGTCCTTCGAGACGCTTCTCCGCCAAATCCTGTCCGGGAGCGACGTGGAGATCGATCGGTGGAAAAGCGACTTGCGAGAGGCCGTCGAACCCAATGGCACGTTAGTCGCCGATCTCGTGCCGGAACTCAAGTTCGTCCTCGGAACGCTGCCGCCCGTTCCGGAACTGCCGCCCCAGGACGCCAAAAACCGCTTTCATCGCGTCCTTCAGCGATTCCTTGCCGTGTTTGCGCGTCCGGAGCATCCGCTCGTCCTTTTCCTGGACGACTTGCAATGGGTGGACCGGGCCACGCTTGAGCTGCTTCGGCATCTCGCCGTCACGGGCGAGGTTCAGCATCTGCTTCTGATCGGGGCTTACAGGGACAACGAGATCGATTCATCCCATCCGTTGACGCAGACGTTGGCCGCTGTCAAAAGGGAGGGCATTGAGATACGAAACGTGGCACTCGCGCCGCTTGCGTTTGGTGACCTTGCGCAGCTTGTCTGCGATTCGCTTCGGATCGATTCCGAGCGTGCTCACCCGCTGATCGAATTGCTGCACGAGAAGACCCGGGGAAATCCATTTTTCGCGATTCAATTCCTCAGGGAGCTCGCGGACGATGGGCTGATCGTCTTCAATTCGCGGGAGCAATCGTGGCAATGGGACTCGGACCGCATCCACGCGAAAAACTTCACTGACAACGTTGTGACCTTCATGGAGGGCCGACTCGGCAGGCTGTCTGCCGGCGCGCAGGAGACGCTCAAAATCTTTGCCTGTCTCGGGCACAGCGCGCGGACCGTCACGTTGGCCATGGCCCAAGCGGTTTCCGAGGAGGAAACGCAGACGTCGCTCTCGGTCGCCGTTCGCGAAGGGCTCATCGTGCGGAATGGTGACCGCTACACCTTTCTTCACGACCGCGTCCAGGAAGCGGCGTATGAGCGCGTGCCCCCGGACGAGCGGGCCGGGGAGCATTTGCGGATCGGCCGCAGACTCGTGAAGCACCTCAGCGAGGAGGATGTCTTCGAGGTCGTCAATCAGCTCAATCAGGGCATCGCGCTCATCACCAGTCCCGAAGAGCGCAAGCATCTGGCCGAGATGAATTTCGTCGCCGGCCGGCGCTCGATCTCGTCGACTGCCTATGGCTCGGCGCAAAGCTATCTTTCCATGGCCGCCGCGCTGCTTGATGAAGCGAGCTGGGAGCATTCCTATTCGCTGGCCCTCGGCATTGAACTGCATCGCGCGCAGTGCGAGTTTCTGACCGGTGAATCCGCGGATGCCGACCGGAGATTGGCCGCGCTTTCCCAGCGCGCGAAAGGCACAGTCGATCATTCCGAGGTCGCCTGCCTGCACATCGAAATCTGCACCGCGACGGGACGCAGCGACCATGCCATCGAAATCTGCCTCGGGTATCTGCGCCGCGTGGGCATCGCATGGACGATCCACCCGCCGAAGGAGCAATTCGCCCAGGAATACGAGCAGTTCCAGCGGAACCTGGCCGGCCGCCCGCTGGAAGCCTTGATCGATCTGCCGCCGATGAACGATCCGGTGCAGCGGGCCACGCTCAACGTGCTTTCCGCAGTGGGGGCAGCCGCGTTCTTTACAGATGAGAATCTGCTCAACCTCACGCTGTGTCGCACGGCGAACATCAGCCTGATGCATGGCAACGATGAATCCTCACCGCTTGCCTACACGTATCTGGGCTCGCTCCTCGGGCCGCATTTCGGCGACTACAAAAGCGGGTATCGGCTCGGGAAACTCGGCATCGACTTGGTCGAGCGGGGTCTCGATCGCTGGAGATGCCGGGTGTATGTCTGTTTCGGAACGCTCATCAATCCGTGGTCAAAGCACGTGCGCGCCAGTTTCGGCTGGATCAGGCAGGCCTTTGAGTCGGCGCTGGAAGTCGGAGACCTCGGCTACGCGGGCTATTGCTGCCAAAACCTCATTCCCCTCCTTATTGCCAACGGAACTCTCCTGGCCGAGGTGCAGAGCGAGGCGCTGGAACGTCTGGAGTTCGCCAGAAAAATCAAGTTCGGTCTTGTCATCGACTCCCTCACCGGGCAGCTCGCGCTGGTTCGGCAGCTTCGCGGGCTGACGCGGGACTTCTCATGCTTCGACGACGGAGATTTTGAGGAAAGGGCCTTCGAGCGGCACCTGGAAGCCGATCCGCTTCTCGCCTTTGCCGCGTGCTGGTATTGGATCCGCAAGCTGCAGGGTCGTTTCTACGCCGGCGATCATGCCGGGGCCCTCGAGGCAGCGGCGAAGGCCGAACCCTTGCTCTGGACATCGCCCTCGTTCTTCGAGATCGCCGAATATCATTTCTTCAGCGCCTTGTCGCAGGCGGCGCTCTGCCCTCGCGCTGATGAGAACGAACGGCGACGGCGGCTGCAAGCGATCGAAGCTCATCAAGTGCAATTGGAGAGGTGGGCGAAGAATTGTCCGGAGAACTTCGCCAACCGCACCGCGCTGGTCGCTGCGGAAACCGCCCGCATCGAGGAGCGTGAACTCGAAGCGGAGCGTCTCTATGAGGAATCCATTCGCTTCGCACGCGACAACGGGTTCGTTCATCACGAGGCACTCGCCTGCGAACTGGCAGGGGCCTTCCACCACCAACGCGGGTTTGAAATTATCAGTCACGCCTATTTGGAACGCGCCAGGCGGGGATATTCGGTTTGGGGCGCCGAGGGCAAAGTGCGTCAGCTGGAACGCTCCCGCGATTCCCTGGATGTCTACTCCGGGGGTGACACACCCCTGACCGCGCGGGGGGGCCTGGTCGAAAAGCTCGACCTCGCCACGGTGATAAAGATGTCGCATGCGGCATCCGAGGAGATCGTTCTCGAGCAACTGATTGAACGACTCATGGTGAGCACGATCGAGTACGCAGCCGCAGAGCGTGGGCTTCTGCTGATATATCGCGGAGGGCGACTCCGGATTGCCGCCCAGGGAACGACCCGCAACGACAAAGTCGTCGTGGACTTGCGCGACAACGAGGCAGCATCACAGGACTTGCCGATTTCCGTCGTGAACTACGTTGTTCGCACCACCGAGACTCTCCTGCTCGACGACGCGTCGCTGGCCAATCCATTTTCGGCGGATGAATATCTCGCGCGGACAGGCTCACGCTCGCTCCTGTGCCTTCCGTTGCTCAAGCAGGGCAGCTTGATCGGGATTCTTTTCATCGAGAATCGCCTAGTATCCCACGCGTTTTCGCGCGCGCAGGTCGAGGTGCTGCGGCTCGTCTCGTCCCAAGCCGCCATTTCGCTGGAGAATGCCAGTCTCTACTCGGAACTCCACCGGAGCGAGGCTTATCTCGCCCGGGCGCAGCAGCTCAGCAATACGGGCAGTTTCGGATGGAGGCCTGCCACCTCGGAGCTCGTGTGGTCTGAGCAGACTTTTCGGATTCTCGGCTTCGACGCGGCGACCAGGCCGGATATCGATCGCGCGAGGGAGAGGGTTCATCCCGAGGACGGCGATTTCGTGGCAAGGGTGCTCGAAGAGGCCGTGCGCGCCGAGGCGCCCTTCGATTTCGAGGCGCGCCTGCGGATGCCCGACGGCGAGATCAAACATATCCGGTGCATCGCAAAGCCCGTGCGGGACGAGACGGGTAAGCATTGTGAGTTCATCGGCGCACTGAGGGACATCAGCGCCGAAAAGCTGGCAGAGAACTCCCTTCGTAAAGTCCAGGCCGAACTCGTGGAGGCCAGCGAGCGTGAACGTCGCAACGTGGGCCGCGATTTGCACGACGGCCTTGGCCAGCGATTGACGGCGCTCGCCTTGATGTCCGATGCTCTCTGCGAAAGCGCCATCGCGACGCGGGAACGCAAGTCCAACGCCAGGGCGATGGTTGAAAGCGCCCGCCAGCTGAGCGTCTATCTGCGCGAAGCAATCGGCGAGACGCGCCGGCTGGCCCATGGCCTCTCGCCCGTGCCCTTTGCGAGCGATGGGCTCACGAGCGCGTTGAAGGCGCTGGTGGAATCCGTCGACGGCATGCGCGGCGTACGGGCGGAATTCCATTGCGGCGAGCCCGTCGCCTTCGACGAGTCTGCTGTGACGGAGCACCTCTACCGAATCGTCCAGGAAGCCTTGAACAACGCGTTGAAGCATTCCTCCGCCACGCTCATTCGGGTCACAGTCTGCAAGCGGGGAAATTCCGTGGAAATCTCCATTACTGATAACGGCATCGGACTTTCCAAGGCTCGACCGGAAGTGAGCGGAATGGGTTTGCGCACCATGAGCTACCGCGCGAATCTCGTCGGCGGAAAACTCGTCGCCACCGAAGGCCCCAACGGCGGCGCGGTCCTTACTTGCACGCTTCCTCTGGCCCCTTCGTCCGCGCAATAGTCTAACGACTTCCCTTTTTCGTCCGCGCACAAGAGCCGCGTCGAGGTTCAGCAGTTGTTCTCGTGCGCCCCTCCCCAAGGGGAAACCGGGTAGGACGATGGCCGGGATCAAGTAGGTAAATCTCCTAAGGTATTTAAGAAACGCGTCCAGCAGACATGTGCTTGCGGAGGCGTCATCGTATCCCGCAACAAGAACCAAAAACCCCGGAACGTCTCCGTCAAAATTGCAACATGAGAATGAATAATCCGATAGAACACTTCCCAATCCCCGGCCTGCGGCATACTTTCGCGGCGGGAACCACCGCCGCATCGCTCGTTCTCGCAGCCTCAGCATCGCTTGGCGACACGCCGAAAGCCTCCGGCAAAGAAGATTCCAGCGCCGTCCGCCCGTTTCACGTGAACGTGCCGGAGA
Organism: uncultured Verrucomicrobiae bacterium; assembly: GCA_963820865.1. Lineage (GTDB taxonomy): Bacteria > Verrucomicrobiota > Verrucomicrobiia > Chthoniobacterales > Terrimicrobiaceae > DASTFP01. Next base: position 101,955 of record CAWGBZ010000015.1, read on the forward strand.
ACGCGCTCGTTGATCTCCGCCGGCGCATCACCGCGACCCGCTGGCCCGACAAGGAGACGGTTGCCGATCATTCGCAGGGCGTCCCACTGGAGACGATGAGGAAACTGGCAACCTATTGGGCGAGCGATTATGACTGGCGCAAGTGTGAGGCAAAACTGAACGCCCTGCCGCAGTTCACCACCGAAATCGACGGGGTGGACATTCATTTTATCCACGTTCGATCGAAGCATGAGAATGCGCTGCCGATCATCATTACGCACGGGTGGCCCGGCTCGATCATCGAGCAGCTGAAAATCATCGGCCCGCTCACCGATCCCACGGCCTATGGTGGCAAGGCTGAAGACGCCTTCGACGTCGTAATTCCGTCGATGCCCGGATATGGGTTTTCCGGAAAGCCGGCCACGACGGGCTGGGATCCCGTGCGGATCGCCCGCGCGTGGATCGTTCTCATGAAGCGTCTCGGATACACGCGATTCGTGGCGCAGGGCGGCGATTGGGGCGACGCGGTCTCGGAGCAAATGGCCCTGCAGGCGCCGCCGGAATTGCTCGGCATTCATGTCAACATGCCGGCGACCGTTCCGGCGGAGGTTGCGAAGTCGCTCCAATACAACGAGCCGCCGCCGGCCGGCCTGTCGGCCGAAGAAAGGAACGCGTACGACCAGCTCGATTCCTTTTACAAGCGCGGCCTGGGCTATGCGATCGAGATGAAGAACCGTCCGCAGACGCTCTACGCGATCGAGGATTCACCGGTCGGCCTGGCGGCGTGGATGCTCGACCACGACGCGCGAAGCGAGGAGTTGATCACTCGCGTCTTCGACGGGAAGCCCGAGGGCCTCTCGCGGGACGACGTCCTCGACAACATCACGCTCTATTGGTTGACAGAAACGGCGGTTTCCTCGGCCCGACTCTATTGGGAAAACAACCTCGTCTTTTTCGATCCCAAGAATGTCGCGATCCCGGTTGCCGTGAGCGTCTTTCCCGACGAGATCTATGCAGCCCCTCGGAGCTGGACGGAGCGCGCGTATCCCAGGCTCGTCTACTTCAACAAGCTCGACAAAGGCGGACACTTCGCCGCATGGGAGCAGCCGGAGATTTTCACTGACGAGTTGCGCAAGGCGTTCAGACCGCTGCGCGACGCCAGGACAGCGTCGAACCAATAGCCCCACACAGAAACCCATCCGCGAGTTTATGAAAGACCAACGCATCCAAATCGAGCGCCGTTCGCCGTTTTACTGGCGCGTCACCTTCAACCTTCCGCCGCTCAATATTTTTGGGCCGGAGTCGATCCCGCAATTGGAGGAGGTGATCGGCGCGCTCGAGGGCGACGACCACGTCAAGGTGGTCGTCTTCGACAGCGCGATCGAAGGATTCTTTCTGACCCACTTCGACTTCCTTGCGAAGCCCGTCGATTTTCCGCCGGGGCCTACCGGATTACAGCCACTGCCGGACATGCTGGTGAGGCTGAGCCGTTCGTCCGTGGTTTCGATCGCGTTGATTCGCGGTCGGGCGACCGGCGTTGGGAGCGAGCTTGCCCTCGCGTGCGACATGCGCTTCGCGAGCCGCGAGAAGGCCATTCTTTCCCAGTGGGAGGTCGGCGCCGGCCTCGTGCCGGGCGGCGGACCGATGGCCAGACTGCCGCGATTGATTGGCCGCGGTCGGGCGCTGGAGATCCTGCTGGGCGCCGACGATGTCGGCGGCGACCTCGCGGAGCGTTACGGGTACGTAAATCGTGCCTTTCCGGACGCCGAGCTGGACGGATTTGTCGACGGGCTTGCGACGCGGATCGCGTCGTTCGACTCCGAGGCCCTCCGTGCGACGAAGCATCTCGTCAACGTCGCCAGTCTGCCTGCCGATGCGGACATCGCGCCGGAGTGGGACGCGTTCACGGTCTCGGTGCAGCGCCCCGCCGCGCAGGCAAGATTCAAAAAACTCATGGAGCTGGGATTCCACAAGCCGGGGGACGTGGAATCCCGCCTCGGACACTACGTCGGCCAGCTCGGAACTTAGCGAGCCGGGAGTCCGTCCGACGGAGAAAAGATCCAAGAACTCAAACTTAGCAAACAACGGAAGAGCAAGATCATGATAGACCCAGACAAACTTCGCTACACGAAGTTCGCGCTCAACAACGGGTCCGGTGCGATCCCGGCGCTCGGCTTTGGAACGCTGATTCCGGACCCTATTGCAACCAAGAATGCGACCAAGGCGGCGCTGGAGGCAGGATTTCGCGCGATCGACACCGCGGAGCGTTATCGGACTGAGAAAGAGGTCGGCGAAGCGATGAAGGAGGTTTTCGAGGTGGGCAAGATCAAGCGGGAGGATGTGTTTGTCGCCACGAAACTCTGGAACACCAATCATCGCCCTGAGCGCGTCAAACCGGCCTTCGAGGCAAGCCTCAAAAAACTCCAGCTTGATTACCTCGATCTCTATCTCATCCACACTCCTTTCGCCTTCCAACCCGGAGACGTGCAGGACCCGAGGGACGCGAACGGCAATGTGATTTATGACAGAGAGGTGACGCTGTTGGATACATGGGAGGCCCTGGAGGAGCTGGTGGGCGAGGGCAAATGCAAAGCGATTGGACTATCCGATGTCGGCTTGGAAAAAGTGAAGGAGATCTTTGAGGCCGCGACCATCAAACCGTCGGTCGTTCACGTCGAATCCCATCCGTATCTCCCCGAATGGGATCTTTTGGACTATTGCCGAAACAATGGAATCGTGCTGCAAGCTTTCGCCGCGCTGGGCCATAGCAGCAAGCCCAACTTGCTGGCGGATCCTGTCATCACCGGTATTGCCAATCGGGTCGGCAAAACTGCGGCCCAAGTCGCGATCGCGTGGGCTATCCAACGCGGGACGGCACTCCTTACGACCACCAAGACCCCCGGCCGGTTCGAGGAAAACTTTGACGTCTCCACCCTTCCTGAAGACGCCATGGGCGAGATCAACGAAGGAATCAAGACGCGGTTGAGGTTCAATGCCGTCGTGGAGACCGGCGTTCCCGGTTTTATCCCCAGGGAAAAGTGAAGTCGAGGCGGGGATCACCTTAAAACCTCACCAACCATGACCTCTCCCATGGTTTTCGGCGCCGGAAATTTACGGGATACATCAACCACTCGCGTCTCTCTCGAGGGCGAAATCTAAGCAGATGCTTTACGAGATTCCCATCGCCGGAGTACAGGTCGCCGGCTTCGTGATTTTGGCTATCGGCTCTCTGACGGCGACCACGGCGATTTGCGCGCTGATCGAGAGATTTCAACTTGTGGAATGGGTTTGGAACCCTCCGCTTTTTTTCCTCGGACTCTGGGCCTGTCTGGGCCTCGGTACTGCTTTGCTCTACTATGGCTCGTGAGGCAAAAAGTCTTGTTGCGTTCCTCGTCACCGGCTCCCTGCTCGCACTCGCCGTGATTCTGGCGTGGCTTCTTTACACGGAGTATCACTCCAATCCCTGGACCCGCGACGCCCATGTGCGCGCCAACGTTATCGAGATAGCTCCGCGGGTGGCTGGTCCGATTGTGAGTCTCGCCGTATCCGACAATGCGCTGGTTCAACGGGGACAACTGCTTTTTGAGATCGACCCGTCCGACTACCACAATGCATTGGCCGTCGCGCAGTCCATCTTTGACCAGAGGCAAGCTGAACTAGTCAATGCTCAAGCTGCATTTGACCGCAGCCAGCGTCTCCTTGGCACCAAGGTCATCTCCAAAGGAGAAAATGACGCAGCCACGGCCACCTTCGAGTCAGCCAAGGCCCTCTACGAGGGTTCCTTCGCGGCCTTGCGACAGGCCAAACTCAATCTCGAATACACCAAGGTCTATGCTCCCGCGACTGGCTATGTTTCCGGCGTCACCTTTGGGCTCGGGACTTACGTGCAAACTGGAAAGCCAGTCTTCGTCCTGATCGACCGCGAGAGTTACTGGGTGACCGCCTTGTTTAAAGAAACGGTCCTGCCCAGCCTCACGCCCGGCCGCCCTGTCAGCATCCGATTTGCTCCTCGGCCTGGCCAGGAGTTTCACGGAACGATCGAGAGCCTTGGCTGGGGCATCTCCGACAACGATGCAGGATATTCCATGTCACTCCCCTCCATCGCTCCCACGGTGGATTGGGTTCGGCTCACTCAGCGATATCCGGTTCGCATCAGGCTTGGGGCCGACGCCCTCAAACTTCCCTTGAAAATCGGTGTCACCGCATCGGTCCGCGTGCTGGGCGTTCCCGGTCAACCTAACCCCTGAATATGCTCGGGCCTCGTTTCCGTCTCAGTCTCCGATCTGCCATCGCGGCATCAGTGGCCCTTGCCATTGCCCTGGCCTTCCAGTGGCCATATCCTTATTGGGCGTCGATCATGGTCATCGTAATCATGAACCCGTCTCTCTCGGCGAGTATCTCGTTGTTTCCACTCCGTTTGGCGGGAGTTGCCACTGGGGCGGCTATCGGCTTCCTGATCGTCGCCTTTTTTGGCCAGGATCGTATCCCCTTTCTGGTGGCAATGAGCGCCGTCTCTTTCATCGTTGGGATCGGCGTTTCATCCCCCAGTTACGGGCCGTTTTTTTTATTAGGCGGAATCGCCGTTCCAGCAGTGGCTATCTTCGGGTACGCGAACTTTTTTGAGGCTGGGCCCATCGCTTTTTATCGCTTCGCCGCATCGGCGCTCGGCGTGCTCGTCTTTACCGTTTCCCACCTCGTCATCTGGCCCGGATATTCTCCTCCCCCTGCCTCGCCAACTCCTCCCCCGGCGCGCCCTCCCGTTGAAGACGCCAGATTTCTTTTCGGCATTCCTCTTCGAAGATGGCTCTCGGGGGCGAGGCTCGCTATCGGTGTCGCGCTCGCTCTGATCTTGTGGTTTGAACTCCGGCCGCCGGGAGCCTATATCGAGGCCCTTATCGCCTGTGTTCTGCTCACCATCTGTTCGTCCATGCCACAGCCGCGTATTCTCTACGCTCTGGGGGGTATACTATGCGCCTCGGTCGCGGCTTTTTGCGTCGCTTATCTCGGATGGGCAGCGCTCCCGCTTGGACCGGAGACGCTTCTCTTGACCGTCACCCCTGTCCTGTTCCTTTTCGCATTGGCTCAGACTGCAGGCCCACCTTACGCGCTTTTTGGAGTGTTCGGCAGCGTCATGTTCCTGGTCGCCCTGAATCTTTCCCACACGCAAAGCTTTGACATCAGGATCGTCATTTCCAGGTACCTCGGCATCGCTATCGGAGGAATCGTCGCCGCTCTTGTCCTTCGCATATTGTGGCCACCCATGACCGGACCCGGGCCCGGGATCAATTTTTTTTGATGTGACCGACGAAGAAAAAGGCGCGCAAATTTACCGGAATACGGAAAGTGCCGCTTTCCCGTGTAGCGCCCCCGCGCTGGTAAGATTTCCCAAGCCGGGCGACGTGGAATCCCGCGTCGGTCGCTGCGTCGGCCAGCTCGGAATCTGGCGCGCCGGAGTCCGTCCGACGGAGAAATGATCCACATCCAGGAACTCAAAGTCCCAAACGAAGACACATATGAAGATACTACCAATCGCCGCCAGAAGTGAAACCACCTGTCACGCTTGGGTAGCCCAAGCTCCCAAGCAGCCGATGACTCTCGAAACTGTCGACCTCGGACCAATCGGCCCGGAAGACGTGGAAGTCGCCGTCGAACATTGCGGTCTGTGTCACTCGGACCTCTCCGTCCTTAAAAACGAATGGGGCATTTCGCAATTCCCCGCGATTCTCGGCCACGAGGTCGTCGGCCGGGTCACGGCTCTCGGGCAGAATGCGAAGGGAATCGAGATCGGGCAGCGCGTCGGCGTCGGCTGGAACTCGGGCAGTTGCATGCATTGCCGCCAGTGCATGTCGGGTGACCATAACCTCTGCCCGCAAGCGCAGGTCACCATCGTCGGGCATCGCGGCGGTTTCGCGACTCACATCCGCGCGCACTGGGCCTGGACGATCCCACTGCCGGAAAAATTGAACTTCGCAGATGCCGGGCCGCTTCTCTGCGGTGGCGTGACCGTCTTCGCGCCCCTTTCCAGACATGCGCAGCCGACGAGCCGGGTTGGAATCGTCGGTATCGGCGGGCTGGGACACATGGCGGTGAAGTTCGCCGCGGCGTATGGCTGTGACGTGACGGCGTTCACGGCGAGCGAACGGAAGTTCGATGAGGCGCGAAAGTTCGGAGCGAATCACGTCCTTGCAACCAGGGATTCGGACGCCATCAAGAAGCTCGCCGGCAGCCTCGATCTCCTGATAAGCACCGTCAACGTTCCGCTCGATTGGGACGCGATGATCGGCTTGCTCGCGCCCAAAGGTCGTCTGCATGTCGTCGGAGCCGTGCTGGAGCCGATCCCGGTGGGGGCGTTCTCGCTCATCCTGGCTCAGCGAAGCATCTCGGGCTCGCCCGCCGGTTCGCCGGTGACGATCGGGACAATGCTTGATTTCGCTTCACGGCACGACATCGCGCCGCAGACCGAGCACTTCCCGATGAGCCAGATCAACGAGGCGTTCGGCCGCCTGGAATCCGGCAAAGCCCGCTACCGCATCGTCCTCGACGCGGATTTCTGAACCGCCCGAACCTGAGAACGAGCTATGGAACCATGATCGCAACGAGAATAAAGTCCTCGGATCCTGGGTGCTTCGCTACGGCGTGGCATTGAAGAATCAAAACAACCATAACCAAAAGGAACCTCGACAATGAATACAGCAGCAACGCCCAACGAATCCGCGGGAGAGCAACCGTCGCGGCGCTACCAAGTTGGTGGGACGGTTTCACCCTAAAAACATTGTCGCCGCGGTACCTCTCGGACACCGCGGCGACAGCTGTCTCCTCCCTGTCGATACCCCCTATCGACCCTCATTGGAAGCATGGGGGACGGCTAAAGGCCTCGTCCTCGAGACCTCCAAGCGGAAAGGGTAGGGAGGCGTGGAGCGCCAGACACGTGTTCTTCGACATAAGGGAACGCCTCTTTTGTTGAACAGAAGCATCGATGTATTGAGCCTAAATACTCTGGCTTTGGCGCTTTCGGAGACGCGTCGTTGGTGTCCCACCGGCGTATCGTTGATCCAATCGAGCAGTTATGCGCTGCGCCAAGTCCGCCGCGAGTTTTTTCCATGCCCCGACGCGGTTGAGAATGGATACGTTTGCGGTTCGCCTTTCTGAAAGCACATCCAACGCAGCACGACGACTACCTTCGGGCAACCTCTCCATCAGACGCGCCTTGTCGGGGGTATGTAGAATGCAGGACTTGCGGCCGCGGGAACTCGCTACGTAGGCTCCCTTGGCGGTAAGCCCTTCCGCGGCAACGACGACATGATCCGCCGTCCATCCCTGGGCCTTGTGTGATGTGACAACGTATCCGTGGCACCATTGCTGGAACTCGGCGGGAATACGCACGCCTTCCTTGGTCTGAAGCGCGCCGTCCGGCTCAATACCCGAAATGGTTAATACCTGTCCATTGATGAGACCAAGTTCTTTGTCATTGGCACGAACGAGCACCTTGTCGCAGGGAGAAGCTTCGATCTGCCGCGAGCGGGCAACATCGAACAAATCCGCCCGGCGCAAATCGAGCGCTATTTCTTTCCTAGAAGGAAGAGCCACTACGACTTTCTTGTTCTCAACGCGCACGACCGTTGCGGAGCAAGAAGGGCGATTGCGCGCAGGGGCAAAGGTTATCACTTGTCCCGGTTCGTAGCGCTGCCAGTCCCGCTTCTGCTGATTGGTCCAGCGGAGTGATTCGTGAACAGTGAGAGCGGTTCCTTCGGCGGGAAGCACGCCGAGCTCTTTCAGGCCTTTGCGGATCGAGTCGGTAAACCGATGATTTTCCTCCCAAGTAAACGCCACGGCCAGGCAGCGCTCCGGATTGCGTCCGTAATCGGTGAGCCGAAGAAAGTCGGCTGCGGCTCGATCCAGGTAGTTCGACTGTCCTTCCTGGATCCAATTGAGGCGGTCCAGCTTGTTCAAGCCTTCTCGAACATTTCCGGCGGCCATTTGCGCGACGGCTGCACGATAATCGGCGGAAATCTGCCGGTGAATCTCCTGAACCTGACAGCGGCCGAGTTTGCTGTGCGCTTCGAGGACCCGCAGAAAGTCGCCGGCTTCGACCGAGACGTGCTGGCGGACGTCGCCCACGAGGAGCACGCGCATCTCGTGCTTTTGGGCGAGCCGAAGCAACTCCGCGCCCTGTCGATTGGATTTGAGCCCCGCTTCATCGCAAATCACGACCGCGTTTCGCAGTCCACCCCGTTTCTCAGCATTGCGTAAGAAATCCTCGACGGTTATCGCCTGGGCAAAGCCCTCGTTTCGCAGGACCTGTGCCGCTGATGCCGTTGGCGTGATGGCAAAGATCGTGTGAGCGGCCTCGCTCAACCCGCGTTGCACTTCCAGCAGGGTCGTGGTTTTTCCAGCCCCGGCAAACGCCGCGAAAACTGAATATCCGATCTCTTGTGCATAGAACGGAGGCAACAGCCTGCTTTTGCTCCGCGGAGAGATGCCCAGCCGGAACGAACCCCGAGTTCAATGCGGGACAAGAATCCTTCGCGGAATCGACAAATTTCACAGCCCACTGTTCCAGTTCCAAACCCTGCCGAGTGCAGCATTCCGAGAGCAGGGGATTTTCCGCGGACGCGGCAAGGCGCACCAGCCCGGCCTCTCCCCTCGTGGCGACCTCTTCTAACTTCTCCAAATCCAGCGATCCCAGCGTCTGATTGAGGGCCTCGGCCAGAATCTCGTGCTCTCGCAAAACGCTTTGCCGCTCGAATAAATGTTCGACGCTGGCGCGAAGGGCATTGCGTTCCTCACCAGTTTGAATCGGAAGCGGCAGCCGTTCCGACCGGCCTCGGAGGGCCTCCAGTTGCGTGCATTCCTCGGGCAACAGTTGCGAGCGCTGCAAGGCGAGGACCTCGGCCGTGACGATCTCCTTCAATTCGGCAGGCCGGGTCTCCCGGGTGATCAGGGCCACCTCTTTCACGGTGGGCTTTCGCCCCTGCTTCTCTTCGAACTTCTCGATCTGTCGTTCGATCTCCTCGCGACGGTTGGAGAAGCGTTCGCAGAGCGCGACCGACACTCCTTCGATCTCAAAGCCGGTAATCTCCCCATTTTGCCGCGCCAGCCGGATGCCATAGCCGAGCTTCTGAACCGCCTGTGCCATCTCGTTCTGATAAACCTTGCCCGCATATCGGACAGCTCGGACCATCTCATATTCATTGAGCGCATACCATTTCCCGGTCCGGTCGCGTGTGGCGTTGGCGATCACAAAATGGGTATGAAGCTGCGGGTCGAGAGCGCGGCTGGCATCGTGGGTAAATGCCGCTGCGCAGATGTTGCCCGTCACTTCAGACTGGCGGTTAAATGGCGTATTCCTTTGGCGGGAAGCAAACCGTTCCAGTTCCGAGAGAGCAATGCGCGCTGCCCGCTCGTGCGCAATCCTGAGTCGCCTGTCTCCGCCGAGTGTCGCCAGGATCGAGACTGATTTCTGGGCTGAGCATTGGAAATCAAAGAATGCCACCCGGTTTGAAACGGGCTTCATGGTGAGGCGAAAATTGGCGACTTCCTGAGCGGTGCCGGAGCGGGATTCTTTTGCCCGGAATGCCTGGGCTGCCTCGGCAAGCGTGGGCTTACGCGCTTCCTTGGTTCGGAGTGTCAGGCGTTCGTCCGTGCCCACCCTCAACGCTTCAAAGTCTTCCGGGCGCACTTCGCCGGAAAGACCGAGCGATTCGGCACCCTTTCCGACCCACTCGCCCGTCACCCGCTCACCCTGGGCATAGTAATCGTTGGCCGAAAGATGATTCTCCAGATACGTGGAACCGTTGCGGATTTTGGCCGAGGTAAACATCGAGTTCGCTTGACTTCCTCATTCTTATAGACGAGCGTGCATCGCACGTCAAAACATATTGCGATGAATGTAATGCCAAATCTGCTCCATCAAAACATCTCCAATGAAGAGAGACGCAATATGTCAAAGCGAGGCCTTGATTGTCTGACCGACTCGGATGTTTCTCGAATACCATTCGAGATCCATTTCAATGCGTTCGAGTCGCGCCTGCGAAATGGCGCAGCGGTATTCGAATTCTCTCGAATCCGTTCGAACGCTTTCGAACGAACAGCCCTTCCCAAGGACTGCCATGCCTAAATCACCTCCACCCGCCACCCACAATCCGGCTTTCCAGTCCAAGCTGGAACCTTACCGGGAATTTATCCGTGAATGCCGCGCCAGGCGCTGGAGCTATCCTCGCATCGCGGCGGCTCTGCGGGAGATTCATGGGTTGAGCGCAGCTCCGAGCACCATCTTTTCCTTCGTCAAAGTCCGCGCCAAGCGGCGCAGGCTCTATGCGCTTCCGCCCTCGGAGGAATCGCCAGTTTTCCAATCTACCTCAGCAAACTCCAAGGCGCGGGACTTCTTCAACCCGCCAGAACCAAAGGAACCCCATGAAGCCAAACGAAGACCCTACAACATCTGAAATCCTGCACCGTCTTGTCGTGCCCATCCAGACGCGTGGCAATCTCGGAAAGTCCACCGAGGCCATAGCGCGCTGTGAATGGATGAGCCAGCGTGGCGTTTTCTGGAAAGGTTACGATCTTGACGCCTTCAACCGTACCCTTAGCACGACCTATCCCGAGGACGTTGCCTTTGTGGGCTCCCCGCTATAGGGAATGGGTAATCGCAGATGATTTTATTTTGAGAGAGAGGCGCGCGAAGCGCGCGAGCGAGGAACAAGGGCCTCATTGCCGGCCCTTGTAAATGCCTGCTAGGGGGAACAGCATCGGGGCGATGACACCGGAAGCATTGTTTACGGCGGCCTTGCAGCTCGAGGCGGGATGGAAAGTGAGCGAATGCCGATTTGAAGGCGAACCGCGCCGGCTGCTTTTGAAGCTGGATTTTGAGGAGGGCAAACGCTTTGGATGTCCACAATGCGGCAAGCTTTGTCCGACCCATGACACCAGCATCAAAGGGTGGAGGCATCTGAACTTCTTCCAGTATGAGTGCCTCTTGGAAGCGCGGGTGCCGCGCAGTAATTGCCCGGAACACGGGGTCTTGAGCGTGACGGTGCCTTGGGCGCGGGAAGGCAGCGGTTTTACCCTGCTTTTTGAAGCTTTTGTCATGTTGTTGTGCCGGGAAATGCCGATGGCCGCGGTGGCCGACGCTCTTGGGGAGCACGACACCCGGCTCTGGCGTGTGGCGGCCCATTATGTGGAGGCGGCCTACGCAAAGAACTCGTGGGCGCAAGTGCGAATGATCTCGGTTGATGAAACCAGTGCCCGACGGGGCCATCGCTACGTGACCAATATCCTCGACGCGCAAACTCATCAACTTCTCTTGATGGTCGAAGGCCGCAGCGCCGAGGCTCTGGAAGCCTTCGCCCAAGCGTTGGTGGCTCACGGGGGAAAGGCCGAACAGATCGAACTCATCAGCATGGATATGAGTCCGGCTTATCAAAGCGGCGCGAGCCAGTTCTTTCCGCAAGCCCAGATCGTCTTTGATCCTTTTCATATTATGCAAATGGCTGGTCAAGCTACTGATCAAGTTCGTAAGGAACTGGCTCGGGCAGGGGCCGATCTCAAGGGGTCGCTGTGGGCGCTGCGAGGCAACGAATGGACCCGTAGCCAGGAGCAACGCCAGCAAAGAAGCGCGCTGTGCAACCGCTACCCCAAACTCGGTCGCGCCATCGGCCTGCGCGACATGCTCCAGGACATCCTCGCTGACGAAGATCAGGAGCCTCTGCGCTGGTGGTGCAAACGGGCCAAGCTCAGTCGGCTCGAACCCTTTCGGGACTTGGCACAGAGCATCCAAAAACATTGGAGCGGGGTGGTCGCATTCTTGAAGACTCGGCTCACCAATGGCGCCATAGAGGCAGTTAACGGCCTGCTCCAGCTGGCTAAGCGTTTGGCCAGAGGGTTTCGCTCCCTGCGCTACTTTCGCATCATGGCTTACCTCAAAGCCGCCGGTCTTCATCTCGATCTGCCGTCTCTCAAGCCGTCCCCTGTTACCCACTCAGAATAGCGAATGGCCCCTTTGTGGAACCGGGACCGGAGCCGGAAGGAGAGCTCATCAAGATCTTTCGATGCCTGCCCCGCAGCGAGGTCATCGTGATCGATCCCAGCGCCCATATGAACAGAACCATCCTCCGGGCAATGGAAATGGTCCATTTGACGCAGTTATGCGAAGCCATCGCCGCGCGCATTACCGTTCTCATCTACCCGGTAGACGAAGTCTCCGACATGGACGACATCGCGCAAACGGTCGAAGCGTTGGAAGATTCTGTCGATTGGGTGATCGTTCGCAATCCGGTCAGGATCCCAACGACGAGGTTCTTTCAAGGATCCGAACTCGAGAGCCAGTTGCTCGGGTTTGGAGCCGTGCGGTTGAAGATTCCGGCGCTGCTTTCCGACACCCGCAATCATTTGCGGTCGCGGGAGATCCAGTTTGGTCGGGGACTATCACCAGCCGAGGCGCTGCGGAATCCGAGCATCCAACTGGACATCACACACCGTATCGTTCTCGAACAGTGGCTGCTTGAGTTCTTTGAACGGCTCGACGCCATTGTCGGGCATCTGATTCCGACCGCGAAAGCCAAAGCTTTGCAGCCCGCGAGAAGGCGGGAAGTCGTCGCGCCAAAGCGTCGAATCTCCGGCATCAATCTGGAGAACATCCGGTGAACGAGGAAGCGGAAGAGGATTGGCGTTACTGGAAGGCGGCCATTTCCCGTCTGCCGACCCAAGAGATGCGAGACGCAGCATGGGAATTCTTTGTCCGCCATTTCTCCCAGAATCCCAGAATGGCCGACACGTTGAGTGGTCTCATTTTGGTCATGCAGGCCAATGGCCTGTACATGCTCGATGCGCCGAAGATCATTCATGAACAGGCCATCGACCCCTTGGATGGCGCTCTGGCTCGCTTTCGCGAGGAATTGGATCGAGCCGTTAGTCGCCATAAACAGGTCGCGGCCGAGGCTTGCCAGACCGCGGAGACGATAGTTACGGCGGTCAAGGGGTTGGGCGATACGATTCGCGACGGTTGGAGGGAAGTGAATACGGAAAGGCTGGCCGAGCGAATTCATTCCGAACTGGAAGCAACCCTTCTTCAACCGTTGGCAATCCAATGCCGGCATTTGGAGAAGGCCGCGCCCGACTTGCAAGATGCGGTTCAACGCATGGAGGATTCAACCCGGAAACTGCGGGCATTTCATTTCAAGGGCATCCTTGCTGTGATGCTTGCCGCCTGCCTCGTCGTCATGGGAGGCTCCTTCTCCTTCGGGTGGTGGAAGCTCTCCCGTCACTACGACCGCATGGTGGACGCCGCCCTGAAGCGAATCCGGTCGGTCGAGGCGGGCAACCAAGAAGCATTCGCCCGGCTGACAGAGATGAACGTCCCTATCCGCGTGTTACCCGTCTCTGACAGCAAGAAGCGGACGATTCCCCGAAAATTCGCCCTGGTTATGGACCATGCTGAAGACGTGGCCGTCGAGGACACTCCCGACGGAAAGCGAGCGGCAATTTATTTCGAGAAATCCTCTTATTGAAAATAGAAATTGTCGTGACAAACGAGCGGGCTGGGTTCTCGTGCCATTTCCATCGGTCGGCGGTTTTCACCCGGGAACTTGGGAGGGCGAGAAGGCTGGGGTGGGGTGAAGGACTGCCTCTGGCGCTTCTAGGAAAGGAAATGGGGCGTCTCCTCTGACTGGTGGAGGCGCTCGGCGAGCCCGTAGCCCTGCAGCCCCGCAACTATCCAAAGATTCGCGCCAACACCAACCTGCGTTTTGGTATGACGTGCTACACACGTCACTTTAACTTGACGTGATTTACACGCTTCGCTATCATTCTGGCATGGAGCCGAAATCCAAAAAGCAACCCCGGAAGCGTATTACGCTGGTTCTGCGTGTTGACCTCATTGACCGCGTTCTGGAAAAAGCCAAGCTTTTGCAGCAGGGCCCAAACAACTTCGTCAATCTCTGCGTGGAAGGCATTCTTGACGCGATGGACGCCCCGGGAACGGATTATGACATCCCCATTCTGTCCCTCTACAACCAGGTCAAAGGGAGAACGCTTCTTACTTCGAAGGCCGTCATGGCGATCGTCGGCGCTTTCGTCCCGGAGGTTTACGATATCGACGCCCAGGAGCAAAAATTCCTGATGGAGCTTGTCAACAAGCACGAGGGCCGTCTGACCTCCGAGGTTTTCAAGGGCTACCGCAGATTGGCCCAGCGCATGAATATGGAGCGTATCGCCCACGAAAAGGAGCTCAAGAAGCTTCAGGGAAGGTAAGGAGTGCGGCGATGTTTTCTGCCAAACAGATCAGCAGCAGCCAAGAGATTCTTGCTCTTCTCAATTGTCGACGTCTTCCCGCGAGGTTGAGCACAGGCGAAACCGCGGTTGTTTTAGGTTTCCAAGAACATGACATTGCGCCGTTGATAGCCGCCAAGTTGCTGTCACCGCTCGGCAAGCCGGCACCGAATGCTCCGAAGTATTTTGCGACCGTGGATGTTCTTGCCGCCGCACAGGATCGGGAATGGCTGTCTCAGGCCACACGAGCCTTGGCGAGACACTGGCGTATCAAGAATAGCCGCAAGAAGTCAACCCGACCTAACTCTTCGCTTTTCGAGGCGGCTGCCTGACGCGCACAGCGTCTCTTTCACGAGAGCGAAGCTCGCTGATTCGCCCCTTGCGGAACAACGGCACCGATTCTGCAGGGTGGATGCCAATTTATCGCGTTGGAATTCGATCATGGGCGTTCGGCCAGCTTGGGTTTGGAGTCGCGGTTTTCGACAGCGCCAACTGCAGGAGTGCCTCAGGCCTCGAGCGCATGACTTCCAATAGCCGCAGTGCCGCACCCGACGGTTTTCGTTCACCAGACTCCCACTTTCTCACTGTTACATCTGGCACGTTCAGCACCCGGGCGAAGAGCGGACGGCTCAATTTTCGTTCCTCGCGCAGCTTGACGATTTGCTGGGGAGTGAATCGTGGAGCGGGACGGATCACGCGGAAAGTGCGCAACGTCAGCTTTCTCTTGCCCATGTAGTGATCGGCCAAGTCTCGCATGTCCTTGACAAACTCAGCCGGGTCAAAAACCGCATCACCCCAGCTTGTAATGGGCTTTGATGTCGCGGGCTGCACCTTTGAGGATTTCTTTTTCATGGTCGGTCAAATTTTCCCGTTTCGATTTTTTGTAGATCGCGCCGATAAAGATTACCTGTCGTTCAGGGAAGTAGAGGTAGATGACGCGGGCGCCCCCGCTTTTGCCTCCGCCAGCCAGGCGCATCCGCGCCTTCCGAAATCCGCCTGTTCCTTGAATGACATCGCCTCTCTCCGGGTTCTCCATCAATTCGCTCTGGAATCGTCGGTAATCCTCGTCACTGACCAGCGCCGAAATGATGGCCGTGACCTTGGAATGTTCGACGAATACCAGCGCAGAGTCTATGATACTTCGTATCACGTTTCAAGTGCCGGTTGCAGTCGCTGGAGGCATCTCGACGGCAGGTCCGACTCCTGTGAACGGCACGATCTTGGCCTCGTATTCCTCAAGAGGGGGCAAGGTGACCTGCGCTTTCTTGGCATAGGCACGGTGGACGGCTTTGCTGTTGTGGCCCAAGGCCAGTTGCGCGAAGCGTTCCGGGTAGCCGGCCGTCTTCGCACGTTCCGCCCAGGCGTAGCGATAGGAATGCAGGGAGATTCCACGAATCCCGAGGCCGTCGCAGCGCTGTTTGAACTCGGTGGCGCGATCTCCGGGCCGCACGTTGGCAAGAGAGGGAAACAACGGGCCGATCTTTGGAAGCGTGGAGAGGATCGCTTCCACTTCTCTTCCGAAACGAATTTGTGGAGGTTGCAGGCTCCGCCAACGTGTTTTCATTCGGAAGAAGCTGATCACGCGATTCGGCCAGTCGACGTCCTCTGCTTGAAGGTGAGCGAGATCCGACTGGGAGGCTCCCAAGTACCACGCCAGCTGATAGAAGGCCCTTCGCTCGGGATTCTTTTCCCGTTCCACGATCTGACAGTGCTCCTTCCAGCTGATGGCCCTCTTCTCTTGAAATCGGACAATGGGCCATTGTCGCTTGGGAACAATGGGCCACGGTAGCCAGTTCATATCCACGCAGAAGTTGTAGAGGCGTCGGAGGTAGACGTTCGTCGAGACGGTGCCGATTCGGAGGACCTTGAGAACGAGCTCGGCCTCGGTCTCCACGATCACCTTCGGCCACAGCAGGGAAAGTGCCCGATCCTTGGCAGCTCGTTTCCAGCGTTCCTTATTCGCGCCTCGCTTTGTGTCAGTGAGGACCTCCACGGCATGCTGCCAAGTTCGCTTGGGCATTTCGGCGTCCGTGCCAGCGAGATAGGCTTTGGCCAGCTGGAGATTGAGCATCGGCTGGCGCTCGGCCTGGTTTTTGGCATCGACGATCTGGCGGGCCTCCTCCTTGGTGGCCTTCCCGAGAGTGGTGCGTTTCCCCGTTTTAGAATCTACACAATAGAAGGTGCCGTGGCCGCGTCCGCGGTGAATGAGACGGTAGCGTGTTTTCATGCGATCGACGCAATCGCCAACCTAAACGAGCCGGCTTCCGAAGCGTCAGCGAGTAGCGGGCGAGCTGGCCCGGGTACCCGAAAAGTGCTCCGAGAGTAGGGATTTTGGTGTCCATTTGGTGTCCGTTTTTGGAACCGCCGCGTCGTAACATACTCCTGCACATGCAGTTATGAAAAGAGGCGGGGGTCGGAATCGAACCGACGTATGGGGCTTTTGCAGAGCCCGGCCTTACCACTTGGCTACCCCGCCACTCGAAAGCCGCTACCAATACACGTTGATCGGCGGGGTGACAACGGAAACCTGTCCGGCGCCCACCAGCGTTCCCTCGGTCTGGTCAAGCGCATCGACGATGCCGTCCTTGAAGGTGACTTTTAGCTTTCCGACGGGAACTTTGACGTAGACGGTTGTCGGAAAGTAGCCCCCGCTTTGGACAACCACCGGGGGCTTCTTGGGCAGGTTGATGACCGTTTGACCATAGCCGGGCGCGTAGGTGGTCTGGGGGACGAGGTCATACTTGATGAACTCCCAGATCTGCTCGGTGCCCTCCTTGTCTGCGCGGTTGGTGACCTTCTGGGGCTTACCGAGGCTGCGACCCACCTCGTCAATCGTCATTCCGATGGCCACTTCATTTCGGGCGATGAGTTCGTCCACGATTTTCCGGCGCTCTTCGCTCTTCTTGAGATTCGCCAGCAGTCCCTCGGGGAGAGGTTCCAGTTCGTTATAGGGGACCCAAGCCGCCACGCCACCCTGCCGCGCGTTGCCACGGATCCGGCACCCGTAGTCCGAAAAAGCTTCCACCTGGACAAACTGCGGAAACCGGAGCGTCCCGGCGTAACGCGTCATGTTGATGTCGAAGTAGCAGGGCGCCGGACGCAGCACTCTGAGGCGCAGCGGCTTCTGACCAAAGTCCGACAGGTAGATCGCGCCGGTTTCCCGGATGATCGGGGAGGCGTCCAGGTCTCCCGCCAGGACAAAGAGAAAAACGGCGAACCGCGAGAGCAGTTTCATTTAGGAAAGGTACATGCGGGGAGAAAAGTTGCCAGTGGCAACGGACGCTCTTGTGCCGGTCACCGCGGGCGGCTAGTGTCACGCCCGATGAATGGCATTCATGACTTTGTAATTCGCGGTGGCCAGACGGTAACGGCCGGCCAGATGGATGCCTTCCGTCGCAAGCTGCCCTTCCTGAAGGTCAAAGCCGAGATGCTCGACGTGCCGGACTATCCGCATTTGAAGCGGCAGACGAATTTTTTGGTGCGCTACGCGGAGGACGTTTTGGACGGTGCCTACCCGTGTTCGGATTTACAAGCGATCGCCGAGACCGTTTTCGCTCTCGGCTATCTCCTGAAGGAAGTGGATATCATCCCTGACTCTCTGCCCGGCATGGGACTGGCCGATGATTCTGTGGTGCTGCGCGCAGTTCTCATGGGACACGAGGAAGAGTTCCGAGCCTTCGCCAAGAAGGAAGATCTCGATTTCGAAAAGGTGACGACGGAAGCTTAGGCGTCGGCCTGACGTCGGCCGCGGGGCCGACGAGTTGAGGGGTGATGGTTGAGCGTTGAGGGTCTGTTGATCCACTTTACGCAGATTTGGCCGATTCGTTTATTCGCCTCGCGTAAGTCGAGCGTCGCGTGGCAAGGACGACATGCCAGCAAGCGGTCGCGGTCGGTCGATTCTCTGCAGTGATCTGTGTGAATCTGGGAATCTGCGGAGAGAACGCGCGAAGTCTTACTCAGAAACTGTGGACTTACTTTCTTGTTAAAGTCATACTAATTGATATGGGTATGACAAAGGAAAACGAAACCGTGCGGTTCACGACGAAAGGCCAGGTTGTCATTCCGCTTCGATTGCGAAAGCAGTTCAACATCGAGAATGGGACGAGAGCCGTGGTGCAGGCGACGCCGGAGGGGATTCTGCTCAAACCGGTGACGGCTGCGCTCATCAAGCGCGGGCGCGGTATCCTCAAGCGCAAGCCTGGCGACCAACCACTGACTGAGCAATGGGCCGAGCACAAGCAGCAGGAGCGGGAATTGGAGGAGCGTCTTGCCCGGTAAGGTGCTCGACAGTTTTGCGCTTATTGCTTACTTCCGCGACGAACCCGGCGCCGAAGCGATGGAAAGGCTGCTCGTCGCCGCCGGCAGGAAGGACAGCCCACTCCACATGACCGACGTTAACTACGCTGAGGTCAAGTACTCCATCGTGAAGAAGGACGGCACAGAGGCATGGACGGAAGCCGCGAAGGTCCTTGAGGGCCTGCCGGTTGATTTTCACGCCACCAATCGCGTCCAGGCGGACGTCGCCGCGGATTTCAAGGCGCGTTTCAAGATCAGTCTGGCCGACGCCTTCGCGGCCGCGTTGGCGAAAGAAAGGAAAGCCGAACTGGTAACCGGCGACCCCGAGTTCAAAGCGCTTGAGAAAGAGATCAAGATCCACTGGCTGAAGTGATTCCCCGATTGACGCAGGTTTCTTTTTTGGCCTTTTCGCGAAGGGCGCCGGGAGGTTGAGAGCCGCATTTGCAGGATAACACGCCAGCAGCTGTTGCACCGGTCGATTCTCTGCGATTCTCCGTGTGAATCTGCGAATCGAATCGTTCGGATGGGCGGGGGATTGTGCCTTGATGATCTTCATCGACGAGAAGATGAGTGAGAGTCCGGCGGTGGCCAGGCGGTGGCCGGATCTCCGGCGGCTCCCGGTAGCCGGATCCCGCCGCTACGTGCTTGAGCGTTGATGGCAAGGGAGACCCCAAGACTGGCGGAGACCCGCTTCGCGCGCGGCAGTCGATCTGCTGCCAGGGGTGCTTTTGATACGGATTTTTTGGGGGCGCTTAGGAGTTCCCGCCTGGAGATTTCGAGGGAATCCCGTCAAAAGCCCCGTCTCACCTCTCGGGCTTGAATTGCCTTCGCCGTGTCAGGCTCAGAGAACTCGTATTTCACGAGCGTCTGGCAGTACCGATCTTGACAGCAGCAAGCTGGCCCCACGAGTTCCCAGCCTTCGGCGATGCTGGCCTTGACGATCTTCTCAACCTCGTCGACGTGGGCGGCGCAGACAATCTTGTAATCGGAGAACTTGTTCATAGTACCGGAGGCTATCAGCACGTCGTCCGCTCGGCCATTGCAAAGGGTCGAATCCATCGGCGAGTTGAGGGTTCGGTGATAGCCAGGTGATAGCCGGATCCGGCCGCCGCTGGATTGAGGGTGTATTGATCCACAGATTTACGGGCATGTAGTCATGCAAGAAAAAAGATCGGTTGTTTCGTTTTTCTAAGCTTGCCGCAGGCAAGCCATATTGAAAGTTCCCCCCGAACGCCTGCCGCGGCGAGCGGTGCGGGGTTTGGGGGCGCACAGCCCCCATCAAACCGGTTAGTGTTGACGGGTATCTTTGTCATGACGCAGGTACTGGCAGCTTGAAGCGCTCGGCTTTTAAGGGTGTGAATGCAGGAGGAGAGGCTGTCACCAAGCCGGAGTTGGCGACGCAAAGGCGCGCCCAATGCCGCGGCCAGCTTGTGGAGTTTAAGAGTGAAGCTTTTGTGGGTTTCCAAGGCGGTGGGCGGGTTGCCCGAGAGCATGTGCCAGACTTGGACCAGGAGCTTGCGGGCCACGGCGGCAACGGCAACGTTGCGGTTGCCTTTTCGGGCGAAGAGTTTCCAGCCCCATTGGCCCAGGGCGGTGGCTCGGCCCATGCGCAGAACGGCCTGAGCGCCTTGGATAAGGAGATGGCGGATGTCCCCACGGCCTCTTTTGCCCACGCCGAGTTTGACGTTCTTGCCCATTCCGCTTTGGCGCTGGCCGGGGTTGAGCCCGATGTAGGCCACGAGTTTTTCGGGCCGCTCGAAGCGGCGCACGTCGCCAATAACGGAGAGGAGCGCGAAGGCGTTGATCAGGCCCACGCCGAGCACGTTCAATGCAGCGCAGCAATCAGGGGCTCCCCCACTTATTTCGAGAGCGATGAGCCGGTAGAGGCGCTGGCGGCGCTCTTTAGAGGCATCCAGATCCCCGAAGTGCTCGGCAAGGATCTCCCTTTGCAGGGGCGACCAGTCTCGTTGTTGGAGGATCCCTTGACGGGTGCTCTCCAACTCGAGGTTGGCCTTGGCGAGGCGGATGGCGTTGCCGTTGAGGTAAGCGCGCAGCGAGTTACTGGCCGCCGTGGGTCGGCGACCGCTTTGCGCTAAAGGTGCAAAAGTTCCCGCCGCTGGCGGCTGCGCTCGTCGGGCACCCACACGCACGGGGCGTTGCCGGCCAGATAGACCAGCGCGATGCGCGCGGCGGCCATTCTGTCATTGTCGGCGTAGCTCTTGGCGTGCTTGCCAACATGGCAGCTCTCCAGAACCACGGCGCGCAGGCCCAGCGCGTGCAACCGCGTGCAGAGCTCGAAGCTGTTGGAGCCCGCTTCCAACAGAAAGAGATCCTGCGGCCCGAACTCTTGGGCAGCCCACTCCAGCAAGGCTTGGAGGTTGAGCTTTTCCCGACTGCCAACTTTGCGGGCATCGTGCGGGGTTCGGCCAACGAAGACCGCCGCGGTAAATGTGTCCGGGTGGCAGTCCAGGCCGATGATTTTTCCTTGGGAAGGCGGCGGCGGGGCCAAGTAGGTCTCGACCCAAAGGGCTTGCTTGGGAGAGGTATTGAGTTGGTAGATTTTTGTCATGGTTTTTCTTCGGTGGCCCGGTTAAGGCTCAAAGGCAACCGGCGCGGGCAGCCGACCCGGATTGGTCCACGGACGGAAGGGTTGCAGTCAGGCATTCGGGGTCTTGCGCCCCACGATGGTGCTTTCCGCCAAGGTTCAATCACCGATGGGAGCAATGAGCTCATGCTAATCATCGAACCTTTGGACCTTCGGCCTCCCGTGCTTGTTGCAAGCACTCACGGGTTCCGCAAGGGACATTGACCAATTCCTTTCGGTTTGCCCAGCGCCGGTTGCTCCATGACTTCATACCGTCACAGATGGACGCAGATGGTGTTGTCTGCGAAGCGTACGGTGAGTTGAGAGTCGCGTGCGGATCGCGCGCGTCCGATTTTCTGCGAACGGTCGACCTTTGACAGGTGTCCGCGGACTGTCAGAGCTGGCCGACGTCGATGATTTTATCGACGAGAGTGATGGAGAGAATCCGGAGAACTTTCCGAAATCCCCAGTCAGATTCTCTGCGTAAATCTGCGAAATCTGCGGATGGAATCGTTCGGATGGACAGGGACTGTGCCTCGATGAATTCATCGACGAGTTGATGGATGAGAGTTGAGGGTTGATAGGAAGAGGATCACCTCGCTCGCTCGGCTCGAATTGCGCCGTGGCGAATTCTCATCCCTGCGGTGGTGCTGTCGCACTGGTGAACTCGGATGGGCAGGGATTCGAACCCTGGGTTCCGGTTAAGGAACACACGCTTTCCAAGCGTGCGCAATCGACCACTCTGCCACCCATCCAAATGCAGAGCCGGTACATAGTCTGTGATTTGAGGGTTGGCAACTCATGGTTGCAGGCGAACCGACAAGCGGCTTGCCACGGAAGGCGAGCTTTTTCTATAATGCCCGCGGGTGCCCGAGAGTGCTGGAAAGCAGCGAGCGCGTTTGATGGTCGGAGCAGGCGAACTCGCCGTGCAGCCTTTTGGGCGCCTGCTCTAAATATGGAATCTCTGACCGCACTTCTTGTGGCGCTCGCGCTCGTCTTTCAATTCCTCGGTTGGCCGCGGGCGGCCGGCACATTTTTCGCCATTTCCTTGTTCGGGGTGGTCGCCTTGCTGCGATTCCACGCCACCAGTTCGCTCAATCTGAGTTTCTGAGGTGCGGGCGTTCTTTTCCTCGCACTGGACGAGCTTGGTGGCCGCCGGTCAACTCGTGGGCGTTTGCGGAGTGATGGGGGCAAGCCTGACGTACCAATTTGCGCTCGGGGAGTTGCCGTGTCCTTTGTGTGTCATTCAGCGGATGGCGTTCCTGCTGGCGTGCGTTGGGCCGATCGGCATTCTGCTGCGAACCGTGGAAGGCCGGAGTGACCGGACGCTGCAGGCTCGTGGATTCGCCATGACGATTCTGGCGTCGCTGGTCGGGGCGGTGGCGTCGATCCGGCAGATCTTGTTGCACATCGTTCCACCGGATCCTGGCTATGGCCCGCCGGTGCTCGGCTTGCATCTCTATTCCTGGGCTCTGCTGATCTTCGTGTGCCTGATCGCCTCCAGTGCGATTGGTCTTCTTGGACTGCAAGATTGGCCGGACGTGCCGCCGAGAGGTCCAGCTTATGCCCTTTGCGGGTTGACGGTGGGGATCGGAGTCACGGTCGCCGTCGCGACGTTTGTCATGCAGGGTTTCCACGTCGAGTTGCCCGGAGATCCGGCGCGGTACGAGCTCTTGCACATTCTTGAGCGGTGAACGGAGGAAACTGAAAGGATCCGCAGTTTTTGTAGAGCTGGTTGTGCCAACCGCCTGTTGCTACATTCCGAAGAGCGCACCCAAGGCCAAAGCTCGGAGAGCATTCGCCATGGCGAATCTCGGGTGATTCCCTGCCTGAAGCGGGCGCACCTGTGCTCGGCGCGGACGCCGAGCACCACACCAGACGGGTATGCTCCCCGAGACCGCGGCTCTCACCGCCAGCGTTTTCGGATGGAGCGCGCTTCCAGCGACCCTCGCCACGAGGGCGATTCTCTGGAGGATCGCTAGCTTAGCTAGGCGCTGATTTCGCCGGCGAGGCCGAAGGCTTCGTGGGCGAGGTTGGCCGCTTGGTCGAGGCGGGCTTCGTCGATGATGACGGCGATCTTGATTTCGGAGGTGGAGATCATCTGGATGTTGACGCCACCCTTTCCGAGGGCCTCAAAGAGCCGCGCAGCGACGCCGGAGTGGGAGCGCATGCCGATGCCGACAACGCTGAGCTTGGCGACGCCGTCCGGCTTGACGATGAGTCCGGCGCCGATGTTCTTGACGATCGGATCAAGCACATGGCCCAACTTGTCGAGTTCGTCGCGGTTCATCGTAAACGAGATGTCCGTTGCGCCGCTGACGGAGACGTTCTGCACGATGACATCGATGATGACGTTGGCCTCGGCGAGGGCGGTAAAGATCTGCGAAGCGACTCCGGGCCGGTCGGGCACGTTGGTGATGGTGACCTTGGCTTGGTTGCGTTCGACCGAGACGCCGCGCACGACGACGGTTTCCAATCCGGGCGTTTCTTCTTTCACTATGGTTCCTCTGTTCGTGTTAAAGCTGCTGCGCACCTCGAAGGGGACTTTGAATTTTTTGGCGAATTCGACGGAACGCGACTGCATCACCTTTGATCCGGAGGCGGCCATTTCGAGGAGTTCGTCGTAGGTGATCACGTCGATCTTTCGAGCGGCGGGGACGATGCGCGGGTCGCAGGTATAGACTCCGTCGACATCGGTATAGATTTCGCAGTTGTCGGCCTTGAGGGCGGCGGCGATGGCGATGGCGGTGAGGTCGCTGCCACCACGGCCGAGCGTGGTGATCTGGCCCTGCAACGTCTGGCCCTGAAAGCCCGCGACGATGCAAATGAACCCGTCGGCGAGATAGCGGCGGATCTGCCGGGGAGAAATGTTGGCGATTTTCGCTTTGGTGTGGAGGCCGTCGGTGAGAATTCCGGCCTGGGCGCCGGTCAGCGAGACCGCCTTGCCACCCATGGCGTTGAGTGTCATCGCGGTGAGGGCGATGGTCGTTTGTTCGCCGGTGGCGAGGAGCACGTCGAGTTCGCGCTCGGTGGGGTGGGGCGCCAATTGGCGGGCGAGCTTGATCAGATTGTCGGTCACGCCTGACATGGCGGAGACGACCACGACGACCGAGTTCCCGGCCTGCTGGGTCTCGAGCACGCGCCGGGCAACGTTTTGGATCCTGTCGGTGGTTCCGACGGAGGTTCCTCCGTATTTTTGAACAACAAGGGGCATGGGTCGCTAAAACGATGAGTTTCTGAGAATCATTTCGAGGACGAGGACGAGGACGAGGACGAAGGAGGATGAGGAGGTTGTTGTTTGGGAGTCTTTTCGCGGTAGGTCTTCAAGACGATGCGTTTTCGAGGATCTTGCGGATGGAGACAAGGTCGGCCTCGGCTTCGATGGGATGGTAGTCTCCGGTGGTCATGGCGACGTCGGGATCCTTGAGTCCGTGGCCGGTGACGGTGAGGACGATGCGGCGCGCGCCGGTCTTGCCCAGTTGAAAAAGACCGGCGACGGAGGCGGCACTGGCCGGCTCGACGAAGATGCCTTCGCTTTTCGCGAGCCAGCTTTGCGCGGCCAGGATTTCTTCGTCGCTGACGATGCCGACGGCGCCATGGCTTTCCGTGACTGCCGCGCCGGCGCCTTCCCAGCTCGCCGGATTGCCGATGCGGATGGCGGTGGCGACGGTGTTTGGGGAGTCGATGACACGGTTGTAATAGATCGGCGCCGAGCCAGAGGCTTGGAAGCCCATCATGCGTGGCAGCGTTCGCGCACGCCCCCGATCGAAGAACTCGCGATACCCTTTCCAGTAGGCGGTAATATTCCCGGCATTTCCCACCGGCAGGATGTGGAGGTCCGGAGCGTCTCCAAGCTCCTCAATGATCTCGAAGGCCGCCGTCTTTTGACCTTCGATGCGGTCAGGATTGATGGAATTGACGATCGAGATCGCGGCGAGTCCGCCGAGCTCGCGCACCAGGCGCAAGGCATCGTCGAAATTTCCGCGCACCGCGATCACTTTGGCACCATAGAGGTAAGCTTGCACGAGCTTGCCGCTGGCGATCTTGCCGGCCGGCAGGAGGACCGCGCAGAGAATGCCGGCACGGGCGGCGTAGGCGGCCGCGGAAGCCGAGGTGTTGCCGGTGGAAGCGCAAATGACGGTGCGCGCGCCCCGTTCGAGAGCCTTCGAGAGAGCCACCGTCATCCCGCGATCCTTGAAAGAACCGGTCGGGTTGAGCCCCTCATATTTGATGAAGACTTGCGCTTCCGCCCGCTCGCTGAGGCGCGGCGAATGGATCAGCGGGGTCGATCCCTCGTTCAGTGAAACGATCGGCGTGGCCTCCGTGATCGGAAGATACTGCCGGAATCGGCTGATGACGCCGCGATCGTGAAGCGGTTGCATGACTCAGGAGAACGACTCCACGTGCAAGAGGGCCGGAGTGTCCTTGACGCAAGCCAGCGCAGCGATCCGGGCGACGGCGGCTCGCATGGCGCCAAAGGTGGCATCATGAATCATCAGGACGAGCACGGCGGATCCTTCAGAATGCGTTTCCGGCTGAATAACCGAAAGAATGCCGATCCCTGCGTCGCCGAGCGCGCCGGCAATCTGCGCGAGCACCCCCGGACGATCGTCCACGGATAGGCGGAGATAATACTTGGAAATCGCTTGCTCGACCGGCTGGCATTTTCCGTAGAGATCGTGCGAGGTGAAACCGTAGCAGAACCGCGAGCTTTGCAGACCAAACGAAGCCTCCGCGAGGTCCGCCAGCACCGAACTCGAGGTCGGGTCCTGGCCAGCACCGCGCCCGTAGAAAAGGGTCTCGCCGACGATGTCGCCCCGAACCGCAATCGCGTTGAAGACACCATTGACCGAAGCCAGAACGTGGTTCCTGGGGATCAAGGTCGGGCAAACTCGCACTTCAATGGCGTTGCCGGCACCGGCTTTGATCGTCGCGAGAAGCTTGATTCGATAGCCCAGTTCGCCGGCGAATCGAATATCGGAAGCCGTGAGCTGATCGATCCCGGAGACGTAGAGGCTGGCCGGGTCGAGCCAGAAGCCGTAGGCCAGTGAAGCCAGGATGATTGCCTTGTGCGCGGCGTCCCAGCCGTTGATGTCCAGGGAAGGATCCGCCTCCGCGTAGCCGAGTTGTTGCGCCTCGGCGAGGGCCGGGGCAAAATCCATTCCGGTATCCGTCATCCGGGTGAGGATGTAATTGCTCGTGCCGTTGAGGATTCCGTGAATGCTTTCGAACCGGTTACCAGCAAACGATTCGCGCACCACCTTGATGATCGGAATGCCGCCTGCCACCGCGGCCTCGTAGAAGATGGGCACCTTGTGCTCCCGGGCCCAATGAAAAATCTCCTGCCCGTGCTCTGCCAGTAAGGCCTTGTTGCCCGTGACGACAGACTTGCCCGCCCGGATAGCCTTCTTCACGAAGGCGAGCGGGGTCTCGATTCCGCCCATCAACTCGACCACAATGCGAATGCTGGGATCCGAAATCAGATCGTCCGCGTTGGCCGTAAACAGCTCGGCAGGAGCCGCGACGGTGCGCGGCTTTTTGAGATCGCGCACGGCAATCCGCCGGACCTCAAAGTGCGCACCGAGACGTTGCGCCAGGAGGTTGCCGTTGGCCGCCAGGTTCTTGTAAACTCCGGCGCCAACCGTGCCAAAGCCTGCCAGGCCAATGCCGATGGGTTGACTCATATCGAGCGGGGTAGTATCCGCGTCGGCTGCGAATTACCAAATGAAAATTGCGGCAATCTTTGCGCTTCTTGCCGAGCCGGATTCGCCTGAGAAGCCCCGAAAACGGGCAGACGGGCCCGGATGGCGCGATTCCGGGAAATCCCTCCTATCGCGACCAGGGATGTTTTTCGTGAACAGATGCTTGATTCATATGCCCGGCAGTGGCGACATTTAGGCGAGTAAAATTGCTCTAGACCAACCGTCGGAAAGCGATAGGCTCGCCGACTCCAAATTTGCCATGAAACACCGAATCGAACGGGTGTGCGAAGTTCTCAAGCGCGAGCTGGGGCAGATCATCCTGCGAGAACTGACTTTTCCGACGCCGCTGGTTACCGTCAGCGGCGTGGACATCACGCCCGACCTCAAGCAGGCCCACGTGTATGTGAGCGCGCTCGGCACCGACGTGCAGCGCGAGAACGTGCTTGCTGTTCTCGAGCAGAACCGCGGCATGCTGCAGGCAGAGGTTTCGAGACGGGTGGTGCTCAAGCACACTCCGCACCTGAACTTCAAGCTGGACGACTCCATCGCGCGCGGCTCCCGGGTGTTGAACATTCTGGATGATTTGGGGTTGGACGAGGCCAAATGAACGCTTCCTTTTCGGAGATCGCGGAGGCCATCAAGAACGCAGAGAGGATCCTGGTGGCCAGCCATATCCGGCCCGATGGTGATGCGCTGGGCTCGACCATCGCGTTTGCTTTGTGGCTGAAATCGATCGGCAAATCGGTCACGGCCTGGAACGAGGACGGAGTCACCCAAAGGTACCGCTATTTGCCGCAGTACGAGATTATTTCGATACCCGACCAAGTGCCACGCCCCTTCGATGTCCTTGTCGCGCTGGACAACTCGGTGAAGAACCGTCTCGGGACGGTCCTTCAAGGGGTTTCTTCGGTCGAAACCCTCATCAACGTCGATCATCACGTGAGCAACGAGCTTTACGGTGCTTTGAATTATGTGGATCCGGCGTCGCCGGCGACGGGCCAGATTATCTACGAGTTCTTCAAGGCCATCGATGCGCCCCTCTCGCCGGACATGGCGGCGAACCTCTTTGCTGCGATTTCGACAGATACCGGTTCTTTTCAGTATCCTGGGACGGACGTTCGGACCTTCGATGCGGCGGCCGCACTCGTGGCGGCGGGCGTGGACGTCGGATCGTTCTCCCGAAAGATGTATGATAACCAGCCGCGCCGCAGGCTCGACTTGTTGCGCCACGCGCTCAATGAGGCCCGTTTTTCCTGTGATGGGCACCTGGCCAGCTTCTCGCTTTCCCTCGCGGCGGTTGATCAGTTGGGAGTTTTGCCGGAGGACAACGAAGGCATCATCGATCACTTGCGTTCTGTCGAGGGGGTCGTCGCCGCGGTCTTCTTTGAGGAGCTCCCGGAAGGATGGGTTCGGATAAGCGCCCGATCGAAAGACCCGCGCGTGGACGTCTGCGAAATCTGCAAAGGCTTCGGCGGCGGTGGCCATCCCCTGGCCGCGGGGGCTCGCGCGCGCGGAACCATCGCACAAGTGGAAGAGAAATTTTTGGAAGCTGTCTGTCATGAGATCCGTAACCGAAATTGACGGCGTCCTGCTGGTCGATAAGGCGCGGGGGATGACCTCGCACGACGTCGTGGCGATCACGCGCCGTGCCCTGGGCACCAAGAAAGTGGGGCATTGTGGAACCCTCGATCCGCTGGCGACGGGGCTCCTGCTGATCACGATCGGTCGCGGCACCAAGATCCAGGACCTGCTCATGAGCGAAGACAAGGAGTACGCCGGGACAATCCGGTTGGGCGAGGTGACCGACAGTCAGGATGCTGACGGGCAGATCATCGAGACGAACCCGGTGCCTGCCCTTTCCCGGGAGCAGGTCCAGCAGGCTTTTGATAAGTTTCGAGGCGATTTTTACCAGACGCCGCCGATGGTTAGCGCAATCAAGAAGAATGGTGTGCCACTCTACAAGCTGGCCCGCCAAGGCAAGGAGATCGAACGTGAGCCGCGATTCGTCCGTGTCTATGCCCAGGAGGTCCGGGAGATTCGTCTGCCCGAGATCGACTTTCTGGTGGTCTGCAGCAAGGGATTCTACGTGCGGACCTATGCGCATGACATCGGTCGCGAGTTGGGCTGCGGCGCCCACTTGAGCGCCCTGCGCCGGACGAAGTCCGGTCGGTTCAGCGTCGAGAATGCGGTGAGCGTCGATGATTTGAAGGCGTTGCCCCGGGCGGAGCTCGTCAATCGAATCCTCAGCTTGCCGACGGTTTCCCGCCTGCGGGGCGCTTAGGGGACGCCAGGATTGCCATGAGATCGACTGCGCTTCTCCCGTCGACGGCATGAAGGTCCTCCACGCGCTTTCGGAGCTTGCGGAAATTCCCGGGCCGCTCTGCGTGGCCATCGGGGTCTTTGACGGAGTTCACCTGGGCCATCAGGTTCTGATCCGCCGGGCGATGCGCGAAGCGGACCGGTTGGGCGGGTCGGCGGTGGTGCTGACTTTCCATCCGCACCCGGCGCGAGTGCTCCGGCCGGAATCGGCCCCCCATCTCCTGACTTCCACACCCCACAAGCTTCGCCTGATCGAGGAACTCGGCTGCCGGTTTCTCTTGCAGATCAAATTTGATGTGGCCTTTGCCGCGCAGCCGCCGGAGGTTTTCGTGGAAGCGCTGGCACGCTCCGCGGGCTCTTTGCGCATGGTCTGCGTGGGGCACAACTGGGCGTTTGGCAAGGGGCGCGCGGGTAACGTCGCGCTGCTGGCGGCTCTCGGTGAGAAATTTGGCTTCGAGACCGTGGAGATCGACCCCGTGGAGATCGATGGGGAGTTGGTCAGTAGCACGCGAATCCGCAAAGCCGTGGAGGCGGGCGACTTTGAAATGGCCCGTCGCTTTCTGGGGAGGGACTACACCATTCTCGGCACTGTCCAGCCGGGCGCGGGGCGGGGGCGTGGGATCGGGTTCCCTACCGCCAACCTTTCAGCGCACAACGAACGCTTTCCGCCCAACGGGGTTTATGCGGTGCGTGTGCTCATGAACTCACGCTGGTTCGAAGGGGTGGCCAACGTCGGGGTGCGTCCGACCGTGGGCAACGCCCTCGACCGCGTCCTCGAGGTGCATGTTTTCGAATTTTCGGGCGATCTCTACGGTTACGATCTTGAAGTAAAATTCGAACGTTTCTTGCGTCCGGAGAGGAAGTTTTCATCGATTGACGATCTGCGCGACCAGATTGCCCGCGATGCCGCTCTGGCGCGCGAGATTCTTAAGGCGCCGCCTTCAATGCAGCGCGCATGACTTCCAAAGGAGCGGCCCGGCCAAACCAGATCTCGAAGGAGAGCGCTCCCTGGTGCAGGAGCATGGAGAGGCCGTTGGTGGCGCGGGCGCCAGCGGCTTCGGCGTCCTCGATCAAGGCGCGACTTTCCCGTTGCGTAGACGGTGTCATAGACCATGAGGTTGGCTGTCAGCAATCCGGCGGGTATCAGTGGCGGATCGGTGCGTCTCATGCCGACGGAGGTGGCATTGATGACGAGGTCGGTCTTGGCGAGTTGTTCGCGGAGCGCACGCTCTTCAAACGGTATGGCCTCGAGCCGTTCGGCCGGGCCGACGAGCCGGTCGCTGCGAAAGTAGGAGGCGAGTTCCTGCGCAAGGTCTCTTGCCTTTTCAAAAGTGCGATTCACAAGGACGAGACGTTCGCAGCTTTCGAAAGCGCACTGCACGGCGATAGCCCGCCCGGCACCTCCTCCGGCGCCGAGCAGCATCACGCGCAGGTCGCGCAAGTCCACGGAGAATTCTTCACGGAGGGCCCTCAGGAGACCCGGGCCGTCCGTGTTGAAGCCGACCAACGTTTCTCCCTCAACAACAATCGTATTAACCGCGCCGGCCTTGCGAGCGTAGTCATCGGCCTCATGCGCGGTTGCGAGCGCATCGGCCTTGTGGGGGATCGTCGACATTGGCTCCGAGAAAACCTGCTGCAGGCAAAGCTCTCAAGGCGTCGGATAGCTCGTCGGGACGCGCATGGATCTTGACGTATTGCGTTTCAATTCCGCAGGAACGGAGAGCGGCGTTCTGGAAAGCGGGAGATTTGGAGTGAGCCACCGGATCGCCGAAGACCGCCAGACGGGCGGGGGGGGCGAGCGATCGGAAGATGTCCCCGCCGGAGATGAGCTGGCTTGCCTCGTAAATGGTATCGTTCATGGCAAGGTTAGGCGAGGGCCGCGGCCCTTTCGAAGCGCGCGAGAGCGCGCTCCCGGCCGAGGACTTCGAGCATTTCGTACAGGCCGGGTCCGACGGATCTGCCGCTTACTGCGACGCGCGCCGGATGGACGAGTTCGCCAGCCTTCACGCCCAGGATGGAGGCGGTTTCTTTCAACTTTGCCTCAATGGACGCGTGGGACCAATCTGGAAGGCTCTTGAAAGCTTCGCCTAGGAATTTTAGGCGTTCAACGGCCCCCGGCTTTCGGAGCGCTTTCTCGAGAGGGGCTTCCTCAAAGGGATAGTCTTCTGTGAAGAGAAAGCCAATCCAATCCGGGACGTCACTGAGGTGCTTGACTTTGGGCTTAACGATCGCAAGAGCCCGCAGCAGCACCTCGCGCGATTCGTACGGGATTCCGGCCTTTTTCACGAAAGGAATGGAAAGCTCGCAGAATCGCTCCAGGCTCATCTGCAGAATGTATTGGCCATTGAGCCAAAAACATTTGTCGAGGTCGAAGATGGCATTTCGCCGGTTGATCGACTCGAGCTCGAACAGCTCGACGATCTCCTCGAGAGGCAGCATCTCGCGGTTGTCCTTGGGCGACCAGCCCAGCAGGCAGAGGTAATTCCGGACCGCTTCGGGCGTGTAGCCGTTCTCAACAAAGTAGGCCACGCTTGATCCGCCGTCCCGCTTGCTGAGCTTCTTGCCTTCATGGTTCAGGATCAGCGGAATGTGAGCGAATGCCGGGGGTTCGGCACCAAGGGCGCGATAGAGCTCGATATGCTTCGGAGTGTTGGAGAGATGGTCTTCGCCGCGGATGACATGTGTGATCTTCATTTCAAGATCATCCACCACGTTCACAAAGTGAAAAATCCACGATCCGTCAGGGCGCCGGATGGTCATGTCGGGATGCGTGCCCGGATTTGACATATCGAATTCAATGCGACCGCAGACAAGATCCTCGACAACGACGGTCTTTCGGGGGGAGCGGAAACGGATCGCTCCCTCGTCCGCATACAAATGCCCAGCCGCCTCAAGTCTAGCGAGATGCCTCTCATAGATGCCATTTCTCTGACTCTGAAAATACGGGCCGAAATCTCCTCCCTTGTCAGGTCCTTCATCCCACTCCAAATCCAGCCAACTTAGCCCCTGGTAGATGGCCTGCATGGCTTCGGGAGTATTTCGTTTTTCGTCGGTATCCTCAATGCGGAGGACAAGCTTTCCGCCTTTCTTGCGTGTGAATATCCAATTGAAGAGCGCGGTACGCGCGCCACCGACGTGCAGGTAGCCGGTGGGCGACGGAGCGAAGCGAGTGCGGACAGACATCTCTTAATCCTGTAAATCCTGCGAATCCTGTCTATTGATTTTCTTGATGACTCTCCAATCCCAAGTCGACAATGATATCAAGGACGCCATGCGGGCCAGGGATATGACGCGCCTGAATGCGTTGCGAATGTTGAAAGCGGCCATGAAGAACGCAGCTATCGAGAAAGGCGGAGCGGAGTCTGTTCTGGACGATGTCGAAGCCGCCGCCGTCATCCGCAAGCAGATCAAGCAAAGGCAGGACGCCATTGAGGGCTTCGAGAAAGGTGACCGCCCCGAACTCGCCGCCAATGAACGGGCGGAGATAGAGGTTCTTTCCGCTTATCTCCCCAAGGCGTTATCGCCGGAAGAGGTCGCGCAGCTGGTCAAGGAGGCGATTGCCGAGGCCGGCGCGACTTCGAAACAACAAATGGGTGCCGTGATGAAAATCGTGACCGCGAAGGCGGCCGGCCGGGCCGATGGGAAAACCCTGAGCGCGGCAGTGCAGAAGCTCCTCTCTTGAATAACACACCTCCAGATCTGGCAGCTATCGTCGTCGCGGCAGGGGCAAGCCGCCGGATGGGTTTTGACAAGATCTCGGCGCCGCTTGACGGGCGTCCGCTCATCGCCCACAGCCTGGCGGCTTTTAACAACTGCCCGGACGTCGATCATGTGGTCCTTGTCTGCGCCGCGGACCGGGTGGACGAGTTTCAGGCATTTTCGTCGGATTTTCCCAAGCTGAGCAGGGTGGTCGCCGGTGGAAAGGAGCGCGTCGAATCTGTGCTCGCAGGGATGGCGGCTCTCGCCGATCCCCGGCCGATCTTTGTCGCCGTCCACGATGGCGCCCGCCCATTGATCACGCCGGAAGGAGTTTCCGCGTGCTATCAGGCGGCGCGAGAATTTGGGGCCTCCGTCAGTGCGGAACCGGTCACCGACACATTACACCGCGTCGATAATCAGTTGCTGACTGTGGAGACCGTCTCGCGGAAGAATCTTTGGCGCATGCAAACTCCGCAGATCCTCGAGTTGACGGTGCTGGAGTCGCTTCTGCACGACGTTCACGAGGCCGGCGGAACCATCACCGATGAGGTCTCCTTGCTGATCCGGTCCGGCGGGAAGGCGAAGGTGGTGGAGAATCCTGACTGGAACCTCAAGGTCACCTATCCGCGCGACTTGGAACTGGCGGCGATGATTTTGGAAAGGCGAAGGAGAAACTCCGCGAAATGAGCGCGTCGGCCAACACCCGCCTGACCAACCTGCCCAATGGCTTGCGAGTCGCCACGTGCGAGGTGTCCCACGCCGAAACAGCGGCGATGGGCATTTGGGCCGGGGTGGGCGGACGCCACGAGTCCGCCAGGCTGAGTGGGATATCTCATTTCATCGAGCACATGCTCTTCAAGGGAACAGCCCGACGGTCGGCGCGCCGAATCATGGAAGAAGTGGAAGGTGTGGGTGGCGACATGAACGCTTACACGGCGGAGGAGCGGACTTGTTACTACGCCGTGGGCGCGGCCGAGTTTTTCCCCCGGCTGTGCGACGTCCTTTGCGATCTTTACATGAATCCCAAGTTCACGCCGGACGACATCGAGCGCGAGCGCGGAGTCATTTGTGAGGAAATCCTCATGTATCGCGACGAGCCGTCCTCCCACGTGCAAGAGATCCTCAACCGGCATTTTTGGCCAAATCATCCACTCGGTCGGCCGTTGACGGGAACGCCCGACACCGTGGAGAGCATGCGGCGTGATGATTTCCTCTCATATCGCGCGACGCACTATCACGCCGGGAGCACCGTAATCTCCGCGGCGGGAAAGATTCGCCACGAGCAAGTGGTTGAGATGATCGCGAAACTGCTCCACAAGATCCCTTCGCGGAGGCCGATTCGCTACGAGAAGGCACCCGACTATTCCTGTCGGCCGTGCATCGCCTCGGAGAGACGCGACGTCCAGCAGACTCAGCTGGCGCTCGGTTTTCCCGGACCGAGCCACCAGGATCCACGACGGTACGCGATGCAGATTTTGCATATCATCCTTGGCGGCAACGCGAGCTCCAGGTTGTTCCAAGAATTACGTGAAAAACGAGGCCTCTGCTACTCAGTGAACACGCATCCCTCGAGCTTTAACGACACGGGCATGCTCAACCTGTCGCTTGGGCTCGAACAGCGCAACGTCGAGAAATCCTTGCGATTGATCCTCTCCGCGTTCGAGGATTTGAAGAAGCGGCCGGTCCGCCCGGCGGAGCTGAAGCGGGCGAAGGAGTATGCGGTGGGGACCAGCCGGATGTCACTCGAACGGACCTCCGCGCAGAACATGCGTCTGGGTGGTTCAGTGTTGGTTTACGGAAAGATCATCGCCCCTGAGGAGGTCCATTCCCGCTTGCGAGCGGTGACCAGTGAAGACGTCCAGGCGGCCGCGACTGACTTCCTCGACGCGCGGCGCGCGACCGCCGCGATCGTCGGTCCGGCACCGGACGAAAAGGCCATCTCGGAGATGCTGCAATCTTGAAGACGATCGGCGCCATCTTTGACTGGGACGGTGTCGTAATCGACTCCTCCGTGCAGCACGAGAGATCCTGGGAGCTCTTGTCCGACGAAATTGGCAAGGCGCTGCCGCCTGGTCATTTCAAGAAGGGTTTCGGCAAGAAGAACCAGTTGATCATCCCGGAGATTCTTGGATGGAGCCACGATCCCGCGGAGATCGAACGATTGGGGAATCGAAAGGAAGAGCTCTATCGTGAGTTGGTCGCGCAAGGGGGTATGATTGTTCTGCCGGGCGCCCGAGAGTTGCTTGGCGCGCTTCAGCGCGCCGGAATTCCTTGCGCGGTGGGCTCCTCAACCTCGCGCACGAATCTGGAAACCATTTTCGCCACGACAGGTCTGCGGCAGTTCTTCGAGGCTGTGGTGAGCGGAGATGACGTTATCCATGGCAAGCCGGCGCCCGACGTTTTCCTGAAGGCGGCGGCACTTCTTGGAATTCCGCCGGAACGCTGCATTGTTTTCGAAGACGCTTTGTTTGGAATCGAGGCAGCGCACCGGGCGGCCATGAAAGTCGTTGGCGTCGCCACGACCAATCCGCTGGAGCTTCTCAGCCACGCCGACCGGGCTGTGCAAAGCCTCGAAGAAATCCGCGTGGAAGAACTGCAAAGCCTCTTCAGGCAGGATTAGTTAGCACAGAGGACGCTGAGGACACAGGGCAGAGCGAGGCAAGGAGGAACAACCGCCGCCGCACAGGCTTGGGTCTGCTGCGCAATCGCAGCGTCTCGATCTCCAGAACTGTTTCGGACGTCCGGCCACGCAGAGTGCGCCGGCTCCTCGTGAGAATACCCCCTACTGGTCGTCGGAATTGGTTTTCTTGAAAGCGTCTTCGACACTCTTCGCAGTCTCTTTCAAGGCGTCTCCGAACCCTTGAATGGCGTTCTTGGCATCTTGAACCGCTTTGACCATTCTCGCTGCCTGGTAATCACTCCGCAGCGAGGCGAGCTGGCTCTTGAGTCGATCGACTTTTGGGTCGCCTCGTTGCTGAAGCGCGGCGATCTGGCTTTCCAGCTTCGCGAACTCCTCATCAATTTTCGCCTGCCGTTTCTCATCAGGGGCTGCCTTGAATTCCATGATCTCTTTGCGCAGCGAATCGACAGTCCTTTGGGGATTGTCACAACCGGCGAGCAAAACAGCTCCCAACGAGAGAACGAGGAGGGCGCGTGTCATTCAGGCGGCCGGATTGGAGGGGTTGAGAGAGATTGTTCGGAGTTGACTCCAGAGCGAAGTTGAGCTCATCGCCTTCACCGAACTAAATTCACCATTCCATGGCAAATCGAAAACCGCTGCTCGACAAACTCTTTTCGGCCGATGGCGTGGTCTGCGAGACTCCCGAGGCGACGATGGGCCTGGGTCGCGAAGTCTCAACCTTGATTCAGCCAGGCACGGTCATCAGCTTCGAGGGGCCCCTCGGTGCTGGCAAGACCCAGTTGAGCAAAGGCGTGGCGGCGGCGCTCGGCTGCCGCGAGGAGGCATCCAGCCCAAGCTTTACAATCGTTCACGAGTACGCGGGCGGTCGCCTGCCGCTGCACCACTTCGATTTTTATCGACTCAAGAGTGCGGACGAGTTGATCGGCGCAGGCTACGACGACTGCCTTGCCGAGGGAGGTGTCATGGTCGAGTGGGGCGACAAGTTTCCGGAAGCCCTGCCGGCCGGGTCTGTCCGGCTGCGTATCGAGGTTTTGCCTGGAGGCGGACGCCGGATTCGAGGGGCGCGCACGTGGTGATTCTTGCCCTCGATGCTTCGACGCAACGTGGATCGGTGGCGTTGATCCGCGATCGGCAAGCGGTGCAGGAATACCTCCTGGAGACTCCTCGTGGGCGAGGCGGAGCTCTGTTTTCTGCTCTTGCGGAGATTCTTCGCAATCAGCCCGAGATCCGACGCGTCGTCGTCGGTGTCGGGCCTGGCAGCTACAACGGCATCCGCTCGGCGATCGCAGTCGCCTGGGGCCTCGCCACGGCTCGCGATATTCCGCTGGTCGGCATTTCTTCCATTCTCGGATTCGATACCGCTCGCTATTTCGCGATCGGAGACGCGCGGCGCGGACAATATTTTTGCGCCGGCATCGAAGAAGGTCACTTCACGAGCGGCCCGGATCTCCTCACCAAAGAAGAACTGGAAGACGCCTTGCGGCATTCGGATGTGCCCATCTTCTCTCCAGCTCCCATTGACTTTCTCCCGAAGATCATTATCCGATCTCCAACCGCAGCGACTCTCGGGATACTCGGAGCCGATTTGGCACCAAACCACCCACAGCCCCTCTATCTCAAGGCAGCACACATCACCTCGCCCAAGAGCGGAATCGACCGCTCCTGAACTTGAGATCAAGCGCTCAACCGAGCGCGGCTAAAGCCTACTTCCCTACCCCTGCCAGCTCCGCAGGCGGTGTGAGCGCCTTGGAAAGCGACGCCAAGCCACGGTATTTCTTACCGCTTTTCTTGACCATCCCGCGAGAGACCAGATTTTGAAGTTTTTCGTAAGCGCGCAGGCGAAGCATTTCCTCGCCCCCGCTCGCCGCATTGCGGGCCCGCAGGCGTTCGTGCACGACGTCAAAGAGTTGCTTGAACTCAAAAGAAGATCCTTTCTTCGATAGAGCAGCCACCAACTCTTCAGTCACCAAATCGGGAAGACGACGAGAGAACGCACTTTTTCTTTGCATAAGCATGAGCGGTCAGGATAACACACCTTTGGGGAAATGTCATGCTTTTTTCCAACGGCCTGTCGGTCTTTGGGTTGAGAGCAGTCTTTTGAGGACGCTCCGTTTGCCTGCCGAAGGCTGTTGATGCTTGTTCGGAGAGCGGATCAAGTGGCGAGCCGGCTCGCGAATCGAACAAGTTCGTGCGCGAGTTGATCGATACGTTGGGCGACTTTTCCGTCGGCCACCGCGCCGTCGCGGAAGGCTGATCCGACCGCGTAGACAAAGCGCGGGACAATGATACAGCGGAAATCCAGCATCAGGCTGTTGGCGATACTCATCACCGACATGTAGCTGGTGTGACCACCGGCGGCGTTCAAGAAAGCCACAACCTTATCTTCCCAGGCGCTGCCGGTCAGTTCGATAAGATTCTTGACCGCAGCATTCAGATAAAAGTTGTAGACCGGAGCGGCGATCAGAATTCCGGCGGCCGATTCGATACGGGTCCGGGTCTTGTCGACTTCCGGGTGTGCGTAGGCGGAGTCGCCATCGCACATAGGCAGCTCGATCTCCTGGAGGTCGATGAAGTCAACATCGGCACCGGCTTCCTTCAATGCATTGCGGGCGTGTTGCGCCATTTGCCGGCTCAGGCTCTCCGGATTCAAGCTGCCGCTGATGACGGCGATGCGAATGCCATTTTGCATGAATTGATAGTGGCAGAATTCCGCGGCGGGGAAAACCCTTCAAGGGAAGGTTATTCGAACATTTGTTCGAAGATTCACCAGATGTCCACGTCCCTTGTGTGGCGAGGTGCGTCGCGACTTATTTCGCAGGTCGGACGATGACAGTTTGCGGGACGAAGATCGGTCGCTGCACCGTCGTCTGGGCCGTGGCCACGTTGAGTTGTAACTGACGTTGGTTGAGCGAATTAATGATCTGGCTCATGGCCGCCTGGTTGAGGTCCCCGGAGTTCCTCAGGGGCCCTGGTGACACCGGCGCGACCGACGGCGTGATTGCCGGAGGCATGGTGATGAAAGCCGGACCCGCCGACGCGGAAGCGACGGCTGCCGCCAGACCGAGCACGATCGCATAACTTTTCACGCTTTAAGGTAACCCGGACCGTCTTTTCATGCAACATTCTGGTGGCCGGCTAGAATGCGGAAGGGAAATAGCTGAGGACGAGGGCAGCCAGGCCAAGGAAGAGGAAGAATCCCACCACGTCGGTAACCGTCGTCAGCATGATCGCGGATGCGAGAGCGGGGTCAATGCGGAGGGCTTTCAATCCAAAAGGGATAACCACTCCGGCGACGCCTGCAGCGATCATGTTCAAAACCATCGCGGCAAACGTGATGACGCCCAGGATGATATCGTTCTTCCAGAGCCACGACACTCCACCGACGACCAGACCAATCGCGAGTCCGTTGAGAAGTCCCACAACAATCTCTTTCACAAGGATGGCGCGGTGGTCCTTTTCCGGGAGCTCGCCAAGGGCGATCGAGCGAACGATGATGGTCAGAGTCTGGGTCCCGGCGTTTCCGCCCTGCCCCGCAATAATGGGAAGAAAGATCGCCAGCACGGCATATCTGGCGATGGTGCTCTCGAAGAGCGAGACGACCCAACCGGCCAGGAAAGCGGTGGCGAGATTGAAATAGAGCCACGGGAGGCGATTGCGCACCGAATGCATCCAGGGCGTCGCCGGCGTCTCTTCGCCGGTCAGTCCGACCATTCGTTGCATGTCTTCGGTCGCTTCCTCCTCGACAACATCGAGCACGTCGTCGGCCGTGACCACCCCGCGCAGTCTTTGAAAGTCATCGACGACCGGAATCGCGCTGAATCCGTAAGCGCGAAAGAGGCGTGCGATCTCCTCCTGGTCGGCGTGCACGGAAACGGCCCGAACCTGTGGAGCCATGATGTCGCGGATTCGGAGAGTTGAAGGACTGAAGAGAAGATCGCGCACCCGAAGCACGCCCCGCAGCCGGTACTCGGAATCCACTACGTAGATATAGAAAATGCCATTCGGCAGATTCTCCTCCTCGCGGCGCAGCATTTCGATGGCCTCGGCGATGCTGAGATCCTCGGAAACCGCAATGACCTCGGTCTGCATGATACCGCCCGCCGTATCCTCTGGGAACTGCAACAGGTCATTGATCTGCTTCGCCTCGTCCGCGGGCATCCCGTGCATGATATCCCGTAACCGTGCGCTCGAGACGTGGCCCAGGACATCCGCCGCGTCATCGCTGAACATCTCCTCGACAATGCCGGAAAGGTGCGACAACTGCATCGACTCGAAGAGGCGCACTTGCACGTCCTGCGGCAGTTCTGAAATAACCTCGGCGGCCACAGCATCAGGCAGGACGCGCAAGATGTCCCGAACCCGAGCCAGGGGAAGCTCGCGCATCTGCTCGGCAATATCGCGCGGATGCTGGTTGACAAAGTCATCGCGACGGACCAGTTGCTCCGGCTCCTCCTCCGGGGAACGCGTCTCCTCTGCCATCTCTGCAAAATAGGAGAGTTTCTCCCGCTGACAATGCAATCCGGGTGGGAACGGGCGGCGGGAGAGCCGGCGTTTTCAACGCCCGCCGGTGCGGCCTGCGCCTAGGCCAAGAACCTTTCCGAGCGTAGCTGCCTCGCTCAGGAGGCGGGGTTACTTACGCAAGAAGACGGAGGTCAGACGGACGACGTCTTCCATATCCACGTCGCCGTCTCCGTCGGAATCCAGAAACTGAGCCAGGATCGGATTGGTGAAACCGCCGGCCGTCGCGCCTGCGGCGCTCGCCGGTGCGGCCTGACGCCGCCTGGGACCGCGGAAGCGCCTGGGGCAGCCGCCGAACGGCCCGATTGAAGGAGTCCGATGATCGCGGGAAGCACAACGGGCAGCAGTCGGAGGATGACGTTCGCATCGAGACCAGTTTTCTGCTCTGCGCGCCCAACCATCTGGTCCATGCGATCTGCGCCGAGGACTTCGCGCAATCCGTCGGGCGAGTTCGCGTTCTGTTTGAGTTGCCGGAGCAGTGAATCGACGCCTTCGGGTCCGGCAGTGGCTTGCTGCTCTCGAAGCACGGGCTTCAGGAATCCACCGATCAGATTGGCGACCTGATTGCTCGAGGAACCAGCGCCCCCGAATGCAGACGAAAGACCTTCAAGGTCGCTCATTTGTGTGGCGCGGGAGGGATCGTTCAGAGAAGAAAGAACAGCGTCGAATAGGTTCATATTTTTGATGGGTTTGATGGGGTTCGGGGGTCAACAATAGTCGCGGCGTCTCCGCCAAAATGAACAGACAGACCCGTTCCGGGAGGTTGGGAAATAGATCTGTTCAGCACAACGAGCTGCACAATTACCTACAGATAGTCCCTCGGCCGTGTCCTTGTCAAATCGACGATCTTCCTGGCTCAATTCGCGCAGATCTTCTCGCAAGGCGCGCGAGCCGGAGATATGCAAAGACCTCCATGACTATCGCCGATACCTTCATCGACCTCTCCACCTCGCGGGGACCGATGCGAGTGCATCTTTTCGTGCCCCAGGCACCCGGGCGCCGTCCGGGCGTCATTTTCTATTCCGAGATCTTCCAGGTCACTGGCCCGATCCGCAGGATGGCTGCCGCCCTGAGCGGGCAGGGATACTTGGTGGCGGTGCCGGAGGTCTACCATGAGTTCGAGGCACCGGGCACCGTCCTCGCTTACGATCAAGCCGGTTCCGACCGGGGGAACGAGCTCAAATACACCAAAGAGCTGGCTTCGTACGACGAGGACGCCGACGTGACGGCGAAATTCCTTCAGAGGCATGAAAGCTGCACCGGACGAATCGGAAGCTATGGCGTTTGCCTGGGAGGGCATCTGGCCGTGAGAGCGGGCTTTCATCCCGACGTGAGCGCGGTGGCCGCTTTTTATCCGACCGATATTCATTCGAGCTCGCTGGGCGCGGGAAAGCGTGATGACACGTTCCAGCGGTTCGCGGGAGCCAAGGCATCGTTTCTCTTTGTCTGGGGGAGGCAAGACCCGCACGTTCCCCTCGAGGGCAGGAGGAAAATCGCGGACCGGCTCAACGAGACGGGCGCCGACTTCGAATGGCATGAGTTCCAGGCCGCGCACGCCTTTCTGCGAGATGAAGGACCCCGATACAATCCCGCGCTGGCGCATGTCGGCATGAGCCTGCTCCTCCGCTTTTTTAGCGAGAAGCTGGCCGCTTAGGCGTTCCCGTCTCCTGCCAGCCGTTTCCTGGGCCAATCGACCAGCGACAAAGCCATCGGACCTTTGCTTTATTGAGATCCGATTGAATATTTTGGGTAATGGATGGTACGGTGAACGCCCTGCCGGAGGCGAGGAGGCTCAAGTACGCCTTGCTGGTCACCGCGCTGGCCCCTTTGCTGCCGCAGCTCCTCGGAAGTGCGTTCAACATTTGGTACAACATCGTCATCGTTGATCCCTTGCTGACCACCCCTGCGCTTCGGGAGCGCTTTGTCGAGACGGTGGTCGTCTACAACATCCTTTGCTACCCGATAGCGGTCTATCTCTGGTTGCGGGTGGTCTATTCGTTGCGACCGGCGCTCACCCGGATTGAACGTGGCGAGGCGATCCCGGACTACATGCTGCAGGCGGCGCGCCGGCGGGTGATCCGGCTGCCATTTCTTGGGGCGATCATTTGCGGTCTGGGTTGGCTTCTCTGCATCCCGGTCTTCATTCTCTCGCTGGCGGCCGTCAGCGACCACTTGGATTCGCGACTGCTCTGGCATTTGCCGGTATCTTTTGGTGTTTCGGGCTTCATTTCACTGACGCACGGATTCTTTCTCGTGGAACTGGCGAGCAATTGGGGACTTTTCCCGGCACTCTTTCAACGGGTGCGAGCTGACTTGATTCCCGGGGCCAGGACCCTGTCGCTACGAGGTCGGGGATTGGTCTGGGTGATCTCTGCCGGTATCTGTCCGATCGGGTCGCTGCTGCTCCTGAATTTTGCGCCGTCTTCCCCCGACGCCAACCCGCAGTGGCTCGCCGTATTCGTCGGCAGCGTCGGTATCGCGTTCGGTCTGTGTACGGCGATCATGGTCAGCCGGTTATTCCTTGAGCCGATCGATTCTTTGCGCACCGCCGCCCAGGCGGTGGCCAAGGGGCGTCTGGACGTGGAAGTGCCCTTGGTGCGAGCCGACGAGTTTGGCCTGCTCATCAGCGAGTTCAATCACATGATTGTCGAACTGCGCGAAAAGGAGCGGCTGCGCTATGCTTTCGGCCTCCACGTCGGGCGGAAGGCGGCCGAAGAAATCCTGGCGCGCGACCCTGGTCTCGGCGGCCGGGAAGAAATCATCACGGTGATGTTTGTCGACATCCGATCCTTTACGGCGATGAGCGCCGCCGCGAATCCTCGCCGGATCGTCGAAGTGTTGAACAAGTTCCTCCACGCCATGGTGCAGGTCGTCGAAGAGCGGCATGGCGGTATGATCAACAAATTCCTCGGCGATGGCTTCCTCGCGCTCTTCGGAGTCGGCGGCAATTCGATGGCCCACGCAGACGCCGCGGTCAACGCCGGGCGCGATATCCTCGATTCCTTGATCCGGCTAAATTCCGAGTTGGCGCTCGACGGAGAAGCCGCTCTGGCCATCGGGATCGGCATCCACACCGGCCCGGCTATCGTCGGCAGCATCGGGTCGCCTAACCGGCTCGAATACACCGCGATCGGCAGCACGGTGAATTTCGCCTCCAGGGTCGAGAGCCTCACTAAAGAATTGG
Organism: uncultured Verrucomicrobiae bacterium; assembly: GCA_963820865.1. GTDB lineage: Bacteria > Verrucomicrobiota > Verrucomicrobiia > Chthoniobacterales > Terrimicrobiaceae > DASTFP01. The sequence goes on from CAWGBZ010000015.1 coordinate 145,142, forward strand.
GAGAACAAATCTTATTTACAGATTTTACCCGAAATCAGTTGAAACATGGATTCGTGTTCAGGGAACATCCCCCGCAACGCATTCGCGGCATGAAAGACCTGGTGAAGGTCTTTTCGCTTGCCGGCTAACCGCTGAGCGGGAGTCGGGGCGGGCTCGGCCGGGCACCGCAGTTCTTGGGACTATTTTAGCTCGGCGTTATGGAACTCAGTCCAGTCGTCGAGATTGTTGAGGTTGACGGCGTCATGCGGTGCCTTCTCTCCATCGGGAATGCTGGCCGCACCGAGAACCGAACGGCGCGTTTCATCATCGTGCTGGTAGCCTGTGATCGCGCTGTTGAGCTTGTCGATGGAAGCTTTGTCGAGGGTAGCGCCGGGCTGCTCGCGCACCCATTGCTCGAATTGCGGATAGCTGGGAGACTTTTCCGAAATGAACGAAACAACTGCTTCCCGGTTGAGGTTAAGGCCATCGAGAACCATTTGATCGAAGCCCCGACCAACGGCGGGATAGCCCGTGGCGAGCTTTCCGCGGGCATCGAGGGAAACCTTGAGCCAGAGACGGGGTAAATGCAAAACGCCGAGGGGCCCGGCGATTCCGGAGCTGATGAGGGGAACGAACTTTGACATAGCACCTTCAATAGAACGCATCACGCTCACGCGGTCAATCCGCGCGCGCGATCGGAATTCGAGGCTGTGCGGTGGCGCCCAGATCGCTGATCCAGCCAGCTTGCCGCAGGATGCGAAGCAGCCTCGGATCGTCGCTCGACAACGGCGGGAGCCACTCTCCCAGTTCTTCGCGCGTCCACCAGGCGCCGTCTGGATTGCCCGGTGAAGCGAATTGATACCGATAGAGGGTGGCGCGCACAAACTTGGGAGGCGTATCCGGGAAGGGGTTTTTGGCGAACAGGCCAAGCGTTTTGGGATCGTTGTGGAGCAACTTCCAGACGAGGTTCAGGGTCCAGGGGTAGTCTTGAGGCGTTGCCATGGAAGCGAACCACATCTGCCAATCGAGTCGCGGTTGGTACGGCGCGATCTGCGGAGGCATTTTGCTGAGGTCCACGGGCAGGGCGACGTAGGAATAGGGCTGCCAGCGAGCGTTTGGGTCGTACGGGTTGTCGGCGTCGGTCCCTTCGAAGACCACATTCAAACGCTCGCGACCGACACTGCCAAACGCGCCATAGGTGTTCACGAGATTCAGCGGGTCGAACGACGTGTTCATGATCTGGCGGGCCGATAGCATGTTCGCAATCGGTTGGATGCTCAGGAAGGCGACCAGTGCCGTTACCGCCCAGCCGGCTGCCTCCATGCCGCGGCTCGGAGTGGCCGTGTTTGCGGCCAGATTGGCGCGGTCCATCAGTCGCCTGGGGACGATTCTTGCCCAGAGGCCGTCATCGAAACAAGCCAACGCCGGAACAATGGTAAGCCAGTTCAGGAAGGAGAGGTTTCCGCTGAGAATGAGGGTGAATTGAAAAATGATGACAATCGCTCCGGCCACTCGCCGCGCGTAAACCGGCCAGAAGACGAACCACGGCGCGAGCAATTCGGCAATATGATTGAAGACGACCCCGGACTTAAGCAGAGGAGGGGGCAAAAAGTGAAACCACCGGCTGAGCGGATTGGGGATGGGCTGGGTTTCGAAATGGTAGTTGAGTGCAGTCAGGTCACGCCAGGCGGGATCCCCGCGGATCTTGATCAGGCCGGCGCCAAGCATGATTCGGAAGATCAACCAGCGAAAAAGCCAGATCACCATCAGTGGAGGCGCCCGGCCCGGAAATGGCCGGCCGTCGAGCAAGGGGCAGAGAAAAATGGCGAGGAATCCGGTCTCGGTCAGCTGGATCTCCCATCCATAGCCGTACCACCGCTGTCCAATGTGAATAACGGAAAGGTAAAGCGCCCACAAGACGAACATGACCAGGGCATTTGCGTAGCCGGCCAAGACGACGCAGCCAAGAATGAGGCCGATCCAGGAGACCAGCTGCAGCGCGAGGTCCGAATGATTCAACCAGAAGATCGAAGGAAAGGCCACGAACGCGGAGAAGGTCGATCCGAAATGTTCGTATGCCCGATCGAGGAAGGCTCTCGCGGGTGTCAGGCCGTTCTCGCCCACCAGCGGAACGAGCTGCCTTGTTGCGACAAGGAAGGCGACGGCGTAGACCCCGCCCAGAAGTCGCAGAATCATGAAGCGGGTGATCCAGTAGCTTTTCGAGGAGCTTGGAGTGGATCCCTCGACGGGTGTCATGAGGAAAGTATCTGAGGAGGAAGGTCCGCGCGGTCAATCGCGCGCCTTCTCCCAAGCAAATTGGCGAGGCACCCTCAGGCTTTGGGCGTGCGAATGGCGGAGGCGCTTTTGCGGGCGTCCCCTTTTGTCCTCGCGGTCGAGGATCTGCCGTGTTTCCTGAGAGCTTTCAAGTCCTCGGAGTAAGCGCGGAGTGCCTTGGGCACTCCCCGATAATGCTTGCCAGCCTTTTTGACCCGACCCTGCTGGACAAGGTTTTGGAGTTTCTCATAGGCGCGCAGCCGTAACATCTCCTCGCCGCCGCCGGCCGCGTTACGCGCCCGCAGTCCAGCATGAACGATGACGAAAAGCGCCTTGAAGTCATAGGGCTTCGCATCACACAACGCGGCGACCAGTTCTTCGGTGACGATATCGGGACCGCGCCGTGAAAAGGTGCCGAACTTTAATCCCATAGTTACTAATACCACAGATTCCCCAAATGGGAAAAGACGCCGGGCGAAGCCGAAAAATCATTCCACCATCATCGGAAAGTCACTTGAAATTCGAGAAAACTGTGCAACCTTAAAACTTAGCAAGGTTAACTCCATTGGTTTCACTGAATCAGTGAAATTGGCTCTCGAACGAGAGAAGAAACAGTGCGAGCAGACCTTGCTACTTTTTTTGTACGAAAGGCTTGTCATGGTCCGGACGAACTCATTGGCGACGACAATTCGATCCGCCAGACGCGTCGAGGATTACTAAAACCACGAAAGCGAACGTCCGACGGTTCGGGCGAGGCAGACAGGTTTTGGAGGAACTCGGTCATCTCCGGGCGAGCAAAGACTTCGTCGGACACGACGAGATCGCCACCCTGGCAGCAGGAGACCATGCGCGATGCGAGGTTGATGGTTGTGCCAAAGAAATCGAGGCGGTTGTTCGCATTGACCGCGAGGCAAGGTCCCGCATGCAGACTGGCTTTGAGGATCAAGGGAATGGAGCGGTTTAGTTCGCGAAGCTGGTCGTTCATGTCGTGGATCGCTGCCAGCGCCTCGTCCACGCGGCTGAAGCAGGCCATAACGGCATCGCCGATGGTCTTGACCACGGTGCCGTGGTGGCTGCGGACCGCTCCCATAAGCACGGCAAAATGATCCCGCACCAAGGCGTAGGCTCGAGCGTCGCCAATGCGGCGGTACATCGCGGTCGAGCCTCGTAAGTCTGTGAACAAGACGACTTGGGACCCAACCGTGATATCTTCATCGGGCGAGATGACTTCCTGGGAGAAGAGATCTCGAAAATCTTGCCAGTTTGTGACCCGCGCCGCCGTGAGGATATCCTCGCTCCATCCGACTTGGTCGAGGCTCAAGAGAACTGGGAAGGGATTTGGATTCTGGACGCGGGCGACACATCTCGACGCTTGACCATCCCGAAAATCGATTTCGAATCCTGTGGCATTCGTTCGGATCAAGGCGGGTTGCTTCTCCTCGAGTTCCCCGGGATCCAGGGTGGTTGATTTTTTAACTTGCGGCGAGCGCAGCCGCACCGGCCGGGTGAGAAGAGGTAATTTCCACTGGCGCTCCTCACCGGGTTCCAGCCAGATCTGGCTGAGGACATGCGGTTTGCCGCTCGGTCCGGCGAGGCAAAAGCTTTGTTCATCGCGCGGACGAATCGATTCGTTCACGGCGAACTTGAGCTCGACGGATTTGTCGAACTCGGCGTCATACTCGATCTGACAAACTTCGCAGTGAGAGGTCTGCGAGATCCGGCTCAGCGAATCGACCAAGCCGTGCCGGGAGGATCGACAGTTGGGGCAGAGAATTTCCCAGCGGAAATCGAGGAGGCCAGAGCGAGTGGCGTGCAAGAACAACGCGAGCACCCCCCAACGGTCAATGTTCCATTTCCTGGCGATTGCGAACGGCCGAATGTGGGTCAGTTCCACGTCGGGCGCCTCGCGCAAGAATCGTTCGAGCAGCGCAATTCTCTCCGCAGACAAGCCTGCGCGACGGAGCTTCTCCAGCCCAACCTTCAACGTGGCCTCCTTGACCGGCTGAACGCTCAATCGCGGCAGAACGACCGGTTTTTGGCCACGGAGGAAGGCCTCAACGTGGGTCATGATTCGACGGACGTCGTGGCGTACCTTCGGGAAGGCGATCTTCTCTACCAGCAATTTCCCGAGCGTGTTGCGCGGGAGAATTTCGGAGGTGATAACGACCCGGCACCCTCTCGGTTGAGGGACGAGTTCCAACCCGATCGTCGCCTCGCGCAACGGTCCTTTCTCCAGGATCCGTCGCACGCGATAGTATTCGGGTTCCAGCCATTCGAAGGGCAATTCCCTCCAGACGACCTCGAAACCCGCGAGACGCGCGCGCGCGATCGTGAAGCTCCCGCCCTCCGCTCTCGGTTGAAATTCGTAGCGGACCGCTGGGAGTCCCAACGCGCGGTTGAACCAATCGGTGTTAGTCAGGGCCGGCCAGACAACTTCGCAGGAAAATGGCAGGTCATGCTCACACCGGAATCGAATCATCCGTCCCATCATCCTCCACGATAGCTGGGATTCAAGCACTGCTGGACCGGCGCATGGAAGCGTTGCTTTGGAAACCGGTGGATGACAACCATCGGCTTCGAGGGTCTCGCGAAGTTCGCGCTCGCTGTGCGTGGGCGTGCGCTGTTAGGTTTGGGTGATCGATCTCTCTCCGAAGACCTCCAGTCCATCAAGGCGGGCCGGGCAATCAGCGTGGTGGCTGTGGGCGGTCTGTCTTGCAATCTTCGGGATTATTGTGACGGCCCTGATTGTTGTCGTCCTCTCTCAAAGGCGACCGCCGGCGCCCGCTGCGGCGACGCCTGCGCCACTGAACCCGCAGGTCCTGGAGGAACAGGCTTTGGCGCTTCAAGAGAAGGGAGACTATGCCGCCGCCGAAGAGCTCTTTCGGACGTGCCTGGCCGAGCGCCAGAGAGTGCTTGGGCCCGAGCACATCGACACTCTGGCGGCCATGAACAACCTCGCCAATTTGCTTCACGATCGCGGCAAGAACGCGGAGGCGGAAAGTCTCCACCGCGTCGCGTTGGATGCGCGCGAGCGGACGCTGGGACCCGACCATCCGCATACCTTCGCAAGTCTCAACAACCTGGCTCTCGTCCTTCAAGCGAATGGAGACCTCGCCGGCGCCGAACCGTACTTGCGGCAGGCTTGGGACTCGATGCGTCGCACGGCGGGGCCTGACGATGCCAACACCCTCATTTGCCTCAACAATCTCGCCAACTTGCTCTCGGACAAGGGCGACTATTCCGCCGCGGAACCTCTCTATCGCCAGTTGATCAGCTCGCTGGAAGCGCAATTCGGTCCCGAGCATCCTGCGACTCTCGCGGGGCAGGGGAATCTGGCGAATCTTCTTCTTCGCAAAGGCGATCCATGGGCCGCCGGAGACATCTACCGGCGGTGCTTGGAAATTCGTGAACGCGTTCAGGGGACTGAACATCCGGAAACGCTCCTGGCGCTCAGCAACTACGCGGCTTTCCACCTCGAGACGGGCAGTTACGGCGAGGCGGAATACCTTTTTCGTCGCTGCCTGGAGGCCCGGAAGAAGGCTCTCGGAGCGGACCACCCGGACACACTGGCCACCATGGAGAACCTCGCGCGGACTTTGCGGAGAGAAGGCAAATTGGAAGAAGCGGCCTCGGTGGCCCGGGACGGCGTGGCCGCGCGGGAACGTGTCCTCGGCCCGCAGCATCCCGACACCTTCGGAAATATGGCGACGCTGGCGGACGTCTTGCGCGACCGGGGCGATCTGGCCAATGCGGAGGCGCTTTACCAACAGGCGTTGGACGGACTCGAGAGCGCGTTGGGACCCGTTCATCCGGAGACCTTACGTGTGCTCTACGAATACGCTCTCCTCCGAAAGAACCAACGCAGGGAGATCGAAGCCCGGCGTCTCGCCTTTCAGCTAATGGTGGGGGCCCGTCGGACACTTCCTCAGAATCATCCGGACAGGATAAAGTACGAACAGCTCTTGGAGTCCCTTCGCCAATGATCATCTCCGAGTCGCGGCGTGGCGGTGTTTTTTTTCGTTTGCCTCCTTGACGCTTAGATAGGAATCCGTACCGTACCTCGGAGGTTGTTTTATGAAGCCCATGGAGTTCAAGCTACCCAAGAACGAAGTTGAAACCGAGGCGGAAATGCACGCTGTCGAGACCCGCCGGGCGGTCGCCGCGGCCTCGAAGGGTCAACCGGCGCGGCACAAACAGCCAACTCGGCGCAAAGGAAGCCAGAAGTCCTGACCGGCCGGGTCGGAAATTCCTTAGCTAAGGTGAGCAACCGGTGCTCTCATCGTGAGAGCCGCACCGGGAGGCGACCTGCGCCCCAGCTTCCCGGACGCTGCTCGAAACGCCCGGCGATCTGAAAGCCGCAGAAGCGGCAGCGGTTATCGACGAGGTTCCATTCGCCTAGTTCGTACCGATCACGTTCGATGAGAAGCCCTTGGCAGCGCGGGCACCATGTGCTGCCTCCCTCGGTGTCGTGGACATTACCCGTGTAAACGTAGCGCAACCCCTTTGAGAGCGCGATGGCACGCGCCCGCGTCAAGGTCCGCGCTGGAGTCCGTGGCTTGTTAAGCATCTTGAAATCGGGGTGGAAGGCGGTGAAATGCCACGGGACATCCGGTCCGAGGTTTTCGGCGAACCATTCCGCAGCCCTATGCAGTTCGGCGTCGCTATCGTTTTCCTCTGGGATGAGGAGGGTCGTCACTTCGAACCAGACGTTGGTTTCTCTGAGAAATTTCAAGGTCTCGAGCACCGGGGAGAGACTTGCGAAGCAAAGCCGATGATAGAAATCATCGGAGAAGGCTTTGAGGTCGACGTTGGCGGCGTCCATGTGCCGATAGAATTCCGGGCGAGCTTCCGGAGTGATGTAGCCGGCCGTGACCGCGACGGTGTTGATTCCGCAGAGGTGGCAGGCCTGGGCCACGTCGATCGCGTATTCCGCGAAGATGACCGGATCATTGTAGGTGAAGGCGACCGATCTGCAACCAAGCCGTTGGGCCTCCCGGGCGATCTGCTCGGGTGAGGCCGTGTCGGCGAGCTTGTCCCACTCGCGCGCTTTGCTGATATCCCAATTCTGGCAAAAGCGGCAGCCGAGGTTGCAGCCGGCGGTGCCGAAGGAAAGCACGCTGGTCCCGGGCAGGAAGTGGTTGAGAGGCTTCTTCTCGATCGGGTCCACGCAGAATCCACTGCTGCGTCCATAGGTGGTTAGCACCATCGCGTCGCCAAGGCGCTGCCGCACAAAGCAGAACCCGCGCTGGCCCTCGTGAAGCTTGCAGAATCGTGGACAAAGCTGGCACTCGAGACGTCCGTCTGCGAGGAAGTGCCACCATCTGGCCGGATGGTTGGATTGTGTCAGGAGCTCAGGCATGGTTCGCAGGCACCGGGAAGGCCTCCCTGTATAGTATACCCACGGCATAGCCGGCGCCAAATGGCCCTTCATAGCTGAGAACTTCCGTCCCAGTTGCCGAGAATCCGCTGGCAGCGAGCGGGACGAGTGCGGAGTCGAGGGCGTCCCGGACCGCTTCCGTCTCGAGTCCGGGATCGCATCGCAAGAGAGTTGTCGATAGTTGCCGCGGCGCACGGTCTCCAGGAACCATGGGTCGAAGGCCGGTCCATGTGAGTCGAACCCGAAAGGTCCGTCCTCTAAGGGTCGGTGACTCACATCTCCACTGGCGATCAGGACGACGCATCTGCCGAGGTGGCTGCCGCTTCTGCGATGAATTCGCCGAGAGTCACGAGGCTCGTTCGGCCGAGGGAGTTCAAGCCAAGAACGACAATGGTCCGGGCCAGTTTGCCTCGGCAACGAACCAGAAGGGTACCGTCGCACCGTGGGCGAGTGAAGATCCGACGAGCGATCCGGTCAGGCATTCTCCGGTCCAAATACCGAACGACTCCGGCACACGCGGCGAATGGGGAGAAATTACGATAGCGCGTCGGGCTGCGTCGACACAACCCGGCCAACCGCCGTCCGTTGGCCGAGAAGCTGGTGGCGACGTCTTCCGAACGCAGGCCACCGATCCCCGGCACCAGGATCGGCGCATGGGGAGCAACGCGCTGCAGATCACGCGGCCGAGGACTGTCCGAGTGCTCATAACGAACGCACCGAACGCACCCAAGTCCGTCGCCGGTGATGACCGCCTTCAGGGCGCCGAGCTCTTTTCCTGTGGCTGCGGCAGGGCGAGGTTCTCTCCCGAATTGCCGCCGGCCGAGTTGGGCAGCACCTTGCGGATAAGCTTGGTCAGCCCGCTTTCCGCAGCATCCTGGTCGGCGGTGGCCTGGCGAATCGCCAATTCCCACGCTTGGGCGAAACCAGGAGCCTGTTCGCGCATCCTTGCCACGGCTGTCTCGAGGATCTGGAGTTGGCGTGCCTCCGCACGCCCCGGTCGCTGCTGGAGGGCGGCGATATTTACCCTGAGATTCTCGTTCTGCTCCTTCAGGGACGAGAGGTCTTTTTCGAGGCGGTCGTTGCCCGACGCGGTGATTTTGAGGTGCGTGTTAAGATGTTTTTGCAGTTGGTCAAGCTCCTCCTTCAGGCGCTTGATTTCGCGGTTGAAGTGCGACTTGGCCGTAAAGGCGCTCTTCAAAACAAAGCCGGCAACGAGCAAGCCAAGAGCGAGTCCCCAAGTAAATGGGTATGAGAGGATCGGCCAAATAGTCTCCATAGCTTCACGTTAGGTGTGTCTGTCCGCATGGCAAACGAAAACCCATGAGGCAAAAAGGTGCCCGGAAGCCGCTTGGACGGCGCACGAACGAGTCCGCAAGGCTAACGCGGGTCGACAACGCGTCCGATGAAGAGGCAGGCGCCACTCGGACGATGCTGGATGGCGAACAAGAATGGCCGGTCGACCCGCACTTCGATGGGCTTGGCTTTTTCGAAGTGGGCGGTGGCGCGCATCATCACGACGGCTGTCGCCGCGGCGGCTTCGGTGCCCTTCTCGTCAACTTCAACGAACGTCTTGTGAAAGACATTGGAAATGTACAGATAGTCATTGGGACGCTTGGGAGCGATTCCGTTGAAGTTGGCGCTGCCTTGAGGGACGTCGAAAGCACTCTCCATTCCCAGGGCTTCGAGAGTCTTTCGCAGGACGAATAGCGGCGGCTCGAGTCTGAACTTGGGCAAGTAAAGGGCAATCTCCTCGTTCTTAAGACGCGTGCAGTCGCTTAGTAAGTCAGGTGTCAATTGGCTTTCGAGTGCCGGGAGGCCGGTCGCGGTGTCCGGAAGCAGCACGAGAAATTGCAGCTCGTCTCCCGCGTAGGGGAGCGTGACGGCGACGAATCCTTTGCGCTTGGCATAACCAAAAGACGCCTGTCGCGTCATCATCGGAACATCTACACTTTGGCCGCCGTCGAGGTGAAATGGCCCCGGTTGGGTGGCGCTTTGCTTGAACTCCTCCGCCCAGGGAGCCTTGAGGTAGATGGCATTCGCGAGGACGAGGCGAGTGTCTTTGGTGAGGGCGTTGGGTGGTATGAGATTTCGGATCCGGTCCCGGGTCTGCTTGGCAATCCAGTCGTTGATGTGTTGAGCGGCGCCGCCCGGATTCTTCATGAAATCGAGGATCTCAAGTGGTGCGCCAAAGGTATCCTTGATCAAGTTGAGATAGGCTGGTCGAAAGTCGTATCCTCGTTGGCCGAAGAGGCGATTAGCCATCGTCAGTGTGATAGGTTCACTGGGGCCACCTGACTTTTTCGACTGAGCCGCGATTTTCGCAGTCCGCTCGCTCATTGCGGAGAGGGCATTCTGAAGCGCAGCGAAGGAGTTGAGCAGTTTGGGATCGTCGGATGGATAGTGTAGAGCCTTGGCCATCTGCCGACGGGTTTCTCCCTCTGCCCCGGCATAAGTCATCGCCAGGGCCATCTGAATCGAGTAGGGCGAAAGGGCCGTGTTTTCCTGCGGCTTCGCGGCCTGGACGAGAAGGTCGATGGCGAGGTTGTTGATCGCCAAGGCAGCTGGGTTCGTCGGATCGGCGGCCCGGAGAGAGAGGGTTGCCAGTAAGAGCGCCGCGGCGAAGACTCTGGTCATACTAAAACTCCTTCCCCAGGAGGTTCTCGATTGTCTGTGACCAGGCGGCATTGAGATCGGAAAGAGACCAGCCAAAGGTCTTGCCGTCGGCGGAGATCCTGAGCGAATCGGACTTGGCCACGGCTCCGAGGCGCCGGGCAGGCACTCCGCGCCATTCCAGGAGCGCCAAGGCCGCGCTGGCGTTGTGCTTTTTGACAGAAAGAATTATCCGCGACTGCGTTTCGTTGAAGAGGAGCACGTCGGGACGCAAGCCGGTTTCACCAAAGTCCACCTCCGCCCCAAGTGCCAGCGGCCCACTCAGGCACGCTTCGGCCAGACAGACGGCCAACCCGCCCTCGGAGCAATCGTGAGCGCTTTCGACCAAACCGATGCGAATGAGCGCGCGAACGGCCTCTTGGGCAGCCTTCTCTCGCGCATAGTCGAGTCGCGGTGGAGCCCCTTCCTTGCGCTCATGCACCACTTTAAGGTAGTGCGAAGCGCCGAGCTCGTCGCCCGGCTCGCCGACAAGAAGAACGACGTCGCCGGATTGTTTGAAGAACTGCGTAGTGATATGTTTTGGGTCTTCGATCAGCCCGACCATGCCAACGGTCGGGGTCGGGTCGATGGCGCCGGCAGGGCTCTCGTTGTAAAGGCTCACATTTCCGCCGGTGACCGGTGTCTCGAACTCGCGGCACGCTTCAGCCATCCCCTCGACCGCCTCACGCAACTGCAGGAAGTTCTCTGGTTTGTGAGGATTCCCGAAATTGAGATTGTCGGTAATGGCCAGAGGAACGGCTCCGGAACACGCCAGGTTGCGCGCGGCCTCGGCGACCGCGATCTTTGCTCCCTCCCGCGGATCCTGGCCGCAATACAAGCCATTGCAGTCCGATGTGGCGGCCAGAATCTTGCCTGCCTCGCGCACCAGAAAGACCGCCGCGTCCGAACCGGGCAGCACCGCGGCCCCGAGTCGAACCATGTGATCATACTGACGCCAAACCCACCGCTTCGAAGCGATGCTCGGGTGCGCTAGCAATTGGATGAGCGAATCACTGACATCCAATTCCGGAATTGAAGCGAGATCAATCTGCTCAGGCGGCCGCCGCATCGCCGCCTCTCGATAATAAACGGGCGCCTCATCGGCCAGCGCCCGGGCGGGGATCTCAACGACCGTCCTGCCGTTTTCCTTGACCCGCATGAATCCGTCCCCCTTGACCTCTCCGATCTGCGCATACGGTAGATCCCATTTTTCGAAGATCTCCTTCACCCTGGTTTCCTGACCCTTCCTGACAATCACCAGCATACGCTCCTGCGACTCGCTAAGAAGGATCTCGTAGGGCGTCATGCCACTCTCGCGCTTTGGCACGAGCGCGAGATCGATCTCCACGCCCGTTCCGCCGCGACTGGCGGTTTCGCAGGTCGAACAAGTAAGGCCCGCCGCCCCCATATCCTGGATACCCGCGACACATCCGCTGGCGAGCAATTCGAGACACGCCTCAAGGAGAAGTTTCTCGCGAAATGGATCGCCCACCTGGACGGCTGGTCGATCCTCTTTCGACTCCTCAGTGAGGTCGCGGGAAGCGAAAGCCGCGCCCGCCAGTCCGTCGCGTCCGGTTTCCGCGCCCACGTAAAAGACGGGATTGCCAATGCCGGTGGCGGCGCCGCGAGCGATCTGCTCATGGCGCAAGACCCCCAGGCAAAACACGTTCACCAGCGGGTTGCCGGCGTAGGATTCATCGAAATAAACCTCACCGCCAATCGTTGGGATCCCGATGCAGTTGCCGTAATGCGAGATGCCTGCCACCACGCCCGCGAACAGCCTACGATTACCGGGGTCGTCAAGAGGACCGAAACGGAGGGAATTCAGGCTAAAAACAGGCCGCGCTCCCATCGTGAAAATATCGCGAATGATTCCGCCGACCCCGGTGGCCGCGCCTTGAAACGGCTCAATCGCACTGGGATGGTTATGGCTCTCCATTTTGAAAGCCACCGCCCAGTTGTCGCCGATGTCGATCACGCCGGCATTTTCTTCGCCAGCCTTGACCAATACCCGCTCGCCGCTGGTGGGAAATTTCTTCAGTTCGGGCTTCGAGTTCTTGTAGGAGCAATGCTCACTCCACATTACCGAGAAGACGCCAAGCTCCGTGAAATTCGGCTCGCGACCCAGAATGGTCTTGATGCGATCATACTCCTCCGGGGTGAGGCCGTGCTTGGCAATCAGATCGGGCGTGATGGATGGGTCCGGCATTTTAACGAAGAGAAAGTTCCAAGCAATTGCTCACCGGCATTCGGATCCGGCCTTCTGATCGATTGGTCGATGGCCTTCAGCTCGATGAGGACCCTACTCTCCACGATCAGATCCGCGCGAAAGCCGGATTGGAACTGGATGTTCCGGTATACTAGCGGGATTTCCTTTTGAAGCTCGATCCTGTGGCCGCGCTCCGTCAATTCATAAGCCAGGCATGTCTCATAGACCGACGCCAATAGGCCAGGCCCCAACTCTTTGTGCGCGCTTATCGCCGAGCTGATGACCGCCTGAGCAATCTCCTTATGAAGAAACTCTGTGCTCTCTGTGTCCTCTGTGGTTAACATGCCTTTAAGCGACTTTGCGCAGCGGTGAGGCGGGCCACTCGATCATGCTTTGGAAAATGAAAAGCCCGTCGGTGCTTCCCAATAGCGGATCGCAAGCGCGCTCAGGGTGCGGCATCAAACCGAAGACATTGCGCTCCTCGTTGCAGATCCCGGCAATGTTGTCGCGCGACCCGTTGGGGTTGGCCGCTTCGGTGGCGCGTCCGCGGGCGTCGCAATAACGCAAGAGAATACGCCCTTCGAGCTCGAGGCGGTGGAGAACGCCTTCCTCGGCGAAATAGCAACCCTCGCCATGAGCGATCGGAAGGCGCAGGACAGCTCCGGTCCAAGTGGCGTGGGTGAAGGCACTGTTATGTCGTTCGACACGGACGTGCACGTGCTCACAAATGAAATGCAGCCCGCGATTTCGGATCAACGCGCCCGGGAGAAGTCCCGACTCGCACAAGATTTGAAAACCATTGCAGATCCCAATCACCAGCCCCCCTTCGGCGGCAAAGGCCTTTACCGAACGCATGATCGGCGAGAAACGGGCAATGGCCCCGCAACGCAGGTAATCCCCGTACGAGAATCCTCCTGGGACGACGACGGCATCGAAGCCCTGCAACGATGTTTCCTTGTGCCAGACGTATTCTGCCGAAGCCGCGGGGATGGTGTTAAGCGCGTGGATGCAGTCCTGATCGCAGTTCGATCCGGGAAATTGGAGGACGGCAAATCTCATCGGAGTTTTGAGAAAGTGGGTTCAGGAGGCCCACTCGAGTCGGTAATCTTCGATGACCGGATTCGAGAGGAGATCTCGGGCGATTTCGTGAAGCTTGCTTTCGTCGGCGCCATCGGGCAGCTCGATTTCGATGCTCTTTCCCACGCGGACGCGCCCGATCTTTTCGAGTCCGAGATGTTTCATGGCTTCGGCGGTGGCGGCGCCTTGCGGGTCGAGCACGGAGGGCTTGGGCATCACGGTGACGATGGCTTTCACGCGGAAACAATTTCGTGTCTCGAGGCGTCACACAAGCCGATTATGACTTTCGGCGAACGAGTCTGAGCCCGATCGCGATGACGCTGACCGCGAGACCGCCGAGCGAGAAGACCTCTCCATACCGCGTATAGAAAGTCCTTCTCGGGTCAGTGGGGACGTCGACCTGTGCAATGAGCACTCCCTCGATGAAGGTGTTGCCTTTGTCGTCTTGCAAGCGGTTGGTGATCCGTCCGAAGCGATCGATGACGCAGCTGACGCCGGTATTGGCGGCGCGCACCATGGGCAGCTTCGTTTCCGCGCAGCGAAAGAGCGCGTTGATGACGTGCTGTTCCGAGCCGGCACTCCGGAGAAACCAAGCGTCGTTGGTCATCGTCATGAGGATCTGCGCCCCGCGCAAGGCAAACTGGCGGGTGAGGTCTCCCAAGGTATCCTCAAAGCAAATGAGGGGGCCAATCTTCACGGGCTCCCGCGACATCTGCAGAACGACGGGGTCTCGGCCGAAATCGAAATCGTCTGGAACCAGGTCTCCGACCACCCAGGCGAAGAGAGGGAAGGAACTGCGCAGCGGAACATATTCTCCGAAGGGGACCAGATGGATCTTCTTGTAGATCTGCGCGTTTCGGGCGTTCTCGGTGAGGAGAACGGCTGAGTTGTAATCACCCGAATCGTCGAAATGCACCGTTCCAAGCAGGAAGTCGCCGGCGTGCTTTTCGGCAAGACCGCGGACGACATCCCAGTTCCCTTGATCGGAAAACAGCGGTCGCGGAGTGGCGGCTTCGGGCCAGATGAGGAGGTCGGGCTTGACGGCGAGCGCTGTTTCGGTCAGGCGAACGTGGAGGTCCAGGATGCGCGCTTCGTGCTCGGAGTCTCGTTTTTCTGTGACGGGCACATTCGCTTGCACGGCTGCAATGCTGAGCGGCTCGGAGGGCGGGGCGGGGCGAAAGATCTGTCGAACGCCGAAACCGAAGATCAGCGCTACGAGGGCAATCGTGAGGTTGAAATCGTAATGGGGCCGCAGTCTCTCCCGGCCAATCTCCGCCTTGAGGCGCCTCAATGTGAGGACGATGATCAGGTTGACCATCACTACGAGAAACGAGAGACCGCCGACCCCGGTAATTTCGCAGATCTGGATGAGAGCGATGTTTCCGTGGAGCGCGATTCCGAGACCATTCCAGCCAAACCCTGTGAAGACCACTCCGCGCAGCCATTCCAGCGCTGTCCAGGCCGCAGCTCCCAGCGCCGCCACGCGCAGGTTGTTTGAGGATTTCATCCAAACCGGCCTCTGGTCGGTGGGAGACGGGCGTGGTCGTGCGACAGTTCCTACGAAGAGCGCCCAGAGCGCGGTGTAGCTGCCGAGATAAACGCAAAGCGCGATCCAGCCCGCGACCGTTACGGTGACGAGCCAATGCAAGCTCCCCAGCATGTAGACCAAGCCGGTGATATAGCCGAGGAGAAGCAGGCGGAGCGGGTCACGCTTCGGCCACGGCTCGGAGAACCAAAGGGCCGCTATCAGCGGCGTCAGCGCGAGCCAGCAGAGGCCGCCCAAGTTCGCTGGCGGGAAACACAAGGCAAGGAGCGCGCCACTCAGGATGGCGCATAACCACGGCCAGAAACGTCTCATCGCGGCGGAGAGAAAACACGGCCCGCTGGCTCGCGCCAAGCCTTCAATCCGACGTCGTTCGGGAAGAAACGGAGGTGTCTACCGTGACGCTGCATCGAGAGTGGGGCTGGGCTTCAGGGGGAGCAGCTGCCAGGACGATCGAAACCCTGGTCTCGAGCGCGCCGGTCTCCAGCGACTGAACCGCTCCATCGAAGCGCTGCCCGGGTGCACTCTCGAAGGTCACAATCGCCTTGGAACCTTGGCGAATATTGCGAGCGTCCCTGGAATGAAACGTAGCGTGCACCAAGCGGTCGGAGATCAATTGCGCATTCGTCGTGGACGGGGCTTGCCCAGTATATCTGAGCCACGTCAAGCCGGCGCCGACCGTCGCCAGCAAGAGGATTCCCAGCACCACAGTTGGACCGAGGCGTTTTTTTTCCGTGCGTTCCTTCACAGCGGCTGAAAAACTAACTTCCCCATGAGCGAAGGGAAGGAAAACGGGCACCTCGCGAGATCCATCGGGCTTTTCGCATTGGTGGTCTATGGCGTGGGCGACATGATTGGCGCGGGAATCTACGGGACGATCGGAGTAGCCGCCGGAAAGATGGGAAACGCTGTCTGGCTGGCCTTTCTCGTTTCAATGATCGCGGCCTTGCTAACAGGTCTTTCCTATGCCTCGCTTGCTTCGCGCTATCCAAGAGCTGCCGGCGCCGCGTTTGTCACTCAGCGCGCTTTCGGCTGGCAATTTCTTTCGTACGTGGTCGGGCTGGCGGTGGCTTGCTCCGGGCTGACCTCAATGGCTGCGGGCAGCCGGGTGTTTGCAGCGACCTTGCAGCCGATCGTCGGATCGCCGCCTCTTTGGTGCATTTTCCTGGTCTTCATCGCCGGACTGACGCTCATCAATCTCCGCGGCATTCGGGAGTGCGTTTGGGTGAACATGATCTGCACCACGATCGAAGTCGGAGGGTTGCTCTTCGTTATTGCCGTCAGCCTTCCCTATTTCGGGAAGGTGGATTACCTGGTGACGCCGGAGGCCGCGGGAGAGTTGAGCCTGCCGTTGGTCATGACAGGGGCGGTTCTGACATTCTACGCCTTCGTTGGGTTTGAAGACTTATTGAACCTTGCCGAAGAGGTGAAAAACCCGCAGCGGAACATGCCGTGGGGCATTGTCATGGCGGTGGCATCGGTGACCGTGGTCTACATTCTGGTCAGCATCGCGGCGATTTCCGTCGTCTCCTACGCGGACTTGGCGGATTCGAAAAAAGGCGCTCCGCTGGCGCAGATTACAAAAGTCGCGGCGCCGTGGCTCCCGCACCATTTCTTCACCGGTATCACGTTGTTCGCCGTGGCCAACACCGCGCTGATGAACTTTATCATGGGCTCGCGTCTCATCTATGGAATGTCTCGGCAAGGGTTGCTGCCTTCGGTGCTCGGTCTGGTGCATAGCACGCGGCGGACGCCCCATGTGGCGATCCTGGTGCTGGCGACGATCGTTTCGATTCTCGCGTTTTCGGGCGACATTTCCGAACTGGCCTCGGCGACGAGCCTGTTGCTGCTGTTGGTTTTCGCTCTTATGAATACCGCTCTGATCGTGCTCAAGCTGCGCACGGATGAGCCGAAGGGGCAATTCGAAGTTCCACTATTGATACCCTTCCTGGGTTGTCTGATCTGCGTGGCGCTCATCGCCTCGCGGGTGGCCTCGGCGGCGGCGGGAACCCGCGCTCCACTGATTGCGGCGATATTGCTTGCAGCCATTGCGGTGCTTTACTTCATCGTTCGGCCCCGCGAGGCGGTGGCCGTCGCAGATTGAAGCGGGCCATTTTGCGTGAATTTCCGTTTTCCTTGCGGTGTCCTTGGCTATATCTGAAGTCAAATATGCGCATCCCGAAGCTTTCGGCGCTGGCCGTCGTTGCCTGTCTCGCGAGCCCGACTTTGCTTGCCCAGCAGTCTCCGCCCGGTCCCAAGAACCTGGTGAGCAACGGCGGATTTGAGAATTCATTTCAACGCCAGAATCTTTGGCAAGGAGTGGACAGCGCAGGTTTTCTCACTGGCGAACGCGGTCAGGTGCCGGTGTTGACTTTAAGAGGGGAAATTGCCGATTCGGCGATGCCTATCTCGGTGGCCGCGGCCGACATGAACGCCGATGGCCTGCCCGATCTCGTGACCATGGACGTGCTCGGCTATATGCGGATCTACTTCAATAGCGGAGACAAGGGACAGCCGAAGTTTACCGTGGGAGACCTGGCCGGGCTTTTCCTCACGCGAACGGCCTCCAATGACCCAACGATCGGGCGCGAGGCGCCGGATGCGCGGCTGGCGCCAAGAATCTTTCCGACGGATATCATGAAGTCCGGCAAGAAGGACTTGATCGTGGGCAACTACCTTGGCGACGTGTTCCTGATTCCGAACAGCGGGTCGGCGCAGGTTCCCGACTTCAAGCAACCGCAGGATCTCTCCCGCGTGGCGATTCCAACGATGAAGGATCCGAAGAAGCGCTGGGGAAATGTGTTTGCCCCGTGCACCTGGGATTGGAACCGGGACGGGAGAGAGGACTTGCTCCTTGGCGAGGGGTCTTACTCGGCGAATAACATTCACTTGCTGATCAATCAGGGCTCCGGCAACCGGCCCGTCTTCGACGAAACCAGGCGCTCCGTGCTCGCCTTTGGAGATGGGCTTGAGCAGCTCACACCGGCCGTGGTCGACTACAACGGCGACGGCGCTCCGGACCTCCTCGTTGCCGAACGCTCGGGAAAAATTGCCGTCTACCTGAACAAGGGCGAAGAGGTGAAGCCCAACGCGGCTGCGCCGGAAATACCTTTCGCCTCGTTCATCGCCGGCTCCGGTGGCACCCCGCTGACCTTTGGTGGCATCTCCACCGTCTCGACAGGTGATCTCAATGGGGATGGACTCTTCGATCTCGTCGTCGGCAAATCGAACGGCCGTATCGCCATCGCGTTGAACGTCGGCACGAAGAACGAACCGAAGTTCGGCCCGCCGGTCGAACTCAAGGGAACCGCAGGCACGCCAGCGTTCCAGATGCCTTCCGGATGGGATTTTGATCTCGGCATGCGCCGCGGAAACTTCTTCGCCTACATGAGTGTCGTCAAAGCGGAGGAAGATAAGGGCGCGCAGCTCACCCAGGGAAAGTGCCTGAGGGTAGGCTATGTCGCACCGCAGAACAGAATTGTGCCGGTTCCCTCGGTTTATACGCCCGCCTTTCCCGGCTTCAATATCAAGGAGCCCAAGTTTGACCAGACCCCCGAGCAGATCCTGATGTACGGCCCGGCCCGTTACTTCATGCTTCGCCAATGGGACCGCTTCAAGCTGAAGAACAACACCAGTTACATCCTTAGCTTCAAGGTGAAGGGTCGAATCAATGACGGCCAGGTTTTCATTGGCTGGAGCGGTATCAAGAAGCTAAGTGATGCAAAAGTCATTCAAGGTGAGCGCGGATCCGCTGAGGTGCAGAAAAACGAAGCCGAAGAAAAGGTCTTTGAGACGATAAAATTCACGCCGACCCCGATCTGGTCTGAGGTCCGCAAGGAATTCCGGGTCGCTCTGAAGGACAAGAATCTGCAGGACCTCAAGGAGATGACACACGCGCTTCTTGAGATCACCTTCTCGCTGCCGCCAGGCGGAGAGGCCTATATCGATGACGTAAGCATCATCGAGAGGCCGTCGACGTGAGCGGTCCGATCCGGACGGCGTTCGTTCTTGGCGCGGGCTTGGGAACGAGGCTCCGCCCGTTGACGTTGGTGCGGCCCAAGCCTCTGCTGCCCATCTTTGGCAAGCCGCTGATCACCTTCGCTCTCGATCATCTGCGCGCGCTGGGGGTGGAGTCCTTTGTCATTAATACGCATCACTTGGCGGAACAGTTCGATCAGCTTTTCGACGATGCCGCCTATGGCGGCTGTGCGGTCAAGCTCGTGCATGAGCCGGATCTCCTGGAAACGGGTGGCGGGATCAAAAATGCCGAGCGTTGGATCGGGCGAGAGCCTTTCATCGTTTATAGCGGCGATATCCTGACCGATATCGTCCTGGAAGAGTTGGTCGAAGAGCATGTTTGCAAGGGGAACGATGTTACCCTGGCCCTGCGTCGGACGGGACTGGCGTCCGGTCTTTCCCTCGACGCCGGTGGACGCGTCGCGGGCATCGAAACCGGTCGAAGAGGTGCGGGAGCCTTCGATTTCGCAAATGTCTCGATCTGGAGTCCCGCAGGCTTCCAGCGAATGCCCGCCGGCAAGAAGATCTCGTTTGTTCCAATCCTGGCGGAGTGGCTTCGGGAAGGAGGCAGGATCGGGGGCGTCGTCCTTGACGAACGGGAGTGGTTCAATATCGGGTCACGCAAAGATTACCTCGATGTTCATCGGACGATCAGCGAGGGGAGATGGAGGCCGGCATACCTCAGGGGGGCGGACTGGCCGGTCAGCCTGGCGGCGGGGGCCACGGTGGCGCCCACGGCGCGGCTTTCCGGGTTTAACATGGTTGGCCCCGACTGTGTGGTTGAAGCCGCGGCGACCCTGGAGGACTGCATCCTCTGGTCTGGCGCGATCATTCAGCAGGAGTCGATTCTCCGGAGTTGCGTCGTCGCCGGAAGTCTGGTCATATCTGGGCGGCACGAAAACATTGATTTCACCGCGGTTGTATGAGTTTGGAACGATTGGTCCTTCAGACGCAGGAAAGATTTCCCAAGTACCATCGCTCGCCGGTTGAAATTGCTCCGCTGGAAAAGGGAGGTTCCGACCGCAAATTCTATCGCATTTGCGCCGGTGAGGAGAGTCCCGTCATTCTGGTGAAGTATTCGAGCCAGAAAGAGGAGAACCGGCATTACGTCGAAATCGCAAGGTTTCTCGCGGCGTCGGGTGTCCATGTCCCGGCCATTTATTTCCATGACGCTTCGGAAGGTTTGATCTGGATGCAGGATCTCGGAGATGAGGACCTTTGGTCGTGGCGTGGGGCCCCCTGGGATCGGCGGCGGCCACTTTACGAGGCCGCACTCCGTGAAGCCACCAAGCTCCATGTCGACGCCACCAGGAATCTGCCCAACTCGGGTCTCCGCTTGGAGCGCGAGTTTAGCGAACAACTCTATCTCTGGGAGCAGCAGTATTTTTTCGACAACTGCCTGCGGGCCCATTTCGGGCTCGACGAGGCAGCCGTGCGCCGGTACTCGGAACTGCCCGCGATGCACAGGATCGCGGCGCGCCTCGCCGCTTTGCCGCGGGTGCTCGTTCACCGGGACTTCCAATCACAGAACGTCCTGATTTGCGATGACGACGCCTGCTTGATCGATTTCCAAGGGATGCGGCCGGGACTGCCCCAGTACGACATCGCTTCCCTGTTGTACGATCCATACGTCGACCTATCCGGGGCCGAGCGCAGCCGGCTGCTGGAATTCTACAAGGGGACCGCGCGCCGCGCGGGAATGGAAATCGCCGAAGATTTCGATGAGGTCTTCCATTTCTGCGCCCTGCAACGACTCATGCAAGCCCTCGGCGCATATGGCTTTCTCGGACTTCAAAAGGGACGACCCGATTTCCTTGCTCATATTCCGGCCGCGCGCCGCTCTCTCCGAGAGGTCGCGGCACGCATCGATGGATTGGATGAGTTCGTTGCCCTGCTCGATTTGCTCCCATGAAAATTAGTGACCCCGGAACAGTCATTGTCGAAAACATCACCCCCCAACTCGACGGCGGTCGATACCCGATCAAACGCGCTGTCGGCGAAGACCTCGTGGTCGAGGCGGACATCTTCAAGGAGGGACACGATGTCGTGTCCGCCCATTTGAAATGGCGCCAGGTCGGCGAGACCACCTGGCTGGAGACGCCGATGGAACCTCTCGTCAACGACCGGTGGCGCGGGGTGCTTACCGTGACGGCACCAGGACCCTGGGAGTATACGATTGAAGCGTGGGGGGATACCTTCAAGTCCTGGCAGGAAGAGATTCATAAAAAATTCGACGGTGGCATTCGCGATCTCCAGAGCGAGTCGCTCGAGGGTGCGGCGTTTGTCGAGGAGGCGGCCAAGCGCGCGGCCGGAACATCCGACGTCGACCTGCTGAAGGGTTTTGCGACACGCCTGAGATCGGCCGGCCCCGAGGAAACCAACGAGATCGCGGCCTCCGCCGAGCTCGCCGGGCTGATGACGGTGTGGTCTGATCGCTCGCTTTCCACGGACTACCATCCCTTGCTGCCAATCTGGGTGGATGGCGAGCTGGCTGTCTTCGCGGCTTGGTACGAATTCTTCCCCCGTTCTGCCGAAGGCAAGCCCGATAGCGGCTCGACCTTCCGCGATTGTCTCCCAAGGATCGACGATGCGAAAGCGATGGGCTTCGACGTCATTTATTTTCCGCCCATCCATCCCATCGGCGAGTCCAATCGCAAAGGCCGCAACAACTCGGTGACATGCCAACCAGGGGAACCCGGGGTGCCTTACGCGATCGGAAACCATCGGCAGGGCGTCAATGGGGGCGGCCACAAGGACGTTGCGCCCGAACTGGGAACGCTCGAGGATTTTCAGTGGTTGGTCGGCGAGATCAAGAAGCGCGGCATGGAAATCGCTCTGGACTTCGCCATCAACTGCTCGCCCGATCATCCGTACGTGAGGGACCATCCCGAGTGGTTCTTCAAGCGACCCGACGGCACCATCAAGTACGCCGAGAATCCGCCCAAGAAGTATCAGGATGTTTATCCCTTGAACTTCCACAATCCGAATTGGGAGGCCTTGTGGAGGGAGTTGCACGACGTGATTGCCTTCTGGTGCGCACTCGGCGTGCGTATCTTCCGAGTAGACAATCCGCACACCAAGCCGGTTTCGTTTTGGGAATGGATGATCGCGGAAATTCACGAGAAGTATCCGGACGCTCAGTTTCTGAGTGAGGCCTTTACGCGCCCGAAGATGATGGCGGTTCTCGCGAAAGCGGGATTCACCCAGAGCTACACCTATTTCACGTGGCGGAATACCAAGTGGGAGCTGGAAACATACCTTACTCAGTTAACCCAGACGGAGATGAAGGACTTCTTCCGGGCGAACTTCTTCGCGAACACGCCCGATATTCTGCCGGTTTTTCTCCAGCAAGGAGGCCGCCCGCCGTTCATGATCCGTGCGGTCCTGGCGGCGACGCTTTCGCCGGTTTACGGTATCTATAGCGGGTTCGAACTCTGCGAGCATGTGCCGATCCCGGGGAAAGAGGAATATCTGGATTCCGAAAAGTACCAGTTCAAAGGCCGCAATTGGGACGCGCCGGGTAACATCAAGGAGTACGTTACAAAGCTAAACGCCATCCGGAACCAGAATCGCGCCTTTCGCGAATACGCAAATCTCCGGTTTCACCACGCCGAAAACGACAATGTCCTGTTTTACAGCAAGACCACAGCTGCGCGGGACAACATCATTCTCTGCGCCGTCACCGTCGATCCGCATCACTCGCAGACAGCGTTCGTTCACGTCCCGTTGGAGGATCTCGGAATCGGTCACCAGGAGACTTACCAGGTCGAGGATTTGTTGACCGGCGAGCACTTCCGTTGGACAGGCGCGAGGAACTTCGTTTCTCTGAATCCCCACACACGCCCGGCCCATATCTTTAGAGTCCGCAGATGGGCCGGACGCTCCAACGGACAGGATGTCTATTTATAGGGCTCTCCTGGCCGTGTAGATACTGGCGACGCCAAAGCATAGAGGCTGCGCGCGAAAGTCGGCGAACCCGCACGACTTCACGAGGTCTTCCATTGCGCGGCCGCGCGGAAACGATTCGATAGAGCTTCCCAGGTACTCATAAGCTTCCCGGTTGCCGGTAATCACAGAGGCCAGGCGTGGGAGCACATGGTGGAGATACAGACGGTAGAGGTTCCTGAGAGGACGAGTGTCGGGCAGGGAGAAGTCCATGACCAGGATGACGCCTTGCGGGCGCAGCACACGCGCCATTTCCTGCAAGGCGGCGTTCCAGGACGCCATGTTGCGCAAACCGAAAGCCACCGTGACCGCGTCAAACATCGCATCGCGAAATGGCAGTCGCAGGCCATCCGCCTGCACCAGCAACGGGATATTCTTTTTTCGGGCGATCTCGAGCATGGGCAAACAAAAATCGGCTCCGATGATCACGGATCTCGGGGATGCTTTCCCCAACGCCCGGGCGAGGTCTCCGCTCCCCGTGGCGAGGTCGAGAACATGGGTTGGCTTCCTGGCCGCGATCATGCGCGCCGCTTTCGCGCGCCAAAGAAAGTCGCAGCCGCCGCTGAGAAGGTGATTGGCTAGGTCGTAGCGTGTCGCGATCGCCGCAAACGTTCGTCGGACAAAGCTCGGATTCTGCTGTGGGAGGGTCGTTTCGATGCTGGTGATAGGCTCTGTGATTTCACCTCGAAGTGAGCCGGGAGGTGAAGGGCAAAAAATTGAAGCGGCTCTCCAAGCTGAGATGGAACAACTTCCTTTCGACGAATTGAAGCCGCCTTCCGCGGGGCCTCATCCGCCTGATGAAGATCCTGGTGTCTGGAATCGCAAAATTCACGTGGTGCTCACGAGAGGATTCGAACCTCCAAGGGTCTCCCCATGCGCTCCTGAGGCGCACGCGTCTGCCAGTTCCGCCACGTGAGCAGATTGAACGGATACCATCACGCCGCTGTCTCAGGCTGTAAATCGGAAAATGCAAATTTCCACTGGCTTTGACTTCTGGCCCGTGCGAAGAAAAGCCTCCTTACTAATGAATAAAGCATCCTCCATTGTGCTCACCGTGACCGCGGCCGTGGCTCTTTTCTCGAGCAAACCCCTGTCCGCCGCCGATCCGGCCAGCACGCCCAAGCCGGCCACTCCGCCTTCGTCGACCTCAGCGGCGGCTGCACCGACAGCCACACCGTCCGGCGCCGCTGCCAAACCATCCGAGGACGGCGGTTCGGCGGACGTCAATCTGAAGGATCCGGTAGCCACGGTGAACGGAGATAAGATTTCCAAAGCGCAGCTGGACGAGGCCTTCGACAAGGCCGTGGAGATGACAGGAGTGAAGGCGTCCGACCTTACGCCCGAGCAGAAGTTGGAGGGATATCGGCAGATCCTTGATGAGTTGATCACCGAGAAGTTGGTCAATAAGGCGGCCGCCGGTATCACCGTGCCGCAGGCCGACGTCGACGCGCAGATCGCCAAAATCAAGGCCCAATTCCCATCGGATGAAGCCTTCAGCAAACAACTCTCGCAGGTGGGGCAGACTCCTGAACAGCTAAGCGAAACCATCCGGAAAATGCTGCAACAACAGCGTTGGCTGGAGGATCAGCTCGCGGGCAAAACCGACATCTCCGACGAAGAGGCGAAGAAGTTTTACGACGAGAACAAGAAGGAGTTCGAGCAACCTGAGACCGTGAAGGCCAGTCATATTCTCTTCCGAGTCAACAAGGATGATTCCGAAGATGTCGTCAATCAGAAGTTAAAGGCGGCCCAAACCGCGGAGACTCGCGCGAAGAAGGGTGAGGACTTCACTGCGCTAGCCAAAGAACTTTCTGAGGAGCCTGGTGCCAAGGAATCGGGGGGCGATCTTGGCTTTTTTTCCAAGGACCGCATGGTTCCTGAGTTCGCGGAGGTGGCTTTCAGCGAGAAAGTCGGCGATGTCAGCGATCCCGTTCGCACCCAGTTCGGGTGGCACGTCATCAAGGTGACGGACAAAAAGCCAGCCGGCACGCTCCCCTACGACGAAGTCAAGGCGCAGTTGAACACTTACCTTAAGTCGAAAAAGCAGGAGGAAGCGGCGCAGGAATTGCTCAAGTCGCTTCGTGATTCCGCTAAGATCGAGAATACACTGCCTCCTCCCGCGGTGGCTCCCTCGCCCAGCGGGTCTGCGGGAGAGTGATGGCCCGCTCGGTTAAACAGAATGCGGGCGTCATCGGCCTGGGCATCATCGGCAGCCGAGTGGCTGCCAATTTGCGCAAGGCAGGCTATCAGACCTGGGTCTGGAACCGAACCCCGCGTCCTGAGCCGAACTTCCTTTCATCGGCGGCAGAGGTCGCCGAGTCAGCCAGGATCATTCAAGTCTTTGTCTCCGACGGCCCGGCTTTGCTCGAGACCGTCGAATCGATGGCTCCCGTGCTCGGCCCAGAGCATATCGTTCTTAATCACGCGACCATCGCTCCCAAGGAAACCCTCGAGGCGGCCCGAATCGTCGCCGACCGGCACGCGAACTATCTGGACGCGCCTTTTACCGGCAGCCGAGATGCGGCCGAGTCAGGGCAGATCGTTTTTTTCATTGGAGGCGAGCTCGGTGTCCTCGATCGGGCCCGCTCCCATCTCGAAGTAAACGCGAAAGCGATTCTCCCGATTGGAGAGATTGGCCAGGCTGCGGCGATCAAGATTGTCACGAATCTTATGACCGCGGTTGCGGTCGGCTCATTCGCGGAAGCACTGTGTCTGCTCGAGAAGAGCGGAATTCCACTCTACAAACTGCGGGAGGCGCTTGAGCATCACGTAGCACGTTCCCCCTTGGTCGATCTCAAGATGCCGGCGATGATTACCGGAGATTTTGATCCGCGCTTCTCGCTTAAGCATATGTTTAAAGACGTCCAGATTGCGCTCTCGATGGCAGAGGAGTTTGGAGTCGAGTTGCCGGAAGCGGCCGCTTTCGCCGGCGAAGCGATGGCCGGAATCCAGAAAGGCTGGGCCGACCTCGATTTCTCGAGCATCGCCCGACACTATGGCTTCCCGAATCAAGACAACGCGCTTCCGGAATCGGTCTTCGCTTCGGCCAAGGGGAAGCCCGGCGAGAACGGCGTGAGCGCGCCGGAGAAAGAGAAAAAGAAGGGATTTCTCTTCTTTGGTCGTCGGTCGTGAGTCCCACGTTCCAGGAACCTCGCGTGGCCTCTGCGGAAACGGATCGTCTGAATGGTCTCCGCCGCGAGGGAGGTTTTTTCGTGGTCGGTCCGCGTGCCCGGGTTCGCGTGACCGGCACGGATCGCCTTCGCTATCTCAACGGGCAGTTGAGCAATGACCTGAGGCGCCTTGCGGCAGGTGAAGCCATGCCGGCTCTTCTCCTTGGTGCGAAGGGAAAACTTTGCGCGGACCTCTTCGTTTGGGTCGATGGAGAATCCTTGGTCGTCGAAGCCGACGCGGCGCTGGAGGAGACTCTGCCGGCGCGGCTCGAGCGCTATGCGGTGGCCGATGATGTGGTTTTCGAATCGATGCCGCCGGAACCCGAACGCTGCCACGTCTTTGGAGCGGCCTCAGCCGGACTGGACGGGTTGCGAATCCGTCGGATGGGGACTGAAGGCGTCGACCTTCGCGTAGCGCCGGAGAACGTAACGAAAGCCGAGCCCTCGGAGATCGAACTGCTGCGGATCGAGCGCGGCCTCCCTCGCTGGGGCAGGGAACTTTCGGAGGACGTTTTCCCGCAGGAGGTTGACCTGGATCGGACGGCGGTGGACTTCAAGAAAGGTTGCTACGTGGGTCAGGAAGTGGTGTCCCGGCTCCATAGTGTTGGGCGCGTCAACCGCCACCTCCGCGGATTCATCGGAGACTTCGACCCCGCCCAGGCAGCGCAAGCAACGCTGGTGGGCTCTGCGGGTCAGAAATCGGGGCGCCTCACCAGCGCTGCCTATCACCCCGGCCTGGGCAAAACAATCGCCCTGGGATTCGTCCAAGGTCAAACTTCCGAATCATCTTTCTCTG
Source organism: uncultured Verrucomicrobiae bacterium (assembly GCA_963820865.1). Classification (GTDB taxonomy): domain Bacteria; phylum Verrucomicrobiota; class Verrucomicrobiia; order Chthoniobacterales; family Terrimicrobiaceae; genus DASTFP01. The sequence goes on from CAWGBZ010000015.1 coordinate 172,178, forward strand.
TCGTCGCCGAAACTGGTGCTTGCCTTGGGCGAGCCGAATGTTCTCAATTTCCTCTCGTCTCCTGATGAAAACTCTTCTCGCAGCCCTCGTTACTGGTCTCGCAATCCTCGCCAGCGGTCTTGCCGCAACCGTGGGTCCGGAGGTCGCGGTCATGCAAATCAAAGTCGGCAAGGAGCGAGATCTCCAGCAGGTGGTCATCGGTCTTTACGATAACGCGGCTCCGGCCACCGTGGCCAATTTCAAAGAACTCTGCCGGAAACGATTCTACAATGGCATGCGCTTTCATCGCGCCTTCCCCAGCACGCTTGTGCAAACCGGCGATCCAAAAAGCCGGCGTGGTGCCGCCGATCGCTCCGGGACCGGCGGGCCGGGCTACACCGTTCCCGCGGAAATCCAGGGTAACCACGCCCGCGGGACCGTCGCCATGGCGCGCCTGCCCGACAACATCAACCCGTCAAAGGCCTCCAATGGCAGCCAGTTTTACGTCTGCCTTTCGCCCCTGCCGAAACTCAATGGCAAATACACCGTCTTTGGCGAGGTCCTCGAGGGCATGGATGTCCTCGACTTGATCAGCAATCAACCCACCGATAGCAACGACTTTCCCTTGGCAAAAATCGTGATAAAATCTATCACCATTCAGCCACGTTTCGCCGAAGTGCCGAGCCAGTAGCTCCGACGACGCCATCGACGAAGATTTGGCAGACGGGTAGGTACCGAAGTGGCCAAACGGGGCGGACTGTAAATCCGCTGGCTTACGCCTTCAGTGGTTCGAATCCACTCCTGCCCATTGCTTTTTCGCGAAGCGAAAAGTCGTGACTTTTGTGTGGATGAGAATTCGCCACGGCGGAATTCGACTACCCAGCGCGGAGCGCTCTCCTTTTGAGCGAAGCCAAAATGTAGAGCCCGACGAAGTCGGGATAATCCACTCCTGCCCACTGCCTCCAAACCAGCATGAATAGAGGTTCTGCGGTTTTTCGCTTTAGAGGCCCCCGAGAAGTCCGCCTAACGACCAGGAGAAATCACGACCCTTGAAGAGCAACGAACCCGTATTCGGTCCGGGTGGCATTTATAGCGATCTCACCCCGGAGCTCGTCGAGGCGCGCAAGCGGGCCGTTCTGCTGACGAACGATTACAACGCGAGCTTTTGGGGCGAGCCGGCAGGCCGCGAGGCGCTGCTTCTCTTACTGCTGGGAAGTGTGGGCAAGAGTGCCGACTTCGAACCGACCTTCCGATGCGAGTTCGCTTCAACATCCAGATCGGGGACAACTTCTGCGCCAACTCCGACTGCGCGATGCTCGATGGGGGAGGCATTGAGATCGGAAACGACGTGCTCTCGGGTCGGCATCCGCCCTCCAACCACGCGATCGACTCTGCCGAGAGGGCGCTCGGAGGGTGCTACGCGAAGCCCGTCCGGATCGGCAATCGCGTCTGGGTTGGTATTGGTGCAGGCGTGCACATCAACCAAGTTGGTTACGATCGGAGATGGCGCCGTCATCGGCTCTGGAAGCGTGGTGACCGCGCAACGTCGTGGCTGCAGGTGTGCCGTGCAAAGTCACCCGTGCAATCACCCTCGAAGACCGAACCGGCCACCAACCCTGGAGAAACGGCCCCTCGGCGAGCGGTGCGATCGAACTTGCGAGTCCGCCGCATACTTAGGCCTGTGCTATTGTCCGCCTCTCGAATGGGTGTGTTTGACCTGACTATATGGTGATGGTATAGGGAGGCCGCCAAAGTCCTTGCTCCGTAGCAAGGCTCTCCCAAAGAGGTTGGAACATGGTTGAGGAGCATCTTTCTCCATATCCACTTACTGTCGACAGTCTCGCTAAACAGTTTGCAGTATGTGGACTTCAGCAGGGCCAAATGGTCATCGTGCATAGCGCGCTGAGTAGGCTCGGGTACGTCATTGGGGGACCAGTCGCAGTGATCCAAGCGCTCCTACGAGTTGTCGGGCCACAGGGAACCATTGTCGTGCCCACGCAGACCTGGAAGAACCTCGACCCTGGCAGGGGTGTCTACGATGCGGAGAACATTCCCGAGTCGTGGTGGCCAGCTATTCGTGAGCATCTGCCTGCCTACGATCCGGCGATTACTCCGTCAGTTGGCATGGGCGTGATTGCTGAAACGCTGCGAACGTGGCCCGGAGCAAAGCGTAGCCTGCATCCTGTGCGATCGTTTACTGCTGTTGGACAGCATGCAGCATTCCTGGTCGCCGATCATGCGCTCGAAGATCCATTTGGTGAGACTTCGCCGCTCGGGAAGCTGTATGCATCGGATGGGTATATCTTGTTGATTGGCGTCGATCATCATAGCAATACGTCGCTTCATCTCGCCGAAGAGCGCGCGAATTATCCAGGCAAGAGGTACATAGAGGAGAGTAGCGCCATCTTGGTTAACGATACTCGACAGTGGGTCACCTACCGCTCTCGCGCGCTCGATCAGGATGCAGATTTCACCATGATCGGTCGCGCATACGAAGCGGTCCATGATATCCACCCAAACCATGTCGGTCTCGCCGAAGTACAGTTGCTGAGGCAGCGCCCCCTGGTAGATTGGGCGGTGCCTTGGCTGGAACAACATCGGACTGCTCCGGACCCATGACGCCCATCCTCGCTCTGAAGGGATTGAAAACGTCGGGGATTTAAATTTTTCACCGAAGCAGTCGAGGGATGGCGAACCCAGAGCGCGACGTGAATCGCATAGGAACCATTGGGAGAAATACGGGCATCATCACCACGTAGCCCAAGGAACGGCTGCGGATTGGCGATCGAAAGCGCTTTTAGCTTTACCGCACGTTCCCGGACGTGCCGGTATTTCCTCCGGGGCTTGGTTAAGGTGTGTGCAAAGCGGTCCTGCTCACTGAATTCGAGCAGGTGGCGACTCCGGTCGGATTGCTTGGGCGGGTGAACTCGTTAGCGCTCATTACGACGCGTTGCGCACCATCAGTGTCACAACTGACTTAACATTGGCAACTTGAGCAAAGTCCAGGAGCGCCTTTCCAAGGTCGGCAGGCGAGGTTGCAGCGATATGTAAGATTGTGCCGATTCCTGGTGCGCTGCCGATCACCAATTGTTTGGCGTTCTGCAAAGAGAGGCTTCTCAGAGTTTCTCTATCTACGTCTCGTCCTTCGATCAAAACCAAACTCTCGATCATGTCTTTACCTCCTAAGGGATTATCGGAACGAATTTGAGCTAATCGCCCTTCAATGGCGAGCCTGAATTCCCTCCAAGGACTGGGAATGGAACAGCCGGGGTGAGAAGCTCATCCGAAGCCGTCGGATTCGGTCCGTTGGTGCGGAGACCGAGAGAGCAGGCGCCCGCGCTGTTCGCATGGTCGGCCGCCCCACGGGCGAAAAGGGGGATATCCCGCGGCTTCGAAGAAACGGCGCGACCCCGTTCAATCGATACCACGCGCCGCGCGACTAAATTTTAGACGATATGGGTTTGATCGCATCCGCTTGTCCGCGTTAACAGCGCGCTCGTACCCGACGGAGACCGTTAATTCACTCAAGACGCGCTTCCGCCAGGTCGAATCAAATCAATTTTCTGCTTTGAGACTCCCGGCTTTGTTGCTAGACGTGAGTTTCAGCCTGCCGGATCAAAAAAGTTCGACCTATAACCGATGTCTTTGCTGGAAATTGGGAAGGTAATCGAATGAACGTGCCTAGCCGGTCGGAGCGCAGCCGTCCAACCAGATTGGCGATTGTTTTTGCCATGGCCACCCAGGCGTTGGCAGATGAAGTTGTGGCACTGCTTCTTCAAGCGCGCGAATTGGAAGCTGAGCGTTTCTGCTGCGAATCGAGTTCGTGGGCCGTGTCCGATGTGTCGTTCGAACCAGATGTCGTCATCGTCACGCTGGGAGCGGCGGATGAACGCCAGTCGCTCGAACTTTTCCGCGAGTTGCAGAACGTTTTTCCGGATAGGCCGGTAATAGCCATTCCGAACCTGCCAAACGGCCTTGATGTCAGTCGAATTCTGGAAATGGGGGCTGCCGACTTCTTGTTTCCGCCTCTTCGGCTCGGTGAGTTGCTTCCTCGAGTCTCTCGCGTGGCCGCGGTTGCGAGGCCGGGAGACATCCGTTTGGAAAAGCTTAAGGAGGAAATCGGTCTCCAGCAGATTGTCGGTGAGAGTGCGGCACTACAACGGGAGATCCGCCGCATTCCACGGTTCGCCGGCTGCGATCCTGCGACTGTCCTGATCTGCGGAGACACCGGCACCGGCAAAGAGATGTTCGCCCGCGCGGTGCACTATTTGAGCCCCCGAAAGGGGAAACCTTTCGTCCCGGTGAATTGCGGAGCCATTCCTGAGGATCTTATTGAGAGCGAGATTTTCGGGCACAAGCGGGGGGCCTTCACCGGAGCCATCGCCGAGCAGTTTGGCCTGATTGGCGAAGCGGAGGGTGGCACGTTGTTTCTCGACGAGATCGATGCACTGAGCTGTCAGGCGCAGGTCAAATTGCTTCGCTTTCTGCAAGAGGGGGAGTATCGCTCCGTTGGTTCTCAGCGGCTGATGAGAGCCAACGTTCGTGTGATCGCGGCGGCGCATGCCAATATCGAGCAAGTCGTTCAGCAGGGGAAATTTCGGGAGGATTTGTTCTATCGCTTGAACGTGCTGCGCTTTACTCTTCCTGTGCTCCAGGAGCGCCGCGAGGACATTCCGCTCCTTGCGCGTCATATTCTCGAGGAAGAGGCGGTTCGTCGCAACGGACGCGCGAAGGATCTGTCGTTGGCTGCGTTGGACCGGTTGGCCAGCTATTCCTGGCCGGGGAATATCCGCGAGCTTCAAAATGTGCTCATTCGCGCTGCATTGCTTTCCGATAGCAACACCATACAAGCTTCCGACTTGAGTTTGCCGACAGTGGAACTTCCGGAGGATGAGATCTCCTTTCGAGCCAGGAAATCTCAGGTCGTCCGTCAGTTCGAGTACGATTTCCTGAAATCGGTTCTCCGTAAGTACGACAACAACATCACCCAGGCGGCTCGGGCGGTGCAGAAAAATCGGCGAGCCTTCTGGGAACTTCTCAGGAAACACGGGCTCGTCGGTAGGGTCCTGGCCCCAAAGGACTTGGCGTAACTCGGCCTCCGCTCAGGTCGAAACCGGTATACTTTGAGGCACTCGCGATTCGCGATCCGAACGCATTGATCCAAAGGGGCTGCCGAGTCTAGATGCGGGAAGAAGGGTGGAGGACGCGATTGTGTCTTCGGGACGTCTGGAGGGAAAGCGCGGTGTCCCTGGGCCGCAAGCATTCGCTGTAAGGCGTTCCAAGATTGCAGGGCATGGAAAGGGGGCGAAGCGCGTCTTACGCCGGACGCGGTAGGACAATCGGCGGCGGGCCATGGACAAATTCGTCCTAGGAGACTGTTGAAAAACTCCCGTATGCCACGTTGCCGTCAATTTTCGGAAGATCGCAAGGAGCCAAGCGCGGGCGCGATGGGGTGTGGGGTCCCCATCTCCCCACAAAGCCGCAGTGCTACGGACAAGCTTTGGCGACACGGCGAGAGCCGAAAATTGGCGCAACCCGGAGGGCGCGAGTTCTTTGGGGCATCTCTCGGCGTCGCTCCTCAGTCACAGCCCTTCAGGGGATGCTCCTTCGTCCCTCCACCGACATCCACCCCAAAGAACTCGCGCGTGACATGCGTGGGTTTTTCAACAGTCTCCTAGCTGGAATTCTCTTTTAATAGCGTCATCTGATCGTTTGGTATCTGCGCATAGGTTAGAATTGTCCTAGCTTCAGCAAGAGTCAGAGCATTTAGACCGGAAAACTTAGGGTGATCCTGTGTAAGCGCGCGGCAGGAACTGCGCCTTAGCCATGGCATGCTTGTTGCTAATGGCATGAAACGTCTCATGTGTGCCGGAGGAAAACTCGCTTACATCTCCAGCGTCCGAGATCCTCGAGTACCTGCGGCGGCAGCCGGACGCTCAGGATACGATCGAAGGCATTCTGCGCTGGTGGGTGGTCGACCAGTGCGTTCGGAATTGGACGCCGAAGATTTCCGAAGCAGTGTCCCAGCTCGTCGCCTCCGGGGTTCTCGAGGAGAAAAGGCTGAGCGATGGAACCACTGTCTTTCGCGCGCTTCGGACTTTCAATGGATCAGCGTAGTGGAATCAGCGGCCGGTCTTTCGAATCAAGAGGTCGGGACTCGATGATGAACTCCGCTGGTGCGCAGTGGTTTGCGGTTCAGGCTCGCCCATGCGGTGAGATGGCGGCGCAAGCGAGTCTTCGCTCGCTGTCGATCGAAACGCTCCTACCCATGGTTCGACGGCCGATTCGTCACGCCACGCGTTCGGTGCGCTTCGTGGCGCGGGCGCTGTTTCCAGGCTATTTGTTCGCTCGGTTTTGTCCGGTGAACTTGCTGCGCGCGGTCTCGTACAGTCGGGGCGTGGTGCGGGTGGTTAGAGCGGGCGAGGATCCGCTCCCGGTGGACGATGGGGTTATCACGAGCATCCGGGAGCGCGTTGGTGCGGACGGTTGTGTCGAGTTGGTGGAGGACAGGCTAGGGGCGAACGATCGCGTGCGGATCACCTCCGGCCCGCTGGCTGGTTGGGCTGGCGTTTTCGAGCGTGAGCTCAGCGACGAGCAGCGGGTGGTGATTTTGATTGAGACACTCCAGCAGTGTCGGGTGGTTGTTTCGCGCGAATTTCTGGAGTTCGCTGACGCCGCGTAGTCGGACAAAAGGAAAGTTTGCGAGAAAGGTGGCGACACCGTGATGGCGGCAGCATGCCTGCGCGTCTTCTGTGGGATGCCGAGCGGGTCAGCGTAGGAAATGATTGATGATCTAAGCCAGACCTTGCGCGTGATGTTGAGTCGCGTCGGCCCGGAGCCATTGAGGTCCGCGCAGATCGTGTTTGACCGGCCGGCAGATACGTTCAATCCGCAGCAGACGACAGTGAATCTGTTTCTATATGATATCCGCGAGGATGCCGAATTGCGCAGCAACGAGCCGATCATCGAGCGCATGAACGGGCAAATAGTCACCCACCGGCCTCCCTTGCGCGTAGCGTGCTCGTATCTGATCACGGCCTGGTCCGGTGGCCTGACCGGCGACGAGGCCGCATTTCTCGAGCAGAAGCTGCTTGGCCAGATCCTGCAAGTGTTGGCCGGTCAGCCGACAATAGACCGCTCCCTTCTCCAGGGCAGCCTGAGCGGACAATCGCTCCCTTTGCCGGTCGTGACCGCGGCGGCGAGTTCAGAGCGCAACCTTTCCGAGTTTTGGACGGCGTTGGGCAACAAGTTGCGTGCCTCACTCACCGTCAAGATTACGGTCGCGTTAGAGGATGTCTTTAAGCCTGAGACCACCCATCTGGTGACCGTGAATAACGTTCAGCTTAGCGAAAGAACCAATTCGAACTGAGGGGAGAACTTGCCAAAGACAATGAGCAGCAGGGCAGCGGCGTGACCGATCGCATCGAGACAACTACATGACGTCGAATTCTGAAAATAAAGCGTAGGAGGAAACTATTATGGCACCATATCTATCACCAGGAGTTTATGTCGAAGAAGTACCGCCACTCGCCCGGCCGATTGCGGGTGTCGGCACGAGCACCGCAGGATTTATTGGAGTAGTCCCCGACACGATCGTCGTGCCAAGTGGAGGAGATAAGGTCACGAACGCCGATGCCGGCAAGGGCAAGAAGGACACGACGGACTATGCGTTGCCGGCCGGGGATTATCCAGTTGTCCCAACTCAAGGAAGCTTCGAGGTTCGAGTGAATGGGCAGGCGGTGACGAATGCGAGTCTTAAAAACGACGACCAGCAGAAAGCTTCGTCGGTCTCATTCACCGAAGCGCCAGCCGAGGGAGCGCAGATCAACGTCGACTTCGTGACGCAAAACTTTAAGCTCAAAGACGAAGGAAAAGTCCAGCTTTGCACCACGTTTGCCGATTTTACGAAGTCGTTTGGAGACTTCTCCCGGGATGGGGGGCAGCAGTCCCTGGCGCACGCTGTTTTTGGATTCTTTAATAACGGCGGCACGCGGTGCTACGTGGTGCGTACACCCAAAGCAGATGGCATTGCCGCGGCCCTGCAGCGGTTCGAAACTATTGATGAGATTGCGATTGTCGCCGCACCCGGCGCGGCAACTGTCCGAGATGCTTTGGCAGATCACTGCAAGAAGATGGGGGATCGATTTGCCATCCTGGAAAGCAAAAAGGAAGACAAGCTTGAAACTCTCGCTGCGCCTCGGAACAATCCTTACGCGGCGTTCTACTTTCCTTGGATCTGGGTATACGACCCGCTGACAGACGGCAAAATTCTCGTGCCGCCGAGCGGACACCTGGCCGGAATTTACGCTCGCGTGGACGCGCAACGGGGAGTTCACAAGGCACCGGCTAACGAGGCGGTGGCAGGAGCGCTGGAATTGCAATATAGAGTGAGCAAGGCACAGCAAGATGGACTTAATCCCGGCGGCATCAATTGCATTCGCGAGCTAAACGGAAACATCTACGTCTGGGGGGCGCGTACTTTGGGCGGCGATGCGAACGGGACGGACAAATATGTGAGCACACGAAGGCTACTGAATTTCCTGCGTGAGTCGATTGAAGACGGAACGCAGTTCGTGGTCTTCGAACCCAACAATCCGGCCCTCTGGCAACGTATCAAACGCTCGGTCGGTGACTTTCTGTTGAATCAGTGGAGGGATGGGGCGCTGTTCGGAGAAACACCCGACAAGGCCTTCTTCGTGAAGTGCGACGCCGAGACCAACCCGCCGGACGCCCGCGAACGCGGCGAAGTCATTACCATGGTCGGGGTGGCGATTGTTAAACCGGCGGAGTTTGTTGTCTTCAAGATCCAGCAGCAAACGGGAGGCTAAGTAGCCGGGGAGTGAATCAAACAAAGGAGAGGAGCTTACAATGGCAAGAGTAGATCCATACAAGAACTTTAGATTTCTCGTGGAGATCGATGGAATCGTGCAGGCCGGCTTTACCGATTGCTCGGGATTCGGTTCTCACGTGGAGGCAGTTGAGTATCGTGAGGGCGGGGACGCCAATCAGGTCCGGAAGCTGTTGGGCAAAGCCAGCTATCCGGATATTTCCCTGAAATGGGGAGTGACCGATTCGCGCGAGCTTTATGACTGGCACGTGGCGGCTCTGTCCGGTGAGATCGAGCGCAAGAACGGTTCCATCATCCTCCAGGACGACACTGGGCAAGAGAAACTTCGCTGGAACTTCTTCAATGCGTGGCCCAGCAAGTGGGAGGGTTCCGCTCTGAGCGCGAAAGGGAATGACGCGGCGATCGAGTCACTGACGGTGAGTTGTGAAAGGCTTGAGCGAGCATAAGAGGAGCCGCGGCCATGTTTCAAACGGAATACGAGTTCACCTTGCCGCGGGGCTATCTGGACTCCCACGGGGAACTCCACCGAGACGGCACGATGCGACTCGCGACGGCGGCGGATGAGATCCTTCCCTTGAAGGACCCTCGTGTGCAGGCCAACGCCGCTTATTTGGTGGTTGTCCTGCTCTCGCGCGTGATCACGCGTTTGGGGTCGGTCGAGGCCATCAATCCGAAGGTCGTCGAAGGGCTCTTTGCCTCCGACCTGGCTTACATCCAGGAGCTCTACAATCGCATCAATGGAAATGGCACCGCGGCGCTGCAAGTCGTCTGTCCGCATTGCGAGAAAGGGTTTGAGGTGGAGCCTGAGAAGTCGGGAAAATCATAGGCTACCCCCTCGGCCAGCTCTACGAGGAGGTAGCCTTCCTTGCGTTTCACTTTCACTGGCCTCGCGAGCAATTGATTACCCTCGAGCATTGGGAGCGTCGGCGATGGGTGGAAGAGCTGAACAAGATTCACCGCGCGGCAATGAAGTAACCAGCGAGGTCGACTGAAGCTGTGGAGAAAACTCAAACGTCGGGTTCCGGCTTCAATACGGTTTACCAACGCCAGGCGTGGCGTCCGCCCGCGCTGCGGTCTTTGCGATCCCTTTCTTCCAGCATCCTGCGACGCAATGCCTTTCTTAGTCGAGGCGGGACGGGCCTGCTTGCCTGGCATGGGCGGTTGGCACAGCGCGGGCACACCTTGGCGGGGTGGCCCCTCCTGGAGATCGAACGGCTGCGTGCGCGGACGCCGTCGGAGCTGTCTCCGGCAACGAATGCTGTTCTCGAGGATCCTTTGCCGAGGAAGCAAACGCATAATCGGCCTGACACCCCGCGCCTAGCAGTGTCCCCACTCTCGCCCAGCGCAGCGTCCAGCCTGACAATGCCGACGCAGGCTGCCTCGCGGGCGACACGTGGATCGACTGGCGTGGCCGATCCCCAACGAACCCCGGCACTAACGAAGGACGAACGCGCGGCTGCGTCAAAGGGAGCAGCCCCTGTTGACTTAGGACAGCAACAACTACCGGAACCGGCATCTGGTCGCCCCGGGGTGAAGCTCGTATCGCCGGGACCAGTTCCCACGCCGGCGCGGGCCGTGCCGCAGCTCGAATCCGGATCGCCCTCGTTGGAAGGATCGTCTTCGCTGATGCAGCGACCTTGGGAGCCGGGTCTGATTCGTCCGACGCTCAGAATGGGCCTTCTCCAGCCTGGATACGAGATCGCCAGGCGAGCCGTCTCGAAGTCAGTGGTTCCTTGGATGAGGGACTCGGTGTTCCGGATGGAACCTTCCAGGGATCTCCAAACGGTAACCCCGCTTGAGGTACGACAGTTCTTGGTTCCAAGCGTCGCATCCTCGCCGCGGCGAGAAGTTCCGGCCGGATTTCCAAGCCACGAGCCAGCCATGCCTCGTTCAGGATCGGAGATGGGAGGAGTGGATAACACGGCGGCCACCGTGCATAGAACTTCGACGCCGGCCCTCGCGGTTTCGGATTTGGCGCGGAAGACAAATTTCTCCTCGGAGAAACAATCGTCCCTCCGGCCACCTGGAGTGGATAATACCGAGGCGTCTGGACCAACCAATCTGACGAGAGAGATCGTCCCACACCCAGCATTCCGGGGCGTCGAGATGGTTGCGGCATCGACGAACAGCCCGCGCGGCAGCGAGCGCGGATATTTCCCTGACGAACGCGCGCAAGTCCCGGCGCCGTCCCCGGTTGCGGCGCCTTTGCCAACCGCACCACCACCGCCTCTGGACATCAACTCCGTCGCCGACAAGGTCTATCAAGCTTTGGTACGCCGCCATCGGTTCGAGCGTGAGCGAAGAGGATTGTTCTAATGCCACTTACCAAAGCGTTAATCATCAACCGCGACGCGTTGGTGCCCATCCCAATTCCGGTCATGTTCAATCCGCCGGAATATCAGCTTCAAGTCACCAACCAGTTTGCCGAGGTTGGCATTCCCGGCCTCGGCTCGTCGTTGCTTCAGTTTGTGAAGGGGAGCGCGCAGACGCTGACGATGGAGTTGTTCTTCGATACCACTGACGAAGGGGTCGATGTCCGAGTTTTTACGGCGCTGATCCTGAATTTGACCAGCCTTAATAGCGAGACACATGCGCCACCGCGCCTGCTGTTCGTCTGGGGTTCGTTGGTGTTTCCGTGTGTCCTGGAAAGCGTCACCCAGAAGTTCGACTATTTCAACGCTCTGGGCATGCCGTTGCGGGCACGACTCAGCGTTTCCCTAAAGGGAAACGACACACTTCAGGATTTACTCGGAGGCATTCAACTTCTCTCCGCCGATCGCACCAAACAGTGGCTTTTCAAGGAGGGCGACACGCTGCAAAAGATTGCCGCTCAGGAATACGGCGATCCGCGCCAATGGCGTCCGATTGCCACGGCCAACAATATCGACAACCCCTTGACCATTCCCACGGGGCGTTCACTAAAGATCCCGGCCCTGACTTAGGCACACGATGAATTTGCTCGAACAACAAGACCTTCCGGACATCTATGTGCCAACGTTCGAGATGAGGGTCGAAAACCAGAAACTCGATTCTTCCGTGGCGAAAAACATCATGGAAATCAGTGTGACCGAGTATGCGAGTGGCCCGAGTTCGTTCAGTCTCCGTTTGAACGATCCCAAGCTCGCTCTCATTGACACAAAGTCCGGTTCCTCGGGCTTCGGAGTCAGCGTCGCAAAGCTTTCCCTCGGCGGCCAGAAAAGCGGATTATTCACCGAGGGCACCCGGGTGGAGATCAGTCTGGGATTTGCGGGAAAGAACTCAAGGATGCGGAAGATGATCGTCGGGGAGGTCTCAGCATTGACAGCCCACTTTCCAGCAGATGGACCTGCGACGGTTGAAGTTCAGGGATTTGATCTTTCTCACGGATTGGCTCGCGGGACTGTTTATCGCAAGTTCGGCGGCGAGGAACCTGACAGTGCTCTGAGTGTTGGCCAAATCGTCTCGCAGATCGCTTCGGAGATGCACCTGCAGCCTTCAGTGAACTTAAAAGGAAGCGATTCCCGGACGTTGCCGTGGGTTCAGGACAATCAGACCAACCTGACGTTTCTGCAGAATCTGGCGCGGGTCAATGGCTGCTCTGTCTGGGTGGATAGCGGCACCCTCTATTTCAGCAAGGAGCCGAGGAAGCAGCCCGATACCATCAAGCTGGAATGGGGCAAGACATTAGTGGGTTTCTCGCCTCGACTGAGCACAGCTGGCTGTGTGGACGAGGTCGTTGTCCAGGGCTGGGATTCCACCCAGAAGCAGCGATTTGTCGCGACTGTGCGACGTGACCAAAGGGCGTCTGAGATGTCGAAAAGCGGAAACGAACAAATCAGCAAGGGTTCCGGGGGACGGTCGCAGCTTGTCGTCAGAGATGCTTCTGTCTCGAGCCTCCGTGAAGCAGAGGTGCTCGCGGAAGCGGTCTTGAAAGATCAGCAAGTGACCACCGTGACCGGTAGCGGGTCGTGCTACGGAGAACCGAAGATGCGGGCGAACGCGAAAGTCGAGTTGAGCGGCCTTGGGCGTTTTAGCGGGAGCTATTTCGTGACGATGGTTACCCATACCATTTCAGAAAGCGGATACACGACCTCATTTGAGGTCAATAGCGGCTCGGGCGAAAGTGTGTCGGAAGCGCCCGACTTCTCCGGCTTTCGCGGTGAGCGTGGGCAGCTCGGTATCGGGGGTGTTGCGATAGGCCTGGTGCTGGACAATCGAGACCCCGAGGGTTTGGGACGGGTCAAAATCGTGCTTCCGGAAGCGTCCAAAGAGGACGTGGGCCACTGGGCGCGCTTGTCAATGCCGATGGCCGGCGCCGGGCGAGGGATGTTCTTCCTGCCCGAGAAAGATGACGAGGTGCTGGTGGCTTTCGAACAAGGAGACCGTGCGCGTCCCTATGTGCTCGGAGCCCTCTGGAATGGCAGGGATAAGCCACCGGAAGCAAATGCGGACGGAAGAAACAACCTGCGCTTGATCAAATCGCGCAGCGGGCATGTGGTTCGACTGGACGATAGCATGGGCGCCGAGAAGATTGAGATCATTGACAAGAGTGGATCGAACAGTATCGCCATCGACACCTCCACCAACAGCATTACGATCAAGGCCATGCGCGATGTGATCATTGAGGCGCCTCTGGGAAAGATAAGTCTTAGCGCGAAAAGCGTCGAAGTTAAGTCCACCGCGGATACGAAAGTGGAGGCGAATGCCACGATGGACCTGAGCGCGAAGGGGATCACGACGATCAAAGGACAACTCGTAAATATCAACTAGACTGGGGCCATGGGTTTGCCGGCAGCAAAGCAGGGAGATCGGATTGTCGCGAAGGACTTCCACTTGATTCAGCCGCCTGGGCCGGTGTCGCCGATAATCACTCCCCATCCGTTCACAGGGACAATTAACGGAAGCCTGAGCGCAGACGTAAAGATTATGGGCAAGCCCGCGGCGACTATCAAAAGCACGGCCACAAATACGCCACGTCATTTGCCGATCGGAGGCACCTTCGTCAAACCTCCCACAAACCGCGGGACGATCGTCACGGGTAGCGGGCGTGTCTTCATCAACGGCAAGCCGGCGGCTCGTAGCGGCGATACGGCCATCACATGCAACGATCCGGTCGATCTGCCGGCTGGAGTGGTGGTCGCCAAGGGAACGGTTTTTATCGGCTAGACGCCATGATGCAAAACGGTCAATCCAGCGAAAGCAGAGAATTCCTCGGAACGGGGATCGCCTTCGAGCAGGTCACGGACTCTGAACGGCGCATCACGGTCAAGACGATGAGCGTGGATGCGAACGGACTCATCGCGATGAACAGTCTCGAGCAACACGTCCGTCAATCCATTCTGCTCATCTTGAAGACGGCCAAAGGCGAGCGAGTGATGCGTCCGGACTTTGGGGCGGGCCTGCGTGAGCTGGCGTTCGAGCCGCTCAATCAGGCGACCATGACGCTGGCCGAGCATCATGTGAGGGAAGCGCTCATTCGCTTCGAACCACGGATCGAGGTCCTGAAGGTCACGGCCTTGCTCGATCCCCAGGAGAAGGACCGCGTGGGCATTCATCTTCAATATCGTGTGCGATCCACCGACACGACCTTCAATCTGGTCTATCCCTTCTACGTGGAAAGGGGAGGGTTGTGAGCGTGGTCTCACCTCCGGTTCTCGATCGTCGAAGTGACGACGAGATTCTCGCGCAACTCCGCGAGTTGGCGGAACGCCATGTTCCGGAGTGGAGAGGCGATCTGGATATGAGGTCAGATGCGGGGACAATGCTTCTTCGCATTTTTGCCCGACTGATGGAGATCACGCTCGAGCGACTCAACAAAGTCCCCGAGATGAATCTTTGCGCATTCCTTAATGCGACGGGAATCAGCTTGCTGCCGCCTGTTCCGGCTCGAGTGCCTTTGACATTTGCCCTCATCTCAAGCAATGCTCCCATCTTTGTGCCTCAAGGCACCCGAGCAGGCACGGCGCCGGCTGGCGGCCAGGATCCAATCGATTTCGAGACAGAGGCCGATCTGACCGTTCTGCCGGCCTCTTTGACCTCTGTCTGGGTGGTCGACCCAGGCTGGGATCGGTACGGCTACAACTCTCGTTTCATCGACGCTGATGGCCGTGGAGAATTCACGCCTTTTGTTGGCGCGAAACGTCTATCCCATTCCCTCTATCTGGGTGACCGGACTTTGCTCGTATTCCAAAGGGCGAAAGTGACGGTGACGTTCGGTTCCGGGAGCGCCGAGTTGCCAAATCTCTGGGAGAAGGTCGCATGGACGTACGCGTCGGGCGCTTCCACGAGCGAAGATGTCAAGTGTACCGTCGCGGCGACCGATGGACGCATCGAGATCGCATTCACTGATCCCCTGGAGAGCATCAATGAAACTACACTCGAGGGTCCCAGCGAGAGTCCAGAGCTGCGGAAAGGACAGCGTCTTCGTTGGTTAGAGGGCCGCCTGAGGTCACCTCTTCCGGAAGCTCCGAGTCTTAGTCAGCTTAGATGCAGCGATATCAAGGTGCAGGTGCGCTGCGACGGATTTGCGCCTGACCTGGCGTTTTCGAATCTTGTTCCGGTCGATGTGACGGTGCCATTTTATCCCTTCGGCGATAATCCGAAGGTCGGCGACGCGTTTTATCTGAGTTGCACTGAAGCTTTGATCAAGTCCCAGGTGGAGCTGGGCATTGACTTTGAGAGCGCGAATCTCACGGGGCCGACCTTGAAAGCCGAGGCTTTCGATGGCGTTGCCTGGAATGGCATCACTTTGAAGGACGTGACGCCTCCCGCCGAAGTTTCCAAGAGGTGGAGGATCGTTCTGGCGGATCCCATTGCAAGGTTGGCGAAGATTAGCGGAAAGGAGGGATACTGGATTCGGTTGCGTATCGAGTCCGGCGATTATGGCCAGCCAGCCGAGTATGTGCCAGTGGATGGGGACCCGAAAAATGGTTATAAGTTGAAGGAGGGAACGGGCAATCTCAATCCGCCCCTGGTCACCAATCTCACTTTGAGCTATGTGGCAACCGGCGCCCCCGAAGCGATCGTTACTCAGAATGGCTTTTTCCTAACCGACGAGACTTCAGCGAATGCGGGCGGGTTCAACCCGTTTGCCGAGGTTCAAGATTTGCCGGCGACCCATGCAGACACCGGGCCGTCGTTCTATCTCGGTTTCGACACGGTTTTTCGCGAGGAGCCGATCACGATCTTTTTTACGGTGACGCCGCGGTCGTTTACAGGGACGTCCGGTCCCTTAGTCATGCCCGCCGAGCGGATGGAAGCGATCGCGCCGCTTGTCCGTTGGGAGTACTTCAACGGGGCCGGCTGGGTTGGGCTTTCGGTGCTCGATCAGACGGCGCAGTTCACGCAATCCGGCACCGTCGAAATCCTGACGCCGTCCGATATCGCCCCTCTGGCGAAGTTTGACCTGCGAGAACTCTATTGGATCCGGGCAACCCTGACGTCCGCAGGACCAGCCGGGAATGCCAATCGCTCATTGCGCGATGATCCTATCGCCACACCTCGTCTTTCGGCGATTTACTTGAACACCATCCCGGCCGTTCAGGCCGTCACAGTGACCAAGGAGATCGTTGGGTCCGGGAATGGCTTGCCAGGGCAAACCTTCCGCCTGTCGCAGAGTCCCGTTCTTGGAGGTCCGGAGATCCTCGTGCTTGAACCGGAGCTGCCCAGCGCGGTCGAGCGGGATGAATTACAAAGGGATGAAGGTGCTGATGCGGTTCAGCAGACGATCAATCCCGCGACTGGCGAAGCGGAGATTTGGATTCGTTGGCACGAAGTATCTTCGTTTCATGGCTCCGGGCCGCACAGTCGCCATTATACTCTGGACCATGGAACGGGTGAAGTTGTGTTTGGCGACGGTTCAAGCGGCCTGCTTCCTCCGCTGGGGACCAACAGCATTGTAGCGAATTACCGAGTTGGTGTCGGGTCCGCGGGCAATGTCTTGGAGGGTGCGGTTGCGCAACTTAAGTCTCCGGTGCCGGGTATCGTATCGGTCAGCAATCGCCTTCCCGCGGACGGCGGCGCTGATCTCGAAACCGCGGAGATTGTGCGACGCCGGGGACCTCAGACTCTTCGGCACCGCGGGCGGGCTCTCAGCCGGACCGATTTTGAATGGATGGCTCTTGAAGCGGCTGGGACACGGCTCGCCCGTGTCGTCTGCCTGCCGAATACCAATCGAGATCTCGCTTTCGAACCCGGCTGGGTCACCCTTGTCATCGTGCCGCACGGAACGGAGCGGAGATTGACTCCCAGCGTGGAATTGATTCGCTTGGTGGAGGAGTCCGTCGGCAGCCGGGCCTTTGCGGGCTTGGAGAACCTAAGCAGGATAAATGTCGTTGGTCCGGGATACATTGAAGTGTCGGTGGACGCCGAGATCGCTGTCGGCGATCTGCGACGAGCCTCTCAGGTCAAACGGGATGTTACCGACGCCCTCGACAGGTTTCTCCATCCGTTGACAGGAGGACCCGATGGCGAAGGATGGGAACTCGGGAGAAACGTGTTTGCTTCCGAAATTGCCAGCGTCATCCAGGCGGTGCCCGGCGTTGACTACTTGAGGGACTTGCGTTTGATACCCAGTCAGGCGCAAAGTAGAATTGAGATCCCCACCACGGTCTTTTATCAGGATTTGCCCGAAGGCAGCCTTGTCGTCTCACCAAGAACGGGCGGGCCAGGCGAAGGGGGTAGACCGGTTGGCGGCAAATCTGCGCTCCTTGCGGAGCGAATCCTCGCAGGAACTGAGGCAAGATGGTTAAGAATCAGGGGATTCAAGGCGGAAGATCGCGTCATCCGTGGACTCGCTCCCAGCCTCCGAAACGCAACTTTTAATCTACCTCTTACGATCACTTCGGTGAGTACGGCCAACGGGCTGACCATCGGGATCGATACGCACGACGTTGACCCTCCTGAGGAAGGAACTTTGCTCACGACACCCGACGACCGCTTAAGACTTCCGATCTCCGCGCTTGGCACCGAACCCTCGGCGTCCTTGTCGCGATTCCTTGTATTGGACGACTTCAACTCTTCCGATTCCGTCCAGATTCTGCTTCCCGATCGGAGCGAGCTCACGGGTGTACCGTTGCTGGAGATCAAGCAGGTGCTTCCCGCGTCAGAGATTGTCTATCTCGGCGGGATCTTCCTGGTATGTTCCGGACGGCATCGGATCATCGTCAGGGCAACAACGTCAGCTGCCGCCTAGCCATGCCACTTCCGATCCCCGATCTTGATGACCGCTCCTTCGACCAGTTGGTGGATGAGGCCAGAGCGCTCATTCCCAAGCATCTCCCCGCTTGGACCGATCACAACTTTTCTGATCCCGGAATCACCTATCTGGAGCTGTTTGCCTTCTTCATTGAGAATGCGATTTACCAGATCAATCGCGTGCCGGAACGCTCACTAACGCATTTCGCCGGGTTGTTGGGAGTTGCGCGCGAGCCTGATGAACCGGTCGAGCTGCTCTTTCGGCGTGTCCGCGCGAAACTGGATACGCGCGAACGCTCGATTACCCTGGAAGAGGTTCGGCAGCAAATCCTCGCGCAGCCTGCCGCGAGGTGGCAGAAAGAACCCCCTTGGCGTCAGATTGCGCGCGTCGAAACGACCTTCGAGCGAAAAGCTTTGCCCAATGTCTTCCCGGCAGAACTCAGGCTTAAGGTCATCATCGTTCCGGAGCCAATTGGCGCTGACCTTACTCCGACACCGAGCTTGGAACTTCGAGAGGTCGTCTACAAGTTTCTCCGCGAGCGGGTGCCTATTGGCACGCGGTTTCAAGTGCTGGCGCCCGACTATAATTCGTTAGAGCCAATAGAAACTACCATCGTGCGCAGTAGAAGAAGCAGGCTGGATCGGGAAACCATCCGTCAAAATGTCGTGACGGCCGTTCGTGAATTTCTCCACCCGACCCGCGGCGGTAGCGACCGACGCGGATGGCCGCTGGGCCGGCCCGTCTTTCGCTCAGAACTTTACGCCGTGATCGAAGGGCTTCCGGGCGTTGATCATGTCCATGCCCTGGATCTTCACAAGGACCAGACGGAAGGGGCCACACCACCATCGTCTGAGGACAAATCGTCCGAAACTCTGTGGAAACTCAGAGATCCGACGTCGCTTATCGCCTGGGCCGATGAAAGCTTCGCCGTCACCGTCGTGGACCAATAAGCGCTGACGCATCGATAACCACATGGCTCGCCCGGTTCGATTTCGCGACTATTTACCGGAGGCTTTTCGCGATGATGAAGCCTCCCCCAATTTTCAGGACCGATTTCTCAGGACTTTCGAGGAGGTATTCGAAGAGCTTGAAGGTGTGATTGAGGGCGCTTCGCCGGATGATCTTTCTTTGCACCTCGTCGATTCAGATCTTCTGGGAGCCGCCAGAATCAGGGTGGAAGCAGATGAGGCGTCAACGGGAAGCTTTCCAAAGGGGAGTCGTGTGACTCATGCGAATTCGATGACGAAGCTGACGCAAGATCTGCCGGTCAATCCGGACGGGCCGGCTTCTTATCTCGTGGAGATCGAGAACGCAGAGTTCGCGCTGGAGCTGAGTTCTGGCGACAGATTGCAGGTAACGGATGATAATCAGAGTTGCTCGCTGATTTTCCTTGGGATCGAGGGGCTGTGGATCAATGTCAAGGCTCCGGACGCTAAGACGCCAAACCTGGCGAATAGTTTTCCGCGAGGAACTTTCGTCACTGTATCGAACGCTCCCACCTCGTCGGATCCAGGTTCCACGACACTGTCAGCAGACTATGCGACGAAGGGACCCGCTGCGACATCGCTCGCTCTACGGGATGCCGAGTTTGCCCGCTTCGTTCTCCAGGCGCCGGGGTCGATCCTGGTCCTCCATGCTGGTGGTGTGCCCGATCTGTTTCATCCGGACTTGACGCCTCCACCGCAGTTTAGCCGACGGGAGGGGCTGGCCAGCTACCAGCCCGACCCGGAGTCTGCTTTCTTGAAATTTCTGGCAAGCTGGATCGGCCTTCCGTTGCGGGATGATCTTATTCTTCGCCCGGGCGAAACCGACCCCGATGGGCTCCCGATACCTGGCGACCCAGCGTATGCCGGGCGGAAAATGCGTTGGAATCGGGACTTTTTGCGCACCGCAATGAGCATCTATCCGCGGAGAGGGACTTTGAAGGGCGTGGAAGAGATGCTTCGTGCCTGGCTCAAAGACGATCTCGTGGAGGACGGTATTATTGTCAGCGACCTCCTTCGAACTCACCCAGATGTCGATAGCATCTTTCAATTGGCGCCGCCGGACGACACCACGAAGACGTATGCTCAAGTGGGAATAAACACCGTGCTCGGTGAAGGACCGCCCTTCTTTTTCCTGGTTGACTTGACGGCGGATCCGACCGTGCCCGGACTGAGGAATCCGCGGGGCATCGATGTGCTTCTCCGCGAGGCTCGATTCATTTTGGAGAGCGAGACGCCCGCCCATACTTACTACCAACTGCGCGTCCGTGCGAGCACCATGCAACTCGCGCCCCCGCCTGGCGCCGAACGTCCGGGCGAGATCTACGCGCAAGTTGGCCAAACGACGCAACTATGGGACGAGCCATCCGTATGGCCCGACACACGAGGGCAATGAGGCGCGGCCCCAATGGATCGATGAACGAAAGCTAACGAAAAGGAGACGATATGGAAGTGGACAAGCGAACAAACTATTTCGACCGGCAGTTCCTACGGGCTAAGGATTTCCAAGCGGAGCAAGGCTACAACATTCACCGGCGTCGCTTGCACAACCAACTCATGCATACATCGGGAATAGCCGGTGAAGATCAGATGAGTATCGAGCATAGCCTGGAACAAAATACCTTAACTGTCCAACCTGGCACCGCTCTGGATGACGAGGGGCGAGAGATCGTCTTGTTGAATGCGGAGACGCTCCACCTCGACAAGGAATTAGATATTACCGGTGAAGGTACCTACGCCCTGTATGTCAAGTACGATGAACAGCTGACAGACGCGAGTCCGGATCCCGGATTGAATGGCTTCCCCACACGGGTTCAAGAGATTCCTCGTCTCAAATTTCAAAAGCTCACCGACCCTCCCAGTTTTCCCCCGCTTACTCTGGCAAAGTTCGTTGTCGATCAGGAGAAACGGCTCAAGGCGGCACCCGACGTCGATGTGCGCACCTTTGTTGGGACCAAGATGGGATTTACCGGCGCGTTTGACGCGCTGACGGCCAAAAGTCTTACCTTGAGAGAGCCCGGGGCTATTACCAGCCCGATGTGGCAGGTGAGGCTGTCGTTGAGTGAGCAATCCAAGGACGTGGCGGCCGGGGCGGACCTCTTCGACACGCCGAAGGAGTTCGACACGGCGGGAGGCTCTGTAATGATGTTCGCGACGGTTTCCGTCCGGCCGAAGCCTCCCGACAACGTTGATCCGGGGAAGCCGTTTGTGATCGGGATAGACATCGAGATTGACGGAAGGAAGGTCAACTTCGGTGAGGCGACGCCGACCGTCCCGGGTGGCGCGACGAAGCCGACCGCGGGAGTGTCGTTTACGACTCATGCAACGATCTCAACGACGCGCTGGATCTCTCCGATCGACAAGGGGCGGCATAAACTGAAGCTTCGAGCCAAGGCAAACACCACACTGACCGAGTGCGACTTTTACAACGTGACAATCGTTGAAATGCCGTTCACGGGTCGGCCGTAAGATTGGTGTAAGCAACGAACCCAAGAGAGCGCAAAATGGCAACGAACGAGACAGATGCCGGCGTGGACATAATCTCCAGACCGCCGGGCAAAGAGGCAGGGCTACGTTATCGAATCAGTGTGGACGATTCGGGGACGAAAGCGACGCTGGCCAGCATAACCGCGATGAGAGCCAGCGACGCCGTTGACGGAGGCAGCCTGGTCTTCTCCACCGACGCCATTGGGGGCGACGAGGCTCCGCGCATGGTGATCGACCCCCAGGGCAGTGTCGGGATCGGCCTCATGGAGCCCAAGGCGAGATTGCACGTGGACGGAGATGTCGCTGTTCAGCGGCCCGTTGACGATCTCGGGGGCGCTAAGCGGGCAGAACTTGAGCTTGACGGGTTCCGGTGAGATTGGAGGCGCGCTGGTGGTCGGTGGCGACGTCACGGTGACCGGGAAGGTGAAGGCGAGCAGCTTTGCCGGAGACGGAGCGGAGTTGACCAATATCGGGCCGAAGAATGACTCGATCGGGAGCGCGCAGCTCGCCAGCGATCTGGGATCGCTGGGCAAGCTGTCGGGCGGCAAGGTCGTGATCAAGAACGACCGGGTCGGAGTGGGTGTGGAGAGTCCGGATGGCGATTGCATCTTCGACGTGGGCGCTCGTATGAAGGTCCGGCAGGGAAGCAGCGCCAGTGCGGGGATTTGGTTCGCTCAGACGGGAGTCGACCATTCGGCATTTGTCGGCATGGCGGACAACGACAGGATCGGCTTTTGGGGAGGCGGAGCGGGATGGGGCCTGACGATGAACAAGGATGACGGCTCGGTGGAGTTGACGGGGGCGCTCTCGACCTCGGGAAGTGTGAGCGCGGCGGGCTTGAATCTCAGCGGGGAGATCCACGCTGGCGGTGGAAGCATTGGTCCCCCCGGCGGAACCGCTCTTGTCTCGACTTTCGGCAATCGACCGAGCTTCCGTGGCATTGCACTCTTGTCGAGCTTTCACAACCTCGACATCAATGGCGACGTTTACTGCAATAAAATCACCGTGCCGACCGGAAAGGGCTTCAAGATAGATCACCCTCTCGATCCGGAGAACAAACATCTATATCACTGGTGCGTCGAGTCCCCGGAGGTCACCAACATTTACAATGGCAATGTGGTAACCGACGCGAATGGCCAAGCCACCGTCGAGTTGCCAGACTACTTCGAAGCACTGAATGGAGATTATCGCTATCAACTGACCGTCATTGGCCAGGCAGCTCTGGCGACGATCGCGACGGAGATCGAAGACAACACGTTTATGATCAGGACCGATCAGCCGAATGTGAAGGTATCCTGGCTAGTAATGGGGACTCGCCATGATCCTGCGATTCTCGCGAATCGTCTGCCGGTGGAGGAAGAGAAACCCGCAGCGGAGCGCGGATTTGTCGCGTATCCCGAGCCTTGGGAGCCGACAGACGATTCCGTCGTCAGTCTGCAGGGCTGCAAAGAAGTCGCGAGCATCGCGCGGCGGCGCGAGCAGGAGCGAGTTGCTTTGCTCCTCGGCGCGTAGGATTCGCGCACGCATGGAAGCAAGCCGCGAATGGTAGGCCTCAACGAGGGCGCGAGATCGTCCGAAGTTTAAGACGGTTCGCGAAGCGGAATTAGATGAACAGGGCGGTGCTGTTCAGCAAAATACAGAGAGCGTAAAATGGCAACGAATGAAACAGATGCCGGCGTGGACATAATCTCCAAGCGGCCCAGCAAAGAGACGGAGCTAAGGTATAGAATCAACGTGGACGACTCGGGGACGAAAGCGACGTTGGCCAGCATTACCGCGAGTCGGGCGAATGACGTCGTCGACGGAGGCAGCTTGGTCTTCGCCACCGATGCCATTGGGGGCGACGTGGCGCCGCGCATGGTGATTGATCCTCAGGGCAGTGTCGGGATCGGCCTCATGGAGCCCAAGGCGAGATTGCACGTGGACGGAGATGTGCTGTTCAGCGGCCCGTTGACGATCTCGGGGGCGCTAAGCGGACAGAACTTGAGCTTGACGGGTTCCGGTGAGATTCGAGGCGCGCTGGTGGTCGGAGGCGACGTCACGGTGACCGGGAAGGTGAAGGCGAGCAGCTTTGCCGGGGACGGAGCGGAGTTGACCAATATCGGGCCGAAGAATGACTCGATCGGGAGCGCGCAGCTCGTAAGCGATCTGGGATCGCTGGGCAAGCTGTCGGGCGGCAAGGTCGTGATCAAGAACGACCGGGTCGGAGTGGGTGTGGAGAGTCCGGATGGCGATTGCATCTTCGACGTGGGCGCTCGTATGAAGGTCCGGCAGGGAAGCAGCGCCAGTGCGGGGATTTGGTTCGCTCAGACGGGAGTCGACCATTCGGCATTTGTCGGCATGGCGGACAACGACAGGATCGGCTTTTGGGGAGGCGGAGCGGGATGGGGCCTGACGATGAACAAGGATGACGGCTCGGTGGCGTTGACGGGGGCGCTCTCGACCTCGGGAAGTGTGAGCGCGGCGGGCTTGAACCTAAGCGGCGAGATCCGCGCGTCCGGGCGAACCATTGTCGGCGGAGGAGCCGCTCTTCGTTCGACTTTCGGGAGGAGACGGACAGGCGGTGGTCCGCTCGCGCTAAGGTCGAGCTTTCACAATCTCGATGTTAACGGCGAAGTCCATTGCAACAAGATAACGGTGGGGACAGGAAAGGGCTTTAAGATAGATCACCCTCTTGATCCGGAGAACAAGCATTTGTATCACTGGTGCGTCGAGTCCCCGGACGTCATGAACATCTACAACGGCAATGTGATGACAGGTGCGAATGGCCAAGCCACCGTTGAATTGCCAAGCTACTTTCAAGCACTAAACGATGATTTTCGCTATCAGCTAACCGTGATTGGCAAGCCGGCTCTGGCAACGATCGAGACGGAGATCGAAAACAACATATTTACGATTAGGACCGATCAGCCGAACGTTAAGGTATCCTGGCAGGTGACGGGAACGCGCCATGATCCTGCAATCCTGGCGAATCGTTTGCCGGTGGAGGAAGAAAAACCCGCAGCGGAGCGCGGATTTGCCGAATATCCTGAGCCTTGGGAGACGGCGGACGATTCTGTCGTCAGTTTCCACGACTGCGAGGAGATGGCCGGCGTCGGACCGCGCAAGCAGGAACCGGCCGTGGTTGCTAAGCGCGCAGGAATCGCGCACGCACTAATAAGTGGCGAGTGTGCCGAGACGCAGAATCGTATGAGTGCAAGGACGCGACTTAGTTCGTGAAACGGTGTGAAACGCGTCAGTGCTGTTAACAGAATTCAAAGAGCACGAAAATGGCAACGAATGAAACAGAGACAGGTGTGGACGTGGTTTCGAAGCCACCCGGCAAAGGGGCGGAACTGCGTTATCGAATCAGTGTGGACGATTCCGGGACGAAGGCGACGCTGGCGAGCATTAGTGCGACGAGGGCGAGCGAGGCCGTTGACGGCGGCAGCCTGGTGTTCTCCACCGACGCCATTGGCGGCGACGTTGCGCCGCGCATGGTGATTGACCCCAATGGCAATGTCGGCATCGGGCTCTTGGAGCCCAGGGCGAGATTGCACGTTGATGGGGATGCGCTGTTTAGTGGCCCGTTGACGATATCGGGGGCGTTGAGCGGGCAGAGCTTGAGTATGACGGGCTCCGGCGAGTTTCGCGGCGCCTTGGTGGTCGGTGGCGATGTCACGGTGACCGGGAAGGTGAAGGCGAGCGGCTTTGTTGGGGATGGAGCGGAATTGACCAACATCGGACCGATGAATGACTCGATCGGAAGCGCGCAACTCGCCGGCGATCCGGGATCGCTCGGGAAGCTGTCGGGCGGCAAGGTCGTGATCAAGAACGACCGGGTGGGGGTAGGTCTGGAGAGTCCGGATGGAGATTGCATCTTTGATGTGGGTGCGCGCATGAAGGTCAGGCAGGGAGGCAGTGCCAGTGCAGGGATTTGGTTTGCTCAGACAGGAGTCGATCATTCGGCCTTTGTTGGCATGGCGGATAACAACCGGATCGGCTTTTGGGGCGGCGGAGCGGGATGGGGTTTGACCATGAACAAGGACGACGGTCGGGTAATTGTTACGAAACTGCAGCTGGGCAATAAATGGCTCCTGTCGGGCGATCGAGATTGGTGGGCTGATGACGACTGGCTGCGACTCGGCAACACCCAGGTTGGCGGCTACTGGGGCGGTTTTGCGGCAGGCCGGCTTTGGAGCAGCAGCGGAACACTCTCGGGATCGGATGTCCGATTAAAATCGGACATCTCGTCGCTTGGCAGTATGGTTGACAAGCTAATGGCCTTGCGTGGCGTGCGGTTCAAGTGGCGCGATGGCAAGGATGAGGAGCCCCATCGAATAGGGTTAATTGCGCAGGAGGTCGAAGAAATCATCCCAGAAGTCGTAGAAACGGGACCCGATGGAATGAAAGGCATCAACTATGCTGGACTGGTTGCGGCGATCATTGGCGTGCTTCAAGACCAAGAAGTGGAGCTTCGGAGGCTGCAGGCCGAAGTTGCCGGTGCTCCGGACCGGATCTGTCGTCGGAATGAACCGTGTTGAAGGCGCACCAAGATAGAATCCCGCACAGTACGTTTGAGATCCAGAGTAAAGCGTGACGAGAGAATATGGCAACGAGTGAAACAGCCGCAGGTGTTGATGTAGTGTCGCAAAGTCCCAGCAAAGAGACGGAACTGCGCTATCGGATCAGTGTGGACGACTCGGGGACTAGAACAACATTGGCCAGCATCGTCGCGAAACGAGCGAGTGAGGCGACGGATGGGGCCAGTTTGGCAATTTCCACGGATGCGGTGGGCGGCGAACTCGCCCAGCGTCTGGTAATTGACGATCAAGGCAATGTTGGCATTGGCAGCGACGCTCCGCAGGCTCGATTGCATGTGGGCGGAAATGGTAGATTCGACGGTCCATTGACTGTTCAGGGTGCGGTGACGGGTGGGAGCCTCAGCGTCGGGAGTGGAGCGGAAATTGCCGGGAGCTTAAGTGTCGGTGGTGACGTCGAGGTGAGAGGCAAACTAAGGGCGATCAGTCTCGCGGGCGACGGAGGGGAGCTGAGCAATGTCACGCCAGCAGACGGCTCGGTCACCAATGCCAAACTGGCCGAGGATGCTGCCTCTCTTAGCAAGATCACCGCTGGGTTGATGGTCGCTAAGGATGACAAGATCGGTGTCGGAACTACATCGCCGTTCTCTAGTCTCGAGGTCAAGGGCGACTGGACAAACGAACGTGGCGCCCTGGAATTGTCGGGACACAAGCCAACCATACGGTTTACTGGCGGATCGGACCTGGCCGACCGGTCATGGATCATCCATCTCGGAGGTAACGGACCTGGGGATTTGGAGTTTTATACCAAGACCCCTTCAGGTGCAGATTGGGTTCCTCGGATGCTGCTGACGCAACACGGCGTGAACGTTGTGGGATCACTCTCCGGAACGAGCAACAATCCAGGGCTTGCCGGCGTTCAGGGTGTGCATACTGCCGGTCAGGCGGCCGTGATCGGAACCAGCGATGCAGGACGTGGGGTGCTGGGCCTCAGCAAATCCGGCCAAGGGGTTTGGGGCGAGAGTGAAACCTCAACGGGAGTTGTCGGTGTGAGCAAGAATGGGTGGGCCGTTCAGGGCGACGGCGCTACGGGAGTCGTGGGTATTGGCAAGCAGTGGCTCGGCGTTTACGGTGAGACCAATGGACCTTCGAGTAGCGGTCCGGCGGGCGTGTGGGGAGAGGGGAAGCAATCCGGAAACGGGGTCAAAGGGCAAACAAGCCTCGCTAACGCCGCAGGCGTCATAGGAATCAACCTGCCGAATGCGGGACCGGGTGTCGAGGGATGGGGAAAACCGGCCGGCCTTTTCCGCGGAGAGTGCCGGGCAGCCAGCTTCCCGACGCTTTCTGATGAGCGCCTGAAGACAAATGTCGTTCCCATGCGGGACATCCTTGCAAAGTTGGCGAATGTGCGCGGAGTCTTCTTTGAGTGGACCGAGAACCAGGTTGTCCGTTCGCCCGGAAAGCGCGAGATCGGAGTGCTTGCTCAAGAGGTCGAGGCGATCCTCCCAGAGTTGGTAAGCGATTGGGAGGATGATAAGGGATACAAGGGCGTTGACTATGGCAGGCTGGCGGCCGTGTTGCTGGAAGCCGTCAAGGAGCTCGCGGGAAAGCTTGAGACTTTGGACGAACGGGTGCTGAAACTGGACCGGCTGATGGAATCCGAAGCCGAAAGCCTGCGGGAATCGAAGGCAACCTGATCGTCCAGCGATCGAGAAGTTGGAACAGGGACAAAAATTGCTTCAGTGCGCCACGTTTGAGGTCTTAAAGTGATTTGAAGCAAGGACACTTACAAATGAGCGACAAGTTACTGAGTCGACTGGAAGAACTCCGGGCCGAGTTTCAGGCTGGACAAAGCAAGCTGAAAGAGATCGAACTCCAACAGAGCCGACTCCGTGAAACCATGTTGCGGATCAGCGGAGCAATCCAGGTCCTGGAGGAACTGCTCGAGCCGGCTAAGACAGACAAAGCTTCGCCGCCATAGCGCCCAGCGCCAGCCGAAACTACGAGCCCTTTCCCGGACAGCCACCAACCGGAATTCATGAAGGCAACGAGTTACTCTTCAAAACACAAGGGTAGCGAGCCGGCAGTGAATGCTTCGCTGCGGGCTGCGAATCGGCCAGTCCATTCCGGGCCGCATGGGTCGCTTCTTTCGATCCAGAGAGCCGTTGGCAACCGCGCACTTGGTGAAGTGCTGGAATCAGCGGTAAATGCACTGAAGCTTTCTGCGGGCCCATCGACTATCGTTCAAGACCCTGCCGGCCGCTTCGGCGGAGAGAGGCAAAGAGCTCCAGAAGTCCCTGGCCGAGGTGGAATACGCATCGCGCTGCGCAGTCCAGGCGCGAGGTTTCAACGCAAATGCGTGTGTGGCGGGATATCTGGAATCGATGGTGAATGCGACGCGTGCCGGAGGAAGAGGCTTCAACGTAAGGTCGCGGTAGGCTCGGCCAACCATCCCCTTGAACTCGAAGCGGACAGGATCGCTGAGCAGGTTACCGCATCGCGGTGGCCTTCACCGGCGGGCGTGACGCGAGCGCCGCAACGCATCGAGCGATCGGCGGCGCAAGCGGCTGATTTGGCGCCTGCGGTGCACACCAGCGTGGACCGGGCCGTTCGCAGCACGGGCGGACCGCTCGATGCTTCGCTCCGGCTGGACATGGAGCAGCGGTTCGCGCGGGATTTTTCGAAAGTGACGGGTGCACCGTGGGAAAGCCGCGGAGCGATCGGCGAGGGATCTCAACGCCAATGCCTACACCTTTGGAAACGACATCGTATTCGGCAGGGGGAGCTTTGCCCCATCGACGCGCGAGGGTAGAAGATTAATCGCGCACGAGCTAACGCATGTCGTTCAGCAGACCGGTGGTGTGGTTCAGCCGGACATCGTGCAGCGCCAAGAGGTACCGGCCCAGGGACGCAAGATCACGCTGGAAGAATACAAGAAGCTGGACCCGAGCCTGCAGGTGCTCACGTGGGGCCCAGACTTCATCAACGGTTTCAAACGATCCGGCGCAACGACGCAGATCGGCGACGTCGCGATGGCAGTGCTCGACAAAGGGTTCACCCAATCGGCGGACCATCCGATTTTATTCCGAGGTGGAGTAATGGCGGGACTGCCCGTGGGAGCACTGAGTGCTGTCAGCTCGGCTCTGAAGTCCCTGGCGGAGCTTGGATGGGATGTGCTTAAGCTATGGTACCGGCTGAAAGTCACCCCGAACGAAGTTGTCTCGGAAATTGTGCAAGTAGTCAAATCCAGTACCCAGCTGCTATTAGGAAACGCCGAATCCCTTGGATTTCACACGGGCAGGATGATAGCGCAAGAGGGGACCAAGCTTGGCATCGAATTCTTCAATAGCTCGCCCTTCGAACAAGGCTACACTTTCGGCAAGCTCATGGGACGTATCATCGGCGAGGTCGCGTTGTTATTTGTAGGGGTGGGCGAAGTTAGTGCCGCGGCGAAGGCGCTCGCAAGCACGAAGTACGGGCGAGTGCTCCTCGAAGCGATGGAGGCGTCGAAGCTGCTCAAAGGCCTGGTGGAATCCTCCGAGGCAGCTAAGTCCGTGAAGGCCATGAAGGCTGCCGAAGAAGCGGCCGAAGCGAGCAAAGCGCTGAAGGGCGCTGAGGAGGCCAGGCCAGCTGCGGGCCTGGCGGACGAATCCGCCAAGGCGGGTGGAGCCACACGCCGAGGCGAAGGCGCGGCGGCGGCGGCCGGCAAAGAGGTCCTGCCGGCCAGCGCAAGAAAGGAAGTGATCACCGCGGAAGAGGCGGTTATCGAGTCCAACTATATCGATGCGCATCCGGAGCTCGTGAACGTGACAGACTCACCCCCGCGCGCAAAAATTGGTGATCATGAAGTGGTGCAACTGCCAGAAGGCGTTTGCGAGCGACGTTCGGTGAAAACTCCGTTTCCGTGCCCGGTGAAGCTGCAAAAAAACTTGCCGAAACCGTCGATGCTGCAAAAGGACCCGGGCAAGTACATGAGCGATTTCGAGCTCGGCCGGAACATGTCTGCCTCGGACCGCGCATACCAGATCAAATGCGGCGGAAAGCCGAACCAGGGCTACTATGTCAATGGAGTTCAGTTCGACGCATTCGACGAGCAGAGCCGTTTGCTGGTGGATGCCAAGAACTGGCAGGCTGACGGCAGGATTGTCAAAGCGCTCCAAGCGTCAGAGCATTGGGCCGCCTGGAAAGTGGTGAACCAAGCGCAGGACCAGTTGAGGGCTGCCAAGGGGTTCCCGATCGTTTGGCGTGTGGCGAGCAAGGAAGCCAAAGCGGCGATCGATCCCATCTTGAAAGGTTGGAAGTTCAATATTTCGGTGGTGGTTGTGCCTCCCTGAGACTTGTCGAAGCGGCGCGGACTCGGACCTGATACAGAAGAGCACTTAATGCGCAGGCGAACGGGAACCCAGATGCGCTGGGCGTCGACACGGGCATCGCCTTTAGGCC
Organism: uncultured Verrucomicrobiae bacterium; assembly: GCA_963820865.1. Classification (GTDB taxonomy): domain Bacteria; phylum Verrucomicrobiota; class Verrucomicrobiia; order Chthoniobacterales; family Terrimicrobiaceae; genus DASTFP01. Next base: position 202,613 of record CAWGBZ010000015.1, read on the forward strand.
GGCGTCTAAATCTCGCCGGCGTCCCTCGGTTTTCCACGCCTGCTGTCTTGGGAAGCGATGTGGAAGATTTTGTTCCGGGACGTTCGCCATTTTGGAGTTATCCTTTAACCCAAAGGGTGGAGCTGCACGGATCGACATGTCGCCCATTTCGTCATTCGGTCCGACGTCGGCGAAAATCTGCGGGTATTCACGATCTCGCTTTTCCATAGCTGCTCAGTTCCCGGATTCGCTACTTTTATCGTTGCGAACTGAATCCTTGTTCTCATCATCCAGCTGTGCCTGCTCCCAATGCTCTCCGTCGCGCTTTTGTAGTGATGCCTTTTGGAAAGAAGGACGTTCCCAGGAAGCCGAAGATTGAGGCCGGTGGCGAGCAGGACGCGACGCTAAAGGTCGACTTTGACGCCGTTTACGACAGGCTCTTCTCGCCCGCTCTGCGCGGGGCTAACTGCGTTCCGTTCCGTGCCACGGATGAGAAAGGAGCGGGCGATATTCGGAAGGACATGTTCTTCGAGTTGGTGACAGCGGACTTGGTGCTCGCAGATATTTCGATCCTCAATGCGAATGTTTTTTATGAGCTGGGCGTCCGGCATGGCGTGTCGCCGCGAGGGGTGATCAGCCTCCACGCCGGGTGGAGCGATCGACCCTTCGATGTGGCGCCTGATCGGACCTTCAAATACGACGGCCAGCTCTTCGTTGCCGATCGAGTCCGTGATGACGCGTGGGAGGAGCTGGTAAGAAAAGAGGTCGAGCAACTTGCCGAGACGCTCCGTAATGCGATTGCCGAAGACGAACAGACGATCGGCAGTCCGGTCTACAGCCTGGTGGATGGCTTAAAGCCTGTCGACTGGAGCGGGGTCAGCACCGCGCGAAGCAAGTACTTCCAAAAGCTCTCCGACGATTGGCAGCAACGAGTCAAGGTCGCACGCAAGGAGCGTCGTCCTGGTGACATTCTCACCTTGGCGCGAGATATGCCGACGCGGTTGCATCGGAAGCAGCTCCTTTGGGAATGCGCCCGAGCTCTTGTGGGCCTCCACCGTTTTGAACAGGCCCGCGGAGTGCTCGAAGAGCTCCTGGCAATGGATGATCGCAACTTCGAGGCGCGGTGCTTTTTGGCCATGGTCGACAACCGTCTTGGGCGCTCCGCAGCCGCGGAAGAGAGCCTCGATGGACTCGTTCGTGAGCGTCCAGGCGACGGTGAGGCCCAGGGAATGCTCGGGCGTGTTTACAAGGATCTCTGGCGAGTGGCTTGGAAGAGCCAGGACACGCTGGAGGCACGGCAAAGTGTCGCGATGGAGAATGCGGTCATCGCTGCCAAAGCGATCTCAAGCTACGAGAGCGCACTGCGTCACAATCTGGGCAACTATTACAATGGCATCAATGTCGTGACGCTTCAGTCGCTTATCGATTTTCTCGCTACTCAGACCGGCGCGCCAGCCGTGGAAACCGACGTCGACCACCTGCCGGAGCTTGTTGCCGTGGTGAGTGTCGCCGCCTGCCAGGCACTCAAGAATCCGGCGGAGCGGACTTGGGCGCTGCCAACATTGGGTGAGCTTGAACTGGTGCGCGGTAACGCAACCAAGGCGCTCCAATACTATCAACAGGCGGCCAACGCGCCGGGATCGACCTATTTTGAGGTCGATTCAATGCTGGGTCAGCTCAAGCTTTTCGAGGGGTTAGGCTTTCGCGCGGAGGCGGTCGCGCCCGTCACCAAGCTTCTGGAGAAGAAGCTCGCCCAATTGGGCGGTCCGCTCCCCAGCTTTGGAAAGGTCGTGGTTTGCAGTGGGCACATGATCGATAACGGTCGAGTGAAGGCCAGGTTTCCCGCGAGCAAGGTGGCGGGCGTGCGCGAAGCGATTGCGCAGCGACTAGCCGCTTGGAGCATTGGCGAAGGCGATTTGGCGATCTGGGGAGGGGCTTGCGGCGCCGACATCCTTTTTGCCGAGGAGTGTCAACAGCGCGGCGCCTCACTCCGCCTCATGCTCGCGCTGCCGCGGGCGGAGTTCGTCTCCAAGTCGGTGGCCTTCGCCGGGAGCGACTGGATGCAGAGATTTCATCAGCTCGCCAAGACCTCGGAGGTGGCCGAACAGAGCGATCGGCTTGGCAAACCGCCTACCGACCTCGATGTCTTCAGCCGATGCAATCTTTGGATGCTTAGCACCGCGCGCGTCGAAGTTAACGCGGCCGAACAATTGTATTCGGTCCTTGTCTGGGATGAGGAACCAACCGGAGATGGCCCCGGTGGCACGTCGGACTTCGCCACCCACGTTCGTGACCTGGGCGGTGTCGTTGAGATTATCAACCCGATGAAACTTCCGTAAGCGGGAATCGTCGAGCGACCGTGCCAGGCGGGCCAATCCCAAGCGCTCGGCACCTTGACCTTCTGAGCTGCGACGGCTTGCCCGAGTTACTGCATCTCGTGATTCGTTCCAATGCCTCCTCGTCGTGCGATCCGTTCGCACAGATCCAGCGAGACCGTTTCGATTAACGCGCGATGCCACATCAGTGCTTTGAGGGCGACAAGGTATCTATGTCTTAGCAAATCATGCCCCCTAAGGACACTCTGGAAACGTCCCAACAACAACCTAACCAATTCTTACGTGCTTTCAGCACCTTGGGCTAAACAAACAGTTGCTGGATTTCAAAGGATCATTCGCGCAATACCAAGGAGGGTTGTGTCGTGGGGCTTGGTGTGCAGCTCGCAAAGCTTGATCTTGACTCTGGTTGTAAATTCGGGCAAGCAGGTGGCTTGAAATGACAATTGTCGATTCCGCTGTCCTGTGGCCAAATGGCAAAGTCTACTTCTTTAGCGGCGGTCAATATTTTCGATACGATATGGCGAACGAGGCCGTCGACCGCGATTATCCGCTGGCTATCCGAGACCATTGGCAGGGCCTTGGTGACGCTCGGCTTCAGGGCGCCATCGCCTGGCCCAATGGGAAGGCGTATTTCTTCAGTGACGACCGGTTCTACACTTTCGACATCGGCCTGGATCGAGTTGAGCCTCCAGGATCTCTACCGACCAAACTCACTTGGCGCGGTGTGTTAGAGGGACATCAAAGAGATTACAGAATTGATACTGCGTTAGTTTGGCCAAACGGCAAAACATACCTTTTCCAACAGGACCTTTACTACCGCTGCGATACCGGAAGTTTTCAGATCGACCCGGGCTATCCGGAGCTAGTAACGAACGGATGGCCTGGTCTATGGAAAACGGGGCAATCCTTCACGGGCGCTTTCGTGTGGCCCAAATTGGTGGAGGGTCGACAAAAGGCGTACTTTTTTCACCACAGCGTCTATATTCGATACGATATTGCTGATAACAGGGCAGACGACAACTACCCGCAGCCAATTGAAGGAAATTGGCGTGGACTTTAAGGGGATTGGATAGCTTCGTCACAATCGCATCGCGCTGCTAAGATCGTTGTGCCCGCTGCCAGCGGCGTTCTTTTGGTTCCTCGCGGGCATTCTGCCCTGTTCGCCACAGTGGGGCCATGAGTAGGCAACTCAAGGGACCAAGGTGGGGCTGGTTTAGTGTGCGACAGGCCCAATCCTTCAGGATTGGCACAAGCGCCGCCACAACCTTTTGAGATCCGGTAGGTGGTTCTAAACGGGAAAGCGTGCAAAGTGCTCCGGCTTGACCTTTTGAGCGGCGACGGCCTGGCCGACTTTCTGCATCTTTTCCACGTGTTCCACTGAGTCCATCTGCTGCACGTGAGCCGGTTCGATCTGCGGAAGGCCGAGTGCGTCGAGCCCGGCCCGGGACAGTTCCGCATTGTAGCGAACGTAGGTGAAGAGCTTTCCAATTCCGGGAATTCCCTTTCCAATCATATCGCCGACTTCGCGATCGAGCGGATCTCCCGCCAGACACCTCCCGAAAGTCCGGCAAAGCAAATCCTGTTCATGGAGCGCCGAGGCCATCAAGGCAGCGGGGATGTTTCCTGCATTGTAGAGAAGATTCATCTCCCGAGGAGTGAGGTTTTGATTCGCGTTGGCACTTGCGCCGGTGCCGACCGACAGCAGGAGCAATCGATCTTCTCCGGTTGGCCAGCAGAGCCGGTAGGGCTCGCTTGTGGCCATCAGGAAAAGCTGGAAGGCGGGGTTGTTGTACATGGTCACACCGCCATCCACGAAGACGAACCGATTGAGCCCGACATCGATGATCTCCGGTGGGAAGAAAGTGGGCGCGGCGGTGCTGGCGCGCACGAGTTGCCAGAGGGGAAGATGAAGATTGCTGCCGTCGCCCCGAACGGCAAGCTCGTTGTACTTCGCCTGAGGGTTGCTACTGATCGGCCACGGGGAATCGGTCGTAGCATTTCTCAGGACAATCATTAAGAGCGTCCGCAGGCTATCGGTAGCGAGAGTAGTTTCTTCGCCGATGATTTCCTTGAGCATCCTGGTCAGGTTGTCGTCGGCGAATTTCGTGTGCAGGCGCTCCCAGAGCCTGGCGGATTGAAACATCTCGGCGCCGCTCTTGAGGTAGAACGCGCGGGCTTCCTCCATGCTGTAACCAAGCGCGACGAGTGTCGCGATGATCGCGCCCGTGCTCGTGCCTGCGACGTAATCAAAGTAGTCGGCCAGCACGAGGTCGGATTGGCCGCTCGCAGCGCGCAGTTCCTTCTCGACGCGATCGAGAATTTCGATGGAGATGATTCCGCGGATCCCGCCGCCGTCGCAGGCGAGCAGCTTGCGCGGCCCGGTCCTGGCGAGTTTATACTTAAATGAGGAGACATTTTCTTGCTTCATAAGTCATGCGGGTCTCGATCTCGCCACTCGGTGGGGTGCGTTTTGAAGAATGAATTGATTACCGCAGCCGGGTCGGCCGATCGTCTGAGAGTGAGGTTGGCCGCGCTCTCTCTTAGCTTTGTCCTGGCGACGGTATGGGCCGAAGGAACATCGCCCCACTTTAACGCAATGTATGAGGACGCCGCGGTCTTCGAGATGGCTCTCGCGGCCCGGCCGGCGGCACCGCCGCCGGGGCATCGCGTGACCGGAATCACGGTTCCGCACCATCTCGCGGCCGCGGACCTGATCGCGCTGGGTTTTCGTTGTGCTTCGAGGGGCAATTACGAGCGAATCATTCTTCTTTCGCCCGATCATTTCAAGCGCTCACGCTTGCCCTTTGCAACCACGCGCGGTCTCTTCGAGACGGTGTTCGGCGACGTCAGATGTGACGATGTCGCCGTTCAGTCACTTCTGGCATCGTGTGATCAGATTGCGGAGTCGGGCCTTTTTGCGAAGGAGCATGGAGTTCATGCCGTTCTCCCTTTCGTGGCCAGGTTCTTCCCCGAGGCGAAAATAGTTCCAATCGCCCTGCGCATTGATTCGAAACGCGAAGACTGGCTTGGGTTGGTAGACGCGCTGACTCCTCTGGTCGATGCGAAAACCCTGATTGTTCAGTCGACCGATTTTTCTCACTATCTGAGTCATGGCAATGCCCGGCGCTGCGACCAGCAGACAATGAACGCGCTGGCGGTCGGTGGAGAAGCGATTGTCCGTTTGCGACAGCCTGACCATCTCGATTCGAAGGCCGCCCAATTCGTTCAAATGACCTTGCAGCGGCGCGTGCACAACGCAAGTCCGGTCGTGATCACCAATCGAAACTCTCAAGCCTATACGAGATTTCGTCAGGAGCAGACCACCAGCTACCTCGTTCAGGTTTACGAACCGGAGGATCCGCCGGCGGCAGCCTGGCCGCCCGGACCTTGGGAATCCGTATGGTTTTTTGCGGGTGATGCGTTCTTCGGTCGGGGTGTTGCTTCGCTCCTCAAGGAACCGCGTCGTGCGGAAGCCATTCGTGAAGAAGTCCTGCGCATCACGCAAGGGCATCCGCTGGTGGTGAACCTTGAAGGTATTGTCGTGCCTTCCTTGCCGGACCCGAAGCGTGTGAGAACAGCTCTGGTCATGGAAAGGGAGTTCACGCTCGACTGGTTGAAGGGACTGAAAGTCAAGCTGGCGGGTCTGGCCAACAACCATGCTCTGGACGGCGGAAAGGAAGGGCTCGACCGAACGGCGGACGCCCTGTCGGCCGAGGGTATCATGACCGTCCGTGACGGCGAAGTGGTTGACGCTGGGCCGTTTCGGGTTGTTGCGTTTACCGACCTAAGCAACACATCGACACCGCATACTGGCCGGATCACCCGGGGAAAAATCGCGCAACTGTCACGCTCGGATCGGGACGCACGCCCGTTGATCGCGCTTCTTCATTGGGGCACGGAGTTTCGTCGCGAAGCAACGTCCCGACAGATCGAGTTGCTGAGTTGGCTCGCCGAAAGCCCGGTCAGCGCTATTTTTGGCGCGCACCCGCATGTCGACTCGGGAGGTCCGGAGCTTTGGCGCGGTGGCGACGGACTGGTTTGTCGCTCGCTGGGCAATTTCCTCTTTGACCAACGTAGCGGCTCCGGAGCAATTGCCGAGGTCAGGTTCTTCGAGGATAAGACGTTTTTTGTTCGTTGGATCTCGCTGGGAAACTTGCTCGAACCGAGCAGGGCCCAGCCGGCTACGGATTCTCGATGACGTAGCCGGTCTTCCACGAATGATTGCGCGGAACGAGAAAGTGCATCCGGCAACGGGGTGAAACAATCTCGCGACCGTCCGCGGTCGTCAGGCGGATGCGAAAGCTCTGGTAGGTCGAGACCTCACTCGCCATCTGCAGGGTGAAACGGTCATTCGCTCCGGAAGCGATGGTCCGCTTATAGCTGAACGGAACCACATAGCCATTGCCTTCTGTTCTTAGGAGAATGTCGTAGCTGCCGGTGGGCGCTCCCAACGCGCCATACTCCGCCCAAAAGTATCCCAAGCACTTCGTGAGGACGAACTTTACGTTCCTGGTTTGTGACGCGCCGTAATAGTCCGTCCAGCGAATACGGACCTCGCCGGATATCAGGGCATAGGCGGAAAAGAGATGCCCATCGGACTTCACAAACTCCGGGAATCTCCGCAAAGCCTCCATGGCGTGAAGCGCCACTGATTCTCGGGAAGGATCATCGTCCGCGACATGTTCGACCGCCGCGATGGCATTTGCATCGATTCCGAGCGCATTGATCGCTCGTTCCAGGGAAAACGTCGCTTGGTCCGAGAACCCAGGTAATCTCTCGACAAACGCGTAGCTTTCGAACTTTGGTTTTGCATTGCGAGGCAGAATGTTGAATGCGATCTCACAACTCTCCACCGGTCCCGGACTGAAGTTGACGATTCGACATGTCAGACCACCCTTGTCCGAACTGGCATCCTGAAACCTGAGGATCGGTTCAAGGTCGGGAATGCTCTCCTCAACGAGGACCTCCGCTTTGCGAATCACCAGCTTTTCGGGTCCGGGGTTGAAAACGCGGATCTCGAGAAAAGCCGGAAAAACCCCGACATCGAAGTCCGAAACAACGCTGTCCATGGCAATGACTGGTCCCCCGCTGGACCAGGCCGTCCAGTACGGCCAGTTCGGCTCGATGACAAGGTCCCCGTCGGTGAAGCGTCCGCGATAGCTCAGGCAGTGCGCGTCGTCCATCTCGGTCCGATCTTCTCCCTCGGAGAAGACCTTGCCGCCGAGCGCGTAGCGCCGCGCGTCGACACCGAGCATCAGATAGGGTTCAGCGGCGGCGGGGGCGCCGCTCGGATTCAGGTCCTTGCCGGCCGACCAGGTTGAGCTATGACCGCCGACCGTCCGGATAGATGACCACACCGGGGCCATCACGCTCGTCATTGGCGAAGATTCCCTCGAAAATGATTCCGTCGGCGGAAACATACCGACCGGGCCCATGCATGCGGTCGTTGCGGAATGAGCCGGCATAATAGTCGCCGTTCGTGTACCAGTATTCTCCCTGACCTTCCTTGAGATTTTCTCTCCACTCCCCAACGTACTTCGACCCGCTGCGATGAAGGGCAATACCCGCCCCGTGGCGTCGTCCCGATTTCATCTCGCCGGTGTAGACTAAGTTTGTTTGCCGGCCTGTTTCCCCAGGTTTAAACCATTGTAGAACGCCGTAGCCCTCTGCCTCGTGATTGGCATTTACTCCTCCAGACCAGGAGAAATCCATGCCGCTTTCTTTTTCGGAAGCCCAGACGCGAACTTCCTCATCGAACTCTGAAGCGGGATGGACCTTCCAGTCCGCGTCGGCGGAAAAACAAACCCCCGCGAGGCTGACCAGGCAAATGGCGAATCGCAGATATCTAACGCTCATTGTCAGTGTTTGCTAAAAGTCGCTAATGAACTTGCTTCGGCTCTTGGTCAGGGCGCCGGCCTTGCCGGACGTCGACGCCAATCAATCGACGGGTGCGCTCTTTCCAGATGACTTCGTCGAGGTCAAGGGCACGGACAGTTCCGTCTTCAGAGGCCGAGAAGATGTGGGTGCCGTGCCAAACCACCGCCGCGGAGGGGCGTTGGTGCAGGGCCACAGCCAGGGTTGGAGTGAGCGTGTCTTTTTCCCAAACACGCAAATAACCGTCTGTTCCGACGGTGGCGATCTTTGAGCCATCGGCGGACACGGTCAGATCGTCCAGAAAGGCATCGACCGACGGGGTGCGGGCCAGCGGGGTGCCGGATCGGACATCCCAAAGCCAGAGAGTGCCGTCACGCCCACAGGAGGCGAGCACGTTTCCGCCAGGGAGAAAGGCCAGGCTTGAAACACTGTCCGCGTGCCCTCGTCCGGCCCCTCCTGGAATCTTCAGGATGGGTTCGCTGGCGCCGGCGGCTTTCCACAGCCAGATCTCGCCATGGGTCGAGCCCGCCACGATCATGGTATCATCAGGACTCCATGCCAATCCAAGCGCATAGTCCGGCATTTTCCCGACAACGCGTGGCTTGCTTTGGCTCCCTGGCTCCCAGACTTGCACCGTGCCGTTGTGACTCGAAGAGGCGAGCTTTCTGCCGTCGTGCGACCAGCGCACGCGCCAGATCGTCTGGTCGTCGCCGGCGTTCGAAGTCTCGGGCTGGAGGGACGCGATTCGCTTACGAGCAGAATGGTCCCAGATGTTGATTTCACCGGACTCGTTGCCTGAAGCGAACGTCTGATGTTCTGGTTGCCACGCCAGACAGAGAATACGTCCCCCGGATTGCGAGGCGGTGGCAAGTGCTTTGCTTCGGGCATCCCAGGTAAAGATATCGCCATTCTGCGAACCGGCGACGATTTGGGATCCGTCCTGGGAAACGCTGAGCGAATGCAGGGGTGGCCCCATGGCGTGCGTAACGACCGGACCAAAGCGTTCGGCGGGCTGCCAAAGAGAGACGACGCCATCGTCCCCGCCGGAGGCGAGACGCGAACCGCTCGTGTTCCAAGCTACGGACAGCGCTGCGCGTTGATGCGCTGGCAGGTCTTCAACGAGTGATGCCGCCAGATCTGGGTCTTCGGAGATGGCCCAAACCCGCACTCTTCCATCGGCGCAAGCGGCGGCGAAGGACTTTCCATCCGGGCTCCAGGCGAGATCCTGAACCCGGCTCGGCACAGTGGCGAGGACACGAGGCGCTACGCCACTTCTGAGAAAAGCGATTTCACCCTTTTCATCTCCGGCGAGCAGGGCCGGCTTGTCGTCGTTTCTCCAGGCAAGACAAAGCACCTTCGCCTCGGTCGGCTCACGCAACGTCTGCTTCTCGCCGGCTGTGGAAATGAGAAAGACCTTGCCGGTGACCGTGGCCACGGCCAACGAGTCGTCGGCCTTAAATGCGAGAGCGGTGATTTGTGCACCGGAAGGCTCCACCGGGATGGTCTTCCACGGCTGGTCGATATCTCCTACGTGAATCTCGTTTTGCCGATCCGCTACGAAGGCGAGGCGGTCCCCGTCTGCCGACAAAGCAGCCGGACTCATGAACGGCCGCCCTTCCGACAATTGATGCGTCGTAGAATCCTTCGGGAGGACGACGTTACTTCCATCATCACGTTGTGCCAGCCAGCTTCCGTCGCGACGAAGTGCGATGCTTAGGATAGTAGGAGGCTCTTCGTTCTCAGGGACGAATTGAGAGCGCGAAACGTCGAGGTTCCTCGCGTTCAAAAGACGGATACTTCCCCCCGCGACGACGGCCAGCGAGTCGTCCGGTCCGAATTGGAGTTCCTGCACGGCTCCTTCGAATCCGCGGAAAGAAGCTTCCAATTGCTGGGGTGCTTTGGTGAGCGCCGAAAGAAACGCTGATCGTGTCGTAAAATCGGGATGTGCCGAGTAGGCCTTCTCCAGCAGGGGGAGGGCGGAGCGCAGGTCGCCCTGAGTGAGCCGCCGCTCACCCTGGTGGACTTGAAAGTAAGCTTCCGCTTGAGTTCGCCGTTCCGCGGCGCGCTGGTTGGCCAGGAGGGCGATCACGCCGCCCACCCCTGCCGCGATTGTCAGCAGGAGGGCGGCTGCACTTCCGGCGATCACGCGGTTCCGCTTATGGCGTTGTGCCTCTTGGTGGGCATGCTGGGAGGCCCGAATGAAGTCCGCGCATTCGGTGGGCAGCGTGCGCCTGGGTTGGGAGAGCAGCCAGAGAGCGTCGTCGAGGGGTTTACCCGGTTGGATGAGGTATGCCGCGTTGCGGCCTTCCCTTTCCCAAGTAGCGCAAGCTGCTTCAACACGGCTGCGCTGCTTCAGAAATTCCTGGTTGGTGTCGAACCAAGCCACTGCTCGCGGCCACCGCGTGAGCAGGGCTTCATGCGCGACCGAGATCGTTCGACCGCCAGTGGCGTCGGTGTCCGAGACGAGCAGTCTTGCGGAGAGCATCGCCGAGACCAGCTTCTCGGCGTCTGGCGTTGGCGCGACCTCTTCGGGTTTGGCGCGGCGCCGGATGGGCGCGGCCGTTTCGCGATCGGTCCGAAAGTTCACGAGAGCGGCAAGGACCGTGTCGAGCGCCTGGTCTGTTCCGGCATGGGCGCCCGCGCTTGCCACGGCCTCATCGGCCTTCGCCGTGATGACACCCTCGATTCCGCGGAACGCTTGGTAGTCCTCCCAGCGCAGTAGTCCGTCGCCTCGATCCTGCTGCCGTTTGTAAAGTTCCTCGAGAGCGAATTCAAGCAGTGGAAGGATCAACGGGTCGCCGGAGGCCGCATCGCGAAGCGCTTCATCCAGGCCTTGCTTGGTTTCGGGATGCGCGTCGAACCTCAACCCTGCGGCTTGTGCTGGGCGCCGGATCATCTGGCCCAATTCGACCGGCACGGGTGGAGGTAGATGGTAAGAACCGGTTCCCTCTGCGAGAGTCAGGAGAGTGGAGAACTCAGTGAGCCGAGGGAAGAAGTCACTTCGCATCGTGACGATGACCACGACCGGGTTTCTTCGGGAAAGTGTGGCAAGCACCTCGAGAAAGGCACTCCGCTTTTCCGCGGAGACATTCTCGGTGAAGAGCTCTTCCAGTTGGTCGATCAGGAGGACAAGCTTGGCGGCTGGTGGCCGCAGATGCTGGAGACGAAGACGCAAAGCTGCCGCATCTTCGGGTCGATTCTGTTCCTCATACTGCCGGGTGAGGGCCTCGACCTCCGACCGTTGGCGTGCTTGTTCCCTCTCCGCTGCCACACGCAGTCCGCTTCGTACCTCTTCTGGAATCGCGTTGGGGTTGGCCGCGAGCGAAGACGGCGTCGTCCCGTGACTGGTTAGTTCCGGCAGGGCAGCTTCTCGCAACAGCGCGTTCCCAAGACCAAGGAGCAGATCGCCGGCGGCGTCGGACGGTTTCATTGTCGCGCGACGCCAAAGCCCGGCTCCCTCGATGACCCCCGGTTCGGTGAGGACTGGAAGAATGCCGGCGCGGGCCAGGGAGGACTTGCCTGAACCCGAAGCCCCCAGCACCAGGAGAAAACTGCGAGGATCGTCCTTGTCTGTCTGCGTCTTGCGGAGCGTCTCAATGGCATTGCTGATCGCGGCAGTCCGTCCGAAGAACACCGGCGCGTGCTCAAAGTCGAAAGGCTCGAGTCCACGGAATGGTGACCCAGCCGTCCAGAGGGGTTTCGCAGGCGGGGCCAGCGTTCCGGGTGAGAGGGCCAAGCGCCTCTCCGCGATCTTCCGTAGCTTAATCTCGAAGAGATCCTGAAACTCGGCAATCGTCCGGTACGAGGTAAACGAACCAACGAACGAGCCATCCTCGCTGTCCTTTGTCCACACTTCGACGAATCGCTTGAGAGCGCGCCATTGAGCGATGCGTTCGTCGTGAACTTCGGGCGGTTCGGGTTGAAACGAAGGAACGGTCTGGTTGATCCAGACATGCAGTTCGGGCAATCCATTGCGTGCTTTCTGGCTTGCGAGAGCGTGGGTGATCTCATACTCCGTCCCGGAATTTGCTGGCGAGCCATTCGGCAGCCGCTGCGAAGCGCCCAAGCGCGAGCCGAGACGCGACCAGAGCAAACAGAGCACGACATCGAACTTTCCTGTATTGGGAATCTGCTCCTGAAACGATTTGGAGAAATCGAACGGCTCGTATTCCCAGAAATAAGCGTCGAGCAAGATGCGGCCTGTAAACTCCGAATTGAGCCGGGCGATAGTCTCACGCGCGATGCGGCGCTCGTGCGCCACATCGCCGGGACTGCTCACAAAGAGAGTTATCCTCGAAGCGAGTTTATTCGAAGCGGGCTTTTCCATCGGACAAAAAGGAGAAGTCTTCCGGATAGCTCGTGCAACGCGGCCTCACTCGATTTGCCTAGGGACGAGCTCACTTGGGTCGCTCGTCTGTCTCTTATCGGTATCTGGAAGCATACTTTGGCTTGCTGATCAGTGTTTTACAAAAACCAGGAACTTCATTCGATCTCAGGGAAGCTACCGCTCTCGCAGAACCAGGCCCTGCCAACCGTTTCTCGACGGGCCTCGCGCTCTCGCGCAAGAGCTCTATCACATCGAACGCCGCTTGCGAATCACTAAGTTCTTGTCAGGATCTGATTGACGATGAACCCGCTCGCGAAGGTATTTGGGGTCCGATGAGAGGGGACCGAAGTTTTAGTTATCAGATATTGCTTGGCGGCAGGAGCAAAATCTGAGAGCCTGCAAACGCTTAGAGGCATCAACGGCAGGCACTCTATTCTATGATCAAGAAGCACTATGAAGCGGAGCTGAAGATCACAGCTCCCCAGTCCAAGGGGGGAGCCAACAACCGGAAGCAGGATGTTCGGAAGATACAGTCCTGGTTGAATCTTTGCGCGCGCACGGACCCGGCGTCGGGGACTTCCACGGCGATCGACGGCGATTTTGGCGCGGCAACCGAAACGGCCGTGAAGAACTTTCAGAAAGCAAAGGGTCTCGCGCAAACGGGTAAAGTCGATTTGGCCCTGTTTGACAAGCTTTGCGCGCCCCTGAGGGATGCATTCGAAACCGTCTCGAAGGGGTCAACGCTTAGGGAGAAGATCGCAAGCGCGGCCGCCGGCCATTTGCAAAACAACGCGTTCGAACTCACTATCGGCGGGCAGTCCAACAGCGGCCCATGGGTAAGAAGCTACATGAACGGCAACGAAGGCGGCGAGTGGCTCTGGTGCATGGGCTTCGTCCAGACAATCATCGATCAAGCGGCCTCCGCTGAGGGAAAGGACTTTCGAACATTAATGCCGATGACTTTTAGCTGCGATACCGTGGGAACATTCGGCCGGCAGAAGGGCTTGCTCAGGGAGTTCGCCCAGGTAAGGAAGAACCCTTCTCTGGTTAAGCCAGGTGATGTGTTTCTCATTCAGAAGGCTCGCAACGACTGGTTTCACACCGGACTCGTGATTGCGGTGCGCAATGGCGTGTTTGAAACTATTGAAGGAAATACCAACGAAGACGGCTCCTCGAATGGGATCGGCGTCTACCGGCGAATCAGAAATTTCATGGTGTCGAAGTTGGACGTATTTTCCATCGAACCGCTGGTATGAAACCAAGCCCGCCTGGGGCCAAAAGACAGTGAGAGACGGCCGTTTTCGATTCCTCTGCCGGGCCACGACTAGCGCCTAGCTTCTGCCATGCCTCCGCAGGATTCCAGGTCGGTGCCGGATCGTTTCAAAGTGATCGTGGGCTCCTTGAACGTTCGCCGGACGCCGTCCTTGGCGGGTGCAATTATTGGATCGCTGGGGAGAGACGATGTCGTCGAGCAACTGGGGGTGTCAACCGACGGCAGTTGGCAGAACGTTCGCAAGGCCGAGTTGGTGGGATGGTCATCTCGGAGGTATCTGGTCCCGTTTACGCCGGAGGCCAGCATCGGTGCTCTGGATGAGATTCTGCGGATTGCCTCGACGTCGGCCATCGCCAGCTATCGCTGGAAGAATCGCGGTCTTGCTCCTTTGGGCTACATCAAAGGCATGGCGATGGTTTTTGGTCGGGTTTACTGCAAGCTGCAGAGCGGAGATGCGGCGGCACTCGAGATGGCCAAGGCCAATACCGGCGATCGCGGAAAGGACGTTCTCGCCTGGTATGCTCAGCAGTTGCGGGATGCCGGGATGGACAACGAAGGCTCAGGGGTTTCTACACTACGCCATTTGTTTGTCCTGCTGATTGGCCTCGGGATGCGTGAGAGTTCGGGCAAATACTGCGAGGGTCGGGATCGATCAGCGCGCAATACGACGGCCGAAACCGCCGAGGCGGGATTGTTTCAGATGAGCTTTGACGCGACCAAAGGAAGTCCGCTGCGCCAAGAGTTGTTGAATCATTATCTCGCCAATCCATCAGGTTTCGTGGATCTCTTTAAGGAAGGCGTTCGGTGCAGGGCATCAGACCTTCAGAATTTTGGATCCGGCCGGGGCCGGGAGTTTCAAAGACTTTCCAAGGAATGCCCTGCGTTTGCGGTTGAGTTCGCCGCGGTGGCTTTGCGCTCAATGCGAAAACACTGGGGCCCGATCAATCGAAGAGAGGCCGAGCTCAAGCCTGAATGCAACACCATGCTGCTGAAGGTCCAAAATGCTGTGGATGCCTCGCAGCTCTGCTCTGATGCCGAACTGAATCCGCTCCGTTTGTAATGTCACGCCTTGGAAGCGGGTCGCAGAGCGGGTGATATGATGCGATAGGCCGGTCGCTTTGCCTCAAAATCTTGCCGCTCGTCACTGCGTCCGTCAGACCAGTTCGCCTGGTCCATCGTGCGCGCCACCATGGCGGCGCGAGAGGACACTCCCAACTTGGCAAAAATTCGTCGGAGATGCGTGCAGACTGTCCATGAGCTGATCTCCAGGACTGCGGCGATCGCCTTGTTCGGATGCCCGATGGCAACCATTCGCGCGATCTCGCGTTCGCGCGGACTGAGCGAGATTTGGGAGATTTCCCGGTGGTTCTGCCGGACAAGCACACAGCGGACGCCATCCACCTCAGTGTCGATTAAAACTTGCGCTTGGGAAGCGCCTTCTGAGCGCGAGTCGCCAGTGGTTTTCGCTTGCGCAGTGAGTTGACGGACCAGACTTTCCACGGACACCCCCGGCTGCGAATACGCCTTTTCAGGCCGACTAACTGGCGGTTTTGCCGGCGTGCGCTTCGCCGCATGCCTGGATGCTGACATACTCTACCGTTTACGCGTTTTAGGAGCCGTTCTCCTATCTGTAGAGCCGCTCTTCTATCAGCATGCAGAACTCGGATGCAAGCGCGCAATCACCGAGATCGGTCACACAATTGAGCGACGCGCAAACTGGCGAACCCTTTCGGGGTAGCGCCGTTTGGCGAACTCACTTCTGCGAGCACGAAAGAGCTTCCTCACAACGTGCGACTGCCGGTCGTGTGGACCAGCAACTAGCTTGGCGGCAGAAACCGGTGCAAGGCACCATCCGACTAACCACAATCGCAACCTACTAGAAAATTGGAGGTCCAAACATGGATCGAAATCTTGAACACGAATTGGAAGCCGAGCTTGAAGGGGAACTGGAGCTTGAGGGAGAGGGTGAACTCGAAGGAGAGGGCGAGTTCGAGCAGGAACTTGAAGGAGAAGGCGAGCTGGAATTCGAGGGGGAAGGCGAGCTGGAATTCGAGGGGGAAGGCGAGCTGGAGGGCGAAGGCGAACTCGAATTCGAGGGTGAAGGCGAACTGGAATTTGAAGGGGAAGGCGAACTGGAGGGCGAAGGCGAGCTCGAGCAGGAGCAGTTCCTCGGAGCGATCGGGAACATGCTTGGCCTGAGCGAAAGCGAGCTCGAGCACGAGTTCTACGCCGGCATGGGCGAACTCGAAGGCGAGCAGTTTTTCAAGAAGGCGTTCCGGGGCATAGGGCGATTCGTCAAGCGCAACGCGCCGTTGCTGAAGAAGATCGGCAGGATCGCCGCTCCCTTGGTCGCCAAAGCGGTTGGTGGTGTGATCGGCGGACCTGCGGGCGCCGCGCTGGGCTCGAAACTCGGCAGTCTCGCCTCGAAGCATCTTCTGCGGGAACTTGAACTTGAATTCGAAGGAGAACTAGAGCTCGAAGGCGAAGGCGAGATGGAAGGAGAGTTCGAATTCGAGCACGAGCAAGAACTTGAACTCGAGTCGCAGGAACTCGAACAGCACGAAGCGTTGAGCGAGTTGATGGCTCATTTTGCCGCTCAGGCGGCGAATGAGGCCGAGTCGGAAGCGATGGCCGGTGCTGCCGCCACCATCGGAATGTCTGCCCGCGATCGTGCCGCCCTGCGACGGATCGTGCCGAATCTTGTTCGAGGCGCCGCCATCCTCACCCGCGTATTGCGCCTTCGCAGGCGGACGCGCCCTGCCGTGCGCGTGGTGCCCACGATTATTCGGCGTTCGGCACGTGTCCTTGGCCGCGCGGCGAGATCCGGCAGGCGGGTTACGCCTGCACTGGCGGGGCGCGTCGTGGCCAGGCAGACCCGCCGCGTGCTCGGCAAGCCGCGGGCGTGCGCACAGGTGATCAATCGAAACATTCGCACGGCGCGCCGGGTGGGACTCTCGCCACGCCAGAGAGCAAAGGTAACTCGCGCCACCGCGCGCCGCCGTGCCGCACTCGCGTGAGACCGTTTGTCATAAAACTCAAATGGAGAAAAACCCATGTCTGCACTAGAAACGGAACTGGAACTGGAGTCTCTTGAGTTCGAGAATCTCGGCGAGGCCGAGGCGGAACAGGAGGCATTCTTTAATCACCTTGCGGCCATGGCAGACCGGGGCGGACGGTCGCAGGCCTTGCGGCGTGTCGCCATGGCGGCCGCGCGCGAAGCGTTGCGCGGGGCGCGTCGACCGTGGCCAGTGATTGAGGGTGAATTCGAATTTGAACTTGAGGGCGAGGGCGAGTTCGAGCTGGAAGGTTCGTTTGAGCTTGAGGCCCTCCTGAATCCCGCGCAACGCGGCGCGGCGCTGGCAATGATGGAGCACATGGCTCACGAGGCGGCGCATGCTGAGAACGAGCAGGAAGCTGCCGAGCAATTCCTGCCATTGATTCCTCTTGCTGCAAAGGCGCTCCTCCCGCTTGCGGCCAAGGCCCTTCCCATTGTCGGCAAGATCGGAGCAAAAGTTGGTGGGAAACTTCTCAGCAAAGCCGCCCCGAAGCTGCTGGGTCGTGTGGTTCCCAATCTGACTCGCGGTGTCTCGCAGCTTGCACGCGGCCTGTTTCGCAATCGCTCGACCCGTCCGCTTTTGCGAGCCGTGCCGACGATTGCGAGGCGCACCGTCGGCCGCCTGGCCAGTCAGGCCCTCCGCGGACGGCGTATTACTCCGGTCGGAGCGGCGCGGACGCTCGCGCGCCAGACGTTGCGGACGCTGCGGAGTCCGCGAGACCTTTCACGCACCTACCGGCGCGCTCGTGGAGCGGACCGACGCTATCATCGGAGAGCTCGTCGATATACAGGCGCGCCCGCTCGCGGTGGTGCTCGGGCGATTTCGGGGCGGCCTCCATTATCGAGCTACGGGGCCGGAGCTGGGGCAGCGAGTCCGGGTGTCGCGCCAGTTGCGTCCCTGACTCCGATCGCTCCGTTCGTCAACGTGCCGATGGCGATGGGTGTGCCCGCCGGTGCAGCCCTGGCGCCGTGCCAATGCTTCCGATCGGTTCCCTGCCAAAGTTGCGGCGCCTGATTGAATGCCATGACCACTTCCACTGCAACGCCGTCCGCCGCACCTGCCGAAGCGCCCTCTCAAAACGGCGCCAAGAGGCAGCCGAGTTCGGGCACGCAGCCTGTCCTGCGTCCTTGGATTCGTGCCCAGGCCTTGAACCTGAGCCGCCACACGCTCGCGCTGCACGACTTTACGCGGGAGGAGTTTGGCACCGGTGCGGAAATGCCCACCGAGGGACACATTCGCGCCGTCAACGAGCTGATGGCGACTCTCCGTGCAGGGCTCTTGCGAGCCAGCCGGCGAATGCAGACCCTGGCACGATTGGCGGTGGAAGAGCCCTCGTCAGACAAGCTTGAGGCGCTCGTAACGCACAAGCACATCTCGCATGTTCGTGTGCAGGCAATCGAAAAGATCTGGGATTTCTATTTCGAACTGTTTGGTCAGCGGCAGGGGCGCTTTGGAAAATGGCTCGTCAGCTGCGATCGGATCGCCCTCGATTGCTATCAAGACGCCTATACCGGCATTGGTATCGCAAAATCCATTCCCGCTCCACCGCCGTTCGCGTATATGCGCACCGGATTCGGTCCGGCCACCTTTCGTCGCGGTCTGCGCTTGCGTTCGCTGGGCCGGCGACTCAACCCGTTTCCACTCATCCAGTTGCCGTACCATCGGCTGGTCAATCCCTGGACGCTCGGCGCAGTTCTGCACGAGGTATCGCATAATCTGCAAACCGACCTTGGGCTTTCGCGCACCGTGCCGAAACGCATCGCTTCCCGACTGCTGAAGGCAGGCGCTCCAGCCTCGGTTGCGGCCAGATGGGCACGCTGGAACCGCGAGATCTTCGCCGACCTCGCAGGACTTCTTCAAGGCGGTCCGTGCATCGTGGCCTCTCTCATGGATGTAGTGGGCCGCTCGCCGGGCTTGGTCTACGGCTTTAGTCCGCGCGGCGTCCATCCTATCCCCTATCTGCGGACGTTCCTTAATTGTGACTTGCTCCGGCGCATGGGCTTTGAGTCGGAAGCGCACAAATACGCAAGGGCGTGGAGACGCATTTACCCGAGTCCGCAAGACGGCAATATCCCGGCCGATCTTCTGCGAACGGCGTCGAAAGCGATGGCCATGGTGGTGGACGAGATTTGCTATCAGCCGTATCAGGAACTCGGCGGCAAACGCCTCTCCGAAGTATTCCGGTTCGGCCAAAAGGAGCAACGCATGATCGAAGAGGCCTCGGCCCGCCTTGGGCAGGGGACCGACCCCGGCGTGGTTCCTGAGCGCTTTCTCATCGGAGCCGCACGCTTCGCGTTGGACAATGAATTCGCGCCGCCCAACGTGATTCGGGAGAACTTCTACCAGGAGCTTACGAGGAGGTAGCTATGAGCCTGGAAGCAGCATTTGAATCGTTGCGGCGCACTCTGGCCAACCTGCAAGAAGCCGTCTCAGCTTTGCTTGTCACGATTGCGGAGGACAAGCCGGCACGCGGAGCCGCAGTGCTTGTCGACCAGTTGGATAACCTTGTAACGGACATGTCCGGAGCTCTGGAAGAAGCCGACAGCCGCGTTGCGGAAGTGCTGGAGATCCGGAAGCTTAACGGTCCCTTGGACGAGACCCAGAGAGCGTTGCGCGACGTTCATGCGCTGATGAACCGCTTTACAGCCTTCTATACCGGCGAACTGGCCGCGCATGATCACATTGCGAAGCTGCTCGAAATGGGCCGCGAGCGCGGACGCGAGTGGTGTGAGTGGAGCCAAGTGGTCAAAATAGCCATTGAGCGCTGCGCGGGGCCGATGAAAGCGGCCGGAGACGCGCTGGTCGAATGTTGGAGCGAGCTCGCCGATCGGCTGGCGCGAAACTCGGTGTCCGTGCAGGCGACCAACATCGGACAACAGATAACACTACGGGAGGATCAATTGGAACTGGCGGGCAAGGCTACCTGACTGGTCGCGGCGCTCGGCGCGAGCCTAGCCGCCAAGCGACGCCCCGGTGCGCACCGACGACGAACCGAGAGTTTGATGAGGGAAAGATTCGAGAACAAGAACACGAACACGACCGGAAGGAGACGACTATGGCGGATGACATTAAGAAAATAACGGGCGCAGTGGAAGACGCTGTCACCTACCCTATCCTCACGAAAGAGGTCAACGGCTACGCAGGAGGTAGACGCAGCGGAGAATCTGGTGGGTCCTCGGGTGGTGGTTCTCTGACGCGCACAGCCCAGGGCGCGATTCGGGACCTGCTCGGCTGGCGCTACCGCGCCAACGATTCAAAGGGCTTCGTGGCTGCCCTGAACAAGGCGGTCGATTTGAAGGAAGTGGAAGGTCACGTCGAATGGACTTGGAAGGCTCGCCCCTTCATGGTGCAGGCCGATCTGGGCGAAGTAACGGGCGCGCAGGCGAGTCTGTACGAGCGAGGCAAAGTAGCGCAAGCGCACGCTCTCCCGTTGTTGGAGGGCCTGACTCCGCAACGCGCGGACGCGGACGATGAGGAGGTTGAGTCCATTCGAGCGATTGTCCGCTCGGCTTGGACGGAACTGGTGTCCGAACTCGGCGTCGTGAGTGGGCCGCGAATTCAGCGCGTCGATGAATATTTCCGGCAGTTATTAGGGTCTTCCAACCCGACGGACCTCATCGTAAGCAACGCCATCAGCAAACCCGAAGAGGTCAAGGGCAACCTTGGCAGACTCGCGACCCGTTTCGGGTTTAATCGGGCAGCTGTTCTCACTGTGGAGGAAGAGCAAAATTTCACGAACTTCCTGATCCTCGTGGACAACACGACTTCGCTCCTGGCGACATGGTTTGCCCAGAAGGCGTTTCTGCTCCGGAATGGTTCGGCCGACAAATTCCTGGGTACCCAGCTTGTCCGATTGGCAGAAGAACTCGCCGTGATTGTGGAGTCTGTCCAAGAAGCTTATGACGCAATGGACTCAGTCTTTTTTGGCCCCGAGGAGCGTCAGGTCGCGGTTCTAACATTCGATACGACGATCAGTTCGGATATTGAGCCTATTACGGTCGCCGAATTGCTTAGCTGGATCGAGCAGTTCGCCGGTGTCGAAGCCCGCCAGTTGATCGAAGACTCGGGTCGCGATGGAGTTCTTACCGTGAGTGACACCCTGAAGCAGTTCGGCGACATGCTTAACGCAATCGTTGAAGAATCCTAGTCAACCCTAATTTTCTATGAAACTTCCCAAAGCTTTCTATACAAGTCGCGTGACTGAGGCACTCGACTCCCTTGCCACGCACATCATCTCGGCGCATGACATCGCCGCCAGCTTGAGACCGGTCCTGACTTCGTCCCTGACCTTGGTCGCGGAGGAGGAGCCCAGACCAATCATCAGATCGGTGACTCCGACAGTGGTCCTACTTGCAGCTTCCGAAAACAGCATCCAACAGACATTCACCATCAAAGGTAAAAACCTCTCAAACACGAGTCTTACTGCGTTTGAGTTGTTTCTGGAGTCAGACCCTTCGGAGGTGCTATACGGAAGCACGCCGTCCTTCGACACTGGAACGCATCAGTTTACGACGGTCGTGCCTGTGACCCGCGGAGCGCAGCCCGGTATCTATGAAGTGCGCGTCAACGATGCGGATGGCACTCCGCATCTGCCGGGGTTCAATGTAGAGCTGCAGATCGAGGAGATCTCGTACAGTATGGCGGCGCTGGCCGTCCTAGCACCCAAAATCACGAAACCTCCGCAAGATACAAATGCACGCGTTGGCGCCAGCCTCACCCTGTCCGTGGAAGCCACCGGCACCGACCTTCACTACCAATGGCTCAAGGACGGAGCGAAGATTGCCCGCGCAGGCGATCGGGAATACACGGTTCCGAAGGTGGCCAAGAAGCACTCCGGCCGATACACAGTGATCGTAGGGAACTCGGCCGGTATCGCCATCGGCAGGCCTGCCACAGTGAAAGTGTCGTAAGCTTAGCGGACCCAATTGACATAACCGGAGACTGACCTATGGCAAACGAAAGCGACTATCAACAACTGCTCGACCGCCTGGCAGCGCTGCGGAACGCCTTGACGGAGCGCTTCGCCGGCGACCTTGTCGGCAACCCGCCGTTGGCCGATGCTTTGAAACAACAGGTGGATGACGTCCTGGCCGCAGTAGTGAAGCATGACATGCAGGCCACGCCACCTCCCGACAAAGGCTTGGCCGAACTGGCGGGCGTCGGTCCCGACGCTGCCGATGAATTGGGCAAGACCCGCATCCCGCCGGGCGTCGCGCCGTACGACGAGCAGATCACCTCGGAGCGTCTCGTCGCGGTGGGCGACCTCTACTACATCTATCAGCACGAAAAGATCGGCGTTTTCCGCGTGATCCGAAAGTTGAAGGAACTGTTCCATGCGGGCGCCGTGCGGCTATCGAGCGGCCAGGGCGCGTTCCTGCTCTACCAGTTCGATCGTCGCGACGTGTTGCGCTACACGCTTAACGACCGTTTGATGGCCTATCGCCGCGCATTCGGCTATGGCAGCGCGTCTGTCCCGACAGGCACGACGCCGAATGTTGATTTCCACAATCAGTTCGGCCACTTCATCAACCAGGTGGCTCTTTTCTGGCGCGACAAGCGGATCAGCGATGTGGTGCGCGAGCGCGCCTACGATCCGAGCTTCGGCAGCATCGCCATCGTGCGACGGGCTGGACTCGACCTGAGGAACAACCTTAAGTTCACCTCCTTCGGCCATCTCAACGTGATGCGCGTTGAGGTGATGCAGTTGTTGGAGGAAGCCTTCAAGATTCTCGGCGCGGAGGACGTGAAGAACCTCTTCGGCACGGACAATGCCTGGGACACGGTGGAAGAAGTGTTGGTGCGTTACTACAACGAACGCCTGGTCACCTCGCCGCGCCAGCGCATGGGAGTGGCCGGACGCGAAGTGCTGCGCTGGCTGGCTCAGCCGCACATCATGAAGATGCAACGCGGCCAATTTGAGGCACTGCTTCTCGAAATCGCCGAGTTCGCCGAAGAATGGCTCACCAGCGCGCAGTCGCTCGGCCTGGCGAGGCGCATGGAGGCCAACCGCGTGTTGGGCTACGAAGGGATTTCCCCCGCCGCCACCATGATGACCCGGTCGGCGCCCCGTCGCAACGGTGCCCGACGCACGGCGTCTTCGCGCGAAATGGAGTTGGAATACGAATACTAGACGGGCCTTGCCATGACTTCCCTTGAGCAAGAACTGGAAGCTGAAGAGGGCGAATTGGGAGCGGAATTCGAGACTGAACTCGAAGCGGAAGGCGAAGGTGAGTTCGAGTGGGAGACCGAACTCGAAGGAGGCGGGCCTGTCGGCTTGCCGCCGATTCGCGTGACCGTCCGACCGTTTGTTGTCTTGGATCGGTTCCGATCGAACGAAGCCGCCTTGCGGCCGTTTCATGTGCCTTTGCTCCGTCGCGCGGCGCTCCAGGTCGTGCGCAGTTGGCGGGTCGCCGGGGGGCGCGCCAGGATCAGGACCATCAGGCTGGTTGGCCATACCGATTCCAGCGGTGCGGCACCCTACAACCTCGCCTTGGGACGGCGCCGGGCGCTCATTGTGCGCACCGCCTTAATCCGGGAGATGGAACGGCTTCAGCCGGGATTGTGGCGACGTATCGCCATTATTCCCCAGTCTGCCGGAGAATCTCGTCCGGCCGTGTCTAATGCTTCTCCGCCGGGCCGTGGGCGGAACCGGCGCGTGCAGATTTTTCTTTCGACTGTGGGCAGAGGTGCCCGGCCAAGGCCTCCCTCCGGCGGCGGTTCCTGCGCGGGTGACTGCCGCCGGGAGTTCGAGCGCTGCCAGGAAACCGGCACGCGCACCGAGTGCTTCCGCAAGTTCCGGCGCTGTTTGCGCGATTGCCGGGGCGTTCCGGTATGAACACCGTTCTTTATGCCCCCGACCGTCTTTGATCCAGAGGTGGACCGCGCCGCGGCCGAACTCACCTACGAACTCGGTGGCCCTGAACGAATGGCCGGTCCAGTGGCTTTCTGCACCCAGCCCGAGTGCGGAGGCGTGCTCCGCAAGCGAGGTCGGGGATGGACTTGTCCGGCGTGCAGGACGCGCTACGGGGACAGCCCCGGCGCTGCTGCCGGAACCGAGGGTCCGCCGCAAGCGCATACCAAAGGTGCCAGAGGTTCCACTTGGCAAAAACATACCAAGCGGCGCTCGGGCGGATCGGAAAAGAAAGACCGTCGGCAGAGGGAATTGGAGTTCGAGGCGGAGCTGGAATCGGCCGCCTTTGAACTCGAAGGGGCGGAGCCATTCTACACCAAAGTTACCCCGATTCCGGGCATCGGAAACAAGGAAGGGCACGAAATTCTCACGCGCGTTGCGATGCGCGGACTGCCGTTGACCGCCGCCGAGCAGTCGGCAATCCTGTTGGGCGTGATCCGTCCGGATCGCGGCGGGCGAAGCTATTGGAACTTTCCACGTGCAGCTCTCGAATCGTTGAAGGCTGCGGCCCAACCGTCGCACGCCCTACGGCCCACGCCGTCGTCCACCGTTGCCGCGGCGTTGCGGCTGATTCGGTCGCGATTTCTCCGCCTGTATTACCGGGCGATGCGGGCCGCAAACCGAACCGTCGCGTTGGAATGGCTTGGCGAGGCGCTGCATCTTCTGCAGGATTCGTTCTCCAGCGCGCACGTGCAGCGCGTCGGCGGCAGCGGACGCATCCGTCACATTCGCGCATTCTACATTCGTCTCGGCTGGCCACCGCTTTCCCGAGCGCCCCACGAGCACAACGCCCCCTCCGATCCTCGCGATGATGTTTATCTTCACGGCGCGCTCCGGCCAGAAGCGCGCGCCGCAATCGGCGCCAGCCGCGCTTTTCTCACGATGGCGCTGCGTCATTTGCGCGCGCCCCGCTCCCCGCAAAACACCCCTGAACTTCGCGCTTTCATGAGTCGGTACCTTTCCAGCTAGGACTATGGAGACATTCTTCCAGAGAGATCGGGTGGCGAGTTCGAGATGGCGGCTGAGGTTCTGCATTGATTCGGAGCGCTCACGACTTTTGCGGTTCCAGACCTCGCCCGGGGAGGAACATCAATAGAGAAATCCAGAATCGATGCATACTTTACCATATCAGCAATTCGTTTCTCCGGCATTTGAAACGCAACTTGAGGACGAACTGGAGGTGGCGGCTCAGCTGCTCGAGCATCCCGAACTGGAGATTACAAAGCGTGAAGGCCAGGCGACTGTTCATTGGGTTGGCCCCTATGGTGTGGCGGGTGCTATACGGGCGGGCCGGGGAAAGAAGGGCCTCTACATAATATATCGGGCCGGTCAGGTCGTTGATTCGGGCAAGGCCGACGTCCAGGATCTTGCCACGCGACTCGCGCAGCATTTCGAGTATCCGGTTCG
Source organism: uncultured Verrucomicrobiae bacterium (assembly GCA_963820865.1). Classification (GTDB taxonomy): domain Bacteria; phylum Verrucomicrobiota; class Verrucomicrobiia; order Chthoniobacterales; family Terrimicrobiaceae; genus DASTFP01. Next base: position 227,775 of record CAWGBZ010000015.1, read on the forward strand.
CCATGGCGAGAATCTCGCCGTTTACCAGGTGCGACTCGGTTTTATCCGGAGGGCAAGCGCAGTCAATCTTGCCGAAGGCACCGTGACGCGATCGCTGGCGAAGCGAGGATTAATCCCGCTTCGCCGAAAAAGCCTGGCGACTGGGAAACGGGTTCGCGTGCCGAATACCGCACCGTTTGCGAGTCCAGGAGGAGTTCGCCTGGTTCACAGGGGTCGCATACCGAAAGCATTAGGTTCGCTGCCTCGGACAGGCAAGAAGGGGAGGGTCCAGAGAGTCCCAAAGGGAGCGAAAAGCTGGGAGTTCGTCCCGCCGTATCTGTCATCGGAGGCGGCTCTGGAGCAGGCCTTGGAAGTGGCGGCCGAGAATATCGGACATCCAACCGGCGAGGCGGAAGCATTTGATTCAACTGCGAAGGACTACTTTTACTTTGATGTATGGTGGGCACCGCCCGGCGGTGGATGGCAATGGGTCCGGAACCTTCCATCGGGCTCACCGGGTTGGCTTTACGAAACCTATGCAAGCGCCGAAAGCATCCGATTCCAGCTCGAACGCACAACGCGAAATCAATATCCCTCAGGAAGCGTCTTGGCGCGCACGTTTCGTTGGACTGGGTCGAAATGGATCCAGCTCAAGCCGTGATCAGCAGCCAAACTGCTCTGGGCTAACGTATTGTTAAAACGACTGCGACAGCGATTGCATCCTCGAGAACGATTGTCACGAAGATCTTAGAAAAATATAGGAGCTATCTGGAGAACGCCAGGCATTCGGAGTTGTAGCGATCGTGTCCCACGGTCGTGGGTTGGCCATGGGGGAGGCGCCTGGGGGCTGCAGCTACGGTTCCCGAAGCCATGAATTCCTCTTAGAACAAAAAGCCGGGGACTGGTGAGACTGTGAGGGCATCCGTCCCTTCAAATGTGCAGGGGGATCAGGAGGAGAATGATGAAAAGAATGCTCGACAAGATTAGCAGCGAAGCTGAGGCAACCCGTGCCGATCTGACTCTTGCCGACGAGCACGAACAGACGGTGAGCGCTTTGCGTCGTCCCGCCGGCCGGTCATTGCGAGAACAGGGATCTCACAACGTTGTTCCCGTCAAACGTAACGGAATCGGACGCTCGCCAGGCGATCGCATGAGGGCTTCTCAGGGGGCGTGCACCTGGCGAGATATTCCGCTGATAATTTTGCATGGATTCAGCTGGCGCATGGCGAGCCCTCCCAGCTGGATACTGGAGTATTTAAGGGAGCTTGCGCGTTGGATTGTCGACCAGGACAAACTGGAGGAGGATCGGGGTAACATTACTTTCATTCAGGTATTCGGCAGTGTGTGGCCAAGAAATATCGGCGGTCGCATCGACCACAAGCTGGAACTGGGTAGGGAGATCGACCATGAATTAGGCTTTCGGCGAGCCTTGATCGTTTCTCGTCGATTGCGAAGCTACTTGATAGCCGAGAAGCAACGCAGGGCCCGATCCTCCGTTATTCTATATCCGTATCTGCGTATCGTTCCTGCCAGCATGGCGGCATGGAATAAGTGGAAGGTTAACGGGGTAGTCATCGTCCCCCATCGCGACAGAGACCCGATGTCGTGGGGTGTGGAAGGTTTACGCCCAGGGCACGGTTACTGTTTGGTAGCGAACGCACAGTGGATGGAATCCCGCTTGGCAACGCTGAAGACCCGTCATTGGCAATGACCGGCGCTCTAGGAGAAAACGCAAACGCCATGAGAACCACACTGCACGAGATCATCGAAGAAGAAGAAGAAGTCTTCGGCTCGAAGAACTCTGAAGTAGGGGAGATCGGGCTAGAGCCGGAAAGCTTCACATCAGCCTATCCGGGAGTTTCGTGCGTGACTCCCGGGGATCCATACGTGCTGCACTGCTTTCCGCCGTTCGCTACGGATCTCACCCAGGAGCATCATCGCCACCTCGACATCATTGCACAGACGATCCGGCGCAGCTTATCGACCTCGCGACCGATCAGCCGTGTTGCGATCGTCGGCCATTCCTCAACATGGCATCAGACAGAGGAGGACGAACTGGAGCAGCGCGCCCTGGAGCGCGCGGAAAATGCACGCGGGCAACTGATCCTGCGTCTGCAGGGTATGGGCGTAGCAAATCAGGTTGACGTTCTACCGGCCCTTGGGCGTTCCGACACGGAAAAGTGGCTTGGGAAGCTGTACTCATCGACCAGCGAGAGCGAGAAAGCGCGAATCGATCGAGCACTCAATCGTCGAGTTGAAATATTCCTCCGAACGCTCCTGGAACCGATCACGGAAAAGAGCTCGGTGATGATCGATCGGTGCGCGGAACCTTATAGAAGCTGTCTGAGGCCATTTGAAAAGTCGGACGTTGATTGGAAGTCGGTCCGACAACAGGGACTCGCAAACTGCCCGCTTCACCCCATCCTGGCAGCGCTTGGCCGACAGTGTCCTGAGAAGGTTCGGCAAATGATCTCTCTTAAGCAAGATGAGCCTTACAAATCGACCATGAGAGGACGTCCCGGCAAGGGTCCCAGTGTATTTCACGTTGGGTTTCCGGGAGCACATAAGACGATTATTATCTCTCCGCGACTGCATTTTCCCCGGCCAAAGGATGCTCACCATCTCGTAGTGCCAGAGCCTGAGAATCTCATGTTTGCACGGGCTGCCGATGGAGGCTGGGTTAGCTATATAGAGAAGGCATATGTAGTCCTTCGTGGCGGGTTTAAATACGAATCGTTGGATTTTCGCAGCGACGCGCCCCCTTCTGTTCAACAGGTATTCCTGGATATCGTCGGTTCCTTTGATCAGATAGAAAGTGAATTTGATCTGGCAGAAGAAAAGTTACGACAGTTCGTTACCCTAAACATACGAAAGAGCGACCTCTTTGGAGAAGAGGCGACGTACAGTATGAACGTCCTCATACGGTTTTTGAAGGATGCCCGGCGGAAGCCTACGGTCGCTGGGACACGGAGCGATCCCGATTCTCTGATAGGAGAACATACTTACCTGGTTTTGGGAAAGCAGAAGGATGAGCCATTCGTGTTTGTCAGAGAATTCATGCGTGGCGACTGCCGCAGGGTACTCATACGGAACTTTTGGAGGGAATTTGATGTTCTTCTTCAGTCGAGCAGGTCGCCCTGCGACGCGCAGGCAGGGCGACCGGCATGCCCGTGAATGCCAGGAGAAACCTGCGCGTCGAATTGAATGAAGTTGAACAGAAGAGAGAGTGTGAATCGAAAGCGATGGCGCCGGGTGACGCTTCACGTGGTTTGCTTCTTGCGAGATGGGAACTGGCCCTGGCACTGGGCGGGTATCCGACGGGAGTTGGCGCGATAGTTCCAGCTACGAGAGAAGGCATTTCACCGTGATCGTCATCGACTGCCATTGCCACGCGGGAAAGGGCGACATCATGAGCGGGCCGTGGAACACGGATGCTCCGCTGGCGGCGTATCTGCGACGTGCACGACAGGCGGGAATTGCCAAGACGGTCGTCTTCGCTGCATTAAGCAGCGACTACTCATTGGCCAATGCGCGGGTGGCGCGAATTGTCAAGAGTATGCCCCACAGGCTCATTGGATTCGCATTTGTTGATTGCAACCGCGATGCCGGGCGCATTCTTGCGATGGTCAGGAAAGCCGTTGAAACCTGGAATTTTCGAGGCATCAAAGTCCACGGTTATGACGCGATGCCGACGAGGGAGGTGTGCGAGGCAGCGCGCGCGTGCAAGGTACCTCTTCTTGTCGATGTTGTCGGGAAGGCCGAAGTCGTCGAACTCCTGGCCTCGCAGTATCCCGACGTCAATTTCATCATTCCCCATTTGGGCAGCTTTAAGGACGACTGGCAGGCGCAGCAGCGCGTGGTCGATCAACTGGTTCGTTTCCGGAATGTCTATGCCGACACTTCGGGAGTGCGTCGTTTCGACTATATCCTTCAGGCGGTGCGTCGCGCGGGGGCGCGCAAGTTGCTCTTCGGTTCCGACGGGCCATGGCTTCATCCCGGGCTCGAGCTTCACAAAATTCGGTTGCTGGGCCTTCCCCGACATGAAGAAGGGCTAATTCTCGGAGGCAACGCGGAACGGCTAATCTTCTCTTCTCGGGTTCGCGGAAGCCGAGCTCTTTCGCCGGACGCCGGCAAGATGCTCAAGTCGGGAATTGACTCTCAGGTGGGAAAGCTGCGATAAGGTTGCCTGTTTAGTATACGAGAGGCTACTATGGCCGAAAATGTTTCGATAAACGGAGAAGTCCGAGCGTACGACGGAACCCCGATCAACATGATCCGTGTGACGGCGTATCGGGACAGCGATCCAGCCAGGGAACTGGCGCGTGAATACACGGACGGAGGAGGCAAGTATACGATCTCCGTGCCGTCCGGCATTCCTGTCACCTTACGATTCGACACGCATTATTCGCTCACGAACGCGCGCGAGTGGCATCCGTCGGTGGTTGCGAACGTTGACGGAAATCAAGACGTGGTCGTGAATCGCTTTCTTCTGAAGGTGGGCCATGATGGTCCGTACATGGCAACTATTGATGCTCTGGCAGCCTACCATTTCTGTGCGATGTGGAATGGTGCCGACCCGAACCGTGAGTATGCTGAGCATGCCGCTGCCCGCCTCGGGATGATAAAGTTTACGTCGTCGGACCTCCAGGAGATCTGTGGCAGACTTGCTGACCTTTTTAGGAGACAGGCGCAAGCATAGACGGCATCCTTTTCAAGCGGATGGGCTTTAATTGGCGGCGCATCGGCCGGTAGGTTTCTACCGCTGTCGATCAGGGAGGCGTGGCCAAATCGTCCTTGGCCTGCTGATAACACTAGGTTACGCTAAAGTTGTCGGATGATTGTGGGCATGAGGCCCAAGACAGTTAAAGTGAAAATTCCCAGGAGGTGACCCATTATGATCGTGACCGGTATTTATCGTATTGCCTTGCTCCCAAAAGCCGACGAGAGGCTCTTTGTCGACCACATGGTTAAGAATGTCTTCAATGTCTTGCAGCTTACGCGCATCACCAAATCTTTTACGCATGCGCTTCTCGCGATGAAATCGGATTTTCGTCAGTGTGCCTGGATCGTTACCGTGGACCTTGTCACGGATCACGGCTACAACTTCGAAGAGAATAATGAGCGAATTCAGACGGCCATCGCGGAGTTTGGCCTATTGATTGGGACAGAAACCTACCGGAAGCTTGCCGGTGAGTAGGAAGACCTCCGGCTGTACTGAAGCCCTTAGCGATCGACGATGCGAACCTCTTGCCAATGTGCAAGAATGTCGCAGCTCGATTTCCGCCTGTTCTTATGGCTAGGCAATTGCGCTCGTCTCAGCGCAACGCTTTACGAAAGGCCTAGCTTACTTGAGTCGCCGAGGGAGGACTCTCGACGTCCCCCAACGGCAATTCAAGTGCAGCGCCGGAGGACAGGCGTGTTTGACCCAGGCTCCAAGGTTTCCGGGTTCGACATTGGTCTGTCACCGCGGCTTGGCAGCCATGATGCAAGCGAGTAGGTTCTTCGCTTTATCCGCCATGCCCTGGTTTTACCGCGAAGCTCCTTCGATCTCCCGATCAGACATTGAGGGTGTCTGTGCCAGGTTGCTCGATGAGGCGCGCGCTCGGTTGCGGTGCGATTTCAGGCGGGTGTTGCTTCTCCCGCCGGACTTGACCCGGGCTCACAGTGGGGCAGGCTGGATCACGGAAACGCTCTACCGACTCCTGCCGCGGTCGAGTGACGTTCACGTAATTCCCACCCTTGGGCAGCATGTTCCGCACACGGAAGCGGAGAATCGCTGGATGTTTGGCAGCATTCCCAACGATCGAATTCATGCTCACGATTGGCGTGGCGGTGTGACACGTGCCGGCGCGATCCCGGCCAGCAAGGTGGCTGAAACAACGAATGGCAAGGCTGACTGGGAGATTCCGGTCGATCTGAACTCGATGCTGATGGACGAGCGGTGGGATCTGATCATCAACATCGGGCACGTCGTGCCACATGAAGTTCTCGGGTTTGCCAACCACAACAAGAACTATTTTATCGGCCTTGGAGGAAAGGAGTCGATTTGTGCTTCGCACATTGCTGCCGCTGTCTACGGCATAGAGAACAATCTCGGAAGTTTGATCACCCCGTTGCGAGCGTGTTTCAATTGGGCGGAGGAACGGTTCCTGGAGCGCCTGCCCGACGTTTATCTGCAGGTCGTGATGCGCCGTGACGAGCAAGGCGAGTTGGTTCACTCCGGAATCTACGTGGGAGACGACCTCGAAACGTACCTGATGGCCGCGCGGCTCAGTCGATCTCTCAATATCACGGCGTTGGAAAGCCCGGTGAAGAAAGTCGTTGCCGTCATGCAGGCGGATGAGTTTCGAACCACCTGGGTGGCCAACAAGGCGGTCTATCGCACGCGCATGGCCATGGCTGATGGAGGCGAATTGCTGGTCATCGCGCCAGGGGTGGAGAAGTTTGGCGAACAGCCGGAGGTCGATGCTCTGATACGAAAGTACGGCTATTGTGGCACGGATCGAGCGCTGGCGTTGTATCGGACGAACGCTGATCTGCAGGATCTGGCCCACGGAACGGCTCACCTCATCCATGGATCTTCCGAAGGGCGATTTGCGATAAGGTATGCGCCGGGCGGGCTGAAGAAATCGGACGTCGAGGGCGTGCATTACCAATTTGCGGATCTTCAGGAGGTGCTTGAACGCTACAGGCCGGACGAGATGAAGGAGGGCTTCAACACTTTGCCTGATGGTGAGGAGATTTTCTTTATTCGAACGCCATCCGCCGGGCTCTGGGCCACACGCGAGCGACTCGAATCAAACGGGACGGCTCAATGAGTCGATCACGGCTTCTGGCAACAGCGCGGCGCAGGGTGTAGTATCAGTCTGGAGAGTTCCCTGATGTTTCGAAGAATTCTGGTGCCAGTCGATTTTTCGTCTGCATCTGAAGATGCGCTTCAGTATGCTTTGGCTTTGGCGGCGCAGTTTGACGGCGAAGTCGTGCTTGTCCATGTGATCGAGTCAGGTCGTTATGTCGGGGACTTTACCGAATCGGAAACCTGGATGACGGAGATTCCACGCAAGGCGGACGAGAAGTTGCTGGCGCTTGTGAGCGCGTCGGGTAGGCCCGGGCTGGTTAAGAAGGTGGAGGTGCGCGCGGGAAGACCTTTTCACGAGATTGGTCTGGCCGCTCGCGAGCTTGGGAGCGACCTCATCGTCATGGCGTCGCTCGGCCGCAGCGGTGCCGTGGATTTGCTCCTCGGGACCACGGCAGAACGAGTCGTTCGTCATGCGCCGTGCCCAGTCCTGGTTGTGCGGGCGCCGGGGCAGGAGCAGGAGCAAAGCGAAGTTCAGACCGAGAGTCGTCCGAGACCAACTCGCGAAGCCAATTAACGGTCAGCTTTGAGCAAGCTTCGGGAAGCGATTGCTCGCCCGGAGGCGATAGTATCCTCAAAGATGAGCAATGGCGGAGAGGCGGGCAATCGTCCGGAAAAACCGCTTGACCTTCCGGTGAGCGAGGTGGTTTCGATTCCGGTGGGACGTGTCGTGCTTGGGGGTCATTTGGAGATCCCGAGAGCTGCGAAAGGATTGGTGCTCTTTGCCCACGGAAGCGGGAGCAGTCGGCATAGTTCTCGCAACCAGTTTGTCGCAAGCGTATTGCGTGAAGCCGGGAACGGTACGCTTCTTTTCGATTTGCTCACTCTGGCCGAGGAGAAGGACGATGCTGCTACCGGGCATCTCCGCTTTGACATTCATTTGCTGGCTGAGCGCTTGGAAGCGGCAACTCATTGGGCGGGGTTGCACCTGGCCGCACGGCGGTTGCCGATCGGCTACTTCGGCTCGAGCACCGGCGGAGCCGCCGCTCTGCTGGCCGCAGCAACCTTGCGATCGAGCGTCGACGCCGTTGTCTCGCGCGGGGGACGGCCGGATCTCGCACGGGAAGCCTTGCCGCTCGTCAGTGCGCCGACCCTGCTTATTGTGGGAGAACTCGACGACACGGTGCTGCGTCTCAACGAGAGCGCTTACGAGGAGCTTAAGTGCCACAAAGCATTGGCCGTCGTTCCTCGGGCGACGCACTTGTTTGAGGAGCGTGGTGCGCTCGAAGAAGTCGCGCGCCTGGCCGCAGATTGGTTTCGAAAACACTTCAGGCCCACACGATGAGGAATCGAATCGAGATTGCCGCGGCGTCAAGGTAAGGCGCCGCTTGGACTTGGCAATTCATCAGGCTTCTCCGCGTCAAATGATGCTTGCGGGAATGGAGACAAAAGTGAAAAGGCCGAAGTCGTCCCCTGCGACCGACGTGACACTGGAGTCCAAAGTCTCCTTCCTTCGGTGTGCGACGAGTTTCCCGGAGCCGGCGTATCGCGTCGAGGCCATCGAGACACATCTCTCGTGGGTGTTTCTAACAGATCGGCATGCCTACAAATTGAAAAAGGCAGTCCGGTACCCGTGGCTCGACTTTCGCGAAGTGGATGCCAGGCGCCACTATTGCGAGGAAGAACTGCGCTTGAATCAACGTCTCGCTCGCGGGGTTTATCTGGGAATCGTTCGCCTCACTCTCGACGCGTCGGGTCACTTGCAACTCGACGGTTCCGGACTTGTCGTCGACTGGCTCGTCAAGATGAACCGTCTGCCGACGGATCGCATGCTCGACTACCGCCTTGCGCACGGCGCGGCTGGCAGGGAGGACGCGTTCAGAATCGCGGCTCGCCTGGCGGACTTCTATCGCAACTGTCCGCCCATTGAGTTCGAGCGAGCCGAGTACCGGGGCCGGTTTGAACGGCAAATTCGCGATGTGCTCGATGGTCTGAGTCGTCCGAACTATCGAATTCCTCTGAAACAGATCAACGCGATCGCCTTGGCGCAAATCGCCGCTTTGACTCGCATGAGTTCCTTGTTTGATGAGCGCCTGCGGCCGCCGTTGGGTCGAATCGTGGAGGGGCATGGGGACCTAAGGCCCGAGCACATCTGTCTCGAGCCAGAGCTGCCGATCATCGATTGCCTCGAGTTCTCGCGTGATTTGCGGATCGCGGATACGGTCGACGAGTTGGCCTTTCTGATGCTGGAGTGCGAGCGGCTTGGTGCGCCGGACTTTTCGGACCTTCTGCTGGAGGCTTATGGCAAGCTCTCGGGTGATCGACCGAGTGGCGCTCTGACTCATTTCTACAGAAGCTGCCGGGCGAGCCTACGGGCACTATTGACGATCCGACATCTCAACGAGGTGACGTTTCGGTATTCATCGGAATGGCGGCGCCGCGCCGAACAATACCTGAAGCTGGCCGAGTTGCATGTATCGCAATGCTGATCGAGACGGTGCTAGGATTCGATGAGATCGCTGATCGAGCCGCCGGTATGGAGCCTTTCTATCGCCCTGGCGAATAGAGGAGCAGCGGGCAAGATGGTCACCTTCGCTTTGACCGAATCGTCCTTTAATCGAAATGGTGGAACCGTATCGGTGACCACGACGCCCTCCAGTGCGTCGTCAGAGAGCGCCGCCTCCGCGCCTTTCATAAATAAACCGTGTGTCGCAGCTGCAAAAACCCGCGTGGCTCCAAGTGCACGGCAGGCCCGGGCGGTGCGGGCGATGGTCGTGCCTGTGCTGATCAGATCGTCCACAATCAGAGCGCACTTACCCTTGACATCACCCACCAGCATCTCGCCGGTCACCGTGCCAAGACTGCGATGCTTCTCCGCGAAGGCCGCGCCGACGGCCTTGCCCAGCGCCTTGGCGAGCCGCTCTCTCAGTCGCTCCGCCCGCTTGATGCCACCCGCGTCCGGAGACACGACAACCACTTCGCCGTTGTCCAGCATCGGTGCGAAATACTCCACGAAGAGCGCGTTGGCCTCGAGGTTTTCGGTTGGGATCCGGAAGGCATTTTGGAAAGCAGCCAGATTGTGGACATCCATGGTCACGACGGCGCCGGCACCCACGGCCTCGAAAAGCGCGGCAATATACCGCGTCGTAGTCGGGTCGCGCGGCTTGGTCTTTCTGTCTTTGCGAGCATACGCAAGATAGGGGACCACCGCGGTGACGCGGCTCGCCGCGGCATCCTTGAGTGCGCCGATGAAAAAAAGCAGCCGGCAGAGTTTGTCATTGCCGCTCTGCTCGTCGTCACCATGAAGGGATTGAATCACAAAGACGTCCCGGCCACGGACGCTGATTAACGGACGCGACTTGTGCTCGCCATCTTCGAACTCCCGCTCCTCGTGCGGACTCGGCTCGATTCGAAGATACAGACTCACCTCTTTGCCGAAGGTCGAGCTCTTCTTAAGCGCAAAGAGCCTGATCGTGTCGTCACCCGCCGGTGCTTGAAATGGCGTCGACTCAATCATGGCCTTCGGTCGTCGGATGCTCGAAAAGAACGATCTGTATTCTACCCTTCCCAAAGGAGGGCTGTCGAGAGGCAGCTTTTTCGACATTAGCGCGTCGCAGAGTTGGGTTCACTCGCCGCTTGCTCGCGCTCTTCCGGGCAACGAAGCTTTCGGCCATGCGGAAAGTAAATACCAACGAGGTGGCCGAAGAGACGTGGTGCTCGCCTGAGGGCAAATTCGTCGGCGCGAGTCGCGGCGTGTCGGAAGCTTTGGGACGCAAGCCGCAGTCACTGGACTTAAATGAACGGCATCCTTTCGACGTCGAGATTCTGCGCGTTCCGCCGGGAAAGATCCCTTATCCTTATCACTCGCACAGCGCGCAGTGGGAATTCTACCACGTCATCTCTGGCCGGGGGCAGGTGCGCCATGCCGAGGGAACTACTGTGATCGCAGCGGGTGATGCCTTCGTCTTTCGACCGGGTGAACCCCATCAACTGATCAACGATAGCGCGGGTGACTTGGTCGTGTATGTCGTGGCCGACAACCCGATTGGCGAGTCACTCTATTATCCTGACAGCAGAAAGTGGGGTGTGCGCATGCCCGAGCGGCGGGTTTTTCGCGGCGAAGCTCTGGAATACTACGACGGGGAAGAGTAGCGGGCGAGGACGCCCGGCTTAGGACCTTCCAACATCTCCAGTAGCCGCCTCGAAAACCATGAACTTGAACAGTTCCGCGTTGCGAGCGCGAGGGAGCTTGCCAGGGATGATCGTGACGGGCGTCCCGATGGGCACGGCATTGAAGACCTCAACGACATCATGGGAACGCATCCGGACACAACCGAAGCTGCTGGCTTTCCCGATCGCGCTTTCCTGGGGGGTCCCATGAATATAGATGCAGCGGCTGCGAGCGTTCTTGTTGCACGATTCGACACCTTCCAGCCAAAGAATTCGCGTGACGATTGGGTCGCGACCTCGAGCATTCTTGGCGAGGATCTCGCCGCTGAAATTCCGGCGTTTCATCACGGCCCCTTCCGGCAGGTTATAGCCGAGCTTCACACATACCCGCAGCCGACCGAGCGGTGTCTTGTAGCTGCCAAATTGATCGCCCAGTCCGAACTTGGAGGTCGATATGGGGAACTTCCTTATGACAACGCCACCGTCGACCAGGGCCAGTCGTTGCTCGGCCACGCTAATGACAATCTCACGCTTCGAAGGATCCTCAGCGTTCACCCTCGGCATCGCTCCAAGCAGCAAACATCCCGCCAAACCAAGGCAAAGAAAAGGAAAAGGCAACGAATTCACGGTTAAGGTGTTCGAACTGGCTCGTGGACAGGTAGCACATTCTTCAAAAAAAGCCAGCCTGCTTTCGTTTGAGAACTGGACGGGTATCGTATTGCGATCAAGTCAAATGCGCATACGGTCTTGCCGCCATCGCTACGGCAGAAGAGACTCTTTTTGTCGTGCCCTCGGTTTGAGCGGACGGAGGTCGAGCTAGTCATGAGCGGACTCTTTCAAGATCGGAGTGAGGCAGGCCGGATGCTTGCCGGCAGGCTGCGGGCCTACGCCGGCCGCGAGAGTCTGCTCGTCCTGGCGTTGCCCAGGGGAGGGGTGCCCGTGGCGTTCGAAGTCGCGCAGGCGCTGGCTGCGCCATTGGAGATCTTTGTTGTGCGCAAGCTTGGGCTGCCGGCAAACGAGGAACTGGCGATGGGCGCTCTCGCGAGCGGGAATGTTCGCGTGCTCAACGAAGCAGTGGTCCGGTCCTTTGAGGTTAGCGACCGGACGATCGAAGCCGTCACCCAGAAAGAGCGAGTCGAACTTGAGCGCCGGGAACACCTCTATCGCGGCGATGCCGGTCCTCTTAGTGTTCGCGGCAAGACGGTTTTGCTGGTTGATGACGGTGTGGCTACTGGGTCGACGATTCGAGCGGCGATTGCTGCCTTGCGGCAACAAGCCCCCACCGAGATCGTTGTGGCGGTTCCCGTGGCACCGCCGTCGACCTGCGAGATCCTGCGAGCCGAGGCTGACGAGGTCATTTGCGTAGCGACGCCGGAGCCCTTCTACGCTGTCGGACAATGGTACCGCTTGTTTGATCAGACCACCGACGATGAGGTGAGGGCACTTTACGACCGTTCGAAGCATCTGTGAAGCGGAGTGTATCCAGAGCGGCATCCGACTCTCCGGTCGCCCAGAAGGAACTCGTGGCATTTCTCTCCGACCGGCGTTCCTATCCTGAGCATCCGAGAGGCGTTCGGCTTGTCCAGACGCACGCCTCTTATGTGTTCATAACAAGCCATTATGTCTACAAGATGAAGAAGGCGGTGAACCTTGGCTTTCTGGATTTCTCAACGCTCAAGAAGCGCCACTATTTTTGTGAACGGGAGGTCTTGCTGAACAGGAGACTCAGTTCACACGTCCATCTCGGAGTCCGGCCCATCTTCTTGAATGCAGGGAAACTGTCTTTTGACGCGGGCGATCGCATCGTTGAGTACGTCATCAAAATGCGGCGGCTCGACGATCGATATTTCCTGCCGCGTTTGCTCAAACGCGGCGCGGCGGGACGACCAGAGTTCAACCGCGTTGCGGCCAGGCTCACGAAGTTCTACGAAGCGCAGCATCCAACGGCTGAAATCGCGCGGTGGGGTCGTATCGAGAAGCTGAGGATTAGCACCAACGAAAACTTTCGTCAGACGGAAGCCTTCATCGGAAACACGATTTCGCGGCTGACCTTTGAGGGCGTGCTTCACTACACGAGCAAGTTCTACCAGTTCAACGTCGCTCTTTTCGGGAAGCGAATTCGCGAGCAACGAATCCGCGACTGCCATGGAGACCTCCGTCTCGAGCACATTCATCTGGGCCCCCGACGTCTGTCGATTTACGACTGCATCGAGTTCAACGACCGGCTTCGCTGCATCGATTGGGCCAACGATATCGCTTTCCTGGCCATGGATCTCGACGATCAAGGGCGACCCGACCTCTCGCGCTATTTCACGAAGCGCATGGCCGCAGCCCTCCGCGACGAGGGGATGCTGGACCTCGTCGACTTTTACAAATGCTATCGGGCGTACGTCCGCGGCAAAGTCGAGAGCTTTCAAAGCGCCGGTTCGCCTCAAGATCGGTCGAAGAGGCGCAGCCGGAAGAACGCCGGTCGATACTTCAGATTGGCCCTTCAGTATGCGGTTGGGGGATCGGGGCCGGGAGTGTTTGTTTTCATGGGCCGGATCGCCTCCGGCAAGAGCACATTGGCCAAGGCGTTGGGACGTGAGCTAGGGTGGGACGTCTTGTCTTCTGATATCGTGAGGAAAACACTCGCCGGCGTGCCGCTCGATCAGCGTGTCGCCGACCCGGCACGCAAGCAAAGACTTTATGCCAGGGAGATGACGAACAAGACGTATGCCGCCTTGTTCCGTCAGGCGATCGCGCATGTTCGGAAGGGAAGCAATGTCATCCTGGATGCCACTTTTGGTAATCCGCGATACCGCAATCGCTTCCGAAGCAGGCTGCAGGCGATGGACATCAAGGTCGTATTCGTCGAGGTACAGGCTCCTGACGGTGTCGTCAGACACAGGCTGAAAAAGCGGGAGACGAGTGCTGCTGAGGTGTCGGACGCGCGCCTCGACGATTTTCGGGCGTTGAGCGATTTGTATCAGCCTCCCTCGGAATTGCCGAGAGACGACGTCTTGATCATTCGCACCGGGAAAGCTTCCCTGGAGGGCACCATGGTTGGGCTAGTCAAGAAGCTCGCCGGCCGCGCCGCCGCGCGTCGAGAAGGCGGGTGAGTTCGTCTCGCCGAAGGAATTTGGGACCTTTCCCCGGCTGACTGCTGATTGCGGCGAATTTGGCTACATTGTAGTAAAGAGGAACCCGTGGACGAATCTTCTTCAGAGATGGCGAGTGTTCGGAAGGATTATCAGGCTGGTCGCCTGCATCGCGCTGACCTTGATCCGGATCCTGTCGTGCAGTTTTCGCGCTGGCTGGACGAAGCTTTTCGGGCTGGTGTCATTGAGCCGAACGCTATGAGTCTTGCCACCGCATGGAAGGATGGGCGTCCCTTGGTTCGGACTGTGCTGCTAAAGGGGTTGGATTCGCGAGGGTTCGTTTTCTACACGAATCTGGAGAGCCGGAAGGCGCGTCAATTGGCTGAGAATCCCCACGCGTCGCTGCTTTTTCCCTGGCTGGCCATCGAGCGTCAGGTGATCATTACCGGACCTGTCTCGCGACTCGCCACGCTCGAGGCGGTCAAGTATTTCGCGCTTCGCCCGCGTGAGAGCCAGATTTCGGCATGGGCCTCTCCGCAAAGCAGCCCGATCTCTTCGCGGAAGTTTCTTGAAATGGAGTGGGAAGCCATGAAACGCAAATTCGGCCAGGGACGAGTCCCATTGCCTCCATTCTGGGGTGGTTATCGATTGACGCCGGAAACGATCGAGTTCTGGCAGGGAGGTCAAAACCGGTTGCATGACCGGTTGGAATACTCCCGCCGGCCGGACGGCTCTTGGGCGATCGAGCGACTGGCTCCCTAAGGTGGGCGGCAAACGCGCGCGCTTCTCGAAGCTATTTCGTCGCTTGCTGAACGTACTGTTGATCGAGCGCCTGCGCGCAGTCCCGAAGCGCTTTAGAAATCGTGACGGGATAGGGGTCTGACGGATCAAGAGAGCGCAACCTGTCGGGCAGTTGCTCGAGCTGCGAGGCGGTGTCCTGGCGTATGTCAGCGAGCGATCGCGATTCAGCCACGCGCTTGCCCCGACGCATCACGGGAACGAGCAAGCCCAGCGTCGTCCCGGGTTCGTCGTGAAAGGCGAGGACGTCGTTTGTCATGCGGTTGGAGTCATCGAGCAGGCGGTATACCTGTTTGCGCCCTGGCCAGGTCGACTTGCCTTCGGAATGCTTGCGACGCGGGCGTCCGGCATATTCTTGCAGCTTGTACGCGCAATTCAGGTAGGGTGCGTCGGAGCAGGTGTCCAATTTTGTTCCCACGCCGAAGCCCCCAATAGGCGCTTGGCAACCAATCAGGTCGCGGAGAGCATATTCGTCAAGATCTCCGCTGACGAAGATGCCGATTTCCTGCAATTGTGCAGCGTCGAGGATGGCGCGGACTTGGGCCGCGAGCTCAGGGAGATTTCCACTGTCGATGCGGACAGCTTTGATCTTGATGCCCCGCTTACCAAGGTCTGCTGCGAGGCGGGTAACCTTGTGGGCGGCGGCCTCGGTGTCGTAGGTGTCAATGAGAAGCACGACATCCGCAGGATTTGCTTCGGCGAAGTGCACGAAAGATTCGACCTCGCTGTCGTGTGCCTGGATAAACGAATGTGCCATGGTCCCGTAGAGCGGGATATCGAAGAGTCTCCCTGCCAGCACGTTGGAGGTGCCCTGAAATCCTGCGATGTAACACGCACGGGCGGCCATGAGGCCGGCGTCGGCGCCGTGGGCGCGGCGCAATCCGAATTCCACCAGCAATTTGTTGGGAGCGATCAGGCGGGCCCGGGCGGCTTTCGACGCGACAGCCGTCGAAAAGTTCAGCAAATTGATGAGTCTGGTTTCGACGAGTTGCGCCTCCGGCAGAGGGGCGATTACCTGCAGAATCGGCTCATCGGGAAAAAAGATTGAGCCTTCCGGCATGGCGTTGACGTCGCCCGTGAAACGCAGATCTTTGAGCCACGCCAGAAAGTCTGGCTGGAAATGCCCTGCCCGCCCGAGCCACTCGATCTCCTCGGGCAAGAAGGCGACATTCTCCAGAAATTCGAGCGCGGGCTCGAGGCCGGCCGCCATCAGGAAGTTGCGCTGTCCAGGCAGTTTCCGCACGAAGAACTCGAAGACCGCTGTCCCATGCATGTCATGCCGCCAGTAGGCTTGGAGCATGGAAATTTGATATCGATCGGTGAGGAGCGGGCCGTAATCGATCTTCACATCGAGAGATCTTGCAGCTCTATCGATCGGGCGCCCAGTCGAATCATTTCTTGTTCGGCTTTCCGGCTATCGTCGGGTTGGACGTTTACTCCACGGATGGCGTCGCGCAGGAGAAACGTCGTGAAGTCCAGGCCAAGTGCGTCCTTGACGGTGTTGAGGACGCAATAGTCGGTGGCGAGCCCGCCGACGAAAAGCCGGCCGACGCCCGTCGCCCGCAAGCTCGCTTCGAAATTCGTCGTGCCAAAATCGGAGTAGCATTCGCGCTCGGGGGTAGTTGCTTTGGAGATGACAATCGCTGGCGAAGAGAACTTGAGATCTTCGGCAAAGGCAGCGCCGCGGGTGTCGACCACGCAGTGGCTCGGCCAGGGTCCGCCATACTCTTTAAACGAGCAGTGGTTCACGGGATGCCAATCGCGCGTCATATAGATAGGCAGACCCCGCTTCTCGAAGACCTCGATGTATTTGCTAAGCACGGGGAGGATCTGATCGCTTTCGGGGACGGCCAGTGCGCCTCCCGGCAGAAAATCGTACTGCACGTCAACGATAATCAGCGCGTCGCCCTGGCGTGGCTCAATCTTGGTCCCCGGGTGGCTCATGGTCGGAAATTTCGCTCACAGACTGCCTGAATTCCAGCATCACGCAGGCCTGAAAAGCAATAAGATAAGATCGTGTCACCGGGACACCGAGACACGTTTCAAGTTGTCGTTGCTGATCTTGTTTTGGCGGCGAAAGTTCGATCTGTTGTCTGGCTAGTGAACCGTTCCGCCGAGATGAGCCGTATGCTGAAGCGTCCTTTCTTTGAGCGCGATCCCGTGACCTGTGCGCGGGAGCTCGTCGGCTGCCGCCTGGTTTTTGGTGCGCTGGCGGGCATCATCGTCGAGACGGAGGCTTATGACGCGGAAGGGGACGATGCTTGCCACACGGCCTTTCGGCCGAGCGCGAGGGCGTTTATTGCGAGCCATCGGGCGGGTGCCGCGTACGTCTATTTCAACTATGGGGTCCACTGGATGCTGAACGTGTTGGTCAAGGGCAGCCGGCTGGGCTTCGTCCTCATCCGGGCGTTGGAACCGGTCGAGGGAGTCGAGCAGATGAAGAAGATGCGGGGGCCGCTCGATCTGACCCGACTGTGCTCAGGACCTGGCAAGCTAACCAAGGCCCTCGGGGTGAATGGCGCGCACCACGGTCGAGATCTATGCTCCGATCCGAGATTCGCATTTTTCGCCGGGCCAGCCGACCGGGTGACCGGAATTTCGTTGCGTATCGGAATCTCGCGCGCGGTCGATTTGCCGTGGCGATTCTACGCAACCGGGAGTCGCCACGTGAGCAAACTGCCCGGAAAGCAAGACCGGGCGGGAATCGAACCCGCCCGGCTCTGAAGGGCGAACTACTTCGACATGCCCACGGTGGGCGGTGGCGGCGGTGCCGCGTGGGATTTGTGGGCACAAGCTCCAAGGCTCAAACTGGCGGCCGCGACGGCAAGTGCTGCGAAGACTTTGACGAATTTCATGCGATTCTTCCCTCCTTTCATGGCAAGTTGCTCATTGGGACTTTGGCAAAAGCCAATCAACTGACAACAAAGAAGCTGAAAAAAAATCAGGCCTGTGGCAGCCAGTCGTACTCGATGGTTTTGAGGCGCCTTTCCTTCGATCCAACGCGAGGCACGCAAGCCACCAAGGCTTTGGTGTACGGGTGTTGCGGGTTTCTCAGAACGCTTTCGGAATCGCCGTATTCGACGATCTCGCCGCGGAACATGACGGCGACCCGATCACAGAGATTGCGGATGATGGCAATGTTGTGCGTGATGAGAATGAGCCCCATGCCGAACTGGATGCGGAGGCGTTTGAGTTCCTCGAGAATTTGCGCCTGGATGGTGACATCGAGGGCGGTGGTGGGTTCGTCGGCGACGAGAAGTTCGGGCCGGCAGCTGAGGGCCATGGCGATCATGGCGCGCTGCTGCATGCCACCGCTCAGCTGATGCGGGTAGTCGAACATACGTTGCTGGGGATTGACGATGCCGACGGCGGACAAGCAGCGGACGATCTCGGCGTCCACATCCTTTACCTCCGGGCGATGGAGGTGGATGGCTTCGGCGATCTGACTCCGGATCGTGTAGACCGGGTTGAGCGATGTCGAGGGCTCTTGAAAAATATAGGCGATCCCCCCGCCACGGACGGCGCGGAGTTTCTCGCTCTCCATTTCGAGAACATGTTCACCGCGAAAGACAATATCGCCGTGAAAGATCTCCGCGGGAGGCTCGGGAAGCAGGCGCGTCAGCGACAGAGCGGTGACGCTTTTTCCGCTTCCGCTTTCTCCGACAATGGCGAGAGAGGCGCCTTCTTTCAGCGAAAAGGAGACATCCTTCACCGCCTCGACCATGCCATTCTCGGTCTTGAACCGAATGGAGAGCTGGCGGACTTCAAGCAAGTTTGGAGTGGTCATTTCTTCTCGGAGCGGGTTTCAGAGGCCTGGCGCAGGGCGTCGCCAGCCAGGTAGAAGGAGAGCGCGGCGACGAAGATGGCGAGTCCGGGGAAGACGATCAACCACCAGGCATCAAGGAGGTAGGTCTTGCCGTCACTGATGATGTTGCCCCAGGTCGCCTGTGGGGGCTGGACACCGAAGCCGAGAAAGCTCAAGCCTGCTTCGGTAAGAATGGCGTCGGGGATCCCGAGGACTGCGGTGACGATGATCGGCGCGGCGGCATTGGGCAGAATATGGCGGAAAATGATCTGCAGCGAGCGCTGGCCCAGAGTCCGCGCAGCGCGGACATACTCGCTTTCTCGCAAAGTGAGGAACTCGGCGCGGACGAGTCGCGCCGTCCCGGTCCAACTGACGAGACCGATCACGGCGATGATATTGAGGATATTCGGGCCGAGGAGGGCGACCGCAGTGAGGATGAGAAAGAAGGTGGGGAAACAGAGAAGGGCATCGACCACTCGCATAATGACGTTATCGACCCACCCGCCGAGATAGCCGGAAATGGCTCCAACCGTGACACCAATAAAAAGCGACACGGCGACCGCGATGAACCCCACCGTTAGCGAGATATACGACCCATTGAGCATGCGAGAGAAGACGTCGCGGCCGAGATTGTCGGTGCCCAGCCAATGCTCGACGCTGGGCGGTTTGAGCTTCTCCGCCAGATTGGTCGCGTTGGGGTCGTAGGGGAAATAGACTCCCGACCAGGCGCAGAGACCGGTAACCACGGCCACGATGAAGAAGAGGGCGACGACGATGGCCGCGGTCACGCCGACGGTGTTGCGGCGAAATCGCGCCCAGACGCGCCGCGTCGGGCCGGTGAAATATTCCCGGGGGGCCTCAGGAGGTGAGAGTTGCGAATCGGTAGCCATTATTCGAGGCGCACACGCGGGTCGACGACCGCGTAGAGGACGTCGGAGAGCAGGTTTCCGAGCAGGACAAGTGCGGCGACGATGAAGTTCAAGGCCACGAGGGTCGGATAGTCTCGTTCCAGAACGGCTTCGTAGCCCAGACGGCCGAGTCCGGGATACGCGAAGATGGTTTCGATGATAATCGAACCTCCGATCAGACCGGGCAGGAGACCGCCGATGCCTGTGATCAGCGGGCGGATGGAATTGCGAAGCGCGTGTTTGTAAAAGACGACTTCCTGCGCGAGGCCTTTGGCGAGGGCTGTGCGAATGTAGTCTTCGCGCAAGGTTTCGATCATGCTCGCGCGGATGTAGCGGGATTGCGCCGCGATTCCGCCGATCGAGAGCACCACGGCCGGAAGTGCGAGGTGCCAGAACCGGTCCAGCCAGAGCGAAACAACATTAGGGAAATCGATTCCGTAGGTCTGCGTCCCCAGGATCGGAGCGCTGGTGAACTTCACAAGAGCAATAACGATGAGGTTCGAGATCCAGAAACCCGGCAGAGCAATGAAGACAAAGGCCAGAATGGAGGTGAGGACGTCGGGCAGTTTCCCGGCGTGCTTGGCGGCGTAGACTCCCAGAAGCAGGCCGAAGGTCAGCGACAGGAGGATGGCGAGGGCATTGAGGGAGATAGTCGCGGGCAGGCGTTCGCCGATCCGGTGCAGGACCGGACGGTCGTCCTTGATGCTTCTGAGGCGCCCGCTGAAGAGGTCGCGCATGTTGAGGAAGTATTGCTCGTGGAGGGGACGATCGAGATGGAATTTCTTCCTAAACGCCTCCTTCACCTGCGGGGTGATCTTGGGATTGAGCTCTCCCCAAGGATACGGGCTGCCCGGTGTGAGCGTGATGATAAAGAACGATATGATGCTGATGAGAAACAGCAGCACGGCACTGATGAGAAGGCGTCGGGCGAGGAAGGTCAACATGATGGGGCCATGCTCATTTCGGCAGCAGGTCCGCGTACTCCGGCCTGTAAAACCAGTCCATGTAATAACTCCAGCCGGCCTTGGTCATTTCCACCGGGGTGTCGGTCCAGCCTCCGCGACCGTCCGGGCGGCGGATGCGGTAGCCATCTTTCCACATCACCGAGGTGCCTTGAGGCACGTAAAGGAACAGGTAGGGTTGGTCGCGATAGATAGTTGCCTGCAGGTTGCCGGCCATCGCGATGATTTTGTCGCGATTGTACTCCTGCCGAATCTCTTCAAGCAGCCGATCGACTTTTGGGTTCCTATAGTTAACGACATTGAGTTGCTCGGGATTGCTTTGGGTGGAGTGCCAAATCTGGTACTGATCGTAATCAGGCCCAAGAGCCCACCCGAGAACCATCGCGTCGAAGTTTCCCTTGTTGATAAAGTTCTTGAGGAAAACCGCCCACTCGTAGAGCTCGATTCTTACCTCGATCCCGAGCTTCTTGAGATCGTCCTGAACGAGCGTCGCAATGTCCCGCCGGATCTCGTTTCCGTTATTCGTGATCAGCGTGAACGTGAAGCGCTCGCCGTCCTTTTCCAGAATTCCGTCCGGGCCGGGTTTCCAGCCCGCTTCAGCGAGCAGTTGGCGCGCCTTTTCGGGATCGTAGGCGAACGGTTGGATATTGGGATCGAAGAACCACATCTTGGGTGTGAAGATGCCGGTGCTCTGCTCGCCGCGACCATAAAGGATGTATTTGACCATTTCGGGAACATTGACGGCATGCGCGAGGGCTTGGCGAACGCGTTCGTCCTGAAAGATCGGCCGGCGGAGATTCCAACCCACGTACGTGTACGAGCTGCTGGGCGCCGAGAAGAGATCAAAGCGCTGGTCTTCCTGGAAATGGCCAACCGCCCACGGGTCGACCCCCCAGAAGTCGACCTGTCTCGTTTCGAAAGCCAGGCGAAGCGAGAGCTGATCAGGAAGGACGCGATAGACGATCGAATCGAGCCACGGGCCGGGCGCGTCAAAATAGTCCGGGTTCCGAACGACCCGGACATACTCGTTGGTCTTCCACTGGTCGAACTTGAACGGACCGGTTCCGACCGGCCGGCGATTGAAATTCTCCGCCCACCATTCCTGGGGTTTGCCCTCGAGAAGATGGGCTGGCATCATTCCAATCATCCAGCTGCTCAAAGCGGGAGAGTATGGCTTCCGGTAGATGACTCGCACCGTATGGTCGTCCGGCGTTTCGATGCGCAAGATGTAGAGAAAGTCGGGTTTCCGCGGCGAAGCGACGGCGTCATCCATAATGGCCCGGTAGGTAAAGGCGACATCACGCGAGGTAAAGGGCACACCATCATGCCACCGGACATCGTTTCTAAGATTGAAGAGCACGACTGGCTCGGCCAGGAAGGGCAACGTCTCCACGATTTGGGCCTGGCCTTTGCGTTCGGGCCGTGTGGAGAGAAACGCCTGCAGCTTCTTGAGGAAGTCCTGACCATCGCCCGTAACGGTGACTTCGAAGGCGGAGGCCGATTCGACCCACTCCCGCACGATGGGTGAGGCCTCCGCCGTGGCTCGAAAGGCATCCAACGTCTCTTTCGCCTTGTCCTGCAGGTCTACACGGATGACCTGAAGCGGGACGGTTGTGGAAGCGCCCACGAGGGAAACGATCTCTTGCGAATTCTCCATCCCGGGCTCGCTAAATTCGAGAACGAGCTTGCTTTCCTCGATGCGAACAGACTTTAGCTTCCAGTTCGTCCAGCGGGAATTCTCAGCCTGGAGACTGAGGAGAGCGGTGAGAGCCGTGTTGGAATCTGGAAAGAAGATTGTTGTCGTCTGGCTGAGGGTAAACGCCTTCGCCAGGTCGGTGGTGATTTCGAGATTCTGGTCGTACTTGAGCAAGCCGTTGAAGATGACCGATTGGACTTCGCCGGCGGCGGCATCTGCCTGCTGGATCGGATTGAGAGTGGAGGGTTCACCCAAGGTTCCGATGGACATCTCGTTGGTCTTCTTCGCCGAGAGCAGCGACACGTTGACAAACGAGGCAGCGATCAGCGCCAGCAACAACGTGGGAAGTCCATAGACAAATAAGCGAATCACCGTGGCGCAGGATACTGAGCCGCGCGTTTGACGCAACGTAATGATTGCTGCTGTAGTGCCGGCGATGGACCGCCAGACGGAAAGTGAGAAGCCCGGCGCGAGGCGAGCACTCGCTCTTCTTCTCGGGTTGAACCTCCTCTGCTACGTCGACCGATACATTCTGGCGGCGGTTGAACCGGACATTCGCAAGGCGTTCTTTGCACCGGAGGATCCGGATGCGATGGCCAAGACCGGAGCCTTGGCGACGGCCTTTCTCGTCAGCTACATGATCCTTGCTCCAATATTCGGTTGGTTCGCGGACAGGCATTCGCGTTGGGTGGTCATCGCGATTGGTGCGGCGGTCTGGAGTCTGGCCACGGCTGGTTCCGGCTGGGCACCCACGTTCGGCATCCTTTTGCTTTCGCGCATTGTCGTCGGGACGGGAGAAGCGGCTTATGGGCCAGCCGCGCCGACCCTCCTGGCGGATTTGTTTCCTCCGGAGCGACGCGGGTTGACGCTGGCCTGGTTCTTCGCGGCGATTCCCTTTGGCAGCGCGATCGGCTACCTTTTTGGGGGGATGATGAGCGGAGCCTTTGGCTGGCGGGCGGCGTTCCATTTCGCGGCGATTCCCGGGCTGATTCTCGCGGGCCTTTGTCTTTTGATGAAGGACCAGAGTCGCACCACGCGGGCCAGGCAAAGGGCGAGCCTGAAGGATTATCGGGGCCTCTTAAGAATCCGCTCCTACTTATACAACGTTGGAGCGCTCACGGCGCTAACCTTTGCCATTGGAGGCATGTCTTTCTGGGCGCCGGCTTATTTCCTCGACCAGCGCGGGCAGGCGGACCTGGAACGCGTGAACCTGATTTTTGGCGGCATCACCGCGATCGCGGGACTCCTGGCCACGATCCTCGGCGGCTGGGTGGGCGACCGTTTTGCCCGGCGCCATCCTGGCGCTTACTTTTACGTATCCGCCGGCAGCATCCTCCTGGCCTTCCCAAGCACGCTGGCCATGCTCTACGCTCCCTTCCCTCTGGCATGGGGATTGTGCTTCCTGGCGATATTCTTTCTGTTTTTCAACACGAGCCCGGCCAACACGGCCATTGCCAACGTGACCAAGCCGGGGATCCGGGCGACGGCTTTTGCCGTGGCAATCTTCGTTATGCATGCCTTTGGCGACGCAATTTCGCCGCCCCTCATCGGAGCGATCGCCGACCGTTGGAACCTGCAGGTCGGCTTCCTGGTCGTTTCGTTCATGATGCTGGTGGCGGGAATTCTCTGGCTGGCCGGCGCCCGGTTTCTGGGACCGGACACCGAGGAGGCCGGGCGCCAATAAAGAATTTCGCCGGTTGTGTATCGATAGGGGCTGTGCTTATCTGCTTCGTTTGCTCATGAACGTCGTTGTTGAATCCCAACCAAATTGCCTCGTCACCCTGCAGGTCGAAGTGCCGTCCGACCACGTTTCCCGGGAGTGGACCAAGGTGACACGCGATTTTCAGCGCCAGGCGCGCATCCCTGGCTATCGGCCCGGAAAGGCTCCGCAAGCCTTGGTGGAGAGCCGTTTCGCCAAGGATATCAAGGACGAGTTGACCTCCAAGCTGCTCCGCGAAAGCCTTAAAGAAGCCATTCGCGAGAAGAATCTGAGGGTCCTTTCCGTTTCGCAGGTCGATAACGTCGAGATCGGCGAGGATCGCACCATGCGGTACCGGGCCACGGTGGTGACCGCGCCGGAATTCGAACTGCCCGATTACTCTTCCATTCCGGCAGACGTTACCAGGCAGCCGGCTACGGAGGAGGACGTCCAACGGTGGTTGGAGCAAATGCGCGACCCGCATGCGACCTATCAACCGATCGAAGGGCGTTCTCTCGCCATGGGCGACTACGCCGTCCTCACTTATAGTGCCAGTCTCGATGGACAGCCGTTGAACGAAGCGGTGCCCGACGCGCCCCCGCAGCTTCAGGGACGACGGAACGCCTGGATTTTCATGAGCGAGGAGTCGCTCCTCCCCGGCTTTTGCCAGGCCATTGCCGGCATGAATGTCAATGAAGAGAAGACCGTTTCGCTCGAGTTACCGGCGGATTTTGGCGTGGCAAGTCTGGCGGGGAAGAAAGTCGGCTACGCCGTGACCGTCCACGCTATTAACAAGAAGATTGTTCCTGCGCTGGATGACGAGCTGGCCAATAAGATCGACCCTGGTTCGACCGCCCAAGAGCTGGAGAAAAAGGTGCGGGAGCGCCTGGCCCATCTCGCTGAGGGCCAGTTTGAAAATGCCAAGCGTCAGGCGGCTGTGAGATATCTGCTCGAAAGGGTCGATTGCGAGCTGCCGGCGCCGGTCGTGGAAAAGGAGATGGAAGGCATCCTGCGGGAGATCGTCCGCGACAATCAGGTGCGCGGCATCAGCGACGATGAGATTCGCAAGCACCAGGAAGAGCTGATCGGCGCCGCCCAGCACGGGGCGAGAGAGAGGGTCCGCGGGAACTTCCTCTTGCTCCGCATCGCCGAAAAGGAGAAACTTACCATCACGGAGGAGGATTTAAGCCGCCGTGTCCTCGAGATGGCGGCGCGCTACCAGATTCCTGTGGGCAAGTTGGTCAAAGATCTCGAACGCCGCGATGGATTTGGTCCTCTGCGCGAGCAGATTCTCATTGGCAAGGCCCTTGATTTGCTGGCGGCCAATGTTACGGTGCGCGAATCCTCAAGCGAGCCAGCCACAGCATGAGTCCTATGAAGAATTCGTATCTTGTCCCTACTGTTGTTGAGCAAACGAACCGCGGTGAACGGGCGTTTGATATCTATTCCCGGTTGCTGAAGGATCGCATCGTCTTCATCGGAACGCCGATCGATGATCACGTCGCCAACCTGGTGGTCGCGCAGATGCTGTTTCTGCAGATGGAGGACGCCAAGAAAGACATCAACATCTATATCAATTCCCCGGGTGGGTCGGTCACAGCCGGACTGGCGGTTTACGACACGATGCAGTTTGTGACCTGCGACGTGAATACCTATTGCATGGGTATCGCGGCGAGCATGGCGGCCGTGCTGCTTTGCGCGGGGACCAAGGGCAAGCGCTATGCGCTCCCCAACTCCGATATTATGATCCACCAAGTCTCCGGCGGGGCACAGGGCCAGGCCAGCGACGTCGAGCGGCAGGTGGAGTTCATGTTCAAACTGAAGAAGCGGCTCAATCAAATCCTCTCCTTACACACGGGCAAGTCCGTCGAGCAGGTTACCAAGGACGCGGATCGCGACTATTATATGAGCGCGGAAGAGGCCAAGGAATACGGACTGGTGGACGAGGTAGTGAAATCGCGCAAAGAGATTAAAGAGCTTCCCGTCGAGAAGCCTTCCGAGTAGACTGGTTTCATGGCTCGTGCGAGCAACCTGACAATGTGCTCCTTCTGTGGCAAAAGCCACGCGGAGGTGCGCAAACTCATTGCGGGCCCCGGTGTCTATATTTGCGATAGTTGTATCACCGTTTGCAAGGGGATCCTCGACAAGGAACTCAACGACGAAGCCAGGAAACAGAAGACTACCATCCGCGTGCCCAAGCCCGCGGAGATCATGCGTGAACTCGACCTGCACGTCATCGGTCAGCAGAAAGCCAAGAAGGTTCTCGCGGTTGCCGTTCACAATCACTACAAGCGGATCCTTCAGGATGGGGGGTCCTTCGATGGCGCGGTTCATCAGCTTGGTCCCCTGGCTGACATCGAGATCGAGAAGAGCAATATCTTGATGATCGGCCCGACTGGCTCGGGAAAAACACTGCTCGCCCGCACGCTGGCGCGCATTCTCGACGTTCCCTTCTGCATCGCCGATGCGACCACGATCACTGAGGCTGGTTACGTGGGTGAGGATGTCGAAAACATTGTTTTGCGCCTTCTCCAGAACGCCGACTACGACGTCAAGCGGACGGAGATGGGGATTGTCTATATCGACGAAATCGACAAGATCGGTCGCAAGACAGAAAACGTGAGTATTACGCGGGACGTTTCTGGCGAGGGGGTGCAGCAGGCGTTGCTGAAGATTCTGGAGGGCACGGTCTGCAACGTGCCGCCGCAAGGGGGACGCAAGCATCCGCACCAGGAGTACATCCAGGTTAACACGGAGAAGATTCTGTTCGTTTGCGGTGGCGCCTTTGTTGGCCTTGACAAGATCGTTCAACGGAGGCTTGGCGGGACCACGATGGGATTTCATGCGCGCGAGTTGCGTGATGCCGATACCCTCGCGCGGGATGCGATTCACTCGGTCGAACCCGAGGATTTGCTCTCGTTTGGATTGATTCCAGAGTTCATCGGTCGGCTGCCGGTCGTGAGCACCCTCGACGCGCTTTCCGAAGACGAATTGCTGATGATTCTTACGGATCCCAAGAACGCCATGGTGAAGCAATACGCCAAGCTCATGGCCATGGATGGCGTGGGATTAACATTCACCAAGGATGCCCTGCGCGCGTTGGCGGCTGAGGCGCTTCGCAAAGGGACCGGCGCGCGGGCGCTGCGCGCTCTGCTCGAGCGGATCATGCTGGATGTGATGTTCGATTCGCCTGGCCGGGACGACATTGCTGAAATCACCATCAATCGCGCAGTGGTGGAAGGGAAGCGGACACCCCTCGTCCGCAAGAGACAGGATAAGGACGCGGCGTAACGAAATGATGCCGCCGACGATTGCTGCCCCGCACGGTTTTGCCTACCTTTTTGAACGTTTCCCGTCGTTTAGCCAGACCTTCTGTGTCCGCGAGGTGGAGGCGATGCATGGCCGGGGAATCGAGTTCCCCGTCTTCTCTATTCACAAGCCCAACGGCGAACCGGTCCAGGATTGCTTTGTTGATATCGGACCGATCTACTTTCTTCCGGAAAAATTCGATAGCATTTTAGCGACGGACACCGGTTTCCGGCGGTCGGCTCGCCGGGCGATCGAGAGTCTCCGGGCTCTTTGGGGATGCGAGGACCAGAAACGGCGCATTTACGAAGCGCTCTGGCTGGGTCCGATCCTGAGGGAGGCGGGGATCCGGCATGCACACGTGCACTTTGCGGGAAGTGCTGCGCGGACCGGGTTCTGGCTGAAGAGGCTCTTTGGGATTGAATATAGCGTAACCGCGCACGCCAACGACATTTTCCGGGACGATCCGCGCGAGCGTCTGGACCAGGTCTTTCACGCGGCGGCCGCGGTGATTACGGTCAGCGACTTTAGTCTGAACTATCTGCGGGAGAAGTTTCCCTCCGAGCGGGGCAAATTCTATCGCGTCTTCAATGGAATCGAAACAGACCGCTTTCCGCTGAGTTCTTTCCCGGATGGGCGACCGTTGGTTGTAAGTGTGGGCCGGTACATTCCCAAGAAAGGATTTTGTACCCTGGTCGACGCTTGTTCTCGGCTCGATTCAAGAGATTTCGAATGCCAGATCGTTGGGAACGGCCCTTTGGAGGTCAGCTTGAAGGAGCAGGCGGCGCTGCTCGGTATTCAGGATCGCGTTCAGATCACCGGCCCAAAACCCGAGGGCGAGATCAAAGGATTGCTCGAACGCTCGCGGATGTTCGTCCTGGCCTGTGCCAGGGCCGAGGATGGCGCCATGGACAACCTTCCCACGGTGATCATGGAGGCAATGGCGGCGGGCCTGCCCGTGATTTCCACCGATGTGGCGGCGGTTCCCGAGATGGTTGTTGACGGCGAGACGGGATTCATTGTTCCGGAGAAGGATTCGGCGGCCCTTGCGCAAAAAATGGCCCAACTGATGGACGATCCTCATCTCGCGCGGACGATGGGAATGAAAGGCCGCGCGCGCTGCCGGGAGCTGTTCAATGTCGACAAGACATCGGCGTCCCTTTTTGAAATCTTGAGCGGGCATGGAGCTTTCGCGTCGCGCAGAGCCGACATCATTCACGCTTTCTTCCGTCGCAGCGCCGCCTGATTTACTGCCGCCGGGTTGGCAGGGGATCGGTTCGCGGCCGCTCGAGATCGACATAGGGTGCCACAAGGGGAGGTTTCTTGTGGAGATGGCGCGCCGATTCCCGACTTCCAATTTTCTCGGGGTCGAACGGCAGTGGGAACGGGTGCAGAGGGCGCGAAAGAAAATCGCTCTCCACGGTCTCGACAACGCCGAAGTCCTGCACGGAGACGGCTTCGAGATACTTCAACGCCTGCCGGACGCTTGCACTGATTGTGTGCACGTCCTCTTTCCCGACCCCTGGCCAAAGCGGCGCCATCACATTCGACGAATGGTGGGCGAGCGTTTTCTCAGCGAAGTTTCGCGGGTCCTCAAAGTGAGCGGACGGGTGCGTCTGGTAACGGATGACTCTGGGTACGCGCGCGCCATGGAGTGTGCCGCTCCGGGCATTAACGCCTTACGCCAAATGGAAGACAACCTCCAAGACTACCCAGCGACGGAGTTCCAGATCAAATTCCTTGACGACGCGCGTCCGGTTTACGGGTTCGCCTTCCAGCGAGTCAGTTGACGAGTTCGCGATAGAATCCTTCGAGCCGCGCGATCGAGCGGCTCTGCTCAAACTTTTCGCGGACCGATTCGGCGGCGTTTTGCGAGAAGGCGTGATAGGTGGCGGGATTGTCGGCGATGTCGAAAAGCGCGTTGGCGAGGGCAGCGCTGTCGCGTTCTGGGACCAGCACGCCGGCATGGCCAGAATCCACCGCCTCCGGAATTCCGCCGTGGAGCGTGGCCACGACCGGAAGGCCGCTGGCCATGGCCTCGAGCATCGCATTCGGAACGCCCTCCTGGTCGCCAGCCTTGGTCGTCTGGCTGGGGTGCAGAAACAAGTGCGCCGAGCGGTAGGCCGCCGCGAGTTCCTGCTGGCCAAGGAAGCCCGGGTAGCGGACCGAACCGCTCACCCCGAGATGCCGTGCCAGCTCCTTGACCTGGTTTTCCAAGGGCCCCTCGCCGGCGAGGACCAATTCGGCGCCGGGGTATTTTTTCCGGAACGCGGCAAAGGCTGTCAGCGTGATATCGAGGCCTTTCTTCTCGATGAAGCGCGAAGCCTGGATCATTCGCCATGTGCCGTCGGCGGGGGGACTATGGGCGACGTAGGGGAAGCCTTCCATGGGCACCCCGGTTCGATTGATGCGAATCCGAGAAGGCGGGCACCCAAGTTCAATGAGCCGAGCGGCGAGCGATTCACTGCGCGCGAGCACGAGCGGGGCGGTCTGGAGCAGGCTGCGCAGCCGGTCGTTGTAGCCCGGTTCTTCATTGCGCAGCATGATGTCCATGCCATGGAAGGAAACCAGGGTCGGCTTCGACCAGTGGCGCATGAAGGGGAGCAGGTGGACTCCGGTGTGACCGAAATAGACATGGAGGAGCTGGGCATCACGCCGGCTCAAGACACCTTCCAGTTGGTCGTACTCTCCACGATAGAAGACGGGTTCCAAGCGCTTGATGTATTTCCGCTGAAAGCGCGCCAGGAAGTTAATCCTCGGGCGGGGTAGAACCTCGATCTCCGGAAACGGGAACATTTCCGGGTTTTCGCGCGATTTGGTCATGATGAAGGTCCGGAATTCGCGCAATCCCGTAACCTGCCTGTAGATATGCCGCATCTCGCGCTTGAGAAATGTGTTACAGTAGCTGGCGACGACGGGCTGATGCATAAAGCCTCTCAGCAAATCGCCGCTCGAACCGTTCGCCAAGTCGATTTTCTGAGTCATTGGCCTCCTTTCGTGGTTTAATGCTGGGTGAACTTTGCTTCCGGAGGCGGGGGCTCGTCGCCGCACGACGAGCCAGAGCCGACGCCCGGCCTTACGGAAGGTGAGGAAGGCGTGGATGACGTCGCGCTCATGCTCCGGGTGCGTGATGGCGACCTGGACGCCTTCGAAGCGCTAGTGGCTCGGCATCAGCACAGCGTCGTTGGCACCGCCGCGAAGATGCTCGGAAGCGGTGCGGATGCCGAAGACATCGCCCAGCAGGTCTTCGTTCGTGTCTGGAAATCCGCGGCGCGCTACGAGCCGTCGGCAAAGTTTACCACCTGGCTGATGACGATTACCCGCAATCTTGTCTTTAATGAGCTGAGGCGCCTGCGCCGAACGCATCAGGTTTCCATGGATGCAGACGCCGAGGATTCCATGAAGCATCAGTTTGTCGATGAGGACGCGCCGGTGCCGAGCGAACAGCTTCTCGATACCGAATTGCAGGATGCGATCGATGCGGCCATCGCCGGCCTGCCGGAGAACCAGCGCCTCGCGATCGTCCTTCGCCGCTTTGAGGGGATGCCATACGAGGACATTGCCAGGGTGCTCGGAGCCAGCGTCCCGGCGGTCAAGAGCATCCTCTTCAGAGCCCGGGCGGAGCTGAAGACGAGACTAAAGAAGTATCTCGATTGATTGGCGGCTTGAGTGTCGCCGGATCTCAGACATCCTTCGCCGTCATGGGTG
Organism: uncultured Verrucomicrobiae bacterium; assembly: GCA_963820865.1. Lineage (GTDB taxonomy): Bacteria > Verrucomicrobiota > Verrucomicrobiia > Chthoniobacterales > Terrimicrobiaceae > DASTFP01. The sequence continues at coordinate 258,682 of CAWGBZ010000015.1, forward strand.
GTTTCCGAAAGGTCGGTTTGACAACCTGCACGGCTCTGGCGCTGGCAAATATGATCGGCACAGGCGTCTTCACGAGCCTGGGTTTTCAGGTCGAGGCGATTCCGTCCCCGTTTCTGATTCTGCTTTTGTGGGTGCTGGGAGGTGTGATTGCTCTGTGCGGGGCGCTGAGTTATGCGGAGCTCGCGGCCGCTTTGCCGCGCTCCGGCGGAGAGTACAATTTTCTCTCGCAGATCTATCATCCGGCGCTCGGATTCATGGCCGGCTTCGTTTCGGTCACGGTCGGATTCTCCGCCCCGATCGCTCTTTCGGCCATTGCGCTGGGGAAGTATCTTGCGGCTGCCGTGCCGGGATTGTCGCCCAGCTGGATGTCAGTTTCGGCGGTGTTGTTGCTGGCGGCAGTGCATTCCTTGACCGTGCGGGCCAGCGGGAACTTTCAGGTGCTCATTACTGCTTTGAAGGTCGCCTTGATTGTCGTTTTCATTGGATTAGGGGTCGCACTGGGTGGGTCGTGGAAATTTTCGCCGCGCGAAGGCGATCTCGGCTTGATCTTTAGCGGCCCGTTTTCGGTTTCTCTGATGTTTGTGCTCTACTCCTATTCGGGATGGAACGCTGCCGCCTACATCATCGGTGAAGTGCGCGATCCGCAGCGAACGGTGCCTGGATCGCTCATTCTGGCGACGGTGATCGTGATGATTCTCTACGTCTGCCTCAATGCCGTGTTTCTGGCGAGCGGGCCGATGCAGGAGTTCGTAGGGAAAATTGCCGTGGGGGAGATTGCCGCGCGCAATCTGCTTGGCCCCGAAGGTGGGCGGATTATGGCCGGGTTGATTGGAGGGGGGTTGATTTCGGCAATCAGCGCGATGACTTGGGCAGGTCCACGGGTGGCTCAAACAATCGGGGAGGACTTTCCGGCTCTGGGGGTTTTTGCACGAACTTCGGCCGGTGGAGTTCCGCGGGTGGCCATTGCTGTGCAGACGCTCCTCGTGCTCGTGATGCTCGCGACTTCAACTTTCGAGGCGGTGTTGGTCTATGCACAATTCTCGATCCTGGCCTGTAGTTTTCTGACCGTTCTCGGGGTGATGATTTTGCGCCGGCGGCAGCCGGCGCTTCCCAGACCCTTTCGCTGTCTCGCGTATCCGCTGACTCCATTGATCTTCCTGGGACTGAATCTTTTCGCCATGGTTTACACGGCTGTCGATCGGCCCGGGCAAGCATTGGCCGGCTTGGTAACGCTGCTGCTCGGAATCGGGCTGTATTTTGTCGCGCGCGGCCGCACAATGCAGACATGAAACGACGTTCTCTTGGTGTAGCGCTCTTCCTGGTATCGGCGGGTGCGCTCTGCGCTCAGGAAGTGCGCCGGGCCGAGCCGGCGCAGGCTGCCGCTCCGGCGGATCTCGCAAACTTCCTTGCGGGGGTACCGCTGCCCGGCGACTCGCCGCTCCATGCCTTGCAGAGGACGCCCGCTTACCAGGCGCACGTGAACGCACTGGCGCGCCTCTCGCAGCATTACGATCGGAATTACTTCTCGAAAATGCGTGCCTGGAGCGCCGCGGAACTTGCCCCACGCATCCCGATGCGGATTCCCGTGTTCTATTTCTTCGGCGGCCCGGACGCCGTGAGTGCCCTGGCACTTTTCCCTGACGCTCCCGTCTACGTGCTGGGGGGCTTGGAAGCGGTCGGTTCGATCGTGGCGCCCAATGCCCTGACCTCGGCCGAGGTGGGTCAGGGATTGGACAACCTGAGGCGGTCGGTGGAGGCCATCTTGTCCTTCGGGCATTTCATCACCAAGGACATGAAAGCGGAACTCGACCGGACCGCCTTCCGCGGCGTCCTGCCGCTGATATATACCTTCATCGCGTTGACTGGAGGCGAGGTCCTGTCGACGCAGTTCTTCAGTGTAACGGCCAGAGGATCAGTTCAAGAGCAGGGCAACTCTTCCCAGATCTCGCGGGGCGCGCTGCCGGGGGTTCGAGTCGAGTTTCGCGGCCGGGGACGCAGCGACGTCCAGACCGTTTTTTATGTGCAGGCAAATGTCGCCGACGATGCACTGAAGTCCAATGGAGCCCTGCTGAACTGGGCCGGAGGCTTTGGGATGGGCAACGTCTATTTGAAAGCGGCTTCGTATTTGCTCCACGAATCGTATTTCTCCCGGATGCGTTCCTTTCTTCTCAGCCACGCCGTTTCCGTCTTGCAGGATGATTCGGGAATTCCCTTCCGCTACTTTCAGGACGGTAACTGGCGCCTCTGGTTGTTCGGAACGTACTCGGGCACGCTCGATCTCTTCACCAAGTACTATCAAAGCGATCTTCAGACGGCTTTCGCTGGGCCCGGAGCCAGCGCACCACTCCCTTTTGGCACTGGTTACAAGTGGCGACTTGGCGAATCGAATCTGCTCCTGGCTGTCCGACAGCAAACGCAAAGCGCCGCCCCTTCGTCGCCCTAGACACCGTGCCGGCTCCTAGCGGAAAAACCTCCTGAGGAAATCGGGGTCGCGAAAACCAGATTCGGTCCCAAGCCGGACGACGACCAGTTTCTCCGACGGCGAAACGTAGACGCGCTGGCCGCGCGACCCCACCATGGCCACGAGGTCGGAGGGTGCGCTTTTGGACAGGCAGAGTCCGCTCCAGGATGAGCGGCGCGAGATCGCCTCCTCGACATCGATCTCGGTGGCGTTCCGGTCTGATGCGAGCGAGTTGAGCCAGAAGCCGAAGCCGTAGGTCGGATTGGCCGGAGAACCGGACGTCGCCTCGCGCATCAGTGAGGGTGGGACGAGGGGAAATAGCCAGATCCAGCCATTGCGTCGCACGAGATGGCCAGCAGCCAGGAGGTCGCGCGCGGAGACTTGTGCTCCCGCCGAAAAGTAAGGATTGCCGACGCGGTCCAGTCTCCAGCCACCCGGTCGAATCCCCAGCGGCCCAAACAACGCCCTCTCCATCCAGGCGAGGGGCGATTCGCCCAGCTTTCGGGCGAGCAGGGCTTCCAAGACCTCGTAGTGGGACGGCCCATAGTCGAATCTTGCGCCCGGCGGGGCGATTGTCGGAAGGGCCAGCGCCTTTCGGTTTTTGTCTCGCACCTTGCGCGCATAGATCTCCTCGAATCCCGGGTTTAGGCCCGAAGTCTGGCTAAGAAGATTTCGGACGGTAATCTTGCGTTTGCGAGGGTCTTTTCGCCACTCGGTGAGCGTCGCGCTCACAGGTTCGTCGAGTTGCAGCACCCCCCTGCTGATGGCAGCGAACGTTCCCAATGCGCAGAGGCTTTTGGTGATGCTGAAGATATGTTCCGCCTGGTCTGGGGCTCCTTTGGGGCTGTAGCGCTCGAGTTGCAGGCGGCCGTTCCTCCATATGAGAAGCGCCCTCTCGCCGTGTTGAGCCGAGTATCGGGCGGCACCTTCCATGTCACCGTGCGCTGCGCCGCTCCCAAACACCAGGAATGCCAAGAGTATCGCGCGAGCGGCGGCCAGCCGGGAAAAGATTCGGGTGCCCTTCATCTGCTCTTACTTCTCATGGTCCACAACGGGTGTTCACTTTGTGGGCGATTGCAAGCCCAGAGAGCGAGACATGCGCGATCGCCTCGTTGGATTTCAGGGTTGCTTTTGCCTTGGCGAGGCATCATATTTCAAGCAATCACATGACCGCGACCCTTACCGCTACAAATCAACTGGATCAGCTTAAGCAATTCACGACAGTCGTTGCGGATACAGGAGATTTCGAGTCGATTCGGAAGTACGCGCCACAGGATGCTACCACGAACCCGACATTGATTTTCAAGGCGGTTCAGCTTCCCGATTACAAGCCCCTCCTTGATAAGGCCATCGCGGATAACCGTCAGAGCTCGTTGAGTGGAGCCACCCTTCATAAGAAAGTCATCGACGATCTCTTGATCGCGTTCGGGGTTGAGATTCTTGATATTGTTCCCGGCCGTGTTTCCACAGAGGTTGACGCGAGGCTCTCTTTTGACGCGGAAGCGACGGTCGAGAAGGCAAGGTATCTCATCGGTCTCTACGAGAAGGTCGGCATTCCGCGCGAGCGCGTTCTCATCAAGATTGCGTCGACATGGGAGGGGGCGCGTGCCGCGGAGGTTTGCGAGAAGGAAGGCATTCATTGCAACCTGACGCTGATGTTTTCTTTGGCGCAGGCCATCGCTTGTGCCGAGGCGGGAGTGACGCTCATCTCACCCTTCGTCGGTCGAATCTACGACTACTACAAAAAGTCGACCGGGAAGGAATATGTCGGCGCGGAGGATCCCGGGGTGCAGTCAGTCCAGAAGATCTACACCTACTACAAGAAGTTCGGCTATAAGACTCAGGTCATGGGCGCAAGCTTCCGGAATCTTGGGGAAATCCTTGAACTGGCCGGTTCCGACCTGCTCACGATCAGCCCGGATCTGTTGGCGAAACTGCAGGAGTCCGAGGGCACGGTCTCGCGCAAGCTGAGCCCGGAGGCCGCCAAATCCGCCAATGTCGAGCGTATCGACGTGACCGAGAAGGTGTTTCGCTGGCTCCTGAATGAAGAGGCCATGGCGACGGACAAACTTGCTGAGGGCATCCGCAATTTCGCCGCGGACATCGTTCGCCTCGAAGCAATGATCGCCAAAGCCTTCTGAGTGTGTTGAGGCTTTTTGCTCTCCTGTTGGGGATTGTTTTCGTCGCTCCAACCGTCCGTGCGACGACCGCGGCGGTGGATCACCCGGGCTCCCTGGTGATTTTGCTTGGGGTGGAGAAGGTTCGTGACGAATTGAAGCTAGATTCGCTTCAGCGCGCGTTGCTCGACTCGCTCCGCGGCGAGTACAAGGCGGCGGCGCAGAAGTTGACGAGCCCGATGCCGGTGACGCGCTCTGAGCGGGCCGCCGCCGGGACAAAGCTGCTCGGGCTCAACGAGCGATTCAATCAGCGCGCTCTTTCGGTGTTGAATCCTTCGCAGCGGGCGAAACTGACGGGAATCGAGGCCCGGTTTCTCGGCGCTACCGTATTGGTTTCTCCGAGCGTGCAGGCGAGGCTTAAGCTGACAGACGCGCAGAAGCGCCAGATTGAGGCGATTCGGCAGAAAGGAGCCACCTACGTTGGCAAGGTCAATCGCAAATTTGAAGAGGGCAAAATCGGTCAGCAGGAACGTCTGCATCTCTTGAGGAGCCGTCGGACCGCTCAGTCCGCCGAAATGCTTCGTCTGCTGACTCCTGAGCAACGGAATACCGTGCTGGCCATGGGCGGCGCGAAGATCGCCGGTTGACCCTCGCGGGGGTTTGCGCGAGAAAGTTCCCCAGAACAGAAGCCGCTGATGGCTTCGTCTTTACGATGGTTTTTGCTTTCGAGGTTTTGAGATCCTTCGAAAGCGATACCTGAAATCTTTGGGTTGCATCCGAGGGGTTTTTCCGCATGAACTGCGGAGATAAATAATGAAGATCTATCTCGATGGTGAGTTTTACAGCAAGGAGGAGGCCAAGATATCGGTCTTCGATCATGGTTTGCTCTACGGGGACGGCGTCTTCGAGGGCATTCGCTTTTATCATGACCGCGTGTTCCGGCTGACGGAGCACATAGATCGCTTGTACGATTCCGCCAAGGCGATTTGCCTTACGATTCCCATGCCAAAGACCGCCATGATCGAGGCGGTGTTGGAAACGATTCGTCAGAACGATCTTCACGACGGCTACGTGCGCCTGGTGGTGACGCGAGGGAGCGGTGATCTGGGCTTGAACCCGGCGCTGTGTCCACGGGCCACCGTTATCATTATTGCGTCGAAGATTACCCTTTATCCCGAGGAAATGTACCGGAACGGCCTGAGGCTGGTGACTTGTTCCACGCGGCGTATTCCGCATGGCGCTTTGAGCCCGATGGTCAAGTCGCTCAATTATCTCAACAACGTTCTGGCAAAGATTGAGGCGCAGCAGGCCGGGGCGGGCGAAGGGCTCATGCTTAACGAACAGGGTTTCGTGGCCGAATGCACGGGCGACAATATTTTCACCGTCAAGAAGGGGGAAATCTTCACCCCGCCGATCTCTTCGGGCGCTCTCGCGGGCATCACCCGGGAGGTGGCTCTCGAGATGGCCGCCGAGCTCGGCATTCGCATTAGCGAGCCGGATATGACACGTTACGACATCTTCACCGCGGACGAGTGCTTTTTGACTGGAACTGCGGCGGAGGTGATCCCGGTGGTCACCCTTGACAGCCGGGTGATCGGGGACGGCGCGCCCGGGCCCATTACACGCCGTTTGATGGAGCGGTTCCACCAGTTGACAGAGACGACGGGGACAGCGATTTATTGAGTGGTATGCAATGTGATGTTTGCCAGCAAAAGGAAGCGACTGTCTTTCTGACGCAGATCGTCGGCGGCAAGATGCAGAAGGTCAATCTGTGCGAAGCCTGCTCGAAGGAGAAGGGCGTGAACGACCCGACCGGGTTTGCCCTTGCTGATCTGTTGCTGGGTATGGGCGCGGCTCAAGACATTGAGCGTTCGCCCAACGGCGTCACCTGCCCGGTCTGCGGATTCACCCAGGCCGACTTCAAGAAGACGGGTCGCCTTGGCTGCAGCGCTTGCTATGATGTGTTTGGCGAGAGCCTCGATTCGATGCTTAAGAATATGCACAAGGGATCCGAGCATATCGGCAAGACCCCTGCTTCCCTGTTGCGAAACCGGCAGTTGGATGCCCGGATCAAAAGCTTGCAGACCAGCCTGGAGCGGGCCGTGGCCGACGAAGAGTATGAGAAGGCCGCCGACCTCCGCGATCAGATTCGCCGGATAGAGGGCGGCCAACGAGTATGAAGATTTCCAAGATTATCGCCCGGACCGGTGAATGGGTCGGTGGCGATGGTCCTCATCGGCAGATTGTTGTCACCAGTCGCGTGCGGTTGGCTCGCAACCTGAAGGGAAAGCCGTTTCCTGGGTGGGCCAAGAAGGCGGAACGTATCGATGTGCTCAAGATCGCCAAGGCGGCCGTTATACAGCTTTCGATGATGGAGGACGCGTTCTCAGAGAATCTGGAAGCGCTCTCTCCCCTGGAGAAGCAGGTTCTGGTCGAGAGGCATTTGATCAGCCGTGAGCATGCCGCCAAGGGCGTGGGCAGCGCTGTCGTCATGAATGCGACGCAAAGCTTGAGCTTTATGATCAACGAGGAAGACCACTTGCGCATGCAAGCTCTCTGTGGCGGGCTGCAGCTCGGCAAGGTCTTCACCATGATTAATCAGGCTGATAGCGAGCTCGAGCCCTTGCTCGACTTTGCCTTCCATCACAAGCTCGGCTACCTGACAGCCTGTCCGACGAATGTGGGCACCGGCATGCGCGCCTCCGCCATGCTTCATTTACCGGGGCTCGTCATGAGCGATCAGATGAACAAGATCATCAACTCGGTAAACAAGATCGGTCTGGCGGTGCGCGGCCTGCATGGGGAAGGCACCGAGGCAATCGGAAATCTTTTCCAGGTTTCCAACCAGATCACTCTTGGCGAGGCGGAGGAGGAGATCATCGAGCGGCTCAAGAAGGTGATCGAAACGATCATCGAGCATGAGCAAAACGCGCGTCTGCTGCTTTTGCAGCGCAAACCGATTGCCCTGCTCGATCAGATCGGGCGCGGCTACGGCATCCTTTCGCAAGCCCACTCGATCAGCTCCAAGGAAGCTTTGAATCAACTTTCTGTCATCAAGCTCGGGATCGATCTCGGCCTCTTTCCGGAAGCTCATCGCTTCCCGGTGGACGAACTTTTTATCGAAACTCAGCCGGCGCACCTTCAAAAAGGTGCCGATGCACAAAAAATGTCGGCTGAGGAAAGGGATGCCTTGCGTGCTACGTTGATCCGCGCCAAACTCAAAGGGGTTCCCGAGCCGGACACCAGCAAGATTACCATAAAACCCTCGGAAACTCAGGAAAATGATGAATAACTTCACGCCGCGCGCACAGCAAGTTCTCGCGCTTGCCCGCAAGGAAGCCGATCGTTTCAACCACAACTACGTGGGGACCGAGCATTTACTTCTCGGCCTGATCAAGTTGGGGCAAGGCGTTGCCGTCAACGTGCTGCAAAAAATGGGACTCGACCTTGAGACGGTGCGGATGGAGGTCGAGAAGCAGGTCGGCTCGGGTCCCGAGACCAAAATGGTCGGCAACATTCCCTACACCCCACGTGTGAAGAAGGTGCTGGCTTTGGCCGGCAAGGAAGCGAAGGCCTTGCAGCATTCCTACGTGGGCACGGAGCACATCCTGCTCGGATTGCTTCGCGAAGGGGAAGGGGTGGCCGCACGCGTGCTGAAAAGCCTCGAGATCGACATCGAGCGCACCCGCAATGAAATTCTCAAAGAACTCGATCCCAACTTTGCGCCGCAAGAGGAGAGCGAGGGAGTGCCCGCCGAAGCGGGTGGGAAGAAAGACTCCAAGACCCCCGCGCTGCGAGCGTTCGGACGCGATTTGACCGAGCTCGCCAAGAAGAACGAGTTGGATCCCGTCATCGGACGGGCTGATGAAATCGAGCGGGTGATCCAGATCCTCTGTCGGCGGACCAAGAACAACCCTGTTCTGATTGGCGAAGCGGGAGTGGGCAAAACCGCCATCGCGGAAGGCCTGGCGCAAGAGATCGTCGCCGGTGAAGTGCCCGAGATCTTGCGCGATAAGAAAGTCATCACCCTCGACCTCGCACTGATGGTCGCAGGCACGAAGTACCGCGGCCAATTCGAGGAGCGCATCAAGGCGGTGATGGACGAAATCCGCCGCACTAAGAACGTGATCTTGTTCATCGACGAACTTCACACGATTGTCGGGGCGGGGTCAGCCGAAGGGGCCATGGATGCCTCCAACATTATCAAGCCGGCGCTTTCGCGCGGTGAGCTCCAATGCATTGGCGCGACCACGCTCAACGAGTATCGCAAATACATCGAAAAAGATGCCGCTCTCGAGCGTCGCTTTCAAACCGTGAAAGTCGAAGCGCCGAGTGTGGATGAAACGATTCTCATCCTCAAGGGAATCCGGCCGAAGTACGAGGCGCACCACAAGGCCAGGATTACCGACGAGGCGCTGGATGCCGCTGCCCACTTGTCCGATCGCTATTTGACCGGCCGTTTCCTGCCCGACAAGGCCATCGATGTGATGGACGAGGCGGGATCGCGCGCACGGATCACGGCGATGACGCGGCCGCCCAACGTGAAGGATATCGAGGCCCAGATCGAGCAGATCCGCGTGGACAAGGAAGCCGCCATCAAGGCGCAGGATTTCGAAAAAGCAGCCGCCCTCAGAGATAGCGAGAAGCAGGCTAAGGACCGGCTCGATACGATTCTTTCCGAGTGGCGCATCAACAAGGAGGAAAAGGAGGTCTTCGTTACCGAGGACGACATCATGCATGTCGTTTCGAAGTGGACGGGCGTGCCTCTCTCCCGGATGGAACAGCAGGAGACCCAGAAGCTGCTGGCCATGGAGAGTGAGCTTAAAGGCAAGGTGATCGGTCAGGATGAAGCGGTGGTTGCCATCAGCAAGGCGTTGCGCCGTTCGCGCGCCGACCTCAAGGATCCCCGTCGTCCGATTGGATCGTTCGTCTTCCTGGGACCAACCGGCGTTGGCAAGACTTTTCTGGCGCGCACGCTCGCGGAGTTCATGTTTGGGGACGCCGACGCGCTCATCCAAATCGACATGTCCGAGTACATGGAGAAGTTCACTGCGTCCCGCCTCATCGGTTCGCCGCCGGGATATGTCGGTTACGAAGAGGGCGGGCAGCTCTCTGAAGCCGTTCGGAGACGGCCGTATTCGGTAGTCCTGTTCGACGAGATCGAGAAGGCGCACCCGGACGTGATGCATTTGCTTCTTCAGATCCTCGAAGAAGGCAAGATTACCGACTCGCTGGGCCGGAAGATCGATTTCCGGAACACGATCATCATCATGACTTCGAACGTTGGCGCAGACCTCATCCGTCGGCAGACAACCCTTGGGTTCGGCGCGCCAAAGCTGGATGACAACTATGACGTCATGCGGGACAAGATTATGGAAGAGACCAGGCGGGTCTTCAAACCGGAATTCCTCAACCGCCTCGATGACACCATCGTCTTCCACACCCTGACCAAGCCCGACCTGATTCAGATCGTGGATTTGGAGGTGGCCAAGGTGATTCGGCGCATCAAATCGAAAGACATCCACTTGATCCTCGAAGAATCCGCAAAGGATTTCGTCATCGAGAAGGGATACGATCCGCAATACGGCGCCCGCCCGATGCGGCGAGCCGTCGAGCGCTATCTCGAGGACCCGCTCGCCGAAGAGCTTCTCCGGGGCAATATCAAGACCGGTGAGAATATTCACGTGAAGCGGGACGGTGAGAAGCTCGCCTTCGTGAGCCAGTCCTCGATGTCGGAGCCGACTCCGGCGGTCTCTTAAGCGACCTTCCTCGGATTCAGGAAAAGCGGAGGGGTCGCGCGGTCGAGCGGCCGCTGTTTGCGCCGGCTTCGCAGTTTTGGCGGCGGGAGCGTGGGCCGGTTGGTTTGCGCTACCCGGGGGCCGTGGTCAAGCGCCTCGTGCGCGCAGAAGGGAACTTTTCAATCCGCCCATAAACGCGTAGGTTTTCATTGTGAGTACGCAAGCAACTTCCATCTCTCCCACGGAATCTCATCGCGTCGAGACCGATACGATGGGTCCCATCCATGTTCCCCATGACCGCTACTGGGGCGCCCAGACCGCCCGTTCGTTGATCCATTTTGATATCGGGGAAGACGTCAAGCCGCCTGAACTAATCCGGTCGCTCGGCATCCTGAAGAAGGCGTGCGCGCTGGCCAATCGCGATCTCGGCAAGCTCTCCGAGGAGAAGGCGAAGCTCATCGTTCAAGCGGCCGACGAAGTGATTGCCGGAGAGTTGAACGATCATTTTCCGCTTCGGATCTGGCAAACCGGGAGCGGGACGCAGAGCAACATGAACGCCAATGAGGTGATTTCCAATCGGGCGATCGAGATTGCCGGAGGACACCTCGGGTCCAAGAAGCCGATCCATCCGAACGACGACGTCAACATGTCGCAGTCTTCCAACGACACCTTTCCGACGGCGATGAACATCGCCGCCGCCATGGAGGTGGTGAATTCCTTGCTTCCGGCGGTTCGTCACTTGCGCGACACGCTGGATGCCAAGGCCAAGAGCTTTGCTTCGATCGTCAAGATTGGGCGAACCCATCTGCAAGATGCGACGCCGCTGACGCTTGGACAGGAGTTCTCAGGCTTTGTGAGCCTGCTCGATAACGACCTCACACGTATCGAGGATTCCTTGAAAGGTCTGTACGCTTTGGCGATCGGCGGGACCGCCGTGGGCACGGGTCTGAACTCGCATCCTGAGTTTGGCGATCGCGCGGCGGCGCATATTGCTTCACTGACCGACCTGCCGTTCTTCGCCGCGGCCAACAAATTTGCGGCACTCTCGGCGCACAACGAGTTCGTCTTCGCGAGCGGCGCGCTCAAGAGTCTGGCTGCGACCTGCATGAAGATTGCCAACGATGTTCGCTGGCTGGCGTCCGGCCCGCGGTGCGGTCTCGGCGAGTTGAGGATTCCGGAGAATGAACCGGGTTCATCGATCATGCCTGGAAAGGTAAATCCCACGCAAAGCGAGTCTTTGACGATGGTCGCCGTCCAAGTGATGGGCAACGATACTGCCATCGGCATCGCGGCCTCGCAAGGCAACTTCGAACTGAATGTTTTCAAGCCAGTAATCATCTTTAACTTTCTCAATTCCGTCCGTTTGCTCGCCGACGGCATTCACTCATTCGATGACCATTGTGCGGTGGGTATTGAGCCGAACCTCGAACAGATCTCGGACTACGTGAAGAACTCGCTCATGTTGGTGACCGCCCTGAATCCGCATATCGGCTACGACAAGTCCGCCCAGATCGCCAAGAAGGCGCACAAAGAAGGCACCAGCCTTAAGGAGGCGGCTCTCGCCCTCGGCCATCTGACCGAAGACCAGTTCGATCAGTGGGTGCGCGCCGAAGACATGACGCATCCCTGACTTTCGGACCAGGGCTTCAAAAAAATTGGTGACACACCGGTCGTCTGGAATGAAATTTGCTTGATAGGACCAAAGAGAGTCAGGGCTCTAGATCCATCAGCAACAGTAACTGGGAAGAAAATACCGAATGAACACTGGCAGCCGACCCCGCACCTTCGTAAGTCAAAGCTTGTACAACCCGGAACACGAGCATGACTCATGCGGCGTAGGCTTCATTGCGCAGGTAAGCGGGAGGCGTTCCAACCGGATCCTACGCATCGGGCTCCGTTCGATCTGCAGTCTGATGCATCGAGGGGCCCTCGACGCGGACGCGAAGACGGGCGACGGGGCGGGTGTCATGACGCAGATTCCCTATAAACTGTTCGTTCCCGAGGTGAGTCGCCTGGGTCATACTCTCTACAAAGAGGGCGACCTGGCGATTGGTGTGTTATTTCTTCCGCACGACAACGCTTACGCGCAGGCGCGTGCCAAGGCGATCACGGAAGAAGTGCTCCAGAAGCGAGGTCTTTTCCTCTTTGGCTGGCGCGAGGTCCCGATCAACATCCGGGTTCTCGGCGAGAAGGCGCAGACAACCATGCCGCGCATCGAACATGTCCTTATCGGCAAGCCGTGGGGCATGGCCGACGATGATTACGAGCGCCGCCTTTTCCTGGCTCGAAACGAGATCGAAGACACGGCCGCGGCCGACAAGATCAGTAACTTTTACATTCCCTCGTTCTCCCATCGGGTAATCGTTTACAAGGGATTGCTGGTGTCTGCGTCACTGGAGAAATTCTATCCGGACCTGTCCAACCCGGATTACGAGACGGCGATCTGCGTCTATCATCAGCGCTACAGCACCAATACGTTCCCGAAGTGGCATCTCGCCCAGCCGTTCCGCATGATGGCCCACAACGGAGAAATCAACACGGTTCGCGGCAATCGCAATTGGACGATTGCGCGTGAGGCCGAATTGCGAGCGGACTTTTGGGGCGATGATATCAATCTGCTCAAGCCGATCATTCAGCCGGGCGGATCGGACTCGGCGAGTCTCGACAACGTGCTCGAAGTGCTCACCATGAGCGGACGGAGCGTGCTCCACGCCATGACGATGCTCGTGCCGCCGGCCTGGCGTTCTGACAAGAATATCCCTCAGGCGGTGGCGGATTTTTATGAGTACCATCGCTGTATTTGTGAGCCTTGGGACGGCCCAGCGGCGCTGTGTTTCACGGATGGCATTACCGTTGCGGCATGCCTCGACCGGAACGGCCTCCGCCCTGCCCGGTACATGCTCAGCGACGAGGGTGTTCTCTGCGTCGGTTCGGAGGTGGGCATCTCCGGTATTCCGCTGGGGAGCCTTGTGCAAATGGGGCGGTTGGCGCCGGGAGAGATGATTGCCGTCGATACCTCGGGTGGGCGGCTGCTTTTCGACCAGGACGTCAAGGCGGTGCTGGCCGGACGCAAGCCGTATGGAGAATGGCTGAAGAAGAATCTCGTGCGGTTCGAGCACCTCGATGCACCGCAGATTTCCGCTCCGCAGGGCGAACTCGATATCCTTACGCTCACGCAGCGCCAAATCGCCTTCGGCTATTCGAGCGAAGAGTTGGATATCATTCTCAAGCCGATGTTTAAGGATGGCGCTGAGGCGGTCGGGTCGATGGGCGATGATACGCCTTTGGCGGTGCTTTCGCTGCGGCCGCGGCTCTTGTACACTTACTTCAAGCAACTTTTCGCCCAGGTCACGAACCCGCCGATTGATCCCATCCGGGAAAAGCTGGTGATGTCGCTACACACCGTTCTCGGATGGCGGCGAAACCTGCTCTCTGAAACTCCGGATCATTGCCGGCAGATCATTCTTGAGTCGCCGATCTTGCTCGATGCTGAAGTCGAGAAGCTCCGGGCCATTGGAGGTGAGTTTCCTGCGATTACCATTTCCTGCCTCTGGCCCGTGTCCGAAGGGGCGGCGGGTCTGGAGAAGGCCGTTCATCGGATCTGTCAGGCAGTGGAGAGCGCAGTGGACGAGGGGATCCAGTTGATCATCCTTTCCGATCGCGGTGTCGACTTCGAGAATGTCGCGGTGCCCATGCTGCTGGGCATGGGTGCGGTGCACCATCACCTGCGGCGTGTCGGGAAACGTATGAAGGCGAGCATGATCTGCGAGACCGCCGAAGCGCGCGATGTCCACCAGATGGCTTGCCTGATCGGGTTTGGCGCCAGTTGCGTCAACCCGTATCTCGCGTTCGAAACGTTGCGCGAGTTGATCGACAAGGGATCCGTCGAGCCGGATTTTGGCAAGACCGCCATCAGCTACAAGAAGGCGCTTGAGAACGGTTTGCTTAAGATCATGTCCAAGATGGGCATTTCGCCGGTCAGCAGCTATCGGGGCGCGCAAATCTTTGAGGCTATCGGAGTCTCTTCCAAGCTGGTCGAGGAATGCTTTACCGGAACGTGCACCCAGATTGAAGGCGTGGGCTTTGTGGAAATTGCCAGGGAGAGCCTGGCGCGCCACGGCATGGCGTTTGGGGATGCTGTTCCGGTCGAGGCAGGCAAACTGGACGATCCGGGCTATTTCCGATTCCGGCGTGGCGGCGAAATGCACGCGGTAACTCCGCCGGTGATCCAGAATTTTCACACGTTTGTTGGCATCAAGGGCGCGGACAAAGCCGGCAAGATCGAGGATTACAAGAAGTATGTGGACGCGGTGCTGGCGAACAGGCCGCATTCGATTCGTAACCTGCTCGACATCGTTCCGCTTCCGTCTGGGCCGGTGCCGATCGAGGAAGTTGAGTCGATCGAGGAGATTCGCCGTCGCTTTACCACTGCGGGAATGTCTCTGGGTGCGCTCAGTCCGGAGGCGCACGAGACACTAGCCATTGCCATGAACCGTATTGGCGGGAAGTCGAACAGCGGTGAGGGCGGAGAGGATCCTGTGCGATTCAAGCGTCGTGAGGATGGAGATTGGGCGAACAGCGCCATCAAGCAGATCGCCAGCGGTCGCTTTGGCGTCACTGCGGCTTATCTGGCCAGCGCCAAGGAAATCGAGATCAAGATGGCGCAGGGCGCCAAGCCGGGTGAAGGCGGCCAACTGCCAGGCCACAAGGTGAGCGCCTACATCGCGCGGTTGCGGCATGCCGTGCCTGGAGTGACCCTGATCTCTCCTCCGCCGCACCACGATATTTATTCCATCGAGGACCTTGCCCAGTTGATCTACGACCTGAAACAGGTCAACCGCCGTGCGCGGGTCTGTGTGAAGCTGGTCTCGGAGGCTGGTGTCGGCACAATCGCCGCGGGTGTGGCCAAGGCGCATGCTGACATCATTTTAGTGAGTGGACATGAAGGTGGCACCGGCGCTTCACCGTTGAGCTCCATCAAGAATGCTGGCGGAGCTTGGGAAATGGGCGTGGCCGAGACCCACCAGGTGCTTCTCCTTAATGGCTTGCGAAACAGGGTTACCTTGCGGACGGACGGTGGAATGCGTTCCGGGGAAGACATCGTTTACGCGACTCTCTTGGGCGCGGAGGAGTACAACTTTGGAACCGCGGCGCTGATCGCCATGGGGTGTGTCTATGTTCGCCAGTGCCATCTCAATACCTGCCCGGTGGGCGTCGCCACCTTGAATGACAAGCTTCGCGGTAAATTCAAGGGCAAGCCCGAGAACGTAGTGACGTTTTTCAATGCCGTGGCGACCGAGGTGAGGGAGATCATGGCACGGCTCGGTTTCCGGACGATCAACGAAATGGTGGGGCACACCGAATGCCTGCGGCAGCGACAGATTCCCGATCATCCGAAGGCCAATACGCTGAATCTGGCGCCGCTGCTGGTGGACGTTGCCAAGGACGACTCGACGATGATTCGTCACGCCACGCGCTTCCGCAATGATGCGCCGGAGGATCGTACCCTGGACGACATCATTTTGCAGGACGCCAAGGACGCTATCAGCGACGGCAGACCCATCTCGCTGTCGTACAAGGTCGCCAACGTCAATCGCTCGGTCGGAACCCAGGTATCAGGCGAAATCGGCTATCAATATGGCGAGGAAGGCCTTCCTGAGGGCACGATCGAGCTTCGCTTTACAGGGAGTGCGGGACAGAGTTTCGGCACTTTCCTCGCTCCTGGAGTGAGGCTCATCCTCACCGGCGAAGCCAACGACTATGTCGGCAAGGGAATGAGTGGCGGCGAGATCGTGATCAAGGCCGTCCCCGAGCGCAAGTACACGCCCCACGAATGCATTATTCTCGGCAATACCGTGATGTATGGAGCGACCGGCGGCGTCCTCTACGCCAACGGCCGGGGCGGCGAGCGTTGGTGTGTCCGCAACTCGGGAGGCACCGCCGTCGTCGAGGGAGTTGGAGATCATTGCTGCGAGTATATGACCAACGGCACGGTCGTGGTGCTTGGAGCAACGGGTAAGAATTTCGGTGCTGGAATGACCGGCGGTGTCGCCTTTGTTCTCGATCTCGAAGATGAGTTCCTCAACCGCTACAATGCGCAGTTGATCACGCCTTCCCGACTGGAGGCCGAGGAGGACATAAATATGCTCAAGGAGCTTATTTATAAGCATCTGGAGAGAACAGAGAGCGAGATTGCGCGGGAGATCCTTGCTGATTGGACGACCTTCGCGAAGAAGTTCTGGAAGGTTAGCCCGACGGTTCCTGCCGCGAAGCCGGTGGTTCCGGAGACCGATAAGAGCAAAGAAGAAGCTGGCCAGGTCATTAACGAGAATGTAACTGCCTCTCGTTAGGCCTTCATGTCCGTGTCGGTACGAATTGTTGAACAATTGGCGGTATTCCTGGCCAACAAGCCGGGAACTCTCGCCGAGGTGTGCGATGCGCTCGCGGCGGATCGCGTTAACATCTATGGCCTGACCATCTCAGATACCGTCGATCATGCCGTCGTTCGGATGGTGGTGAGTGATACCCGGAGGGCTCTGGCCATCTTTGAAGCGCGCGGGACGCTCGTCGTGGAAACCGACGTGATCATGATAGAGAACGACAACAAGCCCGGTAGTCTCTCCCGGATTGCGACGATTCTCTCAACGCACAAAATCAACATTGAATACGCCTACCTGGCCTCCATGCCTTCGGCCAGAAAGGGTCTTCTCATCATGCGCGTTCAGGACCCGAATCGAGCTCTCAAAGTTCTTTCAAAGGGACTCGCTGAGCCCGACGAGTAGAGCGCGCTCCACGAAAGGTTCGTTGCCAAGATCGGCGACCGGTTTGCCGGAATGCTTCACGCTCTCGCGGACGTTTGTCGACAGGCAGGGGCCGCGGCCAAGGCGGTTGCCGGACCGTCTCTCTAGCGATTCTTAAACGAAATCGCCGTAACCATCAGGCCATGCCGTCGCCATCGGTATCGGGGAGCACACCCGTCCCGGGTGTAGTGCTCGGCGTCCGCGCCGAGCACAGTAGCCGGGAGTCAAGCGCACCGAGCTCACAAACTTCGTCGATCGAGGCTTTATCCGGCGCGAGAGCCGGACAATGATTCGCCTAGACTACTCCGAAATGATGCCGGCCGCGCGCTCGAGTTCCTTGGGCGTTGGACGACCGCTACGCCGGTGCCGGTGCGGCAAGGCCTCCGGGAGGCAACTCCGGTTTGATCGGTTCGGGCGGCTCGGGCACGGTATCCGCTGGCGGAGGTGGCAGCGGAGGCGGAGCCTTCTCTTTGCGCGGCGGGTTCTTCAACTCGCCGGACTCGATGATTTCCTTGATGTGACCAGCGTCGAGGGTTTCGTATTCGAGGAGTGCCTTGGCGATCACCTCGATCTTTTCCCGGTTGTCCAGGATGACCTTTTTGGCCCGATTGTAGGCATCGTCGACCAGCCTACGGACTTCCCGATCGATCTCTTGAGCGGTTGACTCGCTGTAATCACGCGAGCGAGTGATGTCTCTGCCGAGGAAGACATAGTCCTCATGTTCACCGTACTCGACCATCCCCAAGCTATCGCTCATTCCCCATTCGCAGACCATTTTGCGGGCTAGACGAGTCATCTGCTTGATGTCACCGGCGGCACCGTTCGAAATGTCCTGGCTATAGAGCTCCTCAGCAACGCGGCCGGCCGCCGTGACGCACAGAAGGTCCAAGGCTTCCTTGCGCTGGGTGGAATATTTGTCCCCCTCCGGCAGGTACATCGTCGCACCGAGAAAGTTCGCCCGCGGGATGATGGTAACCTTGTGCAGCGGGTGAGTGTGCTCAAGAAGGACGTTGACAATGGCGTGACCGGCCTCATGCCAGGCGGTGGACATCTTCTCCTTGTCGCTCATGGCCAGGCTGCGCCGCTCGCGACCCCAGCGAACTTTATCCCGCGCCTCTTCGAGTTCTGCCAGCGTAATGGCCTTCAGTCCGCGCCGCGCCGCGATCAGCGCCGCCTCGTTGATCACGTTGGCGAGTTCCGCGCCGGAGAATCCTGGAGTTCCGCGAGCAATCACTGCGAGATTGACGTTCGCGGAGAGCTTCACTTTCTTGGCATGGACCTTCAGGATCTCCTCACGGCCATGGACATCAGGCAGGCTGACGGTGACCTGGCGATCGAAGCGACCCGGCCGGAGCAGGGCTGGGTCGAGAACGTCGGGGCGGTTCGTTGCCGCAATGATAATGACGCCGTCCTGCGTATCAAAGCCATCCATCTCAACCAGCAATTGGTTGAGGGTTTGTTCGCGTTCGTCGTGTCCTCCCCCAAGGCCGTGGCCGCGATGGCGCCCGACGGCATCAATCTCGTCGATGAAGATCAGGCACGGGGCATTTTTCTTTCCCTGCTCGAACATGTCGCGGACACGGGAGGCGCCCACCCCCACGAACATTTCCACGAAATCTGATCCGCTGATCGAGAAAAACGGAACGTCAGCTTCACCCGCGATCGCCCGCGCGATGAGTGTCTTACCGGTTCCCGGAGGGCCAACCATAAGCACACCCTTCGGGATGCGTCCGCCCAGTTTCTGAAATTTTTTCGGATCTTTCAGGAAGTCGACGAGTTCGGAGACCTCTTCCTTGGCCTCCTCGACGCCAGCCACATCCTTAAACGTGATTCGGTTCTTCTCCTTGGAGAGCATGCGCGCCTTGCTCTTGCCAAAACTCAGCGCGCTCCGTCCCGCCATCTTGATCTGGGATCGGAAGAAGAAATAGAGGATCACAAGGAAGAGAGCGATCGGGAGAAAGCTCACGATGGCTGAAGCCAAAACGTTCGATTCGGGCTTTACGGACGGCGTGATGCCGGCGGCAGAGAGCGCCTGCTCCATCTGCGTGCCATTGAAAGGCATATAGATCGGAGTCCGGAAAGGAACCTCGATTTCGTCGTTCGTGGTCAGAGACTTACGCTTGTAGAAGCCGGCAATTGCCTGGGTATTTCGGCCTTCCTCCACGATAATCTCAACGGGTCGCTGTTCGGTGGAGACAACCTTGCCCGCCTTGAGCAGATCAAGGAATTGCTTGTTGGAAATCTCTTCCGTTTGAGTGAAATTGCCTCCGCGAAAAAGAAATGCCCCGCCGATCAGGGCGAGAGCGACTGCGAAGAGCACGAGACCGCGCCAGTTGAGCTGGGGATCTCCTCCTCCCGGAGGTCGATTTTCTTTCTGTGACTTGGGATTTTCGTCCGACATCGATTAATACAATCCCGTTAACATACGCTTTCTGCAAATGCAAACGCCGCGCCGGGCCTTAGTCGTCTCAATTCATGATGTGAGTCCGCTGACGTGGAATCTTGTGTTGGACATTGTTGGCGACTTGGTCGGCGCAGGGGTGGAACGGACGGCGCTCCTCGTGGTTCCCAATCATCATAGCAAGGCACCCATCCGGGAGGACCCGGCATTCTGCGAATGGGCCCGCCGGGCGGCGCGAGAGCACGAGGTCGTCGTGCACGGGTATTTCCACAAGCGCCCGGCGCGTCTCGGCGGGTGGTGGCAGACTTTCGTTACCGAACATTACACCGCCGGCGAAGGGGAGTTTTACGACCTGTCGGAGGGGGAAGCCGCTCTTCTCCTGGAGCGAGCCCGGCGCGAGTTTGACGCGGTGGGCCTGGCGTTCAGAGGGTTCGTTGCGCCGGCGTGGCTTCTCGGGCGCGAAGCGGAGCAGGCGGTCAGGAAGGCCGGATTCGACTACACCACAAGACTTCGCCAGTTTAAGGATCTCGTCACCAACCGTGAGACCGTATCGCAAAGTCTGGTTTGGAGCGTTCGCAGCGCCTGGCGCCGAGTCGTGAGTCTTGGGTGGAACGCGTTGTTGGCGCGCCAGCTCCTCCGGGCACCTCTCTTGCGCATCGGCTTGCATCCGGTGGACTGGCAGCACGCGCGCGTCCGAGGGCAAGCGTTGCAATTGATCCGCGCGGCACTTGCCGGACGCGAGGCGATTACCTATGAGGGATGGCTCGCGCGTCTGCGCTCCGAATGATGAACCCATCGAAGTCGAAAGCCGACCTGCATATTCATTCCCGCCACAGCGATCGCGCTGCGGACTGGGTCCTTCGACGGCTCGAGTTTCCGGCGAGCTATTCGGATCCACTGCAGCTTTACCGACGTCTCCGGGAAGTTGGCATGCAGTTCGTCACGATTACCGATCACAACACGATCGCCGGCTGTCTGGAGATTGCGCATTTGCCCGGAGTGATCTTTGGGGAGGAGGTGACGGCGCATTTCCCCGACGACGAGTGCAAGGTGCACATCCTTGTCTGGGGCCTTACGGAGACCCAGCACCAGGCGATCCAGGCGCGGCGCGGTAGTGTCTTTGAGTTGCAGCGTTATTTGGCGGAGCAGTCCCTGGCGCACGCCGTGGCGCATCCTTTGCACAGTCCCGACGAGAAGCTCACTCCACTGCACTTCCAAAAACTAGTTTTGATTTTCCGGCATTTTGAGGGAATCAACGGGCGGTACCATGCCCGGTTGAGCGATGCCACGCGCTATGCGTTGGAATCGCTAACTCCAGCGAGCATCGAAGCTTTTGTTGCCCGGACGGGCATCGAGCCGACCCACGACGAGCCATGGCGAAAGGTTTTCCTTGCGGGCTCGGACGATCATGGCGGGGTCTATCCGGCGCGTGCGTGGACAGAGCTGCCCTGGTCGCCGACCGCCGGGGAATTTCTGGCGAACATTCGCGAAGGCCAATGTACTGCGGCGGGAGAAGGCGGGACGCCGCTGGCGCTGGCCCATGGCACCTACAGCACAGCGTTTCGTTACTTGAAGGCGAAATTCTCAATGCGGCCGAACGATCCCGGCGCGGGGCTGATCGAGAAGGCGTTCTCTCGATTCATGGAAGGACGCAATCCCACAGAATTCAGCCTTGCGGAGAAGCTCGGATTTCTCGCGCAAGGCGTCGCCACGGGAAAGATTTTCGAGTTGGCCATGGTCGGGAACACCACGCTCTGGAAGGAGCTCTCGGCATACTTCTCCCGGCCCGAAGTGAAGGCCGCGTTGGCTCGCGAGACGCTGGGTGTGCCCGAGCCGGAACGGCGCGCCTTTCTGATGGCCAACCTGATTGCAAGTCAACTTGGCTATCGTTTCGTCACCCAATTCATCACCCAGCTTTCGAATGCGCGCTTCATCGAGAGCATTCAGACGATCAGCCCACTGGTGCCGATTGCGGCCATGCTCAGCCCCTACATTCACGCCTTTCGTCAGCCCCGCCGAGAGTGGCTCACGGAAATGACGCGCGTTGTCGGTGGCGCGGCTCCCTCTTTTTTGGGAAACCAAAAGCGAGCGTGGTTTACCGATACCCTCGACGACGTCAACGGCGTGGCCACGACCATCCGGAAGATGGCTGCGGCGGGGGTCGCCGCAGGATACGACATCACCGTGATGACATGTCGCTCCGGTGATACCGAAGGCGACGTCCCCCTGAAGAATTTCCAACCGGTCGGCGAGTTCGAGCTTCCGGAATATGAACTCCAGCGACTGAGCTTCCCCCCACTGCTGCTCATGATGGAGCATCTCGCGCGAGAGAACTACTCCGAGTTGATCATCAGCACACCTGGCCCCGTGGGACTGAGCGCGCTCTGCGCTGCCAAGACCCTGGGTCTGCGTGCGGTTGGCATCTATCATACGGACTTCCCCCAATACGTCCGGATTTTGACGGACGACTCCTTCCTGGAGACCCTGACCTGGAACTATATGCACTGGTTCTACAGCCAGCTGGATATTGTTTATGTCAACTCTGAGGTCTACCGGCGATCCTGGATCGAGCGTGGCATTCCGGCGGAGAAACTCAAGATCCTGCCACGCGGCCTCGACACACGGCTTTTCTCCCCCTCCCGACGCCAGGCCCGTTTTTGGCAGGCAAGGGGTCTGCGGGATGGCGAGATCGGCATGTTGTTCGTCGGAAGGATTTCCAAGGAGAAGAATCTGGACACCCTGGTGGCGGCAACTCGCCGACTGGCCGACTGGAAGTTGTCCGTTCGGCCGCTCTTCGTCGGTGACGGTCCGTACCTGTCGGAGATGAAGCGCCTTCTGCCGGACGCGATCTTTACCGGCTATCTCCGTGGCGAAGAACTCGCCGATGCCTACGCGTCGGCGGACTTCTTCGTCTTTCCAAGCACGACCGACACTTTTGGCAATGTTGTTCTGGAGGCGCAAGCCAGCGGCTTGCCGACGATTGTCTCAGACGTGGGCGGTCCAAGGGACCTCGTGCACCACGGCAGAGACGGCTTCATCACCAAGGCTCTGGATGCGGGCGAGTTGGCGGAGGCGATCCGGCGGTTGACCGAAGATCTGAAGTTGCGCGAGCGCATGGGATCCCTGGCCCGCGGCCGGGTCGAGACGCGCGATTGGTCAGAAGCTTTCGAGACTTTCTGGCACGCTTCGCCTTAGCCGGGCGCGGCGCTGCCAGGCGGCGGGCTTTGATAAAGTTCAAGTAAGCGCCCCCGCTGAGTATGGATGCAGGGCAACCCAGTGGAGCTAGCGCGAAGCCATTTGGGCAGAGGTGATCGTTGGAGTCGATCCAGACGCGACCAACAAGGAAGGCCTCACCGATCATGGTTGGGAGCTTGGATCCGTGCTCGACGTGCCCGCGCGATCACATCATCGTTCAGCTCGTCTAACGCCTCCACGTGAAACATCAACGTGGGAGTTGAGCCAGCCGCTATTCTTCGTCTCCGACGTGTCAGGCGATTCTTCCTGGAGGAGCTGGTTGATCAAGGTTTCGTAGCTGGATTTTGCATTGATCGACCGCAGAATTCCTTTCTTGTCGAGCAGCCAGACCGTTGGGACGGCGTTGATGCCCAAGCCCCGGGCGACCGGGCCCCGCCAGCCGAGCCCGTCGAAATGTGTCGGCCAGTCAGCTCGGAGTTCGTGAAAGCGACTACTAAAGGTCGCACGTTCCTCATCGAGGCTCACGGTGACAACTCGGAGGTGTTCCTTGGGAAAAGTCTCCCAGGAGGATCGAAAGTCGCGCAGCCAAAGCAGGCTGTGCGGTGAGTCGGCGGACCAAAAGATCAGGACCACGACATTTCCGCGAAGCTTCGCCAAATCGATTGGACCACCGGAGACTGAGGACATCTTGAGTACTAAAGGCTTGCCGAGCAAATCCAGGCGCCGGAGGTCATCGGCGATTCGCCGCTTGAGCGGTTCTTCGTCCGTCAATCGGAGAGCTTCTTCGAGCAGATCCCGTTTTTGGAACGGCACATCATCGCAAACGGTGGCCGCCTCGACGATCAAGCGCGGACCGCGGCGATCGCCCGGATACTTCGCGGTGAAATTTTGTGCGGCCCAGACGATCGCTTCCCGCGCTTGCGGACCCTCGTCTTTCTGGTTCTGCATGGAAAGCGACGCACGCGCGAAGCCGGCGTCGGCCAGTTTTGCGCGCGGGACACCGGAGGACTTTTCCAAGTCTCCGAGAATCTTGAGGGCCTCGTCGACTTGACCGGGATTCTTACCCATCTTGCCCTCTGCCGCCAGGATCCGAGCCAGTCTAAGCCGCGCATCAAAGGCGCGCGGGTCGCCGGGATTTCTCGCCAGGAATTGTTCGATCGCTTTTTGCTGGACGAGCAGATGGTTGCGGGCAATCAGCGCCACTTCATCGGGCGTGGTTGGTTTCTTCTGGGGTCCGGCGTCAAGCGAGACGATGTAGGCCCATTCCTCTTCCACGCCGGCGTGCACCCCGGGCGCTGCCAGGAGAACGATCGCAAAGAAGTAAACGAAGCGCCTCATGTGCGATCCACGGCGAAGACTACCGCGTAGATCGCGCGATGATCGCTCGCTTCGTTCCAATAGGGAGAGTCGTCGATGCCGCATTTTTCGGGGACGACTTCCTTCAGCAGTCCCGGGCTGACGAGAAGGTAGTCGATACGCGAGTACTCATCGGCGGTTTTCCAATAGTAGGTCCAACGCTCCCCGCGGCTATCGCGCAGCCAAAGATCCATCATGTGGTCGGGCGCGCCCTTTGACCCGATAATCTGACGGACTGGGTACTCGTTCTTGGTATCGTTGAGGTCGCCGAAGAGCATCAAATTGGTCTCCGGTGAAGCGCCGAGGATCGCCTCGAGGTGCCTGCGCAGGAGCGACGCCTCCTTGGCCCGCATGCGGGCCTGATCGTACTCCGGGACGTCTCGACGCGACTTCAGATGCGCCCCAACGAGGCGAAGGCGGTAGTCAGAATTGATCGCCACGGTCACGTCAAGGATGCCACGGTTCATCCGCAGTGCCTTGCCATCGAGTTCGAAACGCACGTCAGGGCGCGAGTTTCGCTCAACAATGGGAAATCTGCTGAGCAGGCAAACGTGACGCGTGTCGTCGGCTCCTTGAATCCATTCGCGATGCGCGTATTCCAATCCCGCTGCCTTGAGCCGCCTCTGGAAGTCTTGCAGCATCGATTCGTCACCGATCTCAATCAAGCCGACGATATCAGGCTTGATCCGGTCGAGCACCTTGATGACCGCCGCGATCTCCGCATCGGGCTTGACGGGTTGGTTGACGGACGGGGGGCCTGAGCTGCCCAGCCAGTAATTGCCGACGTTGTAGGAAACGACGCAGATTTCCTCGCCTCGGAGGGGCGCGCAAAGAAATAAGCCGAGGAGCCAGCAGGCAGCTTTGCGCATCGGCAGGATTCCCTGCGAACGGCTTAGGAGGGATTATGCGGCTGCTTTTCGGCTGGCTCTTTGACCTCGAGCTCCGTCGTGCTCTTGCGCACTTCGTGCTCGAACTCATCGCGTGCCTTCTTGAACTCCCCCAAGCTTTGGCCGATCCCACGGGCGAGTTCCGGAAGCTTCTTGGCTCCGAAAAGCAGGACGACCACAACAAGAATGAAGAAAGTCTCTGGCCAACCGGGCATACCGAAGGCGATTGGTAGATTCATTTGGAAAACCCTACAACGTATTTGCTTGCTTGCAAAGAAATCTCACAGGTCGATGCTTTCGCCGATCGGCACCAACTCCAGCGTTACCCCCGCCTGTGCGAATGTGGCCTTCGCCTCGGCGTGATCGATTTCGATCATCGGGAACGTATCGTAGTGAACACCGACGACTTTGCGGGCGTTAACCATCCCGGCCGCCTTGGCGGCATCACGAGGTCCCATGGTAAAGTTGTCGCCGACCGGGAGCACCGCAAAGCGTACCTCCACGTCCTGTGCGACGAACTGCATATCGTACGTGAGGGCGGTGTCCCCTGAGTAATAGAAGGCTTCCTCGGCATTCTGAACGACAAAGCCTCCCGGGTTTCCTCCGTAGCTGCCATCCGGCAGTTGGCTGGAATGAACCGCATTGACGTATTTGACCCTTCCGAAATCGAAGGTCTTACCCCCGCCGTGATTGAGAGGGTGCGTCTTCCTGACTCCTTGCTTGCCGAGCCAGTTGGTGATTTCGAAATTCGAGATGACAGTCGCCTCCGTCCGATTGGCGATTTCGACCGCATCGTTGATGTGGTCGAAATGGCCGTGGGAAACAAGAATGTAGTCGGCTCCGATCGTATCGAGCTTAATGTGACTGGCGAGCGGGTTGGGCGTGATGAAGGGATCGAAGAGAAGGGTTTTGCCTCCGGTCTGCACGGAGAAACAAGAATGGCCGTAGTATGTCAGTTTCATGGGCAGGATAGCTTCATTAGATTGAATCGCTTCCACGCCGCTCAGACAAGAGAGCGTTCGTGGAAAACCGGGGATATCCGCGGCAACGAGAAAGACTATGTGGCACGGCGCCCGAGGGCGGCGGTTATTTCAGGGGCCGAGGAGGCCCTCTGCGGCTGCCGGGGAGGGAAGTCCCCAAGCCTTCCAGCGCTGAAGATATTCGTCGCGAGGCAGGAGAACGTAGTAAGGGTTCTTCTCGTTCCGCAGCCATTTGATGATTTGTCGGATCGAGGCTTCCGTCATTACCGTGCATCCGGCCGATGAGCGATTGGGTCCGCGTTGGATGTGGAAGAAAATTGCGCTGCCGGCGTTCGGGACAGGAGGATCGGCGTTGTGCCGGATCTCGATGAGCCATCGATGCGGGGGATCGTTCAGGCGCATCTTCTGCTTTTCGAACCAGGGTGGCGGGGTCTTGAGGTCGACCACGACATGCTGGTTGTAATGCGGCAAGGTCGGATCGTCGATCCAGGCATCGGCGTCCGTAATGGTGTGAAAAGGATATTTCGCGCCCTCGGGTAGGGCAGGGTCGTAGGTGTAGATGGTGCCGATTTTAAAGACGCCGGCTGGCGCGCGCTTGTCGCGCTCGGTCTTTTGCGGCCCAGGCTCGCTGGCGCCAAGGACGCCCCGTCCCCACGCGAGGCCGTTCTTTCCGTATAGAACGCGAAAGGGAGCCGAAGTCGGGCGCCACACTCCACCTTGGCGCTCGAAGAGTTGGAGTTTGCCCGAGGTGGAATCCCAGCTTGGGGCAACGGACACAGCCAACTGGGTAACTGACGAATCGAGTGCCTGTAAAGGTCCACTCATTACGGCAAGAATCAGTCCAAGAATTGAGAGCCTGGTCATTCTCGATGCGTGAGGCTTTACTTCGCCCGCGATTGCGCGAGCGGATCGCGCCTGGGGTCGCGGCAAGCTCGCCGCAGGCTGTTGGTGCGTCCGGAGATTTCCATCATGAGCAGGTGATGGAGGATGGACTGGGATGGCCCCGACGTCAAAGGGTTGCTGCTATCGGTGTCTGATGGCATGAAGAATGCCAAACGAAGACCGTGGCTTTTTCCCTCATTCCTTACGCATGAGAAATTTCCTTTTCCCTTCGCTGGCGAGGCGATGGAGGGCCGCCTCCGTGTTCGGGCGACGGTCGCATCTCGTCGTCGTCGCGATTTGTGCGTTGGGCTTGACCGGCTGTGGCAGCACCATCGTCACGCGTGTCCATTCGCGTGATGTTCTTGCGCGCCCTTTCATCCCCCAAAGCGAACGGAAGGCTTGGCGCATTGAAAAGCGGGCGGGCATTGCTCCCGGAAGGGTTCGGGATTCCGATGGCTCCGCGCGGGAGCTCGCGCTTTGGGCGGGCAACGATCCGGGTCGGTTGACGCTGGCCGCAGGGGCGCTGCTGGCGATCCCTGCGAGAGGCGTGGAACGGCGAACCGGTTTTGCACTCTCCTCACTTGAACTGGCCTGGCGGAGCCTGTTGCTCTCGGGCGTTCCTCCTTCTCACTGGCTTGAATCGCCCGCCACCCGGCGTTCGATCGCAGTGTATAACGCGGCGCTCGATCGCTTTGTTTCGCTGAACGCAGGCGAATTGGCCGGCGGCTTTGCCAACGAGGATTTTTGGACGCCGCTCGGAGTCATCAAGGTCTCGACGGAATTTCTGGCGCGCCCGCCCTTTCGTGCGGGCTATTTCGACACCTTTCATTCCGGCCGACCACGTCAGCGTCCGGGGTGCCGGAGAACGCGTTCGCACCGAGGGATTGGGAGTCGCGCTGGTCGGGGCGCGCGAGCGAACCCCCGAGCGTGACGAGGAAATGTATTACCAGCCGCCCCGCAGGGGAGTCTACGCGCCATTCGCGGCTGTGGTTGAGTTCGACAGCCAGAACCGCGCTCGCGTCGAATTGATCGACCTGAATCGATACAGTAGGATTCCCATTTCAGGCCAAGCGGTCGCACTGAGCGGCGACTTCACGGCTCCCTTCGCTCTCTCTTTTCGAGGTGTCAACGATCTGCTGCTCGGGATCAGCGGGTTGTTCAACATTGAAAAGCGGCTGAAGGACGCCGGCCTTTATCTGAGCGAGCCCTTCGATCCGGACCGCATTCCGGTGGTCATGCTTCATGGGTTGAGTTCTTCTCCCTTGGTCTGGAGAACGATCGTAACTCGGCTCATGGCGGACCCGATCGTCCGGGGGAATTATCAGTTCTGGTATGTTTACTATCCGACCGGGATGCCCATTCCTGTCTCGGCGGCCTCCATTCGCGATGAAATTGCCGCAATTCGTAAAAGATACGACCCGCGGGGCACGTCGATCGCCTCTCGCCACTTGGTCCTCGTGGGGTACAGCATGGGAGGCGTCATCGCGCGGATCCTCTCAACCAGCAGCGGCAACCGGCTGTGGGATGCTATTGCCACGGTCCCTTTCGACCGGGCGGCCCTTGATGCGGACGATCGGGCTGCGCTGCGCCAGGTGCTGTTCTGGAAACCGGTTCCCGGCCTCGACCGGACGATTTTCATTGCGACGCCGCACCGGGGCACTCGGTTTGCCGATTCGCGATTGGCCGGTATCGGCAGCCGGCTCGTCCGCTTGCCGGCGGATTTGTTTCAGTTCCAAGTGCGAGTGCTGGGTACATTGGCGGACATCCTCCAGGGCGATTTCGTGACGGCGGGGGTGATGAATGGGATCAACTCGCTTTCACCCTCTGCGCCACTCTACCGAGCGCTTGAGGGAGCGCCGTTCGCACCGGGTCTGAAGTTCGATTCGATCATGGGAGATCGGGGCAAAGGTGGCGGGATCAATAGCACGGACGGAATCGTTGGCTATTGGAGTTCTCACCTCGAGGGCGCCGCGTCAGAGACCATTGTGCCCACGAATCACGAAGCGCACCTGCATCCGAATACCATTGCTCAGCTTCGGCGGATCCTGATTTGGAACCTGCGTCGGGGCGGGAACTAGAACTTCTTCGTAAGCCGCACGATGTTCTGCCCATCCCGGCGGACATACGCATAGGCGTCGAGCATGTGGCGAACCAAGTGGATACCGAGCCCGCCAATCGGGCGAAGATCGGATGGGAGTGAGAAATCCGGTTTGGGGTGAGCGAACGGATCGAACGCGTTGCCGTCATCGGTGATTTCGATTTCCATGGCATTCTCGGTCAACGTCAGCCGAATGGTCATCTCGTGCCGCCTGGTATCTTGGTAGCCATACTTGATCGTGTTGGATACGATCTCTTCGATGGCCAGATGGGCGGCAAAAACAGCCCCCTGTGGGGCGTGGTTAGCTTCGAGGAAGGAGATGGCCGTGTCGGCAGCCTCAGCGAGGCCGTCGAGATCGTTTCGAATCGTGAAAGCGAGGTTGGGCACGGAGATAGCCTGCTAGACGCGAAAGAGAGCTCCAAGCCTCTTGCCAAGGATGAGGCTGGCACCGATGATCGTGGTTCCCAAAAAGCACATCGCCCAGACACCCAATGCGCTGGCGATGAAACGCCCCTCACCAAGCAATTGGTAGAGTTCGAAGATGGCCTTCGTAATGGGGTAATCCTGTTGCCGTTGGGCAAGGATGAGCGAATCACTGACTTCGAGCATGGCAAAAGAGAAGGCCAGCAACGCACCGGCAATCAAATTGGCTATGATGAGAGGGATGGTGATTCTTCGCAATGTCCTGAACGGGGAGCAGCCAAGATTTTGCGCCGCTTCCTCGAGTGTGACGCTCGTTTGTTGAAATCCCGCGGCGGCCGCCCGCACGATGTAGGGGAGTCGTCGAACGCTGTAGGCGATGACCAGGATCCACAATGGATCCTTGGCGGGATTGAGCGCTCCGAGAATCTTGCCCTCCTGCGTCATGGCCAGGTAGCCGAAAGCCAGCACGATGCCGGGAACCGCCAATGGAAGCATCGACATGGCATCAAGAACGTTGCGGCCGGGAAGCTTCGTGCGGACGACGATATACGCAATGGAGATGCCGAGAACCAGATCGAGGATCGTGGCGAGGCTCGCGTACTTGATGCTGTTCTGAATGGAGGGCAAGGTAAGCCCGTGCCCGAGGGCATCCCGGAAGTGATCAAGTGTCCAGCCAGTCGGCAGGATCGTTCGATACCAGTCCCCCGAGAAGGCGACCAGCACGACACCAACGTGTGGGAGAATCGCCACGCAGGTGATCGCGGCAAAGAGAAATGTGCAGAAGGCGGCCATGGCTGGCCCTGCCTTTCGCGGTCCACCCTGGCTGGTTGCCTTGGCCATCATGGCATGCGGGTCGCGACCGAAGAAGTATTTGCTGGCGGCGTACAGACAGGCCGAGGCCACCAGCATGACCGCCACCAGCGCGAAGGGGAACGGATTGCCTCCGATGTCACTGATTCCGGAAAAGATCTGCACCGAGGTCACGCGAGTGAACTCGAACATCAAAGGCACACCCAGCTCCGTGAATGCCCAGATAAAGACGATGGTGCCGCCGGCAAAGACGCCAGGCATGATCAAAGGAAGCGTAATCCTTCGGAATTTGCGCAGGCCGGTACACCCAAGATTCTCTGCCGCTTCCTCCATCGCAGGATCGAGGTTCGCCAGAGCAGCGACAATGTTGAGATAAAGGATCGGGTAGAGGTGAAGGGCATTCATCACCACGATTCCCCAGAAACGGCCCTGTCCAAGCCAGTCGATCGGAGCATCAGGGCTTGTCAGGCCGATGGTTTCCAAGAGGGCATTGAGAGAGCCCTCCTGTCCGAGAAGCTGTTTGATGCCGATGGCTCCGACGAATGGCGGCATGATCATTGGAACGAGAATCAAGCCGGAGAGAATGGCCTTGCCGGGAAACTGGTAACGATCGCTCAAAAACGCCAGAGGGACAGCCAGGCCGGCTGCAAGGAGAGTGCTCGTCACGGCGAACAGAAAGGCATTGACCAACCCCTCAAGGTAAATGGGATTTCGAAATACCTCGATCAAGTAGGAAAGGGTGAAGCTTCCTGAGTTGGTGAAGAATGCGCCTCGGAGCGTCTCAACGATCGGCCAGGCGAAAAAGAGGGCGAAGTACAAACAGGCCAGGACATAGATGACGATCGAGAATTTTCGGGACATGGTCTTAGCTGGCGGCAGGGTTCATTGTCGTGCTCGGGCGAGTTGCAGGGCCATGCGATACTGAGCGCGAAATTGATTTCCGAGTTCACGGGCGAGCTCCACTTCGCGGATGCGGTCGGCCGCGCCGAGGGTCGGGCGAATTTTTTCCCAGGCTTTCCGATAACTCACGGCGGTCATATCGCGAAAGGTCGCGCTAGCCTTTGGTGGGAAGCCAGCCTCGATAAGGGCGTTCCAGGCGGCCACCTGTTCGTCGTGGCTATCGAGGCACGTCACGCGAATGACAAAGCTAATCACTTTGAAGAGGGGACTGGTCCACTCCGGATGATAGGTAAACGATTTGGCTTCCTCGTAAGGATTGACCTCCGGGTCGGAGCGGTAAGGCGCGAATTCCGGGGCATAGAGTTCTTTGCGAATAGGCAGGCGTCGCAGCGCGTATTTGACCGGCCCGCCCGGCGCGCCCACCTTGAAGTTCCAAAGTTTCTGCCCCTCCAGCGAGAGAACGAACTCGATGAACAGGCGAGCCCCGGCAGCATGAGGGGCGCCGCGCAGTAATCCTATCGGATCGACTCCGACGGACGAACCGCCTTTCGGAGTAAAGTATTGCAAACGAGAAGGCGCGTCGCCGATCCGGACCGCTTCGCTTTGGAACCTGGCATAGAAGTCGATACTCATGCCAATAGCAGCGTCGCCCAGGGAGACATCCACAGGAACTCGTGATGCCGCGTCCGTGAAATATCGCGTATTGGCGGAAGCGCGTTGAATGATCTGCAGACCGAGCTCCCAACCGCGCTCGAGGCCCAACTCTTTGTCGGAGTCACCAGCCGAACGAATCGCCTCCTGCATTTGTTGCTGGATGATCATTTCAAACGCCTTGGCGGCCGAACCGCTTTTCGTGGGGTCCGCGAGGGCCACCTGCTTGAGGAAACGCGGGTTGCCCAGGTCGGCCCATGCGGACGGGATCTCGGTTACGCCGAGTCGCCGCAGGGAGTCCGTATTGTAACAGATGCCGAAAGAAGCGAGCGTGGCCCCGATCCAGCGTCCGGACTCGTCATAGAACGTCTCTCCCGAAACGGTCTGCGGAATGGAGTCTTCACGGAACCAGTCGGGATGATCTTTGATGATCCCGGAATCGACCAATCGTCCAGCGTCGGCCTGTTGTTGGAAGTCAAAAGCACCCCCTCCGAAGAAGAGATCAACGCCTATCCCGATGTTCGAAGCGAGGAACGCCTGCCGCGCCTCACTCCGAGCCTTCGGGTTGTCAAAAGTCGCGGCGACTTCCGCGGTCCACTCCCGCCCGGACGATTTCCAAAGCCGCTCGAAAGCCGCATAGTATTCGCTCCTGAGGTAGCGGGCGATCTCGCTTGTTCCGCCAGGCATCCTCCAGTCGATGCGGATGGTCCGGCCCGTTTTCCTCTGGTAGTATTCGCTGAAGGCGCGGCTGAATTCATAGCGAATCTGTTCGTTATGCGGCGTGATGATGACGATGCTGTCGTCCGCCTTCGCCAGGAGGTCGTCCTCCGGCTTCAGGGAGAAGGGTATCGCGACGATCGCGGCGAGCGCGGCCAGGACGATCAGGATCCGCATGCGATCAAGCGCGCAAGACTACGACGTCCTGGGGCATGGCCCGCGCGAAAAGCTCTCGCCCGTCGCGCCGGTTGGAGAGCTGAGGGTTCATTTCGAAGATCTTTAACTTCAGGGGGCCGGCGAGAAACTGATACTGGGCGACCTCTCCCAGGTAGACGGACTCTCCGATCTTTCCCGCCGTGCTGTTTATCGCGTGGGATTCGGTGCTGATCGTCCAGCTTTCCGGGCGAATCGAGAGGGTCGCTCGCTCGCCCGGCTGGGGCTTCCAGGAGGCATCGGTAACCACGCCTTCGAATCTCCCGATGGAGGTATCCACGACGGCGGTTCCCGTCCCGGCGACGGCAACCGTACCGGGAACGAAGTTGGTTTCGCCGATGAAATCAGCGATGACCCGCGACTGGGGACGCCGATAAACTTCCTCCGGTCGTCCGATCTGCGCGATCTTCCCGCTGTCGAGAATAGCCATTCGGTCGGAGATCGAGAGAGCTTCCTTCTGGTCGTGCGTCACGTAGATCGCGGTCAGGCCCGACTCCTTGCAGACGCGACGAATCTCGGTGCGCATTTCCAAGCGGAGCTTCGCATCGAGGTTCGAAAGGGGTTCATCGAGCAGGAGGGCACGCGGGCGGATGACCAAGGCGCGCGCCAGGGCGACGCGTTGTTGCTGGCCGCCGGAAAGCTGGGCGATGCGGCGGTCCGCATAAGCTTCCATTTTGACGGAGGCCAGAGCTTCGGTGACGCGTCGTTGTGTCTCTTGCGCAGACACCCGTCGCTCTTCAAGTCCGAAGGCGATGTTTCCCGCGACGGTCATGTGCGGCCAAAGTGCGTAGCTTTGGAACATCATGGCCGTGTTGCGTTTGTGGGGTGGCAACGCCGTGACGTCTTCATTCTCGAAAAGGATGCGACCGGCATCGGGAACGTAGAAGCCGGCGACCGTTCGCAGGAGCGTCGTCTTGCCGCAGCCACTCGGACCGAGCAGAAAGAAAATCTCGCCCGCCTCGATGGAGAGGTTGACGTTATCCAGTGCGGTGTGCTCGCCGAACTTTTTGACCAGTCTTTCGATCGTGATGGAGATCATCGGGCTCGTACTTGGCTAAT
Source organism: uncultured Verrucomicrobiae bacterium (assembly GCA_963820865.1). GTDB lineage: Bacteria > Verrucomicrobiota > Verrucomicrobiia > Chthoniobacterales > Terrimicrobiaceae > DASTFP01. The sequence goes on from CAWGBZ010000015.1 coordinate 292,370, forward strand.
CGCTACTGATCCGTTGATCAATCGCGGAGGGATGTGGCGCGCGGAGATTTTTGATTTGTTTTTTCTGGCCCAAATCTCCGTCTCTGGCAATCTGCGCGCCCATGTCCGTGTTAGTTGTCGGCTCGATTGCTCTTGATGATATCAAGACGCCATTGGAGGAGCATAAAGGGTTGCTCGGGGGGTCAGCCTCATACGGATGCGTGGCAGCCAGCTTTTACAGCCCGGTGAACCTTGTGGGAATCGTCGGCGAGGACTTCCCCAGGGAGCATGTGGAACTCTTCCGACAGCGCAACGTCGATTTGGCTGGTTTGCAGATTGTGCCGGGCCGCACCTTTCATTGGTCGGGCGAGTACATGTGGGACCTCAACATCCGCGAGACACGGGCGGTTGAATTGAATGTCTTCGAGCATTTCACTCCCGCGTTGCCGGAAGCCTATCGCGACACCCCCATCGTCCTGCTGGCCAACATAGCCCCAGACTTGCAGCACCATGTGCTCGACCAGGTCCGCCTTCCCCGTTTTGTGATCGCGGACACGATGGATCTCTGGATCTCCATCGCGAAGCCGCGGCTGATCGAGTTGCTGGCGCGCATTCATTTGTTGATTCTCAACGACGGCGAGGCGCGCCAATTGACCGGCGAAACGAGTTTGATCAAGGCGGCGCACCGGTTGCGTGACATGGGACCGGAATATGTCGCGATCAAGAAGGGCGAGCACGGTTGCCTGCTCTTTGGTGAAGACGGGCAGTTCTTCAGTTGCCCGGCGTATCCGTTGGAGGATATCCACGATCCCACCGGGGCTGGCGACACCTTTGCGGGCGGACTTGCCGGATACCTGGCCAAGGCCGGCGCGCAGATTGAGTTCTCGATCCTCCGCCGGGCCGTGGTCCATGGAAGCGTTCTGGCCAGCTACAATGTGGAAGCTTTCAGTCTGGAGAGACTCAGGTCGGTGACCGAGGCGCAAATCACGGAGCGCTACGATATGTTCCGACGCTTGAGCCAGTTCGATGCGGGATAGAATGCCTTTCTTCTTCGGCCGGCGCACCCGCCGACACCGGAATTGAGACTGGTGTCCCTGCTTTGCAGAAGGAAGACTGGACCTCGTTTCAATGAGAGTTTTGATCACCGGCGGCGCGGGCTTCATCGGGAGCCATTTGACCCAGTATTGGCGCGAACGCGCCGAGGTGCGCATCCTCGATGTGCGCGATTGCCAGCCGTCGGAGCGTGGGGACATCGATTTCGTTCGAGCCAGCATCCTTGATCCCGTCGCGTTGCGCGGTGCGGTCTCGGGTGTCGACTTTGTGTTTCATCTCGCCGCGATGGTGGGCGTGCAGGAGTCGATGGAAAATCCGCAGAGATGCGTCGAAACCAACGTCCTCGGGACCTTGAACGTCCTCCAGGCCGCGGCGGAAGCCGGCGTTCGAAAGCTTCGTTTTTGCGAGTTCGGCGGCGATCTATGGAGATGACCCGCCTGTGCCGACGCCGGAAACCGCCGTGCCGAAGCCAAAGAGCCCCTATGCGATCACGAAGCTCGATGGCGAATACTATTGCGAGATGTTCACGCGCGAGGGACGCCTCGAAACGGCCGCCATTCGATTCTTCAACGTCTTCGGGCCCGGACAGGATCCTCTGAGTCCATATGCCGCCGCCGTACCGGCCTTCGTTCGGCGCGCTTTGCGCGGGGAGCCGCTGGACGTCTTCGGTGACGGCGAGCAGACCCGCGATTTCATACACGTCAAGGACGCGGTTTCGGCGCTTGCTTTTGCCGCCGAAAATTCCGGACTCACGGGCGCATTTAACTGTGGCTACGGGCGCTCAACGACGATCAACGAGCTTGTTCGTCAGATTCTCACGCTGGCGCAATCCGCGTCCCGACCAAACCATTTCCCGGCCAGAGCGGGGGACGTCCGACATTCGTGCGCCTCAGCGGAAAAGCTGTGCGCGGCCGGCTGGCGTCCCGTCAGCAGTCTCGAGCAGGGACTCAGAGAGACGACGGAGAGGATGCGTCAGCAGTTCCTCGCCGGCGCAAAGGTCTGACGAGCCTTCGGGTCGCGAGTTCGTATCCTGGGACAGCAAAACTTCTCCCGAGCGGTCTCAATCGAACCCGCTTTGGCAAACCTCATTAACTCGCTGGCGCGCTATTCGGTCTGACCGGCCTTGACGATCTCGGCAAAGCTGCGGACTTCGAGGCTAGCCCCGCCAACCAAAGCTCCGTCGATATCGGGCTGACCCAGCAGTTCCTTGGCGTTGGCTGGTTTGACGCTGCCGCCGTATTGGATGCGCACCTTACCAGCTGTCGCCTTGTCCGTGAGAGACTCCAGGACCGAGCGGACGTGAGCATGGGCATCCTGGGCTTGGGCGGACGTGGCAGTCTTTCCGGTGCCGATGGCCCAGACAGGCTCGTAGGCGATAACGGTTTCGAGCAGCTGCTCTGCGCTCACGCCAGCGAGGCCACCGCGCAATTGGGTTTCCAAGACCTGCTTTTCCCGCCCGGCTTCCCGCTCTTCGAGCGTTTCACCGACGCAGAGGATCGGTTTCAGCTCATTGGCATGTGCCGCCAGCACCTTCTTGTTGATAAGGGCATCGGTCTCTCCGAAGATCTGGCGCCGTTCGCTGTGGCCGATGATGACGTACTTCACGAAGAGTTCCCGTAGCATGGTCGCGCTGATCTCACCGGTGTAAGGCGCCGGATCTTTCGAAGTAAAAGTTCTGCGCCCCGAGGCGGATCTTTTGCGAACCTCCGAGGAGTTCTGAGAGCTTGGGGAGTGCGGTGAAGGGAGGAGCAATGACGATTTCGACGCCGGTGACGGCGTCAATCTCCAGCCGAAAGGCTTCGAGAAAGGTCTGCGTCTCCGCGACCGTCATATTCATCTTCCAATTCGCGGCGATGATTTTTTTGCGCATGAGATACGAAGGTGTTGTGAACCTGAGTTCTGGTTAGCTCGCGTGCGACCGTGGTCGCTTTTCTTTTGGGGGTTATTTGTCGCTCAAGTTAGCCACGCCCGGGAGAGTCTTGCCTTCGAGGAGTTCCAGAGAGGCGCCGCCACCGGTGGAAACGTGACTGACCTTATCGACCACTTTGAACTTCTTGGCAGCCGTGGCCGTATCACCGCCGCCCACGACGGAAACCGCGCCCGCGGCCGTGGCCGCCGCGATGGCTTCGGCCATGTCTTTGGTGCTTTCGGCGAAGCGATCGAACTCGAAAACCCCGGGCGGTCCATTCCAGATGATCGTTTTGGCTCGGCCGATCACCTCAGCGAAGAGCTTTCGGCTCTTGGGGCCGACATCGAGCCCCATCCAACCTTTGGGAACGCCTTCCTTGTCGTCCACCGTCTTGGACTGGGCGTTGGCGTCGAACTTGTCGCCGCAGACGAAATCCACCGGCAGGTGGATCTTCACTCCCTTTTCCTTGGCCTTTTCCATCAGTTCGCCCACGATCTTCGCGCCTTCCGGGTCGAACAGGCTCTCCCCGATCTCCATCCCATCAAGCACCTTCTTGAAGGTGAAGGTCATGCCACCCCCGATGATGATCTCGTTCGCCCTGTCGAGGAGGTTCCGAATCAACGGAATTTTATCAGCCACCTTGGCTCCGCCCAGGATTGCCAGCAGCGGACGCTTCGGATCCTCAAGAACCGCCCCGAAAGCATCGAGCTCCTTTTGCATGAGGAACCCGGCCACTTTGTCGGGCAGGTCCACCCCGACCACCGAGGAATGCGCGCGGTGCGCCGTGCCAAAGGCATCATTGGCGTAAACATCCCCGAGCTTCGTTACCGAAGCACGGAAAGCGCTCACCTTTTCCGGATCGGCTTTGGTCTTGGTGCCATCCTTGTTTTTGACTTTGCCTTCTTCTTCGATGTGGAAGCGAAGATTTTCGAGCAAGGCCACTTCTCCTGGTTCGAGCGCAGCGCATTCGGCCTCGACTTCGGGGCCGACGCAGTCGGCGAGAAACTTCACGGGTTTGCCGAGAAGTTCTTCCAATTTCTTGGCGACTGGTTTTAAGGAGAATTTTTCAACACGCTGCCCGTCAGGGCGGCCAAGATGGCTCATCAAAACCACCGAGGCACCCTGCTCCAGGATGTACTTGATGGTTGGCAGAGCCGCCACGATGCGCGCTGGATTGGTGATCTCCCCGGTAGCCTTGTCCTGCGGAACATTAAAGTCGACCCGCATGACAACGCGCCGCCCTTTCAACGGGACGTCGGTAATGGACTTTTTCATAAGAAATTCGCTTTGCGAATTTCTAGGCGATCTTCTGCAGGAGATCGACGCAACGGCAGCTATATCCCCATTCGTTGTCGTACCAGCTGACCAGTTTGAAGAAATTGCTGTTCAACTCGATGCCGCTACCTGAATCAAAGATGCTCGAGCGAGCATCGTGAATGAAGTCACTCGAGACGACCTCGTCTTCCGTGTAGCCAAGAATTCCTTTGAGATACGTTTCACTGGCATTCTTCATGGCCGCGCAGATCTCCTTATAGCTTGTCGCTTTGGTCGTCTTCACCGTGAGATCGACCACGGAAACCGTCGGGGTCGGAACGCGAAAGGCCATCCCTGTTAGTTTGCCTTTGACCTCGGGACATACCAATGCCACCGCCTTGGCGGCCCCAGTCGTGCTGGGAATGATGTTGATCGCGGCACTGCGGCCACCCTTCCAATCCTTTCGCGACGGGCCATCCACCGTCTTCTGCGTGGCGGTGTAGCTATGGATGGTGGTCATTAGTCCTTCCTCAATGCCAAAGCCCTCCTTGAGAAGCACGTGCACGACCGGCGCCAGACAATTCGTCGTACAGCTCGCGTTGGAAATGATGTGGTGTTTGGCGGCGTCATACTTATCGTCGTTGACACCAACAACAATCGTTATGTCGTCCCCCTTGGCCGGGGCGGAAATAAGGACCTTTTTTGCACCGGCATCGATATGACCCTTCGCCTTCGCGGCCTCCGTGAAGAGTCCGGTCGATTCAATCACGACGTCCACGCCGAGTTCCTTCCAGGGGAGGGCGGAAGGGCCTTCCTTGATGGCCAGACACTTGATCTTGTTCCCGTTGACGACCAGCGTGTCATCCTCGGCGGCGCTCGACGAAGACTTCTCGCTGTAGACTTCGCCTTTGAACCTGCCCTGGGTGGAGTCGTACTTGAGGAGATAAGCGAGGTTGTCCGCCGGAACAAGATCGTTGACCGCCGCGACCTTGTAACCCTTTTCCAGGAGTCCTTGTTCAACGAGGGCGGTAAAAACTAACCGCCCGATACGTCCGAAGCCATTGATGCCGATTGTAGCCATTTGCGTGTAGTAGGTTGGATTGTTGTGTCGCCAGTTAAGTCCTCGCAAGGCGGCAGCGTCAACAATCAAAAACGGCGATGTCTCCGCAAGGCCTCGTCGAGCAGAATCTGGGCCGCCTCGTCGTGAGTCAGTCGCGAGGAATCCACCCGAAAGTCCGCAGTTATCTCGTAAAGACCGCGCCTGGCGCTGAGCAATTCGGCGAAGGTCGCCCTGGGATCAGCAGTCTGCAGCAGGGGCCGCCGGCCGCTGCGCATCGCCCGTTCGAAAAGCACTTCCGGGCTTGCGTCCAACCAGGCGACGATACCGATCTTCTTTAATGTTTGGCGATTGACCGGACGCAGGACGAGTCCGCCTCCCGTCGAGAGGACAATCCCACAGACACCGACCAGATTTTCCAACGACTGCTGTTCCAAGTCGCGGAACTGGGCCTCGCCGCTTTGGGAGAAGATCTCCGCAATGCTGCGGCCTTGGGCCTGCACAACCAACTCGTCCGTATCCACAAAGCGGTGGCCGGTGAGCCCGGAGAGACGACGACCCACCGAGGATTTCCCGCAGCCCATAAATCCAATGAGAACGAGGTTGGGAAGCACTCCCTCAGATTCTCATAACATTCTTTGCGCGGGAACCCTTTTGATGTTCGTCGAGCTCGTATTCGACTTCCTCGCCTTCCTTCAGCGTTCGGAATCCCTTGGTCACAATCGCCGAAAAATGCACAAAGATGTCGCCGCTTACAGCAGGATCGATGATGAACCCAAATCCCTTCTTCTCGTTGAACCACTTTACTATTCCTCTGGCCATACACTTCTGGTAGTTTTCCGCGAGTCGATCAAGGCAGCACCATGGCATCTGTTGGACGCTTGGAGGCGTCAATCGACGCTTCGCAATACTAATTCACGCAAGATGGAGCAAACTTCGGGCCAACCCCCTTTGGTGGGTGTGGTAATGGGAAGCAAATCTGACTGGGAGACGATGCGGGAGGCATCTCAACTGCTTGTCATGCTGGGCGTCCCCCACGAATGCCGGGTTGTTTCCGCGCATCGTACCCCTGACTTGATGAATGCGTATGCCAAGGGTGCGGCAGAACGTGGCCTGCGAGCGATCATCGCAGGCGCGGGGGGTGCCGCCCATTTGCCGGGCATGATCGCGGCGCAGACAACTGTGCCCGTCCTGGGCGTGCCGATTCAGAGCCGTGCTCTGAGCGGGATGGATTCTCTCCTTTCCATTGTGCAAATGCCTGCGGGAATTCCTGTTGCGACGTTTGCCATCGGTGTGGCCGGAGCAAAGAATGCGGCGCTTTTTGCCGCGGCTCTCCTCTCGAGCACCCATCCTCCGGTCGAAAGTGCGTTGACCGATTTCCGACGTCGCCAGACGAAAGAAGCGCTCGCGAGCGAACTGGACGCTTGAAAACTCGGGTTCTGACTGCTCCGGAGGGACTTGAGCAGGCCGCCGAGCTTCTTGCGGCGGGGGAATTGGTGGCCCTTCCCACCGAGACGGTTTACGGACTCGGAGGCGCGGCGCTGGATCCGCGCGCTTGTGCGAGGATCTTCGAAGCGAAGGGACGCCCGCTCAGCGATCCTTTGATCGTGCATCTCCCTGATTTTCAATGGCTGGAGCGATTGGTGTTCCCAAATCCTTTGGCCAGCCGCATCGCGGAAACGTTCTGGCCTGGTCCGCTGACGTTGGTGCTGCCGCGCCGGGATATCGTCCCTGACCTCGCTACGGCCGGACAGACAAGCGTAGCCCTCCGCATGAGTGCACACCCGGTTTTCGCGGAGGTATCGCGAATCTTTGGTCAGCCGATCGCGGCCCCGAGCGCCAATCGTTTCGGCCGCATTAGTCCGACGACGGCTTCGCACGTCCTTCGTGAGCTCGATGGTCGCATTCCATTGATCATCGACGGCGGTCCCTGCCAATACGGAATCGAGTCGACCATCCTGCGCGTTCACGAGCAAGGTGTGGAAATTTTGAGACACGGCCCAATCACCGAGGAACAATTGTCTGAATTTGGTATCGTCGCAGGAGGCCAGGCGAGTGTCGTTGCACCCGGATCAATGGCCAGCCACTACGCGCCGCAAACGCGATTGGTGATCTCCGAAGAGCTGCACCCCGGCCTGACGGACACACTCCGGGCTCGTTTTCCGGCCCGAACCGGCTTTCTGCTCTGGACGCCGTGCCGAGAGGAGTTGGAGTTCTTCGAGTACCTCAGTCGCGGCCAGGATCTTCGGGAGGCTGCCGCCAATCTGTATGGCGCGATGCGGCGGCTCGACGAAGCAGATCTGGACCTGATCGTCGCTGAACCCGTGCCCGAGACCGGCTTGGGCGTTGCGATCATGGAGCGTTTGCGCAAGGCTGCGGCGCGTGAGTGACGGGCGCAAACTAAACACCAGGGCCAGCGGCGTGATTGCCGTGGCCGTGATGTGCTCGCGCGTTCTCGGGTTGATACGCGAGATGCTGTTCGCCGGCCTCTTCGGATCGGCCCTCATGGGGATTTTCACGATCGCCTTTCGCGCCCCCAATTTGCTGCGAGACCTTTTTGCCGAGGGGGCCCTGTCGACCGCGTTCATCACGGTCTTTTCGCAGAAGATTGAGAAGGAGGGGGAGCGTTCCGCCTGGGCGCTCGCTTCCAAGATGATGACGCTGGCGACGATTTTCATGAGTATCGTCAGTTTGCTGGGCGTGGTGTTCGCCAAGCAGCTCATCGATATCCTCGCCCCCGGCTTTGCGCCGGAGGATGCCAGGCTGACCATCTATCTGACCCAGATCATGTACCCCTTTATCCTCCTGGTGTCGCTCGCCGCACTGGTGATGGGGATGCTCAATGCGAAGAATGTCTTCGGAGTGCCGGCCATGGCCTCGAGCTTCTTCAACATCGGCTCGATCGCCGGCGGTGCCTTTTTTGGATGGCTCTTCGATCCGGCGTTCGGGGAGAAGGCTTTGACTGGTCTGGCCATCGGCACCTTGGTGGGAGGGTTTCTCCAATTTGCCGTGCAGCTCCCGAGCCTGCGCAAGGTGGGCTACACTTTTCGGCCGGACTTCCGATGGAACGACGCAGGCATCCGCAAGATCCTGGTACTGATGGTTCCATCAGTTATCGCTGCCAGCGCCGTCCAGATCAATGTGATGGTCAATAGCGGCTTTGCCTCCTTTGTCGGGAAGGAAGCGGTTTCGTGGTTGAACTTTGCGTTCCGCCTGATGCAGTTGCCCATCGGTGTGTTTGGTGTGGCGGTGGCGACGATCACGCTTCCGGTGGTTTCCCGGATTGCCGCGCACGCGGATCGTTCAGCATTTGGACCGACCTTGGGGAAGGCGTTGCGACTGGCCATCTTCCTTACTCTGCCCTCGGCGGTCGGGCTGTACTTTCTGGCCGAACCGATCATCGGCATCATCTACGAACGGGGGGAGTTCCACCATCATGACACGATCCAGACCGGTCTGGCTCTTCAGTTCTATTCGCTGGGTCTCGTCTCGTACTCCTGCATCAAGGTGCTTTCTCCGGCCTTTTATGCCATCGACAAGAAGTGGACGCCGATGTGTGTGAGTTTCGGTGCCATTAGTCTGAATTTCTGCCTGAACTACCTCTTTATTTTCCAGCTCGGTCTGGGTCACCGAGGGCTGGCTCTGGCGACGGCCATTTCGGCGGGGGTCAATTTCCTCACTCTCTACCTCCTGATGCTTCGCAACGCGGAGACCTTGGAGACGAATCGCCTGCTGGGTGCGATTGCACGTTGCGGCCTGGCTTCGCTGGCTCTCGGTTTGGTCTGCTGGATTGGGGTCGCGTATGGGGCCCCCTGGCTTCAGGGCCCGGGCTTGACACGGAAGGTCGCGGCACTGGCCGGGATCATGGCTGCCGCGGGGGGCGCCTATTTCATGCTCTGCTTTCTGCTTCGTGTCGAGGAGGTAACTACCTTCGGACGTCTGCTTTCCGCGAAGCTAAAGCGGCGGTCTCCGTGAGGGACTGGTGAGAGATTTCTTCGCCTTGAGGAAAAAAGTTCCTAAGGAATCGGCCTTCGCCGCGTTGACTCAATAGAAACGCATGTCTTCGGACGAAATCATCGACTTTGCCCTGCAGCGCTACGAGAGGCCGCTTATCAACTACGCGAGGACGATCACCAATGACCTCGAGTCGGCTCGCGATGCGGTCCAGGAGACATTTCTCCGTCTCAGCCGTCAGGACGTGCGGGTGCTCGAGCCACGCCTGGCGCCGTGGCTGTATTTTGTTTGTCGAAATTGCGCCCTCGACCACGTTCGCAAAGTGGCTCGCTTTGCACCGGACGGTATTGATGAGGAGTTGCCGGCGAAGGAGGCGAGTCCGGCGGCCGAGGTGGCCGCCGCTGAGGAGACGGAGCGCTTGCGTTGGATGATTGCCCAGTTGCCACAGCAGCAACGCGAGCTCGTCCACCTCAAGTTTGAGGCCGGGTTGAGCTACAAGGAGATTGCCGAGGCCACGCGCATGAGCGTCTCCAGCGTTGGCGTTCAACTTCATACGGCCCTCCAGACGCTTCGCCGGCTTTGGCGGCGCGAAAACACAGGAGTGACACCATGAAATTCGAGGATCCCCGCGTGACCGATTACGCCGTCGGCGAACTGCAGGGGAGCGCACGCGAGGCGTTCGAGAAGGAGTTGGCGCAGTCTCATGACCTTCAACGTGAGCTGGAGGAGACGGTAGGTCTTTGTCAGAAGCTCGGCGCACTTCCCCCGGCGGAGGAGGGTCTTGCCGAGGCGGTTCGCGAGGAATTGAGGGCGGAATGCCTCCGTAACGTTCGAATCGTCCGGCGGGGACGAGTTTTCCGGCGTGCGGCGATCGTGGCCGCGCTCGGCGCGGCGGCCTGTCTATTGTCGGTCCCGCTGCTCCTGCGCCCTCCTCCGCTTATTCAGGGTGAGCCGAAGACGCAGAGCCAGACCAAGGACTTCGCTCTGCCCAGGCCGCAGCCGAAATCCAAACCGGCGGAGGCGGAGAGGCAGGCTTCCCTCACCAGTCTGGTCGCTTCCGCGACGACCCCCTCGGCCGATCGTCTTTACGAACAAAATCCGAGCGTTGCGGTTGCCGCGGCTCCCGCCGCACCCGCTGAGGCGATCAGCGGTCCCATGGCCACGCCTGGGAAGGACTTTAAGGCCAGCGGATTCGGAAGGGGAACTGGTGCGGGGCAGGGGGGCTCCCAGGTGCCGACCTTCAACACGGAGACCTACGACGCAATCGAGGAGAACCGCTTCCGTGCCGCCAAGGACAATCCGCTCTCCACCTTCTCGATCGATGTGGACACCGCCAGCTACGCGAACGTCCGCCGATTTCTGCAAAACGACCAGCGCCCGCCTACCGGAGCTGTGCGCATTGAAGAACTGATCAACTACTTTCCTTACACTTACCCGGAGCCGAGGACGGACGATCCGTTCTCGGTGAATGTCGAGGTGAGCCGGGCCCCATGGAACGAGAAGCACGAGCTCGTGCGGATCGGGTTGAAAGGCCGCAGCCTTGCCGCAGCAGAACGCCCCGCGAGCAATCTGGTCTTTCTCATCGATGTTTCGGGTTCCATGGAGGACCCGGACAAGCTGCCGCTCCTCAAGCGCAGCCTCCGCGCCTTGGTGGAGAATTTGGAGCCGAAGGACCGAGTGGCCGTCGCCGTCTATGCCGGCGCGTCCGGCCTGGCCCTGCCATCAACCTCGGGAGTTGAAAAGGACCGCATCCTCAAGGCGCTGGACGAGCTCGAAGCCGGGGGATCCACAAATGGCGCCGAAGGCATCTTGCTCGCCTACCGCACCGCGCGAGAGAATTTTCTGAAAGCTGGCAACAATCGGGTCATTCTCTGCACAGATGGTGACTTCAACGTCGGAGTAACCAGCCAGAGCGAACTGATCGCACTTATCGAAAGGGAGCGTGCCTCAGGTATTTTCCTCTCCGTGCTCGGCTTCGGCACCGGCAACCTGAAGGACTCCACCATGGAAAAGCTCGCCGACAAGGGAAATGGGAACTACGCCTATATCGATTCGCTGAGCGAGGGACGGAAGGTCCTCGTCGAGCAAGCGGGCGCGACATTGTTTACGATCGCCAAGGACGTGAAGATCCAGGTCGAGTTCAACCCGAACCGTGTCGCGGGTTATCGCCTGATCGGCTATGAGAACCGGATCCTCGCCAAAGAGGACTTCAATGATGACAAGAAGGACGCCGGCGAGATTGGGGCGGGGCATTCCGTTACAGCCTTCTATGAAGTTGTGCCCGCCGGCCAGCCGCTGCCCGATCCGACGTCGGTCGATCCCTTGAAGTATCAGACGACGGCTGCCGAACAAGGAGTCCGTTCGGAGGAGTTGCTCACCGTCAAGCTGCGTTACAAGGCACCTGACGGCGACAAGAGCCAGTTGCTCGAAATGCCGGTAGGCGTGGACGCCGAGACCACCTTCGAGAAGGCATCTCAGGACTTCCAGTTTGCCGCGGCCGTGGCCGCGTTCGGAATGAAACTTCGGAATTCGCCCTATGGTGAAGGGATCTCCTGGCAGGATATCCAAAAAATCGCCCGCCGGAACCTGGGAGAAGATGCCGGCACCTATCGCGCGGAGTTTCTCACGCTCGTCGAGAAGGCCCGGCAACTCGAGGAATCAAGTTCTCGGGAGTCGGAGGACGCCCAGTAGTCGGGACGAGTGAGCTCTCCGGAGTGCCGGGTCGGAAGGTCCAACCTCCGGCGGTGGTTTTCGATGGAGAAGGAGGGACGTCGTTTTAGTGCTTGCACATTTGGCGAAACCTGTTCTCTTTGTCGTTGCAGGTTAGAGCCCTTTTGGGGCGTTGGTAGATTGCTAGTTGTGTTAGTGGCGGTGAGAACCGCCGGCGCTCAGTGGCGATTTGAAATCCGATGATCGGAAACAGCCGCAGAGACTCGCCTCAACAAAAAACACACTCATATGGCAACCAAACTTTATGTCGGGAATCTTTCCTTCGACACCACAGAGAACGACCTTCAGGACCTTTTCGCAGAGGCCGGCACGGTCCGCGAAGCTGTCCTTATTCAGGATAAAATGACGGGCAGGTCCCGCGGCTTCGCCTTCGTAACCATGTCTACGGACGAGGAAGCGCAGAATGCCGCTCAGCGATTGAACGGGAAGGCTTTGCATGGACGCAACCTTACCGTAAATGAAGCCCGTCCTCGGGAAGACTTCGCGGGTGCAGGCGGCGGCCCACGCAAGAGTTTCGGCGGCGGCGGCGGCGGCGGTGGAAACCGTGGTGGACGCTCGCGTCGGTTCTAGAGCTTCCTCGAACACCTTCAAAGACGGCACAGCGGCGCGGTCTCTTCCAGACTGGCACCGCTCGTGCCGTTTTTGTTTTTGCGACGCCAGTTGCTGGCCTGACCACGGCTGAGCGTTGAACCGTTGGCCGGCTGCTGCTTACTCTGGTTGACAGGGTCGTGAGAAAATACGTGCGTCTCATGGCCCGACGGCTAGAATCCTTCGCCAGAACCTCCAGAACCCATGAGAAAACGCATTTCGGCCGCCGCTCTGGCTTTGACGGCGCTTGCTCCCGCGGGCTGTATCTACGTGAGTGCTCCGCCGCAGCAGCGCACGATCGTCCAGGAAACACGCTACGTCAGCCCGACACGGATGACCGTGGTGACGACCTTGCCGCCCAATTATCGTGTTCGCGCCTACCGTGGGACGACCTACTACGTAGTCGACGACGTGTACTACCGCGCGCATCCCGGTGGATACGTCATCGTCCCACGGCCGTGGTAGGACCGGTGCCGGACGTCGCGCCTTGAGAATGGACGCAAGCCGGCAGCTTCCGCGGCAGCTTGGGCGCCGCCTGTTGAATGGACCAGCCGTTTGACCTTCTGGGGTTGGGCAGCACCTCGGTGGATGAAGTTCTGTTCATTGAGGTCTTTCCGGCGCCTGACACCAAGACCCGGGTGGTCCGCGCGGAGCGCACCTGTGGCGGCCTGACCGGGAGAGCCCTGGTCGCTGCCGCACGCCTCGGAGCGTCGTGCGCATACGCGGGCCGGCTCGGCTTCGACGAGTACTCGCGTCTGGTCGAAGAAAATTTCGCCCGGGAGGGAATCAACACCAGTCACGCGCCGCGTGCGGGTGAGAGTTCGGTGGTGACTTCCACGATTGTCGTGGCGCTTGCCACCGGGACGCGCAATGTCTTCTCGAGGTCATCGGGAATGACCGGTGCCCACGACCGTTTGCCCTCGGAGGAAGTGATTCGAAATTCGCGGATCCTTCTCATTGACCATCACGGAGTGAAGGGTGCGATTCGCGCGTGCCGGCTCGCCAAGTCGGCAGGCATTCCCGTTGTCGCAGACCTTGAACGAGCCGATGACGCCGGTTTTCCCGACCTTCTCGCCGCCGTAGATCATCTTGTAGTCTCGGAGGCATTTGCCTGTCGGCTGACAGGCGCTCGATCGGCGAATGACGCGGTGTCCGCGCTCTGGCACCCGCAGCGCTCGGCGGTCGTGGTCACTTCTGGTGCTCGAGGCTGTTGGTTCACAGAATCCGGCAGGAGGGCCGAGCATTTTCAGACGCCGAGGGTTGATGCGAGGAATACCTCCGGTTGTGGTGATGTCTTCCACGGCGCGTACGCGGCTGGGCTGGCCTTCGGGGCCGACATGAAGCAAAGGCTGGAAATGGCTTCGGCCGCCGCTGCTCTTTATGCATCGCGGGCAGGGGGGCCTGATATCCCTCGCAGAAGTGAAGTCGCGCAGTTTTCAGAGAAGCTTGGCTGGCAGTCGGCTTTCGCGGGGAGCGAAAGACTCTCGTCATAGAGCGTTCTCACCTTGAAGACGCGGGCGCGGGGCTTACCGTAAAAGAGGAGGCTTGACGTCATGCGATGGACTTTCGGCATGCTCCTGCTCGGAGCTGGGGTTTTCGTGGTGTCCGGATGTGGTAAAAAGCTGCCGCTAAAGCACGAGGCTCAGGCTCAGCAAACCTCTGCGGCGGAAGCAGCGCCGTCCCCAGTCGAACAGAAGCCGACGCCGACTCCAATCGATCACCACGCGCAAGTCGTGGTTATCGGCTATCACCGGCTGGTCGACAAGGTGAGATACCCGGACACCGAGATTACGCCGGGCGACTTTGACGCGCAGATGCAGCAGATCAAGGATGCTGGGATCTCGGTCATTTCGATGAAGGATTTTCTGGCCTGGCGTCGCGGCGAGAAAAACATTCCTGCGCGGAGTGCGATCATCACGCTCGATGACGGCTGGAACAGCACCTACGAAACGGCGTGGCCAATCCTTAGAAAGTTTGGATATCCCTTCACGCTATTCGTTTACACCGATTATGTTAAGGGCGGTCCGAAGTCGGGAGGAGGTTCGCTGACCTGGAGCCAGCTCGGCGAGTTACGAGATGCAGGAGTCGACATCGAAAGTCATACCATCTCGCATCGGGACCTCCGCGGACGGAAGAAACAACCGGGAACCGCAGAGTACGAGACCTGGCTCTGGAACGAGCTGGCCGGCTCCAAAGAGCAACTCGAGAAGCAACTCGGCATCTCGGTAAAGGCACTCGCCTTGCCATATGGCTATCATAACGAGCATGTTCGCAAGATCGCATCCCAGGCAGGTTACGAAGCCATTTTCACCGTGGAGGGAAAGACGATCTCCTACACCTCCCCGATGGGACAACTGGGAAGGTATATCGTAATTTCCAACAAGCCGAATGTCTTCGCGGATGCCATCGGACTCGGCGGCGCATCGTCGGGTGAGGGAGCAGCGCTCGCCCAAGTCGACGTATCGAGCATTGAAACCCAACCACGCGACGGCGCGACGGTCACAGAGGAATTCCCGCTTCTCAAAGCGAACCTCGCGCCATTTGGCAACGTCGATGCCGACAGCGTCCAGATGCGTGTCAGTGGCATCGGGCCTGTTCCGGCCGAGTATGACCCGGCTACGAAGACACTGAGCGGCAAGCTGAAGGAGCACCTGCAGGAGAAGGAGTATTCGGTCATCGTTTCCCTGCGCGCCGATGGCCGGCGCGCGGAAACTCGGTGGAGATTTACGTTTGCCCGCACGCGCCAGGCCGATAAAGGACCGGCTTCGCGTTAGTTGCCGATCTCCTAGCGGACGATTCCGCGTTTGCTCGATTCGATGAAAGCCAGGAGATGAGTGATGTGAGCATCCTGGGGAAGCTCGGCCCGGATCGTCTCACACGCTTGCTTCACGTTGAGGTTGGCGCGGCAGAGCAAGCGATAGGCTTCACGGAGCGCGCGAATCTCGTTCGCATCAAAGCCACGGCGCTCCAGGCCCACCTGGTTGATACCCCGAATCTCGGCCGGATTGCCATCGGCGATCATGAAGGGCGGGACGTCTTGCACGATCTTGGTGCAGCCTCCCAGAATCGCGTGTCTGCCAATGCGACAAAACTGATGGACACCGCTGAGTCCTCCAACGACCGCATGGTCTTCGACGATGACATGCCCCGCCAGAGTGCCGTTGTTGGAAAAGATGACCTGGTCTCCCACCACGCAATCGTGGGCAATGTGGGCATAGGCGAGAAAATTGCCGTCATTGCCGACGATGGTTTTCGTTTCCGGCATTGTGCCCCGATTCACCGTGCAAAACTCTCGAAAGCTGTTGTGATCCCCGATCTGTAGGTAGGTCGGCTCGCCGTTATATTTGAGGTCCTGGCTGCGCTGGCCAATGGAACAATATGGGTAGAAGCGATTGGCCTGCCCGATGGTCGTGGGTCCAGCCACAGTGACATGGTTCATCAGGACCGTACCGGAGCCGATGACCACGTCCCGGCCAATGACGCAGTAAGGACCGATCTCGGCATCGCTGGCGATTTCAGCGCCAGCATCGACGATTGCCGTGGAATGGATCATTCCTGGTCGCGCGAGATGCAAAAACGGCCAATCGTCACTTGTCCACCAACCCAAAGAGCAACTCGGCCTCGGAGACGACTTCGTCGTTGACGATGCATTTGCATGAGGCTTTCCCAAGGCGCTTCTTGATGCTGAGCATTTCGCAATGAATGAAGAGGGTGTCGCCGGGAAATACGGGCTTCCTGAACTTCACCGCGTCTGCGCTCATGAAATAGCCGATCTTTCCGGCGTTCTCCGTCTTGTGCATCATAACGATGCTGGCGACTTGGGCCATGGCCTCGATCTGCAGAACGCCAGGCATCACGGGATGGCTCGGAAAATGACCCTCGAAGTACGGTTCATTGATGGTGACCGCTTTCACGCCCACGGCTTTGGCATCCTCCTCGAACTCGATGATGCGATCCACCATCAAGAACGGGTAGCGATGGGGCAAGGTGCGCATGATTTCCTTGATATCGAGCACGCCTCCAGCCGCCGGAACCGGTCGGGGTGCCATGGCGAGATATTCAGAATGACGCTTGGCCAGCGAGCGGGCCGCTTCCGTATTCGGGCCGTGGCCGGGCTTGACCGCCACGACGTGACCGCGCAGGCGGCGGCCGCTCAGAATCAGATCGCCAATGATGTCGAGAACCTTGTGCCGGACGAACTCGTCAGGGAAGCGGAGCGGTTCCTTGCTCAGCACGCTGTCACCGCGGGCAACAATCGCATTCTCGATGCTGCCGCCTTTGATCAACCCCTTGTCCATGAGAGGCTTGACGTCTTCGTAAAAGACGAACGTCCGGGCGGTCGATATCTCCTTCTCGTAAAAATCAGGTGTAATCTCGGCACTGAGATACTGCGTGAACCTCCCTCCCGGGCCGACCTGCGTGCATGAGACACGAAACTTCGCGTCCGGCAGAATGGTGATGATGGATTCGCCGGTTTGAACGACGATCGGCTCCCGCGGTTCGACAAATGCCCGGGGCGCTTCCTGCTCGACGATGCCGGCCTCCTTGATCATGTTGACGTAAGGAGCCGCGCTCCCGTCGCCGATGGGGGGTTCGTTCGAGTTCATTTCCACCAGGGCGTTGTCGACTCCCATACCGGCGAGTGCCGAAAGCACGTGCTCAACGGTGTGAATCTTGACGTTGCCCTCCACGAGCGTGGTCGCACGTTCCACCGTCTTTACATTTTCGACCCTCGCTTCGATAATCGGATCGTCGGGAAGGTCCGAGCGTTTGAACTTATAGCCATGTCCGATCGGCGCCGGATGGAGCGTTAACGTGACTTTTTCGCCGGTATGAAGTGCCGTGCCGGCAAGTCGGGCTGAAGAGGCGAGGGTGCGTTGTTTTTCCACAAATGTAAGATTCGAAGGTTCGATGATTTCCCCGCTGCCACCTTCTTTCCCGGGTGTCAGACTGAGAAATCCTCGGAACGGGCGGAAGTTTCAGCTTGGGCCGCCGGACAGGAGCAAGTCGATGTATTTTTTATTGCCCCTCCGCAGCCTGGCAACCAGGCTGCGCCCGATGGCCGCCAGCAAATGGATCGCCGCCGCCGGCTGCAGCCCGGCGAGCACTCCCAGCGTCGTCCGCGTGATGCACAGCAGTTGGCAGTTTTCGATCGCCGTGACCGTGGCCGAGCGCGGACCGTCGTCCACGAGGGCGACCTCACCGAAAAAGTCGCCCGCCGAAAGTCGCGCCAGTTCGATATCTCCGTTTCCTCGCTTTACCGAGACGGAGACGCTCCCGTTGAGGATGACGTACATGCAGTGTCCGGAATCGCCGGCGTTGATGATGCGCTCCCCCGCAGAATACGACTCGGTAGCACTCTGCTCGATCAAAGTGTGAAGCTCCTCTTCGCTCAACTCAGCAAAGAACGTGAACTTCGCGAGAAGCTTGTCGTCACCCAGGATTTTGCGTGGTAGTTTTTCCATCGAGCATAGAGATGTGGAGCGCAGCCAGCTGCGCCAGCTCTTCGCTGTGGGTTACAATAACAAGTGTGGCAATTTTTTGTGAAGCAATCTTTAGGAGCGTCTCGGTGACGCGTTCTGCACTGGCGCTATCGAGATTTCCGGTTGGCTCGTCCGCCAGGAGGACCTTGGGCTCGCCCGCGACCGCGCGTGCGATGGCAGCGCGCTGCATCTCCCCGCCACTCAATTGATGGGGATAGTGGTTCTTTCGCGCGGTGAGATCGACCATTTCGAGGGCGGCGGTGACGCGCGGCCGTCGTCGGCGTTCACCGCGAAGGAGGAGCGGCAATTCCACATTCTCGGCGACTGTCATCGCCGGAAGCAGGTTGAAGAATTGGAAGACGATTCCGAGGTCGTGGCGGCGGTAGCGCGTCAGTTCCGCGTCGCGCGCGCTGTGAAGCGGGATGTCGTCAACCCAAATCTCGCCGGAATCCGGCGTATCGAGTCCCCCGAGCAGGTTCAGCAGGGTGCTCTTGCCGCAACCGCTCGGGCCGGTGACCGCAGCGAATTGGCCGGTGGGGATGTCCAGAGTAACGTCATCGAGCGCGCGCACTCCGCCCTTGGAATAGATTCGCGTGACCCGGTTTAGACGAATCATGATAGGGTGGAAACTGGCGGCGTGAAGGCAAAGAATCAAGCGGAGTTCGAGATTCTGGGCGAAACGGACGACTTTTTGGCTGTGGACAAGCCGGCGGGTCTGCTGGTGCATCCGACAAAGCCTGGCGGGCCGCGGACGCTCTGGGATGAACTCCGCTGCCTGCTGGGGTATGAACTCGCGGTGGGCGGCCAAGTGTCGCTGGTTAATCGCCTCGATCGCGAAACGAGCGGTGTGTTGCTGGTTGCGAAGAACTCATGGGCGGCGCGGGAAGCCGGAATCGCCTTGCAGCGAGGCCGCCTGCGAAAGGAGTACGTTGCTTTGGTGTTTGGCTGGCCGCCATGGAGTGAGAAGACTATCGATGGTCCGATCGTGCGTCGCGGCGAAGTCGCCCGCTCGGAAGTGTGGCTCGAGCGAATGGTCGCCTCAAAGGGTGCCGCGGCGGTGACGCGAGTACGCGTTGAAGAACGCTTGTCTCTCTCGACCGAGCGCCCCTTCTCCGTGGTGAGAGCCTGGCCGGAGTCCGGGCGAACGCATCAGATAAGGGTTCATCTGGCGCACGTCGGGTTTCCGGTGGTTGGGGACAAAATCTACGCTCGCGGAAGTGGCTATTACTTGCAGTTTATCGAGCGGGGCTGGACGCACGAAATGGAGGCTGCGTTGTGGCTTCCGCGTCACGCTTTGCACTCCGCCAGGCTTGCTCTAGAGGTCGGTAATCAGAAGCTGGAGTGGTCCAGCCCGTTGCCCGACGATCTCATCGAATTCGCCGTCCGCGGCGCTTTTGCCGGTGGGCGACTTGTTTACTGAGACTTTCCTCGCTCCGCAACGATCCCGTCAGCGATACGCTCGGCTAATCGCTGGCGATAGGTTCGGTTCTGGAGATATCGGTTGTCCTGCGGATTGGAAACGAAGCCAAGTTCGCAAAGGACCGCCGGGCGGCGGTTCATGCGAAGCACGTAGAAGCGGGCGCGTTTTACCCCGCGATTCTCCGTGGGGTAGGCGCGAGTAGTTTGTCG
Source organism: uncultured Verrucomicrobiae bacterium (assembly GCA_963820865.1). Lineage (GTDB taxonomy): Bacteria > Verrucomicrobiota > Verrucomicrobiia > Chthoniobacterales > Terrimicrobiaceae > DASTFP01. The sequence goes on from CAWGBZ010000015.1 coordinate 312,006, forward strand.
AAGAATATTGGACGCGAGTCGCCACGAGCGCGGGCTGAAGTAATAAATTTCGATCCCGCGTGCTCCCCGACGGGGCGCCCAATTGTAATGCACGCTGACAAAAATGCTGTTGCCCATTCTGTTGGAAACTGCCGTCCGAGCGCCCAATGGAACAAAGGCATCGCTGGTTCTCGTCTCGATGACGCGAAATCCCTTGCTGCGAAGAACTTTTGCCAGCCGCTTCGCGGTGTCCAAGGCGATGACCTTCTCTGGGGCTCCCGAAACCGGGCGTCCTCCGCGGTCGAATCCGCCGTGCCCGGCATCGACGATGACGGTACTGAAGTCTCCCGCCCCCTGCCGGTAGGGCGATGCGCAGCCGGCGAAGATCGTCGCCAGCAGCAAGAGTAGAATCCGCAGGTCGGGAAAATAGTGGCGGCCTCTTTCTCTGTTCATACCTTCGGTTCCTTGCCCTGGATCGAAACGAATCTGCGCAAAGTAGAAGACTGCCGAATCAACGCAACAATTTTAGTCTGGCATCGCTGCGTCACCGGGGCGACATGTCATTATCATGTTGGCTAAGCGCATTATCCCATGCCTGGACGTTACCGGCGGCCGCGTCGTCAAGGGCACAAAGTTCCTCGACCTTCGGGACGCGGGCGATCCGGTCGAGTGCGCAAAAGCCTATGACACGCAAGGAGCCGATGAATTGGTCTTCCTGGACATCACCGCCTCGAGCGACGATCGCGCCACGATGGTCGATGTCGTCGCTCGGACCGCAGAGCAATGCTTCATGCCTCTCACCGTGGGGGGAGGGATCCGAACGGTGGAGGATTTTCGGACGATGCTCCTGGCCGGCGCGGACAAGGTCAGCGTGAACACCGCGGCCATCAAGACACCGGAGTTGATTTCAGAGGCGGCCCAGAACTTTGGTTCGCAATGTGTTGTCGTAGCGATCGACGCCAAGCACGACGGACCCGGCCGGTGGCGCGTCTATACGCACGGTGGCAGGAATCCGACCGATCTGGACGCCGTCGCCTGGGCGCGCGAAGTGACAGAGCGGGGAGCAGGCGAGATTCTTCTCACCAGCATGGACGCCGACGGCACATGCGGCGGCTACGACCTCGAACTCACCAGTGCCGTGAGCGCCGCCGTCGAGGTTCCAGTGATCGCCAGCGGAGGCGCCGGCGAACTTGCCCACCTGGCGGAGGTCCTCGCGCGTGGCAACGCAGATGCGGTCCTGGCTGCCAGCATTTTCCATTTCGGCACCTATAGCATTTCTCAGGTAAAGCACTATCTCGCCGAAAGGGGTATACCCGTGCGTTTGTAATGCTTGCATTTGAGGTGCAGCCCGTGCTGCCTTAAGAGTGCTTATGATCGAAAACGGCCAATCCTTTTCTGCCGAAGGCATCCTGATCAGGCTCCGGGGAGAGGGACTACGCATTACGGGCGGGCGTCGCAGCATCATCGATGTGCTCTTTCGAACCGACCGACCGCTTTCGCTGCAAGAGATCCAGGAACTGGCAGGCTCGCAGGGAAGCGGGCCGGACTATGCCACCGTGTTTCGCATGATCGCTCTGCTGGAGCGGCTGCGCCTGGTGCACAAGGTCAATCTGCAGCGGGCGTGCAGCTATTACGAGCTGAATGATCCCGCCAAACATTACGATCATATCGTCTGCACGAATTGCGGAAAGGTTGTCGTCATCGACATTCCATGTCCTCTGGCCGAGACGGAACAGCGGGTGGCCGAGCACTACGGCTTTCGCAACCTTAGCCACTCGCTCGAATTCTTTGGGAGGTGTCCCGATTGCTCCGGGGGAAACCCGGGGGTATGATTTTTTGGGCAAGGTTCTGGTTTCCCTAAGATCCGCGTTCGCGTCCATCGGCAGCGCGAGTATGTTCATTCTCCAGGGTGGTTGCAGCTCGGTTACGCCTCAGACTCGCCAAGCGCATGTCCATCACATGGGACCCAACGTGATGCCCCTTCGATCGCACGAAGACACGCATGTTTCCCTGATGACCCAGACGGCGGTGTGATGCGCGTCCGTCGCCAAGGCCCCTGAGGATACGAGCCAGATTGAACTCATTCAGCAGCACTTGAAGCACGAGGCAGCGCGCTTCCAAAAGGGGGATTTCTCGGATCCCGTCACCCTTCACGGCCGATCTATGCCCGGAATCAAGGACTTAGTGGCAGCCCCATCAGGTTTCACGCAAGATACAGCGCTCGGCGGATGGAGTGCAGATTTTTCAGCCGGGACATGCGGTTGATTGCGGCAATCCACCAGTGGTTCGGTGCGCAGCTCTCTGAACATTACGCGGATGCTATGTTCGGCTGAGATCGGGACTCTTATTGCGCCGATCGAGCACGAAGACACCGATGGCCAGCCCTGCGAGGACGAGGTCTCGCCCAAGGGCAAGGCCCATCTTCATGGCCGATGGTTCCTCGTCCTCACCAAAGCACGAGCAACTGACGATGATGCCGTTGGCCAGGGCCCAACCGAGCACGATGGCGAAGAGGAGGCATAGCGCGAAGATCACGCCGGCACCAAGGCGTTTGGTTCGGGGCACCAGAATCAGCACGCCGCCGGCCAGCTCGCACAGCGGCAGGAGAATCGAGAGGGGGCGCAGCGAGTTCTCCGGAAGGAAGGTAAAGGGCGCCAGAGCGATCGCAAACTGCGCGCCGCTCGAGGCTTTGATCAGGCCGGAGTAGAGGAAGATCCCCGCCAGGATCAGGCGAATCGCCAAAGCTACCCGCTTCACGGCTTGAGCCGATGGATGGACGAAATCACCCGCCACGCCATCTCAACATTGTGGACGCGGAAGATCGAGGCTCCGCGCAGCATCCCTGAAACGATGCACGCTGCGGTTGCCGGATCGCGATCGCGCGGTTCTGAGATCCCGAGAACGTGCCCGATGACGCTTTTGCGCGAAACGGGCAAGAGCAACGGGCGGTCGAACTCGTGAAACTTCTCCAGTTCGCGGTAGATACGCAAATTGTCGGCGGCCTGCTTGGCAAAGTCGATGCCGGGATCGAGCACAATGGCCTCGCGCGGGACGCCGGATCGTTCTGCGAGGGCAATCTTGTCCCGAAAGAAAACCCGCATCTCCTCAATTGCATTCTGGTAAAAGACGTGGGTGTGTGGAACCTTTGGCAGTCCCACGGAATGGATAATCAGCAACGCCGCGCCGGCCTTTGCGCAAATTCGCGCATTCCGGCCATCCTGAAGGGCGCTCAGGTCATTGAGCAGGTGACCGCCCTGTTCCAACGAGATGGCGGCCACTTCGGGCCTCCAGGTATTGATCGAAAGCAGCGGGGGGAAAATCTGCTCCGAGTCTCTAGGCGCGACCCCCCGCCAGGCCGCCTCAAAGCGCTCCAGAAAGGGAAGGAGTCGGTTGACTTCCTCTTCGGTGCTCATGGGAGCGCGGTTGGTGCGGGCGCTTTCGGCCCCGATGTCGATGATGTCGGCGCCTTGACGAACCAGGGCGCGCGCCTTCTCGAGCGCCCACTCGTGGTCGACTCTTCCGTCGCTGCAGAACGAATCGTCGTTGATATTGACGATCCCCATGATCAGTGGGCGGCGCGGAAATCGAATCCGACGATCACGGGCAAGCAGTTCCATCTTGTTTTAGAAGGCATTCTCTTTCAGGCTTGGTGCCTGTTGCAACAGCCATGAGTTTTATCGACACGATTTTCGCCAAGCTACGGCGGCATCCCAAGCGCATCGTCTTTCCGGACGGAGATGACCCGCGCGTAGTCCGAGCCTGCCACGCATTCTACGAGAAAAAGGTTGGAATTCCGGTCTTGATCGGCAATCGCGACGTGATCGAGCGTGTGGCGCTCGCCGAGAAGGTCAGTCTTGACCATGTCGCCATTGTCAATCCCGAGACATCTTCCGATCTGCCGGTCTTCTGCGAACGCTTTGAGAAGATCGACCGCTACAAGAAAATCGGCACCAGGGACACTCGTTCGCTGATGACGAACCCGAACTACTACGCAGCCATGATGCTGCAATTCGGCCAGGTGGACGCCTTGGTGGGAGGCGTGAACAGCTATTCCGGATCACTCCTGCGGCCGCTCATTCAGCTGGTCAAGCAGTTGCCGCACTCGCCCTTCATTTCCGGTTGCCTCGTGGCCGAAGTTCCCGACAAGAAGATCGGCGACGATGGCGTTCTTTTTCTCGCGGACTGCGGCGTGGTGCCCGACCCAAATGTCGAGCAGCTTGCTTCCATCGCGATCCAGACTGGCTTGGTGGCGCGGCAGGTCTTTGGGACGCGCCCACGCATTGCCATGCTGAGCTTCTCGACCAAGGGAAGCGCGAAAACCCCCTCCACCGAGAAGGTAGCGCGGGCCGTCGCGATTGTTCGCGAACTGGCCGATCGCCTGGGAGTTGAAATTGCCGTGGATGGCGAGATGCAAGCTGACGCCGCTCTCATTCCGGAGATCGCTCATCGCAAGATGGGACCGAGCACGGTCGGCGGTCGGGCGAATGTGCTCATCTTCCCCGACCTCAACAGCGGCAACATCGGAGCCAAGCTCGTTCAATACATTGGCGGGGCGCGGGTTTACGGCCAGATTCTCCTGGGCCTCTCGCGACCTGCAGCGGACATGTCTCGCGGAGCAGATGTCGATGATATCGTCGCGGTGGCCGCCTTGGTTGGCTTGCAAGCTGTCGAGTACCGCAAGCTCTATCCCGCCGAAGTCGTCGAGCCGGACGTGGTTTAGCTCCTGGTCTCCGACCTGTCCCCGCTTCCCCGTTTGAACACGACCACCCCACGAATTTTCATTGCCGCGACCGAGCAGAATACCGGCAAGACGACCACCTCCATCGGTCTCTACGCAGCGCTCCGGCAGACCTTTGGCAGGATCGGCTTCATCAAGCCGATCGGACAGCGATTTGTCGAGTTCGAGGGCAAGAACGTCGATGAAGATAGTGTTTTGATCCGCGAGACCTTTGGGACGCAGGTGCCCATCGAGGATATGAGCCCCATCGCGGTTGAGCCGAAATTCACCCGCCGCTACATCAACCAGGCCAACAATGATTCGCTGGTCCGTCGGATTCGGCAGTCGTTCGACCGTGCGGCCTGGGAGAAGGATTTTGCGATCATTGAGGGCACCGGTCATGCGGGCGTCGGGAGCGTGTTCGATTTGTCCAACGCTCGTGTGGCACGGATCGTGCAGAGCAAGGTCATTCTGGTGACTCCTGCCGGCATCGGGCGCCCCATCGACGAAGCGGCTGTCAACAAGGCCCTCTTCGACAAGGAAAACGTCGAAGTCATTGGCGTGGTCATGAACAAGGTGATCCCGGAGAAACTCGAATCGATTGCCGAGACGGCGCGGAAGGGGTTCGAGCGGCTCGGCCTGGAGCTATTGGGGGTCATCCCGCGCGAAGATATGCTCGAACAATCGACCCTCGAGCGAATCTGCGACGACATCAGCGGGTCTTTCCTTCATCGCACCGGACATGATCGCACCCGCGTGGCCCACGTGAGGATCGGCGCGATGAGTTCGGCCAATGTCTTCCGTGGCGCCAGGGAGAATACCCTGCTTGTCGTGCCAGGAGATCGCGAGGACATCATTCACTCGGCACTGGGACGCTCCCCGGCGGAATCGTCACCCTTCTGCGGAATCGTTCTCTCCGACGATATTCAGCCCTCCAGCGAGTTGCTGGTACAGATCAAGGAATCGTCGCTGCCGATCGTGAGTTCGCCGCTGGATAGTTATTCGATTGCCAGCCGGATTCTTTCCATGAATGTGAAAACTCTGCCTGAAGATACCGAGAAGATTGCGCGCATTCAGAATCTGGTCAGCATTCACGTTAACGTGTCGCGAATCCTTGAGAGAATTGGAGTATTCTGATCGCCGGTGGGCCAAATCTTCCAGAAACATTGACAGAGAGGCAGCGCTTGCTTCTAATTCCCGCCCATGAGGTTTCCTCTGCCCCTGACGGCGAAGATCGCAAAATACATTATCGGCAAGAAGCTGCGGGGGGTGGAGAAGTTCGCCACGGTTCTGCAGCTTGAGCCGCTGCACACCTGCAATCTGACCTGCACGGGTTGTGGCCGCATTCGCGAGTACTCAACCTCCCTCAAGGACGTGATGAGTCTTGAGGACTGCCTGGGTGCTGCGCAGGAATGCGACGCACCAATGATCTCGATTTGCGGCGGCGAGCCGCTGATCTATCCGCATATCGAAGGGCTGGTGAACGGTTTGCTTGGCCAACGGCGCATCGTCTACATCTGCACCAACGGGATGTTCATGCGCAAGAAGATGCGCGACTATCTGGCCGACGAAATGGCCCGCCGTCGCTCGACGGGCGCGAGCGTCAGCGACCTGAATCAAACCATCGATGTCCTGCTCTCGGAGGAGCTCATGACATCGGCGCAAGCCGAGGAAATCCGCAAGCCCAAACCCCGTCCGGCTTCCGCGCCGGTCATCGCTCCTTCCCAGTGGATGTATTGGAACGTTCACCTCGACGGAATGGAGCGCACCCACGATCTGATTGTCGAGCGCGAGGGCGTCTTCAAGGAGTGCATCGCGGCGATGCGAATGGCGAAGATCCTCGGTTATCAGGTCGCCACCAACACGACGGTTTACAAGGAAACCGACATGGCCGAGCTCGAGCAAATGTACGATTACCTTTCGTGGCTCGGTGTCGACGGACATACCATCTCGCCTGGCTACGACTACGACGCCGCCAAGGAGGACATGCGCAAAAGGCTCAATCTGCAGCCGGAGAATTTCTTCCTCACGCGCGCCATGACCAAGGAGAAGTTCAGGGGCATCCGCGACTGGGGCGAGCGATACACTTTTTTTGGAACTCCGATCTACCTCGACTTTCTGGCTGGAAAGCGGGAGCTGACCTGTTCTGCCTGGGCCATCCCGACGCGCAACGTCCGTGGCTGGAAGGCCCCTTGCTATCTGATGACAGACGGGCATTATGCGAGTTACCGCGAACTCCTCGAGAAGACCCAATGGGAAAACTACGGGGTCGTCGACGGGGTAGCGCGTGACAAGCGTTGCGAGAACTGCATGGTGCACTGCGGATACGAGCCGAGCGCCACGCTCGGCCGCTGCGCCAAACGCGGCGACACCTGGCAGAACATTGCCTTCAACTTTGGGGCCAGGCCGGCTCGCCGGACGGAGGGTGCGAGTGTAAACCCATTCACCGGCGTGACCGCCGGAAATGGCCACAAGACGGGACGCCCGAAAAAGGAGCAACCCGCCGCGGCGTGAAAAATGGGTCAGAGAATTTTCCAATCTTGCGGAGATCCTGGTTGGTGGCGTCGCCATCTGATAAGGTAAGCCTCGATGAGTGCTGCTGCCCCCAAGGTCGTTCCCTTCGAGGTGCCGTCCCTTTCGATCATCGGGCGCCCCGTTTCCCTTGAGGAGGGCATTCATCGCGCTCAAGGCAATCTGCTCAGCCTTCAACAGCCCGACGGCCGCTGGGAGGGAGAACTCCTTGCGGATGCCACGCTCTGCTGCGACTACATCATCTACATGCACTGGCTGGGGAAAGTGGACGAATCCCTGCAAGCCAGGTGTGCGAGCCATATTCGCCGGCGACAGCTCGCCGACGGTGGTTGGAATATCTTCATTGGCGGTCCGAGCGAAATCAATGCGTCGGTCAAGGCGTACTTCGCGCTGAAGCTGGCCGGTGACTCTCCCAACGCAGCCTGGATGCGGGAAGCACGCGCCAATGTTCTGCGTCTTGGCGGCATCCCGCAGATCAATACCTACGGAAAATTGTATCTGGCCCTCCTCGGTCAGTTTCCGTGGCAATACTTGCCCACCATCCCGCCGGAGATTTTTCTCTTCCCAAGATGGTTCTTTTTCAACCTGTATGAAATGTCTTCGTGGAGTCGCACGATCATTGCGCCGCTCACGATCCTGAATCATTACAAGCCTACCCGCCATCTTCCGTCCGCGGTTCAACTCCACGAGCTGTATCCGGCCGGACTTGAAAATACCAACCTCTCTCTCAAGAGAGATCCTCGGTTCTGGGCTTGGCGGAATTTCTTCCTCCGCTGCGACAGATTTCTCAAGATTTACGATAAGTTCCCCATCCATCCGCTGCGACGTCGCGCCCTCAAGGTCGCCGAAGCGTGGATGATCGAACGCATGGGCGAGGGGAGCGAGGGACTGAGCGCGATCTTCCCAGCCATGCTCAACGCGATGATGGCCCTTCGTGTGCTTGGCTACCCGGAGGACCATCCGCTGGTGCAAAAGGCTGACCGGGATTTTGCGCATTTCTTCGTCGATGATCCGGACGATTTTCGGATCCAACCGTGTCTCTCTCCAGTCTGGGATACCGCCATTGCCACGATTACCCTCGCCGAATCTGGCCTTCCCGAAGATCATCCCGCGCTGCAAAGGTCCGTCGCATATTTGGAACGGAAGGAAGTTCGCTTCAAAGGGGATTGGTCGGTGCATGTGGGAGACGTCGAGCCAAGCGGCTGGGCCTTTGAGCACGAGAACAAGTACTATCCGGATACCGACGATACCATGATGGTCCTCATGGCGCTGAAGCATGTTCGGGCAACCGATCCTGCCAAGCGGACTGAACAGGCCGACCGTGCTCTCAATTGGCTCCTTGCCTTCCAGTGCGAGGATGGCGGCTGGGCCGCTTTTGACAAGGATGTGACCGCTCCGTGGCTTGAGCATGTCCCCTTTGCCGACCACAATGCTATTGTAGATCCGACCTGCTCAGACCTCACCGGTCGCGTGCTCGAGCTGCTCGGAACGATCGGCTACGACCCGCAAAGCCTCCCCATCCGTCGCGCCGTCGGCATGCTCCGCCGCACCCAGGAGGTCGATGGTTCCTGGTATGGACGCTGGGGCGTCAATTATATCTACGGCACCTGGCAGGTCCTGCGCGGCCTTTCGGCGATCGGCGAGAATATGGATCAGGAATGGATCCGTCGCGGGCGGGATTGGCTTGAGAGTTGCCAGAACGACGACGGTGGCTGGGGAGAGACTTGCGAGTCCTACAACTTTCCTGCCCTCAAGGGGCGGGGGCCGAGCACGCCAAGCCAGACGGCTTGGGCAGTCATGGGGCTTTGCGCCTGCGGTGACGCCGGCCGTGGCTCCATCGTGCGTGGCATCCAGTACCTGCTTCACACGCAGAATGAGGACGGTTCCTGGACCGAAGATTTCACCACCGGCACCGGATTCCCCTGTGTCTTTTATCTGAAGTATGACATGTACCGCCAGCACTTCCCCCTCCTGGCGTTGGCGACCTATCGGGAGATGATCTGATTCGCCGGGGGACGGATCCTCCTGCTTGTAGAGGCGGTCTGGCAGTGGTTGCGCCTCCGGACGAAGTTCCTTGAGTGTCCGCCGTGGAGGCCGGACCATGACTCCGAGAGCCCTCGTCTCGGGCGCGTTTCCGTAAGTGATGATCTACAAAAACCTCTCGATTTCCTTCAAAGTTGCCCGCAGCGCGCGGTATCCGAAATGACCCTGGCGGATTTCCAGCAGCCTGGCGCCCCGCCAATGATCCCTGAGAGCAAGGAGTTCGCGGGAGGGAGAGACTGTATCGTAGACTCCGGAGGTAATGGTCACGCGCTCGGCTCCGCAGAGAGGAATGCCGTGAAGAGGTGAACTCAGGTGGGCGTGGCGGGCACTCTCGCCAGGCAGGATGCCTTTTGCACGCAGCAGCCTCCGCAGGAGGATCGAGCCAGGATTCTCCCAGATCGCATGCTCGATGTTCACGATCGGTTGGATCAGGCCGATGAAACGGAAATCGCTTTCCAGAAAGCTGAGCAAGGCGCCGTTCCAGCCGCCGAAGCTCGTGCCGACGAGGCCGAATTCCGTGCAGCCGCCTTCACGCAACAGAGCCATGAGCTGGCGAAGCTCGGTAACGCCCTGGCGAAGTGTCTCGCCATTGCGCACCAGATTGGCGGTGATGGCCAACTCGCCGTTGAGATAACCTCGTGGTCTTCGCGAATAGTGAAAGGGCAGGTGCGGAAACACGGTGTTCCATCCGCGCCGGTTAAACCAGCGGGCTACCCGCAAGTAGCCGAGGTCGCTCGCGCTCATCAACGCGTGCAACAATAAAACGGTCGGGCCAGACCGTCCCTGGTCCCCCGGCTGGAAGCGAGCCCGAAAACGATCATTCTCCGGAAAGCCGCTGCGCACTGGAGCATCCCAGTCGATCCAATGGCTGTTCTCAGTCTTGCCGGTGATGGGCGGTGACCGGTAAAATTCTTCCCGCGAGAGCTTCGCGCAGGTGGAGAAATAGCGCTCAATTTCTTCGAGAGAGCACATATCAGCCCGGTGACGCCACTGCAGTGCATTCATCGTTCCGCACATGGCCCCGTCCACTACGCAGGCAACGAGTCGTTCCAGCGCCTGTCTCATCGAACTCTTTTTCGTCTCACCGGAAATTTTCCATGCGGCCAGCTGCCTACGGTTCCTGCATCCGTTGCCTCGGTGAGTGCGGCAGATCGGCTGCCGTGAGTCGGAAGTCCTGACAAAGGCGTTCCTTCAGTTTCACGATTTCCAGACTGAGCACCCTTCCGAGGGAATCTTTGCTTGATTTCTCACGGTCGTCCCTCGTCGGTTGAATAGGTGCTCCGTAACCAATCCAAACCGGCGTCCGTCGCCAGGGCAGCCAATTCCGTGGATTGTACAACCGGTCGCTTCCAAGGATCACGCAGGGAACGACAGGAGCGTCTGCGAGCTGGCTGAGCACGGTGACGCCTTGCTTCATTTCAGCACCGTTGACAATCGAAGCAGCGCCGTCGCGGATCCCTCCCTCGGGAAAAATGCCGACAACTCGCCCCTCTTTGAGCCGCTTGACGGCGGTCCGCAACGCCGCGCGATCGGGGCCTTTGCGTTCGATCGGAATCACATTCAGCCCGGAGAAGAGGCCGTCCAGCAGCCGGCCGCGGAAGAGATCCGACATGGCGATCCAGTCGATTCTCCGCGGGAAAAGAGGGGTAAGGATTGGTGGGTCGAAATGGCTGATATGATTCGAGGCAAGAATGAATCCGCGATGGCGGGGAATCTCCCCGTAGTTGACGATTCGAATCTTCGCCACCAAGGCAAAGAGCAACCTCAACGTCTTGGTGACGAACTGCCAGAGACATTCCCGCCAGATGCGTCGGGCTAGATTCACACCTTGACCACTTGCACGGTCACTTCCATCCGGTCGAACGCGTCCGCCGGGCCCTCCCAGACTCCGCTTAGAGGCGAGGCCTTTTCCGGATCGCGCGCGACCGCCACGGAGACATGATCCCAGCCTGTGAAACAGTTATTGGTCGGATCGAAGCCGCGCCAACCCGCTCCGGGAATGTATATCTCCGTCCAGGCATGGGTGGCTCCATGCTGGCCTTCTTCCATTTGAATGTAGCCCGTAACGAAGCGAGCGCCGAAACCCCAATGCCGCACCGCCTCCATCAGCATGACTGCGTAGTCGCGACACGAGCCTGTTCCCAGCATGATGGTCTGCGCGGGTGATTGCACGCCGTGTTCGTCGCGCGGAAGGTATCGGAAGGACTCGTGGATCCGCGTATTCAACCCATTGAGGAGTTCAAAGGTGTTAATGAGCTGGCCGGCAGTGTATAAGCCCGACAGCCACTGCCGGAGCGCTGCACCGTCGCGAGGGTAACTCGCGAGACGATAGGGGATCAGTTCGATCTGCTCATCGGTGGAATATTGAAAAGGGTAGGACAAGGCGATCGGATCGATGAGAAAATCGAGCGGATTCTCGAGGTAGTGGGCAACGACGATCTCACTATAGACGCTCAGGTTCTGGCTGGGTTCGGTAAAAGTCATCAGCGCGATGGAGTTTCCGTGGATGTCGTGAATCCACCGGGTATTTGGTGTGGGATTGACCTCGAACAGCGCGCTCTCGATGTGGACCCAGTGTCCTTCCCGCGGGCGCACCAGGGCGCGGTGGGCGCCAAAGACCACCGGCGTTCTATAAAAATATGCGGTTTTGTGCGTGATCTTGATTCGTTTCATGATTCGCTTTTCGTGAAGAACTTTCGCTGTTTCTCGGTGATCGGTCGCTCAAGCCGTTCGAGCACTTGTAGCATGTCTTCCCAGACCTTGCGCTTCTCGGAAATCGATTGGTTGCGCAGCAAGTAAGCAGGATGATAGGTGGCCATCACCGGAATTCCCCGAAAATCCAGCCACCGTCCGCGGACCTTGCTGACGGGAGCCGTGGCGCCGAGCAGGCCCTCCACGGCGGTCGCGCCCAAGGCGACCATCACGCGCGGCTTGATCAGGTCGATTTGCCGTTCAAGCCACGGCAGGCAGGTACTCATTTCCTGTGCGGTCGGTTTCCGATTTCCGGAAGTCTCCGGTGGCATATCGGGACGGCATTTGAGGACGTTGGCGATATAAACGTCCTCGCGGCGGAAGCCCATGGCTTGGATGATCCTGGTGAGGAGCTGTCCGGCACGTCCCACGAACGGCTCACCCTGTGCGTCCTCGTCGGCTCCGGGCGCTTCGCCGACGAACATCAGTTCGGCCTTTGGATTTCCCACGCCGAAGACGACCTGAGTACGCGTTCGCGCCAGATGCGGACATTTCACACAGACAAGTGCCGCAGCGCGCAATTCTTCGAGCGTAGGATCGGGCGGAGATTTCTGAGGCGGGAGGGGCACAGCGCGTGCAGCCGCGACGGTCGGGCGTGTCCAGGCGCGCGTTAGCTTTTCGAGCGAAGCCCGCGAAGCGGTCGGATAGGGTCCAAACCCGTCGCGAATTTGTCGCAGAACGAGCAGGGCCCTGCCAAGTGCCTGGTGCATGTATTGGTCCACGTGAGATGTTTCGCAGATCGAACGCCTCGCTCAAGGCTTCTCGACGCCAAAAATACCGGTCATCACCACAATCTTTCGGGCCGTCGACATTCCTCTCATTGTTTCAATAGAAGTCCGCCAGGGAGCGCGCGGTAATGGTGCGCTTGATCTCGGCAAGCATGGCAGCCTTTTCCGTGCGCACGCGCACTTTGCGCATCTCCCCCGGATACAAATCGAAATAGTTGTCTTCGAGCGTGTGGGCGATGCCCGGAAGATCGGCTTGAACGGCATGATGGAACGCACGGGAATGAAAGCCGAGTTGGAATTCTCGCTGCGTCGTCCGCTCGACCGTGATCGAGATCGGAGTGCGGGGAAAGTCGATGAGACGCGGCTCCGTGAGAAAGACGGTGTCCTCCGACACCGCCTCGCGCTCGGTTTCGACCCGGACGCGCAGGATGAGATTGCGGGCACCGTGGGTTTTCAACGGGCGCGAGAGATCAAGTGCCTTTTGGCGATGAGATTGCCCATATCCGAGGAAGACGCTCTTCTCACCGGCCTCCAGTAACCGGCCATCAAGATGGAAGAGGGACCAACTCAATAGACCGGTCGTCTTGCCAGGCGCATCGCAGATCGTATGAAGATGGATTTCTCGAATGCTGCTTCTCCAGAGGTTTCCCATACCCATCCGCTCCTCGCCGGGCACTTGGGCAGAGACCAGCACAGGCGCGAAAAAGCGCTTCGCCGCAAAGTGGATGGCCTTCCACCGTCCGCCAAATTCCAGGCTGCTCCAGGAAAAACCCGGCCAGCAATCATTCAACTGCCAGTATAAAGCGCCCATGGTTCGGGGCATCGAGCGGCGGAAGTGTTCGACCGCCACCTTCATGCAGTAAGCTTGATTGAGCTGCGAAAGATACGCCACCGTGGCGTAACCATCGCCGAGACGATACCGGCGAGAGATATATTCCTTGATGATCTGGTTGCCCGAGCGGCTCTTTTGATGATTCTCCATCGCGCGACTCGAACGCATCGCATTCCTCGGGCAGACAAAATGTCGCGGCGATCTCGGGCGAACTGAAAGACTGCATCCCAAATTCCGAGCAAAAACGAAGCCCCGTCTTCTCGTAGCGCTTCACCGGCTGCCTGGTGTGCCAGACATCCCAGAAGTGACAGTCGCCCGACTTCTCATTGTTGGGATCCTTCGTATACCCCTCCGGATTGTGCGGTGAGCTTGGCCAGTACCGAGGTCTCGCCGTCGTAGCGAGCGACCGCTTCCGGCAGGATGTGGTAGAAAATCTCCTCATAGGCCTTCCGGCGCTGGGCGGTCTTGGTGATCTCCCCGGACATCTGCTCGATTTCGTTGTTCCCGCACCACAAGGCCAGGCAAGCGTGATTCGCCAACCGCTTCACCTGGTATTCGGCCTCCGCCTTGACCGAGGCAAGAAACTCCGGACCGCCGGGGTAGATCGCACAGGCGAACATGAAATCCTGCCAGACGAGCAAACCCTTCTCGTCACAGAGGTCGTAGAAGTCATCCGTCTCGTAGATGCCGCCGCCCCAAACCCGAAGCATGTTCATGTGCGCCTGCTCGGCGGAAGTCAGGAGATTTTCATAGTCAGAACGTCGGACGCTGCTAACGAAGCTGTGCGCCGGAATCCAGTTGGCTCCCTTGGCGAAGATCGGCCGGCCGTTGACGACAAATTGAAAGGTTTCGCCGAACTCATCCGGATGGCGATCGAGCGTCAAAGTTCGCAGGCCGATTCGCCTGCTCCAACAATCGAGGACGTCCTCCCCATCGACCAGTTCGAGGCGCACGTCGTACAAGGGATGATCGCCGTGGCCATTCGGCCACCACAATTCGGGATTTACGATCTCAAACGCGAGATCGGAGATCTCGGCGACGACCTGGTCGTTGCGAGAGACGATGCCGCGGACCGCGCCGCCATCCACCGCGAGGCGCGCCTCGAGATTTGCTCGAACGGTCCCCGCTTCGTGCCGCTGCGTGATGCGCACCGATTCAAAGCGATTTTCTCCCCATCCTTCGAGGCGAATCGGCTTGTAAACTCCACACGTGGCAAACCTCGGTCCCCAATCCCAACCGAAAGAACATTGCTCCTTTCGGATATGCGACCGGCCGCCGATCGGGTCGTTCCATTCGACCACATCGCCCCGTTTCCGGCGGGCGCGAATGTAGGCGATGGGACTGCCAAACCGAATCTCCAGGATGTTTCGCCCCGGCCGGATGGCTTGCTTGACGTCAAATCGATGGCCCAGAAACATATTCTCCGTCCATCCGAGATTGTGCCCGTTGAGACGAATGCTCGCCACGGTGTCGAGCCCCTCGGCGACTAGTTCGACGTGCGGGTAGTCGCCCCATTTTGCTGTCAGGGCAAACCGGCAGCGATAGTCCCAGTCTCGCTCCTCGATCCATTGGAGCTCTTTTTCATTCGCGCCCCAGAAAGGATCCGGTATCCGCTTGTGTCTGAGGAGGTCGTTATGGATGCAGCCGGGAACCTGAGCCGTAAGCCAGTGGCGGGAGGTTGGCTCGAAGAACGCCCAGGAGGTCAGGGGCAAGGCTTCCTTCTGCATTCCGAGAAAGAACTAAGGCCGGCAACCGCCTCTGAGAAAGGAAAATCCGTCGCCTGGAGCGGAGGCTTTTCTTTTTGCGGGGTTGGCGTATGAGTTCCCAGGAAAGTTTATGTCTGTCTCTATCCCTCATTTGATCGTCGAGCCGGACGATGGCGTCGAGCCCGTTCGCAATCTTATTAGTTCGGCGCAGAAAACCCTGTTAATCAAGCAATTCACGTTTTCAGAGCCTACCCTGCTGGAGGCAGTGGCGGATCGCAAGAACGCCGGCGTCAAAGTTCGCATCATGCTGAACCCAAAACGCTCGGGGGGAGACCGGGCCAACGACGAGACCTACGACTATTTCAAGAAGAACGGCGTCGACATTCAGTGGGCGAATCCGAAGTTTTATGTCACCCATGAGAAGTCGATCGTCGTCGATGGAGAGGTCGCCCTTATCTCGACCTTCAACCTTTGCTTGAAATATTTTACTCAAACGCGGGACTACGGCATCGTTACCCGGGATCCGGTGCGCGTGGCGCAGGTGGCGGAGGGATTCGAAGCGGATTGGCAGCATCGCGACTGGCTGCCGGACCCCGATAGCGGCCTGCTCTGGAGCAACGCCAATTCGCGTACTCGCATGTCGCACTTTATCGATTCGACCAAGCATAAGCTCGATGTCCAGCATCCGAAATTTGTTGATGCCGTCATTTTGGATCGTCTTCTCGAGGCCGCGGACCGCGGAGTGCATGTCCGCGTTCTCTGTGGAGGCAAGCACGGCATCAGCGACTGGGACGTTTTGGATACCTTCTCGTCGCTGCGGGTGCTTAAGCGCTTTGGCGTCAAGGTTCATAAGCAGAAGAATCTGCGCCTCCATGCGAAACTCCTCATCTCGGATGAATCACATGCCCTCGTTGGTTCAATGAACATTGACCGCAGTGCCTTTGATTTGCGCCGCGAGCTGGGGACGACCATCAAGGACGAGGCCGTGGTGCAGCGGCTCATCGAGGTCTTCGAGAGCGATTGGGAAAATTCGCACAGCTACGATCCGCCGGATCCGCTCGATCCCTCGAAGCATAAGGAAACGGACTTTCCGCACGATCCCGAGCTTAGACATGAGTGAGGCGAAGGACTCTCCCGATCCGACGCTGTTCGAGCTCGCGCTGACCTTCAATCATATCGCTCTGGCTTCGTTTGGCGGAGGGCTATCCGCCTGGTCGCGGGAGGTGATCGTCGTGGAAAAGGGGTGGATGGAGGAGGAGGAGTTTCTTAGTGCAATCACGATGTGCCGGATCCTGCCCGGTGCCAATCAGGTGAACCTGGCGGTTTTCGTGGGAGCAAAGTTTCGCGGTGTGGGGGGCGCGATCGCGGCGGTCTTCGGACTCGCGTTGATTCCGGTGATTATCATCCTGGGGCTTGGTTATGCATATTTTCAGTTTCACCAGGTTCCCGCCCTGCAGAGCGTTTTGCGTGGCGCGGCGGCCGCGGCCGTTGCCCTCACGTTGGCGATGGCCATCAAGACGGGCCGAAAGTGCCTCCGAGGGCTGGTGCCCATTCTTCTCTTCGCGGCGATCTTTCTCATGAATGGAATCTTGCGCTGGCCGCTCCTGGGCTGTCTGGCGCTGCTGGCGCCGCTCAGTCTGGCGTGGGGTTGGCCGAAGTCAGGCAAGCAATGAACGCGACGACGCTCATCCGGATCATTCTGCTGTTTAGCTCTCTCTCGATTCTCTCGATCGGCGGCGGCAACACGGTCTTGCCGGAAATGCACCACAAGAGCGTGAACGATTATCATTGGCTGACCGACAGCCAGTTCGCGGATATCTTTGCCATTTCGCAGGCCGCGCCGGGTCCAAGCATCCTGATTGTCACTTTGGTCGGCTATAAAGCTGGGCTCTCCGCCGGCGGTGAGTTCATGGGAATCGTCGGGGCGATTCTCGCTACGGTGGCGATGATCGCGCCAGCGGGCGTGCTGGTGTATCTGGTAGTCCAATTCTGGGAGCGCGCCAAGAAATCCAGCCTTCGTCGCGCTATCGAAAAGGGATTCGCTCCGCTGTCAGTGGGTCTCGTTCTGGCGAGCGGTTATGTCATGAGCAAGGCTGCCGATCAGGACTGGCGCGCCTTTCTTCTGACCGGCATCTGCACTCTGATCTTCGTGTTCACCAGGGTAAATCCACTATTTGTGGTGGCAATTGCGGGGCTTCTTGGTTGGTTGGGTGTTGTTTGAGCAGCGGGCGCAGATCGTACAACGCGCCGAAAGCGCCCTCCGGCGGGGCATCGCCTGGTGGTCGGACATTCGGCAAATCGGACCGACGCAGCGCGAGCCATTCCGCTCCGAGCGACGGAGCGGCCAACCCCCAGGGTTCCTGTCCTGCCAGCGCTTGACGGAGCAGGTGCAGGTGGCGGTGATAGTCGAGTCCATGACTCCAGAGGTGACCTTCGTAGCCGCAGGCCACCTTGCGGCCGAGAAGGATCAATGGATGATTGTAGTCCGGGACGCAGGCAAAGCGGGCGCCGGCTGGGATTCCCGCCACCGCATGGCGCCAGGCGTCAAGTTCCGAGCGACGGGCCACCACGTATCCGTGCCGCGCATCCAGGCCACCGAGTAGGGAAACTCCGCCCGAGAAAAACAGGACGATGCAAATGGCGATGCGTGCGACCGGCTTCATGGGGGCGACGATCCTGGTCCAAAGATATGGCGCCAGGACCAGCCAGCTCCAGAGCATGAGCTTCATGTTGTCCCACTCCCACGGTGCGAAGGCGAAAAGGCAGCACAGCGCGAAGACACCCGCCGCCGTCCAAACGAAGCAACGTGCCTCCGCATCCCGGTCAAAGAAGAGGACGACGGCCAGCCCCAAGCCCAGGGGCAGCGCCAGGCCGAAGTTCCAAATCCACGTCCATAGATCCAGTGGCGATCCCGCCGTGACCCAGTGAGGCGCCCAGCGGATCCCCGAGGAGACCGAAAATGATCCAGTCACAAGGAGGATCGCAACAGTGGCAGGAATAACGGAGATGCCGACCAGCACGGTCATCTCCGTGATCGTTCCTCCGGCGGGTCTAGGCAAATCTCGCCGGCTTTTAAGCAGCTTGGAGATGAAGATCGCCAGAAGCACCGCGCTGAGGAACAGAAACGCGTGGATGCTAAAAAGCGGAAGGCTGGCGTAGATCAGGAACTGCAGCCAAAACGGAACCAGTTGGGCTGAGCCGCGAAAATAGCGCTCGCGCCACGCGGACAACAGGAGAAGCCCGGCGGGCAAGGCGTAGAGCAGGCCGCGTTGCGTGACGAACATGGAAAGAAAGAAGTTCTTCCAAACCATCTCAGTCTGAAAATCTTCGATCTGAAGCGTTCGCAGCACCGCGAATCCGGCGAGACCGCCGTTGAACAAGAAGGCTGCAAGGCCGAACGGCCCACCCCAAAGCCAAAGCGCATACCCGGTCAGAGCGGCGCCGGCCAGTCCGGTCCAGACCAGCCCCGCGAACGTGTCCACGCCGCCGACTTCGAGGACACTGTTGAAGAGATCCGCGCCGATGGGATAGGTGAGGGGGACGCCGCTGAGGATGGAACTCTCAGGCCAGAACGGTATTCCGCTCGCCAGGTAGCGGATCAGGTTGAGGTGAAGCGAGAGATCTCCCAAATTGTTCGGCGAAAGCACGCATATGTCATCGCCGCGTGTGTAGATCAGCCACAAGAAGGCTCGCAACGAGACAAGGCCGAAAACAACAAGCATGAGCCAGTCCCAAAACGTGAGCCGTGCGCGCGGGTGCGGGCTGGCGGTTCGCCAGGCCGCGATCGCGCCAGCGGTGCCGCAAGCCAGACTTGTCCAGGCCACTGCCGGGGTGAGTCCAGACCACAGGAAGGCGAAGGCGATGGCGCTGACCACCACGGAAGAGACTAAGGCCAGCGCGGCGGAAAGAACTCTCATCGGGTGCTGGAAAAGAGCGGAGGGGCGCCCTTGAACCATGCGTCGAATGGTTCCCTGCGAAAATAGACGACGCATTCCTCCTGCGAATCGCGAAGACGAAACCTCCGCTTGTAGTATTCGCCTTCAAGAGCCGATTCGACCGTCTCCATCTGGCTGACCTCCGCCACGACAAAGTCAGCGTCATAGCGCTCGGGAGGTTCTTCCTTCTTGTAGTACCCGATCTGGGTAAAGTCGCCCAGCATCCAGGGCAGCGGGTAGTAGCTTTCCAACAGGATTTGACCGCGCACATGATAGTAGCGGGGATCTCGGTGGGCCATCTCGAGGAGGGGTTGGGTGAGGGTGCTTATTTCCGGGTAGGTCTGCACATAGACGTACGGTTCGCGTTCGTTCGTGAAGCGAAAGAAGTTCAGACGGATGGAAAGAAACGTGCTGGCGACCAGGCCGACGACCAGGACGGCTCGGGAAATCGCCCGGACCAGATTCTCGGAGGACGACATCCAGGCGGCTGTCTCCGCACCCAGGATCAGGTAAAATGGCCAGAGGATGGAGACGATACACCACGGCGTCTTGTAAGGGATGAGCGAATAAGCGAGCAAGACCCCGCATCCATAGATCGCCAGATACCTTAGGCGGGCCTCCGCGGGTGCGAGATAGAGCGAGCAAAGCAGCAAGCCGAGCAAGGCTGGCCATTCATAACGCGCCATCAGCGCGACCCAGTAATAGTTTACCGGACCGATGTCGTAGGTCGATTTCTCGTGGCCCGCTGCGGCGACCCCGGTTTGAAACCAGGCGGCGAAGGTCTCATAGAGCCCGCCCAAGGCCGTAAAGTCCAGGAACGCTCCGGAGTAGAAGAAGACGATCACGAGAACGGCGAGCGCGGAGGCTCTGGTCAGGTCCGCCCAGGACCAGAGTTGCCTGGCCAGCGGCATCGGTGGGCGCGAGGGCAGGACCCGTTGCAGGAGGCTTAAGACGCCGCCAGCCAGCAGGAAGCTTCCGATATGAATGACATACGTCTCCTTGGTCAGGATCATTCCTGTTGTTCCGGCGACCACCGCGAACAGAAAGCGACGTTCGCCGCTTCGCCAAAGACCGAGCCAACCCAAAAGGAAGAGAATTGAAAACACGACCAGCCAGGACTCGTGGATGGAATAACGACCGTAGAAGATGGAGGCTGGCGAGACCGCCATCGCGAGTGCGGCGATGCGGGCGGTCAGCGCCCCAAAATGCTCCCGAAATCGCAGAAGCAGCCAGACGGAGAAGAAGCTCGCCACCACGGCCGGCAGGCGTAGAGCCCAAAGGTTCCTGCCGAAAAGTGTCTGCGAGAGGAACACCGCATAAAAGTGGAGCGGACCGTGATAGTTGGTTGGGTCATAGCGAAAGAAGCCGGTGCGAGTCATCTGATCAGCAAACCAACCATTGACCCCTTCGTCGAAGTGCGCGGGCTTAATGTCGAGGAAGGCCAGGCGCAGGAGCGCGGCGAGCACGAGAATGCCAATTTCGATCCAGGCAAGTCGCTTCACCCATTCGATCACGCGAATGGCATAGTGTCCCTCCCCTCCCGGTTCAAGTCCCACGCGATGTCGTCAGCGGGTTTGCACGAACTGAAGGACTCTTTGAAGGATCTCGTGATTAACGTCGTCCTGGTTCTTTCCCGCGGCTTTCAATCCGCTCTTGGCGACAGCCAGGGAGTGGTCGCCTCCCTCCGCGACGTACAGTTCGTTCGGAGCCGTCATTTCTGCCCGGACGCGTTCAAGGAGAGGGAGCGGGCAAAGCGGATCACGAGTTCCCTGGACGAAGAGAATAGGCTTGCGGATTTCGCGAAGCACTTTGTCACGAAGCTTCTCAGGATTGCCGCCGCCGCAGAGCGGATAACCGAAGCAGACGAGCGCGGCGACTTCTTCCTCCAGAGAAACGTGACAGCCGATGCGTGAGCCCATGCTCTTCCCAATGAGGACGACCGGGCCCGGGTGGGAGTCTTTTAGTTGTCTCAACGCCTCGCGGTGTGCGGCAATCAATCTGGGAAGAGGATCAGGGCGTTTTCGTCCTTCGGCCATGTAGGGATAGTCGAAGGCTCGAACGCTGCCGATGGTCCCGAGCAGGTCGGCCCAGCGGCGCATCCAGGGATTCGACGACGGGGCTCCAGCACCTGGAGCCAGGAGAAAGATCAGAGACGACACGATGCCTGTTCTATTAGTCGGTTTGGGGCGTTTCTCAACCGCTCGGTAAAGAGAGTCAGCGTGCCCCCCGGCGCGAGACGATCGCGTTCGCAAGTGACTGCTTTACAATTGACGCCCCGCGCCTAACGCTTTCGTGGTCTGATATGATCAAACTTGGAGTCAACATCGATCACGTCGCGACGCTGCGACAGGCTCGTTACCGGGAGATGCCGGATGCAGCCAATGCTGAGCCTGACCCGCTCGGAGCGGCGCTGGCGGCCGAGCGATCCGGAGCCCACGGGATCACGGCGCACCTGCGTCTCGACCGCCGGCATATCCAGGAGCGCGATGTTCGCAACTTGAAGCAGCGGATCGCGACGAAGCTCAATTTGGAGATGGGAAATTCGTCGGAGATCGTCGAACTTGCCCTTGAGATTCTGCCCCGGGATGTCTGCCTGGTTCCGGAGAATCGTCGGGAAGTGACGACGGAAGGCGGGCTTGATTGCGCCGCGCAGCGATCTTCACTGCGGCCCACGATCTCGTGCCTTAAAGAGAGGGGAATCGTGGTCAGTTTGTTCATTGATCCGGAAGAGGCTCAGGTTGCGGCTGCGTCGGAGCTCGGGGCGGATTTCGTTGAATTGCATACGGGTGCTTTTGCTAACAGCCTGGGAGCGGACCGGGAGATTGAACTGGCCCGATTGATCAAGGCAGCCGAGTTGGCTCATGCGTCCGGCTTGCAGGTGAATGCAGGTCACGGGATCAACTACGAGAACATCCACCATGTCCTTCGCATTCCGCATTTGGTGGAGCTCAATATTGGTCACTCCATCGTGTCACGGGCTATCTTTGACGGCATGGAGGCAGCGGTCGGAGAGATGCTGCGCTTAATGAATGGATGAATTTCGAGAAGTTTCTCGCGGACGAGCTTGAGCGGATTCAAACGGCGGGCCTTCGCCGCGCGTTGCGTTTGATCGATTCGCCACAAGGGGCGGAGGTGCGTTGCGATGGGCGCTCGGTAGCGAACTTCGCCTCCAACGACTACCTTGGGCTGGCGGCCCACCCGAATCTGCGTAACGCGGCGCGAGCGGCGCTCGAGGAAGCCGGCGCCGGTACGGGCGCCTCGCGCTTGATTTGTGGGACGCATCTTCATCACGAACGGCTCGAGGCGGCGCTGGCCCGTTTCAAGCGGACGGAGTCGGCTCTCAGTTTCTCCAGCGGCTACGCGGCCGCGCTGGGAACGATTCCCGCGCTGGTGGGAAAGGATGATGTCATTATCATGGACAAGCTGTGCCATGCCTGCCTCGTGGATGGGGCCCGTCTGGCGGGCGCAGCCCTGCGCGTCTTCCCGCATAATGGACTCGAAAAGCTGGAGAGTCATCTGCGTTGGGCGGCTCAGGCTTTCCCGACGGCCCGGGTGCTTGTTTTGGTGGAGTCGGTCTACAGCATGGATGGCGATCGTGCTCCGCTTCGCGAGATTGTGGAGTTGAAGGAACGCTTTGGCGCATGGCTTTTTGTTGACGAGGCGCATGGGATCGGAGTGGTCGGCAGTCGGGGTCGCGGGTTGGTCGACGAATTGGACCTGGGCAGTCGCATTGAAGTGCAAATGGGTACCTTGGGAAAGGCTTTGGGATCGACCGGCGCATACATCTGCGGCACGGCGGCTCTTCGCGATTACCTCGTGAATCGCGCGCGCAGCTTCATTTTTTCCACCGCTCCTCCCCCACACTGCGCGGCAGCTTCCCGTGCTGCGGTGGAATTGCTGGAATCCGCTGAGGGTGAATCGCTGGTGAACAGGCTCCACGAGAACATCGCCCTATTCGCTTCACTCCTCCCGGTTCAGTCCCAAAGTGCGATCTTCCCCTTTATTCTTGGAGACGAGGACGCTGCCGTCGCTGCTTCTCAGGCACTCTTGACCGCGGGCTTTCTTGTTCCGGCCATCCGATATCCTACGGTTGCCCGAGGCTCCGCGAGATTGCGTGCCACAGTTACGGCCAGCCACGAGCGCGGGCCGATCAAGGATCTTGCTTCCCGATTGGTCGCCCTCCGCTCGGCCGTGCCCTTGGTCAGCCGAGCGTGAATCAACGTGGCTGGAGAGAGACTATTGCGGCGCTGACGGGAGGCTTGTCGCCGCGCCGGCGGCGGATTGAATCACCCCGGTCGCACTGGTCGCGCTCGAAGCCGCTCCCGTGATCGGTTGAAGCGCTGAGGTGCCGAAACCAGTAAATGGCTCCGCCAATCCACCGGCCATGCCGGGCTGCGAGAACAGGGGCGTGAAAGAGGAATCGGAAGTTTCCGACTTCTCTCCGGAAGCCTTCGTCGAAGCCGCCTTGTCGCTCTTCTTGGAACCAAGCGTCTTTTCGTAGGCAGCGATGACCGGTTGGAAGGCGGCGATTTCGCCGAGACGTATCTCCACGGCAGACCCTCCCTCTGACTTTGCATTCTTGTCGGACTGGCCATCGTTTTGCGAATCGTTTTGCGAATCTTCGAGTGCTTCTTTGCGCTCGTACCAAAGACGGCCATCCTTCGAACGGTCCTGGTTAAGTCCGTACTTCTTGAAATCGGCGTCTCCCAGTTGAGCTATGGGCAGCCTGGTGATCCCGGAGTCGTTGGAAATGCGAATCGTGTAGTCGTCAGTGATCTCAACGAGGCCAAAGAGCTTTGTTCCATCGAGCTTGGTTACCGACGTCTTTTCAGGCTTGGACGATTTTGTTGTCTCATCGGTCTGCGAATAAAGGGGAACGCACAGCGCGAACAGACAGCCTGCAACGAATGTTCTTCTGAGGTTCATCGTCTCTCTCTTCAAATAGTGGACCGCGATCGACAAAATGGCAAATCTTCCCTGTCACTGGGACCGGCCGATGGGCAGGCTCCGAGACGCATTGCCAGAGCGGGCTTCATTGTTTATGCAAGGCGGTATGCACGAGAATTACGATGTCGTCGTGATTGGGGGAGCTTTCTCCGGAGCCGCGACGGCTTTGTTGCTCCGGCGCGAGGCGCCCGCGCTTCGCGTTGCGGTCGTCGAGCGCTCGAGTCACTTTGATCGCAAGGTGGGTGAAGCCACGACGGAGGTGAGCGGATGTTTCCTCACGAAGCGCCTGGCGCTGACCCATCACCTTTGCCATCATCATGTGGTTAAGAATGGACTGCGCTTTTGGTTCTCACGTGGATCTGGCGATTCCTTCGATCGGTGCAGCGAGATCGGAGCATTCTATCAGGTGCGCCTGCCCTCTTACCAGGTGGACCGGGAAGTTCTCGATGAGCATCTGTTGGCGATGGCGACTGACGCGGGTGCGCAGATTTTCCGTCCGGCGAAGGTCGTCTCGATCGATATGCTGGAGAGCGGGCCCAGCCGGCTGATCCTGCGCGACGGCAGCGGTGATCGCCGGCTTTCCGCGCGCTGGGTAGTCGATGCGACCGGACGGGCGGCCCTGCTGGCCCGCCGGCTGGGGCTCTTGCGCAGCCTGCCTGAGCATCCGACCAATGCCATCTGGGCGCGCTTTCGCAACGTCAAGGATTGGGACGGATATGACTTGTTGAGCCGCTTTCCGGACTATGCGCGTTCATGCCAGGTGAGCCGCGCCTCCGCCACGAATCACCTCACCGGCTATGGTTGGTGGTGTTGGATCATTCCACTCCGGGGAGGCGATTATAGTGCCGGACTGGTCTATGATACTCGGCTCTATCGTCCCCCCGACGGGGCTTCCCTGGGCGAGCGCCTCAAGGCGCATCTGTTGACACACCCCGTCGGACGCGAGATCTTTCAAGACGCCGAGTATATCGAAGGCGACGTCAAGGCGTACGCGACGCTGCCGTACTATACCGAGCGCCTTGCCGGCCCGGGATGGCAAATCGTTGGCGACGCCGCTTCTTTTCTCGATCCTCTCTACAGCCAGGGTCTGGATTATTGTTCGTGGACCGTTTCCGCCGCGGTGGACCGCATTCTGCGAGAATCGCGTGGGGAGCCCTGCGACCTCGACGAGCTCAATGCCCGCTTTGCTCGTTCGTACCGAGGCTGGTTCGAAGCTCTCTATAAGGACAAGTATTATTACCTGGGTGACAAGGAACTCATGACGGCCGCGTTCCTCATGGATCTTGGGCTGTTCTTTTATGGACCTGTCCGCAGCGTTGTCCGCTGTCCGCGGGCGGGCTTTGCGGAGTTCCCGTTCGAAGGTTCGCTCGACGGAGCGATCGTGAGAGCTATCATGGCCTTCTACAACCGGCGCCTCGTGAAGATCGCGCAGAAGCGGCAGGCGGCCGGCGTTTACGGTTTGATGAATCTGGATTCCCGGACCTTATTGAAAGGCTTCGAACCTAACAGGCATGTCTGGAAACTGATCCTGCGGGGTGTGCGCACCTGGTTGCGTGCCGAATGGCGCAGCCTTTCGTTGCCGTCCAGCCACTCTGCTCCCGCGGCATGTCCGCTTGGAGCTGTCTAAAATGGCCTTTTCATCCTTTCGAGATTTCGTCCAGGCCCTCGAACTTGCGGGCGAATTGAAGCGCATTAGTCAACCGGTCGCGACAGAGCTCGAGATCACTGAATTGGCCAACCGGGAAATGAAAACGCCCGGGGGAGGAAAGGCTCTGTTGATCGAGAAACCGACCGTCAATGGTCAGTTGAGCCCGTTCCCGGTCGCGATCAACACGATGGGCTCGTGGAAGCGGATGGCCATCAGCATGGGAGCAGCGTCGGTGGACGATGTCGCTGCCGAACTGGGCGCGCTCGTCAAAGCGAAGCCTCCGACCAGCTTTCGCGAGGCCTTGAAGCTGCTCGGCACGGCGCTCGAGATGCGCCACGCAAGACCGAAGCGGGTCTCCTCGGGTCCGTGCAAGGACGTCGTGCACAAGTTCGAGAATCCTTCCCAACCCACGCAGAGTTGGCCGCCGGCGCCGGATTGGAAGAATCCTGCCGCCCTCGACCCACGTCCCCCGACTCTGCTCGATCTTCCCATTCTCAAATGCTGGCCGCTCGATGGGGGACGTTTCATTACATTGCCTTGTGTCGTGACGCAGGATCCCGACACCGGCGAACGCAACGTCGGCATGTATCGGATCCAGGTCTACGATGCGCAAACGACCGGCATGCATTGGCAACTCCAGAAAGTGGGTGCCCGCCACGGACGCCGATACTACGAGACCGGCACCCGTATGCCGGTCGCGATCTTTCTCGGGGGCGATCCGGCCTTCCCTTTTGCCGCCACGGCACCGCTGCCTGATGGGCTCGACGAGTTTCTGCTCGCCGGCTACTTGAGAAAAAAGTCCATCGAGTTGGTCAAGTGCGAAACCAGCGATTTGCAGGTGCCCGCGAACGCGGACTTTGTCATTGAAGGCTATGTAGATCCCCGCGAGCCGCTGCGCGATGAAGGTCCTTTCGGCGACCACACCGGCTATTACACGCTCCCGGAGCCGTATCCGGTTTTTCATATCACCGCCATTACGCACCGCAAAGACGCCATCTATCCCGCGACGATCGTCGGCATTCCTCCGATGGAGGACTTCTACATGGGCGGCGCTTCGGTGAAGCTCTTCCTGCCGGTTTTCAAGATGAACTTTCCCGAGATCGTGGACATTGCTCTTCCCGCCGAAGGCGTCTTTCACAATCTCGTGTTTGTGAGCATCAAGAAGACGTACCCGATGCAGGCGTACAAAATCATGCACGGGCTTTGGGGCATGGGACAGATGATGTTTACAAAATATATCATCGTCGTCGATCAAGGCGTCGACGTGCACAATACCAGTGAGGTCCTCTTCCACTTGTGCGCCAATACCGACCCGCAGCGCGACAGTTTGCTCACCAAGGGCCCGGCGGATGTCCTGGATCATGCGACCAGCGAAATGGCCATGGGAGGCAAACTTGGTATCGACGCCACCAAGAAGCTTCCAGGAGAAGGTTTCCGGCGCAACTGGCCGCCGCTTATTGCCATGGACCAGTCGGTGTCCCAACGAGTCGATGGGCTGTTGCGCGGCTGATCAGGACGGTTGCGTGCTCCCGGGTTTCGCTGATCGATGACTGAAGCGAAGATCATGCGGCGCCCGATCAAGGCGCGGGACACGCGTTGGGCGGCATCCGTGGCCGCCTGGCTGGCGCGCATGGGCGTCCGACCGAACGCCATCTCCGTGGCCAGCGTGGTCCTGGCCGGGGGAGCCGGGCTCTGTCTGGCGTGGACCGGTCATATGACGGAAGGCTTTCGGGGGTGGCTTTTTCTCGTCGCCGCGGTGCTGATCCAAAGCCGCCTTCTATGCAACATGTTTGACGGCATGGTCGCCGTCGAAGGCGGCTTCCGGACGAAGTCCGGCGAGATCTTCAATGAACTGCCGGATCGGTTTGCGGATGTGTTTGTCCTTGTGGGAGCGGGCTACGCCTGGGTGTGGGTCGGGTGGGGCCCTCTGGCGGGCTGGCTCTGCGCGGTGCTCGCATTGCTGACGGCCTACGTGCGGACGCTGGGCGCGTCGGTCGGAACCTCGCAGCATTTCTGCGGGCCGATGGCGAAGCCGCATCGAATGGCAGTGATCATCTTTGCCTGTTGTGCGTCAGCCGTGCTCGGGTGGTTTGGTGTCGAGTGGCCCGTCGTGGCCGCCGGATTGGTGGTAATCGCCGTGGGAAGCGTGGTTACAATCCTCCGGCGGATTGTTCGCATCGTGCGTGAGCTCGAAGCGCGATGAAGTCGTTCGTCGCCTCTTTGGTGCGCTTGCTTTCCGGCTTGCGCGCGCGCTGGCTGGGGGCGGATCCCATCGATCGCCAGCGCATTTATTTCGCCAATCATACCAGCACACTGGATGCGGCGGTCCTGTGGGCGAGCCTGCCTGAAGTTGTCAGGGAGAGGACGCGCCCGGTCGCAGCCAGAGACTACTGGATGGCGAGCGCGCTCCGGCGCTGGCTGGCCAAGGAGGTCTTCCGGGCGCTTTTGATCGAGCGTCAGAAAGTGACGCATGAGAACAATCCGCTCCGGGAAATGCTGGCGGTGCTGGATGCCGGCGAATCGTTGATCATTTTTCCCGAAGGCGGGCGATTTCCCGGCCCGGAACCGCAAAAGTTCAAAGGCGGACTCTTCCATCTGGCCAAGGACCGCCCGGACGTGGAGTTGGTGCCGGTCTACCTCGAGAATCTGAATCGCATTCTTCCCAAGGGCCATATCCTGCCGGTGCCGCTACTTGGAAGCATCACCGTGGGAACACCGATCCGGCTCGAGCCGGGAGAAACGAAGACGGCATTCCTTGACCGGGCACGAGACGCCGTCTGGAGTTTGCATTCAACATGAAAGTGGGATTCGATACCGAGAGCGGTCTGCTGGTCGGTGGGGTGGTGATCGTGCTCATCGTGGCAAGCGTGACCGGCTGGATTCTGGCCCGCCGGGCGGGGAGCCTGGAGTACCGGGCGACCATCGCGAACCTGAACGCGCGCACCCGCGCCTGGTGGGTCATGGTGGCGATTTTTCTTTTGGCCATGATCAGCGGCGGGATCGGCTCGGTCATCCTCTTCGGCCTCACGTCCTTCCTGGCGCTGCGCGAGTTCGTGACGATGACGCCGACCAAGCGTGGCGATCACGGCACGCTACTCTGGGTCTTCTTCATCATTACCCCCATTCAATATGTGCTGGTCGCGATTGGCTGGTACGGGCTCTTCTCGATTTTTATTCCTGTCTATGCGTTCCTGTTCGTTCCTCTTCGCAGCGCTTTGGCGGGCGACTGCGAGAGATTTCTGGAGCGGACGGCGACCATCCAGTGGGCGCTGATGGTCTGCGTCTACTGTGTCAGTCATGCTCCCGCGCTGATGACTCTGCAGATTCCCGGATTCGCAGGCCAGAATGGCAAGTTGCTCTTTTATTTCGTCCTGGTCGTGCAAGCGAGCGATGTGCTGCAGTACATCTGGGGGAAACTTCTCGGAAGGCACAAAATTGCGCCGGCAGTGAGTCCGAACAAGACGTGGGAGGGGTTTCTGGGCGGCATCGCCACGGCCACCTTGCTTGGAACAGCGCTCTGGTGGGCCACACCATTTACACCATGGCAAGCTGCGGGCATGTCCCTGGTCATTACCCTGATGGGCTTTGTCGGGGGTCTCGTCATGTCCGCCATCAAGCGCGATCGAGGAGTGAAGGATTATGGAACCCTCATCGAAGGACATGGCGGAGTGATGGACCGGATTGACTCCCTTTGTTTCTCCGCTCCGGTCTTTTTTCACCTGACGCGATACTTTTTCACGTAAGGGCGCAAGGCGGTCGCGTCTCCTTAGGATGCGTCTTCCGGCTCAGCCGGTGTGCCAAAAGCCTCGGCTGCGTCGTGCCAGGCCGCGTTCGCCGCCTCGAGTTGCGACGTTACGGTGGAAAGCTCGCGATTCAGCTCCAGCGGTTTCGCAGGGTCTGCGTAGAGGCTCGGGTCTTCAAGTTGCGCGGCGAGTTCCTTCTGTCTTAGTTCGAGTTGAATGACCGCAGCTTCCAGTTTTGCGAGCTCTCGTTCCCGTTCACGGCGTTCCCGCAGCGCGATCTGACGACGTTGCGCCTCGCGCTTGCGGTGCTGGCGAATCTCGCCGATGCCGGAGCGGGATTCCGGCTGGGCGGGAAGGGTAATGGCGGGAGTCTTGTTCAATGGGGACACCAACGCCTCGCGTTCGGAAGTGGCGTTGGATTTTTCGAGGTAGTAGTCGTAGTCGCCCATGTAAGGGGTCAGTTCTCCGGCGTTGATATGGAGGACCGTGCTTGCGATCGCGCGGATGAAATGCACGTCGTGGCTTATAAAGATCAGGGTGCCCTCGTATTGTTGGAGCGCGCGAATCAGGGCATCGATGCTCGGCATGTCGAGGTGGGTCGTCGGCTCATCCAGAAGCAGCAAATTCGGCGGCTGAAGGAGCAGTTTCACCAGAGCCAGCCGACTTTTCTCTCCGCCGCTCAGCACGGAGACGCGCTTGAAAACGTCGTCACCGCGGAACAAGAAGGATCCGAGGACGGTCCGGGCACCTTGTTCTCCGATGCCGGCGGTGTCAGTCAGGGCCTCCTCCAGGACAGTGCGCTGGGGATTCAGCATCTCCGTTCGGTGTTGCGCGAAGTACCCAATGGTGACTTGATGGCCTGGCGAACGTGTGCCCGCGTCGATCTCCACCTGCCCGGCGAGGATCTTAAGAAGTGTCGACTTTCCGGCTCCGTTCGGGCCAACCAGGACAGTGCGCTGGCCCCGCTCGATGAGCAGATTGAGCTTCTCGTAAACGAGGTGCTTTCCGTACGCCTGTCGCACCTGATCGAGGACGATGACACGCTGACCGCTGCGTGCCGGCTGCGGGAAGCGAAAGCTTATCGTCGCCTCGGCCGCTGACGGAGCGTCAAGCCGATCGATTTTCGCGAGGCGCTTCAGCCGTTCCTGGGCCTGGGACGCTTTGGAGGCTTTGGCGCGGAAACGATTGACGAACTCCTCGAGCCGAGCGATCTCGCGTTGCTGATTCTTGTAAGCTGCGACGTAGTTGATCTCTCTCGCCTGCTTTTGCGAGACGAAATCGTCATAGTTGCCGGTGTAGCGATAGAGCCGCTCGCGGGAGATTTCGACGATGGTCCGGCAGAGACTGTTCAGAAAGGCGCGATCGTGAGAGATGGCCAGAATTGATCCGGGGTAACCCTTCAAGTAGTCTTCGAACCAGCCCAGAGTTTCGAGGTCCAGGTGGTTCGTCGGCTCGTCCAGCAGGAGGAGATCGGGTTCCATGACCAGCAGCCGCGCGAGGTGCGCGCGCATGATCCAACCGCCGGACATCGTTTCGGCTCGCCGCTTGAAATCGTCGTCTCGAAAAGCGAGGCCGGCCAGGATGCGTTTGGCTTTGGCTTCGAGCGCGTAGCCGTCCATCTCGGCAAAGCGCGCAAAGGCTTCATGGTGCTGATCAGAATCGTCTGGACTCTCTCGCAAAGCCCGAAGGATCTCCAAGAAGCTTGAAGAGATCGCCATGGCCAGTTCGAGGATGGTCTCGTCGCCACAGGGAGCGCTTTCCTGGGGCAGGAACCCAACAGTCGCCCCTCGTTGAAGGGAAACCGTTCCCGCGTCCGGCGATATATCGCCCAGGATGAGAGAGAAGAGGGTCGACTTTCCGGCTCCGTTCGCGCCAATCAGGCCAACGCGATCTCCGACGTTGATCTGAAGCGAGGCGTCCGCGAAGAGCACTCGTCCGGCATACGCCTTGGAAAGTTGTGCAACGGTCAACATTCGACTTTGGTGCGCCGAAGCTTTACGCGAGCAAGCGCAAAGCCGCCGCGAGAGCAGACGGGAGAGAGCGGGGGCCGTTCCCGTCGAGGCTTTCATCGACCTGCTCGAGGCGACGAATGAGATCGAGAACCTCCCGCCTTGGGTAAGGACCGCCCGCTGCGGCGCAGAAGTGTGTCCGGCAACCGAAGGGACGCGAGTCATAAATGAGACAACGAGCGGTGACCGGGTGAAGCAGCGGACAGGCTCCGGCCGGAGAGGAGGGGAGTTCTTTGCGCCCCGAAGCTCGCAAAGCCTTCGCGGCAAGGAGCGCTTCGCCTTTCGTCAGAAAGGGAGTCAGCCCGGTGAGCTTGAAGTGGCAGCACTCGGAGCGCAGCGTACATTGCCGCTGGATGGGTCGCGTCGCCAGTTCAGAGTAAACCGCCTGCACCTCTCGAAGGGCAGAGTCTCTCTCGACGTGAGCATCGCGGCGGAAGGCCATCGAAGGATTGTAACAATCTTTCGCCTCTACACAACCAGTCCGGCAGCATGGCCGCTCGCCCAGGCCCACTGAAAATTGTAACCGCCGAGCCAACCGGTAACGTCGACAACCTCCCCGATAAAGAAGAGGCCGCGCACGCCGCGTGATTCCATGGTCTTGGAGGAGAGTTCGCCTGTCTCGATCCCTCCGCAGGTCACTTCCGCCTTCGCGTATCCCTCGGTGCCGGAGATGCACGGCGACCAGCGGTGAAGCGATCGGTCCAGGTCCTGCCGTTCGCGTGTGCTGTAGTGGGGCAGTGGTTTGTCAGGCGCATACCCGCGACACCATACTTCGGTGAAACGTCGCGGCCAGTAACGGCTAAGGAGCGCCGCGGCGTCGGAGGCGCGCTCGGGGGACTTCCAATCGAGATCGGTCTCCGGGAGCAAGTCGAGGGAAAGCGAGTCGTTCCCTCGAAGATAGGAAGAGACCTGGAGAATCGCCGGTCCGCTCAGACCGCGATGTGTGACGAGCATGGCCTCGGCAAAGGCTGCGCCGGCTGCATGGGCGACCACCGGCAAGGAAACGCCGCTGATTTTTGAAAAGAATTCACGCTCCTCCGGACAAAGCGTCAAGGGCACCAGACCGGGACGCAGCTTCGTGACCGGCAACCCGAACTGGACCGCCAGACGGTGCCCAAAATCGGTCGCCCCCAGTTTGGCGAAAGAGAGCCCCCCGGTGGCAACGACGAGAGCCTCGCACGAGAGATCGCCCGAAGATGTTCGCAGGTAAAAGCGATCTGACTTGCGAACTTCGAGGACCCGGCACTGGCACCGGACCTCCACTCCGGCGGCGCGGCATTCGTCAAGCAGCATCGTGATGATCGCGCGCGAACTGCCATTGCAGAACAACTGGCCGAGCTTCTTCTCGTGGTAAGCGATCCCGTGCTTCTCGACCATGGCGATAATGTCCCATGGTGTGAAGCGCGCGAGCGCAGAACGGCAGAAGTCGGGATTTCCGGACAGGAAGCTCTCGGGCCCAGCGTGGAGATTGGTGAAATTGCAGCGTCCTCCGCCTGAGATGGCTATTTTTCTGCCCACGCGGTCATTGTGTTCGAGGAGGACGACTCGTCGGCCGCGCTGGCCGGCCGTTAACGCGCACATCAGGCCGGCCGCACCCCCTCCGATGACGACCGCATCAAAGAAGGTTTCCGAAGTCATCGGGAATCTTCAGGGTGCCCGTCTGACGTCTCGAGAAAACAGTCCAGGCAAATCAAGTCGTTGCAATGTTCTCCTGAGCGACCTTCAGGCGCCCGTAGAGGGGCATGAGGCCTTCTGGGATGATGCGGACGCTGCCCAGGACGGTCATGAAGTTGGCATCGCCGATCCATCGAGGGACAATGTGAAGGTGGAGGTGGTCGTGCACACCCGCACCTGCCGGCGTCCCAAGATTCCATCCGATGTTGAAGCCTTGGGCTCTCACGCAGTCGCGGAGCAGTCGCTGGGCATGGATGCACAATTGCCAGAGTTCAAGGACCTCATCGTTGGTGAGATCGGCCATTTCCGAGACTTTGCGATAGGGCACCGCCATGAGGTGACCGGCGGAGTACGGATACTTGTTCATCAGGAGGAACGCCGACTTCGCCCGGGTGACCACAAGGTGGGCGGCATCGTCATTTGTCTGCGCGGCTTCGCTCAAAAAGTCCGTCCCGGCCTGGTGCTCGGCCTGAAAGTATTCGACACGCCATGGCGCCCAGAGCGATTCGAGATGGGTCTTGGGAAAGGAGTCGTTCATGCGAAGTTCCTTATTGTATAGGTGCGCACGCTTTCCGTCTTGCCTTTGATGGGAATTTCACCGGCCGGTTCGAAAGGAAAGCGACTGCGGGCGGCGACGTAGGAATACTCGCTCCTGGGATCCTGCGGGTAGGGGCGCATCGAGTAGATGTACTTAACATACAGATCGCGCCGGCGATTGGCGTCGCGCGCGCGTCTCAGCTCGGACTCGAGTTTCTTATAGTCGGGAGCGTCCTGGTCAGTGCGCGTCCGAATTTTCTGGTGAACCTCCGGATCGAGCATGGCGGCGGCGGTCGCGGCGATGGAAAGCACGTTGGTCCGCATCAGATCCATAGTCGTTTCATCGGCCCGTACATGAAGGTGGCTATGAGAGAAGCGGTCAGGAGGGCTACGATCAGAAACAGGGTAAAAACTTTAGTCCGGAAGCGCATCGCAATTTGCGGGTAAGAATCCATGTAAACGGTCGAAAGAAAACCCCGAAGTCCGATATTTTCCCGTTGGCGCCAAGGCATTGCTTTCGCTCTGCTTCTGGCGATCAAGTGTTCTCGGTCACCGATCGTCGGCCAGTTCCTTGCGACGCGAACTTTAAATGGCGGTGAGAATCGCCTCGGCCGCGCGGCGGGCGGCGCCATCGGCGTGCAAGGTTGATACGACTTCCTGGACGCTTGCGATGAGCCGGGAACGAGCGAGCGGGTCATTCAAGAGGCGGAGGGCTTCCTGGGAGAGGGCTTCCGGTGTCGCGAAATGCTGAATGAACTCGCGAACCAGGTGCGGGGCTGGGCGTGCTGGCAGACGAGGATCTTCCGGAGGATTCTGTTTGTAGTTGTTCAGAATGTTGATGATGCCCAGACAGTCAACGTCGACTAGCCGTCGGCCGACTTCGAAAGTGAGCCAGGCGACGCGATAGACGAGGCAGTAGGGGAGCCCAAAGAAGGCGGCTTCCAGGGTGGCTGTGCCGGAGCAGACGATCCCGGCGCAGGCGCGTTGCATGAGATCGTGAGCGGTGCCAGACCGAATCATGATCGGCAGATCGCCGGCCAATTGCTCCATGCGGGCGGCGTGCGCCTCGCTGGCCGCCGCTGCCTCGAAGCGGACATCGGGTCTCTGCATCTGAATAAGACGGCTGGCTTCGACCATGACCGGGAAAATGCGCTTCACCTCCCGTTCGCGACTTCCCGGGAAGAGCCCGAGCAGACGATCATCACGTTCGCCGGCTCGCTTTTCGACCGCGAGCGCCTCGAGGAGAGGGTGTCCCGCGAAGACGGTGTGCAAGCCGCTGGCCTCGTACATTGGTTCTTCGAAAGGGAACACGCAGATCATCAGGTCCAGGAGCTGCGCCATCTGCGAGATACGCCCCCGATTCCACGCCCAAACTTGCGGACTAATGTAGTAGAGGATCTTGCCGGGGAAGCGGCGTTTGCGCAGGGCCTTGGCGAGGCGCAGGTTAAAGCCGGGATAGTCTACGAGGACGACCGCAGTCGGTCTGATCCGACCGATTTCATCGAGCATGCGGAAGAACTTCCGCCGGAAGTAGCCGTAGTGTTTGAGAACGTCCCAAAGCCCGAGGACAGCGGCTTCTGCGATCCAATTGTCGAAGGGTTGCACGGCCAGGGGCTGCATTCTGGGGCCTCCGGCGCCGAGAAAGCGGATGGTGGGGTCAAGGGTCTGCAGGACGTGCATGACCTCGGCGGCGCGGGCGTCTCCGCTCGCCTCACCCGCAACGAACCACAAGGTCGTCATTCAAGCGAAGGACCCGCATTCTTGCGAGGATCGGCCTCTTCGATGCGTCGCGTGATTTCCAACGCGATGTCCAGTGCGTCGGCCGCTTCGTGGCCGGAGACCTTTGGCCGGGCACCTTCACGGGCACACTGAAGGAACGCTTCCAGTTCGATTTTCAAGGGCTCGCCGCGCTGGATCTCGACCTTATCGCGCACGATCTCCTTGCCCTTCGCTCCGTCGCGAAGAACATACATCACCCCGTCCTGCTTTTGGTAGTCGAGAGACAGGTAGGCATTCTCCTGGAAGACACGGATTTTGCGGATCGTATCGCGGCTGATTCGACTTGCAGTGACATTGGCGACGCAGCCGCCTTCGAAGCGAAAACGAACGTTGGCGATGTCTTCGCCTTTACTCAAAACGGCGATGCCGACTGGATCCATGCTGACAATGGGCGCGCGCACGATGTGCAGTATGATCTCGATGTCGTGGATCATCAGATCGAGGACAACCCCGATGTCGGTGCTCCGGTTCGGATACGGCGAGAGGCGGGTGACTTCGAGGAAGCGTGGGTTGCGGAGCTTGTTTTCCAAGGCGGTCAGGACCGGATTGAAGCGTTCGATGTGCCCGACTTGGAGCACGCACGAGCGGCTGGCGGCGAATTCAGAGAGCGCCCGCGCTTGAATGGGAGTTTCTGCGATCGGTTTTTCGATGAGCAGGTGTTTGCCCTGTTCCAAAAGGTAGGTCCCGATCTCGTAATGAGTGATCGTCGGTGTGCAAATCGTCGCCGCGTCCACCAGTCTGGCGAACTCTTCGAGCGACCGTGCCGCGTGGGCCCGATACTTCCGAGCGATTCGCTGGGCGAGGTCATGGTTTTGATCGTAGAGTGCCGTCAGCGTGCACGAAGCCAGTTCTGCATAGATACGCGCGTGATTGACGCCCATGTGGCCGACACCAACCACCCCAGTGCGGAGAGTATTCATTGGGCGATTCCGTAGAGAGCGATACCCGCGCGCTCCGCTGCGCGGCAAACGGCGGGACTGTCCAGCAAGAGGGTGCAGTTGGCCTCGCAGGCGATGACTTTCAGTTTCGCCTCGCTGGCGACCTCGATCGTCGTCTCTCCGATCACCGGAACATCAAAGCGCATGTCTTGGTTCGGTTTTGTCACCTTGACCAGAATCGCATCCTTGCGGCCGAGTTTTCCGCCGCGGCGGATGCAGTCATTCGTTCCTTCGAAGGCCTCCACGGCGAGGACGGTGCCCGTTTTGACGACGACGGTTTGTCCGATATCAAGACGGCTGACCTCCTTGGCAATGTCGAAGCCGAAGCGAATGTCATCCAAGTCGCGTGATTTCAGGCGGGGGCCCGCGATGTGACCTGCGGGAGCGATATGATCATCGAGGAAGGTCATGGCATTGAGTAATTCCAGGCCTGCTTTGGCGAGTTGGTTGGCGACTTCGCCAAAAAGAGTCTCCGCATTGCGGCGCTTTAGCCTGGCCAGGAGGACAAGCGCGCGAAGGTCGGGACGCAGGTCAAATAGATTAGCGGGAGCCAACTGGCCGGCCATCATGGCATGGCGGGCACCAGATTTTTTAGCGGCGTCGAGCAACTTGCCCAACTGGCCGACGCGCAACCAATGAACTTCGTCGGCGCTGTCGCCGGTGGAGGCCGGCGTTTCGCCTTCAAAGGCGGCGAGAGAAATCTTTCTGACTCCCGACGCGCGCGCCGATTCGATCAAGAGGGAAGGATAGCGACCTCTTCCGGCGATGAGAAACAGGGAGTCGGGTGTCGTCAACGGCTGTTGTTTACTCGGGCTGGCGGGCGGGAGCAAGCGATGCCTTTGGCTTTACGGGTTGGAAAACAGATCCCCGAAGCGATTCACACGAAACTGCTCCCTTTTCTTGCCGGGGGACGCGGAGTTGCTCGAGGCGGGGAGATCCCGGTCGCTCGTTGCTGCGCGCCAGACTGCTTCTTTCCTGGGTGGCGCACCTTGGCCTGGCAGGCTGAATGTGTTGACGGTGACCAGGGCACTGCGTCCCGCCCCAACGAGCTTGCGGCGGTGAGCGATGAACGAGGTGGGGACATAGTAGTTGGAAAGATCCTTACCGAAAGCCCGCTGGTTGTAGCCGATGAACAGATTCTTGCGGATCTCGAAATGAAGATGCGCGGTGTACATCCCGCGATTGGTTCCGATGGTGCCGATTTGCTGCCCGCGGACGACTTGCTTGCCTTCACGCACGAGCATCTTGTCCAAATGCGCGTAAACCGAATCCACCGTCTTCATCTGTCTGTCTTCGAGGAAGATGTGGCGAATGATCAACAGGTTTCCCCAGCCCATTCTCATATCGCGCGCCAGCACGACGATACCGTTGGCGGTCGCGTAGACCGGCTTGCCGAGGTCGCTGTTGCCGCCCTCGAGTCCATTCCAATCCTCTCCCATGTGATAGCGGGTCCGAAATCCGCGTGACATGTAATATCCTTCAGCGTCGGGTTTCCCAACGGGTTGGTCGAATCCATCAGCCAGGCGGGTTCGAGCGGTGTCCGGTGAAGGAGCACTTACCAGCGCGGTCACCAGGCAAAATAGCAGGAGCCAGAAGGCATATTTCCGCAGGAACCGCATCTATTCGAGTTTAGTTTGTGAGAGTAGCGATGCAACTTTTTCGCTTCCTGCAGCTTGTCGGCGGCCGACAAATCTTCTACGAGTCGCGCGATGCCTTCGGTAACTTTTCTTGGGACTGGTCCTGGCAACGTAGCGGCGGGCCGCTTTCAAGCCAGTATTCTTCTTGAAGTCGGCGGTCGAAATGTGCTCCTCGATGCCGGGGAGCCGTGCAGTTCTCAGCTTCTGGATCTGGGTTTTGCGTTGCCGGATCTCGATGCGATCTGGATCACCCACACTCATGCGGATCACCTGGGGGGCTTGCCCCTTTTAATACAAGCCAGTTGGTTGCATGGCCGAAAGAACGCGCTTCCGTTGGGCGTTCCTCAACATCTCTCCGGTCCTCTGCGTGCGTGGCTGGATACGATCCTGCTTTCGTCTGAGGTCACACAGTTTCCCTTGGAAATCTTTGCATGGCAAACGGGGAAGGCCCGCGACTTCTCTGGCCTTAGCGTTACCCCGTATCCCACCACGCACCTCGAAGGCTTCCAGAAGATGACCGGCAGGCTCGACATTGAGTCCTTTCTTTTTGACATGACCGCGGAAGGCAAGCGCATTGTCTATTCAGGTGACCTGGGATCCCCGAATGACTTGCATGAGATCCTGAGCGAACCAATAGATCTCTTGATTTGCGAGCTCGCGCATTTCTCCCCGGAGGAACTTCTGGCCACTTTGCGCGGCGCGCGTATCGGGACACTCTGTCTGACACATATTTCGACCGAACTCGATGAACGACGCGGGGACATCTCGGTTCTCTTCGAGAACGAACTCGCTGACATCGATGCCGTTTATCTTCCGGACGACGGAGAACGCGTCGACCTTTAGCTGACACTAGGGTGGCGGGCCGGGCTGTGGCGCCGGAACGACTGGCAACGGAAAGCGCAGTTTCAGTTCGTCATCGAGACGGATCTCGATATGATAGACCCCGTAGCGCGGAAATTGAACGCCGCCAAGGATATGAACGTTGGTCACGTAGGCGTCGAGGGCGGGCAGGGTGAATTTCAACTCGCTTTGCGCCAGGGCCTGTTCGTCGTCACAGCCGAGGATAAGCGACTTTTCGATGAACTGGCCGGTTCCCCCGCACCATCGCGTCCACAGGCAAAGCTTGAAGAAGCCGATCGGCAGCGTATGCGCGGGGATCATTCCTAAGACGCCGACGAGGGTTTGCTGTCCGCTGATCTCGGTCCGCACATCCTCGCAGACCACCGTGGCTTGGAGGTCGGGAGGGATCACCTCGGCCATGCGTCAATGAGTCAACCAACCACCGAGTATCAGGATAGTTACCACGATGGCCAGGGCGATTCGGTAATAGCCGAAAATTTGCATTCCGTGCTTCTTGAGATAGGCCACCATCCATTTTACCGCGAGCACCGCGGAGACCCATGCTCCCAGAAAGCCAAAGAAGAGCGCCAGTAGACCAAAGGAATGCACCATTTCCCGGCCGTACTTCAATCCGTCGTAGGCCGTCGCCGCGGTCAGGGTCAGCAGGCCGAGCAAGAAGCTAAATTCGACGGCCGCCGGCAGGCTGAGTCCTACAATGACGCCTCCGACGATGGTGACCAGGCTTCGGCTGACCCCCGGCCACATGGCGATACATTGGATGAGGCCGACGACAACGGCCATCTGCCAGGTCAGCGACTCCAAGTTCAGGCCTGATTGGTGGGTCTTGGTCCGTCGTGACGACTGCCACCAACTGACGACCAGGATGGCGACGCCTCCAAAGAACCATGCCGCTACGATGGGCCAAAGCCCCCAGGCTTCTCCTCCAAAGAGATATTTTTTTATCGGCTTCTCAAGGAGCAATCCGATGATGGCGGCCGGAAGGAAGGCGGCAATGACGTTCATCGCCATTTGGAGACCTTGGGAATCGCGACCGACGACCCCGAGGACCATTTGACGGACGCGCGAAAAGTAGAGACCGAGGACTGCGACGATGGCTCCGGCCTGGATGCAGATGGCAAAGGCGTCGGCTGATTCGCTTTGAGGAATACCGAGGGCGCGTTGTGTGAGAAGAAGGTGGCCGGTGGAGCTTACAGGGAGGTATTCCGTGACTCCCTCCACAATGCCCAGTATCAGGGCCTTCCACCAATCCATAACGTCAGGCGAGAGGGGTTGAGAAGCTGAGACCTTAACGACCTGCGCTAAATGGCGTTTTCGCCCGTTTCCTCCGTGCGAATTCGAATCGCGTTCTCGATGGGAAGGACAAAGATCTTGCCGTCACCGATTTTGCCGGTCTTCGCAGAGTCCGAGATGGCCTTGACTGCCTTTTCAACGATGCTGTCAACGACCACGATCTCGAACTTAACCTTCGGCAGGAAGTCGACAGTATACTCACTGCCGCGGTAGATTTCAGTATGGCCTTTTTGACGACCGAAACCCTTCACCTCGCTGACAGTCATTCCCTCGATGCCAACTTCGGCTAGAGCCTCTTTGACGTCCTCCATTTTGAAGGGTTTAATGATGGCCTCAATCTTCTTCATACAGCAGAGTGTTTAGGCAGCTTAACGAACCTTGGCAAGCGGAGATGCGGGGGAAAATCGCCCCGTGTTCGTGGTCGGAATGAAACCGCATCAATGGCGGCGAAGTTCGGCGGGGCCTTACTTGCGGCACTTGCCTCGGATCAAGCACATTCGGGGCACATGGCTGCATCGCAAGCTGGGCGACCGTCTCTTTGCGATGGAGATGTGGCAACCGGAGCGGGCGCGTTTCGCATCGGGATGTGCCATCGGAGTTTTCTTCTCGATGATGCCGTTGCCCTTTCAGATGCTGGCCGCCGCGTTGATTGCCTATCTGGCGCGGGTCAACATCCCGGCGGCGATCGCTTGCACGTGGCTCAGCAATCCGTTGACCACACCGTTCATCCTTTTCGCGCAGGTACAATCTCGGGTCGCTGATCTTTCGGGGAACGACAGGTGAGGCGCCGCAGGACGATGTGCTGGCGCTGCTCGCACACGCCCCCTTGCCGCTCCTGGTCGGTGCGTTCATCTCAGGAGCGATCCTTTCGTTGGGGGCCTACCCGCTTGCGCTGGCCGGCTGGGATTGGCTTGGCAGTCGCTTTCTTCAGCCCCGTCGCCGGCGGCGAAGAAAAAAATCTCCCGCCGAGTCGAAAAATGCTTATTAGTCGAGCAACAACGGGGGCATAGCTCAACGGTCAGAGCAGGCGGCTCATAACTGCTTGGTTCACGGTTCGAATCCGTGTGCCCCCAGCTTTATCAGCCGGAACGTGCGCGTGCCCACTTCTTCTCTTGTCAGGATGCGTGACGAACTCATCAACTCTGCTCGATGAAGTCGTCGCTCCGGATTTTCGCCAAGGTAAGCTTTCTCCTGGGAGTTCTCGCGCTGCTCGCCGTGGGTTTTGTTCTGGCTTGGTTTGCTTCGTGGCGAGC
This sequence comes from uncultured Verrucomicrobiae bacterium, assembly GCA_963820865.1. Lineage (GTDB taxonomy): Bacteria > Verrucomicrobiota > Verrucomicrobiia > Chthoniobacterales > Terrimicrobiaceae > DASTFP01. Next base: position 353,545 of record CAWGBZ010000015.1, read on the forward strand.
GGACAAGCTGTCCGCCTTGGATTCGGCCGGCGAGATCGCAGAGACCGAGAAAGGACAAATTGAGTACTTGATTCGAGGAGAGGGACCCTCCGTGCTCGTCTTTCATGGAGCGCCGGGTGGCTATGATCAGGCGATGCTCGTCGGATCATTATTTGCCGAGGACGAGTTCAATGTGGTGGCGCCATCGCGTCCCGGTTATCTGCGGACTCCCCTGACGAGCGGGCAGACTCCGGAGCAGCAGGCGGATGCTCTGGCGGCATTGATCGACACGATGGGAATCCCCAGCGTGGCTGTAGTGGCAAGTTCGTCCGGCGCGCCGGCGGCCGTTCAGTTCGTTTTGCGCCATCCCGACAGGGTTTGGGCCTTGGTGCTGCTTTCACCTGTTACTCGGTTTGCTTCGGATGCGCCGCTGTCGCAGGCGGACTTTGGGAAGCTTTTGTTTGATCGATTCACCGGCGATTTTGGCGCGTGGCTGGCCGTCGAAGCCGCGGAGAGGGATCCTCGGGGAATGCTGGAGCGGATTTTCGAGATGGAGAACCAGGGGACCCGGGCCGAGCGGGAGAATCTGACGGATTACATCCTCAACGATGCCGATCAACTTGAATGGTTGCGAAGTCTGGTGGGAACTTTCGTTCCGCCGAGCGCCCGGGCGACGGGCTTTCGCAACGATCTTCAGCAACTACGTGCACCGGTCGAACTTCCCTTCGAGCAGATTGAAACACCGACCCTGGTCGTCCACGGGATGGCCGACAAGATCATCCCCCTTTCCGATGTTGAGGCGATCGCTGCTCGGATTCCCGGAGCGATCCTTTATGCGGTCGAGGGGGCTGGTCATTTGGTTGAGCTGGGTCCGCGAGCGACCGAAGTGCAAACCAAGATCGTCGAATTCTTGCGCGGGCATTCCGGGGGCCAGTCCCAACCTTGAAGAATGAAGTGGATCGGTCCTGCCCTGGTGCGGGCATTCGCTTCGGCGGAGACAGATGCGTATCGGATCGCCGATGGTGATCGATGCTGGATCGAACGTTTCGGCGATGGAGCGATTCTTTCCCATGCCGCGACCGAGCCGCTTGTCGACATCACCGACCGAATCAACCAGTGGTGTGAGCGAACCGGGGTAACCCTGCCGAGAATCTACGCGCGTCGCCTCGTAGCCGTGCCTGGCCTGAAGGATGCACCGCAGTTACTCGCGGGCGGACCCTCGGCCGACACCGGCATGGCGCGCGAAGAGGGCCTTTCCTACGAGATCGACTTCCTGGCAGGGTATTCGTGCGGATTGTTTATCGATCAGCGAGCGAATCGTCACCGCGTTCGTGCTGGCTGTGCTGGCAAACTGCTCAACCTTTTTGTGTACACCTGTTCATTCTCCGTGGTGGCCGCGAGCGCCGGAGCACAAACCGTCAGCATCGATCTCTCGAAAGCCGCGCTTGAGCGCGGCCGACGCAACTTTGAGTTGAACCATCTTGCCACGGACGGACACCGCTTCATCGCGGACGACGCCATCGACGTTCTGCCCAGGCTTGCTCGCCGCGCGGAGAGGTTTGAATGGATCATCCTCGATCCACCGACATTTTCGCGCGGGCGTGCCGGGCGGATTTTGCGGGTGGAAAGGGATTTTGGTCGCCTTATCGAAATGGCCTGTGCGTGCGCGGCTCCCGGCGCAATGATCCTTCTGTCGACGAATTGCTCGGCGCTGGATGTTTCGGTACTGCAGACCCTCGGCCGGCGCCATGCCCCGAAACGCGTCGTCTTTTTCGAATCGCCGCCGTTGCCGGACATTCCGGCGGGGCGTGGCGCGTCAACTGTGTGGATGCAGGTCCTGGGGTAACCGAGCTACGGCCGGAGCGATTGTTCGGCGAACACCGGGTTGGTCAGTACTCCGATTTTCTCGATTTCGACAGAAACGGAATCGCCCGGGCGAAGCCATCGGGGTGGGTCTGCGGCCATCCCGACGCCGTGTGGTGTTCCGGTAAGGATCACCGTTCCGGGAGGCAGGGTTGTGCTGCCGCTCAGAAATTCAATGAGAGAAGCGACATCGAAGATCATGTCACTGGTGTTGCAGTCCTGAACCGTTTCGCCATTGAGATGCGTTTGGATTGTCAGGTTGTTGGGATTGGGGATCTCATCGGGGGTGACCAGACACGGTCCGAGCGGACAGAAGGAATCGAACGATTTCCCCCGGCTCCACTGCCCGCCACCGCGTTTTTTCTGCCAATCACGGGCACTGACGTCATTCGCACAGGTGTAGCCGGCCACGAAATCCAGGGCTTGCTCGCGGGAAGCATTCTTGCAAGACCGGCCAATGACCACCGCCAGTTCGCATTCGTAGTCGACCTCGCTGCTGGCCAGGTGCGTGGGAAGCAAGATCGGATCTCCCGGGTTCTGCACGGAGTTCAGCCCTTTTCCGAATAAGACCGGGAACTCCGGGATTTTCGCCTTGGTTTCTTCGGCGTGCCGCCGGTAATTGAGTCCGATCCCAAGAATCTGCGAGGGGGCGATTGGAGCGAGAACTTTCCTCACATCCGCCGGGCGATTCAGGGATCTCCATTCCGAGAGTCCTCCTTCGAGCTCGACCGCGTGACCATCCGGACCTTCACACGCGAATTTCACATTTCCACTTTGGTCCAGATAACGAATGATTCTCATAGGTCCTGGCTGCAGCATGGCGTTTCATGGGGCGCACGCAACCATTCTCGAATCGGGAAATGCGAACTCCGTCCCACGAAAGATGGACGCGAGTCCGCTTGGCGATGTAAGCTGGTGGACGATCTGCAGGCCGCATGCGCGACTATTTCGTTTATCTGCCGCAACAGCCGCCGGGCAACATCTGGGGGTGCACGGCGACTTCGATCGGCTTTGCCCGGGTGGCACCGCACACCAAGTATCCGCCGGCCAGACACCCGGCCGACCACCACTTTGAATGGTCCCAGGGTCGGATTCTCCAGTCTTATCAATTCATCTTCATTTCCGAGGGGTCCGGCATCTTCGAGAGCCAGCACACGCCGGCCCCCCAAACCGTCGGGTCCGGCAGCGTCTTGATCTTGTTTCCTGGGGTGTGGCACCGCTATGCGCCCGACGTGGCCACGGGGTGGACCGAGCACTGGATCGAGTGTCAGGGACCTCTCTTTGATGAGGCGGTCCGGACCGGAATTGTGCAGCCCACCCGACCAATCCTGTATACTGGACTGGAACCGGGCTTGCTGAGGTGCTTCGAACGTTGCCATGCGCTGGCAGATCAAGGCGCGCTCGCCAACCAACACCTTCTCTCGACCATGGGGGTTCACCTGCTATCGGTGATCGGCTATCTGCAAGGCGGCCCGCGATTTGATCGTCGTATCGATGAATTGATCGAGCGGGCGCACGCCCTGATCGCGCTCCGTTGCCAGGAGCGCTTGAGTCTGCCCGCAATTGCCAGTGAACTCGGGATAAGCTATTCGCATCTTCGGCAAACATTTACCGAGCGCATCGGTTTGAGCCCAAAGCAATATCATTGTCAGGTGCGTCTCCAGAAGGCCCAGGAGCTTCTCTTGAGTACCACGCGTTCCGTTCAGGAAATCGCCGACATCCTTGGCTTCCATTCGGCGTTTCAGTTTTCCAAGCAATTCAAGCAGCATGTCGGCGAGGCGCCGCTGCATTGGCGTTCCAGGCAAGTGCGGCGTCAATCCGCGCGTCCGAAACCTGAGACGCCTCGGCAGCGGGTCAAGGTCGCAGGCAAGGGCAACCGGCGAGGAAAGACACGAGCGTCGAGAGTCGCCTCGAGGAGAATCACAAGTAGGGCGTAAAGAGGCGGGCAATCCCATCGCGCAGCTTGATGGGCAAGCTGCGACCATCGACTTCTGCGAGTGAAAGCGCGCGCGCAGTCGAGAGCCTTTCTTCCGCGAGTTGGTTGAGTTTCCGGGCAAGCGCCGGGCTGTGGCATTCGACGTTGAATTCGAAATTCAGTCGGAGACTGCGAGCGTCCCAATTGGCTGATCCCAGGAGGCACCACGCTTCGTCCATGACCATGAGTTTGGAGTGGTCAAATTCGCCCGAGCCAAGCCAGACGCGGCAACCGCGCTCAAGGACCTGCCAAAGCTGTCCAAAAGTAGCCCAATGCAGATAGGGAAGGTTGGAGTGTTCGGGCAGGAGGATATCGATCTCCACCCCGCGCATCGCGGCCGTGTTGAGCGCCGAAATGATCCCCGTGTCGGGCAGAAAGTACGGGGTCACGATGCGAAGCGACCGCCGGGCCGCGTTGAGTGCCCCAAGAATCACCCAGCGCAGGCGTTCGAAATGCTCGTCCGGCCCGGCTTCGATGCCTCGGGCAAGCATCTCGCCGGCCGGTGACAGCATCGGAAACCAGCTGTCGCCGCGCAGCGTCACGCCCGTGGCGAACTGCCAGTCGTCGACAAATGCTTCGCTCAAGTGCGCCACGATGGGACCGGATAGCTTGAAGTGGAGATCACGAAATGGCGGCGCCTCGGCCTCCGGATTCCAATACTCCCGCTTAATGTTCATGCCGCCGGTAAACCCGGTTTCTCCATCGACCACGAGAATCTTGCGATGGTTTCGAAGGTTGATGGCGGGCAACCATCTTGGAATCAACCTTGGGTTGAAAAGCGCCACCGAAATGCCGTGCTCTCGCAGGCGTCTGGCGACAGGTGGCCACGAGTAGGTGGCGCCGACCGCATCAATGAGGACTCGGACGTCGACGCCACGACCTTGAGCTTTCGCCAAGGCCTCGATGAAGAGCTTTCCAGCACCCGCACCGTCGAAGATGTAGGTTGCCAGGCCGATGGATTTGGAAGCCGAAGCGATGACGTCGAGCATCGCGGGGAATGTCTCGGCCCCATCGACGAGCGGGACAACATGGTTACCGGACAAGAGGGGGCGCGCCGTAACTCGCTCGACCAGATGAGCGAAGGAACGGAGCGGGTCACCTTTCGGCAGGAGGGTGGTGCCCGGTTGGAGTGAAGTGGCGCAGGGAGGAGCGATGTGTTGGTAGCCCATTTCGCTGCGCATCGCGACGGCTTGACGCCTCACGCGATTGACTCCCAGGAAGACGTAGAGGAGCGGTCCGGCCGCGGGGATCAGCCAGATTACAATGACCCACAGCGCGGCGGCGCGCGGTTCTCGTTTGTAGATCACGGCGTGCACCGACGCGCAGACCGCCGCAAGGAAAACGGCTGCGCCCAGCGCGAGCTCAAGCATGTCTGGAGTCGGTTTTTGGGGAGATCATCAGAGCATTTCGAGTGGACGCGCCCGTGCCGGCGGAGGGAACAAGCGGTCGAGCTCCGCGAGTTGTGCGGGGGAGAGCTTTTGCTTGAGCGCACGAATGTTTTCATTGAGCCGCAGGCGATTCCCGGTTTTTGGGATGACGACGATATTGTCGCTGCTCAGCAGCCACGCCAGTGCCACTTGCGCCGGCGTCATATCGGCCTGCCGAGCGAATCGGGCAAGCCCTCGATGGCGGGTCAATCTTGCCTGTTCTATCGGAGAATAGGCCATCGCGGGAACATGCCGCGCGCGGAGCCATGGCAGGAGGTCCCACTCAATGCCGCGACGCATCAGGTTGTAAAGGAGTTGATCCGTGGCCACGGAGGCGCCTCCGGGAAGTTCCCATAGTTCTTTCATGTCGCCGAGATCAAGATTGCTCACTCCGTAGTAGCGGATCTTGCCTTCCTGCTGCAGCGCCATGAAGGCTTCCATTGTCTCCGCGAGCGGAAAATTTCCACGCCAGTGGAGGAGATAAAGGTCGATTCGGTCGGTGCGCAGGCGTCGCAGGCTTCGCTCGCAAGCAGCCGCCGCACCGAGGCGAGAAGCATTGTGAGGATACACTTTGCTCACGATGAAAACTCGGTCACGTTCTCCTGCAAGAGCCTCGGCCACAAGTTCCTCGGAGCGCCCTTCACCATACATCTCTGCAGTGTCGATGAGCCGCGCTCCGAGCTCGAGTCCGAGCCGCAACGTTTGCAATTCTTCGCCGCGCGCGGCAGGGTCTTCGCCCATTTGCCAGGTGCCCATTCCGAAAGCCGGGATCCGTTCGCCGGATGGCAGGATCACCGTTCTCATCGAAACACTTGGCTTCGCTTCGATCCTAAAGCATCGCGGCCGGCGGACGTTGGCGATCGCATGAAGCTCAATGCGAAGAAGGACTGCGCCAGGCTGGTCGTCCTTCCTTGGGCAGCAGGGTGTTCACCAGCATCAACTCTCCTACATTCTCCGGGGTAATGAGACCCCGGAGGCGTCCGGAACGGTCCACGACCGGCAGCGCGGGAAAGGCACTTTCTTGCATCAGTCGAAACGCTTTGTCGAATGGTTCGTCCGGCAGGACCGCGGGCAGGTCACGCTGCATGACTTCGGAAACGCTGGTCGTCGGTCCCTTGTGCTTTAAGGCGGCGATGAGCTTGTCTCGCGTCAAGACGCCGAGGACACGATCCTCTGCATCCGTCACGGGAAACTCGTGTTGCGACGTGCGCAACAGCGCTTCGACGGCGTCTTCGAGGGTGGCGTCCGGGGGCAGTCTTACCAGGTGAGTCACCATGGCCTCCGAGACCCGCAGATTGAAGCACACATCTTTCATCTGGGCCATGGCGGCCTCCTGCTGTGCGCCGAGGAAGATAAACAGCGCAATGAAGACGAGCAGAGGATTGTTGATGTAGAGTCCGAAGAACCCAAAACCAAAAGCCAGCGCCTGGCCGATCCAGGCGGCGATCTGCGTGGCGCGGCCGTAGGGAAGAGCCATTGCCAGCAGCGCCCGAAGGACGCGCCCTCCATCCATCGGGAAGGCGGGAATCAAGTTGAACAAAACCAGCATGACGTTCACAGATGCCAGCTTCGCCATCATTCCGACACCGGGATGCTCCACGCGCTCGATATCGTCGAGGTTGGCGGGGTGACCGAAAAAGAGAATGAGGACGGCGGCAATGACCACGTTCACCAACGGGCCCGCGATCGCCACAATCAACTCCTGCCATGGTTCGTCTGGCATGCGCTGAAGGCGGGCCACTCCACCGATGGGCAGAAGCGTGATATCCGGCGTGGGAATGCCAAAGGCACGCGCCGCGAACGCGTGGCCAAACTCGTGCAGCAGGACGCAACCGAATAACGCCACGACAAAGAGCACGCCCGGAATCGCTTGGGCGGCCCCTCCCACTTGATAGTAGGAGAATCCAATCCATGCCAGAAAGAGCAGGAACGTGATATGGATCCGCACTTCTGTTCCGGCGATCCGAGCTATTTTGATGGACCAGCGCATGATATCGAATTCCTTACGGTTGAGCTTTGGATGTTATAAGATCACGCGGGCGTTGCGCTTTGTGCAATGAGCAATTCGAACTCCTTGTTTCGTTGTGAAGGTTTCGGAATCGAGCGTGCTCATCTTCCCGATACGCTTTGCGATTTGACCCGCCCGAGGCTAGGCTGGAAGCCGCTATGGCGAAGAATGAAAGCGAGAACATCCCGTCGCATGCCTTTGGCGCCCCGGGCATCGAGCCGCGATGGACACACAGCGCGAAGGAGGGCATCGGGACATCTTATCATTCCAGTTGCCATGTGTGGTTCACGCTGAGCCATGGAATTCTCAACGAGATTTACTACCCGACGGTCGATCAACCCAACACGCGCGACGTGCAGTTGATGATTACCGACGGCGAAAGCTTTCTTCACGAAGAGAAGAGAGATTTGATTCACGAGTTGTGTTATCCGGAGCGCAACTGTTTGCTTTACCGGTTAACCAACTCCGACCCCCTGGGCCGCTATCGGATCGTGAAACACGTGCTGACCGACCCGCATCGTTCGGTGGTGCTCATGAACGTTAGGTTGGAGACGGCCGATGCTTCCCTGCGCGGCAAAGTGAAGCTGTATGCCTTGCTCGCGCCCCATCTGGTGCGGGGCGGTGGCGACAACTCGGCCTGGGTTTGCGAGTTTGCCGGTCGAAAGCTCTTCCACGTGGCACGCGAGGGGACGCACCTGTCCTTTGGTTGCCAGCCAGACTTTGTGCGGCGCTCCGTCGGCTACGTGGGCGCGAGCGACGGTTGGCGGGATTTCGTGGACAATCTTCAGATGGACTGGGAGTTCCGAGCGGCGGAACGCGGCAACGTCGCGTTGACGGCGGAGTTGGATCCTTCTCTTGACGAATGGACCCTTGGCATTGCCTTGGGCCGCAGCGCGCAGAGCTCGGCCACGAAGTTGCTGCAGTCTTTGGCAGATCCATTTGAGCGGCACCGCGAGGGCTATGTGCGTCAATGGAAGCGGGCTGGGATCGATCCCGCCCACGATCTCAGGGATCACACGGGCGACAGCGCAGGGATGTACCGGCTGAGCCGTTGTGTGCTCCTGGCACACGAGGATAAGCTTTTTCAGGGGGCCTTGATTGCCTCGCTTAGCATTCCCTGGGGGGAGATCCGGGGCGATGATGAGATCGGCGGTTATCACCTGGTCTGGACGCGTGATCTGGTGCAGAGCGCGACGGCATTGTTGGCCACCGGTCAGAGTTCCACCCCGCTGCGGGCATTGATTTGGCTGGCATGCATCCAAAAAGCCGACGGTGATTTTCCGCAGAATAGCTGGATCGATGGAAGAGGCTATTGGAGCGGCGTTCAACTCGACGAAATGGCCTCGCCGATTCTGCTCGCCTGGCGTCTTCAGAAAGCCGGCCGGCTGACCACTTTCGATCCCTGGCACATGATCGCCAGGGCGACTCGCTATCTTCTACTTCAAGGTCCCGTCACCGGTCAGGAACGTTGGGAGGAGCAGTCCGGCTACTCCCCTTCCACCCTGGCGGTCGTGATTGCGGCATTGGTTTGCGCGTCGGAATTTGCCCGCGCCCGCGGGCAGGATGACGTGGCCGAAGTCATCCTGACTTACTGTGACTGGCTGGCCGCGCACGTCGAGGAGTGGACGGTTACTTCGCGTGGTGAGTTGGTCCCGGGCCTGCCGCGACACTATGTCCGCATCACGCCGTGCGATCCGACGGCAATCGATGCGCATCCGGATGTGAATGAACTCGAGATTCAACTTGCCAACGGAGCCGGACGTCATCCGGCGCGGAACGTTGTTGGCGGCGACTTTCTCCACTTGGTGCGGCTGGGCATTCGTGATCCGCACGATCCGGTAGTGGTGGATTCGATCAAGGTGATTGACCAGGTGATTCGTCGCGAACTTCCGCAAGGCCCCTGCTGGCGCCGTTACAATCATGATGCTTATGGCCAAAAGGACGATGGTTCCGCGTTCGATGGGACTGGTGTGGGGCGCTCCTGGCCAATCCTCACCGGCGAACGCGGTCACTACGAACTGGCGGCTGGAGGGGATCCGCTTCCGTACATCAAGGTCCTTGAGAGAATGGCCAACGACGGCGGCATGCTTGCCGAGCAGCTTTGGGATGACGACGATTTGGCCAACGGTACTTTCAAGCGCGGTCAGGCGACCGGCTCGGCGATGCCGCTTTGCTGGTCGCACGCCGAATACATCAGTCTGGCCCGCAGCCGATCTGATGGCGTGGTTTTTGATCGCATCGAGCCCGCCTACCAGCGCTACGTCGTCTCCCCAACACCGAGTCGCCACGAGATCTGGAGTTTTCGCCACCAGACACGCCGCGTCGGCGTTGGGAAAACGCTCCGACTGCTGATCGGTGCAAGTGCCTTGGTGCGCTGGACCACTACGGGCTGGCAGGATGCACACGATCTCGAATCGCGACCCGGCGGCCTTTTTGACCTGTTCGTCGCTGATATTCCTACGGGGGAGTTACTCAGCGGCATGGAGGTGGAGTTCACCTTCTATTGGATCGACGTCGGCACTTGGGAAGGCAGAGATTTCTTGGTGCGCATTGCCTGAGCGGACAGCAGTGCCGGCGACCCTCTCCCAACGGAGTCCAGTTAGTCCGAGGTTTCGACAACATCCGGTTCTCCGCAGCCGCGGAGGATTTCCGCGCGGGCAACATTACGCAGCTTCACGGCCGCCTCCCAGTCGGTTCCCTCGGAGACAAGCGGCGTGCCAATCGAAATCGAGACCCGTCCGGGCCGAATGATCTTCTGCCCATCCCGCAGGATGGATCGCGTCCCGCGCATCGCTACCGGAAGTAGGGGAACACCCGCTTGAGCCGCCACCAGGAACGCGCCGATCTTGAAAGGCCGGAGCCCCGGCGCCCGCCGAAACGTGCCTTCGGGATAAATGACCAGTCCCTGCCCGGCTCGCACGGCCTCGACCGCTGTCGCCGCATCGCGAACACCCTGCCCTGCGTCGTCGCGTTCCGTGAACAATGTGCCTAACCGGCGCAGAAAGATTGAGGTGAAAGCGTTTCGGTCGAGTTCCTTCTTGGCAAGGAAGACGAAGCGGGGTGGAAGAACGGCCGCGAGAACAAACGAGTCCAAATAGCTCGAGTGATTTGGACTAAGGAGCGACGGGCGATCCGCCGGGATATTCGAGAGTCCGGAGGCCGTCACGCGGATGCCGGCCAGGCGCAACCAAAAACGCACCACGGATTGAAGTAGCGCGCGCCGGAGAGCAAGACTCGGCAGGCAGGCCACGCCCAACCAGAGCGGACCGCTTAAGAATATGGCGGTTCCCCACGACCAGATCCCGTAAACCAGATATCCGGCAGCGCGACCGAAACGACCCACCGCCGGAACGGCTCCAGACAAAGCAAGGCGAACCATCTGCATCCCTGGCGAGCTGCGCTCCTGCCCCAGTTTTCCTTTCTCGTAAAGGTCTCTGCACCGACTGCGTCGCACCTTCCCGCTCGGCGTCTTGGGCACTCCGCCGGGAGACACCAGAACGATGTCGTCGGGAGGAGACTCGATCAATTCAGTGGCGAGGTCGGAAATAGTCGTGACCATGCGCGCGCGATCTTCGCTGTTGGCAATGCGCGTCTCGGCCACGACAACGAGTCGTTCGGTTCCCGACTTGGCATCGTGAGTTCCAAAGGCGGCCACGAACCCAGGGCGAACGCCAGGAATTCGGCCGACTGTCTCTTCGAGTTCCTGCGGGTGAATATTGCGGCCGCCGCGAATGATCATGTCCTTCGTGCGGCCCGTCACATAAAGCTCGCCATCTGCGATATATCCGACATCGCCCGAGTCGACCCAACCGTGATCGAAGACGCGGCGGGTCGCCTTGGCATTGCGGTAATATCCAGTCGTGGCGGAAGGTCCACGAAATTCGATGCGACCGCACTCTCGGTCTGGCACCTCGTGTCCTGCGTCATCCACGATGCGCACTTCCACCGTGTTCAGCGGGGTTCCGCAGCCCACGAAGGTCAGCGCCCGCGCATCGTCGAGTTTTGCCGGGACGGCCCGGCGCTTCTCGAAGAACTCGCGCCGCATGATCCGGTCGAGCGTGAGGCCTTGTCCTGCCGATGGAAAGGTCACACCGAGCGAGTTCTCCGCCAGGCCATAGACAGGCGAGAGCGCTTCGCGCCGAAAGCCGTATGGAGCAAAGCGCGCGGCGAAGCGTTCAAGCGTGCGGGCCTGGACTGGTTCGGCCCCATTGAAGGCGATCCGCCAGCTCGACAGGTCGACGCCTTTCAGGTCGGCGTCGTCCAGCCTGGCGCAAAGTTCGTAGGCAAAATTTGGTGCGGCCGAAATCGTTCCTTTCCAATCGGAAATGGCGTGCAGCCAGCGGGCGGGTCGGCTCATGAATGCGAGGGGCGACATGAGGACCACTCGAGCCCCAGCGCACATCACCCCGAGCCATGCTCCGATCAAACCCATATCGTGATAGAGAGGAAGCCAGCTCACGAACGTCTCGGCCGGGGTCGCGCCACAGCCTCGAATCATTGCGCGGAGGTTCGCCAGAAGATTCGCATGTGTGAGCATGACCCCTTTGGGATCGCCGGTGCTTCCGGAAGTGGTACTGGAGCAGCGCCAGATCTACGCTTCGAGACTTGAGCCGTTCGGTGCTTGGTGGCTTCGCGAGGTCCGCGGGAGTTACTATGGTTCGCAGTTCGGGCAGGAGAGATCTCAGCAGCCCGCTCATCTTTTTAACTTCATCGACGGTGATCAAGATCGTGGCCCGAGCGTTGGCCATAATTTGCGTCTGGCGTCGGACATGTTCCTCAATGCGGTGAATGCGCGTCGGCGGGTAGAGTGGCACGGCCACTCCGGATGCCATCAGTGTTCCCATGAACGACTCAAAGTAGGCTCGACTGGAAGGAAGCATGATCGCCACTGGGCGGCCCGGCTCGAGATCGAGTGCGCGTAACCCCGCTTCGATCTTTCGTGCGCCCGTCCACAGTTCTCCGCAGGTGATGGTCTCGGGCGTCTTGCCGTCTGCCAGATAGTGAACTTGAGGGCGATCGGGATGCCGAAGGGCATGCCACTCCAGGGCCTCGACGAGTGTCTCCGCACTCTCGGGCCACTCGTCTTCCGTCCGGGTCTCTGACAGGTAGGCGTCCCGCCACACCGTGGCATCGGAATCCGCAGCCCTGTCCGCGATTACGGCCGACGCCAGAAGGTCCGCGAACGATTCGGCTGAGAGAACCGCTTGGTCGGGCAGGCGGAGTCCGAGCTTCTTCTCGACCCTCAGCAGAAGCTCGACGCGCGCCAGGGAATCCAATCCTGCATCGCGCTCCAGGGAACTGCCCATCGTCAGCGGACGAAACTTGCGTCCGGGGTGAAGTTCCTGGGCTAGCTCCTCCGCGATTCTGAGGAGCGTAGCTTCCCGGCTATCGGTCGAGGCCAACTGCTGAGCCATTTTGTTGCGCAGAGATCTGAAAACATTCTAGCGCAAAACATCTTACACGAACAACGATCAGATGACCATGGCGGTGTAAGCCAGGCGGTTGTTTTGCGACCAATCATTGAGGCGGGAAGATGATTCGATCAGCGAGAATAAACCGGGAGATTTGCAAGGCTCCTGGAACTCTCGGACGGGGAGCGCAGATTCGTTGTCATTTGCTTTGCGTGAGAGTGCAACTGGCCCACCGGCACTTTGAGCGCCTTCCATTTCATCTGCTCGGAATCCTCCGCGCCGTTGCTTCTCAGTAGCAGCGCCAGGCACCGGCTCCCGACGACGGCAGAGGTGTGCGCGGACCCGCTGAGCCGATCAAGCCGCGGCGGCCCTTCTTTTCTGTTTTACCAGGGCGTTGGTCGAACGCAGCCGACCGGCCGGTTTCTCGGGCGATTTCCTGACCCCGACTTTTTGCAAGCTCTCTTGCAGGACCGATACCAGATCAACCACGTTGGGCGCCACTCGCGGGGCAACCGGCTTGCCGGCAGGGAGCTTCTTGCGGGCCTTCTGCTCGATCATCTCCATGAGGGCCGTCGTGTATTGGTCTTGGTATTTCTCGGGCTCCCAGTCCGAAGCCATCTGCTGGATCAGCATCTTGGCCATCTCCAGTTCTTTGGCAGAAACCTCCTTTTCGGACGCGGACTTCAGCATTTCGGGCTCAAGCACTTCGTGAGCGAAATGCATCAATTCAAGCATTAGAAAAAGCCCATCCGGCTTGACGGCGGCAAGGTATTCCCGCCTCTGAATGACAACTTTGGCTATGCCGACCTTACCGGTATCCAGGAGTGCTTTGTAGAGGAGCGAATAGGTCTTCTCTCCTCCTTTCTGCGGCTCAAGAAAGTAAGGTTTATAAAAGAACTTTGGATTGATCTGCTTCTGTTCGACGAAGTCGGTGATCTCAATCGAGTGAGTGGATTCGATTTTGACCTTCTCGAAATCCTCTTCTTCCAACGTCACCCAGTGACCTTTCTCGTACTCGAAGCCCTTGACGATCTCGTCGGCCTTCACTTCCTTCTCATCTGCTTCGGCGATTTTCTTGTAACGAATCGGACTGAGGTCCCGTGCGCGCAGCTGTCGGAAGCTGATTTTTTCCTCACGCGTCGCTGGATAAACCGCCACCGGAATGTAGACGAGTCCGAAGGTGATGCCTCCTTTCCAGATCGCACGCATACGCAAAGCAAAGCATCTTAGGCCGATACATTCAACTCCAACTTATTTCGACTCGCGCGGGCCCGCCTGATGGTATTGGCTATCGTCTTAGCAAATCGTGGTCGGATGGCGAAAAGAAGTGCAGGAATTCTCATTTACCGCCGAAACGCGGAACGGCTGGAGGTGCTGCTGGTCCATCCGGGCGGTCCGTTCTGGAGAAAGAAAGATCAGGGGGCCTGGAGCATACCAAAGGGCGAGCCGGCGGAAGGAGAGGATTTGCTCGTGGCAGCCCGGCGCGAGCTCCGCGAGGAGACGGGCATCGAGCCAGCAGCGGACTTCATCGATCTGGGCACGGCGAAGCAAAAAAGTGGCAAGACGGTCTGGGCCTGGGCGGTCGAGGCAGATGCGAATGTAACCGTCTCGCAACCGAGCAACGTTTTCGAACTCGAGTGGCCGCCGCATTCGGGAAAGAGGCAAACGTTTCCAGAGATCGATCGGGCGGAGTTCTTCTCGGCTGCGGAGGCCGAGATAAAGATCAACCCCGCGCAACGTGTCTTTCTTGAGCGACTTCGCGCGCATCTCACTTGAGGGGCCGTTGGCGAAGCCGCTCAGTGCTCGGCCTCGGCGATGCGGGCCTCGGCGAGATCGATGTCTCGTTGGACCAAGCGCAGGGTTTCGTCGTTGATCTGAAGCTGGTTGCGCAACTCGACAAGCGTTCGGCGTTCGACTTGGAGTGCTTCGCGAACGAGATGATTGAAGTGTGAGGCGGGCAGTTGCTCCGGATCCGGTTGCGTGGAGAGATCTTCACAGTAATCGAGCTGTGCAAGGCGCTCGCGATATTCATCGCGTAGCCTGGAGAGCCGCCCGGCATGGTTTCCCGGGTTACGGGGCAGCGATTCGACAAAGGCGAGCGCAGCCTGATTGGCCTGCTTGCGAGCGATGCGCTCTTCGCGACGCGATTCCCCGTCGTCTTGGATGCGCAAGACGCGAATGAGAACCGGCAGCGTCAAGCCCTGGAAAACCAAGGTCACGAGGATGACAGAGAAAGACAGAAAAATGATCTCGTTGCGACCAGGGAAGGGTGCTCCCGTAGCTGTTGTCAGAGGCAAGGCCATCGCCGCCGCCAGAGAGACCACGCCGCGCATTCCCGCCCAACCGATGATCGCCACGTGCTGCCAGGCTGGATAGGGGTCGCGCGCACGGAGCGTCGGGCTCAGCCATCGCGGTAGATAGGTGACCGGGAACACCCAAAAGATGCGCGTCAAGACTACGGTCGCGCTCACCGCGACGGCATACCAGAGGAGTGTCGCCCAGGAATCGTTGCGCAGTCCACTTACCACCTCAGGTAACTGTAGCCCGATAAGGATGAAGATAATCCCGTTGAGGAGGAAGACGATCATGCGCCAGACGGAAAAGGCTTCGAGGCGCGTGCGGGCGGTGATCATCAGCGGCGAGCGCCATCCGATGTAAAGACCCGCAGTCACCACCGCCAGCACGCCGGAGAGACCGAGTTGTTCCGCCGGCAGGTAGGCCGCAAAGGGGGTGAGCAGTGAGATCGTGATTTGCACGGGCGGGTCATCAAGCCGGCGCTGAAGCTGGTGGACTGCTGCCGCCACCAGCCAGCCCACGAAAACACCGCCCAGCCCGACAACAGGTACTTTGAGGATGGCTGCGGTTGGGGAGAACGACCCGGTCACCACGGCCGCGGTGCCGAACCGATAAGCAACCAAGGCTATGGAGTCATTGACCAGGCTCTCTCCCTCCAAAATCGCTACGATTCGGCGGGGAATCTTTATCCTTTGCAGGACGGCCGTCGCGGCGATGGCGTCGGGCGGCGAAACGATCGCTCCGAGGATCAGCGCCGCGGCCCAGGGAAGGTTCGGGATCAACGCGTGCGCGACCCATGCCACTGAGACCGTGGTCATGAGCACGAGACCGAACGCCAGCATCGCGATCGGTCGCAGGTTTCGTCGGAAATCGCGCCACGATGTGAACAAGGCCGCCGGATAAAGCAGCGGCGGTAGGAACACGAGCAGGGCCAGCTCCGGGTTAAATCCGACGTGCGGCAGGAATGGAATCAGGCTCAGAGCAAGACCGCTCAGGACCAGGAGCACCGGGTAGGGCAGGCCGATTTTTCTGGCAGCGATGTCCAGCCCGGCGACGATCATCAGCAGAAAGCAGATGAGCTCGATTTCGGCCACATCGAGACCAAAGTAGATTTTTTCCAGGTTGGCAAGAAATGCACCCACGGGGTGGACATCTCACGAGGAATCGCAAACCGCCTACGCGCGCGCGGGGAAACTTATCGCTTGTGGAGTTTCTCCCAGTGCTTCATGTCGAAATGACTCATCCAGCCGCACTTGACACAAAGGGCGTGACACGATTCCTGATCCTGCCTTGCGACCGTCCATCCAAGATCTCCGCAGCGCCTCCGGCATTTATGCCGCGGAGTCCTCGAAGCCACCTTTCCCACGAGAAACCGGAAAATCTCTCCGGCAAAGAGAGAAAGGACCAGTCCCACCAAAACAAGGAACGTCGTACCGTTCGGATTCACAATTCAGCACGCTGGACCGATCGTCTCTGACGCAGTGATTGACCTGGGGTCAAAAGCCGACCGGAGCACCCAAATGCCGTCAGAAGCAACGCCAAGCTGGGGAGAACATCGTTTCGCCTCGGGCTCGAGGCCGTTTCGCGATGTCTTGCTTCATGCCAGCAATATACGGATAAGCCGTTGATTGCTAAAATGGCATTTTTTCATGACGGTCATTACCCGTGGTTATGTAAACCCGGGACCGCCAGGAAGCTCACGTTCGTGCTGGGATGAGAAGCTTTTGACCTATTCGTAGCGTGGCCTGTTTGGAGATATGATTCGCCTTCACGAGGCTCTCCACGTTCACGTGGTATCGTCGCGCGATCGAGGACAAGGTTTCGCCTTGGGCGACGACATGTGTCTTGCCAGCAGAGGCGTTTGAGGGCTCGGCTTTCTTGCCCGTGCCGCGTTGCTTCTCAATCAAGGGTTTCAGAGATGGGTCGATCTCGATGATCCGTTTATCGAGTTCGTCATTGGCCTTCTTGAAAGCAGCTCGCACCTTGGGATCTTTCAAGGCGATCTTCCTGGCTTGGTTGTATTCCTCGGTGAGATCACCAGCTTTGGCCGTCACCATTGGCGTGAATCCCACGATGGCCCCGGCTCCCAGGACTGCCACGAACTGTCGAAGGTTCATGCCGCCAAGCATGCCTTTTTCACGAAGAAATGCCGAAGAAAATTTTCGGCCGGCCGCGACAGAACCTAGCGTAGCGATTCCAGCAGGCGCGATCGGTCATTCCTTCCCAGGCGGGCGTCGGACTCCGGAAAATCTGCCCGGGCACGCTCCTTCTTGGCGAGAGCGTCCCGGAGCTTGTTCAGCGCTACCTTCTGGAGTTGCCGGACACGCTCGCGCGTGACACCGAACTTTTCGCCGACTTCACCGAGGGTTTCTGGTCTTTGTCCTCCCAGCCCGAATCGCGAGTTGATAATTTCGCGCTCGCGGTCATTGAGCAGGTCGAGGAGCTCGCCGACTTCTTCGAGCATATCCTTGTCGCGCAGTTGCTCGAAGGGATTCTCCGACTCCTCATCGCCGAGGACATCTTTAAATTCCAGAGACTCGTCGCCCTGGATGGGGCGATCGAGCGACGCCGGCCGAACGGCCGCGTTCCGTAGTTCCTTTATCTTGAGGACGGAGAGACCGATCTCTTCGGCCAGCTCTTCGTCGGTCGGGTCGCGCCCGAGTTCCTCGGTCATCCGCGAGGAGACTCGGCGTATCTTCCCGATCTTGTCCACGAGGTGGACGGGCAGGCGGATGGTCTTGGCTTGATTGGCCAAGCCGCGACGGATCGACTCCTTGATCCACCAGGAGGCGTAGGTGCTGAGTTTTCCGCCTTTTTCGGGGTCGAAGCGTTCGACCGCCTTCATCAAGCCGATATTGCCTTCCGAAATGAGATCCAGGAGAGGGAGTCCAAAATTCGCATAATCTCGGGCGATTCGGACCACGAGCTTGAGATTGGCACGGACCATCTCCGCTCGGGCCTGCTGGTCTCCCAGCTTGATTCGACCCGCCAACTCGACTTCCTGCTCGGGCGTCAGCAGGGGGAACTTGGCGATCTGCCGCAAGTAAATCTGCAACCCGGTGTCATTCTCTCCTGAGCTCATCTCGATCTCTCTATCTATAGAGACGATCTTGGCTCATTAGTTTGCCAAATTTCTTCGCGCAGGCGTCTGAGAAGGGAAAGGGTGAATCCGAAGAGTTTCGCGTGACGGTGATCTAATATATTGTCGAGAAATGACTTATGCGTTTTGCCTTACGCCCGCAGGAAGAGACGATAAAACAGCATGCGCGCCGCCAAAGTGTTCCCCATGGGTCGCCTTGCGCCCGGTGACCGCCTGAAATCAGCCGAATCATGGTCGCTCTAGACCGCTCGGCACACGTCGCAATCCTCTCAATTCAGCACGTCCCGGCTCGCGACAGCGTCATCAAAAGGGAAGTGTGTTCGCGCCGTCGTCGCGCTAAGTTGTTTCCCGATGGACGACGGTGACAAGCTGCGGGAAACAGAGGAGTTCTTCTACAGGCAGATACCGATCACGCGCGCCATGGGCGTTCGCGTGACCGGCTATGACGGAAACGAGCTCACGCTCGCCGCCCCGGTTGCGCTGAACCACAACCACCTTGGCACGGCCTTCGGGGGAAGCCTCAGTGCCATCGCGACACTCGCCGGCTATGGTCTGCTTTGGCTCGAACTGGACGACAAGAACTGTCATCTGGTCATTCGAAGGAGCTCGCTTGCGTTCAATCGGCCGGTCCGCCGGGAGATCATCGCGATCTGTCATCGCCCTCGACCGGAGGAACTGGCGGCCTTCAAGGCCACGTTTGCGGAACGCCGCAAGGCAAGAATCGATTTGAAGGCAACCATCGAAGAAGATGGCGTGGTGGCGGTGGAGTTCAGCGGAACGTTCGTCGCGCTGCGATGAGCGGGTGCCGCGGGCCCGGCGCTCCATGGATCACAGCCGGGAGAACGTCGGAAGCGCCGTCGGGCGAGCTTTCAAGGAAGGTCGAATCACCGAAACACCCACGGTTGCGATAACCGCTCCGAAAGCAATGACCGTGGCGAACGCCACCGGCAGGCCGGCCACGGCGGCTAAAGCTCCGATCAAGGGCGGACCGGAAAGAAATCCGAAGTATCCCAGGGTGGTCACGGTGGCCAATCCCGGGCCGGCGCCGTTCTTGTGCGAACGACCCGCCGCGCCAAACAAGATGGGCACCAGGTTGGCAATTCCCAAGCCGACCGTCCCGAAACCCAGCAGCACCGCCGGCCACGTCTGGATCAGCACCGCTACCGCGATGCCTATAGCCATGAGCGCTCCGCTCACCCGGAGCATCCAGACCGGACCCAACCGGGCGATGAGAAAATCACCCAGGAACCGCCCGCCGGCCATCGAAAGCGCGAAAGCCGCAAACGCGATCGGTGCCGTCGCCACGGAAACTTCCGTGACACTGCGTGCATAAACTGCGCTCCAGTCCAGAAGCACGCCTTCGCTGAAAAGTGCGAGAAAGGCAAGGCCTGCCAGACGAAGCAGTTTGGAGTCGGGCCAGATGAATCCCGCGGGTCGAGCGTCCCGAGCAGGAGCATCTGGCAGGAAGCAGCCAAGCGTTGAGAGCGTCAAAAGAAAAAGCAGCCCCGCCATTGCCAGCATGAGGAAAGTGGCTGACAGGCCGTGATTCATGGCCAGACTGAGCAGAAAGGCTGCACCTAATCCGCCAAGACTCCAGAAGGCCTGAAAGGAAGACATGATCGGCCGTTGCACTTCGTTCTCCACGGTGATGGCTTGTGCGTTGATCGATACATCGACGGCTCCTTTGACCGCCCCGAAGAAGACCGCCGCCGCAATCAAAAGTGCGTAGTTGGGAGCGAGGGCCGGCAAAGTCAATGCAGCGCAGAACGCCAGCGCCGCCGGGAACGCGACCGCCCGGCTTCCTTGGCGAGCGATGAGATGACCCGCGACGGGCATCGAAATCATGGCACCAAGGACCAATCCGAACAGAACCCAGCTGAGTTGTCCGTCGGAAAGGCTGAATCGATGCTGAAAATAGGGAACGAGGGCCGCCCATGTTCCGAACGTCATGCCGTCCACCAGAAAGAGAGTCACCGTCGCACGACGGGCCTGACTCCCCTTGCGGGACTGCGGAGAAGATCGTTCGAGAAACGCCGCGGACGCGACTACATCGCCATTCATGAAAACCATCCTCTCAGATTCTTGTCGATTCTTCTAATGGTCAGATATTATCTCCGTGATAATGCGTGGTTATGGGAGTCGGGCCGACCCCAATGAAAGTAGTTTCCCGTCCGGCGATTGGTATCGACTTGGGGCGCGCTCGTGAGGTTCTCTATCGGCCCGGAATGGGATCTGGGCGTGAGAGCGTGAAGTCGAGGTTTGCGCCGCGAAACAAGTCCGTTTCCGCCGGGCGTCGGCAGGGCTGCGCCGCTTGTTCATGAATCGATGTCGCTTCGCCGGAATATTCCGTTGTTTATAGCCTTTCGCGTGCTCTTCAACGCGCGGTGGTACTATCCGGTACTCGCGGTGCTCTTTCTCGATTTCGGCCTGAGCGTCGAGGAATATGCTCTGCTTAACGTGGCGTGGGCTGCGGCTATCGTCGGCTTGGAGGTGCCTTCGGGGGCATTGGCCGACCAGTTCGGCAGGAAGCGCATGGTGGTGTTTGCCGCCGTCTTAATGGTCATTGAGATGGCGGTCTTCGCCTTCGCCCCGCGTGGAAATCCGACGTTACTCTTCGTGCTCTTTCTCGCGAATCGCGTGCTCAGCGGGGCGGCCGAGGCCAGCGCCAGCGGAGCCGACGAGGCGTTGGCCTATGATTCATTGGTCGCCGAAGGGCGCACGAGCGAGTGGCCTGCTGTCTTGGAACAGTTGATGCGTTGGCAGGCAGCAGCGTTTTTTGTCACGATGATGGCGGGCGCGGCCGCCTACGATGCCAACTTCATTCAGGGGATCTGCCATACCGTCGGCCTGCCGTGGAAAATCACGCAAGAAATGTCGATGCGCTTTCCCATCTATCTCACCCTTGGAAATGCCGTGCTGGCGCTTCTGGCGACGCTGTGTCTGCGCGAGCCCGGGAGGAGCGCGACTACGACCGTCTCGGCGCGAACCACCTGGCGAGTGACCTTCAAGGCGGGTCGTTGGATTGCGCAGACGCCGCTGGCCTTGGGGGTCATTCTGGCCGGAATGTGCCTCGACAGCATCGTGCGGCTGTTCCTGACCCTCGCGAGCAACTACTACCGGTTGATCGCGGTTCCTGAAGCCGCGTTTGGCTTCATCGGTTCCGCGTTTGCCGTAGTCGGTTTTCTTGTTCCCGCACTTGCGCGCAAGCTCGTGCTTCGTTGGAGAATTGCCGGGAATCTCGCGTTCGTCGCCGTGCTGACCTTGGTCGGACTCTCGGGAGCCGCCTTCGTCTGGCCAGTCTACGGTCTTCTCTGGCTGGTGCCGCTGGGAGTGGCAATGTCGCTCACGCAATTCTACATTTCCCACTATCTGAACCAGGTCGTCACGGATTCCCGGCAACGGGCAACCGTCTTGAGCTTTCGAGGTCTGGCCTTCAATCTAGCCTACGGTGGAGTGGGTTTGCTCTTTGCGGGCCTCACGCGAGCCCTGGGCCAGGACAACCCGCCCGACGACGTGTTCGTCAAGGCACTCGGGTGGCTACCCTGGTACTTTGTCATTACGGTTGCGGTCCTGGCGGTCTCCTGGCGAAGATTGAAGCTCCTGTAGCAGCAAGTCTTGTGAAAGCCCGTCGGGCGCCGCTCTTCCTTCGTGGGCACCACCCTTTGGAGAGGTTCAACGAGTCAGTCAACCTGCTGCCGCTTGACGTCGAAATGACTCGTCCATCCGCACTTGCGGCAGACCGCATGATAGGTGTCAGCATCCTTCCTCACGATCGACCACCCTTGCTCTCCGCACTGACCCCGACCGCACTTTGGCCGGCCTTTTATCGAAATGGTCTTCTCGATGGCGTACTTCACCGCCGCTCCTGCGACAACGGAGAGGACCAATCCCGCAATAAAAATCAAGGTCATGAAGCTAGCCTCCATCAACTTTCCCGCACCAATCGGTTCGACCGCCGGCACGCCATCGGACGTTGGAAACGTAGCAAGGATTTTGGCATCCTTCCAGCAAGATCGTGGTCCGGCAGTGGACAAAGTTGTTCCACAAGGGCCTTCGATACGTTCGCAGCAAACTACGCAGACCTTATAATAAATAATCTCATACCGCGAAGCATCAGTAGCTTAGCGTGATTTCAGATCTCGATACGCTGGCCGAGTTCGACCGTGCGGTTGGCGATGAGCTTGAAGAACTCCGCAGGTCGTTGGGCATGACGGCTCATGGCGGCGTAGAGGTACTTGTGCCAGCGGGCCATGCCGGGTTTATCGGTACAGACGAGGATCTCGCGTCCGAGGAAGAAGCTGGTCTTTTGCTCCTCGATGGTGAAGTCCTTGAGGGCGCAGCAGTCAATCACCTCGCGGATGGTGGGTGTCTCCATGAAGCCGAAGTGCGCGATGACGCGGTAGAATCCGAGAGAGCGATCTTTGATTTCCACGCGCGAGAGCCTCGAGACGTAGGGGATGCGATCGGTGAGGATTGTGAGGACGATGTTGCGCTCGTGAAGCACTTTGTTGTGTTTGAGATTATGGAGGAGCGCCACCGGTGTGCCTTGCGGTTGTCCCGCGAGGAACACCGCGGTGCCGGGCACACGGACAGTGACCCTGGATCCCCCTTCGTGCGGGGTGGTGATGGCGATGAATTCCCTGAGCGAGAGCGTATCCGGAAAGCTCTTGCGGACGAGGTGGCGACCTCTCTTCCACGTGGTCATCATCACGAAGACGACGGCGCCGATCGCCAGCGGCAGCCAGCCGCCTTCGACGATTTTCGTGCTGTTGGCAGCGAGGAATCCGAGTTCAATGAAAAGAAATGGCACGCAGAGCACCGCAGCGCGGGTATGGCTCCATCTCCAAACCCTCTGCGCTGCGAAATAGAGCAGGAGGGTTGTCGCGAGCATGGTCAGGGTCACCGCGATGCCGTATGCGCTGGCCAGAGCGTTGCTGCTCCTAAATCCAAGGACGAGCGCGATGCAACCGACGGCCAGCAAGGTATTGATTTGAGGAATATAGACCTGCCCGTGCTCTTCATGAGAGGTGTGGCGGATATTGATGAAGGGGGTGTAGCCCATCTGCACGGACTGCATCGTCAAGGAGAAGGCGCCCGAAATGAGCGCCTGGGAGGCGATGACGGCGGCTACCGTCGCCAGCGCAATCAACGGCCAGAGCATCCAGCTGGGAGCCATGTAGAAAAACGGATTCTC
Source organism: uncultured Verrucomicrobiae bacterium (assembly GCA_963820865.1). Classification (GTDB taxonomy): domain Bacteria; phylum Verrucomicrobiota; class Verrucomicrobiia; order Chthoniobacterales; family Terrimicrobiaceae; genus DASTFP01. Next base: position 376,797 of record CAWGBZ010000015.1, read on the forward strand.
CCGCGCTGCCGGATCCCGCAAGACAAGAGCGCCCTGGCCCAAATAGTTGAGAATGAGCGCGGGGAAGACGACCCAATACCATGCGACGGCGATCGGCTTCCTTCCAAAGTGCCCCAAATCCGCATAGAGGGCCTCGGCGCCGGTGGTAACCAGAAAAACACCACCCAACACGACCAAAGCTTGCGGCCCGTGCACGACGAGAAACCTCAACGCATAAAAGGGATTCACCGCGGCGAGGACTTCGGTCGACCGAAGGATTTGGAGAATTCCCGTGATCCCAAGTGTCAGGAACCACACGAGCATGATCGGACCAAAGAGCTTGGCAACGGATTCCGTCCCTTTTCGCTGAAAACTGAAAAGGCCGACCAGGATCGCGACAGTGAGCGGAACCGTGAAAGGCTCCAGCCAGGGGGCGGCAACGATCAGTCCCTCGGTGGCGGAAAGCACGGAGATGGCGGGCGTGATCACGCCATCTCCGTAAAGAAGAGCCGCCCCCGACACCCCAATGATGATCATCACGATGGCCAGCTTGGATTTGTGCGCCTCCCTCACACTTTCCGGGAAAGCCAGCGAAAGCAGGGCGAGAATTCCTCCTTCGCCGTGATTATCGGCGCGTGTGACGAAAGTCAGGTATTTGACAGTCCCGAGCAGCGTGAGCGTCCAAATAATCAAGGAGAGAATTCCGAGGATCCCTTCGTCCTGGCGGCTGACATCGAAAGAGAGGCACTCGCGAAACGCATAGAGGACCGAGGTGCCGATGTCGCCGTAGACAACGCCCAGAGCGCCGACGGCGCTGCGTAAAGAGGCTCGATTGGTTTCTGTCATCGAAAGGCATAGAAGAGCAGCAACGGCTCCGTTTGGAAAGACAGCTTCGTGAGACTCTGCATTCGACGAATCCCCGCCGGCCACGAATTCAAACCGCGCGGCTCAAATGTCGTTCCGCTGGTACCCAGTCGGCTTCGGCCCTGTGTTGTTCCTCGAACCGAGCGCCACCTTCCGACCGCCACGACCGGAAGGAGTGCGGAGGGAGCACCGTCGGGTCATGGTCGGAAGGCCTTGTCAGGGTCGTGTTCTCGGACCGGCGACGTCATTGTAAGGAAACGAAAGCAACGGCGACGAATGGGTGAGTGATCCACAACACTCAACTGAATCAACGGTCTAACTTTTGGGTAGATATGCAGGAAACCATTTTGTTGACGGGAGTGGCGGCATCGCTGACCATTTCTGATCGCTCAAAAATTGCGCACCATTTGTCTTTGGGAGGCGTAGAAGAAGCAAAAAGCAGGGAGGTCGCCTCGTGAACTCCACGGAAGAAAAGGTGGCGGAACCATCCGCCAAGCAGAGTATGGACAACGAACAGTCCGCGGGTGAAGCGGCGATGAGCAATTCAAGTTCAACGTGGTTCGCCCTTCGGAATCCGGTATTCTGCCGGCTTTGGCTGGCCACCCTTTTGTCGGGTACCTTCGTCTCGTCGCAGGATGTCACGGCAACGTGGTTGATGCATTATCTTGGCGCCTCGCCGTTCTGGCTTTCCTTGATGGCCACGGCGGCATCTGCCCCGTTTTTTGTGTTCACGCTTCCGGCGGGAGCGGTCGCCGACATCGTCAACCGCCGCACCGTCATCATCGGTGCTGTGCTGTGGCAAGCGGCGTGGTCGGTGATTCTGGCCTTTGGAGCCTTCGCAGATACCATCAGCCCCAGCGCCGTGCTGGCCTGTATCTTTGCTCTCGGGATCGGGCTGGCTTTCGGGGCTCCGGTCTGGGGAGCGGTGGTGCCGGATATTGTCAACAAGGAGGAGTTGCCTTCGGCGATCACGCTGGGCGGCGTGCAACTGAATCTTTCCGGAATTGTGGGTCCCGCGTTGGGCGGCCTTCTTTTGCCGCTGCTGGGCGCGCCGATCCTCATTTCTTTCAACGCGTTCGCCTTCGTCTTGGTGGCTCTCGTCATCTCCCAGTGGAAACCGCGGGAAGCCCAGGCGAAGAGGTTGCGCGAGAACTTCACTGAATCTTTCATGAGCTCGCTGCGGTACGCCCGCCATTCCCAACGCATGAAGGTGATTCTCTTTCGAAATGTCCTCTTTTCCGGGGTGATCTCCGCGATCCCGGCTCTGTTGCCGATCATCGCTTTGCGTGCTTGCGCCTGCTCGGCTTCTCAGTTGGGTCTCATCTTTGCGTGTGTGGGCGTGGGCTCGCTGGGTGGGGCCATGTTCGTCCTTCCGTCTCTGCGGAAACGCTTTTCGGCGAATACCATTGTATCGATCTCCGTCGCGATTCTGTTACTGGTCTATTTGTCCATGGCGATCGTTCGCACGGTCCCGGCTTTGATGGTTTCGACGGTTTTTGCCGGCATCGCTTGGTCACTGGCTGGTGCTGAGCTCTGGGTTGCCGGGCAGCGGATCATGCCCAGTTGGGTGCGCGGAAGGATGAACGCGTTTTTGATCATGCTGGGGCAGGGGGGCATGGCTCTGGGCGCCATCCTCTGGGCGACGGGGGTGGCCAATGTGGGCCTTGATTGGACCTTTGCCGGCGCGTCCTTGCTGGCCCTTGTGGTGCTGGGGCTCGGGCTGCGATTCTCGATCAACTTCGCCGTTGAAGCTCACGTTGATGAAGCTCCACTCGAATATGACCACAAACTCGAAATCCTCCCCAACCACGACGAAGGTCCGATTACGATCACGATCGATTACTTGATCGCCAACGACGATCGCGAACAGTTTCGAGTGCTCATGCAGGAAGTACAGGCGGCCTTTCGCCGCAACGGCGCGTTCCAGTCACGGGTCGATGAGAGCCTGGACCAAAGCGGACTCTTTCGCTTCGAGTACCAAGTGTCGACCTGGGCGGAACATCTTCGCCAGCGCATGCGGATGACGGTGGACGAGACTGAGGCATACCGGAAGGCTTGTGACTTGCATTGCGGAGAATCAGAGCCAGTCGTGCGGCACTTCCGCTCGACGCAGAAAGTGATGCATTTGCCGGGCTTTGGTTTCTCGGGCCGGACGTTTGTGAACACCTCGAGAGTTCCGAAGCCGAGAATGATGACGGCAGCTTCCCAAGGGTGATCGTTGGCCAAAGGGGACATTCGGCGCGGGCGGCGTTTCCCTCCCGTCGCGAGGGCACGCGAGACAGGCCGTGGTCAAGGCTTCACGGTTTCGGGTTCGGCCAGCAAGGCCCCAATCTTTCTCTGGAGAGCGTCATAACCCGTCTCGCCTTTGAAGAACGCACCACCGGGATGGACGTGCCGGATGATTCCGTGTCGGTCGAGAAGAAAAGTCACAGAAGTCCAGCCTCGATGATGCCTGTCGAGCCAGCATTGGCGCAGCGTGGTCCATCCTGGATCGATGGCTATCGGAAAGTTCAGACCAAGCTTCCGCGCTTGTTTGTTGACGTGTGCCACTGTCAACGGCTTGTCCGACTTATGGTGATAAAGACCGATGACGACGAGACCGCGGTCGCGATACCGGGTTGCGAGTTCGCTGAGAGCCGGCGCGCTCGCTTCACAAAAGGGACAACCGGGTGCCGTCCACCAGCGAATCAGGACAACCTTTCCCTGCAAAGAATCCAAAGTGAGAGGCGGGGAATTGATCCATGGGCCCACGTCCCATTTGGTAAAGCGCTTGCCGATCAAGTCGGCACCTTCGTCAGCGGGCGCCGAGTAGATCTTGACGCCTGTCAGCGAAGGGGGGAGCTCTGTTGAGGACGAACGCGTCAGCGTGCTTAGCGACAAAGCGACGAGGAGGACCGCAGCCTCTCCGTGAGGCGGGAGGAATTTGGATCTCCGCAAGCGGGGGTCGTTCATCCTGCTCAGCGTTTGGTGCCGCCAGGACGCGACTGTCAAGGCATCGGCGCACCTCTGGCAGCTGCAAAGAGCGAGTACCATTCTTCACGGCTCAGAGAAACGGAGAGCGCCTTTGCACAGGCTCGCAAACGCTCGGGCCGGGTTGTGCCGAGCACCGGCTGAATATTCGCGGGGTGTTTCAGCAGCCAGGCCAGCAAGATCGCTTCGGCAGGAGCATCATAGCGTTGGGCGTACTCGGCGATCAAAGCGCCGGCCTTCTTCACGTTGTCCGGTTGCCCGTCCATGCTTCCGCCGAAGACCCCCTGGGCCAGTGGGCTCCAAGCTTGCAGTGAGACGCCGTTCATCCGGCAGTATTCCATCGTTCCCTCCCAACCATCAGGATAGCGCGGCGAGTTCTGGTTGAAGGAGATGCTCACCTCGACAAACCCATGGTGGAGCAGATTCATTTCGACCTGATTGGCCACCAGGGGCGAAGGAAGGAAGGATTGAAGGTATTCCATCTGGAAGCGGTTCTGATTGGAAACCCCGAAATTAAGCACCTTGCCTGAGGACTGGAGGTCCTCGAAAGCGTCGGCGATTTCCTCTCCTTCCCAAAGGCAGTCCGGCCGATGCAGCAGCAGGATTTCCAATCTGTCCGTGCCCAATCTCTTCAGGATGGCATCGACACTTTCCAAAATGTGATCGCGGCTGAAATCGAAGCGTTGCGGTGTTCCGGGTGGATCGTTCTCCCAACGGATGCCGCATTTGGACTGGATGACGATGCGATCGCGAAGCGATGGACGCTCCTTTAAGATGCGCCCGAAAATCTCCTCAGACCTTCCGCGGCCGTAAATGTTGGCGTGGTCGAAGAAGTTCACGCCGAGTTCGTCGGCCGTATCGAGGAACGAGCGGGCCTGGCGTTCGTGTTCGGCGGTCAAAGCTACGTCAGCCGCGAATCCACCTCCCAGCCCCATGCAACCCATGGCCAGGCGGGATACTTCAAGATCTGTATTGGGGATGATAAATTTCTCCATATGTTTTTTGGTTACCAAGCGTAGGCCTTCGGGGCTTCGCCGCCGGGGCCAGGAAAGATTTCATCAAGTTCCTTGAGGACGTCCGCCTCGAACGTGATTTCGGTGGCGCGGAGCGCCGCCTCGAGTTGCTCGATCGTGCGAGGGCCAATGATTGGAGCAGTTACGATGGGATTGTGGAGGAGCCAGGCCAGAGCGACGGCTGCCGGCGGTTCACCCAGTCGTTCGCACAAGGCTTCATATTTTTCCAATTTCGGTCGATGCTGCTCAATTTCCTGGCGAGTTTCGTCATCGGTACGTCGGCCACTTTGCAGTTTCCCAATGGCTCCGCCAAGGAGTCCGCCGCCGAGAGGACTCCAGGGAATGAGCCCCATGCCGTAATAGCGACAAGCGGGAATGACCTCCAGTTCGATCACACGGTTGTTCAGGTGATAAATGCTTTGTTCGCTGGTCAGACCAGTCAGCCCGCGCTTGGAGGCTTCCTGGCAGGCCGTCGCAATATCCCATCCGGCAAAATTACTTGATCCCACGTAGACGAGCTTCCCCTGGTTACCGAGTTGTCCGAAGGCCTGCCAAATCTCATCCCAGGGACAATCCCGGTCGACGTGGTGCATTTGGTAGAGGTCGATATGGTCCGTCTGGAGGCGCTTCAGGCTGGCTTCGCAGTGCTTCCGGATCTTGTACGCGGATAACCCCCGAGTTTCTGTGTTCGGCTCTCGCAGAACCGTCTCACGCTTGATCGCTCCGAACACTTTGGTGGCGAGAACGACCGCGTTCCGGCGGCCGCCTCCCTGAGAGAACCAGCGTCCGATGATCTCCTCGGTGTCCCCTTGCTCGCCGCCCCAACCGTAAACATCGGCCGTGTCGAAGAAGTTGATGCCGAGCTCAAGGGCTCGATCCATGATCCGAAAGCTATCCTGCTCCGAGGTGTGCCAGCCGAAGTTCATGGTCCCCAGACAGATGTTGCTGACCAAAACACCATGTTTCCCCAAACGCTTGTGCTGGACGGCCATGCTTCACTCTGTCTCTTATCCGGATCTATCGCAAGGTAGATGTCAGCTTTCGGCGACGCGTTCATGCTCCCAAGCCCGGAAAGCTTTTTGTGCGGACCCGACGAGCGAAGCTCGATGCAATCCCCGCTGAGCATGCACGTGAGAGCCGGCTCATTGCGATTTTCTCGACGAGGCGCGCAGAAGCCGCACCCAGCGATGAGTGTGCTGCACACCTGAGGGAGAAGTCCGCCCCGGGAGACCTCCCCGAACTATTCGTCGAATTTCGCCGCGCGGTCGGTAACGGCACTCTTTCGCTGCCGTTTCAAGCTAAGCGATAAATCTTCGTCGAGCTGCCGCTATCACGCAAAAAGCGCCACCCAGCAACATCACCGTTGCGCCTCCATCCGGGACACTGACGTGCGGATTATAATAGCGAGCGGAAGAAAAGCCACCAACGGACGCACCACCTACGGTTGGGACAATGAATGTGCCTCCGAGTCCGTCCAAGGACCACGCTTGCCACCACCCGCCGGAAGAACCGCCCCCTGGTCCGTTCCCAAAATGGAAGATAACATAATCGTAGCCAGCAAGAGCATTATATGATGACGTGTCGCCGATACCGTCAACACTAAGCGCCGCAGAACTAGTCGCCGCGAGTAAATCGGGGTCAAACACCTGATTCCAGGAAGTAATCTCCTTATTCAGGAACGCTAAATTGCTCGTCGGGTTGTTATTTTGCTGACCATACTGCGCCTTGCTCGCCACCCCGCTGCCATTAAGCAAAGCTCCGGTACTGCTGACGGTGATGTTGGTCGGAATCGCATTGGCCGAGATTGTCGACAATGCCAAAGCCAAAGCGTAGCCAAGGATCGTTATTTTCATTACATTCCTGTTTGGGGGCCCTTCCTCTAAGCACGTTCGATGCCATTTCGCTCCAAGCGAAATTTGACGCGGCATTGCGATCGATTTAACAGCTGTATCATAAGCGACTTATGAAATAGACAAGCAGACAGAAGCCTGTCGATAGACGTGTGGGACCGGCAGGCGTCTTGTAAAGGACTCCGACAGGAACTCAGTGTTACGGATTCGAACCATGGAATGGGAGGATCGTAAGATCCCTGTTAGCAAAGGATTGTCCGTGCTTTCTGAACGGAGAGTGAATGTGTAAAGCCGTTCGACACATTTTGAGAAAATGACTTGAGAGGCTGCTGTTTGCGCGGATGGAGTTGACAGCCCTTTGCCGGAGCCGGCGCTGATCAGAGACAAAGGATCGTCAGCTTCCTCGGTCCATGCGCCCCAAGAACCAGGATGCGCTCGATGTCCCCGGTCCGGCTTGGACCGGTAATAAACGAAATCAAACTGGGGTAGTCTGAATGGTATTTGCGTTTCAGGAGCGCGAAGGCGGCGGGCAAATCGGGGAGGAGTTGCTCGCGACGGGCCAGGACCAGATGGTGGGGCGGCAAGACCGAGAGCGCGCGCCCCCCGGCACTTCTGCTCGAGACGAGCACACTGCCGGTTTGCGCGATCAACGCCTCACAGGCACTAATGCCGACATCGCACGACTCAAGTTCGCGAACATCGTACGCGCGGTCCGTGGCGATCCGTGGTAACCCCAGCGCCGCGCAGGCGCGGTCCGTCAACTCATCGGCATGACTCGCCACCTTCTTCCACCCTTCTTGGGCGGCCAGACCGCGCAGATGATCTTCCAGTTGATCCGGATCGTCGAGCAAGTGGAAGTTGGCCTTGAGATCAAGCGCATTGGTTCGAAACAGCTCGACGCGCTGATCGAAGCTCTCGCCCACCGGAGGGAGCCAATCGGCGATATGCTTTGCGGCCGCCGCCTCGGAGACGCTCTGCACGACGGTGCCATCGCCTGGGGTGTGATGCGCGCCGGGAACGCGAGCCCGCACGCGAAGCGCCTCGCGGATTCGGCCGAAGATGTTCTCTCGTTCGCTCATCGCTTTCGGGTGCGCCACAAATCTCTGAATGTTTGCTTCGCCACCGGCGGCAGGTCGCGCGAGCGGGTCCAGGCGCGCGCGGGATCAAACCGCGTTCCCTTGATCAAAGGATGAAATTTCTCCCCGACCCGCGCCAACCGCGCGACCAGGGAAAGCAAAGGGGGATGATTCATCAAGAAAGCAAACCCCTTGAAAGCGAATCTTTCCCACCAGATTGGGCGCTGCGCCACCGCGTTGCGGCGGCTTTGCAGAAGGTGATGATGAAGGTCGATCTTTACCGGGCAGGCCTCGGTGCAGGCGCCACAGAGCGATGACGCGTAAGAGAGATGTTTCCAGTTTTGCAGCCCGCGAAGGTGCGGCGTGATCACCGAGCCGATCGGGCCTTGATAAGTTGTCCCGTAGGTGTGCCCGCCAACGTTGCGGTAGATCGGACAGACATTCAGGCAGGCGCCGCAGCGGATGCAATGAAGGGCGTCGCGTTGCTCGGCATCCGCCAACAGGTGCGTCCGCTTGTTGTCCAACAGCACCAGGTGAAATTCTTCCGGCCCGTCCGTCTCCCCGGGCTGGCGTGGACCGCCGTAGAACGAGTTGTAGCAAGTCAGGGCCTGTCCGGCACCAGCGGTGGCCAGCATCGGCAGGAAGAGAGCGAGATCTTCGAGCTTGGGAAGGACTTTCTCGATTCCCATCAAAGCGATATGAACTTTCGGTAACGCGCAAGTGAGTCGGGCATTTCCTTCGTTCTCGGTGATCGAGATCATGCCGGTTTCGGCAATCGCAAAATTGGCGCCGCTGATCCCGATGTCGGCCGTGATGTACTTGCTCGCGCAAAACCTGGCGCGCGATGATCATGAGTTCCTCGGGGTCGTTGGTGGGTTTGGAGCCGAGCTTCTTCTGGAAGAGTTCGCTAATCTCTCCACGCACCAGATGCATCGCGGGGAAGACGAAATGGTAGGGTGCCTCCTGACGCAGCTGCACGATGTATTCCCCGAAATCGCTTTCTACAACCGTGAGGCCCGCTTTTTCCAGCGCTTCATTGAGATGGATCTCCTCGCCCGTCATTACCTTCGACTTGATGATCGAGCGCGCCTTCTTCTCGCGAACGATACTTAGAATGATCTGGCGAGCCTGCTCGCTGGTACTTGCCCAGTGCACCTGCGCGCCACGGGCCTCGAGCTTGCTCACGAACTCCTCGAGATAGGTATCAAGATGATTGATGGCGTCCCACTTGATCTCCGCGGCGGTTTGCCGGGCGGCCTGCCAGTCCCGGTAGCGAGACTTTTTAGCGTCCCGCGCCACCTCGTACTTCTTGAGCGCTGTCTGAATCAGCGAGCGATGCCGCAGGTCGTGCGTCAGGCGCTCGGCATCATGCTTGAACTGCCGTGCGGGGGCATTCATTGTGAGTTCAGCACCTCGGCGAGGTGAATCGTGCGGAGCGGCTGGCGCTGGCGATCCGCCAATCCTTGGATGTGCATATTGCAGCTGGCATCGTTTGATACGATGTACTCGGCGCCGGCCTCGAGTGCCGAGGCGCATTTGACCTCTCCCATGGCCGTCGAAATCATCGGAAACTTCGTCGCAAAGGTTCCTCCGAAACCACAGCAGGTTTCCGCTTCAGTCATCTCGACCAGATCAAGGCCACGAACCTTCGCAAGCAGCTCACGCGGCTGCCGCTTGTTGCCGAGTTCGCGCAACCCGTGGCAGCCGTCGTGGATGGTCACCCGATGCGGAAAGTGCGCGCCGAGATCGGTGACGCCGAGCCTGGTCACCAGAAAGTCACTGAATTCATAGCACTTCGCGGCGACTTCGTTCGCTACCCGGGCATGGGCTGTCTGCGCAAACAGCTCGGGATAGAATTTCTTGATCATCGCTCCGCACGAGCCCGAGGCGATGACGATCGCCTCGGCGTTTTCCAGGCGCTTAAGGACGCGCTCGGCGACCGGCCGCGTCTCGTTCCAGTAGCCCGAGTTGAACGCGGGCTGTCCGCAGCAAGCAAGCTCTTCGGGATAGTCGATGACATGCCCAAGGCGCTCGAGGATTTGCACGATGCAGACCCCCACGCGCGGGTAGCACATGTTTACAAAGCAGGGAATGAAGAGCGTTACTTTCAATGAGTGAAATCTCTCAGCGCAGGAAGGCCTCGTGCAATCCACCGTCGACCGTGATAACCTGACCGGTCGTTTTGCTCAGCCGGTCGCTCACGAGAAGGAAGTAGGCCTCGGCTTGATCGGCCGGGGTGATCGGTGCACGCGTCAGCGTGCGATCCGCATAAAACTGGGCCAGCTTGTTCACGAGGGACTCCGTTTCCTCGTCATCGGTGTAGGCAATGTCGTACTTGGCCAGAGATCCGATCACGCGATCGCGCGGGAACATCGCGCTGCCTTTGACCACGGTCGCCGGCGCGACGCCGTTCACGCGCACCAGGGGCGCCAACTCGATGGCAAGTTCGCGCACCAGGTGGTTGGCGGCCGCTTTCGAGGTGTCGTAAGCGACGCTTCCTTTCTTGGCGACAACGGCGTTCGCACTGCTGGTGAGCACAAGCTTGCCGCGGAGGCCCTGTTCCTTCCAAGTCCTGGCCGCCTCATCGCCGACCAGGTAGCTGCCGGTCACGTTGATGTTGAATGTAACTGCCCACTTGTCGTCGGGGATGTGTCCGGTGGTATCGCTTGGCACGAAGATGCCCGCGGTGACGCAGATGGAGTCAAAGCCGCCGTAAGCGAGCGCCACCTGGTCGAGCATCTGACGAATGGATTGGCGATCCGTGATGTTGGCTGACAGGCCGATGGCCGGCCCGCAATCTGAGATTCCGGTTCCCGCCACTCCGATGCCGGTCCCGTATTTGCCCTCGATCTCCCTGGCGGTTGCTTTGGCAGCGTCCGGGTTCAAGTCGACGCTAACGATATGCGCGCCATCCTTGACGAGGCGATGGGCGGTCTCCTTGCCGATGCCACTGCCCGCGCCGATCACGACCACGACTTGGCGCGCCAGTTCCTTCTCGGCTGGCATCCGCTGAAGCTTAGCCTCCTCCAACAGCCAGTATTCAATGTCGAAGGCCTCCTGCTGAGGTAGCGCGATGTATTCATCAATCGCCTCCGCGCCACGCATCACTTCGACGGCGCAATTATAAAACTCGGCCGTGACGCGTGATTCGGATTTGTCCTTGCCCCAGGCCACCATGCCGAGGCCGGGAATCAAAATGACCGTCGGATTAGGGTCACGCATCGCCGGGGAGTTGGCGTGTTTGCAACGCTGGTAGTAGTCCGCGTAGTCCTGGCGGTACTTGACCAGGCCGTCGGCGAGTTTCTTCTTCAGCGAAGCGACATCTTCCGACTGCGGGTTCCAGTCAACGTAGAGGGGCTTGATCTTGGTGCGCAAAAAGTGATCCGGACAGCTCGTGCCGAGTTCGGAGAGACGGGGCGCATCGTGGGAGTTTACAAAGCGAAGGATTTTCTCGTCGTCCTGGACAGTCCCAATGAAGCGCTTTTGCTGGGAGACCTGGCCACGCAGCCACGGAAGAATCTGCGCGAGCGTCGCGCGTCGCTGGCTTTCGTCCAATGACTGGTACTTCGGCCCACCGAAGGCCTTCGCGTCACCGCCTTTGGCTTGGTACTTCTCGTCGATGTATTGCGATGCCTTCTCGATGAAGCGCAGCGTCTCCTCGTAGCAAAGCTTGTCGTCGTCCTGCCAGGAAATGAAACCATGCTGGCCCATCATGATGGCGCGGACGGACGGGTTCTTTCTTACGATCTCCTGCATGGCGAGCCCCAACTCGAAGCCAGGTCGCATCCAGGGCACGTACGCCATTTCCTCGCCGAAGATCTCTTTCGTGAGCTCCTGACAACGCCGGCTGGCGGCGACGGAGATGACGGCATTGGGATGCATGTGGTCGACATGTTTACCGGAGATGAAGCTGTGCAGGGGAGTGTCGATGGAACTCGCACGCGGATTGAGGTTAAACGTGGTGTGAAAATACATCGCCACCATGTCGTCCTCGGCTTGCGACTTAAGGCCTTTCTCGGAGCGCTTCGCGTAGACCCTCTGGAGGTCAACGAGCTTTTGCTGATAGAGCGAGGAAAAGTTCTCGCGTTTGGAAGTGCGCAGATCGCCGCCGGATCCCTTGACCCAAAGGACCTCGACATCTTCACCGGCAAGGGGATCTTTTTCGGTGATCTTCGACGAGGTATTGCCGCCGCCCGTGTTAGTAATGCGTTGATCGCTCCCGAGGAGATTGGAGCGGTAGACCAGGCGCTCGACCGGGTCGAGTTTGGACGCCACGGCGTCATCCCAAAGATAGTTTACGAATCTGTAAGTCATGGTTACGTTGCGAGTTTAAGTTGAAGAAAGCGATGGTAGGCATGCTGCCAGTTCTCGTGTTCCACGGGTTCAAAGCTACGCAGAGGGAAGGAGTGACTGACGATCTGGCGCAGTGCCGCAAGCGAGTCAATATCGCCGAGCGCGAGCGCCTGAATGAGGACGTTTCCCGCGGCCGTCGCTTCGACCGGACCGGCGACGACTTGCCGCTGGGTGGCACTGGCCGCGAATTGATTGAGGAGGCTGCTTTGGCTGCCTCCCCCGACGATATGCAGTCGGGCGAGTGAGCGGCTGGTGAGTTGCTCGATCTCGTCAAGAGCCGCACGGTAGGAGAGAGCCAAACTTTCCAATATACAACGGGTGAACTGGCCGGGGGTTTCGGGGGCGGGTTGGCCCGTCTCGCGGCAGTAGGCCGCGATGTGTTGCGGCATGTCGCCGGGTTTTGCAAAGCGCGCCGCACTTGGATTAATGAGAGAGCGGAAGGGCTCAGCGTCGTTCGCCTCTTCCGTAAGACGCGCGTAGTCCAGGTCCAGTCCCCGGCGAGCCCAGGCCCGGCGCGACTCCTGCAGGATCCAGAGACCAACGATATTCTTGAGGAACCGCGTCGTTCCGCCATATCCCAACTCGTTGGTGAAATTGTGAGCACGCACGTTTTCGTTGATGAGAGGGCGAGCGAGTTCGACGCCGATTAGCGACCAAGTCCCGGAAGAGAGGTAAGCCCAGTCGTCGGCACCTTGTGCGGGAACCGCGGCGACAGCCTCTCCCGTGTCGTGGGAACACGTGACAATGACTTGAACGTCCTGGAGCCCGGTCTCGGCAGAGACATCAGACAGCAAGGTTCCCAAAACGGTGCCTGGCGGAACCACTTTCGGAAAGATCTTGCGCGGGATGCCACAGCGCTCGATCAGCGCTTCCGACCATGAGCGGGCGCGTGGATTATAGAGCTGAGTCGTGCTGGCCAGACTTTCGTCGACACAGGCGACTCCGGAGAAGAGATAGTTGAAGTAGTCCCCGATCGTGAGAAAACAGTCTGAGGCTTCGAGGATCGGCCGGCTTCGCTCGACGTCCGAAGCGAGGTGGTAAATCGTGTTGATCGGCATGAACTGAATGCCCGTTTCCTCGAAGATCAGCTCGGAGCCAATACCTTTGAGCAGTTTCTCATAGGTGGCCGTCGTCCGGTCATCACGGTAGTGAAAAGGGGGCGAGATCATCGGATGGACGGCGTTGATCAGCACGTAATCCACCCCCCAGGAATCGACGCTGATTCCGCGGACGCGGAGATTGCGCTTGGCAACCTCGCGCAACCCGTTCTTGAGCTCCTCGTAAATGCGGAGGACGTCCCAGCGCAGGGAGCCCAGGACGCGGACCACCGCGCTCGGAAAGCGATGAATCTCCTCGAGACTGAGGTGTCCCGCCTCGAGGCGTGCCAACATGACCCGTCCGCTTTCCGCGCCCAAGTCGCAAGCGATGTAGTAGTTCGGATTCATTGTTTTGTCGTCGAGTTCATAAGCCCGGGAAGGCGGCCAGGAGATCATGGGTGACCTGATCAGACATCGGGCTGATCGGTCCCAGCGGCCGGCTTTGGATGATCGCAGCGGCGGTCGCTTCCAGAACCTCGAGCCGATCGAACGCGTCGAGAACGGTTCGGCCTGCGACGAGCACGCCGTTGTGCCTCAAGAGAACGACGGGATTCGCCGGCGTCACCTTGCCAGCCACCTCCGAACCGTCACCGAATTGCTGTTCGAAACCGATCATTCCGACGTCCTTGAGAAATAGATAGCTTTCCGGAATCGTCCGTGTGTCCAGGGCAAAATCGCTCACGCAGAACGCTGTGGCGAATATCGGCAGCGCATTAACCACGGCTTGAATCTCCGGGTATCGTTCGTAAACGGCGAGATGCATCCGCGCAGCCCGGCTCGGCGTCTGTCCCGGCGAATGGCGACCGTCGCGGACCGCGACCAGGTCGCTGGGAGCAAGGGCCTGACGGTCGATGTGCGAAGGCGTGATCACAAAGGAAGAGTCATCGGTCCGGGCGGAGAAGCTCCCCCACGTGCTCGTCATGAGGCGGTGGGCATATGCCCGATGCACAAAATCGGAAATCTCTTTGCGGAGTTCCTTTTCGCGGCTCGTCATGCGCTGCGGTGCACCCTCAGGAATAAGGTAGCGGCCGCTGTTGGCGAGATCGATCTGCTCGTCGCCCAGATAGTGGACCTCTCCAAGCTGCCTGGCGTTGATGATCGTCTGCGCTGTGAACTCCAGCGTCTCGAAACGCTGAAACGCCTCGCTGAGGTCGCCCCCTCCGACGACAACGCCATGATTTTCGAGAATAACGCAGTTCGGCTTCTCTTCTGAAGCAAACGCCTCCGCAATTCGCTCCCCGAGCTGCTTGCTGCCCGGAATCGCATAGGGAGCGAAGGCGACCTTGCCGCAGATGTTCCACGATTCTGGGAAGAGCCGGGTATTGGGAACCTGGCCACAAATACTGAAACTTACGAGAGCGCCGGGATGTGCATGGATAATTGCTCCGATATCGGGCCGCGCGGCATACACGCTCAGGTGGAATGGATTCTCCGAGGAGGGAGGATGCAGTCCTTCGCAGGTCCCATCTTTGCCCATGCAGACGACGTCTTGTCGGCGCAGGCTGCCTTTGTCCACCCGTGCGGGAGTGATCCACTTGGTGCCATTCTCGTCGCGGATGGAGATGTTCCCCCCCGACGTGGTTGTCATGTTGCGGCTGTAGATCCGCTCCATGGTTTCCACGATTTGATCACGAGGATGGAGAAATGAGAAGATCATGGGTGTGCTACGATCAGACCGACGCGCCAGACTCAGCGTTGGAATCGATGTGAAAAACTTCCGCGAGAGGGTGAGAGACCGGGCTGTGATCGGGATTGGACGGCATGATCTCTTTCATGTGAGTCCACCACTGTTTGCAGACCTCCGTTTGAGCGATCGCAGACCAGCGTTCTTGGTCTTCGATTTCCGCATACGCAAAGAGTTGGCGCGTTTCGCGGTCCAAAAAGATCGAATAGCTCAGGACACCGTGCTCTTTGAGTGTCGCTTCAAGCTCAGGCCAAATCGGCGAGTGCCGGCGCTGATACTCTTCCTCCATCCCTGCGTTGACAGACATCACGAAGGCCAGGCGTTTCATCATGCGCTTTCTTTACGATCGTTTGGAAAGGACGGATTTTTCGTAGGATTTGACCTCTTCAATCCAGTCGGCGCCCACAGGCACGTTTTGCCGGCGACAATATTCATCCCAGACGGCGCCGAACGGAAGCGTCTTGATCTCTTCGAGCAGGGCAAGGCGCCGGGTGAAGTCGCCTTGCGCTTCCGACTCGCGCAGTCTGCCGATAGGTTCCAGCAAAGCGAGGAGAAGGGCCTTGATCGCGTTCCGAGTTCCGATCGTCCATGCGGCGATGCGGTTGATGCTGGCATCGAAGAAATCGAGTCCAATCGAGGTCCGAGAAAGAAAATCGCCGCGGACAAGTTCCTCCATGATGGCCTTGGTCGAATCGTCCAGCGAGACGACGTGGTCACTATCCCAGCGCACGCCTCGCGTGACGTGCAGAAGCAAACCCGGAACCCAGCGCAGGACGGAGGAGATCTTGTCGGCAATCATTTCGGTGGGATGGAAGTGGCCGGCATCGAGGCAATAAAGCGTCTGATTCTTGATGGCGTATCCAAGATAAAACTCGTGAGAGCCGACTACGTAGCTTTCACTGCCGATGCCAAACAATTTGCACTCCACCGCGTCGCGGTTGAGTTGGGGGTCGATCGGTTCGGCGAAGATCTCGTCCAGGGCCGCTTCGAGGCGTTCGCGAGGCGCTTTTCGGTCGATCGGCGTGTCTTTGTATCCATCCGGGATCCAGAAGTTGGTGACCGCGGGCGTTCCGATCTGGCTGCCCATGTCCGCCGCGATACGGCGGCAGATCTTGCCATGCTCGATCCAGAAAGATCGAACCGCCGGGTCGGCACTGGAAAGGGTAAATCCATCGTTGGCCAGCGGGTGGGAGAAGAAGCTCGGGTTGAAATCAAGACCCAAGCCGCGTTTCTTGCACCATGCGATCCAACTTTGGAAGTGAGCCGGGGTTAGTTCGTTGCGCGGGACTGTCCTTCCGCCGGCAAAGTCGGCATAGATAGCATGTAGATTCAGCCGATGCCTTCCAGGAATGAGGGAAAGAGCCTTATCCAGGTCCTGGCGCAACTCGTCCAAGCTGCGTGCCTTGCCGGGATAGTTGCCGGTGGCCTGAATGCCGCCGCCAGTGAGTGCTCCCCCGCCATGCTCGAATCCCCCGACGTCATCGCCCTGCCAGCAATGCAGAGAAATGGGAATGGCCTCGAGTCTCTTTAAGACGGCTTCCGTATCGACGCCCCAAGAGGCGTACGCTTCGCCGGCCCAGGTGTATGGTTCTTTGCTCATGGTTTCTGGATGACTCCGTTCGGGAACTCCGAAAGTTGGGACATTGCCGGAGTGGGGAGCGGCGCTTTCGCGCCGCTCCGAAACACCCGACCTGTCCAGTTAGAAGTTGAATTGATCGATGTTCTCCTTGACGAAAACGAAGGGTTTTCCGAGGAGCACATTATCGCCCTTGACTTCGAGCTTTCCGAGGCGGCCTGCTTCGAGCGAGGTCGCGCCGGGCTTGAGCGTGCCGTCGGCCACCGCCTTCGCGGCAAGAACGGCCAGATAGCCGAGGTCTTCGGTGTTCCAGAGGATCACGCCGGTGGTGATGCCCTCATGCACGTAGCGCTTGTTCTCGTTGGGCAGGCCAAGACCCACGACTTTCACGTCTTTCCGACCGCTTTGCTTGACGGCTTCCGCCGCTCCGGGAACAGCCGGCGAGCAAACAGCCATCAGCACTTTGACGTTGGGATTGGAATTGAGGATGGCCGTGGCCTCGCTGAACGCCTTGTCCTTCAGATCGTCACAGGGGCGCAAGGCGGCCAGCTTGATGTCGGGATACTTCTCTTCCAACCGCTGCTTGATGTACTTGATCCACTCGTTCTGGTTCGCGGCGGTCAGGGAGGAAGTGATGATGGCAAACTCGCCCTTGTTATCGAGCGCCTTGGCCGCTTCGTCCATGAGCGTAGAACCAATGCCTTCCGGCGTGGCTTGATTGATCAGGAAGTCGCGAGCATCGGGTTCAGCGTCCGCGTCCCAGGTGATGATTTTGATGCCTTTTTCCTTGGCCTTGCGAAGCGCTGTTGAGAGACCCTCGCGGTTCTCGACCGAGACGGCAATGACGTCAACACCACGAGTAATCCACGTCTCGACGATCTCGTTCTGTTTGGCGGGATCGGGCTCCGTGGGGCCGTCCCAGAGCAACTTGACGCCAAGCTCCTTGGCGGCCTGTTCCGCGCCTTTTCGGCAGGAGATAAAGTAGGCATTGCCTTTGCTCTTGGGCATCATGGCAATGGTGAGAGGTTTGTCGGCCGCGGTGCCTTTCTCGGCGGCAACGAACGCGAATGACATGGACAATAGTGCTGTCAGGAGCTTTTTCATAAGTGTGGGGTAGGTTGTGATTGGTGGACTGGTAGACTTGGTTTGGATGACTTGGGTGGTTGGACTTAGCTTTGAGGTTTGGGCTGGGGTGAACTGAGAGATTTGGAGACGGTCGTCCGGCGCATGCGTGACAAGGCCTTGGTGAGGGCTTCGCCGGCAAGGACGCTTAGCAAGAGAACGCCAGTCAGAATGCCGGCGAGTTCGCTGGGCATGTCGGAAAGGGTGAGGCCATTCCTCAGCACTGCCAGAACCGCCAATCCGAGGAGGGTGCCATGCACGGTCCCGACGCCTCCGAAGATCGAGGTTCCGCCAAGGACGACCGCAGTAATCGCGAGAAGTTCGTAGCCCGTCCCGGCATCTGCTTTGGCCTGTCCAACACGCGCCACATAAATCAGCGCGGCCAGAGCCGATAGAAGGCCGGACAAGATATAGACGAGGGCAACGCGCCGGTCGACGGGAATGCCCGCATAGCGCGTGCCTTCGGGCGAAAAGCCGATCGCGCGAAACGAGCGTCCGAACGTTGTCCGATGGACGAGGAGCCAGATCGCGATGGCAGCCAGAACGAAGATCGGCAACTGAGCGGGAATCACCCCAAAGAAGTATCCCTGGCCGAGAAAGAGGAAGGAGGCTGGAAAGCCAGTGAAGTTGTCGACACCTCGAGTGATTGCCTCGGCGAGCCCGCGAAAGAGCGAGAAAGAGCCCAGCGTGACGATGAGTGGCGGCAGTTTCAGCCGCGTGATGAGGGCCGCGTTCAACCCGCCGGCCGCCGCTCCGATGAGCAACGTGCAAAGCGCCGCCAGCCAGGGCGGAAGGCCGGCATCACGCCAGAGCTTTCCGAAACTAATGGCGCACAGTCCCAGGAGAGAACCCACCGAAAGATCGATGCCCCCGGTCAGGATGATCGGAGTCATGACGAGGGCGAGCAAACCAAGTTCCACACTCAAACGAACGATCTCAAGTCCGTTGCCAGTGGTCGCAAAGTTTTCGGCGGTCTGCGAGAAAATGAAGATCTCTGCCAGAAGCACGACGATAAGCAGTGTCTCGAAGCGTAAGAGGACGGCTTTCCAGTCTGTGGTTGAATGATTCGGCATGGCGTGGTCGAGCGATTAGTGTTTCTTGCGGACGGAGCGCCAGCCGTCTGCAGCAACGGCGAGCAGGATGATCAGGCCTTGCAAGGCTTTCTCCCATTGGGGCTGCAGATGCAGGAAGACGAGAGCGGGGGCGATGGAAGAAAGGAGGAGGACGCCGGCGGCGACGCCCCACAGGTATCCTCGGCCGCCCGAGATCGCCACGCCACCGACCACGGCGGCGGCAATCGCCTTCAGTTCGAGGCCTTGACCCGCTTTCGGATCCACGTCCGGAAACCGCACCGCCGTCAGCAGTGCCGCCAGCCCGGTGAGGGCGCCCATGAGAACGAAGACTGCAAAGGTCACTTTCTGGGGATGGATACCCGCGAGTCGGGCCGCTTCTTTGTCCGAGCCGACGGCATAGACAAAGCGCCCCGCGGAAATGTGCTTGAGTGTGAGGGCGAGGATGAGAAACACGAGAACAGCGATGGTGATGATCGTGAACTGGCCCGTTTGTTGGCCGAGGCCGAACCACTGGAAGGTGTCCGGGAGATTGCTGACGAACTCACCTTCGCGCCACCAGCGCAAGGTCTCGCGCCAGGTCACCATGGTTGCGAGAGTCACGACAATGGAGGGGATGCCGAGGAATGCGACCAAGGCACCGTTGAACGCGCCCATGATCACTCCGCAAAGGATGGCGACGACTGCAACCACCGGCATCGGCCAGCCGTTGCTCGCCGCCAGGCCGGCAAAGACGCTGCAGAGAGCGAACTGCGAACCAATCGAAATATCGATTTGACGGCAAATGATCACGAGGGTCATGCCGCATGCGGTCACCAACACCGGCACCGCATCGCAGAGCATCGAAAGAAGCTGCGACGGTTTGAAGAAATCCGGCGCCCGCAAGGCCAGCAATAACAGGACGGCCAGAAAGGCAAAGAATACCGACCATTCGCGAAAGTAACGTTTCATTGAGTGGACTGGCAGGGTGTGTCGGATCGCTGTTTCTGGTCAGGCGGGGGTGCCGTTGGTTTCGCTGATCCCGGTTTGTCCGAGGGCCGCTACCATCACGTCATGAGGAGTCGCGTCCTTCCTCAAGAACTCGCGAACGATCGTCCCACCGTGCATCACCGCGATGCGGTCACTCATGCCCAGGACCTCGCCCAGGTCCGACGAAATCATCATCACCGCCAACCCTTCGTTGGTCAGGCGGCGAATGATCTTATGGATTTCCGATTTGGCTCCGACGTCGACGCCTTGGGTCGGCTCATCGAGGATCAGCACTTTGGGCTTGGTGGCCAGCCAGCGGGCGAGCGAAACCTTCTGCTGGTTGCCGCCGGAAAGCGCGCCGCCCGGGACATCGGGCGAAGGCGTCTTCACGCCGAGATCACGGATGTAGCGGTTGGCCAGATCACGCTCCGCGCCAAACCGCAACCAGCCTCCCGGAAAGATCGTCGGCTGAATGCTCATGGTGATGTTGGCCGCGATCGGCATATCCAGGATTACGCCGTGCCGCCGTCGGTCCTCGGGCACGTAGCCGATGCCATGTTCCACCGCTGCTCGCGGAGATTGAATCGAGACGGTTTTTCCTCGGAGCGAGATCGTTCCCGTATCCGCAGGCGTTATTCCAAAAAGGACGCGCGCCAATTCCGTTCGACCGGCACCGACGATTCCGGCAAAGCCGACGACTTCCCCAGCGCGTAGATCGAGATTTACATCGTGGACACCGGATTCGCGGCAGCCGATTCCTCGCAACGAGAGCGCGACATCGGCGGGCGACGCTTCCGAGGGGGGATAGAGGGTCGAGACTTCTCTTCCGACCATCAACCTGATGAGCGTGGACTCGTTCATTCCCTTGGTATCCTGCGTGGCAATGCTTTCGCCGTCGCGCAGGATGGTCACTCGATCGGCGAGCGCAAAGATCTCTTCCATCCGGTGAGAGATATAGATGACCCCCACGCCCTCGGTTCGGAGATCGCGCACGACCGAATAGAGCAGGTGGACTTCCTTTTGCGTGAGAGAAGCGGTTGGTTCGTCCATAATAAGGACGCGTGCTCCCGCACCGAGGGACCGGGCGATCTCGACCAACTGCTGCTCCGGCATCGACAGGTTGCGGACCTCGGTGTCGGGGTCAATCCCGGCACCGATTCGATTGAGAAACTGCCGTGCCTGGCTTCGTCGATCGCGCCAATGGATACGGCTCAGTGCCACAGGGGTCTCCAGGCCGAGCGCAATGTTCTCCGCAACCGTCAGGTCGGGGAAGAGAGCCGGCTGCTGATAAATGGCCGCGATTCCTAAGGCTCTTGAGGTCGCGGGATCCAGCCGGGTGACAGGCTTTCCCTCGATCTCGATGGTGCCTGAATCGGGTTGGTGAGCTCCGGTGATGACTTTGATCAGCGTGGACTTGCCCGCCCCGTTTTCACCAAGCAAAGCATGCACTTCGCCGCGGTGAAGGTCGAAGGAAACGCCCCGCAACGCACGCACGGCCTGGAACGACTTGGTAATCTCGCGGAGCTGAAGGAGGGGAGGCGTGGCGGACATCAGAATGCGATCCAGGGCTTGGGTTTTCTATCTTGTTGGGAGGCGATGAGAGAACATTGGGGCACCCTTAGCATTTGCACAAATGATAAAAGTGCCGTTTGGCATGTGCAAATTGACGGCGCCGATCGAAGCTGGCAGATCGACGCGAGCTTTCCTGCCGAACCCCCGGGAAGGGGCACGTCGCGGGCCGGGACGAGCATATCGAGCAGGCCGACACGCGGAGAGATTGCGTTTTCAGAAGGGCTGCGCCAGCCTGCGGAGGTGATTGGACACGGCCGGGTGACGTGCTGTCTGAGGATCGAACCCGGGCTCAACCGGGATCCACCCGTCGTCGTTTGGGGAGAGCTCGGCGGCGACAGCGAACGCTCCTCAACGAGCCCTTTTATAGGCGCGCGAAACTAAGCTATCGAGGCGCGGGACGTAACCTAAGTCTAAGGGTCGCGAGATTAGCTCCGGGAACGCTACGACCTCTCGAGCGGGAACCAGCTCTTCAGCCGCGGATAGAGCTCGACGAAGCGATGATAATGGGTTTCGTAGACCCCGGCGTTTCGCGGATCCGGAGCGGTCTCGGCGTCGAACGTAGGCGCAAACTGGCGCGCGCCGGCGTAGCCGTCGATGGCGCCGATGCCGACGCCGGCGATGAGACCGGCCCCGACGCCGGCGCGTTCGGTCGCGTGCTTGTCGCGGCCTTGGTAGAGCGGACGATTGAGAACGTCCGCCACGATGTGACGCCACAAAGGACTGGCGAGCCCATTGCCGGAGGCGACCAATCGATCGAGCGGAGCGCCGCAGGACACCATGACATCGACAATCTGCCGGAGGGCGAAGGCCACGCCCTCAAGGAGTGCCCGCACCATGTGTCCTGGTCCGTGCCGCAAAGTGAGGCCAACGAAGGCCCCCTTGGCCCTCGGGTCCATCAGGGGCGAGCGCTCGCCGACGATATAGGGCAGGAAGACGAGCCCTTCTGAGCCGGGTTCCACCTGAGCCGCGATGGCATCAAGTTCCGCGTAGGACCAGCGATCGCTGCCCAGCATCTGACGCAACCAGCGCAATGCCATGCCGGCGGAGAGCATCGCGCCCAGCAGGTACCAGCGCGTCTCAGGCGCGTGGCAGAACGTATGCAGTCTCAGTTGGGAATCGAAGAGCGGCGTCGCCAGCGGCGCGAAGACTTGCCCGCCCGTTCCGACCGTCACGGAACCCTGTGGAGGATCGATCAGTCCGTTACCGACCGCCTGTGCCGGCTGGTCGGCGGAGCCGGCGGACACAGGAATTCCGGAGGGCAAGCCGAGTTCTTCAGCCGCGCTTTGGCAAAGGTTCCCCACGATGTGCGCTGAAGGATGCACGTCCGGAAAGATCGACCTCGGAAACCCGAGCCGCTCGATTACTTCATCGGCCCATATGCGGTCGGCGACATTGAAGATTCCGGTGGCGGCGGCATCGCTTTGGTCGGTGCCGAGTTCGTTGGTTAGCCGGAAGCGCACATAGTCTTTCGGCATCAGGAGAGTCGCGAAGCGTTCGAGCGCGGCCGGGTCGTGCCGTTGGAGCCAGTAGAGCGTTGAAATAAGAAATCCTGCCGCCGGAGCGGTCCCGCAGGTGGTCGCCAGCAGATCGGCCCCGATGCGCTCTTGAATCTCAGGCAAGAGCCCAGCGCTGCGTTGATCAGCCCAGATGATCGCCGGACCGGCCGGTTGCCGGTCCGCGCCGATGGGCACAAAGCCGTGCATTTGACCCGAGAATCCTATCGCCAGAATTTCGGCATCGGACGCTTCACGCAACGCCTGCCGCACTGCCGTAATTGTGGCCTTCCACCAGTCGGTGGCGTCTTGTTCGGCGTACCCTGGTTGCGGAGTCAGGATCGGATATTCAGCGTTGCCAAGGCCTTCCACCTCTCCCTTCATCGAGGAGACGACCACCTTGACGCTCGATGTGCCCAGATCAATGCCAAGAAACGCCTTCATGTCGGGCCGGCTGCCAGAGCTACGTTCGTTTCAGCCACAGGTGCGCCATCCAGCGGTCGCGCACCAGCGCGATCGCTATGGCCAGGATCATCGTGGCACCCCAGATGGCCTGGGTCAGGTGCTGGCTTAGCCCGACAAGGTTGAAGCCGGTCGAAATCACCTGAAGTAGCACGAGCGAAAGGACCAGACCCAGAACCTTGCCGAAACCGCCGTTGGGATCCACTCCTCCCAGCACTGCCGCAAGAATCGTGATGAGCAGATAGGACTCCGCATATCCCGCGCGCGCCGAGTTGAAGCGTGCCATCATGACCGTCGCGGCCGCCCAGCAAAGCGCGCTCGAGAGAACGTAGACGCCAACCAGCATCCATTCCGTGGAGACCCCTGAATAGCGCGTGGCGCGTTCATTGGAACCGATCATGCGCACGGATACCCCGAAGGGAGCGTGGTTCATGATCACCGCCACGACGAAGGCGCAGCCGATAAAGATGATCATGGCCACGGGAATTCCAAGCAGAGTGCCATTGCCCAGAAACAGGATCGCTGGGGGAAAGCCGCCGATAACTCCGCCGCTGGTTGCCAGCACGGAAATTCCCTTGACCGCCGTCATTGTGCCAAGCGTCACCAGGATCGGGTGAACACCGAGAAACGCAACGATCATGCCCGTGATCAGTCCGACCACCAGAGAGGTGATCAATCCAGATGCCAGCGCGAGCGCAATCACGCCGGCGGTCAGGTGCGCCGGGCTTTCGGGTCCAAGCATTTTGGTGAGAATGGCCGCCATGACCAGCGCGGAAAGATTCGCCGTGGCGATGATCGCCAGGTTGAGGCCCCCGCTCATGAGCGGGATCATCATGGCGAGCGCCAGAATTCCCAGTTCGGGCATCTGAAAAGCGATCGCACGCAGAGTGTCCCCCGAGAGGAAGCGGGCAGGTGCCAGCGCACTGAAAACGATCGCCGTGGCCAGGATGAGCCCGCCCAGCATGGTCACGGTCGGGTCCCGCCCCAGCAATTCCACCAGAGAGGTGCGGGTCGCGGCGGACGGAGGGGTGGCGGCGGTTTCAGACGACATTTCCGATGGTCCTTTTTTGCTGGCGTTTAGCCGCGATCGCGGTGGCGCTCACGCTCAGGAGAATGATGATGCCTGTGACAAATCCGAACGAATAGGATGAAACGCCCAGCAGGGTCAGACCATTCTGGACGATCGCGAGGAGCACGATCCCGAGGATGGCTCCGGTGACGGTGCCGATTCCGCCCTGAAGGCTCGCCCCTCCCAGGACGACGGCCGCAAGGACATCAAGTTCGCGGCCGATCAGCGCATTCGGGACAACTTCCTCGACCCGGTGCGCCTGCACAAGGCCGGCAATGCCGGCGGTCAGGCCTGAGTAGCCATAGACAAAGCACTGCAAGCCGACCAGATTGCACCCCATGCGCTTGGCGCCTTCGACGTTGCCTCCCAGGCCATATATCTGGCGACCGATGGAGAGCTTGTTCAGCAGGAGAGCAGTAATGACGAGAACGATCGCGGCCACGACCACAGGAAAGGGAATGCCCAGCGGCGCAATGGTCGCAGTAAACCAGTCCGGCAGGTCGTAAATCGATACTCCATTGGTCAAAAACATCAGGACCGCAAAGTAGAAGGTCATCGTCGAAATGGTGACGATGACCGACAGCGCCTGAAGGTAATGAATCAACAAGGCATTCACCACGCCCAGAAGGCTCCCGAAGATGGCGGACAATGCAAAGGCGACGACCCAGTTTCCGCCCATCTGGACGAGGATCGTCGCCACCAGGTACTGGGTCACAGCCGCGATTGCGGCGAAGGATATGTCGATGCCCCCGGAGATCAGGACCACCAATAGACCCGCCGCCATGATTGCCATTACCGAGTAGCTTTCCAGCAGCGTGGTCATGTTGCTGACGGACAAGAAACCAGGAGACAAAGCCGAAAAAAAGGCCGCCATAATGACGACGATGGCTGCGATCTGTACTTCGTGCCGGCGAAGGGCTCTTTTGAGAAACGATGTATTGCTAGGCATAGATGACTTCGCGGAGTTCCTTCTCACTGATGCGGTTCGGAGCGTAGGTGCCAACAATTTTTCCGTAGCGCATGACCAGGATGCGGTGGCTTTGGTGCAAGATCTCGTCGGCCTCGTCTGAAATTAACAGAATGCCCAGACCTCGCGCGGCGAGCGCGTCGACAACCTGAAAAATTCCGGCTTTCGCGCCGATGTCAACGCCTACGGTGGGCGAATCCAAGATCAAGACGCGCGGATCTGTGGCGAGCCATTTGGCCAGAACGACTCGCTGCTGATTGCCGCCGGAAAGTTGTTGAACGGGTCGTTCGGCGGTCTTGGTCTTGACACGCAGCTCCTGGAAAATCCAGCGCTCGATGGTTTCCGCCCGCCGCGCGCCATTGATCAGGCCAAGCGGTCCCGTCAACTTGTCCAGCACTGATATGACGGTGTTGTCCGCGATTGTTTGCGGCATGACCAACCCAAGGGAAAGACGGTCTTCAGAGACATAGGCAACGCCCTGTCGGATGGCGTCGCGATTATTGCGAAAGTGGACCGGTTTCCCATCGACGCGAATTTCTCCGCCGTCAGGAGGATTCATTCCAAAAAGCGAAAGGGCCAGCTCCGTGCGCCCCGAACCCATCCGTCCGGTCAGCCCCAGGATCTCGCCGGGCCGCAACTCGAAGGTGATGTCTGTGTACTGGCCGGCGCAAGTCAGGCCGCGCACTTCGAGCACAGGAGCCGCCGTGCTCGAAAACGGAGGTTTGACGCTGCTCTCGAACACCTGGCCGGTGATGAGTTCGCCCAGCCGACGCCGGTCAAGTTCACTGACCGGATAGGTTCCGAAATTGCGGCCGTCCCTCATCACCGTCACCCGTTCGGCAATATCCATCACCTCGTCGAGCCTGTGACTGACAAAAAGGCTGGCTATGTTTTGGCGCTTGAGCTCATGGACGACAGCCAGGAGCCCCTCGACCTCCTGGTGACTCAAAGAGGCTGTCGGTTCATCCATGACGACCAGCCGCGCTTCAGCCGCAAGTGCCCGGCAAATCGCCACCAGTTGGCGCGTGGCAATGGGCAGGGCGCCGACAAGTTCATCCAATGGCAGGGATATCTTAAGCCGATCCATTACCGCTTGAGCTTGCTTGCGCATCACCTGCGGGTTTACCAACCGCGCCGGCGTTTCCACGTGATGCCGGAACGCGATGTTCTCTGCGACAGTGAGGTTCGGAAACAGCGAGAGATCTTGGTAGATGATCTGGACTCCGAACCGCTGGGAGGCCGCCGGCGTAAGATGCGAATGAGCTTTTCCCTCAAGGATAATCTGCCCCTCGTCGGGCACATGAACCCCTGAAAGAACCTTGATCAGGGTGCTCTTGCCGCAGCCGTTCTCTCCGGCAAGGCTATGGATCTCCGCGGAACGAATCGAGAGATCGACGCTTTCCAGCGCGCGCACACCACCGAAGCGCTTGCTGATGCCGCGCATTTCGATGAAATCGGACGCGCTTTCCTGCGCGGCGCGTTCAGACTTTATGGAGGGAGACGCCATATTTTCGCCACTTTGTGCCCCGCCCCACGTCGGGCGGGGCACAGAAGGTCAAGAGAGGGGTTCTAGAGTCCGAGCGCCACCAACTCATCGATGGTGTCCT
Source organism: uncultured Verrucomicrobiae bacterium (assembly GCA_963820865.1). Lineage (GTDB taxonomy): Bacteria > Verrucomicrobiota > Verrucomicrobiia > Chthoniobacterales > Terrimicrobiaceae > DASTFP01. The sequence goes on from CAWGBZ010000015.1 coordinate 403,590, forward strand.
TGTTGATCGCGACCATTTTGATGACGCGTATGACTCGCGTCTTAGGATCGACGCTCACCTTGCCCAAGCCGGGGATTTCCATACCGTCCGTGATCTGCTTCCCGTCCAATACCAGGTTTGCGACGGTAACGAACGCCTTCCCTGCCTCTATCGGGCTCCACATATAACCGACCTTGATAATGCCATCCTTCACCAGCTTTTTCCCCTGGGTTGGAGAGCATGTCCCCACAAGGACGATCTGATTCTCTTTCCCGCGCTCTTTGATCGCCCGGCCGGCACCAATCGGCCCCTGGCTGCCGAAGGTCAAGATGCCCTTCAAATTCGGATGGGCGAGCATCGCGTCCAGCGCTGTCTTATAACTATCATCGACGCTCTCCGCCACGCCATAACGGTCGGCGACAAGCTTCATCTTTGGGTAGTGCTCCTTTTGATAGGCAATCGCCGCGTCAGCCCATGCGTTGTGGAGCGGTACCGTCAAGCCACCGACATAGACGATGTATTCACCTTCCTCGCCCATGAATTTGGCGAAGTCCTTCATGTGCTGCTCGCCATATTCTTTATTGTCGATCAATTCTATGTCCCAGACGTTACCAACCTGGTCGGGCGACTCATGGGTGATGACGGGAATGCCGGCGGCCTTTGCCCGTTCGAAGACCGGCTCCAAGGCCTTGGCGTCATTTGGAACCACGCCGATGGCGCTGACTTTCTTGGCGATGAGATCTTCGACCGCCCGCACTTGCTGCGCGGGATCGGCCGTTGTCGGCCCGATCATGTAGGCCTTGACGTTCTGATCCTTGCCCGCTTCCTGGATGCCCTTCTCCATGGCGGTGAACCACGGAATGCCTCCGATCTTGACTACGACGGCTATCTCGCGCTCCTCGGCTCGGACAGTTGTGCTCCAGCCGGAATACAGGAGAGCGAGCGCAGCGGCGGCCGCGCATTTCAGTGTGAGGGTCATTCTTTTCATTTCTTTGTTCTAGTTCGACGTTGGGGGTTGGGTGATGCCTTCGGAAAAAGCCCGTTGGATCGGTATGGGGTTTCAGAGAGAAAACTGGAGCGACGTGTTAAGAAACGACAGGGGGTTCGGATTCTAGAAACAGGGGGTAAGCGCTATTCTGGTTACTTCTCGTTGGATGTCAATTGGGCATCATATAAATAGCTTCACGATTGTAAACAATGAGTTTTTTATTATTTTTCGTTAACTTCACTAAAATATTGTTGCGGACATTCCCTGTCGCTAGCGCGAGGCGAGAACTCGGCGGTCCGCGGGAGGGGCTGTGGATTCGCGGACGACGAGGCTGCAATGGACTTCGGCGTGCAGCTTGGGCGAGCGGTCATTGTTGAGTCGCGCCATCAGCATCGACCACGCTTGATCGGCGAAGTCCTCGGCCGGTTGGCGGATGGTGGAAAGAAACGGTCGTAAGACGGCGAACCACTCGCAATCATCAAAGGCGAGGAGGGAGATATCACCCGGCAAATCCAATCCGGTTTCCCAGATGGTCTTGAGGGTGCCAATGGCGACAGACTGCGTGACGGCGAAAAGCGCGGAGGGTCGCGGCGATTCTTGCAGGAGCGGCTTCAGGGCGGGACCGACGGAATCGGTGGCATTGCGTCCGACAACCAGAATCTTCTCGAAATCCGCGAGACCCGCTTCGTGCAGGGCTTCCCGATACCCTTCGACGCGCTCTTGGATGTTGCGAAGGCTTGGGTCGCTGGCGAGCAAGACAATTCGTTGATGGCCAATGGAAATCAAATGCCGCGTTCCTTCCCGGCTCGCCGCAGCATTGTCCGCAGAAACACTATCAAAATCGGTGTCGCGTCCCACACGATCCAGAAGAACCGTGGGGATCCCGCGCTCTCTCAACTCGTTGAGGACTGGCGAGTCATCGCGGCAGGGGACGACGATGAGTCCGTCGATGTGCCGTTGAATGAGGGCACGCACCCGGTCGCGCTCTGAAGAAAAGTCTTCCTGGGTATCCGCAAGGACGATCTGATAGTCGGTAAATGCGGCCCGTTGTTCGATACGTCGAACGATTCCGTAGAACAACCCGACGGTAATGTCGGGCACGACGACGCCGATGGTCCGCGAGCGCCGCTCTCGCAGGCTTTTGGCAGAGCGATTGGGCCGATAATCGAGCGCTGCGATCGCATCTTGCACTCGTTTTTGGAGGTCGGGCCGGACGTAGCGAGTGCCTCGCAGCACGTTGGATACCGTGGCCGTCGATACCCCGGCCGCCTCGGCGACGTCGTAGATCGTCGCTCCGCGGTCCCTCAGCGAACTCTTATCAGTTTTCCGCACGTTCGGAGAAAATTGCGATAAAGCAGAGTAAAGGGCAAACGGAAAATAAAGTAAGATTCTTTACACCCGAAAAAGAATTAACTTAATTACTAATTTTCCGGTGGCGTCGAGAAACAGGTGCCGATCCCACGCCCGAGATTTTGGCTCGCTTGCGTCCAGATCTGTTGCGAATCTTGGTCGTGCATCCTGCTCGCAAGTTGGCGCCGCGAATTTATCTGGCGGGTCCGGACGTCTTTTTTCCTGAGGCGTTGGAAACGACCCGGAAGCGCAAGGAGTTTCTTTCCGCGCTCGAGCTGGAGGGTATTTTCCCTCTCGATGCGTTGGACGATCCCTCCACGGCCACGGCAAGATCGATTTTTCGGGCAAATTGTGCCCTCATCGATTCTTGCCAGGCGATGCTGGCGAATATCACCCCTTTTCGGGGTCCTTCCGCGGATGCCGGAACGGTTTGGGAGATTGGGTACACCTGCGGCCAGGGCAAGGCCGTAGCCGCGTATACGGCAGACACCTCCATCTATCGTGAGAAAGTCTTTCATGGCGGCTGGTCGGATGGTCTGCATGCGAGACACGACAAGCACGGGCATGAAATCGAGAATTTTGAAGGCGTCGATAATCTCATGATCACTCAGTCGGTGGTCGCTGTTTGCGCCGGCTTTGAGGAAGCAGCTCGGGCGCTCAGACAATTTCTCGATCGGTGAGGAAGATTCCCCGAGTCTGTGGCACCGGCGGCCCCTTCCTTGAGATCGGTGGCGGCTCCACCTCTTCAGGGGGTTGAGCGGAGGAGAGTGAACTTGCTGCGAAAAGGATCGGCGAGGGTGGTTTGGCTTCGGCGCAGCGGTCAGCTCCCGACAAATCCGGCAACGCGCTCGGTGAGCTTGGAAAAGTGCGACCCGGCCCAGAAGATCTGCCCGCAGGTGGTGCAGAGCCGGTAGCTATCGTAGTAGAGCAAGGTGCGCGGTTCTCCAGCGAGTCGCCCGGCGACGTCCCGTCTGGACACAGTCTTGAGCAGTCCGTTGCACCTGAGGCAGCGACTGAACGGGGAAATAAGCGATGGAGAGTCCTTGAGCCCGAAACGGCACAGAACTTCGGAGGTTTGCTTCGCTGGGTCGGAGGATCGTGGGCAATACCCGTGACGGACCACCGAATGCATGAGCAAGCGCCGGTCCCGTGTGAGGAGTGCGCGATCGTCGGCCGACATGATTTCCAGCAGACGACGATCGCTGGCTCCAGACTCATAGGTCGTGTCGAAGCCGAGAAGCCGGAGATTGCGGGCCAGGGTGCCGAGATGTCCATCTGCCACAAAGCGATCGCAGTGCCTGGTTTGAAGTCTCGGAAGCGATGGAAGAATATCGGGCGGAGCCGGCACCCCGTAGACGTCGATGCGAACCGGTCTCTCAACCTGCCATCCAAAGTCGGCGCCAACGGGGTCTTCGGGGAACGTCGTGACGATGATCAAATCGACCTCCGGGTGCGGAATGCCGCATGCCTCGATCACGTCCTTGACGGATGTTTTCTCGGACAGTTCCCGGACAACGGAAGATCTGGGATGCGACGCAGCTCGCAGAAAGGAGCCAGCCAGATCTCCATGAAAGTGGATTTGCAATTCAAACTTCATGCTTGCCGAGACGCCTTCCGCCGACTGACTCACCGAGGCGTCGGTCAGGCGTTTCCCGACGCCCTTCCCTGAGGTCACCGGCGAATCTTTAAAGAGCTTCCAACAGCTCATGCAATCGTTCCCGCCTGGCAAGCCGTCAAGTCGCTCCTGGGAGGGAACGATCAGGGAGAAAGGGGAGCGGCGTCGAACCTGGAGGGGCGCGGCGCCGCTCAAGCTCGTCAAGCGATCAACAAATGCAGTCGCGCGGTTCGAAAAACACGAGTGCCATCGTGTCCGCCCCACCGGACTTTCACCGGACGGGGCTATCATCCCGAGGCTATAAAGCCGGAGCGGACAAGATGGCACTCAAGGAGTGTTCCCTTGCGGCCGGATAGCCTGGGATGGCCAGTTATTTGCCGACTACAGGGGAGAATAGGATAGACGTGCCCTGCGGTGATGTCAATACCCCCGCGTGGGGGTTGGTCATCAATCGGCATACGCCATGAAATGCACTTGTTTGCGTTTGGCAGTCACCTATCACTTTCCGTCATGATTCTCACGTGGCTTTCCCGGTATCGGGATCTCGGCCTGCTCTTCTTGCGGGCCGGCATTGGCATCATGATGGTCTTTCATGGCTGGCCGAAGCTCGCCGGTGGGATTCATCAATGGGAGAAGCTAGGCAAAGCCACGAGTGCGATTGGGATAGACTTCCTCCCGGGATTCTGGGGGTTTTCATCTGCGATGGTCGAGACCATCGGTGGAGTGCTGATCGTGCTCGGATTCCTCTTTCGACCCGTCACCATTCTGATGACCCTGAACTTCATCGTTGCGACGGTGACGGTCTACAAGGCTTCGCATCAATTCATCGAATGGTCGCGCCCGGCAGAGATGCTTATCCTTTTCTTCAGCCTGATCTTTATCGGTGCCGGCAAGTACAGCGTGGATCGAAGCTAGAATTGACGAGGGCACTGCGGCACGCCCTACCATGGGCGTGGGACGACCGCGTAACCGCCGCTCGGATAGGTGCGATAGTAAACGTTATCGTGATAGTAGTAGTTGACGCCGCGATAGCTGCGGGTCCGATAGCCCGCGGGCAAAACGGTAATGACCTGCGACCCGGGCGCAACGGTGGTCTCGCGCACCACCACGCGATCAGGGACGGTGCGGCGTTCGTAGACAAAACAACCGGACATCGCCAGGCCGGTGGTCAGAAGCGCAAGTGTGAGAATGGTTTTCATGGTCTCTAGATTTCGTCTGGAATCGCAGCCGGGCCTGGGGGCGCGCGTATTCGACCGGCGCTCGTCGCAGAGGAGTCGCGTATTCGTGCTCGACGTCCCGGTCGCAATCGCTGAGTAAGAGCTTGTGGAAGCGCTCTGGTGGTTTCTCACCGTTGCCCTCATGGTCGTCGGCCTGATCGGAACCGTCGTGCCGCTCGTGCCGGGGACGATTCTCATCCTTTGCGGAGCCGTGCTAAACCACTTCTTCCTGCATTCGATCGGGTGGAGCACGTTGCTTGTTTTGACGCTTTTGATGATCGCAGCGCAGGCGCTGGACATTGTGAGCGGTTCGTTGGGCGCCAAATGGTTTGGGGCCACGCGCTGGGGAGCCATTGGAGGAATTCTGGGAGCCATCGTGGGATTGTTCTTTGGTTTGCCAGGGATATTCGTCGGCCCTCTCGTGGGCGCGTTGATCGGCGAGTTGCTCGGCGGGAAGGGTCTTCTTCCGGCGGGGCGCTCCTCGTGGGGAACCCTAATCGGCACGACCGCGGGAATTATCGGCAAGTTCAGCATCGGACTCTTGATGATCGTCTGGTTCCTTGTCGCGGCTTTCGTCGCGTAACCATTCCGACGCCGGACGATTCCCTGATATCAATCTAGGGGTGAATACGGGTCGCTCGCGTCGGCAAGGCCTCGCCGAGCCCGCGGGCCGATACTCTTTCGGTAAATGATTTCGAATGACTCGAAAATCTCCGAAAAACTACAAACGGATGCGAAACTTCGAAACTTCGGGTAGGCATCGCAGTTTCATCTCTAGGTAATAAGATGTTTTACAGTATTCGTTCCAAACGAAGAGCTGATTGGCTGCTTGTCGGGCCGATCGGGCTCATCGCATTGATTTGCTTTTTCTCCGCATCCGCGCAAGCACAACTTCAGCAGCCCCCGGCGCCTCCGCCAAGCTCTCAGCCGGCGCCTCAGACGACCCCTCAGCCGTTCACGCAGGAAGAGCTCAAACAATTGCTGGGGCCGGTCGCCCTTTATCCGGATGCCCTCATCGCACTAATCCTCCCCGCATCGACGGTGCCATCGGACGTCGTCTTGGCCGCGCGGTATGTCGCCGGCAACGGCGACCCGGCACAGGTAGGGGGCCAGCCGTGGGACGAGAGCGTGAAGTCGCTCGTCCGTTATCCAGATGTCGTTCGATGGATGGACGAAAATTTGGCGTGGACGACACAAGTTGGCGAAGCCTTTCTCGAACAGCCCGCGGACGTCATGAATGCGATTCAGTTCCTGCGCACCCAGGCTCGCGCGGCAGGGACTTTGGTCGATACGCCCCAGCAGAAAGTTGTCGAGGAGCCATCTTGCATTCGCATTGTCCCGGCCGAACCGGACGTGATCTATGTCCCTCAGTACGATCCGGAGGTTGTCTATGTTCAGCCCGCTGAGCCTTATCCGTACGGATCGGGCTACTACCCGTACGAGTCTTACTCGGCAGGACCCGCTTGGGGATCTTTCATCACGTTTGGGATCGGCTTCGCGGTTGGCCCATGGCTTAACTACGATTGTGACTGGCCGCGGCGCAAAGTCTGCGTGGGTGACTGGAATCCCAGGTGGAGAAACGATTGGGATTCCGAATGGAGACGAGGTCCGAGGCGGGATCGTGGCGATTACGAAGTTCGCAACACGGTAAATGTTGTGAATATCAACAGCGCTTCGGCTCGCGTCTGGGAGCCAAGCCAGAGAGCCCAACGCCAACAGTGGCAGCGGCAGCGAAATTACAGGGATGGCTCCCGAGAGAACTTTGCTGGCCGGGAGCGGGAAGGGAGGGATTCGTGGCGGCGCTTTTCGTCGGTGCAGACGCCGTCACGGCTGAGACTCGAGGGACCGGATGACAACTCCAATCGTGAGGATGGGCGGCGTTCTGCCCGGGACCGATCGGACTCGGAACGTGGTCGGTCGGAGGAGTTTGTAAGGCGCGGTTCCCGGGTGCAAGACGCCACCCCTGGTCCGCAGTTTGATCGAGGCCCCCAGAACTCAATTCGGGAACGCCGGGGACGGGACGAAGATGGTGACCCGGGTCGCGAGCCCGGAAGGCGCGGCTCCCGCGTGCAGGAGGCTACGCCAGGTCCGCAGTTCAACCAAGGTCAACAAAACTCGAGCCGGGAGGGCAGGGCACGAGCCAGGCGGGAGGATCCGGATCGCAATTCGAGCGAGTCTGTCAGGCGCGGCTCCCGCGTGCGGGAGACCACTCCGGGTCCGCAGTTCAACCAAGGTCAACAAAATTCGAGCCGGGACGGCAGGGCACGAGTCGGGCGGGAGGATCCGGATCGCGATTCGAGCGGGTCTGTCAGGCGCGGTTCTCGCGTGCAGGAGACCACTCCGGGTTCGCAGTTCGACCAGGGAGAGGAGCAGAACCGCTCGAGACAGCGGGCGAATCGGAGAGACGACGCAGGTGAAGCAAGAAGGTCCGCTCAACCGAGGTCGCAATCTCTATCGAGACAGCAGTCCCGAGCGTCGAATAACGTAGAGCAGCGAAGATACCGTGCCGATGACAATTCCGGGAGAGCAAACCGCTCCTCGCCGTCGCCGAATCGCAATAATTCTCGTCCTCAGCAATTCAAGCACTCGGCGTCCAGGGCGGAGAGCGCTTCGGGTGAGCGAACAACTCGGAACCGCAATTCTTCCGCGCAAGAGAGAAGGTCGCATGCGAAATCTCAAGGAGGCAACAGCTCACACCAGGAAAGCAGTTCGGCGAGATCTCGGTCCTCCCAAGGGAACACATCGAACTACAACAGACCGAAGAGTTCTCAGCAGTCTGTCAGGGTCGAAAGGTCATCCGGGCAAAGCCGGCGAGTTGCGCCATCCGCTTCGCGACAAGGGCAACAGCCGGCGAATGGAGGGGGCAAGAGCCGCGGAGGAGGAAAGCAGGGCGGCAAGAAAGCTGACAAGGACAATAAAGGCGACTAGGCCAGGCCATTTGCTCTTTGATTGCGGGTGAGTCCTCGGACGAACCAGTCGCTGCGCTTGTCGTGAGCTTCGGGAGTTTCTTTCCGAATTTTTATCGAGACTTCGGTGCATCGATGGCCTAAGGCAAGGTCTCGTGCGCTGATCATGCCTAAGAAATCGCAACTCAACGTTGGAGGGAGAACTTTGGCCGTTTCGAATCTGGAGAAGGTTCTCTATCCGGAGGCGGATTTCACGAAGGGAGATCTGATCAACTATTACATTCGCGTTTCGCCGGTTCTCCTGCCCCACCTGCGCGATCGTCCGATTACCTTGAAGCGGTACCCGGATGGCGTTGAGGGCCCCTATTTCTACGAGAAGAAATGCCCTTCGCATCGCCCGCCATGGGTCAGGACAGCAAAAGTCGCGAAGTCCGAAGGCGGCGAGATCAACTATTGTATGCTCAACGACCTTCCGACGCTCGTGTGGGCGGCAAACCTCGCCGATCTCGAGTTGCACACCTTCCTGCACAAGGCTCCGGCGATTGGCCGGCCGACGGCCCTGGCATTCGACCTCGATCCCGGTCCGCCGGCGGATGTCGTGACATGCTGTCAGGTGGCGTTGTGGCTGAAAACGACCTTCGACGCTCTTAAGATAGAATGCTTCGCCAAGACCTCCGGCTCCAAAGGCCTGCAAGTCTACGTCCCGCTGAACACCGCAATAACATACAAGAGAACCAAGACATTCGCTCATGCCCTCGCGGAGTTTCTCGAGCGAAAGTTCCCTGAGACGGTCGTTTCGAAAATGCAAAAGAGCCTGCGCACTGGCAAGGTTCTGGTCGATTGGAGCCAGAACGACGACCACAAAACGACCGTGAATGTCTATTCGTTGCGGGCGAAGGAGCGTCCGACCGCTTCGACTCCAGTGACTTGGGAGGAGGTCGCCGGGGCGTTAAAGAAGAATGATTCGGCAGAGCTAACCTTTGAGTTCGACGAGGTCCTGCATCGGGTCGAGCAAATGGGCGATTTATTTTCGCCTGTCATCGAGCTCAAGCAGAAGCTGCCTCCGCTCGATGTCCTGAAGAACTTATCGGACTGAGAGGGCCGGCAACTTTCGAAACAGGCGAGCGAGCAACGGGCGGTAGGCCCTGGCCAGCCCTGCACCAGCAAGCCCTCCACTCAAAACATCTCCAGGGTAATGGGCTCCGAGATAAACCCGCGAGAACGCAACCAGTCCGGCTATTGCCCACAAAAGCCCCCGCGTCTGCGGGTAGCGGCTTGCCAGCAGGCTGGCCCCGGCAAAAGCGGCCGCGCTGTGTCCTGAAGGGAACGAATGACTGCCCGGCTTGCGCCCGACCACAATCGCTCGAACGATCGAAATGAATGGTCGTCGACGTTGGAAATACGCCTTGATCGGGATCTCGACCGTGTAGGTCGCGAGATAGAGCGCCGGAGCCACCGCCAAAGCGGCCCGCATGGCGCGACGTCGGTCGAGGAAAGCGTTAAGCGCGATAAAGAGGATCCAGGCATGGCCCCCGGTCATGAACCAGCTGAACCGAGAGACCAAAGTGTCCAACCATCTCGGATGGGGAAGGTGGTTAATCTGGAGGAAAAGGCGCGCGTCGACCGCGTCCAACGGCTGCAGTCGTTTCAAGAGCTCTCTTCTCAGCAGACTCCGTCCCCGCCTGACCTGCCAGGATTCACCCGCGTCCGACGAGATGGACGCCTCCTCGACGCCTGCATCCAAAGCCTGACGGTTTTCCGGGGGCGCGGCGGCCAGTTCGACAGCCGTTTTGGCCAGGACGGAGCCAGGTCGCTCTTCTCTGGTTGTTGAATGGGCGATCGCATCGATCGCTTGAGCTTGTTGAGCGGGATGGGTTGAGGGGGCCTTGGGTGGAATCTCCTGTTCCTTGAGCTGGCCGGCAGCCGTCTCAACGCGATCGAGCGCGGCGGCCGCATCGGAAGGCGTGGCAACCGCCGCGAATCCACTTTTCAGCGCTTGGCCCGTTTTCTTGGCGGCATGACTATTTTCTTCGCGCATAGCTTTTGTTTCTTAAGATCGGATTAAATTTGGCGCTCGCGTTGGCAGGTATTCACGAACGGGTCGAAATTGCCGTGACAGCGGGAGTCTTTCAGTATCATCAAGGAACAGGGAGTTGTCGCGCGTGAAGTTCCTAACCTCGCAGCTTACTTATTTTCTGAAGCCAGCCGCCAGCCGACGCAACATTCGCCTCTTGCTGCGGTTCTTGGTGGTTTTGGCGATCGTGGTAACCGCCTACAGCATTCTCTTTCACATCCTAATGGTCTTTGAGGGACGTGAGTTCAGCTGGATCACAGGTTTTTATTGGACTCTGACGGTGATGTCGACCCTGGGGTTTGGAGACATCACGTTTACGAGCGATGTGGGGCGCCTCTTCTCGATCATCGTGCTTCTTTCGGGCATGGTTTTCCTGCTCATCCTGCTCCCCTTTACCTTCATCGAGTTCTTTTATGCTCCTTGGATGAGAGCTCAAGCCGAGGCGAGGGCACCACGGCAACTCCCGGAATCCACCAGCGGTCATGTCATCCTGACGCACCTCGACCCTGTTTCCAACGCGCTGATGCAGAAGCTCACTCATTACGGATATCCGTATACCCTTCTGGTTTACGATCTCGAAGAGGCGCTCCGCTTGCACGATTCGGGATTTCAAGTCGTGCTCGGCGAGAATGACCGCCCCGAGACGTATCAGTTGGTGCGGGCCGACCGGGCCGCCCTCGTGGCCGCGACTGACAACGACATGGTCAATACCAACATCGCTTTCACGGTTCGTGAGATGAGCCAGACCGTTCCGATTATTACGACGGCGAGCTCCAGGGATTCCGTCGACATTCTCAAGTTGGCCGGAAGCACTGATGTCATTCAGCTCAGCGACATGATGGGCCAGGCGCTGGCACGACGAATTATCGGCGCCGATGCGCGCGCACATGTCATCGCCGAATTCGGCGATCTGTTGATCGCTGAGGCCACGGCCGCGGGAACGCCGCTGGTTGGGAAGACACTTGCCGAAAGCAATCTGCGGAAGCTGACCGGTCTCAGTGTGATCGGACTCTGGAAGCGCGGGCTCTACGAAGTCGCCAGCGCCGGAACGGTGATCGACGCCAACTCGGTGCTCGTCTTGTCGGGCTCGGCTGAACAGCTCCGAAAATACGACGAGTTGCTCTGTATCTATCATGTCAGCGTGGGCGCGGTAATCATCATCGGTGGCGGGCGGGTCGGTCGCGCGATCGGACGAGCACTCAAAGAACGCGAAGTCGATTATCGGATCGTCGAAAACAATCCCGCCAGGATCCGGGATCGGGCAACCTACGTGGAAGGAAGCGCCGCCGACTACGAGACACTTGAAAGCGCGGGCATCGCTCATGCGCCGGCTCTGGTCATTACGACACACGACGACGACATGAACGTCTACTTGACGATCTATTGTCGTCGTCTTCGTCCAGACATTCAGATCATTAGCCGGTCGACCCGGGAACGCAATGTTTCGACGCTGCATCGGGCCGGCGCCGACTTCGTGCTTTCCTACGCCTCGATGGGCGCGACCGCGATATTCAACTATTTGCGGCGCGCGGGAGTGGTCGTGGTCGCGGAGGGCCTCAATTTAGCTGAGACGCAAGTGCCGGATGCTCTGGCGGGAAAGACGCTCGCCCAGGCGGCAATCCCGAGCGAGACCGGCTGCAGTGTGGTTGCGCTTCGCTCGGAGACAGGCATGGTGATCAACCCTGACCCCGCGACCCTTCTTCAAGAGGGCGCCGAGATCATACTTATCGGCACGCCGGAGGCCGAACAACGCTTCATGAAGCTATACGGAGCGAAGTCGATGTCGGCGCAACCCATAGCCCCCTCTGGGCTGCCCACTTGATGCGGAAACGAAGGGACGAAGCCTGGCACGCACGTTTCCGCCATCGCTTCGTTTCTGAATGCTGCTAGAATCGACCGATGGCAGAACGGACGTTTTTGGAAGTTTCGCGCGAGTTGGCCGCGATCGCTCAGGCTGGAATGACGTACTCGACCAATCCGTTTGATCAAGAGCGCTTTCATCGCCTGCGCGAGATGGCGAGTGAGGTGATGCGTCTTGCAGGCAAGGCCGATTTCGAATGGCCAGTCGAGGTTGGCTACTCGACACCCAAGGTGGACGTTCGCGGGGTGGTATTTCGAGGCTCGGAGGTTCTCTTGATCAAGGAGGCCGCCTCGGGCAAATGGACCCTGCCGGGCGGGTGGGCGGATGTAAACCTGACGCCTGCCGAGAATGTCGAGCGCGAATGCCTCGAGGAGAGCGGATACGAAGTCAAGGCCCGGCTGATCACCGCGGTATTGGACCGCGACCGGGCTGGCTACCCGACCAATCCGCACTCGATTTACAAGATCTTTTTCCTTTGCGAGCTTCGCGGCGGCGAACCGCGCATCAGCCACGAAACCGCGGACGTGGGGTTCTTTCCGGTCGATGCCCTTCCCGAACTCGATCTGCATCGTTCCAGTCCATCGGATATCGCGGAGGCGTGGCGGCGTTCGCAGGAACCGTCGTTGCCCGCACGGTTTAACTAATCGGAGCCGCCTTACGGAGCGCGCGGCAGGCCGTCGGTCGAGATGACGGTACCATCGGTCGCCGCAATCTCAATGTATCCGAAGTACCGGCCTCCTCGATCGTAGCACCAGACCTTCCAGACGGGAGAGGAGTCGGCACCGGTCTGTTGCAGAATGTAGCTGGCGCTGGCGAGACGATGACCATTGGCCCCGGCGAACTGTTGCGCGATTCCGAACGCCGCCGGCGAGTCTATCGCCATCCGTTCGACGGCGATGGGACTTGGGTTCTTGAAGAGTTCACCGACATTAAACGAGGGCTTCTCCTGGACGATTTGCCCGTTGGAAACCGTGATGCTGTAGAGTCCTTCCTCGGGGTTTCCTCGGTAGGCCAGGAAGTACCATTGTGGCGGGTCGGGCGTTCCGTTGTCCGCCGAGACCTTCACGACAAAGTTTTGATAGGGCGGCGGAAGAATGCGGAATGCGCCGAGTGCGGAATTGACGTCCTGCAGCGGTGGTTCCTGTGGCGGCTCGAATTGCGCAAAGGCAGCCGGCCACGACAGCACGATCAGTGCCATCTGAACGATGCGGGATGGAAAGGTCATCCGGCGACTATCGCGGGAACTGAATGACCTGTCTAGCAACGCAGCGCAACTTTGACGACAGCAGCGCTGGAGTCGGACTTATGGTGGTGCGTCTTTTCCACTTTCCCGTTCTGCTGCCTTTGAGAATATGGGAATGATGAGCTTTGGTCTGACTCATTTTCATCGTGTGGCTGGCCTAAGATCGGTCCCTTATGCCAGAAAGCACGCCGCCCGATCATCCGGTAAGAACGGCCTGGAGGTGGCTAACGGTGCTGGCATTTGATGAGACCGGTCGACTTGGCGGCAGACCGTTCATCCTGGTGCACGGCTGGTGCTGTCATCGCGGACACATGGCCGGGCTGCGAGCACACTTTTCCGCGACGCATCACGTCTTCGCCGTCGATCTTCCCGGACACGGGCAGACAGCTCTTGGCGACACGCCTCCGCGCCTGGATTCCTTCGCGGCCAGCGTTTGTTCGTTTCTTACCGAGCGCGACTTGCGCCAGGTTGTCCTCGTCGGTCATAGCATGGGCGGAATGGTCAGCGTGCTGGCCGCAGCGCGGGAGCCAGATCTAATAGCGAGAGTCGTTAATCTCGATGGTCCCGTGCCGCTCACGCCGCCGGCCAATGCTGTTTATCGTGATCTATTCGACCGCCTCGACACGGAGGGGTTTCAATCCGTCATCGGCCGCTTTGTAAGAGAGGTCTTCTTTCTTCCAAGTGAGCGCGGTCCTGTCAGCGAAGCGATCATTGCGGACATGCTTTCCCGTCCGGAAACTCTGGCGTTGCCCCTACTGCGCCAGTTTCCGACGTTCGACGCCGAATCGGCCTTGCGCGCCGGCCGGGTGCCGCTCCTATTCATTGGCTCCTCTCATCCACGCTTCGATGAACCGGGCTTGATGCGCGTGCGGCCCGATGCCTGGGTCGCTCGCGTCGCCCTCTCCGGCCATTTCGTGCAAGTCTTTGCGCTGGCGCAAGTAACCGCCATGATCGAAAGGTTTCTTGCGCTCGAGACCGACTCCGTCTCGGTCGCCCCTTCGGGGTGATTTGCAGTTTTCAGCAACAAGCATAGTATCCACTCATGGAGTTAGAATGGATCAATGACAGGGAGAGCGAGAGGGCTTCGGCGCAGCCGGTGGATCTACCGGTCGATGAAATGCTCCTTGACGCCTACTCGAGTGCGGTCGTTCGCAGCGTGGAGACAGCGAGCCCGGCGGTCGTACATGTGCGCGCGGAATTTCCCGGGAACCGAGGGCACGTGGCCACGTCTGGGAGCGGCTCCGGCTTTGTTCTCTCGCCGGATGGATTTGTTTTGACCAACAGCCACGTAGTCCACGGCGCCACCCGTATCGTGGCGCAAACTCCCGAGGGTCGTCCTTGGAAAGCGGACCTGGTGGGAGATGATCCGGATACCGATCTGGCCGTGCTCCGAATCGACGCGCCAGGACTGCGCAACGTGCGCTTTGCAAATTCCGCGCAGGTGCGAGTCGGCCAGATCGCCATAGCGATCGGCAATCCGTTCGGATACGAGAACACCGTAACAGCGGGCATTGTCAGTGCCTTGGGGAGGACGTTCCCATCCAGAACCGGGCGACTGATCGATAACGTTATTCAAACCGACGCGGCGTTGAATCCGGGCAACTCGGGCGGTCCGCTGGTCAACAGCCTTGGGGCGGTCATCGGTGTCAACACGGCCATCATCGCGGCCGCACAAGGCATTTGCTTTGCGATTGGGAGCAAGACGGCCGAGTTCGTGACGAGTTGGCTCATCAAGGAAGGGAGGATCCGTCGGGGTCATTTGGGAATCGCCGGCCAGGATGCGGCGATTTATGAACCGCTCGCTCGCAAGCTCAAGCTGACCCAACGAACCGGGGTGCGCGTGCAGGAAATAGTAGCAGGCTCGCCCGCGGCGGGCGCGGGAGTGCGCGAGGGAGATATGATCATCTGGTTTAACCACGACACCGTGGCCAGCGTGCATGATCTGCACCGTCTGTTGGTTGGGGAGGAAATCGAACGCCGCTCGCGCCTGACCATTCTCAGAGAGGGTCGCCTTGAGCATCTCTGGGTCACGCCCCGCGAACGAAGCTAGAAAACTCCTCCGGCCTGCCCGCAGAAGCGAGGAACCTGTGTGCCCTCTCGCTGTCCGCCAAAGCGGTCTTCGGGGGGCAAGCCATCGCCGCCGCCGCGATGAAGTCTATTTTTATGTCTCAGGCGACGATTTGCCTTACTGGCATTCTGCCCCGCCGGAGTGGAAAGCGGGTCTGGCGCTGAACGATCCTGAGGTTGGAACGTCGGTCCCCGCTGAGGACCCGACGAGATCTTATGTCCTCATGATCGGAAACGCGCGCTATCCGGCGAGATCGTTCGAACGGCTGCGTTGCGCAATTCGGCATTTTCCCAGGGGAAAACTCTTCCCGTAAATACGATATTTATTTGATGGAAGGCAATTCGTTTCAACCCGATAGCCGTTCCCTCAAACTCCCAAGTTGGCGCGTGTGCGATAATCCAGACGCCCCGTGATCGGAAGACCATAGTCGGCTTGGTAGTTTCGGATCGCTCGACTGGTCATTGGCCCGAAATCTCCATCGATCGGTCCCGGATAGTAGCCAAGTCGCGCCAAACGGACCTGAGCACGGTAGAGGGCAGGTCCCGAATACGACGCGTAGACGGGGGCCGGTCGGGCAACGTAGACGGTCCGGTACACGGGAGCTGGCGGCGCCACAAAGGCGACGCCAAACGATGGTCCCCAGCCCCAGCCACCCCATCCGCCGCCCCAGCCCCACGACGGTCCGCCCCAGCCGCGTCCGCCGCCCCAATGGCCGCCGCCCCACCGGCCACAGCGTCCGCCGGCTTGGGTGACGTCCACCAACGCGAGCAACACGAGCGCCAAGACAACCAACAATTTCGTCTTCATCACGATGATTCCTCCTAACCTCCAACAGTATACGCGGCGACTGTCATCTTCAAGCGTTCAGCCACCGAAGGAGGGGAAAAGTGGGCGGCCATACTTCATGAAAGGCCAGGGAATACTCGCAAGGATGAGCACGGCCGCGATTGAGTAGGCGATCGCGGAGCGAAGGAACTTTGCGCGATCTGTCGCGGCCCGTTTGGCGAGCGAATAGCCGAGTTGCGCAACGACGACGGCCACGAGCATGCCGGCGACGTGTTCGACGGCGAAGAACCTCAGGGTACTGTCCTTCATGGCCGCGGCAAAGTTCGACATGGCGGCACGGGTGATCGGACTGATGGCATAGAGGATGATTCCGAGGATCAGCTGAAGATTGAGAACGGACGTGAAGAGCAATCCAGCCCTCTGGTCCTTGCGGGTCCATTCTGAACGTCCGAAGAAGCCGCTCCAGACCCGGACGAGCGCCCAGAGGCAAGCAATAATAACGATCCAACGAAGCAAGCTATGCGTATCTCTCAGGAAGATGTAAGGCATGGACGAACTAGATACACGGCCCCCCGCCTGGCGTCACCTTTCCGTTTCGCGCATTCTTCGAACGGGTGCGTTTTCAGGAATCGACAGGCGGGCCCGGATCGATTCTTGGTAGTTTGCAGGGCTTGCAGAGCACTTTCGGGGTATTGGCGACCCGCGCGCATCTTCGGCAGTACAGGCGCGGCTGCGTCACCAGGACGAGCAGCTTCGCGGCGTCTTTCCTGAGGTCGCGTTTGGACCAGTCGCAAAGCGTTTTTGCCATGCGAGAAAAAGAGCAAGGAATGTCCGGTTGCGCAAGGTATGCGTCGGCACTATCCTTAGCCGAGCATTATGAGCACACAAACAGCGACGAAGCAAAAATCGAACTCGGTGATCGAAGGCCTGCAGACACTCTTGGCTGATACGTATGCCTTGATGGCGCAAACGCACCTTGCTCACTGGAATGTCGAAGGCCCGAATTTCTTCCAGCTGCACAATGCGTTCCAGAAGCAATACGAAGAACTCTTCGAGGCTGTCGACGAGGTGGCCGAGCGGTTGCGTGCTTTGGACGTCCTCGCCACCGGGGGCCTGAAAACGCTCGCCAAAGGTTCTCGCATTGAGGAACTGGCGATCGAGAGCACGCCCGCCAAAGATTTCGTCGCCCACCTCGTCGAGTCTCACGAGATTCTTCTCCGAGGCGCCCATGCACTCCGTGAGGCCGCCGGCGCCTCTGACGACTTGGAGACCCAGGATCTCGTCATCGGGCGGATTCAGGTGCACCAGAAGACTCTTTGGATGCTGAAGAGCTTTCTGAAAAATCTCTAGTCGCAGATCGCTCCCGAGATTCGGTAAGCCTGCCCGGAAAGGCGGTGCAATCGACTCTTGCGATTCAGTCTCAACTTTGTATGTTGCGCCTAATGGAATCCAAACCGCCTTTATTAACCCAGAAGTCCTGGCGGAATGATGCTGCACGGATTGTGGAGGATTTGTTCCGCTGTACGCCTCCGGACGCCTGGGATATGCTCCTGGATTTGCGGAGGCATCTGCTTGATGGGGACAACTGGGATGAGGCGCTCGATCTGTTTCTCTGTTGCCGGGAGCGCCTGGAGGCCGAGCAATATTTGCCGTTTTACCGTTTGCGTCGTCTTTTGGCGGAGAGTTTGCGACTCGAAGCGGGGAGAGGTCAGGCTCACGTCGCGCCGCTGCGGGAGGTTCTGCGACGCCAGCATCGTTCTCTGGCAGACATCAAGCGCACAGTCACCCGCGAGATTTTCGAGCATGATCTGCGCGAGACAGGCGCTGATCGGATTCAGTTGCGCGTCGTGGAGCGCTGACTATCTCCATCGGCGGATCTCCTTACTTGGGCGGATGGGTGTGAGAAGATTCATGGATAAAATCGAGGACCTTTTGATCGTCGCCTTTTGACGCCCAGACCACGCGCAAGAAGTCGGCCGGATGAAGTTCGTGCTTTCTCAAAAAATGCCGGTCACCGCCGCAGCTATACATGATATCATGGCAAAGGTCTCCTTCGAGAAAGCAGCGTGCTTTCTTGATGATTCTTGGCAGCCACGGAATGCCATGGAGCGCGGCGCGCCTTGCGGGTAGTTGATTTGCGCGAATCTCTTCGCGGCTGGCGACGCCTTTTTGCTCGAAAATGAAATAGTCGCGACGAACTGCCGCGATAAGCAGGTATGTCTCCCAGTCCGGCTCTCCCGATGAGACGAAGTCCTCGACATAGTCATAGACGTTGATCGGTTTCAATCCGATGGAGGCCAGGAAGCTGGCCTCCTCGGGCGAGAAATAGGTCGCGTCATCGCGCCGGCCGCCGCGATAGAGGGAGACGGCCTTGTCGTAGATTGCACGGAGTCCAGTTGTCCAAACGTCGGATTTCATAAGCTAAACGAAGCATGGCGGTCGCCATTTTGAAGCGGTTTTTGAGATATTCGCTGAAGAGACGAACGGCACCAAAGCGTCCGCGTCGCGAACACGAATCGAGCGCAGTTAGGTGAGTTCATTGTCCTTCGGGTCGTCCGACGCGGATGAAACTCGATCACTCGCTTAGCCAATCGGCGTGTTCTGGCCCGTCAGGGGTCGGCGAGCACTTCCGCGGCGGTCTTGAAGTGCATTTTAGCGACCGCTTCCAATGCCTCACGGCCGCCTCGCTCGACGATCCTCCGGGCCGCTTCCTTGACCGACGAGGACACGCCTCTGGGCAGGGGAAGACCAAGGCGCTTCCCGGCAGTGTCGAGCCAGTCGATGAATTTCTCACGAGCCAGAATGGAGGCTGCAGCGACGGCGAAGTCCGACTCTGCCTTGGTGCGTTGGTCGAGGGTGAGACTGCGACCCTTCTCCATCAGGGCCTGCTTGAGCACACGGACGTCGGCGAATTTATCGGAGAGCGCGCGCGGACACTCCGGCCGTAATCCGGAGAGGTTCTCGATAACTCTGGCATGTCCCCAGGCGAGCAGGCGGTTGAGGTTGCCGATCTTCGCGAAGAGCGTGTTGTAACGATCGGGCCCAATAACGACGACGCTTTGGGCGGCGCTGGATTGTCGGATGGCGGTGGCGAGATCCCGGATGCGCTTGTCCGAGGAGATCCGCTTGCTGTCGGCGACTCCGATCTGATGGAAGTGTCGCGCCAGATCACGGTCGACGTAGACCCCGGCGATGACAAGGGGTCCAAACAAGTCGCCCTTGCCGCTTTCGTCGATTCCGAAGTGCGGCTCGAACATCTCGGGATTGAGGACCTCTTCGTAGCCGAGCTTGGCTTCTCCGAGAATATCGGGTTCGAGGCGAAACTTGACAAAGTCCTCGGTGCCCCGGCCCTGGATCACCACTTTCGGCCCTTTCTCGTAAACGGCGATCGTCAGTTTATCTTTCTGCGCGAAATAGAGTGTGTATGGGCGGGATTCGAATTTGTATCCTTCGTGACGCAACAAAAGCTTCAGTTTCGCAGCTTGCGCGGGGGACAGGGGCGTATTGTAAAGGGTGATGGCTTTGTCGGGCACGGGAAAGATCAATAAAGCGCAGCCTCGGCGAGACACAGAGCAAAAAATCCGGCAGAAGCTTTATCGCTGGTTCAAGTTGCACGGCCGGGATTTGCCCTGGCGCCGGACGCACGATCCGTACGCCATCCTGGTTTCCGAATTCATGCTTCAGCAGACAACCGTGGGAGCAGTGATCCCGTACTTCGAGCGCTGGCTGGCCAGGTTCCCCACGCTGGAATCTTTGGCGCGGGCTTCGGATGAAGATGTGCTGTCGTTGTGGCAGGGCCTGGGATACTACGGTCGTGCGCGCCATTTGCGCCGCGCCGCCGTGGCGTTGTGCGAGGGCCTCGGAGAGGTCCCGCGTTTGGCGTCAGAGCTCCGCCGTTTGCCGGGGGTGGGGGACTACACCGCCGCGGCCGTCGCCTCCTTCGCCTATGACGCCGTCTCACCGGTGGTCGATGCGAACATTGCGCGATTGCTAGCGCGCTTGCGGAACTGG
>CAWGBZ010000016.1:0-230768 GCA_963820865.1 uncultured Verrucomicrobiae bacterium
GGCAACTGCAGTGCCTTTTCACGATGGATGATTAGCTCCTGGAAGAATCGTTCTGAAGCGACTGGATTTTCCGGGTCGAACTTGATCGCGCGCGCCAGTAGAGCGATGCCTTCTTGCCACTCTCCCAACTGGAACTGTCGCTCCGCTTGGTTAAAGCTTGTCCAGCTCGCTTGCCGCAACTGGTCGCGGAGTTTCCCGGCGACTTCTGCTTCAGATGCCAGGGCTTGCTTCGTGCGTGCTTCTTCCGCTCGGGCCAGCGCTGCGTTCTTCTCGGCGCTCTGACGTTGGCGCTCGGCCTGCAGCCATTGAAAGCCGGCGAGGATTGCCAAAACGCTGATCGCAGCCATCACCGCGTAACGAATCCGCGCTTGGGCCTGCCTTCGCCGGTTTCGCTCGGCAACGCTCGCGTAGACGTAATCGCTCTGTTCGCGGCTAAGCGACGGTCCAAAGTCTTTGAGCAGATTTTCACCTTCGGCCAGGTGAAGTCCCGGTTCGAGTAGATCATCCGTTTGTTTTCCGCGGCTCAGCCAGAGCTTAAGGCTCGAATCCAGCCGGTTCCGCATCCGCAGAAACTCGCGGTTTTCTTTCAACCACTCTCTGACGCGTTGCCATTCTCGAAGCAGCGCTTCGTGCACGATGCTCACGGTGACCTCTCCTTGCGGATCGGTGTCCGCGACCAACAGGCGTTTTTCAATGAATAGATCAACAAAGCCTTTCGCACCGGCCTTCTGATCCTGGCCGGGTTCGCCTGAGGCGACCAAGTCAGCGGTAAGGCACGGTCCGCCGGTTGGGCACTTCCTCTTCGCCTTGGCCCAAGGTGACCAGATGACGCATCACCAGAGGAAAGGCGCTCTGATCATTCGGTCCCAAAGTGCTGAATACCGCTTCGGCGTGCTTGGCCAGCGCGCCTTTCAATTCTCCTAGTTCGCGATAATCCGACCACCGCAGCAAGTCATCACCCCGGGTGCTCTGCTCTTCGTAGAGCAACGACAAAACATGCTCGAGCAAGGGCAACGATTCCGGTGTGGCAGAGGCAGCGTCGCGCAGCGCGTCGTCAAGGCGTTGACCCGTCTGCATGTCCTGCTCGAAGTGCAGACCGGCTGCTTCGGCGGGTAACCGAATCATGTTCCCGATCTCGGCAAACGTGGGCGGCCGCAGATCGAATTTTCCGCTCGGCTTGGTGAGCTCGATCAGATCCGGAAACTCCTGGTACGAAGCGTAAAAGTCATTCCGTAACGTCGCCAGGACAAAGACTCGGCCGCTCTTAACGAGACCGGCGAGCGCAGAGATATACTTCTGGCGAACCTCCGGTGAAAAACCGGACGTGAACAATTCTTCCAACTGATCAACCACTAGCGCTAAACGCGCTTTCGGTAGCTCGAGGCTTTCCCTCTGCTGCCGAGCCACGTCCGCGTCCTTCGAGCATCCTGAGCCCCGGAGTTGGCGCCGTTTTCCCTCCAGGGAATGGCAACGCTGGATTTTCCACTCCCGCGCGGCGTGATCAAGCGCGTCCCGGACCCGGAGAGCGACGCTGTCGGAGTGCTCCCTCAGTTCGCTCCCGAGGTCGCGGATTGCGTTCGGTGATTCCGGGTCCGCCAAGGCCGGCAAGGCATATGACTCCAGCAGGGCGGCGGCCAATGCATCGAAGCAATCACCGCCGCTCCCACCGGCTCCAGGTCTGGTTACTGACCACCGCCAGATTCCGACCCCCTCAATCGTTCCAGGCTGGGTCAACAATGGAAGCACGCCCGCCCGCACCAGCGAACTTTTTCCTGAGCCGCTCGCACCCACGACCAGCACAAAAGGCCGTTGGGCTCTGACTTGCCACTCCAAGGCTTCCAACACTCCCCCAATCGCTCTTGCTCTACCGTGGAAGATAGGCGCTTCTCCGAAATCGAAGAAATTGAGCCCGCGAAACGGGCTGGATTTCCACCGGCGCACTTTTATGCTCAAGGTTTTCTGTCCGGTCTCGCGCTCTATCTGCCCCTCCAAAAAGTCACGGAAACGATCCCGAAAGAGTTCCTCAAACTCCTGCAAGTCGCGATACGCGCTGCATGCACTGGCGAAGCCTCCCTCGCCCTTCTTTTCCCAATGCGCGAAGAACTCCTGTGAGGAGTCCCACTGCCGGCCAAAGGCTTCGCGCTCCTCTTTCGGTTCCAACGGCGGCGTCGGCTTCGAACAGTTGCGGTAGACCCGCAACTGCGGCACGCCCCTGTTCTTGTCTGCGTAGTTCAACGCCCATCCAATTTCATATTCCGTTGCCGAGCCCGGCGTGCTTCCATCCGGCATCCTCAAGGTCGGGGCCAGCAGCACGCCAAGGCGCGACCAGATGATACAAATCACTAGATCAAATTCCGCAGTGTTCGGGATCGCTCCCTCACAATCCCCATCCAGTTGCAGCCTCTGATGCTCCGGAAAGTAGGGACATAGAATCAATGGACTGTGATTATCCGGTTCAGTTTTCGGCCCCCCATTTTCTTCCACGAGGCGCTCGAAGATCGAAGAGGAATCACTCACCGGCAGGTTAGACTCCGCCGCCATCGAGCGCATCACTCGTTCTGCCACATGACGCTCCTTTTGGACATCAGCGGTCGAGGAGACGAAAACGCGGATTGTCTTCATCATGGGACGCCCTGCCTCGACCGCATCTCTTACAGCCGGTATCACCTTTAAGAGTTCGGCCGGCGTCTGAAAACGGCGCGCCGGGTCCTTTGCGAGGAGGACCTCAAGGAGAACGACGAGCGGCTGTGGGATGCCGCTAAGTTGTTCCACCGGCAGGGGCGCGTGCTGATGTTGATACATCACCTCAACCGTGGAGCCCCGAAATGGCGCCCGACCGATTAGCATCTGCCAGAGCGTCACGCCCAGTGAGTACAGATCCGAACGGATGTCCACGGTCGCCCCCGCAAATTGCTCGGGACTGGCAAACCCTGGAGTCCCAGCAAAAACTCCGGGCGTAGAAATCGTGGTTTCAGAAAGAGGTTCGCTCGCCGTCTTCGCCAGTCCCAGGTCGATGAGTTTCGCGGTGACGGCGCCTCGTTCGTCCAGGCTCACCATGATGTTGCTTGGTTTGATGTCCCGATGGACGAGCCGCTGCTTGTGAACCGCAACCAAACCGGCGGTGACCTGCGTCGCGATTTCCAGGGCCAGCTCTACCTCGAGCCGGCCCGAGCGCCTAATGAGGCTTTCAAGCGTTTCGCCCTCCACAAACTCCATCGCGTAGAAATAATCTCGCGCCGGTTCTCCCGAGGTGGAAGACCGAGGCGACATTCGGGTGACGAACGCTCGCCGCCGCCCGGGCTTCGCGCAAAAACCGAAGCCGGGCCGATCCATCGCTGAGATATCGTTCACTGATGACTTTCAGCGTCACGGGGCAGCGAAGATCGACGTCGAACGCCTTGTAAGTGACCCCCATCGCACCGCGACCCAACTCGATCGGTCCGCCATCCTCGTCCAGCATCAGTTCATAGTTCTCGAATCTGTGGACCTGAACCCCGCCGTCGGCGTCCCTAACGCTGTCTGTTAACCCACATGATGAACTCGGCTCCTGGGATGCTGCAGATTCGCTACCGACAGCATCGAGCAGAATACAAACTGGACAGAACGCGCTCTGGGCGAAGAACTTCACCGCAGACTGTGCAAATGCGTGCTTCCTGCTGCGCTGATTCCAGTTTTATGCCAGGTTGCTCCATGGGTCCTCCGGATTCAGTATTCACTGCTGCAGCCGTCCTTAGCGGCGGCTATTACGTCGCAGAGCGCACGGAATTGGCCCGCCTCACCTCCCACCGAGCTGTCGCTCACTCTCATCGGGAACCCGCTTTGAGGCAACAGTATGCGATCAGGAAAGAAATTTCACTCTTTTTGTCATCCATAGTGTCTGGGTCTTGTGTATTAGGGCCGCCGGCTTTGCGCCTTGCTATGCTGTACAAATCGATTTGGAGGGCCGAAGTGTCACAGTGTCGGCTGCGGTTCAGGTCGACCCCTTGAGTCTGGCACGCACCCGGGCTCCGTACGGCGGCGGGCCCTAGAGCGTGCGCGCGATGGCCAGGGAAACCGGCCTGAGCAAATCGAGCGTGCAACGATGGCATGTGAAGCGTGCGGGCGCTGGGCATGGGAGAAGACGTTTTCCTACTTCCACCCTTTTCAAGGCCTCCAACATACGCGTTGTCCACACGCTAACTTCCACCCATGCCCATCAGGCGCGTGCGTGTCCGGCCTTGCGGAAGGTCGGGTTCTTTCCGGGCTACTGGCGCTGGTGTCCCCTACCGGCTTGTTTTTTCACGCTTCCACCTTCCTGTCCCCCTTGGCTCCATCCCCGTTACGGGGCTTCTTCCCTACTGCGAAGACTCCGACACCTTCAAGGCGGGTTTCTTCGGGCTTTCTTAGCCATGAACCGCGGTGCGCTTCAAGGGCAACTATCCTGCGCGCATGGAGATCGCCTTCTTACGGTAAGAGAGGTGGCTCAACGGGCGGGCTTCACGGCGGGCGTTGTCCGAGACTGGATAAAGCGTTTGGTTCTTGTTGCCGTGCGTGTTAGATGGGATAACCGAGTTTGAGAAGCTGATCTCGCAAAGCTGCTCGACGGGAAAATCGCGGGAAACCATGTCCATCTCGAAGCGAGTAGAGCGCAGACGAAAAGCGATATCCATTTAATATGCGGGACTTGGACGAGAAGCTAGATCGCGGCGACCCAGCGGAGAAACGGGCTCTTCGCACGCTCTTCCGTGGCACGATTTACTCTGCAACAAAGTGGAGGCGAGGGGAGTCGAACCCCTGTCCATAAAGCGGTCAGCAAGACCTTCTACATGCTTAGGCGATCTTTGGTCTCGGAGCGCTGCTGCGGACCGTCACGCCACAGGCTCCCAAGCGTCCACGAAATCGATTCACCTACGCCGCGGTCGCCCCGGCGGAAGGCCAGCCTGCTGCCATCGTATCCGTTCCTAGCAGGCGTCAGCCCGGACACGTCACGGCACGTTAGGCCGCGAGAGCGAGATCTTCGTGATCTGCGTTTATTTGTTTTGATCCGATTGTTAACGGGGCCAACGAATCATCCCCGGCATGCGGGCCTGGCATCGAACTTCATGTCGAAGCCAATACGCCCCCAATGGGCCCAAATATACGGGAAAGGAGCCGGATAGCAAGCCGATAGAACAACGCGAACTCGCCGAGAAAGCCGGGGGTGCGCCTGGACTCCGCCCGGCAAGTCATTTCATTGGAGGAACTTGATGACGAACGGATATTCGTAGGTCTCGCCGTTGCTCTCCTTGACGACGCCGACGACGGTCAGGACCAGCCAGGCCACGCCGACGACCGCATAGATAGGGAGGAAGAGAAAGCCGACCACGACCCACCAAAGCAGGCCAAAAAGAGTGATGGCGGCGAACCCATAGAGGGAATAGGAAATCTGGAAGTTCAAGACGCGCTTGCCGACGCTATCCAGGTACGGGCTGTCCTGCTTCTTGATCAGCCAGATGATGAGTGGGCCGATCACATTCAACAGATGGGGTCCGGCAAAGCCCAGCAGCGCGCTCAGATGAAGGCCGATGGCCCATTGGCGACTGGCCGCGTCGACGACGGACCCAGCCTGCAAAACGGGTGGCGTGTCTGGGGGCGGCGGCGGTGGAGTATCCATTCGCGGCACTATGCAGGATCTTTTCGGGGCGCTGAAGCGGATTCTGCCTGTTGCGAGCGGAAATATTCGCTGTTAGAATCCGAGCTCATGCGAAGTTTCCTGTGTGCGGTGTCGTTGGCGGTGTCGGCGACATTGCAGGCGTCAAGTTTGCCGGAGAGCGTGGTTTTTGTCGGGCCCACCAAGTATCAAGCGTTGGTCAATCGAGGGTTGAGCGAGAACTGGAAGCAACTTCCCGTGGGTGAACGCACAACTCGAATCGGGCTGGCTTTGGTGGGAACCCCCTATAAGAATTACACGCTCGAGCTCGACGACCGGGTTGAGGCGCCCAGCGTGAATATGGCGGGCATGGATTGCTGGACCTTCTTTGAGATCGCCCTGGGGACCGCCCGCGTCCTAAAGACGACGGACAGCCCGACCACGCAAGATCTCCTGCGCATGATCGAGATCGACCGCTACCGCGGCGGAACGTGCAATGGGATCTTCACCTCCCGGTTGCACTACCTGGAGCAATGGCTCGACGACAATCAGAGCCGAGGACTGGTCAGGAATATTACGCCATCCCTGCCCGGCGCGAGAAGGCTCAAACGTGAGTTAAAGCAGATGTCCGTGTTCTGGTATCAAAGCCGGCAGTTGCGGACAAACCGGTCACTCATTCCGGAGATGGCGCGCATCGAGAACCAACTTTCCAAGCGTGGCATCTGGTACGTTCCCAAGTCCAAGGTGGCTGCCGCCGAAAAATATCTCCGCAACGGAGACATCGTCTGCATCGTATCGACCTGGCCGAAGGGATACACCTCCCACGTGGGACTTGCTTACCGGGATCAAAACGGCGTGCTCCGCTTCATGCATGCTTCCAAGAACGCCGGCAAGGTGATCATCGATTCGCGCCTGAGCAGTTATCTCAACCGCTACCGGACGAATGCCGGTATCATGGTCGCCCGACCCAATGATGTCTAGCGAGGCTGCGTCTCAGACCGAACGAGGTGTTTCCGCCACAGATTTGCGATCACACACGGATAGAACTAAGTGGTTCATCGATGCATCCTCCCAATTACTGGGAAAAGGATCGGACGATCCGCCGAATTAAGAGGATCTCTTGGTAGTGTGATCGTCGAGATCAAGGTGCGACAAATACCGAAGGGGAGGCGCAGCTCCTGAACGAAGTCAAAGCAACGGGTATGAATGTCGGAGATGGCCTGTCCACCTCGGACGCGAACGCGTTGAGGACAAGCGCGTGGTCTTTTCAAGGATCTGATCTGTGTTCCATCGGTGAGTATCGGTGGCCGGAATATCTGCTCCTGAGGAGCACTCGCTTCTCTCCGTGTCCGAAGGCGCGGCCACAGAGGCATTTTCTGGAGCGTCACTTCTCGTTTGCGTTGCCCGCAAGGGCTCCGTATCCTGCGCGGTTCTCATGAATCTCACCGACCTTCTCCTTCTGGCGCAAGCAGCGAGCCCCGCCCCCGACGCACCGCAGCCGTCGTTCCTGGTGTCGATGATGCCGCTGATCTTTGTTTTCGTAATCTTTTATTTTCTGCTCATTCGTCCGCAGCAGAAACGGCAGAAAGCCCACCAGCAGTTGGTGGCGGCCGTCAAGACGGGTGACAAGGTCGTCACCAGCTCCGGCATCCATGGGATCGTCGCCAACGTGAAAGAAAAGACGATCCTGTTAAAGGTTGCGGATAATGTGAAAATCGAATTCGACCGTGGTTCGGTGTCCTCCGTGGAGAAGAGCGCGGAGGTAACCGAAGAGATTAAGTAAACCAAGCGCCCGGCAGGTCTGCGCTCGGGTCAATGCTCTCCATGCTAGCCGTCTTGCTGAAAATCACCTTTGTCATTCCATGTCCCCCGCGTTGACGTTTTTTGTCGGGCTGCTGCTGCTGATCCTGTTTGGTTGGTATCTTGCCTCCGATCTACCGGCCCGGAAGCGGTGGCTGGGTCTGGTCTTGTCTGTTTTGTTGGTCGCCTTCTGCCTGGAACAGACGATTCCACCTTCCAAGAGGATCAGGCTGGGACTCGACCTTCAGGGTGGAACCTCATTCCTCATCCGCCTAGCGCCACTCGGAGACGAGGCGATCACCTCTGATTTGCTCGGCCAGGCCGTCGAGGTGATCCGGAAGCGTGTGGATGCCTACGGGGTGAGCGAACCCGTGATCACCCCGCAGGGACGCGACCGTATTCTGGTGCAGATTCCCGGGCTGGACACCAAGCAGATCGAGACGACGAAGGCGGAGCTGCAACGCGTCGCCAAGCTCGAGCTGGCCACGGTGGCCGGCGGCGGAGACCGTATCGCACGAATCGAGGCTGGCGAAGAAATCATGCCTCCCGGTTACGTGATCAAAGTGTACAAAGATCAGATCGAGGGCAAGGAGCAGGAGTTCAAGCTACTCGTCAAGCGGCGGGCCGAGCTTTCCGGCGAGCACGTCAAGCGTGCCCACGCCTTTTTCGACCAGCAGGGATACGGCGTCTCCCTCTCGCTCGACGCGGAAGGGGCAAAGACTTTCGGCGATCTTACCCAATCGCTGGCTCCCACCCGAGGTCAGATTGCCATCCTCCTGGACGGTGAGGTGCAAAGCGCGCCGCACGTCAATGAGCCGATCTATGGGGGCAGTGCGGTCATCACCGGACGCTTTACCGAAAAGCAGGCTCGCGACCTCGCGAGCGCCTTGGAGAACCCGCTGCGGGTGCCGGTCGAAGTCGAAGAAACACGCAGCGTCTCTGCCACCTTGGGAACAGACTCCATTCGCAGCGGCATCCTCGCCGGTCTCACCGGTCTGGTGTTCGTGTTCGCTTTTGTGATGGTCTACTATCGGATGGCCGGCGTGGTGGCATTCATCGGCCTGCTGGTAAACATAGTCATTCTCTTCGGAGCGATGGCCATGTTCAACTTCGTGCTGACGCTGCCGGGCATCGCAGGCGTCATCCTCACGATGGGTATGGCGGTGGACGCGAATGTGCTCATCTACGAGCGCCTCCGCGAAGAAACTGCCGCCGGCAAGTCCCTTACCACCGCGCTCGAAGCGGCCTACGACAAGGCTTTTAGCGCGATTTTTGACGCCAACGTCACCACCCTGATCACGGCCGTCATTCTGTTCTGGCAGGCGACCGGTTCGGTGCGTGGTTTCGCGATCACCCTCATGTTGGGCATTGTCGCTTCGATGTTCTCCGCCCTGTTGGTGACCCGCACGATCTTCCGCTGGCTCATCGAGCGGTTCGGTTTGAAGAAGCTGACCATGCTCGATCTCATCCCAAAGAGGAAATTCAACTTCCTCGGACAACGGGTCATTGCGGCCATCGTTTCGGCCGTGCTCATCGGCGGGTCCATCATCGTCTTTGCCGTTCGCGGTGAGAAGAATTTTGGCATCGACTTTCGTGGCGGCGACCTGCTCGTCGTGGATTCCAAGCAGCCTCTCACTGTCGCCGAGGCGCGCCAGACGCTTGAGGGCATCGGCTTGGGTGACGTGGTGATTCAGTTCGAGCGCGAAGGCCTGCAAGACCGGCTCTCGGTTCGCAGCCCGCAAGGCACCTCTGCCAAAATCCTCGCGAAACTTCAGGAGACCTTCCCTGACCGCGACGTCATCGCAGTCTCCCAGGAGAACGTCGGGCCCCAGATTGGCTTGGAGTTCGCAAAAAAAGCCGCCCTGGCCCTTGGCTTGGGCATGATCGGCATTCTTATCTATGTCACCCTGCGCTTTGAGTTTTCGTTCGCCCTCGGCGCTGTCGCGGCGCTTTTGCACGACGTGATCATTACCATGGGCGTCTTCTCGCTCATCGGAGGCGAGCTTTCGCTCGTCATGGTCGGAGCCATTCTGACCATTGCCGGTTACTCGATCAACGACACGATCGTGGTTTTCGACCGGATTCGCGAGGGCCTCAAAAACAAGGAACGCGGTTCCATCCAGATGTTGATGAACACGTCGATCAACGAAACCCTGGGCCGAACCATCCTCACTGGAGGCACCACCTTGCTCTCCGTCGGGGCCCTCTATTTCTTCGGCGGCGCCGTCCTACGCGATTTCTCCTTCGCCATTCTCATCGGCATCCTCGTCGGAACCTACTCCTCGATCTTCATCGCCTCGCCCATTGTCCTCTGGTGGTCCAAACTCCGCGGCAAGAGCGTTCGACGCGAAGTGCTCGAAGCCGAGGCCATAAATCGCGCCTAGCCCGACCCCGGTCGCCGATGAGTTCGGTCTAGTTGCCAACATATGACCAACCCGCTTCTTCGAGGAGAATGGCCGGAAGATGTCGAGCGGACTGGCTCAGAGCGGTTTTCAAAAGAGACTTCCGAAAAGATCGATAGAAAGGCGTTTGGAGCCACCCTGGAACGAGCTTGCTCTGTGACGCTGGTGGAGGCCCTTGCTCAATGCCTGTCGTCAGGCGGTTGTGCCAACCGCCTCCACAACCGAGAACGATCCAACCCACACCTTCGGAACGCTTCTCAGTGCCTTTTCTGGAAATGATCTCCGAAGGTCTAACCGCTTTTGGCGGCGGCCGATGCTTGATGGCCCAAATCACGCGCAGAATTTTATGAACCGTCTGGTCACTTCCTTGCTCACCACTGTTCTTCTCTCCGCCTCGATACTCCTTGGCGCGGAAAAGGAAACTGAGCGCTCCTCTCGACAAACGCTCTCACTCCAGGGAATCACCTTCCGCATCGAGAGCAAGAGCACGAATGGGACCTCGGAGCTGGTCATCACTCCGAACGGACTGAAAATCGACAACTCGCCGATCAGGCAGCGCATTGAGGGAATCGTAAAGAACGCGGAAGTCGCCGACCTGAATGTCGATGGCTCACCGGAACTCTACCTCTACGTCACGCTTCCGGGAGAGGACGCGCGTGGAAAAGTCCTGGCCTGGTCGGCGAACAAGAAGAAATCGCTCAGCGAGATTTACGTTCCGGAACTCGCGCCGGGCGATCCCAAATTAAAAGGCTATCGCGGGCGCGATGAGTTCGCGGTCGTCGAGAATACTCTGGCGAGACGCTTCCCCATTTACAAAGACGGTGACGATGACGCCAAGCCGAGCGGCGGAATGCGACAGTTCCAATATAAGCTTGCCGCCGGCGAGGCTGGCTGGCAGCTCCGCCTGGACAAGACGATCGATTACTAATTCGCCAACCGGAGATCTCTCCTCGCCGCCGCCCCGGAAGCCGACGGAAGTCGGTCAACTTTAATTGGAGCAACTCTCGGAAATTAGAGGAAATGAGGAAATGATCCCGAAAACCTGAAAAACGCTCTCCAGCGCGAGCTCCGGGGCAGCATTCCGCCTAGGCGAATCGTCGTCCGGCGTGGATGCCGGACGAACCTTCGATCCAACGTCCATCGCCCAGGCCGCGTTCTTCAACGCTTCAAAACGCTTCAACGACCACCCTTCGGCTCCATTGCTCCATTTACCCACTTATCATTGACCGATTCCTGTGCTCGGCGCGGACGCCGAGCAACACACCCGAGACGGGCGTGCTCCCCGGTCCCGACCGCGATGGCGCCGTCCGCTTCGTTACGGAGGCTCACCGTGTCATCGCCCGATCTCTCCGTCGCTCGGCGCATCTCGTCGCCAGACCGCCAGAGGGGAGGGGCGAACAGGCGAACAAGCCCACGACGCCGCTTCGACCCGCTAAACCTTCCGAACGCCGTCCCCGGCCAAAAAAGATGCCCAGCTCCGGGTTTTCACCTGAAGCTGGGCATAAACTCTGGCAACGACCTACTCTCGCGCAAGCTAGACAAGCACTACCATCGGCGCTGTGGCGTTTCACTTCCGTGTTCGGGATGGGAACGGGTGGGACCACCACGCAAAGATCACCAGACGATGGAAATCTCAGATCACAGTCTCAGATTACCAGGTGTCTGGCGGCCAGAATCCTTCAAAGAACAATCGGAACTCTCATTCCGTCGCCGCCGTGGCTTTCCGCCACGCCAACGCGCTTTGACAACCGCATACTCGGGCAAACCCCGCAACTCCAACGATCTGAATCTGCATGAAGCTGATCGAAGAATAAAAAAAGCCGAACGAACATTAGTAGTCCTGAGCTGAACGCATTGCTGCGCTTATACCCGGACCCTATCAACGTGGTGGTCTTCCACGGTTCTTCAGGGAGAGCTCATCTTGGGATAGGCTTGGCGCTTAGATGCTTTCAGCGCTTATCCTTTCCGAACATAGCTGCCCGGCGCTGCTCCTGACGGAACAACCGGAACACCAGAGGTTCGTCATTCCCGGTCCTCTCGTACTAAGGAATGAACCCCTCAACTCTCCTGCGCCCACAGTGGATAAGGACCGAACTGTCTCGCGACGTTCTGAACCCAGCTCGCGTACCACTTTAACCGGCGAACAGCCGGACCCTTGGGACCTTCTTCAGCCCCAGGATGTGATGAGCCGACATCGAGGTGCCAAACCCTGCCGTCGATATGAGCTCTTGGGCAGGATCAGCCTGTTATCCCTAGCGTACCTTTTGTCCTTTGAGCGATAGCAATTCCACATTAAACTACCGGATCACTTGGACCTACTTTCGTATCTGCTCGACTTGTGGGTCTCGCAGTTAAGCTGGCTTATATCCATGTACTCGTCACCTGATTGCCAACCAGGTTGAGCCAACCTTCGTAATCCTCCGTTACTTTTTAGGAGGACACCGCCCCAGTGAAACTGACCGGCTGCCAGTGTCTCGCGCCCGGATCACGGGTCGCGGTTAGATGTCTCAATTCCAAAGGGTGGTGTTTCATTGTCGGCTCATCATCCCCCTAGAGAGATGAATCAAAGCCTCCCACTTACGCTAAGCATCGAAATCGAAACAACAGTGACAGCGTACAGTAAAGGTGCATAGGGTCTTTCCGTCCTACTGCGGGCAGGCGGCATCTTCACCGCCATTACAACTTCGCTGAGCTCCTCGTTGAGACAGCGGTCAACTCGTTACACGATTCGTGCAGGTCGGAACTTACCCGACAAGGAATTTCGCTACCTTAGGACCGTTATAGTTACGGCCGACATTCACCGGGACTTGGGCTCGAAGCTTCGCCTTGCGGCTAACCTCTTACCGTAATCTTTCGGCATTGGTCACGTGTCACACCCTATACGTCGTCTTACGACTTGGCAGAGTGCTGTGTTTTTGTTAAACAGTCGGTTGACCCATTTCACTGCGGCCCGCCGAGGCGGGCACCCCTTCTTCCGAAGTTACGGGGCTAGATTGCCGAGTTCCTTAACGAGGTTTCACTCACGCGCCTTGGCACACTTATGCCCACCCACCTGTGTCGGTTTACGGTACGGACGCCTTAGTATACGCTGAAGCTTTTCTTGGCTGGCTGTTTGAAGAATCCGCTTCGGCCGAAGCCTCCACGTCCCCCCGCTCACGCGAGGGACCGCCACTTTCAATCGGCGGATCTTCTCCCAACCAGCGTCCTTTCAGTTTAAATGTCGGCGGCGGCAGGAATATTGACCTGCTTGCCATCGTCTACGCCCTTCGGCCTCGACTTAGGATCCGGCTAACCCTGGGAGGACGAACCTTCCCCAGGAAACCTTGGGTTTACGGCGACCAGGGATTTTACCTGGTTTATCGCTACTCATGTCTGCATCCTCACTTCTCAACGCTCCACAGTCCATTACCAGACTGCTTCGACGCATTGAGAACGCTCTCCTACCACTCCTACTTGCGTAGAAATCCAGAGCTTCGGTATGACGCTTATCGCCAATCATTTTCGGCGCGAAAACACTCGATGAGTCAGCTATTACGCACTGTTTAAACGATGGCTGCCTCTAAGCCAACGTCCTCACTGTCTAAGTATCTTCACATCCTTTCCACTAAACGTCATTTAGGCACCTTAGCTGCTGGTCTGGGTTGTTTCCCTCTCGACCGTGCAGCTTATCCCACACGGACTGCCTCCCTTGTTACACCCTGCGGCATTCGGAGTTTGATTGAATTCGGTACCCGGGTATGGGCCCTAGTTCATCCAGTGCTCTACCTCCGCAGGTCAGCACAAGAGGCTCTACCTCAATAGATTTCGGAGAGAACCAGCTATCTCGGGGTTTGATT
Organism: uncultured Verrucomicrobiae bacterium; assembly: GCA_963820865.1. Taxonomy (GTDB): domain Bacteria; phylum Verrucomicrobiota; class Verrucomicrobiia; order Chthoniobacterales; family Terrimicrobiaceae; genus DASTFP01. The sequence goes on from CAWGBZ010000016.1 coordinate 13,647, forward strand.
AGTCTTTCGCTCCTACCCACAGCTCATCCGAGGACTTTTCAACGTCCACCGGTTCGGACCTTCACTCCGTATTACCGGAGCTGCATCCTGGCCATAGGTAGATCACCTCCGCTTCGGGTCTAGCACCAGCACCTGATCGCCCATTTCGGACACGCTTTCGCTTCGCCTCCACCCCAGAAGGGCTTAGACTTGGCACTGACACTAACTCGCAGACTCATTAAGCAAAAGGCACGCGGTCACCCTTGCGGGCTCCCACACCTTGTAAGCACATGATTTCAGGGACTATTTCACTCCGCTCACAGCGGTTCTTTTCACCTTTCCCTCGCGGTACTTGTTCACTATCGGTTGCCAACTAGTATTTAGCCTTACCCCGTGGTCGGGGTGGATTCACGCGACGTTTCACGTGTGACGCGTTACTCAGGAATTCCCTAGGCGTGCTCGAGTTTTCGGTTACAGGTCTTTCACCTTCTCTGGAGCGGCTTTCCATCCGCTTCTCCTAACCGTTGCACTGCCACGACGGGCTCCTACGACCCCCGGAAGCAAGCTTCCGGGTTTAGGCTTTTCCGCTTTCGCTCGCCGCTACTTACGGAATCTCATTCGATTTCTATTCCTCCGCTTACTGAGATGTTTCACTTCAGCGGGTGTTGCGTGCTCCGATCTATGAATTCAATCGGAGACGATCCGGTATTAACCGGAACGGGTTACCCCATTCGGAAATCCGCGGGTCGGGGCCTATTTGCGGCTGACCGCGGCTTATCGCAGCTTATCACGTCCTTCTTCGCCTGTTGGCACCAAGGCATCCATCATGCGCTCTTAGTAGCTTTATATTTCTTCGATATTTGGAAATCTCTAATTTGTGCAAGAAACCGTGCCCGGCGACTGCCGGGGCGGCCCTTGCGCAGACTCAGCAAATTGTTGAAGTTGCATTTAATTTGCCCTGTATGCGGATGTCAAAGAGCTTGCCGTGGGACGGGCCCGCGGCGGCTTGACGCCTGTCCAGTTTTTGGGACCGGCGACAAAATTCAAAACGTTTTGATCTTCAGCATTGGTGGGCCTGATAGGACTCGAACCTATGACCCTGCGCTTATCAAGCGCATGCTCTAACCAACTGAGCTACAGGCCCGTAAGTTGGTTGATGGCGAATGGTTGATTGTTGATAGAGGATCTTATCCATCAACCATCAACTTTCAACCATCAACTTTGTGACGTGGAGGCAAGGGGACTCGAACCCCTGACATCCAGCTTGCAAAGCTGGCGCTCTACCAACTGAGCTATGCCCCCGTTTGGGAAGTTGAGAGTTGAGGGTTCAGGGTTGAGAGGGACTACCTCTCAACTCTCAACTTGCAACTCTCAACCCCGTTGTCGGGGTCAGTTGCCAGAAGGTTGTGCATGATTCACGCAAACACTGGATGGTGCGTTCTTTCTTGGATCTCGACCTGCGGAGCTTTCGGTCCACAGGATTTGCCCCGGCGGCTGCCGGGTCAGACTCGCCGTACCGCGAACGAGTCGCGGGTTAGGCGTTACTCCTTAGAAAGGAGGTGATCCAGCCGCAGGTTCCCCTACGGCTACCTTGTTACGACTTCATCCCAGTTACCGCTCATAGCGTAGGACGCTGCCTCCTTGCGGTTAGCGCGCGTACTTCGGCTACAAACGACTCCCATGATGTGACGGGCGGTGTGTACAAGGCCCGGGAACGTATTCACGGCGCCGTAGCTGATGCGCCATTACTAGCGATTCCGGCTTCATGGAGGCGAGTTGCAGCCTCCAATCCGAACTGGGCCCAGTTTTAGAGATTTCCTCCACCTTGCGGATTCGGTTCATTCTGTACTGGGCATTGTAGTACGTGTGCAGCCCTGGCCGTAAGGGCCATACTGACTTGACGTCATCCCCACCTTCCTCCCCGTTTCACAGGGCAGTCTGTCCAGAGATCCCTTGCGGGCAACAGGACACAGGGGTTGCGCTCGTTGCGGGACTTAACCCAACATCTCACGACACGAGCTGACGACAGCCATGCAGCACCTGTGCACAGCTCCTACATTGCTGCAGGATACCCGACTTTCATCGGGGACACAATGCATGTCAAGGCCAGGTAAGGTTCTTCGCGTTGCATCGAATTAAGCCACATACTCCACCGCTTGTGCGGGCCCCCGTCAATTTCTTTGAGTTTTAATCTTGCGACCGTACTTCCCAGGCGGCACGTTTAACGCGTTAGCTCCGGCACGGACGGGGTCTGAACCCGCCCACACCAAACGTGCACCGTTTACTGCCAGGACTACCGGGGTATCTAATCCCGTTTGCTCCCCTGGCCTTCGTGCCTCAGTGTCAGGAACTGCCCAGAGATCCGCCTTCGCAACTGGTCTTCCTCACGATATCTACGCATTTCACTGCTACACCGTGAATTCCGATCTCCTCTACAGTCCTCGAGTCACGCAGTATCCGGTGCAATTTCGGAGTTGAGCTCCGAGATTTCACACCAGACTTGCGTCACCACCTACGCACCCTTTACGCCCAATGAATCCGAACAACGCTTGAGACCTCTGTATTACCGCGGCTGCTGGCACAGAGTTAGCCGTCTCTTCCTCTTGCGGTACTATCACTTGCTTGTTCCCGCATGACAGGAGTTTACAACCCGAAGGCCTTCATCCTCCACGCGGCGTCGCTCCATCAGGGTTGCCCCCATTGTGAAAAATTCTCGACTGCTGCCACCCGTAGGTGTCTGGACCGTATCTCAGTTCCAGTGTGGCTGGTCGTCCTCTCAGACCAGCTACCCGTCAAAGCCATGGTGGGCCATTACCCCGCCATCTAGCTGATAGGCCGCGAGCTCATCAGGAAGCGCATTGCTGCTTTGGCTTTTCCTCCACTCGAAGAATGGCCACATGCGGTATTAATTCGCCTTTCGGCGAGCTATCCCCCACTTCCCGGCAGATTGCTCACGTGTTACGCACCCGTGCGCCACTGAACCAAGCTTGTATTGCTACAAACCTGGTCCCGTTCGACTTGCATGTCTTATCCACGCCGCCAGCGTTCGTTCTGAGCCAGAATCAAACTCTCCGTGGAAAGTTTCTTCCCGCCTGCTAAGGGCGGAAAGTCCGGCATTCATCTTACTGACCCGCCGTGATTGTGAGAAAACTGCGGGCCAGGAATAGCCGTCAAATTTCATTTTCGAAACCGACGAAAGAACGCACTATCCAGCATTTGCTGAATGTGTTTGTGCTGAAAAACGTTCTGAATTTTGCCAAGCCGGCAAAACCAGAATCAGGCTGTCAAATAACCATGCTCGGCGGGCTCACTCGCTGTGATCCGGCGACGACAAGACCGATCGGTTGGATCGACGAGTCATCAGCGCAAACCAGCGAGGTCAGCGCCCGCGAGAACTTCTGCCCGCTCCGACTTTTATGTCGTGCGGGATTGTCAGAATACCCCATCCTCAAACGGCGTCAACGCAGTTTTTGAAAAAATTTGGCACAATCTTCCGTTTTTTTTGGGCGGGAAGAGCCATGTTTGCGGAACCCGTTGGTGGCGTGGGGTTGGGCGGCTGGGACGAGAATGCGATCCCTCATTTTTCTTCGGCGAACCACTCGGTGTGGAAGAATTCGCCGGCTGGTTTATCGATCCGTTCGTAGGTATGGGCGCCGAAGTAATCGCGCTGGGCCTGCAGGAGATTGGCGGGCAGGCGTTCGGAGCGGTAGCTATCGTAGTAGCTCAGGGCGGCGCTGAAGGCGGGCACGGCGACACCGAATTCGACGGCCGTTTGGATGGCATGACGCCAGTGGGCCTGGGACTTGCCGATGATGTCACGGAAATAGGGGTCGAGTATGAGGTTCTTCAGATCGGGAGAGCGACGATAGGCGGAAGTGATATGATTGAGGAAGTGCGCGCGGATGATGCACCCTCCCCGCCAGATCGAGGCGATGTCACCGAAGTTCAGACCCCAATTGTAAAGCTTGCCGGCCGCGCCCAGCTGCACGAACCCCTGCGCATAGCTGATGATCTTGCTGGCGTAGAGCGCATCGCGAACCGCGTTGATCAATCCAGCCCGGTCGCCGGAAAAAGGCTTCGGCGTCGGAGCGGGCAGCACTTTGCTGGCTTCCACTCTTTCACCTTTCAGCGAGCTGAGGATGCGCGCCTCGACTGCGCTGCCGATGACCGAGAGCGGGACCGACATTTCGACGGCATGACCGACCGTCCATTTTCCGGTTCCCTTTTGACCCGCCTTGTCGAGAATGACGTCCACGAGGGGCCGGCCGGTTTCCGGATCCTTTTTCTTGAAGATGTTGGCGGTGATTTCGATCAGGAACGAATTGAGCTGGCCCATGTTCCATTCTCCGAAGATCTCCGCGAACTCGTCCGCGGTAGGATTGACGGCGGCCTGGAGGATGGCATAGGCCTCACAAATGAGCTGCATATCACCATACTCGATGCCGTTGTGAACCATCTTGACGTAGTGGCCGGCGCCGTCGGGTCCCATGTGGCGACAGCACGGCTCACCCTCCGCGACCGCGGCGATCTTGGTGTAAATCGGGGCGATGGCCTCCCAACCCTCCTTGGAGCCGCCCGGCATAATCGAGGGCCCCTTCAGAGCGCCCTCTTCGCCGCCGCTGACCCCGACTCCGAAAAAGTGAATGCCCTTTTCCTTCAGCGCCTTCTCACGCCGCTGAGTGTCGGTCCAGAGCGAGTTCCCGCCATCGATGATGATGTCTCCCGGCTCCATGAGCGGGACGAGCTGGTCGATGACCGCATCGACCGGCGCGCCAGCCTTGACCATGATCTGCGCTTTGCGCGGTCGAGCCAGGGACTGCACGAATTCCTCGAGAGTTTTGGTGGGGACGATATTCTTTCCTTTCGCGCGACCCGAGGCGAACTTCTCGGTTACCGCGGTTGTCCGGTTGAAAACACTGACGCGAAAACCCCGACTTTCCATGTTTAGAACGAGGTTCTCACCCATCACGGCGAGGCCGATTAATCCGATATCGCTTTGCTTCATTTGTTGTGCAGGAATGTGGCAATAAGAGTAGTCGTTGAGACCGAGGCAACGCAATCGACAACTTGGACATGAACCTGCCGAACATTTTGACGTTGCTGCGGCTCGGATTGACCGTCCTTCTCGTGGGGAGCCTTTCGGTGGAATATCCCTTCCATTTCTCGATGGCCCTCCTGATTTTTCTCGTGGCGTCCCTGACCGACTACCTGGATGGCGTGATTGCCCGCAAATGGGACCTGATCACCGATTTTGGCAAGTTGATGGATCCGTTGGCGGACAAGATCCTGACGGCCTCGGCCTTTATCTGCCTCATTCCCTTTGGCGCGCTGCCGGCGTGGGTGGTCATCATCATCATCAGCCGTGAGTTTCTGATCACCGGCCTCCGGCTCCTCGCCAGCTCAAAAGGAATCATCCTTCCCGCGGAAAAGCTCGGAAAGCACAAAACGGCCTGGCAAATGATCACGATTGTCTTCTTTCTCGCGCTGCTGGCGGCGGACGACTTCGCTCCCGAAGGCGCCGACGTGGTTGACCTGCTCTGGGGCTACGGTGGCGCCGCGCTGGTGACGGTGACCGTCGTGCTCACCGTCTTCTCCGGCCTAGCCTACCTTTGGAAAAACCGAAGGCTGCTCTCGCCCGGGCAGTCCGGGCGCTAATCCCTCCACTCTACGAGCTCGCAGAAGCTGCTCCTACCAGAAGCTCCGCGGAACTTCGACTGTGTCTCCGGGTTTGAGCCGCGGATCCTTCGTGGGATCTTTCCGAACCTCTTTGACATTGACCATGGCAACGTTGCCTTCCCGCAGGAGGCGGACCTTGGTTTGATCGGCAAATTCCGTGAACCCGCCAGCGGCGTTGATGGCACCGAGAACTGTCAGGTCCGGCGTAAACTCCACGCGTTTGGGAGTCTTGACGTCCCCACCCACATTGACGAAGCGGGCCTGGGTCGGCACGTTGATGGTGATCGTGGGGTGGGTGTAGATCTGCTCCCGACGATAGGTCTCTTCGATCGCATTCTGCAATGCGGCCTGCGCCAGACCGGCGGCACGCACTTTCCCAATATGAGGCAAGTTGAGAAAGCCCTGGCCGTCCACCTGATACTGACCCGAGATCTGTTCGATCTCCTGCGGTGGCACGCCCCCGAGCCGCAGTTCAATCTGATCGCCGGGACGCAAGAGCACATCTTGAGAGAATGCACTGGTGACACCCAGCCATGCGGCCATCGAAGCGAGGATGATCCGTTGCATTAGTACGACTCCTTCTCGTGATGCGCAACGACCGCGGGCGATGCGGCCGGCTTTCGAGCTGTCTTGCGTGTCTTGTGGTAGTAGGCCCGATAGTTCGATGCGTACCCGTAATAGTCATCCTGGCGAAGGTCGACATTGTTGAGAACCACACCGAGGATCTCTCCGCCGGCACTGGCGACGGCTTGCCGGATGCGTTGTAACAACCCGCGCGGGAAACGTCGGTGCTGCACGACGACGACGACCGAATCGAGGAGGCTGGCCAGGACGGCCGCATCGCTCATCCCGAGAATCGGCGGAGCATCAAAAAACAGAATGTCAAAGCGGCTCTTGGCTTCTTCGACGAAGTCCACCATCTGCTGCGAGTTGAGAATCCCGATCGCCTCCGCTGACAGCCTTCCGCTGGGCAGAACATACAAATTCTCGAAAGAGGTAACGCGGATCACCTCGTCGAGCCGCCGCCGCGATAATAAGCAGTCGGCCAAACCTCTTTCGTTGGCGACGCCGAAAATCTTGCCTTGGGTTGACCGATGCATGTCGGCGTCGACCAGGAGCGTTTGGTATCCTCCCCGGGCGAAGGTGTAGGCGAGATTGGCTGCGGTGGTGGATTTCCCTTCCCCGGGCCCGCCGCTGGTGACGAGGATGGCTTTGGCCTCGGGCGACTTCCGGCCAAACTCGATGTTCGTTCGCAGGATGCGATAGGCTTCCGCATCGGCGTGATCCGGGCCGACGTCCATCAGGAACTTGATGTTCCGTGGGATGACCGCAAGAACCGGCACCGCGAGCGCCGCCTGGACATCGTCGACCGTCTTCACGCTCGTATCGAGATGCTCCACAAAGAAGGCCAGCCCAAGGCCGAAGACCAGCCCGACCAAGGCGCTGAGCGCGATATTCAAAAACACTCGCGGACGAGCCGGGAATTGGGACGGTTCCGCCCGCTCCCAGATGGTCACCGGACTCTGCGGCATGGTCCGCTGCATGGTCTCGGTCGAGAGCCTCATCTCCGCCGCCTCGAGCAGCTTCTTCGCCTGAATATATTCGTTCTTGGCCACGAAGTAGGCGCTGGCACGGGTCTTGGATTCTTGCTGGAGAGCGCGCGAGTGGTCGAGTCCCGTCTCCAGTTCGGCGAGCTGGTCCTCGGCGATCTTGAGATTGTCCGCGAGTGTCTTTCGCAGCACTCGAATTTGCTCAGCGAGCTGCTCGCCCATGACCTCCTTTCTCGCACGGAGCGACTTGACCGTAGGGTGATTGGCGCCCAGCCCGGAGTTGAGCAAACGCGCGTCTTCGGAGACCGCCTCTTGGTAAGCGGGCAAGACCTGCAGAATAGTCGGATCCTCGATATCGAGCGCACGGGTGGATCGCATGATTTGGTCATCGGTCATTTGCGAGACCTGATCCTGCTTGGCCCGCAGCACCGTCACCTTGAGCCGTTCGTTGTTCACCTGCTCTTCCTCCGAGAGAAGGACCCTCTCCGTGGCTTGCATGGGGTCTTCGGCACTTTCGGGGTTCAAATCGTTGATGGCGTGCTGGACGCGGATCCGCGCAGCCGTCTCTCGCAAATCGTCCACCTTCCCGCGCTGCTTGTCGACCTCACCCTGCAGCTGAATCAGTGAGCGATTGACCCAGTCCTGTTGCTCGACAATTCGCCTCCGCTGATACTCTTCGGCAATGGCATTGGTAATATCGGCGGCCAGCTGCCTGTCCTGGTCGAGAATACTGATTTGGATGAGATCAGTATTGCGCAGTTCCCGCATGGTGAGGCGCTTCCGGAGCATCGCATAGGCGACTTCCCGTGAGCTGACCCCCCACTTCTTCTCCAACTGCAGGTTCTCAATGACCGGATAGAGAATTTCCTTCCTTTGGATGATCTCGAACTGCGTCGTGACAAAACGAGGATCGAAACGCTCGACGGCATCCCGATTGAAGACCCTTAGCGACGTGTCGCTCTCCTTGATTTGCATCGTGACGCTCGACATGTAGCGCCGCGGCATCAGGTAGGTGATGATCGAGCCGGTTCCAACCACGAGGACGAAAACCAGGAAAATCAGGGGCAGCCGGATCCTGATGACCCGCCAATAGTCGAGAAAATGCATCCGGGGATCACCGCCGGAAGGGTCGCTGGAAGTGTTGTTCATGGCGTGGAATTTTGGCGAGGCAAAGACTCGAATGGAGCGGCAGGGTCGACGCGAATAAAAAGGTGTCTCTTCACGCCGCTAGAATGATGAACTGATGCCGACAAAAACGATGTTCCTGGTGTAATCCCGGGACGTCTCGTCACGGGCGAAATCCGCGCTGAATTGGTAGCCGGCCTCGCAGGAGATCAGTCGCGTAATGGCGAACCTCAGACCCGCCCCAATGCTGAAAACGTTCTCAAAGAAGGCCGCAATTACGCCCGTCTGATCGTAATAGTTCCCCTGGTAATCGACGCTCAGGTTGGCAGAGATCCGGGCAGTGATGGCCTGCACGAGGACAAGCCCCGTTCGAAAGGTCTGTCTTTGCGATACCTCTGCCAGCCCGGACGGCTCCGTTCCATAGCGCAGGTTCCAGGAAAGAGCCGACCCGGGCGCGAACTGATAGCTTAGATTGCTCTGGCCATACGGGCCGAAGTAGGTCGATTTACCCCCGATCGGATCATCGTTGAAGTTGACTTGGAAGCCTCCGCGCACCGACCAACGAAAGCGTGGATTGACGATGTGATCGAAGCCCACCAGGAAGTAGTTGGCGACCGAATCAAGGTCGGCGGAAAAATAGTTTATTGGATTGAACCGATATTCGCCGACCAGGTTGGTCCTCGGTTTCCAAAGCCAGCGAACCGACTGCGCGACCGTCTGGGAGAGGTAACCCAATTGGTCATTAATCTCCCTCTGCGTGTAGAAGATGGTCGAAAAGTTGTAACTCGTGACTGTGGAGAGCCTCTCCGTCCAGCGGTAGTCGGCCAGGACGGTGGTCGTCGAGTAGAGATAATCTCCATTCTGCTGGCTGTTCCCCCCGATGATGGTCTGATCGGGCTGCGAGAGGTAGGCCGTCGAAGTATCGAGCGCGAGGGTGAGTCTGGGCGTTGCCAAATAGGCGACCCGCAGATCGAGCAACCCGGTAAAATCGAGCTTTTCGCCGGGTCGCGTATAATAGTAAGTCAGTCCGGCCCCAAGGCTGGTTTGCACTTGCAGGCGCGGACCGCCCAGGCTGGTGCTCAGACCGGCTGCCCAGTTCGTGTAGAAGCTGCTGATCGGGTTGGCACTGGTCTGGAAGACATTGCTGTCGAAGCCCTCCCGCACCGCGAAGGTCATTCGGAACGGCGTCCGGGCAAACACTCCCAATCCCTCGACGGGGCCGCGAGCGCTCGTCTCCAGGTCGGCGCTGGCATCCGAGGGAGGTGGAGCGCCGTAAAAGGGAATCTGACCTGCGGCGTCAGCACACCCCAGAAGCAAGGCCGCCCAGGATCCCAGCAACATGCCTGTTCGTTGCAATCGCGCCATCAGGCCGTTCTAGGCCACCCGGAGAAAATGGCAACATTTCAGTTCATTTTAAATTGAACTGCACCCCGGCAGCCTTCATGGTGGGCGGATGCGTGAGTCGATCAGTGCCGGGCCCGAGGCGGCCACCGCGCGCTCCCTGCTGGAGCGGGAATACGTTTCGATCTTTTCGGAGCTGGCCGACCTTTTCGGAAACCCACGCTCGCACGGGGCCATCTACGGGGTGCTCTTTTCTTCGGAGCGACCTCTTTCGATGGACGAGATTGTCACGCGCCTGGGCATCAGCAAAGGTTCCGCCAGCCAGGGGCTTCGGCAATTGGAAGAGCTTGGCGCGATCCTGCGCGCCAGGGAGGACGGAGAACGGACGCACACCTACGAGGCGCGGATCGAGCTGAAACCTCTCATTGGCGGATTTTTGCGCCGGCGTCTGACACCACGCCTGGCCGCGAGCGCCGAACGTTTGAAGGAAGTGGAAAAACTCCTGCCGGAATTGCCTCCCGAGATGAAGCCAACCGCCCGCCTGCGACTGAAGAGGGTCACCAAGTGGCACCGGCGCGCCCGAAACTTCCTGCCGCTCGCGCAAAAACTCCTGCAGGCCGACTGAATTTTTCTCCGCCCGGTGCGGACGCCAACCATCTGGAATCCCGCAATGGTCTCCGACGGAACGACCACGGGCGGCAGCTTGACTTTACTTGGCGAGAGGTCTTAGGCAGAGTTCCCCCTTGGCCTCAAAGCTCTCCACTCCTTGCTTGTCAGTCGTCATGCCCGTTTACAACGAGGAGAAGACCCTGGGCGCCATCATCGAGGCCGTGCTCAGGCAGCCACTCGTCGCCGAGTTGATCTGTGTGGACGATTGTTCCGTCGACGGCGCTCTCGGCGTCCTGGAACACCAGGCGGCTCTCGATCGACGCATTCGCATTCTTCGCCATGCCGTCAATCGCGGCAAGGGCGCTGCTCTGCGCACCGGATTCGCCGAGGCGACCGCGCCGATCGTGATCGTGCAGGATGCAGACCTTGAGTACGATCCGGAGGAGTACCCGCGGCTCCTGGCTCCCATCATCGAGGGCAAGGCCGACGTTGTTTTCGGGTCCCGCTTTGTGGGTTCCGAAGAACATCGCGTCCTCTACTTCTGGCATTCCATCGGCAACAGGCTGCTGACCCTGGCTTCCAACATGTTCACGAACCTCAACCTCACGGACATGGAGACATGTTACAAGGCCTTCCGGCGCGAAATCATCAAGGCGATCACCATCGAGGAAGATCGCTTTGGCTTTGAGCCGGAGATCACCGCCAAGGTCGCTCGACTGAACGCGCGCATCTACGAAGTGGCCGTTTCCTACCACGGCCGGACCTATGCCGAAGGGAAGAAAATCCGCTCCTGGGACGGTTTCCGGGCCATGTGGTGCATTCTCAAGTACAACGTCTTCCGGTGACGCGGTGGCACCGCATGGCGGACTCCCTCATCGGCCGATCTCCTGGCCGGAGACAAATTCTGATTAATTCGACTGTGACGATCTCTTCATGATCGCGCTAATTACTGGAATTACCGGGCAGGACGGTTCCTACCTGGCCGAGGCCCTGCTGCAGCGGGGCGACATCGTCCACGGAACGGTTCGTCGAACGAGCACGCTGGAGCGTTCACGTCTGGCACACCTCTACGCCGACCCAGCCGTCTACAACAAACGACTCTTCCTTCACTACGCTGAACTGGAAGACATCACGACGCTTCGGCGAATCACGAATCGGGTGCAGCCGGACCAGTTCTACCATCTCGCGGGCCAAAGCCACGTGGGACTAAGTTTCGAAATTCCGGAGACAACTTGTGAGCTGACCGCAATCGGAACACTCAGGATTCTGGAGATGCTCCGCGAGATTCCATCGTCACCGAGATTCCTTCATGCGAGTTCGAGCGAGATTTTCGGATGCCCGGAGACTTCGCCTCAGACGGAGAACACCGCGATGCGGCCGATCACTCCGTACGGATGCGCAAAGGCTTTCGCCACCCAAATGGTGCGCATCTATCGTGATCACTATGGACTCTTCGCCTGCAATGCCATTTCGTATAATCACGAATCTCCCCGAAGAGGCGAAAACTTCGTGACGAGGAAAATCTGCCGCGCCGCCGCGGAGATCAAGGTGAAGAAACGTGAACATCTTAGCCTTGGAAATCTCGACGCCCGCCGTGACTGGAGCGACGCGCGCGACATCGTGAGAGGCTTTTTGATGATTCTCGACCACTCCGCACCGGACGATTTCGTGTTGGCCAGTGGGACGACACACTCCGTGCGAGAGGTCGCCGAAACGGCCTTTGCAAGTCTTGGACTCGACTGGAAACAATATGTGCGCTCCGACGAACGTTTAATGCGTCCAGCCGACCCCTCTCACCTCTGCGGCGATCCGGCAAAAGCCACCGCGCTCCTCGGCTGGAAACCCCTCTCGTCCCTCCGGGAATTGATCGCTGAGATGACGCGGGCGGAACTTGCGTCGCTTGCTTCCACTTAGCCGACCTTCCAGGCGACGTTCTCAAGGAAACCAGCCAGTCGTGCGAAATTTTTGGCTCGCCCGCAAGTTGAAGCAGACCGGCGGTCTGCTCCGAACGCTCGTCTCTTCGCGTGCACGCCAGAACGCGATCGCCAATCTGGGAGGACTGATCGGTGCGAACCTTTGCGTTTTCATTTTCCTGCCGCTCTACCTGCCATTGCTTGGCAAAGAGGCTTACGGCCTGGTCGGGCTCTTCAGCACGCTCAATGTCCTCTTCAACCTGGTCGACGCGGCCGTCGGAGCCGGCGCCACGCGTGAGATTGCGCGTTCGAGCGAGACCGTTCGCGCCGCCGGGCTCAACCAGTTCCTGCGGGCTCTCGAGTTGGTTTACCTTGTGGCCGCTTTGCTCGGAGGGGCCCTGCTCATTGCCTTCGCCCCCTGGGCCGCCAGCCATTGGCTAAATCCACAAACCCTCAGCCTCCGGGAGGTGACCGTCTGCCTCCAGATGATCGGAGCCATCCTCGCCCTGCGGTTCCTCTGCGGACTCTACTTTGGAGTTCTTCTGGGATTGCAGAGGCAGGTCGTTTCGAGCGGCTTTCGCGTCGGTCAAAGCTTTCTCTCCGGCGCCGGCGCCTATTTGGTTTTGCGCTTTCTTTCTCCCACTCCCGAGGCTTTCTTCGTCTTCCAACTGGCTCTGGTGCTGGCTACGCTGGTGGCTGCCGCAGTTTGGACTTGGCGTCTCCTGCCCTCGCCGTTCGCTGCAGTGCTTTCGCCCGACTGGAGGCGTCTCGGCAGCCTGCTTCGCTACGGAGCCGGGATGACACTGACCTCGCTCATCGCCTTTGCGCTCTCCTCGAGCGACAAGATCATGATCGGCGCGCTGCTCCCGTTGGGCGACTTGGGAGCCTACGCCATCGCAGCCAACCTCAACATGGCCTTTGCCGGCATTCCTGCGGCAATCGCCGTGGCGGCGTTTCCCAGACTTGCGCAGGCGGATGCACAAGAGGATCACGTCTCGCTCGAGGACAGTTTTCAGGCAGCTTCACGGGCTATGCATCTGCTCGTGTTGCCGTTGGGGGCCATCGCCTTCATGGTCCTGCCGACGGCCTTGCGGCTCTGGCTGGGAGACGCATCGCTCGCCGAGAAGATCACGCCAGTAGCGAGATTGCTGATCTTTGGGACCTGCCTGGGCGCACTCGCCCAGATCCCCTACCAGATGACGCTGGCCAAGGGATTCTCGATGTACGCTGTCTATCAAGGCCTCATCGCCCTTCCCCTCGTCCTGCCGGTGACCTATTTTTCGATCAAGCAGTTCGGGTTGGTGGGTTCGGCACTCGGATACGCACTTCTCAATCTCGGAATCGTTGCGTTTTCGAATCCCATCGCCGTCCGCCTCTATTTTCCATCCCGATGGCTTCGCTTCACGATTTACCATGGGCTATGCCCGGCCATCCTCCTCACCGCGACACTGGCTTTTTCCGTCTGGGGCCTGGGAACCCGCACGAGCCCGGCTCTGATAGCCGCACTGGCTTTGAGTGCCGCGCTGCTGCTTTCCACGCTCCTGCTTTCGGCTTTCGCGCGAATGTCGCACTCCCAGGCCGCGACCCCGGAGCGTGAGCGATTGCGAACAGCCGCGGAAGCGCGCCCGGAGGAGGCTGGATGACCGGGCGGACCTTCGTGATTCTGCCTGTCCACAACCGGCGAGAGATCACGGTGGGTTGCCTGCGGCATCTTCGCGATCAGGGAGATTTGGACTGGCTCGAGGTCATTGTCGTCGATGACGGATCTGCCGATGGCACCGGGGAAGCTGTGCGGGCGGAATTCCCTAAGGTGCTCTTGATGCATGGCAATGGCGGCCTTTGGTGGACCGGTGCGATTCGCGCCGGCATGGAAGAGGCGCACCGCCGAGGGGCCTCCTGCATTCTCTGGCTCAACGATGATACCTTGCCCTATCCGAATGTCCTCCGGAGGATAACCTCCGTTGCGCTTCGAGACGGCTGCATTGCTTCCGCGCGCGGGCGTGTCAAACTTCCGTCGATCGCGGAAGACTTCAAGGGACTCGAGAAGACTCGGTGGGGTCTTCGTTCCAAGCCGCACATGCCCGGGGATGGCATTCTCGAAGTCGATGCCTGCCGGGGTAACTGCGCGGCGATTCCAAGAAGCGTTATCGAAAGAATCGGATTCCCGGACTCCCGGCATCTTCCCCAGGTACTACGGGGACACGGACTACACCATGCGCGCCCGCGCTCACGGGATCCGATGCCTTATGCTGGTCGACGCTTGGGCGGATGAAATCGCCCATTCAGGAGACCTCGATGCTTCCTGGCTGCGCGCCGAAATACCATTTCGTCTCCTGTGGAGCCGCTTCGCCTACCGCGGATCAGGTCTCTACTGGCGGGCCTCGCTGATTTACTCGCTGCGCCATTGGGGATGGGTGGCGGGCGGCTTCCTGTTCGTGCGCCCCTATCTGAAGATGGCCTTAGTGACACTGGTGCGCTTGTTAGCGGCGGGCACGCCCTGGCGTCGAATGAGGAAGACTTGAACGAGCGACGATACCGACCATGCCGATGGATAGGAAGAACGCCGCGGGAATCGTGAAGGAAGTTGACTTGCTCGTCGTCGACCCGGAGGTAACCGATGAATCCCCTTCCCTTCGCAGTCTGCTGCTGGCCCGGCCTTGGCTCGAGCGCAACGGCATTCGCTTTCGCTTTCTGGCTCAGCGGTGTGGACTTCAGGGATGCAAAACGTGGCACCGGGTTCCGGGAGCTAATCTGCCTTCGCTTTTGAGAATTTGGTCATTCCTCCTCCACGTTCATCTTTGGGGATGGCGCCTTCGCAAGTCCACCGTGCCAACCGTGGTTCTCGCCAACGATGGCTTGTGCCTCTGGGCGGACGTCGTCACGTTTCACTTCTTCAACCCCGCGTGGCTGCGCATTGAACGCCGGGTCGCGCGACCGCAGTGGCAGGACCACGCCAACCGCCTGCGCACCTGGCAAGGGTGGCTGCAGGATGTCATCCAGGTCCGGTTTGGTCGCTGGAAGTTTCTCAATGCCGTGTCGGACTCGATTCTGGACGAGATTCGACCCTGGGCAAAGGGGCGCTCCGGAGCGCTCGGCGTCCTCCCGAACGCCGCGCCCGGCCCGCGCTTTTCGCCGACCAACCGCCTGGCGTTGCGCCAGGAAGGCCGGCGCAGATTCCAATACGAGCCCGGCGAGAAGATCTTCCTCTTCATGTCTCAGGGTCATCATCGTCGCAAAGGATTCTGGCTGGCCGCGGAAGCGGTCGCCCTCGCGCGAAAACGCGGCTTCACGAGTGCTCGATTTCATGTGGTTGGCGGGGGTCCCGCGACCCTCAAACGCATCGAGGGGAGGCTGGACAAGCAATTTCCCGATTGGAGAGATTGGCTGCGACTGACCGGAATGGCCTCAGACCCGGAGATCCATTTCGCTCTGGCTGACGGCTTTCTTTTTCCTTCGCATTTCGAAGCATTTTCGCTGGTTGAGATCGAGGCGGGCGCGATGGGCTTGCCGCTGCTGCTCACACCCCATCACGGCTCTGAAATGATCCTCAAAGACAAGGTCAACGGCCGACTCATCCCGTTCGATCCAGCAGGGATCTCAGACATTCTCATTGAGTTGATCGAGCACGGATTGCCCGAGGGCGCTCCTGGTCCCGGGCGAGCCCTCACAGCGGAAGACTTCGCGGCACGATTGCAGGACCAGATCTGCACGGTGGCCGCCACACTTGGAAGGCAGAGCTCGTGACAACGCTGAATCGATTTGCCAGGAACGTCTATTCGCAGTTCGGCGAGGATGGCATCCTCGATACCGTCCTCTCTCGACTTCCTGAGACCGACGGCTGGTGCGTCGAGTTCGGCGCCTGGGACGGAAGATTCCTCAGCAACACCTGCCATCTCGTCGAGCTCCAGGAACTACCGGGCCATCCTGATCGAGGGGGACCGACAAAAGTTCGAGGAGCTCGATGCCAACCACGCGAAAAACCCAAATGTTCGAGCGCTCCACGCTTGGGTCGACTGGCAGGAACACAAGCTCGACGACCTCCTTGCCGCGACCGAGATCCCACGTCACTTCGATCTTCTCAGCATCGACGTCGACGGAAATGACTATCACATCTGGGCTGCGACCCAACGGTATCGGCCAAAAGTAGTGTGCATTGAGTTCAATCCCACCATCGCCACGGGAGTTGAGTTCGTGCAGAGAGCCTCCGCGGGAATAGCCCATGGCGCCAGCATCACTTCGATGGTGGCTCTTGGAAAAACCAAAGGCTATGAACTGATCGCCGCCACGCGGAACAACGCGATCTTCGTCAAAGCGGAATACCAGCCCTTGTATAAGCTGCCCGACAATCGCCCCGAGGTGCTCCGGACAGATTTGGCCTGGGTGACGCAGATCTTTTGGGGCATGGACGGGCAGCTCTTCCTGATAGGGAACGAGACGATTCCCTGGCACGGCATCTCTATTCGCCGACTCATCCGCGAAATCCCTCGCGGTCTCCGGGGCTTTCCCGTCGCCATGCCTTGGTGGAAAAGAAAGGCCTTCGCGGCTTGGAAGAAACTGCGCCGCGTCGAGACGGTCAAGGGGTTGGGCCCTTGAGAAGCTTCGACCTACGCCGCTGGCCACCCTGGCCGGCGGGATAACTTTGCACGCACGCCATGGATGATGCCAGAATCCAACAGGACTACTATTCACGGACGGCGCCCAGCTACGATGCCGGCCATTTGCACAACCGGGGCGAACCGGAACACGATGTCGCTCTCGCGACCTTGCTCGGACTCGCCGAACATTATCAGTTCACATCGTTCCTGGACGTGGGTGCGGGAACCGGTCGAGCACTCATCAAGATCCTTGAGACTTTCCCCGATAGCTACATGCGCGGGGTGGAGCCCGTGGAGGCCTTGCGAAAGGTCGCCTATGCCAAGGGTGTCCCCGCCGAGGTGTTGAGGTCAGGGGACGCCAACAACCTTGATTTCCCAAACGACGCGTTCGATGTCGTCACCGCTTTTGGAGTGCTCCACCACGTGCGCCATCCGCGTCGGTGTCTCCGGGAAATGCTGCGCGTGAGTCGCAAGGCGATCTTCATTTCCGACCTGAATAATTTTGGGTGTGGAGGAGTCCTGCAGCGCTTTGCTGCGCAGGCGCTCAACACCGTCGGGCTTTGGAAAGCGCTTCAGTTTTGCAAGACCGGCGGCAGGATGTTCAAGATCAGTGAGGGAGACGGGCTGTTCTTCTCTTATTCCGTCTTCAACGACCTGGCCTTTATCAAGACGCATTGCTCCGAAGTGATCCTCCTGAATACACGGGGCCGGGGCGGGAACCCTTATCGCGACTGTTCTCACATTGCCCTGCTTGGGCTCAAGGAAAACGGGAAGAAACGATCGTGAAGATGAACCGAAAGGCCGGGAAGCGTGTCCTTATCGTTGCCCCGAGCGGCGGGGCCTTTGGCGGAGTGGAAATTTTTTCGATGAGGATCGCTCGGGAGCTCTTTCACTCTGGACTTTTTGAAATCCGAGTCGTCTTCCGACTGATGAAAGGATGGCGTCCGAATCCGCGATTCACAGAATCCCTCGCTCGGCTGCCTTTTCCGAGCACACTCCTAATGGGCATCAGCCCCGCCATGTTGCCCGAGATTGTCTGGGCGGACGCGGTAAATTGTCACTTTCCGCTGGTGGATGTCACCTTCCCGGCGCGGGCACTGGGCAAGAAGCTGGCGCTGACGGTAGAGAATCGCCGGATTTCCCGGCATCATTTCTTTCACTGGCTGGGACTTCGCCTGGCTCACCGACGCTGGTACATTTCGAGTTTCGTGGCCCGAACCTGGGAAGGGGATCAACTGGAACGCGGGAGCGCCGTGGTGCCCGCGGTCTCGGACTTGCCTTCGTTAAGCGTAGACCCGCAGTGCCGGCGAGGATTTCTCTTTATCGCCCGCTGGGTGCCTCAGAAAGGTCTGCAGGAGCTGATTTCTGCCTACACGGAGGCGGAGATCGATCATGCCGCCCATCCTCTTACGCTGGTGGGAGACGGCCCGCTCAGACCATTGGTGAGGCGGGCGATCTCTCAATCCAACAAAGGGCAGTTCATTTTCGATCGCGGTTTCGTCTCAACGGCGGAAAAACATGATTTGCTGGCCCACGCGCGCTGGAACGTTGCCCCGGCCACCTTCGAAGAGGATCTGGGATTGACACCGATTGAAGCCAGAGCCTGTGGTGTCCCTTCGATCGTTAGCGATATCGGTGGACTTCCCGAAGCCGCCGGACCCTCCGGCTTGCTTTGCCAAGTCGGCGAGGCCGATGCGCTCAAAAGAAGTCTCGAGAGTGCCGTGCGCATGCCTGATGAAGAATATGCCGCGCGATCGGCCGTCGCGAAGAAATCGCTGGAAACCTATCTTCCACCGGAAGGCTTCTACGTTGAGACATTCTCGAAGCTGCTTGGGCGACCGCTTCGGAACTCGTCTGCTCCGAGTTGCGTGAACCCCACAGCACCTCGCCTGCAGTCCGCGCGGGGCAACGGAAAGGTCGTTGAATGATCGATCTCAACCGCATCGTTCAGGGAATTGTTATCACGATCGGGCTGATCCTTTCGGTGCTGGCCGTCCCGTGGATTCTGGAAAGCTCAACCGGCGCGATTGGTCCGGCGATCTTAATCGTTGGCTTCGCGGGCGCCTGCATCGCGCTCGTGCGCCCGCGCGCAGGACTTTATCTGGCGGCCTTCGAGGTCATCTACCTCGACTACTTCAAGAAACTCGCCGTCTACTATGGCGAGGTCTCCGAGTTGACGATCATGCAGGTTCTGGTCGTCGGAATGGTGACCATTCTTTGTGTCTATCTGGGAGTGCTCATCCAGTTCATTCTCGGCCGGACGACTTTGCGGAGCACCGATTTCCTTCTTTTTGGAGGGATGGGCATCTTGACCGTAGCGACTTTCGCCGTGGTGTTTGCGCAAAGTCGGTCCATCGCCCAAGCCGGTCAGTTGGCGATAAACCTGTCGATTTACGCGGGACTCGTTGTCGTTATGCCGGTTCTTTTCAGGGACGAGAGAGATCTGGAGCGCTTTCTAAAGTTCGTAGTGCTCTGCTTCATCCCTTGGTCGATCATGGGGCTCAAACAATACTTCTTCGGTTACGGTCGCATGGAGTGGTTCTATGCCGAAACGGGGCTCTCTCCGGTGGCGACCAGTCAGTTCTTTGCCGGTATCGAACAATATGGTGAACCGCGCCCGATGGGATTCGGTTCCGGCAGCGTGAACTTCGGAGTCGTTTCGCTTTTGCTGCCGCTTTGTGTCTGGATGCTTGTCTTCAATCGCAAGCAGCGCGTTATCTGGGCAGTCAGCACGGCGTTCATTCTCATCGCCATGATCGTATCCATGCAGCGCGCCGCCATGATCCTCCCGTTCGTCGGTCTTGCTTTCTATTTCTTCACCAAGGGTCCGGTGCGCCTGACCATTGGTTACGCCGGTCTAAGCATCGTGATCGCCTTGGGAATCATCTTCTCCGATACGCTTCTGAAAACTCTGGACGACGTGAACCAAGCGATCGCCTCCGAAGGACGCTGGGCGGGGACGGTTCTCAGAGTGGGCACGTTCTCGGACCGCTTGAAAGGATGGGAACGCCTGAAGGACCCTGCGACCTACAGCTTGATCGGTGCTGTCGAAAGCGGAGATATGACGAATACAGGGATCGGCAAAGGTGATTATCATGATGTGATCAATGTCATCCTCGATGCCACCGGCGTGGTCGGCTTGACCCTGACGATATTGGCGGCGATAGCCTGCGCGGCCGTCGTGCATCGGATCATCTTTAGTATTGAGGACGTTCGTCGCCGTTCGCTGGCCCGCCTGCTGATGGCGGCCATGGTGCCAATCTTTGTGAGCGGCATGCTCGGCGGAGCAAACTTTCATGCGAACCCGTTCAACCTCGTCATGTGGATGCACATCGCTGCAATCTACTGCCTGGTGCGCTACGATCGCGACCGGCGCGCGCCAGAAGCTCCCCGCGAACCCTCCGAGCACTCGTCGCTCGTGGTGGCCGACGGAAGGCGAGCGATGGCTCTCTCCAGCTAGAAAAATTCTCCATGCTCGAGGTCGTCCAGACTGCGTCTGATCAACACGCACGAGAACTGACGTTAGCATGGCTACCTGCGCACCCGAGCGAGGGTGGTCAGAGCATGGATCGCTACTGGCGCGAACTCGTCGCGCAAGCGCAGCCATTCATCGAGCGAGGAGAGTTACGAACATTGTGTCCGCTGGAGACGCCCTCGCCCGTTTCCTCACGCGCTTCGCGGATCACACGGGCATGGAACAAATATGCCGCGTATCCACTGAGATGCCGCAGCCTGCCACCGACCGACGTCATCCACCTGCTCGATCACAGCTTCGCGGGCTTGCTTCCTCATTTGCGAAACCGTCCCGCGATCATGGCCACCCTGCACGATCTTGCTCCGCTTCGTGACCCGGGAGCATTGACTCGCTCGCAATTGAGTCGATTCTACACGACGTGCCTCAAACTGAGCCTGGCGGATCGAGTCGTTTGCGATTCGACCTCCTCCGCCGAGGACGCCGTCAATTATCTGAAAATTCCGGAAGAGAAGCTTGCTGTGCTTCTCCTTGGCGTGGATTTCGAGGCGTTTGCACGACCGGTCCAGCCAGTGGCCTTGCCGGAGACCGTGAGAAATACCTTTCGCCTTCTCAGCGTCGGCTCGAGCCTGCCACGTAAAAATCTTCCGTGCCTGCTTCCGGTCGTGCGCGATCTCAAACGGCGCGGCGTTCGTGTCTCCGTCCTTCGCGCGGGATCGCGACTTCCCGAAGAATTGCGGACCCAATTGGTTGAAGTCCTTGGCGGCACCCACTTCCTTGAGTTCGGTCTCCTCACGGATGAATTGCTGGTGCGCCTTTATCAGTCCAGCGACGTCTTCTTCATGCCCTCGCTTCTCGAGGGTTTTGGACTTCCTATTCTCGAAGCGATGGCCGCGGGGTGCCCCGTCGTTTCAAGCAATGCCTCAAGCCTGCCCGAGGTCGCGGGCGACGCCGCGCTGCTCTTCGATCCAGCCCGGCCCCAGGATGCGACGGATCATTTGCACCGGCTCGCGGGAGATTCGCGAGGCACGGAGCGAACTTCGGAACAAAGGACGTGTGCGAGCGAGAAGCCTCTCCTGGGAAAGGCACTTTTTCGGGTTGCTTGAGCACTACCGTGACCCTCGCCTGAAGGGATCGCGCAGGACGACTTCTTATGAGCGCCAGTCGATTGGCTTTTCTCACCGGTGCCTCCGGGTTTATCGGCACGAATCTGGTATCGGCTCTCATCGATGCGGGATGGCGCGTGATCAACTACGACTCGGTGCCGCCCTTGAAACCCGCGCATCGGCCTCTCCATCGAGAGGGCGATATCCTCGATGGTGTTGCGCTCTGCGGGCACTCCAAGAGTCCCAGCCCGAGGTCGTTATTCACCTCGCCGCGCGCACAGATTGCCGCGACGACACGACAATCGATGACTACGTGGCGAACACCCAGGGGACACGCTATGTCCTGGACGCCATCGAGAGAACACGGTCCATCAAGCGGGCGATCATCACCTCCTCGCAATACGTCTGCGGGCCCGGACGGCTGCCCGTCTCGGATACCGACTACTTTCCGGTGACAAAATACGGTGCGAGCAAGGTCATCACCGAACAACTGACACGCGCCGCAAACCTGCGCTGCTCATGGGTGATCATCCGCCCGGTGAACACCTGGGGTCCGTACCATATGCGGTATGCACGCGAATTCTGGGAAATCGTCCGGCGAGGTTGGTACTTTCACCCGAATTTGCGAAGCCCGGTGCGCTGTTACGGACACGTGGGAAATGTGACCTGGCAGATCCAACGACTCCTTGACCTGCCGGATGCTTGCGTTCACGGGAAGGTCTTCTACGTCGGAGACAGGCCGGGCCCGATCGATCGCTGGGTGTTCGGATTTCACCGGGAGATTCGCGGAGCGGAACCCCGCAAGCTTCCGCAGCCTGTGGTCATGCACGCCGTGGCCTTGATCGGGGACAGCTCGGCGCTCGTCACGCGGACGCCCTTTCTTTTTCAGCAGCTCCCGGCTCAGAAGCATGACGCAGGATTATCCGTCGACAACGCCGAGACGTTCCGCCTGCTCGGTGAGCCACCATGGACGCTCGATCAAGGGATACGTCAGACCGTCGACTGGCTCAGGCATGAGGTATGGAGATGACGGTTCGCAAGCCGAGGATCGTTATCGCGGGGCAGACGCCTCCGCCGTACGGAGGTCAAAATCTCAACGTCAAGAGACTCCTCGAAGCCTTCCGTGGTTCCAACGCCTACGAGATCGAGCACTGGAACTTCCAGTTCTCAAAAAGTCTCAATCAATTCCGCAAGCCCAGCCTGGCAAAGCTTGGAGAATTGCTCTGCGTCCTGCGAAGGCTCGTGCGATTGCGGCGACGCGGTCGGATCGATTTGCAGATCTATCCCAGCGGAGGCCCGCACCGCGCGCCCGTGATCCGCGACATTCTGCTCATGCCTTTCGCGCTCCTTGCTTCGAAACGCGTCCTGGTGCATTTCCAGGCTGCCGGCGCTGCCCGGGCGGGGCGAAGAGGATTCCTTTGGCAGGTATCGTCGTTCTTTCACAGGCGCTGCTGGGGCGCCATCGTGCTGACAGAATTCGGGCGAGAAGATCCGGAATCGCTTGGCATGCAGAGAATTTTTCTGATTCCGAACGGCGTCGAAGATCGGAACCCGGAACCGGAACTCGTACCTGGCGGACGAACGGCCATTGCACGATCTTGCACGCAGGTCATCTCTGCCCCGACAAGGGAACACCGATCCTGCTCGAAGCCTTCGCGCGGCTGAGGGAAAGAAAGAACGTGCATCTGCGTCTCGTCGGCGAATGCATGGCACCCTATTCCGCCGAGCAACTGGCCCACGACATCCAACGTCTCGGGCTTCAGCAAGTAGTCACCTGGGCCGGATTGCGAAAGGGTGCAGAAATGGAAGATGAGTTTCGGCGTGCGTCGATGTGGTCTTCCCCAGCGTCGCGCCATATGAATCCTTTGGTCTCGTTTTGATCGAAGCGATGATGTGGGGACTTCCTCTGGTCGTCAGCGACTGGAGGGCGAACGCCGAAGTCGTGGGCGCCGGCTGTGGCGGCATTGTCTATCCACCCGGCAGCGATCACATCGCCTCCCTCAGCGCAGCGCTGGGCAAGGCGCTGGAGCATGAAGGAGCATGGCCCGAGTGGGGTCGCAGAAATCGCGCGCGCTACGAGACCTGCTTTACCGCTGAGCGATTCAGATCGGACTTCGCCTCGTTGTTTGACGCCACGCTCGCGAGCGACCGCAGAGAGACGAACTGCTAATCTTCGAGCCGAAAGGAACGTAATCCCGCGCGCTGAAGAAAAACCAGCCACACAAACCACGGGTTCAAAATTAGGTAACGCCGCCAGAGCCTGCGCGGCTCCTGCGTCAGACGAAAGAACCACTCGAGGCCGGCGCGCATCATCCAGCGAGGCGCCTGTTTCACGCACCCAGAATGAAAATCAAACGCGGCACCCACGCCGAGCATGATATTGCACTGAAGCTCTCTCCGAAACGCCTCCGCCATGAACTTCTCCTGCTTGGGAGTGCTTATCCCCACCCAGAAGAAATGAGGACACGCCTCCTCGACCCGGGCAGCCAATTCTCTCCAATCCTCGTCGGTCAAAGGTCGGAATGGCGGAGTGTAGGTTCCGACGATCTGAAGCCCGGGAAACTGGGCCATCAGCTTGTCTCGTAGCCTTTCCGCGACCCCGGGTTTGCCGCCGAAAAGGAAATGACGAAACGGTCGGTTTTGCGAACACTCGCAAACCCTGAGCATCAGATCGGGACCGTAGACCCGGTGAATATCTCGAATCCCTTGCAGCCGGCCAATCCAGGTCAGCGGCATGCCATCCGGATTGCACAACAAGGCACGGTTGAAAATGCGTCGCAGACTCGCATCCCGATACGCCTCCATGGCTCCATGGACAGCAAGAAAGGTCACGTAGGCGCGTTCATTGCGTTCCGCAGCGTCAACGATCGCACTGGTCGCCTGCTCGATATCCTCAATGGAGACTCCCAGTCCGAGAACATTCATGCGCTTCATCGCCGGCTGCATGCGCGCACCATTAGCACGGTGGTGCGCGATTGCGAATACTCTTTGTCGTCACCGATGATCCTCACATGCCCTTGATGAGCGCGAGCCAATCGGTTGTTCGAGACCCTCGCGCGAGGTGGGCATGGCTTGGGCTCATCGTGCTGTGGAATGCCGCCTTTCTTGCGCCCTTGTTCGGGCCGATGATGCACGAGTCCGACCAGGCTTCGCTCCTCGAAGGAGCCGTCTCCATCGCGCAAACCGGACAACTCGGCAACCACGCCTTCTATAACTACGACAAGCAATTTGGGTCCTACTGGATCGTCGCGACGGTGCTTCGCTTTCTCGGCGCGACGCCTGATCCGAATGCTGTCGTGCTGGCCGGAAATGCGGTCTCGGTCGTCTTCTTCAATGCAGGCCTGGTCCTGCTAAGCTTGTCGGTCACTTCGCCCGCGACACTTCTTCTCCTTGGGTGTCTGCTTTTCGCTCCGTCTTTTCTTGTCCACGCGCCGTTCCTGGCTGGGAATTACCTGTCGGCCTTTTTCCTGTTCGCGCAGTTCATCGCTCTGAGAAAGCCGGATTCCATCGTTCTGCCGTTGCTCTTTGCCTTTTGCGCGACCGCCTGTCGCGCCGACGCCGTTCTCGCGCAGCCAATTCTCCTCTGGTCCAGCACCCGTGCCGAGAGTCTTTCTCGACTGGTTGAGCGAGACGCGATCTTGGGGATGCGCGGTCGCAGCGGGAGCGGCCTTCTTGCTGGGCAACGCGATAACCGCCGCCGGTGCCGAGGCTTCGAGTCCCGTTCGCCCTTTTCGTTCATGGAAAGATTCTGGCGGTGTACTCTGTCTTCGGTCTCGGCATCGGAATCGGCATTCTGCTCCTCAGCCTCGCGGCGTTGCTTCACGAGGAGTCCCCTTTCACGACCACCGGGCTCACCCTGGCGGGCTAGCGAGTCTTCTTCTCCCTTTTGCGTACTATGCCGTCAACTTGTACAGCACGCGGCATTGGACGGTGGCGCTCGTCGCGTTGATGTGTTTCGTCGCCAGTGTCCGCGGTCAACGGCTCATCTCCCAGCTGCTTTCGCGGAGTCGCTTGAGTTCGGCGGTGTGCGTTCTCCTGGTTTTGGTCGCGGTCCTGCCGCTCTTGGTCGGTTTTGGCTTGTCGTCGCATGGTACACCGCGCTTGACGGTGACTCGCCCCGCGCTCGTGCCCAGCGCTGACGGCTTGATTCCGCTGGGCGGCTATCTGGGTCACGCCTGGGGATGGGATCGCGCTCAGCGCCAGATTCCCGACCACAACCAGGCGACCTGGCTCGCCACGTTGGCCGCCGATTTCGGCGCCGCAAAGCGATCCCCGGTTCGCCTTTTGGTCTCCCCTCTGGCGAGCATTGTCCGACTCGGAGTGCGTTTGCGTGGCTTCGAGTATGAACTGACGGAAAGTCCGGAAGCGACGCCCGTCTATGCGGAGTTTCGCGCCCTGCGCAAGATGCCGATCGGCCATCCCGAGGAAAGCTCGACGATCCCGTTGCGGAGGCGAGCTCGTATGGCGTCGAATTCGCATCGCCCGTCGTCGCCGGCGAGGCGATCGTGAGGCTGACCAACCAAAGGAACGCTTTTACGGATGAACTCCAGACGCTTCGGGAGGCTTTCGGCGGGAACGATTACCATGTCTCGAAGACCGGCGCGGTGGCCGCCCTCGCCGGGGCAGGCCCCGGTCACATCGTGGTGCTTGTTTCCCCAACGCCCTTTCGACTCAATTTGGGCGATCGGGTCCTCGATCCCCAAGAAAAACCGGATGACCGAGGGCGAAGACCGCTACCTGCTGAGATTCGTCGTCGAAGACACCAGGACCTTCATACTCGAGGGAGCGGTCGCTGTCACGGCGCTGTCGGTCCTGCCACAGTTCATGACCGTCGAGAACTACTAGCCAGGTGCCGTGATGCGATTTCCCAGATTAACGGTGACAAGAACAGCGCCTCTCTTCGATCTTTTCTGCGGAGCGGCGGCTCTTGGCCTTCTGTTGTTCGGCCTTCCCTACGCCGAGGGCTACATCGGCGGGCGGGTGACCCTGGCGCATTCTCTGCGAAGTCTTTGGAGCTACGAACAGTGGCAGCACTGCTGGCTCGTTCTGCCCGCGCTCGGCGTCGTCCTGTACGCACAACGCAAACAGTTGGCGCGTCTGACCGCACGGGGAACTTATTGGGGCCTGCTGCTTCTGATGATGGCGTGCGCCATTTATTGGGCAGGATACCGGGTCGAGAACTACTACGTCGGTTTTCTCTCGCTTCATCTAATGGTTGGCGGACTGATCCTCTGGTTGCGCGGATGGCACTGGCTGCGCGCCCTGGCATTTGCCTATGCATTTCTGGTTTTCGTCTGGCCGCTTTACTTTCTTGAGAATTCAATCACTTTTCCGCTCCGCATGGTCATGGCGAACGCCAGCGCAGGGTGCTTAACCTGCTCGGCGTTCCCGCGGTCGTGAATGGGACCGGGATCGTGTCTGCTCCGGAACCGTTGGTCGGGCTTCGGGCCGGGCGAACGATTTCGGGTCGATGTGGCAGACCCCTGCAGCGGAATTCGCTCGCTCTTTGCGCTCGTGATGATCGCGGCACTTTACGCCCATTTCATGCTCAAAACGTGGTGGCAGAAGGCCATTCTTTTCGTGGCTTCGATTCCTCTCGCCATGCTGGGCAATCTGGCCCGCATCCTCATGCTCACTTTCGGAATCATGACCCTCGGGCCGGAAATCGCGATCGGCAGCGATCCGCTTAAGGACCCCTCCTTATTTCATATGCTGGCGGGATACCTGGTCTTCACGATCGCTCTTGGGGGTATGATCCTCCTGGCTTTGTTGCTCGCCGCGCTGCGCAATGGAAATTCGTGGGCCAGAAAGCCCGCTTCGGAACCGGCGAAGCGAGCACCTCCCAGACATCGACGAAATCGGGTCGAGCGGGCTTCCTTCGAATCCGCGTGGAGACCTTTATTGAAATTGCGAAAGTGCGCGCACGCGCTTGAATCGAGTCCGTGGTTCTTTTCACCGGACATGAAGCGTTCCGACACGGATGATGGCCAGCTGTTCACCAGAAAGTCTTGTTCCCCTTTGCGTGGATCTTGATGGCACGTTGATCCATACCGACGTCCTTTGGGAAGGGATCAAATTCATGCTGAGGCGCAAGCCTCTGGCCCTGCTTGGCATGCTCCCGCTCTTGCGCAGAGGTCGTGCCCCGTTCAAGAAAGCGGTTTCCGGCGCGTCGACCGTGAATGTCGATTCGCTGCCCTGGCGAGCATCCCTGATCGAATGGTTGAGAGCGGAGGCAGCCGGCGGACGTCCGGTTTATCTCGTCACTGCGGCGGATTCCGCCTACGCGCGTGCCGTGAGCGAACGGCTTGGGTTCTTTACCGGTACCCTGGCCAGCGATGGCGCTCTGAATTTGAAGGCCAGGAAAAAGGCGCGCCGTCTGGTGGAGATCTTCGGCGAGGCGGGATTCGATTATATCGGCGATGCCCGCGCGGATATTCCGGTGTGGCGCGCCGCTCGACGAGGAATCTGCGTGAAGGCAAAGGCCGGCTTTGTGCGACGAGCGGGGCTCGCTGAAAAGGTTGAGGAGCGCTTCACAGGAAGATAGGTTGTCGCCCTCTTCGGGACGCTTTGTAGTAATGCGATGAAAGGCTTTGTGGCTCCAGGACGCGGACTGGTCGTGCTCGCCCTGACAGGCGCGACGGTGGCCGCCTGTCTCTGGCAGTCGCCGGACGCTGCACGCTCGGAGACCGGCATCGACATGAATCTTCCTGCCTCTGTGAACGGATTCGCGGGAATCGATCAAAAGATCTCGGAATCCGAGCTGGCGATTCTTCCGCAAGATACGGAGTTCGCCAAGAAGCTCTACAGCAACGCGGGCGGAGACAAGATCAACTGCCAGATCGTCCTGGCGGGCGGCGAGAAACGGAGCATCCATCGTCCAGAGGTTTGCCTCCCTGCGCAGGGATGGTCGGTGAAGACCGAAGAAGTCATTCCGATCACCCTGGCCAATGGAAGACGGCTGGACATAATGCTGTTGAAGATAGTCAGGAGGATTTCCCTGGCCGACGGGCAATCGCGCGAGCTGACCAGTTTGTTCCTCTACTGGTTTGTCGGCAAGGATACCACGACCCCCCACCATCTCATCCGCGTCCTCAGAACAAACCTGGACATGCTCCTTCATAGGACCAACCACCGCTGGGCCTACGTGATCATCAGCGCACCGGTGCTGGAAGGAATCACCCCCCAGGGCAAGAACGCGGAGCAAACACTTTCGATGCTAAGAGACTTCATCGCCGGGCTCGCGCCCGAAATCATGAAGTCCACCGCACCCGCGGTCGCGACCGGGTCCGAAGATCGCCCGCTTTAAGAGCCGGTCGCAAAAGGACGGCGCTTGGGCGGCGCAAGCCCCCTCTACGGCTGGCACACGGCTCTGCGGCGCTTTCGCCGCCGGGATTGACAGGCGTAATCGCCCGGCGAGACTTTGCTGCCATGCGGAAGGCGGCGCTTTGGTTTCTGATGATGGCAGGAACGCTGCCCGCACTCGGACAAGGTGAGGAGGAATTTGGTGCGGCGGTCAAGCGGAGCTTGGATCGCTCCCGGGTTCTCTATCCTGAATCTGCGGAGCCGGATTCCGCGTTGAGCAAAGCGATCCTTGCGCGCATCGAATGGCTTCAGCGCCACAATCGTGCCGCCTTTTCGGATCCGAATTGGCCGTTGCGGGTGACTGCTACGGAGGCGGCTGCGCTTGGAATCAGTGCGACCCGAGCCCCCGCCTCCCGGCCATCGGCGCCGGCACAGGAGCGGCGCTATCTGGCCGTGGTAACGAGCAACTTCGGCACCGCCGAAGCCTCGTTTCGCAAGGATCAGCAGATCATCCTCGAGTCGGTGCAAGACTACGGCAAGAGGGGCGTCACTCTGGTCGATGGCCAGCCCGTTCTCCTCTGGTTGGACAATGTCCGTCTTCTGAGAAAGCTCTCGCCGGACGAGGCAGCGCCGGTGGTCGTCAAAGTGGAATCAGCCCGCTATGGCATACCGGGTGAGCAGGTTTACAGCGTCACGGGGATGGTTCAGTCTCTGATCTCGCCGGACCCCTCGGGACGCTACGAGATCCTGGTCTCTGACGCCTTGCTAAGTCCGGTGGCCGCGCGCAGGCTCACCCGCAGCGCCCACCTCACGACCGATCCGGTGACTGGCCAGCAAGTCGTGCATCGTCCGGATCGTGTGCTTACCGTCACGTATACGCTTAACGGTTCGACAAAGACCCGTCAGGCCGTAACCGGAGAAAGATTGATCCTCGACTAGCATGGAAGAAGGACCTGTCATCGAAGTACGCGACCTCGTCCGCAAATTCGGAAACCGCACCGTGCTGAATGGGGTCAGCTTTACGGTCAACAAAGGAGACACTCTGATTATCATGGGCGGCTCGGGTTGCGGCAAGAGCACGCTGTTGCGTCATATCATCGGCTCGATCAGGCCAACCAGCGGCTCGATCAAGATCTTTGGAAAAGAGATAACCAGCCTGCCGCCCGGAGAGCTTGACGAGCTTCGCTTGCGCTTTGGCATGAACTTCCAGTTTGGCGCCCTGCTCCAGTCACTCACCGTGGGCGAGAACGTCGCGCTACCGCTCATCGAAAATAGCCGGGTCGATCCGGAGATCGTGGATCTCGTGGTAAAGATGAAGCTCGAATTGGTCGGACTGACCGGCTTCGAACATCTCAAGCCGGCTGAACTCAGCGGAGGAATGCGCAAACGTGTGGGATTGGCCCGGGCGGTCGCGCTCGATCCCGAACTGCTCTTCAGCGACGAACCGACCTCCGGCCTCGATCCGATCATGACGGCGGTCATCGATCAACTCACGCTCGATCTCACTCGCAAACTCGATATGACAGCCGTCGTCGTCACCCACGACATGACCAGCGCCTTCCGCATCGGCACAAAGATGATCGTCCTGGGCGCCGGCAAACGCATGGGAACGGTCATCGCGAGCGGGACGCCGGACCAAGTCTCCAGCCATCCCGACCCGGAAGTGCAACAGTTCATCAAGGGAGAACCCGACGGTCCGGTGCCGCTCAAGCTGGCCCAAGAAGACTATATCGAACGCCTGCTTAGCCAATAGGATTCAGCTCGCAGAATGACGTCCGGCCGTTTCGCATGGCAATGAAAAGAGTCGCGTCGTCCCTCATGGCAGGGGCAATCGACTTCTGGCGGGCGAGCGATCCCGTTCGCCGCTGGAGGATCATTCTCGGCTTGATCGCCGTCGCAATCGCCATCTGGCTGCTCGTCGCGACCAAGCCCTGGGTGGCCGTGGCGGAAATTCGTGGCAAGACAGACACGCGAGACTATGTCCGCATCTACGGATGGATCGCTGGCGCCGCCAACTTTGTCCTTTTCGCCGGTCTCGCGGCGCTATGTCCCTGGTGGGCACGGACGCCGATAAGACCGAGTCGCGCTCGCCTTGGTCGTGCCCAGGCGGTGGCCAGTCAGGTCCAAGGGGGTGAAACGCCGCGATGGTTTTGGCCGCTGGTGGTCGTGGCAATGGCGACGACGTTCGCCTATAGCCTGCCACGAATGAATCAGGGCTTTTGGGACGACGAGGAACTCAATGTCCGCACGACGCTTTGGGGAAAGTTCAAGCCGGACAAGAAGACCGGTGAGATCGAATTCGTGCGGTTCGACTGGCTTGAGACCGTCTATGGCTACAGCAAGGGGCCCAACAGCCATACGCTCTTCAGCATCCTTTCGCGCGCTTGCGAGGACATTTGGGTCGCCCTGGCGCGGCCGACGGGTTTCCCCCTTGTCGAATGGCCATTTCGCGTGCCGGCGCTGCTTTTCGGGGTGCTGGCAGTGGCTGCTTTCGCCTGGCTGCTCAAGGATCTCGGAATGCCAAAGAGCGGCGTGGTCGCGGCATTCCTGCTGGCGATCCATCCCTGGAATATTCGCTACGCCAGCGAAGCGCGCGGCTACAGCCTGCTGATCTTTCTCGTCCCGCTGCTCTTCGTTTTCTGGCGACGGGCGATGGTATCCGGACGGTGGAAATACTGGGCGGCTTTTGCTCTGACCGAGTTCTCGCTCGTCTACTGTTACCCCGGCTCTGCCTTCATTTTGGTAGTGCTCAACCTGATCACGCTGGGATTGTTCGTCGCCGGGCCGGAGTGCGCCGAGCCGCGGTTTGCGCAGGCCGGGCGCTGGTTTTGTGTCAACGTCCTGGCGGCGATGCTGGCGCTGCAGTTGATGCTCCCCTTGGTGCCTCAGGCAAAGCGCTACTTCGACATTGTAGCTTCCCAGGGCTTCGTCGCCGGCTGGCAATGGGTCTACAACACGGCGTGTTTCATGCTTGGCGGCGCGCCTTGGACCAAAAGCGGCGAGCCGCTGGCGGGCTATCCAGAGTGGCTGGCACGCTCCATCGAGAATCCTCTCCTCTTCGCGACCGCGGCGACAATCGCCGTCGCCCTGGTGCTCCTCGGTGCTGGTCGTCTGCTTCGGCGAGGGTGGGCCTCCGCGACGTTCATTGTGGTCATGGCGGTCTGCCCTCCGATTACCTTCGTCTTTGCCTACGCGAGAAAATTTCTACTTTACGAGAACTACGTGATCTCTTCGCTGCCGGGTGTGGTCATTTGCGCTGCGGCGGGGTTGACCCTGACGGCATCGTACCTCGCCAAGCTTGCCGGCGGCAGGCAAGCGGTTGGCTACGCCGTGACGGTCTCCCTTCTATTGGGATACTTCCTCTACACTCACCCTTTCCGGCAATGGCTCGTGCACAACCCATTGCAGCAAATTCGCGAGTCGGTCGTCTATTGTCGCGGCACGCTCGATCCCACCGCCGGACGCGATCGAGTCCGCACGGCCAGCTTTTGCATCCCTCCCTATCTGTATGACGCTCATATGGAGCGCTTGGACTCCGCCGGTGAATTCGTCGCCGCCCTCCGGCGCGCCGATACGGAAGGTGTTCCGCTGTATCTCAATATCGGAATGCCCTGGGCCGCCCGGGAATACAGCCCGCAGATGTGGGAGCTTTTCAACAACGACGCCTTGTTCGAAGAGCCCGTCCGCCTGCGCGGATTCGAACCGAGTCTCGACCGTCTGGTAGCGAAGTACAAGCCAGGTAGCGCCCGAGGGTT
This sequence comes from uncultured Verrucomicrobiae bacterium, assembly GCA_963820865.1. Classification (GTDB taxonomy): domain Bacteria; phylum Verrucomicrobiota; class Verrucomicrobiia; order Chthoniobacterales; family Terrimicrobiaceae; genus DASTFP01. The sequence goes on from CAWGBZ010000016.1 coordinate 46,070, forward strand.
CGATTTCAGCTCTTATCAAAGTGCGGAGCGCTGAGAAACCGGCGACCCTCACCGGCGGGCTTCAGGCCGCTGATTCGGAATCGAGCTCGCTGCGGTCCTCGCGAAAAAGCCTCGCCAGCAACCGGGCGATGCGGAGCGCACCCGGCGAATCGGCGTGAACACAAACCGTTTGCGCGTCAATCGCTATCAGGTTGCCATCGTTGGCGCGGACCCGGCCGCTCGCACGAAACTCTTCCATTCGCGTCCGGACCTCACCAAGATCTCGAAGCAGCGCGGCTGGCTCGCTCCGCGGCACCAAGGTGCCGTCCGGCGCGTAAGCCCGATCCGAGAAGAGCTCGCCCCAGGCTTCCAGTCCGCAGCGGATGGCTGCGAGTCTCACTTCGCCGTTGGGAGAAGCGATGATGCGAAACCCGGCGAAACGTTCCTTGACCCAGGCCGCATATCCGCGGGCCAGGTTTCGGTCACGCTCGACGAGGTGATACAAAGCGCCATGGAGCTTGATGTGCGAGAGAGCGAGGTTCATCTCCCCGGCCAGGACCGCCAGCCTGCCAACCTGAGACTCAATCAACGCCTTCAACCGAGCCGGCGAGATTTCCTGCTCCGTGCGCCCGAAATTTCGCCGATCCTCGAAGCCCGGGTGCGCTCCAGCGTTCACGCGCAGGCCTTGGCAGAGCTTCAGGCAGGCGCGCATGGTTCGCTCATTGCCGGCGTGACCGCCGCAGGCAATGTTGGCGGAGGTAACCCATCGGAGCATGCGACGCGTCTTCGCCAACGGCTCGCCTTCGCCAAGGTCGCAGTTGATATCCATCACTCGGCCAATACAAAGCGAACGCCTGTCCCTGGCGCGCACTGCGTGAAACGCGAGATTACCGACGGATCAAGGATCGCCAGGCGCGGGTAGCCTCCCACGGTGGGCCCGTCGCGCAGCAGCACGATCGGCTGACCACTGGGCGGCACCTGGATCACGCCGACCGCCACCGGAGCGCTCGGCATTCGAAGGCGCGACTCCAGTTCTGCTCCCTCCAGCCGGTAGCCGACGCGATCGCTCTGCGGCGAAACCACCCACGTCTGATTCAGAAACAGACCGCGGGCGTTTTCCGAAAAGCCATCCCATTCTGGACCGCGCCAGACGCGGAGGACGGGAGTATGATCAAATCGGTCCCGAACAAGCTCGGGCACAAAACGCGAGGAGATCTCCTGCGACGGCTGGCTCTCCTCGCGGAACAGGCGAGCACCCGGCCGGAGAACGTCACCGAAACCGGCCCGCGGATTAACGCTGGCGCTGCCAAACCATCTTGGCGCCACAAATCCGCCGCGAACTGCCAGATAGCTCCAGACGCCCGCGCGCAGTTGACCAAAGGAGATCTCGTCGCCGGCCGCCACCGAGAAATTCCTCCACTGCGGCCATTCGCAAGCGACTTCCGCACCCGCAATCGCCAACTCCGCCCCGAAAACTGCCCGCAATCTTGCCCCGGTGAAGAGCAGCTCAACCAGTGGCGCCTTCTCGTCATTTCCGACGAGGAGATTGGCCTTGCGGGCAGAGTCCACGTCCATGACACCTCCACCCGGAACGCCAAAGCGCTTCCAACCGGCCCTCCCAAGATCCTGAATGGTAGCGCCGGCACCGGGCGAAATCACCTCGAGGATTGGCCTCATGGAAAGGGAATCCATTAAACGGGAAGCTCCTCGACCGGCTGGAACTTGACCAAATCACCCTGTCGCAGCAAAAACGCTTCCGCGCCACCGCCGTCGAGCGCCTTCGCCGGCGAGAAAATCTGCGAGCTCGTCGTCCCGATCAACCACCACCCACCCGGCGACGCAATGCTATAGATTCCGGTGTGCTCCCCGCCGATCGCAACCGAGCCCGCGGGCACCCGCGGACGCGGCGTGTCCAATCGCGGAGCATGCAAACGAGAATCCAGTGGTCCCAAATAAGGAAACCCCGGCGAGAAGCCGATGAGAAATACGCTGTAGGTCACCGCCGAGTGCAATTCTATGACATTGGAAACCGAAAGTGTATTACGCCTCGCGAACTCTTCGAGATCAGGGCCATTGTAACAAACCGGAATCTCAAAAAGAGCGGCCTCTTCGCGGTGTTGGGGATGCGCAGACTTCAGCAATTCATCAAGCCTCGCGCGTTGTGCAGCCACATCGGTTGCCTCGTCATACTCGAGCAACAGGGAACAATACGCCGGCGTCACATCGCGAAGGCCGTCCAGGCGCTGGGAATCCAAACAGTTCAGAAGGCCCCGGCACCGCGACAGAGACTCCGCATCGATCTTCTCTGCAAATTCAACGACCAACGCGGTCGGACCAAAGCAGGAAATCCGAAGACCGTCCATCAGACCGTCCTAAGTCCAGGAAATCCCGAAAAAGATACAGCCCGCCGCAACGAGTGTTGCGACGGGCTGTTGTTCCCCCCAGAACAATCTTCAATGCCCACAACGATACTGAGCGGTCCCCTTTCCGCAAGCGTTTTTTGGAAATTTTCCATAAAATCAACACAATATATTGATAACCAATATGATATCTTATTCAATAGTATGGCCTTCATTCGGAAACGACGCGATGCGAAAGTAATCTCTCGTCTTCGAAGTGAAAGAAACCACGAACGATGCGACCCGCCAACAGGTCGGGCAACCAGCGAATATCATCAGCCCACATTTCATCGTAGGGGATGGCTTCGAGCCGGGTCCAAAGAGGCACTGCTTCGGCCGTTTCAACCGGTTCCCCGATGCAGTCGGTCGCCACAAAGACACTGCAGTGCAAACTGTAGCCATCGACGAATTGGAAATGCAGTTCGCCGCGCAATTCAGGAGCCACTGGCACGATCCCGAGTTCTTCATGCGTCTCCCGCACGGCGGCTTCCAGCGAGGTCTCCCCAGACTCGATTCGCCCTCCGGGCCCATTGATCTTGCCGGCACCTAAACCGCGCTTTTTGCGAATGAGCAGAATCTGTCCATTGCGAACCACAAAAAGCAATGTCGCGAATTCTTTTGGCTTCCAGCTCGCCCAATCTACTTCCATCGAGCGCGAGGTTAGCGAACGAGCAGGCAAAAGACAAACATTGAGCCGACCGGAGCGGACGGTCGTCTCGCGCAAAAAAAGGGCCGCCCGCTGAAAAGAAAGACCTCTGGGGAGGATGCTGCCGGACTATTCCCGCCGCCGGCAGCTCCTCCCCGGTTAGTCTCTAAATGGCTGCTTCTCCCTGCTCACCGGTCCGAATCCGCATTACAGATTCGATGGGGAGAACAAAAATTTTACCGTCGCCGTACTTGCCCGTCTTCGCCGAAGAGACGATGAGCTCCATCACTTGGCTGGCGCTGCTATCGCCCACCACCACCTCTACTTTCACCTTCGGCAGGAATGTCGCGCCGAGCGATTGCCCGCTGGGAGACTCTGTGCGTCCCTTCTGCCTGCCGAAGCCTCGGACTTCGGTGACCGCCATTCCGCCGATTCCGACGCCCAGAAGGGCGCGTTGAACGGCGTCAAGTTTGAACGGCTTGATGACGGCTTCGATCTTCTTCATCGGGAACTTCAGTAAGCATTCGTCATGCCAAACGAGAGCTGAACGAAGATCGCGCTTGACGCACGCGGGAATACCGCTTCCCACCGAAGGACAGGCGGAGATTCCGGCAAATCGTCCCATTTAGCCGTTCGTCGAATGTCTAAATTTAGACATCTGGCCTGCTGCGGATTGCTTTTCTCATCGACTCTGCTCTTGTTGGACGCTGTGGATGGGATCGTGGCCAGGCAATTAAAGGAAGCCCGAAAGTGGCTGACGCTCCAACAGTTCCTGGACTATTTGATATGGGCGTTACTGGCGGGGTTTGGGCTTCTCGCGGCAGGCCGGATAATCGTATCGCGTCTGCCGAGCCCGACGGTTTGGGCGGTCCTCGCCATGGCGGTGCCAATCGGAGCCGCCTTTCTGGCGAGCCTCTGGAGATGGAGATCCTCGAGCGCCGTGGCGAGAGAATTGGATGCCCGCGCACACACCAAGGATCGATTCATCACCGTGCTTGGGCTGGCAAAATACGAAACGAGCGCCCTTGTCCAGGCGGCCCGGCAGGAGGTTTCCGCATTCGCGGCCACGTTGCCAGTCGCCGCGCTTCTGCGTCCCAAACTGCCATGGAAGAGATCTTTCTGGTTACTGATCCCCATCGTGGCCTTCGGCATTATCGAAGGCGTGCAAGAATGGCGCGCCGGTCAGCTTGGTCCGGAACTCGAGCGGGCTAGTGAGTTGCTGGAGCAGGCACGCAAGGCCGCGGAGCACCATGCGGAGAAGGACAAGGAGTTTCATCGGATCGTTGAAGAGCTCAAACACTCCGAGGAACAACTGGCGTCGTCGTCTGAACCGCTTCGCGAAGCGCTGCGAACTCTCGCTGCCCTCGAAGAGAAGCTCGCCCAGCCAGGCGAGCTAACCGCAGCTGAGAGAAACGCCTTGGCGAACGCTCTTGCTCAAGACCATGCCGAGCTGGCCGCGAGCCTGCGGGCTGCCAGGGATCAAGAGGCCGCCGAGGAGGCGGCGCAGCTCGACCCAGCCGAACTCGCCAAGGCGCTTGAACAGGCTGCGCGTCACCTGGAGTCGCGGCGCCTCCGCGACCTTGCCAACCAGGATGCGCAGTCCGCACAGGTTCAACTGGGCGTCCTGCTCGGTGATTCCGGCGGAGCAGGTAACGAGCAAGGACGCCGGCGTTTCGTGACGGCTTTGCGCGAAATCAAGTCGGGAACACCTGCCGCCTCGCCGGACGGCGGCCAGGGCGGGATGGGCATCGACCTCTCCCAAAACGGCCAGAATCCCTCCGCCTCCTCCACCGACGACTCCCAGGCAACCGGCGCGCCCGGATCGGAGCTGGATTTGGGTCGAGGCAAGGAGCTCGACCAGGAGGCCGAATTGCTCGCCCATCCGGAGGGCAGCGAAGACTTCCTCGAAGGCAAGCACGGCGAGGGTTCCAGTCTCGTGCAGCTCTTTCGGGCCTCTGGCGGAGACGATCCGAAGGCACGGCGAGCTTACCGCTCGGCCTATCAAGTGGCGGCCCCTGCCGCCCTCGATGCCGTGAATCAGGAAAATATTCCGGCCGGATCGCGCCTGCTGGTTCGGCGGTACTTTGATTCCATTCGTCCCAAGGAATGAACCCGATCGAGAAAAAGATTCAGGAGCGATGAGCGAAGTCCACGAGCGACGCGCCTCGGAATTTCGAGAGGCCTTCCAACGCCTGCGGGCAGAGATGGACAAGGTTCTCGTTGGCCAGGAGGAGGTGATCCGTAGCGTGCTGACGGCCTTCTTTGCCGAGGGTCATGCCCTGCTCGAGGGTGCGCCCGGCCTGGGGAAGACAGCCATCGTGCGAACCTTGGCCGCGGCGGCCGCACTGAAGTTTTCCAGAATCCAGTTCACGCCCGACCTCATGCCCGCGGACATCATCGGCACCAACCTTATCGTCGAGGACGCTCATGGGACCAAGCGCTTCCAGTTCGAACCTGGCCCGGTCTTTGCCAATATCATTCTGGCAGACGAGATCAACCGTGCCACTCCGAAAACCCAGAGCGCTCTCCTTGAGGCGATGCAGGAACGCCATGTCACCATCGCCGGCGAACAGCATCCCATGCCGCGCCCGTTTCTCGTGCTCGCCACGCAGAATCCGATCGAGATGGAAGGGACCTATCCCCTCCCGGAAGCCCAGCTCGATCGCTTCCTCCTAAAATTGACCGTGCAATACCCGGGAGCGGAGGAACTCCACGAAATTCTGAACCGAACGACCCGGGAACAGTCTCCTACGGTCTCGCCCGTGGTCTTGGAGCGTCTCGACAGCCTCCGCGACCTGGTGAGGGCCGTTCCGGTGGTTCGAGAGGTCGAAGCGCGAGCAGTTCAATTGGTCCTCGCCACCCATCCCGAACGACCAGAATCGGTTCCACTTGCTCGCAAATACGTCCGCTACGGGGCGAGCCCGCGGGGCGCGCAGGCGCTCATTTTGTGCGCCAAAGTAAGTGCGCTGCTTGATGGCCGCTACCATGTGGCCAAGGAAGATATCGATGCCTGGGCGCTCCCGGCCCTCCGGCATCGCCTGATCATCAACTTCGAAGGCGAAGCCGAAGGAGTCACCGCGGAGCGTATCGTCGCGGAAGCCCTCGCTTTGCCGAGTTAAGCCGAAGTCGTCCCGCTCTTGAGCGATTCCGAGAAAAGCGAGTTCCGAAACGATCGCTGATCGGGAGGCTTTCGGGCTTGGTCACCGGCAAGATCCCTGCGGAAAACGCGAAAACGCCGCCCCGAAAACGGGGCGGCGTTCGTGCAGATTCCCTGCGAAGCAGGACCTTAGTTGGTCGGTACCGTCGCAATCGTCTGAAGAATGCGGCTGGCAATCTTGTACGGATCGCCGGCGGAGTTCGGACGCCGATCCTCCAGATATCCTTTGTAGCCATTGTTGACGAAGCTGTGAGGAATGCGGATCGACGCGCCGCGATTACCCACACCGTAGTTGAACTTGTCGATCGACTGCGTCTCGTGAAGACCCGTCAGGCGCAAATGGTTGTCCGGGCCGTAAACCGCGATGTGCTCGTTGCGGTATTTATCGAAGGCCGCCATGAGCTTTTCAAAGTACTCCTTGCCGCCGACTTCACGCATGTAATTGGTCGAGAAGTTGCAGTGCATTCCCGAACCGTTCCAGTCTCCACGGATCGGTTTACAGTGCAATTCGAGATCGATGCCGTACGCCTCACAGAGCCGGGCCATCAGGTAGCGCGCCACCCAGACATCATCGGCGGCCTTCTTCGATCCTTTTCCGAAAATCTGGAATTCCCATTGCCCCTTGGCCACCTCCGCGTTGATGCCCTCGTGATTGACTCCAGCATAAAGGCAGAGATCGAGATGCTTATCGACAATCTCACGGGCGATGTCCCCGACGGCGCTGAACCCAACGCCGGTGTAGTACTGACCCTGCGGTGGAGGAAAGCCTTCCTTCGGAAAGCCGAGCGGACGGCCGTCCTTATAGAGAAAATATTCCTGCTCGAAGCCAAACCAGGTGTCCGGATCGTCGATGATCGTCGCCCGGGAGTTGGTCGGATGCGGCGAGCCATCCGGTAAGAGGACCTCCGACATCACAATGGCGGCATTCGTCTTCGTCGCGTCGGGGTAAACTCCGACGGGCTTGAGAACGCAATCAGAAGTGCGCCCCTCGGCCTGCTTGGTTGAGCTGCCGTCAAACCCCCAGTTCGGCAACTCTTCCAAGGTCGGGAAACTATCAAAATCTTTGATCAGAGTCTTGCCCCGGATGTTGGCAATCGGCTCATAGCCATCGAGCCAGATATATTCCAGTTTGTACTTCGCCATATTATCTTTGGTTGAATGTCTAATTTTGAGCGGAATTCGCCTGCTCTCTACCGCATGCTGTTGATTTCTTTCATCCTAGTATCCCTCTCAGGCGTGTCGGACACAACAGCAGGAAATATGCCATCTGCCAACGAAATGATCTTGAAGACCCTAGCCGTCTCGCTGCCTCCTCAGGAAAGGCGCCAGCCCCGCTTCACCAGACCCCAATCGGTGCCTTCTGGAGACTCCCCCGGCGGTCGGTGCTTCCAAGCTTGCTTGCGTCTCTACGCGCGCCATGTTTGCTCAGGCATGCACGAGGTAAAGGACACTCTCCGGGCGAAGGTTCGCATTGGCTATGACGGCCGCGTGCACAAGACGTTTCGCGGCCCCAAGGCGGAAGAGCGGTTCGCCAACGAAGTGCGTGTGCTGCGCCATCTGGAAAACCGGGGATGTCCCTTCGTGCCCAGGCTTCTCGAGGTTCACCCGGAAGAACTCAAGATCGTGACGACCAGCTGTGGCAATCGCGTCGAGCATCTTGACGAAGAGCGCACGCGGGAGCTTTTCGCCGAGCTTGAACCGTACGGAGTCCGACACGACGATGCGGAGATGCGCAACGTCACTTACCGGCAGTCCGACGGCCGCTTCTGCTTGATCGACTTCGAGTTTTCAACGATTCTCCCCGGCTTCGAGGAACCGGATCATGGACCCACAACACATCATCCCGGCTCAGCTTCAGTGGTTCGGATTGACCGACAAGGGAAAAGTTCGCCCCAATAACGAGGATTCCTTTCTTTGCCTGCAGTTTGACGCTCTCGAGTTGCATTACCTCGGCAAGTTTGGGCAGGCGCCTTCAGCAAGCGCCGATTTCGTGTTCGCGGTCAGCGACGGGATGGGCGGAGCGATGGCGGGAGAGTTTGCCAGCCGGGTCACCGTCGACAAAATCACTCGTCTGCTTCCAGCGGCCTTCCGGCGATCTGCCGCCGGCCTCCCGAATGATTTCAAGGACGTGCTCGACGAACTCTTTGAGGAAATCCACGGGGCGCTGATGTATCTCGGATCGACCGACCCGGATTGCTCTGGAATGGGAGCAACCCTCAGCATGTGCTGGTTTACCCCCGGATGGATGTATTTTGGCCACATCGGAGACAGCCGTATCTACTATCTGCCGAAGCATGAAGGGGGCATCAAGCAAGTCAGCCACGATGATACCTACGCGGGCTGGCTTTTTCGCAACGCCAAGATCAGCGAGTTCGAAGCTCGCCAGCACCCCAGCCGGCACTCGCTCCAACGGGCCCTCGGCGCCGGCAACCAGTTTGTCGAGCCGCAGGTCGGAGCGGTCGCCTGTGAACCTGGGGACCTCTTCCTGCTCTGCACCGACGGTTTGGTGGACGGACTCTTTGACTCGCAGATTCTTGATATTCTCTCCAGCACGCGACCGTTCGGAGCATCCTCGAATCCCGCCGAACGTCTGGTTCGTCAAGCGGTGATGCAAGCTGGACGCGACAATACCACTGCTCTTGTCGTCGAAGCCCAGTAGACCTGGCGGTGGCGCGGCAAACGAGGAAACGCTCTGTCCAGATTCTGCCGGCGTGCCAGGCGGTGGACTGCGTCACCGGCAGAGTCGACGCTCGGGATGGCTCACCCAGATCCTCGTCTGGTTATTCCTGGCGGTGCTCGCGAGCTGCACGCCACCCAGGCCGGGCTTCGGTCGTCCACATATCGACGCCGTCAACGGCCCGGCGACCATCATTTCCCGAGGTCAGATCGTCAATCATGGTCGCGAAATCTACGACGGGCCAATCGACGTCAATCCGACCCTGGATCGCATTCGGGCCGGCAAAAAGCTCGACCATGGAAACGACGGCGCATATTTTCGCAATTTCGAGCGTCTCCTGCCGAAGCAATCTGACCCCCGGTATTATCGGGAGTTCGTGCACGTTATGAAAGGACTTCCGTTTCCGGGCCCACAACGGGTCGTGATCGGCAAGCGTGGCGAGGTCTACTATACCGGCGATCATTACGATTCATTTACACGGGTTCACTAGAATGACGCGCATCGATCATCTTGCCGCCCGCTGCCGGCAGCCGCAGGGAACCTGGCGGATCCGCGCCAGCCTCACTGACCCGGAAGCCAGCGCCCTCGCCGCCCGCCTGGCTCATGATGGCCTGGCAGCGCGCGTGCTCGATGGCGAACCCATCCGTGATAAGGAAGCCTTGCTGGAGGCCGTGGCAGAGGCCTTCGCCTTTCCAGATCACTTCGGGAGCAACTGGGATGCCCTCCTGGACTGTCTTTCTGATCTCCACTGGCTCCCCGCCACTGGCTACGTGATTATCGTGCTGCGAGCCCGTTGTCTGGAAGCGGCCGATCCGAAGTCCTTCAACACCTTCCTTGAAGTGTGTCAGGAGACCGCCGCGCGATGGAGGGGACGAAAGGCGTTCTTCAAAGTGGTCGTCTCTTCGGCGGAGGCATCATCTCGAGAGCAGAGGAAGCCCCCCTACGCCACGGAAGCCCTCGGAATAACGAGCCGCCCTCAGTCCTCAGCGCGTCGGTGCGCGCATGATGTTACGCGCGGTCTGGTTCGCGAGCGTAAACTCTCCTCCGGCCACGAGCCAGGAGTCAGGACCCACCGCAATGGTCCTGACCGTTCCGGAAAGCGCACTCTCCGCCGACTCCTGCGCATCGAACGTTCCATCGGCATTCAACCGCGCCAGGCCACGGCACGGCCGACCCGAGACCGCGCTGAAATTGCCTCCCACAAGGATCTTCCCGTCCGGCTGCACTGCCAGGGCGAAAACGCTTCCGTTGACCCCAGGATCGGTCGTGCCGCCAAAGCCCTTATCGACTTCGCCGCTCGCACGAAAGCGGGCCAGATTCCCGATTTCCCGCTGACCCGCCTGGGTGAAGGTGCCTCCGGCCACAATGTCGCCGCCGGACAGAAGGACCAGCGCGTTCACCTGACCGTTCACTCCCTCTGGCTCGGCGAAATCGCGATCCAGCGTCCCATCAGCGTTCAGCCGGGCAATGTTGTTGCGGGCGATTCCATTGACCGCGCTGAACCGACCGCCTATCACGATCTTCCCGTCCGGCTGGACCACCACTGCGAACACCTCGCCATTCACACCTTCGCCGGCCCCAAAAGCCGAAGAAAGCGCCACCTCGTCTTGCGCCCATGCGCCAACGACCATTGCCAATACCAGGAGGAAGCTTTTCACCGCACCAATCCATTCCTGAAATCTGCCAAAATCAAGCTCTGACCGCTTGATTCAAACCTCGGAATGCGCGAACCTCGCGGGCTGACGCACCCGTAGCTCAATTGGATAGAGCGACAGCCTCCGGAGCTGTAGGTTGTGGGTTCGAGCCCCGCCGGGTGCAGAGCTGCCTTCACCGGCACGAGGGGACGAAGAGGAATCTATGGACACTCCAGGGATGAGGGAAGCACTGGCCAGGTCGGCACTCGGGTTTGCCCAGCACTGGGTGGCTTAAAACTGCTGATTGTCCGACCATGTTTTGATATAATGGCCGTGAAAGAAGCATCCCACGCTCGATTTCCTCGACAAGAGGAAGGGAATGTCCGGTGGATTTCGCGACGTCCGAACCTCTGGAGAACCAGAGCGCAATGCGCCCGAGAATGTCATGAACGATGACCGCTGCGAACATCGTCTTCAGTCGGAAGCCCAAAGGGTCGATTGAGAAGCACCGAGGGCTGAGTCGACGTAACCCCGCCACCTGCTCGACCCTGAAGTCACGCCGCGCCTCTTCCCCACGTTGCCAAAAGGGCCGCGCTTGTGGCATCATTGCGCTGATCCCGAGACACGCGCAATGGCGATGGTGCAATGCAAGGAATGTGGCGGTCAGATATCTGACAACGCGAACACCTGCCCGCACTGCGGCGATATCATCCGGGAACCGAAACCAAAATCTTCACTCCTCGATCTGATTCACAAGATTTCGGTGCCGGTCGTCCTGTCCGTGGCGGGAACGCTGATCACCGTTCTCAGCTTTTTCAGCATGGAAGGCGAGCGGCAGATGGAGCAAACGCGAAAGCTCCTGGCTGATGCGTTCGACAAGGATCCGATTAAGCAGCAATACTGCATCTTCTACGTAGACCACTTGCTGGCTTCGGGGCGGATCTCTCCCGAAATGACGGTGAGTGTTTTGTCGACCGTGGCGGCCAATGCCACCAGTGAGACCGTGCGGCTCGACGCCTTGCGAATGATACCCCAGCTTCTCGAGCAAAAGAATTTGCAGCAGGAGCTCCGCCCGCTGCTGGTCCGTGCCCTGGCAACCTTGATTCCGACGGTGACGGAGGTTGACGTTCTGAGAAGGCAACTCATGCTCAACATCCAGACATTGGTGCAGGCGGATCCGGTCTCCCAAAAGGCGTTGATCGATCAACTCTCGGAGATGGATCGTAGCTGGGGCGTCATCCGCAGCACCAACGAACCGGACCCTAAGCAGGCCCGGGTCGCGGCTCAAATCAAACTCGCATTGCTAAGTCTTGTCCCAGACTACCTGCTCGAGCAGCAGATTGCCGACCGTCTCATGGAGCTCGCCAGCTCTTCGCCGGAACTGGACAAATTCGTTCGCGGTCAGTTGGAAATGCTGTCGATCTCGAGTCCACGAACCACGGTGCGGATCACCGCCCGATCGGCCATACGCTCACTGGATGCCGGGACACGCCTTTCCGAGGAGACCTCCGGCAAGGGGCAGAAACGATCAGCGCCCGTCTTCGTGGTGGCTGAGGACGCAGAGCAACAGGCCTCCGTTGATGGACTGGTTCAAAAACTCCAGGAGAGCGGTATTAGTGTTCAAGGAGTCGATGTCCTTAGCGTGGCCCGCGAGGCGAAACTGAGCTCTCCCGCGAATCTCGAGATTCGTTTCGCACCAGGCACTCAGGAGACCTCGACCCTGGCCTCGATGAAGGAGGCGGTCAGAAAATCCACCGGGCAGGAACCCAAGCTCGTTTCGGACGCCACCGGACTCGATCCTGGCACTTGTGAAATCTGGCTGGCCGGTCACGGGAGTGCTGGGAAGTGACAAAATGACAGCACGTTGGTCTTGTCCATCGTGAACAGGTTCCCGTAGGATGCCACCGCCCGGCTAAAGCATGATGCTGCCGAAACGCTGACCCCCGTTCGCAAGCGGGCGGTCGTCGCCATCCGAGGCGCACCGATCTCATCACCGCAATCGTTTCGCAGCCCGCTGACAGGCCAGTCTCAAGCTCGATGGACGGTCTCCCGCGCGGTCCGGATCTCGCGCAAGACCAGATTCATTAACTCTTCGACCGACGTCTCACGCGTGGCTCGGTCAAAGGTAATCTGTCCATTCTGCAGAAGGTTGACGCGGTCGCACACGTCGAAGATGTGCGCGTAGTTGTGTGCCACAATGATGATGGAAACCTCGCCTTTCTCCTTCAGTCGCCGGATCAGATCCAGGATCATGGCGGTCTCCTTGACCCCCATGGCCGCGGTCGGCTCATCCAGGAGCAAGACCTTGGCATTGGCAAAAACGGAGCGTGCGACCGCGATGGCCTGTCGTTGACCGCCCGAAAGCTTCGAGATCTCGACGTCCACATTGGGAATATGGACGCCCATGTAATTGAGTTGCTCGATGGCGCGTTCGCGCATCGCCCGATCATCCAGAATCCCGAGAAAGCGATTGGACATGATTTCCCGCTGCAGGAACATATTGCGATAGACGTTGAGCTCGCTGATCAGGGCGAGGTCCTGATACACTGGCTCGATTCCCAATGATCGGGCATGACTGACTGATTTCAGCTCGATCTCCCTCCCCTGGAAGAAGATCCTGCCGCCGCTGGGCCGGTGGAACCCCGTGAGGATCTTCAACAGGGTGGACTTTCCGGCACCGTTGTCGCCAAGAAGTCCCAGCACCTCGCCTTTGGCGAGGTGGATCGATGCGTCCTTGAGAGCAGCCACCCGGCCAAAGGATTTCGAGATATGCTCGGTTCGCAGGACCTCTTCGCTCATTAGCCGCCTCCCGCCGCGCGCAGACGGCTCAAGTGGACATTGATGAGCATCGTCATCAAGATCGCTCCGCCGAGGATCATATCAAACGTATAAGCACTAACCCCGGAAAGTGTGAAGCCATCCTTCAAAATGCCGAGGACGGCTGCGCCAAGAAATGCTCCCACGATCGTTCCCGACCCGCCCGTGAGCAGCGTCCCCCCAATGACGGAAGAGGCAATCGCCATGAACATGATCTCCGTTCCCCCGGCGAGCGGATCAATGGAACCAATGCGAAAGGTATCCAAAATGCCCGCCAAACCACCGCAGACACTGCAAATCACAAAATTCCCGATCTTGATGCGCTCGATCTTGATACCCACCTCTTTGGCACCGATGAGGTTCCCTCCGGTAGCGATCGTGTGCAAGCCCCACCGGGTCTTGACCAGCACGAACTGCAGAACGAGCGTCACGCCAATCGCCCATAAGATCTGCGAGACAGCGTTCCCGCCGAAAACTTCCTCGAGGATCGGGCCGGCTTGCGGTTGGACGGGGTACCCACCGGAGATACTTAGCGTCAATCCATTGATTAAAAAGAGGGTGCCCAGCGTCGCAATGAATGACGGGATCCGCAGCAGAACCGTAAAGATTCCATTGATGACGCCGACCCCAGCACCCGCGACCAGACCAAGCCCGACAGCGAGAAAAAAGGGCACGCCGGCTTCTTGCGCGAAGTACATGACAAACGGTGCCAAGGCGTAGACCTGCCCGACGGACAGATCAACCTCGCCCGCAATCAACACCATGACCAACCCCGCGGCGATCACCGCGGTCATGGCGGTGTACTCCGCGAGATTTCCGATGTTGCTGGCCGAGAGGAAAGCGGGGGCGGTGCTCTGGAAGCAGATGACCATGACGATGCCAGCCACCGCCACGCTGGCTTCGCGCGACCCGAGTAGGGCGCGCCCCGCACGGCCCGCCCATCCTCCGGGCGAAGACGGTTGGTCTCTCCCTCGCTGCTGCGGAGGAAGCTCCGCCTTAACGCTGGCCATGAATCCCTTCCCTAGATCGGGCCCGATCGTGTGAGGACCTTCTGCTCGTCGGAGTTACCCTGATAACGGCTCTTAGAGCTGATAAATGGGTCGACGTTCGCTTTGGTGATAAAGCTCAAACCGGTGTTGATGTCCGAGGGCCCAGTCAACCCACCCGAAATCTTGTAGAGGAAGAGCACCATCACGGTATAAAAGCCTTGGAGATACGGCTGCTGATCAATCGTGAAATCCAAATCGCCTTTCTGAACGTAATCCAGAGTGCTCGGCAGAAGGTCAAAGCCGCCCGCGTGGACACCTTTCTCCTTCAGCTTATTTTCGCTCATCGTCTTTCCGACCGCGGCGGTGCCTCCGGCGTCGACCGCGAACATCCCTTTGACATCGGGGTGCCCCGCATAATAGGCAGCGACCCGGGAGACCTGCTCGTTAAGAGTGGGTCCGCTCGCGACTTCGCTGAGCTTGATGTTCTTGCCAGATTCTTTGATGGTTTCGCTGGCGCCGTCCAAACGCGGCTGGATGTTCAGTTGCCCCGGGGTCGCAATAAAGCCAACCACTTCGCCCTCAGGAACCAATTCGACAATGCGCGCACCGAGGGCCTTGCCCGAAAGAAACAGATCCTGGCCGATGTAGCACAGACGCTTATTGTCCTTGGCGTCCGCATTGTAAGATACGACTGGAATCCCCGCCTTAAAGGCCTTTTCCACCGGTTCGTTAAAGGCCGTCAGATCGACCAACGATACCGCGATGCCGTCGACACCGGCGGAGACCGCTGTGTTGAAAGCGTTGACCATTTCGCTGGCGATCGATTTGTCCGATCCTGTCCACTGGTAGGTGCAACCCGTCAGCGCACAGGCATCCTCCGCGCCGTAGCGGGTTGGAACGAAGAACGGATTGGTGGTGACGTGATTGACGAAAACGAACTTCCACTTTGGATGCTTTGGAAAATTGCCGAAGCCTCCCTCGGCAGCTTGGGCGCTGGTGGGCATGCCAAAGCCAAGTGACGAGAGAGACGCCAGCGCTCCGAGGCCGGCCGCACGACGAAAGGCCTCGCGTCGCGAGATTCTCGTGTCCTCATCACTGCTTTGGGAAACAAGGTCTGGGGTTTTCATGGATTAGCTCTTGGGGGTTGTGCTGCATCATGCAGCGTCTGCGATGCCCCTCGCCGGGAATAACGTCCATGCCGCACATGACGCTCGCCAGCGCTTGCGCGAACTTCGCGCGGGCCGAGCGAGAGCCATAGCTAAGACACGGCTACCAACAACTGCGCCAATACAGAAAAGAGTCATCAGACTCGAACGTATCCAATGGAGGGAGGTCACGGCTAATATCAAAGAGAATCGCTGCAAATTCAACGACCTTTTTTGCTGACCCGTCGGGACCGAAGGGCACGGGGTGTCCGAACAAGAATTAGTCTGTCGGCACTTCTGGCGACCTCCCACGCACGCACCGAAGGGCGCCCGCCGAGCCCCCCTCAACTCTGCGACGAATGATCAGCGGACGGGCAGGCTGACGAGCGGCGTGCCCTCTTACTTTCACGGAAGCGTCCAGGGACGGAAGTAGTCGAGCAGAATCAAGGAGGAGCCAGCGGAGGAGCCAGCGGAGGAGGCGCGAAATGTCCGGAGCACAGCAGGAAAATCGGTCAGGGGACCGAAGACGAATCCTCGCGACAACGGAAGAAAAAAATTGTCCTGGTGACTGGGAAGAACAAAGCGCGGCCGCAACCACTCTAAATTTTGGGCAAATCGCTTCCGCGAATCCGACAGGGCGACACCAAGAATGGCGAGATCGATCCGGCCGAGCGAGGGGCGGGGCGCGCGGTCCGGCCGGCCTCCTGATTCCAGATAGATGCGCCGCCCTCCCATCTCGATCAGAAAGGCCAGTGGCTCTCCGCAAACCCAATCGGCGGCGCGATAGGGTGGAAACCGTCGCGGCGGTCCGTCAAAAGGGACACAGCCCAGGAGGCGGTCGTGCCTGGCTGCGAGAACCTGCACGGTGGCCCCGCGAGGCCGCACGATGCTTCCCGCGGTCACCGGAACGCATTTCTCTCCTGGCACTCCCGTCGAGGTTGCCAACCGGACACTCGTCGCGGAGGCAATCAATTTCGCCTCGGTGAGACGGACCACTTCGGTCGCGTCGAGCAAATGGTCAAAGTGTCCGTGCGTAACCAGGACGGCATCAATCTCACGTGACGGCAGGTACCGTCGGATGAGATCCGTATCCGACACCATCGGAAGATTCAGCGCGACTCGCCCGAGACCTGTCCGCAAGAAATAAGGATCGATCAGCAAGGTTGCCTCGCGCGACTCCAGCAAATAGCCATTGGTTCCGAGGTAGGTGACTCGAACTCCCTGCCTGGGTGGCACTGCGGACCGATGATGGTCCGCCACGATCAAATTCGAATATCGCTTCCAGCCGGCGTGTCCGTTCGACACCCACCCGACAACGACCAATAGAAGGCTAATCGCGCGCGTGGCGAGACATGCCTTGCCGCCAACCACCAACCTTCCCCCGACGAGCGCTCTCACGCCCGGCGCCCTCCGACCTCGGGCAAGGGCGCGGGCTCGCGTCTGGATTGCAAGAGATCGCGCAAAATTTCAAAGAGCGCACGATGCGACACGTAGTCGGCTCTCACCACCCGGTGATCAATCGCCAACTGCTGCACGAAAATGGCTTGTGCGCCATCAGTCGGGGTGGTGGAAGCAGCTTCCATTTTTCGACGATATGCGACAGCCCCCCTCGGGGCAAATTCCGATCGCGCCAATCGCCACGATCGATCGCCCCATGCGACTAAGCGCCCGCCGAAGGCATGCCCGGAGAGGGACTCGAACCCACAAGGATTGCTCCACCAGATCCTAAGTCTGGCGCGTCTGCCAATTCCGCCATCCGGGCTTCCTGCCGACGGACTTCATCTGACGCTCAGGTTTTCATCCGAGCATACGGCCATCGCAAGCAAAATTCCGCGCGATCCTTCGAAGGCACGCCTGCATCGGCGCGCCCGCCCGGACGGACCTAGGAAACGGCTTCCTGCCTGAATGAGCCCTTCTTGTGATACTTGCGGCGAAGGTGAACTTCGTAAATGATAAGCGGCGTTCGCTTGCGCTCCAGGATATCCTGGATCCCCTCCACACAAGCCTCCAGAACTTGCGATTGGCTGCGGTTCAGCTCCTCGGCCAGTTCATTGACTTTCTCTTTGCAGTGGGAAGTTACGTTGACAATGTGGGACCCGTTGTCATCGGGCTCCTCAGGACTAATGAACTCGGCGATCGCCTGGCGGACCATATCTGACAACCTCTCCCCCTTGCCGCGCGCACATGCAATCTCCAGCAATCGCTCACGCTGCCCATCCTCTACACGAACACGTAGCTGGTTGCTCTTAGGCATTTATTTGTAATATGCTAAAAATAGACAATTGCAACATTTTGTAAGCATCACTGTTTGTTTTACGCAGCTTCTAAGGAGAAGCGCACGGCATGTTGGATGTCATCGGCAAATTCTTCGCCTCCTTCGTGGCTCTCCGCCTCGTAGAAGAGCACCGCATTCTCCGGTGACCGCCGTTTGCCCCAGCGCAATCTTAGTGCCTTGACATTTTTCGCCTGCGCCTGAAGGGCACAGTCTCGGATTGCCCGACCATCCTCGTCGGAAATCTGAACGCGCGGCAGGGCGGCCGTTCCCGGTGAAATCTCGCTGTCGACGACGACGGGGACCGGCAAGGAATCGAGGAGTTCCTTGAGATCCGTGGTCAGGACGCGGTCATTCGCTGAGGATTGCGGAGGATGTTGTTGAGGCCCCCAGAATACCGCGATCTTCCCGTCTGCGAGGCTCGTAGAGAGACAACTGATCGTTGCTTGCGATTCAAAATCCGTCCACGTTTTCTCAATGAAACTGCCGCGCAGCGCGTTGGCGACCACCTCTCGGGCTCGACTGTTATGAATCGCCTTGAAATGGTCTCCCTCGTGCGGTTCGCTGCCCAGAAGCGAAGTGGTGCCTGCCACGCTCAGGATTTGCCCATCCTGGCTAATGGTCAGAATACCGAACTTAAGTGCGGCGAAGGCATCGAACAGATTGTTCGTTTTCTGATTCTGGCACTCCTTATTAAACGCTTCGGCCACGCTTGTGGTCAGGAGATGTCCCGCAACCTGAAGGTCATCGAGGAGATCATCTGTGCATCGCGACGCTTCGACCCCAAAAGCAAGCCAGCCGAGCAAACGTCCGTCCCTTGTCAAGGGAAGGAGCAGGTTGAGATTCCGGCTGGAGAGGAATCGATACAAGGGGAGACTCGCGCGTGCTTCCAACTCCCCAAGGCTAACCGGATGGGACCTCTTTTTAATGAGGCGGATGACTTCGACGGAAGGCGCGCACCCTTTTCCATTAAATGTTGGCTCTGCATAGGTTTTGGGTTCGGCGTAGATCCGCCGAAATCCGCCCTTCTCCATCGTGCCAAGAAATACCTCGACCCGATCCGCGCGAAGGTCCCAGGAGAGTTGCCGAGCAGCGGCGATAAGGGTCGACTGCGGCGTCTGCCCCCCGCCGGCCGCGCGGGCCAAAGTATGATCAAAGGGGCTGGCAATTCTGCGGGGCGCTCGGCTTGGTTCAGACTTCGGCGCTGAGCGCAGGTCATTTCCTGTATGGGAAATCAAATGGTGGCGCACCGCGTTGAGGACCTGCTCCGGCGAGGAAGAGAGCATACCGGCATAGCCATTAAGTTCAATCTTCAAGCCGCCGACTCCGTCCACCATAAAAGTGGGGATATCTTCAAGACGCACCTGACATTGATGCGCTAAGTCGAGCGTTTCGTTATCGGTGACAACGCAAAGCGCGACGTCCGGTTCTTGTGGAAGCGGCTCCAACGACTGCTCGTACGAGCGAAGCTGGACTTCGGCGATGGGTTCAATGGCTTCCGCGACATTCAAAGCAGAGCGGAGGCCCTTATGACCATAAGTGACTAAGACACAATGTGAACGATCTATATTCATGACACAGGGAGAAGTTCCAATCGGAATGATTCTAGGAGGTTAGGGTTGGGGACATGCTTACGGAGATCGAGCCGGGCGACCGGCGGCGCTTTCAGGAGCAAAGTGACATTGGCTCCCCCTATCCCATGGGCGTTAAGCAAAGCGGTCTCGGGAAAGCTATAGCGTGCTTCTCCGCGTACGAAGTCGAGCGGCGCTTCAGGGATGGGCACATCCAGATTCGCGGTGGGTGGCACCACTCCATCACGAAAAGAGAAGATCGCAGCGGCGACCTGCAAAGGACCGGCGGCCGCCAATGGGTTGCCAATCGCTCCCTTTATTGAATAGACCGGCACATGAGCCGATTGCGATCCAAGAATCTCCGCCAGCGTGCGCGCTTCCACGCGATCGATCACTGGATGGCCCGGACCCCAGGCGGAAACCGAATCGATCATTGCCGAGGACCATCCCGCACTGTCCAAGGCTGCCCGGATAGAATACGACCATCCGCTTCCGGGCACGTCGTTGTCTTCGTCGAGATGCGAACCGTAGCCGGCAATCTCTGCCAGGATCGTCGCACCTCGAGCCAGCGCGGCCGACTTCTCCTCGATCAGGAACAAGCCTGCGCCTTCCGCACAAACGCCGCTATCCGCAAAGACATCAAAGGGACGACTTGCTTTTTCAGGGCAGGAGTTTCTGGTGGATGAGAAGCCGCTCCTCACGAACTCTGCCAGCGGGGTCAGACCGATCGCACAATCGGCTCCGCCCGCAATCACGTAGTCGGTTGCGCCTGCTACAATATCCCGAGCAGCCAACCCAATGGCTTCCAAGCCCGCGGCGCAAGCAGTTGAGACCGTTAAGACATCCCCGGAGCTCCGAAGATACCGGGCGATTGCTCCTGCCGCAGCGTGAGGTGGACTCTGCGAGGCCGCGTAGGGAGAAGCGGCGGCACCTCCCTTCTTGCTCCGAGCCACACCGGACTCGGCAACCATCGAAACGCAACTTGTGGCCAAACCAAGTCGGATCGAGGGTCTCTGTGGTAGTCGCTCCACGTCGCCCTTGAGCTGCCGCGCTGCCCAAAGTAAGAGCTGCGTGTGCCGCGCGACGCGCTTGGGCCGGAGTTCGGCGGGAAGAAGCGAGAGGTCGAAAGGCGGAACTTCACCTCCGAACGAGCAACCCGATTCCGAGGTGTCCAGTCGCTTGATTCGACTGATGGCCGTCTGACCAGACCGAACAATCTTCCAGAAGGTCTCCGGATCGAGCGCGCCTGGCGCTGCCAATCCCATGGCGCTGATGACCGCAACACGTGGTCGAGTTACGAAATGCATGGCTCTGCCTCCTCGATTTTATGAGTCGTCACCGGTTCTCCCTTTCTCCAGAGAGGTTCGTACCGCGAAGGGGCCATGCACCCGCTGGGATCGAGGATTCGCCGCAACCCGGAGAAAATCCTCTGCCAAGCAGGCTGCATCTTTGGCAACTGATCTGCCTGTCCAAGCCCCAAACGATAAGGAATCAGACCGGCCCGACCGTACGACCTGAGCAAATCCTCGGCTGCATGGTGAGCCGCCCGCGTCCTATCAGGGCAACGCCGGTCAAATCCGAGGGAGACAATCAACGCGGCGGTTCGCGCGCTCAACGCATTGAGCGAAAGCGGAACGGCGCGGTATCCATGCCGCCCAAGCGTCTCCATGGTCTGCTTTTCCACATCCCGGATCGTGTCACCGCGAAGCGCCATGACCGGGGTGATGTGAAGAAGACCCGCACCGCTCGCTTCCAAAGCAGCATTCGTCGGCTCATAATGACCAAAGGCACTGAAGGCGACACTCGCCAGCGTCAGATCCGAAGGGTGGCCCAAAACCAAACTGCTCAGCTTAACCTTAGCCTGGTCGTCCAAGATCTCGATCGGCCCCAAGTGCTTCAGCTGAGCCTCAAGATGCCGCGTGGATGCGTCAAAGACGGCTCGCGAACCACGAAGCGGAATAAGCGCCGTCCAGCACGCCGTCTTTGCCCTCAGCTCGGCGGCTTGCGCCTCGCCAAGGTGAGGGCACAGGGTGGTGACAATGCGCTCGCGATTGAAAATATGAGGCACCCCATAACAAGACCCATCGGCAATGAGATCGGAGATGATCGCAATGAGATCCGGAAATCGACGGTGGTCATCCAGGCGGCAAAGAATCCCTCCCATCACTTCCGGTCGGCGGGACAGCGCAATGGTAGCCGCCGTGACCACCCCGAAGTTGCTTTGGCAGAAAAGCCCCGTCGGATCGGGGCCTAGTCCGCCCAGCGAGACCCCGGCTCCCGCGGCTTCCAGGCGCGATGTTCGCGCTATCTCGCCGCTTGGCAAAACCACCTCAAGATCCAGCAAATCAAGGTGACGCTGCCCCGAGTAGCCAATGCCACGCTCCAAGGCATTCCCCAAGACGCTCGCACCCAGCCCGGCGCCCGTTACATTGAAGTAGTGAGTGCTCCCCTCGCGCCTCAACGCATCGTCAAGTTGGCCCTGCGTAACTCCCGGCTCAAGCTCCACGGAGTGACTTCGCAGATCCAGAGACCGGATGCTCTTAAGCCCGGACAGATTCAATGTATAAACGCCATCCACCGTCGCCAGGTCTGATCCAAATCCCCAGTTTTTGCCGCACGAGACAGGCTGCAGCTTCACAGCGCCTTCCGCTTGGAGCGCAGCGCAAACGATGCGCTGCACGTCCCCGACGCACCGCGGAACCAATACGCCGGAGCGATACCGGCGATTACCACATAACGATTCGACGGTTCCGCCAACGTTCAGCCAGCGTGAAACCTCACTTTCAAAAACCGCAATTGGACGACGCATAATTTTTCTATCGAAGTTCCCCCTTGACTCATCCCTTCCGCCAGGGAGCTGCCTTATCTCACTAAGCCTTCAGCCTCTCGCAAGATTTCCTTGGCGCCGGGACGAATGGTTCGTTCTGATAAGAATTTCGTTCCAATAAGGGCCAATTTGCAGATGCGTCATCCTCAATTTCTCATAGCGTGGTTTGTCTTTTTAGAACCTTGATGCTCAAATAGAACACGTTTGTATCACAAACATATTACTCAGAATGCATTTATGACAAGTCAGTTACACGCAGAAAGCCTCGGAAGGTGGGCCAGACGCTGCGGCATATCATATCGAACCGCTTGGCGTTGGATTCGCGACGATAAGCTGCCGGACAACGTGGTTGCGGAAAGGATGCCCACCGGAACCATCCTCATCCGTGACGGGCGATTTCTAAGAGATTCCGAGGAAGCGAATGAGGCGGTGATCTATGCTCGAATCAATCCCCGTCAAGAGCAGTCCCTGCTCCACGAGCAGGTCGAATCGTGCCGATCATTTTGCGGGGCGCGCGGATGGACGATTAGCAGAATCGTTCGCGAAGTGGCCTCGGGAGTCGGACTGCAGCGCAAGAAACTCGCCCGTCTCATCCAGCAGCGCACACCGCGATTGGTTGTGGCGACGCCTAGTGTTCTGAGCCGGTTTGACTTTCGCTTGTGCGAGGCTTTGTGGCACAATATGGAGTTGGAACTGGTTATCGTGGACAGGTCCGAAGAGATTGGCGGCGAGGGGGGCGCGCTCGAAGACTTGACAGACGCCATGAATATTATTTGTCATCGTCACTATGGCCCGAAACGCGGGGCTGCGCTCGTTCAGCTGCTCCACCGGGTCGTTCACGGAGCGCTTTCCGTCTAGCGGGAGAAAACTCCTGAGCTTAGGAACTAAGCCGGGCAAAGGCGGCAATGAGACTATGACGCGTGGCGAACCCCAGTTTCTTGTAGATGGAACTCAACTGGTTGCGCACCGTAATTTCACTCTTTCCGAGCTTCTTGGCGATATCGCGATTGTGCAATCCCTGGGCCGCAAGCAGGGCACAATCGCGCTCTCGTCGCGTGAGCCGATTCAGTTGGTCCGAGAGGTCAGCGCCTTGCTCGGAGAGGCGCTCTTCTTTCAGGGTCAAAAGGAAGGTTCCTTTTGAAAGAGAGAGCGAGCGCGATGGCAAAAATTCGATCGATGCGCTCAAGGCCGGGTCCTTGGGATGTTTATAGGCGAACTGGATCGACCTGCGACCGCCGGGGCTGTGACTCCATTTTTGCTTCATGATGCTCGGACGCATCCGCTCGAGCTCCGCCAGAATGTCACCTGGCACCTGCAGTCGTCGGGGAGCCTTGACGAAGGATGTGCTGGTGCCGCTCTTCCACTGGAAACACAACTGGCTCGCGGTCGAGTTGTAATGCAGCACCTTAAGATTCCAGTCCAATATTAGGGTCGCCGTCGGAAGGGAAGAGACAAAATACCGCAGAGAAGACTGGAAGAGACGGGTATCCTGGTGGCCCGCCATCCTGCGGATCACGCAGGCAAAATGCGGTTGCAAGGCCTGCAGTTCCTGCATCTGCTCGTCAGTGAAATCCCCCTGCTCCCTGGCGCGCATCACCGTCAGCGTTGCCAGCCACGTCGTATCTCGCCAGGCGACAACGGAGGCCCCATACTCGCACTCGCTGGGAAGCAGCAGCTTCTTGTAGAAGATGGACTGGTGGAGCATGCTCTGAGGCGTGTAGTCCGAATGGCGCACCACGGTCACCTGCGGATTCACCGGGCTACGGCGCAACCAAATGTCATGCTTGTGGGTTTCGGCCATATACTCGTCGACTAACGGCTTCCACTTCACTGGAAAGAACCGACAAGGAAGTTCAAACTCCAGCGGACGAAATAGCAGGATCACAAAACGGTTGGGAATGCAAACGTCGATCAGCTCAAAGGTCGCCTTCGCCAACTTGGCACCATCATCCACCTCGTGAAGACGCACCAACAATGCCTCGGCATCCCGATTCGTGTGAAACGGAAGAAACGATACTTTTTGGTTCGTTTGCACCATGGCCATGGCCGCTAAATCCCTCTAGCATCCAAACTAGAAAGGACAAGTCTTACATCACCTCGACCGCTGGCGTGGGTCTCCCCGGTGGGAGGGACCTCACTGGGGTATTCGACTCGTCGCCCGACCCAATTCCCGCCCGATGTCTTAACATTTCTCATGAGGGAGCGCACAATCCAGACCATCGATGAGTGCACGATTTTGGTTCACTTGTACTATGGTCGATCCGGTCCAAGCTGTCCTAACTTCCTGTAAAAGCAAAACCGCAAACCATTCGAAACGTGCCGGATCCCAGCCTCACAAGAATTGAAAGCTTTTGGTTCCTTTGTACCATAGCCAATTTTCGTGGTTCTTCCATAATTAACCTCGAAATCCTTCGAGTTGTAGCCCGCCGCGCGCCGCGCGCCCCGGACGGAGGATTGAGGTTTGAATTGCCCCCTCCGGCGTGATCGACACCGCGGGCATTTCGAATCGGGACCCCAGCCAGAAAGGACATAACCGTATGTGGAAAGTCGTAATTACCGAGATTCAAGACGCCAACGTTCTTGAGCCAACCACGGTGCCGCCGGGGGCTTTCTTCGTCAGCACGGAGCGACTCTCCCGGACCGTCGAGGATCTTGATCTCTCGGCATTGATTCAGACCATCGACCAGATGCAGTCGGCGCAGGTTTGTCGCAGGGAAGACAGGCCGGTTTTTGAGAAAAGAATGCCACGCCGGACCGGTTTTCGGACGACGTCTCTCCGCGAGGCCCACGTAGCCAGCGGAGAATCGGCGCGATCGCGCTCGATGGCAGCATCCACGCTTTTACCAACAGATCCATGATCTTCAATAATCTCCAAAAACGGTCTTCGGACCGCCCGCATACGGTTCAACTCCAGGGGCTCTCGACCACCAACCATCGCAAACCTTCGCTGGATCCTACCGAAGACTTGCAAGGGCTGGAGGCGGACGAGGTGATCCCTCACGCGAAAGGGGGCATCTTCTGTTACAGCGATTTTGTCTTCCTGAGCGACAACGTGAACTGCTGGGTGGTGCGCGTTTCCGATATTTCGATCCTGGAGGCCTGCGGAAACTACACCCGGGTCCATTTCAACGACGCCACGGCGCTGATTCGTCGCCCGCTGCGCGAATGCGAGTGCAAGCTGGATTCGTCCACCTTTTTTCGCACGCGCAGGGACTGCGTGGTTAATCTTAGCCGTGTGAAGCAAATGCGGATGCTCGATGCCAAGCGCTTCCTTTTCGTCTTGCTCGATGGCAAGGAAATTCCCATGTCGCGCAAGCAGAGCCTGATCTTCCGCAAGACGAAGGCACTGTAAACCGCCCTCAGAAGATCATGCCACGGCGGGCCCCTGCGGTTGGCAGAATCGTCAACCGTCGAAGCGTCAGCACCAACCGCCCCAGTCGCGCAATTGGTTGAGGGCTCGCGCCCGGTGGCTCAACCGGTTCTTTGTCGTCGGCGGAAGCTCGCCGAAGGTCTGGCAGAAGCCATCAGGGATGAAGAGCGGATCATAGCCGAAGCCTTCGGCTCCTCGGGGATGCGGCGCGATGATTCCCTCCACCGCACCGCTGAAGGCCGCGAGCTTGCGGCCGGCACGCGCCAGGACGATCACGCAACGAAATCGCGCTGTCCGGGCTTTGCCACGGACGCCTTCGAGGTTGCGAAGAAGCAGGGCGTTGTTCTCCGTGTCGAGCGCGTTGGCGCCGGCGTACCGCGCGGAGAATACCCCCGGAGCTCCTTCGAGCGCGTCAACTTCCAGTCCGGAATCGTCAGAGATGACCCATCCGTCGAAAAGCTGCGACGCGGCCACGGCCTTGAGGGCGGCATTATCTTCGAAGCTCTCGCCGGTCTCCTCGACTTCGGGCATGGCAGGCAAGACGGAAAGATCGGACACCTCGAATGACTCACCCAGAATCGTCCGGATCTCGCGCACCTTATGCGCGTTTCTGGTGGACACGAGCAAGGGAATGAGCGACGCGCACATTCTTCTACTCTGTTGCCTCGAGAGGCTCGAGAGGCAAGAAATTGATTTTTCCTGTGCGGCACTCCCGCCGTCTGGATAGGTTCTTGCGCATGGTTTGGCTCGTCCGCGGCGTCTCGAGAGTAATCCGGCCCGCTCTTGGCTGGCTTCTGGCGTGGCCTTGGTTCGTGGCGAGCATTGTGCTGGGACTCGCCATCAAGGAGAACTTCCCTTTCTCGCATTGGCCGATGTACTCGAATTTCTCACCGGAGTCGGGCTACGTGTACGTCGTCGACGACGCCGGCGAGCCGATGGCTGCGGCGAGATTCTTCGAAACCGCCCCGCGGCTCCGCAAGCAGTTCGAGCGAGAACGACGCAGCGCGCTCGCGCGGGCGAAGAATGACGGTCAGCGAAAGACCACCGAGGAGATCGAGCGCGAAGCGGCGACGCATCTCCTCAAACGTCTGGCGGAACGATTGTCGGCGGCGGGGCGAGAAAATCTCCTCGGGCTCGGCTTGGTCAGCGCCCAGTTGAGGATGGACGACGAGACCCGCAAGATCACGGTCACCGAACGCACCGTGGCCAGAATTGAGTTCAACGGAATCCCCCACACTCCCTCTCCCGAAAGGGGCGTAGAGCCAGATGAAACGCTCTAGGACCGCAGAAATGGTCCGGACGCCTTTGACCGATATCGTTCCACGGATCGAATTCGCATGGTGGGAGACCGCGCTGATGCGCGCCGGATTCGCGTTGCTCTTGCTCGCCCGATTTCCGCCGCTGACAACGCTGCCGGCGCTCGGCGCCGATCTGAGATTTCCGAATGGCCTCGCCAGATGGATCGACATGAGCTGGGTCCTCGATCCCACAGGGTACTCACTGCTCGTCATTCTGCTCCATATCGCGTCCGTGCTTTACATCACTGGTTTTGCCTTCCCGCTTTCCTCGACGACGCTCTTTCTCTGCTACCTGTTCACGGGAACGCTCCACAACTCTCTCGGCTCCATCAGCCACTACTACCAGGTCATGACCCTTATCCTGCTGGGTCAGTCGGTCACCGCCTGGCTCTGGGCCTTCACCGAGCGTCGACCGGCAACTTGGATGCGCTCGCCGACCTCCCTGCACTCGTTCACCACCCGTGTCACCTTGCAAGTCCTGGCCGGAAACTACGTCTTGTGCGCAATCACCAAGCTCATCAACAGCAATGGTGCCTGGATCTGGAACAGCCAATACATGCCCGTGCAGTATGCCAAAATCCAGGCCCAGCACTACTACACGACGTTGGAGCATCCGGATCTTGGTCTTGGAGGTGCCTTAAATGAACTCTGCACCCAGTACCCCTGGTTGTGCATGCTCGTCTACGCGCCAGGACTGATCGTCGAACTCTTCGCTTTCCTTATGCTCTTTGGCCGCGTCTGGATGCTCGTGACCGGCCTGGCCGTCGTCGCGATGCATGCGCTCGTCGACGTTACGATGAACCTCGGGTTTCCCCAGCACCAATGGATTTTTATCGTCTATGCAGTCAACCTGCCCTTCTGGGCGGCCAAGGCGATCCAGAGCCTGCCGTCCGGACGGCAACGCCTCCCGGCTTCAGAAATGCGACGGAATAATACGGGATCTTGACTGCGGGGCCTGGCCGTCATGTCCTATACCGCCCGCTATGGCATCCCAACGCAAGCAATTCCCGTTCTCCGATTTTGAGCCCAAGTGGCAGTCGCTTTGGCTGGCCGGCGGAGCGTTCCGCGCTCCCAGCCCCGGAGATGCCGACTTCGATCCGGCGAAGCCGAAGTATTATGTGCTCGACATGTTCCCTTATCCAAGCGGCGAAGGCCTGCATGTCGGTCATGTGGAAGGCTATACCTCCACCGACATCATTGCTCGATTCAAGAGGATGCGCGGCTACAACGTTCTGCATCCGATGGGCTGGGATGCCTTCGGACTCCCCGCCGAGCAATTCGCCATCAGGACGGGGCAGCATCCCCGGATTACTACGCAACGCAATATCGCCCGCTTCCGAGCACAGCTTCAGTCGATCGGCTTCAGCTACGATTGGACGCGCGAGTTCAGTCACTACCGACCCCGACTACTTTCGTTGGACGCAGTGGATCTTTCTCAAACTGTACAACTCGTGGTTCAATCCCAAGACCCGAAAGGCCGAGCCGATCGAGACATTCGAGGGCGAGGACCCCAGTGAGGTCCGGCTTGCCTACGTCGCCGAGATGCCGGTCAACTGGTGCCCGGCTCTGGGAACGGTTTTAGCCAATGAAGAAGTCGTCGATGGCAAGAGTGAGGTAGGCGGGCACCCGGTCGAGCGGCGTCCGATGCGGCAATGGATGCTCCGCATTACCTCGTATGCGGAGCGACTGATCGATGAGCTCGAGGGCCTGGACTGGCCGGAGGGAATCAAGCTGTTGCAGCGCAACTGGATTGGGCGGAGCGAGGGAGCGTTGGTCCGGTTCGCACTGGCGGATCGCGACCGAGAGATCGAGGTGTTCACGACGCGTCCGGACACACTTTTCGGAGCGACCTACATGGTACTCTCGCCCGAGCATCCCCTGGTGGGGGAGATCACAAGACCCGAACGGCGCAGGGAGGTCGAGACCTACCAACAAGAGGTCAGTTCGAAGTCGGATTTGGAGCGCACGGAGCTGAACAAGGAAAAGACCGGTGTCTTCACAGGCGCCTGCGCGATAAATCCGGTCAATGACGAACGGATTCCGATCTGGATCGCTGACTATGTGCTCATGGGCTACGGGACCGGCGCGATCATGGCGGTCCCGGCCCACGACGAAAGGGACTTCGCGTTTGCGAAGAAGTTTGGTTTGGAGATCCGGCGGGTGGTCCGAGAGGTGGCCGATGGAAGCACGGCCGGCCTCTCCGACGCGCCGATGGAGCTCGCCTTCATCGGCGAAGGGACGGCCGCCAACTCCGCCCAGCTCGATGGCTTGCCCACGCCCGAAGCGAAAGTCAAAATCGTCGCCTGGCTCGAACAGAAAGGGCTTGGCCGAGGCACCGTCAACTACAAGCTGCGCGACTGGCTTTTCTCGCGTCAGCGTTACTGGGGTGAGCCTTTCCCGATTGTTTGGGAGGAAGGCCGGCACCGCGCGCTGGACGAAGCCGATCTTCCGGTGGTGCAACCGGAGATGGAAGACTTCAAGCCCACCGGAACGCATGACCCCCCCTTGAGCAAAGCCCGGGAGTGGCTGAGCTATTCGGAGGCCGCGCGGCGCGAGACCAACACCATGCCGCAATGGGCGGGCTCGTGCTGGTATTATCTCAGGTTCTGTGATCCGAAGAACTCCGCGCGCTTCGTGGGTGAAGATGCCGAAGCTTATTGGATGACGGGACACCCGCGCTTTGAGGCTCCTGCTGGCAAAATCTGCGGCGGAGTGGACCTCTACGTCGGCGGAACCGAGCACGCGGTGCTTCACCTGCTTTACGCGCGATTCTGGCACAAAGTTCTCTTCGATCTTGGATATCTATCGACGCCGGAGCCCTTCCAGCGTCTCGTCAACCAAGGGATCATTCTGGGTCCGGACAACCAGAAGATGTCCAAGAGCCGGGGCAACGTCGTCAACCCGGAGAACGTGATCGAGGAATATGGAGCGGATTCCCTGCGGCTCTACGAAATGTTCATGGGCCCGCTGGAGCAAATGAAACCGTGGAGCATGAAAGGCGTCGAAGGCGTTTACCGTTTCCTTGGACGGGTTTGGCGGCTGGTGATGGAGGAAACCCAGGAGGGCGCCTGGGATCTCTCGCCTGACCTCGTCGAGGCGGATCCAACCAGCCGGCAGCAGCGCCTTCTGCACGCCACGATCAAGAAGGTCACCTCGGATATTGAGTCCTTCGCCTTCAACACGGCGATCTCACAGATGATGATTCTGACCAACGAGTTCGTCAATTCGCGGCCGCGCCCGGTGGCGGGCTTGCGCACTTTGCTCACTTTGCTTTCTCCCTTTGCCCCGCATCTCGCGGACGAACTCTGGGAGCGGCTCGGAGAAAGGTTTTCCGGCTTCGAAGGCCGGGCGTCGTCGCAGCCCTGGCCCGAATACGACGAGAACCTTCTCGTGGTGGATGAGATGGAATATGCGGTGCAAGTTCAAGGCAAAGTGCGTGATCGCATCATCGCCCGAAAGGACGCCTCGGACGCGGAACTCGAGGAGTCGGCCCTGGCCGCGCCCAAGGTGCGCGAAGCCCTCGCCGGCAAGGAGGTGCTCCGAATCATCATCGTGCGCGACAAACTCGTGAACATCGTCCTGGCCAAATAAGAACGCCACCCCGGATGCGGGGCCGGAAAACCTCCCTTTTCGCAAAGGCTTCCGAAAGTGTAGTCTGCTTCATCATGGAGATTCTGGCGGAACACGAGTGGCATGCGCTTCGCAAAAAGCACGAAGCCCGCGTGCGACCGTGGATTGAGCCGCGCCTGGCCCGTGCCTCGAGAAACGAACGTCATCCCGTGGATGACTTCCTGTTTGAGTACTATGCGTATCGGCCGGCCAAGCTCGTTCGCTGGCATCCAGGGATCGGCGTCGCTCTCCAGGGAGAGAGCGCGCGCGGCTACCTTGTCCAGGGAGAGTATCAAGAGACGCCTGAAGGCGTGACCGCGGCCGCCTCGAAGCTCCCGGGACGGCGCATGGAATCCATTCGATGGTTGCGCAACCTGCTTGACCGCACGGGCACGCGTCCCGCGGCTTTCGGCTGCTTCGGACTCCACGAATGGGCGATGATTCATCAGGCCAATTCGATCCGGCACCCGCAGTGGCCGCTTCGGGTCAGCCCGGCGGAGGTCGCGCGGGCGGTCGAGTCGCTCGGCCTACGCTGTACGCATTACGATGCCTTTCGTTTCTTCACTCCCGCCGCGCGCTCGCTCAACAAGTATCGACCCACCCGCGAAGCGACTCTGGCCCTCGAGCAACCGGGTTGTCTCCACGCCAATATGGATCTCTATAAGTGGGCGTTTAAGCTCGCGCCGTTTACTCCTTCCGACCTCGTCGCCGATTGCTTTGAGCTGGCCTTCCAGATCCGGGCGCTCGATATGCGCGCCAGCCCCTATGACCTGACCGCCTTGGGGTATCTGCCCGTTCGCGTTGAGACCGCCGAGGGTCGCGCGGAATACGAAACCCTGCAGCGAGAGTTTGCCCGTTTGGCTTCGCCGCTGCGAAACCGACTCCAAGTCGTTTGCGATCGGATCGTCGAAAAGGCAACCGCCGACCACGCCGAACGCGCCGACAGCGACCCGCTCTGCACGTTCACATGAACGTCCCGGACGACCTCCGTTGCTGGGCGGAAGTCGACCTTTCCGCGATTCGTCACAATGCTCGGGCAGTCCGGGACAAGATCGGCGCCGGACCCGCCATCCTTGCCGTGGTGAAAGCCAACGCCTACGGCCACGGCGCCACGCAGATAGCTGCCGCCCTCTCAGGAAGCGTGGACGCGTTCGGCGTGGCCAATGTGGAAGAGGCAAACCAACTCGCAGACCTCAAACGGGACATCCTTCTGCTGGGTCCTTCGGTCCCTGGTGAGCGGTCCGAGGCGGTCGCCCGGGGCTATATCGCGACCGTTTCCAGCGCAGCCGAGGCGGCGAGTTTCGCCGGCGGCAGGATCAATTTCAAGGTGGACACCGGCATGGGCCGGATCGGATGCCCGGAACAGGATGTCGTCAGAGAATTGACAGCCATCCAACGGTTGGAAGCGGTTGAAGTTTACAGTATCTCCACGCACCTTCCCGTGGCGGACGAGGATGCGGAATACACCTTCGCGCAGCTCGATCGATTCGCCAAACTCGCAGACACGCTGCGACCCATCGCGCCACAGGCCAGGATTCATGCGCTCAATAGCGCCGGAATTCTCGGGTTTCCCGCGCACGCGCACGATTTGGTTCGCCCGGGCTTGATGCTCTACGGGAGCGCCTACCCGGCGGAGTTTCAATCGCTTCTACGCCCCGCCCTCGCGTGGAAGGCCCGGGTGCTGCTCGTCCGCGATGTCGGGCCGCACCGGAGCGTGAGCTATGGCAGGACCTTCATCACTCCACATGCGATGCGCATTGCGACCCTGGCAATCGGCTACGCCGACGGTTTTCCGCGGCAAACGTCGGGCCGCGGTGCACACGTCTTGGTCGGCGGCAGGCGCTGTCCGGTGCTGGGACGCGTGACCATGGATCAGATCCTCGTGGATGTGACCTCACTGCCTCGCGTCGCAGTCGGTGACGAGGCGGTGCTCATCGGCGAACAGGGCGGCGAGCGCATCCTTGCGAAAGAGTTGGCCGACAAGGCGGGGACGATAGCCTGGGACATTTTTACCCGGATCGGAAACCGTACCCGGCGGTTTTATTTTTGAGATATTTCGTCGATGGCTAAAATTCTGACCCGAACTTGCTCCACATGGGTCACGCATCACCGAACACAGCTCCGGCCGTTTCGGATCGGCTTCCGCAGCTTGACGGCTTGCGCGGAGTGGCGGTCCTGTTCGTCGTTTGGCATCATTTCGGGCTTCCGATTCCAAAGTGGGTAGATTGGGGGCGATTGCGCCGAGCATTTCATGGTGCTCAGCGGGTATCTCATCACGCAACCATCCGAGGGCCAGCATCGTATAGAGTGCCGGCAGCAACCGAGTGATCCGGCGACCAGGCCATAAACTCCATGACTTCCTCCCTCAAAAAGCGCCGAATCGACACCAGGAAAGGATGCATCAGGCGACTAGGATCGCGGTTTCCAGGACAGCTGCGAAGATTTGACGACGAAAACTAGACATCGCGAAAGTTTTGTCTACTGTCCCGCCATTATGCCGTCCCCCGATGGTTCCGATCTTACGCCGGATTCGGCGGCGCCTACGGACATCGCGCCGTTGGGGCGCACCGGTGCCAAACCTTCCCATGAATTGACGGCCCGGGAAGACATCGATGTGGCGGATTGGAACGCCATCGCTGCCGATCCGCAATTCAAGGACCTTCTCAGTGCCAAGGCCCGTTTCATCATTTTCGCGACGATCTTTTTCGTTGCCTACTATTTCACACTCCCCGTGCTGGTGGGGTGGTTTCCCAAGTTCATGGATCAGAACGTGATCGGCGAAGTCAACCTCGCCTACCTGTTCGCCCTCTCGCAGTTTTTCATGGCTTGGATTCTTGCATTCCTGTATGTGGCAGCGGCCGCCGGCTGGGACCGCCAGGCTGCAGAGATTGTCGCGAGGTTCCACGAACGCCGAAGGTCTTGAAGCGGAAATCTGTGCTCCTCGGATCAGTTGCCACGCGGACGATGACCCTCCCTGCGCGGCTTGCCGGCGCACTGCCGAGCGTCCGTATTGTGCGGTCCGCGAATTGACCTTGAGAGTATGATGTCCCTCCTTCTCCTCGCTGCTGCGGCTGCTCCTCCCCAACAGACGCATGCCGCTCTTTTGATGTTTCTCGCCTTTGTCCTGGCGACGCTTGTCATCACCTATTTCAGCGCGCGCAGGTCGTCCGGCTCGAGCGCCTATTTCGCTGCCGGACGCCGCATTACCGGCTGGCAGAACGGCCTGGCCGTCGCCGGAGACTATATGAGCGCGGCCAGCTTCCTGGGCATTTCCGGCATGATCGCCTTTTTTGGCTACGATGGGTTTATGTACTCCGTGGGGTGGCTGGTGGCCTACCTGACGGTCTTGATCGTCGTCGCAGAACCGCTGCGAAACGCCGGAAAGTTCACCATGGCCGATCTGCTTGCCTACCGGTTGAAACAGCGGCCGGTCCGCGCCATGGCATCCCTGAGCACGATTACCGTCTCCACCTTTTACATGATTGCGCAAATGGTCGGCGCCGGTGCGCTCGTTAAGCTGCTGCTCCCGGGCATCAGTTTTAACATGGCCGTGGTTGGTGTAGGCATCCTCATGATCATCTATGTGGTCTTTGGCGGAATGCTCGCCACGACGTGGGTGCAAATCATCAAGGCCGTGCTCCTGATGGCAGGAAGCATCCTCCTCAGCATCATGGTCATGGGGCATTTCGGATTCAGCTTGGCCGCCTTCTTTGAAGCGATTTCCCAGGTCACCTACCACGTCAAAGGAGAGGAAGTGACCCGAGATTTTCTCCAACCCGGGCTAAAGTTCGGCGCGGCCGTGACCAACGGCTGGGGACCACTCGACCTCGTCTCGCTGGGCATGGCCCTGATCTTTGGAACCGCGGGCCTTCCGCACATCCTGGTCCGCTTTTACACGGTGCCGGACGCCAAGACGGCGCGTGTTTCCGTCGTGTGGGCCATGCTGATCATCGGGCTCTTTTACATCCTGACGACCTTTCTCGGATTCGGCGCAGCCACGATCCTGACGCCCGACCGCATTGTCGTGGATGGCAAGCCCAACGACAATATGGCCGCCCCACTGCTGGCCCAGGCGCTGGGTGGCGAGATCTTCTTCGCGTTCATTTCCGCGGTCGCTTTTGCGACCATTCTCGCGGTAGTCTCCGGCCTGACAATCTCCGCCAGCACGTCCTTCGCGCATGACTTTTATACCAACGTCATCCATCACGGGAAAGAGCGCGCGCCCGGCGAAGAGGTTCGGGTTGCCCGAGTCACCGCTTTCGTCGTCGGCGCTTTGGCCATCTTTCTGGCGATCCAGCTCCAGACGATCAATGTGGCCTTTCTCGTGGGCCTGGCTTTTGCAGTCGCAGCCAGCGCGAATCTTCCCGTAATCGTCCTGAGCATTTTTTGGCGACGCTTTACGACCGCCGGGGCGGTGTGGGGTTTGGCCGTTGGCCTGGCCTCGAGCATCCTCCTCATCATTCTCAGCCCCTCCATCATGGGAATCGACGCTGCTGACGTTCCAGCCGCCAAACGCCATCTCATCCAAGCCGCCCCTCTCTTTCCGCTGACCAACCCGGGTATTCTCAGCATTCCGCTCGGGTTCCTCGCGGCCATCCTCGGCACGCTGCTGAGTCGGGAACCCAGCGCCGAGGAGCAGTTCACCGAACTTTCCGTCCGCGCCAATACCGGCCTCGGGGCGGAAAAGGCGACCGTCCATTGATTCCTCGCAAATCGCGAGTATAACTACCACGGCTCTCACACAGCCCGCCTGCGGGTTCCCCGACCGGCCGGACGGCTGTCTCCGGGCCTGCCAACCCTTATGTTTTCCCGGCTCTCCGACAAACTTCAAGACGTCTTCAAAGACCTTCGCGGACACGGCCGCATCAGCGAGCAAAACGTGGCCGACGCCATGCGCGAGGTCCGCATGGCACTGTTGGAAGCCGACGTCCACTTCCGCGTCGCCAAGGAGTTTATTGCCCGCGTCAAGGACAAGGCGCAGGGCGAAGAAGTGCTCCGCAGCGTCACGCCTGGCCAACAAATCGTAAAGATCTTTCACGATGAGCTGACGGCTTTGCTGGGCGGGGATTTTGCGCCGCTGGAACTCGCCAAACCAGGCCGAATCCTGATCGTCGGCCTGAACGGAGCCGGCAAGACGACCTCATCGGCCAAGCTGGCGCGCTGGCTGAAGTCCCAGGGCAAGGCCCCCTTGCTCATCGCCTGTGACCTGCAGCGCCCGGCCGCCATCAAGCAACTCGCCACTCTGGGCGAGCAAATTGGCGTCCCCGTCTTCCAGCCCCAGCCGGGCGAGACCGACGTCCTCAAGGTCAGCCGCGAGGCCGCCGCCTGGTGCGAAGAGCAGGGCGGAAACGTCCAGATTTACGACACGGCCGGCCGCCAGGAGATCGACGAGACCCTGCTCGAGGAACTGCGCCAACTCAAGGAGGTCCTCTCGCCTCAAGAGGTCCTTCTTGTGTGCGACGCCGCCACCGGCCAGCAAGCCGTCAGCGTCGCCGAACACTTCCACAATACCCTCGGCCTCACGGGAATCATCCTCACGAAGCTGGACGGCGACGCGCGCGGTGGGGCCGCCCTCTCGCTGCGCGAGGTCACCAAACAACCCATCAAGTTTGCGGGCGTCGGCGAGAAAATCGACCAATTCGAACCCTTCCATCCCGAACGCCTCGCCGGCCGTATCCTCGGCATGGGTGACGTCGTCGGCCTCGTCGAAAAGGCCGCCGAAGCCATCACCGAAGAAGACGCCCGGCGCATGGAGGAGAAAATGCGCACCGCCTCCTTCGACTTGAACGACTTTCTTCACCAGTTCAAGCTCCTCCGGCGGATGGGTCCTCTCGAAAATGTGCTTGGCATGATTCCTGGAATGGATAAGCTTAAAGATTCCTCGGTTGACGAGAGGCAGCTTAAGCGGGTGGAGGCGATAGTCCTCTCCATGACCCCGAAGGAACGGGCGCGTCCAGACATCCTGAATGCGCGGCGTCGCCAGCGGGTCGCCCGCGGCAGCGGCTCGACAGTGACTGAGGTCAACAATCTTCTCCTGCGCTTCAACCAGATGCGCAAAATGATGAAGAAGGCGGGAAATATGAAGAAACTAATGGCCCAAGCTCGCCGGGCCGGAATACCAGGACTGAGCTGAGCGCGCTGGGCGCAGAAGCCTTCCAATTACCAACTCTCAAATCAAAGCAACATGGCAGTGGCAATCCGACTTCGGCGCGAAGGCGCCCGTAACCGCCCCTACTACAAGATCGTGGTCGCAGACCAACGTAAGCCGCGCGACGGAAAGTTCATCGAGATTATCGGCACGTATGATCCCAAGAAAAAGGGCGACAATTTTACCCTCCAACTCGATCGCGCCGACTATTGGGTGGGGGTCGGTGCGCGACCTTCGCTAACTGTTGGCAGCATCATTACCAAAGCCCGCAAGAAAGCCACCGCTTGAGCGGCCTTGACGGTGGAGGAGTTCCTTCGCTTCGTCATCGGTCAACTCGTCGAATATCCGGACGAGATTGTCCTTACGAAGACCGAGACAGCTGAACGGGTGGTCTTTCATTTGACCGCGCGAAAGAGCGATGTGCCCAGGATCATCGGCAAGGGTGGTCACACGATTCAAGCGATCCGCACTCTTTTGAACGCTGCCGCCCACCGAAGAGGTCAGAAAGCAAGTGTAGAAATTCTCGAATGAAAATCCCACTCTTCACCGTTGCGTTGGCGCTATGCCTCTTCAGCCTGGGCTGCGAAATGCATGCCGGGCCGAAAGAGGCCGAAAAACACGCTGGGGAGGAACCGAAGAAGTCCTCCGAACTGCAGAAAGCCCTCGAGCCCGAGCCGGCGAATCCGGCTCCGCCAACCTTTTTCCCGACACCGAAACCGCAGTAAACGACAGCGGCCAGACGCTCGATACAACCAGCTCTTGGAGAGCTTTTCGAGCGACG
Organism: uncultured Verrucomicrobiae bacterium; assembly: GCA_963820865.1. Lineage (GTDB taxonomy): Bacteria > Verrucomicrobiota > Verrucomicrobiia > Chthoniobacterales > Terrimicrobiaceae > DASTFP01. Next base: position 83,389 of record CAWGBZ010000016.1, read on the forward strand.
AAATGCCGTCTGGGCGATCCGGCATGGACTTCTCGACCCTCTCACCTTAGCCGCCAAAGGGGACCCTTCTCAATCTGAGCTCGAAAGCATGCCGCACACGAACAACGAGCTTCGACGACACCCGCGATGAAAAAAACCTTGGTCATCCTTCTTGTCATCTTCGCCATTCTGGCGGCCTATGCCGTCTGGACAGTCCGGGATTCCGGACCGACAGACGCCGCCGAACTCCTCCCGGGCGACACCGTCGCCGTGGCGAGTATCCCGGACTTGCCCCGCACGGCCGCGCGTTGGCCGAAGACGACGCTGGCCAAGATCGGCTCCGAGCCGGAGATGAAGGCCTTTCTCGAGCGGCCATTCCAATACCTCACCAAAGATCGCGGCGGAAATGAGGCGGCTGGAATTCTGTGGAAGCTGAAGCCAGGCCGCATCTTCACAGCTGTCACCTCGGTGAGCGCCAACGACGCTGCCGCGCTGGTCGGTTTTCAGTTCTGGGGCGGGAAAAGCGGACACGACCTGGCCGTGGCGCGTCTGCGCGAAGAGCTTGCCAAGGGCCAACCGCCCTTGGAACTGACGCGAGAAACCTACAACGGTGTCGAAATCGTTTCGAGCAAGCATGGGACGCATACGCTCTACAATGCGAGTCAGGGGCAGTGGGGATTTCTTTCCAACAATCTCTCCGCGATCAAGGACGCGATTGATCGAGCCTCGGGTCGGAAGAAGGAGGGAAGTCTCGCCGAGAACGCTCGTTACAAGGAGGTTTTCGACAAGCTTCTCAAGGATCCGGACCTGCTCTTTTTCTGCCAACCTCAGACCGCCGTGGAAACTTTGCTTGAGGTCGGCTCGTCCCTCGGCGCCAAGCCGATCCCGCAGCAGGTGGAGCAACTGCGCAAGGTGGAAGCGGTTGGCACCACCACGCTGCTCGACGGTGCGGACCTTCGTGACCGCATTTTCGTGCTCCGGAGGAATCCGCCGGATATCGGCGCGCTCACCCACCAGGGCATGAAACTCACCGCGCCGGAAACGATCGCCTACTTCGATTTTGCGAGCGACTTTCGCCAGATCTCCACGGCCGCTTCGAACGCGATTACAGCCGGCCTGCTGAACGCTCCGACCGTCCGGAACTCCCAACTCCCACAGTTGTTCCCAGAGGCCTTCGGACCCGATTGTTCGATCTCCATTTCCTGGGCACCGGACCACGCCACCCCGACCGGGCTCATCGCCATTCAGATCAAGGACCAGACGAAAGCCGAGGCCGCGATCCAGGAGGCGCTGTCCGTCTTTCCCGAGGCCACCGTAACGGACTTGGACGGCGTGCGGTTTGTCAGCTTCCCGTCCTTGCAGAGCACCTTCGCCAATCCCACTCTCGCTTTGGTGGATGGCTTCTTACTCCTCGGCATGAACGCTCAGGAATTGAGCCAGGCGATGCAGTCGTTCAAGAGCGGCCAAACCTTGGAGCAATCCTCCGCCTTTGCTTCCGCCGTGACCTCCTATCGGACCGCCAACGAAGTTTTTGGCTTTGTGGATACCCGGGCATTGTTCGAACGCGCCTTTCCCAAGCTGCGACAGATAATCATCTTTGGTGCGGCCATTATGCCCGGCGCCAGCGAAATTATCGATAGCTCCAGATTGCCTGAAACGGAGACCATCGCCAAACACCTTCAGCCGATCATCTACACCCAGACGCGCATTCCCGAAGGCTACCTGGTAGAGTCGAGCGGCCCGATCACCATGAATCACGCCTTCTTGATGGCGGCCGCTGCCGGAGCCGCATTCTTTAAGCCTTCGAACACCGGGCCCTAGGTCGGCTCGCGAAGCCTCGCCAAAGCAAGTTTTGCATTGCAAGTTGGCCTTCAATCGTGCGTTTTTAGAGAAACTATCGCGCCCATGAAATCTTCGCACTGGATCGTGTCTTCCACCGCACTCTTGATTGTGCTAGCAGCCTGCGAAAGCGGAAGCGAAAGTCGCTCGTCCCGACCGACGGGCCAGAATCGATTTGGCTATCAAGGAGCCCAGGCGCAGACCCAGTTCGCCGCGACGCCAACTCCGACCCCAACTCCGACGCCGGAATCGACGCCCCAGGAGACCGCCCCCAGCCCGACTCCCGAAACCACCGCTGCCGACACGTCGACGGGCCAGGCGCGCGATATTTCCTACGGAACGCCGGTTCCCGGAAAGCCGGGATTCGTCACGAGCCCGCATGCCCCGTATGCTGGCTATGTGGATGTGCGTGGATTTCCTCCTGGCACCGAGGTCAAGTGTCCCTACACGAATAAAATCTTCCTTGTCCCCTGAGCACGGTCGCCATTTTTGGCCCGGGGCTGATTGGCGGCTCGCTTGCGCTGGCACTCCAATCGCTGCGGCCTAAGTGGAACCTGCGTTTGTGGGCCCGTTCCCAGGAATCCGCGCGTAACGCGAGTAAATTTTTCCCTTTCGTTTCCTGCGACGCTGGCGAGACAGCTCGCGGCAGCAATCTCTGCGTCCTCTGCACTCCGATCGGCGCGATGCCTGCGCTCGGAGAGCAATTGGCGCCCGCATTGACGGAGGGGGCGGTGGTCACCGATGTGGGCAGCGTGAAGGCGGGCGTGGTCCGTCGGCTGGAGACCATCTTCGGCGGCCGCTTTATCGGCTCTCATCCGATGGCGGGCTCCGAACAGAGCGGTCTCGGCGCGGCCAGGGCGAATCTCTTCGAGGGTGCCGTTTGCATCCTCACGCCGACGAGCAAGTCGCTGCCCGAAGCGGTGCAAGCCGTTCGCGACCTGTGGCAATGCGTGGGGTGCCGAACCATGCAGATGACGCCCGGGGAGCATGACGAGCGCGTCGCGCGGGTAAGCCACCTCCCGCATGCGGTGGCAGCCGCCTTGGTCAACGCGATCAGCCTGCGGCTTCCGGACGTCGGTTCAATCGCCGGCGGGGGATATCGCGACACGACGCGGATTGCGGCAGGCCCCGCCGCGATGTGGCGGGAAATTCTTCTTGAAAACCGCGCCGGATTGCTGGCGGGATTGGGAGATTTTTCTGCCATGCTGGACAAAATGAAAGCGATGATCCTCGAGGGCGATGCCTCCGGGCTGGAGTTGTTTCTTGAGCAGGCACGGGCAATTCGCGAAGATTTGCCATGAGTTCGGATGTTTTTCGCGTCAAACGGGCACCCAGGCTCGAGACCGAGATCATGGTGCCGGGAGACAAGAGTATTTCGCACCGCGCCATCATGCTTGCCGCACTCTCCAACGGTGTTTGCAAGATCACGAATTTCCTCGAGGGCGAGGATTGTCTGAGCACGATCCGAGCGTTTCAGCAATTGGGCGTGACCATCGAGCGTCCGGATCCCGGGCTGGTGGTGGTTTACGGCTCTCACGGTAAGCTGATTGCCCCCGAGGGCGATATCGATTGCGGAAATTCCGGGACAACCATGCGCCTGCTCGCCGGCATCCTGGCGGCACAGCCTTTCACGAGTCGATTGATCGGCGATGCCTCCCTTTCCAAGCGGCCGATGCGGAGAATCATTGAGCCGCTGACGCAAATGGGCGCGACGATCACCGCCCTCGGCGCCAACGACTCCCCGCCTCTGATCGTGCACGGAGGGCCACTCCATGGAATTACTTACCGAACACCGGTGGCGAGCGCGCAAGTCAAGAGCGCCATCCTCCTTGCCGGGCTCTCCGCCCCGGGCGTAACCACCGTCATCGAACCGGCTCCCAGCCGTGACCACACCGAGCGAATGCTCGAGTACTTTCTGGTTAACCTTCGCCGGGAGGACGGCCGGCCGGACCGCAATCGCAAGGCGCATGAATGCCGGGTTTCGATGCTTGGCCAGCAGAAGATCGAGTCGCGGGACTTCGCTGTTCCGGGCGATATCTCGAGTGCTGCCTTCTGGCTGGTAGCGGCTGCCTGCCAGCCCGGTTCGCGACTTCTGGTCAAGAATGTGGGGCTCAATCCCACACGAACGGGCATCCTCGATGTGCTCGTGCGGATGGGAGCTCGCATTCGCGAAGTCGTCGAGAGCGTGGAAGAGGGCGAACCCGCCGGCATAATCGACATCAAGGGAGGTCAGCTGACCGGAACGGTCATCGAGGGCAACGAAGTCCCGAATGTCATCGACGAAATCCCGATCCTTGCGGTCGCCGGCGCGATCGCGGAGGGACGGACGATTATCCGCGACGCCCGTGAACTTCGCGTCAAGGAAACCGATCGCATCGCTGCGATTGCCGCCAACCTGCGTGAGATGGGCGTGGAAGTGCACGAGGCCGAGGACGGGATGACCATTTACGGTGGAGGCAAACTCACGGGGGCCACCTTGAACAGCTTCGGCGACCATCGAATCGCCATGGCGTTTGCGATTGCCGGTCTTTTCGCTTCGGGGACGACCTTGATCGAGAATGCCGAATGTGTGCGGACGTCCTACCCGCAGTTCGAATCGACGCTGACGCATCTTCAGCGCGGTGACAGGACGCTTCGGCATCCAACGCCGGTCATTTCTTCACTCGTTGGAAAGCGGCGCTCGTTTCGATCGTTTCTAAAATGAAGACCGTGGTCGCCATCGACGGCCCGGCGGCTTCAGGCAAGAGCAGCGTCGCCAGAAAGGTCTCGGCGCAGCTCGGTTTTTCCTATATCGATTCCGGCGCATTTTATCGGGCGATTACCTGGTGGATTCTCCGCTGCCAGGCGGACCTGGAATCCCACCCGCAGGTGTCCGCCGCAATCGCAGAGAGCAAAGTCGAGTCAGGCTTCGCAGGCAAAGAAGCTTATCTTCGCATCGACGGCTTCGATCCCAAACCGCACCTGCGTGAGGAAAACGTCAATCGCGCGGTCTCTCCCGTCTCCGTGATCCCTGCGGTCCGCGAATGCCTGACCGGCCATTTGCGCAAACTAGCCGAACAGCGCGACGTGGTCGTCGTGGGACGCGATATCGGTTCGGTTGTTTTTCCAGACACTCCTTTCAAGTTCTACATCGATGCCTCGCAAAAAGTGCGGCAGCAGCGTCGGAATGCCGAGGGGCAGGACGATGAGATCGCGCTTCGCGATCGCATCGACTCCTCGCGCGCCCACGCGCCTCTGACCGTCGCCCGGGGGGCGATCGTCATCGACAGCACGCATCTGAGCGTGCAGAGGGTCGTCGACGAGATGATCCGCCAGCTCGACGCCAAAGGTCTGGCCATTCTTCGGCGATGAGCATCGTCTACAATATTTTCTACAACCTGGCCAAACTCTTCGCCCGGTGTTTCTTCTCCATGCGGGTCATCCACCCTGAGCGCATGGTCGAAGAGGGCCCGCTCATCCTGGCAGTCAACCATTCGAGTTACTTCGACCCCCCGTTGGCGGGGATTTGTTCGCGTCGCGCGGTCTATTATCTGGCGCGGAAGAACCTGCTCGAGTGGCCTCTCCTCGGACCTCTCTTTCCCGCGATGAACGTCATCCCCGTTGAGAGAGAAGGCAACGACATGTCTGCATTGCGCGAGGTCATCAAGAAGATCAAGGAGGGGAACGGCGTGGTCTTGTTTCCGGAGGGGACCCGGTCGAAGGACGGAAACCTTCAGCCTGCCCGTGCCGGAATTGGACTCATCATTTCCAAGACCTTGGCGCCGGTTCTCCCGATGCGGATTTTTGGTGCGTATCAGGCGTTTCCCAAACATTCGCGGGCGCTCCGCCTGACCAAGATTACCGTGGTGATCGGGGAACCGCTTCGCTTCACACGCGAAGAGGTCCTTCCAGCCACCCGGGAAAACTATCAACGCCTCGGCGACCGCGTGATGCAGGCCATCGCAGCCATCAAAGTCGACGGATAAACCCTCCCGCGAACTGAGGCCCGGTGGCCTTGGATATGGCCTAAGGAGCCGACCGCATCGGGAAAATCTATCGAGGCGTTTGTGTCAACTGCCATCGGATCACCGGCCGAATACGCCAGTCGCCCCCACAGTTTCCCGGAGGACTGCCACCAATGAACCTTCTTGATGAGCTCGAGAATCATCCGCTCTGCGGAGACGGTGCCATGGGAACCCTTCTCATCGAGCGCGGCATCGCTCCAGAGGAGTGTTTGGAAGCGCTTTGCGTTTCCCGTCCGGAGCTGGTCAGCCAAATTCACTCCGAATACGTTGCAGCGGGCGCCCGGATTATCGAAACGAATTCCTTCGGGGCAAACGCCGTCCGACTGGCGCGCCATGGACTTTCGAATCGCGTCAACGAGCTCAACTGGCAGGCCGCGCAACTCGCCAGACAGGGAGCCGGAAAGAAGGCCTACGTGGCGGGCAGCGTGGGGCCGCTCGGCGTTTCTCGGGCCGAGGCGGAACGATCGGGCATCGATCGTGAGGAGTGTTTTCGCACCCAAATGGGGGCTCTGCTCGAAGGCGGCGTGGATCTCATATTCCTGGAGACTTTCCAGGATCTCGATGAGCTCATCCTCGCTCTCCAGGTGAAGCAATCTCTTCATCATTGTCCGGCCATCTGCTCGCTGGCCCCCGATCAAGATGGACGACTTCCGAGCGGCTTGTCTCTCGACGAAGCCTTCGCGAGGTTGATCGATCATGACGCCGAAATCGTCGGCATCAATTGTGTCAACGGCCCGGAAGCGGCGCTTCGCTTGGTCGAAAATCTCTCATTGCCCGAGCTTCCCCTGGCCGTCTTTCCCAATGCCGGCCTCCCCCGCCACGAAGGTGGCCGCCTGGTTTACGACCTTACCCCGGCGTCCTTCGCGCAAGCGGGCGTCTCGCTCGCGAAACGCGGCGCCCGCATCGTTGGTGGATGCTGTGGCACGACGCCCGCTCACATCGCCACGCTCAGCAAATGCCTTGCTCATTCCTGAATTACATTAGCCTTGAAGGCATGTAAGAACAATGCTGCGGCTGCCATCCTAAATCCTAAAGTCAGTCTAAACTTAGAACAATTCGCGGAAGCCATTTCCGAAAAGGGACTCAAAGCGTTCGGGGAACACACCCGTCTCGGGTGTAGTGCTCGGCGTCCTCGCCGAGCACAGCGGTCGGCGGCTCCGATGTCAAAGGAAGCGTCGTTATCAATGTGATCGGCGAAGAAGATCTGAAGACTCGCCGATCAAGGCTTTGTCCGGCCTGGAAGCCGGACAATCACACCCGAGACGGGTGTGCTCCCCGGATAGCCTCAGTTGGTCGCGGCAACGATTCGGCAAGATCTTCAGATCTCGATCTATTTGAAAATCTCCCTCGAAGACTCAAACGCGCCACAGACCGAGGCCCGGACGATCCGAGAGCATCAATCGGTCGCCGGTAACCCGGAATCCGAGCATCGGCGCGGCGGGAATGGAATCTGGAGGATCGATGTCCAGCCAGTCCGCCAGGGGTGCCAGTTGCGCCGCAGCGGTGCGACCGATTCCTGTCTCCACCATTCCACCAATCATCACGCCCATACCAAGCTCGCGGGCGAGCACGATCCACTTGCGCGCGGCGCCGAGGCCACCGGCCTTGAGGAGCTTCACATTCACCGCGTCCGCCAGTCCCGAAAAGGCCGCCAGATCTTCCTCGGTCTGCAGCGATTCGTCGGCGATCAACGGAGCAATTGCCGTCTTGCCGATCCGCGAGCGAAGTTCCTGCCAGTGGCCAGCCTCGCGCGGCACCGGCTGCTCGACGAAAGCTACCGCTCTCTTCGAGCGCTGTAAAAGCTCGGCCGCCTGCGCGGGCGTCCATCCTTCATTGACATCCAGACCAAGACTCACAGGCCGCTGGCCGGCGAGTTCGATACATCTTTCATCCCACTCAGGATCACCGCTGCCAGTTTTCAGCTTGATGCATCCGGAACCGCAGGCCACCGCTTCGTCAAGCAACTCGGTCAGCTCATTCTCGGTTGAGGCAATCGAAAGTGTCCTCCAGCACGAAGGAATTTTCGCCGGGTTCAGTCCCCACAACTGCCAGATCGGCTGACCGACCTTTTGCGCGTGGTAATCCTGGAGCGCGATCTCCAGAGCGACGCGCCCGGCGGCAACCTCATCGGGCCCGGGAGCCGAACATGCGGCCTCCCACGAGCCGACATCGTTCTCCTGGGCAAGCTGATTCAGCCAGCCCAGGGAGGCTTCGGCCGTTGAGGGATAGTAGGGAGGCAGGGCGCCTTCGCCGTGCGCTTCGATCCCCTCCGCTTCGTCGTGAAGGTGCACCAGAATGGTCTCGCGCGTGGTGCTGCAGCCATGCGCAATCCGGAACGGACGCCGCAGCCGGATGGTGAACCTTTCCGCTTCGAGCTTCACCGGCGCATCAAATCGCAAATCGCCGCGACGTTGATCGCGCCCATCTCTCTAAACGAAGGGACGACGACATACTCCGGCAATTTCGTCCCGTCCGCGTTGCGTTCCGAGGAATGCCCGTTCAAACCGAACGGGCCGAGACCATCGAGCGTCGGCAGAAACCGGGAGAGGTAATTTCCGTCGCTGAGACCGCCCCGCGACTCCGCCCGCATCGACCACCCGAGCTTCCTGGCGGCGCGGGTCCAGATTTCGATCAGCGCATCGGTTTGCGCGCTCGGCGGCCAGGAGGGGTTTCGATTCAAGAGTTCAACGTTTACCTGGCAGGGAAATCCATCACTCACGGCCCGGACTGCGGCCGGCTCCTCTTTCAAAGCAAAAATCGCGTCGATGGTCGCCTGAAGCACCGCCTCGTCAAACGCTCTGACGTTCACCAGGCACTCTGCGAAATGCGGCACGCGATTGGCAGGACCGCCGCCGGCGATCGCGCCGACATTTACCGTGAGGCCACCCGCATAGTCCGTCAGTCGAGCGATCCGATTAATCAGGCCTGCCATCTCGACAATGGCGTTGGCTCCCTCGTGATGACGGCCTCCCGCGTGAGAGCCGCGACCCTCAACCCAAATGCGCACATTCGCCGATCCCTTGCGGCAACGCGCCAAAGCCAGGTCCGGACCCCATCCGCCGGACGCCTCGAAAACCAGCGCTGCGCGACAACCATTCGGCACCCGCGCACGGCAGCATTCCGGAAAATCGGGCACCAACTCCTCCTCGGCCGCGTTGGCCGCTAAGAGCCAGGAAACGTTCTCCAGGACCTGTGGCGCGACATCCTGCAACGTCCGCAGCACGAGCCAGATCATGACGGTGCCACCTTTGTTGTCGTGAACCCCCGGCCCGAAGATCCGCTCGCCCTCGGCCAGCCAGCCAAAGTGATTCCGCTCCTCCTCGGCCGCCGGATACACTGTGTCCAGGTGCGTAACGAGCATCAGGCCTCGCTCGCCTGCCCCTGGGCGCCTGAGGAACTGGTGATCTCCGAAATCGGGATGAGCCGCCCGAACGCGTTCCTCGAGAAACCCGAGTTTCGCAAACTGTGCGGCAACGATCTCCGCATTGCGGAGAACGCCTGCGCGATTCCCGGTGAAACTGTTGACGACGACGAGTCGTCGAAGGAAGTCGAGGGCCTCCGGGAGATGGTTCTCGATTACCGCCCCTAGCGAAGCACGCGCCGCGGCGTCCACAGCACTCCTCGGTCTCCCGGCCAGCGAGTCCCGCTACGCGCGGCTCGGCTGGCTACGAAGGTTTGAGTGTGCGGTTGAGCGCACTCTTGCGCCGGTCGGCGCTGTTCTTATGAATGATCCTGCGCTTCGCGGCCTTGTCGAGTGCCGCCGAAACCTTCGCAAACTCAGATCTCGCTTCGTCCAGTTTCCCCGCGGCCACCGCGGCGCGAAGCTTCTTTTGTCCTGATTTCAGCGCGTTAACGACGCTGGTATTGCGCGCACGCGACGCCGTGGCTTGGCGTGCGCGCTTGGCGACGGATTTAATGTTTGCCATGAATGAGAGTCGAAGTTGAAGACTGGAAAGTCGAGAATTGATCGTTGCCGTTTGGTACCAGAGGAGGGATTTGAACCCCCGACCAAGGGCTTATGAGTCCCCTGCTCTACCACTGAGCTACTCTGGCAAGTCGCTAAATGTCATTGGATCACGCCTCAAGAACTAACTCCTGATTGCCACCGTTTCCATCGGCTGAACCGCTGATGACGGGCAATCAAAAAAGGACCGGGGCCCAAACCACCCTGCGCAGTTTATTGGCGGACGCCGTTCCCGCAACAGGAAAGTTCGCCGCGCACCACGTCCTTAAACCGAGCAATCTACAGACTCAAACTGATGAACCCAGATTCCCAGTATCTTGCTGCATGCAAGCCATACAGAGCTACGAAGGGTTCTTAGAGCGTTCGGCGGATCAACCCGCGTCCTCCAAAGGATTCCATACCCGTTCGAAGCCGAAGTCCTGGAAATCCGTGACGTTGGCGGTGGCGAATTTGGCGACACCATGGTACCGCAGCGTAAGCGCCAAACGAGCGTCAAAGACCCTCCGGCGGGCAAAATCTGTCGTCGCCGCCATCCGCCAGATCTCGTCCATAATACCGGCGTCCGGGCCGGGATAATCGAGAAGGTCCCAGCGTGGATTGGCGCGCAGACTTTGAATCAGCGCCACGGCCTGGTCTGCACCAAGCGGCCGGCGGGCTGTCGCCGGGTTTCGCAACAAGACATACAATTCGAGCAGCGACAGCTCGCAGAGCGCAAAATCGGATCTTTCTCCTTGGGCTTCGAGAAAGGACCGCGCCATCGCGTGTCCGGGCCGACTAACCTCGAGCGCGATGAACAGAATGTTGGTGTCGCAGCTGATCATGAGCCCTCCTGATAACGGGCGGCTTGCTCACGTAACTGCTCGGCCATGAACCGAGCCGTGCCGGTGGTGAGATTGGCCTCCTCGCGCCATTCTGGATCTATGAACGGATCCACTTTCAGACCAAGATCGACCGGATCGGGAAGCTGCCAGCGTGCATCTGTCCGCAGCCGGTGGGGATGTCGAAGGACGATCTGTTCCAGGCCGCGCCGCACGATCTCCGCAAAGGACCATTCTTTGCTCGCGGCGACCTCCTTGGCGCGCCGATAAAGCTCATCCGGAATCTGAACCTGCGTCTTTACCATGATGGCAATTTGCCATCATGGTTATTTGATGTCAAAGCTCGAACGGAAAGGAAGATCTCTCCAAGGAACGATTGAGTCGGGCTACCGCCGACAATCACCACGTGTCCGCCGAGGGGGATCAACTCTCAACCATCAACTCTCAACCCGCCTAGCCAATGGCTCCTCCACCGTCCACGAGGACGGTGGAGCCGGAAGCGAAGGGCGTCGCCGCGAGGTAAATAATCGCGTTCGCCACGTCTTCGGGTTGTCCGACACGCTTCACCGGCAAGGTAGCCGCGGTCGCCTCGAACATCGCCTGTCGTTTGGCCTCGGGAATGCCGTCCCAGAGCGGGGTGACGATCATGCCAGGCGAGACCGTATTGACGCGCACCGGAGCCAACTCCAACGCCAAACCTTGGGCGAGGACTTCGAGCGCGGCGTTGATGGCGCCCTGCAGGACAGCGTCCGAACTCGGTTTCCGGCTGAGAACACCCGACACCAGGGTAAGCGAGCCTTCGGACTCGATCCGCGCCGCCCGTGCCACGCGGTAAGCGCCCCAGAATTTGCTGTTCATGGCCGCGTAGGCGTCAAAGAGCGGGAGCTTCCGGACAGGGCCGAACTTGACGCTCGACCCGCTGACAACCACATGCCGCCAGGGGGAACCCGTCGCAAAAAAATGCTCCACCGCCCGGTCATCCATCACATCGAGCTGCGCGATTTGCACACCGCCCGCCAACTGATCGGCCGCCTTGCGAAGCCGTTCAAGGTTGCGGGAAGCAATCGTGACGGCCGCGCCGGCCTGAGCGAAGCCTGCCGCTGCAGCGAGCCCGATACCTGAGCTGCCACCGACAATCAGAACGCGTTGGTGATCGAACCGGAAGATAAGAGAGAACCTCCTTGTTCACCTCTACAGCCACGGAATCCGTTCCTCCATTCAATTCTCGTTGTTCAAGCGCACCCTCGGATTCGAATTGCCCCACCCCGAAGGCTCTTGAATTTGCAAAGACACAAAGTTACTTTGTTGGGTGAAGACCGTAAACCTGACGATCGATGAGGAGACCTGGCGTGCAGCGCGACGACTGGCTGTTGAGCGAGACACCAGCGTGAGCGCCCTCGTGCGTGAAGCTCTCGAGTATGTGACCAACACGGACAAACGTCGCGCTCAGGCACGTCGTGAGATCCGGGCGATGATCGGATCTTTCGGTGGACAGGTCGGGTCGATGCCATCGCGGGAGGAGCGAAATGCCCGTCGCTGATGTCCTGTTGGACAGCAATGTTCTTGTTTACGCACTCTCGGACGACCCTTCCGAACGGGCAAAGCGCGAGGCCGCGGCAAGGCTCCTTGCCGAAACGAACTTTGGAACATCGTATCAAGTGCTGATGGAAACCTGGGTCGTCGCGACTCGTAAAATGGCCAAACCTGTTCCGGAAAGGAGGGTGGCGGCATTCCTTGAGCAGATCCTGGTTTTCCCCTCGGTACCGGGAACGCCGGACTTGTATCTGCAGGCGTTTCGGCTATCGCGCCTCCACCACATTCATCCGTACGACGCGGCCATCCTGGCCGCCGCCCACGAGCTAGGCGCTCGTATTATTTATTCCGAGGATTTTTCTCATGGACAAGAATATGAAGGAGTGAGCGTGGTGAACCCGTTCAAATCCGTATGATCGCGAGCTTCTCAAAGAACGGTCATCCGGCGACCACATTCGACCGATGAGCCAAGAAGATCCAAACTCCGATCCGGACTCGCTCCGCAAAACCTGGGAGGAGCATTTGCGTCACGAGTTCGAAACCAAAGACACCGACCAAATACTCACTACGATGGTCGAGGATGCTCATGTGAACCATGTGCCGGTCATGACAGGAGGTAGCGGCCGCGAGGGTTTGCGCGAGTTTTACTCGAAGCGCTTCATTTCTCAAATGCCTCCGGACGTGGAGATCGTTCCGATCTCGCGCACGATCGGGTCCGATCAACTCGTCGACGAAATGGTCTTCAAGTTTACGCATACGGTTCGCATGGACTGGATGCTCCCTGGTGTCGCCCCGACCGGCAGACCCGTGGCGGTCCCGCTGGTGGCGATCATCCGCTTCCGGGAGGACAAAGTCGCCCATGAGCACATCTACTGGGACCAAGCCAGCGTGCTGGTGCAAATCGGGCTCCTCAAAGCGCATGGTCTTCCGGTCGCCGGGGTCGAGAGCGCACGGAAAGCGCTGGACCCGAGTCTGCCTTCGAACGCACTCATCGAACAAGCCGGGAAGCCTTAACCGGGCACCCGGCAAATGGCGTCCAGTCGCGGATCCCCGGACCGGCCATCATTCATGCAAGATGGCTCCGTCGCCGATCAGGCACTTGTAGGCCTTGCCATTGTGGCCCGTTTGTTCGAAGTATTCGGCTTCGACCATCTTGGCTACCCGGTCGATGGCGTCGAGATCGACCAGAGAGACGATCGCGCCGCCAAAACCTCCGCCAGTGAGCCGAGCACCGTAGACGCCCTCCTGGGCGCAGGCGATCTCGACCAGAGCATCGAGCTCGGGCGTGCTGTTCTCGAAATTCTCGATCGAGCTGCGATGCGATTCTCGCATGAGTTTGCCGAAGGAGGCGACGTCATGACGTTTGAGATGTTCGACCGCAGCAAAAACGCGGTCATTCTCGCCGATGATATGCGCCGCGCGTCGCTTGATGAGGGATGGCATGATCGCGTTGGCGAGCTGTTCGCTCGTCGCGTCACGCAGAGCGGGCACCCCGAGGATCTCCGCGGCCTCGAAGCACTGATCACGCCGCTCGTTGTACTCCCCGCCGGAAAGCGCGTGCTTGACGGCTGAGTGCACGATCAAAAGTCCAACGCCTGGCGGGAAAGGGAAGGTCTCCACGGTTTCCGCACGGCAATCGAGAAAGATGGCGTGATCTCTTTTTCCGAAGATTGATGAAACCTGATCCAGGAGACCACAGCTGACACCAACGTATTCGTTCTCCGCCTTGCGGCACAATCGAGCCAAATCAATCGGCGCCACTTGAAACTCGAACAGCCGCGTCAACAGAACCGCCATGCTTACCTCAAGAGCCGCGGAACTCGACAGGCCCGCGCCAAGCGGAAGGTCGCTGGAGAAATCGGCCTCGAACCCGGAAACTGGATAGCGACCGTCATACAAAACCTTCGCCACCCCGAGCGGGTAATCGGCCCAACTGTCGTCCGGAGCCAGCTTCTTCAAATCGGCCGACACCGCTCCGGAAATTCCTTCGCTGGTGAGGACGATTTTCTCGTCGTGGCGGGGTCGCCCGCGAGCAGAGATTCCGAGGTTGATCGCTGCGGAAAGCACCACCCCACCGTTGTAGTCGGTGTGATTGCCGAGGAGCTCGACACGGCCGGGAGCAAAGGAGGAAGCAGACTGCATGGGCCATGGCTATATGATTCATCCTTCAAGGACAATAGCGGGGATCAAGCTTGCCAATGGACACGCATCTGGCAGATTCGGTACCTGAAAACCTACAGGCATATGTCCGAGACAAACAGCGAACAGACAAGCGACGTCACCCACCAGAAGTTGGAAAGCAGCGCCGATCACGCGAAGCAGGCGATCACCGCCGCGAGCGAGGCCACCAAGGCGGTCGGCGAAACGGTGAAGAATCAAGCACACTCCGCTTATGAGGTCGGTCGCGAGCACCTCACCGCTGCGGCCAAGGATGTTTCCGATGCCGCCGCTGCCAAGTACGAGGAGCTGCGGGGACAGGCCAAGACTGTCGCCGAAGATTACAAGGGCCGCGCTCAATCCGCTTGGAGTGACGCCACGGTCAAGGCGCATAACTTTCAGAGCGATGCCGAAAGCTATATTCGGAGTTATCCGGTGAAATCGGTGGGCATCGCCGTCGGCATTGGCTTCGTGCTTGGGGTAATCTTCCGCCGCTAACGCTTTACCAGGATGGCGGAGACTGTATTACCGCCTTCCGCCGGGGAGCGGGAGATGCCACGGGGCGCTGTGCCTGAGATGCTGCGATTTGCAGGCACTTTCGGCCGTCATGTCCAGGGGCTCGTCCAACTGGCCAGCGTCGAGTCGAAAGAGGCTGCCATGGTGGGGCTGCGGTTGCTGGCGCTGGTCATTGCCAGCGTCGTCTTCGCGGTCTTCGGCTATGTGCTGATCCTGTTCTTCATCGCGTTTCTTTTGGCGATCGTCTTTAATGTATCCTGGATTTGGATTTCTCTCGGGCTGGCGATCCTTCATTTCCTGGCCTTGGCCATTTGCGCGCTCATTGCCTGGAAGAGCCTGCGTTCTCCGGTCTTCAAAGCCACCGCCGCGGAGCTGAAGAGGGATTTCGAAGCCCTGAAGAGTTTCAAACCATGACCAAGGACGAAATATTGGCGGAGCTCTCGACGAGCCGGGCCGCCATTACGCGCGAATATGGCGCGCTGCGCACCGAATTGGACTTCAAGGCCAAGCTCGACAACATTGTGCGCCGCCGCCCCTATTTGTGGCTCAGTGGCGCCGCCGCCCTCGGCTGGGTGCTTGCCGGGCCAAAAAGGCGGACTCGCGTGGTGACCAAGTTCGTCAAACAGAATGGCACCCCCATCGTGGTGAGGGAAAAAGGCAAACGCCGCGCCGGCTTGATCGCCCTCCTTCTTGGCGTCATGCGGTTTACGTTTCCCTTGGTCAGGCCCGCTCTGACGGCCTATGCCGGGAAGCTCTTCGCCGACATGGCCACGAAATTTCCAAAATAAATTTACTCGGAGACTGCGCTTCCGAGCCAAGGGAACCTGGGGCCTCGCCAATCATCAACACCACCCGAATCCGGAGAGGGCATTCTAACTTTGTGATCCACTCGTGAGTTCGAATATCGCTGATGAATCCAAGTTCCAAGTCGTCGAGGAAGATCCATCGCCGACGCTCCATCATGTGGATCAGTACCTTGTGGTCGGCAAGGAATCCGGCGCCTCAGACGTGCACCTCGCCGTCAGTTCCCGGCCGGCCTGGCGGCGATTTGGCGTCCTCGAACCGATTTGGCTCAAAGCACCGGTATTAACGGCCGCGGATACCGAGCGGCTGGCCACGAGTTTTTTGGGTGACGGGCAGTGGCGCGCCCTCGCGGAGCGGGGCGACGTGGACTTCGCCTATGCCAATTCTTTTGGCCGGTTCCGCGCGAGCATCGTGAAGCAGCGGCTCGGTTACGATCTCACCTTTCGGATCATCAACAGCCGTGTGAAAACGATGGCCGAGCTTGGCCTGCCACCCCAGCTCAAGCTGCTCACCCAGTACCACAACGGATTGGTCCTGGTGACCGGTTCGGTAGGAAGCGGCAAGAGCACGACCCTGGCCGCGCTGGTCGAGGAAGTGAACCTCACCCGGCGCGATCACATCATCACCCTGGAAGATCCGATCGAATACCTCATTCCGTCAAAGCATTGCCAGGTGACCCAGCGCGAAGTGCACACCCATACCACCTCCTTCGGCGCGGCGTTGCGTGGCGCGCTGCGCGAAGATCCGGACGTCATCATGGTGGGCGAGATGCGGGATCTTGAAACGATCTCCCTGGCCATCACTGCCTCAGAGACCGGTCACCTTGTTCTTGGCACATTGCACACGAGCAACGCCGCACGAACGCTGGATCGCGTGCTGGACGTTTTTCCCAACGACCAGCGCGAGCAGATCCGCATCATGGTCAGCGAGTCGCTCCGGGGCATTATCAGTCAGCAACTGATTCCGCGCGCCGACCACACCGGACGATGCCTCGCCATGGAGATTCTCATGAACAATCCGGCGGTCGGAAATCTCATTCGCGAGGGAAAGACATTCATGCTCCCGGGCGTGATTCAAACCGGAAAAAAGCAGGGGATGATCCTCATGGACGACTCGCTGCTTCAGCTTTGTGAAGCCGGTCTCATTTCCGTCGACGAAGCCATGTATCGTGCGGAGAACAAGACCACCATGCGACAGGCGCTCGGATCGAAGTAGACCATGCCATACATCGACCAGTTCTTTCAGGTCTTGATTCAATCCGGAGGATCGGACCTCCACCTTGCGCAGGGCCAACCGCCCAAGATCCGCCGTCACGGCGAGATTCTGCCCATTCGCGAAGAGGTCCTCGCTTCCGAAGAAATTGCTTTCATGCTCAGCGAGATTTGCTCTCTCGCGCGCTGGCAAAGGTTCGAAGAGCTGGGCGACCTCGATTTTGCCTACGAGATGGATGACGAGAACCGCTTCCGCGTCAACTATCTCAAGCAAGTCAACGGATACGGCGCGGTCCTCCGAATCATCCCCACCAAGATCAAGACGCTCGACGAGTTGGCCATTCCAAAAGTCGTCAAGACCTTCGGCGAAATGCGCGGCGGAATCGTCCTGGTCACCGGTCCGACCGGCTCTGGCAAGAGCACGACGCTGGCCGCGCTGATCGACCACATCAATGTCCAGTTCTCACGCCACATTATTACAATCGAAGAGCCGATCGAATTCGTTCATCGCAACAAGAAAAGTATCATTACGCAGCGTGAGGTGCCGGAGCACTCGATCAGTTTCCCGGCCGGCCTGAAGGCCGCTCTGCGCGAAGACGCCGATATTGTTCTCGTCGGCGAAATGCGTGATTTGGAAACCATCTCGCTGGCGCTGACGGCGGCCGAGACCGGCCTGCTGGTCTTCGGCACCCTTCACACGAACAACTCACGCAAGACGGTCGACCGCATTATCGACGTCTTTCCCGCCGATCAGCAGGCCCAGGTGCGCACCATGCTGGCAGCCTCGCTGCGCGGTGTCGTCGCGCAGCTCCTGCTCAAGAGGGCAGACGGGACCGGCCGGATCGCCGTCAACGAGATCCTCGTCTCGAACAGCGCCGTCTCCGCCATCATCCGCGAGGGCGCCACTCAGAAGCTCCAGGACGTCATTGTCGCGGGAAAGGGCGAGGGCATGCAGTTCATGGATGACGCGATCTGGGACCAACTCGTCGCTGGCCATGCTTCGCCGCATGAAGCCTACATGAAAGCCATCGACAAGCATCGCTTCAAACCCTTCCTGCCGCCCGAGGAAGCGGATCTCGCCGTCGCCGCCGGAGCCTACGAGGAGCAGCCCAGCCGTTCCGAAAAGGCCAGACGCCCCCTGCTCGGTCGACGATAGAGACCCAAATTTCAAATTTGAAATCTCTGGAGGCAGCGGGGATTCTCGGCGAATGCGCGGCGCAGAATTTGTCCTCGTGGACATCAGCAACTCGTTCACCAAGGTCGCTTTCTCGAGCCGCACCCGGTTGGGACGTTCGTTTCGCCTGCCGACCGGCGATCTGAGCGCCGGATCGCTGCGGCAACTCCTCAGAGGCCGGGAGGGCAAGTATACCGTGGCGGCATCGGTGGTGCCGTCGCGCAACACCACGGTCGCCAAAGCACTCCCCGGACCAGTCTGCTGGGTAGGTCATCAGATTCCTCTCGGCGTGGGCATAGACTATCCCAGACCCGAGACAATCGGCGCTGATCGACTCGCCAACGCCGCTGCCGCGGTGGCGCTTTACGGTTCACCCGCCATCGTGGTGGATTTCGGCACGGCCGTCACGTTCGACGTCATCTCACCGGCCGGCACCTATGTGGGAGGCGTGATTGCACCCGGTCTCAACGCCATGACCGATTATCTCCACAGACGAACAGCCTTGCTTCCGCGCGTCAGCCTACGTGAACCACGCCAGGCGATTGGCCGGAGTACCGCCGAGGCGATGCGCTCGGGAGCCATCTACGGCTACCGCGGGCTCGTTTCTGAGATCTTGCGCCAGCTCCTCAAAGAAATCCCCTCGAAGTCTCGAAAACCACTTATCATCGCCACGGGCGGTGACGCCAGGCTGATTGCAGGAAGTACAAAGCTCTTCTCGGCCGTTTCGCCATCCTTGACCCTCGAAGGATTGCGTCTCATCGGATGCCTCAACTTTCCGGCGTAAGTTTCCCGCCGTGGCTAGGCGACCATACGCCGTGCGGCAACACCGCTTTCCAGGGCTTCGCTTTCCTGACCAGCTAAGCCTGCGTCCTCGAGTCCTCGGTGCTTAGCGAAATGGGCCGTAACGCGCCTTGCACTTTCGACGCCTCTGCCACGGTCTCTCCAAGATGCAGGAGTTCCATCTTCCCATCGTAGCCCTCGACGATCGCGGTGCAGCTTTCGACCCAGTCCCCGGCATTGTAGTAGGTCACTCCTTGGATTTCGCGGATGGCGGCCGTGTGAATGTGCCCGCAAAGAACCCCATCGACATCAAAGTCGCGCGCGTAACGAACGATCGCTTCCTCGAATTGCCCGATAAAGCTGACGACATTCTTGACCTCGGCTTTCACATAGGCGCTGAGCGACCAAGAGCCCAGCCCGAAACTCCGTCGGACAAAATTGACCGCGCCGTTGCAGCGCAGGAGCAACCGATAGCCGATGTCGCCAAGGTGCGCCAGCCACCCGAGATTCTGGACCACGGTATCCAGTTCGTCACCGTGCATCACCAGCAAGCGCCGCCCATCGGCCGTTCGGTGCACGGCATTTCTTTGCAGCGTCATGCTCCCGTAGTTGCCCTGAAACCGATCCAGAAACTCATCGTGGTTTCCGATGATGTAGATAACCTCCGTGCCTTTGCGCCCTTTGCGCAAAAGCTTTTGCACCACGTCGTTGTGTTCCTGTGGCCAATAAATGGCTCGTCGCAACGCCCAAATGTCGATCAGGTCCCCAACGATGTAGAGCGTCTCGAACTCCGCCTCACGGAGGAAATTCAGCAGGTCCGCCGCCTTGCTCCCTCGCGTCCCCAGATGCACGTCGGAAATCCAACCGGTTCGGTAGTATTTCATCAGGGTCTCGGTTATTCACAAGCTGTTCACAGCGCGTTGGGCATTCAAACGGCTTTTTGTGACAATTCCGCCATATGCGACCAAAACCCGCCTGATTCCGCTCGAATCGACCGGAGAAACCGCTTAGAGTGCGTGCGACACACGACATGACGGACGATTTCGAATGGTACTGCCTGCGGACGAAGCCGCGTAACGAGAGACTGACGAGTGGCATGCTCAAGGTGGAAACCGGCATTGAAGTCTTTTGCCCCTTCGTGCGCTTCGAGCGGGCTCGGCGTTCCGGCAAGCTTTGGGTCACGGAAGCAATGTTTCCGGGATACGTCTTCGCGCGCTTTCGGTACGTTTCGCAGAACCGACAGATCCGTGCCGCGCGTGGAGTGGTAAAGATAGTCAGTTTCGGCGAGCTCCCAGCGCGCGTGGCGCCTGAGATCATCAATGAATTGCGCAATGCGGTTCAGGACCAGGAGACCATCGTCATTCAGCCTGGCATTGAAGTCGGCGAGGAAGTCAATGTGATCGCGGGGCCATTTCGCGGGTTGCGGGCGGTCGTGAGCCGCGTGATGCCCGCGCGGGAACGGGTTGCGGTTCTGCTGGAAGTGCTTGGGATGGAGCGCGAGGTGGAAATCGCCTTTGATACAGTGATCGCGGACATTCCGCACCCCATGACGCGGGCCGCGGCACAGCAGTCTCCCAGGTGATAAAGGAAACGCAGATTGCGCTTGGGATCGCCGCCAACGACGTCACGCACATCGATTTGCGTCATCTCGATTGTTTGGATGGATTGAGATCGTTGGCCGACGGTTCCATCGATGTGGTGGTTACCTCGCCCCCCTACAACATCGACACGAAGTACCGCACGTATCGTGACGGCGGCCGGCGGGAGGAATACCTGGATTGGAGTTGCGCCTGGGGAAGAGAGATCTCTCGCGTCCTCAAGCCGGCGGGATCCTTTTTCCTCAATCTGGGCGCCTCCCCGTCCAACCCCCTCCTCCCCTACCAGGTCGTCCTGAGATTCAGCGAGTTTCTGGTGCTCCAGAATACGATCCATTGGATCAAGTCCATCTCGATCCACCTCAAGCACGGGAGCCATTTTTCGCGGGGTCATTTCAAGCCGATTCGATCGCCGAAATTTCTCAACGATTGCCAGGAGTTCATTTTTCATTTCACGAAGACCGGAGGGGTGAAGATCGACCGGTTGAGCATTGGGGTCCCCTATCAGCACAAGTCGAATATCAAGCGGTGGAGTCACACTCAGGGACGTGACCGAAGGTGCCGGGGGAATACTTGGTTCATCCCATACAAGACCATTCAAAGCCGGGACAAACAGCGGCCTCATCCGGCCACGTTTCCTGTCGAGCTCGCGGAAAATTGTTTCCGGCTTCATGGGCTCGCGCCGGACACCGTCGCCCTCGATCCATTCCTCGGGCTGGGCAGTTCGGCGATCGCGGCGCGCAACTGTGGTCTGCAAGCATTTATCGGCTTCGAGATCGACGCCTATTACCTTGGTCTGGCCGGGGAACGATTGCGAGCCGGCGGCGACGGCTGACCGAGTCTCATCGCCACGTCCATGCTGAGGCAGCACCATTTGCACCAGCGGGAGAAAACCCGTTGCGAAAGTGGGGGTGTTGCCAATAAGGTGCTGCGGACCCTCCCTCCCGTGACCCGATTTTGGCCAGCCGCGCTTTTGTGCTTGGCAGCCGCGTCTTTTGGCGCGCAGCCGGGCGACGGCTTTGTCGTCCAGGAGCGCCCCGGGATTGTCTTCGTGAAACCGCAGCCCTGGTCCAAGGAAAGCGAGGCGACGATGTTCGAGTTTCGGGCCTTCATCAATCGGACGGCCGATGGAGGATTTGGAGCGGGCTATTATGAGTTTCGGACGAAGACCAGCGACCGTCGTCAAGTCCCCACCGCACGCATCGTGAAACTCGTCACCTATCCAGATGTCCGGCAGTTCAAAGAGATTATCCGCCCCGAGGATCGGCGCCTTCTGGTCAGCGCGATGGACGAACTCCAAGGGGTCACGACGAAGTACCCTGCTTCACGAACCTATCTCGAGCCCTTCATCCGTCAGTTCGACGACGAGGTCGCCCGATACGACTCGGGCCAGGTTAAAATTCAAGGGGAATGGGTAACGAGAGACAGCTATGTCAAGAGTCTGGCGATGAAGCTTGCGGATTTGTTGAAGGTCGATATCTCCCGCGCCAAACCACCCAGCAGTCTGCGCCTCGAGGACGATCCCAAATTCGTGAGCCTGCAAGAACTGGCGAAGACGAACGTGGACGCCAGAGAACTCGCGACGGGAATTTCAGCGCACTTCGACGCACTCGTTCGCGCTGAAAAGCGCGGCATTCTCCTGGCCAAACTTGAACGACCGACCACCTCATTGGCCGAGGCGCAGGCAGCCGTCGAACAGCTCAAGGCGCTGCAGCCGGAAGAAGACGCCCAGACCGCTACCGTCATAAAAACCTGGGATTCGGGGGTTGCTTTCGTGGAAACCGCATCCCTCAAATCGGACACTCTCGCGGGCCAACTGGAGCGCGAGTTGACCAGCTTCAAGGATGGCGGAGGGCCTCCGGATCTTTCACTCGAACTCAGAAAGCAGATTTCCGCGCTCAACGCCCAGATCACGCGCTTCCTGAACAGTAAACCTCCCCGTCAACTCTCCAGCGCCCTTGAGAAGCCGACGGCTGTCTGCCAACTCGAGGCCGTCTTCACAAAGGTGAAAACGCTGCTCGCTGACCAGGACTTTATCGAGGCCAAGGATGCGCTTGACGAACTGGCGCCCCGCGCTGCCTTGATCGGACCAGAAACAGTGCGCGTTGTGAGCAGCGTCCAGCGACAGGCCGTCGAAAAAATCGAACAGTTCACCAGACTTCGCGCCGAGGGCAAGTTGCTCGTCGAGTCGGGCAAGAAACGCGAGGCGCTCGATAAACTCGAGGCCGCTTTTGCGGTGATGCCGAATGCGGAAACCGAGCAGCAGATTTCGCAGCTCAAACAGGAGATCTCCTCCGTCTCGTCCAAGGGGCAATAATTGCGCTTGAGGCGCACACGCCACTGCCCATCATTCCGGGGATGGACAGCAGCGACCGCCTCCGGATTTCCACGGAAATCCAGGTGATGTACTTTGATACTGATGCCGCCGGTGTGGTGAACAATATCGCCTACCTCCGGTTCATCGAGACCGCCCGCACGTTGCTTGCCTTGAAAATGGGTATGAGTTTCAAAGAGATCGAACGCACCGGAATTCATCCCGTCGTCGTGCGCACCGAGATCGACTACAGGAAAGCCGCCCAACTGGGGGACATCCTGATCATCAACGGCGGCATTGCCGAATCCTCCGGCGTCCGCTTTTGGGTCAACTTCGAGATCACCCGTCGGGAAGACCCTGGGGTCCTTGTCACCTGCCGCCAGTCTCTGGCCCTCATTCAGATGCCGCAGGGGCGTCCGGTGCGCCTCCCTGCCGGATTTCCGAACTCTTTCTCGCTGGCGCCGTGAGCTTCCGAGGGTGTTGGCAACTGCCTCTATTAATTCTCGTGGCGGCGACCCTGACCGTGGGAACAGCGGGTTGGGGCAGTCTTTACAACGAGACCGACGGTCAGTATGGCGGTGCCGCCAAAGTCATGGCAAGGAGTGGATCGTGGCTGATCCCGGAGAACGACGGCATCCCCCGCCTTGTCAAACCGCCGCTCCTCTACTGGATGCTGGCAGCCTCGATGAAGGTCTTTGGCATCAACGAATTTGCCGCACGGCTGCCGAACGCGTTGGCCATCGTTCTTTGGGTGGTGGTTACCTTTCTCATCGGCAAGCGAATGGGCGGCGATTCGCGTGGCCTGGTCGCCGGCCTGATCTTGCTCACCTCTGTGGGCACCTTCACCCTCGGGCGCATCGTGATGCCGGAGCCCTTGTTCTCCGCGTTTATCGCTGCATCGCTTTACTGCGCCTTGCGCGGGGTTGATGATCCGAGGTTCCGGCGAGTCTGGTTTCTCGGATTTTGGCTGTTTGCGTCCCTGGCGAGCTTTACGAAAGGCTGGCATGGTCTGCTCTATCCCCTGATCATCGTCGGGGCAGTGGCAGTCATTCGCAGGCGAGAGCGAGAGTTCCTTCGGGAATTGATTTCCGGGCAGGGAGTCCTGCTTTTCGCGGTTATTAATCTTCCCTGGTATCTTTACGTCGAATCCCGTTTCCCCGGGTATCTGCACAACCTCCTGGTCGCAGAACAGCTCGGCCACGTCGTCGGCTCGGCCGCGCCCGCTACCTCGTATACCGATGTGCCCCGTTGGCAATTCCTGCTCCTACAGATGGGGTGGCTCTTCCCATGGTCCCTGGTGGCCGTCACCTCCATCCCGTTCGCGGCTCGCCGGGCTTGGCGGCGCCGGCCGGTAAGCTTTCCCGGAATCGTGGTCGCGGCCTGGGCAGTCGTCGTGCTTGGTTCTGTGCTGCTCGCCGGACAAAGGCAGGACTACTACGCGATGTCGATGTGGCCGGCGGCGGCCCTGACGATTGCGTGGCTCCTGGAGCGCTCCCGGATCCAGCCCATGGTTGCGGTTCTAGCGATCCTGCTCGCCGCGGGTCTGGCCTGGTCGCTCGTCATCCCCACCACGGTCGCGAGCACGAGCACGGCGGCAGTCGCTGAGCGAGCCACCGCCTGGACCACTCTCATCAACTTTGACGGCGCTGTTTGGGCCACACTTCAGACTACGGCCTGGATTTCGTTTGGCGGAGCATTCCTCTTCGCCCTGCTGGCCCTTGTTCCTTCGCGGTCGATCGTCAAACTGACCGCGATCGCGGGTGCCGCCGCTTGCCTTGATCTCGGTGCGGTCAGCGGCACAGCGCTGGTTTCGCCCTATTTTTCGCTGGCCAAGGTGGCGGAGGATATCCCCGAGGATTCACACATTGTGTACGACGGTGGCATCGATACCGGGAGCAGTTTGTTGTTTTACAGCGACGCGCCGGTCATCCTCCTGGATCAAGATCCCGACCACGACTTCGTTGTGCGCAAATTCGGCATCGGTCGCGACCGCTACCTGACCGTCTCGGAGTTCATCGAATTCTGGAAGTCGGCCAACCAGACCGTTTTCATTACCGAGGAGAGCAAGCTCGCGAGCTGGAGTGAGGTTCTTGGCGTGTCGCTCAACCCTGCGGCCCAAAGCGGAACTCAGATCCTGATCAAGAAAGTCCCTTGAGAATCTTTGTTTTGCACACCGCCGCGATCATGTTTATTCCCTCGCCATATGGAAAATGTGATTATCGTTGGAACGGGATGCGCCGGCTTGACGGGCGCGATCTACGCCGCCCGCGCCAATCTTTCACCTCTCGTCCTCGAAGGCCGGCAGCCCGGCGGTCAACTCACGACGACCACCGCCGTGGAGAATTTCCCGGGGTTTCCTGAAGGAGTGGATGGGCCCGATCTCATCATGCGCATGCACCAGCAGGCCGAGAAATTCGGTGCCCGGTTCGAGTATGGGACCGTCGAGGATTTTGAACACATGGGATCCCACAGCAGGCTCAAGATCGACGGCGACTGGCGCGATACCAGAGCATTGATCGTGGCCAGCGGGGCCTCTCCGCGTTACCTCGATCTCGATCGCGAGAGAGACTTGATCGGTCATGGGCTAACCTCCTGCGCGACCTGCGACGGCGCATTCTATCGAAACGTCCCGGTTTGCGTTATCGGCGGCGGCGACTCCGCCTGCGAAGAGGCGATTTTTCTCACTCGCTTTGCCTCGAAGGTTTACCTGATCCATCGACGCCATGAGCTTCGTGCCTCCCGAATCATGGCCGATCGAATGCTGGCAAATCCGAAGATCGAACCTGTTTGGGACACCGTCGTCACCGAATACCTCACCGACGACTCGGGCGAAATGCGCGCGGTGAAACTTGAGAACGTCAAAACCGGCGCGATCAGCGAGCTCGAGGTCAAATGTGTTTTTGTCGCCATCGGGCATGTGCCGAACACGGCTCCGTTCCAGAACAAACTGGAAATGGACGGGAACGGCTACTTGATACAGCGAAACGGCACCCATACCAACCTCGCTGGCGTGTTCGCTGCCGGCGATGTCGCAGATCACATCTATCGCCAGGCTGTGACAGCGGCGGGCGAAGGCTGCGCCGCGGCGATCGACGCCGAACGCTGGCTCTCCGGCCAGGAATAACGCCCCGTGCTCGCTGGAGCGAGCCAGGATCAAATTGCAGACAACTCTTGTATTGAATGACATAGATCCGGAAGCGACGGGGTCGCGCGAGCCATTGTTGTGAAAATTTGCGACCTCACGCAGTTCTACTCGCCGGTCAGCGGTGGTGTGCGGCGCTACGTCGAGCAGAAGGTCGCCTACGTGCGGAAGATGCGTCCGGATTGCCAGCACATTCTGGTCGTTCCTGGCGAGGCGACGACCTGCACCGGCGACGCAGTTTCTCGTGTCTACACCATTGCCTCGCCGCTTATTTCACGCACCTCTCGCTATCGCGCTCTGTTGAAACTCCATCTCGTCGAAGAGGTGCTCGAAAGGGAAAAGCCGGAAATCATCGAGTCCGGCGATCCTTATCAGCTTGCCTGGAAGGCAGTCGCGTCGGGACGGGGCTTGGATATTCCGGTCGTAGGATTCTACCACTCCCACTTTCCCGAGGCCTATATCCGCTCGGTCGCCAAGTACTTCGGATCGATCGCCATCGCCATCGCCGAGGACATGAGTCGACGCTACGTGAAGACCCTCTACAACAGCTTTGAACGGACTTTCGTTCCGAGCCCGATTCTCGCAACCCTGCTTCGCGGCTGGGGTGTCGAACGGATCGTGAGCATCGATCTCGGGGTGGACGCCGATATCTTTTGTCCGAATGGCGCCCCTTCAGAGGCGTTGCGCCACGAGCTCCGCATTCCCGACAATCGCCGGCTGCTCCTCTATGTTGGCCGACTGGCGGCGGAGAAGAATGTTCGCACCCTCTTTGACGCGTTTCAGATCCTTCATCGGAGGACGCCGCACCGGTACCACCTTCTCACGGTAGGCGATGGCGGGCTGCGCCGGGCGCTCGTCAAGCTGCGCCGGGAGACGCAATCGGTCACCTGGCTTCAGTATTGCAAGGAGCCAGCCGAACTAGCGGCGCTCTACCGAACGTCGGACCTCTTTGTGCATCCGGGCATCCAGGAGACCTTCGGGCTGGTCACCCTTGAGAGCCAGGCCTGCGGAACTCCGGTGGTCGGCATCCGTGGAAGTTACATGGACCGGATCATTTTCTCCAATCAGCGCCACTGGGCGGCCGAGAACACTCCCGACTCACTGGCTGCGGCCATCGAGGCGAAGTTCGGCGAAGACCTCTACGAGACCGGGTTGCAAGCGAGCATGGCCGCGCGAGAGCACTACTCCTGGAAGATGGTCTTCCAGCGCATCTTCTCGCTCTACGAGGAAGTCGTCGCCGGATTCAGCAAGTGAGTTCGCTCTGCCACCAAGCGAAGGGTTTCTTTTCCATTTACCGGAAGCCGTTGACCACCTAATTTTTGCGCCATGCCTTTCCCTCCCGACGTGAGCGTCAGAAAGTTTGAACCGCGCGATCGCGAAGCGATTCGCTTTCTCTGTTGCCAGACCGGGTTTTTGGGCAAGCCGATCGATCCGGTTTTCGAAGACCGCGAACTCTTCGCCGACTACCTGACAAGCTACTATACTGACATCGAACCGGAGTCGTGTTTTGTGCTTGAGCAGAACGGTCGCGTGGTCGGCTACCTGCTGGGTTCACGCCGGCCGTACCGGCAACAGATTCACAGCTTTCTCCAAAACCTTCGCCTCTTCATGCGCGGGATGAGCCGGTATCCCGGGTACAATCGGGCCACGCGCGATTTCATTGGCTGGATCTTGCGCAACTCCTGGCGGGAAGTCCCCGCCGCCCCGCGCCGGACCGCGCACTTCCATTTCAATGTGCTTCCTGAAGCCCAAAGCGTGGCCGGGACAGGTGCCATGATGAACGCCTACTTCGACTATCTGCGCGCAAAAGGTGAAAAGGCCGTCTTTGGCCAAATGGTCACCTTCGAGTCCCGCCGAGGAGCCAAGGTCCTGGAGCGTTATGGGTTCCGCGTCGTTGAAAAGCGTGAGATCACCAAGTGGCGCAACAAGCATCCCGAGCCCGTCTACTTGACGACGGTCATCAAGCAATTGACCACCGCGCCGGTCGGCGTCGGCGAGCACTCGACCCAGGCGAATCCTCGCGCGTGATCCTCCGGCACCTCAGCCGAGGATCCCCACGGCTTGAAACTTGTCCTCGATATGTCGAAAGTGTCGCTCGGGAGAGCATGCCAGGGCGATGTCTTCTGGCGTCAGGTGTCTGGCGACGGTTGGTTCGGCCGCGAGGTTAGCCGCGAAGGTTCCGCCCTCATTCCACGTCTTCATTGCGGCACGCTGAACCGCTTCATAGGCGTCTTTCCGATCGAGCCCTTTCTCGGTGAGCATCAGTAGCGCGGCCTGACTGGCGTAGAGGCCGCGCGTGATTTCCATGTTGCGGCGCATGTTTTCCGGGTAAACCTGCAGGCCCTCAACAAGCTTGCGCAAGGTCACGAGCATATAGTCAACGAGAGTGCAGGAGTCTGGCAGGATGATCCGCTCCACCGAGCTGTGGCTGATATCACGCTCATGCCAGAGGGCGACGTTCTCGAGCGCAGCGGTAAGGTTTCCCCGAATGACCCGGGCAATTCCGCAGAGCCGCTCGCCCGTGATCGGATTGCGCTTGTGCGGCATGGCTGAACTGCCTTTTTGCCCAGCTGCGAAATGCTCCTCGACTTCGAGCACTTCGGTCCGCTGAAGATGGCGAAACTCAGTCGCCCAGCGGTCCACCGAGCAGGCAATCAAGGCCAGCACCGCCATGAACTCAGCGTGCCGGTCGCGCTGGATGATTTGGGTGGAAAGCGCCGCGGGCCTCAGACCAAGTCTCTCGCAAACCAACTTTTCCACGCGCGGGTCGAGGTGGGCGTGAGTCCCGACCGCTCCGCTGATCTTGCCCACGCGGATGCGCTCCCGCATTTGGCTCAGGCGCTGGGTGGCACGAGAAAACTCGTCGAACATCAGCGCCAGTTTCAGGCCGAAGCTGATCGGCTCGGCGTGAATGCCGTGACTGCGGCCGATCATTGGGGTGAACTTGTGCTCGATCGCGCGCCGGGAAATCGCTTCGCGGAGATGGTTGAGATCATCCAGCATGATGGCGCACGATGCGTTCATCTGGACAGCAAGGGTCGTGTCGAGCAAATCTGAAGAGGTCAGGCCTTGATGAATCCAACGCGCCTCGGGACCCACTCGCGCCGCGACGTCCTCGAGAAAAGCGATCACGTCGTGATTGGTGCGCTTCTCGATTTCGCGGACGCTCTCGATATCGAAGGCCGCTTTCCGACGAATCACCGCGGCATCTTTCCTGGGAATTGTCCCGAGCTCGGCCATGGCCTCGCACGAGAGGACCTCGATTTCGAGCCAGAGCTCCAACTTGCGCTGCTCGCTCCAGAGCGCGCGCATCTGCGGCAGGGAATAGCGTTCGATCACCGCGTCAGCGTAGACTTGGAGCCGCCGCCAAGGCCAATAGAATTCTGTTCTACGCCTTCCAGGAAAATGTAATCGCCTTCTCAACCTCCGGATGAAGGCTCAACGCGACCGGACAGTGAATGGCTGCGTCCCTGAGGATATTGCAAGCGGGATGCGTCTCCGACATAGGCATCTCAAGGCGCACCTCAATTTTCGAGATCCTCCTCGGCGGACTCGCAGTCATGTGCTTGCGAACTGTCGCCCTGGCTCCCGAGAGGTCGAGATCAAGCGACTGGCGCGTGGCAACGATCGCCATCGTCGTCAACATGCACACGCCCAACGAAGTCGCCGTCAGATCCGTCGGACTGAAGGCCTCTCCTCTACCCAGGTTGTCTTTCGGCGCATCGGTAGGAAGCCGGGCGCCGGAAGGGCCGTGCACGCTCTGGCAATGAAAATTGCCCTCGTACTCGACCGTTATCTCGACCATCGCCCGAGCATAGCGTGCCGGGCGGTGATGAAAAGTGTAACCAAAAGCGCTTCCTTAGGCGGCAACCCGGACACGCTTCAGGCGGCCATGGTTCTCCAAGAGAACGCGACCGCTCTCAAAGAGATCCACCAGTGCAGCAAGTGTTTCACGGCTATCGCGGGCGCAAGAAGATACAATACTGATCAACTCGCCCAAGGAATACTGCTTCCCGTTGATTTTACGATATGGATCTTTCATGACTATCCGCAAAATTAGGATGTTGAAGGATTAGACCGGGCACCCGCCATTTTGTTCAATCTCTCTGCAACATATTCCCAGTCGGCATTCCCCGCGCGCGCTAGCGGACTTGGTTATATTCTCCGGAGTCGAGCTTGCGCCAGAATTCGCTAGCTGGTTGCTCGAGAGGATCTTCCGGAGAACGCATCACCTTGAGTGTGCGATGAACGCGCAACGCATCCAGGGAGTTTCGATCGGTGATCAACATCGGACTGAGAGTGAGCGATTCCAGAGGCAGCTTCATCAGCGTTCGCAGGCTCCCGGGGTTGAGTCCGGCAAGGTCGAGTTGGCGAAGCTGGCGACAGGCCCCGAGCGGGGCCAGGTCGGTGACGTGCGTCAAAGAAAGATCGAGCTTTTCAACGAGCGGCATGCCCCGAGCAAAATCCACACCGCCGACTTCCGATGAGGCCAGCTTCATAGAACGAACGCGGAGGAAGCCGCGCGGCGTCAGTGGAAGACTTTCGATAAGGCACCTGGAGAAGTCCAGGGAATCAAGTGGTTGAGAAAAGATGGTCTGCCAGTCGATCGCCCGTGCTCCGATCACCGCGAGGGCGGAAGCGTCGATATCACGCAAGGGGCTCAGGTCGGTGACCTCTTCCGCACCCCAGATCGCCACCTCAGCGCGACCAAGACTGGTCGTCCTGACAAAGGCTCGCGCACCGGGTCCGTTGCGCTGAATCAGCTCCAAGGCTACTTCGTTGGGCGTCAGTTTCTGGCGCAACGGACCTGGAGAGTTCCCGGAGTTCTTGCGCACGTTCGGTTTTCGGTTGAGAAATTCGAGGATGCTTCCCGCGGCGGCGTTCTGATGGATCGATGACGCTCGAAGGGCGTCCGCGCCTCGCTGATATTTGTCGGAGCCTCCGCTCACCAGGCTCGAAGCGAGGGTGAGGGTTTGGGTGAGGGCATCTGTCTCGCCAGGCGCCTGGCCGGTCGCGTTGAGCGCGGCTGCCCGTCGAAAGCTATCCACGGCGCGATCGAACTCCATGAGGGCCCAATGCAGGCGTCCCTTGAGCATCCATGCTTCGATCATATCCGGCTGGGCCGCCAGGGCGCCCGCCACACTATCCATCGCTTCCGTCAGCTTGCGGACAACTTTTCCCGGGGACTTCTCGAAGTTGCGAAGTTCTTTGGCGGAAAGCTCGAAATCGTAAATCGTCGCCGCCTGCCGCATCGCCTGTTCGGCCTCAGGCGCGATCGAAGGAACGATGGCGACGGGCGGAGGGGCGGCGGCGACTTCGCCCACGCTCGGATTCGGCGGCGTTTCTGCGATTTGCTGCGGCTGTTCCTCACGCTGGAGCGCGGTCTGCTGCACCTCGGCCAGTGGCGCGCCCGCGGGCTGTGCTTCGACCATGGCCCGCTTGCTTTCCTCCTGGGCAGAGCGCGCGGTCATCTCCGATCGCTGCATTTCCGCCAGCGCGTTTTCCGCTTGCGCCTGCTGAGATCTGGCTTCGTCCGCCGCCGCCATGGCCTCCTGTTCTTTGCGGCTGGCCGACTGCAGACGCTGTTCGGCGAGCAGGTATTGATCGTTCGCCTCTTCGAGCCGCGCATTGAGAAAGTAGATCGAGATCAGCGCACCACAGATGATGATAAGTAGCGACGCGGCGATCACACCGGTGACAAGCTTGTTGCGAACGACCAGCTTTTTCAGCAGATCAACTGGCGAGACCGGTCTGGCGCTGATGACTTCGCCACGCCGATAATGATCGATGTCTGCGCGCAAGGCCGACACATTGCGATAACGCTCGGCCGGATCATTGCGCAGCGCCTTGAGCGTAATGATCTCGAGATCGGGATGAATCTGTGGATTGCAGGTGCGCGGCCGGACGGGCGAGTGGGTTTTCAGCGCCTGTCCGTCGTTGACAATGTTTCCGGTCGCTTCGAAATGCCTGCGCCCGGAAAGCATCTGATAAAGAATGGTGCCGATGCTATAGACGTCCGCCCGCTCATCGACATCCTTGCTGGATTCCGCCTGCTCCGGCGCCATGTTCTCCAAGGTTCCGACGACATGCCCGGTCAGCGAAAGGGAGCGCGAGCCTTCACTCGTCTTCAGTTTTGCGAGACCAAAATCGGCCACGAGCGGTTCGCCATCCTCGCGCAGGAGAATGTTGCCGGGCTTGAGGTCGCGATGGAGCACGCCGTGTTCGTGGGCAAACTGGATCGCGTCGCACACCTTGAGCACCAGGCTAAGGGTTTGCTCAATCGGAAGAATCCGCGTCTCCTTCGGCCGCGGCGCAGGCTCGGACCCATCGGCGTTTTCCTGCTGAGCCGCCCGGGCGAAGCGCAGAGAGCGAATCAGTTCACGCAAATCGATTTCGCTTTCCGTATCCGCTGATGGCGACACAGCTTGTTCGTACAAGAGATCGGAAAGAGGCAACCCGTCGACAAATTCCATCGCGATGTACTGAATGCCATCGAATTCGTTGAGTTCATAAACGCGGCAGATGTTGCGATGGGGCAGCCTGGCCATGATTTCAGCTTCCCGCCGGAAACGCTTGAGCTGCGATTCGGTCACCGTCTGGCTGGAATGCAGGATCTTGATCGCCAGAGCATTCCCAAATCGATCCACACCTCGCCAGACCGTCCCCATCCCCCCGGTGCCGATGACTTCAATGAGCTTATATTTCCCAAAGGGTTGGGTGGCTTGAGTCGTGACGACATTGTCTTCTCGCAGCTCAAACGAGTCGCCGACCCGCGCCGGCCGAACTACCCGCAGGACCGGCGTTGGTTGATCTCGACCCGGGACGCGGAAAGACCAGAGGTAATCGAAATAGAGCTCCGTCCGGTCGGCATCCTCCTGGACTCCCCGGCCTACCAGATAGACAACTTTCCTGAGATGATCTGGAACCGGCGTAATCTCGTGGGATGACCAGTCGATGTCACTCAGATCGGGCTCATGCTCGCTTTCTGCCCGGATATGCTGCCAGCCCTCCGGCAGCGTGCGCAGCATATGTGTCAAGGTGTGCTCGGGGAGGACGGCTTCTCCGGGACGGGCCAACCGGCAAAGATGCGCGGCGAGGTCCAGCGGCGCACCAATGGCTGTATAGCGTTGCCAGATCGAGCTTCCGAAGGCGCCCACGAGGGTGTCTCCGGTCCAGATTCCACACGAGCACGGGGGCAGCTCTTTGCCTTCACGGTTGAGGCCGGCATGCAACTGAGACGCCCTCTGGATTTGCTCGCAAGCAGCAAGAATGGCTCGCAAAGGATGGTCGGCGTAATAGCGCGGAGCTCCGTAGATCCCCAATACCATGTCGCGGGTCGTCTCGCCGACGGTGCATCCCGTATCGCGCACCGCTTCGGCGGCCTCTTCCACGAACGAGTCCACCATCAGCTTTACCTCCATCGGATCCAGCCGGCCGGCAAATTGGGCAAGCCCTTGAAGCCGAGTGTACGTAACGCTCAGATACCTCTGCTCCGGATGCCGGATGGTCCGCAGTTCGTCCTCGGTCAACGAATCCAGCGACGTGCCGCTCGCTTCGCGCAACTCGCTCGCGACCGGTCCCGCCGTTCCAATTTCATCCAGAACGATATCCAAGCCTCCGCCGTTGGAGTACAACTTCGCTTCGAAGACTCTTCCTCGCTCATCGGTCACAAGCCGATTGCTTGTCCGACCGGACTCCGGTCGAGCGAAGCAGGAGGCAACTTCACCGTCGCAAAGGCGCAAGACGTCTTCCAACGATGCCCCGATCAGGCTCCGCTTCGGCGTATGTAAATACGCGGCCAGCGCATCGTTCACGTAGACGATGACGTCGTCGAGGGAAACCCGCGCGACCATGGTCTGAATCAGAGCGCTTCGAGCGGCTGGCATGGAACGATACGTAGTTACGGCTTTGTCCGGATACGCGCAATCCCGTTGAAAATCCGGCAGGCATGGAGTAGCAACGGAAGCTCGTGTTCATCTACGCCCGAGCACTCCGTTATTTTCGCCCGTATCTCTGGCCGTCGCTTGGAGGCGTTCTTTTCACCTTTGCCGCCATCATCATCAACTCGCTGAAGCCGTGGCCCTTCAAATATATTGTCGACGGGGTGCTGCCGGGAGATGTGACGCATGGCACCGAGGAGGCGCGGGCCTTCATTGCGCATTGGTTCGGCTCGGCGCCTCCCGAGCACGTCGCATTCTGGCTATGTCTCATTCTCGTGGTGGTGAGCCTGGCCGGAGCATTGCTCAGCCTGGCGGGGAACTACCTCTTTATCCGAGTGGGGCTCAAAGCTCTGCTTCGCCTGCGAACGGATCTTTATTCCTGCCTTCAATCCCTCCCCCTCAAGTATCACGACGCACGCCGCAGCTCGGACTCGAGCTTCCGGGTCGCCTACGATTCCCAGAGCATCCAGACCATCTATAACAAAGGTTTCGCCACCATCCTGGGCTCGGTCGTCACCCTGGTTTGGACATTCGGTATCATGCTCTGGATGAACTGGCCGCTGGCGCTGACTTCGCTGGCCGTGCTCCCGTTCATCACCTGGGCGATCGGCTTTTTCGCGGACCGCGTCCGGCAGCAGTCAACGACCATCCAGGAGCGCGAAAGCGACCTCCTTGCGCTGACCCAGGAGGGGATCAGTCAGATTCGAATGGTCCATGCCTTTGGACGCGAAGCTTTCGAGATCCGCCAGTTTCGCAAGCGAGCCGCACAAAGCCTCGAAGCCAACCTGCGCCTGAACATGACCTCGATCGCCAGCTCGCTCGTCGTTGGAACGCTCATGGCCGCAGGCACCTCCCTCATGTACTACGTGGGCGCCCGCCAGGTCCTCGCCGGCGCCCTCACCCTGGGTGACCTGACCGTCTTCGCCACTTATCTTCTGATGCTTTACCAGCCGCTCGAACAGCTTAGTTACACTGCCTGGGCGATGGAAGGGGCTGCCGCCGGAGCGGCGCGTTGCTTCGAAGTGCTCGACCGCGAGGACGATGTGCCCGACGCGCCGAATGCCAGGCCGATCGAAAAGGCGCGCGGCGACATCGAGTTTCGCGACGTTAGCTTCGGCTATTCCAAGGACCGTCGCATCCTGAATGACGTCAACCTGTCGATTGCCGCCGGGGAAAGTGTGGCCTTCGTGGGTGGGACCGGCGCGGGCAAGAGCACGTTGCTCAGCCTCGTGCCGCGCTTCTACGATCCAAGCTCCGGCGCACTCTTACTCGACGGCCACAACTTGCGCGACCTGACGAAGAAGTCGCTCCGTTTGCAGATCGGCATGGTCCTGCAAGACACGATTCTCTTTTCCACGACGATCAAGGAGAACATCGCCTATGGCCGGCCCGGAGCGACCGATGAACAAATCATCGAAGCGGCCCGACGCGCGCAGGCCCACGACTTCATCATGAAAATGCCCGCAGGATTCGCCAGTCCGGTCGGCGAACGGGGGAGCCACTTGAGTGTCGGCCAGCGCCAGCGCATCGGCATCGCTCGCGCCTTTCTCAAAGACGCTCCCATCCTCCTGCTCGATGAACCGACCAGCGCGTTGGATCCCGGCACCGAGCATGCCATCATGGAGACCATCGCCGAACTCATGCGCGGGCGAACGACTCTGATCATCACCCACCGCCTGGCCACCGTTCACTCACTCGGACGCATTGTCGTCCTCGAACACGGGACGATCGCTGAACAGGGAACCGGCGATGAACTCCTCGCCAAGGGAGGGGTCTATGCGAAACTCTATCAAGCTGGCCAATATTCGCGCGGGCGGTGATCGCCCGGTGCCGGCCCTCTTCTGATCAGTCTAGCCCGCGCTCTTCGAGGTCCTGTTCGTCCCATCCGAGCAAATGACCGATCTCATGAAGAAGCGTCGTGCGAACCTCCGCCCGGAAGACAGCCGTGTCGCCCTCGGCAAGCTCCCAGATATTCTCCAGCCAAATGCGAATGCGAGGAGTCGGAGAGGCTCGGGCGCCCTCGTCGAAGATTCCCAACGTGTCGGGTTCGATTCCACCGGCCACGTCCTCCGCGTCGGGCCGCCGCTCGAGGAAGACCGGCACTCGCTCGACAATGGAACGAATGTCGTCCGGAAGTTCCCAGATGGCGCCGTCCACCTCAACGCGGGCAATTTTTAGGAGAGTCGCGCGATTCATCAACCGTTCTGCGTTGGCATAAATTCTGCCATCGGCTATTGATAACCAATGCCTGACACAAGTGAAGTCAATCCACTGCGCGAAGGTTTATCGAGCCGGACAATGCCGCAGCCGTGCGCGGTCGTTATTTTCGGAGCAACCGGCGACCTGACCCATCGCAAACTGGTCCCTGCGCTTTATAATCTGGCCGCTGACGGAGCGCTCCCGCCGGCGGTGAGCGTCGTCGGGTTCGCGCGCCGAGACAAGAACGACGAGATCTTCCGCAAGGAACTCGAAGAAGCGGCGCGTCAGTTCTCCCGCCAAAGGATTGATGACAATCACTGGGCGGCCTTTGCTTCATCAATCTTTTATCACCGCAGCGAATTCGACGCTCTGGAAGGCTACACGGCGCTGGCCAAGCGGCTCGACGAATTGGACGCACAGCGTGGGACCCGGGGAAATCGTCTCTACTATCTTTCCGCCGGCCCGGACCAATTCCCCGTCATCCTGGAGAATTTGCGCAAGGGCGGGTTGAACAAAACCCGGCCGGGCAGTTGGACGCGCGTGATCGTTGAGAAGCCGTTCGGGACCGATCTGCCCAGTGCGCAGCGACTCAACGAGATGGTCAAGGAGGCATTCTCCGAGAAGGACACCTTTCGCATCGACCATTATCTTGGCAAGGAAACCGCGCAGAACATCATGGTGATGCGTTTTGCGAACGCGATTTTCGAGCAACTCTGGAACTCGCGCTACATCGATCACGTGCAAATCACCGCGAGCGAGGCACTCGGTGTGGAAGGTCGCGCGGGCTATTACGACAAATCCGGGGCCATACGCGACATGGTTCAGAATCACCTGCTGCAACTTCTTTGCCTGACCGCGATGGAACCTCCGGCGGGCCTGGATGCGGATGCCGTCCGTGATGAAAAGGTCAAGGTGCTCAAATCGCTGCGACCGATCCGAGGAGAAGACGTCCGCCAACACGTGGTCCGGGCGCAGTACGGAGCCGGCACGGTCAACGGCAAGCGAGTGCCCGCCTATCGCGACGAGCAGAACATCGGCGCGGAGTCGGTCACGGATACCTATGTCGCGCTCCATATCAACGTGGATAACTGGCGCTGGGCGGGCGTGCCGTTTTTCGTTCGCGTCGGGAAGCGCCTTCCCAAGGCGAGCACCGAGATCGCTATTCAATTCAAGGCGGCTCCCCCGGTGCTCTTCCATGCGGAGGGTCAGACGATCGAGTCCAACGCTCTGGTCATTCGCATTCAACCCGACGAGGGAGTCGCTTTGCGGATGAGTTCGAAGATGCCCGGCTCCAGCCTGCGTATCGAACCGGTAAAGATGGATTTCCATTACGGAACGAGTTTCGGAAAAGCGACGCCGGAGGCTTATGAACGGCTCTTGCTCGATGCCATGAGCGGCGATGCCACGCTCTTCGCCCGCCGGGACGAGGTCGAGGAGGCCTGGAAATTCGTGGATGCCATCCGCGCCGAATGGGAAAAGACTTCCGACGATCTGGCGCTCTACGCGGCCGGAACGTGGGGCCCCACGGAAGCCGACGAGTTGATCAAACGCTTCGGCGCCACCTGGAGACGCCTGTGAACACCCTGGAACAACCCACCATCGAACCCGGCTTTCCCGTCGAAATCGGAAGAATCGACAAGGAACTCGGCAAGCTCTGGGAGGAGACGGGAGACACCAAGACCCGGGCTTCACTCATCAACCTGGCCATCTACACGGAGAATGCCGGTTCGCTGGCCGAGAACACCGATTTGATCTCGAAAATTGCCAGCCAATACGCCTGCCGGGCGCTCCTGATCTTTGCCAATGCCTCGGCGGCGCAGTCCGAAGCCAGGGCCTGGATCAATGCTCACTGCCATCTCGCCGGCAAAGGCGAGCGGCAGATCTGCTCGGAGCAAATCACTTTCCAACTTGATGGCGACATGGTCGCGGCGCTTCCCAACATCGTGTTCTCCCACCTCGATTCGGACTTGCCTCTCTATTTCTGGTGGCAGGAGGACTTCCGGGAACCGCTCGACAAGAAGCTCTGGGGGTGGGTGGACCGCTTGATCTACGACAGCGCTCAATGGAAGGCCCCTGCCGAGCAATTCGGCCTGGTTCGAAAGATCCGAACGCTCACGGAAATCCGCACGATTCTTTGCGATTTGAATTGGACACGCCTTGTCGGAGCGCGCTTTGCGCTTGCCCAGCTCTTCGACCATTCGTGTGCCCTTGCCCGGGTCGGCAAAATCGAGAGCGTGGCGATCTCGAGTGCCAGCCACACCACTGGCCTCCTCCTGCTCGGCTGGCTCGCCGCTCAGTTCGGATGGAAACTGGAAGCGGAACAGCGTTACTTCCTCTCCAAAGGGGGGACCCGCATCGATTTCGAGATCCAGACCGTTCCCGGTCCCGTCCTGAGCCGATGCGTATTCGAATGCGAAGATGCGACCTTGGAGATCTGGCGCGAAGGACATTCGGAGTACTTCCAGGCGCGTATTGGTTGCGAAGGGATATCAGATGCGGTGATGCTGGTACCCGCCGGAAAAGGCGACCCCGCCGACATTTTGGTCACCGAACTGAGTCGAGGAGGAAACCACCCGCTCTACAGAAGAAGCCTGGCCGCGATCGATCCGCTCGTCGGTTGAAGGCGGGAGTCATTTCCCGACCCTTGGCCCTTAAGTTGGGAAATGATTGAGGGCGTGTGTCTTGCCCCAGCGCAACGATTTTTCAATTGAGTCGGTGACGTAGCGCTTTCCCAGCGAAACCGCTTCGCGGAGCGATTTTCCCTGCGCCAGACCGGCCGCGATCGCGGCGGAATACGTGCAGCCCGTTCCATGGGTCGACAGGCCTTTCACGAAGGGCGCCGCGAACTCTTCAACATCCTTCGTGGTCACGAGGAGGTCGACAGCGATTCGGCCGCGCAGGTGCCCGCCTTTGAGCAGAAACGCGCATCCGTATCTTTCCACAAGCGATCGACCAGCATCTTTCATCTCCGCCAGACTGCGAACCTCCCGGCCTGCCAGGATGCGCAACTCGTCGAGATTGGGAGTCACCACAGTCGCCAGCGGCAAGAGCGCTTTGCGATAGGCGGTGATGGCAGACTTCCTGAGAAGCGGGTCTCCGCTGCTGGCCACCATGACGGGATCCACGACGAGCTTGACTCGTCGATTCGCGAGCAGATCCGCCACGGCCTCGACGATGGCTGTGGAAAAGAGCATTCCGGTCTTGACGGCGGCCACCGGAAAGGCCGTCAGACTCAGGGAAACTTGCTCGGCGACTATCTCCGTTCGCACGGGCTGAATCGCGGACACCTTGCCGGGCACTTCGGCCACCACGCAGGTGATGGCCGTAAGTCCGTAACAGCCAAACCAGGAGATCGTCTTGAGATCGGCCTGCGCCCCTGCACCGGCGCTATTGTCTGAGCCGGCGATCGTCAGCACCACCGGCTTGCGTCGAAGCGCCGTCATCGCAGTCCGCTCAAACGATCCCCCAACGGTTCAAACCCGGCCGGATCTCGCCGGCAAACCACTATTCTTGACGAGCATTTCCCCCTCAATGTTTAGCGATCCCGATTGCCGAAGACGACCAGCAGGTAGTAGATCAGCGTGCCAAGGGACGCGACGAAGGCCGCCACGTAGGTGAGCGCCGCCGCATCGAGCACCTGGTTCACGCCGGTCGCCTCTTCGCCCGGCCGAATGATCCCCATTTGTTGGAGGATGATCTTCGCGCGGCGCGAGGCGTCAAATTCCACCGGCAAGGTAATCAGCTGGAACAAGGTGAGCACCAGGTACACCCCGACGGCGAGCAAAGCCAGTTTCATGAGGCCAAAGAACAAGCCGCCCAGGAAAATGAAGGGCAGCAAGTTCGACGCAAACTGCGTCACAGGAACAATGGCCATGCGCAATTTCAGGGGCGCGTAGCCTTTCTGGTCCTGGATGGCATGACCACATTCATGCGCGGCAATCCCCAAAGCCGCCACCGAGGGAGTATTGTAAACATCCGTGGACAAGCAGAGGCGCTTGTTCACCGGATCATAGTGATCGCCAAGCATGTCGTTGATTTCAACAACGTTCACGTCGCGAATATTTGCCGCCGCCAAAATCTCACGCGCGGCTTCGGCGCCAGTTACCCCGGATGTGGCGGCGATCTGCTTCCATTGGCGGAAGGCGCTCGACACCCGCATCTGGGCCCAAAGCCCAACGAGCAGGGGAACCCCAATCAAGAAAAGCCAACTCATTATCATATGCTAAGGAAATTAGTTACGATCCTTCCGACAATCAACAGGTTCCGACGTTCAACGAAATCGAAGGGCCCGGGCCGAAACTATTCTCGCGCTCCGGACGAAACTCGCCAAAGCCATCAGGGCGACCTGGTGAGCATCTCGAGAGAAGAGCCTTGCGGGTCAGCGACAGGGACCTCGTCAAGGCACACACTAGATCTCGAGTTGCTTGGGGAAATCGCTGAGCAATTCGTGTCCGCCGCGGGTAATCACGACGACATCTTCATGACGGACACCCCCTGTGCCGGGCCAATAAATCCCGGGCTCCACCGTGAACACCTGGCCCGCCCGGAAAGTCGCGGCTCCGAATCGGGGTTCCTCATGAATCTCAAGACCCAATCCATGGCCAGTGCCATGGAAAAATCCTTGCCACCGGCCTGCTTTGATCTCGGTGGGATAGCCCATGGTCTTGAAGAAGGTTTTGATCTCCTCATGAATCTTTCCGCCCTTGGCGCCGGCTCTGAGCGCTCGCAGAGCTCGCCGCTGTCCTTCCAGGCACGTTTCCCAAAGGCGCCGCTGCGCGTCACTGGCTTTTCCACGCACGACCGTTCGTGTGAGGTCGCCAAAAAAGCCACTGCGCGAGTCGCGCGGAAAAATATCCAGGATGATGAGCTGGTTCGCCGCGAGCGGTCCTCTCCCTCGCTCGTGGGGATCGCAGGCCATTTCACCGGACGCCACGATGGTATCGCCCCGTGCTTCTCCACCGGCCCGAACCACCGCTATCTCCATCTCCATGCGCAACGTCTCCGCAGAAAGGACCCGGCCTCCCCAAAAAAGTTGGCCACTCTTGCGGATCCTGGCCGCTTTTAAGACTTCGTGACCTCGCGCCATCCCCGCCTCGGCAATGCGCAGCGCAGCTTGGAGAGCCTTGATTTCCTCTGGTGACTTGATCTGACGCTGCGACCAAAGGGGTCCGTCCGCATGCTGCACTCCGATTCTTTCCGTCCTGAGAGCGGACGCGAGCCCCAGCGGAAAATCCGCGGGCACCACGACCTGCCTGGCGCCACGTTGCTTCAGGAACAGAGCCACTACTTTCGCGAAGGCCGGCTTCTGCTTCCTCGTGCCCGGCAGCTCCCGCTCGAGCTGCGAGTAGCTCACGACCTCATCCACCACTGCTTCGCGGTGACCGCGGTCAACCTCCAGATCGCTCAACAAGATCGCGGTTTTGCCCTGCGATTCGACAAACACAAAAGGGTCCGGCGCCCGAAAACGGGTCGCATACAACATGTCCGCCGAGGTTTCGCTGGCGGCAATTATTAGCTTTGCGGGTTTCACCAGTCCGCAGTCTGGCGCATGGCGGGGTTTCCTGTCTCATATTTTTTTGAACTGCGTGGGAATTTGACGGAGCAGAAAACGGACTGACCGAATTTAGCGTTTCGCAATTGAAGCCGGTCGCCTGAGCGGCTAGAATAACTTCATCGAGCAGCGCGGATATGGCGCGTCGAACGGCCCCCCAACCTCCCTCCTCGAGTCTCCGTTTCCACGGCGCAACCCGAGCAGCCTCGATTCTGTTTCGCTGGACCCGTCTGAGCTCGATCAAGTGGGAGGACGCCTGGATCGAACGACTGCGGTTTCTCGGACCCGAAAACGTCGTCCTTGTCACCTGGCCGAATTCCAAAGCGCTCAAGATTGAGGCCTATTGCAAAGAGCGCCTGGCGAAACAGCTCGTTGCGCGGTTCGGAGGCCGCGCCACGAGATTGCCCCCGCACATCTGGACCGGCGATCCGGCACGCCCGCGCGGACCTCTCTCCATCCGCGGAAAGCTCAAGGTCTTTTCGGACCGATCTTCCTGGCGGACGTGGCAGCGAGGCCAGCCGAAGGTTCGCGGCATATTGATTCCCGCCGGGATGGCCTTCGGGACGGGCGAGCATGCCACCACAGCCACCTGCCTGCGGCTCCTGGTCGATATCACCGGACGCCTTTCCGAGGCCTTCACCACCCTCGACCTTGGAACCGGAGCGGGTATTCTCGCCGTCGCTGCAAAAGCACTCGGCGCATCCGAAGTGATGGCCGTCGACTATGACCCCGTGGCTGTGCGTATCGCCAAACAAAACGCCGCGACGAATGGGTTTCCCTCTCTACGAGTCTCACGCGCTGATGTGCTCGAACTCACCGTCCACAAGCCTTTCGATATAGTGCTCGCCAACCTGTTCAGCGATGTATTGCTGAAAGCCGCTCCGCGGATTGCCTGCGCCACCAAACCCGAGGGTTGGCTGGTCTTTTCCGGCGTGCTTCGTGATCAGGCACCCGAAGTGGCCAGCGCTTTCCAAGCCGCCGGCTTCGCCAAACCTCGTATCATCACCCGCGGGAAATGGTGCGCCGGAAGCTGCCAAAGAAACCAGGATTGATATCCGCTCCATGC
Source organism: uncultured Verrucomicrobiae bacterium (assembly GCA_963820865.1). Taxonomy (GTDB): domain Bacteria; phylum Verrucomicrobiota; class Verrucomicrobiia; order Chthoniobacterales; family Terrimicrobiaceae; genus DASTFP01. Next base: position 125,975 of record CAWGBZ010000016.1, read on the forward strand.
GAGACTAGACGGACAAGGCCTTGACATGACCAAGTTCGATCCCTCAACAAACGCATTCGCCCGAATCGCTGCAGTGGCCGAACGCAAGAATGCGCGCATTCTGGTGATCGGCGGGCACGCGATAAATGCCTACGGCTACAGTCGAACCACCGTGGACTTCGATTTTGTCATCGAGGGGACGGCGCTACCGGTCTGGCGCGATGAACTGGAAGCGTTGGGCTATCAGTGGAAAGGCGAAACACGCGCGTTTGCTCAGTTTACGGCGCCAGCGGACGAGAATCCGCCCTTCCCTATCGATCTCATGCTAGTGGACGAAAGCACATTCGAGAAGCTTTGGGCTGAGGCGCGTGTCCTTGATTTTGCTGGAGTGCCGCTTCGTGCACCAAAGCCGCTGCACATGATCGCTCTCAAACTTCATGCGCTGAAGAATCCGACCCGCGCGGCCAGAGGCAAAGACTTGCCTGATATCATCCAGCTCATACGAATCGCGGAGCTCGACTTGGCGAACCCAGAGTTGCAGGTTATTCTTAGACGCTATGCAGACGATCGAACAATCGACCTCTTGCGCAGACTCATCGAGCCGATCGGGTAAGCTCAGCGAAGAAAGCGACCTCGGATTGCCTGAAATTGGCCAGGATGATGGTCCGACGGACTGGCCGGAGCCAAGCTGGACCGTTCAGTTGGCACATGCGGCGTTCGTCCTTTCCTGTCTCCCTTCGGTCGCCTTTACACAGCGTCGCGAAGAGATGCAAACGGAGCCATTCGTCCTGGACTGAGTCCGGTTCGCCGGCGGCGGAGCCATGACCGACCTTCTTCCCATCTCCGGCCAGCACTTGCTTTACTGCGATCGGCAGTGCGCTCTCATCCACATTGAGCGGACGAAGTGCAATTGTGCGCGCAGGCGCTTTGTCTCGAGGAACTGCTGGAACTCAAGATCGGACTGGGGTTTCTTTTTTACGGAAAGACCCGTCGGCGGCTGGAGGTGACATTCGATGCGGGGCTGCGTGCGCTGGCAGAGTCTTACGATTCGACAGTCGCGCCCCTCGCGGGCGCGCGGATTGAAACAACATATCTCCCGCGAGCTGCCGCGTGCGCGATGGTCGCTCCGTGCTTCGGCGCGGAGCGCGGAGCGAAACGAGCAGCTTCATCGCGGTCAATCTGCGGATCGTCCTTCAAGGATTCTTTTTATGGGTTGACGGCTTCTTCCCATCGCCAGTAGCTTTCCCGGTCCGCTCATGACCGGTTTCCGCCCTGTCTGGGCGTGAAGCCGCCATGGAGCTCTCTTACGTTATCATTACACCCTACTCGATCCGCAAGTCGCGGACGGGCGGGATCTTATCTCGCATCCTGTCGCGATCGGGTCTCGAATTGGCTGCCGCTCGCATGTTCGCGCCGAGTCACGAGTTGGCGGAGGAGTTTGCGACGGCCTCGACTCCCGAAAGCAACCAGAAGCACCAACTGACTCAGGAACTTCTTCGAGAATACATCCTCAAAAAATTCGCGCCGGACGCCGATAACGTTCGCCAACGCGTGCTCCTCCTGGTTCTCCGAGGAGAAGATGCCGTCCAGCATACTCGGGCGGTCGCCGGTCATATCGTTCACGAACGCCCCCGCGGAGAAACGATCCGCGACACCTATGGAGATTACATCGTAGAGAATGGCCGTGTCATTTACTTCGAACCGGCGGTGCTGGCGGCGCAGGATTCCGACACCGCGCGCAAGCATCTGGCTATTTGGGCGAAGTATTCAGATTCCGATGGCGGCATTCTGGACGATTGCATCCCGTATCCGGTGGGTGAGAACATCGAGAAGACACTCGTCTTGATCAAACCCGACAATTTTCGCTTCCCCAATGCGCGCCTGGGCGGGGTCGTGGACCTCTTTTCGCGTGCCGGCCTATCGATCATCGGATTCAAGGTTCACAACCTGAGCGTGGCCGAGGCGGAAGAATTCTACCGACCAGTTCTGGATGCCATGATTGCGCGACTGACAAAGTCGAGCGAAAAGCGGGCGCGTCTGGCGCTCGAGGAGGAATTTGGCATCGCCTTGGGCACCGAGACAGAACGTCAACTCGGCGAACTTATCGGTCCGATCGCCGGCCGCAGTTACTGGGAAGGCATCATCCAGTTTATGGCCGGGAGCCGGCCAAGCGAGTGCTCCCCGGAAAAGCGCGCTCTGCCCGGCAGTGAGAAGTGTGTCGCTCTCGTCTATCAAGGGGTCGACGCGGTGCTAAAAATTCGCGAGGTCCTGGGACCAACCGACCCCGCCAAAGCGCCTTTCGGGACGATTCGTCGCGAGTTTGGCGACACGATCATGGTCAACGCGGCGCACGCCTCGGACTCCCCGGAAAATGCCAAGCGCGAGATGGACATTATCCGTGTCGCGGAAAACAATCTTAAGTCACTCATCCACGCCTATCTCTCGTAAACATCATGCAACTTGCTACCCGCGTTCAAGAACTCACTCCCTCGCTCACCCTCGCCATCGACAGCAAGGCCAAGGCGCTCAAAGCCGAAGGTATCGATGTTTGTGGTTTCGGAGCCGGCGAGCCGGACATGGACACTCCCGAGCATATCAAGGCGGCCTGCATAGAGGCCATTCAGGCGGGCTTTACAAAGTATACTCCGAGCTCGGGCTTGCCCGAGCTTCGTCAAGCCATCTCGGAGAAGTTCAAGAAAGACAACAATCTCGACTACAAGCCCGGGCAGATCATCGTCAGCAACGGTGCCAAGCAATCCTGTTACAACGCGGTCGCTGCGATCTGCGATCCCGGTGACGAGGTGATCATCCCGGCGCCGTATTGGCTGAGTTATCCCGAGATGGTGCGCCTGGCCGGAGCCGATCCGGTCATCGTCCAAACTACCGAACAGAGCACCTGGAAGATTACTGCGGAACAGTTCGAGAACGCCATGACGCCCAAGACGAAGATGATCATCATCAACTCGCCGGGCAACCCGACGGGGTCCGTCTACAGCAAGGAAGAATTGCGCGCGATTTCCGAGGTCGCCGCCGAGGAGGAAATCTACATCCTTTCGGACGAAATCTACGAGCGGCTGACCTACGAGGGCGCCGAGCACGTGAGCATCGCTTCGCTGACGCCGGAGGCCCACGATTTGACAATCACGGTCAACGGTTTCAGCAAGGCCTACGCCATGACGGGCTGGCGCCTCGGCTACCTCGGGGCTCCGGAGGCGATCGCCAAGGCGATTGACTCGATGCAAAGCCACAGCACGTCGAATCCGTGTTCGTTTGCCCAAAAAGGCGGACTCGCTGCGCTCAAGGGAGATCAACAGTGTGTCGCCGACATGCGCGACGAGTTTGATATTCGCCGCGAATACATGTTCGACCGCCTGAGCAAAATCTCAGGGCTTTCGGCAGTCCGGCCACTCGGCGCGTTCTACGTCCTCGTAAATATCAGCACCTTTGGATTGAAGTCGCAAAACTTTTCCGATCGCCTGCTCAGCAAAGCCAACGTCGCCGTGGTTCCGGGAGTCGCCTTTGGTGACGACCGGACCATTCGACTCAGCTACGCGACCAGTCTCGATGTCATCAAGAAGGGCCTCGATCGCCTCGAGGAATTCTGCAAGACGCTCTAGGTTCTCTCCAGAAGCTCGCGTCGCTTGCACCAGGGAGGCTTAGCCGAGCCACGAGAACCTTTGCAGACAAACGCGCAAGCTGAGATTCGCTCCGCCATGCGCGGCGTGGCGGAGCGTTTGGCCCTGCCTTTCAAGATGGGTTTGCGCCGCACCGACGGTCCGGTGCCTGGCGCGGGCACGGGCAGTTCGATCGACTTTCAGGATCACCGCCCGTACGTGCCCGGCGACGATCCCCGGCATATCGACTGGAATGCCTATGCTCGCAGCGGCCACTACTCGATGAAGCTTTACCGGGAGGAGGTTCGCCCGCATGCGGATCTCGTCGTGGACACCTCGCGCTCCATGTTTGTCGACGAAGAGAAGGGCCGTTGCACGCTGGAACTGGCTTGGTTCTGTCTGGAAAGTGCCCTTAGGGCTGGGGCCTCGGTCCGCCTGTTCTCGATCGAGGGTTCAGCGGTCACTACTCACGAACCACAAGTCGGTTGGCAATTCCCCGGGAAATCCCCGCCGGAAAACTCGATGAGCCTTCCGGATGTCCGCTATATTCCGTGGCGGGCAGCGTCGCTCCGCGTCTTCGTCAGCGACCTGCTGTATCCCGCCGAGCCGAACTCATTCCTCTTGCCGCTGCTCGGAAACCATGGGCGACCGATTCTTCTCGCGCCCTACTCCAAATCGGAAGCCAGCCCCGAATGGTTGGGAAATGGAGAGCTCGTCGATTGCGAAACCGCTGACCGGAGAGATCTCAGGTTTAGCGCGAATGACCTCCGCGCTTACTCCGCGAGCTATCTGGCACACTTCGAACTCTGGCGCCTGGATGCACGACGCCTCCGGATCCCTCTCGCTCGCGTGGCTGGCGGTCGCCCACTCGCTCAAGCCCTCAGCGAAGAGGGCATTGCGGCCGCCGCAGTGGAGCTGCTCTAATGTATCGCGCCGCAGCCGCGTTCACCGACGCGCTGGCACCATCTCTGCGCGGTGGGCGTGATCCAGAAAGGGAACTGCGATCCGCTAAACGCTCTCGACGTTCACACGCCGGCCATCGCGATCAAACTTCACATGACCGTCGACCAAGGCAAAAATCGTATAGTCCCGCCCAAGCCCCACGTTCCGGCCCGGGATAAACTTGGTGCCGCGCTGCCGCAGGATGATGTTCCCGGCGATCACCGCTTCCCCGCCAAACTTCTTAACACCCAGCCGCTTGCTAGCGCTGTCGCGGCCGTTCTTGACACTTCCTTGTCCCTTCTTATGAGCCATAAGCCTGACTTACTTGCTGATGGTTTTGATCTTCAGGCGCGTGAGCTGACGGCGATGGCCCACCGTGCGATGATAGCCCTTGCGACGCTTATACTTGAACGCAATCACCTTCGGCGCCTTGGTCTGCTCAACGACCTCCGCCGTGACCGCGGCCCCGCTCACCAGCGGCGAACCGATCGCGACGCTCTCTCCGTCGGACACCAGGAGAACCTGCTCGAACGTTGCGTCAGCGCCCGCCTCGACGTCGAGCTTCTCGACCTCGATCACGTCGCCCTCCGCGACGCGGTACTGCTTGCCTCCTGTCTGTATCACTGCGTATGCCATGAGATTGATCTCCTCTGTAGGAACCTGCGAAAATCCCATAGCTCCAGCTCCCCAGCAAGCGAAATTTTTCCCTTGCACGCCGATCCCCGCACGGCAAACTTCGGTCTCTCCGCTCTTTCTGCTCGGGTGGTGAAATGGCAGACACGTACGTTTGAGGGGCGTATGCCGCAAGGCATGGGGGTTCAAGTCCCCCCCGAGCACTTTCATCCATCACGGCGGAAGGAACACATTTCCAGAAGTCGGAACTAGACGAACTAGACGGAACTGGGGGAACTAGCTGCAGGACTGCGAATTAGAGTAGCAAGTCGCGCCGCCCGAATTCAACAGATGGCCAACGAATCGCCGCCCGCCGAGTCGTCAGAAACTCTTCTCAAGATTTGGCCATCTGTTCTCTGATTCTGAGTGGAACTGCGGAACAACGAACCGCGTTGCAAGCGCCCCGCGCGGGCTTCCCCGCGATCTCAAGGACTTGGGAGGCTAAGTATCGGGATTTTCAGCTATCAATCGGAGCGTCGGCAACCGTTCTCCAATCACTTCATCAACAGGACCAGGCCAATAGATGTCCTTTGCGGTCAAGCCATACTCTCCGTAGAAGTCGGCAAAGCGAGACTACGAATGCTCATCGGTTCAACAATTGGCTCTGCCTTCTCCTCCAAAAGCTCGTTTGCGTGATCGAGACCTTCTTCTCGTCTTCGTTTAAGCTCGACGATCTCTTCCTGCTTCAGGAAGAGGACGCCGAAGATTTGAATGATCCATAGATTTCACAGGTTGAAGCGGATTGGAACAGTCCGCCAAGGACCTTTTTAGGGGTCTGGCATGCGGTGATAATATGTTGGCAGTGGCGAATTTGCTTCTGGGCAAGTTAACCCGAACTTATCCCATGGCCGACGCGCAGAACAAGAGGCACACTGATTACTGGTTTGTTTCCAGCCGATCGCCGCACGAATACCAGTATTTCAAAGAAGAGATCAGAAAGGAATTCCCGGGGAAGTCCGATGACACGATCGCGGCGGCTATTGCGGCGTGCAAAAGGGTCATAAATCCTTCTGAAGGGCGGGCGAAGCTTGCGGCGTGCGTGAAGAAGAAACTCTCCGGCTAAACCGAATTCGAGTTCTTAACCACAGGAGGCACCGGGGAGCATGTGAGGTCCCTCCTCGGTGTCCTTCTGTGGGGCTCCCAGCGGAGTGACCCTTGGCCAGGCTCTCGAAGCTCCCGTGCTTGATGGCCCAAAGCCGTGCGGAAGGGCGCCGCGTCCTCGGTCTCGGCAATGCAGACGATTCGCTGCCGGTAGCGTCGCTCAATCGCGATAGCAAAGGCCGACGGAGGTGAAACCGTCTTACTCGCTCTGAATGTGGTCGACGTCGCGACCACGGGAAAAGCCGGCACCGCCAAGGCTGAGAGGCTCCCCGAAACTCTGCGCTGAAGCCGAGCTTCGGACCCTGAAGGGTAATGCCTTTTAGGGGTCTGTAAGCAGATGGTATCCTTTCCGGAAAACGACGCGATCCTTTCGCCGCCTGTTTCTCCCCTATGGCCGACGACCCGAACAAAATCCATATCGACGGCTGGTTTGTCTCAAACCAACCGCAGGAATACGACTACTTCAAAACACAGATCGAAAGGGAATGTCCCCGAAAATCTGACGGCGAAATAAACGCCGCGATTCTCGCCTGCCGTAAAGCGATGGCTCCGACGGACGGTCGCGCCAAACTCGCTGCCTGTGTCCGGCAGAGGCTCGGCGAGTGATCGAACGGACGCCTCCGTAGCCACTCCTCTTAGGAGACTGTTGAAAAACCCACGTATGTCACGTTGCCGTCAATTTTCGGAAGATCGCAAGGAGCCAAGCGTAGGCGCGATGGGGTGTGGGGTCCCCATCTCCCCACAAAGCCGCAGCGCTACGGACAAGCTTGGCGACACCGCGAGGGCCGAAAATTGGCGCAACCCAGGTGGGAAGAAAGGGTCCCACCCCTTTCTGGGCGTGAGTTTTTTGGGGCATCTTGGAAGGGCGAGGGGCCCCTTCCCCTCACGGGCGTCGCTCCTCAGTCACAGCCCCGTTAGGGGATGCTCCTTCGTCCCTCCACCGACATCTACCCCAAATTTTAGCTCACGCGTGGCATGCGCGGGTTTTTCAACAGTCTCCTAGGGCTCTCCCAAGGGCCAAGAGGATCTCCGTGCCGTGGTCTCCGAGCCACCGTGCTCTTCACGGGGGTTTATAGTGTTAAATCTGGGTTTAATCTCCCAGCGATATCCTCCGCATCCGCAGAAAGGGAAACACCGCGCAAATGGCGCAGCGGTCAAGGGTTGCGGACGAATGGGTGGCGCGAGGTGTTCGGGGATCCTGGCCACCACATTTTCGATCGATGCATTTGGGGACGGTGCCTGGAGCGGGGATCCGCCCGACGCCCGGACCTCCGTCTCAATCCTCAACTCGTTATTCACACCCGTACCCATCTCCACGACACTGCGGCGGTCTTCTCGTGGATCTCGAGCCAGCCCCAACTGGCGGGGGCGCCGCGGCTGGGGCCGCCGCAGGTGCCCGGGTTCAGCACGCGGGTGAGGCCGACGGTTTCGTCACGCGGGACGTGAGTGTGACCGTGGAGCAGAAAGTCGGCTCCGCCAATATGTGAAGGAGGAATGTGGATCAGGAGAAACGTCTTGCCGACGCGCTCGAGAACCAGTTGCCGCGGCAGATTCAGGCTCCAGTCGTTGTTGCCCAAGACGCCATAGAATGGCGGGCCCACCGCTTTGACTGCGTCGAGGGTTCTCTGGTCGCAGTAATCGCCCAGATGCCAGATCTCATCGGCCCCGCGGAGCTTGCGGGCGGCGTTGGCGGGGAATCGTCCGTGCGTGTCGGCAATGACGGCGATGAGCATTTGGGGAGTTTTAAGTCTGTAAGAGTTAAGTTTTAAGCAAAACCTCCCGCGTCCGCATTTGACGCGACCCTTTAAAGCTTACAAACTTAGAACATAAAACTTGTATGTGGAAGACCGCCCACCAGCACATTTTGAAACTTGTCTCCTACGAGCCCGGCAAACCGGTTGAGGAACTGGCACGCGAGCTGGGTTTGCAGCCCGACGAGATCATCAAGCTTGCCTCCAATGAAAACCCGCTCGGCCCTTCGCCCAAGGCGGTGGCGGCGATGCGCGATGCGCTGAATCGCTCCCACTTTTATCCCGACGGTGGCGGTTGGGCGCTCCGAAGCGCCATCGCCCAGAAACTGGAACTGGAGCGCGAGAACGTCGTCCTGGGCAATGGGTCGAACGAAATCATCGAGTTTATCGGGCATGCCTTTCTTCGGCCTGGTGACGAGGTGATTGCGGCGCGCCACGCTTTCGCGGTTTACGGGTTGATGGCCCAGCTTTTCGGGGCCAAGACCGTCGAGGTCCCGGATCCAGGCTATGCTCATGATCTCAACGCGATGCTGGCGGCGGTCGGCTTCCGGACACGGCAGATCTTTATCGCGAATCCCAATAACCCTACCGGAACCATGGTCCATCAGGCAGAGATCGACCACTTCATGGCCCGCGTTCCCGAGGGCGTGTTGGTGGTTTTCGACGAGGCGTACTACGAGTTTCTCGACAATCCACCGGACGTTCTGAAGTTTGTGCGGGAGGGCCGCAACGTCGTGGTCATGCGGACGTTCTCGAAGATTCAGGGCCTGGCCGGGCTTCGGATCGGCTACGGGCTGGCTTCGAAAGAAATTGCCGATGTGCTGCAGAAGACCCGCCAGCCGTTCAACGCGAACAGCATTGCGCAGGCCGGTGCGCTGGCGGGAATCCAGGACGACGAGTATATGCAGCGGACCCGCGAGCTCACGCATGAGGGGCGCGAGTTCCTGCAGGCCGCGTTTTCCGCGATGGGCCTCGAATTCGTTCCGAGCGCAGCCAACTTTGTCCTGGTGCGGGTCGGCGACGGGGACCAGGTTTTTCAGGCGCTTCTTCGGCGAGGTCTGATTGTTCGCGCGATGCGGAGTTACAAGCTGCCCGAGTGGATCCGCGTATCTGTTGGGACAATGGATCAGAATCGACGTTTTGTCGCGGAGTTGCGGCAGTTGGATTCCGAGGGGTTGCTCGAACATCGGGCGCCCGCGGCGGCGGGCGCGTAAACGTGCTCGCAGAGGACACCATCGCCGCCATCTCCACGCCGCCCGGTGAAGGAGCGATCGGGGTGATCCGGATTTCGGGACCCGAGGCCGTCTCGATCGCCGAACGCCTCTTTCGAGGCGCCAACCCAGCGGCTCCGCTCCGCGAGAGGGTCTTGCACTATGGCTGCTTTCGCAACGAAGAGGGCAAACTGGATGAAGGAATGGCGGTCATCTTTCGCGCGCCGCGCAGCTACACGGGAGAGGACATGGCGGAGTTCCATTCTCACGGGGGCGTGCTCGTCGTGGCACGCATTCTCGAAGCGGTCCTGCGCGCCGATGCTCGCGCGGCAGAGCCCGGCGAGTTCACCCGCCGGGCGTTCGTCAATGGCAAGCTGGATCTTACCCAGGCAGAGGCGGTCATGGACGTCATTCGGGCCAGCACTCCTCTGGCCCTGCGGGCCGCAGAAGAACAACTCGCCGGCCGTCTGGGCCGCGAGGTGGAGGAGGTTAGAAGTCACATCCTCAGGACAGTTGCCCACGTTGAGGCTTACATCGATTTTCCCGACGAGGGCATCGAACCGCACACGGGCGAAAAACTCCTGGCTGAGATTGCCCAGATCCACGGCCGGATCAACCGCCTGCTCGCCACCGCGAACGAAGGCCGGATCCTTCGGGAAGGCGTCCGCCTGGTACTTTGCGGCGAGCCCAACGCAGGAAAATCAAGTTTGCTCAACCGTTTGCTCGGATTCGAAAGGGCCATCGTCAGTGCCATTCCCGGCACCACTCGGGACACGATCGAGGAGTTTGCCAGCCTCCGGGGGATTCCCTTCCGGATTGTTGACACCGCCGGTCTCCGGGAAACGATGGACGCCGTCGAGCGCGAAGGTGTCGAACGCGCCAGGCGCGCCATGGCACGGGCGGACGTTATTGTGCGTATCGCCGACGTCACGCGAGACTCGGGCTTCGAACGACATCAGGGAGAGATCCTGGCGCTGAACAAGATCGACCTCGTGGACCGGGAGACCGTGGTGAAGCGACTGGCAGCCGCCTCCGGCGCGGTCGCGATCTCCTGCCTGACGGGAGAGGGCATCGACCAACTCGTTGACAGCATCGTCGCCCAAATCCGTGAAGATCAACCCCGGGACACCCCGATATCGGCGGCGATCAACGCCCGCCATCAGGCATGCCTGCAACGCGCACGCGCTCGTCTGCAGGAGGCCGAAGAGAAGCTCCGGGAACGCGTCGATCCCGAGCTGATCGCGCTGCCGCTGCGCGAAGCGCTCGACGCCGTGGGCGAAATTGTCGGCACCGCGGATACCGAGGAAATCCTGGGCGAAATCTTTGCCACTTTCTGCATCGGAAAGTGAATATCTACGCTGCGATTCTGCGTCCCTTGCTCTTCCGGCTCGACGCCGAGAAGGCTCATCACCTGGTCCTGCGGCAGCTTTCCGTTTTCCCGCCAGCCCTTCTCAGGATGATCGCTGGCAGCCGTCGGGGTGGGAGCCCGCATCGGGTCTTCGGATGTGAATTCCCCAACCGTGTCGGACTGGCCGCAGGCATGGACAAGAATGCCCTCGCGCTGCCGGCTTGGGAAGCGCTCGGTTTCGGCTTCCTCGAGATTGGAACGATCACCGCGCACGCGCAGGCAGGCAATCCCCTGCCGAGACTTTTCCGCTTCCCCGAATACGGTGCCCTCATCAATCGAATGGGGTTCAACAACGATGGAGCCGAGGCCGTCGCGGCACGACTTGGCGCCTTCCGCAGGAAGGGGAAATGGCCCCTCATCCCCGTCGGAATCAACCTTGGAAAATCCAAGGTTACGCCGCTCGACGAGGCGGCCGCAGACTATCTGCACAGCTTTCGGTGCCTCAGGCCATTCGGCGATTATTTCGTGATCAATGTGAGTTCGCCGAATACCCCGGGCCTGCGCGACCTGCAGGAGACGCACCGCCTCGAAGAGATCATCAGGGCTTTGCGCGGCGAAGCGCCCGAGGCTCGCCTGCTCGTGAAAATCGCGCCTGACCTCTCCGAGCAACAGGTTGTCGAGATCGGAACTTTGGCAGAGACCGAGGGGCTGGCAGGTCTCATCGCGACCAATACCACGCTCGATCACTCCGTGCTCCCCCGCGATCGTGATCAACAGGGCGGTCTCAGCGGCGCACCGCTCACGGCTCAAGCTACCCAAATGCTCAAGATCCTGCGTGCGCAAACGTCCCTCCCGCTCATTGCCTCCGGTGGTGTGATGGATACCGCATCGGCCAAGGAGAAGTTTGACGCCGGAGCCCACCTCGTTCAGATCTATACGGGCCTTGTTTATCGGGGACCGCAATTGATTCGAGAAATCACCCTTCTCGATTCTGAATCTTCACCTGCCCAACCGTCCTAAATGTCAGACTGGAAATCGACCACCCTCACCCTGGGCCATTCGCCTGATCCCGACGACGCCTTCATGTTCTATGCGATGGCGGAGAATAAGATCGACCTCAAAGGTTATCACTTTACCCACATCCTCCAGGATATTCAGACGCTGAACGAACGGGCCACACGCGGTGACCTGCACATCACCGCGGTCTCGATCCATGCCCTTGCCTACGTGCTGAACAAGTACGCCTTGTTGCCCAGCGGCGCGAGCATGGGCGATGGGTATGGTCCGCTGTTCATTACGAAGAATTCTGATGGCCTCTCGCAGGATGCCGAGGACTTGGAGAAGAAGAAATGGCTTCTCGGCAAGACCATTGCCGTCCCGGGGCGGATGACGAGCGCCTTTCTGGCCGCCCAGCTCTTTTTGGGTGGGCAATTCAACTATACCGTCGTGCCCTTCGATGAAATCTTCGCGGCCGTCCGTTCAGGCGAGGCCGATGTGGGCCTGATCATCCACGAGGGTCAACTCACCTATGCCCAGGAGGGCTTCACCGACGTGCTCGACTTGGGAGAATGGTGGAAGCGCACTCGCGACCTGCCGCTGCCCCTCGGTGGAAATGTCATCCGCAAAGACATACCTCCCCCGATCCGCAAAGAGATCAGTGACATCCTGCACGCCAGCATCAGCTATGGACTAGACCACCGCTCCCCGGCTGTCCAGCACAGCATGGCTCACGCCCGGGGACTGGATATCCCTCTGGCCGATCGTTTTATTGGGATGTACGTCAACGAGTTAACGCTCGACTACGGAGAACGTGGCCGGGCGGCCGTGAGCCGGTTTCTCAACGAAGCGGCCGAGCAACGGCTTATTCCGCCGATCAACGCGCTGGAGTTTGTGAGTTAGGAGGCGGAGCGGATGGGGGCTGTTTGGCGACGTTTTCCGCCGCCTTGTCGAGCTTGGCGGCCAGTGACTTGTTCTCCGGATTGAGCTGAAGCGCCTTCTGCCAATACAGGACCGCCTCGGCGTTCCTGCCCAGCTTATCGCAGGCGTCGCCAATGTGCTCGAAGACAACGGAGTCCGGTTCAGGAAGCAGCTCGGCCGCCCGTAGCAGCTCGGTCAACGCCTCCTGATATTTCCCTTGCTTGAAAAAAAGCCAACCCAGGCTGTCCACGTAGGCCCCATTGGCGGGGTCCATCTCCAAGGCGCGCCGGATGAGCTGGCCAGCCTCTTCGAGGTTCTCGCTTCGCTCCACCCACATGTAGCCGAGGTAATTGTAGGAACGGGCGGCATTGTCGGGATCCAGCTCGATGGACTTCCGGAAAAGCTCACCGGCCTTCACGTATTGGCCGGCCTGCTCGGCTGCGGCGCCGTAGTCGAAGTAAAAGTCTGCGTTGAGCATGTCGGGCTGGCTGTTGCCTGCCTCGACGAGCGCTTTCTCAAATGCTCGCATGGCCTCCTCATGATGCTTGATCTGGCTCAGGGCCACCGCATGGTAATAGGTGAGTAACCCCGCCTTCGGAAAACGCTTGCGTGCCTCTGCCAGCGCGGCCGATGCCCCTTCATAGTCCTTTTGCTTGAAGAGCAGATCGATAACCTGCAAATGACGCGGAAGCAACTGGGGCTCGATCAAGAGCGCCTGCCGGGCGCTGGTCAGAGCCTTCTGCTGGTTGCCCGCTTTCAAATAAAGTTGGGTGAGCTGATCGTAGGCCGCAATGCTCAGCGGATTGACTTTCACCAAATCCTCAATGACCTCGATCGCCGCGTCAATTTGACCCGCCTCAATCAGGCAGCCCGCGAGTTTCTCACGAATCTGCGGATAGGACGGTCTTAGCTCGACAACCCGCCTGTAGAAAGGCAGCGCTTTGTCGGTTTGACGCGTCAAAACATACAGGTCGCCGACCTTGCTGAGCACAGCCGGATCATTTTCGCCAAAGGTCGCCGCCTTCTCGAGCTGCCGCCCCACCCTCTGGAGTTCCGTGTCGGTTAACGTGGCTCCGGAATCACGGAGGACATTTCGGCTGCAGAGTTCCGCCAAGGCCAGCCAAAACCCAGCGTCTTCACTCTTGGAGCGAGCCGCTTTTTCCAGAACCTGGTCGGCCTTGGTGGTCTGCCCGCCGGAAAGATAGACCTCCCAAAGGGCCTCGTAGGGAGCGAACGACTTCGGCGCAATCTCGATCGCTGTCTGCGCGTACTTGACCGCGAGATCAGGCTTATGCAAGTGCCGCAGATAAGTCGCGCTAAGTGCCAGATAGGGAGCGATTTCCTTGGGAGCCGCCTTGACGGCGTCCTTCAGCACGGAAATAGCATCCGCGGTTTCCCCTCGACGAAGATAGTCGTAGGCGACTTTGATCGCCAGATCGGTATTGGCCGGATCGAGCGCGAGCGCCTTGCGGTAGCTCTCGAGCGCCTTCTCAGGCCCATCGCTCTCTTCTTCGAAAAGGCCGTTGACGAACCATGCCAGAGCATCCGCTTTTCGCTGTCCCTTGGCATCGAGCGCCCGAGTGGTTTCGGGAGGATCCGTGGGCAGCGCATCGGCAACCGCTCCGAGCGCCGGAAAGCCCGTCAGCGTCAAGGCTGCTCCGGCCAAAAGGAGGAAGATCCGCCGAGTTCTGCAACCGGCAGCCTCGAATCGTCCCTTCCCACTCATGTCCGAAGTGTATCTCTTACGACTTGTAGCGCAAACGCTTCTTGTGGCGATTTTCGCGCATGCGCTTGCGGCGCTTGTGCTTCGCGATCTTCGCCTTTCTTTTCTTTTTCAGTGAACCCATGAGTGGTGTGTAAACTCCAGACTAGTAAACGACCTTGTTGAGCGGATACTCGATGATCCCCTCCGCGCCCAGCGCCTTGAGTCTCGGGATGATCTCGCGGACAATCTTCTCCTCGATCACCGTCTCGACAGCAACCCATCCAGACTGGGCCAGGGGCGAAATGGTAGGATTTCGGAGGGAGGGCAATGCCTCAAGCAAATTCTTCAAGTTTGATTCCCGAAGGTTCATCTTGAGGCCGACCAGGTCCCTGGCGTTGATGGCCCCCTTGAGAAGAAGCGTCAAAGTCTCGAGCTTGGCCCGCTTCCAATCGTCCTCGAAGGCCGAATGATTGACAATCAGCACGGGGTACGACTCGAGAAGCGTTTCGACGATGCGCAGCTTGTTGGCCCGCAACGACGATCCCGTCTCGGTGATGTCAATGATCGCGTCGACCAAATCAGGCACCTTGACTTCGGTGGCGCCCCAGGAAAACTCGAGTTCGACATTCACCCCGGCCCGTTCAAAGAACCTCCTGGTCATTCCCATGGCTTCCGTCGCCACGCGTTTGCCCTCGAGGTCACGAACGTCTCTGATGGGCGAATCCTCGGGAACGACCAACACCCACCGTGTCGGCCGGGCGCTCGCTTTGCTGAAGGAAAGCTCCGTCAACTCACGCACGTCAGACTCATTCTCGGCCACCCAATCCCGGCCAGTGATTCCGGCGTCGAGGTATCCGTGCTCGACGTATCGGCTGATCTCCTGCGCACGCAGCAACCGAATCTCGATCTCGGGGTCGTCGATCGCCGGGCGGTACGAGCGCTGGGATCCGGAAATCGAGAACCCGGCCTTGGCGAACAGGCTGATGGTGGCCTCCATCAGGCTGCCCGACGGTAGACCGAGAGTAAGAGTGCGGGATGACATGCGGAACGCGGATTAACGACCAGTTCTCCGCTTCCCGCAAGGGGAAAAGCGGGCTTAGCCGGGGGCCCCGGGGGAGGCATCGCCCCTGTGCCGCGATTCTCGCACCTTCAGGATGCCGAGCAGGACAAAGTAAAAGAGCGCGGCTGCTGGAGCCGCCAGGAACAGAGAGCCCACCAGAAGAGGTAGCCCAACGTGGAAAAACGTGGTCCACTTCAGCATTTCGCTGACGTGGATATGATGCATCTCCATTTTCGGAGGAAGGTGATGGGGATGGCTTAGCAGCCAGAACCCGATGTCATACTCGATGCGCAAAAGCACCGGCCAGAGCGGCGTGACGATGTCGTGCAATGAAACGGCAATCACTGCGGCGATCGGGTTGCAGCGCAAGAGATAGGCAACTCCCAGAGAAAGCAGCGTTTTGATTCCAAAGAGCGGAGTAAACCCGATGAATACCCCGATCGCCACTCCACCGGCGATGGCGTGCGGGGTATCTCTGAGAGTCAGCAGCTTTTTTCCAAGTCCCTTGACATGCTCGACAAGCTTTCTCATCCCCGCCACCGATAAATGGTGGCCCGGTCGGCTTCCAGATTGAAATTCCGCAGGGGCCGCCCTAAGTTGTGGATTCTATGATCGCGGCGGAGTTTGAGGACGTTCGTGGGGACTCTGCATCCAGCCTTTCGCGCTGGCTGGTGCCCGCTTTGATCCTCTCTCTGTTGCTCCACCTCTGCTTCTGGTACTGGGCGCGTAACTTAACGATGCCCTCGGCCGGCCGGGAGGTCTACGAACGAATTGTCCCGCGCACGTTTCACCTCGATCGCGTCGAAGTCGACCAGAAATTGCTCGCGCCCGACCAAACCGCGGAGAAACAAGCTTCCCTGGCCCCGGAAAGCGTCCATCTCCCCGACGAGGAGGCCTCGTTTGAGAAGCTCATGTCCGACAATAAAGGAGAGCCGGCGGCGCCCAAGATCGATCCAAGAATTCTCTCAGAGAAACCGACCGCTTCCTCGACCACCCTCGACGACACCACCCAGATGGCCAAGAGGAGCGGCGCCCAAAGCATCCTGGAAGACACCAGAGCCCTGCAGAAGGCTCTCCTGGCAGAAAAACCAAGCACGGCCGGCCAACCGTCGGGCAAGGTGCTCGACCCGCAGGCCCTCACCGGCCGGGCCGTCGTCAAAACCGGCAAACTACGCGGCGGAGACACTCCTGGGTTCAGCAACCTCGACGACCTCCTGGCACGCACGGGGCCTCTGAGTTCCGAAACGGCTCCTATCCTGATGCCCACGGACCTCCTCTTTGACTACGATCAAGACAGCCTGCGCGTCGAAGCTCTTGCCAGTTTGGAGAAACTTGGGACGCTTATCCGGCGAAACCCCCAGGCCTCCTTTATCATCGAGGGTCATAGCGATTCATTTGGCTCCGACGATTACAATCTCGATCTCAGCCGGCGGCGCGCGGACACCGTGAAGGCATGGCTCGTCAACATGATGAATTTCCCTCCCGACCGGATCTCCGCCCGGGGGTATGGGAAATCGCGGCTCATCGCGCCCGCATCGGGCACCATCGAGGAGCAGCAAATTAACCGTCGCGTAGAAATCGTCATCCGTACTCGGTAGCCTGGATATGCGGACCATCCGGGCGGAAACGACGACTCAAGTACCCAGGCGAGGGGATCACCGCGGAGCAGCCAACGGTTCCGGCGCAGCCTTTGACGCGCCGTTTCCCTCTTGCGAGACCCGATGATTACGCCCAACGAACATTCTCTCGAAGTAGCGGCGCGGGCGCTCCGCGAGAAGGCACTCAAACGCGTCGGCGAGAGCATCGAGGTCTTTCGCGGCTTTCGCAAAGTTGAAGAGCATCGCCTGCGGATGTGGCACCACGCCGGCGCCGGCGGACGCGAGGTCGCCCGCCAGCGCTCCGATCTGGTGGATATCCTCTTCAAAGAACTCTTCGAAGGGGTCGTTCGATCTGTCGTTCCCAAAGGGCTTCCCGAACTCCTCGTCGTCACCGCGCTGGGCGGCTATGGACGCCGCGAACTAACGCCGTTCAGCGACATCGATATTATGTTTACGACGGCGAAGCCCCAGCCGTCCAAGGCCTGCGAGGAAGTGATCCGAAAAACTCTCACGACCCTCTGGGACATCGGCTACAAGGTCGGCCATTCGACGCGTTCGATTGCCCAAACTATCAAGCAGGCCAATGCCGATCTGGTGACCAAGACTTCTCTGCTCGAGTCGCGCTATCTGAGCGGCGACCGCGAGCTCTTCAACGAGTTCCGGGAGAAGTTTGAAACAGACTGCGTGCGTGGGCGGGAAGGCGAATACGTTTCGTGGCGCCTGGCCAATCAGGCGGAGACCCGCGAAAAGTACGGACGGAGCGTCTTCATGCAGGAACCCAACGTGAAGAATGGCGCCGGCGGACTGCGCGACTATCATAATTTGATCTGGATCAGTTACTTCAAAGAGGGCCTGAACACTACCGCCAAACTGGTCGAGAAGCGGTTCCTCCGGGATTCTGAACGCCGGGCGCTCGAGAAGAGCTACGATTTTCTCCTGCGCGTTCGGACCGAAATGCACTATTTGATCGGACGTCCTCTGGATTCGTTGACCCTCCAGCTGCAGGGACGGGTCGCCGCCGGCTTCAATTTTCCGCAAAAGCACATTTTGCATCGTGTGGAGGCCTTCATGCGCGAATACTTCAGCAACGCGCGCAATATCCACCTGCTGACCCAATCGGCCATCGAGCGAATCAACGCCGTTCCTGAGAAACCGACTCTCTTTGGGATGCTGCGCCCGAAGGTTGAAAAATTTGACGGGTTCGTCGCCCGCAACGGCAAGTTGTATGAAGAATCGCGCGAGACCTTTGCCGAGGATCCCTATCGACTCATTCGTGCTTTTCACCATGCTCAGGTCCGACAGCTCGCTTTCAGTCCAGAATTGCGTGACAGCATCCGGAGACGATTGCGACTGGTCAACCGCACCTTCCAATATGCCCGCGTGGCCCGGGAAACCTTTCTCGCCATTCTTTCGCGCAAAGGGGAGGTGGGACGAATCCTGCGCGAGATGCACGATCTTGGATTTCTTGGACGCTACATCCAGGAATTCGGTGCCCTCACCTGCCTCGTTCAGCACGAATTCTACCATCGCTACACAGCCGACGAGCATACTTTGGTCTGCATCGAAAAGGTCGACGGGATCCTTTTCGCAGAGAGCGAAAAATTCCGCGGCTACCGCGCCTTGTTCCAGAAGCTCGAAGACCCAGCCATCCTTTATCTGGCCCTTCTTCTCCATGATACCGGCAAAGCTGCCAACAAGCGCCATCACGAGGATGCGAGCGCCGTGCTGGCCCAGAAAGTCGCGCGACGCCTGCAGCTTTCGCCCGAGCGCCGCCGCATGCTCATCATGCTGGTCAATTCCCACTACGAGCTTTCTTTTGCCGCACAAAAGCGCAATCTGGACGACGCCGCGACCATTGCCGAGTTCGCCGGCATCATCGGCAACCGCGCCAATCTCGACGCACTGATGCTCCTCACCCTGGCCGACGGCCAGGGCACCAGCGACCAAAACTGGTCCGACTGGAAAGAGGGTCTGGTGTGGACCCTGTACCGCCGGATGACGGACTATTTCGAGGGCGGGAAGATCAGTATGGCGCGGCTTCGCGAGAACCTCGAGGATCTTCGCGAGGCTGTGATCCGGCGGCTGCCGAAGGACTTCGGCGAGGAAATCGACGCTCACTTCGAGCACATGCCCGAACGCTATTTTCAGATGTTCGATTCCGAACAGATCACGGGTCATGTGCGACTCTTTCGCACGTTTCTCGAGACGCACCTTACCCGTGAGGATCCGCCGCCCTATGCCCCGGCTCTTAAATGGATCGCACGACCGGAGCAGGGACACAGCGAAGTGTGGGTATGCGGATGGAACCGCCCTCGCCTCCTCGAGCGTATCGCTGGTGCCTTTCTCTCGGCGCAAGTCAATATCTTGAGCGCGGACGTCTTCACCCGTGGCGATAACCTGGCCCTCGATATCTTTCGAGTATGCAGCACCCAGCTTGCTCCGGTAACCAGTCAGCGCGACATCACCCGCGTCGAAACCCGCCTGTGCGACTCGCTGGCTTTCGAGGATTACGACTTCAGCCCCCTGCTCAACAAGGAGGCCCTCTTGCGCACCTACAGGATTTCGCAGGAAGCCGAGATTCCCACCAAGATCGTGGTCGATAATACCTCACACCCGAGCTTCACTCTCGTCGACGTGCAAACTCCCGACCGGCTCGGCCTTCTCTACGATCTGTTGCGCGCCTTTGGCGAAACCGAGGTCAATATCGAACTGTCCCGGATCACGACCGAAATGGACGTCGCCATGGACACCTTTTACATCACCGACGGCAACGGAAAAATCACCGACGAATCGGCCGTCAAGCGCATCCAGCGTCTCCTTCAGCGCGCGGCGGTGCGCTCACTAGGGTAACGGGACGGCATGACCTTGCGCTTCGCACGCCTGTTTTGGCGGCAGGTCGTGCGGCAGGCCTGGCGGCACCCGCTCCTCACTGGCCTGAATGTTCTCGGAGTCGCCTTGGGCATCACCGTCTTCCTGGCCGTTCAGATCGCCAATCGCGGCGCCGTCGCCAGCTTTCAGGCGGCCGCTCAACTGACCACCGGACGAGCCCATCTGGAGATCCGCGGCCAGCTCGACGACAATCTGCTCCCCACGGTGGCAGCGTTTCCCGGGGTGAAGTCTGCCACGCCGATCGTCGAAGGTGTTGTCACCCTTCCCGAAGTTCCGGGTGATTACTTGCGGATCCTGGGCGTTGACCCCTTCACCGGAGGAGAGATCTTCCCGTTTGAACTCGAGAACACGGGCGGCTCGACGCTCGACCTCGAAAAGTGGCTCAGCGATCCCGAGGCGATCGCAGTTCAGCCGGGGTTCGCCAAGACCGGTCGGTTTGACGTGCTCGCGGGAACTTCTCTTCGCGCGCTGCACCCTGCCTTCATCTTCAAGCCGGACCTGCTTGTGCAAACTGACCCTCGCCTGGTGGCCATGGATATCGGTTGGGCGCAGGAACTCTTCGGCTCCGCTGGACGGATCTCCTCGATCTTGATTCTGCTGAACGATCCCGCCCAGGTGGAAGCGATCGCCGACGCGCTCCAGAAGATCGTCCCGGCGGACGCCCGCGTAACCTTGCCGGCAGCCCGCAGCGAGGAGATGAAGTCGATGTTGGGCGCCTTCCAACTCAATATCACCGCGATGAGCCTGGTTTCCCTGGTGGTCGGCATGTTTCTCATCTGCAACAGCGTCGGAGTTTCCGTCATACGCCGGCGCGTGGAGATCGCCATTTTGAGAGCGAATGGTGCGACGCGCGGCGAGGTGCGCCGGTTGTTCCTGTGCGAGGCGGCGCTTGAAGCCGCCGCGGGTGTGGCCCTCGGCATCTGGCTCGCTCCATTGCTGGCGGGATGGATCGCCCAGCCGATCTCGCAAAGCGTGTCGTCCCTCTACGAGCTCGTTCGAATCGAGAACCCCTCCCTCACGCACCGACAAATGCTCGAGGCCATCGCCATCGGCATGTTCGCGGCGTTGGTGGCGGCTTGGCTCCCCGCTTCGGAAGCCGCTCATTGCGATCCCGCCCGGATTTTACATCCAGGTTCCGGCATTGAAGTTTTCTCTCCTTTGCGCAGGCGCGGCTTGGTGCTGGCCGTGTTGCTGATTGGCGCGGCCTTCGCCCTCTGCGTGTACTCTCTTCAAGGCGGCTCGAAATATCTCGGCTTTGCGGCCGCCGGAGCGATCATCGCCGGCTTCTCACTGCTCGTCCCCTGGCTCGCTCTCGCGGTCGCCTTTTGCTTCCGAGGTCTCGGTGTCGTTTTTCGTTTGGCGGGAGATTACCTGGCCCGTTCTCTCCACCGCAATACCTTGACCATCGCCGCGCTGGCGGCAGCAATTGCCATGACGATCAGCGTGACCGTGATGATTGATTCGTTTCGCGCCAGCGTCCAACGATGGATCGATCATACTCTTACCGCCGACCTCTACATCGCTCCGGCCACCAACGAGATCGCCGGCTCAGAAGCCCTGCTCCCCGATGAAGCAGAAACATGGGCCGAAGCTCAGCCCGATGTCCTGGAAGTCGGCACGTTTCGCGAATTGCCGGTCCGGTTTCGCGACGAACCCACCGCGCTCGCGGTTATCAACGGCAAGGCGCGGGGAAAGCTCGAATTCCTGGCGGGCGGAGAGCCCGAGCAGGGCTTCCAATCCAGCGAAGCGGTCGCGGTCTCGGAAAGCTTCGCGCACCGCTTCGGGGTGAGTCCCAAGGAGACGATTTCCCTGGCCACCCCGGCCGGGATCAGGGAATTCGGCGTCTGTGGGGTGTATCGGGATTTCGCGCGCGACCGCGGAACCATCCTGATGCCCAGAGCGCTTTTTGATCGTTTTTGGCGCGAGGCGCGGGTGAACTCGCTGGCCCTCAAGCTGCGCAATCCCGCGTCCGCCGCTGCGGTCGGCGACGCATTTCGCGCCCGATTCGGACACCAAGGCCAGTTCGCCCTCTACGATAACGCTGCGCTGCGTCGGCGCGTGTTAGACATCTTCGACGAGACATTTGCCGTCACCTCGATACTGCGCGGCATCGCCATTGTCGTGGCCGTCGCGGGGGTGCTCTTCTCGCTAAGCGCGCTGGTCATCGAGCGCGAACGCGAAATTGGCGTTCTGCGCGCGATCGGTGCGTCGCGACCACAGGTGCTGAGCGTCTTCTTGACCGAGGCCGCCTTGATTGGGCTTACCTCCGCCCTGAGCGGTCTGGCCTCGGGAGGAGCATTGGCGATGGTTCTCACCTGGGTCCTCAACAAAGCGTTCTTTGGCTGGACGATCGATCTCCAGTATCCGGCTGTCGCCCTCATCACAACGCCTGCTTGGATCGTCGGCGTGGCATTTCTGGCAGCCCTCTTGCCAGCCTGGCGCGCTGCGCACATTGCTCCCGCTCGCGCGGTCAGGTTCGAGTGACCAACGCTCGGTCCTTCGCGCCGAAACCCGATAGCTCACGACGGAGCGTCACAGATCGCCGTCCAAAGCGTATCGCCGAACAGAGCCCTGACGCTCCGTTCCAGAATCTCCCCGGGTGCCTCACGGTCGAGGAGTGCGAAGAGCGTCGAACCGGAACCGGACATCGCCGCTGCTCGAACACCGGGCTGCTTCCTCAACCAGTCTTTCATCACAGGAAGCAAAAGGAATTTCTCAAAGACCGGGCGCTCGAGCGAGTTTGAGATCTGTATCCAGCCGAGGTCCTGGTCGGCCTCGAATTCGCCGCCCAGCGAACGCGAAGTTGCCCAAGCTTTGTAAGCCCAGGGAGTTTCCACTCCGAAGGGCGGCTTGATCAGCAGAATTTTCAGGCTTTCCGGAACCTCGAACGGCTCGATGATTTCTCCACGACCGCGACAGATTGCCGGTCGGCGACGAATGAAAAAGGGAACGTCGGAGCCAACCTTCGCCGCCACGTTCTCCAGCCCCGGAATCCCCAGTCGCGTCCCACAGAGCTCATCGAGCGCCAGAAGCGTCGTCGCGGCGTCACTGCTCCCTCCGCCCAAACCGGCTCCCACAGGGATCGCCTTGCGGATACAAATGTTCGCGGCGAATCCCAGGCCGGTCACCTCCTGAAACGCATGGACTGCTGCCGCCGCAAGGTTGCGGAGATCTGTCGGGACCCCTGGCTCCTCGCAGGATATCGTCACGCCATTCCCTTCAGAGAGCTCCACCGCAATTTCGTCCACCAGCGAAAGAGGGACGATCACCGTTTCGATCTCGTGGAAGCCATCCGGGCGGCGGCCAAGAACCCGCAGTTGCAGGTTGACTTTGGCCGGGGCGAGCAGCTTCATGGCCCGCGCATCCTGCGCAAATGACCTGCACCGCTAAAGAAAAAATCATCGTCGCGTTGGACGCCCCGGACATGGCATCGGCGCTCCGTTTGGTCGACAACCTGGACGACGCCATTTCCTGGGTGAAGGTCGGCCTTCAGCTCTTTACCGCGGAAGGTCCACCAATCGTCCTGGCCATGAAGGAAAGACGGCTCAAGGTATTCCTCGATCTGAAATTCCACGATATCCCGAACACCGCCCGCGAGGCCGTGCGCTCGGCCCTCGCCCTAGGCGCGGATATGACAACCATTCACCTTTCGGGAGGCGGTGAAATGATCCGAAGCGCGGTCGAAGCAGCCAATGGCTCACCGCTGTTGGTCCTGGGCGTAACGGTACTCACCAGCCTCGACCAAACGCAACTGCGCGAAATCGGCGTGCTGCGCACCCCGGAAGAACAGGTGCTTGAACTTGTCAGACTTGGTTATGGGCATGGTCTGCGGGGGGTCGTCTGCAGTCCATTGGAGATTGTCTCCTTGCGAAGCAACTTTGGCGACTCTCTGACCATCGTCACCCCAGGAGTGCGCTCAGCCGGGGCGGCCACCGATGATCAACGGCGCGTCATGACTCCAGCGGAAGCCGTCGAAGCCGGTGCCAACTACCTGGTCGTCGGACGCCCGATCACCGCAGCCAACTCACCACGCGAAGCGGCCCGGCGCATCGCGGACGAGATTTCCGGCAGTCTGTCGAAATAAGCGCGCGGGGCCGGCTCGAGGGCGGTCACATCTTCACCAATTCGACACGCCGGTTCTTTGCGCGTCCCTCCTCGGTCTCGTTGGGTGCCAAAGGCGAGGCGAACGAAACACCGAATGGAAACAAGCGTTCGGGCGAGATGCCGTATTTTCCGGTTAACTCTGCGACGACCGCCTTCGCCCGGCGGGTCGAGAGATCGCGGTTGAATTCAAACCCACCTACGTTGTCCGTGTGGCCGGCGACAAGTAATTTCAATTCCGGCTCGCTTTGGAGAAGTTTGGCAATTTCCGCCAGCGTCGGTGCGGACTCCGGTTTGACGTCCGCCTTGTTGAAATCGAACAAGATCCCATACAGTGTCACGCGCCCGCCGCTCTTGATGGAGTTCTCCATCTGATCCGCCTTCACGACGACCATTTTTTTGTCCATCTCCGCGGCTCGGACGGTATTGACCTGCACGATCACATCACCCTTCTCGATGGCGAACTTGACCGCTCCGTCTTGGAATTCGGTCACGACCAGCGCGGCATGATAAGTCCCCTCCGGGGTCTCGAGCTTACCCGCCCAGTAGCGCATCGCGTCCGGACTATAGGCGAAATACTGGCTGAACGTTTCTCCGTCTCCAATGTCATCCCAAAAAGATGGGAACCAAACGCCGAGATCAGCACCTTTTCCCTCCCAGAGAGTCTGCCAGCCGGCAGCGTCGAGTTCCTTGCGATAATTGCGAAAGACCTCGAGGGCACTGCGCTTACCCGAGACCACGTACGTTCTCTTCTGCACCTCGCCCTCAAACTCGGCCGACTTCTCAAAAGTGTCCTTCTCTTGAGCCATCCCCAAAGGAATGATCAGCGCATCGAACTTCTTCTCGCTGAACCGGAACAATCGGGAACCCTCGTAGCGCTTGAAGTGCAGCGGATCTCCGACGCCTGCCAAGTCGGGCGGCGGATCCGCCGCCCGAAGCCCCAGAACAAAAGCGAACGATATCGCGGCGAAGAGAATCCGGATCTTCATAAATTCGATGATCATGACAAACCTGCCACCGCGATTCAACCTCCGCGGACGACAAACGCCGGCAGATTCTGGACCAAGCCGACAACGAGATAGCGCGCTCAGTCGCGGAAATTCTTGAAGGCCAAACCGACCCCAAAATCGCCCTCGCGCAGCGAACTAATCACCTTCTGGAGGTCGTCCCGCTTATTTCCGGTAACCCGGATCTGACGATCCTGGAGGGCGGCCTGAACCTTGATGCCCATCGCCTTGATCGCCTTGGTAATCTCCTTCGCCTTGTCACCGTCGAGGCCCTGCTTGATGGCAATCTCCTGTCGCGAATGACCGAGAGGAGAAATCTCGGGATCCTTCTGGTCGACATTACGGAGGTCAATCCCGCGTTTAGCCAGCTTACCTATAACGATCTCGCGCAAGCCTTTGAGACGCGCCCCATCATCCACGGCAAGGAGTACCGAGCCGGTCTTCGGATCGAGCTCGATCGTGGCCTGAACGCCCTTGAAATCGAATCGTGAAGTCAATTCACGCTGCGCCTGATCAATGGCATTCTTGACCTCCATGCGGTCAACCTCGGAAACCACATCAAAGGATGGCATAATCTGAAGCTGTCGCATGGCGGCAAAAGACGCAATGCCTCAATAGGTAGTGGATCGGACGCAACTGGCGGCGAGATTTCCGTGTTAAGACAGCCGTTTCGTCCCCGGCACCAGACACGGTATGGCTCTGGAAGTCCTTATTAAGAACCATTGCCCAGCCGAAAGAACTGCTCGGCCGTCGCCGTCGTCAGGCGGGCGACCTCATCCAGGGACGTGCCGCGCTCGACGGCGATCTGTTCCGCCACGAGCCTGGTAAATGCCGGCTCGCACCGCTTGCCACGATGCGGGACCGGAGCAAGGTACGGACAATCCGTTTCCACCATGTAGGCGTCATCGGGAACGGTCACCGCAGTCTCTCGAACCAGCTTCGCGTTCTTGAAGGTCACAATGCCGGTAAAGGAAACCAGATGCCCGAGAGCCACAACGTCCATCGCTTGATCGGGTCGGTTCCCAAAGCAGTGAAAGACTCCGCGGAGCCGGCCGTTGTAGGGCGCCATAATCTCCAGCGTGTCGTCCCAGGCGTCGCGCTGATGGATGACGACGTTCAGTCCAAGGGCGACAGCAAGGTCGAGTTGAATCCGAAAGGCCTCGGCCTGAGCAGACTTGTAAGCTCCATCCAAGATGACCGCCTCGGTATCCTGGGCGACCTGGGCCTGCAACGCGGCAAACGCCGGGGAGCTTTCCAGTTCGCCGCTCGGCAGGTGGTGGTAGTCCAGGCCGGTCTCCCCAATGGCCGCCACCTTCGGGTGCTCGGCAAGCGCGCGCAACGCCGGCAGAAAATCGACCGCTTCCTCCTGGACATTGGTCGGATGAACTCCGACGACGGCGTATACCGACGGATATTTTTCCGCGAGGGCGATGGCGCGCTCGCTGCTCGCGATGCCCGTGCCAATGGTGATGATTCTGGTTACTCCCGCGTCCGCCGCGCGCTGAATGACTTCCTCAAGATCATTGGCAAAGTCCGGGTAGTCGAGGTGAGCATGGGTGTCGATTAACATGGTACGTTTCTTCCGATCGGAGCCGCCCGGGGGCCATTCTTCCGGTGCGCGCCTGTTCCCCATATCTTGCCCGGTTGGCAGCGATGCTCAAGTCATCGATTTGCCCCTCGTGAAGGCTCAAGAAAAATTTAAGACTCCGTTCGGACCGTCGAAACGTAATTTCCGTTGAAAGGAACTGCTCAGTAAACCGACCCATTTTGGGGCACCTCGAGGCGGCAGACCGCCGCCCGCCGAGAAACCTCAAAAGTCAAACCAACCAACCAAATGAATACAACGAAATCATTGATCGCGGGCGCCGCTGTCGCCGGCCTTATGGCCGGATCGATGGCGGTCCGCGCATACGCAGCTGGCGAACCCACATCAGCTGGAGTCTCGCTCCAGACGATGGCCGACAAGGGGGGTCACGCCTGCAAAGGACAAAACGCCTGTAAAGGCCAGGGTGGCTGTAAATCCGGTGACCAGGGATGCAAGGGCAAGAATACCTGCAAAGGCAAAGGCGGCTGCGCCAGCAAGGGGGAGTAACCAGCAGCCAAGGCTAAGGCCAGGAGCCTCCGGCTACTTAGCCAAACGATATCGAATCGGGCCGCCGCTGTCGATGAGAGAGCGGCGGCCTCCTTCGAAACCCTAAGAAAGAAAATGCCTGCAAACCCTTTCAATGGTTACACCGATTATGGAATCGGAATCGGCCTCCGCGTTCCGCACTACCGGCATATCCTCGAGAAGAAACCGGTCGTCGACTGGTTCGAAATCATCTCGGAAAACTTCATGGTCGACGGCGGTCGACCTCTCGAGGTGCTCGATTCCATCCTCGAACAATACCGCGTCGTTCAGCATGGCGTCGCGATCTACTTTGGCTCGGCGGACAAGCTCAATCGCGAGCACTTGAAGAAACTGAAGCGCCTGGTAAAGCGCACCAACACGCCGTGGCTCTCCGATCACTTATGCTGGGGAAGCGTGGACGGGCGTTACACCCACGATCTCCTGCCGATGCCTTATACCTTTGCCGCTGCGCGGGTCACCGCCCAGAAGATCCGGGAAACCCGTGATTTTCTTGAGGTGCCCATCTGCGTCGAGAACGTGAGCAGCTACGCGGAATTTCACGCCTCCGAGATGACGGAATGGGAATTTCTAAGCGAAGTGGTCGACCTGGCGGACTGTGGAATTCTTCTCGATGTCAACAATATCTACGTCTCGTCGCAGAATCATAACTTCGATCCTTACGATTATCTGAACAACATTCCGCACCACCGGGTCGGCCAGATCCACATCGCGGGTCACTCAAAGTTCGAGAAATACATTCTCGATACCCATGATCATCCCGTGCTCGATCCGGTTTGGAAGATGTACGGACATGCCATCCGGCTGACCGGCCGGACGGCGACCTTGCTCGAGTGGGACGACCGCATTCCTTCCTTTGACGAAGTCCACCATGAAGCGCTCAAAGCCCTCAAGTTCCAAAACCAGCAGCTCGAACCCCAAGTTGCGTAACGTTCACTCGAAGGCTGACCTGCTCGAGTTGCAGCGCGCCATGGCCGGGGCCATTTTCCGGCCCCTGACACCGCGCTGGCGGATGCAAAGCCAGTTGCAAGATGGACGCAGCGTCCGTGCAGAGGTCGCCGAGTTCATCAAGCCGAATGATCGTTTGACTTCTTTCGAGCGGCTCGAAATTTACAACCGCCAGTATTGGTTCCGGCTGCTCGATTGTCTCTATGAAGACTATCCCGGACTACTGGCGGTGCTCGGGGAGCATCGCTTCCTCAAATGCGTCCGAGCCTATCTCGCACGCCATCCATCGGATTCCTTTGCCCTGCGTGACCTTGGCTCCCGCCTCGAACAATTCCTCCGCGAGGAGCCGAAATGGAGCCACCCCCGCCAGGCCCTGGCGCTCGATATGGTTCGCTTTGAATGGGCCCAGGTCGTCGCCTTCGACGCCGCTGCCAAGCCGCCCATCACGCCGGACGAAATCCTCGATGCACCGCCCGACCGGTTGCGGCTGGAACTCCAGCCTTACTTGAGTCTTCTCAAGCTTCAGTACGCGGTGGACGATTTTCTGATCGCCTTGAAAAGACGCGCGACCGACGGACTTCGCTCCGAGGCCAGCAACGCCTTCGACGCCGCCCCCAAGGCGTCCACCCGCCAGAAGCGCCTCCGCCTGCCTTCCCGGGCAGACACCTATCTGGCCGTGCATCGACAGGACAACCGGCTTTACTTCAAGCGCCTCGAAGTGGAAGCGTTTACCATTCTCTCCGCCTTGCAGCGCGGCGTGAACCTGGCCGACGCCTGCGTCGAGGCGATCTCCCTCAGCGAGGGTCAGAAAGTTGATTGGACGGCACGAATCCAAGGCTGGTTCCAGAACTGGGCAGCGTTGGGCTGGCTCTGCCGTGCGTAATGAACAGCATCATCCCAATCATTCGGCGGGGCTACGGAGTGCTGGTCGGACTGGCGGGCTATCTCCAGGCGCCCCTGCTCCTCGGGCTTCGGGTATTTTTCTTTTGGCAGCTCTTTCTCACAGGCAAGGGCAAGCTCCTGAATATCGGGCGCACCGCCGAGTTCTTCGGCAGCCTCAATATTCCCATGCCTCTGTTCAACGCCTATCTGGCAGGTGCTACGGAATGTTTTGGCGGGTTGTTGTTGGTGATCGGGCTCGCCTCGCGCCTGGTGGCCATCCCCGTCGCGTTTACCATGTTCGTGGCCTTCCTTACCGCTGACTACGAAGCGCTGACCAGCGTCTTCAGTGATCCAGACAAATTCGTCGCCGCGGCGCCGTTTCCATTTCTGCTGGCCTCCCTGATCGTCCTCGCTTTCGGTCCAGGAGCGCTTTCGATCGACGCGCTGATCAAGCGCTTCGCCGCGCGGGAGACCCGTTATCGATGAGGCAGAAATCCTGACTCCACCTGAGACAGAATCCTGCCAGCCCCATGCCTTTGCGTTGCTCCATCCTTCTGGCTGCCCTATGGCTTCATCTTACTTCGGCGCAGGCCGAGGAGGCCATTGACTGGCAACCGTGGTCCGAGGAGGTCTTTGCACGCGCTCGCGAAGAGAACAGATTCGTTCTCCTCGATCTTGGTGCGGGCTGGTGCCACTGGTGCCACGTGATGGAGGAGGTCACATATCGGGATCCGGAAGTGATTCGACTCCTCCGCTCTCGATACATCGCCGTCCGTGTCGATCAGGACGCGCGACCAGACCTGTCGAATCGTTACGAAGACTACGGATGGCCCGCCACGATTGTCTTCAACGCCGACGGAAGCGAAATCGTCAAACGACAAGGCTACATTCCGCCCCGCCCCATGGCCTCCATGCTCCAGGCGATCATTGACGATCCCTCGCCGGGACCATCCGTTCTCCCAGAGCAAACCGTCATCCCGGCCAGCGCGGCCTCGCTGCCTCCCGAAACCGCCCAAGCCCTGCGAACGCGGCTGCAGGGCGCGTACGACCCTCAAAATCTTGGCTGGGGGAAGATCCACAAATTCATGGACTGGAACGTCGTCGAATACTGCCTGTCGATTTCGGCCAATGACGACCACGCTGGCTGGGAGCGGATGGCGAGAGAAACTCTGGCGGCGCAACGAAATCTCTTCGATCCCGTCTGGGGTGGCGTCTACCAATATTCAACAGATGGTGACTGGAAACATCCTCACTACGAGAAGCTCCTGCAATTTCAGGCGGAGAATCTTCGTATCTACGCCATCGCCCACGCACGCTGGGGAGATCCCGAGTACCTGGAGGATGCAAGGAAGATCCGGCGCTACCTGGAGGAGTTCCTGACAAGTCCTGAAGGCGCGTTCTATGTGAGCCAGGACGCCGACTTCGTGCCGGGGCAGCACTCTGAAGAATATTTCGCGCTCGACGACGCAGCGCGTCGTGACCAGGGCATTCCCCGCGTCGACACCCACGTCTATGCACGTGAGAACGGCTGGGCCATTCAGGCATTGGCCACTCTCTACGCGGTCACGGGCGAGCGCGAAGAACTGGATGACGCCATTCGATCCGCCAACTGGATTCTGGCACGACGCGCCCTGCCGGGAGGCGGCTTCGCTCACGATGAGAACGATGCCGCCGGTCCCTACCTCGGCGACACGCTGTCCATGGGCATCGCTTTTCTGACGCTTTACGCGGTCACCGCCGACCGCCTGTGGCTCGGGCGGGCCGGATTCGCCGCCCGCTTCATCAACGAGCGTTTTCGAGGCGAGTCAGGATTTTATACCTCGGCAGCGTCGGGTATGCTTCGCCCAACCCAACAGCTTGACGAGAACGTTGCCCTGGTGCGATTCGCGAACCTCCTGGGTCACTACACGGGAGACCCGCTCTTCCGAGATATGGCTGAGCATGCCATGAGACACCTTGCCTCCCAGGGTGTCCTGGAGCGCCGTGGCTATCAGGTCGGGGGAGTCCTCCTGGCCGACCGCGAGCTGTCGGTGCCTCCTTTGCACATTACGGTAGTCGGAGGCAAGAGCGATCCGGCTGCACGCACCTTGTTTCTCGCCGCCCTTCGGCAGCCAGCCACTTACAAGCGGGTCGAATGGTTCGACGAATCGGAAGGTCCGGTATCGAATTCCGACGTTGACTATCCGCGGATCGGAAAAGCTGCTGCTTTCCTCTGCACGGAGAAATCTTGCTCAGCGCCCATCTTCTCCCCGGCCAAGCTTAAGGTGCGATAGACCGGGACGTCCGCGGGATCACCTCACCATTGCACTACCGAGCTGGCGTAGGTTAGTCCGCCGCCGAACACGACCATCAGGATGTAATCTCCCATCTTAAACCGACCGGTGCGATTCCCCTCGTCCAAGGCAATGGCCACGGCGGCCGCCGAGGTGTTGCCATAGCGATCGAGATTGACCTGGAACTTGGTGAGCGGGACGTTCAAGCGGCCTGCGAGCGCCTCAATGATGCGGAGATTCGCCTGGTGAGGAATGATACAAGTGAGATCCTCGACCGCGAGACCGCTCTGCTGAAGCGCCCGATTGGCAGCAGCGAGCATCGATGTGACGGCCTGCTTGAAGGTTTCGCGGCCATTCATGTGCAGCGTGTTCAGTCGTTGGTCGATATTCTCTTTGGTCACCGGAACGGCACATCCGCCCCCGGGCATATGCAGGATATCCCCAAAGTTTCCATCGCTACCCATGAAAGTGGTGATGACGCCATGCGAGCCGGCACGCCACCGCAGAACCGCCGCGCCCGCGCCATCGCCGAAGAGAACGCACGTATTGCGATCACTCCAATTGACGATCGAACTCAATTTGTCCGCTCCGATCACCAAAACCGTGTTGTAGGTGTGATTGCTGATAAACTGCTGGGCGACTTCGATGCCGTAGAGGAACCCCGAGCAGGCCGCGGAGACATCGAAGCAGGCCGCCTTGTCCGCCCCCAACAAACGCTGGACATGGCAAGCGGTCGAGGGAAAGAAGGTATCCGGCGTGACCGTGGCGACGATGATCAGGTCGATCTCGCCGGCGGCGACGCCCGCTTGATCCATGGCATTCTGGGCCGCCTTGGCCGCCATATGGCTGGTGTGCTCGCCATGGGCGGCGATGCGCCGTGCTTTGATTCCCGTGCGGGTGGTAATCCACTCATCGCTCGTCTCAACCATTTTTTCGAGATCGGCGTTGGTAACGATCCGCTCGGGCACATAGCTGCCGGTTCCAATAATGGAAACGGTGCGACTAGGCTGGCGGGACCGCGTCCGCGGGATTTTCTTCATTGTAGCGCTTGATGGCCTCGACGATGCGGGGATTGATACCCAGTTCGACGAATTCGCAAGCAACACGCAAGGCATTTTTGATGGCCAGAGCAGTGCTGGCACCGTGGGCGATGATGGCCACGCCATTCACCCCGACAAGAGGACTCCCGCCGTACGTTTCGTAGTTTGTCCGATTGCGAATCGCGAGAAAGGCATTCTTCGCCAGCATGGCCCCAAGCTTTCGAACCGGGCTCGCCAGCAGCTCGCGCTTCAACCAATGAAACACCGCGGAAGCCGTCGCTTCGCAGACCTTCAAGGTCACGTTGCCGACGAACCCGTCGCAGAGGACGACTTCGACGGGGTTCTCGAAGAGGTCGTGCCCCTCGACGTTTCCACGAAAGTTCAACTTGCTCTTCTTGAGCAGCTTGAAAATGTCCTTGGTAAATTCGCTCCCCTTCACGTCTTCGCCACCGATGGACATGAGACCGACGGCAGGATTGGGAAACCCGAGCACGTATTTGGAGATCACCGTGCCCATGATCGCGTACTGCAACATGTGCTCGGGCCGGGCATCCACGTTGGCGCCGGCGTCAATGAGCACACAAACATTGTGCTCGGTCGGCAGGTAAGAGGCGATGCCGGGCCGTTCGACCCCCTCCAACGTGCGCAGCTTGATAGTGGTTCCGGCGACGACTGCGCCGGTATGCCCGGCGCTCACGATGGCATCGGCTTGGCCGTGTTTCACCAGATCGATCGCCCGGCTGACCGACGAGTCCTTCTTGCGGCGGATCGCATCGACCGGGTGCTCGTTCATTTCGACGACTTGGGTCGTATGGACAATCTCGACGCGAGGGTCGTGGCAACCGAGCTCCTCGAGCTCCCTCTTCACCGCGGTTTGGTCACCCGTCAGAAAGAGCTTCTGGATCCTCGGATACTCCCTAAGCGCCATCACCGCTCCGGCAATGGTGTTTCGCGGGGCATAATCGCCACCCATTGCGTCGAGGGCGATTTTCATGAAAAATACTTACCCTGCGTCCACAGTGAGGACCTGTCGGCCCTTGTAATAGCCACACGCCGGGCAAGCCGTATGCCCACGCACACTGGCGCCGCATTGAGGGCACTTGGCCAGCTTTGGGGCGTGCCAGTGGTTGGCGGCCTTGCGCGTGCGCAGGCGCATCTTCGAAGTTTTGCGTTTAGGAACTCCCATAAAATCCGGATTATCTTCTCTATTTTTCGGTCTTCAATCCATCCAGAGCGTCCCAAGGCGCATTGCCGGGAGGCTGGGAGGCATCGGCGGGCGCCTGTGAAAAGCGGGCTGGACAGATCTTGCTTCCATCCGCATCACACCGAGGATGAGCTGGAAGAACAAGATGTATATCCTCGCGAATCTCGGGGGTCAAGTCAACCGACTCCCGACCGTCCAGTTCCTTCTGCAGGGCAAAGGGGTCGATGGTCAGCCTGGTCTCGAACTCATCCAGACAGGCCACGCACCGCAGGCGCACGCAAAGATCAAGTCGGCCGGTCGCGAAGAGGCCGCCGCCGGAAATCCCCATATCGAGACTGTAGCCGAGCGGAGAGCAGGCCCGTGCGCCGGCCTCTTCCAACTCGAGAAAGCCGGCGTCTTCTTCACCCTCGACATGAAGAGTTCCGCCCTGCGGAATCTGGCGTAAATGAGTCTTCATGGCTGAACGCTCCACGCGGAGGCCGGAACTTTCAACGCGCAAGTTTGAGCCTGCGCAAGCCGACTTGCCCAATGAGGGCGAGCCTCTCGAGAAGTGGCGCCACGAAGCGGCCGCGGCGCAGCCAGGCACAGGGGCCACACGCCGCGTGCAAGGCAAAAGCCGTGAAAATCGGGTCGAACGGATAGCGGAACTCCCACTGGACAGAGCCGAACAGCGTAACCAGGAGGCCGCTCAGGGCAATCGCCGTCAAGAGCGGGATCCTGATGTCGACCGGCCCAGCGAGCCGCGCCAGGAGCAGGCACAATCCGCCAAACAAAAACCAGTAGTAGTTCGGAATGAGCTTTCGGCTAATTTCAAACAGCAGGTCGCCCGGAGAGCTCAGCGGCGGGCTGGAAGAAACCCTCCATTCCTTGGTCACCCGCGCAGCGCTTTGATGTCTTCCTTCGTGGGCCAGGAAAAGTGGCATCGCGGGAACGAGGTCACCCTCCGAGGGCAAATCGAGCCCCTTCTCGGCGTAACGGCGGTAAAGCTTTTCCCGCTCCCGGGTGAAGGCACGCGCGATATCACGCAGGTTACTGATTTTGAACGTCTTTCTGTCACGATAATCAAAGACCGCCAGTAAATGCTCGAGGTAGCGCAACAACGAGCCCCGTGGATCGCGCCAGACCGATTCCATCCCGGCCCGTCGGAGAAGAGAGAAGTCTTTCGTCCCCTCTTTCTGAAGGGTGTAGATCAATGAATTGAACATTCGTTGGGTCGAACATCGAAAAAAGACCTCCCGCGTGATCTCATACTGGATGTAGATCGGACCGGGGAGGACCTTGGCTTCCACAAATTGGGCTAGCTCCTTCGAGGCCGGTCCGTTCTCCGGCGAGATCATGTGCTCCTGCACGAACAGTCGGTAAAACGGGAGATGCGCATCCCCCAACGCGGCGATGCAAAATTCTCCGTATCTCAGCTGGTTGAATAAGCAGAAGGCGAAATGAAGGACCGCGTAAACCGTCACGAAGATGCCCGCCAACACCAGGCGCCGCCGGATCGCCAGATGGGCCATAAAGAAGGGCAAAACGAGAGAGAGGACGAAGACTTGATTGCCAGGACGGTTAAGGAGCATCAGAAAGACAAGCATGGCGCCGCCCGCCCAGATGCGTGCCCGAGAGGATCGCATCGCAAAAAACATCCAGGCAAACCACAGGCAGAGAAGGACTGTCTGGAGCGTCTCGGACCCTACCGCGTTGAACGAACGGAACAACCAAAGGTTCACCCCGAGCAGGATGTTCAGCGCCCATGCCGCGACGCTGCTGAATTCGCACAGGACCGCGAAGACCGCCGTGATACTTCCCGCGTAAGAGAGCGCCAGGACAAACTCGATGCCGGTTTCTTCGAGGAATTCGAAACAGGTTCCATAGAACAACGGAGTCAGCGGCGTTCGGAACAACATCAGCAACGGGAACTCCGGCTCGATCTCAAAGAGATCGCGAAACCAGAGAAAATAGGTCCCGACATCTCGCCCTTCCCGCAACGGGAACCAGTGCGCCACCACCCAAAACCATCCGAACATGACCAGAAAGGACACCGCGAGCCGCGAAACCCGCTGCGACGTCCCCGGAAGCCATCGGCTGGCGGCAGCGCTATTCACTCGGCAGGGGGACCGCCCCCTTGTCGTTGCGAAAACTTCTCCTTGAGCCGCAGGGCGACCGAAGCGGGAACGAATGGCGTCACATCACCGCCGAGACGCCCCACCTCCTTCACAATACGTGAGCTCAAGAAAGTGTATTCCTCCGTGGGAGTGAGAAAAATCGTTTCGAGGCGCGGTTGCAGGCTCCGATTCATCAGGGCCATCTGGAACTCGAACTCGAAATCGGAAACCGCGCGCAACCCGCGAATAACGACGAAGGCATTTTCGGCGCTCGCAAAATCCACGAGGAGGCCGTCGAGCTTCTTCACCGTAATCCCCGAGGGGTGTTGAAGAGATTCCTTGATCATCGCGATGCGTTCATCCGCGGTGAAGAGCGGCCGCTTCGCCTCGTTCTGGGCCACGGCAACGATGAGGGAATCAAAGAGCTGGCGGGCGCGGTAGATGATGTCGACATGCCCCAGCGTCAGGGGATCAAAGCTTCCGGGATAAATGGCGCGAGTCACTCCCATTCGATGGTGGCGGGCGGCTTGCTGGAGACATCATAGCAGACCCGGTTAACTCCACGCACTTCGTTGATAACCCGCGTCGAAATTCGTCCTAGAAGATCAAAAGGGATCCGCACCCAATCGGCCGTCATGCCATCGCGGCTCTCGACGATACGAAGGGCAATCGTATTCTCGTAGGTTCGCTCATCACCCATCACACCGACCGACTGAACCGGCAGCAGAACAGCGAACGACTGCCAGACTTTGTAGTACCAGCCGCTCGCTTTCATCTCCTCGAGCACGATCGCGTCGGCCTCTCGCACGACCCGGAGTTTCTCCGGAGTAATCTCGCCGAGGATCCGCACAGCCAGGCCTGGCCCCGGGAAAGGCTGCCGGTGCACGATTTCCTTCGGGAGTGCCAGCTCGAGCCCGACTTCCCGCACCTCGTCCTTGAAAAGCTGCCGGAGGGGTTCGACGAGTTTGAACTTCATGCGCTCGGGCAAACCGCCGACGTTGTGATGGCTTTTGATGAGGGCGGCCGGGTTCCCCGAGATCGAGACACTCTCAATGACATCGGGATAGAGGGTGCCCTGCGCAAGAAACCGGTATCGTCCCGGAGACGTCTTCCTTAGTGCGCGCGCAGCCGCTTCAAAAACCTTGATGAACTCGTTCCCGATGATCTTACGCTTGCGCTCGGGATCGACGACCCCTTTCAGACGCCGGAGAAACCGCTTTGATGCATCGATGGTCTGGAGGCGAATGTGGAAGTGGCCGCCGAAAAGCTTCTCGACCGCCTCTGCCTCGCGCGCGCGCAGGAGTCCGTTGTCAACGAAGATGCAACTCAGCTGATCGCCGATTGCCCGGTGCAGGAGCGCCGCGGCGACCGAAGAATCCACCCCTCCACTCAAGCCGAGAATAACCCGGCTATCACCAACGTCGTTGCGGATCTGCGCGCAGGTGCGCTCGATAAACGAGCCCATCGTCCACTGAGACCTGCAGCCGCAAATGCGATGGACAAAATTCTCGAGAATCGCCTTCCCGCGCGGGGTGTGAGCGACCTCCGGATGAAACTGAAGACCGTATATCCGTCTCTTCGTATCGCCGATCACCGCGTTGGGAGAGTTCTCCGTCGTGCCCAACGCCCGAAATCCCTTCGGCAGCTTTGTGATTCGGTCCCCGTGGCTGTTCCAGACGTCGAGTTGCGCCGGGAGACCGTGGAAGAGATCGGATCGCCGGTCCGCCCTGAGTTTGCCCGGTCCGTACTCGCGCTGGGCCGACCGCTCCACCGCTCCACCCAGGTCGAACGCCAGTAGCTGCAGGCCGTAACAGATTCCCAGCACCGGCACCCCCAGTCGGTAAATGTCCGGGTCAAGCCTGGGCGCCTTGGGTGCGTAGACGCTCGCAGGGCCCCCGGAGAGAATGATTCCCTTTGGAGCGCTCTCGCGCAGAGCGGAACACTTCGTCCAAAACGGAAGAATTTCGGAATAAACACGGCATTCACGCACGCGGCGCGCAATCACCTGCGTGTATTGGGAACCGAAATCGAGAATAACAATCTTGTCCTCAGAAGAGAACGCGTGCTCGGGCATTGAGGCTGGTGGGCTCTTGCAGTTTCGGTGAGCGACGGTGGAGGACTCGTCTCGCATTCAAGATCGCGGAGGCGCTCCGAGGCACTGTCGCTCCCACTGCCATCGACGCCGCATCCGTCTCATTGTCCGCGCACCTCGCTGGTCATTGCAACTCGGGACCAAAAGAATCGTTCGTGGGATTGTTTGGAATGATGCGACCTTGCCCCTTGATTCCGCGCTCGAACGTTTCGCCAACGTCGGAAGCATCCTGCTCGGCGACGGAGCATCCCGCCAAGGCTATCGCCAAAGCAAAGAAAAAAAGAGTCACACATCTCACGCGAGCCATAATAAAAAGGCCGACCCGTCATGGCAACTCTCATTACGCCCGAGGAGTTACTGAGCCTCTATGCTGCAGGCTGGTTCCCCATGGCCATGCCGGACGGCTCGATTCGCTGTTTTTCCCCGGACCCCCGAGGGATCCTCCCCATCGAGGACTTTCACATTCCGCACGGCGCCAGAAAAGTGCTCCGTGATCGCCGCTGGGAAGTACGCCCGGAACACGAGTTTCGAACAGGTCGTCCGGGCGTGTTCGAACCGTCGGGAAACCTGGATCGACGAGACAATCATTCAAAGCTACCTGGGCCTGAATCGTGCGGGCCACGCCCATTCGCTGGAGGTCTGGCGCGAGGGGATGCTGGCCGGCGGTCTCTATGGAGTCCAGATTGGCGGCGCGTTCTTTGGGGAGTCAATGTTTCACCATGTGCCCGGCGCATCGAAGGTCGCCCTCATTGTGCTGGCCACACGTCTAAAAACCGCCGGGTTTCAGCTCCTCGACACGCAATGGACGACCCCGCATCTTGCGCAGTTCGGAGCGATCTCGATTCCCCGCCGGGAATATCTGCAGCGTTTGCAGTCGGCCATCCGGACGAACCCTCACGGCACCCTGGAGTGACTTTGGGTGCCTCGCGTCGAGGTCTCATCGAACGTGGTTGCCGCCGCCATCCATCCGGCTCCTGGCGAGGCGTTGCCCCGGCCCAAAGGCCTTGCTTTCCCCCTCCCGTCTTGGGAAAAGCCCTTCGCGATGAAGATTTACACGCGAACAGGAGACGACGGCTCGACAAGCCTTCTCGCCGGCGGCCGTGTCTCCAAGGCCGACTTGCGGATCGCGGTGTGCGGCACGCTGGACGAGTTGAACTGCGCCGTGGGTGTCGCGCGCGCCGCCAGTCCCACGTCCGCGACGGATTGCGCGCTGGCCACGATTCAGCGCCGGCTTTTCGAGTTCGGAGCCGACCTCGCCGGTCCGGCTTCTCCGGCGAACCGTCTCGAACCGTCCGTTATCAGCTGGATGGAGAGCGAAATCGATCGCTTGTCCGCCGAGTTGCCTGTGCTCAAGAACTTCATCCTTCCCGGCGGGCATGGCCCGGCGGCGCAAATTCATTTCGCGCGCGCAGTCTGCCGCCGCGCCGAACGCG
This sequence comes from uncultured Verrucomicrobiae bacterium, assembly GCA_963820865.1. Classification (GTDB taxonomy): domain Bacteria; phylum Verrucomicrobiota; class Verrucomicrobiia; order Chthoniobacterales; family Terrimicrobiaceae; genus DASTFP01. The sequence goes on from CAWGBZ010000016.1 coordinate 164,966, forward strand.
AGATCGTCCGCCTGGCGCAGAATGAACATGTTGCAGCGAGCGGACTCGTCTTCCTCAATCGCTTGTCCGACTTTCTTTTCGTCCTGGCGCGCTACGAGAATTTCCTTCGCGGATGTTCGGAAGAGAAGTGGAACGAATGAGAATCGACTATCTCCGGAACAATCCGTTTTTCGAGCCACGTCTCGCCGAGCTCTGCGGCCAGCAGTGGGCACATCTTTATACCGACTGGGACCGTGCCATTGCGCTCCGCGAGTTCGCTTCGCAGCGCGCCGATGGCCGGTTGCCCCTCTCGCTCGTGGCCATGGAAGGGAACGATCTGCTGGGCATGATCAGCCTCACCTTCGACGATCTTCCCGGCTACGAACATCTCAATCCATGGCTGGCCAGTCTTTTCATTTTGCCCAAACACAGAGGAAAGGGTGTCGGCTCACGCCTCGTCAAGGAAGCCGAAGCGCTTCTCACGCGCAACCAGCTGCCGCGAGCCTATCTCTTTACAGAATCGGCCGGTCCCTTTTTCGAGAGCCTCGGCTGGAGCTTGATCGGGAAGACGGCTTGCCACGATCACCCAATCGCGATTTTCACGAAGGACTTTGCGAAAACTGGTGTCGGATCCCAATATGTAAAGCATCGTTGCGGCCAAGCTAAGCACCGCTGAGGCCGGCGACGCCAAGGCGACGGGAACGATTCGGTTAGGCAAGTATCCGCGGCCTGGCTGCCGCGAGCATCATGGTCGCCCGACGTCACGAGAAGTTCATTGTGTCATGATAGACGAATGGCCACTGAGGCGCCTGCCTCCACGAATGTTCGTCGCCCTTTTTTCAGGTCGCCACCCGGCGATCGTTCCGGACCGCGGGGAAGTCGGCGGAGTGCCAAGCTCCGCACGAAATCCCCTTCCACCCAGACCAGGATGGACTTTCCGGGATCCGCGCCCCTCCCCCCACCAAGTCGGGACGCGTATCCGGAAGTCCGAACGAACGATCAACCTTTATGAAATGCGCTGCGACCATGGGCGGACGCTCGAGGCCCATTCGCAACAGGCACGCGGACGGCTCCGCGAAGAGACGTGCTCAACAGCAAAGGAACCATTTGACTCCGGCTCTTCAACGAGTTTGCTGGCCTTCCGCGAAGTGGCGACCTTGTGCATTGCAGCCACGCCGCTTCGCGAACAAGCCGAAGGTCCTGACCACAATCTGGGTTGGATTCGGTCGTCAGCACGTTAAGCGTGGACATTCCCATAAGGGGAGTCGAAGAATTCGGGGCATGAAGAAGGATCTGCAAAGGCGATTTTCCTACTCCACGCTTCGCCCCTTTCGGGAGTCGTTCATGGAAGGCATGCCCATCCTCGCCTACCATAAGCTGGGACCCGTTCCCTCCGGCGCACAGATGAGGAGCCTTTATGTTGACGAGGGACTTTTTGCCTGGCAGATGCGCGAACTGTATCGCGCGGGCTTCGCGATGAGACCACTGGATTCGTGGCGCCGGAACGCGCGTCCCAATCGCCAGCGCGTAGTCCTCACATTTGACGACGGAAGCCGCACCGTCCTTCGTCACTCGCTCCCCGTGCTCGCGCGACGCAAGATCACCGCGATTCAGTTCCTGGTAGCCGACGCGATTGGAGGCACGAACCACTGGGACGTTCGAAGCCGGGGTGAAGCGTCCGACGCCCTCATGGATGCCTCCGACGTCCGCGACTGGCTCTCCGCTGGTCAGGAGATCGGCTCTCATACGCTGACGCACGCCAACCTCACCGCAATTCCCGAGTCCCAGGCGAAGGAAGAAATCACCTCCTCGAAGAAGAAGCTGGAAGATCTTTTCGGGGTGGCCATCCAGCACTTTTGCTACCCGTATGGCAAATGGTCGCGTCGGGTGCGAGATCTTGTCGAAGGAGCCGGCTACATGACCGCGGCCACACTGGATTTCGGCGTCAACACCGAAACCCGTGATCCGTTCGCCCTCCGAAGGATCGGCGCAAAACATCCTTCGCGCAGCATTCGTAACTTCGCCGCTCTGCTCCCGGCGGGCTTTCCGCTTCGGTTCTTCTGGCAGCAGTAGAAGAAACCGTCCCGCAGTAGGGCCAGTCATGGTTCGCCGGCTCATTCGACGTCCCACGCTAGTTCAGTGGGTGTCGGGCGTCGATCGCGCCCCGGCCGATAACCCTGTCGGGCGAAATCCTACACGATCAGCCAGTGGTGCGATCGCGCTGATCCCAAAGGATCGCTTCTCGAAGCAGTTCGGTCGCGCTGTTGAGATCAAGCTGTTCTTTGATCCGCGCGCAATACGCCTGCACCGTCTTCATGCTCATGTGGAGTTCCTCGGCCGCCCGTCGCGTTTCAAATCCGCGCCCCAACATGCCAAAGATCTCGAGTTCGCGATTGCTGAGACGTAGGCGGGAGATGGTCCCCGCCCGCGCAGGCGTCTCCAGGTACCTGCGCGTCATCGCCAAAGCCAAAGGACCGCTGAGAAAGTACTGGCCGCGCAAGACCTGCCGGATCGTGGAAACAATTTTGGTGGTCGTCTCGCGCTTGACGACGTAGCCGAGAGCCCCGGCGCGCAGCGCCCTCTCGACATAAGTGGATTCCTCATGCGGTAGTCGCTCTTTCCAGTGCTTGTTTGAGCATCAACGACTCGCCGCGCTCCTTGCGGGAATCAGTGGGAAACTCCCTTCCCGGCAGAAAGCAATGCTTTCGCCTCGGCCAGGGCCTGGTCGATCTTCGCCGGATTCTTGCCCCCGCCACGCGCATTATCCGGTCGTCCTCCACCCTTGCCGCCAACGATCGGGGCAATTTGTTGGATGAGTTTTCCGGCCTGAACTTTCGCGACAAAGGTCGGTGTCACCGCCGCAACGAGAGTGACGGAATCCCGATCGGTTCCCACCAGAAGAATCACCCCTTCGAACACCCCTTTCAGAGCATCGACGACAGCTTGCAACGTATCGCCATCAGCTTGTCCCAGGTTGGCGATGATCGTCGGGATTCCATCCAGGAGTTGCGCCTTCGCGGCGAGTTCCCTGGCCCGATCGGCAGCGTCGCGCTGGGAGGCTGCCTTGAGCGCTTTCTCGAGTTCCTTCTGGCGAGTCAAAAGCGCGTCCAGCTTCTTCTCGATCTCGACGACCGGGCTATTCAGCTTGGCGGCCAGGTTCTTGAGGCACTCTTCTTCCCGTAAGGCTGCCTCGTACGATTGCAGGCCTGCCACCGCCTCAATGCGCCGGACGCCAGCCGCGATCGCCGCTTCCGAGACGATCCGAAACAACCCGATCTCGCCCGTCGCACGGGTATGCGTGCCCGCGCAAAGCTCCATTGAGTATCCATTCAACGCGCCTGCTTGACCCCCGATCTGGACCACGCGCACCACGTCGCCGTATTTGTCGCCGAAAAATTGCATGACGTCGCCACGCCCACGCAGGCCGGCGTACGACACTTCAGTCCAAGTGACGGCACTATTCTCGATGACCTTCTCATTGACGAGTCTTTCGACATCGCGGACCTGCGCCCGCGTCAGGGGCTGGTGATTGAAATCGAAGGTCAGTTTGTCGGGTCCGACGTAGGAGCCCTTCTGCGAGGCATGCTCGCTGACAACCTCGTGCAACGCCCAGTGCAGCAGGTGCGTTACCGTGTGGTGCCGCTGAATCGCCGCGCGACGGGCGGCATCCACCGCGACTCGCACCGCTTCCCCGGGCTCAGGCAGCCGACCCTCCGCGAGGAGGCCACGGTGAACAATCACGTCGCCCTTCTTCTGCGTGTGGGTGATCTTCAGTCTTCCGGCTTCCGACCAATCCGGTCCGGGCACATGAACGAGACCAGTATCGCCCACTTGTCCCCCCATCTCGGCATAACAGGCCGTGCGGTCAACGATCAGGTCAAACTGACCTGCAGTCGCGGCCGGCACGACCGCTTCGACGACGGCCTCGGTCTCAAGAAAGTCGTAGCCAAGAAACTTCGTGGCCTCGACGGGAAGATTCTCTTCGGAGACAGCGATGATTTCTTTCTTCTGCGCCTTGCGGCCGCGAGCACGCTGCTCTTCCATCAACACTTCAAACCCGGCCACATCCACGGTCATGCCGCGCTCCCGAGCCATTAGCTCTGTGAGATCGAGCGGAAATCCATAAGTGTCGTAGAGCGTGAAGGCGATCCGCCCCGGAATCTCATTCTTCGCAACTTCGCGGCTGCTCCCGGAGGCTTCTCCCGCCAGCGACTTGACGGCCGCGTTGAACTCTTCGATGCCCCGGTCCAACGTCTTGTTGAAAGCCTCCTCCTCACTCCGCAAAACGTCTTCGACGTGCGCTTGCTTCTTACGAATCTCCGGAAAGACGTCGCCCATCGTGCGCACGAGCACCGCCACGAGCTTGTAAAAGAACGGCTCTCGAAATCCAAGCGTGCGGCCGTAGCGAATCGCCCGCCGAAGAATGCGCCGCAACACATAGCTGCGATCGGTATTCCCTGGCTGAATACCGTCGGCAATCGCAAAGCTTAGCGTGCGAATGTGGTCGGCAATGACCCGGAAGGCCACGTCGGCGGCTTGCTGAGAACTGTGGTCGTTCGCCGCGGAGGAAAAGGCCGTCGAGCCGGGCAGAGTGCTGGCATACTTTTTGCCGCTCAGCTTCTCAATTTCGTCAAAGATCGGACGGAAAATATCCGTCTCGTAATTGGATATCTTCGCGCTCGGAAAGTCGGCAAAACTGTTCGTTCCCTGGATGATGCTGGTGACGCGTTCGAAACCCATGCCCGTGTCGACGTGCTTCGACGGCAGCGTGGAAAAGGTGCCATCGGGGTTCGCGTTGAACTGGATGAAGACGAGATTCCAGATCTCGATGCAGTCAGGAGAGCCCTGGTTGACTAGCGTGCCACGCGTATCGCCGGCTGCCGTGAGGTCGACGTGCAATTCCGAGCAGGGACCACACGGTCCGGTGTCTCCCATCATCCAGAAATTGTCCTTCTTGCCGCCGTCGACGATGTGAACTTGCGGATCGAGGCCGGCGCTCAGGAACTGGTCCCTCCAGCAATCGTACGCCTCCTGGTCGAACTCACTCGGATCACCAGGCGCCGGCCGATACACGGTCGCATAGAGACGGTCGGGGGGAAATTTCCATCGTCCAACAATCAGCTCCCACGCCCAGGCGATGGCTTCTTTCTTGAAATAGTCGCCAAAGGACCAGTTACCCAGCATCTCGAAGAAGGTGTGATGATAAGTATCCAGTCCAACATCCTCGAGATCGTTGTGTTTTCCCCCGGCGCGAATGCATTTTTGAGTATCCACCGCCCGCCCGGGCGAATAGGGGCACTTCACCTCGCCAAGAAAAATCGGGACGAACTGGTTCATGCCCGCGTTGGTGAACAGCAGATTCGGGGCGTCGGGCATCAGACTGGAGGAAGGCACGATCGTGTGCTTCTTCTCCCGGAAGAATTCAAGAAACGAGGTGCGGATTTCGGCGCTGGTCATGAGAGCAATCAGTTTTTAAACACAGAGGACGCTCGGAACACAGAAGGATTCGTGACTGAAGTATCCTCGGTGTCCTCTGCGGAGGAACAACGCTATATTTTCTCCATGAGTACGCTACAGGAATCAAAATGCACGGCGTGCCGTGCGGACGCCCCGCGGGTCACTAAGGAGGAAATCGCCGAACTCAAGCTGCAAATTCCCGCATGGCAGATCATCGAACGGGACGGAGTCCCTCAACTGGAACGCGTTTTCCGTCTGCGCAACTTTGCCGAAGCGCTCGCCTTCACCAACAAGATTGGCGCGCTCGCGGAGTCGGAGGGTCATCATCCCGCCATCCTCACGGAGTGGGGCAGGGTCACCGTGACCTGGTGGACGCACAAGATTCACGGACTGCACCGCAATGACTTCATTATGGCCGCCAAAACTGACCGCCTCGCGCCCGAGGCGCCCCCGACCACCTGAGAGAAAGAGGGCTCACTTAGCCACCGAGAATAAAGCGAACACAGATGTCAAGGAGTATGCCTTTCCATGAAGTCCTCTGTGGTGAATAGGCTTTTCATCCGGGCGCGATCCAGCCGGAAGGGTCCAGAGGAACCGCGCTCATAATCGTTTCGGGGACACTCAGCACTTCGGGGGTTTCGCCGACTCGGACAAACACGCGACCATGGTCGGATTTGCCGATTGTCAGGCTTCCGATGATCTGTTCGCCCGCGCGGGCCTCGGGAGTATTCTCGGAAAGAATCGAAAAGAAGGTCACCTGGCATTGCGGACTCCCCAGCCCAAAGGAGGCGATCTGATCATCCGAGACTGCACTATAAGCCGACACTTCCGCCGTCGACACGGCATCCGCCAGCGCCTGGATAGCGGCACCGCTGGCCGGCCGCTCGGAGTCTCCGTCCTTGAGCACCCAGCCATCTCCTTGCCGACGTAAGGCGAATTCCCGGGCCGGCGTGCGAATGCGAATTGCGTCCACCATATCAAGATTCAATGGCAACAGGCGGCGATCCCGCAACGCATCCGGGCTAACTTGCAGGAGTTCACCTGTCTCCGCCGGCAGCCGATAAACCGAATCGCGCGCGGTAAATTGACCGAACAGAGTGCCGGACTTATCCGTGCCGAGACGCAGAGTCTGGTGGCGATCGCTTCCTTCGGCATAGACGGAGATCTCGTCACGTCCCTCGGCGATTCCATAGACTCCCAGATCGCCGGAGTCGTCCGCGACGAACTCGAGGATACGCAGGTCGAGAAGCTTCTTCAAAAAACTCTCCACCTTCCGTTCGTCGGCGAGAGTGTGAAGCGGCTTGGTGATCTGCCATCCGGAGGCGTTCCGCAAGAGCTCGATCTCGCCGTCCGGCCTGCGAACCACGACGCGATCGACCTGTCCCGGAGAGAGATCAGTGAGTCGACGGTCGCGAAAATCGGCCGCGTCGCGAAAGACCAGCTTGAGCAGTTGGTCGCTGACGACAAAGACATCGCGCGACTGGTCGGTGCGCGCATAGATACGCTCTTCGCTGACAGCATCCTTTCCGAAAAAGAGGATCAATTTCTCGTCTCCGTTGAATTCAATACTGCGTTTGGGACTGCGCAAGCTGTACGCGCTCAGATCGCGGCTCGACTTGATCTCGCTGTCCGCAATCCGATCGAAATACCGCATCTCCGCGGCCAGCTTGAGTAACTGCTCGACCATCGCCGAATCGGCGCGGTCTTTGGGTTTGGTGCCAAGCTGCCAGCCATTCCCGTCGCGCTTGATATCAAACTGGCTGACCCCGGTGGAGATTCGTATTTCGCGCACCTTGGAAGGGTCCAGGTTCAAGACAAGTCCCTTGCGCGCAGCCTCGGCATTCTCTCGTGTACTGCGGGTCAGCGGTTCGTAGATGGCGAGAAAGATGACCACCGCCAGCGCCAGCGAGCAGAGCAAAATCGTCTTGATTGGACTCATACCCGCCTCCGCGACCAGACGATCAAGCCGGCGAGTGCGGCGACTCCCGGAATGACGATCATCGTATAGAGCGCGATCGAGCCCATCTGGCTGTCGTTCAAACTCAGGGAGAAATGCTGCACCGTCTTCGGCACGACGCCCGTCAGCTGGCCGCGATCGAGCAGCCAGTTCATGGAACTGAGGAGAAAATCAAGCCCCTGCTGGTTGAGCGCGGCGTCGAGGGCAAACTCGCTGCTACCCACCGCGATAAGCTTGGCCGATTCCACTTCGACGCGCTCGTCTTTCACCCCGCCGCGGGCCGCAGCCACCGCGACGTAGACCGGCTGTCCGACGTCCTTGCCCTCATCGTAACGCACGCCTTTCTTTTCGTCAGTCACATAGTCGGACTCGCCCCAGAATTCCTCTCCCGCTTGAATCAGAGGCCAGATCTGAACCCCGGCGGCCTGCGATTGCGCAACGTCGAAGCCAAGAGGCTGCGTCGCTCCCGGGAAAAGAATGTTAATCCCGACCATTCGTTTGGTAATGGCGTTCTTGGGCAAAAACTCCGCGGTGACATCGCGCAGGATTCCCGTAGCGAAGGGCAGGCGCACGGTGCGCAGCACCCGATTGTCCATTGGAACCACACCCACTTGTTTAAGAAGGGAATCCAGCCGGGGCGTCTTTGCCCGGGGATCAAGCAGGACAAGCAGGCTGGCGTTGGCCTTCCAGTAATTCGCCAGAATGGTCGCCTCGCGCTCCTCGATGTCGACCTGCGGAGCGACAATGATCAAGCTGGCACAATCGGAGGGCACCGAATCCAGCGAAGCGAAAGAAAGCGGCGCGGCAGTGACATTCTGCCTTTCGACGTAATCCTTGAACACCGAGAGCGAAGTCCCTTGGTCGATCGTTGGCTCACCATGACCCTCCAGAAAATAGACCTTCAGACGCTCCGGGCTGATCAGCGCGATCATGCCATTGGTCAGGGCCTGCTCGCCTTTGAAAGCCAGCAATCGCGGCGGATCTCCCGTTTCCACCGGACTCATATCAAAATCCGCCATCTCCGAAACGGGGACAAACTTCGAACGGCCATCGTAGTCCAGGATCAGGACATTCTCCGCAGCACTGAACTTATATTGCCCCTGGAGCTCGCGCGCCCGCGAGAGATCGCGCGTGGGATCCACGTACTCGACCTCGATCTTGTTGCGCCCGGAGAAGATCAGCTCCTTGAGAAGATTCTGGACGTCGGGAAAGAGCGCCGTTTCCGGCGAAAGGACCGTGGGAGAAAAGAACACCGTGACGCGGACAGGCTTCTTCAGTTCGCGCAGCACACGTTTGGTCTGCTCCGAAAGGACAAACTTCTGCGAGCGCGAGAAATCCGCGCGGGCGTAGTGATTGAAACTGAAATAGTTCACCCCAACGAGGAGCACCAGCATGGCCAGCACCTGCAAGGCAACGTTCAGTCGGATGATCTTGCGCGGGACGCCTAACTTCTCCATCGGCGGTACTGAAAGACGTGGAAGGTGAGGAAAAGCATGAAAACCGTCATGCTCAAATAAAAGACGATCGGGCGGGTGTCGAAGAGACCCTGCGAAAACTCCGCCATGTGCTCGATCGTCGAGAAATAATAGATCAGCTCGCGCAACGCTGAGCTCGCCTTGAGGAAGAGAAACGCGAGCAAGCCGAGAAAGAAAAGCAGGCAAATCAGGGCGAAGGTGACACTCGCCGCCACGATCTGGTTCTTGGTCATGGCCGAGGCCAGGCAGCCGATCGAAAGATAAAACATCCCGACCAGCACCAGCAGCAAATAAGCTCCGAAGTAAGCCCCGAAAGACTCCGCCGCGCTTTGACCAGAGACCCAGCGAAAGATCACAAAATAGAGCAGGCTCGGCGCCCAGAGAACGATGTAAAAAAAGAGGCTTCCAAAGAACTTCGCCAGAACGACCTGACCGTCGCGCACCGGTGCCGTCATCAGGGTCTCAATCGTTCCGAGCTTGTACTCTTCGCTGAAAAGCCGCATGGTGAGCAGCGGAAAAATCAATACAAACGGGAACCAGAAGAGAACCGTGTTGAAAAATGCCTCGACGACCGAGGTCTGGCTCGGCTCCCGATTTAGCGCCACCAGGCCCGCGTGGAAGTTCGCCGCCGTGATTAGCAAGAAGAAGAAGAGAACGATATAAGCCAGAGGCTGGTGAAAGTAGTGGCTGACCTCCCTTCCCAACAAGGTGAGGAAGCGCTTCATAAGGGGTCCGGCCTTATTCCGGCAGCCAGACGCGAGCAGAGCCGGGCGATGACGTTCATTCCTGTTCCTCGGCGTGGGTGACCTCGGCGAAGACCTGTTCCAAGGTGGCGCTGCGTCTGGTCAGTTCGCGCACCGGCCAGCCTTCTTGGACAGCCAAGGCGTGCAGACTTTCGCGAGGGTCGTTCTCGACCTGAAGGGTGAAACGCGTCCACTCTCCCATCTTTTTCTGGATGACCTCTTTGACCCCGCGCACGGCGCGCATTTTCGCCAACGCTTGGGGGTCCTCCGTGCGGGCCTCCACAGTGACTTCACCTTGAGAACCAATCCGAGAACGGAGGTTTTCCGGGGTGTCGAGAGCTTCGATTCGGCCTCGATTGATAATAATGACGCGGGAACAGGTCATCTCGACCTCGGAAAGGATATGCGTCGAGAGCAGAATCGTATGGTGGCGGCGCAGGTTCTTGATGAGCTCACGCACCTGCCGGATCTGATTGGGATCCAGGCCGATGGTGGGTTCGTCGAGAATCAGGAGGTCGGGCTCGTGGATCATCGCGTCGGCGAGCCCCACGCGCTGGCGAAACCCCTTGGAAAGGGTCGAAATCATTTTCCGTTCCACCTCGGCTAACCCGCAAAGATCCGAGACATCCGCCAGCCGCTCTTTGATTCGACGACCGGGCACTCCCTTGAGAGAGGCGCGAAAGGCGAGATATTCATTGACCCGCATGTCGTGCGGAAGCGGAACATTCTCGGGCATGTATCCAATATGCTCTCGCGCCCGAAGCGAATCTCTAAACACATCGAAACCAGCCACTTCCGCACGACCAGAGGTGGGAGGCAGATAGCACGCGAGCATTCGCACGGTCGTGCTTTTGCCGGCGCCATTGGGTCCGAGAATCCCGACGATTTCACCCTTGTCGACCTCGAAATCGATAGCGTCCACGGCGGTAACGTTGCCATAGCGCTTGGTGAGCCTTTCTACTTTGATCATTTCGGGAGTTGTTCCGTTTAGCGCGAGATCTCCTCGCTTTCAAGCGGCACGCTCTCAGAAATCCTCGGCCGGCGAGACAACTGCGCCCCTCTAAACTACTGCCTGCTTGCGAAAATTCGATTCTTCCCTCACACTAAGGTTTCCCAAGTCACGCGGCCTATCGCCGCATCCAGGGGACACCAACCAAGCCATAGCATATGAGTACTTTTACCGCCCGGTGGAGCGAGGGATTGATCGACGACAACTACGAACGCTGGCGCTCCAATCCTCAATCGGTCGATCCGGATTGGGCGGCCTTTTTCGAAGGTTTCGAGCTCGGCTTTACCAAGAGCGAGGAGAATGGCGATGGCCTTACGGCGGAACTTGCTCCGGGAGCAGCCGCCGATAGTAGCCTCACCACTCGCGTGGAGGCCCTCGTCTACGCTTACCGCACGCTCGGCCATACCATCGCAGACCTCGATCCGCTCGACCTCCTCAAGCGATCCAACCCCCTGCTGACCCTCAAAGAACTCGGCTTTAGCGAAAAGGAGCTCGACTTGACGGTCGCTTCCCGTTTCTTCAAAGAAGGCAAGAAGATGAAGCTGCGCGATATGATTCGCGAGCTGGAAGCCATCTACTGCGGGACCGTCGGCGCGGAGTTCATGCATATTCAAAACCCGCGCATGCGCACGTGGGTCCTCTACAAATTGGAGACCCGCGACGCTTCACTTCGAACCAACGCCTCCGTCCATCGAGAGATCCTCCGAAAACTGTACGAGGCAGAGACGTTCGAGAACTTTCTCCACACCAAATATGGCGGAAAGCGCTTTTCCCTGGAGGGTGGCGAAGCCCTGATCCTGGCCCTGGACACCCTCGTTCAGAACTCCGAGCGGCGCGGCATCAAAGAGATCGTCATGGGCATGTCCCACCGGGGAAGGTTGAACGTCCTGGCCAATATTCTCAACAAACCTCTGGACGTCATCTTCAACGAATTCCAGGGAACCTTCGCTCCTGACTCGGTCGGTGGAAACGGTGATGTCAAATATCACCTCGGATATCGGAACGTCCGGAAGACCGCGACCGGCTACGAAGTCGAGATCAACCTGGCCGCAAACCCGAGCCATCTGGAGGCCGTGGATCCGGTGGTCGAGGGCAAGGCGCGCGCGCGACAGCGGGTGCTTGACGATACGGCCTATCGCAAGAAGGTCGTTCCGGTATTGATCCATGGGGACGCCGCCTTTATCGGGCAGGGAGTAGTCGCCGAAGTCTTCAACATGTCGCAGCTTCCCGGCTACTCCACGGGCGGGACGATCCACTTTGTCGTGAATAACCAGATCGGCTTCACGACCTTGCCGGCGGACTCACGCTCATCCGAGTATTGCACCGAGATCGCGAAGATGGTCGACGCTCCCATCTTTCACGTAAACGGTGAAGATCCGATCGCCGTCATGGAGATGGCCAAGATCGCACTGGAATTCCGGCACGAGTTCGGTCGAGACGTGGTGGTGGACATCTACTGTTACCGCCGACACGGGCACAATGAAGGCGACGAGCCTGCCTTCACGCAGCCCGACTTGTACCACCGGATCAAGACCCACCCGTTGCCCAGCGAGGTCTTCGCAGCCCAAATCGCTCCCCTTGGCACCGTCCCGGCCGAGGAGGCCGCCGCCGTGAAAGCAGAGGCGATCAAGGAACTGAACGACGCGCTTTCGCAGGTAAAGCTGGCCGCAGCCGAAAGAGCCAAAGCGCACGAGTTCGCCGGATCGACGGCCATTTTCCAGCCACCGTATTCGCACGCGCCGATCAATACGGCGATTACCAAGGAAACTCTCGATACGATCGCCAGGACCCTGACAACCGTCCCAGAGGACTTTCACGTTCTGCCCAAGATCAAACGCATCCTCCTCGAACGACGCCTGCAAATCTGGAAGGCGGGCGGCCCGTACAATTGGGCGTACGCCGAAGCGCTGGCTTTTGGCTCGCTGCTTCTCGAAGGCACTCCGGTGCGGCTCTCGGGTCAGGACAGCCGCCGCGGCACCTTCAGCCAGCGCCACAGCGTGCTCTATGACGAGGAAAACCGCCAGCGCTACATTCCGCTGAATCATCTCCGGCCCAATCAGGCCCGATTCTGCGTCTACAATAGCCCGCTCTCCGAATATGCGGTGCTCGGGTTCGACTACGGCTACTCGATGGACTTCCCTGCGCAGCTTTACCTGTGGGAAGCCCAGTTCGGCGATTTTGCCAATGGTGCCCAGATCATCATCGACCAATTCATCGCGTCTTCGGAATCGAAATGGCGCCGCCCCAGCGCGATCGTGCTGCTTCTCCCTCACGGCTACGAAGGCCAGGGACCAGAACACTCAAGCGCTCGACTCGAGCGCTTTCTGCAGCTCTGCGCCGAAGAGAATATGCAGGTCTGTTACCCGACCACGCCGGCGCAGTACTTCCACGTCCTGCGACGCCAGATGCACCGGAAGTACCGCAAGCCGCTCATCGTCATGACGCCCAAGAGCCTGCTCACCCACGAGCAGGCGGTCTCCACCGAGGCCGACTTCACAGAATCCCGATTCTTCGAGATTCTCGGCGACCCGGAAACGTCGCCCAAGAAGGCGGAGCGCATCATCTTCTGCTCCGGAAAGATATATTACGACCTCATCAAGTATCGCAAAGAGAACAACCTGGTCGATGCCGCGGCGATCTTTCGGGTCGAGCAAGTCTATCCGCTCTACAAGGAAAAGGTGGCTCGCCTCGCCAAGGCATTCTCCAACGCCAAAAAGATCGTCTGGTGTCAGGAGGAGCCGGCCAACATGGGCGCCTGGACGTTTATCCTGCCCCAGTTGCTGAACCTCTTTCCCGGCTACATCCACTATGCCGGGCGCCCCGCGAGTGCGAGCCCGGCTGCCGGAACAATGCAGGCGCATCAAGCTCAGCAAGCGGCCTTGGTTAAGCAAGCGTTCGAGGCCTAGCAGCCGCCACTTATCTTCTTATGAACGTCGAAGTCAAAGTCCCCACCGTTGGCGAGTCCATCACCTCAGGCATCCTGTCCACCTGGCACAAGAAGGACGGCGAAACCGTAAACTCTGGCGACCTCCTGTTCACGCTCGAGACGGACAAGGTTTCGACGGAAGTGACCGCGCCCGAATCCGGCGTTCTGAGGACCCAAGCGGCCGAAGGCGACGAAGTGAAGATCGACCAGGTGGTCGCTGTGATCGAACCGGCCACGGGCGCAGCCGCGGCCCCGCCTGCTGAGCAAGCCAAGCCGGAACCTGCCGCCAAAGCGCCCGAACCGGCTCCAGCGCCCGTAGAGGAGCCCTCTGCCAAGGCCGCGCCGGCGGCCCCGCCCCCCCCGCCAAGGAAAGAGGAGGAGCCCGCTCCGAAGCCGAAGATCGCCGCGCCTGATGATCCCCGGACGTCCCGCAAGAAGCTAACTCCGCTCCGCCGCAAGATCGCGGCGCAGCTCGTGATGGCCCAGCACACCGCCGCCATTCTGACGACCTTCAACGAGTGTGACATGAGTGGAGTCATGGCCCTCCGCAAGGAAATGCAGGAGGAGTTTACCAAGAAACATGGGGTGAAGCTTGGCTTCATGTCCTTCTTCGTTAAATCCGTGGTGGACGCCCTCAAGGCGGTTCCGTCGATCAATTCGCGCATCGACGGCGATGACCTGGTGCAGAACCAATATTACGACATCGGGGTCGCGGTGGGCACCGAACGCGGGCTGATCGTTCCGGTCCTGCGCAACTGTGACCAAAAGTCGTTCGCGGACATCGAAAGCGATCTGATCGGCTATGCCGGCAAGGCGCGGGAAGGCAAGATCGGGCTGGACGATCTGCAGGGCGGCATTTTCACCATCTCCAACGGGGGTGTTTACGGCTCTCTCCTGAGCACGCCGATTTTGAATCCGCCGCAAAGCGGAATTCTCGGCATGCACAAGATCCAGGAACGCCCTGTCGCCGAGAAAGGACAGGTCGTCGTGCGCCCGATGATGTACCTGGCCTTGAGTTATGATCACCGGGTGGTCGATGGCAAGCAGGCCGTTACCTTCCTGATCAGGGTCAAGGATTGCATTGAAAATCCTGCCCGGCTGCTCCTCGGCACTTGACGGTCGCCAGGGAACGACTTCGTTTGAAGAATCCTGTGCGCAGAATTCTTCCATGAGGGGCAATCGGGTTTTCCTTCGACCTCGAAAAGTAAACATTGCGCCTCAGGCGCGCAAATTTGCCGGCGATCTTGAAACAGCGCTTCATCTGATTCGGGCGCGCCTGGGTCGCTCTACCCTGTTGTGAGCGGCCAGAACTTTGTCTTTCTCGATCCGGGCGGCCGGCGATGGGTTTGGATTCGGGCGATTGTCGGTCTCTGCTTCCTGGCTCTGCTGAGCTTGTTGGTGATCTTCATCCGCGCTCTTTGGGTGAAGCCGGAAATCCGAATGCCCGATTCTCTAAGGGACATGAAAGTCCAGTTGCGAGGGGTGGGAACGTCGGCAAGCTGCGGAGACGACTACAAAAGACCCTGGTTGAAATTTTCCCAGGCTCCTCATCAGAGGAAGAGAGCCGGCGCGCTCGATCAGAAACAGCCCAGGATCTCGGCGGCCGTTCTGCTTGGGGGAGACGGTCGCGGCTTGCAATCCCTCGCCCAGCACGCTTCGCAGCTAACCCACGTTTGCGTAGACATGCTGACGGTCAGCGGTCTTCCGGCGCAAATCACCGCTGACTTGGATCCGGACGTCCTGTCTGCCGCCCGCGCCGCGAGGGTGCACGTCATTGCCATTCTGACTAACTACGCCGTTCAGCACTGGGATACGGATTCGGTGGAAGGTCTGCTCCAGGCGGACCGCGGCGTCCAGGACGCCTTCGGAGACAAGCTGACCGAAACACTCCAAAACATGGGGGCTTCCGGGGTCATGCTCGATTGGCAACAGATTGATCCCGCCTTCTCGGGCAGGTTGGTCGAATTTCTTCGCAACTTGCGTCTGAAGCTACGCAAGGACAACTACGAGCTCTGGTTGAGCATCCCCGTCGGTGAAGACTTGCGCGCCTTCGATCTGGAGGATCTTCCGGATGTCGTTGACCACCTGGTGGCGCAATTGCATGACGAGAATGGCGAGGACGACGCTCCCGGGCCGGTCGCTTCTCAGCCTTGGTTTGAAGGATGGCTCCGAACGCTGATGGGTTACGGAGAACCGAATCAGTGGATTCTCTCGTTGGGCACATACGGGTATGATTGGAACACCACGACGAAGAAAACGACGACCATCGGGTTTACTGATGCGATGGCGCGGGCGCAACGAGCGGGATTAGGACCCGTAAATAGCTCGGAGCCCCGTCACAATCCCAGCTTCACCTATGATGTGGAGGGCCAGTCTCATGAAGTTTGGTTTCTCGATGCCTCGACCTTCGCCAATCAGCTCCGTGCCTCGGATCAAGAAGGCTGCGCAGGCATCCTCATCAGCCAGCTCGGGACCGAGGACCCATCCATATGGCCGGTCCTTGACCAACACTCCCCCGGCGAGCCCTCGGAGACGTTGCTGGATCAACTCAAGACCATCGACCCGAAAGAGCTCATCGCCCAGGTCGGAGACGGGGGTTTTCTCACGGCCGAACTCGATTCACGACCGGGAAGGCGGAAGCTGTGGCTCGATTCCGGCGGTTATGTCTCGGAAACTTATGAGGCCTGGCCGACCTATGCCTCTATCGTGCACTTCGAAAAAGCGGAGCCACACGAAGTCGCACTGACCTTCGACGACGGACCGGACCCGAAGTATACGCCTCAGATTCTGGATATTCTGCGTCAATACGGCGCCCAGGCCACTTTTTTCGTCATCGGGAGAAATGCTGAGAATCATCCCGATCTTGTTCGGCGCATTTTGAAAGAGGGGCACGAGATCGGTAACCACACCTACACCCACCCCAATCTTTCGGAAGCCAAGAGCGAACAGATAACTTTGGAACTCAATGCCACTCAGCGGTTGATCGAGTGGCTCACGGGCCGTTCCACCATTTTGCTGCGGCCCCCCTACATCGCGGATTCCATGCCTGCGACGCTCGCCGAGGCCCGGCCGATTGCCCTGGCCACCGATCTCGGCTATATCACCGTTGGCGAGAGCGTCGATCCGGAAGACTGGGAAAAGCCGGGAGTGGACGAGATCGTGCGGCGCGTCAAGGAACAGAGAAGCGCTGGAGGAAACGTCATTCTTCTCCATGACGCCGGCGGTGATCGTGCCCAGACACTGGCCGCTTTGCCGCAAATTCTTCAATTTTTCAGGGATCGTGGCGACACCGTCGTGCCGGCGGGAAGACTTCTTGGTCTCAATCGCGACCAGTCCATGCCCTCGATGGTCGAGCGGGCGACCAGCATTCCGATGATCGTTTCGAATGCGGGATTGATGGCCTTCCACTGGTGCGAGGAGTTCCTCTGGGCGTTCATGATCGTCACATCGCTGCTCACCATCCTGCGCAGCATTGCCCTGGCAATCCTCTCCCTCAGCCGAAAGCCTCCTCCGACCTCAAATACGTTTGTGCCCTCGCTGAGTGTGCTCATTGCCGCCTACAACGAGGAAAAGGTGATTGCCGCTACGTTGCGATCTGTCCTCAAGACCGATTATCCGGGGGCGATCGAGGTTGTCGTCGTCGACGACGGCTCGACAGATGCCACCGCCGCGCGGGCCGAGGAAGTGGGCGACCCACGCGTCCGAGTTTTCCGCCAGACCAACAGTGGAAAGTCGGGCGCGCTTACGCGCGCCTTGGCTGAGGCTTCCAACGAAGTCGTCGTCTTTCTCGATGCCGATACCCAATTTCAACCTGATACGCTGGGGTTCCTGGTTGAGCCTCTGGCGGACCCTCGCGTCGGCGCGGTGTCGGGTCACGCACGCGTCGGGAACCTTCAGACGTGGATTGGGCGTTTCCAAAGCCTCGAATATATCTGCGGTTTCAACCTGGATCGTCGCGCCTACGATCGAGTCAACGCCATCACCGTCGTCCCGGGCGCCATCAGCGCCTTCAAGCGAGCAGCCATTCACGATGCCGGCGGACTCGGCTCCGAAACGATCGCTGAAGATACCGATCTGACTCTCTCACTTCATCGCATGGGATGGCGGGTTACCTACGCGTCCAAAGCGATCGCTTGGACGGAGGCACCGGATACAGTTCGCGCACTCTGCAAGCAGCGGTTTCGCTGGGCATTCGGAACCATGCAGTGCCTGTGGAAACATCGGGACCTTATTCTCAATCCACGCTTCGGTGCCCTGGGTTGCTTCAGCCTTCCGAGCATTGTCCTCTTTCAGATCCTGCTGGTGGCAGCGGTTCCCGCCGTTGACCTGCTTCTGATCATCTCGCTGATCTCCGGTGCTGGATTGCCTTTCGTCGCCTATTTTCTCGCCTTCCTGCTTTGCGACCTCGCCCTGGCTGCGCTGGCTTGCTGGATCGAGAAGGAACCGCTCCTCCGAGCCGCCTGGATCATTCCCATGCGATTCGTCTACCGGCCGATCTTGAGCTATGTGGTCTGGCGCTCAATTCTCCAAATGCTCCGTGGCGCCTGGGTCGGCTGGGGTAAGCTCGATCGCAAGGGCACCGTGGCGATGCAGCAAACCTTGAAGTCTTGAAAATCCCAGTGTTCTGCCTGGTGGCGGTGGCCTTGGCCACATCAGGCTGCCGCGACAAGGCCGCGTCACAGATCCAGCCGGCGGCCGATCCGCCAACAAAAATCTCTCAGTTGGTCATACCTTCCGAGGGAGCTTACACGGGAGCGTATATCGATTTCGGCGAGTCCGAAGATGATGTCACCTACGAGCAGATTGAGGCATTTGAAAAGACGGTCGGGAAACATCAGGCGATCGTCGCCTCATCCAGCTACTGGGGAGAGCAGACCTTTCCCACGCATAATCTGGAGATCATCGTCCGTCATCACTCGATTCCGCTCGTCTACTGGTCGCCATGGGACAGACCGTATCAGCAAGATCACGGACCGGATCGCTTTTCCCTCGATGCTATCGTCGCTGGCAAATGGGATGCCTACATCGATGAGTGGGGTCGGCAGGCGAAGGAGTTCGGCCGGCCGCTATTCGTAGCCTGGGGACTGGAGATGAACGGGACGTGGTTCCCGTGGTCGGGTTACTTCTATGGGGCAGGGCGCGAGCTTTCCAAAGACGTCTTCGCCGGTCCGGAACTCTTCAAGAAGGCCTATCGGCATGTGGTTGATCGCGTCCGCGCCGCCGGCGCGAATAACATTGTCTGGGTCTTTCACGTCAACAACTACTCGTATCCCGTGGAGGATTGGAACGATTTCAAAGAGTATTATCCCGGCGATGACTATGTCGATTGGCTAGGCATGAGCGCATACGGAAAACAATTCCGCCACGATCCGTGGATCTCCGCCGCCGACTCCATGGCCTATGCCTACGATGACCTCTGTTCGATCCATCCGGACAAGCCGGTGATGCTCGCCGAATGGGGAATCGGCGAGTTTCCTGCAGCGGGAGACAAGGCGGCATGGATCGCCGAAGCGTTCCAGACCATGAAGGAGCGCTTGCCACGCCTCAAGGGTGCCGTCTATTGGAACGAGCGCTGGCAGAACGACGACGGGACATACAGCAACCTCCGTGTCACCTCGTCCCAGAAATCGCTCGACGCCTATCGCCATGGGGTCCAGGACCGCTTCTGGCTGGAACAACCACTCTATCGCTAGAAGGTGTCTCCACGCCCGGTCTCGAACGGCCCGAATCAGGAATGATTTGGCAACAGTTCCGGCCCCGCGGTATAGACCTCGGGCATGATATTTCCAGACGGGCAACGCGAATGGTAAATCCGGGGAGACAAAGTCGATTGGCTTTCGCTGTCATGGCGATGTGCTCAGCGTGTGAAAAGATGTTGTCAACCGTTGCAGCCCCTCAGCCAGAATCGCGCGTGACGCCCACAAGCGCGGTCCGACCCGAGCCCGCGCGTTCCGCCTGCGTCTAATGAAAGTGATCCGTCACCAAGATCGCGGTTACGCCAAAGTTCTTCAGCAACTGAACCGCCGGCCCTCGCCGGATGCGACCATTCGCCACACCGTCTCGCGAATTCTCGAAGCGGTGACGGCCGAAGGCGACCGGGCCCTCCTTCGCTTCACCGAGAAATTCGGCGGACCGCGTCTGGAGGCGGAACAACTTCATGTGACGCCAAAAGAACTTGCCGAAGCGCGTGCGCGCTTACCCAAAGAGATCCGGCGAGCGATTCTTTCCGCAAAGAAGAACGTCCGGGCATTCGCCCGGCGAAGCCTTCGCAAGAGCTGGTTCATGAAGAACAGGGAGGGCGCAATCGTTGGCGAACGATTCGATCCATTTCAGCGCGTCGGAATTTATGTGCCCGGCGGCACGGCGCCTCTGGTCTCGACGGCGGTCATGACCTGCACACTGGCCGAGGCGGCTGGCGTGCCGGAGATTGTCGCCGTGACCCCGCCCGCGAGGGACGGATCGGTCCAGGAAGCCTTGCTGGGCGCATTGGCGGAATGTGGAGCGACGGAGGTCTACCGAGTCGGCGGCGCGCAGGCGATCGCGGCGCTGGCTTTCGGGACGCGCACGATCGGCCCGGTGCAGAAGATTTTTGGCCCCGGCAACGCCTTCGTTGTCGAAGCAAAACGCCAGGTGTTCGGAACAGTCGGCGTTGACCTGTTGCCGGGTCCCAGCGAGATCCTCGTCATCGCGGACGACTCTGCCAAACCAGATTGGATCGCAGCCGACCTGCTGGCCCAGTCCGAACACGGACAGGGCAGCGTCGCCATTCTCTTGACCGACTCCGCGCGCGTTCTTGACGGGGTTGCGGCGTCTTTAAAACAGCAACTCACCCAGTCGGCTCGCCGAAAGGAACTTTCTCTCGCCTTGAAGAACGCGATGCTCGTTCTCGTCCCGGACCTCCAGCAAGCCGTGATCCTGGCCAACGCGTTCGCTGCCGAACATGTCGCGATCGCGGCAAGGCGACCCGGCGAAATCGCGATGCGGCTGACGACTGCCGGGGCCATCTTCATGGGCAGCCTCTCACCGGTCGTCGGAGGAGACTTCCTCGCCGGGCCGAGTCACGAGTTGCCCACCGGTGGCGCGGGAAAAAGCTTTGCCGGACTCACCGCGGATCAATTCCAGCATCGCACCAGCATCGTCATGTTTGACGAGCCTTCCCTGCGTGCTTCGCTTCCGGTCATCGAGACATTCAGTCGGATCGAAGGTCTTGATGCTCACGGGCGCTCCGCGTCGATCCGACTGCGCCCGGGAACAAAGTGATGGTCTCCATCCCGTCGAGATCGTGTTATCCATGTCCCTCGATGCTCTCGGCGATATGTGATCCATCCAGCAGATAGTGATCTGGAAATTCAAGGGCCGTTCATTGGATTTGACCCGACGGGGTGTCATCATGGGCGTGGTGAATGTGACGCCGGATTCGTTCTCGGATGCCGGCAACTTTCTCGACGCCGACACAGCCGTCGCACGCGCGCTGCAGATGGAATCCGAAGGCGCCCAGATCATAGACATCGGCGGAGAATCGACACGTCCCGGTGCGGAGGCCGTCGATCCCGAGGAGGAACTGCGACGAATTGTCCCGGTTGTTGAAGGCGTTCGCGCTCGCAGCCCCGTGATCATTTCGATCGACACATCGAAGGCTGTCGTGGCGGAAGTGGCGCTCAGTCTGGGGGCGGATATCATCAATGACGTCACGGCGCTGCGCGGCGATCCTCGAATGCCGGAAGTCGCGACCCAATCGGAAGCTGGTGTCGTTCTGATGCATATGCAGGGCGATCCGAGAACGATGCAGGAGAATCCTCGGTATACCGACGTGGTGGCCGAGGTGGCTGAATTTCTTAGACAGCGCGTTTTGACCGCGATAGGCTACGGCATGGATGCCGAACGAATCGTGATTGATCCTGGGATCGGGTTTGGGAAAAAACCCGAGCATAACCTCGCTCTGCTCCAGTCGCTCGAGAGATTGGTCGAGCTCGGTCGGCCGGTCCTGGTGGGTGTCTCACGCAAGTCATTTCTTCGCTGGCTCGCCGATGCTCCCGCGACTTCCGACCGATTCTGGCCTGGCATCGCACTAACGAGCTTCTGCCGCGAGAAGGGTGCCCGTGTCTTCCGAGTCCATGACCCGAAGCCGCACAGTGAAGCTCTGCGAATGACTGAAGCAATCTGCGAACGCTGAGATGCAATCGGTATCGTCCTGCACTAGATTCTCTTCCAAGAGGTCGCGCGTTTTCTCCAAGACGCGATCGGCAGCTCGCGGCATTGGAGAAGCCGCCGGTTCGCCGACTCTCGCCAGGATTCCATTTCTCCACGTCCGATCACCTTTCCATGCTTGAGACTGTTGGACAATTTATCGCGCAGTATTGGCGGATCCCCGTGGAGATCGGCATCCTCGCCGCCGTCCTCTACTATATCTACATCTACCTGCGCGGTACGCACGGAGCCCGTATCCTCATCGGGCTGGCGCTGATCTTCCTGACCCTCACGTTTCTTTCCCAGTTGTTTAACCTGGCGGTCATTGGCTGGATCCTGCGCAGCTTGTCGGTGTTTCTTGCCGTCGCCCTGGTGGTGATCTTTCAACCGGAGCTTCGAAGGGCGCTGACAGATCTTGGCAGCCATCCATTTTTCACTTCGGCCTTCGAGAAGCGAGAGACCATCGAGGAACTGACCGACACGGCTTTTGAGATTGCGAGCAAGGGGTTCGGTGCCTTGATTGCTATCGAGCGTGAAATCGCGCTAAAGCCCTTCATCGAAACCGGCGTCATGCTGGATGCCGTCTATTCCAAGGAGCTTGCGTTGACTATTTTTCACCCCAAAACCGTCCTGCACGACGGCGGACTCATCGTTCACAATGACCGAATGGTGGCTGCCGCCTGCATTTTCCCCCTCACGCAACGCGAGGATCTGGATCGCAACCTAGGGCTGCGCCATCGAGCTGCTTTGGGACTATCGGAGGAATCCGACGCCGTCGCCATCGTCGTTTCCGAGGAAACCGGCCAAGTTTCCATCTGCCACAACGGCATTCTGGAACGCAATCTCAGCGTCGATAAATTCCGCCGGCGCCTCAGCCAGCTTTTACTTCATAATGAGCCTCATCAACGAGATACTGACGAACGATTGGAGACCGAAGATCACCTGCCTGATTCTCGCGTCCGCACTGTGGTACTTCATCAGCAAGAACGTGGAGAAAAATCCGCTGCGGTTTGAACAGGGAGCCCCGCCCTCCAAGGTCTCGAAGCCCAGGACATGAGTGCCCACCGAAAGCTGTTCGGAACCGATGGTGTCCGCGGTGTCGCCAATATCGAGCCGGTCACCGCCGAAACTGCCCTGAAACTGGGTCGCGCGGCCGCGCATGTCTTCGGCACCGCCGCCGGCAACTCACGCTCCATCGCCGACAGGCGGAAGATCGTCATCGGGAAGGACACCCGCCTCTCGGGCTACATGCTCGAGAATGCGATGGTCGCCGGCATCACCTCCCTGGGCGTGGACGTCCTAATCATTGGGCCTTTGCCCACTCCGGGGGTGGCCTACATCACTCGCTCCCTGCGCGCCGACGCCGGCATCGTCCTCTCCGCGTCGCACAATCCCTACGAAGATAACGGCATCAAGTTCTTCCGCCACGACGGCTACAAGCTCGATGACGACGTCGAGAAACGCATCGAAGACATCGTCTTCAGCGGAGAGATCGAGAACATCCGCCCCACCGCCACCCGGATCGGCAAGGCATTCCGCATTGATGATGCCTTGGGCCGCTACGTCGAATTCGCCAAGCAGAGCTTTCCCCGCGGCCGGACTCTCGATTCGTTATGCATCGCGGTAGACTGCGCCAATGGCGCCGCGTACAAGTCGACCCCTTGCATCTTGCGGGAGTTGGGAGCGGACGTTCACGTCGTGAACAACACTCCCAACGGGACGAACATCAACGCGAACTGCGGCAGCACTCATCCCTCCGAGATTCGGAAGGCCGTCAAGGAATCTCAGGCGGATATTGGCATCACCCATGACGGCGACGCCGACCGGGTCCTCCTTTGCGACGAACAGGGCGAATTGGTGGACGGCGATGAGATCATGGCCATTGCCGCTCTCGATTTCCTCAAGAAGGGTCGGCTTGCCGAAAACACTCTCGTCGCCACCGTGATGAGCAATTTTGGCCTCGATGAAACACTCGCCGCCGAGGCCGGAAAGGTTATTCGCACCAAGGTCGGCGATCGCTATGTCATCGAAACGATGATGCGCGAAGGATTGAACGTCGGGGGGGAGCAAAGCGGTCATATGATCTTTCGAGACTATGCCACCACCGGCGACGGAATCGTCAGCGCCCTCCAGATTCTGCGCATCATGATCGAAACCGGCAAACCGTTGAGCGAGTTGAAGAAAGTCCTTCGAAAATATCCGCAGGCCCAACGCAACCTCAAGGTCCGGGAAAAGCCTGCGCTCGAGACGCTGGGTGGCGTTCAGAAATTGCTCAGAGAGGCCGAACAAAACCTCAACGGAAGGGGACGCATCCTCCTGCGTTACTCCGGCACGGAACCGAAAATTCGCTTGTTGGTCGAGGGACGCGACGAGTCAACCATCAACAGCCACGCCGATCGCATCGCCACCGCGATCCAAGAGTGCATCGGCGCTTAAAGGCCCGGATCATCTCTCGGAAATCATTTTCCCGGAAAATCTCTGACGACCGCTCACAGCAGAGCGATTTCCAGCCGGCGAATCCCGGCACTGCCTCGACAACGCACGATTCACCGCGTAGCTTCAGGGCTACACCGACCGCGCACCCAACTCGGCTCGCGGCATCTATCGATCAGGCGGTCGGGACCAGTTTGAATCCCGAAACCGAGAGCGGAGGGAGGTCGACGAGGATGGAATACGGCCTCCCCTGCCAGGCCCAATCTTCGGCGTGGCGCCCTCCCCAATTCCCAGCATTGCTCCCGCCGTAGGTCTCGGCGTCGGTATTGAGGATTTCCTGATAGAAACCGGGTGCGCTGACGCCGACCCGGTAGCCCCCGCGAACCACCGGGGTGGCATTGACGACGAAGACGATGGTCTGCTTGCGGCCCTTTCGCATAAACGACCAGACGCTGTTGTCACTGTCGTTGAAATCGATCCACTCGAATCCTTCGATGGTGTCGTCGAGTTCGTAGTAGGCCGGTTCGTTGACATAGAGCCAGTTCAGGTGTTGGACCAACCGGAGCAGCCCGTCGTGCATCGGACTTTGCAACAGGTGCCAGTCCAGGCTCTGGCCGTGATTCCACTCCTTCCACTGGCCGAACTCGATGCCTTGGAAGATGAGCTTCTTGCCAGGGTGCGCCCACATCCAGGCAAGGAACATGCGGACGTTGGCAAACTTTTGCCACGCGTCACCGGGCATCTTTTCGATGAGCGAGCCTTTTCCATGGACGACTTCGTCATGACTGAGCACGAGCATGAAATGCTCCTGGAAGGCGTAGATCATCGAAAACGTGATCATTCCCTGGTGATAGCGGCGATATATAGGGTCTTGGCTAATGTAGCGCAGACTGTCGTTCATCCACCCCATGTTCCACTTGAACCCGAAGCCCAAACCTCCCGTATAGGTCGGCTTGGAAACCCCCGGCCACGAAGTCGACTCCTCGGCAATCGTGGCGATACCCGGGAAGCGATCGTAGCAAACCTCGTTGCAGCGCTTCATAAAGGCGATTGCGTCGAGGTTCTCGCGGCCGCCGAACATGTTCGGCACCCACTCGCCGGGCTTGCGCGAGTAGTCGAGGTAGAGCATGGACGCGACCGCATCGACGCGCAGTCCGTCGACATGGTATTCGTCGAGCCAGAACAGCGCGTTGCCAATGAGGAAGTTCTTCACCTCGCTGCGCCCGTAGTTGAAGATCAATGTCCCCCAGTCCATATGCTCGCCCATCCGGGGATCCTCATGCTCGTAAAGGCAGGTGCCGTCATACCGTGCCAGGCCGTGAGCATCCTTCGGGAAATGGCCGGGCACCCAGTCCAGAATCACGCCAATGCCTTCCCGATGGCAACGATCCACGAAGTTGCGGAACTCGTCGGGATTCCCATGGCGACTGGTCGGCGCATAGAAATTGACGACCTGATAACCCCAGGAGCCATCAAAGGGATGTTCCATCACCGGCAGCAACTCAATGTGCGTAAATCCCAGCTCCTTGACGTACGGGATAAGGCGATCCCCAAGTTCGATGTAACTTAGATAGCGATTGCCTTCCTCGGGCTTTCGCTGCCACGAACCAAGGTGCACCTCATAGACGCTGATTGGGGAGTTATACTGATCAAGGTGGCGCCGCTGCTCCATCCACTCCGCGTCGCCCCAACTGTAGCGATTAATGTCAAAGACCATGCAGCCGGTCGACGTTCCGTGCTGCGCGAAAAATGCAAACGGATCGGTCTTGAGCATGACGTCGCCATGCGGACCGCGCACCTCAAGCTTGTAGTGCGCGCCCTCCTTCACGTGCGGGACGAAGATCTCCCAGATGCCCGAGGGAATCATCTTGCGCATCGCATGCACGCGCCCATCCCAATGGTTGAAATCGCCGACCACAGAAACTCGCTGCGCATTGGGCGCCCAAACCGCGAAGTGAGTGCCCGACACCCCGCCGATCTCCATCATGTGCGCGCCGAGCTTCTGGTAGATTTGATAGTGGGTGCCCTCGTTGAAGAGATAGATGTCCATCTCACCAAGCACCGGACCGAAGGAGTAGGCATCCTTCTCCTCCCACGTCTCACCGAGATGGCTCTTCATTTCGAGCACGTAGTCAAACGGTTGTTCGACCCCACGGAGGACACCTTCGAAGAGGCCGTCGGGATGCACCCGGTTCAAAGGGAAGCGACGGCTAGTGTCCGAGGCATCCACAACTACCACCTCCGCCACGTCCGGGCGGAGAACCCGTCCGAACTGGCTGCCTTGAAACTCCCGAATGCCCAGCAGCTTGAACGGATCGAAATGGCGGGCCTCGATCAGTGGGTAGAAGTCTTCATCGGAGAGGGTGGAGGGATTCACAAATCTAGTCTAGCGCCAGCGCCCCAAAGGCCAAGACGGAAAAAGCGAAAATTCCTGCTCGAAATCGCGGGTGACCGCCCTGCCCGGCTAGCGTTCGTCGATCGGGACAAACTTCTTTCCGACAGCAGGTCCCACGTAAGCGCTGAGGGGCCGATACAGTCGGTTGTCGGCCAACTGTTCGAGGACATGAGCCGTCCAGCCGCTGGTGCGGGCGATGGCAAAAATCGGCGTGAACATGTCCGTTGGAATGCCGAGAGAATAGTAGACCGTCGCGGAATAGAAATCGACGTTGGCGTTCAAGCCTTTCTTCTCCTTCATGATCTCGGCAATCCGCTCGCTCATGCGGATCCATTTGGCCTCGCCGAGCTCTTCGCAAAGCTTGATGGCCATGGCGCGCAGATGCGGAGCGCGCGGATCCAGGACCTTGTAAACGCGGTGACCGATGCCCATGATTTTCTTTTTCTGCGCGAGTTGCTCTTCGAGCCATTCGTCGACCCGGTCCTCGCTGCCGATCTCGAGGAGCATATGGATGACGCCCTCGTTGGCACCGCCGTGCAGCGGCCCCTTGAGGGTGCCGATGGCCGAGGTGATCGCGGAGTAAATATCGCTGAGGGTCGCGATGGTCACGCGGGCGCTGAACGTCGATGCATTCATGCCATGATCGGCATGCAGCACATATGCGACGTCGAGAGTCTTTTCTGCATCGGGCGAGGGCTCCACCCCATTGAGCAGATAGAGAAAATGCGCCGCCTCATCGAGATCCGTCCGCACCGTCGGAAGCGTCAGCCCCTGGCGGGCGCGGTGAAAGTACGCGGCGATGACACCAATTTTGGCAGTGATACTGATGGCGCGGCGGTGGTCGGCATCTTCGCGAGAATCCTCATCGCTGAGGCCACTGTCATACAGCCCCAACATCGAGACGGCGGTTCGCATGACATCCATCGGATTGGCCTTCCTGGGTGCCTCTTTGATGAAGTTTACCACGCCGCGAGGCAGTTCGCGCTCGTTCCTTAGCTTCGTTTTCAGCTCCTCGAGTTGGGGACGATTCGGAAGCGAACCGTGCCAAAGAAGGTAAACCACCTCCTCGTAGGAGGCCTTGCCGGCCAGTTCATTGATATCGTAGCCGGCATAGATGAGAACTCCTTCCTTCCCGAGCACATCGCTCAGCGTGGTTGAGTTGGCGATGATTCCTTCAAGTCCTTTGGCGATGACAGGCATAAGGTGAAAACGGGTTTCCTCAGACTATGACGCCGTCGATACCTTCGCCAATCAAAACCTAGCGCGGCATGCCCAAAAAAGACGCCTGAGCAGAAAATCTCGGCGTTCCGGCCGGTCAAACGAAACCGGGGGAGCTCGAACGGACTCCGAAAGCTGTAAAAAACGAACGCCCGCCAAGGGATGAACCTGGCGGGCGATCCTTGCGGGGAGGGAAAGTAAGACGCCTATCCCAATTGAGAAATCAAGCTATCGGCCATGTCGGCTGGGGTCGGCGCCACGGCAATGCCGGCTTCTCGGAGAGCGGCGATCTTGGCTGCGGCAGTCCCTTTGCCACCGCTAACAATCGCGCCGGCGTGTCCCATCCGGCGCCCGGGGGGCGCCGTAGCACCAGCGATAAAGGCAGCGATCGGCTTCTTGCAATTCTCCTTGGCCCACGCGGCGGCTTCTTCTTCGGCGGTGCCGCCGATCTCGCCGATCATAATGATCGCTTCGGTATCGGGATCGTCGTTGAACATTTTCAACACGTCCACGTGCGAGGTGCCGTTCACCGGATCACCGCCAATTCCGACGCATGTGCTCTGCCCGTACCCGCGGGTCGTCAACTGCCAGACCGCCTCGTAGGTCAACGTGCCGGATCGGGAGACCACCCCGACATTGCCTTTTTTGTGAATGTACCCGGGAGCAATGCCAATGCGGCAACCCCCGTGCGAGTTGTGTCCCTCACCCGGCGTCACCACTCCAGGACAATTCGGCCCAATCAGCCGTGTCTTCGAGCCGCGCATGGCATGTTTCACCTTGACCATGTCGTTGACGGGAATTCCCTCCGTGATGCAAACGACCAGGTCCAAACCAGCGTCCATACCCTCGAGAATCGCGTCGGCCGCGAACGGAGGCGGAACAAAAATCACGGAAACCGTCGCACCCGTCTCCTTCACGGCTTGATCGACGGTATCGAAGATCGGAACATAGTCGGCAAAGAGTTGTCCGCCCTTGCCGGGGGTGACCCCGGCGACAACGTTCGTTCCGTAATCGAGGCTTAACTGCGCATGCCGCGCGCCAAAACTGCCGGTGATGCCTTGAACGACAATGCTGGTTTGGGGAGTGACAAGAATGGCCATGGTCAGGAAAAGGATCTGCGTTGGTAGATGGAGAGAGCGGCACGCCTGCCGGGAACAGGTCGGCAAAATACGCGCGCGCGGCCGATCTCCCCAGCCGAATCCCCAATCAACGCAACGTGCTTGGTCATATCAGGCGGCTTTTTTGACTGCGACGACGACCTTCTGCGCGGCATCGAGAATGTTTTCCGCGGTGATGAGCGTGAGACCGCTCTCAGCGAGCGTCTTCTTGCCCGCCTCCACATTATTGCCCTCGAGACGCACCACGAGCGGAATGCCGAGGTGCGTTTCGCGGGCAGCATCAACGATGCCATGGGCAATGACATTGCAGTCCATGATACCGCCAAAAATGTTGACGAGAATGCCTTCGACATTCTTGTCGGTTAGGATGATGCGAAACGCTGCGGCGACCTGCTCCTTGCTCGCGCCGCCTCCGACATCGAGGAAGTTTGCCGGCTCGCCGCCCGCGTACTGAATGATGTCCATCGTGGCCATGGCCAGTCCCGCCCCATTGACCAGGCAGGCGATATTGCCATCGAGCCCGATGTAGTTAAGACCGTGCTCGGATGCCGCCACTTCGCGCGGATCCTCTTCCGAGACATCGCGCATCGCGAAGATCTCCGGCTGCCGAAAGAGCGCGTTGTCATCGAAGTTGAACTTGGCGTCCAAAGCGAGCAACTCGCCCTTCGCGGTCACGACTAGCGGATTAATTTCCACCATCGAACAATCGGACTGGATGAAAAGCTTGAAGAGGTTGGCAAAAAGCTTGGACGCCTGGTTCATGAGTGAACCGGTCAACCCCAGGGAAGCCGCGATCTTTCGGGTTTGATAAGGCATCAAGCCGAGAGTGGGATTCACGCTGACACGCAGGATTTTCTCCGGCGTCTTCTCCGCGACCGTTTCGATATCGACGCCGCCTTCCGTGCTGGCGATCACGATGGGCGCCGAGGTGGCTCGGTCAAGAAGAATGGCAAAGTAGAGCTCCCTGACAATGTCCACCGCCTGGCCTACAAATACCTTTCCGACCTCTTTGCCCTCCGGGCCGGTCTGGTGCGTCACCAAAACCTTGCCAAGCATTTTTGCCGCCAGATCGTGGGCCTGCAGCGGCGTGTCGCACAAATGGACACCCCCCTTGAAGCCGCTTGTAAAGGTTCCTTTGCCGCGGCCTCCTGCATGAATCTGCGCCTTGACGACGAGCTTGGCACCGCCCAACCGCGAAGCCACTCGCTCGGCCTCCTCGGGCGTCGATGCGACACCTCCGGGCTGAGTGGCGACTCCAAACTTGGCCAAAAGCTCCCTGGCTTGGTATTCGTGAATGTTCATCGGGAAAAAGAGAGGTGGATGGTAGTTAGCGGTTTAGGGGGGACTTGCCAACGGAATATTGTTTTTTTTGCACCAGTCGAGCGCGGTCTTGTTGCCGCTTTGGGCTGATCGCACATACCAATGCCGGGCGGCTTCCCGGTCTCTCGGAACGCCGACACCGCCCTCGAAACACATCGCATAGAAAAACATACACAAGGCGTTTCCCTTCTCCGCCCCATCCTTAAACAGCGCAAAAGCCTTGCGTTCATCCTTGGTCACGCCCTGTCCGTAGATGTAGAGCACGCCGAGGTTGCCCTGGGAATCCAGGAACCCAAGCTCCTGAGCACGCGAAAAGAGTCGCACCGATTCGACAAAGTTGGGTTCGACCAAGCCCGGTATTCCTTTGCGATAAATGTCACCCAGGAGGTTCATGGCGCGCGGATTGTTCAGGGTGGATGCTGCGGTCAGAAGCTCCACCGCACGCTTCGGGTCTCGCCGGACGCCCTTGCCGAAAAGATGGCACTCCGCGAGGGCATACATTCCCGCGGAATCGCCTTGCTCCGCCGCCTTGCCGAACCATATCGCCGCCTCGGAGAGGTCGGGCGCATGACCCCCACGCCCACTGGCCAGCAGCTGTCCGACATTGACCATCGCCTCCGTCTGGCCGCGATTTCCCGCGGCGATAAACCATTTCAGCGATTCGTCGGAGTCAGTTTGGCGAAGCATCTCTCCGAGGAGCATCTGAGCCGACACGATGTCCAGCGCGGCCGCCTTCTCGAGCGGCTCGCGCAAGGGAGCAACCTCGCCCGGACTGAGTTTCGCCACGCGCGTTCGCAGATTGGCCGCAATCATTTCCAACGCGAGTCGCGGCCGTTCTTCATTGGGGAAATTGGTCGCCAGATCTGCGTAGGCATCGAGCGCTCCGGCAAAGTCATCCTTTCGCTGCAGCTCCTCGGCTGCTGCGAGCGCTTGCTCGTAGACAGAAGGCGTGGGCGACGGGGTGGGCGTCGGAACCGGCGACGGGGTCGACACACTTTCCGGGGTCGGTGTCGGCGTGGTCTGCGGCACCGGAGTCGGCGTGACCGACGCGATCTCGGGCGCTTGGACGCTGCGAAGTCGTTCGACCAGTCGGACACCCTGCCACAGCACGATGCCACCAATGATCAAGAGCACGGAAACCACCGCCAAAAGCCATCCCCAGGAAAGCGCACGTGGTCTTTCCACCGGCAGCGGAGGAGGAACAATCACCGGCGGAACGGGCGCGGGCGGACGAACGCTCGGCTGGCCGGTAGCGGGCACCTCGTCCGCCATGTCCTCGACGAAAGCGCTCGCACTCTCATAGTTGTCGCCAGGAGTGAGCGCTCGCTTCAGGACGGCGTTGCCCTGTTCCGACAAGCCAGGGATCGGCACGTAGGCTCCCGAGGAACTTCCGGCCCTGACACCTCCAAGCATCTCGTAAGCGAGGGCAGCTACTGCATATACATAGGCCGTCGAGGGATGCCGCGCAAACGCCCCCTTGGCCTTCATTAACGCGAACGACGAGGACACCATTGTGGCGTCGGGAGAGGAGGAGCCAGAACCCGTCGCCGTTAAGGGCAGAAATTTTGGCTGAACGGAGGGCCACTCCGTCGCGGGACGTGCAATCTCCGCTCCCGGAAGGAGAATCTCATGCGCAGCGATATCCGGACACGTCAACCCGGCCGCTTTTAAGGCATCGAACGCCTCGGCCAACGGCAAAAGCAACCGCTTGGCCTCAATGCCGGGAAGGGCTCGCCGGCTTCGCAGCAGGTCGAGGAGTGCCGGCCCTTCCAGCCACTCAAGGACGAGAAACGTACCGCTCTTCGTCGTTTCGAGGGAGAGAATCCGCTGAAATGAGGGGTGCTGCAGCTGCTGCAACGCCTGAACTTCATGCTCCAGTTGCGTAAAGGCCTCGGATCTTCCGACGAGGTTCGCAAGAAGAACGAGAATAGCCACCGTCGACCGGTCCTCCAGCCGTTCAGCGCGAAACATTCGGCCGTGATCCGACGCCGTCACCTCCTCGAGGAGCAGGTATCTTCCCGCCAACTGCGCGCCCGCAGCCGGCCCGGTTTCTTCCGGAGCCTGCGACGGAAGCGGCGGCGGCTCCAACGAACCAACCGGGGCTTCATGGTCCTCGATGTGCTCGATGCATTGGTCGATCTCGCGCCGCAACTCCGCGGGCGTCTGTGGACGATCGGCGGGATTCTTCGCCATCATCCGGCGAAGAAGTCTGATCACGGGCGTCGACTGGCCCTGGAGGCTTTCGAAAGGAGGATCGCGGTGAAGGTGCTGGCTCATCACCTGCGCGGTCGATCCGCTAAAGGGCGTCTCCCCTTCGAGCATGTACCAAAGAGTGACCCCGAGGGAATAAATGTCCGCCCGCACGTCGGTTTCTCGCTCTTCGAGTTGTTCCGGACTGGCGAAATGCGGCGTGCCCACAAATCCGCCGGAGGTCAAAGTGGCAGAGTCTTCGCTCTCGGCCCGGGAATTCTTCGCAAGGCCGAAGTCGATCACTTTCACGGTAAGATCGCCACCATCCTCGCGGATGAACATGATGTTCGATGGCTTGATATCGCGATGCACCAGCCCTTGCTTCTGGGCGGCTCCCAACGCGCGCGCCACTTGCGCCGCTATTTTCAGAGCCATCAAGACTGGAACGGCGCCTTCGCGCTTGATGAGTGCTTCGACGGTCTCCCCATCGACAAACTCCATCGCATAGAAATAGTCATCGCCTTCCTGCCCGAGGTGAAAGACCGTCGCCACATTCGGGTGCCGGAGCGCCGCGGCAGCACGAGCCTCACGCAAGAATCGCTGCCGGGCCGTCTCGCTATTCAGATAAGCCGAGTTGATGACCTTGAGAGCGACGTGACAACGCAGGTTCGTATCGAAAGCCTTGTAGGTGATCCCCATGGCGCCTCTCCCCAGCTCGTAGAGGGAACCATCGTCGCGTCGCAAAAGTTCAAAATGCTGGAACCGAACCGTCTCCGCCATGTGTGTGCATCATCCAACCGACGGGCCGCAAATTACGACGGACCGTAAAATCGCAACTCTCCCTCGGAGCAGGGCGAAAAACAATAACAACCGACTCAGGGCGTCAACTGCCATGTCAAAGCACTCGCGGAGCCCCTTTTTAAAGCAATGCGAGGGAACACGCTTTGCCGCCAAACCCAATTCGAGCTAGAACCGGCGGAGCAGGCGCAGGGCCTCCCTTTCCTCCCGGCCTGGAAACGTTGCCAGATTCTCGAACTGGGCCACGAGTTGGAAACGTGGCGAAAACAGCGCGTCCAACTCATCAAGACCACAGCCGAAAGGAGGCCCACCGGCATCCGACTCGTCATGCTCGGGATTTAGAAAGAAAATCGCCAGCAAATGTCCTCCTGGCTTCAAGAGTTCACCCACGCGACGGACGTAGTCCTCTCTCCGGTCGGGAGGGATGGCACAAAAGCAAGTGTGCTCAAACACCCAGTCGAACTCGTCTCGAACCGCTCCGGGATCGAACAAATCTCCCTGAAGGTAGGTCTCGTTGCCCTGTCGCGGGAAGGTTCGAGCCGCAGCGATCGCCAACCGGGCGATATCGAGTCCGACGACGTCAGCACCTGCCTTGGCCAGCGCTCGCACATCATGGCCAAGCCCGCAGCCCGGAACGAGCACGCGTCCGGCGATAAGATTGGTTTCGAGCCAGTCAAGCAATGCCGGATGCGCGGAGCCTTTCTCCCATGGCGTGTCACCTTGCCGGTACCGCTCTTCCCACTCACCGCCGGATCCAGCGAGAACCCCGTGCGATTCCATACTGAAACTTTCGCTCATGCTCACGAATGAGAAAGGGGAGATCTCGGGCGACCTGCAACTCAAAATCCCCCTGCAGGATTTCCTTGAGGGCATCAAACGATCGCACGCCTCTCTCCTTCCGAGCTCCGAGCCATTCGGAGCGCGGGGTAAATTCCTCCAGCCAGGTAAACGGAGTCGTCATCACCAACTGCCCCCCGGGATTGATGAGGCGCGGCAAGCGTCGCAGGAACAGCGTCGGGTCGGTCAACCGGCAGATCAGATTCGCGGCCAGGACAATATCGAAGCTGCCCATATCGTCAGGCAAGTTCATGGCGTCACCAACCTGAAAGCGCACGCGTCCACGATCCAGTTCCGCAGGCACCCGCACTTGCACCAACTGGGCAATGTCGCCTTCGGTCACCATTTCGAGGGAGACTGCTCCGTTCTCTTGAAGCAGGCTCGCCGCCTGAATGAACGAATGCGAAAAATCGACTCCGACAACTTGGGGGCACAGGCGACCAAGCTCAAAGCTCGAACGGCCCACCGCGCACCCGATGTCAAGGGCGCGGGCGTCCGCGGGAACCCTCGCGGGATCAACCAGTTCGCGAACGCAGCGCGCCGGGAAGTCGAGTGCGTCCCTGGGGCCTGGGCGTTGTCCTAGAATTTGCTCCTCGGTGCCGTAATGAAAGAGCAGATACTCCGCCAGCGATCGGGAGGATTCGTAGGGATTCGACACACGTTCCGGCACACTAAGGCCGGGCCATCGGCAGACGGCCCGGTCAGCACCCTGCCACTGTTACCGAATAAGAGAATTCAAATAACCCGACGGCTCGTAGTTCTCGATGAGCACGGTAACTTTGCCATCACGTAGCATGCGCGCCTGCCTCAGGCCGATCTCCGGCGTCTTGTGAGGCGCAAACAGAATGTCATCGTGCGTCGCGTTCAGGCTATTGGCGAACTTGTCCGGCGTCAATGAACCGCCCAGATGATCGCTGCGACCCGTCGCCACGTGGATCGTTCCGCGAATCTTTTCGTCCTGAATGTCCTTCCCCGAGAAAGGCAGAACCTGCGTCCCAAAGCCGAGCTCTCCCAGCTCGCCGGTCACCGGATCAGTCGCCAGCTTCTGATTGTGGGCTTCGATCGTCTCTCGATTTCCCCTGAGCAACTCGGCTTTTTGAATGCGTCCGCCGGAGACATGCATGAGGCCAATCGTCCCGTCCTCATACTTCATCGGGAAGGAGCCGCTCGCTCCGGTGGGGACGAAGTAGATTTCACCAGCGGGAAGGTTGGCGACGTCGGGCTCGTCTCCAGCACACAAGCCATGGCTCTTCTGAGCCTCCTGCTTCCCAAGATCGAGATGGAGCGTCAGGAGACGACCGTTGTAGTCGAAGTCGATCTCCACCCAGTCAGCGCGGGTCATGCCCAGACGCAGCTTCTCCGCCTCGGTACTCACCTCCCGGTAATCGACTGCCAAACCGCTGCTGAGAATCGTCTGATTCAGCCCATGGAGCGTCGCCCCCCGGAAGCCAAAGCGCTTCGCATGAGCCGTGAGAGGCGCGGTCCCCGAGTAGGTGGAAATGCAGAGAATGATGTCATAGCGAGGATAGACGTCGCGCTCGAGACTCACTTCCTTGCCTTCCGGAGTGACGGCGCGATCCGGCAGGTCGAGATTGCTGCCTCCAGTGACTTCATACGCGAAGATCTCTCCTCCCGTAAGCCCGAGTTCCTTCATCGTCCCATTACGCAGACCTTCGTAGAAGTAGGTGATCGCATTTCGCTGAATCGACAGGTCGGGATTCTTCAAAAACTTGAAATTGACGATGTCGCTGGGATCCTCAAGATCGATGAGGATGCAGATTTTTTGGCCTGGCTTGGGTTCGAAAGTAGTTTTCAACAACCGCGTAAGGCTGAACGGCGGGAATACACGGGCGGAGACTTGCTCGGAGATAGTCATAACATCAAAATTCTAAACCGATACGTCACTCGGGGCAACGCCGATGCAGTTCCTTCGTAGATGGTCCCCCCGAAACACGGATTTCCGGGCTCGCTTCGACTCGAGACTCAGAATCTGGGGTGCGCCTGGGGTGGCGGTTTTCGCGGCAATTTACTATTCGCTCTACTACCGCAGCGGGCTCAATTTCAGCGGCGAGGGCGGCACCGTGGCCATCGTGGCTCTCCGATTGCTCGAAGGTCAGAGACCGATCGTCGATACCTTTCTCGGTTACAACGTCATGTGGTTCTATCCGGTGGCGTGGCTCTTCCAACTCACCGGGCCTGACTACACCGCGCTGCGGGTTTTCTTCTTTGCCCTTTGCACGATCACCGGGGTGATGGCGTTCTTCATCGTGCGCCGAATAAGCGGCAGCGGGTGGTTCTCGATTCTCGCGGCGTTGGGACCTGTGCTGATCCCGGGAATGATCTTTCGGAACTACATGGCGTTTCTGGTCATGCTCAACATGCTTGCGCTGCTGCAAGCCTATGTTTTCGAGCAGCCCACGAGGCTTCGGCAAATTCTCTGGATGGCGGTGGCCGGCGCAGCCCTGGGTCTGACCTTCCTAATGCGCATTGATCTCGGCACCTTCTTTACGATGTTGAACCTCGGGTTGATTATCTTGTTTCCCTTGGGACGGCGCCAGGGATACGCGCAAGCCGCCTGGCTCGCCGCGACCGGGGCCATTCTGGCCGTATTGATGTTCCTGGCCACACACGCGCCGATCTATATGGACGCTTTGAAGCGCGGTTACGCGGATGCCTTTAGCGCCCAATATACTGGTTGGATCGGAATGGTGCGTTTTCTTGCCGCACAGGAATTGGCGAAACGCTCCGCGCCCCCTCCGCCGCCCAGCGAACCGGACCAGGCACCGCGACCGCGGGTAGAGCAACCGCCGCCGCCCGAGTCCGGGACGACGCAGGCTCCGAGTCAACAAAGCCGCGATGTGCAACGAAGCCGGGATGTAGACAGCGACGGCTATTTGCAAAAGCGATCCTTGACCGATGTCATCGCTGCGCGAAGCCTTTCGGACCGTCTCTTCGCCCTCGCCACGTATCTGCCGATCCCGGTTGCGCTTCTCATCGTCTTGCCGGCTTGCGGTCTTCTGCTCGTGGCGTTGCTCCGACGTGATTTTTCGTTGAAGACGGATGCCCTGGCACTGCTCGTCACGACCGGATCGTCCCTGACACTGTTCCCGCAGTATTTCTTTTTTCGACCGGATACGCCGCATCTTTCCGAGTTCATGGCCCCCTTTATCGTAGCGCTATTCAGTGCAGTCTGGCTCGCCTTCACATGGCGGCGGAGGAATGCGGTGGCAGCGATCTACTGTGGGTTGATCACGATTCTCGGTTTCGTTGCCGTGGCCGTCTATGTCCTCCACGCCTTTCCCAAGGAGTCGTCAGGATCCATTGCCGCTCGCAAGATGCGCAAATACGAATTCGTCGCCGAGAATGGGGTGCGGGTCTGGTTAAAGCAAAAGGAACACGAAGATATCACCCAGATGTTTCAGGTGCTTAGCACTTACACAAGACCGTTCGATTACATCGTGTGCTATCCCTACGCGCCTACGATAAACTTCATGACCAACCGCCCGTCGTACGAGTATAACCTTTACGTCGACAACGCGCACAACGTCTCTGAATTCTTCCGGGAGACGCTCGCGGAAGTCGCGAAGTATCGGCCGGCGGCGATCCTGATCGACAATCGAGCGCTCAATCAAACGGAAGCGTCCCGGTTCCGTAACTGGGCGCCCGAAACGTACACCTGGATTAGGAGCCACTATGCTTACGCTGGCACATTTCGGCGGCAGGAGATTTACTTGCGACCTGATCTGATTCATGCACAAAAACAATAGACTGGCGCCAACCCTCAGGACGTTATGACGCGCAAAGGGATCATTCTCGCCGGCGGCTCGGGCACTCGACTCGACCCGCTGACACGCATCGTTTGCAAGCAACTCTTGCCGATCTACGACAAGCCGATGATCTACTACCCGCTCTCAGTCTTGATGCTGGGCAGTGTGCGCGACATCCTCATTATCTCCACGCCGAAAGACCTTCCGGTCTTTCGCTCCCTCTTCGGAAACGGAGCGGCCCTGGGTTTACAGATCGAATACGCCGAGCAGGCGCGACCGGAAGGGATCGCGCAAGCCTTCCTGATCGCCGATTCCTTCATTGACGAAAAAGGCGTCGCTCTGATTCTCGGAGACAACATCTTTCACGGCAAACTCGACTGGGTCCGGATGGCTCTCGCGCGCGAAGAAGGCGCCACCATCTTTGCGTGTCCCGTCGTCGACCCGAGCCGGTATGGCATCGTGGAATTCGATGAGTCTGGCCGGGCGATCTCCATCGAGGAGAAGCCCACCCGACCGAAAAGCAATCACGCTGTCCCCGGCATTTATATCTACGACGGTCAAATCCACGAGATCGCCCGCGCACTCAAGCCGTCAACGCGCGGCGAGCTCGAGATCA
Source organism: uncultured Verrucomicrobiae bacterium (assembly GCA_963820865.1). GTDB lineage: Bacteria > Verrucomicrobiota > Verrucomicrobiia > Chthoniobacterales > Terrimicrobiaceae > DASTFP01. Next base: position 203,391 of record CAWGBZ010000016.1, read on the forward strand.
CTGACGTTAATCGTGAGTATCTGCGCCGTGGCTGCCTCTTTGTCGAGCCGCTCGGTCGCGGCGTCGCCTGGCTCGACACGGGAACCCCGGAAAGTCTCATGGAAGCAAGTACGTATATCGCCACCCTGGAGCACCGCCAGGGAGTAAAGATCGCCTGTCTTGAGGAAATCGCCTATTACATGGGGTTTATCAGCTTCGAAGACCTCCAGGCACTGGCACAAAAGCTCCCCAAGAAGAGCGGCTATCGTATTTACCTCGAATCGTTGCCCCCATCGATGCCGCAGTTCAAAGACCGCTTCGTCCACCAGCTCTGACACTGCTCTGCTGCAAAACGCCTTCATACGCGGACACGATCCTCTCCAGATCGAACTGGGCCGCCTTCTCGCGTGACGCGCGACGCATTTGCTCCAGCAGCGTCGGCGTTGTCACCAGTCTTTTCAGCTTATCTGCGAAACCTGTGGCCGTCAGCTCGCACAGAAACCCGCTCCTGCCTTCGTCGACCACATCGCGCAGACCGCCAATCTGACTGCCAACGATGGCCAACCCCCACTGGAGCGCCTCAATCGCTACCATCGGCAGACCCTCGTGAAGCGATGTCATCAACAAGATGTCGCTTCGGGCCATCACTTGGGCCACGTCACTTTCAGAAAGCCACCCATGGAGAAGCACCCGCCCGGCGACGCCCAGCCGTTGCGCAGCCGCCTCCATTTCGATCCGGAGCGGTCCATCACCGATCACATCCAGCGACCAGTCGGTCTCCTTCATGAGCGCCAGGGCCGCGATCGCCAGCAAAGGGTTTTTCTGAATGCTCAACCGACCAGCCATGACAATCCGGCATGGGGAATGAATCTCAAACCCGGCGAAGGCAACCGGCTGGACGCCATTGTGAATCACCATCGGATGGACGCCGTATGCCTTCGCCGCCAGATCGGCGACAAAGCGACTGACCGCAGTCACCGCCTGCGCCTTTCGCCAGATGGGGCCAAGGAAGGGACCGAGCCGCCGAAACAAATGGTCGGTCTGCTCGGGCACACCGCCGGGAACATCCCCCAAATGCGCGGTCAAGACATATGGGACGCCTGTCAGCAACCGCGTCGCCAGCGCGACTGGACCTGTCGGCACGGCAAAATGTGCATGGATGACGTCCGGATGCCAGCGACGCGCCTCACCCAGAACGGGGAGAAGGTTCGTCGCAACATATAAGCCCATCTCGGGCACGGTGCAGGTGTCTTCCCGCCGGCGAAAAGACCGCGGACGCAGGATCTCAACCCGGTCGCGCACCTCGCGTCGAGGAAGATGATCCATCCCCGCCGTGACGACTCGGATCTGATGGCCGCGAAGAGCGAGTTTCGCTGCGACCTGGGCGGCGACTCTTCCCCCTCCGCCACCGACGGGTGGATACTCGTAGCAGAGGAGGAGGATTTTCACCTCGTCACGTCCGGGGCGCCCAATCGGGCCAACCATTCACCGTAGGCGAGCTGGCACCAGAGATAGAGACGCTCGTCGGCGAGCCCCGATCGGTGTGCGGCGAGCTTCTCCTGGAGAAGCCGGCTGTTTCCCCGCGGCGTCAGGCGCTCCGAACGGAACCACTCCCCAACCGGGGTGCCGAAGCCTTTCTTTTTGCGATAGACGATGTCGAGAGGCAGGAGAGGTTCCAACGCTTTCTTGAGGAGATACTTTGCCACTCCTCCGCGGATCTTGAGCCCGTGCGGCAAGCGGCGCGCGAAGTTCGCCACCTCGAGATCGAGAAATGGGCTTCGGGCTTCCAGACCGTGCATCATGCTCGCACGATCCACTTTTGCTAAAATGCCATCTTGAAGGTAGAGCTCGGTATAGAATTGCAACGTGCGATCCACCAGATTCGGTTGCCGGCACGAATCCCACGCCTCCACCGCCTCGGAATAAAGTTCCTCAGCTTCGACGGGTTCCCCGAAGAGCTGCGCGATCTCGTCCGGTTCGAGCGCGCCGAGCCAAACCGGGTTCCAGTAGGGCGGTTGATGGCTGGCGCCGCGCATGCCGCGCTTGACTTTGAAATCAAGGCTCAGGTTGGCATGGGAGACGGGCAGACGGCCGGCCAGCGCCCGGAGCGCGCCATGCACCGGCCGCGGGACCACCCGGGCGTACCACGCGGCCATCCTCAATCCCCGAAACGTATCGTAGCCCGCGAATAACTCATCCCCACCGTCGCCTCCCAAAGCGACCGTCACATGCTGCCGCGTAAAGCGGCTCAACAGCCAGGTCGGCAACAGCGAATTGTCGCCCTGAGGTTCGTCCAGCTTTTGAAGAATCCCGGGCAAGATCTCACACGCCTTGTCCAGATCGAGGATCTCCCAACGATGATCGGTGCCAAGAAATCCGGCCGCTCGACGCGCGTAGTGAGATTCATCGAAGGTCGCCTCCTTGAATCCAATACTGAAAGTCCGGAGGCGCCCGGCGCCAACGTGCCTGGCCGCCAGGGCGGCCACCGCCGTCGAGTCGATTCCGCCGCTCAAAAAAACGCCGAGCGGCACATCCGCCATCAGGCGGCGCTTGACCGCTCGATCGAGCGTCTCCAGCAGTTCCTCGGCGAGCTCAACACGTGACCGCCGCATCATGCCTTCGTCGGGCTCGATCTCAAAACGCCAGTAACGCCTGACCACGGGCTCGGCTCCAGCCTCCAAAATGAGATTGTGACCAGCGGGCAACTTCCAAACTCCCTCAATGAGCGAGCGCGGAGCCGGAATCAAAGCGTAGGCGAAGAACTTCTGAAGGGCCTTCACCGAAACATTTCGCGGACAATTCCCATGCGCCAGTAAGGCCGTCAGCTCTGACGCGAAAGCAAAAGTCCCCCGACCATGGAACCAAAAGAGCGGCTTCTTGCCAAAACGATCACGGCTCAAGAAGAGTCGCTTCCTCCCGGCATCCCAAAGCGCGAAAGCCCACATGCCATTGAGCAAATGCACGACATCTTCTCCCCAGACACGATACCCATGCAACAGCACCTCCGTGTCGGAGTGGTCACTGAGAAACACGCATCCCAACTCCTCGAGCTGCGCGCGCAATTCCATGTGGTTGTAAATCTCGCCGTTGAAGACGATGACACACTCGCCCTCCGCGAGGAACATTGGCTGCGTGCCGCCCGCGAGATCGATAATCGAGAGCCGGCGATGGCCAAGATGGACCCGGCCGGGCTCGTCGATGTGATAGCCTTCGGCGTCCGGCCCCCGGTGCGCCAGGCATCGCGTCATGCGCTCGAGATCGCCCTGATCCCCTTCGCCGACGAATCCGGCGATGCCGCACATCTCAGGCTGCCTTCGGGAACGATTTTATGTTTCGGGTCTTGCGAACCAGATAAGTCGACTTGTGCTGGGACTCGTAGAATGTGCGGGTGATCATTTCCGCGAGCAATCCCATCAGAATGCAAATCACGCCGGTCATGAAAGAAAAGACCGCCATCATCGGGAGAGGTGTGGCCGTGAAAAAGTAGCCCTTGGTACGCATGTAGAGCGTCCAGACGCTGAAGCCGAAGGCCGCCGCAAAAAACAACACTCCCCAAAGCCCGAACAAATACATCGGCTTGAGCATGAACTTGTCCATGAACTTCACGGTCACCAGATCCATCAAAACCTTCAGCACCCGCTCCAAACCATACTTGGACGACCCCGTGCTGCGCGCATAGTGGTTGACTGGAATCTCCGCGATCCGGGCCCCATGCCACTTGGCATAAATCGGAAGAAAGCGGTGCATTTCGCCGTAGAGCCGAATTCCCTCAAGCACCTCGGCGCGATACGCCTTCAGCGAACAACCAAAATCATGCAGCCGCACGCCGGACACCGTCGAAATCAACTTGTTCGCCAGAATGCTCGGGATGTTGCGCTGAATCGCATTGTCCTGCCGGTCCCGCCGCCAGCCCGAACAGACATCGTATCCCTCATCGATCTTGGCAAGCATGCGAGGGATGTCCCCCGGATCATTTTGTCCGTCGCCGTCCATCGGAATGATCACGTCGCCCGAAGCGAAATCAAAGCCGGCCATCATCGCCGCGGTTTGGCCAAAATTCCGCCGAAAGTGAATGACCTTCACTTCGGGATGCAAGGTAGCCAGCCGATCGAGAATTTCTTCGCTCCGATCGAGACTTCCGTCGTTCACAAAAATGATCTCCCACGGGGCCCCGTGGCCGTTCATTACTTTGCGAACTTTCTCGAAAAGTTCCTCGATCGAGCCCTCTTCGTTGTAGATGGGAACAGACAGCGAAATCATCATGCGGCGATAGAACCCTTCAGTAGATACAGAAATGGCGGCAATGTCACTTACATTTGTCGACTGAGGCGGAAAAGGCGGTGACGCGCAATGTGCTGTAGTTAGCTTATCGATAACGCTTTCTCCGTTTGAAGCTCGAGGAGATCGCAGCCCTAAAATCATGCGGAAGAGAGGCGGAAATCGCGCCAGTCCAAGCGGGCAGGCCTCCAAGCCGCGGCCAGCGTGCCACTGTAACCTTCGGCTGGCGTGAATGCCGTCAGATGCCAGTTGGCGCCATCGATCTTGGCGGAATCTTCCATATGGACGATGCGCAATGGCGTTAGATGGATTTCCAGTTTCGAAAGATCGAGTGCCAATCCCAGTGAGGTCGCCTTGAGGACGGCCTCTTTCGCCGTCCAGAACTGGAAGAACGCTCGCTGTCCGGCTTCCCCACCTCGGCGGGCGATTTCATCGTTTTCGCTTTTGCAAAAGTACCGCGCGGCAATCTCCAAAGAATGAAATCGAGGATCTTGCTTTTCGATGTCCACGCCGATGGGCGATTCGCGGCAGACGGCCACCACCATCAGATCATCGGAATGCGAAACGTTGAATTGGATGTCGACAGGGGCCTCGACCAACGAGGGCTTCCCGTGAGCACTGTAGGAAAACGTCAGTTCCCGAGGCCCGACGCCAAGATATCCGCCGAGAATGGTGCGGAGGGAACCACGCCCCGCCACGAAGCGCCGGCGCAGATGCGGGAAGCGAAAGCGTTCAGCGCGCGCTACCTCATCTTCGCTGAGGATTTCGCGAAATCCCTCGAGCGCCGAATCCGACACGCTCAACGTGAAGCTCCATAGATGCACCTCCTCACGGGCGAGCGTCATTCGGGACAACATCGCGGGTCAAAACAGTACCGCTTCGCGCGGCAAACCATTGGGCAACTCGGAAGAAGCCGACAGACTCGCGCGATCAACTTTCCCAGCGTCCGGGGAAGCTTGTCGAGCATCCCGAAAGCCGCCGGTACCATGGACCCGGCTGATCGCAGAGCGCGCTTTCGATCTGGCAGGTCGGCGAGAAATCTCCCGATGGGCGGGGAATGCTCTGTGGGCGCCTCTTTCATGACTGGCCTTTCCCAAGTCCCTTAGAGCACGAATTCTTCACGATCGAGCGTCCCCGCGGGGAAAGGTCCTGCGGTGCAGCGCGCGCCTTCAATGTATGCGGCAATCGCTGCGACGGTCGGATTTTCGAAAAACACGCGCAGCGGGATATCGATGCCAAAAATGCTGCGCAACCTCGAAATGACGCGCGTCACCATCAGCGAGTGGCCGCCAAGGTCAAAAAAACTCTCCTGCGCTCCGATGTTCTCAACGCAAAGAACAGCCGACCAGGCCTCGGCCACGGCTTTCTCGGTCTCACCGCACGGAGCAACATAGCCACCTCGCTCGCGATCAAGAACCGGCTCAGGAAGTGCCTTCCGGTCGATCTTGCCGTTCGAAGTCAAGGGAAACTCCTTCAGGACCACGACAGCGGAGGGCACCATGGGGTGGGGAAGCTTTTCTTTCAGGAAAGCCCTCAGCCCTTCATCCAGTCCTGTAGAGCCGCTGCCATGGACGGGAACCACGTAAGCGACCAATTGACGCATCTTCACGGCTCCTTCATCATCTCGAACACAGACGACCGCCTGGCGGACGGCGGGGTGGGCGTTAAGCGCAGCTTCGACCTCCCCCAACTCGATGCGAAAGCCGCGGACTTTTACTTGATGATCCAGTCGGCCAAGGAATTCGATATTGCCGTCGGGCAGGAATCGACCCTGGTCGCCGGTGCGGTAAAGCCTCTGCCCGCTGGCGAAGGGAGATGCGATGAAACGCTCTGCGGTCAGTTCAACCCGATTGAGATACCCCTTGGCCACGCCGTCTCCGCCTATGCAAATCTCTCCCGCCACGCCGACCGGAACCGGGTTGCAGTGACCATCCAAGATGTAGACCTCGGTATTCGCTATCGGCCTGCCGATCGGAATTCTCCCCTCGAAGTTCTCCCCAGCCTTGATTTCATACCACGTCGCGAAGGTTGTCGTTTCCGTGGGCCCATAAACATTCAGCAACCGTTGCGGCGGGCCGCGACTCTCGATGACCTTCCTCACCGCCCCCGCATCGCATTGCTCGCCTCCGAAGAGAACGTTGTGCACCGTGCAGAAGATCTCCGCCCGCTCATGCGCAAGCTCGTTGAAGAGCGCCGTGGTCACAAAGAGCGTCGTCACCTGATGCCGGGCAAGCTCCGCGGAAAAGCTCTCCGCGGACAACACCCGTTCCCGCTCAATGCCTGCAAGCCGGCTCCCGTTCAACAGCGCCCCCCAGATCTCGAAGGTGGCCGCATCAAAACAGCAGTTGGAAACTTGGGCCACCACGTCCTCCGGCCCCAGCCGCACATAGTCGCAGTTGACCACCAGGCGGTTCACCGCCCGGTGCGGCACGCACACTCCCTTGGGCTTTCCTGTCGATCCCGAGGTGAACATCACGTAGGCCACATCGTCCGGCTTGCCTGCTGCCCACAAGGGCGGCGCGACGTCCTCGATCCTCTCGAGGGCTTCCCAGCCTCCATCCAGCCACACGCTCTTGATCGCTTTGCCCGAAAACTGCGCCGCAAGCCTCTTGTGCGTCAGCACGACCGCCGCCTCAGTCTCCGTCAACATGAAGTCAATTCTTTCCTCGGGATACTCTGGGTCGATCGGCACATAGGCCGCCCCCGCTTTCAGGATCGCCAAAAGCCCAACGATCATCTCCACCGATGGATCCACGCAGATGGCCACTCGTGCTCCCGGGACTACTCCCAGTGCCCTCAGGTGACCGGCCAACCGACCGGAGCGCCGCTCCAGTTCTCCGTAGCTGATCTCTTGCTCTCCAAAGACCGCGGCAATGGCCTGCGGGTCCCGCCGGGCCTGTGACGCAAACAGTTCGTGAATGCAGCGATCGCGCGGATACTCGACCCCCGTCGCATTCCACTCGACAACAATCTGATTGCGCTCGGCCTCAGTCATCATCGGCAGTCTCGAAATCGTCTGCCGCGGATCCGCAATGATTCCCTCCAGGAGCGTCCGATAACTAGTAAGCAACCGAACTGCCGTTGACGAATCAAAGAGATCCGTGCTGTACTCGACGGTTGTGAGCAGTCCGCGCGAGGTCTCAACCATCGCGACGCTGAGATCAAACTTCGATGTTTTGTTGTCCAGGCGCAGCAAGTCGATGCCTAAATCGGGCACGTTGACCGCGGCCGTCGGCATATTCTGAAGGCTAAAGCTGATATCGAAGAATGGATTGCGATTGAGTTGCCGCTCCGGCTTGAGTTCTTCGACCAGTTTCTCGAAAGGGACTTCCTGGGAATCGTAAGCTCGCAAGGTTACTTCGCGAACCCTGGCCAAGAGTTCCACGAAAGCCGGGTCACCCGATAGATCGGTCCGCAACGCCATCGTATTGGCAAAGAACCCGATCAGCGCTTCGAACTCCCGCCGCTCGCGGTTGGCAATCGGCGATCCCACGATGATGTCGCTCTGGCCACTGTAACGCGACAGAAGGACCTTGAAAGCCGCCAGCAAGGCCATGAACAGCGTGGCGCCTTCCGCATGCGCCAGCCGACGAAGGGATTCGACGAGCTGCGGCGCAAGCTGCGTAAATATCCGGGCGCCACGAAAGGTCGTTTCCGCGGGGCGTGGTTTGTCCAAGGGAACCAGAATCGCGCCGGTGATTCCTTCGAGACGCTGGCGCCAGAGTTCGACATGGCGCTGAAAGCCGGGTCCGGCAAGCTGCCCGCGTTGCCAGGTGGCGTAATCAGCGTATTGAATCGGCGGCTCCGGTAACGGCGTGCTTCCCCTGCTCAGGAAAGCTTCATAGCCCGCGATCAGTTCGCGAACCAAAATGCCAACCGACCAGCCGTCGCAGATGATGTGGTGAACGATGACCACAAAGACATGCTCTCGCTCCGAACAACAGAGAAGCTTCGTGCGCCAAGGCGGTCCGATGGCCAGATCGAACGGCTCTTGTGCTTCCCGTACGGCTTCCTTCCGCGCCGCTTCCATCCGCTCGGATTCGGGAAGGTGGCCCAAGTCCATTCTCGGCAGCCTGACGGGCCGAAACGGCTTGGCGGACTGAACCGGATCACCGTCACGCGCTTCGAATACCGTGCGCAGCAGATCGTGCCGGCGCAGCAGTTCGTTCCAGCTCCATTCCAAGGCGTCTGGATCAAGCCGACCGGTGAAACGCAGGGCGATGGGGGTGTTGTAGGCCACGTTTCCCGGAAAAAGCTGCCCCAGGAACCACACGCTCCGCTGGGTATGGGACAAAGGGTGGCGATCATCGGAACGCTCCCGGCGAACCAACAAAGCGCTCACCTTCTGTCTCCGAGGCAGACGGCCGACCAGCTCTGCCACTGCCGGGGCCTCGAAGACCACCCGCAAAGGGAACTCCACTCCGAAAACATTTCGCACCCGGCTCGCAAGTTGCATCGCCAGCAGGGAGTGTCCCCCCAGCGAAAAAAAACTGTCATCGATGCCCACTCGCTCCAGCGACAGCAAGTCGGCATAGATCCCGCAGAGGGTCTCCTCTTCAGGTGACCGCGGCGCACGGTAGCCTTGGAGTTGCCGCTCGGGCTTGGGCAAGGCTTTCCTGTCGACCTTGCCGCTCGTCGTCCTCGGCAAAGCTTCGAGCTCGACGAAGGCTGAGGGCATCATGTAGCTGGGGAGCTTGCCCTGCAGAAAGGATCGCAAGTCCTCGGGCGCGCTGCCACGGTGGGGGACGATGTAGGCCACCAACTGATGAGGCCCATGTCCTTCTTCTCGCGCGATCACTACCGCATCTCTAACTCCGGCATGATCCCTCAAAGCCGCTTCCACCTCCCCAGGCTCCACGCGGAAACCGCGAAGCTTTATCTGGTCGTCGGAACGCCCAATGAACTCGATATTGCCGTCGGGCAGCCAGCGCGCCCGGTCGCCCGTCTTGTACATCCGCGCTCCGGGTTCCACGCTATGGACGTCGGCCACAAATCGCTCCGCCGTCTCTTGCGGCCGGTTGAGATAGCCGCGCGCCAAACATTCTCCACCCAAGTACAACTCTCCGGGCACCCCCACGGGGACCGGCTCCAGGCTGCCGTCAAGAATATAGGCGCAACGACCTGGCAAAGGCCTGCCGATGGGCACTCTGGCAGCAAAATGATCGGTTGGGCGCACCTCGAACGTTGTGGCAACGACCGTCGCTTCCGTAGGACCATAGGTGTTGAGCAATCGTGCCGCGCGCAGGGGAGTCCGCTGCCATAGCCCGACACTTTGAGGCGACATCGCCTCTCCGCCCACGATGACGAGCCGCACGCTGGTGCTGAGGCGATCTTCTTCGTTTGCCCAGTCCTGAATCAGCCCTTCCCAATAGGCGGTCGGTAAATTTACCACGCTGATGCCACGTTCTCGAATCTGTTGCCGGCATTCCCAAGCCGTCCAGATTTCGGCGCCGCGTATAACCAGCGACGCACCGACAATCAGGGTGGGAAAAATCTCTTCGACGGCCGCGTCGAAAGTCAGCGAGGCAAACTGCATCACGCAGTCCGAAGGACACAACTCGTAAGAGGCCGCGGCTCGTTGAGCATAAACGGAAAGTGCCGCGTGTTCGACAACCACTCCTTTCGGCGCTCCGGTTGAGCCGGAAGTGTAGATGAGGTATGCGGCGTGGCTCGATCGAAGTCGGTCGGCGCGTTCCCAACTCGCGAGATCTTCGGCAGAAGGCACCCCAAGCGCGGTCTTCGTGTGCTGCGCATCGAGTTCGATCACGTTAAGCGCCTCCGGCAGCTGCCTGCGCAAACAAGCATGACTTAGCACCACGATTGGCAACGCGTCGGTCAGGATTTGCAAGAGGCGCGCCTGCGGACAATCCGAGTCGAGCGGAAGATAAGCGGCGCCGACCTTTAGCGTGGCTAAAATAGCGACGATCATGTCGGGCGAGCGCGCCAGCATAACACCGACAAAGCTCTCGGGTTTCACCCCGTGCTCGATGAGATAGCGTGCCAGCCTGTTGGCACGGGCATTGAGCTCCTGATAGCTCAATCGCTGGTCCTCGTAGTGAACTGCTATCGCCCCAGGGGTCCGCTTGACCTGCTCTTCGAAGAACTCATGAATGCAATATTCGTTCGGACATGGCGCTGCGGGTTGATTCCACTCCACCAGGATCTGATGCCGATCCGCTTCGGTAAGCAATGGCAGCCGGGAGATCTTTCTCCCCGGGTTTGCCGCAATGCCTTCCAGAAGGGTTCGATAGTTCTTCAGCAAGCGAGCCGGCGTGGACGCCTCAAACAGCTCGGTGCTATACTCGACTGCGACATCAAGCCCGCTTCCGACTTCTGCAATCTCCACGCTTAGATCGAACTTCGATGTCCCGTTGTCGATGCGCAGCAATTCGACGTCCAAATCGGGAACATTGACGGTCGGAAGCGGCAAATTTCGAAAGTTAAAATCAATGTCAAAGAATGGATTCCGGTTGAGACGCATCTCGGGCCTAAGCTCCTCGACCAGTCTCTTAAACGGAACCTCCTGGGAATCGTATGCGCCCAGAGCGGTGTCGCGCACTCTTGCCAGGAGTTCGAGAAAGGTGGGATCGCCCGAAAGATCGGTGCGCAACGCCAGCGTATTGGCGAAAAATCCTATCAGGCTTTCGAGTTCGCTGCGTTCCCGGTTGGCAATTTGCGATCCCACGATGATGTCGCTTTCCCCGCAGTAGCGCGACAGGAGAACTTTGAAAGCCGCCAGCAGGACCATGAACAGCGTGCCGCCTTCAGCATGCGCGATCCGACGAAGGGATTCGGCAAGCTGCGGCGAGAGCTGCGTGAGTATCCGGGCGCCATGAAAAGTCGGTCTTGCCGGACGCGGCTTGTCCAGTGGGATCAGCGGGACGTCGGTGATTCCTTCGAGACGCTGACGCCAGAGCTCGACATCGCGTCGAAAGTCTGATCCGGCAAGCTGCTCGCGCTGCCAGGCAGCGTAATCAGCGTATTGAATCGGCAGTTCCGATAACGGAATGGTTCCCCCTCTTAGAAAAGCCTCGTAGCCAGCGACCAGTTCGCGGACCAAAATGCCTATCGACCAACCGTCGCAAATAATGTGGTGCAGGATCACCACCAAGACATGCTCTCGCTCCGAGCAGCGGAGCAGCTTGGCCCGCCAAGGCAGCCCGCTGGCCAAATCAAAGGGCTTTCTTGCTTCCCGCACGGCTTCCTCCCGCGCCGCTTCCATGCGCTCGGATTCCGGAAGGTGGCCCAAGTCCATTCTCGGCAGCCTGACGGGTCGAAACGGCTTCGCGCACTGGACGGGATCGCCGTCACCCGCCTCGAATACGGTGCGTAGCAGATCGTGCCGGCGGAGCAGTTCGTTCCAACTCCATTCCAATGCGTCTGGATCAAGTCGACCGGTGAAACGCACCGCGTTGGACGAGTTGTAGGCTATGTTTCCCGGATAGAGTTGATCCAGGAACCACACGCTCCGCTGGTTGTCCGAAAGCGGCGCCGAGACGCCGCTTTCGCGCGTCAGAACTTGCCGAAGCCCGTGGACTGGGCGCTCAACGCGCGCCAGGCGAGCGGCGAGCAATGCCCGCTTCTCCGGCGGGAGCGACGCTATGCGCGTAGCGATGTCGCTCACGGAAAAGAAACCGCTTGCGGTTTGGCTCCTGCATCTGCCGTGCGATGTCGCCGGTTCGCGAGTTCGGCCAGTCTCGCAAGATGCACCAGCCCGCCCATCGTCGTGTCGAAATCGATCCCGAAATCGATCAGACAGGCAATTTCATTGACGCCCAGAGCCACGAACTTTTCCACCGTCCTCAGGCAGGACTCCGGGGTCCCGAAAAGCGACCCGCCCTGGTAGAAGCGGTCGAACGTCAGCGTCAGAAGATTCTCCTTTTCCGACGGCGAGAGCGATCCCCCTGTCGTCACGAGAAACTCCATGTGGGACCTGAGATATTCCCGGAACGGTCGACTCACAATGTGCCGCACCTGATCATCATCCGGACCCGCGAAGGCATGTAGCATCAGGGTGACCTTGCCGGCATCCGGGTCATGGCCGTGCTCGTAGAGCGCCCGACGGTAGGCGGCGATCTTCTCCGCCATCTCCTCCGGGTTGATTCGCAAGAGGGCCGTCAAGACATTGACGCCTAATCTCCCCGCCTGGACGAAAGTCTCCGTCGAGCGCGTCGCGGTCAGCCACGTCGGCAACTCGCGTTGCACTGGCCTTGGAAAGAGCGTTCTTTCGACCTCCTCGCCGGTCCCGGTCCGACCTCGCGTCGGCTTTCCACGCCAGTAGCTCCGCACAGCTTCGACAACTTCAGCCGTCAGCTTCGCCCGCTCTTTAAACCGCTCCGGCGCAAGCACGAAATCCACAGGATGGAAACCGGTGGCAAACGCAATCCCAGCACGACCATGCGAGAGATTGTCCACCAAGGCCCATTCTTCAGCAATGCGAATGGGACTTTGCAGAGGCGCGATGACACTACCCGCGCGAATCTGGACCCTCTCGGTGATCGCGGCAAGGGCAGCACCGAGCACCGCAGGGTTTGGGTAAAGGCCGCCGAAGCGATGAAAATGGCGCTCTGGCGTCCACACTGCGGCAAAGCCGTTTCGATCAGCGAATTTCGTCGCTTCGAGCACGAGCTGGTATTTGTCCTGCGGGAACGCGGATTCGTCGCCTGAAAAAAAGAAGACGCTGAACTCAACGGGACGAACGGAAGGATTCCGATGCAGTGGCATAGGCGTTTCGGTGGACTCCGGGGCCTCGTCGCGGTCGGAGACTTTCAGCTCCTGGGCGAGCAGCGCGCTGGCTTCCTCGGTTCCCAGATTTTCAATTTCGGAAAGGAGATCTTCCACACCGGCCATTTCTCCCGATCGAACCGCCCCAAGCGCCACCGCTTCCGCCATGGCCATGATGGTCGGAGATCGGAGAAACTCACCCACGGGAAGATCCACTCCAAAGACGTCTCTCACCCGCGAGATTAGCTGAACGGCCATCAAAGAGTTGCCGCCAAGCTCGAGAAAGCTCTCCCGGACATCCACCTCCTCGACGCCGAGGAGCTGTTGCCAAAGCTCGGCAATCTGCCTTTCGAGCGGGTTACGAGGTCCCAACGATCGCTTGACGGGACGCGAAACCGGCACGGAATCCGGGCTCTCTGCATCGACCGAAGCAGCTCCCCATTCCTCCAAGGCAAGCTTGCGCGGCACAGGGCGAGCCACGTCCTTCTCATCTGTTCTCTGGGGCTCAATCCAGTACCGCTGGCGTTCGAATGAATAACCCGGCAACGCAACGCGCACCGGCCGCTCGCCGCCATAGACGCCATCCCAGTTGACCGACTGCCCGGCCAGCCAAAGCCGGCCCAGGGTCCACAGAGCGTACCGCGCTTCGGACGCGGGCTGCTGCGGGCCTGGACATGAAGACAACACGATGTGCGATTTTGAAATCGCCGGATGGGACCGGACCAGCTTTGAAAGCATCTGCGCCGGCCCGGCCTCGAGGAAAATCCTGTTCTCGTCGGTGGCCAAAGCCTCGACGGCGGGGGAAAAACGGATCGCCTCGCGCGCCTCCCGTGCCCAGTAGTCGGGGTCGGCCAATTCTTCGGCTGTGACCCGCGCGCCGGAGAGCGAGGAGAAGAAGTCGACCTCCGGAGGGTGAAATCTCACGCTCGCCGCAACTTCGCGGTAGGGGCCAACGATGGGGTCCATCATCCGCGAATGATAGCCATGCGGCACAATGATTGCCTTATAAGGGACGCGCTGCTCGTCCAGTCTACGCAGGAAGGGCTCCATCGCCTCGTGCGAGCCGGCAACGGTCGTATGCTCCGGCCCGTTGATCGCGCCGATATCCAGGTCGTCCCCGAGGAGCGGCCTGAGGTTCTCTTCGCTGAGTGCGACCGCCACCATGGCCCCGGGGGGCAGCGCCTGCATCATTCTGGACCGCCTGGCGGTCATGCGAACCGCATCCGGAAGTGAAATCACGCCCGAGACCGTCCCGGCGACGACTTCGCCAATGCTGTAACCGAGAACGGAGTCAGGCTCCACGCCCCAGCTTTTCCACAGCATCGCCAGCGCGTAGGAAGTCATGAACAGAGCCGACTGAATATAAGAAGCCTTCTTGAGACATGCCGCAGACTCGCCTTCGCGATCCGGCGCCGGAAAGATGACTTCGCGCAAGTCGACCTGGAGAAACTCCTTGAACAGCTCGTTGCAGTTGTCGACGGATCGGCGCATCACCGGCTCCGCCTCGTAGAGTTCGCGCGTCATGTTCACCGCGTGGGAGCCATGGCCTGGAAACAAAAATGTCACCGGGCGCCGGAGTGTGTCGCAAAATCCGGTCGCCACTCGCGACGGGTCGAGGGACTCGAGTGCAGCCACAGCGTCCGCGGCTGACTCGCCAACAGCGATCCGACGCCAGGGAAATTCGGCCCGGCCCGTCTGCAATGAGAAAGCAACGCTGGCGAGATCGACGTGCGAATTCTCGCGCAAGTAATCGACGAGGTTTCGCGTCGAGCGTCCGAGCGCCGCCTCGGTCTTCGCCGAGATCACCAACAGGTGCCAGGCACGAGACGGGTTCGCTCTCCTCGCGGCTGGCGCTTCTTCGAGGATCACGTGCGCATTCGTGCCACCAAACCCGAGCGACGTAACGCCCGCGCGCCGGGGGCGGCTCCCTCTCTTCCACGGGGTCAAACACGCATTCACGAAGAAGGGGCTTCCGTCAAATCCGCACGCGGGATTGGACCGTTCAAAATTGACCGTGGCAGGGAGAGCTTCGTGCTCCAGTGCGAGCACCGTCTTGATCAAGCCGGCAATTCCCGAGGCGGCGTCCAGGTGGCCAATGTTGCCTTTGACCGAGCCGACTGCACACCGCTCGCCGACCTTTCGGCCCGAACCGAGGGAGAGTTTGATCGCCTCAATTTCAACCGGATCGCCTTTGCGCGTGCCTGTCCCATGCGCCTCGACATAGTCAATTGTTTCGGGCGGAACCTGGCCGGCGGCCAATGCCTTTTGGATGGCCGTCGCCTGACCCTTTGTGCTTGGGGCGGTGTATCCGGCTTTGGTCGCCCCGTCGTTATTGATCGCGGACCCTCGGATCACCGCTCGGATGGGATCACCGTCACGCAAGGCAGCGCTCAAAGGTTTGAGGACAACAACACCCAGTGCCCGAGCCAAAGACCGTCCCGCCAGCACGAACATCGAAGGGTCGTGTGGAGCCATCCGGCGAGTACATTCCACTCTCCTTGAAGAGATATCCCGCTCTCGACGGAACCCGCACGGATACGCCTCCGGCGAGGGCCATCTGGCATTCTCCATTCGCCAGGCTACGACAAGCCATGTGGACCGCCACAAGGGACGTCGAGCAGGCGGTCTGCACGGTCACGGCGGGCCCCCGCAGGTTCAACTTGAAGGCGACCCGTGTCGCGAGAAAGTCGCACTCGCTCCCGATAATGACCTGGTAATCTTCGAGCGTCTCTCGGAGCGATGGATCACCGCTGATGTTGCGTTGGAAATAGGTGTTTCTGGCAGCGCCGGCAAAGATTCCGATCTCGGTCGGATACCTGAGGGGATCACACCCGGCATCCTCGAGCGCGTGCCAGGCACATTCCAAAAACAGGCGATGCTGGGGGTCGGTGATTTGCGCCTCCCGGGCAGACATGCCAAAAAAGGCCGCGTCGAAGAATTCGATCCCCTCGAGGACGGTGGCGGCGCGGATATAGTGCGGGTCGAGACGTCGTCTGACGGGGACGCCCGCTCCATCGAGATCGGTTTCGGACAGTCGCGTGATCGATTCAACGCTTCCGGCAAGATTCGTCCAAAACTCCTCAAGGCTACCTGCGCCGGGAAATCGCCCCGACATTCCGATGATCGCGACATCGCTATGCCTAGCCGTGAAATTTCCATCGATTTCCATAGGTCAAGCGAGACTGTGCGTTAGCGTGCAGCTTCTTTGGGAGATTTTCGTGCCATCTCGCAAATGTGCATTGCGCATGGTCTTCATTGCCAACCCTTTTTCCGTCCTTAGAATGCGCTGTTAACCGTCGGACGACACGATCGCCCGCAGCATGTCGTGGCGATCAACCAGTCGCTGCCATGCAAGGTTGAGGCGCTCCTGGTCCAGTCCGTCGCAGTCAATTTCGAAGTAGCGGTGAGTCGTCACGCCTTCCAGCTCAACGCCTTCCAGCCGGCCGGCCCAGTACCCCTGCTGGATATCGGTGAGAGGAAAAGGCAGATACCGATCCTCTGGCGCGGCAACAATTGCAGGCAACTGGTGCGCAGAACCCTGACTCTGCAGATTGTTCTCATGCTTGGCGCGGGTCATCTTTTCTCAGCTCACCGGGGACCGGGAACATGAAAGGATTGCGTTGCTTGTTGCCGGAATCGAGCTTTTCCGCAGGCCCAGCAAAAATTCGTATCGCGGTATGGTGGCGCATTGCCGCGATTTCGTTGGTCAGCCTGCGAGGCTCTGCACGAACATTCCCGTCTGCTGGCGTCCAACGGAAACAAGGCCTCTGGAGCGAGGCTATTTCGAACGCTCGGTCAAGAACGTCGGCGGCAGCCTAAAAAACTACGTGGCCAAACGGATGCGTTGCGGGACCTTGGGACAGGCGCTCAGCCAGCTGGCAAGCGGTCGGCACAACCGCCTCGACAAATGTTGATTCATCGGCCGAGGAGCTACTCCTCCAGGCTAGACAAGCGCCTGCTCGGGTTCTTGACGACGGCTTCAAGGAGTCGGACATAGTTGCGCACCATCCTTCGCACGAGGTGGGGATCATGCTGGCAGGCATCAAACTTCGCACGTCCCGAGAAGGCGCAGCCTCCATCGTGCACCCCCATTTGAAAATTCCATGGCATCATCGTCTTCACGTTGTCACCGGACAAAGGTGTCATCTCCAGATCCCCCAGGCGAAAAGGCTTTGTCGGAGACGTCCCCACCATGAACATCGCGCGAATTGCCGGCCACCCGTAGCCCCGCTTTTCCATTTCATCCCCGAGCACTTCAAACGGCATGTCCTCGTGAGCGTGAGCATTCAAGACCGTTTCCCGGACTCTTCGTAGAACCTCCAGGAAGCTAAGGTCGCTTGAAAGTGTCGTCCGTAGCAAGCCGATGTCACAAAAATAACCCATCATGTTTTCCGAGCCGGGGGCGCTCCGGTTTGCCATGTATGTTCCTACCATGATTTCATTCTGCCCGGTCAGAAGGTTGATCAACGCCTTCAGGGCCGCTAGAAAGGTCATAAACAACGTGGCGCCTTCCTGACGGGAAAGTTCTCTTATGCCTGTCGAGAGCTCTGCGGACATCTCAAAGCGCGCGAGCACATCATCCATCGACGCCGTTTCGAGCCGTCTGGGACGTTCGCAGGGCAGCCTGAGAATTGGATTTCCAGAAAGCTGCTTTAGCCAAAATGCAAGATGCGCCTGGTATGTGGTCGCATGGGGGTCAAGATACGTTCTTTGCCAAACTGCAAAGTCGGCCTGCTGGAGGCGTAACGCCGTCAACGGCGACGCCTTCCCGGCGCTAAATGCCGCGTAGAGCGCATGGAGTTCGTTGAAGAAAATCGGTAGAGACCAAACGTCATACGCTATATGGTGCAGCGTCAGGACAAGTTTGTGATGGTTGGGAGCCCAACAGAGCACGTAAGCACGCATCAAGGGTCCCTGCTCAAGATTGAGCCCAGAATTCTTTTCGGCGAAGAGAAGGCGGCGAGTTTCCGCTTCCGGATCCGGGGTTTCACTCAGATCACGAAAGCCGAGCCGGAAGTCTCTTTCGCGCGAGACGCGCTGAACAGGCTGTCCGTCTGTGAAATGAAAGGTTGTTCGGAAGATCTCATGCCGGCGCACTAACTCTTCAAGGCTTCGCTCCAGAGACGACACGTCGAGTTCCCCGTCGACCGCGAAAACCATGACGTTGAGATTGCTCGAATCCGCCGCGGCGCGTTCATTGCGCCAGAGCCGCTGCTGTGCGAAAGAAAGCGGCAGCGGCAGATCGCGGGAAATCTTCTCGATGGGTGGGCGCACCGTGGCGAGGTTCTGGGCGATCACCTCATCGAGATGGCGGCCCAGATCCAAGATTGTCGGGTGCTCGAACACCGCGGTCACCGGAATCTCAACGTGCAGGATGTTCCGCAGGGTCATGACCATTTGAAGTGCCAGCAGCGAATGGCCGCCCAGTTCGAAGAAATCATTGTCGATCCCAACGCGCTCCACCGAGAGAAGGTTCGCGAAGATTTCGCAAAGGATCTCTTCCTGTGGCGTCCTGGGAGCCCGGTAGACTTCGACCGAACGCTCCGGCGCAGGGAGGGCCTGTCGGTCGATCTTCCCATTGGGGGTCAGGGGCAGCTTGTCCAGCACGACAAACGCCGAGGGTATCATGTAGTCGGGCAGGCGCCGCAGGAGGCCTTCGCGAACCGCGCTCAAGTTCAGCTTGACTCGCGAAAGCGGCTTAGCGACAGGGATCTCGCCCTGCGCGAAGAGGCGTTGGTAGAATGGGCTGGCCTGAAAAGTCCGCCGATTATGGAAGGAGTCCCAACAAAACGCGGCCATCGTTGAGCCCTGCCGCTCGATCACCCCCTCGACCCGAAAATCAGGGTTCAAACCATTGTCACAAAGACTTCGCGACACGCGGCCTCGGAGAATGTCGCCGGCTTCAGCCGCCACCGAAGGATCGAAGACCGGCAATAAGACCGGCAACCAGCAATGCTCATGGGCCAGGATATCAATCTCCTCTCCCGGGAATGTCTCAAGCGTCAACCAGACAACGAAACCCTGAACTTGGGCGTCGCGAGTGATCCGCAGTTCAATCTCGTGGGACGCTTCGAGAGGCACAGGGTTCTGGAAATCGAGGTCCTCGAAGATGTCGGCGGTGGAAACAACATGCCCCGCCTGCAAGTTCTTTAGACAAAGTCGCAGGTCGAAACGGTAGCCAACCTGGTCAAAGATGCTTTGCACATAGTGCGCGGTCAACTCGCTGAAGGCCGGTCGCTGAGTAAAAGACTCGGGAAGCGACAGGGCGGCCATCTTCGTGCGACTGCGGCCCGGGATCATCGCCCCGCCCGGAACGAGCAGCCGACGGGCGGAATTGATCAGCAGAGCCGCACCCTCAACCCCGCCAATGGGCCCGACAATTTCGGACACGCAAACCTCCGCGAGCTCCGGCAACTGGATGGAGCGGATGTCTCCGTGCACCAGATGAATGCGCTCCCGCAGGCCGAGGCTCTCGAGACACTGAGAAGCCAGGCGATACGTGGAGTCGAGAAGCTCGACCGCGTAAACCTTCCTTGCTCCAGACTCGAGGGCGAGACGGGCCAGGAGCGCCTCGGGACCCGTGCCGATATCGAGCACGATCTTATCGCGGACCAGAGCACGAAATGCCCGCCGATAACTTTCATTACGCCGCTCATCGTGCGTCATCGCGTGATAGAGCAGCTCGTCGTAGATTAAGAACTCCGCTGTCGATGGCCAGAGCTCGAGCTCGGAGCCATCCTGATCTTCGCGCGGCACGACATAAGCCACCAGGCGCTGTTCGTGGATCTCATCGGGGAATAACCTAACGGCCGCCTGAACGACGCCAGGTTGATCCAGCAGAGCGTTTTCGATCTCGCCCAACTCGATGCGGTAACCACGCAACTTGACCTGATCATCTCCGCGACCGAGATACTCGATACGACCGTCATTCAGATAGCGCGCGAGGTCGCCCGTTCGGGTACAGCCGGCTGCCTGGCTCACCGGAAAAGGGGTCCGCGAGGAATCGTTCGTCGATCAATTCCGGCCGGTTCAGATACCCCAAGGCGACCCCAACTCCCCCGACAAAAAGTTCGCCCACCACCCCGATGGGCACGGGTTCCAAGTGACCATCGAGTATGAGAGCGCGAGTGTTCCGAAGCGGTCTTCCAATGTCGGGAGACCTGCCCGTCGATGCCTGACATTCTCCAAGCGTGGCGCAGACGGTCGCCTCTGTGGGTCCATACGCATTGATAAAGCGCCGGCCTGGCGCCGAGCGCTCCACCAGATCGGCCGTGCAAGCTTCCCCGGCGCTGATCAGGGTTTCCAAATCGGGATAGTCCGCCTCCGGAAGCAGACGTAAAAGCGAGGGAGGAATCGTCGCCACGTTCACGCGCCGTGTCCTGAGAAATCGCGCGAGGTTCGGCCCGGGCAGCAGTTCTTCGCGTGTTCCCATCACCAGCGTCGCCCCCGAGACCAGCGCGGTGAAAATCTCGGAGACCGAGGCGTCAAAACTAAAGGAGGCAAATTGAAGCACCCTGCTCCGCGCGCGAATTCCGAACGCCTCGCTTTGAGCCAACGCGAGATTGCAGAGCCCACGGTGGGCAATCATGACCCCCTTCGGTCGGCCAGTTGAACCGGAGGTGTAAATCACATACGCGAGATCATCGGGACCCGCCTCGGGCGCCACAGGGCTCCAAACACCACCCGACTCGATCAGGGCAGGGTCATCAATGCACAGCACGCTCTCCCGGTGCCGGCTGAGCCGCCCGGGCCAGACGTTGCTGGGAAAGCAAAACGCGCATGCCGGAATCCTCCACCATGAAGTCGATTCGATCCGCGGGATAGTCCGGATCCAGCGGAACGTAGGCCCCGCCCGCCTTGAGCACGCCAAGCACGCTAATGATCCTCTCAAAGCAAGGTTCCATGCAAATGCCCGCCAATACCCCCCCGCCCAATTCCTTGTGCCCGCAGGGTACGAGCCAATTGGTGCGCTCTTCGCCTGCAGTTCGCCATAACTCATGCGCTGCCCGCCCATCGCCATTGCCATAGCGTCGGGATGCGCCTTCGCCTGCGCTGCAAAGAAACTCTGAACACATCCGTTCACAGGAGTTTCCAGTCCCGTCGCCATTCCATTGCGAACTGAACCACTCACGCTCCCGCTCTGTGACATCGGCACGCGCGCCACCGGGAGATCAGCTCCCGCAGCATCCCTTCGAGCAGTATCTCAAAATGTCGGGCGATGCGCTACGATGGTCGCCGATTCAAAAAGATCCGCGCTGTATTCAAGCAAGCCGGACAACTGCTCCCCTTGATTCTGAAACTCCAGGAGAAGGTCAAAACGCGACATTCCAAGGTCTATGCACAGCCGCTGAACCTCAACACCGTTAAGCTTCAAGCTCTGGTCGTCCGCATGCTGGTGGAGGACGAAGGACACCTTAAACAGCGGATTCCGCACATGGCGACGTTCGGGACGCAATTGCTCGACGAGCACCTCGAACGGCATGTCCTGGTGATCAAACGCTTCGATCGCGGCATCGTGGACGCGGCGCAGGAGTTGGCGAAATGTTGGATTGCCGTCACATAGTGTTCGCAGCACCAATGTGTTGGCAAAGCAGCCGACGAGAGTCTGAGTCTTGGCCATGCAACGGTCGGACACGGCCGTGCCGACGACGATGTCATTTTGCCGCAGACCGGTGCAGGAGCGTCTTAAACGCTGCGAGCAGGGTCGTGAACAGCGTGACGCCCTCGCGCCGGCTGAGAGCCTTGAGGGAGGCCGAGAGGTTGGCCGGAAGTTCGAAGCGAAGCATCGCACCTCGTCCGGAAGCGCACCGCTGAAGGGTCGGTCCGAGGGCAGATTCAGCTCCGAGACGCCACCTAGTTTCCTTTTCCAGTAGGTCAGCAGCTCGTCGAGCAGTAGGCCCGTGAGACGTTCCCGCTGCCAGAGCGCATAATCACAGTAGCGGAGGGTAAGCGTTTCGAGATCGGGCGGTCGTTTCGCAATCTGCGCGTTGTAGAGAACGGAGAGATCTCGAAAGAGGACTCCGGCCGACCAGCCGTCGACGACGAAATGATGCGTGCACAGCACAAGGGCCCAGCGATCTTCGGCCAGCTGGAAAAGCGCGGAGCGCAACAGCGGGAGCACTCCAGGTCAAATGGGCGTCTCGCCTCAACCTGGACCAGTTTCTGCAATTCGGTCTCTCGCTCGGACTCCGTAATCGTTCGCAGATCGAACACCTCCAGCGACGCGATCCTCTTTCGGCGGCGCTATCATCTGAACCGGCACCCCATCCTTCATGGCGCACGTGGTCCGGAGGGCTTCATGGCGCGCGACGAGATCATTCAGGCTCCCCTGCAGTGCGGTGACATCCAGCTTTCCCGAGATCCGGAGGCCGAAGGGAACGTTCAGGGCACAGCTCTCGGGCTCGAGCTGCCGCAAGAACCACATACGTTGCTGCGCAAAGGAAAGCGGATAAGTTCGCGGGCGCGCCTGCGGGTTCCAAGCTTGAAAACATGGCCCGGCCGCCGGAGGTCGCTGCAGCAGTTCCAAGACTTGGGCTTTGCAGGCGCCTAGGGCTTCGACTACGCCAGGGGCGAGCCCTTTCGGGGCTCGATAGCGCAGTTTATCCCCCTCGCACCAGAGGTGAACACCCTCCTCGCGGAGGGAACGGAGAAGCTCGACCGCGTTCAAATCTCTCCCTCTGTCCAATCGCTCACGGATTGAGCATCGGCCTCCTCTACCTGGGTCCGCGATGAACCCGCCCACGAGCGAATGAAGAAAAACGTGTCCCGGTTCGAAGGCAAGTGGTCCACTAAGAAGCGCCGGGTTTAATGTTCCCATTTGGCAGAGTCCGATGCCAAATGGTGGTGCTGCCATTTCCAGGACCTGCGTCATCAGACCGGCCTCGATTGTCGCAAAGGAAAGCGCATGCCCCCATAGAGAGGCTCAATGGCGCGCAGCTGAGCGACGAAGAACATAGCGAAGGCCGCCGCTTCGAATACCGGTCGATTAATGAGAAAGTCGTAGAAATCCGAAGAGATGCAGGCTCCTCCGGAGATCAACACGAGACGCCGCTCAATAGGTTGGTAATAATAGACCCCAGCGGGAACTGATGTGACGCGAGGGCTTCGCGTAGACGTAGGTTTGCACGCCATAGGAGCTTCCCGCCGACCCGAACAAGTACTTCGGACGACCTTCCAGGATCGGGCTAAGTTCGCCCAGCAAGCCGCGCAACGCCTCTTGGGAAACGGGACCGCCGAGAATTCTCTATGGCTGCGTCGCGCCAGATACCGCCCGATCGTCTGATCGTCCAGGATCACCGAGCGATATGAAGCGACGTTCTCGTGAAACTGCCGAAGCCCGATTGCTTTTTGAAGGTCTCGCGTTCCAGGGGATCCGCGATTGGACGATTGCCGCGTCGGGGAGATCCTTGCGCGGGCGGCATCGCGCGTTTTGTTCATTTGCCGCTCGTAGGCGCGAGCCAAACCGATGACTGTCGGATCGCGATAGAAGTCGCCAATACGCGGGCGATAGCCGAGGACCTCGTCGATGCGGTTCGCGATTCGAATCATGTCAATCGAGGTGGCTCCATACTCGAGAAGGTTGACTTCGGCATCGATGTCCTTGAGGCCGAGTACGCCGGCCACCAGTTCGCGGATCTGCTCGAGGCTGGCCCGATGCGAGGGAAGGCGATCGCCCGACAGACGTTGCAGCTCCCGGTGGCTCCGGAAGCGCCTGACGATTGAGCTTCCCATTGGCCGTCAATGGAAGGGCATCAAGAAAGAGGTAGGTGGCCGGCACCATGTAGTCGGGCAGTTTCTGTGCCAGGAACGCCTGCAAATCGGCGGAGGTGAGGTGTGCGGTCGGACCGGTGACGACATAACCGACCAGCCGTTTGGGACCGTCGCGGTCACCCTTGGCCGCCACGGCCGCGGCGGAAACCCCCGGGTGCTCTGCCAAGGCTGCTTCGATCTCGCCGAGCTCGATGCGGTAGCCCTGTATCTTGACCTGAAAGTCCTCGCGGCCCAGGAACTCGATGTTGCCGTCAGGCAGATAGCGACCCAGATCGCCCGTCTGGTACAAGCGCTCTCCGGTTCGGGGATGATGGATGAAATTGGCCGCGGTCTTTCTCCTCGTCCCGCCAGTAGCCTTTGGCTACTCCGACGCCCCCAATATACAGCTGCCCCGGGACCCAGAGCGGACAGGGGTTCCAACGTCTCGTCGAGGACGTGGACGCTCTGGTTCACCATGGGTCTACCGTAAGGAATGCTCTTCCAGGCAGGATCCACCTTCTCAATAGGATAAAGAATGGACCAGATAGACGCCTCGGTCGCGCCGCCGAGACTGATGACCTGGACAGCTTGGCAAGAGCGTTGATCCGATCCGGCAAACTCACCGGGACCCAGTCTCCGCTGAGAATCACCAGGCGAAGCGAAGACAGCGAGACGCCGGGTCGGCCGAGAGATACTCGACCAGCAGTTCCATCAAAGCGGGAACCGTGTTCCACACGGTCACCTTTTCCTGCGCGACGAACTCGGCCCAATGCGCCGGGTCCTTAGCCCGGAGGCATCGGGAATCACGATGGTTCCGCCCGCGGCCAAAGGCCGAAAACGTCGTAGACCGACAGGTCGAAGCTCAAGGAAGAGAGAGCCAGCACGCGGTCCTCGGCGCCACGTCGAAGCGCCGGTTGACGTCGAGCATGGTGTTCACCGCGCCGCGATGGTCGATCATTACGCCTTTGGGCAGACCGGTGGAGCCCGACGTGTAAATGACGTACGCGAGATCTTCGGCTCGGTGCATCTGATCCGGTGTTGCCGCCGAGCGTTTCCAAGGAGAGATCGTGACAGACAACCGCTGCATGTCCACCGGCCAGTCAACGACCTTATCGATCGAGGGCTGGGTCAAGGCCACCGAACTTGGCCGTTCTCCAGCAGATGCCGCTCCCTGGGCAGTTCGGGTCGATGGGAAGATATGCGCCCGGGCGGAGAATGCCGAGCACGGCGACCATCTGCTCCCAGCCCTTGTCCATCACCACCGCCACCATGTGGTTGGGGGTGGCGTCATGGCGGCGCAGCCAGTGAGCCACCTGCAGTGACCGGCGCGACAGTTCGCTGTAGGTGAGACAACGAGATGACGAGACGATGGCCGCATGATCGGCCCTGCGGGATACCTGCTCTAAAAACAAGGTATGCAACAGACCGGTCGGGGGCTGCGCCTGCGTAGCGTTGGCAGAGGCCTGCAGTTCCAGATGGGCAGGTGCAATTAGCTTTCGCACCATATCCGACCGGCTCTCCTGCCAACTCTTTGCGTCATCCGCCAAGCGACGCAGAAGCCCTAGGTAAGATTGAAGCATCTCTCGACCAGTCCGTCGGGAACAGCTCCTCGACTACGTCCCAATCGAGTACGAGCGACCCCCTCTGTTCGTTTATCTGATGGTCAAGGAACACTTGCGGGGTTTGGGTAATGGTGTAGACGACCTCTCCGAGCCAATCCATCGGGCTGGAATCCCGGAATCGAACATCGGCCAGAGGCTCGTGAAGACGACCGGCATGATCGCTCTGAACCCGCTCTCTTGGCGATTGGCAAGCCGTCGAATGACTTGAACCCCGCTCACGTGGCTATGTCTTAGATCCTCATCGAGATGCTGCTGAACCTGCAGGGCCCGAGTTTCAAAAGGTGGGTTGGCTCTCGTTATCGATCCCAATTAAGGAAGACGAAGTGAAGTCGCCCACCACGCCCTTCAACCGGGGGTCACGGGCCATTCGATTGAACAATGTCAGGTTGATGGTCATCCGGGGAGACTTACTCCACACCTTGAGAACGTCCGCGAAAGCAGCCAACAAGAGCACTGTGGGCCTGAGCCTTCTGCGAAAAGCCTCGTCCTTCAGCCGCGTCCACATTTCCGCCTCAAGTTGGGCATGGAAGCGCTGGAACCGGGACCGAGGAAGGTCGTTGGGATTTTTCGCCAGAGGCAGCTCCGGCGCGGGCGGCAACGAGGTCAGTCGACTCCGCCAATAGTCATCGGCACGTCGGTATGCATCGCTCTTCCTTAGCGAGACCTCCGCCATGACATAGTCACGGAACGAAAGCTCCAGCGGAGGCAGACGAGCGGCCGGGTCCTGGTAGAACTGCGACCACTCGGCAAAGAGCAGGTTCCGGCTCCTTGCATCCACCACGAGCGCATCGAAACTTAAATGCAGTCGGAATCGCCGGTCATCCAGAAGGCTGGCGCGAATCTCAAACAACGGCCACTGGTCGCTGGGCAACACCTGGTGCGACATGCTCTCTCGCACGGCATGCAAGCGGACCGGACCGTGTGGATCCACCCTCCTGAGGTTCCAAGGTCTTGCCTCGATTCGATAGGGAGGAACCGTCCTTAGAATGCGTTGTTGACCGTCGGACGACACGATCGCCCGCAGCATGTCGTGGCGATCAACCAGTCGCTGCCAGGCAAGGTTGAGGCGCTCCTGGTCCAGTCCGTCGCAGTCGATTTCGAAGTAGCGGTGAGTCGCATCGCCCCCAGCTCAACGCCTTCCAGTCGGCCGGCCCAGTACACCTGCTGGATATCGGTGAGAGGAAAAGGCAGATATCGCTCTTCCGGGGCGGCAACAATCGCAGGCAACTGGTGCGCGGAACCCTGACTCTGCAGATTATTGTTCTGGTACCTGGCGGCGATGAAGGTCATCTTCATTCAGCTGGACGGGCAAGGAATACCCGACGAGCAAGCGATTCGGCAATACGGTTTGCGCCGTACGGCGAGTGCAGATTCACCGGCCGAGTAGCTGTTCCTCCAGCGTGGACAAGCGCAATGTCGGGTTCTTGACGACGGCTTCAAGGAGTCGGACATAGTTGCGCACCATCCTTCGCACGAGGTGGGGATCATGCTGGCAGGCATCAAACTTCGCGCGGCCCGAGAAAATACGTCCTCCGTCGTGAACCCCCAGCTGAAAATTCCATGGCATCATCGTCCTCGTATTGCCGCCTGGAAAAAGCTTCATCTCGAGGTCTCCCAGAGGAAACGTCTTTGTCGAAGACGTCCCCATCATGAACATCGCGCGAACTGCCGGCCACCCATAGCCGCGCTTTCCCATCTCCTCCCCGAGCACTTCAAACGGCATGTCCTCGTGAGCGTGGGCATTTAAGACCGTTTCCCGAACTCTGCGCAGGGCCTCCAGAAAGGTCAGGTCACTGGAAAGCGTCGTCCTGAGCAAGCCGATATCGCAGAAATACCCCATCATGTTTTCCGAGCCCGGCGCACTTCGATTCGTCATATATGTCCGGCATGATTTAGTCTGCCGGTGAGAAGATTGATCAGCGCCTTCAAGGCCGCGAGAAAGGTCATGAACAAGGTGGCGCCTTCCTGACGAGAAAGCTCTCTAATGGCGGCGGAGAGAGCCTCGGACATCTCAAAGCCTGCGATC
>CAWGBZ010000017.1:0-20586 GCA_963820865.1 uncultured Verrucomicrobiae bacterium
AAATACGGTTACCCGATCGCGCTGTCCGCATTGCGGACACATGCACGCGTGGCACATCAAAGACGCGGAATGGGTTCAAAATACCCCACCGCGCAAGTGGGTCGAAAATCTTATGAAGGCATAGTCCGCTCTGCGGCGGCCCTTGCTCTCTTAACGGCGCGGGCGGGAGCCCGCCATCGCCTCGGCCTTCCGGGCCACCCCGAAACAGCAAGCTCCATTGCGAAGCTCGTCGTCCTGGCTGGCTGGCTCGGCATTCTCGTCGCGTTGATTGTGATTGGGCGCGCGCTGGGGCTTTGAAGGGCGCGGCCGGTCTCTTGCATAGCCCTCCTCCCAACCCGCACCGGAGCAGCCCCGCAGCGCCTTGGACCGGCATCCTACGGGCCGGTCGATCCGGCCGGAATCTGATCCCAGAACGCCTCCCACCGGCCTCCTGGCCGGTCGCGGCTTGACCGGGCATCTGCGCAGGACCCCGAAGACCGCGGATCGCGTCGCCGAGCTTGAGGACGAGCTGAAGCAGCGCGATCGACGCATCGAAGAAACTCGAGCACGAACTCGACGAAGCGCGCCGACCTCGTGCGCCGCAAGCGCCGCAAGCGGGCGAACCCACTGCGGCGTATCGCGGGACTCCAGCCTCGGCATGCAGACCGTGCGGACCATCATCGGCAAGGCGAACGGCCGCCGATTCAGGCCATGGGCGAGCTTGCGCCGCCATCGAGATCGACGGTGAAATTTGCGGCGTCAACGGGCGCTTCATGAATTTCCAGGCCATAGAGCCCGGCAGCACCTGCCATGTGATGGGTGACATGGCCACCGATGCTTGCGGGCGGCACGATGATCCTGTCGCCCGGCTTGCAGGTAGCCATGAAGGCATAGAGATTTGCCATGGCGCCTGAGGCCACGCGGATTTCGGCGTATTTGGCCTGGAAAATTTCGGCGCAGAGTTCGGCCGTGATGACTTCGATTTGCTCAACGGCTTCCAGACCCATTTCGTATTTATCGCCGGGATAACCAAGGGAGGGCCGCGAGCCCAGGTTTTCCGCCAGGAACGCTTCGGCGCGCGGGTTCATGGCATTGCCGGCGGGATTGAGGTTGAAACAATCGCGCTCATAGATCTTGCGATTGAGCAAGGTCAGCCGCGAAATTTCGTCGGCGACTTTTTCCGCGGATTGGGTGGAGGCAAATTTGGCGAGGCTTTGCACATAGTTTTCGCAAGGTTCCGGAACCCAATTTCGGCGCGACATCGAAGGCATAAATTACTCCCGTATGATTTGCCCGAAAGAACCAGATTGCGGTGGAAGTAGCAATAAGCTAGTGCAAATCCATGAAAATCCGCCAGCGCAAATTTGTCGGGACTCGTCGCCACAATTGCATTTCTGGTGGTCTATGCCCTTATCGCCATGGCATTGGGCGGGCAGTATGTGGTGGGCTATGGACCGGCGATTGAGCTGCCTGCCTTCATCCTGTTGGGCGTGGGCTGGATACCTGTTGCCATGGTTCTCATTCGCTGGATGTCGCGGCCGGATCGCGGAGACTTAGGCCACGTTCAGTTGCCTGAAGCCGTTCCACAGAGCAAAGGCGGAGCCGGACAGCAGGACATCGACATAGCGAAGCTTCTGGAACTCGCCGGCAAGCGACAATCGCGGAAGAGCGGTCAAATGATCCCTGTGGCCGGAAAAGATCAGCCCTTTCCGGGTCGTGACAGCGGCTTCATAGCCCGCGTCGGCGGCAAGCCTGAAATCACGGGACGAGGCGGAGTTGGCATCGCCATAGGGATAGGCAAAGAACTTTGGCTCCACACCGAGTTCCTTTCGCAATCCGGCGCCTTGGATTCAACAAGCTCAAACCGCGCGTCAGTTTCGCTTAGTTGCGCCACGGCATAGTGGTTGACCGTATGGGCGCCAATGCGTGCACAGCGGATCCTTTGAAATTTCGCGCAATTCGTCCCAGGTCATCGCTTCGGCACGGCAGATGGCACCGAGATCAACGCGGTTTGTTTCACAGAACTCCCTGATCCAGATGCGCTGCTGCTTCTGTTCGAGCTGGCGCACGGGCCAATAGAGCTGCAACCAGGCCGCATTGCTTTTGCACATCGCTGACGGTGTCGAGGTGCAGCTTCGATTGATCCGATCTCGGCGCTCACCTTGGTGTTGCCGGCAATCACGGCCTCCAGTCCGCGCCACCAGAGTTCGCAGGTGCCATCCTGAATGGCGGGGCTGGCAAATATCGTGAAGGGGCACTGGTGTTTTCTGAAAACCGGCCGCGCATGCACGAGATTATCGCGGTAGGCATCATCAAGGGTGAAGACCACAAAGGGCTTCTTTTCCGGATTGTTTTCCCGGATGCGCCGCACGGCTTCAGCCATGGATACAAGATCATAGCCGCGCAGTTTCACAAAGCTGATCACGGCGTCGAGGAATTCCGGCGTCACCTCAAGCCCGGAATTTGGCGCAAAACCCCGTTTGCGGCCGCCGCCGGGGCGCACGTGGTGCAGCATAAAAATTGCGCCGAGACCGCCAAATATGGGCCGCAGCGCCTGGGATGCCCCGGAATAATACAGCAGTTCGAGGCTGGTTTTCAGTATCGTCGGTTTTTGCCATGGCTTGCACATATCGGATCAGACGGAAAGCCCGGGAGATTGGTGCAGTGTGTAAAGCACAATTCCTGCCAAGCGCCTGCTGATCGGCGCTTCAATAGAATAAACCTGGCAAACAGGTTAATAGGCAGGGACAGCAACGCCATGGTTCCGAGATCAGTCTTAGGCGGATGCCGCCAGACGAATTTCATCAGACTTTGACGGCTCAAGCCTGGCAAACTGCACATCGGTCAAGCCCAGATCCCAGAAGCGTCTTCGCGGTTTTTGCCACGTCGCCTTGCCGCAGTCCTGGTGCCAGGAGCAAGTGCGCACCTGGCATTTGGCAACCAGCAGTGGCGTGCGACTTCGATGCTTCACCGCCATGGATCATGACAACATCATAGATGTTTCCCAAAGCGCTCAACACGGCGTCGGTGCGCTGCTCCATGAGGGACAACGTTGCCTCATTTCTTTCAATACCGAAGCGAAGGAGATGGGCATTCGAAAGCGGATCGCGCGCGATGACTTTGGTGAAGTCAGTTGTTCCGGCCAGCAGATCGACAAATCCTGGCCCTGTCGGCCAGGCCGAACAGCATATCAACACTGGATCCATCGGGAGCCAGATCAACGACAACAATGCGCGCACCCTTCGAGGCAATCGCCCGGGCAATAGCAACTGTTGCCATCGATGAGTCGCCCAGCCCTCCTCCCATGCTGGTTATGGCAAGTCGGCGCAGCGCTGCCATTCTCTGAAGTTTAAGCGCCCATTCGGCCACCTGATGGGATGCTGCATGCAGCCCGCTACGATCCGGTTGATTGGCCGTTTTCAAAAGCTCCTGATTTCCCTGCAGCGAAGACGAGGACGGAAAGGTAGCAAGGCTGCAGGAATCATCCATCACGGGGAGGATGCTCGGCAAACTGCTCTTAGAGGCAGTACCTCTTGAATTGGAGAGCGGCGCTTGCCGCACTCGCGGCTGGTTCACTTGGTCCTGCTAGCGGCTGTAGCGTAACCGGCATGCCTAACCTGCTTGCCGCTGCCATGATCTCCACCAGAAACGAAAGCCCAAGTGAAAGTGCCAATCCGGCCAGTGTGATCAAGGCAACACAGCGGACCGGATTTTGGAAATGATGGAGACGTCGGGACAGCCGCCTGCTGAATGATTCTTGCCATGCCTGGCTGGGTGGACAGATCCTGGCGAGCACTTGCATCGGCATAACGCAGGAGGAGCGACTCAAGCAGCGCCTTGTCGGCGGCCGATTCGCGTTCGAGGGCTTTCAATTTGACTTCATCGAGATTGGCGGTCGATTTGCGGCCTTTCATTTCTTCCAGATCTTGCGCGCAAGGATTTTTCACGGGCCTCGGCAATCTTGGCCTGCTGATCGAGACTGTCGACAAGTTTCAAGGCTTCGCTGCGGATCTGCCGGTCAATGTTTCTGAGATCATTCTGGGCCGCAATCATCTTGGGGTGACTGGGCAGGTAGGTTGCCGACAGTTCGGCCACGCGACGCGCCGACGTCACCTGTTGCTCACGCAGGTTTTGGACAAGTGGTGAGTTATGACATCGGTTGAACCGACAACCGTGCCCTTTGTGGCCAGAATATTCTTTATCGATTTGGCCCGTTCCTCGGCCTCGGTGCGCACGGCCTCGGCAAGGGTTATCTGCGTATTGAGTTCGGAAAGTTCCTGGGCTGCCGAGGGTTGAATTTTCACCCTGCAACAGGCCAGCCTGGGAACGGAATTCTTCAATCCTTGCGTCGGAGTTTGCCACTTTCTTCCGCAAATCTTCTATTTGCTCTGGCAATCCAGTCCCGCGCTCGGGTCGTTGGCTGCGATATGGTTTCCGCTGTTGAGGCAACATAGATTTTGGCCAGCGTATTGGCCACTTCGGCCGCCGTTGTTGGGTCTGAAGCGGAGTATTTTACGGCCACCACGTTTGATTCGGGTATTTGATAAACGGTGAGTTCGTCAGTCACGCGCTTCAAGGCCCGCTGCTGCGGCGTTTTCAATCGCGGGTCTTCGCCAAAACCGAAGGCCAAGAGAAGCTGCTTGATTTTGCCGACACCTTTTTGCTTCAGGGAATCAAATTCGGCGCGGTCCTGGAGTTTCAAGGTCTTCAACTACGCGAAGTGCAAGGTCCTGCGATTTCAGCACCGACATCTGGCTTTTTATGGCGCGGTCATCGACGGGATCGGGGCGCTGATCTTCGAGTGTCTGGGTCCGGTCATAGGGTGACGCGAGATTCTCAATCAGTACTAGGGCTTCGGTCGAATAGACGGGATTAAGAACTTTATGAGCCCAAGGCCGGCTGAAAGGGCCAGAAGAGTGAAAACGAGAATGACCAGCTTGCGCCGCCAAACGCCGCGCACAACGTCGAGCAAGTTGATCGAGGGGGCAAATTGTGACTGGTTGATCATGGCGATGCGGGCACTCCATCGGGCTGCATAATCAGGCTGTTTTGGGCAATTATGGTAACCAAATCCTTAACGGTCATGGCTGGGACGCCGCTATTAAGCTGCATTGCTAACCATAAACGCCCTATCTTCGCCCTGCGGGCAATCTGAGGCCCGCGTTTGGCAAGTTTGGACGGAAACCCGTGCGTAAGCGTATTTGTATTCTCCTCCTGGCGTCTCTCGCGCTTGTCTGGTTGTTCCCAAACCATGGGAACAGGCTGGGCCTTGCTTCGCCGGCCGGCGGCACGGGGCTGATGGCGGATGGCAGCATCGCCGAAGGCCCAACGCGCCGTTTCCAGCATTTCGCAACTGCCTTCCCGTGACTCTGCCGGCGCTGTTGCCCCATTTGGCGCGCAAGGAACGGCTGCGGCTTATGAATATCTCAGCGGTTACAAAGTGGGAGCTGGCGACCGCCTGACCGTTCGCGTGGCAGGTGAAAGCGATCTCACGGCGGATTATCTGGTTGATGGTTCCGGCAATATTTCGCTGCCCTACATTCAGACCGTTTATGTCGCCGGGATGACGACGCCGCAGGTTGAAAAACTGATCACCTCGCGGCTGCGCAATGGCTATCTACGCGACCCCAAGGTCTCGGTTCAGGCAACGGCGCTGCGGCCCTTCTACATTCTGGGCGAGGTCACGACGTCTGGCAGCTTCGCCTATCAAAGCGGCATTACCGTGCAGAATGCCATTGCAATTGCCGGCGGCTATAGCGCGCGCGCCGATCAAGGCGCCGTGCTGATCACCCGCAAGAACGTGACCGGCACGGAAACACACACGTGTGCCCGTGACGACACAAATCTATCCCGGCGACATCATTTATGTGCGTGAGCGCTGGTTCTAACCGGGGACTGCGCGGCCATGAAAATCCTCCACGTATTCAGAACTCCGGTCGGCGGTTTGTTTCGCCATGTGCGCGATCTGGCGCGCGGACAATCGGAGCTCGGCCATGAGGTTGGCATCATCTGCGACTCCACCACGGGCGGCAGGTCGCCGACGGATCTGCTGGAACAGCGCTGCTGCCTTACTGCTCGCTGGGGATAGAGCGTATCGGAATTTCCCGCTTGCCAGGCCTCGGCGATCTTTCGGCTACCTCGACCACAAAGGCGCACGCCCAGAAACTCGGCGTTGACATCATTCACGGCCATGGCGCCAAGGGCGGGCTTTATGGCCGGCTGGCGGCGCGGTCTCTTGGAATTCCCTCGGTTTACACGCCCCATGGGGGCAGTCTGCATTATCGCTGGCTGGCCTTCCCTGGCTTTATCTTCCTGGCATCCGAATGGGCCTTGGCCCGAATCGGCTCTGGAATGATCTTTGTCTGCGAATTTGAACGGCAGAATTTTGCAAAGAAAATTGGGCTTGGGGGCAAGCCAAATACTGTCGTTCACAATGGACTGTGGCCGCGAAGAGTTCAGCGCCATTAGACCCGACTAGCGATGCTGCCGATATTCTTTTCCTGGGCGACATGCGCTATCTGAAGGGTGTTGATGTTCTGCTCAAGGCGCTTGCCCTTATCCAGCGCAAACGGGCGGTTACGGCCTGCCTGGTGGGTGATGGTCCTGATCTCATTGCAGAGTTCAAGGCGCTTGCGAAATCCTTGGGACTTGCGAATTACGGTTCAGTTTCCCGGCCGATTGCCAACCGTGCAGGCGCTGAAGCGCGGACGCCTGCTGGTCATGCCGTCCCGGGCAGAATCATTTCCCTATGTCGTGCTTGAAGCGGCAGCGGGACGGGTTCCGATGATCGCCAGCGAGGTTGGCGGCATTCCTGAAATTCTGCCGCAAGAAACCTCTGCCCGCTGGGCAATGCGGACGCCCTCGCCCGGCATATTGAAATGGCTCTCGCGATTCCTGCGTCGATTGCCGACGACGCAAAGGTGTTGCAGGAAACCGTGAAAGCCGCATTTCAGCGCGGCGACCATGGCGAGGAGCGCGGTTAATTCTATCAGCGCTTGCTGAACCTGACCAGCAATCACATTAAGGTCCCATTAACCATCTTGGACCCATAGAATCCTCTGGCGAAGTGCCTGCGGGTTCTCATGCTTTTGAACACTGGAAGTCGAATCTTGACCTCCGTCACTGACATGGCACCTCCTCCGTCCAGCCGGCGTGCGGTTCATGGGTATCACGCTTGCGCAAGTGCAGGCCGCCTCGTCTGGCTGATGTTTGCCTCAAGTTTTTATGTGTCGGTCGGAACCTGCACCTTGCCGATTTGTTATTTCTTGTGGTGTTGGCAAGTTTCCTGGGTCTCTGGCCTGACAATCAGTGCCGCGGTTGTGCCCTTGGTCCTGTTTCTGCTGCTCTACAACCTCGGGGGCTTCCTCAGCTTTCTGCAGGTCACCGACGATCACACGGGCCATGATGTTTGTCATCACATCATTCTATATGGCGTTCTCGGCGATCTTCTTTTCGTTCTATGTCGCCCACGATCCTCTGCGCCGCATGGCCGTCATCAAGAATGGGCTGGTCATCGCCGCGGTCATTGCCTCGGCCCTTGGCATTCTTGGCTACTTCAATGTGGCCGGCCTTGGTGAACTCGTTCTCGCTGTACTGCCGAGCGGTCAGCACGTTCAAGGATCCGAACGTCTTCTGCGACCTATCTGCTTTTTCCCGGCGTGATGCTGGTGCAAGGTTTCTTGCTGGGCACCCAGCGCCACAAATTCATTTCCATGATAGGCCTGTTTGTCATCCTGGCGGCGTTGTTTTTGGCTTTTTCCCGCGGGGCGTGGATAAGCTTTCTGGTTTCCTCCACCATGATCGTGGCCGTACTCACCTTCATTCTCACGCCTTCCTGCGGGCACGCGAAGCCGGATTATTCTGATCACCCTATTTGGGGCCATTGGCCTCGCGGTCTTGCTCGCTCTGCTGCTTTCGGTCGAAGGCGTACGGGACCTGTTTCTTGACCGCTTCACCCTCGTCAAAGACTATGACTCCGGTGAAAAGGGCCGCTTCGGCAACCAGCTCAACAGCATCCCGCTTTTGCTTGAGCAGCCCTCGGGCTTCGGGCCCCTGTATTTTCAAAAGATCTTCGGACAGGACCCGCATAATGTCTACATCAACGCGTTTGCGTCCTATGGCTGGCTGGGCGGCATTTCCTATATTCTGTTGATGATCAGCACGATCATGATCGGCTTCAAGACAGTGCTGATGCGGACGCCGTGGCAGAATTGGGCCATCGTGGTGTTCTGCCCTCTGCGTCGCCACCATTTTCCAGGGCGTGCAAATTGACACCGATCATTGGCGGCATTTCTATTGGATGCTGGGAATGATGTGGGGATTGTTTGCAGCGTCAGTGCGCACTCACGCAGACAGAAGCCCGCATGAATTCCGGCGAAGATTCATCGACGGCAGGGGTATCCAGAAAGTCAGGAAAGGACTGGTCGGAGCGGCGGGATTCGAACCCGCGACCCCTATCCCCCCAGAATAGTGCGCTACCGGGCTGCGCTACGCTCCGACTATGGGGGTAGTTAGCATCCTGCTCCGGAAAGCGAAAGTCCTGATTGCGGTTCGTATCTAAGATTTTGACTCGGTGCAAAACGCCAATTATGTCGCCGCGCCGGCCGGTCAGGCGCTGCGCCTGACAGGGCCAGAAGCGCTGCCCACACTGCATCGGCAATCAGCACGGCCAGCGGCGAGCCCCATGACACCAAGGCTGGGTGCCAGCAAAGCCGTCACACCGATCAAGCACCGCCATCGCAACCAGACAGGAGCCCGCCGTCTTGATCTGATAAGCCCGCAAGGGAAAGCAGATGCTGGTTCATGCCGCTGGCGGCGCGGAAGGCCTGGCTGATCATGAACAACACCAGGGGCCAGTGGCCCGCTTCATATTCAGGACCAAATATTCGGAGCGCCCACGGACCAAACAGCATTGCGCCCACCACGCAGGCCAAAATGGCACCAAGGGCAATGATGTTGATGCGCAGCAGAATCGCATGCACCTGCCGCGACGTTCCGCGCGCCATGGCCGCGGTCAGGTCAGGAAGAATGAACTGCTGGGTTGCCTGGGTAATGAAACCGGCCAATGCCGCCAGCCTGATGGCGACGCCAACGAGGGCCACGTCCGCGTGGTTCAAGAAAAAACCCGGCAATCAGGGTGACGATATCGGCAAAGGAGGCGGCGACCGCCCCCACAATCACCAGAGCAGCAGCCCTGCCGCGCAAAACCGGCGCCAGAGCATGGCGCGCCGGACCATTTGAGGCCCGGCATACACGCCGTCGCCGCCCGATGAGCCAGGCTTGGGCAACGGCTACAATGGTGTTCATGATCACGAAAGCCCAGAGCACCTGAACAACGCTCAAGTGCAGTGCCACATGCCCAGGCCAACAGCAGATAGGCCAAGAAACAGTCCAGGGCGATAAAGAAAATCCGGAACATAGGACAAGCGCATAGCGCCGAATGGAATTGGCGGCAGACGCGTTCATGCGTATGAGGGCCGAGGCAGGCGCTGAAAGGCAACCGAAGAGCAATGCGGTCTTGAGCCCGTCGTTGAGTGGCAGCCAGAAATAGACGATTGCGGCCAAGGCAAATGTGGCGAGTGAAATCCACAGGCTGTCCTGCAAAAATGCGGCATGGAAGGCGCGCACCAGGTTTCTCCGGCCCAAGCGCGTAGTAGCGGGGCAAGCAGGTTATCGCCAGGGTGCGGATAGCCGCCGGTTATCAGCAGGCTGATGAAAGCCGCCGCACTCATGCCCATGAACACGACGCCGACGTCATCCTGGGTGAGCAGGCGGGCCAGCAGAATTTGGCTGGCAAGGCCAATGGCGGCACCGCCAAATCTTACGCCAACGAGATTTACCGCCAGCAGAATTGTTCGCCAAAGGGACATTGAAGCTGACTTGCCTTTTCCAGATTTGAAAGGAATATCAATAAACAAGCCGTCTTTATTTTGTGTTGCGGGAAAAGCTCAGATCCGGGAGGTGGGATCCAGCAGTTTCCTGGCATCGCCCAAGTCGCGCAGGGCTGCCTTCAGGGCATCTGTCTGCATGTCGGAGAGCTTGTGCACAATGACCGGCGCCTCGCCCACGCTTCCTCCCGGGACGCGCCAGGGGAGCCCTTCCGGGAAGCGGCGCCGAGCCGCGGAAACGGGGGGCAATCTGGGCCTGGCCCGGCTTTGGCACGCCGTCCAGTTCCATGTCGCGCTTGCGGGCAACGATTTCGCCACGGCCAATGCCGGCAACATAGGCAACGCCCTCCTCCTTGAGGATGCGCTGAAGCCCACGGATGGTATAGCCCTCGCTGTAGAGAAGGCTGCGAATGCCTTTCAGCAGGTCGAGATCGGCGGGGCGATAATAGCGCCTGCCGCCGGCCCGCTTCATGGGCTTGATCTGGGCGAAAGCGGGTTTCCCAAAATCTCAGGACATGCTGGGGAACATCGAGTTCCTCTGCAGCTTCGCTGATCGTGCGGAATGCTTCAGGTGATTTTTCCAAGGACTATCTCCGGTTCGCCGCAAAGAGATACTCAATCATCCGTGCCCGGCTCAAGACCGTTTATGACATTCTTCATCACCTGGCTTGGCCGGAACACCATAACCCGGCGCGGTGTGATGGGCACCTCTTCACCGGTTTTCGGATTGCGCCCGATGCGGCCTTTCTTGCTGCGCACCATGAAGGTGCCAAAGGAAGAAAGCTTTACCGATGTTCCTTCAACCAAGGCCGTTGAAACCAGGTCCAAAACGGATTTCACCATCTCGGCCGATTCGGTGCGCGACAAACCAATATCCCGGTGCACCGCTTCACTTAGATCCGCACGTGTCAGAGTCTTGCTTGCCATGTGTTTCCCCTTGCAAGAGCCGCCGTAAGTTATGTCGGCCAAACGATTGGGTCAATAGAAAATTATGAAAACTCAAAGGCTTACGACTCACTCTAAAACCGGGCCAGAACCGCTCCCCAGGTGAAGCCGCCGCCCATTGCTTCCATGAGCACAAGTTGCCCGCGCTTGATGCGGCCATCCTTTACGGCAGCATCAAAGGCCAAGGGAATCGAGGCCGCAGAGGTATTGCCATGGCGGTCGAGGGTCATCACGATCCGGTCTTCGGGAATGCCCAGTTTTTTGGCGGTGCCTTCCAGAATACGGCGATTCGCCTGGTGGGGAACAAACCAGTCGATGTCCATGGGCTTCAGGCCGGCCTTGGCAATGGTCTCTTCCATGACAGCGGCAATGTTGATCACGGCGTGCTTGAAGACCTCGCGGCCCTCCATGCGCAAGTGGCCAACGGTTTTTGTGGTCGAAGGTCCGCCATCGACATAGAGCTTGTCGCAGTAGCGGCCATCGGAATGAATATGGCAGCCAAGAATGCCACGATCAGCATTGGTGCCTGCACCCTTCGCGGCACGCACGACAACGGCCCCGGCGCCATCGCCAAAGAGCACGCAGGTGGTGCGGTCATTCCAGTCGAGGATGCGCGAAAAGGTTTCGGAGCCGATGACAAGAGCGCATTGGGACTGGCCGCCCTTGATAAAATTGTCGGCAATCGTCAGCCCATAGACAAAGCCCGAGCAGACGGCCTGCACATCAAAGGCCGCACCCCGCGTGATGCCGAGATCGGCCTGCACCTGGGTGGCGGTTGCCGGAAAGGTCTTGTCCGGCGTGGAGGTTGCAACGATGATGAGATCAATGTCGGCGGCGCTCGAGCCTGGCGTGCTCAAGGGCATTGCGCGCGGCCTGCACCGCAAGGGTGCGCGTGGTTTCGTCTTCGGCCGCAATATGGCGCGCCCTGATGCCGGTGCGCTCGACAATCCATTCGTCGGTGGTGTCGACAATCTTGCTGATATCGGCATTGGTCATGATGCGCTTTGGCAAGGCGGAGCCCACACCTTCAATTACTGACCTCACCATAACTCCACTCACTCTGCCACCTGCGCTGCCAGGCACCATTGATGGCGTTCATTGCAGCGACGTCTTCGGCAATTTTGTTAACCAGGCCATTGCGCACCATTTCAATTGCCACGTCAATGGCGGTGGCAAAACCCAGCTCATCGGTGCCGCCGTGGCTTTTCACCACAACGCCATTGAGGCCGGCAAATACGCCGCCATTGTGCTTGCGCGGATCCATGCGGTCGCGCAGGGCCGCGAAGGCGCCGCGCGCCAGAAGGGCACCGAGTTTTGACATCCAGGTGCGGTTCAGCACAAGCTTGAGAAAGGTTGCCAGCTGCTTGGCGGTGCCTTCGGCGGCCTTCAGGGCGATGTTGCCGGTGAAGCCTTCGGTCACGACGACATCGACCGTGCCCTTGCCGATGTCATCGCCTTCGACAAAGCCCACATATTCCATGGGCAGGTTCATTTCGCGCAGCAGCCTGGCCGCATCC
Source organism: uncultured Verrucomicrobiae bacterium (assembly GCA_963820865.1). Lineage (GTDB taxonomy): Bacteria > Verrucomicrobiota > Verrucomicrobiia > Chthoniobacterales > Terrimicrobiaceae > DASTFP01. The sequence goes on from CAWGBZ010000017.1 coordinate 12,329, forward strand.
TTCACCTGCTCCAGGCCCTTGATTTCTTCGACGCCGATGTTCAGCAGGCCGACGGTGGGCCGCGTCGAGGCCAAAAAGGCAGCGCGCCATGGCTTCGCCCATGATGGCAAATTCGACCAGTTGGGAGGCATCGGCGCCGATGGTGGCGCCGACATCAAGCACAACGCTTTCGCCCCGCAGGGTCGGCCAGATCGCGGCAATGGCCGGCCGCGAGATGCCGGGCAGGGTTTTCAGCACAAAGCGCGACATGGCCATCAGCGCGCCCGTGTTGCCGGCCGACACGGCCGCCTGGGCTTCACCGGTCCGCACCGCATCGATCGCCTGCCACATGCTGCTCTTGCCGCGGCCACGGCGCAGCGCCTGGCTTGGCTTTTCGGTCATGCTGACGGAGACGTCGGTGTGGCGGATTTCGGCCTTGGCCTTCAGCTTGGGATGCTGCTCCAGCAGGGGCGCGATGACCGCCTGATCGCCGAACAGCAGGAACCTGCAGGTCGGGTGGCGGATAGCCGCGAGCTCGGCGCCGGGAATCACAATGCTCGGGCCCAAATCGCCCCCCATCGCATCCAGTGCTATTGTCAAATTACTTGTCATTATCCCGCAATATCAGGTGCTTTGCCGAATTATTCGGCAAATGAAGTGAAAAGTCTCATAAGTCGTGAAAATAAAGGCAATCATCGGGGAAACAACCCTTTATTTTTTCAGTCAAATTTGGCTCTTCCTTTAGGATGGTTTCAACTTTGACAGGGCGGTGAAGGGTGACACTTTTGCGGGTTCCGGAGGTTCTTCAATGTCGCTAGAAGACCTCGCCTTCCTGGCGGGGATAGGGATCAAGTTCAAGGGCCATGGTTTCGGCCAGAATTTCACCCAAATCAACATGCCATGTTCGATGATATCAACATCTTCCTCAGCGGTCGGATTGCCGGCCCGGGGCGACAGGAAATAGCGCTCGACTGCGATACTCGAACAGTGGAGGTAAAGGTTTCCAGACTGATGACGGAAACCTGGTCAACCTCGGCATTCAGGGTTCCGGTAATTTTCAGGCCACCACCGCGCCATGGAACGGCCTTCAACAGCCCGCCCAGGGAATGAAGCTTTGGAAGGCCCAGGCGCTTTGCGAGGGCAGCGCATTCCTTTTCGTCAGCGGCAATGCGCTCATGGCAGCCGAGGGCCGGAACACGATCAACCTGAAGCGGGCGGGAAAATTCATACACAACCTGTTTCACTGGAACCTCAGCTCGCTCCTGAAGAATTTGCTCCAAAGGAATTGTACCAAGAAGTTTTGACGGCGTTAGCAAAATAGTTGGTCATTGCCTCTGTTGAGCCCTCCGGTGCTCCATCGGGATAGATGTTCCGGCTTATTGCTTCCTCCAGAATCCTCGGGCCTGGCCGACAGGGCCCTGTCGTAGGCGGTCACGCGGCCATAATAGGATTCGGCAATCTTTCTCACCTTCTTTCCGACGGTTACATCGCTCACACCGAGTTCGCGCAGTGAACGGTCCATATCGGCGAAAAACTCATCGGTCAGGCGCTGGCGGAGGTCTTCGACGCCCTCACCTTTGAGGCGATTGAGAACAAGAAAGAGATGCAGCACTATCATCTCAAAACGGCCATCAATGGTATCGGCAACGCCCATATTCTCGTAAAACCGGACGTGCCGCGCGGCAGCCACAATTGCCCCGTAAAGGCGTTCCTCGCGTTTTTCGCGGGCCTTGAATAATCGATTTAGTATCATGGACTTGCCGTCATAGCCCAGCTCGGGCAAAAGAACTTAATGAAGAACCTTGAAGTGGTGGAATCAGTTTGTTTGTCATGACCAGAAAATACCTTACGCGCGCTCCTATGTGGCTGGTTGCAGCCATCTTTCGCAACCCTGATGGCGTCGTGTTCGCCCACGATAGACCACCACGGCTATCTTGCAAAACCCGGGCGCCTTTGGCCAGATTTCGGAAGGCATGTCAAAAACCGAGGTTGAAGGCATTCTCGGTTCGCCGTCCACTACTGCCAGCATCAATTTTCAGGGTGACAGCAATTATTACATCACCAGCGTGACCCAGAGCCGCTCCTTCCTTCAAGCCAAGGAAGTGAGCCGCGAGGTTATTGCGGTGCGTTTTGACAAGGGCGACCAGGTGACGAGCTTTGCCCAATATGGCCTTGAAGATGGGCGCATCATCAATATCAATTCGCGCGAGACGCCCATTGTCGGAAATGAGCTCAGCATCCTGCAGGATATTTTCAAGGGCATTCTGGGTTCGAAGCCGGGCTTCTAGGCTTGGACCAGGCTGATGCGGCGATTGCACTGCAGGCTGCCGGCTTCCCGCTTTGATCCAGATCAAAGACAGCACTTCCCGGTTTGGCCGTAGTTGACGGCAGTTCAATAGAACTGGCGATGGAGGAGTATCCAAAGTCGTCTGCGGATTTGGAAGGCGAGGCAAAGTCGGCATCCACGCGCAAACCACCGCTGGTGGCCACCATCACTGTCACCACCGTCCTGAAGGCCATGGCGGCAGGACTCCGCGACATGCAGCGGGCTCCGCTCCTCAGCCTTTCCTTTGGACTTCTTTATGCGGCCTTCGGCTGGTTGATCCTGTTCCTGATGATCCGCATGAACTACGGCTCTTACACCTATCCAATGGCCACCGGTTTTGCCCTGACTTGCGCCTTTTGCGGCGGGAGGGCTTTATGAAATTTCCCGGCGGCTGGAGAACAACCTGCCCCTCTCATTCGGCGCCATCCTTGCGTCGTTCTTCAGCAAGAACGGGCAGGCCATCAGCATCATGGCGGTGGTGACAACTTTTTCCTATCTGATCTGGCTGGACATTGCAGCGGCGATCTATGTGCTGTTTTTCGGCCTCAAGCCCCTCAGCATGAGCGCCCTCCTGGATGCGGTGATCACAACGCCGCGCGGCATGGTGTTCCTTGTGGTGGGCAATCTCGTTGGCGCCGCCCTAGCCTTGCTGGTGTTCTCGATAACCGTTGTTTCGCTCGCCGCTGGTGTTTGACCGCGATGTGGATTTTGTGACCGCCATGATCACCTCGGTGAAAGCAGTGCTGGCAAACCCCAAGCCCATGCTGGCCTGGTGCCTCATCATCGGTTTTTTGCTGGCACTGTCCCTTGCCTCGCTATTTGCCGGCCTGCTCGTGGTGTTTCCCCTGCTGGGCCATTCCACCTGGCATCTTTACCGGAAGGCAGTAAAGCCGGAGGAAATCGGAAATGGGATTATAAGCCCGTGATACGGCTTTTAAACTCTCTTAAAGGGACGTACAGCGGCTTTTTGGGCAAATGTGCTAGCTGACTGCCCAAAGAGGCAAATTCCTGCCTACGACCAGGCTCCAAACCGCCCTAGAACAGATATTCACTTCTACGCACCCTTTCAGACCGTCTGCGGCCACGGTAGGCGGGGGGGCCAAATTACTCCTCCCGAAAAGACAAACCCCGCGAGGATTGCTCCTCGCGGGGTATGAAACTGCTAACTCCAGATCGTCAGTGCGCCAGAACCGCCAGCAGGAGCAAGGCCACGATGTTGGTGATCTTGATCATGGGGTTTACGGCGGGGCCTGCGGTGTCCTTGTAGGGATCGCCTACGGTGTCGCCGGTGACGCAGGCCTTGTGGGCTTCGGAGCCCTTCAGGTGCTTCACGCCCTTGAGTCCACGAAGCCATCTTCGAAGGATTTCTTGGCGTTGTCCCAGGCGCCGCCGCCGGCGGTCATGGAGATGGCCACGAAGAGGCCGGTCACGATCACGCCCATGAGCATGGCGCCCAGGGCTGCAAAGCCTGCTTCCTTGCCGGCAATCGCGTAGATCACATAGAACACCACGATGGGCGAGAACACGGGCAGCATCGAAGGAATGATCATTTCCTTGATGGCCGCCTTGGTCAGCAGGTCCACGGCGCGGGCATAGTCGGGCTTTTCGGTGCCCTTCATGATGCCGGGGCGTTCCTTGAACTGGCGGCGCACTTCAACCACCACGGATTGCGCAGCGCGGCCCACGGCCGTCATCGACATGCCGCCAAAGAGGTAGGGCAACAGGCCGCCGAAGATCAGGCCCACAACCACGTAGGGGTTGGAGAGATCGAAGGTGACGTTCACGCCTTCAAAGAAAGTTCCCGGTGCCGCATTGGCGGCGAAGAACTTCAAGTCCTGCGTGTAGGCGGCAAAGAGCACGAGAGCGCCAAGGCCAGCCGAACCAATGGCATAGCCCTTGGTGACGGCCTTGGTGGTGTTGCCCACGGCATCAAGCGCGTCGGTGTTGTGGCGCACTTCCTTGGGCAGGCCCGCCATTTCGGCAATGCCGCCGGCATTGTCGGTGACCGGGCCGAAGGCATCGAGTGCCACGACCATGCCAGCGAGAGCCAGCATCGTGGTCACCGCAACGGCGATGCCGAAGAGGCCGGCAAGGTTGAAGGTGACGATGATGCCGGCGATGATGATGAGGGCTGGAACGGCGGTTGCTTCCATGGAAACAGCCAGGCCCTGGATCACGTTGGTGCCGTGGCCGGTGATTGAGGCTTCGGCGATGGAGTTCACCGGGCGCTTGCCGGTGGCGGTGTAGTATTCGGTGATCCAGATGATGAGACCGGTGATCACGAGACCGGCGATGCCGCAATAGAACAGGCTCATGGGCGTGAAGCCGCCGAGGTCAACGGTCATGCCGCCGAACATGTAGGAGATCACGGGGTAGAGAGCCACGAGCGAAAGAACGCCCGTTGCGATGATGCCCTTGTAGAGGGCGCCCATGATGTTGTTGGACGCGCCGAGCTTCACGAAGTAGGAGCCGATGATCGAGGTGATCACACAGGCGCCACCAATGGCGAGCGGCAGAACCATGCCGGCGAGCTTCATGGCATCCGGCAAGACGATCGCCGCAAGAACCATGGTGGCAACAGTTGTCACGACATAGGTTTCAAACAGGTCAGCGGCCATGCCGGCGCAATCGCCGACGTTGTCGCCAACGTTGTCGGCAATTGTTGCGGGGTTGCGCGGATCATCTTCAGGAATGCCCGCTGTCCCCCTATGAAAGAAACCCCGTACACGGAAAATTTACGAACAGCTGTTGTCTCGTTCTTTTTTTCCTCCTCAGCTTTTTAATTTCTAATGTCAATGCGGCCTCGCCTTCAAGCCTGGTTTTTGTCAAAGGATTTGAAAAAGGATTTACCTCAGTCCAGTCCGCCATCAACATGGCCCATACCGGAGATATTGTCCTGATTCCTTCAGGCAACTGGGACGAACACGTCGTAATTAGTAAGTCACTTATGCTGATGCCCGCAGAAGGCGCAGTCCTAAAAGACCTGGAGATCAATGCTCCGGGACAAAAAATTACCCTGCTAGCCGACCTTCGCGTAGAAGGCAATATTGACTTTAAGCAGGGATACCTATATACAGGTAATCATAATGTAAGAGCAGCCGCTACCAAGGGGGGTAGTCCTGAGTCGTATATGATGATGCCTCCTTCAGGAACATTAACTTTGACAGTGGCTATGGGTGCAACAGTACCTTTTCCAATCGGTACAGGTTTGGGTTATGCACCGGTAACTGTATATGCAACTACAAATCACGTCACTGATGATATTACGATCTCCGTTGTTGATGCAGCTAATATTACTGACTTCACCAATACAGATCCAACTTATGGCAACTTTGCAAGATTTGAATGGAATATTTCAGAGGCTAACACCGGTACACTTGCAGAATTCAATTTAGATTTTTCATTTGAAGACAATACGGCTGGTACCAAATCACCTCCAATGAGTTTTGGAGCGACTGATATAGGTCATAACTTAAGTGGTACCTGGAATTTTCAGCCGGCAGTTTTGACACAAGCAGGTGGTTATTATTTAGCAACCACAACTGCAGTTGTTCAAACACCTCTTTCACCATTTGGCGTTTTTGCTTGTCCTGACTATTCAGCAAACTTAACTGCTTTTTCTCCTTATCAAATTTGTTTTGGTGGTACGGCTAATCTTGCAGTAACCATTACAGGAAGTTCTGGACTACATACTGTAGTTATAGATACAGGTGCAGCGAACATCACTATAACCGGTTACACCAGTAACGATAGCATCCCGGTACTTCCTGGAGCAACTACAACTTACTCCTTAGTATCTGTAACAAATTCGGATTCCTGTACAGCAACAACCCTTACTGGTACTCCAACCGTTTCAGGTAAATTCATTACCTAATGGAGTACTAAGTTCAGTAACTCCGGTTTGTAAAGATGCCACGGCCAGTTTTACATTTACGGCTTCTGCTGGTACCAATCCATTTACCTTGGTTATATCTACAGTTACATATACTCCTATTACTAGTGGTACTCCTTTCGCAGCGCCAGTCGTCACTGCCACCACCACATATAATCTTACCAGTATCACTGATGGGCATGGTTGTGTTATGACCGGCTCACCTATGGATTTCTACTACAAAAATTAGTTTGGAAACAGTACCACCGACATTCACGGTCTGCCCTAGTAACATAACTGTATTTGCAGTATTAAATAACTGCGGACGTACTGTCGGTATACCTCAGGGTTACACCACCCCGGCAGCAACAGATGCTTGTGCGCCTGTTACGATCGTCCAAACGGATGGTACCGGTTTTACTCAGGGAGATTTCTTCCCGGTTGGTATGACCACCCAAACTTATGAGGCAACGGATCATTCTGGTAATACAGCAACTTGTACTTTTAGTAACGGTGCAGGATACGCAAAGACCAAAGATCACCGGTTGCCTGCTAATCTAACAGTCAATACTTCAACTGGCCTTTGTACAGGTATTGGTTTCTGGGTCGCTCCGACAGCTTCTGATAACTGTCCCGGAGTAATCATGACCGCAGATCATGCGCCTGGCTCCGCCTTCCCTAAAGGAACCACTTTGGTAACTTATATGGCGACAGACGCTGTTGGAAATACTAAACTTTGTACATTTAATGTAACCGTTGAGGATCATCAAAAACCCCTTATAACTTGTCCGGTTAATAAAACTATTAATTGTGAAGTGGACACAAGTGCCGCCTTACAGGGTATCGCTACTGCAACTGATAATTGCGATCCTACACCACTTATTGGGCATACGGATGTCAACGTAGGAGGATCTGTTCCGGTAATCACGTAATAACGCGAACCTGGAAAGCTACAGATGTCGATGCCAATTTTAGCACCTGTAATCAAACAATTACGGTGCAGGATACGACAAAACCTGTTATTACAACCTGCCCTGCAGACATCACTGTAAATTGTCAGGTGGATAATACCAATCCTGCCAATACTGGTGGTTCGGCAACAGCCACAGATAATTGCGGTATCCCTACCATATCACATAGTGATGTAAGCACCCAGGATGGCAATGTCAATTTATGTGCACATTATAATTATACTGTAACCCGCACTTGGATTGCTACAGACATATGTGGTAACAGTAAAACCTGTTCACAGGTTATTACAGTAAATGATGTTACAGCTCCTACTGCATCTAATCAAACCGGCAGTGGTCAATGTAAAGCAGATACCGGGGCTATTAATGTATTAGTCATAAATGATGAGGCTGATAATTGCTCTCCTTTAACTGTAAGCTTTTTTGGCTCAAGTGATAATGGGGGAACAGGTTGTTCTGCTAGTCCTTATATATTAACAAGAACGTATCAGTTTACGGATGCTTGCGGTAATACCGTGGATGCAACGCATATTTTCGATAATAGATGTAACAGCTCCTGTAATTTCACCATCAGCATCCAATCTAACTGTGGAATGTGATGGCTCTGGAAATACGGCCGCTTTATCTGCATGGTTATCAAGTCATGGAGGAGCTTCTGCAACTGATAATTGTAGTAGCATAACCTGGACAAATAATTTTACTTCAGTAAGTAATTTGTGTGGAGCCACAGGAGCAGCTACAGTAGTATTTACAGCTACGGATGATTGTGGAAATTCATCACAGAGCACAGCAACATTCACCATATCAGATACACGAATCCAACGATCACTACACCAGCAACAAACCAGACAGTGGAGTGTGATGGAGCAGGCAATGCAGCAGCATTAGCAGCATGGTTAGCAGTAAATGGAGGCGCATCAGCAAGTGATGTATGTGGAGGAGTAACGTGGTCAAATAATTTTACAACATTAAGTAATTTATGTGGAGCCACAGGAGCAGCAACAGTAGTATTTACAGCTACAGATGATTGTGGAAATACATCACAGACAACAGCAACATTTACAATAGAAGATACAACGGATCCAACGATCACCACACCTGCAACAAACGA
>CAWGBZ010000018.1:0-10638 GCA_963820865.1 uncultured Verrucomicrobiae bacterium
TCCTATAGACTGCATCCTGCACTGGCTCATACAATTTATCCGAATACTCCACATTCCAGTGACCTCTTCCCATTGTGAAGCCGATTGACTGCTTCGATCGAGCACCCGTGAAAGATTCAGTCAGAGATATGCTTTCTCGTAGGATAACTCCCCTTGTTCTTGCGTTGCTGCTACTCCTTTGTGCGGCCGGACTCGCCTCCTCGCCAAAGGAGTTGAAGCGGGTCCTGGTTCTTTATAGCCAGGAAAAGGGGCACCCGGCCCATGACCTCACCGACCAGGGGATCCGTGCGGCCTTCCGGTCGAATACGCTTTTCGACGTCCAGCTCTACGCCGAATACCTGGATGAGGCCGTTTCGCCGGTCCCGGCCACGCTGTGGCAGTGGCCGATTACCTGCGCCGCAAGTACGCCGCCGATGATGTCGATGCTGTCATTGCCGTCTACCCGCAGGCCGTGGACTTTCTTCTGGCCAAGAAGCACGCCGTCTTCACCGGGGTGCCGGTCATCGCCTGTGAAGTGTTGCCGGCGTTCGCCGAGCGTCTCGAACATTCGCCCGCACACCGCTTTGTCACCGGTGTAGTCCTCGGAAACAACGCCACCGGTGTGCTGGATGATGCCCTCCGGATGAGGCCCGGCACGAAACGTGTTGCCCTTGTATCGGGGACGACGGCTAATGACGTCCTTGCCGACGGGGTCTTTCGCGACGCCTTGAAGGCTTACGCAGGCAGGCTCGAGCTCATCGACCTGGCGAAATTGCCGATGCGGGAGATCCTCGAGCGAGTGGGTCGGCTCTCCCCGGACACCGTCGTGCTTTTCTCCTCGCTATTCATGGATGGGGCCGGTCAGAGCTTTGTGCCCCGCGAGGCGCTTTCGCTCATAAGGCGGGCCACACCTGTGCCGGTTTTCGGCCTCTACGATTCTTACATGGACTTTGGCATTGTGGGGGGTCCACTGTTCAGCTTCGAAGACGCGGGGAAGACGGCCGCCGGCCTGGTCCTCCGAGTCATGGCTGGTGAGTCGCCGGGCGATATCCCGTTTACCAGCCAGGGCACCTACGCGTATGTATACGACTGGCGCGAGCTGAAGCACTGGGGAATCCCTGAAACGAGTCTGCCCGAAGGGAAGCACGTTGCTAATACAAGGAATTCTCCCTGTGGGAGTCATACAGATGGTACATTATCGGCATCCTGGCGTTCTGTCTCGTCGAGTCATTCCTCGTCGTTGGCCTCGTGCTGAGATTTGCAAAACGTCGGAAGGCCCTCAATGATCTGGCGGTGTCCGAGACGCGCTACCGGACCGTTGCCGACTACACGTACGACTGGGAGTACTGGTCGGCCCCGGACGGAAAGCTCCTATATGTCTCTCCCTCCTGCGAGCGCATCACCGGCTATGCTCCCCGGTACTTTATCGAGGACCCTGCACGCCTCCGGGAGGTCATCCTTCCCGAAGACAGGCTCATCTGGGATACACATGACCACGATGTGCAGCAGAACCACGCGTCGGGAGAAACGCACTTCCGCATCCGTACCCGCGACGGTGAGGTCCGCTGGGTCGATCATGCCTGCCAGCCGGTGAACGACCAGCAGGGTCAGTTCCTGGGCCGCCGGGCAAGCAACAGGGATGTGACTGAACGGAGAATGGCGGAATTAGAGGCTCAACAGCGGCGGGATGAACTCGCTCACGTCACACGGGTGGCTGCCATGGGAGAGCTTACCTCTTCCCTGGCTCACGAACTGAACCAACCCCTCGCGGCGATCCTCAATTACGCTAATGCTGCGCAGCGGTTTCTCTCGGGGCAGGAACCCGATTTGAGCAGGGCGCGTGAGGCGCTGGGTCGGGATTGCCCGGGACGATAAACGGGCGAGTGACGTGATTCGGAGAGTCCGTGAGTTGTTGAAAAGAGGAACCCCACTATGTCCCCCTGACATAACAGCGTCATTCGGGAAACCTTGGCGCTCATCCGGGGTGATTCGATCCTGAAGGGTCCGATCTCGTAACGGAACTCGCCTCCGGGGCTGCCAAAGGTGCCGGGCGACCGGGTTCAGTTGCAGCAAGCGGTCCTCAATCTGATGCTGAACGCCGTTGCCGCGATGCGTACTTTTGATACGGCATCACGCAGGCTTGTCGTCAAGACCGAGACGCACGAGGACAACGGCGTGAAAGTATCCGTAAGGGATTCCGGGACGGGAATTGACGAGCGCACAAGGACCGCATTTTCGAGCCCTTTTACACTACCAAGCCGACAGGGATGGGGATGGGGCTCGCCATCAGTGAGCGGATTATCAACGCTTTGGGGGGCTCAATCTCGGCTCGGAGTGATCCGGACCGGGGAGCGACGTTCTCTTTCGTTCTGCCGACGGCCGCCAACGGGCGCGACACGGAGATAGGGAGATAGGGAGGCACGGGGACGCGGGGACCACGGTGAAAAGGAGAAGGGGAGATGCCTGAACTGAAATCGACCGTATTCATCGTTGACGATGATCTTTCGGTTCGCGAGTCGCTGGAGCTCTTGCTCGGCGCTGTGGGTTTTGATGTGAAGGCCTATCCCTCGGCCCAGGAGTTCTTAAGGGTGTTTCCCCGGGGGCATCGGGCTGTCTCATGACAGACGTAGGATGCCCGGCATGAGCGGGCTCGATGGCAGGAAGATGCGTCGGTGCGGGGGTCTTCGTGCCAATCATCTTTATCACCGGGCACGGCACGTTCCCCGAGCGTTCGTGCCATGAAGGCCGGGGCCGTTGACTCCTGGAAAAGCGCTTCGAGGAAGAGGCCCTCCTCAATGCCGTCGACCGCGCGATCGAACGGGACGCGCAGGCAGCGCGGAAAGAAATGCCGTGGGGGAGATTCAACAGCTGGTCGATTCTTTGTCGCCCAGGGAGCATGAGGTGTTCACCCTCCTCGTCACCGGCATGTCGAATAAGCAGGTCGCTTACAAACTCGGGACAGCGAGCGGACCATCAAGGCCCATCGCAGCCGCGTCATGGAGAAGATGCATGCAGGGTCCCTTGCAAGACCTGACCCGGTTTGCAGAGACACTGGGCATCCGAGGGCAGACAAGTAATCTTCACAATGGCTTGGGTCACTCTTCTCGCCCTCTCCCTATCTTCTTCCTGTCTTTACTGGTCACTGGCTACTGATCACTGGTTACTTTTCTCTCCAACCCCAGTGTTAGCCATCTCCTCATCACCCGGCTCTTGTCACTTCCTTGTACCACAAAGTACCATACCTATTGTAGCAAGGTCCATCGATGCCGATCCCCCCACGAGCTTAGTATTAGAGTACGCAGGAGACCACACATGGCACAAGCAGCGCAGAGTGTGTTTATCGTTGACGATGACGAATCGGTCCGCGCGTCATTGAGGCTGCTGCTTGAGTCTGCCGGACATCGGGCCGAGAGGTTCGCATCCGCGGAGGAGTTTCTTCGATCCGGGTTGATTACGAATGCATGTTGCCTGATCCTCGATATCCGGATGCCGGGGATGGGGGGCCTTGAGCTGAAGGAATATCTGGAGTCTCAGAAGCCCCGCATCCCGGTCATATTCATAACAGGGCACGACCTATTCGGCATGGAACAGAAAGCGATGAACTGGGCGCTGTTGCTTATCTCAGGAAGCCCTTTGAGGGGGAGGCGCTTCTCGATGCGGTTCGACGTCGGTGTGAGAAAGCGGAGTGAGATAAAAAAGAAGAACCGGGCGTGGCATGCCTGGAGGGAGAGTCAATGGACCGGTGCTCAGCGATTTCGCAGACATCTTAAGACCGAGACCGCCGCTATTTCGCGGCGGGCCCGTGCGGCGCGTGCATGTGATGGTGAAACCGACCGGCGCGCTCTGCAACCTCGACTGCACCTACTGCTACTACCTTTCAAGCAGCAGCTGCTGGGAAACCGGAGCAATGGTGCATTTCGGATGACGTGCTGGATCAGTTCATCCGTCAGTATTTCGCGAGCCAGAACTACAAGGAGGTGGTCTTCTCCTGGCAGGGTGGCGAGCCGACCCTTCTCGGCATGACTTCTTCCGGAAGGTTGTTGCGTTGGAGAAGTACTGTCCCCCGCACGTACGTTTCGAGAACGATCTCCAGACGAATGGCACCCTCCTTGATGACGACTGGTGCCGGTTCCTCCATGATGAGAACTTTCTCGTCGGTCTCTCCATTGACGGTCCGAAACAACTGCACGATGCCTGCCGGAGAGACAGCGCCGGGCAGGGGAGCTTTGATCGTGTCTTCAATGCGGTCAAACTGCTGCGTCAACACAGGGTCAACTTTGCCGTGCTCTGCTGCGTCAACCGCCTGACGGCGCAGCACCCGCTTGAAGTATACCGCTTTCTGCGTCAACCAGGCGGGACGCAGCGCATCCAGTTCATCCCGATCGTCGAACCGCTGAGCTTCCGCCAGGTCGCCCCTCAGAAGTGGGACGCTGCACTGATGCCGGAGCAGGATTCTTCACGGGCGAAACCGGGAGGTGAGGGCTCCGTCGTCACCGACTGGAGCGTTGATCCTGATGACTGGGGGAGATTTCCGGCCGGGTTTTTGATGAGTGGTACCGGAAAGACCTGGGGAGGATCTATGTGAACTATTTCGACTCGGCGGTTGAGACCTGGATGGGGCATGTGTCACCGCTCTGCACCCAGCGAACCGATGTGCGGCAAGGGGCTGGCGCTGGAGCGTGACGGCTCGCTCTATGCCTGCGACCACTACGTTTATCCGGAATACCTCACCGGCAACATCATGGAGCGACCGCTATAGGAGATGGCCTTTCTCTGAGCAGCAGGAGAAGTTCGGCCGGATTAAGGAAGGGTCCCTGCCGGCAGCAGTGCGGCGGGTGCGACTACCAGTTTACCTGCTTCGGTGAATGCCCGCAAGAACCGCTTTATTAAAACGATCGAAGGCGAGGTCGGGCTGAACTACCTCTGTAGCGGCTGGAAAAAGTTTTTTGCCCACATCGACGAGCCGGTGCAGAAGATCGTGCGGAGTCTGGGCGGAGCAGTATCAAGGAGGTCAGCACCCGCGCCTACGAAAACTGGCGGCCGGAGAAACAGTTATGAGATGGGAACAAAATAACAGCAGTGACGGTTATCATCGCATAACGGTCGAGGCCGACTGGTCGGAACTGTCTGATGATTACGACGGCATCGTGGCGGAGTATGCGAAAGTCCGCATCGCCGGGTTCCGGCCGGGCAAAGGCTCCGCGAGGATCAGCTATCGAGCAGCGGTTCAGACAAGCAATGATGGACGATCTGTCGCGCTGTGCGCGCGCAGCGGCATGGGCCGGGCGACGCTGCCGGCAGGCACGGCATCGAGGCCCTTGGGCCTGCGGAGGCGGTGGAGATCGAATGCGATACCGGACACGCCCTTCCGCGCTCAGGCTGCGGTCTGCACCCCATGCCGGAGATGGCATGCTGCCGGATCTGGCCGACCTGAGGACGGCACGAGGACGGCACGGATGCGCGGGACCGGATCTCGCGCCAGCCTGCTCGGAGCCTGGTGCCATTCTGAGGTTCCCGGATGAGCTGGTGACGTCAACGAGCTCGCGCTCGGATGGCCTCGGCGAAGAGTGCTCCCGGGAGCGAAGCGTGGAAGCGTGCAGCGGCGGAACACAGGGTCAGGCGCACCCGTCATCCTGAAGCTAATCGCGCGGCAGGAAGGCATCGAGGTGGAAGAAGCGGACGTGAACAATCGCATCGCGGCGAAGGCGGAGGAGTTCGGGACAACGAAGGAGGCACTGCTAGAAAGAGCTTGAGGAGGGAGGTGGTTTGGAGCGGCTCAGGGATATGCTTCTTGCAGAGAGCACGCTGGATTACTTGATTGAGAAAACAAGATGTATCTTCGTGACGGGTGAAAAAAACACAATTAGGCATTCGTCACCAATACGAAAAGGAGGAAAAAACATGGACAACGAGAAAGGTACTATAAGAAAGAAGGCTGTTGCGTGGGCCGCGGTGGGCGGTGTGCTTCACCGCTGCAACGATCATGAGCACAACACCGGCCTTCGTGACTGAAGACAGCGGAAGCGGCGGAAGCCACGAAGAAACCCAACGTCGTCATGCTCATGAGCGACGACGTCGGCTGGGGCGACTACGGTGTGTACTACGGCGGCGCGGCGCTCGGGCATCCCGACGCCGAACATCGATCGCATGGCCAAGGAAGGCGCGATGTTCACGAGCTGGTACGGCCAGGCCAGCTGCACGGCGGGCCGCGCCTCGTTCATGACCGGGCGCATCCCGGTCCGCACGGCGCTGTCGGTCGTGGTCGTTCCCGGCGACCCGAACGGCCTGGACGCGGACACGCCGACCATCGCCGAGTTCTACAAGAAGAACGGCTACCAGACCTACTTCTCCGGCAAGTGGCATCTCGGCGACGTGGAGAAGTTCTACCCGATCAAGCACGGCTTCGACGAGATGAAGCAGTTCGCGGCCTACTATCCGGGTGTCTATGCCTACAGCGACACGGCACCCAATGCCCATCCGTGGTTCCCGAAATACAACAAGGAATACTGGGAGATGTATCAGAAAGTGGTGAACATGTATGAATGGGAAGGCACGGCGGGCAAGCCGGCGGTCAAGGGCAACAACGGCGCCGTGATCACGCTGGAGAACCTTGCCGATTTCGATGTCCGGCAGACGGATTCGGCGGTCGCCTACATCAAGCAGCACGCGAAGGACGGCAAGCCGTTCTTCATGAGCGTGAACTTCATGGGCATGCACCAGCCGACCAGCCCGAACAAGGCGTTCCAGGGCAAGTCGCACCTCGGCAACTACTCCGACAAGATGATGGAAATGGACGCCAACATCGGCCGGATCATGGACGCCATCCGCGCCGAGGCGCCCGACACCATCGTCATCCACACGGCGGACAACGGCGCCTGGCAGGACGCCTGGCCCGACGCCGGCACCAACCCGTTCCGCGGCGAGAAGGGCACGGGCTTCGAAGGCGCCTTCCGGGTGCCGGGCATCATGTGGGCGCCGGGCAGGATTCCGGCAGGGCAGGTCCTCGACTGAAATGATGTCGCACATGGACGTGTGGCCCACGACCGCCACGATGGTCGGCCTCACGCCGCCGCCACATGGCGAATGGAAGGACAACAACGGCAAGCCGATCTACTTCGACGGCATCGACAACAGCGCCTACGTCACGGGCAAGGCGCAGCATTCGGCGCGCGATGGCTGGATCTACACCGACGGCGAGAAGTTCCTGGGCATGCGTGCCGACGTCGGTGGTGACCCGGAGAATCCCGATCTGAAGATCGCGTGGAAGCTGCTCTACACGTCGAAGGACACGTGGCTGGGCCCGACGCTGAACCTCGGCGCCATCGGTTCGACCTACAACCTCACCATGGACCCGTACGAGAAGTACGACATGACGTTCAACGGCGCGGTCGCGATGCGCAACCCGACCACGTCGCCGGGCCGCTACTCGGGCATGGACAATGGCTGGGCCATCTCGCTCCTGGACATTCCGCTCTCGGAGTTCAACAAGTCCATCGTCCAGTATCCGAACAAGAAACGATTCCCGGGCGGAGCCTCGAACGACATGATCCCGAATCTGCAGAACCCGGAGAACCCGCTGCCCTACGATCCGATCAAGCTGCCGAAGACCATCGGAGCCGGCGGCTAGTACGCTTCATGGGTCTGCATCAGTAACAGACGCGGGCGGCCCGCAAGGGGCGGCCTGCGCTTCATCTTCGGACAGCCTTCGCAGAGGAGATATGAAATGACTGCACATTGCACGAGGCGCAAGCATCGCGGCCGTTTGTGCTGGCGCTCTGCTTCGCGTTCGGCTACTGCGCCAGGCGCAGACGACCCGCTGCCGTCCTGGAATGACGGCCCGCCAAGCAGGCGATCGTCGACTTCGTGCAGGCGACCACCGACAAGGCGAGTCCGCAAGTTCGTGCCGCCCGAGCGAGCGCATCGCCACCTTCGACCAGGACGGCACGCTCTGGGTCGAGCATCCGATGTACACGCAGGTGATGTACTGCCTCGGACCGCGTGCCGGCCGTGGTCAAGGCAGAAGCCGGAGCTGAAGGACGTCGAGCCGTTCAAGACCGTGCTGTCCGGCGACCGGGAGGCGATCGCGAAGCTCTCGATGGAGGACCTCGAGAAGATCCTCGCCGCCACGCTCACCGGCATGACGGTCGACGAGTTCAGCGCCGAGGTGAAGAAGTGGCTGGCGACGGCCAAGCACCCGCGCTGGAAGCGGCCGTACACCGAACTCACCTACCAGCCGATGCAGGAGGTGCTGAAGTATCTCCGCGACAACGGCTACAAGACCTACATCGTCACCGGCGGCGGCCAGGACTTCGTGCGTGTCTACGCCGAGCAGGTCTACGGCATCCCGCCCGAGCAGGTGGTCGGCACCGCATGGGCGGCACGAAGTACGGCTACGACAAGGACGGCAAGCCGTTCCTGACCAAGGAGCCCAAGCTCCTGCTCAACGACAACAACGCCGGCAAGCCCGAGGGCATCCACCTCATGATCGGCCGCCGGCCCTATCGCGGCGTTCGGCAACTCCGACCGGCGACCGGCAGATGCTCGAGTACACCACGGCCGGCGACGGCGCTCGGCTCGGGATGCTGGTGCTCCACGACGACGCCAAGCGCGAGTACGCCTACGGTCCGGCCCAGGGCCTGCCCGACACCAAGGTCGGCACCTTCACCCAGGCGCTCTACGACGAGGCCAAGAAACGCGGCTGGATCGTCATCAGCATGAAGAACGACTGGAAGCGGGTGTTCGCGTTCGAGAAGTAGCGCCCCGAAGGGCGAGTTTGCTCTTTGTCGCCAACAGGAAGGAGAGACCAATGAGGACGAGGTCAATGGCACTGGCCGCGCTGGTGATCGGCCTCGCGGCCGCGCCGAGCAGCGTGCTGGACTGTGCGGATGCGACAGCCGCGGAACCCGAGAACGCGGTCACGGCCATCGACATCCTGCTCGAGCCCGACGCGACGATGATCAAGAAGGCAGAGGCGGCCAACGAGCGTCTGCGCAAGAGTTTCCCCAAGGGCTTCGCTCTGGACGAGACGCATCGACCGCACATTTCGTGTCTCCAGCGGTACGTGAAGACGGCGGATCTCGACAAGGTCTACGAGGCCGTCGGCAAAGTCTTGGCCGAGCGAGAAGCCGACCACCTGGAAGTTGAAGGCGTACAAGTACTACTACATCCCCTGGAAGGACATCGGCCTTGCCGGGATCGTGATCGAGCCGACCGATGATCTCATCAGGTACCAACAGAAACTGATCGACGCCGTCGCCCCGTTCACCGTGAAGACGGGGACCGCGGCGGCGTTCGTCACCACGAAGGAAGACCCCGAGATCAATCCAACCGACGATCGACTACGTGGCGAACTTCGTGCCGAACGCAAGCGGCAAGAAGTTCAACCCGCACGTGACGATCGGCCTCGCCACCGCAGGATTACCTAACGAAATACTGGAGTGGGAAGGTAACGGAAGAAATGAAAAAACACCTCGGTTTGCTTTGCCTTGGGCTGATGATTTTTCTTTTCTTGAGCACCGGGTCGGCGGTCGCACAGGGTACGCCACCGAGCCCTGGGAAAGGAACCGACTCCCGCTCAGGCGAAGACCGGGTACGGAAAGTTAAAGGGGCGGTGGGTCAGGCCTGATGGCGGCTACATCATCCTCATCAAGAGCGTCGATGCCTTGGGCCGGGTGGAAGCAGAGTATCTCAATCCAAAGCCGATCCCGGTTTCCAAGGCAGAAGTGACGCGGACCGGCGGAACGATAAGGCTGTTTATTGAACTTCGCGGCACCGGCTATCCCGGATCGACCTATACCCTCACCTACGATCCGACGACGGACGAGCTGAGAGGGATTTACTACCAGGCAGCCTTACAACAGAATTTCGAGGTGGCTTTTATCAGGGTCAAGTGAAAGGAGGCTTACCATGCAGAGATTGATCTTACTACTCGTAGCGTGCGCTTTTTTGATGGTTGCGTGCGCCACTGCTGATAGCGGCCCACCGACGGTGATGTATCCTGATGCGGAAAAACATCCCCAGGACTACAATCCGGGTACCCGTTGAGGACGTCGGTACGCTGAGAAGGTCTAACCATGCAGGTCCCTGAAAGAAACCGTGCCGAAAACCAGCTGTGCATCAATCGTAACCAAGGGAGAGAACATGAAAAGGACATGGATGTTGGCAATGGTTTGTCTTGTAACAATTTTAACGGCAGCGCCGCTCATGGCGGCCGACGACACGGCCGAACTTGCCAAGGCGGCCCAGAACCCGATAGCCGACATGATCAGCATCCCCATACAGAGCAACTTTAACTTCAACTACGGAGCCAACAGGGACAAATCACAGATCGTTACGGATATCCAGCCGGTCGTTCCCATCCACCTCAGCAAGGAGTGGAACCTCATCACGCGGACGATAATACCTGTAACCTACACTGAATACCCTGCATACCAGACGGGGATAGGCAACGGACAGTTCACCGGCTTCTTATCACCGGCAAATTCGGGCAAATTCACCTGGGGTGTGGGTCCGGTGTTTCAGTTTCCCACTGCGACCGATACGTTTCTGGGCAACAAAGTGTGGAGTGGGGGGCCGGCGGGAGTCGGACTCCTTATAACCGGACATTGGGTTGTAGGTCTGCTGGCGCAGAATGTTCCTTCGCCGGACCGCCTGGATACT
>CAWGBZ010000019.1:0-163289 GCA_963820865.1 uncultured Verrucomicrobiae bacterium
TTTTATGCTTATCCCGTTGACTCAGGTTGATAGCGATCGGAGATTAAGCGGTGCGACCAACCTTTCCCAAGACGTTGAGGGGGTTCCGCGATAGGTTCGCCGATGAGCAGGCGTGTGTGCGCTATCTTTGGGGAAGCCGATGGCCAGAAGACTTTCGCTGCCCGCGTTGTGGAGGCCGCGGGTATTGGCCGATTGGAGGACGTGCGTTGCGGCAATGCGATCAGTGCAACTACCAGGTTTCTCCAACCGCCGGAACGCTGATGCATCGCAGTCGATTTCCGTTGACGGAGTGGTTTTGGGCCGCCTACTTGGTGGCCACCCACACGCCGGGCATGAGCGCTACCCAACTTCGGCGCCAGATGGGATGTAGTTATAAGACTGCATGGTTTTTGCTTCAGCGCCTTCGCCGGGGAATGGTCAACGCAAGCCGCAGTCGCCTTCGCGGTCGAGTGGAAGCCGACGAAGTTTTCATCGGTGGACCCGTGCCCGGCAAAAGAGGGCGAGGAGTGGCGCGCTCCGAACATCGTACGCTGGTTTTTGGAGCCGTGGAAGTCCTCGTCTACACTGACAAGCATGGCTATTACATGGAGAGAGCAGGTAGGCTCAGGCTGGCTAAAGCCGAACGGGCGAATGAAATTTCCATTCGTCGCTTCCTGTCGGACAATGTGGAGCTGGGAACCGAAATTGATACCGATCAATGGAAAGGGTATTCCACAAGCGCAATGAGAGGGTATCGTCACGAGTTCCACCATCCCGAAACCCACGCCCTGCACATTCATCGGGTATTCGGTAATCTGCAAACCTGGCTGAACGGCACTCATCACGGTATCGACGCAAAATACCTGCAAAATTATCTCGATGAATTTGTCTTTCGTTTCAACCGCCGACAAACACCCATGGCAGCTTTCCAAACACTCTTGGGCCTGACTACCCAACGCCCTCATCTTTCTCTAAAGAAAATGACGGGAACCTGAGTCAGCGGGATAAGCATATTTTTTCATACTTCCATGCTCATGTACTACCCAAATTGGACCGCGGCCAACGGCGACAGTTTCGCGCAACTCACGGCTATAACCGGAGCGCCGGGCGACCTGTGGCCATATCCGGTATCTGCGTTGCCTCGGAATTGCCCAAGGCATGCCGAACATCCAAGCGTGCTATATCTCTGGGTATGCCACGCCGCAGGCCATTGAAGGCGGAGCACAAGCAATCGGTGAATTGCTCGTGACTCGCCTTTACGATGGTCAGCCGCAATTTGGAAAGGCCTACGTTTATTTGGTGGCGATTGATAACCAAACGCATCCGTTCTTTCGAGGTCCCTACAAACCGTACGAAGCTCGTTACTTGGACCAAGCACAGCCAATTCCATCTGGCGAGCTTTTCGGACGAATCCAGCATGGAAATTTGGAGCAGACGATCGTGTAACAGTTGCCAGCGTCCTTGAGTTGCGTCAGCTTTCGACTTCGCCTACCTGGGGCGAAGTTACGTCCTTTGCCCGCGCGCCTTTTCAGCTCCCTTGAGAGCTTGCCGATCTGCGCGATGGCGCGTAGCCGGATCACGCCCCTTTCGTTTATCGCCGACTCGGACGTCCCCCTAACGTTACAGGACATCCGTATTCAACCGAAACAATCCGGCAGTTTCTACGGCCGCTTGCAAAATAGTATGTTTTTTTGGCCAGAAACTCGGAGGTTTCCCGGGCTCGCGCCGCAGCGCACGAAGGCAAATCGGCCAAAAGAACCTTCAGGGTTGATTGCACGTGCAAGCACTTCAGAAATCCAACCAGCTTCTTTCGTCATCGTCCGCGAAAAAATGGGAACCAGGTTCACATTTTGTCTTGTCTGCGCCGGAACGGCCCCTGGCACCGTTTGCCCCAAGATCGCGATCTCCTGCCCGGGGGGAACGGCGCTCAGGTCGTTGTGTTTTGAAAGAACTCGATGATTTCGCCGTCCGGCCCCTTACAGAAGGCGTACCGCAAGGCAGTCGGTTCCGGGATGCTTTGGATGACGAAATCATTCGGTTCGGTCGTGATCACCACCCCCGCCGCCCGGGCGCGCTCGACGGCGGCGTCGCAGTTATCGGTCCTTAGCGCGAAGTGGATGATGCACCCTTCGGGCTTCGGTTCCGCGGATCCGTTGGCGAAAATTTCCAGGTAATTGCCATCGCCGGTGTCGAGCATGATCGCGCGCTCCAAGCCCTCGCCCCAGCGGATCTTCTCCTTGAAGCCGAGCGCCTCTGTGTAGAACTTCACCGACTTATCCCAGTCATTTGCGCGGATGGCCACATGATGAAATCCCCCCCCGCCGATCGTCTTGTTTCTGTTGGGCATAGCGTGGAGATGCTCGATTTTTTTTCGGGTCCGTTGTCACTTCTAAAATTGGCTCTGCCGCGTCGCATGCTAAACTGCTCTTCTCTCATCACTGTGCGGCCTTTTGATTGCGGGGGCGTGTCATCACTGCGCTCCCCACTTTCTGGCCATTCTAGGACGTTTGGCGGGCTTGTGGGTGTCAGGAGACTCATTGCGAATCTCGTCAGTCTGAGTCACTGCATACTTGGCATAGGCCGGTGGCACCCGGTCGTCGGGCACGTCCTGTCCCGCCCGGTAATAGCGCCCTCCGCTGATCAGAGTAACACTAAGCTTCAATGCTGCTTCCGGGACTTTTCCCTCTCCGGCTCAGCGAAAGCTGCGGCAGCCGCAACGGCAATGGCTCCTTCCACGAAGATACCACGTCCGCGAAGAGCCACCGCGATCAGCCCAGCGTCAACCCCGGCGGGAACAACGAGCGCTGGTCCGCGGAACGAACCAGCTTTGGCAATCGAGCCGGTGACAGTGCCATCCGAAAAGCGGGATCGATTTTGTCCTTGGTCGAGACGAAATAGAGAATGGCCTCGAAGGTCTGAGCTTTCGTCTTGAGTCCCATCGACTGGTAGAGGGATTCAAAGCGCAACTTGGCATCAGGAGAGATATCGAGGGCGAATTGGGCGGTTCCGGATTTTGATTGATGAGCCATGGTGATTTTCAGAGTGATACTGGGGCGAGGAAAGCGAGGAGCCCGGCGATTGACCCTCCCAGAGCATGCCTGACATGCGGAGGGAACAAAGCGGGAAAAGAGCTTGAAAGCGACTCGCGCACTTCCCTAGGGGAAGTGCTATCCTGCCGTATATTTGACCCAGGAAAAGCTGCGTAAAAGCCAGAGATGCTGGTGAGTTCGATGAGATCAACGGCAGGTGCCCAAACACCTGACTGGCAGCTCGAAGGGCTGACCGATGCCAATTCGAAGAAAGCCTCCAAGAATGCAGGAAGGCTCCGATATGTGGGCAGATCAATGTGAACCTCACAGTTTGCGGGTATGACCTGATCCGCGATCATGGCGTTGGAAGCGATTATTAGGCCGCTCTGTGGTTGACCTCGGGTCTGCGGCTTTCGGTCGGTCCGGGGCGGATGCGGAGAGCAGGCTCTCCCGGATGTTGCGGGCGATCTCCGGATTAACCTGGCCGGGCTCAAACCGCCGTGAGGTGTTCGTGAGGAGCTCCCGGGCAACTCTCACGGTAGATCCGTTGTCCCATATGACCCGACAATGAGTGCGCGCCCATGATTCTTGTGCGGAGCGAGATCGTAAGCGGCAATGATGTCGGCTTCGAGGAAGCCCGCTGTCAGGGCTGCTGCGGCGAAGGAAAACGCCACCGCTTCTTCGAACCGGACCTTGCAGCTGTCCCAATGAAGACCCGCCAGCCGAGCGTCCGGGGCGATCTCCTGCAGCTCCCAGGGAAAGGTAAATGGCCCGATTTCTCCCCGCTTGACCCGCTCCAGCGTCCGGTTGCTGTTGTGCAGGCGGGCCAGCAGAATCTGGTGACTAAATAGTGACTAAATTTAGGCCAGATCTGATCAATACGATTGAGTTACCGATCAGAACTGCTGGTTTTGGCTCGATAGTCCACAGAGCCTTTATTTAAGCCATTCTCAGAGGAATTCGCAATTGGCTGCCTCGCATGGATTCGAACCATGACAAAGTGATCCAGAGTCACTTGTGCTACCGTTACACTACGAGGCAATAAAAATCGCTGGGCACCAGCAAGTTACATTCGGTTTTCACCGTATGCCCCCCATCCAAGGGAGAGGCATCGTGAGTTTCAGTTGCCCAACTTACAAGAAATTTCTCCGAACGCGAGTCCGCAGAGAACACGCCATAATTCTCCTCTCTGGAAGGCTTCCCGGACCACCCCAGCCGTCTTCCTCGCTCGCCAGGAAACCGCTTGACGCCCGCCGAATTATGGGTATATGCCCGCAACTATGGACGAGGTGGTTGCCCAAGTATTCAGCCCGTGCCATTGCGCTGTTTTGCGCAAGGCGGCGCGCCATATTTCGCACGCCTACGATCAGGCCTTGCAGCCAACCGGACTGAAAACGACGCAATTCTCGCTGCTGGCGGCAATTGAGCACCGGAAGGAGCATCCGCCAACCATGCAGGAACTGGCCGAGGTCATGGTGATGGACCGTTCCACGCTTGGGCACAACCTGCGACCGCTGGAGCGAGACCGCCTGGTCGAACTGGGAACGAAAGCGACCGACCGGCGCAGTCGATTGGTCGGCCTGACCGCGCGAGGTCGTCGAAAACTTCAGGAAGCGGCGCGATTCTGGCAGGAGATGCAGGAAAAGTTTGAACTTGCCTTTGGGATGGAGCGCACGGCGCGCCTTCGCGAAGACCTCTTCGTCCTCGCCACGATGAATTTTCCATCAACTAACCTACAAAAGACCGAACATCATGTCCCGAAAGCTTGAAAACAAAGTTGCCATCGTCACCGGCGCGTCCAAAGGGATCGGAGCTGCCATCTCCAAGGCTTTGGCGGCGGAAGGCGCCGCAGTCGTCGTCAACTATTCTTCCAGCAGGGAGGCTGCCGACAAGGTGGTCGCGGATATCACTGCTGTGGGGGGTCGAGCGATCGCGGTGCAGGCCAATGTGTCAAAGCAGGAGGAAATCGAGCGCCTTTTCGCCGAGACAAGCAAGGCATTCGGACGCCTCGATGTTCTGGTCAACAACGCCGGGATCTACGTGGCCGGTCCGATTGGCACGATTACGGAGGAGAGTTTTCACCAGCATTTCAACCTGAACGTTCTCGGCCTGATCCTCGCTTCCCAGGAGGCTCTCAAGTACTTCGGCGCCGAGGGCGGGACGATTGTCAATGTGAGTTCGGTGGTGGCCAAACTGAACCCGCCCGGGATTACGGTTTACTGCGCGACCAAGGGTGCGGTGGATGCGGTGACGCGCTCGTTCTCGCGCGAGCTGGCCGACCGTAAGATTCGGGTCAACTCCGTGAACCCCGGCCTGATTGCCACGGAGGGCGTGCATGCTGCCGGATTCGTCTCCGAGGATCCCTCGGCAAGCAGCCCGTTGGGTCCTGTGGGCAAGCCGGAGGACATCGCGCCGATTGTGGTTTTCCTCGCCTCCGACGACTCGCGCTGGATCAACGGCGAGGTGCACTACGCAACCGGCCGTCTGCTCTAGAGGGTTCGTTTCACCCGCGTCACCGGGCAGATCAAGATTCTTCGCAGTCCCGGCATCCCAGTTGCTCTCTCAAATACCATGACACTGGATGTTTTCACACTCGTTCATATTCTGATCAGCCTTGCCGGGATCGCTTCGGGCCTGGTCGTCGTCGGCGGTTGGCTGGCCGGGAAAGCCTCTGCTGGCTGGACCGCATTCTTCTTGGCGACAACGGTGGCGACCAGCGCGACCGGATTTTTCTTTCCCTACCGCGGGTTTACCCCGGCTTTGGCTGTCGGGATCCTGTCCTTGGTCCTATTGGCCGTGGCGATTTATGCGCTTTATGTGCACAAGCTCGCGAGGGTCTGGCATCGGACCTATCTCGTGACCGCCCTGACGGCGCTTTACCTGAACTTTTTCGTGCTTGTGGCGCAGCTCTTTCAGAAGACCCCAGCCTTAAAAGAGCTCGCACCGACACAAAGCGAGCTGCCATTTGGCCTCGCGCAGGGGCTTGTCCTGGTCACCTTCATTGTCCTGGGCATCGGCGCTTTCCGACGGTTTCGCCCGACAGGGTGAAACCGCTTCTCGCGGCATTCGTGTGCCGGAAGGCGTCCATCTGCCCGTCTCGTGAGTGAGCGTCTAACCGAGTTGCTTGCGGTACGGCTCCAAGGCTTTCAAGAACGCCTCTTCGTCCTTGACGTCCGGCAGCGACACGCCGGAAAAGACCACCCATGATTCGCGATGAACGATCGTTTCACCGGCAGAGATCTTTTTCAGGGGGCCGAGGGTCTCGAGTTCGAGGAAACCGCTGTTCGTAAACGTCTCGAAGTTTGATCCCATGTCAGGATAGACGGCATCCTCGATCAAGGGAATACTCTTGATGAAGAGGTGATCGCCGAGAACGTAAGCGGCCCATCCCTCGGGATGCCGCAGTCCGATTTTGAAAGGCACTCCGTCTGCCTGCTGCAAGCGCATCAGGCGCTGCCCGACCCAAAACCTCTTGTCCGCCAGGTCGGTAAACGGCCAGACTACCATCACTCGATTAGGCAGGAAGGCCTCTGGATGCGTGCCGAGCGGCGGGTGGGGCAACACGGCGTATCCTCCCGGAGCCATCACCGAGAGCCCCCAGGGGGCCACTTCGAGGGGATCGCCTTCCTCGTGAACGATCCGGTGCTCAACCGTGACTCTCGGACTTGTCTCGTCGAGCCGGACGGCCATCTCGCGACGGATCTTCGCCGGCTTTTCGATACGGTTCGACACCCGGACGGCCGACTCCCCCTCGATCGCATGTTCGACCTCGGAATTATCGAGCGCATAGCAGAGACTGTGTTCCTTGCCGAAATCTTCCGGCGCGGTCCAGAGACGGTGACCGCCCCGAATCTTCCAGGTCTCCTCCTTTGATTTACCGGCCTCATCATCGACGAGTTTGAAAACACTCCGTCCCCCGGCTGGGCGATACGAAATAATGCGCGGCCCAACCGCGACGGTAACGATGACTTCGGCAAAGCTGTTGGACAGCTTCAGGTTCTTTTCCCAACCGGCAAAGGACGAATATTCAGCGGACATACAGCGTGTGCTTTGAGCCATCTATCATACTCCGGCCAACCGTAACAGCGTTACTTCAAGGGCATTTTGTCGAGCGGGCTGAGCTTTCTGCGGAACTGAAGCAGAACGCTTCGCAACGGATCCGATTTCTGATTTTCATAGCGAATGCCGAAGATTTCCTGCAAAGCGCTGTTGTTCGATATGGACGGAGTTTTGGTCGATTCGACCCCCGTGGTCACGCGCGTCTGGTCCCAATGGGCTCGCGAGCGCGGTTTCGATCCAGAGAAGATCGTGCACCGCGTCCACGGACGGCCAAGCCTGACCACCATCCGCGAGCTTCTCCCCGACGCAGATCACGAAGCAGAAAATCGCGAGGTCGAACGCCGGGAGATCCTGGATGTGGACGGAGTCGTTCCCTTGCCAGGCGTCGTTGATTTTCTCGCCTCCCTGCCGTCCGACCGATGGACGATCGTAACCTCAGGGACCAAGCCCCTCGCTGACGTCCGAATCCGCGCGGCACACATCTCGCCACCTGCCCGCTTCATCACCGCTCAAGATATCACGATCGGGAAGCCCGATCCGGAGCCGTACCTGAAGGGCGCTGCGCTGCTTGGCTTCGCGCCCAAGGATTGCGTTGTGGTCGAGGACGCTTCGGCCGGAGTCCGTTCCGCCAAGGCGGCCGGCGCTCGTGTCATCGCCGTTCAGACCACCGAGACTAACGATCATCTTATCGAATTGGGCGCGAACTGGATCGTCAAGGATTGCAGCGCTTTGTCATTCGAACGAGTGACACCGTCAGGCGATCTCGTCATCGATGCGACTCTCTCCGGCCCTCAACCGCCAGCCAGATAGCCGCGAGCCTTGGTCGCCAACAACTGCACCCGAGCCGCTGTGGTCAACCTCAGATCTCAGGCATCTTCGTCCAGACAGCGCCAGCTTTCGCGCTTTGGACCGCTGCCGCGATAAAGGCCATGCCTTCGACACCGTCGTCGGCGTTCGGAAAGTCCAATCCCTCGGGCATTGGCTGACCGGAGACCTCAGCCTCGATGGCCCGGGCGGCCTCGAGATAGACGTTGGCGAAGGCTTCGATAAAGGCCTCCGGATGGCCGGAGGGCAGCCGGGTGAAGCGCTTGGCTTCATCGCTGACATAGCTATTGCCGCGCCGGTAGACTTTTCGTGGCGCGTCCTGGAATTTCACAATGAGCTCGTTGGGATGTTCCTGGTGCCATTCGAGTGACGCTTTGGTGCCGTAAACACGGATGGTAAGATTGTTCTCCTCGCCGGCAGAGATCTGGGAAGCGTAAAGGACGCCGCGAGCGCCGCCCTTATATCGCAAGAGCATGTTTCCGTCGTCTTCAAGACGCCGACCTTCCACAAACGAAGTGAAGTCGGCACAGAGCTCGTCGATCTGTAATCCTGTGATATAGCGAGCCAGATTTTCGGCATGGGTGCCGATGTCACCAATACAGCCGCTCGCGCCGGCCCGTTCGGGGTCGGTGCGCCAGGAGGCTTGCTTTTGACCTTCCTGATCGATCGGGTTGAGCAGCCATCCCTGGGGATATTCGGCGACGACCTTTAGAACCTTGCCCAACTCACCGGCGCGGACCATCGCCCGCGCCTCCTTCACCATGGGATAACCGGTGTAATTGTGCGTGAGCGCGAAAACCTTGCCCGACTTTCGGACAATTTCGCGCAGTTTCACCGCCTCTTCGAGATTCAAGGTCATCGGCTTGTCGCTGATCACATTGAACCCTGCCTCGAGGAACGTCTTCGCTGCCGGAAAATGCGCAAAGTTCGGCGTGACAATCGAGACGAAGTCGACGCGCTCTCCGACCGGCAGTTTGGCTTCCGCCTCGGCCATGGCCTCGAAGCTGTCGTAGACCCGGCTGGGATCCAGCAACAGCTGCGCCCCGCTTTCGTGCGACTTCTTCGGATTCGACGAAAAGGCGCCCGCGACAAGCTCAATGCGGCCGTCCAGATTGGCGGCAAAACGATGCACGGCTCCAATGAAGGCGTCCTTGCCGCCACCGACCATTCCCATTTTCAGTTTGCGTTGCATACAGCTTCCTCCAGTTATTTCCTTTCGAAGGCGGAATCGAAGGCGATCCCACTCGGCGCGAAATCGTAGCTCCGGACATTGCGGCACGACTCGGTGCCTCCATGCACGCGATCCATACGGATGTCCTCCCATTCGATGGACAGAGGGCCCGTGTAGCCAATATCGTTAAGGGCCACGACGATGTCCTCGAATTTGACATCGCCATGGCCGATCGAGCGAAAATCCCAATAGCGCCGGTAATCGCCAAAGTCCGTGTGGCCGCCGAAAACGCCGACATCTCCGTTGCCGTGGCCCCACCATGCGTCTTTCATATGCACGTGGAAGATTCGGTCGCGGAACTCACGAATGAACTTCACATAGTTCACTCCCTGATAGCCCAAATGGGACGGATCGTAGTTGAATCCGAATCGCGGGTGTCGCTTGACTGCCTCCAGAGCTCGGCGCGCCGAGGCAATATCAAAGGCAATCTCGGTCGGATGTGCCTCGAGCGCAAAATGCACATCCACTTCGTCGAAGACGTCGAGGATCGGAATAAAGCGGCTGGCGAAGTCATCGAAGCCCTTTTGCAGGAAGTCCTGACTGGTGGGAGGAAACGCGTAGCAGGCGTGCCAGATACTCGATCCGGTGAACCCAGTGACCACGGCGGGAAAGTTGAGATCCTGACGGGGCTTCGTATCGAGAAATCGACGGCAGGCCCGGGCGGTCAACTTGAGTTGCTCGGCCGCGCGTTGGCGGACTCCTTCGGGATCGCCATCACCCCAGATCTCCGGCGAGAGGATGGCGCGATGTCGCTCATCGATATTGTCGCAAACCGCCTGTCCAACCAGATGATTGGAGACGGCGAACGCGGTGAGTCCGGCATCGGTCAGGATGCGCCAGCGTTCCTTACAGTAGTCGTCGGAGGTGGCGGCTTGATTGACATCGAAGTGGTCACCCCAAGATGCGAGCTCCAAACCGTCGAAGCCCATCTTTTTGGCAAGCGGAGCGAGTTCAGTGAGGGGGAGATCGGCCCATTGGCCGGTGAAAAGAGTTACAGGTCTGGCCATGTCGATATGCAACAGAAGTCCGGGGAACACGACAAACAGAAAAACGTCCCGTCGGGCGAACCGGAGACGCTTTTGCGCAGAACGTCCAAAACGTCAGGGAATTGTTCTATACGGGACTCAAATTCGCTTTAGGTTTCGGGCTGGCAGCGGCGTGACGGGAGACACACGTGCGAGCCCTCTCTAACTACTCGAACAAACAAGGAAAATGAAACCAAAGGAAGACGGTTCAGTAAGTATCAAAAGTCTGGTCAAGACGTATACGGACGATCGTGGGCGCCCGACGTTCACGGCGGTCAAGAACATCAATTTGGACATCAAGGACGGGGAGTTCATGGTGTTGGTGGGCCCTTCGGGGTGTGGGAAATCGACGACGTTGCGGATGGTGGCCGGGCTGGAGAAGATCACCAGTGGGACGATTTCGATCGGGGGCAAGGTGGTCAACGACCTGGAGCCGAAGGACCGCGGGATCTCGATGGTGTTCCAGAGCTATGCGCTCTACCCGCACATGAATTTGTTTAACAACATGGCCTTTGGGTTGAAACTGGCCAAGAAGCCCAAGGAGTTCATTTCGGAGATCGTGGGGAAGACCTCGAAGGCATTGGGGCTCGATCACATGCTGGAGCGCAAGCCCGGAGCGTTGTCGGGCGGGCAGCGCCAGCGCGTGGCCCTGGGCCGGGCGATCGTGCGCGACCCGAGGGTATTCCTTTTCGACGAGCCATTGTCGAATCTGGACGCGAAGATGCGGGTGCAGATGCGCACGGAGATTTCACGGCTGCACGCGGAGTTGGGCTCGACGATGATCTACGTGACGCACGATCAGGTGGAAGCAATGACGATGGGGGACCGGATCTGTGTGATGCGCGACGGCAATATCATGCAGGTGGCCGATCCGCTGACGCTATTTCGGCAGCCAGAGAACATGTTTGTGGCGGGGTTTATTGGGAGCCCGCCGATGAACCTGATCAAGGGCAAGATCCAGAAGCGCGAGGGAGGGCTCTTCTTTGTCGAGACCGCAGACTCGAACCCGCTGACGCTTCCTCTGCGCGGTGCGATCGAAGCCCTTGGGGCCAAGAATGTGGACAAGGAGATCGTCTTCGGAATTCGACCGGAGCAGATCACCAATGAGCCGAGATCTGATGTCACCACGACGCCAGTCACTTTGAAGGTGGAGATCGCTGAGCCGATGGGTTCAGAGTCGCTGGTCTACCTGAAGACGGGCGCAGGAAGCATTATCGCCCGGATCCAAGGCGACCATATCTTCCATTTGGGTGAGGACGTCGTTGCTCACTTCGATATGGACAGGACTACCCTCTTCGATCCCAAAAGCGAACAGGTGCTCAAATAGTCGTTGCCAGCGAGGGTGCTCAAACCCTTGATCGTAACGCAAACTGAGCAGCCCCAAGATGCCAATCCGCGGTTGGTCAGTCCCAATTGGCCGACCTTACGCCTTCTCCAACGCGCGGACACAGCCCGCGACGACGCATTGAGCAACTCGCCAGCAAGCTCCGAGGTTCGCCGGGACGCCGCCTTGCGTGAATCGCGCGACCCGGCTCCCAGGCGGGTGCCCATGGCCGTCGCGCGGCTTACCCATGGTCATGTGTCGTGGATCCTGGGACGAGCGGACACCGGGGATATCGAGGTGGCAGGCATTTACGAGCCCGACGCGAACGTCGTCGAGCGTTACGCCGCAGAATTCGACTTCGATCGCCGCCTCGTGCACAACGATCTTGGAAAGATGCTGGATGCGGCGAAGCCCCGCGCCGTCCTGGCCTTCGGCTCAATCGCCGAGCACCTGGCGGTCGTGGAAGCGGCCGCTCCGCGCGGGATTCACGTCATGGTCGAAAAGCCCCTCGCCTTTCGATCGGACGACGCACGCGCAATCGCGGTCCTGGCCAGGCGCCATGGAATCCACGTCCTGACCAACTACGAAACGACCTGGTATCCGAGCGGGGAAGCCGCTTTCGCACTCGTGCATGACGAAAGCGCGATTGGTGCGATCCACAAGGTGGTCATCCGCGATGGCCACTTCGGACCCAGGGAGCTTGACGTGGCGCCGGAGTTTCTTTCCTGGCTGACGGATCCGACTCAGAACGGTGGCGGCGCGTTGATCGATTTTGGCTGCTACGGCGCCAACCTCATGACATGGCTGATGCTGGGCGCCGCCCCGCTGACGGTCACCGCCGTAATCCAGCAACTGAAACACGATCCCGCCTACGCCCGCGTCGATGACGAGGCCACTATCATCCTCACTTATCCGAAGGCACTGGCGATCATTCAAGCTTCCTGGAATTGGCCCGATCACCGCAAAGATCTGGAAATCTTCGGCACGCATGGGTCCATCTTCACTCCGGACGCGACCAACGTTCGCATGCGCTTGCGGGGCGAGAAGATTGAGACGGCCTTCACGACCCAAGGACGACCGGCCTTATTTGCCGATGGCTTTGCTTATCTCGCCGCCGTGGTGCGAGGCGAAGTCAGCGTTTCCGACCGCGATCGCTCGTCCCTGGCAAATAACCTTATCGTGGTCCGCATTCTGGAGGCGGCGCGGCGCTCAGCAGAAACGCTTCAAACGGTCACTCTGGAGCAGCGCACCGAATAGCCTCCCGGCCGGCTGGCCATTGCAACGGGTGAAACGCCCGCCAGACACGGAGTCCACGCGTTCCCTCTTGCCGGACCTCCAGCTGGTCGTAACCGTGTCGGCGCTCCTTACAGCTCGCGCAAGGTTGAGAACCGTTGCTCAAAACGCTGAACATCAATGATTAGTCCGGTCGCTTCCAGATCGCAGCACTTCGGCGGCGTCGGATCACCTTACATCTACTCGCCAGGCGAACCGCCCGCCCGCCGAAGCTTGCATTGTCTAAGTTGCTTATCGTCAATGAGCCGCAAAAACGCACTGGATCTCTGGCACGCGAGGTGCTAACTAATCGTCAGACACGACCCCTAATAGAGCCTTGCCAGGCTCAGAACACCGGGTGGCCGCTCAGGTGAGCGGCCACTTGTCTTCATCGGCAGGCCCGCGAACGGATTTGCGTCTTGGGAGCGATCATCCGCTTGCACTACTGGCGCGCATGCTGCACGATTCCGGAACGTTTTCTATCCGAATGAAAGTATCCCGTTTGCTCCTTGCAGCCGCCGCGGCCGGACTGGCCGTCGCTCTCGGCGCCTGCACCACCGTTCCTCACCAAGCCGGCAACACTTCATTTTCCTTTGATCCCCCGGCTCAGAAGCCGGCGAATCCCTCCGCGGTGAAGCTCAAATTGAGCACGGGAGCCCAGCGGCTTTACGTCGTTGAGGGGAATACCGTACTTCTCGCCACACCCGTCACCGTCGGCACGCGTTCAACCCCGACACCGCACGGCAACTTCACCATCTATTCCAAGGTGGCCAACCGCCGCCGCGTGAGCAGTCCGGGAGCCGGCTATCCAATGACCTATTGGATGGAGTTCAAACCCGCCTACGGTCTGCACTGGGGCTTCGTCAAACCTTACCCCAGCACCCACGGCTGCGTGCGAATACCCCTCGACGCGGCGCGGAAGACGTTCGCTCTGATCCGCGTCGGAACGCCCATCAACATCGCGACCAGCCAGCCCTGGGATGCGACCGTTGGCAAGACGCTCCCGGTCCTCGACGATAGCAAGCTGGCGGATCCGCCGTTGAGCTATATGCTGAGCTCGAGGGTCTTTGCCGATGCCGAGCGCGGCATCATGTGGAATTACTAGGTCTTTTCCCACAGGGGACACCGAGAACACAGAGGGTATTTGGATGGCGGCCGGGACACGGTGTCCTCGGGGCCCGCTGGGATGATTGATTGAAGCGGGCGCTCCCACTCGCGCCACCGTCGCAGCCTCTACGTTCCCTCCATCAGCGAACGGAGCGTGGCGAGATTGACGACGTCCTCAGCCATATCGCGGCCTTTGGGCGTTTCGAGGACCTTCGGGATGCTGCGGAAACGCGGCTCACGCATGATATATCGAAAGGCATCCAGACCGATTTTTCCCTTGCCGATGTGTTCGTGACGATCGACGCGCGAACCGGCCGCCGTCTTGGAATCATTGAGGTGGATCGCGGCAAGCCGCTGGAAACCAATGAGCCTTTGAAACTGCGCGAACGTGCGCCTGATCTCGTCTTCGGTGGCCAGGTGGTAGCCGGCTGCAAAAATATGGGCAGTATCAATGCAGACACACAAGCGCTCGGGCTCGCGACACGCGGACAGAATGAAAGCGAGTTCCTCGAAGGTGCGGCCGAGTGACGAGCCTTGGCCGGCCGTCGTTTCGAGGGCAATCCGGGTCTTAGTCTTGGGAATCGCCCCATAGATCGCGTCCAGGCTGGCCGCGACCTTTTCAAGTCCTGCCTCCACTCCCTGCCCCATGTGCGCGCCCGGATGCAGGACCAGAAACGGCAGGCCCAACAGATCGGCTCGTCCGAGTTCCTCAGACAGCGAACGCAGGGACAGGTTGTGCAGGGCGGGATCGCTGGCGGCCAGGTTGATCAGATATCCGCTGTGCCCGAAGACAGAGCGCAGGGAATCGCGGTGCGGATGCTCGTGAAACGCCCGTACCTCGGCTGCGTCGAGCGGCTTCGCGAACCACTGCATATTGTTCTTCACGAAGATCTGCATCGCGGTGCAGCCGATCGCCGAGGCACGGTCCATCGCTCGAGCCGCCCCGCCAGCGGTCGAAACGTGCGCACCGAGGAGAAGTTCCTCATCGCGTACTGGTTTTCTCGGTTTGCGCGGCGCCGCCATTTAGACCAACGCTAAACCGGTCGGTTGAGAAAATCACCGCCCTTCTAGCCCCACTAGCTGCCAACCAGTCCGAGGCCGCTTTCGTGCCACTCCTCCTCGTCCTCGTCCTTCGTCCTTCGTCCTCGATCTCGTCCAGTTTCGATTTCGAGGACGAGAGACTAAGTCCCGGAACGCTTCTCAGACCGGTGTCTTTGAGTCATGCTGATCGACACGCGAAGCGCGGCAATCGCGGAAGATTCCCGTCACATGCTTGACGCATTCGGGCTCGGTTCTGACCACGAGGAACCTGCTCTGATGAGAGTACGCTGTCACGTACGCATCGATGACTTCATCCTGCAGATGGCAATCGCCAAGGTAGGATCTAAAGGCCTCGATATCGGGCGGGTGGTACTCGTTCGTTTCGGAATCGTCGGTGGGAACAAGGCCCGGCGCAAGCACCGAACCCACCACTACAGGACTCACATTCAGTGACTCCACCTCGACAGCCTGGTCGTAGAGGGCAGCCTCAAAGCCAGCTACAACCAGTTCCTTGTCGGCCCGCTCCAAGTCCTGAGAGTTATCGAAAACCCCGACCACGACGGATTCTGCATTCGTTGGATCTTTCATTTCCAACAACGAATCGAATGCACACGGGCCGGCGGCCTTTCCTGGCGTTCGAATTTATCAGCGAAAGCGGAAACGCTGCAGTGAGATTTCGTCTATTCTTGGGATCTCCCCGCGTTGTCGCTCCCGTCGCAGCCAACCGCCAGCGATTCCCAAACCACCGAAGGTCAGCGGCCCGCCTGGTCCAGGCGTGCGTTTGAAAAATCGCGATGCCAAAGCCAGAACGCGGCCAGCATGATCACCGGCGACCAGAAAAGCCTGCCCGCTTCAGAGAGAAGGCAGCCGCCACCGTGCCGGCCGACAATAAGGCAACGAGCCTTGGGATGGGAAAGCTCCCGGGTGGCAGTTCTTGATGGACTGAGGCTGACTTATCATCCCCTCCGAAGCGAGGGTTGGAGCACACTTTGCTCTAGGTGTCGTCGGCCGTCTGTCGGGACGCCGTCCAGCGCAGCCAGATCGTCGAAGCCCCGCCCAGGATGAGGTTCACTCCGACGATAATGCCGAAGACCGCGTCACGCTCATCCACCGTACGCGTGAGAAGGAGCACTGCTCCAATCAACAATCCGAAACCGGCAAGTAGTGAGACGAGCCAGTTCTTCAATGGCCGGCTTCGCAACGCCACGACCATGCGGGAGACGCCATTGACCGCCAGCGCGTAGCCGAAAAGGCTCCCCGCCCACGTCGCCGCGACGGAGGTGTCGAGCAAAAGCGCGATTCCCCCAAAAAGGTTCAACATCGCAAAGAGGATTGTTTGGAGAATCTGGCTCCAGACGTGTCCGTGCAGCGCATAAATGACATCCGCCGCGCCGGAAGCGATGAAGAACAGGGCGAGCACGATAACAGATTTCTGCGCCGCGAAAATCGGAGCCAGGCACGCGCCGATGCCCAGCAAGATCGCCACAATGCCGAGAAAGAGGGACGCCGGCACGGTGGGCGCATTTTCGCGCCAGAACACCGGGACGCCTTCCGCTTCCGACTCGGCGCCAAGCGCCTGCAATCCTCGTGCCTTTTCAACCCGTTCGATGCGGCGCTTCAGGCGGTCCGCCCAGTCCTGGCATTGATTGCTAAAAAACGAATAGTAATGCCCGTCGTCTTGCTCCGCCAGCGCCTCGCGAGCCGCGTCGGGATGAAACCGCCGCCCCACCATCCAATAGCCGCCCTGCCTTAGATCCTCGAGGGAGTGAATCGGTTTTCCGAACTGCGCCTCGTTGAAGCGCGTCCCCTTCTCGCTGTATCCGACGTTGTCGAGAACACGGTCGCCCTGAATGAAAAAGAGCTGCTCGTGGACAAACTCGATGTTCAACGCGTCGCCAAAACGGTTGTTCGTCAGCGGCGCAAGCCAGGAAAAGCCGTCGAGGAAGCGCTTGCCGAACTGGCAGTAGAGCTCTTCTGAGGCGGCGTCGTTCATATCGCCCATTCAGGAGACGAATTGAGAGTTCACCGGAATCACGCTACGGCATATTGTCCCTTCCATATCTGAGTCACCAGTCTAAAACTCCTCCGCGTCGTCGTTCTCCGACTTAAACAACGCACGGGATCGACCTTGCCAGTTCGAGAAAAAAACTTCGATTCGCACGGACCCCATCGCCGGGGCGCGAGTCTTTCTTCTGATGACACTCGCTTGTTCCGCTTCTGGCCTGGAGGTGCAGAATTGTCTCCAACCGCCTTCGCCACTTCGCCCTTCTGGAGCCATGGCTCGCCACCCGTTATTTCACGAAAACTCGATACGCCCACGGCTCCAAGGTCAGTTCAGTGGAGCCTGGCAGTTCAACAGGCTCTTTGGCGAACAGGTCCGTGTACATTCCATGGTATAGGGTTTCATCGAATGTAACGGTCTGCGCTGTGTTCGAGAAGTTAAACACGGCAAACACCTTATCTCGTTCGTTCTGTCGAACAAAGCTTAGTACCCTCTGCGGGACCGTATTCGGCACGTTGATCATCCTGGCTCCCCACTTAGCATTCCACAGGGCGGTATTCTCTCTTTTTAAAGCAAACAGCTCTTTGTAGAACTCGCCGAGGCGATGCTCTTTCCATTGAATCGGATCCTTCTCAAAGAACTTAAGGCGTTTGGTGCTCTCCGCCTCTTGTCCGTTGTAGATCAGCGGCATTCCTTCGCCCACAACAGACAAGACAATCGCCGCTTCGAGGGCGTCGCCAAATTGCTCGAATTCGGTTCCTTCCCAGGCATTCTTATCGTGATTACTCACGAAAGTCATTCGCATGATGTCGGCGGGATAGGCCTTATCGTTCCACGCGTAGTATGCCCGGAGTCTATCCAGGTCCGCTTTGCCCATTGCGATCATGTGGACGGCTTCATTCCAGCTCCACGCGTAAGTCATATCGAAAGCTTCCGAATGCAGATCTCGGGCCTCCCATTCTGCCAGCATGAAGACGGGTTTAATGGCGTCGAGCTCCTTGCGCACATTGTTCCAGAAATCGGTCGGGACAAAGCCTGCTACATCACAGCGGTATCCATCAATATCCACTTCGGACACCCAGTATTTCATGGCGTCCGTCATGTACTTGCGAAGAGCCTCATGCTGATAGTCAAGATCAATGATGTCGACCCAATCCCACCAGGGGGTGGGGCAAAAATCGCCCTTCCAATCGCGGGCGTACCATTCAGGGTGTTCGCTCACCAGTGGATTATCCCAGGCCGTGTGATTCGCCACCCAGTCGAGGATGACGTACATGCCGGCCTCATGGGCGGCATTCACGAAGTGCTTCAGGTCGTCCAACGTTCCAAATTCAGGATTCACCCTGTAATAATCCTTAACTGCATAGGGGCTCCCCAACGTGCCTTTGCGGCCTTTTTCACCAATTTCGTTGACGGGCATCAGCCACAAGATGACAACGCCCAAGTCCTTCAGTCTGGGCAGATGTCTTTCGGCCGCCCTGAACGTGCCTTCGTCAGTAAACTGTCGGGTGTTGATCTGGTAGATCGTGGCGTTTCTGCTCCACTCGGGGTGATCGATTAAGACAGAAGGCTTAGGTTGGTAACGGTTTGGGGTATTCATGAAGGGAATCTCTCGTCAAGGGAAACAGGTATAAGACTTTTGAGCTGAATTCAAGTGGCAATCGCGGCATCCCGCACTTCACTCAGCCACAACCCAACAGTGTCCAACTGAACGGTCCACGATGGCTTATTGCAGCGTTGCCGGCGATGGTCCGGATCTGCTGGTGGTCGTGTGTTTACGGGTATTTGGGCCCGCCGTTCGCCGCTGTGTCCACCGGGAAGCCAATCCGTGAAACTTCCGGCGCTGCCGCCAAGGCGAGTCGTTACTCGTGGCGGGCGAGTTGAAATGGCGGACGAGGAGAACTCCGATTTAGTTTCTTCGATTTGAACCTCGGTGCCGTAAACTCCACGCTACTCCGGCGTTTCGGTCTTCTCCAAGAATGAGAGATAAATCTCATTGAGTTTCTCTTCGACTTCGTAGTGGACGCCGAGTTCAACGAGTTTTGAGCGATCTTCTTCGCTCAGAGATTCCATATACTCCGTGTAGGCGCTTTGGCCGAGCGCTATTAGATCGTCTAAGAATCTCGGCGTGAATCGTTCCCACTCAGGAATTTTCTCGAGAGTACGGGCAAGATAACTATGCATCGCATGCTGCTTCAGACGATCAATCGACAATGCAGATCAAGTTTTTGTCCGCAGATCGTCTGTGGCGGCTGGAGACAGAGATCCAGGTTACGAATTCCGACCCTTGCATCTTTCTCTAACATTGGCTAGGGAAATCCCTTTTCGTGAAGCCAGAGAACCAAGGTACTGAGGAGTCTGGTACTTTTACCCTCACCTCAGCGACGAACAGAACTACCTCCGAGCCATCTACGTCTCGGTCTTAAAGGTTGGAGTTCTGTTGTCTGAACTGGCGGCCTGGTTGCTCACGGGCACGGCGGTGTTCGCAGGGGTCATTATCGCGAACCTTGATTCGATCACGAAGATAGTACGGCAGCCTTCGTTGAGATGGGCGCTCGTCCTCTTCGGTCTTTCGATCGTCGTAGGGACGATCGTCCGAAGCATGGGAATCTGCATCTCACAGTTCATTCGCTCGACCGATGTCCTCTACGGGCACTTGCTATCCCCGAAGGGGGCCTCAGTCCTCGCTGGGATTGAACCGATATTCGATACAGGTCCTAAAGAAGATTACAGAGCCATTTTTCGGACCATTGCGGTGGTGGATCGACCACTCGCTCAAGGGGAGCACGACCGACTTAATCATTTCCGAGAAACGGTTCGTAAAGATGGTGTGCTGGCAGTTATACGCGCTCGCCGTACAATCGGCCCTCGCGGCCGCAGCTATCATTGTCCTGGCTGTTAATATCAAGAATCGGTGATCGGCGACCTCTAATCGCAACCTATGCCAACCTCTACATGCTTCATCATTCAGCCGTTCGACAAAGGAAAGTTTGATAAGCGATTCAGGGACGTCTTCAAGCCGGCTATCAAAGACGCGGGACTTGAAGCATATCGGGTGGACCAAGACCCGGGTTCATCGATTCCCATTCACGACATCGAGCGAGGGATTCGTGATGCTCGAGTGTGTTTGGCCGACATTACCTTAGACAACCCGAACGTATGGTTCGAACTCGGCTTCGCTATCTCCGCAA
The DNA here is from genome assembly GCA_963820865.1 of uncultured Verrucomicrobiae bacterium. GTDB lineage: Bacteria > Verrucomicrobiota > Verrucomicrobiia > Chthoniobacterales > Terrimicrobiaceae > DASTFP01. The sequence goes on from CAWGBZ010000019.1 coordinate 20,086, forward strand.
ATAAGCCGGTCGTACCTGTTTGCTCCGCCGAGCGAGTGGCAACCTTTCCCTTTGACGTACAGCACCGAACGATAATTCAATATTCTAACGAGTCGCAATCCGACTTCGAGGAACTGAAGAAGAAGATTACTGAGAAGATAAAGGCAGTGTTGGATAAGCAGCAAACGCCGCAAGGAATGTTAGATCCTCAATTAGCTGGCACAGGAGAGCAAAGATCGAGGCTTTCCCTCACCGATAAGCTGGCGCTCTATGATAGAAGATTTGTGACGTACCGGGCGGTAATGGAGTTCGTCAGCCACATATGCATTCATGGCGGCTGTGATCATTCCGATGAGATAACCTTCCTACAAGCGGCAAGCCGGAATCGCTTTTTGTTTGAGTCAGACATTCAAGAGTATATCGAACTTATCTACAAGCAGTCAGTCGAGTTGAACCATCTTGAGAAGACTATCGCCAATTCGCGTAACGAAGGCGCAGCAGACTACAGAAAACTGCTCGCGGAGAAATCAGGCAAGATCAGGGAGTGGTTTGGTGAACAGTTCAAGGTGGCTGAGCAGAAGTTCGGCGAATACATTTCGATCACGGAACGATGAAGTCCTGGACCGGGCTTTTGTCATCGCAATTTGGTGGCCATGAAGCTAGCCTGCCGGATCAAATTACACATATGACTGAATCTGAATATGCGCAGCTAACCGAGTTCAAGAACCTACCGCTGTACGACGATGACGATCCCCGCTGTAGCGGGGTCGACGATCCTAATGAAGAAGACCCAAATAGAACGATTTGGCTAGCAGTGGTGCATGAAGCCGAAGACCTAAAGACTGCGCTCGCGAACTTGCGGAAAGACAATCTCACTCCTAGGGGCGGCATTCGTTATTGGGATGGCGACCACAAGGATTTCTCGATCTTTGTGTACTTCTGGGAGAAGAGATAGGGGCGCCAAACGGTGCACGCACTCGTATTAACCTTATCTCCCACTCGAAAGCCCCCGCGATCAATCCTGGGTCATCCTCGATGAAAGCGACCATGCATCTAGAGCTCGATGTGAGTCCAGGCGTTACCTCAGCATTTAGGTCAGGAAGCTCGACTCGCGTAGGCGAGGTCGACTCAGCTCACAGAAAGCCTCCCGGCCGTTTTGGCGTATCCAACCGGACCATCGTGGCTTGACGTCCCGTGTGGCTGTGATCAAATTGCGGGCCGGGTGAATACTAAACTTATTCTAGTTGTGTTGATGGTAGTAGCATTCACGTGGGAAGCCAAGGCCCAGCAAGGTACTTGGGGGAAATTTGAGGGCACCGTGGTAGCGGAATGGCTTGAAAACGGGCGGGCGATGAAGCTCCTTAAGGATTTTGCCTATGGCGATCGCAATGACGTCCGCTGGGTGGCACCGGCCAATTCGGAAGTTGATGGGGCATCCATTCCGCAAGTTTTTTGGTCGTTTATCGGCGGACCCTTCGAGGGTAAGTACAGAAATGCATCCGTCGTGCACGACGTCGCCTGTCAAGAGAAGAGCCGACCTTGGGAGAGTGTGCATCTAATGTTTTATGAAGCTTCCAGGCTTGGTGGTGTTGGACTGCTACATGCCAAGGTGATGTACTTCGCAGTTTATCATTGGGGACCACGATGGGAGACAGAGCAACCTCGCCTGCTTAAGACTAACGACGATTTCTTACGAGGCCGGGAGTATATCGTTAATCACGAGCAAATTGACTTGCCACAAATACGAGGGCTTACAAGCGAGTTTCTTGCACGAGAAATACCGAAGGTTTCTCCCCCGTTTAAGATCTCTCCTGACGAGTCGTTCAAACTTTTTAGGTAAAATCGGCGAGAGTGGAAAGGTTGACTGCGATGAAATCGATCAAGGCTTCGTCAGCATTGGGCGTTCGGCGTCTGGCATCGCTCGTCAGGGTCGGGAAGCTCGTCAGTATGACACGCGGCGTGTACAGGCCGCTTGGGATCTGGCATCGGGAGCGCGTCGAACGGCACGAGCTCGGCGCCGGTTGGTTCGCGGCGCGACTCGAAGCAGAGCGCCCGCTAGGACCTCCTACGCGCAAGTCGACGTCTGCTCATGGGGGCTCGGTCTGTTAAAGATGAGAGGACTGGACGCCTTCCAAAAGGCGCGAAGTGGAATGCGTTCCTCCGTGCCTTTGAACATGAGCGTCCAGCCCCTCCCTTGCCTTGAGAAAGTCAGTCACTTGAGCTCCCCTTGCTCGAACTCGGCGAGCGTGCGCTCCGCTGCCTCGAGCTTCTTCGCGAAATTGCCTTCACGCGTGGGAAGTCGTCGATGGTCGCTCGAAGCCGGGCGATCTCGTGGTAGCTCGGTCCGGTCGGGATCGCGGGATTTCCCCAACCCTCAAGGAGAGATTCGTTCAAGGTCTCGAGCTGCCTCTTGAAGGATTCGAATTGGAATTCCGCTTGAGTGACCTGGTCCGAGAGCTTGTCCACCTCGTTCTGCAGGGCGTGAAGTCGCTCTTGGACTCGGCGGACCTCCGCCTGCTCACGAGCAAGGTTCGCGGTCAGCCGCTTGACCTGAGCCTCTTGCTCCTGGAGCAGGGTCTCTCGGCTCGTCAGCTTGGCGTTCTCGAAGGGGTCAGCCATTTAATATTGCCATCCCGCAGTCGCACGGACCGCGAAACAACGAGACAACCGCGGAATATGACAGCCGCAGAACCGGATCGCCTTCGAAGACAAGAAGGACGTTCCTCCTCTTCCTAGGGCCTTGCGATGACTGTCCGTCCGGGTCACGCGACTAAACGCGTTACCGTGGATCTTCCGGAATGCCCGCGGCTTCGCTTGGAGGCGGCCAATTCGGGCCTCCCCGCCAATCGTTTATCAGCATCTGAATCCGAGAGTCGGCTCGTTGCAGAAAGAAGATCCAGGAGGCTCAATTAAGAGCGGCGGCCCAATGCTGCACCTGGCGCAGCTCCCGCTGAATCTTGAACATAGAAGCCGTGCTTTTACCAGTACGTCCGAACACTACCAAGAAGCGCAATATTAAATGGCGGACCCCTTTTTGCGGACCCCGTGTCAGGACGGATAGGCCGCTGCGGAGGACCGGGTAGGAATCGTTTTCACAAGACGACCGCGAAGACTACATGGACCCAATCGCGCGACTAGCGCTTGCTGGCCCGGTCCCGCTCCGGGCTGGTTTTACTAGGTCTGGATAACCGCGTTGACTCGCCGTTGGAGTGGACTTATCTTTCCTAGCTTCGAAGCTTCCGATCCCCGGAGACGAATCAGATGCCGATTTACATGGACCGCCACAACACGGTAGACGCCACTCGTGAGGTCATTGCCGCGGCGCACGAAAAGGACTTGGCAATCTAGGGCAAATATGGCGTTCGGTTTATAACGTATTGGGTTGATGAGGTCCGTTCTAAAGTGTTTTGCTTTGTGGACGCCCCCAACAAGGATGCGCTTCAGAAGACACATGACGAAGCCCACGGGGGCGTTGCGAACGAGATCATCGAAGTCGATCCCGCGCTGGTCGAGGCGTTCTTGGGAAGGGTCATGGATCCGCCTCCCACAGGTGGCCGAGGCCCGGCCCAGCTTGATTCGGCCTTGCGTGCGATCATGTTTACCGATCTGCAGGAGTCGACGGCCATGACCACCCGACTCGGCGATGCGAAGGCTTTGGATTTGTTGCATATACACAATTCCTTGACACGAAAGGCATTGCGAGAATACACCGGGCGAGAAGTCAAGCACTTAGGCGACGGAATCATGGCGTCGTTTGCTTCTATCGACCAATCTTTGGAGTGCGCGATATCCATTCAGAGGGCGTTCGCCGCTTATAATGTTCAGAATTCCAGCGCGCCCTTGCACCTGCGGATTGGTTTGAGCGTGGGCGAACCTGTTGAGGACGATAACGATTTGTTTGGAAGGACGGTGCAATTGGCTTCCCGAGTCTGCACGCACGCGAAACCCGACCAGATCCTCGCGACTGAAGACGTGATCGCGCAGTCTACGGGTAAGACGTCTTTGTTTTTGAGCAGAGACCCTGTCACGCCCAAAGGCTTTGATCACCCGATCCAGATATACGAAGTCCTTTGGTCTGGCGGTTAATTTCTCAATCATCTCCGCCAGCTGGTGGCCAAAGCAATCGCGCACCGAATTCAGATCATCTTCCGGCGGTCTGTAAACTTGAACACGTTGCGGGGTCTCATCGAAGGGGTCAGCCATCGAAGGCAGCCATCGAAGGGTTCAGCCATTTAATATTGCCATTCCGCAGTCGCACGGACCGCGAAACAACGAGACAACCGCGGAATATGACAGCCGCAGAACCGGATCGCCTTCGAAGACAAGAAGGACGTTCCTCCTCTTCCTAGCGCCTTGCGATGACTGTCCGTCCGGGTCACGCGACTAAACGAGTTACCGTGGATCTTCCGGAATGCCCGCGGCTTCGCTTGGAGGCGGCCAATTCGGACCTCCCCGCCAAGCGCTTATCAACAGCTGAATCCGAGAGTCGGCTCGTTGCAGAATGAAGATCCAGGAAGCTCAATTAAGAGCGGCGGCCCAATGCTGCACCTGGCGCAGCTCCCGCTGAATCTTGAATATAGAAGCCGTGCTTTTACCAGTACGTCCGAACACTACCAAAGCGCAATATTTAATGGCTGACCCCTTTTGCCCCCTTGCAGGCCGCCAGAGGCCGTTTCAAGACAGGCGTCGCTCGTAGAGAAAGCTGCGATTCGCAATAATAAAGAAGCGATTTTCGCTTCTCTATGGCCAGACGCCGTCGGCGGACGCCTCTGCCGCTGTTGAGTATACCTGAAAGACTTCCAAAAGTCCGGTGACCTCGAAGAGCTTGCGCAATTGAGGGCTCAGGCCGATGACAGCGAGGCGACCCCCGTTTCTGGAAACTTCCTGTGTGGGAACGATGAGAGCGCCGATGCCCATGCTCGCGATAAAGGTCGTTCCACCGAAATCGACCAGAATGGAGCGCGCTCCCTCGTTGATGCGTCGCAAGGCGCATTCCCGAAAGGACTCGGCGGCGGCGTGGTCAAGTCGTCCAGACACAATGATGACAAGGATGTGTCCTTCCTTACGCTCGGAGATCTGCACGTGGCAAGATAATCAGGCATGATGAACGTCGACAAGCCCGCTTCGCGCCAGGCATCAATGTACCGCATCGCCGTGCTCCAGATTTGCTCGTTTTGAGTTTGCAGCGCCGCATATTCGAACCGACGGAGATCTTGCCGCTCTTCAAAGCTTCTTACTGAGTTTCACGATGTTTCTTCCCTCGCGCCTTTCGTACGCGCAGGTATCCAGCATCTTGCGAACGAAGTGGACGCCAAGGCCACCGGTCTGGGGCTCATCAAACCGAAGGGAGACGTTGGGTTCCGGCTCATTGAAAGGATTGAATTCCCTTCCGTCATCGCAGATTTCGATGTTGAGGCTGTTTTCCGTAACCTCCAGGCGGACAATGATATCATGCTTTCGGGCGTCGTCGTAGCCGTATTTGATAATATTGGTCACGATTTCCTCAATCGCGAGGTTGGCGGCGAAAATGACCTCTTCGGATGCGTTATTGCCCTCGAGAAACTGCGTCGCTGCGTCGGCCGCCGCGGGAAGATCATCGAAATCGCTAATGATCGTGAAGACGATATCGGGCACGGCGAAAGGTCTCAGACGCCGAAGATTGCTTCCAGCTTTTTTCCCATGATGAGGCTGACTCCCACCATGGTGGTGCCGAGTCTCGCGTCGTAGCCACGACCCTTTGCCTGCCAGGAAAAATGCATGCTTTTTGAAAAGCTTGATCCCCGGAGGGGAGCGACCACGAATCGACCTCACCCGCCCCGTCGCCGGTCATCGAAGGGGTCAGCCATTTAATCTTGCCATTCCGCAGTGGCACGGATCGCGAAACAACGAAACAACCGCGGAATATGACAGCAGTAGAACCGGATCGCCTTCGAAGACAAGAAGTACGTTCTCCTCTACCTAGTGTTACGTCCCATAGACAGGATTGTATGTCTCTTCCAGTAGGGCCTCCCAAGCGCGATCGAGTTTCTCCAGGATGCGCTTGGGGTCTGCCGTCCAGCGGTAGGGTTTGGGATTGAGGTTGGGGACAAAGATGGGGTCAGATCTTGACATATGACATTCAGGACACGGACCCTTTGGAACCCGACGGAACAAAATCAATCAGTCAATCAGTGCCAGAGGCTGCGATCCAGTGTCCGGTATTGGATCGCCTCGAGGAGATGCGGGGAACTGATCGCCTCGCTTCCGGCGAGATCGGCGGTGGTGCGCGCGACCTTCAAAATACGGTCATAGGCCCGGGCGCTCAGGTGCAGTTCTTCCATGGCGCGCTGCAGGAGTTCTTTGCTCTCGGAGTCCAGTTTGCAATGGGCTTTCAGGAGTCCGTGAGACATTTGGGCGTTGGCACGGCACTTTGGCTTTCCGGCGAAGCGCGCGTGCTGAAGGTTTCTCGCCTCGAGCACGCGCTCACGGATCGCCTGGGAGGGTTCGGCGCGCTCGTCGCTGCTGAGTTCCTTGTAAGCCACCGCAGGCGCCTCGACGTGGATGTCGATGCGGTCAAGCAATGGTCCGGAAATCCGGTTGCGATAGTTCTCGACTTGTTTTGGCGAGCAGCGGCACTCGCGCTTCGGGTCGCCGAAGTACCCGCACGCGCATGGGTTCATCGCGGCCACCAACATGACGTTGGCGGGAAAGGTTACAGTCCCCGCGGCGCGGCTGACGGTGACCTTGCGGTCCTCGAGCGGTTGACGCAAGACTTCCAAGGTCGAACGCCTAAACTCGGGCAGCTCGTCGAGAAAGAGAACGCCGTTGTGCGCGAGGCTGACCTCGCCGGGGCTGGGATTCGTGGAGCCACCGATAAGTCCCACATCCGAAATCGTGTGATGGGGAGCGCGAAACGGCCGGTGCGTGCAAAAGGAACTACCCGCACCGAGAAGTCCGCAGATGCTATGAATCTTCGTCGTCTCGATCGCTTCTTCGATCGTCATCGGCGGCATGATGGTGGCGATGCGTTTCGACAGCATCGACTTTCCACTTCCGGGCGGCCCGATGAGCAGCAGAGCATGGTTGCGGGAGTCAGCTAGGGAGTCAGATCTTGACATATGACATTCGGAAAACGGAGTTTTCGGATCCGAAGCGAATGGCGTTAGTCAGTGCCAGAGGCTACGATCGAGCGTGCGATATTGAATGGCCTCGAGCAAGTGAGGAGAGCGGATCCCGTCGCTTCCCGCGAGATCGGCGATGGTGCGCGCGACCTTCAGGATGCGATCGTAGGCCCGGGCGCTCAGGTGCAGTTCTTCCATGGCGCGATGCAGGAGTTCTTTGCTCTCGGAGTCCAACTGGCAGTGGGTTTTGAGCAGTCCGTGGGTCATCTGCGCATTGGCGCGACATTTCGGCCGGCCGGCGAAACGTTCTTGCTGGACCCGCCGCGCCTCGAGCACGCGCTCACGGATCGCCTGGGAGGGTTCGGCGCGCTCGTCGCTGCTGAGTTCCTTGTAAGCCACCGCAGGCGCCTCGACGTGGATGTCGATGCGGTCAAGCAATGGTCCGGAAATCCGGTTGCGATAGTTCTCGACTTGTTTTGGCGAGCAGCGGCACTCGCGCTTCGGGTCGCCGAAGTACCCGCACGCGCATGGGTTCATCGCGGCCACCAACATGACGTTGGCGGGAAAGGTTACAGTCCCCGCGGCGCGGCTGACGGTGACCTTGCGGTCCTCGAGCGGTTGACGCAAGACTTCCAAGGTCGAACGCCTAAACTCGGGCAGCTCGTCGAGAAAGAGAACGCCGTTGTGCGCGAGGCTGACCTCGCCGGGGCTGGGATTCGTGGAGCCACCGATAAGTCCCACATCCGAAATCGTGTGATGGGGAGCGCGAAACGGCCGGTGCGTGCAAAAGGAACTACCCGCACCGAGAAGTCCGCAGATGCTATGAATCTTCGTCGTCTCGATCGCTTCTTCGATCGTCATCGGCGGCATGATGGTGGCGATGCGTTTCGACAGCATCGACTTTCCACTTCCGGGCGGCCCGATGAGCAGCAGAGCATGGTTGCCGGCCACGGCGACCTCGATTGCGCGTTTGACCAGGTGTTGTCCTTTCACTTCGGAGAAATCCAGTTCCTCAGCGCCGTTCCCCCGGAGGTCGAACGTCTCCGTCACCGGCTGGAGCTCGCGCTGCCGGGCCAGGAATTCGTAGGTTTCCCGCAAGTTGGCCACCCCATAGACCTCGATGCCCTCAACCACCGCAGCCTCGCGCGCGTTCGCCTGAGGAACGATCAACGCCTTCTTGCGCTGTCGGCGCGCTTCGATGGCCATCGGCAGGACTCCCTTCACAGGCCGGACCGATCCATCGAGCGCGAGTTCCCCCGCCATCAAGCAGCGTTCCAGTCGCGGCATTTCGGCGCCCTGCGCGACGGCGATCATCCCGACCGCGATCGGCAGGTCGAAGCTGGGTCCCTCTTTCTTCAGGTCCGCCGGCGCAAGGTTGACGGTCGTCCGTGTCCGCGGCCAACGGAAACCGCTGTTGGCAATAGCCGTCGTCACGCGGTCCTTGCTTTCCCGGACCGCGGCGTCCGGCAGGCCAACCAGCACGATCACGGGGTCTCCGGAACCCGCATTGACCTCGATTTCCACTTGAATGGCTTCGACGCCCTGGATGGCCGATGAAAAGACACGCGCCAACATAGCACGCCAGAATACTGGAATGTCCCAGGCGGTGTCGAATCAATCGACAGCAGCGAGAAAGCGGGCCGACGATTTCGGCGTCACTGGATCATGATCGGGCGGCCGGGAAAGCCGCCCCTTACAACTGTCTCAGAGTTACCTGACGGTCGCATTGATTACCACAGTCCGTCTCCGTAGGCTCGACCAGTGGACATCGTTCGTGCGACCGACCATCATGCCGAAGACATCTGGCAGATCTTCCATGAAGTGGTCGCCTCCGGGGACACTTATGTGTTTCGCCCGGACACCTCGCGCGCGGAAGCCCTCGGTTACTGGCTCTCTCCTGATGTTCATACCTTTGTCGCCGTGGAGGACGAGCGTGTCTGCGGCACCTACATCCTGAAGAAGAATCAGCCCGATCTGGGTTCGCACGTGGCCAATGCCGCCTATATGGTGCCTGCAAGGGTGCGCAGCCGGGGGGTGGGCTCGCTCATGTGCGCTCACTCTCTCGAGCAGGCACGCAAACTTGGGTTCACAGCGATGCAATTCAACCTCGTCGTCAGCACCAACACAGCGGCGGTTTCTCTCTGGAAAAAGCATGGCTTCGCCATTGTCGGAACCCTTCCGAAAGTCTTTCGGCACGCTCGGCTTGGCGATGTTGACGCGTTCGTGATGCACCGATTCCTGTGACCCGTTCCGCAACGTCGGCCGGCCATTCTGATTTTTTCCGCGACTTGTCGTTTCGTTCGCCCCCACGCATCACAAGGTTCCCGAGAACCGTCTCCGGACGACCACCCTTTCGCCATGGAACCTTTTCATTCGCGTCGCGCTCCGACCTATGCCCCGCATGGCGTGGTTGCCTCAAGCCAACCACTGACCGCTCAGGTAGGGCTACAAATCCTCAAGGAGGGTGGACGACGCCGCGATCGCCATGGCGGCGATGGCCAATGTCACGGAACCGATGATGAACGGACTGTGGGGAGACGCCTTTGTCATGATTTTTTGGGAGGGAAAGCTGCATGGTTTGAATGCGAGCGGACGATGTGGCCACGACATGACCCCAGAGGCCTTGCAGAAAGCTGGATCAACACATATGCCATGGGAAGTATCTCGGTGCCGGGCGCGCCGGCCGGGACATCCCAACAAAGTATCTCCGGGAAAGAGGCCCCGTCACAGCATCCTGCCCGCCATGGTCTTCAGGAATGACGATTTGCGTTTTTCTCTCGGCTGCGTCGGAGCTAACATGCAACCTCAAGGCCAGGTTCAGATCTTGCTCAATTTGATTGACCGCGAAATGAATTTGCAGGAGGCGATTGATGCGCCGCGAATGCGCACGCTCGGCGGCTTGCGAATTTCCGTTGAACAGACGTTGGCCTCCGAGCGGGTCGCCCGGCTTGCTTCGATGGGACACCAGATCGTCTCCGGCGAAGAGGCGCCCGTCGATTGGATTCAGCCCGATGAATTCGCGCGCAGCTTCAAGGGCAGTGCTCAGGCGGTGGCGGTTGACCCAAAGCTCGGCACACTGTGCGGTGCCTCCGATCCTCGATTGGATGGACTCGCCATCGGATACTAGGCCGTCGAAAGAGGGGAGCGCGGCGGGAGCACCTCCGCTCGCCTTGAATCGTCCCAAGGCCTTCGCCATGGCCTCTGTCTCCGCGCTATGTCTCGCTGTCGTTGGCCTGCTCGGCCAGCTCGCCACCCGCGATCTTTCCGTGTTTCCTGCGCTTTTTCTGCGCTACCTGGCTTCGACGCTCGTGATTTTCCTGGTCTTGGGCGGAAGAGCACCTCAGACGCTCCGTAACGTCGGCCGTCTGGACTGGCTGCGGGTGGGCTCGGTGCTCGTCTCGCAGTTCTGCCTCTTTTACTATCTTGCGCACGGCTCGCTCTTGATCGGGATGTTGCTCTACAATACGGGTCCCCTCTTCAGCCCGATCCTGGCGCGCCTGCTTCTGGGAATCACCTTCGGAATGCGGACCGTCTTCAGCCTCGCGCTGGGTTTTGCGGGCGTGACGCTCGTCCTGAATCCCTTCGGCGAACGCCTGGCGGGCGCTGAATTGATCGCGCTGGCCTCCGGCTTCTTCAACTCCTGCTCGCAGCTCGCCTTCCATCAAATGAGCCGCCGCGAAGAAAATCCTCTCAAGAGCCTCTTCCCATTCTACACATTGCTAACGGTCTGCTCGCTCGCGCCTCTCCCATTTGTCGGAGCGCAAACGAAGACGGCCCTCCAGGGCCTGGGTCAATGGCATATTCTCGCCATCGTCGTCGGGCTCGGCCTCTTCGGCGTTCTGAACCAATCCGCCAAGTCGGTGGCCTACCAAAACGTGCGAAATCCGGCGAATCTGGGACCGTTCCTCTACCTTTCGCTGGTCGCAGCCGCCGTCTTCGATTGGGCGCTCTACGGACAGGTGCCTGACACGCAAACCCTCCTGGGCGGCGTTTTGATTCTCGCCTCGGCACTGACAGTTCTTTTTGGAACGCTCCTGCGTCACAAGCCCGCCCACGATCCAATCTCATGAAACCGACTGCGCTCGACCAGCAGACCGCCCTCGTCCTCATCGATCTTCAAAAAGGAATCACCCGATTGCCAACGATCCATCCCCCTGGACCAGTCATCGCCAACGCCGCACGGCTGGCGGCCGCCTTCCGGTCGCGGAGCCTGCCCGTCGTGCTGGTCCATGTGGCTTTCTCGGGAGACGAGGCGGATCGCTTGCGTCTTCGCGTGGCGAACGCGCGCCCGATCACTCCCCTCCCGCCAGACTATGCCCAGATCGAAGAGGCCTTGGAGCGCCGGCCGAGCGATCTCATCGTCACCAAGCGACAGTGGGGCGCCTTTTACGGAACCGATCTCGATCTGCAACTTCGCCGCCGACACGTCACCGGCATCGTCCTCGCCGGCATCGCCACCAGCATGGGTGTGGAATCGACCGCCCGACAAGCCTTCGAACATGGTTACAACGTGACCGTTGCCATTGATTCCGTCACCGATCTCAACGCCGAAGCGCACACTCGCAGCTTGGACTGGATCTTCCCCATGCTCGGCGAGCTGGGAACGACAGAGGAAATCCTCGCTCTCCTCCCGTGAAACCGGAATTAAACAGATCGCTTCACCGCTGGCGAACGTCCGGCAGAAAGTAAGTAAGTCCTCCGATCAACGGGAGAAACGAGCAAATCAGAAAAACGAACTCGATACTCGTGTGGTCGGCAACCACGCCCAGCACCGCCGAAGCGATTCCTCCCATGCCAAAGGCCAGACCAAAGAAAAGTCCTGCCACCAGTCCCACTTTGCCGGGAATGAGTTCCTGCGCGTAAACCAGGATGGCCGAAAAGGCCGATGCCAGGATAATGCCGATCGGCACCGAAAGCACACCCACCCAGAACAGACCGACATGCGGCAAGAGGAGGGCAAAGGGCGCCACGCCAAGGATCGAGACCCAGATCACCACCTTGCGACCATATCGGTCGCCGATCGGTCCACCGGCGATCGTGCCGAGCGCCACCGAGAAGAGAAAGATAAAGAGAAAAATTTGCGAGACCTGAATCGAAGCGCCGAATCGATGGATCAAATAGAACGTGTAGTAGCTCATCATGCTGGCCAGGTAGAAATATTTCGAAAAGACCAATGCGACGAGGACAAGCACGCCGACCACGATCTTGCCCCGTGGCAGCATCGGCCGCCTTCCTGCCACCAACAGAGGTATTGACGCCGCGCTCTCTTCAACCAATCTGCCGCGGTACCAGCCTCCAATCCAAAACAACAGGACGATGCCGGCAAACGCCGCCAGTGTGAACCAAGCAATGTTCGGTTGACCGTAAGGAACAACAATCGCCGCCGCCAACAGTGGACCGAAGGAAGTCCCGGCGTTGCCTCCTACCTGAAAAAGCGATTGCGCCAACCCGTGCATTCCGCCCGATGCCAGGCGTGCTACTCTGGAAGCTTCCGGGTGAAAAATGGAGGAGCCCAGGCCAACCAGTCCGGCGGCAACGAGCAACAGCGGGAAGCTTCCCGCGACGGAAAACAGACTGATGCCCAGAAGAGTCACCCCCATCCCGATGGCGAGGGAATACGGAGCGGGTCGATGGTCCGCGTACAATCCCACCAGCGGCTGCAAGACCGAAGCCGTCAACTGGAAAGTCAACGTAATCAATCCCACCTGCCCGAACGTGAGGTGGAAGTTCTTCTTCAGGAGAGGATAGATCGCCGGAATGACGGCTTGGATGGTATCGTTAAGGAGATGCGCTAAACTGATCGCCAGCAACACGGTGAGCACGGGTCCGGACAACTCCCCGCGCGCCTGTTTGGCGCCTCCCTCGGTTGATTTCATGTCCACTTATCGCGAGATAACTTCGTCCTGGCAATTTTCATGGCGGAGGCACCACTGAGGGTATTCACTCGGAAAACATGACTATCGAAGAGGACCTCCAACGCATCGCACTGCAGGAAGAACGCTTGCAGTTCAACACCTTTGACGCCCGAACAGCCTGGGATCTGGGCAGCCGCCTCCGGGAAACCGCCGAGGCGCGGCAACTGGCGATTGTCATCGATATCCAGCTGCATGGACTGCCGCTTTTCTACCTCGCGCTGCCGGGCACCACGCCCGATAACCCCGAATGGGTCCGACGCAAACGCAATATCGTGCGGCGCTTCTTTCGCAGCTCATACGCCATCGGCCTCATGGTCAAATTACAACGGATGAGCTTGGACGCTTTGGATCCCCGGGAATACGCCCACCATGGCGGATCATTTCCCATTCTCCTGCCAGGCACCGGCTGCATCGGCGAGATCACCGTGTCTGGCCTCCCGCAGCGAGAAGACCATTGCCTGGTCGTCGAAACCCTCGCGAACTACCTTGGAAAAGACATCTCAGACGTCGCGCTCTCTTCACCCGCGGCCTGATCAGGACACCTCCAAAAAACATTGTCGCCGTGGCATCTCTCGGATACCGCGGCGACCCTGTTTTCCTCCCCTGTCGATACCCCTATCGACCCTCATTGGAAAGTCTTCCAAATCCGTTATTAGAATAATTTATTTTAAGCTCAATACAAGCGAAATTTTAAGAATCTTCCTGAGTCATCTGGTCTGTAGTTGCTCAATGCGTTGATTTCATTATATTTGCGTTATATTAGCCGATCTTCAATATTTTCATCTCCTTCTTTTCGGCATGCAGGCTAGCGCGGAAACTTTAAGGTTGGTCATCGCAAATCGGAGGGCGTATGGTTCCCGGCTATGAGCAATCATGTCTACAAGAAGATCGAGCTTGTGGGTTCGTCCCCTGAGAGCATCGAAGACGCCGTCAAAAACGCTCTTTCCAAGGCCTCCAAGAGCTTGCGAAACCTTCGTTGGTTTGAAGTCATCGAGACGCGCGGACACATTGAAGATGGCAAGATTGGTCATTGGCAGGTCACCATCAAGGTGGGCTTCACGCTGGATGGCTAGGCTCCTCATGGGGCCGAGAACGTCGTCCGCCAAATCGTGGTGGACATGACCTGGGTACCCCGCAGAACGACGAAAAAGGGCTTTCCACCGGCCGAGGTGTGCCTAGGCTTGGAACGCCAGTCGGAGCCAAAGAGGTAGTTCTTAGTTTATTCTTTCCGGTTTTCTCATGAGCAAGAGACGCGACAGCAGCGAACAGGAGCGGCTCAATCTTGCGCTGAGTTCCGCGGAGATGGGGGCTTGGGATTGGGACTTGGCGCACGATGTGATGTGGTGGGATGAGCAAATGCATGCCCTCTTTGGGCTTCCGCCGGATTCGTTCAAGGGATGCTACGAGGACTTCCTGAAGCTGATTCACGAGGAGGACCGGGAAAGGATTCGGGCAGCTTTCGCCAAAGCGATTTCAACCTGCATCGGGGTGGACACCGAGTTCCGAATCAAATGGGCGTCCGACGCAAGCGAACATGTGGTGAGGATCCGCTCCAACATGCATGCCGATCCGGGCGCAAAGATCGAGCGGATTGTCGGCGTCGCCTGGGACATTACCGAGCGTCGGGCGACCGAGTTGGCGTTGGAAAAGCAGCGCAGTCTTCTCAGCACGCTGATGGAGAACCTGCCGTACAACATTTACTTCAAGGATCTCGACAGCCGGTTTATCGCGGTCAGCCGGGCCTGCGCCGAATGGCATGGCAAGAAAGATCCGCCGGAGATGATTGGTCTGTCTGATCGAGACTTGTTCTCTGAGGAGCATGCGAAAATTGCGCTCGACGATGAACACGAAATCATGCGGACGGGGGTCCCCATCGTCGACTACGAGGAAAAGGAAACCTGGTCGGACAAAGAGGATACCTGGGTTTCGACGACGAAGATGCCGCTGCGCGATACGCAGGGCAGGACCATCGGAACTTTCGGCATTTCCCGGGATATTACCGAGAAGAAGCGCGCCGCGGAAAAGCTGGCTCGTCTCACTGAGGAACTGCGGGCCAAGAACGAATCGCTGGAACGAGACTTGGAGATGGCGCGCGAGTTGCAGTGCGCCCTGATGCCGCAGCGTTTTCCGAATTTCCCACACCACGTCACCGAAGAAGAGAGTTCGGTGCGTTTTTATCCCTTCTTCCGACCATCGATGATTGTCAGCGGCGACTTCTTCGACGTGCTCGATATTTCCGACGATCGGGCGGGCTTGTTCATCTGCGACGTGATGGGTCACGGCGTGCGCGCGGCGCTGGTGGCCGCCATTGTCCGCTCGGTCGTCAGCGAGTTGCGTCCGCTCTGGACAAAGCCGGGAGACCTTCTGGTGGCGATCAATCGCGCCATGCTGAGTGCTTTCAAGGGCAGCGAGATCACCCTCTTTGCCTCCGCTTTCTACCTGGTGGCGGATCTTTCCAAGGGTCAGCTACGCTATGCCAACGCGGGGCACCCGAACCCGCTACATCTCATCCAGAAGGGAAAGGGAACGAGCGCGACGGCGTCGCCTCTCATGGGAAAGCCGCCGGGCCCGGCCCTTGGCCTTTTCGACGGAGCTGCCTACGAAACCCACCAAAGCAAGCTCTCGGAACGCGACGTCGTGCTGGCATTCACCGATGGGCTGTTTGAAGTCGAAGGCTCCGGTGGCCAGCTCTACGATTACCAGCAGCTTTCGCAAGCCGTGGGCAATCGTGCCGGACTTCCGGTGGTCGAGTTGTGCCGCGGAATCATCGACGAAGTGCAGCAGTTCTCCGCGACGCAGGAATTCAACGACGACGTCTGCCTGGTCGCCATGGACATCCATCCACCGCAGGGGTCATAGGCGGCTTCCTGGACTCGAGTATCCGGGGGCCCTGAGCGCCCTAAAACCAGGGGCCGCCCCTCAGGGCTTGCTGGCCGTGAAAATGCCGTAGCGCATGGCGCCGAGCGCGTAGGCCAGGCGAATGCGGGCAACCGTCACCAGAAAGACGCGATTGCGCGAGCTCGACGCAAAGAGAAAGCGCAAATAGTCAGGCCTCCGAAGCAGGCTTTGTAAGAGCCGTGCCAGGCAGACCGACCACGTCTTGCGCACGCGAGCGCTGACATCCTCAAACGTTTCCACCACGAACCCCGCATCGTCGAACCACTTGCGATAGTCCCCTTCCGTCCCCATGCCAGGAAGCCTGCCCTCGCGGCAAATGGGTTCCAGAAGGTGCCGCCGGCGCGCCCTGGTCGCGTTCTCCGATGCCAGCCAGGCACAGACCACCATTCGTCCGCCGGTCTTGAGAACCCGATGGGCCTGGCAGAAGAAGGCCGGCTTGTCCTGCATGTGCTCGGAGCTTTCGATCGAAATCACGGCGTCGAAAACGCCCGAAGGCAGCTCGTTGCTCGCCCAATCTCCAAGGAAATACTCCGGACTGCGATCCTCGCCAGGCTGAGATATCGCGTACCGGTATTGCGCTGCGGAGATCGTGATCGCCGAGACCATGGCGCCGAACTCGCTCGCCAGCACCCTGGCCGTCCCTCCATAGCCGCATCCGACATCACAGACGCGCTTGCCCGCGTTGATCTCCCCGCGGCGCGCGACGTGCTTGATCAGATGGAGAACAGCCTCGCCAGGAGTCTCGTCGCCGCGCTCCCAAAGTCCGTGGTGGACGTGCTCCCCCCAGATCTCCCGATAATACAGATCCAGTTCATCGTAATGGTCGGCAACTTGGTGAACCGACACCGGCTCGGACGAGCTGATCATCGATCAAACCGGCGAGCAACAGCCTCCGCCGGGGTGCGGTGGTCAAAAGGGGATGTCGTCGTCCGCCGGCTCGCTCGTAGTCGAGCGTGCAGGCCCCGACCGCGCCGGCTTCGCGGCGGGCGCCTCCCCTTCGTACTCTGCGCCGCCCCCTCCACCTCCCTGACGGGATCCCAGGAGCTGCAGGCCTTCGCCGACCACCTTGAGCCGATTGCGCTTTTGTCCTGATTGCTTGTCCTCCCACGAATCCATGCGCAGGCGCCCTTCGATAAACACCGGCCGGCCCTTCTTGGCATATTCTCCGGCAATTTCGGCTAGACGACCCCACAGCTCCACGTCGACATACGTCACTTCCTCGACCTTTTCACCGGCCTGATTCGTGTAGGTACGATTGATCGCAAGTCCGACGTCCGCGACGGCGCTGCCCTTGGGAGTAAACTTCACTTCGGGATCGCGGGTGACATTCCCGATGAGCATGACTTTATTGAGGCTGGCCATGTTAGCTTGCTCCTAGGCAGCGGCCTCGGCCGCCTCTTGTTTCGGAGGCAAACGAAGGTAGTTTTGCAGCGCGACATCCTCGTCGAGCTTCAACTTTGCCCGCAACTTATCAATCAGTTGCGGCTCAGCATCGAAAATGAAGTTCACAAAATAGGCACTGGTCAGATGCTTGAGCGGAAAGGCGAGCTCGCGCTTCTCGAAGCGCTGGATCTGCTCAATGGTGGCACCTTCATTCACGAAAACCTTTTCCAGGCGTTCGATGATTTCCTTGACCGACTCTTCTTTCCCACGCGTGGACAGGGCCAGCAGGGCTTCATAGCGTTTTTTCATTGTTTTCTGTTGTACTGGTTCATCGCGGCTTCAATGCCGTGTGCGTTGGCGAATTCCGCAGCGTCCGCCGCCCGGCCAATACTGGCTTCCACCGTGGGCATTTCCGCGAGTTCAAATTTTCCGAGCACATGATCGGTGAGCGCCTGCGAAGCGGAGCCGATCCCAAAGCGAAGTCGCGGAACGGCTTCCGTGGCCATGTGAATCAAGACGGATTCGAGGCCGTTGTGCCCTCCCGCACTACCCGATGGGCGGAGGCGCAGTTCACCGAGCCGGATGGCCGCGTCGTCCAAAATGACGAGGATCTCCGAGTGGTCGATCCGATGGTAGTGCGCGTAATTGGCGACCGCCTCACCGCTCAAATTCATGAAGGTCTGCGGCTTCATCAGCATCCGTCCCCCGCAGGGTGCGACCTCGGCATCCCACTTCGGCTCGAAGCGAAACGATACCGCCGCCCGGCGCGCAAGTTCGTCGAGAACCATAAAGCCAGCGTTGTGGCGAGTCCCGACGAATTGGCGGCCCGGGTTGCCGAGGCCGACGATGAGACGAAAAACGGTCGCATGCTCCACGCGCGAGAGCGGGCCGGTTATTTCTTCGGCTCCCCGGTCGCCTCAGGCTCCTCCGCCCTCTTCTCCTTGATGACTTCCGGCGCCGCTGCCTCCTCGGTCTCCGCGGCAGGCTCCTCGGCCACGGTGGGTTCGGACACCAGAAAGACGGTCAGATCCTCGTCCGGCACCGCAGTAACCCCTGGGGGAAGCTTAATATCGCGGACATGAAGCGATTCACCGATGTTGAGCGCAGAGACGTCCACGACGATGATTTCGGGCAAATCCTGCGGCAGACAGCGGATGGGAAGCAGTCGCATGCTCTGCTGGAGCAGACCGCCAAAGGTCTTGACACCGATTGGCTCGCCGGCAGGCTCGAGGACGACTTCCGCGTCGATCTCTTCATTCATGGAAACCGCGTGGAAATCGACGTGGATGATTTCGCCGCGCACGGGATGGTGCTGGACCTCCTGAATCAGCGAGAGCCGGCTGGTGGTCTTTTCTCCGTCCTTGATTTCGAGCTGGACCAGGACGTTCTCGCTGACGGCTCGCGCGAGCAGGTTTTCGATGTCTCTTTTCTGGACTTCGAGGTTCGTGGCAGAATCCTTGGCGCCATACATCACCGCGGGAATCGCACCGCGGGAACGTACCTTGCCCACGGCATTGCGTCCGGCTTCGGGGCGAGGACGGGCGGAAAGTTTGACTTGATTGGACATGGGATTATTTCTTTGGGTTCCTGATATCAAAAAGCGAACTCACCGACTCGTCATCGTGGATGCGCCGGATACCTTCGCCGAGCAGCTCGGCCACCGAGAGCACCTTGACGCGGGAATTGACATCGGTCCGCATCGGAACGCTGTCGGTAGTAATCAGCTCCTTGATTTCAGAGCTTTTCAATCGCTCAACCGCCAAATCTGTCAAGACCGCGTGTGAAACGCCAGCGTAAACGTCACGGGCGCCCTGGTCGCGCAGAATACGGGCCGCCCCGACGAGGGTGCCCGCGGTTTCCGTCAGATCATCGACGAGGATGACATTCTTGCCCTCGACTTCGCCGATGACCGTGACGGCCTCAATTTCCGTGGCACTCAACCGGCGCTTGACGACAATGGCCAGGCCTGCCTTGAGAGCTTCGGCGTAGGCGGAGGCCATCTTGACTCCCCCGACGTCGGGAGAAACGACGACAAGGTCCCCCAGCTCAAGGGCTTGCAGGTAATTCATCATGACGGGAAGCGCGTAGAGATGATCGACGGGGATGTCGAAAAATCCCTGCAACTGTTGAGCGTGCAGATCCATGGTCAGCACGCGCTGCACTCCCGCAGCCGCGAGAAGGTTGGCCACCAGCTTGGCCGTGATAGGCACGCGCGGTTGATCCTTGCGGTCCTGGCGCGCATAGCCAAAGAACGGGATCACCGCGGTGATGCGCGCAGAACTCGATCGCCGGGCCGCATCCACCAAAATCAAGAGCTCCATCAAGTTTTGATTGGTGGGAGGGCAGGTCGGCTGGATGATGAAGACGTCGCGACCGCGAATGTTCTCGTTGATCTTGACGAACGTTTCGCCGTCCGGGAACGAGCTTACCGTCGCGTCACAGAGCGACACGCCCAGATAGTCACAGATGTCCGTCGCCAGGCGCGGGTGGGCCGAACCGCTGACAATTTTCAACTCCAGTGAGCTGCGAAGCATGGCTAGGGAATAGCGGTCAGCGCAAACCGCCGACGCGCGATGCGATAAGTATTGGCTGGAGAGTCAAATGTTGGGGAGGGCTATTGAAGCCGGCAGTCTATTGCAACGGCTCCGGAGTCGGAGGAGGATTGAGTGGAATGGTGGGCTCCACTCTTTCCTGCGCCAGACGCCGCAGGTAAGCGGTCTCCATCACCCGGCACTTGTCGGTGAGAGACTTGTCGATGGAGATCATCTTCTTGAAAAGCAGTCGATAGTATTGCCGCAGGGCCGCGCGGTGCTCCTCCATCGTCCGGGCGCGTTCTGCCTGCTCGCGCAGGCTGACAACCCCGGGATCCTTCTCGGCTTGGACGCGAACTTCCCGGTAGCGGATGCTGACTTGGCGCGCCCTTTCTTGAGCGCTCTCAAAGCTGACCGCAGGTGGCGGCGCTGCCGGTGCCTGGTCGGGAACGAGGGCTTCCGGCTGGGTATATGCCTCATCGGGCATCGCCTCGTCCGCACGCGCCGGCGCAATGTCCTTTGTTTCCAGCGGTGCGCCTCCCTCTATCGGAATGACGTCAGCCTCCGTCGGTGAGGGACCGGCGACGGGCTCCGGAGAAGCTTCCGGGACGGGCGGCTCCAAACCTGGCGTCGGACTCGCTTCCAGTCCCGGCACGAGGCTCGGCGCGGCGGGCGCGTCCAGCAGGGAGGCGGGCGGAGGGGTCGGGGCAGGTTCGAGGGCAGGCGGAGGCTCCATCGCGGGCGGAGGCTCTGGTGACGGTGACGATGAAGTCTCCGGCGTGGGCGTAGGAGAGGGGTCTTGCGCGCGCAAGGCTCCCGCCAGAACTAGAAAAACGGCGATGAATCGAAGCATGAACCACATTGGAGGCGGACAAGGTAAGCAGCCCTTGGGCGATTGCTCAAGCAGAAGAACGTGGACGCGCCCCACACTTTGGGGAATTTTTTGATGATGACACCCGGAAGAAGCCAGCCTCTTCGGCGTGACGCGAGCCTCTTGCCCGAGGAGGCGGCCCGCGCGATCCGTCACCGCGAGGGCTTCGTCTTTCTGGAATCGACCCTCGCGAGCGCAGAGTCGATCTCCCTGCTCGCCTGTGAGCCCGATCTGATTCTCGAGGGAGCCGCCTCCGATTGGAGCATCTTGGAGCGCGAGCTCACCCGACGGCAACGGCCGGGGGCGGATCTCGGCTTTCCCACGGGGGCAGCGATCGGTTGGATCGGGTTTGATGGACGCTTCAGATTCGGCTTCTACGAAAAAGTGGCTGTCTTCCTTCACGGACCGGCCCGATGGCACGGCGGCGACGATTTCTACGGACCGGGGATCACGCCGGATTTTCCCCGCGTTTCGTTTCGAGCGCGGATCAGGAAGCGGCATTTCGAGCAGATGGTTCGGAGGGCCCAGGAATACATCGCGGCGGGAGATATTTACCAGGTCTGCCTTTCGCACGCTTTCGAGGCGGAGTTTTCGGAGGATGCCTGGATATTCTACGAGGCCTTGCGGCACCACTCACCGGCGCCGTACGCGGCATTTCTGGATCTCGCGGGTACTCAGATTGCCTCGGCCTCACCCGAATGTTTTCTTCGACTAAGCGGTCGGCGGATCGTGACACGCCCCATCAAAGGAACCCGGCCCCGCCGGGCGGACACTCAGCTGGACCAGCGTAATGCGTACGATCTCCTCACTTCCGCCAAGGAAATCGCCGAACTGGTCATGATCACCGACCTCGAACGGAATGACCTCGGCCGCGTCTGCGAGTATGGCAGTGTCGCGGTTCCCGAACTCCTCAAGCTCGAGAGCTACGAACAGGTCCATCACCTCGTCTCCACGGTGAGCGGAACACTTCGCGAGAATGTCACCCACGTCGGAGCGTTGTGCGCGTGTTTTCCCGGCGGTTCCATCTCGGGTGCTCCGAAGAAACGCGCGCTCGAAATCATTTCCGAACTCGAACCGCACCTCCGCGGCATCTACACGGGCGCGATCGGATATTTTGGCTATAACGGCGAAAGCCAGTTCTCGATCGCGATACGAACGGCGGTCTTCGAACGTCCTCACGCGCTCTTCCATGCGGGAGCGGGCATCGTGGCCGACTCCATCCCGGAGCGCGAGTGGCAGGAGACGCTCGATAAGGCGGCGGGTCTGGCCCTCGCGGCCGGCTCGCCGCTGCGACTCAAATGAGATCCGCAATGCCCGCCGCGAGAGACGAAACTAGCGCCTCCTCCGCGGGGTTGGTGTAGGCTTTGGTTCCGGAGGAGTTCCCCAAAGCAACAACGATGGCCTCCGTTTCACCTCTGCACTGAACTGAACGAAATTCGCACTGGCCGTCGCGAGATTTTCTACCAATGCCCGGATTTGCGGGCCGCTGATCCTCGTGGCCGGCTCGAGATTCTTCAGCACGACCTGAAGCTGGGTATTCGATTTTTCGAGACCTTCCAGCAAGGCGCGCGCTTCTTCGCTCAACTGGCCGACATTCGCCGCTTTGAGCGCATCGCGGAACTCGCCAAGCAATGACTGAAGGTCGGCGCTGATCTTGGTGATATCGGCCCCCGTCACCGCCTTGTTCAGATTTTCGAGCAACTGGGAAATCGACTTGCTCATTCCGCTGATGTTGAGCTGCTCGATCTGGTGCATGATATTATTGACCGAATCGAGCATGTTGGTGAGCTGGCCTGGTGCGGAGGGGATGTAGTAGTAGTGCGGCTTCCAGTCGACAGCGAGTGGCGGGAACTGTTTCGGATCGTTTACATAGTTGATCTCGATGTAGTTAATTCCGGTAATTCCCTGCGGTTCGATGCGCGCCCGCAAGCCCTGAGCAACATTCTTCTCGATCACGGGAGTCAGATTCTCGCTGAACATACCCGGGAACATCTCGCGATCGACCTCCATGAGGATGCGTACGTAGTTGAAACGGCCCACCTGGTTCGGATCACCGTATTCGTTAAAAGTGAAATTGATCGAGCTCACCCGGCCGATCGGCACCCCCCGAAACTTTACCGGCGATCCGACATCCACGCCCTGGACCGTCCCGTCAACATACGTTTCCACATAAATGCGCGGCCGGAACATCTGGCCCGCCCCGAGCACGATCAGTCCCCCGGCGAGGATAGCCAGCGCCACCAGGATGAAGAGACCGATGCGAAAGTAACTGGGCTTTTGACTCATTCAGCCTCCCGGCGAAAGAAACGGCGAACGTAGGGATTCTCCGAGTGGTCCCGCAAGTCTTCCGGACGTCCCTCGGCGATGATTCCTTTCTTCTGCTTGTCCAGCATCACGACGCGATCCGCCACGGCGTAGATGCTGGGCAGCTCGTGGGTGACAATCACAAACGTCATGCCCAGGCCCTCCCGTAGCCGGAGAATGAGCGCGTCCAATTCCGCTGAAGTGACCGGGTCGAGACCTGCGGACGGTTCGTCGAGAAAAAGCACGGCAGGGTCGAGAGCCATGGCCCGTGCGATCGCCGCCCGCTTCTGCATGCCGCCGCTGACTTCGGCGGGCAGGTGACCGCCAAATCCCTCCAGCCCCACCAGCTTCAGCTTCATCCATGAGATCACCTGTCGCGCTTCCGACGGGAGTCTCGTAAATTCCTCGAGCGGCAAAGTAATGTTCTCGCTCAGGGTCATCGACCCAAAGAGCGCTCCGCTTTGATAGGCCACTCCGAATCGCCGCAAGATGCGCTGTCTCTCCATGCCCTCGGCCGTGGCAAGATTGCCTCCCTCGATCAAAACCTCTCCCGAGCCCTGCGGATAGAGGCCGACCAAGTGCTTCAACAAGGTGCTTTTCCCACAGCCTGAGCCACCCAGAATAACAAAGACCTCGCCTCGCTTTACCTCGAAGGAGACATCCCTGAGAATGACCGCTTCGCCGTAGGCGGCGGTCAACCCTCGCACCGAAATGATGGCGTCCTGCTCCATTAGAAGTCGATCGCATAGTAGACGACGGCGAAAATTGCATCCACCACAACGATGAGGAAGATGCTCGTCACGACCGAGCGGGTGGTGGAGATGCCGACCGCACTGGCTCCCGATTTGGTTTGCAGTCCGCGCAGGCACCCGACGCCGGCCACCAGCGCTCCAAAGACGAAACCTTTGATCAGGCCGGCAAAGAGATCATTGATCCCGACGGCGGAGACAAATTGATTCCAAAGGATCACCAGCGAATAGCCGCGTCCCGTCATCACAAGAATTCCTCCGGCGACACCAACAAGGTCCGCGTAAATCGTCAGCACCGGCATCACCAGCACGCCGGCCAGCACACGCGGAGCCACCAGGAAACGAATTGGATCAAGTCCCATGGTGGTCAGCGCGTTGATCTCTTCGTTCACCTTCATGGTGCCAATCTCCGCCGCGAAAGCCGAACCGCTTCGTCCCGCCAGGACAATGGCCGTCATGATGGGGCCCAACTCCCGGAGCATCGCCAGGGAAACCAGGTTCACCACGTAGAGATCCACTCCAAACTCGCGCAAGGGCGGCGCGGCTTGAAAGGCCATGATCAAACCCGTCAGAAACGAAATCAATCCGACCACGACAAGAGCCTGAACTCCCGCGCGTTCGTAGGTTGTCCAAACATCCGTCCAACGCAGCTCCCGTGGGTGCCGCACCATCCGCAAGGACATCACGGCCACCTGCCCGAGAAAGCTTACCTGCTCCCGCAGGTCGGTAGCGAGTTCAGCAGCTGCCTTGCCCAGGGTCTCGACGGCTGAGGTTTTGGCCTGCTTTGTCTCGTCGGTTTTTCGTTCGGCGTCCGCAAACGGCTCCAGCAGTCTTGCGATTTCGGGCTTGAGACCGACGATCTCCACGGCGCCTCGGCGCTGCAGTTCCCACAAAAGCGCGATGCCAGAGCCGTCACAATAATCGACCTCCGAAGCATCGATGGAGACTCGTCCTCCCTGCCCGGTCGCACTGAGAGCGCGTTCCCACGCGCGAGCCACCCCGTTCGCATCGAGTCGTCCGGAAAAGACCAGGCGCGATCCGCCTTGTTCGTTGACCACTTCGAGGATCGACGCAGGTGAGGCCATGGCAGGAAGGCGCTTCAGCTTTTGCGGCAGACACTCACGATTTTTTCGAGGTTCCTTCCCGGAAGTGCTTCCAAAAAAAGCGCAAGGAAGGCGTGGCGTCGCTGGGCAGCGACGAACTAAACCGAGCCGCAGCCACTTCCGCCGGCTTCGGGCTGATCACTTCATGGCGGCCCTTGATCCAGGCAGTATACACGAAAGTGAGCACCGACTTTTGCGGCCGATCGAAAAGAGACACCAACGCCACGATCTGAATCTTGAGACCGAGTTCTTCCTCGACTTCCCTCCTGAGCCCCTCCTCGATCGATTCGCGCGCGCGCACTTTCCCGCCGGGAAGCGTCCACAGTTTATTGCCACGCACTTGCTTCAAGATCAGGACGTCGCCGAACTGGTTCTCGATCCACGCCATCACCGAGACTTCCTTGGTGGCCTTGAATCGATCTGGTCGGGTTGGGGAGGTGCTTCTTTCCACGTTGCGGCTTATGGCTACTCTTGCGCCGCGCGCAAAATCCCCGAAAAGGGCGGAATTAGCAAACCCTTCCGGCGGCCGAGGCTCGTTACTGGAGCTCGAAATTGATATTCACCGTGTAGGCGCCACCGCCGCTCAGTGCCGCCGGGGGAGGATCGATCTGCAGAACGCGTTTCGCCGCGGCCATCACCGAATCGTCCATGATGACGTTCCCGCTGGAACGGACCACCTTGACTGCTGAAACCCGACCATCCCGTTCGATGCGAATTTGCAGGGTGCACACGAAGGCCTTCGACGAATCGAAGATCGAGGTGGGCTGATCCCACTGGCTGTAAAAACGGTCGTGGATCAGCGAATGATACCAGCCGAACTCAGATGATCCCCCGCCGCCACCTCCGCCCTTGCCGGCCGCTCCACCGCTCGAGGTTCCGGAGCCGGCGCTCACTGCCTGGGCGGCTTTCACGGTCGGCCCGGGCGAGGCCTTGGAACCGGGTGAGGCTTTCGCCTTTGGTGACTGGTCAGGCTTCGGGCTCGCCTTGGGCGAGGCGTTTGGTTTTGGACTCTTCTTTGGCGAGGCTGATGGTTTCGGCGAGGGCTTGGGGGTCGGTTTCGGTGTGGGTTTCGGCGTTGGCGTGGCTTTCGGTTTCGGCGTCGGCGTAGGGGTGGGCTTCGGCGTTGGCGTTGGTTTGGGTGTGGGCGTGGCGGGTGCGGGAGTAGGATTCAGCGGGATGGTATCCTCTTCTGGAGTAGGCTCAGGGGTGGGCGGAGGCGTCGGTTCGGGAGTTGGTTCCGGAGTCGGTTCGGGCGTGGCAGGCGGAGTCGGTTCGGGCGTGGGATCCGCGGCTTCCTCTTGATCATCTCCCGCTTCCGCTTCGATAGCCGCCTGCGAAAACGATCCCGGATCCATCCAGACAATATCTCCCGCCGCGACGCTGACCGACCGGCGAGCGAAATAAAAGAGAGCCGCCACAAGCAAGATGTGAAAGGCGGCGACGAAAATGAGGTTCCGCCGAAAGCGCGGGTCATCCATGAATCAAGACCCAAGCGTGAACAAAGGGATCGCAGCAGCCTTGGCCGTCATCACGGGGCACTCTCTGGCTGGCCCTCCTCGCGCCGAGTCATCACCCCGACACGGCCAATCCCCACCCGTTTCAGGATATCCATCACTTCAATGAACTTCTGAATGGCCAGTTCACGATCGGGACGGACCACCACCGAGAGCTGAGGTTCTCGCGCCTTCAAGGCCGCCAGTTGCGCCTCGAGATCGGCCCGATTGGTCACCTGCCCGTTGAGCTTGAGAACATCATTGCGATCAATCTGGATCATCTGTGTTTCCGCAGGATTGACCTCGGTTTTGGCAGTGGCACTCGATGGCACGACCAACTCAAGACTATTCTCCATAAGCGGCGTGGTGATCATGAAGATGATCAGCAGCACAAAGCAGAGATCCAACAGAGGCGTGACGTTGAGCTCTGCGAGCGTGTGAAGCGGATTTCGGGAGCTAAAGCGTCGCATTTCCAGCAGTGACCATTATGGGCGGTGAGAGGATGCCATGGGGATTTTTGGAGGCCTAAGAGACTGTTGAAAAACCCACGCATGTCACGCGCGAGCTCCTTGGGGTAGATATCGGTGGAGCAACGAAGGAGCATCCCCTAACGGGGCTGTGACTCAGGAGTGACACCGAAAGATGCCCCAAAGAGCTCGCGCCCTCTGGGTTGCGCCAATTTTCGGCCCTCGCGGTGTCGCCAAGCTTGTCCGTAGCGCTGTGGCTACGACCTGCGCTTGGCTCCTTGCGATCTTCCGAAAATTGGCGGCAACGTGGCATACGTGGGTTCTTCAACAGTCTCCTAAACCAGATGGCGCCGGGAGTCGCGCGACGAATGCTCAACGAATCGGTGCTCGATTTCCGAGGAAAGTTCCGCGGCAAAGTTCTCCGCCTGCACAATCATGGAGCGGACGCTGGTGACCAGAAAGTTGTACCCAAACATCGCTGGAATCGCCACGAGGAGTCCGAAGACCGTCGTAATCAGAGCGCCGGCCACCCCGGGCGCCATCGCGGCAAGATTCGCGCTGCCGGTGCGGGCAATTCCCCCGAAAGCGTCCATCACGCCCCAAACCGTCCCCAGCAACCCCAGAAACGGCGCACCGCTGACCGCGGTCGACAGAATAATCATCTGCGATTCGAGTTTCAGTCCGGCTTCGCCCACGGCCCGCTCCATCGCTGCCGTCACCGCGCGCATTTGCGGCGGAGTAATCTTCTCTGCCGTCTCCAGGCGGTCACGAAAAGTCTCGTCGACTTCGGAAGAACCCAGGAGTTGAAAGCAAAGCTCCACGCAGCCAGCTTTGTAGATCTCGTAGAGGGGAGAGCCCTCAAAGCGCATGCCCTGTTCGAAAATCCGAAGCGGCGCGCGATCACGACGAAACAACGCGGAAAATCGCTCCGACTGCCGTTTCGCGAAATGCAAATACCGGATCTTAGTCACCATGACCGACCAGCTGAAAATCGATCCAAGAAACAAAACCAGCAGGACGATTTTTCCCTCGATGGTGGCCTCGAGAAAGGAATAAACGAGGCCACCGCCTTCAGCCAGCAGAAGTGTCGGCGTGGAGCTCATGCGGGGCCGGGGCGGGAACGAGCGACGACACGAAAAATTTCACGCCGGTCGGCGACAAAGCCTTCCCGCAGGCCCTTCGCGTGGCGAAGCCGGAATCGAGCAGCATTTCGTCGCGGCGCCATCATCACTCTTTTTCGAAACTGCACCTTATCGCATATGCGCCAATCTGCCAGCGACTAATCACGCTTAGCGTCCCAAAGCCAACCGCTGCGCGA
Source organism: uncultured Verrucomicrobiae bacterium (assembly GCA_963820865.1). Taxonomy (GTDB): domain Bacteria; phylum Verrucomicrobiota; class Verrucomicrobiia; order Chthoniobacterales; family Terrimicrobiaceae; genus DASTFP01. The sequence goes on from CAWGBZ010000019.1 coordinate 48,197, forward strand.
GAAAACGCGGGAGACCGGCAGCGAAGATCTTCCACTGCGTTTCTTTCAGATCGTAAGGCACGAATCGAAAAGTCACCGAATGCGCCAGCCGATGGTAGATGACATAGCAGGCCTCCGGCCGCATGTTGCGGGGCTGGCCCACGGAACCGACATTGACCAGCGTGCGCGCCCCCAGCGGGCAAGTCCAATTGCCGGTTGGCGCCAGACCGCGGACCTTCCGACCCTCCTGCGTCCAGACGGCGGGTCTGTGGGTGTGCCCGCAGAAGCAGAGCGGCCGATCTTGAAAGAGAAAGTGTCGCCGCGCCTCCGCCGGGCTGAAGATATACGGCCACTCATCGGCGTCGCTCAGCGAAGCATGAACCGCCGTGAAGTCCTCGAAATCCAGCCGCATCGGCCGAGTCCGCAACCATGCTTTCTGGGCCGTGGTCAACTGCCTGCGCGCGTAGGCAATCCCGGCGCGGGCATACTCGTTGAGCCCCTCTTCCCGCTCCGGCTCAACGCATGCCTCGTCGTGGTTTCCCATGACGGCGGCACAACCGAGACAGCGAATCATCTCGAGGCACTCGGCAGGATTGGGGCCATAGCCCACGATATCACCGAGACAGATCATCTCCTCCACCCGCTCGGCCGCAATATCAGCGAGAACGGCTTCCAAAGCCTCAAGATTGCCATGGACATCGGAGAAAATGGCGAATTTCGCGCAATCCATCGCTATGGAATTAGCCTTAGCGACCCCTGGTCGTCAACGTGCGCATCGTCCGTTGGCACCTGATCCGGCTTGACGCACGGGAAGAGTTCAGGGCTCCTCGGGTGGATTGGCGCCCGATGATGAATCGGCAGACCGATTTTGACGGCGGCCAGCTTCGCGCGTATGTAGAGCGCGCATGAGTTCTCGCTTCGCTTCATTCCCCGCTCTGCTTCTGGCGGTTTCCATATCGATCGCGCAGGCACAGCAGACGCCACCGCGTGACAATCCCTATGACGTCATTGGCAAGGTTTTCTCTCCGTTCTGGAGCGTGCTTCTCGCCGACACGAAAAGCCCCAACAAGGCTTGCACCATGACGATTGAGATGACGGAGGTCACAGGAAGATTGCCCAAGCAAATGACTGGCGCGGCGCTCGAAGCGGCCGTCCAGTTTCCGGACAAGGTCAAGCTGACCGCGCCGGTCCTCGGGGAAGAGATTACCGTTTGCCGCAATGGTGACAAAGTCTGGGCCTACCCGGGGGCCAAGGTCGAGTTTCTACTCAATCGATTCAAAGGGAAGCCGCCACCGACGAAAAAGAACAATACTCCCATCTACCTGCCCATCACACCGCAACAGGCCATCTTTCTTCCCGCGCTCTTTACGGTCGCCAAGGCGGATATCGCGGAGATTCAGTCTTTGAACGGGGAAGATTGCCGCGTAATCACCGCCGGTCTCATGCCCCAACTGGCGGCGGCCGCCAAGGCGGAGGGCTTCCGTGCCAGGATGTGGGTCGCTCCCGGCTACTTTCCGCGACGAGTCGAGATCAAGCAGCCCGATTTTACTGCGGTGACCGATATCAAGAATCTGAAATTCTCGCCCTCCCTGCCCGCCTCTACCTGGGAGCCGCCAGCCGGAGAGACCGATATCTATTGGACCAATTCAGAAATGCTGGACGCCGTCCTTTTCGTCGTCATGAATTCGCTGAAGATGAACGAGAATGATCAGCCTTGGCTCATTTCGCGATAGATTTGTGGCCGAACAGCCGTTGGCAGACCTTCGACCGCTGACCTTCACAGATTCACCGCTGTGCAGAATCCCCCTCGCGCCCTTCCGGCGATAAAGAGTTCCGCGCGACGCCTTTCTCTTTGGATCCTCACGTTGCTGGCCGCCAGCGCGATCTGGATGTCCTTCGAGATGGACGAACCCGTCCGGCAGACGGTCGTGCAAAGCCAGGGCAAAGGCTGGAAAAAATCGGACGGCTTTCGGTTCCAGTCGGCCATCCGGAAGTTTGGCGACTGGCCATGGATCATGCTGGCCGGCGGCATTGGGATCGCCATCTCCTGGAAGATGAAGAGGCGCGAGTGGGTTCGCATTCTGGCAGCCGCGATGGTCGCCTCCACGATCGCAGGACTTCTCGCCAATGCCTCGCGACTCACCACCGGGCGAACGCGACCGCGCGAAAGCCCGAAGATCGAACAGGGTTTCTACGGCCCATGGCGGGAAGGGCGCTTGACCATCGGCGACCCTCCCTTCAACTCTTTCCCGTCGGGGCATACCGCCACCGCGTTCGGCTTCGCCGGCGTGATCCTCTTCGCGCGCGTCTGGTTGGGCATCGGCGCGATCGCGCTCGCCGGGCTGGTCGCCTGGTCGAGCATCATGGTAGGCGCGCACCATCCTTCCGATGTTGTCGTCTCGATCTGTCTATCTCTCTTGGTGGCATGGTTTACCTGGAAGTGGGCCGAAGCGAACGGTGAGGCCTTTGCACGGAAGGCATGGTCGAAGGTGAAAGGCCTGAGGAAGGAAGAGCGAAGGCTGCAATGATGCCTGCGCCGCCGCCACGGGAAGACAACCTCCTCAGCGCGCCATGGTGGCCGCCTGGCGCGATTCGGTCAGACAGAGCTCGCAAAACCGCCCGATCACCCTGAAAGCCCTCCAAGATTTTCTCTCTGGTCTGGTGGTGAGCGAGAGCGCGAAACGCGCTCTGCTGGTTCTGGTGCTCGGCCTCTGCGCGACCAGCAACCTGCCGTGGCATCTCGACAATTACGATCAGGCCAAGCAGGCCTACGTCTCCTACGAAATCACCAAAGGCGGCAGCTGGTGGTATCAGCATACCCCCGGTGGAAACACCGCGACCAAACCGCCGCTTGCCGGATGGCTTTGCCTGCCTCTCTGGGCGGTCACCGGTTGGTGGGATCTTGCCTGGAGGCTGCCCGGGTTCCTTTGCACCCTGGCCATCCTGCTGATTCTGACGCGAGAAGCGCGTCGCCTGCTCCCGGATTTCGGCGTGCTGCTCGTGATGGCTGCCTTCGGACTAAACATGCTCACCCCCCGCATGGCGACCCTGGTCCGCACGGACATGATGCTCACCCTTTGGATCACGATTTGCGGATGGCTCATCTACCGCAAAATTGACGGCGATCAGCCTTGGACCAACTCGGAGAGGTGGGCCTTTTTCCTGGCGATGCTCGCCGCACTCATGACCAAGGGGCCGATCCTCTATGCTTTCGTTCTGCCGGGAATGGCGGCCTTCTGGTTTCTGGGACCGAAGGACCGCCGCGCGCTCGTTTGGAGCGGATGGTGGACCTGGCTGGTGCCTTTGGTCTTGTTTTGTGCGTGGTTGATGATCGGCTGCCTGACGAGGCCCGAGTTCTACAAGGACGTGGTCATCACCGAGTTCATGAGTCGCTTCGACCAAAGCCTCAAGGCTCACGAAAAGCACCAGCCGATCTGGTTCTATTTTCCGCACCTGATCCACAAGTTCGCGCCATGGAGTCTGCTCGTGATCGCATTGCCGATCGCTTCGGAGAACGTGCGCCGGCATCTGAGGGCCAACCCCGGCGCGCTCTGGCTCGTTTGCTGGGCCCTCGGTGGACTGCTCTGCATGACCTTTATCCCTTCCAAGCGCGTGGATCGGATTTTCCCGGTGGTTCCTCCGTTCTGTCTGCTCCTCGTGTCGATGGTTTCGGCATGCCAGTGTGGAAAGCGCGTGCGCGCCTGGTGCGGTGCGGCGGTGATCTTCGCTGTTGTCTCGGTCACCGGCTATTTTCTGACCATCATCACCCTCCATTACCGTAACGGTGAGGATGCTCTTGCGCGCTTCGGGCGCAAAGTCCAGGCGCTCGCCAAGGAGGCGGGAGCAAGAAGTATCAGCATGGTGGAAGGACGCGATGAGCCGATGATTCTCTACTGTGGCGTCGACAGCTATGTTCTTATCAAGCGAGGAACTCGCGAGTTCCTCAATGGCGAGCGCGATGCACTGGTCCTCCCCGAACGCCGCGTCGCCGACGCCAGCGGGCCGCTCCCGCCTCCGGCACTCGACTCCGGCCCGATCTCGAAGCGTGGCGAAAGCCGTTACCTGCTCTTCTTGCGAGCCCGCCCAACGCCTCCTCAAGCCACTCCTTGACGGACTTCTGCGAGCCAATTGCTTTTGACCGCGGCGGGTCAATACCCTTAGTCTCTGGCTCAATCTCACACCCAAGATCATGTCCCAGTTTCCTGCCATCATCTACACCAAGACCGACGAAGCGCCGGCCCTCGCGACCTACTCACTTCTTCCAATCATCCAGGCCTTCACCAAACATGCCGGCGTTACGGTCGAAACCAGGGACATCTCGCTCGCCGGACGTATCCTGGCCAGTTTCCCCGAGCATCTCACCGCCGACCAGCAGATCGGCGATGCTCTCAGCGAACTGGGTGCCCTCGCCACCAAACCGGAAGCGAACATCATCAAATTGCCCAACATCAGCGCCTCCGTGCCGCAGCTCAAAGCCGCCATCGTTGAGTTGCAGAGCAAGGGCTACAAGCTCCCGGACTATCCCGAAGAGCCGAAGAACGACGAGGAAAAAGAGATCAAGGCACGTTATGACAAGATCAAGGGCAGTGCGGTGAACCCAGTCCTCCGTGAAGGCAACTCCGATCGGCGTGCTCCCAAGGCCGTCAAGCAGTACGCCCGCGACAACCCGCATTCCATGGGCGCCTGGTCCGGTGAGTCCAAAACCGACGTGGCCACGATGGGCGAAAACGACTTCTTCTCCAACGAGAAGTCCGTCACCGTGCCCGAGGCCACCACGGTGAAGATCGAATTCGTCGCTGCGGATGGCAAAGTCACTGTGCTCAAGGAAAAGACGGCTCTCAAGGCCGGCGAAGTGCTCGACGCGACCGTCATGAGCAAGAAGGCCCTTCTCGAGTTCCTTGAAAAGCAGATCGCGGAAGCCAAGAAGCGAGGGGTGCTCTTCTCCCTGCACATGAAGGCCACGATGATGAAGGTTTCCGATCCGATCATTTTCGGACACGCCGTGAACGTCTTCTTCAAGAATCTCATCGCGAAACATGCCGACTTGATCAGCGAGCTTGGCGTCGACTTTAATAACGGTTTCGGCGATTTGATCGCCAAGATCCAGAATCTTCCCGCCGACAAGAAGGCTGCCATCGAGGCAGACATCAAAGCCGCCCTCGCCAGCGGTCCTCCACTCGCCATGGTCAACTCCGACAAAGGCATTACCAACCTCCACGTCCCCAGCGATGTCATTGTCGACGCTTCGATGCCGGCCATGATCCGCTCTTCGGGCCAAATGTGGAATACCCAAGGCAAACTCCAGGATACCCTCGCCGTCATCCCCGACAGCAGTTACGCGCGCGTTTACCAAACAGTCATCGACTTTTGCAGGAAGCACGGAGCCTTCGACCCTCGCAAGATGGGCACGGTGCCGAATGTCGGGTTGATGGCGCAAAAGGCGGAAGAGTACGGCTCGCATGACAAGACTTTCGAGATTCCGGCCAAGGGCGCGGTCCGTGCGGTCGACGCGTCGGGCAAAGTCTTGCTCGAGCACGCCGTCGAGGAAGGGGACATCTGGCGCGCCTGTCAGACCAAGGACGCACCGATCCGCGATTGGGTGAAGCTGGCCGTCAACCGCGCCCGCGCCACCCATACTCCGACGATTTTTTGGCTCGACAAGAACCGCGCGCACGACGCCGAATTGATCAAGAAGGTCGAAACCTATCTGAAAGAATACGACACCTCCGGCTTGGATATCAGGATTCTGGCGCCGCCGGAGGCGTGCGCGTTCAGCCTGGATCGCCTGAAGGCGGGCGAGGACACCATTTCCGTCACCGGCAACGTCTTGCGCGACTATTTAACCGATCTCTTCCCCATCCTCGAACTCGGCACGAGTGCCAAGATGCTTTCCATTGTCCCCCTGATGAATGGCGGCGGGCTATTCGAAACCGGCGCCGGCGGCTCCGCGCCCAAGCACGTCCAGCAGTTCACGGCGGAGAATTACCTGCGCTGGGATTCGCTCGGAGAATTTCTCGCGCTCGCGGTTTCTCTCGAGCACCTCAGCGACACCTTTGGCAACGCGAAGGCCAAGGTCCTGGCCGATACCCTCGACGAGGCCACCGGCAAATTCCTCACCAACAACAAGTCCCCGGCGCGGAAGGTCGGTGGCATCGACAACCGCGGAAGCCACTTCTACCTCGCTCTCTATTGGGCCCAAGCTCTTGCCGCGCAGGACAAGGACCCCGAGCTCAAGTCCATGTTCACTCTGATCGCCGAAAAACTCACGGCCAACGAGGAGAAGATAGCGGGCGAGCTCCTGGCCGTCCAAGGCAAGCCCGTCGACATAGGTGGCTACTACCACCCTGACGACGCCAAAGCGTCCGCCGCCATGCGCCCGAGTGCGACCTTTAACGAAATCCTGGCTGCACTCTGAGGCTCGCTGGGTACCGCTGATGGGGAGACGTTCAATTTCATCAGTTTACGGGTCAGAGGTTTGAACGTCAACATTGACAGCCTGCGAATCCGAGCTACTAAGACAATCCAGGCGAATTCTGCTTTTTGTAATCCCCTGCGAACGTTGATTGATAGTGCTCCACGGACCGGCCGATGTCATGGTTAAGAACGACCAACGTATTTTCCATCGCTCAAAACGCTCCATGCGATGACGTTTGTTGGACCACGTCGCATGCGTCGCATTTTGCCAATCATGTTTTCGCGGCAGTCGTGAAAACTGGAAAGGACACTCGCGCTTGCGGCCGCAGAGCGTCAGCTCACATCCCTCCTGATGATTAAGTGAGCATGGCGCTGCCAGAACCGGCTTTTGCCGGCTCGTCTCCATTTGTCACACGGGGGACATTGGTCCTCGTGGGCGGACTGCTCCTACTCCGGCTGGCCACCCTCGCAGTGCCCGATCTTTTCCCGGAAGAAGCTTACTACTGGCTCTACGCCCGCCATCTGGACATCGGCTATCTCGACCACCCACCGATGGTCGCGTGGCTGATTGGTCTTGGCACGATGGTGTTTGGTCACGGTGAACTTGGCGTCCGCATCTTCGCCTTCCTCTGCCATCTTGTTACCTGTTTCTTCGTCTTCCGGTTGACCGCGCTCTGGTTTGACCGACGCGCGGCTTGGACGGCCATGGCGATGCTCCAGGTGCTACCGTTCTTTTTCATAACCGGGTTCATGATCACCCCCGATGCGCCGCTGACGGCCTGCTGGGCCGGCGCGCTCTACTTTCTGGCACGGATCTTTTTTGAAGGATGTGAGCGCGCTTGGCTGGGGCTGGGCATCTGCCTCGGGCTCGGCATGCTCTCGAAGTACACCATCGCGCTGATCGGGCCGGCGACGTTGCTTTTCATGATGCTCGATCCAGAGTCTCGCCGGTGGTTCCGCCACGGCGCACCGTACGGCGCAGTGCTCCTTTCCGTGGTCATCTTCGCGCCGGTCCTTGTTTGGAATGCACAGCACGACTGGGCGTCCTTCGCCTATCAAAGCGTCGATCGGGTCGCTGCACCGCGACGTTTTTCCACGCATGAGCTTCTCGCCTCCATCCTCGCGGTGCTCACGCCGGTCGGCCTTTTTCTCGCGATTCGTGTCCTCGCCAACCGCGAGCCGATCGAAGCCGCCTCTAGCAATGCGTCCCGGCGAAGACTGTTCTGCCAGATCTTTACGCTCGTTCCGCTGGTCGTGTTCGTGATTTTCAGCTTGACGCATCGCGTAAAACTCAACTGGACAGGACCGCTCTGGCTGGCGGTGATTCCCCCTATCGCGGCGCATTTGACTGCTGCACCTTCTACTCTTACGCGGCGCGCTTGGATGATAACAGTCGTATTGGCCTGCGTCATCTACCCCATCTTTCTCAGCTACCTTTCCTTCGGCTTGCCTGGCCTCGGCTACTCGGCGAAAATGGAATTGTTGCCGGTCGGTTGGTCGGAGATGGGCTTGGCCCTCGAGTCACTCAAACGCGAAATAGAGCAGCAGACAGAGACGCCGACCGTGGTCGTCGGCATGGACCGCAACTTTATTGCCAGCGAAGCTGCATTTTACACGATGGATCAGGACGCGGCAGTTCGCAAAACAACCGGCCCTCATCTCTTCGGCCAAAACAGCCTCATGTTCGAATTCTGGACACCACGTTCGAGTTTGGAGGGGGCGACGTTGCTGCTCGTCAGCTTCCAACGAGAGGGACTCGACCACAAGGCGATCCGGAAACGCTGCCTCCACTTGGGCCCAATCACCGAGCACCGCCTCATCCGCAACGGCAAACCGATTCGCTCGTACTTTACCAGCGTTGCTTCAGGATACACGATCCCGAAGCGACGCGCGGTCTCAGCCGGAACCATGCCGCTTGGCAAAGTACAATAGGGCAAGCTCAAGCTGTGGGGTGCGGTCACGAGAAGCACGCCTGGTCCGGCAACGGCGACGTGCGCGCCGCCCGCATATGGTGGGATGAAGAATTTCGCGCCTCGGATCGGGCGGCGTTGCTCCGTGATGTTCCGACAGCTTGTCTTCCGTAGGGAGCAGAATATTTGCGTCCATGAGTATCAAGGAAAGTAATCCCCTTTCGACGGAGGCAAGAAGTCGCAAACCTGTGCCGATTGCAAGACCCGCAAACGATACCTACAATGCCTCCTATGAACACGACGACAACCATGGAGTACAGGCTTTTGGGCGGATCGGGACTCAAAGTCCCCGCGCTTTGTTTTGGCACAGGCACCTTCGGCGGCGCCAACGAGTTCTTCAAGGCCTGGGGTTCGACGGGTGTGGAGGAGGCGACCCGGCTTGTTGACATCTGTCTCGAAGCGGGTCTGAATTTTTTTGACTCCGCCGATATCTATTCCGAGGGAACGTCTGAAGAAGTTCTCGGTGGAGCCATCAAGGGTCGCCGTGATCAGGTGCTTATCTCCACCAAGGCAACCTTCCGGAGTGGTCCCGGTCCGAATGACGTCGGTTCCTCGCGGTTCCACCTGATCCGGGCCGTCGAAGGCAGCCTGCGCCGCCTCGGGACCGACTATATCGATCTTTTCCAATTGCACGGTTTCGACGCGCTCACCCCGATCGAAGAAGTCCTCGGCACGCTCGATGACCTCGTGCACGCTGGAAAGATTCGCTATCTCGGCTGCTCGAATTTCTCCGGATGGCACCTCATGAAATCGCTCGCCATCTCCGAAAAATACGGACTCGAGCGCTACATGGCCCATCAGGCCTATTATTCGCTCATCGGACGTGACTTCGAATGGGAACTCATGCCGCTGGCCGTCGATCAGAAGGTAGGCACCGTGGTGTGGAGCCCGCTCGGGTGGGGCCGCCTCACCGGTAAGATTCGCCGCGGACAGCCACTCCCCGAAGTCAGCCGCCTGAAATCCCAGCAAACGGTCGACGCCGGCCCGCCGGTCGACGATAGTTATGTTTATGATGTGGTCGACGCGCTGGACGCCGTTGCTGCCGAAACCGGCAAGACCGTGCCGCAAGTCGCCCTCAACTGGCTCCTCCAACGTCCCAGCGTCTCCACGATCATCATCGGTGCGCGCAATGAAGAGCAGCTCCGCCAAAACCTCGGCGCCGTCGGGTGGAACCTCAGCGCAGAACAGGTCGCGAAACTTGATGCCGCCAGCGCGAAGACGCCGACCTATCCGTACTGGCACCAAAAGAGCTTCGCAGAGCGCAACCCGTTCCCAACCCCGTAATATCTCCTCAGCTCAGGCCTTCACGACGGGATCTGGCAACCGAGGGGCCGGTTCTTTGGCCCGCGGTATTTCCCTGCCGATCAGGCGATAGAACTCCTTCGCATCGAGCGCTTCCTTCTTGAGCAACTCCGTCGCAACCAGGTCGAGTTGGTCGCGGTGCGCGGAGAGGATCTGCTTCGCCTTCGCGTAGGCGTGGTCCAGGAGCACTTTCACTTCCTCGTCAATGTCCCGCGCGGTGGCCTCGCTGCAATCGCGCTGCATCTGGCCATCGAGAAAGGCGGTCTGCCTTTGCACGCAGCTGACCAAACCGATGCTTTCGCTCATACCGTACGCCGCCACCATCTGGCGAGCGAGCGCGGTGGCGCGTTCGAGATCGTTTTGAGCACCGGTTGTCACTTCGCGGAAGATGATCTCTTCAGCGGCTCGGCCGCCTAAAAGACCGGAAAGGCGCTCCATCAATTCCGTCTGTGTCAGCAGGAACTGGTCTTCGGACGGCAATTGCATGGTGTAACCGAGCGCGGCCCGGCCTCGGGGAACGATGCTGATCTTGTGAACGGGATCGGCATGCTCGCTGTAGGCCGCCACAAGCGCATGGCCCACTTCATGAAAGGCAACCCGCCGCTTCTCATCGTCATTCAACCGGCGGCTCCGCCGTTCGGGCCCGGCCACGACCTTCTCGACCGCCTCCTCGAGATCGCCCTGCGTGATCGCGCTCGCCTTTCGCCGCGCCGCCAGCAGCGCCGCCTCGTTGAGGACATTGGCGAGATCTGCACCCGACATGCCCGCGGTCGCCGCCGCCAGACGGCGAAGATCCACGTCCGCCGAAAGCCGTTTCCCGCGACCATGAACCTTCAGGATCGCCTCGCGCCCATCCAAGTCCGGCGCATCGACGACGATCTGGCGATCAAACCGGCCCGGGCGTAACAGCGCGCGGTCGAGGACCTCGGGACGATTGGTGGCGGCCAGGACGATCACCCCGGCATTGGCTTCAAAACCATCCATCTCCACGAGTAAAGCGTTGAGGGTTTGCTCGCGCTCGTCGTTCACCGCCCCGACATGAACACCCCGTTGCCGGCCGATGGCATCCAGTTCGTCGATGAAAATAATGCAGGGAGCGTGTTGTTTGGCCTGCTGGAAAAGGTCGCGCACGCGCGCCGCGCCGACGCCCACGAACATTTCGACGAAGTCGGCGCCACTCAAAGAAAAGAAGGGCACCCCAGCTTCTCCCGCCACCGCCCGCGAGAGCAGCGTCTTGCCAGTGCCCGGAGGGCCGACCAGCAAAGCTCCCTTGGGAATCTTGGCGCCCAGCGCTTCGTAATCCTTGGGATTCTTGAGAAAGTCCACGACTTCCTTCAGTTCCTGCTTGGCTTCGTCGCATCCGGCCACATCGGCAAAGGTGACGCCGGTATTATTGTCCACCAACAGTTTAGCCCGACTCTTGCCGATACCGAGAACGCCCTCACCCGCCGCCCGGAAACGACGCGCCAGCAAAGACCACAAGCCGAACAAAAGCAACAGCGGAAACACCCAAGCCATCAGGAATTGTGAGAGGACACTCGGACGCGTGCCACTGTAGTTCACTCCCGCCGCCTGTAACTCGTTGACCAGGTCCGGGTCCTCGACCCGGACGGTCCGAAAATAGAATGGCTTTTTCTCCACAGGAGATTGTGCGGGACTGGGAGAGGCCTTGGTCCCATTCGCATTGGCCGGCTCTTCGGTCGCGGCGGCCGTCTTCTCCTCGGGCGCAGGCTTCGGCACGACCCGGCCGATGATTTCGTCCTGCTCAATGGTGGCCTCGACCACCTCGTGTCGGGCGACATAGGCCTTGAACTCGCTGTAAGGCATGGTGACGACAGCGACTTGGCGGGAGACTTCCTGCCAAACCCAGAGGACGACTAACGTCGTCACAAAATAGACGATGAGCACGCGTATCTGCGGGTCGAACTTCCCAGGGAACTTGATCTCGGGTGTGCGTTTCTTCATGCCGGCGCCTGTCTCGTTCTTACGGTGCTTGTGAAGATCAAATCATTAGAAACACGATGAAACAATCCCAAGCCGATCGCAACTGAACGCTCGGCCGTGATTCTGCCTCAAGCGAGGCGATCGCTCTCAGGCTCGGCGACGGCGGACCCGCACATCGACCGTCGGCGGCTGACGCGCGATCCACTCAACGAAGCGCGCGACTTCCGCATGCGCCGCCAACGCCTTCAGCGTGCAGTAGTCGCGGGCGAGTTCGGATTCTGTGAAGAGCGCGTGGATCTGCTTGTGGCAGGCACGGCAAAGGAGAACCACGGTACGCCGTTCGGACCGGGTAAAGCTTCGCCGGGTACGCGGACGCTTATGCACTGTTCGCGGAACGAGATGATGCCGGGTCAGTTGGGTAACCGCGCGTCCACACAACGCGCAACAGCGCTCCTTCATGGCTCGATTCTGATCGAATACTCGCAATTTCCCAGCCGCCGGCGAGGAAATTCAGATCCAGGCGTCCCCTGCGGGAGAGGGCGGCCGGTTACTTTACGGCCGTGAGCGGAGATGCAGTGACTGCATCTCCTTCGCGCAACATCGCGTTGGGATTCAAGATCACGGAGCTCGCTTCCGACAATCTGCTCGAGATGACCTCAACGTCGCGGCCGAGGTTTCTTCCTTGCCGCAGATCCAAAAAGTCCACCTTGCCGTCATCGACGGTGGCCACCATCGTCTTACCCTGTTGGATGATCAGGGCGTTCGCGGGCACAAGGAACGTTCCCTCGGCCGGACTAACGTTGAACACCGCCGAATCGGTGAGGCCGGCCGGCAGAGTCAGATCTTTGTTCTCGAGGAGCAGTTCCATGCGCATGGTGCCGGTGGCGGTATCGAAGACCCGGCTCGAATGGGCAACCCGCGCAGGAAAATCGCGCCCCGGAAACTCCGTGAAACGCACGGTCGCTTGGTCGTCCGAACTGAGACGGAGGGCAAGATCCGGCGTGCCGTTGATCACAAAGCGCAAGGTGTCCAGGCGGTTCAAGCGATAGAGCCAGTCGTCGGCGGAGCCTGCATCTCCGCGAACATGGTCGCCGCGATCGAAATTCCGCGCCGAGCCTGTCGATCGCGCGGTCGATCGTCCGCAACCACGGCGGAGACATTCAGCTTTCGCAAGGGCCGTCCACCGGCCTGATTGTCCACATTCGTTTGCCGGAACCGCGCAGCCTGGGATAGGTCCGTCCGCAACGTCAACGAACGGCAAACTCTCTTAGCGCTTTCGCGCAGGATTCCGGGAGAGAGGGATTGACGTAGAGGCCGGTTCCCAGCTCGAGCCCCGCCGGCTTGTTGATTCTCGGCACGATCGAGATGTACCAATGAAAATGGGGCACGTCGTTCTTCTTCGGCTCCAGCGAGCGCACGACAAGGTTGAACGCCGGGTTGCCAAGCAGGCCATAAAGTTTACCGAGAACGGTGCTCACCATTTCCGCCAGCGCCGGAAGTGTCTCGAGTGGTTGTTCCGAAAAGCAAGCGGAATGCGTCTTCGGAAAGATCCAAAGATGATACGGCGACAGGGCCGCGTAGGGAATGAACGCCACAAAGTGCTGATTTTCGAAAATGATCCGACACGCCTGCTCGCGCTCCTGGGCGATCTGGGCGCAGGCCAGGCAGCAGCCGCTCTCTTCGTAAAATCGACGGGCGCGCTCCACTCTTTCGACCACCTGCCCGGGCACAATGGGAAGACCCACAATTTGGGAATGCGGATGTTGCTGGGAGGCGCCGGCGTCTGTGCCGTGATTCTTGAAAACAATGACATGCCGTACCCGGGAGTCTCGGTAGAACTCGCAAAACCGATCGCGGTACGCCTCGAGAATCCGATCGACGTGCGCCACCGGCAGGACCGCCAGGGAGACATCGTGCCGGGGGCTCTCGATAATGACCTCATGAAGACCCACCGCATTCACGCTGGCCCCTTCAGAGCCCGGGCAACTTGGAGACACCTCACCGGATGGTGAAAGCACGGAAAACTTGTTCACGACCGAACGCAGAAGCCAGCGCCCGTCCTCTCCCTCCACACGAAACCGTTCTTCAGACGTGGCGCTCTCATTGCCCAGACAGAACGGACAACTCGATTGGAACGACCCGATCTCGCTTCGATCGGAAGTCGGCGCCAGATTACCGCCACGCCTGGTGCGCTCCGGCGCGATGATCACCCACTCGCCGGTGATCTTGTTCTCGCGAATCTCAGACATTGATGTCCACGATTCTCGCGCAAATCCTCCAGCAAATCGAGCTTCTCTGATCCATGGGAAGGACGAGCGCCGACAGGTCCGCGATGCGACCGAGCGTGTTTGCATTTTCGGCTGCGTCATCTTAACTGCCCAGAGGACGATACGATTCTCATGGACCTTCAACTCGACGATAAGCTCGCCCTGGTCACAGCTTCCACCGGAGGAATCGGAAAGGAAATTGCCGCCTGCCTGGCTCGCGAGGGAGCCACGGTGATTGTCAACGGCCGTAGTGCGGCCGGTGTGGCGTCAGCCGCAGCCGACATCCGCGGGCGTGTCCCCACTGCGAAACTGGAAACCCTGGCGACGGACAATGGCACCGCTGCGGGCGCGGCGGAAACAATCCGTCAATTCCCCCAGGTGGATATCCTCGTCAATAATCTCGGGATCTATGAGGCGGTTGGCTTCTTTGAAGAAACGGACGACGCGTGGCTGCGGCTTTTCGAAGTCAACGTTCTCAGCGGCGTGCGCCTCGCCCGTCACTACCTTAAGGCGATGCTGGACCGTCGAACCGGACGCGTCATCTTCATCGCCAGTGAAGCAGCGATCAGTCCCTCACCGGAAATGGCCCATTACAGTGCCACCAAAACCATGCAGCTCTCGGTGTCCCGCAGCCTGGCCGAACTCACCAAGGGCACTGCCGTCACCGTCAATACGGTCATGCCTGGTTCCACCAAGACCGAAGGTGTGGCCAAGTTCGTGCAAGAAATTTTCCCCGGTTCGTCCCCGGAGGAAGCCGAGCGTCAATTCATGCGGGAGAACCGGCCCACCTCCCTGCTCGAAAGGTTGATTGAGCCGGGGGAGATCGCCGACCTGGTCGCGTTTGTCAGCAGTCCGCGGTCGTCAGCGATCAACGGGGCTGCGCTCCGGGTCGATGGCGGTCTCGTGCGCAGCGTATTCTGATTCGCCTGGCACGGTGAACCCTTACGCCCTCGCCCGCCGGCTCATCGATGCGGCTCACTCCGCCGATCCCAAGCGCCTGGACGGTCGTCCTGCCGAGCTCGTTTACGCCGACAGGATGGAGGCCTGGCTTCTTCGTTTGGCGCCGGACGCTTCGGAATTGCTGCGTCTGGCCGTGCGCTGCCAGCACCTCGAACGATGGCGCGTGCCGCGCAGTTCGTATCCCGAAGGCCGCGCCGGCTATCTCACCTGGCGAAAGTTGCTCTACGGGAAACAGGCGGAGCGCGCCCGCGAGTTGCTTCTCCAGGCCGGGGTGCCGGCGAGCGAGACCGAGGAGGTCGCCACCTGGGTTTCCAAGACCGGCTTGCCGACCAATCCTAACACGCAGCTTCTCGAGGACGCGGCCTGCCTCGTTTTCCTTGAGAATGAGATCTCCGATTTCGCTGCTCGGCATGCCCAATATCCCCGAGAGAAGTTTGTCACGATCGTTGGAAAGACGTGGCGCAAAATGAGCCCGTCCGCTCGGGGAGCCGTCGCCGGCATCCAACTCCCCTCGGATATCGTTGACATTGTCAAAGAGGCCTTGAAAGCCACGGAGGAACAGTCGTCGTAGCCTCTTGCTTGGATGATTCATCCGCGGCAGCGACCCCGGGACAGAGGTTTGCGCTACTGGTCGCGCTGAACCGACCGGACGCTAAAGTTCCGCGACTTGCCGTCGGTCTCGAGCTTGACCAGGCTCAGTTTTTCGGCGGCCCTGAGGAGATCGTTGAAGGACGCAAATCCATGCGCCCGTTCGTTGAAACCGGGATTGCGCCGCTTGAGCGCAGGTTTGATCATTGATCCCCAGATCGGGTCCTCGCCGCGTTCCTCTTCGAGAGCCGCGAGTGTGGTCACGAGCGCGTCGAGCGCCTGTTCGCGCGTCGGTCCGGCATCTGGCCCATCGGCTGCGTCCTTCTGTTTCGAATCGGTCGTTCGAGGGGCGCGCACCTTCTTTCGCTCGCGCTCTTCACGCACGAGATCGTCGTAATAAAGGAACTGGTCGCAATTGTTGATAAAGAGGTCGGAACTCGAGCTCTTCACGCCCACACCGATGACGGTCTTGGCATTCTCGCGCAATTTGCTGACCAACGGCGAAAAGTCGGAGTCACCGCTCAGGATGACAAAGGTATCCAGGTGTTGCTTGGTATAGCAAAGATCGAGCGCGTCGACGACCATGCGGATATCAGCGGAGTTTTTGCCGGATTGCCGCACATGGGGAATCTCGATCAACTCGAAGGCCGACTCATGGAGGTCCTTCTTGAATTCCTTATAGCGATCGAAATCGCAATAGGCCTTCTTAACTACGATATGTCCGCGGAGCAGGAGCCGTTCGAGGACCAGCTTGATGTTAAAGGGAGGAAATTGTGCCGTCCTCGCACCCAGCGCGATGTTCTCCAAGTCAAGGAACACCGCCATGGTTGCATCGACCGTCCGCACAGCGTCGCTCACGTTGCTCTCCAATACTTTGGCGTCTTTTGGCATGCGAAAACGCTATCATCGCCGGCAAACCGGCACCACCAAGAACGTCCCAGGCGACGCCACGCGCGGCGCCATACTTCCTCAGGCTGCTTTGGCCGCGACCTTGCCGGCAGCGTGCTTCCTGCGGAGGGCCTTGATGCGGCGAACGTAGTTGATCTTGTTGGCCGCATTGAAGGCGGCCACCTTGTAACATTCCGCCAGCGTCGGATAGTTGAAGACCGTGTTCAGAAAATAATCGAGGCCGCCGCCCAGACCGATGACCGCCTGGCCCACGTGGATCAACTCGGTCGCGCCGGAGCCGATGCAATGGACGCCAAGAAGCTTTCCATCCTCACGGCTAAAGATCATCTTGAACATCCCCGAATCATCGCCCGAAATCTGACCACGCGCGATCTCGTTGAACCTCGCAATGCCGGTCTCATATGGCACCTTTTCCTTGGTAAGCTCCTCTTCGGTACTTCCCACCATCGAGATCTCGGGGATGGAATAAATCCCGATCGGAAAGTGCTTGCCCATCGGCTGCGCCAGGAGATCGAACATGTGGCAGGCGGCCAAACGGCCCTGCTCGCTGGAAGTAGCCGCCAAGGCCGGATAACCGATGACATCGCCCGCCGCATAAATGTGCGGCACCTCGGTCTGATAGTAATCGTTGACCTTCAAGCGACCACGGTCATCCGCCTTCAAGCCGGCCGCCTCCAACTGCAGCGCGTCGGTGGCTCCTACGCGCCCCACTGAAAACAAAATCAAATCGGCGACCATGTGCTTGCCCGACTCCAGTTCGATCAAGCCTTCCCGGGCAACATCCTCGATGATCTCCATGCTGTCGACGCCGTCCCCACAGCGAAACGTCACGTCTGACTTGCGCATCTGATGAACCAGTTCATCGGTGATCTCGCAGTCCAGGAACTCCAGAGGTCGCGGACGCTTGTCGATGACGGTGACGTGCACGCCCAGCGCAGCAAACATGGAGGCATATTCGATTCCGATGACGCCGGCACCGACCACCGCGACTTTGCGCGGCAATTTCTCGAGCTGAAGAATCGTGTCTGAAGTGATGACCACCCGACCGTCCGGCTTGATACCGCGCGGGTCAGTCGGGCGCGTCCCCACTGCGATCAAGATCTTGTCGGTTGTCACTCGCCGGTGGGTGGCAATTCCGTCGACGACCAGCCGGCTGATCAGCCCAGCTGTCTTGGGCTCGGGGTAAAACTTTCAAAACCGGGGCAATCTATGGAAGCATACGAGTTTGATTTGGTGTGTATCGGCAGCGGACCAGCCGGTCAGCGTGCCGCCATTCAGGCAGCCAAGCTCGGCAAGCGAGTCGCCGTCGTCGAAAAACAAACCTGCATCGGCGGGGTCTGCATTGAGACGGGCACAATTCCTTCGAAGACTTTTCGCGAGGCGGTGCGGCGGCTTTACTCGCAAGCCAACTTCGGAAACGGCGGCGATGCTCCGCGTCGGCAGCGTCCCACAATGACGCAATTGCTGACGCAGGTCGATCGAGTGATCCAGCGCGAGTCGGAGGTGGTGCACGGTTGACTTCCCAGCGCAAGCGAGATTCCGCGAGTCCGTCCCGCTGCCAGGAGGCTCAGGAGCTCGCGGTCTGCCCGAACTCCGCCGACCGAGTCTGTTGCAAAGACGCCGTTCGCGCCGACCCGTCGAGCGTTGCCTCAGCAGCGACCAGACAAAGGTCATCGGCGAGCGGAAGAGTGCCGGAAAACTTCAGGATATCATCCACGATCGCTTCGGTGAGATCGCCGATATCGAGCTTCAGGTTATCGGCCATCGCGCGCTGCAGGCGCTCAATCCCATAGTACTCGTCCTTCTCGTTCATGGCTTCTTCGACCCCGTCGGTGAAGAGAAGGTAGACGTCGTACTCCCTGAGCTCACGGCAGAACACCTGGTACGACGCCTCGGGCAAAAGGCCCAGAGCGGGGTTCTTCTTGAGGTTTTGGTAGATAGGCTCGACGTGTCCGGTGTGCCGATTGGCCACCAGCGGACTCGGGTGGCCGGCGGAGGCGCAGCGCACGGTGGCCTCCCGCGTATCAAAGACGACAAAACAAGCAGACACGAAGATCACCTGGTCGGTCCGCTTCATGGTGTCATGGAAATGGTGGTTGAGGAGCGAGAGAAACATCCCGGGATCCTCGCCGGCCCGCGCCAATCCGTGGAGTAGAGTCCGGAGGATGGCCGTCACCAGGGCAGAGCGCGTGCCGTGGCCCATGACATCCGCGATGAGCACACCGGCGCAGCAATCGTTGAGCTTGATGACGTCGAAGAAGTCACCGCTCACCGACATCGCCGCGCGGTAGATATGATGAAAGTTCAGAGCGAAGCGGCCCTCGTCGACGTGGGTCGGCACGCGAGGATAGTCCCGCGGCAGGAAGGCCTGCTGAAAATCGCGCGCCATATCGAGGTCACGTTGGATCTCGGCGGTCTTCGCCGCCAACTCGGTCTTGAGATCTTCCTGATAGCGAAGCAGCTTTCCGGACATTGCCGAGAAATCCTGGGCGAAGGCCTCCATCTCATCTCCGGTCTTGATGGCATCGACCCCGGTCAGGGCGGTGTTTGGATCGAGGATCTGCTTCCCGTCACGGGCGCTCTTTCGGGATGAAATCACCGTGGCGGCCATGGCCTCGGCTGCTCTGCTCAACGTCTTGAGAGGCGCCAAAATCATCTTCTCCGCCAGGTAGATCACCAGCGCTAGCGAGGCCAGGATAATGAGCGTGCCCGCGATCGCCAGAACCGCTGCGCGTTGACGCAACGGTGCCAGGATCTCCGAGGCGGGCGCGTGCACGATGACATAGAGCGGGTCTCCATAAATCTGCTGGTCCAAACCGAACAGTCCGAGAATATGGAAGGCGGAAAATCCCACCATACTGGCCGCGTTTCCATTCAAGGGAGAAATGAACCAACCCGGGGAATCGGGCTGCAAACGGCTCACCGCCACCGGCGAAATCTTCTCCCCCGTCGGAACGAAGCTCTTGTCCGACAGCTGCAATAAGACCGTTCCGTCCTTGCCAATCACCTCCGCCTGCGCCTCGGTGGCGATCGAGAGGACTGTCACCGAAGCCAGTAACGTCGAGACATTTACTACCGCCTTGAGGACGCCAATCGCCGAACCGGAGGCCTCGGGAACAATCGGCAGAGCGATATCCAGCGCCAGCACGCCGGCACTCTCGTCGTAGTGAAATCCCTCCAGAAAAGCCTGCCCACGGCTCAAGCGCATTCCCTCCCGCCACCAGTCTTCCTGGGATTGATCATAGTTCGACGGCCGCGACGTTGCCGCCACCAACTTCCCGCCGCGACCTGCGATAATGATCTCCGCAAAAATCCAGTTTTTGCGTCCGAAATCACGCAATCTTGCAGCCAGCGGATTGTTGAGCGCGATCTGCACCTGCGGGCTGTCCAGGCGCAGCGAAGACCACACTGAATCGATCTGGCGAGCCCGGAGCTTCCAGGCCTCGGTCGTCACGTCCAGACGCGGATCCTCTTCGGCCTCCAGGAGCGCAGCCACCCCGCCGAGGGAGAGAAGGTCGTTGAGGCTGCCAATGCTGCGCTCGACCGCCAGACGCAGGCTGCGACCCACCTGGATCGACTCGCTGCGAAACATTCCCCCTTGCTCGGCAACCCGCTGGCGATAGTCCAGCGTCCAAATAACTCCAATCGCGACCAGCAAAAGCAGGACCGGAGCCACCACCAGGACGGCCACGAGCTTAGTACGCAAGCTAAGTTTCATCGAGGGAAGTTCGGCGGGACGACTGCGAAGGTCGGATACGCCCCTGTGGAAATCAATCAGATAATAAGCAATCCGACGCTGCGAGAGGAAGGCATCGTCCAAAAGAGAACTTGCCAGACGGCGCGACTTGCGCAAGTCTGGCAAGTTCCACATTTTCTTACGGCCATGAGCATCATCGAAAAAATTGAGAGCGAACAGCTCAAGAAGGATGTCCCAGCGTTCCGAGTCGGTGACACCGTCCGCGTGCATACGCGAGTCATCGAAGGAGACAAGGAGCGCATCCAAGTGTATACTGGGATCGTCATTGGCCGGAAAGGGACGGGGGTGAACGCGAACTTTACTGTTCGCCGGGTGAGCTACGGCGAAGGCGTCGAACGGGTGTTCCCGGTGAACTCGCCGCGCATCGCCAAGATCGAGATCGAGCGCAGGGGCGAGGTGCGCCGCGCGAAGCTGAATTATCTCCGCAAGCGCAAAGGAAAGTCTGCGACCGCAGTGCGGGAGAAATCACAGGAAAAGGCTGCTTAATCCCTCTCTCCATGCCCTGCTCATTCGGGCACGAGCGCGCTCTCAAGAAGCGGGGCATTCTTCTCATCGCCGGCATTGATGAAGCGGGCCGCGGACCACTCGCAGGCCCTGTCGTGGCTGCGGCGGTTGTTTTTCTCGAGCACCGGCGGTTTACCGGGCTCGATGACTCGAAGAAGCTGACCCCCGCGTTCCGGAGGGAGCTTTTCGCCGAGATTACGAGTGCTGCCCACGTGCGCTGGGCAGTTTCTGTCCAGAATGTCACCACGATCGATACGCTGAATATTCTTCGGGCCACCCACCGGGCGATGCGCGAGGCCGTTAGCCGCCTGCCTTCGCCACCCGAGCATGTCTTGATCGATGGACTCCCGGTGCCGAGTTTCCCCTCACCGCAAACTGCCGTGATCCGGGGTGACTCGCTGAGCCTCTCCATCGCCGCCGCCAGCGTTGTGGCCAAAGTTACGCGTGACAGGATCATGGACAAATTGGACGCCCTTTATCCACATTATGGATTTCGGCGGCATCGAGGATACGCGACGTCCGAGCACCTCGCGGCCTTGCGCAAGCACGGGCCTTGCCCGCTCCATCGGCTGAGCTTTTCTCCGGTCGCTCAGCCCGAGTTATTCTGAAGATCGATCCCCAACCCATCGACCATTTGAGAAAAAATCATGAGTGTAGAACTGTATTGCAACGGAAAAGGCCAATATTCGCTCGAGCAACTTCCGGACTTCTACGTGATCGACCCGGACGACATCGAATCGAACGTGGCCGTGCACACCTTTTCTTCCCAGCGAGATGCAAGTTTGTTTCTCGAAGGCGTGGAGGCCTCGGGGCGGCTTGACATGGATATGGCCGCGACGCACCCGGTCCCGCTGGCGGAGGGCAGATTCGGCATCGTGCTCAGCTGGCGCGACGGGCAAGACGGCCTTAGTCAGTTTAATCATTGAAGTCATCTCCCGCAGCTTCACCGTTATCCCTAAGATGAAGAAACGAACGTCCAGAACCGCGATCGCAAAACAGACGAAGACAGCTAGCGAGTCGAATTCACCCTCTGGGCTCCCGCCGGATCTGCTCCGCAAGATTGATGCCTATTGGCGCGCAGCCAACTATCTCTCCGTTGGCCAGATTTATCTCCTCGACAATCCCCTTCTGAAAAGGCCTCTCAAGCGCGAGCACATCAAACCTCGCCTGCTCGGCCACTGGGGGACGACGCCCGGACTCAACTTCGCTTACGTGCACCTTAACCGGGTCATCAAAGAGCAGGACCTCAATGTCGTTTTTGTGACGGGCCCGGGACACGGCGGTCCTGGAATAGTCGCCAATACATGGCTCGAAGGCACCTACAGCGAAGTCTACCCGAATATTTCCCAGGACGAGGAGGGCATGCAGAAGCTCTTCAAGCAATTCTCGTTTCCTGGCGGAATTCCGAGCCACGTGGCTCCGGAGACCCCGGGTTCAATCCACGAGGGCGGCGAGCTCGGCTATGCGTTGTCTCACGCTTTTGGGGCCGCCTTCGACAATCCGGATCTCATCGTGGCCACCGTCGTTGGCGACGGCGAGGCCGAAACGGGCCCCCTGGCCACCGGCTGGCATGGCAACAAGTTCCTGAACCCGGCGCGCGATGGCGCCGTGCTCCCGATCCTCCATCTCAACGGCTATAAGATCGCGAACCCCTGCTTTCTGGCGCGCATCCCGCGAGACGAGTTGCAAAAGCTCTTCGAGGGCTACGGCTACAAGCCCTATTTCGTCGAGGGGCATGAGCCCATGAAAATGCATCAACTCATGGCTCGGGCGCTGGATTCCGTCATGCGCGAGATTCAAAATATCTGGAAAGAAGCTCGCGCACGGGGCTTTCAAGGTCGCCCCGCCTGGCCGATGATCATCTTGCGATCGCCGAAGGGCTGGACTTGCCCCGCCGAAATCGACGGCAAGAAATGCGAAGGCTACTGGCGTGCCCATCAAGTGCCGATGGGAGACATGGAAAAGCCCGGGCATGTAAAGGTCCTCGAAAAATGGATGAAGAGCTACCGGCCCGAGGAGTTGTTTGATGCCAACGGAACCTTGAAGCCGGACCTGGCCGACCTCGCGCCGAAAGGGCACCGTCGCATGAGTGACAATCCCCACACGAACGGAGGACTATTGCTGCGCGACCTGAAAATGCCCGATTTCCGCGACTACGCCATCCAGACCGAGACGCCGGGAGCGGCAACTTCCGAAGCCACGCGGATCATGGGAAGCTTCTTGCGCGACGTCATGAAATTGAACCTCGCCGCCGCAAACTTCCGTCTCTTCAGTCCCGACGAAAACAATTCGAACCGCTGGCAGGACGTGCTCGACGTCACCAATCGTTGCTATGTTGCCGAGATCCTGCCGGAAGACGATCACCTTTCGCCGGATGGCCGAGTGATGGAGGTCCTCTCCGAACACCAATGCCAGGGCTGGCTCGAAGGCTATTTGCTGACCGGACGGCACGGATTCTTCAGCTGCTACGAGGCGTTCGTCCACATCGTGGACTCAATGTTCAACCAGCACGCCAAATGGCTGAAAGTCTGCCGCCATATTCCCTGGCGCCGGCCGATCGCTTCTCTCAACTACCTGCTCAGTTCGCACGTTTGGCGCCAGGACCACAACGGCTTCAGCCACCAGGACCCGGGATTTATTGACCACGTCGTCAATAAGAAGGCGGAGATCATCCGCGTATACCTGCCACCCGACGCAAATTGCCTGCTCAGCGTCACCGATCACTGCCTGCGCAGCCGCAATTATGTGAACGTCATCGTCGCGGGCAAGCAACCCGCGCCGGTCTGGCTGACGATGGAACAGGCCATCCGGCATTGCACGGCAGGAATCGGGATTTGGGAATGGGCGAGCACCGATCAGGACAGCGAACCCGACGTGGTCATGGCCTGCTGCGGTGACGTCCCCACTTTGGAGACGCTGGCCGCCGTCGATCTTCTGCGCCACTACGCGCCGGAGCTCAAGGTGCGTGTGGTCAATGTCGTCGATCTCATGAGACTCCAGCCGCCGGAGGAACACCCCCACGGTCTCTCGACGGCTCAATTTGACGCGATCTTCACCACTAATAAACCGATCATTTTCGCGTTTCACGGCTACCCCTGGCTGATTCACCGCCTCACTTACCGACGCACCAATCACGACAACCTGCACGTTCGGGGATACAAGGAGGAAGGCACGACCACGACTCCGTTCGACATGTGTGTGCGCAATCAGCTCGACCGCTTTAATCTGGTCAGCGATGTGATCAACCGGGTTCCGAAATTGGGCGCGCGGGCCGCCTATGCCTTGCAAGCCATCCGCGAGAAGCTGCTGGATCACCGGCACTATATCGCGGAGCATGGCGACGATCTTCCGGAGATTCGCGACTGGCGATGGGGAAGCCACGCCGGCGCACCCGCCAAGGCCGACACGGCCGCGGATAATATCTAGAGACCCGCCGGGCCGGCTCAGGAATCAATAAAAAGACGCGACCGGCCGGGTAGAAAAGCCCTGGCGCCCTCGATCATGCAGCCAAGACTTGCGATGTGACGAACAATCGCGTCATTCTTTGCACCATGGCGGAGCTCTTTGAGATTTTGAGGGTACTCCCGAAGCGGGACTTCGGCGCGGGGGAGACCATTATCGAACAGGACAGCACCACGGGGATGCTTTTCTTTCTGATCGATGGCGAAGTGGAGGTCTACAAGGATGACGTTCCTCTGGCGGCCACTTCAGAGCCCGGCTCGGTCTTCGGCGAGATGTCAGCGCTGCTCGGCACAAGCCACCGGGCAAGCGTCAAGGCGGTCTCTCCCTCTTCGTTCTACGTGGTCGAGGACGGTCGGCGATTCCTGGAAAGCCACCCGGCCGTCTCGATGCACGTTTCAGAACTGCTCGCCCGCCGCCTGGATGCCTTGAACAAATATCTGGTCGATGTGAGGCAGCAGTTCGAAGGCCACGATCATCTGAGCATGGTCGACGAAGTGCTCGCGGTCCTCATGCATCGGCAGCGGCGCCCACCCGTTCGCTGACATCGCCGTTCGCGATGGCCAACTGCTTCAGGCATTCGCCCTCGAGCGACACCCATTCTGCAGTCATCGCCGCCAGATCGAGCACAATCGAGGTAGGCCGCGGACCAATCTGGCGCCCGGGGTTAAATACCCAGGTCTTTCCAATCCGATCGATCCACGAGCCGTCCGCATAGAACGGCGAATTGTGAATGTGGCCGCAAAACACAAAGTCCGGTCCGAAGCGCTGAATCCATTCCACAAGGTATTTGTCTCCACCAAATTTCTTCCCTGTCCAGCTCACTGGAGACTGGTCGGGAGGTGCATGATGGATCCAGATCCATTTACCTGTTACGCGCGAAGCCGCCTCACTGAGGAATTGTTCGAGCTCGGCGCGAGACATCGGACCGTCCCACCAGGGACACAAAGTCACCGTGGCCTCGGGAAGGGAGATCTCGTCGCCATCCACGAAAAGACCGTCTCCTCGGAGCCTGCGCAGCCATTTGGCGAACCACTCGCCGGCCGGATTCCGGGCGTCGGCGTCGTGGTTTCCGGAGACGACCAGCAAGCGGGTCTGGTTTCGCAATCGTCGCAGATACCTCTCGACGACAGCCATCTGAACGTCGGGGTCCAACGCACCGGCAACGTCCAGGAGATCGCCACCGATCGCGACGACATCGAACGACCCTGCGTTTGCGAGCAGCCAGTCAAACTGCTTCAAACTGTAATGAAGGTCAGCGACGTACAGGATTTTCATGCGTGTGATCAAAAGCGCCGCGCGCGCTTCACCGCGTGACTACAGGCAGCCTTATAGCGCGCCGGCGCCGGTCCGGATAACCCCTGATCCTATTGCCTGAGACCCCGATCCTGTAAAGCTTTCTCGACCCGCCGCCCAGACGCGCGCAAAAACATGCCGCCCGTCTCCCGAATACGACCGAACGGCCCCCTGCTCATCTTGCGCCGCACACCTGGTCCGAATAAGATCGGCCAGTCCCGCCCTCCATAGACATGAGTTCCTCGTTGCATTCGAAAACGCGTTCGCTCGACCGGTTCAAGGAGATCGCGAATCGCCTTCGGAAGATCGTTCTTCCTGCGCCAAGGCCTCGGCATCTCGTCCTGGGACGCACAGGCGAGAGATTGGCCGCGAATTACTTGCGCAAGAACGGCCACAAGATTCTCTATCGAAATTTCCGCGCTCCGCATGGGGGTGAAATCGATCTCGTCTGCCGTGACAAGCGGCACAACGAACTGGTCTTTGTCGAGGTCAAGACGCGGTCATCCGAGGACTTCGGGCGCCCGCTGGCTGCGGTGGATCGAAAGAAGCGCCGCTTGATTCTTCGAGGAGCCATGGCATGGCTGAAGATGCTCGATATGCCAGACGTCGTGTTCCGCTTCGATGTGATCGAAGTAATAATGTCCGACCCGATAGAGGTCCGCCATATCGAGAACGCCTTTCAGCTGCCGGACAACTATTCCTATTGATCCAGGCTCGGAAATTATCGCAAAAACCGCCTGCCGGTGGATTTTTTGACTCCGGTCCGTTTACAATTCTCCATGCGCATCCTTTCCGGCATTCAGCCTTCAGGCACTTTGCATCTCGGCAATTACTTCGGAATGATGAAGCCTTCGATCGAGCTTCAACACCGAGGCGAGGCATTTTATTTCATCGCAGACCTTCACGCTCTGACGACGGTTCATGATGCCGGAGAATTGTGCGAGAACATTCGCGATGTGGCCATCGACTTTCTGGCTTGCGGCCTCGATCCACGCAAGGCCTGCTTCTTTCGTCAGTCCCAGGTGCCGGCCGTCACCGAACTGGCCTGGATCCTGAGCACGCTGACTCCCATGGGGTTGCTCGAGCGCTGCCATTCTTACAAAGACAAGCTCGGCCGGGGCATCCCTCCATCGCATGGGCTCTTTGCGTATCCCGTTCTGATGGCCGCGGATATCCTGATCTATGATAGCGACGTAGTCCCGGTGGGCAAGGATCAGAAGCAGCATATCGAGGTGGCGCGCGACCTCGTCGTAAAGTTCAACGATACGTATGGTCCGACCTTGAAGCTGCCCGAACCAAGCATTCGCGACGAAACCGCCGTCGTGCCGGGCCTCGACGGTCAAAAGATGAGCAAAAGCTACGGCAACGCCATTGGCATCTTCGAAACCGAGGCGTCCATGCGAAAAAAGATCATGAGCCTCAAGACGGATTCAACCCCTGTCGAGGCGCCCAAGGCGACCGAGGACTCGACGATCCTCGCGCTCTATAAACTGGTCGCCACCCCGGACGACTATGCGCGGATGGAGAGTGAGTTTCGTGAGGGAGGCGTCGGCTACGGGGACTTCAAAAAGCGGCTATTTGCCGCTCTCTGGGACAATTTCGAGCCGATGCGACGACGCCGAGGGGAGATCCTCGCTGACCCCGGATACGTGGAAATGGTTCTGCGAGAGGGTCGCGCACGTGCCAACCAAGTCGCCGAAGACGTCATGTCGCGAGTGCGCTCAGCCACCGGGCTCTAGGCGCACCCTAAAAACACCCGACCCCATTCTGCCTCCGCGGAAACAGCTCGTCGGCGGCACGCGTCTATCGTCCTTCTCCCGGAGCGCCGTCCAGCGGAGCCGGGAGTGGTTCTTTCTCGGAGCTGAGTTTGTCAAGAATGGGCGCAATACTTGGATCGGCCTTGAGCATCGCTTCCCGTAAGACCTTGCGGTAGTTCTCGATAGCCGCGTCGCGTTCATCCTGCGAACTCGTCTCCCATCTTTTCTTCTTGGCAGCCTGCACTGCAGGATCGCTATCGACCTTCTCCATCGTATGGAGCAGCTTCGTCCGCTCTTCATCGGTCAGGCCGCGCAATCCTCCTTCGCCCCGCCATAGCTTCCAGGCCTTGCGCTCGATGGCCTGCTTCCTCACGATATCAGCCAGGCTAGGATCGATCTCCAACATCTTGTCACGCATGGCCTTGAAAAACTCGCGTTTGGCCCTTTCCGCGTTGTCGCGGAGCTGTTGCAATTTGGGATCTTCCAGTGCCTTTTCTCGCGCGGCTCGTAAACGCTCCCGTGTCTCCTGAGAAAGGCCTTCAAGAAACTTGGGAGGCGGAGGCGCCTCCCGCGGAGGCGCTCCATCGTCGGGCGATTGCGCAAGTCCGCACGGCCGCCAGCAAACAGCCAGCGCCAGCACAGCTGCCAAAGATTGATACCTCATACGCGTGAAGATGAAACCCCGCAGCATGCCAGAAGTTACGACCGATCCCTGGGAGAGGGCAAATCGGACATGTTGCCAGACACCGGTTTCTTCTCCTCTCTGCGACGAGCAGGAATCCGAACCTTAAAAGCGGCGCCGCGTCCAGGAACGCTTTCGACTGCCACCGAGCCGCCATGAGCGAGCACGATGTGCTTGACGATCGACAACCCCAAGCCGGTGCCGCCACCGCGGATGCGCGAGCGATCCTTCTGCACCCGGTAGAACCGTTCGAAGATATGCGGCTGATCGCCGTAAGGGATGCCTGGACCGTTGTCGGCAAAAACCATTTCGATCTCCTCATCGAGGCGTCTGGCCGTGATGGTGATCACGATTTCTTCGGAGGTCGCATGGCGGAGCGAATTCTCCAGAAGATTCTCGAAAACCTGCTCCAGGCGAAGCGGATCGGCCTCGGCACATGCCGCCTCTGGACTCCAGTCCACCGTCACGCGAGTCTGCGGCCCCACCATCACGGGCATGATCCGATCGATGACGCGACTTAAAAGCTCGGGTAGATCAACCTCCTGAAAGTCCAGCTCCGGCGAGCGATACTCCAAGCGCGACAAAGTGAGCAAGTCTTCGATCAGGAGGTTCAGACGGCGCCCATTCTTGGCCATCACCTCCAGCCAGGCTACTGCGGTAGCCCGATCGTCCAGCGCTCCGTCCAGGAGCGTCTCGATGTAGCCGTTGATGATCGCAAGCGGCGTGCGAAACTCGTGCGAGACATTCGCAACAAATTCGCGTCGAACTGATTCGAGATTCTTCACCGTGGTCACGTCATGGAAAACGATGACCGTTCCCAAGGGCCGGGACTTTCCGCTGGGATTCAGACCGCTGGCGTAGACGTCGATATGCTTGGTCGTATAGCCTTCACGCGCCGGCACCCGAAGATTCAGTGTGATGCTCCGCGCAATGCCATCATAAAGCGTTTTCTCAACGGCCTGCTGGAGTTCCGTATTCAGGAAGACCTCGATAATGGTGCGGTCAACCGGAGGTTGCGTCAGATCAAGCATCCGTTGGAGCGAATCGTTGGCCAACCGAATCCGCTGTGTCCGATCCGTAATCACCACACCTTCGACCATGCTGGAAAGTATCGCCTTGAGACTGAAACCTTCAGCTGCAATCTGTTGATCGAGTTGCTGGAGTAGTTCCGAGATCCGACGAACGTCGGCGGACGTCTCGTGAAGAACGCCTGTGCGAGAGCTTAAGAGCACGGGACGAAAATCTCCCTGTGCGAGCCGCCGCAGGATCGCGCGCAATTGATTAAGAGGAACGACGATCCGGAAATAGGCGAAGACGATCGCGCCAATGACCAAACACGCCAGAAGGATTTGAATCCAGACGCTCAAGGATCCTGTACCGGATTGAAGCGATAACCTTCGCCTCGAACCGTTTCCAGTCTCGACGAATGCTTGCCGAGCTTCTCCCTCAGCCGCCGAATGTGCGTGTCCACCGTCCTTGTATCAATCGGATTTTGATACCCCCATACATCGTAAAGCAATGTTTCCCGGGATTGCGTCCGCCCGCGGCGCTCCATCAGCACGGCAAGCAGCTTGAACTCAGTCGTCGTCAAATCCAGCCGGCGTCCCTCGAGCCGAACGTCGAATTTGTTCTTGTCCAAATGAAAATCACCCACGGCAAGAACCTCTCCGATTACTTTGGACCGTGACCGTCTCAACAGCGCCTGGATGCGGAGAACCAGTTCTCGCGGACTAAACGGTTTGGTGACGTAGTCATCGGCGCCTAGTTCCAGGCCACGCACTCTTTCACCCGGCTCCGCCCTCGCCGTCAGCATGAGAATTGGCAGCGACTCGGTATCGGGATCTTTCCTGAGAGCCCGGCACACAGAATATCCATCGATGCCCGGCAGCATGAGATCCAGCACAATGACTTCCGGCCGATGCTGACGGGCCACTTCCAACCCAGTGAGTCCATCTCCAGCGATCAGGACAGAGAATCCCGCCTTGTTCAGGTTGTACCTGAGCAAATCAACAACATCGGATTCGTCTTCAACCAGCAGAACCGTGTCCGGCATAGCGTCCCCGGCACATAAGCCGAAGTCTCCGGGAGCCGCAAGCTGGGACGGTACCGATCGTTCGTGAAGAAAAAGATTCGGGCCACTCGCGACGATGCTCAGAACAAAGGAAACTGAACCGCGGTGGCCCGAATATGCTGCCTTAACCGATAATTTAGACCGGTCCCATTGCGCGACGTTCAAAGAAAGTTTTAAAAGCTTTCACCCCAGAGGAACATCGCGGCGTAACAGGTTCATAGTGAGAGACAATTCCAAACTGCGCGGTAGAAAATTTCTCTCGATTCCTTTCTGGACTTCGTCCGGTCGTGGGTCAAATTTTCCTGAACATGGCCAAGCTTCAGGCGATTCAGGCGGACATCACTACCCTGGAGGCGGATGCCATCGTCAACGCGGCAAACTCCTCCCTGCTCGGGGGGGGCGGCGTCGATGGGGCGATCCACCGTGCTGCCGGACCCGCCTTGCTCGAAGAATGCCGCACTTTGGGCGGCTGCCCGACGGGCGACGCCAAGCTGACCAAAGGGTACAAGCTTCCCGCGCGGTACGTGCTTCACACCGTCGGACCGGTCTGGCACGGCGGTCACCGCGGCGAGGCCGAGCTGCTGGCCTCCTGCTACCGACGCTCTCTCGAGATTGCCAGCAAACATAATGTTCGCAGTATCGCTTTCCCGTCCATCAGCACAGGGGTTTACGGATATCCGTTCGAAGAAGCGGCCGCGATCGCGGTCGCCACGGTCAACGAATATCTCGACGCTCAGCCGCAGTCCCTCGACAAGGTTGTCTTTTGCTGCTTCTCAACGCGCGACGTTGAGGTCTATCGCAAGCTGCTCCGCGATTAACGGTCGGATTTCTCTTTCTTCTTCTCCGGCCACGGCGTCGGAAAGCGTAGCGGCTGGAAAGGCTGCTCTTCCATGTAATTCGGATCCCAGTAAATTTCGGAGATCCTCCTCCAATGCAAGCCGTCATGCTCCGTCAGGGAATTGTCCTTGAGGCGCTGGCGCACTTCCGCCCGAAGCTGCTGGCTGGTTGCGTCCGAGAGAGAGTCCAGTTGGAGAGGGCGCGTGATGACCGTATTCTGATCCATGACCGAATAGTTGACGAAGACGAACGCACCCTCGGGGACTTCTCCGGAACTGAGCGAGCACTTCAGCGAGAGAAATCGGCTATAGCCGACTCGGGAAATCCAACCCTCAAACTCCCAAACCTTCTTGGCGGTCTTCTTTGTTCCCGGTATCTGGAAGGCTACAAAATAGCGGTCTCCAGTGATCGGGACAACCCGCGCCCGATAGGTTTTTCCTTTCTTGTCCTTGGCCTCCCAGACCCCCAGCAGCCAGCTATTGATGTCTTTGGATGGTCCGCCAGTCAGCGGATGCTCAAAGTAACAACCGATCAGCAGAGTACAAAGAAGCAGCAACGCCAGCGCTCGTATCCTCATCATTCTGTAGCGCGCTGCTATATCCGAGTTCCCGAGGCAATGACACTACTTTTCGGTATAACGACGATTCCGTCGCGGATATAAAATCCCTCGCCATTCATTTCCCGGTCCTTGCCCTCGGGAGAGATGACGACGTTGTCACCAATCCGGGCGTTCTTGTCGATGATGGCCTTACGGATGTCACAACCGCGGCCGATACCGATAGTCGGGGCACCACCGGTGTTTCGGCCCAGATCCGCTTCGTAATAGTCGGCGCCCATCAAGATGACATCTTTGACGACTGAATCCGAACCAATGACCGATCGAATTCCGATGATACTATGCTCGACGGTGGCATTCTCGATGACGCAGCCATCGCAGATGAGCGAGTGATCGATATGCGTTGATCGGACAATGCTGGCGGGCAGGAAGCGCGGGTGGGTGTAGACGGGCGCACCCGGCTCGTTGAAGCTGAAACTGGGATTGGAATCGGTCAGGTTGAGATTCGCCTCGAAGAACGCCGAAATCGTTCCGATATCCTCCCAATACCCTTGGAAAATATAGGCAGTCACCCTGTAATTCCTGATGGCGGCCGGGATGATATTCTTGCCAAAATCCGCGAAATCGTTGTCGAGACACTCTTTGAGAACCTCACGCTGGAAGACATAGATACCCATCGAAGCCTGATAGAGGTCGGCATCGGGGGTGTGACCGATCGATTGGAGCAGATCTGGAGGAATTCTCAGGCCGTTGAGCACCTGCGGATCCTTGGGCTTCTCGACGAACTCGATAATCCTCCGCCTTTCATCGGTGTGCATGATCCCAAAGCCCGGGGCCGAAGCGCGATTCACCGGAATCGTGCCCACCGTGATATCCGAGTTGGTTTCCAAGTGCTGGCGCAAGACGTGCCGATAGTCCATCCGGTAGAGCTGATCGCCGCTCAGGATGATGTAATAGTCGACTGGACGCTCCAGGAAGTAACGAAGGTTTTGGCGCACGGCGTCCGCGGTTCCCTGATACCAATGCGAGCCCTCCGGGGTCTGTTGCGCGGCCAAAATCTCAACAAAGCTCGGAGTAAAATTGTCGAACTTGTAGCTCGCGTTAATATGCCGGTGCAGCGACATGCTGTTGAACTGCGTGAGCACATAAATGCTTCGTATGCCCGAATTTAAGCAATTGCTAATCGGGATGTCGACGAGCCTGTACTTACCGCCAAGCGGCACTGCGGGCTTGGCGCGCTCTTTCGTCAGGGGAAAGAGCCGAGTACCTGCGCCTCCGCCCATGATGATAGCCAGAGTACGGTTGACAGGGAGGATCAGGGGAAGCTGACTCATAAGAGGGAAATGAATCTTGCTCCCCTTTGTGCGAATTGTCACGATTCAAAATTCCTATGTGCGGTATCGTTGGTTACATCGGAAAGGAAGACGCGGTTCCGATTCTCTTGGATGGGTTACGTCGTCTTGAATACCGCGGCTATGACTCCGCGGGCATCGCAACTATCAATGGAGGAGGCATCGAAATTCGCAAGACGGTTGGCCGGATCGCCGACCTGACCAAGGTCATCTCGACCGATCCTCCCCATGGCCATCTCGGCATCAGCCATACGCGCTGGGCGACGCACGGCGGCGTAACCAACGAGAATGCGCACCCACACTTCGATCAGAGCCGACGATTGGTTCTCGTCCACAATGGAGTGATCGAAAACTACCTGTCGCTCCGGGCACAACTCGAGGAAAAGGGGCACGTCTTTCAATCGCAAACCGACACCGAAGTCCTTGCCCACCTGATTGGGGTGGCTTTCGACAACCGGAAAGAGAAGACACAGGCGGCCTTGGTCGAAGCCGTTCGAGAGTCGCTGCGGCAGGTCATCGGCACCTATGGCATCGCGGTGATTCACGCGGACGTTCCGGGGGTGATCATCGGCGCCCGGCGGGGGAGTCCGCTGGTGCTCGGAGTCGGAAAAGGCGAGCATTTCCTCGCCAGCGATGTCTCCGCTATCGTCGCTCACACACGCGAGGCGGTCTACCTCAACGACTATGAGATTGCGACTATCCGCGCAGACGGGTTCGACATTTGCACGCTGGCCGGCTCAGACGCCAGCTTCGAGGTCAGCAAGGTCGAGTTTCAGGCCGAGGACGTCGACAAGGGCGCGTTTCCTCACTACATGCTCAAGGAGATGTTCGAGCAGCCAAACTCCGTGCGCGACGCGTTGCGTGGGCGTCTCTCCATGGAAGAGGCAACGGCGAAACTGGGCGGTCTGGAAATGACCAACGCCGAGTTGCGCCAAGTCGAACGAATCGTCCTCAGCGGCTGCGGCACCGCTTTCCACGCTGCCATGGTCGGCGAGTATCTCATCGAATCCCTCGCGCATATTCCGGTCGAGTGCGAGTTTGCCAGTGAATTGCGCTACCGCAACCTGCCGATGACGCGCGATACGCTCGTGTTCGTCATCAGCCAGAGCGGAGAGACCGCCGACACGCTGGCCGCCCTGCGGGAGAGCCAGCGCAAGGGTCATCGAACGCTCGGCATCTGCAACAACGTCGCCAGCACCATCGCGCGCGAGAGCGACGGAGGCGTCTACATGCACGCCGGACCGGAGATCGGGGTGGCCGCCACCAAGTCCTTCACTTCGCAACTGACCATCGTCACCCTTCTCGCTCTGCTCCTGGGCCGCATCCATTACCTCTCGTACGCCGAAGGGCTCGATATCATTTCGCAGATCGAGAAGCTTCCCGACAAGGTGGCCCGGACGCTCGAGCTGAACGACCAGGTGGCGGCGATCGCGAAGAAGTACTCCCACGTCAAAAACTTCCTCTTCATGGGCCGGCAGGCGAATTATCCGATAGCGCTCGAAGGCGCCCTGAAGCTCAAGGAAATCAGCTACATCGCCGCCTCGGGGTATCCCAGCGCCGAGCTCAAGCATGGGGTCATCGCGCTGGTGAACGAGGAAACACCCTCGGTGTTCATTGCCCCCCGCGACGCCGTCTTCGACAAGAACCTCAGTAATATCGAAGAGGTCAAGGCGCGCAACGGTCCGGTCATCGCCGTCGGCACGGAGGGCGATCAACGCTCGCTAAAGTCGCCGACGAGGTCATCCTGATCCCTAAGTCTCCCGATTACCTTACTCCGATTCTCTCGGTGATCCCGCTGCAACTGCTCGCCTACCACATCGCGGTCGATCTCGACTGCGACGTGGACAAGCCACGAAACCTCGCCAAGAGCGTGACCGTCGAATAGGAGCTGCCCGGTCGCGGCTACTTGCCGTATTGCGGCGAGAAAGGCTCCTGGGACCGACTAGCCGAGGCCTGCACAAACACCGTCTTCACCTTGGGAATTCCGCCATGCAGCATGCGAGTATAAGGACCGTTAGCGAAATAGTTTCGCGGGGAATAGAGGTCCGCCCGGTTTTCCAGCGTCGTGCATGATGAAGAGAAGGCGGCCGCTGCCGCGCAAACGATAACGAGGAGGGGTCGCTTCACGCCCGAAAGGTAAACCTCTTCCAAAGCCGACTGTCAATCCGGTAAGACTCTCCGCCGCCATGCTCGCCTATTACGTTCATGATCTAAGCCCGTTTCTCCTTCGCTTCGGCGGTAATTTTGGACTGCGGTGGTACGGGCTTGCTTATGTCGCCGCGTTTGTCCTCGGGATCGTGGTCGTTCGGCACCTTTCGCGGCTGGGCTTCTGCGACATCCCGGTCGACAAGGTTTCCGATCTCATCATCGGCGGGGCGCTCTTCGGCGTCCTGCTGGGCGGCCGTCTCGGCTACATGTTGTTTTACGATTTGCCGAACTTTCTGCAAAACCCGTTGATCTTCTTCCGAGTGATGGATGGTGGAATGTCCGCCCACGGCGGGATCATCGGTCTCACGCTTTACACGCTCTGGTATTCGTCCCGCCACAAGGTCTCCTGGCGCAATATCGGGGACAACCTGGTGGTGGCCGCTCCAATTGGCTTGTTCCTTGGACGGCTCGCGAACTTCATCAACGGAGAGCTGTACGGTCGAGTGGCCAGCGTGCCTTGGGCAGTGCAGTTCCCGAACGAGTTATACGAGGCACCCGCCGAAACCGTGCAGCAGGTCGTCCGCGAGGCCGCCGCCATCAACCCGCGGTGGACCACCTTGGAAGACGTCATCGAGAATGTGAGGCGCTCACCAGACTTGCACGAAGTTCTTGCGGGCACCCTGTCACCGCGCCACCCATCGCAGCTCTACGAAGCCGCCCTCGAGGGGGCCCTGCTCTTCGCCATCCTCTGGATTCTGCGCACGCGCTTCCGGCTTCGCAACGGCGTGCTTACCGGCGCCTTCTTTATCGGCTACGCGATCCTTCGCGTCATCGGAGAACTCTTTCGCGAACCCGATGCTCCTCTGACCGGTCCGTTCACCCGCGGGCAGTTCCTCTCCTTTTTCCTTCTGGTGATCGGCTTGGGATTCTTCATTTCCGCCTGGATCCGGCCGGCCTTTCCCGTCGGCCGCAGAAAAGGATAGCTTCCGGAGACCCGCATGGTCGTCGTCAGCTACCAGCGCGGTGTCCATCTTGCCTCGGCGGGACTATGGCTTGATCCACGGGACGCGCGCGAACTCGCTTTCGTCTCTCATGCGCACAGCGATCACATCGGATTTCACCAGCGCATTCTATGCACCCCCGCCACCGCTCGCCTCATGCAACTGCGACTTGGTGAGGGGTCGCCATCCTACGAGACGCTCAACTTTGCCGAAACGCGCCGCTTCGACACGTGGTCGGCAACGTTGCTGCCAGCCGGCCACGTCCTCGGCTCGGCGCAACTGCTCTACGAAGACGCAGCTGGGACGCTGCTTTACACAGGCGACTTCAAGCTTCGCCAGGGTCTCTCCTCGGAAGCCGCCCTCACGCGACACGCGGAGACCCTGGTCATGGAAACCACCTACGGGCTGCCACGCTATCAATTTCCTCCGTTCGACCAGACTCTGGCCGCGGTGGTAAAATTTTGCACTGAGACTCTCGAAGACGGAGCGACCCCGGTCCTCTTCGGTTACGCCCTCGGCAAAGCGCAGGAAATCCTTTCCGCACTGGCGGTGGCCGATCTCCCGGTCATGCTTCATGGGTCGATTGCCAGGATTGCCAGGATCTACGAAGAATTCGGCGTTGTCTTCCCGCCCTACGCGGTCTTCGACCCCGCCAATTCCTCCGGAACGGTCCTGATCTGCCCCCCGGCGGTGAATGGATCACGAATGCTGCGATCTTTGCGGCAACCTCGCACAGCAGCCCTCACCGGCTGGGCGATCGACCCCGGAACGGTTCATCGCCTGCAAGTTGACGCCGCGTTTCCGCTTTCGGACCACGCAGACTATAACGATCTTCTGCGCTATGTTGAAACCGTTCGGCCGCGACAGGTGCTCACGCTGCACGGATTCGCCCAGGAGTTTGCGCGCGACCTGCGCAGCCGCGGGATCGACGCATGGGCCTTGACGGGGCCGAATCAATTAGAGCTTCCCATCCGGACTTCCAACCCGACCGTGACCAATTCTCTGCCAGGAGAGGACCCGCCACTTGAGGAAAACGGATTTGATCGTTTCTGCCTCGCCTGCGAAGCCGTCCGCGGTTCCACCGGCAAGATCGAGAAAACCCGCCGCCTTTCGGAATACCTTCGCTCGCTCGAGGAGAGCGAGCTTTCCCGGGCCGCCACCTGGCTGACCGGACGCGCGTTCGCGCAATCCGACGGTCGTCCTCTGAATGTTGGTTGGGCCGTCATTTATCGCGCGCTCCTCGCGGCGAGCGGGATCTCGGAAGCGACCCTCCGGGCGACCGGTCGCAAACATAACGATGCCGGTCTGACTGCAGCCGAAGTGATGCGCGCGAGACCCGGCACGGAGACGATCCCCTTGTCCGACCTCGGAGAGATTCTCGAACGCCTCCGCGAGGCCCGCGGGCCCGTTCTCAAGACTGAAATCCTGGCCGGCATCTTTCGGCGGATCCCCGCGATGGCCTCCGGCTACCTGGTCCGGATTCTTACTGGCGACCTTCGCATCGGCCTGAAAGAAGGTCTGCTCGAGGACGCCATCGCCGAGGCTTTTCACTGCCCTATTGATGCGGTTCGCGAAGCGCACATGCTCCTCGGAGACATCGGGCGCACTGCGTTGCTCGCCAGACAGGATCGTCTCGAAACAGCTGGGCTAACGATCTTCCAGCCGGTCCGATGCATGCTCGCCAGCCCCGAACCCGACAGTACGGCCGTCTGGCGCCGACTCGGCGCAGGAGGAACGGTCTGGCTCGAGGACAAGCTCGACGGCATCCGCGCGCAAGTCCATTGCGCGCCGGGCCGCGGCGAAATCTTCTCCCGGGATCTCCGCCGCGTGACCGATTCCTTTCCCGAAATCGCCAACGCGGCGCGAGCCCTCAACCGTCCCGCCGTTTTCGACGGTGAGATCCTTGCCTGGGAAGGCGGCCGAGCACTGCCCTTCCTGGAATTGCAGAAACGTCTCGGACGACGCGAACCCGACCTCTTTCTCGGAGGACAGATTCCGGTGGCGTTTGTGATTTTCGATCTGCTCCTGCTCGACGAGACGTCGCAGCTCAAGACTCCCCTCGCCGAGCGTCGCCGCCTTCTCGATGGCCTCACCTTAAAGGAGCCGCTTCTCCGCGCGAAACTCCAGCCCGCCTTCCATCCCGTTGAGATTGAGCGGGCCTTCCTCGCGGCCCGGGAACGAGGGAACGAAGGGTTGATGGCGAAGGACCCATCCAGCCTCTATACGCCGGGCCGCCGCGGCCTCTCCTGGATCAAACTGAAGAAGGAGTTCGCCACGCTCGACGTGGTCGTCGTGGCGGTCGAATACGGGCACGGGCGCCGCAGCAAAGTGCTGAGTGATTATACGTTCGCCGTTCGCGACGATGTTCGGGGCGAACTCGCGACCATCGGGAAAGCATACTCGGGTCTGACCGACATCGAGATCGACGAGCTCACCGCAAAGTTTCTCGAGATCGCCAGATCGCGGCAGGGAAACCGCATCGAAGTCGAACCCAGGATCGTCATCGAAGTCGCTTTCGATTCCATCCAGGAAAGCAACCGCCACGCCAGTGGACTTGCCCTTCGCTTTCCGCGCATCAAACGTATCCGCCCCGACAAAACCGTCCGGGAAATCGATACGCTTGCCACCGCGCGGCGACTGGCGGGGATTCCCGCCGAGCCTTGAAGAGGTCCGCGGCAGAACTGCAGACACCGACCTTAAAGATAATCCTTCATCTCGTACAAAGCCGGATCACGTGTCGGTTTGCCACGCTGGAGTTTCAACGGCCCGGTCTTCTCCTCACCCGTGGCATCTTCGCCGAATTCTTCACCCAGGTTCTCGAGAGAGTCGCCAAACTCTTCCTCCAGCTTCTCAGGGTCCTCGCCCCGCTCGAGCCGCTGAATCATTTGCTCCATGACTTCGGGCATCTTCTTCCCAGTTGCTTCGGTCATCTTGCGCATGAGGCGTCCAAGCTGGCGGGGATCAGGATTCTCCTCATTCATCGAAGACATCTCGCTCTCCATCTCGGCCATCACCCGTTCCATGCGCGGATCCAAAGCATCTGCCTCCGGCGCACCCTCGGACTTCTCCTTGGCCCGTCCGGTGACGGCAAATCGCGAAATCATACGTTCCATTCGCGCGTTGGGATCGTCTGGACAACGTGGAGTGAGCTGTCCCTGAGCCAGACTCCGCGCGAAGAAGCTGTAGATGCGATTGGTATCGGGAGAATAGAACTCGTAAATAGGCATTTCGCCGCCAGTATAGCCGCCGAGCATGGTTCGCGCACGCCGGAAGTGGCCCCCGGCAGCCTCGTTACCTCATGGCGCGGAGCAGTTCGTCCAGAGCGACCACGGCAAAAGATGTCGCGGAATCTGACACCGCATAAGGGAGGATCAATCGACCGCCGTGGATCATGCCGCCGCACGTGTAAACCACGTTCGGGACGTAGCCTTCACGTTCGTCGCTTTCCGGCTTCACCAAGGGGTCGCGAAGACGCCCGATCACGCGGCTCGGATCCTGATGATCCAGCAGGATGGCACCAATGCAGTACTTGCGCATCGCGCCGACACCGTGCGTCAAAACCAGCCAGCCCGCTTCCGTCTCGATCGGCGACCCGCAATTGCCCAATTGGACAAACTCCCAAGGCTCGGCCGGCCGCAAAATGATCCGCGAATCATGCCAAAAGTGCGGATGCTCGGAAAACATGAGGTGGATGTTCTCATTGTCCTGCCGGGAGAGCATGCAGTACCGGCCACCGATCTTTCTCGGAAACATCGCCATGCCCTTGTTGCGGACGCCGGCTCCGTTGAGCGTGCAAACCTTGAAGTGAACGAAGTCGGTCGTCTCGAGCAACTGAGGAAGGACCGTTCGCCCGTCATAGGCCGTATAGGTGGCGTAGTAGATGGGGGGTTCATCGCCGTCGCGAAAGCAGACAAACCGGGCGTCCTCAATTCCATTGCTCTGGCTGGGCGAAAAGGGAAATATGATACGTTCCGAGATCGGCTGGTCCGGAATGAAGGCCACCTCATAGTTCGAGCGGGCAAGCAGGATCATCTTATCGCCTATCACGGGAGCTTCCGGATCCGGGTAGGTCGGTTTGAGCGTTTCGACGATCGCTCGGAGTTGGTCGAGCGTGAATTTCTCGCCGAGACAGTCGAGCACTTGACGTGCGAACTCGGTATCCAGTTCAAGCTCGGTCAATTTTCGCAGAAACAGGTAGCGCTCGTAGACTGCGGAAGGAATGGGACGCGGCTCGGCCACGTAACGCGAGGCTGGGTCCAGGCGGATCTCCCCGTTGCGGTCGATGAAACCGGAGCGAAAGGTGATCGAGGAAATGTGCCCTTCGCCGGTCGCCCGCAAACTCAGAATAATCCGCACGTTCCCCTCTTCGACGTTCGACTGGTCCGGGTGGGCGACAATGCTTGGATTGAAAAGCGCGGCGCTCTCGAGGGAATACTCGCTCGTAAAATACGAGCCGATCAGGAGCCGGCGCGCCTCGGAGATCGGAGAATCGGTAGGTAAATAGTCCGCCACTTTCCGATAGCGCTCGGCCAGAATCTCGCGGATGCTCTGATGCCGATTTCCAAAATCACGCAACACGTCATCCAGCAACTCGCTGATTTGTTGGTCAGGCAAAGCCAGGAGTCGCGAGAGAATCTTGACGGCGCGGGCAGAATCAACCGGGTGAACCTCGCTCTGCCCTGGAACCGTCGGAAGAAATGGTCGCATCAGCACGCGGGAGGGGTTCGGCCGCAAAGTGAGCGGAAGACGGCGAACAGCAATCGTCGGATGGCTCATGGTCGACCCCCCGTCGAGATCGACTCTCGACCGAAAGCATGGCCTGACTCCGGGACGGATCGCCATTCTGACGCGCCAGTCCTCTCCTTGATAGTCAAACGAATCGTGTGACGTCCCATGTCGGCGATCGCCCATCTGGCGTCGGGTAATGAGAATGTCAAGGCCGTTGCCTGCAATTTGCCTCTTGCTGTCGCCCGATGTGATGTTAAAGTGCGCTTATGTTCTCTGCTGGGAGCTATTTTCTGCTTCTCGCCTCCCGACTCGGGTTGCTCCCGAGCCGACTTACCCTGCTTCCATAATCGGCATAGGCTGCGTTCCCGGCGGGCGCGGTAGGTGCCGCGATCCTTTCCTCACCCTTCGCCGGAGAATGCATTTATCCCATGTCTGACAAAGTCATAATTTTCGATACAACGCTGCGCGACGGCGAACAATGTCCCGGCGCCAGCATGAACCTGCGCGAGAAAATGGAAGTGGCCCGCCAACTGGCTCGCCTCAATGTCGACGTCATCGAGGCCGGCTTTCCGGTCATCAGCGACGGCGACTTCGAAGCGGTGCGAACCATCGCCTCAGAAATCAAGGGCCCGATCATCTGTGGATTGGCCCGGTGCGTCCCCAAGGATATCGACGCGGCGGGAGCCGCACTGAAACCTGCCGGCGATCTGGCGCGGATCCACGTCTTCCTGGCCACCTCCGCTATTCACCGCGAGTTCAAACTGAAGAAGGCCGAAGAGGAAATCATCCGTCTGGCCATTGAGGGAGTAAAGCGCGCCAAGGGATTGGCCAGGGACGTCGAGTTCTCACCAGAGGATGCTTCGCGCACCGAGCCGGAATTCCTGGCGCGCGTCGTTGAGGCCGCCATCGGGGCCGGCGCGACCACGGTGAACATTCCCGACACGGTCGGCTACGCGGTCCCCGAGCAGTATGCCTCCCTGATCACCTACCTGCGCGATAATGTGAACAACATCGACGACGCCGTGATTAGTGTGCACTGCCACGACGATCTCGGACTGGCCGTGGCGAACTCGCTGGCTGCGGTCAAGGCCGGGGCGCGCCAGGTGGAAGGGACCTTCAACGGTATCGGAGAGCGCGCGGGCAACTGCGCGCTCGAGGAGGTCGTGATGGCCCTCAAGACCCGCGGAGAGTACTTCGATGGGTTGCACAGTGACATTGTCACCCGCGAGATCCTGAAAACCTCCCGCGTCATCAGTCGCATGAGCGGTCTGCACGTCGCCCGGAGCAAGGCCATCGTCGGAGAGAACGCCTTCGCGCACAGTGCCGGCATCCACCAGGATGGCATCCTGAAAAAACGCGAGACCTACGAGATCATGGACCCTCAGGATGTCGGCTGGGGTGGCACCGAGTTGCCCCTGACCAAACACAGTGGGCGTCACGCCATGGTCGCCCGTCTGCAGCACCTGGGCTTCAAGCTCTCCAGCGATCAAGTCGCCACCGTCTTCGAGCGCTTCAAGGATCTCGGTGACAAAAAGAAATTCGTGTACGATGACGACCTGGCTGCCTTGGTCGAAGACTCGATGTCCGTCGGCATGGAAACCTACATCCTGGAGTATATCCACGTTACCAGTGGCTCGACCACGATTCCCACCGCGACCGTCCGGCTGAAGAAGGGCGCAGAGACATTGCAAGACTCCAGCCCCGGCAATGGCGCCGTCGATGCCGCCATGCAGGCGGTCGATCGAATTGTCAACCAGCGAGGACACTTGGTGCAGTACACGGTCGAGGCCGTCACGCAGGGACGAGACTCGCTCGGCGAAGTCACTCTGAAGGTGGACTTCGGCAACGGGGAATTGATCACCGGCAAGGGCGCAAGCACCGATGTCATCGAGGCCAGTGCTCGCGCTTATATCAACGCCGTCAATCGCGCAGAACTGCTCCGCGACCGCAAACAGGCGTCCGTGCTCGCGCCGATCTAGAAGACCTCTGTTCGCGCGTTTCCAAGCCTCCGCGCGAATCCGCAATCTGCGGGCGATCCTCCGCTTCGGGGGATCGCTCCCAGCCGCGTTTGAGTCGTCCGCGACGAAGCCTCGCCCACCTGTCACTTCTCGGCTTCCAGCTTGGGCTCTGGCAAATGCGCCATCTCGTGGCGCAGTTGGCCATAAAGTTCAGCGACCCGGGAGGGTGCACGCCCAGCGAGTGCGTCCTCCGTTTCCTTTCGAAAATCCCAGGGCGCAATCAGTAGCCGCACCTTGTCGAGGCCCGTGCCAGCCACCAGGACGAAAAGCTCTTCGATGGCCGGATCGCCGATCGCCAGGCACCCGACAGATTCGGCGCCTCCGTGGATCATAATGTCGCCGCCAAGCCCGGCCAGATCGCGCCCTTCGGCACGGGCTTGCTCGATATCCGCGGCATTCGGGTAATTTACGCGCAAGGAGAGATGATACCGGCTGTTCGGGTTGAGAAGCTCGATCCGATACAACCCTTCCGGAACTTGCTGGTCACCCTCTCGGAGCTTTGGGCCGGCCATTCCACTCGCGGCGAGGATGGGATAGGAGAGAATGAATCGATGGCTCCCATCCTCGAGG
Organism: uncultured Verrucomicrobiae bacterium; assembly: GCA_963820865.1. Classification (GTDB taxonomy): domain Bacteria; phylum Verrucomicrobiota; class Verrucomicrobiia; order Chthoniobacterales; family Terrimicrobiaceae; genus DASTFP01. Next base: position 91,266 of record CAWGBZ010000019.1, read on the forward strand.
GTCGTGTAGAGTTCCAGTCGCCTCTCTTGCTTCAAGCCCAGCGCAGTGAGATTACGCGGCGGAAAGTTTACTCCCGCCTGGTCAAAGACGGGACGGAGGCGACTCTCGACTCGCGGTTCCAGCGCCAAAAGGACATCCTCGATCGTTCTTGGCTTCGCAGGCAACGAAGCCGAACGCCAACATTGCCGACAATACCAGGCAGCCAACCCGGCCAGCACGAGCAAGGCGGCCACCGCCGGCAGGAGCCAGGGCTTCATGCCCGACCCGCTTTCTGAATACCGGTCCCGCATCCGGACTACAGCTTTCCTTCGCGCACGTAGTAGCCATGGGCTGCCTGCAATGCCTCGTCGAGTGCCATCGATGCCCGCCAGCCCGTCAGTTGTTCGAAGTTTGATCCGTCCACCACCCAGCGGTCGGCCCAGATGTCGCGGGCCCGGTCGCGTGTCAGACTCGGGGCCTGCCTTCGCAAGGCAGGAATCGCATCGACAATCCGTGACAAGATTCGCACTAGAAAATGCGGAACGGGCACCGTCAGTCCCCTCGCTTCGCAGGCTGCCGCCGCCGCCGCGATCAGTTGCCAGTCGGTCACCGGCTGCATCGAGGCCACATAACAGGCCTGTGTCAGCGGTCCATTTTCGAGAGCCAGGAACAGGGCCGTCACCAGATCTTCCACCGCGACGAAACTGTAGGACTTTGTGCGCAGCCCCGGTTTGATGCGAACCCGGCCCCGCGCCATGCGGAAAAGCGGCAGCGTCGCTGCGTCGCGCGGACCAAGAATCATCGGGGGACGCAGAATCGTGATCGGGCGATTGGGAAACTCACGCCGGATAGCTTCCTCCATGGCGAGTTTGGACTCACCGTACCAAGTGATCGGCGTATCAGAATCCGCCTCGGATCGCGAGGCTTTGCCAGGGGGGGTCGGTCCCCCCGCTGCCTGCGACGAGATCACTACCGTGCGGCAGTCCGCGGGTAGTGCCCGCAGCGTGGCCAGCGTCCAATCGACATTGGTGCGAAAATATTCCGTGCGATTTCGCCCAAAGAGCACGCCTCCACCGAGAATCGCGGATCGTGGAGCGATGGCCGGCCACTTGTCCGGCGCCGCGGGCAGAGCATGAACACCATGGAGATCCCTCTTCTCAAAACGCAACTGTTGGATGAGCTTGCCCGGGCTGCGCACTGGCGCGAATACTTCCCGACCTTCGCTCACAGAACGAAGGAGGATGTTGCGCCCTAGAAATCCCGTTGCCCCCGTCAGCAGGAGACTCATGGAGGCTGCACAGAGGCCGGGCGTTCCCAACGGCCGACGCCGACGAGACAGCTAAAGCAGCGATTTCTCATAGATCCTCCACTCCTGCTGCTGGATCGCACCGAGCATGAGGGAGTTCTCGAGAATCTCCGTGTTGCTGTCTTCGATCCAACCCAGCGTCGCATTGGCGTATCGCTGCTTGGCGCAAACGAACTGCTCGTAAAGAAGCCAGGCGTGCAAACCACGATCGCGAAATCGCGGAGAGATCCCGTAAACGACCTGCCGAGCCCAGTTGATTCGGTGCGTCTTCATCAGCCAAACAATATGAAGCAACCTCAAGAAATGGGGGGTCCTCTTAATGCGCGCCAGGATCTCGTTGAAGTTGGGCAGGGAGAGAGCCACCCCGGCGTTCTCGCCATTCATCTCCGCGATGAGCATCATTCGCGGATCCGCAAAGGCCTTCATGTCGTCCGCCGCGGCGAGCAAGTCTTCCATCGTGATGGGGACAAAGCCCCAGTTCCGTTCCAGTGTCGCATTGTAGACCTCATGGACGATCTTCAATTCCTCCTCGAGCTCTGACATCTTGATCGGGCGCAGCTTGATGTTGTTCCGCTTGGCGACGCGATTGACGATCACCTTGAGGCGCTCGGGAGCGCCCAGACGATGAAGGGGCAGCAGAAATCCCCGAGACTTACACATCGTGCGAAATCCCAGGTTCTCCACCAAGGTCCGGTAGTATTCAGGATTCCAGCACAGCCCCATGCACGGCGCATGCTCGCACCCCTCGACAAGCAGGCCGCATTCGTCGTTGATGCTGGGATTGTACGGGCCGCGCATCGCTTCCAGGCCGCGCGAGCGAAGAACCCTGCCGACCGCGGCGAACAACGCCTCGGCCAACTCAAAGTCGTTTTCGCAATCGAAGAAGCCGAAGAACCCCGTCTTGTCGTGATAGTGCTCGTTGTGCGCGCGATTGATGATCGCCGCGATCCTTCCCACCGGCTTCCCATCCCGCCAGGCAAGAAAAGGATGGATCTCCCCATAGAGTCGATTGAACGGAGAACGTGGTGAAAGATACTTGATGACACTGCCGGGAAAAGGCGGCACGAACGCGGGGTTCGTTCCGTGCAGTCGCTCGGGAAGCCGCTCGAAAAGCTTCTCGTCCCTCCAGGTTTTGCAGAGATCAATCGAAAGCATTCTCTGAAACGGATGCGCACGACCCGCTTATTATGAGGCCGCCAGCCTGCTCGACAAACAGAACGCTCCGACGCTATCTGGAAACGGCCGGATGCGCACCTTGTCCATTCCACGACGCGTCCCGGACACCCCCTCGAACGGTTCCCCGCTTCACGTCCTCCTCTTCCAGGCGGAAATCGAACACGTTGGCCTTGCGCTTTCCCGAATGGGCATAGGCCGGATCGTCGAAGGTGCCAAGTTCCCGTGCGAGCTTGGCGAAGACCTCGAGCACATTGTCAAGATCCTGTTCGGTATGAGTCGCCATGTAGCTCGTGCGAACGATCGCTTCGCCATAGCGGACCGCAGGATAGATGGCCGGAGTCGCGAAGACGCCCTCTTCGAAGAGGCGCTGCGTAAACTGAAAGGCCTTTGCTTCGCTGCCGATGAGGATTGGCACAATCGGGGTTTCCGTGGTGCCGATCTTGAACCCAATGCTCTTGAATCCTTCGTGCATCTTGCGCGTATTGCGCCACAGCTGCTCGATGCGCTCGGGCTCCTGCTGCATGATCTCAAGTGCCTTGAGCACTCCGCCCGCCACCGCCGGTGCCAGAGAAGCGGTAAAGATGAAGCACCGCGCCCGATGCTTGAGGTATTCGATCATCCGTCCATCTCCCGCGATGAATCCACCCATCGATCCGAGGGACTTGGAGAACGTCCCCATGATGATGTCCACCTCCTGGTTCATGCCGAATTCGTGAACCGTCCCGCGACCCTGCGGCCCCAGGACGCCGAGCGAGTGCGCCTCGTCGACGTAAAAGCGGGCGCCAAATTCCTTGGCCACTTCCAGCTGCGGTCGCAAGTCGGCGATGTCCCCGGACATGCTGAAGACCCCGTCCATGACGACGAGTTTTCCCGCCTCCTCGGGCTGCCTCTTTAGGCGGTTGCGCAGGGAAACCGCCGAATTGTGCCTGTAGGGAACGAGCTTCGCCGGCGCAAACTGGCACCCATCGATGATGCTGGCGTGATTCTCCCGATCGCAAAGGATCACATCCCCATCCTCGGTGAGCGAAGCGAGCGCTCCCTGGTTGGCAAAGAATCCGGTGGAGAAAAGCAACACCGACTCGCGCTGAAGGAACTCCGCCAGCGCTTCTTCGAGCTGGGTATGCAGCCGAAGAGTGCCATTGAGAAGACGAGATCCGGTGCAGCCAGAACCATACTTGCGTGTGGCCTCACATGCCGCTTCAATGACTCGTTCGTCCTGCGCCAAGCCAAGATAATTATTCGATCCAATCATGATCTTGCGCTGGCCCTCGCAGATCACATAGTTGCCGTGCGTCTCTTCAATGCATCGAAAATAGGGATAGAACCCCTGCGCCCGCGCGTCGGCACTGTCCCTATACTCCCGGCATTTTTGATATAAATCTCTCGCCACGTGAGGCATGACCTAATCTTTGCTAGAGTTGCACGAAAGTCGCCATTGTAAATTCTTTTCCTAAATGCCCTGACACGCGCGCGCCAAGTTTTGGCGCGATCTGCGAGTCGCCGTCCATGTGACAGAGGCAGTCTTTTACCTCGGGCCGAGGATCATGCGAGGACGCGCACCAGCGGGACATTTCCTGCACTACCAAAGGGAACTGCCGCTCGAGCTTTCAAGGTCGCACATTCGGTCTGTCATGAACTCCCTTTATTTAGGTAAAAACCTGTCCGGCTGCAAGCCTCGCCGGACCGTCCGGATCATGCGCCGGCAGCACGATCGTCGGTTCCTGCTCCGCGAAACGCTTGATCGCTCGCAGCGTAGCCATCGAGACAACCGGATCATACGTAACCCCATCCACCTTCTCATCTCTCAGATTTGCTTCCGTGTAAGTAGCATCTCCCGCGAAGAAATAGGTCACTCCCTCGCCGCGGACCACGACCGACACATGCCCCTTGGCATGACCCGGAGTCGGCACGAGAAAAATCCGGCCGTCCCGTGTAATAGAATGCGAGACCGGAAACGGGCCGACCGCCGGACCTTTCATTTCCGCCAGTTCGGGCCGGAGCCAAATCGGCCAGCGCTGCGGCAAACAACCCATCAGCATCCCCGCCAGCCCGCGCGATGCTTGGTAACTCTCTCGAGAAGCAATAATGCGGTTGTGCGGAAAATGATCGAGGCCGCCCGTGTGATCGTGATGAAAATGGGTCAGGATCACCGCCGTCACGTCGCGCGCCGCATCCATTCCCATCGCCTGCAGTCTCGGTCCAATCTCCTCCAGCGGCGCCACCTTGATCAAGACCTGGGTCGTAAAAAAGGGATTCCACCACGGCAGGTAGCCGGGAACCGAGTTGCGCCACGTGTCCCCGGTGTCCACCAGAAATCGTCCCTCCGGATGGTCCACCAAAAAGGACAAAATCGGTAAGGGCGCCACCCAATGCTTGTCCCGAAAGATGTCCACCTTCCGCCCGACCGCTCCACGCCCCTCCCGCCCGGTCTGCTGTGCCGTCTTCATCCGCGCCTTGCCTGTCTCGATTACCGTCACTCTTATCATATATAAAAACGAATGCTCGTTCGTTATTATCACAGCGATTTCCGTTGTAAAGAACGAACATTCGTTTTATTTTGAGGGATGCCGAAGATTTCAGCGGAGAAGCGAACGGAGCGGCGCAGACAGATTCTCAACGCGGCGTGGAGGTGTTTTCAGCGCGAAGGCCTGCATGTGACAACGATGAACGACATTATTGGCGCTTCGGGACTCTCGGCCGGCGCGGTCTACAGTTACTTCGAGAACAAGGAGGATTTGATCCTGGCGGCACTGACGACTTCTCTGTCCGAGTTGCGCGAGCGATTGGGTTCGGTCCTTCAAGGCGATACGACGCGTCCTCCGGAAATGCTGCTCGGCGAGATGTTGGATCGCATCGTCAGCTTTTCGAGCGCGCGAGGGTTTCGATCTCAAGAAGATTGCCCTCCTTGGCTGGAGCGAAGCCCAGCGTAATCCCCGGCTTCGCGAGACCATGAGCGCCTTCTATGTCGCCTTCCGCAACCAGCTTTCCGAGACGGCAAAAGCGTGGCAACGCGCCGGTCTGATCGCCCCGACGGCGGCACCGGATGATGTCGCCAAGACCTTGCTCGCCCTTATCATGGGTTTCGTCGCCCAGTCCGCTATCATCGGCGAGATCGATCCGCCAACGATCAATCGCGGTTTGCAGGCCCTCCGCCAGCGACAGGGAGGCTCTTTCGAGTCGGCAACCGCACCAGCATGAAAGAAAACAATTACGACGACCCGGACTTCTTCGAGAAATACCGCCAAATGCCCCGATCGGTTGCGGGATTGGAAGCGGCGGGAGAATGGTCTGCCTTTCGGGCGATGCTGCCGTCCTTGGCCAAGAAACGCGTCCTCGATCTGGGATGCGGCTACGGATGGCACTGCCGATATGCGCTCTCGCAGGGCGCGGCCGAGGTCGTCGGCATCGACCTTTCAGCGCGAATGCTGGAGGAGGCTACCAAGAGAAGCCAAGGTGTCACATCTCTCCGGTACGTCAGAATGGCGATCGAGGACATCGACTTCCCCGAAAACGATTTTGACGTGGTGATCTCTTCTCTCGCCTTCCACTATCTGGAATCGCTCGGCCCGGTTTACGCCAGGATCCACCACTGCCTTTCACGACATGGAGACCTGGTCTTTTCTGCGGAGCATCCCATCTTCACCGCAAGCGAACGACAAGACTGGCACTACGAGAAACAAGAGCGCCGGCACTGGCCGGTCGATAACTACTATCGCGAAGGAGCGCGCCGCACGCGCTTCCTCGATGAGGATATCATAAAATACCACCGGACACTCACTTCCTACCTCGATGGTCTCTTGCAAAGTGGTTTTCAGATCACCGGATTCCTGGAACCCCCACCCGACGCTGATCTGGCCGGAAGCAACGCCGAGATGAAAGACGAACTGCGCCGGCCGATGTTCTTCATCGTCTCCGCCAGGAAGAACGCCGGGGACACGAAAGCATCTTCGCCGAAACCTTGTGCCGAGCACGCCGCGAGTTGAAATCCCGCATCACCAGATTGTATTCTTAAGACGTGAAAAGCATCTTCACATTGGTTGTTCTGGCGTTGGCGACGGTTGGCTGCCACGGCCCGGGCGGCCCGATGGAGCGCGCCGGTCGCAGCGTTGACAATGCCGTCTACGACGTTGGCACAGGCATCAAGAAGGCAGGCCAGAAGGTCCAACAAGCCGCGGAATAGGCCTGCGCCACCGGTCGCGCGTAAGTCTGTCGGCGATCCCGGGAATACGAACGATCCGCTGGCGGGAATCGCCACGACTGGTCAGCGGCCGCCGAGGCGCGGCGCCGTTCCCGATGTCGACAGCATTCAACATACGAGACCACGATCGGCCAATCCGCGGCCTTCTAACGCCATGGCAAAGCCTGATCCTCAGCTCTTTGCCGCAACTCCGGAGTTGGTCGATTCGAGGCTACCGAGACAGATCGGCACGAAGAATTTGCGCACCTTCTTCGATGCCACGTTGGGCATCGGCACGCCCTGACGTTCGCGAACCGCCTTCTCGATCCGAAGCTAATACTTCTTCCCGTTCCGGCTTGCCTAAACTGGATCGCTTAGTCCATTAATTAGTGAGACTGCTCATCGCTAAGCAACGCGATTCGCCACCTAAAAGATTATCTCACAGTCGACAGCTTCCGCATGCCAGCAATCGGGAAACTTCTGTCGGGTTGCCGCCACTTTCATCCAGAAGCTCGTCTCATGTTGGACTATTTCATGCTTTCGTACACTTAGTCCTTGCTTTGCTTAGCTCCCTTGCTAGCACTCGCGCTCGCAACACTTGCGAGCCTTCATGCGACCGAGCATTTCAGTCTTGACTCCAGCCGTCCGTTTCCGGCCGGAGCGCGTTCCGTCGACCACACCGGCCGTCGCCCGTTCCGGCATCGGCCGCCAACCGTTAACCAGTATCTCGTCGTCCCATCGCCAACATGCGTGGTAGACGAGACGGTTACTCGCGTCGCCCCACTCCGTCTGTTCAGAAGGAATATCGTCCCGCACCGCGCAGCCTTGGCCACGCGCTTCCCGTTTGGTCCTCTAGAATCTACCAGTCATGAATCCCGCTCCACGCACCAACCTGACGGCTCTTTGCCGCCTGATTATTACTCTTCTCGCGCCGGTGTTCTGTCCGGACCTTGGACAGGCCAATTCCGAGATTTCCTTCGAATGGGTGACCGTCGGCGATCCCGGCAACCCGAACGATCCGCTGACCGGAGTCGCCACCAATGGTCAGACCCCGCCGGCGCGCGGTGCGGTCCCCTATTTCTATAGCTTTTCGAAGTACGAGACCACGATCGGCCAATGGGCCGCGTTTCTCAACGCTGTAGCAAAGTCTCATCAGGAGTTCGCTTCGTCGCGGCTGTGGGAATGGTCGTTGGCATATGATTACCCGATCCGAGGTATCGCCCGTTTCACGAAGGACGGAAAGGACTCCTACCATGTAATGACAGGTGGAAGCAGTGCCTACTTCCCAATCAGCCATGTAGGGTATGCTGATGCTGCTCGATTCGCAAACTGGCTGCACAACGGCCAGGGGGACGGAAGTACGGAAACCGGAGCCTACGACATCAGCGAGGGGCAGATTACGCGAGTAACGCGTTCGGGGGGTGTGGTCACTCTCACCACGGCCGAACCGCATCGCCTTCAGGTCGGGGACTGGGTTTTCGTGAGTTCGGATTTTTCGCTCTATTATGGAAACTTCATCGTCACAGCCCGAACAGATGCGACCTTCAGCTATTATTCGGGCCAGGCCGACTTGCCTGAGCAAGAAGCACCGGGCTCAATGAGCGGTGTTAGCGCAAGAAAGCCAGGGGCACGTTATTGGATTCCGTCAGAGAACGAATGGTACAAGGCGGCGTACTATGATCCAGGCCCAGAAGGCCCTTCCGATGACTATTGGCTGTATCCGTGGCGAAGTGATGCCCCTAACGGAGGCGGCAACTTTTATGTTCACCGATTCGCGAAAACCAACATGATCCATTTTGACGCCTACCGCAGCTACTTGTTCAACGTGACTGACACCGGCCCGTCTTACTATGGGACATGCGGCCTGGCGGGAAACGTCGAGGAATGGACCGAAGGAGACGTGTTTTCCGGAGGACCCCATACGCGTGGCGCTAATTGGTTCTGGTCCCAAAGCGAGACATCGTGGCCGCAACAATACGGCTTCCAGCGTAGCGCGTCCTTTTACGCCCCGCCTGCGGGTGTTGCATCTCCCGAAAACCCTCGGAGCTGGGGCATGGGTCTTCGCATGGCCACCGCTGCGAATCCGCCTCCGAGCGGATTGAGCCATGGCGACAAGATTCGCTTCCACCCAAGGACTGGCTATGCAAATAGAATGGTCGGAGGAGTTTTCGAGGCGTCGGGGTACCCCGGCTCCTCTTATAACGTTCTTCACACCATAACCGAAGCTCCACCCGACGGGTGGACGGAAGTCAGCTTCGATTCGCGGTATTATAGGTTTTTCCGGTATCGCTCTCCGGATGGCAGCTACGGAAATGTGGCGGAGATCGAAATCTGGCGCGCCGGGGCCAAAGTCATCGCGGCAGTCTCTGGAACAGAGGGGTCGGCGAGCGGAAGGGACGACAATACTTTCAAGGCCACATTCGATGCAGATACGTCGACTTTTTTCGACGCGCCACAACCCAACGGCGCCTATGTCGAGTTCGACACCGGCCTAGGGTCCAACACTGGCGGCGGGCTAATATCCTACCCTCCCTACCCGCCCCCTGGTAATGACGCTCTCACAGTAAATAATGGCATCGCGACCGACCATGGTAGTCAGTCCACCTATTGGGAATGGGGCCACCGCATTCTGGTCACAGCCAACCCGACGCCGACCGGACAATATTTTGCCGGTTGGGACGGCTTCACAGGCATTCTGGATGATCCTTCGGCCCCTCAGACCTACGCAACCATGCCGGGGCTCGGAGTAGAATTGTGGCTCACCGCGACGTTCAAATCTCCCCCGCCCGGAACGCAACGCCTCGAGGTTGCCGGCGGACGCGGATCTGGCAACTACCCTCCCGGCAGGGTCGTCACCGTCAGCGCGAATTCCCCCTCGACGGGCGCACAGTTCACCGGTTGGACGGGCGACATTGCGATCCTTTCCAATCCGTTCCTGGCGACCACGACGGCGCTGATGCCCTCGATGAGCGTCACTATCACGGCCACCTACGGCGCCAGCCCATCCGACACCATTCGGTTCAACCCGAGACTGTATCACGCGGCCCGCATGGTCGGCGGGGTCTTTGAAGGGACCAATGGCGACCCGATCAACGGACCGTATGAAACCATCTATACGGTTTCGAGCGAGCCGCCCTCCGGCTGGAGCCAAGTCGAGGTGGACCTCAAAAGCTACCGTTATCTCCGCTACCGCGGTCCGGCAAATTCATGGGGCAATGTCGCCGAGATCGAGTTCCACCGCGATGGAACGAAATTGGCCGGCGTCGCTTTCGGAACTCCCGGGTCCTGGTACGATTCGGGAAACACCTTCGACAAGGCCCTCGACGGAAGCGTTGACACCTTTTTCGATGCACCGCTTGCCGCCGGAGCCTTTGCCGGCCTCGATACAGGCAGCCCTCCGGTCTTCCCGGACCAGATCCGGTTCTACCCACGGCTCTTCCACTCCGCGCGTATGGTCGGCGGTGTCTTCGAAGGCACCAACGGCGACCCGATCAACGGACCCTATCAGACCATCTATACCGTTTCGAGCGAGCCGCCCTCCGGTTGGAACCAAGTCGAGGTAGACCTCAAAAACTACCGCCACCTGCGCTATCGCGGTCCGGCAAATTCATGGGGCAATGTCGCCGAGATCGAATTCCACCGCCACGGAGCCAAATTGGATGGACTTCCTTTCGGAACCCCCGGTTCCTGGTACGATCAGGGGAACACCTTCCAGAAGGCTCTCGATGGAAACCTCGACACCTTCTTCGACGCACCCGTTGCCACCGGCGCCTACGTCGGGATCACCATCCCGGAAACGCCCAATGGTAAAATCCGATTCTACCCGAGACTCTATCACACCGCTCGCATGGTCGGCGGCGTCTTCGAAGGCACCAACGGCGATCCTGTCAACGGGCCGTATCAGACGATCTACACCGTCCAGAGCAACCCCTCGCCTGCCTGGAACGAAGTCGTCGTGGATCTCAAGGACTACCGTCACCTGCGCTATCGCGGTCCGGAAAACTCCTGGGGCAATGTTGCCGAAATCGAGTTCCACCGGAACGGGACGAAAGTAAACGGAGGCGCTTTTGGAACTCCCGGTTCCTGGTACGATCTGGGGAACACCTTCGACAAGGCCCTCGACGGAAACCTCGAGACCTTCTTCGACGCTCCCATCAATACCGGCGCCTATGTCGGGATCGGCGCGCCGTAACTGAGGCCACTCTCGCGCCCGGGGCACCGGCCCCACTCCGACAAGAGCGTTCTTGAGCAGTCCTCTGGCCCGCACGGTCCTGCGTCTTAACTAAGCGTTCTCGCGCCCTGACCCGGCCGGAAGATCGTGCGCGTTTGGCCGGAACGCTTGTTCACTTCAGCCGTGGAATCTTCGCCATTCTCCTCGCGTCCGCAGGCGACGAACGCCTTTCACGCGGCGAACCTCGGCTGTTTAATCCGCACAGAAACAGCCACGCCGTGTCCCCACTCCAATTCGTCCATTGTCTGTGAGACCGCGCAAGGCTGAACCGCCCCGCGGATCAATCGTCGGAAAGCGGAGGAGCAGGCGCGATGGCGCCGCGCGGCGAAGCTCGAAAGAGCCGAGCAGTCCTTGCGACCCTTGACCTTGCAAAGGTCGATCCTGGTCAGGGGCTGGCTACACCGTCAAAAGATACGAAAGCGACAGTCCGCAGCCCACCGGCCTACGAAAAAGACCAACCACAGAACAGCGCTCGGAGGAGCCGGCTTATTGAATGCGGCCCTCAACCTCCGCATTGTATTCACGTTTATCCTTCTTTTCGAGAGCGGACTGTTGGGGCGTAATCTGATCGTTCTTGTTGGCGCATCCGAAGATGAACAAAGAGGTAACCAGCGCGAGGAAGGCAGAGGGAAATCTCATAAAGGACATCGATTACGATATTTGGTTTTTCCCCACAAGAGAAAAACAGCGCGCGGCGCTGCCTGTACCGATTGCGCCGAGCAGTCAACTTTCCGGCTTCCCGGGCCCGCGTCGAGACCAGTCCGGATCGCGACGACAGGCTCGGGGCGGACGCCGGAAACTCCGTCGCGCCCTGGCCGGCCATCTCGTCCTGAAGAAGACAGCCGGCTGTGGAGCACTCCCTTTCGGAAGCCTTCCCGGGCGGTCTCGATCTAGCGGACGCGCCCTTCCTCGGAATTCCAACCGCGCTGATCCTTCTTCTCCAAGGCAGTCTCGGCGGGCGTTGGCTGGTTTTGCGGTGTGGAACAAGCTACGAGAAACGAAGACACGAGCAAGACCAGCAGGACAGACGGGAATCTCATAACTAAGCACTACGACATTTGCCATCGACCCACAAAAGAAAAAGCGTCCCGGGCCGGCGGCGCTGCCGACTTCCAAGTGGGAACGAAGCAAAGCCAGTTGCATCGATTCGCGATCGCCGCGCACCTTCACACCTTGGCGGCACTTCTCTGTTGCGCGCCAAGCCGGCGCAAGCCCGCGCTACCGGCGACACCGGCCACGATGAAAACAACGGCCAGCCAGGCAGGATCGGTGTCGGTGACCAACATGGCAATCCCGACCGCCATGATGAACGGAGGCAGGAACTCGAACAGTTTGAACAGCGGGGGCGCAACTTCAGGCGGCTCGCCGGGTTCCCGCGGCGCTTGCGCGCTCACCACGTCCGGGTACCACTCGGTGAAAGAGAAGGCGAACAGCAAAGCTCCGATCGGGATGATCCATCCGGTCCAAAAGTTGTCGGGCTGATCGAGCACCGCGTCGCCGTAGAGCCCAGCCGTCGCTGAGACGGTGAACGATAGGGCCCACACCAAAGTGATAATGCGATTGACACGCAGGAAAAGCGGCGAATCCCAATGCTCCTTTGGTGTGGTCTCTCTGGCATAGGGCAGCGTGAAAGGATTCCCCACGAGGAGAGAGCCAAAAGCGAAGGCGGCCAGGGCTAGACTCGACATCTCGCCGGACCACTTCTCCAGCCAGGCGGTGAGATGGTCTGTCGCGAAGAGCCCGATCAGGGCAAGGATCCCAAAGTACACAATATCGAACACTTCGAGGGGTTTGAGCGAGCCGCCCCGCCGGTGACCGAGATAGGTAAAAAGAATCGACAACCCCAACGCCGCCGCCACCGACTCCTCGAACCGTCCGGGCCCGGACAGCAGGGACATGACGATCCACGGCGCCAGACCGGCAAATGGTGACTGGAGAAACGAATCAATGAAACCGCTCGTTCCAGGTTTCGCGGGCACCGAGTTCATAATACTTGCCTCGGGCATCCCTTTCGTCGGGAACCGGAATTGTAAGTGTCCATGGCGCAGACTGGCAATAAGGCGGCGTGGAAGTCAAAACTGGAACGCAAAGAACTTGCGAGCGTTCTCCGGCGACCCGCTAACAAATAGGTCTCAACTCGGGACCGCCAGCTGCGCCCGGCGCTCACGGATTCGGGCAGTTTCCAAGCAAGGCTGGCCACGTGATCAGTCGCTGCTTAGCCCTTTCGAGCTTACCCTTGAGCAACCGCCAGACGCATACGCACACGCCCGACACCGGGGATCTCTTCGAGAACGCTGAGGCTTCTCTTCACCGCCTCGAGTGCCGCCGCATCGTTCGATCCCTGGGCGACTTTCAGATAGTCGATAGCCACGAGCACACCAGCACTTTACACTACCCTCCCTTTTCATCGCGATCAAATCGTTCCGAATCGAGGCCGCCTCACCAAGAGCTTTTCTTAGAGGCAGATTCGCAGAGTCGAGAATATCCTTCGCGGAATACCACTTCGACTGCGCCCAGGCCTCGACGCGTCCGGCATCGTCGCGTGCGTCGATGAGGAAACGACGAAAGCCACCACCGAATTTGTTGTCGAGAATCGAGACGGCCTCCACGACGGCCTTGCGTGTGAAATCTCTGGTCGCGAAGCTCTGTGCCATCACTGCGTCCCAGCCCTCGATGATTTTGTTCAGCTTGACTCGCGCGTCTATATGTTATTATTTTTTATTTTTTTACTTAATTTCCTTATTTTTATTCAATATAAAGGGGCGCGATACCATATATCGTCTCCATAAAATGAAAAAACCCCCCCCGGGGGAATCCAAAGCTGGCGCTCGTCGATGAGATGATGCAACTCGTGAATAAGTGAGTCCTGGGTAACGTCGCGTCCGCTCATCCCCTCGAATCGAAGACCATCGAATGGGATGAGCATCTGGAGCGTCACGGGCGACAGGGTAACCTTGACCGCGACCGGTGACGCGAGGAGATCGACACCCAACAACTCGGGCACGGACGTCACGTCGACGCTGAGTTGCTTGTTGTTCGCGAACTCCGGCACAGTGCAGGCGAGCGACTTGGGACCGCCTCTCTTGTTGCCGCACGCCGTCTGAACGGCATCGAAGGAGCGTGTGAAGTCGAAGAGGTACCTCTCCGAGTCGAATGCCACGGTCACCGGAATCCGGAACTCCGGGTCGAATACGCCGGGATTCGCTGCCCGGCGCGTCTCGCTCTCGGTATCGAGCTGTGCCTCGGCGAGCAGCCCGGCCAAGCCGAGACCGCGCTGCGGCGACATGACATCCTTCGGCCGCTTCTGCTCGGAGATTGCGCTGATCACCACGGGCATGAAGCCGGCATTGGCGATCTTCGCCGTGTCGGCGAGCACGAGATCTTTTCGCGCCCGGAACACGATCTCCTCGGCGAACCGCGCCATCGCCGCTTGGTAGGTCAGGTCCGTGTCCCCTGTCGTGAACCTTGCGTCGGCCGCGGGAGCCTCCGGCGGACGGTGGATCGCCACGCGTCCCGTCGTCGGATCGATCCGGATGCGGACGAAGAGCGCGTCGGTGATGTCGAGCGCGCGACGGAGAGGCTCGATCTCGGCCGCGATCTTCTGGATGCGAGCGGCGTACTCGGCGAACGACAGCCCTGCGCCTTTCGCCTTCGGCGGCGCCTCCGCCACCTCGACCACGCGGCGGGAGCGCATCACCTCGCGAGGCGACGGCGTGCCGCCTACCGCAGGCGGGTCCAGCTCGGCCGCCGTCGGGCCGGCTAGTTGCATGTCGGTCGTGTCGGCGAGCGGCGTGGGATCGACCGACGCGTCGAACGAGCCGGTGCCAGCCGCCCCAATGAAGTCCGCGCGCTGTGTCCAGGCGACCATGCGACCGGCGAGGAACTGGGTCGAGAACCGGTCGAGCGGCGCATCGTCACGCCGCGCGACCAGCCAGGTGTTGAAGACGGTCGCTCGGTGCGCCCGGTTGACGACGTTGCCGTGGTCGATCTCGTCCAGCGGCACCTTCTTCGACTTCTTCGGATCCTTGGGGTCCTGCACCTCCTTCATGCGGCCGCGTTGGGCGGGATCCATGAAGTGGTACGGGAAGAACATCCACGGTTCGGCAAACAGCCCGGCTATCGCCATGCTGCCCGGTGCGGTGACGGTATCGACCAGGCCCGGATCGAACCAGGGTGGCGCGGCGCGGTCGCGGCGCGCACCGTCGCGGATGGGCACTGGGAGCTCGAAGCGCACGCGCTGGCCGCCGACGTAATTCACCACCACGCGGTCGGAAACGATGGTCTGCACGAAGCCGACCTGCCATCGCGCCACTTCCGCCGGACTGCCGGACGCCACCACCGAGGCAACCGCCCGGATGGAGGATCCCGAGCCCGGAAGGCGTCCGGACGCCGCGATGTTTTTCGCCGGGTCGACGTCCGCGTCCGGATGCACGAACACCGTGGCCGCGCCGCCGCTCCCGTCGAACGAAAAGCGGCGCACGGCGAACGCAGGCGCGGCCGTCGACGTGGCGGGCGCCGGCTGCGGCGCGATCGCTCCGGCCAGCGGCCCTTCGGCGAATGCGCCGCAGTCCGGCTGCGTCGCTTTCCGTGGGTCGGTCGTTGGGCGCCTCCACCAGTCAAACGCCGGTCGCCGACCGAGCCCTGGACGACCTGCGCGTCCGGGCTGCGGCAAGGAGGTAGCCCCGCCAACTCCACAAGGAACAGCGCCGCCGCGTGCTGCTCCGCCCGCGGAATGATGTCGGCCGCCGCGTGGTGGAACACCATGTCGACGATGCGCGCCATCACACACGACAAGGGATCGGTCGTGTCGTCGAACGTCTCGCGGGCGAGCACAATCTCGTTTCGCCCCACCGGGATCGGTCCGCCGAGTTGCGCGCCGGGCGCGCGCAGATGGGTCGTCGGATCGTCCGTCCGGAAGTCGGCGGCCAGCTTCTCCCCCTCGATGCGCACGACACTGCGCCTGACGGCCTCGGCGAGACTCGGGATGCGGCCACACGTCCACCGCGCGACGTAGGCATCGGCGGCGAGCCGATACTCGCCACGGGTGAGCTTGCCTGTCGCGACGTCGACGAGAGCGCGTCGGTCGGTCGGGAGCGGCACCGGCGTGGCGACCGCGTTGGCGCCTCCGCCCGGACAACGGCCGCACGGTTGAGCGTCAGCTTCCCTGCGCCGGCGCCGAAGCGGGTCGTTCCGCCGCGCGCGGCGATCTCGATGCGCTCCGACCGAACGCCAGCGTTGTAGAGCTCCCGCGCGACGCGCTTGGCGCGGTGACCGAGACGTTGACGTTCTGAGTCGGCGTGCCGTCACTCTCGCTGGCATAGCCGTGGACGACGAACGTGGACCTGGCCGGCTGCGAGCGCGCCCACGTGATCAGCCGCGGCCGCTCGGACCTCGGCGAGAAAACGTCGGAGGCGCGGCAAAACGTGAACCGCTCGCCGGTGATGTCAGTCTCCGCCGTGGGGCACGGGGGGACCGGCGCCAGCCGACCGAGGTTCGTCGGCGGCGGCGGACACGCGACATCGGCCGACGTGTCGCCAAAGCCAGGGAGCTCCGCCGCCGCCGGCTGAGGAGGGCCGACGATGCCGAAGTCTTTCTCCTGCTCGTTTTCCTTCTCCGCGGCGGGGTCGGGCTGGCGCTGCACCATCCGGTGCGCGTCCCGCCTCCCACCGCCTCCGCCCTGTTGGACAACGTGCGTCAACTCGTGGGCGATCAGCGACCGGCCAGCCCGCGTGCCCGGTGCGTATTGTCCAGTGCCGAAAACGATGCTGTTACCGACGGTATAGGCGAGCGCTCGGAGCGAGCGGGCCGAGTCGTGCGCTGGCGCGCCGGTGTGGACGCGGACGCTTGAGAAATCGTGCCCGAAGCGCTGCTCCATGTCCTGCCGAAGCACCGGATCGAGCGGCCTGCCGCGACTGGCCAGGACCTCGGTTACGCTGGTGGGTGCCGCATCCGGCTGCCCGCTTGATTGCTTTGGGAAGCGCTGGATACGTGGTGGTGCGCCACGAACCAAAGGATGTGCTTGCGCTGCCAGGGCTTGGTCGGAAACGCGGTCCGCTTCCTGTTCGTAGATATCCCCCGGCTCATTAATCTTTAACTTGGTTTGCAGGGCCAGTCGCTTCTTTTTGCTGCACTCCTCGCACTCTCCCGACATATCCGCCGCGCCACCGCAGGCGCACTTTCGCTGTAGTATCCCGCCTTGGTTGGCGTGCAAACGCACAGGAGCCACCCATGGGCGGGTTCGCACCGGCGAGGATATCACCCCTGATCTCAACACTCGCTCCACTTCACGATTTCCCACCGCCCGTTGCAGAAGGGAAATCTGATCAACGGCGGAACGCCCCTGTGGGCAATGGCAAACCTCGTTTGCTTGAGAAGAAAGACCCGCTCTCTGCCCTGTCCCGGATTCTCGGGCGGTGAGTGATGCTTTAGTGCTTGCGCCCATCTTTCACTCGATCATGCGGCCTTGCGGTCCTCCTTCCTTGGCGGAACCGCGCGAACCGAAAGTTTATCGTCGAGAGTTGCCGGGAGCGTCAAGGTCAGAATGGAGGAGCCTGAAATCCAGCGCCGTCCCAACTCGAGCAATGTCCCGACGAGATGCCATTGGGATAGACGCCATCAACCAGGCCAGCATTTGGATTGCGCTTTGAGCGGATCGTTCAGTTGCGCCCGACCGTGAACCGTCGCGCCGCGCTACCAGAAACACGTTCGAAGCTTGACTCCTTTTGGTCCCTTCCAGCAAGTTAGCGGCAATGAAAGCGTCTCGGCGTTTGCGTGCGCGTGACGCTCGAAAAGCGACTTCTCCTGAGGCGGGTGAAAGGAAAGAGGAGAAGGAACCGACGGAGACCGCTGATTCCAAAGACGGAGGGCCAGCAACAGTCGCCAACCCGGAGCCTTACGCGACGGCTTGGGAGCATCTTTCCGATGAGCTCCGGCGCTTGGATTTGCTGATTGCCTGTCGGATGCCCGAGCAAGAGCCCGGAACATCATCGGCTCCTCTGCAACAATTCAAAGGTCTGGTGCTAACGGAAGAGGAGATCCGCAGATTGTTAGGCGACCCGCTCGACTCGTCCGCCGCCGGTCAAGACGCTGAAAATCCGTCGACTCTCCGCCTGCAAGCGGCGCTTATCGACATCTCCGCCCACATTGAGGCGCGGCGTACGGCAAGCTTGGAAGCCGGCGTCTATCTGCCGTTGCCCTACCTTGCCCGGCTTTTCCACCTGACCCCGTTTGAAGAACAATGCCTCCTCATTTGTCTCGCCCCGGAATTGAACCGCAAATACAAAGGCTTTATGCCTACTTGCAGGACGACGTGACTCGCAAGAAAGCGAGTGTTGACCTCGTGCTGAACATGCTCTGTCCAACCATGCCCGAGAAACTGGCGGCTCGGCTGGCCTTCGACCCCAGGTCCCCCCTTCTCAAGTATCGGCTGTTGCAGATGACGGATGCCTCGCCGGACGGCCCCTCGCCCTTGATTTCGCGATTCCTCAAACTGGATGACCGGACCGTGAATTTCCTTCTCGACCTCAACGAAATGGATGCCCGGCTTGAGCCGTTTGCACGACTCGCCTCCCAGTTGGTTGATCTCGGAGAAGTGCCCGCAGACGGACACGATTCAAAGCCGTATCCGCAGCTTTATCGAGTGGCATCGCGGACGGGAGAAGTCCCAGCGCGGACCGATCGTCTTCCACTTCGGCGGACCGTAACGGGTCTGGGAAGCACTTGCTGGCGGAAGCCGTTTGCCGGGAGCGTCAAATTGCCTCTTTTGGTCACGGAAGCGGACAAGCTAACCGCCGGCCCGATGCCGTTCGAGGAGGCGCTCTGGTTGTTGGGCCGCGAAGCGGTTCTCCAGCCAGCCGCACTGAGCATTCAAAATTTTGACGCGCTCCTCGGCGACGACAAACAGCCTCTGCTGAGGTCGCTGCTCGAGGTGACCAGGACTTTTGCTTTGACTCTGTTCCTTCTCGGCCGCCGGACCTGGAAACCTCTCGGGCTTTTAAATGACGTCGCCTTCTTCGACTTCGAAATCCCGGTCCGGATGAAGGCATTAGGAAGCGCCTGTGGAAAAGCCATCTTAATGGACGGTTCCCGCACGCCTCGGACGCAGGGGCCGGCGCACTCGCCAGCAAGTTCCGGTTCACGCCAGGCCAGATTCAAGATGCCATGGCCGCGGCCGGCAATCTCGCCCGTTCGCGCTCGCCGGAGGTTGGCCCCCTCACCGTCGAAGAACTCCAGGCTGCATGCCGCGCGCAGTCCGAATCCCGAACTCGATAAGCTCGCGCGCAGAATCAGGCCCATCCATACTTGGGACGACATTGTCCTTCCCGCCGACCCGCTCGCCCAGCTTGGCGAAATGTGCCGGCGCGTCGCGCAAAGCTACCGCGTCCTGGGCGAGTGGGGCTTTGGTGGCAAGCTCTCCATCGGCAAAGGCGTCAATGCCCTTTTCGCGGGCCCCAGCGGCACAGGCAAGACGATGGCGGCGGCGATTCTGGCGAACGAGTTGGGTCTTGACCTCTACAAGATCGATCTTTCGCAGGTTGTCAGCAAATACATCGGCGAAACCGAAAAGAATCTTGATGCCATCTTCAAGGGCGCTGAGAACAGCAATGCCATCCTCTTCTTCGACGAGGCCGATGCGCTCTTCGGCAAGCGCTCTGAGGTGCGCGATTCCCACGATCGCTACGCCAATATCGAAATTTCTTACCTGCTCCAAAAAATGGAGGATTACGAAGGCGTCGCCATTCTGGCCACCAATCTTCGGCAGAACATGGATGAGGCTTTCGTTCGACGCCTGGCATTCTCGATTGATTTCCCGTTCCCCGATGAGGTAGACCGGCGCCGCATCTGGGATGGCATCTGGCCAGAGGGGATATCTTTGGCGGAGGATGTGGATCTCGATCTCCTCTCGCGCCAATTCAAACTCAGCGGTGGGAATATCAAGAACGTTGCTCTCGCCGCTGCTTTCCTCGCCTCGGACGACGGCATCGTGAAGATGCCTCACCTGCTGCACGCGACCCGGCGGGAATTTCAGAAACTGGGCCAGGTTTTTACAGAATTCGACCCGGGAAAGACCTCGAGCCAGCCGCCTGCCTGACGGCGCGCGCATCCGTTCGCTCGGTGATCGCGCGCACGAATCGGAACTTCGGAAATCAGCGGAGGTTCCACGCTCAAATCCCCGCAACGCCAAGGCTTCTTTGCGGCGGGAAGCTTGACAAACCAACTTGAAACGCCCGCAATACCTCTTTGCAGAGATGCCTTTAAGTCTTCGGAGAGATGAACATGAATCGAAACGATATCACCAAAACAATCGATAGCGGAAAGGCCGTCCTCGGCATTGAACTCGGCTCGACTCGGATCAAAGCGGTGTTGATCGGCGAGGACCATACGCCGATCGCGTCGGGGAGTCATGATTGGGAAAACCGGTACGAAAATGGCGTCTGGACGTACCGTCTCGAAGATGTCTGGAGTGGCTTGCAGGAGAGCTATCGGAACCTCAGCAAAGAGGTTTCCGACAAGTACGACACCCCCTTGCGGAGCATCGGCGCCCTCGGCTTTAGCGCCATGATGCACGGATATATGGCCTTCGATAAGAACGGAAATCTCCTGGTCCCGTTTCGCACATGGCGAACCACAACCACCGCGCAGGCCGCAGAAGCACTCACCGAATTGTTCCAATTCAACGTTCCCCATCGTTGGAGCATCGCCCACCTCTATCAGGCGATCCTGAATAAGGAACCGCACGTCAAGGACCTCAGTTATCAGACCACGCTCTCAGGTTACGTTCATTGGAAACTGACGGGGCAAAAGGTGTTGGGCATTGGTGACGCCTCTGGAATGTTCCCGATCAACAGCCAGACCAATGACTACGATGCGGGCCGGGTCCAGTTGTTCGAAGAGCGGCTCAAGGCGGAGAACATCTCGTGGAAGCTCCTCGACGTTTTTCCAAAAGTCCTCGTGGCAGGAGAGGCCGCCGGCGTGCTCACCGAGGAAGGCGCCAAGCTCCTCGATCCTACCGGACAACTTAAGCCGGGCATCCCGCTTTGTCCCCCCGAGGGCGACGCAGGCACAGGCATGGTGGCCACCAATAGCGTCGCCGAGCGAACGGGCAACGTGTCCGCGGGAACGTCCGTCTTCGCGATGATCGTCTTGGAAAAGGAGCTCTCGAAATTACATCCGGAGATCGATATGGTGACCACACCCAGCGGCAAACCGGTGGCGATGGCGCACAGCAACACCTGCACCTCCGACCTCAATGCCTGGATCGGTCTCTTCCGGGAATTCGTGGATGCACTTGGGGTGGAGATCAGTCAAGCGAAGCTGTTTGAGCTCTTATACAAGAAGGGACTGACAGGCGATGCCGATGCCGGCGGGCTTCTTGCCTACAACTATCTTGCGGGTGAGCCCATCACGCTTCTGGAAGAAGGGCGTCCGCTCTTCGTGCGCACATCAGAAAGCCGCTTCTCGCTTTCGAACTTCATGCGTGTGCACTTGTTCTCGGCCGTCGCGACATTAAAGATCGGCATGGACATCCTCTTTGAAGAGGAGCAGGTGAAGATCGACACAGTTCTCGGCCACGGTGGCTTCTTCAAGACAGAGGAAGTAGGTCAGAAAATCATGGCCGCAGCGCTGAATGTGCCGGTTTCCGTAATGGAAACCGCCGGGGAGGGCGGCGCCTGGGGAATCGCCTTGCTCGCCGCCTATCTGCTTCGTCGGGACAAAAACGAGCCCTTGGAAACCTACCTCGCCAACAAAGTCTTCGCCGAAGGACAGAGCACGACATTGGCTCCGGATCCGTCGGACGTGGCCGGCTTTGCGGCTTTCATGAAGCGCTACAACGCGGGACTGGCCATCGAAAGGGTCGCCGTAGACTCACTGAAGTAGAATCACTTTCAATCGAGTCGGGCGAGCCCTCCGATTCCACAGGCAAATTCAAGACCACTGGAACCCGAGAAAATTTCATGACGCGCGAACCACCCAACTTTCTTGCCCAGCTGACTGGTTGCTTTGCGAAGCCAGTCGCGGAAAATCCCACCGTCGCCATGGTCGAAGCTGCTTACCGGCATCACGGGCTGAACTGGCGTTACATCAACTGCGAAGTCCCGCCGGAACTTCTCGGCGACGCCGTGCGTGGCGCGAAGGCAATGGGATGGGTCGGCTTTAATTTGTCGATCCCCAACAAGATTGCAGTGATCCCGTATCTCGACGACCTCGGCGAGTCAGCGCAAATCATCGGCGCCGTGAACACCGTCGTGCGCCGCGATGACCGATACGTCGGCGAAAACACCGATGGGCGCGGCTTTGTCGTGGCGTTGCGAAACATCATCGATCCCGCTGGGAAGACCGTGGTCCTCTTCGGGGCTGGCGGAGCGGCCCGGGCGGTCGCGGTGGAAATGGCTCTGGCGGGCGTCACACGGATCTTGGTGGTCAACCGCAACCGAACGCGCGCGGAGGAACTGGCCCGACTCTTGAACGATAAGACGCCCACAAAAGCCGAGGCACTTGCCTGGCCGAGCCAATACTGCCTGCCGGAAGAAGCCCACATCGTCATCAATAACACCTCCGTCGGCCTCTACCCCGACGTCGACGCCCGGCTCGACGTCGATATCGATTCGCTAAAGCCGCACATGGTGATCGCCGATGGCATCCCCAACCCACCGCGGACGCGCTGGATTCGAGACGCCGAAGCGCGCGGTTGCCGTGTGATGGACGGACTCGCCATGCTCATCGCGCAGGGAGTCATCGGCATCAAGTACTGGACGGGCATCGACGCAGACGCCACCGTCATGCGCCAGGCACTGGAAGAAGCGCTTTCACTCTGATTTCTTCGTCTCTTCCGGCTGCCCCTCCGCGAGCCGGCCAGAACATCGGAATCGGCCGGACTAGTCCTCAAAAACGGGCTGTCTCTCAGTCGCGCGATCCCGCTGCTTTCTCTAGGACCGGTCACCTTGGCTTCCCGTGGACGTTGCATCCTGCAATCCTGTCTGAAAGACTTTCCTTCCACGCATGAAGCCAAGCACCATCTTTCTCCTTGCCTGCAGTGTTCTCGCGGGATCAGCCCAACTATTCGCCCAGACGCCGTCGCCATCAGCGACGCCCGAGCTCTTCGAGCCGCTCCCCACGCTCAGTGCCGGCGCGATCCTGCAGCCGCAATACCTCTCCGGTCCAAACTTTACCGTGCGCGACCCCGTGCCGACTTCTGCCGGTTCGAATCAGTATACGATCGATTCCGATTACGGAGTCTTCACCGCGGATGGCAACGCCATGCTCATGCGCCGGGTCGCCGAGATCCAGGGCATCGCCGCGCTGCAGGCCATCTCGCAGACGACCGAGTTCACTCAGGCGGCAGCGCAGGCCGCCGCGACTCCGCTCAACGTCGCGCAAGATTTGGTGACCAATCCTCTCCCCACACTCGCCAGCGTGCCGCGTGGGATTTTGGGCTTTCTCAATCAGGCCGGACAGGCGGTGAAGAATGTGGCCGACGGGAACACCTCCGGCATTGGACAAGGTCAACTCGTAGAAAACCTGAGCGGCTTTGCAAAAACGAAACGCGATCTCGCCCTTCGACTTGGGGTGGATCCCTACTGCAACAATCAGGTCTTTCAAACTGAGCTGAACAAAGTGGCGTGGCCGGCCTTCCTCGGAAAGTTTGCCGTCGATCTCGGGATGGGCGCCATCGGTGGCGCGGCCGGCGCCACACTCCACGGACTCAACTGGACGGCGACCTTGCAGAATTCCCTCCGCGACAAGAGCCCGGGTCAATTGCAGCAGATGAATCTCGGCCTGCTGACCAATAACATGGGCATCGCCCCGGAAGCCGCGAATGCTTTCGTGAATAATGGCGCGATTTCGCCGACGACGCAGACGCTGACCGTCGCCGCTCTTGCACAGCTCGGAAACATTCCCGGCCAGGGAGAGTTCATCCTTCGGGCCGCCAACAGTCAGGATGAACACGATGCTCTCGCCTTTCAGCAGAGCGTGCAAATCATGGCCAATCTGAACAACACGGCTCCCGTAGGTCGGATCACCCATCTTAACGGCCTCACGGTCTGCCAGACCAATGATAGTACCGTCGTCGTTCCCATCCAATGGGACTACGTGGCCTGGACCCCGATGGTCGAGCGTTTCATCACGGCTTTGAAGGCCGCCAAGTTCGCCACTCGTCCGAGCGGCTATTTAGTCGCGATCACGGGCGTGGTCTCTCCGATGGCTGCCGACGCCTTGAACGCGCGGGGAATCAAGTTTGCCGAGAAGCAGTTACCCAACCCTCTCCGCTAGGCCGCCGCTCGGTGACGGGCGGATCCGCGAGGTAACGAGCCGAGAAGGCCGCTCCAGCGTGCGGCCAGCAACCAGCGCGCGACTGCCCGAGAATCGCCTCAAGCCGGGCACACAAACCGAACCCAGCTGCGCCGGAAGAAGTCCTCTTGCCCTGAGGAAGATCCCGTCCGATTCTAGCAAGGCGTTCGATCCATGAAACGAGCCTCGAAGATCCTCATCGGAGCTATCCTCCTCATGAACGTAACCAACGTGCTCGGCGAAGTTTCCTATCACACCGTCCGCGTCGGCGACCTCGATATCTTCTATCGAGAAGCCGGGCCGAAAGGGGGGCCTACGATCTTGCTTCTGCACGGGCTGCCATCTTCTTCCCGGATGTATCAGGCGCTGCTCGAGTCGGAGTTGGCCACTCAATTTCATTTGATCGCGCCGGACTATCCCGGCTTTGGGCATTCGTCCTGGCCGGATCCCAAGACCTTCGCTTACACCTTCGATCACCTGGCGAAGGTCATGCAGGACTTTACTGAGCAACTGCATCTCGATCGCTACACGCTCTTCATGCAGGACTACGGCGGACCGGTCGGTTTTCGCATGGCGCTGGCGCATCCCGAAAGGGTCCAGGCGATGATTATCCAAAATGCTGTGTCGCACGAAGAGGGCTTGTCGCCTCTTTGGGCGGTTCGGCGAGCCTTCTGGCAGGACCGTCCGGCTCACGAGGCCGAATTGCGAGCCAACCTCTTGTCCCTTGAAGCAACCCGCAAAAGGCACGTTGGGACCTCGCCAGATCCGGCTCAATACAATCCTGATTTGTGGGTGGACGGGTCCTTTCTTTCTCAACCGGCCGGGACAGGCGGATATTCAGGCGGATCTCTTTTACGACTACCAGAATAACCTCAAGTCGTATCCAAAATGGCAGCAATGGCTTCGCGATACCCAGCCGCCGCTCCTGGTTCTTTGGGGGCGGTACGATCCCTCGTTCACGGTAGCCGGCGCAGAAGCCTACAAGAAGGATGATCCTCGAGCTGAGGTCCACATCCTGGATGCAGGGCACTTCGCGCTGGATTTGAAACCGGATGAGATCATCCGTCTCGTCCAGGACTTCATGGCCAGGCAGGGGCGGAAGTAGAGGCCCTGCCCATCAACGAATCATCCTTCGATGCACCTCCACGTTTCGATGTAGATTTGCTTCAGTAAACTACGGCAATGGATAGTTCTTTAGAAAAGAAAACACAAACTCAACCGAACAAATAGAGGATCCTACCATGACGAAACTCGAAAAAGTGTTGTACACCGCCAAAGCTCACACCACAGGTGGCCGGGAGGGCGGGGCCTCGCGCACCGACGATGGGCGGCTTGACATCAAGGTATCGCCTCCCGGCACCGCGGGCACTGGCACCAATCCCGAACAGCTCTTTGCCGCGGGTTGGTCGACCTGTTTCCTCAGTGCGATTAAGCTCGCCGCCGCCAAGAAGAAGGTCGCTCTCGCTGACGTGGCGATTGACGCCGAAGTGGATCTGGGCACAGCTCACGGGGGGTACGCCCTCGCGGCCCGTCTCAACGTCAGCCTGCCGGGGGTGGAGCGCGACGTTGCCCAGTCCTTGGTGGACACGGCGGAGCAGTTATGCCCCTATTCCAACGCCACTCGCGGCAACATCGAGGTCGCCATTAACGTGGTCTAGCCGGATCTGGAGGGTGCGGAGCGGCCGCCCCTCGTCAGCACTTGGTCTGGTCGCAACCCGTGCCGGCCTCAGCGGGGAATTCCTGGTCCGCACGCTCGCGGTGCTCTGCCGCGGCGGCCATTCTCGCTCGGGATGGCGTGAGAAATGCACATGGAGCGACGACATCAGCCGGGGTGTGCCGCGAAAGCCCTGCATCCCGGAAGGCTGTTGAGGCATCTTGCGACAGGCTACCCTGTCTCGGTTATCTTTGCCGTCGGCGGACCGTTGGTTTATCAGCGGCATCGCGATCACTTCACGACTCAATGCGCCGTCACCCGACATCGCCAGCAGGAGCCGAAACCAGGCGCCACTCCCGTGCAACTCCGCCACGCCGTCAAAGCGGAAATGGAACACATCGCTTCTCCGCAAGAATACGACAGGTGCCGCACGATCGCGAGAGCGGCCACTCGAGTAGCAGTAGAATCATGGCAGATCGTTGTTTCATCGATAAGCAATCCGAACTCCGCAATTCGCACCATGCCGCTCTCCCGGCGCACCTTTCTTAAAATCACCAGCGCCACCGGGTTCGCCTTCCCGGCGACTATTCGGGCGCAAGCAGGTGCCTCCTTACGTCAACAGCAAAAACTCACTATGGAAATTAAAAGAGTTGGTTCACAACCGTCCAGCAGAGGGCCGGCCGATTGGTTTACCGGCACGGTTCGCATCGATCCCTTGTTTCAAGCCAACGCCCCGGCTCGCGTCGCCGGCGCCAGCGTCACCTTCGAGCCTGGTGCTCGCACGGCCTGGCATACGCATCCGCTCGGTCAGACTCTCATTGTCACGGCCGGTTGCGGTTGGGTGCAGCACGAGGGCGGTCCGCTTGAGGAGATTCATCCCGGGGATGTGGTCTGGATCCCACCCCGAGAGAAGCATTGGCACGGCGCCACGCCGACCACCGCCATGACGCATATCGCCATTCAAGAAGCGTTCGACGGCAAGGTCGTCGATTGGATGGAAAAAGTCAGCGACGACCAGTACCGCCGGTGAACTCGGCCTAAGACATCACCACGCCCGGAATGCAAGGGAGGACTCACAAATGACCACATGGTCGAAAGATGAACTGCGCAAGATCGCTGGGACTGATGACCTGCACATTGCCGCTGACACTGTCGATGAATGATCTCTTCCGCCGGGAGAAGTTTGGGCACCTGCCGCGACCGATCTCGAACGAAGGAACGCACACACACGACGACTTGGGCACGTCGCCTCCCGGGCTCCCGGCCCTGACGTGGTCATCTTCTAACGCCACGACGGCCAGGAGATTCCCGATCCCGGCCTTATCGTCATTGGTAAAGTCGATTCCAGCACGTAAGCTTTTGATGTGCCCGGCTCTGTAACAGTAACGGTTGAGCTTATAAAGGAGAACGGAGTATTGTCCACAATGAGACAGGCAACGCAGAGCCCAATGAAGGCGATCGCGCTCGATCGTTTCGGCGGTCTTGAGACGATGAAACTGCAAACGCTCCCAGTGCCCGAGGTCGGCCCCGATGAGGTGCTGATCCATGTCGAGTGGGCCGGTGTGGGGCAATGGGACCCGTTCGAGCGAGAGGGCGGGTTCGCCAGGGTGTTCGGCATCGAGCCGAAGTTCCCCTATGTGCTTGGCTCTGATGGCGCGGGCACCGTCGCGGCCGTGGGCGATCGCGTTAAAGGGCTCAAGCCAGGGGACCGCGTCTACGCTTTCAGCTTGGTGAATCCCAAGGGCGGTTTCTACGCCGAGTACGCCGCCGTCAAAGCCGACGACGTCTCGCGCATTCCCGGCAAGCTGACGACCCGGCAGGCGGGCGCGATGCCCGTAGATGCGATGACCGCGCTCCGTGGCTTGGATGACACGCTGGCCCTCAAGCCCGGCGAGTCCGTGATGGTCTTCGGTGCCAGCGGCGGAATCGGCCACCTCGCCGTGCAGCTCGCCAAGCGCATGGGCGCCCGGGTATTCGCAGTCGCTTCGGGCGGCGACGGCGTGGCGCTGGTCAAGAGGCTCGGTGCCGATGCGGTCGTCGATGGACACATAGATGACATCGGAGCCGCCGCCCGCCAATTCGCGCCCAACGGACTTGATGGGGCACTGATCACCGCCGGCGGACCCGTGACCGACAAGGCCCTCAGCGCGATACGCGCGGGAGGGCGCGTTGCGTATCCCAACGGCGTCGAACCGGTCCCCCAGCCGCCATTTGGAAGCGATGCCAAGTCCTACGATGGAATGCCCGACCCTGAGGCGATCGCGAAACTCAACCACCTTATCGTATCTTCGGGGTCGCCGACGACCGGGCCGTTCGAGGTCCATGTTGCGCGGAGTTTTCCCCTTGACCAGGCCGCCGAAGCGCATCGGGCGCTTGATGACCACTATCTTGGCAAGCTTGTCCTGGAAGTGGCTTAAAGTGCACCTTCGATCATATGGAATACACGAAGCTAGGATATACCGGAATGGATGTCTCCCGAGTCTGCCTCGGCTGCATGGGGTTCGGGGATGCCGAACGTTGGATTCACAAATGGGTACTTAACGAGGAAAACAGCCGCTCAATCATCAAGAAAGCGCTCGAACTTGGGATCAATTTCTTTGATACCGCCAACGTCTATTCCATTGGCAAAAGCGAGGAGATCCTCGGACGCGCGTTGCAGGACTTCGCGAATCGTGACGAGGTCGTCATCGCCACCAAGGTGCACGGCAAAATGCACGACGGACCGAATGGCGCCGGGCTATCCCGCAAGGCGATCCTGAGCGAAATCGACCACAGCCTGACGCGGCTGAAGACGGATTACGTGGACCTCTACCAAATTCATCGCTGGGATTATCAAACCCCAATCGAGGAAACGATGGAAGCGCTGCATGACGTGGTGAGAGCCGGCAAGGCCCGCTATCTCGGTGCCTCCGCCATGTTCGCGTGGCAATTCCAGAAGGCGCTGCACGTCGCCGAAACGCATGGATGGACCCGCTTCGTGTCGATGCAAAACCACCTGAACCTCCTTTACCGCGAAGAAGAGCGGGAAATGTTGCCGCTCTGCCGCGATCAGAAGATCGGCGTGATTCCCTACAGTCCCCTCGCATCCGGAAGATTGACGCGCGACTGGTCGTCCGAAAGCACGCTTCGTTCCGAGACCGATCAAATCGCGAAAAGCAAGTACGATAGCCGCTGGGTTCCCGATACCGCATTCTCAAGGATCGAGATCTGGCCGTTGATATCGGATTCGGATTGAGCCCCGAGTTCCGGGACGTTCACATTGAGTTCGCTGCCCACCTTGCGGGCGCCAGCGAGCACGATCTGCCAGAAAAAAACGTGGTGGTGTCTTTGACAATGATAGGGATGGTCGGCTTTTGGTTGGCAGCAGGGACTGTTTCGACCAGACCGGCAACCACAATAGACTCATTTTCCCAAGTTAAATGCAGGCACAATCCCATCAGTATTATGCTGAAAACGTCACACCCCACAGAAAGAGCAGTGACTGCGCCGCGGTAACACACGGCGGCGCAGCCCAGCATTACTTCGTGAGGTACTCCTTGTAGTTCTCGGGGGTGACAAGCTCGAACGGGATCCAAACAAAGGACTCAACCTTCTCGCCTTTCGTAAGTTTGACCGCGGTTTCCACCGCCCCCTTGCCTTGACCCTTGGCGTCCTGGAAGACGGTCACACCGAGATCGCCCTTCTCCATTTCGGCGAGCGCATCCGCAGTTGCGTCAATGCCCGCGATGACCACTTTCTTCGGGTCCTTGCCGGCCTGCTGCAGCGCGAGGACTGCTCCGATGGCCATCTCGTCGTTGTTCGAGACGACGGCATCGATCCGCGTTCCGGCAACCAGCCAGTTGTTCATGAGGTCAATGGCCTCATTCCGTCGCCAATTGGCGGTTTGCTTTCCCACGATCTTCATCTCGGATGTTGGGCCAACGCATTTTTCTACGCCTTCGGGACGCAGAACGGCAGCCTGGGTCGCAAGCTCGCCCATCATGATGACGACGTTGCCCTTGTTGTTCAGAAGCTTGGCAATCGCCTCCCCTTGAAGCTTGCCCGACACGATCTCTTCCGAACCAACGTAGGCAACCCCCTTCGGCAGCGTTTCCTCCGCTGGCTGAAGGTTGACGTAAACCAGGGGAATGTTGGCCTCGGTGGCAAGCTGCGTCATCTTAGGCGTCGCCATCGTGTCGACAGGGTTGACGATGATCGTACGATCCCTTGGCTGATGTAGGTTTGTATCTGATTGAGCTGCTTTCCGATATCCCCCTGGGCCTCCACGAATTGGGATCTGCACTCCCAGCTCCTTTGCTCTTTCCGTCATAGCTTCTCGAACCTTGACGAGGAACTGGTGCTCGAAGGCGGACAACGTAACTCCGATTCTCTGAGCCATGCTAGAAGTCATCAGGATGGCAGAAGCTGCTAATGCTATTATCAAGTGTTTCATTTCATTTTTCCTTACGGTGGCACATGGCCTGGATATTCCTCGGTGGATGTTTATTTTCGGGATTGAGGCAGACTAGGCGTTTTCGGTTTCAAATTGATAGGGGCCGGCTTGGGAACTTGTTGCCAAGGCGACACGGACGCTGTGGTGCTGGTGAGGGGTTTGTCGGCCGCGTAGCCGCGGAGAGAGGTTGCCGCTGCGATGCGAAAACGCAGCGCGCGGGGTCTTTTCAGGGATAGAGAGTGAGGAGATTTCATGTTGATGTCATTTGATGTTAGAAAGCATTGGTGTTTTATTTGACAACCTCATTATGAGGCGATACGTTCCTTGTCAAATGAGATTTATGATATCACATCACTTATACCATCATAACCACTCGGACTTTCAACCAATCGGAGGCGAACTATGATCGGATTGGCCCTTTTGGGTGCCGGGCGGATGGCCGAAGGTACATGCCGAGGCTATCGAGGCTGCAGGTGCGAAACTAGTAGCCGTTTTCGACGTTGCTGAAGGGCCGCGACCGCTTCTTCTTCCTCCGTCTCGAAGACGGGCGCATCGGTCGCTCGCACCGCCGGAGAAGCCTTAAGTCATCCTGAGGTTGCGGCGGTGCTGGTGGCGACCTCTTCGGACACTCACGTGAGGTACGTGATTCGAGGCGATCCTAGCTGGCAAGGCCGTGATGTGCGAGAAGCCGCTCGCGCCGACGCTGGCGGAGGCGCAACGGTGCGTGAACGCGCTGGGGATCGGGCAGGAAACGTCTTCTGGCGTTAATCGGCGATTTGATCCCGGAGCACGCCTTGGTCAAGAAAGCCATTGAGAGTGGCGAAATCGGCAACCTTGAGCAACTGACCATCACCAGCCGCGATCCATATCCTCCTCCGCTGAATATATACCCAGGTCTGGCGGTCTCTTCCGCGACATGATGATTCATGACTTCGACATGGCCCGGTGGATGCTCGGTGAAGAACCCACCAGCATTCACAGTCGCGGCAGTTGTCTGGTCGATCCCGAGATCGGCAAGCTCGGCGATATCGACACGGCTTGCGTGACCCTCGTCACACCGAGCGGCAAGCAGGCGGTCATTCTCAACTCACGGCGCACGGCTTACGGCTTTGACCAGAGGATCGAGGCGTTCGGCTCGGCGGGCATGGTGATGTCCGACAATCCGCAGGCGACCGGCTTCAAGCGATTCTCGAGCACGAGCTTCGGCGCGCCGGATCGCTTTCGAGCCTTCTTCATGGAACGCTACGGCGACAGCTATCGGCTGGAAATTGAGGCGTTCATCCACGGATTGGCTCAGGGACAACCGGCCTCGGTGACGGCCATCGACGGTCTGCGGGCGGTCTATCTCGCTGAAGCCGCCGGAGCATCTCTTCGACTGGGCAAGACCATCGAACTAAAACCAAACTGTGAAATTACCTGGCAATGAATAACGACTTCTTCTTAAGAAACCGAACCACCACTGCAATCATCACCGGAGGAGCCCAAGGTTTGGGCTTCGCCATCGCTGAACGCCTGGCCCGAGAGGGTGCGCGTGGCATCGTTCTGAGCGGGCGCAGCATCGACAAGGGAGAGAAGGCGGCTGCCCGCATCCAGGGTCTCGGCACGGACTGTGTCTTCATCAAGGCCGACGTGTCGATGGCCGAGGACTGCTTCAAGCTGGTCTCCACAGCCCTGGAGCGTTTTGGCTCTGTCAATGCTCTGGTCAACGCCGCGGCCTTACCGGACCGCGGCACCTTGCTGGACACCAGTCCCGAGCTTCTCGACCGGATGTTCCATACCAACGTGCGCGGGCCCTTCTTGTTGATGCAAGGGGTGGTTCGCCACCTGGTCGAAACCGGCCAGCCAGGCAGCATCGTCAATATCCTCTCGATGGTGGTGCACTGTGGGCAGTCCTACCTGGCGCCCTATTCCGCCTCGAAGGGGGCGCTGGCGACTCTTACCAAGAATGTCGCCAATGCCTATGCAGCGAATCGCATCCGCTGCAACGGAATCCTCACCGGTTGGATGGACACGCCCGGTGAGAACGCCACGCAACAGAAGTTCCACGGTGTCACTGGCGATTGGCTGGCCAAAGCTGAAGCCGCTCAACCCATGGGGCAATTGGTCAAGCCGCATCAAGTAGCCGGATTGGCTGCCTACCTGTTGAGTCCGGAGTCGGGTGTCATCACCGGAGCCCTGATCGACTATGATCAGCGTGTCTCCGGCGCTTACCCCGAATAGTGAAGCGCCAGCTGCCGGGTTGAGAGGAACTCTCGATCGATTTATGCCAAAGGAGCCTGGGGCCGCAAACCCCAGGCTCTGAGGCAGTGTGCGGGAACAGCGCTCAAGCGTGAATTTCATCCCGGACCGAAGAGCTGACCTGAGGTGATGTTGGCTGAACAGCCCGCTCTCAGTCCGATTGTCGTAAATGATGGATAATGAGGCTTTATGAGTTGAAGTGGTTCTTAGCTTTCGGATATTCTCCAGGGAATGAGAACCAGGGCGAGACCCTCTATTGATGAAATTGCGAACCTGAGCGGCTGCAGCAAAGCAACCGTGGACCGCGTCCTTCATGGTCGAGCTGGTGTCCACCCTCGCACGCGGGACAAAGTGAACCAGGCGGTCGTCCAGCTGGAGGCAGAATATGAACTCAAGACCCGGGACACTTTTAGTGGGTCATCGAGATCTCAGACCCCTCAGCGCCTTGGGTTTATCATTCAGGCAGGCCAGGCCTTTACGGAGTCTTTCTTAACGGCGATCGAGCGAAACAGGGATCGCGCGTCGGAAATCGAGGGGCTGGGCACCGCCTCCGATGAGGCGGTGGTCGAAGCGCTCAAAAGTCAGACGAGTGGATTGGATGCAGTTGCCATCGTCTGCAAGGACATTCCGCCGATTATCGACGAGCTGAAGCGCCTCCGGCAGACCGGAAAGCGCGTTCTGGCTCTGGTTTCAGACATCGAATTGTCCGCCCGTTCGGCCTATCTGGGCATTGACAACCGCGCTGCTGGCAACGTCGCGGCCTATTTGATGGGACGCCATCTGGAAGGTCGTCCGGGCGCCCAGGTCGCCGTTGTCGTCGGCAGCTTTTCCTACCGCTGTCACGAAGATCGCGAAATCGGATTCCGTTCGATCATGCGCCAGCAATTCGAAAGCGTGGAGGTCTTGGAGGTCATCAAAGGCGACGACTCCGATGAAGCCACTTACGAGGCCGCTCGAAAACTGCTGCCAGCGAACCCGAATATTCTCGGAGTCTACAATGTCGCGGGCGGCAACCGCGGCCTGGCCCAGGCATTAGCCGAGTTAAGGAATCCGTATCGTCCCGTCTACATTACTCACGAGATGAACAGAGTCACCGAACCTCTCTTACGGACGCAACAGATTGACTACCTGCTCGTCCAGGACCTCGATGAGATTGTTCGTTGTGCCATTGGGTTCATGCGTGAGATACCCGTCGACGATCGTGGGCCCCACGCTCTCGACCATGTCCCCTTCCGTCTTCAAACGCAGTTCAATATCGGTTGATCTTCCCTGCCGTGTTCGGCGCGTTGCCGGAACCGAAACCTCTTTCGCGAAGCTCGTCCTGAAGGAGGGATCCCTCGAAAGTCCATTCGGGGATCGATATCCTGAAGAGGCTCGGGCGGGAAAGGCAACGAGTCTCTTCACAAAACCGGAAGAGGGTGGGCCGCTATGCCTTTGCCTTGCTGAGAGGTGGCGGCGTTTTGGGCGCTGCGGGAAGCTGCTGCGACTGATCGCCGGGGGCCGGTTCGGGCATGCGGACAAGCAGCCAAACCTGCGTATGCGTCTTTCCAAAGTGGATGGCGACCGGTGAGACGTCCTGCGTGAGATTCGCGAGGCTGGTCTCGAAGATCGTCTCCGGTGTTGTCGCCGATCCGCCACGCGACGCGCTGAGTGGTTTTGTCCACCTGCCCGGCGATGGGCCGCTGGTCGCCGGTGATGACGCTCGTGTAGGCGCCGCTAATGACGCCCGCGCGATTGACGGAAATCTGGAAGAACATGGTCGGATCGCCTTTTTCTTCCTGCGCGAGCGCAAAGACCCCAAGCGGCATCCATTCCTGAGGCGCAGCGGTGGCGGGTTGGGCCGCGGGCGCGGGCGGCAGAGCGGCGGCGGCGGTTGCTCGACGTTCGTGGCGAGGTCGATCGCCGGTTGGATGTATTGCTCGGTGGGGACCGGTTGATTGTTCACATAGACCGTGTCGCCCTCGTAAATGACATTCATACCGTAATCGATGTAGATCGGATCAGGGGTGACTACGTCGACAAAGACCGCGGCGGCTCCAAACGCGGCCGGCGCCCACCACCACCAGGGATTGATGGGATAATTGCCAACCCACGCACCGCCCCAGCCGCAGACACCCCACCAGCGATCATCAAACACGTCGTCGTAAAAATCGCGGGCGTTGTCCCAGACTTCCTCAGCGCGCTCCCCACGGTAGTTCCACAGATCCTGACGGTGCTGCTGCCAATCCTCGCGATTCTGATCGCGCCATGCCTGACGGTCGTCCCGGGCGCTTTCGAGGTTGTTCCAGCGCCCGTCGCGGTTCTGTTGGAAGTTGTTGCGCGCCTGTTGACGGTTCTCGGCGCGCTGGTTCCAGGCGTCGTTTCGATTGTCCACGCGCTGTTGCCACTGACCGCCGCGATTCTGTGACCACTCCCCCCAGTTTGACCGCTCCTCCGGTCGCGCCGGAAGCTGCGTCGGGCGATTGGCCAGGGCGCCGCCGATCGCACCGCCGGCCGCCGCACCGCCAGCGATTCCCAGAAAATTGCCCACCTCGCCCGTACTCGGGCGTTGACTGGGTTTCCCTCCGGGACGCTCGGCTACTCCCGCGCCGGGCTTGGCGGGAAGCTGCGCGGGCCGCCCACCTGGGCCCGCCTCCGGGCGTTCCGCAACGCCACCTCCCGAACGCGTCTCGCCAGCCCCCGGACGCGTCGGCTTTTGCGTCGGTCGCTCGGCAACACCACCTCCTGGACGTGTCTCAGGCCGTTCTCCACCCCCGGGACGCGTTGGCATTTGTGACGGACGCTCCGCGCCTCCCGGACGTGTGGCCGGTTGGCTGGAAGGCTTGGAAGGTCGATTCGCAGTGCTCGGCCGGTTACCGGAAGGAAGCTGCGAGGCGCTCCCGCCGCCCGAGGGACGCTGGACGCCGGTGGGCCGCTTCGAAGGAGTGGATGGCACGCGTCCACCGCTCGGTCGTGAGACGCTGCTCGAAGGAAGTTGCGCGGGCCGCGAGACGTTCCCACCCGACGGGCGCGAGACGTTTCCCGCCCGAAGGCCGTGAGACTTGCCCCCTGAGGGTCGCGAGCTGCCCACCTGAGGGACGGGAGCCGCCCGGAAGGCCGCGAGAAGCTTCCTCCGCCACCCCCTCGCGCCGCCACCGCCTCGTCCACCCCCGCCGCGCCCCGCATAGACCGCCGCGCTTTCAAAGAACAGGGCGAGCACCGTCGTCAGGGCAAGGACGGATAGAAGTCTTCGGGGCACGGCATCAATTTCCTTCTACTCGATTGATCTCGATGGGGCCGATGCCTGGCTGAGGATCACCGTCGAGCGTCCGGTTGTTCGATTCCCATGTAAAGCGGTCCCCGCTGATCTTGGTAATGGTATTGTCCGCTCCGGTCCGGTTGCCATCGGGGGTGACGCCCGTCTCGCGGAGCAGCCAGCGACTGCCCTCGCGGGCGAAGTACCCCTCGGCAAATCCGCCTTCGCTGTCGAAGGTCCATGAACGGAGGCGCTCCTCGATCGGATCCCACCCGATGATCTGCCAACCCTCAAGCGTCACCGTGTCGCCACGTTTCACCGTCACGCTGCGGGTAAGGAAACTTCCGCCGCGCCCCCATGAATACGTGCTGCGTATGGAGAGATCATCCGACTTGTCGGTTTCTTCCCAGTCGCCCACCAGCCAGGCGAGCTCCGAAAGCCGGTCATGCAGCGAAATGTCCGGCAGGGGTGATTCAATCAGCTGACTGATCTTCCACTTGCCATCCTTCTTGATGAGAATGGCGGTGTAAAGTTCGCCGTTGGTCTCACCGTCCTTCGAGGTTACCATCGTCGAACCTTTCTCCATCAAGCTCTCGGGCCCAAGGACACGGACAGTCTCCACATTGATCGCAAGCTTCGATCCGCGATTGGCCGTCAACCCGGCGCGGATCGCGGCCTCGATCTCCGCGCGGCCGCTAAAAGTGCGCCCCTCTTTCGTCGTATAGTCCGCGTCGTCGGTGAAAAAAGCCACGAGCGTTTCTAGATCGGACTTCGCATAGGCGGCTTCGTAGGCGCGGTCATTCGCGACGACTTCAGCCATTTCCGGTGGCGGTTCAACGGGAGCTTGAGGGAATCCGGTACTCACGAGTGCGCCGGCTACCAAGCCTGCGAGGGCGATGGTTTTCATCAGGGGTTCGGCTTATTATTTAATGTACGCCCATTTCACAGCCGCGTCGAGAGGCTGATAGCTACGGTGTCCCGCTCTCGCGTTCGTGCGAGCAACCCGGTTTAGGCCGCGGCAGCCACGATCTGGACGGGGCGGGCAGCGCGTCAACGTGAAAGGGTCCCACCGCGGCCCCTGGCACAGGTCTCTCGGCTCTAGCGCACGTGCCTGGACAGATACCAGGCGAACCACGACAGACTCAGGTTCACGATCAGATAGGCAATCAGCGCGACAAAGAACACCGAAAAGAAATACCGATCACCGTAGAAGTTCGACAGGTTGGTGACCTTCTTTAGGAGATCCTCATAGCCGATGATGTAAGCCAGCGAAGTATCCTTAAGCAAAACCACGAGCTGAGCTACGATGATCGGCGTCATTTGGCGTAGCGCCTGCGGCAACTCGACAATCAACCTGACCTGCAGGCTGCTCAGTCCAAGGGACAGACCCGCCTCGCGTTGTCCCCGTGGCAGGGACTGGATTCCCGCGCGAATGGCCTCGCCGATGATGGCGCCATTGTAAATCGCCAGCGCCGCCACCACCACCCAGAAGGTGGACATCCCGAACACCAGCAGGATAAAGAGCATCATCAGCAGGACCGGCATGCCGCGTACGAATTCCAGGAGGATCGTGGTGGGCACGCGCAGCCACTTTCCTTTGGCAAGTCGCAATAAGCAAATGACCAGACCCAAGCACATCGCCAGAATGCCCGCGACGACCGCGGCGCCGAAAGTGGCCAGGAGCCCGCTGAGAATGCCATTCCACACCTGAACGGGACTGTACCCACGGAAGGGTTCATAGAAGATGTTCCAGCGGGACGAGTCGAACAACCCGGGTTGCACGATCCCGGGCTGCGTTTCGCGGGGTGCGGCGAGGGTGGCTAACAGCCATGCGATCCCGCCGGCGATCGCCAGCAGGCCAACAATGGAAACCATGCGCGATATCCGCCGCATCTTGGGGCCGGGCGCGTCGTACAGGACCGCGGAGTTCATCGAGCCAGCGCCACCTTGGCTTCGAGGCGATGCGACAGCTGGCCGAGGGGAACCGTAATGAGCAGGTAAAAGCAAGCCACACCGAGCAAAATCGGAATCACCGCTGAACCATGCGCATTAGCGAGACGTTTCCCGACACTGAAGAGTTCGAAGACGAAAAAACCGCCCGCCACCGAGGTATTTTTCGTCAACGCGATGAATACATTCATCAACGGGGGAATCACCATGCGAAAGGCTTGCGGCAAAACAATGAGGATGAGCACCTGGTCGAACCTCAAGCCGATACTGCGCGCGGCTTCAGCCTGACCGACGGGCACGCCGTTGATTCCCGAACGCAAAGCTTCGGCAATAAACGGAGCCGTGTAAACGGTCAGCGCCACAATCGCCGCGAACTGAAAGTCCAGGATCACCCCGATTTTCGGCAGAACGAAGGTGCAAAAAAAGAACACCAGAGTGAGAGGGGTATTGCGCAGGACCTCGGTATAGATTGCGGCTAAAGCGCGAAAGGAACCGAACGGCGACACGCGCAATGATGCGACCGCGGTACCTAAGATCAGTGCACCAAGACCCGAGACAATCAGCAGGTGCAGAGTGGAGATGAAACCAAGCCAGAACAGACCGAAGTTATCATAGACTACATTCAAAGGAATGGCTCCTCGGTTCCGTCAGCCGGCTTGTTAATACCGATCGATCGCCGGCGGCTGAGGCGTCGGCAGAACCTCGCCCGCCGTCTCTTCCCAAAGCCTTTTCCACGTGCCGTCCTTCTCAGCCTCTGCGAGGACATCATTGAGAAACGCGCGGAATTTGTCGTCATTCTTCTTCAGGCCGACTCCGTATGGCTCCTTGGTAAAAGGCTCGCCGGCGATTTTGAATTCGGGGTTTTGATCGACGAAGCCGGCCAGGATCACGTTGTCGGTGGTCACCGCCACGACTTGCCCGTTACGCAGCGGCTCGAGACATTTCGAGTAGGCGTCCGTCGCGACCAGCTTGGCGCCATATTGTTTGACAATGTTGGCGGCAGGTGTCGACCCTTCCACCGAACAGACCGGTTTGTCCCGGACGTCCTCCGGGCCTTTCACATCGTTGTTGGATTTGAGAACCATGAGCGACTGGCCCGCCTCGTAGTAGGGACCCGCAAAGTCGACGACTTTCTTGCGTTCGTCGTTGATCGTGTAGGTCGCCGCCACGATATCCACCCGGCCTTGCTGAAGGAAGGGCTCGCGATTTACGGAAACGGTTTCTACCCACTCGATGTTTTCGTAGGGAATTCCAAGCCGGGCCGCGACCAGCGAACCAATGGCCACGTCGAATCCTCGCGGCTTGTTATCGGGTCCTTTCTGGCCAAACAACGGCTGGTCAAACTTGGTGCCAATCGTGATCTTTTTGGCCTTGGAAAGTCGCTCCATCGTCGTGCCCGCCTCGAATTTAGGATCTTTCGCCACGGTCAGCTGGTAGGGGCCGTTTGCCCCGGAATCGTGACCGGCTGAAGGTTTCCCGGAGTCGCCACAGGAACTTAGGCCAAGTGCGCTGGCTACGGCCAGGCTGAGGACTAGGAGTAGTTTGTTCCGCATCTTTTCTCTTTCCTGAACAATCGCACGTTTTTCAACCGATTAATGCGCCAGGATTTTCGACAAGAAATCGGCGGCCCTGTCATTTTTGGGACGCGTAAAGAACTCCGCCGGCCGAGCCTCCTCAAGGATCTGCCCGTCGGCCATGAAGAGCACCCGGCTGCCGGCGTTCCGCGCAAAGCCCATCTCGTGGGTGACAACCACCATCGTCATGCCTCCCTTCGCCAGGTCGACCATGACGTCCAAAACCTCGCTGATCATTTCGGGATCGAGCGCACTGGTTGGTTCGTCCAACAGAATCAATTTGGGGTCCATCGCCAGCGAGCGGGCAATGGCCACGCGCTGCTGCTGTCCGCCGGAAAGCTGATGAGGGTATCTGCTCGCCTGCTCCCCCACCCCTACCCGCTTCAGGAGAGACATGGCCTTTTCGCGAGCGTCCTGACGTTTCATATTTCGGACTTTGATCGGCCCGAGACTCACATTCTCGAGGGCGGTCTTGTGCGCGAAGAGATTGAATGACTGAAAAACCATCCCAACGTCGGCCCGAAGCTTGGCGAGTTCTTTGCCCTCTTGCGGGAGCGGTTCGCCATCAATCGATATGACTCCGGAGTCGATCGTTTCGAGTCGATTGATGGCTCGGCAGAGCGTCGACTTCCCGGAACCGGACGGGCCGATCACCACGACGACCTCGCCACGGGCGACCGTCGTATTGATGTCTTTCAGCACATGAAGGTCCCCGTAGAACTTATTAACCCGTTCGATGACGACCAGGCTGTCACGCACCCTCGTTGTGGGATCAGCAAACTCCACGAGGACCACATCGTTCACCGCACGCCACGCCGTCAATCCGAAAGACCATTTCCGACACGGTTGCGGGACCGAACTGACGACCGATCCTGCAGGGAGGAATGACGAACCGGACCTTGCGCTCCCAAAAAGCGACCCGTTGACGGCACCAAAAAGCGGCAATTGGCAAATTGTGGCACCTCATTTACGGAAGCCGCTGGACCCGGAAGCCAAAAAACGAGTTATTCAGGGAAAGACCTTTGTCCCATGAGCGGTGAATCATCGATTGAAACGGCGACCAGCGCAGCGAAGTGGTAAATATCTCCGATCGACGTCCTCACCGCTCAGCAATGAATTCACACGCCCGCCGCATACCTTTGGCCTTTCGCGTGGTGCGCGTCGTGGTTTGGACCATTGCCTGGCTCCTCGCTCTCGGTTGGTCCATCTGGGCCTTCGGCGCGCTCTCCTACGATTTTCCGGTGTTCAGCGTCGCGGCAGCCCGCGGATTCGCGCTCTCACTGCTGGCTGCGATCGTCCTCGTGCCCGGTGCGTGGCGAAAACTCACCGTGACGCTGTTGGGCTGTGCCCTGGTGCTCGGATGGTGGCTCACCTTGAAACCGAGCAGCACCCGCGCGTGGCAACCCGACGTCGCGCAAGAGCCATGGGCGGAGATCAACGGTGACGAGGTGACGCTGCATAATGTCCGCAACTTCGATTACCGCACCGATACCGACTACACCCCGCATTGGGAAACGCGCACGGTGAGACTTTCGCAGCTCACAGGGCTGGACCTTGCCATCAACTACTGGGGCTCGCCGTGGATGGCGCATCCCATCGCGAGCTTCCAGTTTGCCGATGCCCCACCGCTCTGCTTCTCCATCGAGACGCGGAGGGAAATCGGCGAAAACTATTCGGCGATTGGCGGCTTCTTCCGGCAGTACGAGCTGATTTACATCGTCTCTGACGAGCGCGATGTCATTCGCGTGCGGACAAACTTTCGCCACGGCGAAGACGTCTATCTCTACCGAACCACGGCGTCGCCGGAGAATGCCCGCGAGCGGTTCATGGAGTACATCGCCGGGCTTAACGAACTTCACGTCCGTCCACGCTGGTACAATGCTGTGACGACCAACTGCACGACGACCATCCGCACACAGCGCGACGCCGCGCAGCGCATCCCCTGGGACTGGCGTATCTTGCTCAATGGCAAAGGGGATGAGTTATTGTTCGAGCGTGGCGCACTGGCCACAGGCGGCCTGCCGTTCGCCGAGCTGAAAAGTCGTGCGCTCATCAACGCCGCCGCGCACGCTGCTAACCCTGAGCCCGACTTCTCTCAGCGCATCCGCGCCGGATTGACGGGCTTCTGAGCTAAGCAGGGTATCAATTTGACGTTCTGGCTAACTCACGCGGATTCGACAGCTTCGGGCAAGTGACGCGCGCTCACCGGTCCTCAAATGACTCACCTCTTGGATCGTTCGAGTTCGAATTTCGCGAATCGCACGTGGAGCTGACTTGTCGGACCCGGTTCATTCCCCAGGCGTTCCTTTCGGAGTTCGTGTCACGAAGAGCTTATCGGTGCTCACAGCTCACTGTTTTTCTAGCGGTATGTGCCCGTCAAAATTGCCGCGACGACAAAGTGGCCCTTGATTGCGGAATCGTCGACGTTGCTGGCCGATGAACGCCGGCATCGCGGCTACACGTGCGCATTTTGGTTTCACATCAATTAACTCCGCTTTACCTCCAATCACTTCGAGCCTTTTTCCGGGCGACCAGCCAGTGTCCCACGACACCACCTCGCGGTTTCCAATCCTGTTGAACGTCCCGGCATCAAGTTCCTCTTCGCTTTTATTGAGGATACTTTTCAAACTTCGGCAGCGCGGGATTCATTTCGTCCCACGGGTGCGCGTCACATGTCCATACGTCCATCTGCAATTTGAACCAACTCGGATCATCCAGGCTCGCGGTTCTGATCGCCACAAATTGAGGAACGGCATCGGGCTTGACCACAATGGGCGCGCCACAGTCAGGACAAAAGCCCCGGCGGGTCATGCCGCCGTTTTCGCTGGGCGACGCATGAAAGCGGGGCGAGCCTTGCAAGAGCTTCAAAGCTTCCGCAGGCACGATGACAAACGACGAAAATGGCCCGCCACTGGCTCGCTGGCAATCGCGACAGTGACAGTGAAGCATCAGAACCGGTGTGGCTGTGGATTCGTAGCGAACCGCGCCGCAAGCGCATCCACCGGTCAAGGGAGTTGTTGTGCTCATGTTATAATTGTCATCTGTAGGTTCTGATTGCTTGTGGATTCGAGTTCTCTGAAACGACGTCCCGGTTTTTGCTTGTGCGACAGTTTACGGCCGGTGTGCGGAGGGTGAGAGTAACATGTGTGGCGGGCTTCAGAGGGACCCGCATATCACAGCGGCAGGGCGTGGGGTGGAGGGTCGTCCAGATAGGCCGTAATAGCCAGGTCAATGGTGCCTCAAGGAAATCTGCCCGAGCTCTCCGAGCAGGAGACGAACCGCCGCTATGCGGGGAAGTATCCGAAGTCTTGTGTTTCGGGATGGTGTATTTTCGTCGTTTGGCTCCGATTTTGCCATTCCGATTGAAGAGGGCTCTTATTCAGACTGGGGCACAAAAAAATTCGACTTCCTCGAGTTCCGATCTGCATCTCAAAAAAGATCGGCCCGCATCGCCCTGGGACACGGGAATCTACCTTACCAGCGATTGATCCAGCCGCTTCCACCGCCCACGCGCCGGTTGATCCATCCGCCACCCCCAACAACTCTCCTGCGGTTGATCCAGCTGCCACCTCCAACCACTCCCCTTCGATTGATCCATCCGCCACCCCCACCGACTCCCCCGCGGTTGATCCAGCTGCCAACGCAGGAGGTCAGCCAGGTGCCTCCGGTCACCGCTAAGATCACTGCGCCCGACCACTTTCCAAGGCTCCGCAGAAACAAGCGCCGATCGAGCGATTCGATGCTCTCAGCGGGAACCGTCTTCTCATCCGATGATTCTTCACTCATAGTGGAACCTCTTTCCGTTGATCAATTGTATTCATTGGAATACGCCCGGTGCCCATGGTCACAGCATTCTCAGTCAGCCGCGCCATACCGTTGAAATGGGTCGTCGAGCGGGTCTGGCCGGGGCGAGAATCCTGGCACGCCCGTGTGACCGCTTCTTCTCTGGTCATGGTGATCTTCTATCCGAGCGATAGTCCCTATGCCAGCGGAAAGGTGCGTGCGCGGTCCGGCGCAACCGCTCGGCCTCGATGTCGCACTTGAAGTCATCCGGGCTTACCGATCCCAGCGGAAACAAGATTTTCAAGCCATTCTGAAGTATGCCCGAATCTGCCGTGTTGAAAACGTGATCCCTTCATATCTGGAGGCGATGCAGTGAAGGCGCTGAAAACGTCGCAGCTTCCGCTCATCAACGATTGCTGAATCTCGCCCGTCAAA
Organism: uncultured Verrucomicrobiae bacterium; assembly: GCA_963820865.1. GTDB lineage: Bacteria > Verrucomicrobiota > Verrucomicrobiia > Chthoniobacterales > Terrimicrobiaceae > DASTFP01. Next base: position 134,726 of record CAWGBZ010000019.1, read on the forward strand.
CCGGGCGGCCATTCAACGAGCTGGCTCAATATTACGCCTTGGAACGGTAGCTCTATCGACTCGCTCAATCCGACTACCGGAATCTGTCTATCCTCAAGGGAGCCTTGATGCTGCTCGTCTGGAAGATGCCGGTTGCCCGACCGACACGAGATATTGATCTTCTTGGACGCGTCAGCAACGACCTCGCATCCGTTCGCGTCATCGCATCGATTTTGATTCGGAACAGTGACGACCGAGCGTCGCTTTTTGGGCAATGCTTGGCAATACACGTCTCCCAATGCAGGAAACCCGCAGCCATCGTTCACCCGACAATTCTTGGATATTCCGCCCCTGAGCTTCACGCCTACTACAATCGCGAAACTGTGATCGCCGAGAACTTCGAGGCAATGGTGAAGCTGGGCGAACTCAACAGCCGCATGAAGGACTTTTTCGACATTTGGGTGCGGTCAAGAACTGGTCAGTTTCGCAGCGCGGAGGCCCATTTTCGCTCCTTTGGCCGAACTGTCGGACTTCAAGCAATCTACCTTGGAGGAGGAACACTCGCCTGGCCAAACGGAGCAGATATCGCGCCCGCGCGGCTCTACGAAATGACGGAAAATGCGAGCCGCGCGGTCGAGCGAACGCGCTGACGCAATCCGCTATCGGCTGTCGCTGTCTGATCTTGCTCCACCGACTCCTGGCCTGCTCGGTGATTCTGACTGTGGCCGCTGCGCATTGAGACGGTGATATTTCGCCGCTCGCAATTTGAGTCGAGAACTTCTTGCCACGGCACGCCGTTTTTCCTCATCTTTTGCCCTTGGAAGCGATCCCACCAAGAAGTTGGGAGTGCACACCAGCCTCTTCCATCTCCCCCAAATGAAAAGCCCGTCGTCGAAGAATACGTTACGCTTCGATGAGCATTCTTATGGCCACAATGCCACGGTTTGGTCTGCTGACGACGCTGGTCGTGTTTCCAATGCGAAACGCTATCTGCTGATGTCACGCGACGAGAGAGCATGCCCAGGTTCGTGCAGGACGAATTGTTACGGGCACCCACCACTCATTTCGTCTCCGCCTCTCACACCAGTCTCTTTCGTGGCGGTATTGACATGATCTGGCATCAAACGCGCGCCCGTTCAGCTATTGCCGCAGCATTTTTCACCGTTGCATTGCTGCGGTTCCGCAAACCATCGTTCAAACGGCGTGATGGGGTTTTTGTGAGAGCGACGCAAAAGGCCAATCGCTCCTCACGGGCAAGCGAGCGCCGTATCGCCTTACGGATTAAGAGAAGTCAAACTCATATTCTTCTTGCCGGCGCGCTCGCCGCGCTCGGTGCTTGCGCGCCATTGGCAAAGGTAAGCAAAACTGAGCCAAAGCTAGGCGCGCAATATGGAACAATTGCCGAGCTTCGCCGCGCTGAGCAGGCGATCGCCGACGCCCGGAAGTTAAAGCGCACCGATCCAAATAGGGCGGTTGGCTTTTATCTGTGTGGGCTTGAAGAAGCAGCGAAGGAGCTATCGAAAAACCCCGGGGATAGGCTGGCTCTGCGTGATTATAACTTCGCCTTATCCCGCGTGTTTTCAATAATTCGAGACGCTCACCTCGACCCTTGGACGCGTCCGCTACACGTGCCGGCACCTGATGGCGGAGAATATGTTCTCACTCAGCGTCCAGCTGCGAACCGGCTCTGGAAACCACAGGATTTCGACCTGATTCCTGCCGACGAACTTAATGTGCGTGGCAAATTTGTCGTTCCTCGCGTAACTCGTCAGGGTATTGGCGCGTCATTGGTCGCCGTTCGCACCCAGCAAGCTCCAAGGATTCAACAACGCTTTGTTCCGCCGCGTATCTACCTGGCTGTGACCGCGCTGGCCCATCTGAACGGGCGCAAGTACGAAATCGAATTCATCGATCCACTTTCTGTGGAAACCGCAACCCTATCAGGTCGAAGTCTACCGTCCGGCGCGGACTTTACAGCCCCATTGGCCCTGGGTCTGTCCCGCGAACGCCCTGAGAAGATCGGTGTGCCGGCAATGCTCGAACCGGAGAGATTCGCCAACACGGCCCGCCTCACGCAAGTCCAACCGTACGATCCCAAAAAGATCCCCGTGCTCTTTGTTCACGGTCTTCAGAGCACGCCGGTGACTTGGGTCCCCATGGTGAACACGATCTGGGCTGATCCTATCCTGCGCCGGAACTATCAGGTCTGGGTATTCAGCTACCCAAGCGGATATCCCATACCCTACTCAGCGTCGCTGCTCCGACGCGAGCTTGACGCCCTGAACAAGACCTCTCCAAATCACCGCCAGATTGTTTTAGTCGGCCATAGCATGGGCGGCATTCTTAGCCGCCTTATGATCACTGACTCCAGCGGTGACAAAGTTTGGCGCTACTTCTTCGGCACATCGCCGGCGCAAACCAAACTCTCTCCGGAAAGTAAGGCGTTGGTCAGGGAGGCCTTCGTCTTTAAACGTCGGCGTGATGTGGCGCGGGTTATCTTCATCGCTACGCCACATCGCGGTAGCTCGATCGCAAGAAGTCCGATCGGTCGAATCGCATCGGGCATGATTCGCAAGTCGGTGGAATTTGTAAGGCCGGGCCGCGAGATTTTACAGGCATCCGTTGTTCAGGAGGAGCCCGGCGTCATGAAACTAAACCGAATGCCAAACAGCATCGACACCCTTTCGCCTAACGACCCTTTCGTGAAAATCATGAACGCGCTCCCACTGGCGAAAGGCGTTCCCTATCATTCTATCATCGGTGACCGTGGTCGCGGAGATACGCCCCACAGCAGCGATGGTGTCGTCCCGTATTGGAGTTCGCATGTCGGCGGAGCCAAATCCGAGAAGATTGTGCCGTCTGATCACGGCGCAGATCAGAATCCCGAAGGGATCGCCGAGGTCGTTAGAATCCTTAAGGAACACATCGAAAGCAAAGACTCGGTGACGAAAAGGCAGCCAAGGATTTCCAAACAGGGAATGCTGGATGTTTCAGCTCCGCGATAGGTTGAGATAGCCCACCGAAAAGGTCCAAGAGTCTTTTTTCGAAATGAGGCCTCCTACTGAGAGATTTTCAGATAGACCAAAGTGTAGTATTTTCGCACAGAGCAGAAGACGGCAAAATGGCCGCTGCGCGAGCTGCTCGAGAAGGCAAATCCATGAACTCTGCAGCAAGAATCGGTTTGAGCTCTCCCCTGGGTGCAACGATTATTGAAGGAGGCGCCAATTTCAGCCTCTTCTCCCGGGGCGCCACGGGCGTCGAGTTGCTCTTCTTTGACAACGAGAACGACGCTCGACCATCACGTGTCATTCCCATCGACCCTGCGGCAAACCGCACCTATCATTATTGGCACGTGTTCGTCCCCGGTGTGGAACCAGGACAAATTTACGGCTACCGCGTCCAGGGAGCCTCGGATCCCTCGAAGGGAATGCGATTTGATCCCACCAAGGTACTCCTCGATCCATACGGTCGCGGGGTGGTTGTGCCTTGGCACTACAACCGCGATTCGGCCCGCCAGGTGGGCGACAACGCCGCGACCGCCATGAAAAGTATCGTGGTCGATCCGCGAGCCTACGATTGGGAAGGAGATATCCCTCTGAACCGGCCGTGGTCGCGAACGATCATCTACGAAATGCACGTGCGAGGGTTTACGCGCCACCCAAGTTCGGGTGTTTCGGATGAGAAGCGCGGAACTTACGCCGGTCTCATCGAAAAGATTCCATACCTCCGGCAACTAGGCATTACCGCCGTCGAACTATTGCCCGTATTCCAGTTCGACGCGCAAGATTGCCCACCTGGACTCGTCAACTATTGGGGTTACTCGCCGGTCTCCTTTTTTGCGCCCCACCAAGCCTACAGCTCGCGTCGGGATCGACTCGGCCCGATGGATGAGTTTCGCGATATGGTGAAGGCGCTGCACCGGGCAGAAATCGAGGTCATTCTTGATGTCGTCTTCAACCATAGTGCGGAAGGCGATCACAACGGCCCGACGCTCTGCTTCCGTGGATTTGACAACAGCACCTACTACATCCTCGAACATGACCGCTCGCGCTATGCGAACTACAGCGGCACCGGCAATACGCTGAACGCCAATCATCCCATCGTCCGCCGCATGATCCTCGATAGTCTGCGCCATTGGGTTAAAGAAATGCACGTCGACGGCTTTCGATTCGACCTGGCTTCGATTCTTTCTCGCGACGCGTCAGGGCAGGTAATGCCGAACCCGCCCGTGCTCTGGGATATCGAATCGGATCCGGCACTCGCGGGGACAAAGCTCATCGCGGAGGCGTGGGACGCGGCGGGTCTGTATCAAGTGGGCAGCTTCATCGGGGACAGCTGGAAGGAGTGGAACGGTCGGTTTCGCGATGACGTTCGCAGTTTTCTCTGTGGTGAAGAGTGCTCGGCAGGGCGGTTCGCCGATCGGCTTCTTGGCAGTCCTGAAATTTATGGTCACGAGGAGCGGGAGCCCGAACAGAGTATCAACTTTGTGACTTGTCACGACGGTTTCACCCTCAACGACCTCGTCTCCTACAACGAGAAGCACAATCAAGCCAACGGGGAAAACAACCGCGACGGTGCGAGCGATAACCGGAGCTGGAACTGCGGCGTCGAGGGTCCGACCGACGATCCGGTTGTAGAGAAGCTGCGCAATCGGCAAGCCAAAAACTTTTTGACGATCACGATGCTTTCGCTCGGCGTCCCGATGATTCTCATGGGCGACGAAATGAGGCAAGGCCAGCATGGTAACAACAACGCCTACTGTCAGGATAACGAAACCAGCTGGTTGGACTGGACTTTGATCACGAAGCATGCCGAGCTGCACCGGTTCGTAAAGTTGCTCGTTGCTCGGCGAGTGCTTCGAGACATCGAACATGAACGCCAGCGAATGAGTCTAAATCAACTCATCCGCCATGCGAACAAGGCATGGCACGGGGTCAAGCTCGATCAGCCCGACTGGAGTGACCACTCACATAGCGTGGCATTAACAGGAGAAATTCCAAGGGAAGGGGTCTTTTTTCATCTCATTATCAATGCGTATTGGGAGCCGCTCGACTTCGAACTGCCAACGCCTGGCGAAGGTGCCGGGAGTCCCTGGCGGCGATGGATTGATACCTCCCTGGATGCGCCCGACGACATCGTTGAGTGGCAGGTCCCTTCCCCGATTTCGGGCAACACCTATCGGACCGGGCCACGCTCTGTGGTATTGCTCGTGGCAAACGTTGTGACTGCAAGCTAAGCACCCCGAGCGCAGGAACAAGGAGGTCCGCGGAACCTTCCGTCGAAGCACTGCAAGCACTACCGTCCGCACCGGCGTCCAGGCTCAGCCGGGCCGAGGAGCCTGGCTGGCGTGGGGCGCCCGTAGGCTTGAGCGTTCCGAAATAGCGCAGGTTATCGAGCGTGACGTCAGTCGGGCGACGTTGGCAGCGCGAGTCTCAGTCGCGACATCCAGGAGCGCTCTCTTGCCGGCACCGCCTGAGAGCGGAGCATCGGTCGAGAGGATGCCGCACTCGGCATGCCTCTCTCCGAGACGCTCAGCATACTTGGGGAGCACGGCTGCAGTTGCAACTCGCTACCTCACTGGAGCGTGTTCGACGCGCCCTTGTCCCTGGATAGCACCGAACAAAACGAGGAGTTCAGCAAAACGCGCTTCATAGGAATCGCAAATAGCGCTCTCTCCATGCGTGTCGATCCACCCGGGATTTTGCTGGCGCAGAGCTTTGCGAATCATTCTCTGCAGTTCGGCGAACGTCTCGATTTTAGCGGACATGTAGTCGTTGGCTAAGCAGCAAGGGTATCCCGACTGCCTCAGGTAGCGTCGCTTGTGGCCACTTCTCAGCGCGGTCTGGAATGACGTTTGAGACGCCCGACGCCCAAGCCGCGTAGAGGCGCAAGCCGCGCGAACGGATTTCGAGTTTGCGAATGAGCCCGCTTTCTTTGCGCAGATGATCGCGCAACGCGCGACGGTCGGCACGTGCCTCCGCGGCCAGGCGTTTGCTCATTCGGCAGGCGAGAAGAATTCGAAGTTTCATGGTGATCGTTTATTTCTCTGCACGTATCGTCATGAATTGACGCTACGTCAAGAACTATTTATAACATTATTTCTTGACTTCTCGTCAGATCATGACGATAAATGTCGCATGAACGTGATCCAAAACAGAAAAGAACGGGAAAGGGCGGCTCGCGAGAGCCTGATTCTTGGGCATGCCGCGCGATTGGTGGCCAAGGACGGATTTCAGGACTTGAACCTCGATGAACTGGCTGCCGCCGCCGAGTATTCCAAGGGAACGCTCTACCTCCATTTCAAAACCAAGGAGGATCTTGTGCTGGCCGTGGCGACGCGAGCGCTTCAGCATCGAGCCGACCTGCTGGAGCAAGCAGCCGCTTTTTCAGGGAAGCCCCGCGAGCGGGCGCGGGCCATGGCGTTTGCCTTGTGCGAGTTCATGGTAACCCACCGCGACTTTTTTGCAGTGGAACTGATTCTGCAGACGCGCTCTTTCTGGGAGCGAGCCTCCGAGGAGCGGCGCAGCCGGCATTTGGACGAAAGCGGCCGGATTTTTCGAGTTGTCAACCAAGTGGTCCTCGACGCGCGGGCGTGCGGCGACTTGCCGAGTCGTTATGTCCCAGACGAGGTGACGCTCAGCCTGATGGCGATAAACATGGGCAGCCACTGCATGGTCACGCAACCGGCGTTGCAGACCGCCTGCCCGATTCAAGACCCAATAGCTCTCCTCCTGCTGAGTACAGAGCGATTGATGGACGGCTGGGGTTGGGCACCGATTTCGAACGGAAGCCGGAGTGATGCCTTGGACCGGCGCATTTACAGAGAGGTGTTTCCAAACTCGGCCTGGTTCAAACCTTAAGCGGAGAAGATAATGAAAACGCAAGAAGTTCTGATGCTGGAAACCGCGAGCCACGGGATCCGCGTGACGATGGCAGGATGTCAGTTGGTGGCCTTCGTTTGCCTGACATTGGTGTTCGTGGGCTGCCAACAGCCGGCACCGGCGATTCACAGTCAAGCCTAACTCACCATGAAACACACTGCTATTCTCTCGCTCTTCATCCTCATCTCATCACTATTGGGTTGTTCGCGCAAGCAAGGCAATGTTTCCCTGGTGAAAGTGGAAGTGCAGCGCGTCGAGCTGACCGAGGCGGCGCAGACGATGACTTTAACTGGAGAGATACGCGCGCAGGTGGAGTCTGATCTCGGTTTCCGCACCGACGGTAGGATTACGGAACGGCTGGTGGGTGTCGGCGATCACGTCTCTTCCGGCCAGATACTCGCGAAGCTCGATCCACAAGAGCAGCAAGCCAGGGTCGAAGCAGCGGAAGCCGATGTTCGCGCGGCGGAGGCAAAACTTCGCAATGAGACCTCTGACTTGGACCGACAGAAGCTTCTGCTTTCTCGCCAAACGACCCCGCAATCGGAGTATGATCGCGCGGAGGAGTCGTTCCGCACGGCGCAAAGCTCGCTCGAGGCCGCAAAAGCTCAGCTTGGGACAGCGCGTGACGCTTTAGGGCAAACAGAACTTCGCGCCGGCAATGCTGGAACGATCACCGCGCGAAACGCGGAGATCGGTCAGGTGATATCGGCCGGGCAACGCGTCTTCGTGCTGGCCCAGGACGGTCCGCGCGATGCGGTCTTTAACGTGAATGAATCGGTGTTCGGCAACCAGCCCATCGATCGAAACGTTCCAATTGAGATCAAACTCGTCACTGATCCGAGCATCCATACCACCGGCAAGGTGCGCGAGATCACCCCGACCCTGAGTGGCGCGGGCGGAACGCTTGCAGTCAAAGTCGGGCTGGAGGAGTCGCCTCCGGCCATGACGCTCGGAGCTGCGGTCTTTGGTGAAGGGCCCTTGCGGCTGAACTCGCAAAACGCGATCACGGTTCCTGCTGCTTCATTAGCGTCAATGGGAGGGAAGCCAGGAGTGTGGATCGTGGACCCCGCCACGAGCGCGGTCTCAGCAAGGCCGATCAAGATCGCGGGATACGAAACAGATCGAGTCATTGTCGCGGCGGGGCTGCAGCCGGGGGAACTTGTCGTCACGCGCAACGCGCAGAAGATGAGTCCGAACCAGAAGGTCGCCGTCGCGGAGGAGCACCAGCCATGAAAACATCCTGGATTCTCTTATCAGGCGCGGTCGCCGGAATGACGGCATGCCACAGGCCTGCCGAAGCACCGGCGCCGCCAATTCGGCCGGTGCTCAGCATCGTCGCCGGGCCGGAAGCGGCAGGAGGAGCGGCCTTCGCCGGAACGGTGGAAGCCCGTTACGAATCCATCCTGGGCTTTCAAGTGCTCGGCCGGATGATCGCTCGCGACGTGAACGTCGGTGATCAGGTCAAGCAAGGCGCGCGACTCGCCGCGCTCGATCCCATTCCTTTCCAACTCGCGCTTCGGAATGCGGAAGCTGACCTCGCAAAGACAGAGGCACATCTGCAGGAAGCAAAATTGGATGCGGCGCGGCAGCGCCAGTTGTTCAGCAAAGGAGTGTCCGCGGAGGCGGATTTCGAGGCTGCGCAACATGAGTGGGAAAGTGCCGAGGCGTCAACCGCAGCGGCGCGGGCCAATGTTCGCCTGGCGCAGGAAAGGCTCGGCTACACAGAGCTACATGCCGGGTTCGACGGCGTGATTGTCGCGACCAAAGCCGAAGTCGGTCAGGTCGTTCAACCTGGGCAGGAGGTGCTGAGCATTGTTCGCCCGGAGGAGCGCGAGGCGGTGGTCGATGTGCCGGACCAAATCGCGGTCAACCTTCGTCCGGGGAAGGGCTTCATCGTTACCTCGGAAGCGGATCCCGCCACGCGAGTCAAGGGACAGGTGCGCGAGATCGCGCCCCAGGCCGACCTGGCGACTCGCACTCGACGCGTCAGGATCACGCTGGTCGATCCACCGCTGAATTTCCGGTTGGGATCCATCGTGAAAGCGGTGGCAGGGATCGATGCCGGCGCGCAGATCGAGCTGCCTTCGTCCGCGCTCCTGGAGCGCGATGGCAAGACGTTCGTGTGGGTGGTTGATGCGGCCACCAGGAAAGTGTCGATCCGAGAAGTAAAGATCGGCGCGCGCGACGCAGATTCGTTCCAAGTCGTGGAAGGACTCGCGCCCGGCACGCGCGTCGTCACCGCAGGCGTGCACAGCCTCTCGCCCGACCAAGTCGTTAAACTTATGGACACAGACCTATGAAGACGAACTTCAATCTTTCAGATTGGGCGCTGCGGCACCGATCGCTCGTTTGGTATTTCATGGGCATCTTCGCCGTCATGGGCGTGGTGTCTTACCTGAACCTCGGGCGAGAAGAAGATCCGTCGTTCACGATCAAGACGATGCTGATCCAGGCGCAATGGCCGGGCGCCTCCGTCGATGAAATGTCGAAGCAAGTCACGGAGCGGATTGAGCGCAAGCTCGAGGAACTCGACGTGCTGGATTACACCAAGAGCATGACGATGCCCGGTCAGACGATCGTGTTCGTTTACCTGCGGGATGCAACCAAGGCGCGCGACGTTCCCAATACGTGGATGCGGGTGCGGAACATGATGAATGACATCCGTGCGGACTTCCCGTCGGGCGTGACGGACCTAACCTACAACGACACCTTCGGCGATGTCTTCGGCAACATCTATGCCTTCACCTCAGATGGGCTGACTCAGCGGCAGTTGCGCGATTACGTCGAGCACGTCCGGAGAGAGGTGCTGCTGATTCCCAACGTCGGGAAGGTGGACCTGATTGGCGCGCAGGACGAAGTCATTTTCGCCGAGTTTTCGGTGCGGCAAATCGCGGCGCTTGGAATCAACGAGCAGGATATCCTGCGCACGATCCAGGCGCAGAACGCGGTTGTCCCTTCCGGCATTGTGGAAGCCGGACCGGAGCGGATCGTTCTCCGCGTCGGTGGCCAGTTCATTTCCGAGGAGAGTCTGCGTGCGATTAATCTGCGCGTGAACGATCGCTTCTATCGCCTGAGCGATCTCGTCACCATCACCCGCGGCTACGCCGACCCTCCGCGGATGCTCTACCGGGTGAATGGCGAGCCGGCCATCGGCCTCGCGATCAACATGAAAACCGGCGCCAACGTTCTGCATTTCGGCGAGGCCTTGAAGGAGAAGATGAACGAGATCATTGGTGAGCTGCCAATCGGGGTCGGAGTGCATCAGGTTTCTGATCAACCAGTCATCGTGGAGGAGTCCGTCAGTCAGTTTACTCATGCCCTATTTGAGGCGGTCGCGATCGTGCTCGTCGTCAGCTTCGTCAGCCTCGGTCTGCGGGCTGGCCTGGTGGTCGCCCTGGCGATTCCGCTGGTGCTGGCGATGACGTTCGTCGCGCTCGAGTATCTCGACATTTCGCTGCAGCGCATCTCGCTCGGCGCCTTGATCATTGCGCTGGGACTGCTCGTCGATGACGCGATGATTGCCGTGGAGATGATGATCAGCCGGCTCGAAAAGGGCGATGCGCTGGAGAAGTCGGCAACCTATGTCTATACCTCGACCGCGTTTCCGATGCTCACCGGGACGCTGGTGACGGTGGCCAGCTTCCTGCCGATCGCTCTAAACAGCAGCAATGCGGGTGAATACACCTTCTCGCTCTTCGTCGTCATCGCGATTTCACTCATCCTGTCGTGGCTCGTCGCGGTGATCTTTACCCCGCTGCTCGGAGTGACGCTGCTGCCAAAAACGCTCAAGAAACATGATGAGAAGCCGAGCCGCGCCAGCGCGACCTTCCGGCGACTGCTCGACCTGGTCATGCGACGGTCGTGGCTGACGGTGGCGATTTCGGTCGGCTTCTTCCTCGTCTCACTTTATGGAATGAAGTTCGTCCAACAGCAGTTCTTCCCGCCATCGGCCCGGAGTGAACTCGTCGTAGACCTCACGTTGCCGCAGAACGCGTCGATTGCCGCCACCAAAGCCGCGATGGACCGCTTTGAACGCCATCTCGTCGGTAACAGTGATGTGGACAGTTGGTCCTCCTACGTCGGGGACGGCGCGATTCGTTTCGTGCTCACTCTCGACGTTCAGATGGCCAGCCCAAACTTCGGGCAAATCATCATTGTCGCCAAGAACGTCAAAGCGCGCGACCGCCTGAGGACGCAACTCAAGGAGATGGCGCAAAAGGAATTCGTCGGCATCGACGTTCAAGTGGAGCTTCTGCCCATGGGTCCACCCGCGGGACGGGCGGTGCAATATCGCGTCAGCGGACCCGACGTTCAGAAAGTGAAGGAACTCGCCCAGCAACTGGCGGCGAAAATCGGCACCCATCCACTGCTCGAGGATATCGGCTTCAACTGGATGGAACCTTCGCGCGTCGTGAAGCTGGAGGTGTTGCAGGACAAGGCGCGGCAACTCGGCGTTACTTCCGAGGCCATTGCGCAAACTCTGAATGGCGTGGTCGGCGGCTCCAGCATTACGCAGATCCGTGATGACATTTACCTGGTGAATGTCCTCGCCCGGGCGCGCGACGCGGAACGCGGCTCGATCGAGACCCTGCAAAACCTGCAGCTCATGGCCGGCAACGGGAAATCCATCCCGGTCGCCGCCGTCGCGAACTTCCATTTCGATCTCGAACAGCCCATCGTCTGGCGACGGAGCCGGCTCCCCACCGTCACCGTGCGGGCAAACATCCTCGGCCCAACGCAACCGGCCACGATCGTGCAAGAGCTCAGCGGACGCGTGGACGAGTTTGAGCGCACGCTGCCGGCCGGCTATCGCCTCGAAATCGGAGGCCCGGTGGAAGAAAGCGCGAAATCGCAAGGACCGATCGCGGCCGTCGTCCCGCTGATGCTCTTCGTGATGGCCACGATCCTGATGATCCAACTGCAAAGCTTTCAACGATTGGTCCTGGTGATTGCAGTGGCCCCGCTCGGTCTCATCGGTGTGGTCGCCGCCATGCTTCCCAGCAATTCGCCGATGGGCTTCGTCGCCCTCCTGGGAGTCCTCGCGCTGGTCGGCATTCTGATCCGCAATTCGGTGATCTTGATCGTGCAGATCGAGGAGCACCGGCGCGATGGCATGGGAACTTGGGAAGCGGTTTTGGAGTCCACGATGCACCGGACGCGCCCGATTATATTAACAGCGGCCGCAGCCAGCCTCGCGCTGATTCCGATTGCCCGCGAAGGCTTCTGGGCTCCCATGGCGTTCGCGATGATGGGCGGCATCATCGTGGGCACTCTCCTCACGCTGCTGTTCCTGCCGGCACTCTACGTCGCATGGTTCCGCGTCAAACCTCCCGGCGGAGCAATCAAAGGGGCGACTCCGACCGCGGGCGCACCTCTATCAGGTCTTCTGCCCAAAAATGAAGCTCATTAAGCGACCTTCTTTACCATGGGCTCCTTCAACAATCACATTTCCCAATGAACCGAGCGGCTGCCATTTTGACAAAAATGAAACGCTCCGAACAAAAACGAATCCGTGATGACGAGCGCAGGATCGTGGCTGCCTTGCGCAGCGGTGGCACCATATCGGACTTAAAGGCGGAAGAGACGGTTACACGAGTCAAAATCGTGATGGCACAGGGCCGTCTGGTCCTTGACAAGGTCTCTCCGCGAGCTCACGAAGCCCTGTTCTCCAACCGCGCTTTGCGAAATCGCTTTCTTGCCTCGAAATCCGCGTGCGCCGCCTTCATGATGTCAATTGATATCCGCCGGTCAGCAGAGTTGATGCTTAACGCCCGCAGCGCGGAGCTTTTTGCAGAGTTCATGGCGGGACTTTGCGAAGAACTGAAAGGCTTGATCTGTGAGAGGTTCGGAATTGTGGACAAGTTTACCGGCGATGGGCTGTTAGCGTCCTTTCCAGAGTTTTTCAGTGGTCCGGACGCAGGATATCGAGCCATCTCGGCCGCTCACGAAGCGCACCTTGTGTTTAGGAAAAGATACAAACAGCATCGGAGTTCATTTTTTACTGTTCTGACGGATATCGGATTGGGAATCGGCATTGATTATGGAAACATTCGCTTCATGCGGATTGCCGGGGATCTGACGGTGGTCGGCGCTCCGGTAGTGAATGCCGCTCGCTTGAGCAGCGCGCCCGTCGGGAAAACCGTCCTGAACCAACAGGCGCATGAAAGGATCGCGAGCCATTACGGCGCGTTCTGCTCTACCTCTGAAATGGAATTAGACATCAAGCATCAAGGTCGGGTCCTCGTGCACGAGGTTAAGCTCAAGAAATTGTCTTTCGTCCCATCTGATCCGCCTTGGCTCGATTCGAAAGAAAAGTAGAGGAGTGAGTCCCACAATGAGCTTCGCCACCACCCGCTAAGAACCGTGTGCTGATTTTTTTGCGCAACACTGAAGTTCAACAGATAAAATATACACTATTATGGAACACGAAAATCTCAACCTGAAGGAAGTCATGGAATCCCGGCGTCACACCGTGGAGGAATCATTGCGCATAATCGGTATAGACGAGTTGCAAGTGCTCACTGACGAACTTTTCCCATACGCCGATCACCCGTGGCTGGAAACGTTTTTGAATGTGGTAAGCGATCCTACGAGCGGAACCTTCCATCACGCCGTCACCGATGATCGCATCCAAATCCTTTACTGCCACGACAAAGAGATTGGGATGTGGTTTATCCGAGGGTCCGGAAAGGGGCCTTTGCAGCCGGACCACCTGAAGATCATGAAGGAGATCGTCGAAGCGGGACGTTAGTCCAGTTAAGCAGATTGAGCAGATGACACTTGAGCATTTATGATGGACGGAGCGATCACCAATGGCACGCGCGACGGCGCCACCATCGAGATGGCCGAGGCTGCGGCGAAGAGAACTTCTTCCTGTTCGGTTTGACCGCCGAACAGGTCGCCGCCAGCGTCGGCTGGTACAGCCCTTGATGGATTACGACAACGAGCCGGAGACCCGCGCCGCGCTGGACCTCATCGCGACCGACCACTTCAGCCGCTATGAGCCAGACCTCTTCACGCCTGTCGTAGACGACACGCTGGGATTATCTTCGATAGGCAGACGCGTTTCTTACCGGATTATAAAGTACGTGCCCATTCCGTGTGGGTGCATAGACAAATCCGTAGCGGTCTTTCCTTACATCAACCGGCTCAAGCAACACGTGTTTGAAATTAGCCGTCTCGGTATATTCGATGAGCACGCGGGCCGTGCCATTGAGCCCCCACATCTTGAAACCCGTGCCGAAGAGTCCGCCATTGGGGAAAAGCTCGTTCAGACCGGCCATGGCGTGAAAGCAATTGATGGCGACGCGATCCTTGCGATAGAGGCGGTCGTCGGCCCGGTACTTAATGGTTCCTGTGTCGAGGAGGCGCTTGCGCTTGACGGCCAGATCAAACGCCTTCTTGTCGATCTCATAGGGACCCCACATGGCGACGGCACTTTTGTCATTCGCCGCCAGCTTAATGGTTTCTTCGAGCGTAAAGTTTCTCCCGGGCGATAGAGGACACTTGTTCGCTTTGGCAAAAAGGCGGGCGCCCGTGCCTTTGAACACGCAAAGATCGGGATTCGTCGTGAAATCGCTGGGCAGCCAGCTAATGGTGAAGGCTTCAAATTCCCGATTCTGGTAGCGTCTTAGTTTCAGGCCCTCGGTGAGCCTGGGCTGTTTGTCGTCGGCGAACACTCGAATCACCGATATGAAAGAGTGCGAGAATTCTGGATCGTTCCCGTCATTTTCATACGCAAAAGGAATGATGAAATAGCGCTCGCGAGTATTTGTGCCTTCACCAAGGCGACTCGAGATTTTGGCTTTGATTCGATTTATAATCTGCTCGTAGAGAGGAACATCGTAGTTCGAAAAATCGACATCCGGCTTCAGCCAGCCAGCGTGGGCAACCAGGGATAAGGTGAGAAAGATGACCAATGTTCTGAGGGGCATCTCTGTCGATTACCAAGGACCGATCCGAAATGTCGAAGCCAAAGCGAGCGTTTCCAGCAACGCCGAGCCAGCACCGTAGCGTTCTGTGCGGCAGTGAAGCCCTTGCTGATGTGCCGGGTCATTGCCGCCAATTCTCCGACTATGGATGTCGCTCCGAGAGAATCAGCAACCGCTATTCACTCGGCACGAAGCACAAGCCCGCGCCACCCTGCCTTCACTGCGTCCTTGAAGCCGCCGGCCATCCACAGAGTTGTGTGCGTCAAGTTCAGCAAAAAGGGGATTTGGTAGCAGTTGAAAAAGGGGTGAGGCTTATTCACAAACGCCGGAGGCGAGGTGGCGGAGCCGTTTTTGACCTCGACGCCGGTTTCTTCGGCGGGGAGCGCGCCAGATGTTTCAGGCGTTGCGGATCAAATCTGTGAACCGATCATTCTCATCCCCAAAAAAAAGGACACGGCTAGGCAGCGGTTCATATCGCGTCCGTGATCGGTCAGGCGCAAGAAGTCCGTGGCTGCCTTCAAGGAAATCTGATTGTCCCTCCCGGATTCAATCCATTCGATCAAGCCCACGCTCACAAGAGTTCGTTGTCAGCGGTGGATCTCTCCTATCCGCCGTTTGAGACTATGACAAGCCGGGAGGACGCGACGGGCTTTTCCTGTTCCACCAGATAGCGCAGCGCCGCAACGATCCAGCGGGCTACCGACTCCGGAGGCTCCTCGTAGAAGCGTTGCCAGGCCAGGGCTTTTTGATCCTCGTAGGCATCTCCCGGGTGATCCTGAAGCCAGGCCAACCGCACGCCGTGTCCGATGATCGCGTCCAAGACGAGATGTTCGGAGAGAATGAAACGCGGATTCCCGCGAAAGAAATCGCCCAGAGCGACGAGCGCCTCGATGGTAAGGTGCCGATACTCCGGGGCATCGATTTTGGCCAGCAGGTGTTCGACGTTGCGGGCAAAGTTTGTCTCACCGGGAGTCATCTCAGCCAAGAGCGAAGCGCTCTCCATACGATTGCGCCGCTCGAGCTTGTCGCCGATCACCAAGCCGGAGCAGTGCTCGAGGGTTTTCCAGACGCCAGGATAAAACCGGGTCGGTACCTGCCCGAGAGCGCCTCCCCGGCGGCGGTGATCGAGCCACCCATCGGGCGGGGTGGGAGACGGCTGCGCGGTCTCGCCTCCTGCCGGATGCCACGCGACCTCAACGCCGGGTCTCAGGTAAAGCGCTTCCTGGCTCTCGAGCCGCCTGGCGACCTGCGCGTAATCCCTGAGGACCGCAATCAGACGTGACTGAACTTCCGACGGGGAAAAGCTCAACAGTTTCTCGTAAGCCTCATCCTGTCTGAGAGAGAATTCCGTGGACACCTCCGCCGTCAAGAGCAGGATCAAATAACCTACCCGAACGGTCAAAAAGCCCCGCAGCAATTCAGGATCGAGTTTCACAAGAGAGTCGAGACTCAAGAGAATCTCTTGGGTCAGGACACGCTCCCGGACGTCCTCCCGCGAAAACCGAGCGATCCTTTCGGCGATGGCCGGCCCGCCCATTGGTTCTGTAATCAGCGAATCCGGGCTGTAGGTCTTGCCCACGAGGACATGTTTCTGGCGGACCAGCAGATTGGTGACCGCCTCCTCGAGCGCTGAATCAAACCATCCCCGCAGCCCCGCGATGCGGCGCAGCACGCTCCAGTGCCGACCCTGACTGGCTCGCTGCCAAAGTTGATCCAGCAAGGTTTCCAGGCTGATGCTTCCTTCGCGCCCTTGCTGCGTCCAGAGAATTTCGCCCTCGCGGCCCAGCAATTGCACCAGTCCTTGCAGGCATTCCGCCTGCTCATAGATGTTCTCGCTGGCTCGCAGACGCTCGACGAGCCGCGATTGATCTTGGGCCGCTTCCAACTCCAAGGCCTGCTCCTCGGCCGCGCTCAAGGGCTGGTTCTGCTCCGGCTGATCTTGGAGCGCCGGCTTCAATTGGGCCTGGCCGCGCAGGCCGGAGCCGTTGCCGGGTATGGTCCCGACGTTGGGATCCAATGTCCTCCATTCAGCCGAGGCCATGAATTGTCCAAGCACACCGAGGCGAACGACTGTTTGTCCGCAATTCCCGTCGCGCCATTCGTGCAAGAGGGCAGACAGCAGTTCAGTTCCAGCCGCAAGATGCCGGCGGCCCAAAGGCACTGCGAGCGTTGGAAATCCCTGGCTTTGCCAATAGCGGGAAAGGTAGGCCACTTCACTACGCAAACGCTGGCAGAGGATGGCCATATCCAATGCGAGGTGATCCCAGTCCGCCACAACCGACGGCGCGAACGCCAGCCTCCGGTCGCCCAAACGGTAAAAGCGGGCCGTCGTCAAGCTGCGAAGACGCCGCTCCGGCCGGCCGGTCAAGCCGAGAACCAAGGCCGCGCCTTGGGCCGAGTAAAAGCGAGCCAGGTCGCGCGCCGGACGCAGCTCAATGGTTTCCAGTTCGTCCACCCGCTCGACGCGGATTCCCAAAGCGGCCAGTTGGGTTTGAGTCTCGAGATCTTCTGCCAGGATAGCAATCTGGACAGCGGGTGCGGGTTTCGGGCGTCGGCGATGACGCCCGAGCGGATCGACGTCGCTGCGATCGAGCAGGCCGTCGTCGAGCATCTCGGCGAGCCACCAGAGACTTTGGGCCCAGACAAGGGGCACATTTTCATTCGGCAATCGCTTCTGGCTGCCGGGATTGGCCTTCTCGGCCTCGACGCTGGAAGTGGGAACATAGTAAAGCTCCGGCAGCAGACCGACCCCATTGTTCTTCTGCTCGAGCGCGAGAAGACGGCGGCGATAGTCGGCCGCCAGCTCGGCATCCTCGCGATAATGGGCATCCAAAAGGAGATACGTAAAGAAGAGCGGCCACTCACACTCGATGTGCTCGAAGACCTTAAGCTCGCTCGGCTCGTAATGCAGACGGTTGTGGTCTTCCAGGACCGTTTGATGCCCATCACGAAGAAACCGCTTGCAGCCATAGTTGCCCTGCAGCAGGTCAACGATCGCTGACCGGGTGCGATTTGCGAGCTCCTCGTCGGCAACCGAAAACGCAGGGAAGCCGATCACGGCGAGCGTTGCGGCATCGACCTCCTTGGAAGCCGATTCCCGCGGCAGCAAGCTGTACAGGGTAATTTGAGCCCGGGCGATTTCGTCGGGAAGCACGTGGACCTGCGTGCTGCGATCGCCGCCAGGGCCATACAAATTGAACCCATCCAGGGCCTCGAGCGCGGCAAGCGCCATTCCGACGGAGCTGGCGTTGATTTCGCGATTACCGCTATTGATCTTGTTGCCGCGCTCCCAAATTCCGTAATCCGGCGTCCGGTAAGCGCGGCCAATGTAGTAGATCAGATTCTGGACGAACGCGACCTCCACGGGACTCCAGATCAAGTCAATTCCTCCTGCGATCATCTGTGCCAGCGTGAGCAAGTAGAGAGAAGTGGCATCGAGCTGGAGATGGCCCCACTTGTCGTCGGCGGCAACCGGTTGGCCGAGAGCGGTGTCGTATTTAGCGTGCAAGGCATCGAGCGGGTTTTGTGCGTGCTTGAATCGCTCAACCTTTGCCGCCTGGCCCATCATCGCCGCGAGCAACCCGCGCATCAGCCGAACCACTGCGTATTCGAGTTCGCGGCGCCGACGATCATCGGGCGCATGACGCCGATACGCGAGCGCCAAACCCCATACGGCATAAATGCTATAGACGTTATCGCGAACCCAGGCATCGGTGTAGTCTCCGTGCACCGTTATCGCCGTGCTGGCCGGCAAGAGGCCGGTCACCGGATGTTGCCGCGCTAAAATTACCGACTGAACCGCCTCAAAGTAACGGTCGAGCTGGTTCAAGCGTTCCTCGCCAGCCTTCGAGTTCAGTTCCATGGGTTCTCCAAACAGTCCTGTTTACAGAGGCATATGACAAGCGGTTTCCGGCTGGGCTCGTTGTAGGTTTCCATCCTGCAGCTCGACGGCCGTCGTTGACCGAGCCGCCCTCGAGACCGCGTCGCACCAGCGACGATCGGCTGTGCGCGGCAGGCGTTTTCGGCTTGTCTTTTGCTCGACGCGCCCGGTGATCTCCCGTTTTTCTTCATCGTCGGTCCGTCGCTCGCACTCCGCGTTTCAAACTTGGTTGCCATCGGCATGCTATTTCTTACCGGCTATGGACGCCGCTCTGAAGCGAATCCTGTCGGTCAATGCGGACAACCAGGAAGCTTTCACCCGGCTGACCGAGATGAACGTCGCGATCCGCATGCTACCCGTCGCTGACAGCAAGAAGCAGATCATTCCCCGAAAATTCGCCCTGGTTATGGACCATGCCGAGGACGTGGCCGTGGAGGACACTCCCGACGGAAAGCGAGTGGCAATTTATTTCGAGAAGGCTGCTTACTGAACGCAGGTGCGGAGGGCGGCGGCAACCGAGCGGGGCGACGCCCCGCACCGTTGCCCACAGCCCTTTCCTTCCACCGGGAAGCAGGAGACCATGACGGGTTTCTGTTTCGCCCGCTACAACCCGCCATCGTCGTCGTTACCATTCCCCCTTGGGCTTTGCTTTACCCGGCCCATTCGTCTATCCTTTCAACGCATGAGGCACGATCTCATCGACAAACGCAGTTTGGAGCTCAACAGGCTCGTTGCGGAGAAAATCCGCCGCCAGCCTGAGTTGATGGATCTTGTCCGCGGTCGATTGGATCGGACCTTGAGCGAGCCGCGCCTTTCGGAGTCCTGCAAGGATGCCCTGCGGGAATGGCAGGTCATTCTTTCCACGTATTCCTTGAACGAAGTTCTGGAGATTCTCACAGAGGACTCGGACGAAGGCCAGAGATTGCGCCAGTCCACCCCGTTTACGGGAATCTTAAACCAACGGGAACGTCTGGACGTATTCCGTCGTCATGAAGCGGCAGGAGCTTGAGCATATCGTGCGGGCCGCCGCAGGCATCACTGGCGAAAAGGAATTCATCATCGTTGGCAGCCAGTCCATTTTAGGAAAATATCCCGATGCGCCCCGCTCGCTGCGGCACTCGATGGAAGTCGATATTTACCCGAAGGACCACCCCGAACTGGCCGAACTCATCAGCGGCTGCCTCGGAGAATATTCGCCATTCCACAACACGTTCAACTATTACGCCGACGGAGTGGCCCCCGATACGTCCATGCTTCCAGCCGGATGGGAAAACCGCCTGGTGCGATTTGCCAATGAAAACACAAACGGGGCTGTCGCTCACTGCCTCGATCCCCTCGATCTTGCCTACGCAAAACTGGCCGCTGGTCGTCCTAAAGATCTTGACTATGTTGTCGAATTGACCCGCTACCACTTCATTCAACCGTCGGCCCTTACACGCCTTGTCGAACAGGTTGAAGACCCGGCATTGAAAGCCGCCATGACCGAGCGCTGGCAGGTTGTTCAGGCCAAAAAGCTTGCCCTCGAAAAGCCCTCCATCGAGCCGCCAGGCATGAAAATGTAGTCTAAGCAAATCTGAAGACTTGCCGGGGCTCGTTGCGCGATGCCGCGTCGTCCGCCAGCGGCACGTAGGAATAAAACAAGGGGAGGCTTTCCGTGAGGATGGCGTTCTTTTTTTCCGGCGTTGCTCCCAGTGCGCAAGCAATGGAGCGGACGATGCCCTGTTTTTGGAAGGGCGGCCTCAATCTGAGCATCCACGTGAGAAGATAGGGTACGGTTCGCCTCCGGATAAGTGGCCTCCTCGGTATCATCCTGATAAGTATCCGCGCGTCGCAAAAGAATCCGTCGTTCGCTGAGAAGGCTTTTGAAGTACTCTGCTTTGAGAAGTGTACAATCGGGACGTCTTCGAAGCGAAAGAATATAGAGTTGTAGATCAGTTCCTGCTCACTTTGGGAGGGTCTGAATGGCGCGATACCAACGATTGGGCTCGGGAATTTGACTTTTTTGTCATCGCCCGTTAGCTCTGTTGTTGTTTTTCAGTAAAAATCCCGAGAATCTCCCATTTGCTATACCACTCTTCCAACGCTTCTCGGCGATTGAATGGTGGTCGGAGTCGTCGTTTTGCGCGCGGTGCCCGCCGTGTTTCTGTAGGTACCGCTCGTGCGCTTTGTGAATGTCGTTGCGTATCCACCAGTCGGGCACGACCCAGTATCTTGGTGAGCCGCCAAGATCGACAAATATCCAAAAAGCCCTGATATCCTTGGGGTCAAGCGGGCTGGTGGATGGCTTGGCTTCGAGTGTTGTCGTGTGCCAATCACCCTTCCGCCTTGTCTTGATGCGGAGCTCGATCGTTCGGGTGTGGTCAGGGTTGGTCGCAAGCAAGTAGGTCCGTCGCGTCCCGCGAGAGGTGGAGGTCACCGAGCCCACGCCTTGCCGTTGCAATTCAGCTTTGACGTGATCTCTGCCTTTGCCGTTAAGTTCGTGGCTGTTCATCAGGGTGTGACCGTAGCGAGAACCCTATTTGAATCGACCGGACAACCCGTTTCAAACTTTTTGACAGGGGGTGTCTCGAACTTTTCGCTCGTCTGAGCGTGAGACGGTCCTCGGCCGTCTCTAGATCAGGCCATATCCGACCAAGTCCAGTCTGTTCCAATCATTTCGCACTGCTTCCCTCATCCTGTCGCGTCTGATCGGGGCGACAGGATTATCCCGCCGGTCGGCGGGCTCTGCTAGTTTGGGCTTCGCCCCGGCACTGCGCTACCGCGCGGGCAGTCGAACTCGAAGCCCAAGCCTTACAATCAGGTGCTTACAACGAGAGACTCACAAGGAGACTCACAGACCTCAAAGGCAAGCGCTGATGCTGACTTACAGCGGGTCGTTAAGGCTTGGCGCGATTTGCCCGCAAATCTCAAGGCCGCGATAATGGCAATCGTCGGCCCGGATTGAGTCAGGCCGTGCTCTCCCGCTAGCTATGAGCCGATGATCTCGTTCAATCCCTCAATCACTTGATCCAGTTCCTCAACCGAAATGCGCCCGAGTTTCTTCCCGAGCCGCTTTACCGAAAGTGTCCTAATCTGGCTGATTTTCACCCATGAACGCTTCGGCAGGTTCGCCCCGGTTAGTTCCAGCGTGAGCGGAAAGCCAGCTCGTGGTTCCTGGCTTGTGAGCGCGCAGGCAATCACCGTCCCGGACCGCTCGTTAAAAACATCGTGGCTAATTACAATGACCGGACGCCGGCCGGATTGCTCGTGACCTTGTGTCGGATCGAGCTCAGCCCAGACGACATCGCCCCTCAGTATTCTGGCCATTCTGAAGCGTCTCTGCCCATGCCTTCGTCAGCCAGTTGCTGTTCTTCACCCGGAAGGAGCTTCGCGCATTCGCGTGCAAGGCGGCTACGGTCCAGGCGAGCGAGCTTCTCAGCGACAGCCTTCTGAATCGCTTCACTGCGGCTGCGAAAGACCTCGCGTGCGACAAGACTGTCCAGCCGCCGAAGCAATCGATCATCGATCGATACTGCGACTTTTGCAACACTCATTGTGCAGTAGTACCACTGGTATGACTTGACGTCAAGGAGACTTCGCAAAGCTCAAAGGTCATCGCTGATTGGGTTTATAGCGAATCCGCCCTCCCCCCACGGTATCAAGCCGACAAGGCAAAGATCGATTTCGGCGGGAATGTTCTCTTGGGCGATTTGCGTTCGAAGACAGCCCTGAGGCTGGTGAGGGAATGGATCGATCTGCACGATTAGAACTGCGACGTGACTGGGAAACTGGCTCGTGATGGCAGACCCATTGAGAAGGGTGGCGCCCCTGGAATAGAATGCCGCATGTGCAGATGAATGATGTTCGAAGAGCCCGATACGTTCGGGATTACGTAGTGCACCTCGAGTTTGACGATGGCCTCGAAGGGGACGTCGATCTTTCATCGTACCTCGGCAAGGGGCCTATTTTCGCTCCTTTGGCCGAACTGTCGTACTTGAAGCAACTTACCTTGGAGGCAGGAACACTCGCCTGGCCGAACGGAGCAGACATCGCGCCCGAGCGGCTCTACGAAATGACGGAAAATGCGAGCGACGTGGTCGAGCGAACGCGCTGACGCCTGCCGCTATCGGCCGTCGCTGTCCGATGTTATGACTATTATCGTTGTCTAAGCGTACCTCTGATGAACCCCTCAGGTAATGGGCACAGCCCGACCCTTCACCTGGTGCGGGACTCCTTGCCGCCGTGGCCGGTCCATTGTTTGCGGGAAAGAGAATCACGCCCAAATCGGGCGCAAAACATAGTAAGCAAGAAAGAGAGCTAATACGTCTAGCCACGACCAAAAGAGCGCGCGGGATTCGGCCGGGCGTATTTCGACTATTCGTTGCAATATCCGTCCGACGAAAGTGTCCGCCTGAGCCGAGGCATGATTGGGAGGAGGCGACTTTTATGAAAGTCCACCCGAACGCACAGCGCGTAGGCTGCGCATTCCCAACATTTGCTGCCAATGGTCAAATATGACTTCAGGCTTAACAATCACCCCAACGGAGTGCCTGTTGCGCGAGCGAGTTCGTCGAGCAACTGAGCCTGGAACTTCGTGTCGTGGACAGCGGGATGCGGCTTAACGCGTCGTTGATGGTGCCAGTGCCCTCCGCTAGTAAGCGCTTCAGGATCATTGCTGGTAGCAAGCCACTCTTGAGTAAGATGTCCCAGCCGCAGGTCATCCGGCGCATTAGGTCCCCCCATTTTGGTAGGCACCCAGCCCGGATCGACAGAGTTGCTGAGAACGCCAGGCCAAATTCGAGCGACGGCTGCGGAAAGGGTCGTGACGAAAAGCTTGCTGTCCGAGTAGGAACCAGTGGAAGTGCGACCAGTCCAGTCCATGCCACGCAGGGTTGTTCGTCCACCGGTGTGCATACCGCTGCTTAAATAGATCAGTCGTTTGGGGCGCTGGATTAACGCCGTGAGTAAATACGGGGCAGCGACGTTCACTGGAAGCACTTGTGGACCTGAGTACACACCCGCGTTATGAATCACTGCATCCATCTGCCCGATCTTATTGACTTGGCTGGCGAGGTCTCGCGTCTGCGCGAAGTCTGAAAGATCCCCGATTGTCGCGACGGCTCCCCGATGCACAAGGTCTTGCACGGCCGTGAGCCGAGCTTGGGAGCGAGCATGGACAACGACTTGGTATCCGTCAGCGAGCAGCGTTTTAGCCGCAGCACGTCCAAGCCCGTCAGCGGAGCCGGTGATGAAGATACGAGCCTTCTGGTTGGTATTCGAAGGAGACGGCGCCGAAGTTTGTTCCATCCGAGGATTCAATCGGACTTGCGCGATGGACGTTGCGGTTGCCATAAGGGACTCCGCGACTATGCGCCCAAACGGGTGCCCACCGTTTGCCCACCGTCGACGACCAGGGCGTGCCCAACGACGAAGCTCGCTCCCGGGCTGCACAGCCAAAGCACCACCGACGCGATCTCCTCGGGCTTGCCGATCCGGCCGATGGGCAAGGATTTTGACAAGGCCTCGAATTCTTCTTCGTCCTTGAACGCTGTCCGGGCAAACGGCGTGTCGATCGTGCCCGGGCAGACTGCGTTCACGCGGATGCCTTTGGCGGCGTATTCGAGAGCCGCGGCCCGCGTTAGACCGATGACCCCGTGCTTTGATGCGGTATAGGACGGAATACCCGGGTCGCCTCTAAGGCCACCGATGGAGGAGCAGTTGACAATCGTGCCGCTGCCCTGGCTGTCCATCTGGCGCAGTTCGTATTTCATGCAGCTCCAGACGCCCCGCAGGTTGACGTGGGTGACGCGGTCGAACTCCTCCAGCGTGCCATCGGCGGTCGGGGCGTTCTTGGCCATGACGCCGGCGTTGTTGAAGGCCGCGTCCAGTCGGCCGAACTCGGCGACGGTCCACTCGACCATGGCTGCTACCTGAGCGTCGCTGCTGACATCGCAAACGATAGCAAGGGCTCGATGGCCCTCGCTGACCAGCTTCTCTGCGGCTTCCCGCACGGCTTCCTCCTTGACGTCGGCAAGCGTTACGGATGCACCCGCCTCCGCAAACGCCTGAGCGGTCGCCAGCCCCATGCCGGAACTGGCCCCGGTGACGAGCGCAACCTTGTCGTTGAAGTTGGGGTAGTTGTTCATATTCGTTTGTGGTTCGATGTCATATTCGGTTTGTGGTTCGATGCACTCAAGGGGGAACCCAAGAGCCGAAAATTTTCTGCGCACTACAGTGTCTTGCTTCTAGCCTGTTGGGTATTGGGCAGCAACAGGGCAAACGGAAGCTGTCCCGGGAGCCTTGTTTACAATCGCGCCGCCTCCTTGCTTAAGCATCAGCGGAATCTCGTTTTTCATGCACAGAAACACGCCGCTGAGATTGATGCGGATGTTGCGATTCCATTCCTCCTCGGTGATCTCGGAAGTTGCCGTCATTGGCTGTTCAACACCTGCGTTGTTGAAGGCAAAGTCGAGTCGCCCGAACGCTTCGAGCCCCTTGTTCAGGGCGGCCTTCACGTCCTCGGCGCGCAACACGTCGCACCTGACCGCGCGCGCGCCGAGTTCCTCGATTTTGCGGGAGGCCTCCTGGTTTTCCCCCTCCGAAACATCGGCGATCACCACGCTGGCGCCCTCGCGGGCGAACGCCACGGCCCTTGCGCGTCCAACTGGTCAGGCAATGTTTTGAGACATTCAGCCCGTCGCGCACCCAGCACAACGCTTGCGCCTTCGGCAGCGAGAAGCCGGGCGGTCGCTTCGCCCAATCCGCTGCTTGTGCCCGTAATCACAAGCAATTCACTCCGGTGAAGTTAATGAATGGTTTGCCACGACTGATTCCCTCTCTTTCTTTCAGCAGAGGTTCACGCCTTGAGCGAGGCCATGTCGGTGACGAAGCAGTATCGCACAACCTACCTCCGGTCCCCAGCATCGTTGGCCTCGGCTCGTCCGAGCGAGGTCGATAGGTCGCGATAGGCGTTGATCTGCTCCTGCAGATCTGCACCTTCTGCTCGGCGATGGCGATGGCATCGGCGCCGGCGATGAAGCGGCGCGGCGGCGGCTCCTGGCCGGCGATCGTGATGAGCGCCTGGGCGAGCTTGGCCGGGTCGCCGGCCTGCTGCCCGTTCTGGGCCTCATACCATTCCCGCTGCGCGGCGTGGCGCTCGGCGTAGTCCTCGATGGACGGCTCGGCGTAGGTCGTCGACTCCTGCGTGAGCAGCTCGGTGCGGAAGAACCCGGGGTTGACGATGGTGGTGTGGATGCCGAACGGCGCGACCTCGGGCTGCAGCGACTCCATCCAACCCTCCAAGGCCGAACTTGGCGGCGGCAGTAGGCGGAATTGAACTCAAAGCCGGCAAGGCCCGCGCCCGACGAGATCGAGATGATGTGGCCGGAGCGCTGCTTGCGCATGACGGGCAGGACGGCGCGGGTGACGTTCATCGGGCCGATGAGGCCCGTCGCCAGCTGCCGCTCGATCTGCTCCGGCGTCAGCTCCTCGAAGTAGCCGCGCATAAAAGTTGGCGGCGTTGTTGACCAGCACGTCGATGCGGCCGAAGCGTTCGACGGCCGCCTGCACCGCGGCCTCGGCATCGGCGCGGCTGGTGACGTCCAGCTTGACGACCAGCAGGTCGTCCGCCTGGCCGACGGCCTTGGCCACCGCGGCCGGCACCGGTAATAAACCAAACTTTCCTTCCACTCATTGTATCTCCTTGTCTGTGGGATGGCTGTTCGTGCTCATAAATATTTTCGACGCGACAGTATCACCGTGGGCGCTGCTCTTCTCGCGCGATCCTGCGCGGCTTAGCGCGTTCGTGCCGCAAAATGAAGGCATGCTCCTTATGAGAGCTGCGGTGCTCGTTTTAACTGCAGCTCTTTTAAGGTCCGTTTACAATAATACATTCTCTGAAAGAATCGCGGAGAGGCGTGTCAAGAGGTGAATTGTGCCGAAAGTGTTTGGAGGACGGATGATGGTGTGACCACACTTCTCTGCGGGGCGGGCCATGCTGGCCCCCGTCCATTTATGACAATCAGGTCCCCAGCCCTCCATCCTATTAAAAGGTGCGTCGTCAAAGCCTTCGGCTTGGCGACCAACCAGCATTATTTTGGAGCACGCCTCGCCTTCCCCAGCCCCCGTTTTGAAATGCTCTCGGGACTACCTCGGCGCTAAGCGGGTCTATCTCCGGCCCGGGCGCCTGGACCAAATCGGGACCGGGTCTCCTGATCATTGGCGGCACGAATACTTACGGCGGCGGAACAAGGCCTAGCGGAGGAAGAGGCGTTGAAAAAAGGAATGGCAGAAAAGTCCCGCGAGTTCACGGGCAGCGAGCTTTACGCCAAGGCGTGATTTTCAGGCGCTTTTTGCCCGCGACACTAGCGCTGGAAAATTTAAAAACGAAGAATCAATTGACAATTGCGCCCAAGTAGTGCATATACACACCATGTCCACAGAACTGGATATGTCGGCGATGGAAAACTGTGTGTGCTTCAACTTGCGTTGGGTAACGCGGAAAGTGACGCAGTTCTTTGACGCGGAAATGCGAGCGCATGGAATCCGCCCCACGCAAGGGTCTATTTTGCGGGCATTGAATGCCAAGGAAAATTGGAGCATGGCGGAATTAAGCGATTGGCTGGGGATGGATCGCACGACGCTCGTGCGGAATCTTCGGCCTTTGCAGCGGGACGGGTTGGTGCAGGCCGCGGGTGGCGGGCGCGGTGGTCGGGTGGCACTGTCGATTACCGCCAAAGGCCGAAAGAAAATCGAGGAATGCCTGCCAGCTTGGCGGTCAGCCCAAAGCGCCGCAGTCAAAACTCTTGGTGAACAGCGTTGGTCCGCCATCCTTTCCGATCTCGAAACTGCGGCGCTGGCCTTAAACAAATAATCCAAAACCCTGAAATGCCCCAAAGGGGAAAACTGAGAACTCAGATGTGTATATGCACACTTCACTAAAACGCAAACCTACGTTAGTCACCGGAGTTACTTTGATGACCATTGGCCTGCTTGCAGGAGGGCTGACGGTGGCCTTGATGGCGGGCGGGTTTTCCAAGCCGGCCGTGAAAGATCCGCGCCTGCAGTCTCCGATGGTGGAGGTTTTCAAGGCGCAAGCGGCTGGCTCAAATAGCAGAACCTTCACGGGGATCGTGGAAGCCCGAGTGCAAAGCGACTTGGGCTTCCGAGTGGGGAAAAATCCTGGAGCGATCCGTCAATGTCGGACAGCGGGTCCAGAAAGGCCAGATCCTGATGCGGCTTGATTCCGTGGACCTCAGCCTCTCAGCCGCCGCGCAACTAGCAAACGTCGAGGCGGCTCGGGCCAAACATACACAAGCCAAGGCAGATGAAACGCGGTCAGCCATGCTGGTCAAATCCGGTGTGATATCGCGCCGGGAATATGATCAAGATCGGGCGGCTCTGGACAGCGCCAAAGCGCTGCTGGAAGCGGCGGAGGCTCAGGCAAGAGTCGGTAATAACTCCAGCGAGTATGCCGTCCTATTAGCTGATGCCGATGGGGTGATTGTTCGGACGTTGAGCGAACCAGGTCAGGTCGTGGCAGCAGGGCAAACCGTGATCCAGTTGGCGCATGATGGTCCCCGAGAAGCCTTGATCAACTTGCCCGAGGGCGTGCGACCTGATTTGGGAGCGATGGCCTCGGCCCGACTGTATGGGCAGGATCAATTGTATCAGGCCAGGCTGCGCCAGCTTTCCGATGCGGCCGACCCGGCGAGCCGAACTTTTGAAGCGCGCTATGTGCTCGAAGGTGAAGCCGCTTCGGCGCCGCTCGGCTCGACCGTCACCATCACATTGGTCACCAAGCAAACCTCCGGAAACCAGTCGGTCTTGGTGCCCGTCGGGGCCCTCTATGATCGCGGTAGCGGGCCGGGCGTCTCGATCGTAGACGACAAGTCGGAAGTGAAGTTCCGCCGCGT
>CAWGBZ010000020.1:0-4440 GCA_963820865.1 uncultured Verrucomicrobiae bacterium
GCCACCTCGTCGCCCGCCTTCACCGCCGCCGCAGGCTGCACCATGTCCTGATTGACGGCGGATCTCAGGAGCGCCTTTTCCGAAAATGCATGTTCATAGTTTCCGCCCCGGGCCCTCAGATGGTCGCGTAGCGCCGCCACGGTGGCGACGCCGGCGGGCAGTTCGATCTCCTCGGCATCCGTGCCGACCTTCTCGCGCAGGCTGGCGAAATAGAGCACGTTGACTTTCACTCTGTACAGCTCGGAATCCGGCAGGAACGAACCCGGTCGCCGCGGCGAATCGCCTTGGCCGGCGGATTGTCCAGCAGGCCGATCAGGCCCAGGCGGTAGACGTCAGCACCACCAAGTCCTGCGCATCGATCAGCAGGTCGAGCCCGGCCCTGCGCGTTCCGCGGTTTGCCGCGCAGGAATTACCGCCGCGCATAGGCGACCGGCCAGTCGAAATCGGTCGCGCGTGATGGCAGGGGCGCGACCTCCGCCTGCCCTGGGTCTCGGCGGAAACAACGGCCGAGGTGGCGGAAAGGTGACGAAGCTTGAAACGGGATTGCCCGGCGGTCCGATGAAAAGGAATTCCCGATGCTGCCGAAAGCCAAGGGCAGGGCCGGCCGGGTTTCATCGGCAATCTTCATGTCAGCGAGCAGCGAACCTTCCGCCTCCACCGCCGGTTTCACGTGGTCCTCGTCGCCCACCGACACCCCGCCGGAGGTGACGATGAGGTCGGTCCGGCGGCGCGCGCAATCCAGCGCCGCGTCGTGCCTCCAGCGTGTCTGGACGATGCCGTGATCGCGCACCTCGCAGCCGAGGCAGCCGCGGGCCCCCAGGGTGAAACGGTTGGAGTTGTAGATCTGCCCCGGGGCGCAAGCGGCATCGCCGGGCATCACCAGCTCGTCGCCGGTGAAGAACAGGCCAAGCGCAGCTTGCGGTACACCGGCAGGCGCCTTGATACCGACCGAGGCGGCGAGCCCGATGTCCTGGGGCAGCAGGCGCTTGCCGGCGGGGAGCACCACGCCCCCCTTGCGATGTCGCTCGCCGGCCAGACGGATCCATTCGCCTTTCTCTGGGGACTGCTCACAGACAATCACCGGAAACAGAACAGTCTTCCTGCATCACGACCGCATCCGCGCCCGCCGGAACCGGAGCCCCGGTAAATATCCGCGCCGCGGTGCCCGGCTCAAGGGGCTTGCCGACCGAACCGGCCGGGATGCGCTGCGCGACCTTCAGTTTGTTCCGCAGAACAGATCCGCCAGGCGCACCGCGTAGCCGTCCATGGCGCTGTTGTCCATCGGCGGCACGTCCATGGTCGAGGTCTGCGCCTGCGCGAGGACCCTGCCCGCCGCCTCCATGGTCGGCACCTGCTCGACCTCCGCCACCGGGCGCGCGCCCGCGAGCAGTGTCGAGCGCCTCGTCCACCGACAGCAGGCCCTTGTTCATGCGAGCTTCAGGTGGCCGAGGATGAAGGCCGCGATGTCCTCGTGCGCGTTCAGGTCCAGCACCGGCACCCTGGCTTCGACTTTCACATCGCTCGCCACGGCGACTATATGCGGATCGTTCGGGTGCAGCATGCCCTCGCCCGGCTCGGCACGCCAGACCTCCAGCTTCGGAATCGGCGCGTGCTTGAATCCCTCCACGATCAGCAGGTCGCACGGCGAGACATGGCGGATCTGCTCTTCGAACGTAGGCTCCTGCGCGCCGCGCAATTCGTGCATCAGCACCCAGCGCCGCGACGAGGTGACCAGCACTTCGCTCGCACCCGCGTGGCGGTGGCGGTAGGAATCCTTGCCCGGATGGTCGACGTCGAACGTGTGGTGCGCATGCTTGATGAGCGACACGCGCAGGCCGCGCTTGACGAACAACGGGATGAGCTTTTCGATGAGCGTGGTCTTGCCGCTGCCGGACCAGCCCGCAAAACCGAAGGTCTTCATCGAGTTTCAGGCGGTTGCGCCGCCGCAGGAGCTGCCCGCTCCCGCGGTGCAACCGAAGCAGTGATCGCCGAATTGTATCGGGCGCTGCAGGGCCTTGCCGAAATCGAAGTCGAAAATGCTCAGCTGCCGGCCGCTCGCGTCCGCCGCGTCCATCTCGAGCATCTGGTTGAAGTCGCAGTCGTAGATGCGGCCGTCGTAGCCGACGCTGATCAGGCTGCGGCACATCACGCCCTCGGCCGCGGCCGGGTTGAAGGCGGCCAGCAGCTTCTCCATGTACGCCTCGTACTGCCCGGACTTGTCCAGGTGCAGCCGGAAGCGGTTGATCGGCATGTTGGTGATCGTGAACAGGCTGTTGAACACGATGCCGAATTGACCCCCAGCTCGCGCGTGTAGTCCGCTTCGAGGTCCGCCTGCGCCGCCGGCAGGTAGGGCCCGACCGGGTTGTAGACCAGGTTGAGCACGAGCCCGCTGCCCTCGGGCCGTAGCCTTCCGCGTTCAGGCGCCGCAGTGCCTCCACGCTCTTGTTGAACACGCCCGCGCCGCGCTGCGCGTCGGTGAAGAACTCCTGGTAGTACGGCAGCGAGGAGACGACCTCGACGCGGTTCCTCGCGAAGAACTGCGGCAGGTATTCCTTGCTTTCCCCGGCTGCGGATGGCCGTCCAGCTGCACGGTCAGGTTGTGGCGCACCATGACGAGCTTGCCGAGCGCGACCGCGGCTCGTCCACGATCCCTCGAAGCGCGGGATGGAGCTCCGGCGCCCGCCGGTGATGTCGAGGGTGGTGATCTCCGGATGCCGCTCCAGGACCTCCAGGCACTTCGCCACGCCGTCCGGCGGCATCATCTCCGTGCGGCTCGGCGAGGCGTCCACGTGGCAGTGGCGGCACGCCTGGTTGCACAGCTTGGTGACGTTGACCTGCAGCGTGTCGATCGCCAGCGGCGGCAGGTCGATGCCGCGCCGGCGCAACTGGTCCTCGAAGTCGTACTTCGTCTGTCTTTCGAAGACTTTAAATTGAAGAACGGCGTCAAAAGCACCATCTTCTTGAGGTGATTCTGCATCTGCACCGAATGTACCAGCGTAATGCCCGCCTGCATGACGGCCGCCACATGCACCGCTTCCATCATCTGCTCCGGATTCGCCCCGGTTTCCAGGCACTGCGTCGTATAGGCGTCGATGCAGTAGGGGCATTTCTGCGCATGCGAAACAGCCAGCGCAATCAGCGCCTTCTCGCGCTTGCTGAGCGCGCCGTCGGTGCCGGTGACGTCGCCGTAGTACTTGAAGAAGTCGTCGGCAAGGTTTTTTGCGTGCTGGCCGATGTCGCCGAATTTCTTCAGGTCTTCGGATTCGTAATAATTGCTCATGGGGCCCCCTTGAGGAAGGCGCAATCTACACCAGAACCATCTTGCCGCCGGCGACTGCGAGGACCAAGGCGAGCAACTGCCGGATGCGAGGATTGGCGAAGCGACGGCTGCCGTATTCAGCACCGGCATAGCCGCCCGCGAGCACAGCAGCCATCAGCCACCAGACATAGTCGGGCGGAGGGGTGGGATTCCTTACAAACCCGGCTGCCAGGCCTGCAATCGAGTTGACGAGAATGAATGGCGCCGCGACTGCGGAGGTCTGCTTGGTGCCCGCCCAGCCACAGAGCAGCAGCAAGGGGCTGAGGAAGATGCCGCCGCCCACGCCGGTGAGACCCGACAGCACCCCGAGCGCGGCGCCGATGACCATCGCGAACGTCAACGGGATAGGCCGCTGAGGGCGCAATTCCTCGCCGGCTCGCGAGCTCCACCAGAGCTGCCAGCCGGCATAGAGCAGAACAAGGCCTACAAGGATCTTGTACGCGGTGCCCGGCAGCGTGATCGCCCCGCCGACGTAGGCCGCCGGGATCGACATGACCGCGAACGGCCAGAACAGCCCCCAGCGGAAGTGCCCGGCGCGGTAGAACTTGAACGTCGCCAGCGCCGACACGAGGACATTGAGCTGCAGCGCCACCGGGCGCATTTCGGCAGGCGCGACGCCAGCCAGCGCCATCGCGGCGATGTAAGCCGAGGCCCCGCCGTGGCCGACCGAGGCGTAGAGAAACGCGGCCACCAGCATGCCGGAAGCGAGCAGAACGACGAGGGAAGCATCCATGGCATTCGTTATATACCATGGAACATAGCGCAACGCTCAGCGTCCCGGAGGCTTCCGCAATTCGGCAGAAAGCCGGCGCAGGTCGGCGGCAATGGCCCTCGAAGCCCTGGCTTCCATCGCGCGGAAGCGAGCCACCAGGCCTTCGCCATAGCGCGTCACCCTCGCCCCGCCGCCGCGCCTGCCCCCGATCGCCGTCTCGACCACCCGCTCGCGGAACGCGCCGCGGTCAACGCTTCCACGAGCTGCCAGGCGCGCCGGTAGGACATGCCCATCTCCCGCGCGGCAGCGGAGATCGAGCCGGAGCGCGCAATGCGCTCGACCAGTTCCGCCTTGCCCGGCCCCATCGGCAGCGGCGGACTTGCCGAGCAGGCGCAGCGTCAATCCCTTG
>CAWGBZ010000021.1:0-26918 GCA_963820865.1 uncultured Verrucomicrobiae bacterium
ACCCTGCTGGGATTTCCTTTTCATCCGCAGGCAGATCCAAAGTAATATTAAAAAAGATGGTATTTTCAAATTTGAGGATTCTTGTGGGATGAGCGTCGTAATTGCTTGAAGAGGCTCCAAGGTAGTAAAAGAATCCCCATCTATTTTTAGGAGCACCGAAGAGGGTGTATAGAGCCCGCAAAGCAAGTTTAAAAGAGTGCTCTTGCCTCCACCACTCTCACCAATGAGTGTATTTTTTCACCACGCCGAATTTGAAATCGAGCCGATCAAAAATTTGCCCGCGTCCACTTCCTGGTTCATGGTGAAAGACAAGATTTTCCACTTCTAATCTATGCCACGTACGAGCTTTGGCAGCTCCTTGAGGCAATGGGCGTATCTTTGGATATCATCGTAATAGGCTGGAAATGCTAGAGACATCCGTATCCATACGCACGATTTCTCCAAGATGCATACTCAAGCTCCTGGAACACGCCTTGCAGTTCCCATTGATAGCGGAAAATCATAACTACAAGACCAATCAAAATGGTCTCAGAGCCTCGTAATGAATAGATGATGTAGCTTATCAACACAATCGCCTGAAAAGAAGTTAACATCATCCCCATCAAAAACCATTTTGATTCGTTTACCACGGTTTCTCTTCTGAACGTAGGCCAAATGGAGAGCATTTTCTGCCAAAGATGAGAGCGGGTCAATTCCCCTGAAACGCAAGGTCAACACGGTAGTCATACTACTAATATAGTCAAAAAGAACACCACCTACCTGATTTTCAACCTCATTTTCCTTGTCATAAAGAGGGATTACTTACGATCGAACAAAACCATCGGAATCAAAGTCACAAGAGAAAAAAAGAGGCTTATCAAGCCAATAGGAGGAGAAATCCATAACAAAAACCCAATCGATGTTACAAATCTGATAATGGTTTCGACATAGTATACTCATTTTCTGCAAAGCGATAAAGAGCGAGGGATGAACGATTTAAAGTGTAATAGTATTGCCTGAATGATGATCCTGGTGCCATTTTAGAGGCAATTGGGCGATCTTTTTCATACAGGGTAATCCGAAAGGCTTGTTGAATTTTCAACGCCACTCTTCTTTCGACAATACGCGCAGGGCCGATGAAAGGCCCAAAAAAGCAATACGACGAGCACCCCAAAAGCTTAGCCAAAAGATCACTTCATTAAGGCGGTTTGGTTGAAAATTTTGTAAAACATCAATCGCCCTACCAAAGGCGTAGGGACTGAGGCTCAAACTGCCTTGAGCCAAAATATAGGCTAAATAATAAAGAGAGATTTCTAAACGCCATTTGGCCCCATAGTGCCATATCCTTCCAATCAATCTGAAATAAGGATTCCTCATACATTCTCCAATAAAAA
The DNA here is from genome assembly GCA_963820865.1 of uncultured Verrucomicrobiae bacterium. Classification (GTDB taxonomy): domain Bacteria; phylum Verrucomicrobiota; class Verrucomicrobiia; order Chthoniobacterales; family Terrimicrobiaceae; genus DASTFP01. The sequence goes on from CAWGBZ010000021.1 coordinate 1,374, forward strand.
AACCGGGCCTGTTGATTTGTTAAAATAACTATCAGTAATAATTCGACATGAAGATGTGTATGCATCTCCACACGCAAGATTGTAGGGCCAAGTAAACTACTTACTAATCGTTACCAACATTTGAATCCTCTTGAAAATCCACTTGAAAAGATAAAGTAAAGATTATCAAATTCATGGATATTTCTCAATCTTCAATGTTGAATGTTGTAAGAAATTCACAATTTTGATAACCTTTGTGAGGTTATAAGGAGAATAGGCATGTCATCGGTAAAAAAGAAGCGACGTCAAAAAATGGCGCGTCACAAAAGAAAAAAACGCAGCAGAATGAACCGTCACAAACCAAAATAGGCCCCTCATACGCAAAAGTTTAGAGAAGAGCTTAAGACAAGAGTTAAGAGACACGTCTCTTTAACTCTTGCCGCTTGTATTACTATATACTGATCTGGAAATATCCACAAGAATATGATGTGATTGTCATCGGCGGCGGCCATGCCGGCTGCGAGGCCGCTTACGCCTGTGCAAAAATGGGCGCAAAAACGCTTCTTCTCACTATGAACATCTCCACAATTGCCCAGATGAGCTGCAACCCGTCGGTTGGCGGCATTGGCAAGGGACATATCGTGCGCGAAATTGATGCCCTCGGCGGCCTTATGGGAAAAGCCATCGAAGCCACCGGCATCCAGTTTCGCATGCTCAACACAAAAAAAGGCCCAGCCGTTCAAGCTCCCCGCGCCCAAGCCGATAAAGATGCCTATCGCACCGATGTACGGCAGCGGCTTGAAAAATGCCAAATCTCGACATCAAGCAAGCCACCTGCGAAGAGCTGATTGTTGAAGAAGGCAAGTATCGCAGGCAGTCATCTCTAAAGAGGGCCTCTCTTACCATGCAACCTGCGTCATTATCACCTCAGGCACCTTCATGCGAGGACTTCATCCACATGGGCGACGTCAACCTGTCCGGTGGAAGAGCAGGCGATCCACCTTCTGTAGGGCTTTCAGCTAGCCTTGAAAAACTGGGCATCAAACTTGGCAGGCTAAAAACAGGCACGCCTGTTCGCATCCACCGACGCTCTATTGACTTTTCACTCACTGAAGAGCAGCCAGGCGATGAGGACGTCCGCTTTTCTTTTGATCCCGGAAGAGACTCCAAGAGCTTCCACAAGTTCCTTGCCACATCACCTATACGACGCTAGAGACAAAAGAGATCATCCAGAAAAATCTGCATCGATCTCCATCTATACTCCGGAAAAATTGTAGGCATTGGCCCACGCTACTGCCCCTCTATTGAAGATAAAGTCGTCCGCTTTGCCGATAAAGAGCGCCATCAGATTTTTTTAGAGCCGGAAGGCCTTACAACTGAGGAGATCTATGTCAATGGCATCTCTTCGTCGCTTCCTTTCGATGTGCAGTATGCCTTCATTCACGCTCAATTCCTGCTCTTCGCAAATGCTGAAATTATGCGTCCAGGCTATGCCATTGAATATGACTATGTCATCAAGCGGCCAGATTCACTTTTCCTTAGAAAGCCCCAAATTTCAGGCCTCTTTTTTGCAGGACAAATCAATGGCACTACCGGCTATGAAGAGGCGGCAGGCCAAGGGATCATCGCCGGCATCAATGCCGTGCAAAAGCTCCGAAAAAAGGACCCTGTCATCCTCAAGCGCTCAGAGTCCTATATCGGCGTCATGATCGACGACCTCGTCACCAAAGGCGTCGACGAGCCCTACCGCATGTTTACAAGCCGAGCCGAACATCGCCTTTTACTGCGCCATGACAATGCTGACCTTAGACTCAGACGCCTTGGCTATCAGCTTGGCCTGATCTCAGAAGAGCAGTATGCACGGCTTTTACAAAAAGAAGAAGCTATTAGATCGAGCCTTGAAACCCTCCCTACAACGTTTCGAACCTACGAGGGAAAGACGGGATCGTTAGCACAAATCCTTGCAAGGCCAGAAGTGAAATACGAAGATCTTATCTCTCTTTATGATATCCAAAACTTTGGCCATGAGACAAATGTACAAATTGAACGGCACATCAAATACGCAGGATATATAAAACGCCAAGAATCTGACGTACAAAAGCTTTCTTTAGTTGAAAACATCAAAGTACCTCTAGAGTGCGATTTTCACAAAATAACCGGCCTTCGAACAGAAGCAAAATTGCGCCTTTCGAAAGTAAGACCTCAAAATCTTGGCCAAGCCTCTCGCATTCCAGGAATCACTCCTGCTGATATCTCCGTGTTGCAGATAGCCTTTAGCAGAAAGTTTTCTCATGACTGTTGTTAACGTTTGTCTTTTAAAAGATATTCCCATTTGGCAACAGCTTCAATTAGAAGAGGCTCTCTTACCGAGCAGGCACAGGCAACTGGTGCCTTATCAATCATGGCACCCCAGACGCTATTGTGATGGGAATCTCGGGTAAAAGAGAAGAACTCATTAATGAACAAGCCTATGAAAAAAGACCGGTTCCCGTCATCCGCAGGTTTAGTGGCGGTGGTACCGTGTACGTAGAAAAAGAGACGCTCTTTATCACCCTTCTTTTTCGAACGAACAAGCCTTGATTTAGGCGTATGCCCTGTAACGGTTATGCAGTGGACAGAAATGCTCTACCGCCCACTTTTTGCAAACTGTCATCGTTTTTGCCTAAAGAGAAAATGATTATGTGGTTGGGGAGAAAAAAATAGGGGGGAATGCCCAGTATTTTTCTAAAAAAAAGTGGCTGCATCATACCTCATTTCTTTGGAATTATTGTCCTGAAAAAATGAATACACTTACACTTCCAAAGATAAAGCCCCCGAGTATCGTAAAGCCAGGTCCCACGAAGATTTTTAGTAGCTACATCGGCATTGGCCTCTTTATTTTGTTGATTTTCTTTTCAGGCTGATGTGACTGTTATTCAGATTATAGCCTTTTCCGTGTCATCCAGTCCAAAGCGTTGATTTTATTTTGCCCCAGGCAATATTTAGCTTACTCTGTACTTCCATTACGGAGGCTAGCCCACTGGTCTATTAGTTTTAAAATGAAAGGTTATTAATTTTTCGTTCCATTTGACGGAAGGAATAACTACGTAACCGTCATATCCAAGGGAGGCATAGTTTTTCTTCAGGGTATCAGGATGGGAAGTAATAAGGGTTAATTAGGATGAGCTTGTCCTGTCCGTCGTTAACTTTTTCAACTGATGGGTTCTGTGAGAAGCCCTGAGGAATCAATAACAGCAACTTTAAGTTCCGTACACTTTTACTTGCAAGATATCCTGATCCGAATATGATCAGTACATAAAAGAACGGGAAAAGTATGGTGGAAATGATAAAAGTTCTTTTGCGTACACGGGTCAGGTATTCACGTTTTATGATGAGACATATTTTACGTCATGACAGATAATTTAGTCATTTATATTTTGAAATTGCCGGGCAGTAGGGGTGCCTTCTACCAGCCGGATGAAAATATCATTCAGGGAAGGAAGTATTTCATTGAATGAATGAATATTTGCCTGGTGTTGCAACAGGTATTGCAAAACATCATTCGGTTTGTTCCCGTCTTTGATCCTTACTACAAAAGAATGTTCTTTATTGCCGAGCACTTCAAATGGAGCATTTCCATTTAATATGGCCGGCATTTGATCAACACCGATACTGAAAAGATTTTCTTTAAAATCCTGTTTTACTTTTTGTACAGTACCGTCTAATATCTTTTGCCCTTTATTTACCAGTACAATATGATCGCAGATCTCTTCTACCTGTTCCATACGGTGTGTACTGAAAATAATGGTAGCACCCTTTTGCGCCAGATTATATATCTCATCTTTGATAAGATTGGTATTTACCGGGTCAAGACCGCTGAAAGGTTCATCAAGGATAATAAGTTTGGGTTCATGCAAAACAGTGGTAACAAACTGCAGTTTCTGTCTCATACCTTTTGAAAGGTCTTCCACTTTTTTGTTCCACCAGCTTTCCATTTCAAACTTGATGAACCATTCTTTGATCTTTTTCATCGCATCGGCCTTACTCAGTCCTTTCAATTGTGCCAGGTACAGGGTTTGTTCACCGATCTTCATTTTTTTATACAGGCCTCTTTCTTCCGGCATATAACCGATATGGGCAATATCATTAATAGGGTCGAATTTTTTCCATCAAAGATGATCTGTCCCTCGTCAGGGTAAAATATCCCGGTGATCATTCTTATCAGCGTGGTCTTACCGGCGCCGTTTGGGCCAAGCAATCCGAATATCTGTCCTTTTTCAATCGTCAGGCTGATATCATCAACTGCTTTTTGTGTAGCAAAATATTTTCTCAGGTGTTGAAGTTCAAGTATGGGCATGATAAAAAATTGTTGCGCAAAAATAAACGTTACGGCAGATAAGGAGCAATATTTCGGTGAAAGGCCCGGTGTGGAGTAAACTGCAAAAACAGGGTGTCAACTGCGAAGCAATTTACCGCAATTTGTCTGGCTACCCTTTCTCCATCCATCGCAGCACTGACAATACCACCGGCATAACCGGCGCCTTCACCACAGGGATAAAGATTTTTTATCTGCGGATGTTGCAAGGTTTCATTATCTCTCGGTATTCGAACCGGAGAGGAGGTTCTTGATTCGGTAGCCACTACTACTGCATCATTCGTGAAATAGCCCTTCATCTTTTTTCCAAAATCCTTAAAAGCCTGCTGAAGGTTATTATATATAAATGAAGGCAGAACTTCTTTTAATGATGCAGAATGAATACCGGGCAGATAAGAACAACCGGGAGAGATCAGCAGATAATTTTGATTCGGTAAAATCAACCAAACGTTGAGCAGGTGCTACAAATTTACCACCACCCGCCATAAAGGCTTTCTGTTCTACTACCTGCTGGAAACTTCATTAACAATAAGGGGTCATTACTTTCATCGGTTGATTCAAGTTTCCTCAAAATCTTTGTAGTTTAAATCCTGTGCATCTTTCTCAACTGAAACTACAATACCGCTATTGGCATAAGGGTTATTTCTTTTTGATGGCGACCATCCATTTACTACCAATTCACCCGGATTAGTAGCTGCGGGAGCAATAATACCTCCCGGGCACATGCAGAAGGAAAATACACCTTTTCCATCAACCTGCTGTACGAGACTATAGGATGCAGGGGGAAGAAACTTGTCCCTGACAGTGCAATGATATTGGGCTGTGTCAATTAATGATTGAGGATGCTCAACTCTTACACCCAATGCAAAAGGCTTGGATTCTATGAATATTTTTTTGAAATGCAGCAATTGAAAAATATCCCTGGCCGAATGACCGGTCGCGAATATAACCGCATCGCCATCAAAACTATCTCCGTCTGCAGTTTTTACAGAAACTATGCTTTCGGTTCAATAACAAAATCGGTTACTTTTTTTTCAAATAAAAAATCACCACCGCAATCAATGATCTTTTTTCTTATAGCAGTTATTATTTGCGGCAGTTTATTAGTGCCAATATGGGGATGGGCCTCATACAGTATTTTTTCTTCAGCGCCGAAATGCACAAAAAGATTGAGGATCCGGGTGATATCACCCCTCTTGGAGCTGCGGGTATATAGTTTACCATCGCTATACGTGCCTGCGCCCCCTTCTCCAAAACAATAATTGCTTTCCGGGTTCACTTCGCCTTCTTTGTTCAGGAGGGCAAGATCCCTTCTGCGGGCCCTTACTTCTTTACCTCTTTCCAGGATGATAGGTTTGATACCTGATTCGATCAGTTTTAATGCAGCAAATAACCCGGCAGGGCCGGCGCCGATGATGATCACCCGTTTCACTGTCTTTTTTACATCCTGAAAAGAAAAAGAAGATATTTCCCGTTGCTGATAGGGTTCATTGATGAATGCCCGGAGGGTTAAATTGACCCAGGCTTGCTTTCCACGGGCATCAATGGATTGTTTGAGAATGGTGTACCCGGAAATAGCGATGCTCTTGATCGCCTCTGTCCGGGCAATATATTTTTTTACTGATAGTTCATCAGCCGCTTCTGAAGGAAGCAGTTTTATAGAAATGATCTTTTGCATTGCGGTCAGGTGTTTATCCTGAAAAACAAATTGAGCAACAAAGATAGATAATGAAAAAGCTGTCTCCTTTTATATGAGACAGCTTCTATAAATATTTTTTCTGATCAATGATTATTTTTTCTTCTCTTTTTTAGCCTTTTTTGTCCTTTTGAAAAGTTTGTAACCAACCGTTACCTGCCCTCCCTGGTTAAAAAGAGTATGCACTTCGTCATCTAATGCGCTATCCCGGATACCATGTATATATCTTACTCCAAGAACCCATCTTTTAGAAAACCAGTATTCTGCTCCTGCTGTAAATCCACAATCAAAGTCCTGGATCTCATTGGTAATGGTCTCGGTTCCAAAAAAGTTCTTTTTCCTGGCCCGTATTAAAAAATCGGCCTGGGGACCTGCAAAAACATTAAAGCTGTTTGACAGTTTATATTTAACCAATATCGGGATAGAGAAATAATTGTATTTGAAGGTAACACTGCCCCATGCAGATGAAGCGCCTTTGGAACCCATTTGGGTATAAAGAAATTCAGGTTGTATGGTGAAACGGGATGATGCAGGTATTTCTACAAATCCACCCAAAACAATTCCGACTTTCAAAGCAGATTCAAAATCAGTGTAGTCAACAGCGGTGCGGAAAGTACTTACATTCATGCCGGCTTTAAAGCCAAAAGCAGATTTACCTTTCCCGGTTTGTGCAAACGTGGCAGAGTATAATAAAACAGTAGCTACCACAGCAGCAAGTAATTTTCTCATATCAGTTCGTTTAGTTTTAGTACAGACAAATGTAATGATTATTGGCAAATATAGTGACCCCAAAAAAAGAAGCAAAAACAGGCAGCTTCTAATGATTTTGATCATTAATAAAGATTTCTGCTTGCCGGATACGAAAATATTTATATCTTCAGAAGCTGGACGATCTGCTTGTCAAAAAACCTTTGCCGGACTTTTATTTTCTGCTTAATATCCTTCGGAAAGATTTGCCCTGGAGCACATCCGTAACTTACCGGACTACCTTATCCCTGTTCCCTGGCAGAACAATCTATTCATATTTTGTACTGTTATTTAAAGTATATTGTGTTTCGCACAATATAGTATGGTTGAGGTTATATTACACAGCGATGAAAGATGGATGTATCAGAGCTGCGGTTGAAAACAAACGGTTGTTGAATGATAAGGGATCATATAATTATTCATACCTGCAGAATGTAATTACGCAAGAAATGAATTTTCGCAAAAACAATAAGGAAAGGGTGGTTATACGATTGGAAGATAAGCAAATTTTTTTTCAAAAAGAGGTGATAATATAAGATAAAAAAGGTAACGTTGTAATTGTTACTAAGACAGGCGGGACGGGGAACTATAAGATAATTTGGTTTTTGATTTTTCCAAATTTATGTGTCAAAAACCATCAAAATTGAAGAGTATTTTAAATACGAAAAAAACAAGGCAATAAAATTTTTTTTTAACTCAGAAATATAGATATTCGCCACCCTGTCCAACTTTTTTTATTGACATGTGTGTAAAGTTTTTTTGGACTTTTTTTCAGGAACAACTATACTTAACCCGATATACAAACTGCTCACTGACTGATGGAGAAAAATGCTGAAAAAATCTGGACCAATTGTTTAAAGATCATCAAGGATATTGTTGAATGGCAGCATTTCAAAACCTGGTTCGAACCCATCAAACCGGTATCATTAAAAAACAATGTTCTCGTCATCCAGGTACCCAGTCAATTCTTTTTCGAATACCTCGAAGAACATTATGTAAATTTATTGGCAAAGACTTTGAAGAGAGAATTGGGTAAAGAAGCACGGCTTGAATATCGCATCATGGTAGATAGTGGTAATAGTAAGAACAAACCACTTACCATGGATGTAACGGGCCAGGGTTTTAAAACTTTTTCAAACAATGAAATGGATTTTCCTTTAGTCATAAATAATCCTGTCAAGAATCCTTTTGTAATTCCGGGTCTGAAAAAAATGCAGATTGATCCGCAGCTAAATCATATTTATACATTTGATGCATTTATTGAAGGTGATTGTAACCGGGTAGCCCGCCGTGCCGGTAAAACGGTGGCGGAAAAGCCCGGTGCCAATTCATTTAATCCACTGGTTATATATGGAGGGGTTGGGCTTGGGAAAAACCCATCTTGCCCAGGCCATTGGAAATGAAGTGAAAAGGTCTACACCCTAATAAGGTGGTATTATATGTAAGCTCTGAAAAGTTCATCAACCAGTTCATGGATCATAGCCGCAACAATGCGATCAATGATTTTATCCATTTTTACCAGTTGATTGATGTGCTGATCATAGATGATGTGCAGTTTTTTGCCAAAGCGGAAAAATCACAGGATGCCTTCTTCGCCATTTTCAATCACCTGCACCAGTCGCATAAGCAGCTTATTCTTACTTCTGATAAATCACCCAAAGACCTGGAAGGTGTGCAGGAAAGATTACTTAGCCGTTTTCGCTGGGGCCTAAGCGCTGATCTGCAGATACCGGATTATGATACCCGTATTGAGATACTGGAAAAGAAGATGAAGAATGACGGGCTGGAAATGCCCAAAGAAGTGGTAAAGTATATCGCTTATAATATTAATAGCAATGTAAGGGAACTGGAAGGGGCATTAATATCACTGTTGGCACAATCTTCGCTTAACAGGAGGGAGATCGACTTAGACTTAGCCAAAAAAGTGTTACGCAATTTTGTAAAATCATCCAGCAAAGAGATCACCATCGATACCATTCAGCGAATGGTTTGTGATTACTTTGATGTGTCGTATGATAAGCTTTTGCAAAAAACCCGCAAAAGAGAGATCGTACAGGCAAGGCAGATCACTATGTACCTGGCAAAGGCCTTTACCAAAAATTCATTAAAGACAATCGGAGAACATTTTGGCGGCCGGGACCATACTACCGTTATTCATTCCTGCCAGACGGTAAAGGACCTGATGGATACAGATACGTGTATTCAGGGAAAATGTACTGGAATTGCAGCAGAAGGTACAATTGGCTGCTATGTAAACCGATATAAATTTCAAATTACATAGATCCCGAAATTCAGTTTATACCTGCAATTTGGGATTTGTCGATTTGTTTATTTGTTTTTGGGATTTCTAAACACGTTATCTTTATTTTTGCCACCCCTTTGAAAAAGGGCAGCCGGTGAGGTGGATGAGTGGCTGAAATCAGTAGTTTGCTAAACTGCCGTACGGGTTAAACTGTACCGCGGGTTCGAATCCCGCCCTCACCGCAGTTAATAATAGTCTATATTGCATCGCAATTGAAAATCGGGAAGTAGCCCCGCCGCAAGCGGGACACCTGGTTAAGAAAAAGGAAAATAAGTTCGGGAAGTAGCGCAGGCCGGTAGCGCATCCCGATTGAGATCGGGAGGGTTGCAATTGTCAATGGTCGTTTTAAAAAAGTATCGGCAAAAAATAGTTTCGGGAAGTAGCGCAGGCCGGTAGCGCACCTGGTTTGGGACCAGGGGGTCGCAGGTTCGAATCCTGTCTTCCCGACATTCAAAACGACAAAATCCGCTCCTGTAGCGGATTTTGTCGTTTTAGGATTCGAAGTGTAGCAGGTTGTGTAGCAAAAACAGAATTCTTTCCAGCACTTTCCCATTACTATCTTTTTCACAGTTCTTATCAATAATTTACTAAGGCCCTGGTTCCTGCCGGGACTCTTTTTCATCATATCAACCAGCTCTTATGAACAATGATATTTTTTGTTTTTTTCTCCTTGATGATGCTGCCGGCTTTTCTCAGGCACTTGCAGCTTGGTCACAGGTTGCACTTGCCATAGGATCATTAATCCTTGCATTTAAAGTTGCATATCAAACAACTCGAATTAAAGAGCTTTCGGATGTGGTAAAGGAACTCAAAAACCAAACCATATCAATGAATAATAGCTACTTGTTAGAAAAGTCAGTTACGATCAAGGAAAGAATGCCCTTTTTCATAGCCTACTCTTATGATGATAAGGAAGATAACAGGATCTTTATGAAATTGGTTAATGAAGGATTAACAGCGACCGATATTACTTGTATAGAAAAATCCAAAAGCGAAATGGACGTTGCAATTCCTTATTCAGCTGGGGGTGTAGGTTACCGGCAAGTGTTGCAGATCGAGCTGTACTTTAGTGACAATATCAAGGACGGATTTCATTTTACATTCTCATTCCGAAGCCCTCACGGATTCGTAAGCAAACAAAAATTTATAAAAAACGTTGGAGAAAATTTTAGAATTGATCCTCCTCAGGATATTCAATTTAATTAAATAAAAAGCCAGCGGAACAGGGACTTTTTCATTTTATAAAAATTAATTGATAATTATCTCCCCATCCATCCACCATCCACTGTTATAATAGTTCCATTCATATAATCAGAAGCAGGTGATGATAAGAAAACAAATGCCCCGGCCATATCTTCCGGTGTGCCCCAGCGATTGGCAGGGATTCTTGAAAGTATCGCTGCATTGCGTTCGGCATCGGCCCTTAATGCAGAAGTATTATCAGTAGCGATATAGCCCGGTGCCACACCATTTACATTCACACCGGATTTTGCCCATTCATTGGCAAATGCTTTAAGTAACGAGGCTATTGCTCCTTTGCTGGCAGCATAACCCGGTACAGTAACCCCGCCCTGGAATGAAAGTAATGAACAGGTGAAAACAATTTTACCTGAACCTTGCTCTACCATCCGCTTGCCAATCTCTCTTGCCAGGATGAATTGTGCATTGAGATTAATATTAATAATAGTGTCCCAGTATTCATCAGGATGCTCGGCAACCGGCTTGCGTAAAATATGACCTGCATTATTAATGAGTATATCAATACGCGGATGATCCGCTTTTACTTTTTCTAAAAAAGAATAGATAGAATCCCTGTTAGCCAGATCACATTGATAAGCATAGAATTTTTTTCCTGCTTTCACAACAGCCTTTTCCAATTCAGAACCTGACGCTTCTAATTTGCTGCTCACACCTATTATATCTGCACCGGATTCGGCAAGTGCTGTAGCAATAGCCAAACCAATACCACGGCTGCTGCCTGTTACTAATGCGAGCTTGCCATCTACCCTGAAATTTAGCATATAAGTTGTTTTTGGTAACCGCAGAGACGGGGAGGCGCAGAGAATTTCTTATTTGTTAACTCAGCGACTCTGCGTCTCAGCGGTTAAATATTTTATTTTAAAGTGGATGCTGGCACGGGATCCATATCAGTAAATACCATATTCTCTCCGGCCATTGCCCAGATAAAAGAATAATTAGCGGTTGCTACGCCACTATGAATGCTCCAGCTCGGAGACAAGATAGCCTGCTCATTATTTAAAAATATATGTCTTGTTTCCTGCGGTTCACCCATAAAGTGAATGACCCGTTGCCCTTCCGGCAGATCAAAATAAAAATATGATTCCATCCTCCGGTCATGTGTATGCGGCGGCATCGTATTCCACACACTTCCTTGTTTAAAATTGGTAACACCCATTACTAACTGGCAGCTTTTAATACCATCCAGGTGAATATATTTATTGATCACCCGGTGATTATTATTATCAAGACTTCCGAGTTCAGCAGGTAATGCTTCAGAAGGCTTCATCAAGCGGGTAGGATACTCCTGGTGGGCCGGGCAGGAAAAGAAAATGAATTTAGCGGGAATAGATTTATTGATACTGCTGAATATTATCTTTTGTTTCCCTTTACCGATATACAAACAATCTTGTTTTTCAAGGTCAAACTTTTCTTTATCCACAGAAACACTTCCCTTGCCGGCAATATTAAGAATACCGATCTCACGACGGCTCAGAAAATATTCTGATTTCAATTGCTCATAAGTCCCCAGTTCCAGTTGTGTATTTACAGGATTGGCAGCGCCAATGATCATCCGGTCATAATGAGTATAAACACATTCTATTTTGTCAACGGCAACTAAATTTTCCAGCAGGAACTTTTCCCGTATCTGGCTGGTATTGTAACGGGCAAAATCTTCCGGGTGTACATGGTGAATCGTTCTCATTTTATCCTTTTATTAATGAGGCGTAAAGCTAAAGCAAAGTTCATTACGGAATTCACCATCATTTCCGGGAACGATGCGGGCTCGGGTAAAAATATTCGTGTCTATGACGACCTGGAATCGCCGGTATGTAAAAATATCAGTTATCTCATATTGCGTAAAGCAATTGCGGAGTTAAACGGGAAGAATTCTATTTACCAGGTGAACGGGAAAACACTTTCAGAAGATTGTAGTAGCAACGGATAATGGTCCTGGCAATTATCTTCACATCCAGCCATAACCCGGCTTTTCTCACATACACTGCATCCCAGTAATAACGGGTCATTATGCTTTCATAATCATTTGCCGGGCCAATGTATCCTTTCGTTTGAGCAAGGCCTGTAATGCCCGGTTTTACCAGGGTTCTGAATTTATAAGAAGATATTACAAAGGAGAAGCGTATACAATCTGACTGCATGTGCGGCCTTGGGCCTACCAGGCTCATGTTTCCTGCCAGTACATTGAGGAATTGCGGCAGCTCATCTATATTCGTCTTTCTCAAAAATTTGCCTGCCCGTGTAATCCGGTGATCATTCTCCTCTGCAGGTTTTTCGTCTGCATCATCATTTTGAATCATGGTCCGGAGTTTAAGGCACCTGAACATTTTTCCGTTGCGGCCTATACGTTTTTGTGAAAAAAATACCGGACCTTTTGAGTCCAGTTTGATCCAAATAGCGATGATGGGCAATAGCCAGCTTAAAACAAGGACGGTGAACAGGAAGGAAAAAAGAATATCAATGATCCGTTTGAAAAACAAATAATTCTTGCGGGTGGCAACGAGGCGTGTGATTATTGCGTTTTCGTTTATTGCCAATACTTCCTTTTCGGAAGGTGGCAGAAGGTCTTTATGGTGATCTGTTTTGTACAAAGTGAATAAATGTTTGAATAAAAAAATCCATACTTTCCCGACGATATTTAATCGGGAAAATGATACAACAGGTTGCTTTCCATTTTTGGCATTAAGTTTAATTGCAACATGATGAGAGTTATTTATAAAAGGGATGTGAAAGTGGTGGAAAGTACAGAAAGCTGCATTTTAAAAATACTGGCTTACTTTTCTATTTTTCGAACACCCCTTATCTAAAGATGAAATTAAAAGATTCTTACCTCCCTCTGCAGATGCTGGATATATTGAAAATGTGTTGGTACGTCTTGTTGCGGAAAGATCCATTTTTAAAATAGATGACCTGTATTTACTGCAAAATGATACAGAAATGGTCAAAAGAAGGCAGCAGGGAAACCTTCGTGCAGAGCAATTATTACCCAAAGCGATGAAGATTGGAAGATTTCTTTCCGTGTTTCCTTATGTAAGAGGGATAGGCATCTCGGGGTCTTTATCCAAGATGTATGCACATGAAAAAGCAGATTTTGATTTTTTTATTATTACAAAAGCGAATCGTCTCTGGATAGCAAGAACGTTTATGCATTTATTTAAAAAGCTGACCTTCCTTACCGGCAAGCAACATTATTACTGCATGAATTATTATCTCGATGAAAAAGCGCTGAAACTGCGTGACCAGAATATTTACACTGCTGTTGAAGCTATTACATTGATACCTGTTAGTGGAAAAGGCCATGCATGATTTTTTTGCAGCCAATAACTGGGTCGGTGAATGGTTTGCAGATTATTCTTTGACGATGAATAATCCACAGTATGATAAAGGCAGATCAGTGTTAAAGAAATTTATTGAATGGTTACTCAACAACAAAATGGGCGACTGGCTCGACGATTACCTGATGAAGACCACAACACGCCGCTGGAAAAAGAAAGAAGAACAAAAAATGCTTAACTACGAAGGAAAGGAAATGGCTCTTGTCACAGGGAAACATTTTGGATGGTCAAATCCTGATTCCTTCCAGGAAAAGATTGTGGGTCTTTATAATAAAAAAATAACTGAAATGAAATCCAGGTGGCCGGAATACTTTGAGGAAGTCAATTTTTCTTTTGAAGAGAAATGATATAATAATCGCCAATATTTTTCCACGGCCAATTACTTTTCCATTTGTCTTCTCTTTTTTTCAGGGCACTGAATGACTTTGAATGTTTTTCTGCAAACTTTTCTATGTAGGATGGCGGCACTAATGTACACAGGCCTTCAATACTTAGCAGATTGAAAGAATCTTTCAGGTTTCGTTTTTATAAAAGAAGGGTTATAATACCAGCACCGGAAAAATTCTCCTTCAATATGAGCCTTAGATCCTTTTTTCCCGGAGAACCGTCTGAATGCAGTCTTAAATTTCCCTTTGAACAGTAACAGGAATTCCCAGAGACAGAATTTGGGCAAAATGACAAGTGTTACAACCCCTCCGGGTTTTAATAAATTGTCAAATGATCGTAAAACTTTTGGTAACTCATCTGTACAATTCAAACCGGCAAAATTGGAAAAGATAGCATCATAAGGCCCCCGGTTAAATAAATTTTTCAGATCGGTATAGGAACGCAATTCGCTGCTGATGCTGCTTTTCAGGTCATGTAGTTTTACTTTTTCTTTCAGCATATTCCTGCATGACGGGTGAAATATCCGTTGCATGAACGATATGACCCTGCTGCGCAAAAAAAATGGCATCGTCGCCTGTGCCTGCATTCAGTTCGAGGATATGCTGAACCCGGCTTCAGCCATTGAAGCACATGATCCCTTACCCGTTTTCTTTTATATTGAATGATAATATCTCCGGCATACAGTTCATCAAACAATGGGGCCTGCTTGCTGAAAGCGGCCGCCGCCGCCTGCTCATTCATCGTATGTATCGGAATCATTCATGCAGGTGCGTTTTCAAGCGAATTGAAGTTTTTGTTTATCAATCCAGGCGGCAGGGGCATAATATAAAAATGACATTGCCTTTTTAAATGTTAGGAAGTGATGGCAGCAGATGGTTTTGCAAACAATCTTTTCAAGTGCTGAATAGCCACATGCTTGCGATAGCTTTTATGAACATAGCGGTGCAGTTGTTTATAAAATGCCGGGGCATAGGTATTGCGAAACATCAGTGCCAGTTCATCCGAATCTGTCCAGTTGGTTTTTTCCTTCAGCTCGCTTTTTACTTTTTCATAAAAAACAGTGCCGGGCAACGGATAAGAAACAGAGATACCAATCTCGTAGGGCAACAAGTTCATTGATCATCCTGATCGTTTTCGCGATATCTTCTTTTGTTTCACCGGGATAACCAAATTGAATAAAGAAAGAAGGATGAATACCATTCTTCTTTAACAAGCTGGGTGGCCTCATATATCTGTTCTACTGTGGTGCCTTTGTCCATTGCATCCAGTATCTTTTGCGAACCGCTTTCAGCACCCATCCAGATATTTTCACAACCGGCTCTTGCAAGGTCCCTGATATAATTTTCCTGCAACAACAGATCAGCTCTTGCCTGTATTTTGAAACGGAAATGTAGCTTGTTCTTTTTCAACAAGATCAGCAAACTCATTTACCCATCCGGGCTTCAAACCAAAAATATCATCGCAGAACCAGATATGATCAAAATGGAATTTCTCTTTCAGCATTTTCAGTTCAGCCACCACATTTTGCGGTGATCTTGAATTATACCGGTTGCCATAGATCGGTTTGGCGCACCAGTTACATTTAAAAGGACAACCTCTTGTGGTAGCCATATTCAGAGAAAAATAGCCCTTATGTTTTATCCATGTTTTCCGGTAAGATCTCTATATCAACAAGATCCCAGGCAGGAAAAGGAAGACTGTCTAATTCTTTCAGCACATTTCGCTTTACTGTTTTGATCACTGCATCATCCTGTTTATAGGCAAGGCCGGGTATTGACAGAAAATTGTTTTGCTTTTGTATTAACGCAGTCACTTAGCTCTGCCAGTGTTTGCTCAGCTTCACCCAATAAAATAAAATCGGCGCCTTCATTGCAGGTATTGTTCATAATGATCAGTGGAATCTGAACTGGAAACAATAACAGTACAACCTTTTTGTTTGGCCAACTTTATCATTTTAAAAGCTGCTTCCCGCATATTGGTCAGGCACATCTTGGTCAGATAGTTGAAGCCATCATCATATAATACAAAAAAATCCGGGTGTATGTTTTTTCAAAGATGGAATGATCTCTTCAGGGCCATGGGCAAACATGGTATCAAAAAAAGAAACTTCATATCCTTTCTCTCTCATCAGCGCGGCGGCATACAAAGTGCCAATAGGAGCATACGGTTGCCCCGTGGCCCATTGCTTTGGATCAAAACGCAAAAAATAGGAATGAGAAAAAAGAATATTCTTCATTAATACTGTCAATTAAGTTTTGTTCCCGGTGAAAGGTGCAGATAGCAAACACATTTTATACAGGTACTGTCCTTGTCTATATCGAGTTCTTTCCGGAAACGGATGCTTTCCTTGCTGTTTAAAATATTTTCCAGTGATTGTTCCCTTATATTTCCCATGGGAGCATGAAAGAAACAGGGCCGAACCGTTCCATCTGCTTCCACAACGGTTGACACCCAGGGCGCATTGCATTTTTTATATGGAAAAGGATTATGGCCGTAAAATGCAGCATAGTAATTATAGATATTTCTGAGCTTTTCAGGACTTTCTGCGATAAAGTGATTAGCAAAATCAGCCGTATGTCTTTCAATAATCTTCATCAGTAACTATCTTTCAGTTCCGGCAATTCATTTTCACCCAGTAATATTTCATGCTGTCGCTGATCACTCCAGAGTACTTCACGGTTGAACGCATGACTGCTGACATCGGCCGGTAGAAAACTGATTTGATCCAGGCCTAATTTCTTTTGCACTATTAATGATATTGCCCCAATGGCGGAAATTCAGACGATGGATAACTGTTCTTGCTGTTATTTTAAAATCAGGATCCATGCTTTTGATATGCTTCACCCCTTCTTTCAATTTCTGGTAAGCATCGGGAATATTACGAATACTGTTATGTATTTCTTCATTCACCATCCAGTGATACAATAACGTCATTCACCCATTGTACCAGTTGCTCTGCATTTTTTTTTAAGGTAATCCCGGTAGACAGTAGCGATACTTTAATATTTTGTTTTTGCAATAGTTCGCAAAACCTGAAAAAATTTAGGATTAAGCAATGCTTCACCGCCTGACATCAGTACCTGTTGCGTCCCTAATTTTTTTAATGAGATCAATAGATCAGCAATATCATTTTCGGTAAGTTGCTTTAGGTTTTTATTGTCTTTCCAGATATCACACATTACGCAACGGCAATTGCAGGCACTATGGGGCATTAGTATCACAATGGGCAATGCCGATATTTTATGGGTTTGCAGCGAACGATAGCGTTTAAAGGTTTTATATATGGATTGACTGAACATGTAAATAACAGGTTACCCTTTTTCTATTATGAATTCGATTTTTAAACTGTCCGGGTTGCCTGTTGCTTTAAAGATACACAGTACAGCCAGGCAACGGACTAAATGAGGGATAAAAGTGGCGTTATTTCATTCGCAATCATTAATCCCACAAATCAATAGTCGAATCTTTTAATAAGGGCAAATGCTGATTGAAATAAGAATTAAAGAAGACCCGGAAATGATTCACATTAGTTAAGCTGTCATTAAACCAGGTGTAATTTCCATCGGGAGAATAGATGGCATTCAGGTTCATAAAGTCATATTTGCGATCTGCACTCTTTTCAGGAGGACGAAAACCATGATCTGAGAGAAGCATAATAACAGGAGGATTGGGTGAAGCAGTTATCAGATGATCAACGAGCTCCAATATTCTGTTGTTACAGTATTGAAGATATTCAATATAATCATTTGAGTTTGTTATTTTGGGGACGGTCAATTTTTCTAATGATACCGGCTTGCCTTTACTGTCAAAATAATAGGGGTAGTGGGGCATTATAAAATGAGCATATACAAACTTAGGCGCCGGGGTTTTTTCGCTTGCTATATTGCGGGTAAGATCAAAAATATCATCGTTAAAATGAAGATATTCATAAGCGATTTTCTTTTGAACAGCTTTGAATCCAAGGTTACCCCGTAAAATGCCTGAACGAATATCCCTGACAAGCCTGCTGGCAAATGTTTGCATAGTGATCAGGTTTGTTCCGTATGGAAAAAATGCCGAATATTTCTTTGCCCGCTGCCCGGGAAAATCAAAAACAGAATTATTGCAAAACTGGTAACCATTATCGAGAAGAAATTGTATTACGCGGCTGTTTCTTATCAGTTGGTAACTATAACCTACATTCAAATGTTTCTTAACTCCCATCTCCGAAGTAAGGTAATCCATGTTTAATGTCGAAGCCATGGAGAAAGGAGTGAGGTTGTAATTACTGATACTGTTTTTTGCAATATAAAATCCGCGGCGGTCTAATTCCTTTTCGAAAGCAGCATTATCAAAATTAAAAACTTCCTTCAGCGCTGTGCTACCGGCATATTGATCCAGCAGGATCAGGTATATATCCGGTTTCCTGCAGGTATCACATGCCGTAAAATTAATAGTGCCGGGATTAAGCGTTGTATTTTTTTGAGGCCCCGATAATTTAGTAACCACCCAGCCCCCATCAATCAATATAAGTACAAGCAATAAAATATTCAGGTAGGAAGTGAAAGTAAATAAAGTCTTTTTTCTTTTTTTCAGCCAAATAGCTATTAACAGAAAGCAAAGACAACTAACCGGTAATATGAAACGATATTGTGAAATGAAACCTTGCGATGAAAGGTTAGTTAATGTGTCCTGCATGGCGCCAAAAAAGAAATTATATGCCGTTAGAAAAAAAGCGATGATACAAGCCTTGATAAGGTCGCGATAGAAAAACCAGCTAATTCCTGCAATAACTAATGAGCTTCCAATATATAGTAGTGTCAATAGTAGGGCATTGGCAGCCGGGACAGAATTATAATTACTGTTAAAGCCATGAAGTACAAAAAAGACCGGGAGCAGGAAAAGGAATACAGGCCTGGTTTTGATGAAATGTTTAAAGCGCAGGGAAAAAGAGCGGAAGACATGGTTTTTGTTCATACGATCATAGTTACCATTCAGTGACTGGCTATAACGTAATATTGTCCCCGGCAGTTGCCCCGCTATTCTTTGATTAAACCAGTGCAGGGAAATTATTTAGTATAACCGTTAATTCATAATCTGTGTAAATTTATTGATTAAAAAAGCAAATTGGCAGCGAATGCAAATCAGTGTCGTCATTCCAACCTGCGAACGTAAAGCAAGATTGCTTTCCCTGCTTCAAAATCTTGATAGCTCTTCCTATCCCATAGATGAAGTTATTATAGTTGATTCAGGGAATGATAAACTTTTGCCTGCGGAATACTCTCTGTTCAGGAACCTTAACATTCAATATACAACATCTGAAAGATCGGTTTGTATCCAGCGTAATACAGGTATCAGGATGGCCCGGTCACCGTGGATATTCTTATGCGATGATGATATTGAAATACCTGCTGATTACTTACAAGTGTTAACCAATCATGTTAATGCCCATCCGGAAACAGGCGCTGTTTCAGGGCTTTGGCTGGAAAAGGAAAAGAATGACCCGATAGCTATCGGGTGGAAAGCGACTCATCCTGTTTGTTCAAGCCGGATGTTGTTATGGAAATATATATTTCAACTCGGCATCTGGGGAGAAATAAATTGTGCTGATAACATGCTGACAAGAAGGATAAAAAAATATTATCTGCGAAAGGGCAATCATATTTCAAAAGCGGGATGGCCTGTCAATACCGATTTTACAGGTGATTATACAATATGCCCTATATATAGTCTGGGGGCATCGCTTGTAAAAAAAGAATGGTTAATTCACTCACCTTACGATGAAGTGCTTGACAGCCACGGTATCGGGGATAATTATGGAGTGACAGTTGATTTTCCTGTACCCAGTGTTCATGTTGTCAGCAATACTTCTGTTTACCATCATTTGGAGGAGCTGAATCGTTTAAAAAGATCATTGCAGTACTATCGCAGGATATTGGCATTGGATTATTTTATAAAGACAAAAAAAAATCTTCATCGTGTAAAAAGAAGATGGCTGGTATGGTCGCTATTCGGGAACATGCCGGGTTTTATTTTTTCGGGAAGCTGGATAATGCTGCGTGCTGCTTTTAAAGCAATCTGGAAAATTATTTTTAATAAAAATCCTTTCTATGCAGGAACAAAGAAAGGAATGAAAGTCATTGAGCCAATTTTATAAGAGTAATGATATTACAGAACCTTGATATAATCGGCCAGGGTGGAGCAACACATATCAAAGTGACAGATGATAAAATTCAGATGATCACTTATGACAGGTCATTACTTGCAACCGGTAAAAACGAACTGAATATACTATTTGAAAATGCCTTAGCCTTTCCGGGCCTGATCAATTCTCATGATCATCTCGATTTCAACCTTTTTCCGCAAATGGGAAACAGGATTTATAAAAGTTATATTGAATGGGGTGCAGATATTCAATCCCAAAACAAAAATAGTATCGATGCTGTCCGGAATATACCAAAGCAGTTCCGGGTTGAGTGGGGCATTTATAAGAATTTATTAAACGGCGTCACCACTGTTGTCAATCATGGTGAATACCTGGATATAGAGAACCCGGTAATAAATATTTTCCAGGACTGCTATTCATTGCATTCAGTCCGGCGTGAGAGATTATGGAAATTTAAACTGAACCGGCCCTTCATAAAAAGCCAGCCTTTTGTTATCCATGCAGGCGAAGGGACTGATAAAGCGTCTTTTGAAGAAATAAATGAGCTGATCCGGTGGAATCTTTTTAAAAGAAAACTAATAGCAGTACATGGCGTTTCAATGAACGCAAAACAGGCGGAGGCATTTGAAGCATTGATTTGGTGCCCGGAATCTAATTTCTTTTTGCTGGGTTCAACAGCTAAAATTAATGAGCTCAAAAAACAAACGAAAATCCTGTTCGGAACGGATTCAACCCTATCGGCAGGATGGAATCTATGGGAGCAACTTCGCCGGGCAAGAGAAACAAGTATGCTGTCGGATGAAGAATTAGTTGATTCACTTACGAATTTGCCGGCAGCTGCCTGGAAATTTAAACGACAAAGGATTGTTGCAGGAAGGAAAAAGCGCAGACATTGTAGTAGCCCGAATACAGGATAAAGGAAACTTAATGAACAGTTTTTTTCAACTGAATCCCGAAGACATTTTACTAACTCTTAATAAAGGTGAAATAATTTTGTACGACGAAACACTGTATTCGCAATTAAATGAGCATGTGTCTATCGGGGACTTCAGCAAAATTTATATTGGTAAATCCGGCAAGTATGTAAAAGGTAATTTGGTTGCATTAATAAAGAAAATAAAAGAATTTGTACCTGACATAAAACTGCCTGTAGAGATTAGTCAATGATAGTATGATGCTATTTCAAAAGATAAAAAGAAGATGGAGGAATTTGATTCACCCGGCAAAGGCGACCAGTCCTGCTGCCGCTTATGATCTTTGGGCTGCTGCGTATGATGAACAGACTGATAACCCGATCATCTATCTTGATGAACTTGTTTTTAATGAGATGTTTGCTAAAGTCAGCATTGAAGGTAAGATCGTAGTTGACATAGGTTGTGGTACCGGCAGACATTGGAAAAAAATAATTGACAAAAAGCCTATGGGTTTGATTGGTTATGATGTTTCAGGCGAAATGCTAAAAATGCTTCAAAAGAAATACCCGGAGGCCAAAACATACCAGGCAAATGATAACAGCCTGAAAGAATTAGAAAATGAGTCTTGTGACATAATCATTTCCACATTAGTTATTGGCTATATTGAAAATTTAGACGAAGCATTTACAGAATGGAACAGAATTTTGAAAAAGGGAGGAGAAATAATAATTACTGATTTCCATCCTGAAGCATTGAAGAGAGGGGGCAACCGCTCTTTCAAACAGGATGATAGAATTTTGATTATAAGAAACTATGTTCATTTGCTGACTGAAATAAAGACCTTGTCAAAAAGAATGAATTGGAAACCGATAAATCTGGTAGAAAGGAACGTAGACAAAAGCATCAGGCATTTTTATGAGAAATCTGGTTCATCAGACGTTTATGATAAATCAGTTAATACCCCCATTTTATATGGTTATTATCTTAAAAAAAATGGATAGTATTATTTTATTTCTTTTTTTGCCTTAGGTCTATCACTTCCTGGTAATGAAGGATCGCTGTTTCTGCAATAGCATCAAAGGAAAGATTATTTTTAAAAAAAGTAATACATGCGTCTGCTTCCTGTAGTAGATGGTTTGCCCAGGGCGATATTTGCAGCTTCAATAAAAGAATTTTTATTGCCCGGCTCCCATAAAGCTCCCAATTGGCCATCTTGGGTCATCATCCTGAAGCTTGGAATATTTGTAATGATGGGTACACAGCCGCAACGCAATGCTTCGCTTAAAGCATAGCCGCTGCCTTCATAGTGGCTGCCCAATACAAAATAATCGGCGCTGTTGTAATACGGTTCTATTTCATCATGTGCGATTTTACCCGGTAAATGGACTTTATTTCTCAAAATTTCAGAGCCATCAATTTTTTCCTTCACTTTATTTGATAATTTATCATCACTATATATCATGTATAAATTCGCCCCAGGATATTTTTTAAATAAAACCTCAAAACCTTCCAGTACTGTTAAGGGATCTTTATTGTCATCTAACCTTCCAACCCAAAGAAAGACAGGAGAGCCGGTCATGCCTGTTTTTTTTCTTGCTTCGCCTCTCTCATGATAAGTAAAGGTTCTTGCGGCATCCCTGTCAGCATAATTAAAAAATGTAGCTCCTTCCATAACAGGCATGACTTTACGAGATTGTTTCTTATTCATAAACCATTCTTTGCCTTGCTCAACTGTGGTAAAGAAGAAACCATCAGCAACATTGTTTAGAAGATTATGGAAAGATCTTTTTAGTCTTCCCGGGGCAACGCCACCATGATGCTGAATAATAATAGCCGTTTTCTTTTTAAGCAGAAATCTTAATATAAATGTTGGCAGGGAAAGAGTGAGGTTATGCAGATGGATTACATCGGCATTCAGCCGGCTGATTCTTTTCAAAAAATTCATAGGAAGTTGCCAGGGTTTTAGCGTTGCTCCCATGCCATCTTTG
This sequence comes from uncultured Verrucomicrobiae bacterium, assembly GCA_963820865.1. Lineage (GTDB taxonomy): Bacteria > Verrucomicrobiota > Verrucomicrobiia > Chthoniobacterales > Terrimicrobiaceae > DASTFP01. The sequence goes on from CAWGBZ010000021.1 coordinate 24,478, forward strand.
ATAAAATAATGTTGTACACCTTTTTTTTGAAATGAACTTTCCTTACTGAACCTGTTCATTACAGCAACACCGGCACCGTTTCGCTGCAGCGCTTCCGCCCATCCGGTGATAGTATAGTGCTGTTCCAGAAGTTCTTCTTCTGTTTTTAGGTTTTTATCATAAAAAAATGAAACATGCACTACTTTCATTGCACTTTATTTATCCCTGTTTTTCCTTTAATTCACTTTCAAACAATTTCATAACTGCTTTAGCGCTATCATCCATAGAATAAAGGAGAACCGGGGTATATTCTGTGTTCGGGTTTTGCAATATATCAATAACTTTTGTTTTCATCTCTTCCATATTATTTACTACATGCCAATGCGGAACAGAATGCTCAAGCGGGTAAACGAAGCTGACGACATGTGCGCCGGCATATAAAGCCTCCAGGCAAACGGTGCTGAACCCTTCATAATTGGAAGTATGGAGGAATACTTTGGTACGCTGCATAAGCTGTAAGAGTTCTTCATGCGGGGTGCTGCCCAGCAACCGGAAATTATTTTCGAGCCTAAGGCTTTTTATCTGAGCACTTATCTTTTCTTTTTCTTCGCCCACTCCGCAATGGAAAGCCTTTATGTCCGGGAAGGCTTTTTGAACCGACGCTACAATGTCCGTAAAGAGATCGTATTGCTTTAATGGAATAAGAGAACCTGCACCCAGTATATCAATATCTCTTTCTTGTGAAAGTGGCGGAGGAAAAGAGCCGGGTTCAATAGCGTTGGGAATGATATGCGCAGGCTTTATTCCATGATTTTTATAAAATTCATTGACTATGGAAAATGATATAGCCGCCAGTTGCTGTCCCCGTGGACGGATGAACCGTATCCATTTATTTGTTTTCCGGGCATCTTGTCCGCATATCCAGCTATAGTGTTTGATGGAATATCTTTTACCAAAATATCTTCCTATGAATGCACATTCACCGCACCAGAAACTGAACAGGCCAATAACTGTGTGCTGACGACGGATATTTTTTAATGTCTTCCAGATATTTCGCCATAGAATGATGCGTTGCAGTTTACGTTTGTGCATTCCATTAAAACTGATCACCTGTACATTATGCCATGTATAGGCTGCTGCGTGATGAGGATATAAAAAGGAAAGGACAATAATATGTAATTGCAGGAAAATTCTTCTTCAATGCTTTTACTATCAGTTGCTGTGACAAAACCAGGTAAGTCGGCTGATTCATTTTCAGGAAAAGCAGGAGCAAGGATAACCAGCGTTTTATCATTATTCTTCATAACGATACCAGTTTATTACAAGCTGATAAGCTCTTTGTATGATGTGTGATTAAGATGATCATCTTCCCGTCCTGCGACAAGTGTTTGAAATTTTGTAGACAGGATGCATTCCGATTCTTCATCCAGTTCGCTGAATGGTTCATCCAGGATAATGAGATCGGCATCTTTGTAGAGTGCCCTTGCAATGGCAATCCGTTGGCGTTGCCCCCCACTGATATTTTTTCCATTTTCAGTGATCATTTTGGAAAGCCCTTCCGGCGATGCTTCAATAAGCTTATTTATTCCTGAAGCCTCCAGCGCAAAATGTAATTTCTCTTTGTTATGATTATCCTCCTCCAAAGTGATGTTGCGAAGTATAGTATCATGAATAAAGAACGACTGCTGCTTTACATATGAAATAAATGGCCAGCAGCTTTGGATATCTTCTTTGTCTGCAGGTATATTATTGATAAGAATTTCTCCTTTAGCCGGAGGTAGAAATCCAAGTAATAAATTCAGAATAGTAGTCTTGCCTTTTCCTGACTCGCCAGAGATGCCGATAAAATCTCCTTTTTCAACAGAAAGAGAAAAGTTATTTAACACAGACTGTTGGCCATACTGAAAACGTATATCTTTTAATTGTATGGATCGAAGATCAGCAATAACCCGGTTTTCATTTTTACATTTTTACTTTTTGATTTTCTAGCAACATGTCAGCAACAGAAAAATCATAAGCTTTTATTTGCCCGCTTAAATTGATGATCTTAACAATGCCCGGAATGATCTTATAGGCAGCGCCAACAAATGCGCCAATGGTTATCAGGTAATCCGTGTCATTGTTCCCTGACCATTTCGCAATAGCTATCAGGATGAACAATCCAAGCACAGCAAATATCTCGATGATCCGCGGGGGCATATTCTGAATGCTGATTGACTCAAAGAGAGAGGCGCTGAATTTTTTTCGTGAATTCACGAAGCGATGCAGAAAGAAATCATTGCGTCCATAAACATTACTTTCCACATATCCTTTTAATGCATCCAGCAGGTGCTGGAATGATCTTTCATTCCCTGTCATTATCTGCTTTCTTACTTTGTTAAGACGGGCCCGGATAAAATAAAATATAACGATCACAGGAGGCAGAAGCATAGCCAGCAATAACAGGAATAGTTTTGCATTGA
>CAWGBZ010000022.1:0-4375 GCA_963820865.1 uncultured Verrucomicrobiae bacterium
GAGCCCCGGCAGGAGCCGCGCAAGGTCCGGCTTCGACCACGTCGAGGGCTTCCCAGTAGACGCAGCGCGATACAGGTCCATCGCGACGAACAAGTGGCGCGAGCAGGCCGCCGGCGGTGACCGGGTCCCATCACGATCGACAACAGCGGAATGCCGACGATGGCAGAATCCGACCACCGAAAGCGCCCTTCATGAAGCAGATCAGGAGAGCGCCGGCAAAGGCGACCAGGATGGTGGCAGCCGTCAGGTCCGGTGCAGCCGAGGCCGTCATCTCGTCCTCCCTCGGCTCGTGGAAGAGTGACGCCAGGCCGTGGACGGCCGCTTCGATCTGGGAGCGCGCGAGGCCAATGTCCCGCAGTGCGCGATCGTCGAGCTCGCGAAGGGCTGCAATGGCGGTACGACAGACGAAATGGCGCGCGATCGCGTCGCGACAGGCGCTGAAAATGCGAGCGAATGGGTTCGCCCGCTTCGTGACCTCGGGCCGAACGAGTGGTTGCAAGGGCTCACAGACATGTCTGGTCTCCAGTGGTTGCTCTGGGGGCAATGCGAGGCCGTCGGCGCGGGCGCCTGTTCAGTCGCCGCCGCGTGGCTCATTGACCGCAGAAATCTTCGTATTTCCCGGTACAATCGGGATGATGTGGTTACAATGTACCGATATAAATGTCGGTGCAATCGGAACATTGATCTCGGTGCAATAATGTCGAAATCGGAATATCTGAAGCTGGCTGACGCCATCGCGACGGAAATAGCCGATGGCACTCGGAAGCCAGGCGACCGCCTGCCTCCCAGCGGAATTTTGCCTATCAGCGCGGGATCGCCGTCTCGACGGCGGGCCGTCTACGCCGAGCTCTTGCGTCGCGGGCTGGTCGTCGGCGAGGTCGGCAGAGGCACGTTCATTTCAGGTGAAGCCAGACGCGGCGTGGCGGCGCCAAGCGAGCCGCGCGGCATCCGGATCGACTTGAGTTCAATTACCCGATGCTTCCCGATCAGACCGTGCTCGTCGCAAAAAGTCTGTATGGCCTCGGAGAAACCTACGGCGCTCGAACCGCATTGCGGCAGGCGACATCGGTGGATACGGCGGCGGTCCGCAGCGTCGCAGCGGCGTATCTGTCGCAGGGCGCATGGTCGCCTTCCCGGATCAGCTCGTGTTCACCGGCAACGGACGGCAGAGCATCGCGGCCGCGCTCGCCGCGTGGTCCCACGCGGCGGCCGTTGCGGCGTCGAGCCTTTGACCTATCCCTTCATCAAGGGCATCGCCGCGCGGCTCGGGATTTCACTGGTGCCGCTGGCGATGGACGAGAGCGGCGTGCGGCCCGACTCCGTGCAAAAGGCCCATCGCGAGGGCCATCTTTCGGCGCTCTACATCCAGCCGGTGATCCACAATTCGTTGGGCATGACGATGTCGCCCGGCGCGTCGCGCGGATCTGTTGCGTGTCGTCGACAAGCTCGACCTTCCGGTCATCGAGGACAATGTCTACGGCTTCCTCGATCATGAGTCCGCCGCTGGCCGCGCTCGCGCCGGATCGCTGCATCGTCATCGACTCGCTTTCCAAGAAAGTCGCGCCGGGCCTGGCGCTGGGCTTCGTCGTGCCGCCGCGGCGGCTGCGCGAAAGCGTGATGGCCTCGGTGCGTTCGGGCGGATGGACTGCGTCGGGATTTGCGTTTGCGGCCGCGCAACGGATGATGGGCGACGGCACCGTTGCCGAGCTGTCGCGGCTGAAGCGCCTCGATGCGCGCGCGCGTCAGAAACTGGCGGTCGATCGCCTTTCGGGCTTCGAAATCCAGACCAACGGAAAATGCTATCATCTCTGGTTGATGCTGCCGGCGCACTGGCGCTCGCAGACCTTCGTCGCGGCCGCAGCCAGGCGCGACATCGCGTTGACGCCATCGACGACCTTTGCCGTCGCGCCCGGCCACGCGCCGAACGCCGTGAGGCTGGCGTTGGCGGCTCCGACCATGGATCAGCTCGATAACGGCCTGCGCACACTTGCCGCGATGCTGAATGCAAGGGAGGAGGATTTCGATTCGACGGAATGAGCGAAAAGTCGCTGCGCCATGCTTGTTCCGCATCTAGGGCTGTTGGGACGGCCGAACTGACCGATGCGAAAGGTCCTCGTCTCTATCGGACCTTGTCGCGACGAATGCCCGCGCTAGAACGCTTGTTCGCGCGCTGTTTCAGCCTGACCGAAACCTTGGTCCGGGCTTTCCACATGTGGAAGGTCTCCTTCCGATTGACGCGCCTGTTGACGCGCGGTTCTCGCCCCATCTCCTGACCGAGACGCCGCCAGAGCGCGGCACATTACACAGGAGGCGAATATGGGTGAAGTTGTCCGATTTGTTTCGAAGGCCGAGCGCGAGCGACTCCGCCTGATTCGGGAAGCCCGCGCGATGTACGACAGCGTTTTCCCGCCATCTCCATCGATCAACGCGCAGGCCGACAAGCACCAACGGCTCAATGGTCAACGGAATCTGATGTTCATCACGGCGGTGAAGTCTGCCGTGATCGACGTGGCACGCCTCGATGGCCTCTGCCCCTTTTCGAAACGATAGGAGAAATCGCTATGTCAATCCGCAGCACACTTTTCGCCGTTGCATTCGCTATCGCCGCTCTGGCGCCCGCCCGTGCCGGTGGCCTGCGTCCGATTGAGGGCAAGAGTATAGACCTCGGCGGGATATCCGGGATCGCGTACTACACTGTTGAGCGTGATGGATTTCACGTCGTCGCCACTCTTGCGCAGGGCGAGGCAGGAACGCCGATCCGTGTCGTGTCCGTTCTTGCACCTGGTCAGCGCGTGGTCCTCTCAACACCGCAGCGAGCGGATGCGATCGAGATCAGCCGGAGAGACGACAGCGTACTCGTTCGCAACGCGAACGCGGCCTCGAACTGAACTTCGGCTCGAACGGGTGCTATCGCTAAGCAGAACGGAACAAGGAAGCCACACATGTCCACGATCCACCTCCATCGGACAACCACGGCGACGCCCGAGCAGTACGTCGCCGGGCTCACCGATTTCGGGCCAGGCCGCGCGAAGCTCTTCGGCAACAGCGCGGACGCGTATCTCAAGGTGCATGACCAGGGCCGCTCGCAGGCCGACGTCACGGAAGGCTCGGGCGGAATCTGGGAGCGCCTGCACTACGATTGGTCCGATCCCAACCGCGTCGTCCTGACGACGATCGACTCCAACGTGTGGGGAGGCGCTTCGGGCCACACCTATACCTTCACGCGCAATCCGGACGGCACGACCGATATTGACGTGGTCATTATCCGCGATGGCAAGAACCTCAAGGGGCGGGTGTTCGGTTTCGTGATCGGCATCATCGGCAGGCGCGTTTTGGAAAAGGCTTTTGAAAATTCCGTCAAGGCGATCGAGCTCCGGAACAGCACCTTGAGGCGCCGCGAGATGGTCGCCGCGGCTGTCGGGCCATAGCCAGGCGTATCCCGACTAGCGATGAGGCGGCTTGGACTCCGCGAAGACTCGCTTCAGCCGCGGCGCGGCAAAGTCCAGGAAAGCGCGTACTTTGATCGGCAGAAACCGATTGGCGGTATACACGAGATTGACCGGCAGTGACGGCGGCTGGAATTCATCCAGCACGGTTGTCAATGCTCCTTCCTCCGGACCAGCCTCGATTTGATAAGCAAAGGCGATTGAAATTCCCATGCCGGCGCGGGCTGCGGCACACGCCGCTTCAGCGCTGCCGACGATGAGCCGCGTATGCACCGGCGCCGCTACGGTCGCCTTGTCTCTGACGAATGTCCAGGCATCGGGTGGCGAGAAAGCCGGGATAACTGATGCAATCATGCCCGACCAGATCTTCCGGCGTGCGCGGCGTTCCGCGAGCCGCCAGATAGGCGGGACTGGCGCACACCACTCGGCGCGTCCTGCCGACCCGTATCGCAACCAAACTCGAATCCGGCAACTCGCCGATGCGCACCGCGACGTCGATTTGCTCCTGAGCCAGACTCAGCTTTTGATCGGTGGGGATCATTCTGACCTTGATATCCGGATAGGTCTTGAGGAAGTCCGCGATGATCGGCATGACAATGACACGCCCAAGGCCCAATGGGGTCGTCACCGTCAGCTCGCCTGTCGGTGCGGTGTATTCACCGGATGCTGTACGCTCCGCTTCGGTCACATCGGTGAGAATGCGCTTGCAGGCTGCAACGTAGGAAGTGCCTGCATCCGTTAGCACCAGTTGCCGGCTCGATCGGTTGAAGAGCTTGGTCCGCAGGTGCAAACTCAAGCTCGGATACGTTGCGGCTGACTGTTGTGAGTGGCGTTTTCAATCGCCGCGCCGCGGCGGACAGGCTGCCCGCTCGACCACGGTCACAAAGGTCGACATCGCTTCCAGACGATCCATCAAATCCCCTTCCATA
>CAWGBZ010000023.1:0-10601 GCA_963820865.1 uncultured Verrucomicrobiae bacterium
ACCCCGCCTCGCTGGCCGATTTCGCTTTTTCATGCCTTCGCGTCCCGAGGCTTATGGACTGGTGAATTGGGAGGCGAACGCGTTTGGGCTGCCCTGAAGAAATCAACGACTGCACGCCGCCGTCGGTCGGTCCATCACTCGCGCTCCCATGAAAATCGCCTACACTTCGATCCTGCCGGCAGATGATCCGCGCTCGTGGTCTGGTTTAAATTACCACGTCGCGGCGTGTCTGCGAGACCAGGGATTCGAGGTGGATTTGATCGGTCCGATAGACAGCCCCATGCGCAAAGCGATGAGCAAGGCGCAACAGTCTTGCGACAACTGACCTCCCGCAAGCGCTGCCTCTGGACACGAAACACCTCCCTTTTGCGACACTACGCCGCGGTGACGAGCCAGCGGCTCGCGCGCGGAAAATACGATCTGCTTTTCAGTCCCGGCACAGAGCCGATCGTGTACCTGCCACCGCAGGTCACGCTGCCGGTCGTCTTCTGGACCGACGCTCCATTTGGCGCGATGCACGACTATTATCCCTGGTATCAGGACCTGAGCGCACACAGCGTTTGGGAAGGTATGGAGAGTGATCGGGAAGCTTTGGCGCGCGCCGCTTTAGGCATCTACAGCTCGGAATGGGCCGCGCGTCTTGCCGTGGAAAAACACGGCGCCGACCCGAGCCGCGTCGCGGTCATTCCCTTCGGTGCGAATCTGCAATCGCGCGTCTCGGAAATCGAGCTCACAGAATTGATCGAACGCCGCCTCAAACCACCGTGGCACTTCCTATTTGTCGGCGTCGAATGGGAGCGGAAGGGAGGTGACACGGTGCTCGCAGCCGTAGAGGAACTGAACACGCTGGGCTTTCCTTCCGAGTTAACGGTCGTCGGATGCCAGCCGCCCGCAGGCACGCAGCCGCTGCCGGACTTCGTCAGGCTGGAAGGCGTTCTCGACAAACGCTCCGAAGCGGGTCGCCGGCGCCTGGCAGAGCTTTATCGCTCGACTCTCTTTTTCTTCATGCCTTCCCGGGCAGAAGCGTATGGCGTCGTTTTTTGCGAAGCCAGTGCTCATGGGGTGCCTTGCCTGGCCACAATCACTGGCGGCATACCAACGATCATCCGCGAAGCTGAGAACGGCTACCTGCTGCCACCCGACGCATCGGCAGCGGACTACGTGAAGCTCATCCGCTCCGGAACGAGCACCGAGCATTACGCCGACCTGGTGCACAAGACGCTGCGTGCCTACGACGAACGGCTTACTTGGAAAGTGAGCGGTGAACGTCTCAAGCGCTTGCTCGAGAACGTAGCCAACTCGGCGCACCCAGCCTCGATCACGCCGTGGTCGCCGCCAGTTTCGGCGGCACCGTTCCGTTCGTCCGTAGCCTCGCTCTCGAATCCCGTATGAAGGCAGCCTCCTCATCAGTATATCGCGTCGGTCGGGCCGTGGAAAAACGTCTGCGGAAATTTGGCAAAGCGGTCGCCGTCGAGGTCGATATTCTTTCGCACGACTTTACCAGACGAAACCCTGGCGGGCGCAGCTTCCCGTCGCCGGACTCTCGTCTCAACGACCACTTCACTTTCGATCAGTCAAACGCCGCTGTCCGGCTCTTTCCCATCGGAGCCGACATCAAACTGCTCGAAAACGCCCGCTGCCTGCTGACCGATGATCGCACCGTCGAATTCACCCGCGATGCGACGGGCGCCGTGCCGCTTTTCTTTGCCTCGACGCCGAGTTTCGAAACACGATTTTGCGCGGAACGCCCAAAAATCAGCGTCATTCTCGATCTGCACGATACACCGCAGGACAGACTGGAGCTCAGCACGCTCATGTGGCACGTCATCCGACGATGCAGGTTGGAAGTAGTCTATTTCAAGTTGCAGGTTCACGACCGCGCCGCCTTTCGAAAGCTCAACCGGCTACCTTCGCAGTTGCATGTGATTTCGATGCCGATGCTGCTCGGCGGTTCGCGCTTTCATATCACGAATCAGGAGGACTTCGGGGGCGATGCACTCTTCCGTCGGCGCTTGGCGCCGAACCCTGTTCCCGACTACGCCTACGATTGGAGTTGGATCGGCGGTGAAACTTCACCCGATCGCACACGCGCCAAGCAGGTAATGGCGACACTCGATCAAAGCCGCGCCTTCGTAGCATGGACGCAGCTTGGCCATCATGACGCTCGCGCCGCCACGGTGAAGTTCGATCAATACCTTGATACCATGCGTCGTTCGCGCCTATGCCTGTCCTTGAACGGCAACGGCCCGTGGTGCCTCAAGGACGGCGAGCTTTTCGCGCATGACGCCTTTTGCCTGCGACAGGATCATCCAACGCTCACGCTCAACCCGCTTTCGCCGCAGGCCGGACGCGAGATTGGCGTTTTCAAAACCGAAGATCTGGCAGCGGCGATTGCCTACTACCTCGCGGAAATCAGCGAGCGCGAGGCTATCCGCGCTCGCGGCGCCGCGTATCTTCGGGCCATCTTGCACGAACATCTTTACGCGCGGGTTTATGCTCCCCGGCTGGAAGAATTCCTCCGCGAGCGCCGAAAGGAGCTCTGGGCGGATCTGCTGCTCGCCTGACGATTCATTCGATCTTCGCGATATGCCCATTTCCCGTTACCCGCATCCTCCACTTGCCAGCTGGTCATGAACTCAATAGCCGACTTCTTGCTGTCGCAGAACCGGGTCAGCCGTCCGGTGTTCAGGCAGCACCTCCCGGCATTCACCGGTGCCACAAATATGTCTCACCACAGCCTGTGGCACAGGAGAAGAGGGACGGCGAGCAACGCCGCCAACGACTAACGGAAGCAGCAAGACCACGAACGGCTCCACGAATTGACAAAAGGAATCCGGCTGTGCTAATGGGCTGACTCTCGATGAGCGATCAACACGCAGAGCCGATGGACAAAGCCGCGGCGCCTTACGACTTTCTGATTGTCGGTTCCGGCGCGGGAGGGGCCGCCGCCGCGCATCGGCTGGCGCGAACCGGAAGGCGTGTGCTCGTCCTCGAGCGTGGGCTGCCTCTGCCGCGGGACGGAACCACGCAGGATGTGACTCACGTGATGCGGTGCGGCGCGTTCCTTTCCACCGAAGCTTTTCGCTTCCGTGCAAAGCCGGCGCGCCATGACGAGTATGCGAATCCCGGAGGCAAAACGAAATGGTATGGCGCCACGCTGATGCGTCTGTCCGACGACGAATTCGATGCGGATGAATCACATCAATGTCTACCGTGGCCGTGTTCGGCGAAAGAGATGGCGCGCTATTACGAGGAAGCAGAACGCCTCCTCGGGGTGCACATTTTCCCGATCGAACGCGATCTCCGCACCCTTCTCGAACGTGTGCAGCGGCAGGATCCCGCATGGCGAGAGGAGCCACAACCGCTCGGGCTGGCGGCAGAAATCGTCAAGTTCGAAAAGGAAGTTCGGCGCTTCGATGGATTCGCGCTTGTGACCAATCTCAAGGCCGACGCCGAGTCGCGACTGCTCGATCCAATTCGACACTTGGACAATGTTACGATCATCACCGGCGCCACGGTGGTCGAACTGCTACCCGCGGCGGGAGACACCGCGCGAATCAACGGTGTGCGTTGCGCCGACGGGCGGACATTTTTTAGCCGTGAAGTTCTGTTGGGTGCTGGGGCGTTGCGTTCGTGTTTACTGCTCGCCCGCTACACTCGAAGCCAGGGGTTAGCAGACGCACTTCCGTCGAGCGACCTGATTGGGCGCTACTACAAATGTCACCTCGGCTCCCTGATTCTCGCGGTCTCACCGAAGGTGTATACCGATTCGTTGCGCAAGACCGTCAGCCTGCGTCATCCGGATTTCCCGCACAGCATCGTGCAAAGCTCTGCATGGATTGATGGTGAGCTCATTGGTGCGCGCCTTCCCTCCTGGGTTCCGCAGCCGCTGGTCGAAGCGCTCGGCAAACGCGCTTACGCATTCCTTTTGATGACTGAGGAAGGTTCGCACGCCGACAACCGCGTCACCGAAGACGCCACGGGAGCAACCTCGCTGGATTACGATTACGATCGCACGCGGTCAGCCATCGATGAACATCGCCGCCTGCGCCGCGCATTCTCGCGCTCGCTGCTTCGTGCGGGTTACTACCCGCTGCGCAAGCGCATCGCCCGCTATTCCACCTCCCACGCTTGCGGCACGCTGGTCGCCACGGCGGATGCCAAGCGCTCCGTGGTCGATGCCCACGGTCGCGTCCAAGGGCTGAAAAACCTTTGGGTCGTCGATGCCAGCGTGTTCCCCCGCATCGGCCGCGGCAATCCCGCGCTCACCGTCTTCGCGTGGTCGCTCCGCGTCGCAGATCACCTCGCCTCCCTGGTCGCGGGCGCAAAAATTGCCACCTCCCTCCCTCTCTCATGAACCAGACACCCACAGACCTCGTCGCCGTTGCAACCGTGCCGATCGCACACGGCTTCTTCAAGAGCCTCTTCGAAAACGGGGCTTTGCCCTACCTCGACGCCCTGTCCATTCACCCTTACGGCGATTTTGTCGACGGCGTATCCCTCGAGATCTCGGAACTGCGCGAACTCGTGTTGCCGTACACTATCTCACTCAGGTTGCCTGTCTTATGCTGAGTCGGAGCGTCGAGCGCATGTACTACTATCTCGCGATGGACGATGACTCGTTTGCCTTCCGCGGCTTGAGAAGAATTTGCTGATCGACGACTTCAGTTTTTACACATCGATCTACGAGTGCCTTGAGCATGAACAACCCGATGTGTTGCTCCTTTCGGGAGTATCCAATAACTACCCGAGGCGCACAGGTTTCTTGCGGATGTCCTCGCGCGTGGTTTTCCTCATCTGATCGGCGATCGCACATCCTTCTTCTGCGAGGATCTACCGGGCCACCTACCCGGCGTAGTTCCTTTTTGGGAAGCGATTTCTGAACGTCTTTGCAAAACGTTGTCGAATAGTCGCGAGCTTTCCTGCCGCGGACGCCATAAATCCCGAAAGGGGCCGCGCTTATTGGAAAGGCTTTATTTTCGAGATCGTCTCCTAACGGACAATCATCCAAAACCCTTCCTTTTGATGCCGGGAACCACACAAGAACCAGTCGCTCCGAACTCCACGATCACGGAAATTCGTCATCGTGATGAGATCCTGGCCATTATCCTTTCTCGCAATTTCAACGAGGCTGGAATCCATTTTGTGACTCCGCCGAGCTTTTCGCAGCAGCTTGCCTACATGTGCCATCCAGCCGGCAAGGTCATTCAGGCACATGTCCACAATCCCGTGATTCGAGACACGAAGAACACGCTCGAAGTTCTTCTCTTAAAGCGAGGACGTTTACGGGTGGATTTTTTCACCAGTGATCAGCGATACTTGGAAAGCCGTATTCTGGAGGCAGGGGATGTGATTCTGCTGGCTTCTGGCGGGCACGGCTTCGAGGTCCTGGAGGAGATCGAGATGGTGGAAGTAAAGCAAGGACCGTATGCGGGCGATCAAGACAAGACGCGCTTCTCGGGCATACTGCCGGCCGAGCTTAGGTTCGGTCGCAATGGCTCTGAACCGACTATTTAAAGCAACGGGAAGCCCGCCCTCTCGTCGAGACGCGCAACGTCGCGACGGCCAAGAAATCAACAGCCTTTCCCTTTTTAAAAAATTCCTTTCGTGCGCGAAAAGGTATTTCTGCGTTACGGCGAGTACACGACTTCCTTTGCAGGGGTAAGGATTGTGTCGCCGAGGCTGACTGTGTAATCCGGACCTGCAGTCCGCTTCACCAAGTGTCCGCGCGCTCTTCGAGTTCGGTTCGGGGATCGGCCGCATGGCCGACTCTTGGCCGGCGCTGGCTTTGACGTCTTTGGGATCGAACGCATGGAATCGATGGTAGCGGAAGCGCGGCGCACTGCCTCTCCTTCCGGGCACGGTGACGGAAGCTTCGATTGCCGGGAAGGTGACATCAGAACTGTCCAACCGACCGCGTCTTTGATGCGATCATTTCGCTCTTCCATGTCATGAACTACCAGACAACCAATCGAGATCTGGTCGCGACGTTCGCCAACGCCGCGCGTCACCTAGGCGTAGGCGGAATCTTCTTCTTTGATGTCTGGCACGGACCGGCGGTGCTTCGGGAGCAGCCATCCGTTCGAGTCAAACGAATGGAGGACGCGAGCACACGGTCGACGCGAATCGCAGAGCCGGACTTGGATGTCAATGCCGGCATTTTCACGGTGAAGTATACGATCCTCGCAGAATCCAAGGTGGGTGGAGGTCTGACGACCTTCGAGGAGGTTCATCGCCTGCGCTACTTGTTTCCCTCCGAGATCGCGTTTCTCGTGACGCAAACGGGCTTTCGGATAGAGCGTAGCGAGCAGTTCTTAACCGGAATCGCTCCCTCGAGCGACACCTGGGGAGTCGCCTATCTGCTTCGGAAATGCGGCTCAGGCGAAACATGAGCTTTATCCCTGTCAACGAGCCTCTGTTGAGTGGGAACGAGAAGAAGGTATCTGGCGGAATGCATCGATAGCGGCTGGATCTCTTCCGAAGGACCCTTTGTCAGCCGATTCGAGGAAGAAATGGCCGCCGAGTCGGGCGCAGGTTCGGTATTGCCGTCTGCAATGGCTCGGCCGCTCTGGATATCGCGGTTCGCGGCGCTCGAACTCGGGCCCGGTGATGAGGTCATTCTCCCGACGTTTACGATTATTTCCTGCGCGGCGGCGATTGTCCGATCGGGAGCGACACCGGTCGTGGTGGACTGCGGATCCGGTCACCTGGAACATGGATGTCAGCCAAGTGGCCGACTTGTATCACCCGGCGAACTCGAGCAATCATGGTGGTGCATATCTATGGCTTGCCCGTGGACATGGATCCGATTGTGGCACTCGCGGCAAGACATGGCCTCAAGATTATCGAAGATGCTGCGGAGACGATCGGGCAGACCTATCGGGACAAGCCGTGCGGAAGTTTTGGCGATATCAGCACCTTCAGTTTCTACCCAAACAAACATTTGACCACCGGCGAGGGAGGCATGGTCTTGGTGGATGATCCCAAGCTCGCGGAACGCTGTCGCTCCCTGCGCAACCTCTGCTTTCAAAAGACGCGCTTTGTGCATGACGATCTCGGCTGGAACTTTCGGATGTCAAACGTTCAAGCCGCGCTTGGCGTCGCTCAACTCGAGCGCCTCGAAGAGTTCACCGAGCGCAAACGCCGGATGGGAAAGCGTTACGACGAACTGCTCCGCGACATTACCGACCTTCAACTGCCGCTGACCGCAACATCTTATGCTAGCAATATCTACTGGGTCTACGGAATCATTCTCAACGACGCGCTGCCTTTGGACGCCAATGCCGCCATCAAAGAGCTGTCTGCGTCAGGCGTTGGCTCCCGGCCTTTCTTCTGGCCGATGCACGAGCAACCCGTCTTTCGGCGCATGGGGCTCTTCCGCGGCGTTCAATGTCCTGTTGCCGAAAGAATCGCCCGACGCGGGCTGTATCTCCCGAGCGGGCTCGCGTTGGAGAATGAACAGCTCACTAGGATATGCGAGGTTCTGCGGGCCCTCGTTAACCGGCGACCGAATTATTGCGCAACCTATTGAGTGCGCACCCAGCTCGGTTGCCGACTGGGTGAAAGCGATTCATCAGACTACCGCCTAGCTTTCCCGGAGCCAGGACTACTCGCCGTGTGTCTTCTCGATTCGACGCTTGACGTGTGCCGACCAGCTACCTAGGAGACCGTTGAAAAGCTCACGTATGCCACGTTGCCGTCAATTTTCGGAAGATCGCAAGGAGCCAAGCGCAGGCTCGATGGGGTGTGGGGTCCCCATCTCCCCACAAAGCCGCAGTGCTACGGACAAGCTTGGCGACACGGCGAGAGCCGAAAATTGGCGCAACCCAGGTGGGAAGAAAGGGTCCCACCCCTTTCCGGGCGCGAGTGCTTTGGAGCATCTTGGAAGGGTGAGGGGCCCCTTCCCCTCACGGGCGTCGCTCCTCAGTCACAGCCCCTTCAGGCGATGCTCCTTCGTCCCTCCACCGACATCCACCCCACGCGTGACATGCGTGGGTTTTTCAACACGTCTCCTAGGAGACGAAATCAAATCTGACCTTGCGCCCTGAACTTGGATCTGTCCCGACCAGAATGGCCCACCACATGATCTCCGCAGATTCCAAGTTGACCTTGGACCCTGGGAGTCTTTCTGTTAAGAAGCTGTTTGTCCTCTATTTCAAAGAGGGCTATATCGGAGTTGCGCCAACTGTTCTTGGTTTGGCGGAAGAGCTGACCTCCGCCGGCCATGATGTCGAGATTCGCGCTGTCCGGACCGACTTTGCATCTCCGGGCGATTTACCTCCCTCGTGTCGCGTGATTCGTATGTCGCGCCTTAGAAGCCACCTGTTCCTCGTCGGGACCAAACTGCGGACGCTATCATGGGTCCTTGAGATCTTCTGGTACGCATTACAAAACCTGTGCACAGACCTCGCCGCCACTCGATCGCAGCGGGAAAGACCTCGAATTAACATCGGTGTTGACGCTCCGGGAGCAATCTCCGCTTGGCTCGACTCCTTGATCTGGCGTCGGAAATACTTGTATCTCTCTCTCGAATTGCCTTCTTCTCACTCCTACCAGTACTTCGCCAAATCAATACACTGGCTCGAGCGCAAAGCCATCAAGGACGCCGCCGCAATCATTATCCAGGACGCCGGACAGGCTGGAAAGTTTGTCACGTTTTCATGAAGCCATCCCGTCGCGCAGATTCTTTCTCCCGAACTCTCCACACTGTTCAGGGTCAAATACGGACCTCTCCCCGGCCGAAAATTATTTGCGGCGGCAACTGAACATCAGCTCACGGCGCTTTCCACACATCGCACTTCACGCTGGCATGATTGAGGACGTAGTTTACTCCCAGGAGCTCGTGCGAGCATTCGCCGGACTCGATTCTGGCTTCGCGCTCGTCTTACACGAGCGCCGGAAACGTCGAGCGAGCCACCCCTATCTGCAGGCGCTTCGCCGCTTGAACTCACGAAATCTATTCCTCTCACTGGATCCGGTTCCCTTTGATCAGCTTTACAAGGTCTTTGCCTCCGCAACTGTTGGGCTGGCATTTTATCGGCCGATCGATGATAACCATGCGAAAATGGGGTTGGCCTCGGGAAAGCTAGCCTTCTATCTAAGGCATGGAATCCCAGTTCTCACGAATAGTCTTCCATCTTTCGCTGCCTTGAATGAGAAATACGGGTTCGCCGTTCTCATCAATGACGTTGCCTGCTCAGAGGAGCTTGGTAACGGGCTGGAGACGATCATGGCAAAGTACGCCTTGTACAGCCGAAACGCACGCGATTGCTTTCAGCAGGAGTTTAACTTTAGCGCCAAGTGTACTCTTATCCGGTCGTTTTTGGAGTCGACGCTTTAGAGCAAGAATGCTCCGATCCCGCTCTTAACCGCTTTCGCTGAAGGCATATATACATTCTCGTTGCTGCTGCGAACTAGTCGCGCGCTCACTAATCTCCACGGTCGATTGCCGCTCGACAGGCGAGCGAGCACCTCGAATAAGGTAGGAGCACATTTCTAATCCTAGGCCTTACGCGATTATCTGCCAAAAACGAGCATGTGGGTTGATCCAAGACCACTTATCAACCCGAGGCTGCTGTTTAACACGAATGTGCCGGTCCACGACTCAGCGTTGATTATTTCGCGGAACACGCCTTTTTTTCAAGGTGTCCGCCGATTCATACACTTGCATTCGAGCAAAGCGGAAGACCGACTGTTTTTGGAGCATTCGCCGGACCGCACGTCGTCTTGCCGCGCGGATCCGTGGTGGAAGCTTCCCTTGGAAAGGGATGCATCGCCGCGTCAAGCTCGCTTAACTTGACGGCTACTACTTCCATCAAAGTGAGGTCCTTCACGATCCGCGCTTGTTCGCGTGGGTTTTGCAAGATGACTATTGGGATTATAGACTGCATGTGGGTTGGGAAACGTATCTCGCGATCACGAAGAACGATCCGGGCGCTGGCGAACGGTTGCATCTATCCAACTCGACTCAATACACGGCTGAGTCGTCAGATCTCGACCAGCCAGAGCGGGTAGCCTCCCTTCATTTGCTCGCGACGAAGGCAGCTTGACGCTAGGTGCGCGCGACGGGGCAAAAGTGGCGGCCAGGCTTGACCTAGCGGCATCGTTCTATCGACTGTCGTCGCCTCGGCGACAGAGATCCGAAATAGACGGCAGCCGCGGGAAGATCCATTGGGAACACGATTGGCTCATTGCTGACGGATTTTGGCCGATTGGTCACATTTCTGTTCAGCAGGGTCGTTGAGTTGAGCATTGTCGTGGGCGCGACGTGAAGATAGGCCGAGACTCGAGGTCGGAGGCCTGAAGCGCGCGCAGCGACATCCCAGTTCCCAAGAGCCCGGCGCAAACTATCGAGAAATTGAAATCTGATGACCGATCGACAGGCCCTTCGGGCACTGTGCTAGTCCAGGGGGCTCGCACGAGACGCGTCCATGAAGACATCCGCGAAAGAACCATGGGGTTTGCCTCGGCGATTGCTCGTTTTCGCATGAGCTTGCCCAACGGCCGCCGGGAGGTCGAGATGCTCGGTGATCGACTTCTCCGAGCGGGCGCTTCGGTGGCCGCACACGTTCGTGAAGCGTCACTGTCACGAACGGAAGCCG
>CAWGBZ010000024.1:0-6679 GCA_963820865.1 uncultured Verrucomicrobiae bacterium
ATGGTCGTTCGACCTTACTTGATATCAGTCCGAAACTTCAGCACGTCGCTGACGGCATGGCGCCTGGCAGCCGCTTTAAGTATTCCCGGGGCTCTACACCCCGAGCACATCCTCAATCGGTCGTGAACTCCTTCAGAAGGGCGGCGTCGAATTCGACTTCGACCTTCGCGCCATGGGCCGCAGCATCGTCGATGGTCAGGGTCCCGGCCAGCTTCGCCGGCTCGTCGGCTTTGGTTTTCAAAGCTGAAGGCTCGACGGTGCCGGAATACTGCACCAAGCCGCCCTTGAGTACGACCCAGTAGTTGATCCGCGGTCCGCCGTTTAGGTCCACCGTCATGCCTTCGGCTACCGCGCTATCGGTACAGCTCATCTTGGTGCAGGCCTTCAGCTTCGGGCCCAGATCGGTCCCGGAAAAGATCAGGCGCCGAATCTTGTTGCTGGGATCGACGGCGTCCGGGCCTTTGACGAGATAGGCAAACTTCAGGACAAGAGTCGTGCCTTTGAAGTTCAGTTTGCCTTTGGCTTCGCCGCCCAGGGCGCGGCTCGATCCGGCAAAACACAACGTGCACGCTGCGATCACCGCAAGGCAGTAGTGGAAACGGCGTCGGGCAACTATTATCTGAGGTGTGGTGTTGACTGTCATGGCGGGTGTCCTTTCGGTTTGCTCAGAGAGCGTTTCTCGCAGTTATGATCGGTGAGGCGGGGAACCGCAAGACTGAATTTCCTTTTCCCAACCAACCTCGGTGGCCGGGCGCCGCGCGAAAACCTGCCTGCATTTGTCCGGCATCCTGATAATTTTGAGCATGAATCAAAAACTGGATCACGCTCCCGATCTGACCAAACGCGCGCCCCGCAGCCCGCGGGTTCGCCTCGGCGGCTACGTCGTTCTCGCCCGCATCCTCGACAAAGGCCGGGCCGAACTGGCCGGCACCGCCGGCGGATTCAAATACAACAACCCAGGTGATTATCACTGGTTCCGGTTCACCGGGATCACACCCGAAGCCCTCAAAGCCGAACTCGCCACCGGCAAAGGCGACGGCGAGATGCTGGCCTGGATTCAGGAAAACGCGCCTAACAAACATAACCCCTGGGAAATCCAGCAATGGAGCGCCTACTTTTCCGAGCGCGGTCCCGATAGCGACGTGGAAACGCTCGAGATGTTTGCCGAGCGCATCGGTCGCTTCAACAAAACGCGCGAGGACGTCAAGACCTGGTTCGATCTGCTCGACCTGGATGATTATGTCACGTTCGGAGGCAAAGCCTGAGCGAGCATATGCCACGTTGTTCCTGGGCTACCACCGAGCCCTCCATCACTTACCACGACGAAGAATGGGGCGTCCCGGTGCACGACGACCGGCTGCTCTTCGAGTTCCTCATCCTGGAGGGTGCGCAAGCCGGGCTGAGTTGGATCACGATTCTGAAGAAGCGCGAGAATTATCGGAAAGCCTTCGCCAGTTTCTCGGCCGAAAAGATTGCTCGATATGGTGTGCGCGATGTCAGGCGATTGCTGGCCGATCCTGGTATCGTTCGCAATCGCCTCAAGATCGCAGCCACGATCGGGAACGCGCAGGCGTTTCTCGAGGTACGCGAGGAGTTTGGCAGCTTCGACGCCTATCTCTGGGACTTCGTCGGCGGAGAGCCGAAGCAGAATCGCTGGCGAACCCTCTCGCAGGTGCCGGCGCGCACCGCCGCATCCGATGCCATGAGTCGCGACCTGCTGCGGCGCGGATTCAAATTCGTCGGTTCCACCATCTGCTACGCCTTCATGCAGGCAACCGGGATGGTGAACGATCACCTCGTCACCTGTCCACGCCACGCCGAACTCCGCCGCGTATCCCGGCGCGAATAACGAAGCGGAAGTCACAACTAGCGCTTTACAAGCTCCCTCGTTGAAAGTGTCGCTGTCGGCTCTGCGGGTAACCCAGACCGTGCGAGTTTCGCATCGCCCTTGGGACAGGCCCTTGATATAGTCCCGGCATGAGCAACTCAACCAGCAGTTCTGTGTCATCACGCGACACACCCACGCCGCGCGTCGTCGTCCGCGGCAGCGCCAGCGGTTTCCTGCAGGAAGTCTCGGCTGGGAAATACACTTTGCGCGTGGACGAACCGCTCAGCGCCGGCGGCACCGAATCAGCGCCCGACCCCTACGATTACCTCCTCACAGCGCTCGGGTCCTGCACCTCCATGACCGTGGGTTGGTATGCGCGTCATCACAAGATTCCGCTCGAGAATGTCACCGTCTCACTGCGCCACTCGCGCATCCACGCGCAGGATTGCGCGGAATGCGAAACCAAGTCCGGCCTGCTCGACCGAATCGATCTCGACGTGCAACTAACCGGTCCGATCACCCCGGAACAGCACGCGAAGCTGATGGAGATAGCCGGCAAATGCCCGGTCCACCGCACCCTCAAGTCCGAGATCGACATCCGGCTGCGCGCCGCCTGACCCCGCACACACTTCTGGTGACTCGCTTTCCTGCGAGACTACTCACACGTGGCGTGCACTGTTCGCAGACGCATCGATGCGAATGGGAACGCGGCCGCCGAGGATCACCGTCGCGCATCTTATCGGCAAATTTTTTCCTTGCCGGCCGCGGGCACCGCCTCTACAAAGCTGGGATTCATGAATTCGGCTTTTATCGTTCCCCGTCCCTGCAAGCAAGCCCGGATTAGGCCGGATTTTCGCGCAATAAAAGGCGGGATTTCCCGGCCCACTCCTCGTTAGGCCTTTAGCCACACTTTATGTCTACATCATATCCATATACGGCGAGCGGCGGCCCGATTGTCGCAATCGTTCAGCAACTGAGACGCTCGTTTCCTGCGGTTGTTGACGCATCGACCCTCAAGAAGCTGGCCATCGCTCCAAAGAATGAGAGCTATGTGCTCGGTGTACTCCGCTTTCTTGGCATACTCGATCAAGAAGGAAAGAAGGCGGAGAAGGCGAGCAAGGTATTTCTTCACCACGATGAGGTCGCGTTTCAGAAGGCGTTTTCCGAACTCGTCAAGACCGCTTACCAGGAGCTTTTTTCGCTGCACGGTGACGCGGCGTGGGATTTAGATACAGACGCATTGATTACTTTTTTCCGCCAGTCCGCTGAGAGTTCTCAGATTGTCGGTCAGCGGCAGGCTAACACATTTAAGACGCTCTCTGCCTTAGGCGGCCACGCGGAAGTGCAAGCGCCGAAACCAAAACAACCGAAAGCATCCGAAAAGGCGCCTAAACGCACAAAAGAAGCCGGGAAGCCAAAACTGGAGCCCGCCGCCTCCGCCAACACAAATCCCCTGCTTGTACGCCAGGCACCCGGTATTCAGGCGAACCCTTTTGGGCTCACTGTCCGCATCGAGGTGAACCTGCCTGCCAGCGCAGACCAAGAAACGTATGACCGAATCTTCCAAAGCATCCGAAAGAATCTCATCGACAGAGGCGAGCCTTGAGAAATTCGAGTCTGTTTCGCGTCGGGCCTATATGTTCACGTCTGCACCGCCAGACGCAGACCGAAGCTTCCATCCGTTCGATAGCCGCAACATTCACGGAAACTTACCGCCAAAGGTGCGTGAGCTTTTTGACGACGGTCACTACTCCGAATCCACGTTCGAGGCGTTCAAGTTCATCGACAAAGAAATCCAACGTCTAAGCGGCTCACATGAATCTGGCTTCAAATTAATGATGGCCGTCCTTCCCGAAAACAACCCCCTCGTCTCAATTACGCCCTGCTCGACTACGTCCGAAAAAGATGAACAAAAGGGTTACCAATTTCTCTTCGCGGGATCCGTTTTATGTATTCGGAACCCGAGGGGACATGAGTACGGTGTGTCTGATTCGGTCGATAAGTGCTTGGACCACCTATCACTCGCCTCGTTATTACTTCGCCGACTTGAAGAAGCTAAACACAAACTCGCCGGAGCCTAACCATACATCTGAGGTCGTCCGTCAAGGATTTTGAGTAAAGTTATTGGGCCGTGAGTCAGGCGGCTTGAGCGAGGATGAGTGGGAGTTTGGCCGCGAGGGGTGAGCCGCGGCGTTTCAAGCCGTCGAGATAAGTCGACTCATCATAAGCAACACGGTCGCGCCAGCAGACGAACATGATGCGCTGCCACTTGAAGGCCAGGGCGCGCACGGCGGTGGGATGTTTTTTGCCTTTGGCGATCTGCTCCTGGAGGAAGAGTTTGGCCCAGGCGCAATGGAGGACGGACTGGTTAGCGTACTCGAAGAAGCTCTGATGGAGGAAGTGGGGTCGGCCCCAGCGGCGGTGGACCCAGTGCTGGTTTTTACCGCTGCGTTCGGTCACCGGGGCAATACCGCTGTATTGCTGGATGGCGGCGGCACTCAGGTAGCGGGAGCGTTCGCAGCCAAAGGCACAGCAGAGCCGGGGCGCGAGGGTAGGCCCGGCGCCGGGGAAGCTTTTCCAGATGGCGGCATCGGCATGGGAGGCGAAGAGTTGCCCGATGGGCGTGTCGTAGTCTTTGAGCACAATCGCGAGCTGGAGTAACTGGCGGGCCAACATTGTGACCTGAACTTTGGCCGGTTCGATGAGGGCAGGGTCGTGGGAGAGCGGGGTCATCTGGGCGATGGCCTCGAGGCGTTTATTGATCACATCCAAGCGCCGGCAGTTGTGGGCATAGTAGAACTTGCGGATCGTCTCTTTTCTCGCCTTTTGCAGTTCCTGCAGCGAGGGCCACTTGACCGATTCGACACAGACGCATGGTTCAAGGAATCTACGTTCCCGCGAGAATGAAATGTCCTGATCCAGATTTGCCGCGATCATTCCGCATGGGTAAAGAAATAAGAAGGCGAACCGGCCATGAACCGAGATCTAACGCGTGCGTTGCCTGTTTTTGAACGAAGAATCCCGACTGATCTCGCGGATCGGAAATTCCAGCGGTCCGGGCCGAGGAGAGCTTCTCGGGGGAATGCTTCAGATTTATTATGTTGGTGGCAGCCATCCATGACATTCATGGCAACCTTCCCGCTTTGGAGGCTGTGTTGGAAGATGTGGCTCGGGCCGGCGCAGACCAGATCGTGGTCGGCGGAGATGTGGTCCCGGGACCATTGCCGCGGGAAACACTTGAGCGGCTGCTCGAGATAGAGATTCCGGTTCAGTTCATCAAGGGTAACGGCGAGGCGGCCGTTCTGGCGGAGAAGTCGGGCAGAGATCCCGGCGTCCCTGTCCAGTATCGAGAAGCGATTCGGTGGAACGCGGCCCAGCTTCGGGCGCGCGATGCCGGGTTACTGGCCAGTTGGCCGGAAACGTTGCGGATCGAAATTGCCGCCGTGGGCAAAGTCCTCTTCTGCCATGCCACTCCGCAAAATTATCACGATGCGTCGTACGCCCGAAGATCAGCTAGTGCCGGCTTTCGCTGAATCCGGCGCGGACGTGGTCGTTTGCGGTCATACCCATATGCAGTTCGATCGAAGGATCGGCGACGCGCGCGTGCTCAACGCCGGCAGTGTCGGAATGCCCTTCGGTATGCCGGGCGCCTATTGGCTTTTACTTGGGTCCGAGATCGAATTCCGCCGGACGGATTACGATCTGACGAGAGCTGGGGCGCGAATTCGGACGACGCACTATCCCAAGGCGGAAGAATTCGCCGCGCGTAATGTCATCCATCCTCCCTCGGAAGAGGAAATGCTGGCAGCTTTTGCAGCGTCCCAGCCAGGAGCTGCGTCTGCTAACAGCCCGCCCGCTCACCTGTAGCTACCTGGCGATGCATTCCCGGAACCTGGGGTACACACTGCATTCGATTGCGTCCTGCCTTGGTGTAGGGCAAATCTCCCGATGGCTAACAAGCACATTGAGCAGGCAAAAAGTTCTTTTTCGCTGATCCCGACCGGCTGGCTGGCGCACTCAGCCCGCCAGGCGGTCGCGTCCGGAGTGTCTTTGGTGGTCGCACGCTTATTCAAGATGCCGGAGGCCTACTGGGCGCCGATCACGACGCTCATCGTGATGCAATCAACGCTCGGAGCAGCCTGGACCAGCTCGAAATTTCGACTGATCGGAACGGCGCTGGGTGCTGCGCTTGGAGCATTGTTGGCGGGCTACTTCAGCCCGGGGATCATCGTCTTCGGTCTGGCGATCTTTGTCCTCGGACTGCTTTGCGCCATTTTGCGTCTCGATCAGAGCGCCTACCGATTCGCGGGCATCACGCTCACGATTGTCATGCTGGTCGCAAAGCCACAACCACATTGGATGACAGGACTTCATCGCTTCATCGAGGTTTCGCTCGGAATTGGCGTCGCGCTAATCCTGACCGCAATCTGGCCGCAGCGAGCATTGCCTGTGGAATGAACCCCGCGAACCGTGAGAACCGACCTTTTCGCAGAAAGACTTTGCCGGGCGTGCGCAGGCGGGGTTGCTTCTCGGCTCCGCATTTGGCCCTCGGCGGCCACCGAACCTGATCGTTAGGCCAGGATCATAACTGGATATTCCGGAACACCACTTTGGAAGAAACTTGGCTATCGGGAAGGCATGACCGCCTGCACCGACGGAGCGCCCGAGGGTTACGCTGCCATGCTTGCTCTCCCACCGGGGATTTCCGTGGACTGGGCGGAACGCGCGAGCGCGCGAACCTCCCTGGTCCACATCTTTGCGTTATCGAAATCCGCACTGAGGACGAAGCTGCGATCCTCTCGTAGGGCGATTGCTCCCGCTGGGATGATTTGGGTTTCCTGGCCGAAGAAG
>CAWGBZ010000025.1:0-552247 GCA_963820865.1 uncultured Verrucomicrobiae bacterium
CATCCTGCAGCTCGACGGCCGTCGTTGACCGAGCCGCCCTCGAGACCGCGTCGCACCAGCGACGATCGGCTGTGCGCGGCAGGCGTTCGGCTTGCCTTTTGCTCGACGCGCCCGGTGATCTCCCGTTTTTCTTCATCGTCGGTCCGTCGCTCGCACTCCGCGTTTCAAACTTGGTTGCCATCGGCATGCTATTTCTTACCGGCTATCTTTTCGGCCGGAGCACGGGCCATCGCCCACTGTTGCTGGGATGCACGATGGTGCTCGTCGGAGCGCTGCTTACGGTCTTTGCGATTCGCCTCGGAGGATAGCAGCCTCGAGCTTGCCGGAACCGAAGGCGAGCGCTGCGAGAGTCGCTCCGATGGCGCTGTCCGATTCCGCCTGCAGTGCAATCGCTTGTGACCATGCCGCTTGCGCCGTGAGCACGTCCTGAACGGGCACAAGGCCTTGGTCGAATCCCGCGAGGGCCGCGTCATAGCTCGCGCGCGTCGCCTTGACGAGCCCGTCGGCGCTTTCCCGGCGCGCCAGAGCATTTTTCGCCCGGGTGTAAGCGCGCCATACTTGGGCGATGGTCTTCTCCTTGGCAAGGGCAAGCTCCTCCACGGCGGCTTGTCGCTGCGTATCTGCGAGCCGGACTTTGTTTTCTTCTCCGAAGCCGGTGAAGATCGGCCACTGCACGGTGAGAAATCCACCGTAATTTTGAAGTCCGAAGCCCATCTCTTCAAGAGGCCCGGCACTTCGCACGCTTGTCTCGAACCGCGTGTAGCCCGCCAGCCCGGTAAGGGAGAGCTTGGGGAGCAAGTCTGCACGCGCCGCGCGAAGCTGCGCTTCCTTCGCTTGGACAATTGCGACCTTTGCAAGCAGGTCGGGCCGAACTGCCAAGCGCAGCGCGAATATGGGCATCAAGCGGCTTTTGGAGCTGCTGCTCCAGTCTCGCGTAGTCGGCGCTCGCGACTTTCACGGGCATGCCAGGGGGAATTCCACGGCCTCCTTTTCTCGCTCTATCGCGACATCATCCTCAGCGACTCCCACCTCCAGAACGAGTTCGGCAAGCGCAAGCTCGCGGTCCTGGGCGACTCGCTCTCGGTCCAGCCACACGACAAGGAAGATGCCGAGGACGAAGGCGCCGCCGATGCTATCGACGCGATGCTCGGAGACGTGCCGGGCTTCTTGCCGGCCTGCTCACACCTCCTTGACTCCACGCTCTACCCGGTCGCCGTCGTCGAAAAGGTCTATCGCCCGAGCCTCCAGGCCGGACTGCGCTATGAGCTCGCCCCGGTCCCGCACCGGCTGCTCGATTTCACCGAGGGCTGCCTGAAGATCTGGAAGAGCAGCCCGGATGGCCAGCGCCTCGGCTCCAGGCACGACGCCGACCCTGGCAAATACATCATCCACCGCGGCCATCTGCTCAGCGCCCCTGATAACTGGGGCGGTCCCATGCGCTCGCTCGTTTTCTGGTGGTTGCTCTCGGTCATGGATCGCGACTGGTGGGGTCGCTTCCTGGAACGCTTTGGAGCCCCGTTCATCGTCGCGAAATACGACCAGGCCGACGACGACACCCGCCAAAAGCTCGAAATCGCCATGAGCCTGGCCTCGCGTCTTTTTGGCGTCGTGGTTTCCCGCCAGACCGAGGTCGAGCTCCTCCAGGCAGCCGCTTCCCAGAGCGGCGACGCCTTCGAGAAGTTCCATACCGTCTGCAACCGCGAGAAATCCAAGCTCGTCCTCGGCCAGATTCTCTCATCGGACGCCGAGTCGACTGGCCTCGGCTCTGGCGTTGCGAAAGGTCACCAGGACGTTCGGAACGACATCCGCCAATTCGACGGCACCATGCTCGGCGCCACCCTCCGCGACCAGCTCGTGAAGCAATTCGTGCGCATCAACGGCATCCCCGGCCGGGCGCCACGCATCGTCTGGTCCTCCGATCGCATTGAGCTCGACGGTCAGCTCCTCTCCAGCCTTTCCAGCGCCGGCCTGGAGCTCACCGACTCCGCAATCAACGTCATCAGTGACCGCCTAGGCATCGAGGTTCAACGAAAGGTCGGCCCAGACCCAGCTCTATCGCCCGTCCTGCCATTCTACGCCCAAGCGAGGGTCCAGCGCCGCGCCGAAATCGCCGAAGCTGCCAGCGATTCTATCGCTCGCGAGGCCGCCGCGCCTCTCGCGCAAGCCTTCCGCGGCTCCCTCGCGCCCATCCGGCGAATCATCCTCGACAGTCGGTCGCCGGCCGAAGTCCAGCAACGCATCCTCGCCCTCTACGCCGACTGGTCCCCCGACCGCGTCCAACCCCTCATCGAAGACGCCCTCGTCGCCCACTCCGCCAACGGCGCCATCATCAACGCCCGGTGACTTCCCAACTGTCAGCGAGGTCGATTGCTACTAACGTCGGAGGTCAGTGCTGCGATCCGGACGCGGTTGACGCTGGACTTGCCTCTGAATGAATCGGTTGGCTCGATTTGCTGGGTTTGTTAGTCTCAACCACCAACAGAACGCCCTTTTTGAATGTGTCTCTCGTGAATAGTACCTCCGTTCGGATAGGCTTGGGATCGGCACTGAAAATAATGAGGCCGAAATATTCTCCCGCATCTAGGTAAGGAAGGAGACGCTCCTCATTGAGCAGTGTCGCCCAAACCGTAATCGCCTGCAGGGGAGCTACCTTCAAGACAAACTGGCCGCCTGGTACCTCAAGTTGTATGACTCCGGACGAAACCTGCCTGTTCATCCCCGGAGTTTCCGGCGCGTGCAGATAAAACTCACCGACGTTGCTGAGGTGAAGCGAATCTAACGATCGATTGACTATCGTCAGCTTAAAGGCCCCGATCCGGGCCGGCCCCCCAAAGATGGCGAGATAGCTGGAGTACGCCGATTGGGCGATTTGATAGGCTGGATACGCACTCACAATCACAACGGCAATGGCGAGAACCTTCCAGTGTCTACGCCAATGCAACTGGATCCATTTGATGTGCCTAAACAGCTCGGGAGCTTGCGGCTCTAGGTTTTCGGGCGTCTTACGCTTCGTCATCCGAGGCTTAGTTATGTTAGGGACTAGAGCTGACTATCTCCGGAATGGCTGGAAAAACCCTTCCTGAGTTCGTCCGGGGTGATGGGTTGCGGCCTCCGCAGTTCGACCTTTCACAAGCTTCATTTCTCTTTGTCGAAGCGATCTACTTCAATCTGCTTGAGGACTTTCCCGTCCGGGCCATAAATTGTGACAGAGCGAGGCCGAGATCCTTTGCGCTCGCCTTTGATGCGACGGTGCGCCCAATCAGCTAGTATCTGAACAATCTTCGTGGCAATTGCGCCAGAAAGCGCTCCCCAAGGCACCCATACATAGAGGACTTCCCACCACGTCACCCCGAAGCCTCGTTGCTCTTTTACGGAATATTCTACTTCACACTCGGGATCGCTCTTCTGAATAGCCTTGAAAAGGGGGCCAAGTCGCTTCTCTTCCAGATCAAGCGGGTTACCAGGTTGGATAACGATACGATATTTAGTGTTCATTCTCTTGCCTAACGACCAAGCCCAGCGACCGCCGCCGGAAACACCCGGTCTGCTGCAAGAGCCGCTGCCGAATTACCTGAACCGTTCGACGGCCCAGCGGGGCGGCGGTTCGCTGCAGCGCCAGGGTTAGGCCACAAAGTCGTCACAATCTGACATCAAGCTCCAAAAGCTTCCGTGCAACTGGACGACCCACCTCGAAATGCTCGACCGTATCAGTGGCGACTCCAATCGTGTCACGCGCAGTTTCGAAAAAGATACTCACAAAGCTCCTGCTCGGAACGACTGCCGACCAAAATCCGATACACCGGGGCGATGTAGCCGTCATACTCATCCTCCGGTGCTGAACCGGAAACTCCAATCAGATCCCAATCGTGATAGAGAATCTGGCGGATGGAGTCCTGAATCTTCGCTGCTCTGGTCTCTCTCGAATCCGTCATGTGCGTGCGAGGATCTAATGCGTTGTTAGGAAGCGATCGGTGGCTCATCTGCCAGCTCCTCAACCCTAGACTGATCAAACTCGAGTCCCTGGAGTTCAAGAGCAAGGTTTTCGAGATCGGGAAACAAGCTGGCTCGATTAATTCCAAGGAGCGCCAATGCTTGACGAAGCCCCTTCTTCGCAGCTGAGGGAATTCGGACTTTCACCAAAAACGAGGGTGACGCCTCTCCCTTGTCCAGCGGGTCTCCGCGTCCGTGAAGAGTGAAGGAGGACTGCTGTACCAGGTGACGAAGATCTGCCTCCTCTGTCAGGACTGCCAGAATGCGCGTATCGGCTCGCTCGCTGTCGCGGCTGAACGCCTGGGCTCCGAGAAGACCCACCGTTCGACTATCAGGCATACAAATCGATGCATTCTTTGCCTCATTCAAGTTTAGGCGCGTCGGAGAGAGTGCCCACAAAGCAGCGTCGCCGTCGTCCGGCCTCTCGATGGCAAAGTAGAGGGCAACCAGGGGGGATTGGCTCCAATCGAGCAGACGCGTGGGGAGGCGGTAGTGTTGCATCAAGAACAGCCACCCAAGGGCATCAGAGCTGTCAGGAACCTCCCCTCGTCGCGCCTTGGCCATGAGACGAAAGCGAGCGTTGAGGTTAACCTCATTGCCGGCCCTTGTAAATGCCTGCTAGGGGGAACAGCATCGGGGCGATGACACCGGAAGCATTGTTTACGGCGGCCTTGCAGCTCGAGGCGGGATGGAAAGTGAGCGAATGCCGATTTGAAGGCGAACCGCGCCGGCTGCTTTTGAAGCTGGATTTTGAGGAGGGCAAACGCTTTGGATGTCCACAATGCGGCAAGCTTTGTCCGACCCATGACACCAGCATCAAAGGGTGGAGGCATCTGAACTTCTTCCAGTATGAGTGCCTCTTGGAAGCGCGGGTGCCGCGCAGTAATTGCCCGGAACACGGGGTCTTGAGCGTGACGGTGCCTTGGGCGCGGGAAGGCAGCGGTTTTACCCTGCTTTTTGAAGCTTTTGTCATGTTGTTGTGCCGGGAAATGCCGATGGCCGCGGTGGCCGACGCTCTTGGGGAGCACGACACCCGGCTCTGGCGTGTGGCGGCCCATTATGTGGAGGCGGCCTACGCAAAGAACTCGTGGGCGCAAGTGCGAATGATCTCGGTTGATGAAACCAGTGCCCGACGGGGCCATCGCTACGTGACCAATATCCTCGACGCGCAAACTCATCAACTTCTCTTGATGGTCGAAGGCCGCAGCGCCGAGGCTCTGGAAGCCTTCGCCCAAGCGTTGGTGGCTCACGGGGGAAAGGCCGAACAGATCGAACTCATCAGCATGGATATGAGTCCGGCTTATCAAAGCGGCGCGAGCCAGTTCTTTCCGCAAGCCCAGATCGTCTTTGATCCTTTTCATATTATGCAAATGGCTGGTCAAGCTACTGATCAAGTTCGTAAGGAACTGGCTCGGGCAGGGGCCGATCTCAAGGGGTCGCTGTGGGCGCTGCGAGGCAACGAATGGACCCGTAGCCAGGAGCAACGCCAGCAAAGAAGCGCGCTGTGCAACCGCTACCCCAAACTCGGTCGCGCCATCGGCCTGCGCGACATGCTCCAGGACATCCTCGCTGACGAAGATCAGGAGCCTCTGCGCTGGTGGTGCAAACGGGCCAAGCTCAGTCGGCTCGAACCCTTTCGGGACTTGGCACAGAGCATCCAAAAACATTGGAGCGGGGTGGTCGCATTCTTGAAGACTCGGCTCACCAATGGCGCCATAGAGGCAGTTAACGGCCTGCTCCAGCTGGCTAAGCGTTTGGCCAGAGGGTTTCGCTCCCTGCGCTACTTTCGCATCATGGCTTACCTCAAAGCCGCCGGTCTTCATCTCGATCTGCCGTCTCTCAAGCCGTCCCCTGTTACCCATGAATTGACCCGGCAACCCGTTTCAAACTTTTTGACAAGGAGTGTTCCAAACTTTCTGCCGCGCCGCCGTCTTTAACTCGCTGCAATCAGGCTACATCCAACCAAATCCAGCCTGTTCCAATCATTTCGCACTGCTTCCCTGAAGTTCTCATCCTGTCGCGTCTGGTCGGGGCGACAGGATTCGAACTCGCAGCTCGCGTCTCATATTCAGGCGGTTACAACGAGAGACTCACAAGGAGACTCACAAGACTCAAAGGTGATTACTGATTCGGACCTGCAGAGAGTCATTGAGGCATGGCGCAATCTGCCTACAAACTTAAAAGCTGCGATCGTGTTCGATCGCTTGCCCGGATTGCCACTGACAGAAGTAATCAACGGCATCTTTTCATGGTTACACCGTTGGCTCAGCAGGAGTTACATATTTTCCCGCCCGGTTCCCGTAGCACGGCGATCTGACACGTTGACCCTCGAGTATTCCAGAATTCGCGATGTTATGAGGGAGGCTCGGTGACCCTGGAACAAATCGCATGACCCTGCCGTGAGTCGTCTCGCAACTGTTGAGTGCGTCTGGCCACCGTGTTAGACTCCTACTCATGGATCCGATCATCAACCTCGAGGAAACACCCGGCAAGACGGTCGGGCGGAGACGAGTCGCTGACGGATTCCGCTTTGGTATGGGAGTCCAGAAGGCAGGCGCCTCGTTTCGGCAAGCGCTCGGCGTTCCCAAAGGAGTTTATCGGTTTCACTCACATGAGGAGGCAAACGATTGGCTGATGACGAAGATCGCCGAAGCGGCAGCGAGGAAGAATCGGAATTAGTCCCGAGACCGCCGGTTGAAGAGGATCTCGTCGCGCTCTGCTGGATACTAGAGCAGTTCTCGAAAATCATTTCCGGAAAGCGCACTGGGAGGCGACAGTTTTAGGGTCATTCATGAGGGAGGTCAGCCCATGGCAAAGACGCTGGGTGAGTTGCTCGGGACTTTTCGCAAGGAAGTCGCTAAAGAAGTCGGCTTTGAGGCGTAACCAAAGCCGTTCGATGGGATTGAAATCCGGGCTGTAGCCCGGCAGGTAGTGAACCTCGAAGTGATGCCAATTGAGGCGTTGAGCTTTATGCCAGCTGGCATTGTCGAGGATGAGCAGCCTGCGTTTGGAGTCCAGCGCCGGGATCTCTTTGGCCAAGATGATCGAGGTAATACTGGAAGACATCGCTATCGACGCCATCAAAGATCATCGTCGAGCATTCTCCTGTAGCCGGACAGACCGCGCCGATGACGTTGGCTCGGATGTGGTCTCCGAGATAAGGCACTTTGGGCCGACTGCCTCGAGCACTCCAGCGCCGCCGCGGACGCGGATCGCCCTCCACCCCGCACTCGTCCGCAAACCATAACTCCACGGCTGCATCGGCTTGCCAGAGCCGCAGCTGCTCTAAGAAAGCATTTCGCTCTTCTTCATTCTGGCGTTCTGGCCAGGGCCGAGGCACCCGCAGATTGTAGCCAAGCTCATGAAGGTAGCGCACCGTGGTGCTGTAGCCGACTTCAAGCCCGAGCTGCTCCTTGAGAAACCCATGGATCTTGACCCCCGTCCAGTGAAGCTCTCCAGCTTGCCGGGGATTCTCTAAGACCGGCACTAAGAGATCTCGGACCCGTTCGATTTTCACCCTGCGTCCTCGCCCCGCAGGCCTCTTGGTAGTCAGAGCGTCGATGCCAGCGGCGTTGAACATCTCGATCCAGAGCCGAACCACCCGATCACTGCGGCAAAATTGTTGCGCCACGACTCCGCGTTCCAGTCCCATGAGCAAGGAACGCATCACGGCAAGCCGGATGTAACTACGCCGATTGGGCGCCGCTTCCATTGCCACTCGCATTTCCTCCAGCGTGGCGTTCTCCGCATTAGGCTCTGCCTCTTGACTAAACAAACTCGGCGCACGCTACCTGGTGATCGGCGGTTACGCTATCATCCACGCCGGATATCCGAGATTCACTGGCGACCTTGATATCCTTATCGACACCGCGCCTGAGAACGAAGCGAAGATCTATATGGCGCTTCGGAGTCTCCCCGACCGTGCGGCGGACGAACTCGACCCCGGGGACGTCTCCAAATACGCAGTTGTTCGCGTGGCGGATGAGATTGTAGTCGACCTGATGAAATCCGCTTCCGGGATCGGTTATGAGGAAGCATCCAAGGATATCATCGTCCGAAAAATCGGCGATGTCGAAATTCCGTTCGCCTCGCCTCGCCTCCTTTGGCGCATGAAGAAGAACACCCGCCGCGAGAAGGATGCTGGAGATTTGTTGTTCTTGCGAAAGTGGTTCGAAGCTCGCGGCGAATCTCCCCCGGAATAGTTCAGATCGTGCCTCGGGCACTCCTGAAATGGAATTTGCGCACGTTAGCCGTCGCAGGAGGGTTAGCGCAGTCGGTCCGAAGCGCGCCACCCGTCGCAGAGCACTCTAACCGTCTAAAAAGCTACGCGCCGATGAATCTCGTTCAATTCCTCAGCGTCCCCCGGCGTTGCAGAAATCAATGAACAAATCAAATCAACGGCTTCAAGGACACAATCACGAGACTGACCACCACACCTTCCTTCAGCGTACTGCACTTAAGGGCATTATAGCTTTTTCTGAGCGTAGTGACCGGGGCTTATTCCCAACTCCGGGAGAATGTGGTCGCCGGGGGTCCACCACGACGACTCATACCATGTCTTCGTTGAGGCGGCGGGAAGGGGCGCGAGGACGAGGCCTTCTGCCGCTGCCGATGCGACTCCCGGGTATAATTCTCCGGCGTCGTCGAGGCTATTCAAGATCTGCTGAGGATAGATTCTTTTTTCTGTTTCGCCAGTTGCTTGTCGAAGCGCTTGGCAACATTGGCGTAAAACGGATAGCGGCCGCTTTGATCGCCCCCCGGACGGAAGCGCCAATGTTTGTAGGCCCAAAGCCAGCATTCGGGTTGTTCAAGGATGGAAGGTTCGAGCACATTCCAGCAGAGCTGGGTGATTTCCGCCGCGGTCGCTCCAGGAGGAAACTCAAGCGGCTTGTTATAGATAATGCGATACGTGCCGTCCGGTTCGGGACGGCACTCCGCCGGAACGATTTTAGCTCCGGTCCGAAGAGCGAGCACCGCCTGCATCTGCGTCACGCACATTTTTAGTCCTCCGAAGGTGTCAATGACAACGCCCGCCTCGCGGGGATCGAGAGTGAGGTCGCACGTCATCCTAAATCTTCCTCCGCCTTTCAGGAGCTTGAGCATCCGAATCATCGCGCGCTCCTGGGGGATCACACTGTGTCCCGTACTGGAGCGCAAACGGTCGAAAATGCGGCCAAAGAGCGGATTTTTGAATCGCTGTGCGACGACCGGACCATTGCCGATCGAATAGGCGCTGAGTTGGCTCAGCCATTCGAAGTTCGAGTAATGCAGACAGAGATAGACAACCGCTTGATGCCGATCTCTGTGGCAGGAATCCTCGATCCCCTCGAAGTGCGCAATACTCTGCGTCACGGATTCGCTCAGGTTGGGTGACCAGAAAAGCTCCAACATGGTCCGCGCAAACGTCTGATAGCTGCCCACGGCAATCCGGCGCTTTTCGGCTGGTGTCCGCGAACTCCCGAAGGCCGAATCCAGGTTGGCCAACGCAACATCCTTCCCGCGTTTGTCAAAAAGGAACACGACGGATCCGAGCGCGTTCGCGATGTGCCGAAGCCAGCGGTACGGCAAACACTCTATCAGCGAGATAAAACTGGAAAACCCCAGGAATTCCAGCCTTTGACGAAGAGTTGGAATGAAGTCAGGCACCTCAATTTTGTACTCTGCTGAACAATGTTCCGCTTCTTTGGTCGCTTGGCGCTAATCCTAAAGGGCTCAGAGAGAGTTCTCTCTGCGGTCGCACAGTTGTGTGAACGTGTCAGCCTGAACAGTGACAGACAAAGCAACACCATTCTGATGCGTGAGGTAGCAAGGCCCAATTGCGTAGGCGAACTACGCCACGCATCAAAAGATCATGCCACACTTTTCCTTAATTGCAAAAAGCCCCGCTATTTTTCCAGGTTGGCTCCACAATTTGGAACCCGGATCGGAAGCGGGCAAAGTGTGTTTCGTCAGATCGCCACGCCGCACCTCAAAAGGGAATATTACGTACGCTTGCAGTCCGTAGGCCATCCGGGGCGTTACAGCCGTCTCGATATCAGAACTTACCTATACAAGGAGTATACCGCCGACATCTTGTAAGTAGAGCACTCAATGGCGGGATGGAACCGGGGCCCAAATTCGCCGCGACTGTCACCGAGGCCGGGTTGGTGATGCTGGGCGTGGGTGCAATTGTGCTGGTTGCGCTCGTGCTGCCGATCCTGACCTCGGGCCTCCTCTCTTTTCCGCATGCCTTTCGACGAGGTGGCGGGCGTCGTTGCGAGCACCTGTGGCGACGATACTCGAACAAGCTCACTCCCACCGACCGGCCAAACATCGGCTACGCCATGATCTTTCCAGGCGCGACCATCGTGAGGATCCTCTTCGTGCACATCGTCCCGGCGTTTTTCCTTTCTCTCGCTCTCCCGAGCGATTTCGAAGGACGAAATCGCGGACCTCGAGAAAATGCCTGCCTCCGTCATAAGCACCACTTTCATGTACGCCTCTCATTGGTAAGGCATGACATTTGGGCCAGCGCGGTCTACCGGTCGGCGTACCGCTTTGCCGCCGCGAGGTCCCTTCGTAGCTCCTCCGCCGTGCGACGTGGGCCGTAGCCGGGCGTATCGCGCTGAATACGCCACCCTTCCTTCAGCGGCCCAGCGTCGACCGCGTCGAAGCCGAACTGGTCGAGCAGATCCTTCACCACAGCCTTGGCGTCAAGGTCGTCGCCCGCGATGACGAGCGCCCGGCGGTTCTTCGAACCCGCCGGCTGCCCGTCGGTAGTGAGTTGCGCGGCGTAGATATGGTTGAATGCCTTGACGACCTTCGACGTCGGCAGGTGCGCTTGCAGGAGCTCGGACGTCGTTGTCGACTCGTTGTCGAGCTCAGGAATGTGACCGTCCCGTTGCGGGTAATAGTTGTTGGTGTCGATTACGATTTTCCCCGCAAGCGGCTCAACCGGCACCTCCCGGTAGTTCTTGAGCGGCAGGGTGACCACGACGATCTCTCCGACCTTTGCGGCGTCCATGGCGGTCGCCGCGCGCGCGTTCGGTCCGAGCTCGGCGGCGAGTGTGGCCAAGGTCTCCGGCCCGCGTGAGTTGCTTATCACAACAGAATAGCCGCGTAACACCGCAAGTCTCGCAATCTGGCTTCCGATCTGTCCGGCTCCGACGAGTCCAATGGTCGTCATGAGGGCGAATATAGGCCTCAATCGCTGCGACGTCGAACGATACGGCGATGAACACGGTGCCGACGAGTCTCCGCTTCATTCGATCATCGGCAACCGAGGGCGGTGGAACATCCCTGTTAACGGCGTAGTGCTCTAATGAAGTGCGCATCTCGATGGGCTCTCTCGGAGAAAACTGTGCCCGCGAACCACCCACCTCGGCAAAAAAGATCGCGAAGTTCACCGAAATTCAAGCTGCTAATACAGCAGTCTACGAATGACATGTCCGGGCCTGTGACGACCAGTCAAGAAAACGTAGAATGGTCGAGGCGACAGGATTATCCCGCCCGTCGGGCGGGCTCTGCGATTTCGGGCTTCGCCCCGGCGCTGCGCTACCGCGCGGGCAGTCGGAAATAGGAAATTGTTGAGGGTTGATAGTTGAGAGGTCAACCGTTCTGCGCCCCTTTGTCGAGCGCCCCCGCGCCTCACAATCAGGTGATTACAATGAGAGACTCCCAAGAGACTCACAAAGCTCAGCGTTCTTCGATTCCGACTTGCAGCGCGTCATTGAAGCATGGCGCAATCTGCCGGCGAACCTCAAGGCGGCAAAGTCAGACTCGTTCTCCGCGTCAGCTACGCGCCGATGATCTCGTTCAATCCCTCCATCACTTGACTCAGTTCCTCAACCGAAATGCGCCCGAGCTTCCTCCCGAGCCGCTTCACCGAAAGTGTCCTGATCTGGCTGATTTTCACCCACGAACGCTTCGGCAGGTTCGCCCCGGTCAGTTCCAGCGTGAGCGGAAAGCCAGCTCGTGGTTCCTGACTTGTGAGCGCGCAGGCAATCACCGTCCCGGACCGTTCGTTGAAAACATCGTGGCTGAGTACAATGACCGGACGACGGCCGGACTGCTCGTGACCTTGTGTCGGATCGAGCTCCGCCCAGACGACATCGCCCCTCAGTATTCTGGCCATTCTGAAGCGTCTCTGCCCATGCCTTCGTCAGCCAGTTGCTGTTCTTCACCCGGAAGGAGCTTCGCGCATTCGCGTGTAAGGCGGCTACGGTCCAGGCGAGCGAGCTTCTCAGCGACAGCCTTCTGAATCGCTTCACTGCGGCTGCGAAAGACCTCGCGTGCGACAAGACTGTCCAAGCGCCGAAGCAATCGGTCATCTATGGAGACTGCGACTTTTGCCACACTCATTGTCTGGTCGTACCACAGGTATGACTTACCGTCAAGAGCCCGCGAGAGCCTCGCAGAATCGCCAAGTCCACTTCTCGAGGATCCCGAGCAATACTTCCCGGAACTCGATCGTTCATTGGGCGACGTATTCCAGCGCTGCTGCCTTTAGGGTCGATAGCGGGACTATTTTGACACACTGTCAAGAAATGCAATAAGAATTATTGTATCAATGATTTATCGATATTGTATATCCAATTGTTAGAATGACATGTAGTTGACTATGAAAATTGGCGTCGAGAAGTTACTGAAAGAAGCCCGTGCTCTCGCCGAGCAGAAAAGGCGACGCGCGAGTAAGCTCACTCCCTACCGGGATTTCATCATCAATGCCGTCAAGGAAGGCATTCCCCTAACCACCGTCCGCACCATCCTCAAAACTCGGTGTCAGCTCGACGTTAGTTACAACAACCTGCGCGGCTGGATTCATCGACAGCCGGAATTTCGCGAATTCACCCAAGACGGTGACAACGCTCCTTCACGGGTTATGCTATCGGAATGAGGGCCACTCTTAAGGAAGTAGCGGAGCTTGCGAAAGTATCGGTAGCTACGGCCTCAATGGCCTTGAACCGGGGAGAGGTTAAGGAATCAACGCGCACGCGGGTTCTGGAGTGCGCCAAGCGGCTGAACTATGTGCCCAATCGCATCGGGCGCACGCTGAATACAGGAAAGTCAAACACCATCGCTTTACTGATGATGACATCGGTTCAAATAACCAACATCGTTCACAAGACGTCGCTATTTTACTATTTGCAGCAGGGCGTTTTGGCAGTGGGCTACCAAGCCAACTACAGCTTGCGGCTTGATGTCAAATCGCATGAAGATCCCGATTTGATGGACTACTTTGAGCGCGTTGTGGGAGACCGAACTCTCGACGGCATCATCATTGTCCCGCAATACCTTCGCGACTACCCATTTCTCTATCCCCTGCGGCAGCGGTCTTTTCCTTATGTGATGATGCGGCCGGCCTGCTTTGGTGCTGACGTAAACTATGTGGATCTGGATAACTACCATGGCGGACAGTTGGTCGCTCGAGCAGTTTGCCAAACGGGGGTGCCAGCGAGTGGCAATGATTAACGGGCCCGAAACGCACGTGGATGCGATCGAGCGCGAGCGGGGTTTTTTTGAAGGGCTCGTTGCCGCGGGGGTCAGGAAGGTAACCAAGCGCTACGGCGACTTTACCATCCCGAGCGGAACGACCGCCATGGAAAGCATACTAACGGAATTCACGCCGGACGGGGTTTTTTGCTCCAATGACTACATGGCCGCTGGGGCAATGAAGGTTCTGCGAGGACGTGGACTAGTGGTTCCCGACGACGTAGCCGTCGTCGGATATGATAACACTGACCTTTGCCTCGCGTTAGATCCGACATTGACCACGGTGGATTACCGCGCGGCCGAAGTCGGCCGGTGCATGGCTACGCAACTGCTCGCGTTGGTGAGCGGCAAGGTCAAAACGGTAAGCGAGGTAATTCGTCCTTTTCTAGTGGAAAGGCAATCGCACCTGAAAAGCACGCCCCCACAGGCTAGGCCCACACGCAAGGTACGCACCCTGTAACCTGCCTTTCGACGCCGATGTGACAAATTTGGGGGTTTAGGAGGCGAGAAGCGACTTCGGTTCTTGATGCGGCGAAAACTTGCCGGCCGGTCTTGGCTATTTCTAGCTGGCGCGCCTTAAAATCACGATGGCAATGGGTGAATAGGGTATTCACCCCATTTGACTGGACGTGTTTAGATATTGCGGCGTCCAACAGCTGAAACGTATCAGATTCTTTTCGGAGAGCAAAAGTTACTCGATAACATCTTTTGCAGCTTTTCTGTACTACTCCTCTGTAATTCTTACAATATTACTATTTGACATATATGCCTTACATGCGATGCTAAACATGTATCTAAAACGTTTCATATTTATACGACATTTGTTCCCCGATGTGCGCAGAACCTCATTTTGACTTCAATGGCCTAGGCCGTCGTGTGTGCCGTGAGCTGGAAGGCGTTTTCGAAGAGGCAGACCCTTCTGAACTGGAGCGTTTGAGTCAGGAGCTTCTAGCGGCCCAGCGGATCGTTTGCTACGGCGTAGGCCGTGAAGGCCTGATGATGGAGGCCATCGCCATGCGCCTGATGCATGCGGGTTTCAAATCCTACGTGGTGGGCGAAATGGTGACACCGCCGGTCGGCCCCGGGGACCTTTTTCTTGTCAGTGCCGGGCCGGGGCATTTCCCCACCGTAGAGACGCTACTGAATGTGGCACGAGAGGCGGGTGGCCGCACGGCCGCCATCACCGCTCAGCCGGCGCGTGCCGCGCAGATGCCCGTAGACGTTTTGATCCATTTGCCCGCCCAGACCATGGTGGACATAGCTGCCGGCCGAAGCATTCTGACGATGGGTACTCATTACGAGGTTTCCCTCCTGCTATTTGGCGATCTGCTGGTCATGCGTCTCCTGGAGCTCACTAATCAAAAGCCTGAAGACATGTACACCCGGTACACCAACATGAAGTGAAGCCCTCCATTGACCCACTCCACTTTCAACATCACCCCTACAAACACCCCAAACCCAAAAATAATCCTCTATGAAAACAAGAATTCTACTGGCGGCTGCGCTGGCTACGTCCCTTCTGTCGACAGCTCGCTTAGCGATCGCTGAACCTGCTGATAAAATCGAATCCGTCGATCTGGAAAAGACCTTCGGTCCCGTACCCGCGCCGAAAGATGGGATGCGGTTTGCTTACGTCACCAAAACCTTGATCAATGAATTTTGGCAGGACGTTGCGGCGGGCATCAAGAGCGAGGCCGGCAAATACAACATCAAGTTCGACGCGCAGGCTGCCAAGGACGAGTCTTCGCTCGTCGAGCAACTCAATTTGGCTCAAACGATTCTATCCCAGAAGCCGACCGCCCTACTGCTTTCGCCCCAGTCGGATTCAAACTTGGTGCCGGCGATCCAGGCGGCCAAGAAAAACAATATTCCCACCGTCGTCATCGATGACGCGCGAACTGAAGGAGCCAACTGTTACGTCGGAACCGACCAGGTCGCGATCGGAGCCAAAGCGGCGGAATTCCTCCACCAACTCTATCCCGACGGTGGAAAAGTCGCTCAAATTGAAGGTCAGGCAGGCTCGCCCAATGCGCGGGCACGCATTAAAGGGTTCACCGAGACGCTCAAGAAATACGACAACCTCAAGTTGGTTGCCAGCCAGCCGGGCAATTGGGACCGCATGACGGCGCTCAACGCCACGTCCAACATCCTGCGCCAGCATCCCGACCTCGTGGGCATCTACGCCAACAATGATGGCATGGCGCTTGGCGTCGTCGAAGCGGTTAAAAAGGCGGGCAAGCTCAAGGAGGTTGCGATCGTCGGCACCGACGGCATTCGCGAAGCGAAGCGCTCCATCGCTAATAACGAGATGCGTGCAACGGTGGCCGAGTTTCCCTATGATGAAGGCAAACTCGGAGTGGAGGTGGCCATACGGATCTTAGCCGGTCAGCCCATTCCCCCGTGGGTCGTGTCGCCTCAAGCCACCATCACGGCTGAAAACGTTAAGGACTTCCCCAATCCCCCTGAATTCCAAAAGTAAGAGGGTTATGGCCGATTCACTGGAAGGAAAAACAGAGATGTCCGGCGTCGAACCCAAGACCCTCCTTCGAGCGCGAGGTATCGCCAAAGCGTTCGCCGGGGTGCAAGCGTTAAAGGGCGTGGATTTTGATCTTAGGGCCGGGGAAGTCCACGCCCTGATGGGAGAGAACGGAGCCGGCAAGTCGACGCTTGATGAAGATCCTCTTCGGAGTGCAACAGCCTGATTCCGGCACGATCGAGATCGAAGGCCACGGCGCAGTCACGATCCAAGACCCCCGGCACGCGCTGGCCCTTGGCGTCGGTTTGGTTAGCCAGGAACCGAGCCTTATTCCTCAACTTGACGTCGCGCAAAACATCTTCCTGGGCAAAACCGAAGCCCTCGGTATTGTTCCGCGCAGTCAGTTTCAAGCGAAAGCGCGCGAGATTCTGAAGCCGATAGCCCCTCGGCTTCCGGTCACGGCCCGTGTTTCTTCCCTGGGCATGGCCGATATGCAAGTCGTTGAGATCGCGCGCACACTGGCACGTGGCGGCCAGATTATTGCCTTCGACGAGCCCACCTCCAGCTTAACGCCTGCGGAGCGAGACGGCTTGTTCGATCTGATCCGAAATTTGAAACGAGGCGGCAGGGGAATTATCTACATCACGCACCGCATGCCGGAAGTCTATGCGATCACTGACAGGGTCACCGTGCTTCGGGACGGTCAGCTGGTCGCCAGCCTGGCGACAAGCGAAGTAAGTCCAGACGATCTCATCGACATGATCGCCGGACGCCGGCTAGCCGACGAGCTGATGCACCCCGTCCACCGAGAGGCCCACAGCGGCAAGGAAGCCCTGAAACTCGAAGGGGTATCCGTGGCCGGAAAATTGCACGACATCGATCTCACTATCCACGGCGGTGAAATCTTCGGCCTTGCCGGGCTGGTTGGCTCCGGCAGGACAGAGCTCGTGCGGTGCATCTTTGGGGCCGATCCGAAGGACGCCGGGACTATTCGTGTAAACGGGGTCCCACTCGAGATTCGGCAACCCTCGGACGCCAAGGCGGCCGGAATTGCTCTTGATACCGGAAGACCGCCGCAAACAGGGACTCGTGCCCGTGATGGACGTGGAACGCAATTTTGGTCTCGCCAACTATGGGCAATACGCACCCTCGGGGATTTTGCGGCTCAAACAGCGGCGTAAAGACATCGAGCGCTACATCCAGGAAATGGCGATTCGCCCACGTCTCGCCGGCGTCCGCATTCGCAACCTTTCGGGCGGCAATCAACAGAAGGTGATTATCGCACGATGGCTCCAGTCGGGAGCCCGGATCTTCCTCTTTGATGAGCCGACCCGAGGCATCGACGTAGGAGCCAAGTTTGAGATCCACGAACTGATGCGTCGCTTAGCCAAGGAAGGCTGTGCCATTCTGGTGATCTCGTCGGAATTGCCCGAGGTCATGGCATTGAGCGATCGGATTGGAGTCATGCGCGGAGGTCGTTTGGTCCAGACCATCGATGACTGTTCCGGTCTCACCGAAGACGCACTTATGAAATACGCGAGCGGGGAGGTTAAATTAGTATGAGCGACTGTAAATTTGAGATAAAAACTCAGAGAAGCCTCCCAAAGAGTACAAGCTATCGTCCCCCCGAAAAAGGGCGACGCCCAGCTTGAGTGGGTTAGACGCGCGAGTGTCGGCGCCGGTGTTACGCTCCTTTTCCTGGTCTTCTCGGTGCTGACCAGCAGCTTCTATCAACCGGCGAACATCCTGGACATCCTGCTGCAATCCTCGATCAACACGATGATTGCCGTCGGCATGACCTTGGTCATCATGACTCGAGGAATCGACCTCTCTGTCGGATCGATGGTGGGACTTACCAGCATGATCACTGCCAGCGTGCTGCCTCACAACCTCTTTCTGGGAATAGCGGCCGGAATGTTGATCGGCCTCGTCTGCGGTTTGATTAACGGACTCATGATTGCCAAGCTTAAGCTGCCTGACTTCATTGTGACGCTCGGCATGCTTAGCATCTACCGTGGGGCGGCCCTGATTTACACGGACGGCAGACCTATCTATGGCATCGACGAAACGTTTCGATCCATCTTCGCCGGCGAACTTGTCGGCATTCCGACACCGGTAATCCTCGCGGTGGCGATCGCTGTCGCCGCGTTCCTGCTCGTGAAATACACCGCTTTGGGCGAGCAAATCATTGCGGTTGGCGGCAACGAAGAGGCGGCCCGCCTCTCCGGAATCAACACCGATCGCGTGAAGATTTGCGTTTATGCCCTTTCTGGTTTGCTTTCGGCCGTTGCCGGTTTCGTCCTCATTGGCCGGGTCGGCGCCGCGGAGCCCATTGGCGGCAACGGGTTCGAGTTGCAGG
Source organism: uncultured Verrucomicrobiae bacterium (assembly GCA_963820865.1). Taxonomy (GTDB): domain Bacteria; phylum Verrucomicrobiota; class Verrucomicrobiia; order Chthoniobacterales; family Terrimicrobiaceae; genus DASTFP01. The sequence continues at coordinate 18,297 of CAWGBZ010000025.1, forward strand.
CGATAGGCGCAGCCGTCATTGGTGGCGCGAGTCTGTTTGGCGGCGAGGGCAACCCACTCGGCTCTCTCATCGGCGCCTTGACTCTGGGCGCGATGCAGAACGGCCTGACGCTAATGAACGTGCCCTCCTTCTGGCAGTTCGTGGCGACCGGCGCAGTCGTGATCCTGGCGGTGTTTGTCGACCAGGCCACGCGGAAACGCCAATAGAGGTCGCCCGAGGTTAAACGTCACGGATTACTGTGCAGTCTCCACTTGAAAATCAACAGGCTGGGCGAAAGACCGACGATGAACGCTCTGTGCCGGTTGCACAATCTGTGATCGATCCACACCATCACCTTTGGGATCTCGGACGTAACAAATACCCATGGCTCCAGGAGCACCTCCTGGCGCCGCGGCTGGAAGGCGACGTGCGCCCGATTGCCAAGGACTACCTGTTAAGAGATTACCTCGCGGATGCCCGCAACCAGAACGTTGTCAAATCGGTGCACATCGAGACCGGATGGGATCCATCGGATCCCGTGGGCGAGACCGAGTGGTTGCAACGGATGGCCGACAAACACGGCTTCCCGCACGGGATCGTCGCTCGTGCGACCTTGGATGAGCCGGACGTGGAGCGAATCCTGGAGGGTCACGCTCGCTCCAAGAACGTTCGCGGAATTCGTCATGCGATAAATTGGCATTCTGATCCCGCAAAGACCTACGTGAACCGTCCCGATTTGATTAGGACTGACGCTTGGCGGCGCGGGTTCGGGCTGCTCAGACGCTTTAACCTCTCCTTTGACCTTCAGCTCTACCCTGCCCAAATGGCTGACGCCGCGGCGCTCGCACACGCATACCCTGACGTCCTCATCATCCTAAATCACGCCGGAATGCCCGTGGATCGGGAAGAGGAAGGCATTGCTCTTTGGCGGAGCGGCATAAAGCAACTGGCCGCCGCCGCCAATGTCGTGGTGAAAATCTCGGGTCTGGGAATAGTCGACTGGAACTGGACGGTAGAAAGCATTCGTCCCTTTGTCCTGCAAACGATCGAGGCATTCGGCGTTTCCCGCTGCATGTTCGCGAGCAACTTTCCCGTCGATAAACTGTACAGCGACTTTGACACCCTCTACGCGGCCTTTCGCGAAATCACGGCAGCCTTTAGCGCCGAGGAACGCGGAATGCTCTTTCACGATAACGCTGCACGTTACTACCGGCTCCTAGACATTTCGGAACGACCCCTGAATCCACATCTCAGCTACGCACCTTTGTCTTTATGAAATACGCTACCAGACTAAATTCGTTTGCCAGTCGCCCCGAAAAGTGTTGGGGAGCGGCAACCTACAAGCCAAGCGCGCTGGAATTGATTCAACGAGCGAGCAAGGTCAACGGACTCTCTGAAGTCGACCTGAACTTTCCGGATCACTTCGCCGGCACTACTCCTGCAGGGATCATTGCCGCTGCTCGCGATCTGGGACTGACCGTCAACGGACTCGCGATGCGCTACTACTCGGAACCAGAGTTCAAGCTGGGTGCATTCACCAACGCGGATTCCCGTGTCCGCCAGGCCGCCATCGATCTCACCAAGAGAGCTATGGACGTTCTCGAGCAAACGGGCGGAGATCTCCTTACGATTTGGCTCGGGCAAGACGGTTGGGAGTATCCTTTTCAGGTCGACTACGAAACAATATGGCAAGCGGAAATCGAAGGTATTCGCGAAGTCGCCGATCATAACCCTCGCATTAAAGTAAGTATCGAATACAAGCCCAACGAGCCGCGCTCCTTCAGCCTGTTGTCGAATCTCGGGACGACACTGCTTGCGATCAAAGAGATCGATCGTCCCAATCTTGGGGTAACGTTCGATTTCGCTCACGTCCTTTACGCGGGTGAGCTCCCGGCATTCGCCGCCGCGATGATTGCGCGCGAGAGCCGGCTCTTGGGGATCCACCTTAACGACGGCTACGGTCGTCGCGACGACGGATTGATGGTTGGGACCGTTAATTTCATGCTAACCTTGGAGGTGTTGTTTCAGCTTATCCGGAAAGGATTCGACGGCGTCATTTACTTCGACACTTTTCCCGACATAACCGGATTGGACCCGGTGCGCGAATGCGAGAACAATATCGCCATGGTAAATTCCCTCTGGGAATTGGCTAAGAGATTAACAGGGCAATCAGACTTATTGGAAGCCATCGGTCGTCAAGATGCGGTGGCTAGTCAGGATCTCGTCAGACGTGCCATCTTTAGTAAATAGGGTGGCAAGCGTCCCTACCAACTGACGCAGCCGCGCTACCCAATACACGATGCAGCCCCGGTGGTGGCTCCATTGCTTAACGGAATAAAATAGCCACTTACAACGTGAGTTGAAGAAGAAAGGGAAACAATGAAGTTATTACAAGATCGAGTCGCTGTCATCTCAGGTGCCGCAACACAAAAGGGCATCGGACTGGCTACTGCGCAGCTTTTTGCGGAACATGGGGCTGCCGTAGCGCTCCTGGACCTTGAGCGGCAACAGCCGCAGCGGGTTGCCGCTGCCATCGGAGACGTGCATCGGGGTTACGTGTGCGACGTAACAAAAAAAGATCAATGCGAAAGTGTGGCGCAACAGATAATCCAGGATTTTGGCGCCGTGGACATTTTGATCAATAATGCAGGTATCACGCAGCCCATCCGCATCATGGGAGTTCAACCCCATCACTACGACGCGGTGTTGGATGTCAACCTGAGGGGTATGTTATACCTCTCGCAGGCCTTTATCCCCCACATGATCAGCCGCGGCCGAGGCTCAATCGCTTCGACATCGTCGGTTTCAGCACTGACGGGCGGAGGGTTTTTTGGCGGGCCGCATTACTCTGCGGCAAAGGCCGGCATGCTTGGTTTGACCAAGGACATGGCTCGCGAGCTTGCGCCCAAGGGCATTCGGGTTAATGCGATCGCCCCCGGAATGGTTGATACCGAAATCCGCGGCGATCTCATGAGTCAGGAGATCTTTGACAAAATTTTGAGTACCGATCCCGATGGGACGGATTGCGAGCCCAACGGAGATCGGGAACATCTTTTTGTTCCTGGCCTCGGACCTTTCCTCGTTTGTCACCGGTGCGACGATCGACGTAAACGGCGGAATGTTTATCCATTAGAATTCTAAGAGCGCACCGTCATGCGAGCCAGCAAGGCATTGCAAATCTATGACCCTCGAAAATAACGTGAAGAAGAGTGCGCGGTCGCGTACTGAAAACGAAGAGGAATCTCCGAGGAACTCGTCTTCGCCTGTTGCCGTGCTCGGAAGCCTGCACCTTGACATTATGGTGCATGCCCCAGACCGGCCGAAAAAGGGCGAGACGTTGCCCGGCAGCGCCTGGATGTACAAGGCAGGTGGCAAGGGAGGAAACCAAGCCGTTGCCGCCGCTCAGTTTGGGGCTCAGGCTTTCATGATCGGTCGCGTGGGCGATGACGATTTTGGTAAGCGCCTGCTGAGTCATCTGCGGAGTGCCAATGTCGACACGAAGCACGTGCGAACTGACCCGGCCGCGGGTTCTGGAATGAGTGTGGCCATTATTGACGCGGAAGGCGACTACGGCGCCGTTATCGTTTCGGGAGCGAATCTACGGCTTGCTGAGGAAGACGTCCGCGAAGCGCTCGACGTCCTCCAGCATGCCAGTGTTCTTGTGCTCCAAAACGAGATTCCCGATGCTACGAACCTTTTTGCTGCGGAGTTCGCCAAAGCTCACGGCGCCCGGGTGGTTCTCAATGCAGCGCCGGCCCGACCTCTTGACCCTCAGCTGGCTGCGAACATAGATATTTTGGTGGTCAACGCCGTTGAGGCAGAGATGATGTGCGGAGTCGCGGTGGCGAACCTCGCTGCCGCAACGGAAGCGGCCGCACGGCTATCAAGCCAGGTTACCAATGTGATCGTCACCGCCGGAGGCATGGGCCTCGCGGTTGCGGAGGGCGGGCAACCGCCTCAGGCCTACCCAGCTCATGCCGTCAGTTTAGTCGACACACATGGCGCCGGAGATACGTTCATCGGCGCGCTCGCTGCCCAATTGGCCCAGGGCGCCTCGCTTTCGGAGGCCACTCGCTTTGCCAATGCCGCGGCCTCGCTCTTTGTCAGCACACCGACTGACCAGAAGAAATCAGTCACATTCGACCGAGTAACGCGATTTCTCTCAGATCGGAAACCCCTGGAATGAGCAAAACCGCGTTGTTGGAGGCACCGAAGCTGGCGGACCCTGCTCCCGGTCGGGAGGTCGTTTGGGCCCACCGGGAGACGCCTTCATGCTGTTCAGGGAGGGCGAAGCAAGCCTCGCCACCCGCTCCGCGCCTGGCGGGGCAGCTACGCGCGCACTTATCCAGTTTAACGCCCTTGGAAGCCTGCGCGCTGTTCACCCTCGTGCACCGACGGGCTACCAACAAGGACACTTTGCTTAAATGCGCCGCCGCAGAGGCTGGTGTGTCGGAAGCCCTAATTGTTAAAATCGCCAAAAAGCTCGGCTTTGAAGGATTTCGTCAATTGCGGGAGGCTTTGCGCGAGCACAACCGGTTGGCTCAGGCGGATCTGCACGAGGAGCTCTGCGTCGCTGAGGGAGCTTGCGCCCGGCTACAAAAGGTCTTGCACGCCTCCGTCCGGGCACTCGAGCAAGGCTTAGCGCGCGTGTCGCCCGAAGCGTTGGAGCGGGCGGCGGACTGCATGCACGCGGCCCGCCATCGCGACTTCTACGGCGAGGGCGGCTCGGGCCAGGTGGCCCGGGATGCGGCCCACCAGTTTCTTCGCATCGGGGTGCGTGCTTCCGTCTTTGACGATGGCCAGTTGATGCTGATGTCGGCCGCGCTCTTGAGACGCGGGGATGTGGTGATGGCTTTTTCGCATTCGGGCCAGACGGCGGCGGTAGTGGAGGCCGCGCGCCAGGCACGCCAAAACGGGGCCCAACTCATCGCATTGACCAACCGCTCAGACTCCCCGCTCGGCCGGGAATCGGACGTGGCGCTCTGTGCCAACCTAGACAGCCTGCCCTGGGCGGGAGGAAATGCGGCGGCGCGTTTGGTGCAGCTCAGCGTTCTGGACGCGCTCTTGAGCGCTGTCGCCCAAAAAGATTACGCCGCTACCGAGGCAAACCTTGGCCGCACCACTGCCGCGTCAGGCCGCAGTGGTTTTTAGGCCGCGTTAGCCGTCCCAACGGACCTGTAAAGGCACGAAATCGTTGCTTAGTGGGTACCTTCGGTAGTCTTCGTGCCATGTCGTTGACTCTCTCCGCTACTTTACGTCGTAAATTTATTGTTTGGAGATGCTGTTGACGCAAGAGAGGCGTCACTGATCTTCTGCATAAAGCGAATTTACCGAGAGGCACCGCATGCTTAAAAATATTTCTTCTGTCATCAGCCCTGAGCTTCTGTGGCTGCTGGCTTCCATGGGTCACGGCGACGACTTGGTCCTCGTCGATCGTAATTTCCCCGCACTCCAGGTTGCCAAACAGACCTCGACGGGCAGGCTTATTGAACTACCCGGCCTCAACATCCCCGAGGCCACACGCGCCATTCTCTCCCTCATGCCGCTCGATGACTTCGTTGAGGATCCCGTCACACGCATGAAAGTTGTCGGTGACCCGGACAGCTTGCTTGAGATCCAGAGCGAAGTGATCGGGATCGCGCGCGAGGCGGAAGGTCGTGAGCTTAAGATGGCTGCCCTCGAGCGTTTTGCCTTCTACCAGGCCGCGAGCAAGGGCGCCGGGGTTGTGCGCACCTCTGAATTCCGTCCTTACGGTTGCTTCCTTTTCAAGATGGGCGTTATTTTTGACCGATAGTAACCGATTTATCATTTTGGGCCAATGATGTCGCCAGGTCGCGACATATAGGGTCGAACGGTCCCGGCCGGATCCCGCTCCTCTCACTCAGTGCAATCTCGTTCGCCCTTGCGGGTCTTCAGCTGCACTCCCGAGGTGGTGAAGTATAGCTTAGACGTTAGCGCGGGGTCACCGCACCCGGTTGTCCGTCGATTCCCGAACTTGCCCGCGGCAATTGCCGACAAGGTTTTTACGGTAGAAACACCGGCAGGGTCGCTACTAAACATGAGAATGGTTATGTAACTTTACAGCGTAAAGTTTTTTTTGGGCAGAAGCGCTTGACCTGCCACCGGTGCGGCCTCGATCTTGGTGCGCACATCGACAAGGTGAATTTTGTGAAAAAACAAACCCTCATCGTTAGAACCAAATTATGATTAGATCGCTTTCTTATAGGCAGCTTGCCGTCATCGCTTTGTTGTCCTTGACGCACTTTGTAACCATTCCAGGCCACGCGGCCGACAACGACGTGCCCGTCGTCGTGAAGATCGCCGGCATTCCTTGGTTTACCGCCATGGGGAAGGGCATCAAAGAGGCCGGCAAAGAAACCGGGCTCAACGCTTACATGGTCGGCCCCACCACGGCCGACCCGGCCCAACAAGTTCGGCTGGTGGAAGATTTGGTTGCTAGGAAAGTAAAGCTCATTGCGGTGGTCCCGAACGATGCCACAGCGCTCGAGCCGGTGTTCAAGCGCGCCCAAGAGGCGGGCATCCCTGTCATTACCCACGAGTCGCCCGACCAGCAAAGCAACACCTGGGACATCGAGATGATCGACAATAAGGAATTTGGCGAGTTGTACATGCAAAACCTGGCCAAATATATGGGTGAGGAAGGCGAATATATGGTTGTCGTGGGTGGGTTGACCGTGCCGCTGCACAATGCCTGGGCTGACGCGGCGATCGCCTACCAGAAAGAGCATTATCCAAAAATGAAGCTCGCGGCAGATCGTTTCGGCACGGGAGAAAGCCTCGACGAGACTAAACGCATTACGCAGGACACGATCCTGGGTCACCCGAATTTAAAAGGCGCGCTGGTTTTTGGAAGTTCCGGCGTGGTCGGCGCCGCCCAAGCGGTGAAGGAATCGGGTAAAAAGGATCAGATCGCCGTGATCGGCACCTGTTCACCCTCCCAAGCCCGCAAACTGATAATGGAGGGAATCATTCGCGAGAGCTACATCTGGAATCCCTTGGAAGCGGGAAAAGCGATCGTTCAGCTGGCGAAGATGGTGATTGATGGCACCCAGATCGTTGACGGGATGGACTTCCCTGGTTTGGGTAAGGCCACGGTCGACCCGCAAAAGAGGGTGATTCGGGTAATCAAGCTTCAGCCGATCAACAAGGATACCGTCGCGGAGTTGGCCGCGATGGGGTTATGAGCAATGGCAGCCGTGCAGGGACCCGCCAGTCAGGGCGGTAAATGACCCTGATTCGGCTCCGCTAATCTGAGCACAACTCTTTGTGAGAATTGATCTTTTCGTCGGAATTTCTAGTGCTCAAAAGGCATCCTGCTTGGAGCCCCCTCTTCGACTTGTCGCCCAGAATTCGGGGGTGCGCAGCGCTATCCCATGACCGACGGATCGAATAGCCCTCAGCAACCAGGGGACACGCGCGTTACAGCGAAAGGCGAAACGCCGTTCATCGAGATGCGAGGCATCAGCAAGCGCTTTGGGGGAGTGCGCGCCTTGCAGGACGTTAACCTCTCTATTCATTCGGCGGAGATCCACAGCCTTGCGGGAGAGAACGGATGTGGCAAAAGCACGCTTATCAAGGTGCTTTCCGGCATTCATATGCCCGATGAAGGGCAAATCATACTGGAGGGCAAGGCGCACAACCACTTAACCCCTGACGCCTCCCAGCGCTTCGGGGTGCAAATCATTTATCAAGATCTGTCGTTGTTTCCCAACCTTACCGTCGCCGAGAACATAGCCTTTCGGCATCACGTGGAAACGCCGGTGCGGTTGGCAAACAGGAATGTGATGCGCGAGCAAGCCCAGGCAGTGATGGATCGGCTTAAAGTGTCCCTACCGCTGGATGAACTTGTCGGCACGCTACCGATTGCCACGCGCCAACTGGTTGCGATTTGCCGCGCGCTGGCGGCGGACGCTCGGCTGGTCGTCATGGACGAGCCTACAGCGTCCTTGAGCCACCAGGAGGTCGAGGGGCTCCTGGCTGTCGTTCATGAGTTAAAACGCCAAAAGATTGCCAACCTTTTCGTTAGCCACAGGCTCGACGAGGTGATGGATATTGCCGAACGCGTGACCGTGATGAGGGACGGCCGCAATTTTGGAACCTATCCCGTCAGCGATCTTGATCGGCGCCGGCTGGGCGAGCTCATCACAGGCCATGTCTTCGATAGCAGCGTCAAACCACCTTTTTCCAGTGAGGCGGCTCCGGCGTTGGAGGTGCGTGATTTGACGTGCACGGGTCAATACGCCGGTATCAGCTTCGAATTGCGGCCCGGGGAAATCCTGGGCCTTACGGGACGTATGGGATCGGGACGCACCGAACTCGCCCTCTCGCTTTTCGGAATGAACCCTCCGGACTCCGGCGAGATCCGGGTCAATGGAAAGCCGGTCCAGTTTCACAATAATCGTGAGGCTATCCGCCAAGGCATCGCCTATGTTTCAGAAGACCGTCTTTCGCTGGGGTTGGTGATGCCACAAACAATCGCGGACAACACCGTTATTTCGGTGTTGAACAGGCTGACGGGGCGGCTCGGTCTCATTGACGGAGCGCGCCGGGCTCAAACTATCGAGCATTGGATTTTCAAGGAACTGCGCGTCAAGACAAAGACTGCGGACCGGCCGGTCCAACAGCTCTCAGGCGGAAACCAACAGCGAGTCGTGCTGGCCAAATGGCTCGCCACCGATCCGCGCGTGCTCATCCTGGATTCGCCCACGGTGGGCGTCGACATCGGCGCCAAAGCCGGAATCTTTCAGGTCGTTGATGCGCTCGCGGCCCGCGGTCTAGCAATTCTCCTTATTTCGGACGAGGCGGATGAGATTTTGCATCAAAGCCATCGCATCCTCGTCATGCGCTCCGGAAAAATTGCAGGTGCCTTCGATCCGAACCGCACCACCGAGAAAGAACTGCGGGAAGCCATTTATGCCTAACGATACATCATTTCTTAAGAGGGCGTTTCGCCGGCACGAAATTCAAATCGCAGCCATCGTCGTCCTTATGGCGATCTTTTTTTCGGCCCTGTCTCCGGGCTTTTTATCCGTAAGCAACTTGACCACCCTGCTGGAGAGCTACTCCGTGATGGCAATCATGGCTGCGGGGCTACTGGTCGTATTGATCTCAGGCGGCATCGACATCTCCTTTGCCGCAATCGCTGCGGTGACCCAATACCTGATGGCGACGATCCTCATCCAGATGGGCGGAAATTGGGTCGTCGCTTTTGCATTGGTCGCGGTTTTCGGAGGTCTGCTCGGCGCCGTGAACGCCTTGCTGATCTACTACCTTCAGGCGCTGTCGGTGATCGTTACCATTTCGACGATGACGTTCTACTTTGCGATACTGATGTTTTTGACCGATGGCGAATCCATCTATGATTTGCCGGATTGGTTCACGGCGACCATTGCGCCTTTAGGTATCCCCTTTCCGGTGTTGGCCGCCGCGTTCGTCTTAATCATCACCGCCTTCCTGCTGAACCGACTCTCGATTGGCCGGCAAATCTACGGGCTCGGGGGCAACCTCGAGGGCGCGAAACGCATGGGCTGCAACATCCTGGGCCTTCAATGCTTTGTCTACGGCTATTCGGGGGTGACGGCGGGGATAGCGGGGTTGGTGCAGGCGCATCGAGTTGAGGAAGTGGTGCCCAATGCACTGATTGGGCGAGAGCTCGACGTGCTGGCGGCAGTGGTTTTAGGGGGGGCTAGCCTTCAAGGAGGCATCGGCACGGTCAGCGGCGCAATCTTGGGCATCGTGTTATTGGCCATTCTGCAAAATGGTCTTACCCTCTTGGGAGTTTCCTCCTATTCCTTTGGGTTTGTCACCGGGATCATTATTTTGTTGAGCGTCAGCGCGACCGCCTTGGCGGCCAAGCGCCAGCAGAAAAGGACTATTGTCAATGTCGCCTGAAGCCGCCACCACTGCGCCGGCGCCAGCTAAGAGGAGCTCCCTAAGCGAGCTGCTCGGAAGAGATCCCACGGTGACGCTGCTCGGAGCGTTCATTGTGTTGGCAGTGCTCGGTTTTGGTGGGTTGGCGCCGGATCGATTTCTTTCCGGGGACACGTTGCGAGCGATGGCCTTCCAGATGCCCGAGCTAGGCATTCTGGCCCTGGCGATGATGATTCCGCTGATGAGCGGGGGACTCAACCTGGCCGTGATTGCTACGGCGAATCTTTCCGCGCTGGTGATGGCGGCAATTCTCACCAAGATGTTGGGGCCGGACAGCCCTCCGCAGGCAGTGGCGGGGGTGATTGCGCTGGCCTTGGTGGGAGGGCTGCTGGCAGCCTTACTTGTTGGATTGCTCACCGGCGTCATCGTGGCGTTTTTAGGTGTGCACCCCATCCTGGTGACCTTGGGCACGATGACTGCAGTCAAGGGAATTGCCGTTTATGCTACCAGCGGAGGGGTGATTGGGGGCTTTCCTGACGCGGTGCTCTTCCTGGGCAACGGGACCTTGCTGGGCTTTCCAGCGCCGATGATCCTATTTATTCTCTGTGCCATCGTCGTAGCCATCATTATGAGCCATGCTCCCTTTGGCGTCTCCGTGCGCATGATCGGCTCCAACGAGAAGGCCACTCGCTACTCGGGGGTGGCGACCGAGTGGATGTTGGTGGGCGTCTATGTGGTCTCTAGCGTGCTGTGCTGGGTGGCTGCTGCCGTGATGATGGCGCGCTTTAACTCGGCGCGGGCGGGATATGCGGAGTCCTATCTGCTGATCACCATTTTGGCCGCCGTCCTCGGGGGGGTCGATCCCAATGGAGGCTTTGGCAAGGTGCTCGGGCTTTTTCTCTCCCTCGTTTTGCTTCAGATGATCTCCACCGGGTTCAACCTGCTGGGCTTTAGCCCGCATCTAACTCAAGCTATCTGGGGCGGCACGATGATTCTAGCCATCGCCATCGCGCTCGTCCGCGACAGGTGGATCGCCCGCCTGTGGCTAAAAAGAACGTAGCGCATACGACAGAGCGTTTCCTAGGTCTGGCCACACCAAAACCCGCAGAACGCCGAACTCCATGAAACCCATTGTAGCCGGTCCCTGGATCTCTTCCCTCGACTGAAGAACTGGTTCTTTTTCGAACAAGGAGCGGTGTGCTACGGCAGCAGCCCGACCTAAGATCGCCTGATTCCTAGATATGAAAAAGTTCGTCCTGTTTGCAGGTTTGTTAGTTTCTTTAGTCCTGGCCAGCGGCGTTTCCGCGCAAGAAACAAAGAAGTACAAAATCGGCGCACTGACGAAAAGTTTGGCCAACCCATATTTCCTCCGAATGAAAGAAGGCTATGACTATGCGCAAAGGAAGCTCGGAGTCGAACTGGTGTTCGGCAGCACGCCGAAGGAAGAAGCAGACCTGGAACAGCTCAACATTTTGCAGAGCTGGTTGGACGAAGGCAGTTTGGACGGTTACGTAGTTACTCCGTTTCGGGCGACCTCCCTCAATAACGCCTTGGCCCGAGTTAGTCGCAAAAATCTCCCGATCGTCAACATCGACGAGCTGATCCCGGAAGATGCCGCTAAGGCAGATGGCATCAAAATCGCCGCCAGGATTGCCTCCAACAATGTAGAGGCCGGAATACTCGACGCCCAGCTGGTTTTGAGTTCGGTCCCGAAAGGTTCGAACGTGGCAATCATCGAAGGCGACCCAGGGACTACCAGCAGCATAGAGCGGGTGACGGGTTTCGCCAACGCCGCCAAAGAAGGGGGCCTCAATATCGTCGCGAGCCAACCTGCGTACTGGAATCGTAAAAAGGCCGGCGAGCTCGCGACGAAAATGTTGGAGGGTGACCCCAACCTAAAGGCGATCTTCGTCGCCAACGACGACATGGCGCTGGGGGTTGTGGGTGCGGTGCAAGCAATGGGCGCAACAGGAAAGATAATCGTAGTGAGTGTGGACGGCACGCCCGAGGCCATTGATGCGCTAAAGCAGGGTCTGCTCGCCGGAACGGTAGCACAATACCCAGACGCCATGGCTTACATGGCGATCGAGACGCTGGTCAAACAACTAAACGGCGAGACGGTGCCGGAAAAGATCCATTCTCCCATAAAACTCATCACTAAGGACAATGTGTCGGATGCCGGCAGATATTACAAAGAAGAGTGAGATCTGTCGTCCAACCGGTAATGCGCTCCTTAGGTCCCCGCGCTGGTTGCACAGCAGAGCGTAGCCCATCGACTGAAAATATACGTGATCCTGAAGCTGACCGGAAACGGGGAGTGTGACGTGCGCTAAGGGACCGCCGCGGGAGCGGTCACGATGGATTAGCGCCCTCCCCACCCGTTCCTCACCTATACTCGCCTCGCCTTCGTGTACCGCTGGCCTGAATTCGGGGGTTGGGGGGCCCCGGAATGGTCGATAGCGTAATCCGCGGCGATCTCATGAGTCAGGAGATCTTTGACAAGATTCTGAGCACCATCCCGATGGGACGGATTGCGAGCCCAACGGAAATCGGGAACATCTTTTGTTCCTGGCCTCGGACCTCTCCTCGTTTGTCACCGGTGCAACCATCGATGTAAACGGCGGAATGTTCATCCATTAGAGCCCCCAAGGACGTGGCGTCACGCGAGGCGGCAATCGGGCGCGGCTGCCCGCGGGGGGATCCTCCTTCAAACTGAGTAAAGCGCTTAAAGAGCGGGTAAGGGGGTGTTGGGCTCGTAGTCAAAGGCGTCTCGCCTATTCAGCGAAAAAACCATCCATTGAGTAGTGAAACGCTGCTCGGAAGAAAGCGTTGCAAAATAATGAGCGTCACACAACGAGGATAAGGGTGCGCAGTTGCGCGCCGACAACGGTCAGGTCTTATCGAACACTTCGTCATTGACGGTTGCGGTGCTTGGCAGCCTGCACCTTGACATTGCGGTGCCGGCCGAGAAAGGGGGAGACGTTACCTGGCAGTGCCTGGATGTACAAGGGAGGAAACCAAGCCGTTTGCGGCAGATAGGCGAAGTGCTTGAAAACGTGACCAACCGGACACCGCTCGATCGCCTGAACAACGAAAGAGACCTCCGGACCGCGATTCAACACGGACACAGATCCAGTGTGGCGGCAGCGACCCAATAGGTTAAATGGCTTGGTCTTTTAGACGATTTTGTGTGCATTTTCACCCGCAATGTCGCAAGACGCAGTTAACTCACGCATCGCCGCCGCGAAAGAGGCGGTTCTGGCCGAGAGCGGTTTGATGCATCTGGAATTCGGTCGGGCGCGGCGCCAAATCAAACACGACGGGACCAATGTTACCCCGGTGGACATCGCTATTTCCCAGCATCTGCGGGACGCGATCGTGCGACAGTTTCCGGAGGATCAGTTTTTCGACGAGGAAATGGCGCCCGTTGTGACCGCGGTGCCGGTGACATCGCACTTCAGTTGGGTGTGCGATCCGATCGACGGGACCAACAACTACGCGACTGGCATCAGTCACTGCGCGATCTCGCTGGCACTGTTGAAAAACGGCGTGCCGGTTTACGGGGTGATTTACGATCTCGCTCGGCACACCCTGATCCATGGTGGATCCGGACGTGGCGTGTGGGATGGCGAAAAGCCCGCCAAGGTGCGAACCGACGGTCCGAACGGACAGAGCCTGATCGGCTTTCACTCACCGATCGACAAGAGCCACGCGCAGGAGGGCAAGCGACTGATCGAGAACTTCAAGATTCGGGGCTTAGGCAGCAGCACCCTGCACCTGGCATACACTGCGATTGGCCTTCTGGACGGAGTGCTGGACCATAATAGCAAAGTCTGGGACATCGCTGCTGCAGTGGCGTTGGTGGAGGAAGGTGGCGGACGGATTCACTACCTGACGCACTCGCCGTTCCCAATGAAGGAGTTCGCACTGACGTCCGAACGCGTGCAGTACGTAGCGGGCAACGCAGCGGTAGTTGCGAAGCTGCGGGCAGTCTTGGGTCGATAACGTGTGCGACCTAACATCGGAGAAGAATCTCGGCTACAAACCGGGCGATCCTACGATCACGATGCCAGACGAATCCGTTGCGTTCATGGTGACGCTCCCGGTCCCCCTCAGTAGCTCTCTTTACGCTTAACTGGCTGCTCGTTGCGCCATCGCGTGACCGCCGTCATTCAAGCCGCAACCGCGGTCATCGGCACGATGTTACTCGGTTGACCGGGCCGGGATGGCGAAGTACCCCGCTCGGGGCCAAAAGTAGCGACTCGCAAAAAATGTGTGGGGACGCCTTGAGCTTGCCTCTATGTAAACATGGATGGTGTACGGTCCGGACTGAGTGAAAATAACCTGCTGGAGGTTAAGCAGGCCCGCGAACCTTCCGCGCTCCGTCAACGGGTGAGTAATCACAGTGATCGAGCGTTCCAGTAAAGGAATGATCTCCTTGCCCGAGTTGGCGGCCATAGCTTGATGCACGGGCTATTACCTCTGAAATTCTCTTTATGAAGATTCTCATTACTGGTGGAAGCGGCTTCCTCGGCCAGCGCGTTGCACGCGAATTGCTCGAACGCGGCCATGTCGACGACGCTGGCGGCAATCCCCAACCGATCCATGAACTGGTTCTCATGGACATCGCCACGCCGGCGAATGGTCTCCTGGATCCCAAGGTCCGTTACGCCATCGGGGACGTCGCAAGTCCGAAGTTCGTCGCCGAAACCCTTGGCGACGACACTGAGGGAATATTTCATCTCGCGGCTGTGGTCAGCGGCGCAGCGGAGGCTGACTTCGACCTTGGCATGCGCGTAAACTTCGATGGCACGCGCGGCCTGCTCGATGCGTCCCGCCGCTTGCGAAAGCCTCCGCGTGTGCTCTTCACCAGTTCGGCCGCAGTTTTCGGAGAGCCGCTACCGGAGGTCGTAACCGACGGAACCACGCCGACACCTCAGACCTCCTACGGCATTCAAAAACTGATCGGCGAACTCTTGGTGAGCGATTATTCGCGCAAGGGCTTCGTCGACGGCCGCGCGGTGCGGTTGCCCACGGTAAGCATTCGCCCGGGGAAACCAAACGCCGCGGCTTCCAGCTTTGCGAGCAGCATACTGCGCGAGCCGCTCAAGGGTATCGAAGCGATCTGTCCGGTCGAACCCGAGACGAAGGTATGGCTTATCTCGCCGCGCGTTGCCGTAGAATGCTTGTTGCATGGCTTCAACTTGCCGGCTGCGAAGCTTGGCGGCATCCGATCGCTTAGTCTCCCCGGCATCACCGTCACGGTTGACGAAATGGTCGCCTCGTTGAAACGCATCGCTGGTCCTGCGGCGGCAAGACGCATCCATTGGGAGCCCGACGAGAGGATCAGGACCATTGTGGCATCTTGGCCGACGCGTTTTGACACTGCTCGCGCCGACAGCCTTGGCTTTCCTCGTGACGAAGGCGGCTTCGATCGAATCATCGACGATTACGTTCGCGACGAAGGCCTGAAATTCTAATTCCAACCAAAACACCGATATCCCACTTAGGGCCCTTGGGGACGATTTCATTGGTGCGAGCGATCTTGCCGATACACTTTGTTGCCACCGACGGGGCACCATCGTTCTAATCGGCCTATCCAAGCGGTGGAGGACTCCTGGCCGATCGCACCGGCGCTTGCGCGCACGTCGTAGACGGCGAGATGCAGGAAGCTCCCCTTTGTCTCACTGTCTCTGCTGACCAGTCGGCCCTGAGCATCGAGTCCGGCCGCGAGGATGCTATTCGGCCTTTTCCCGAGGGAGTCCCGTCGCAACTCGGATTTTCATCCAGGATTTCATCGGTTGGTTGCAGATTCTGCGGAAGGAGAGTAGGCTACACGAACCCCCAGAGAGATGAGGCAGGCTCCCCCCAGAGACCCTCGAGGTTCTCCCTGCGCTTGCGCAGGGCCCGTGCCGTCCCCCAAAGGTAAATAACCATGTTCAACGCGCAAAACCAAACGCGCCCCAAATGAAAGGAAATCTGATGAAACTTCCCCTCCTAAGTCGCCTGCTGACGATGGCCGGCGCCGTGTCGCTCCTGTGCGGCATCTCGATGACGGCGATTGCGGCAGGCCCGCAAGTCGTCTCCGGTCCTGGTGCCGATGCCGATTGTTTCAAGCCGTGGAGTGCCGACACAAAATACTTCAAGTGGCCAAAAAAAGATGGTCCCTATCGCGTCGCACTGGTCAATGGGTTCATCGGAAATACGTGGCGTATCCAGATGATCAAAACGGCCAAAGCCTACGCCGACCAGCCCGATGTGAAGAGCCAACTGAAGGAATTCAAGGTAGTATCGACCGGCGAGGACCTTGCCGCCCAAATCGCCGCAGCAAATAACTTCATTGATTCCGGCTACGATGCAGTGATCGTGAACGCGCTAAATCCGGCCGCCTTCGCGCCGGTCGTCAAGCGCGCGAACGCCGCCGGTGTCGTACTATTGTCATTCGATAACGTTATCGAGTCGCCTGATGCGGTCATAGTCAACGTCGACCAGGTCGAACTAGGCCGCCTCGCTGCTCGCTGGCTCTTGAAGGAGATCAAAGCGGACTCGGGCAAGCTGCTCGAGGTACGGGGACCATCGGGTAATTCGGTCGATCGCGATCGGCACAACGGTTTCCGCGAGGTCCTCGATGAATCCGGTAAGAAGTTCGAGGTAGTCGAAGTCGTGGGAAAATGGGATGACGGCACGGCCCAGAAGGCGACGGCCGACGCCATTGCGATCCACAAGAAATTCGATGGTATATATACGCAGGGTGGTTCGACTGGCACGGTCCAGGCCTTGATTGATGCGCATCATCCGATGATCCCGGTGTCCGGCGAAACCGAAAATGGCTACCGCAAGTTATGCGCAAAATATGCCGACCAAGGTCTCCACGGTTCGTCGGGCGGAACGGGGCCGGCCCAAGTCGCGGTAACTATCAAGGCGGCTATCGCCGCACTCCAGGGGAACGCGATTCCGCAGGCGATAGCGTTACCGGTCTCCTATGTCGAGTTTCCAAATATGAAGGAAGGCCAGGACTACTATCCTGACCTCAACGACAACTTCTTCGTTGGAAATTCCTTTCCAGACTGCAACATCGGCTTCACTGCCAAAGAGATCATGGGTAAGTCGGAGTCGAACGAGTGACGTTTCCTGAAGGGGACCGGCGTGGCGGGAGAGTTCCGCGCGACGCAAAGAGTCCGGCGGATGTGACGGGGGAACCCTTGTTCCGAATGGAGGGTGTCTCGAAGCGTTACGGCGGCGTGCGCGCACTTGAGGAAGCTCGGTTCGAGTGCGTGCGGGGCCGAATTCATGCCGTCCTCGGTGAGAACGGCGCCGGAAAATCAACGCTGATAAAGGTGATGGCTGGGGTGGTCCAGCCAGATTCGGGTACATTGAGAATAGAGGGCCAGCCTGTCACATTCCGCAATCCGGCAGCGGCGACGGAGGCGGGAATTGCCTGCATTTTTCAGGAACTGTCGCTGATTCCCGACTTGACGGTCGCCGACAACATCGCAATCACCACTCCGCCGAGGCGCCTGGGCCTGATTGATCGCCGGTCGCAACGCCGCGTCGCGGAAGAAGCACTTGCCCGCGCCGGGGCGGGTGACATTCATCCGCTTTCGCCGGTGAAGGACCTGCCTCTGTCACGCCGGCAATTGGTCGAAATCGCCAAGGCACTCTCGCGCAGGCCTAAGATCCTGATCCTGGACGAGGCGACTTCGGCGCTGACCGCCGGCGACGTCGAGAGGATCTTCCGCGTGCTCAAACAACTTCGCTCGGAGGGTTTGGCTATCGTTTACATCACGCACCGCATGCACGAGGTCGCTAAGCTCGCTGACGATTGCACCGTTTTTCGCAATGGTCGGTACGTCGCCACATTCAATTCTGGGACGAAGAGCGATGAAGCGATCGTGGAGTTGATGATCGGGCGGGAATATAAGAGCGTGTTTCCGCCGAAGGCAGCGGAGATGCCAAAGCGCGCATCGGCGCTCAAGGTTGAAAATCTATCCTGGGCGGGACGCCTAAACGGGATCGAGCTGTCGATCAGGCCAGGGGAGGTGGTCGGCCTCGGTGGACTGGATGGTCAAGGCCAACATGAGCTCTTGCTCGCCTTATTCGGCGTTCTGGTCGGCGTCTCCGGCAGGGTTGAGGTCGAGGGCAAACCCGTTACTTTGAAAAGCCCACGCGCGGCCAAGGGGAAAGCCATGGCGCTTATTCCTGCAGATCGCAAAACCGAAGGTTTGATGTTGCCGATGTCGGTTCGCGACAATTTGTCCTTTGCCGCGGCTGAGCGATTCTGCCGCTTTGGCCTGATCGACAGTGCTGCCGAAAAGACAGCTATTGATCGAATGATCAACCTCTTGCAAATCCGATCGGATGGCACCGACGGTCCAGTCGGTGCGCTTTCTGGCGGTAATCAGCAGAAAGTTGTCATCGGCAAATGGCTGATGATCGAGCCCCGGATCATCCTCCTGAACGACCCGACTCGGGGCGTCGACGTCGCGACTAAACAGGAATTCTACCAATGCCTGCGTCGGTTGGCCGACGAAGGTGCCGCCATCCTGTTCTATTCGACGGATTACGATGAGCTGATCGGCTGTTGCGACCGAGTCCTGGTTCTCTATAACGGCGCGATCGTCCGAACGCTCGAAGGTGCCGCAATTACCGAGCGCGATCTCGTCGCGAGCGCGCTCAATCTGCCCACGGCTGTGACGGAGAGCGCTCCGGTGGCGATCACGAGATGCGTCCGCCGACCGAGAGGTTTGGCTCCCAGCCCGCCGAAGCCACGCCAAGCAGCCCAGGCGCCGTCAACCGACGGAAACCCGACTGGAACTTTTTTTTCGCCGAGCAGCGCGGACTGCTGTTCGCCATCGCGCTGTTTATTACGATGTTCGCGCTCTACTTATCGAAGCATCCAGCAGGCTTCAGCGCCAGAGTAGTCAATACGGCGGCCAACACGGGAACCTTACTCGCGCTCGCGGCGATGGCACAGACCATCCCGGTTCTCACTGGCGGGCTCGACCTCTCGGTCGGCATGGTCATGGTGCTCGCAAACTGCCTGGCCTCGACGCTGATGAACGGTTCGCCGCTTCAGACGGCGGCCGGGGTCTTGGCGGTACTCGTTGTTGGCCTCTTATGCGGTGCGATCAACGGCAGTATCGTCGTCTATGGCCGCCTGCAACCAATCATCGCGACCCTCGCTACCGGCGCGATTTATTATGGCGTTGCACTCTGGCTAAGACCCTCGCCAGGGGGTACGGTGAACACGGATTTCGCTGACGTCGTTGTCAGCTCGCTTCCCGGTGGCATCCCGGTGTCCCTACTTCTTCTCCTCGGGATCGTGCTTTTCATCTGGCTCCCGTACCGCCATTCGATTCTCGGTCGCGGAGCTTATGCAATCGGCTCCTCGGAGCAGGCCGCCTATATGTCCGGTATTCCAATCGCCCGCGCCAAGTTCCTCGCTTACGTTTTAGCCGGGCTTCTCTCCTCGGTCGCTGGCTTGCTCCTGACCTGTATCACCTATTCTGGTGAAGCCAACGCCACTCTTGGCGGCAGCTACACCTTAAACTCGATCGCAGCGGTCGTGATCGGCGGAACCTCACTATTTGGCGGCTCCGGCGGCGCGATCGGCTCGATCTTCGGTGCCTTCGTGCTGAGGACGATTGGCAATCTGCTCCTGGTATTCGATCTAGAGCCGCTCTGGCAGCCGTTATTTCTTGGCGTTGTCCTCCTCGTCGCCGTCAGCCTCGGTTCAGTTCGGCTACTTCGGATCAAAAATAGGCTCGACGTCTACCAAGGAGGAGGCGAGCGAGCGGTGCGGGTCGGGACTCGCAAACGAATTGATCCGGTGGTGCTGGCGGCGTTCGGCTGCATCGTCGCGCTGCTCCTAATCGGCTCATTGTATTCGTCGAACTTTCTCTCTCCGGCGTATTTGGTACAGCAGCTCCGAGTGGCCTCGTTCCTTGGCGTCATCACCTGCGGTCTCATGTTGGTTGTCCTCCTTGGCCATATCGATCTGTCAATCCCTTGGGTAGTGGCGATGGGAGGTATGATGTCAACCGCGGCAGGCGGCTGGGGCGGAATCGCTCCGGCGCTGGCTATTCCGATCGGCATCGCGTCTGGCCTTGGGATCGGTCTGCTAAATGGCCTTGGCGTCGCCTATCTTCGCGTGCCCTCCATGATTTTTACTCTTGCTACCAATGTGATCGTCCAGGGACTGATGGTAGTCCACACGAGTGGATTCGCCCCTCAGGATCGCGCCACCGACGCGATGCACCTGATCGCCGTTGGCCGATCACTGGCCGGTATACCCAATACGGTTTGGGTCTGGCTGACAGTCGGCCTCTTTGTGGTAGTGTGCCTGACCCGATCGATTTTCGGCCGTCGCGTCTACGCCATCGGCAATTGCGAGTCGGCGGCTTACCTCTCTGGTGTTAATACACGTCGCGTGACTCTCGCGTGCTTCGCTATTTCAGGCGCTTGCGCGGCTTTTTCCGGCGTTCTGCTCGCTGGCTACTCGACCCACGCCTATCAGGCGATGGGAGACCCGTACCTCCTCCCGGCGATCGCCGCCGTGGTTCTCGGCGGCACGAGTATCCTCGGCGGCCGCGGCACATTCCTCGGCACAATCGCCGGCGCAATCCTAATCACGCTGCTGCAATCGATACTTTCAGTGGTCCAGGTGCCGGAGGCTGGGCGTCAGATTATTTATGGGGTTGTCATCGTCGCCATGCTGCTGCTTTACGGCCGGGAGCGCTTGCATCAGTGACTTTCCGCGGCCATCGAATCGTACGCCAGGACTACAATGTTTTTCAACTTCTGGCGGGCGTCCTCGAGCGTTTGGTCGATCAAGCTTATTTGCTGCCTGAGGCTGCGGGCGAAAGCGCATCGACGCGGCCCAGGACCTTCTTCTATCTCTGCTCGCTGGCTCGATGGCTGCTCGCGTGGCACCTCGCCCTATTGCCCGCAGAGCAACCGGAAGATCGAGCGCTGCTGCAAGTCAACTTAAAGGCAGATTGCATCAGGCCACACGCTGGCAGATCCTCGTCCCGGTCGGCGTCGTGACCGAGCTCGTCGAGGGCGACGTCTACCACTGGGCGCGCTCATGGCGGGCGCGCTGCTCGGCTCGCTTCCCGTCGCGGTGATGTATTCGTTTTTCGTCGAGTACTACGTGTTCGGCATGATCGGCGCTGTGAAGGACTAGGCTGATCGATCCCGTTGCAGTTGAAATGCGCGCGGCTCATCTGTGTGCTGGGTCACAGGTCGCGCGCCATCCCGCTCCTCAGATCGCGGACACTAATAACCCAATGGGGGCACACCTTGTGCAACAAAACGGATTGCGATCGCCGTCGCGATCGCACTGGCGGCGCCTTGCGCCGAGTGGGCGCAGGACGCAGCGATGCCGCAATTTCCCCTAGCGGGGGCGAAAGCGACCCTGGATCCGTAGCTCG
Source organism: uncultured Verrucomicrobiae bacterium (assembly GCA_963820865.1). GTDB lineage: Bacteria > Verrucomicrobiota > Verrucomicrobiia > Chthoniobacterales > Terrimicrobiaceae > DASTFP01. The sequence continues at coordinate 39,599 of CAWGBZ010000025.1, forward strand.
CCGACGACGACACCGAACTGGTCGTGGCGTTCTCCGCCACCTAAAACGTCCGGCAGTGCCCGAAGGCGCCTCTCGCTCCCTTGTTCAGCGGCTCCAAGCCCTCCAACGGGGCGGTGTTTGACTTCCGGACCCACTTTTGTCACTCTGCGCCCTTATGGAAGCGTACGCTTTCGGCTTCAAACTCCGGGCCAATGCCCCGGAGGGCCAAAAACGATTTCCATTCAGTTCACCGTGAATCAGAAGGTGCGGTTGATCTGGCGGAGTGGACTAACCCGATGAGAAAAATTGCTGTCGTCGGCGCCGGGTACATGGGTGGCGGAATCGCCCAGGTCTTCGCGATGGCGGGCATGGATGTGGTGATCGCGGACGCGGATCCCACCGTCACAGCGCGCCATCTCGATCGACTTCGCCGAGAGGCCGAGGATTTCGAGAACCGAGGGCTGTTTGAGCCGGGCTCGGCGGAACTGGTGCGAAAGAACCTCCGTGCCGCCGAGAGCGTGGCGGAGGCGGTCGCCGAAGCGGACCTCATCGAGGAGGCGGTCTACGAACGGCCTGAGGTCAAGGGCCCAGTCCTGCGCAGTATCGAGTCTGCGGCTCGCCCGGAAGCGGTGATCGGCAGCAACACCTCGACCCTGCCGATTGGAGATCTTGCTGCCAACTTGGTGCACCCGGAGCGCTTCCTCGGTATCCACTTTTCCAACCCCGCGCCTTTCATCCCGGGGGTAGAGCTGATTGCACATTCCGGAACCAACAAGGACGTCATTGAAGCGGTTGAAAAGCTCGTGCCTGTGACGGGCAAGCTAACCGCTCGGGTTCGGGACAAGGCCGGCTTTGTCCTCAACCGGCTGCAGTACGTGCTGCTCAAGGAAGCGATCAACCTCGTCGAGGAGGGCGTGGCCACGCGAGAGGATGTGGACACTATTGTCCGCACCACCTTTGGTTACCGCCTGCCCTTTTTCGGGCCCTTTGCCATCGCCGACATGGCCGGCCTGGACACTTACCGCGACGGCTTCCGGACCCTGCAAGAGCACTACGGCGAGCGAATGGCGGCGCCCAAGATGCTCCTCGAACTGGTCTCGGCCGGGCATTATGGGGTCAAGCAAGGTGGCGGCTTCGTCACCGCAGCTGGCGACCAAACACCGCTGATCGCCTACCGCAACACCGCCTATGCCCGGCTAGGGCAACTCCTCAAAGAACTCGGTCCAGCCCCAAAAGCAGGCAACGAATGATCAGTCCTCCTTACAGCGCCGAGGACTGGCCGATCGCGGCCTCCATGCTGTCATTTGGAAACAAGGACTCCCACGGTGGCGCCATTCAGGACGCAGAACCCGAGGAATGGGCCAAGCACCTGCGGCTCGTGGGACGCATGGGCTTCACCGAAGTCGATCCCACTGATACCTGGGTTCGGGTTGGCGATCTCAGTCCGCAGCGGCTCGCCGACTTCAAGAGTGTCCTGAGCGATGTCGGCCTGACGATACCGGCTATCTCGAGCGCACGTCGCAGCGTGATGGATCCCAAACACGGCAAGGAGTATCTCGCCTACAGTCACCGGCTGCTCGACGTGGCGGCGGAGCTCGGCATCCCGCTGGTCAACTTTGGCTTCTTTCAGGAGCTGACCGCTGAACAACGGCGCGGTTTGTGGTTCTGGCTGGCCGAGGGCTGGCACGACGACGAGGCGCCGGAGGTGCGAAGTCGGGCCGCTGCGTTGATCCGCGAGCTGGCGGAGCACGCAGCGAGAAACGGCCAGCAGATCACTCTCGAAATCTACGAGGACACCTATGTCGGGACTTGCGACGAGGCCGTCAAATTCCTCAAGGAAGTTGGACACGACGCCTGCGGGTTGAATCCCGATATCGCCAACCTCATTCGTCTGCACCGTCCGATCGAGCCGGTGCAAGACATGTTCGACAAGGTCCTGCCGTACGCCAAGTACTGGCACGTGAAGAACTACCTGCGCGACGAGGACCCGACGACCGGCCAGGTGATGAGCTTCCCAGTGCCGATGGAGTTTGGCTTGATCAACTACCGTGCCGCCATAGGCCAGGCGCTCGAGCTCGGCTACCGCGGTGCCTTCATGTGTGAGCACTACGGCAGCGATGGGATCACCGTGATCAGCAAAAACCGCGCTTATATCCGGGACATCCTCGCCACCTTGATCGACTGAGCGAAGGACCGAAGAGAAGGCGCAGCAATGACCGCTGCAGGCCTTGCGACCTCCACTCTCTTATTCGGATTGCCCTGATCCGCGCCACGGTTGTCGTCACAGGGGCCGGTGGTCCCGCATGGATTGGCCGAATCACCGCCCGAGCGCTGGCAGAGAGCGGCTGGCACGTTGCTCTCGTCGACATCAACGTACGACTTCATCGCGCCGTTCTTCGGTCGGCTAAAACGAGGTAGAGGACATCGTGAAGGACAAGTTGAGTGCAGTGAGGTATCATCGGCTTCCGCGAACGCGAGCGCGTCGTCGACGACGAAGACGGATCGGTTCTGGCTTGCGAAGCAGCGTTTCGATTGAAAGAAGTCTTCCAGGGCGGCACGCAGTCGACCCCGGATCGGCGACCTTGGGAACGATCACGAACTTATATTCTGCCTTTTTATCCGCTTTCGATTCTCCGAGTCCAGCGGGTATGCAGCCGAGCATCGCAGCGGCAACTGGGTATTAGCTTAGTTTGGATTTGTTGGTTGGGTTTGAAATCAGGAGTTACCGCACTTTTCCACTGCCGCAGTGAGAGATTCCAGGAAGAGAGCTACTGACGTCGCTCCGGGATCCTGTGCCTCGCGCACACGTTCGCCGAGCGCCGTGGCACGGCCGAAACGAGCGAGCATGCCAACGGTCGCTTGAGCTCCCTGTTTGGCTGCCGACGTCGCGGAGTGCAAGGCCGTAGCTAGGGGTTCCGCCTGTTTCGCCTCGAGCGCCTCCACAGCCGGAATCAGAGCATCCATCATCGTTTTGTCGCCGACTCCAGCCGCGCTTTTTCGCTTCAGGTCATTCAGGCCACGTCTCAGAAAACCCGCCAGCGTGGCAGCATCCATTGTCTCGCTCGCCGGACAGTTCCTTGCGGAACGGAAGAGGACTCCAAACAAGATTCCGGATGCCCCTCCCATTGAATTCAACATGGCTGAGCCGATCGCCTCGAACTGCTGATTGACCGTCGCGAAGGTGCGCGCCTGAAGATCATGGATTGCCGCGTCACTGCCACGCCCGATGGTGCTTCCATGATCACCATCGCCAAGTGCCTGATCGAGTTGGTTCAGATAATCCGCTTTCGACGACAAAGTAGTGAGGGCAGCCACAAGGGCCTCATGTGTTTCGAGTAAATTCAAGGACTCTTGTTCCATCTTTCTAAGATTTGATGATTGGGAAAACGGTCGCGCGAGGTCAGGACCGATGCGTAAAACAGTAAGAGTCGCAGCTCGCATCCAGTAGAGATTCAATCTCTTCGTCGAGGGGAAGCATCGTTATCGAGAATCCCGCCATGTCGAGAGAGGTCGCAAACTCGCCCGCGACAAGCCGATCGATCTGAAGCCCCTTTGATCCCAGAGTCCGCCGGACGTGTCCAGTCACGGCGAGCAATTCCAAGACGGTAATGCCGCCCAGAGCGTTTACCATTACCGCCATCCGCTCCAAGGGTGTCTGGGTCGCGAAATAATCTTCCATGAGCAATTCGATCATTTTGGGGACCAATGTTTCCGCGGGCTCGAAATCCGCCCGACTCACTCCCATCTCACCGTGCAATCCCATTCCGATTTCAATCGATCCGATCGGCAGATCAAACATCGGCTTACCCGTGTCGATTGAAGAACCTGCTCCAAGAGCAACTCCAATCGAGCGTACCCGCGCGTTTACCTTCTCACCGACGCGCAGCACCTCCTCCAAGGATAAGCTGCGATCCGCCGCGGCGGAAACACACTTGAAAACAAAAATGTCCCCTGCCGTTCCCCGGCGCTCCTCAATCCGATCAACAGGCGCAGAGGCAATATCATCGTGAACCCGAATCTGAACGACCTTCTTCCCTTCGTTCTCCAACTCCTCAGCAGCAAAATCAAAATTCAGAACGTCGCCCGAGTAGTTGCCATAAACGCAGACAATCCCCTCGGCTTGACCCAAAGCCTCCGCGGTCGTCTGAATCGACACGGGATTGGGCGCAGCAAAAACTGCGCCGGCAATCGCTCCATCTGCCATCCCCTGCCCCACTGCGCCCAGAAAAAGCGGTTCGTGCCCGCTCCCCCCTCCAACAAGTATGCGCACTCGTCGATGTTCATTGCCGCGATAGATCAGGCCAAAATGTCCCTCAATACGCTCAAGAGGCACGCGGCTGACTGCGAGGATACCCTCGATGGCGGATTCTACGGCTTTGTCAGAACTCACAAGAAACTGTCTCATAATTCTCAATTGACGGGAAAAAGGAACGCAAGCGCCCCGAGGCTATAAGTCTTTCTGTTAAGAGAGCTTGACTGCGAGATTGCACGCCTGCATTCCGCCTTGAAAGCATCAACTTATCGGCAATGCGGACGAAGTATAAACCCTCATCAGGAAGTCCGCGCTAGAAACCGCCGCAATCAAAAGGGGCATCCCTCATCGTAAGCAGCAGCCACCCCCGCAAGGCAAGAAGGCCGAAGCGGTAAATAAGAGTGATGCCTGTCTCCGGAATTCCAGGCACCGAGAAATTCGCGCTGATAGTCGCCAAGGGGGAAAACCAGTTCTGAGGCATCCCGGGAAGTAACAGGGAATGCTAAGGACGTTGAAGCGAACCCAGACAACTGGCTAAACACCCCAGGATGCGCGACCCCCTACAATTTGCTTGTCAGTCCCGAGTATGCGGACATCCTGAGTGCGTTGCAGTAACCAGAGCGCGGGATGACAAATATGTATAATCACTTGTTCGGTGATGCATCGCGTGACAAAGTCGCCCTGACCCCCACCGAATGCCGAGAAATCGGCGGCTGGTCTGGGCTCGAGCGTCCGAGGGAACGCAGCAGCGTTTTCTTGAGTCAGACGAGACAGTGACTATGGAAAAGATAGAGGACGTTCACTATCGGGCTGGGAGCGGAACCTTTTGCAACCTCGGTTATCATTATCTCGCGTCGCCCACTCGGATTTACTTCGGCATGGTTCAGCAAGACGGCAAGTTCGTCGTCTACCGGGGCGCTAGTCCCGAAGACCAGCATGACGCTCTTTGGTCCACGGGCGTTTCAGACAAAACGGTGGTGAATGGCGCTAGAGATATCATGCTTGGCTTCGGCCATCCACCCCGAGTCGATCATCCGGTCTACGCCCGAGTCGTCGCCGCAAAGAATGACCGCTTCTTTGATCTATGGAAGTCGTCTGATGTCCGCATTGGGGCGACTGACACCATCAAGGCCGTGGTGGAGGACGACGGAAACTTCTGTATATTCAGCTTGGGCGAGGGTCAGCCGAAGAGCGCGGCCAAGGCGCTGTGGAAGTCGAATGTGACGGACCCCGTCGTCGAATACGACATGTCCAAGATCACCTACGATCTCACGGCCGCCCAGATCCTGGACTCTGAGCCCGTGTTGGTCATGGAGCTGCAAGTGGAGAATGATACCACCCTCGTCGATTTTCCCGTGATCAGCCAAACTTTTACGAAGTTGAAAACAACTGGCTGGACTAACGCTCTTGCCATCGAGGAGTGGAAATCAATCACCGGGTCTCCCGAGGTCCCTGGGAAGAATCAGTGGTTCCACCTAGTCAAAATCGACATCAAAGTTACGGCTAAAACCGGCGTGCCCATCGTCAACGATAAGGGTGCGGTCGAGCTTTCGACAGAAATGCAGAACACCTATACCTGGAACAAGTCGGACACCGTCGGCGAAAACTTCACATTTACCGCGCCGCTGGCGTTGTGGCCGCGCGAACGCGGAAAGGTGGTCGTGACCGCCACGAAAACCCACATTACGGTTCCCTACTCGGGCACCGGAGAGCTTCTCTTCAAGTCGGGCAAACGCTGCTCGCGCAGGGTCGAGGGGATGTACAAAGGCGCAAACGTGCACAGCTTAAAGGCCGTGTACAAATCGGAGAAGAATCTCGGCTACATACCAGGCGATCCCACGATCATCACGATGCCAGACGGAGACGTTAAGTTCGATCTGAAGCCGGTCCCTCACTAGCTCTATTTACGCCCAACTGGCGGCTCGACAAAGAGTGACGCCATCGCGCGACCGCCGTCATTTAGGCCGCAGCTGAGATCTCTGGCGCGATGTTGCTCGGTTGACCGGGCCGGCTGCCGATGGCCGATCGCTATTAAACCCTGCGACGATCGGGGCCGTCTTCCTGATGCTCATGTCGTGGTGCGAGTATGAACGCGGTCTCCCTGGTCGAGACCGTGTCGCAGACCTAAGAGTCCGCGAACGAGGACGAGAAAAAGCCGCTCTGAGAGCCTGGATGCCAAGCATTATCCTTGGAGAAAAGATTGACCGCAACGACCTCGATCGAATCCGCAGGAGTGAGAAAGAGAGCATCAAGGCACGCGATCGCAGAATCCTTCGCCGCTGGATTGCGCGGATCATCCTGGAGTGTCGGCGCAATGTGCGCGGGAACAGCAAATTTGCCGAGGGCGGACGAAGCGGCTGTCGCTCTCGACGGTCCGGGGCGAGCGGATCTTTGACGTGGGGGTCGCGAGCCTGCATCGGCTGCTGGCCGAGATGGATCGCATCCGCCCCTGCGATTCGATCGAGGTCGTTGTGGGCCACATTCAACGCGAGCCCACGCTAATTGATGAGGAGAGCGACCTTTCACTTTACTCCTTGCGCAGTCTCCGGGGAACTAGCTACAGCTGAGAACAACTTATTGATTCTTAAAGAAAAAGAACTCTTGAGAGGAACCCACTATGCCCTCACCACTTAATGGTAAACGCATTGCCATCCTAGTCGCGGAGGGGGTTGAAGACCTGGAATATTATGTCACTTTCATGCGCCTGCAGGAAGAAGGGGCCGAGGTGATTGGCGCAGGTCTGGAGTTGAAGCCTATTCATGGAAAGAACGGGCTTGAAGTCACCCCATCTGTAAAAATCGAAACCCTGCACGCGGATGATCTATTCGCACTCGTCCTGCCTGGCGGCTGGGCGCCTGACAAGCTGCGTCGCTATAGTGCGGTCACGGACCTGGTGCGCGAGATGGACAAACAGAGCAAAATCATCGGCATCATCTGCCACGGTGGGCTGGTGGCGATCTCGGCAGGCATTCTGCGCGGGCGTAAATCCACCGGCTCACTGGGCATCAAGGACGATCTGCTCAATGCCGGAGCTTCGTGGGTCGACGAACCGGCTTTCCGTGAAGGCCATCTTGTCTGGGGGCGGGTAGTCGCTGATATCCCCGCCTTCTGCCGCGAGCTGGTTGCAGCGTTAATTTCTGGTTCAGGAGAGAAAAATCAATAACCCCGCCACAGGGCGCATTCGGTGCTGAGCGTGACTTGGATCCCGCCGGTGCGAGCATCCTGTCAACAAATAGTGACCTCAGTCCGGCGCCGCGGCGATCGTCTATACTCATGCTGGGGATGACCTTGACGGAAAGATCTGGGGCATGAGGGCGTAAACATCCTGCTCATTCTCTCGGGGCTGATCCTCACGTGGGCCGATGTCATCCTGAATTCGGCCACTCCGCATATCGTCGTGCAGGCCAAGAACGCCAAGAACCGGAAGCTGCAACCTCTCCCGCTTCACCCGGAACTCTTAGTGACTCGCAAAAGGCTCCAGGAGGAGAGACGCCCAGCACCAACGGATCGGGTTTTCGCGCCATTTTTCCGAAGCGAGAAACCTTCCGCCACGATCTGAAAAGGGCGGGTATCCAGAATATCGAAGATCCTTCGGGCAAGCTTCATTTTCACTCCTTGCGACACACCATGAATCATCGTCTGCAGGAGAATGGAGTTGCGCCAACCGTAGCACAGCACTTGATGCGGCACAGCACTGTATCCCTTACCACCAAGACCTATATCAGCTCACCCTCGCTGCCGCTTGCGGAAGCAATAAAACGCGTGCCGGCAATCGTTCCCGACATCAAAACAGACACACCTATAGACACACTAAACACACCTATAGACACATTAAAACCAGTCGCACCCTGTCCCTCGGTGTCACGGGTTGACACGAGCTCTGAAGAGAATCCCGAGCCGAAGACCCTGATAAATAAAGCCTCCGGACGCGATTTGACGCTTCCTGTCGCGGTGAGTCGCAACGCGAAAAATGGTCGGGGCGACAGGATTATCCCGCCTCTCGGCGGGCTCTGCGAGATTGGGCTTCGCCCCGGCGCCGCGCTACCGCGCGGGCAGTCGAACTGAAGTTCTCATCCTGTCGCCGTTTGGTCGGGGCGACAGGATTATCCCGCCTCTCGGCGGGCTCTGCGAGATTGGGCTTCGCCCCGGCGCTGCGCTACCGCGCGGGCAGTCGAACTGAAGTTCTCATCCTGTCGCCGTTTGGTCGGGGCGACAGGATTCGAACCTGCGACCTCGTGGTCCCAAACCACGCGCTCTACCAAGCTAAGCTACGCCCCGGCGTCACTGACGCGTTCTGTGTCTCGATCGAAACAAGAACGGCATCTACTATGCCCTGATCAAGCAGCGGAGCAAACAAATCCGTTCGTTCGCCGGAACCGACGATCGCGCCTTGGCTCCGCAATCTCCCGGTCTACCCCGGCATCGAGAGAATCCCCCGATCCCCGAGACGTTGTTCGCCCAGGCCCCCCGCGCACAATGATGAGCAAATAGCCCCGCCGCGGCCGACAAGCGATGGATGCCATCATCCTTGCCAATTTTGTGCCCGCAATCGATGGGGGAAGGAGTAAAGCGTGTAGCGCGCACCAACCGATAGCCAACTATTAGAATTTCTGGCATAACTCCTGCTGTATTTTGCGAAATGAAGATTCTTACCATCGCGTTGTGCGTTTTTGACGCCGTGTTAGTTGCGTACAACTTGCATCAGATAACTTCCTGGGTCTCGCTTTGGATCTAAAGGCAGGCGGACGCAGGTGCCGCTTCTCCGCGCGCCGGTCGCTTCACTCCTGAGTTTGTGGGAAGTGCGCCTACCCGGCGAAAGCTCCCTGAATCAGAGGCTTCGCATGGCGTGGAGGCTGGCAATCGGTTCCAAGCAACCGATCAGGTCGCCAAGCCATCCCAACGAGCTTGCTTCGGCCAGACTCCTGAAAATGAGCGAGAGTCTGCTCGATGGCGGCCTTTAGGGCGTCAGTTCTTGGCGAGTTGCCCGCGCATTTCCGCGGCGTATTGGTCCGCGTTGAGGCCCACGAGCAAGTGCACGACGTGGTCTGGCAGTTTCAGGACGGCTTCCACCCCGGCGGCCTTTAGTTCGGCCTCGTTGAGCGCTCCGTTGGTGGTGACGACGCGCAACCGCGTCTCGGCGCACGCATCGACGCGCTGGATGTTGCCCTTGCCCCCGAGCGCCTTGATGAAGGCGTTGGCCTTCTCGGCAGCAAGCGGATCGCGCAGCTTTGGTTGGATCCCCGCTTGCGGCGGCGCCTTGACCGGGGACGGGGCCTCCACCTCGTCCGCCTCAGGACCCGCGATCTTCAGGTACTCGCCGATCTCGGTCTTCAATACGTCGGAACGCGTGCCGAAGATGGCTTGCACGCCGTCACCGACCATCACGACACCAGCGGCGCCCATCGCTTTGAGCTTCTCGGCGTTGACTTTGCTTGAGTCCTTGAGTTTTACGCGCAGGCGCGTAATGCAGGCGTCGAGATCCACGATATTGCTGCGTCCACCGAGCGCGCGGACGATTTGCAGCGAGAAGGCGTCGCCGCTCACGGTGTGCGCCGCCGCTGTGGCTTCGTCTATCTCTTCGCGGCCCGGCGTCATGAGGTTAAATTTGCGGATAAAGAAGCTGAAGACGACAAAGTAGACGGCTGCCCAGATCGGTCCGAGAACGAAGAGCCAGAGCGCATTGGTCGACTTCGGAAACAGAACGACATAGTCGATCAGGCCATGCGAGAAGGTGAAGCCGTGCTTGATGCCAAGCAGGATACAGACCATGTAGGCGACTCCGGCCAGCGCCGCGTGAATGGCATAGAGCACCGGCGCGACGAAAAGAAATGCGAATTCGATAGGCTCTGTGATGCCAGTCAGAAAAGCCGTCAGCGCTGCCGAAATCATAATGCCGCCAACCTTCGCGCGATTCTCCGGCCGGGCCGCGAGAGTCATCGCAGCGCACGCTGCGGGCAGGCCCCACATTTTGAACAGATAGCCGCCTGTCATATTGCCGGCGGTCGGATCACCCGCGATGAAGCGTGCGATTTCTCCTCGCACCGTCTGGCCGGTGCTCGGGTCGACAAATTCTCCCGCTTGGAAAAAGAAGGGCACGTTCCAGACGTGGTGGAGGCCGAAAGGAATCAGCGAGCGCTCCACGACACCGTAAATGGTGAACGCCAGCGCGGGTTGCCCGTGCACCGCCCAATTCGAGAAGGCCTGGATCGCGCCGCCTATGGGCGGCCAGATAAAGCTCAAGATCACCGCGGCGACGATAACTGCAAAGGCCGTGATAATCGGCACCGAGCGCTTGCCCGCGAAAAAGCCGAGGTAAGCGGGCAATTGAACCTTATAAAAGCGATTGAAAACCGAGGCCGCGATGAGGCCCACGATAATGCCTCCGAAGACGCCTGTCTCAATGGTGGGAATTCCCATGGCCATCGACGTCTCGATCCCGCGCATTTTCGCGAGGACGCCCATTGTGGCCAGGAAGACCGCGAATCCCACCGTGCTCGCCAGCGCGGCCACGCCGTCGTTGTTCGTCAGGCCAATCGCGACACCGATGGCGAAGAGCAGTGGCAGGTTGGAAAAAATCGCGCCACCGGATTGTGCCATGACCTGCGAGACGATCGTCGGCAGCCACGTGAAATTCGCGCTGCCTACGCCAAGCAAAATGCCCGCCACGGGTAGCACCGAGACGGGCAGCATCATGCATTTGCCGATTTTCTGGAGGTAGGAAAAGGCGTTCGAGAAGGCGGACATGGTGTTGAAAAGTTAAGGTTAGATTTCGGGGAGGAGTGCGCGGACCTCGTCGCCGGTGCGGCATTTCAGCGCACGCTGGGCGAGCTCCTGGCAATCCGCATACGAGAGCCGGCGCACCTGAGCCTTGATGGTCGGGATCGAGGGCAAACTGACACTGAGTTCGTTCACGCCAAGACCGACCAGAATGGGGACGGCTTGAGCGTCACCGGCGATACCTCCGCAGACGCCCGTAAACCGGTTGTGCTTCCTGGCGCCTTCCACAGTCATTGCAATGAGACGAAGCAGGCCGGGATTCAGCGCATCAACCTTTGGGGCCAGCTTCGGATGGCCGCGATCCATCGCCAGGGTGTACTGAGTCAGGTCGTTGGTGCCGATGGAAAAGAAGTCCGCCTCTTCGGCGAAGACCTCGGCCATCACGGCGACGGAAGGAATTTCCACCATGATGCCGCAAGGCATCGGAACGATCCCGAGCGAGGCCGCTTCCTCCTGAAGGATCGCCTTGGCATCGCGCAGTTCCGCGATCGTGGCGATCATCGGAAACATCACGTAGAGCTTGCCGAACTCCGAAGCCCGGAGAAGCGCGCGGAGCTGCGTGCGGAGAATCTCAGGCCGGTCGAGTCCGACGCGGATGCCACGTTCGCCGAGGAAGGGGTTGTCTTCCTTGGGAATTGGCAAATAGGCGAGCGGCTTGTCTCCGCCCACATCCAGCGTCCGAATGATCAGCGGCCGCTCCTTGCCGATCGCCTGGGCGATCGCCTTATACTCCTCAAACTGCTCGTCCTCGCTCGGCGCCGAGGCGCGCTCCATGAAAAGAAACTCGGAGCGCAGGAGCCCGACGCCGTCACCGCCCAACTCGTGTACCTGGCCGGCATCCTTCACTCCCCCGATATTGGCGGCGACTTCGATGTGATGCCCGTCGCTGGTCGTGGCCGGCTCGAGGGCATGGGCAAGATCTTCCTTCCGCTGCGCTTCGTGGCGGATTTGCGCCTCGCGCAGCTGTTTCATCTCCTCTTGAGAAGGATTCAGCCGCAGCGTGCCCTTGCTCCCGTCAAGAATCACGGGCGTGCCATTGGGAAGTTCCATGGCGCGCGCTTCAACGCCGGCCAACGCCGGGATGCCGAGGGAGCGCGCAAGAATGGCCACGTGGGAGGTCGCGCCGCCCCTCACCGTCGCGAAACCCATGACCTTGCCGCGCTCCATGCTGGCAGTGTCCGAGGGCGTGAGATCCTCGGCGATAAGAACCGCGTTGGCGGGATAGGATGGCGCCTTTCGCTTGATCCCGGTAAGGAATTCCAGCACGCGCTCGCCAACGTCCAAAAGATCATTGGCGCGTTGCGCGAGGAGTTGATTACGAAGACTTGCGAGCCGCTCAGCGTGAGTCTTTACCGCGCTCTTCCAGGCAAAGGCGGCGCTCTTGCCCTTCGCGATTGCGGAGGTGGCAATTTCGATGAGGTCGGGGTCTTCGAGGAGTTCGGAATGCGCGGCAAAAATGGCGGCCTTGGCCTGCTCCTTATGCCCGTGAAGCTGAGCGCGCAGCGCTTCGAGTTGTCCCGCCGCCTTCTCCAAGGCATCCTCGAGGAGGCGTCGCTCTTGGTCGGGCGAACCCCCTTCTTCCTTCACCTGGATCTCCACGTGGCGCACCTGGTAAACCTCGCCAACCGCCAGGCCGGATGATGCCGGAACTCCCGTGATAAGGTTCGGGTCGACATCCTTCCTCGGAGCCGGCGCCGAGATCGGCGATTCCGTCATCGTCGCAAGCGCAGACGCGGGAATGCAGCCCTCATCGCCCAGGCCTTCCGCGATCATTGGGGTGAGCCTGTCCACCGCCTCGCGCGCGTCCGGACCCTTCGCCACAAGCACGACCTTATCGCCGAGGGCCGTCTCGAGCGCGAGCAGTGACGTCACGCTGCGCGCGTTGGCAAAGCGGTCGCCGAGTTGCAGGCGGACCTCGCTCTTGAAAGTTCTCGCCGTGCTGCTGAGCACCGCCGCGGGCCGTGCGTGCAAGCCATTCGGGTTTGGAAGAATGATCGCTTCGGAAGTCACGGTCGGCCCGGCCTCCGCCTCGGCCACCGCTGCCCCGGCGCCATTCAATGTCAAAGTCAGCACCGGAGTCTTGCCCACCGTGGCCGTGCCGGATCCGTAAACCGTGTTCGAAACCCGCTCGCCGTTTGAAATGATCACCTCGGTCAGCAGGCTCTTCGCATTTGTCGCCACGTAATCCATGTCGAACTCGATCAGCGGCGCGCCCGTCTCCACCTTGTCGCCAATCTTCACCTTCGACGTGAATCCCTTTCCCTTTAACGCGACAGTGTCGATGCCTACATGCATCAGCACTTCCACCTCACCCGCGGCCTTCAGCGTCACCGCGTGTCCCGCAGCATGCTGCTGGATGATCTCGCCCGGACAGGGCGCGCGCAAAATATTGTCGGTCGGATCGATCGAAATTCCATCGCCGGCGAGCTTTTGCGAGAAAACCGGATCGGGAACGCGTTCGAGGGGATAGATGACGCCGGAGACCGGCGCCAGGAGGGTAAGTTGGCCGTCACTCATGGGGATAAGTATGGCTTATTGGGAGAAGGTTCATCTTTCAAGCCGGACTTTTGACCGGCAACCGTTCAAAAATTCGAGGAGATCGGGGAGTCATCCTTCGGGACACAGCAAAGCAGCTTATCTAAATCGGCGGCGACCTGCGATCATAAAGTTTCTTCGTTGGAAATCCGCAGATCCTGGATACGAATCCGCATGGTCGAGCCGACGAGCGCGAGAATCCCTTCGGCTGGGGGCGTCTCCAGCCCGACCGGCCTATCCGGCCAGAACTTTCCGCGATCCGGATTCGGGTAGAAGCTGACCAAGCCGCGGGCGATCGGCACGCCGTCCACTTCCAAGGCGGCGGGCTGGCCGGAGATCCCTTCGACTGATGGGTTGGTCTCTTCGCTGCTCATGACACTCTTTCTCCAGCCGAGTGTAGTGGCCCGTCACATGCGTTGGGAAAGGCTTTGTTTCTTTGCTTGTAATGCCTGTTGGTTATGAAAACGTGACCGTTCCGACTGCGCTGGAGGGCGCTTCGGACAAGGACGCGCCCTCCGTGGCGAACCTCAAACGACTACTTGGCGGCCTTTCGCGGCGCCCTCGACTGCTCGGACGCCCGGAATGCTTTGGGACTGCATCCCATCTGACGCCGGAAGTAGCGATAGAAAAAGGCGAGCTGGCTGAAGCCGCTTTCAAAGGCGACTTCAATAATAGGTTTGTCTGTCTCCGCCAGGTCGTGACACGCAGCCTGCAGGCGAAGGTGATTGAGAAAATCTGTATAGCTCTGGCCCATGTGCTTCTTGAACTGACGGCAAAATGTCGCCTTGCTCATGCCATTAGCCTTGAGCACGTCCCCGAGGTGGATCTCCTCGCGAAACCTGGCGAAGGCCAGATGCAAGGCCTTTCTGATTCCAACGACATTGCCCGCCATGCCGCGAAGAGAATAAGGGCGCGTCGATAAAAGCTGCATGTCCGCCTTCGGAGCAGCCAGAAGATCCGCGAGAACCTGGAAGAAGCAGCTTAGCCTTTCCATCCCCCGGGCGTTTTCCAGGTTTCCCATCGTCTGCTGCACCAACTCGCCGGTGTGTCCACTGATGCGCACGCCCCGATCCGCGAGACGGCGCAAAGCCGGCAGGCCGGCAAAATAAGGCAAACTCCACACCGGATTCATGTCGTCGAAGTTGCACTGCACCGAAACACCGGAAGTCAATCCATCGGAGTGCCAATAGTGCGGCACATTCCCACCGATCAAAACCAGATCTGGCGCAGAAAATCTGACGATATGATCGCCAACGAACCGTGTCGCCGCTCCGCTGCGGAAGAGCGTGATCTCGGTCTCCGGATGATGGTGCCAGTGGTGGCCTTCCCCCTGGGCATGGACCGACATCCCGTCCGCGGATATGATCTCGATCTTGGCGTTGCTCGCGCGCCAGCGAATCAGCCGGAAGCATTCACCAGGCGACAAGAGTATTCGCTCGATAATAGGTACTCACGAAGGGAGAACGGCCGACGTGAGACGAAAGTAGAATCGTTTGCGACTTCAAGCAAGGACCGAGGCAAACTTTTCCCATAGCCTTTGCAAAACCTCGCCACTGCCATGCCTCCGACAGGACATCACCTATTCGCCGGCCGCTGAACGCATCAATCGGACCGTCCCATGGAAATCCGTCATCTGCGCTACTTCGTGACTGTGGCCGAGGAGCAGAACGTCACCCGGGCGGCGGCCCGCCTTCATGTCAGCCAGCCTTGTCTCAGCCGACAAATCCGGGATCTCGAGAACGAATTCGCGTTCGACTTTTTCGAGCGGAAAGCCCGGGCGATTCGCCTGACCAACTCCGGTCGCGTCTTCCTGGGCGAGGCGCGGGCTGTCCTTCAGCGCGCCGTCGAAGCTGTTCAAGCCGCCAGGGTGGCTGCCAAAGGACGCTCCAACGAACTGCACGTAGGATATGCGGATTCGCTGACGGCCCGATTGCTACCGCAAGCGCTTCGGCTCTTCCAGACCAACTCGGGAGAGGCGCTGGTGACTCTCCACGATCTTTCCACGAACGAAATGCTGCGCCGCCTGCGGGAGAACCGCCTTCACGTTGCTCTCCTCAAGCGCCCATCGGACAAAGCGCTCAAAGGCCCTGTTCGTCGAGGAATTCTGCCGCCTGGAGGTCTGCGTTGCCCTGAACCGGGCCCATCGACTCGCCCGCGCGCGCCAGGTTGATCTGCGCAGTCTCGGCGCGGAGCGGTTCATCGGATACTCGCGCGATGAATACCCGGAATACTACGAATGGCTCACCTCCGTTTTTCAGCCGCTCGAACGGCGCCCCACCACCTCGGAAGAGCACGACAGCTCGACCGGCGTCATCGCGGCCGTCGAAGCGGGCCGCGGCGTCGCCCTGGTCCAAAGTGGGTTCAAGCTTCTCGCCGGATCGCGTGTCAAGGTGCTTCCGCTGGTGCCCGCCTCTACTTCGGTCGTCATAGGCATTGTCGCCCGCCGCCGAGGACCGCCCTCGCCGGCGGTCGAAGAATTCTTCTCTGCCGTCCGGCAATCCACGGCGGCATGATCCTGCCCACCCAGTCCATCGCGAAGTCATTGATCTCATGAAAGCGTGCAAGCGAGAAACCGGGCCATCCGCAAAACAACGTCAATCCGTCAGATCGGGCGCCGCCCAACCCGGACCTGGCCACCTATCGCGTCCTCTCTGGCCGTTTCCACCACAACCGCGCCGGTTCGCGAGGGTTCAATGACCAGAATGATCCCTTCCGACAGACAATCCGATGACCAGCAGGCAAGCATCCGGCCACGCTCCTCCAGTGAATAGCGCCAATCGCTTCCACTTGCTCGACGGATTTTCCGCACGCCACGCCAGACCGGACGCGCCGTCCCCGAGGGCGGAGCGCAATGTCGAATACGACGGGCGAAAGAGGGGATCTGCAGAATGCGGGACGCGCCGTCGCCCGTCGCCCGCGTCCAAGGACCACCCACCGGAAGAACCTGTTTCGCCCGTGGCGTCGTCCCGTCTCTCTCCCGACATCATTTCGTTCGCGCTCGGACGGGTCGATAGTCCGCTCCGGGTTCTTCGCTTGCCCGACATTCTTGCGGCTTGCAAGGAATTGCGCCGGGAGCTCTCCAGGTCTCTCGAGAACCTCGATACCAGCCTCGCAGAGGTGATCACCGAACGCGCCGGCGGAAAACGTCCCCACGAACCTAAAGTCGCCTTCCTGCCGCTCGCCTCGATCGGTCATCCCCAGGCAGACGGACGGCTCCTCGCCATGGGCCTGGCATCGCGCAAAAACATCCCGACCAGCCAGCGCCTCCATCTCTCCGCGGCCCTAGCGTGCATCTTTGGTAAAAAAGTCACGCTCGGACAGTTCGGAACCTGGCGCCTCGAGCCTCTCACCGCCGGATCACTCCCGCCAAACTTGCTCCCCGAAACCTGGACGGGCCAGCCGAACGGAGCCACCGATTGGGCAACGGTTACGCCCATCGTCCTTGACGAGCACGCGACCGACAGCGTGGCACTTTGCGACAAGATGGCTCGGGCGATCCGGCTCGCTTGCCGGCACGACGGGCTTCCCGAACCCTGCGAGATCATCATCACCCCGGTATCCGGCCATTTTGGAGCGCCTCCGGCGGACGCGTTTCCTGGTTTGCAACTCCAAGGGATCAAGCGACCCCAGCGTCACGCCATCCTCATCTTCGCCGAACCTGTCCGGGGCCCCGTCTTGCTCGGCACCGGGCGCCATGACGGCTACGGATTTTGCCGTCCAATGCCCGCAGAAGCTTAGTCAGGCGCCAAAAAATGTTACGCTTCAGGAAG
This sequence comes from uncultured Verrucomicrobiae bacterium, assembly GCA_963820865.1. Classification (GTDB taxonomy): domain Bacteria; phylum Verrucomicrobiota; class Verrucomicrobiia; order Chthoniobacterales; family Terrimicrobiaceae; genus DASTFP01. Next base: position 56,912 of record CAWGBZ010000025.1, read on the forward strand.
CCGTTCCCGCCGCCGTGAAGGCAGTTGCGAACTGGCCTGTTAGAGCAGCACTCAGGACCAGGTTCTCGAGTTGGTGACGCCTCCCGGTATCGGGCATACTCCATGACACTGTAGCAATCATTCGATGATCTGCGCCTCCCGCAATTATCGGAAATCGAAGGGCTAGAGCATCTCTCGGAAATCATTCCGAGAAGCGCGCAGCAAACGAGAGTTCGGGGAGCATTCGCCTAGGCGAATCCCCGGGTGTAGTGCTCGGCGTCCGCGCCGGGCACAAGCGTCGGTTGGCTCAAAGGCAGATGGAGGGCGCTCGACCATTATCCTCGCCGAGATCACGGTGGCTCATGTCACCAGTCTCGTCGCCAAAGATTTGTCCGGCGTGGACGCCGGACAATCATTCGCCTGGGCGCAATGCCCCCAGACCCCGGCGTAAACGGCCTCGGTTGATCCTTACAGCGACTCGCCAAAATCTCCACCTCTCGATCTTTTTGGAAATCTCTTTCGAGAACAGAACCTAGTCCGACCGGATCAGCGGGTGGCCGGGGGCACGCTCTGTTCGAAGCTGAACACGTTTTGCGGATCATACTTGGCCTTCACCTGCCGTAGCCGCTCGCGATTGGATCCGTAATACTCACGCTCCCAATCCGACGCGGGGGCATTGGGCACGTTCACGTAGGCCCCGTTTCCAAAGGGACGGAGTGCGCGCCAGAAGTCGGCCGCCCAGCCCAGAGCCTTCGAGTTCAGCGCGCGATCGTCCCAGGCCGCACCCGGCTCGCAATAAAACAGCGCCTCGCGATGCGGGAACGCCGACCCGCCGGGCGGAGCGTGGCGCACGGCCCCACCGAAACTCGAGCAGAAGAAGTTGCTCGCCGCGCTCGGCGTGTTCGCCATGTAGCGGACGACCAGATCGATCGCTTCTTCGGGGAACGGACGGCTGACGAACTGGGAATAGAACTTCCAAAACGGGAGGTCCGGCGCCCTGTCGACATCCTTGTAGATGGTCGGCCAGGCATCGCTCATGTAAATCACCTCCGGCCGGCCGATCGCCAGCAGCGAGCGTAGCTCGGCGTCCAACTCCTGGCGTGAGCCGCCGTGCATCACCGCCGAGAGCTCGATCGCGGTGGAATCCACCTCGAGCGCGCTGGTCAGACGCTCGTCGGCGACCGGCGCGTCGCGCTGCCACGTGCGAAGCAGGGCACCCAGATCGCCGTGGCCGGTCCACCTGGCAACGGCGAATTCGACGCGGGAGAGCTCGTGCAGCTTCAACGTGTAGGATGTCGCAATCCCGAAGTTGCCGCCGCCGCCGCCGCGGCACGCCCACAGCAGGTCCGAGTTGCTGTGCGCGTCGGCTTCGACAACCTTGGCCGAGCGGGAGCCGTCGGCCACCACGATCTCCGCGGCGAGCAGGTTGTCGCAAGCCAATCCCAAGCAGCGGGTGAGTAATCCGAATCCTCCACCGAGAACCACACCGCCGAGGCCGACGCCCCCCTCGGAGCCGGTCGGAATGACAAAGCCGCGCCGCCCGAGTGCCGGGACTGTCTCCTTCTGCGTGAGCCCGGTGCCAACCGTCGCCGTGCGCGCCTTCTCGTTGATCTCAACGCTCTTCATCCGGCTGACGTCGATGACCAAGCCGCCGTCCAGCGAGGACCAGCCCTCCAGGCTGTGGCGCCCGCTGCGGGCACGCAGGGCGATACCCTCCTCGCGAGCCCACTTGACCGCGTTGACCACGTCCTGCGCGTCGCGGCAGAACACGATTGCCTCGGGATAGCGGGAATACAAGCGGTTCCAGCCGATCCGCGCGGCCTCGTACCCGGGATCGCCCGCCCGCACCACCTCACCCGTCAGCTTGGTGGTCGCAGTAGTCACAAGTTTAATGCTGGAAGACGTTCACTTCCCCGGGCTCGGTCTCCAGAACGTCGCGGCGGAAGAACAGCACGGAGAGGAAGTATAGCCCGCCCGCGAGCATCAACCCGACCACGATCACAATGGGGACGATCGCCGACGGCGGCGTCACCACCACAAACACCACGATGATCGACCACACCAGAGCGCCGATCGCGACCGGCAGCTCGAAGCGCCCAAGGTCGAACGCGCCCTCCTTGCGATCCAATCTTCGTCGCACTGACAGGTAGAGGACAACGATCGCGCCGTAAAGGATCGGCCCGATGATCGTCCCGGTCGTTATCAGCTCCAGCAGTGCGCCACCCGGCAACGCGACCATCAGGACGACCCCCACGAGGACGATGAGGATCGTCGCGGGAATCGGCGTATGCGTGCGCGGGTCGACCCGTCGCATCAGCCCGTGAGCGGGAAAGCGAGCATCGCGTGCCATCGCAAAGACGATCCGCGAGCCGGTGGCCAGGGTCACCATTCCGGCGCCGAAGAACGCGAACGTGATCGCGACCAGCAGCGTCCGTTCCATTACCGGACCGAGCTGATCGCGCATGATCAACACGACCGGTGACTGGCTCGCACTGACCCGGGAAACGTCGTCGATCGCGACGGTGAGCGCGATCAAAAACACCAGTCCCAGCAGCGAGGCCACCACGACCGATCCGATGATCGCGCGCGGGACGCTGCGGTAGGGGTCTTTGGCCTCCTCGGCGAGGTTCGCTGCGGCGTCGAAGCCAACGAGCGTGGTGAGGCCCATCACCATGGCGAGCATCAACCCGCCTCCCACGGCAAAGTAGTTGGGGTCGTTCTCGGTGACACCGCGCGAGACAAGGTTGCCGATTGAGCCGTTGCCTGTGATCGCGACGGCAGCCGCCAGCGCGACCGCCAGCACCACAACAATCACCAATTCGAGTCCCACCGCGGTCCCGTTAATCATGGCGACGATGCGCGTCGAAGCGATCGCGAGCGCAGCCTGAATGACCAGCATTACCAGAGTGATCACGCGCGCGGTGTTCTCGTTCGGCTCCATGCCCAACAGCGGCATCAACGCCTGGCTCGCCAGCGCATTGTCGACCGTCACTACGCCGAGCGCCAGGTAGCAGAAGGTCATCCAACCGAACCACCAGCCGATCTTCGGGTTGGCCAGGCGCGAGGCCCATTGGTAGGAGGAGCCGCTGAGTGGGATGCGGGCGGCGAACTGCGCGATCACCAGAGCCACCAGTGTCTGCCCGATCGCCACGATGATCCACAGCCATATCCCGACCGGACCCGCGTTCCGCAACATGTCGTCGTAGGTGCTGAAGATGCCGACCGCCACCGAGATGAAGGCGAACGAAATCGCGAAGATCTGAAAGGAGCCGAGAGTCCGTTTCAGCTCCGGCTCGTAGCCACACTCTTCGCAGAAAGTGTCGGCGGCCTGTATGTCGTGCAAAACTTTTGCCACCTCAGTTACCTCACATCCGAAGCGGGGTCCTCGAAACGGAGCCGATGAGCCGGACGACCGGCCGAAAATTGCCGTTTCCGAAAATTGTCCGAACTGCCTTCCCGGAGAGAACACAAGACCCGAAAACAGTCATGTGCGGATGGTGTGCGGTATTCAAAGGCTACCGATCGGCTTATACCGCGCTCGAACGGCTTTTAGCAACTCGAATATTCTCGAGAGCGACGATGCGGAGAAAATTGGTGCCTCCTCGGAAGCGGGGCTGGCGAAACAAGGTATAACGTCATTAACGGCCTATCGCCACGCCATCCTCATCTTCCCCGAACCTGTTGGCGGCGCCATCTCGCTCGGCGCCGGCCGATGCATGAGGAAATAATGGCGGGTTAGTGCTCCTCCTCGTCCTCCTCCTCGTGCTCCTCCTCGATCCTTTCTCCTGGCGACGCGGGTGAAACCTAATTGCCAGCCCTCTGTGTTCTCCGTGCCCTCTGTGGTTTTAGAAGGACCGATCGATCGGACTTGAGCTCTTCAGGAACTCCTCACCAGTGAATAACCGGTGTCCTGAGGGCCTCGGAAAGCCTCGCTGAAATAGGTCTTCAACGCATAAGCGAGGAAAAATAACGCCCCCAGCGGCTGGAGCGAAAATACCCAGGCGTTCTCGTATCGGGCGAAGAAAGCCACGCGAAGAATCGCCAAGAGCAGGAAAAGGAAAGCGGCCACCACCAGCGAACGAGAAACTGCATCCGAGCGTTTGGAGAACGCGGCCACCAGCTCGAAGGCGACGGCAGGAGCGACCAAAAGGTAGGTATACAACTCGCTGGCCGGTCCCAGCAGCGTCATCCATGCGCAAACCAAAGAAAACGTCCCCGCGAGGATTCGCTCTTTCGGCAGGTTGTTAAATCTTCCCCATAGGCAATACCCCGCGATGACCAGGCCAATGATGGCCTGAATGGCCCGATAGACGGTTTGGCTGATGGGCAACTCGGCGGCCCGCACCAGGACGAACCAAAGGTCCCTGGGCGCGATGTTGAGCGCGTAGACGAGCCGGTTGTCTGCCGTGCGCGTGTCATACCAGAGCCAGTACTGGTCGATCACATACGACGGCTTTTGAAAGAGAAACGGGATCAATCCGACGATGACCACCGCCAAAACAAAGCGCCAGGAGAAGCGGCGGGGAGAAAGCAGGACCAGCAGCATGCCGGCCACGATCGGATAAACTTTCCAATGAATCGCCACCGCGAGCGCAATCGCTGCGATCGTCCATCGTTCCACGCACGCCGCGGCGAAGGCAATCATGATCAACCCGGCGAGAAAGGCATTGGCCTGGGCGCTATCGAAGTTTCCCAGCGCCAGCGGCAAGACCAGGAGAAAGACAAGCCCGCGACGGCGCGCCGGAATTTGCGAAAATGGACCAGAGGTCATCATGGCCCACATTCCCCCGAGCAAGAGGGCCGCGGAAAGCAGGCACCAGAGGATGCGCGGCCAGACGCCCGGCAGATAAGACGCCATCGCGTAGCAGACCGCCGAAAATGGCCCGTAAACAAAACCCTTGTTCGGGGTGTAAATGTAGAGCGGTGTCGCCTCGATCCACGCCCGGCCAGCCTTCAGGAAGCGATCGACATTCGTCACCCGATCCGGCGAGGCCAGGATTTTTCCAATGATCGCCGACGAGGCAATAACCCACGCCAGAACGGCAAGAGGATTCCAGAACCTGTCCAACCATGGGAAGACGCCCGGTCTTCCGATTCTCACGGAATCCTCCGAAGCGAAGGGGAATTGGAGACGACTCATCGGTTCGGCGTCCCTAGGAGCAATTCAGGCGGTTGGTCCACCCGCCGGACGAAGCACCGCCTGGTTTCCGACGACCTTGGGAGGATGGTGAGCAGCGTGGCATAAGTGGAACTCTTGATGGTCTCAGGCGGTGTGGAGTTGAACAGGAAAAATAGCTTTCAACTATTCAACAACCGCCCCAAACATCAAGCCGCTCTCCAAATGGGTCTTCCTCTCCGCGTCTCAGTTCTTCAAAAGGCCGATCGCATCGTCTTTGTCCCGGTCTGCTTTCTGCTCACCCGGCTTCGCAAGCTCTTGCCTGAGCCCCCCGTCGATCAGCGTCCGAATCCCCGCCGGATTGTCATCGTCAAACTGGCCGAGCAGGGCTCGACCGTCCTGGCCACCCATGCCATTCGGCGCGCGGTCGAGATGGTGGGACACGAAAATGTCTATTTCGCCGCCTTCGAAGAGAACCGCTTCATCGTCGATGTCCTCGAGCTGATCCCGAAGCGCAACGTGCTGACCGTCCCAACGACCTCCGTGGCGGCGATGTTCGTCGGAACCCTCCGGATCCTGCTGCGCATGCGTTTGCTCCGGATCGATGCCGCCGTCGACCTGGAATTTCTGGCCCGTTTTTCTGCGGCGATTACCTATCTCAGCGGCGCCCGCATTCGCATTGGCATGCATTGCTATTTCGGCGAGGGCCCGTACCGCGGTGATCTGATGACGCACCGCGTGCTCTTCAATCCCCAGCTTCACACCAGCGAAATGTTCCAGGTGATGATCGAGGCTTTGAAAGTCGCCCCGAAGGAGTTCCCGGCTCTCAATCTCCGAGTCAAAATCGAGGCCGGCGACGAAGCCCGCTTCAACCCGCACCCCGCCGAGGTCAAGGAGGTCGAGCAAATTCTCCTTTCGATTACCGGCACCGCGCAAATCCCTCCGCTGATTCTCCTGAATCCGAACGCGAGCGACTTCCTTCCGCTGCGGCGCTGGCCGCTGGCCTCCTACCGCGAGCTGGCCCAGGGATTGCTGGAACGGTTCCCGGAAGTCCGGATCGCCTTTACCGGCCTTGCCTCCGAGGCGGCGCCCAGCACAGAGCTCGTCAGACAGCTCGGGAGCTCGCGCTGCTTTTCCATGGCCGGGAGGACCACTCTCCGGCAGCTCCTGATCCTTTACACTCTCGCCCGCGTGCTCGTCACCAACGACAGCGGGCCGGCCCATTTCGCGACCCTTACACCGATCCAGGTCGTGAGTCTCTTTGGTCCCGAGAGTCCCAAACTTTTCGCGGCGCGTTCTCCGCGCACGCGCGTGGTCTACGCGGGCATCGCGTGCAGCCCCTGCATCAACGCGCTCAACAACCGCCAGTCCGCCTGCCGCAACAATCTCTGCATGCAGACCATCGGCGTTCCCGAAGTTCTCGCCGCCGTCTCGGCATCCTATCAAAAAGCGTCCGAGCGATTCCCGGCGCGAGATCTGCAAGCCTCGGACTAGAATTTAGCGAGGCTTCACCTCAGACCGCGTGAGGGACTTCGGCCACAGATTAAACACGGATCAAACACGGATGGCCTTCAACCAAAGGCTGCCCTTGATCGCCGGTCCCCGCGCAAACTTTCTGGGATAACCTCACCAGACCGCAGATCGTCCAAACCAATGTCTCAATCCGTGTTCCATCGGTGAGTATCCGTGGCCGGAATTTCTGCCACTGATGATTTTTGCCACCGATGGACACCGATGAAACACGGATGGAACGGGCGGCTAATCATGATACGTCCTCCGCGCTTCGTTGGAGAGGGTTCGGACGATCCGCAGATTGAAAAGATGGACCCAGATTGCCTGGTCTTCTGAAGGATCTGATCCGTGTTCCATCCGTGTGCATCTGTGGCCGGAATCTCTACCACTGATGAAATCTAGAATAACTCGTGCGCCAGGACGCTGAGGCAATACAGCGCCGCCGTCTCCGCCCGCAAGATAATCGGTCCCAGCGTAATCGGCCGACATCCTTCGCTCTTGGCCAGGGCTAGTTCCGCCGGCGTAAAGTCGCCCTCGGGCCCGACGAGGACGCAGACACTGCGCGGCGCCGGATACTCCGCCAACACGCTCTTGATTCGCCGCGCGTCAGGCTGCAGCGAAGCGATTAACATCAGTTCGGACGGTTCCTGCTTCTCGAAAAACGCCTTCGGACTCCGCGGCACCGAGATTTCAGGGACCCTGTTCTGGCCGCATTGCTTGCACGCTTCGATGGCAATCTCGCGCCACCGATCGCGCTTCTTCTCGGCATCCTTCACATCCAGCTGGACGATAGTCCGATCTGAAAATAAGGGCGCGACCCGCACCGCGCCAAGCTCGGTCGCCTTCTGCACAATCAAATCCATGTGCTTCCCCTTCGGGATCGCCTGCGCCAGTGTAATCGCGCACGCTAGTGGCTGCGAGCTGGCCTTCGGCCCAATGCGGAGGTGGATCTTCGCTCCATCGACCGCCACGATATCCGCCCGCGCCTCGCCCCCCTCCCCGTCAAACACCGTCACATGATCACCCGGACCAAAGCGAAGCACGTTCAGCACGTGATGCGACTCTCCCTCGCTCAGCATAGGCGGAGTGGCATTCCAATCATTGGGCGGCAGGTAAAAGCGATGCATCGCTGGTTGGTTGAGAGTTGAGAGTTGATAGTTGAGAGGGAAGACAAATCCGCAGATTTCGCCGATTTTCCGAGATGATGCCTGCTCCCTTCGATTGGTCACTCATCGGCCATTGTCGAGCATCTCAACATTCCGAAATCTGTGGCCATCTGCGTCATCTGCGGATCAACCACAGCCTCTCCGCCGCAGCCTTCGGCGACAGCGGATCAACCATCAACGATCAACCAGACTCCGGCGTCGGTTTTCATTACACCTTTAGGGGGATACACGTAAGCGCCTCGCAGGCAATGGGTAAGCGGTTATCTCTTCGAGCGGAGCCACGACGACGCGTTGGGAAACCTTACATTCTCGAGAATTCTCTCCGCGCGGGTGGAACCGTCTGCAAGGAAATCTTCCCTTTCGTATGGCGTTTGCGACCAGATGCTTATTCGTCGGGATCTTCGGGCGTCGCCGGCCTCCGGGTTCCGCTGGCATACCGTATGCTTCCTGCTCAATGCCGCTCACCCATGAAACTATTCCGTTCCCCCCAAATCTGCGCTCTTGTCGGAGCGTTCGTCTTCGTAACTCTCCCAAACGGATCAGCGATCCCACTCGATTACACGGTATCGGGCTTCGCAGTGCCAAATTCTCCCGCCGGCAGTGGCCTTATCATCACCGCAGCCACCCTTCCTGCGACATTTGTTCTGGATGATGGCGAGTTTGAAGCCTTTGATTTCTTAACAATAACCCAGGACGTTTCCGGTGGGGCTAGCTTTGATGATACGAACATCTCCGCGACGGTCAATTTCTCGAATCCGGCAGGACAGGCGGCCTCCTTCAACGGCATTCTATCCGCCAGTTTCCCGACACTTACTTTGAACCCCATTGACCCGATCATCGCGCTAGATCGCACCTTCTCTGTTGATCTCATCATAGTTCAGGAGCCTCCCGTTTTTGGTTCCGATCTTGTTGCAACTGTCACTGCAAGAGTCACCCAGCTTAGCTCGGTGGCGGCCTCCGTCCCCGACGCCGGCAGCACGATTGTCCTCCTCGGTCTTGGTTTGCTCGGTCTCGCCTTCGCTTCGCGAACCAGGCTGATCGCTCAGCGCTAAGATTCCCTCGGAAATCGAAGATCAGAAACCGGAGGTCAGAGGTCGGTCAGCCGAATCTGCGTCCATCTGCGTAAATCTGCGGATCACCAGAAACCATGGAAATCCGCAGAGGGCACAAATTTTCGCAGATAATAGCGAGATCGCCGAGGGCCAAGGGCCCATCAGCCGCCGATCGCAATCAGCGTCTCTCTGCGTTATTCTGCGGATCGATCTGCCGAGGCGGCCGGCGTCAAACTCAGCTCCGGATGCCTTATGTGCCCGCCGAGATTTGCCGTTCGGACCATCATTGCGAAGACAAGCACCGCCAGCACCAGCACCAGGATGTCCAGCCACGCCGGAGCGGGTTTGCTGCCACGAAAAACAAGCAGTCCGCCCAGTGCGACCGCCCCGAGCACCAGGTCACCCGCAAAAGCGAACTTTGCGGCCTCTCCGTGTTCCTCGATGGCGTCCTCGTTGACGCCGGGCAGATGCTCGATCGCCTCTTCGGCGGGCTCGCCCGTCAGGTAGGCCGGAATCGCAAACAGGGCGACAATTACCAGGACGCCCAGGCTCACTCTTTTCAATTCCTCGCTCCGCTTGAAAAGCGCCCAGGCCAGCAACGCCAGCCCAAAGGCCGTGCCCAGCACGGGAATGTGATTCAGCATTAAGTGTAGATGTGCAGGATTCATATCTTCTCAACTCTCAACCGTCTCCTCCGCCTCACGCGGACTCAACTTCCAGTCCGCCGAAGCCTCCGGCGCAGGCGGATCAACCATAAACCATCAACCATATCAACTCCCCACCTTGAAGCCCAACAACCTTAGCCCGTTCAAACAAACCAGCACGGTGCTCCCTTCGTGACCGACCACTCCGATCGGCAGCAGCAGGTCGAAGCCCAGCGCCGAGATCACCAGCACGACAATCACCGCCAGCGCAAAGCCTAGATTCTGATAGACGACGCGCCGGGCTCGTTTGCTCAACGCCAGCGCAAAGACAATGTTCTGCAGGTTGTCGCTCATCAGGACGACGTCCGCTGTCTCCATGGCCACGTCCGTGCCCGCGGCGCCCATCGCGACTCCCACGGTCGCCGTCGCCAGCGCCGGAGCGTCATTCACGCCGTCGCCCACCATGGCCACCGGGCCGACTTCATCCTTCAGCTTCTTGATGACACGCACCTTGTCCTCTGGAAGCAGGTCCGCGTGAAATTCATCCACCCCCGCCTGCTTCGCGATGGCCCGCGCGACGCGCGCGTTGTCGCCCGTCAACATCACGATGCGTTCAATCCCATTCGCTCTTAGCTGACGCACGACCGATTCGGCGTCCGCGCGCAACACGTCGGCAATGGCGATCGCGCCGAGCAGCTTGACGCGGCCGGTGGTTTCCTCGATCTCGCCCACGACCACGGAAGTCTTGCCCTCATCCTGCAACGCGGCGACCTGGCTCGCGAAGCTCTCCGGCATCTCGATTTGCAGCGCCGCGAAATAGCGCGCATTGCCGATCGCGATCCGGCGGCCGTCCACCAACCCGCTCGCGCCCTTTCCGGAAACAGACTGAAAGCCGGCACACTCTCCGTGTGGGAGGCCGCGCTGCTTCGCCTCCGTCACGATCGCCTGCGCCAGCGGATGCTCGGACTTTGCTTCGACAGCCGCCGCGAGCTGGAGCAGGTCGAGCGCGCCGGCATCGGCCTCGCGGCGAAAGTTTACCACGCGGCCATCCACGATGACATCGGTGACCCGCGGCTTGCCCTCGGTCAGCGTCCCGGTCTTGTCAAAGGCGACGACCTTCACGGTGGCCGTGCGCTCGAGGTGCACCCCACCCTTGAAAAGAACCCCACGCCGCGCCGCGCCACCGATCGCGGACAAAATGGACGCCGGCGTGCTAATAATGAGTGCGCACGGCGAGGCCACGACCATCACCGTCATCGCCCGGTAGAAAGTAGACTGAAATGGTTCCTTCAAAAACACCACCGGCACCACGATCAGCCCGATGGTGAAGAGAATCACGCCTGCCGCATAGAACTGCTCCGCGCGATCAAGAAAGCGCTGTGTCTCGGCCTTTTCGGTCTGCGCCTCCTCGACCATCCGCACGAGCTTTTCAATCGTGGAATCCTTCGCCAGCTTGGTCACCCGCACTTCGAGTCCGCCGGTCTGGTTGATCGTGCCCGCGAAGACGGGATCGCCCACCTTCTTCGAGACCGGCATCGACTCGCCGGTGAGTGACGACTGGTCGACCGAACTCGTCCCCTCGATGATCACGCTGTCCAGCGCAATGCTCTCGCCCGGCCGCAACACCAGCACGTCACCCACGACGAGTTCTTCCACCGGAACCAGCCTGGTCACGCCATCCCGCCGCGCCAGGGCTTTGTCCGGGCGCAACTTCATGAGCGACTTGATCGCCTTGCGCGTCCGGTCGATCGCGTAAGCCTGCAGCACGTTGGACAGCGAGAAGAGGAAGAGGAGCATGGCTCCCTCGAACGGCGCGTTCACTACCGCCGCACCGAGCGCCGCCAGGACCATCAACAGGTCAACGTCAATCGTCCATTGCCGGAGCGACTGCCAGCCGGCCTGCACCCCAAAGTAGCCGCCGGTGAGATACGCCCCGAGGTAAAAGACGTCGTGCCAACCGACCCCGAGCTTCTGGGTAACCAACCCGGCGATCATGAAAACGAACGTCAGCGCCGTGAAGACGATCTCGAGCCGCTCGCCGGTTGTCCAATGCCTGAGCCATTCGCCCACCGACTGCGGCACCCGCTCGGCCTCCACCACATACGGCTTGACCCGAGCGCCCGTCTCGCGCACCCGTTCGACCACCTGCGCCTCGGAGAGCCGGGCGTCGTCGAAGCTCACCGCCATCACGCCGCCCAGGAATGTCGCTCGGGCGCGCCGAATGCCGTCGACCCTCTGCGCCTTGGTCTCCAGCTTCTGCGCCGCCGCGCCGGACGCTCGCCCGCCCAACCGCAGGATCGTCCGGCAGTACTGCTGGTGCCCGACCGGCGCCAGCCGCTCGGCCACATGCCGCACTCCTTCCTCGCTGATCAGCTTCGGATCGAAGTCGATCGTCAAGGCGTGCTGGGTTGCATCGATGGCCGTACGCACCACTCCTGGTTCCTCGGGCTCATTAGCCGGCGAGGAACGCGCGCCACCTCGGTCATCCTTCATCACGGACTTAGTATCGCTCATCCTCGATTGTTGAACACTAACAACCGAATCGCCGGCAGACTCCACAAAGATTGGCAATGCCTTTCCCTATCTTGTGATGTCTCACGGACCCAGCAAACAATCGCCTTCTAACTGCGACTTCGTCTCAACTTCCGTCCCGCCGAAGCCTCCAACGTTAGCGACCTCGCTTAGCGCAGACACCCATCACCCCATCACCTATCATCCATCAACCCACGGGGCACCCCCGCCGGACCCACCTCTCAACCCTCACCTCTCAACTCTCAACTTCTTAGCCAGATATTCCTCCAGCGCCTCCTGCCACCGACGCGGCGCCAGCCCGGTCACCGCGGTGTACTTCGCGGTGCTCATTTCGGTGTGCGGCGGACGCGGCGCGACGAACGCCTTGAGCGCCGAGAGCGGGATCGGCTCCGCTTTTCGTGCCTTGAGCGGCAGACCGGCGCGCGCCGCAAAATCCAGCGCGAACTGGCCATATTCGTGCCATGAACATCCGCCCGCGTTGCAAAGATGATAGAGGCCGCCCGGCAGATCGCGTTCGAGGAACGGCCGCAGCCAGCGCGACACGTCCTCCGTGAACGTCATGCACGACGTCTTGTTGGCGATCGCCTCCACGCGATCACTCGCCAGCGCCCGTTCGATGATCTGGTCGACAAAACTCGGCTTGTCCGGACCGAACACCCACGCCACGCGCACCGCCATGTGCTTCGGCGACGGCGCCAGCGCGGCCTGCTCACCCGCCAGCTTCGTTCGCCCATAGTGGCTGAGCGGACGCGCCTCGTCCTCCTCGGTATAGGGCGTCGTCTTCGTGCCGTCGAAAACGTAGTCGGTGCTGAAATGAATGAATCGCGCTCCTTTCGCGGCGGCGTCCTCGGCCATCACGCCCGGCGCGCGCGCGTTGACCAACTCCGCCTCCTCGCGGTCCTTCTCACAACGGTCCGCATTCGTCAGACCGGTGCCATTCACCAGCACGTCGTAGGTGAGCGGTTCGAGCAACTTCTTCAGCGCGGACAGGTCGGCCACGTCGAGCTCCGGCCGCGCGAAGGCCCGGACTTCGTAATCCGGCGCCCACATCCGTGCCAGCCCCGCTCCCAGCCGTCCCTTGCCTCCCAATACGATCACTTTCATATCTTCACGATCCCGTTCGGCATCGGTCATCGCCATTCATCTGCGTTCCTCTGCGTCCATCTGCGGATCTATGGAAAGCCGAGGGTCATCCGCAGATTTGCGCAGATTTGCGCAGATTCCGCCACGACCAACCCTCTGACCTCTGACCTCCGCCCTCCGCTCTGGCAATTCCAGCGCCAACGGCGCGGCCTCATCGAAAGTCCGGCGGCCGCCGGCAGAGACAACGCCTGGCAGGCAATCACGCCTCCTTCGGCATCGGGCATCGCCATTCATCTGCGTTCCTCTGCGTCCATCTGCGGATCTATGGAAAGCCGAGGGGTCATCCGCAGATTTGCGCAGATTTACGCAGATTCCGCCACGACCAACCCTCTGACCTCTGACCTCCGCCCTCCGCTCTGGCAATTCCAGCGCCAACGGCGCGGCCTCATCGAAAGTCCGGCGGCCGCCGGTGCAGACAACGCCTGGCAGGCAATCACGCCTCCTTCGGCATCGGTTATCGCCATGCAAATTCATCTGCGTTCCTCTGCGTCCATCTGCGGATCTGTTCGACGGAGGGGACCTCCGACCTGGCACGTTGCCGCTTCGGCCGAGTTTCTCAAGCTCTCCGTGGCTGTCCGTCGCTTGCATGCCTTTGACGCATACGCGATTGTGCCCGCTTCGCCAAGCGAACTGTGCCGTGCACTGCACCTCGTCCACCTGTTTGGTCGATGACAGTTCGCGATTTCGGGCTCCACGCGCCGGCGGTCTGACCACTCCTGCCGAACGATCATCAGCCCCTATTAGGGTCCGATTGTGATCGCGCCTTAGCTTAGGCCCACCCATTCGCTTAGACTCCCCCATTCGGGGGAGTGACAAATCGAAGCACGTTGCGTCATAAGAGCAGCCGGCATCTCTCCTTTGCCTGAGAAGCCCAAGCGAAAGGAATCCTCATGAACCGACCGACCAAGCTAATACTCATCGCGCGGCGGCCGGCCGCGGTCGCGATCTCCGGAGCCAATGCCAAGTTCGATTTCCGTGCAGGAACCACCAACCCTTCCGGGCAGTCCAACCTTTTCGCTAACGGTAGAGAGCGGAAACCGAGCGGCAATTACGAGGCCGGGACCCAGATCGTCGTCAGCGCGGACAGAGGCACCGTCGCCGGGTCGCAGTTCACAGGCTGGACCGGTGACATCGCCATCCTCGCGAACCCGTTTATCTCCCGCACCACCGCCACCATCCCGTCCACCGCGGTGTCCATCACGGCCACCTACACCGAGCCATCGCAAGCGGCGAAGACCGACTCCACCGAAGCACCCGCCGCCTCCGAAGCGGATCCTGCGCCGACGACCAACGCGGCGCCGGTCGCCGACGCCAACTGGCAGGGATAAACCGCCAGCCAGTATTATGCGCGAACCGCACAACGCCAGCACCGCCGCAGTCGCCCCACCTCCACCGCCAGGAACCTCGGCCGCTGCGGAACCTTAACTTTCCCACGCCGCGTAGCGGCCCGAACCGTCACGCCATCCCGAACACTACGATAACCCGGAGATCCTATGTCACCTGACACCCACTTCGTTCGCGCGTCGATTTTCGCCAACCGAACGAGTGCTCGCATCGCTTCTGCTGCTCTGCGCGGTGGCTCCCTTCGATCCGGTCCGCGGTCGCCGACTCCGATATCCTCTACGTGTGCGACTCTTACCAGATTGTCGACTCCGACCCCCCACCCCCCAAGGTCGTCGACTCCGTCAATGTCGTCAGACGCTTCAACGCCAAGACGGGTGACCCCATTCCAGGTGGAAACCCCGCGGGCGTCTACGTCGTGGAAGACAGTAACGACCTCGACGGGCCTCGGGGCATTATCCGGGTGGGCGACCGGTTACTCGTCGGCAGCCAGAATATCACGAAAACCGGCGAGTCTCCGGCCAGATCCTTCGCTACAAGCTTTTTGACGGTCGGCCCGACGGCGCGTTTGTGCCATCGGACGCGTCCACGCCCCGAAATCGCCATTTACCCCCGCTGGCATGGTCTACTGGAAGGGCGTCGTGTATGCCGCCGATATATCCACCGACGATGAGCCGGACAACGACCTTCCGGAGGGCCGGCTTCTCGCCTACGACGCCAGGACCGGCAGGCTCCTCCGCCAGTTCAGCCCGCTCAACCCGCCCGAAGACTTCGCCCACAACTTCCACCCGCGCGGCCTCGTCATCGGTCCGAACGGCCTGCTTTATGTTACCAGCCTGCCGAATGTGCCGGCGCCTCCGACCCCCCGTCTTGGCGGCCAGATCTTTGTCTTTGACCCCGAGACGTTCGACTTCCTTGGCGTGTTGGTCGACGACCCCGGCGGCTTTAACGCCCTGAACCGGCCCGATGCCATCGTCTTCGGTCCCGATGGAAACCTCTATGTGACCAGTTTTCGCGCGGATGCGACCGATGCTGACGCCATCCGCATCTACGACGGACACACCGGCGTCTTTATCAAAGAAATCGAATTCTCCACGCCTCCCGAACCGCGCGCCTTGCGCAAGGCCTGCTCTTCGGTCCGGGCGGCAAGCTCTTCGTTCCCATCTCAGGCAACGACGCCGCCGGGACAAATCCGCACGTACAATGTGGAGACCGAGGACATATCGACCTGTTCGAACCGTCCCACCCCCCCTGGGGTTCCCGCAGGAGCTCCCGCTGCCTTGGTACCTCACCTTCGGCAAAACCAATCCCGGCACGCTCGCCTACGACGACGACAATCGCGGCGGCGGCCCCAGGCGCGACTAGCATCTCTCAAGGTCGGGCCGCTAGGAAAAACGCGTTTCTGGGGAGTTCACCATGGCGAATCCCGGGTGTGAGGCCCGGCGTCCCGCCGGGCAACTAAAGCGCCGTCCGTCACACACGCACCGAGCACCCCTCCGACCTCCCGCCTTCCGACCTCTGACCTCAGACTTCCGACCTCCGCCGCGCGCGCCGCGGTTCACGCCTCCACCTCCAGCGGCTTCGACAGGAGCGGCTCCCACCAGGCGCGATTCTCGAGATACCACTCGATCGTCTGCCGGATCCCTTCGCGCGGCGTGTGCAGCGGCTTCCAGCCCAGCTCGGTGCGGATCTTGGTCGCATCGATGGCGTACCGCCGGTCGTGTCCGAGCCGGTCCTCCACGTAGCTGATCAACTCGTGCGGCTTGCCGAGCGTTTCGAGGATCAACTCGACCACGGCGATATTCTCCATCTCGCCGTTGCCCCCGAGGTTGTAAACCTCCCCCGGCCGGCCTTCCAGCAGCACCGCCATCACCCCGCGGCAATGGTCCTCCACATGGATCCAGTCGCGCACGTTCAAGCCGTCCCCATAGACCGGCAGCTTCTTGTCCGCCAGCGCGTTCGTGATCATCAATGGGATCAGCTTCTCGGGATATTGGTATGGACCGTAGTTATTCGAGCAGCGCGTGATGAGCACCTCCTGCCCGAACGTCTTGAACGACGCCAGCGCCAGCAAATCCGCCGACGCCTTGCTCGCCGAATACGGCGAACTCGGATCCAATGGTGAGGACTCCGTGAACTTTCCGGCTCGGACCCAGCGAGCCGTAGACTTCATCCGTCGAGACCTGCACGAAGCGCTTCACGCCATGCTTGCGCGCCCCTTCGAGGAGCACTTCCGTGCCGATCACGTTCGTGTGAATGAAATTTCCGGGGTCCGAAATGCTGCGGTCCACATGCGACTCCGCCGCAAAATTCACGATCGCGTAGAATTTGTGCTGCGCCAGGATCGTCTCCACCGCGTCCCGGTCCGCAATGTCGCTTTGAAAGAACTCGTACCGGTCCGCATACTTCTCCGGGATCCCGGCCAGGTTCGCCGGGTTCCCCGCGTAGCTGAGCACGTCCACATTCGTGACGAACTCGGGCTGGTAGTGCTCCAGCACGAACCGCACAAAATTGCTCCCAATAAACCCGCACCCGCCTGTGATCAGAAGACGCATCGGTCGCATGTATCAAATCGGTAACCTCAGCGGCAACGAGGAAAAGATGTTGCCACTCCCCAAGCAGAACGAATCTTTGCACCGTTCTAAACAAAGTATTAAATTTGCTATTGCTGTCTCTAAATAGCATGATAAACAGCGGCGCGTGTCTTCCCGATTTTGCCGCGTAGGAGTCATCTACGATCAACTCGCGAGAGTGGCACTTCTTCTTCCATTTCTGGTCCTGAGCCCAACGTCCCGAGCGGCGGATCATTCTCAAGAACCGCTTACACAGTTCTTGGCAGGCGAAATCGCACCCGAAGTAGGGGAGTTCGGCGAGACCCGACTGACCAGGCAGGACATTTCGGCGTGGCTGAGAAAGCTTCGAACAGCACAACGTCCACAGGACCGGGGAATCGCCGTCGCAAATCTGCAGAACTGCGCGTGGGTCCTGGTCGACGCTCCGGCTACAAGGCCGGTGGCCTTGGCATTGCTCGATAAGTCCGTGCTGCCTAATGCGACCCTGCTCAGAAGTCTACCGCGAACGAATGCCTGCTCATGGGAAAACGTTATCATGGGAGCTTATGCCTGCTACCAGAAAGCCGGTGATACTCACGGTGAGCGCCGGACCCTTGAGTTGCTCTCGACTCAAGCTCGAGATCCCGGCCTTCGCGACCTGGCAATCCTTCGTCTCGCCGGACTCAAGGCTGATCAGGGCTATCTCAAGGAAGCGATTGAGATCGCTCGGAAGACAAACTCGCGCGGAGAGTTCTCCGAGCAGCGCACCAGACTGGTCGAAACCTGGCAGCAGGAACTGAAAAGCAAGAAGAACCCCTGACGATTGCAATGCGCACCTTGGCTGGCTTTCTCCTCGGTATCCTTCTCGTGGGTCACGCGACAAACCTCTTCGGCCAGGATTTATCTGCCTTTGTCGTTGATGTCAGCGACATGGCCGACGGCACCGTCTCGCAGGCAAGACTGGAAGCGCAACGCCAGGCAGCTAGTGGCGGACTCCCTTTTCGAAGCTTCCGAAAGGGAGAATACCGGAAGTTCGTCGGCCAAATCACGCCGCCGGAACTTCCGGAAGATAAAAAAGACCGTTTTGTCTACGGACTCGCCCTTTTCTCCGACGATGGTTGCACTCTGACCCTCAATGGGAGCTACATTATCTCGCGGCTCGGGCGTGGCCAGCACCTGCCCAACCTCGGCGAGTCCTTTCATGAGTTACCCGTCGTCCTCACACCCGGCAAACCCGTCGAGGTCGTTCTCGACTACATGAACACGATCTACTTCGTCGACCCCAAGCGGCCGATACCTGATATCGACGGGTTTACCATCTTTCTTTTCCTGATTCCTGTCGAGATGGTAGCGGACTACAATAGAGACGGGGCTATTGATGACAAAGACAGAGGACGTGTAAGCGAGCAACAACCGTTCCGGTGGTGGCTCAACGATGACGATGACAACGGTGATCTAAGTCACGAAGATACACCGCTTGGCATCGCCAGCTCTCAGGCAGATGCGTCACTTGGCAACAATCAAGTCGACGGAAGCTGCGATCTCATCGATTGGTTTCCCCTTTTTCTTGACATCAAGCACTTGATCAATGTGCTCCCGCCCGCTCAACACGAATACTACTTCAAACATGAGAATGCCGCGCTGAACCTCGTCTACACTGAATTAAAACCCGACGAGGCCGGCAATTACCTTCGCAATGGCGTGACAGCCGACGGCCTGAAGAACGCACGATCATTTGTAATTTTTGGCAACGGCTCAACACGAATCGCGACAGAGTTCCTGAGCGAGATCGAGAACGAAGGAAAAGGAGTCATCTTGCTCGAAGGTGGCAACGTAACCAACAAGCCGCTTTATTTGCAGGTATTCAAGGACGGACGAAAGCTCACAGAGATACCTTTCTGGCTGAAGATCGACGGCGTCGAAAAAATGTACCGCTGGATCAACGTGCGATCAAATGCGGGCGCCGTCAGTCGCGTCACCGACGTGGGCGAACCGGCCAACTATCCGGACAATGAGTCGAATGGCAAGATGTTCGTTTTCGCCCACGGCTACAACGTGAACGAACACCAATCCCGCGGATGGATTGCTGAGGCGTTTAAGCGGCTTCACCAGTCTGGGTCTCGGTCCATGTTCACAGGTGTCTCATGGCACGGGAATTCTAGCCAGCGAAGCATTCCTGGCTACGGTTCCGTGGCGGTGGATTACTGGGAGAACGTTACTAATGCGTTCAAGAGCTCTTCCTCTCTCGCCGTAGCAGTGAATAACCTCCCGGGCTCGATCAAGATAAGCGCTGCCCATAGCCTTGGAAACCTATTAGTCTCCAGCGCGCTTACAGACCACGGAATGAACGTCTCAAAGCACTTCTTGCTGGACGCGGCGGTTGCCATCGAAGCCTACGATTCCTCTGCGTCGAATATCGCGGAGATGCGAGATCCGGCTTGGTCTATTTACAACACTCGGCTTTGGGCCACCGAATGGCATCGCCTTTTCGATCCGACCGACGGACGAAACAAACTGACATGGCGTAGCCGGTTTGGAGCTTTGCCGTTCCTTTACAACTTCTACTCATCTGGCGAAGATGTGTTGAACAATTCGACTGGACAAGTTCCCACGGCAGGCGCCGAAGGTGTCTGGGCCCTGCAGGAAATGGTCAAGGGAACCTATCATCCCGGTGCGTTGGTAACTTTGGACAGTCAGGGCGGTTGGGGATTTAATCCGATTTTCGACATTGAAGAAGCTCCGATTGATGGATCTATCTCGACCTATCGCCGCCGCACTCCGGAAGAAGCAGACCAACTAACCGACGAACAACTAAAGGTCGAACCTTTCTTTAAGCACTTTCAAGAGAAGCGCTTGATGATGGCTGGTCAAGGAAGTGCGGCTGCTTACGAATATCTAACGCGCGCTAAGACGCTCGCGGAAGCCATTCCCGCGCTGTCTTTCGCAGTAGGCAGAAATCCCGTCCCTGCCTTTGGTCAAACAAGAAACATAGACTTAATGACGCAGCGAGACGGCTGGCCCCACGCGGACGGGCGTTGGCATCACAGCGACGCCAAAGACGTGGCATATCGTTTCAACTATCCGTTATGGAAGTCATGGGTCGAGATTGGAGAACTTCAATGAGATTCGCTCTAGCACTCGCGTTTTTGCTCATGGCGGAAGTCCTGTTGGCTCAACAGGGAACGGACTTGCCACAGGGTCAGATAACATTCCGCGTTGTCACAGACAATGGCCAACCTGTTCCGGATATCCCGCTAACGGCGCACACGTTCCTTCGCTGGCAACCCGGCGAGGGCTTCGGACGGGACGTCTACCAGAACTTCACAGGCAAGACTGATGAGGATGGGACGGTTGCCATTACGTTTAACAGCGAGCGAGGCAATGTCCGCTACGGGATCTACGAGGTTCCCGGTTACTACTCGACCCGGAACCTCGAATATCAGTTTGAGAAAGCCCAAGACAACACGTGGCGGCCATGGAATCCGACGATTGAAGTGGTGCTGAAGCCCATCATGAATCCGATTCCCATGCACGGCCGACGAGTCGGCTTTGTGACTACGCCGTTGGAACTTCCGGCGAAAGGTCGACCCGTAGGCTTTGACCTAATTGCCGGAGACTGGGTACGCCCCTATGGAAGAGGCTCCATCTCTGACCTGGTGTTTACTCTGACCGTACGCGTCCCCTTTACCAGCATTGACAAGCCCTACGATGAGACACTCATCATAAGCTTTAGCAATAGTGGGGACGGTATTCAGTCCGTGGTCGCACCTCCCAATCAAGGAAGTGATTTGCGTTTGCCGCGATACGCTCCGGAGGATGGCTACGAACCAACACTTCAAAAGCATCTTGGGCGACCTGCCCCCGGTGAACCAATCAAGACCGGAATCCGTGAAGATCAGAATTATTTCTTTCGCGTCCGGACCGTTCTCGACGAGCACGAAAGAACAATCGGCGCTCTTTACGGCAAAGTAATTGGAGACATCGCTTGTGATGTCATCAATTCAAAGACCGCGCTCATCCAGTTCGCATACTGCCTCAATCCCAACTCGAACGACCGGAACATGGAATTTGATCCAAGGAGCAATCTTGCCGCTGATCTCCCATTTAGTCAGCGTGTCACGGGCCCGTAGCTCCATATCGCTTCGATCTACCTTTCGAGTAATAGAAAGCCTTAACCGCGAAACTGTTGGTCCCCACCTCTTCATCCGGAGCCAGCGGTACCGCCCGGCCCGGTAGTGTCTCAGGCGGCGGGCGGCTCCCGCAAGAAAGGATCCAGCGCTTCATATATCATCTGGATCTGACCCCTCGGTGCGACCCGAATCGAGGCGCGGTCAAGGCCTCGGCCGGACCCTCCTCGAGGCCGCCAAAGCGGAAGCCGTTCGTCGCGGCTGCATCCAGATCGTGCTGCTCACCCACAGTTTCCAGGCGCCCGCCTTCTACGAGCGACTGGGTTACGTGAAACAGGCAACGATCCCGAACTATCCGGACGGGCACGCGCAATTTGTCTATCTCAAGCGGCTCGAGACTTCGAGTCACGCGTAGTCTGTGCTTGCCATTCCGCTTGCCGTTCCGGGTGCATCAGATTGTCCTACCAAGCATCCGGCTAACCGATCACCGCGTAGTGTCCTTTGCCGATCGTATGAGGAACAGCCCGGTTTACGAAACGATGGATGCGAACGCCCTGACGCTCTTCGTGATCGTGGCGTCGATCATGGTCACACCAATTTATGTGTTCGCCACCTATGTATTCAGCGGGGCGTCTCCAGCGAAAGGCATGCAGGTTGGCCTGGCGTTCCTGCTCTTCGGATCCCTGATGTTCTGGGTCTGCCTCAGTGGTCTGCCGGCCAGGCTCGGCCTGCCCGGCAATCTTATCGTCCCTCTGGCCTGGGTCCTCCCCAGCGCCATCCTTTTCCTTCGAAGGCGATGGTTTCTCAGTCAGCGACTCTCACAACGCTGGCTCGTCGGTCTCCAGCTATTCCGGGTCATCGGAGCCGTCTTTCTTCTCGAGATGACGCGGGGTCACATCCCGGGAATCTTTGCGTATCCTGCGGGCATCGGAGACGTCCTCGTCGCTCTGGCAGCCTTGATCGTTCTCCTCCGCTATCGCGAGACCATCCCAGCTGGTCCCATCTTTCTGGTCATCCTTCTCGGCTTGGCGGACTTCCTGAGCGCATTCTTCTTCGGCTTCACTTCCTCTGACACACCTTTCCAGCTCTTCTTTCCCGCCGTGCCGAATCACGTGATTATGTTCCCGACCGGTTTGATCCCGCTTTTCCTTGTTCCCTACGCGATCTTTTTCCATACGCTCTCGGCTCTCAATTACGCGATGCACGAGAGCCAGGCCGCAGCGCCACCGGATAGACGGCTGCCCGCTCAGCGCTAGAGTTCCGCCTCTGCGGCCAGCCACGAAAATGGCCCCCGCCGGGTGTGGGGCGACCGAGGGGTCAGATCCTCAACATATAACATATCGTCCAGAGGCGGATGCGCTGCAGCGTCGTCGGTGAGGCGCTATCCCGACGACAGCCAGCGGCCGTCGCGGACGGATTTGATAGCGCCGTAGAGTGTGCGATAGTGCCGACAGTAGCTGGCGGTCGTAGAGCTGATTGTGCCTGTTGTCCGTCTCAGATCCAAATGACCACAAGAACGACCATGTGCGGTGTCTTCACCATTCTGTGATAACGCCACTCCCCCCATCGGCCTCCGCTAAGCGCCGAGTGACTTCCCCAAGAAAGGATCACTCGATCTGGCCCATCGGACAGCTCGACCCCATCGGAGAGCCCGGTGATTTCGAGGGCACTCGCTCACATACCGCTCTGCCTCATTGAAAATCAACTCCTCTTGATGCTTTGCTCTTGCACTTTGCATAAGTTCGCCTCGCTTATAACCCCCTTTTAGGGGCTAAGCTACCTGCGTACTGCCACGGCGGCACGTACGCGGCGGCGGGTCAGTTCGGGCATACATGCACATGTCCTGGGGTCCCAGACGGGTCAGTCCGAGGACGCAGGGTCCGCCATTTTGTGGGGGAAGGCATGCGAATGGTTTAGACTGGGGTCCGGAGCGCGCGGGAGGCCAGCAATCCATGTGCCGCCGAGAACAAGGATCTGCTATGGTCGGCTGCGTCGCAGACCGTGGGCTGCAAATATCACTATTAAATGGCTGACTCCTTTTCATACTAATAGGTTCGCGTCGAGCTGAGGATTCAGAGGAACCAGATTTACAAATAACAGGATATCTGCTAACAAGCATACCCTATGGCTACGAAGAAGAAAGTTCCAGCGAAAGGGGCTGCCACGCGAGCCCCTGCAGCAGAGGCGGACATTCCCGCATCACCTACCAATATTCCAGCGCAGTTGCAGGAATTTCTTGAGCAGACATCGGTTCCCCAGGGATTCGTTAACTCCAAGCGGCTTGCGCTGCTGGATCTGCGAAAGCGCATGAATGAGCTCAATTTGAGGCCCACCGTGCCAATGGAGCGGCTGCTGGCCAGTGTGAACCGCATCAAGCCGGCGCGCGTCCCACTGGAAAAGTTGCCTGAAGAGATCAAGACGTCCGTCCGCGCATTGAAGCCAGAAGCTCGACGTTTCCACGGCGTCAAGCTGGCGCTCTCTTGGTTTCCGTTTCCTGCGCTGATTTCTTCCTGTGCAGATCGATTCGGATACATGTCCTCCGCCGCCACGCGAAGTGCGACGAAGTTGCCGTTTAATGTCACGACGCAGGCGCTCCTCGGCCAGCTCGGCAATTTGATGGGAGACGCCGGCCGGGATCCCAATCCCGATTCTCACAATCCGACTGATGCGGGCGTGTCTACAATATCCGCAGGCTTCACGTATTTCGGTCAGTTCGTGGACCACGACATCACATTCGATGTCTCGTCGTCTCTCGATGTCGAAACGGACGCGAACACGATAAATAACATGCGAAGCCCGACGCTGGATCTGGATTCCGTATACGGACGCGGACCCGGCTTAGATCCCTTCCTCTACGTGTTTCCTTCCTCAGGTCCGTCCACTGCGATAAAGTTCCAGACGGGCACGAACAGAAATACCGGCCCTGGTGGACCTAGCAGCAATGGCACAGCTGGAGGCATGGTCGCGCAATCGAGCTTCGATGTCCCGCGCATAACGGGCACGAACACTGCCGTCATTGGCGATCCACGCAACGACGAGAACCTAATAGTTGTGCAATTTCATCATGCGATGCTGCGCTTTCACAACGCGGTCGTCGATCTGCTGCTGGCCGCTGCGTTTGCGGGCGACATCTTCGCCGAGGCCAAACGGATTGTGGTGCACCACTACCAATGGACCGTGGTGCATGACTTCCTGGAGAAAATCTGCGGCACCGCCGCGGTGAACGACGCGATGGCGAGCGTAGTCGCCCCTCCTGGTAGTTCATTCCGCATGCCCGTCGAATTCGCCGTGGCTGCCTACCGGTTCGGCCACAGTATGATCCGCGACACATACTGGGTGAATTTCAACTTCCCGACCGCCACACTGGGACAGGTGTTCGAGTTCAATCGCAACCCGCGGCTGCCGGTGTTCTCCAATTGGGTCGTTGACTTCAACGCCTTCTTCGACACGGGCATACCGGTACCGGTTCATAATAAGGCCCGGAGAATCGATAGCTTCATAGCCGCCGGGCTGGAATCACTACCTGGGTTTGCGGGACTGATGGCGATTCTGGCAACGCGGAATCTCAGGCGAGGGCTGGCTCTTGGCCTGCCGAGTGGACAAGGCATGGCGAGTTCTTTCGGCATCGCTCCTATGAGCGCGGCGGAGTTGACGTCAGGGTTGCCGGCGGCCGAAGTGACCGTGCTGAACTCCAGCGGTGGTCTGCTGTTGAACAAGACACCCCTGTGGTATTACGTGCTTCGCGAGGCCTCGGTCCTCGGAGGCGGCAATCAGTTAGGTCCGGTCGGCAGCAGGATCGTAGCGGAGACGTTCGTCCGGATGCTGAAGCGCGACGCGTCCTCTTACCTAAACGTCCCAACCGGATTCACGCCTATTCTTCCCTCGGTCACAGCTGGAGACTTCACGGTGGCTGATCTGGTGGCCTTCGCCGGCGTGACCCAGCCCTAAAGTTCGGCCGCAAGCGCGGATGCCGGTTTCGCCGGAGGCCCGCACAAATTCCACCGCCGCCGGGGTCGAGCGCAGTTCGTCGGGATTCATCAACCGGCCGGGCTGGACGAGCGCGTCGAATTCCTCTGGCTTCGCCTGCGCGAGAGGAATGTCCGCGTCGAAGAAATCGCCCTTATCGGCATGACGCATTCCTTGGATTTTCTCCTTCGCTGGCGAAACGATACTAACCGGACTTCCTCAACTCGAATGTATAGCGGACCGCGGGAAAACAAGGGGTCAGCCATTAATGTTGACATCCCGTAGTCTACGGATCCGCGAAACAACCCAGGAAGATGACGGCAGCAGAACCGGGTCGCCTTTTGACGGGGGAGATGAGGACGTTCTCCCTACTGTGGAATCTGGAATGGATGCTCTCACGGTTGCACTTGAAAGCCAATAGGCCCGGCGTCCTCCGACAATCGCTTATCGGCATCTGGATCGGAGAGCCCCCGTCGCAGAAGATCCAAGACGCCCGACCTAAAGGCGCGGGCCAATGCTATTACCTGGCGCCGCCCCCGCCGAACAGAAGTCCATCGGTGGTCCGCCCTTCACCAGTGCGTCGGAACCGTACCAAGAAGCGCAATAGTAAATGGCTGACCCCTTTTCTCTTTTCCAACTGCAGGGCGATGGCCCGCCGGAGGAATGGCCGACGACGTGGGCACGCTCGATGCCGAGGTGCCAGAGAAGGACGCGGCAGTCGGCAGCTTCCTGGCCGAGACTGAACGGCGCTAGCGATCCAGCAACGTTGTCAACTCCGTACTCTCCCCACTGGCTTGCAAGGCGTCCAGGGGCCCCGTCTCCTCTCCTATTTTGCCCGCCCCTCAATTCAAACAGCGTCAGGAAAACCACCCTTTCCTCGACTATCAGTTCGCCCCGCGAGCTGCAGGTGAGACAATCATTCAGTTGGAAATGCCGGCCAATGGCACACACGTACCGCTTGGTCGAAATTGCTTCAGCCTTTTCTCGATTGCGAAGGTATTCGACATCCACTTTTAAAATACCCATAAAGGAAAAAGGAACTAGGGATGATACTCAAGGAAGAATGGATCGTGCCATGAAGACAAGCTTCCGAGGTAGCCCTGATGACTGGGATGCACCGAAGGACTTGGGTGCTCAAGAAATGCGTACCTGCCCAGTCTGCGGGACAAGGTTCTCCGCGACGAAGGAAAATGAGTCTTGTCCCGTTTGCATGCTGCGCAAAGCTGTTGCTGGCGGCGTCGAGTCAATTACGCCTTTCTCTGAGGACACAGTCAGTCCGAGTTCGGAACAGGCGGCATCACGCTTCGAACATTATGAAATATTGCTAGGCGAGGACGGAAAACCTCTCGAGCTAGGTCGCGGTGCGATGGGTGTCACCTTTAAGGCATTTGACGTCGATCTACGTTACCCGGTGACGCTAAAAGTCATCAGCGAAAAGTATCTCGGCGACGAGGCGACGGGGGTCAGGTTTTTGCGGGAAGCGCGTGCCGCCGCGAGCGTGCGTCATCCCAACGTCGCCTCGGTCTTTCACCTTGGGAGGAGGGGGCACGATTACTTCTACGCGATGGAGTTTGTGGAGGGGGAAACGCTCGACAGCCTCATCAAGCGCTCTGGACCACTTGAAGTAGGGCTTGCCCTGGAAATTACGAAGCAGGTCGCCGCCGGTTTGGGTGCGGTGCACAAGAAAAAGCTCGTTCACCGGGACATCAAGCCAAGCAATATCATGGTGAGCTTTGAGGAGGAGGGCGCGGTAAGCGTCAAGATCATCGATCTTGGCTTGGCCAAGGTGGTCGATGAAGCCGGTGCGCAAACGACGATCTCGGCGAGTGGGGCCTTTGCCGGAACACCGGAATTCGCCAGTCCGGAACAAGTCATCGGAGGAGAGGTGGATATCCGTTCGGATCTCTACTCGCTTGGCGTTTCACTCTGGCAGATGCTGACCGGTCACGTGCCATTTCGGGGTGCTGCTGCCGGAGTTATGTCGCAACATCAGTTCGCTGCCTTGCCGCTTGAGAAACTCCAAGGGGTTCCGCAGCCGGTCGTCAGCCTCATCGAAGTGCTGCTTAGTAAAGATCCCGAGCGGCGTTTCCAGACGCCGGCCGAACTTCTAAAGGCGCTGCCGACAATAAGCGGCGCTATCGAAGAAGGCGGCACGGTCACTTATCAGAGCATGGGGCAGACGCCCGAAAAGGATTTCTACTCGGTAGTTCGCAAGCTGCCCAGCACGACCGGCCCGCAGAACATTTCCATAGCAAGATTGCCCGTTACTGGAAGCGATCTCTTTGGTCGAGAGGAGGACATCACTTTCCTGAATGAGGCATGGGCAAGTCCGGATGTGAATGTCGTCACGATCGTTGCCTGGGGTGGGGTCGGAAAGTCCACGCTTGTGAACCACTGGCTCCGGGGAATGGCTGCGGAACATTATCGTTCTGCTGAGCTCGTTTTTGGCTGGTCCTTTTACCGGCAGGGCAGCAGTGGGGGCACCTCCTCGGCAGATGAATTCCTTGACGCTGCTTTAACTTGGTTTGGAGATCGCGATCCACAGATAGGAACGGCATGGGAGAAGGGCGAAAGATTGGCGAAACTGATCTCGCATCATCGAACCCTACTGGTTCTGGATGGCCTGGAGCCGCTTCAAAATCCGCCTGGTCTACAAGAAGGACGGCTCCGTGATCCTTCCTTGCAGGCGCTTTTGCGCGAGCTTGCTGCATTCAATTCGGGGCTTTGTGTCATTACCACGCGGCTGCCGATTGCGGACGTTGCAGACCACGAGCGGACCTCAGCCCCGCGCCGCGAGCTGGAACACCTCTCCAGCGATGCCGGAGCGAAGCTGCTCCGAGCGCTGGGCGTCAAAGGAGGTGAAGCGGAGCTGCGAAGCGCCAGCGACGAATTTAACGGCCACTGTCTAGCCCTAACGCTATTGGGTAGTTATCTAACAGATGCTTACAATGGCGACATCCGTTATCGCAAGGAAGTGTCAGAACATCTTTCTCACGACGGACGACAGGGAGTTCATGCCCAGAGGGTAATGGAATCTTACCAAACTTGGTTTGGAGAGGGTCCTGAGCTGTCCGTTCTGCGCATTTTAGCTCTGTTTGATCGACCTGCTGACGAAAAGGCGCTTGGAGTCCTGCTGAAATCACCTGTGATTCCTGGCCTTACGGAGTCGTTGACTGGATTTGAGCCCGAGCGAGTGGCGAACAATTCTTGCCAAGTTGAGAAGAGCAAGACTCCTCACGGGAGAAGATCCGCACAATCCTGGAGATCTCGATACACATCCTCTCGTTCGTGAATACTTTGGCGAACAGCTCCGGATGTCACCGAACCGAGGCTTGGAAGGAATGCAACCGGCGGCTTTTCACTATTATCGAACGCTTGCGCCCCAGCTGCCGGATAGTTTCAGCGAGATGGAGCCACTTTTCTTAGCAGTAATCTGCGGCTGTAATGCCGGTCTGTTTCGGGAGGCACTGCATGACGTTTACATGCCGCGGATTCAGCGGGGAGAAGCCTTACTTTGCTGCTATGGTTCTCGGAGCCAGAGGGGCATTGCTCTTGTTTTAGTTCATTTCTTCGAACACGGACGCTGGGGATCACCCGTTGAAACGACCGTCGAGGGGCAGAGTCTCACTGCGGAAGATCAGCTCTTCATCCTCACGCAGGCGACGCTTTATCTGACCGCTACGCGAGGACCCGCAGCACCTGAGATGCGAATTTGCTACGACCGTCGCGGAGCCCTTGTGTCATTCCCTTAATCGTCCGCTGCTACTGTATGTGACGCTGGCGGGTCATTGGCGCTTTTCTCTTCACACTGAGAAGCTGACTGCGACCATGCGGATTGCCGAACGGATTTGCACACTGGCGGAAGAGCAGAACAACCCTGCCCTTAAAGTAGGAGCCTACCACATTTCGGCAGCGACGCTCTACAATTTGGGCGATTTTCAGGCCGCACGCAAATACGCGAGGAGTGGCATTCAAATCTGGCGCTCGGGGGCAGTGCCGTCTCTGGTGGAGGACTTCGAAACCGCCGCCGTCTGTTGTCTATGCTATGACGGAGTAATAGACTGGCATTTCGGAGAGATGGACTCATGCCAAGCGACGATGGCAGAAGCGATCGCGTTAGCCAAAGAGGTGAACGATATGCACGGACTGGCCGTCGTACTATGCTTGCAGCGTTAGTCGGTTACTGTAAGCGTGATCCAGCTGAAGTGGAACGCCTGGCATCAGACGTCATTGAACTGTCAACTCGTCACCGTTTTGCGCATTGGCTGGTTCATGGATCCATACTTCGCGGTTGGGCGCGTAGCGCTTCCGGTAACACCAAGGAAGGCATCTCGTGGATCGAGGACGGAATCCGAGACTTTCGGGCCACTGGCACAATCATAGGCCTGCCAACTGCGCTTGGAATGAAAGCTGAAGCTTTGCACTTAGCGGATCGTACTTCTGAAGCTCTTGAGGCAATCAAGGAGGCAGAAGCACTAGTCGAAAGATATGAAGAGCGCCGTTTGTTTCCCGAACTGCACCGGCTCCGGGGTGTGTTTCTTGCGGCTATAGGTGCTGACGAGACCCAAATTGAGGCTTCATTCTGCGAAGCCATCAGAGTCGCAAAGGAGCAGAAGTCGATTGCACTAGCGACGCGCGCAGAAGCAACCTACGCGGAATACCGCCGCCAAAAAGCGAGTGGGTCAGGAGGGAAGGGATTGCGACTATCTCTATCCTGAACGCGCTTCCACCCGCGCCCGGAGTTTCAGATACTCAACCGGCTGCTTGTTTGCTGGAATGGCTATTCTTCCTCGTTCGGAACTTTGCCAGCGCGGATATGCTTTGGCGGGCTGACTCCAATCTCGCGAACGGGGGGCCAACAAGGGGGTCAGCCATTTAATACTGGCATTCCGCTGCCCTGAACCCCAAAAGGGGGACGTGACATAACTGGAGTTCTGCTTGAGAGAAGGAGCATAACATTGGGATATTGCGAGAAGCGGAAGCCGGAAGCCTGATCGAGACGGTCTGCGCGGCGTATAGCATCAGTACGGCAACCTACCATCTGTGGAAGCGGGGCCAAGAGGCTGAGAGCATTGGAAGAAGTCGATCAATGATCCGTGTCCGCGCTTTACCAGAACGGCCGAACATTATCCAGAAGCGCATATTAAATGGCTGACCCCTTTTTCTACCCCCCGAAGGCGATCCCGCCGGGGAGTCGAATCCGTCACGACCAGAGGGGATCGCCAAAAGGCCGGATTAGCATGACCCCTAAAAAGGTGGTTCCCTTTTAGGGGTCATGCTAAGAAGCGTTAAGGAGCTGACTGTGCGGAGTGTAATGGTGGTGAGGGAGCGACCTTCTTCGGCTTGCGCTCAGCCGTGCGGGACTATAATATCGCTGTCATGCGTGCTCTCTTAACAACGTTTGTCCTGGGTGTCATCGGAGGCGTTTCGCTCCTGGCACAGGACGAACAGAGCTCTCAGCAAGCACTGACTCCGAAAGAAATCAAATGGCCGGCTGCCGCGTCGACGATCGGCACTTCGGGAGCGGAGGGATTACAGAAGGTCGTCCTAAAAGGAGATCCCACGAAGCCTGGGCTGTATACGATGCTGCTGCGCCTTCCACCAAATACGAAGATTCTGGCGCATTCCCACAAAGATGACCGGACTGCGGTTGTGCTGTCAGGTGTCTGGTATTTCGGCTATGGGCGCGAGTTTGATGAAGCTGCTTTGAAAGAACTGCCGGCGGGAAGTTTTTATACCGAACCACCCGGTGTAGAGCACTTTGCGATGACCAAAGACCAGGAAACGATTATCGAAATTACAGGCTACGGACCAACCAGCACGGAATACGTCGATCCAAAGAACGACCCGACAAAAAAATAGGTCTGGAACTTGTTCCTCACCTTCCCGTTTCGTGAGAAGCCAATCGCCCAAAAGATTGCCATAAAATTTCGCTTACTACTAAGCATTGCAGGGTTGGTTGTCGGCTTTGGCAACCCAACTCGCGCTCAAGAGAAAAACGCGGTTGATCCACAAGTGCGCCAGGAGGTGGAAGCGCTAAATCTGAAGTATGACGAGGCGTTCAATCAAAACGACGCAGAAGCGGTCGCGGCACTCTTCACGGCGGATGCCGTTGAGACAGGACCAGAAGAGGCGGCTTCTGGTCAGCAAGAAATTGAGGATCGATACAAAATACTCTTCGAGTCCCATCCCGATAGCCATGCCACCAAGCTTGATCAGGTTTACGCGATCGGTAGCCGCGTCTGCGCCATCTCAGAATGGAGCGTGATGCAAAAAAAGCATGCCTCCCAACCTATGCTCCTCAAGGAAGGTTATGTTGTCACAATCAACGTTCGTGAGGGGGATGCCTGGAAGATCGGCATGTTGTACTGGAGCTACAAATAAAGAAGGTCGAAGGGGTCAGGCGACATGAAAGGCTGATGGGACCTTGATTTGCAGGCGGAGTGGTCTGTCGAGCCGCATAAAATCGAGGAGTGTAGATTGTGTCATGAGAACACAACCTATCATGAAAGCGGAGTCGAGCTTCATTGGCATCGACTATCACAAGCGCTACAGCGTCTTCTGCGTGCTTGACGCGCAGGGAGAGGTCCTGGAAAGGGGACGCATCGATCACCTCTACCCGGAGCAGTTTATTGCGCTGGTGGGGCGATGGCCAAGGTGTCGTGTGGTTTTTGAAGCCTGCATGAGCTGGCACTGGCTGCTCGAGATTCTCGAAGAGGCCATGCCGCGGGAGGACATCGTGCTGGCCAATGCCTTCAAGACGCGACTCATTGCCGAGGCGCAGATCAAGACCGATAAGGTGGATGCCCGCATTCTGGCCGATCTGCTGCGCGGCAATCTCGTTTCCAGCGTTCACCTCTGTGAGTAAGGAAAAGGGGTCAGCCATTTAATCTTGATACTCGCCAAATCGTCCGGAACGGACACGCAGATCCGGCCCCTGCGACCCAAACCGCTCGCAGACATTTCGCGCCTTCCCGCAGGCAGGTCGAAATGACAAATAGCAACATTAAATGGCTGACCCCTTTTTTCCCCTCGCTTCGCAATGGTCTCCTGGATGGCCTTGAGCTGCTCGATACGGCCGCGCGGTTCATTATCGTGTAATATCATGATACCTGCCAGAATGTATCACGTTTTAAACCGTAAGCCCGTCCCAAAGGCCTTTTGGCCCATTCATCCCGTCTTTGGCTCATTTGTCCTAGCATTCTTACGAGCCTCGGTCTACGCTCCACAGACGGTCGGCCTCGAATGGCTCGCCCTGGGCAAGCCGAAATTCCTGAAAATGGGAGACAAAGACTCACAAATTCCGGGCGAGAAAGCCATGCGCCTGGTCATCTGGATTTTTCTAGGTTTGGATTTCGCGCTGGCGTGTTTGGCGATGCTCGCGATGTTTAGCCACGCGTAGAGCGGAAGGGGGCGACGCCACATGAAGAATAAAGTACCGGTACCGCAGTTCGGCGATGCTAAACCAATAAACCAATTCCGCGTGTGGCGG
This sequence comes from uncultured Verrucomicrobiae bacterium, assembly GCA_963820865.1. GTDB lineage: Bacteria > Verrucomicrobiota > Verrucomicrobiia > Chthoniobacterales > Terrimicrobiaceae > DASTFP01. Next base: position 89,534 of record CAWGBZ010000025.1, read on the forward strand.
TCCGTGTCTGGTTGGTCGACGGGACGAGAATCTCACCTCGGCTTTGGGGCCTCTCGAATTGGATCGCGGTTCGGAGAGTCCTCTTATTGAGGCAGGACGTTAGTGGGAATCATGACCTTCACCACCGGCGGCGGACTCCATTTGCCGGTCAGCGCGGCCGACTTCGGTGCGTAGAGGCGCATGGTCAAGTTGAACGGTCCTTTCGGCGCAGGCAGCCAGTTGGCTTCTCTGTCCTTGCCCGGGCTTTCGTTTTGGAAGTAGAGGTCTAGCGAGCCATCCGAGTTGAACTTGCGTGGAAGCGGGGCCAAGAGGCTGAGAGCAATGGAAGAAGTCGATCAATGATCCCGTGCCCGCGCTTTACCAGTACGTCCGAACATTACCCAGAAGCGCATATTAAACGGCTGACCCCTGCTATGAAGCCCGGTTTGGTCAAGACAATAAAGCATGAGCGCGACGCGTTTAGTTTAACGTGCGGCGTCGTAGTGTTGGGCGCGAAGTGCCCTTGCTGATGTTTCCCCTCGAACGCCTGCCGCGGCGAGCGGTGTGGGGGTTTGGGGCGGTACAGCCCCCATCAAACTGGTCCGTGATTCCAGAGAATGACACTGGCGTCGGGGACGTTCTCCGCCAGAACGCGCAGGACTTGCCCGCGGTCCAACCTGCTATCCAAGCGCTCCGCCAAAGCGGGGCGTGTTATGATGACTTATGCGGAAAAGCGGCGGAGACGAACGGTCTCAATCTTTTAGCCGGGCTGCTCGCGCATCCCAAGGGGTCAAACGGACGCGTGCCGTCCCCGCCGCAAAGTGTCCCCTGGCGGGCGTGTTCAGACTTGGGAAGCTTTGACCAGAGTTAGCCCGAGCTTTTGTGCCGAACATTGGCCGCTCTCAATGCGCCACAAATCGATGGCCAATCGTCGCGCCACGGCAACCGCCGCCCGCTTGCGCGACCGGGCTCCGCTGGCCTCTCGGAGTTTCTTGAGCGGTGGATAGTTCGGCTGCCAAGTCTCCAAACGCCACACGGCTTCCACCAATTGATGACGCACACGCGGATTGCCGTGCTTGCTGATCGAACCCTGCTTGCGCTTCTCTCCGGAAGAATGCTCGCTCGGGCACAACCCGGTGTAACTGGCCACCTGCCTGCGGTTCTTAAATCGCTTCCAGTCCAAAATCTCGCTCCCGAGCAGGGAGGAGGTCAGCAAACCCAATCCTTTGGGGATGGCCTTGCCTCGGCTCAGTTCCTGGACTTTCCCATCAAGTTGCTCGAGGTCTTTGTCGAAGTGGACCGCTTTCATTTGCCACAACCCGACTTGCTCGCGCAGCCAGATGGGAAGTTGCGCCCTAAATTCGATCCAACAAAGGGCCTTCCACCATCCCGAGGGGGCTCGAAAGCCCTGCGCCAGCATCAGGCCGTGCCCCCGCAGCACACAGCGACAACGTTCCTTGAGCACCGAGCCGCGCTGTCGAACCAAGCTGCGCTGCTGCTCCTCCTGCGGCGTCGGCACGCGCACCACCGCGAAAGCCTTCGTGTTCCCACGCACATAGCGATCCAGTCCGTCCACCAACTCCCGCGCGTCGTGCTTGTCGGTCTTCACCTGGCGTCCCCTCTCATCCCATCGCTGCGGAGCCACCACGTAGTTGGTCACTCCCAGCGCCGTCAACTGCCGGTGCAAGCCGTAGCCGCAAGGCCCCGCCTCGTAGCAACTGTAAAGCTTCCACCCGCTGGAAACCTGTTTCTGGATCCACTCAAGACACCGCTCCCAACTCATCTTCTGCGCCGGTTGCGCTAGCAATCCCTCCTGCTGCCGGCATACCGTGATCTGTCCGGCATGCACGTCGAGCCCCAGTTTCGTTATCGGTTCTTCCTTGGCTTTCGCCCAGGACCTCTCTTTGATTCCTGTGTCAGTATTCATTGAAGCCGACAGGCTGGCACTCCTTGTGCCTCCTGTCGGCTACATGTCATCTTTTTCTGCCCCTTTTCTGCCTCTTTTTGCTGACCCACCCCTTTTTGCTGACCCGAAAATGGCTCCCATGAGTCAGACCCGACCGCCTAAAACCGGCCAAGCGATGACGCTGCCCGTCAGTATCGAGATAACAAATGCTCCCTCAATAGCGCATGTAGTAACGTGCAGGCGGCATAGTATTGGGGCAGAATCTGCGGATGTCCGGAATTTGAAGTCAAGTGCGCGACTGCCTTGTTTGTGACCCGATAAACACTGGCGAGTAGATCCGCGTCAGATTCCGTAAGCTCCGCAACCTTCAGGAGTGGCAGGCCAAAACTCGCCAAGTTTACATCGTCGTTGGTCGCGTTGTGGGTAATCAGCGACGGCGACTGTGACTTCCGGTCGTCTTTTAGACCCATGAAGTCCATCAGGGAACGAAACGCAACAAAACTACCGTGAAGCACAGCTTCGCGAATCGCCGACCCGGGCCCAGGAGTATCCGCCGACCTATCAAACGGAGCAAGCAAGATGGCGATCCGGTGCGGAATGTGGATCTTTACAAATTGAATTTGCTCTTCAAGTGCGATGATTACCACTTGGGAGTAGTCCTGGTTCACGGGAGCGCCAGACTTAGCCAGTTCCGGCCGCCCTGTGTCTAGAAAATTCCGCCCACGCCGCCACGTCATCCTGACTCCGCCAGCAAGGGCAAGCATGCTTTCGCGCTCCGCTCGCCAAGCGCTGCGTAGCCTGCCCGTAGCTGCTCGATGATGGCGCTATCCACCTGCAGGTGGACATGATCATGCCTAACCTGCTCAGCCTCGTTCCATCCGCACATCTTCGCCAGCATCTCCGCGGCCTTGAGCCCATCACCGAGGCGAGCCTCTGGCAAGCGAGAACGGGTTACATGCACAATTTCCGTGAGGATCCCAACGAGTTCATCCCTCGTTAGGGCGGGCTGAAACTCGGCGCTTCAAATGCCTTTGTAATTAGATGAAGCTAATAAATTCAGGTCACAGCGAAGTAGATTGCCTCACTCAACCCAACTATCCCTTGAAGATGGTTGCCACTATAAACACAATAGATTGGCCAGCCGATTGGCCAAAGGGCCTGATTAATCATACTTAAATCCTCATGATTTATCCCGCCGACGTCACAACGAGCCTCTCAGGCAATGGCAATCCCACCCGTCCCGATACAGAGGATCCGGCAATTTCTAGTGGGGTGAAACAAGCACAGAAATCCCAAAACCAATAAAACCTATGAAACAGAACCGACTCATCATCTCAGTCCTGGCGGCTCTCCTCTGCGGCAGCGTGTTGCAGACGACCTCCACGGCCCAAAATCTGCAAGGAACCGTCTCCAACGGAGGGTTTGTCCGTCGAACCATCCCCCTCAACGGAGAGCCGATCTTGCAATCGTACTATTTCCGTTTCACCAACGGCGACCATCATTTCAAGGCCGTGGCCGTCGAGCCAAGGGTTCCCAGCATAACCCAGGCGACCCTCGGGTTCGCGGATCACAATTCGGATGACCCCTATTTTTACAACATCACGTTTGCACGCTACTTTGGCAGCATCGTCCGCGGTTCGACGACGGAGTTCGGCCGGGGAGGGCGCATCACATTCCCCGTCAACGCGCCCGCCGATCGCGCTAATTTTGTGTTCGTCATTCGCGGGTTCTATGTCCAGTATCGTGGGGACGATCATCACATTCAGGAGTTAGGCATCCAGGAAAGTAATGGCCGGGTGACGGTGACGTTGAATGACCACAACGATGACGATCCCTTTCAGATCGATCTCCAGTATGCATACCTCCCGAGAACCGCCTTCTCGGAGCTCAGCTTGAGGTCGGGCGTGAACGCGAGGGGCGGACAAAGGACCACTGTTTCGCGCGGCGTCGGCTTGATTCGCGGATTTCATTTCAACTTCACGAACGACGATCACCATATCAAAGAGCTCGGCGTCCTGCTGAATGGCGCGGGCCGCCTCGAGGTCTATTTCGGCGACGACAACGGTGACGACCCGTTCAATTGGAATGTCGCGTACGGCATCCTCTAGCCGTAACCGGATCTCACTCAGGTTTCGAGGCCTTCGGTCCACCGAAGGCCGCCTCTCGCGCACTGTTGGTTGGGTCCAGCACTTGCCCTTCCTCCGGCGCGATAACTTTGGTGGAACTCTGCCCCTCCGGTAGGGGGCTGGCTGCTAGCTCCAGCCCTGGCTTGCGTCGACATGAATGTGTTGATGTTGATGGACCTGGCGTTCTGGCTCTGCTCCATCCGCATAATTTCGTGAGTAATTCGCTAGCCTTCAGGGCATCATGAATCCTTGCCTTCTCGGGATTGCCAAAGCTAGCCTTGACGGTCGGGAGGAAGGGTCAGCCATATTATTGACAGAACCGGGTCGCGGTCGAGAGAAGGGGTCAGCCATTTAAATCTTGATACTCGCCAAATTGTCCGGAACGGACAGGCAGATCGGGCTCCTGCGACCCAAAACGGCTCGTAGACATTTCGCGCCTTCCCGCAGGCAGGTCGAAATGAGAAACAGCAATATTAAATGGCTGACCCGTTTCACGACGCGCCGTTTCACGACGGACCCCGTTTCACGACGGCAGTATCCGAAGTTTGTGTTTAGGGCGATTTGGCCAGTCAAGCAGTCAAGCTACCGTCGGCCTTTCATGTGCCTGACGCTTGTCTTCTGTCCTGATAAGCGTCGGTTGGCTTGAACCCATGGGAATCCTCGAGCAAGCGAGGGTTTTGTTCCGTAGAGGCGCACCCGGTGATGAGCAAACAGGCAAGGATCGTCCGTGCGACAGAGCAGACACTCATAAACACTATATGCCCTATTCGATATCGCCGAACAAGACCTCACTCGGCTTGCGAGCAGCGGTTCACTCTTGTCCTTCTTCAAGGCAGCCAGTTGTTGCGTCACTGCTAACTACCTTCCAACCCGGGGGGGTCAGGAGGGGTTGCGCGCTTGTCTCTTGACCGTAGGTGCTCTCTGATTGTTCACCCTGCATAAACGGTCACCTTTGGTTTCGGTAACGCGCTCTCGAAATCCAGCTTGGACCCATCCCACATGGCTGTGAAGCACTTCTCACCATCTTGGTATTCCAGGCGTCCGGGTGCCCCCCCATAGACCTCCACTTCAACAATCGGTCCCACCAGATTGTGGGTACAGAGCCGCGCGGTTGTATAAGGCAAAATCGTTCCCGCCTTTACGTACATGGGCATGGTCGCCAAATCCAGGGGCCGGGTTATCCATTCGCCACGTGAGTCAATGGGCTGTTTGGTCCAAAAGTCTATCCATCGGCCCGCAGGCAAGTAGAGATTACGCACAGCCGATTCTGTCAACGGTCGCAGCGCGGGTGCGATAAGGATGGAATCACCAAAGAGATACTGATCCTGGATTGGCCAGACATTGCGGTCCTCCGGATAGTCGATGATGAGCGCTCGCACCATCGGCTTTGCCGTGCAGGAACACCGCCGGGCTTGATCGTAGATGTAGGGCATAAGCCGGTAGCGAAGACTGGCATAACTCTTGAAAAGCTCGTTCGCCTGCTCGCCGAAGGTCCATGGCTCGCGGGAATTTTCATTTCCACAGCCATGGCACCGCGCATGGCTGGAGAACAAGCCGAACTGCGCCCAGCGAACAAACAGTTCGGGATCAGGACGCCCAATGAAGCCGCCGATGTCGTGAGAAAAAAATGGGAAGCCGGAGAGTCCCATGCTTAAGGCAGCCCGCAATGTGCCGGCAAGTCCGGCGAAACTGGACTGGCTGTCTCCGCCCCAATGAATAGGGTAACGCTGGCTCCCGGCGGTCCCGCTGCGCGCCCACACAATATCCTCGCCGGTGACGCGCTTGATGGCGGACGCAATCACCGAATTGTAAACCAGGCTGTAGAGATTATGAAAGCGCAGCCCCTCGATGTTTTGATAGACGGCCTCCTCGGGAATCCCCTCACCAAAATCGGTCTTGATGCTGGAGGCGCCCATGCGAATGAGTCCTTCGATCTGCGCCCCATACCACTCAGCCGCCTCTGGATTGGAGAAATCGATGATCGCGTCGTCCATCCAGGACCCCTGGCGATTTGCCGGATGTTTGAAGACCTCACCGGTTGCGTCCCTGGCCAAATAACCCTTTTCCCGTCCTTCAAGATAGTTAAGATTGTTTTTCCGAGGCGGAATAAAATTGTACTGCCAGAGGCTGACGCGAAACCCTTGCTTGCGCAGCTGGGCGATATGGTGCTCGGGATCCGCAAAGCGATCTTTGGAAAACCGCAAATCGCAGTTCCAGTCTTCTTGAAACCATGCGGTGTCCAAGTGCAGCACATCGGCCGGGATCCGGCGCTGACGCAGTTCGTCCGCAACTGCGTGGACGACGTCCCAGGACAAATAGCTATTCCGGCTCATCCAGAGGCCGAAGCTCCAGACGGGGGGTAGCGGCGAGAATCCGGTAAGTTCACAGTAGCGGCGAAGGATTTCTGCGGGCGCCGGGCCGTGGATGATGAAATAATCCATGGCATCGTCCAGCACCGCGAAACCCAAGGTCGAGGCGTCGAGCGTCCCAATTTCCCACTCAGTGCGACAAGATGTGTTAACAAAAAGCCCGTAGCCCTGTGTCGAAAACAGGAACGGCACATTGATGTAGGTGCGCGGGCTGCTGCTGCCAATGGCATCCTTGTTCGAGAAATCCACAGCCTTGCCCGTTCGCGGGACATGGTCGAACCGCTCTCCAAGTCCGTATATCTCCTCCTGGGGGATGAGAGCAAAGCTTTCGAAGCAGGCCATTCGGCCTTGATGCTCCGCGACCGCCATATCGAAAATGTCTGCGGTAAACAAATCGGAACGACACTGCCGCCAGATCACCTGGCCCTGTGCGTCGCCGGCCCACAAAGCAAAGGGATCCTTCTCCACGTGCAAGGTCACTGCCGGGGTGCGCGCTATCCATTCACCTGGCATTTCCTCAACGGCAAACTCGAAGGAGGCTTCCGGTTCAGCGACTAACATGCGCGCTTCCGGGGGTGGAAATGAAGCAGTGGCCGCGATCGAATCACCGCTAAATTGAATCCGGAAGACATGTGTTGACCAGAAGGCTATCTCCAGATTGAGCGTGCGCATCTGACTTTCCGAATCCTCATGAAACTGGTGCATGCTCGTTTCATGCGTCCAACAGGTGCGATTCAGGAAAGGTTTGGTCTCGCATACCAGACGGAGGTTTTTGTCATTCCACGCAAGTGAACGAAGCCTCGAGACGCGCCAAAATAGAACGTTCTCCCCACGCTTAAAGGCCATCAGGTCAGTCAGGACGCACTCCGTGCCGACAGACCTGGAGTCAACTTTTTGCGGATAACTTTCGCTGGTAATTGGTAACATGAAACAATTGAAAACAAGTGGCGGCCTGCACACCAAATCTACACGACAGTGGTCAAGGTGAGGGGCTTCGGGCATCCCGCCCTTGCGGCCGGGGAACACCAGGGATCCAATCTCGCCTGCACATGAAATCGATCACTCGATGATCAATTCGATCAATCACTTGCACGAGCCGATCTAACAGCCGGAACGGTAAAGGTCTTTTGCGCCGATACGGGTCGGGGAAGCTACGGAGAAGAAAGCATTGGCCAGTATGGACCCGGCCAAGATCACCGCTTCAATGCCTCATCGCGCACGACCGAATATGGCTTTGGCTGCACATAGAAGCGATTATCGATAATCTTAAGGAGCCCATTTAGAACCCGGATCTTCAGAGGCCATTTTTCAAGAAGTCTCCCTACGTTCTTTTTTTCCTCCGCTGCCATCCACTCCTTCCGCTCCGGCTCCGTTAAATAGTCGAGAAAGATTCGGCTGATCGGGTACTCTGAAGCCGACCTACCGCCCGCATAGTGGATGAAATAGGGCCGACGGCCCTTTCTCCAAGTGTCCTCCCAGTCTCCCCGAAAATCATAATCGGCGGCCATCGTGGACTCCATATTATGGGGAGCCAGGCAAAGATTCGTCATGGCAGCGCCGGTGACTAACACCAAGAGATTTATTCCTGGCTGCTCATGATGGGGAAAACGCAGGCAGGTTTCTTTATATTTCTCACAGGTTGACTTGAGGTCAGCCAGCGAATAGAGCGGCGCATCGCATGCAAAGTGCCCGGTGTTGAAGAGCCTTAGCTTCCAGAGGCTTGTTTCCCTTGCCAGCACCTCATTCAACTCCGGTGTGGAGGCTTCCCCAAACTTGACCAGTTCAGTGTCCGCGACGACGAATCCAGTCTGCTGGGCTAAGGTTTTGCGAAAATCCTCGATCAAGCAAATATCGGTATCGAAATATGCGTAGTTGGCCTCGGTGAGACAAACGTACTTCGCCATCGACGGGTGCGCTTTGTTCTCCTTTAGCCAGGAGGTCAGTTCTTCTTTGTGCCACCATTCTGCATTGGGCGGCAGATCAAACAGATCGTTGCCATAGGGAATTACCAGCAAGGGGAGATCGCAGCCGACGGCGCGCAGAGAACGCTCGAAAGCAAGGAATGGAATCCTTACCCCCCGGCTGGCCATTGTGATTATCCGGTCAATGTTCACTGCGCGTAGTGTAACGGGATCTGGCTTTAATCGCAATAGAGGTATTTCGTTAAACGGGCGTTTGCCTGTGCCCTCAAGGCGGCCAAGAGAGGCGGAAATCGATCTTCGCCGTAATGCTCGGGCGTAGTCGTCAAGCTGCAGTCCGTGGTAGCCATAGGCCTTCTCAATTTCTCCAGGCCGCTTGGCCAGCATTCCAGGAATGCTTCTCGCGGACCGTCGCCGAACCGAAAACCATCCCTGGCGCAGGCTCGAATAGACTGCCAGCTCCGGCTTCCATTTCCCTCGGGAAAGGCATGGATACGGCCAGCGGACGAAGAGAGGTTCTCATTTGCTGGAGCGGCGGGTGGACTGGCGCAAATCCCGCCTGGCTGGCACAACTCGGCGGCCGCCGTGGAATGCGGTGACAGTCGGCTTCGGGGGCTGCGGATGACCCCGGATCAGGCTTGCGCAGCCCTCCTCTCGACCTGTGGGGCGCTGCTCACCGGCAGTCTGAAGGCCAGCCGAGCTGGCTTGGGTTGGTCGTTCGCGCCCTTGACTAGACACAAGCGCTACGGAGTAAGATTTAGACAATTGGTCAGGTTTGAGTGTATTCTTCTCGCCAGCGAATGCTCTGGAATCGCGTAAGAGGGTTGTGGAATGCGTATCACTGCATTCTGGCCGTGGTCCTTACGGTCCTTTACTGGACCTTTCTCATGACCATATCGCCGATGATCCAGTGGGGCTCGGTGGAAAGCTACCAGCGATTCATCCTCTACAACACCGCTGCCGTGGTCGGGCTGGTAATCGCGGCAGTGAGAGGTCGATCAGCCGCCGCGACGCTGCTCGCGGGAGGCTTTGTCGACTCTCACACCCTGGCCCTGAAGCAGACGATTCATATCGGAGTGGCCTTGCTTCTCGTGATGGCCTTGGCAGCACCATTCGCATTCCGGCATGCATCGATGGCTCTGCTGTTTCTCTTTTTAGGTATCGTCTATTTCGTTTTTCTCCTTTGTCATTTCTTGGTGCCGAGAAGGCTGGCCGAACAGCTTTTCTCGGACGAGCACGAGCAAAGGACCTTGCTAGTTGGTCCCGTTGACAAAGCGAGGGCGTTCAACAAGTGGATTGTTGAAACAAAGGCTTTTGGATTCGGTCTGCGCGGATCACCCATTGATGACGAGACTGAGGAGGGTGGGATTCTCCACGTCGCGCGTGTCTCGGATGGCCCAATGCTTCAGCGTACTATTCGAGAGGCGGGCATCCGGCAGATCATCCTCCTGGAATTTCCGATCGATCGAGAGGAACTCCGCCAGATCGCGGATGTCGCACGAAAGTTCGGCGTTCGCCTGCTTATCTTGGAGAATCTTGCAGAGATCTGTCAGCAGGACGTCTCGTTTTTCAGCATCCATGGCAGGAACTTTGCCAGTTTTATGGATGAACCTCTCGAGGACCCCGTGAATCGGATCATCAAGCGAACGGTGGATATCCTCATTAGCCTGCCGGTTGTTGTGTTTATCTTGCCGCCGCTGTGCCTGGTGGTGAAAATCCTACAGCAGATCCAATCTCCTGGCCCGCTGTTCCATCGCGAGACGCGTGGTGGCCTCAATAACCTGCCGTTCCGAATCTTTAACTTTCGCACCACGCGGGTAACTCCGCGCCAGGATACCTCAGAGGGCGAATCGCGCAGGGATTTAGAGACTTATCCGATCGGGTCGCTCTTGCGAAAAACCTCCCTGGATCGAGTTCCGGAGTTCCTGAATGTCTTCCTTGGGCACATGAGCGTCATTGGACCTCGTCCCCAAATCATCATCCATAACAGGAGGTTTAGCGAGATCGCAGAGGGCTATCACTGTCGCGCCTTCGTCAAACCGGGAATTACAGGTCTAGCGCAGATCAGCGGATATCGCGGCCAGATGAAAAATGATCAAGATGTCATTGAGCGCACGATGTTGGATATTAAATACATCGAGAATTGGTCCCTGCCTCTCGATTTTTGGATCCTTTTCAGCACGATGGCTCAAGTCGTGCGGCCTCCGAAGACCGCATAGGACACCAGTCCAAACAAGGTCAACGATGTCGTACTATTATTGATGAAAAAACCGAGAAGGGGTAGGCCATTGATGTTCGCTGGCTCATGGCAAGGCGGCGGGCTTCAGTAATCCGGTATATGCCTTTCAGAGCTGATCCCTACGCCCGCAGCGGACGTCGGCTCTTAAGCAAATTGGACCATCCAAGTTTAGCAGCAAGAGGCGGCCCTGTCGGCCTCCGCTGTTAGTTTAGTTTAACGTTTTTGAAGCGCGGTCGAAGACAGCCAGATCTCCAGGTCGTCGCCTATGGCGGAGAGGCGACATCGGCCGTCGGCCTTATGTCAGGGAATCGAGGACGGATCTCGATAGCTACAACTGTCGAAATCCCAGGGTGCAGTATCCCGGTTTCCTACAGTCGCGGTGACGTCCAAGGCCAGCTGCCACGCAGAGGCAACCGGAGTTGTCGTCAACAGTGGCTCCGGCGCTGGGAACGGATCCTGGTACTTGTTCTTGAGGCCACTCCGGAATTGCGACCCGTTAACCACCCAGAATGCGGGCGCTCTGCTACGCCCGAGGAGGGTCGCCACGTACTGGAAAGGACAGTAGACTCCCGGACGAAACCCCAATGTCGAAATACCTCCGACCCAGTTCGTGTAGTACTCAAGCATCGCATTTTGCAGTTTTTTCTTCGAAGGCTCGATATCCAGATAGATGATGGTGTCGGCGGGGTATCCCGCCGCTATTGCCAGCGTAGCCGCATGGCCCGCATCGTGTGTTCCCTGAGCGGCATTCGCGTTGTGTCTGCCGGGAGCGTCTGGTGGTTGCTGGCCCACGTAGATGGGTGCCGTTTTCCAACCGATGTTTTGGAGGGCGGGGAGATGTGTCATAATAGGCAGGGTAGGTCTCACGTCCATCCAGCTATTGTCCCTTACATTGTTGTGCGACGGGGCCGGGTTCAAATAGAACCCGCACCACGAGAGGTTCGTTTCGTCCCATAGTTGTTGCATCTGCGCGTCGCCGGGGTAGTCCATACGGTCAAATCCCGCGTATCCGAGCATCACGGGAGCGCGGACGCCGGTCTGGAACAACCCGGGCCAATTTGGGTTGGCGCTCTTATCATTGATGTCCTTTGGGAAGAGCTTATCCACACCCTCATTCTTCGGGTTCATATTGTAGCGGAGATATTTATTCCCCTTGAAGAAGTAGGCCTTGCCGTTGCCCCAGTTCACGGCCGCGTCCAGGTTATGGTGGAAATCGAAGTCGGAGAGCTTGCCAAGAATATTCGCGTGATCAATCGGCGGCCAATTCCCAGCGATCTTCCGCGGGTAGTTCGGATAGGTCTTGTCATTTACCAGGTCGTAAGCCCAGTAATTCTCTCCCTGAAAGAAATAGGCGGTCTTCTTATCCCACTTCAAGCAGGCATCGACGCGCTTCTTAGGATCGAGCGTCAAGCCCTTCCAGTTTCCAACGATTGGCAAAGGATATGAGGGGTCGTCATCTACGCGGTCGTTTTTGTTGTCATACCGATAATATTCCGACCCGGCAAAGAAGTACGTCTTGCCGTTCCCCCAATTCAACGCGGCGTCGACCCCTGCCGGAAGACCGGACCATTCGTCAGTAGTAGAAGCATAATCAGGGAGGTAGGCGGCCTCGACAGTGTCGGCCTTGGCGTCGTAGCGGCAATACTTATCACCGTGGAAAAAGTAAAACTTGCTCATAACAATAATGCGGGAAATCACCGATCGCGTCAGGAATCTCCGTGACGTTACTCTACATCGGCATAGAAATTCACAAGAAGTATAGCCTGCCTGCGTGCAGGACGAGAGAGGTCACATTTTCAGAAAGAGGACGGATTGAGGTCTACTGTCGGAGGATTCCGACGCTTTGCGAGGAGAATCCGGCGCAGGTGGTGAGGGAGGCCAGTTGGAACTGGAGCAAGATCTACGAGATCCTTGAAGGGCTGGAGGGCCTGGAGGACGTGGTGCAGCCAGTCCCCCTGGGCACGCGTCTGATCGCCGATGCCCGGATCAAAACCGACGAGGTGGACGCGGCGGCCTTCGCGACGCGGTTGCGGGGCAATTCGGCCCAATCGCAAAAGAGAACGACCACCGCCTCCCATTCAACTGATGAGATTCTGTTTGAACCGGTTCCTCAACTTCTCAATAAACGCACACCCAATTCGCAATTGGTTTGCCGTGAGACAATTGTGCGAGTCGACCCTCTCCTTTGTCGGTTATTTCGATGTCGTAGATCGCTTTGGAATTCTCTGAACGATAGAGCTTAATGTCCCCGATTTCGGCCAGACTATCCAGATCGCCTCTCTCGATCGCATAGCTCAGATCCTCCTTCCCTTCGGTCGGCAAATACCAGTAGCCCTCGAGCGTATAGTAGTCCGATCCTCTGTTCGCGAAGACCCTTAAAATCCCGTCCGTTTCCCTAATTTTCAGCAGATCCTGAAGCAGCTTCAGCTGGCGGGGCACTACATCTTTCATGACGCCTCCTCTGTCAAGTGCAGGCCTCTGAACTCCTCTGGGGATCAGTTGCCTTTCCTCTCGCCAACCATACGGCGCGCTTTGTCCCCTGACAAACGCTCAATTTGATGATCGTGGCATGCGTGCGCGGCACGATTTTGGCAGCCGGCAATGCGGGCACGCTGCTCACCGCCAGCGCGGCAGTCGACGCGGCTTGATCGCCTGACATGACGCAAAGAGCCGGCGGCGGCGCCATCGCCAGACGGCGAGGCGCTCCGTCGCTCGGGCCTCCTTTCGGATTGACCGTCAGGATGGCTGTGTTAAACCGTGCTGGTGACCTTCCGGCTTCTCGTCCTGAGCCTCGCCACGGCGTTTCTTGTCACGGCGTGCGCGGAGCTCGATGCTTTCCTGGCGCCCGATCCTGTCATGTATGTGGGCGAGTCGCCCTATCCGATGGCGTTCGACCCGTACTACAATCAGCCCAAGATTTATCGCCAGCCCCGCTACTACGAATCGACGAGCAAGAAAACGAAAGGCAAGCGGGTTTTCAAGACGACAACGGTCAAGGACGAATACGGGAACACGGTTTACAAGAACACCACTTCTCACAAGAAGAAGAAAAAGAAGAACTAGTCCACGCTCATGAAGTTTCCTCTCATTCTCTTCATGCTGCTGAGTGTCGCTCGCGCGTTTGCCTCCGACCTGGACTTTACGCTGATCAACCAGACAACACGCTCCTTTGAGGGTGTCTATATCACTGCCTCCGACAACAAGGATTGGGATGCCAACCTCCTCCGTAATGGCAAAGTGCTCGCGGCCGGTGGGAAAATCGACGTGCGCTTCAAGAGCGCCGAGACGTCGCCAACCTGGGATCTCAACCTGGTCGACGATCAAGGGCTGTCGATCACCTTCAACGTTAACCTGGCCAACGCAGATACCGTCACGTTAAAGGTCGTCAAAGGAAAGATCACCGCCGAGATCGAATAGGAGTGGCGAACTTCAAGAAGGTTCGCGGCTCCTGGGCGACAACCTGGCGCGGCTCCACGGGATTGACGTTGCGGCGAAGAAACGGCAGTTAGGGTTAACAGCCGAGAACGTCGGTCGCGTCTTCCGCGCAGTGATACTCGACAAATGGTTAACCCTCCCTGGACCCAAGGCCGGCGGTCACACCTGGCGCTCCTACCTGAACGGCGCTTCGGCGCTCAGTTTATCGCGCACTCTAAGTGAGGCGGTCAGTTTTGAAGCTCGAATTCGCGAAAGAACTGATGTTCCATTACGTTCTCTCAACCATCAACTGAATGACCTACGTGATCGGAGTGGACGGCGGCAGTGAAAGCCTGCGCGCTTTTGTTTTCGATCTTGATGGCCGTCCACGCGGTACTCACGTCACGGCCTACGAGACCGCGTTCCCTCAGCCGTCCTGGGCGGAGCAAGATCCGGAAGACTGGTGGCAGGCGCTGGGCGCTTCGGTCAAGGGTGCACTTGCCAAGGCGAATGTCGCTGCCCAGGAGGTGATGGCGCTTTGCATCGACACGACTTGTTGCTCCGTGGTAACTCTCGATCGCGATGGACGTCCGCTACGGCCGGCCATGATTTGGATGGACGTGCGCTCGGCGAGACAGGCCAATGCCATCGCCGCGACCAAGGATCCCGCGCTTCGTGTGAACGGTGCGGGATCGGGACCGGTCTCGGCCGAATGGATGATCCCTAAGTCACTATGGATTAAAGAAAACCAGCCCGAGATTTTTGATCGCGCCGAGAAGATCGGTGAATATCAGGACTATATCAATCTGAGGCTTACCGGGCGCTGGGTCGGATCGCTGAACAACATGTCGGTGCGCTGGCACTATCAGACCGGGCACGGCGGCCGGCCGGCATCGCTTCTCAGCACACTCGGGCTTGAGAGTCTGGTCGACAAGTGGCCGGGCGAGGTGATCGCGCCCGGCGACGTTATCGGGCCATTGACGAGCGCTGCTGCCGAGCATCTGGGCCTCAAGGCCGACATTCCTGTCGTGCAGGGCGGCGCGGATGCTTTCGTGGGAATGGTCGGCCTTGGTGTCACCGAGCCCGGCGAGATGGCGCTGATCACCGGCTCCTCCCATCTTCATCTGGGGGTCGCCGGAAAGCCCGTTCACCAGCCCGGCGTCTGGGGCACGTACGGGGATGCGGTCTATCCCGGCAAGGCAATCATCGAGGGGGGACAGACATCCACCGGGTCTGTCATTGCCTGGTTCAAGCGGAATTTTGCACCCAACACCAGCTATGAGGAACTCAACAAAGCCGCCAGTGTCCTCGAACCGGGCGCAGAGGGTCTCGTAGTGCTGGATCATTTCCAGGGCAACCGCACGCCCTATACGGACGCCGCCTCGCGCGGGGCCATTACGGGACTGACACTCAAACACACATCGGGCCACGTCTTTCGCGCGATGATGGAAAGCGTCTGCCTCGGCACCCGCCTGATCATCGACAGCTTTGGAGAAGCCTTCTCCGCAAAGCGCATCGTGGTGGCCGGCGGAGCAACCAACTCTCCGTTATGGCTTCAGATTCATGCCGACACGATCGGGGTCCCGCTCGAACTGACCGAAGTTCCCAACGCGCCGACCCTCGGTTGCGCGATCCTGGCCGCATTCGGGACAGGAAAATTTGCCACTATTGAGGAAGGCTGCCAAGCCATGGTGCGTCGCAAGACGACCATCGAGCCGGACACCAGGCGCACTCGGATCTACGAGCGCGAGGTGTATCCGCACTATCGCGCACTCTACGGCGCGCTCAAATCCGTCCGTGAAGTCCGCTAGCGGTTACCAGAATAACACGACGTGGAATATTTGCCGGAGCGACGGTGTCGCGCCCGGCGTTCCGGAATACCGTGGCGGAACCTTCGTATGCCGTGCGCTGGGAATCGTCGGAAGATCCGCGATCAGCGGCCGATCGACCCCGCACTCCAGGTCATAATTTTCTTGGTTGGACCGGTGCGCGGGAAATCTTTATGCAGCCCCAGTATATCTACGCGAAAAATTGTCGACCTGGCCGGCGTTATCGTTACCGAGAACGCGTCGGTCGCCACCCTCCACACCTGGTTGAGCCATTGCTGGTCCGGTTGCTTGTAGTCGAAGTCTTGCTCCCTCCAGTTACGACTCTCGGAGGTGTAACTGCGTTTGATTTCGTCAAAAACCTTCTTCTTATCGCTTAGGTCTGCTTCGCTTAGTGCCATCTTAGTGCTCCTTTATGCCAGTTGGGTTGATCAACAATAAACTCTTTCCGGGAAATTGCTTGGGGCCCTCCGTGGTGTTGGCGCTCGCCTCGACTGAAATTGCGGACAACGAGCTGACTCCGAAGTCGTTCAGGATCTCGAGAAACTTGTCACCGAAATACCGTGCTTCTTCAGAAAGGAAACAAAAGCTTCGTCGGGTTTGCTATTGGCGGTGCCTGTCGCCTCGGGCTCGGTCACCGTCGTTACGGAACTGTCGGCGCCTGGTTCCGTGGGGTCGTCGTCATCTGGCATAGGGGAGGGAGGATTCGGACGCCCTCTTTGGTATCGACACGCCTACGCATTGTCAACGGACGCGAGCCCATGGTCAAAAAGGGAGAACTTTTAGGGCTGCTCCTCGGTGGATTTCAAAGAGGGCATCTCGCAACTCATCGAGAAGGCGTCGACTTTGCTCCAGGGACTGAGGCCAAGGGAATGGATCCGCGCGCCCTTCGTCAGGCAAATCGAAAGAGTCCCTGGAAAAGGCAATATTACATGGCTAACCTGGCTTACTCTGCCAACTGGTGACGCCTTTTACACTGCGAATCCCGGGGTTTGACTTCCACGTCCGGTTTTGTCACCTTGCGCCAATGGAAATGGACGCATTCGGCTTCAGACTCCTGACCGACGGTCCGGAGGACCCAAAGCGATTTCCTAACACTGGTCATGCCTAAAGTACGCATCCATAATCG
The DNA here is from genome assembly GCA_963820865.1 of uncultured Verrucomicrobiae bacterium. Taxonomy (GTDB): domain Bacteria; phylum Verrucomicrobiota; class Verrucomicrobiia; order Chthoniobacterales; family Terrimicrobiaceae; genus DASTFP01. The sequence goes on from CAWGBZ010000025.1 coordinate 106,441, forward strand.
GACGAAAGTGGCAGGAAGTGCACTTCCTAATGGTGTAGAACTCAAGATTACAGTAGCCAACGCCGCAAAGCCAAACCTCTCGGTCGACGCGACCGCCACATACGATGTTTCGCTCAATCAAGTGATAAAGATTGAGCCCAAGAACACGATGATCGCGAAAGCCAACTGGCGGAGCGATGGGACGGAGCGCGACTTGTATATCATCCCGGCAGCGGGAGCCTTCGGTGTGGAGATCAGCTATGAAGACCCAGACGCCTAGCTCGTCTCTCACACGCTTTTTGCCTTAGAGCCTGTTCTAGAAATCAGGGAGAGCGCGGTGCCGACGAAATCCGTAACCATGACGCACATTAGGTTTATGCGAGCTTTTCGACCTTGGTGACGCAGAGCGCGCAAAAGGGGGAAGTGCTCTCATGACAGCTAAAGACCGCGTTAATTTCCAATCTCGCTCAGCCCGTTGACACAATTACGACGGCCGCCCAACTTCAGGGCTTCCAAGAACGGGGCATTTCTCGTGGGCCGGATGATAGTCTTTGGCCTTCATCGGTCGCCGAAAAGCTGTCGGTAGGCCTGTGCCCAGATCAGGTAGGCAAGCGGGGCAGTGAAAACCACGCCGACGCAGCAGGCGAGGATACCGGCCGCCATGATGAAGCCGATGACGATGAGGAGGCCAAAGGCCGGGAACAATTGGCGATGCACGGTCTGGCAGGAAAGCAGGAGGCTTTCCATGGCCCCAAGCTCGCGATCAATGATCAGGGGAAAGCTATAGCCGGCCGCGACGGTCAGGTAGACCAGCGGAAAGAGGCAGAGGACGGCGCTGATGATCGCGGCGATCTCCGAATGGGTCAGGATCGTGATGATCGCGCCGGGCAGGAGAAGGACGATGACTGCTGCAATCGCCGCCAGCCACCAGATCGCTCCGGCCAGCAAGATGCGCGACCAATACGGGGAGCGAAAGCCGATGAAGAGTAGCCTGATATTTGCCTCGCCGGAACGGAGGGCCGAGATGAAGAAGTAGATGAAGCCGGTAGTCATGATCATCAAGACAGCCGAGGATACCACCCCGAAGAAGACGTATATGGCCCAGCCGACCATCACCAGAGCGCCCAAACCGGAATCTTTGCCAGCGGCTTCCGCGGCAATCTCGGCCAGGCTCATCGGCATCTGCAGGAGAAAAGAAATGGCGAAGACAATAAGCGTCGCGGCCACGGTTATGCCGAAATTCGCCTTGTAGCATTCCCAGCCTTTGGCGAAGCATTCTTGAAAGTTGATTTTGCCCGGGCTCATCCGCGCCGGACTGAGCGGGGGAGGCGCTTCCGCGAGCACCGCCGAGTCCGGGACCGGCGCAGCGATGGCGGGCGGTAGTGAGGCAAATTCCGCGAAGGTCGAGAGCGGCTTCCAGGTCTCCATCCCTTCTTTCCAGGCAAGATCGCCAGGAAGGAAACGTCCGGTCCGCAGGCCTTCGGCCACCTCGGCTTCAGTGAACTGATCCGAAGGCTTCCCCTCGCGGCTGATAAAGATAGTGCCCACGGCCGAGGTGGCTAGCAAAACGCCGCCCTCGCGTCAAACCCGCTACCTTCGCGCGGCAGAGAAAAGGGAGCGTGAAAGCAGAAGCTCGGGGTTGGCCGAGAGCAAAGAGGACAACCTCCATCCTATGTGAAAGACGAAGCTTCCACCTAGGTCTAAGGGTGAAGTCGCAACCGCCAGTGAGGTCGTTGGCGTCCGGGGTAAGGAAGCGGGGCAGGCCGTGGCAAGGCACAACGGGGCAGCCAAGAAAGGGGTGTCCATCTCATAGTCAGATTGGTGTTAGAGAACGGTCCCGAATTCTTCTCGACACCAATGAGCTACGCTTCACGGTTTGGCGGAAACGCGCGGAGACAGGCTGGTTCATGCCTGAGTGTTTTATTGCTCAATATCGCGTGGAACTCTCACCGCAATCAAGTACGCCGCATTCTGGAAGATGCCGGATCCGGTGGCGACGAGAACTCCCGAGAAGATGCCCCGCACCAGGAGGAATGCCCTCATGCCAAACCATTCCAACGTTATGGTCAGGGGTGAAAGTCCCGAGGTCGGGTCCCACGCGGTCAGAGTAATCCGTAGGGACTCGGGTCGCGCATGATCGAAACGTTGATTGGCGGGCATTACTCTGTCGCTAAATGTCGCACGCAGGCCTCCCCGTATGGACCAAGGAACCGCAGGTTGAACTACTCCACCTGGCCCAACGATCGGAGGATTGCCTCGCTGAAATTCGAGCAGACCATCCGCGTAAACCACGATCTCATTCTCCTGGTTAGAGGTCAGAACGCAGTTGCTGGCGAAACCGGTTTGGAGCGTTGGCGCGAAGAAGTGCGTCTCAAGGAAAGATTCGAGGTCAGGCATAGAAGGACATTACATTGAACCAGCGAGTGCGCTTCTCCTCGTGGGATCTTAAACTAGTAGAACCAATGTGTATCATGTTCACTTTCCTCTTTAGGTTGCTCTCCCATTATCCTCTCTTGGATCGCCGGGTCGGCTTTAGATCGGATTGCAGCCCTCTAATTGTTAGAAAGGCATTGACGCGATAAAGTTTCGGCCTTTCACCGAGTCTCGATCTTTGATGAAGAGGACAAAAAGATGACATGTAGCCGACAGGAGGCACAAGGAGTGCCAGCCTGTCGGCTTCAATGAATACTGACACAGGAATCAAAGAGAGGTCCTGGGCGAAAGCCAAGGAAGAACCGATAACGAAACTGGGGCTCGACGTGCATGCCGGACAGATCACGGTATGCCGGCAGCAGGAGGGATTGCTAGCGCAACCGGCGCAGAAGATGAGTTGGGAGCGGTGTCTTGAGTGGATCCAGAAACAGGTTTCCAGCGGGTGGAAGCTTTACAGTTGCTACGAGGCGGGGCCTTGCGGCTACGGCTTGCACCGGCAGTTGACGGCGCTGGGAGTGACCAACTACGTGGTGGCTCCGCAGCGATGGGATGAGAGGGGACGCCAGGTGAAGACCGACAAGCACGACGCGCGGGAGTTGGTGGACGGACTGGATCGCTATGTGCGTGGGAACACGAAGGCTTTCGCGGTGGTGCGCGTGCCGACGCCGCAGGAGGAGCAGCAGCGCAGCTTGGTTCGACAGCGCGGCTCGGTGCTCAAGGAACGTTGTCGCTGTGTGCTGCGGGGGCACGGCCTGATGCTGGCGCAGGGCTTTCGAGCCCCCTCGGGATGGTGGAAGGCCCTTTGTTGGATCGAATTTAGGGCGCAACTTCCCATCTGGCTGCGCGAGCAAGTCGGGTTGTGGCAAATGAAAGCGGTCCACTTCGACAAAGACCTCGAGCAACTTGATGGGAAAGTCCAGGAACTGAGCCGAGGCAAGGCCATCCCCAAAGGATTGGGTTTGCTGACCTCCTCCCTGCTCGGGAGCGAGATTTTGGACTGGAAGCGATTTAAGAACCGCAGGCAGGTGGCCAGTTACACCGGGTTGTGCCCGAGCGAGCATTCTTCCGGAGAGAAGCGCAAGCAGGGTTCGATCAGCAAGCACGGCAATCCGCGTGTGCGTCATCAATTGGTGGAAGCCGTGTGGCGTTTGGAGACTTGGCAGCCGAACTATCCACCGCTCAAGAAACTCCGAGAGGCCAGCGGAGCCCGGTCGCGCAAGCGGGCGGCGGTTGCCGTGGCGCGACGATTGGCCATCGATTTGTGGCGCATTGAGAGCGGCCAATGTTCGGCACAAAAGCTCGGGCTAACTCTGGTCAAAGCTTCCCAAGTCTGAACACGCCCGCCAGGGGACACTTTGCGGCGGGGACGGCACGCGTCCGTTTGACCCCTTGGGATGCGCGAGCAGCCCGGCTAAAAGATTGAGACCGTTCGTCTCCGCCGCTTTTCCGCATAAGTCATCATAACACGCCCCGCTTTGGCGGAGCGCTTGGATAGCAGGTTGGACCGCGGGCAAGTCCTGCGCGTTCTGGCGGAGAACGTCCCCGACGCCAGTGTCATTCTCTGGAATCACGGACCAGTTTGATGGGGGCTGTACGCCCCCAAACCCCCACACCGCTCGCCGCGGCAGGCGTTCGAGGGGAAACATCAGCAAGGGCACTTCGCGCCCAACACTACGACGCCGCACGTTAAACTAAACGCGTCGCGCTCATGCTTTATTGTCTTGACCAAACCGGGCTTCATAGCAGGGGTCAGCCCCTTGAATTGATGTCTGCTGCGATGCGGATTTTCCAGCGAGTGACTCGTTGAGACACGTTCTCTAGGAAGCAGTATTAAGTGGCTGCCCTTGTCCCGGTGGCTGTACGAACTGGCTTACGTCTCGCCATGCCAGAAGGGCAGTCATGCATGCTTGGGGTTTAGGCGGCGGAATTCAAGTATTGCCGTTTCGTTGCATTCGGATGAATTCTTTGGCGGTACTCCCATTTCGCGGCTGAAAGCTGTGCTAAACCCGCTGGAGGACTCGTAACCGACAGCAAGCGCTGTTTCGGCCACCGACTTCTGCTCGTGGGTCATTAAATGTTTGGCAACAGCGAGTCGCCACTGCAGCAGATAGTTTAGTGGCGTCATTCCGACCACACGGCCGAAGCGTTCTGCAAAGGAAGACCGCGACACGCCAGCTTCCCGCGCAAGCGTGGCCAGCGTCCATGGATGGGCCATCTTCATGTGAATGCCACGCAAGGCGGCCGCAAGCTGCGCATCGCGAAGCCCGGCCAGCAATCCCGTAGTGGCTCGTTCAACCGGATCGGATCGCAAAGCCTCGACCAACATCACTTCGATGAGCCGGGTCAAAACGAGCGCCCGGCCGGCACGCCGCTCGCGTGCCACTCGTTGAATCAGTTCGACAAGAACCGCTACACTGTCAGTGGCCGCGTCGGTCGCATCGAGGCGTATCATTTTCGGCAGAAAGTTCGGCAACATCGAGGCGTTGATCGGGTCAAAGGCAAAATAACCGTCCAGCAGAGTTACCGACGGCTCCGCGGACGCGTCGCCGTGAAAAATCTCTTCGACCTGCTGGTCGGATGGAGTCGGCTTCATCGAGAGTGGACGGGCCTCCGGGTCGCTCCTCATGGTGAACCCAGGCATGGCCGGAAACAGGACGAACTCGCCCCTTTCGAGCGTTGTCGCGGGCATCTCATCAACCGTCAACAAGCACGATCCTTCAAGAATGAGCGCAAAGCTTGGCTGCTTGAATGCCGGATAGCGCACACCCCATCGCATAGACGGCCTCGGCGACGTCTTCTGCTCTCGTATAGGCGGTGGGATACTCGTGCATCGCAGAATTGCGCCGATCCCTCCCCGAGCAGGCATTGATTGCCGGCGTTCGCACGATGACCGGAGGCGGCCCTCTCTAAAGAAAGGCGTCCCTCGACTGAGTTTGCCAGTATCTGTGTATTCGATCGGGGCTTCGAGAGAAAGCGTGGTCCCAAGATCAATTTTAGGTGGCTGCCCCCTTCTTTGTGATCCTGCGGCGGCAAGAAATGGCTTGGTTTGCCGTTACTTCATCGCGATCGCGCTCTCACTTCGGATCGTTCGGTCGACGTTCCAAGATTTGAGCATGAGCACCAACGGCAGCATGAGAAGTGGCGCCAACGCCGAAACAGCCAATCCCCAGCGCAGGCTCGACAGGTCGCCAATCCATCCAACCACCCATGGCATCACGATTCCACCCGCATTGCCGAGGGCAGCCAACGCCGCGAACATGCTTCCGCCTCCGGCTGAATAACGATCCGCCGTCACGCCGAGCAGCGTGGGCCAGAGTGCGCTTCCGGTGAACCCGACGGCGATACAGGCCGCCAGGGCCAGACCGGAAACCGGGAGAAATGAGCCAAGGAGAAAGAGGACAACCGACGAGCCACAGCACAATGCCATTACCACAAAAGGATTAGCCCGTTCGCCGATGGCTCCGACGACCATTCGCCCCGCGGCCATACCCACCGAGAACAACAGTAAAGCCATCCCGCCAACCCACTGCGGATACCCCAGGGTGGTTTCAGCATAGGCCGGTAGCCACTGAGCCATTCCCAGTTCGGTCGCGCCACCGAGAAAGATGGCAGCCAACGCGCCCAAGAACCAACGTTCCCGCAATAAGTGTCGCAGCGGGGTTCGCCCGGTCGTCTCGGACTCCGCCACCAGCGCCGGAAAGCGAAGCAGAGCGAAGGCCGCCACCAGCCCGAGAGGAAGCGGCAAGAGCAGCCAACAAGCCTGCCGCCATCCCAAACCGACCTGGAGGGCGATGGTGCTCGCGAGAATCGTAACGACCGCGCCGACGCAGTAAAAGGAGTGCAACCAGTTCATCGCAGCCGATCTTCGATCCGGATTGAGCACCGCGACGACCGGGCTGAGGATCATGTCGAGAATGCCGGCCCCGAATCCCAGCCAGAATACGGCCAGACCCAGGGTGCCGTAATCCGGCGCCATCGACATGCCAATCAGGCTCAAGACCATGATCCCGTTCCCTCCGACCGCAAACCCTTTCGCGCCCCAGCGGTCTGACCCCGGACCCGCGATGAGGATTCCCAGCACAAGACCGATAAAACTGATCGCACCAAGCCTGCCCAGCTGTTCCTGACTCAAGCCGTCCTGGCCTCCGAACGTCAGACTCAAACTGGTCAGAAAAACCGGCAGGAGATTCACGCCAATGGCCAAACTCATCATCGCTCCGTAGCAGAGGAGCGTCAGAAGACGGGGACGAAGCATTTTTTAGATCCTTAATGTGGGGTTCAGCTCGATCGGTAAGCATTTAGATGATCAACCAACGGGCTTTGGATACTAGCTAAAGCCTGTTGCAAAAGTAGCTAAGCTAGCCTTGGGAACTCCACCGCGAATTTTAAAAAGATTTTAATTGCGGCTTGGTGACATAATCGAGTATATCAATTAGGCAGTGATTGGACCCCTTCAGCGCCAGGCTTCTCTGTTCGGGTTTGCTTTCTTCAAAGAACTCACCTGCCTGCGGGACCCGACCCTCGGCCAGATTGATCTCCTGCTCGATGATGCGGAGTTGGTAGCCATTTGCTCGCGGGCCCTGGCGGGCCGCCGCCAACGTTCCATGGATTTTGGGCGTTGCACCATCGCCCCCGACCGGCTGCTGCGCTGTATCGTGCTCAAGCATCTCAAGGGCTGGTCGTTTCGCGGGCTCGAAGAGGAGTTGCGCGCCAATCTGCTCTATCGGCGCTTCACCCGCTTTTATGAAGACCCCATCCCGGATCACACCGTGTTTTCACGGCTCTTCGCTCTGTTGGGAACCGAAGGGCCGCAGGCTCTGCACGCCCAGGTGGTCACCCGGGCCAGGGCGCTTGGCATGGCCAGAGGCCACTGCTTGCGCACGGACACGACCGCGGTGGAGACCAACATCCACCATCCCAGCGACAGTTCGCTGCTGGCCGACTGTCTGCGAGTTTTGAGCCGATCGCTGAAAAAGATTCGCGCGGACTGCTGCACAGGCGGCTGGAGAGTAGTCGATCATGCCCGGGCGACCAAGTATCGGCTGCTGGAGATCGCACGAGCGGCCAGACTTCTCAATGAGGCGGGCCAGCAGCGCTTGAAAAAGAGCTACGGACGCTTACTGAGAGTGACGCGCGCGGTAACTTCGCAGGCCGGCGCAGTTCTGGCCGGGCTCTCCCGTGGAGAACTCCGTGCGCGGCCCGATGCGGTGTTGCGGGTGCTGCGCCAGCAAAGCTCTCTGCACCATTATCTGCCACTGGTCGAGCGGGTGATCGCGCAGACTCAGGCGCGGGTCTTCCAAGCCCAGAGGCATTATCCAGAGAAGGTCTTGAGCCTGTTCGAACCCCACAGCGTCGTCATCCGCAAAGGCAAGCCTCATAAACCCAACGAGTTTGGACGCTTGGTGCGCATCGATGAGGTCGAAAACGGGATCGTCAGCGGGTATGAAGTGGCTGCGGGCAACCGGGCTGACCAGCAACAGTGGGCACCGGCGCTCGAGCACCATGTTGCCCTCTTTGGCCGGGCCCCGAGGCTGGCGGCGGCTGATCGCGGTTATTCGAGCGCGCAGAATGAGCGACTGGCTGCAGAATTGGGAGTTGAGCAGATAGTTTTGCCGGCTCGAGGCCCTTTGAGTGCTGAGCGCTCGGTCCGCCAAAAGAAGCGCTGGTTCAGGCGTGGACAGGCATGGCGGGCGGGCATTGAGCCGCGGATCGCCACCCTCAAACATCGCTTTGGAATGCAGCGGGCCTTCTACAAAGGCGAAGCGGGATTCCAAAGACACGTGGCCTTTTGTGTGCTTGCCCATAACCTGGTGGCGATGAGCCGGGCCGGCCCAAGATGAATGAACAAACTTTACCCACCCGACAACGATTGCTTGAGCAGATCGAGCAGTTGGCCCGTCACGCTATTTACGGGACGCTCTCGGAGAGCTATCGCACTTGTGGCAACCCGCGCTGCCGCTGTCACCACCAAGGCCCCAAGCACGGACCGCACTTATACATCAGCTACCGCGGGGAGCGTGGAAAAACCACCGGCTATTATGTGCCTAAGGCCGCGGAGAGCGAGGTGCGTCGCGGCGTAGAGGCCTGGAGCCAACTCCAAACACAGCTCCGGCTGCTTTCCGCGCTCAACAAAGAGCGCGCCTTCGAACCCGCTCGCGTCAAAAAATAGACGCACTTTTGCAACAGGCTTTAGCTAGCTGTTATTCGCGTAATCGAGAAACCAGAATCAGGGTTTGCGCCTTCCGGAAGATCTCTCCATCGTCGGCTTCGTGGATCGCCAGTCTGCTTTCAAACCTGCGTTCCGCTGGCGAGCGAGAACAACAAGGGCTCAGCCATTTAGTACTGCGTTTGTGGATAGTCTTGTGGCCGACACAAGGCACGCGACGCGCAGAGCGCCGGTTCAGTCCTGAATGTGCGTTTCCGGACAGCAGTCTGCGATTCCTCCGGGGATCGATCTTCACATAGAGCGCGTTGTAGCTTGCCCTCTGAGTCGAGAGCGGCTCGGACCCCAAAGAAATAGTTCCGGTCCTGACGAGCTCCCGACTCGAGTGGCCGGGCTTTCCTCTCGCCGATCGATTTGACCGACAAGCCACGACGATATGGTTCGAGATGGATCTGCTGAGGGTATTAGTCGGGTCGGCCTGCTTGGCGCTGGTGAGGAGTGTCGCCGCCAATGAGGTGGCGACGGAGAAGACGGTTGGAGAGCCGGAGATTGTCGCCAAAATTGAGGAAGGCACTCCCACCAATGTCGCCGTTTCCCATGACGGCCGATTGTTTTTGAGCTTTCCGCGCTGGGGCGATGGCGCGCCATTCACCGTGGCGGAGGTTCGGGAGGGCAAAGTGCTGCCGTTTCCGAATGCGCAGTGGAATGCTTACAAGCCGGGAGACGCTGAGGAGGTCATTTTCTCTGCGCAGGCGGTCGTCGTGGATCCCATCAACCGCCTCTGGGCACTCGACACCGGCAGCGAGAAGTTCGGCCCGGCGGTGAACTCCCCGAAACTGGTCGGCATCAATCTGACCACCAACGAGGTGGAAAGAGTGATCCCGATTCCGCCAGACGTGGCACTGGAGAAATCGTATTTGAACGATGTGCGCTTCGATTTGCGTCAAGGCAAGTCCGGTTTCGCTTATATTACGGACTCCACGGCGGCGGGGCCGAATGCGATCATCGTCGTGGATCTTGACTCAGGCAGGAGCTGGCGACGGCTGAGCGGCCATCGTTCAGTCAGACCGGATCCGAATTTCCTGCCGGTCATCGAAGGACAAGCGGCGTTTCAGATCTTCGACGCGGACGGGAAGGTCACCGGAACGCGGCGGGTCGGAGCGGACGGGATCGCCATCAGCGCGGACGGGTCCCGACTTTATTACAGCCCGCTTTCCAGCAGGCATCTCTTCAGTGTCAGCACGGAAGCCCTGCGGGACCTGAGCCTCGACGATGCCTCCGTTGCGAAGACCGTGATCGATCATGGCGAGAAGGGGGCATCCGACGGTTTGGAGTCCGACGCGGAGGGCCGGGTGTATGTGACCGACTACGAACACAATACCGTGCGCCGCGGTCCCGCGGGGGGACCTTATGAAACCCTGGTGCACGGTCCGACGTTGCTCTGGCCCGACGCGCTCTCGTTGGGAACGGATGGCGCGCTTTATATGACTGTCAATCAACTTCACCGGCAGGCAGGTTTTCATCGCGGCGAGGATCAGCGCGTCAAACCTTACATCATCTATCAAATCAAGACAGACGGATCGCCGGTGCTGCTGCGCCCGTAGGACGTATCGTGAAGGCGGCGACCTGAAGCGAACCGTTGCCGCCGAGGTGCTCTGCATGCTCGTTGAAACGAGCTCTCCATTTTGACACTTTGGTTCAATGGAAATTACGATAAACACTCCTGCTCTTCTCTTTCCTGCGACTTCCTTGCTGATGATTTCTTACACAACGCGATTCCTTCATCTCGCGAGCCTGATTCGAAACCTGCACCCTCTTGAACCGGGCGAACCGAAAGAGATCGTCTTCCGGCAGATCGCCAATCTCCGCAGACGCATTCGACTCATTCGCAATATGCAGGCTGCCGGGGTGACCAGTTTGCTTCTGTGCGTCGTCTGCATGTTCCTGCTCTTCGGAAGCCAGATCCTTCTCGCGCAGGTGTGCTTCGCCATAAGCCTGGTCTTCATGATCGCTTCTCTGTTGCTCTCGTTATGGGAGATCTGGATCTCGGTCGACGCCGTCAATTTGCACCTTGATGGAATTCAAGAAGGCAAGGCGACATAGGGCCTGCACCTGGCCCTCTCCTCTGGATGGAGACGACGCCGTGCACGGCGACCCAGATCAATTCGGAAAGAGCCGGCTTTTCGGGATCGGTTGCATGGCTTGTCCGGGATAGCTCCATTGCAAGCGGCAACTGGCGCCACCCTCGTGCTCGTAATATTGCAACTCAATGTTATAGAGAGTCCCCGCCGTCAACGTTGCGGTGTAGGTGTAGGGCGTGGCGCCCTGATCTCTCCAGGCATCGATGACCTTGGTGCCATTGAGGAACAACCGCACGCCGTCATCCGCCGTCACGGTAAACGTGTAAGTGCCCGACACGGGTGCCTTCACTTGTCCGGTCCACTTGACCGAGAAGTTGTTTGAACCTACCGCCGAACCGGGCGACCCGTCGCCCCAGCTGAAGTCCACAGTCGCATCGGTGCGCGTCCAAGCGGGCGTGCCGGCGAAGGGATTCACCAGGGGATAAGCACCTTCGGAGTGGTCGTTATAGCCCAGCGGTAGACGGCGGTCACCGTGACCGGTATATTTGACATTATCAACGTTGTCTGCCGCGAATGGGTGTCGCCAAGCCCAAAGGTGTCGCCGGTCCAGAAAGCAAATTCCTTGTTCGGCGGAGGCGTGGCCGCCGCCACCTGCACCGCCGTTCCTGCGGCGTAGTTTCCACCGCCGATTCCACCGTTGACCGTGAGCACGTTCAAGGCGCCGCCGCCGGTCGATTTGCCGAGAACTCCCTCTCCAGCGACCTGAATATTCGTATCATCCACACGGTACCACATGATCCGGCCGTTGAGATTGTCTTCGACGAAGACATCGAGCAGCCCGTCCTGAGGATCGCGTTTGCAATTGACCGCCAGGTTGGCGTCCAGGGCGCCAACCACCCACGGTTCCCTGGCGGAATCGCGGAACCTGGCTGCGGCCTGCATGCTGCCAATGAGCAACCCGTCTTTCATAAAGTGTCCCACGGTTCCACTGCCGGGATCGATGCCCACCAACGCCCCACCTCGCCCACCTGGGATGGGGACCATTCCGACGGATCGTTTCGGCAACGTCACCCGCCACTTCGGCGCTCCCAGCACCGTCGGAGCTGTCCCGGTGAACGGCCCAAAACCGAAAAGCACATTGCCACCCATCCAGGCACTATCATCCTGCGGCAATCCGGCTTTGTTGCTCCAAGCCAGCGCATAGACCATTCCATCATCCGATCGGCCCACCGACTTCCACTCGAGTCTTTCTGCGGCCGTCAAGCCGAGAGCCGCTCGGCCAGCAGCGTCATCAGCCACGCGCACGGCATCCGACCAGCGATAGACCGGATATCCCAGAACATTCAGTTCCCGTGGCGCGATGGCATAGAGCGCCTCGGCTTCGAAGGGATCGTCGGCCTTTGGAATGTGATTGCGATTTGCCGATGTCATCCATACCCAACCCGCGTCGTCGACCTCGACGGCTCGGCGCACCCAAGCCCAATCAGGATGCGGATTCCCGGGGAGGCCGATCACATCGACCTCGCCACGCCGGCCGATGCCAGTGCCCGGCGAGAACTGAATCTCGCCGTCGCCTTGCGTATCGTTCCACTCCCAGAGATATCGATTCTCGGTCCGCCAGGTTTCGTCCCGGTGAAGCCCATCCGGACCCGGCTGCGAGCCTCCGAGAACAGAACAGAGCTTCAACGTCGGTCCGCGCTCGGCATCCGCCGCGGGCTCGATGCTATAGATCGCCAGCGAGTCGCCGGCCGGGAAGTAGAGGAAGTCCCTCGCGCCAAATCTGACCACATTCGGGGGACCAAAGTGCGTCGAATCATAGTTTCCAAAATAGCCCTTGGAGAATTCCGTCCTGGCGGTGCCAAGCAAACTCCACTGGCCCGTCGCCTTGTCCACCCGGTACGCCTTGCGATGGGCAGAGAAGACCAAGCTCGGATCCGCGCTTGCATAAGTCCCCGAAGAAGAAAACTCGAGGTCCATCTGTTGCCAGACCGGTCCCAGGCTGGCGTCGATCATTTGCAGACGCGAGCCATCCCCCAAACGATCCGAAACGAATATCGCCTGAGCAGAGTTCATCGCGAGTCCATTGATCGCGGACAATCTCTGCGGCGCCCGGTCCCCCGGTCTCTGCGGCAAGCCATAACTGCCGAGCAACGTGGCTTGCGTCCCGTTGATCGAATATTTTCTTACGCTCCCGGTGCGGTCGGCCACGGCCAAAGTACTTCCCTGGATGGCAAGGGCGCGCACCTCGGCGAGGTCGGTCACCGGGGTCGCCAATCGCTCACCCGTGGGCGAATAGACGCTCACCTTGGCATGCTCGTGTCCCACCCAGACGTTGCCATCGGGCGCGATCGCCAGACCGCAGGCCAAGGGAATGTTGTCGATGGTTCCCAAATGATTTCCTGAGATCTTGTGATATTTCAGAATTCGCCCGCCCAGCGCGTCGGTGACAAAGAGCGTGTCGCCGCTTAGAGCAATCGAGAGAAGCGGCACTCGCATCACGTCCCGGTCCGCCTCCGAGGCGGTCGCCGGATAGCGCGGTGTCGGATAGTTGTTGGCAGGATAGCCGGTCCCCTCGCCATCATAGACTTTGATAGATCGTCCCTGACTGGTGAAGCCGAGCACACGGTCGGCGTCGCTCAGCGAGGCCGCCAGGCTTAGGAGACTGTTGAAGAACCCCACGTATGCCACGTTGCTGCGAATTTTCGGAAGATCGCCAGGAGCCAAGCGCAGGGCGTAGCCGCAGTGCTACGGACAAGCTTGGCGACACCGCGAGGGCCGAAAATTGGCGCAACCCGGAGGGCACGAGCTCTTTGGGACACCTTTCGGCATCGCTCCTCAGTCACAGCCCCATTAAGGGATGCTCCTTCCTCGCTCCACCGATATCTACCCCAAAGGGCTCGTGCGTGACACACGTGGATTCTTCAACAGTCTCCTAGGCGCCAGATCCCAAACTTCGATTCCGCACGATTCTCCAGGCTTCCCCCATAGCCAGTCACATAAGCGATCGAACCGTCCGGCTCGACGGCAATGGCTTTCAAGAGCGCTTCGCCAATCGGGTGACCCGTATTCATCTGCGATCTGCCGTCCACCGGCGACCACCGGATCACGTCGAAATGCGGCTCGTCCCAGTCGTGGACCGAGTAGACCTTGCCCTGCGCGTCGACGGCCAACCCTTCAATGAATTACGGCACGTGGCCCGAGGTGACCGGCGGCTGGCCGGTGTTGCCGATCGGGCCGATGTTGATGTATCGGGCCCCGTTCCGCCAAATCTTCCATCGATAAGCTCCGGCCTGAACCGGGTTCCCAAAGTCGTCCAGCTGGTCCCACATGCCGGTAACGGGTCCCTTGGCCAGAGTCCGTTGCGTCCACAATGTCCGCACCAATTGCCCCCGCGAGTCATAGACTGCGGCGCTGGTCAGTCCGCCTTCGCTTAGCTGAAAAGAAAACTCAGACTGTCCATGCAGCAACCCGACGATGCCGATGAAAAGCAAGAGGTTGAGCCAATTCCCCAGCGCGCCCGTACGAGTCGTTAAACGCTCGTAAGCCTGTCCCCTCCCAATAATGTCCCCCATTTGTTCCCTGGCCCAGAAGGGGAATCGCAGACGCTCCCGCCATCAATGGGATTGTGATGAAGCCGTTCAAAAGGATGCGCGCTGGGCCAATCTCGGGGTCGAATGAGCCAGAAGTCGGTTTCAACGGACACGATGTTGAAATCCGCCAAACAGGGACTTCGTAGCACCCCTTCGATGGGCGAGAGCGAACTCCGGGCCATCGAATTATGACCACAGGACTCGTCACGGGATCGTCCCAGGAAGGCGATCGCGTCGAAAGGCGGCGAGGACGGCGTATCGGTGCCCGTCGCCCAGAAGCGGAGAATCACAGGCGCCTCTGCAAGGGTCTGATTTGTGGACGGTGTCTTGGGTTGGCATCGAGGGAATCGCTTCCCTCGCTACGCGAACTCCCACGTCTTTTTCCGTTCCGGACCGGACACCGCGCACAAGTGGACGGTGACGGCGTGTTGACCGCAGAGGTGAGTATCGTGCGCCTGGTCGATGAGTTGAGCAGCCTCGGCGAAGACGTCGTGTGTGCGGGCCAGTGCCAGAACGAAACACCGGTCGTGCGGCTTGCCCAGGAAGCCTTCGAGTTTGCTGATGTCCTCAAGCACAATGCGGACGTCGCCTCGATCGCGACAATGCTTTAGTTTGATCGCAACGAAGGGCCCATCGTAGCTGTAACCCTCCTGACCGAGATACGGATCCCAACATTTGCGCAAGAGCGCTTGGTCGAAGACCATCACGTCAACGAAGATCGGGCTGCTGCACGTGTCGTCGTCGAATGACGGGTTCTCTGTCTTCACGGTTATCGTCTTCGCCTCCTCGCGCAAGGCGCTCCGAACAAGATCACAAAGATGCACTTTGAAAGCATCCTCCGTAAGGAACACCATTCGTCCGGCGGAAGCGTCGACCGTCAATGCCTCGATGGCCTCTGCTATTTTGTTCGTCCAAGGCATGGATGCGCGGCGTTCGACGGGCCGAGGCGGCGACCCGGCATCAATTCGCAGCGAATTATACTACTCGAAGTGTAGTTAATCATGAAGACCCCTAATAGCGCATTGATGGGCTGAAAGTCGATCACCCGACGGAAGCCACCACGGAGGGCAGTCGGGATTGAAGCGATCTCGCGCCAAGCTCGGCACACTTATCTGGTCGCGGACAAACTCACAAGAGAACCCCTAAAAGGTCGATAGGGACGCAGGCCCCATCAGGAGAGGTGTGAGAAGTTATTTGGCCAAAACGAACAAGTCGCAGGGTGCATGTGTCAAGCGCTCAGCGAATGCGACAGGCCCTTGGCAAGGGCTCTTTTCGAACTCATCAGAGCAGGAGACGCCGTCGCTTCGCAAAGCGCGATGCACTACTTCTTTGGAAAGTGGCTGGGTTTCCTGCAAGGGGTTTCCAGGATGGAGTCCAGGGCGGAGGCGATGGCGGGGGCGTGTGGACCGGCGATAACGTGCCAGACGCTTTCGGACACTTTGGTCACGCCGGCGGCGCCGGCACGCTGGAGGGCGGCTTCGTCGGCTCGTCCGCTTTCCCGCACCTCGAAGCGCAACCGGGTCACCGCGACATGCTCGGCTTTGGCCACGTTGGCCGACCCGCCCAGAGCTTGCACCAGGCGCTGCGCGACCGCGGTATCCTCCGCACTGGCTGGCTCCGGGGCAGCCAAAGCGCTGCTCTCGGCGCCCGCCGCCGGGGCCGCCGCCGCGGCTGGCGGCGCCAGGGGGGCATGCTCTCCTCCGGCCATGGCTTCCCGGATCTCTCCGGCGAGGATCTCGGCCTGCGGGCCGATCACCACCTGCAAGGTATTGCGACTGGGACGCACCACTCCGCGCGCCCCCAGGCTGCGCAGCGCCGGCTCGTTGACGAGCGCATCGTCGACGATCTCCAGGCGCAGGCGCGTCGTGCAGGCGTCTACCAGCTTGAGGTTCTTGTTGCCACCGAGGG
The DNA here is from genome assembly GCA_963820865.1 of uncultured Verrucomicrobiae bacterium. Classification (GTDB taxonomy): domain Bacteria; phylum Verrucomicrobiota; class Verrucomicrobiia; order Chthoniobacterales; family Terrimicrobiaceae; genus DASTFP01. Next base: position 122,595 of record CAWGBZ010000025.1, read on the forward strand.
CTCGGAGATAGCCCACCGCTCCGGTCAGCGGACCGGCCGCGGCCCCGCCGGCCTCTCCGCCCGGGGCGGGCGTCCCCGGCTCCGCCGTGGGCTCCAGGGAGGCTTCCGCCCGGCCGGGCGTGGCCAGGTTGAACTTGCGAATCGCGAAGCTGAAGAGGAAGTAATAGATCACGAAGTAGGCCAGACCCACCGGGATCAACATCCAGCCGTTGGTGCCCAGCCGGTAGCTGATGACATAGTCAAAGGCTCCCGCCGAGAAGGTGAACCCGAGCCGCACCCCCAGAAAGTTCATCAGCGCCATCGAGATGCCCGTGAGGATCCCGTGGATCACGTAGAGGATCGGCGCCAGGAACATGAAGGTGAACTCCACCGGCTCGGTCACCCCGGTCAGAAACGCCGTCAGCGCCATCGACAGGAGCATGCCCCCCACCAGCTTGCGGTTCTCCGGCCGCGCCGCGTGATACATCGCCAGGCACGCCGCCGGCAGCCCGAACATCATGATCGGAAAGAAGCCGGTCATAAAGGAGCCCGCCGTGGGATCCCCCGCAAAGAAGCGATGCAGGTCTCCGGTGACCGCCTTGCCCTCGGGACCCGGATAGCTCCCAAAGACGAACCAGACCAGGCTGTTGAGGATGTGGTGCAGGCCCGTGACCAACAGCAGCCGGTTGAGCAACCCGTAGATGAAGAGCCCCAGCCCCCCGGCGTTGATCAACGCATGGCCCACCCAATCGATGCCTTGCTGGATGACCGGCCAGATGTAGCCGCAGAGCAACCCGAGGAGGACGCACACCAGGCCGGTGATAATCGGGACAAAGCGCTTCCCCCCGAAGAAGGCCAGATACTCCGGCATCTTGATGTCCTTATAGCGATTATACAGGTTCCCGGCGACGATCCCGGAGAGAATGCCCGCGAGCACCCCCATATCGAGCTTGTCGTTGATCGACTTCAAGACCGCCGTCAGGATCAGGTAGCCGATGCCGCCGGCCAGCCCCGCCGCCCCGTGGTTCTCCTTGGCAAAGCCCACCGCCACCCCGATCGCGAAGATCAGCGGCAGGTTGGTAAAGACCGCCCCCCCGGCGTCGGCCAGCCATTTGATGTTGAGCAGATCGGGCTGTCCCAACCGGAGCAGCAGTCCGGCCACCGGCAGCACCGCGATCGGCAGCATTAAGGCCCGACCCAGTTTCTGAAACTTCGCAAATGCAGCTGAGCTCATAGTCGTTCTAATTTATTATTTAGGATGTCATTAGTGATGAAATTCCTGCCCCTGCAGGACGTGACCCGAACTCCTAAGAGCTTATGCGCGGAACTCCTCCCACTCGGGTTCGTTTTGAAAGATCCAGTCGTAATAGGCGCGCTCCTTGAGTTCTGAAGCGGCCGCCTCATCGACGATCACCTTGCAATTGCGGTGCAATTGGATCGCCGAAGCGCTGATCATCGCCGTGATCGGTCCTTCCACCGCTTTGGCGAGGATCGCCGCCTTCGCCCGCCCCGTCGCCACGAGGATCAACTCCCGCGCGTCCAGGATCGTCCCCACCCCCATCGTCACCGCCCGCTTGGGCACTTTGTCGGGATCCCCGCCGAACATCTCCGCGTTCTGCTGCCGGGTCAGCGGCATGAGCGCCTTGTCGCGCGTGCGCGACATCAACGCCGAGAGCGGTTCGTTAAAGCCGATATGGCCCGCTTCGCCGATGCCCAGGAGCTGCAGATCGATCCCGCCCGCCTCCTTGATGAGCTGCTCATAATGCGCCGCTCCCGCTCGCAGGTCCTCCGCCATCCCATCGGGCACGTGGGTGTTGGCCAGGTTCACATTCACCCGGCTAAAGAGGTGATGGTTCATGTAGTAGCGATAGGAGTGCTCGTCCTCGGGCGGCACCCCGATATACTCATCCAGGTTGAAGGTGTGGCACTGCGCGAAGTCCAGCCCTTCCTGCTGGTGCCGGGCCACCAGCCGGTCATAGACCCGTTCCATCGTCCGCCCGGTGGCCAGGCCCAGCACCAGCCCGGGTTTGGCGCCCACGCGCGCCGCTATCAATCGGGCGGTCAGCTCCGCCGTCTCCTCGGGCGTCTTGCGTATGATAACTTCCATGCTTTCCTTTTCGTTGGTCGTTTAAACTTCAAAGAGTTTGCTCAGCTCCTCCTGGCTGGTGAGCACGCGGCCCCCCTCCAGGACTTGCTGAAACTGGCCCTGCTCCCAGCGGCGCACCCGGTAGAGGGTCGCAAACGGGAAGTCCGGCGCCGCTCCGCCCTGGCCGCCCACCAACTCCGCTCCGCGGCGCACGTTGTCGATCATCCAGGCCGGCAGGCGCAGGTGGTAGGCATTGCGCGCCACTTCTCCCACATGCAGGGAGAGCCCCGCCACCAGCTCGGCCACATCGGCCGCACTCGACTCCACCATCAGGTTGGGCGTGTCCATCGCCCCCCAAAACTCTGTCTCCACCGTCAGGCAACTCACCCCGGCCCCGCTCAAGGCTTCCACCAGCAGATGGTGCACTCCGAGATGCGTCTGGTTCCAGTCGTCGTCGTGCGGGAAGAACACGATCGCGGGCTGGTGCTCTTGCAAGATCCCGACGATCACCTCAACCGACGCCGCCCAGCGTGCCGGGTCCTTCTCTTTCGCCGCCGGGTTCAGCCCCTCCAGTCCTCGCTCACCCGTGCCCACTAGTCCGAAGCCGATGTACTCGCAGCACTCCTTGAGCTCCTGCCAGCGTTCGGCCTGGCGATCCACCCGGCTGCCCAGGGTCACCGCCACATTGACCACGTTCATCTGCAACTCTCGCAGTAACCGCAGCGGCAACCCGCCGATGATTACCTCGTCGTCCGGATGCGGCGCAAAGATCAACACCTTCGGCGCTCCAGCCGCCACCGGCGGCCGCTCCGGACGCGCCAGGCCCGTGGCGCTTAACGCCCGGTTCTCGCTCAACAAACGCACAAAGCCATCCACAAAAGCTCGGTAGGGGGTATCCATAGCCACGTATTAGTTTATCTGCTGCCAGTTCTCGGGCCAAGACTGATCTTGAACTGTCTTTCGGACCATCAAAGCGCGCGTCGCCGCCGAGCCGAGCTCGCCACCGTGAAGCACGATCAACGCGATCGCCCAGCCAGAATGGCCGGGGCCGGCAACCGACTGCCGGGAGCGTCTCAGGGATGCTCCAGGCGGCCGGCGTTTTGTCCGGCAACCCTGCGGCCTGGCGCCATCCGCAAAGAACTGCGGTGGCCATCCGCTGCCGAGCACCCATGGCAGGTCCGGATGTGCCTTGGCGTAAGCCACAATGGCCGCAGACATCGCCTCCTGGACTCCTGTTCGTCCAGGACGCAGTATTGTCGCATCACTCCGGCGTCGAGCATGTGCACATGCGAATCCACCAAGCCCGGCATCCCAATAGCGTCCGGCGGCAATCGGACGATCTTTCCATGCGGCGCCAGCAGCGCCTCCGCGCCGTTCGCGGAACCCACAAAGATGATCTTGCCGTCGGCGACCGCCATCCCCTCGGCGACTTCGCCCGGCTTCGCCATGGTGTGAATCTTGCCGACCACCACCAGATCCGCTACCGGCCCCGCGCATCGGAAGCCTGCGCCATCAAAACCAGAGAACCCGCCAGAATCCAGACCGTTCGCACCCACCCACCTCACCAGAGACCAGCCTCCGCGGCAAGACGCCGGCACCTCTGCCGATCAACCAGCCGACAATCCTTGAGCAGTTCACTCCGGAAAGAAGAAATGAGGTTTGTGGCCCTTGGGGTGGTTCGTGCGGCACGCGATCCCGCCCACGGCTGCTAAGAGATCACGCGGCTCAAAAATCCAGTTCGGTCGGCTACACCATCCAGGCACTCAAAGTTAAGAGATAACATGCCACGCTGAGCGGCCGGAGCTCTTCAAGGTGCTGACGGAGGTAGGCAAGCAGGTGCCGTCGCCGTTCCGCGCCACGCGCGCCGCTCTCCTGATTTCTGCCGTTTGCAGGCAGGAGATGGTCGTCGATCCCATCGACCCGATCGTAGATGGACTGCCAGCGTTTTTTGACCGTCCAGCGCGAGATGGAGAGATGGGATGCGATCTCGAGATCGGTGTCGCCAGCGAGGGATTGGCGGAGAACCAGCTGCTCCGCCCGCGTAAAGCTGAAGCGGGCGGGCGTGAAGACAAAGAGACCGGAGACGCGACTGCCATACTCCGCCAACGCCTCATCCCTGGTCATTCCCACGAGCCAGGGACGCAGGGCCGGATCCGGCCTGGGACGCGCTTCATAGAATTCGGCATAGTCGGATCGCAGGCGAAGGCCGGCGTCGAGCGTCCACCGAAGTGCTTCCTCACCGAGCGGCGCAAACAAAATCTCTTTCAAATTATAGCCGGAGTACGTCATGCCAAAGGCCTCCGCCAACTTTTCCCTGATGAGCAGCAGCCAACCGGCCGGCAGCGGGTCGGCCACGCGGGCGCAGTAACAGACGATCACACTGACCCCCGCCCGGCCGTTGAGGAAAGCGATCGCGTCGCGCTCCAAGACCGGCAATCGTTGATCCAAATACCGGCGAGCGACCTCTTCGCCCAGATGGGGCGTCACAGAAGCGCAGGCTTCTCGACAGAAAGAATCCGCCACGAAGATGCTGCCGCAGAAGGCGACCATCCCCCGGCCGTCCGGTCCGCGTACCTCCACGATGGACAACTGCATCGCGCCGCCGCTTACCAGAGAACGAAACATCTGCGGCAGGGCCGTCCAGACCTCCTCATCGTAGACCGATCGGGACCCTTTCATGAGTTCAAGGCACGGCGCGACATGACTCAGGGTGCCAGGTACGCGCAAAGAGGCAAGGTAGCTCTGGACCAGATTTCGCCCGAACGAAGGATCGCTTCATGCGCTATTCCGGATTTCCCCGATTGCCTTCTTTCCCAGCGATGATCAAGCGCATTCCTTCGTTCCGAAAGAGAATATTGCAATAAGACCTCCTGGTGACACTTTTAGGGGGATGTGAGCGGCGGAATATGGTCTTGTTCCAACATGGGATGGACGATGCTTTCTTGTGCCGGTAGAGACTGTTTTTGGACGAGACGTTATTTTTCTATGGACGACCCTCGCCGTCGGGCAGTTCCGCATGCGTGAAGGCGTTGTGCCCTGGCGCGTCAAAGCCGCGTCCAGACGCCGACGCGAGGGGAAATTATAAGCGAAGCGCATTTCCTTCTGGCAGGGCGGAGCGCCACGAACTTCCGCCGCCGGCGCAGTCGCCATCGACTCCAGGCGCCCATATCTTAGAACGGTATCGGTCGCTGGAAGTTTCAAGCAACGGCTCATTGGAGCTTGGCCACGTCAACCGTGCGAGGATCTGCCGAGCAACGGGAAGTAAACGATCTTAGCGTAAGCTTACAGTCGGCGACTCTCGCTCTCTTCGCAATACGAGCAGCACCAGAGCAGTCAGCGGCCTCAAGCCACTTGTGTTCGGTATTTCGGAATGGCGAGCGGTTAGTTTAGCGAGTTGCTAACGGCATCTCTTCGCGCGCCAAAGGCCAGGAGTGCTGAGGCAAATCGGTCGACTGCCCTTTGCGATGAAGCAGCGGACATCGGACTCGCGCAAAGGCGGAGAAGCCGGCCTAGATGCCCGGGCCGGCTCCGGCGGCCTGTGCCTGGATCTGGCGAAGGAGCGGTTTAAACTCTCCGGACCACAGGCCGAGCATCTTCGTGCTGTCCTCGAATCCGGCCTCGCCCGCGTCGCTAACGCGAAAAACATTGGTCTTGAGCCGATAGTCATTCGTGCCAGGAATCTGCACGAGAAAGAGCCTGGCCCGGATGGTCGTCGTCACACCGTAGCTGCCGTACATCAACTCGCCCAGCTTCCCGGCCGGTTTGTCGAAGGAGATCGAGGTCGGAAAGTTCACCGAACTGACAGAATATCCCGACTGGGCGAAGGCGGTTTGTGAAGCCGCGATGATCGCGCTCGGGTTCGTATTCTGCACCGTGATCCCGCCCATGCCGCCCGAACTCGATGTCGGTGTGGTCAGGCAACCGGCCAGGACAAGGGAAAGGAGCAGGGCAAGGCAGAATGGCTTATTCACGCGGCGCAGAGTACTTGCCGGACCCGCTACCTCAAGCCTCATTGACTCTCATCGCGACAGAACGCTTGCGAAGGAGGGATCGACGATCTAAGCCAGCCGTCCAGAATCTGTCACTGCGGCAAACGAAAAACTACCCAGAGGGCGCCGGGCAACGACTCTCGAAAGATCCGCAAGATAATTTCGCTTCGTCATCTTCCGGTCATCTTCGCATGGAAGAGTGCCCATGGCGTCGCAGGAATGCGACCGAGACTTGAATACTCAAACGAAAGACCAAGACAATGAAATCATCTGTAACCCTGATCGCGCTGGCTCTCCTGGGCACCAGCTTCTACCTGCACGCTGACGGCGAGCTCGAGTTCGAGCAATGTCCCCAAGTCGTTCAAGAGACCATCCGCGCGAACGCCCGCGACGGGGATATCGACGACGTGAATTCCTTCACCCTCGAGGGTCGCACGCTCTATCTCGTCGAGGTGGATCTCCCTCATAAAAAGGACCTGAAGCTGTTTCTATGGAGTGACGGAAAGTTGATCAAAACCCAGGAAGAGATGACCGTCGACGAGACCCCGAGCGCCGTCGTAGACGCTGCTCTAAAACTCGTCCCCGAAGGTGGTAAGCTCGACGACATTGACAAGGAAGTGGCGGACGGCAAGGCCAGCTACCTCGTGGAGATTGACCGGCCGGAAGGGCCGGACCTCAATCTGGTCCTCGCGGAGGACGGAACGCTGATCAGCCAGACGGCAGGAAAAGACTGAGATGTCAAAGCGCTTGGAGGAAACGAAATTTCGTTGTTTGTTTCACTGTGCGTCTGCTGCTCATTGAAGACTCTCCGCGTCTCCGGACGACCCTGGCCAAGGCGTTGACGCGCCTTGGCCACGCCGTCGATGCAGCACCCGACGGCGAGGAAGGGGATACCCTCATCCGCATTCATTCCTACGATGTCGTCATCCTCGACCTCATGCTTCCCAAACGGAGCGGCCTCGACTTGCTTGGAGGATGGCGGCGACACGGCCGGGACACCCCGATCATAGTCCTCACGGCGCTCGACGGCGTGGATGATCGTGTCCGCGGACTCGCCCTGGGGGCGGACGATTACCTGACGAAGCCGTTCGCCATTGCGGAGCTCAATGCGCGGGTGGAAGCCATCGCTCGCCGGCGACACGGTCAGGCCGATTCACGCGTCGTCGTGCGCGATCTCGAAATCGATCTGGCCGCGAGAAGGGTCCTCCGCTCCGGAACTCCGATCGCCCTGACGGCGCGCGAGTTCTCTCTCCTCGAATGTCTGGCTCGGAAACCTGGACAAGTCCTCAGTCGGGAACAGATCGAAGCGCATCTTTATTCCGAGAGCGACAGCCCCTTGAGCAATGCCGTGGATTCCGCCGTCTATTCGCTGCGGCGAAAATTGACGCCCGAAGGCGATCTCCCGATCATCCAAACGCGCCGCGGGCTGGGTTACGTGCTGGAACCGGAATGATCTCGATCCGCCGACGGATGACGTTCCTGGTGTGCGGCGGAATTGCCCTGCTCCTCCTCGTCGGTGGTCTGGCGGTGTATTTCACGATTCGTGCGGTCTTGACCGCGCAATTCGATGCCACCCTTGCCGCGAAGGCCCAAGCGCTCACGGTGGCGACAGAACTTGACGACGAAGATCTCGAAATTGACCTCAACGTGCGGGAGTTCGCCGGGTTCGGTTCGCGTGCCGGAGGAGACTATTTCGAAGTCCTCGGGCCGGATGGTCGAACTTTGGAGAAGTCACCGTCGCTGGGCACCGATCGCTTGATGGAATGGCGCGACGGAACCACGCCGAACTACGGGTGGCTAACGCTTCCGGATGGACGCCCCGGACGCGCCATCTGGAAGTCGTTCCCCTTCAAGGATGGCGAACAGGCAAATCTGGGAATTCTGAGAGTGGTGGTGGCCAGCTACAGCGGCGGCCTGGAGCAATCGCTCCGTTCCATCGTCCTAGTCCTGGTTGGAATCGGCCTGGGCGGCTTGGCCCTGACGGTCTTCGTTGTGCACGGCTGTCTCAAGCTCGGCCTGCAACCTCTCGATGAGCTTGGTCGACAGGTTCGCGACATTCGAGCCAGTCGCCTGCACCAGCGCCTCCCGACGGCAAGGCTGCCGCGCGAATTGAGGCCCATCACTGAAAAGCTCAACGAAATGCTCGAGCGCCTCGAAGCAGGTTTCGACCGGGAGCGCCGTTTCAGCGTGTACACGGCGCACGAACTGCGCACTCCCCTCACGGAACTCAAGGCCATGACCGAGCTGGCTACGAATTGGCCGGACGAGTTCGATCGCCGGCACGGAGAGGAAATGTTGCAAGCGATTGCCGAGAACGAAGCCTTGCTCGACAAACTTTCCCTGCTTTCCCGCACGGAAACTGACCGGGCCGATCTGCAACTGGCGCCACTCGACCTGAACAGAGCGGTCCAAACCAGCGTGGAAAGGGTTCGCGGGGCGGCCGAGGAACGCAACTTGACGATTCACACTCAAGTCCACGGCGATGTCATGTCGACCGATCCGGTGCTCTGGACGGCGATCATCAATAATCTGCTCGGAAACGCGGTCCACCACGCGCCGGCGGCAGCTCGCGTGCTTCTCGAAGCTTCGCCTCATCAGCTGGCCATCACCAACGAAGCGCCAAACCTGGCGCCGAACGACATTCCGCACCTGTTCGAGCGATTCTGGCAGAAATCCGAATCGCGTTCCGAAAAGGGACATTCGGGCCTGGGATTGGCGATCGTGGCTGCTTGCGCCGAGCGACTTGGCGGAAAATGTCTCGCCACCTTGGAACAGGGGCGGCTCCGAATTGAGATCGCCTGGAAGGCCTAGCCGCACCGGGCGGGCAACTGGTCGCAGATCTTTGCCGACGGACAGGTTCTTAGTTCTTATCGATTAGATTACGAACCACCGCGACCAGAGCACGGGCTGATTGTCGCGCCCGGACCAACCGCTCGCCCACGCGCCCTTCCGCCGAGCGACCACTTTCCCAACCCAGGAAGGTCCCGAAGCTTGACTTCTTATGGTCCTTTCTCCAGTCTCCCCGCCATGGAGACTTGCGTTCCGGGCCTGTGGAACGGTAAGCTTAGTGATCTTCTGCCGCCAACCGCGCGGATTTAAGCAATGGCGATCTCCATTCCGCGAGTCTTGGTTGAGTTCATCCTTCTCGGACCCACCGACGATCGCCGCCAGTTGCAGGATTCGCCCATCCTCGGCGATGTCTGGATCGCCTTCGCGGAAAAGCCGGACGACGTGCTTGATCTTTTGATTACTCCTCACAAGACAAGGCCGGCCGGCCATGTCGCCGCGCGCATTGCCGAGTCCATCGATCGGGACGATAGCGACATCGCCTATTTGCAAGCCATCCTGGCGGCACGACTCGATTTCGAGGAGGTTCTGAGTGTGATCGTCCCCATGACGCAATGGTGGCACGAGAAGCGGACCCAGACCATGTTAAGAAACTACGGCCGTGAAGCGGACAGCCAAACCAAAGGGGCGCCCGCATCACTTCTTAGCGTCGAGAAAGTCCAGGCCACCATTGCCAACGTTCTGGAAGCCGCGAAAGCCTGGCAGTCGAGGCAGACTCGCATGGCCGTCGAGGACGCCGGGGCCCTGGATCGCTACGCGACATTGGCGGCCCTGATTCTCTGGGCGAAGAAGACTTCATTGCGAGGCGGGAAGAAACTCGGGCCGCCCACGTCTCCGACGGATCGCATTCGCGAAATCCTCAAGCTCGCGACTGCGGAAAAGCTAGCGAAACCACTGACGGCTCTCTTTGAGAGGATCCTCCGACGGACGTCCGACGCAGACGATGAGGACGATGCTCCTTTGGTCTGGCAGATTTCGCTCAACCGGCGCGCGACCCCAGCCCTCACCAGATCGGTCCCAGCGGTCAAAGCCGATGCCGCCAGATCGCTCTTTCGCGTCAACTGCAGTCGAATCGGCTGGGCGGTCATCGATTCTGGTGTCGAAAGCGGCCACCCGGCTTTCAAAGACGAAAGCGGCCAAAAGAGCCGCGTTAAGAAAAGCTTCGATTTCGGCAATTTTCGGAGGGTGGTTAGTTTGAACAACCTCAAACCCGCCATCCGCAAAAAGAATCTTCAGTTCCTCCTCGAACGGGACAACCTGTTCCGTCTGGAAAGCGAGAGCGATCCGGAGAGTTCGCTCGAGGCACTGGCCGCGGACGCAAAGAGCGGGCGGGCCATCCACTGGGAGTTGGTTGAAAAGTTTGTCGAAATAGACCCCGCTAAGCCGGCGAGCAAACCCTCGAGCAAGCATGGCACGCATGTGGCCGGGATCATCGGCGCCAGCAAGGGGAGCGCGGACAAGGTTGCCGGTGAAAATGATGACCACGCCGACGGAATGTGTCCAGACATCTGGCTATACGACTTTCGTGTCCTCGCCCCGGACCTTAAGGATACCGAATTTGCCATCATGGGCGTGCTGCAATACATCCGCTACGTCAACGAGCGGAATCGCTTCATTGCCATTCACGGCGCGAATCTTAGCCTCTCGATTCCCCATGATGTGCGCAATTTTGCCTGCGGGCGCACCCCGGTGTGCGAAGAGTGCGAGCGACTGGTTGAGAGTGGCGTCGTCGTGGTCGCGGCGGCGGGCAATCACGGCTATCAAAACTTTGAAACCAAGGAAGGAAGCTACGAAGGCTATGCCGCCTTCAGCGTCACCGACCCGGGCAATTCCGATGGTGTGATCACTGTCGGAGCGACTCATCGCTACTGGCCGCATACCTATGGCGTGAGCTTCTTTTCGAGTCGTGGACCGACCGGGGACGGACGCCTCAAGCCGGATCTTGTCGCGCCGGGCGAGCGTATTCGCGGGCCGGTCCTCGACGCCGCCTGGGGTGATCTCGATGGGACGAGCATGGCCGCGCCGCACGTAAGCGGTGCCGCCGCCATGCTAATGGCGCGCTATTCGGAACTCATCGGCCAGCCCAGAAAAATCAAACACATTCTCTGCGAGAGCGCGACCGATCTCGAGCGTGAACGCACCTTCCAAGGGCATGGCATGCTTGACGTGCTCCGAGCGTTTCAAAGCATTTAGGAGAAAACTTATGATATTCAGTTTGGAAGTGCGTCGCGCGCGCAAAGGAGACTGTCTCCTCCTGCACTTCGGTTCGAAGGACGACCCTGGGCTCGTGATGATTGATGGCGGTCCAAAGAAGGTTTACAAACCGCATTTGAGGCCGCGACTTCAAGAGATGAAGACGACGCGTGGCCTGGCCGACGAGGAGTCATTGCCGGTCGATTTGCTCATGGTCAGCCACGTGGATGATGACCACATTCAGGGGATCCTCGAGCTGACCAGCGAGTTGATCGAGGCGCAACGAGAACACCAACCGCCGCTGGTGCAAGTGCTGAGCTTCTGGCACAACAGTTTCGATGATATCATCGGCCACAAACCTGAAGAGCTGACCGCGGCATTCCGAAGCCAGTTTGGCACCGCGGCAACCTCGGGAGAACTGCCGGAGGACGCCGATATCGAAGTTGATGCTCCGGGCGGCGACCTGACGGAAGAGGTAGTCGTCGACAATCTTAAAGTGCTCGCCAGCATCGAGCAGGGCTATCAGTTGCGTATCGACGCTGAAAGATTGGACTTTCCGCGAAATCCCGAATTCGACGGAAAACTTATCATTGCCAGCCGGGACGCGACCAATGTCGACCTCGGCCGAGGCTTAACGTTCACGGTCGCCGGCCCGATGAAGCGTGAGGTCGAGGCGCTGCGAAAGAAGCACGACCAATGGTTGCGAGATCTGAAGGCGAAGGGCAAGTCGCCTCCACAGGCCCTGGCAGCGTATTTGGACAAGTCGGTCCCGAATCTCTCCAGTCTCGTGCTCGTTGCCGAGGTGCAAGGCAAGCGCATGTTGCTCACGGGCGACGCGCGCGGCGACATGATCATCCAGGGGCTGCAACTCGTTGGTCTCCTGGACGAAGGCGATCGCAGCACAATGCATGTCGACATACTTAAGGTCCCTCATCATGGGAGCTCCAACAACCTGGAACGAGACTTCTTCGAGCGCATCACCGCGGATCACTACGTCTTCTCCGGCGACGGCGAGCACGGCAACCCGGAGCGCGAGGCTTTGGAAATGCTGCTCGACGCGCGCGGCCGTGCAGACTTCACCGTGCACTTAACCTATCCGGTCAAAGATATCGACGCGGGGCGCGAGGAGGACTGGCAGAAGGAGCAAGGCAAGGAAGCGAATCGGAAAAAGCCGGGCGCGACAGTGCGGCCCGACTGGTCGCCGAAGAAGCAGAGCTTGGCCGCGCTCTTCGCAGCGAGACGATTCCCGAACGATAAGCTTAGGATCGTCGACGCCGAGGCGCCGCACATCATCGATCTGCTCGACCCTCCCGATTTTTAAGGCCACGCCATGATGCCGGCGCACGCTCCCACCTGCCATCCGGGCTGAAAACAAGTAGTATATGGAAACGGTCACCTCGCGGGAATACAAAGTCATGCTTCGGCCGAGTGCCTTTGACGGTGGACCGCAGCAGTGCCTGGAGGCGTCCAGCGGGTTCTGGAATGAGTTCAGCGCAGCGATTGCCACCACGGTCTGGGATCGGGAGGGCGACTTGAGGACGATGGGGCGTGAGCGAATGATCCGGTTCCACGACACGAGAGCGCGCCTTCTTAACGAACACCGCTATATTTTCCGGGAGCGGCTGAGCACCGCGAAGCCGGAGCGAGAGGTGACGCTCAAGTTTCGCCACCCAGACCGGTACTTTTGCCAGGACAGGAATATGCGGGCGGCTGAGGCGGATAGGGGAAAGACAAAATTCGAAGAGGACATTAAGCCCGTTTTCGAAACCCTCTACAGCTTCTCGACGACCCAACAGATCTCCGGGAAAAAGAAGCTGAACAAATTGAAGGACGTCACGCTTCTATATCCCGGTCTGGCCGAACGGCTCGACCATTACGAGAACGATGAGGAGATCGAAGTCATTGGTGGATTTACCGCCCGAGAGTTGGTGGTCGAAGGCGCCAGATTTCAGATCGGGAAGAACCCCAAACTGGATAGCGAGTGCGGACTGATTCTTTGGTATGACCGACAGGGGGACGACCAAAAGCCGGTGGTCGCGGAATTCAGCTTCAGGTACGGGAACAGAAATGGAGATTTCGGGGGAGATGCGGCTCGCCGGGCGTACGAGGTATTTCAAATACTCCAAGAAAGCCTGAAGGGTTGGCTCGATCCGGATTCCAAGACGAAAACAGCTTTCGTCTACGGTTGAGCGCATCCGACGGCATTTCAGGAATCCGACTTGTCCGGATCGGATTATCAGCGCCTTCAAGATATTCTTCGATAGGAGGCTCATGAAAACTACCCCCAAACCGGCGCGAGCGAGGGGCGCCGAGCGCCGTCCGCCGAGAGTCGCCCGGCGCGATCTTGACGGAATGGACAGAAGAGGCTTCTTGCAGACGATCGCGGCAGCGCTCACGTTTGTGCCGGGCCTCTTTTCGTGGATGTTCACCCCGGCACGAGCTTTCGGAGCGACGCGTTCGTTGTCGCGCGTCCGTCCCGGCGACGCCGCATGGAGTTGTGTGCGTCAAGTTCAGCAAAAGGGGATCTGGTAGCAGTTGGAAAAAATGGTAAGGCTTATTCACAAACGCCGGAGGCGAGGTTGCGGCAGCCCGGGCCCCGGAGGGAAATAGCTCGGGCGCTGACGCCAAGTCAGAGTCCGCCGCGGCGGATGAATAAGCCGTCGAGTTCACTTTAGGCGGCCTCCAAGAGTTGAAGTTGCTTGCGCTGCTCGCGGAGCATTTCCATGTTGAGGTAGCGGTGGGCTTCGATCCAGTCCTCGTGGATCTCGACGGCGAGAGCCCGAATGAGCCGCAGCGCGCTCTCCTCGTTGGGGAAGATGCGAATGACATGAGTGCGGCGTTTGATCTCCTGGTTGAGCCGCTCGAGCATGTTGGTACTTTTAAGATGTTTGTGGTGTTCTCGGGGTAGTCGGTAGAAGGTCAGCGTTTCCTCGATGTTTTCTTCCACCCAGGCGCAGAGCTTGGGATACTTTTCCTGCCAGCGCAGCAGCCAGGCCGCGAGATCCCGGCGGGCTTCCTCGGCGTTGCGCCGATCGTAAAGCCAGCGCAATTCCAGCAAGCAATCGTCGGCGACTTTGCGGGGCAGGTAATCGAGCGCGTTGCGCAGGAATGCACATAACAGCGTTGCCAATAAGCCTCCGGGAGCACCTCCATGATGGCGCGTTTGAGCCCGGGATGATCGTCGCTGACGGCGAAAACGACGCCCCGCAAGCCGCGTCTTTTCAGGCCCAGAAGGAACTCCTTCCAACTGGTCGAACTCTCGCGGTTGGCCATTTCCACGGCGAGCACCTGTCGACGGCCCTCCCAGTCAATCCCGATGGCTACCAGCACGGCTCGCGAGCGGATCACTGCGTTCTCTCTGACCTTCTCATACCGCGCGTCCAGAATCAGATAGGGAAATTCACAGTCAAGTTCCCGGCGGCTAAAGCGCCCCAGTTCCTCGTCGAGCTTCTTGTTGAATCCGCTGATTGCACTCGCGCTAAAACTGTGCCCACAGAGCTCTTCGCTGATCGCTTTGACCTTTCGGGTCGATACTCCCTGGATATACATCTCGGTTAACGCCGCCACCAAGGCCTTCTCGCTGCGCTGATAGCGCTCGAAAATCTCGGTGGAAAACCGTCCTTGGCGGTCCTGCGGAACTCTCAGTTCCAGCTTGCCCACCCGCGTAATCAAGCTGCGTGGGTAGTAGCCGCTGCGATAGCCGAGCCGCTCTTCGACGCGCTCGCCTTTCTCCGCACCGACCGCCTCGGCCATCTCCGCTTCCAGAAACTCCTGGATGATCGTGCGCACCATCGGGCGCAGAAAATCGCCGTCCTCGGCCATCATCGCTTTGATCTCACTGCTCGTCCTGTTACTATTCTTTCGGGTCATGGTTCGATACTCAGTTTGGTTGTTCATCACTCCCCAACTGCTTACCATGACCTCTCTTTTTGCTGAACCTTCAGGACACTACCCCGCATGGCCGTCTGCCGCAGGCTGGACCCGACTGAGCGAGCGCATCGGAGGGCGGCTGGTTGAGGTACGGTCACCGTTGGCCGTTTGCGTCGACGCGCCATCGAGCACCGCCTGCGCGCACCTCTTTCAAGAGTGAACGCTGGGGCGCCGACGGCTTCACGAGGTTGGCCTGAAAACAATCCAGGACCCGTCAAACTTACTCCGGCCTCGTGGCAACGTTAGACTCGATCAAGGTGGGTTGAACACACCCGCCTGGGAAGGCGTAAGCGTCACATCCATCTGGTAAAACTTGAAGGTGTTCTCTTCTCCTGGCTGGTCGGTGACGATGGGTCGGTAACGATCAAGGACATCGCTAACGAACTCAATCCTTTCGGCTTCCGGTATGACTCGGGTCCATTCGACAAAAGTTACCGTCCCAAAGGCGAGAAAGGCCGAGCGCGACTTAAAGTCCCAGCGTTTGTCCTCCATATGAATCCGCTGGACCTGCCAGCCGTTTTGTTCAGCCAATTTGGCATATTGCCCCGGCGTGAGATGGAGATACGGATCGGTGAAGTCCCGAAAATAGCGAATCCATCTTGAGGAAAGCCGCGTTTCTTCAATCACATTCTCAAGACTCTTGCGCTCGCCGGTCGGAACCAAACGCAATTGTGCCAAACCGTCGGATGTCAGGGTAGAGCGTATCGAGCGAAGAGCCTCGTCTTGTTCGCAAACCCAGTGGAGGGCGTTCTGCGAGACAACCAAGTCAAACTCCTCTCGAAAAGGCAAACGCCGGGCGTCCGCGACTTCGAAGCGAAGGTTGGGCCGGACTGCCGGACCGTAGTGGCTCGCTGCGAAAGAGACCATGTCGGCCGAAGAATCAACGCCAACGACAAGACCGTGAGGAATCCGCGCAGCAATCTCCGCCGTTACCCTCCCATTGCCGCAGCCTAAATCCAGGACGCGTTTGGCTGCTCTGAGGTCGAGCAGTGCAAGCACTTCTCCCGCCATTGCCTCCTGGAGTCCGGATATCCTGGCGTAATCGGAGGCGTCCCATTCGGTCATACTTGCATGCTCTCTCCGAGCATCCGCGAAAGCAAGTCACCGCGAGTCACGATGAGTGATGACCACAGAGCACACAGAGAGCACCGAGGATAGGTGTGGGACGACGCGGGCGGGTGTGCTCGGGGTTCCCGGGATCGCCTGCGGATGCCCGCGCTTCACAAGTATTAGTTATGCGATGTCGCGGGTGTTCCTTTCATGATCCGCCGCTCCCGAACCGGAATTCACGTAGGTGAGCATGTTGTGCTGTCCGTGGCTAAGTCGTCCGAGGCTGACGTAGCCCACAGCGCTATTGCCCGGATCAAGAAACGGCGATTGCCGACGCCACATTGGAACTGGCGGTCATGGTGCGGCACACCGACGAGTCGGCCACGGGCCTCGAGTTCGAGGAACTGCGCCGCTATGCATTTTGCGTGGCGATGGCTCCGGGAAATCCGCTGGCGCGCAGGAAATCTTTCACCGTGGAGCAGCTTGTGAGCCAGTCGCTGGTCGGCCTGCGCCGTCGCGACTACACAGAGTATCACCGGATCCTCGATCGGATCTTCGCTCCGGTGAATAAGCGACCCCCGATCGCCGTGGAATGTGATGGCTCGAATTCGATGCTGACCGAATTGGAAGCCGGCCGTCATATCGCCATCGTCACCGAATTTCTCCGTCATGTCGCGGGAAGACGGTTGGTCTATCGCCCCCTCGCCAACTCGACGGAAACTCAGACGGTCGGAATCGCCCGCGCGACCAAGGGCGACCTGACCCCGGCGGGAGAGAGATTCTGCGAAGTGCTGCGAACCGTCTCCCAGGGCTTGTCGGATCGAAAGCCGAAGCATCGGCGAGCCTAGTCTAGCCTAGGAGACTGTTGAAAAACCCGCGCATGCCACGCGTGAGCTCTTTGGGGTAGATGTCGGTGGAGCGACGAAGGAGCATCCCCTGACGGGGCTGTGACTGAGGAGCGACGCCCGTGAGGGGAAGGGGCCCCTCGCCCTTCCAAGATGCCCCAAAAAACTCACGCCCTTCGGGTGACATACGTGGTTTTTCAACAGTCTTCTAAAGCAATTCTCGAAAGAGATTTCCAAAAAGATCGAGAGGTGGAGATTTTGGCGAGTCGCTGTAAGGATCAACCGAGGCCGTTTACGCCGGGGTGTGGGGAGCATTGCGCCCAGGCGGATGATTGTCCGGCGTCCACGCCGGACAAATCTTTGGCGACGAGACTGGTGACACTAGCCACCCGTGATCTCGGCGAGGATAATGGTCGAGCCCCCTCCATCTGCCTTGAGCCAACCGACGCTTGTGCCCGGCGCGGACGCCGAGCACTACACCCGGGGATTCGCCTAGGCGAATGCTCCCCGAACTCTCGTTTGCTGCGCGCTTTTCGGAAATGACTTCCGAAAGATGCTCAGAGAGACGCCTCTGCGATGGGAAGTCCCCGATCGGTCCAATCTTGCGACGCTCAACGGCCGGACTATTTTTCGCCATGGCGAAGCGGATGTTCATCGCGCTGGAACTGCCGGAAAGCTGTCGGCGAACGCTGGCGGCGCTGGACCCGCGATTGAAGGGGCTGCGCTGGCTGCCGCAGGAGCAGCTTCACGCGACGCTCAGTTTCCTCGATCGCGTGGGCCCCGAGCAGGAGGAACGGCTGCGCGCAACGCTTTCGGAGGTGCAAGTGCCATCCTTCTTCCTGCCCATCCAAGGAATCGGAACGTTTGGGGGAGCCCAACCTACGGTCGTTTGGGCAGGATTGGGAAAGGGACATCCCCATTTGTTTGCGCTGCACAAACATGTCCAGGATGCCGTTCTCCGCATCGGCTTGGACCCCGACCTACGACCGTTTCATCCGCATATTACTGTCGGACGCGTCAACGGATTGTCGGGCGCAACGCTGCTGCCCCTCCTCCGGCGAAACGCCGACGCCGAATTCGGTCTCTGGAAAGTGACCGGCTTCGCAATGTTTTCCAGCGTCTTGACGTCCGAAGGTCCCCTCCACACGCTGGAGATGCGACGCGACTTTGATCGCTGAAATCCTCGACGCGGCGGCTACTTCCGGAGTTGCGCGGCGATGCGGGCAACGTGTTTTCCTTGAAAGCGGGCCATGGCGAGTTCTTTGGCGCTCGGCATTCGGGAGCCGTCGGGTCCGGCAATCGTTGCCGCGCCGTAAGGAGACCCGCCCTTCAATTCGCTAATGTCCATGAGTTCGGGACAGGCGTAGGGCAGTCCTACGTAGATCATGCCATGGTGCAAGAGGGTTGGGATGAAAGTGAGAATCGTCGATTCGTTCCCTCCCCCAGTGCCCGTGCTTGCAAAAACGCTCGCAACCTTGCCGATGAGCGCACCTTTCATCCAATGCTTGCCGGTTTGGTCCAGGAAGTTTCGCATTTGCGCGGCCATGTTGCCAAACCGCGTTGGCGTGCCGAAGATGATGGCCTCGTAGTCGGGCAACTCGTCCGGCGAGGCGATAGGTGCACTCTGATCGAGTTTCGCGCCGTACTTTGCCGCAACCTCCGCCGACATCAACTCGGGAACACGCTTGACGGTCACCTCGACGCCGTCAACGGAGCGTGCACCCTCCGCAATGGCGCCGGCCATGATTTCGATATGGCCATACATGGAATAATAGAGAACGAGGACTTTGGTCATAGGGGTGTCAGGTGGTCCGACGACTATAGCTGAGATCGTTCCGCATGCGAAGCCTCGGGTTTCTCAAAAACTAGCAGGTGGTGTGCAGGATGGCGTAGACATCTTTGGCAGGAAGATCCTTGAGCAAGCGGCACGCCTCCTCGGTGGGAACAGCGATGAGCTTTATTCCACGGCGGCTGGCTTCGTTCTCGACTTCGGGCATCACTGGCAGTCGCCCGTACGAGCCCGTGCCCACAATAAGCTGGCTTCCGCCCCACGGGATCTTCTCCTTGATCGAGAGCGGTGTGTGCTCGCCCGGCCCACGATAAGACTTGGATGGACCTTTCTTGCGCTTTCGAACTTTTCCCGCCTCGATCACGACATCATGGTCATAGCGCTCTTTCTCGACTTCAATTTCGCCAAACTCAACCAACCTTGCCTGCATGGCCTACACCTCCGGGCAACGCTTCCACGCATTCGCCGCGGAGTCAACGGAGCGCTTGAGTCGACTTCCCATCAGGCTTGGGAGCATCTATAAGCGGTCATGCCACTCAGATCCTTTTCCCTGCTATGGGTGTCGCTTGTTTCGACATGTCTCGCTGGACAGCTGACCTTGGATCGCGTCGAACTCGCCGCCGCCAAACTAGACGAGCTTGCCGAGAGGGAAGTCCGGCAGACCGGAATCCCTGGAATAGCCATTGCCATAGTTTTCAAGGATCAGGTTGTTTTCGCCAAGGGTTTTGGGGTGCGCATCGCGGGAAGCATGGATGCTGTCGATGCCGACACAGTGTTCCAACTCGCTTCGTTGTCGAAACCTCTAGGGTCGACCGTAGTCGCTGCGCTAGCCGGCAAAAAGCTCCTCTCATGGGATTCGCGGATCAGCGATCTCGACCCTGCCTTTGAAATGTGGGACTCCTGGGTCACCCGAGAGGTCACTCTGCGAGATTTCTACGCGCATCGCAGCGGGCTTCCCGATCATGCCGGCGATCTCCTGGAAGATATCGGCTTCTCTCGCGAAGAAATCCTTCATCGTCTGCGCTTCCAAAAGCCCAAAACCAGTTTTCGATCCCGTTTTGCGTACACCAACTTCGGAATCACAGAAGCTGCCGTTGCGGCGGCCAAGGCCGCCGGCAAGGAATGGGAGGACCTCTGCGAAGAGATTCTCTACAAACCTCTTGGAATGGCGTCCACCAGCTCGCGGTATGCGGATTTCAATGCGCGAAAGAATCGCGCCCTCGGACACGTCAAGATCGATGGAAAATGGGTTCCCAAGTACCAACGCGATCCCGACGCGCAATCCCCCGCCGGAGGCGTCAGCTCGTCGGTGAATGACGTGGCCAAATGGATGCGTCTCCAGCTCGCTGGGGGAAGGTTTGCCAGCGAGAGCATCGTGGATCAAGATGCCCTTGCCGAAACCCATTACCCAACGATTCTCACGGGGTTCAGCCCGATTGACGGAATCCCCGGCTTTTGTGGACTTGGCTGGAACGTTCGCTACGACGCAACCGGACGGCTGGAGCTTTCCCACTCCGGCGCCTTCGCACTAGGCGCCGGAACCTCAGTCATCCTGGTCCCCTCCGAGGAACTCGGGATCGTCGTGCTCACCAATGCAGCTCCGCTGGGCGTCGCGGAGGGCCTCGCTGTCACGTTCATGGGCAATGCCCTGGGGCGCGAGCCGAAGCGAGACTGGTTGGCTATCTTCAAAGGCGCCTTCGCGCAAATGGAACAAGCGGACCGTTCGCACGTAGCCGACTACTCAAATCCACCTACGTCGCCCGCGCCGGCCAGCGAGAACGCCGCCTATCTGGGAAGATACCGGAACGACCTCTTCGGCGAAGTCGACATCGTCGAGAAAGACGACGCTCTAGTTGTCGTCCAGGGACAAAAAAAAATGCGCTTCCCCATGACACATTGGAACCGCGATACGTTCACCTATCCGACGGCCGGCGAAAACTCGGTCGGGACGGCGGGAATCATCTTCACCATTGGTCCCGATGGCAGAGCTCAACGTGTCCTGATCGAGAACTTAAACATTCATGGCCAAGGGGTCTTTGAACGCGTGCCGGAGAACAAAGAATAATCGGGGCATGGCGAGTTGCAAAAGTCTGTCGCTATCCCCCACAGGCAAGCGCTTGCCAGAGTCTCGACGCGCCCGTTACGGTTGGATCTCGACGGCCATCTCGGGCGAGGTGGTTCCGTTGCTATTTACGGCTCGAACCACCACCCGCAGGCTTTGAAAACCGTCCCGCCGGATACTGAAGCGCCAGGATGTCGTTCCCTTCGCCCGCTCGAATCGAGCCCAATGCTTCTTGTCGACCTTGTACTCCACTACAGCGATGCCCTCGCCGGTCGCCGTCCCCCAGAAGTTGAAGTGCGACCGGCTGACGATGAGCTCCGTAAGAGTGAGAGCAGGCGCGATGGGTGGCTCCGGAACCGGGGCTGGCAAATCCACATGCACCCCGATGTTCGCGGCCATAGGACCCATTCTGCCGACTCTGTCATCCCCAATTCCGGCATCGACCAAGCTACCCGCGAACGCTCGAAACGTGAAGCCGGCCGCCGCGTTAAATCCGGAAAGCGTAGATACCTTCGGAATCTTGAACTCGAAATCCGGTGCGACCGCGCCCGACGCACCGACAAACGGTTCGATTCCTGTAAGAGGCGTGCCAAACCCACTCGAACTCGACGGTTGAGTCTCGCCCGGCCCAGCCGGCGACAAGTCCGCGGCGATGGAGAAAGCAGAGGCGTCGGCGTCGATGGGAACGCCGGCAATCGTATCGAAGACTTCGTCCTCGTTCCAATCGAAAGCAACTTGGATCGCCTCGCCAACGCCCAGGTTACTCACATCAGATCCGCCAAGAGCTGTCAGCGTCACAGAACTGTTCGCAGGATCACCATCTCCATCGGCGTCCCCGGCAATGCCGAAAAAGTTGATGCCGACATAGAGGACATCACTTTGGCGATCATAAAAGAAGCGAACGTCTTTGATGTCCCACCCTGAAACGGGGCGGGGATTGGTGGGGAATGGGGGTGATGGCACGCCAACGTCAGGGAGGATGGGGGCATTGCTGTCAAAGACGGCGTTGTCAGGAACAACGACCATCCGGGCGCCCTCGAAATCGTTCTCCACGTTCCCGGTCAGCGTCAGGCCTTGGAGCGATAGAGCAGCCGTCATCAGGCAAACCCCTGTCGAGCAAACACACCGAAGAATCATCGATTTGTTCATAGTCGTTTTGACGTTCAATTGACGTCCGAAATGCAAAGTCCAAGCCTGGAGAAATAGCGGAAAGTTCATCGCATCCCGCGAGACCAGCACTCGCGAGAATCTCAAGGCTCCCGTTATGGCTGAATCTCGACAGCCATCTCGGGCGAGGTGGTTCCGTCGCTTTTGACGGCTCGAACCACCACCCGCAGGCTTTGAAAACCGTCCCGCCGGATACTGAAGCGCCAGGAGGTCGTTCCCTTCGCCCGCTCGAATCGGGCCCAATGCTTCTTGTCGACCTTGTACTCCACTATAGCGATGCCCTCGCCGGTCGCCGTGCCCCAGAAATTGAAGTGCGACCGGCTGACGATGAGCTCGGTGAGAGTGACGACGGGCGCGGCCGGCGGCTCTGGCACGGGAGCCGGCAAATCCACGTGCACGGCCCCGGTATTTCCAACGTAGTCCTCACCGATTCCGTCATCTTGAAAGCTACCTGCGAAAACCTGAAAGCTAAACCCCTCCGTCGCGTTAAATCCGGGAAGGGTGGAAGCATTGGGAATCTTGAACTCGAAATCCGGCGCGCTCGCGCCAGTTGCTCCGACAAAGGGCTGAATTCCGGCGATCGGAGTGCCGAACCTGGCCGCACTCGCCGGTAGATTGTTGGTCGGTGTCAAGTCCGGAGCGATGGAGAACGCCGTCGCGCTCGCATCGTTGGGCACTCCGGCAATCGTATCGAAGACGCCGTCTTCGTTCCAATCGAAGCGGATCTGAATGGCTTCACTGGCGGCCAGGCTGGCCAAATCGCCTCCTCCGCGCATGACGAGAGCCGTCGAGGTGGACGAAGGATCGCCATCTCCATCAGCATCTCCGGCGATAGCGAAAAAGTTGATGCCCACGTAAAGGACATTATTGTCGCGGTCATAAAAGAATCGGACGTCTTTAACGTCCCATCCCGAATACGGGTAAGGCCACGCCGGAGGCAAGCCGACGTCGGCAGCAGTGCCGTCTGTGATAACGACCGTCTCGGCGCCCACAAAATCGTTTTCCACGTTTCCGGTAAGCGTCAGGCCATGGAGCGACAAAGCAGCCGTCATCAGGCAGAGCACCGTGCAGCAAACACACGGAAGAATCCTCGATTTGTTCATGTCGTTTGACTTTCAGTTTCACGTCCGAAATCAGCAGTCGGAGCGGCTTCGACAGGGGGGGTCGTGTCGTTCGCCGTCAGATCAGGTCCCGCGCGACTTATCAAAGAGGTACTGGCATCGGCTCCGAAGGGAATCGTAAAGTGACCGGTGAGCCGATCAGGCTCTCGGATGGGCGCTTCGAGGTACTTTTCGAGCCAAAGCAAAGTCTCGACTAACGCTTAGACCTTCCCCTGATTCTTTGAGCGCTTATATTTGCCCGTCCATGCGCTTCCTGATTCTCCTCCTGCTTCTGGCCGCCTCCGCCGAGGCTCGTCAAGTGAAAGTCCTCGCGGCGGGGGAGATCGCGTCCAGCGCCGTTGACACGCTCGGCGAGACATTCGGCGGCATTGGATCGGGTATCGTGTGGGATCCGCAAACGGATTGTCTTATCGCCGTGCCAGACCGAGGGGCTGGAGATGGCACAATCCCTTTTGCGCCGCGATTTCACTTTCTCGACGTGGCAAAGAATTCATCCGACCCGCATGTCCTGGATCTAAGCGTCGCCAGGACCGTTCTGCTGAGAGACGCGCACGACCGGCCCTTCACCGGGCTATTGCCGGATGAGGAAGTCGACGGTGTTCCCATGCGCGGAGGAGCTGTTTGCCTCGACCCAGAGGCGATTTCCCTTGGACCAGATAAGACCCTCTACCTAACGGATGAGTATGGCCCATTTCTCTATCAGTTTTCGAGAGAGGGAAAGATGATCCGAAGGATCGCTCTTCCCGAGCGCTATCGCCCCCGTGGAAAAGATGGGAAGACTGTTCTCGAAGAAGGCAAGAAAATCGTCTCCGGCCGGGATGAAAATCGCGGGCCGGAGGGTATGTGTGTCCTCCCCAATGGCAAGCATGTCGCCTTGATCTTTCAGAGTGCCCTCGCTCAGGATGGTGGACGCAAGGGAGGAACTGCTCGCATGCTGGTCCTTGAGCTTTCCACGGGCCGGCCGGTGGCCGAGTACGGCTATCTTTTCGAGCAACCGGATGGAATATCTGGCGCGAGGACCTCCCATTCCTTCAAAGACCTCTCGACTAACGATCTCGTCGCATTGAGCAACCACCAGTTTCTCGTGCTCGAACGCGACAGTCCCGGGCGGGATGGAAGCAAAAAGCCCAAGCCCGCCCGATACAAGGCGGTCTGGGTGGTCGACATCCGCAACGCAACCAACCTTATCGGGACGGGCTACGCGAAATTGCCAGGCGAAGAAGGATTCGAGCCGCTGTCCCCCCAAGCCAGGATCCAATTCGTCACCAAGAAGCTGCTTTTCAATCTTGTTGAAATCGTCAGTCAGCTTCCCGGCTGGGATCCGTCGCGCCTGCCCGCCAAGTGGGAAGGCCTCGCCCTGATCTCCAGCAGGACCGCGAACCCGCTCGCGCTCTACATGGCCGCTGACAACGATTTTCTCACGCCCGAGTTGCACTTCGGCGGGAAAACCTACTCCTTCCCGAGAGCGCAAGACCGCGTCCCCACCACGATCTTCGAGATCGAAGCCGACCGTCCGTAGACGGCTAACGAATCCGAGGACACGGGACGGTTAGCCACAGAGGAAACGGAGGTCACAGAGAGGGGGTTCACACGTTAAAGCAGACGAACACAGATCGGGGATCTTGTTTCCAACTCCCGACTTTCTTCTCCCTGCTCTGTGTCCTCTGCGCTCTCTCTGGTCAAAAATCAGGCCGCCATTCAGTGCCGCTCCGCCATCGCGCTGCGGTGGCCCTTGCGGAAGGCGCGGGACGACTCGAACTCCTCCAGAGCCTGACACGTTCGCGCGGTCGCGCCGCAGTGCGACTGGAGACAGCGAGCGCCGTTGGCGGCTAGCTGACGGCGCTTTTCCCCATTGGAAAGCAATCTCTGCAGCTCTTCTTCAAGCCGGGTCGTGTCGGCTACCTGGATGGCCCCTCCCTCCCGCACAAGCTGGGCAGCCAGAGAAGCGAAATTCTCCATGTTCGGACCGAAGATCACCGGTTTCCCAGCCGCCACCGCTTCGGCAGGATTCTGGCCGCCATGGGCGGTCATACTCTTGCCAATAAAAACGACCGTCGCCTGATCGTACCAGTCCCGCAGCTCACCCGTCGTGTTGACCAACAAGGTATCCGGATTCGTCGGAGCATTCCCTTCGTTAGCACGCAGCGCCACGCGAAGTCCGAGCTTTTCGAGCTCTGCGCGAACCTCCCTCCAGCGTTCGGCGTGCCGGGGGACGACCACGTAAAAGAGTTCTGGAAAGTTTCGCCTCAAACGAACCACGATCTCACCGAGCAGCGATTCCTCGCCCGCATGCGTGCTTCCGGCGAGGATGATCGGCGCCGAATCGGCGACACCGATCCCGGCGAGGACCTCTCGAAAATTCTGGCGCACACGTCGGTCATCGACCTGGTCGTCGAACTTGATACTGCCGGTGCACAAAATCTTCGCGGGCTCCACACCGAGATTTTCCCAGCGCCGGGCATCACCGGGTTCCTGAACGCAGAGAAGGTCGAGTTCGTTGAAGATCGACGCGGCCAGCGGGCGGATCATTCGGTAACGAGATTCCGAGCGTTTCGAGAGCCGCGCGTTCACCAGCGCCAGTGTGGCACCCCGGGCCCTGGCCTCGGCCGTGAGGTTGGGCCAGACCTCCGCCTCGACCAGGATCAACCTCCGCGGACGGATCAGGCGCAGGGCGCGCCGGGCCGTCCACAAGAAATCGACTGGATTGTAGATCGCCTCGAGAGAATCGTCCGTCTCCTTGCTGGCCAGGGCATATCCGGTGGAAGTGGTCGTGGAAAGTACCACCGGAAGTCGCGGATCACGGCTCCTGAGTTCTCGAATCAGCTTCAATGCGATCAAAACCTCCCCCACGCTGACGGCATGCACCCAAGTCCACCCTCCCCGTGACAGCTTGCCGCGGACACGCGACGAATAAATCGCGAAACGTTGTCCAAACTTGTGGCGGTACTTCCCGCGCTTGAGCATGCGGAACAGGAACCCCGGCAGGAGGGCGAGCATGACGATTGGGAAGCCAAGATTGTAAAGGATTCGGACCGCGGTCATTCAGGCGGGTATGTAGTACGCGACTTCAGTTTCGCCGTAGCGACGCACGCGGACAAGCGAAAGGGAAGCGGTCTGTGTTTCCTCGGTGCCGGCGAGGCGCTCCAGAATAAACATCCCGTTCTCGCGGAGAGCGCTCGCCAGCGCGGGATATTGCAGTAACTCGCTGCCGAAATCCCGGTCTCCGGCCGACTTTCCGTAGGGAGGGTCCGCAAAGATCAAGTCGAAGTCGCTTTCTGCGTAGAGTTCCAGGAACTTGAAGGCGTCCATCACTTGCACTGAGGCCTCGAAGCGCGCGCGGCGCAGATTCTCACGGACGCAGGCGGCGCAGCGGGGATTGGCATCGACAAACACCGCCGAGGCCGCCCCGCGGCTGAGCGCTTCAATACCCAAGGCCCCCGAGCCCGCAAAAAGGTCGAGCACTCGCGCACCGGGAACGGCGTCACCCAAACTGGAAAAAATGGCTTCCCGGACGCGATCCATCGTCGGACGGATGGCCGGAGATGGTGCGCTGAGCGGCAGACCGCGGGCTTCGCCGGCTATGACGCGCATGACGATTCAGTTGCCCTCGGTGGTCGTTTCCTTCTTTTCCTCGGGTTTTTGAGAGGCGCCGGAGCGCAGAATGTTCATCAGCATTCCGCCGACATCTTGTCCAACCTTTGCGCCGATCAACTTGTCGAGCAGATCCGTTTTCGGGTTGTCGATTCTGCCGGTTACGGTGAATGGAAGTTCCCGGTAATCGGGATCCTCCGAGTCAATGAAATTTTTGCTGAGCACGCCTTTGAGCTGCTGTTGGATCTTGCGATTCACCAAAAGGCTCGCATCGAGATTCATCTTCCCGTTAAACCGAACGGGCCCGGAGCCGCGCAAGATGAGGTTGTCGGACTTCAAGATAATATTATCGACCTGAACGCGCTCGCTATGCACCGTGGCGTCGACCCGGGCGTCGCTCAGCTTGAGCAATTGAAGTTCGTCGATCTGCAGCAACTCGCCCAGCTTCACCAGGAACTCCACCGGCCTGAGGCGAGCGGAGACCAACTCGAAATGACCCGTCCCATTGAAAGAGGCGGTATCGCGAGGATCGCCACCGAGGTCCAGAGAACCTTGGAGGAAACCTTCCGTCTTCCCGGGTTCCACGTGAGCCTCCTCAGCGAGCTTTCGCAGGAGCACCCCAGAGAGCTGCAAGGCAAGGGTGAATTTCGGCTCCTCACCCGTCTCGATAAGGAACTTGCCGGTGATTTTTCCTCCCGCCAAGGATCCTCGAATATCCGGAAACTCGAGGGTCCTGCCGTTCCAGTTAAACGAGCCGCCGATGTTGCGCGGCTTCAGCGCCCCGAAGAAATCGGATCTTCCGATCTCAAGGATTCCTTTGGCCGAGTGATCCGGTGCAATCTGCGCGGCGATATCTAACCGCTCGAGAGTGGCGATCTCGCGGCTTTTCGAGTTGACGACCACCACGCTTCCTCCGCGGAGGCGAACATGCTGGAGTTCGGCTTTGAAAGACACCCCTTTGGCCTGAGCCGGCGCGTCTGCCGTCGGGGCCTCCGCCACTTCAACGCGCTGACGACCCAATGGGATGATCCACTCACCGCTTTCCGCCTGACGCACGATCACTTTCGGCTGAAAAAGGGTGCACTCCGTCACGACAAACCGCCGCTCGATGAGCGGGTCAAGCGCAAACCGGACTCGCAACGCATCCGCCTCGACAAAATTCATGCTTGCATTCTCCGGGTCCGGAATCTTGATCCCCCGAATCACCAGACCGCTCCACGGCAGATACATGGTGCTGCCGATCTTGACTTCGGCACCCAGCGCCCGCTGTGCAGAGTCGCGAATGCGCTGTTGGACCCCACCCGACTGGAGGTAAAGATTGATGCAAAGAAGGACAAGCGCGGCCAGAACAAGCAAGCCTGCAGCTACAAAAAGAAATCTCTTGGCAAAAATGAGCACGCGGGGAAGCTACGGAACTTTTTCGGAATGTGAAGCGTGAACAAGAGTTACAAAATTCTCGTGATCCTGAACCCGGCCGCCCGGGGCGAGCGCGCCAAGACTTTGCGCCACAAGATTGCCTTGCTGTCGCATGACGTGGTGGTGCGCAGCACCGACTCTCCCGGTGACGCCCGGTCCCTGGCCGCCCGCGCCGTCGCGCAAGGATACGAGACCATCATCGCCGCAGGCGGCGATGGAACGATCAACGAAGTGGTCAATGGAATTGCGGGGGCGGACGTTCAATTTGGAATTCTGCCCGTCGGCACCATGAACGTTTTCGCTGCGGAACTGGGCATCCCCCAAAACAACCTCCCCAAAGCCTGGCAGGTGATCGAAGCCGGCTTCTCCCGGTCGGTCGACCTCCCGAGAGCCAACGATGAATACTTCGTCCAACTCGCCGGGGTGGGCCTCGACGCCGAAGTGGTCCGCCAAACCACGCCCGACTCCAAAAAAGCGCTCGGTCCGATGAGCTATTTGCTGACCCTCGCTCAAGTTGCCGCGCGTCAGCCGCCAAAGATCCGTATCGAACCGGTCGATGGTGACTCGCGCGAAGGCAGCTTCGTCCTGGTGGGAAACGGCCGATTTTATGGCGGTCCGTTTGTGCTTTTTAAGAACGCCCGGCTCGATGATGGGCTTTTGGACGTGTTGGTGTTTCAAAATCAAAGTCACTGGGATCTCCTCCGCTACCTTCAAGCGATTGCTTTTGGCAATCACCCTACGCTTCCGGATGTGGAATATTTTCAGAGTCGCGGCCTCCGTCTGAGCAGCCGCGAGACGGTGCCCGTGGAGATCGATGGGGAGCTCACCGGAACACTGCCATACGAGTTCGGCTTCTCAACCGGCAAGCTGAGGGTGCTTGTTCCCCGGACGTTGGACAGGGCAAAGAAATCCGCATAGAATTGACCGATGACGCAAAGGTGGCGGCGGGTTAGCGCGGTGGGGGTGCTCATCGCGTTGAACGTCGGAGTTTTTCTCTACCAATTGCTGAGGCCGGGGCTCGAAGAGCAGTTGCTTGACCTTTACGCCTTGAGCAGCGAGGGCATCGAGCAAGGCCGCTGGTGGCAACTTGTCACGCATGCGTTCTTGCACGGAAGTATCTGGCATCTCGTCTTTAACATGGCGGGACTTTGGTTTGCAGGTCGGATCGTGGAACGGGTGATGGGAACTGGTCGGTTTCTCGCGCTTTACCTGGCCTGCGCAGTTGCTGGGGGACTCGCCCAAATCCTTCTGGAAGGCGGGAGGTTCCTCTTGCTCGGCGCATCCGGGGCGGTCTGCGGTGTCATCCTAGCCTTTGCCACAATATTCCCGGAGGCGCAAATCGTGATGCTTCTCTTTTTCGTCATTCCCCTGCGGCTGCGCGCGAAATACCTGGGGTGGGGCCTCACGGGGGCATCTTTGCTCTTCCTCCTCCTGCGATTCGAGCCCTGGATCGGGCATGCGGCGCACCTGGGTGGCTGTGTGACCGGGTATCTGCTGACCCGGCTCAACGGCTACGGGGTTCCAACCGCTCCCGAAAGGCTCCTCAAAAAGTGGCTCTCCTCGCGCGCCCTGTAGATCCGATCCAGGAGACTGTTGGAAAACTCACGTATGCCACGTTGCTGCCAATTTTCGGAAGATCGCCAGGAGCCAAGCGCAGACGCGATGGGGTGTGGGGTCCCCATCTTCCCACAAAGCCGCAGCGCTACGGGCAAGCCTGGCGACACCGCGAGGGCCGAAAATTGGCGCAATCCGGGTGGACGAAAGGGTCCCACCCCTTTCTGGGCGCGAGCTTCTTGGGGCATCTTGAAAGGGCGAGGGGCCCCTTCCCCTCACGGGCGTCGCTCCTCAGTCAGAGCCCCTTCAGGGGATGCTCCTTCGTCGCTCCACCGATATCTACCTCAAGGAGCTTGCGCGTGGCATGCGTGGGCTATTGAACAGTCTCCTAGACGACCCGGCGCAGCTGAATGGAATCGAAGCGCTCGCTCCCGGTCAGAATGTCGGTTAAAATGACGAGCTGCGTCCCGATTTGCACCAAACCGCGATTGAGCAGGAGACGCTCCGCTTCCGCCACAGTGTGCTCGGGATCGAGGTCGAAGCGCATTACGATGGGAACCGTCGCCCAGTTCAAGGTCAGACGGCGCGCCACTTCCTCCGTCGGCGTGAAAGCGTAGATCGGCGAATGCTCCGGCCGAAGCTGGCTAAAGTGGTCAGCCATGAAGCCTCGTCGAGTAAAGACGACAATTTTCGCCTCCGGAAGAGAGTTGGCCAGGTCCACCGCCGCGCGGACGGCCTTGTGGCGGATGCTGGTTGCTTCAGCCGCTTCATGGAAACCCGCTCCGCCCGTTTGCTCCATCCGGCGGGCCACCCGGTCAAACACTTGCACACACTCCACCGGATACTTGCCGACGGTCGTCTCGCCGCTGAGCATAATGGCGTCCGCCTGCTCGAAGACCGCGTTGGCCACGTCGGTAATCTCCGCCCGGGTTGGCAACGGATTCTCGATCATCGACTCGAGCATGTGTGTGGCGACGATGACTTGCCGCCCTTTCTGAATACATCTCATCACTGTCCGGCGCTGGATAATGGGAAGTTCCTCCATGGGACATTCGATTCCGAGGTCGCCTCGCGCCACCATGATGGCGTCGCATTTCTCGATGATGTCATCCAATACGCTGACCGCGTGCTGGTCTTCGATCTTGGCGATGACCCGCGCCTGGCTGCCCAGTTCGCCGAGGACGCGCCGCAGCGTCTCGATATCGGCCGCCTCGCGACAGAAGCTCAAGGCCACATAGTCCACCCCCACGGAAACCCCCAGATCAATGTCCGCGAGGTCCTTTTCGGTGAGCGGCGGGAGATTGACCTTCACGCCGGGAAGATTGATGTGGCGGCGCGATCCGAGCACCCCCTCAGTCAGCACCTGGCAACGAATGCGATGATAGTCCTTCGAGAGGACTTTCATGTGAATGACGCCATTGTCGACCAGGACCGTATCGCCCACCGAGATGTCTTCCACGAGTCCCGCGTAATTGACATCCACGGAGTGCACGTCCTCACTTTTTTCGCCACGCACCGTGAACTCAAAAATGTCCCCGGGGCGAAGATTGAGTTTTGTCTTGAGGTCGCCGGTCCGAATCGCCGGTCCCTGGGTGTCGAGAAGGACGCCCGTCATGACGCCGAGTTCGGAGGAGATCTTGCGGATTTCCTTGACGACGGTCCGCACCCATTCGTGCGGGGCGTGACTCATATTGAGGCGGAAGATATTGGCTCCGGCCATGATCAAGGCGCGAAGCCGTTCGGGCGAATCGGTCGCCGGGCCGAGTGTGCAGATGATTTTGGTTTTTCGCATGGATGTCTTGGACTAGGTCCGATTTTTTGCGTGAACAGTGAATGAGAAGAGCAAGTTCTATTCCGCTCGCTGCCGCCGAGTCAGCCACAGGGAGAGGAAGAAGATGAGAAGGAGCAGGCAGCCCAAGGCGGCGCCGAAAGGCTGGTTGCGCCCGGCGGTGAATTGTTTGTAGATGACGTCCCCGATGGTCGGAGGGTCCCCGCCTCCCATGAGATTGGTGATGGCGAACATGGCAATCGAAGGAATGAAGACCAGCAAGGCCCCGGCGACGATGCCCGGCTGCGTCAGCGGGATGATGACCTGGGAAAATGCGCGCACCGGACCTGCTCCCAGGTCGTAAGCCGCTTCGATCATGGCATTGTCCAGGCGCTCCACGCTCGTGTAAATCGGCAATATCATGAACGGGAGGTAATTATAGACCAATCCCAGCACGGACGCGAACGGGGTATAAAGGATTCCGATGGGTTCCGGCAGAATCTTGGCCGAAACCAGGAAGGCGTTGATCATCCCTTCCTTGCTCAGAATGGTGATCCACGCATAAGTGCGGATGAGGAAACTGGTCCAAAACGGGATCATGACCAGCGTGAGCAGGATGTTGCGCGAGCGTTCCGGGGATCGCCCAATGAAGTAAGCTGCCGGATATCCGATGACCACGCAGATGATTGTGGTGAGCAAGGCGTATCCGACGGAGATGAGCAGAACCTTCATCCACGTCCAGTCGAGGGCCCGCGCGTAGTTCTTGAGCGTGAAGGTGAAGTGGATCGACCCAAGGCCCTTTTGCTCACTCAGACTCAAGACAACCAGCATGATCGTCGGAACGATGACGAAGATGATCAACCAAGCGAGCAGCGGAGCGAGGATCAGCCAGGCAGACAGGCCAGGCTGCCGTTTGAAGGCGGGACCGATCTGCAGCGATGTCGCTCCGGCCCGGGCAGCCATATCATTGCGCTTTCAGGGAAGTCACCAGCTCGTCGATCTTTGTAGCCTGCTCGCCGATGTCCTTGAAGGTTTGCATGTTGGCGAATTCCTCTGCGGTTGGGAAGCTGGCAGGGTTGCCGCGTTGTGCCGGGGTGAGCAGCTCGCGCGCCGCCAAATTGGGGTTCAAGTACGGGAACGCCTCCGAGATCTTGGCGCTGATCTCCGGTCGAAGAATGAAGTTTATGAATAGCTCGGCGTTCTTCACGTGCTTGGCGGACTTAGGGATGGCCAGACTGTCGACAAACAGATGTCCACCTTCCGCGGGCGCCACCCATTTGAACTTCTTGTCTTCGTTGAGCAGGATGGCGCCCTCTCCCCCCCAGACGACACCAAGCGCCACGTCGCCGTTGAGCAAGGCGGTCTTCGGACTATCTGAATCGAAGACCTTTACGAGCGGCAACCATTTGGCCAGCACCGGCTTCACCTTCTCAAGATTTTCGTCGGTGACCTCATTAACGGGAACTCCGAGGCTCTCCAAGCCCCAGCTCACGATTTCCCGCGCGTCGTCGAGGACGACAATGTTCTTGCTGAACTTCTCCTGAAAGACATCGTTATAGCCCTTGATTTCGTCCTGCACGAGCTCCGTGTTGACGACGATTCCGACGGTTCCAGCCATGTAGGGGACAGAGTATTTGTTGCCGGGATCGAACGACATGCTCGTGAACTCGGGGGCAAGGTTTTTCATGTTAGGGATCGCCTGGTGGTCAATAGGGGCGAGCATGTCCTCCTTGATGAGCCCTTCGATCACGTACTCACTCGGCTGAATCAGATCATAAGCGCCGCCGCCTGCGAACAGCTTGGCCAGCATCTCCTCGTTCGACGCATACGTCTCGATCGAAACCTCGATCCCCGTCTCCTTCGTGAAGGCGTCGACGATTGCTTGTGGGATATATTCCGACCAGCAGAAGATATTGAGATTCTTGTCCGAGTCTCCCGCCGACTCGCTGGCTCCGGCCGGCGTGGGCGAGGCCGTAGCGGTCGCAGCAGGTGTGGGAGTGGCTCCCTGGCCGGCCGTCGGTTCCGGCGCTTTTCCACAACCGCCGAGAGCCAGCGTCGTCAGGAACGCCAGTATCAAATGACGAGCAATTTCTTTCATGAGGTTCTTCGACGAGTAAGGAACTCACTCAACAAAACAAGCAGGATCGTTGCGGTGACAAAAATTGTGCTCAGCGCGTTCAACTGCGGATTGAGGCCCACCTTGGCCATGCCGTAAACCTTGAGAGGAAGCGTCTGCGATTGAGGGCCGGTTGTGAACACCGAGACAATATATTCGTCCAGCGAAAGCGTAAAGGACATCAGGGCCCCGGCCACGATCGATGGCAGGAGATAAGGGAGGATGACCAGCCGGAAGGCCTGCACCGGGGTGGCCCCGAGGTCCAGCGCCGCCTCCTCCAAAAAAGGATCCAAACCCTGAAGACGGGCCTGGACGCCCACCAGGACAAACGGAAAGCAAAACGTGGTATGCGCGATGATGAGCGTCGTGTAGCCAAGCGGAATCTTCAGCAGATGGACAAACTCCGCCAGCAGGCTTGCACCCATGAGGACCTCAGGCATGACCATCGGAATGAAAACGAGGAAGCCGATCGTGCGCTGAAAAGGAAAGCGATACCGATAGAGCATCCACGCGCCGAGGGTCCCGAGAACCGTGGCGAGAATCGTTGTCGCCACCGCGACGATGAGGCTGTTCTGGAACGCTGTGAGAAGAGTTCGGTTCTCCAGGAGCGCCCCGTACCATTTTAACGAGAATCCCTCCCATCGGATATTGAGACGCGAACTGTTGAAAGAGAAGACCATCAGGAGAACGATCGGGATATAAAGGAACGCGAAGACCAGCGCCGTCCAAAGACCAAAGATCCAACGCTGCATCCCGGCGCCGAGATATTTCCCGGAGACGAACTGCCGTCTGGTAGGAGTCGCCGCGGCAGCCGATGACATTGCGCGATCTTAGCGAATCCCGCCCCAATCGTCCAGAGTTCGCGCTGGCCGGCGCACGCGAGGTCGACGCCTTCCTCGCGGAACCCATCATTGTGACGCTTCTCTCGCCGCTGTTTTCTCCTTTCGGTTGCCTGTCTGCCGGATATCTTTCGCCGCATGTTGATCGTGCATGTTCACGTGAGAGTTAAGCCGGATTTGATCGAGGCCTTTCGCGCAGCCTCGCTGGCGAATGCTGAGGCGAGCCGCCAGGAGCCGGGAATCGCCCGTTTCGACGTTCTTCAACAAGCCGATGATCCAACCCGCTTCGTGCTCTCGGAAGCCTACCGGACCCCGGAGGCTCCCGCGGCCCACAAGGAAACGGCGCACTATGCGACGTGGCGCGATACGGTCGCCGAAATGATGGCCGAGCCAAGGCAGAGCGCCAAATTCGCCAACGTCGACCCACCGGATGAAGAATATTGATCTTTCGTCTTGAGGACCGTGCCGCAGACAGACCGCACCAATGGCTTACTCGCTTGATCAGATCGACTGGTGCGACGTTCCGTTGCTGCCGCCAATCACCGATCCAGTCTGGGAAAAGGAATCGCTGAAACGCATGGGATTCGTCTCAGCGATGGCAAAGTACCTTGTCCCAGTTCGTTGGTTGCTACAGGCCGACGAACTGATGCACGCTCGCGTCACTCCCAACATTCCAGTGGATTTGAGCGCAATGATCAGCCTGGTGGTGGCGATGGATAACTCGTGCCGGTATTGCTACGGAGCCTTTCGGAGCATGCTAAAGATCATGGGCTACTCCGAGGCGGTCATGCGAAAGTTGGAAGAAAGCCTCGCGGTCAATCAACTGACGCCGAAGGAGAGGGCGGCACTGGAGTTCGCGCGCAAAGTCTCCCGTTCGTCGCCACGGCCGTCAGAGACCGATCTGCAAGAGTTAATCGTCGCCGGTTGGTCGCCCATGGAGATCGCCGAGATTGTCTATCTGGTCGGCAACAGCGCCGCCGGCAATCGGCTTGCAACCCTCCTGGCCATCCCGCCTGATCCCTTGGAGGAGATCGAGGCAAACTGGTTCGATAAGCTGAAGCGCCCCTTCTCGCGCCAGGATTTCCGCGCGTCGCTCACCCCGGTTTTCGATATGCCACAACCGGCTAGCTATGAAGGCCCTGGTCGGCAGATCGTGGAGGCCCTCAAGGGCTCCCCCGCCGGTGCGGCCGTCGCCGCCATTCAGAGCAGCGCCTGGCACTCGCCCATCACCTCCCGGCGCACGAAAGCGATTGTCTTTGCGGTGGTCGCACGCGGTCTGGGATGTGAAGCCTGCGAAGCGGAAGCCGTTCAAGCGCTCCGACACGATGGATGGGCCGATGACGAGATCAAGCACCTTCTCACGTATCTGACTTCTGAGAGACTTGATGCCTTCGAACTCAAAGTGGTGCGATTCGCCAGGGAGACGCTCCGCTATCAGACACGGCGCCTTCAGGATCACGCCCGAAACTTTGCCACCGGTCTTGAGCGGGATACTCTGCTCGAGGTTATCGGGCTGGTTGCGTACGCCAATGGCCTCGCACGCATGAGCATCATGCTTCATCGATGCTGACCGCGTTCAGACGCTGGACCGGGATGAGCGGAGCCCGCAACTCCGGAACTCCGGTGCGCGGGAACGCTTCCTGTTTGCCGTCTTGTCCTGGAAGCTGTTAAGTAGGCAAAGATGGCTTACGCGCTCGAACGAATCGAATGGTGCGAAGTTCCCCTGGTGCGGCCGGTGCCCGATCCGGCGTGGGTGAGTGAGTCTGCCATGGGCAAAGCCACCAGCGCGGCACAGTATCTCACGCCCTTACGGTGGCTACTGCAGGGCGAAGAATTGATGCAACTCCGGGTCACACCCAACGTGCCGGTCGCCTTGAGTGGATTGATCGGTCTGGTCGTAGCCATGGACAACTCATGCCGGCATTGCTATGGGGCCTTTCGGAGCATGCTGAAAATCATGGGCTACTCCGAAGCGCTGATCCGGAATCTGGAAGAGACGATCGCCGCAAACAAGCTGACGAGAAAGGAGAACGCCGCACTGGAATTCGCCCGTAAGGTTTCGCGTTCCGCGCCTCGCCCATCCGAAAGCGATCTGCAGGAACTCACGGCTGCCGGATTTTCCGCGATCGAGATCGCAGAGATTGCCTATCTGGCCGGGATCAACGCCTGTGGCAATCGACTGGCCACGCTGCTTGCGTTGCCACCTGATCCCTTGGAGGAGGTCGAGGCAAAGTGGTTCACCAAACTGAAACGCCCCTTTTCGCGTAGAGATTTCCGGGCGGCGGCTTCTCGCGTTTTCACCCCCCAATATCCGGCCGACTATTCCGGTCCGGGCCGAATAATTCTTGATGCGCTCGAAGGCTCTCCGGCCGCTGCGGCGCTTGCTACGGTCCTCGCAGGCGCATGGAACTCGCCCGTCACTGCCCGCCGTGTCAAGGCGTTGATCTTCATGGTCGTGGCGCACGGCTTGAACTGTGATGCGTGCGAAGCGGAGGCCGCCAAGGTTCTGCGAGACGAGGGGTGGACCGACGCCGAGATCAAGCATCTCCTGACCTACCTGGATTCCGAAAAACTCGATCCCCTGGAGCAAAAAGTCCTGCACTTTGCCCGCGAGACCGTCCGCTACCAAACCCGGCGCCTCCAGCAGCTTGCTCAGGATTTCGCCGAGGGGCTCGAACGAAATGTGCTGCTCGAGATCATCGGCCTGATCGCCTACGCCAACGCGCTCGCCCGTATGAGCATTATGCTTCATCGATGTTGACCGCGACGGCGCGCTGGATCGGGATTGCCGCCGCCTCCATTCTCGCAAACGCGGTTCTGGGCATTTCGCTCTTCCGCCTGAGAAGGAGAGCGGAGTTCCTCACCATTGCACGCGAGAAAGCGACTCTCGACCTTCAGCATCTACAGCAGGCCTTTCAGCAGTTCGCCCCTCAGCGCGTTGTTGAAGAGGTAATTAAAAGTGGCGTTTCGACCTCGGGCGAGGTGCGCGAAGTCACCGTGCTCTTTGCGGATATTGTCGAGTTTACCGCCTTAAGCGAAACGTTGAACCCGGAGACCCTCGTCCGGATGCTCAATGGCTACTTCGAAGCAGCGAGCACCGCCGTGACACACCATGGCGGCCACGTCGCCAAGTTCATTGGCGATGGCGTCATGGCCATCTTCGGCGCGCCCGAGGCCAATGTGTGGCATTCACTGGACGCTGTCATCGCCGCGCTTTCGATGCGGGAGGCCATCGCCAAATACAACCAAGAGCTCTGCCAGGAAGGCCTTCCGCCCCTCGATGTGCGGATCGGCGTTCACAAGGGAAAAGTGGTCGCGGGCGTCGTGGGCTCGAGCGAAAACCTTGAGTACACGGTCATCGGCGACGTCGTGAACACCGCTGCCCGCATCGAAAGCCTCACCCGCAAGCACGGCGTGGACATCCTGATCAGCGCCGAAGTGCGGCCGGCCCTCGACCGCCGCTTTCAACTTCGCCAACTGCCGCCCGAATACGTCAAAGGCAAGGCCGAGCCTGTGGTCACCTTTGCCGTGGAAGCCTTTCGCGCGGAGCCCGCGCGAGCCTAACAACGAGCTAAGGTACCGCTCGACCGACAGAGTGGCGTCCCCACGGCCGCCCGAACCGTCTGCAACTTAGGACGTGACCCGGTTGAAAAACCGTGCAGCCGCTCCGACAAATCCGGGACCGCATCCAGGTTTTGTGCCGAGCGCCTGTAGGATGTGCTTGGGCATTGGCACAAGCTCTCCGTCGCTTGCTTCGACTGGCCTTAGTTAGCGATCCGAAGAGCTTTCGGCCAGAGACGCCAAGCTGCCACGGTGTCGTAGCCAGCGTCTTCCAACGCCGCTGATCGTCGGCGGCCAAGCTCATGCTTGGTCCGGCGAACGACCAGGCCCACGGGAAGCAATCCCCGGTGCTATGGATTCACCGAGGGTGCCAGCGCTGGAAACCGCCACGCCGCATTCGTAGACCGGAACGTTTCCTCCGGTCCACGAACACTCGCAGGCGTCAGGCGTCGCCCAGGCTTACTTCTGAGGCGTCGCGCCGCGCCGTCCGAGCAGGAGAAGCAGCAAAAGGAGAAGCAGGAGGCCACGCCCCCGCCCCGGTTCGCGCTGCAAACCGCCGCTAATTGACTCCATCTCAGAAGTCGTGAGTTCTGTGATCTCTGTTGTTTTCATAGGATTGCACTTTCATAGTTCGAGACGCTAAGCGCCTCTTATTTTGTCGGACTGACAAAGCGATAATCAAACACTCCTGGCGAATCGTTAGCGCCGGTGACCGCCCCTTGGGAAGGCCCGCACTAAGTCACCGCCTTCCGCTGACGCCGGTTTCCTTCGTCCGAAGATTTCGTTTAACCACGGGCCTAAACCGGCACCATTCCACCTCCACCCCCGTTTCGACGTCTGCCAAGGAGGAGAAGCAGCAGGAGCAGGACCAGGAGCCCGCCGCCGCGCCCCGCTGGACCACGTCCAAAGCCGCCACTGATACTTTCCATTTGCGAAGCGGTGAGTTCCGAGAGTTCGGGTGTTTTCATGGATTTCGAGGTTGATACTGGGAGAAGGATGCCGAGGGTCGGCTTCGTTGCTGTCTAATATAGGAGACTTAGACGTTTCGAGAAGATGCAGAGTGACGAGCGCAAAGCACGACGTTGCGAACGGTTCAATATCGCCCCGCGGCTGACCCGAACGATCTACGCCTAAGAGCCTGTCTAAAAATTAGGGAGAGTCGCGCGATGGCAAGAAAGGCCAGATGGCAAGGCGCCTGCGAGGGAGAATCCCCGCAGCGGGCTTTGACCGAGCAGGCAACGCCGTCAGATGGCTTTTCTTGCTATCGCCCAGAGGGTTGTGTGTCTTTTTTGCCTGACCTGCGTTGGTCGGGCGGGACAAGCCCGCTGCGGGGATTGCCGCCCCCTCCCGCCTGGGCCAGAAAAAAATCCCCAGCAACGCGGCACTCTCTAATTTTTAGACAGGCTCTAAGAATGAGACATACCGGTTTGGGCGGGCGATCTCAGACATTGAGTTATGCCAAGCTGAAAGAGTGGTCGACGATCACCAGAGGAAGTTCTATAGCTCTCCTCAGATGAAAAGGCTGCCTCTCTTCTTGTTGGTGCCATGGATGGCGTTCGGCCAGGACATCAACCCGTTCGACAAGCTGGGCCGTGACAACGTCACCGTACGCGCCCGGCACATCAGCGGTGGGAGTTCCACCGACTATAGCTATAAGACGTCGTGGGGCAGCTACGTAAGAACGGTCAAGTCTTTCAAGGACATCGAGGTGACGGTCGTCCAGCCACGCAAGGAAAGGCACCCCCTCAAGCTGGAGTTTTTCTTTGTCATCAAGGCTGAGAATCGCTACGCTCGCCGCGCCGGCGAAACCGATTTTCCTGAGGGCGAAGGGAGCGCGATCTTCAGCACTTCGACACGCCTGAGTCAGCAGCGATTCGTCTATGTTGGTATCAACGACCGGGCCGGCGAAAGGATCGAAGGGTGGCTCGTCCGAGCGCTCAAAGGAGATCAAATCGTCGGCGTTGCCGCATCGGGCCCCAGCCTTGAAGAAGTCGCCGCCAAGCCCGAAAGATTGAATGCGCTCGTTGCAGCGGCCCCGTCGGTGCCAACGCCGTGACGCGGTAAGGCGGTCCGTTCTGGATACGGCAGTCGCCCCTGACGGTCAATTCAACGCACTCTCCGATGCTATCGCACCGAGATTCCCGGGCAGATAGTCAGGAGGCGTTGGTTCGCTGCTTTCCGCCGAATGGTCTCCGCCCCATTGCAGGTCGGTCGCCCAAGGGCCTCCGCTTGCAGCGTGCTGACGTGCGCGAGCGGGCGGGAAAGACAACACAATTCTCATCCCGGGCAGAGCAGGATGTTCTCTCTCGGAGGAACGTTTCGAGAACCGCATCAGGCCATATCTGAGAACGGTTTTGATGTTCTACGACGAGGATGTCTGAAGCAAGAGGCGCGACATGGAAATGACCCTTTCCCCATGCGAATCGCGCCGATGGGGCGGTCCAACGGTCGCTGCCCGGCTTCCGAGTCCAGCTGATCTCGAAACCCCCGGCGAACCACGCGCGAAGCGCGCCTAGCCGGCCACGAAACTCGGCGACTTCGGATGACAGAAGCGGGTCACGTCAGGACCGTATGTGGTGGGCGCCGACGGCTTCAAGCGTTTCTCGACAATCTGCACCGCGTCGGCAACTTCACACCGTTCGGTCGCGTCCGGCGCCCCGGTTTCCTGCTGCCAGATCCGATATACAGAAAAGAGTGTCCTTATTTCGTCGCGTGTCATCATTAAGTCAGTTTCGCTCGTCCCGTTCCCTACGGCCCTGCCGAAAAGAAAAGTGCTCACCATTTACGCCTTCAACTTAGGAAGAGACTACGAATGCGCTATGGTGCAAATGAACCAAAAAGCGGTACATTCTCCCATCCTCCGAGGGTCCTTCAAGCGAAAGTGACGTTCGTGTCTATAGACGTTAGCTCCTGAAGGACATCCGGTTACGCGGACATTGATTTTTCGGTTCGCTCCCCTTACCTTCCTTTCAAGGAGACTGCGGTTTGTGCGCATTGCGCTTTTTGCCTGGGACTCGCTCGACTCCATTTTTGTGGGCGGAGCGGGTGTAGATTGTTTCCGAACTAGGCCGCGCTCTGGCTGCGCTTGGCCCTGAGGTTCATCTCTTTACGCGGCTGGCGCCGGGTCGAGCCGAAATCGAGCGGATGAACGGAATTTTCGTGCACCGCTGCGGCTTCGATCTCGACCATGAGTTCCTTCGCGAGACGGCGAACATGTGCCATTCGTTCGAGCGGCATTTCCTCGCCACGCAGGCTCGCGTGGGAGAATTTGACGTCGTTCACGCGCACGACTGGTTGACCGCGGACAATGGCATTCACCCGGAAAGCTTCGACTCTGCGTGCGACCCCGGTGAGATCAAGAGTTCGCTGGGCGTCGACCCGATGGCGCCGACGATCCTGTTCGCCGGACGAGTCGTCTACCAGAAAGGCGTCGACATCCTGATCGATGCCATTCCTTATGTTCTCAAGCATGTGCCCACAGCCATGTTCGTCATCGCCGGCGACGGCGAGATGCGCTGGGACCTCGAGGACGCCACCCGGTTGCGTGGCCTCGACTCCAATATGCGCTGGCTGGGGAAAGTGCCACGCGGACCGCTCCGCTGCCTCCTCAAGTCCTGCGATGCCGTGTGCGTTCCCAGCCGCAACGAACCGTTCGGCAGCGCTATTCTCGAGGCCTGGTGCGCGTCCAAACCGGTGGTGGCCACGGTGATCGGCGGACCTGGGGAGTTTGTCACGCACGATCGCACCGGCTTTTCGATCAATCCAAACTCGGATTCGGTGGCCTGGGGCATCGGGCACATCTTTGCCGATTCAAGCATGCTCGCTAAATGGGCCGGAACGGGCGGCGCGAAGTTGAGAAGCGTTTCACGTGGGACGTCATCGCCCGGCAGACGCTGGAGGCTTACCAGGACGGAGAGCGACATCGCTTGTGAGGATCGCACTGAGTCTCGACGCGCATTACCCTCGCACCCCCAAAGCGGGCTACGCGCGCAGGGCAGCGATCTCGCGTCTCCAGCCCACCGCCAGCCAATCCGTCTCAGGATCTCCGCCATCGGCCAGAACCGCCCGCTTGCGGAAGGCCAACTCGTGCTGCGCGTTTACCAGAGCGGCTGACCGGCGACGATCGACATTCTTGATCCGACGGGTGCGGAAGATACCGTCGCGCTGAATATCGGCGAATTCCTCGGCTGTCACCGCGCGACCGATCTCGCTCGCCAACTGTTCCTTGATGACACGGCGTTCCCATTTTCCGCTCCAGCGCAGCGCGACGAGCACGATGATTACGAAAGGAAGGAATAGGATGAGATTCTGAAGGCTTGCGGTCAACCAAACGTCCAGAAAACGAGTTTCGGGTGGCGGGCCAGGCTCGGGCAGCTCTTCCCCGGTTGCCCGGAGCAGAATGGTAATGATCAAACCCAGACTGTTATTGAAGGCGTGCGCTGCGATCGCCAAGGCGAGCCCGATCAAGGGCAAAATGACGCGCACCGACCGGCGGCGGGCCTGCCGCGTGTAGCCCAGGAACGCACCAAAGATTCCGGTGAACATGGCATGCCCACCCAAACCGAAGAGCGCGAACCGCGCTCCAAACTGCAGCCCCCAAGGGGCCACCCCGTAGGCCATGTAGGCTTGGGCAACGTAAAGCGAAGCTTCGACAAGGTTGAAGCCTACCCCGACCAGCGCGCCGTAAATGAACCCATCGCGCATATTGTCAAACTCCGTGCGGAGAAAGGCAAAGAGAAGGAGAACCCCAAGCGCCTTGATCAATTCTTCGACCAGCGGCGCGCTGAGGGGCGCCCCAAGGAGAAACATCCCTTGCGGTCCGAGGTATTCATGGATGGCGGGATGATCCCGCAGCCACTCTCCGATGACAGCCAGGGCGACCGTGTTTATCGGCAGAGCCAGGCCCGCGGCAATCAGTCCTCCCCAAAGGACCGCCACCGCGAACAGCCAGGGCGACTCCCGCTCGCGGCGGTCGAGATATCGTAAAATCAGGACCGGAACGATCGAGAGGACGGCAGAGAAGACCAGGCCCAGGATGAAGATCTTCGCCGATTCGGAACTCAGCGATTCCACCGCCGCCAACATCGCGACCGTCGAGAGCAAAATCGCCACGGCCAACCCGATGATCACCGGAATCGCGACACGACGCTTCCGTAACGGAGAACCGACCAGCGCACGCACGAGGCCTGAACCTGCAGACCCGCCCATCAAGTAACATTCTTACCTGGAAAAGGCTGGTCTTGGCAAGATGGGGATCCGGAACCCCTTGTCGGGGCGAACCGGCCTGCCGGAGTCTGCGCCGAAACTCGGGGCTCCCCGGTCATCGGCGACCAATCGACGTCACAACTCGGCCAGTTGCATCCATCTCGAGAGCGGTGCTGACGAGATCTCGCTGAGCGCAATAGGGAACGTCGTCGCGAAGGTCGGGAAGTGAAAGCAAGCGGCGCCCGTTGCGCGATTGAGACAGGGCCGCCACCAGATCATCTTTCTCCAGCCGGAAGAGCTTGCGCGCGATCAGCGCGGAGTCAGAATAGTCGTGCTCTCGCGGCTTCACCCAGAGCAGGTCGCAGAGCGCCCCCGCACAGAGTACGTCTTCATAGGCGGTCTCCTCCTTTGTTCCGGCGCAAACCAGGAGCAACTCCGCCGGTGACTCGGCCACGAGCCGGTCGGCGGTCGCCTGGAGGTTTAGGAAGGAAGCTACCAGCACTCTTCCCGCGTGGGCAGCCGCCCTCAATGCGCGGGTGCCGTTGGTGGTTGTCATGACGATTGTCTTGTCGGTCACCATTTCCTCCCTGAACTCGCGCGGAGAGTTACCCAGGTCGAATTCCGGGCCGCCCGTCAATTCCGCCGTGATCCGGACTCCCTCTCGCTCCCCGGCAAGAAGCACCTCAGACTCTTTGCTGCGAACCGCGAGCGCCTCCGGGATGCTTGCCACCGGCCAGATGGCCCGCGCCCCATGGCTGAGCGCCATGGTCATGCTACTCGTCGCCCGCAGCACATCGAACACCACGCAGGTCGTGGCGCTCAAATCAAGCCGCCCAAGTTCCCCAAACTCCACCGGGGAAAACAGCACCTCAACGCTTCTCATCGCTCATCACTTTCCAATTGCTTGAAACGAGCTTACGAGAACGTCTGCTGGCACAAAGAGGAAAGTTTCTCTCGTGCCGGGTCTCAAATTCGGAGCGACGCTTACGATC
Source organism: uncultured Verrucomicrobiae bacterium (assembly GCA_963820865.1). Classification (GTDB taxonomy): domain Bacteria; phylum Verrucomicrobiota; class Verrucomicrobiia; order Chthoniobacterales; family Terrimicrobiaceae; genus DASTFP01. Next base: position 166,695 of record CAWGBZ010000025.1, read on the forward strand.
CGGGTTCTTCGGTGTGTGCACACGAAACGTTACCCGCCCCGGTTTTAACCAGGGTTCGGATGAGCGCCATGCCCACGCTCCCTTCCCGGGACCTCGAACCATCCAGGAACGTAGAGGTTTCCTTCCCAGTTGCTAACCCGTGATTTTCGTTGATAAGCCCTGACAAGACCGATCGGACACTAAGCTTGCTTAGCTAGCATCAGGCAGAATTTGCCTGGTGAGCCGTTCGACTCCCTGTCGGGCGAAGTCACTGGGAGGATATACATTCTGGGCCTTGAGATACCACGCGAGGCTAGAACCAGTTTGGTCTTTTTGCTCCAGCTCCTCCGCCTGCCGAATCGCGTGGACGAAGTCCGCCGCTTTGGTGGTCAGGTTGGCACGAACCTGGTTCAGCTTATTGTCGTCCGGGAAGTTTCGAAATGCCCTTTCGGCGCTCTCCCAAGCTCCGGCATAGTCGCCGCGCTTCTCGATTTCCTGCGCCTGAATCAGGGCCGTTTCGATCACCTGCATGTCTTCGAGCACCTTGCGCAGTCGCTCCTGCTTCTCCGGATACATCGCGGTGGCGGCAATAAATCGCATCCGGTCTTCGTAGATCTGCCGGTAGTTCCTTTGGCTGACAAGCTGATCAAAATCGACGATTGCCCGGGACTGAACATCGGCCTGTGAGAAGATCGCATTTGAAACCTCCGTGAGCGAGGGGTTGCGGGGCCAGATTTCGGTAGCGGCCTTCAGTTCGGCCTCCAGCGTGGCCTTGTCTCCGCCTACCGCCGCGTTGCGCGCCTTGGCGATGTGCATGGCGGAAACCTGCTTAGCGGTTTCTACGGCAGCCATGGGCTTGGAGGCATCGAAATCCCTCGCCGTCTGGCCTAGGTCGGCAACCAACTTCTCCGCAAGGGCATAGTCTTTGACCTCGATCGCGCTCACGAGCTGATTTGACTTATGCACGAAAGCGAGCGCCTGGCGCTTGTCCTCGCGGCTGAGAGTCCGGACCTCCGGAAGATACTCGCCGAGCATGAAGGTCTCCGCGAGCCGTTTTGTTCCGCTTTCCATCTCGTTCTTCCCGAGCAGGAACTTGAAAGCCTGAATGCCCTCACGCACATCGCGCATGATCTCATTCGCCATCGAATCGAGCGTGCCCATGTTTGGCGGAAGGCCGCTGGTCTTGGAGAACAGGTTCTTGGCATCCTCTCCGATTCGCAACTGGCTGTCACCAATCTAGCTATGCGGTTCGACCAATCCCGAGCGAACCAGGTCGCCACTCATTGCCATGGGCCCCCCAGGATGAAGAGGGCCCACACGCCGATCAGGATGTGGGAAACACTCACACAAAGCAGGGAACGATGTTTGTCATAGAGCAAGCACCAGAAGATGTTGGGAACGATAATAAGCAATGGGAAGGCCAGGCTTTTTAGATGGAGGTGCGTGGCGGCAGCGATCAGGGTCGTGGTCGCAATGATTCTCGTCCTGGCAAAGCGGCCAGTCAGGAAATGGATGAGTGAGTGCTGCAAGGCACTGCGCAGGATGATCTCCTGTAAGACGCAAAAGAGCGAATACGTCATGACGATGCCCAGCCCGAATGCGAACGAATAGTGTTGAAAGAACGGAAACGAGAACACCGGAGCCGGGAGCAACTCTGCGATCGTCAAGATCCACTTCAGCAACGTGAGCAGCGCGATAAAGATTGCCGTCTTCAACAATGTGTCCGCGAGGGCGCTCCGCCAATTCCTGAGGGTGAAGCCATAGTCCGTCCAGGAATATGGCGTGGAGCGCATCATGAAGATCACCATCACCGCGCAGACGGCGAGCAACGCGGATGTCACAAACGTGGTGGTCCTGAGCGACTTGACGTAGTCTAACGTGAGCCGGACAAAGAAGGAATACGCCGCCACGATGAGGATGGCCGAAGAGAAGAAATTCCCGACGCTAATGCGCTTCTTGCACTCCTCGATCCCGTTCTTCATCGACTGAATAGCCAGCGAGTTCGTCGAACGGATGATGGCTGCGAGATCATTGATATGGTTGATGACAATCGCATTGGAAATGTCCCTTCCTTGCGGAATGGCGGTGGCGATCTGGTGTAAATCAAGCTTCATCAGTGTCGAAGGGACCTGCGTCTCGACCGTGGCTGAACGCGGCTTGTTTTCGATGATCGAAAGCAGCCCAAAGACCGCCCCGGTCGAGAGACTTTCCAAGAGCAAATGCTTTTCCTCCCGATAGACGTTCACCGTTCCTTCCACGATCAGATAGAAATAGTCGCTCGGTGAATCTTCCTTGATAAGGACCGCGCCAGCCGGGTGGCGCTCAACCACGGCGCCGGCCGCGACCGAGCGAATCTGCGCCGGCGTCACACCCTGAAAAAGGGCCGAATGCTCAAGAAAACGAACTGTTTCTTCGAAGTCCATAGTTCAAGGGGGATTATTAGTAACCGTAGCATCGCGCTACCGCTCACGGGGGCGCGCGTTCTTTCTTTTCCAACTGAAATCCTCCACGACGCCGCTCACCGGCCAATCTGAGAGAAGGCCGCGAGAGACGCGACGAACCCAGGCTATCCTAAAGTAAGCCGCTCTTTCATGACATGGCTAGCTGTCCCCCTTAGGCTCTAGAACAACAGAGTTAGTCGAAAGGTGATCGCCCAAGCGCCTCCCAGGCTGGCGTTTGCTCCCGGCGTGGGAATATAGGTCACCGCCGGCTGGAAAAAGGCGCCTGCAACCAAATGCGCTTGATAGTACCCCTGAAACATGAGCTCGCTGGGGCGGTCGAAAGCTTTCGGATTGAGCCAGGCCCAGGAGATGCCGGCGCCGAGAGAGTCGGCGGCCCGGCCCGGTATCAAGCCGAAGCCCGTCAAGCCCAGGCCGAAGTATTGATTAACCGGCAGGACCTCGGCATTGTTCACGCCGAACTGGGCAAACGTTGAGATGGAAGCCCGCTGATGCTTCGGAGCGGCGACCATCTCTTTTCCCTGGCGTGCGCTCCGATCGCCGGCCGCCGCCGACCAAATACGCTGACTGCCAAACATGTAAAACCCGCCCATCCCATCCTGGGAAGCGTTGGGACGCTGGACCAAGCCGGATTGGTACCAGAGGCCCGCCCCAAACTGGCCAGGGTACTTATCTGCGATCACCCAGGCCAGTCCTGCTTCCCAGATATTGAAATAGTAGCCATTGAAATGCGGACCCGTCATACCGGTCTGGACACCCTGGATAACGTTGCCATCATAGAACCCGTAGCTGAGATAGGTGTTCCTGGTTGGCGCAAGCGTTACGGTGAGCCCGCAAACCGAATTGTAGTATCCGCCAATGGCGCCGAGCAGGGTCGGATTGACAAAGACGGGCGTATAGAGCAGGCCGGTGACCGCCGGGATGCTTAGCTCCTGGTTTTGCGTAGGAACGGGACGGGAGACATTGTTGAAATCGAACGTTGGCACCACCTTGCCAATCCGGAACACGATTCGGTCATCCCACCAGCTCTGCCGGTACCAGAGCTGGTAAAGCTCGGAGCGGTCGAGCGGTGGTGGTCCGGGCAGGCTGTTGTAGCCTTGCACGCTGCCGGCTTGAGCATTTGTGTTCTCGCCATTGAACTGAAGGAATTGGATGCCAAACGACGCGCCTTTCCAGCCCACGAGTTTCTCGGCGTCCACATCCGCTCCGACAATCAAGGCGCTGTTCCAACTCCATTTGCCGGGCTGAGCGCCGCCGGAGATCAGGCCATTGGTGTCCGCCAGCCACACGCCACCCAGACGAAGACCAATCGTGTCCAGCGGCTTCCCGGGAATCAATCCGATGAGCCAGGCGTTGCCGGGGAGATTGTTCTCGGCGGCCGGGTTTCCGGAAATGGAAGCGGCCGGCCGGCCGCGGAGCTGATCCAGGAACGAACCCGCCGCTTCCTCGCACCGAGCAAACTGGGGGAGCGTGGCGGCAAGCAACGCTATCCCCCATCGGCAGAAACCTCGTCTCATGAGCGGGACGCGTCCTTGGCGGCGGGCAGCGAGAAAGCGAGCAACCCTGCCGCGATCGCTCCAATAGCGACGTAAACCCAGCCGAGCGGGGCCTGGGAGGTTTCCGGGAGATAAGCGGCCAAAGCCATGGTGACGCTCACCGCCAGAAAGCAGAGCGAGCTTATGAATCCGCCAATCAAGCCGAGATTGTTCGAGAAAAGCCCCAGGGCCATGCCGTACAAGGTGGGGCAGAGCGTTCCACACCCCGCGAGGGCGAGCATGCCTCCCAATGTGATCGGGAAAAACGATGAACCAATCGCCATTCCGCTGGTCACTAACACAAGCGCGCCCGCAAAATAGACGGTGAGCGCGCCGAAGCACAATTGGCGGGGAGTGATCCGCGTCGCCAGCGACGTACACGCCATCTCTCCGCTCAAGTTCGCTCCGCCGACCACCAGCGCGATCAAACCGTAAGTTGCTGCGGAGAGGCCGAGATTCTGCTGATAGAGAAACGGCGCCACGACGCCAAAAGCCAACTGCGCGCTGGCGATCAGACCGAAGACCGACGCGTAGGCGACAAATCGAAAATCTCTTAGTGCGCCGAACATGATCCTGCTGGCTGAACTGGGATGGAACGGCACCCGCTTGTCCGCTGGGAGCGTCTCCGGAAGGCGCAACAAGACGACCACCAGGACCATCGCGGCCAGCATCGCCATGCAGGTGAAAACGAATCGCCAGGAGACGTACTGGACGATAAAGCCACCCACGGCGGGCGCGAGCACTGGAGCCAGCCCCCAGGCGATACCAAGAAGACCGGAGACCGCCGTAAGGCGCGTGCCTCGAAAGAGGTCAGCCGCCACCGCGTAAGGAACGACCATGCACGAACTCGCCGCCAAGCCCTGCAAGAAGCGCAGTCCCAAAAGCACCCAAACGTCGTTGACCGCGGCACAGGCAACGCTTGCGACAATCAAGAGTGCCAAGCCGGCGAGCAATGTTCTCCGGCGACCCCAGAAATCGGCCAGCATGCCGACCGGGACCAGTGCCAGGCACATGCCCAGCACGTAAACCGTCACCGTATTCTGCACGAGCGCATTCGAAGCAGCCAGATCCCTCACCATGTCGGGCATCGCGGGCGTATAAGCATCCAGAGGGATCTGACTGAGCGGAATCGCCGAAAGCAGAAGGGCGACCACGCCTCGAGATTCGAACGCCATTGGTGCGGCGGGTGCTTCCGAAACCTGGCCGTTCAATCCGTCCATGGCGGAACTTCAGGTGAGACCGTCGAAATACCCGAAGAACACGCCGTGGGGATCATACTTGTCGCGCAGATCGGCAAGATGCTTCCAACTTGCCGGGGAGAACGCCCCGGTCGCTTCGGAGGGAATGGCAACCGGATCGGTCTCACCGATGTAATATCCGGCAATGTGTGGTTTCATCAGTGCCACCAACTCCTGGTGCCAGGCGGTGTTGGCCTCGTCGTCCGCGGCGTTCTGCCACATCGTCCATGGGCCTCCATAGATCCGCGCGCTGAGCGAAAGAGCGGCGTTCGGAAGCGGCGCAGGAACATTGGGTCCCGTGAATATGGCAAACAAGATGAGCGTGATGGGCGAAGGGGCCTTCGCCATGTGCTGGCTGACGGCCCCCACCAGTTCCCCGGGATCGGCGTTGGAAAAGATCGCCTTCACACGATTGCGCAGACCCTCCGGCCAAAGCGCTCCCGAGGCATCGAATAGCTCATCGAAAACAACCGGCTTCACCGGGGTTTGCAGGAGGCATTTTCCCATGGCGGGACAGCCCTCCAATGGCTGCAAAGCCGCCTTCGCTTCCTCCGCCGACTCAGCAAAGACCGTCGCAGAAACCAGACTGACTTTGCCTCCATGCGCAGTTGCTTTGTCCTGCAATTCAGGCGGAGCCGTCAGGAGAAAGAACGAAAGCTCCACGCTGGGCGACAACTTGCCGGCAATCTCTCCCAGCCACCCGGCGACCGCGGGCGCTTCGTCCAAGGAATAGAAGTAACTGACGGTGTGAATGGCCTTCGGCAGGGGATAAAGTTTAAGGTGGTACCGGGTCGCGACACCGAAGAATCCGTAGCCGGCGCCGCGGGCTGCCCAGAAGTAATCCGCATGGTCACTCTCGCTGGCCGTGATAAGTTCGCCTTCCGCGGTGACCAGCTCGACCGCCTCGAGGCTTTCGTTGCCGTAGCCCCAGACTCCCTGATTCCACGACATCCCTCCCCCCAGCAGATAGCCGCTCAATTTGACCTGAGGACAGTGTCCGCTGGGATAAGCAAGGCCTTTGGCGTTGAGCGCTTTTTGGATATCCCGATTGCTAATAATCGGCTGCACGACCGCCTTGCGCGCCGGCACATCGATGGAAATGACCTGGCTAAAATTCTTGAGGTCGATCAGGACCCCGCCGTTCCGTAGGGTCGGCTGGCACCAATTATGGCCTCCCCCGCGGACGACCACTTTCAAACGATTGTCCCCCGCAAACCGAATCGCCGCGATCACATCCTGCTCGTCATTGGGAACCACCACGATCTGCGGAACGCGTTGGGCAAGGAGGCGGTTCCACAACCCGCCGAAGACCCGCTCTTCGAAAGCCGGTTCGCCGGCCGCCGTGACCGTTCCCTTGCAGGCCCGCCTGAGCGCATCCACACTCACCGGCACGGATTGGGACATCTCGGCGCCCGCGGTCCCAGCAACGAGCGCGCCGGCGCCAGCCATGGCCGCACCCGCCATAAACTTCCGACGGGAAAAGGAAGGGGGTTCATTCATTGGCGTTTGTCGAGAACTTCTTGGCTCACCACGGAAGAAGGTTCCAAAGCGCAACCACCTCCAAAGCAAAGAGGCCGCAGAGAATCCAGACACCCTTGGCGGTAATCGCACTGGCGTTCCCCTTGGGAAAAAGCCACCAACCGAACCATTTCACAAAGAGCGGCATCGTAAGGAAGCTGGTCAGGGCGACACTGATGGCGTTGCCGATAAAAGTGCCGAGCGAAGCGTGAAGGCCCAGATTCGCCAAAACGGGACTGAGATACTTCATCTCCAGCATCACAATCGGAAACAACCCGAGGAGGACCAGCATTGCCGCCTTCCAGTTGGGCGGAGCTTCGCCGGTCATGGGATCGATCGGAACCCATCCGGGAAAGGCCGTGCGGAGTCGCATGAGCTCTTCGCTTTCGATAAACGCGCCGGTCTCCGAAACGAGGGCCCTGCGCTCCGGTGCGTTCATCCACGCCTCGAGGTGCTCGGCGGTATCGTAGCGCAGGATGGAAGTCCAATGCCCATCTCCGTCGCGCGCCGGCGGCTGGAGGTACATCCCGCGATAGCCCGGATACTTGGCCTGCGCTGCCTGGATGCGCGCCGCCCATTCCCGGTACTGCTCGGTCAGGCCCGGCTTGACCTTTGAAAAGATGACTTCGGTGACATCACCCTTTGGAATTGCTCCGCTGCCATCGGTGCTGACCGTTTCGCCAAAGTTTCCTCCATCCACCAACGGCACGATTTCTCCGAGGACCGTTCCGCGCTCGGGCGACCGCTTCCATGCGGTCAACGCCTCCTCGGACTCAAAATTGTCGATAATCGTCCAGGGAACTTCGGGTTTCCCGGTGGGCGGTGGAACCATGTCGGTGCTAATAAATCCAGGAAACTTGGAGATCGCAGCCGAATGCTTTGCTTGCCACGCGGTGAAGGCTTGTTCGGACCCGGCATGGATCCTGGCAGTCGATATGAGCACGGCGGGGTTATTCATAAGACATAAGGGTTGAGTTATTCTCCATGGCGAACGGCCGGCGGCAGATGGGCCGAGGCAGGATGTCCCCAATCCCGATTCACCCATTCACCGAGTGCCGCTGCCGGCCGCGAAGGATTCGTTACCCTCGCGTCTCTGTCCGAGACCCCGCCTCGATCGGCGAGGGCGCCATTACCTGGCAAACTTCCCTTAGTAAGGATGTCGATCCTTCTTGCTCTGCCAGGCTTCGCACGCTTTAAGCGCATAGTCGCGTTCAAAATCAGGAAAGCACTGGATGGCTTTGCGCTCCTTCCAGGGAAGCCGGAAATCGATATACTGAAACTCATCGTCGAAACCGATCTTGCTCGTATCTTCCAGACGGGTTCCGAAGTAGACCCGGTCGATGCGTGCCCAGTAGATGGCACTCATGCACATCGGGCAGGGGGCGCCGTTCACATAAAGCTCGCAACCCTTCAGCATTTGGGCGCGCTCGGGGACCCGATCCGGAGAACCCTTAGGACGCGGAATCATCTTCAGGTTTCCATCGTAGCAGTCCGAACCGAGCAGGGCCTTCGAATTGATGCGCGAACACGCGTCAATAATGGCGGTCACCTCGGCGTGATAGACGGGGATCCCCGTCAAGAGGACGCGATTCTGGCCTCGACCAATGATTTTTCCATCCCTGACAATCACTGCTCCGAAAGGCCCGCCCCATCCCTTCTCGACGGATTCGATTGCCAGTCTGGTCGCCTCATGCAGGAACTCCTTCTTCTGTTCGTCGCTTTCGACATCGACCTTCTCGTCTACGGCGCCAATATTTTCTACTAGGCTCATGTGGGTGCTTATGTGTTAGTTGTTTGGTTGGTTTTTCTGGGGAGAAATTCTAAGAGCCGGTTTCAATCTCAGATTGGCTCGGTCGCCGTCGAACGCGGCGAGTAGTGTAGCCGCACGGCCACAACAAATTGTCGAATTGCGCAGCCGAGCGCCTTGCGGGCAGCCCGACAGTAGGGGGGCGTTCTCAAGCAGAGTGTGCACGAGATAATGCAATGAGGCACCTCGCTTTGCCAAGCTAAAAAACGAGTGAGCGGCTTCAGAGGATGATTGCCGGGCGCTGCTCATGAGGAAAGGCATTGTCCGAGAAAGCCTTCCCCATTCCCGCGGAACCTTGGACACGCCCGGCTGAGAGGCCTCCATCCCGCTCTCCTCCGCGGCTGAAGCAGCCCACGGAGGTGTGCGCAAATACCTGGCGAAAACGCACGATCCATGCGGCGCTGGTGGCAACCTTTCCCCCATCGAGAAGCGGTTGACGCAACCGTCTCGACCAATTTTTCAGCTCGTCGGCACAGCAACCATTTCAGGCGAAACGTGAGGTCGCATCGCCAGCCGGACCGAGCCGTGCCCTCTCAGGAGCTTAGCTTCTTTTGCAAGATCTCGCCGGCAAGTTGGGGATTCGCCTTCCCTTTGGAAAGTTTCATGACCTGGCCTTTGAGGAAGTTCAAGGCGGCGACCTTGCCGGCTCGAAAGTCTGCCGCCGGACCTGGATTTGCTTTGATGACTTCTTCCGCCAGTGCCTCGATGGCCGAGGTGTCGCTGACCTGTTCGAGCCCTCGTTCCTTGACGATCTCGACCGCCGGCCGACCGGAAGCAAACATCTCCGTGAAGACTTCCTTGCCTTGCTTTGAGTTGATTCTCCCGTCCTCGATCAAGTTGACAAGCTCATCGAAAGCAGCCGGCGTGATGGGACACTCGGCGATGGTTCTTCCGGCGGACGAGAGCGCGCTTTGCAAATCATTCAGAATCCAATTGGCGACACTCTTCGGTTTCCTGGCGCCGGCCGCGGCAGTCTCGAAATAGCTGGCCGTGGCCAAGTCGCTCGCCAATACGGCCGCGTCATACTCGGTCACGCCAAAGTCCGCCACATAGCGCGCGCGCTTTTCCCAGGGGAGCTCCGGTTTGCGATGACGGGCGACTTCGAGAATGGCAGCCGTCTTGACGGGTAGCAAATCCGGGTCCGGGAAGTAGCGATAGTCGTGAGCGCTTTCCTTGACGCGCATCAACTGAGTTTCGCCACGCGCGTCATCCCAGCGGCGGGTTTCCTGTTCGAGAGTTCCTCCCGATTCGAGCACATCGATCTGGCGATCGATCTCGAAAGCCAGGGCGCGACGGACGCCGGAAATCGAATTCAGATTCTTGAGTTCAATCTTGGCGCCCCATTTGTCGGTGCCGGAAGGCCGCACCGACACATTCACGTCGCAACGAAGCTGTCCCTTCTCCATATCGGCGTCGCTAATACCCCCATAGACAACCAATTGCTGGAGGACACTAAGGTAAGCAAACGCCTCTTCCGGGCCGGCGATGTCCGGCTCGCTAACGATTTCGAGGAGCGGCGTCCCCGCCCGGTTGAAATCGATACCCGTTGAGTTCTCCATATGGAAGCTCTTGGCCACGTCCTCCTCGAGATGAATCCTCACCAGGCGGATCTTCTTGTCCTTGGTGGCAATGGACTTCTGGGCGTCCTTCGGGTAGGCGAGATCGTGAAGCGGAACCACGCCGCCGAGGCAAAACGGCAGATCATACTGGCTGATCTGGTAGTTCTTGGGCATGTCCGGATAGAAGTAATTCTTGCGATCAAACTTGCAGATCTCGGGAATCTCACAGCCAAGCATGAGCCCGGCGAGCGCGGTCAGACGCAACGCTTCCTCGTTCATAACCGGAAGCGCGCCTGGAAAGCCGAGACAGACCGGGCAGACGTTCGTGTTCGGTTCGGCGCCGTGTTCGACAGCGCAGGCGCAGAACATCTTCGTTCGCGTTTTCAGCTGAACGTGCACTTCGAGACCGATCGTGGCGATATAGTTGGGCATGGTTTACCGATGTTTTCTTGGCGACAGAGGCGGAGAGGGTGACGGAGAAGGTGGTGGAGATTCCAGCGCGAATTTCAAGGCGGCGGAAAGGTCGACTTTTTTGAGCTGCTCGGCAAGAACGGGATCTTTCAGGGCGGCCGCAACCGATCTGTTGTCGAGAATCGTGAGAATATTCTTGTTCTGCCAGGCTCGCAGGATTTCTGGATCGGCGAAAAGGTCAATCACGCGGGGATTCTGCAGCACCTCTTGAATTCCCGGATAGTCGAGAAAGCGCAGCATCTTCTCCGGGTCGCTGGTCAGCTTCCCGATCTCGGTCGCCAGCTCGTAGAATTGCGGAGACACCAGGTCGGCCGATTCCAGAAGACGACCCGTCGAACCGAGTTCCAAGGATTTCTTGAGGGTGACCAGTCCGGCGGCGAGACGAGCGGGAGGGTCGGCGGCCTCGGCTGGTTCCGCGCTCTCCACGCGGGGTTCCGCCAGGGCGCCGAGGCTGCGGACGATGGAAATGCCCCCGAACAAGATCGCCGACCCGATCAGAAGACCGAAGAACGCGCCGCCGACTCCCCAGACCAAGCGAAGCGGTCCGAACGCGTGATGCTCGGTTCGTTTAAAGCTCAATGCGCCCAAGAACCAGATCGTCAGGAAGAGGACGACGCCAACGACGCCGCCTGCAGCCACCCCGGCGATGAACCCCGAAAGATAGCGGAGGCCCCCGAAAGGTGCGGCAGCAAGGTCGGCCGCGAGCAAGCCCAGAACCGAGGAGATGACAATCGCGGCGAAGTTCACTCCTCCGCGAAAAAGTCCGGCGCGCCACCCGCGCCAGGTCTGCCAAAGGAGAAAGACGACGCCTGCGAACAGGAAAGCCATCTGCCAGAATGGCGACCCGCGCATGGAACTACCGAGGCAAGCAATCCTGCGCGCGCTGACGAAGCGCGTGATCGCAGAGCACGAGGGCGGCCATGGCCTCGACCATTGGCACGGCCCGCGGGAGCACGCAAGGGTCGTGCCGTCCGCGCGCGGCCAACTCGGCGTCTTCTCCGGAGACGGTCACGGTTTGCTGGGGCTTGGCGATCGTCGCGGTGGGCTTGAAAGCGATTCGGAAGACGATCGGCTCGCCGTTGCTGATGCCACCTTGAATCCCGCCGGAAAAGTTGGTCAGCGTTCGCACCCGGCTTTCCCGCATCCGAAAGGGGTCATTGTGCTCCGATCCTCTTAGCTTGGTTCCGGCAAACCCCGAGCCGATTTCGAAGCCCTTGGACGCTGGCAAGCTGAGCATCGCCTTCGCCAGATCCGCTTCCAGCTTGTCGAAGACGGGCTCGCCGAGTCCCGGCGGCGTGCCCCGAATCGCGCCTTCCAGCAAACCGCCTACCGAATCTCCTTCGCTGCGCACCTGCTTGATCTTTTCGATCATCGCTGCCGCCGCTCCCGCATCCGGGCAACGGACGGCATTCGACTCGATCTCCTGAAAGGTCACCGTCTCGGGATTTACCCTGGCTTCAATATCGTGAATCGCGACCACGTAGGCGAGGATCTCGATCTCGGGAAAAAGGGCCCTCAGCAATTTCCTGGCCACCGCACCGGCTGCGACACGTCCGATCGTCTCCCGCGCCGAGGCGCGACCGCCGCCCTGCCAGTTTCGGATTCCGTACTTCGCCTGATAGGTAAAATCTGCGTGTGACGGTCGAAACATGGTTTCCATTTCCCGGTAGGCTTCCGGCCGGGCGTCCGTATTCCGAACCATGATCGAGATGGGCGTGCCCAGCGTAAATCCCTGGAATACTCCCGAGAGGATCTGGCAGGTATCCTCCTCCTTGCGGGGTGTGACGATGTCGCTTTGTCCTGGACGACGCCGATCGAGATCGGGTTGGATATCCTCTTCTGAAAGGGCCAGTCGCGGAGGACACCCATCGATGACCACCCCCACCCCGCCCCCGTGAGATTCACCCCAGGTTGCAATGCGGAAAACTTCTCCAAAGAAACTTGCCATGTTTTCAGCACCAATACGGCCTCGCTGTAGGTGGTGACAGGAGAAAAATCATGCGCCGACCGGCACGCGCGCCGATCCTCCGGTCAGATACCAGTTCCATAGCATCAGACCCGCCACCAGCAGCAGCCAGATCGGCTCCAGCGCTTCGCCGGCGGAATGTTTCTGACGCATCGCCGCGATTGCCTCCGTTTCGCTGCGCCCGCTCGACGCCATGCGAAAATCCGATTCCCGCACGTCCGAGAATCGGGCAGCTCCATCAAAGAGCACGTGGTCGTCGGTTCCCTTGACAGCGAAGAACTCCGGCATCTCCGGAGCGACCACCGGTCCCACGCCAGCCACAGCGATCCGTTGGCGCGTCTCGACATTGGCCGCCTCGTAGGCCACTTTCTCGGCGCGACGGGCAGAGAGGAAGCGATGGAGCAAGAGCCCAAAGGCTGGCAGACGCGCGGCGTTGGAGCGTCGAACATCGAAATTGAATACCAACTGAGGAGCGTTATCCGTTGTCCGCAGAAAGATGAGTGGTCGTCCGCCCTGCCAGAGCAGCGGAGAGTCGTGGTCTCGATAAGCGACGCCGAAGGTGTCGCGCGCAACAAGTCCCTGCCAATTCAGATCCTTCATCAAGGAATGGTTCTCCGAGACGATGGGCCCGGACAGCAATTTCCCGGGCTTGCCGGAATCCTCCGCAAAAATGATAGCCGGGCGTGAGACGGCGCTTGGGCTGAGCGGATTGGACACCTCGAGCGAAACATCCGGCGTGCCACCAGCCGCGTTCTCCACAGGCTCCGCCATGCGAAGAATCCTGTCGAAAAGGGCGCGAAACTCCTGGTTGTCGGCGGCGCGAATTGCCAAAGGCTTTAGGTGCGGCTTGATGAGCGGAACCCGATCGTCGAAGCCGAATTGATCCCCTTCCAGTTCGAGCGTCATCCGATCCACTCCGGTGGGGAGTTCTCCTGACAGTTCGACCACCTGTCCGGATTCGAGCCGCTGATTCCGCCAGTCCGCTTCTCCGGAGATCCGCCAGCGCACTTCGCGGGTCGATCGACCGAAGTTCTTTAGCAGTGCCGTCCAGCGGTCGTTGTTGATTCCTGCCGCGAGAAAGCCGGCGTTCTCGATCGCTTCACCGACGGCGATCCAGGATGCTCCCGCCGCTTCTTCTTCCGTGAGCGGATGATCGATAAAATAGACCACCGAGCCGTTCGGGCCGGCGAGGGCGCGAGCCAGTCGTTTCGCCTCGGCCAGATCGTGAACGCCAAGCGTGGGCTGCCAGGCGCGTTCGGTCTGCGCGAGCACGTCGGACAATCTCGAACCGGCCGCCAGACGGATCCCGTCCGAACGCAAGACGATCCACTGAGTGGTGGCGGCATTCGGTTCCCTGCGCTTCAGTTCGACAGCGGCCGCTGCCAGGGCTTCTTTGCGGAACGCGCTCATTGAAGCCGAGCCATCAAAGATGGCTACCACCGTCTGAGAGCTTCGGGCGTCAATCCAGCGAGGCTGCGCCAGCAGAAGGGCCAAGGCGAGGACGGTGAGGAGCTGCACCCAGAAGGGCAAAGTGTTCCGAAACTTGCGGACGCGCTTTCCGCCTTCACTCGACGGCATCAGCCGCTGCACAAGAAACAACGTGCTCACGGTGACCTGCCGGGACTTCCGACGAAGGAAATGCAGGAGGACCACTACGGCAATGCCGCCGAGAGCCAACAATCCCCACGGGTTGGCAAAGTAAAACCCCATTCAACGAATCGCTGTCATGCCGGAAAGGATCTGTCCCCAGGTGGAGTCGAACCACCATCTGAGCTTTAGGAGAGCCCTGCTCTATCCACTTGAGCTATGAGGACGCTAAAGTGCCTGAACCGTACAAGCGGCATCCGAAATCGTCAACGCAACGATCGGCCCCTCGAAGGCCGGAGAGAAACGGCCCATGGACGCGTATCACTCCAATGCGGCCACGCACTCGATCTCGACATCAAAGCCCAGGAGTTGCGCACCGATGGTGGCTCTGGCCGGTTTCGAATCGCCGAAGTAGCGCGCATAGACTTCGTTCATCTCCTTGAAACTCTCCGGTGTCAGGTTCGAGAGATAGACGCGGCAGCTCACGACTTCGGAGAGCGAGGCACCACCCGCGGAGAGCACGTTCTTGACATTCTCCAAGACCAACTCCGTCTGTCGCGCAATGTTGCCGCGCTCAATCTTGCCCGTCGCCGGATCAAAGGGCGTCATGCCGGAAACAAAGAGGAACTTTCCGCTGCCAACAACCCCGAGCGAGTAAGGCCCGAGGGCGGGTGGAGAACCTGGAAAAGCGACAATGGGACTTTTCACGAGCCCTTTGTATCGTCGCCTTTCAAAAGCGCAACCTCGCGCTCGTCAAGGAGCCGCCAGTGCCCCGGTTGGAGGCTTCCCAGGTTCAGCGGACCAATCCGCGTGCGGACGAGGCGCTTCACCTCGTAGCCGAGCTTCAAGAACATCAACCGAATCTGACGCTTGAGTCCCTGGCGAAGAACCACCCGGAGAAGGGCGGGTCCAACGATTCGCGCCCGCTCGGCCCGCGCACGACCGCTTTCGATGACCATGCCCCGCAGCAGCTTGGAAAGTTTGGCCGCGTCGAATGGCTTGTCGAGAAGGACTTCATATTCCTTCTCCACTTCGTGTGTCGGGTGGGTCAGCCGATGCGAAAGAGCCCCGTCGTTGGTCAGCAGAATGAGGCCCTCGCTCTCCTTGTCGAGACGCCCGACATGAAAGAGGCGCCCGAAGTGGCCCGGCACAAAGTCAAAGATGGTCGTCCGTTTCCGCTCATCGGAGCGTGTGCACACGATCCCCTTCGGTTTGTGCAAGAGAAGGTACGCCGCGCGCGCCGGCCGCGGCGGAGGTTTTCCGGCGACTCGAACATCGTCACCGGGCTGAACAACTGTCGCAAGATCCCGAACGAAGTGGCCGTTGATCGAGATCTTTCCGTCCCTGATGAGGGCCTCGCAGGCTCGACGGGAACCAAAGCCCGCGGCGGCCAGAAAGCGGTTCAGGCGCACGACGGCGCGACGAGCGGAAGGCGACAGCCGGTAGCTTGCCGCCGGTGCATCACTCTTCGGGCTTCGTCTTGGGCAGTCCAAGCACGCGCTGGCCTTCTTTGAACTGGCCGCGCTTCTTCAGCAACTCGACCCGCTCAAAGCGCTTCAGAACGCTGCGCTTGGCTTTGATGGCGCCCTTGCCCTTCAGGCTGGGATGTTGACTCATAGGGGCGGAAAATCTGGACCAAATCGTCGGAAAAGCAACCCAAATCGATCAAACCATCGCCAGCACCAGGTTGCCCCGATACATGGCTCCAACTGCCTCGCCTAACCCTCAACTTGTGCCCACGGCGCGCCGTCAACTCCGGCCTTCCAACAGCTCGCCGCCTCGATCCCCTATTCTTCTTGACGATTCTGAATCCGGCTCCTCTTTAGTCCGGCAAGGACATGAAGACCGCCTCTTTCCGCGAAGTAAATCCGGTGCTGGCTGTTCGCGATGTGGGTGCAGCGATTCGCTACTACACAGAGAAGCTCGGCTTCCGTGTTTCATTTCAAGACTCAGCCACCGATCCCAAATACGCCGGAGTCAGAAGAGACGCGGTAGAAGCTTCATCTTCAATGGCATGAAGAAAGCGATTTCAAAAATGAACGGTTCCGACCCGCCCATCATCCGCTTCATCGTGGACGATCCCGATGCGCTCTTTGAGGAATTCAAAGCCAGGAACGCACTGGGCCTAAAAAGCGAGCTCAGAGATACCCCGTGGGGAACCAGGGAATTTGGATTCTATGAACCGGACGGCACAGGACTGATCTTCTATCGGGATTTGTAGAAAGAAGCAGCGGCTCCGACCCTGTTAGCGAAGCGGGCCGAGAGCCCCTCCCGTCCGACGGCCGTCAAACCTGATCGAAGCTTTCCTTAATCACTCCGGCCAGGTCGCGGAGCGACTGGTCCGCCTGTCCCACGTAGGACGATCCGTGCATGACCGCCAGGGTTTCCGGTTTTAGCTCTGCCAATGCGCGCAGGACTCCTTCCGTTTGGCGGGTATAGGGCATATAGCCGGCCAGCGGGCCTTGCTGCAACCGTTGCATCGCCTGGCGGGTCGGCTCGATCAGGTCCGCCGTTGTGACGGCGGCGACGTTGCCGAAGTGATGAAAGAGATCCGAACAGAACAGCGTTTTGCGTGTTTCCTCGAAAAGCACTCCAGCGTCCCATCCGTGCGGAATGTGCGGAGAGGGATAGAACCGATAGCGATATTTACCCGTGCTCAAGACATCGTCGGGGGTCATGCCCCGGGCCGGGCGGATGGAGAAGTCATCCACGCTCACCAGCTTGCCGACGACGGTGCAGACCGGTTGGGCCTCGGGGGCAAGCTGCAACCACTCATTAAGGCTGCCGCATTCGTCGGATTCAAAGTGGCTCCAAGCGATATGCCGAAGCTTTGTCGGATCGATGAGTTTAGCCACTCCTTCCCGCAAAGCCGGAAACATTGCCTTCAGGCCCGCATGAAAGAGCAATGGCTCCTCGTCGCGGACGAGGAAATGATTGAACTGCATGTCATAGTCCGGAACATAGATCGAGAGCCGGAACAGGTCGGGGGCGATCTCATCAATAGTCGTCATGACGGAAACGCTACCGGGGCTCGCGAAAATTGAAAGCCGGCAGGATTTCTGGAGAATCCCGAAAGAAGAAAAACGTCCCGGACGTGTCCTTTTCCGCGAGGCTCTTCGTCATAATTGCACAGAGGGCGCTCGCGATGAAGGTGATCAGAGCATTCTCCAAGGCAGAAAGGATACAACGATGCGAGTCATGGTAATGATCAAGGCGACGAGGAACTCTGAGGCCGGCGTAATGCCCAGCGAGGAGTTGCTTGCCGAGATGGGCACGTTCAACGAGGAACTGGCGAAGGCTGGCGTGATGCTGGCCGGGGAGGGCCTTCATCCGAGCAGCCGGGGCAAGCGCGTCCGGTTCTCGAACGGCAAGAAGCAAGTAATCGATGGCCCGTTCGCTGAGACGACCGACCTTGTCGCCGGGTATTGGATTTGGCAGGTCATGTCAATGGACGAGGCCATCGAGTGGGCGCGTCGCTGTCCGGACCCCATGCCAGGCGAAGAGGCGGAAATCGAGATTCGTCCACTCTTCGAAGCCGAGGACTTCGGCGAGGAATTGACGCCGCAACTGCGCGCGCAAGAAGAGCGTCTGCGCGCCGAAATCGAGCGTCAGCAGGTTTCGTGACGCTCAAAGCCCTCTCTCGGAGCATCGAGCGGACTGCCGGACAGTCCCAGCCTCGAGAGGCGGGTGGACGGCGCCGGAAGCAACGTGAGAAAATCCCCGGGGAGCGGACCTATACCAAGCCGAGCTTCATCCGCCCTTCTTCGCTGATCATCGACTGATTCCAAGGCGGGTCCCAGACCAGTTCGACTTCAGCGTCGTCGACGCCGTCGATGGCGAGAATTTTCTGGCGAGCGTCGGCGGCGATGGCGGGGCCCATGCCACAGCCAGGGGCCGTGAGAGTCATGCGCACGAGCACCGAAGTGCCGCCTGCTTCGGAGCTGTTCACACGGCAGTCGTAGATGAGGCCGAGATCGACCACATTCACCGGAATCTCGGGATCAAAAACGGTCTTGAGCTGCATCCAGACTGCCTCTTCTGCAGATCCTTCGTGCTTCCTGGCCTCCTCAACGGGCTCAAGCGAATCCAAGCCGAGGGCATCGCTGTCTCTCAGCTCAATGCGAGCGAGCCCTCCCGGGGTGGCCACGGTGTACGTCCCACCCAACGATTGGGTGATAATGACATCCATGCCCTCGGGCAGAACGACAGGATGTCCGCTGGGAATCTGAATCGCGTCGCAATCGCGCGTCAGGGTGATCTCTCGATGATCATTCATTGGAATTTGATTTTGACGCTTTTTGGTGCGGCGAGCTGATCAAGGAGTGTCGGCGCCTGGGCCGGCCGAGGGGCCGTCTCGCCGGTGAGCGCATTCCGAAGGGCGCCTTCCACGAGCTGTGCACAATGAATCTTCATCGGGGGAAGTTTACCGAGTGGGGAGGCCAGCTCCTCTCCTGACATCGCCAAAGCCTCGGAAGGGGTCTTGCCTCGGATCAACTCGGTGGCGACGCTGGCCACGGCGATCGCCGTCTGGCAACCGAAGGCCTGGAAGGTCGCCTTATCAATGACCTTGCGACCGTCCTCTTCCTTGAATTTCACCCACATGCGGAGCATATCGCCACAATTCTCGCTGCCCACCGTCCCGACGGCATCCGCCCCCGATAACTCACCCAGGTTCTGCGGATCCTGCAACGCCGCCTCAATTTTCGCTTCGAGATCGTCGTTCATTCGAGTGTGTAGCGGGGCAAGCTCGGATCCACCTCGACGCTCCAGGCATCAATCCCGCCACGGAGACATTTGACATTGGTGAAACCGTGACCGGCAAAATAAGCCGCGGCATCGAGGGATCGCGAACCGTTGTGATCCAGGATGACGAGCAGATCACCCTTCGGTTTATTGGCAAGGGTCGCCTGCAGCAGCGTTTGATCCAGGAATTGCGCACCCTCGACATGCACCGCCTCATACTCTTCCCGGGTCCGTATATCGAGGATCTCGATTTTCTTCGCTTCGAGCAGTTCTTTGACCTCCTGCGGAGAGATCATCATCCTTTCGTCCTGCTCCCAAGCCCGACGAACACTTCCCAGCACCGTTTCCGGATCAAGACCTTCATTCCGAGCGCAGACCTCGGCGAGGGTCTCGTCAGGACCGAACCCGCAACTGGCGCATCCTCCGATATGGTAATTTCGAAACAGAGCGCGCTGCGCGCCCGGATAGGTCTCCAGAAGCTCAGCCATGGTCATGTCCGTTGTCGATGTCATCTCTGTCAGAGTACCTGCATGCGCGGCGATTTCAACTATGGGCTAGCCGCCGTCCTTTTCAGATTTATCATAGCGCAATGAAATCTCGTGCGCTGGACGAAGCTCGTTGGATTCTGCGAGTCCTCGCGACCAGCTGCCTGGTTGCCCTCCTCTTATTCCCTCCGGCTCTGATCCTTCTGGCCGGACTTCTGGTCTTCTCACTCTACTTCTTCCGCGACCCTGAGCGCCAGCCGCCAAGCGATGAAACCCTGGCCGTGTCTCCCGCGGACGGTATGGTCGTCGAAGTCAAAGAGACCGACGAGGGAGAGTTTATCAAGGACCGGGTAAAGCGCATTGGCATCTTTCTCTCTGTCTTCGACGTCCATGTGAACCGGGCTCCGATCGCAGGTGAGATCACGTATTCGGAAGCAAGAACCGGACGGTTCGTCGACGCACGGAACCCATCCAGTGCAGAGATCAACGCCCGCCGCACGTGGGTCATCCGCGGCCATGGGATGACAATCGTTGTCCGCCAGATTGCCGGCGCCATCGCCCGAAGGATCTGCGCGTGGAAGCAGGTTGGCGAGCGGGTCGAAAGAGGCGAACGTTTCGGCATGATTCGTTTCGGTTCACGCACCGAGGTCGATTTGCCCATCGGATCGGAGATTCTTGTCCAGCTCGGAGACCGTGTGCGCGGCGGCGAAACCGCCATCGCCCGGGTTAAAATCGACCGGGATGAACGCCAACGAAGAACCGAAGATCTATCTCCTGCCGAATTTGATGACGGCGGGAAACCTGTTCTGCGGTTTTGCGGCCATCTTGCGGATCATCGAGGCGGCGCTGGTCATTCAGCAGGGAGGCTCCGCCGTGGTTCTCTATCATCAGGCGCTTACGTTCATTCTTGGCGCGTGTGTTTTCGATCTGCTCGACGGCCGCCTGGCACGGCTCGGAGGCAACGAGAGCCCATTTGGCCGGGAATTCGACTCGTTGGCCGACATCGTGTCATTTGGGATCGCACCGGCACTGCTGGTGTATCAGATCGTCCTTCGCGACTTTTATCGCACCGGCTGGCTGATCGCTTTCGTCTATCTGCTCTGCGGCGCCCTCCGGCTCGCGCGATTCAACTGCTACGCCACGCTGAAGAATGGAAAATCGACGGAAGATTTCATCGGCTTTCCCATTCCCGCGGCGGCCGGTCTGATCGCGTCATTGACTCTTTTCATGCTCTGGCTGGAGGAAGGCGCCAAGGAGATTGGCATTTGGAAGTATGCGCTGGCAGGCCTGATGTTGTTCCTGTCGTTCATGATGTTCAGCCGCGTCCGTTATCCCAGTTTCAAGGGTCTTGGCTGGAGAACGCAACGTTCGATCCCTCGCTTTCTGCTGATCATCGTCGCGTTGGTGTTCAGCGCGATGTTCTATGAATGGGTGCCGGCGCTACTCTTCGTGACGTTTCTCGTCTACGGTTTTGTGCGACCGTTCATCTCCAAGGCATTGCGTCGCGAACTCGAAGAGGAGGAAGAGGAACAAATCAACGAGGAATCGGCCAAATAGCCCGATTACCGCGACGGATGCCGGCCGACGCTCGAAAAAGCCCGAGCAAGGGCGTGTTCGGATGTGCGAGGAGATCCGCAACCGCTCTTTCTTGCGCGATCTGGCGCGGACTCTTCTTGTAAGCGACAAGACAATGGATGGCGGCCTCCAGCGGGGTAATGTGTCCACAATAGGGAACGGGTGGAGAGGGCGCGACCGTTTCGAACTGATTCTTGGAACACTAAAATTGAGAGTGGAAAGATCAAGTTTTCCAAGCACCAACCTGTTGCCGCAAATTCTGGCCACGGAGAGAAACGAGTGCTCATCAGTCGCAGATATTCTGGCCGCAGATCCTCACCAATGGAACACGGGTCATATCCTTCCGAAGAACCACGCTTTCGCGCCCGAAGCGGACAAGCATCTCCCATTTTCATACCCGTTGCTTTGAGTTCGTTCAGGAGCGGCGGTTCCTCTTCGGGATCTTGGACGATCACACTACCAAGAAATCCTCTTAAATCGGTGGATCGTCCGATTCCTTTCCCAATCATGGTGAGGATGCATCTATGAGCCACCAGTTAGGCCAGGCTACTTACTTACTTAAGGGTCCAATTTCGTGGAGCCCTGCGACTGCTACCTTGGCCGCAAGCACCCGATCAGACGCACGTCCGATATTGTGACGCGTAACAAGGCGAGATGGCACGCAAAGCAACACTCCGAGATTCGTCAGGCCCTACCTTGCCTTACAAAGAAAGCCATCATCCCTTCATGCTCATTGGGCTGTGACATACGTCCTAAACTTCATGTCTCGGAGATTCTTAACCCCATTGATAAAGGTGTCCCCACCATCGTAAGTCTCGAACCCGCCGCCCCATGCATACGTACATCCAGCCGGATCCGCATCGGTCTGCAAATAGATAGCGTATCTGTCACCCTCGGATACAGTTGGCGCGTAACTGCCGAATTCCAGCGAAATGGTGCCATTCACTTCGTGTGGGTAGACTTCTCTCGTATAGTAAGTGTTCTGTCCCAACGCATCGCCCGACATATTGATAAGCGATATATATAAGCTTTTTTGCGGTGGGCATCTGTGGTGCCGAATATCTATAATGTCGACTCTCGACAGCTTTCCAGACTTCGAAACAGTAAAGGACTGAGCCACCGTCTGATTGCTGGTGATTTCAAGTCCTCCTGAGCCACCAATCGGCACATTCTCTTGATCCAATTCGTCCCCTGTGCCCGGTGTTTGGGGCGGATAAAGCTGGCTTTGCGGAATAGCTTGGAGTGCCTGTCCTGGATAGCTCCACAGCAGCCGGCATTCCGCGTTACCTTCGTGCTCGCAGTACTGCAGTTCGATATCGTACAACACTCCCGCGGCCAACGTCGTGGTGTAAGAGTAGGGCGTGGCTCCCTGGTCTCTCCATCCATCGATGACTTTATTGCCATTCAGAAAGAGGCGCACGCCGTCATCGCCCCGAACCGTAAAGGTGTAGCTTCCCGATACGGGAGCCTTGAGCTTTCCGGTCCACTTCACCGAAAAGAAGTTCGCGTTTACTTGGGAGGACGGCGAATGACTGCCCCAGTCAAAGTCCACCTCGGTATCCGTGCGCGTGAGCACCGGGGTGCCCGCAAATGGATTGGCCAGGGGATATGCCACATGACTATCGTCATTGTAATACTGCCCAAGAAGTCCCGTCTGCGGTGTCACGTTCTCAGGTGGATAGAGCTGGCTCAGCGGGATCGCCTGGGTCGACTGTCCCGGATAGCTCCACAGCAGCCGGCATTCCGCGTTACCCTCATGCTCATCGTACTGCAGTTCGATATCGTATAACGCTCCCGCCGCCAACGTCGTGGTGCAAGAGTAGGGCGTGGCTCCCTGGTCTCTCCATCCATCGATGACTTTTGTGCCATTCAGAAAGAGACGCACGCCGTCATCGCCCCGAACCGTAAAGGTGTAGCTTCCCGATACGGGAGCCTTGAGCTTTCCGGTCCACTTCACCGAAAAGAAGTTCGCGTTTACCTGGGAGGCCGGCGAACGACTACCCCAGTCGAAGTCCACATCGGTATCCGTGCGCGTGAGTGCCGCGGTGCCCGCGAATGGATTAGTGAGGGGATATGCCGCATGACTATCGTCATTGTAATACTGCCCAAGAAGTCCCGTGCCCGTCGGACCGGTCGAGGTGGAGTAGGTGGCGGTGACTTCCACCGCAGAGGAGGGCATCGTCAACGTGGTCGTGGGCGACGAAGGGTCGGCGAAAGTGACATTCCCGATCCAGCCCGTGAACCGCTGACCGCCAGGCGCGGGGTCCGCGACGATGGTAACCTGCTGGCCTGCGAGATAGTCCCCGTCCCCCGACCCATTTGTCACCGTCAACGGAAACGTTGGAAGAGCCGAGTAAGTTGCCGTGATGCTGACAGCCATCGCCGGAATTATCGCCGTCGTCGTGGCGATGAATGGATTTGAAAGGATCGCTATGTCGCCTGTCCAACCTGCAAATTCCTGCCCGGCTGCTGGCGCATTCGCGGTCACCTTGACAATTTGACCCTCGAGATAATCTCCCGTTCCGCTCCCCTGGTTGACGGTCAGGGCGTATGTCTTCCGAAGAGTAAAGCGTCCAGTTAAGTTACCCAGAAGAAGGTCATCCGAAACGGCGGGATCATGTGAAAAGCGAACCTCGATCCATTGCGACGTCCCAGGCGACGACACCGTAAAGGTGGCCCCTGCCATCGGGGCCGCAACATAGAGAAAGCTCTTATCGACCTCGACGATATATCCGCTCGGAGCGAAGATTCCAAACAATATGAAGTGCGTAGGGTCGTAATTAGGAAACGGTCCAAAAACAGTTCCGCCACCGACGCTTGGGCCTTGGGAGACATTGTACAACTGCACATTCGAAAAGCTCAAAGTCGGACCGCTGGTGGTCGTTCCGGTCCCCGGAGCACGAAAGTCATAAGAGAAACTCCCCTGTGGAACCCACGGTGTCGCCGACGGCTGCGCGCTTTGACCAAGGGCCGGTAAGGCGCCCGGCCCCGATGCAAAGACAATAGCCGCAGCAACACAAATCGCTCTACGAAGCGAGGCGACGCATTCCTTCAGTAACCTTGTTCCAGCCGATCGAAGCGCCTGATCGGCCCCTCTCATATAAGCGCGTTTCCCATCCATTTCCGCATCCTCCCTGTTCCGCACATTTTTGGAATTTGCGCACTCGTCGGATGAAGCGCGCAAAGCTATGATGCGTATCCTTGACCAGGCGCGCTTGTGGCACTACCCAAGGATTGGCAGATGCTAGGACGAAATTGCCATTCGCGTCGACCAGTTCAAGTCAGTCACCCTTAAGCAATCTGGCGTTGAAGTGGCGAGGCTATGTGCGGAATCGAACCGCGGGCCTTAACCACAGTGGTTAGCGTGGTCTCTTTTCCAACGTCTACCTAACCAAACCTAAAAGAAGATCGGAATGATGAGGATCGCGACGATATTGACAACCTTGATCATTGGGTTGATGGCCGGGCCGCTGGTATCCTTGTAGGGGTCGCCGACCGTGTCGCCGGTGACGGCCGCCTTGTGAGCTTCCGACCCTTTGCCACCAAAGTTTCCCTCCTCGACGTATTTCTTGGCATTGTCCCAGGCGCCGCCGCTCGAGGTCATCGAAATGCCCATAAACAAGCCTGTCACGATGCTTCCCACCAGGACACCACCGAGAATTTTCATGCCGTCAGGAATGGCGGCGACGACGACGACGGCGACGACCGGAAGCAGCGCCGGCACGATCATCTCCTTGAGAGCGGCCTTGGTCACGATGTCCACGCAAGTCCCATATTCCGGCGTTTCCTTGCCCGTGAGGATGCCCGGGTGTTGCTTGAGCTGCCGGCGGACCTCGGTGACCACGGCGCCGGCAGCACGCCCCACCGCGTTCATGCTGAAAGCCGAAAAAAGGTACGGGAGAAGTCCCCCAAGAAAAAGGCCGATAATGATCTTCGGGTCTTTCAGCGAAAAGGAGAGCGCCTGCTCAATCTGGGCAGGTTCCATATGGAGCCTGCTGGCCGGACTCTGGAGGTGGTGTTTGAGATCGACGAAGTATGAGCCGAAAAGCACGATCGCGGCGAGACCGGCGCTCGCGATCGCATAGCCCTTCGTGACTGCCTTCATGGTATTCCCGACGGCGTCCAATTCGTCCGTGATGGCGCGAACCGACTTGGGCAACCCGCTCATGACGGCGATTCCGCCCGCGTTGTCGGTGATTGGGCCGAAGGCGTCCAACGAGATGATGATTCCCGACATCGAGAGCATGGCCATGACCGCGACGGCAGTTCCGTAGAGTCCCGCCGCGCTATGGCTCAACCAGATCGAGGCGGCGATGCAGAGGACTGGCAGCGCCGTCGCATGCAGTCCCACGGCCAGGCCGGCAATGATATTGGTCGCGTGGCCGGTCACGCTGGCCTCGGCCACTTTGCGAACTGGCGCATGGCCGGTGGCTGTGTAGTAGTTGGTAATAAAGACCGCCGCGCCGGTCATCAAAAGGCCGAGGAGTGCAGAGAAATAGATTCCGCTGGCGGGATAAACCGTCTCGGCTCCGCTCAAGACGTCGCGTGCCGTCAGGCCCGCCGGGAAAAGCAAGCTGGTTACGGGCCAGAAAAAGATCGCCGAGAGAACCGAACTGACCACGACCCCGCCGATCAACGCATTCGTCGGTGTGGTATTGGAGAGATTCACAAAAAGAATACCGAGCAACGAAGCAATGATCGCCACCCCGCCGAGCAAGAACGGGAAGACCACTGGAGCACCCAAGCCGGCCGTCAGAGCGCCGACCAGCACGGTGCCAATCAGGGAAACGGCGTATGTTTCAAAGACGTCCGCGGCCATTCCTGCGCAATCACCCACGTTATCGCCGACGTTGTCGGCAATCGTCGCCGGATTACGTGGATCGTCTTCTTCCAGATTCGACTCCACCTTTCCAACAAGGTCTGCTCCGACGTCCGCCGCTTTGGTATAGATTCCGCCGCCTAGACGGGCGAAGACAGAAATGAGGGACGCTCCCAGGGCCACACCGACCAAGCTCGCGATCGATTTGTCCGGGCTAATCCACGACATCACCAGCCAAAATATCCCTACCGAAAGCAAGGCCAAGCCGACCACCAGAAGTCCGGTGACCGCGCCGCCATTGAAAGCGGCCTGAAGCGCCTTCTTGCGATTGGCGGTCGCCCCTTGAGCGGTGCGGACGTTGGCGATCACCGCCACCCTCATTCCGATATAACCAGCACATAACGAGCATATTGCACCCAAAAGAAATCCCACTGCGGTGGCCAGATCGCGAAAGACTGCCAGGAGAATAAAGATGACCGCAGCAATTGCGCTAATGGTTGCAATTTGACGGTTGAGGTACGCTCTGGCGCCTTCTTGAATCGCGCCGGCGATCTGGCGCATCCGTTCGTTCCCGGCCGGAAGGCCGATCACCTCCCTGATGAGAAACACCGCACCGCCCAAGCCCACAAGGCCGCAGAGCAGGGCAATCAGCATGCCTTGGGAAAGAAGAAATCCGGATAGCACAGGGCAGAGGTGTTGAAAGGGCCGCGAATATTAGTAAAACGTCGCTGCGACGCAACGATGTTTTGCTTTTCCCCAATTGGGCGCCGCATCCCGGCAAACCGCCGCGCTTGGATTCATGGACGGAATCCAGCGCTAGATGCCGACCAATGACAAGATCGCTTTTTGGGTATGCAAGCGGTTCTCAGCCTGCCGGAAGATGGTTTCGGCATGCTCCTCGAACACCTCCTCGGTGATCTCCTTTCCGCGATAAGCCGGAAGACAATGCAGCACCAGCGCACCCGGCGCCACCCCGAGGAGTTCGCGGTTGATCTGATATCTTTGGAACTGCGCCATCCGCAACCCCGACTCGCTTTCCTTTCCCATACTCACCCAGACATCTGTATAGAGAACGTCCGCGCCTCGCGCTGCCTCCACCGGATCTTCCAGAATCCGCACATTCGCGCAAATAAACTCTTCGATGCTCTGCGGCGGGCGGAACTTCTCAGGCGTCGCGACGCGTAGTTCAAACCCGCACCGGACGGCCGCCCACATCCAGGAACGGGCGACGTTGCAGTCGCCGTCACCGATGAAGGCGACACGCAATCCTTCCAGCGAACGTCCACTTTCTTGAATAGTAAACAGATCGGAAAGGATCTGGCAGGGGTGCTCCACGTCCGTTAAGGCATTGATCGTCGGAATGCCGCTGAAATGGGCGAACTCTTCGACGTCGCTCTGCGAATAGGTCCGAATCACCACCCCATGGAGCATCCGTCCCATGACCCGCGCCGTATCCTTGATCAACTCACCGCGGCCCAACTGGATGTCGCTGGCGGCCAGAAACATCACTGCCCCGCCAAGCTCCCGGATGCCCACCTCGAAGGAGACACGCGTGCGGGTCGAAGATTTGGAGAATATCAATGCCCAACACTTGTCACGCAGCGGATGCGCGGCATGAGATCCTCGGTTCGCCTTGATGGCCTCAGTGAGAAAGACGATGCGCTCAATGTCCTCGCGATCCAGCGATTCGATGGAAAGAAGATTTTTCATGACCTGATTTCGGTAAGAGGGGGCTAAGTTCTGCTGGATGGAATACCTGGCGGGTTCGCGCAACGGCTCCCGCAAAAGATGTCGAATGATTTGGTAAATCTCAACGCTTCTTCTGAAATCTCCAGGAATCGAAGTGAAGCTGGCATCGCCGAATTCTTGCGCCTCGCGGTGGCTACCGTTCCCGCAGCGAACGCCCGATAATTTCCAAAGCCTGGTCGATCTCCTCGGCCGCGACATTCAGTGGAGGCAGCAATCGAACGACGCGCTCTCCCGCCGGAATGGCCAGCAACCCGGCAGCCATCAACTCCTTCACGAAAGGTATGGCCACGTTGGGTTCGGACTCCCTCTGCCAGCTCGAATCCTACCATCAGCCCGAGGCCCCGCACGTCCGAAATGCCGGGGCTTTTCAGGGCAAGGAGTCCGTCACGAAGTCTGCCGCCTTGCACCGAGGCATTCTCGCAAAGCCGATCACGCTGGATAATCTCGATTACTTTGATAGCAGCGGAACAGCAAACCGGGTTCCCACCGTAGGTCGTACCATGGGTCCCGGGCCCGAGCAGGTCGCCCAACCCCCTCGCAGAAGCCGCCCAAAACGCGCCGAGCGGAAACCCGTTGGCAATCCCCTTCGCCCAGCTGACACCGTCAGGCGTGACGCTGGGATCCAGGCTCTTCCAGCCGCACCAATTCCCCGTCCGTCCCAGGCCGCATTGGATTTCATCGAAGAGAAGAAGCAGATCGTGTTTGTCACAGAGGCTGCGCAGGCCGCGCAAAAACTCCGCGCTGGCCACATGGATGCCGCCTTCTCCTTGGACGGGCTCCACCAGGATTGCGGCGGTCTTCGGGCCGATCGCTTTGGAAACTGCATCCAGATCGAGAAACGGAAGATGGACAAAACCATCCAGCAGCGGCGCAAAGCCCTTTTTGATCTTCTCCTGAGCCGTCGCGGAGATTCCTGCCATCGTGCGCCCATGGAAGGAGTTCTGAAAAGTAAGGATCTCGTAACGCCCCGAGGCACTGCCAAACTTGCGCGTGAGCTTGATTAGTCCTTCGTTGGCTTCCGCCCCACTATTGCAGAAGAAGACCTTCCCGCTTCCCGTTAAGGCGACCAATTGGCGGGCCAGTTCGGCCTGGGGCGCGGTCCGATAAAGGTTCGACGTGTGCACGAGCGTGGAGGCTTGCCGGCTCACCGCCTCAGTGATCTCGGGATGGGCGTGGCCCAGCGAACAAACCGCAATTCCAGCCCCAAAATCGAGATACTCTCCTCCGTCAAAATCCCACACCCGGCATCCGGAACCACGCGCGATGTCGAGGTCGAACCTTCCGTAGGTCGGCATCACATACTCGGAATAAAGGGAGGAAAGTGTGGCCATCTGAAACTTGGATCGCGAATTCCCGCAGACGTCGACCAAATTCTCGAACGAGAAGGTCGACGAAATCGAAAATCAGACCGCTTCGCCGTAGGAACTCTCGACGCGCTCGGCCACGTCCCGATAGCCGTAGTCCACCTCGTAGATCTGCTTCATGCATTCGATGGACTTTTCCTCCTGAGACATCTTCTCGTAAACCAACCCGAGGTTGTAGACGATTTCCTTTTTGACGTTATCCATTTGCACAAGCTCACTGGCGGCGGCCGAAAGAATATTCGCAGCCAGGTCGAACATCTTGCGCTCGGTGTAACACTTTCCCAGGAGATTCATCGCGCGAAGACGGACGTTCGGGTTCTGGCGCGCTCGTTGGAGCTCGGAGATGGCGTCCTTGTAGTTGCCAAGACTGATGAGAATCTCACCGAGCTCGAACCTGAGCTGGAGGTCAGTGGGGTTGCGCTCGATACGCTTCTTCGCCTCGTCGAGAAAGAGTTCGGCCCGCTGGCGCTTCATCTCTTCGAGCTGCGCGGCTCGCTCGGCGGCGTCCGCCCCGTCCGGCTCGGCCGCCAAGGCCTCTTCGAGACCGGCGATCGCCGCATCGAACTGCTTGAGGCGGAGGTCGGAGACCTTTCGCACCAGAGCAAAATCGGTGTTCTGCGACAACTGGGCAGCATAGCTGAACCAAGTCACCGCATTTTCGAGATCGTTTTTTTCTTCGTAGAGCTCGGCGATGCGGCGCACGGTATCCAAACTCTCGGGGTCCCGAACGTATTTTTCGGAGAGCTCGCCAAGAAGGAAGTCGATCATCTCGTCGCCGCGATAGACTCTCGCCTGTTGTTCGAGGGCGACGGCTTGTTCCTTGTCTTTGATCAAGTCGCGGTAAGTCGTCCCCTCGCGCTCCCAGCCACCCCGTTGCATCGAGGCGGCCGCCGCGGCATCTTTGCCTCCCTTGACCGCGGCAAGGTCATTGGGATTGATCTCCAGAATCTTTCCGTAGACATCGCCCGCCTTGGCCGGTTGGCTGTTCTCCATGTAGAGTCTGGCGAGCTCATGCATGGTTTTGGTGTCCCTCGGATGGCCACTGACGATCGTCTCGAGCGCGAAGATGGCGAGTTCGGGCATCCTGGCGGCGAGCGCCGCCTCCTTGAGCAATTGGTTGGCCTGGGGGTTGTGGGGATCCACCTCAAGCATCTTTTCAATCGGATCGAGAGCTGCCACGGGGTCCCTCTTCACCTGACTCTGCACTTTCATCAAAGAAAGTGAAGCGCTGGACAGACCCCCGAGAACACTCCGCTTGCCATCGAACTTTGCCGCCGCAGCCTTGCGGGCCAACTGACGACCCAGCAGAAAGTCCGGATGAGCCCTCAGAACAGTGTGCAGCAGCTGAATGGCGTAGGCATAGTTTCGCAGCTCCATCGCGCTCATGGCCTTGAGCCAGGTAGCTCTCTGGCTCTCCGGCAGATCTTTTTCGGACTTCACAGCCATAGGATAAGATGGGCGGTTCACGAACAGGTTCAACGTGCTTTCCGAATTTCTAGCGGGTCGCCGTCGGCGCGGCGGTGGCTGGCTTGTTAGTGCCAGCTCCAGCCGGCGACGGAGACTGCTTCGGCGCCGGGGAAGCCGCAGCAGTGGCGGCCGGCTGTGGCGCAGCGGACGCCGGAGTGCTCTGCTGCCTCGAGAGCATCGACCCTACGAAGACGACCAACGCGTTCCATTCCTTCTTCGCTCCATCCGGGAACTTGTCGGGCCCATGCTGGAAAAGCACCACGAAGCCAAAGGTGAACAGAACGAGCAAAACCAGCCGGGAGACGAACGCGAACAGGAATCTCATTGCAAGAACCCGGGACTGATCGAAAAGCCACGTCGCAGGTCCGACTTCGGCGGGATCACTTGGATGCCGATCTTTTCTTCGAAGGGCTTCGGAGGATTGCTGTCCGGCAAACCCCAGCACGGTTCGATGCAAATGTAGATCTGCTTGTCGGCCCAAAGGGTAAGAAATGGGACCTCGGAAAAATCAAACTCGATTCGCCTACCAAGATGAGCGTCCTCCAGAACGATAATCCGGCCGGGAACGCGCTCGAGGCCTATGAGGTACGAATCCGGAAGCTGCGCCTTATCAAAGGGCATTTCTCCTCCGCCGAACGATATCTCTTCCTCACGACCGTCGAGGAAATTGCCGGGCGCGTGATAGCGGACATAAGTTCCGGCCGGCAGCAGGACTCGGCAATCTTTCAGGGACGACACGGCAAAGCCCGGGTGCAAACCAAAGCTCACATGCGCATCGAGTTCGGGCTCTTCGTTCGTGAAGCGAAACTCGACCCGCAGGCCATCAACCGACAATGCATAGGTCAATTCCAGTGAGACCTTCAGCGGATAAGCTTCGACCGGAACACGTGCCGCCGGAACGCGATAGACCAGCGCCTGACCCCTGACTTCCGGCGGATCAAAAGCGAAATGTCTCAAAAATCCATGATTGCCACTGCGAATGAGCGAGCCGCGATAGAGCGATTGTTCCTTCCAAAGACGATGCAGGAAATACCCCATCACCGTGGCGTGGTTCGCCCACCCCGAATCCGGCGGACCCGTCTCGCCGTCCCGGTAGAGAAAGCCTTGCCACGCACCGGCAGCGTCGCGCTTCGCCAGGGAAATCAGTTCCGCCCCGGTTCGGTTGACCATGATCCGAAAGTCAGAAGTCTCGAGAACATCAAGCGTCAGACCATTTTTCTGGAGCGTTTGGGAGGCAGCCATACTCAGATGAGAGCAGATTTCTTGCAGCAGTTCAATTTCTCCCTCCATATTCAAGCGTGCGCCCGCGCGACCAGATTCTCGAGCGAATGAAGGCGCTGGGCGTCCGCATCGAGGACTTTGACGAAAGCTTCTCGCGCTCAAGCGGTCCCGGCGAAAACGCGGATCAACCGTCCCGCAGTTTCTCACGAAGTTTCTTTGTCTCACCCCGGCGACGCTTGGATTCGACCATCTTCCGCTTGGTTCCGGGCGAACGGCGGGCGGCTTGTGCGCGTTTGCGTGAACGACGGGCCGCCCGTTCCTGCCGGCGGTTCTCTCGCAGAGCCTCGAACTTCTCGGCCAACCGCAGCCAAGCGGCGCGGCGGTTCATCTCCCGCGAACGGTGCTCGGATGCCACCACGCCAATACCAGTGGGCCGATGAACCAACCTCACGAGCGTCTCCACTTTATTTACATTCTGTCCCCCTGGTCCACCACTGCGGGCAAAGCTCTCCTCGACGTCATCGAGGCGGATGCCACAATACCGCAACCGGTCTTCAAGGGTTCGATCTAATTCCATAGTGCTGAGCAAAAAGACGTTGAAAATCTTGTCGGTCCCATCCTCGCAGTCAAACAGCGCTACTTCTGCCCACAAAACGAAGCGGTGGCTTACTCCGCCTACAACGCTTCAAGCGAACTGGCGTCCCACCACGGAGTTCTCCTCGTCTAGTTAATCTTAACTTAACAGCATATCGCTCTTGTGTGTCCACCGGATAACTCTGAATGCCACTCAACAAATCTGTCCGATCCAATACCACCGGTTCCTCAGCGCCCTTCGAAGCCACTGCCACGCGCGGAAACGCACTCTCGATAAACGAGGTGGCTCTGTGGAGTCTGAGTGCAGATAAGGATATTTTCGCATGATCTCTCTCGAAATACTTTTGGAAGAAAGTCGTCGCGAATTGCTCGACCTCTCAACACGCAATCGGCTGCTCTCGATGCCAGTCGAGTCAAAATCCGCACGCGTCGTCAACGTGCGGGACGAGAAGAGCGATCAGGTGTTCCGGATGCTTTTCGGAGAGAAGAAGTCGTTTGCATTTTTGCCGGGTCTTGAGAAGAAGGCTCCTTCTTCGCCGGATCAACAAGCGGGAGAGTTGGTTCCCGATTTCGATGATGAGGAAGCCGGTCTCCCCCAACCGGACGAAGATAACGACGAGGAAACAGGCGAAGCTCGACGGCACATCGATACCAAACTCCAGACTTCACTCACCTCGGACGGTCTTCAGCGGCGCTTGCTGTCGCTTTATCGCGATGCGCAACTGGTGATTGAGGAGCAAGGCGTCAACGTGCTTTACCTCGCACTCGGGCGGCTAAAATGGTTCGAAACGGACAAGGCAGACACGCCGCGTTATGCACCACTGGTTCTCGTGCCGGTGGAACTCCGGCGCCGTAGCGCCCGTGAACGTTTCACTCTCTCATGGCGCGAGGAAGACGTGCAAGAAAATCTCTCGCTTGCTGCGAAACTCAAAGCCGAATTTGGCATTAGTCTGCCGAAGTTCCCTGCGGAGGAGGAACTAGTCCCGTCACAATACGCGACCACAGTTGCCAACGCGATCGCTGGACAGCCGAGGTGGGAAGTGCAGGCGGACGCGATGACTCTTGGCTTCTTCTCGTTCGCGAAGTTTCTAATGTATCGCGATCTCGATCCGCGGAACTGGCCCGATCCGCAGCGCCTGCTCAGTCCAATTTTAGAGGGCCTGCTGCGCGACGGGTTTCCCGCAGCCGATCGACCATTTCCGGAAAATGGACACCTGGACGAATTGATCCCTGCGGCTCGGCTTGATCACGTTGTCGACGCGGACGGCTCGCAGACGCTCGCTATCGAGACAGTGCGGACTGGCACGAGCGTGGTGGTGCAAGGGCCTCCCGGCACAGGAAAAAGTCAATCGATTACAAACATCATCGCCACGGCGGTCCTCGATGGAAAGAAGGTGTTGTTCGTCGCAGAAAAGCTCGCTGCACTCGAGGTAGTGAAGCGTCGTTTGGAAGCAGCGGGCCTCGGTGACCTCTGCCTCGAGTTGCACAGTCACAAAGCGCACAAACGGGCGGTGCTCAATGAGATCGGACGCACATGGCAGTTGGGTCGTCCGCGCGGACAGGAACTCGAAGCGTTAGTGCCGCGACTCGACGCAACACGGGTGCGGCTCAATCGACATGCGGCCAGCCTACATGCTTCAATCGGCACGACCGGAACGACGCCCTTCCGCATCTTCGGGGCGCTTGCGCTGCTCGGTGAACGCGGGAGGGAACTCGGAGAGATCGATCTGGTCGGCGCGGAGACTTGGGATGTAGATGCGCTAGTTGAGCGTCGCGAAATTCTTTCGGAGCTCGCGCAGCGCATCGAGCAAATGGGCCCCCCTTCGCAACATCCCTGGCGCGGAGCCGAACGCGAGACGGTGCTAAACATCGATCTGCCACGAATTCGTCTGATGCTCGACCGTCTTCACGCAGCGCTGCCTCCCCTACGCGCTGAGGCGCAAGCCCTCGCCGGATTGCTCCGCCAGCCGGAACCCCCAACGTTTGGTCACATCGAGATTTTGCGACGCATGGCAGCGCACGTTGGATCGGCTCCCGCTCTTGATCCGGCGGCGTTTTGTCACGAGGTCTGGCATGCGGGACTCGACGGACTGCTCGATGTCGTCGAACATGGTCGGGCATTTACCGTCCTGCGTGCAAAGCTAGTACCCAGCGTGACGGACGCCGCTTTCGACGCAGATCTCACGGTTGCGCGTGCGAGCATCGCCGCCCACGGTCGATCGCTCTTCCGATTTTTAAATGGCGACTTTCGGCGCGGAATCGCGGCGCTCCGTAGCGTGTCGCGCGCAGAACCGCCGAAAAATCACGCGGAGCGCGTTGCGTTGCTTGACGACCTAATCGATGCGCGCAGACATCTTCAAGCGTTGCTTAGCGCCGACGAGACGGGGCGCCAGGCTTTCGGCGGTGCTTGGCGTGCAGAAAATTCCGATTGGAATCAGCTCTCCGCGATTGTTGAATGGGTCGGCGGCGAGGGTGATGCGTGCGTGGATGCGAGTTTCCGGAAAACTTTTGCCGAACTTGAGCGACGTGAGAGCTTTACAGGTCTAGGCGCGGCCCTCGGCGAGAAGCTCGGCGAGGCATGGCTGGCTGCAACGGCGTTGAAAGACGAGGTCGCACTCAATCTCGCAGCGGCGTTCGGTCCAGATACATTGGAGAACGTCCCGCTCGAGATTCTTTCCGAGCGGCTCAATCAGTGGATAAATCGACTGGAGGATTTGACTCGCTGGAACACTTGGTTCGTCCGCGCTGTGCGTGCTCGGGAGCTCGGCATGGAGGTACTCGTCGGTTCCCTGGAAAGCGGCCAGCTCCTTCACACTTCAGTGAATGATGTCTTTGAGCGCGCTTATTTTTCACGACTCTTGCGCGAGGCAGTTCGGGTGCGACCCGAACTTGCGCAGTTTGATGGATTGGAGCATGAGCGGCTGATCGAAGAATTTCGGCGCATCGACGTCGAACGGTTGACGCTTGCCAAATACCGCGTGCTTGCGAAGCACTATGAAGGACTTCCCGCACGGCACGCCGGAGCTGGCGCGACAGGCGTGCTTCTCGGTGAACTCGAACGTAAGCGCGGTCATCGGCCCGTTCGCAAGCTGCTCAAAGACGCTGGCTCTGTCGTGCAGACGATCAAGCCGGTGTTCATGATGAGCCCTCTCTCCGTAGCGCAGTTCCTCGAACCATGCGCTGTTCATTTCGATTTGCTCGTGATCGACGAAGCTAGCCAAGTGCAGCCAGTTGACGCGCTCGGTGCCTTTGCCCGCGCTAGGCAGCACGTAGTAGTTGGCGACAGCAAACAGTTGCCCCCGACACGTTTCTTCTCCCGGCTCACGAGCAGCGACGACAGTGAAGATCAAATGAAGGAAGATGATCTCCCAGCGGCTGCTCAGGCGAAAGATGTCGAGAGTATCTTAGGGCTTTGCTGTGCGCGTGGCCTGCCGGAGACGATGCTCCGCTGGCACTATCGCAGTTGCCATCACTCCCTCATTGCGGTCTCGAATCGTGAATTTTATGAGGATAAGCTTTTCGTCGTTCCAAGTCCACATTTCGCCGCTGCCGGGCTGGGACTCAGCCTTCGCTTCGTCGAGGGCGGAACCTACGACCGTGGTGGATCGGGCACAAACCGGGTTGAGGCGCGTGCCGTTTGCCGAGCGATCCTCGAACATGCCCGACAGCATCCGAACGAGAGCTTGGGTGTAGCTGCATTTTCTATGCGGCAGCAGCAGGCGATTCTCGACGAACTCGAGTTGATTCGGCGTGAACAACCGGACGTAGAGGGATTTTTCTCCGCGCATCCGCACGAGCCGTTTTTCGTCAAGAATCTTGAAAATGTGCAGGGTGACGAACGCGACGTGATTCTCATTTCCGTCGGCTATGGACCAGATTCGAGCGGGTATGTGGCGATGAATTTTGGTCCGCTAAGCAATGAAGGCGGCGAGCGTCGACTAAATGTTCTTATCTCGCGCGCCAAGAGGCGCTGTGAAGTCTTCGCCTCGCTCCGCGCAGATTGCATCGACCTCGCGCGTGCGACTGGACGTGGTGTGCGCGCGTTCAAGATTTTTCTGCAATTCGCCGAAACCGGACGCCTGGCAACCACCGCACAATCGGTCGGCGAAGAGATGTCGCCATTCGAAGAGGCGGTGCGCCACGCAGTCGAAGGCTTGGGTTACGAGGTGCATCCGCAGGTTGGTGTTGCGGGCTTCTTCGTCGATCTTGGTATCGTCGATCCGGAGAAGCCGGGGCGGTATTCGCTGGGTATCGAGTGCGACGGCGCCGCCTATCACTCCGCGCGCTCGGCACGTGACCGCGATCGGTTGCGGCAAGCCGTGCTTGAGGATCACGGTTGGATTATCCATCGCATTTGGAGCACGGATTGGTTTCAGCGCCCTGGCGAGCAGCTCCGCAAGGTTGCAGCTGCAATCGAGCAGGCAAAAATCGCTCTCACCGAAGCTCACCCTACGCCACCGCGGGAAACCGACGTCGAAGAAGACATCGAACGCGGGATCGACGACACCGAAGCTGAAGCGCTCTCGACGCCCTATATTGAAGCGGCCTTCGATGTGCCACTCAGCACGTCTCCGCACGAACTGCCCACAAAACAGATGAGCCAGGTACTCTTCCATATCGTTCGAATCGAGGGGCCGATTCACGAAGACGAACTCACCACTCGCGTTCGCGACCTCTGGGGTTTGGGCCGAGCCGGGTCGCGAATCCAGGACGCCGTAGCGCGCGGCATCCGCTCGCTGTTAGTTTCGCAACGGTGCCAACGGGAGGACGACTGCCTTTTCCTCCCTGACGCCAAGATCCCAGTACGCAACCGTGAAAACGCGCGATCGACTAGCCTCCGCAAACCCGAGTTCCTACCGTTGCGCGAACTACGTGCGGCCATTGAGAGGGTCGTGGCGGAGCACCACGGAGCACGCGCTGCCGAGATTGTTCACACCGTCTCTCGCCTGCTCGGTTTCAAATCCACAAGTGGCGGATTGCGAAAAACGATTCAGGACCAAATTGAGCTCCTACTGGCCAAAGGAGTGCTCGTGGAGCAAGATGCATTGCTGCGGATTGCACCCACGACTCTGGGGAAAAAAGGGGCAAGACGACGAATGTAAAGAAGGCGTTTACCTCGAGGACGGCCCGACCGGCAGCCAGACATCCGCGAAAAACGATAAGCGCCGCAATCAGGAAAGCCGATCGACTCATCCGTCGCCTCACGGCGAGTTCTCCCTTTCGGGCAGCCTGTCGGAAGTTGCTCTTGGCTATCTCCGCTGTGTTCCGGTTGTCTGCCCGCCCGCCGGTTGGTTCGGTTCCAAGTCCTGCAGGCAGCCCTGAAACAAGCAGCGCAGCGGCAACCGCAAGACCTCCGAGCAGATCGACGCTGCCGCGAGGCTCCTCGTAAGCAAGGCCATCACTATGGACGGACCGGTGATCGATGTATTCACCGCCGCTCGGATTCACTCCTTCGTCCCCGGGCTCAGTCGAGCTACGCTCCGCGATGCGCGCCGTCCGTCTCACTCGTTTCCAACTGAGCTCAAAAAGACCCTCAGGTCATCGAAGGAGCTCATCCGTCTCGCCAAGGAAACGAACGTTGCGACGAAACGCGGTCAAGACCCTCGGCCTCAGACGAGATTGTTTTCGCGACGCTGCTCGCAGCCAACAAAAAGCTCAGTGCAGGCCACGGGCATTGATAAGCTCAAGGCAAACGACGCCGAACCGAAACGAAAAGACTGCGGGGAAAAGTTGAGCTTTGAGCAACCCTCTTATCGCGGGTCGAGGATTCCCAACGCATCGGCCATGGCGATGGTACTCAATGTAAAACCGTCGTGAATCTCTCCGGACCGGATGGCCTGCCTCATACCATGAGCAGTCATCGGAACATGAGCAGCAATACCTTCCTTGCGGCTCTGTTCGGTGGCAATCGGAGCCGAAGGCAACTCCGCGCGCCAAGCGCTGACGAACGACGCCAACAATCCTGTATTTGGCGCGATTTGCCCGAGAAGGCTCACCAGCACCGGCTCCACACCGAGTTCCTCCTTCGTTTCACGGCGCGCATTCTGCTCCGGGGAAAGAGCAGGTTCGCAAAATCCCCGCGGCAGCTCCAACTCCCATTCGCGCGTGGCGTGGCGATAAAGGCGGACCAACCAGAATTTTCCCTCGTAGGAGGGAAGGACGACCACGCCTCCTTGCGAGCCCTTCAACGTCGGCTGCTCGAAGATCCGCAGATACGTTCCTTCCCGTCCGGTGCCAAACCGCACCCTATCCCGAACCACCGCAATATACTCATCCTCATACAGAAAACCGCACTCCTTGGGGTCGGGAGAATGGACGTAATTCATGGACCAGGAATTGTCCGTCGCGCCAAGGACTTCAATTTCCCCGCGAACGGTGCTGCCCTGTTGCTGCGCCCACTGAGGAAGTCTTTCCAGATAGCTCGGTTCGGAAACCTCGGACGGATGTTTGCTCATTCGTTGGCAGGGTAGAGTTGAGAAAAGCCTTTGCCAACCGCATTCCAGACACCTCCGCAGATGTCAATACCCGGTCGCGCGACAGAGAGGCCACGGCCGGGAAAATTGGCTTTCAGTGCGTCTCGATTCACGCATAGATTCGGCCGCGTCATGGACCTGCTTGCGTGCGATCTTCCCGGCATTCCGAAATTTCGCAGCGGCAAGGTGCGTGAGGTTTTCGATCTGGGCGAGCATCTCCTCCTCGTGGCCACCGACAGGATCTCTGCCTTCGACTGTATCCTGCCCAACGCGATTCCGCACAAGGGCGAAGTCCTTAACCAGATCTCGACTTTCTGGTTCGAAAAACTGGACTTCGTTCCGAATCATGTCGTGACCGCGCATTTCCGTTTGTTTCCCGAGAGGCTGAAAGCCTTCGCCAACCAGCTCGAGGGTCGTTCGATGATCGTGAAGAAAGCCGCTCCGCTGCCGGTCGAGTGCGTGGCGCGTGGCTATCTCGCCGGATCGGGCTGGAAGGAATACCAGGAAAAAGGAAGTGTCTGCGGCATTGCGCTCCCATCCGGATTTCGCCAGAGCGATCGCCTGCCGGAAACCATTTTCACTCCCGCGATCAAGGCGACCTCTGGTCACGACGAAAACATCTCCTGGCGCGAGTGCCGGGCTCTTCTCGGCGACGACATCGCTCTCCAGGTTCGCAATTGGACGATCGATCTCTACGAGTACGGTCGCGCCTACGCCGCCCAAAAGGGAATCATTGTCGCCGACACCAAGTTCGAGTTCGGCGTGCTCGACGACGAAGTCATTCTCATTGACGAATGCCTTACCCCCGATTCCTCGCGATTCTGGCCGGAGGACGCTTATTCACCGGGAAGCAGCCCGCCGAGCTTCGATAAGCAGTTCGTGCGTGACTATCTGGAATCTGTCCACTGGAACAAACAACCCCCGGCTCCGTCGCTGCCGCCTGAGATTATCGCGCGCACTTCGGACAAATATCTTGATGCTTACCACCGGCTGGCGGGCCTGAAGCTGACCACGACCTAGTGCGCTCGCCCCGGGCCAAGCCAGCGTTCCGCATGGCCATCTACTCAGCTCATAGCTGATAGTGTCCGCTCCGAGCGATCAGGCCGAGTATGACTCTATTTTTCCACGGATGGACCGCCAAATATGCCCGTCGCGGAATCTAACGCCAGACGATTCCTCCCGCCTTGTACTCGATCTCTTTTTCCGCCGTGAGGTCATATCCAACGATAAACACGCCAGCTTTCCCGTTTTCGGTATTAAGCGCGTCGACTCTCACTGTGTAAGTAACGGGAATATCAACTCCGGCCCTGGGGCGCGTCTTTCTGGTCTTCGCCAGCCAGGTGTCCGGGGGCGGTTTGTAGTCCAGATCTTTTACGGTCCACGAGTGAATGGACGGGTGGGAATTTTTGATCTCGTTAAAGACCGCGGCCGCCGCAGAAGCACACAGAAAAAGGGAGTATCGGCATTTGGCGTAACGCGAAAAATGGTGACGAACGAACCGCACCTTGCCAAAGGCTGTCTCGTCATTTGAGAAAACCGTGGGCGCACTTCGATCAGAGGAACAACACGACTGGCGGCGACGGGCTGGCGAAGCCAACCAGGATCAGTCGCCAGGAAACGGGAACACATTCGTTCCTCCGACCTCAACACTAGCATCGGATCATGGAACCGTTCATTGAAGAGTTTCTCCTCTATCTGGCGACCGAGCGGGGACTCTCCACCAATTACCAGCTATCCACCCAGCGCTCCCTGGAAACTTTTGCGAAGTGGTTGTCCGGCACGGCGCACGTCGCTCGGCTGGAGGACGTCCGACCCGGCCACTTCGCGGACTATCTGGCCTGGAGGAAGCGCTCCGGGCTCGCGGCCGCCTCGATCAAGCTCGAAGCGATCGCGCTTCGGATCTTTTTTCGATTCTTGCTCGCACGCAAAATTGTATCGAGCAACCCTGCCGAGAATCTTTCCATCCCGCGCATCGAAAAATATCTGCCCGAGACCCTCGATACCTCGGCGATCGAACGCTTGCTGGCAAGCGTCGGCGAAGCGGATCCTCTCGGCCTTCGAGACCGGGCCATGCTGGAGCTTCTCTACGCCAGCGGGTTGCGAATTTCCGAATTGTGCAATGTCCGCCTGGAGAATCTCGACCTCGACGAAGGAATGATCCGTGTCACCGGGAAGGGAAACAAGACCCGCCTGGTTCCTGTGGGATCGGCCGCTCGCAGCGCCTTGAGCCGTTACCTCGAGATTGAAAGACCGAAGCTCGTTTCCAGACGCACGGGAGCCGAGATCTTTCTTTCCGTGCGCGGCAAAAAACTGACGCCTCAGCGCGTTTGGCAACTCATCAAGCAATACGCCGCCCGCGCCGGACTTGCAGCGAACGTCTATCCCCACCTCCTAAGACACAGCTTTGCCACTCACTTGCTCGCCGGCGGGGCCGACTTGCGGATCATCCAGGAAATGCTCGGCCATGCCGATATTTCCACGACCCAGATCTATACGCACGTGGACACTTCCGGCTTGAAGGCGGTCCACCGGAAATTCCACCCGCGCGCCTAAGAACAGGCGGACTCCGCGGACGCTTCGGCGAACGGGAGCAAATCTACCGCCGGAACGAGAGGAGAATGCGCAGAATGTACCAGAACAGCAGCGCGACGGAGGCGAACAAGGAAAGGGCCGCCGCCACGTATTGATCGGTCCGGTAGCGGAAGAAGACATTCGAGGTGCTGTACAAAATCGCCGCGGCGGCGAAGACGACCATGATGCCGGCGAACAGTGTCCCCAGGTTGAAGCCGAAGACGATGCTGGCGACAATGGTGCCAAGCGCCACAAAACCTCCCACTACCAGCGCACCGCGCAGAAACGAGAAATCAACTCGCGTGGTCACGACGACGGCGGTCAACCCAAGAAACAGGCCCACGGTGATCATGGCGGCCATCGGGATGACCTCGGGCGAGCTGTAAAAGGCCGCGACGTAGAGCAAGGGAACGAAAATAACCGCCTGGGCGACCACATAGAGGGCCAGACCTGCGTACTGCATCGCCATGCTCGCGCCGGAATTCGCCCAGGATTCGGCCAGCCAGGAAACTCCCATGAACAGACCGAGCACGATCAGCCAGGAGAACTTGCCCCCCACCATCAACTTGATCATTGCCGGAGCGAAGGCCGAGTTCAGGAAGATCGCTTCGAGCGCCACAAACGCCAGAATGGCGCCGGCCAGATGCGCGTATGTCTTGCGGATGAAGCGGGAGCGCTCGATTGGTCCAGCCTCGGCGGCAACGACAAACGGGTTAGTGTAAGCACCTTGATTCATAAGCGAAGGAGATTCGGTAGATCAACGTCTGACGCCAAACGGGCAATTGTCAAGCCCCCCTGCTGAAACAAGCTCACAATCCGGCGAGCGAATGGTCCAGCACCTCGAGCATAAAGTCGACGTCCGCCGGGGTGATGCACAAGGGAGGAGCGAAGCGGATGGTCTGCCCCCAAAGGCCTCCCTTGCCGAGCAAAAGGCCGCCATCCCGGGCGTTCTCGAGCACTTTGGCGCATTCGGCTTTGGCGGGTTCCTTGGACTGAAGGTCTCTCACCAGTTCAACGCCGAGCAGGAGCCCCTTGCCGCGCACGTCTCCGATCCAGGCATGCTTTTGCTTGAGTTTCTCGAGGCCGGACAAGAGACGTGCTCCCAATCGCGCGGCATTCTGCTGCAGTCCCTCGCTTTCGATGACTTCCAGCACCGCTTTGCCACTCGCCATGGCAACAGGATTTCCGCCGAAGGTGTTGAAGTGGATTCGCTGTGCGAGCACGCTGCCGATCTTCGGCGTCGTGACGACCGCCGCGAGCGGATAGCCGTTTCCGATGCCCTTGGCCATGGTCACGATATCGGGGATGACGCCCTGGGTTTCGAATCCCCAAAAATGAGTTCCGGTGCGACCGAAGCCCGATTGCACCTCGTCCGCAATGCAAAGCCCTCCGGCACTGCGAACGTGTTCGTAGGCGGCACGAAGATAACCGTCGGGAAAGACAACACATCCGCCAACCCCCTGGATCGATTCAGCCACAAAAGCAGCCACCCGTCCGGGAGTGGCAAAATCAATCAGTTGCTTGATATCGTCAGCAAACTTCGTTCCCGCCTGGACATCGTCACGCCCGTACGGCCCTCGATACGGATCGGGCGCCAAGGCATGGTGCACGCCGAAGCTGTGGGGAACGTTGAACTTCCACGTGCTGTGAGCCGTCAGCGCGAGCCCGGCGGCATTTCCGCCGTGGTAGGCATTGCGCAGCGCGATGACATCGTAGTTGCCCGTGTAAGCCCGTGCCATGAGCAGAGCAAGATCGTTGGCTTCGGACCCGGAATTCACGAAATAACACACCTTCAAGTCACCCGGCATCTTCGAAGCGAGATGGCGGGCGTATTCTCCGGAGTTGGGATGCAAATAGATCGTGGCCGCGTGCTGGAGAGTTTCCAGTTGACGCCGCGCGGCTTCAACAACGTGCGGATGGCGATGGCCGACACTGACAGTAACTATGCCACCGAA
Organism: uncultured Verrucomicrobiae bacterium; assembly: GCA_963820865.1. Lineage (GTDB taxonomy): Bacteria > Verrucomicrobiota > Verrucomicrobiia > Chthoniobacterales > Terrimicrobiaceae > DASTFP01. Next base: position 209,830 of record CAWGBZ010000025.1, read on the forward strand.
TCCATCCAGGTAGCGCTTGCCCGTCTCATCCCAGACATACTGCCGCCAGCCCTCCACGAGCATAAGGGGTTTTCGGTAGTAGAGAAAGATTCCGGGATTGAGGAACTCCTGGCGAACCGCGAGAACCTCATCCGCACGGGGTCCTTTGTAGGGCTGCGGCTGAAACGGACAAGGCGGCAAAACAGCTTCCTTCATGGCTTTCGTGGTGTCGCGAACCGCGTCTGCCGCGGGAACCAAGAACGGCGAAGCGGCTTTATGAGCCCGCCGAGTTGAAGAGGCTTAGACCGCCCGCAGCAACCGCCCTCCCTCATTCCTGGAAGCGGCCCATCTTGCGAAACTTCTCGTATCGGCGCTGAATCAACTTGTCGGCAGAGACCTTCTCGAGTTCCCGCAGGGCTCCGACAATTGCCTCTTTAAGATTGCCCGCCGTCTGCGCTGCGTCCCGGTGAGCGCCCCCGAGCGGTTCGGAAATCACTCCATCGATCACACCGAGCTTGACCAACTCACTGGCATTGAGCTTGAGCGCCTCCGCCGCCTCGGGCGCGTGCTTGCGATGTTTCCAAAGAATGGCCGCACAGCCCTCCGGGCTGATCACCGAATAGTATGCATTCTCCAGCATCAATACGCGATCGGCGACCCCGATTCCCAGCGCACCGCCCGAGCCTCCTTCTCCGATGACCACCGCCACGATCGGAGTCCGCAGGACCATCATTTCACGAAGGTTGACGGCGATGGATTCCGCGATATGGCGCTCCTCTGCCCCAATGCCCGGATAGGCGCCCGGCGTGTCGATGAGAGTCACGATGGGCAGCTTAAACTTCTCACCGAGTCGCATCAGTCGGAGAGCCTTGCGATATCCCTCCGGATGCGGACTCCCAAAATTGCGAAAAAGGTTCTCCTTCACGTCCCGGCCCTTCTGCTGTCCAATGAGCACACAACGAATCCCCTCGATTCTGGCGAGGCCGGCGGGCATCGAGGCATCGTCGCCGAAGAGACGGTCTCCCTTCAACTCGAGAAAATCGGTGAACGCCAGCTCGACGTAGTCGAGAAAAAGGGGCGGGAAGTGTGGCGCGCGATCTGCACCCGCTGCCAGGCCGTGAGACTTGCGTAGGTCGCCTTCCGCGTCTCGTCGATCTTTTCCTGAATTCGGCGCACTTCGGGATCTAGATCGATATCCTTGCCGTCCAAGTGGCGCCTAAGCTCTTCGAGCTTCTGCTCGAGCTCGACAATGGGCTTCTCAAAATCGAGGATCTGGGACTTCATGAAGATAGGAAGAACTACTGAATGGTGACGGGAGATCCGCGGGACACCAGAAGAAAAATTTCCTCGATATCCGCTGGGGCCACGATGATGCCTGGGGGAAGAGGCTCGGTTCCCTCCGGAACGCTTCGAATAACCAAGCCGGCGGACCCGAGCATGACCCATCGCTCGCTGCCGGAATAGTTCTTTTCGCCGAAGGCTACCCGGTTCGATCCCTGCAGGGCGATCTTGTCGGCCACCTTCGTCTTGGCGGACGACGAAACGCCGGGCGTCTTCAAGGAGATGGTCCGATATTCCTTGAAGAACCGGCCTTTGTCGAACAGCGTCACCGTCTGAGCATGGCGATCCACGACCATGCTAATGTCGAGCTTCGGGATGACCAACGTCTGACCAATCCTGAGATTGATTGTTTCCATGTTGTTGGCACGAAAGATCAGCTCCGCATTGGTCTTGAACCTGGACGCAATCTTGACCAGTGAATCCCCTTTGCCGACCGAGTACGTCACCTTGTCCGCCGAGGGCTTCGGTGAGAAGACCAGGCCGGTATTGATGCGACCCAGCGCGGCTTTCGCCTCAGCGACTTTCGGGGCCGTCGGAAAGTCTCGGATGAACTCCTCAAAAGCAGTCCGCGCGCCCTCGATATCGCCCGTTTTCTCGAGGTCCACGGCCTTTTGATAGGCAGGCAGGGTATAGTCGGGAATCTCCGCCTGCGCCGCGGCCGTCTTATCCTCTCGATCGAGCTTTCTCGGCTTCCAGTAGAACTCGTAGGCAAAGTAGGCCGATCCGCCAAGAATCAACCCAACCAGCACGAGGATGATGAGCGTTCGCACGATCGAAATGTTTCAGGCCAGTCGAAAGCATTAGAGCCATTCGCCCGGCCTTTGCAAACGATGAAATGCGGTCAGATCAAGCCGCGTCGCTTCCATTCATCGAGGTTCTCGCCAGAGGAATGCTGGATGAGATCCATGGTGAATTTCAACAAACAAACCTCCCAAGCCTCGTCTACCCCCGCGATCAACGCCGCCGCCGGGTCACTCCGATCGTCCATGTCCGCCTTGAGATTTCCCAGGACTGCCTCCATCGAATCTCGCACGATGCTTTGCTCCAGGTCCGATTTCCGCAACTGAAAGCCGTAACGCAAGATGCGGAACGACTCGGAATTTTGTTCGATCCAATCCGCGTAGTCGCGAGCCTTGGTCCCAAAACCGTCGAGCAGGAGCTTCGAGAAGTGATGCGGGGAGACGATGCGCGGACGCTCCGCTTCGATGCGGCCGCCACGGATGCGCACGGCGTTCACTTCGTCCATCAGCTCGCTGACCAGCAGGAATCGAAAGCTTGTCGAGCCGAAAGTCTCGATCCGGCGCTGCGGCTGAACGACGACGCGAGTGTTCTCCATCGCGTAGTGAAAGTCGTGCTCCTCGATCATTCATAAGATAATAGGGATGCTTTCCTTGCGCGCAATAGAACTCTCGGGATTTGACAAGAGGGGAGTTTATGCTTTTTACCTCGCTCAATGACGGTTTTCCGACACCTGCTCCCTACCGCTGAAATGCCGGCGGTCGGCTCTTTTGCCTCGCCCATGAGCAGGCCTCGGTCTACATTGACCCAACGCGGAGCGAAGATGGTCAACCCTGGCTCATACCTAAGAAAAGCACCCTGAGCTCTCCCTCTCCAGCCCCACGCGTCAACCTGCGCACGCCCGACGTCATGTCACGCGTGCAAGCAGAGGTGGAGAGCCATTATCGCAGCGGATTGGTCGAACGCATTCGCGCGGAAGGAGGTGTTCTTCAGCGGGGGGGGACGGTCGTTCGTCTGGCCAAGCAATTCGGATTCTGCTACGGGGTGGAGCGAGCGATCGACCTGGCCTACGCGGCGCGCAAAGTGTTTCCCGATCGCCGTATTTCGCTGCTGGGAGAGATCATTCACAACCCTGAAGTGAACGCCCAACTCGCAGCCATGGGCATCCGGTACCTGCCGGCGCACCCCGCCGACGAGCAAATCCAGGAGCTTTCCGCTGAGGACGTTGTGATTGTCCCTGCGTTTGGAGCCAAGGTTTCGACGGTCGATGCGATCAAGGAGCGAGGATGCCAGATCGTGGACACCACCTGCGGAGATGTCATGAGTGTTTGGAAGCGCGTCCGTCAGAACGCTTCCGAGCAGGTTACCAGCATCATTCACGGAAAGTCGGCGCACGAAGAAACCATGGCGACGGCCTCGCGGGCTCTCGGTCGCGATGGCAAAGGTCACTATCTCGTGGTGCTCGACCTTGAGCAAACGGACCTGGTCTGCGAATACATCCGCCGCGGAGGAGACAAAACCGCGTTTCTGAAGCGCTTTGCCCAGGCGCACTCGCCCGGCTTCGATCCCGACCTTGATCTCTCGCGCGTCGGCGTAGCCAATCAAACCACCATGCTGCGCAGCGAGACCGAGGAGATCCAGATGCGGATTCGCTCGGCAATTGCCGCGCGAGACGGTCACACCGCGAACTTTCGCTTCTTCGACACCATTTGCGGTGCAACCCAGGAGCGTCAGGATGCCCTTTTCCGACTCTTGGACGAGTCGCTCGATTTGCTGATCGTGGTGGGGGGATACAACAGCTCGAACACGACGCACCTCGCCGAAATCGGCGAGAAGAAGCTGCCGACGTGGTTCATCCGCAATGCCGGGTGCATGGTCTCATCGCAGGAGATTCAGCACTTCGACATCCATCGCAAACAGGAGGTCACGACGAAGGATTGGCTGCCGTCCACAGTTCCTTTGTCCGTCGGAATAACCGCGGGTGCGAGTTGCCCGAACAATCTGATAGAGGAGACCATCAACCGCGTGCTTCTCCTGCGGAACGAGCCTGCCCTCTAGCGCTCGAACGCCGCCAACAACTGCTCCTTCACCCGGGAGAAACTGATCCATCTCAGAGCGCGGTCCCGCGTGCGATCGAGCGTCGCGGCATAATAGTCTGAGTCGTCCAGCAGCCTCTCAGCCGCCTGAATCGCCGAACCAACTGACAGGCTCGCACCAGAAAGGTCCGGAAACGCCAGCCGATCGATGGCCCCATCACCCCCCACGCACGGAAGCCGGCACAGGAGCGCATCTCCGGCCACCTGCCCAGGCACCGCGCTGCGATCGAGTTGAAAAACAACCCGGTGCCGCGCCATCAGACGCAAATAATCCGCGTAGGGCAGCCGGCCTGGCACGACGCGCGCATCCGGGAAGATCGAACGCAACAGGCGGACACCCCTCCAGCCATCGGCATTGATCACTGTCACGGGGCGTCCGAGCTTGCTGATCGCGCTGACGGCAAGAAAGTGGTTTCTCGAAGGCTCCCCAAACTCACGCGTGCCGATAAAAACACCCTGCCGCTGGGGAATCGAAACAGAAAAATCCCAGGCCGGGTCCTCGAGGGGGTACGGGTCGGAACAAACCCGCCCTGACGGCATCCCGCTGCGTCATAGAGCGGGACGAGCTCGGTTGTACTCGAGACAAAACCATCTGCCTCCTCACAAAGCGTGCGAAACCTCGCCGCCAAGCCAGGTTTCTCCAAAGCGCCGGCTACCTGGGGAAGCCCGGATTCCTTCCATGAGATCAGCACCCGCTTGCCTCGCTTCCGAAGCTTGCGCACAGCGTCGAGAGCCTCGCCAAGACCATTCCTGCGTAACAAGACAAGGACGTTGCCCACGCTCTCGGGCACTTCTCCAATGCGTTGGTAAAAGCCTCCGCCGCAGCAAGCGGCGTAACCGTGATAGTTGACCGGAGGGTGTCCAGGATCCGCCGGCAACCCCGCGCCGTGCGCAAAGATCTTCATCTTGTCGCGCCCGCCCGGATTGAGAACCGCAAAAGAAAACTCCAAGATCAGCTCTCCAGCCGCGTCTCCTGCTTATGCCGCTCCCAAAGGGCGTTCATCTCGGCGGCCGATGTCTGCTCTATCTGGCGACCGTCGGCCACGATCTCCGCCTCGACCGCGCGAAATCGTTCGACAAACTTTCGCGTCGCACCGCCGAGCGCCATCTCGGCGTCCACATCCAATTTTCGGGCGAGGTTGACCAGGCTGAACAAAAGATCGCCCATTTCTTCTTCGACATCGTCCGGCTTTCGATCGGAGATCGCTTCGCGCAATTCGTTGATTTCCTCTTCGACCTTGGTCAACACTTCCGACGCATCGTCCCAATCGAATCCGATTCGCGCCGCTTTCTTTTGTGCGTTCTGCGCCAGGAGCAGGGCAGGAAACGCCGTCGGCAAGCCGTCCATCACCGAAGCCTGGCCCCCTTTCTCTGCGCGCTTGATGAGTTCCCACTGCCGGACAACCTGAGCGCTTTCCGACGCCTGGGCCTCGCCGAAAACATGCGGATGGCGCCGAATCAGCTTTTCACAGACCTCCTGAACCACATCTTCGAAGTCGAAAGCCCGCCGCTCGCCAGCCATATGCGCGTGCATGACGACATGAAGCAGCAAATCGCCCAACTCCTCGCGTAGATTCGCGTCGTCGGCCTTCGCGATCGCTTCGATGGCCTCGTAACACTCCTCAATGAGAGCAGCGCGCAAACTCTCATGAGTCTGCTCGCGATCCCAAGGACAACCTCCCGGGGCACGTAACCGGGCGACAATTTCCTTCAGTCGCGAGACCCCGGCCTCCTCAGACATGCCAAAGAGAACTTCGCGTTCCGCTAAACTCGCTAACTTCCTCGGAAGAGTGACGCGACACGTGAATGACCAGCGCCGCCACCAAGATGATCGTTCCGAAAAAGATGATGCAGGCAAACCATGCCGGCAGGGCGTGGACGGAGAGCGAGCGATAAAAGGCACCCAGAGAATCGATCGGCTCCTTCGCGTGGACAAATACCTTCATGGTCCACGCCACCATGATGATGGCGAAGATGAAGACGTAGTTGCGCTTCAATCGGCGTCCGACCGCTTCGATCTTGCTAATCTTGAAGGAGGGAAGGATGAGGTCCTCGCAGACCAACCGCCGCCATTCTCCCGCCAGCAGATTCGGGCTTTGCGAAATCATCGGCACCAGAAAATGCGACTCGAGCATGCGCACCCGACCACGAAAGGCATCGTAGAAGCGGTAGCGGCGCGCCTCGATCCACAACAGCATCCAGACAAAGGCCAGATTGAAAAAGAAGACGATATGCGGGACGCCAGGGAAGGAAAAAGCTACCGTGATGATGGAGGTCGTGCTGGTTATCGCCCAAGTCGTGGTGACATCAAGCCGCTGCCGCCAGATCATGATTCGGCCCAACTCACCGCGATAGAAATGGATCATCGCGTTGACGTAACAAGCGTCCTTCAAATTGGGCAACGGCATGCCCGACGCATCCTTTGCCGCTGGCTGGTCAGGCGTATCCGTCGTCAATCGCGCCGCTCCTTCTCAAGGAGTGCCGCCCGCACCCGCTCCAGCTTTTCCCGCTCCCCCCGCGTCAGACTTCCAATCCCGTGCCGGGTGATTTTCTCAAGGATCGGGTCGATGGACTCGTGCAATTCGCCCTCTTTCACGGGCTCTCGACGGGCCGGCTTGCTCCGGCGTTCCGGACGTTTCAACGGGATGTTGGAGACCGAAGGCAGGGGGAAGGAACGCACGCCTTCACGCATCATCCAAGCCGCCGCCACCGCGCATTCCCACCAAAGAATCGACAGACTGATCCACTGACGATACGCCAGCATTTGCAGGGTGTAGATGCCCAGGAGGGCGATCCCGATCCACCGGGCCTGAATCCCAAAGAAAATCTCCGCCCCAGGATAGATCATTACGAACGCGACAAAGATCGCGAAGTGAACCGCGTCGGAACCGTAGTAGCTCCCGCTATCAATGCCGACAAAGCTGAGAAGCGATAGCAAGACCGGAATGGCCAAGACCAGCACCCCGTACAACCACGCAAAGGCCCGTCGCCCGATGAACTTCTCCACATCGCGCCCGAAAAACGCCAGCAGGACCAACTGAATCAGCGTGAAAATCTCGGGCCGGTTGATGAAGGCGTAGGTGGCAAATTGCCAGAGGTGCAGCTTGCCAACCGAAGATTGCGGCGAAAACGCCAGCACCTGAAAAAACCACTCGGCACCCGACGCCAGGGCCAGGGCCGTGAAAACCATCATCACCCCGTGCGCAAGGGCGATCGCGGTCGAGAGATAAACCGGGACTCTGCCAACCCAAGTGAGCGGCTCGCACTGCTCAAAGTTCCGGTTTGCAATCATGGAGCGTCACCAATCTACTCCCGACAGCCAGTGAAACAAGAAGGAAACGTGCCCGGATCGCCGCAAAATTCTCCTCGCAACGCATGCGCTCTTGTATAAGCTAAGCTAATATTCTGCCGGAGAATCGGGCTGCCCTTCAGGCAAAAAACGTGCAGACCATCGGGACGGGGCACGGGGGCCCGCACGTCGTTTTACGTTGAAAGAAGGCCGGGCTTTGGCAACCCTGCACCGTGCTTGAGCTACGAAACGTCACTCTCTCGGTCGAGCAGGCGGGCGAACTAAAACCCTTGCTTGCCGACATCACGACGACGTTTCCGCGCAGCCATTTTGCGGCCATCCTGGGACCGTCCGGCTGCGGCAAGAGCACCCTGCTGAAGGTCATCACTGGGATCGCCCACGGAACGGAAGAGGGCCATATCTATTGGGACGGACGCGACCTCATCCATCACGATTTCTCCCCGTCGGAGATCGGTTACGTTCCACAGTTCAGCATCGCCTACGTCGATCTCACGGTGAGGGAATCTGTTTCGTACTCCGTCAAGTTGCGCGTTCGCGGCATGGGCGGCGACGCCCTCGCGGAAGCCGTCTCTCGTATTCTGGAGGAGGTGAACATGACGGAATTTGCGGATGGGCTCGTCCGGGTGCTTTCCGGCGGCCAGAAGCGTCGTCTGGCCCTGGCGATGGAACTGACGAGCAAGCCCGCGATGCTGCTCTGCGACGAAGTAACCAGCGGTCTTGACCCTCAGTCCGAAGATGAGATCGTCATGCTTCTTCGCAGCCTCTCGCGCTCGGACGGCCGGACGGTGCTCTCCGTGACGCATAGCCTGAATCATTTGGGATTTTACGACTCCGTGCTGGTGCTCTTCAGAGGGATCGTCGCCTACCACGGTCCTCCGGAGTTTCTCGCCCACTACTTTCAGTGCGAAGATCCTCGCGACCTTTTCAGCCAGCTTACAAAGCGGGAGGCCTCGGAATGGGCGGAGTCGTGGACGAAACACCGGCACCCCTTCGAAGAGGCGATGATGGGACGCGTGCCGGAGAGATTGGAAGAGCTCAGCTACGAAAGTCCTCCGGATGAAGCCGAAGGCGAAGTCGAGGCCATGCCTGAGCCGGAGCGCGCACAACCGCTACCTCAACCGGGGGTGCTCAGCCAGTTTGCAACTCTGACGGCACGAAGGTTCCTGATCTTCTGGCGGAGCAAAGCTCAGTTTTATCTTCAACTCGGCCTCATTTTCGGCTTCCCGTTTCTGGTGGCCATCTTTGCTCTGGAGGGTCTGCCCGCGGTGCAAAACCTGTCGATGGGAATGAAGCTCAATATGATTCAGCAGCTTCGCGAGAACATGGATTTTCTGGTCCAAGCGAGCAAGATCGGCAGCCTGGTCTCCGGCATCGTCATGTTCCAGGTCGTCCTTTTGACGCTCATGGGTGCAAATAATTCCGGCCGTGAGATCGCGGCCGAACGCCTCGTTTTCGAGAAGGAGAAGCTTTCTGGCCTCAGGCCGCTGAGCTATCTCGCGAGTAAGACAGTGTTTCTCCTGGTGCTGGTCGTTGCTCAATCGATTTGGATGGGGCTCTTCGTTCACATTATCTGCGGTTTTCCCGGCGAGCTTTTCGAGCAGCTCCTCTTTCTGTTTCTCGCCAATGCGGCGATGACTTCCGTCTGCCTGGCCATTTCGAGCGTGATGGGCTCGGCGGAGCAGGCGTCACTGGTCTCGATCTACCTGGTCGGGTTCCAGCTTCCCCTATCCGGCGCGGTCCTGGCGTTGCCACACTGGATCGACATGTTCACCCGACCGTTTATTGCGGCCTATTGGAGCTGGTCGGGAGTTCTGCAAACTTTGCGCGGGGAGCGCTACTACGATATTGTGCAAACCGTGATCCAGACGGAACTCTCCCCTTCGATTCTCTGCCTTTGGGTGCTTGGATCTCACATTGTCATCGGCCTTTTCGCAGCCTGGCTTGGCTGTTGTCGCAGCCGCCTGGATTGATTTTTTAGCGCGAAAGGCGTTGACAACACACGCCCGTTGCATTTCTTTTGCGCATCATTCGATTCGGCGGGCACGTCCGGTGCCGCACTTTCCATCGAATCCACAAAAGTCTCATTCTCAACCCAACCCGTTGCCGGTTAGGGAGCCCGTCCGGGGCACCTTATGCAGGCATCTTGGATTTTTATAATTACATACCCTCATGGCCGGCCACAGCAAATGGTCGAAAGTCAAGCGTTTCAAGGGGGCCTTGGACGCCAAGCGAGGCAGGCTCTTCTCGAAACTCTCTAAGGAAATCACCGTTGCCGCCAGGCTCGGAGGCGGGCAACCTTCGTCCAATCCCCGGCTGCGCGCAGCGATCCAGGCTGCTCGGGCGCAGAGTATGCCCAATGACAATGTCGAGCGAGCGATTAAGCGAGGCACCGGCGAGCTCGGCGTCCAAGCCGTTGAGGAGATCGTTTATGAGGGTTACGCACCCGGTGGAGTCGCCTTGATTGTCGAAACGGCCACCGATAACAAGAATCGTACCGCGGCAGATATCCGGTCCATCTTTGCCAAGAACCACGGCAACCTGGCCGGACCGGGGAGTGTTTCGTTTATGTTCCATCGCAAAGGTCAGATCACCATCCCGTTGTCCTCCGCGGGCGAGAATCGCTTGTTCGAAATCGCCGCGAATTCCGGCGCTGAGGATCTCACAAACGACGGAGAATTTCATATTATTACGACTCCGCCCGACCAATTGTACGCCGTCTCCGAAGCTTTGAAGATGGCCTCGATTGAACCGGACTCCCAGAAACTCACTTATGTTCCAGAATCTTCTGTTGCCATCAGCGATCCCCAGACCGCCGTCCAAGTCCTTAGACTGTGCGACGCCCTCGACGACTGTGACGACGTCCTGAGCGTGCATGCGAATTTCGATATTCCCGACGGCATTCTCGCGGAGGTCCAGGAAGAACTCTAATTGCCATGACTGAAGAAAATACGAATCTTGAAGCGGTACAAACAGAGCCCGCCCCTAAGCGCCGTCCGCGAAGGGTCGCACGACCGCGCACGACCGCGAAGCGGTCCCCGCGCAAGCCCAAGGTCTCCGAGAACGGCGTCCAGCCTCTGGCGGGGGAGCCGGCGGCGCAAACGGAAACGGCACCGCCTTCTACGGTCCGGGTGGTCGACCCGGTGGTGAGCGAAGCTCCGGCCAGGGAAGCAGGGTCGGCGCCGCAGCCACCTCCTCCCCCGGCTCCGCCGACATACGCCGAAGGAGTCGTCGAGGTTTCCGGGAAGGGATTTGGATTCCTTCGCGAGCCCCGGCGCAACTTCTCGCAGTCTAACAACGATGTTTTCGTCACCCCGGAGGTTGTGCGCAAGCACGCCTTGCGAGATGGCATGTGGATCAAGGGCGAGACCCGGCGCGGAAGTCGCGGGCCGCAGCTTTTCAAGCTCGTGGAGATCGAAGGACGTGACCCGGAGAGTTTCCAGAACCTGCCTGTGTTCGAGGAGCTGACTACCATCAGTCCGAACAAGCGGGTCCGCCTCGAAACGACACCGGAGCGCTACACGACACGGGTGATGGACCTGATGACGCCGATCGGCAAAGGCCAGCGCGGCTTGATCGTAGCACCGCCGCGCACCGGCAAGACGACCCTCCTGCAGCATATCGCCGATGCAGTGGTCAAGAACCACCCGGAGATGAAACTCATCATCCTACTGGTGGATGAACGGCCCGAGGAAGTCACCGAAATCCGGCGCTCGGTTCCCAGTGCCGAACTCATGGCCAGCTCGAACGATTCGGATATCAAGACCCATACCCGCATCGCTCAGTTGGCTGCGGAACGGGCGAAGCGTCTGGTCGAAATGGGCCAGGACGTCTTCATGCTGATGGATTCACTGACCCGTATCGGCCGTGCCTTTAACAATGCCCAGGGCGGCGGTGGACGCACCATGTCCGGCGGCGTGGATTCGCGCGCTCTCGAGATCCCACGAAAGATCTTCGCGGCCGCGCGAAACACCGAAGAGGCCGGTTCGCTGACCATCATGGCCACGGCGCTCATCGAGACGAACAGCCGCATGGATGAGTTGATTTTCCAGGAGTTCAAGGGGACCGGCAACATGGAGCTCGTTCTCGATCGAAAGATCAGTGACCAGCGAATCTATCCCGCGGTGGATATCTTTCTCTCTGGAACGCGCCGCGAGGAGCTTCTCCTCTCGCCGGAAGATCTTCACAAGATCAGCGTCATCCGACGCGGTCTTGCCGGTCATAAACCGATCGAAGCCATCGAGCGCTTGTTGTTCTTCATCCGGAAGTATTCCACCAACACCGAGTTGCTCAGGAACATCCCGGGTTGAGAAGACGCCGGTCGCCCGCTTGGAGCCGGGAAGTGCGTTAGCCCGCCTCGCGCAAGCGTTGCAGCACGGCGCGAGCGGACCCGCTGTCAATGGCCGAGGCCGCCAACGCCGCGGCCGCGGATTGATCGCGCGAGAGCCCGGCGACGACCAGCGCGCAAGCAGCATTCAGGACCACGATGTCTCGCTTGGGCCCGCGATCTTTTCCACTGAGAATATCCTCGACGCATTCCGCGTTTCGACGTGCATCCCCTCCGCGAAGATCTTCGATTTGAGCGGAGGGCAGGCCGAAGCGCTCAGGATGAACTTCAAATTGCCGGATCGCTCCTTCTTCGACGGCATGAACTTCCGTCGGGCCGAGCGTCGAGACTTCGTCCAGGCCACCCGAACCGTGAACCGCCCACCCGCTTTTCCGGCCGAGCAGCCGGAAGGTCTCCGCGTAAAGCGGGAGCAACCTTCGATCGAACACGCCTGCCAGCTGAAAATCCGGTGCGGCCGGGTTGAGCAAAGGGCCGAGCAGGTTGAAGATCGTGGCGCTCCCTTCCTCGGCCAAGGCCTTGCGAACCGGGGCGACGGCCTTGAAAGCCGGATGAAATAGCGGCGCAAAGAGAAAGCAGCATCCCGCGGCCGCCAGGGAAGCTTCCGGCGGCAAGTCGATCCGGACCCCCAGAGCCTCGAGAACATCGGCCCCGCCGCATTTCGAGGTCACCCCACGGTTCCCGTGTTTGACGACCCGCGCGCCACAGGCTGTCGCCACCAGCATCACCGCGGTCGAGACGTTGAAAAGCCCCGCCCGGTCGCCGCCAGTGCCGCACACGTCAAGCAAGCCAGAGCCCAACGCCGGGCGACGGCTTCGCGCCAGTAAGACGTCGACGAAGGCAGCAATCTCGGCGGGCGTTTCGCCCTTCGTGTGGAGGGCACGGAGGAAGCTGGCCCGCACCGAAAGCTCCACGCTTTCATCAAAGAGCTCTTCGCAGGCGGCCTGGACGTCATCCGCCGTCAACTCGACGCCAAGGCGAACTTTTTCTGTTAGGACTACAAGCATGTTTTGATGAGCATGGAGCGATTGGGACAAAGAGCAAGAGCTGCGACCAAGCCACCCCGAGCTTACGCGCGGGCGAGCATTTCGATGAACTCCCGCGCGCTCCACTGTCCGGGCACCTGTGGCGTGTCGAGCCATCCGTAGTTTAGCGCAGAACCGGCCTTGGCAAAGAGCAGCCTCGACGCACGTCCCAGCGTGCCCATGCCCATCAAGGCCAGCGGACCAGGCGAGCCCTCCAAAAGACCAAGCAGCCTGGCCACCTCGCCGGGCGTCTCGGTCTTGGTGGCTACCTTCACGATGTCTGCGCCAAGCTCGCGCATCCGGGCGCACATCTCCTGCAACTGAGCCAAAGGAGGCGTGGCTGCAAAGTCATGACACGAAAGAATGACAAGCTTCCCCGCACGGCGAACCGCCTCGATCAAGTCCGCCATGCGCTCTACGGAGCGCATCTCAAGGTCGATCGCCGCCACGAAAGGAAGAAGGGCCAGATAGCTCGCAACACGTTCCTCCTCGCTCATTCCCCTGACCCCACCCTCATCCGAGCGTCGCACCGTAGCAATGGCCCCAACGGGAAGCTCAGTCAGCTGAGTCCGTGAAGGCAAGTCCGGCAGCGCATCCACCCGCAGCTCCACCGCGTCCAGCCCTGCGATGCCCGCCTCCGAAAATCCTCCCATGGTATGGATGACGCCAACCACTGCCGGCCGGCTCGTGGGAATGCTTTTTTCCATTTGACGCATAGTTTTGATGCGAGGATAGAAGTTCGGTCTTCCGCAAAAGGCGAGAAGTCCGTTCATGATCGCACGAAAACAGGAAATCAGCCTTCAGCTAAATCAACTGATCGACGCCATCGTTCTCGGCGTCGTCTTCTGGGGGTGCCATTTCGTGCTTTCCAGCAAGATTCTGGCAAGCCTTTCGCCGGAAACCCCCGGCTTCGCGCATTTTCTCTGGATGCTCGCGATTATCATCCCCTTCGGACCGTTCTTGCTCGAGCTCCAGGGGTTCTACAATTATCAGCTCGAGAAGAGCCTGCGCAAATCGCTCGGCCAGATCATCCGCGCCGGTCTCTGGCTTACCGTTGTGCTCGTGGCAGCGGTCCTCTTCCTGCGCCTGGAAATTCCCAGCCGTTCGGTCTTGTTCGTCTTCTGCTTGGCGGCACCGGCAGCCCTCCTTCTTAAGGAACGCCTCTACATCGTGCATCGGACGATGCACCTGCGGCGAGGCGAAACGGGCGAGCGAATCATCCTCGCCGGTGAACCCGACCAAGCACAGGCCGTCTGGCAGAGCTTTTCCCCAAGTCAAAAGCTTGAAATCCACGTCGTCGAAATCGTCGACCTGGAGCATCTCGGCACGGAGGCGCTCATCGAATCCATTCACCGAACCAACGTGGGCCGAGTGATCCTGACATTCAGCCGGATCGAAATGGACAAGGTGCAGCAGGCCATCGAGGCCTGCGAGGTCGAGGGAGTCGAGGTCTGGCTGAGCGCCGATTTCGTTCGCACTTCGGTGGCGCGACCGACCTTCGAGAGTCTTGGCCGGCGCCCGATGCTCGTTTTTCGGGCGACGCCGGAGGTTTCGTGGGCGCTCCTCCTCAAGAATGCCATCGACCGTTCGCTAGCCGCGGTCGGACTGCTTCTCCTCTCGCCGCTTTTTCTGACGATAGCGCTGGTTGTCAAGGCGACCTCCGCCGGACCGGTGATTTTTTGGCAGCGCCGCGCCGGCATTCACGGAAGACCTTTCACCATGCTCAAGTTTCGCACGATGTTGATCGACGCGGAAACTCGGCATTCCGGGTTGCTTGGGCAAAACGAAATGCGCGGACCCGTCTTCAAGATCGAAGACGACCCACGCGTGACTCCGGTCGGCCGCTGGCTCCGGCGCACGAGCCTGGACGAGCTGCCCCAACTCGTGAACGTCCTCCTCGGCGACATGAGCCTCGTCGGCCCGCGGCCGCTTCCGCTCTATGAAGTGGAAAAATTCCAACGCCCCTCCCATCGCCGACGCCTCAGCATGAAGCCCGGTCTCACCTGCCTGTGGCAGATCCGCGGCCGCAACAATGTGACGAGCTTCGAGGAATGGGTGCGCATGGATCTGGAATACATCGACCACTGGTCGCTCTCGCTCGACCTGCTCATCCTCTTAAAAACCATTCCTGCCGTCCTCGCCGGCGCCGGCGCAAAATAAATCCTGCTAATCTTTGAATTCCTCAAACTCGCAACCCGGCCACGCCCTCGATCGCCCGCTCCTTTTAGTTGTTTACTCAAATAAGCACTTCACTTAAAATTAGCCGGACATGTTTTCGCTTAAGCCTCCCCAGATCATTGTGCCGGCACTCGTGGCCATGAGCGCCATGTGCGCGTTAAGCCAGGCGCCCAATACGGACTTCCGAATCCTTAAAATCGAGCCCCAATTCCTGGAATCGCCGGGCTACAGCGGCGCCCGCTACGACAAGCGCGGCTCAAGGGCCAAGCAATGGCTGGAGGTCGAAGTAACCTTCGAATGGCAGCCGCGAATTAGAGAGCCGAAATATACCGATGAGCTAACGTTCAACTATTATATCTTGCTTAAGAACAAGTCGGCCCTCTATCCGCAGGGAACGCTGCTGGTCGGCTCGGTCACTCATACAAGCATCCCGCAGGAGCGAGACATGCATTCGGTTGTTTACATAAGTCCACGAACCTTAGAGCGCTTTTTCGACGGGAGGGTTCCCGGCAATGTCGAGCAAGCGCTGGTAGACATCGGGGTCAGCATCACCAAGCAGGGGCAGGAAGTGGCGTCGACCAGCTGGAAGAGCCGCTCAGGAAGCTGGTGGCCGCAGTTTCAGCAGACCCCCGGCTTTGTTCTCAACAAGAACGAGACGCCCTTCGCGCCGCTGGCGTGGGACTATTACGAGGCCATCAAGCCTCGAGCCACGGCGCAGTGAGGCAAAGTTCTCGTTCTTGAGCCCAGCCGCGATGGCCGCCCCGTCACGCATCATTACGCTCAATCTCGGCATGCAGACCGTGACGCTGGCCGAGTTTCGCGCGACGTCGCGCGGTGCGCTTACCCTGACTGGTTTCGCTCAGGAGGAACTGATCGTCGATCCGGCCGCCGATGCCACCCGCCCGGCGCAGATTGAAGCGGCCGTGGCCGCCCTGCGCAAAGTCCTGCGAATCGGTGCCCGGGAGCGGGCCAACGTCAACCTGCCTTCGCAGTCGGTCTTCACGCGCTTCGTGAAACTGCCCGGATCGTCTCCGGCGGAGGTGGACTCGATCATCGGCTTTGAGGCCCAACAGAATGTTCCCTTTCCGATTGATGAGGTCGTTTGGGACTACCAGATCATGGGCGAAGCCAAGGACAACCAGTGGGATGTGGTCCTGGTGGCGATCAAGGCGGACCAACTTGACGAGATCAACGCCTCCGTGAACAAAGGCGGTCTCCGGAGCCAGGCCATCGACGTGGCGCCGATGGCGCTCTCAAACGCCTTTCGCTACAACTATAGTGAACTGACCGGTTGCTCGCTGCTCATTGACATCGGGGCGCGCACGACCAACCTGGTCTTCATCGAGGGCAAGCGCGTCTTCAGCCGGAGCATTCCGGTAGGGGGGAACACGATTAGTGCGGCGATCGCCAAGGAGTTCAAGCAGGACGTCACTTTCGGCGAGAAGCTGAAGATCGAGAAGGGCTTTGTCGGCCTGGGCGGCAACTATGCTGAGCCCGATGATCCGAGCGAAGCGAAGATCTCGAAAATCATCCGCAACACGATGACACGCCTCCACGCCGAGATCGCCCGTTCGATCTCTTTCTACCGGCAGAACCAAGCCGGCAGCACGCCGGTGCGCGCCTTCTTGTGCGGGGGCACGGTCACCCTTCCTTACATGGTCGAGTTTTTCAGCGAGAAGCTGCAAATACCGATCGAGCATTTCAATTCCCTGCGCAACGTCACCGTCGCCAGCGAGCAGATTGCCTCCGAGGCGGGAAGCCGCGCCCACATGCTGGGTGAGGTGGTCGGCGGTGCGCTGCGCTTTCTTGGAAATACTCCCCTTGAGATCAACGTTCGTCCGCACAGCCTTGCTCGCGAGCAGGATCTTTCAAAGCGCAAGCCGCTCTTGATTCTCGCAGCAGGGTGCCTTCTGCTCGCCCCGGCGGCGTGGTTGCTCTACTTCAGCCAGGGCGCCTCCCGCACTCAGGAAAAGCTCGATAGCGTCAATGCAGACGTCGCCCAGCTCGAGGCGGTCGCCAAGCAGTTCGACTCGCTGCAGGCGGAGACCAAGCGCCTCCAGGAAGCCGCTGCGCCCTTGATTCTAGCCGCCAACGAACGTTCTGCCTGGGCAGAGATCATGGAGGAACTCGGCTCCCGATTGCCACCGCGCTTCATTTGGGTCACCGACATCAAACCGTTGATCAACGGCAAGCCCCTGGCGTCGACGACAGCGCCCGGCTCCAAGGCGGCCCCGCAGCCTGCCAGCCCGCCCGCCAACCAACCGGGCACCGCGCAGCGTCCCGGGCAGGCACCGCCTGCACGGCCCGTCATTGACGGTCTGCAAATCAGCGGACTTTACCTGGCCAATCCGCCAAACGACAAGGAAGCGCGCATCATCGACGAGTTTGTCGACCAACTGCAGAAATCGGCGGTCTTCAAGATCGATGAAAAAGACAAGGCCAAGGCTGTCATCCAGCGAACGACGCCGGACGGACAGAGCTGGGCCTACGGCTATACGATCGTGCTCCCGCTTCGAAACCCCGTTTCCCTGCCATGAATTGGCTTCGAGACAATCCCTTCCTCGCCGGACTGGCCGCCGCAACCATTCTGAGCGGCAGCGCTCTGATCTTCCTATCGCTGCAAGCCATGGGACGTTTTCAGGAGACCACGGAGGCCTATGCGCAGGCCGTGCAGAAGCTGCACACCCTTCAGAATCGATCGCCGTTCCCGAACGTGGAGAATCTCGAAAAGAGTCAGGCGCTGAAGATCCAATACGTCGCGGCATTGGAGACCCTGCGCGGACACCTTGAGCGCATGCAAACGCCGGCCGCTCCCGGCGTTTCACCGCAAAAGTTTCAGGACGACCTTCGCGCGGCAGTCAACCTCATTACGGAGAAGGCTGCCGCCGCCGGGGTCGAGCTTCCGAAAGGCTTCTACCTCGGGTTCGGCCAGTATGCCAACAGCCTCCCAAATGAACGAGCGGCGCCGGCCCTCGCGCGGCAACTCAACGTGATCAACAAGATCGTCACCGATCTCGTCGATTTCCGAGTCAAGTCCATCGACAGCCTCGACCGGCTGCCTTTGCCGGAAGAGTCCTCCGCCCTCCCGGCCTCCCCACCGGCGGAAGGCAAGGCCCCTCGTGGCAAGCAACCCGAGGTAACTCCCATCGGCTTGGCGCGCCATCCCTTTGACCTGGCCTTTACCGCCGAACAGGGGAAGTTGCGCGTCGCTTTCAATTCGCTGCTCCATGCCGATCAGTTCCTTCTCATCCGTAATCTTTCTTTCGAGAACACGGCACGCGTCGGGCCGCCCATTTCTCGCGAGGTGCCGGCCAGCGCCGCGACGATGGAAAATCCGCCGGGCGCTTCACCGCAGGCTTCCGCCGCGACCAACAACCTGAACGTCATTCTCGGACGCGAACTAATCAAAGCCTCCCTGCGCATCGAGATGATCGATTTTCCCGAAAACGGTCCACCGGCAAAGTGAACGGATATGGAATGGCTTAAGAACCATTACGACAAGGCAATCCTGACGGCCGCCAGTCTCGTCCTCCTCGCGTGCTGCGCGTTGATCATCGGCCGCGCTCAATCCTTTCCGGAACGCTTCACCGAACGGAACAGCGCGCAACCTGCCGACAACACAATCAAATCCCTCCCGACCGAAGACCTCGCCTCGGCCTTGGCGAAGCTCACTTCCCCACAGAACTGGCTCGGCCACGACGGCTCACTCCTTGTCTCACGCCCGTATGTCTTGATGGATGGAGCGCTCATTGATCCCCTGGAAGGCAGCAAGAACCTCCACGAACCAATCAAGAACTCCTGGCTGATCAAATACGATCTGCCCTACTGGGAAAGCGACATCAAGGAGCAGGACGCCGACCGAGACGGCTTTAGCAACCTCGAAGAATATCTGGCCGGCTCCGACCCGCGCGACAAGAACTCGATTCCCCCGTTCTACACCAAGCTGAGACTGGCCCGCTTCATCTCGAAGCCCTTCCGGCTCATTTTTACGGGAACTCCGGACGGAGGTCAGACCTTCACCATTAATACCAAGGATCGCGGCACGAAAACTCAGTTCCTCGAACTCGGGGAGATGATCGAAGGAACGCCTTATAAGGTTATCTCCTACGAGAAGAAGACCGAGAGAAGAAATGAGATCGACTTCGACGCGTCACTATTAACCATCGAGAATACTGAGACTGGTCAGAAAATTGTGCTCGTCGCCAATAAGGAAGCCAATGATCCGACCTCTTTCGCCGAGTTCCTCTACCTCTTTGACAACTCGACTTTTACCGTCAAAAAAGACGATGAATTTTCGCTGCCTCCGGAGCCCGACAGAAAGTACAAACTCATTGACATTTCAGAAAAGGAGGCCGTAATACAAGACCAGAAAACGCGGGAGCAGCATAAGGTTCCTCCCGCTCAATGAGAGTGAGATTCGCTGCCTGTGGTCTGAAGATGCGCGTTCCGTCGACGCACATCGCTAAACAGATTGGGGGAACATCTCCTCCCTCTGATGACTGATTACCCCCGAAAATCTATCGCCAATCTGCCCTAACGATGAAGTCGCAAGTCCTGACCGCCGTGATCGCTGCTTTCCTGGGTCTCGGTGTAGCCGTTAGCCCGGCCCAACAAGCCGGCGTCCAAAGCGCAGCTGAACGCGAGATTCGCAGACAGGAAAGCATGGCCGACTACGCCCAGACGGCGGTAAACAAAGGGACCGAGGCCATGCTGAACCAGGACTACGAAAGCGCCTTCTCCCACTTCAAAAGCGCCGTCGATGTCTTGCCCAGTGGCGGCCCAGCCTCTCAGGAGCTTCGGGCGACGGCCCTGGACGGCTTCTGCCGAGCCGCCGTCAAGCTGAGCGAACAGCGTATCTCCGAAGGCCGCTCCCAGGACGCCGCCACGACGGTCGCGGTGGTTTTGGAGAGCCGCTATGCGCCGGACTATGGTCCCGCGCTGGCCCTACAGCAAAAGCTCAAGGATCCGACTCGCTTCAATCGCGCCTACACGCCCGGTTTCATTGCGAACGTCGAGGAGGTCAAACAGCTCTTGCTCGAGGCGGATGGCTTTTACGCGTCGGGTCGTTTCGATCTGGCTTTTAAACGGTACGAGCAAGTTCTTAACATCGACAAATACAACATCGCCGCGCGCCGCGGGATGGAGCGCGTCAATGTTGCTCGGCAGCGATATGCGACCACCGCCTACAATGAGACCCGAGGCGACATGCTCGCCCAGGTCGACAAGAGTTGGGAGCTTCCGGTCCGCCGCTTTGAAGTGGGGGCATCAACGATCATTGAGCAGCCTATGATCGACACGCGCGGCACCTCGTTGATCAACCGCAAGCTCGATGAGATCATCATTCCCCGGGTCGACTTCCGCGACGCCACCATCCGCGAAGCATTGGATTTCCTCAAGCAGCGGGCCATCGCGCTGGACATCACCGAGGCGGATCCCTCGCGCCGGGGAATAAATATCGTTCTCAAGGTCCCTCCTGACTCTCTGGAGGCTGAAGCCCGAATCACTCTTTCCCTGAATGACATTCCGCTTCGCGCTGCGATCGACTACGTGGCGAAGGCCGCCAATCTCAAGCTAAAGATCGAGCCCTACGCCGTCGCCGTCGTTCCCCAATCAGAGCCGACCGACGTGCTCATCACCAAGGAATACAAAGTCCCGCCCGGTTTCATCACCTCATTGCCGGCCAGTAGTCAACCGCCAATCCCGGGTCCCGGGAGCCAGACAATCGCGCCCGGCTCGCAACCCGCCATCCAGGCGCGCTCGGGGGCAAGGGAATTCCTCGAGGCGCAAGGCGTTACCTTCCCGCCGGGAGCCAGCGCCAACTTCATCGCCAGCACGAGCAAGCTGATCATCAAGAACACCCAGGCGAATCTTGATCTCATCGACACGCTGGTTGAAACCCAGATGACCGCCCCGCCGAGCCAGGTGGAAATCGAATCGAAATTCCTCGAGGTGACGCAAAATAACCTCAAAGAAATAGGCTTCGACTGGCTGCTCGGCCAGTTCTCCATGCCGTTCGGCACGGGCGTCTATGGCGGAGGCGGCACCCAGGCGCTCGGACTACCCATCAACTCCAATTCGTTTCCGGCCTCATTTCAATCCTCGCCGGGCGTACCTGTCGGGGCTTCGAGCGCCTCGTCGGGTCCCATTACCTCTGGGAATCGTTCCGGCACCACCGCGATCTCCGTGAATGCGGTCGACAGCCTGCTTTTCGCGACTCCCTTCGGTCCCGCTCCCGCTCTTCTTTCCGTGGCGGGGGTCTTTACCAACCCTCAATTTCAGGTGGTTCTTCGGGCATTGAACCAGCAAAAAGGAGTCGATCTCGTGAGCGCTCCGAAGGTTACGACCAAGAGCGGCCAGCGGGCGACCATCCAAATCGTCCGCGAATTCCGCTATCCGACCGAGTACGATCTGCCACAAGTGACGCAGACTCCGGGGTCGATCTACACGCCGGCAACTCCGACGACTCCCACGTCGTTCGAGACCAAGCCCGTTGGCATCACCCTCGAAGTTGAACCCACCGTCGGCCCGGACGGTTACACCATCGATCTGATCCTTTCGCCGCGCGTCGTCGAGTTTGATGGATTCATCAACTACGGAAGCCCCATCAATACCGTCGTCACTCTCGTTCCCGGAGGCATCGCTCCGAATATCTTCCCCTCGATCAGCTCTTCCTTCACAGTGACGCAGAACGTGATCAACAAGCCCGTCTTTTCCACGCGTGAGGTCACTACGGAGGTCACCGTGTATGACGGTCAGACCGTCGTCATTGGCGGCCTGATCAGCGAGAACATTCAGAAGGTCGAGGACAAGGTTCCCATCCTTGGCGACATTCCCCTCGCGGGCCGGCTCTTTCGCACGACGGCCGACCAGCACATCAAGCGCAACCTGATCATGTTCGTCACGGCAAGTTTGCTCGACCCGGCGGGCCAGCCAATGATCAAGTCCGACGAGGAGGGAGAAGTCCTGCGCGAACCCAGCGCCACAGCCGTCGAGCAGGAAGCCATCCCCGGCGACGCGATGACCGTTCCCCAACCGCAATAGTCCCCTTCCGGAACATGAAATTTCCCTTCGCCTCTACCCTTTCGCGTGTGTCCTTCGCCATCGCGACAGCAGCTATCTGCCTGGGAACGCACTCCTCCCTGATTGCCCAAAATCTCGAATCGCTCTCCGAGCGAGAGATCGTCCGCCGGCAGGAGAATCTGGTCGTCGCCGACAGCCTGATCGCCGCCGGGGACAAGGCGGTCGCGGAGAAAGACTACGAGAGCGCCTACGTCAGCTATCTCGATGCTCTCGACAAGATCCCGGCGGGCGGCGCCTCGGGTGATCTGCGCAGCAGGACGTTATCAAAATTCACCAAGGCTGCTCTGCGTTACGCCGAGAAGTTGATTGAAAATGGCCGTTACAGTGACGCCGAAAAAGTCGCCAAGACCATCCTGCTCCCCGACTACGATCCGTCCAACAAGGCAGCGATTCGGCTGCTCTCCAACCTCGAACAGCCGGACTATTACAACAAAACGGTCACCCCGGAATTTGCCGAGGATCGCGCGGAGGTAACCAAGCTCCTCTATGAAGCCGATGGCTTCTATCAGGCGGGACGTTTCGACCTTGCCATCAAAAGATACGAGCAGGTCCTCAATATTGACCGGTACAACATCGCCGCTCGCAAAGGGATGGAACAGGTGACCCTTGCCAAGTCGAAGTATTACGGCTCCGCCTACAACGAAACGCGCAGCCGCTTGCTCTGGCTGGTGGATAAGTCCTGGGAGCGTCCGGTTCATCGCTTCCAGCACGGCCGCACCACCAGCGCGGAGGTGCTGGCCCGCGGGGGAATCCGCGGCACCGAGGCCACCATGGCGAAACTCAATCGGATCATTATTCCCAGAATCGATCTCCGGGACACCACCGTCCGGGAAGCAGTCGAGTTTCTCAAGCAGCGCAGCCGGGAGCTCGATACTTCCACCGACGATCCTCAAGGCAAGCGAGGAGTCAATATTGTGCTCAAACTCAATCCCAGCCAGCCGGATTTGACTCTTCCTCCGGCTGAAGGACCTACTCCCGCCGGCGGCGGAACTGCGGATACGAGAGTGACCCTTTCATTGACCAACGTTCCTCTGATCGAGGCTTTGCGCTACTTAACCGAGCTCGCGAGCCTCAAGTACAAGATCGAACCCTATGCGGTCTCCATCGTCCCGATCACCGAAAATACCACTGACCTGATCACCAAGAAGTATCGGGTTCCGCCTGGGTTCATTCCCGCCGCTCCGGTGGCAGGCGGCGAATTCCCGGCGCCGGGCGCGCCGCGCGAAGAGGTCTTGGAACCACGTATCGGCAGCCGCACGAACGCGCTGGAATACCTGCAATCTCAGGGCGTCACTTTCCCGAGCGGAGCGTTTGCCCAATACGTTCCGGTAAGCAGCGAACTCATCGTCCGCAATACTCCGGACGCCATCGACCTCATCGACTCGCTGGTCGATGCGGCCATCGGCGTCCAGCCCACCCAGGTGGAGATCGAATCGAAGTTCCTTGAAATCACGCAGAACAATGTCAACGAACTCGGGTTTGACTGGCTTCTCGGGCCCTTCTCCATCGGCAATACGGGAGCTTACGGCGCGGGCGGGACCCAGGGTTTTGGCAACGACCTGTTTCCCACCTCACCGGACCCTGCAACTTTTCCTTTTGTCGCTCCCAATGGTGTTCCCGTCGGCCAAAATCCCGTCACCGGCGGAATGCGGTCCGGTTCCGGCTTCGGGCCCAACGCCGCGATCACCGCCAATAGCATCGACGCATTGCTAGGCAGTACCGCTGTCGGGGTGGCGCCTGGCATTTTCGGCCTTGCCGGCATATTCACAAACCCCCAATTCCAGGTGGTCATTCGTGCATTGAGCCAGAAAAAGGGCGTTGACCTCATGTCGGCTCCCAAGGTCACCACGAAGAGCGGACGCAAGGCAATCGTGCGTGTCGCGAGAGAATTCCCCTATCCCACAGAATTCAATGCGCCGGAACCGCCTCCGCCAAGCACGGTCAGCGGCACGGGTTCCACGGTCGGGCCGCCGCCCGGAACTTTCGTCAGCCAGGGCGTGGTGACGCCCTCGACGCCGACGGCTTTTGAGACCAGAAATCTCGGAGTAACGCTGGAAGTCGAGCCGATCATTGGTCCCGACGGTTATACCATTGACCTGAACCTTTCGCCCGAGGTCGTCGAATTTGACGGCTTTATCAACTACGGCTCGACGATCAATGGACCGATCTTCAACCCCATCACCCAACAGATTCAATCGGCAATTCTTACGCAGAACGTGATCAACCAACCGATCTTTTCCACGCGGAAGGTGACGACCAGCGTGAGCATTTGGGACGGCCAGACAGTGGCTTTGGGAGGACTGGTGCGTGAAGATGTTCAGAAGGTGCAGGACAAGGTGCCCATTCTGGGAGACATCCCGCTGGCGGGTCGTCTTTTCCGGTCGAACGTCGATCAAAAGATCAAGCGCAACCTTATCATCTTCGTTACGGCGCGCCTGATGGACGCGGAGGGAAGACCGGTCCGGCTTGACGAGGACACCGAGGAAATCGTGGAGCCTCTCGGTTCCCCGCAGGATCTCCAGCCGCCAGTCTACGAGAGCCCGAGCTTCGGCAAATAGTCCGCGTGGACGTGCAGATTTGCAGAGGCGCTTGCCCCAAGCGCCTGGCGATTGGTTGGAGGCCTGACGCAAGCGCCCCGACAACCCGTCGATCTCGGCGAGGTGATTTCTTACCCTGCCAAAGCGGAATCGAAAGTTCCGCCGGGCTGGTTTGCCGCCGGAAGCTGATGTCATTTTTGGAATGCCCATTCTTGGAATAACTGGAGGGATCGCTTCCGGAAAGTCGACCTTTCGAAGACTGCTTGTCGAGCGCATCGATGCAATCTCGTTTGACGCCGACGCCTGGGTCAGCCGGCTGCTTGATGAAGACAGCTCGGTTCGGAGGCAGATCGTGGAAAGAATCAACGCGGATGCCTACGCAACCGGCAAGGCCGATCGTGCTCTTCTCCGGAAGATCATCTATCATGACGCGGAGAGGAAGCGCGCTCTCGAGCAGATCTTGCACCCGCTCGTTCGGGCGCAGTGGGCGAGTGAAGCAAGAGAGGCTGTTCTTGCCGGGAAGGCGTACGTGGTGGATATTCCGCTCCTTTTCGAAACCGGAGCCGAATCACAGTTCGACCGGGTGATCACCGTGGGTTGTTCCCTGGAAACGCAACTCACCCGCCTGACGGCTCGAGACGGAATAAGCCATGAAATTTCCAAAAAAATCATTGCTTCGCAGATGCCAATCGGCATCAAAATCTCGAAGTCACATCACGTAATCTGGAACGACGGTGCCCTCGACGCCCTCGTTGCTCAAGCCGAGCTCCTTTCCCACCACTTGCATGACCGAAACGGTTGAAAATCCTCCGCTGCCGACCACCGCGATCGCAGAACCTCTCGTCCTGAATGACCTTCAGGCATTGAGTCTGGAGAAGCTTATCCATCGCGGAGCTCAGCTTGGGATGCGGGTGCGGGTCGAGGCCTCGCGCCACCATATGGTGCTCGACCAGGTGCGGTTCCATCTTGGTCAGGGGGCCACCGTGTTGGCGACAGGTTATCTCGAACTGACGACCGACCATGGGATCCTGCGGTGGCCCGCCTTCAACCTGAGACCTGGAGCAGACGATGTGCATGTCCCCGCTTCGCTGTTGCGCCCCCTCGACCTGCGCCCTGGACTGATGCTCAAATGCACGTTGCGCCTCCCTCGGGACCGGGAGCGCGGGCTCGTGGCTGACTCGATTCAAGAGATCGAGGGCAATCCTGTGTCCCAATGGGAAAGGCCAGCCGAGTTTGACAAGCTCACTCCTCTCTTCCCGAATCGGCGTATCTTTCTCGAGGCGGCTCAAGACCCATCGATCAGCGCGCGGGCCGTCGATCTGATCGCGCCATTGGGCATGGGTCAGCGTGGATTGATCGTGGCGCCGCCACGCGCCGGAAAGACCCTGATGCTGAAGGCGCTCGCCAAGGCCATTCGCGCCAATCATCCCGAGATCGTGCTCATGCTACTGCTGGTCGACGAACGCCCCGAAGAGGTGACGGACCTGCGGAGAGATCTGGATTGCGAGATCTATAGCTCGACCTTCGATGAACAAGTCACCCGGCACGTGCAAGTCTGCGAGGCCGTCTCGGAACGCGCCAAACGTCTCGTCGAATTGCGCAAAGATGTCGTCATCCTGCTCGATTCCATCACCCGGATGGCGCGCGGCTACAATAATCTCCAGCCCAACAAGGGTCGCATCATGAGCGGAGGCGTCGACTCCAAGGCGCTCGCCCGGCCGAGAAAGTTTTTCGGTTCGGCCCGCAACGTTGAGGAAGGCGGAAGCCTGACCATCGTCGCGACCGCTCTGGTCGAGACCCAAAGCCGGATGGATGACCTGATTTTCGAGGAGTTCAAGGGCACCGGGAACATGGAAGTGCACCTGGACCGTTCCATCGCCGAGCAGCGCATCTACCCCGCGATTCATATCGTCAAGTCCGGCACCCGCCGCGAAGAACTTCTCTACCATCCTGACGAATACGAGCGCATTGTCGTCCTGCGCCGGCAACTCTCCGAACTGCCCGCGGCGGAGGCCATGGAAGTGCTCGCGAGCAACCTCCTGCATACCAAATCCAACGCCGAGCTTCTCCTGACCGGCTTGCGCGGACTTTAGGACCTTCCCCGAGGCGAACCCGGTCTGGCCGCAGCTACACCGGGCCTCGCCTTATTTTCGAGCTTTCCGGCGGCTGATATTCGGCCGCTTGTCGAACGCGAAAAGTCGTGCCGAGTGCGCCCGTGGCAGCGTAATCGCAACCTTGTCGCCGGACCATGCGATCTTGGAAGAATGTGCTTCCGGGTAGATGCATTGGAACGTTTCCTTCTTGGTGCCTGTGGGCAAAGAGATTTTGCCGCTTCGGCTCTCCGCATCAAAGCGCCAGACTGCAAGATACCCGTTGTTGCCGCAGTCAAGGCCGAAAGCCGCCCAACCGTCACCAAAGCCCGGCAACCCCAGCGGCCAGAAAGGAATCCCCTTCGGAATGTCTGACCGAATGCGCTTGTAGACGGCAATGCCTTCCTTCACCAACTGCAAGCCTGCGGGCGAAATTTCATGCAGGCATCCGCTCTGATGAATTCGCAGGAGGAGCACGCTCACCATGTTGAAGATGACCTCTTCCTCGTCAGCACCCTTCAGGGGATAGCTCCAGAGGGCGGCTTGCTCGGGAGTCACGGCGGACGCGCAGGCCGCTGCGATGATGGCGTTGAGACGATAGTCTGTCTGATCGGACACCGACTGGATGCTGTGCACCGAAAGCTGCGCGTAGTCCATGCGCAGGCCGCCGCTCGAACAATTCTCGATAATGAGCTGAGGGTAGCGCTCGAAAACGCTCCTGGTCCAGTCGAGGTACGCGCGGTTGTGCCCGAGCAGGCCGTCGCCAGGCGAGTCGGAGGCGATGTCCGTCCCGGGCCCTGCGTTGATGTTGTAGTCCATCTTGAGATAGCCAATGCCGAACTCGCGAACGAGGCGCTCGATCGTTCCGTCGGCATGGGTGCGCACTTCCGGGTTCCGAAAATCGAGCTGGTAGCGACCATGGTCGATCACCCGTTTTCCGTCACGTACGAAGAACCATTCGTCGGGCAGCTGGCGCACCAGCGGGCAATTGATGCCCATGACTTCGATCTCCAGCCATAAGCCGGGAATCATGCCCTTGGAACGAATCCGTTGGATGACCTCTCCCAAGCCGGCGGGAAAGCGCGTTGCCGATGGTTGCCAGGCACCCACGGATTCCCACCAGGTTTCACCCAACTCGGCGTACCAGCCCGCGTCGATGACAAAATACTCCGCTCCCACTTCCGCGGCCTTGTCGATGATGGGAAGAAGGGCCTCCGTGGTGGGATTTCCCCAGAGACAGTTCATGTAGTCATTGAAAATGACGGGAAGGGTCTCCGTGTCCGGGTGCCGGCGCCGGAGCAGTCTTCTGGCGCGGGTCAGCGAGGCCAGAGCCGTTTCGAGCCCTCCGTCGACCCGAGTGAAAGTCACGGGCACGGATTCGAACTTCTCCCCGGCGGCCAGCTTCTTGCTCCAAAGCCCCTCTCGATAAGTCGGGCCGGAGACGCGCAGGAACAGCTCGTGCGCCACGTCGCTGATCTCCCAATACCAGGAGCCATTGTGCTCGATCTGCCAAAGCAGCATCGATCCGGTCTCGATGTTCTCCAGACCGCCCATGGGCAAATACTCGAGCGACGACCATGTTCCCTGACTCGAGATCGCCACGCGCTTAAGGGAAAAACCGCTCCCTTCCTGACCCCGGTAGGCCGCGCTCAATCCAAAATCCCGGAGGCTTCCCGAACGCCACTGACACTCCGCGCACCAGGAATTGTCCGCCACATGCAGGCGCAGCTTTTCCTGCCAGGTGCCGGCGCCACCGAGCGAGACGCCGAAGAGCGCCAGCGAGCTCACAAACTCGATCAAAATCTCGTCCGAGTCGACGTTCTGAATCACGGTCCATGTGCGGCAGGCGGGCAGCTCGCCGAGGAACTGAAAATAGGAACTCACCACGAGCCCGCCGCCATTCTGGCGGATCTCCCAGAGAGGACCCAGCGGCGTGCGAGTGCTGGCATGGTTCAGATAACGAAGCAGACCGCCGGGATTCGTTCCGGTGTACTTGTTGCCGTGGTGATCGTGCTGATTAAAGCCCGCGGCCTGAAGCTCGACCAGACGTGCCCAGCGCTGCTTGACATCCGGCAGTTTCAGGCCATCAAACAGAAGCTTGACCGGCCCCTCGGGCGAAATGTCCAAGCTTAGGTTCAGAGCGTCATTTCCAATCTTGCAGATACGAGGATGGGACATTAGGGGCTGGGCTGTTCGCACGGCTCGTTACTCGCTTTGCCCCCGCTCTGCACGAAAAATTTCATCTTCGGCAAACCTGATATAGTTTCCCAGTCGATATGCCTCTCACCGTTTATCAACTTGAACACAGCCCGTATTGCATCCCGGTCACCCGGGCGCTCGGAGCCCTCGGCGTCCCTTTCGAAATACGCAATGTCTCCAACGGCGACCGCAAGGAGATCATCGAAATAACAAACGGTGCCTATTATCAGGTTCCGGTGCTCGCCCACGATGGAAAGGTGATCTTCGAGTCCTCCCCGTCATCGATCGATGTGGCGCGATATGTCGATCGGACCTTCGCCGCCGGTCGCCTGTTTCCGACGGAGTGGGAAGGACTCCAGCGGATTGTCATTCCTTACATTGAGGACAACGTGGAGAGCGTCACTTTCAAGCTGGTCGATCCCTTTTACCTTCGCGATCTCGGCGATCCCATCGAGCAGACAATGATTCGGCGGCACAAGGAGCGGAAGTTTGGGCCTGGTTGCGAGGAACGCTGGATGCAGGAACGCGACGCTTTGCTTGCGGAAGCCGGCCGGCTCCTTTCGCCCTTTGACATCAACCTGGCCAGCAGACCGTATCTCCTTGGTGCGACCCCACTCTTCGGCGACTTTGCGCTCTTCGGAGTGCTCGGAAATCTGACCTACCGCAACTACAACCGCATTCCCGATTCGCTTCCGAACCTCCGCGGTTGGTTCGAAAGGATGCGAACCTTCACTTTCGAGCCCGGACCGAACTAACGTTCTCAATCTGCACGGCGAACGTCTCGTCCCTTCGCACATCAAAACAGAATTCCGCCAGTAATTGCGCCAGGGCCTCAAGGTCACCCAGGTCGATGACTTCGACCGGCGAATGCATGTACCGATTCGGCAGCCCAATCGTCACCGAAGGAATGCCGCCCCGCTGGACAAAAATCGCGTCAGCATCCGTGCCCGAAAAGCGCGGATTGACTTCGTACTGCAGCGCAATTCCTCTGGCCGAGCCGATCGAACGAAGACGCTCAATCAAGACCGGATGATTCGCACTGCCGATGCCAATCACCGGACCACCTCCCAGTTTCACATCTCCATGCTTGGTCTTTGAACAAATCGGTATGTCCGTCGCATGGGTCACATCCACCACCAAAGCGGCGTCCGGACGCAGGCTATAGCCGGCCATCCGGGCACCGTAGAGTCCGTTCTCCTCCTGAATCGTAGAAACGGCCACCACGCTGGCACTCAAGCGGTGGCGGTCGGCTGCCAGCAGCCGCAATGCCTCTGCCGCCGACCAGGTGCCGATTCGATTGTCACACCCGCGTGCTGCAATCCTTTCCCCCGTCAACTTGAAGACGTTCGCATCGTTCGTCACCGCATCTCCAATCCGCACCAACTCTTCTGCTTCCCGGCGCGACCGCGCGCCGATATCGATAAAAACTTCATGGAACTCCGGCACCTTCTTGCGATCGTCTGGCTCCTGCATGTGAATCGCCAAATGGCCGGTCACCCCGGAAACCGAGCCCTTGGCGCCGTGCACCCTGACTCGCTGGCCGCGCAACATCGCCCGATCAACTCCTCCGATCCCTCGAAAATACAAATACCCTTCTTCGCTAATGTAAGAGATCATCAATCCCAGTTCATCCGAGTGCCCGGTGATCGCGATCTTCGGTGATCCTCCGGGATTGAGCTCGGCGAAGACATTCCCATACGCGTCGCTCTCCACCTTGTCTGCGAACTGCCGCACGTAGGAGGCCCAAACGGACTGGCCGCGGGTCTCAAATCCCGAAGGCGAAGGCGTTTCTAAAAGTTGCTTTAGGAAATCGAAGGAGGTTTCGCGCATGGCGAAGTCTTATGGAAAAATTCTCGCGGCAAAAGTCTGCGTTTGGGGCCAAGTTACCAGATATTGGGGATATTTTCCGTACGAGAAATGGGGATTCCAGCGCTCAGACAAAGGTAAATGCCGTAACGAAATCACTTTACAGGGAGTTCATTGAAGGCATCAGTAAACCACAACATATTGTGTGTATTTAAAAATATGCCCACCATATATAGATTTATATTGACTCAAGACCCAGCGTTTTGCAGTGTCTGTTCACCGCCGAACGGTAGGGAGAAATGAGCGGAAGAGGAGCTTGGCGGCCCCCTGAAGAGAAGGATCCTGAAAAAATGGCGACGATCACAATTAGGCTTGGAGAACGGACGTTTGAACTTGATCGCAACAAGGCGGAAGCGGCCTACGCGGCCAAGCGCGTCATCAACGGCCGGCAGACCATGTTCTTCAACATTCTACCTCTGAAGTACCAATGGGCGTACGACCTTTACAAGACCATGAAGGCCAATCATTGGGAGCCGGATGACATCCAGATGCAGAAGGATTGCGAACAGTGGCGCGATCAACGAGGCATCGCCGAGATCGAGCGCTGGATCATCAAGATGGGTATTGGCTACTTCTCCGCAGCGGAAGGCATCGTCGGCGATAACATTCTCCATGTCGTCCGGGAGGTGGTCACCGCCCCGGAACTCAAGCTGGTGCTTGGGCGCCACGCTCACGAGGAAAACATCCACGCCGACAGCCTGGTTTACATGATCAGCTCCCTCGGCATTAATCCGCACGAGTGCGAGGCGATGTTCGAGGATATCGCCACGATCAAGGAGAAGACCGACTTCGTTGTCAACAACAGCCGCAGCCTCCGGCGCGATATCGACCTCACCCGAACGGAAAACAAGCAATCTCTCGCCAAGAATATCTTCCTCTTTGGCCAGTGCATGGAAGGCACGCAATTTTACGGCCTCTTCGGGATGGTGCTGGCCCTTTACCGGCAGAACAAGTTTCCGGGTATCGGCCAGATGTTTCGTTACACCCTGCGGGACGAATCGAACCACATCGAGCTCTTTCGCAAACTCTTTATGGAACTCGTGGATGAGAATCCGGACATCTGGACGGAGAATTTCCGACAGGATTTACGCGCCACCATGGCGGAGGCCGTGCGTCTCGAGAATCAGTTCATCAGAGACTGCTTGCCCGTTCATGCCGTGGGTCTGACCTCGGACGAATTTCTGGCTTATATCGACTATATCGGCGACCGCCGGCTCGAAGGCGTCGGGTTGCAGCCGCTCAACGCCGCCAGCCCCAATCCCTTGCCCTGGCTCGCCGAGCTAATGGATATGAAAAAAGAAGCGAATTTCTTCGAATCCAAAGTCACCGAATATCAAAAGAAATCCTCCCTCGTTCCGGTGTCGGACGACGAGCTATAGATATGCATAAAAGGTTTATTAGGATGCTATTATAGCGGTTCGCCAACCAAGAAATAGAGAATTCCCATGCAGCGCCACATTTCACTCACCGAAGACCTTGCGCTCAAGCGCTTGGTTACCACGCCGCTCGACCAAAAACCTGGCTTTGCCTGGCGCGATGCCTTGGGCGATTCATCCTTCGAATCCGCGCTGCCGGAGGTCGTCGTTACGCGCGGCAAAGGGGAGGAACGCCAATTCAATCTGGCCGATGTCGCGGACGAGATTGGCGCGGCGCTCACAGATCTTCTTCTTTCCCGGCAGGAGAAGGATATTTTCAACGAGGAGAATCGGGCCTTTGTGGCCAACGTCGCGCATTCGGTTGCCACGCGCCTCCTCGATCACGTCCGCGACGGTCACGGGCTCAAGCTCTCGGACTACGACCTCTCCTTGCTCATCGAGAAAGCTCTGATCGAGAATGATGCCCACGACGTCGCCAAGAGCCTGGTCTTCAAACGCTCGGTCAAAGAAGCGACCGGTCTCTTGAATCAACCGGCCGAGCACGTCGCTTCGGCGCCGATCAGTGTGCGTCTGATCCGCCGCAATGGCGCGGTCGTACCGTGGAACGAGAGCAAGATTGAGATTGCCTGCCGCAAGGCCTTTCTGACCACCAAGGAGGATCCCGAGAGCGCCATGAAGATCGCCCGTGCGGTGACTGCCCGTGTCCGGCGCGGAGACAGAGCCTTTGTCCATATCGAGGATGTGCAGGACATGGTGCAGGAAGAGTTGATGCGGCAGGGGTTCTTTAAAGTCGCTGAGAGCTACATCCTCTATCGGGCGCAACGTCCTCGCCTGCGCGAGGAAGCTGTCCAACCGGTGCCGGATGCCGAGCAGGATTCTCTGGTCGTCGTACGGGGCAAGAACGACCAGAGCGTGTTTTGGGATGGCAGCGAGCTCAAGCGCCGCATCCAGTTCGCCGCGATCGGGCTGGACCTCTGCTTTGACGAACGCCGCATCGAACGCGAGCTTCGCCGCTCGATCGGCGCGGAGATCAGCGAGGAAGGCCTGCGCAGCACCATCATCCTGAACGCGAGGTCGCTGATCGAAAAGGACGCCGACTTTGCCAAGTTCGCCGCGCGGATTCTCCTCTCCTACATTTACGAGGAGGTGCTCGATTGGAGCATCATGCGCGATGGGATCGAGGGTCTCAAGGAAGCGCACCGCAAGGCTTTCAAGGCGTATCTGCGGCATGGCGTCGCCATCGAACGGCTCAGTCCGAAGCTCCTGCAGTACGATCTCGAGAAGCTGGCCGACGCGCTCGATCCCTCCGCCGACCTCGACTTCGACTACCTCGGCATCCAGACGCTCTACGACCGGTATCTGATCGTCGACAAGACCCGTCAGCCGGCACGCCGCCTCGAGACGCCCCAGTTCTTCTGGATGCGCGTCTCCATGGGACTGTTCCTCCAGGAGGAAAGGGACCGCGAGGAGTGGATCGTTCGCCTCTACAATCTCTACAAATGCCGTCGCTTCTGCTCGCAGCACGCCTACGCTCTTCAACTCCGGCACTCCGCACACCCAGCTCTCGTCCTGCTATCTCTACAACGTCGACGACACCATCGAGAGCATCATGCTCCGCGGCATCGCCGAGAATGCCTTTCTTTCGAAATGGGCCGGCGGCCTCGGTGGTTCATGGACCGCGGTCCGCGGCACCGGCAGCTACATCAAGGGCACCAACGGCGAAAGTCCAGGGCGTCATCCCCTTCCTCAAGCTGCACAACGACCAGCTCGTCGCCGTCAACCAGGGCGGCAAGCGCCGCGGCTCCGGCTGCGCCTACCTCGAAACCTGGCACAACGACATCGAGGATTTCCTGAAGCTGCGCATCAACACGGGCGACGAACGCCGCCGCACTCACGACATGAACACCGCCAACTGGATTCCCGACCTGTTCATGAAGCGCATGGAGGCCCGCGAGCACTGGACGCTCTTCCGTTCGCAACGAAGTCCCCGACCTGCACGACCCCTACGGCCGCAAATTCGAGGAGCGCTACATGCACTACGAGCACCTCGCCGAGGAAGGCAAGATCTACGGACGAGCGATCGCGGCCCTCGAGCTCTGGAAAAAGATGCTCAAGACGCTCTTCGAGACCGGCCACCCGTGGATCACCTTCAAGGACCCGTGCAACGTCCGCTCCCCGCAGGACCACGCCGGCGTCATCCACTCATCCAACCTCTGCACCGAGATCACGCTCAACACCGCGAAGACGAGACCGCCGTCTGCAATCTCGGCTCCGTCATCCTCGACACTCATCTCCAGGCCGACGGCTCGCTCGACCTCGAAAAGCTCCGCGACACCATCCGCGTCGCCGTCCGCGCGCTCGACAACGTCATCGACATCAATTTCTACCCGACCGAGGCCGCCAGACGCGCCAACCTGCGCCACCGCCCCATCGGCCTCGGCGTCATGGGCCTTGCGAACGCGCTCTATCCAGAAAGGCATCGCCTTCGCCTCCGAGGAAGCCGTCGAGTTCAACGACGAGTTCATGGAGGCCATCGCCTACTACGCCTACGAGGCCTCCAGCGACCTCGCCGCCGAGCGCGGCACCTATTCCAGCTATCGGGGCTCGAAGTGGGACCGCGGCCTGCTCCCGCAGGACACGATCGACCTTCTCGAGCAGGAGCGCGGCATCAACATCGACGTGCCCCGCGGCGGTCGCCTGGATTGGAATCCTGTCCGCGAGAAGATCAGCGAGACAGGGCATGCGCAACTCCAATGTGCTCGCCATCGCTCCCACCGCGACCATCTCCAACATCACCGGCACGCACTCCCTGCATCGAGCCGACTTACAAGAACCTTTACGTCAAATCCAACCTCTCCGGCGAATTCATCGTTCTGAACCGTGACCTCGTCCTCGACCTCAAGAAGCGAGGACTCTGGAACGAGGAGATGATCGACCAGCTCAAGTATTTCGACGGCGAGCTTCAGGACATCGAGTCGATTCCGGCCGACCTCAAGCGCAAATACGCCACCGTCTTCTCGGTCGACTACGAGGCCATCATCGACGCCGCCGCCCGCCGCCAGAAATGGATCGACCAGTCGCAGTCGGTGAACCTTTTCCTGGCGCAGCCGGACATGAAGACGCTCAGCCACATGTATCGCCGCGCCTGGCATACCGGTCTCAAGACCACTTACTATCTGCGCACGCTCCAGGCCTCGAACATCGAAAAGTCCACCGTCTCGGTGAAAAAGGAAGTGGCCGGAGTGGCCGGGGGAAGACGAGAGTATTCCGCCGAGGAGAAGCTGGCTTGTTCCATCGAAGCCGTGCGCAACGGAACCGAATGCGAAGCCTGTCAGTAGCGGGA
Organism: uncultured Verrucomicrobiae bacterium; assembly: GCA_963820865.1. Lineage (GTDB taxonomy): Bacteria > Verrucomicrobiota > Verrucomicrobiia > Chthoniobacterales > Terrimicrobiaceae > DASTFP01. The sequence continues at coordinate 245,330 of CAWGBZ010000025.1, forward strand.
CGGCCCTAGAAGCTGGTCGGCCTCCTGGGGAGAGCCGCGGCGGTCTCGACATCGCGCCGGCGAGAGACGATTCGACTCTTCGCGGTGCGGGAATATTGTGCTGTGATGGTGTTTTCACTTCATGAGCATGCATTTTGATTCCATCCCGGACGCCATCGCCGAGATTCGCAAGGGACGTATGGTCATCGTCACCGACGATGCCGATCGCGAGAATGAAGGCGACCTCGTGATGGCGGCATCGAAAATCAGCCCGACCGCCGTCAATTTCATGGCCAAGTATGGCCGCGGCCTGATTTGTGCTCCGATCACCGAGGAACGCGCCCAGCAACTTGGACTACAACGCATGGTTGCACACAATCGCGAAATGCATAAGACGGATTTCACGGTATCCGTCGATGCCGCGCAGGGTATCACCACCGGCATCAGCTCGAAGGACCGCGCTGCCACGATCAAGGTGCTGGCCAGCTCCGGGTCGCTTTTGAGCGATCTCGTCCAGCCCGGCCATGTCTTTCCGTTGCAGGCCAAGCCGGGCGGCGTCCTTCGTCGCGCGGGGCACACCGAGGCGTCCATTGACCTCGCTCGCCTAGCGGGACTCGACCCCTCGGCGGTCGTTTGTGAAATTCTGAACGAGGATGGCTCAATGGCCCGCTTGCCGCAGCTGCTGAAGTTCAAGAAGAAGCACGGACTGAAGATTTGCTGTATTCAGGATTTGATCGCGTATCGTCGCCAGCGGGAGAAGCTGGTCGAGCGCGAGCAAACCGTCTTTCTGCCGACCGACTATGGCGAGTTTGAGTTGCATCTCTACCGTTCCACGGTCGATGAACGTCATCATCTGGCCCTCGTGAAGGGTCAGATCGATCCGGCGAAACCGACATTGGTCCGCGTCCACAGCGAGTGCCTGACGGGCGACGTTTTCGCCTCCAAGCGCTGCGACTGCGGCTCCCAACTGCATCAGGCGCTCACGCAAATCGAACAAGCCGGCAGCGGGGTGCTCGTCTACATGCGCCAGGAGGGCCGCGGAATCGGACTCGCCCCGAAGATCCATGCCTACAAACTCCAGGAAGAAGGGCTCGACACGGTGCAAGCGAACGAAAAATTGGGCTTTCCCGTCGACCTCCGCGACTACGGCTTGGGAGCTCAAATCCTCGTTGACCTCGGCGTCCGAAAGATCCATCTGCTGACCAACAATCCGCGAAAGGTCGTCGGCCTCGAAGGCTACGATCTCGAAATCGTCGAGCAGATCCCGATTCGCGCGACCGCCAATCCACACAACGCAGGATATCTCGCCACGAAGAAGGCGAAACTGGGGCACCTCCTCTAGGCAATCCGGGAGCCAACTGGTGGCGGGCGGTCGTGGACATTGGACTTGAGAGTGCGTCTATTTGCGCCAACATCTGACCAGATGCCCAAGACTCCGTTCATTCGCCCGCGCTCTGCCCGGAAATCGAGCTTGTCGTTCGTCATTGTCGCGAGCCACTACAACAACACCTATGTCCAGCCGATGGTGGACTCCGCCTCGTCGGAGATCAACGAACTCGAGCCGGGGGCCGGCCTTCATCTGGTGCGAGTCCCGGGCTCATTCGAGATCCCTCTGGCAGTCAAACTGGTGGCCATGCAGCGGAAATTCGATGCGATTCTGGCACTCGGAGTCATCTTGCAAGGAGAAACCGCCCACGCCGACCTCATCGCCAGAAGCGTCACCGCAGCCCTCATGAACATCGCCCTCGAGTTCAGAGTTCCAGTCATCCATGAGGTCCTTCTCCTCCGAAACGAGGAACAAGCGAAAGCACGTTGTCTCGGAACCGATCTCAATCGCGGAATCGAGGCCGCCCGCGCCGGGGTCTCCATTGCGCGCACCGTCAACGAGCTTTCCCTCAAGGTTCGATAGACTCATGGGTGTGCGACGCGAAGGCCGCGAAGCGGCCGTGCAATACCTCTACCTGCGCGATCTGAACGGGGATAGTGATCTGCCCGCTTACTACAAGTTTCGGGGATTGAGCCCCAGCGCGCGTCGATTCTGCGATGCGCTCGTTCAGGGGGCCATTGAACACCAACCCTCGATCGACGAAGTCATTCGCACGAACACGCAGAATTACGAACTGGCCCGCATCTCGGTGGTTGATCGCAACGTCCTCCGGGTCGCCATTTATGAGATGCTGCATTGCCCCGAAATTCCTCCGGTGGTTTCCATTAACGAGGCCATCGAGATCGCGAAAAAGTACAGCACGGAGGAGTCGGGGCGCTTTGTCAACGGGGTGCTCGATCAGGTGATGGGCGCACTGAAGCGACCCGCCCGAACCGCACGGCACGCGGCCGATGAGGAGGGCGACAAGGCGTGCTGAATATCCGCGCCTCCTAAATTGTCATGCCTCTTGGATTTCTAAAGAACCTGGTTGCGAAATTTAGCGCCCAACCGGTCGATTGGGACGAACTGGAAGAAACGCTCTTGCGTGCCGACCTCGGCGTGCCGATGACTTTGCGGATCCTTGATGCCCTGCGGGAACGCGGAAGCGAGGTCGACGCCGAAACGGCCGCCGACGTTTGCCGGCGAGAGATTCTGGAAGTCCTCCCCTTCTCGGTCGCGCTGATCCCGCCCCTGCCCGCGAAGCCGAAAGCCATCTTGCTGGTCGGAGTCAACGGCACCGGGAAAACAACGTCCGCCGCCAAGATGGCGCATTGGTTCAAAAAGAACCGTTATACGAATCTCCTGGTCGCCGCGGATACCTTTCGCGCCGCTGCCATCGAGCAGTTGCAAACCTGGGGTGATCGCATCGGCGTCGAGGTGGTCAGCGGACAGTACGGCGGAGATGCCGCCGCTCTCTGCTATGATGCCTGGTCGACGGCGTTCCGGCGCAACATCGAGTATCTCATCTGCGATACCGCAGGTCGATTACACACCAAGGGCAATCTCATGCAGGAACTCGCCAAAGTGAGCCGAACTCTCTCCAAGCACGATCCCGAAGCCCCGCACGAACGCCTGCTCGTCGTCGACGCGACCACGGGATCGAACGCGCTCGTCCAAGCCAAGGAGTTTCACCAGGCGGTCGGACTCACCGGCATCATCCTGACGAAGCTGGACGGAAGCGGGAAGGGGGGCGTCGCCGTGGCCATCCAGCACGAACTTGGCGTCCCTACTCGCTTTATCGGAACCGGAGAAAAGCTGGACGATTTCGCCGTCTTCGATCGCGATACGTTCGTCAATCAGATGCTCTGATCGCAGGGCGCCGGTCACCTGCCCGTGCCGGCCATTTCACTAGTATCCGCGATAGTGCAGGCTCAACAGCCGGTAGCTTTCCGCGTCATTCTCCGCCGCATAGTAGTAAAGAACGAGCGTCGTAGTGTCCTGCGTCCACTGATAACCAATCAGCGTCTCCAGGACATCTCCGTCGCGGGTTTTTTGCCGCGCGATCACGCGGCCAATGCCGTACTTGCTCTCAATGTTGCGACGGGTCTGGTCGAAGAAGGCCCCATAGCGAGCGGCATCCCAGGAGAGATCGCCATAGTGGAGCTCGATCTCGTTGAGAGCGTCATTATCGAAGTAAAACAAAGCGCGCTGCAGCAGGCGTTGTGGAATCCCCTCGACAATCAGGCATTGACGATTTCGCACCTTCTTGCGGTCCACCACTCTGGCCTGCACGCGCTTCAGACTGTCCTCCAACCGCTGGGACGCCTCGCCCCACATGAAATTAAAGGGCACCTTGATCTCTTCGGCAGCGCGCGCCGACGGGGCAAAACAAAGGCCAGCCAATAGTGCCAGGGCAATCAGGATTCTGAAAGTGACTCTCCTAAGATCAATCATGCAAACAAGTCGATGCGGCGTGGCGGTGCACGCGGCTGTCAAGAAGTACCAAGTGACCCCAATCTGCAAATTGAAAAGTCGTTCTCCAAGTGACCCACCCGGCGCCCCTATGGAAGCTCGATCTCCCCGGCATCAATCTCGACCATAGTTCTCAAACCCTTCACTGCGTATTCTGCGACGACTGCGCTGTCCCCGGCATACACGGTCAGGAATTCCTTCTCCGGCGCGAACACGACAACGACACGACGCACGCTAGACTGGTTGGCCAGAAAGGCAAGTCGCAGCCCGGACTCGGTTTCCAGCCAAAGGCCGCGTTGATCCGAGACCACCCGGACACCCAGTTTGTGCGGCGAGGTCGTGAGGCCTCCGGTCGCCAAGGTGACGTTGACTCGGTCGGTCTGCGGCGCATCGCCGGCATCCGGCACCAGTTTGCCGTCAACAACACCAAATCGGCGGCAGTCCTGGATAACCTTCTCAAAATCGACCACCCACTCGGCGGCAGCATCGGAAGTGCTCTGGCCAAGGGAGAGCACACGCAAACGCTGCACCGTTGCACTTCTCTCCAGGACGGCGATTTCCTCGACGACGGTCGAGGCACATACCCTTACCGGCAGGAATTCATCCCGGTATGAGCGGAGAAACTCGCCCTGTTTGTCGAACTGACCGGTGAAAGGCTGGCCGTCTTTTTCATCGATTGCCGTCATCCAAAGCGTTCCCTCGCGCCCAAACGAAAGGCTGGACGCGGCCACCGCCAGCGGAAGCTTGTTCCAAGCTGTCCCAGTTGATTCCCAAAGTTCCCAACGGCCTGAATTGGCGCCGAGGAGATGCTCTCCATGAGCAGCCAGCGCGTCGAAGCCGAGGGGCGCCTCCACCTCGATCACTGGATCGAGACCAGGCAGCGGCACTTTGGAAACGCCCGTCGCGCTCCCCACCGACAAGACGTCGTCGCTCGCGTCAACACACAACGCTTGTGGAAATCTCTCGCTCCCCTTCGTAACTAGGGCGCCGTCGTTCATGTCGAGCACAGATACGCTTCCCCCCAGCAAGACCGCGGCGTAGCGGTCCGTCGTTGCCAGCATATGACTCTTGACCGGGGAGAAGAGACGCGCCGCTTCGGCAAAGTCAGCCGGCGGATACTGCGAACCTGGCGGCGGGTTGGACTCGCCGCCCGGCGGCGCGACGCTGCCCGGGTGGCTCGTCCAAAGAAAGCCTCTGAGCTGATCGTATCGGAAGACGGTGGGATGGCCTGTTTGAAGCGTTTCTGCGAGTAAAACGAAGCCTCCCGCTTGCTTGCGAAAATCATCAATGCGCGTAATCCGTGGCGCGCTCTCGTCATCCACCCAGTCATTGAAATGGTAAGCGATGCCTTCGGCTTCCACCTTATCGGGCACCAAATAGCCTCGGATCTGGTACCGCCCGGCGGGCAATGGTTGCCCGCCATCGTTTTTTCCGTCCCAACTCGCGATCAAACCGTTCAAGCCGACCGTGAAATCACTCTCCTCCGCGGCCACGTAAATGGTTCGCTTCAGCTTGCCCGCAGAATCGAAAACCCCGAGACTAATCCGTCCTTCGGCCTCCGGCAGGGCGAACGCGAACTTTTGCTCCCGCTCGGACGAGAACGCGGGGAGCAATCCCGCCACGAGAACGAGCAGGATTCTCCTCAAGCGTAGTAGTGCCAATTCAGATTCGGGAAAAGATTGTCCCGTTCCTCGCACGCCGCAAGAAACGCATTGTCGCGCCGGTCGTCTCTGGCGAGTTCGTAAAGCTTCACAAAGCGCAGGAGATGATCGTGAGTCCGCTTTTCGGCGTACTCGCGAGCAGTGCCGGTTTTCATGAGGAATGCCCAATCGCTCGACTGCGCCAGGAGAAGCTCGCGACCCATTTGCTTGAGAAGACGATCGGAGTACTTCGACTGCGTGTTGGCGAACTTGCGGGCCATTTCAGTCATTCTTGCCGCCGCCGCGTGGAGGTGCGGGTAAATCCAGGAGTTGCACGGGTCAAGCCAGACTTCCCAATAGCCCTTATTGCCCCAACTCGACGACGAGGGGTCAACCATTTGCAGGGTGGGATGGTTGAGCAGGTAGCTGGTCGGAGTCGTCAACTGAAATGCCTTTTGATCGAACGCCGCTTTGCGAAGGAAAAGATCAAGAAACTCGGGGCCTTCAAACCACCAGTGCCCAAAGAGCTCCGCATCGAAGGGGCTGAGCACAATCGGTTCCACCGGCAACATGCCATGGAGCTGCTCGATTTGCTGGACCCGGCTTTGCATGAAGTGATTCGCATGTGCTTCGACCGCTCCCATGGCCCAATCGCGGCGATAGTATTCCTTGTTCTCACTGCCCGTGATCCGATGATACTTGATGCCGGAATACCGGCGGTGTCCCACGTCTGGGTACACCGCCGCCAAGTAGTCTTCGGGCAACTCCTTGCCAATGTCGCGATAAAAGTCGCGGTAAGCCGGATCGCCAGGATAGCCCTCCCGGGCACTCCACACCTGCTTGCTGGACTCCCGGTCCCTGGCGAAGACGGCCGGCCCCGCCGGGATGTAGTAGGGCGAGAAAATTGCGAAGCGCGGCCGCGGCTCGCCAAACATCAACCCATGAGCGTCCAGCACGGTCCACCGCAGATTCGCGTCCTGCAAGAGCTTGCCCACGGCGGGAACGTAGCCACACTCCGGCAGCCAGATGCCCACCGGGTCACGCCCGAAACATTCCCGATACTCGTCGCGACCGATGAAAATTTGGGCGCGCATCGCCTCCGGACAAAACTCCATCAAGGGAAGAAAACCATGCGTCGCTCCGCAAGTGATGATCTCCAGTATCCCGTCCTCCTGGAGCTGGGCAAAAGCACCAACGACGTCGCGCCGGATATCATTGAGGTAAAAGTTGCGCGCCGAAGCAAAGCGTTCGCAATAGAAATGCGCCAACTGATTGAGCGCCGGGTCACCGGCGGTCCTTTCGATCTCCTTGCGCGCAAGTTCGACGCCACGATCGAGGTACCGCTCTGTGCGATGCTGGAGCAGGGGGTCCCGCAGCATGGCGCAAAGCGTCGGCGTCATGGTCAAGGTCAATCGGACGGGCACGCGCTCGGAAACGAGGCGCCGAAAAATCTGCAACAGGGGGATGTAGGTCTCAACGACACCCTCAAACAGCCAGTCTTCCTCGTGAAACTCGTCATGCTCGGGATGTCGAACGAAGGGGAGATGTGCGTGGAGGAGGAGAGCCAGTGAACCCGAGGACTTGGTCACCATGCCCAAGCCTATTCGGCGCCGTGAGTTCGGACAAGATTGATTTAGCGCGAGGCTCACGCAATCCTTCCTTGCGTGAAAATTTCGTGGCTTCCATTGATGCTGCTCGTCGTGCTCGGCGCGGTCGTTCTCTCGTCGTCTGCGCGGGCCAACGAACTTCTCGTGGACGAAGCGGTGGCCGAGCTGCAGGAGAAGGATTTCGATGCCGCGCTCAGAAAGCTTCTCGAAGCCGAAAAAAGCGACCCCGGCTCCGCGGTCGTTCTCAATCTGCTCGGCGCCGCCTATACCAAGAAAAAGGACTACGCGACCGCCCGGTCCTACTTTGAAAAATCGCTGGCTCGCCAGCCGAGTTTCTTTCCTCCGGCCTTTAATCTGGGCGAGTTGCTCTTTCTCGAAGGCCGGTACCCTCAGGCGCTCGACGCTTTTACCAAGCTGCTCGCGGCCGATCCCGACCATGAACTCCTGCAGTTCAAGGTGGTCCTCTGTCTCATGCTGGCGGATCGTGACGATGATGCCGAAGAGCTCCTCCGACGGATGCGATTTCCCGGACAAGGCCCGGCGTGGTACTATGCGCAGGCTGCTTTTCAGATGAACGAAGGCCACCGGCGCCAGGCCCGGGAGCTTCTCGCCTGCGCGCAAGTCATTTTCCCAAAAGAAACCTCCCTCTATGATGAAACCTTCGAAAACCTCGGTTGGCCGACGCGCTAAGCGCTCCACCTCCCACCGGCAAGGCCTGCTCAATCCGGCCGGACGCTACCTGGTGACTGGCGCGGCCGGCTTCATCGGAAGCGCGCTTGTTCGTGGTCTCAACGAGCGCGGCATCACGCGCATTATCGTCACCGATCACCTCGGCACGGACGAAAAATGGCGAAATCTTGCCCCGTTGAGATTCGAAGACTACGTGTCTCCCGACCAGCTGTTGCAGGATCTTGCCGACGACCCGCGCTCGTATGGAAAATTCCAAGCCTGCTTCCATCTCGGCGCCTGTTCATCCACGACGGTCACGGACGCGTCCTATGTCATGGAAAACAATTTCAACTACACCAAGCGGCTCTGCCGGTGGGCGCTGGCTGTCGGAACGCGGTTTGTCTATGCCTCTTCTGCGGCGACCTATGGCGACGGCTCCGCGGGCATGGATGACCGGAATACAGATCTCCGCGCCTTTCGGCCGCTCAATCTCTACGGCTACTCGAAGCACCTCTTCGATCTTTACGCCCACGATCAGGCGCTGCTCCCGAAAATCGTCGGTCTGAAGTATTTCAACGTCTTCGGACCAAACGAGTATCACAAGGGAGACATGCGGAGCCTCGTCTGCAAGGCGTATGATCAAATCGTCTCCACCGGCAAGATCCGCCTCTTCAAAAGCTACAAACCGGAATACCGCGACGGAGAGCAGATGCGCGACTTCGTTTATGTCAAGGACGCGGTGGCGATGACCCTGCATCTCGCCGAAACGAAATCCGCTGCCGGACTTTACAACGTCGGCGGCGGAGTCGCCCGCACGTGGCTCGATCTTGCCAACGCCCTCTTCGACGCGCTTGGTATCGAGCCAAACATCGAGTTCATCGAAATGCCCGAAAGCATCCGCCATCAATATCAGTACTACACCTGCGCGGATATTTCGAAGCTGCGCGCGACCGGATACAAGACCCCGACCACCTCTCTCGAGGAAGCAATCAGGGACTATGCCGTCAATTATCTAAGGGTTGGCCGGCGCCTGGGTGATAAGATCACCCCTTAGCTTAGACAGGATGGCCAAGGCAATGATCACGCACACAACGTCGTTTGGGAGGCGGTTGTGCCAATCGCTTGTAGGTGAACGAACCTTGGGACGGGGGGTCGAACTTTGGGCAGTCCAATTCCGACTAGCTTCGCCCCTCGATGATACCTTCGAGCAACCGCGCCGCCAGCGGCTCAGTAAGCTTGTCCAGTTTGCTTAGCGCCTCCTTGAGCCTGGCCAGCGAGCGGGCCGCCCTGGCTTCCACGATCTCGGCAACCAGACGTGAAACTTCTTCCCGAACCGCCGGCAGCACTTCATCCCCCAGTCGTGTCAGGGCCAGTTCGACCGCCGGGAGCATCTCATCCGCTTTCAAGCAGGCCTCGCTCAGGGCCCGTTCGTCCATATCCTCGAACGCATGCTCAAGCGAATCCGCGAGCATCCTTTCGACCGCTTCGTCACTCACCTCGACCGCGCTCTGCAGGCTGACCTTGACGTCGCGTCCGGCGGCGACGTCGCGCGCCAGCACACTCAGCAGCCCATTGGCATCGATCTCGAACTGCACCCCGACGCGAACCTGTCCCCGCGGGGCCGGGTGGAAAGGAATCTCGAACTCGCCCAGCTTCCAATTGTCTTTGGCCATCTCGCGTTCCCCCTGCAGGACGGTAATGCGCATGGAAGCTTGATTCGCAGCGGCGTTGGTAAACATTTCGCCTGCCTTGCAGGGAATGGTGGTATTGCGTGGAATAATCACATTCATCAGCCCGCCGAACGTTTCGATTCCCAATGACAATGGCGTGACATCCAGCAGCGTCACGTTCCGAACCGATCCCTCGAGGATCCCCGCCTGAATCACCGCACCCAGTGCCACGACTTCGTCGGGATGCTGGCTGGTGTTAGGCTCCCTGCCGAACACTTCACGCACAAAATCTCGCACCAGTGGCATCCGCGTCGCACCTCCGGCCAAAATAACTTCATCCAGATCCTCCGGCTTGAGTCCGGCGTCTTTCATGGACCGCAGGCAGTGTTGCCGTGTCCGTTCGATGATCGGACGGCAGACCGCTTCGAACGCGGAACGGTCGATGGAAAGATCGTCGCCTTTCGGTTCTGAGAACCGCCGTTTGAGGGATTCCGCTTCGGCGCGGCTCAGTCCCCATCTTTCGGCAATGGCCGCATCGAGGTCGTCTCCGCCAAGATGAGTATCTCCGTTGGTCGCCAGCACCTGGAACACCCCTTCGGTCAGCTCGAGCACCGAAACGTCGAACGTTCCTCCCCCCAAATCGTACACGGCTACCTTCGCCTTGTCAGACAGCCGGTCCAGCCCGTAAGCAAGCGCCGCGGCGGTCGGCTCGGCCAAAAGTCTCTCAACCGTGAATCCCGCAGCCTCGCCCGCCTTCTTGGTCGCCGAGCGTTGCGCGTCGTTAAAATAGGCGGGCACGGTGATCACCGCTCGATCGACGGTCTGCCCAAGTGCCCGTTGTGCATCCGCCTTCAACTTCCGGAGGATCGCCGCGGAGACCCCTTCGGGCGAAACCGGACGGGCGCCCGCGAGCAATCGAACGGGATCGCCCGGCGCACCTATCCCCCTTCCCTCGGCTTCACGTTCACCGACCTTCCGTCCCATCAACCGCTTCACCGAGAAAATGGCCTCCTCGCATGGCAAAGCCTCGTAGCCCACCACCGGATCGCCATGGCCCGGAAAATAGACCACCGACGGTGTCAATCTCCGGCCGGCCTCATCGGAGAACAAGACCGGGACGCCCGCTTCCATCACGCCGATGAGCGAGTTCGTCGTGCCAAGATCAATACCGACAATCATCGAACCACTCTCCTGCTTCAGATGATAGTTTACACGGAGAAAACGAACCGGACGAACTCCGCCGATCGTCGCCGTCGATTAGATTCCGGGTGGCGGATTCTGCTCGGTGGGATGGCCGGCCAGGTCTTCGATGCAACGTGTGACCAACGCCGTCCAACCGGTCTGGTGCGAGGCGCCCAGCCCGCGACCGTCGTCTCCATTGAAGTACTCGTGAAAGAGCACCAAGTCCTTCCAGTGCGCGTCCGTCGCATACAAGGAACATCCACCATGGCATGGTCTGGCCCCCGAAGCATCGGGCAGAAAAAGCCTGGCCAATCGGCGCGAAAGTTCCCGCGCAACCTCATCGAGGTTCATCAGCACGCCGGAGCCGGTGGGACACTCGATGACAAAGGAATCTCCGTAGAAATGATGATAGCGTTCGAGGGCCTCCAGCAACAGGTAGTTGATGGGAAACCAGACGGGGCCCCGCCAGTTCGAGTTCCCGCCGAACATCCACGAGGGCGAGTCGCCGGCCGAATACTCCACCGAGTAGAACTGCTCGCCGATCTCGACACGAAACGGATTCTCCCGGTGGACAGCGGAAAGCGAGCGCACGCCGTTGGCGGAGAGGAACTCGGTCTCGTCCAGCACACGACGCAGCAACTGTTCGAGACGCTCACGATTCGGCAGGGCGAGAAGCGTGCTCATCTGTTCGTCTGAACGGGTGCACCAGGTGATCAGGCGGGCGAGATCCGGACGATATTTAAGAAACCACTTCATCCGCTTCCGGAAGCCTTCCAGCTTCTCGACCTGGGAATCCTCGAGGATCTCGACTGCGAGCATCGGGATGAGCCCGACCATCGAGCGGGTCCGCAGCACTTCGCGAGTCCCGTTGACACGCAAATGATCGTAATAAAAGCCGTCCGTCTCGTCCCATAGTCCCGTGCCGTCGAAATGGTTGATCGCATCGGCAATCGAGATGAAGTGCTCGAAGAACTTCGATGCCATATCCTCGTAGGCAGGATTTTCGTCGGCCAATTCGAGAGCCATGGCCAGCATGGTCAAGCAATAGAATCCCATCCAGGCTGTCCCGTCGGCCTGCTGGAGGTAACCGCCGGTCGGCAGCGGTTTCGAGCGATCGAAAATGCCAATGTTATCCAAACCGAGAAACCCGCCCGAAAAAAGGTTATGTCCTTCGTGGTCCTTTCGATTCACCCACCAGGTAAAATTGAGGAGGAGCTTTTGAAACGCACTCTCAAGGAATTGTCGATCGCGCGAGTCGCCCGTGCCGGAGATCTTGTAAACGCGCCAGACGGCCCACGCATGGACGGGCGGGTTCACATCCCCAAACTCCCACTCGTAGGCCGCCAACTGGCCGTTGGGGTGCATGTACCATTCCCGCAAAAGAATCGTCAGCTGCTGCTTCGCGAAATACGGATCAATCCGCGCGTAGGGGACCATGTGAAAGGCAAGGTCCCAGGCCGCGAACCACGGGTATTCCCATTTGTCCGGCATCGACAGGATGTCCTTCGCGAAAATGTGAAGCCACTGTGAGTTGCGCCCATACGTTCGGCTTCCGGGAGGAGGCATTTCATAAGGGTCGCCCACCATCCAATCCTCGACGACGAAATGATAAAACTGCTTGGTCCAAACGAGCCCCGCATAGGCCTGCCGGGCGACATTCTTTTGCTCGAAGGTTAGGTTTGCGGGAATCGCATCCTCGTAGAACTCATCCGCCTCCTTCTTTCGTAGTGCGAAGGCATGGTCGAAGCGTTCCCGGTCGAACTCATCGAACTTCTTCTCCCGTCGCGCCAGATCGAGTCTGAGGACACATTCTCCGCCTGCCGGAACCTCCAAGCGGTAGAGGGCCGCCGTCTTGGTCCCGTGATTGCGAGGATTGACGGCCGTGGTTTCACCCTCGCAAAGCCAACGATGAAAGGAATCCTTCACGTAGGGCGAATAGTTCGACACGCCGAAGCAATATTCCTGATTGGTTTCGTTGTCCGTGAAGAGCAACTCGTCCGGCTCGGTCTCGAGGAGCCATTCGTAATCCTCCAGCGTCTCGTGGGCGCAGGCCACGCGCTTCGTCCCAGTCTTCCACAGCCGCGGCTTCAGCGTGCAGCCTTCGTGCCTGCAACCCCATGACCACGTATTGCGAAACCAGAGTGTCGGCAGCACGTCGAGCGCGGCAGCCTCGGGGCCGCGATTGGCAATCGTGATGCAAATGCCGACATCGTCGGGGTTGGTACTTCGTGTACTCGACGAAGACATCGAAGTAACGCCCTCCGTCGAAAATCCCGGTATCCGTCAGTTCGAACTCGACCCGCTCGCGTCCGCGGCGCGTATTCTCTTCGATCAATTCGGCGTAAGGGAACGCCTCCTGCGGGTATTTATAGAGCCCCTTGGCGTAGGAGTGCGTCGGAGTGGCATCAACGTAGTAGTAGCATTCCTTGACGTCTTCGCCATGGTTGCCCTCGGGTCCGCTCAAGCCAAAGAGCCGCTCTTTGATGAAGGGATCTTTTCGATTCCAAAGGGCCAGGGCAAACACCAGCCGGCACTGCCGATCACACCAGCCGAGCAAACCATCTTCACCCCAGCGATAAGCGCGGCGACGCGCAATATCGTGAGGAAAGTAACTCCAGGCGTCCCCATCTGCCGAATAGTCTTCCCGCACCGTGCCCCACTGGCGCTCCGAAAGATAGGTACCCCATCGCTTCCAGTTTTTCTCCCGGCGCTCCTCTTCGATCAAACGCTGCCCCTCCGCTGATTTCATCCCTAAGGACGCCATACTAACTCGAATTCCGCGGCTTGTCCGCCATTTTTTGAATCAGGTGGAGTTCCGGCCGGCCAACACGACAAGCATGATCTGGCGCGCGATTAGGTCATGACCAGCGGATCCGAACATGAGAGACTCCGCGCGTGAGAATGAACTGTCCCGATGGGAAGCACCTGCTGGCCTCGGTCCGGCAAAGCGACTTCGCCCATCCGGGCGAGGAAGCCGCGGTGCGACTTGCCTGGGAACGACTCCCCAAACGCGAAAAGCAGGATTGCCTGGACGCGGGGTGTGGTCGCGGAGGCACGGCCGCGCTCGCGCAATCGGAGGGATGGGGCCGCGTCACCGGGTTGGACATTGATGCGGAGACGATCTCTTTCGCGACCGAAGCCTATCCCGGGGTAAAGTTCGTTGCCGCGGATGTCATCTCAGCCGGACAATTGTTTCCCGCCGCCTTTGACATCATTTACGCATTCAACGCTTTCTACGCTTTTCCCGATCAGAAGGCTGCCTTGACTGCATTCCGTTTCGCGGCGAAGCCGGATGCCACACTCTGCCTCTTCGACTACGTGGATCGGGGTCGATTCAAGGACACGCCCTTCGCTGCGAAACCTGAAACGCAGCTTTGGCGTCCGCTCTCGTTGAATTCCCTGCGCACGGAGCTAAGCGCGACGGGATGGGAATGGAGCGAGTGTCTCGAAATCAGTGCGCATTACCAGGCATGGTATGCCGAGCTTGTCGAGCGATTTGCCCGGCGACGAGAGAAGTTGCTCGTCCGCTTTTCCGCGGAATTGGTTGCCTATGCCGAGGACTATTATCGCTCGATGCTTGAAGCCATCGAAGGAGGCGCTCTGGGAGGGGCCATCGTCTACGCCCGAGCTGATCGGCGCCACGCCTGAGCAACGGCGCCTTGCCAAATTCCAGCCCAGATAGGAATAATCCCTCCAAAGATGAATAGCGCCAGAGGGTCGCACGAACGGAAACCATGACGGAAGGATTTCTTGAGGACGTGCGATTGTGCCTTGAACGCTATGCACGCACGGCCGAGAAGGAGGCATTAGATCGCGGCGAGCGGCTCCTTAGAGAAATCCACCGACTCTGCTGTCTCATCGCCGACAAGGAGAATGGCACGGGCATCGCCCCGCTGCGGGCGATCGCCCGAAAATTCAGCGACCTTCGCCGGGAAACCAATGGCCGGAACGACATCGCGGCAGCCTTTTACGAGTTCGGATGCGGATTCGCATTGCTCAGGGCCAGTGCGTTTCAGGAGACCATGCCGCACTTTGAGAAATTTTCGGAATGTCAGGGCGAGGGTCTCCAAACGATCGAGCTGGCGGCTTCTTGTTTCGGATGTGTCGCCGCGAGCCTGGGAGGCGAACTGGACCGCGCGCGTGCGAGTTTTCTGCGCGCGAAACGGCTCGCCGCGGCGATCACCGGCCAGTCAATCTGCTTTCAGGGTCTCGTCGCCATGGCAGAGAGTTCGATTCTCTATAAGGCCGGCGAACACGAGGCCACCATCAAATTGGTCGAGAACCATCGCCGCGCCTTCGCCTCGGCAAACGCGCCTCTAAACTCGAGCTTCCCGTATTTTCACGCACAAGCGCTCCTCTGTGAAGCCAAGGCGCTGCGCGACGTGGGCCGCTATACCGATGGCCTCGACCTTCTGTATCACGAACGAAAACTTCGGGCATTGATCAACGACCTTCTCGGGCAGGTTTGGAGTCTTCTCGAAGAAGCACGTATCCGTAAGTTTCGCCGCGAATTTGAAAGCGCTGAAGCTTGTCTTGGTCTCGCCAGCCACTACGTCGCCGGAACAGATTTGCACGAGTATCGAGCGCGCATCGCGGACCAGAGGGGCGATATTCATTGTAGCAACCGAGAACTGGAGAAAGCCGAGATAAACTACAAACTCGCCCAGGAGACCGCCGACGCCTCCGGTCAGCTCTGGTTAAAGGCGCACGTGGGAAACTCGATCGCGCGACTGCGTCTCCTGCAAGGGCGACCAGCCGAGGCACGACACATCCTGGAATCGTTTGAGCCGGTCTGGAAAGAAACCAAGAACTACGGAAAATATCTTTATCGTCTCGGCCGGGCGGAGGCCGCCTTGGGAAATTACGGCGATGCAGAGCAAATCTATCGCAGCGCGCTCGACAGTCTCAAAAGGTTCGGCTTGAGCAGCATGGAAGCTCTGACCCGGGACCGTCTCGCCCAACTGCTCATGAAACTTGGACGCAAGGAGGAGGCCTGTGTCGAGTGGGCCCGGGCCTTAAAGCTGTCCGAGACGGTCCAGGCCGTGCGCCTCTTTGAAGACATTACCAAGCGATACGTCAACCAGGTGAAAGCCGAAGACCTGCTCCCGATTATCGAGGAGGCGATGATCAAGCGCATGGAGATGCAGTCGAAAATTGAAGGTTCGCACTTAAGACTGGGTCGTGCCGAAGATCTGATCTGGCGGGAGCATTACGTTCTCGCTCACTGGTTCGTGCAGCCCATTTGGGAAATGCTGCGTGCGCAAGACCGCAACGCTGTCTGGCTTCCGCCCGTCGTCCTGGAATTTTGCAAGGTATTTGGAAATCCAGTGTGGCTCTCACGGATGCTGACCGGCGATTTGTCGACTGCCGCTGAGGAAGTCGATCTGTCCTCACTTTGCCTGGAGTCGTTGGAGCGACTCTCCGCACAGCTCGGCACAAGGCTTTCCCTGACCGTTGCCGGGAAAACGACGAGCGTCCATACCGACGAATACGTCCTCCGGCAAGCTCTTGATGCTCTGTTTCGGGGTTTGCATTCGGGATTCGGGACGACGCATTTCGAATTGACCCAAGAGCAGGGAATCGCGCCCTCCCACGAGGAGGAATTCCTCTTTCTTCTCGAACCTAAAGTGCCTGTCCCGGAAAACTTCGCTCGCGCGAGCGATTTGGTGCGAATCAACGTTGCCCTGAAGGATGCGTCGTTGCGCTCGTTTTTCGATCGAGGTTATTCGGGCGACCTGACCCTCGCGGACTTCCTCATCGGAGTAGTGCTCGGGGAAAGGCTTTCCTTTCACGTCCAGCCGCCCGCGGTCGAGATTCGATTTCAAACGCGCCATAAACGGCCGACTCGATAGATTTCCTCTTCACAGGCCACCCATCTACGATATCAAGGTCGCATGGCAGAATCGGTCATTCTCTTTATTGAAGACGAGGCGGATCACTTCGAGACTGTCAGAGAGCATCTGGAGCCTGATTTCAGATGCGCGAGATCCCACGCGCTTCAGATCGAAACCATCGCCGGAGAGATCGCGCATTTGAAGCCGGTGGCAGTGGTCGTCGATTTGATGCTTTTTTCGTCCTCCCGGGCGGCAAAAGCGGCCACAGCGACCCTCCAGCGATCAATTGCCTTGCTTGAAGGCCGCGATACAGCGCTGGCCCGACCGTCGCAGTGGGACGACGATGAGCTTGAGACTCCCGTCATGGCGAGCGATTGGCTCCGGGCGCTGAAACGAACATGCCCCGGAGTTCCGCTGGTCGCGTTTTCTCAACTGGAAGCCACGGCCGCTTCCCTCGAGGGACTTGTTTCGGGGGCCATCGCCAAACGCCTTGACACGAACGCCAGACTCATGAACGCGAAGGAGTTCGCCGAGAAGGTGCGCCAGCTGATAAGCTGATAATCACCTGTTTCGGCGGGCCAGCCCCAATCGCTACGAAAGAGCGTCCAAGGAGGGATCGGGCTGGCCGTGATCGCTGGTGGACTTGCGAAGAATTCCTTCCGACAGGTTTTTGGGAAGATGGGCTAGCAATTTCCCGGCGAGGCGATAGCCCGCATTGTCAGTATTTCTGGTCACTGCCCGAAACCACTCGTCGATCCGAAGCTGCGAGGAGCGGCAAAAGTAATCCGCAAGCTCTACGGCACTATCGGCGCCAGGATCCGAACGCTCGATCATCGTCTGAACACGAGTCAGCGTGGCAGACATCGCGAAAAGATCAGACCCCGCCTCGACAAAGCGGGCCAGGAGGAGTTGCCGCTTCTCAAGGGACGATCCGTAAAGGAGCATCTGGTGAAACATCTTTCTCGCCAGCTTGCGAGCCGTCGAAGCACACCAGCGGGCATGCCCCGTCAGTCGCCGATCAAAGGCCGTCGCACTTCCTTTGGGGACAAACGTGGCCGGATACCACCGGGCATAGAAGCGTGCCGCCCGCAAACCGGCGGTGCCGCGCAGTGACCCCGGCAGCCGTTGATCGAGCACGGGAGCGCTGATCTTCAAATGTGGATCGAGAGCCTCACGCGCGATGAACAGACGCATGATCTCGCTGGAGCCTTCGAAGATCGTGTTGATCCGGCTGTCGCGCACGATGCGTTCCACTGGGTCGGCAGACTCGCCGCGCCGGGCCAGAGAGGCGGCAGTTTCGTAGCCGCGGCCACCCCGAATTTGCATGGTGTCGTTGGCGATCTTCCAACCCCACTCACTCGCGAGCAACTTGCAAATGGCCGATTCAAGCCGAAAATCCGACTTCGCCCGGTCGACCATTGCTGCCGTGAGTAAGGTCATGGACTCCATGGCAAACGTCGCCGCAGCCATGTCGGCGATTTTGCCCGCGATCGCGGCGTGCTCACCGATCGGCTTTCCCCACTGAATCCGCTCTTTCGCCCAGCGCGTGCTGATCTCCAGGCACCGTTTGGCAAGTCCCACACAGGCGGCCGGCAAAGTGAGACGACCGGTGTTCAACGTGCTCAAGGCAACCCGCAAACCCTTCCCCTCCGCCAGAAGAATGTTCTCCTTTGGCACGCGGACGTCATGAAACTCGATGACCGCGTTGTAAAGCGCCCGCAACCCCATGAAACGGCAACGCTGAATGATCTCTACGCCCGGCCAACTCGTCTCCACGATAAAGGCGGTGATCTGGTCCTTGGGGCGCCCCTTTACCATCTTCGGCGGGGTTTTTGCCATGACGACGATCACTCCCGCGCGCGTGCCGTTCGTGCACCACATCTTGCAGCCGTTCAAAATGAACGAGCCATCCACGGCAGGCTGCGCAAACGTTTCCATGCGCGCCGGATCAGATCCAACGCCCGGCTCCGTCAACGCAAACGCGGAAAGCTCTCCCTTGGCAACGCGAGGTAGATACTTTCTTCTCTGCTGCTCGGTGCCGAAAAGGAGGAGCGGTTGGGGGACGCCGATCGACTGATGCGCGCTGAGCAATGCCGTCATGTTGCCACACCAACTGCCCAGCAACATGGCGGCACGGCAATAGTTGGTCTGAGACAGACCCAGACCGCCATACCTCACCGGAATTTTGATGCCAAAGGCCCCCAACCGGGCCAGGCCGTCAATGATCGCGTCCGGAATCTCTCCGGTTTCATCGATCTCGTCCGGGTTCGTGTTCCTCCGAAGAAAGTCCTCGAGCCGGCACAGGAAGGCGTCGCCCTGATCCCGATCCTCGGTTGTTTGCTCGGGAAAAGGAGCGATCTGCGACCAATCGCAGCGCCCGAGAAACAGCCCTCCCGCAAATGTCCTTTCCATCGAAGCCGCCTCCCGCGCGGCCTCGGTTGCCTCCAAGGCGGCGCGTTCGCCTTCCGACATGCGTGACGTGTCAATCAGGGATTCATTTTCCTCGCCGGGCGCACTACTCATGGCTTACTGCATTCGACAGTTGGAGTCTCCCTTTCGTTAGAAGACGGCCGGAACTCTAGTCTCCATGGAATTTTCTGCCATGGGCGGACATTTCGACGAGGCGCTCGCACGGAACGAACTGGCGCTCTCTCGCCCTGCTCAGTCGCTGCAGACTCTCGACTATCCGCCCAATGCCAATGGTATCGGCATAGCGCAACGGACCGCCACGAAACGGAGCGAAGCCGGTGCCCATGATCATGGCGAAGTCCACGTCCCGGGGATCGTCGACAATGCGCTCCTCGAGGCATCTCGCCGCCTCATTGATCATAAGCAGCACCATGCGTTCCTGGAGTTGTTCGCGCGTCAGCCCCGCCTTGTCGTCGGCTTCGCGAAGACCCAGGGCGAAGTGATTAATCCCGATGACACGATTCCCGCGATACTCATAAAATCCCCGGCCGGACTTCCTCCCTTTGAAACCGGCGTCGAGCAACTGGGCAAATACCCCCGGCGGTTGCATCCGGTCCGGAAAAGCCGTGCACAGGGTCTGGCCGACATCCGCTGCCACATCCAGCCCAACTTCGTCGAGCAGCCGCAGCGGCCCCATCGGCATCCCAAAATCCAGCATGCTCTCGTCCAGCGCCTCCACCTCCGCCCCCCCAGCGAAAAGGCGCCCGGCTTCCAGTAAATAGGGAAGTAAGATGCGATTCACGAGAAACCCGGGTCGATCGCGAACGACGACGGGAAATTTTCCGATCCGCTGCACAAACGCGACCGCCGTGTCGACGGCGACGTCGGACGAGAACTCTCCTCGGGCCACCTCAACCAGTTTCATGCGATGCAC
Organism: uncultured Verrucomicrobiae bacterium; assembly: GCA_963820865.1. Classification (GTDB taxonomy): domain Bacteria; phylum Verrucomicrobiota; class Verrucomicrobiia; order Chthoniobacterales; family Terrimicrobiaceae; genus DASTFP01. Next base: position 265,092 of record CAWGBZ010000025.1, read on the forward strand.
AGGATTGAAGAAATGCAGGCCCACCACCCGTGCCGGATACTGCAAATTACGGCTGATCTCGGTGACGGAGAGCGCCGACGTATTGGTGGCCAGAATGGTTTCGGGACGGACGCGTTCCTCCAAATCAACGAAGATCGCCGTCTTTACCGGCATTTTCTCCGAAGCGGCTTCAATGACCAAATCCACGGATTTCATCGGCACCGCCACCTCCACGGGAACAATCCGGTCCATGCCTGCTCGAGCTTCGGACCGCGAGAGCAGCCTGCGCCGCTGCGCCTCGGAGAAAAGCTTCTCGGCACGCTGCAAGCCCTGCGCCAGTTCGTCCGGGCCCACGTCTCGAAGCAAAACCTCGCGGCCCCGTGCAGCGACCCACTGGGCGATCCCCGATCCCATGATGCCCGCACCGATCACCGCAGTCGTCCCAATGGGTTCCGCTTTGGGTGCGGGCAGGTGCTTGGCACGCTCCTGGAGGAAGAAGACCCGGATCAGGTTCCCGCAAACGTCTGTCGCAGCCAAACGGAGGATCGCCTCCTTCTCAGCGGCCAGCGATTGCGGGATGCTGCGGATACAGGCCTTCGTGACCACTTCTATGGCACTGAGCGCAGCAGGATAATGTCCCCGGGTTTTCTTGAGCGCGGATTTTCTTGCCAGAACGGCAGCCACCTGCCAGGCGGGAATCCAAGGCAAATGCCGGCGAGGACCGGCCGGCTTGCCTTTATCCACCAGCCGCTTCGCGAGGAACTCAAGACGCTCCCGTGGACAAACGGCATCCACCAACCCCAGCTGCCGCGCTTTCGAGGCTGGCATCAAATTTGCACCCAGGATGACCTTCAGGGCGCGCGGCAACCCCACGAGACGTGGTAAGCGCGTGGATCCTCCCCACGCCGGAATGAGGCCGAGATTCACTTCAGGAAGACCAATTCGCGTCGCCCGCGCGTCGCTCGCCACCCGATAGTCGCAGGCCAATGCCAATTCGAGTCCTCCACCGGCGCACGCACCATGAATGGCGGAGACGGTCACGCAGCCAAGGGCGGCGAGCCTTGAAAAGATTTGCTGGCCAAGATCGACCAGCGCCGCCCGATCTTGCGTTCCGGCAAGCTCCTTCAAATCGGCTCCGGCGATAAACACGGCCGGCTTGGCACTCTCGAAGATCACACCGCGCAAGGAAGGCGAGACAAGCTCGCCCAGGATCTCCGCCAGAGCGTGCAGCGTGCCCGTATCGAGTATGTTGACCGAGCTCCCCGGGCGGTCGAATCGCACCACTGCGATCGCGTTTTCTTCCAGACAGAGGGACACCGAAGGTCTGGCCGGAGACTCCGGAGGTTTCGCGTGATCGGTCTTGGCTGAGGGTATCGTCGTACTCATGGGCGTCGAAGCCAAAGTGCGGCGCCTTGTCCGCCTCCCACACACAAACTGACCAGCGCCTCGTGCCCGTCCCGGCGCCGAAGTTCCTTCAAGGCGGTGAGCACCAGCCGCGCACCGCTGGCCGCGACAGGATGACCAAGCGCGATCGCCCCTCCATTGACGTTCAATCTTGCATCCGGAATCTCTCCCATGCCTGCCATCTTCAATTTTTGCAACACCGCCAGCACCTGCGCGGCAAAAGCCTCATTGATTTCGACAAGTTCCGCCTCCTCAAGTCTCACGCGCATCCGCTCGAGCAGACGCGCAATGGCAAAGACGGGACCGAGTCCCATCCGCTCCGGATCACAACCTGCATAGGCAAACCCCGCCAGAACTCCCAATGGCTCGACGTTCAGCTCGCGTGCCGCCGACTCCGTTCCAACCAATAAGGCCACGGCGCCATCCGTGATCTGGGAGGAATTTCCCGCCGTCACCGTCCCGGTCTCCACCTCAAAAACCGGACGCAACTTGGCAAGCGCCTCGAGAGTCTGTTGCGGACGCACCCCGTTGTCACGGACCACCGCCACACCGCGCGACGTATCGTAGACCGGCACGATCTCCTCCGCCAATTTCCCGACGGCCGCCGCGGCACGCTGGTGCGACCGCAGCGCAAAAGCGTCCTGCTCTTCGCGCCCGATCTCAAATTCGCGCGCCAGAATCTCGGCCGTCTGCCCCATATTAAGCCCGCTCACCGGATCGCTCAGGCCGAGCTTCAGTGCCACCGTCGGCATGAAATCTTTCGGGCGCAGACTTGCTGCCGCGCGCGCCTTCGGCAACACGCCCTTGCCACTCGCCAAAGCTGCGAACTTTCCCCCGGCCGAACGTGGAAATAGTAATGGGATGCTTGACATGCTCTCTACACCCCCGACCAGATACAGACTTCCCTCTCCACTTTGAATGCGCAGCCACGCCTGCGTAATCGCTTCGATCCCTGAGGCGCAATTGCGCTGCACGGTAAGCGCAGGGACATGTTGCGGAACTCCCGCGCGCAGCGCGGCGACTCGTGCCAAATTCGGCGCGTCGGCCGGTTGTGCCACGCAGCCCAGAATCACTTCGTCGATTCGTCCAGGATCCAGCCCCGTTCGAACAATCGTCCCGAGGAGAGCCGCGCGGGCCAGGTCCGCCGCTCCCACCGTCGCCAGGCTCGTCCCAAGCTTGGCGAAAGGCGTCCGAACGCCGGCGATGATCATGACAGGCTGCATGTTCATTTTTGCGAGGTCACGGCCAGACCATGTTGCTCCGCTTTGGCTCGTCGGTCGACCACCTTTTGCTCCTTGAGCTTCTCTCCCACACCCTGGAGCCGTCGCATCTCGGCATCCGTGTGAAACTCGATGCGATTGGGGCGAAGTTCGACGCGTTCAAAGAGACAGCGGCGAATCTCCTCGCTCATCGAGCCCTCCTCCCTGCCGTCGGCAAGGCAAACGTGCAAAATCAACTCATCGACCTCCATGGGATCGTCATTCGCTTTCCGCAACTCGATTTGCCATGAGCCGACGTGCGGCATGTCATCCAGGACATGCTCGAGCTCGTTGAAGTCCACCAGCGTCCCTTTCACCTTGTCGAGTTGCATTTCTCGAACGTCCGAACAACGCGAGATTCTTCCGAGCAACCGCGGCATGACCCGGCGGCAGTACGGGCACGCCTCGTAGGTCAGCCCGCCCTCGATCAGGTCGCCCGTTCGATAGCGCAGGACACACGACCCGCGAGCATCCAGCGACGTAAAGACGATCTCCCCGGGCTGGCCGTCGTCTTTCAGCGCGCCCGTTTCCGGATCGATGACTTCCACAATACCAAGATCGGGATAGAGGTGGTAGCCGGACGGTTCCGACCCCACGGGAAACAAGCACTCGCACCACGCCATCTTAGCCTCGGTGAAACCGTAGGTCGAAATCACGTTGACGTCGCTGGCACCAACGCACGCGGCGCACTCCCGGAGCTTGCGTCGCAGCCCCTGCGGCACTTTCTCGCCTCCGAGAACAATCGCCCGCAATTTGTCACACCGCACTCCGTCCAGAGCCGCCTCACGGAGAACATGGTAAACAAAGGTGGGCATTCCGATAAGCACGTCCGGGTTCAACTTCCGGAGCATCCGGATGTTGCCGTCTGTGCCGACCGTTTTTCCCCCGCCCGAGCTCAGCAGGAAAACCCCAAACTCCGTGCCGGCATAGTGCGTCTGCCAGAACGCCAAATGGGGCGCAAAAGGAAACATGCTGAGCATGCGATCACTCCGGCTGGCGCCGGCGAGTTGCATCAAACGAAAACCCGACCGCCGAAGCGTGGCAAGGTCGTGAGCCGTATAGACGAACGTCACCGGATCCGCCGATCGTCCTGTCGTGCTCGTCATTAAGATTGGGCGAAACTCCCGGTCGAGCTCCCCGCGAACGCGTCGGGGTCCCCGCAGAAGGCCGCGCAGGATCGTGGAGGGGCGCCGCGCAAGTTGCTGCGGGTCGGGAGTGATCACAAATGCTCGCGCTCGCTCAGATCCGCCAACGAAATCGCTCTTCGACGTGAAGGGAATCCGCTGAAGGTCTTCGAGTGTCTCGATCGCCCGCCAATCCAGACCCTGTCGGGCGAACATCTCCCGATAGTGCGAATGAAAGGGCAGGACGATATCTCTCAAAAAGCCGCGAAGCCGTTTCGCCTGCAGTTCGCGAAGGATCTCTCTAGGCAGCCTGTGCCAGCAAGTTTGGAGTCGGGTGGCGTTCATAGATGGGGGTGTTGATGAGATCCTTGATGGCGGAGAGCTTCGCCTCGGCCTCCTGGCGTCCCAGCGAAATATAGCGCGAAGGCCTGCTGAAGTCGTGCCAGCGTCCCTCGCATGAAGAGGGCCTCAACACCACGCTGGCTCGGCGGCAGGAAGCTTCCGCCAGGCGCGTCTGCGCAGCATGCATGCTCCGCATCATTGTGTCGAAGGCATTGCCGCGCGCGAAGGGATTGAAACAGGCATTGAGCGCACGCAGCCAGACCGGGCCCGCGTCCTGATTCTCTTCAATTTCGGCACGGCAAGCCTTGATCGTCTGCGGCGTCGCGATCGTATTCACCGCAATGATCTTCCGGACCCCGATGTCGCTCAAGGCATCGACCGGGAGAGGGTCGCAGATCCCTCCATCGGCATAAGGAATGCCTTCCCGCATGACCGGCACGCAGATTCCCGGGATCGCCAGACTGGCGAGGACCGCGTCGACCACATTGCCCGAGGAGAGAACAACGCGTTCGAGCGTATCCAGACGCGTCGCCACGATGCGGATCGGCCGGACCATGTCCGAAAAGTGGCGTGGACCGATCGTCTCCTCGAGCCGCCGGCGGACGCGATCGGTGAGAAGAAATCCGCGGCGCGGAAAGATCGCAAAATCCATCAGGCTCCAGAGACCCTTATAGCCTTCGGTTTCCCGGGCGAACCGCTCCATCTCTCGACCCCCATAGCCCGCTCCCCACACCGCGCCAATATACGCCCCGATGCTCGAGCCCGCGACGACGTCCACTTCGATGCCGTTCTCCTCCAAGACTTGGAGGACACCGATATGGGCGAGACCCCGCGCCGCGCCCGACGAAAGCACCAGTCCCAACTGACAGCCGCACATCTCGCGCCCTAAACGGCGAAGGTTGGCCGCAAACTGCCCACCGTCCCCGGCCTTTCTAAGGTAACAATGGACCGGCCAGCGAACGGTGTCTTCGACATAGCAACTTAGACCGTGAGCATTCTCGGCGGGATCCAGGAAGATGACCGGTTTGATCATCGTGCCGCCGCAACCGCGCGCTCGCGCTTCGCGACAGAGCAGATTCAATTCAAACAGGCTCTCCCCATTCTGTCGCAGAATGGGATAGATCGACCAACTCCGGCGGATGATCTCGACCAGGGCTTCGGCGGCAGCCTCCTCGGGCGCCTCAACAATAACGTGCGAAAATTGCGTCCTCGCGCGATCCAGCAGCCCGGAAAGCGCTTGGAGCGTATCGGGGCGGCTACCGCCGTCGGCCCACTGGAGAAACACATTCTCAAGACCAGGAAAGGGCAATGGAGCTCTTTCGACCATTCGCGCTGAGGAGACCCTCACCTTCAAACACAAGACTGATTCCTTGGTCTCTCTGGCAATCGTCTCGGCGCACACCGAAGAGAACTCTTCGAGGGGGAGATCGTTTGACAGCGGCATCAAGCAGACGATTCGGCCGAAGCCTTTTCTCTTAGCCGGGGGCGGCCCCGCCTGAAGTGCTGAAGGTGCACCCGGCCTTAGCATAGCCGGCCAGCGATCCATAAGTCTTCGAAGGTTTTGCTTCGGAAGTCGAAGAATCTCGCTGTCCACGATCGCGCGCATCTTCAACCGGCCGCCCCGCGCGCCATCGATGGCATCTCCCGCGCACAGCGGAGCCGATTGCTGCCCATCGGCTGATCCGCAGCAGCCCTGTAGGACCAGTGATATCGAATCCTTGGAGAGATCGTCCCGCACCAGGTTCTGGCCGGCGCGCAAATGCTCGACTCCGGCGTCCCGGTCATCTTCGAAACGTCGCATGCGTTTCCCGGAGCGGGTGCACCGTCCCCACCAGTCTTGGAGCGGGTTTTTCATCGATTGACTACGCCCGAAGATTTGCTGGACGCCTCGGAGAACCTGATTCCCGCTACCGAAGCCGGCCCGCGATTCGGGTTACGTTCTTTCTTAATCTCAAGCTAGGGCGGGAACGCATCTTGTCAAAGCCGACCCGCCGGATTGCACCTGTTCTGTTGCGGAAATTCTCCAGCTCTGATTAGTTCGCCGTTTTCGGATGAGAACCCTGCGAGACGCCTGGCCCGCGATCTGCGATTTTTCCGTTCAGCTCGAGCTGCCGCCGAGCCGCTGGAAGCACGCCTGGTCGACGCACGAATTAAGCGCCAAGCGCGTTTACAATGCCATTCGCTGGCGCCGACCAGAGATCATTGTGGAAACTGGGACGTTCGAGGGTCTCGGCACATTCACCATGGCGCGTGCCGCTCAGGAGAACGGCAATGCTGCCAGAATCTTTACCATCGACTACGATGGAGATCCGGACGTATCGATCCCGATGGAAGACTGGCTCCAACTGCGCAGGTTTCGTGACGAGAACCTGGAACTGGCCCGCGCGAACTTTCCAGACGTCGAGATCTGTTTCCTCAATGGCGACTCTCGGGACGTCCTTCCCTCGGTCTTTCCCGCGCGACTTGATCATTGGGATTTCTTTTTCCAGGACTCGATGCACTTTATGAGCGGCATTCTTGCCGAATGGGAGATCATGAAACCATTTGCCCGGCCGGGTTCCGTAGTAGTCTTCGATGACGTCTGTCTCGACTGGAAAAAGATGCCCGCTCACGTATTCAAGCACAACCACTTCTGCGGTCACTTTCTCATCAACGAAGGGTGGCGAAACGGTTGGATTTGCAAGTCGACCGCCGAGGGGCGGGCGCAGTTTTGGGCGCAGAAGAAGAATCTCCAACCAGTGTTCGGAAACACGGCACACCGATGAACGCCTGGGTTCTCTCCGGATTCGGCTTGAACGTGGCCATGATCCTCATGGTCCTCGCGTTTTTCGTCGCGCGCCGCCTCCAGAACGCCGGCTACCTCGACGTGGCAACCTCGCTCGGGTTCGCAGTGATTGCCTGCTTCTATGCGGCCATAGGACCAGGCGATCCTCTTCGAAAGTGGCTCATCGCCGGCATGGTCACGTTGTCAAGCCTGCGACTCGCCACGAGCCTGCTCGTAAACATTATAAAAAATCATCCGCGGGAAGAGGAGCGTTACCAGGCACTCCGCGAGCATTTTCCCAAGCGCCCGTGGCTGATGTTCTTTGGATTCTCACAGTACCTGGCCGCCTTGATTATCTTGCTTTCGGTTCCCTTCGCCATCGTCTGTTCGAACCCCGCCACCGGCTTGCAGGCCGTGGAGGTTGCCGGATTGATAGTCTGGCTCGCTGCGCTGGCCGGCGACACCGTCGCCAAAGAACCCTTCCGGCGTTTTCTCACGACGCGAAAGAACTCCACCCCAACGCACAATCCAAGCCTCGCCCAGTATTCGCTGCGCCCTCCCTACGTCTGCGAATGGCTGTCCTGGCTCGCGTATTTTCTTTTTGCTCTGGGCTCGCCATGGGGGTGGTCGACATTCTATGTTCCGCTGATCGCGTTCTATTCCTTGACGACGGCGAACGCGCTCCTTCCCCGGCCTCCCGCCGGCAGCACAGGCTCTCCCTTGAAGGAACCGAGAAATGCCTGACCTCCTTCTTGGCATGAGGATCCTGGGGCTGCTCTTTTGCTTCGCCTCAGCCCTCAACGCACAAAGCGTCCAGCAGTTGCTTGCGCAAGGCGATGCCCTCGACGAGAAAAATCGCAACACAGAGGCGCTCGCCCTCTATCTCAAGGCCGACGGCCTCAAGCCGAACGACGCCGAAATCCTTCGCCGAATTTCGAAACAATACGCCGAGCTAATGCTGGATGCCAAAAGCACCTCGGAGAAGGCGGATCTGGCCGCGAAGGGGCTCGATGCTGCGAAGCGGGCGGTGGCGGCCGATCCCAACAACTCGCAGGCCCACCTGGCGCTGGCGATCGTTTACGGCCGCATCGCCCTCGACGCGCCATCCCGCCGAAAGATCGAGTTGTCCCGGCTCATCCAACAGGAAGCTCAGACGGCAACACGCCTCGATCCCAAGAACGATATCGCCTGGTACGTCCTGGGTCGCTGGAACTACGAAATTGCCAGCTTCAATCCCTTCCTCAAAACCCTGGCCCAGGCCATCTACGGCAAGCTGCCTGATGCCTCGATGGAGAAGGCGGCCGATTGCTTCCAGCAGGCGATCGCCATTCAGCCTGGGCGCGCCATCCACCATCTGGAGCTTGGCCGAACCTACCTCGCCCTCGGCGACACGCAGAAAGCACGCCAGGAATTGCAGGCCGGCCTGGAGTTGCCCTCCACGGACAAGGACGACGATGACAACAAGCGGCAGGCGCGTGTAACGCTCAGCCGGCTGAAATGACCCGGAGGGGCGCATCCCGCTGCCGCATCAAAGCATTCATGCGGCCACTAAGCAATTTCGGAAAATCTGGCAGGACTTTTCGCGGCAGTCCTGCGAACGTCTAAGCGATGCCCCGCATTCTCATTCTCACTGCCAGCATGGGTGAGGGCCACAACACGGCGGCCCGCAATATCCGGGATGCGCTGATCGCCGAGGCGGGCGACGAAACGGCCGTGTCGGTTGCCGATCCCTACACGCGCACCAACCCGGTAATCAACAAGCTGATGCAGAAAGGCTATACTACGGCCATTAACAACTATCCTCGCGCGTGGAAAGTTGTCTTCGAACTGCTTAGCAAACGTGGAGTAGTTGAAGGCATGGGGCCCATGTTGGCCGAGCTGACCGCCGGGGTAAAGGCGCTCGTCGATGAGTTTCGCCCGGACGTTATTGCCTCCACCTACCCCGTCTTCTCCTTTCTGATGGCCAAGATCCGTAAGCGAAGTCCGTCCCTCACGATTCCATTTTACACGGTGATAACGGACTCCACCTTGATCAATTCGGCCTGGTACCGTTGTCCCTGCGACGGATCGATCGTTGCCGACGAGCAAACCGCGCGCGTCCTGCTCAACGACGGCGTTCCCTCGAACAAAGTCCATGTGCTCGGGTTTCCCGTGGCCCTGGCCTTTGAGTCTCTTTCTCCCGCACCTCCGCCCGCTGATTCATATTGGAAGGCGATTTTCTTTCCGGGCGGGGCGTCCCAGTTTGCGGTCAAGGTCCTTGACCACTTGGGAAAAGTTCCCCAATTGGAGGTCACCGTCGTCACCGGCCGCAGGCACAACGTCTTGCAAGCTCTTCAGAAAGTCGGTTTGCCGAGGGTCGGCTCACTGATCGGCTGGACCAACGATATGCCGGCGCTGATGAGTTCGCATCATTTCTTCATCGGCAAAGCCGGCGGAGCAACCGTCCAGGAGGCGATCGTTGCGCAGATTCCGTTTTTAGTCAGTCACGTCGTTCCCGGACAGGAGGAGGGGAACATTTCTCTTATCGAACAGACCGGGATTGGTGCGCTCGCGGTCGGTCATCCCCAACGCGTCCGCGATATGATCCTGGGCGCGATGGCTAACGGCGGAAATTTGTGGCACGCCTGGCGAGCCAACCTTGCCACCCTCAAGAAACCAGCGGCCGCCCGCGCCATTGCGCGGTTTCTCCTCGAGCAGTGCTCCAAGGTGACGTCATCCTGAAGCACAATGCCCTTTCGCCAGCAGCCGCTTGCGCGCTAACATTCTGTCATGCTCAGAAGATTGCATCGCTACGGAGAAGTCTATGCCATCATGCTGCGCAACTCGATGATTCGCGAAATGGCCTTCAAGGCCAATTTCCTGCTCTGGATGGGTGTCGAGCTGCTTTGGTTCATCGGGCAAATCATCTTCATCGAGGTCATCTTTGGTTACGTTGATCGGATCGGAGACTGGACAAAATGGGAAGTGGTCCTGCTGGTTGGGACGCACCAACTCATCGCCCAGATCTTCCAGGCATTCTTTTACTCAAATCTGGCCAACCTGCCGGAACTCATCAGAACCGGGCGGCTGGACTTTATGCTGTTGCAGCCCATCGATACGCAGTTCGCCGTTTCCACCAAGCAATTCGGACTCGACAACCTGATCAACGCTCTGATCGGCGTCGCTTTTGTCGCGACGGCCTTGCTCAAGCTCGCGATCGTCCCGACCCCGGCCCAGATTGCCCTCTATCTGGTCGCCATTGGCATGGGAGTCATAATCCACTACTCGATTCTTCTCTGCCTGGCGGCGACTAGTTTCTGGATCGTCCGCTCGCAGGGACTGATCTACGGTTACTACAGCCTCTTTAACCTCGGCCGCTATCCCGACGTCATCTTTCGAGGCCTTTTCAAGTTCGTCTTTAGCTGGATCATCCCGATCATCGTCGTCACCAACATTCCGACCCGTCTCCTGATTCGTGCGGCGGACTCTCCGGCACCCCTGCTTTTGCACCTCCTTCTGGCCACGGTGATCGTCACCATCGCGACGCGGTTATTCTGGCGCGCAGCGCTCAGGCGCTACGCCAGTGCAAGCTCCTAGCCGCTCGCCTCCCCGGCCCTCTCAAGAGTTCCGGTAGCTAACGAAGCGCGCCTGTCTCCGCCAACAAAGTCTTCATCTCCTGCTCCGAACCACGGAAAGCGATGAGAAAGCACATCCCATTCTCTTCGCGGATAGCGTAGACTGAGCGGTCTGCCTCGGTGATGCGCCACGATTTCTCCGGAGCGATCTTGATTCCGAAGGGTTGGGCGGCAAAGCAATAAAAATACATCGTGTTCTGAGGCACGAGGACCTGGGCGATCGGCTCATTATCGACGGTGAATAGGCGCACCCCGACGACGTCAAAGCTCGCGAACTCCTCCGGCAACTGGAAATTATCGAAGCCCTTCAAAGCAAACCAATCCTGCAACGCGCCAGCCTTTTCCTCAACCGGGTCGAACTGGTTCGCGGTCGCTTTCGCCCCGGTGGTCGCGATCTTTAGCGCTTCGTTGGGAAAACTGCCGCCGCGTCCGAGAAAGAGCCAGACCAACAAACCGACCAACAGGAGGAACCCGATCCCGACCGCGAACGCTACATGATTGCCGACCTGGGTTCTCCCTTTCCCGTGCTTCGCGCTGAAGGCCCGGGCCCCTTCGTCAATCTGGGCAATCGAGTCCGCATCCAAACGGATGGCGTCGATATCGTCCGCACAGGCCAGATCAAACGCGGTCTGCGATTCGAGTTCGCCGCTGAGCGTCTTGTCCTTGGCCGCAACTACAAGAGCCCTCTTGACAAGCGGATCGGAATCGTCCCGACCGCTGGGACGGCGACAGAGCAGAATCTGCCGGGCGGTCTTGGCGTTCATTTGATCACGGCTCGCTGCTCGCGCAACGCCACCCGTGTTTTGTCCACAGCGTCGGCCAGCAACCGCTCGTCAAGGTTCACCACCGACTGGACTTCGGAGGCGGAGAGCGCGTCGAGATAGAGCAGCGCCAAAGCACTGCGACCGGGCTCGGGCAGCTTGTGCAATTTCGCTGCGGTTCCATCGAGTTCGCACCGTGCCGGAAACTTCAGGCTGCGCCGCCGGATGATCGTGAAAAACAACTGTTGCGTCCGCTCCGCGTCGCCTGGATGCGGATGGCGCAGCAACTCGTCGACCGAATCTTTGAACACCTTGGACGTCCCTTCAAAGCACCCTGTCAGCAGAAGCGCGAAGCGCCAGGCTGTCTCCAAAAAGACCCAATCTTCAGGGATATCGTTCATCGGGCGGATGCTACATAGCCCCGTCAAAATCGCTTCACAAGCGTCTAGTGCGATCGATCTTCATCCATGCTTTCCCGGCCGCCGCTCGAAAACTCTGGTTGGCCCGCGCGATTGACTTGCCTGCCACTCGCAACCATTTTTAGGGACTGTTCATGAAGCACGTTCTCTTTGTCTGCACTGGCAATGTCTGTCGCAGCCCGATGGCGGAGGGGCTTTTCAAGAAGCTCCTTTCGGGGCGCGCTGACATCCGCGTGCAGTCGGCCGGCGTCAGCGCCGGACGCGGCATGCCAGCCAGCCAGCATGCGGTTCAAGCGCTCTCCATGGACGGCATCGATCTCGCCAGCTTCCGCAGTCAACCGATCTCGGAGGATCTCATCCAGCAAGCGACCCACATTTTTGTGATGACGCGTGACCACAAGCGCATGATCGAGCTGCTTTTTCCGGAGGCTTGCGAGAAGACCTATCTTCTGCGCGAATTCGAGCCCGGCGCGCCAGATGTTCCCGACCCGATCGGCTTGGGGCGCGAAACCTACGAACGGTGCCGCGATACCCTCAAGAAAGCCCTTCCGACCATTCTGCAATTCATCGAAAAACAGAACATGACACCAGAATCCCTCATTCAGGAGGAAGACTCCGCGCTTCCCCTTGAGGTCGTCGACCCTCAAATCGCCGACGCCATCCGCAACGAACGCCGACGCCAGTTCGAGAATATCGAATTAATCGCCAGTGAAAACTTCACCAGCCGCGCGGTGATGGAGGCGCAGGGGTCCTGCCTCACGAACAAATACGCCGAAGGCTATCCGGGCCGACGGTGGTATGGCGGCTGCGAATACGTGGACGTGGTGGAAACGCTCGCCATCGAGCGCGCAAAAAAGCTCTTCTCGGCCGAGCACGTCAACGTCCAGCCGCACAGCGGCAGCCAGGCCAACATGGCGGTCTACTTCAGTGTCCTCCAGCCCCGGGACCGCCTGCTGACGATGGACCTCGCGCATGGAGGGCACCTGACCCACGGTCACAAGGCCAATTTCTCCGGAAAGCTTTACGAGATCCATCACTACGGGGTGGACCGTGAAACCGAGCAGATCGACTACGACGTCCTCGCGAAACTGGCCGATGAGGTGAAGCCAAAGATGATCACTGCCGGAGCATCCGCTTACCCGCGCACGATCGACTTTGCCCGGATGCGCCAGATTGCAGACTCAGTCGGCGCCTACCTCTTTGTGGACATGGCTCACATCGCCGGCCTGGTGGCGGGAGGTGTGCACGCCAGCCCGATTCCATACGCCCATTTCGTGACAACGACCACTCACAAAAGTCTGCGCGGTCCGCGTGCCGGGCTCATCATGTGCAAGGAGGAGTTCGCCAAGCGCCTCGATGCTCAGGCATTCCCCGGTGTGCAAGGCGGTCCGCTCATGCACGTGATCGCTGCGAAGGCCGTTTGCCTTCACGAGGCGCTGCAGCCGTCCTTCCAGGATTATGCGCGGCAGATCGTCAACAACGCCAAGGCGCTGGCCGCGCGCCTCGGCATGCTCGGCTACCGCGTGGTTTCAGGAGGCACCGACAACCACCTCATGTTGATCGACCTCCGCCCACGCGGCCTCACCGGCCTCGATGCCCAAACTGCCCTCGACCACGCCGCCATCACCGTTAACAAGAACGCGATCCCTTTCGATACGGAACCGATTACCAAGACCGGTGGCATTCGAATCGGTACTCCAGCGATGACCACGCGCGGACTGAAAGAAGAGGAAATGATGGAAACGGCCGACCTCATGCATGCCACCCTCGAGAATCGGTCCGATCCGGCCAAGCTCGCCGCGATCCGCGAGGAGGTCATTCGGTTTACGAGCCGCTTTCCGCTCCCGTAGCCTCCAGCCGAGTCAATACGGGTCGATCTTGATGCCCGGCACTTTGCCGAGTCCCTCGGTGTCCCGCGTCACCAGCGGCACGCCGAGGCGCAACGTCGCGGCCGCCAGCCATCGATTCGTCGCGCCAAGAGAGACGTTCTGCTGCCGAAGGAGCACGCCAAGCCGCGCATAGCTGGCAACCACTTCTTCATCCGGCCAATGGGTCGGATAGCGCACCAAGAACTCGAGCAGCTCGGGTGAGTCGCGGCCCGCCATCGCCGCCGCTCGCAGAAACTCGCCTTTCACAATCCACGCGATCGCCAGCGAATCGTCTTGATGCGCTCGCGCGTAAATCGCCGCGTCGGATGATTCGCCGTCGCGCCAGCGATCAATCAAGAAGTCCGTTCCCACCAGGCAATCGACTTTCATCCTATCCTCCGTCCCGCGCCATCGTCTCAAGCATCACCCGAGACTGCTCGTCCGTAAGCGCGGGCAGCACTTTGAAGGACTCATTGAGATCCCCAAACGTCCCGCGTTTCGGCACCACCCGTAAGACCACCTGGGAGAACGACTCTCCACCCGTTTTCCAAGCCCTCAGCCTCTCGTACGCCGCGTCCGATAGCGTGATCGTTTTCATGTCTCGTGTGTGCACGAATACACGATTCATGCGAAAATGGCAAGATTTTAGCGAACGATTTTGAGTTACGGCCGGTCGGGGACTCGACATTGCGGCAGGGCGGATAAATATTCCCTGTCCTGGGATGGAAAAGGCATTGAGTCATGTGGTGGAGGATATTCTTGCTTCCTACGAGCGCGTTGGAGGCATGAACAACTCTGACGCGTACAATCTTCCTTCGAAGCGTGCCGTCGGCGGGATCTGCGACGATATGCTGCAAATCCTTTTTCCGGGTTTTCACGATGAGGAAGCGATCCACAAGCGGTCGCTTCCTGTGCTGACCCGTCACCGTGTCTCCAGCGTGATGGAGCGTTTGGCAGAGCAGGCTCAGCAGAGCATGCACTTGTGCGATGGCACGCACAGTCGTGCGCCTGCTTTGTCTCTGACGGAGTTCTTCGAAACGCTTCCGGAAGTCCGCGAGCTTTTGCACACCGATATCGAGGCGGCCTTCGAGGGTGATCCTGCGGCGATGAACCGCGAGGAGGTCATTCTTTCATATCCATTCGTTGAGGCGATTGCGATCCAGCGCATCGCGCACCGTCTGCACCGCTCCGGAGTTCCGATCATCCCACGGATGATGACAGAGTGGGCTCACGGGCGGACCGGCATTGATATTCATCCCGGTGCCACCATCGGCTCGCACTTCTTTATCGATCACGGAACCGGAGTGGTCATCGGAGAGACGAGCGTTCTGGGCGACCATGTAAAGTTGTATCAAGGCGTCGCTTTGATCGGCCGCTCGCTTTCGGGGGGACAGAGCCTGCGAGGAACGCGACGGCATCCTACCATCGAAGATCAGGTCACGATCTATGCGGGCACGACGATCATGGGTGCCGAGACGGTCATCGGCGCCCACAGCACGATTGGCGCGAACGTTTTCCTCACGCACAGCGTCCCCCCTTACTCATTGGTTTTCTACGAGGAGAAGCAACTACGCATCCTCGACAAACGCCAGCGGCACGCGGAGACCGAATTGGAATGGTCTATCTAGATTACAACGCCACGACCCCGCTGGCTCCGGAGGCCCTCGCTGACATGTTGCCGTTTCTCGGTGACTCCTTCGGAAATCCTTCAAGCATTCACGCCGCGGGCCGGCGCGCGCGCGCGGCCGTGGATGATTCGCGCGAGCGACTCGCCGCCTTGCTCGGCGTCAAGGCTCACGAGATCATTTTCACGAGTGGCGGCACCGAGGCGTGCAACCTGGCCATCCTGGGAATCGCAAGAGCACACGCCCCACGCGGACGGCATTTGATCACTGCGGCTGCCGAGCATCACGCGGTCCTCCATGCCTTCGAGCACCTCAAGCATCATGAGGGCTTCGAGCTTACCATCCTGCCGGTGGACTACGCAGGACGCGTCGATCCGGGGGACTTAAAGTCCGCCCTGCGCGCGAACACTGTGCTGGTCTCGGTGATGCACGCGAACAACGAAACCGGCACCATTCAACCGGTGGAAGAGCTCGCGGCCATCTGCCGCGAACGCCACGTCTGCTTTCACACCGACGCCATTCAGACCTTTGGCAAACTGCCGGTCTGCCCGGACGACTTGGGGGTGTCCGCGGTTTCACTGGCTGCTCACAAGTTCCACGGGCCGCTCGGCGCTGGAGCGTTGTATCTCCGCTCCGGAATCGCGATTTCCCGGATCGCGCACGGAGGATCACACGAAAATACGCGCCGGCCGGGCACCGAGAACGTCGCCGCGATCGTTGGCATGGCGGCCGCGGCAGAAGTGGCGGAAAGCAGACGCCTGGGCGACCAAGCGCGTTTGCGTGCGTTGCGCGACCGCCTTTGGCAGGGCATCGAGAGTCGATTCCCTGATGCCCTGCGCAACGGTCATTGGCAACATACCCTCGCCAATACCCTCAACGTGAGCTTCCCCGGTCGGGATGGCGAGGCCCTGCTGATCGGGCTGGATCTCGAAGGCGTTTGCGCCTCGAGCGGGTCGGCCTGCATGGTTGGCTCCGTCCAGCCTTCGCACGTCCTCGTGGCCATGGGCGTCGAACCAAAACTTGCCTCCTCCACAGTCCGCTTTTCACTTGGAACCCATACTTCGGAGTATGAGATCGAACACTGCCTGCGCGCACTTGAGACGGTTGTCGGGCGCCAGGCCCAACCTATTGCCGCCTGATGAAACAAGCTCCCGTCGTGCTCAACTTTGGAAAATCGGTTCTTCGCCATCTGCGCCTTCTCCCCGAGGTGACGAGTCCCGACCCCCAACCGCGCAGGAGACGCGCCAATAAGCGGGATATGCTTCTCGAAAAGCTCTGTCGCCAGCTCTTGCGTGCCGCCAGTTGTCCGGGACTCGAAGTGACCGTCGCATGGAATCCACGGCTTAGAACAACTGCCGGCCTAGCCTGTTGGAGGACCAAGACTATTTCGCTCAATCCGAAGCTCATCGAGGTTTCGCCTTCGGAGGTGCAGCGCACGTTGCGCCATGAACTTGCTCACTTTCTGGCGCAGCATCGCGCCGGCCGCCGGCAAATCGCTCCTCACGGCCTCGAATGGCGCCAGGCCTGCGCCAATCTCGGAATACCGAACGAATCGCGCTGCCATGACCTTCCGCTGAAAAGGATCCGCTTCGAACGCAGATTCTTTTACGCCTGCCGAGAATGCGGCACCACTCTTGCCCGGGTCCGGGCCATGAAGCGGCACGTCGCCTGCCTCAAGTGCTGCCAGAGGCACAATGAAGGAAAGTACCATGACCGCTTCCGCTTCGTCCCGGTCCCCGCTCCGGATCAGTTGGCCGCGTAGCGTCCTGCCACCGACGTCTCTCGCTTTTTCCTGATTGAACCGAGTCCCGCCCCGCGACTACACAGAGCTTCCGCATTTCCCCGAATGAGCTCCAATATCGAATCCCACCTTGTCGAAAATCGCGTTTTCAAGCCCTCGAAGGAGTTTGTCAAAAGCGCCCATTTCAAGTCCTTCGCCGAATACAAGAAGCTGTACGCGGATTCGATCAAGTCGCCTGAGAAATTCTGGGCGAAGGAGGCCGAGGACCTGCTTTGGCGCAAGAGATGGACAAAGGTCCTCGATTGGCGCCTGCCGTTTGCCAAGTGGTTTGTCGGCGCCAAGCTTAATGTCTCGGAAAATTGCCTCGATCGTCATCTTTCCGGTCCGCGCCGCAACAAGGCCGCCATCATTTGGGAAGGCGAACCTGGCGACCGGCGCGTCCTCACCTACCAGCAGCTTCACCGCGAAGTCTGCGTATTTGCGAACATCCTCAAGCGCAATGGCTGCAAGAAGGGAACGCGGGTGCTCATTTACCTTCCGCACATTCCGGAGGCAGCCATCGCAATGCTCGCGTGTGCGCGCATCGGCGCAGTGCATAGCGTGGTCTTTGGCGGCTTCAGCAGCGAAAGCATCAAGGACCGCATCGCGGACAGCGGCGCCAGCATCGTGGTCACAGCCGACGGCGGCTATCGGCGTGGCCAGATTATCACGCTCAAGCAAAACGTCGACCATGCCATCGAAGGCAATGCCGCGGTCAAATGCGTCATCGTTTTTCGCCGCACCAATCTCGATATCCACATCCAGGAGGATCGCGACGTCTGGTGGCACCGTGAGGCCGAGTACGTTAGCGCGGAGTGTCCGGCCGAGCCTCTCGACAGCGAACATCCGCTCTTTATTCTTTATACAAGCGGCTCAACCGGAAAGCCGAAGGGCATCCTTCACACCACCGGCGGCTACCTCCTCGGCGTCACCGTTACGACAAAGTATGTGTTCGACCTTCGCGAGGAGGATACTTTCTGGTGCACCGCGGACGTCGGCTGGATCACGGGGCACAGCTACGTCGTCTATGGCATCCTGTCCAATGGCGCGACGACGGTTATGTACGAGGGCGCTCCGAACTGGCCCGAGCCCGATCGCTTCTGGAGCATCATCGCCCATTACGGCGTCACAATTCTCTACACCGCGCCAACAGCCATCCGCGCCTTCATGAAGTGGGGAGAGGACTGGCCGGCGAAGCACGATCTTTCCTCCCTTCGCTTGCTCGGCACCGTGGGCGAACCCATCAATCCCGAAGCCTGGATGTGGTACTACAAGCATATCGGCGGCGAACGCTGCCCGATCGTCGACACCTGGTGGCAAACCGAAACCGGCATGCATATGATCACCCCGCTGCCCGGCGCCACCCCGACCAAGCCCGGCACGGCCACGCTTCCGTTCTTCGGCATCGATGCCGCCGTCGTCGATGATAACGGCAAAGAGGTCGGACCGAATGAGGGTGGGAAGCTCGTCATCCGCAAACCATGGCCGTCCATGCTGCGGACGATTTACGGCGACAACGCGCGCTTCAAGAAACAATATTGGAGTGAAATCAAGGGATGCTATTTCACAGGAGACGGTGCTCGGCGTGACAAGGATGGATACTTCTGGATCGTCGGTCGTATCGACGATGTCCTCAACGTTGCAGGACACCGCCTGGGCACCGCCGAGGTCGAGAGTGCCTTGGTGGCTCACGAAGCCGTCGCAGAGGCTGCGGTAGTCGGCCGCCCAGACGAGCTCAAGGGACAAGGCGTCGTGGCCTTTGTAACTCTGCGCGTCGGATTTACGGCGACCGACGAACTCGGTCAGCACCTTCGAGTTCATGTCAGCAAACTTATCGGAGCAATTGCGAAGCCTGACGATATTCGCTTTGCCGACGCCCTTCCAAAGACGAGAAGCGGGAAAATCATGCGCCGCCTGCTCAAGCAGTTGGCGTCAGGAGCCGCCGTAAGCGGCGACACCACGACCCTCGAGGACTTTACCGTCCTTACAAAATTGCGGGCGGAGAGCGAAGAATAGCAAGCCTTCCGTTAGTCTGGATCAATCCTCTCTATCTCTGCGTCTCGGAGCCCTGCGAGAGTATTTTGTTCTGACTCGACCGCGCCACTCCGTCCTCAGTGAGAAACTTCTCTTTAAAAGCTCGGCCGCAGCCGCCTTGTTAAGCCGCTTCATTTCGAATCGCGGTGCACCGTGTCGAGTGAAAAGGCCGGGACGCACACGGCAATATACTCAGCTCCGTCCGATCCTGGCGTGCTGTAACGCACCCATTCGCCACGGCCCACGATGATGGACTGCCCCGCGCTCACCCGATGAACTCCGTTGCGGGTTTCGACTTGCAGCTCTCCGCGCAGAACGACCGTGAACTCGTCGAACTCTGGTGTCTGGCCCGCCTCGCTCCAACCCGACGGGCTGGTCATGCGCGCGATGCTGACGCTCTCAGTTTGCGAGTTCACGCGACCAATGAACTCCTCAATCGTCTTGGGTGGCTGCCCTTGGGCCTGGATTTGGGTCGGTGTCTCGATCAGTCGCAACATGGCTGGGAAATGTGGTGAAGCATTCCGGGAGTGAGCGTGGGGTGCGGTGCCTGGCACCGCTCGGTCGAGCGAATAGCCGGCGCGCCGGAGGACAAAAGTGATCGAGTCACGGTAGCCGGGCGGGAGATTCTCCGGCAAGCGATTTTCAAAGAACAGCCCGATACGCTTGTGCTCGTGGCTGACCGTGGGATCGAAAGGACCGACCAATGCACACTGGTAGGTTGCAATGAAGACGTGTCGGCCGGGAATTACTTCAAACAAGCAGGTGTTAATCGGCCTCCCCCCAACTTCGACCTGAAGACCGAGTTCTTCTTGAATCTCACGTGCCAGGCATTGCGCAGGAGTTTCACCAGGTTCGATCCGGCCGCCCGGAAGCTCCCACTCGTTTCGCTCGTTCTCAAGCAGGACGACCCGTCCATCCGGCATGGTCAAAACACCCTTGATGGAAACGTTGAACACGGAACCCATAACGTCGGCGAGGTGACGTGGAAAGTCGAGGCCAAGGGCCGCGCGGGCGACCGCTCTCAGCTGGTCGGTCTCGCCGAGGGCTACAAGCGTCCCAGCATGCTTTGCCGCTCCATCCGGCAAGCGTTGGTAAACTCGTGCCACGGATCAGAAGTTCCCCAAAGTCGTTGAAATTCTTCGAAGGTCGTCGGCGGGCGTTTGTAAGACTCGACGATATCGTCCGCGACCTTCTCGGCCGCCGTCAGGACGGGCTCCGTGCTGATCATGCGGATGCGACCGACCAGCGCATACATCGTCATCAGCGAACTATGCTGGGACATGTCGTCGAGCGTCCGATGAATCGAGTCGAAGTAAAGGCCTCCCACCTCCTTGAGAAACTCAGAGTAGAGCTGTTCACGATACGCCACCTCCCTGGCCAGGTTGTCACGCCGTGTGGCAAGACGCTGATTGAGGAACGTCGTCAGGAAGGTAACGAGACCGCCGACTGTAGTCCCGAGAATGGCAGAAAGGGCGGGGATGATCGAACTGTCCATGGGGTCACTGGGAAGTCGAATTTCCTTCTCCTATTTGCGTCCCTGTCGTAAAGCAATTTCCCCGCTCGTGGAGGAGCGCCAGTTCCTCCGAGTCTCGGTCAATCTGATCGTCGATGGTCGAGGCCGCTCCAATTCCTCTGCGGCCGGGAGCCCAAGGGAATCACCCAACGCATTCGCCGTCTCAGTGGTGCCGCCTCCCTACTTGCCTCTTGCCATATCCACGGCCATTTTCGAATGCTCACGCCCAACCTACCGCCCGGCCGCCCAGCCTATGCCCAATCCGATCGTCATCCGCAAGGACCACGCCCGACGCTTCTTGCTGGCGCATCTCCGCCTGTGGCCGCCGCGCAAGCTGCGCGGCGAGCAGGGTGTGCTGGACTACATCCGCCGTGTGAACTGTATCCAATACGATCCCATCAACGTCGTGGGTCAGAATCCACACCTCGTGCTGCAATCCCGGGTGCGCGGTTACAAGCCAGCAATGCTGAATGCCTTGCTTTATGAGGATCGCAAACTCGTGGATGGTTTCGACAAACAGATGTCCATCTATCCCGTGGAGGACTGGCCCAGTTTCGCCTACTACCGCGAACGCATGCTCCAGGAATATATGGAAAGCGAACACACCTCTGCGGCCGTCAAGCTTGTGGAAAGCGTTCGAAAGCAACTCGAGACGCACGGTCCGCTTTCTTCGCTCGAGCTCGAAGAGGATACGCGGATGGACTGGTGGCTGGCTGGCTCCGTCCGCGCCGTGCGCATCGCGCTGGACATGCTTTTGTACGGCGGAGCAACGGTCGTCCACCACCGCGTGGGAACGCGACGCTATTTCGAGCTCACGGAACGCGCATTACCACTCGAACTGATCAAAGCCTGCCCACCGCACGCTTCGCAAGAGGACTACCTGGAGTGGCACGTATTTCGTCGCGCCGGGGGGCTTGGCCTGGTCGATATGAAGGTCACTGCTGAATTCGGTGGAATGATGGGTTGGCGTGGCGGCCGGATCCGGGCTGCCATCACGCGGCTGGCGGAGAAAGACCGCCTGGTCCCGGTGGTCATTGAAGAGCTGCCCCGCCAGCGATTCTACGTCCGCCGCGATGACCTGCCCGCATTGGAAACCGCCAAGAGCCGTCGCGGAAAACGGGAGCTGCCTTAATCGCTCCATTGGACAATCTCATGTGGGACCTCAACGTAGTCGAGATGCTCTTCGATTTCCGCTATAGGTGGGAGGTCTATAAGCCAGTCGATAAGCGCGACTACGGCTACTACGTGCTGCCTGTGCTTTACGGTGACCGCTTCGTGGCCCGGATCGACCCCCATTTGACCGCGCCACCAGGGTCTTCACCGTCAAAAATTGGTGGTGGGAGAGAGAAGTGAACAAGTTGGACGAGGCCATGCTGGCCGCCATCGCGGATTGCCTGGCTGACTTTGCGACCTACCTCGAAGCGACAGAGATCCGCTTGGGACCGGCGATCCAGCGCGAAGCCGAGTTGGTCAGGGCGCTCAATCGATAAAGCAAGCCTTCGGTGATCCGGGGCATGGCAGGCGACGCTCTCGACCGCCTCCTGCAGCGCGTGACCACTATCAGGTATGGTCGAGAGTTACCGGCTCAAGACGAACGCGAAGCAAACCTTGCCCACTCGCTCAATCACAAAACCAAAAATGCTCAACCAATCCCTGAACTATGTGAACCTATTCCTCGCCCGTTTACATGCTAGATTGTCCCAACGGGGTCAAATCTCAACGACTGTTGACATTGGTTCTGAGTGCAAGTCTACTTCGCCAAATTGTCTGCCCAACTGCCAAATTGGCAACCGCTTCTCAACTTTCCTCGCGACATGCCGCTTCTGAACTCTTACCAGCTAATTGCTATAATAATCGGATCATTATTCTTTTGTCACCAGGCCTTGGCAGGCTCGCCAAAAAACCAAGCGGAGGCATTCCTTCTATCCATGCAATCGGGTGACATTGAAAAGGCGTTTGCCGACCTCCTGATCGAGAGTCCGTTGGTCAGCCAATCACCTGAGAAGGTAAGCAATTTGAAGGCCCAAACCAAAACAGCTCTCACGCTTTACGGCAAGATCAAAGGATATGATTTCGTTTCGGAGGCCACACTCGGCTCCTCGGTCGTGAAGTTAACTTACGTTCAGAAGATGGACTCTGTCGCACTGGTGTGGAATTTCTTTTTCTATCTCCCCAAGGACAAGTGGTATCTCTCGAACATCGAGCTTAGTGCCTGGTCCTTGGCTGAAACGGTCCAATACCAGAATGAATATCGTGGAATCAAGCCTGGGCTTAGCATGCTTGAGGATGCGGTTCGAATCCTGGGTGATTACAGCGCGGCGATCCCTACGCCGAATGGGCACAACTATAGGTTTCCGACAGCCATTGTGAACATCAGCGGCTCTGTTCACGTAAACAGCGTGACTATCGACCAAGATGCTTCCTACAGCTGCCCGCATGGCATCAAACTCGGCGATTCCGAATCCTCAGTTGAAGAACGCTTGCCCAATGCGCTGGTACGCGACGGAATCTTCATCGACATGGACACTGGAATAACTTACGAAGTAGCGGGTGGCAAAGTTGAGCGAATAATTTTGGCGTATGAGTTGCGGAACTGGGGGCCAAAAAGGCTGCGTATCCCACATCTACCCGCGTCGGGTGCACGCGCGGACGATCTTGGCCCTTTCGCAAACGAAAAGGAATGAATACCGCTCGTCGCCGCGTGTCGAGGAGCGGACGGCGATCTGAGCAACCAGTCCAGGGATCAGATCCTGACATTAGGCATATGTTCTAAGGCGGGCATGTGCTCTTGTTCGGCGGCGCGCTTTCGCACCAAGCTAAACCAAAACGATCCGCAAGGTCATAAAATCAAGATCTGATCCCAGCCACACACACTAGCCACCCGCTGGACCATTACCGTTTTCTGTGTGTTGCTGCTACTTTTCTAGTAGGCACCCTCTAATTTCTCCAATTCACGCTGATCTTTCTTTTCACGCGCGGCCTCAGCCGGAGTAATCTGGTTTTCCTTGGTGGCGCATCCGATGAATAGCAAAGAGGCGAGGAGCGCGAGGGTGGCAGAAGGTAGGCTCATGATAAACTCCTATGGAATTCGAGATTGCGTGACAACAGGAAAAGCGGAAAGTTGTTAAATCAACACTAAATTAGCTTCGCGATAGGGTTCGTCGGGCACAGCACCTGAGCGACGCATGCGATCGGACTTGGAATAGGCCCATTTCCGTGAAGATCGGTAGTGCTTTCAGTCTCGCATTACGTCACTGGAAGGGTGAGAGGACCGTGCCAGGGATGATTTCACTTGGCGCTGACGTGGATTGCCCCGGTTTTGCCCAGCCCACCGCCAGGTTATCATTCCCCAGACCCTCCTTGTGCAACGCTTCCACATAGTAAATCCGGCCTTGGACAAGACTGATCGCGGCAGATCTTTGGTTCGACTCCCTCGTCCATTGACGGGAGTTTGTCTGGCCGGTCACACGGGCGATCCTTTGTTTGCTCGCGGGATTGCTGCTCGTGGATAGCCACAGCTCACTGGCATTATCGCTCGCAATCCAAAATCTGTAGCTGCCCGTCACTGGCGCTGTGATGTACCCGCGCACTCGTGTGCCA
Source organism: uncultured Verrucomicrobiae bacterium (assembly GCA_963820865.1). Classification (GTDB taxonomy): domain Bacteria; phylum Verrucomicrobiota; class Verrucomicrobiia; order Chthoniobacterales; family Terrimicrobiaceae; genus DASTFP01. Next base: position 289,178 of record CAWGBZ010000025.1, read on the forward strand.
TAATTGTCGGCCCAATTGCTTGGTGCCTCAAAGCTTGTCAGGGTGTCGGTGAAAGTCGGGGTTGAGCCCGTTGGAATATTCGAAACACGGTCGCCCGTGGTTCCGGTCCACACCTCCCGCGTTACCGCACCTGTAGTCCGGAGCGCACCCTGAGGGATCGCCTGGTCCGACTGTCCCGGATAGCTCCAATGCAGCCGGCACACAGCGCCACTCTCGTGCTCGTAGTAATGCAGTTCGATATTGTAAAGCGCATTGGCGGTCAGTGTGGTGGAGTACCAGGTACGACGCCGCCCCCTGGTCTTTCCAGCCGTCGATAACTTTGACGCCATTGAGAAACAGCCGTACTCCATCGTCACCGGTAACCGTGAACGTATAACTGCCCGTGACAGGCGCCTTAACCTTGCCGGTCCACTTCGCCGAGAAGAAATTTGCGGTCACCGGGGAACCTGGCGAACCACTGCCCCAATCGAAATCGACGGTTGCGTCGGCGCGTGTCAGCGCTGGGGAACCCGCGAATGGGTTGGTCAAAGGATACGCGGCGTTACTGCCGTCGTTATAGTATTCTCCGCGCAGACCGGTGCCTGCGCCGCCGATCGCAGAAAACATCGCCGTGAGAGAGGCGTTCCCTGGAGTCATCGTCGCTCTGGTGGAAGCTGCCTGGCTGCTCAGGATGCTGGTGTCGCCCGTCCAGCCAGCAAACTGCTGGCCCGGCGGCGTGGTCGCACTCACGTCGACCATGGCACCAGCCGGGTAGCTGCCCCCGCCCGTGCCGCCGATCACCGTAAGAGTGTAGGTCGGAACAATGTTAATCGTATACGTTCCACCTGTGACGGAGCTGTCATCCATGCCTGTCTTGAAGGCGACGGCCTTCAGCGTCATCGTGCTGCTTACCGGCACCGGCGCGCTGTAGAGTGTGCTGTTTGACAAAGTCGGCGTAGACCCGTCTGCGGTGTAGCGAATCAATGCACCCGTCGTCGCCGAAGTGATCACCACTGATTGGGCACTCGAGTAAGTTCCCGGAGCCGGATTGAAGGTCGGAGCCGCCACCTGTTGCTGTCCCGCAGGGGGATAGAGTTGACTTTGCGGAATGGCCTGAGCGCTCTGTCCAAGGTAGCTCCACTGTAATCGGCACGCGGCGTCGCCCTCGTGTTCATAGTAATGCAGCTCGATGTCATACAAGGCGCCGCCAGTCAACGTGGTGTTGTATGAGTAAGGCGTCGCACCTTGATCCCTCCATGCGTCAATGACCTTGACGCCATTTATGAACAGGCGCACTCCATCATCGCCGGTGACCGTAAACGTGTAGTTCCCAGAGGCCGGCGCCTTCACCTGGCCGGTCCACTTGGCCGAAAAGAAGTTCGAGGTCACTGGAGAGCCTGGCGAACCGCTCCCCCAGTTGAAATCCACCGTGGCATCCGTGCGAGTCAGCACCGGGGAATCCGCGAACGGGTTGGCGAGCGGGTACGGCGTGCTACTATTGTCGTTGTAGTACTGCCCGCGCAGCCCCGTGCCGGGGCTGCCGGCGGCATATGTCGCCGTAATCTCGACGTCCACCGAGGGAATCATCGCTGTCGTCGACGCTCGTGACGGATCCTGGTCCGCAAGGATGACGGTGTCCCCCGTCCAAGCCGCAAAAACCTGGCCGGCCGGCGGGGTGTTTGCGGTCACGTCGACCTTCGTCCCGACCGAATAGCTTCCGCTACCGCTACCATTATTCACGGTAAGGGTGCTACCCGCAACGGCACCGTAGGTCGCCGTTATGGCAACGTTTCTGGAGGGCATTAATCCTGAGGTCGTTGGCAATAGCCAGTTGGCGAGGATCTGTCTGTCCCCTGCCCACGCAAACGTCTCCCCTGGCACCGGCTCCCTTGCGCTAACCAAAACCGTCGTTCCTGGATCATACGATCCGCTGCCAGTCCCGTTGTTTACCGTGAGAATGTACGCCCCGGGTCTGCTATCGACGCCGATGTACGCGTTGGTCCAGCCCGACTGGCTCGCGTCTGGCCCTTTGAAACCGGTCAGGGTGTTCCCATCCACCGCCTTATCCCACGTCGTATTCGGGTTGTTCTGCCATGAACCTGATGTGCCGAAGAACGGGCCGGTGAGTTTCTCGCCACTGCGATACCACTCCAATTCTTGTATCATGCCGTTGCCGGTCGTCTGCCGCCAACGCAAGTACCTGAAGCCTTTCGTATCGACCATGACTTCGTTCCAACCCGCATTCGGGGCCTGCTCGGGTTGATAAAAAGGCTCATAGGATCCCGTATCCTTATCACCGTTTGTTCCTTCCCAGAGGCAGGTCAACATTTGTTGCTCCTGTGTAGGCTCCAGATAGAAACGGATCTTGTCGTTTCCAGAAGCCCACCTGTATGTCGCGGTCAGGGTCACGGCGCTGTTGGGCATAACGAGCGTAGTGTTCGGCGAAGCAACATTGGCCACTCCGGGGGTGTTTCCGGTCCAGGCGGCAAAGACTTTGTTCGTGGGCGGGGCCGCCGCAGTCAGATTCACCGTTGTTCCCGCGGGGTAGGTTCCGTCGCCCGTCCCGTTTACAACGGTTAGGACGTTTCCTGTTCCGCTGCTGCCCAGGACATTCAAAACCCCCTGGCCAACGGTTTGAACGTTGGAGTCGTTCACGCGATACCAGACGATTCTCTGGTTCATATTGTCCTCGACGAAGACGTCAACAAGGCCATCCCGCGGATCGCGATTGCAGTTGACCGCCAGATAGGAATCCAACCTGCCGACTACCCAGGGTTCCCTGGTCGGATCACTAAATTCTGCCGAAGTTTTCATACTGCCGATAAGCAGACCATCCTTTGTGTAGTGCCCTACCGTTCCCCGGTCCGGATCAATCCCAACGAGCACACCGCCCGGATCGCCAGGAATCGGAACCATTCCAACGGACTGCTTGGGGAGGACGACCCGCCACTTTGGCTCACCCAACGAGGTCGGAGCCGGCCCGTTCGGCTGCAAAAATCCAAAAAGCACGTTCCCTCCCATCCACGTGGCACCATCTTGCGGGAGGCCAGTCTTGTTCGACCAAGCCAGGGCGTAAACCATCCCGTCGTCCGATTTGCCAGCCATCTTCCACTCGAAGTTTTCAGTGCCGGCGAGGTGGAGAGCATTCCTTCCTGTGTTGGCGTCAGCAACTTTGACCGCGTCCGTCCAGCTATAGATGGGATTGCCGATATTATTAAGACCTCGGTTGGGGATTGCATAGATCGCTTCGCCTTCCCATGGATAGGACGCCTCGGGAACATGATTTCGGTTGGCCGAAGTCATCCAAAGCCAGCCCGCATCATCCACTTCAAACGCCCGTCGCACCCACGCCCAGTCGGCATGAGGTATGCCTGGCAAGGCGAGCAACGTAACTTCGCCGGCCTGACCGGAATCTGATCTCGGCGTGTATTGAATCTCGCCGTCTCCCTGGGTGTCGTTCCATTCCCAAAGATATCGATTCTCGGGACGCCACGTCTCATCCCAATGGACTCCATCGGGACCTGGCTGGGAGCCCCCAAGCACGGACGCGAGCTTCAGCGTCGGGCCGCGCTCGGCATCCGCTGGAGGCTCGATGCGATAAATCGCCAGAGAATCGCCGGCGGGGTAATAGTAGAAATCACTGCTGCCCCACCGCACGACGCGTGGCAGCCCCAGATGCGTGGACTCGTAGTTGCCAAAATACTTCTTGGAGACATCGGTTCTTGCGGTCCCGAGCAAGGTCCACTTCCCAGTAGCCTTATCGATCTGGTAGGCCTTCCGATAACTTGAGACCAGCAAGTCCGGATTGGCTTTGCCATAGGCGGCCGAAGAGGAAAATTCCAGACACATCTGCTGCCAGACGGGAGCGAACTGAGAATCGATCTTCTGCAGTCGCGAGCCGTCTCCCAATCGGTCGGAAATAAAGATATTTCCAGATGCGTCCATCGCCATTCCGTTGATCGATGCCAATCGCTCGGGCTTTCTGTCGCCAGGCCTCTGCGGCAGCCCGTAGCTGGCCGTCAGCGCCACTTGGGTGCCGTTGTTTATCGCGTATTTCCGGACCACGCCTGCGCGATCGGCCACCGCGAGCATGTTTCCCTGAATCGAAAGCGCGCGTACTTCCGTGAGATCGCTGATGGGGGTGGCCAATCGCGCTCCCGCAGGCGAATACACGCTCACCTTGGTGTGCTCGTGGCCCACCCAGATGTTGCCGTTCGAGGCAATGGCCAGGCCGCATGCGACGGGAACGCCACCGATGGTACTCTGATAATTGCCCGACACTTTGTCGTACTTGAGAATCCTACCGCCGATTGCGTCGGTGACATACAGACCGCTTCCCTGCACGGCGATCGAGATCAACGGGACGCGCATCACCTCTTTGTCTGCCTCGGTAGCGGTTGCGGGATATTCGGGAGTCGGATAGCCGGCATTGGGATACCCGCCGACATTTCCATCGTACACCTTGATGCTTCGGCCTTGCTGGGTAAAGTTCACCACGCGTTGGCTCTCCGCCAGCTGAGGGGCCAGGTTGATCCGCCAAATGGAGAACTTGGACTTGGTGCGGTCCGTGAGGCTGTCGCCATAGCCGGTCACATAGGCAAACGAACCGTCCGGTTCCACCGCGATACCTTTCAAGAGCGCCTCGCCAACCGGATGTCCCGTGTTCATGGCCGACTTACCATCCGCTGGCGACCATCGGATCACGTCAAAGTGAGGCTCGTCCCAGTCGTGGACCGAGTACACGTTGCCCTGCGAGTCTACCGCCACGCCTTCGATCAGTGAAGGCACGTGCCCGGAGGTAATGGGTGGCAGCCCGGTATTGCCGATCACCCCGACGTTCTTGTATTGGGCGCCATTGCGAAGGACCTTCCATGTGTAACTCCCCGGAGGAACCGGTGCCCCAAAATCATCCAACCCATCCCAGCTGCAGTTGAAGTTTCCCGCGTTGAACGTTTCCAGCGCCCAGAGTGTGCGCACAATCCTGCCATTGGCATCGAAAATTCCGGCACTTGTTAGACCACCCTGACTTAGCTGAACGGAAAAGTTTTGTTGGGCATGGAGCGAGACAAGAAGACCTGTCACGCCGAGAGCGAAGCCGGCGAATCTGCTAAATGAAGCACCAGGAACCTTCATTAGTTCCGGGAGGTTGGAGTTTAGGTACGGGGGATTATTGGGGGAGCCGCACCTCCCTTATTAGGCATATACGGGACTTGTGTTGCAATTACGCTTGATTGCACAAAGCGCCCCTTTTATAAGACAAAACCGGCATGCATGCTTTCCAAGATGAAAGCTTCCGCCGCCGTCTCTATGCGAGAACGCTACGGCAGGAGCTTCATCGGGTCGAGCACGGGCGTTATCGCCTCAAAGTTCCCAGACTGCTCGGGATCTGGGATACGCGCTGTAATCTTCCCATTTCCCCTATGCCGGAGATCCTCTTCCAGATCAGCGGCGGCACCATTATCGCCCTCCCGCACGACAAATTTGCCCTGAAACCATCCGAAGTCGCGATCGTTCCACGGGGATTACCCCATCGAGCCTGCTCGGATGACAGTGCCAGGCCATCCCGCACGATCACCGGGACGTTCCTCCCGGATTGCTTCTCGTTTCATATCGTCGTCTTTTCTTCGCAGGCGGTGATTGCCAGTCCGCTGGATCAGTTTCCATCCAAGGACCATGTGCGACTGGCCCGTTTTCTGGATGACATTGCGGCCGCGCATGAAAATCTCGGCGACCCCCATCACCCGCACATTCGCGGTCTGCTCATGGCCTACCTCGCGCTGGTGATTCACTGCGTCGAGCCCGCCACGCATCGACCGCAGTCGGAAGATCCCCCCTTGATTCGACAGTGCCGGCAAAGGATTTTCTCCGAGCTCGCCAATCCCGAACTCTCTGTCATCTGGCTCGCTCGGCAAGTTGGATGCTCGGCTGATCATCTGTCCCGCGCTTTTCACCAGCATAGCGGCATGCGTCTCAGCCGATACATCGAAGAATGCCGCCTCGAGCACGCCGTTGAGCTGCTGGAAACCAGCAACCTCAAGATCGCCGCCGTCGCCTGGACGTGCGGATTCAGCTCCCCCTCGTACTTTGACCGCATTTTTATGAAGCTTCGCGGAACTACTCCGAAGGCAATCCGCGAGGGATCGCATTCCCACTAGAGCTTACAATTCTCAGCGAGGGGAATAGTTCTCCGATGTGGCAACATGCGTTCTCTCGCCTTAGGGCGACAGCCAGATCGATTGGAGCACCGCCTGACGTCGATGAGGGATCTTCTACTGTTTCCCCGCCACAATCGGAACCGCCAGAACCAAGATGATTCAAATGCCGCCAAGAATCCGCATCGCTGACAACTTAGGACTTGATCGAGCCGCAATGGAGCGTTTCATAGCACCTCACAACGTCTTTGGAGCAAGAAACCACCAAACTCCAAATCCAAGGAAGAGTCCCAATCCAAACAGCTCACTCGAGGCAAACTCATTTCTTATCTCTTTTTGACAGGATCCCCTAAAAGGGGGGATGCAACAACTAAAGTTCGCCCAAAGAAAGAACGGTCATATAGAAAGCCGATTCAGCGAACAACAATTACCGCGTACTCTCTCACAGCGGCACAAAGGTCCGGCGCTTGGTTCTACGGCTAATTTTGATCGCCGGCCGGTTCCTTAGTCATCAAAGCCTCGCCGAAGTTTGAGCTAGAGAGTTTCCAGACTTGCGATGGCCAGACTGCTTTCGAAGAACCCTGGTTCAGGGCCAAGAGCGCACCCGAACGGCGAGATCAACGTTTGCGACACTTATTAGACTCTTACGCCCCTCCGTGCCTCAGCGCCTCTGTGAGAGAAAGCCTCTATTCGATCTCACGCAACTTCGCGCTCATAGTTGGCCTTGGTGAGAGCGGGAGCCAGGGCGTGGGTGAAAGGGCCGGGGATGATGAATCCACATCGCAGAAGGTGCCGACGAGATCCCGCGCCAGGAAGGCCTCGCTTTTAAGCAGCGTTTCGCGTAGCAGCGTAAGGATACCGGACTGCGTAACAGAACGGCAAGAATATGGCTTTTCATAGCTGGCGGAAAGAGAACGAGACTGGAGAGAAATCTTTTGTGTTCCGGAACTGCGATCATTGCCGCACCCGTTTTTGGGCGAAAATGCCCTGGACCCGCGTCTGTTCCACTCGATGCCGTGTCGCGTCTGCTCGCAAGCAAGGTTATCAGCTGCCATCTCGGGCGGCTTGGCGGTGATCTGGATTAGGAATCTGAAAGCCTCCTTGTAAGGCAAACTTACACTCTATAACATTTGCACCAGAACCCAGTAACCGTCGACTATGGCTCAGCTTGCTCTCCACCACGTTAATGTCGTCGTCAGCGATCTCCCGCGGTCGCTCGCCTTCTATCAGAAGCTGTTCGGTCTCACGATCATCGAGCGGCCGCCTTTCAGGAACGCCGGCGCCTGGCTGGCCTGCGGCGCCCTGCAGGTGCATTTGTCCCTTCACCCTCCCGGCTCCTTCCGAACCGGCAACGTCGACGGCGCGGATACCCATTTTGCTTTCCGCGCTGAAGATTTCGATGGCGCCCTCGCCACACTGATTGCCAGCGGTTTTAGCGAAGACGCGGCGGAGGATGACCCGATGCGAGTCATGGTCCGTCGCGATGGACCCGCCGGTTTTCCCCAGCTCTTTCTGCTTGATCCCGATCGAAACATTATCGAGATCAATGGCGCACCGTAGCCTCTCGCGACCTGCGGATTTGGAGGGACCTGTCATGACTAGCCATTCTGCCCCCCCCAGCGGGCCAAGCTCACTGAACCTTTCGCACGATCGTCACGCAACTGTCAGTGCGGCGGATGGGAGATTCTTTCCGCTGCGGAAATGCGCCGGGCTCGACTAACGGCCCAGGTTTGGGCAGACTAGCGCGCCGTGAGTGTTGACCGCATGCTCTGTGCGAATCGCGTCAAGGTCTCGCTTCCGCTGTATCGATCGGGAAGCTTAATCGGTTCCGCACTCGTGACGGCAAACAGGGGAAAGGGGTCAGCCATTTAATATTGCTTTTTTTGGATTGCTTCGGTCTCTTTGCAGAACTCGCCAAACTGCGGCGAGGCGCTTCGAGATGCTACGATCTCTTGAGATCCCATCTCATCCGCCTTGATCCGAACGCTAGAGATTCGTGGCAGGCGAACGGCGCCATCAATGTTACAACGATGATGTAACGGCTGCTTCTCACACACCTCCGTGCCTTTTGTGCCTTTGGGAGAGAGACCCTCCTATTCGATTTCGCGGATCTTCCCACGGGTACCGCGGACGATCGAGGCGATCTCGCGTTTGTCTTCCGGTTTCATCTCGAAGCCGACAAAGTGGAGCACACAGCCCTCAGTCCTCTGCAAGGGACCTTTGACGATCTTCTCGACCTCTTTCCAAGGGACATCGCCAAGCTCGCCTCCTTCTTTCCATTGGAAGCTCGCGTCGGAAATCAAGAAGACGACGTCGGGTGACATCTGGGCGGCCAACTCAAGCACACCGACGACACCGCGCGGATTCCTCGTCACCTTGGCAGAGGCCGGCATTGTTCCGGTGGCGACCCATTCCCTTTCGATCCAAGTGGTCGCGGTGGCGCGGTTGGTGTCGGTAGCTGCGATCAATTCCTCGCGAAACGCCTTGAAGTTTTGCGTAAACTGAATGATTCCGAAACGCGCATTGATCGGAAGCTGTTCAAGCAGCGTGATTGTCTCCTGCTTGATTTTCTCGAGAGAGACTCCGCGTTTGCGTGCCTTGTTCAGGACGCTGGTCGATACGTCGAAGATCAGGAGGATACGCTTGCCCGTCGATTCGATCCCCATGAAACTGAAACCCGAGCCGATGCCCGCTCCGCCGGCCCCGGACGCGCCCGAGGCCATGCCGGCACCGAGACCGTCAGACCCCACGAGTGCCGCTACTTGATCAGCGAGAATCTCCGCCGGATCGAGGGGCAGCAACTGGTCAAGAGGCACCTTCGGCAACTCCGGAAGCGGGAGAGGCCCGGGGCGCAAGCTCTGCAGCTTGTCCGTGAAGCTCGGCTTCGTCGCCATTCCATCGAAGGCGGCCATATTCATCCTATGTTCGCGATCCTGCGCCGGAATCCGAATATCCTTGGTGACCTTGAACTCAGCCGGCGGTTCGGTAAGAAAGCGCGCGACGATGACAATGCCCGCGACAATGCCGGCAATCACATGAATCCCCACACTGACAAGCACGACCGCGAGGATGATGCGCTTTCGCTGCTGCTTGCGAATGATCTCCGAGGCCGTTGCCACTGCGGCGTTCATCATTCCTCCTCCGAGGCGGCGAAAGTCACTCCGCGAATGCCGGCACGCGCGCAGACATTGAGGACATCGACGATCCGTTGATGATGAGAATCGTCAGCGGCATCGACGGTGATGAGCGCCTCGCTTCTTATTAGCGTCCGCGGACTCCTTGAAACGCACCAGTGTCTTGAGGAGCGACGGAAGCTCGCGACTCTCCGGCTCGTCCATGGGCAGATCGTTGAGGGCAATCTGGCCATTTTCCAGAATGCTAATGCGCTGTTCGTCGGGAATCTCCAGGCTCTCTTCCTGGGCAACGGTTCCAGGAAGGGTCATGCTTATATCAGCCTCGGGCTTGACCGGCTTGGAAGTCAGAATGTAGAAGAAGAGCAGGAGGAAGCAGACATCGATCATCGGTGCGATCTGCAATTCGATCTGTGGGTTCTCGGTCCGCTTCATGGCTGCCGCACGCCGAAGATGACCTCGATGGCCCCTGCCTCACTGGCGAGGCGCATGACTTCCTTGATCTGCCGGCCCGGTGTCCGGGCATCGGCGCGAATGTAAAGCTTGAGCGGAGGGTAGTTTTTGAAGCGCTCCTTGAGATGGATCATCAACTCCTTCGCGGTGACTCGATGATTTCCGGCAAAGAGCTGCCCATGCTCGTCGATATTGATGACGTCACGGTCTCCCATTTCCTCCGGAGTCTTCCCCGCGACCGCCAACGGGATGTTAATATCGAGCATCCTGGTATCTTTCGTAAGCTTTCCCGAAAGCATGAAAAAGAAGAGCAGCAGCAAGGTCACGTCGATCATCGGCGCGATCTGCATCCCGACTTCATCGTGCTGTATTCGGCGCAGGCGGCGACGATCCATGTCCGGACGCGATTCTAGATTTGATCGGGGAGCTCTTGCGGGGCGAAATTCTGCACAGGTAGAACGTGTTGCACGGGTGCCGGACTTCCTTGCGCTTCACCGGTGAAGAGGTCGAGGATATGAGAAAGGGCCTTGTGGACATCGGCCATGTTGGCGGAGACCAAACCTCGAAAGAAGAAGTAGCAAAACATCGCGGGAATCGCCAATAGCAACCCGCCCCCTGTAGCAACAAGCGCTTCTCCGATACCCTTCGCCAGATCGGTCGCTTCGGCTTTGCCCGCGGTGAGCGCACCGAAACTCGTGATCATGCCGGAGACCGTCCCGAGCAGACCGATCATGGGGGCGAGCACCGCAAAGGTGTTCAGGTAGTTAACCACCACCATCATCTTCGTTTCTGAACGGAAGCAATCGTCGGCCACGGAATTCTCCATGGCAGTTTTGTTGAACATGTCGCGCTCGTAGTTTGCCTTGGTAAGAGCGGAAGCCAGCGCGTGGGTGAAAGGGCCGGGATTTGTCTGGCAAAATTGATAAGCGGCGGCCAAGTCCCGTCGTGAGACGAGCTCACTCAGGTGGGCGACCACCCGCGCCGGCATCATCTTCGCCTTTCGATACATAATGCCGCAATAGGCGGCGAGCGCGAGCGTGGCTATTGAGCAGAGCGCGATCACATGCATCACCGGACCTCCCTCGCGGTACAGATCAAGAAGGCTCTTGGTCTCCAATTCGGCAGCGCTGGCCGGGACTGCCGGTCCACCGATAAGGACAAAGAGAGTTAGTAAAAGGAGTCTAAGGTCTGCTTGACGTTTCATGGTTTTGGTTCTTCAAAGAATCGGAGAGCGCCTCAATCAGTTTCTGTCCTTGCCGGGCATAGACTGTTTCCGGATAAATGGAAACCAGATCACGTGAAGCCTCGAGCGCCTGTCGCAGATCCCCGGCGAACTGATAGATCTCCACGGCACCCCAAAGCCCACGGGCTGCCGCGTTGATCTCAGACCCGAAAAAGAGGGCGGGATAAAGATATAAGGCGAGGGCTTCGTCATAGAGCCGATTGCGTTCGGGGATGGCAAAAGGGTCTTCCGGCCAGCGCGGGTTATCAGCCACAAACTGGACCAACGCGCGGTGCGCCGCCTGGGCCAGGACATATTTCGCTTCGATCAGGATGGCGGGATCTTCGGCGGTGCGCACAATCTCCGTCGCCTCAGCCATGGCCTCCTGAGCGCGGCCGGTGGCAATCATGCCACGCAGCCGCCCTTGCCGGGCGCGAATCCTGACCTCATGACTCCACGAGCCCGCTTCGAGGCTCTTGAAAATCTCGAGAGCCTTTGCCGCGCTGGCGACGTCTCCGGCGCTCAGCAGTAAAGTGCCGTAGGCGAGCCCTATCTCACCTGCGGGTGACTTGGGAATGGACAGCCACGCGAACGCTTCGCGCCAGAGAGATTCGACCTCGGAGAGATTGGCCAGCGTCGCGTCCCTTAGCTTTCGATCGCGCCTCTCGTCAGAGCGAAACTCCACCTTGGCGACATGGAAGAGTGGGACCGTCACCGACGCTGAAACCGGCTCGGCGTCAGGGGCTGCACCAGGAGCCGGCGACAGGAACCGCTCCAGCCTAATGGACCGTCCATCAAATCCGACAATGCGCCCGGCGAGCGGCTCGCCCTGTTGAAGAAAGATCGCATCCTGGCCATCCTGGGGATTCTGACCCTGGGCAATCCCCACGACCGAGAAGGCAAGGATCAGCCATCTGCGCCAGACGGACACCTTCTTCATCCCTCCGCGGACGACGCTTTCTCCGACGGGAACGGACCGCCGAGTGCTTCCAGACGACGGCGTGCCTTCCCGGTTTCTTCGAACCCCGCGAGATCCTCTCGTTCGCTGAGTTCCTGATAGGTCCTGCGCGCGCTTCGCTCGTCATTGAGTTTCTCGAACGCCTCACCGCTGCGAAAATAAGCTTTGGCAACCCAATCGCGCCAGCGGCCGTACATGACGTAAAGGCGCTGAAAGTACGGGATCGCCAAGTCCGGCCGCGACTCGTCCATGTGCATTTCCCCGATCAGATAGAGCGCTTCCGCCTTCTCTTTCCCGATCGCGTATTCACTCGCGAGAAGCTTCTCGAGGGTGTTGCGTGCATCGGTGGAACGTCCGCGCGTCTGGAGGATCTTCGCCCGGACCAGCATGGCTGCGCCGAAGAGCGGCGACCCGACGACTTCTTGTTCAAAACGTTCGAAGTGCTGCAAAGCTTGGTTCGGCTTTCCGTGCTCCATCTCCAATCGACCAATCGCGAAGAGAGCGCGATCCTTTTGCTGCGAGCGGGGATGCCACTTGAGCAGATCGCGATAGAGTTGCTCGGCTTCCTTCTCCCGGCCCGCAAGGAGGAGAGCGTCGGCACAATCCGCAAGAATCACCGGACTATGCCTCTGCGCATTAACTTGCGTCGAGACTTCGACCAGGCGCGCTTGCGCCCGTACCGGATCTCGCTTGCGTAGTGCGGTGGCCTCCGCCCAACTGGTCCGCAGCACCAGCGTTTTTCTGCCAGCGCGCTCGCCTTCCAAGCGCAGACTGCCGAGTCGGGCCGCGTACTCGGTTTGTTCAGCGTCGCCTTTATAGAGTTTGGAGAGCGCCGGAAACAGATCGTCGATACTCACTATGGAAGCTTCGTCCCCATGCTCACTTATCGCTCGCCAGTAAACATCCTGAGCAGATTGAGGATCGCCTTGTTGGCGATGTGTCCATCCGATCCAATAGATCGCTTCAGCCACTCGCGGACTTCGCGGATTCTCGGCCGCAAACTTTGCCATATGCTTACGAAGCCCTTCGTAATCTTCCACCATCTTAAGGGCTTTGCCGACCTTGAAGATCCCCTCAGCATAGAGCCTGGCATCCCTCGGAGAAATGCTCCGCAGGGCTGCCATGCCTTCTTCCAGGCGCCCCTGGGTCATCAAGGCGTCGCCAAGGAGAATGCGCGCCTCATCACATTCCTCTGCCGTCGGGTAATTCCCGAGAAAGTCTTCCAGCTCGCTGATGCTCGTTTGATAGTCTTTCATCTGCTGCCCGCAATAGGCCTTTCGGAAGGTCGCACTCGCGCGATGGCGACCATCCTGATGGGTCCGCAAATAGTCATCCATCACCTCCCGGCAGCGTTCGAACTCTCGTTGCAGAGACCAAGCGATGCCGCGCCAGTACAAGGCCTCCTCCTTAAGATCGTGCCGTGGATACTTTTCCTCGAATCGCTGGAATGCTGCGACGGCTTCCCTATTTTCCGTGGCCTGCAACAGGCAGAAAGCGGCCATGAAGTGTGCGCGCGGAGCGAGGTTCGAAGCGGGATGCTCACGAGGGATCGCTTCGAAGATCGCGAAGGCCTCGTGATATCGACCGCTCCTTTGCTGGGCGACGCCCTGCAAGTACTCCACCAACGGAACCTGCGCAGAAGCGGGGAACCTATTAGTGAACGCGACCGCTGCCTCGACGACCTTGGGCCAGCACTCCAACGCGCTCCAGCATTGGACGAGATTCACCGAGGCCGACTCGATGATGGGACCGGCCGGCAGTTCATTGACCATGGCTTCGATGATGAGCGCCGATTCGCGATATCGCTCCATCGCCTGATAGGCGGTAGCCAGACGCAATCGTACGGCCGCGTCGAAGCTCTCGATCCTCCGGAAGTTCTCAATCTCGCGCCTGACTTTCGCGATCAGTTGGCCATTGAGAAGGCGGGCGTAGGGATCGCCACGCGGCCCGGCTTCGGCGGCCCGAAGCTTCGATTCGAGATCTTCGAGACGCGCTTGTTGATGCTTCAGCAGTCGTCCGGCCGGCCAGACACGCTGGAGGCAAATGATCGCCTCACGCGGTTTGTTTCGCTCCAGGAAGCGCGTTCCCAGCTCGAAAGTCAGTGTCTGAAAAGTCATCAATTGGACCAACTCGCCCATACGCGGAAATTCCTCCCTGACCACTTTCAAGGCCTCGTCGTCCTTGCCTGATTCGACCAGGGCATGGACCTGCAGGACGGTCGCGCGCCCTCGGTTGACCATTGCCATGTCCGCCTTCGTCCTTGCATAATAGTCGGCGGCATCAGCCGGTCTGCCTTCGAGAAGAAGACACGTTCCGATAAGGAGTCGCGCTTCCGGCACTTTGAGAGCCGCCGGAAACTGCCGGGCGTACCGCGGGTTTCGCGCGGCGTCGTCAGGAAAAAGCCCGAGAAATCTTTCGAACGTCGCTCTGGCTGTCTCACCCTGTTCCTGCTGGATCTCGCAAACGCCTTTCCAGAAGAGCAACTCCTGCACGTGCGCCGTTTCCAAGGAAGGATCGCTCTTGAGAGCATCGTCAATGGCCACCAAAGCCTCTTCGAAGTCCTGCAAGCGTAACAAACACATCGCCAGCGGATACCGCATTTGCCGGATCGCCCCCTCCGCCTCGGGCGCCGATCCAAAATCGGCGATAAACTTTCGATAGAGGCCGGCCGCCTCCTTATGCTTCCCACTCGCGTAAGAAGCCGACGCCTTGACGATCAATTCGTCCGCAGTAAGGTCGCCTTCGGTTTCCTCTGCAAATGAGCAGGCCGCCACCAAGCCAAAGATGATGGCAAAGCAGGCTCGCACACGCAGGCAATGCATCGAAGAATGTGAGTGGTGGTAGCATGCAACTTGGAGTGTGACAATCCCATCGTAATGTCGACACGCGTGGCTGATTCAGATTTTTATGCGGACCTTAGAGTCCTCGAGGAACGCGTCCTGCGTTTTATCCGATGGGGAGAAGGTTCCTTTGCGGACCTGATCCTGGCCGCGCATGCGATGCAGCGCGCAGCGTGCGCATCCTACAATGCCTATTGTACAACTTTCCCCAAGCCGGCATCCTGGCACGAGATTCCCGCCCTCCCCCTGGCGGCCTTCCGTCACGCCGTCATCCGATCGTTCCCGACAACGGAGACGATGCGAACCTTTCGGACAAGTGGGACCACCGGAGAAGGCTACGGCGAGCACCATTTTCGAACCCTGGATCTTTATCACTCGGCGGCCCTAGGCGGATGGCGACACGCCGGGTTGCCGGAGGAGAATATCTTCTGCCTCACACCGTCGCCGCAGGCGTCCCCCCACTCGTCCCTCAGTTGCATGGCGGGATGGCTGGCGTCCCCAGACCGCTTCTTCCCTGGTCACTGGGATCGACTGGTCCAGGCGCTGTCCAGTGAGAAGAGGCCCTTGGTACTTTTTGGGACAGCGCTGGCCTTTCTCGATTTCTTCGAATGGATGGGCCGTCGAACGCTCCGGTTGCCCGCAGGCAGCCTCGCCATGGAAACTGGTGGCTACAAGGGAACTCAGCGCAATCTCCGCAAACCCGACCTCTATGCCCTCTTCGAAAGGCATCTCGGACTCCACCCAGACCAGGTCTGGAACGAATACGGAATGACCGAGCTCAGTTCGCAGTTCTACTCACGTGGTCTCGGCAACCCTCATCGCGGCGCACCGTGGGTCCGTGGGCTGGTGATTGATCCCGAGAGCGGCCTCGAGTGCGCCGCAGGCGCAACCGGAGTCTTGCGGATCTTTGATCTGGCAAATCTTGGGTCGTGCTGTGCGTTGCAAACCCGCGATCTGGCGGTCCGCCGAGGGGAGGAATTCGAGCTTATTGGCCGCGATCCCGCCGCTTTGCCCCGCGGATGCTCTCGCGCGGTTGACGACTTCCTCGGTCAATGAATACCGCCGAACGCGCGGCCAGTCTCGCTCGGGCGGCAAGTGACTTTCCCCTGCTCGGCCCTCTCACAGCGGACGACTTGCTCGGCGTCGTCCGCCTCGAGCTTGGACACCCTGAGATTCTGGACGGATTCCGCCCGTATGGGGCCGCATTCAGCCGGGTCATCCCCCGCAACCCAATCCTTCACGTCCTGAGCGGAAACACGCCACACGCCGCCCTGCAAAGCCTGATTCGCGGTCTCCTCCTGGGCGCCACCAATCTCGTCAAGCTTCCCTCCGGCGGGCTGCGCGAAGCGGAAGAATTTATCCTATTGCTACCGCCCTCGCTGGCTGAACAGGTCACTGTCCGGCCCGAGCTGTCCGATGCTTGGCTGCGAGACTCCCAAGCCTGGGTGGTCTTCGGTTCCGATGAGACGATCGCCCTCTTTCAGAGAAAGGTGCCCGCCGGCACCGTGTTCGAGCCTCATCCTCATCGAATCAGCCTCGGCATCGTTTTCGATGACACCCTCGGCGATTCGGTGCCGCTGATCGCTGCCGATGTTGCGCGTTTCAATCAGAAGGGATGCCTTTCTCCCCACGACGTTTACGTTAAAGGTGACGCAAAGGGCTACGCCGCCCGACTTTCCCAAGCCCTGGCGCGGCACGAACAAATCGATCCACGCGGAGAAATCACGCCGGCGGAATCTGCCGAAATCGCCGATATCCGTGCCAACTACCGCTTCCGATCGGCCAATGACTCGCGCGTGGCTCTCTGGGAAAGTGAGAACTCGACGGCTTGGACAGTCATCTACGAGGAAGACCCATGGTTTGCCAGCTCGTGCCTGAACCGACTTGTCTTCGTCAAACCCCTTCCGTTGGATCTACCCGAGGCCCTCGGGCCGGCGCTGCCGTGGGTTGCCGCGACGGGAATCTGGCCGGCCACGCCAGAGAATGCCGAAAAGGCCGCCCAGCTCCACCCCTCCCGCATCTGCCCGCTCGGCCAGATGCAAAATCCTCCTTTCTCATGGCATCAGGAGGGACGCCAAACTTTGGCTCCGCTCGCGCGTTGGGTTGATTTTGAACCACATTTCCATTAAATAGCCGCTCTCCCTGTGGCCAAAGAAGAGTCGATTGTTACTGAAGGCGTCGTCGTCGACGTCCTGCCGGGAACCATGTTCCGGCTGAAACTGTCGAACGGTCACGTAGTGCTCGGGCATATCGCCGGTAAGATGCGCAAAAATTTCATCCGAATCGTCCCGGGAGATCGAGTGAGCGTGGAGATCTCTCCCTATGATCTCAGCAAAGCCCGCATTATCTTTCGCGAACCAGAGACACCCCCGCCAGGGAAGACCTGATCGACACCCCGGCCATGAGCAGAATCTCCGCAAACACACTTACCGTCCTTTTCCGCGAAGCAGCGGAGCGTTTTGGCGAACTCGATGCATTCGCCACCAAGGACTCCGCTGGAGCTTATCAGCCGACTTCCTTCAAGGAGCTCTATGAAGACGGCCTGGCGCTGGCTACGGCTCTGATCGAACTCGGATTGCGATCACGCGAGCACGTTGGTCTGCTCTCCGACAATCGCCTTGAGTGGATTCTATGCGACTACGGAGTCCTTCTGGCGGGTTGTGCCGATGTTCCACGGGGAACAGATATTACTCCGGCGGAAACGGCCTACATTTTGAACCACTCGGATGCGCGCTTCGTCTTCGTCGAAAACAGCGGTGTGCTCGAGAAGCTCGATCGCGTGCGAAATTCGATCCGCGGCATCGAAAAAGTCATTCTCATGGATCCGAAGGTTCCCGCGCCAGCCGGGGTGCTTCGCTTGCAGGATCTCGTTGCCAACGGGAGGAAACTTCGTTCAGCGGGCGATCGCCGAGCCGAAGAGCGGATCAATGACGTCCGACCGGAGGATCTTTTCACCATCATTTACACGTCGGGCACGACCGGCACCCCGAAAGGCGTGCCGTTGACCCATGCCAATATGACGTCTCAAGCTCGAAATCTCCCCTTCGACCTCTCGCCGGAAGATCGCGCCCTCACGATCCTGCCCGTCTGGCACAGCTACGAACGCGTCTTCGAGATGATCGCCATCAGTATGGGCATCTGTACATACTACACCAGCCTCCGCACCATTGGTGAAGACCTCAAGACTGTGCAACCAACGGTAATGGCATCCGCACCAAGGCTCTGGGAAAACCTCTACCAGAAGCTCATGGCGCGAATCGAGCAAGCCCCTCCCCTGCGCCGCAAGCTCTTTCATGCCGCCCGCTTCTGCACCTGCCACGTGAAGCGCGCCGAACGTTTCTTCCTCGGCCAGGAACTCGATCTGCACGGACGCGGCCTGGCCGAAACGTTCATGCGCGGGATTGGCCATCTCTGCCGCTGGATCGCGCTGCAGGTGCCTTACCGCATCCTGGACAAGGTTGTCCTGAAGAAGCTGCGCGAGGCGGTGGGGTGCAGCGCTTTTCGAGGCACCATCTCCGGGGGCGGGGCCTTGCAGCCCCATGTGGATGAATTTTTCAATTTCATAGGGATTCCCGTGCTCGAAGGATACGGCCTGACCGAGTCTTCGCCGGTCCTCGCTGTTCGCACTTGGAAGAACCTGGTCATCGGAACGGTCGGTCCCTTTTATCCGGAGACGGAGGTTCGCATTGTCGATCTGGAGAGCGGCCGGGTGCTTTACCCTGATCGGTCACGTCGCGATCAGGGTCGCGGGCGGCGCGGAGAGATTCATGCCCGCGGTCCCCAGATCATGACCGGCTACTACAAAGACCCCGAAGGCACCACGCGCGTCCTTCATGACGGCTGGCTGCGGACCGGCGATATCGGCGTGATCACCTTCAACGACTGCCTGAAGATCGTTGGCCGTTGCAAGGATACCATCGTTCTGCTCAATGGAGAGAACGTCGAACCGCTGCCCATCGAGTCTCGCCTGGTGCGTTCCGTGCTGGTCGATCACTGCATGATCGTGGGTCAGGATCAAAAAC
This sequence comes from uncultured Verrucomicrobiae bacterium, assembly GCA_963820865.1. Classification (GTDB taxonomy): domain Bacteria; phylum Verrucomicrobiota; class Verrucomicrobiia; order Chthoniobacterales; family Terrimicrobiaceae; genus DASTFP01. The sequence continues at coordinate 307,935 of CAWGBZ010000025.1, forward strand.
ACCTTGCGGCATTGATCGTTCCTTCCTTGGACGGCTTCCGCGCCGCCGGCCTGGTCGCCGCCAACCTTCTCGAACTGGCCGCAAGCTCAAAGGCGCGTGAACTGATCGAGGCCGAGATCCGAAGGCTTATCAGTCCCGAAGAAGGTTTCAAGAGCTTCGAGCGAATCGCCGACTTTCGCTTCGCCACCAAGCCCTTCGAAGCCGGCCAGGAGATGACCGCGACCTATAAACTGAAACGCCACGTCATCACAAAACAGTACGAACTTCTGATCGACGAGATGTTCCCTGCCCAGCACGAAGTCTCGGCTCGGCAGGCTTGAACGCGGAGCGTCTGCCCGGCCGGGGAGAATCTCAGGCGGGCTCTAGGAGACTGTTGAAAACTTACTGTGTGCCACGTTGCTGCCAATTTTCGGAAGATCGCAAGGAGCCAAGTGCAGGCGCGATGGGGTGTGGGGTCCCCATCTCCCCACAAAGCCGCGGCGCTACGGGCAAGCTTGGCGACGCCGCGAGGGCCGAGAATGAGCGCAACCCGGGTGGGAAGAAAGGGTCCCACCCCTTTCTGGGCGCGAGCTTTTGTGGATCAAGGAGTTCGCGCGTGACATGCGTGGGTTTCTCAAAAGTCTCCTAGCCCGGCGAACGCCGGAGTGTGTGAATTGTCACCTCGGATGGGCAATTAAAGCGCGCCGGGACGCCACTGGCTCCGGTTCCGCGCGACGTGTATCCAACCAACCGCCCATGCTGCCAGGGACCGGCGAGAAAGCGCCGTGGGACCGGGGCATTTCCGATGATCGCAAATCCACCCGGAAGACACAGTTGTCCGCCGTGGGTATGACCGCTCAGCATGAAGGCGTAGCCGAGTTTTTCGGCCTCGACATAGGTTTCGGGGCTATGGCTGAGCAGGATGGCCATCTCGCCGGGAGGAACCCGTTCGCGGGCTTTTTTGAGGTCATGGGAACGAAAGAAATGCGGATCGTCCACACCGCAAATCCACAAGCGCGCTCCCTCGCGCTCGATGAAATCGCACTCATTCAGGAGCACCGTGAATCCGATCGCCTCGAGGAAGGCGACTTTCTCGATAAAATCGTGATTGCCCAGAATGGCATAGCGTGGGTCGCGGACATGTCCGGCCAGGCGCCCCATCAATTCCAGCGACTTGTCATGGTCCTGGGCGATCTTGTTATGATAGTCACCTGTCAGCACAGCGACATCATATTCGAGCCCATCGATCTTGCTGATAATGATATCGACCAGGGTCGGGTCGAGGTCGAGATGCAGATCCGCGAGTTGCATGAGTCGAAACCCATCGAATGGCTCGGGCAATTGTGGCAGAACGACCTCGTTATGGGTGACCTGCACATCCAGAAAGTTGCGCTTGCCGACCTTGTCGAGCCCAACCAACTCGAGGCAATGCCAGACCAGAGCGTCCATGGGAATAATCCCTTCAAACATGAAGAACCCCTTGCCTTGGTGGACTTCGCGAGCCCACAAGCTGGCCTGCTTGCGGATGCGCCGCTCAAGAATCTTCCGGCCCATGCGCTGCGCCAGTTTCCGATAGTCGGTGTGGCCCGCGGCTTCCGAAGGATCCATCATGACTTCTCAGTAGCAGGGGCGAAATTCACGGCGCTCGTCAGTCAAAAAAGGTTGTCATTCAAATTGCCGCCCGAGAATGTTTTGTGCAATGCGGATCTTCGTCCTCGCGGCCTCTCTTTTTATCTCCGGATGTCACGCCGAAGCAGAGGTCGATTCGCCATCTCCGACTCCATCACCCACTCCGATTCCATCCACGCCGACGCTGTCGCCCACCCCGGCTCCATCCACACCAGCCCCGACTCCGGCTGCCACTCCTGAGCCATCTCAACCGCCCGCCGAGTCCCCGAGGCCCCGCCCTGAGAAAACATCTTATGAAGGGACTTGGACGACCACCGACGCACAGGGACAGATCTTCGATATCGTCATATTCCAGAGCGGCCAGGCGGTCAGCAACTGGACGAAAGGACCCACAGGCGCTCGCGGCGAACGGGGCTACTGGAGAAGCGATGAACATCTTCTCACCATCGCTTACAGCGACGGGTGCACCGATACGATCGAACCGACCGGGAACGGTTTTCTTCATCGAAGGTATTCGGCGGGTTCTCCTTTGAGTGCAAAGCCGATCGCCGAATCGGAGGCTCGACGTATGGAGAGTAGTCACCAGGCGCTGATTGGCGTCTGGCGCCTGAACAAGGAGCCCGATGGTTCGCACCTTTACATCGCTCTGCAATCCAACGGCAACGCCGTCTCCACAATAAACGGCGCCACCGCTGGGAAGTGGACGGCCAACCAGAAAGGAGCTCTTTGTGAATGGCCGGACGGCTGGGTGGATCAAATCGAACGCGGCAGCGGAGGCTGGCAGAAGCGCTCCTGGGTCGGATCGGAAGTCAGCGCGCCAGCCGATCTTTCCCCAGCCACCCGCGTCGGCGAAACGCGCTTTTCCGTTGAACCTTAGCCAGCTTCCTGCTTCGGAAGCCACCAAGGTTTGGAAAAGAAGGTCGAAGATGCCCTTGGGAAGGTCTATCTATTGACCCAGGAAATCTTTCTGCGCTTCTCGGAGCGTCACCATTTTACCATTTGCAGAGAGCTGCTCCAGAACTCACCAATCCCGACCGATATGATAAGCCTGACGCACGATGCTCCAAACAGATGGCGGTATGTCTCCGACATCTGCCTGGGCACGACCCTTCTCTGGTTTCTGCTCCGGTACCTGGGGGATACAAATCCGGTCTGGGCAATTATCTCGTTCATCGTGGTGACGGATCCAACAATCGAGAAAGCTCACCCTAACTTCATGGCTCGCGTCATGAACACCGCCATCGGTTGCTTGACCGGAGTCGTGTTTGTAACGGTGTTTGGCGCCACCGAGTGGTTGCTGCCGGTTTCGCTAACGGCAACCGCACTCGTCGCGAGCCTCCTGCGCTTATCCAACTGGAGGCTGGCCACTGCCACGGCGGCGCTCGTCGTCTCTTCGGCGATCATTGAACATTCCAGCCTGACTGGCTTGGAGCAGGCCCTCCGGCGCACGGTGGAGGTCGTCCTTGGAAGCGTCACGGCGGTGCTCATTTCCTGGCTCTTCTCCGCTCCCTGGCGCTCGAAGGCGGCGAGCTTTTTCCGCCGCGACAAGGAGTAGGAATGCGGGGCGCCTATGCTTTACGGCCCTGAGCCTACCGGCCCTCCAGGGCATCGTCATTCCCCTCACGTCTCAAGCACAGTCGAAAGCTTGAGTTTCGGCGCGGTCTCCGGGTTCCAGGGATTCCTGGAAAAATCCGACGCCTCGATTCGCGCCACGTGATCGGTCGCGACGTCGAGCACTTCGGAAACATCCAGTCCCATGTGCCGCGGCGAATAGGGCGAGAGGTTTCTTGACGCCAGCGCGAACAACCTCACCGCGGGACGCATGCGCCGGCCATCGGTAGGGTGCCCAGGTCGCGCACGCTGTTTCTTGAGATGAACGAACGCCCCGGCGAATTGAATGAGGCCCTTGAAGAAAGCGTGATTCTCATCCTCGCGCTGCAGCCAAAGATGCTCGAGCACGTCATGCGCTTCGTAATACTCCTGGGCATTGAAGCAAACGAAATAGGCTAGATAGCACGGATCAAATCCCTCAGCACCGAGGCCAAAGGACCTTACATACGCTTCGATGCGCTCCGCCTTGTTGAGCGGCTGTGTCGCCATGCGCTCAGAGTAAAGCCGGCGCCTGGCTCGTTCTACTGTTTTTCTTCGAGCTGCTTCACGCGCTCGTACAGCTTGTGAATATTACTCAGGAGCACCAGGTTCCTCTTGTACTCACGCGCCGGCCTGGCAGGAACGCCTACGAGGATCTCACGCGGAGGCACGCTCTTCGTAATCGCGCCCATGGCGGCGGCAATCGCTCCATCGCCGATCTCAATGTGTCCGTTGACGCCGACTTTTCCGGCCAGAGTCACATAGTTGCCCAGGCGCGTGCTTCCCGAGATGCCTACTTGCGCGCAAATCACGCTGTGCCGTCCAATCGTCACGTTGTGCGCGATCTGCACCAGATTGTCGATCTTGACGCCCTCCTGGATCCAGGTTCGGCCGAAACGGGCGCGATCCACCGTGGAGTTCGCCCCAATCTCGACATCATTGTCAATCTGGACGGTGCCGGTCTGCGGAATCTTCTGCTGCCGCCCGTCGCGAAGCTCATAGCCGAACCCGTCGGAGCCTATCACGACGCCGGGATGACAAACGACTCGATTGCCGATCACCGAACGATCACGAATGGTCACATGCGGATACATGCGGCAGTCTTCGCCCAACACCGCGTAATGGCCAACATATCCATGAGCGCCGATGACCGTCCGTGCCCCGATGCGCGCGCCACTCTCGATCACCGCAAATGCCTCGATGGTCACCCCCTCGCTGATCTCGGCATCGCTCGCCACCAGCGCAGTGGGGTGAATGCCTGGCACGATTTCAATCGACGGAGGAGCGAAGATTTCAAGCAATTTGGCAAAAGCCAGCGCCGGATTGTCGACCCAAACGCGGACCGCTGCAATCTCCTCGGCAAAGCCATGCGGCACCAAAACGGCCGTGGCACGCGATTTCCTCAGCGCCTTGACGTACTTGGGACTTCCGTAGAAGGAAATGTCCCCCTCGTTCGCATCGTCCAGCGAGGCAACGCCCAGAACGGGCTTCTCGTAGTTTTCCGGTGCCACCCAGCCGCCGATGCGCTCTGCGGCCTCACGAAGCCTCATGACTTCAGTTGGCGGCAGAGGACGGCTTTGGAGCGTTCTTGTTCAGGATCGTGATGATATCGTTGCTGAAATCGAGGTCCGCGCGTGAGTAGAGCACGATAGGAACCTGCCCCATGCTCACACCGGTCTTGTCGAGGACCAAGTCGTAGCCCGCTGCCTTCACCTTCTCATTCACCACTTTCATGATATCGTCGACAATATCCTTCCGCATGCGCATGAACTGCTCCTGGAGCTGTCGTTCACGGGTTTGGCGAAACTCCGCAATTTCGCGATCGAGATTCCGGGCCTCCTGAACCTTCTCATCCCGCTGCTTCGCCAGTTTCTCTTTCCCATCTTTGCTCAACTCGGGCTTCTCGATGTCCTGATTCGTCTTGTTGATCTCGTCCATCGCCTTTTTCAAAGTCTCCAGACGCTCATCGAGTTCCTTCTTCGCCGCCGTGCGGGCATCATTGATCTTGGCTTCAGCGTCCTTGGTCTTGAAGTACGCCGTGAACACCTTGTTCATATCAACAGTTCCCAGCTTGACCTGGGCGTTCGCGGCAGTGGAGACGGCGCAGAGGGCTGCCGTACAGATTAAGGTAGAAACGATGGATTTACGCATTTTATAGATTAGTGGAGAAACGCAAGATCAAGTCAAATCGGCTTCAAATTGGACCAATTTGAACCAACTGTGTTCAAAATTGATAGCCGATATTAAAGTTGAACTTGCCGGGAGGGCCGTTGAAGCTCTCGTAAATAATCGGGTAACCGTAATCGATGCGAATCGGCCCGATAGGCAGGTCCAGACGCAAGCCAACGCCGATGTCTCCGTTCATGTTGGACGAGCTAAAGTCGAAGGCGCTCGGATTGACAAAGCCAAAGTCGGCGAAGACCGCCACACGAACGCGGGGAACGACCGGTACCGTGATCTCGAAGGTTGTATAGCCCAGCGAGCTGCCGCCGATCGGATTCTCGAACTCATCCACCGGGCCGACCTCGCGATAATCGAAACCGCGCAGGTTGTTCGAGCCGCCCAGGTAAAGACGATCAAAAATCGGGACGTCATCGCTCCCGCCCCAGCTGTCTACCACCGCGATCTCGCCCTTGACCATGAAAATGATATCGAACGGAAGGAGGATGTATTTGGCGCTCTCGAGCGAAATTCCATAATCCTGCACGTCTCCACCGAGCCCGCCGCCCGAAATAAATCCGGTGAACTCAATCACTTCGCCCCTGCGCGTTAAAAACAAGCTGTCGCGAGTATCCCAGACGAGCGAACCGCTGACAGCACTCTTGGTGTAATTTCCCGCCGAGTCTTGGATCACTTGACCGGCGTTTTGATCGTCAACGTTAAAAATGCGGATCCCTTCGATGCGATACTCGAGGCGGCCGGAAAGGCTGCGCCAGAGTTGTTTCCGGGCCTGGAGGGCCACTCCATAGTTCGTTTGGTCGTAGACATCCGAGAGGTAATTCGCCTCGCGATAATAGGCTTCCACTCCTACGGAAAGCCGGTACCCGAGGAACCATGGCTCGGTCAGGGACAGAATAAAGTCTTTACGCTCCAGACCATACTGTCCACGAATACGAAATCTCTGCCCGCCTCCGACGAAACTTGGCCAGTTGAACAAGTCGAAGTTTGACTGTTGCAACTCGGCAAATCCAACCAAGCTGTCAATCGTGCTAAAGCCGGCGCCGAAGTTAAACGATCCGGTGCGCTTCTCTTCGACGATGACATTGAGATCCTTTCTGCCCGGGACAATGGTGTCCGAAGGCGACATTTCGACCCGGCCGAAGTAATTGAGGTTTTCCAAGCGCTGGCGGCTGACATTGACCAGCGTGGTATCGAAGATGTCTCCCGGCTTGACGGCCAACTCGCGGCGAATGACACGGTCTTTCGTACGGCTGTTACCCTGGATGTTGATCAAGTTGACGTAGGATTGTACCCCTTCGTCAATCCGGTAGGTGATGTCCACCGCACCGGTGCCCGCCGGCAGCACCTCTGGAATGGCGAGCATATCTACATAGCCTCGCATGCCATAGAAGTCGCGCAGGGCCTTCAGGTCATCCCCCATTCCTTTCGGGGTAAAGAGCGATCCCGCCACCATCTTCAACCGGACCATGATCTCGTCCGGGGGAACAATATTGACACCTTCCAGTTTGACGGAATTAACGCGATACTGGATGCCCTCAACGATCGTGATGCTGAGTTCCACTCCCCTACCTTCCAGCGGAACCGTCTGAACATCCGTGACTTCCGCATCGGCAAAGCCACGGTTTTGAAAGAGCGTACGAATGGCAATGCGATCCTCCTCCATCTGGGCAGGCACGAGACGACCGCTCTTGTTGAAGAAGGAGAGAAGGTTCCAGGGACGCGTCTTCATCACTTTGAGAATGTCCCGGTTCCTGACGCTGTCGTTCCCGAAGAAATTGATCCTCCGAACAATGAGGCGCGGCCCCTCGGTAATCTGGAAAAACACGCGGACCTGGTTTGTTCCCGCGATTTCCTCGATGCGGTACTGGACGTCTACCTCGGCAAAGTTCTTGTTCTCGTAAAGTGTGAGGATCTTCTGGCGATCTGCTTCGAGCTTTTCCTCGGTAAGGACATCGCCAACTTTGACCGAGACTTCCCGTCGCACGCGTCTCAGAGGGAGCTGCTCGGCCCCTTCAATGATAATCTCTTCGATCGTCGGGCGTCCCTGCAAAAGCACCGTGACCCGCACGCCGTCTCCGTAGGGCTCCGCGAAGATGCGCACGTTGGCAACACCGCCGGTTGCGTAGAGGGCCCGAATATCCGCCTCAGCAGCCCGTTCGCTGTAGGGCTCACCAATCCGGGTGGCCAGGTTGTCAATCACGCGACCCTTCGAAATCGACGGCGGTCCCACATACTCGACCACGATATCCCGCACGATAGGCCCGGGGGCCTGGGCGTGAAGTGACGCAAAGGCCGCCAGGATGGCCAAGAACAACGCGATCTGTCGACAAAATCTCATGGTTAGGCAGGCAACCGTCCCCCGAAATCAGAGGGGATCGGCCGAACTCGCAGTGCATGGCGAAACGAGACGAAAAGGTCAAGTCGCGTTTTTGAGAACTCCCGGATAATCGCCCGGCGCACGCTACATTTCCTGACTCCCGATTTTCTGCCAGACCGCCGGGTTCTACATGGTGTCATCAGGCCAGCTGTCGGATTGCTGGCGCACGAGAGCGGATCCCTTGTCCGAAAGTTCACTTTACCGCTTCAGGAGTGGACCGGGAGCAATGTCAGAGAGAACCCGTAATTGCCCGCGATCAAAAAGGTTGGAGCGCGAGCCGTTACGATCCCCAGGGCCCAAATGTCTGCGCGCCGCGCTATCGGCCGGGCGGACGAGGTGATCCGGTTTCGACCGTCGTTCTGTGATCAAAGCCGTGCGGTGACTCTCCCTCAGAGGCAGCGCTGCCGGCCGGCCACTATCGGCCATCGATTTCACGAAACCCAAAGTAACCCCACCGGCTCTTTAGAAGCCGTAGCTGAGGTTGAGTGAGACAATGTGATCGAGGGCGGTGGAACTCGCGAAATCGATGTTGTAGTAGGCGCCCACCATCCAATGCCGGCCGATCTGGGTATTGATGCCGGCACCGGCGAAGACCGAATCGCGTCCCGGCGCGCTCGTGCGGTAGGTAAAGGCGGGACCTGCTCCGCCCGCCAGACTCGCGTTGATGTCGGTCGGGTTCTGCAGGAACTCATGCTGCCAGAACATGCGAACTTCGGGGATCAGGAGCACCTTGTCGTTCACCCGCCAGGTATAGGCGATGCGGCCACCCACATTCATCCGCATGCTGTTGTAGCTCTGTCCGCCCACCCGTAGACTCAGGCTGTCGGCGCCGTTCTCGGTAAAGGAGCTGAAGCCCATGTAGGTATACTGCCCGCTGATGACTGGTCCAAAGGCCAGCCCGCCAATCTTGAAGTCGTAGCCCAGGCTCAGGAAGGTTGAGACGTCTCCGCCTCCGTACCTACTGTTGGCCATCCGGTCGATAGTGCCGAACTGAATGGGCCGGTGCACCCGGTAGCTATTGTAGCCTCCCATCACGATGGCATTGCTGTAGAACCCGTTGCCGGCATCCCAGTTCAAATAGCCGCCAAAGTTGGTCCCATTCATGTTCATGCTCCCGTTGTTGGGATAGCTGGCGTAGCCACCCTGGTAGCCGGCAAACAACCCCGTCGACCACGTCTCGTTCCAGTGGTAGTCCATCCCGGTCACAAAACCTCCGCTGTTAAAGCGCGCGTTGGGCACATCGCTCAGCGCGTAGTTGCGCGCAAATACTCCGTTGCCCACCACCCACACACCCCACTTGTTGTCGGGCTCCTGCCGGATGATGTCTTTCTTGGAATCCACCACGCTCTTGCTCGCCCCGGCCTTGTCGGTGTTGTAGACCGCCACGTTGCCCAAGCCCTGCACGCTCAAGCCGCGCGCCCCCAACCGGATCGCGCCGATGCGCTGATCAACCACCTGCGCAATATCGTTGACGAGGTCGATGCTCAGATAGGCCACCGATTGGTAGATCGACGGCATGATCTGCTCGAAGGCATTCGGAAACTGGTTCTCGGTCAGTTCATCCAGGGCAATGCTCACCACCTGCCTGTCTCCGCTGGTCGCGGGGATGAACCCGTCCAAGGCCGCGGCCACCCGCTCCTGGTTGGCCGACTTCGCAACCAAGGTGTAGCTCTCCGGCGCGGCCAGCAAGGTAAGCGTCCCATCGTCCTCGAGCACTCGCCCGCGGAAGCCTGGCGGCATCAGAATGGTGTCGAACTCACCGGTCACCGAACCAGCCTGCAGGAAGCCGACCAGCTTCTGCCCATAGGAAAACTTGTAGCCCAGCGGTATGACCTCGAGTGTCCCCGCCAGGCTCGCGTTCCCATTCACCACCAGCCGGTCAAAGCTCTTCGATCCGGCCACTTCCATCTCGTAGCTGCCCGAGCTGGTCTGCGTGTAGCCCCCGTTGATGGTCAACGTCCCCACCGACGCCCCGGGCGCGACTGTCCCGCTGTTGACGACGTTGCCGTTGACCACTCCCGTGCCGTTGAAACGCCCGGCGTTGTTCACGTTGCCGTTGATCCGCCCAAAGAGCGAGAGCGAGGCGATCTGACCGACGTTTACATTAGCCGAGACCAGTCCCGGCTGGTTGACCAGCAGTGCCGCCGTGTTGTTCACATCGACCACCGGCGCCTGCAGCACCCCGTTGACCACCACGTTGCTGTTGCCGTTGAGGTCGACGTCGCCATTCACCGTAAACTGCTGGTTGATCACCAGCCCGCTGCTGTTCACGCTCGCTGCTCCCGGAACAAAGAAGTTCGCGTTCGCGATCAGCGTGCCCCCGCCGCCCAGGTTGAAGTCGCCCAGGGTGTTCACCTGGCCTCCGTTGACCGTCGCGGTCCCCGGGTTCACCGTCCAGTTCCCGTTCACGTTGAGCAGCCCCTGCACCGCGAGTGTTGTCCCGTTGAAGAAGGCCACTGGCCCTGTGCCCAACGCTGACGCGTTCTGGGTCACGATCGTCCCTCCGGCGATGGTGGTGCCTCCTGTGTAGCTGTTCGGTCCGCTCAAGGTCAATGCTCCGCCGCCGATCTTGGTTAGCGATCCGCCCACGCCCCCAAAAAGCCCGCCGTCGCTGATTACCCCGGAGATCGTCGTGCTTGTGTTTAATCCACCAGTCGTCAGGTTGTTGCCTCCCAAGAAGACGTTCCCTGCACCCGACAACGCCCCGATCGCCAGCGGCCCATTGTGCCCGCTCAGATCGACGATGCCCCCAAAGTTGTTCACGACCGTGGCGTTGTTCGCAGTCGAGTTCCCCGTGAAGAACGTGCTCCCCCCAAAGTTGTTGGTCACCGTCGACTGGCCCGCACTCGAGCCCTCCGTAAACCACGTCCTCCCCAAAAAGTTGTTATTGATCGAGGCCTGCCCCGCGCTCGATAGACCCGAAAACGTCGTCAGTCCAAAAAGCGCATTGTTGATCGTCGCCTTCCCCGCGCTCGACTGGTCCGTAAACTGCGTCAACCCGCCAAGGAAGTTGCTAATCGTCGCCTTGCCAGCGCTTGACTTATCTTCGAAGACCGTCCGGCCCAAAAGGAAGTTGTCGATCGTGGCGTGGCCGGCACTCGACTTGTCCTGAAAAACCGTCTGACCCAAACCGAAGTTGTCGATGCTCGCATACCCCGCGGTCGACTTGTCTTGGAAAATGGTCTGGCCCAGCAGGAAGTTCTCAATATTTGCATGGCCAGCCGTCGACCTGTCCTGGAAGATCGTTTGCCCCAACGCAAAATTGTCGATATCGGCGTATCCCGCACTCGACTTATCCTCGAAGATGGTTTGTCCCAGCAAGAAGTTGTCGATGTTGGCGTATCCTGCGGTCGATTCATCTTGGAAAGCCGTTTGACCGAATAGGAAGTTGTGAATATCGGCGTTCGCCGCGCTCGAGTGATCCGTAAAGATCGTCTCCCCAAGGAGGAAATTGTCGATGTGGGCCGTCCCCGCCGTCGAGTGATCGTTGAAAACCGTCCGGCCGAGCAAGAAGTTGTCGATGTGGGCCGTGCCGGCCGTCGAGTTATCGTTGAAGACGGTTTCGCCTAGGAGAAAGTTGTGAATCTCAGCGTCGGCGGCGGACGAACTATCGTTGAAGACCGTTCTTCCCAACAGGAAGTTGTCGATATGAGCGGTTCCGGCGTTCGAGTTATCGTTGAACGTAGTCTGACCGAGCAGGAAGTTATGGATGTCGGCGTCGCCAGCCGTCGAGTTGTTGTTAAACGTAGTCGAACCGACCAGAAAGTTGTCGATATGTGCGGCCCCGGCCGTCGAGTTGTCGTTGAAGGTCGTCGAACCAATCAGGAAATTGTCGATCTCCGCGTCGCCGGCCGATGAGTTGTCGTTAAAGGTCGTCGAACCGATCAGGAAATTATTGATCTCCGCGCTTTCGGCAGAGGAATTGTCGTTAAATGTCGTCGAGCCTAACGCAACGTTATTGATCTCCGAGGTCCCCGCTCCTGACGTGTCGTTAAATGTCGTCGAGCCTAGCAGCGTGTTCAAAATCGTCGCATCACCCGCTGACGAGTCGTCGTTGAAAGTCGTCGCCCCGGCCACGTTGTTGATCACCGCGCTCTCCGCGGACGAGGTGTCATTAAACGTGGTAAATCCCCCAATAAGATTGTTGATCTCCGAGGTCCCCGCCCCTGACGTGTCGTTAAACGTCGTCGAGCCTAGCAGCGTGTTCAGAATCGTCGCATCACCCGCCGACGAGTCGTCGTTGAAGGTCGTCGCCCCGGCCACGTTGTTGATCACCCCGCTCTCCGCGGACGAGGTGTCATTAAACGTGGTAAATCCCCCAATAAGATTGTTGATCTCCGAGGTCCCCGCTCCTGACGTGTCGTTAAATGTCGTCGAGCCTAGCAGCGTGTTCAAAATCGTCGCATCACCCGCCGACGAGTCGTCGTTGAAGGTCGTCGCCCCGGCCACGTTGTTGATCACCCCGCTCTCCGCGGACGAGGTGTCATTAAACGTGGTAAATCCCCCAATAAGATTGTTGATCTCCGAGGTCCCCGCTCCTGACGTATCGTTAAACGTCGTTGAACCCAGCAGCGTGTTCAGAATCGTCGAGTCGCCCGCCGACGAGTCGTCATCGAACGTGGTGGCGCCGGCCACGTTGTTGATCACCCCGCTCTCCGCGGACGAGGTGTCATTGAACGTCGTCGAGCCGCCGACAAGATTGTTGATCTCCGAGGTCCCTGCTCCTGACGTGTCGTTAAATGTCGTCGAGCCTAGCAGCGTGTTCAAAATCGTCGCATCACCCGCCGACGAGTCGTCGTTGAAGGTCGTCGCCCCGGCCACGTTGTTGATCACCGCGCTCTCCGCGGACGAGGTGTCATTAAACGTCGTCGAGCCACCGACAAGATTGTTGATCTCCGAGGTCCCCGCTCCTGACGTATCGTTAAACGTCGTTGAACCTAGCAGCGTGTTCAGAATCATCGTCGCATCACCCGCTGACGAGTCGTCGTTGAAAGTCGTCGCCCCGGCCACGTTGTTGATCACCGCGCTCTCCGCCGACGAGGTGTTTTCGAAGATGGTCGAGCCACCCACCAGATTGTTGATCTCGGAGGTTCCCGCGCCTGAAGTTTGTGTAAATGTCGTCGAGCCCAGCAACGTATTTCCGATGGTCGCATCGCCCGCCGACGAGTCGTCGTCGAACCTCGTCGTGCCGACCACGTTGTTGATCACCGCGCTCTCCGCCGACGAGGTGTCATTGAACGACGTCGAACCCGCCAGGTTATTCGTGATCGCCGACGTGCCTGCCCCTGATGTACCGTTGAAGACTGTCGAACCGGCGGTATTCACGATCGTCGCGTCGCCAGCCGAGGAATCATCATTAAAGACTGTAAAGCCACCGAGGGTATTATTGATCGTGGCATTCTGAGCAGACGATGTGTCTTCAAATCGCGTGAATCCGAGGGTCGTATTGTTAAACGTCGCGCTACCCGCATTTGAGGTGTTCAAGAACAGGGTAGATCCTCCCACCGAATTGCTATAAACAACGTTCGAACCAGCCGTTGCGCTATTCTGGAAAATGATCGAGCTCACGCCGAAACTATTAACGCCGGTATTAAACGTTTGCGTATTCGTGGAGTTGTTGATAACGCCGGCTCCAGTAAGGGTAAGTGACGTATTACCAATGTTAAGCAACGAATTGGTATTGGTCGTGTAGACCGGCGCATTATTGGGCGCTCCCTGAAAGGTGATGCTGCCGAGACTAAAGCTACCGACCACCGTGGTAGTGGTCTTCCCATTGTTAATGTTATTAAAACTAATATTGGCTCCGAGGGCGGGCACGCCGTTGGGATTCCAATTGTTTGCTGAGGCCCAAGAAGCGCCTAGCGCGGCACCGCCGTCCCACGTCTGCGCGAAAAGCGAACTGCTTCCGATGAGCAGCCCGACGACCAGGATTCTAAAAACGGATTTGGTTTCGGGAGGAGTTTTCATGGTTAAGAGCAGCAGAATGCCAAAGCCGAACCCGACGACCTCGACAAGCGAGGCCGGTCAATTCCGCCTGGAACACAATTGGTCCGGCAAACCAATTCGTGACTAAAGGCATGGAATCGGTGGTAAACGGCTTAAGAGATAGGTTAGGCGATCTGCGCTAGAAACAGTACACAATTCAAAGAATCAAGTCGAAATTGCTGAAAATCTAAAAATTGATATCCGGTTTCGTTAGTTCCGGTCCAAAAACACGACGCGCGCAAGGCCAGGGAAGCTTATTGAAAGACCTCCGACGGCTGAGTATTGACATGCTTGGCGGAACGTGTCATTGCCTTAGGGTGCTCGGATGATCGTGGTCTTTGTCCATGGGTGGAGCGTAACTGATACGGGATCGTACGGAGGCGTTCCGAAAGCATTGCTCAAGAATGCTCCGGCTGATCTTAATCTCTCAGTCACTCACCTTTTCCTTGGCAAGTATGTAAGCTTTGCCGACGAGGTGCGCGTGGATGACATTGCCCGGGGCATGCAACAAGCATTGGCCGAGGAGGTGCTTCCAAAACTGGAGACGGGCGAGCGCTTTGCCTGCGTCACCCACTCGACCGGGGCCCCGGTGGTCCGAAAATGGGTCGATCTCTATCACCGCGCCAATCTGGCGAAGTGCCCATTGAGCCACCTCATCATGCTGGCTCCTGCCAATCACGGGTCGGCTCTGGCCCAGCTCGGCAAGGCGCGGCTTTCACGGCTAAGGTCTTTTGTTCAAGGCATCGAGCCAGGAGTTGGTGTGCTGAACTGGCTGGAACTCGGCAGCGATGAGAGCTGGGAGCTCAACACGAGCTGGCTCGAATACGATTTCGTCGATGGCGGGCTTTACCCGTTTGTCCTGACCGGCCAGCGCATCGACCGCCATTTCTACGACAACCTGAATTCCTATACCGGCGAGCCGGGATCTGATGGGGTCGTTCGGGTGGCCGCGGCGAACATGAACTTTGGCTTGGTTCGCCTCGTTCAGACAGGCAGCACGCTGAAGATTGAAAAGGAGAGGCCTGCCGGCAAGAGCGGCCTCGGGGTGCTTCCCGGCCTCTCGCATGTCGGAGAAGAGATGGGGATCATGGCCAGTGTAAAGCCGGACGACGATGGGCAGCACCCCACCGTAAAATGGGTGCTCCGCTGCCTCGGAGTGAACAGCGCCACCGGCTATGGCAAGGCGGTCAAAGAGCTGGAAGCTCTCACCGCGCAAACGCAGGAGGACGAACGGGTCGAGAAAGTGAAGAAATTGTTCGTCGTCCAGCGAACGTTCGAAACGCACACCTATTGCATGATGGTCTTCCGGATCATCGACGACCGCGGATTCCCTCTGGTCGACTATGACGTCCTTTTCACGGCGGGCCCATCGTATGATCCAAATCACTTGCCCCCAGGATTTTTCGTCGATCGCCAGCGCAACAGCCTGAACCCCGGCAAGCTCACTTATTACGTTGACTACGATGTCATGATCGCCGGTTTGCAGAAACCTGAGCTGGAAGGCCGGCTTGGTTTCCGGATCGTGGGCAGGCCAGGCATCGGCGGATTCGCCTACTATGTCCCCCTCGAATATAAGGGCAAACTTTCCGAGCTTCGGCGATTCTTCGAGCCGAACCGGACTCTAATGATCGAGGTTGTGCTTCAGCGCCACGTGGATGCCGGCGTCTTCCGCACCACGACAAACCTCGAAACGCCGGAACAGATCAATCGCACACCCCTGGGGAACGAAGTTCCCTAAGGCGAGGAATCTGGCAGGTGGTGGTGCCAACCGCCTGTGGCCACGTTTTGTCCGGCGTGGAAGCCGGACATTGACACCCGAGACGGGTGTGCTCCCCGATCCCATGACGCCGCCGCCCGGGTCACCTCCTATTCGTTTCTAAGATCGTCAGCGGTTTCCGCGGGGATGCCTATTTCGAATAGAATCTTCGGATCGCCGCGACGACGGCGTCGATTTCCTGGTCCCGCAACTCTGGAAAGATCGGTAAGGCCACGGTCTCCTGGGCGGCACGCTCCGCCTCCGGAAAGTCACCCTGACGGTAGCCCAAATACTGAAAGCACTCCTGCAAGTGGAGAGGAACGGGGTAGTAAACGGCATGCCCAATCTCTGCTTCTGCGAGATGCTGCAACAGCTCGTCACGGCGTTGCGCACGAATCACGAACTGATGCCAGGTATGGTGGTTCACCAGATCTTGATTTCTCCACGGCTCTGCTGGCAAGGTCACGAACTCTGCCAGATCCGAAAAGCCGGCCACATACCGGGCAGCATTTCGACGCCGGACAGCGTTCCATTCGTGCACAAACGGCAGCTTGGCGTGCAGGACAGCCGCCTGAATGGCATCGAGACGAAAATTTCCGCCCACCGTCCGGTGAAAGTAACGCCTCTCCATTCCATGGTTACGCACGAGCCTTAGCTTCTGCGCCAGTTCTTCACTGCGACAAACCGCCATGCCGGCATCACCCGCCCCTCCAAGATTCTTGGTCGGAAAAAAACTGAAAAAAGCCGCATCACCGAATGTCCCCGCCTGCGACGCACCGCCCTTCGAGGGATACTCCGCTCCGATTGCCTGAGCGGCGTCTTCGATCAGGGTCAGTTGATAACGTGCCGCCGTTTCGGCAAGGGCATCCACCGGACAGCACACGCCAAAGAGATGGACGGGAATGATCGCACGGACACGATTGCCGCGTGTGGTGATCAGCGGACGATCGCTGCCGGCGGCGAGGCGTTCCAGGCATTCACACACCCTGGCCGGATCCATGTGAAAGGTATCGGGAGCTATATCAACGAAGACCGGCTCGGCACCCGCCCGGTGAATCGAGCCCGCCGTGGCAAAAAACGTATAGGGGGTCGTGATCACGGCGTCGCCGGGACCAATGCCCATCGCCAGGAGGATTGCCAGCTGGGCATCGGTGCCGGAAGACATTCCGACGGCCTGGGCGCAGCCCGTGAAATCACGGAAGGCCTCTTCAAATTCCTCGACCGCCCGGCCAAGGATAAACTGCTGGCTGTCGAAGACGGCCTTTACCCGCCTCTCGACCAGCTCTCGCACCCGTTCGTACTGACGGGTGAGATCGAGCAAGGGCACTCCCACGCGGCCCTACTTGACCACACCAAACTCCGCGCGCCGGTTCATCGCCCAGGCCGTTTCGCCGCTACCGGAGTCGGCAGGCATTTCTTCGCCGAAGCTCACCGTCTGAATGCGACCGCCACTGACCCCGCGCGCGATGAGTGCGTCGCGCACCGCCTGAGCCCGCTGCTCCCCAAGGCCGCGGTTATACTCCTCGGTGCCTCGCTCGTCGGTAAAGCCGGCAATGATCAAGGTATTGCTCGTCGATTTCATGGCCGACGCAACCTGCTGGATCTTGCCTTCCTCCGAACCTGAAACGGAAAAACTGTCGTAGGCGAAGTAGACCGGCGGGAACTGACCGCGGGTCACGTTGCTTCCAAAGAAGTTCGCCCCCTCGATCCGGTCGGGGAGCGGGGTCCCTGAAACATAGTCTCCTTCGACGCCGGCGTACGGGCCGCCACCCTTCTTCTTACACGCATCGAGGGACACGGCCAGCAGCACCGCCACACCGAGGGTCAACAACTTTTTCATAACTCTAATCGGAATACGGAGTTTGACGAAATAATCAACCCGCGAGAAAGACTTTTCGACCATCCTTCTGCAGGCGAGATCGAATCCCTGCGGTTACCGCGACCACGTCGGCTCGCTCACCTTTCCCAGGCCGGTAACAATCGGCACGGACCGACCGGTCGGAACATCAAACAATACCAGGCTCGATCCTGTGCTGAAAATCAAGTGCCGCGAATCCGGGCCCCACACCGGGTCTTCTCCGCTGGCAACCAGATTGGTTGCGCCGCTCTGCAGATCCTTCACCGCAATCGAAAAACCCCCGGTACGCGCCGTGAAGGCCACCTTCTTGCCGTCCGGCGACCAGCTCGGCTCGGTGCAATAGTTGTAGCCCGTCGAAATGAGCTGCCCGCTCCCTCCCCCGGCACCAATTCGAAACAGCTGCGGTCCTCCGCGTTCATCCGACGAATAAATGATCTGCGAGCCATCCGGAGACCAGGTCGGCGATGACTCCACGCCGCGGGTGCTGGTCAGCCGGCGCGCACCGCCTCCACCCGCGCCGACGACGTAAAGCTCAGGATTGCCATCCTTGCTGAGCGTGCAGGCGATCTGGCCGCCATTGGGCGAGAAAGCCGCCCCGGAGTTCGTGCCGGGAAACTTCACGATGCGGCCGCGCGCGCCGGAAGCCAGATCGATCAGGTAAATGTCGGCGTAGCCGCTCTGATAGCCGGTATAGGCAAGCTTGCGGCCGTCCGGGGAGAGGGCCGGCGCCACGCTAATCGCTCCGTCGTGCGTCAATTGGCGGACATTGGCCCCATCGTAATCCGAGGTGTAGATCTCCTTCCGGCCCGTGCGGCTCGAGGCGAAAGCGATGCGGCTGCTGGCGATTCCTTTGTGACCCGTGAGGGTTTCCACGATATCATCCGCGAATCGATGCGCCGCGACGCGTGGTCCGCCCGAGTAGGACTTCTGAAGAACGATGCTTCCACGCTGGTCGGTCACCTGCCCTTGCAAAGTTCCCCCGGAAGCAGAGCCGCTGATGATATAACTCGCGCGCTCCGCCGGGGTCAGGCTGAACCAACCGGAGAGATCAAGATCGTTCTGCAGCACTTTCGTGGAGCCGGCTCCGTCGCTTCCGCCCAGGGTCTGCAAAGCCACGTTGGTCGTCTCGCCTTTGCGAATGGTTATGGTGGGAGCCTCTTGCCCGTGCAGGCCGGAGGCGAGAAGAAGGAGAAGGATCGCTACACGCTTCATAGGGACTTGCTCTGATTGGCAAAAGCCTGCCGGCATTGCAACCTAGGATTTAAATCGCCGGTGCGCCGGGTAGGTTCCCAGACTTCGCATCGACTCCGCCAGAGCCCCTGCCAGCCGAAGCGTGCGGGTGACCGCGGGGGTCTTGGGACTGCCGTCGATCTCCAGAAAAAAAACATACGTTTGCGGGTGCCCGGGGACGGGACGCGAGACGATCCGCGAGAGGTTTACTTGCTGGCGGGCGAACGGACCCAAAAAGCGGTGGAGGCTGCCGCAAACGTTCGGCAGCGCCGCAACCAAGGCAGTCTTTTCTCCCTCTGCGTGATCCTCCACGGCCTCGCGGCCGATGGTGAAAAAGTGGGTGACGTTGGTCGAGCTGGCTCCGGACGGCATTTCCAAGACGTCCAGGCCGTAGACCTCGGCGGCTCCCGGTGAGGCGAGCGCAGCGGCCGTTTTGCTCGCGGAAGCTTTCCTGGCGGCAAGGGCGGTGCTGGCCACGGCACGCACCCGCGCCTGGGGATGCCGCTGCTTGAGCCAGTCCGCGTGGTGCTTGATCTGCACAAAGTGGGAATAGACGGTCGAAATCGTTGCCCCCGCGTGGCCCAGCAAGGCAATGCGAACGTCCATGGCCAACTCCTCATGAATGAAGACGCGCCCGGCATATCGAATGAGCAAATCGACCGAGTCATAGACCGTCCCACCGCTGGAATTCTCGATGGGAACGATACCCAGACCGTCCGTAGAAGCGACCACTCGTTCAAAGACGGCTTCGATGGTTGGACAAGGCGTCAGAAAGGCGTTTCTTCCAAACCGTTTGCGGGCGAGGATATGCGAGAATGTCCCTTCGGGTCCCAGGTAGTTGACCGATCTCACGGTTACCTTCTGAAGTGACAACCGGGATGTTGCAAGTGAACTCCGCTTGCGTCCTGCACCAGGAGAAATAATCTTGTCACCGAGCGTTCACATCTCATCGCTTCTATGCCTACCTACATCTACGAAACCATCCCTGCCAAGAAGGGCGCGACACCCAAACGCTTCGAAATCAAGCAAAGCATCAAGGATGCCGCCTTTACCAAGCACCCCGAAACGGGCGAACCGATCAAACGAGTGATCGCCGGCGGAATCGGCGTGCTCACTTCATCTTCCGGTGGCCACGCTCATTCCCACACTCCCTCTTGCGGATGCGGTGCCGGCGGATGCAGGAACTGAAGTTTGTCGCCGGCGCGCGTGCGCCTCGCCCGGCATCTGCTTGCGGCGAAGGAATGAGTGTTCCACCTCGGACCTAACTAATTCCCGGAAACGACGCGCATGCCGCCGGAACTCGACGTCCGCCAGTTCATTTTTGCTTCTCATCCGCGACGGCTCCAGCGCTTGGCGCGGGGCCCCGTGCAGGCGCTTCTTCTGTGCGCCCTCGTCCTTACGGGCTGCGCCACCAAATCTTCGAAGCCTCCGCAAACCCCAACCCCTCAGACCGTCGCCGCGCAACCCGAGCGGGCCCAACCCAAGGCCAAACAACCCTTCCTTGCCAGCGCGTTCTCCTGGCTCAAATACGTTCCCACTTTCTCTTCGCGCAAGCCGAAACCTCCTCCCGCTCAGGTTCCCCGCCTCATCGGTGTCGTCAAAATGGTCGATCGCGATGACCGCTTCGTCCTCATCGATGCCACCACCCTCCAAGGCGCGGCCGCCGGCGACCTCCTCGTGTGCATCAGGGACCAAAAAGAGACGGCCAACCTCCGCATGGGAAATCTCAAAAACCCGCCCTTCCTCATCGCCGATATCGCCAGCGGCAACCCCTCGCCCGGCGATCGCGTCTTTAAACCTTAGCGACCACCGCAATCCAGATTGACAACTTCTATTACGTTGACCGTTAATTCTAACGGGGTTAATAAACCGATCGTGATCGAGCTGCAAAGACCTGAAGTGCGTCCTGATGTTGAAAGGCTTGCGGACATCATGATGACGTTGCAGCGGTGCTTGATGCTCCGGCTATCCGAAGAGCTTTCGCAAGGCCAGGTTTCCTTTCCGCAGTTTTTCCTGCTTGGCCATATCGCAACGCACGAATTTCTTTCGATGAGTGAGATTGCGGAAAAGATGAATCATTCGACGGCCGCTGCGACGGGTTTGGTGGACCGGCTCGAAAATCTCGGTTATGTGCAACGTTCTCACGCTGCCAACGACCGGCGCAAAGTTCTTGTGAAAATCACGCAAAAAGGCAGTGCGCTTGTCGACAAAATCCGCCAAGACATTGTTCACAATCTCTCGCAAATCATGGATCTGCTGCCCCCCGATGAACAAAAAGCTTGGCTGCGTATCTACGAAAAGGTCCATTCCTACTGCCTAAGCAAACAAAGCTCATGCTCCGAGTGACGACTCCCAAAGCCTGCCTGATCCTTGCTTGTGCCGCGGCCGTTGCTTTTTCGGCGCTGGCGCAAACAACGAGTCAGTTTCCCGCGGATCCGACACCCACGCCTACTCCGAGCCCGACGCCAAATCCAACCCCTCTTCCCGCGCCGACGCCGGAACCGACTCCGCTGCTCGCGCCCGAGACCGCCCTGCCGTCACCGTTGCCGGCCATTTCTCCGATGCCGACGCCGCTTCCCGATGGGACCATGCCATGGACCCCTCCGCCGATGCCCACCCCAGTTCTCCAGGATGCCAACACCCTGTCGGAACAGCTCAATCTCCCCATCCCTGCGCCGACGCAGATGCACGAACCGCTCGCCCCCGGCGGAGAAACAACCACTCTCAAGGACAGCGAGAGGCTCGCCATGCAGCAGAAGATGGTCATGGCGGATTTCGAGAAATCATTGGCCACGCTCATTGCGAAACAGCGCAACTCCAATGTGCCGGACATGACGCTCAATGACGCCGTCCAAATCGCGCTCAAGCAGAATCCCGATGTTCTCAACGCGATCCAGCAGATTCGCGTAACGCGCGGCCAACTCATTCAAGTCGCCTCGCAGGCTGTTCCGAAAATCGGCATCAGCTCCCAATATCGGAACCAGGAGGAATCTCTGACCAACAACGGACAAAGCCGAGGACCAACAATCGGCGAAATTCCGAATCCAAACGGCGGGCGGCCCACCCGGATCATCTTCCTCAATAACAGCAGCAACGTGCAGAACCAATCCTGGAATATTCAGTTTCAGGCCACTCAGCTCGTTTTTGATGGTGGCGCCACTTTTTACGGGATCAAGGGAGGGAGCGCGGCCTACGACAGCGCTTTCTTCAGCCTGCGCTCGACGATTGACAACATCGTCGCGCAGGTCATCAACCAGTTCTATCAGGTCGTTCTGAACCGCGCGCTCATCGTTGCCCAGGAGCAGAACGTGGCGCTGCTTCAGCAGCAGGTCCAAGATCAACAGAACCGCTATGATGCGGGGACGGTTCCGCGCTTCAATGTCCTTCAAGCAGAGGTCCAGTTGGCCAACGCTTTACCCCCGCTGATTCAAGCGCAGAATGCCTATCGGATCTCGATGTATCAGCTCGTCAGGCTTCTGGGTATGGATTACCCGAAGGGCCGACCGAGCGAAGTGCCGTTCAATGTCGTCGGCACGCTCGGTTACAGCCTACAGAAGATCAACACCGATGAGTCGATCAGGGTGGCGATTGCTCGGAATCCCTCGCTGAAGGCTCAACGTCAAACGATCCTCGCCAATGCCGCGAACGTGAACGTGCAAATCGCGGGATGGTTTCCCTCGGTTAACGCCAATGCCGGCTATGAATTCGTCAACAACGTGGCCTCGGGAAATATTTCGGACAATGTCGGCGGTTGGTTCTTTGGCGCTACCAGCACTTGGAACGTCTGGGACGGCGGACTGACCTACGGCAACGTGACTCAGGCCAAGGCCCAGCTGATGCAGTCCAAGAACAATTACGATAATGGAGTCCGGCAGGTAGTGCTCGATGTGCAGCAGGCCATTTCCAATCTCCAGCAAGCTCAGGAAACTATCGACAGCCAGACAGCCAGCGTGGTGCAAGCCACGGAAGCGCTCCGCCTATCCCGGGAGCGTTTGGACGCCGGCGCCGGCACCCAGCTCGACGTCCTGAATGCGCAAGTGCAGCTCCTCCAAGCGCAGACGAACGTCCTGCAAGCCCGGTTTGATTACATATCTGCCATGGCCAGCTACGATTTCGCACTGTCGCTCGACACTCAGTATGTTGAGACTTTTGACGATCCGCTCATCCGGCCTCTCAATCCCCAGGCGCTTAACAAATCCGAACGATCTCGCTTCCAGAAGATAACCAAGCCGGAGAGACCCCAAACGCCCCTCCCACGCGCCTTCCGGAAGGAAGACCCGATCGAGCCAATCCTGCAAGGCGGACCGGCGCCCAATTCCAAGCAAAAGAAAAAGAAGGCCGCCGCCGGCGCCAGGTCCGGGAAGTAGCGTTTAGCGACGATCGGTTTCGGCGCTCTCTAAAGTGCAATCGGCCGGTCGCCACGGGACTTTGGGACCTTGTCCGGCAGAATTCTTCCCCGCGCTTGAGGCGCTGCGGTTTTTGCGGACCGCCTTCCTTCAGCGTTGCCCGGGCATCGACGTCCTGACGGATCGTGAGACGGCACTGGCGCGTCTTTGGTCGGCGCACCGAGAAACGGCTGACGCTTTGGGATTTTCCGGCATGCCATTCGCGCTGGCCGAACAAGTGCATGGAAACGGGGTCGCGCGCATGAATGCACCCAGCGCTGTCCCCGCCGTCGGCGTCGATGCGCTGGTGACTTGTCAGCGCGGGATCTGCCTGGCCATCTATGTGGCGGATTGCGCGGCGGTGTTTCTCGCCGACCCGAAGACGCGCTCGATTGGCCTCGTGCATGCCGGCAAGAAAGGAACCGAATTGGGTGCGGTAACGAAAACGATTGCGACGATGCGGAAGGAATTCGGCTGTGAGCCCGCCAATCTCGTCATGCAGATCGCTCCCTGCATCAGGCCCCCGCACTACGAAATCGATTTCGCTGCGCAGATCGTTCGCCAAGCTCGAGCCGCCGGAGTTAACAAGGTCTTCGACTGCGGCACCTGCACGGCGTCGCATCCGGAGCTCTACTATTCGTACCGCCGCGAGAAGGGGAGGACCGGCCGGCTATTGGCCCTCGCCGCAATCGTCAGCGACCCTCCCGAGTAGTGTCCATATGGAGTGGCACCGTGAACCGTCCAAAGTTCAGCGGTCGATCCGTTCGAGAAGCCCGGGCAACTCGGCCAGTCCGGAGATCGAATAGTCAGGCTCCACCGCGTCAGGTTCCTCCGAGCCTGGAACCTTCAACCAGATCGAGGTGATACCGGCGTTGCGCGCCCCGGCAATATCCCGCTCCAGACTGTTTCCCACCATGACGGCCTCACCGGGTGAAACGCCGAGTCGATCAGTAAGATGCAGAAAGATCTCGGGCCGCGGCTTGCCAATTCCATAGACCCCCGAAATGACGATCTCTCGAAAAAGGCTCTCCAGACCGCTGGAGGCAATTTTTTCCCGCTGCAAATCCGGAGCGCCATTGGTCAGCATCCCCAATGCGTAACGCGAGGAAAGCCGTGTCATCGTTTCCAGCGCGTCCGGCATCAGACGTTGCAGGAGCCGCCTTTCCCGGGCAAAGGCCTCCGCAAGATCCCGCGAGCCATCGACGCTTTCAATCATCTGCCGCCGCAACGCATGATCGAACACTTGCTCGCGAAAGGTCAGCGCCCAATTCCTCAACGCCGCAAACTCGCCCTCCCCTTCGAACCTTCCCCAGAGGCATTCAAAGGCGCTGATCCCAAGATTGCGGCAAAGTGCGTGACAGGGACCAACCTGCCAAAGAGCCCGGGCCTGCTCGGCCGCGTCTCGCACAAAACTCTCTCCCTCCGCTCCATGCTTGTCCCGGGCGTAACGCGCAACCGCTTCGAAAGCTTCCCGCGAAACCGCTTCATCCACGATCAGGGTGTCGTCTAGATCGATCAAAACCGCTCGCACTGCCATGAGCGGAGAAAAGTTTCAGGAAGCTTTGGGCACAAGATCAAAACGTGGAACACACCCTCTGTCCGAACCGAAAACCGAAAGAAAGTTGCGTAGTGTCCCCCAACGGTCTGCCAGCGCCAGGATCTTCGCCACCAAGAAGCTGCGCGAGAAACGGTCGGCACAGCCCCCCGCGCCACGTCAGAAGTCGGGCTCCCCACCAATCTCTCGGGGTGAGCGCTCGACTTCGCTGCTGAGGGGTCCGCTAGCAGCCTCCGGTGAGCTTCTCGCGCACCGCTTCGGCTCGGTTTCCTCGACAGACGCGACGTTGGCCATTCTTGAGCCGGATGGTGAGCGCACTTTCGATCGGAATCTCCGCCCCGCGAGGCGCGGCCGGAGAATAGTCGAACGACGCAATGTCATCCGGGTTGATCAATTCAGCGCTCGCACCCTGCGAGTTCGGGATCTCTATGAAATTTGAATTTGTCATCACGAGGAAATCCTTCACGCCACCTTGGATTGCCGGAAAGCGCTCAGCATGCAAGCCGAATTGAAAGCCATAGATAAAACCCTTCGTGTCGCCTCTCTCGCCGGGCCCTCCCACGACGCTCATGGCGATCGCCAGGAAGCGATGCCTTGGCCCGCCGGAGAGCCAAATTCTCATCCGTGACTAGCGTCTGCTCGAGGGTCCGAGTGGTATCCTCTGGACGATTGGGGAGAGAGTCCCGATTTCGATATTCGGTAAGTAACTCTCGGAAACATCCGAGGGCGCGTTGATTGCTCTCTCATCCCGCAAACGCGCCCCTTCGGCTTTGCGACGGCTTGCACCATCGTCATCGTTCCTGGACCTCAGCTCTCGGCGCCCGCCCTGGAAAGCGCCTGGGCGGGTCGTCGACGATCGTATCGACATGTGACGATGGGTTGCAGTGAGCTTCCCCGGCCTTCCTTCATCGGTCACTTGGTCAGGTGGGATCCTCTCGAAACTCAACCGTGCCCCGGAGTGAAACTAGGAAATATCGTCCGTCTGGTCAGATCTCGGAGGGCTTCCAGCCTGAGAGGGGACATCAACATTGAGTTTCCGCGCACGGATTTTTGGAGGCTCTTCGTGAGTCAGTTTCTGGTAGAGTTCGTCAGCTGCAAGGCCATCTCGATCAATCTTGTGTCCGTCGGAAAGCGTAACCGTTATGAAGCTATCAGCCTTAGACTCAACCTCCTTTGGGAGTCCAGAGGCTTGGTCATCCGGGATCTCTTCAATACGGGTGTCTTCAGGACGGTAGACCATTCGTACGACGTGGTCAGTGTTGATGAACTCGTTTTTATCAATTTGAATCAGGGGCATGGCGTGTAGGGCTTTAAGCGACCGAATATGAGCGCGAAGGCCTCAATCGTCGAGCGGTACTGCCACGAGTTTTCGGATTTCACAAACGCCCAGTTTGCCCGCCTTCATCCGCATTCGGCGCAAGACCATCTCCTGCCAGCCTACCCGGCTCGAGCGGCCAGCCAGCCCACCAGTAACCGTCCATCCACACGCGCACCGGAAGCCCCCATCGATGGTATTGGACATGCAGGGCAAATCTCATCAATCGGAGGCGTTAATCGCCAAAAATCATGAGCGCCGCGTCGAGGATTACCTTCGGACGCTCCGGAGCTTCTATTCGGCCAACAAGCCCTTCTATCAACAGCGCCGCTGCCTCCAGGCGATCACATATCCCGCAAGGATAGGTGGACAAGTGGGCATTTTCCTCCCAGAGGCCGTCCATCGCGCGATTCTGGACGCCATCATCTCTGGCATCCGTAAACACGCAAACATGGCCGCCGTCCGCGCCTACTTCCTGGACTGCGTCCAGCCTCATTTCGCCGTCCCGAGCAAGGCCGAGCGCTACTACGACTCCGCCAAGGGCCTCCACGCTCGCTCATATTGGATTCCGCTTTCGCGGAATTGGTGGAGGTATGGGGATTATCTCGCCCTCGGGGGCGAGCTCTGCCTATCTCGCTTCGCCCTTTCGCTTTGGCGCTCCCGCGCCAGGCAGCGAATTCGCCAAGGCCGAATTCTCATCCCCTCTCAGGTCATTGGATTCCGCCCCGCGGAATTGGTGGAGGTATGGGGATTCGAACCCCAGACCTTCTCATTGCGAACGAGACGCTCTACCAACTGAGCTATACCCCCAACTTTTTTGATTTCAGTGAGTTACATGACAATCTTCCCAAGAAAAAAGATGCTTGTCTATACCGGCGCAGAACGATGATGGCACACGGCATCCTTTAGCCTCACCAAGCGGAACACCAGCCAGCTTCTCCGAAGCATTCCGAATGTCCCTTGTCTGAAACGTCATGAGATTAACGGCAAACACTATGCTACAAAGAAAATCCGCAGCAAGATCAAAACCCACGCTTGTCGCTCGGAGATCCGCATCGCAAGTTCCGTGTGCAAAAGCGCCCGGCGGATTCCCTTTAGACTAGACTAGATGCCAGCCAAGCGTCGCTGGCCATGGACCGAAAAGACCCCGGAAGTCAAGAAGCTCCGCGTGCCTACTTCCCGAGCGCGGAACTGCGATTGGTTGTATACTATAAACCAAACGAAAACCCAGAAATGAAAACAACCCGATGTGAAGCGCCGGCTTGTGCCGGTAAGTCGTCATTGAACCCCGATACTCTCAATCAGCTCCTTGGCCAGATGGTCAACGATCTTGGTGCGGCCGTAAATGGAGCGCTCGTTGTCCTTGGTGATGAGCTTGGACTTTACGCCACGCTTGCGAATATTGGCCCGGCGACTTCGCAGGAGCTGGCCGAAAAGACAGGCCTCAACGAGCGACAGCTTCGTGAATGGCTTAGCGCCCAGGCGGCTTCGGGGTATGTCACCTATGACGCAGCGAGCGAGGCATTTTTCCTTACCGCTGAACAGACCGCGGTATTCGCTGATCCGGACAGTCCGGCGGCGATGACGGGAGGTTTCTACTCCGTCTCGGCAGTCTATCACGATGAGCCGCTCGTCGCCGAGAGTTTCCGGACCGGAGCGGGCCTGCCTTGGGGAAATCATCACAATTGCCTTTTTTGCGGGACGGAGCGGTTTTTTCGCCCCGGTTATGAAGCCAACATCAGCGAAAAATGGATACCGGCGCTTGACGGCGTACAGGAGAAGCTGCGCGCCGGGGCTCGTGTCGCGGACATCGGATGTGGCCATGGCGTCTCCACCCTCATCATGGCGAAGGCTTTCCCTAAATCTGAATTCTATGGATTTGATCTGCACCCCGCATCCATCGAGACAGCGAATAGTCGTGCGAAGGAGCAGGAAGTTACGAATATCCATTTCAGCGTCGCCCCGGCGAAAGATTTTCCGGGTCGCGACTATGAATTCGCGACTGTGTTCGATGCCCTGCACGATATGGGCGATCCGGTTGGTGCGGCATCGCATGTCAGGCAGGCCCTCCGTCCCGACGGCACATTCATGATTGTGGAGCCCATCGCGGCAGATTCGCTCGCTGAGAATATCAACCCGGTGGGCCGCGTGTATTACGGATTCTCTACGATGGTATGCACTCCGGCTTCGCTTAGTCAGGAAGTTGGCCTCGCCCTTGGAGCGCAGGCAGGTGAACGACGCTTGAGAGAGGTTCTCTTCAAAGGCGGATTTACGCGATTTCGTCGCGCCACCGAAACGCCGTTCAACATGATCTTGGAAGCGCGGCCGTAGGAGATAGGAGATCTGTCGCGGAGCTTGCTTTAAAAACGAGATCAGGCAAGCGGCTTAAGCACCCAGTTTTTTATGCTCTCTAGCGTTGACACTGAATTGGACCGGGGCCACCGTCGGGCTTCCGGAGGATCGCCGGATCAGGAGGTTCGCATGTCAAGGTCAGGTACGGTCCGTGCAAACGGCCAAGAACTTTACTATGAAGTCCACGGCGAGGGACAGCCGCTCATCCTGGTAATGGGGCTGGGATACGACTCCACCCTTTGGACGCTCGCGCAGGTTCCTGCACTGTCTCAGAAGTTTCAGGTCGTCATCTTCGACAATCGCGATGCTGGCCGCAGCTCGCAAGCCACCAGCGCGTATACAATCGCGGACATGGCCGACGACACCGCCGCGCTGATGGACGCACTCGATATCAAGAAGGCGCACGTTTGTGGTCTGTCGATGGGCGGATTGATCGCGATGGAGTTCGCGCTCCGTCACCCTGGTCGCCTGGATCGGATGATCCTGACTGGCACGCCCGGGGCGCCCGCTCGCGCGGCCTTCCATCCGGTCATGACCTGGAACTGGGTCAAGGCGAACGACAAGACCGGCGAGATCTTCGCCTGCCAGCAATTCACTTGGCTGTTCTCCACCGCGTTCCTGCGCAACAAGGAGGCGGTTCAGCAGACCGTCGCGATGCTGTCGAGCAATCCCAACCCGGTCGGCTCGCAGGCCTATAATCGACAGGCCCAGGCGGTCCTGCAGTTCGATGTACTGGACCGCCTTGCAGGCGTGAAGGCACTCACCCTCTGCATCGTCGGCGAGCAAGATCTGGTCACGCCAGTGCACGAGTGCCGCGAGGTCGCCGACAAGATTCCGGGCGCCAAGTTCGAAGTGATCAAGGGCGACGGCTCGTCCCACGTCGTGCCGATCGAGCGTCCGGACGACTTCAACGGCCTCGTCACGAAGTTCCTGTCCTGAACGGAAAACCATCACGCAAGCTCGACCGTTGCGGAGCATGGCGTTCTGGCGCGGGAACCGGCCCAGCTCCGCGGGCCTCCCAATCGAACCCATCACACACGCGCACGCGTCGCGTCTCTACCGAAGTCTATACCGGCATCGAAAATTCGGGCCGTTCTAAGTCCTCGTATGTCCGAGTGGCGCTTCGTTCGTATCCGCGTAGGCAAAGCCAACTATGCAAGGGGAGGCGGGATTTGGGATGGTCGCGGGGATGGAAACTGAAAATGAACTGACCAGGAGGCCTCGTCGGCGCTTCAGCGCGGAGGAGAAGGCACGTGTTGTCGGACTGTATAAGGAGAGCGGATTGACCCGAGTGGAGTTTTGCCGTCGCGAGGGAGTGAGCTTGTGTAATCTTCAGCGTTGGCTGGGAAAGCAGAAGCGGTGCGGAGAAGCGCGCTTTGTGGAAGTCGAGGCTCGGGCCGGTGGAGAGGGTAGCCGTTATCGGTTGGGATTTGCAGTGGGAGCGTGGCTGGAAGTCGAAGGAGGATTTGAGGAGCGCGAAGTTCGGATGATGGCAGACATTGTGAGGGAAGCGACTCGATGCTGAGCCTGGGCGCAGGAGGAGCTCGGAGGGTGTATTTGGCAGTGGGAGCGACCGATCTTCGCAAGGGATTTGATGGACTTTACGGATTGGTTCGCAGCCGGCTGGAGGAGGATCCCCTGAGCGGGCAACTCTTCGTTTTTTGCAACGCGGGACGCACGCGGGTCAAGGCCCTCTATTTCGACGGGAGCGGTCTTTGGCTTTGTGCCAAGCGGCTGGCCCGCGGCCGGTTTGACTGGCCGGAGGAGATAGAAGGGGCTGCGAAGGTAACGATCAGCACGACGGAGTTCGCCGCGCTGATTGACGGGTTGGAGCTGACGCGAACGCGGGCGAAGCTGTGGTGGCGCAAAAAGGTTGAACCATCGGTGTGATTTGATGGCTAAGACTAATGCTTATTGTTAAAGCACTAAGCACGATATTAGCAAATGGGGCTGAAACCGGTTCCGGACATCGATCTGGAGAGTCTTCCAGGGGAGGCGCGCTTGCTCATCGAAAGGCTCGCGGAGCGGGCGCAGGAAGCCGACCGGCTCGAGCAGGAGGTTCGCCTGTTGCGGGAGATGCTGCGGCTGGAGAGGCTCAAGAAGTATGGTTCTAAGGGCGAGAAGCTCAGCGAGGAACAGATCGAGCTTTTGGAGATCGAGCCCGGAGTCCACGCGCAGGAAGTCGAGAAGGAAGCGGTGGTCTCTTCCCGGCGCAAGCGCCCGGCCAAGCGCGAGCATGCCGGTCGCAACCCCCTGCCTGCGCATCTGCCACGGCGCGAGGAAATCATCACCGTGGAAGGCGAGGAGAGGCTCTGCGTGTGCTGCGGGAAGCAGCGCTGCTGTATCGGTTACGAGGAAAAGGAAGTCCTCGAGATCGAATCGGCGCGCTACTTCGTGCGCGTGATCAAGCGCGAGAAGCTGGCCTGCCACCAATGCTCGGAGGGCGGGGTCGTCACGGCCGCCGCCGGAGGCCCAAGGATCGTGGAAAAGGGCAAGCTCTCCGACGCCGTGGTGGTCGATGTGCTCATCAAGAAATACCTTTCCCATCTCCCGCTCTACCGGCAGGCGGCCGATCTGCAGAGAGACCACGGGATGGAAATCTCTCGCAGCACACTCAATGCGGCCGTCATGGCTGCGGGCGAGCTGCTGCTCCCGGTGGCGGCGGTCTTGAAGCGCGATCTGCTCGCACGCGGATACATCCAGGCCGACGAGACCCCGATCGGCGTGCAAAGCCCGCAAATCAAGGGCCGTAACCATCAGGGCTACGAGTTCCAATACAGCAGGCCCGGTGGACCGGTGCTCTTCGACTTTTGCATGAGCAGAGCGCGGGAAGGTCCCGCGGAGTTCCTCCGGGATTATGGGGGCATCCTGCAATGCGACGGCTACCAGGGCTACGAAAAGATCGGTGCTCCCGGGATCGTGCGCGCCGGATGCCTGGCCCATGTGCGCCGAAAATTTAACGACGCTCTCAAGCTCGATCCCCAGGATCGCGAGGCCGCCACCGTGCTCCTGCTCATGGGCAAGCTCTACGCCGTGGAGAAGGAAGCCCGCGAGACCGGGGCCACCGAGGAGCAGCGTCTGGCGCTGCGTCAGCAAAGAAGCGTCGCGCTCTTTGCGGAACTCCGGGCGAAGATCACCCAGATCACTTCGCATGCCTTGCCATCGAGCAAACTCGCAGAAGCCTGCCAATACGCCCTCAACCAATGGGAGCGGCTGAAGATCTATCTCGAAAACGGCCGCATCGAGATCGATCAGAATCTCTGCGAGAATGCCATGCGTGGCCTGGCAGTTGGTCGCAAGAACTGGTTGCATATCGGAAGCCCAGAAGCCGGTCCAAAAATCGCGGCCATCCTCTCGGTCATGGAGACCTGCAAACGCCTCCAGATCAACCTGCGCAAATACCTCAACGACGTCCTGCCTAAGCTTCCCTCCTGGCCCATTAACGAGGTCGCCGCCCTCTCCCCATTGAACTGGAAATCCTCCGGGTAGGCCTCTTTAAATCCTCCGGCCCAACGCCGCCGGCAATTCAACCCGCATACTTGGCTTTGCCTGCGCGGATACCTTCGTTCACCTAAGACCTTTTGAGTCCACAACCGACCAAACCTTTTGCGAACGAGACGCTCTACCAACTGAGCTATACTTCCACAAAATGCTTAATTCAATTAGTTACATGATGAGACCCGGGAGCGAGAACAATCGCATTTATACCGCCCGAATCTCCCATGTCTGAAACGTCATGAGATCAACTGAAGTTACTATGCTATAACGAAAATCCGCAGCAAGATCAAAGCACAAGCTCTCCGCTCGGGCATTCGTCCAGACAATCGGCCAGCCCATCTGCCGCGGATTCCTTTGCAGTTCTTCCTGTGCCCAACAGGGCGTACCCACGGATCTTGATTTGATCTTCGTTCATCATGGGAGCAAACCGTAGCGCGACGCGCAAACTGCGCCGCTCTACACACGGAGCAACATGGAGGAGACGCCCTCCGAACCTCGAAAGTACTGTCTTGGCCGACGAATCGAATAGCTTCATGGAGAGCGTAGAGACGCAATTTGAGGAAATCCTGGTCGCGGAAGCCGAAGGCGCTGGCGAGCAAGCCGCGGATTTTTCGGCTGATGCCCTCTCCGCCATCGCTTCAAGCTGCCGGATGCCGCTGGCTTTTGCCTTGGCACACCATTCACGGAGGAATCCCCAGGCTTCGCGTCCGTCTCCTTGCTGCCAGAGTTTCTGCGAGCTCTTCCTTGAGCAGGTAGGCGCATTGCAAAGGCTGGTTAAGAGTGAGGCTACGTTCCAGGCGACTGGCGGCGTCTTTCTCCCGGTTATCACGCCGGTGTAAAAGCAGCCAGCGCAGTCCCTTGATAGCCTCCTTGACCTGGTGATTCTCGGCCTCTCGGGCCATCTCGACAAGAGTCGGGGTTGCCCAAGCCATTTTTACGCGTCCCTTCCATCAAAGCGGGCGCTGATGATGCTATATCACGCGAGAATCGAAAAGAGTCGCCAGACTCTGCGCGGCGTTCAACCCAGTTTGGGCCAATGCCAGCTTGACGGAGCCACGCCCGGCGGTGAAGGTTCCTGACACCGGCGCCTGAAACGGGCGCCACACCGATCGGGATGCCCATGACTTACGTGACTGAAGAAAACCTGACTGACATTGCCGTCGAGCGCTGGAGCAACATTCCTGAGCCGCGCCTGCGCCAGATCATGACCTCGCTGGTGAAGAACCTTCACGCTTTCGTGCGCGATGTCGAACCGACCCCGCAGGAATGGTTCGCCGCGATCGACTGGCTGACCCGCATCGGCCAGAGCTGCGACGCCAAGCGCCAGGAATTCATCCTCGCCTCGGATGTCCTCGGGGTCAGCATGCTGGTGGATTGCATCAACAACCGAGCACCGGGCACCGCCACGCCCTCGACCGTGGAAGGCCCGTTCCATATCCCGAATTCGCCGGAAGTCGCCGACGGCGGCAATATGGCAAAAGGCGCGCCCGGCATCCCCTGCTTCATCACCGGCCGGATCACCGATGTCGATGGCAAGCCGATTGCCGGTGCCATGCTCGACATGTGGCAGGCGGACGGTGAGGGTCTGTATGAAGCGCAGATCGACGGCGTAGAAGGCTACATGCGGGGCATCTATCATTCAAATCCGGACGGCAGCTATTCGGTGCGCACTGTCGCACCGATCGGTTACACCATTCCAATGGACCGCCCGATGGGCGAATTGATGAGCAAGACCAAGGTCAGCCACATGAGGCCGGCGCACGTGCATTTCTGCATCGCCGCGCCCGGCTACAAGAGCCTGATCACGCATCTGTTCCAGAAAGGCTGCGATTATATCGACACCGATGTGGTGTTCGCTGTGAAAGAGCCGCTGATAGCGGAATTCATCGAGCGTCCGGCCGGAAAGGCGCCGAATGGCGAGGTGATCGACAAGCCGTTCTATGAAGTGAAATACGACTTCAAGCTGGCCAAGGCCGAGCAGGCGCAGAAGGCCGCCTAAAACCTCTGCGATCGTCATGGCCGGGCTTTGCCGGCCAGGGCGTGGAAGTTTTTTATGCGCCGCCTGTTTCAGAGGATTCGCTCGCGCGATTACCGGACGAGGGTTGCGGTAGCGAAGCGCCCACTGGCGTAACAAGCGTCGGCATTGCCGCGGACCAAGCTCCAAGTGATGCTTCTCTCGCAGGTAAGCCGACATGGTCTGATGAGGCTTCAACTTCGAGGGTCGCCCGCTGCGCGCTCCCTCTTGAGCAGCGTACGATCCTTCGTCAAAGGGGAAGTTGTTCGATCCGATTAATCCAGAATGACGGATCAGTCGCCTTGGCGATCAGTTCCAGGTCTCTGATCATCTCACCAAAACTGACCCTCCTCTGATGGGCGAAAACCAAACCGGCAAAACTGCGGCCTGTGCGCTGCCAGTCGTCAGCCAGCACGACTCTCGACCCGCGGTCCGCCGCTTCAAAGACCACTTGGCATCCATGCCATCGTCGCACCAACGCGCGAAAATTCAGGAGTCCTTGCGTCCTGTTGCCCCCGCCGGGCGACTTGCCAGGACTGAGGCAACCGCCTAGATTTCTCCCGTGAGCCAGATCATCTTCGAAGTGCAGGAAGACGAGGTTGATGGCGGCTATGTGGCCGCGGCCTTAGGGCACGGCATTGTTACCCAGGGCGATACGCTCGACGAGTTGCGCACGATGGTCAAAGATGCCGTGCACTCATTTCGGCGATGGCGTTCCCGGCCGGATGCCCAAGATCATCCGGCTTCACTTCGCTCGTGACGAAGTGATGGCGGCGTGAAGACACCGCGCAATGTCTCCGGGCCGGCCTGCAGTCGAAAAGGGTGGTATCAAAAAGGGAACCTGCGGAATTACTCCCATGTCCGCCTCGACGGTTATCGCAGAAGCAGTTCGGCCATCGCTTCGGCGAGCGGTAGCCCCGCATCGACTTCTGCGAACAGAAATTGGCCCGCTGGGTTGACCTCGAAAAATACATATTCGCCGTCGGGCCGGCGACGCAGATCGATACAGCCGTAATCGAGGTTCATTGCCCGTATCAGCGCGCACAGACGATCCGCCACAACCTTGGGCAGATCATGCCTGCGCCATATCGCGGTCAGATCAAGTCGCCAGTCGATGTCGGCCTCTGGTCGGTTGGTGGTGACCTCTGCCGAGAATATGCGGTCGCCAATGACCGTGGCACGGACGTCGAGCCCGCGCTGGACGTGTTCCTGCACGATCACCGGTGCATGTGCCAGCGCGTCGAGCCGATCAAGTTGCTCGGCCGTGAGTCTCCGCGTCTCGGCCATGCGGAAGGTTGGAGCCGTTAGCGGCTTATAGACACAGCGACCGTCGTGGCGGCGCCAGAACTCAATAACACGCTCGGGATCCGTTGCGATGATGGTGTCGGGAATAGTTAATCCGAGAGCGTGGGCGATGGTTAGTTGGCAAGGCTTGCGTGCGGCGTCGTCGGCGCTTGGCCGGTTTATCACCGGGATCGGCAGGGCATCGAACACGCCCCGGAAGAAGTGGTCAATTTCCGCGAAGCAAAACCTTCGCACACGCGGGTCGGCGACCTCGGCGGCCACCCGAAACGGCCCCGGACGCCGCCACCATACACTATGCAGCGGGCGGCTCGAGATGTTGCCGTCGCCTGTAACAACGTCGAGTACGGCCGTCATTGGGTCGAAGGCGACGCGGTCGGTAGCGGGAAAGTCATCAGCGGCCCACAACACCGCCTCTCCGCCCCTGTGCTGCAGCGCGGCGGCCACCGCCGCGGCGTGGATATCGTCGTCGGGGGCGACGATTAAGACGCGACGACGACTCACGGCAATGGTTCATCGATTACAACGCTATCGTCCGCGACAAGGTCAGCCGTAAAGTCGGGCTGCGTAATTGTCCTGTGATCATCGACGATCCTGGTGAACAGGCCGCCGGAGACGGTCGGGACTGCGGTCAACGCCGTGCCTCTAACCGTCGATTCCGAGCAAAAGGTTTCCTCCTCGCCCTCTCTGCCACGAAGCGAATAGGCAGGTGCGACGTTTCTAACGTACTCGCGAGTTCGGCTCCATGTTGGCGCGAGGTCAGCTTCGGTGAAAGTCATGGTATCCGCCGCTGATTCGTCGAGAAAGACGAACGGATGGGCACTGGACTGATCCGGTGGTGCATAGTGTGGATTTGGCTTGGCGGGGTCGAAGCCGTCGACCACGGCTGTGACGTGACAACGACCGTCGAGCAGAGTCAACACCGAAGGGTGCCTGAGGGCCACCCCTCCAGCGGGCTCCAACTCGAATACGACCGGAATGAGCCCCAGCGTCGCCTCGTAGGGTAGCGCCCGGATGTCGACTAGGCGCGCCCCCGCCGCCAGATGCCTTTCGAGGATTTCGGCGACCTTTGGGTCGCGGATGGCGGGCAGGGCTTGCACCGGGTAGCGCGGGGATCGACTTTCGCGGTCGGCCTGCAGAGACTCGACCACCTGTTTTATCGGCGTGTTGCTCATACCGTCCCCACGGCAACTTGCCGATAAATAAGAAACTCAACAGATTTGGTCATAGCAAGGTTTCAAGTTGACTTCTTGGGCCGCCATGGGATCGGGCTTCTAGCGCCTTCGGTACATTGCCCCATATTGGAGCTAAATTGTCGCAAGGGCGAAACGTTGATATCCTTAGTGTCAGATCTTGTTGGAGGCCTGACGCTAGCTCGCAATCATTCCCAATCGCGCGTATTCCGTTGGGCTCAGGACTTCCCTCCCAACGCCCGCCGTGGCAAGCGGTGCGGGTTCGTGACACACTCATCAGTTTGAACGATGCAATGCCTAGGCAGCACGCGTAAACGTTTATGTGATGAATGGGCCCCTGTCGTGACAAACTGCGATCTGCGTCTTCATTGTGGTTCTACCGTGTTGCCTCAATGAAAAAAGACACCGGGGATTAAAATAGATGGCGATACGTTGCTTCAACGAAAAGGACACCTGGTAGGCTTGTTCACAAAGGCCGGCAGGCGAGGTAGCGGCAGCCCGAGCCCCAAAGGGAAAGAGATGTTCTCTGTGTTCGCAAGGAGTTATTTTTTGAAGTTATCGACATCGCAATGAAGGACTAGGTTCGAAGCAGCTTAAGGACCCAGGAGCCGTGTTCGAGTTGGCTCTTAGCGTGAAGGTTGGGATCGTAAGGGCGGTTGGTCTGCAGCATTTTCCAAAGGATTTTGAGCCAACGTTGACCCAGAGCGCGCAGGGCGCATGCGTGACTTTTTCCCCGACGGCGCTGTTCGCCATAATAGGCTGCCGCCCAAGGACAGGAAGGTCGACTCAAGTCGGCCCAAAGGTGGATGCTATTGCGAAGCAGCTTGTTGCAGTGACGGCGCAGGTAGACCCTGTAGATCTGGCCGGATTGATAGCTCACCGGAGCGGTTCCCGCTACGCATTGGAGGCTTTTGGGGTCGCTGTAAAGAGAGCGATCGGAGCCGATTTCGCCAAGAAGCCGAGGGCCGAGCTTTTCTCCCACGCCAGGAAGAGAACCAAAGAGGCTGCTGTCGGGGTGCTTGCTGAAAAGTTTCTCTATCTCTGAGCGATAGGCCTCAATTTGACTTTGGAGGGTACACAGCATGCGAGCTCGAGCCAGTACCGAGTCTACTTTTGGCGCGGGTGATCTCCTCTCGCACTGCAAACTCGGCAGCGCGCTCGAAGATTTCGAGCCGTTTGGCATAGGTCTCCGGGCGGTAGAGTCGATGGGTGTGGAGGAACTTTTCCCACCTGCGTTTACCCGCTTTGACAAGGTCTTGCGGGGTTGGGAAGCTCTCCACAAAGGCCCAAGCTGCTGGCATTGTCCAGTCGTCAAAAGCCTCCAGGGCCGCCGGGTAATACTCGTAAAGGGCCTGCTGGAGTTGGTTGATGAGGGCGGTACGCTCTCCGATCAAAGCCACCTCGTCGAGACAGAGCAATCGTAATTCGCTAATGAGCGGGTCCTGCGCCGCCAGTGCTCTCCAGCCATGGCCATCGACGCGCAGCGCGTCAGCCATGGCCCATGCGTCATGGAAATCCGTCTTGTTACCGCTGGAGATTTTACGTTCCCGATATCGCTTGGCATTGCGCGGCTGCACCGGATAGACCGAGGCGGCGTTGCTTTGCAGCAATTGCTCGATGACGACTCCCTGACTCGTTTCGATACAAACGGCCAGATTGCCTTGATATCGAGCGATACGTTCGCTCCACTGTCGCCATCCTGCCTTTGTGTGATCGATGGAAAATTGCTCCACGATCTGGCCACGATTATCGACAATGACAATGTGGTGATGGTCTTTCGCCCAATCGAAGCCTGCATAATGAGTGATTTCCTTCCAGTCTTTCATGGTTTTGCTCGTTTCGGGTTTGCGCTCCAACGCCGCCGCGCGGCCGGTCGAGCTGATACAAAAATCCTCGTGGGATGGTGTTCTCTCAGACCTCTGCGCGCTGGCCTTCGAGCCGGCCGGTGTTCTCTTTCTAATCCTCTTAGGATAGCTCAGGCGAAACCGTGCCGGACCCGAGGCTCTGCAGCCATCGTCATTTTCCTCCGACGGCAAACTGTTCACAACGAAATTGCGGACCGTGGCAAAGTTATTCACATCGGCAGTTGCTGTTATCTGGCCTCGAAGGACCTTCCTTCCGCTGCCGCCGTGAATAACTTTGGAACTGGTATCAGCTCGGGCGCTGGCGCCCAGCCAGAGCTACCGGTTTGTGAACAAGCCGGATTCACGCTTTCAGGCCGCTTTGCAAAGAGGGGTTCGAATTTGGTAACGCAACACGGCGCGCAGCTTGATCTCGATGGCTTCTTTGAGCGTCAAAGGATCCAGAGTGCGATAGAGATTTTCCAGGGCGGCGATCTGCTCCTTTACCAGTACCTCCGCAGCTTGGAGCCGCTGAAAAGGTGTGGCGGGCGCATCGTAAACGCGTCGCTTACGGCTACCTTCCACCTCAGTACGCAGATGCTTCATCACCGGGCAAAAGAAATTGCGAAACCACCCCCATTCCTTGGCTTAAAGCTCGCGTGCACCGCGGGCTCTAGCGTTCAGGGAAAATCGTTACGGTCGAGCCGGGCTGCCTCGAGGTAGATCGAGGGCAGCGCCACGCCGCGGGCGCGCAGTGCCGACTCACGGACCGCCACACGGTAGTGCATGCTTGCGACCACCGGCGGTGCGGCTGGCTGGCCTTCGGCCACGGCGCGCAGCCACGCGAGGCTCATCTGCATGGCGACCTCGCCCATCTCTCGTGGCGAGGGCTCAATGGCCAGGCCGCCACCGCCTTCGACAAAGGCCGTGTCGACGCCGATCGGCAGTGCCTTGGCGTGAGCTTCGATCCAGCTCGCGATCTCCTTCCCGGCGGTCGGACTGGACGATCCTCGGCCCTGGGACAAGCCGCGGAAAGACAATACGATGAGCACGTCAGCCTGGGCGTCGAGCTGCGGGATGGCCTGCTTCCAAGCGGCAAAGTCGGGCAGCGCCCGGGTTGCCACCAGGCGGTGCGGGCTCCAGTCGAAGGCCTGCACCTGCTGCATCTCCGCGACGCCGGTGGGATCGACGGTGCCGATCACCGCCAGCCGCGCCGGCTGACCGTTG
Organism: uncultured Verrucomicrobiae bacterium; assembly: GCA_963820865.1. GTDB lineage: Bacteria > Verrucomicrobiota > Verrucomicrobiia > Chthoniobacterales > Terrimicrobiaceae > DASTFP01. The sequence goes on from CAWGBZ010000025.1 coordinate 347,202, forward strand.
CGCAGGGTCAGCAAGGTTTCGTGAACGGCCGCCAACGGCAACCGCTCGAGTACGCCGCTGACGTTGACCGCATCGTCGTAGCCATAGCTCGCCGGCTGGCCGTCGATCGCCGCGAAGACGACGCGCGTCGACGGCTCGGCGGCCCGTGCCGACCCCGCCCGCACAGCCAGGTAGCGCGCCACGTAGGCCTGCGCCTCGTCGTCTACCGCCAACACGATATGCGGGCGAAGCTGCTCAATGGCCCGCCGGGCCTGCGCGGCGACGTCTCGCCGGCCAGCCTCGAGCGGAAAGCGCTCGACGCCCATGTAATACCAATGGACCGACACCGGCCGGCGGTTGCGGTCCAGCGCGATCTGGATGCCGTCGTCAATGCGCTGGCTCCAGCCGCTGCTGCGCTCGCCGCTGTGCAGCACCAGGATGCGTGACTTGGTGAGGTTGAAGCCGACCAGCAGAACCATTGCTGCCAGCAGAAAGAGGCCCACCAGCCAGCCGAGCACGCCCCGCTTCATGCCAGCCCCAGCCATTGCCAGTACGGGACGGAGGCATACGCCGCCACGATGCGCGCCGCATTCATGAAATGGTTGTAGCGCCGAAAGCCCGGATCGGCGATGTAGCTGGCGTAGCCGCTGGAAGCGAGCTGCAGGCACTGCGAGCTCTGGTAGGGCTTGAACCACATGTCGCTAAACATGGCCGTCAGAAACGTCAGCACCCACGGGTGGATATTCTGGCTCACGGCCACCGGCATTAGCACGACTGCCGCCACTACCATGCCGGCGGTGATCGGCAGCGCCAGACGCAGCACCAGCGTCACCGCCAGAGCCACCGGGATGAACAACAAGAGGTTACCGCTGACGAAGTCGAAGCGGTCGCCGACCGCGGCACTCAGCGCGGTGTCGAGCCTCAGGTAGGTAATTGAGCGACTCAAGCCGTCCAGGCTGAGCAGGAAGAAGATCATCGGCCAGTCGATCTTCTGCTGAAAATCCTTCTTGCTGACCAGCCCGGTAAGCAGCAGCGCGACCAGGATGAAGGCCGCCAGCCAGGCTGGATTGACCTGATGCCACGCGGTGGTGAAGGCGCCCACGACGAACAGCAGGAAGCCCAGCAGTGCGCCCTTCTCGGGCACCGTAACCGGGCCCAGCAGGGCCTGCTGCTCGCGCAGCCGGGCCTTGGGCAGCGGCGTCTGCGGCTCGCGCGCGAAGCTCAGTCGCATGGCCGCAGCGTGCATGAGCGTGACGACGATCACCGCCACCGCCGCGGCCACAAGCCAAAACAGGCCCTGGAACTGTTCCTGCACCTGCGCCGGCAGCATGCTGAAGACGGTGAGGTTGGAGGACTTGCTGGTCAGCATCATCGGAGAGAACAGCATCGCGCCGGAGAACATCGCCGCCATCAGCGCCACCGCCGCCCGGCCCTGCGGCTTGAGACTGAGGCCGCTGACCATGTCGCGGTACAGCGGCTGCAGCAGCGAAAGGCGGGCGTTGCCCGAGGGCATGATGGGCGAAAGCGCATAGCCCGACAGCAGCAGCGCGGTTTGCTGCCAGAATGGCGTGTCGGGCAGACGGATCAGCAACCAGGTCATGACCCGGTAGCTCAGTCCGGAGGCGCCGATGAGCGAGGCCAGCGCATACACGCCGATCAGCGTCGTAAGGGTGCGCGACGAGAAGCCGCCGAGGGCGATGTCCGACGGCACCAGCCCCACCATCAGCACCGCCGCGATCGCCAGCAGCGGCGGCACATACTCGTCGGTGAGTCCGAACAGCCACATCAGCACCGTCGCGGCCAGAATGCCGACGAACAGGGCAGCTTCCTGCGTCAGGCCGGACGCATTCCCGGAAAAGTATACCAGGGGCGGCACCAACAGGACCGCGAGCCATCCCACCAGTTCCTTGCGCGGGACCGGCGCGGCGGGCGCGGCTGCCGCCGGCTTTGGTGCCGGCAACAGGGCCTCGCCGCTCAGATGGCTCGTCACCCCGAGCATCGCCCGCGACGACATCCCGAGTTCGGTCAAGGTTTCACGCGGCAGGCGCAGGGCGTGCACCGGTGTCCGGGCGGTGGCGGTCGTGAGGTAGGTCTTCAAGTCGGTGGCGGCTTCTTCGCCGCAACGCCGTGCCTGCAATTCGATGCGCCGGCCGCTCTCAGTCACGAGTTCCACGTCGCCGGCATCGAGCAAATACAGCGCGTCCGCCTTGGCGCCGCACGCATACAGCTCCTGTCCGGCGGCGAACGCGACAGACTCCAGGTGGCCCAGGAGGCGCGCCAGTTGAAGCGGCGCGCAACTGGCGAACAGCGCATCGCGACGCAGGCGATCGATCTGGCCGCGGTGATCCGGCATCTCAGATGGTCTCGGCTTCGCAAGCATTGAGAGACACCGCCAGCTTCACGCCGTCGGCCACGGATTGCTCGCATGGTGGGCCTTGGTGCGCGACCCAGCATCGAATTTAGCCCGGCTGCGCACGTCGATCACGCCTGGGCGGGCGTCCGTCGCATCGCCCAGGCTACCCTGCCTGTAAAGCGAGGAAAGCGCCCGCAGCGTGTCATTGTCCGGCCCGGCACGCAGCGCCTTCGATGTGGCCGCCTCGGCTTTGAAGGTCATCTGATAGGAAATCGCTTTTGGCCCTCCGGAACGTCGGTCCGAACTCTGAAGCCAAAAGGACGCGCTTCCATGGGCGCGCAGAGTGCCAAAAGGGAGGTCGGAAGTCAAACACGGGGCCCGGCGGCTGAGGGCCACTGAACAAGGTCGGCACTCGGCCACCGGACTCATCCCTGCACTGGCCCGCCGGGCATGATTTGCCCCCGACGAGGCAACGAGAATTACCTATCGTACAAAGAAAATCCGCGGCAAGATCAAAACCCCAGCTCCTCGCTCGGGAGGCCCCGCATTGCTACGACGGGTAGAAAGCTCGCCGAGTGGAGATCGAACCGCCTGAGGAGGTTACACACCTCCACGAGCGGCCAGACGGCTGCTTGATGCAAAGAAGCTGACGCTTCAACCGCTAGATCCGGTTCCTGGCTCCAGGACTCCAGCTCAACCACTTGCCCTTCCAATGCCGCCAAGATCGGAAATATTGGTCCGCCGCGAAATCCATCAGGGCGTTAGAGGACAAGGCCAGGACCTTTGGCGAAGAAGACGCTGTGCGGTGAGATCGTTTTAAACACCGAAACCAACGACTTATGTCTGGGGCTTGCGATCCAACCTAAGAGCTTCTTCATAGGTGCGATTTAAGATGAAAGAGCAAGCCACGCAGGGAGTGAAATCAGTCATCGACCTCGAAGGCGCAACTGGGGTCGGGGTCAAGCGGCGCGAGCGTATTGCTCCTTTCGGAAGCGTCGCGAAGTTTCGAGAGCGAAAGCGCTCGGCGGATTCCCTTTAGATGCCAGCAAAGCGTGCGGAATCTGTGTTCCCGCACGAGACAGCGGAAATGCAGACGAATTTGTTGCTTAGGCGAGAGGACAATTTCTCTCATGTACCTTGTACGCGCGATTTTGCGAAATTCCTAAACGAGATGCACGATCCGCTGGGATTTCAAACGGCGGTCCTGGATGTTCTGGCACGATTCGCTTTCTTGGGCGCGGCGTGCCAACTCGAATAGCCTGAAGGCTGCGGTCAATGTGATGCTTAGCGGTTCCATGCCACCGGTGTGCTGTTGGTCCAGCGTAAAGGAAGCCGTCTTGCTCGTATTTCAGCGGCGCGCACAAGTTTCGGTGATAGAAAGGGTCGTGTCGATCACCGGCGCCGAAGACGACTCCCGCACCAGATCAATCGAATCAGAACAGTCCTTTTTGTTTTTGTATCCCTCTCCCGAGACGGCAATTGTTATCCAGTTTTTGGCGCGAAGCCTCCATCGGTATTCTCCAGCCTGATCTTTGAATATCGTGTAAATCATAAATGAGCCTCACACGCTCCTTCGGGCTGGGACGCGCAAACATTCGCCGCATGCAGCGGTCGCGATACTGGTGCCAAAAGCTGGGGGTTTTCGCCCGAAAGGACAACCGGGGCCGGCAAGCCTGAAGCGTATCCCAACCTGCAAGCCGCGTTGACCCGTCCAATCGATTGGCACTGATAACCCTCGGGCACGGCGGAGGGCCGCGCCGATCTTGAAACGCCGAAAGGCGTCACGTTTTTGACTTCCCTTCTGAGCTCGAGTCAGCTTCCGCCGTTGTCGCTTGTTCGAGCAGCGCGAGGAACTCGCGCAGCGCGGGTGAGACACGAGCCGAGCGACGGATCAACGCGCCCAATGGTCGCTGCAACTCGGGCTCACTGAATGCCACGGTCGCGAGTAAACCCGCCTCCACTTCGTCACGAACCGCCTTTTCCGGAACGATGGAGACTCCGTTCTCAATCTCGACGGCACGTTTTACTGTCTCGATACTATCAAACTCGAGCACAAGCTTGACCTTCACGCCTTCGGATCTCAGCTTGCGATCGATCTCGCGTCGTGTCGGCAAATCAGGCGAGAACGCGATGAACTTCTCGCCCTGCAAAGCGGAGAGAGGAATTCGTCGTCGCGAAGCCAAAGGGTGTGAAGGCGAACAGATGAGCACAAGCCGGTCACTCCAAAAGGTGACAGTCCGGAGTCCCCGGCGCGGCGAAGGATAGGCCACGAGACCGATGTCGGCCCGCCCATCGAGGACGCTGAGATACACCTCCGATGAGCGACGATACTCGACACGCACCTCCACTTGCGGATGAGCCTGCTGGAACGTCTTCACTTGCTTTGGCAGTTCATGAAGGCCAATGCTGAAAATCGTGGAAATGCGAAGCTCGCCTGCCACAAGATTCTGAAGATTGTGAATCCGGCTTTCCACATCCCCAAGGATGTCCATGACTTGGTGACTAGCCTGGAGGAAGGCCCGACCCTCCGGAGTCAAAGAGAAATTCTTTTTTCCACGCTCGATGAACTTCACACGAAAGCGATGCTCCAAGGCGCGCACTTGCTGACTCACAGCACTCTGCGTGATGCCATTCATCTGGGCCGCTTTGGAAAAGCTTGAGGTTTCCGCTAGATTGGAAAAGACCTTAAATGAATAAATATGCATATTGAAAATGTTATTGGGTCCAGAGCTCGAACCCGACGAGCTCGTGACCTACCGTCTGTGCAGCTCCTGCCATCACTCGACGTCGAAATGGCTGATCCATCCACACTTGACGGATAAACCTGACAGCTCTCTGAATCTTTCCTCGCGACAGTCCAGCCGAAGTCGCCGCACCGTTCGCCACTGCACTTGGGAGGACCTCCTCTTGAGATAAACTTCTCGGGTAGCTGAAGAGTTCCCGCGAAGAGAGCAATAGGATGATCTCCGCGGAGACAAGAACCCCAACAAGGTTAGGATACATATTCTGAAAGCTGGCTTGGAAGCTTCGGTCGCTTGTCGCCGCTTTGAAGGCGTCCACCGGGTGGCAATAACCTGATCCTTTCGTCAATCCCGGTCAGGTCCGGCCGAATACCAAAGACCCTGACACCCACGCGAAAAGCGTGAAAGTTACACCGCGAGCTCTGTCAGCTTTGCGGAGCTGGGGAAAACATCGTCTTGCCCGTGAGGTTGGGCTGTTTCGCGATGTTGTGGTTCATGGTGACAATGTGACGGAATCGAGGTATTCTTCCAATCGTATCTATTCATAACGGTGATAACTTAACGTTATGACGTCTGGAAGTTCTTGAGGAGGGATGGCCTGCTTCGGACACGCTTCTGCCGCTCGTCCACCAAGGCAAAGAAGGAGCTGCCGAACATTTAGCCGTGCGAGTAGGGATCCGGAAAAGTGTTCGAGGTGCTGACCGGCGGTGTCGTTCATGCCCGATCGAGGGGACCTTCCTGTGCCAGTTGTACGATCACCGCGGCCGTCATCGTCTTGGTATTCGAGGCGAACTAGGTGTCGGCACGTGGCGGGATCGTCGCGCCAGTGTCGTGGTGCCGTGGGAGACCGTGAACTCGCCTTGGGGGTAGACCCGGCAAACCGGCGTTAACGGTCCGGATCACTCCGGGATCGCACTGCTCACCAAGATCAAGACCAACGCGGCGAATCCAGAATGTTCAGTCCGAGATTGAATCCACTCTCTCCCATCCCGTCGGATTTTCCGATTTACTTGTCGTTCTCCAACAGCTCGATGATTACTTTCAAATCTTTGAGCGTGTCGATGTAGGCGTACCGGCCACCCGTGTATTCACCTCTTTGCAGGAGCGGCATCTTCTTGCCTTCGAAGCCCGCGATTTTCTCCTTCATTCGCTCGACCTCAAACGCAATGTGATGCGGTCCCTCCCCATGCCGGTCGAGGGATTCTCGCCACGTGCTCGGACCTTGGTCGGGCTCGATGAGCTCCAACTGAATCGATCCCAGATCAAAGAACGCCAGTTTCGCGCGCGCCGCGGTCCTTTGCCCGCGGTACTCGGTCCGCGCCTGATCAACCGTATCGGTGATCGACCACGGCGGCTTCTCAACGCCAAGAAAGTCCGCGAACGCTTGGGACGCCTTCTCGATATCGTGAACGAGAATGCCGATCTGCGTCACTGTTCTATTGCCAAGAATATTTTCTCCCACGGGAATGCCTTAAGTTGCGCCGATCAACGAACAAGATTCGTTCCCTCTCCCCTCGCAAACGGCCACCTCAGCATGCCAGCGAGTGGCAGGGATCAAAACGCATTTCGGACCAACCGGGACGCTCATAAGACTCAAGATAACGAAAGACCCAATGCCGGCAAGAGTGCGCGCCCAAAGGCGGCCGTCTTTCGCCCGCGCACTCAAAAAGAAGGCCTTGCCATCTCCGCGATAAATGATATTGAGCATGCGTTCTCAATATGAAACAATTTCTTGCCCTCTTGGTTCTTTCGCTGGCCTCCGCGGTTTGCTTGCGCGCGGAGCTGAAAGTCGCATCGCTTTCGACGATCACTACCGAGATCGCGCAAAAGGTCGCCGGCGAAGCGGCCCAAGTGATACCGGTCATCAAGGCGGGCATAGATCCGCATGATTTTCAGCCTTCGCCGCAGGACGTGCGGGAGATTGAAAGTGCCGATCTTGTCCTGCTCACCGGCAAGGGTATGGAGGGCTATCTCACCAAGCTGGAAGAGGCGGTCGGAAACAAGACGAAGTTCGTCGACGTGGGCGAAAGCATACCTTCTTTGACCCTGGAGGAAGACGGCCGGCAGGTCGAGGATCCACACTGGTGGCAGAGCATCGCCAATATGATGATGGCCACGAATGTCGTCCGGAAGCACTTCGTCGAGGCCGATCCAAGTAACAAGGCTCTCTACGAGAAGAATGCCGCCGCCTATCTCGCCACGCTGACCGAGCTGCAGAAATGGGCCAGGCAGGAGGTTGCCAAACTGCCGCGGGACAAACGGAAACTGGTGACGTCACACGACGCATTCCAGTATTTCGCGCGCGACTATGGGTTCAAGATCTACGCTGTCGAGGGAGTGAGTACCGACGATCAACCGTCGTCGAAGAAGGTGACCGAATTGATCAACACGATCCGCGATCAAAAGGTAAAGGCGGTGTTCTTCGAGAGCATCGAGAATCCCAAAGTGGTGGCTGAGATCACGAAGGAAACGGGGGCAAGAATCGGTGGCGAGCTCTATGCCGATGGCTTGGGGGAAAAGGACGCTTCAACCTATTCCGGCATGATGCGGCACAACATTACATCGATCGTCGGAAACCTTAAGTAGGCGGGCCGAAGCGATCGGAGCGTTGCTTCCGAAGGCATCCCCTCCTATCCTGAGTCCGTGGAGAGAAGCACACGCCAGAAACGAGCGATCGAGGCCGTGCTCGAAAAGCACGCCAACCCGCTCACTGCGCCGGAAATCCTGGATCTCGCCCTCAAAGAAGTTCCCACGCTGGGTCTGGCCACGGTCTATCGTTCATTGAAGGTGCTGACCCGGGACGGGCGCGTGGTTTCGGTCGAAATCCCGGGGCAAATGCCGAGGTATGAGCGCTCGGACAAGGGACATCACCACCATTTTGTCTGCCGGCGATGCGGCGGGGTCTTCGAGCTCCAAAAATGCCTGACCGGGGTCAAGAAGATGGCGCCTCCGCGATTTCATGTCGAAGATCACGAAATCATCCTTTACGGGGCTTGTGAGACTTGCTTCGTAAAGCGGAACCGCAAGTCAGGACACGTAGCGCTACGATGAATGAGAGGATTGGTGGAGGCGCTCGTGCCATGCGCCGGCGGATTCGACACAAGCGCTCCTACAACTCGTCCCTCGCGGTGATATAACTAGGCAATCTTAGGAACATGCGCCAGCGAGCCTCTACCGCAGCGCTACGGCGGGCTCCCGATCGATCGCGCGCCGGGTCCTTGGAAATATCTCCGGAAGTCGCTATAATTTGCGCGCGGATTCCACCCACTGGATAAAGGCTTCAGGTCCGCCGGCCAGATATCCCACATTGCGAGCGGTTTCCTTGCCTTGAGGGTCGAGCAGAACGAGCGTGGGGAACCCCTCAATTCCGAATTTCTTGGCGAGTTCCTCGTTTTGCTTCTTCACCTCATCGCTTTGGGGCTTGCCGCGAGGAAAGTCGAGTTCAACGAGGACAAGGCTTTCTTCGGCAAACTTCTTGAACTCCGGCTTGGAGAAGGTCTCCTTCTGCAGCTTGATGCACCATCCACACCAGTCCGAACCCGTGAAATCCAGAAGGACCATTTTGTTCTGCTTGGCAGCCTGCTCGAGGGCAGCCGAATAGTCCGTCTCCCATTTCTCGGCGGCCCAAACGGGAACCAGAGCGCTGCCGAAAGCGAGGAGAGTAATCAGAAGGGTCCGAAAGCAAGTGTGCATCGCCCATTCTCCTCCATTGTTCGCGAAAATCAACGTTCGGCCGCGGCGAGCAAGGCGGGATCGAAATTGGGGTGAATATCCGAATCGATCGGACTTCCGCGATCCGAGCGATGCGCCGCCGCGTAGGCAATCATAAGCGCATTATCGGTGCGCAACTCCGCAGGCGGTATCCGCGCTGAAAACCCACGCTCCTCACACATCCGCGCGACACATTCCCGAAGGCGCGCATTCGCGCTCACTCCGCCGCTCAGTCCGAGCAGCGTTCGCCCACACATTGCTGCCGCCCGTGCCAGCTTGGCAACGAGCACGTCGACAACCGCCTCTTGAAACGAGGCGCAAATATCCGGCAGGTCCTTTGGGTCGAAACCGCTTTCCAGAAAGTACCTCGCGGAAGTCTTGAGCCCGCTAAAGCTAAAATTCAGGTCGCCCGAACCGATCATGCTGCGAGGAAAACTGAACCTGGCAGGCACCCCCTGCCGCGCGAGCCGGTCCACCTCGGAGCCGCCGGGATAACCAAGACCAAGGAGCTTGGCCGTCTTGTCGAATGCTTCACCCGCCGCATCGTCCAGCGTTCGGCCGAGGAGGTGGTATTGCCCGTATCCTTCGACATCGAAAAGCAGCGTATGGCCACCACTGACGATTAGCGCGACGTGAGCCGGAATCTCGCTCTCCCCGAAAAACGGAGAGAGTAAATGACCCTCAAGGTGATTGACTGCCAGAAAGGGCTTTCCTGCCCCGAGCGCAAGCCCCTTGGCGGCAGAGGCACCGACGAGGAGAGCAGCCGCCAGGCCCGGACCGGTTGTGGCGGCGAAGGCATCGATTTGCGACAACGAAATCCCGGCCTCGCCAAGCGCATCCCGAATCAGTTCGGGAAGAAGCTCCAGGTGGTTCCTGGAAGCGACCTCCGGCACAACGCCCCCATAGGCCGCGTGGATGGCGGACTGGGAGGCGACGCGGTGGGCGCGGACATCGTCAAACTCCCGCAGAATGGCCACCGACGTTTCATCACAAGATGTCTCGATGGCCAGGACGAGACGGCTCAAGAGCCCTTTCCTGCAGTGGTTTTCTTTCGGACAGGGTGCCTTTGTGAGAAGATTAGCGTGCCGCGCAGAATATCACTCGCTCGAGCGAGTTGCGGATCGTTCTCCGAAGAAACTTTTCGTCCAAAGCCGCCTTCCGGTTCGCGGCGCGATTCCAAAAGATCGAACTCCTGCTGCTGGGTAAGCCCGATCCGAATGTTCGGAGCGACACCCACCTCGTGGATCACCTGCCGGCCGGGCGTAAAATACTTCGCCGTCGTTAGCCGCAAGGCGGATCCATCCGGGAGCGAGATCACGCTTTGGACCGAGCCTTTTCCGAACGTCGTTTCGCCGACGATGATCGCACGATTGAGATCTTTCAACGCTCCGGCGACCACTTCCGACCCGCTGGCACTGGCATAGTTCACGAGCACGGCAATCGGATAGGTGCGCGTTTTGCCTCCCCGCGCGGTGGTTCGATATTCCCGGCCGGGCAGGCGACCTTCCGTCGAAACGACCTTCGTGCCCGGAGGAAGGAAGAGTCCGCTCACATCCACGGCACTGCTCAGCAGTCCGCCCGGATTGTAGCGAAGATCAAGCACCAGGGCCTGCATGCCATCCTTCTCCAACTTGTCGAGCGTCTTGGCGAGTTCGCCCGCAGTCGGTTCATTGAACTGGGTGATGCGCACATAGCCGATCTTGAGATCGTCAGGATCATCGGAGCTCAGGATCTGGGCGTCCTTCACACTCTTCACCTTAATAATGACCCGCATCAGTTCGAAGTCTTTGATCTCCTTGGTGCTGGGGCGCTGGATCGTCAGATTAACTTTTTCGCCGGCGTCGCCGCGCAGCTTATCCACCGCCTGGGAAAGAGTGAGTTTTTCGGTCGTCATCCCGTTGATGCGCAGGATACGATCCCCCGGCTTGAGCCCCGCCGCGAAACCTGGACTGTCTTCCATGGGATTGACGATGGTGAGCGCGCCGTCCTCCATGGTGACCACGACGCCGAGGCCGCCAAACTCGCTCTTGGTGTCCTCCTGCATGCCTCGGAAATCACGCGGCTCCATGAACTGGCTGTGCGGGTCGAGTTCGGCAAGCATGCCGCGCAAGGCGCTATAGGTCAGGTCACGATAGGAAATCTTTCCGTCGTCAACGTAATCCTGACGAATCAGCTGCATGGCTCGCGCAAGCACCTGAACGTTGTCGTACGGCGATTCCGGATCCATCTCCGGCGCCGATTCACCTTCCTGCGCATGCGAACCGTCCAAGAGCAGCGCCAGTGAAGCAATGATCGCGAATATCCTCAGCATTCGGGAATCTATCACGTTTTCGCGGCATGCAAGCCCGCCCCGCACGGCACCTCATCCAAGGAAATCTCCAGGGAAAGGTCCACCGCCCGCGCGGAATGGGTCACTTCGCCGACAGAAACAAAGTCGACGCCGGTTTCGGCAATCTGACGGACTGTCTTCAAATTCACCCCCCCGCTCGCCTCGAAAGCGACCCCCGGCTTCCTCAGAGAAACGGCCTCGCGCAGCTGAGCGGGCGTCATGTTGTCCAACAAAATCACATCGACTCCGTCGAGCGTGAGAAACTTCTTCACTTGATCCAGAGTATCGGCCTCGAGTTCAACGCGAACTTCCGGCCGTTCGGCCTTGAGCCGGGAGATGGCCACTTGCAGCTCTACCAAGCCCGCTCCTGCAGCCAGGTGGTTGTCCTTGACCATCACCATGTCGTGCAAGCCAAAGCGATGGTTCTGCCCCCCTCCAGCGAGCACTGCTGCCTTCTCAAGGACGCGCATCCCCGGCGTCGTCTTCCGGGTATCGAGGATCCTGGCGGAAGTGCCTCGAATCGCGGCGACAAACTCGCCCGTCAGCGTGGCAACTCCCGAGAGACGCTGAAGGAAATTCAAGGCCGTGCGTTCCGCGCTCAGCAAAGACGCCGCCCGGCCACTCACCGTCATGGCGATTCCTCCGGCGGCCAGATGAGCGCCGTCCCCCACCTCCTTAACCACAGCGAGCGCCGGATCGACCCGGTGAAAGACTTCCTTGGCGACGCCGAGTCCCGCGACGATGCAGGGTTCTCGCGCGACGACTCGCGCCTCCGCATGACGGGTTGGATCGGTAAAATATCTGGTCGTGACATCCCCGGAACCGATGTCTTCAGAAAGGGCCAGGGCAACGATATCGGATTCAAGGGGCATGGGCGGGATGGGTGGCCGAGTCGAGATCGAGCAACTTTTTCTGCCAGCGCATGAGCAGCGGAGTATCCGGGTCGACCGAAGCTGCTTCGAGGGCCCCTCGCGGTGCGACGATGGAGGAGTCCAGGCCCAACTCGGCAGCCACCTTATCCCGGGTGGATCTCAAATGCTCGAAGCGATCGGTTTGTTCCCGGCTGGGCCGTCGTCGGGTGGAGCGGGTCGGCACCGGCCATTCGCCTTCAGGAATATGCAACGCCAGCGCCAGGATGATCTCGAAGCTCTTCCGGCGGCGATTGCTCATCCTCGGCGTTGAAAAGGCCTTTCCCTCAACCGCGCTTTCGGCAATTCGGACGATGTCCTCATTGCTCATCACGTGAAATGGCGGGCGGTCCCAGCTGCGCGCTTCGACATCACGCCAATACCAAAGAACACGCAAAACCGACTGGGCGCGCGGAGAGAGCGCCGCGGATCCAGGAATTCTCCAAGCCTTGGTTTCGTCGCGACCACGCGGCTCGCCCGCCGAGGCGATCATGCGATCGCAGGACTCGGAAAACCATTCCCACCGCTTCAATCGCAGGAGTTCGGCCTCGAGGATCTCCGCCAGAGGAAGCAGATACTTGGTGTCGTTGATCGCATACTCGATCATCTGATTCGAGAGAGGGCGCAATGCCCAGTTCGCCTTCTGAGAAGCCTTGGACAGTTTCACCCCGAAATGTTTGACCACCAACGCGGCCAGCCCGAGTTCCTGGTAGCCGCAGAGGCGCGCGGCGATCATTGTATCGAAAATATCCGTCGCCGCGAACTGCCCACCGCGGTGCAGCATGCGCAGATCGTAGTCGGCGCCGTGGAGGACCAGCCGTCTTTTCGCCAGCGCCTCGTAGAGTGGCTGGAGCGAAAATCCCGCCAGCGGATCGACCAACATATTCTCGTGCTCCGTGCTAATCTGGATGAGACAGAGCTTTTCGAAATAGCTATGCAGGCTGTCCGCTTCGGTGTCCAAAGCGATTCGAGACAAAGGAGTGAGTCTGGCGATCAGGTCTGCCAGACCCTGGGGGTCTGAGATCAAGGCTCGGCTATAAATTTATCGTGTGGGGGTTCATCTCCCGCCCGGCGTGCGCGAGGCTCCCGTACCTGTGTGGTGCCGTCGGAGGGTGCCGTGACAAACGGTCCTCCGGCTAATGGCGCCACATCCGTAAAGGCCACCTCGGCCACCTCGCTTGGCTTTCCCTCGAGTGGAAAATCTTTGCGCAATGGGAAAAAGGGATACCCCTCCCACATCAGGATTCGTCGTAGATCGGGATGACCGTCAAAGCGGATACCCATCATGTCGTACACTTCGCGCTCGTGCCAATCGGCGGTCGGCCAAATGTCCGAGACCGTGGGCGCCACCGGGTTGTCCTCATCGGGGACCAGCGCCTTGATGCGCAAATGAATCCCCCCGGCCAACGAAGAGAGCTCGTAGACGATTTCGAAGCGGGGATAGTCGCCGAAATGGTCGATGCTGGAAACGTCCAGCAGGTAGTCAAAACCAAGCTCCGAGCGGCAGAATTTACAGATTTCCCGAAGCGACTCGATCTTGACAGAGAGCGTGATCTCCCCGCGAAACTCTTTCTCTGCAAGAATCGCCTCGCCAAAAGGCTTCCGTATGAGCGTGACTGCTTCGGCAAGAGTCATACCGTTTCGACAAGGGCCTTTTTCTGATCTTCAATGGCGTGCTCGGTCATGATCTTTTTCTGCAATTTGATCAATCCGTCGAGCAAAGCCTCTGGGCGTGGCGGACACCCTGAGACATAAACGTCCACGGGCAACAAGTGGTCGATCCCCTGCAACACGGCGTAGCTGCGGTACATGCCTCCGCTCGACGCGCACGCTCCCATGGCAATGCACCATTTGGGCTCAGGCATCTGCTCCCAAATGCGCTTGACCGCCAACGCCATCTTGTACGTCACCGTGCCGGCGACGATCATCACGTCGCTCTGCCGGGGAGAGAAGCGCATCACCTCGGCACCAAAGCGCGAAATGTCGTACCGGGAGGAAGAGGCGGCCATCAATTCGATGGCGCAGCAAGCCAACCCCATCGGCATCGGCCAGAGGGAATTGCTTCGCATCCAGTTTATTGCAGCGTCGAGCCGGGTGAAGATCACATTGCCCTCGATCTTCGAGTCGTACGCCATTGGACTTGTTTCCCTCATACCAACGAACCTATTTTTCCTCGCGCAACCGGCAAGAGCAAATTTTTGCGAAATCCCTCTATCCTGCCGACTTGAGTTTACCGAACCTTCGTGGCACCCATGCACATGGATTTTCTCAGACACGAGAGCCGGCCGGCGTGCCTGGCCGCGCTGGCCTGCGCCGTCGCCCTGAATGCGTGCGCGCACCGCCCGGGAACCTCGATCGCCGCAACCGGAACGGCGCCCCCCGCGCCTCAAATCTCGAAAATGGATCACCGCAAGCCGGCCCCGCCAGCTCCGCGCGAAAAAAGAGCTTCCTTGCAGACGATTCCTTCAAGAACGCAACCCTCCAAGACCGAGCAAATCGTTGCGCTCGTCCGGGGAGGCTATCTCGTCAGCCAGGACCAGGGCGCGCTCGTCTTTTCGAAATCGGGACTTACCCGTTCGTCTCGCTCGGGACTCTATGAAGATGCGATTCTGCTCGCCCGGCTCCGTCGCGCGCTGAAGCAAACCGCCGGAATTCCCGAGGCGATTTCGGCCAGCGCCACCGTCCGGGAGGCCAGAGCGTACCTGTCGATCGAAGACGCGCTATCGGCTTCGGCCGCCGCAAGTGCCATCGACGCAGGGCTGCGCACTCCCGGGATCATCGCCGTTCAAGCGCGGGTCGGAGGATAAGCCAGTTCTTCCGCGGAAAAGGCTCGGCTAGAGCTTCAGGGCCTCGTCCACCCGCTCAGCCACGGATTTAACCACCTTGACGCGGGCCAACCATTTGTAATTGGCAGGGAGGACGATCCAGGGAGCGTGGTCGAACGACGTCCTCTCAAAAAGGTCCTCGGCCGCTCCGTTGTGCTGGTCCCAATGATTTCGGTTGCGCCAGTCTTCGTCGCTGATCTTCCAGTGCTTATAGGGATCGGCCTCGCGCCGCTTGAATCGATCGAGTTGCTCGTCCTTCGTGATGTGGAGGTAGAATTTTATGATAATCGCACCGTCATCGGTGAGCTGACGCTCAAATTCGTTGATCTCACGAAAGGCGCGCTTCCATTCGGACTCTGTGCAAAATTTTTCAACCCGCTCGACGAGCACTCGCCCGTACCACGAGCGATCAAAGATGGCGATCTGCCCGTGCGGAGGCAACTTATTCCAAAAGCGCCACATGTAGTGATGCTCATATTCTTCCGGCGTCGGCTTGACGACGGAGTAAACCCTCACCAGCCGCGGGTCGAGCCGCTCCACCAGTCGTTTGATGGCGCCGCCTTTGCCGGCCGCATCAGGCCCCTCGAACACAACAATCAGCGACTTGTGGCTCTCTCGCAAGACGAGCTGCGCATTGAGAAGCTCCAATTGATGCTTCTTCAGAAGTTTCTTATAGTCGTCCTGATCTAGCTTCTTAGACTGGTCAAGCTCTTCGAGCCGGATGCGATCTTTGGCCATAGAATTGGGGATTTCACGGCCGTTTAGCGAGATTAACGACGAAAGGGAAGCCTCGAAGCTGCGCCCTCCCAACTCTCCGTCATCCGGTCCGAAGTTGTTTGGGAGGGCGCAGAAGGCTGGCTGGTCAGTACTTGACCGAGCAGCCGTACGGTTTGGTCGCCGAGACCGAGACCGGTTTGCCAGCTTCCGCCTCAGTCAGCGCGGCTTTCACGTAGTTGTTGGAGCCGTTGACGGTCGAGGGATCAGGCGTCGGTTTATCATCGATGGCCCCCGCGTAAATCAGCTTTCCCTCTGGATTCACGACAAACATTTCCGGAGTAGTCTTTGCGTTGTAGAGCTTGCCCACTTTGCCATCCCGATCCATCAGATACGCGCTGGCCGCCCAGCCGTACTCGGAAATGCCTTTCTGCGCGGCCTCCGGGGTCTCATTGCCCTGCTTGCCTGGAGCCGATGAGCAGATCGAGAGCCAAACGACTCCCTTTTCAGCGAACTCCTTTTGAAGCTTCTGCATATTCTCCGAACCATAGTGCTTTTTGACGAACGGGCAGCCGAAATTCACCCACTCGAGCACCACGTACTTCCCTTTATAGTCGGAAAGCTCGTGCTTTTTGCCTGAGATATCCTGGAGGGTAAAGTCGGGCGCCGGCTTGCCCACTTCAGGATTTGCATAGACCGTGGTCGCCAGAGCAACTGCGAAAAGTGCGGGTAATATTCTCATGGGTTGAAACCCTATGCACTTCGAAGCGTCGCGCAAGTTGCTATAAGCATTTTCGCGCTATCCGCGGGCCTTCGCGAGAGCATCGAGAACGATCTTCTCTGTCAAGAGCTCCGGGAGAATGATCGGCTTATCGGGCTTGCCGCGCGGATAGAGCACGTAAAACGGTACGCCGACTCGTCCGAATCTTTTGAGGGCGGCCGTAATCTCAGGATTGGCGTTCGTCCAATCCGCCTTCATCGCAACGATACCATCCTTAGCAAACGCTTCGCGCACCGCAGGCACATCGATGGCGGTTCGCTCATTGAATTTGCAGGAAATGCACCAGTCCGCGGTAAAATCGACAAAGACGGCTTCGCCCGCCTTCAAGAGGCTCTCGAGTTCCTTCTCAGAAAAGGGCTTCCAAGCGATGCCACTGCTCGGTGTCTTGGTCGTCCCCGGCCCAGGTGCATGTGAGAATATGCCCGGCAGGAAGGAGCGCACGCCAAAGAGGACAATCAATAGCATGACGACCACCGCGCCCACCCGCGCTCTCCGCGAAGAAAGCGGCCCGCAGAAGGCGCCATAGATCCAGCACGCCAACGCCAGACAAAGCAGGAACGCGCCCGTCCCGATGACGGCATCCAGGCCGCCTTGATTGCCAAGAATGTAGAGCAGCCAAAGGAGCGTCGCCAGGAGCGGAAATCCCATGAATTGCTTCACCCGTTCCATCCAGGCACCGGGCTTCGGGAGCAATTTCATCCAGCCTGGACGAGCGGAGAGAAAAAAGTATGGCGCACTCATACCCAGGGCAACCGATCCAAACATTGCCAGAATGATCAGGGCGGACTGGCTGAACGCAAAGCCAAGTGCGGTCCCAAGGAATGGCGCCGTGCAGGGAGTGGCAAGCAGCGTGGCAAAGATGCCCTGAAAGAAAGATCCAGCGTAACCTTCCTGCGACGAAACGTCGGCCAACGCCGTGGTCGTCCGGCCCGGCAAGACGATCTCGAAGACACCAAACAGATTGAGCGCGAAAACCACCACGATGCAGCTGATGATGAAGTTGAACCAGGGATTCTGAAACTGGAACGCCCAAGTCACCTCGCTGCCCCCAAGCTTGAGCCCAACGATCACCAGGCCCAGACCCAGAAACCAAACGAAGATGCCCGCGATGAACGCCAGTCCGTGACGCAGGATCCTTTCCGGATGATCTCCCGCCTGGCGGATAAAGCCAAAGATCTTCAACGAGATCACCGGGAGCACACAGGGCATCAGATTTAGAATCAACCCGCCGAGAAATCCAAAAAGCAACGCTTGCCAGAGCCCCGGTTGGTTTGCGCCGGGAGCGACCAGCGTTGCAGCTGTCGCCTCGGTCTCGGCAGGCTGTTCGGACGACGATACGAGCCAGCCCTTGCGGCCCTCCGCCGAATCTACCACCAGGACTCCGCGAAGCTCGGTGGCACCCTCCAGGGAAATGGTGGCACCGCCGTCCCGAACCGGCCCATTCCTCGGGTGCCCGATCTGTTCTCCTGCAGGCGGAAGGGGGAAAAGATCCACAGATTTTACTCCCTGCAATCCGCTCACCTGCAAATCCAGCGAGTTGCCACTCCGGGACCATTTCAGAGCGTAAGGAGGCACCGTGGCAGCCGGCAAGATCGCCCGAAACTGCTCGAAGAGCTCAGCATTGGCCGCGGCGGACTGCCCGCCCACCGGCAAGGAAAGCTCGAGCTCGGCCGAGCCGGGAATGCAAATCTCGGCGCAGACAAGCCAGTTGACCTTCGCACGAAGCGTCACATTGGCTTCCTTGATCTCGGCCGGAGCAACGATGGTCGTCAGAAGAAGGACCTTGTCTTTATAGGCGTAAACTTCGATATCTCCCGGCTCGACGACGCGATATGGCAGCGGCCATTGGATCGGCCCCGCACCGAACCCGTCTGGAAGCGTCCACGTGATCGAAGTGGGCAGTCCTGCGTCGCCCGGATATTCCCAATAGGTGTGCCAGTTCGGCTCCATCTCCAAAAGCACGCCCACCTCGAAGGGCTTACCAGGAGTGATGGCAGTCCGATCCGCCAGGAGCGAAGCCTTTACCAGCGTCTTGCCTTCGAAGACCTGCGCGTGCGCGACGACGGTCAGAAGGCAGAAAAGCAGCCAGCGAAGCATTCTTTCGCTTAGCACAGCGTCAGCCCGGGTGCAAACGAGCCCGGCCAGCGCAGGCGCTTTACGTCCGCAGCGCCGCTCGCTGAACTGTCTCCGTAGTCGCCCCTGGCACCCGGCAGATTAATCGCCGTAGCCGTGCGGATTTTTGACGTGCCACGCCCAGGCGCTTTCCACAATGGTGCGGATGTCCTGGTATTTCGGCTTCCATCCGAGCGCGTTCCTGATTCCGTCGGAGGAGGCGATCAACCGCGGCGGATCACCGGGCCGGCGTGGCTTTTCGACCGCTTGAATATCCTTGCCCGTTACCTCGCGACAGGTCTGGATAACCTCCTTCACCGACGTGCCACCGCCGGTTCCGAGATTAAAGCGCGCACTCTTGTCCGCCTTGAGAGCCAGAATATGGGCCTGGGAGAGATCGAGAATGTGGATATAGTCGCGGATGCATGAGCCGTCCGGTGTCGGGTAGTCGGTCCCGTAAATGTCGACAGCTTCGCGCTGGCCAAGCGCGACTTTCAAGATATTTGGGATCAGGTGTGTTTCAATCCGATGGTCTTCGCCGTACTTCTCCGTCGCACCCGCAGCGTTAAAATAGCGCAGAGCGATATACGTGAGCCCGTGAATCTCGTCATACCAGCGGAGGACTTTCTCGAAGAGAAACTTTGATTCACCATAAGGATTGATCGGAACCTGCAGCATCGATTCATCGATGGGGACGCGATCGGGAATCCCAAATGTTGCGCAGGTCGACGAAAAGACGAACTTTTTCACTCCGCTTTCCACGGCCGCGTCGAGCAGATTCACACCATTCGCCACATTATTGCGGAAATATTTGGAGGGATTCTGCATTGACTCGCCCACGAGCGCGTTGGCCGCGAAGTGCATGACTGCGTCGGGCTTTACCTCGCTCATCGCACGACTGATGACCGTTCTGTCGGCCAAGTCGCCCTGGAAGAATTCTGCCTTCGGATTGACAGCCTTTCGATGACCTTCGGTCAGGTTGTCAAAAACCGCGACTTCGTATCCTTCGTTGAGCAATTGCTCGACACAGATGCTGCCGATGTAACCCGCTCCGCCAGTGACAAAAATGGTCTTCATTAGGAACAAAGTGCTATCCGCAATGGACCTGACAATCAATAGCGGAAAAGACCGCTCACCGGGGCAATGGCCGCTTTTGGCAGCTCAGGCGGCCGCCGCAAACTGGAGGACGGCATTTTTCAGACCGCTTTCGTCTCCCACAGCCAGGCTCTCCGCCGCCTGGATCTCAAACGTCACGCCCTCGTCGTTCACGATCTCGATGATCAAGGGGCGTTTGCCCGGAAAACGCCTCACCGCCTCGAGGATGTCGGGCAAGGCGCCTTCAGTGAGCTTGCCCCGAGCCAACCGGAGCCGGACCGGTTTGACAGAAGCCTTTGGCTTGAGCGGAGATATGGAACTCACGGTGGCCCGAACGCTGTCATCACGGCGGATGAGCCGCGCGGTGACGGAAATCACCGACCCAGGATTAAGCAGCGAGGCTTTCTCCGCAAACACGTCGTCCCAGGCCGTCAGCTCAATTTGGCCGGTGAAATCCTCCAGCGCGATGACCGCGAAGGGCTTGCCATCCTTCTTGGTGAACTTCTTCTCGAAGGAGGAGACGATGCCGGCAAGACGAACCGTCGAAGGCTCCTCAATACCTTGCGCCGTGGAGATCGATGTGATCTTCGGGTTGTCGAAGTGGCCCGCATAGGGCTCCAGCGGGTGACCTGTAAGATAGAAACCAAGCAACTCGCGCTCGTAGGCCAACGTCTCGTTGCGCGACCATGGCTCGACCGTGACCACCGAATTGACCGGCCCGGGCATCGCCAACAATTCCTCGAAGAGCGCACCCTGCCCGCTCGCTCGATCGCGCTGCACGCCCGCCGCATGCAACATCGCCCTGTCGATCTTGGTAAACAGCTCCGCCCGTGACTTGCCGAAGTCGTCAAAGGCTCCGCACTTGACCAGACTCTCCAGGATTTTCCGATTCACCGTTCTCCCGTCAAGACGCGCGCAAAAGTCCTGCAACGACCGGAACAGACCCGACTTCTCCCGCTCCTCGATCACCGACTGCATCGCCCCTGCGCCCACGTTCTTGATAGAAGCCAGCCCAAAGCGAATCGCCATGCCTTCACCGAGGGCCTCGGGCGTGAAGTGCAGACTGCTGCGATTGACATTGGGCGCCAGAATCTTAATCCCCATCCGGTTGCACTCCGCAATGATCTCGGACAGGCGGTCGGTCGTGGATGCATCGTGCGTCAGCAGCGCCGCCATGAATTCGACGGGATAGTGCGCCTTCAGGTAGGCGGTTTGATACGAAACCCAGCCGTAGGCCGCGCTGTGCGACTTGTTGAACCCGTACTCGGCAAAGCGCGCGATGAAATCGAAGATCGCATCGGCAGTCGCCTCAGGGATGCCATTAACCCGAGCGCAGCCCTTGACAAAACGGCTGCGTTCCTTGGCCATCTTGTCCCTGTCCTTCTTGCCCATCGCACGCCGCAGGAGATCGGCTTCGCCCAGTGAGTAGCCGGCGAGAACGTTGGCGGCTCGTTGCACCTGCTCCTGGTAGACGATGATTCCGTAGGTCTCCGCGCAGACTTGTTCAAGAAGGGGATGCGCATACTCGATCTCCTTCAAGCCTTTCTTGCGGGCGATATAGTCGTCGATGAACTTCATCGGACCCGGACGATAGAGGGCGCCGATGGCGATGATGTCTTCGATGCAGCGCACGTCAAATCGCCTGCAGCAATTGGTGATTCCGCCACCTTCCATCTGAAACACGCCGAGGGTTTCGCCTCGATTGTAAACATCGAACGCCGCCTGATCGTCGACGGGAATCGCCGCGAGATCGAAGGCAGGATCGGCTTCCCGGATCCTCTTAACTGTCTCCTCGAGAACGGTAAGCGTCTTCAGCCCGAGGAAGTCCATCTTGAGCATGCCGAGCTCCGTGAGGGCATTCATCTCGTACTGGGTGATGACCTCGTTGTCCTTGCCGCGGCAGAGGGGGATATACTCGTCCAGCGGCCTGTCTCCAATGACGACACCCGCCGCATGAATGCCCGTGTTTCGACTTAGCCCCTCGAGAACAACCGCATGATCCCAAAGCTGCCGGGTGGCCGGTTCACTCTCGAGCGCCGTCCGTAATTCGGGGTTCTTCTCCGCGGCGCTCGCCAGCGTGATATTGAGCTCGTTCGGAATCATTTTCGCCAGCCGATCGGCGTCCGTATAACTCCATCCAAGCACTCGACCGACATCCCTGACGACACTCTTGGCGCCCAGAGTCCCAAACGTCACGATCTGCGACACACATCGCTCGCCATACTTGCGGCGGACGTACTCGATCACTTCCCCGCGGCGCGCCATGCAAAAGTCGACATCGATATCGGGCGGGCTGACCCGCTCCGGATTCAAAAAGCGCTCGAAGATCAACCCATAACGGAGCGGATCGATATCTGTGATGCGCAGGACGAACGCGATCAGAGAGCCCGCCGCCGAGCCGCGGCCAGGTCCCACCGGGATTCCCCGCTGGCGGGCATAGCTGATAAAATCCCAAACGATAAGGAAGTAGCTCACAAATTCCGTCTTCTCGATGACGGAAATCTCGTACTCGAGGCGCTGCCGCAGCTCGGTATCCGACTCCGCGCGCGCACCATACCGCTCGTGCAATCCGCGCCAGCAAAGCTCGCGGAGATATTGCTCGCGCGGCATGCCCGCAGGCGCTTCGAAGGCGGGATACTTCGGCTGCCCGAACTCCAGCTTGAGCTCGCAGCGTTCGGCGACGCGCACTGTGTTGCTCACGGAATCTGGAAACTCGGCGAACAACGCAGCCATTTCCTCACCGGTCTTGAAATAGAGCTCCGGGGCGTACCGCATCCGTTTTTCGTCGAAGACCATGGCGCCCGTCCCAATGCAAAGCATTACATCGTGAGACTCGTGATGCTCGCGCTCGAGAAAATGGACATCGTTGGCGGCAACCAAACCGAGATCGAGCTCGCGGGCAATGCGCACAAGACCGGGAAGGCAGCGCCGCTCCGCCTCCAAACCATGGTCGTGCAATTCGATAAAAAAGTTCTCTCTTCCCAGAATATCCCGATACTCACCCGCGATACGCCGGGCGCCGGCCGGATCGCCGGCAAGCAGCCGGCCATTGATTTCACCCTTGAGACAGCCGCTCAGGGCGATAAGGCCGTTTGCGTGGCTGGATAGCAACTCTTTGTCAATACGCGGCTTGTAGTAGAATCCCTCGAGATGTGCGGCTGTTACCAACTTGACCAGATTGCGATAGCCCTCTCCATTGAACGCCAGCAACGTCAGGTGCGACGCCGCCTCTTTGCCGGTCGAGGCGTTGCGCTCGCGAAGCGAGTTTGGCGCCATATACACCTCACAGCCAACAATGGGCCGGATGCCCGCCTTTTCCGCGGCTTGGTAAAACTCCACCGCACCATAGAGGTTGCCGTGATCGGTGATGGCCACCGCCGGCATACCGCACGCGGCCGCTTTCCCTACAAGATCCTTGGTGCGAATCGCACCATCCAGTAGCGAATACTC
Source organism: uncultured Verrucomicrobiae bacterium (assembly GCA_963820865.1). GTDB lineage: Bacteria > Verrucomicrobiota > Verrucomicrobiia > Chthoniobacterales > Terrimicrobiaceae > DASTFP01. Next base: position 370,200 of record CAWGBZ010000025.1, read on the forward strand.
CGTGTGGCAATGCAGATGGACGAACGGAACCGCACCCATCGCGCGAATCTAAACCATCTTGCAGTGACAGCCGAATCCAAAAACAAAAAACACGCCCGAAATCGCAGACGTATTTTCACAAGCCACGACGGGCTGCCAGGCCGTTAAAGAACGCCAAGCCGCCCGTCGCAATAATCAACTTTCCAGCAAGAATCCCTGAGAAACTCTGCGCCTCGGCCAGACGCTGCCAAGGCCCGCCAGATGGCGGCGCTCCTCCCCTGCCAGATGAAAATCAAAATCCGAAAGCCTTAAGCCAACGCTTCGAGACGCCGGACGATCTCCGCCTTGCCAAGAACACCCACCGTCTGATCGCGCTTCACTCCGGCCTTGAAGAAAAGAAGAGTAGGAATGCTGCGGATTCCGAACTTTTCGGAGACCGCCGGAGACTCGTCCACATTGACCTTCGTAACTTTGAACTTCCCGGCATTCTCACCGGCGATCTCCTCGACCACTGGAGTCAGCATCCGGCAGGGGGCACACCACGGGGCCCAAAAGTCTACCAACAATGGCTCCGCCGCCCCCGACACAACAGTGTCAAAATTCGAATCGTTCAACTCTACAACGTTTTCACTAGCCATAGGGAAGGGAAGATAGCAGAGGTGCACGAAAATGCCAGCATGCGCCGGCACTGCACCAGTAGGCGGCTCTTTAAGAGAAACTTATCCCAGAATCATCCAAAGCTGAACCGCGACCGCCGCGAGAGAAGCAATCAACGCGACAGCGCCGAACCCAACGCCGATTCCCGCCTCAGATTGGGCTGGCGGCGCTACGGTGATGGCGGAGCTGGTTGAAGTCGACTTCGATACGGGGATCGCCGAAACGGACGCTCCGGGCTTCTTCTGCAGATGGACCGACGCCTGAGGCAGAGGTTTGGAACCGCCGACGCTCGGCGGCACCTTGGCCGTTTCCTTCTTGCTCTCCGTGGTAAGCGGGGCCGGGGCCACAGCCGAGACGGAAGGCGCCCTGGCGGGCGCTGGAGGAATGGTCGCCGACGGAATCACCGAACCGGGTGGCTTGGGTGCCAGGGGGGGGACTCCGGCCAGCGAGGCCGGCTTGATCGCCCCAGGGGGCGGTGGGACCGCAGCCACAGACGGCGGCTTGGGCACAGCAACTCCCGGCCCCAAAACGGGAGCCGACGGCGCTGCCGCCACCGGAGGAACTCCTACGGCCGGAGAAGGTGTCTGAGCAGGTGGCAACACTGCAGGAATCGAAGGCGGTTTCGGAGCAACAGGCGGCGTGACCGTCTGTCCAGCCACCGGAGCGACTCCCGGCGGCTTGGGAAGCGGAGGAATCGGCGGAGGAACAACCGACGCCGGTTGTGCGGCGATCGAGCCCGGCGGCTTTTGCACCGGCTTGGGCGGCAGATTTATCATCGCTGTCTCCCGCGGACTCGACGACAACGGTTGGCCGTCCCGCCGAGGCGGAAGGACGATGCGCACGGTTTCCTTCTTGGGCTCAGACATATTATTTCAAGGTTGAAAACACAGCGGGGGTAGCTGCAAAACAACGCTCACAGATTGCCGACGCGCTGTCAAACCGTTTAAGTACCAAAGAGGGATTTCCGGTCTTAAACTGGATCTTTTGGAATGCTGGCAGTTTTTGTCCGATTGCCCAGATCGATGAGATCCCTCATGATACGAAGCGATTCATTGCGAATGGCATCGGGTTCCGGGCTTTCTTTCTTGCCCTCTTCCTCATCGTCGGAGGGTTCGAGCAAATTCTTATCCTGCTTGCGGTCAAAAGCGACCGCGCGCAACTTCGGCACATTGAGGTCATCGAGCGTCAGTTCGTAGGCTTGGGCATTGAGGGCCGGCCCGCGAGATTGCCTCTCTTTCTCGCGCATTTCCTTGCGCTTCTTATCGTCGACCATTTCGTTGCGACGCACCTTCTCGTTGAGAGACATCGCGTTCTCTTTGATCTTCTCCCGAACGCGGTTCATATCTTCCACGGTATAGCGGAACTCCGGATCGCCGGTGAGCCGCTGCGCAGATCGCGACCGGAGTTCGTCAAGGAAGAGAGGGTTCGCTGCCATGGAATCGACGATCTTGACCGGCGCAACTTCATCGTAGGCCAGCCGATTCTTCAATGAGCCCTCCCCCAGCTCCGGGTTGTCGGTCAAGGAAGGCAGCACAATATCAGACTCCACGCCCTTCAATTGAGTCGATCCTCCACGCACCCGATAGAACTTCTGGATGGTCAGTTTGAGAGCGCCGGCATCCGTCGAACCCAAACTAAACGGAGACATCAATCGCCCAAGGTCGAGGACGGTCTGCACGGTACCTTTCCCGAAGGTGCGCTCGTCGCCCACGATGACCGCCCGGCCGTAATCCTGAAGGGCAGCCGCGAAAATCTCACTCGCCGACGCGCTCAAACGATTAATCAGAACGATCAAGGGACCGCTGTAGACGAGTTCAGGATTGGTATCCTGCGAAACCGTAATCTTCCCATTGGAGTCCTTGGCCTGGACCACTGGTCCCCTGGGGATGAATAGTCCAGTCAGATTGATGGCTTCCTCGAGCGAGCCGCCACCATCCCGTCGAAGATCGATCACCAAGCCTTGGATCCCCTCACGTTTCAGACGGGTCAGCAAGGCAGCCACGTCTTCCGTGGTGCTCTTGGGAGTACCCCTGTTCTCCATATTCGCGTAGAACGACGGAAGCGTGATCCAGCCGATGCGAACCGGACGTCCGCTTTGGCCGTCGAGATCGAGCACTTCTGCCTTGGCCTCCTGGTCCTTGAGCTTCACTTCGTCCCGGCGAATCTCAACAATCTTCCTCTTGGAGGGATCGGTCGCGTCACTGGGAATGACGAGCAGGCGAACGAGTGTTCCCTTCTTGCCTCGAATCTTTTCGACGACCTTGTCGAGCTTCATGTCAACAACATCCTCGAACTCCGCTTCTCCTTGCGCGACGGCGGCGACGCGGTCGTTCACCGCTAGACGCCCATCGCGATCCGCCGGGCCTCCAGGCACAATTTCCTTCACCTTCGCGTAGCCGTCCTCGGAAGAGAGAACCGCTCCAACCCCGACGAGCGAGAGCTTCATTGAGATCTGAAAATTCTCGAGATCCGAAGGGCTGAGATACTCGGAGTGCGGATCGTAGGTTTGGGCGAGCGAGCTAAGGAAGGTCTTGACGACATCGTCATCTTCCATCTCGCGAACATTCCGCAGAACCTGATCGTAGCGGCGAGTGATCGTCTCCGGCGGCGGCCGAAGCTTGAGGTCGGCCATCTCCTCCTTGAGCAACTCAGCTTCGATCCGATCCTGCCAGATCCGATCGGCCTCCTCCACGTTCTTCGGCCACGGCGCATTCTGGCGGTTGATTTCTACCGTGCGATTGCCGTCGAAGGTGTATTTCTTCTGGGCGAGCTTTTTATTCTTGGCAACACGCTCTTCGACGCGCTGCTTGAACCGGGCAAAGATTTCCCGGGCGGGTCCCAAATCACCCCGCAGGACGCTATCCCCGAGTGTCAATGCATACTTGCTCTGAAACTCATCGATATCCTTCTGCGTGAAATACAGCTTGTTGTAATCGAGCGTCGTCAGGTAGGTCTGCAAAAACCTCGCCGACATCTTCTCGTCCAGCTTTTCCCGGGTATAGTGCCCTTGCTCGAGCCAACGCGCCACCGAGATGGCGACCTGGCCGGGCTCAACGGAATTGCGGGCAATGAGGGACCACGGAAGGAGCACCACCAAGGCAATCCATGCCGCACAACAGAGTCCTGAAAGCGAGCGCTTCATCGAATAAACGCCAAAACCTTGCAGACAGATTCCCGAAAATCAAACCTCGACATCACATCTCTGACCATTTTCTCATGAATCGGTTCAAAAGCTTCACCGGCGGTGTCTTCGACACTAATTGCTTTTACTACCGGACGCCGCTGGGCGGCATCCTTTTCGACGCTCCGCAAGGCGCCGATGCCGCTTTCTCTCACGAACAGATCGATCTCCTTCTGCTCACCCATGGACACTTTGATCATGTCGTCGATGGAGCCGCGATAATCAAGCGCCATGGCTGCAAAACTGCCTTTCATCCCGACACCGCGCCGATGGTCGGCGACCCCAACTTCTTCCGCCAATGGGGTTTCGGACTGGAGATCGAGCCGTTCGCGGCAGACTTCTTCCTCGAGGAGAACGGACCGATCGATTTGCTCGGCGTCCCCATGCGCCTTTACCTTATCCCCGGCCACTGCCCCGGAAGCTTGTGCTTTCATGTTCTTGATGAGCAAGTTATCGTTGGTGGCGATGTCCTCTTCCGCGAAGGAGTTGGGCGCTGGGATCTCCCAGGAGGAGACCGAGACCTGCTCTTTGCGGGCATCCGGCATAAACTGTTCCCCCTGGATGATGCTGTCACGGTTCTTCCAGGCCACGGACCACCCACCACCATCGGATGGGAGCGGCGAAACAATCCATTTCTTGCCGAATAGAGGAAACTTTCCTCGACAGGAAAACCGACCGGTTCTAGTTTTTTTTTGTTCTTCTCTACCTATAATTGTCCATGCCACGTTACACATACGTCGCACTTGATGCGCGCGGCCAGGAAGCTTCCGGCGTGATCGAGGCGGAGTCTCAGAACGACGCGGTTGGGCAATTGCGTCAGGCGGGTTATTTTCCGAAGGCGATCGCAGAGGAGGGCAAGGGTGGCAAGGCGGCGAAGGCAGTCAGGGCGGCGACCCGGCAGCCGACAGCGGCGAAGAAACAGATCAACATTTCGATACCGTTTTTCGAGCGCAAGACGATCAAGGGGAAGACCCTCATGATTTTCACGCGGCAGTTGGCGACCTTGATCGACGCGGGCCTGCCGTTGCTGCGCGGGCTGACCGTTCTCGCCAAGCAGGAACCGGATCCGCTGCTTCGAAAGGTGATTGTGAACCTGGCGGAGACGGTGCAGGGCGGAGGGACCTTTTCGGAGAGCCTGGCTGGACACCCGAGGATCTTCAGCAAGCTATACGTCAACATGGTGAAGGCGGGTGAACTGGGCGGCGTGCTCGAGCTGGTTTTGTTGCGTCTGGCCGAGTTCCAAGAGAAGGCTCAGAAGATCAAAAACAAGGTCGTCTCGGCGATGTTCTATCCGATCATCGTGCTGATCATCGCCATCCTGATTCTCGGCTTCCTGCTCGTTTTCATTGTTCCGAAGTTTGAGGCGATTTTTGCAGATATGCTGGGTGGCAAGCCCCTGCCGGTGCTGACGCAATTCGTCATCGGCGCCAGCACGATGGTGAAGAGCAACATCTTCATCATCATTGGAGCGATCATGGGCCTCGTTTTGCTGCTCAAGTTCCTTGGGAAGACCACCAAGGGGAGATTCATTCTGGACAATCTAAAGCTCCGGGCACCTCTTTTCGGCGACCTCACTCGCAAGAGTTCCATCTCGCGCTTCAGCCGCACCCTCGGCACGTTGGTCACCAGCGGTGTGCCGATCTTGCAGGCCCTCACCATCACCAGGGAGACGGCTGGAAACTCCGTGGTCGCCAACGCAATCATGAAAGTCCACGACAGCGTCAAGGAGGGTGAATCGATTGTGCATCCTCTCGAGGTCAGCGGAGTTTTTCCCCCGATGGTCATTAGCATGATCGATGTCGGTGAGGAGACGGGGCAATTGCCGGAAATGCTTCTCAAGATTGCCGAGGTCTACGACGACGAGGTCGACAATACCGTCTCGGGTCTCACCTCGCTTCTGGAGCCGATCATGATCGTCTTTCTCGCCGTGGTCGTGGGCACCATCGTGATTGCCCTGTTCCTGCCCTTGATCAGCATCATCAGCGGCATGCAGCAGCAGTCCTAGCCATGCATCGAGAGCGTTCGACGGCGGGCGGCTTTACGCTGCTTGAGTTGCTGATCGTCGTCGCGATCATCGGCATTCTGGCCGGGTTGATCCTTAGCACGGCGGGGTACATTCAACGGAAAGGCGCCTCTTCGCGCGCGGAGGCTGAGATTGCCGCGCTCACCGTGGCCCTCGAGAACTACAAGGCAGACCACGGCGACTATCCGCAGGGGACAAATGTCGCCGGCGGCAGCGCCCCCTCGAGCAACAACTTTCTGCTTGCCAGTTTGATGCCGGCCACGGGAAAAGTCTATTTCGAGTTCAACAAGTCGATGACCAATGCCAGCAACGTGGTCGACCCGTTCGGGGAAAACTATGGCTACCAATACCCGGGCGCCACGAATCGCAACGGCTCTAACTTTTTCGACCTCTTTTCGCGGTGCGCCTCCTCAGACACCAACCAGTGGAAAATTAACTGGTAGCTCGCGGCAAACCAGGCGCGCCAGGCGCGATGTTGAGAAGCCCCGCTTTGGGGGTCGGCGCTAGTTGTCGCTGGCGCCAGGTTCCATCGGCGAGGTCGCCGTGTCGAATGAGATCGGCAGCGTCACTTGCGGAGCGTCCTTCAAAGTCAGAATAAAGAGAATTCCGAGGTCCGGACTCGCCCTGACCCTCACTGTCACGCACTTGTGCACCGACTGAAGCCACCCAACTCGAGAGATCGCGGTGGATCATGTATCGCTGATATTGCCAGACCTGCGAGAAGAACTCGTACTGCTCGTAAACGCTCACGCCCCAGTTGTCATTGATCCGCAGATACGCGTAGAAATCCACCTGGCTGTTATCGGCAAAGAAGTCGTTGTTATCGATGTATTGCCAGCCGATTCGATAGCTGAAAAACCGGGTCGGCATGAAATTGAATCCGTTGTTCACCTCGGTAAATCCCTGATTGGTGATCGGAAGCTGCGATGCGAGGGTCCACGAAAACCAAGGAACGGGACGCAGAGTGAATACGTTGAACAGATTCGAAACGTCCGCATCCGAATACGGGTTCTCGATGTTCACGTCCATGAACGTATCGAGCGTCATCCATTGATGGGTGCCCTGATCCCGCCGGGTCTGCAAACGGTTGCGAACCCCGAAGCGGAGGATGTTCCATGTGTCAATGGTGTCAATGGCGGTAAACTGCGGGAACGAAATGGGCAAAAGCTCGGTTGAAGGGACGACGCGATCGAACTGAAGGATCTCCGACGGCGCCGGGCCGAAATTCTCAACCAGGGAATAGTTCATGTACGGCTGGATGACATGCCGAAGGCCATCGAGGCCAAGCCAGCGCGACTGCACACGTTCGTAGGCCTTGGACAGCTTGGTCGACACCTCCACGCCAAAATTGACGACCGGACGGAAGACCGAGCCTCCCTTCACGAGATTGGGGGTCGGTGCATTCAGCGGTGTGCTTTCGATGGAGGGAGTAGTGATCAGCTGCGGAAGTCCGGTAACCGGGTCGATTTCCTCGGTGGCTCCACCGAAGCTCTCAAACGTTCCGCTCTGACTGTAGTAAGTCGCACGAAAACCGACCCGCGGGGCAATGTTCAGCCATCCGAAGAACTGGGTCGGCAAGGAAAGCTGATGGAAGGAATCAAAACGAAACGAATCGTAGTCGGGGAAGTCAAGCCCAGCGAATTCCGGCGCCGCCGGAAAAGCCCGCCGATACTGTCCAGCGCTTGATTCGCCGTCGTAATAAACCGGCCAACCGAAGAGACGATGCTGCTTGAAATCGAAAACCCCCTCCGGCAGTCGCTCGGTCACTTCCTGGAATTTGTTGAGCTGCCAGCGCCCGATAAGGTTGAGCGTATAGAACTCGTCCCACTTGGTCAGCGAGAGGTAATTGTCCGGCTGCGGATCCACGCGAAACTCATTTGGGAAGTAATCCTCGAGAAAGTCGGAGTCGCTAATGTAATTGATGTCGGCAGTCGCGTAGATGTCGTCCGTCAGGAACAGGCGATGCTTGAAGGTTACGCGATAGCGCCCGTCACCTCCCGGATCGGCATTGCCGGGCTGATCAGGTTGTGTCTCGAAGACGTAGTAGGAGGTGAAGTCGCCGTAGCTGCGATCATCCTTTCCGTACTTGAACTTCGCGTCGAACCCGATCGCCTGGCCAAGCTTTTGGCGCAGGTCGAGGCGCACTTTTCCGATGATGCTGTCGCCCGTTCCGATCGGGAAGCTGTATGCGAGGAACAAATAAGCGCCCCAGGGCGTGTAGAAGCCGGGCAGGAATTCGAAGCCCGTGTTGTTGATGTTGGCGAAGATGTAGGGAAACCAAAAGACCGGGGTTTGACCAATGTAGACCGCGGAGTTCGAAAAGATGACACGGCTGTCTGGATAGATGCGCACGCTTTTCGACCTGACGTGAAAGTCCGGCTGCGAAGAATCGTCCGTCGTGAAGATGGCATCACGCACACGAAACTCCCTCGTCGACGGCGCGCGAAGGCTGAAGGCATGGAACAGCAAGGGAAAGTGCGCGCCCGAGAATTCGAGCGCGCGCATTTGCTTGGTCTCCAGATTGAAAAGCGCTCGCTGGCCGGTGAGGAGTTCTTTCGGAGTGTAAAGCCGGATGTTCCCGATGAGGAGGACATCGCGGGTGTCGGGGTTGTACTCGGCGTAATCGCAGTAGATGCTGTAATCGCCGTAATGGATCTGAACGTTGTCTTCGGCGATAGCGACACCGCCCTCAAAGCGGGTGTTGCCATCGGCGGTGATCGAGACCGGCACATCGCCAAAGCTCCCGAATTGCGCCATGGCGCAGACCATGCCCGCCAGCCAGGCAAGCGCCAATGACAACAAAAACCTTCTCATCCGAACAACGGAGGCTATTTTGCCGTCTTCGGCTGGCAAGAGAAAAACGCCTCGTCTTCGCCCTAAAAGCAATACCGGACCGGCTCGATCGCCCGTAGTCCGCGCATTTGCCCACCCGAGGGGCATGCTTCTCTCTCGAGCCCTCAGCGAAGGCGTTGTTTTCGTCAGTTCCGCTCGCCGAGAAAAACGACCGTTACCCCGGCCAAAATTAGCACTCCTCCGACCAGCGTCTGCCAGTTGAATTGGACGTCGCGAAAGAATAGCCAGGCGAACAGCGCGACGAAAAACGGGTACGAGATCTCGATCAGGGAAGCGAGCGTGGCATTCTTTTCGCCGATGGCCATATAAATGAGCAGCCCTCCCGCCGCCGACGAGATGACGGCCACCAGCAGCCAAACCCAATCGCCTTCCAGCGACCGAAACTCGGAACCCAGCGCGCCGGCTTTGCCCGACACCACCAGCGCCGTCGCTGCCGCGGTCGCCCCAAAGAACGTATACAGAAAGAAAAAGACCAGCGGAGTCATACCACGCTCGATGACCCGCCCGCTGGCAGCGTAGCTGATGCCCCAAATAATCGCTGCCGCAAGTGCGTAAACCATCCACATGCGGTCGATTAAATCTCCCTCGTCCCGAAATCGAAATCCAAAAAGCGCTGGCACCCTTCGGCCGCGCCAGGCTCCGATCACGCTGCCGCTTTCGAAAGCGTAAAAAACGCTCTTGCGTTTTTTACGCGACAAACTTGAATCCGACCCGGCACGGATGGCAAAAACAGTGGTTGAGGGTTCGCTTATGGGGCCGTCGCGCACCGCACGGTCCACCTGTCCCGTCCAAGGCGTTCTCAACGACGTCTTCAAACGCCTCCGAGCCGATCGCTCGGGAGTGCTGGCCACCTACATCCCGGAGCTCAGCAAGGCCAATCCGGAATGGTTTGCCGCCTGCCTGGTGACCGCCGATGGAAAGATCTACGAAGTCGGAGATACCCAGCAACCGTTCACCATCCAATCCATTTCGAAGCCATTCGTCTATGGCATGGCCATCGAAGACAACGGGCGGGCCGAGGTTCTGAAGAAGGTCTGGGTCGAACCATCGGGCGAAGCGTTCAACGCCATTAGCCTGCGTCCCGAACAGGGGCAGCCGGACAACCCAATGATCAACGCCGGAGCCATCGCGACGACCGCGCTGGTCCAAGGGCGAACCGCCAGGCAGAAAATCTGCCGGATCTTGGACGGCATCGGAAGATATGCGGGACGCCGGCTTCAGATCGACCATTCCGTTTACCACTCCGAAAGTCAAAGCGGGGATCGCAACCGCGCGATCGCCTATATGCTCAGGAACTTCAATATCATTGAGTCCGATCCGGTTCCGAGCCTGGACGCCTATTTCATGCAGTGCTCGATCGCGGTGACCTGCCGGGACCTCGGCATCATGGCCGCGACGTTGGCCAACGGAGGCGTCAATCCGGTCACCGGCGCCCGCGCCATCATTCGCGAGCACGTGCAAAGTGTCCTCAGCGTCATGGGTTCCTGCGGCATGTATGACGCCGCCGGGGAGTGGATTTATCAGGTGGGCATGCCGGCCAAGAGCGGAGTGTCGGGCGGTATTCTGGCAGTACTGCCGGGCCAGCTCGGGATCGGGGTCTTCTCACCGCGTCTGGACGAACGCGGGAACAGCGTGCGCGGGGTCAAATTTTGCCGCGAGATCTCGACGCAGTTCGACCTTCACATGTTCAACGCGCCCCAGATCTCGACCTCGGTGTTGCGCAAGCGGGCCTTTATCGGCGAGGTTTTTTCCAACCGACTGCGATCCGAAAGCGACCGGGCGATTCTCGAGCGGTTTGGGAAGAGCGCGGAAGTGCTGTTGATCCAGGGAGCCGTGATGTTCGCACCCGTCGAAGTGGTGATCAGAGAAGTCATCCGGCGCGAGGAAAGTCTCCGAGGCGTGATCATCGATTTCGCCCACGTTCAGGCGGTCGACTTTGTCACGTGCCGGCTCCTCGCCGGCCTCGTCAAGGGCCTGCTCCGCTCGCGAAAGTTTGTCTCGATCTCACGTGCCAGACATTTGCCGGTCCTGACCCGAGTCTTCCGGAAGCGACGGGTCCGAGCGACCTTCTTCGAGGATCTTGACCTGGCCTTGGAGGATGGCGAGGACCGGGTTCTGACTCGTTTCGGCAAGGGCCGACGCCGCTTGCGACGCGCGCGTCTCGATGAATGCGATGCAGTCCGCGGAATGTCACGCAAGGACCTCGGCGTCCTCAAGAGGCTCTTGGTCCGCAGGTCTTTCCCGCGCGGCGAGGTCGTCATCCGCGCGGGCGATATCCCCGGCGAGATGTATATCCTTATCGCCGGAACGGCCAGTGTGTCCGTGTCCCAGGATGGGATGCCGCGCAAGCGCATCGCCACCTTTACTCCGGGCATGATGTTCGGCGACATGGCCCTTTTGGATCGCTTGCCGCGCTCGGCCGATGTCACCGCCGATAGCGACATCGAAGTGCTGGCTCTCTCTGCCGAGCAATTCGATTCGCTGGCCACGCTCCAGCCGTCCCTCCAAACCCTGCTCTTGCGAAACATTTCTCTGGCCTTGGCCAGACGCGTTCGCGAGGCGAACACCGGCCTGCTTGGCTTTTAGAGCAAAGGTTGGCGCGGCTCGTGAGCGGGAGGCCGCTCGAGTCCGTCTCACCCACCCACCGACTCGTAACGGCGCAAACCGGCCCGCCACATCAGCCTCGCCGTCACGAAGGCAATACCCACCCATCCCGCTTGGATGCACAGTCCGGCCCAAAGGTCGAACCCGCGCACCTTTTCCAGGAGAATGGCGACCGGGAAATAGAGTTCGTAGGTAAACGGCAGGAATTTCAAGATGGTGCGCAACCAGTCCGGCATGATGTCGAGCGGAAAAAGGCGCCCGCTCAAGTCGTACTCAAAAGAGTAAAGGATGAAGACCACGGTGGAGATTTCCAGGATCCAGAAGGCGAGCATGGCCACGGCGTACGCGATCAGGAACTGAAGGGCGGCTGCCATCACCAGCGAAACGAAGAACAATGGCCAGGTCAGCGGGTCTCGCGGCAGGACGATAAACTCGCGAAACCAGACAAAGATCCCGATGACTGGAAGAATCGTCACCGCGGTGTAGAGCAGACGCGCGCTCAGAAAAAGACTCGCCCGATATGCCAAATGGTCGACCGGCTTGGACAAAAAATTGTTGATCTGTCCCTCTCGAATCTCCGCCGCGATCTGCCACTCGTCGTCCGTCGGTGTCACCAGGTTGTCGACCAGCAGAACGACCATGAAATAGTAGACGATCTGCCCGAAGTCGAAGCCGCGTATCTCTTCCCCGCGCGACTCGAAGAGCGCGCGCCAGATGAATACCGTGCCGGCGAGCGGAATGATCGCAAAAAGCGACCGCAGTAGAAAGTTCCACCGGTAAACGAAGGTGTTCTGCAACCCTGTGGTGAACACCCTCCAATACTTCGCCAGGATCACCCCGCTGAGTGAGTGACGACCGTCGGTCCAGGGCAAGAACTTTTCACTCGTCACTTGTCATGGAGCTTTCTTCTCGCCAGCATCCTACCTTCTCACGTTTCATGAGAGTACAACGCGCCCTGATTTCTGTTTCCGACAAGACCGGCATCGTTGATTTTGCCCGCGAACTGCACAAGCAACATGTGGAGATTCTCTCCACCGGCGGGACGGCGCGCACCTTGCAAGCGGAGGGAGTGCCCACTGTCGAAGTTTCGAAGTTCACCGGCTCGCCGGAGATCTTCGATGGTCGCGTGAAGACGCTGCATCCCAAAATTCACGGCGGACTGCTCTACCTGCGCGGCAACGAGGAACACGAGGAGCAGGCCGGCGAGCATGGCATCCAGCCGATCGACCTTGTCGTCGTCAACCTCTATCCGTTTGAGGCCACTATCGCCCGAGAAGACGTCACCCTGGCAGAGGCGATCGAGCAGATTGACATCGGAGGACCTTCGATGGTTCGGAGCGCCGCCAAGAACTACCAGTCAGTCACCGTGGTCACGGATCCAAACGACTATCCCGCCGTGCTCGAGGATATGGGAAAGAACAACCGGGCAACCAGTCGCGGCCTGCGCGAGCGCCTCGCCATCAAGGCATTTACTACGACCGCCGCCTACGATCGAGCTGTGGCCGGTTTTCTTAACCGGGAGCAGGAAACATTCGCCGCCTTCCGCGTCGACCTTCCCCTCGAGCTGCGCCTGCGCTACGGCGAAAACCCGCACCAGCACGCCGAGCTCTACGGAGACTTTGGGTCCTATTTCGAGAAGCTCCAAGGCAAGGAACTCTCGCACAATAACATCCTCGACATTAGTGCGGCCGCGGAACTCATCACCGAATTTACCAAGCCGACGGCGGCCATTCTCAAACATACCAATCCGTGCGGTGTCGGCAGCGACCCCGACCTCCGCAATGCCTGGGACAAGGCGTTTGCCACGGACAAGCAGGCGCCCTTTGGCGGGATCATCATTTGCAATCGCCCCGTCACTCTTGCCCTGGCCAAAGCGATTTCAGAGATTTTCAGCGAAGTCATCATCGCCCCTGAGTTCAATGCCGATGCTCGCTCCCTTCTCTCGAAAAAGAAGAACCTTCGGCTCATGAAGATGCTCCAGCCGCCACCGGAACGCAGCCGCGATGTGCGCTCAGTCGTCGGCGGGCTTCTCGTGCAGGACTCCGATTCCGCGGACGTCGCGGAGTTGGAGCATAAGGTCGTCACTCAGCGGCCGCCGACCAAAGATGAAATCGAGGCCATGGGATTCGGCTGGAAGGTCGTCAAACACGTCAAGTCGAATGCGATTGTTTACTCTGGCCGGGACCGTACGCTCGGCATCGGCGCCGGCCAAATGTCGCGTGTCGATGCCTCGCGGATCGCCGTCTGGAAGGCCCAGGAAGCCGGTCTGTCCCTGAAAGGCAGTGCGGTCTGCAGTGATGCCTTCTTCCCGTTTCCCGACGGTTTGATTACCGCCGCGGAAGCTGGCGCGACCTGCGTCATCCAGCCCGGCGGCTCGGTCCGCGACGAGGAGGTGATTGCCGCCGCCGATGAGCGCGGGCTGGCCATGGCCTTCACCGGCGTCCGCCATTTTCGACACTAGGCAAACGTCGCGACTCTCATGAGCGGCTCCCCCCCCAGCGAGGCTCCTCGTGTGAGCAAGACGTCCATTTGGCTCGCCCTCTCCAATCCCGTATTTCGGGGTTACTGGCTGGCGGCGCTTACTTCCGGGACATGCATCGCCGCGCACAACACCGCCGCCTTTTCGGTGCTGGGCCATGAGAATCAGTCCGCTCTGCTCATCTCATTGATGTCCACTCTCTCCGCCCTTCCGTTCGCTCTATTGACGCTGCCGGCAGGCGCGCTGGCCGACATTGTCAACCGGAAAAAGATCCTCTGTGGGACCAACCTCTGGCAAGCCACTGTCGCGACGTGCTTGTCCATCCTCGCGTTCACCGGGACGCTCAACTCTCATATCATTCTGGTCAGCGTGTTTCTTTTTGGAATCGGCTTCGCTTTTGCCTCGCCGGCCTCTGCGTCGGTCGAAGTTGAGATGGTTTCCAAAGAGCAGCTGACCTCCGCCAATACCCTCGGCGGCCTGCAGATGAACCTTGCGGGAATCGTCGGGCCGCTCATCGGTGGGTTTCTCGTTGCGACCTCCGGGCCCGGTTTCGCCTTCGCCGCAAACGGGCTCGGTTTTCTCCTGATGCTCGTCGCGATTCTCCGATGGAAACGCCCTCCTTCGACCACCAAGGTGGAAGCGGAGGACTTCTTTGCCACGCTCGTAACGGCAGTCCGCTACGTGCATTACACCCCCGGCATCCGAGTTATCCTGACACGTATCGTTCTGCTCTCGTTCTTCATTTCCATCATTCCCGCGCTTCTTCCAGTGGTAGGGCTAAAGGAACTGCGCCTGGATCCCTCGCAACTGGGATATCTCTTCACCGCGATGGCTACTGGATCGGTCGCCGCCGCCATCTGCATCATGCCGATCGCCCGCGCCCGCTTGTCGCCCGACAAGCTGACCTTCTATGCAAACATCCTGCTGGTGCTCGACCTGTTCCTGATGGCCATCGTGAACCGGCCCGATGTCTTCCTGCTGGTCGCCGCGCTCGGTGGTGCGGGGTGGACGCTGTCGGCGACCGAGCTTTGGATCGCCGCTCAGCGCGCCATGCCTGATTGGGCTCGCGGACGCCTCAACGCCACCATCGTCATGATGTCGCAGGCCGCCACGGCACTCGGAGGTGTTGCTTGGGGATCGGCTGCCTCCACCGCGGGCGTAGTCCCAACCTTTCTCGTGGCGGGCGTCCTGGCGATCTTAACGATCGCGGTCATCCATTTCACCCTCCAAACGCGCCTCTCGATCGACTTCGCCGCGGAACTCAATCTCGAGCCGGCAGCCGTCACCATCTTCTCCCAAAATCTTGACCCGATGCGCCTCTCTCAGGCCAGGGACAATCCCGTTTCCGTGGTGACAGAATTCGCCATTGACCCCGCGCGCCGTGCCGAATGCACGGAGCTCATGCGAGAGATCCGGCTCACCTACCTCAGAAACGGCGCCCGCAATTGGCAGCTCTACGAGGACTTTGGGCATTCGAACCGCTTTCAAATGGAGGTGGTCGCAGCGTCTTGGAACGAATACCAGAGACAAAACGAGCGATTGACCAAAGACGAAAAAGAACTGCTCGACCGCCTGGCCAGCCTGCGAGTCGACACCAATCCTCCGGAGGAATTCATCCGCGTCTCAATCAACAGGGAGGTCATCAAACAGAATCCGAAGTCGTGAAAGGGGCAACGATCTGCTTGAAACTTCCGCGTCTGCGCGGTGTTTATTGAAGTATGAACAAGGATGAGGACAACGATGCTTTGTGGGAGCTGCTGGGCCGTGCCCGGCGGGTCGAAGCTTCTCCCTTCTTTGCGCGCAAGGTCGTCGCCGAGATCCGTCGTCAGGAGCAACGTCCTCGATTCTCGCTGAACCGGCTTCTCCGTTGGTTCATCCCGACAGCCGCCTGTGCCGGTCTCCTCTTCGGATGGCTGGCTTATCAGCACCAGCAGGACGATTCTTTCAACGCCGATTTTGATCGCGTTGCCGATCTCCAGTCCCTGGTCGCCTCTGACGACAGCCTCGCCTGGCTGGACGATCCAGCGCTTTAGCTAAGCTAGAAGCCAGCCGAGCCGCCGAGGAGACGCGTCGCTCGCTATTCGGTCGAATCAGTTCGCCTTCTGAGCCAGCAGGTCCGACACCATCTCGCGAACATGACGGAACTTGCGGCGCTCCTGCAGCACCTCGAGGCTATCCTCAGGAGACCCCCACTCCAAAATTTCGATCGTCACGTGCCGCACACCCCATCGATTCATTGCGCGGTTATTCGGCTTAAACAAATCGATGGTATTCGTGCCAACCATAGCGCTCCCCGTGTCGTCGACGACATACTCGCGACCGGTTTCCACCACCCGAAAGCGCGTGCCCAAGGGCCACCGAGACCAATCTGCAGCCGCGCTGCTAACCCTGCCCGACTTCAACCGCGTGCCGACGGCATTCGACTTTGCATGCACTCCATTCTCCTCCACGCCATAGGTATACGCCGTCGTACGAACCTTCTTGATCCGCTGGCCCACTTGCGTATCGACGTCCCTGGCGGCAAACGCCGAGGCCGCCACCGCCGATAGCGCCGTCGTGAAAAGCAGGGCTCTCCATTTCATGGGGCGCAGACCCTATTCGGCATTCGGGATCGCGCAACTAGTATTTTTGCTAATAATGCAACACGGTTGCATTAATTTTCGAGGAGCTCAATGATCGTTGGATAGACCAAATCGACCCTTTGGTTGGGTTGATTCGGATCGACAAAGTCATGGGGAACCCGCTTTTCGGCGGGAAATTCAAAGGTTTCGACACCGGCGGGACGAAGGTTCCGCCAATTGGCGACGAGCTCCTCGGTGACCAAGTTGTCGGCGGCCGTGTCATAAGCCGTGGTGACGCTCAAAATCGAGGGACAGCGGGCCGGAAGGATGCGGGATTCCTCCATGACCGAACGCGAGAGCAGCATGGTTTCGGCAACGACGCGCGTTGGAAACCGTGGATAGGCATAAGAAGGTCCCTCGAGGTTTTCCCTGAGGCTGGCATCCCACCAAAAGAACATGTTGGGAAGTCGCAGAAGCAGTGCGCTCGAGCGGCGCCAGTGCCCATTGCGGCACGCCCGCCGGCGCAAGAAAGGGCGCGAGGAGGACTGCCTTGTGCACATCGGCCCTGTTTTGGGCTATCCACGCGACCACGGCACCATTGATTGAGAGGCCAGCGACCACGACCTCCCGACCCAGGCTTCGTGCCAGGTCGATCGCCTGATTTCCCGACTCCAGCATCTCTTCAGCGGTCAATGCGCCCCAATCCGTGGTCAATCGGTCTTCCTCCCCGTGGTACGGGAGGCGCGGAATCAGCACGTTGTGACCACGCTCAAATAATAGCCGTCCCAACTTGTCGAACTGTGCCGGACAATTCGACAACCCATGCAGAAGCACGAACATCCGCTCGGTCGGTTGGCCATGTGTCAGCAGCTGGATAGTGCATTTTCTTCGAACGGTTGATGGCGAATTCGCCGCCAACGATTCGACCGCCTTCACCGCCTCATCGTAGGAAAGCACCCTCTCGGGAGAATGGTGAACAAAAGGTCTCCGGCTGATTGGCAAAAAGAGCACGGCCGCCAGCGCTCCCACGCTCAGGAACGAGCCCATTAGAAATCCACGGCGAACCGGCGATCTATCAGCTGTCTTACGCGTCATTGGAGAAGATGCGGAGCCGACGCTCATACCCCACGAGCGCGGGGCTCCCAAATGAATTTATGAAGCTGAAGCTGAAATCGGGCCGGCAAGCGGTCCTCCAGCATCCACTCCACAATCTCGCGCGGCTGAATGTTGCCGAAAACCGGACTCAGAAGAACAGCCCGGACGCGCTCGGCAAGCTCATGGCGTTCAATCTGCTCACGTGACCACTCGTAGTCTTCCCGCGACCCGATCACGAATTTCACTTCATCGCGATGGTTCAAGTGGGCGATGTTGGAGTAAAGATTTCGGCCGACCTCCCCGCTGGAAGGAGTCTTCAGATCCATGATGCGGTGGACGCGGGGGTCGACCGGCGAAATATCGTGCGCTCCGCTGGTCTCAATCAGGACCGTCCGATCCGCATCGCAGAGGGCCGTCATCAGCGGAAGGACGTTTTTCTGAAGCAACGGTTCGCCCCCGGTGATCTCGACCAGCGAGCAGTCAAAAGCGAACACCTCCTCCAGGATCACCTCGAAGGACTTCATACTCCCCTCGTAGAATGCGTACTCGGTGTCGCAATAACTGCATCGTAGATCGCAAGCCGTCAGCCGCACAAAAACACACGGCAGGCCCGCCCACGTGCTTTCACCCTGAACCGAGAGATAAATCTCGTTGACCTTCAATCGCTGTTTGCCATCCACCGCCAAAAGTTGGTGCATTTGCCTCCGAAAGCCAAACATTTCCAAGGTCGCCGCCAGCAGACGCCAAGCTACGGCTCAAAGCCCAGCAATTCCAAGACCTCGCCAACCAGAAACAGCGAACCGGTCACCAGGGTCCTCCCTTGGGTTGCATCGAGAGCCTCCTTCACGGAAGCAAATACGCGAGCCGGCAGTGGGCAGACCGACGCCAAGGTCTCAGGAGCCGCGGAACGCTCGCTCCGGACCGGAACGAAGCACATTTCCCGGCCGATGGGAGCAAGGATCTCCAGCATCGCGGGGAAATCCTTATCAGCGAGCGCCCCGAAGATGATGGTTGCCTTCTCAGCGCCGAACGTATCTTTCCAGTTCAAGATCAGGTGCCCGGCTGCATGGGGGTTATGACAACCGTCGAGAACCAGCCTTTCTGTGACGATCTGAAAACGCCCGGGCCAGTGAATCTCCCGCAGTCCCCGGGCCATGGCATCGTCGGAAACTTTCAATCCCGCCGCCTCGAGTGCCGCGATCGCCACGGCCGCGTTTTCTTGCTGGTGCTTCCCTCGCAGACCAACCGCGCCATCGAACGACCCCTCAATAAACTTCACCCGACAGCCGAACTGTTCGGCGCGGCCGACAATCACAGCGCTCGCTTCAGGATCCTGTCGTGCGCTGATCACGGGCACGCCCGGCTTGATGATTCCCGCCTTCTCGCCGGCGACCTCCGCCATTGTTGTCCCCAACCAGCGCGTATGGTCGAGGGCAATCGGAGTGATCACCGAGACGAGCGGCACCACCGCATTCGTGGCGTCGAGCCGGCCGCCCATTCCCGTCTCCAGGACAACCAATTCGCAGCCCGCTTCGGCAAAGTGCCGGGCGGCAAGAGCCGTCGCCAGCTCAAAGAAGGTCGGCGAGTGCGTCCAGCCGGTGGCAACCTCGCGAAGAAGTTGCAGCCCGCGCCGGACCGCCTCCGGAGGAATCTTCACGCCATCAACGCGAATGCGCTCGCGGAAATCGACCAGGTGGGGCGAAGTATAGAGCCCGGTTCTGCGTCCGGCGGCGCGAAGGATCGAATCCAGCATCGCGCAAACGGACCCCTTGCCGTTCGTGCCCGCGACATGCAGAAAAGAAAGGGCGTCCTGCGGATCGTCCAAGGCCTCGAGCAGACTGCGAATGTTGTCGAGCCCGAGCTTGATGCCGAATTGCTGCGTCGAGTAGAGCCAGGCGAGCGACTCTTCGTAAGTCACTTCCGCAACGGCGACAGGTAGTCGAGAAGTTGTCCGATGGTTGGACGCAGCTTTGAACGCGGAGTGACGATGTCGATCAAACCGTGCTTCTCGAGAAACTCCGCCGTCTGAAATCCCTCAGGCAGATCCTGGTGCGTCGTCTCCCTGATGACCCGCGGGCCTGCGAATCCGATCATACTCTTTGGTTCGGCGATAATGACGTCGCCCAGGGAGGCATAACTGGCCATGACGCCCGCAGTGGTCGGGTTCGTAAGCACCGTGATGTACAAAAGCCCGGCTTCGCGATGCAGCGCCAGCGCGCCACTGGTCTTGGCCATCTGCATGAGGCTGAGCATCCCCTCATACATCCTGGCCCCGCCCGAAGCGCAAACGATCAGGATCGGCCACTTCTTCTTGGTGCAGAATTCAATCGTCCGGGTAATTTTTTCGCCCACCACCGAGCCCATCGTGGCGGCCAGGAAGTTGAAGTCCATCACCGCGATTCCGATAGAATGTCCGAGAATCTTGGCGGTGCCAGTGGTCACCGCGTCTTTGAGTCCGGTTTCTTCCTGATAGTTTTTCAACCGGTCCGCATAGGTGGCGACACCCTTGAACTCGAGGGTGTCGACCGACGTCATATTGGCGTTCGTCTCCTCGAAGCTGTCCGGGTCAACGAGGCTGGCAATGCGCTCGCTGGCGCTCATCGTCAAATGATGCTGGCATTTCGTGCAGACGCGAAGGTTTTCCAACAAGGCGAGGTTGTGAATCACCTCTCCGCACGACGGGCATTTCGTCCAAAGCCCTTCGGGCATCTCGCGCGTCTTGCCGGCGATAGCCTTGAGAATGGGTTTTCGAAATATCGGCATGATTTAAGAACAAGCCAAGCGCCTACAGCCTGCAGGAAGGGAGTCGGAAGCGCAAGGCGAACCGCAGCAAATTCCGGCGCGGGTGGACCAGGTCGATGCCATTTGTCAGCCGCGCGCCACGGTCAGCGCATACACTGCTCGCGCCCCCTCTGCGAGCAGCACGCGGGCACATTCATCAAGGGTCGAACCGGTGGTCAGCACGTCGTCCACCAGAAGGAGGTTCTTCCCGCGAACGTTCGCGCCGCAGCGGATGCGAAAGGCATCCCGCAAGTTTCTCATGCGATGACGGCGGTCGAAGTGCGTCTGCGTAACCGTGTAGCGAGTCCTTTCCAGTGCGTCACAGAGCTCCCACCCCTGTCCCCGGGCCAACTCGCGCGCGAGAACCTCCGCCTGATTGAATTCCCGCTCCCGTTTGCGTAACGGATGAAGCGGCACTGACACCACCGCCTCGAACGTCCGGTCCTTCAGCCGCGCGTCGCGAAGGCCCAACCTCAGAAAGTCGCCGAGCAAGCCTGCCAGCCACATCTCTCCGCCGTACTTGAAGCGATGGATCAGGTCGCGCACCACTCCGCGAGATTGCATGACCGCGACCGCGCACTCGAAATGAAAGGCCCTCCCCCGGCAATTGGAACAGACAAAGCGCCCCAACGCACCGCTATATGGCTGCGAACAGGCTTCGCAGCGCGGAGGAAGCACGACTGCGAGCGAATCCTCACAACTCCCGCACAGCCAACCCGAGCGTATTGCTCGCCCACACCCGGCACAGTGCGGGGGAAAAAACAACCCGCTCAGCGTCTCAAAAACGACGCGAGTCCCAGGAGGCATGCCGCACGTAATACCAGAGACCGGCCCCGGTCAAGAGCAGGATCCCCAACGGAACGAGCCCTGTCGGAACCGCTCCGCTCACGACGTTCGGACCGACCCATGGCAGGAACGCATCGGGCGGTTTCAAGCGATACTTCGCCATCCATTGCAGAGCCTGCTGGCAAAAAATCCAACCCGCATGTAGCCCGATCGCCAACCAAAGTGAGCGTGTGCGCAACGTCGCCGCGGCCAGGATCATGCCGGCGACAAAAAGCGACACAAAACCCGCGAAAAGGATCAACGGAGGCGGCACCGCGTCAAAAACCCTCGCGATTTCGGTCAACCCCGACCACCATTCGACTGTTTCGACCGCTCCCTTGCCTGGTCTCACAAAATGAACCCCAGCAAAGACAAGAGAAACTCCAATGGCCGCGGGCCAAGGGCCAAACGTCCGCGCCGCGAGGCCAAGCAGGACACCCCGAAACAGAAACTCCTCGACCAGCGCCACGAATCCCGCAGTCAGCGCAATGCGAAAAATCAGCCGGAAGATGATCTCCTGTTTGATTTGATAGACGTCGAAAAGGAGGTAGACGCCCCCGAGCAAGGCGCCGGGCACCAAGGCCAGCAGGAAGCCAGCCACGACATCTCGCATCGCTCGCGGATTGCGCGCCAAGCCGAACTCTCGGATACTGCGAATCCCCAGCCAGAAGAGCAGCGGACCCAGCAACACGAAAGCCGTGATCTGCGTCACGCGGCTCAGATACCGATAAAATGGAAACTTCACCGTTTCATGCAGCATCCAGTAAATCGGAGGAGCCAGGATGGCCCCAAGAAGCACCACGATCACCAAGTAAAGCAGGATTTTCCCCAACGCGGGCACGCCAAGAGAGAATGTTGTCGAGCCAGTGATGTCAACCGCCCCATGATCATCCCCCGTGAATCCCGATCCGCTCATCGTCGCTGAAAAGCTGCACGTTTGGCATCCCTTCACCCAGATGAAGGCGTGGTGCGCGCCCGAACACGAGCCGGTCGTGCTCGTCGAAGGACAGGGGGCCGTCCTGTGGGACCGTCACGGTCGCGAATATATCGATGGCAACTCTTCCATCTGGACCAACATCCATGGCCATAACCACCCGGCCATCAACGCGGCAATCAAGTCCCAGCTTGATAAAGTCGCGCATGTCTCGTTTCTCGGCACGACCAACGTCCCCGCCATCGAGCTCGCCGCCAAACTGGCCGAGTGCTTTCCACCTCACACGCTGACGCGCACGTTCTATTCCGATGACGGCTCGACCGCCGTCGAAGTAGCCGTGAAGATGGCGCTCCAATACTGGCAATTGCGCGGACGGCCGGAAAAATCTCGCTTTGTCGCTTTCGAGAATGCCTACCACGGCGACACCACCGGCGCGGCCAGTCTGGGCGGAGTCGGCACTTTCACCAGTCGATTTGCGGCGATCCATTTTCCGGTCGAGCGAGTCGCGAACATGGACGCCGTCGCTTCCCGGAATTCCGACCAGCTCGCCGGCGTGATCATCGAACCGCTCGTCCAGGGCGCAGCCGGCATCCGCCTTTGGCCCAAAGGCATGCTGGCCGACCTGCGCGCCTGGTGCGACGCGCGCGAGGTGCTCCTCATCTTCGACGAGGTTCTCACAGGGTTCGGACGCACGGGACGCCTCTTCGCGTGCAAGCACGAAAATGTTCTTCCCGACTTTTTGTGCCTCGCCAAGGGTCTCAGCGGCGGCTACCTCCCGCTGGCTGCCACGCTTGCCACCGAGAGCATCTACGAGGCGTTCCTCGGCGAATACGATGAGCTGAAGACGTTCTTTTATGGTCACAGCTACTGCGGCAATCCGCTGGGTTGCGCCGCCGCCCTCGCCAGTTTGGAGATCTTTGAAGAGGAAAACACGCTGGAGGGCTTGAAGGAAAAGATCGTCCTCCTGCGCGATCTTTTGCAGGGTGTCGGCCAGCTCGCCAACGTCGGCGAGATCCGCCAATGCGGATTCATCGCCGGGATCGAGATCTGTCGCGAGAAGGGCGGACCCTTCCCCTGGCAAGAACAAACCGGTGCCCGCGTCTGCCTGGCCGCACGCAAATACGGCCTGCTCACCCGGCCCATCCTCGACACGATCGTCCTGATGCCGCCGCTCTGCACGACGGGACCGCAACTGGAGCGTGCCGTCGATGCCGTGCGACGAGCCATTCACGACGTCTGCCAGGGAGCAGCTTGAGCGTAACCCCCCAAGAATCAGTAACTAAAGGTGAGCCCGGCGCTCGCCCAGACTTCATTCCCCTGGGCAATCTTATCCAGCGCAGTCATGGCCACGCTGTAGTTGATGCTCCCGGAGATCGCGAGGAAGCGATTGATCTTCCAAGTCGCCCTCAGACCAAATTGGAAATTGTTCCAGCCGTAGTATGCTGTCGTGTTATAGCCGAGGTTCAGCCCGAGCAACGCATAAGGGTCCAAGGTGAAGATATCCCGCCACAGCGGAACCTTCCCATCGAGACGAAACTCGAGATAGGCGCCGGGCGTATTGTTCAGATCGGAAACAAAGAAGAGGCTGGGGGTCACATACGGAACCACCGTCGTCCCCACCATGAAGAAGATCTCGTTAGCGTAGGTATTATGCGAATGCCCGGTCTCGGCGTCGCTATGCTCGTGTTCGTCCGCCTCGTCGTGACCATGGCCGGCCGAATGGGCGTGCTCTTCCGGATGGCTCTGGTCCTCTTCGGAATCCTCATGATCGTGCTCGACGATGCCTGGTTGGTAGCGAAAATTGTACCCGGGTGTCAGGAACACCGGTCCCAGGTCGAATGTGTAAGCGACTGTGAAGTCCCACTCCTGGTAGTCGTTGCCAGTGCCAACCCCGGACCAAACGCTTAACGTGAGACCATAGATGCGGAGGGAGAGTTCGTTCGTGTACGCGCCGTAATCGCCTGTCTCGTCAACGCCATAGTGCATCTCCCGGCTGGTCCAACCGGTCGACAGCCTCGCCCCCCACCACCGGGTACTCTCTGAAATGGCCGGCTGAGTAAACGATTTACCGGTGGTCGAAGTTTGTTCGACCGGCCGGGGACGCGACGATTCGCGATCCTCCTCGGCCCGGTAAAGGTGTCCGCCAATGCCATGGGGCAACGCGGAATTCATGCAAAGAAACGTGAGCGTTAGCAACAGAGGAAAAGTCTTCATAAAAATCATTGAACGAGCGAACGGGGAGCTCGAAGGCTCCTCCGAGAGTTACGATGGATGCGGCGCCGGAACGCGCCAGATCAAGGCGTTCCCCGGCGAGTCAGGTTCTCCCCGAGGTGGCTTCAGGCGTTTCCAATCACGGTTTCGCGAGCCTGACGCAAGCAAGGGGCCGCAAACGCCGAAGGAAACCCTTAAACGAGAAGCTCGAGAATCGGCACCGGCACAGGCGGCGCCTCCCGTCGTTCGATCAGCGCGACTTGGTGCGGCTGCGGGTACGTGAAATCCCTGCTTTCCGGCAGGCCGTGAATTTTGGGCACCGACAACGGACAGCTCTCCGCTTTCTTCTCCACCTTGACCACGGCAGGGGCCTTTTCCTCCTTCTGTCGCTCGGTTGAAATCCTGGTGCACAGGCCGCACGGGTATTCACCGCTGAATGTTCGCACGAGCGCTTCGGAGATTGAGACGCTCTCCGCATAATCCCGTACCATCTGAGTCCACGCGATCGTCTGCAGCACGGCCCAATGACCACCCGCCAGGGCAAAGAAAGCCAGACCGACCAAGAGAAGGCCGGCGATCCTGAACAGCCTTGGCAAGCGGCGTGTCATCCAGATTCTTCCAGCGAAAACCCATCCGGAAGTCCAGCGATTTTTGCGATGGGGGAACCCAAGGGTGCACGCAAACCCCTACCGCCCCGCGAAAGACGGACGAATTCTCTTCTAAACCGTCACTTCGTCCTGGAGGACCGAAACCACGGCTTCGCGCCAGCTTCCGAGCGCCTCCTCGAAGTCTACGTCGTTATCCACGCGTTCCAGCAGGCGCGTAGCACCCCGTTCCTCGAGCATTCGATCCAGATCTTTGCCACATTGGCAGAAATCATCATAGCTCGTATCTCCCAGCGCGAAGACCGCGAATCGTAAGTTTTGCAAGGAGGTCTCTCCCAAACCGGCGACGTAGTCGAAGAAGGCAACTCCATCATCCGGGGGCTCGCCCTCTCCCCAGGTGCTGATCGTCAGCAACACCGTCGATTCTTCGAGGAAATCTCGCGGATCATATTGCCCGAGATCGTGCACCCGGGCGCGAATTCCAGTCGCCTTCAACGAGCTGGCGACTTTCTCCGCACACTCGCGAGCGTTCCCCGTCATGGTTGCGTAAAGAATGGCGATGTCTGTTTTCATGTCTGATCCGTCGAGAAAATTTCTACAACCTTCTGCAGTTCTTCGTTCCAGGGACCGGTGTCGGTGTCGTCGGCGGCCATCAAGGCGCAGACGAGATGGCCCTCCGGGTCACACGCCTTGAGCGCACAGGACTCACCGACCTCGTGCAGATACACTTCCGCCAATCTTTCAACGCGGACATGCAGGCCCGAGGTCTCGCTTCCAGCGAAGATCCACTGCCCGTTCTTGCTGAAGATCGTCGGAGCAATCCGGGCGGCTTGAACCGTCCCCTCGTTGCCGACGATCGCCTGAAATGCCGACCGCTTCGCGGCGATCATCTGGAATAGCGTGCAAAGCGCCTCGCTCTCCAGCTTCCTGGCGCCCGACGCGCAGAGGATGAGGGTATTCTCCAGCCACGATGCCTGGCGTAAGCCGTCGAATTTAGCCGGGACGTGGAGTGTCTGACTCAATTCCACCCAGCTCCGGAAGGCTTCGAAATCCGACTGCTCCGTCAGGCAGATCTTATGGATCACCTCTCCGCGTTGGTCCACGAATTCGACTGCATAGAGCCATCCGCCCGGACGTGCTTCAACGACTGCCGCGGCCTGCCGCCAGCACGCAAAGTCAAACTCGAGCGATCCATCGACCGTCTGGCCACGATTTTCGCACGGTCCTGACAAGACCTCGGGATACTCGTTGATCGAGCCGAGCACTGCGTAAGCGTTCCGGCTAATGGCCAGCACCTCCCCAAAGGAAGAAATTTCAGCCAGCAGCGACGGCCAACTGCCCCATAGCCCAATCATCGCGCGGTCACCGAGAATTTGGACATTCTCGCGAAGCACGGAAGCGACCAGCGGGTTGCCGGCCAGCGAAGGGCGTGGGTCGTTGGGTTCGGTCCGTTACAGCATGCCGTCAACTAGCCACAGCTCCGCGGAAGACGCTCCCGGTAGGTTGCCAAAAATTAGCGCCGGATTGCCCGCGCCAACCGGCCGTCGCATCTTCTCTCAACGAACGGGGCTGAAAATCCCGTTATGAAATCGGGACAACGCCAATTGATCGACCGGCTTAGGAAGAGGACGGGCCCAACTTGGTTCCTGAGCCCAAGCGGGCAGCGAGCGCGCCAACCGTCGCGGTGACGAGACACGTCATCCATAAGGGAAGCGTGAACTTCAGTGTATCCGCCCAATTTCCATTGGCCCAAACGCTGAGCGAATTGATGAGGGCCGCGAGGTACTCCCACAGGGGCATGGCATTTTGAATAGCCGCCGGCTGCAAGAAATAGCTCAATGGGATCCCGACACCGGCACCGACAAGGATGCCCCATCGGACGTTCGCCGGATGAACCCGCTCCAACCCGCGGGCCATAAAATAAGGAACTCCCACGAGGAAAATCGCGCAAAGCATCTCGTGGTTCTGAAACCGCAACCCCATAAGCATCGTGACACCCCGATGCAGCAAAATAAGCCCAACGCCGATCAGGAAGCCAAGCCTCCTACTGGCCAGCCCGAGAAAGGCAATCCCCTCGAGAAGCGCGCCGCTTGCAAAGAGTCCACGAGCGATCCATGGATGCTCCAGCAGCCAGATTGCCTCCGGCGGGTCGACGGCGGCCGCGGGATCAAGCCGGCTGAAATAGTGTTGCCTTTGCGTCTTGATCAGATCGAGCGCAATATAGTGCGCGTTCCAGAACCACATTCCGCCCGTCGCCAAGACCTTGGTCAGAAAGGATACCAGATAGGTGCCAGTCACGACGACCTGGCTTTGCACCAGCAGCCAGGCATTGAGAAGCGGATCCGGAGACTGCAGGCGAAGGCCCTTGAGCGCAGTGTAATAGAGGACCGTTACCGCCTGCGCCACCAGGGTCAGGCTCACGATCTGATACCCGTGATGGATAAAGCCTTGCGAGTTGTACAAGGTGAACATCAAGGCATGGCCGACGGCCAGCACCGGGAGGACGATCGGGAGGAGCCATCCGGCGGCGTAAAGGATCAAGAGCAGGTAAATGACACCGCGATAGATGGAAAGATTTTGCGGATCTGCCAGCCACGTCAGATCAAAGAAGCGTGCCAGGCCGACTGGGTGAGGTTGCTCGTGAAATGGCACCTGCAACGAGAGGCTGAAGGCCACCACCAAGCCAAAGAAAAATCGGAGAAAGAATCCCTCGAGCGGACTCACGGCGGGCAGCGAAAAGAAGCCCGCCCCAAGCTGCCTCAACGAATCGACAACCCTACTCCGCAAAGAGAACGCGCCTGGCTTCCTTGACTTGTCCATCTTCAAAACGAATTTCGACCAAGTGCAATTGCAACTTTGCCGGAATCTCCTTCCCTCGTTTGGAGGCTTGTTGCCTTAGCATTCGAAAAATCTCCGTCCCGATGGCCCGGTCGCGCTCCGCCCTGCTCTCCCCCGCACCTGGCACGTCCGACGAAGGGAGTTCCTTGAATTTCTTGCGATAGGCCTTCCCGACTTGTGGTGCCGTAATACCCGTCAGAGTGCCGACCGGAACGGCATTTCCCTCCCCGTCTGTGACGACGAAATATCCTCTCTCCGCGCTCGGTCTGGCGTACATCGGGAAATTCGAGAATGGAAAGTTCTCTTTGGCGATCAGGCAAAGGCTTACGAAGATGGCCAGCGCTGTCAGTGGCGTGTGCAACAACCGCTCACACCATGGTTCCGCCCGCGGCCAGAAGCTCTTCGAAAGCGCTCTGAACATCCCCCGTTACAAGATCTCCCAAGCGTCCAGAACAATCTGGGACCAAGTCTCGAGCTTGTCTCTTTGGTTGCGGAGTTCATCAGGCGTGACGAAGCGGAGGTCGCCGATGGCCTTCTCGCCCGCCCGGATCGAGGCATCACTCAATCCCACCACGTGGACAACGCCCAGGTGGACACGCCCGACGTCATTGGAGTCATCGTTGATCAGCGCAGCGACGCGATCCTGATAGGCTCCATCAAACCTGAGCTCCTCGGCAATCTCGCGATGCACGGCTGCCTGGTAAGCCTCGCGGTCAAAGGAAAACAAGCTCTCATCGTGATCGTTGATGTGGCCTCCGATGCCGATCGAGACCTTTGCGACCAGGCGCTTTTCGCCCGATTTCGCGCCGCGCACGTAACGCAGGATCATGTTTTCGAAGGTGAAGACCACATAAGGGATGATCTGCTTGAAACCAGGATCCTGCTCGGCACGCGAGCGCGGCATGAAAAAGTTGTTTTCGCGTTTCAGGAAGGCCGACATGTAGCGGTCGACCTCGCGCTGCAACCCCTGAAATGAACCGAGTTCGTCGAGGAGAGCGCGCCGGATGACGAGAACGTTTTCTTCGTTTCTTTGCATCGCTCGGGCATGCTGCTCGCCGCCACCTGCTCCGCCAAGCCTTAATCTCACCACCGGCCCGGCGATCCTGACAGACCGTCTCTTAACTGCGCGAGCGGTGCACCATCCGATATCTCTTTATGGCACCAGCGACAAGCGCGCCAATCCCCGCCATGACCAGGCATGCCAGCCACATCGGAAGGGTGAAACGCAGAAAGTCCGCCAGCTGGCCGTCGTGCCAAACGCTCAGCGCCTTAATCAACTCGAAAAGGTAACCGGGCAGGGAGACGATGGATCGAACCGAAGAAGGCTGCACGAAGTAGCTGAGGGGAATGCCCGCCATGGCGCCCGCCAGCACACCGAGGCGGACCGCGGGATCCACGATGCGCTCCAGACACCAGGCAACGAGAAAGGGAAGGCCGACAAGGTAAATGGCGCAAAGCATCTCGTTGTTGTCGAAGCGCAATCCCATCAGGCCCGCAATGCTTCGATGCATGAGAATGAGCCCGACACCGATCAGAAAGCCGATCTTCCTGCTCGCCAGCGCCAGAAAGGCGACCGCCTCGAGAAGAAATCCCGCGCCAAAGAGACCGCGGGCGATCCATGGATTCTCCAGCAACCAGGTGGCTTCCGGAGGATTCCCGGCGTATCCCGGATCGAGACCCCCGTAATAGAGTTGTCGACGCGTCTTGATCAAATCCAACGCGATATAACTCGAATTCCAGAGCCAAAGGCCCCGAGAATTGATCATCTTGGAGAAAACGGAAATCAGATAGGTTCCCG
This sequence comes from uncultured Verrucomicrobiae bacterium, assembly GCA_963820865.1. GTDB lineage: Bacteria > Verrucomicrobiota > Verrucomicrobiia > Chthoniobacterales > Terrimicrobiaceae > DASTFP01. Next base: position 399,624 of record CAWGBZ010000025.1, read on the forward strand.
CCACGATCATCTGGCTCTGCCAGAGCAGCCAGGCGTTGAGGCGCGCATCGGGAGGCCGCCAGCGAAGGCCACCAACCAGCACCGTATAGTAAAGGACCGTCGCGGCCTGCGCCGCGAGTGTCAGGCTGACGATCTGGAAGCCATGATGGGTGTAGCCTTGCGAGTTGTAGAGCGTAAATACGAGCACATGTCCCACCGCCAGCAGGGGCAGGGTCAGTGGCAGGATGACACCTCCCACATAAAGAAGCAGCAGCAGGCCGAGCGCTCCGCGAAAGAACAAATAGTGGCCGGGGTCCGATAGCCACGTCAGATCGAAGAAACGCGCCAGACCTGCGGGGTGGGGCTGCGTCGCGAACGGAACGTCGAATCGAAGCGTATACGCCACGACCAGGGCAAAGAATGCGCGCAGGAGGAAGCCTTCCAGCGGAGTGACCCTGGGCGGAGAAAAGAACCCTTGCAGCGGACGCCAGAGCGGCGCCGAGCTATTCCGCGAAAAGAAGGACCTGAGTTTCTCTAATGCTACCGTCATGATACTGAACCTCGACCCGAAACAGCTGAAGGCCCGGTGGCAGCTCCCGTCCCCGGCGGGCTGCCTGTTCTCTCAGCATGGCGCAGATCTCCCGCCCAATCTCTTCGTCCGGGCCCGGCTGGTCTCCTGCGGCTTTCCGGTCGGCGGGATGCTCCTGCGATTTCCTCCAATGCATCTTTCCAATTTTCGGCGGGGTGACTCCCGTGAGGGTCGCAATCGGCAATGGTTGTCCCTCGCGATCCGTCACCATGTAGTAGGCCCTGGGCGCAGTGGGCGATGAATACATGGGAAAATGCGAGAAGGGGTAGTTCTCCTTAAGAAGAAGCGAACCGGCGACGAAGATGACGAGCGTGGTGAGGGGCGTATGGAAGGGCAGCCAATACCAGGGCGTCGCGGAGTTCGAAGCAATCATAGATGGGAATCCCGTGATGCTGAGTCTGTGAACAGGCGCCGCCAAGCCTGGAATCTCAGGGTCACACCGCGAACGCGCGGCCTTGCGCACCGCTCCGAACTCGTCGAAACTCCGCGGATGCGATTTGCCCTGCTTCTTCTTCTCGCCGCTTTTTCCACTTGCCTCGCTCAAGAGAGCGACAAGGATCGCGCCGCGCGGATGTTCTTTCCGCCCGAAACGAAGGGAGCAGCCTCTACCTCCGCGAAGCAGGCCCCCGGGCCGCGGCGCGAGAACAACCCGTCCGAGACAATGGAAATGTTCTTTCTGACGTTGAAAGCCGGGCAAATCGATTCAGCCTACGACGCCCTGGTCAAGGGAAGCGTTATTGCCGAGCGACGGGAGGATGTCCAAGGATTGAAGGAGCGGACCAAACACGCCATCGACACCTTCGGTCCGATCTCGGGCTACGAGGTGATCGATGAAAAAAACGTCGGGACCGCCCTGATGCGACGGACCTGTATCTCCTTCAACTCCGATTTGCCTTTGCGTTGGCGGTTTTATTTTTACAAGACTCAAGGCACATGGAGACTGGTGGATTTGCGAGTGGACGACGGCCTGGTCGAGCTCTTCGAGGAATCCGTTCGCGCGCGGAAATGATCCGGCGTTTCCTCACTTTCATCCGCTTTTCGCACACCATTTTTGCGCTGCCCTTCGCGCTGGGGTCGATGTTTGTGGCGGCGGACGGTCTCCCTTCCGGGCGGGTTTTCTCCCTGGTCGTTTTGGCAATGGTCTTTGCACGGACTGCTGCCATGACCTTCAACCGCCTGGCCGATTGGGAAATTGACAAGCGCAATCCGCGGACGGCGGGAAGGCATCAGCTCGTCTCCAAGTCCGTGGCGGCCTTTGCCTGCCTGGTGTCCGCATCATTGTTTGTCGCTACCGCCTGGCTAATCAACCCACTCTGCTTTGCGCTCTCCCCGGTGGCGCTGGTCATCGTTTTCTTTTATTCGCTCACCAAGCGGTTTACTCACGCTGCCCAGTTTTTTCTGGGTCTGGCACTGGCGGTCGCGCCGATTGGAGCCTGGCTGTCCGTCACGGGAAGCTTCGCTCTGCCGCCACTTGTTCTGGGCGCCTCGGTGCTTTGTTGGGTCGCCGGCTTCGATATCATTTACGCAACGCAAGATCTGGAGGTCGATCGCCAGGAAGGTTTGTACTCGATGGTCGTCCGGCTCGGAATCTCCCGGGCCCTCGCCCTGGCCACACTGCTGCACGCCCTGGCGTTAACAGGGTTCCTATTTTTTGGCGCCGCGGCCCGGCTCGGGCCGATCTATTTTCTCGGGCTGGGCTTCGTGGGTGCCGGTCTCATCTACGAACACCTTCTGGCGGGCAAGGGAACCATCGCGGCCGTCAATCGGGCTTTTTTTCAAGTCAACGCCGCCGTCAGCGCTATCTTTGTCTTGACCACCCTTGCCGACCGACTCGCCACCCCCTAGCCCTCCGCGACGCCGCCGCTGGCTGCGGCTGCTCTTAGCCTTCTTTCTGGCCCTGATCCTCGCGCTGACCGGAGTTGTCTATTTTGCGACGCGTCACCTTCCCCGGCTGGCCAAATGGGCCTTGGAGAGGGCTTTCCCCGGAGCAACCGTCGAAATCAGGAAACTCGACATCGTCCTTCCAGACCGCCTCACGATCGAAAGCCTCACCCTCAAGTCCCGGAAGGATGGCGCCGTCCTTCTCAAGCTTGGCGGAGGCAGCCTGACCTTCAACTTCGACGATCTGCGACGCCGACAGATTGGCGAGATCCGCCTTACCGAACCGGTGATCAATGCCTCACCGCGCTTCCCGGAAGCTTTTATGCGACCGGCAGGCCCGAATACGCCCGCCACTCAGGGCATCCCCTGGAGCGTCCGAAGAATGGTCTGCGACTACGGCGAACTAAATGTCGCGGAGTTCGGCGCCCCCCAATTAGCCATCACCGCGAAGTTTTGCTTCGACTTCAAAGACTTCTCTCCGGCCATGGCGCCGACCTCGGAGCACGAGCTTGTCATCTGGGACGTCGTCGCCGCCACCAAACCCGATCCGCATTTCCTAAGTCTGGATCTGGTTCGTGCGCGTTTTGACCTGGACGGCCTGATCAAAGGCCGAACCCTGAAGTCGGTCGCGCTCGAGGGAGGTTCGCTGATCCTCGGCAAATCGCTCCGCGCCATCTTTGCTCCCCCATCAACCGCCGACCAGACCACCTCTGCTCCGCCGGCCTCCTCGGATCCGGCCAAATCGGCGGACGCGCAAAGCGAGCAGCCGTGGATCCTCGGGACCCTCGACATCCGGCGCATTGGCATTCGCCTGGAGGATGGGCGCCCGGAGATATCTGATATTACTTTTGCCCTCAACACCTCTCTCAAGAACATCCCTCTCTCGCAGAGCGCCTCGAACCTCGGCTGGGAACCGCAGCTGATTGAAATCGCGAACCTCGATATTGCTTCGCCCCTGGATCCGTTTACCAAGGTGCTCACCCTCGATAGTCTTTTCATTCGTTTCACGCTGGCGGGACTTCTCCGCAAGGAGATCGACAGCCTGACGATCCTGGCGCCCACGGTCTACGTTGGAGAGGACCTCTTCTGGTACATGGATGACATGCAGAAGCGCCTTGGCTCGGGTGGTGAAGCCGACTCTGGTCCTGGCTGGAAAGTTCGCCAACTCATTATCGACTACGGACGGCTTAGCCTGGGAAGCGGCGGACGCCGGCAGTACGGGCTGCCACTTGGCTTTCGGACCCGGGCGGATGATGTCGCGCTCGACAACCTCGCCGCCCTGAGGCTTCAAGCGGTGCTGGAGGTGCCCCCGCAGAAATATGTCTTCGATTCTTACCAGCTCGAATTCACCAGCGAGAAGGGCGAGTTGCGCTTCGCTTATCCGCCCGAGAAGAACGTGAACAATCTGGTGGGCACGATCAGACTGCAGGGAATTCGCTGGCGGCAATACAAAGCGTCGGACTCCTGGGTTTCGGTGACGTTCGACGAGAAGGGAATCAACGGCAGCTTCGGAGGCAAAGCCTATCGCGGAGATGTCTCTGGCGGCTTCAGCTTCTTCTTCCAGTCCGATTCCCCATGGATTGGATGGGTCTCGGGAAGAGGCGTTTCTCTTCGAGAGTTCACCAAAGTCGTCGCTCCGCAGAATTTCCAGATGTCTGGCCCGCTCGATTTCCGCCTCCAGATGGATGCCCAGGGACACAAAATCGACCGTGTTCTGGGCGATTTTCGGGTGACCAAGCCTGGCCGGATGGTTATTGGCAAGCTTGACGACCTAATTGCAATGATCCCGTCCTCATGGAATCTTGCCAAGCAGAGCAGCACGCGCATTGCCTTGGAAACGCTTCGCGACTTCGACTACACGAAGGCCGGCGGAGACTTCTGGTTCGTGCAGTCGCAAGGCGTCCTGCGGTTGGCATTGCAAGGGCCCGGCGGATCACGCAATTTCGATGTCGTGCTGCACGCTGACGATTCACCCGAAGGACGATGGAAAAGCTCCGTCAATCGCTGATCCTCGTTGCGCTCTGCCTATGGCTCGAGGGGTGCAAAGCTCCGACCGTAAATCTCGCGACTTCAGAACCGATCAAGGTGGACATCAATATGCGCCTGGATGTTTACCAGTACTCCACGACGGGAACGCAAAAACCGGCTCAACCACAGGCATCGCCGTCCGCAGGAAACCCTGAATCGCGCCGCCGAAACCGAATGGCCGACATCCAGCAGTTCAAGAACCAACGGCTCGTCGGGGAAAGCCGGGACGGGTTGCTCGTCATCCGGGTCAAGCCCGACGGCGAGTTTGGGGACTACGTGCGCACCACCGTTGAAGAGGAGAACGCCGATCGCATGGAACTTATGAAGTCGCTGGCGGAAAGTCAGAAGACATCGTTGCCGGAAATTCAGGCAAAGCAAGCCGAGCTCTGGCGCAACCGTTCTTTCAAAGGCGAATGGATCGAAACGCCCGGACCTGACGGATCGTGGAAATGGGTTCAAAAAGAAGGCTAAGGGTCCTCGGGGCCAGGAAACTGGAGCGGGAACCGTCTCGGTGAAGTTCTCTGACCGGATTCCTCGAAGATCGTTGACCAGCGTCCCTCGTTGCGCCCTCCATGACCCGCCTCCGGACTCTCCGCCAAAATCTCTCTCTTCGCCTGGGCATCCTGCTTCTGATGGTCCCGCTAACGGGAGCGACTATCGATATCTATGTGCCTTCGCTGCCCGCGATTACAGAGCACTTCGGCACGTCCGTGCGACTCGTCCAGTGGACCATCCCGAGCTACCTTGTCGGCTATAGCCTGGCGCAACTCTTCTGCGGAGCGTTGTCGGATGCCTGGGGAAGACGCGCGCTTTTGATTGCCGGGTTGGGTCTCTATATCTGCGCAAGCTGGATGGCTGCGGCTTCGCCCAATATCACGACGCTGATCGTGATCCGCTTTGTGCAAGGTTTGGGCGTAGCCTCTCCCGGAGTGTTGGCGCGAGCGATCGCCAGCGACAGTTTCAAGGGCAATCAATTGCCCGCCGTGACCAACTACATTACTCTCGCCTGGGCGCTCGGACCGATCCTGGCTCCTCTCGTCGGCGGCTATTTGCAGCACGCCTTCGGTTGGAAGGCCGTCTTTTATTTCCTGACCGCCTACGGCTGTCTTGTCCTGATCCTCGCCTGTCTCTTTCTGCCGGAAACCAACGCGCACCGCCATGCCCTGAAAATGGAGACCTTGGTCGAAGACTATAGAATCGTTTTAGCGAGTCCGATTTTTCTCGGCTGCGCCGTGGTGCTGGCCGTGATCTATGCTCATTTGGTTCTCTTCAACGTGGTCGGGCCGTTCCTTGTGCAGGTAATCTTGCACGAATCCCCTCTCGTTTTCGGGCGCATCGCCCTCGTCCTTGGCCTCGCCTGGTTTCTGGGCAGCCTCGCCAACAGATTCTTAACGGCCTCTTTCCCCAGATTTCCTTTGATGAAAATCGCCACGACGATCGCTTTGCTGGCGAGTCTGTTCATGGGATGGCTCGCGATCAGCTACCCTCTTTCCCTCTCCAATCTCGTCATTCCAACGGCAGTGGTTTTCATGAGCGGCTCGATCACGTTTACCCAATGCTTCGGAAAGAGCATGCGCCTCTTCCCTGAACGGGCGGGGACTGCCAGCGCTCTGATGGGAACACTCTTTATCGCCGGATCCGCGCTGGCCGGCTTTGCGGGAAGCTTTCTCGAGACAAAGACCGGCCTTCCTCTTGCCCTCTCGTTCATTGGGCTCACCCTTCTGGCAGTGCTGATTCAGGGCATGCTCAAGCTTTCCCATGATCCGGCGACCACCGACACCGAGCCCGCCCCATTCGCCTAAGCTGAGGAGATCATCCATCGCGGTCCAGAGCGATGAAACGGCTTGATGTTCGGTCGCAGCCCGAATACGTCGCACTTGCCATGTCAGACAACGCCAGCATCGTTCGTCAATTCGTTGAGGAAACGCTCAACCAGGGAAACATCGAGGCCCTGAAGAAGTTTGTCTGGGAAGACGTTGTGGAGCAGGTTCCCTTTCCGGGCCAGGGTCCCGGCTTGGCGGGCCTCCAGGATGTTCTCCGCGCCATGCAGACGGCGTTCGCCGATCTCCACTGGTCGATCGAAGAGCAGATCGCCGAAGGCGACAAGGTCGTGACGCGCTTTGAGTGGACAGGCACACATCGCGCAGAGTTTCTTGGCATTCCGGCGACGGGACGCGACGTGAGAGTGTGGGGCATAGTGATTGACCGTCTCGTCGCGGGGCGGATCAAGGATACAAGGATTCTCATGGATACGCTTGGCCTGATGCTGCAGCTTGGCGTGATCCCTCCTCCGAATGCCTAAGAGCGACGCGGCCGGCAAGCGCAGCCGAGCGACCGCGACGCTTGACGATTTTTGATTCTCTCGAGTTCGATGCCGAAGCAAAGCCTATCTCTTTTTCGGATCTTATAATGTCCCTCGTCGAGCCATCGCCGGAGTATCTCTTTTCGTACGGAACGCTACAGATTGAGTCGGTTCAACTCGCCACGTTTGGCCGGCGACTGGAAGGAAATTCCGATGCCCTGCCTGGGTTCGTCCAGTCCATGGTGAGGATCGACGATCCAGCCGTGGTCGAAACGAGTGGCGCCCCGCTTCATCCGATCATCGTGTTCACCGGACAAAGCTCCGACGTCGTGCATGGAACCGTCTTCGCTGTCAGCCAGGAAGAACTTCAACGCGCCGACACTTACGAAGTCGCCGCCTACAAGAGAATCTCGGTGATCCTTCGCTCCGGGACGCGCGCCTGGGTCTATGTTGACGTCCGTTCCACGCTGCCCGACTATTGATCGAACCGCTCCCCTGCCATTCCATGCCGAGAAAGCTTATCCGTTCAGGCTCGTCGTTTGAGGAGGCGATCGGCTACTCGCGCGCCGTGGTCGACGGGGAATGGATCTTCGTCTCGGGCACGACCGGCTTCGATTACACCACCATGTCGATCGCGGACGATCTCGTCGAGCAAACCGAGCAGTGCTTGAAGAACATCGGATCGGCTCTCCGCGAGGCGGACGCGACCTTGGCGAACGTCGTGCATGTGCTTTATATCGTGCCGGAGGCTGCGCGGTTCGAACAATGCTGGCCCGTCCTGCGTAAGTATTTTGGCACGGTGCGCCCGGCCGCGACGATGATTTCGGCGGGGTTGGCGGACCCGCGAATGAAGATCGAAATCCAGGTCACCGCCCGAAAGTCGGCCTAAGAGACTGTTGAAAAACCCACGTATGCCACGTTGCCGTCAATTTTCGGAAGATCGCAAGGAGCCAAGCGCAGGTCGTAGCCGCAGTGCTACGGACAAGCTTGGCAACACCGCGAGGGCCGAAAATTGGCGCAACCCGAAGGGCGTGAGTTTTTTGGGGCATCTTTCGGCGTCGCTCCTCAGTCGCAGCCCCGTTAGGGGATGCTCCTTCGTCGCTCCACCGACATCTACCCAAAAGAGCTCACGCGCGGCATGCGCGGGTTTTTCAACAGTCTCCTAAGACAGCTACGAAAGGTCCGGGCCAGCCCCTCGCCGCCACCGGGTAAAGGCTGGGCAAGCGCGCTCGCCGCAGGCAGAGTCACGCCATGTGGCATGAATTCCTCTATGCGGTGGGAATTTCCGTCGCGGTGATGTTTCCAATCGTCAACCCGGTCGGCCACGCACCAATGTTCTTTGCGATGACCGCAGAGGACTCGCCAGGATTTCGCCGGAGCCAGGCGACCAGGATCTCCCTCTGGGTCACCGCGATTCTCGCAATCTCGCTTCTGCTCGGTAAATGGGTGCTCGCGTTCTTCGGCATCACCCTCGATGACCTGCGCATCGCCGGCGGACTACTCGTCGCCCATGCGGCCTGGGGGATGCTCAACAACCAAAGTCGGATGACCCTCGACGAGCACAAGGCCGCCATCGACAAGACCGACATCGCCCTGACACCCATGGCAACTCCAATTCTGGCGGGGCCAGGCGCGATGAGTCTGGCGATCGGCATGTCAACCTACGGAGCCACGTGGCTGAACCATGCCGGTTATCTGTTCGGCTTCGTCCTGATCGGATTGATTACCTGGGTGAGCTTCCTCTCCGCCGAACGACTCGTTCGCCTCCTGGGTGTGAACGGGGCCGGCGCCTTGAACCGCGTCCTCGGACTTTTCATTCTCGCGATCGCCGTCAATCTGATGCTAAGCGGAGTAAAGAATCTCCTTCATATATGAAGCTCGGTTACCGAGACCTGAATATTCAACCGATTCGTCCTCGTGAAACTTGATCCTCTTCTGGTCCTTCGCGTCGACGCGGGCGCCCCAATCGCGGTCGGCATCGGACCGTACGGCACCCGCCTCATCTCCACCGCCGCCGGAGGAACCTTCGAAGGCGCGCGACTCAGCGGCAAGGTCTTGCCCAATGGAGGCGACTGGATCCTCGTTGACGGCGACGACGTCTGGCATACGGATGTTCGCCTGCTGCTCGAAACGGACGATGGCGGCCGCATTTACGTCCAATATCACGGACTCCTGACCTTGAGCGAAAAGATACGCGATTCGCTCGCAGGCGGCGGCACCACCAATTTCGGCGAAGGCAATTTCATCATCCAGCCACGCTTCGAAACCGGCGATCCACGCTACTGCTGGCTCAACCGCATCGCAGCCGTTGGCGAGGGCCGTCTCGAACCCGGCATCGTGGAGTATCGCATCTTTCAACTCCTGCCCGGATAAACTCCCCCGCACCGGGACCAATAATTCCCCTTGACTATACCGACCAGTTGGTATAGCTGTTAGCCAATGGCAGTTCAAGAATCCAAGGAGCGCATCCTAGCGGCTGCGAAGGAACTCTTCCTGGCGCGTGGCTACGGGGCCACCACGGTGGATGCGATTTGTGAGAAGGCCGGCCTGACCAAAGGGAGTTTCTACCATTTTTTTGAGTCGAAGGAGGAATTGGGCCTGGCCGTTCTCGATTGGTCTCTTCAGCGAGGCGGACGGATTCTGGCGGAAGGTCCGCACCGCGAGATGGCCGATCCCGTCGAGAGAGCGCTGGCTTTCGTTGACCACATTGCGGATTGCTCACCGGAGCTGTGGAGTGGCGGGTGCCTGCTGGGGTCCTTTGCGCTCGAACTGGCTGACACCAGGCCGCGCATGCAAGAGGCGGTCTCTGCCATGTTTCAGGCAGTCACCGATAATTTCGCCGCCGTGCTGGAGCCTCTCGCCCATCACGATGGAATTCAGGGACCGACCGCCGCTGAGCTCGCTGATCAGCTTCTTGGAACCCTGGAAGGATCGATTGTCCTAGCCAAGGCGCATCGTGACCCCTCCCGCATTCCCAAGGCCATCCGCAGCTTCCGCGCTGCCTTGGCCACCCTCAACGCCCAGCCCGCCTGATACCCCTTTTTTTGCTTCCAGAACCATACCAACCAGTTGGTATAGCGCAACATAACGAAACGAGAAAAATGAATCAAACGACAGTTGAACCCGCGGGCGCGACGAGGTCCGCATTAAATTCCGACGCACTTCACCAGCTCGTTGGCCAGGTGGTTACCGATCTTGGCGCGGCGGCGAACGGCGCGCTCGTCATCCTTGGCGACCGTCTTGGCATCTACGCGACGCTGGCCGACGTGGGGCCGGCAACCTCACACGAACTGGCCGAGAAGACCGGCTTGGACGAGCGGCACCTGCGTGAATGGCTGAGCGCGCAGGCAGCTTCCGGCTATGTGACCTACGATTCCGGGAGGCAGGTCTTTTCGCTCACGCCCGAACAGGCGGCGATCTTTGCCGACCCCGATAGTCCTTTTGCGATCACCGGCGGCTTCTACTCTGTTTCTGCGGTTTATCACGACGAGCCTCTCGTCGCAGAGAGCTTTCGGACGGGTTCCGGCGTGCCGTGGGGCGAGCACCATGATTGCCTCTTTTGTGGAACGGAGCGGTTTTTCCGGCCGGGCTACGAGGCTAACCTCTGCGGCCATTGGATCCCGGCGTTGGAAGGCGTCCACGACAAACTGAAGTCCGGGACTACCGTCGCCGACATTGGGTGCGGCCATGGTGCTTCGACGCTCATCATGGCGAAAGCCTTCCCAAACTCGAAGTTCTATGGATTCGACATTCATTCGGCTTCCATCGCGGCTGCGACGAAACATGCCAGGGAGCAAGGAGTGACCAATGTTGAGTTTCGGATAGCCACGGCCAAAGATTTCCCGGGTCGCAACTATGGACTCGTGACGATCTTCGATGCCCTTCACGACATGGGCGATCCGGTCGGAGCGGCCTCGCAAGTCCGGCAGTCTTTGCATCCGGACGGAACCTTCATGATTGTCGAGCCTCTCGCGGGAGACTCCCTGGTCGAGAATTTCCATCCGGTGGGACGGGCATACTATTGTTTTTCGACCATGATCTGCACCCCAAGCTCGCTCAGCCAGGAAGTTGGGCTCGCTTTGGGAGCGCAAGCGGGCGAGAAGCGGCTGAGCGCAGTCCTTTCCGAAGCGGGATTCACGCGGGTGCGTCGCGCTACCGAGACACCCTTCAACATGGTGTTGGAAGCGCGTCAATAATTGATCGCTGCGGGTGTGCGCGAGACGACCGAACGCCTCCTCGCGCACGCCCGTCCAGAATCACCCGCAGAGATCCCCGCATCCTCACCAGGAGAGAGGTCGAATCCGAAGAAGTCCGCCTTCTGTCGGCAAAGAGGACCGATGATGGCCGACCTGCTTCCGGTCGATTTCTTAGCGTAACCTTAGATTGCGGCCCTCAATGATATGGTCCCTCACTTCTTGCGGATAGCCTTGACGCTAATCCTAACAAGCGAAGTCGACGAAGGGAACCGGCAAAGTTTGCGTTTGGGCGAATAACAAACTCGACAATCCGTTTCCTGAGGATTAGCACGTCCACTCGTGGTCAAACGAGAGGCGCGGGCCAGCACAGGGACTGTGACGACTGAAATTCGCCAAGCCGTCACCGTAGACCAGATCGACCAAGTCCTCGAAAGGTGGATCAGGACGGTTCTGGCCGAAATCTCGGTGACTCTGGCGCCGCCGCAGGAAGCGCAGACCGGTGTCAGCCTTTACCTCCTCGATCTCGCGCATGCTCCGCTGGCTCGCGCGGTCAAGGACCGGCCGCCCAACCGGATCATGCTGCGGTACTTAATCACCGCCCCGGGGACGGACCCCCGTGAAATGCATCGGGCGTTGGGAGAGCTTCTCTTTGCCGCTCTCGATTTTCCCGAGCTCGAAGTGGAAACGGAACCGCTGCCCCCAGCGGTATGGACGGCCCTTAATCTTCCTCCCCGGCCTTCGCTCGTCTTGCGCGCGCCACTGCTCCGGGAGCGCGCCGAGAGACTCGTTCCCCTGGTCCGCACACCGCTGATCGTGAAATCCGCCCCGATGCGATCTCTGAGTGGCTTTGTTCGGGGACCCGGCGACGTGGCCATCCTCGGAGCACGGGTGGAACTGCCTGCGTTGAATCTTTTTACAGCGACCGATGGGCGGGGACGGTTCCTTTTTCCGAAGGTCCCGTCAGAGCCTCCCGTGAAGCTGCTCCATGTGAAGGCTAAAGGCCGCACGATTTCCGTCACGGTCGATCGACCGGAAGACACCATTATCATTCAACTCTAAGAGAACGAGATTTGATATGCCAACCTATTTGACTCCGGGGGTTTACATCGAGGAAGTTTCAGGGGGGCCGAGACCGATCGAGGCCGTGGGAACCAGCATCGCCGGCTTTGTCGGGGTGGCGCCGGATGAGACCAAACATGTCAACGAAGCGCGGTGGTTCGACAATTGGACGCAATTCACCAAGGAGTTCGTCGCCCAAGGGAGCGTGAGCACGCCGCTGGCGCACGCCGTCTTCGGATTCTTTCAAAATGGCGGCGGCCGCTGTTGCGTTGTCAATGTGGGCGCGGACAACGCCATCGTGGGTGACGGCCAGGGAAGTCGCAAGGGTTTGGAGGTCCTGGAGGAGAGCGACGAGATCGCGATTGTGGCGGCGCCCGGTTACAGCGACGCCGAGTCGTACGATGCGCTGCTGTCGCATTGTGAGAAAATGAAAGACCGTGTCGCTATCCTCGATGCCCCGGCACAGGTGTCACAGATCGACGCGCTGACAATAACCGCCACCGCGTCCCGGGAGTCAAAAAAGGCACGCGGAGCGAATGAGGAGCCGAAATCTCCCAGCGCCACCAAGTCCGAGGTCGATGCAGCACTCCCCCGTCAATCCGATGAAGGTTGGGGCGCTTTCTATTTTCCGCACATCACGGTTCGGGATCCCTTGTCACCCAAGGATCTGGCAGACGTGGCGCCATCGGGACATATTGCAGGGATCTATGCCCGCAGCGATGCAACCCGCGGGGTGCATAAGGCTCCGGCCAACGAAGCCGTTCGTGGGGCTCTCAACGTGACCTATCGTGTAACCCGCGAAGAACAGGCAATCCTCAACCCGCATGGTGTCAATTGCATCCGGTTGTTTCCTGGCGAGGGGATTCGCGTTTACGGAGCGCGCACGCTGGCCGACAGCGCCAGCGAGTGGCGTTATCTAAACGTGCGCCGGCTCTTCAACATGGTCGAGGAATCGATCGCTCGCAGCACGCGCTGGGTGGTCTTCGAACCTAACGATCGACCGCTTTGGAAAGCGATCCGCCGCGACGTGAGTGCCTTTCTCACGATGCTGTGGCGTCAAGGGGCGCTCATGGGAAGAACGCCCGAGGAGGCTTTCTTCGTGCAGTGCGACGAAGAAACCAATCCCCCCGATGTGGTCGATGCTGGCATGGTGGTGACCGTGGTGGGCATCGCCCCGGTCAAGCCGGCAGAATTCGTTATTTTCCGCATCGGCCAGGGGGCCGGCGGAGCCCAAATCACAACCTAACCCAAGAAGGCTACCATGGCCGAACCCGCAATCGCTCCGGAAAATTCGCAAGCCGCTGCCGCCGCCGGCGCACAGCCTGGAACATGGGTGGATCCCTACCGTTCCTACAACTTCAAATTGGAGATCCAAGGCGTCACCGAAGGCCATTTTACGGAATGCACGGGGTTGGGTGTCCGTGTACGCACCATCCCTTACCGCGAAGGAGGCACCAGCCAGGTGGTCCATCAACTCCCCGGCCGAGTCGAATACAGCGAGGTCACTCTCCGCTACGGTCTCACCTCTTCCAGACTCCTCTGGGACTGGATGATGAGTGCCGTCAAAGGCAGGGTGGAACGCCGCAATGTCTCTATCGTCATGATGTCTGAGGACGGCGCGACTCCGGTGATGCAATGGAACCTCATTAATGCGTGGGTCGCGGAATGGCGCGGCGCCCCGCTGGATGCCTTGGGACAGGAGGCCGCCATCGAAACAGTTTCCCTGGTATTTGAGAGCATCGATCGAGCCTGACAATGCCAGGCCAAAAGCCTCAATCGGTTTCCACTGACCTCAGTCTCGGGAGGGCTCTTCTTCGAGCGATTGCTCTCAAGATGGCGGGTTGGTCGAACGCCATCCTGAAGAAGCTCGCGACGGACAACCCGGCTGCCTCGCCGGATCCGACAGTCGACGCTGCTGACGTCCGCACATCTGTCATGGACAACGACGGCTTTGCCGGGCCGGTCATCTCCCATGGACCGCCCATGCATTGGATCGAGCGAGTTCGGCAAGGCGCTCCGGAACTCTTGCGCCCAGCTCCGCGACCTGGCAACCGACCGACGACGCCCGCCCCAGACGCTTCCGCAATCGCCCCCCCGGCGGCGGAAGGAAAGGAATCTCCGCTCCAGGCGGAAGCCACCTCGGCAAGCAAACCAACCGGACCAAAACCGCCAGCGCGGCGACTGGAGAGGCCGGCGGACCCGTCCGAAAAGAAGGAGTCCAATTACCTCGACCCGCCGCCCACCCGGCCTATACGACCCACATCGGCAGCGCGAAGCATTCATTCGATCGAGAGCAGAGAATCTCGCGTCGCGATACCCGCGAGCGCGACGCGCGCAGAGCCAGCATTCACGACAGGCCTGCCGCACGAAGAAGAGACGTGGCCGAGACCAGACCCGGCAGAATTCCTTTCGCCTTCCCCTCAAAGCACCAAACGTGTCCGGCCCACGAAGTCGGAGCATTCTCGACCTCCGTCGGAAATTCTGCGCGACTCACGCGTGCCGTCAGAAGCGACACTTCCGTCATCGCCGCCTCAAACGCAAAGCGGGCAAGAAGTCAGCGAGGACCAATGGCCCGAGCTACCGGAAATACCATCAGACGTGTCGAACGACCCCAAGTCACTCCTTCGCGAACGGGAGAGGTTGCAGCGACTGGACGACGAACAGCGAGGCATTTATGGAGCGCGTCGGATTCTTGCTTGAGAGCGGCGAACGACTCGGTTGTCTGCTGAATCCCGAAAGCATCGAGATTCGCAGGCAGGCCGGCATCAGACCAAGACACTCAATCAATGGCCCGCTGACAGGAAGCGGTTTGACCCACGATCCGCTTCTCTATACGGGCGGTGGCCGCACCGAGCTCAAGCTGGACTTGTTGTTTGATACCTCGCTGCCGGGCTCGACGATTCAGAGCGAGGATGTGCGCGACTTAACGCGTCCATTGTGGCGCTTGGCCGAGAACGCCGTCAGCGACGATGGCTCCGGCCGGATGCAGGTCGTGCGCTTCGTCTGGGGAAAGAGCTGGAACGTCCCGGGAGTGGTGGCCGCCATCGCGGAACGGCTCGAGTACTTCAACGCCGGCGGCGCGCCTCAACGCTCCTGGCTGCGCATGCTTCTTTATCAGGTCGAAGAGGCCGCCGCCCAAACCAGTCCCGCTCAGAAGCCTCCCCCAGCTCACCAGCTCCAGTCGGCCCAGGCTGCGGTCCCGCCTGGCGAGATCCGCGTCTACGAAATGAAAGGCGGATCCGACATCAAAGGCGCATCCGCTGTCGCGCCGGAAGGGAATCCTGGCACAGGCGAGCGCCTCGACGAAATCGCCCAGCGAGTCTACGGGGACCCGTCCTACTGGCGACTCCTGGCGGCCTTCAACAACATCGAAGACCCCCTCCATATTCCTCCCGGGCAAGTCCTGCAGATTCCCAATCTTCCAACGCAGCCGTAGCGCAAACCCGAAATCTCCTCATGAACGACAGATCACGGTCACACCCATCGCTGCACGGCAAGCCGCTCGACCTTCCATCAACTTGTCGGCGGCATCTCTTCCGACGGCAAGGCGGATAGCACTTGAAATGGGCATCGCGAGTCTCGCCATTCCACAGTTGATTGTGGAGGTTAACGGCCAGCCGCTCTCCGCGGTGACGACCGGCCTGGGTGAACTGCGCATTCAGCAGCGATTGTCGCTGCCGTCCCTCTGTGAACTGACCTTTTGTGACCTGGATGCCAAGTTTGGGACCGATCTTCGGTTCTCACCCGGCGACAAACTACGGGTGGCCCTTCGAAACGACCCAGACGCGCTTTTTCTGGGCGAAGTGACCGCCCTCGAGCATGTCTACCAGGCAACCCGTGGGCCCGAATTGCGCGTGCGCGCCTATGACCTTCTGCATCGACTTCGCAAGCACCAGCCAGTGCGTGCCCTTGTCGAAGTGGGGCTGGCGGAACTCGCGACTGAACTCGTGGCCGACCTCGGTATTACCGTCCAGGCACCGCGGACCGACCTCCTCTGGCGGCGGCTCATTCAACACAACCAAAGCAATCTTGACCTCCTCTCAGAACTCGTCGAGTCGTGCGGCCTCTACTTCGTTCTGCGCGAGAATGTCCTACATCTGCTGAGCTTGGAAGGAACGGGCGACGCCATTCCACTCGCCCTCGGCAAGTCGCTCTTCGAAGCGCGTATCGAAGTGAATGGCGATGCCTCTTGCCGGTCGGTCGCGGCAGCGGGGTGGAATCCCTTGACCGTCGCAGGCCACAAGGGGACCGCCCAGAGAGCCCGCGTCGGGCGAAAGATCGCGGCGGAGGTCCCGCCGGACCGCGTAAACGGAGCGCACGAGCGGACCCTGGCCGGTCAGGCGGTCCTGGATGACCGGCAAGCCGAAGCGCTGGCACAGGCTGAACTCGACCGGCGGATCGGACGCGAGGTGGTGTTGTGGGGCGTGGCGGACGGCAATCCGCGCCTGCGACCCGGCACACCTGTGGATCTCAGCGGCGTGGCCGCCGACCTGCGCGGACGCTACATTCTGACCGAGGTGACTCATCTGGTGGACAGAGAGAAGGGCTTCGTCTCCGAAATCTCGACCGCACCTGCTCCGCCGGCCATGCGTCCCAAGGGAACCTTGATGACACTCGGCGTAGTGACCCGCGTGAACGATCCGGAACGGCTCGGACGCGTCCAGGTTTCCCTTCCAGCTTACGACAACGTGGAGACGGATTGGATGGGCGTGCTGACGATGGGCGTCGGCGCCGGAAAAGGTGTCGTCATGTTGCCGGACATGGGGGACGAAGTTTTGGTGCTGTGCGCCAAGGAAGATCCTGCACACGGCGTCGTCCTGGGAGGACTCTGTGGGAAGGGTCCGCCCGACAGCGGTGTCGAAGGCGATACGGTCAAGCGCTTTGCCTGGCTGACACCCGGCGGACAGTTGGTGCGCATGGATGATACCAAGAAGTCCCTACGGCTGGAGAATGCTGACGGGAGCTATCTTGAGATCACACCGAAGGTGCTCTCGCTGCATTCGGAGGCAAAGATCGAAATCGACGCACCCGGCCAGACCATTCTCATCCGCGGCAAAGCTATCAACTTCGAGGAGGCTTAGAATGCGCATCTTGACAGAGAACGCAGTGATCGTCTGCAAGCACGAACTTGGGCGGGTCGGAATCGTGGCCGGCCAGGGGTTCGTGTTTGTCCAGAACCGAAAGGTCCTCGTGGAAAACGACCCCGAAAACAGGTTGATCGTCGGTTGCCCGAATATTGGCGCCACCATCAAGCCTTGCACCTTCACCCTGGCCGCGCTGGGCGGCTACTCCAACCTGCTTCGCATCAACAACCGACGTGTCTGCCTCGACACGGTCACTGGCTTGACAGACGGGACCCCGCCCGGCATGGTCAAATACGAAGTGCGTGACCCGGGCCAGGCGCTGGTGACATCCACAACATGAAGAATGGCTCCTCCCGGGCGTGGCAGTTTCTCCACCCAGACTTCAGCTCGTCGGAAGGCGCACCCGGGCTGCGCATCCTGCCGACGGGCACCATCGCCATGGTGGAGGAAGAGGCTTCCATCCGGCAGGCGATCTTGTTGCTCCTGTCGACCTCGCCCGGTGAGCGCGTCATGCGACCGAACTACGGTTGCGGGCTGCACAAGTTGATTTTCTCGCCGAATGATGAAACCTCCGCCGGTCTCGCCATACATTACGTCCGGCGCGCTCTCGAGCTTTGGGAGCCGCGGGTTGATATCGTTCACCTCGACGCCCTCCGCGATCAAGACGATCCCGCGCGGCTCACCGTCTACCTCGAATATCGAGTTCGCATGACCCAGCGTCTGCAAGAAGCGTCGTTCTCAGTAAATCTCGCCGAAGCATAGCATGTCCCTCCCCTCGCCCAATCTCGACGATCGCGACTTCAACCACTTGCTCGAGGAGTGTCGCCTCCAAATCCGGCGCTCTTGCCCGGATTGGACGGACCTTTCGCCGGGTGATCCGGGAATGATGCTCCTCGAGCTTTTCGCACATTTGACCGAGATCATGGTCTATCGGCTGAACCGCTTGCCGGACAAGGCGTACGTGGAGTTCCTCCGTCTGCTCGGAGCAAAGATCCTTCCGCCCGCCGCCGCCAGCGTGAGCCTGACATTTAATCTCGCCCGCGCGCAGGAGCAGCTCATCGAAATCCCGCGTGGAACGCGCGTGACCATCGCTCGCGCCAAGGGCGGTATCGAGTCGCCCGTCTTCGTAACCGCCCGGACCGCGATCATCGACAAGGGGCAGACCGAGACGACGGTGCAGGCGCATCACTGCGAGCTCGTCGAGGCGGAATTGGCTGGCAAAGCCACAGGCCTCCCAGGCCTCTCAATCGCTGCGCAACGCCCGCCAATCGTCGCACCGCTGAGCGGCGATCTCGATTTGATCGTCGGCATCGAAGCAACCCCGGCCGAACTCGACGAACGGGCACCCGCCATCAAACACGACGGCAAAGCCTTCCGAATCTGGCGCGAGGTCGAGAATTTTACTGACCTTGGGCCGGATGATTTTGTCTACGTGGCGGATCGGACGACGGGGACGATCACCTTTGCCCCGGCCATCTACCGCCAGGGAAGCGACCATCAGCTGGAGGGCCAGGTCAGCGCACTGGCGGCCATTCCGCCTGCCGGCCGTGAGATCCGACTGTGGTATCGTCGCGGGGGTGGACCCAGCGGGAACGTGGCGGCGAACACGCTGACGACCTTGAAGGATCCTCTTGCCGGAGTCCAGGTGAACAATCCCGAGCCGGCCGCAGGCGGGCGCGCGGCCGAGACGCTCGAGAATGCCCTCATCCGAGGCCCCCAAGAACTCCATTCACTTGAGCGGGCAGTCACCGCGCGCGATTTCGAGTTGATCGCCCTCCGCAGCTCCGGGGTGGTCGCCCGGGCGCGCGCTTTTACCGCGGCCGCGCTCTGGAAGCACGCCCTACCCGGCACCGTGGAAGTGCTGCTTGTCCCGACGGTGCCAGAGGACAATATCATCGGGGGGCGCGTCACCTTGTCCCAGCTGGAGGAGCAGCAAACCGAGGAAACCAGACAACGTATTCAAAGCGCGCTCGACGAACGCCGACCCATGAGCACCACCTGTCGCGTTGGTTGGGTGCGCTGCAAAACCGTCCGCGTGAAAGCGCGCGTCGTGGTGCATGGCGAGGAAGATCCCTCAGCAGTGAAAACCAGAGTCCTCCGACGCTTGTACGAGACCATCAGCCCGTGGCCCGGTCAAGGAATCCGCTCATCCGGCTGGAGATTTGGACAAAGTCTGCGCGCTTCGAATGTTTACGACATCATCCTGGCGGAGCCAGGTGTGAGTTATATCGATCAGGTCCGCTTGCTCCTCGATGAAGTGCCGGAGAAGGAGGTCTCCTCGGTGTGCGCCGACGCGTTTCAGCCCCGCACTTGGTATTCCGCAACCGGCGAGTTGATCTTCCGTTCGGCGAACGACGGGGAGGGCTGGGAGCGCTGCGCGTCGTTTCCCGGAGAAAGGGTGAAGGCCCTTCGCGCGCATCCAGAAAAGGCTGGCCTGCTGGCGATGGCCTCAGAGTTGAGCGGCGAGTCGACCGGCTCGCGCGTTCACATCACGCGCGACTGCGGCGAAACCTGGTCGATGGTCGCCCAGACGGCGTTCGCGATCGACGATATGGCATGGATGCTTCGTGACGACACCTCCGTGCTCTTTCTGGCGACCAGCGTCGGTCTGTATGAACTCGCTCTCGAAGAACGCGCCGTTCCGGTTCAGGTATCGGTGGATGCCCGCAATCAGGACCGGGGATTCTTCTCCATAGCGATCTCGACCGATGTCCGGGGCCAGGCAAGCGTGGCTATTGCCGCGCGCTCCACGGACGGCGTCTATCTTTCCACCGAAGATGGCCGGCCTCGCACTTTTAAACATATCGGGCTCAAGGGAGCCGACATCCGGGTTCTCGAGGCTCAGGCCGACGGCCCGCGAAGGTTTCTCTGGGCAGGGGTGGCGACCTCCGGGTCCGAGCCTGGTCAAGGCTGCTTCCGCTGGGAACTTACCAGTGCCGACGAATCGTGGGCGCCCTTTGCGAAGAACTGGAAAGGCGGCAGCTGCCTGGGGCTAGCCTTTCTGGGCGGAAAGACCTTCGCCGCCAGCCATCGAGGCGGGGTGCTGTGGATCGATTCCACGCAATCCGAGCGAGCCGAGTGGCAGTCTCCGGACGTCACCTGCGGCCTGCCTTTGCGCGAAGTGGACCGCTTTCATCGGGTCAACGACCTGGCGGTCGGCCCCGAGGGGAGGTGGCTACTCGCCGGTGGCCCCGAAGGAATCTATCGCAGCAGCGACGAGGGTCTTCGTTACGAACCGTGCTCGCGCAAAGAGTTTGTCGACACCGTCACGCTGCCAGAAACCTGGCTGTTCTGTTCGGGCGAACACGAGATCGATATTGCCGGTCAATGAAGCGCAGCGAGATCGAATCTCTTTTGCCCAGCGTTGTTCAGCGAGCCATTCGGCCGCTCAGCCCGCTCTCCGCAGTCCTCGACGTGATGGAAGCCCTGCTCCGGCCCTCCGAGCAGGCGCTTACACGCCTCGACGCTGCTTTCGATCCGCAGCGAACCCCGGACGACTTTGTCCCATTTCTGGCGCGCTGGGTGGACATGGATCGGCTCTTTACCGAGGGACGCGACGCGGAATCCATCGTCTGGTCGCGGTCAACGATCTCGACAGGGCTCGGCCGCCTGCGCGAACTGGTTGCCTCGGCCGCTTATATTTCCAGGTGGCGAGGCACAACCAAAGGACTGCTCCGCTTCCTGCATACGGCAACCGGGCAGAAGGACTTCGAGATCAAAGAGAACGTTGACCCTGAGGGCAAGTCTAAGCTATTCCATTTGGTGGTCATCGCGCCCGCGTCGATGCAGCCTCACAAAATGCTGATTGAACGTATCATCGAATCCGAGAAGCCGGCCTATGTGACCTATGATCTCGTCATCAAATCTGAAGTGTGACGACCGGGATCCATGGCGAACCGCGGCGCTGGCGAGCGAGATCATATTTGAGCTTTTGCGACGGCGATCGATTCGCCCGGCGCAGATGATGATCTGACACTCGGAATGCCTCCCTCTCGCATCATCATCATTCTCTGCGCGGTCGTCGTCGTCTTGTTTGGAATTACCCTGGCCTTGAGTGTCCGCACCGGACGCGATCAACGTTCGCTTCCGCAAGTGCCGTGGATTGAGGCACTCGGAAATGTTTTCCTTAGGAACCAGCGCGTCCAACCCCAGGAAATC
Organism: uncultured Verrucomicrobiae bacterium; assembly: GCA_963820865.1. GTDB lineage: Bacteria > Verrucomicrobiota > Verrucomicrobiia > Chthoniobacterales > Terrimicrobiaceae > DASTFP01. The sequence continues at coordinate 420,900 of CAWGBZ010000025.1, forward strand.
AGTTCGCCGTGCCTGACAAAGTCTCCCGTCGCCTCTTTTGTGGTCGAGCCGGGCCAGCCATGCCAGGCGGAGATCAAGGCCAGCGGCGGGCCTGTGCGAAGGCTCAAGCTCGTGGCAGACAAGGGAAGCGCGTGCACGATCGATTTTGTTCCGGCGGCAGGCGACCAAGGCCTGCCCGTGCGTTCGACCAGCGGTAACGTGGAGTTGACCGTCATGAAAAATGGGGGAACGCTCACGATTTCCTGCAACAACCCCGGAAATACCCCAAAGTGCGTCGTCCGCATCGAGTGAACCTGAATCCGAGTGCGGCCGGCCGGCACCGACACTCTTAAGATTAGCAGAGCAGAAGCGACACCATGGCCAACCGAATTTTCGCTATTACCGCGGCACCCGAAACCGTGACCCTCGACGATCATGGTCACGCGCAGGTTTCGTTCACCGTTTCCAACACCGGACCCAAATCCCTGGCCGGCCGGGCGAAACTCATCGCCCTCGGATCGACCAAGGAAGCCTGGTTAACCCTCGATGGCGAGCACGAACGGACCTTTGCCAAGGGAGAATCCCACCAGTTCACGGTCAAGATCGCGACGCCTCCCGGGACACCCTCAGGCAAGCACGCGTTTCGCCTCAACGTCATTTCGGTGGAGAACCCGGACGATGACTTCACAGAGGGTCCTTCGGTTTCCTTTGAGGTGAAGGAGTTGGCCCCTGCGGCGCCTCCACCGCGTAAGTTCCCATGGTGGGTCGTAGCCGTGGCCGGTGTCTTAGTGCTTGGCGCGGGCATCATTACCTGGCTGTTGATTCCCCCAAAGGTCACCGTCCCGAAGGTCGACGACGACACCAAGGCGGCCGTCACCGGCGAGGCCGAGGTCGACTCAATCAAGGTTGGGAACCTGCTTGGTCTTTCGCTGGAGGAGGCCCGCGCGATCATTGAGAAAGATCGACTCAAGTATATGGTGCTGACAAAATCCACTGGTGCTCCGGCTGGGACCATCGTCGACCAGCAACCCAAAGCTGACGAACGCGTAGCCCCGGGCACGCTGATCACAGTCTTCGTCGAGCTAGAAATGGTGGAGGTCCCCGACGTCATTGGGGTGCCCGCCGACAAAGTGGGACCGATGTTCGAAGGGAGGAAGTTGCAATATTACGTGATCGGTCTGCCGATCATTACCGGCAAAGTGCCAGTCGGCACCATTGCACACCAGTCGCCAGGAGCGCTTCAGCGCGTGCGTGTTGGAACCAGGGTTGAATTGGCAGCCGAGGCTGAATCGGTGGTGGTTCCTGACGTGAGAGGAAAGTTAATCTGGGGGGACGGGAAGGAGCAAACAGCGGAGGACAAACTTCGCGAGTCCAATCTCAGGGAGGACCTCGACGCCAGAGGTATCCCGCTCCTGACCCGTGGTTCTCGCGTGGCGTCGCAATCTCCCGAGCCCGGAACCCGCGTCGCTCCTCTTTCCAGGGTGACGATTTACCCGGAAAAATAGGCTCCTCAAAGAGAGTTCACCCGACAAGTCGCCAGCGGGACCGTCGCAATCATCCGAGCCCGGAACTCGCGTCGCTCCTTACACCACCGTCAGCTTGCGCCCAGAATAGCCGCCTCTGCTTTGCCAAGACGGATCGAACGACCCAAGCCGGCGAAATGACTCCGTGAGCAAGTTCTCGCCCGCTAACTGATCGCGAATTTGCCGGAATGGAGTCGCCGACCCGGCTCCGACATCCTAAGATTTGTTAGAGCAACGCCATGGCCAACCGACTATTTGCTATTACCGTTGCGCGTGAAACCGTGATCCTCGACGATCAGGGCAGCGCGCAAGTATCATTCACTGTTTCCAATACCGGCCCGAAAGCGTTGGCGGGCCGCGCGAAGCTCGTCGCCCTCGGATCGACCAAGGAGTCCTGGCTGGGACTCGAAGGGGAGGCCGAGCGCAACTTTGCCAAGGGGGAATCTCATCAGTTTACGGTCAAGATCGCGGCGCCTCCCGGCACACCCGTTGGAAAGCATGTGTTTCGGCTGAACATCATCTCCGTGGAAAACCCTGACGATGACTTCACGGAGGGTCCTTCGGTTTCCTTTGAGGTAAGGCAACTGGCCCCGGCCGCGCCCCCGCAGCGCAAGTTCCCATGGTGGATCGTCGCTGTGGCCGGCGTATTAGTGCTTGGTGCCGGCATCATCACCTGGCTGTTGCTCCCCGGAGGGATAGCCGTCCCCGGAGTGGTGGGAATGCCCTACGGAGACGCCGTCACGACCCTAGCAAAGCTCCAGCTCGCGGCCGAAGAAGCCGGCCAACGCATTACAGGCGAATTTCCTCCTGGCGTTGTGGTGGCACAAGACCCTGGCAAAGACACAAAGGTTCCCAAGGGAAAAAAGGTCACACTGATTGTCGAAGCCAAATCCGTTCTAGTTCCTGACGTAAAGGGACTGACGGTAGTTCAGGCCTTCGCCAAGCTTGTATCTTTGCAGCTTAAGCCCAAGTACAAGGATGTCGTTGATTCGGAGTGGCCTCGGGTTTACAGACAAGTGCTTGCCGACCCCGTGGACTGGCAATCGCCGGAAGCTGGGACGCGCGTCGCCCCGGACACCATCGTCACCGTGGACGCGCCGCGCGGGACTGGGATTCAGAGCAATCCGTTGTACCGAGCGCCGTAGAGAATGTTCAGGCCAGCGCCTTCACCATGGCCGCGATCGATCCCACCAGGAAGAATACGGCCCAGACCACTATGAGCACGAAGACAACGATCGCCGCAACGGAGTCGGTGATGCTCGCCAGAGGAACGGGCACCAGACCGTATAAGAAGCCGATAATGATATTAGCCGCCAGCGAAGTGAGGACGATCAGAACGAGCCCCTTGTTTTGGATGAACCGTTGATGGGCAAGAATCAAGCAGGCCGCAAAAGCCAACTTCAGGAACATCAAGAGGCTCAAAGTCACATTCGCCCCTGTCCGATCAAAGAAACCATAGGTGATCAGATAGATGATCGTCCCGAATGGGAAAGCCAGGAACAGTGCCAGCATGAGCAATAGGAGGAAGAACGTTAGGAAGATCCCTATGACGGCCGCTATCAACGCGACCAGGGAGACCACCAAAGTCGCCACCCCTTGAAATCTCGCGAAAACTCGCTCCGGAATTATCATCGGCGCGCCCATCAGCAAAACCGTGAAGAGGACGAGCGCATCGAGCAGAGCCATCGCGGGGATGGCCCGGCCCGGCGGGGTCCCTTGATTGAGCTTCTGGAGGTCTGCCGGATTGACCTGGTTCCGGTAGTCGGCGAAAGCGGGGTCCGCCAAGACGTTCGTCAGATCGCTGGCTTGGGCAGTAATTCCACCAAGAAACCACGTCGCCCCCGTCTCGATCGCTACCACGGCAGCAATAAGAACCACGGCGGCAACGAAGAATGGTTTGCGAAGTTCTCCCATGGGTCGAGACCGCCGGCAGATTATCCGGCTCGAGTGACATTCAACAAGCCACAAGAAAGAGAAACGCCGGAATCGACCAAGCATCCTTGAGTGTGACTGGCAAATTCGTGAAGATCTTGCCTTCGCCGCGGGAGCAGGAAACCTTCCTCCTCTAGGCTTTCCTCGGCTACTATTCAGCGCACGTCGCTGCCGAACCGCCGGAGATCTCTTCGAGCAAAGACTGACGCACCTGTTCACCACGAACTCCGCTCAGAGCTGGTTCGATCTTGACCAAGTCGACAGGCCGTTTGTAAATGGAGATCGGATGCCTCCTTACGACAAGATGCCCGACCCGGAAGAGTGGAACACACGGGTCGGGAAGAGCAGTGTCGCGGCGCTGCAACGGATTGCCGAACTGATCACGGAATATCACACCCTCTTGCGGAACGAGGCAGGCGAACGGACAGCGGACACAACGGACGACGAAGGCGCGCGGATCAGGGGCCGGCGCGGCGGTGCGATCGCGGCTCCCTCGGACTCGGCAGCACTCAAGTTGACCCTTGAGTTCCAGATCGAAAGAGCCTCCCGGTTTCTGCTGAAGCTGCACCGTAAGTATCGCAAGGCACCGTTGCTAGGTGATGACCTTGTCGTCAAAAAGATCGGCGGACGGCTGGCCAAGGGTCAACTCGAAGCGCTCGAAGAGCTGCATGAGTTCATCTTTGATTCGGTCAAGGGTTCGATTCCGGCCACTGACGCCGATTACGTGACAAAGATCATCGACAGATTTGGCAGAAACGTTTCTGCGAAGGAGGCCGCAGCAGACCAGCGACTGCTCGATCAGGATCGGCTGATTTATTATACTGATCTCTTTTCTCAGAAGCAGCTGAAGCTTTCCTTCCGCAAAGGGCTCGCCTACCGGTGGTCCTTCAACAAAAAGGAGCGTAAGCTCAAAGAGTCGCTCTACGACACTGATGCTTTCGGCGATGCCAATATGTCCGAGGACGATGCTTCGCTTTATGTCATGGACGGAAATGGCGCCATCTACGTGCTGGGGCAGGAGGAAGAAGTGCGCAAGCTTAAGCATTCGTCACTTTTAGGCGGCACCGGGATCCTTTGTGCCGGCACGATCCGAATCGAGCAGGGGCAGGTCCAGTGGCTCACTGGCAAGAGCGGACACTACCTTCCGACAGTCGAGCAAGTCGTCAATGTTCTCGAGCGGCTTAGACAATACCAAGTCGATCTCACCAACGTTTTGGTGTTTCGGGAGGACTTTACTACGGGCTTCACCAAGCCGGTAAACTCGGTCGGCAAAAACTTGGACGCCTGCGATGCCCTGACGCTGCTGCGCGATCGGCTTTGGCCGGTCTCCGGCCAGAAGGACCGCAAGGCCATGCGGGTCGACGACAAGACTCTTCAACAGAAACAGTGATCGCCACGGAAGCTAAGGGCAGGACAAATCGGGGCGCCACCGTCCGATAGCTGTTGGCGGTCGCGGCCTTTTCTCGACCGTGCGATTCTGGATTCTCTTCTCCTTGGACGATTTCAAGCTACGATGTCCGTGATGGCGGAGCCTATCCGGATCTTGACCGCGGTCCCGATTTGCGACGGGCATGACAGCGCCATCGTGACGATCAATGCGGAGTTTGTCCGGCATGGGATCGAGGTCGTCTACCTTGGCTACAACCGATCGGCCCGCGACATCGCGCGCGCGGCCATCCAGGAAGATGTGCGCGCGGTGGGCATTTCGAGCTACAATGGCGGACACCTCGAGTTCTTTTCCGAAGTTCTGACATTCCTTCGAAGATGGCACGGCCGCGACATCGGGGTATTCGGAGGCGGCGGCGGCACCATCACAAAGGCGGACGCTCGAACGATGCAACGTCGAGGAGTCGATCGCATCTTCTTCGCAGGAACACCGTTCAGCGAAATGATCCGTTTTGTCCAAGAAGCTTATGGACGACCGGTTGTCCGTCGTTCCCGTGAAGAAATCGTCAAACGCTTTGCAGGAGCTCGGCCGCGTTCGGCATTGGTGGTCGGATTCACAGGACCCGGCGGCGTGGGCAAGACGACCCTCATCGACGAATTGGTGCTGCGTCTGCTCCGGGCAGGTCCCGAAACACGTGTCGCGATCGTTTCGCACGATCCGAGCGTGGCAGGCCGAGGGGCTCTCCTGGGCGATCGGGCGGCAATGATCCATTCGCAGAGCGATCGGGTCTTCATGCATAGCCTTGCCACTCGTGGTGCGAAAGGCGGGCTTTCGCTCGCGACAAAGCCCTGGCTTCAGTGCCTGTGCGCGGCGAACTTCGACATCGTCTTGGTCGAGACGGTGGGCATCGGCCAGGAAGCGACGCCATTCCCATCGACCTTGGTGGATCGACGTGTCCTTGTCATGAGTCCGGAATATGGCAGCCGACTTCAGTTGCAGAAGATTGCCATGCTCAACTCCGCGGACATTATCGTGCTCAACAAGGCCGACGCTCCGGGCGCGCGGACTGCCCGTTCTGAAATCCAGGACCTCCTCGATCGGAACGCGCGCGGCCAAAGGCTGGTCAGCACGACCGCCAGGCGACACGGTGATACCGGTGTCGACGAGCTCTTCCAGACCCTGACCTCCGCTTAACAACCTCTTTTTTTTGCGGTCCTCACGGAATCGAGCGCCAGCAGGCAATTCCTCAGACATATTAGGAGTATGAGCGCGCTTCGGCACATCGCCACCGCGATCGAACGTCACGAGGACTTCGTCGCGCAGCAAGTAAACCGGGCCAGAGAAGACTCCCGTTACGGTGGCGCGCTGCGCCGGCGCTGGCATAAGATACTCGAGAACGTTGGGGTTATCCGCACTCTGAATGAGATTGAGCTTCCTCGGCTGGCGCTCCCGCTCCTCGACGAACCAGGTGAGATTGCGCGCTTCTTGTTCGGCGAAGGACTGCCGGGCGAGTTTCCGTTTCTCAATGGCGCGTACCCCGAACTCTATCTAGCCACGCCGACCGAGGCGAACGGCGACCAGAGCTCAAATGGTAGGCCTGCCAGCGTCGAGGAGCCCACCCGGCTTTTCGCGGGGTTCGGACTCGCGGAGGACACAAACGCTCGCTTTCGCTATTTGCTTCGCCAGCAGAAGTCCACCCGTCTGAGCACGGCCTTTGACGGGCCTACCCTCTACGGACTCGACAGCGACACCGAAGGCGTCTTTGGAAAGATCGGTGAAGGCGGAGTGGCCATCGACACCATCGAGGACATGGAGCGTCTCTATGATGGCTTCCCACTGGAGGATCCGCACTTTTCCGTCTCGATGACGATCAACGCGCCCGCGCCAGTCCTGCTGGCAATGTATGTCGTTTCAGCGAAGCGTCGATTCGGGGCAGGCGTGTTGCAGAAACTTCGAGGCACCACTCAGGCAGACGTTCTCAAGGAGGTGCAAGCGCAGAACGAAATCATTTTCCCTGTGGAAGCGTCGCTTCGGTTTCTGGCGGACACGATTGCCTTCACCACCCGCCAGATGCCGCGATGGTATCCGATCTCGATCAGTGGTTACCATATTGCCGAGGCGGGAGCCACGCCCGTGCAACAAGCCGCCTTCACGCTCTCCAACGGATTCGCCTACGTCGAACTCCTCCGCCAGCGCGGACTGGACGTGAATCGCTTTGGGCCACGGCTTTCGTTCTTTCTCGATTGCAGCCTCGACATCGAATACGCCGCGCTCGCGCGCGTGTGCCGGAAACTCTGGGCCATCGGTATACGGGATGTCTTCGGGGGCAATGAGAACGCCCAACTGTTCAAGCTGCATACACAAACGAGCGGACGCTCACTCGTCGCCCAGGAGTTTCAGAACAATATCAGCCGGACCGCCGTGGAATTGATACTTGCCTACATCAGTGGAACGAATTCCTGCCACAGCAACAGTGCCGACGAGCCCTTCACCACGCCTGACGAACAATACGTCCGCATCGCCGCCCAGGCACAGGCCATCATCCTCGAGGAGACCGGTCTCTTTAAAAGCATGATGAACACCCTGGGCGGCGCTCCCGGCATGAAGATCCTGGAGCGCGAGATCCAGAAGGGAATCCTCGCCGAGTTTCAAGAGATCGACCGGCTCGGCGGAGTGCTCGGAGCCATCGAGCACCGCTATCAGCGAAGCCAGATCCAGGCCGCCGCGCATCGCTACGAACGCCAGGTGAACGACGGCCGCCGACCCATCGTCGGATTGAACCGCTATCACCGCGAGGGAGCCGAGATCCCGACGCTCAAGGTCGTCCGGACTCCGCGCCAGCGAAAAAGACTCCAGATCGAAAGGCTCCGTGCATTCAAATGTCGTCACGCCAAAGACGCGCCGGCCGCTCTCGAAGCATTGTCGTCGACCGTGAGAAACGGTGGGAACGTTTTTGCGGAGTTACTCAAGACCGTCGAGCATTGCTCGGTCGGTCAAATTACCGGCTGCTTGCAAGAAGTTGTCGGGCATTACCGCCCGGCGCTCTGACCGAGCATCCACTCGCTGAGCTGCGATCGCCGCTTCAACTCTTGTCTTCCGGGCGATTGTCCACGATCGGCTGCACCCCACCTTGGAGTGCCTCGATACGCTTGGAAACGTCGGCCACTTCGGCGTGGGTCGCATGGAGGGCGAAATCAATGGTGGCGCTAAACGTTCCACCCGGCGGAAGTTTGGGCACGCGTCCGAACTTGCGTTCGATGCGGCGGTTGTTGGGAAAGCCGGTCCCCGGTTCGACGCCGGTGACATAGCCTTCGCCGAGTGCATTGGTATTCTTCCAGAGCGTGACGAAAGGGAGCTCGCGAACGGCAAATGCCAGCGATACCGCTTTGTCGTGGGCTCGGTTTCGAAGCATCAGCAATGCTCGCCCCTCCGCGTCCGCCTTCGGGCGAAGGCAATAGACCTGCTCGATGAATCCCAATTGCGGACCCTTGTACGCGGCATAAGTGGCGACATCCTTTGCCGCATGCTCGTTGAACGGAGTAACCCGCTCGATGGCTCCGGCAAAGGTGGATGCCTCCTCCAGCAACGGCGGACCAAAATTGGCGTGGTAAATAATCTGAAACTCCTGTTCGGCGTCGCCCTCGTTCACGATCACGTCCGCCATCTGGAAAGTGTTGGAAGCAGGGACAGTGGAAACCTCCGTATGCAGGACAAGCTTTGGACCGTAGAACATACGCTCCTCCACGGTTCCCCGCACCCTGATGCGATGGGGCGGCTCAGGATCGACGACGACTTCCACCTCGCTCGCCGGGATGTTCGCGATTTTCCCGTGGAGGGTCAGCTCCATGGTCGCCTCGTCACCCACGTTGTTCACAAACTTGTCCACGCCGGGATGACCTGCGCTTTCCAGGCCGCACCGAGCCATCCATTCATTGAATCCCTCGAGCCAGCCGAGACCGCCACGGCTTTGCAAGTTGATCAGGCTCGGGTGCACGATTTCTTTGACGGGTGAACTCCAACCCAGAAGGACGTCACCCATCGTCACGGATAACACCCCCATGCCGCGAGTGGGGCAAACCGTGATCTTCAGCTTTCCATTGTCGACCACGATCGTCTCCACGCCCTCCTGCCTGCCTCCGTGCAGGGTTACCTTCCTGACGGACCATCCCTGAGTCCCTGGGACGAAGTCACCCGCGCTCGCCTCCCACTCTTCCACACGCAAGTTCTCCTTCGCGCTGGTAAGTTTCTTCGAGTAGGCGGAACCGGCAGTCTGCGAGGCGGCATTAAATGGCGGCGGATTCTGTCTCATAAGATCACGCGGCTTCGCTGGAATTCCAGCAATTCGCTATTGGGCGTAGACCGTGCCGTCCGGCGCCACGGCGTAATTGGGAGTCGCGCCATCGCTGGAAGCGACAAATTCCCCGAGGCGACAGGCACGCCACAAGATCTCGTCGGGCGTCCGGCTGGTTGGACCGATCAGGCCGTGAATCAAAGCCGCCAAAAACGAATCCCCCGCCCCGACCGTATCCTTCACCACCACGGAGCGACCGTCGACCCAATGCCATTTTTTCTCTTTGTCGAGCAGACCCGCGCCGCGCGCACCCGCGGTGACACAGAGGCGCTCGCAACCGACTTGCGCCGCATACTCGCGGGCGGCCTTCTCGAGAGGCGTCGCCGGGTACAGACCATGGGTCACCACACCCAGTTCCTCGTCGTTCAGCTTGATAAGGGTGGCCTTGGTCGCCAGGTATCTGATCGTTTCGGCGTCATCGAAGGGCGGTCGCAAATTGACGTCGTAGATTCTCACTCCTCCGGCCATCTTCTCGAGCAGGGCATCGAGCCGTTTGCGATTATGTTCCGAGCGTTGGGCCAGAGTCCCAAACAAAAGTGAGGCACCTCGCGCCGCCATATCGAAGACCCCCTTGTCCGGCTCGATCCAGTCCCAGGCCACGTCTTCGACGATTTCATACTTCGCGCTGCGATCGGGCTGGATATGTGCGCGCACGACTCCGGTCTGTTTGTCTGGCAGAATGTTCACAAAGCGGGAATCGAGGCCCCACTGCTCGAGCCTGCGGAGAAGCTCTTGCCCGAGAAAATCGGAGCCAACCGCCGTAACCGGATATGCGGTAATGCCAAGCTTCTGCAGATGATAAGCGACATTGATGGGAGCTCCGCCGGGGAAGAGACCACGAGGCAGGCAATCCCAGAGCACTTCACCAAAACAAAGGACAGGAGGAACGGCCGATTCAGCCATAGGGGCGCAAAAATAAGCGAATCGCCAAGATTCTGTAAATAGCCGATTTAATACGGCACGTCTTGTCGCCGCCAACCTGCAACCATCCGGAGATCGGCGCGCCCCGACCGCGCTGGGATGCGAGATCGACGTCCGACGAAGGTGTCCCTCCAGAAGCAGGGATCGGAAAGCGGCTTGACAGCAATGACCTCTCCAAGGATGACCCGCTCTTCATGGAGATAAACGCTCGGAGAAACGACCAATGAACCAGCTGATCGGAATCGACATCGGAGGCACACAAATCAAGATGGGATCCTTCTCGCCGAACGGCAAGGTGCTCGCGCAATGGATTCGCGATACAGGCGACCGGCCGACCGCGGGCGCGCCAGCCTTCGCCGAGACCGTGCGCCAAATGCTGCAGGAAGCCAATGCCGCAGACGCGCGCGTCGGTATCGCTGCGCCCGGAGTGGCGGCCAAGGATGGACGCTCGATTGCCTATCAGCCTGGAAAAATGCATGGCATTGAAGGTTTCGACTGGGGATCGTTTCTCGGACGCCCGACGCCCGTTCTCAACGACGCCCATGCCGCCCTTCTGGGCGAAGTGTGGCAAGGGGCGGCTCGTGGCGCCAAGGACGCGATCCTCCTCACGCTTGGCACCGGCGTCGGCGGTGCGATCCTGAGCGATGGGCGTCTCTTGAAGGGAACCTTTGGACGTGCCGGCCACCTTGGTCACACTTCCGTGACCGAAAGTGCCGAACGCAGCATCTTCGGAACGCCGGGCTCGCTGGAGGCCGCCATAGGAAATTATTCCGTCAAGACACGCAGCGATGGACGCTTCTCCTCCACCCGCGAACTGGTCGAAGCGCATCAGGCCGGAGACTCCGAGGCAACCGTCATCTGGTTAAAGTCAGTTCGGGTTCTCGCCCGTGCGGTGGCCTCTTTCATCAACATTCTGGATCCGGAGATTGTTATCCTCGGAGGAGGAATCACCAAGGCGGGACATTACCTGTTCGATCCGCTCGACGAATATCTGGGAGAGTTCGAATGGCGGCCGGCGGGTCATCGTGTCAGAATCGTCCCGGCGACGCTCGGGGAATGGGCAGGGGCTTATGGCGCGGCATGGAACGCGCTGCCGCTCTCGAATCGGTGAAGCGAGTGGCGCCGGAGGATGGCGACGGCAAGGTGATTGACACGGGCGCCAGGAACGCAGACTATCGCCGCCCGATGTCTTGGATGAATCTCTTGGACAGCAGGGCGACGACGGCATCTTCGACGGATGCCCGCCGCCACTATCAAAAGCCCGCACTCGCGCGCCACTTTCGGCGGTGGTGCTCGCCACTCGGTAATCTCTCAGCCGACTCCGACAACAACCACAACTTCGCTTTTTGAAATGTCCACCGCCGCCGCCCCGAAGAGTCAGCCCGGAACGTCAGCCAAGCCTGCGCGGCGATCGATTGCGCAGGAGTTGGGCTTGGTGGTGGTGGTGCTTTTGCTGGGGTCGATCTTAGCGATCTACGGGTGGCGGGACGCGGCGCCTGGGCGGCCGAATACGTTTTTAAATTTCGACAATCTGATCGATGGGATTGCGACGCCGATGTCCTACTATGCGATCATGGCGGTGGGGGTGACCATCGTGATCATCACCGGGGGCATTGACATATCGGTGGGCTCGATGATGGCGCTTTCGGCGCTTGGGGGAGCGGCGGCGCTGCAGAATTTGCCGGTAGATGCCTCGGCGGCGGTGGTGTTGCCGATTGGGATTCTGGTGCCGATGGGGATCGGGCTACTCTGTGGGCTGATCAACGGGGGTTTGGTGGTGAGTTTGAATTTGCATCCCTTTATCGTGACGCTGGGCACGATGAGTATTTTCCGAGGGCTAGCCAACGTGCTGCCCGCGCAGAAGACGTTACCGGCGGCGGGCAAGCAGTTGCCGACGGCCTTTACCAGCGATTTCATGCGGGTGGAGATGTTTGGTTTACAGCCGATGCCGCTGATCATCATGTTGATTTGTGTGGCGCTGGGATGGTTTTACCTGCGGATGATGGTGGCGGGACGGGAGACCTACGTGATTGGGGGCAACGAGGAGGCGGCGCGCTTTAGCGGGTTGCGGGTGGGTTGGATCAAGTTGCGCACCTATGCCTTGGCGGGGCTGGCCGCGGGCGTGGGCGGGATGGTTTCGCTGGGACGATTTGGGACGGCCTCCACGAGCACGGGCACGGGTTACGAGTTGACGGTGATTGCGGCAGCGGTGGTGGGCGGCGCGAGCCTGACGGGCGGACGCGGCACGGCCATTGGCGCGCTGCTGGGCACCCTGGTGATTGCGCTGATCGAGAATGGGATCATCATTTTGCGCCTGGCGCAGGAATACCGCCTCATCATCATCGGTCTGGCCATCATCGTGGCAGTCTCCCTCGACCGCTTGAGCACCTACATGCATAGCCGGCGCAAATAGCGCTTCAGTGGCACGAGCCGTTTTCGGAGAACTGGAAACAAAATGCCTGGGAAATAAAGCTTCAGAAGGAACTTGACCCGAACAGCAGGTTGATTTGTTGAGATATGTCTGAGGGATACATCCGATTTAAGGAGATCACCAAGACCTTTGGTGGGGTGATTGCGCTGAAGGATGTGACCGTGGACATTGCCCGTGGCGAATGCCACGGGCTGATGGGGGAGAATGGGGCGGGCAAGTCAACTCTGGGCAAGGTGCTGGCCGGCATCCACAAGCCCGACAGCGGCGAGATGAGCATTGACGGGAAGCTCTACAGCTTCAATTCGCCGCGGGATGCGATGGATGCCGGGGTGGCGATGGTGCACCAGGAGCTGGCCTTCTGCAGGGACCTGAGCGTGGCGGAGAACCTGAGCATGGGGCATTATCCGCGCAAGCTTGGGGTGATGGTGGACAAGGCGGCGATGGCGCGGCGGGCGGATGAGTTGCTGAGAAAGATCGGGGTAAGTCTGGATGTGACCCGGCCGATGCATGAGCTCTCGACCGCGCAGGAGCAGCTGGTGCAGATTGCGGCGGCGGTGGGCATTGGGCCGCGGATCGTCATCTTTGACGAGCCGACCAGTTCGCTGGCCGAGCCGGACGCGCAGAATCTCTTCAAGCTCATTGAGAGCTTGCGGGAGGGAGGCATGACGATGATCTACGTGTCGCACCGGATGCCGGAGTTGTTTCGGCTGTGCGACAAGATCAGCGTGCTGCGCGACGGGCAGTATGTGGGCACGCTGGGACGGGCGGAGGCGACCCCGGATGCGGTGGTCAAGATGATGATTGGCCGCAGTGTGGCCGATTACTTTCCGCAGCATGTTTCCGGGAAGGCGGGGGAAGTGGTTCTGCGGGTGAACAACCTCTCCTCACCCGGGCTGTTTCGGGATATCAATTTCGAGATCCGCGCGGGCGAGATCGTGGGGTTTGCGGGCTGGTGGGCTCGGGGCGCAGCGAGATTGCGAAGGCGATTTTTGGCTTGGACCGGAACGCGACGGGGGAGGTGGAGCTCAACGGGAAGCGATTGCCGTTGGGATCGACGACGGCGTCGATGGCGGCGGGAGTGGGGTTGGTGCCCGAGGACCGCAAGCGGCAGGGGCTGGTGCTGGATCTGCCGATTCGGGCCAACGTGAGCCTGGCGATCCTGGATCGGTTGCGGGGGGCGATCGGCTTGCTCAAGCGGCAAAAGGAGCAGGAAGTCACGGCAGACTACTTTGGCAAGCTGCAGGTGAAAGCTTCTTCCATGGAAGCGCCTCCGAGTTCCTTGAGCGGAGGCAATCAGCAAAAGGTGGTGCTGGCCAAGTGGCTGGCCCGCGGAGGCAAGCTGCTCATTGTCGATGAGCCGACCCGAGGGGTGGACGTCGGAGCCAAGGCGGCCATCCACGCCTTGATTGACAGCCTGGCGAGCCAGGGGCTGGCGGTCATGCTCATTTCCTCGGAGTTGCCCGAGGTCATCAACCTTTCGACCCGTATTCTTGTCATGCGTGATGGAAATCTCGCCGGTGAATTGTCCCGACAGGAAGCTTCCCAGGAATCCGTGCTCCGCTTGATGGCTGGGGTGACCTCCACCCAAGCCGCCTGATCGCCTCGAAGCGATTGCGGCCGGCTTTCGTGCAGACGAAGAACCGTCAAACGAAGAGTTGCAAAATGCGCTTCAAGCCCAAAGCGCTCTCGTGCATACTATATCTCCGGCCAGACAAGATCCCCCGTTGCAAAGGTCTGCGCCACGCTGAAATTTATCAGGCCTCTATCATTCATCATGAACACCCTCCACCTCATTGCGAACGGTGACCTTCGTCTTGAAGCGAACCAAACATGTGAAGCCGCGCAAGCCGAAATGGAAAAACAGCTTGTCGCCGCAATCGAAAAGCAAGGTGCCACGGTCAAGCGAGCGCACCCTTTCGATCCTCGGAAAAAGCACGGTTTCATCGACAGCCAGAAGTACGGCATGGAGGTTTTCCGGCGCATTCCGGCCGATGAACCGCTGATTGTGGCTGAGTCGGTCTGGCAGTACAGCCACCATATTCTGCATGGCCTGCTCTCGCACCGCGGACCGATTCTGACCGTCGCAAATTGGAGCGGTACCTGGCCTGGCCTGGTCGGCTTGCTTAACCTCAACGGCTCGCTCAGCAAGGCGGGCGTCAAATTCAGTTCCATTTGGAGCGAGAACTTCGACGACGACTATTTCCTTCGAGGGATTAAGAAGTGGCTCAAGACAGGCAAGATCAAACACGACGCCTCACACATCCGGAGGCTGGCAGATTTCAAGATTCCGGGCGCCAGCGAAAAGATCGGCCGAAGATTCGCCAGAAACCTGAAGAAAGAGAAGACCATCATGGGCGTCTTCGATGAAGGCTGCATGGGGATGTACAATGCCATTGTCCCTGACGAGCTCTTGAACGGCACGGGGATCTTCAAAGAGCGGCTAAGCCAGTCCTCGCTTTACGCGAAAATGCTCACCGTAACCGACGACGAAGCGCAGGCGGTCTACGACTGGTACCTCCGCAAGGAACTCAAGTTCCACCTGGGTAAAGACGAAACCACTGATCTCACTGAGCCCCAGGTGCTTCAGCAATGCAAGATGTACATCGCGGCAGTGCGTATCGCGGACGAGTTTGGCTGCGCAACCATCGGCATCCAATACCAGCAAGGCCTCAAAGACCTTTGCCCGGCATCGGATCTCGTCGAGGGCACGCTCAACAATGAAGACCGTCCTCCGGTCTACCGGGAAGGCACTCGCGAGGAACTCTACCCGGGTCGGGCACTCCCGCACTTCAACGAGGTCGACGAGTGTGCCGGAATCGATGGTCTGGTCACCGACCGAATTTGGAAGGAGCTCGGCTTTCCTCCGGAGAATACGCTCCATGATCTTCGCTGGGGTCGGCAGTTTACGGGCAAGGTTGACGGTAAAAAGCTCGACGCTTACGTCTGGGTTTTCCTGATCTCCGGTGCCGCTCCGCCCAAGCACTTTATCGGCGGATGGAAGGGCGCCGACAGCATGCGCCAGCCTCCCATGTATTGGCGCCTCGGCGGGGGAACGCTGCGTGGCATTAGCAAACCTGGCTGGATTGTTTGGAGCCGGGTGGACGTTTCTGCGGAACGTCTCAATTTCGACACGGGTCTGGCAGAAGTAGTCAAGCTTCCCCCTGAAGAGACCGAAGAACGATGGCGCCTGACCACGCCCCAATGGCCGATTATGCATGCGGTTCTTCAGGGAATCACTCGCGACCAGATGATGGGCCGGCATAAAGCCAACCACATCCAGGTGGCCTATGCGCCGGACAAAGCGAGCGCCAGACGTGCGTTGTTCGCCAAGGCGGCGGCGATGGATGAACTCGGCATCAATGTATCGGTTTGCGGGGAGATCTAGCGGTGAGCAACGCGGCGGACATTCTCCAAACCCTGATCACCCTGTCGCACGACCTGGGGGCCGAGCACCGCGGTCTCGCCATTCTCGGCGAAGGGAACACTTCGGCAAAGCTCGATAACGAGACGTTCCTCGTCAAAGCCAGCGGAAGCAGCCTGGGCACCCTGACCGAAGCGGATGTCACCGCATGCCGATCGACGCCGCTCCTGGCGCTGCTTGATCGTGACGACCTGACCGACAAACAGGTCGATGACGAACTGCTGGCGGCCCGAACCGACTCGTCCGCCAGGAAGCCATCGGTCGAGGCTTTGTTTCACGCCTATCTCCTGAGCCTGCCCGAGATCAACTTCGTCGGGCATACTCACGCCATCCACGTCAATCAAATCCTCTGCTCGCCGCGCGCAAGGGAGTTTGCCACCAGGAAACTCTTTCCGGATGATATTGTATGCTGCGGCCCGGCCTCGGTCTTCGTCCCATACTCTGATCCCGGCTTGCGTCTCTCCCAGGTCATCCGCGACGAGACCATTCGTTACCTGGACGAGCGCGGCACTCCACCACGTGTCATCCTGCTCGAGAATCACGGGATCATCACCCTGGGGCGCTCACCCGACGCCGTGAAAGCGGCAATGTTCATGGCCGAGAAAGCGGCCCGCATCTTCGTCGGAGCGACCGCCCTCGGAGGACCGCAGTTCCTATCCGAAGAGAATATCAATCGCATCCTCGGACGTCCCGACGAACACTACCGTCAAAAAGTTCTCCGACTTTAGCGGCCAAACCAGGTGCCTAGCCGCGGTCTACACCTGCGGCGCCACACGGCGCCTTAAAGCCGGACAGTCGCCGAAAATCGTGGTCCCGCCTAGAAGCTTCCGGCCCTTGCCTTTGCAAAACGGACTGCGTATCGTCTCTTGGTGATGCGGAGCGTAGGATGTTCGCGGACAAGGCGTCCGAATGATGAGACCCCGAGCTGAGCGCGCAAATCCCGGCCGTTGCAGGATGGGCCCTCGGGGAAGGCTCGCCCAGATGCGGCATCCACATCTGGCAAACAGACTGCCCGCCTGGAGGCGATGGGTGACACGATGAGCGCAGGAGCCGTGAGAATCGAGCCGCCGAAAAGCCCGCCGCAGGAGGCTGAACACGCCTATCGGGAACTGCTCGATGGACTGCCAGCCGCCTTCTACGCCACCAACGCCGAGGGGTTCATCACATTTTACAACGAAGCGGCGGTCGCGCTTTGGGGACGTCGGCCGGTCCTGGGCAAGGATCGCTGGTGTGGATTCTGGAAGCTCTTCAGCGCTGACGGAACCCCGATACCTCACGAGACCTGTCCGTTGGCCATTGCGCTCAAGGAAAACCGTCCTGTCCGTTGCTCGGAGGTCATCGCCGAGCGGCTGGATGGAACTCGGGTGACCTTTATTCCGCATCCGACTCCGCTGCGCAACGCCTCTGGCAAGTTGGTCGGCGCGACAAACATGCTCGTCGACATCACCGAACGCAAGCAAGCCGAACGAGCCCTGCAACGACAAGCCGGACTTATCGAACTCTCCTTCGACGCGATCTTCATCTGGCGACAGCCCGGCGGGATCGAATTTTGGAACAAGGGCGCAGCGTCCCTCTACGGGTTCCAGGAGCGGGAAGCGCTCGGCCAACTCGGACACGATCTTTTGCGCACACGTCACCCCCGTCCATGGGCGGAGATCGAGGCGGAACTGCGCGCACGAGGACTCTGGGAGGGCGAACTTTGCCACATTACCAAAGCTGGTGACGAGGTGTTCGTCGCTTCCCGGCAACAGTTGATGTCGGATGATGGACACGGACTGCTCATCCTCGAAACCAATCGCGATATCACCGGACGTAAACACGCCGAGGCGGAACTCAACAAGGCTCACCGCCAACTCGAAACGGATCTGACCAAGATGACCCTCCTGCACGAAGTCAGCATGCGCTTCGTGCAGCAAGACGATCTCCATGGACTCCTCGAGCAAATCCTCGACGCGGCTATCGGGATCATGGGTGCAGACAAAGGGAATATCCAGTTGCTCGAAAATGATGGGCGCACTCTTCGGATTGCCGCACAGCGTGGCCTGGCCAAAGACTTTCTCGATTTCTTCAGTCAGATCCAGAAAGGACAGGCGGCTTGTGGAAGGGTGCTGGAGACTCGCGAGCGCGTGACGGTCGAGGATATCGCGACCAGCCCGCTTTTCGCCACTCTTCCGACGTTGGAGGTCTTGCTCTCCGCGGGAATACGAGCGCTGCAATCGACGCCTCTGCTGACACGCAACGGCCGGTTGGTCGGCGTTTTGTCCACGCACCACGGCACATCGTGCCGGTTTGCGCAGAGAGACCTGCGATTGCTCGATCTCCTGGCACGTCAGGCGGCTGACTTCATCGAGCGATTTCAAAGCGATGAGAAGTTCGACCAGAGCCGCCAGCAACTGCAGGGAATATTGGAATCCGCCATGGACGCGATCATCAGCGTCGACGCCGACCAGCGGATCGTGCTCTTCAACGCCGCCGCCGAAAAGGTTTTCCGATGCGCCGCGCGTGAGGCCATCGGAAATTTGCTCGAACGTTTCATTCCCGCGCAGCACCTCCAGCACATGCGAAAATTTCGCGAGACCGGCGGAACCAACCGGAAAATGGGGGAGCCTGGGATGGTCTACGGGTTGCGTGCCGACGGCGAGCAGTTTCCCGTCGAGGCTTCGATCTCGCAAGTTCACCTCGGTGGCGAGCATATCTATACCATAATCCTGCGCGATATCACCGACCGCCTTCGCGAGGAGGCGACTTTGCGCCGCCAAGTCGAGCTCCTTCATCTTTCCCACGACGCCATCTTTGCCTGGAGCGATAAAGAAGGCATCCGTTTCTGGAGCAGGGGGGCGGCGCAACTCTACGGTTATGAAGCCGACGAAGTCCTCGGACGGAATCCCGACGAACTCTTCAAGAACAGCTTCGCCAGCCAACAACCGCAAATCGGAACGCGGCTCCGCGAGCAAGGGCTTTGGGAGGGTGAGTTGCGCCGGATGACCAAAGCAGGTCGCGAAGTCATCATCTCGTCTCGGTTGCAGCTGGTGCCGGGAGGCGGAACCGGCACGGTCATCCTGGAGACTGATCGCGACACCACCGAACGACGGCGTCTGGAGCAGGAGGTCCTGGAAATCATCGGAGCCGAACAGCGACGCATCGGCCAGGATTTGCACGACGGGCTTTGTCAGCACCTGGCGGGCATCGAATTCCGACTCTCCGTGCTCACCGACAAAATGACCGGAGACCCTAACGCGCAGCATGAGCTCGCCAAAATTGGTGAGCTCATCCGGGAAGGAGCGCGGCAGGCAAGGATGCTTTCGCGTGGCCTCTCGCCCGTTAGCCTTGAGGCCGAGGGTCTCATGTCTGCTCTCAAGGAACTGGCCGCGAGTGCCGTCCACCTGTTCGGAAAAAAGTGCCGGTTCGAGTGTCCAAAGCCGGTCGCGATCACAGATCACGTGCTGGCCACGCATCTCTATCGCATTGCCCAGGAGGCTATTAGCAACGCAGCGCGACATGGTCAGCCGAAAACCATCGTCGTGGCGCTGCGCAAGTCAGCCGCCGGCATCAAACTCACCATCACCGATGACGGGGTCGGATTGTCCGATTCCCTGCGATCGAAAGGAATGGGCCTCCATATTATGCGCTATCGAGCGCAACTGATCGGAGCGACGCTCGCCATTTGCCCCGCGAAAGGCGGCGGCACATCCGTAACCTGTCTGCTCAGTGACGGCGGATGACAAGCTCCGAACTGAAATCGAAGAAGACTCGCGTCCTGATCGTGGATGATCATCCGATCACTCGCAGCGGACTTTCCTATCTGATCAATCATCAGCCAGACATGGTAACGTGCTGCGAGGCGCAAAACGCCGCCGAGGCGCTGACCGGCGTGCTCGAGGCGCGGCCCGATCTTGTTCTCACCGACTTTACCCTCCCCGACAAGAATGGGCTGGAACTGATCAAGGACATCAAGGCCGTTCAACCCGAGCTTCCGATTTTGGTTATTTCCATGCACGAGGAATCACTCTACGCCGAACGCGTCCTGCGGGCGGGGGCGCGCGGGTACATCACCAAAGAAGAAGGCGGCGAGAGACTGATGCGGGCGATACGCCACGTGCTGAGCGGAGCCATCTATGTCAGTGACAAAATGTCTGCCCGGATCCTGGAGATCTTCTCCGGCGGCCCAGCCGCACAAAGCCGCTCCGTGGTCGAAGAGCTAAGTGATCGTGAGTTCGAGGTTTTCGAGCTCCTCGGCGCCGGCCTCTCCACCCAGCAAATCGCCGAGCGGCTCCGCTTGAGTATGAAAACGGTTGACGCGCATCGTGCCAAGCTCAAGTCCAAGCTCAAAGTGAGGACAAATAACGAGTTGGTCGCTTACGCAGCGCGGTGGGCCGCCAGTCAGGCGCGGGAACGCGATTCCTCCAGCGGTTAGGTGTTCGCCCGGGGAGCGCCGCATTCGACCCTTGCAGAGACCCTCGTGTCAAAGGTTGGGTCGTCATCGCTTTTCAGAAATCCCCATAGGAGAATCTCCTATTCTCATCGGCGCATCGCTTAGGCAAGGATATGGGTACTGCCAATTGTTACGATCGAAGAGACTGATACCTTTGATTGTCGTGAATGCAGAAGTTATCGACGAACTCCAGCCGAGAAGCTCTCGCCGGACGGAAGCATTGCCGTTTAACACCGTCTTGTTATATGAGGACTCGCGCTTGGGAGATCGGGCCTGGGACTTTTACGAGAAACTAACCCACCAATTCGAAGACGATTTTGACTTTCGTCATCTAATGTGGAGCTTTTCGGTGCTGGGCGACCCAAAGACGCTTCGACTTGCGGCAGACTCCGCCGCCGATGCCCATCTGGTGATTCTCTCTCTCTCTGGTCGCACCGAGTTACCTGCCGTCATCAGAAATTGGGTGGCCCGTTGGGTGCGACTGGTGAAGCACAAGTCGGCCCTGGTGACCCTGCTGGATCCGAAAGCTAAGGCTGGACCCCGTGCTGCCACCCACGCCTACCTGCGCGAAATGCTCGAAGCGAACGGCATCGAGTTTTTCCCGCAGAGCACGTCGACCATCCGCCTCTGCCATCTCGAGTAATCCCATGAGCAGTAACTCCCAAAGCCAATTGATCGAAAGGCTCGCCGAATCGCAAATCTATCAGGATTATGAAAGGGCTTTCGGAGAAGCGACCGGACTGCCACTAAATCTAAGTCCCGTCGAAAACTGGCATCTGGCGCATCACGGAAGAAAGCACGAGAATCCCTTCTGCGCGAAAATGGTCCAATCCAACAAGGCCTGTGCGGCTTGCCTGAGGGCACAGCAACAGACTTCGGAACCCGCGGCTTCCGAACCCAAGACCGTGCAGTGTTTTGCGGGGCTCTGCGAGACGAGCGTGCCGTTGCGCGTTGGGAACAATCTGATCGGTTTCCTGAAGACCGGGGAAGTCATGCTCAGCCGGCCGACGGAATCTCGCTTCTCGCGCACCGCGCGACAACTTGCTGAATGGGGACTCAAGGATGACCTTCAAGAAATCCGCGAGGCCTACTTTCACACTCGCACCGTTTCGCGAAAGAAATACGCTTCGATTGTCCGACTGCTCGGCATTTTTGCGCAGCATCTTTCCCTTGTCGCCAATCAAATGCTGATTCAGCAGGGCAACAGCGAGCCCCCTGCCATCATTCGGGCCCGCCAGTTCATCGGCGAGCATCAAGGCGAAGAGCTGTCGCTGGCGACCGTCGCCCGGGCTGCCAATATGAGCAGCTTCTACTTCTGCAAGATGTTCAAGAAAGCCACGGGGCTGAATTTTACCGAATATCTCTCGCGCGTGCGCGTGGAGACCGCGAAGAAGTTGCTCTTGAACCCCAACGCACGGGTGAGTGAAGTGGCCTTCGACACCGGGTTCACCTCGATCACGAATTTCAATCGCACCTTCAAGCAACTGGTCGGCCGGTCGCCCTCGGACTATCGCGAAGCGTTGCCCAAGGCCGCCTAAGACGACGCCAGGCAAGGCAGAAAGATTCTGACCAAGGTCTCGCCAGCGCGGCGGGAGACACCGATGTGGCCGCCGCATCTCTTGATGGCATCGTAGCTCGCCGCCAGACTTAGGCCACGTCCTTTAACCACGCGAAGGTCCATTTTTTCCGATACTTGCGCGACCGGTCGTACCGGACGGTCACGCACCGTTACCGTTACGTAGTCCCCGCGCGCTTCCGGATACAAGCCGCCGACTTCGCTAATGCGCCTCTGCTCGACGGTGATACTGAGCGAACCTCCGTCGGGCATGGCATCCCGCGCATCCAGCACGAGATGAAGAATGAGGTCACGCATCTGATGCGGATCGGCGCTGACCAGACAACGGCCATTCGCCAACAACGACACGTCAAGGCGGATGTCGGCTCTCAGCAGGCGGCGCAATTCCTCCCGCATGCCGACGGCCAATCTGCTGAGATCGAGGACGACCGGATCGATCCTGCTTTGCTGGCCTATCGTCAGAACCCTCCCACCGACCGGCACTTTGCTCTCCGGCTTCTTTGTCATTGGTGGAAAGTCTAGACAGCTTTTCGCAACTGGCTTCTCACCTCTTGGCAAAAGCTTGCAGTCGATTGCCCTGCACGCGGCCCCGGCCCCGCGACGCGTCATCGCGCCTCAAGAAGTTGCCTGAAATTCCCAATTCACGACTGGCCGAGTCCGGCAGGCTGGTTAAATTAAGCCAGGAGGTAGAGTATGAGAATGCGCAAGGCACTGGCAATGGCTGTCGGTGGGGCCTTGCTTCTGTTGCCTCCGACCGCACAGGGCGAGGTTTTCTCTGGAGCGAGATCTTCCCTCGAAGAGAACCTTCCCTCGGCATTACTGCCATTTTCGCTGGGTGAGGTTCTTCGTCATTTCAACGAGGCCTTTGGCAAGCAGCCCCTCCGGATCGATGAGCGGACTTTTGTTTACACAGACCGCGAGAATCCTGACGAAACGGTGATCATCAGTGTTTCCGAACTGGATACGGGGCTTGGTGTTGTCTTGCTGACGACCGGCAACTACGGGATGAACTACCTGCGCGAATTCTTCGAAGCGCCATTCTTTCTTCGCTCCGAGACCGAACAGTTCTATGCCTTTCTAGACCGCGGGCCCGGCGTTCACTCGATCACTCTGCATCGGTTCACATTCCGGCTGAGTCTCTCGGAGGCCGGAGACTGGATTATCGCGGCTCTGGAGTTCAGTCCCACACACATCTACCGGCCCGAGCTGGCCGCCGTTCGACCGGCAGGCTACGGCGACCGCCGGCAATTATCGACGAGCAAAAGCCAAGAACCGGCTGGTCCAAGTGTGTCTCACCCCTTATCGTCCCACAATCCTCAAACTGAACCAACATTATGAATACGCTGAAAGAACCAATTCGAACCGGCGGCGTATCCGCGACCGAGGAAAGGGGCGAGAGTTCCGCGCCAATTCTCAAGCTCAAGAGCATTCTTGTGCCGATGGATTTCTCCCGAACCGCCGAAAAAGCGCTCCAGTACGCCGTTCCCCTTGCTAAGCAATTCGAAGCGAAGATCACGGTGCTGCACGCCATCGAGCCGCCGCCTTACTCCGTTGATCTGACCTATCTACCTATGGGCGATGCATTTCCGATTGGACCGATGAAGAAAGAGCTGGATGCTTTGGCGAAAAAGATGGTCGAGCCCGACCTTCTCGGCGACGTGGTTGTCCAGGTCGGAACGGCCTTTGAGGTTATCACCAACGTGGCTCGCGATCTGGAAGCTGACCTGATCGTGATTACGACTCACGGTCATACCGGCCTGAAGCACGTCTTCATGGGAAGCACTGCGGAACGCGTTGTCCGGCACGCTCCTTGTCCCGTGCTGGTCGTCCGCAGGCATGAGCACGAGTTCGTCTAGAGACGAGCGTTCAAGCTCGACCTTAAGCGGACGAGTCGAAGCGTCTGGTAGCCAGCCAAGTCGGAAGGATGGTTACGAGGCAAGCGCGAGGGGACAGTCGATCACGTTCTCCGGCGAAAGCGCGAAATCGTGGCCGTTACCCCGCGACGGCGCCCGGGAGGCGGCCTTTGTCGGAGTCGCAGCGGAAATCGCGCTCACTTGCTGGTTGTTTATACGCCTCGGGGCAACGCTCTATCGGCACGGCTCCACTTTCTCTCGCACCTGGCTGTTTTTCATCCCGTTCGCCTTGGGGGATGCTTTCTCTGGAAGAGTTCCGCAAGCTGATCGTCCGGCGCGGGATCCCTCCGGCAAGCCTGGCGAATACTCAGGGTGAACTAGCTTGGACCACGCCGGGGTGACTCAGCGCGAGGGGCGCGCCGCCAGCAACTGCAGCGTCTCGCGGATCGCCTTGGCGTCGACGGCCAAGGCCAACGGGAAACGCTCCTGGGGCTCGATGGAGAGACGTTCGACGACCATCCCGACGACTTTGGGCCGGCCATTCTTCGTGACGCGAAACACAGGTCCTCCGCTGTCTCCAGGGTAGACGTCGCCGTTGATCAAGAAGCTTCGGAGACCGAACAAGCTTTGATCCAAAGAAGCGATCCTGCCGGCGCGCAAGACAGGAAACATGCCCAGCGAGGTGCTCTGGCCCTCGGGAAATCCCACGAAAGCGACATCATCTCCGGCGCGCGGATCCGCTTCGCCTTCCAGATTCTTCTCCTCCAGCAAGGTCAGAAGAAGAGGCACCTGCATACCTGCGGGAAACCGCACCCTGAAGGCCGCAACGTCCAACCGGGGATGCTTCACATAAAAGGGGGCGTCCTTCCTTCCAAGAGCCACTTCAAGAAGGCCGATGGAGAGATTTCCGGCCGCATCAAATCCTCGCAAGGGCATGTAAAGTCCACCCCGCCCGGCCGACCTTATCAGATGCGTCGAGGTGACCATCACGGGAACGACGCCGCCAGCGGATTGCCTGTCCTTCATGGCCACAAGAAAGCCCGTTCCAAAAGCCTTGGAAGAAGCCAGCGGATAGGTGGAGAGCATCACCGTCTCCGCCGAGTTCAATCCGTTCTTCCCCACGCCTGCGCAGCCGATCCCAAGGAGAACGCCCAGCAGCAGCAAGGCGGAGCCGCTGCGACGCGCAAACTCTCCCAGTCCTGCGCCTCCTCGCGGGGTGCTCATTCGATGTCCTCCCGGGGCAGGCCCGGATCGCTCTCCCCGGCCCGCAGATGGAAGAGCTTCAAGATTCCCTCCGCCATTCCACCCGCGCAAAATACCCTTCCTTGTCGTAACGAATCGCAAGTTCTCCCTTGTAGGCGCCGTGAACTGCTTCCCCAATGCGGTGTGGAAGGTGGATATCCGTGGTCGTAATGACGATCGAATCCGGGCGTTCTTCGATTCTCATGATCCGGTTAAGCGGATGCTCCTGCTTCTCCAGAGATTCGTTATTTCGAACGAGACTGAGGAGGTCGTTCCGATGGCCTGCGACAAAGCCTCCGCTCAAGGTAATGATCCCGGCGGGGTACCGGTCACGGATGCGGCGACACGCCTCGCACGTGTGCCGCGAGGCGCCCGACGGCGCCGGGCTCATCCATTGCCAACGCCCCTCACTATAGATCGCACCGCAGACGGGACAGAGAGCTGGCTGAGGCAGTTTTGAGGAAGTCTTGTATGGATCGTGAACATGTTCGCGAAGCAATCGATCCTTTCTTGTCGCGGCGGCGGTTTCGGATTTTTGAGGCATCATGGTATGATCTTGAAAGCCAATTCAGCTTTGTTTCCGGGCAGCCAGCTCGCCTTTTCAGGACGTCTCAGAGGATGACCGCCGCCCGCCACAAAGTCAATCCACTGGAAGAGGTATCTCATCGCGTTTTCCTTGTCGGAGATCGCTGGGAAAACAGGCGGTTACCCTTTGACACATACCATCGGTTCGACCCGGGCCACCAGCCTGGCCAGGCCCGCCTGTACGGCAGCCTCGACGACCCTCGTCACATCCTTATAGGCGCCAGGTGCCTCCTCCGCGATGCTTCGCATCGATTCACACCGGATCACAATGCCCCGGGCGGCCAGTTCGTCGACCACCTGGCGTCCCCGCCACGTCCGCGCGGCTTCGTGCCGGCTCATCGCCCGGCCCGCACCGTGGATCGCCGAACTGAAGGCCAGTTCTGTTTTCTGCTCCACACCCGCAAGAACAAACGAGCAGGTACCCATGCTCCCGCCGATCAACACGGGTTGGCCGATCTTTCGGAACTCCATCGGCACCTCGGGCTGCCCGGGACCGAAGGCGCGTGTGGCACCCTTTCGATGGACGTAGAGTGAGCGCGACCGGTCCTCAACGCGGTGCGACTCCACCTTGCAGGTGTTGTGCGAGACGTCATAGAGGAGCGGAAGCTTCGCCTCGGCGAAGAACCTGCTGAAGACCTCTCTGGCCAGATGAGCGATGATCTGACGGTTCGCCAGGGCGCAGTTAATTCCCGCCCTCATGGCACCGAGATACCTCCGGCCGACGTCTGAGTGAATCGGGGCCGAAGCCAACTCGCGGTCGGAAAACTTCAAACCGAACCTGGGAGCTTCCGCTTCCATCTCACGCAGGAAGTCCGTCCCGATCTGATGACCCAATCCGCGAGAGCCACAATGAATGGTCACGACCACGTCGTTCTCCCGCAGACCATACTCGGCTGCCGCGATGTCGTCGTAGATTTGCGCCACGCGCTGGACTTCGAGATAATGGTTGCCCGAGCCGAGGGTGCCCATCTCGTCGCGCTGCCGGTGCCTGGCTCTCTCGGAGACCTCTTTGGGTTTGGCTCCCTCCATACAACCATGTTCTTCGATCCGCTCGAGGTCGGCAGCCGTTCCGTATCCCTGTTCCACGGCCCATTTTGCTCCACCAAGCAACATCGCCTCGATCCCGTCAGGGTCCAGGTGGATTCGCCCCGTCCCGCCCAGCCCCGCTGGGATCTGCCGGGCCAAGGTGTCGGCAAGCCGTCGGCTGACGGAGGCAACTTCCTCCGCCCTCAAGCCCGTCAACAAGGTGCGCACACCACAGGAGATATCAAAGCCAACCCCACCGGCGGAAATCACCCCACCCTCGTCCGCGTCGAAGGCCGCCACTCCGCCGACCGGAAACCCATACCCCCAATGGGCATCCGGCAGCGCAAACGCACTCTGTTGAATCCCAGGCAGGGCCGCCACATGACAGGCCTGCTCCCAAACCTTCTCATCCATCTCCGCGACAAGGCTCGCGCTGCCGAAAATAACGACAGGAACCCGCATCGGGCCGCTCGGTTCAATGACCCAGCTGAACTCGGATCGACGCGTTAACTTTGAAACATCCATACCTGTGAACAGCCCCAGCCCTTCAGCCCCCTGCCCAATCGGGTCACCCCCTTGGTTCAGCCTCCGTCAGAGTGCTCTTCCCCCGGTCGTGCCGGCCCGAGACGGCCTAAGTGATTCGGGGAGATCATTCCGGCCCGCTCCAGTCGATCTGCCGCCTCTCTCCGATAGCGCGTCCAAGGAAGGGCCTTCAATCGCGCGGCCGGGATCGGCTTGCCCGTCTCCTCGCAAATCCCATAGGTGCCATCGAGAATACGCTTCATGGCCGCCTCCACCTCGTAAAGCGCATCCTGATCGACCGAGAGCCGACTGAGGGCGAGCGCGTGGTCAAACTCATCGGTCGCGGAGTCGGCCAGACTCAGACTGTGCCTCTCCACCGGCTCCGCCGCCTCCATGAGCCGTTCCCGGCGGTCCTGGATCAAGCGATCTCGCAGGGACGAAAGCGTCTCGTATTGCCAGATCCACTGCTTAGGAATCTCGGGCTCACCACGGACACCTCCGCCGCGCGGCTTGGTTCCGCCCCCCTGGGCCGCCGCCCGGCCACCCCGCGCCAGTTTGTTCCTCGAGGCCTTCATCTGGACGTTGCTCAGCTCTTTCGGGCGGTCTTGGCAAAGAACGGCTCGATGACCTTCTCCACCTCTTTGGTCTGGCACTTCGGGCATCGAACCTTCTTCGTATCGTGTTCCTTGATCGTCAGGACCTCGGAAAACTTGTGTCCGCACTTCCGGCACGCATATTCGTAGAGAGGCATAGATTTTGGGGGTTATGGGTTCACTGTCTCTGTTTGTAAAATAACACGGCATTCGCCACTTGCTCGCTCTGTTCCGCTTTTTGCCAAGAAACGAATAGCCTTCGGCAAGATCTTGAGCGGAAAACCCTCCGCGGACGTTACATTGAAATGGGGTCGAGAAGAGAGATCGACTCTACGGAGCGGCCGGCACGGGCGGGTCAGTCGCAACGAAGAAGAAGACCGCCCGGAAAGAATAAGTTATGAATGCGTTAGCGAAATGGAACCCCTTCCGGGAGCTGGAGGAAATGCAGAACAGGTTGAGTTCGCTATTCGGTCGCACCCCGCTGCGCGGGCTGACAGAGGAATCCATGACAGTCAGTGAATGGACGCCCCTGGTGGACATCACGGAGGATGAAAAGGAGTACTTGATCAAGGCCGAACTCCCAGAGGTCAAGAAAGAGGACGTCAAAGTCACTGTGGAAAACGGCGTCCTGACGATGACTGGGGAGCGCAAGTTCGAGAAGGAGCAAAAGGATAAGAAGTATCATCGCATTGAGCGGTCCTATGGTTCGTTCATGCGGAGCTTCTCCCTTCCCGATGCGGCGGCGGGCGATAAGGTTAGCGCCGAGTTCAAAGACGGCGTGCTCAAAGTGCATTTGCCGAAGAGCCCGGAGGCAAAACCAAAGTCCATCGACGTGAAGGTGGATTGAGGCAGAAAGAGGGAAGGCGGCCGGTTCAAGCGCCGGCCGCCGGGCCAGACATGAAAAGAGTTATTTCCATCAGCGAAATCGTCGCCCCTCTTCAAATGGAGGGCGAGGCGTGCGAGGTCTGGGCCAGTGCGGAAGCGGGCTATGACGAGGCAACCTCAGAATTGTGCGTGAAGCTGGAAGCCTTTCTCCGGCGCTCGAAAGACAACAAACGTCTGCCAGTCCTCTGGCTGCCATCCACTCAGAAGGTCCGGGAGCACGTCGACTTCGAGGAAGCCAGCCCGGCGGCCAAGGAAATCTTCGAAAGCTGGGCCCATCGAGTGAAACGATCCACCGCCATGCGCTCCGCGATGGCCTCCCCGACCGGATAAAGAAACTTTAGGCTGCCAGAGCGATTCACGTCTCTGCCATCGGCTTCGCCCCTTAGGATCCTGTTCCGAAGAAAGGATTCTTCAAGAGACGTCTAACCCTGTGCCGTCATCTCAAAGGAGGAGACCGCCCGCATGTATTGCGCCCTTTCGAAGGCTCCGGGGTCCGGGCAATGCTTTTGACTGACACTTCCCTTGAGCTGCTCGACGGAATCGTATTGATGCTGCTCCATCCATTCACACATTTCCCGCTCGATCACCGCGATGTGGCCGATGCCACGACGTAGCAACACGGAGCAAAGCATGGTCACGTCGGCTCCCGCCATGAGCATTTTGAGAGCGTCGGTTGCACGGTGAATTCCGCTGGTCGCCGCCAGGCTCGCCCGGAGTCTGCCGTGAAGGATGGCGATCCATCGCAGGGGCAAGCGCATCGCCATCGGGGTGCTGAGGAGTACGTTGGGTGTAACCTCCAGCGTCTCAAGATGGATGTCGGGTTGATAAAACCGGTTGAAGAGGACCAGCGCGTTCGCACCAGTCTCGTCCAACCGCTTCGCCATGTTCGAAAAATTGCTGAAAAACGGGCTCACCTTCACGGCGACCGGAATGTTCACCCGCGCCTTGACCGCTTTGAGAATGTCAAGGTACTCCTGCTCCACTGACGACGCCTCCAATCCCATATCCGTTGGGATGCGATAGATGTTCAACTCAAGAGCATCCACTCCCGCCTGTTCGATCTGTTGCGCGTAATCGGTCCAGCCGCCCAGCGAACAGCCGTTCAGACTCGCGATGATCGGGATGCCGACCGCCGCCTTCGCTCTGGCGAGATGTTCGGCGTAACTGGCCGGGCCGCTCTTGAGCGTCGGCAGCTCCGGGAAATAGGTGAGCGATTCGGGGTAGCTCTCGGTGCCCGCAAGCAACTGGTGCTCCAGTTCGTATCGTTCGAGACGAATTTGCTCCTCGAAGAGGGAGTGGCAGACGATGGCGGCGGCCCCCGCGTCCTCCATACGCTTGATGTTGTCAAGATCTTCGCTGAGAGGGGAAGCCGCCGGAACAATCGGCGTGCGCAGCTTCATTCCGAGATAGTCTGTCGAAAGGTTCATGGCTTACTCCGGTTTTTGGGCTTCGTTGCCAACGGCGGCCAGCTGCTGAAAGTGTTGCCAGCGTGAAGTTACTTGACGCTGGGCCTCGGCAAACAACTGCCTGGCGCGGTCTGGATCACTGCGGACGAGCATTTGAAAACGGCCCTCGAGATCGAGATATTCCTGCACCTTGGTCTTTGGCGGTCCGGAATCGAGCTGGAGCGGATTCTCGCCCTTCAGGCCGCGATCGGGATGGTATCGGTAGAGAAGCCATTGACCGCATTGAACGGCGGCTTTCTGGTTCTGCATCCCCATCGTCATGTTGATCCCGTGGGCAATACAATGGCTGTAGGCGATGATCAAAGCAGGCCCCTCGTAGGCCTCCGCCTCGAGAAACGCTTTCAAGGTATGCTCGTCCTTCGCTCCCATCGCGACCGACGCGACATAGACGGTGCCATAACCCATCGCGATCCGGCCGAGATCCTTCTTGGGAACTCGCTTTCCCCCAGCCGCAAATTTCGCCACGGCGCCCAACGGCGTCGCCTTGGAGCATTGGCCACCGGTGTTTGAGTAAACTTCGGTGTCGAGCAACAGAACTTTGACATTCGTGCCACTGGCCAGCACGTGATCAAGGCCCCCAAAGCCAATGTCGTAGCCCCATCCATCGCCGCCGACAATCCAGACGCTCTTGCGGACGAGGGTGTCCGCGATGGCGAGCAACTGGCGGGACTCCGATGAGGTCATCGGCTCCAGCCGGCGCTTCAAATCGGCGACCCGCTCGCGTTGGTCGTAGATGCCCGCCTCGTCCTTCTGATCGGCTTCGAGGATGGCTCGCGCCAGGTCCTCGCCGACTGCGCCCGAAAGCCCGCGGACGAGCTCCGCCGCGAAATCCCGCTGCTTGTCCAACGAAACACGAAAGCCCATCCCGAACTCCGCGTTGTCCTCGAAGAGCGAGTTGCTCCAAGCCGGACCTCTGCCGTCGGCATTCTGTGCCCACGGCGTGGTCGGCAGGTTGCCTCCATAGATCGAAGAGCAACCGGTCGCATTGGCGACGATCAACCGGTCGCCGAAAAGCTGCGTCAGGAGCTTGATATAAGGCGTCTCACCGCATCCGGCGCAGGCCCCGGAGAATTCAAAGAGGGGCTGTTGAACCTGCTGCTCGCGGATATGATCCAGATGCAACCGGCGGCGATCCATTTCCGGGATGCCGAGAAAGAACTCCCAATTCTCTCGCTCCACTTCTCGCAAGGCTGCCTGCGGGCGCATGTTGATCGCTTTGAGACGCGCTTCCGACTTGTTGCGCGCGGGACAAACATCGACGCAGATCCCGCAACCGGTGCAGTCCTCCGGAGCGACCTGGAGGGTATACTTGAGACCGCGCCATTCCGGCAATCGGGCGTCGTGGATCTTGAAGGTCGCCGGGGCCTGGGCGGCCAGGGAGGGTTCGTAAGCCTTGCTGCGAATCACCCCGTGCGGACAAACGATCACGCACTTGCCACACTGAATGCACACGTTCGGATCCCAGACAGGGATCTCGCGGGCCAGATTGCGCTTCTCCCAACGGGCTGTGTCCGTCGGAAACGTTCCGTCCGCCGGCAAGGCGCTGACCGGGACCTCGTCGCCGCGCCCGGCGATCAACCTTCCCAGAACATTCCGCACAAAAGCCGGAGCATAGTCCGGGACAGGCTGTTCGATGGTGACCACGCTCCCGAGGCGATCCGGGATCGGCACTTCATGGAGTTGCGCGAGTGTCCGATCCACCGCCTCCAGGTTCTTCTGGACGATCTCGTCACCTTTCTTCCCGTGTGCTTTGCGAATGGAATTCTTGATGGCCGCAATGGCCTCGTCGTGCGGAAGCACACCGGAAACCGAGAAGAAGCAGGCCTGCATGACCGTATTGATGCGACCACCCATCCCGCATTCACGCGCGACCTTGTGCGCATCGATCACAAAAAAGCGAGCGCGCCGTTCGATGAGACCGCGCTGGATTTCCTCGGGCAGGTGCTCCCATACTTTTGACGGACCGAAGGGGGTGTTGAGCAGGAAGGTTCCTCCCGGCATCAGCGCTTCGACCACGTTCATGCGCTCGAGAAATCGCGGTTGGTGACATCCCACGAAATGTGCGCTCGAAATCAAATAGGGCGCCCGGATCGGGCGCGGTCCGAACCGCAGGTGAGAAACCGTTGTCGCGCCCGCCTTCTTCGAGTCATAAACGAAATAGGCTTGGACATGGTTGTCGGTATTCTCGCCAATGATCTTGATCGACTCCTTGTTCGCGCCCACGGTTCCATCCGAGCCCAACCCGAAGAAGATCGCCCGGAAGACATCCTCCGGCTCAATGGAGAAACCCGGATCAAACTCGAGACTGGTTGCCGAAAGATCATCCCGGATCCCGATCGTGAAGCGGTCCTTTGGAACCGGCTCCGCCAGGTTTTCGAAGACGGCCTTGACCATCGCCGGCGTGAACTCCTTGGAGGACAGACCGTAGCGGCCGCCAACGACCCGAGGGCGATGGGCGGATCCATAGAGGGCGTTCACACAGTCGAGATAGAGCGGCTCGCCGGCGCTGCCCGGCTCCTTTGTCCGGTCGAGGATCGCGACCGCTTTGGTGGTCGCCGGCAGCACCTCCAGGAAGCCACGCACCTCGAAGGGACGATAGAGCCTCACCTGGACCACCCCGACCTTGGCTCCACTTCGGTTGAGAAAGTCCACTGTTTCGCAAACCGTCTCACCGCCCGACCCCATCAAGACGATGACCCGCTCGGCGTCGGGGGCGCCGTGATACTCAAACAGGCGATAGCGCCTTCCGGTCAACTCCGCAAAGCGATCCATCGCCCGCTGCACAATCGCCGGACAGGCCGCATAAAACGGGTTCACCGCTTCGCGTGCTTGAAAGAAGACATCTGGATTCTGGGCCGTGCCCCGCAAAACAGGATGGTCCGGAGACAAGGCGCGCCCCCGATGCGCGAGGACGAAACGCTCGTCGATCATGGCGCGGAGCACTTCTTCACCGACCAGGCGAATCTTGGAGATCTCATGTGAAGTGCGAAAGCCGTCAAAGAAATGAAGACAAGGAATGCGCGATTCGAGGGCGGCGGCGTGGGCGATGACGGCGAGATCCTGGGCTTCCTGCACCGAAGCCGAAGAAAGCATCGCCCACCCGGTGGCGCGCGCCGCCATCACGTCGCTATGATCGCCAAAAATGGAAAGCGCGTGCGTGGCGACCGACCTTGCCGCAATGTGAAAAACACATCCGGTCAGCTCACCGGCGATCTTGTACATGTTCGGGATCATCAGGAGCAGGCCTTGTGACGCGGTGAACGTCGTGCTGAGAGCGCCGGTCTGGAGGGCGCCGTGGACGGCACCGGCCGCTCCTCCCTCACTTTGCATTTCGATGATCGACGGGATCGTTCCCCACAGGTTCTTCACTCCGTCGGCCGCCCATTGATCGGCCCATTCTCCCATCGGCGTCGCCGGCGTGATCGGATAGAGGGCAATAACTTCGTTGAGTGCATAGGCTACCCGGGCCACCGCTTCGTTCGCATCCAATGTGCTGATTTGCTCTTTCATGATTTTTCTCCCGTCTTTGGAGGTCTGCCCTCCGTCTCCAGTTCTTGCCGGACGCGCCGGACGACTTCGTCCGCCGCGGCCCTCACCTCCGGCGAAAGCTCTGTGCCCAGCGCGTAGGTCTTTCCCTCGATGCCGTAGACGATCAGGTGCGCGGGCAGCCGCCCGAGGGCTCGAGCCAACTCGATGGATTCAGAGACACCGAAGCTATGCGCGGAGCAGTGGAAGAACTCGCTCGGAATTCCGCTCACGTTCGCATCGAAACGCTGAATGGTTCCGGGAGGAGCGCCTGATTCCACCGCATCGACCAAAATCACGTAGTCCGCGTCTCCCCAAGACTCCATCAGCGCCCCGCACTCTCCGGTCTCTTCGAGGATTTCCACTCCGTCCGGATTGGCCTTCAAACGACGCGCGACGGCATGTCCCACGGCGTCATCACTTCGATAATCGTTGCCCAGTCCGATGACCAGCGGATGTGAATGGGTTTTCATGAGTCCCTAACGGCGATCTCCGCCCTCCAGTTTTCCTCGGCCGGGTCGTACCGCAGACCGAAACCTACTTTCTTGCTGACTCGCTGCATCGCCCTGTTGTCAGAGAGGATGTGGCCAATGATGCGTTCGAGTTTCTCCTCGCGTCCGATCTTCACCAAAAGTTTCAGGAACTGCGTCCCCAGCCCCTTGCCCTGCCACTGATCGCTGATGACGATGGCAAACTCGGCTTCGTCGACGCCGTGCACCTTGCTTAGCCTGCCTACTCCCAGGATTTCGTGACGGCCGTTCTCGGATTTGTGGTCGGCGACCAGGGCGATTTCGCGATCGTAATCGTTGAAGCAGATTCGCGTCAGCCGCTCGTGAGCCACGCGTTGCTCGAGTTTAATCGAACCAAAGTATCGAAAATGGACGCTTTCCTCGGAGAGCGTCTTGTGAAACGCCACCATCAACGGCTCGTCCTCGGGGCGAATCGGCCGGATGGTCACCGGCGTCCCGTCGCGAAGCTTCCAGGCGGTAACGAACTGCACCGGATAGGGCCGAATCGCCAGTGGGGGCAGATCGCTTTCCCGAACGTTGGCATCATGGAGGATGATACGCGCGTCGAGCGCCACCATCATTCCGGGCGCAACCAGCAGCGGATTGATATCGACTTCTTTGATGAATCGCTGCTCCGCAACGAACTGGCTGAAGCGCACGAGCAGGTGCTCGAGCGCGTCGAGGTCGATGGAACCATCACGCCACCGGCGCAACGCTTCATGGATGCGCGTGCGCTCCATCATGCGGCGGGCCAGTGTCGCATTGAGAGGAGGGAGAGCGAGGGTACGGTCCTTGAATGTCTCGACGAGGTGCCCGCCCGCCCCAAAGAGAAGCACCGGACCGAACTGCGGGTCGAGGCTGCTCCCGATGATCAGCTCGCAGCCGCGCCGTTCGACCATGCGTTGGACGGTCACTCCGTGAAAGCTCTCGGCTCCAGCCACGCGAACGACCGAATCCCTGATCTCTTTGTAGGCCTTCTCGACGGCGGTCCGCCCGCGGACGAAAAGCTTAACTCCACCGACATCGCTCTTGTGAGTAACCGTATGGGAATGGACCTTGAGGACAACCGGATAGCCGAAGCCGGCCGCGATCCCGACCGCCTCTTCGGGACTGCGCGCGACCATCGTCTCGATCACCGGGATGCCATAGGCGCTCAAGATCTGCTTTGATTCCACTTCAGTAAGGAGCGTGCGGTCGTGTTTCCTGGCCTCGGTGATGATCTCCCGCACCACGCGGTGCCGTGATGGCAGATCTTCCATGCCCGCCGCCAGCGTGGGCGTTTCGTAGAGCAAGCGCAGGTCGCGGCTGTAGCCCCACATGAACGAAAACGCGCGTGCCGCCGTATCGGGATATTCGAAGGTGGGGATGTCATGGCGGTTGAGAATGGCCACCCCCTCCGCAGTGTCCTGACCGCCCATCCAGCTGGCCAGGATCGGCTTGCCGCCCCGCGGCTTCACTGCTGTCAGACGCCTCGCCGTCTCTGCGCATTCGGTCATCGCCTGCGGAGTGAGGATAACGAGCACTCCGTCATTGCCCGGGTCGCGGGCCAAAATCTCCACCGCCCGACCGTACCGCTCTGCACTCGCGTCACCGAGAATGTCCACCGGATTGCCGTGACTCCAGTGTGCCGGCAAGAGGTCGTTGAACGATCGAAAGGCCTCGTCCGAAAGTCCGGCAATCTCGCCGCCGCCGGCAATCAAGGCGTCGGTTGCCAGCGCGCCGGGCCCGCCCCCATTGGTCACAATGGCCAAACGAGGCCCGACCGGTCGCGGTTGCTTGCCGAGCACTTCCGCCATGTTGAAGAGTTCGGAAATCGTGTTCACGCGCAGCACTCCTGCCCGTCGAAAGGCGGCATCGAGGACCTCGTCGGCTCCCGTCAGCGATCCGGTGTGTGAGGCCGCCGCCCGCGCCGCGGCCTCGCTGCGCCCCACCTTGATGACAATGATCGGTTTGGTCAGCGCCACCTCGCGGGCTGCCGAGAGGAAGGCGCGCGCGTTGCCAATCGACTCCATGTAAATGATGATGCTCCGCGTGTGCGGATCGTCGCCGAGGTGGTAGATCAAGTCTCCCCAGCCGACGTCGAGCATCGAGCCGACGGAAACAAAGGCGCTGAAACCGACATTCGCACGGTGGCTCCAATCGAGAATCGCCGTGCAGAGCGCGCCGCTTTGGCTGATGAAACCTACACTTCCAGCGCGGGCCATCGTCGCCGCGAACGTCGCGTTCAGACCTGTGTGAGGAACCATCATCCCAAGGCAATTCGGCCCAATCACGCGCATGGTTCGGCGACTCGTCTGGACCTTCTGCTCGAGCGCGGCACCGGCCTCGCCGCATTCCTTGAAGCCGGCCGAGATGACAACCGCCCCGGCAACACGCGCCCGGGCACACTCGCTGACCACGCCAGGCACCGTGACCGCCGGTGTGGCAATGATCGCCAGATCGATGGATTGCGGGACGGATTCGATCGAGGGATAAGCCCTCAGCCCGAGGATTCGATGACGCTTGGGATTGACGGGGTAAATGGCGCCCTTGAACCCGCCCGTTCGCAGATTCTCGAGGATGGTCCGACCCACACTGCCCTCTTTCTCTCGTGCGCCGATCACGGCGACCGCCTCCGGAGAAAACATTCTTACCAGCGGTAGCGACGGATGCCTGAAGAGATCGTCGCTGCTGCGATGAGAATGGGGTTTTGCTTGCGTGTGCATACTCAACTTCGGTGAACCAGCGGCTGCCACGATAGAGCCGTCATCTGCTGAGGCTCTCTGCGAGCACGCAGCCACTTTTCAAAGGCGACAATCGTCGAGGCCGCCGCAGCCACCGCCAGGATGCGCAGCCACGCGCCCGCATCCAACGGACCTGTGTGGAACGCCACATTCATGGCCGGCACGTACGTAAAGGCGAGCTGCGCCGCAATCATCGTGGCGATGCCCGCCAGCAGCCAGCGATTGGAGAAAAAGCCCAGCGAGCGAGCCGAGTGGACCAACGATCGGCAATTGATGAGATAAAAGATTTCGACAAAGACGATGAGATTCACCACCACCGCGCGCGCCTCCGCCAGCGAAGCCCCGCGCGACCGCTCCCAAAAGAAAAGGCCGAACGCGCCGCTAAGAATAAGGAGAGAGACCAACGCCGTCCGCATGATCAGCGGAAACGTCAAGACGGGTTCGCGAGGATCACGCGGCGGCCGATCCATCAAGCCGTGTTCCTTGACTTCAAAGGCAAGGGTCGTTCCCAGAAGGACCGCCGTGGCCATGTTGATCCAAAGCAACTGCACCGGCAGCGCCGGCAGCGTGATACCGAGGAAGATCGCCACGAGCACGATGAGGGCCTCTCCGACATTGGTCGGCAGCGTCCAGACGAGGAATTTGGTGAGGTTATCGAACACACAGCGCCCCTCTTCGACCGCCGCTTCGATCGAGGCAAAATTGTCATCGGTGAGAATCATGTCCGCGGAACGCTTGGCGACCTCAGTGCCGTTCAAACCCATCGCCACACCAATGTCCGCCTGCTTGAGCGCAGGCGCGTCATTCACGCCGTCACCGGTCATCGCCACGAGGTGGCCGCGTGATTGCAGCGCCCGCACCAACTGCAGCTTTTGTTCCGGAGCAACCCGCGCAAAGACGACCGCGCTCTGGGCCATATCGACCAGCGCTTCTCCGCTCAGGCGTTCCAGCTCACGGCCACTCACGGCGAGGACGTCGCCCGCCGGGTCGCCCAGATCGATCTGCCGTGCGATCGCACGCGCCGTGGCCAGATGATCGCCGGTGATCATCTTAACGTGAATCCCGGCGCGGCGGCACCGCCGCACGGCCTCAATCGCCTCGGGCCTCGGAGGATCGATCATTCCCTGCAACCCGAGAAACGTCAGGCCGCCGGCCACGTGATCGTGCTCGAGGTGCGCGTGCTCGGGATGCGTTTCCCGGCGGGCGAACGCCAGGACACGCAGGCCTTTCGAAGCCATTTTCTCCACCGCCTCGTGGACGCGCCCGCGGTCCAGCGTGATGGTCCGGCCATCCGCGCCCAGCGCGTTCTCACATCGATCGATGATTCTTTCAGTGGAGCCTTTCTTATAGATCACGCGCTGCCAGCCGTGATCGCCGCCATGGAGGGTCGCCATGAATTGATGCTCGGATTCGAAGGGGATGGCATCGAGGCGCGGGTGGGCATCAGCGATCGCCGCGGTCGTCAACCCAGCCTTCCCTGCGACCGCAATCAGCGCCGCCTCCGTGGGGTCTCCTTCGGCTTGCCAACGTCCATCGGTCTGAACAAGCTGCGCGTCGTTGCAAAGCAACCCCGCCTTGAGACATTCCGCCAAAGCAGCATTCTCCGTGAGCTTGACGGCATGGCGGCCCAGCAGCACCTCGCCCGAAGGATCGTAACCACTGCCCGTGACTTGAAAGACCTTCTCGCCGGCGAAGATCTGCTGAACGGTCATGGCATTTTGCGTGAGTGTGCCGGTCTTGTCCGAGCAGATGACCGTGGTACTCCCGAGCGTCTCGACCGCTGGAAGATTGCGAATGATAGCTCGCCGCGCCGCCATGCGGCTGACTCCGATCGCGAGCACCACTGTCACGGCGGCCGGCAGTCCCTCCGGAATGGCGCCGACGGCGAGGGCCACGGCGGCCATGAACATAAGGACCGGCTCCTCGCCCTTCCACAAGCCCACCGCAAAAGTCACAAGAGCCAGGGCAACGATGACCCAGAGCAACAAGCGGCTAAACTCGGCGATCTTGCGCGTGAGAGGCGTCGCGAGGTTCGCAGCTTCGTCGATCAACCAGGCGATACGTCCCGTTTCCGTCCGGTCCCCGGTGGCCCAGACAATCCCTTCGCCCTGTCCGAAAGTCACCAGCGTGCCGGCAAACGCCAGGTTCCGGCGATCCGGCAAAATGGTGTCCTTGGCCAGCGCCCGCGGATGCTTGTAGACCGGCACCGATTCACCGGTCAGCGCGGATTCGTCAACCTGAAGGCTTCGCGAGGCCGTCAGGCGCAAGTCCGCGGGCACTCGATCGCCGGATTGCAGGAGGACGACGTCGCCGGGCACGAGTTGCTCGGAACGGACGCGACCCCGGCGCCCGCCTCGCCGGACAACCACTTCCGATGGCACCAGCCGCGACAGCGCTTCGATCGCTCGGCCCGCCTTGTCCTCCTGCACGTAACCGACCACGGCATTCAAAAGGACCACCCCGAAGATCACCGACGAATCCACGATCTGGCCAAGCGCGGCGGTGACGGCGCCCGCGACGATCAGAATATAGATGAGCGGTTGGTGAAACTGCAGGAGGAAGCTCAGCCAAGCCGGCTTGCCCGGGCGGCGTGCGATCTGATTCGGTCCAAATTTAGCCAGACGTTGCCTCGCTTCCTCCTCGGAGAGGCCGTTGGAAAGGTTGGTATCGAGCAACCGCACGACCTCTGCGAGTTGCAGGCCGTGCCAGTGGACTGTCTCTTGCGTGCTCATGGTCGTTGCTCGTGGACGATGAGAACCGGACGCTCGCTCTGGACCATCACGGCCTGCGCCACCGAGCCGACGAAGGCTTGTGACAAATTGGAACGATTGTGGGCACCCAGACAGATGACGTCCGCGCCAAACCGCTCCGCCGCCTGGCGGATGCCTTTGACGACGTCGTGTGACTCGATGACGCTCACCTCGGTGACAATCCCGCGCGAGGCCGCATCCTCGCAGGTGAGGGAGATCAAGGCGCTCTTCAAATCGGCGATAGTTTGCGCGTGCTCCTTCCTCGACGGCACATCCGGATGGGGATGGCCGCCAATCAACGGGTTGGGCGTCGTGCCAGGGGCGATCACATGCACGAGCCGCACGACTCCGCCGGAATTAATGATCCCATAGGCGTAAGGCACCGCCCGAAAGCCGTGTTCGACAAGATCGACGGCGACCAGCACCCGCCGAATGGGCGCGCTGTGCCGCGGAGCCGCCTCCCCATAGACGCTGGGAACGCAGAGCACGCTCATGGGGGCATAACGCAAGAGCGCTCTCGCGATCGAAGGATGCCAGAGCCGGCTCACGCCGCGACGTTGATGAGTCGCCGTCACCAGCAAGTCGGCCTTCTCCTCAGACGCCATCTCGACCAGACGGATATCAGGCCGGCCCAAACTTGGGTCCGATCGCACGCCGAGGTTCACTGTGCCCAGCACGGCCTCCGCTCGTTCCCGCAGTTCGCGCCTCAGGATCTGCTGCACCTCCGGCGGATTATGGCGTTCGAGCGGATCCCAACCGAGGCCTAGTCGGGACCGCTCTCCCAGAGGCCAGTCGACATAGCCGAGCACTACCTCGCAGGGCCCCGCCTCGAGCAGGTGCTTCACCCACTTGAGAGCCTTGTCCGAGGCTGCGCTAAAATCGATCGCCACGAAGACTTTCAACGACCTCGCCCCGGCCGCCCATGCCTTCAAAGGCTCTGCATCCCGCACAACCAACGTCGGAATCGGGCAGAACGCGACCGTCCGTTCGGCAACGCTCCCCAGGAGCCAGTCTCCAGGCCGCTGGCCGACTGAGGAAACCACTATCAGGTTCGCCTCGGACCTGGCTGCGAGGTCCGTCAGCGCTTTTTCCGGGGCCCCGGAAAGGATATGCTCCTCGACTTTGACGCCCTCGGCGCCGAGATCCGTCGCCACGTTATGAAGACGATCCTGCGTGGATGCCGCGAATGTCTCGCGGATGTCCCCCGGCAGACTCTTGCTCAAAGCCTCGTCGATGACGTGAGCGACCAGCAGCGAGGCATTCCAACGCCGGGCGAGCGCGACGGCTGCCAACCCAGCCTCTTTCGCGGCGTCGGTAAAATCTGTTCCGAAGATGACTTTCATGACAGGGACCTCTCCTTTTCCAGAATCGCGAGGGTGGTTTTGAGAACGGTGTCCGGGTTGAGCGAAATGCTATCGATGCCTTGCTCGACCAAGAACTGGGCGAAATCCGGGTAATCGCTGGGCGCCTGGCCGCAGATGCCGATCTTTCGGCCCTTGGCCCGGCAGACCGAAATCACCTGCGCGATCATGGTTTTCACCGCAGGATTCCGCTCGTCGAAAATGTGCGCGATGATCTCGGAGTCGCGATCAACGCCCAGAATTAACTGGGTGAGATCATTCGAGCCGATTGAGAAGCCATCGAAAATCTCCGCAAACTCGCCCGCGAGAATCACGTTGCTGGGAATCTCGCACATCACATAGATCTCGAGCCCGTCCCCGCCCCGCTTTAGACCATGCTTCTCCATTTCGGCCTGGACGCGACGACCCTCCTCCACCGTTCGGCAGAAGGGCACCATGAGCTTGAGGTTCTTCAGTCCCATTTCGTCGCGCACCTTTTTCATCGCCAGGCATTCGAGCATGAAACCGGCTTGGTACCGCGGGTTATAGTATCGCGACGCGCCGCGAAAACCGATCATCGGATTCTCTTCCCTGGGCTCGTACTTCGCCCCTCCCACCAGGTTGGCGTACTCGTTCGTCTTGAAATCGCTTAATCGCAGGATGACATCCTTCGGATAGAAGGCGGCGGCGATCATCGAGACGCCTTCCGCCAGTTTGTCGACGAAGAACTGCGCCTTGTCCGGATATCCTTTGGTGAGCAGATCGATCTCCGCTTTCAGCGCGGCGTCGGTGAGCTTGTCATAATCAAGCAGCGCCAGCGGGTGCGCCTTGATATAGGTGGTGATAATAAATTCCTCGCGGGCAAGGCCGACGCCATCGTTGGGGACGAAAGAGAGCGAAAAAGCTTCTTCGGGATTCCCGACGTTCATCATGATTTTCGTGCGCGGACGGCCGATCTCTTTCAGGTTGACGCGCTGGACATCGAATGGCAGCGCCCCTTCGTAGACAAACCCGGTGTCGCCTTCGGCGCATGAGACAGTCACGCTTTGATCGTCCCTGAGCACATCAGTCCCGCGCTCGGTCCCGACGATCGCGGGCACACCGAGCTCGCGACTGACAATCGCGGCATGGCACGTTCTGCCACCACGGTTCGTCACGATGGCGGCCGCCTTCTTCATGATGGGCTCCCAATCGGGATCCGTCTTGTCGGTGACGAGCACGTCGCCCTCGCGAAACTGACGCAGGAATTCCACGCTCTTGATGACGCGGACCGGGCCGCTGGCGATCTTTTCCCCGACACTGCGCCCGGTCACCAGCGCGGTCCCGCGCTGCTTCAGTCGGTATACCTGAAAGGTGTCGACATCTTTGCGTGATTGGACCGTTTCGGGCCGCGCCTGCAAAATGAACAGCTCGCCGGTCTTTCCGTCCTTGGCCCACTCGATATCCATCGGCACCCGAGAGCCGCGCTTGGCGGAATAGTGATCCTCGATCAGGCAGGCCCACTTCGCGAGGGCCAGAATGTCCTCATCCCCGATCGCAAAGCGCCCGCGCTCATCCGGCGGCACCGGCACGTTCTTCACCATCTTGCCGCCGCCGGTGTCATAGATGAGCCTGAATTCCTTGCTCCCGAGTGTCTTTTGCAGGATCGGCCGGAATCCCTCCCGGAGAGTTGGCTTGAAGACGTAATACTCATCCGGATTCACCGATCCCTGGACAATATTCTCGCCGAGTCCGTAGGCGGCGTTGATCAGGACGACATCCCGGAATCCGCTTTCCGTATCGAGGGTGAACATCACCCCGGAGGCGGCAAGATCTGAGCGCACCATGCGCTGCACCCCAACCGAGAGGGCGATCTTCTCATGAGCGAAGCCCTTGTCGGCGCGATAGGAAATGGCCCGGTCCGTAAACAGAGACGCAAAGCACTGCTTGCAGGTGTGCAGAAGCGCCCGATGACCCTGAACGTTGAGGTAAGTTTCCTGCTGTCCCGCGAAACTGGCATCGGGAAGGTCCTCAGCGGTCGCGCTGCTGCGGACGGCGACGTCCGGCGGGTGCAATCCGACGCCACGCAGCCTCACATAAGCATCGATGATCGCAGCCTCCAAATCCTCCGGAAGTTCGGCGGCCAGAATGGCCTGGCGCACCTGGCTGGCGCGCTGGCGAAGGTTCTCCAAGTCGTGGGTGTCGAGATCGCTCAGAATTTCGTTGATGCTCTGGTCGAGACCCGCTTCACGCAGGAGGTGGCGGTATGCTTCGGCGGTGATGGCAAAACCATCGGGCACCTTGATGCCCTTGGCCGACAGCTCGCGGCACATCTCACCCAGCGAGGCATTCTTGCCGCCGACCAGCGGGATGTCCTCAATGCCAATCTCGTCAAACCGGAGGATATATTCCGAGCGCCTCTCGCCGGCTGCCGCGACCGGTGCTTCAAGGGTTTGCGTTGTCATAGCATCAGTTCCTTTCGAGGTTGAGTTTCAGGAAATGGGCCGAGCAGGAGATGCACGGATCGTAGTTGCGAATGGCCAGTTCACACCGGCGCGTCAGTTGATCGGTGGGCGAATCGAGTGATCGCATCACCAGTTTGCGAAGGTCGCTCTCAATCGTCCTCTGATTTTGTGAAGTCGGAGGAACGATGTTGGCCTCGAGGATCACTCCCTCTTCGTCGAGACGGTAACGATGAAAGAGCATGCCCCGCGGCGCCTCGGTGCAGGCGTAGCCGACACCAGCGCGCATGGGAATTTCGACGGCCGGGATGTCGGGGGGCTCATATTCGGCGATGAGACGCAGGGCCTCTTCGCAGGCGTGCAGGACCTCGATCGCGCGGACGACGATGCTCTGGAAAGGATTGTGGCATACGCCGGGCAGGCCGACTTCCTGAGCCGCCTGACGTGCGCTCAAAGCGAGTTGATCGAAATTCAGATTGAAACGCGCCATCGGCCCGACGTGATAGGCATCACGACCGTGACGCAGGCAATGCAGGGCGCTGGAGTACGGAACCTGCTCCTCAATGAAGTGCTCTTCGAAGTCGCGGACATCGATCTCTTGCCCCATGCTCGAGAGGATGCGGCCTTCGTTGAAGGGGTACTCAACGGGATGATGCAGCGCCACGAACTGGTACTCCTGCTCGAAATCGGGAAAAGGAAACTCGGCCACCCACCGAATGGTTTCGATGGCAGCCTCACGAGCCCATTTCAGTCGCTCCGTGAGGGGCTGGAGATCCTCTTTG
The DNA here is from genome assembly GCA_963820865.1 of uncultured Verrucomicrobiae bacterium. Classification (GTDB taxonomy): domain Bacteria; phylum Verrucomicrobiota; class Verrucomicrobiia; order Chthoniobacterales; family Terrimicrobiaceae; genus DASTFP01. The sequence continues at coordinate 465,095 of CAWGBZ010000025.1, forward strand.
CCCGGCGACTTGAAGAAGCCGCCGACGCGCACATTGATCGGATGAATCTCGCGGCCGCCAAGGACCCGGACAATTTCATTGCCGACCTTCCTCAGTTGCAAGCCGCGGCGCACGACTTCGGGAAGGTCCCGGGCCATGTGCAACGCACTTTCATAGCCGAGGAAATCCGGCGCATGGAGCATGTAAATGTGGAGGACATGGCTCTCGATCCATTCCCCGCAGTAGATCAGCCTCCGCAGCGCCCGGAGCCGTCCTCCCACCCGAACACCACAGGCATCCTCGACGGCGTGGACGGCACTCATCATATAAGCGACCGGACAGATCCCACAGATCCGGGCCGTAATGTCCGGCGCCTCCCGCGCGTGGCGGCCGCGGAGAAGGGCCTCAAAGAAACGCGGAGGCTCGAAGATCTTCAGCTTTACTTCGGCCACCTGGCCGTCCGCGATCTTCACGTGCAGGGCCCCCTCACCCTCGACGCGCGTCAGATAGTCAACGGTGATGCTGCGCGATTTCATGAGCCTCGCTTTCCTTGCGGAAAGCCTCCGCGTAAGCATTGAAGTTTCGGAAGCTGTTCGTGAGTTCCCGTGGACCCATGGCCAGACGCTGCTCCAGCCATTCGCCCAGCGAGCGGGCATTCGGTGTCTCCATCGGTCCAAAGCAGCCGTAGCACCCGCGGGTATAGGCCGGGCAAAGCGCACCGCAACCCGCGTGGGTAACCGGTCCGAGGCACGGGGCCCCGTGGGCGACCATCACGCAGACCGTTCCGCGCAACTTGCATTCGACGCAGACGCTGTGGGCGGGCGTGTTCGGCTGACGATCGTGCAGGAACGCGCTGATCACTTCCACGAGCTGACGCTTGTTGATGGGGCATCCACGCAGCTCGAAATCCACGAGGACATGGTCGGCGATCGGGGTCGACTTGTTCAGAGTCTCGATGTAGGCGGGCGTGGCGTAAACGACGCGCAGAAACTCGCTGACGTCTTGGAAATTTCGCAGAGCCTGGATGCCGCCGCTCGTGGCGCACGCGCCGATGGTCACGAGATACTTCGAGGCCCGTCGAATATCGTGAATCCGGTCCGCATCGCGCGGCGTGGTGATCGAGCCCTCGACCAGCGAGAGATCATACGGCCCCTTGATGATCTCGCTCGACGCCTCGGCAAAATTGGCGATCTGGACACGCCCGGCGATGGTGAGCAACTCATCCTCGCAATCCAGGAGGGTCAGCTGGCAGCCGTCGCAGGAAGCGAACTTCCAGACGGCAAGTTTCGGGAGACGGTCGGCTTTCATGTTCAGAGCTCCGCGATATGCAGCCATCTTCTGATGCGGTCGCAGCGAAATACCGGCCCATCCCGGCAGACAAACTCGGGACCGAACTGGCAGTGGCCGCAAAAGCCCACTGCGCATTTCATGTTGCGCTCCAGCGATAGAAAGATCCGCTCCTCCGGCACGCCGCGCTTGATGAGCTCCTCGACCGAGAAGCGCATCATCAGCTCGGGGCCACACACCATGGCCATGCAGTCGCGGGGATCAAACGGAACGCGCGGGATCAGCGAGGTGACCACGCCCACGTTGCCTCGCCAGTCGCCCGTCGCCCGGTTGACTGTGACAAAGAGCTGCAGTCCCTGGTCGCTCAGATCTCGAAGTTCCTCCCGATAGAGCATCTCTTCAGCCGTGCGAACGCCGTAGATGAGCGTCACCCGGCGGCGCTCGGACGAGCGGCCGAGCAGAGCGTGGAGGGCGGCGCGTAGCGGCGCCAGGCCGATACCTCCCGCGACCATCACAACATCCCGGTGGAGGGCTTCGGTCAGCGGCCAGCAGCTCCCAAACGGTCCACGGACGCCGACGACGTCTCCCCGACGCAACCGGCTCATGGCCCGGGTCACGGTGCCGACCGCGCGCGTCGTATGCTCGAAACCGTGGCGCGTCTTTCCGCAAATAGAGATGGGCACCTCGCCGTTCCCGAAGACGTAGAGCATGTTGAACTGGCCCGGCGTGAACGGGGTGGCCTCCGATTGATCGAGCGCTTCGAGCTCCATCGTGAAGGTATCGGCGTTCTCTCCGCGAACGCGCCGAACCCGGTAGCGACTCGGCCGCATCGGATCTCCCGCCGGCGGAAGTGCGCGCTCAGCTTCAACGAGGCTGACCATAGTCAAGAAGTTGAAGCCGGGTGGCTTGCAGCCGTTCGAGCATCACGGCTCCGACCCGCATGGCGAGTTCGTAGCCGAACTCGTGATCTTCGCCAGCCTTTCGGCGCAAAAACTCCGCATCGAAAACGATAAGATCCGTCGGCTCCAACGTAATCGCCCCGAAATGCCAGACGTAAGGCGGAAAAAGCCAGGACCACCCGAGAACCTCACCCGCCGAGAGAGTCTGAATGATGATGACGCCCTTGCCGGGAATGAACGGCGTCTCCAAAGCCACCCGCCCCTGCTCGATAAGATAGAAGTTGTCCGCCTGCCAGCCCGTGCGAAAAATCTGCTGCTGAGCTCCGAAATGTTGGGAAGTCGCACACTCGCCCAGAAAGTGGGCATAGCGCGGATGAAGGTTCTGCCAGAAGGGGTGCTGAATAATGAGGGGTTCAAGGTCTTGCATGGGGGGTCTCCTTTTCTGGTATCCGGCGCGAGTCTTCCGTCCTCCGAATCGCGCGGACTTCCTCGGTGATGTCGATGCCGACCGGGCACCACGTGATGCATCTTCCGCAACCGACACAGCCCGAAGTGCCGAACTGGTCGATCCAGGTGGCCAGCTTGTGCGTCATCCATTGACGGTACCGGGACTTCGCAGAGTGCCTGGCACTGCCGCCGACGACATGGGAGAAGCTCATGGTGAAACAGGAATCCCATCTGCGCCATCGCTCGGCGTGTTCGCCCTGCAGATCGGTCACATCTTCCACCGTCGAGCAGAAGCACGTCGGACAGACCATCGTGCAGTTCGCGCAAGTCAGACAGCGGTCAGCGACGTCCTCCCAGCGCGGATGCTCATAGTTGCGATAAAGCAACTCCTTGATCCCGCGCGTATCCATCGTCCGTCCCATCTTTTCCGCGGCTCGCGCGACGACGCGCTCGGCGGCCTCGCGTTCGGCCTCGGTGGCGAGCCGGTGCTCGACACGATCCATCACCTGCGCTCCCGGAGCGCTGCCGATCTCGACAACAAAGTAATGCCGGGGTCCGTCGATGACCTCGGTCAAGCCAACGTCGAACCCTTCCGTTACCCGAGGACCCGTTTGCATCGAGACGCAGAAGCACGTGCCCGCCGGATGGCCGCAATTGACCGCGACCACAAACACGTTCTTGCGCCGGGCGGCATAGATCGGGTCGATGAAGCCGCCTCCCAGGAAGACTTTGTCCTGGATCGCAATGGCATGCAGTTCGCACGAGCGAACGCCAATGAAGGCGAGCTTGGGCGGAGGATCTTGCGATCCTCCGATCTCGAAACCCGCGCCTCGGCGAGTGGCTTCCCAAAGCCGCACGGCCGGAGGAAAGAGAAACCTCTTCCACGAATGCGGCCCCACTGCATAACCAAAGAGTGCCCCATCGGCGCGTTTTCTCAGGCGGTACTTTCCGCCGTCTTGTTCATCGGTCCATCCGGCAGGAAGATCGCCCGCGCCGGCGATCTCATCGTAAACGATGGCGCCGTCCCGTAGCCTGGGGCCTAAGAGCTGGTAGCCATCGGCCCGAAGGACGGTGCACAACGCCGCCACACCTTGAGGCTCGACGACTGCGAAGTCGCCGTTGCGCAGGGGGAGAGCGCGGTCAGCCGTCCTCATAAGCAAAGTTTAGCCTCTCGCGACCGCGGCTAGCTTTCCGCAAATTGGCGGATGCTCTCCGTTTATTGCAGGAATGCTTTCGGCAACATCAAACGGCGTGAAATCTGACGCAGAAAGGAGCGACCTCGCCGAGCATTGGCCATCGTGAGCTGCGGCTCCGGCGTGCCCGCCAGTTCGAGGATCAAGGCGCCCTTGAAACCGATGGCTTCCACTTCATGAAGCACGCCTTCCCAGTCGATGCACCCGTCGCCCGGAGGCCAGTGATCGTCGCGCGTCCCGCCATTGTCATGCGCATGGATCATCCTGAGATCTCCGGCGAGTTTGGCGATCAGACGATGAAGATCGCCGGAGATCGCCGCGTGGCCGGTGTCGAGGCACGCGCCGACCTCAACGCTATCCAAGGCATCGAGAATCCATAGAATATCGCTGGTCCTCCCAAAGAGCAGATGGGGCAGCTTATTCTCGAGCACGCAACTGATGCCCAGGGCGTGACAGCGCTGGGCGACCTGGTTGAGGACTTCGACGACGTTTTCCATGCGCTGCAATGTCTCCTCGCGCGGGGGAATCACCGCACTTTCCGGACCAGGATGGACAACCAGGTAATGCACCTGCAAGATCGCTGCCGCCTCGGCGGCATCCAGTATTTCTTCCAAAGCCCTGTCGCGGGTCGCCGGCTCCAGTGACGAAATATCAATGTGGTCCGCGAAAGGAGCGTGGAACGAATAGGCTTCGAGGCCGAGTTCCGCGATCATTTCGGCCGCCCGTCCAACGGCATCGAGATCATGATAGTCGAGATGCGAGGGAGACGAGCAGACTTCGATCATGCTGAAGCCGCTCGCCCGGATCGGCTCCAGACAATCAATGATGCTCTTCTGGTAAAAACAACCCGTTGAAAGGCCGATCGGCCAGGTGGTCATAACGTCTTCGCGCCAAAGCCGACTGCCGAAAGAGCTCCAAATTGGCTGAGCATTCGGCGGCCGGACAGATTCTTTGTTCCTTGGTTGATTGGCAGTTGAAATCGACGAGGTCGTCTCGCCCCGTGGCAAACAAGCCGGCAAAGAGACGTGTGTAAAAATCGGCTCGCGTGGCCGGATCCGCATCGAGCCATTGGCTGCCCCATCCATGGTCGCGCTCGAACCTCGAGCGGATCAGCCCGGCGATGTGGCGGGGATGCCAGCCGAGCGCCAGCATCACCCGCGTGATCAAACGTATCGAACTTGGCCGCAGCAACAGGTCGTTCGGGTCCAGCAGCGGCGTTCTGACGCACGCAGGAAGGATGTTCATCGGGGTGCGATCGTAAGTCTCGAGCCACTGCTCAGGGGGATGATGTTCAACCGAATAAAACCAAGCATGAAACGCGGCCAACGTCGATGCTTCGTACTCGGCCACGAGATTGCCCATCGCCTCGGAAAATTCCGGAATCCCAACCGAAGCGCGGGCGGCAAGTTCCGAAGTCATCAGAGGATCTCGCATGGTCACGATCCCCTCACGCCAACTCATCTCATGCAGCGGGATGCAAAAAATGCCGGGGAGCTTTCGAAGAAGTTCCTCGCCAATCTGCCAGCTTTGGTACTGCGGCTTGAGATAGAAGGTGAAGGGGACACGCATCACACGCGAATGCAACGGGTCGCCGTACTCGGAAACGTCCACCGAAATCATCTCGCGCCCGCGATGCCCACCGCCCACCTCGACAGCTGTCAATTCGACAGGAACTCCGGAGTGTCCAGCGGCGAGTTCTTGCACCCGATGAGCGAGGTACTCCATGACGAGACCCAGACCCGCGAAGGCCGCGGCGAGGCTCGGGGATACAGCCTCGCCATTCGGAGCGTGCGGGCGGGCGCTCATCTCCCATAGCGAAGAGGGCACGTGTCCGAGGCGGGCGAGCCAGGCAAATGTGGCGGAGTCTTGTCGAACGCGCCAGACGAAGTGATGCCCTCGTCCGCTCAGACAATGCAGGGGCACGATGCCAAACTTAAGCAGGAGTTCTTCCACGACCCTCTCGACCGGCGCCTGCATGTCGAAAATCCGCTCCGGCTCGAGGAAAGCCTCTGCCGGATGGTCGAAATTTACATATTCGATATCGAGATCCGCGATCAGCGACAGGCGATCCCACAATGACCGGCAAATGTCGACGTTCCGGTCAAAGAGCTCGATGAGATCACCGACCGGCAGAGGGCGGCGGTGCTGAAAATCGGAAGCGTCGCCCGTCGTGAGATAGTGGCAACTCGCGCCCGCCAGGCTGGTTCCTCCCAAGAACTCCACAATGCGCGCGCGCACGTTCGCATCGGAGTAATAATCACCCATCACTTGCCTCGAGGAAAATTCGACCAACTCCGGCGCCTGCGCTTCCTGCAACCTGCTAAATTCCACCCGCTTCTTGCCCTGAATGCGCTCCGTTTGACGCTGCCGGTCAAACTTGACTCGCTGGAGAATCTCGGATTGCCAGTGGCCAAATGCGAATTTCGGCGTAGCTTTGTTCCTGGCTCCCTGCATCCAGGGAAGAAGCCCGTGCCGATACCTCAGGAATCGGTTCTAAACTGTTTAGTAACAATACATGATAGAAAAATTTGCGAAGTTTATCCTCATCACCCTGTCCATCAGCACCTTCGTGGCGTGTCAACCGCCGAAACCGCCGCCGCCAGATGTTCTTTCCGAGACGGCAGCCGTAGAGGAAACGCTTCACAAATTCAAAACAGAGCCAAATCGGGCGACCATGGACGAAGCGGATAAGGCGCTCGCCGGTTTGAGCGACAAAATCAAGGAATTGGAGGCCCGTGAGCCTCAGGTGAGCGGGGCGGAGAAGGACGAACTGCTCGGGAAGCTCTCCTCCCTCCGCACGAAATTCAATGTCTACACGGTCGAGGTTACCTCCGTAAAAGTCCAGGCGGTTACCGGCCGAGCGGTGGAAAAAGCCGGCGACGCGGTCGAAATGGCCGGAGAGGCGGTGAAGGATGCCGCCGATTCGATGACCAATTCCCTGAAGTCCACCAACAACTGAGGATGGCGCGCCGGCGCCCTCCGGATGGTTGAGACATAGGCTCTCCTTCTCTGGCAGAGAGGTTTGATATACCCTCGCGTGGTGTGCTAGTGTGCCATATTGCACGCTCACTGGACCCTTTTTGCCGCAAATGAACTCGCCGCTTCCTGCAAATCCCGTCGCTCGCTCGCTATTGGTCCTCGTGCTGGCGGCGGGCGTTTATTTTTTTCACGGGTTTCTGGTTCCCGTTTTGGCGGCCCTCACGATCGGGTTCGCTAGTTGGCCGCTTTACCGGCGCCTCGTGCAGGCGTGCGGCGGCCGGACGGCGCTCGCGGCGAGCATCGCCCTGACGATCGTGCTTCTTGTTCTGGTCATTCCCCTTTCCGTGGCGCTCTCGTATGCCGCCAACGAGATCAGTACGTGGTTCGCGTGGCTCCTCGAGGCCAATCGGCAGGGAGTTCCGGTGCCCGAATCCGTGAGCTCGATGCCCTTCTTCGGGCAATGGCTGGCGGACAACTGGCAGCGGTATTTGGGCGAACCAAAAGCACTGGGTGAAGTGATTCAATTCCTGAGCGGTGAGCATGTCGGCAACATCTCACGCTGGGTTCTCGCCACCGGGCGTGAAGCGTTCAATATCCTGCTCTCGGTCCTGTTCATTATGATTACCCTGTTCTTTGTCTACAAGGATGGGGCCCTCATGGTTGAACAACTCGACCGCGTCGGCGAACGAATCCTCCCGCTTCGCTGGCAGCGCTTTTCGCGGGTGGTTCCTGCCACCGTCAGCTCCACCGTGACCGGGATGACCCTCATCGCCATTGGCGAGGGCATTGTGCTCGGTCTGGCCTACAAGATCGCGGGCGTTCCGTCCGCATTCCTCCTCGGCGTGCTGACCGGCTTCATGGCGATGGTTCCAGGGGGAGCGCCATTGTCGGTCACCCTCGTCTCTCTTTATCTGATGGCCAGCGGCCGGCCGATCGCCGCCCTTGCCCTCTTTGCGTGGGGAGCGATCGAGCTTTTTATCGTCGACAAAACACTCCGACCGAAGCTCGTCGGCGGTCCGATCCGTTTGCCGTTCCTTCCCACGTTGTTTGGACTTATTGGAGGCGTCAAAACCATGGGCATGGTCGGTCTGTTTGTGGGGCCGGTTCTCATGGCGCTGCTGGTCGCCATCTGGCGCGAATGGGTGTTGACGGCCGATAGTGAGGCTGCCCTGGAGGCCGAGCGGGAGAATGCGCCGGATACCAAGCACGAAGTCGTCGTGACTTCCGCCCCGGTTGTGCCTTCGCGTGCCCCGGCGTGGAGTCCAGCCGAAGCCCGCGAGATGCCAAGTCCGCCGCGTATCGCCGAGGTGCGTCCAAAACGTCCTGACGACGCGCTGCCGGCTTCTCCCCGCTCCTTGCGAGAGGGCGCCCAGCTCTAGCATCCGGCCACGGATTGACGCGGATGGAACACAGATTATAGCCTGGAGAAAATCCGGCTCTTGTGTTTTCAGGCGTTCGTGCCGGGCCTGATGACGCGGAGAGGCTCTCCTATGCGCCTGGCACCTGGAAGATGCTCCCAACGATCCGTGAGCCTATTTCACCAAGCCGGCAGTTGCATCCGTATTTGATCGGTGCCCATCCGTGGCGGGATTCTCCTAAATCGCCATGATCCAAAGCGTGAATCGGGAGATCCGGAACCCAAACTTCTCGCGCTGCCACGCGAGAATGGCCAAACTCCCGCCATGAAAAGCCAAAGGGCGTGGATCTGGTGGGGTCTTGTTCTGGTCGCCGCCTTCGTCGTGTCGTCGAACGTCTTTGCAGCCGCGCCCCCTTCCGATTTGCCGCCCTTCCCAAGACCGACTGACAGTTACAACGATCAGGATGTTGGCAGCCTGTGGCAAAGGCTGGCAGGTCGCGTGGCGGCCGAACCGTTCAATTTGGTGGCCACTGTGATCTTTCTTCTTGCGATCTGCCATACCTTCCTGGCTTCGAAATTTCTTTCGATCTCCCACCGATACGAGCGCGAGTACGCGGCGCTCGAAAAGGATGAAGCCCACGATAGCGAGGCGTCAAGTGTTGCCCGCCGACGCGACCGACTGCGCTTCAAGGCGACCGTCTTTCATTTCCTCGGCGAGGTCGAAGCCGTCTTTGGAATTTGGGTCATCCCCCTCGGCATCGCCATCGTCGCGTTCAAGGGCTGGAAAACGATGGTCCACTATTTCGATGACGTGGAATACACCGAAGCAATCTTTGTCTTTGTCGTCATGGCGATCGCCAGTTCGAAGCCGGTCCTCCGTTTTGCCGAGAATTGCCTTTCGCGTTTCGCGGCCCTCGGCGGAAAGACTCCGTTTGCCTGGTGGCTGTCGATCCTCACCGTCGGACCCCTTCTCGGATCCTTTATCACCGAGCCCGCCGCGATGACCATCTGCGCCCTGCTATTGGTAGAAAGGTTCTACAAGCTCCAGCCCAGCCTGAACCTTCGCTATGCAACCCTGGCGCTGCTCTTCGTCAATATCTCCGTCGGCGGGACTCTCACTCATTTTGCCGCACCGCCGGTCGTCATGGTGGCCAGCAAATGGGATTGGGGGACCGGCTATATGTTCCTGAAATTCGGATGGAAAGCCGTGGTCGGCATCTTCGTGACGAATGCCTTGTTCTTTGCTGCGTTTCGCAAGGAACTGCTCTCGATGCGATCGCCCGAAAATGCCGGGGAAAGCGCCGAACCATCCATTCCGCCCTTTGTGACCATCGCTCATCTCCTCGCGATCATCTGGACCGTTTTGAACGCTCATTACCCTTCCCTGGTCCTCGGCGGACTCCTCTTCTTCCTCGCCTTCGTCGTCGCCACCGAACGGCATCAAAATGTCATCAATCTGCGCAGCCCCATGCTGGTGGGGTTCTTCCTCGCGGCGCTGGTGATTCATGGCGGCTGCCAACGGTGGTGGATCGCTCCCGTGCTCGGCGACCTGGGCACGTGGCCACTCATGATCGGCTCGGTCCTCCTCACGGCCTTCAACGACAACGCCGCCATCACCTACCTCGCCACTCTCGTCCCCGGCTTCACCGAAGAACTCAAGTTCGCCGTCGTGGCGGGCGCCATCGCTGGCGGCGGCCTCACCGTCATTGCCAACGCACCGAACCCGGCCGGCCAGTCGATTCTTCAATCGCACTTCGAAGACGGCGGCATCAACCCGTTGAAACTCTTCCTGGCCGCCCTGATCCCGACGATCATCGTGGGCGCCGCCTTCATGCTCCTGCCCTCGCTGTAGGCTGCTCGATGTCGACGGCGAAGGGACCGCCGCGTCTAAAAGCGGGCCAAACATTCGAGTCTGTTTAGTTTCATAGGCTACGGGTCTCCTTGGTTTGCTTTGAAAAACTCGTCCTCGTCCTTCGATTACGAGGAGCACGAGCACGAGGACGAACCTTCCATCAACGCTCTTCTTCAGCTCCAGCCTCCGCGTAGCTTTTCGTCCGTCGCGGCTATATAATTTTACTAGCCAGCCTCTCGCGAGGCTGCGCCCCAGTCCGAGCGAGGTATTTCTGCCATAGATTTGCACCGATCAAACACGGATAGAACTGATGGCCCCATAGTGACGGGATATGATCCACGTTCCATCGGTGAGGATCTGTGGCCGGATTGTCTCAATTTTAGTGTTCCTCTAGACCTCCGGATTGGACGCGTCGGCGGCCGCCCGCTCGCCTTCCGGTGTCTCAGCCATGGCGTGAATGACGATGATCGCACCGGCCACAACCAACGCCCCCGCGGCGTAAAAGACCGGACGCGGCACCTCGCCATACAGGAAAAAAGCCAACACCCCGGCGAAGACGAATTGGAACAAGTTGACCACGCTTACGGTCTGACCCCGCAGATGCCTCATGGCATGGTTCAGAATCGAATGCCCGAAAATCGTCGGAACCACGGCCAGACCGACGATGATCAGGAATTCGTGCCCGGCCGGCCAGGTCATCGGACGGACAATAAAAAACGCCATGGCCAGGCAGATCAGGCCGGCAGCCGCATACAACGGAACCACATACAACCAGATGCTGGGGAAATCGCGGTTCGCCCGTGCCTGCACCAGGTAGAACGCGAAAAACAGCATCGACACAAAGCAGGTGACGTCTCCGAGCAGCGTCTGCTGGCTGACCCAGAAGTCCGAGGCCGTGAGCCAGATCGCGCCGCCGAGCGCCATCACCGTCCCCACCACCTCCTTGCTAGTGATCTTTTCGCGAATGGTGGCATACAGCAGGAAAGGCATCACCACCGGCACCATGCAGACAATCAAAGTGGCATTGGCCGCGTGCGTCCACTGCGCCCCTTGCGTCCACGTGATGAAATGAAATGCCAGCAAGGCCGCCGGCAGCACCGTCAGGCGAAAATCGCGCGGAGCAAAGGCGTCCCGATGCTTCTTAAGATGATGCAGGTAGAACGGCGACAAGAGCGCCGCGGAGAGCAACAACCGGAAGGCCGAAAGCATTGCCGGATGCAACTGGCTGGCCTTGATCATCAAAACTGACGTCGCGCAGCAAAAGACTCCCACCAACAGGAGCAAGAGGGGGCCGACCGGCAAAGAACCGCGGTTCACGCCATCACCCTGAACCCTCGCCCCAACGATACGAAGGATCAAATTGCTCGCCGGCTACCTTTTCAAGCAGCCGGACCAGCGTCTCTTCTTTCAGGCTCCTCCATCTCCCGCTCCCAAATCGAGCAAAGCACAGTTCCGCCCGATCCGCCGACGGAGGCTATCGGATCTGCCGTTGGCAAAGTCTCGGCAGGCTGCACCTCGAACGTCCGGGTGGACGCGTATTCTTTGCGCTTGAGATGTTCGATAAAAGCGCCGGCCGCCAGATCGAGATGGTTTTGTTCCTCCGTCCTGCAGGCGGGAATGAACCGCCGGGCGCTGTCGATCAACGAAGCAAGCTTCGGCAGCCCGAGATCCATGCGCACCATCGCGTCCGTCGTGGCCGTATAGAGGAAAACCGGCTTGCCATCCTTGATCGCCGCAGCTTTCCAAAATCGGGATTCCGGGTCGTGCATACGTCAAGACCTCCGGCTGCACAGTTTATGAGGACTTTGCGGCGCCGACAAAGCAAATCGTGCAGGTCAGAAAGCAACCCGGCCTCCCGGCGAGCGATCTCTCACTTCAGGGTGATCTTCGCGAACATCTCCATGCCGAGCACTTTTTGAATCAGGGCATCGATTTGCGATGCACGCGGCACATACACAAACGGCCGCCACGGGTAGATGCGATCGTTGATCCACGGTGGCTGCCAATTGGTGGTGGACTTGATGAACTGCTCGGCAAAGTTGCCTTGCCTTGCCAGCGGGTAGAGCGCCTCCATCTCCAGGCATCCATCCAGGCACACATCCACATACGATTGGACAATCGGGTGTTCCGACGAGGGAAACTTCTTCTCCCTGTTGCCGTAGAACCAGACGTCGCCTTCGGGCATCTGGCTCCCGTCGAGCGTGCTGATCTGCGAGGAATCAATCCTGGTCGGCTGGTAACCGACTTCGCGTTGATTGTAAGCGGACAAGGATTCGGGGCTGACCGGGAAGATCACGCCGTTGCATATCGCATCCTTCTCCAACACCGCACCGAGATACGTCGGGTTCCAACTCGGCCCGCCGGTCTGATCGAACCAGCCGCGGCTCACCCCCGTGACGATCACCGGGCAAGCGAATTCGGCGCCAGCCCAGGTTCCCATGCGTGATTCGCGCTGCATCAGCGAGCCATAGCCAAAAATGTATTGCGGACGCGCCGAGGTGGCGACGTCGTCGCGCGAGCCGGTGCCGGTCGACGCGTTGAGCTGCCTTGTCGCCGCTCCCATGCTGACGGCGGAGGCCCCCAGAAGGGCGATCACCTTGCGTCGTGAGAGAACATATTGATCAGACATTGCGCATTCCTCCTGCAGGAGTCAGCCTACCACGCGCTGCCTCGCTGAAAAGATTTGGATCGCGTTTCGCTCACCCAAATTCCAGCCGCTAGCTCTGGCTCGGCGTTATCAAAGAGCCCCCTCCGGTGTCCTTTTCTTAAGGCACGCCTCGCCGCTTAGTGTAGTTCCAGGTGTGCCCTTGCTTAGCGGGCGACCCGTGTGACGGCCAGAGGCACGCCACCTTGTGCGTTTTCGTCCCGCTGGTGTGAGACCAGTCCCTAAGAGCCTGTCTAAAAATTAGAGAGTGCCGCGTTGCTGGGGATTTTTTGTCTGGCCCAGGCGGGAGGGGGGCGGCAATCCCCGCAGCGGGCTTGTCCCGCCGGACCAACGCAGGTCAGGCAAAAAAGACACGCAACCCTCTAGGCGATAGCAAGAAAAGCCATCTGACGGCGTTGCCTGCTCGGTCAAAGCCCGCTGCGGGGATTCTCCCTCGCAGGCGCCTTGCCATCTGGCCTTTCTTGCTATCGCGCGACTCTCCCTAATTTTTAGACAGGCTCTAAGCCGAATTGGTCAAGTTATTAGCTATTGACTTTCCTCGTTCAGCCTGGCTAACCTCAGCCGCAACCCCTATGTGCGAGCATTGTGATAGCTCTCGTCCCGACCGCTTGTCCGGTCTCCACCGCAGAAACTTCCTGAAACTGGCCATGGCCGCAGTTGCCGGGTTTGGCGTCACCCGCTACGCCACGGCCGCGGAGAAGGCCGCCCCGCCCAAGCCAGGCAACGTGCTCTCGCCGGATGCCGCTTTCGAGCGATTGATGAAAGGAAACGCTCGTTACGTCGACGGGGACATGAAAAGCCACGACTTCGTCGCCGAGCGTCCTGCTTTGGTCATGGGCCAGAACCCTTTTGCCGGCGTTCTGAGTTGCGCTGACTCGCGCATCGCTCCCGAGTACGCCTTTGACACCGGCCGGGGTGATCTCTTCGTGTGCCGCGTCGCGGGTAACTTCGCAAACAAGGATTCCATCGCCAGTTTCGAATACGGCGTGGCGGTCCTCGGAGTGCCTTTCATTCTCGTGCTCGGCCACGATGCCTGCGGAGCCATCGACTCCACCATCAAGGCCGTGAAAGAAGGCGTCACCTTTCCCGGGCACATTCCCTCCCTGGTCAAGGCTCTGAGCCCGGCCGTGAAATCCTCCATGAGCCAGTCCGGCAGCCTTCTGGATAACTCCATCCGCCAGAACGTTCGCCTCAACGTCGCAAGCCTCAAATCCGCCACCCCGATTCTAAGCAAGGCAGTGGAGCAGAATAAGCTGCGCATCGCCGGTGGTGTCTACCATCTCGATACCGGCAAGGTCGAGATCGTCGCCTGAAACCTGCACTCCTCGCTGGGAATCGCGCTGGCCTCAGAGTCTTCGTAAACAGCGGGAGAGATGGAAACCTCGAACCTCCATCACCCATCACCCATCACCCATCAACCACTCTCCGCCCTGTCTTTATCGTCTAAGAGGCTGCTTGAATGCCTCTTTAATCGTGCGAGCTCCTTCGCCTAGTGGTGGCAGCTTAAACTCGATGGCGCCTCCCACAGGAGGAACGTCTGCCTTTACTTTTCCGCCGGCGAAAAAGGTCGCGAGCGTGAGAGCCGCGCCGACACCGAGCAATACCACCTTGGTTCGGCTACTCTTTTGAATGGAAACGATACTTAGCTCGTTTTCACCGAGGTTGACGTCTCCAAAGGAGGACAGTGCTTCCTCAAAAGTCAATCCGGAGCAAATGTCCTTCAGTTTTGGCATATACTCGTGGAGCTTCTTGAGAATCTCCTCCTCAGAAGTGTTGCCAAAATACTCGTTTGAAATCGCATAAATTATTCTAAACGCCGGAAGAAACGACGCGAGCTCTCTTGTCGACAGTAGATCGTTATCAGAGAGCAATACAGGGCAGGTCCTTGTCATTAGCTTGTCGATTTGTAGGGACTTTTCAGAAGACGCAGCAAGGCCGATTATATCGGGAATTGCCAAGAGAAGGTGCCGAAACCAGCGAAGCGACCCCATCCAAAGCGCGCTTTCGCTGACGAAATCCGCCACTGGCTATTCGGGTGTTCATGTCGGCTTTCGAACCCCATTTGAATCGACCGGACAACCCGCTTCAAACTTTTTCGACAGGGGTGTCCCAAACTTTCTTGCTCATCCGAGCGTGAGACAGCGCGGTCGGTTCTAAATCCCTGAGATCAGCCCCTATCCGACCAAATCCAGGCTGTTCGCATCATTTCGCACCCATTTCTCCATCACCCATCATGAACTATCCTCCTGCCGGCGGCGGGACTCGAACCCGCACATCCCTCTCGGGATAAGGGATTTTAAGTCCCTTGCGTCTGCCATTTCGCCACGCCGGCCTGGGTCTATTTATCGCAGCACGCCCGGCACCTGCGCAAGACTACAACGACGCTCATTCGTTCGTCGGCCGCCTGCCTCACCGCCGGGCGACGAAGGAACCTTCCTCTCCACGATGCGAGGGGCGGGCTCAATCCAGTCAGCGGCCAAGGAAACATTGGCGCCACCTGCGGGCAGGTCCTCTTGCCGTTCTTATGCGACCGGCCGAGAATACTTCAGGTCGCTTACTAAGGTCAGACTGGCCTCGACTGCCACCCATTCGCATGGTTGCTGGACGCGCTCGTCACTCTCTCGTCGGCGGATCTTCTCAGGCTTATCCGTCTAAGCTATCTTGAAGGTCGTCACGCCTTCCGGCGCGGCAAAAATCAATACATACCCTATGAAATCACCCCAACTGACGGAACTCACGGCTTCCGAAATGGAAACCATCAGCGGCGGCTTAGGACGGAGACGCGGGCTTGGCGGCCTGCTGATTCTTCTCCTCCTTGCTCTCCTCCTCCGGAGACGTCGAACTGAGGCCGCGGTGGCTGAGTAAGTTCTACCGCCAAACTCTCTTCGGCAGAGCGGGCGCAAGCGGCGCTTGCGAACAGATCTTCCGAAGTTCACCGGCAGGCACACGGGAAGACCCTGTGTGCCTGCTTCAGTTTGTTGGGGCGTGGGCGGTCAAGGAAACAGGAAGGCCCGGCCAGCACCCTCTTCGCCTTCCTGTGGGTGTGTCGGTCGACTAGCTGCAGGCGCCCGTTCGGCGTTTCCCGGAGCCGCCGCTCGTTATAGCCAGGCAAGGAACCCTCTTCGTTGAGTCGAGCTTATGGATCGCCGCGCGATGGAATTACTTTACCACGCCTTAGTAAGGTCAGCCCAGGCGGAGCTTTTGGCCATTCGCCTCGATCTGGAACGCGCTCATCACTCTTCTGAGGCCGCCTCTTCTCATGCCGGACCGTCTCACCTATATTATGAATTGCGGCGCTAAACTCAGCGACATCACTCACACTAGACCCCACCTTATGAAAACATCGGAACTGGCGGAACTCACGGCAGCCGAAATGGAAAACATTAGCGGAGGCCGTTTTGCTCCTTCCAGGCCAAGACCTGGATTGATCCTTCTTGTTCTTCTTCTTCTTTTACTCAGGGGGCGTTCCAATCCCCCCGTCCTGGAAAGCTAGAACCATCTCCCCGACCGAGAAGCTTCCGCAGAGGATTCGGCGGAAGCTTCTCCAGGAGAGGGGCTCGTCGGCAGGCGCAGCGCGGGCGCTTGGTCAGGGAGACCGCCGACGCGCAGCCACCGCTGCGCGCCTTTTCGATTGGTGTCCCTTTCGTCCTTCCGCCACCACTTCCGCAGCCAAGCGCACGCGCGGACGAGTATCCCTCACGAGATCGATGCGAGAGGAAACCTCCGGGGATGCGCTGAACTCCAAATGCCGGGAACGCCGAAGGCATTTTGGCGGTCGGAGCGCGGTGTGGCCGGCGCTGAGAAAGCACGTGGATGCTTCGCCCCGGCGTCATCGCCCGTCACACGAGCGTTTCAAGCGTTCTTTGGCCGGATCCCTTTAGCGATCGAGCAGCATGGCGACTCCAACAAACGGATCAGGAAGTGACGATCGGGAGCTATTTTCCGGCGAGATCGTCGCGCACACCGTTGAGAGCATTGTCGCATTGGACACCGAGTGGCGGCTTCGGGCGCTCTACTTTACGACTCTCCTCATCTGCATAGCCGCGATTGCGGCGGTCTTCGTCGTCAAGGTCGATGTCTCGGCCATGGGAGCGGGTCTCATTCGCCCACTGACCGACAAAATGGAGATCAGCGCGCCGCTTGCCGGACAGGTGGTCGAGATCGTCGGAAGGACCGACCTCCGCGTCAAACGCGGCGACCGTTTGATGGTCCTGAGCACCGCCTCGCTGGAAGCGAGCCTCGCCAGCAATCGCGCCGAACAGGAGCGTGCCGTGCGCGAACTTCACGATCTCGATTTCCTGGTCCGGCTGCTTGGTCAGCAGACCTCGCAAGGTGCCAAATCGGATGTCCTCCCTCCCAGCACCTCAGGGACCGGCAACCTTTCGGCCAAAGCACCAAAGCAAACCAACCTGGAACCGCAGCGGGACATGGTCATTCGTCCGGTCTCGGCCAACCCTTCGCCGGAGAGTCTCCTGCAGTCCCCCGTCTATGCCAAAGACTATGCGAGCTATCTGGCCGAAGCCGATGAACTGCGCAGCAACCGCGAACAGGCCGAACACGAACTGCATCGATACGAGACGCTCTACGTCTCCAATACGGTTTCTGGTCAGGACGTCGATCAGCGACGCTACGAACTTCAACAGGCCAAGCTTCGCGAAGAAACGGCGCGCAAGCAACGCATCACACGCTGGCAGGCGGAGTTCGCCGCACGCAGCCGGGCGCTGGACACGCTGACGGCGGAGGCGGTGCGCATCCGTGAGGAGATGACAAATTGCTCCATCAAGGCGCCGGCAGATGGGACATTGGTCGACTTCGCCCCGTTCGCGCCGGGCGCTTTCGTGCAACAAGGCCAGCGCCTGGGGGACCTCTCGCCCGACGACGCGTTGATCGCCGAAGTCTTTGTGTCCCCGCGGGACGTCGGCCAAATCCAGCCGGGACAGGAAGTCCGCATGCAGGTCGATGCGTTTCACTATACCGAATGGGGGATGCTGCACGGAACCGTCAAGCGCGTCGCCGATGATTTCACGATGCGAGGGAATGGCTCGCAGCCGGTCTTCCGCGTATTCGTCGCCCCCGACTCGCTCGAGCTCGCCATGCGCAACGGCGTGCGCGCCGAAGTGCGCAAGGGAATGACTCTGCAGGCACGCTTCGTCATCGCGCGACGGACGCTATTCTCGCTGATCTACGAGCGCGCCTCCCGCTGGATGAATCCCCATGAGAAGCTTCAAGAAGAAGATATTGAATCGGCAGCACAGGCGAGGAATTAGAACGATTCTCGAAAGAGATTTCAAAAATGATCGAGAGTGGAGATTTTGCCGAGTCGCTGCGACGATCAACGGAAGCCGTTTGCGCCAGGGTCCGGGATGATGAAGCGAGTGCTCATCAGGGGCAGACAGATACTCACCGATGGAACACGGATCAGATCCCATCACGATGAGCCACCAGTTATATCCGTGTTTGATCCGTGCAAATCCGTGGCAGAAATACCTCGCTCGGTCCGAGGCGCAGCGTCGCTAGTGTGCTGTCCCGGAAATAACATGGTGTGCGTTGCGCTCAAAACAGCCCGCCACCCAGGCGCGACGAAGGCGCGATGCCGTTGTGGATCGCAACTGAGGAGCAACGCAGGCGCCGAGCTGTTTTCAGCGCAACCTTTCAGGCCGCAGTCCTTTGGGCGCCGGCCGGTGTTGCTCGCTCGGCCAGTATCTCGCCCGATACAGGCGCTTCGCTCGCGCCTTGGCCGACGCCCAAACCCCAAGCGGCGCACACCATGCTATTTTCCGGGACAGCACACTAGAACTCCCGCCACCCAGCACAACCCACCCGGCAACTCCTTTTTCTCCGACAACCTGCCTAAGCACATTGTCTAACACTCCCTAACTTAGTTTTCTCTCGATGCGAAAAATCCGCCAACGCGACGAAACCGACTGCGCGGCTGCCTGCCTGGCGGCCATCGCCCACCACTACCGTCTGGAGCTTTCGGTCAGCGCCATTCGCCTGCTTGCGGGGACCGGCACGGCCGGCACGAGCGTCCTCGGCGTCGTGCATGCCGCCGAAAGTCTTGGCTTTTCTGCGAAGGGGGTCAAAGGCGCCAGCGAACATCTTGCGGACGTTCCGTTGCCTTGCGTCGCCCATGTGGTTCCCAGCCCCGGCTACCTTCATTTCGTTGTGGTGACCAAGGTGACGCGGCGCAAGGTCATCGTGATGGACCCCGCGGAAGGCGCCATCAAAAGGCTTCCGCGCAAGAAATTCGAAGAGATCTGGTCGGGCGTCCTGGTGCTCCTGGCGCCGGCGGAGGGCTTCAAACCGGGTCGCCGGACCGAAAGTCCGCTGACGCGTTTTTGGGCGTTGGTGCGGCCGCATCGGACGGTGTTGGTAGCCGCTCTCCTCGGGGCGGTGGTGGCGACCCTTCTCGGGTTATCGACCTCGATCTATGTCGAAAAGCTCGTGGACAACGTAATCGTGGAGGGAAACCGAAAGCTGCTGAATTTGATGGGCGTGGCGATGCTGATCATCCTCGCCTTCCGGATCTTGATCACCTGGCAGCAATCGCTTCTCGCCATCATCACCGGACAGAAGATCGACGCCGTGCTGATCATGGCGTACCATCGAAGGCTCTTGCGACTCCCGCAGCGATTTTTCGATACGATGCGGGTGGGAGACATTATCTCTCGCATGGATGATGCGCTGAACATTCGCGCATTTCTGAGCGAGACCGCCCTCGAGTTGGTTCTCAATGCGTTCCTGGTGATCTTTGCTTTCGCGGCGCTGTTCTTTTATTCGTGGCAACTCGCCCTTTTTTCGCTCGCGCTCATTCCGGCGATCTTTGTCTTGATGGTTTTCAATAATCTCATCAATCGCAAGTTCCAGCGGAAACTGATGGAAAAGACGGCGGATCTCGAAAGTCACCTCGTCGAATCGCTCTCCAATCAACTCTCCCTGCGTGCCCTTCAACTGCAGAGCTGGGCGACGCTGAAAACCGAAACCCGCTTCGTGGATCTGCTGCGGGCCGCCTGGCAGGCAACCGTTCGCACGCAGTTCCTTTCGAGCACCGCCAACTTTGTCACCCAGGCCTACGTCATTGGGTTGCTTTGGCTCGGCGCCGGACTGGTGCTCGACTCGAAGATGACCGCGGGAGGGATGATGTCATGCTACGCGCTTTCAGGTTTCATCGTCGGTCCGGTCATGGTGCTACTCAACGGAAACCATGCTCTGCAGCAAGCCCTGATCGCCGCCGACCGGCTTTTTGAGATCATGGATCTCGACGTGGAGGCGGATTCCGGCATCGTCGCGTACACCCCGGCGCGAGGGAATGGTTTCACCATCGAGAAAGTCACTTTTCATCACCCCGGCCGAACGCCCGCCCTCATTGACATTTCGTTGGAAACCGCTCGGGGGACGCTCACCGTCGTCTCTGGCGAGAGCGGATCGGGCAAGAGCACGCTGTTGGCGCTTTTACAGCGACTCTACGATCCGGACCTGGGACACATCACTCTCGGGGGATATAACCTCTCGACCTACACGATGCGCAGCCTGCGGGGCGCGCTGGCCGTCGTCCCCCAACACGTTGAGTTGTTCAACGGCACGATCGCGGAGAACATCGCGCCCGGGGAAAGTTCTCCCAATTCGGACCGGCTTCTCGAGGTCTCCGCCTCGCTTGGCCTGGACGAACTTTGGGCCACCCTGCCCAATGGAATCATGACACCGCTGACCGAACGCGGTTCCAACCTTTCCGGCGGTCAAAGACAACGCCTCGCGATCGCGCGTGCGCTCTTTCGGGATAACTCCATCATCCTGATGGATGAGCCCTCTTCCGCACTCGATACGGAGTCGGAGGCCAAGCTCATCCAGTGCCCTGCTCATCCGACGCGAAGCGGGTGCCATGATCATCGTGGCGAGTCACCGCCCGGCGTTCCTCGACGTCGCGAACCAGGTCGTTCGGCTCGACAAGGGGCGGCGCGTGTGATCTAGCCGAGAAACTTAGCCACGGATGGAACACGGATCCAACACAGATTAACGGGCTTGTTTCCCATCCGTGTTTGATCTGTGCTCATCCGTGGCAGAGATTCTTACTCCATTTTGTTTTGCTGCCAGGACTCCTCGATGGCTTTGACACCGTTTTCGGGCGTCATGTTACCCGCGGCGATATCCGCGGAGACGTCGTTGAAGACACGTCCGGTATCGGGACCGAGCAATTGGTCGATGGCGATCCCAATCCATTGCGACTTGCTCGATTTCCTCGCGCAATCGCTTGAGGAATCGGATCCTTGATTACCTCAGCGGTTCCTTTGACCGCCGGAATGAACACGCCTTGGCGGCCAGCTTGTTTGGATGTCCTTTCCGAGCCAGACCCTCATGAAGTCCGACGTTTCCTTTGGAGCTTGCCTAGTTATCGAGCCAACCGTTGAGGCTCGCAAACAGGTCATTGGCTTTGCCTTTGCCGTCTTTGACTTCGGGAAAAAAGATCCAGCCGATCTTCTCGTTCGGAGGCCCCTTCTTGTCGGCAGCATTGTTCCTGCCCGTCGACGAGATCCCACGTCCCCATCAGTGAAAGGCCGCTTGGCCGTCGTGAAAAGCCCGGCGCTTCCGGATAGGTATTGGACGAGATAGCCTTTCTGAAATGGCTCGAGGGCCGCAAGTTCTTTGTAGAGCTGAAACGCCTTGAGAACGTTCGGATTCGCAAACCCGCCGTCCTTGTCTGTCATAAGCAGTCTGGAAGCCGTCCTTGCCGAGGATGCGCATCGTGAGCAGGGCGGGATAAAAGTGCAGCGGCCACTTATCCTTGCCTCCGACGGCGATCGGTGTAATTCCAGCCGCTTTGATCTTCTTGACGGCTTCGACGAAGTCATCCCAATAGCGAATCTGGGTGGGATCCACCCCCGCTTTCTGGCACAACTCCTTATTGTACCAAAAGACGATCGGGGCGAGATCGTTGGGCAACTCCATAGACTTTGCCGTCGACCACAAAGTTCTGCACGGTGGCAGGATAGAACGTGTCGGTGAATCCTCCCTCCGCGATCTGGCCGTGATGTCCTTGCAGATTCCGGACGCCACCTGCTCGTACATGACGCCACCGCCCCAGCTATGGAACGCACTCGGCCGATCCTTGGATTGCAGCAGCGTAGCCAACTTGGCCTTGAAAGCCTCGTTCTCCAGGTAGTTGAACTGAATCTTCACGCCCGGATGTGCGCTTTCGTACTGTTTGGCAGCCTCGTCCCGGATGGTAAGAATCTAGGGATTGGTCTGCAAATGGAGGATTCTAACGACGGTTTGGGCCCACACGGAAGAACTAAGCATTCCTAACAGGGCACAAACTAATGATACTTTGAGTTTCATGAGGTTGGTGTGATGAAGATGCGAAATCCTATCGCATCGTTGACTTTGCGGTTGTTGGGGGATGGGGATTCGAAGGTGTTTCCAGGAACTTCGTGACGTGCGATACGATAAGCTCAGAATGGCCGGTCTGGCAAGGACCGTGCGCGGCGCCGGCGGCTGCTCGTTCTGCGCGCGTCCGTCGCGGCCTCGAGATCATGCAGTTCTCGATCCATGGGCGTGGCAGTGGACGGCTAGCCCTTGACGGCTCCGGAGGTGAGTCCGGCGATGATATGTTTCTGGGCCAGCAGGTAAAAAGCGATCGCCGGCGCCAGCGTCAGGCTGATATAAGCCAGCACCTTGCCCCAGTCGGTGCCGTACTGGCCCTGGTACTGCATGATGCCCAACGGCCAGGGATAGAGGGACTCGCTGTTGATCATGACCAGCGGCAGCAGGAAGGCGTTCCAGCTGCCGACGAGCGCGAGGACGCCCACCGTGGCCAGGACCGGACGGGACAAGGGCAGCGTGATCTGCCAAAAGAAGCGGGTGTAGCTGCAGCCATCCACGACGGCCGACTCGAGCAGCTCCTTCGGAAGCTGGGCAAAGAAACCCTGCAAGATCACCACCGAGAAACCGAGGTTGAAGGCCACCTGCGGGAGGATGACACCCCAGTAGGTGTCGAGCAGCCCCAGATCGCGAACGCGGATAAAGACCGGCAAGACCGCGGTTGCGAAAGGAAACGTCAGGCCAAGGGCGAGATAGTTGCCAATGAACTTTCGACCGGCAAACCGCATGTGGGACAACGTGAAGGCCACCATCGAACTCACCACGACCGTCAAGAGCGTGCTCACGAGGGAGATGATCGCCGAGTTTCCAAGCATCTGCCAGAAGCGGTGACCTGTGAGGATCTCGACATAGTTTTCGACGATCCATTCCCGCGGCAACCCGAAGGCATTGGTCCGCAAGTCGCCGGTTGATTTGAAGCCGCCGATCACCGTTGCCCATAAGGGCAACAAGGTCGGTCCGGCAATCAGAAAGAGAATGAGCAACCGATAGTAACGAAAAATACCTCTGTCCATAACTTAGCGAGCCTCCGATTCGCGCATGAAGAGCCGTTTGTAGAACACCATCACCAGCACACAGATAATGAACAGGATCACGCCGACGGCACTGCCGTAGCCCACCCGCATGCGCTTGATGCCAAATGTATAAAGATAGGATACCGCCGAGTGCGTCGAGTTCGACGGTCCGCCGTCCGTCAGCGGAATGATCATGTCGAAGAACTGCAGCGATCCCAGGATGCTGAAGAAAACCGAAAGAACGATGACATGGCGCATCATCGGCAGAACGATGTGAAGCGTCGATTTCCAGCGATTGGCGCCGTCGATCTGGGCCGCCTCGAGAATCTCGCTCGAGATGCCCTGTCGGCCCGCGACGAAGAGCGCCATGTGAAAGCCGAAATATTTCCAGATGACCACCACCAGGAGTGCGGCCATGGCCCAGCCCTTCTCCGCGAGGACTTGAGGCGCTTCCAATCCGAACCAGCTGTAAATCACGGCCACCACGCCGTAGTTGCCGTCATACATGTAACGCCAGATCAAGCCGGCCGCGACTTCCCCAAGAATGTACGGAAGAAAGAAGACGGCTCGAAAGATAACACTGGAGCGAGTGGTATCGGAAATCAGCAATGCCACCGCCAGCGCGATGGGAACTTGAATGACCGCCGAAACCAGGACGACCAGGAGATTGTTGAAAAGCGCGTTGTGGAAAATGGGGTCTGACAGGGCGCGAACATAGTTCTGCAGACCGATCCATTTCGTCGGCGGGCCGTAGCCGTTCCAGTTGTAGAAGCCATAGTAGCTCGCCTCTATCACCGGGAAGGCCACGAAGATCGTGAAAAGGAGCAGGGCCGGGGGTATAAAAAGCAGGCAGGTCGTCATTTGGCCGGACTGCGAGAAATCGCGCAGTCGTTTGCCGAGGCTTGGTCTCACACTCATAAGCAGCGGTTCTTAGTATGCTGGGGGCAGATTTTTTAACTTAGTGTCTAACCCAATCATAAGACACTGACTCTTAGATGTTAAATAGGGCTTGCCCCGACTGTCAAGTCATCGAGCCTGGGTCCGGAGAGGCTGGAGCGATCGCGGCGAAGTCATGAACTGGTCGGGGTATCAGAGGCATGGGTGGTTTCAGGCTTCCTTCTTGTTTCGCGGGATCATAGTCAGGGAGGCAGGCACAGGATAGGACGTGCGGGTAGAGTTTTGAAGATTCGTCCAACTCTTCTGGGGTGGTTTACGCCGATCGCTGAAGCGGATTCCAGTCGGCCGGGAGCAGATCCGCCAACTGGCAGGTCGTGGACAGAGGAACGGTTTGTCCCGAGGCGACCGACCGGGCGATCGACTCCATGACATCCAGCACATGCAACGCCAGATCCGCGCCGGCCCTTGGTTTTCCGCCGAAGCGGACAGCGCGAGCCAGGTCGAGGGCACCCATGCCCCGTCCCTCGGCGCTACCTTCGGCGGGAAGTTCCGTCCAATCCGCCTGGGTAGGGGCATCCAGCCATCCGTCCGGCGAGTTCTTGTCTGTCTTCTTGTGACAAAGGAAGACCGAACCATCGAATCGATTGGGATCGGGGAAGCGAACTACGCCGTCCGTCCCAACCACCTCGAGCTCCCGCGTCGCGATGGGTTCGTCAAAACTGAACCGTGCTGTCACGACCGGTCCCGAGGCAAACTCCAACAAAGCGGAGATCTGGGTGTCGACCGTGACGTCGAAGGTTTCGCCCGCCCTGGGACCACTGCCGATGGTGCGGCGGTTCTGCGCCCGCCGACCGAAGCCGGAAACGGTTTTGACCGGGCCGAAGAGTTGGACCAGCGCGGTCAGGTAATAGGGGCCCATGTCCAGGAGAGGACCGCCCCCGGTTTGAAAAAGGAACTCCGGGTTGGGGTGCCAGGCGTCCGGGCCTACGTAGCCAAAGGTGGCTTTGGCAGAGATCGGCGTGCCGATGCGGCCCGCCTCGACTACCCGGCGGGCGGTTTGCAAACCTGCCCCCAGAAAGGTGTCCGGCGCGTTGCCCACCTGAACTCCGCGCTCGGCCGCGGCCGCCACGACCGTCTGCGCCTCCTCCACCGAGAGCGCGAATGGCTTCTCCCCGTAGACATGCTTGCCGGCACGAATCGCTTGCAGCGCCACCCTGGCGTGGACCGCCGGAATCGTCAGATTTACGATCAACTCGACTTCCGGCATGGCGAGAACGGCCGCCAGATCGCCCGAATGAGGGACCCCATATTTGGCAGCCTGCGCCGCCGCGCGCTTTGCATCAACGTCCGCGCAAGCCAGCACCGTGACGTCAGGGAAGCGAATAAGATTGGCGAGGTACTGGTCGCTGATGTTGCCACAGCCAACGATAGCAATCCCGACAGGTTCAACGTGTTTGCTCATCTGCTTATTTCTCAGGATGACGAACGCAAGAGGCCATCGTCATTGGTTGGCGGTGAAAGCGTCCGGACCGAGCTGTTTGGCGATCCAGTCGGCGGAGATCTGCGTCGACGCGAGGTTCGTGGGAGCCTCCGGGACGTCGACTTCCACAACGATCCAGCCTTTGAACGAAGCCGGCAGCGTCGCCAAGGCGCCGGGAAGATCGATGTCGCCGCGGCCCGGCTCGGTCCAGACAGTGAACTTGCCCCGGGTCGCCTCATGATAGGATGCCCCCGCGGCCTTTGAAGCGCTCACTTGATCGGCGTGGACGTCCTTCAAATGCATTGCCCCAATGCGGTTGGAATGGCGGCGCATGACTTTGACAGCATCCATGCCCGCCCAGGTAAGGTGACCGGTATCCGGGCCAAAGCCCAACAGAGATTCCTCGACACCGCTCAGGACGGCGTCGATCTCGTTTTCCACTTCGATGGCGCTCCCGACGTGCGGGTGCAGCATCGGCCGGACGCCTTCGGCGACAATCGCCGCCGCGGCCGCACCAACCCCATCAATAACCTTGGCCAAAACCGCAGGATCGGCTCCGTCACCAACGGCCGGGTGCTCGACGCGTTTTCCGGAAACATGCGCGGCCAGAAAAACTTCGGTATTCCCCAAAGCCGCCTGCACCGCCGCATGCCGCCTGGCGCTCTCGGCGATTTGGCCGACGGGCGTATCATGAAAGGATGCCGCAAAGTAGCCCGGCGCGGGAACGAATCCGTATTCGGCCAGGAGCGCGCGATAGTCCGAAGGCGTTAATCCTTCCGGAGGGTCGGCGTGAATGGCTTTGAAGGGCGTGGTGGCGATCTCCGAGAAGGCTTGGCGAAGAATCGGAACGGTCATTTCGAATCCTTTCTCGGTCAGGACCCACGGAAGGGGGTTGAGGGCAATCTTGGCGGTGGTCATGGTGGCTGTTTCCCGGCAAGCTAGCCGGAGCGTCGAACTCCCGATAGGACGTCGCAATGAGCTTTAGAACATTCGTCCGACTTTCGAAGGGCGGCCGACGAGTGCCGCCGCCGGACGGCCTCAGGCCAAAGGCCAGCCAGAGTTGGGGAGACCGACCCCTACCCTCTACCTGGCTACGTCGATCGCGCGTTGCTGGGCCCGAAAGGTTGCGGGCGTCGTGCCGAAAAAGCGTCTGAAATGACGATTCAGGTGGGCTTGATCGCAAAACCCCGTCGAGGCGGCAATTTCCGCCAGAGACATCCGTGGATCGCGCTCCCCGATCAGTTTGCGGGCTTCGTTTAGTCGCACCAGGAGCAGGTATTGATGCGGCGTGTAACCGGTCAACTGCCGAAACATCAGCGCAAAGTGGCTGCGGCTCATCTGCGCCATCGCGGCAAGATGGTCCAAGGAAAGATCTTCCGCGAAGTCGGTTTCCAGACGCTGAACGGCCTTGCGAATGCCGGGTGGAACGGCCGTCTTCTTGTTCTGGTCGCGCACCGTGCCCAGGACACGCAGCGCGAGCGCCCGGGCCAGCGGCTCGAAATATAACGGCCCATGCGGGCATTGGTCCTCCGTTTCCTCCATGAGGAGCCGGCACAAGGCTTCGGTCCGCTGATCGATCGCAAAAAAGTGATGCCAATGCCGCTTGGCGACCACTTCCGAAAGACCCATCTCCCTGGCCATCGCCTCGAAGAAGCGTGGCGAAAAACTGAAATTAACCACAATGCCTCCGGCTTCCCGCCACTCGCCATAGATGGGCAGAGAGGGCGGAGAAACCAAAATGTGACTGCGGCTGATGTGATGGTGACTCAGGCCCAACTCGGGAACCGTGATCCAGGTCTCTCCTTTCTCGGTCCTCGGCCGGTACCAAAAGGTGTAAGCGTCTCGGGCGGGAGTCAGCGAGGAGGGCGCGTTGGCGGGAAACTTATGAATGGTGACGGAAAGGTCATCCACTCCGGAGCGATCGCTCCGGTGGATAATCAGGTCGTTGACATTGAGCGCACCAGCCATTCGCCTAGATCTTCGCGCCCAGGAACATAACAGCTTGATCTCTCAGAGAAACTCAAAAATCTCCCTGAGTCTGATATTGTCTAACCTTGAAGAAATCAACATTTTGAACGCGCCGCGCACCTTTACAGTGAGGACCCCGCTCAGTGGGAGCTGGACGCCCGGAACCGACGTCTCCACACTGGTTTTCGACGAGCCTCTTCCGTGCGAAACTGACGACTCCCCGCCCTTGCTCTCGGCAAAGATCAATCCAAGGCAGACAACCTCCGAAACTTTCAGTCCAACGGCCTCGGTCCTCCGATCGAATAATCTCCCCCTTCGAATGCCGAGCCGTCTCGTCGAGGGTAGCGGTGAATCTCGCGTCTGTGAAACTGGCGCTGGGACCGATCTCACGCGCCGAATTCAACCGTCTAAGCGGTCAAGTTCAAGCGGTTACGGTGCTCACTTTGAGCCTTCGACGCTGCCTTGCTGAAAACGAAAGGCGGCAGGCGTCATGCCGAAGAAGCGCCGAAAATGGCGGTTGAGGTGCGGCTGGTCGCAAAAGCCGGTGGTAGCCGCGATTTCGGCCAGGGTCAGCGGAGGATTCCGCTGCCCGATGAGTTTCCGTGCCTGATTCAGACGCACCAGGAGCAGGTATTGATGTGGCGTGTAGCAGGTGAGCTGCTTGAACATCACCGCAAAATGGCTCCGACTCATCTGTGCCAGCGAGGCAAGTTCGTCCATGGAAATCTCTTCCGCGAAGTCCGTCTCGAGTCGTTGAACAGCCCGTCGAATGCCAGGAGGAACGATCGCGGCACGCAACCGCCGGCTGTGCTCATCGCGCACCGTGCCAAGGACCCGCAGCGCCAACGCGCGGGCCAGCGGCTCGAAGTACAGCCGACCACTCGGGCACTGGTCCTCGGTCTCTTCCGTCAGGAGCCGGCACAACGCTTCGATACGTTGATCGATGGCAAAGAAATGGTGCCAGGGTCGCTTGAGAACAATCTCGGAAAGACCCATCTGCCCGGCGAGGGCTTCGAAAAAGCCCGAATCAAAACTGAAGTTGGCCACGGCGCCCTCGGCCTGCTCCTGCTCGCCGTGCACAGGCAGGGACGGCGGACAGATCAGCAAATGACTGCGGGTAACCTGATGGTGGCTCAACCCGAGCTCCGGAACCGTCAGCCATGTATGTCCTTTCTCCGAACGGGGGCGGTACCAAAACGTGTAAGCATTCCGTTCCGGCGTAAACGACGACCAGGCATTGGCCGGAAACCGATGAATCGTGACGGATAGCTCATCGACTCCGGAGCGATCGCTCCGGTGAATGATCAAGTCGTTGACGTTGAGAGCGCCAGCCACGGCCTATATCCTCATTTCGAGTAAGATAGCATTTCAATGCGCTCAGAGACACGCAAAATCTCCCTGATGTGCAGATTGTTGGCGCCGCCCGCGTTTTTCGGCAACCGTCGCAGATCAAAGCTGGAGCCGCACCTTCCGCTCCGCGAGAGCCTCCGCGTACTGCTCTTTTTTTCGAATCGACAGGAAGCTTGCCGCAATCAAGCTGTCCCACTTCTAGTCCGTCCAGAATCCGCAATTTAGAGCTATAATTACCGATATAGCGGTATAGCGAAGGCCCAAATCCAGTGAAACTGGCTCAAGTTAAGTAGCGGCGAACAGCGTCGGGATCAGGTCGGCTATCTTGTTTCTAGCGCTTGTCTTGATGGAACCCTGAGCGTTACCAGGCGCTCAAAAGATTGCTGCCCACCTCGCCCACTGGTTTCACGTCGGCAGCAACTCGACTTCGGCCACGCTTTCCATTCTCCAGTGGCGACCGAGCACACGGTCCTCACCGACGACTTCGACACGGCCCTTCGATTTGATGTCACTGCTGGAGGCACCAACCATGATCTCAAATTCACCGGCTTCGACGATGCGCTGATGGTCCTCGTTGGTGAAGTTGAGCATGTCCACCGGGATCGAGAAGGTGACCACGGCGCGTTGCCGCGGCTGCAGGGTCACCCGCTGGAAAGCCTTGAGCTCCTTGACCGGCCGGACGAGCGAGGCATACACGTCGCGCACATAGACTTGGACCACTTCGCACCCTTCGCGCGAGCCGGTATTCTCGAGACCGACAGAGACCTCGATCGCACCGTCGTCGATCGCGACGCGGTTCTCTTTGATCGCAAGGTCGCCGTACTTGAATTGCGTGTAGCTCAAGCCATAGCCAAAGGGGTATTTGCTCCCAAAATGATAGGCGATGGGAGCGCCACCGCTCTTGAGCTTGTGATTATAGTAATAAGGCACCGCGCCCACGTTCTTCGGAATCGATAGCACCAACCGGCCGCCCGGGTTGGCGGCGCCGGTCAGCAGATCGCCGATCGCATCCGCTCCCTCCTGCCCCGCCTGGAAGGCCATCAGGATGGCCGCGGCCTGTTCTTCGAGCCCGCTCAAGGCGTACGGCCTGCCTGAGGTGACCACGACGACCGTCGGCGTGCCGGTCCCGATGACCTGCCTTAAGAGCTCCTCCTGAACCCCTGGCAACTGAAGGCTGTCGGTGTCCGAACCCTCCCCCACCGTGCCCGTCTGAAACAACCCGGCCAGGTCGCCGACGAAAACGACGGCGACGTCGGATTGCCGGGCGCAATCGACCGCCTCCTGAATCTTCGAGAGATCACGACTGATCGGTGACTTGCGCGTCAAGCTCGCCGCCACATCCGAATCCACATCGCCCGGAAAGACCGGCGCCTCCGGGTTGCGCTCGGTGAGAATTTCACAGCCCTTGGCATAGCGGACGTTGTTCTCCCCAAAGCGCTCAACCAGAGCCTGCCGCGGAGTCTTGGCGTATTGAACGCGGTCCTCCTGCATATTGGCGACAATCAAGTGCACCGGCAAACTATAGCCGCTGAACAACGCCAACTGATCATCTGCCGTCGGGCCGATGACCGCGACCTTCGGGCTCTTCGAAGGGTCGAGCGGCAGGACACTTCGATTTTCCAGCAAGACGACCGATTGCAACGCGACTTCCCTGGCCAGCTTCCTGGCGCCTTCCGATTGGAGGTCCAGTTGATTTTCATCGGCATAGGGGTTCTCAAACAAGCCGAGGCGGAACTTTTCGGTCAGGATGCGCGCGACGATTTCGTCGATCTTTTTCTCGGTGATCTGGCCTCGTTTCAACGCTTCCTGCAAATGCTCGGTGCAATCGAAGCCCGGCAGTTCGATGTCGAGCCCGGCATTGAACGAGAGGGCCGCCGCTTCGGCCTTGTCCTTCGCCACCGCATGATGGATGTGCAGCAAGGTGACGCCGCCGTAGTCAGCGACCACCAGACCATCAAAGCCCCATTCTTCGCGCAGCAAAGTGGTCAGCAAGACATGCGACGAATGGCACGGTTCGTTGTCGATATCGTGATAGGCCGGCATCACCGAGCCGGCGTTGGCCTGCTTGACCGCCATTTCAAATGGCAGCAGAAAAATATCACTCAGTTCCTTGAACCCAAGATGCACGGGCGCGTGATTGCGCGCCCCCTCGCTAAACGAATGTCCGGCATAGTGCTTGAGGGTCGCGAGCAGTTCGCGATTCTCGCCCTGCAGCCCTTTGACATAGCGTGTCGCCAGCACCCCGATCAGGTAAGGATCCTCTCCCATCGTCTCCTCGGTGCGACCCCAGCGCACATCCCGCGACACGTCGAGCACCGGCGCGAGGCCTTGATGGCAGCCGATCTGCTTCGCCTCTTTCCGGATCGCACCGCCGACGGCTTCGATCAGCTCGGGATTCCAGGTCGAACCATAGTTCAACGCAGAGGGGAACAGCGTCGCCCCTTTGGCCATGAGACCCACCAGGCATTCCTCGTGAGACATGGCCGGAATGCCGAGACGGGTCTCCTCGACGAGAAACTTCTGCAGCGCGTTAAGAGCGCGGACGCCTTCGCGAGCGTCGACCGGATGGGTGCCCAACGGCCGCGTGATCTGTCCCATGCCTGCCTTGAGCATCTGCTTGAAAGCATCGCTCGTCGTCCGCTGCGCAAAAGAGTCCTCGCGCATGCGATGCTCTCCATCCCCCGAAAGGATCAGCCAGTGGGCATACATCTGGGCGATTTTTTCTTCCAAGGTCATGCGGGCCAGCAGGTCAGTGACGCGTTCCGCCACGGGCAATCGAGCATCTTTGTAGGGGTGGGTGGGCATGAGACGTTCTTACCGGATCGGAGAGAGAACTGCCACCACTCTTCTCCAGGCGAAAGACTCCCCGAATTGGTCGCAGCCTCGCGCTCAAGGAATTTCCCACTCCATCCTTGCCTTCGCCCGGCCATCAAAAATAACGTCCGCTCACGTTCGCCGAATGACGGGCATTGAAATCATCGCTGGAGTCGGATTGGGGTTGACCGCCTACATCCTGCTGCGCGCGCTCATGCTCGGCTTCTTTACGGTGGCTCCCAACGAACGCGCGGTGCTGACGAGTTTTGGCCGCGCGCAGCGCATCGGCAAAGCCACCACGCTCGATACCCCGCTGGCGGACGACCTCCCGGAGGCCGACCGCGAGCGCTATTGTTACCCGCAGCTCCATGTCATCGGCCCGGGCGGTCCCTACTTCCGCTGGCCATGGCAAAAGGTCTACAAGGTCAACGTGGCCATCTCGACGGCGAGCATCGCCTTCGATCCTGAGACGCCGGAAGCCAATCAAGGAGGTCTGGTGCTCGAGGCGGTTACGCAGGATCAGCTGAACATTGGCTTGAGCGGTCAGATTCGCTTCAGTGTCAGCGAAGGCAACCTCTACGCGTTCTTATTCGGCGTAAAAAAACCGATCGCTCACGTGATGGGGTACTTCATTTCGATCCTTCGCGAACGCATTGCGAACTTCAAGGCACCGCGGCCGGACGAAAGCGCCTCCTCGGACGACCTGCGCTTCGAGGGGATTTCCATCAATGACCTTCGCAAGAACGTCAACCTGCTCAACGAGCAGATGGATACCGAATGCCGCAGCTCGGCCGCGCGCTACGGGATCACCCTCGACGCCTCGCTGATCACGGGCATTGACCCGCCGCAGCAGATCGAAGGCGCGCTGGCGGCGATCAACACAGCACACAACGAGGTTTCGTCGGAGGTGAGCGTAGCGCAAGCACTGGCCGATCAGCGTATCGAGGAGTCGAAGCGCGCGGTGGAGATTCAGACGATGAAAGCCGAAGCGGAGGTGGAACCGCTGCGCTGGCTCGCGGAGCAACTCCAATTGCTCAAGCAAAGCGGGCCCGAGGCCATCCCCGGTTATCTGCGCAATGTGCGGCTCGATCTCTACAAGCGCGCGCGGCGCATTATCCTGGACCTGGGACAATGACTTTTCTCATCGCGTTTTCCATCACCTTCATCGCCTGCATCGTTCTGGTGCCGGTCTTGACCGGCCTCGGCAAGTTTTTCTGCCTGTATGCGGTCGTTCAGGAATGCGAAGCCCACGTCTTTTTACTCTTTGGCCGCGTGATCGGCGTGATCGACGAGCCGGGCCTCCATCTGCTCGCTCTGAAGATCGGACCGCATGCACTCCTCATCCGCTTCTTTGGGACGGTCCGGCGCGTCGACCTGCGTCTCGATCAGGAGTACCTGCGCAGCGAGCCGGTGAATTCCGAAGAGGGCACTCCGATGGGCATCGGGGTCTGGTACGAAATGCGGGTCGGCAATCCCGCAGACTATCTCTTCCGCAACACGGATCCGCGCGGCTCCCTGCGGGCGAACGTCCGAAATGCCACCGTGCGCTGTCTGAGCAACATGCCCCTGCAAAACCTGCTGGAGGATCGCCATAAAATGAGCCGGCGCGTCCGCGAAGAAGTTTCGCCGAAATCCCAGGCGTGGGGATATCATCTCGGCTCCGTCTACGTTCGCAAGGTGCACTTCAGGGATGACAAAATGATCCACCAGATTGAGCAAAAGGTGGTCAACCGTCTCCGCCAGGTCACCTCCGCCATTCGCCAGCAGGGGGCGAACCAGGTTGCCGTCATCAAAAGCGGCGCCGAACGCGCAGCGGCAGCCGAATTCGCCCACGCCGCGGCGGTTCGCCCCTACCTGGTAGGCAAAGCCATTCAGGAGATCGCCAGGGACAGGGAGATTCTCAACACGGTCTTCGAAATCCTCGAAACCGAGAAGATGCTCGAAGGAGATGTCGAGCTAACCCTGGTTCCGCGTGACAGCCTGTTTGCCCGACTCCTTGCGGCCAACGGCGTCCCACAGCCAACCGTTCCCGCGCCACAGTAGAAAACCGGTGCCTTTCCCGCTACGGTGGGATCGTGATGCAGTCCGCCGCACGCCATATTGTTCGTCGCCTGCGCGAAGCCGGCCATCAGGCGCTCTTCGCCGGTGGCTGTGTCCGCGATGCCTTGATGGGCAAGACGCCTCACGACTTCGATATTGCCACCTCCGCGCGGCCCGAGCAGGTGCAGAGGCTCTTCCCGCGAACCGTCCCCGTCGGAGTCCAGTTCGGCGTCGTCCTGGTGATCGAGAATGGCCAGGAGTACCAGGTGGCGACTTTCCGCTCAGATGGCAACTACCTCGACGGCCGGCATCCCCAGAGCGTAACGTTCAGCTCGGCCGAAGAGGATGCCCGCCGGCGCGATTTCACCGTCAATGGTCTCTTCTATGATCCGATCGACGAAAAGGTGCTCGACTTCGTCGGTGGCCGTCAGGATCTGGAAACACGCACCCTGCGGGCAATCGGGTCGCCGGCCGAGCGCTTCGCCGAAGACAAACTACGCCTCCTGCGCGGCGTTCGCTTTGCCGCTGCGCTCGACTTCACGATCGAGGGGGAAACCTGGACGGCCATCCGCGCCGGGGCGCCGGCCATTCGCGACGTCAGCGCAGAACGCCTCCGCGACGAACTCGTAAAAATCTTCACCTCACCGCGACGCGTGCGCGGCTTCGATTTGCTGGACGCCAGCGGTCTGATGGGCGTGATCCTGCCCGAGATGGTTCCTCTCAAAGGCTGCGAACAACCGCCCGACTTTCATCCCGAGGGTGACGTTTTCGTTCACACGCGCCTGATGCTTTCCCTCCTCCCCGAGACGGTCTCGATACCCCTCGTCTTCGCCGCACTTTTCCACGACCTGGGCAAACCACCGACAATGCAGCGCGATGAATACGGCCGGATTCGCTTCAACGGGCATGAGTCGGTCGGCGCTGAAATGACCGAGAGAATCATGCGGCGTCTCCGGTTCTCCAACGAAGAGATCGAAGCCACCGTCGCCATGGTGCAGAATCACATGGTCTTCAAGGACGTGCAAAACATGCGCGTTGCCCGGCTCAAACGCTTCATGGCCCGCCCCACCTTCGGTGACGAACTCGAGCTGCACCGCGTCGACTGCCTGGCCAGCCACGGCCTGCTCGATAACTTCGAATTCCTCAAGCGCCGCCGCCAGGATTTCGCCAGCGAACCGCTCATTCCGCCGCCCCTGATCACTGGACATGACCTTATCGCCATGGGCTGGAAGCCTGGACCAAAGTTCAAAGCGGTCCTCGACGCGGTGCAGGTCCGCCAACTCGAAGGCACCCTGCAGACTCGCGAGGAAGCGCTCACGTGGGTGAAAAAGGAGTTTGCCGAAGCGCGCGCCTGAACCTCGTCCCGTCCCGTCACGCATTGCGCACCACGGCAGGTTCACGACCACGCGCTAACGGTCTGCTCGCCGATCGAACATCGAGTCAAACGTTTCTCCTTTGGCCCCGGGCTCGGGGAGCCGGAAGACCTGCCACGAATTCCTCTTCCATCATCAATTCCATTTTTGGTAGAGAAAATACTGTCAGACTGAGCGCTGGTTTGCTATTATATATTAGTTATTCTAATAGAGTATGTCTGCGTCACCTGCTTCCACGTCCGCTTCCCCGGGAATCGGGGCCGCCCTGATCACCTGGCTGTTCTCCTCAATTGGGAAGAAAACCGTCGTTGCCCTGACGGGCATCGTGCTGGTGCTCTTTGTGATTGGTCACATGGTGGGCAACATGACGGTGTTTTTTGGGCCCGACGTGATCAACGCCTACGCGATGCATCTTCGCGATCTCGGGCCGTTGCTTTGGCTGATCCGGCTTTTCATGCTCACGTGCGTGGTGCTCCACATCTGGTTTACCATGTTGCTGTGGAAGGAGAACATGGCCGCGCATCCTCAGAAGTACGCGGTTTTCGCTCCGATGAAGACCACGATCTTTGCGCGGACGATGCGTCTGACCGGCCTCTTTGTTTTGGCCTTCGTGGTGTTTCACCTGGCCCACTTCACGCTGTTGATCGTGGATCCCGGCTACGCCAATTACCATGCCGACCTGCACGGCCGGGAGGTGCACGACGTTTATCGCATGGTCATTGTCGGGTTTCGGAACCCTTTGATCAGCCTCTTTTATGTCATAGCACTGGCGCTCCTCGCCTTCCATCTTAGCCATGGAATTGGAAGTCTCTTCCAAACCTTGGGCGTGACGGACAAAAGGATGCGCGCCTATTACGAGGCGGGCGCCAGCATCCTCGCGTGGGCTCTCTTTGTCGGCTACGCCTCGATCCCCATTTCGATCCTTTTGTTTGGCCTTGGAAACGGAGTTGTCAAATGAGCCTCGAAGCCTACATCCCGGCCGGTCCGCTGGAAAAAAAATGGACGACCTACAAGAACAACGCAAAGATCATCAGCCCCGCCAACAAGCGCAAGTTTAAGCTGATTATCGTTGGCAGCGGTTTGGCGGGAGGCGCTGCGGCAGCCACGCTGGGCGAACAAGGATTTAATATCGAATGCTTTTGCTACCAGGATAGCGCGCGCCGGGCGCACTCGATCGCCGCGCAAGGAGGGATCAACGCCGCGAAGAACTATCAGAACGACGGCGACAGCACCTACCGTCTGTTTTACGATACGATCAAGGGAGGAGACTTTCGCGCGCGGGAAGCGAACGTTTATCGTCTCGCGGAGGTCAGTGCAGCGATCATCGACCAGTGCGTGGCCCAGGGTGTTCCCTTCGCCCGTGAGTACGGCGGATTGCTGGCCAACCGGTCCTTCGGCGGCGCGCAGGTTTCCCGCACCTTCTATGCCCGGGGGCAAACCGGGCAGCAGCTTCTGCTGGGCACCTACCAGGCCTTGAGCGCGCAGATTGCCACTGGCCAGGTGAAGATGTTTCCCCGCGCGGAGATGCTCGACCTGGTGCTGGTGGACGGTCAAGCCAAGGGCATTGTCGTCCGCGACATGGTCACCGGCGAGATCCGCAGCCACGCGGGCGACGCGGTCCTGCTCTGCACGGGCGGGTACGGCAACGTCTTCTATCTTTCCACCAACGCCAAGGGCTGCAACGTCACCGCCACCTATCGCGCCTACAAGCGCGGCGCGTTGTTTGGAAATCCCTGCTACACTCAGATCCATCCCACCTGCATTCCAGTCGCCGGCGACTATCAGTCCAAGCTCACCTTGATGAGCGAGTCTCTGCGCAACGACGGACGCGTCTGGGTTCCCAAGCGCAAGGAAGATTGCAGCAAGCCGCCCCACGAGATTCCCGAAGAGGCGCGCGACTATTATCTCGAACGCAAATATCCGAGCTATGGCAACCTGGCGCCGCGCGACATTTCCTCGCGCAGCGCCAAAGAAGCGTGCGACGAAGGCCGTGGTGTAGGTCCGGGCGGGCTTGGAGTCTATCTCGATTTCGCAGATGCGATCAAACGCCTGGGGCGGGCTGTCGTCGAGGAGCGCTACAGCAACCTCTTCGAGATGTACGAAAACATTACCGGAGAAAGCGCCTACGAGCGCCCGATGCGCATCTATCCGGCCGTGCACTATACAATGGGCGGGCTTTGGGTGGACTACAACCTCATGAGCAACGTGCCCGGGTTGCACGTTTTGGGCGAAGCCAATTTCTCCGATCACGGTGCCAACCGTCTGGGCGCGTCGGCCCTCATGCAGGGCTTGGCCGACGGCTACTTTGTCATTCCCTACACCATCGGCAACTACCTCGCGGCACAGTTCAACCAGAAACGCCCGCAGGTCAGCGATCCCGCGTTTCAGCAGACCGAGCAGGAGGCGCGCACGCGCGTCCAACGTCTGCTCGATATCAAAGGCACGCGCAGCGTCGACAGCTTCCACCGGGAACTCGGGTTGCTCATGTGGGACAAGTGCGGGATGGCCCGCGATAAGGCCGGCCTTGAGGAAGCCATTGCGCGGATTCCGAAGCTCCGGGACGAATTCTGGAAGGATGTGAAGGTGCTCGGCGCCGGCGAGAACGTCAACCAGTCGCTGGAGAAGGCCGGACGCGTGGCCGATTTCCTCGAGTTTGGCGAGCTCATGTGCCGGGACGCGCTCGACCGCAACGAATCCTGCGGCGGCCACTTCCGCACGGAATATCAAACCCCGGAAGGCGAAGCCCTGCGCGACGACGAAAACTACGCCCACGTCTCCGCGTGGAAGCACGAGGGCGAAGGCAAAGAGCCCACTCGCCTCAAAGAACCGCTCGTCTATGAAACTGTGAAGCTGGCGACGAGAAGCTATAAGTAGGTTAAGGTTGAGAGTTGAGAGTTGAGAGGAATGGCGCGATGTTCAATTTCGAGAAACTCGAGGTCTGGCGTAAGTCTGTCGACTTCGCGGACCTTGTATATCGGCTTACCCGGGCCTTCCCGGACGAAGAGCGCTTCGGGCTCACCAATCAAATGCGACGCGCTTCTGTGTCCGTTTCGTCGAATATCGCTGAAGGAAGTTCACGTTCTTCCAAGACGGATTACTCCCGTTTCATCGAACTGGCGGCGGGATCCCTTTTCGAAGTCATCTCGCAATCACACATCGCCCTCAGGCAAACGTACCTTAGCGAGGCAGAATTCGGTTCACTGCACGCAAGCGCTGAGGAACTGAGTCGAATGCTAAGCGGTCTGAAATCGTATCTTGGGAAAATGCCGATTGGTTAACTCTCTCAACTCTCAACTCTCAACTATGAACTTTACCTTAAGAGTCTGGCGGCAGAACGGACCGAAAGAAGCCGGCCGTTTCGAGGAATATCCCGCGCACGACATCCCGTTGGATGCTTCCTTTCTCGAGATGCTGGATATCGTCAACGAAGGCCTCATTGAAAAGGGCGTCGAGCCGATCACCTTCGATCACGATTGTCGCGAGGGAATCTGCGGCACATGCAGTTTGACGATCAACGGGGAGCCGCACGGACCGGGCCGCGGCACCACGTGCCAGCTCTACATGCGGAAATTCCACGATCGCGACGTGATTACGATCGAGCCTTTTCGAGCGGCGCCGTTTCCTGTTCTGCGCGACCTGGCGGTCGACCGGAGCGCGTTTGACCGAATCATCCAGTCCGGCGGTTTCATTACCGAACGCTGCGGGGCGGCCCCGGACGCCAATGCGCTGCCGATTCCGAAGACGGTTGCTGATCTATCGATGGATGCGGCCGCCTGTATTGGCTGCGGAGCCTGCGCCGCTGCCTGTCCGAACAGCTCGGCCATGCTCTTTGTCAGCGCCAAGACCGGACATCTCGGCTTGCTGCCTCAGGGGAAAGCCGAGAAGAACCGGCGGATTCTCGGAATGGTTCGCACGATGGACGACGAGGGGTTTGGAAACTGCTCAAACTACTACGCGTGCGAAGCGGTCTGCCCGGCGGGGATTCCCGCCGCGTTTATCGCGCGTCTGAACCGCGAATACACGCTCGCTTCGGCGAAGGAGACGGTCGGCGCAGCCTACTAGTTCGAGCGTTCTTCAGATCTGCCGTTGCTCGCGCGGGGGAATTGCTTTACCTGATTGCCCCGATGACTTCTCTTTCCCGCACGCAGGAGAAACCGGCGAGTTGTCGCTCGGCCGCCCCCGCGCTGCTGAACCACTTGCTCACGCTGTTGCAGGTCGCGGTGACGGTGGGGCTGCTCTGGTGGCTTTTTCACGATCCGGCCCGCCGTGCGGTCATGGGCTCCGCCCTCAAGACAGCCGATTGGCGATGGATCGTCATGGCCATCCTCGCGGCGGGGGTTTGTGAATTCTTTGGGATTCTGCGCTGGCAACTCTTCCTGCGCATGCTCCACATCGAATTGCCGCTCAAGGAGACTTCCAAACTCTTCTTTATCGGCGCCTTCTTTAACCAGTTCCTTCCCGGGACGACGGGCGGCGACGTGGCGCGTGTCATCTTCCTGATGCGGGACCACCCGGAGAATAAGACAGAGGGATTCTTGAGTGTCGCCGTGGATCGCCTGCTGGCCGTGCTTGTCCTGGTGATCATGGGTCTCCTTTTTGCCTGGGGGCGCAGTGAATGGTTTGCGAGCAGCTTCGCGGTCGGCCATCTGATGAAGTGGTTTGCCATCACGCTGTTCGTCATGGCCGTGGCGCTGGTGGTCTCTTTTGTGATTACCAGCCGACATTTGGTCACGCGGTTGCCGAGGCGGTTTCCCTTTCGAAAGCATATCATCAAGCTTTCGCGCCTCTGGCAGCTTTGCCTTGAGAATCGTCGCGAGGCGCTCCTCGGAGCCATCTACACGGTGCCAATGCTTCTGGCCTATTTCGCGGCCTTCTGCTTCGCGGCCAAAGCCTTCACCAACAAGGTGAGCTTTTGGGATATGACATCGATTATGCCGCTGGTCACAGCTATTTCCTCATTGCCGATCAGCCTCAACGGGATCGGCGTCCGTGAAGCGCTCTTCGAGGAATTGCTCGCGCAGCTTTGCGGCGTTTCACGAGGCACCGGTCTCCTCATCTCCATCGCTGGCATGACTGTCTATCTGCTCTGGGGCTTGGTGGGAGGAGTTTTCTACGTCGAACGCATCCTCAAACGCTATCGCGCTTCCAACGAAACCGCCGGACAATAAATCGCCGCCGGCTCGACCTTCCACCAATTCCCGGTCTGCTTTCGCTCAGTCGGGGTCGTGAACGTGTACTGATCGCTCAGCGCGCGCACGTAAGCGGGCGGGCGTGCGGGAAATGGATTCTCCGCGAGGAGTCCGGTCACGGAGGGAGAACCTTCAAGAAGCCGCTGGAGCAACCGGAGGAACCAGGGGTTTTGCTCGGCGGTTCCCAGCGCTGCGAACCACATCTGCCAGTCAAGGCGCGGCATGTACGGGGCCACCCACGGAGGCGCGCGGTGAGGGTCACCAGGTTTGAAGCGAAAGGTGTACGTCTTCCAGACGACTCCATCCTCCGATCCCTGAACGACGATCTCTTGGCGTTCCGTGGTCATGACCGCAAAGAGACCATAACCATTGATGGTGCGCAGCGGTGCCACGACCTCATAGGCCGCCATCAGCGGCTCCAGCAAGGGAACCGGCCTTCGAAAGACCGCCGCCAGCGGCACCAGGCTCAACAGAAAGACCACCACTGCGGCCAGCAGCACAAATTTTCTGGAGAGGAAGCGGGTGCGCCGGGGAAGAGACGAATCAAAGCTCCATCTTCTCGCAGTAAGCCCGCGCCAGACCGCATCGTCCACGCAGGCGAGGCAGAGCGTGAGCGTCAGAAGGTTGAAAAAACCATAGT
Organism: uncultured Verrucomicrobiae bacterium; assembly: GCA_963820865.1. Taxonomy (GTDB): domain Bacteria; phylum Verrucomicrobiota; class Verrucomicrobiia; order Chthoniobacterales; family Terrimicrobiaceae; genus DASTFP01. Next base: position 505,892 of record CAWGBZ010000025.1, read on the forward strand.
TACCTGTCAGGGCGATCGCGAGTTGCAGCGCGGCGATGCCTGCCGCCGCTAACAGCCGGAGGTTCCTGGGCCCGAAGAGCAAAAAGGGGAGCACCAGCTCGATGAAAAACATGGACCACCCACTTAGCCCTTGCCACCACGAGGGCAGCTGCTGCGCATACCACGCCAGCGGGGTCGGAAGAGGCTGCGTGAAATAATGATAGTCGAGCGCGGTCCCCTGCGCCCACGTGGGATCCCCGCTGGTCAGCTTGACCACACCCGACGAAAAAATCAGTCGAAAGAGCAACCAGACCACCAGGAAATGCGAAGCGCGGGGAGGGTTCGCTGGACCACCCAAGCGCAGGCCGACCGGTGACAGAAAGATGGCCAGAAACCCGGCTTCAAGGAGCAGAATGTCCCACTGGAACTGGTAGAAGGTCTGCCCTGCCACGGTCAGCGAAAGGTAGGTTGTCCAGAGAACGACCAAGCAAAGGAGCGGCAAAAACCCGGCCAACAGCACGAGAGAGGCGAGAATTCCCACGCCACACCATGCCTGCAAAGCGGCCTCGCTCGCGCCCAGCCAGCAGACACTCGGAAGTCGCAGAAAGGCCTCGGAACCAAGCACCTGTCGCGCCATGCGAAAGAACTCCGACGCGGGCAGGATGCCATGATCGCCATTCAGCCCCGACAGCTGCATACCGTAAGAAAGAAAGGCGATCAGATAAATCAGGCCCAACAACCGGAGGAAGATCCAGGTGGAGACCGCGAACGTCGGCGGCCGCACGTCAGCACCCCAAAGCAATCGCGTGAACTGCGAGAAAAACATCCGATGCCGTGCCACCAGCCGGTAAGCGGTATCCGCCGTCCGAGCGAACCACGGCGTTCGCTGATAGAGCGAAAGAAGTGTTCGCCCCGTCGCCGATGACGTCGCCAGCGCCGCGAAGACCGCCGGCGCTCCGGACCACCGGTCGCCCTCGGCGCCGATCCACTGCACTGCATCAAACGAGGGGTTCTCGGCGACCTCGGGGAATTCGGCGGCTGCCTCCTGCGCCGTAAGATAGCGCACACGCTCGCCCGTGGTGATTCGCCAGCGCTCGACCCATCTGGTGCAAAACCGGCAATCGCCGTCGTAAATCAGTGTCGAGCGCCCCGCCATCTTGCGCATCCAACGCTCGACACTTCGCAGCCAAGATTCAACCCAAAAGCCATGTCCACCCCTCCCTGAGGGTTTCCAGAGCGGCGAAAACTTGGACGTTGAAGGTTGCGCGGCGAGAGTTGAGAATTGACCCCTGTGACCTTACTCGACCGGCTCGAACGCCATCTCGCTCGTTTTGCCATCCCGCGACTCATTCGCTACGTCGTCGCCCTGAACGCGCTTGTCTTCATTCTGCTGACGCTCGATCCAAAGTACGTCTCGATGCTCGTTCTCGACCGCGAAGCCATTTTGCAGGGTCAGGTCTGGAGGCTGGTCAGTTGGATCTTTATCCCCGACACACTCAGCCCGATCTGGGTCATCTTTTATCTGATGGTCGTCTGGTGGACGGGCGATCTTCTTGAAGCGACCTGGGGCGCTTTTCGGCTCAACGCCTATTATTTTCTGGGGATGTTCTTCTGTGTGGCCTCGGCTCTTATCTTTGGGGCGTCGGGAGGCAACGTCTTTCTGAACCTTTCGCTCTTCCTGGCGGTAGCTACCGTGGCGCCAAATCTCGAGATTCTCTTCCTTCTGGTCATCCCGCTTAAGCTGAAATGGGTCGCGCTGATCAGCCTGCTCTGGCCCGCTTACATTCTCATTACCGGCTCCCTCCCCGTGAAGATGATCGTGATCATGTGTCTTGGAAACTATCTGATCTTCTTCGGATCCGCGCTCATCCGGCGGTCGCACCAAAATCGCAAAATCCAGCAGCGTCGGGCGAAGTTCGATGCGGCCAAGGACACCTCGCCGACCTTGCATCACTGCGAAGCCTGCGGAATCACCGAGGCGACGGATCCGCACGCCGATTTCCGCGTCGCCAGCGACGGCAAGGAATACTGCACCCGCCACCTGCCAAACGAAACGATCACGGCCTGATTCGCCGGAGCAGGGCGGACATCTCAACCTGAAAGAACCGGCTAAGCTCTCCGCACGCTTGACGTGAGCGCTTGCGCTTCCGCGATAACCTGCTCGGGCGAATAGCCCTGCGCGCGTAGGCGTCGCAAACTAAGATCCGCGTCACGCTTGGCGAGGCGACGGCCGTCCTTGTCCAAGACCAGCGGACAATGAAAGAACGCTGGAGGTCTCGCACCGAGCGCCCGGTAGATGAGAATCTGCCGGGCCGTGGAGGTGAGAAGGTCCACTCCACGCACGACCTCGGTGACGCCCATGGCCAGATCGTCCACAACGACAGCAAGTTCGTAGGCAGGGATGTCGTCGCGATTCCAAACCAGGAAATCTCCAAAGTCCCGGAGGGCAATCCGGCGGATCAGGCCGAAGCTTTCGTCGCAAAAGTCGACGACCTCGTCATCGGGCACTTGAAATCTCCAATTAGAACCACGCGGTTCGCCGCGATCCATACCCTCCCTGGGCCGTGTCCGCCACTCGACTGGAAAGATGGGCTCTTCCTCGTGAGGCGCGAGAGCCACCCGCGCCACGTCCTTCCGCGAACGCGTACAGGGATAGATGACGCCCTGGTCACGGAGCCGGCGCCAGGCCTCGAGGTAGAGTGTCCGGCGCTGACTTTGGAAATATGGACCTTCCTGCCATTGAATTCCGAGCCAGGCGAGGTCTTCGATGGCGGCTTCGGCAAAGTTTGGTTTGCAGCGATGGGGATCGAGATCTTCGATCCTGAGGACCGTGACGCCGCCGGCCTGCGTCGAACGCTTGTGCGCTTTCCAAAACGTGGCGGCGTGTCCCAGATGAAGGTATCCCGTCGGCGTAGGCGCAATCCGACCGCGATAGCGAACATTGGATTCCGGACGATTGCTCAACAAAAGGGAACCAGCTCGAAAAAGCGCACCACTCTAGTCGACACGCTCAAGGATCACAGCACCGTAGTCGGGAATCTGCAGGGAATCCCCGCGCCTGAGCCGCGCGTCACGACCGCCATTCGTGTGCTCGCCTTCGTTCTCGCCGGAAATGGCAAAAGCAGGCCAGGTGGAATTCCATAGTTCACGATACGTGCCGTCCGGAAGATTCAGAGAGCCAAGGTTATAAAATCCGGACCATCCCCCGAAATTGAGCACGACAAAATAATCACCGCGCTGACCCCGTGATAGGGCGAACAACTGGCCGTCGGCGAAAGCGACCTCGAGAGGCGCTGGCCCCTTGATCGCGCTGCGCCTTCGCCGCAGGTCACAGAGGACACCCCACCACGCGCGCAGACGCCCGCGATCAGAGTCCGCCAGGTAGAAATCAAGGTCGAGCGTGGCGGACGAGCCGAACTCAAATTGTTTATCCTCTCCCACCTCCGCGCCCATGAAGGCCATCGGAATTCCGCGCGAGAGAAGGGTGCCGGCCGCCGCCACCTTGGCCATCCTCAGGCCCTGTCCCCACCCCGCGACGTAGGCGATCCGATCGCGAACGTTACCCACCTCGTCATGGCTCTCGGCGTAGTTGGTGACGTTGTACCATTGATCGCAGGCCGTCTGGCTGAGCTGGAAGGCCTCAGCCAGGCGCGACATCCCAAACTGCCTCCGACAGGCATCGACCATCCGATCATGAAAATCGTCGCACCATTGCGTATCCATCGGTCCGCCAAAATTGGTGAGGGACCATTCGTTGGGGAGATGTTCGGCCATGAGGAGGCATCGCTCATCGACCTCTTCGCGAAGCGCCTTGCGAATGGCGTGGAGAAAATCCCACCCGCCGCCGGAACCCAGCTGGCGCACAAAGCCGCTCCATGGGTCCCACGCCGCCGAGTGAACAATCGTCGCGGTATGATCGAGCCGAAAGCCGTCGAGATGGTACTCGCGCGCCAGATAGACCAGATTTTGCGCAAAGAAGTGGCGGCACTGGGGATGATCGAAATTGATCATGGCACCCCACTGCGTGTCGCCATCGAAATAACTCTCGCGCGCGATCGCCCAAAGAATGTTGTCCGTCGACCCGGCGTGATTGAAGACAACGTCGATCAGGACCGCCAAGCCGTGCCGGTGGCAAGTATCGACGAGCTCTTTGAGCGCATCCGGGCCTCCGTAGTCGTTCTCGATCGCGTAAAAGAAAGCGGGATCATAGCCCCACGAGTTCTGGCTCCCAACTTCGTTGACCGGCATGACGAGGATCGCCGTCACGCCGAGCTGCCGCAGGTAGCCACCCTGGCTGTCAATCTCACGCGCGACGCGCAGGAGCGGTGCCTCGCCCTGAAAGCGATTCGAGAACCGGCTGACATGAAGCTGATAGACATTCAGGTAGTCCCAGCCCGGCCGGCGCCATTCCGCGTCCCCCCAGGCGAACTTGTCCGACTGAACGAGCTTGGATACGTCCTGGTTCCAGGAACTTTTCATCCAGCCCGCGGCGGGATCCTGAAGCTTCTCGGAATCGTTGAAGAGGAATTGGTATTCAACGCCATGATAGTCGCCGCCCCCGAGACTCGCTTGAAGAGCCTGAATCGGCACGCGTGCCCACCAATAGGCGCCGTCCGCTGTCGACCGCATCTCCAACGCCTTCTGCTCCCAATTGGTCCAGGGACCAATTACCCGAAGGCGGGCGGCGGTCGGCGCATGCACCACGAAATGGATGTCGCCATTTTCTGCGTAGGCTCCGGGACGGCGAATGTTGAAAGGCGGATCCTGAAAGAACGCTCCCGGCGGCTCGGCCGCCAGCAACGGGGGACGCTCCAGGACCACATACCGGACGAGGCCTGTGCCGTCCTCGGACCCTTTGACTGAATGGCGCCTGATTGACTCCCATCGCCCACTCTCGTCCCGAAACTTCACGGATGTCACCACCTTCGGGTACGTGAGAACGGTCACACGCCCATCCACGCCGACCTCCAGTGATTCGATGATCGCGCCGCGCGCGCGATTGACCCAAACGTGAACGTAAAGTTTGCCGCTGAGCGCGCTCCCTGGAGGTTTGGCGACGATGGCCAGATCGAGCTGCTGGCTGCGTTGCGGTTCGGCGTCGAAAACTGCGGCGTCGCCTTCGAGCGTCCAAATCTCGGCATCACCCGAAACGCTGATCTTACGGATCGCCTCCGGACTCTCCCATTCCGCCGTGGCGCTCAAAGCCTCATTGTGGAACTGCAAGCCGTAGCCCAACCCTGTGTAGAGCGCGGCTTCGTAGGTCACCCAGGGAGATTCATCTGTCGCCCCATCGACATCCGCACGGAAATCGGAATTATCCTGCCAATAGCGGAGCTGCGCCGGCTGGGAAACCTCCTGCCGGAAGTGAACCAGGAGTTTCTTCTTCTTTGGCTCCGCACTCGCGATCTCAGCGGCGTCACTATGCACCCAGACCTCCGGCCCATCGGACGCACACCAGAGACGGTTGGCGAAATCCGCCTCGAATCCCGTAAACGCACCCTCGACTCGCCGGATGAACTTAAAAAGGAAAAACGACCGCTCGTCCCCCACCAGGCTCACGTCAAAAACCGGTCCCAAGTGATCCTCACCCGATGCTGAGACGCGCCGCTCGGCTCGCGTCACCGGATCCCACAGGAAAATCCGACTGGGACGGTACCGCGTCTGCGAGATCAAGTGAACCTTGACCGCCGGCAGAGTAATCTGCCGCGGCTCCAAGGTGAGAACGCGCAGCGCGTCCTGCGCAAACCAGACCTCCTCGGCCAGTTCCCCCGCCGGGCCACGCGGAACTTCACGCTGATGATCGTTGTTCTCCCAAGTCCCGGGGTGACCCGCTTCGTTGAAATCGAATAACATGAAGCGGACATCGTTGAGGATGCCTGGCTCGAGATCGTAATCGAATTCCACCCAGCCGGGCCCCGCGGTCGGCGAAACAGAGCGCAAGAAAAGCTTGGTCGACGTCCCCTCCCGCCACAGGTGGAGTCCGGGATTCGCAAACCGGGTGTAGGCGTGGAAGCGCGACATTTCCTATCTCAACGCCTCCAAGACCGCCGCAGCAACGTTTCGGTGGTAAGCCCTTTCCAATCCGAGGCCCGAAGAATTCCCATAGATTGTGCGCTGCGAGACTACCTGGACGCTTACCAGATGCTTTACAGGATGCAAGGAAACACTGGGCAAAGCAACCATCCAGAGAATCCTGAGAGAATCGTAGGGGATCTACCCGATTGCGCTCAGTATCAGCCAGATGTACTTCAATTGCTATCATTGCAACGCCTCATCAATTGACCGATTGCCGTTTTCCCGAGGATATTCCAGCGACACCGCGTGGAGTCCTTCGATGCGACGATCTCGTTTTTCTGACTGATGATCTCGGCACCTGGATCGTGCATCTTCGGGACATCTCGGTCTTGGAAGCGCGCGACTACGAGACATTGGTCCGTTTCGGCACAAACCAGGTTCTCATCCACCGTACTTTGGACTACTGCGAGAGCCGGCTGGACGATTCCCTCTTCTTCCGCGCTCACCGTGGATGTATCGTCAACCTGGGCCACCTGAGCCGACCGCGTCTCAGGAATGGCTGCCTTGTTTTCGCGGTCAGCGATGGGAGAGAGATCGTGTTCTCCCGACGACGAACCGCCATCTTCCGCTTGTCCTGGAGTCTCTAGAGTAGACCGACCTTCCCAAGTGGGTTGCGAACGGTCTGCAAGCCGGCAGGAACATCGAGACGTAGCGATTGATCTTCGGTTGCGTATCGTCCGGCTTTGCGACGGTGAGCTCGGAAACAGGATCAGAGAGGAAGAAAGCAAAGCTGGGAACGATGGCCAGAAGTTCATAGATACGCTTCTCTGAATCGATGGAAAACTCCCCTGCGAGGCCGTTCACCCAGACCAGGCACGACGAGTTCGATGCAATCGTCGTTGGCTCGGGTCCCAACGGACTCGCGGCCGCGGTAACGCTGGCCCGGGCCAGTCTCTCTGTCCTGGTGCTGGAGGCCCGTGAAACAATCGGCGGAGGAACGCGCTCAATGGAGCTGACGCTGCCCGGCTTCATGCATGACGTCTGTTCGGCGGTGCATCCCATGGCGGTGGGATCGCCGTTCTTTCGCAGTCTGCCGCTGCACGAGCACGGACTCGAATGGATCCATCCTGAGATTCCCCTGGCACATCCTCTCGGCGGCGACCGCGCCGTCTTGCTGCACCGATCGCTCGCCGAAACGGTCAAAGCCATCGGAAGTGACGGTGCCAGGTACGAGGCCCTCCTGAAGCCACTGGTCGAGAACTGGTGGGAGCTCGCTCGCGAGTTCCTGCAGCCGATGCTTCATCTCCCGCGAAATCCGATCGCTTTTGCGCGCTTCGGTTCCCACGCGATCCAGCCGGCGCAATGGCTCGCCAGCCGATTCTCCCAGGAACCCGCCCGCGCCCTTTTCGCCGGGTTGGCGGGTCATTCGTTCTTGCCGCTCAACGCGCCCGCGTCGGCCGCTTTCGGCCTGGTGCTCGGGGCGGCCGGCCACGCGGTCGGCTGGCCATTCCCACGCGGCGGCGCACAGAAGATTGCCGACGCGCTGGCTGGGTATCTACAATCACTCGGAGGCAAGATCGAGACCGGTCGCGTCGTCGAAAACCTCTCCGAACTACCGCGGGCTCGCGCGGTCTTTCTCGATATCGCGCCAAAGGTCTTTCTCAAAATCGCCGGGAACACATTGCCGACGCAATATCGCAGAGTGCTGGAACGCTTCCCGTACGGTCCGGGCATCTTCAAGGTCGATTACGCGCTCAGCGATCCCATCCCCTGGAGCGCCCCGGAGTGTCGTCGTGCCGGGACGGTCCACGTTGGTGGAACATCCGCAGAAATCGCCGCTGCCGAAGAGACAGTCGCCCGAAAACACGCCCCCGCACCGAGACCGTTTGTCCTCCTCGCTCAACCGACGGTGAGCGATCCTACGCGCGCGCCGTCAGGCAAACATGTCGCGTGGGCGTATTGTCACGCTCCGGGCGGCTCGCTATCGGACCTCACCGATCCCATCGAAGACCAGATCGAAAGGTTTGCCCCCGGATTCCGCGATTGCATTCTCGCGCGGCACATCATGAATTGCGCCGACCTCGAACGCCACAATGCCAATCTCGTCGGTGGGGCAGTGAACGGCGGATCGCTCGATGTCTGGCACCTGCTGGCTCGGCCGGTGTTGAGCCCCAATCCCTATCGCACGCCGCTGCCCGGCGTCTACCTGTGTTCTGCCTCGACTCCTCCCGGGGGCGGCGTGCATGGCATGTGCGGCTATCATGCGGCGCGCTCGGCGCTTCGAAATCTCTTCCGCTGAGACAAACCCGCTCGAGGCTTGAGTTTCCACAACTTATAAGCAGACACATTACTCGCTGGGCCATTGATTCCAATCGGCAACCCAGTGACTGGAACCCCCGACGAGCAGTTTAACGGCAGGGAATCCTCAGTGACCGAGCAACGAATTTCCTCCGAATAGCCGGCAAGGCAGCGCATGCCGGAGGTGGGGCCGAGACGCCTCTGAGCGGCCGACTACTTAATAGAATTGACCCTCTGCGCGGCCTTTTCTTCCGGCGGGGGCAACTCGTCGCCTCTGAGCTTCTGGACCCTGGGCGGTCGCCGCTTTCCCTTTGGGCCCAGTTCGGATCGAGGAGAAATTGAGGAGGCTTGTTTGCGCTTCATGCGGTAGAATCGTAGCTCGATTCAAGCGCGGGCGCATCGAAGTCTCCCAAACCGCAGGCGGTCCGACGACAGCAAGTGCTCCGCTTGTCGCGGTCAATTTCTAACCAGATATGAGATCAAGGTGACTTTCGACCTCTGGTATCTGCTGCTTGGCGTGCTGCTTGTCTCGGTGGCAATGCTCGCCTCCTCGGTCAGGCGCCTGCCGCTCTCTGAGACAATGATCTACCTCGCGGTTGGGGCCACTTTCGGTCCACTCGGACTTGGCCTCCTCTTCATCGAACCGGCGGCGCACTCCGGACTTCTTGAACGGCTGGCGGAAATTGCCGTGATCATCTCACTTTTTACTACAGGACTGAAATTGCGTGTTCCTTTGCGGGATCGGCAGTGGTGGATCCCGATCGGCCTGGCTTCGAGTTCGATGGTGTTGACCGTTGGATTGGTTGCGCTCGTTGGAGTGCTTGGCCTTGGCTTGCCACTCGGCGGTGCCGTGCTCCTCGGAGCGGTGCTCGCCCCTACCGACCCGGTTTTGGCCTCTGGTGTGCAACTTGAGAGCATCAAAGACCGCGATCGGTTGCGTTTCAGTCTTACCGGTGAAGCGGGGCTGAACGACGGCACCGCTTTCCCCTTCGTGATGCTCGGACTCGGGCTGTGTGGCCTGCATGACCTCGGCGCATGGGGCTGGAGATGGCTGACGCTTGATGTGGTCTGGGCTGTTGGTGCCGGGTTGGGAGTCGGGGCACTCTGCGGCACGCTGATTGGCAGGGCGGTCATCTACCTCCGGCGTGAGCACCACGAGGGTATTGGACGGGACGAACTGCTCACGCTCGGACTAATCGCGCTCTCCTATGGCGCCGCTCTGCAGATCCATGGCTACGGATTCCTCTCTGTCTTTGCCGCGGGACTTAGCTTGCGAGCACTTGAGCGACGGCACACCGGCGAGCAACCACCACCGGATAAACTTGCCATCGAGACTGCCTTGAAACCGGACGAGATTGCCATCCATCCGGACAAGGCCCCCGCGCATATGGCGGGCGCAGTTCTGACGATCAATGAGCAGGTCGAACGCCTCGTTGAAGTCGCGCTCGTGATTGTTCTCGCTGCGATCCTTTCGCCGCAATACCTCAACTTGGAAGAGGCCTGGTTCATCGCGGTGCTTTTCCTCATCATCAGGCCCATCTCGGTGCGCCTCGGATTGCTGGGCCAGAACATCACGCCGTCCGAGCGACGGCTTATTTCCTGGTTCGGAATCCGTGGGATTGGATCCCTTTATTACCTGATGTTTGCGCTCAATCACGGATTACCCGCCGATCTCGCGCCCAAGCTCGTTTCGATCACGTTGACGACAATCGCCGTGTCGATCGTCGCCCACGGGATCACGGTGACGCCGCTGATGGACTGGTATCAAAACCGAAAGCACCGGCGAAAATAAAACCGCCATGCGTCAGATCCCCTTGGGAGTCGCGAGCCTACGTTTTCCTCAATACTCGTCGTGGCGGCGCCACCATTCGTAGGGAGCGGTCTGCGGCCACCCAGAAGGCGAGTCTTCCCATTCTTCTTGCCGTCCGAACGGGGTCATGTCCAGGAGTGTAAAATTGCCGTCGATAACTTCGACGCCGCGGGCGTTGGTGAAATACATGTGAAAGACATCATCGCCGTCCCGCAAGAAGACGCTGAGACCGAAGGTTTCGCCTTCAGGAGTCGTCACGCCGAAGTCCGCGTTGAAATTCGAGCCCGCAGACGAGAACCAGGGGACAGTCCAGCCCATGCGTCGCTTGTAAGATTCGAGATTCTCCAGCGGCGCGCGCGACACCAGCGCGAGCGTGGTATCGCGTGCCTGCAAATGAACAAGGGGCCCAATGTGATCCACGACCATTGAACAGCCCGGACATCCCGCCGACGGCCAGCCCTCCACGTCGGGCGCAAACATGAAATGATAAATGATGAGCTGACGGTATCCTTCGAAAAGATCCAACAAACTCACTTTTCCGCCCGGACCTTCCAAGAGATAATTCTTCTCGATCCGAACCATTGGCAGCCGGCGGCGTTCAGCGGCGAGCGCGTCCCGCGCACGCGTCGCGGCTTTCTCTTTGACGAGTAGTTGATCACGAGCTCGCTGCCACTCCTCCCGTGACACAATTTGCGGATGGCTCACAAGTGTTTCGCTCTTTTCTTTCTGAGTACTCTGCATTTCGCACCTCCTTGATGTTCCTTTACCCATTGACGAACAGCTCCGCTTAAATAAGACATCGCTTCAGGTAGTGTGCGAAAGGTTCGGCACACTATTTCTCACTCGTAAGTCCCGCGAGTATTTGAATCGACGATCTCCCCGGCCCCAAAATCAGCCCGGTCAACTCCTCCTCGGAAAACACGCAACTCCAAAGTCACTTCGTCCTCATCGTGAGTTTGTCGTCGCGAGGAAATCACACGCCAAACTCGTGATGCTGGGCGTGCTTCGCAAGTTGAGCGGCTCGGAGGGATGCGCTCCAGCGCGATCCCACTTTCGACTACTCGATGACGCGCACCGCTTCGAGAAGCTTTTCGAGCTCAGTCCAGGACTCGCGATTCACCGGCAGCGCGTTGCCGATCGCGGCGAAGGTCAACTCTTCGTTGTCCGGAGTCCGGAGAAAACCCACCTGAGTTTTCACACCGGACATGGAGCCGATCTTCGCGCGCACCTGCCCATTGAGGTACGTGCTGAGGCTCTCATAAAAGCGCTGCCCGTGCGCACCGTGGCGCGTTGCGTAATTCGCCCGCGCGAGGTCGAGCGGACGAATCGCGTTGGCGCGCGCGAGTCCGCTGCCGTCGAGCAAACGCAGACCCACGAAGGCCACGCCTTCCTTCTCATAGTGCGACCGAACAGCCGTCGCTGCGTCGGCGTCCTGGTTCCGCCCGATGGTGAGGAAGAGGCATTGCGCCTCCAGGTTGTCGCTCACGCGATGAAGATGATCGATGATCTCGGGAAGAGCCTGGGAAGTGTGGCGCGCGAGGATCGTCCTCGCGCCGGTATCCGCGGCGGATGACCGCGGGTCCTCGGTGAATTTCACACCCGCGGCTTCGAGCCGCTGGCGCAGGATCTCCACGGCGAGAGCCGGCGGATCGGGCAGGGCGCCGTTGACCGTGAAGCCGCTTTCGCCCGCTGGCACGGTGCCGCGCAGGGTGATAGTGCGCCCGTAGGGTTCGGAATACACGACGACCTGATCGCCGCTGTCCAGCGCGCCGGTGCTTACGTGATTGATCCAGCGAGTGTCGCCCGGCACGGGCGGAAACTCGCGCAAGAGCGCGGCGGCGCCGGGTTGTGTGCTCGGCTCGAAACGGAGCGGGAGGCTATTGTGATTCAGGTTCAAGCCGAATGCGCCCGCGCCATACGCGTTGCCGACATCACCCCACACCCATTGATCACTCACCGGATTCGCCGGAAAAACCGAAGCGTCCACCAGGAGCCGTCCGGCCACGGTCTTCAAGCCGGCAGCCACGGCCGCGGTGGCGAGCTCGGCCAAGTCGTTCGTGGAAAGAGTCGGGTCGCCACCGCCGACGAGGATGAGGTCCCCTTGCACGACCCCCTCGGGCGTCAGCGCCGCGGTTGCGGCGAGCTGCGTTTCGAAATGGAAGTCGGGTCCGAGAATTGCCAGGGCGGCGCCCGTGGTGAGCGTCTTGAGCGACGACGCTGGACAGAGCGCTGTTTCCGCAAGAGGCGAGGCGAAGAGAGTCTCACCATTCTGGTTCAGCAGACAAAAGCCGAGCGCCGCGCCGGCCATTTCCGGTTGGGAAGAAAACTCGCGGAAAGCCGCCTCATACTTCCTGTATTTCCAATGTTTTTCCCTCTCTCCGAATGAAGGTCCCGGTGTGACCGGAGAATCCTCATGCGGGCGAGGCTGCCCCAGCAGGCGCATGCCCAGACCAATCGCCACCGCCCACCCCGAAAGCACAAGAATGGCTGTCAGGACCAGAGGGAGAATGGATCGTTGCGAAGCGGACACGAGCTGAATCTACAGATTCCGGCGCTGCGAAAGCTGCAAGAATTTAGCGACTGAAAGTCTTCGACTGCGCTTCCGCCCATCTGCCCGCGCCGCTTGGCCGGTCAGCGATGAGGCTGCGGCAAGTATCCGATCAATCTAGGGCCACTAGGTGGCGACGAAGTTCAAGAATCGGTCAAATTTTTCAAGCCGCGAGAAGTTGGCGGTTTGTAAAGTCATCGAGGGCGGCGTCAAGCTGTCGCCAGGCCGTGGCCAGAGGGTTGCGTCGCTTGAGGTCCTCGGGAAGTTTCGAATCGAGCAAGATGAGACCTTGAGTGAGGACTCGCCCGTAGGTCTTAGTAAAGAGCACCGCCACTCTACGGCCCAGTGGGGTAAGCTGGTAGCGATGACTGTGAGGAGTCTTAAGGATGAGCCCCTTGCGTTTGAGCCGGCGCAGATCGTAAGTGGCTTGTCGTGTTGTGTAGGGCGCATCGAGTAAGGCAGCGGTATGTTGGACCAACTGACGATTACTAAAACCCTTCAGGAGATGGCAGAAGCCAACCAGGCTCGCCAAGACCGCCATCACCCTCGGGTCTCCGAAGCGCAGTGCCGGGGTATAGAGACCATCTTCACTGTTGGACGGTCGGGTGACCTGGTGGAAGGTCACCACGTCGGGAGCGGGCAGAGCCTCTGCGCTTTCGGCGTCACACAAGCGCCGGTTGGCGCCTTCGCCAACAGCCCGGAGGGCATTCCAGTTTTTCGCGCAGACCCGGCGCCCGATTCCGAAGTCCTGGGTGTTGCAGATCACGGTTTCGGTGCGCAGCGCCCGCCCCTCTTTGAAATACTGCTTGATGCGAGAGGATTTGTAATAACAGCACAGCGTGGGATCGACGCCTTCGGTCAGCACCCGGGTCCGGAACGGACCCGCCGCAGAGCGGTTGAGTCGCCGATCAAAGATCAGCATGACTTGATCGGGCCGACCTACGTCGAGGTGATCGCGAATGACCCCTTCAAACCACATGCGACCAGCTTGTGGTCGGTCAAACACACAGGTCTCCGAGATCTCAAACTGACGGAATGCCAGCTCGTAGACATAGCCGGCCTTCCAGTCCGCTGAGCCAAACGGGGAGGGTAACCGATGCAGCCAGCGCCAGAAGAAATTCTTCACTGCCCCAGGTCCGAGCCGGTCGCAGATCTTTTGCAAGGCGGCTGGATCTTCACAACAACGGAATCCATTGTCGAGGGCCTCATAACCAATTCGAGCTTTTTCAAGTTGCCGTTTAGCCCACTCATGGCCGTTGAGCCAGAGCCAAATCGGATAGGGGGCATAGGCGTTAGTCTTCCAGAACGCCGCGCCCCAGTCCGAGTCCCAGAGGTAGAAATAGAAGTGATTGATATAGGTCATCTGTCGGCCCCATTCCATGTGCGGGTGAGCGGCTTTCTCCTGGCCTTTGCTCTTCCAGGATCGCCAAGCCGAGGCTTTCTCTTGAGCAATGCCAATCAACACGACTCGGTCCTTGCCTTCGCGAGCGGCAGCCTCCAGAAACGGACGCGCCGTTTTCTCCTTGTCCTCTCCTTTCTCGAAACGCACCACCGGAATGTTGTGAGCCTTGGCATACCCATAAATGGCTTCCACATAGGCATCCCCGATCTTGCCAAAGGCGGCCGAGGAAGGGATCGGGAATCTTCGCTGCCAACGCAGAAAAGTACAGACTTGGCCCACCGTCTGCAGTTTCGGCACATAGGCCTGCAGGAAGATGCGGTCGATGGAAGAATACTTGAGTGTGACCCGGTCTCGCAGCAGAGTGAAATAGTCAGGCATGATTGACCTCCTCGTCTTTGACTCAGACCCTAGAGGTTACACCCGACTGAGCGGGAAAGGCATCCCCGGATCCTTCCCCGCGGAGAACGCCCCGTGCTGCTGCCGCCCCTCGCCAGCCCGGAGACAACAACCCAGTTCACCTCGGCGGTATGAGGTCGCTCGCTACGACTAGCGTTCGACGGTGACGATGTGAGCCTGAAGTTTGCCGTCCACCGCGCCCGCACCGAAGCGGCTTGTGATGGCCGTCGTGGCTGCGTCAGTCGCCTCGTCAAGCGAAGCGCCGCGCGCCTCAATTTCGTTACGCAGCGGTGTCCCCTGGCAAAAGGCCACCGCGGGAATCCTCGGCGAGACTGCGCGACTCCGTGCAGGCACAGTAGCAACCGTCGGTGACCGGATGAGCCCCCCTCGGATAAGGCCGTTAGAAATGACACCGATGTCGTGGTACCCGTACGGAACCCGCCGCAAGAACTGCAGAGGATCTTCAGGGAAGAGGGCGGCCAGTGACTGGTTCACTGTCTCGGCAAACTCATTCTCATCGAGCCGGTCCCACACGCTGAAGATGAAAGCGCCGCCCGGACGAAGAACGCGCTTCGCTTCTGCGAAAGCCCCGACTTTATCCGGGAAGAACATGACGCCAAATTGACAGACGACCACGTCGAACGACTCGTCCGAAAACGGCAACTGCATGGCATCGGCTTGACGCCACTCGACCGGACGACTCGTTCCCGCCGTCGCGGCGCGGTCGAGCATTGGTTGATTCAGATCAGTCGCCACGATCGTGGTCTCCTGAGGCAACATTTTCGCCGCGTGCCGCGTGACCACGCCGGTGCCAGCAGCCGTCTCCAGAACGCATGATGGGTTGCGAAGCAAGACACGGGACGCCAAGTCGCCACCGTAGGCCTCAAAGATCATTGGAACCAGATGCTCCTCGTAGAGCTCCGGGATCGACCCCGTGAAGGCCCGATCAGCGCCGGGAGAGTTCATACCTCATCTCTCTGCCAAGAGTCCGTCTCCGTCAAGGAACCGGCCCGGGCCGAACGATAAGCTAAAGTGGAGGCACACGCTTACTTCGTTGCCTGATAGACGGCCTTGAACTTCGGAGTGATGCCGTCCTTCTCTGTGCCGTTCCTCTGGAGGATAAAGATGGCGCCCTCTCCCGGTCGATACAGGACCAGGTCATTCAGATGGCCAGTGCCCTCATAGTCAAAGGCGAAGACCCGGTCGGCGTCAGAGGTGAGATCAAAGCCGCCGATGCCTTTGCCACGCTGAGGTTGCTGATAGACGGCCTTGAACTTCGGAGTGATGCCGTCCTTCTCCGTGCCGTTCCTCTGGAGGATAAAGATGGCGCCCTCTCCCGGTCGATACAGGACCAGGTCATCCAGATGGCCAGTGCCCTCATAGTCAAAGGCGAGCACCCGGTCGGCGCCAGAGGCGAGATCAAAACCGCCGACACCGGCGTTAGGCTCACCTTTTTTCGGATAGACGCGTTCGAAGGTCACCGTGCCGTCCTTCGTGATATTCCTCTTGAGAATCCAGAAGATGCCCTTTCCCGGTCGATACAGGACCAGATCATCCAGATGGCCAGTGCCCTCATAGTCAAAGGCAAAGGCGCGGTCGGCTGAATCGCTGAGATCATAGCCGCCGATGCCACCGCTCCCGGAATCCCTTTTATAGATGGGGTAGTAGTTCCCAACACCGTCCTTCGTGAGGATGTATATTGCGCCCTTCCCCGGTCGATAGAAGACCAGGTAATTCAGCGCGCCAGTGCTGCCATAGTCAAAGGCGAAGGCTCGGTCGGCGGAATCGCTGAGATCATAGCCGCCGATGCCGCTCCCCTTATAGACGGTCGAAAAGTTCCCTTCGCGGTCGTTCTTGAGGATATTTATTGCGCCTTTTCCCGGTCGATACAAGACCAGATGATCCAGCTTGCCAATGCCAGTGTAGTCGAACGCGAAGGCTTGGTCGGCCGAATCGCTGAGATCATAGCCGCCGATGCCACCAGCATCACGTTGCTTGTAGACGGGCAAGAAGAGCTCCGCGCTGGCCTTCTTGAGAATCCAGATGAGGCCCTTTCCCGGTCGATACAAGACCAAGTCATCTAGACGGCCAGTGCCCTGATAGTCAAAAGCGAAGGCTCGGTCGGCGGAATCGCTGAGGTCATAGCCGCCTATGCCCTCAAGTGCCATTCTGACATTCAGCCCGTCCAGAACAACTTTGATCGGGGTGGCTACACCTGTTGTTTCTGAGGTTGCGATGAGTAAGCCAATCACCTGGCCGTTCTCGTTGACAACCACTGATCCCGAATCTCCCTCATCGCCAAACCGAGCGCTACGCTTTTCGTCACGATAAATAAGAATCTGGTCCTCTAATGTTTGCTTGCCGACGCCATGACCATAGTCAAGAGGCCCCTTCCACTCCAAGCCGGTAATGGTGCCGTAGGTCAGTCCTGTCGTGCGTCCTCGTTTGCGGACTGCCATGTCGATCAAAGGGTCTGCGGTCCCTGTGATAGGGCCAATATCCTGGATTTCGCATACATAATCAACGTTCTGTAGACGAGCGACCGCAGCATCCATCTCTTTATTCAAGATGCCCTTTTCTATTTTGGCGATTTCCCTCGGCTTAAAAAAATTAGGTTGCATCTCCGGTTGTACTATGTTCTTCCAATGACTTATCTGGTCTTTCCATCCCTCGTTCACACAGAGGACATGGTAGTTGCTCAACAGCATTCTGGCTTGGGAATTCTGGTCGATGACAATAGCACCGAGAGTGCCGTACACGGATCCTCCATCGAGTAGGCGAAACGGACCAATACTTATCCCACCGAGTATAGGATCGTGGCTATCAGTATCACTTGCCGGCACAAACCGATTCTCGAGTACATCTGTCTTCACACCATGAACCGAATCAGGAATCTTCTCATCTGAGGAAACGTCCTTCTTCTCTGCCACATGGACACGAATGACGATTTCGTCGGTCTTCTGACCGCCAACATACTTGTAGCCAACATCTACGCCTGTCACTCCGGGCCTTTGCAGAAGATCTGCCTCAGCGGCTTTTTTGATCTGGATGATTTTGTCTAGGTCTTGCGGCATGAGATCTCTCCTTTGTTGTTGTAATAAGGGACGACCGTATCGATACGGCCGAGTGGAACCCGTTTCTCACACTCATAGGTCTTCTGCAAGAATGAAGCCTGAAGAACGTCCTTCTGTTCTGTTCTTGATGGACAAAAGACTATTATGATGTAACAGCTCAACGAGCTACGTCTTGATGCGGTTGGCGGGTGTGGAGTAAGTCCATCTGATAGGCGTAGCCGTTTTGTTGTAGTGCCGGATGTAGCGAAGGATCTTTCTGCGGAGCTCGTCCACGAGGAAAAGGTGCCCCGGGCGATAACCCGCCTTTGGATTTTGGCGAACCAAATCTCGACTTGGTTAAGACACGAAGGGGTTTTCGCCGCCGCACACATTCCCATCTTCGACCCGAACTGACAGACAACCACATCAAAAGTCTAGTCCAGAAACGGCAACTGCACGGCATCGGCTTGACGCCACTCCCCAGGGCGACTCGTTCCTATCGCCGCGGCTTGATCGAGCATTGGTTGATTCAGATCGGTAGCCACGATGGCGGCCTCTTCAGGCAACATTCTGGCAAGATGCCGCGTGACTGCACCAGTGCCCGCGGCAATCTCTAAAACGCATGAAGGTTTGCGGAGCAAAACATGAGACGCCAAGTCGGCGGCGTAGGGCTCGAAAACCATGGGAACGAGGTGCTGCTGGTAGATCTGTGGGATTGACCCGGTTAAAGCTCGATCGACGCTGAGAGAGTTCATCTTGGATAAGTTGCTGATGAAGCTTACGAAAAACTGAAACGCGTGCGATGGCCGGATTCACTTCGTCAGTCCAGTGGTGTTTCACAGCGGTTGGCCACCCTCGTTCAGGATGCTGAGATAGCCGTCGTAAACAAAGATGCGATTGCGGCGCCTGCCGGTGAGTTCGCGGGCGACGCCGGTGGCGACGAGATTTTGCATGGCTTTGCCGGCGGTGGGAAACGTCATGTCCTGAGCGTCACACACGTATTTGAGCGTCAAGACCGGGCGCTGGCGAAGGGCCGCGAGGACGCGCAGGGCGTTGGACGCGGCGCGTCCCGACTGCTGAATGTGGCGGGTGTCCGCCTCGAAGAGGTCGACCAGCCGCCGGGCGGTCTGCACGGCGCTGCGGGCGGTTTGATCCACACCTTCGAGAAAGAAGTCCACCCACGCCTCCCAGTCGCCTGCAGTGCGAACGCGGTCGAGGAGTTCGTAATAGGCCGGGCGGTGTTGCTTAAGGTAAAGCGAAAGATAGAGCAACGGATCGGAGAGCAGTCCACCGTGGTGCAGCAGTAGTGCGATGAGCAGGCGGCCCAAACGTCCGTTGCCATCGAGGAAGGGATGGATGGTCTCGAACTGCACATGGGCGATGGCAGCCTTGAGCAACACGGGCAGGCCGCTGGTGCCGTCGTGCAAAAATCGTTCGAGATCGCCCATGCAGGCGTCGACGTCCGCGGGCGGTGGTGGAACAAAAAGGGCGTTGCCTGGGCGGGTGCCGCCGATCCAGTTCTGGCTGCGACGGAATTCACCCGGCTGATTTTCGTTGCCCCGGCCTTTGGCCATCAAGGCGGCGTGCATCTCGCGCAGCAGGCGGTTGGAGAGCGGGAAGCCTTCGCGCAGTCGCTCCATGCCGTGATTCAAGGCGGCGACGTAGTTTGAGACTTCCACGACGTCGTCAATAGGCGAGCCGGGGGCTTCCTCTAATTCGAAGAGGAGGAGGTCGGAAAGGGAAGATTGTGTGCCCTCGATCTGGGAGGACAAGACGGCTTCGCGACGAACATACGAGTAGAGAAACAACTGCGGGTCGGGCAGCAAGGTGCTGATGCTGTCCAGCCGCCCCACCGCGAGCGTGGCCTTTTCAAGAAGAAGCTGACGCGCGCCGGTAATTTCCAATGGCGGTGTCGGTGGCAATGGCAGTGGCACAAAGGCGCGTACCTTTTCCCCAGCCGTGGTGGTGACGCGGTAGGTGCCTGTAGCATCGCGGTTCATGGTGCGAAACTTGAATAAGGTCGCAGGCTATTAAAGAAATAACCACAAATCTTTAATTAAATGCGGAAAACCCCATTCTTTTGAGATGTTTGCCGACTTGGGCGGTCAGGAGCTCAACTTGGCCGGCGACCAGTTGGCGGATACCGTCGGGTGAGCGGTTGCGAGACGCCGTCGAGTTCGCCCTGCACGGCGATCGCGCTTCCAGCCAACGCGGATGATCCGGCCTGGAGTTCTCACTTGCTGGCCCCGGCCAGCTTCCTTGCGCCGCCTCTGCAGCCAACACATCAACGTCGCATATCTCACCCCGGAAAACCGCGCAAACCGCGCTCCGGTCATCCCGCTACGATCATACTCGACCAGCAGCGCCTCGCGTTTTTCCGGTGGGGTTTGAATGCGCCCAACCTCATCAACTAAAGAAGCGTTCGATACGGTTGCGCTCACGATAACGGGAGTGATCGTAAGGGAGTTTACGGGCACCCGTCGTAACTCAAGCGCTCACGAATGCGGTCGGCATCATAGCCTTTGTCCATCGTGGCCGATCGAGCACATTGTTGGGATCTAAACTCTCATAGAGTAGGCAAGAGCCGACGGAATGAGAGGATTTGCACCCAATGACCGCCAGGCTCCCGCCCCTCATCAAACCGGACAGGCGGTTTTCCCGCATCCGGCTTTCCGAGTTCCATTTCTCGGTTGCGATGTTCAAGTTAATCGTGTCGGCAGTTCGTAGAGTCCATGGTGTTGGAAGAGTTTGTAATCGGGCCACCGGCGATATTTCCCCGAGGCGTTCCCGTGCTTGCGCCACAACCACTGCCGGAGCCGATTGGCGGTGAAGCCATTCATCTGCCGGAAGATTCGGTGATAGTGTGCCAGAGCAAAATAGTTGCCCCAGCCGCGGGTCACTCGGTTGATTTCATAGACAACGGCCTCTTTACCCTTCCAGGTGCTCGTTCGCCGCGTCAAAGCACGCACGCGGTCTCTTAGTTCCTGCATTGCGCGGGAGCCCGGTTCCACATGTGCGTAGAGCGTGCCCTTCTTTGACTGCTGCCAGCGAAAGGCGAACCCAAGGAACTCGAAGCCGCTTTCTCGGCTCTCGATCACCCGGGTTTTCCGCTCATTGAGAACCAGCCCGCAGCGCGTCAGCCAATGTTCCAGTCTTTCTTTGAGACCTTCGCCTTCTCCGGGGTTGCAGAGGATTACCAAGTCATCGGCATATCGCACCATACAGGGCTTGTAACCCGACGGGACACGACACTTTTCATTCACCGCTTCATCCAAGGGATGCAGGTAAATGTTGGCCAACAGTGGCGAGATGACTCCTCCTTGCGGCGTGCCGCAAGGGTTCGTCCTGGTCCTTCCTCCGTTGGCTTCCTCGATGATCGGTGCGCGCAGCCAGGCTTTGATGAGTTTGAGGATCATCCCGTCGCTCACGCGCCGGGCCACCCGTTTCATCAATTCACGATGCGGGATCGTATCGAAGTATTTCGCCAAGTCGGCATCAACCACCTCGGTCTTGCCCATCCTCAGCGCTTCTCGGATCTCCTCGACGGCCTGGCGGGCACTGCGTCCGGGCCGAAAGCCAAAGGAGCGCGGATGAAAATCCGCCTCGAATATCGGCATCAGCACCAGATACACTGCCATTTGCACCACGCGATCTTTCACCGTGGGAATGCCCAATGGGCGCTGTCCTCCTCCAGCCTTCGGAATCTGCGCTCGTCTCACCGGCGAAGGCCGATAGGACTTCGTTCGCAGTTCCTCCCTCACCGCTTCGAGCCACTCCTTTTCGGAGTTCGCATCTTGGGCAATGTCCTCGATGGTTCTTCCATCGACTCCGGCTGTTCCCCCGTTCGCTTTCACACGCCGCCATGCCGCAAACAGCACATCGGCGCGTTGCACTTCTCCATACAGACTCCAAAACCGATAACCCGGTTTGGTTTTCGCTTTCCGATACAGGACGATTTGCAATTGCCGAACTTTATCGGGCGCTGGTAGCCCTTTCGAGCCGTCACCCCGTCCTTCCTTGCTCTTTCCTCCTGCGGAACAAGTGGCATCCCTTCGCTCCTCCGTGTTTTCCCCCGACCAAAACAGATCTGGCATGTTCTCTTCGCTACTACGGATGCCTCCGACTCCTGCCATGGCCCGCTCGGCCTCCCCTTTCCGGGTTGTGCCGCCGGTTGAGTCTTTCTTACCCGCCATCACAGGTCTCCCCGCTTACCCGAGTGCCACTTCCCAACATGTCGCCCACGCAGACCCCGCCGGTCCATTGCTCCATCCTCGACGGTTGGTCTGGATGAAAAGCTCTTCGGCCTTCGCCATACTATGAAAGGCTCGGCTGCCGGTTGTCATTTTCGAGGCTCATTGTTGTGGTTCATCTTCATTGCGACCTGCCGGTTCGACTCCATGCCTGCTCTCCACCCCGCCTCACGGCGACGCAGTTGGCACGGTCTTCGGTGCTGAACCGTCTAATTGCACCGGCGGGACTTCCACCCGCGTTGGCACCCGCTTCACGGGCGCACCATAGAGAGATTCAAACTGACGACCGTCGTGAGCATGCCCGGCGGTGAGGTGGAGGGCCACACTGCAGTTTCGTCAATGGTCGCCGCGTGGATTTTCGTGCTCAGTCCTCCACGAGAGCGTCCCAGAGCCTGGTCGCCGCCGTTTTTTCTGGTGCTCCTGCCGCGTGCTGGTGGGCGCGTACCGCTGTGGAGTCCATCAACAGATGACGGGCCTGGGCGAAGCTTTCGCTCTGAAGCCGCTGCCAAAGTCGCCGCCATACTCCTCGCTTCCCAGCGTCGAAATCGCATGTAGACCGCATGCCAGTAGCCCAACTCCGGTGGTAAATCCCGCCATGGGCAGCCCACACGATTCAAATACAAGACAGCTTCCAGAAAATCGCGATCACTCAGTTGGGCAGGTGCTCCCGCACGCGAATGCTTGGCCTCCTCTAAGGCCGCCTTGAGCTGCTCCCAAACACGATCGCTGATCATTCCACGGGGATGTTCTCTCTCCATCCCAAGTATAAATCAGCTCTCCCTCAAAATGTACACCTCTAAATTCGTGAACAGAACCTAGACTCACTTCAGGCCGTGAATCACCTCAAGACTGGGCAGAGCCCGAACGAAAGACAATGGGTAGAAGTTCTACCGTCGCATCAATAGCAGCCTCGCCGGCCCGCGCCAGGCGGCGAACCTGCGTCTCTTCGAAACCCATCCACTGAAACTCGTTCCACGTCCTCAAGGTTCGAGATACAGCCTCTTGGCATCGCCTCCACCGTCGGCGATCGGAAAAACCGACTTTCGCAGTTGCCAGGCGATTTCTCCGGTGGTCCCCGTGCCACCAACGCCGCCGAGGAGGACAACGACGTCTGCCTGGCGCACCGGTTCGGACCACTCCTGCTATGGGTTTCCCTTTGCGCTCTTCGCAGTTTGATCCTATAAACACTAGAAATCCCCCCAAACTATGAACCATTCCCCCATCAAGAACCCTCTTGCTCATTGGCTTTTCTGGACGTTCTGCGTCGTCGCGGCGTTCGGTTTTGGCGAACGTGCGCAAGCCGCGGACAAGAAACTGAAGCTGGCCTTCGTGACCAACAATGCCTCGGACTTTTGGACGATCGCCCGCGCTGGCACCAAGAAAGCCGCAGAGGAGCTGAAGAACGTAACCGTGGAATTCAAGATTCCGGAGGACGGCACGGCTGCGACCCAGACGCGCATTCTCGACGACCTTCTCTCTGCCGGCATTGACGGGATCGCGATCAGCCCGATCGACCCGAAGAATCAGACAATCAAGCTCGACGAAGTGGCGAAGCAGGCTTTGCTTTTTACCCATGACAGCGACGCACCCGATAGCAAGCGGGTCTGCTATGTGGGAACCGACAACGTCGCGGCAGGCCGGCAGGCGGGTGAATTGATCAAACAGGCGCTCCCCGAGGGCGGTAAAATCATGATCTTCGTCGGAACGCTAGATGCCCAGAATGCTCGCGAGCGCCTCAGCGGCATCAAGGAAGTCCTAAAGGGCTCGAAAGTCGAGATTATCGACACCCGCACCGATGACACTGACCGCGTGCGTGCCAAGGCCAATGTGCTCGACACCCTCGTGAAATACCCGGACATCGCTGGTCTGGTCGGATTGTGGAGCTACAATGGTCCGGCCATCCTCAACGCGGTCAAGGACTCCAACAAAATAGGCAAAGTCAAGATCATCACTTTCGACGAGGAAGAAGAGACTCTGGCGGGAGTCAAGGATGGGGCGATCGTCGCCACCGTTGTCCAGCAGCCGTATGAGTTCGGTTATCAGGCCATCACGCTGATGAATAAGTATTTGAATGGAGACAAATCCGTGGTGCCAGAGAACCATCAGGTCATTGTGCCGACGCTCGCGATTACCAAGGACAAGGTGGATGACTTCGCGGCTAAACTGAAGAAGCTGCGCGGCAAATAGGGACCAACTCCCCTCATCAGCGGCTTTCGAGCGTATCAGGGTGAGCCGTTATGCCGAGCGATGGCAACACAGCCCCGCTGCTCGAACTTAAGGGAATTACCAAGCGTTTTCCCGGGGTTCTCGCGCTAAGCGACGTCAGTTTTTCGGTCGGCCAAGCCGAGGTGGTCGCACTGATTGGCGAGAACGGCGCGGGCAAGTCTACGCTGATGAAGACCCTTGGCGGCGTTCACCAGCCGGACGAAGGGGAGATCTTCTTTGACGGCAAGCAAGTCACCATTGCCAGCGTCTCGGACGCGATCGCGCTTGGCATCGGCTTTGTCCACCAGGAACTTAACGTTCTGGACAACCTCGATGTGGCCGCCAACATCTTCATAGGCCGCGAATCGCTGTTCGGCGGTCCTTTGCGGTTGGTCAACCAGCGCAAGATGTGGGCCGACAGCGAAGCGTACCTCAAACGCCTCGGCCTGCTTATCTCGCCCAAAAAGCTGTTGAGCGAACTCTCGATCGCTCAACAGCAAATGGTCGAGATCGCCAAGGCTCTCTCCCAGAACGCGCGCGTGATCATTATGGACGAGCCGACCAGCTCGCTCACCTTGGCGGAAACCGACCGGCTTCTCGCGACGATCAAAGAGCTCCGCGCTTCGGGGGTCAGCGTGATCTATATTTCGCACCGACTCGGCGAGGTCGAACAGATCGCCGACCGGGCGGTGGTGTTGCGGGACGGCCGGAACGCCGGCGAACTCGCGAATGGCCAGATCCGGCACGAAAACATGGTCGCGCTGATGGTCGGGAGAAAGCTTGAAGACCTCTTTGTCCCGGGAAAGGGCATCCAGGACGAAGGCTATTTTCAGGTGGAAGGGCTGCGCACGTCCTATCGGCCCCACCATCGGATCAGCTTCGAAGTGGCTAAAGGTGAGATTCTGGGGTTTGCCGGCTTGGTGGGCGCGGGCCGCTCGGAGATGGCCCAGGCCATCTTCGGTGTCGTCCCTCCTTTGGAAGGAACCGTCCGGCTGGGTCGCCGGGAGCTCAAAATCCGCAACGCGCGGGAGGCGATAGATGCCGGCATTTACCTGGTGCCGGAAGACCGGCGCCACACGGGATTGATCACCAGCATGACCGTCCGCGAAAATATCACCCTGCCCGGCTTGAGGCGCTACTCGCGCGGGCTGTTGATCAGCCAGGCACGCGAGGAAGAAGTTTCCAAACGAGAAGTGGCGTCATTGCGCGTCAAGACACCGTCCATCGAGACCCGGACGATGAACTTGAGCGGCGGCAACCAGCAAAAAGTGGTTCTGTGCAAGTGGCTATCGCTCGAGCCGAAGGTGATCATTTTTGACGAACCCACCCGCGGAATCGACGTGGGTGCCAAGGCAGAAATCTATCGGCTCATGCGCGAGCTGGCCGATCGGGGTGTGATCGTCATCATGATCAGTAGCGACATGGAAGAAGTGCTCGGAGTGAGCGATCGCATTGCCGTCATGCACGAGGGCAAAATCACGGGCTTTCTTAAGCGCGAACGATTTTCCGAGAAAGCGATCATGAGCCTCGCGACCGGGCGCAAAGATCCTTGAATGCTTAAGCGTCTTATAACCCTTTTCTTGACCCATTCTCTATGAAGAAGGAACTCGGCATCACCATTCTTCTGATTGTCCTTTGTATCATCGTAGCAGTCCTGAATCCGCGATTTTTAGGCGCCTCCAACCTCACCAATATGGCGCGGCTGATCGGCATGTACGGCATTTTCAGCATCGGCGTGGGCCTGGTGATTATCACCGGCGGCATCGATCTATCGTTGGGATCGGTGTTTGCGTTACAGGGCGTGATCCTGGCCATCTTCTTGCGCGAATGGAATCTGGCGTGGCCGCTGGCCGTGTTGTTGGTCGTCATCGGCGTCATGCTGCTGGGAGCTACCCACGGCTGGTTTATTGGGTTTGTCCGCATGCAGCCATTCATCGTGACCCTCTGTGGCTTGCTGTTTTATCGCGGTCTGGCGCGCTTTATCGCCAATGATGAAACGAAGGGGTTCGGCAGTTCAGGATTTGAAGTCCTGCGCACCCTGGCAACCGGCAGCATCGGGCCGGTGCCGATGCCGTTTGTGCTCCTGATCATCGTGGGAGTGATCACTTATGTCCTGCTGCACCATTCGGTATTTGGCCGCTACCTCTATGCGGTCGGGCGCAATGAGGACGCTGCTCGCTACTCCGGCATCAACAGCCGGCTGATCATCATGTGCACCTATATCGTCGAGATGCTGCTCGTCGCCTTGGCCGGTATTCTCATTGCTTTCTACACCAACTCGATCTCGCCCGCCAACCACGGCGCCACCTACGAACTGTACGCGATTGCTGCAGCGGTGCTCGGGGGCTGCAGCCTCCGGGGTGGCGAAGGATCCATCATCGGGATCATCATCGGCACGGCCCTCCTGCAGGTGTTGCAGAACTTGGTCAACCTGCTCGGTATTCCCAGTTCCTTGAACTTCGCCGTGATGGGCGCGGTCATTTTCCTCGGTGTCCTGGTCGACTCGATTTCGGGCAAGCGTCAGCAGAAACAGCAAATGCTCGCCCAGGCGCCTGCACCGACCAAACCCGCGCCTCCGACACCATCGCAAACGGCGAAATAATCGGCCGGGTCATCAGGCAGCCAAGCGCCTCACCGGGCCCTGGATTTTGGTGTGCCTGTGTCGGCGCTGCCACTCGCTGGAGGAGTTAGAGGTGGCCGCCGGACTGGAGCGGTGAAACAAGACGAAAGACTCTTTTGAAGCATGTCAGTCAACCGAAATCCAAACGATCCTTTTCACGTTATCCCTACGGTTTGGGTGAATCTTCGGCGATCCTGACGATGATCATGCGGGTCGGAAACGAAAGCTCAACGAAGCGGACGGGAGGACCGTCTTGCTACCGAATACCCGCCATATACCCTAATTCCCCGCTTTCGCCCGCACGCGCTCGATTCGAACAATAATACTTTCGTAGTCTGGCGTCTAGGCATACCAACCCTCGCCTGTTAGCTACTTGGCGATTTCGTGTGCGTCCATGCCTAGTGGGAATCCCAGGATGGGTGCTCCTGGCTGATTCCGTGCTCCTCCAAAAGCGCGTCGATCAAATCGTCGCACTTTGTCTCCTTCTCTTTGGTCATTTTTTCCTTCTCTCAGGTTATGACCCACACACAAACTTTCTAATACCCTCCATTGACCCCAGACGCTACGTCCCCTTTCCGCTCGACATCCGACAGTGCTCCTCCCAGGTGACGGCCCTCTTCTTCTGCTGCTTCACTGATGCGGCTCCGTCAGCCTACGGCGCCTACCTGGGCCAGGGCACCCAGTCGATCTCCAAGCTGTCCCGACGCCATCTCCGCCGGGAACTCCCACCCGAATCGCTGCGTGAGTCGAGACGCGCCGAGTTCGGTGCTGACGGCGTACCGTACCCTGCCGCCGGTTACCGTGGTTATGTCAAGGTAGTTGTTGATTTGGCGCATGATGTGCTCCTCACGCTCCGGGCTAAGCATCTGGGTAAGTCTCTCGGAGACCAGCCAGAAAATTCCGCTTTTGAAACGGACCTCGAAGTCCAGTGCCCTTGTCTTTGAGTCAGGAACCCGTTGAAGCCCACGAACGCATCCTTGAGGAACTTTTTTCCTTCCCGAGACGGAAAACGGCCAAGACGCTGATTCTCGTGCGAAAGCGGGGTTCATCGTTGGTGACCAGATCCGGGTGTGGTCTTTCCAAACCCTGCCGTCGGGATCGAACATCCCGGAGCCACGGGCGGGGCTCTGGCAGGTAATGGTGGGTCGCTGAGTTGGAGTGAGTCTGCGGATAAGTCACCCGGAATTTTCGCTGTATCCGATCCCGGCAAGGAAGGCCATTCCTTGCTCCTCCTTCGCCGCAGGAAGGCCGTTTGTGGCCTTCGCCGCGTTTCCCCCTCTGCCCGAGGCTCAAAGCCTTCGCTGGCGAGCGTTCAGGTT
Organism: uncultured Verrucomicrobiae bacterium; assembly: GCA_963820865.1. GTDB lineage: Bacteria > Verrucomicrobiota > Verrucomicrobiia > Chthoniobacterales > Terrimicrobiaceae > DASTFP01. The sequence continues at coordinate 533,787 of CAWGBZ010000025.1, forward strand.
CACTACTTCTCGGCGATGAAAAGCTCGTTGTTCGAGACCGCAAATGGTGCCACACAGCAGGTGTTTCTCATTGACGCTTAAGAGGCAAGCCGTCTAACTAGTTCTGTCGCGCAGCTACGTTTGACCGAAGCCGTTGATCCTTCTGTCCTTCCGACGACGCAAGGAATTTCGCAGAAAGTCGTTCGGCGACAAACAATCCTAAAACACCGGGAGGAAACATGAAAATCCATTCAATCGTGACCTTAGTCGGGTTGGCAGTCAGCTTTGCTTTGCCGACCTTTGCGCAACAAACCAACGCGCCCGATCCGCAACTTCGCCAGCGGCTTATTGCGGTCATTGAGAAACATGCGGAGGCCATGAACAAGAACGACGCCGCCGCCGCTGCTACGCTCTTCACCGAGGATGCGGTTTATCTGACGGACAGAGGACCAATCAAGGGTCGGGAGGCTATCGAGAAAATGTATGCGGACCTGTTCCAGAACCTGCATTTTAGCGACCATGTCATCACGGTCGATCAGGACTCCCCTCACAGTATGGGTAGCGATGGCAAAACGCTGTGGGCGACCGGAGAATGGAGTTCGACTATTCAAGCCCAGAACTCCGATCCCATACAAATCAAGGGATACTGGTCAGTGATTCGTGAGGGCGATGATTTGAAGATCCGGATGCTGAGTCCGTACGCGACCCCAGCGGACGCCAAGCCGTCCCCGACCGCTACTCCAGCTAACCAATAGCATCCTTGGTGCTCCGGCTTGGCATCCACATGCTGGCCCTCAGCGAACACCCAACGACTGGCCATGCGCGCTGAGACAAAGTAGAAGAGAAGAGGCGAGCCGCCGGAGTGAGTTTCTCGTGAGGGGATACTTCCCCGCCCTTTCCGTTTGTTGTCGCGGGCCGCTGAAAAGAGGGTCGTTACAGAGGGAGACTTGTAACACCCTAGCGGCTGTAACAAGCGAGAGCTGGCATGTCTTCATGCCACCGAGACGCGCTGCGCCCGGGTAAACGCCCGCGCGGCAGGTCGTGCCTCTGGCCAGTCGACGCGGACACCGTCCGGCAATTTGGAAGCAGAAAGGGCGCTCATGACCCACCTCTTGCGGCAAAAGCTTCCCCACCGGCACGGCAAGCGGCAGGCCCAACAGAGTAGTGGAGAGCTGGCCCCGCCTTCGATCACAATTACGCAACAGACGATATTGCTCAAAAGATTACGATCGAGCTATTTAGACTAGAAGTGGAGGATTTCGATCTTACATGATGTTACATGGGGCTACAGAGGAGGGAGAGGCTCGTTTGTCGGCGGTGGGGACGACGCCAGCTTCCGCGAAAGAAAGGTGTGCAGCGGCGCTACGGCACCCCACGGGTGACGGGGAGGGAGGGGCTCACCGAGGTACGGATATGTCGCCCGCAGAGTGAAAAACCCGTCCGCAAAAATTTTGTAGTCCGTAGTGGGCGCACCTCGTGCGGTGTCATTGCCGCATCGACGGAGCGTCGGAGTGGTTCGCAAAGCCCTATTGATGGGACCCGCTCTCGCCCTCGAAATCGAGCGTGGCAGAAATGTCACCGTGGGTTCGAATCCCACCCCTTCCGATTTATCATCAATGACTTATGAAATCGGCCTGACTTGAGCCGGTTACCGATTCTTTGGCACTGTGCCCACCAAGTGCCCAATCATCAAACCTTGCCATTAGGCTACGTCGCCAGCAGAGGTAGCCTTTAGCGGTTTGAAGCCGAAGATCGCTTCTATTTCCCGCGCCGCGCGCATCGAGAAATTCTATGAACACTAAAACTCAAAGCGACGGCCATGCAAAACAAAGTATTAGTTCAAGCCGCAGCACGGTAGAGCCCATTAAGTTCGTTTCGGCACGCTTCACCGAATTCCTTCAAGGGATCCTCGATGGCGCAGAAGGCCGCTCTCTGGATTTCCTCGGCTGTCATATTGGGGCGTTTGTAAGATTCAACAATTTTGTCGATCGTGTGCCCTGCAGCCTGAATTACTTCCTCCGAGGCGTTCAGGCGAATCCGATTTTGCAACGCGTAAATGGTCATCAATGCACTAGCTTTCTCCATTTGACGATCCAACGATTCGATCTGAAGACGTGCGGCTTCATTGATAAATTCAGAATAGAGCGTTTCGCGTTGAGCGAATTGCTTGCCAAGGAAATCACGTCGATACCGACTGCGCTCACTGACGTAGGTGGCAACGAACGAGGTGAATGCCCCTACCAGCGAGCCCATAATTGCCGAAAAGCCACTAACCCATGCAGTGTCCATTCTCGCAAAAGAGCACGTTCACGTAGCTTTGTCCAACACTCGGCGGCTGAAGCGGTCGAAATCCCCGGAGTGGTGGCAAGCCTTCACCAACTTAAAACATCATCGCGATCAATTCTCAGACGCACAGTCATGGACATGTTTCCCGGTGCAGTGGTCACCGGAGCACACAAGGTAAGGTGAGATGAAACTGACTGAGATGTAGAAAGAAAAGGCACCAGTGGCGATAAACGAAGCAGCCTCAAATGGCGAAGTCTCTGCGCTGCTGATCCAAAGCCGGTGGTAGCCTGTTGAAGGCGCGAAGGCATCATGCTTGTCAACCATTGCCCTAGCCGATAACCCAGCCGTTAGGCCAGAGCCTTCACCAAGCTCGCGCTGACGATATCGCCATTGCTATCCCTTGCGCTTTCAATCTTAACTTTGCTCATTCGGTGAGTTTGATGGTGAGCATGAGAAGTTGCCCAACGCCGGAACCATGGCGGTCCTTGCACTCGATCCGCGCCTCGAAGAACCCGAAGGGTTCCCAGTCCTCGGTGGCGAAGCTCCAGCCGCGTTCGTTAATGAACTCGACCGCTTCCTCGAAGCTGTCGAAGTAGACGTCGCATGTCGCCGCATTGTCGTGCTCGAAGTGCAGGTAGTCGGCTTTCGCGCGGCGTTTATCGTTCTCGTTGGGCGGCTCGATCATAGTTGAGGAGCGGGAACTTTCAGGGTGAAGCTTTCGAGGAACGTTACCATCGCTTCGAAGCAGATGTCCTGCGGGGAGTCATCGCTATAGTCATAGAAGACCGGTGGAGCATAAACGATCAGCTCGACGCAGACCGTGTCCCATCCACGCCATCAGCCCGGAAAAAACTGATGGTGGCCGGGTAGCCTTGGAGCGTCTGGTCCCAACTGGTTGGCCGATAGCCGCCCAACGTCGCCTTGTGTTGCGCGTCCAGACGGAAGGCTTTGAATGAACGAAAACTCTTCACCTGCTCCCCTTAGCTCCAGAATCTCTTCACTCTGCTCATCCACTTTCACGCATAATTGATTCACCTCGTTGCCCGTCTCAACGCCTTCGTGATTGTTTCGTTGTGCTTTCGCTTGCGCAAGGAACGCCGCAGCGCTAACTGAAGCTTTTGGTTCGTCGGGAACAGGAACCCCATCGTAAATTACGCGGCTCATGATTGAGGAAACTCCTGCACGTAGGGTTCGGCGTGCGGCCCGTCGAGTGAGGACGCAGGTTCGAGGCACAGCTCGGGGCTGTGCTTTACGATGGCGACAATTTCCTCGCGGGGAACGTCGAGGATTCGGGCGATGCGCGACGGAGGCGAAGCCCCGTCACGCCTAATGATTTCAAGAATGATCTGATCCACAGGTAGTCCTCAATATTGATGTTCAGCGCGAAGCGCTGGAAATAATGATGGCCGTAAGCTTCCCACTGCAGGCGGTCGCGGATGAAATTCGCGGTTCTGATTTCGGACGTGTTGAGTTCGGCGCTACGGCCAAATTTCTCTCGCTGAATGCTGCGTCCGTGATCTCCTTTCATGTGTCGCCGGTTGGAACGCGGAACCGCCAATGACGCGACAGTATCGGACGTTTCACTAGTCAGCTGTTGCGATGACGATATGCTTTTGCTTGCTCTTCGATTGCCGAAGTGTGCGACGTTTCGAAACTGAATAGCGCCGGACTCTGTGTCTAGTCTGCAGCGGCTACGAGCGGCTGGTTCTGCTGGTCGAGCTGCGTGAACAGGTTTGCCACGACTATCTGCGAGCGCGGGAAAGTATTCATAGCAGCGTTGAAACGCGCTGTTGCCAATACTTCCGAGCTGTCGCCATCGATGATTCGGATGATCAGCGACGAGAGATACATTACGGGGAGCCAGATAAGGTCAAAGTTCCAGTGGTCGAGGTAATGCACGACAAGCGCGTTCGAAGCTGACGGAGGCGTGCGCTCTCGTGAATTGATTACACGGAAGCCGCGCTTCTGCAACTCGGCGGTGATTGCATTGTGGATCGTGTAATCATCAAGCTCCCTGTCGGAGACGACATAAGCTGTCGTTGGTTTTGACGTGCCTAAGTAATATCCCGATGCTCCTGTAGATATGCAACGCGATGGCAGTGCGGGGCGGGGACAGTGGATGTTAATGCTTTGATCATAGTTCGTGGTTGTGAGTGTGTGAGGTGATCAAGAGTTAGGTAGTCGTTCTCATCGCCTTGGCCGCTTCTTCCTGCGAAATACCCAGCTTGCCGGTCAGCTTGTGGAGAAACCGGGACAGGTCAACGTGGGCTCCCAGTTGATCTATCAGCGGCTCGATTCGCTGAGCTTGCCGAAAACGCCAGGCTAGACCAGCGTCCGTATCTGCCCAGATCAGACTGGCGCTGAGACCAGTAAGCGGACATCTCCATATCCCGGCGCATCTGATCCTCGCGGTTCACCCCGTTTTTCCGTGCGCGTGTGCAGACGCTGTCGCAGGTCGCCCCCGGTGCGCGTGCACCGCAGATGATACAGCGCTTCAATGCTCCTCGTGTTTTCATTCTTCAGATAGCAACAGTGTATTTGGATATGGGTGGAAAAACGGTTGTGGATACGGTCCCCAAAAGCGCCCCGAAGGTTGGGGCAGAGTTTGGGGTTACGAAGTAGGGGAGCGACCGGCGGAAGCTATTCCACCGTGAAAAGCGCCCAGCGCCTGAGCGCAACATTATCGATACGTCCGAGAGGGCGCGTGCAAATTATCGATATCTGACTGGTCCGCATTTTTGGGGCTTGTGAATATATACGAGCGAACCCGACGATCTTGCAACTTTGCGCAAAGAATTTGAGTCTCTCGCTGATTATCAGCACGTTCCGCGATGCTTTGTGAACGAGCCAAAGCGACTCCTTAAACGGCACCCCTATGAAACCACTCAGCCGGATGCAGAGCTTCGCTCTGGCCCGCTTCGCAGGACAGGCCGCTCACTTCACCCGCAGCATTGGGCTGGGGAGACTTGGGCTGACTCTTGGAAGATGGTCTACCTTGATGGAATAGCTCTTGCCGGACGCGCGGTTATCAGCTCGCCGCCGCGTAAACACTGGCATCCTTGTCGCTGTAGTTTTCGTAGAAATGTTGAAAAACCACCATGCACTTCTCTTTGTAGAGTTCTGGCGAATAGACCCGTGGCAGTCCCTTGTTGAGAACGTCTTCGATGCTGAGTTTGAGCTGTGAACGAGCCATAGACTTCTGCCTCCAGTTTATTACGATCAATTCCTTGAGTTTAGCCAACAATTCGCGCGCGACCTTCTTTACCTTCGCTCGTTCTTCGGGACTCAACTCTGGTGCTGGGCGGATGAGGATATCGAAGATGACCAACTCCTCCTCGCTCATGTTTTCTCTTACGTGGCGCTGTTGCTCCTCCGAAAGGTTGCGGCTGAGTAACGAGTCTGGCGATATCACCGCGTCCACCGCATCGTCGATACGCTTTAAGCGTTCCATGCTTGGATCCGGCAATAGCTCGATGGCGTTAAGCATCACGCCGTTTCCTTGGCAGAAGGCGGTCGCTGCATTCATAGCTTTCCGTAGCTCTTCAACCAGTTCCTTCTTGTCACGGACCGGCGTTTTGCCCCCCTTGCCTGCACCGTAGATCGCCCGCGCCTTTTCCAGCGAGGCGAAGACGTTGGCGTAGTCCACAATCACACCGCTGTGTTTGCCCGGAAACACACGATTCGCACGCGCGATGGTCTGCATGAGCGTATGATTGCGCATCGGCCTGTCGAGATACACAGTGGAACAGCTCGGCGCGTCAAAGCCAGTCAACCACATTGCGCACAGAAACACGATCCGCAGCGGATCTTCTGGGTCTTTGAACTTTTCGTCCAGAGCCTCTGTGTTCATCCGCTTTCGATGCGGGACGATGTCTAGGCCATGGGCCTGCATCTGCTCGATCTCGTTTTGGCTTGGTGAAACAATCAGCGCCATGTCAGTCGTCTTGAGCACGTCCAGACGTTTCAACAACCCGTCCTTTCTGTCCGCCGCCAGCTCGAAGCGCCCTAACTCCTTCTGGACATGCTCGCGTTCCTCGTGCCAACGCTTTCGCACCTTGTCGTGCATCTTGAGCGCCGTGGCTTTATCAATGGATACGACCATCGCCTTGCCGACGAAACCGCGTCCGAGGAAATGCCGCACGATGTCCTTTGCCACTGTCTCCAGCCGGTCATCTCGGGTGAGGATGTGATATTGCTTGCTCAGCTCCCGTTCAAGCTTCCCCTCTTGCTCGGCATCGAGTTCCGCCGCCTCAATGAAATTGTAAATCTGCTCGTTTAGGTCTGGGTTCACGAGCTGCAACTCTGGCGTGCGGTTCTCGTAAAAGAGTGGGATGGTCGCGCCATCCTCGACCGATTGCTGGAAGTCGTAAATGGAAACGTAATCACCGAAAACCTCCTTTGTTCGCTCCTCACCAGCAATGAGCGGCGTGCCGGTGAAGGCGAGAAACAGTGCTTTCGGCACTTTGCCGACCGTCTATGGACGACCGGGGACAGACTCTCAGTTCTACTCTAACCCGAGCGAGGATAGTCCGTAAGCTATTGATTATAAACTGGTGGAGGCGAGGGGAGTCGAACCCCTGTTTGGCCCAAAGGGAGTCCGTAAAAATTCACAATCGTCCGCCAAGGCTGATGAATACTTGAGATCTGGATTTTTATCGAATTTCCTTGAACAACCGCGGACGGTCTTAGTATTGGTCTTATATGGCCTGCATCTGGAAGCACCCGAAATCGAAATACTGGATGGCCCGGTTTTATGACCTGAACGGCAAACGGCGAAACCGTTCCACGAAAACCGAAGACCGCAAGGAGGCCCGGAAGTTGGCCGCTGCCTACGAGGAGGCCGCGCGTCGCAAGCGAACAGCCCTACAATCTCGTCGGGTAATTGCTGCGCTTCACAAGGAGATCACTGGCGAGGGGCTGCCAGTGTCGACGGTCCGAGAGTTTTTTGATCGCTGGCTCGAGGTTAAGAGGCACGAAACGAAACCCGCCACTCGGCGCTTCTACGCGAACGAAACCAGGAAGTTTCTCGTGTTCCTTGGCGATCGGGCAGATGGTGACATTGCCGAGATCTCCAAGGAGCATATCCTCGCCTACCGAGCCGAACAGGCAGGGACCCTTGTCAGCAAGGACGTGTGAACCACGGCGTAAAATTCCTCCGCATGGTGTTTCGTGCGGCCAGAGAAGATGCGACGATAGCTGACAATCCGGCTGAATTCGTCAGGGTTGTCAGACCCGCGGACGGTAGAAAGGGCCGGCGGCCCTTTACTCTCCCCGAGCTCCGCGCGGTCCTGAGTGTGGCAGACGAGGAATGGAGGAGCATGATCCTTTTCGGCCTCTACAGCGGTCAGCGCTTGGGCGATGTCGCACGTCTCACTTGGGCCAACCTCGACTTACAGGCGGGCGAGCTTCGCCTCTCGACGGCCAAGACAGGCAAGAGGATCATTCAACCGCTCGCCGGCCCTCTGAAGAGCTCATGTCGAATCCCTTCCTGCCACCGACGATCCTCACGCGCCGATTCATCCCCATCCTTCGAAACTGTCGCTGACAGGGGAAATCCGGCGGTCTATCCAACCAATTTGCGGCGCTGCTTTCGCAAGCCGGTCTCAGGGAAAGGGCTCCGCACCGGAAGACTCACGGCGAAGGCCGCGGTGTCGGGAGTTCGAGCGGGGGATTGAGCTTTCACTGCTTGCGACACACGGCCGTCTCGCTGCTCAAGGAGGCCGGCGTCCCGGCAGCGACTGTGATGGAGCTGGTCGGACATGATTCGACGCAAATGAGTGAGCACTACACGCATATCGGTCCGAAAGTCTCAGGAAAGCCGCGGAAGCATTTCCAGACCTGAATACAAGGCGCTCGATATGAAATGGCAACCTCCTCGAAGAGCGTAACAATGCTGCGTCGCCGGCGCTGCGACATTCGGATATCGCCATTACGAGTCGGCGCTACCTCCACCGAAAAAGGACAACCGTGGGTATGGGGCATTTGCTCCAGCCTGCTAAGAAAATTGCCGAAAAGAAACAGGAACCCAGCGCGAAGGGTGCGTGGGTCGAGAACATCGATGCCAAGAACGGCCAAACGGGCGCTAAAGCCCCACGTGGAAAGATGGTTAAAAGAGCTAGATGATTGCTTCAAAACGCTCACCGAGTGGGATTCCGTCATGGAACGGGCAGTTCAACGCAAGGTGCTGATTCATCCGGCTCCGGTCGAACACACTCGACGCCTGCACCAACTGGTTCTGGCTGACTACTCGCCGCTAGTGTCGAGGGCGGAAGCATTTAGGATTGAGGAGTCCGGTGAGAAGGTTCCTCAGCAAGAAAGGAATTTCCGACCGACTTCTACTGGAGCGTCATCAAAAAATGGGACCGCTGGCGTAAACTGAAAGTCGTTGCGAAGATTAATGAATATGTATCGCATCTGCGAAAATTCTGGGAGAGAGAATGGTCTTTACGCGGTGGTGACAATTCTCCGTTCACTCGAGAATGGATTCATTACGAGAATTTGCTCGACGCTCATCGCTTCGTTTACCGCTGTGAGCCAGGAAAACACCAAATGGACGAATGGAAGAGGCGATTTCCTGCCGTTGTAGTAATTCAGCGGATTGAGGGCGGCAAAGCTGCGCAAGCTGCGGACATCAAAGTCTTGGAGCGGTGGGCCTCGACTTGGTGCAAGGAGCATGTTGCCGCCTTATACGACAAATTAAAGAAGTATATCCGCAAGCTCGATTCGCGTGCGGAAAATTGGAAAGCCCCGATAAACGAACTCCTTTCCGGCACTGCAGAACTATACGCAGCGGCACTTGCGCAGGACATCCAGGCTAGGCATCAACGAGCCATCCAAGTGGTTTGGCGTTGGGAGAAGAGGTATGGACATCAGGTGTCCGGCTATTTGCGAACGCTTGGTACGCGGAGGTACATCCACCAGCTGCGGGAGGTCATGCCGCTGCGTCGCGTTGGCGATCCCGTTCTCGAACAAAGAGAGCGCATCAGAGCGGCCAAGCAGGCATCCGCAATGCGCAAGCGTCAGTCGAATCATTATCGTATGACGAGGATGAAGCGTAGGTTGAGCACAAAAAAAAACACCTCAAGACTTCAGTCCTCTTCCCTTTTGTATCCCGTTGAGCCTCGGGGCGCATCGCTGAACCGACCCCAAGAATTCGCCGAGGATTTGCAGCGTTTATGCTGTCCTAGCCGAAAGAAGTCCATCGGAGCATGATCGCCTCCGATGACAACCACTGCAGTTCAAAAGACAACGGTCGGCGGAGTGCACGCACTTGCGCCGGAATGGGTGCGAATCCCGCAGGCTTGCGAAATCTCGGGCCTTCGTAGGAGCACGATCTACGCGCTTCTCAAAAACGGCGATATCGCGTCCAAACTCGTCAAGACATCGAAGCACAACGTTGGCGGCTGCCGTCTGATTAGCGTCGAGTCGCTTCGAGCCTTCATCGCGGAAGCGGACGATGAATGATGCGCTCCACGAACTAGCCGATCCGCGGCAGTGTTCGGCGGTGATTGGACCCGAAACCCTGTTTGCCCTCCTCGGCTCGGCGGTTCTCGTGCCTATTCCGCACGGCGAGAAGGGCCCGAAGCTAATGGGTTGGCAGAAACTACGCCAAAAGGACATGACGCCGGCATATGTGATGCGCCTGAGTCACGGCAGCAACATAGGCGTCGTCCTGGGAGCAGCAAGCGAAGGTCTATGCACCATTGATGTTGATAGCGATGAACACTTGGAGGAATTCTTGGAGCTCAATCCCCATCTACGGGAAAGCCTTATTTCTCGCGGCGCCCGCGGAGGAAACGTTTGGTCCGCATCCGGGGCGAGTATCCGCGCGCCGCTAAACTAACGACCGACGGTCGATACCCATGGGGTGAGTGGCGGTCCGATGCTCACCAGACCGTAATCTACGGCACGCACCCATCTGGCCGTCGCTATCAAAACAATGGCAAGCGCCCGCTCACTTTAGCCTTCGATCACATCAATTGGCCCGATGGCATACGACTGCCGTGGAAGACGCCGGAGGTGTCTGCCCGGAATCACGCCGAGAAAGCCTTCACTCCGAATGATGTCGGCCGCGCTGACCGCTTCGTTTCGCGAAACTCCGCGGATATTCGTTTCGTCCCAGAGCGTAAAATCTGGCTGTCATGGGAAGGGAGTCGCTGGCAAATCGACCGGGACGGGGCTCTTGAGCGACGCGCTGTCAAGCTTGGTCGAGATTTGCTCGCGGAAGCCGCGCGAGTTCCTGGCGTTGACGATGCAGCAACAAAGCAGCGCGCGGCGGCTTGCATCGAGGCCCTGGCCTGCGGTGACCGGAGGAATATTTCCGATTTCCTCGCGCTGGCAAAGGTTGATAGACGGATCTTGTTGCCTGTTGCTCACTTCGACGACGACCCGTGGCTTGTTGGTGCAAAGAACGCCGTTGTCGAACTGAAGACCGGAACCGTCCGCGAGTATTCTCGGAACGATTACATCACTCGTGCGCTTGGTTGCGACGTTGACCCGCAGTCGAATTGCCCGCGGTGGCTGTCGTTCATAGAGGAAGTGTTCCCAGATCCCGCGCTCCGGCACTACGTCCATAAGGCGGTCGGTTACACGCTCACCGGCGACACCCGCGAGCAATGCTTCTTCTTCTGTTACGGCACCGGCCGGAATGGGAAATCCAAATTTATGGAGGCGCTCGAGCACGTCTTTGGTGAACTGGCGACCCGTGCCGGGAAAGGTATAGTCGCTACGAACCACAGAGGCGATTATCCCCTTCGCGAATTGGCAGACGTTTGCGGCGCACGGTTCATTTTGGCTTCAGAAACCGAAGAAGGTGAACGACTGAATGAGTCCGTTATAAAAGACTTGACCGGTTCCGATTCGTTGCGCGCAGAGCATAAATACGAACGTGCTTTTAGCTTTAGAGCCGTCGGAAAGCTTTGGATCTGCGGGAATCATAGACCGACGATCCGCGGCACTGACGGCGGTATCTGGCGGCGTGTCAGACTGATTTCCTTCACGGAGAAATTCGAGGGTAATCGCGATGATCGCAACCTCAGCGAAAAGCTCCGTGCCGAGGCATCTGGAATCTTAAACTGGATGGTCCGAGGTTGTTTGCTCTGGCGGCGAGAACTGGAACCACCGTCCGCAGTGGTCGCTGCCGTGGCCGATTATCGCGCCGAGGAGGACACGCTAGCAGATTTCCTCGACGCATGCACGACCGAGACTCCGGACGGCTGTATCAGACACGCCGCACTTTTCGACGCGTATCGTCAATGGGCTGAATCGAACGGACACCGCTACCCCCTCACTTCTCGCGTGCTGGCAAAACGCCTCCGCGAACGCCAATGGGCGGACGGCACGAACGGCCAGGGCGCACGGATTTGGCGCGGCGTTACTCTGGTGCACCACAGATGAAACAGATGAAACAGGCATTTTTCCCAAAAACTCCTCATGAAGAGCTTGTTTTAGAAAGTTTGGGGAATTTTACCGCTTCCATCTGTTTCATCTGTAGCGGGAGGACCGACGCATGACCCCCTCGGAACGCGCTTCCTGCTACGTTTGGCCCTTCCGGCCGCAATTTCCGGCGCCCGGGGCCACGACGCACTCTTTCGAGTGGCTTGCGTCCTTGTGAACGGGTTCGACCTATCGGATGCCGACGCGTGGCCGACTCTCTTGGAATACGATAACCGTTGCCTTCCACCGTGGAACGAGCGCGAGTTGCGCCATAAGCTCGCCGAGGCTCGAAAGGTTGCGCATCGCGAACCCGCCGGGCATTTGCTTGGCGACCGCTCAACTGTTCACGATCCGACCGGAGCCAGAGGGGACGCCGCGCATTCTGGGCCGCATAGCTCTTCCCGAGACCACTTTTCCGCCAGACGGGCCACCGACCGCTGCGGACCGCTGCGAGGCTCGCCGTATAGCAGGCGAACTGGTCCGGATGTTTCAGGACGGCGCACTGAGTGGACCTAACGACCCTGATGCACCTCTTTACGCAGCCGTCATGCTCACCTTCGGCGGCCGATACTGTGATGCGCGGAGTAAGGTGAAATAGACTGATGCGGTCAGGTGGACCTCGTCCGCGAGGGCAGCGGCGATGAGGCGATCGCTACTTCTCCGAAGAAGAAGAACCATCGGAGGCCATCGGCCGGAGGGCGACACAATCTTCAAGATGGCGTTGTGGCATCGTCCATGCTGCGATAACTGCCCGCTCGGCACGCAGGTGCGCAGGCATTCGCCGATGGTAGGTCAGAGCGCTTGACTACCGGCGGACACGCTTGAGAAAGATTCAGCCCGTGAAGGCTAAATATTGCCTCGATCCTTGGCGAAAAGCCATACCAGAGACATGACTAAACCGAGCCGATACAGCTTCAGCTTCACTGCAGCATCGCTGCGCCCGGAGCTTGTGCCCATTGTGGTCGAACGTTTCTCCCGACTTGGTTCCTGGGACGAGGCAAGAAAAGCAGTTCTCGCTACGAACGCGCTTCAGGCCAGGTCCTCCGCTAGCTCTATTCGAATGGAAAGAGAAATCCGCCAGCGTATGCAGACCTTAACACCTGAGCAGCTCAAGCTGGTTTCAATTTCCACCGCGGATGTTCACGCCTGCATCGCATGGCTCGGCGCCGTAAAACGCTCGACCTTCCTGTTCGAATTCCCTGCCGAAGTTCTCCGTTCGAAGTGGGAGCTTCACGATAAGACTCTTAGAGCATCCGATTACGAACGATTCATCAACGAAAAAGCTGCCAATCATCCCGAGTTGACCAGATTGACGGAATCGTCGGCCACCAAGATTCGACAGGTTCTACTCCTAATGCTCCGCGAGGTTGGATTGCTTGCTGCCGGCCCGAACCTCGGAGCGATCCAGCGCCCGATCCTTCCTGCCGCATTGGAAAAGGGGATCCGCGCCGACGATTCCAAATGGCTTGCCGCGTTCCTTCTATCCGACGTCGAGATCGGCAAACCGAGTGCCCGCTCACATGACTAAAGACTCCGATCGACTCTACCAGATTCTGAGCAGTGAGCGGTTCCTCTCGATGCAGGGGCTCGCGAACGAAGTTCCCATCTTCATTCACGCATACGATGTGGCGGACGAGGATCGGATAATCGCAATGATCAAGTCGATGGGGTCACGCCTTCGCAACGAAGGCATTCAGGTAGTCGAGGTGGATCTCTTTGGCTTGTTGCTCGCTGAGCTTCGGGATGAAGGGCTCTTGGATGATTTCATCGAAGGTGAGACCACCTTCGAGCGAAAGGATCTGCTGGGTGACCTTAAGAATTACGCCAGTCCGGTCAGACTTATCCCTCGCCTGGTGCGAACGATGGAAGAGGCCGGCGCAAAGCTTAACCCTCCTTTTCGGTGTCGGACACATCTTCCCGTTCCTCCGAGCCCACACGCTACTGGATTCAATCCAGCCGGCCATGATGCGTCACCCAGTTGTTCTCTTTTTCCCGGGAGAATACATCCAGGTGCCCGAGAAGGGTTCCCAACTTCGTTTGTTCGGGACCATGCCCGGCGAAGGCTATTACCGCGCATTCAACATGGAGCATTATCGACTCTAGATATATGAAGATCCAAGATCTATTCCTGAAGCCGGTTGAACGCCCCATTGAGGGGGTCATCAAGGCCGATGACCAACGTCACCTCCTGACCGAAGTTGAAGAGTTCGTGGTGACTCGGGAGATCGGAAAGGGACTGGATGAATTCGTCGAGCGCTACCTCAACGAGAACAACGCCAATGGCGTTTGGATTTCGGGATTCTTTGGTTCGGGTAAGTCCCACCTCTTAAAAATTCTCTCGCTTCTTCTGGATAATCGTCCATTGGCAGGTGGGCCGCACCCGAAGCACATCATCCTTCCAAAAATCGAGGACCAAATCCTCCGCGGCAATCTGGCGAACGCTGCGCGGATCCCGGCGCGTAGCATTCTTTTCAACATCGACCAAAAGGCCGACCACATCGGCGGCGACACCTCAGCTCCGATTCTTGAGGTCTTCGTAAAGGTTCTCAACGAACTGAGGGGATACCACGGCAAGCAGGGGCACATCGCCAAGTTTGAACACGACCTCGACCGTTCCGGGCAATTGGCGGCATTCAAGGCAACCTACTTGAAGCTGAACGGACGGGAGTGGGAACAGGATCGGGACGCTCTTGCCACCGTTCGCAAGAAAGCTTTCGTCATAGCTTACGTCGCTCATTTCAACGTGCCAGAGGACGAGGCCTACAGCGTCCTGTCACAATTACGTGAGGGATACCGCCTCGACATCCAGACCTTCGCCGAACAGGTCAAGGAATACATCGACCGGCAAGCCAACGACTTCAGGCTCAATTTCTTCGTTGATGAGGTAGGCCAGTTCATTGGTCAGAACTCGAAGCTCATGCTGAATCTTCAGACGGTCGCGGAAACCCTCGCGACGGTGTGCGACGGACGCGCCTGGGTCTTTGTCACCTCGCAGGCAGACCTCCCTGGCATTCTCGGGGATATTCAGAAGACGCAGTCCGATGAGTTCTCCGAATTCGAGGCCCGTTTCAAAACACGCGTCAATCTCACGGCAGCCGACGTCTTGGAGGTTATCCGCAAGCGACTTGCTCGCGAAAACCGAGCCCGAGCCGGAATCGCTCACGTCCATCTACGATCCGGAGAAGGAAAACCTCACCACGTTGTTCCGCTTCGGCGACGAATCGCTCGACTACAAACCTTGGAGGGGCAGCGACGAATTCTGCGCACTGTATCCCTTTGCACGTTTCACTTTCATCTGTTCCAACGGTGCGTTCAGCAACTCTCGAAGCACGAGATCTTCGCAGGGCGGCATACGTCGGTTGGTCAACGCTCACTCCTTGCCGTTTTTCAGGAGGTTCTGAAGCAGATGCGCGGCGACAAGGTCGGCGAGCTTGCGAATTTCGACCGCTTGTATGAAGGCATCTCATCCGCGCTGCGGCCGGACAAGGTGACTCCCATCGTTCAGGCCCCGGCAAACATTCACGATCCGTTCGCCATTCGTGTTTTGAAAGCACTCTTCCTCCTCAAATGGGAGAAGGGCTTCAAGGCTACACCACGCAACGTGGCCATCCTACTCATCGACCGTCCGGATGTGGACATTGCCGCACACGAAAAGGCGGTAAAGTCGGCGCTGGAACTTCTCGCCGCTCAGTCCTACCTTCAGCGAAACGGCGAACTCTACGAGTTCCTGACCGACACCGAGAAGGACATCGAGGTCGAAATCAAGAACACCGAGGTCGAGGACTGGCAATCGCAAGCTTCTTTCCGAAGTTCTCTTTTGCTGACGTTCTGCGCAATCCAAAGATCCGCTTCGAAGCCAACGGCCAGGACTACCCGTATGCCCGGGAACTCGACGACCAACTGGTCGGCAAGGATGCGGAAGTCAGCCTCAACATTGTGACTCCGGATCACCCGAACCATGGGGAAGCCTCCACCCTGGCTGCGCAGAACACAGGCAAGCCGGAGTTGCTGCTCGTGCTGCCCGCTAACCTTCGCCTCATTGACGAAACCAAGCATTTTCTCAAAACACAGAAGTTCATTCAACAGAACACTGGCGGTAACTTGGACGAGAACCGCCGTGCGATCCTGATCGAGCGAGGCCAGCAAAACAGCCGCCGTCGCACAGATCTTCAAGAGCTTTGCTCGGATCTTTTCAGCCGCTCGCCGATCTATCTCAATGGATCGAAGCTGGAGTCGATCAACTACGGTGATCCGCGCAACCGCTTCCACAAGGCTGGACAGGAGTTGATTGCGTTCGCGTTTCCCAATCTGCGGATGCTCAAGGGTAGCTACGACGAGGCCGCCCTGACCAAGGCGCTCCTTGAGCCGGATGACCTGCTGACCAGCGGGCAGATGCCAGTGTCCGAGGCGGAACAGGAAATTCTGACCTATGTCCAGCGGAGTCAGAATCAGGGAGAACGCACGTCGGTCGAGGAAATGGTTCGTCAGTTCGGGCGCGGCCGTATGGCTGGTATCCGATGGCGGTCTGCACGCTTATCGGACGTCTCTTCCGCATGGGAAAAATCGAGCTTCGCACTTCCGAGCTTCTGGACGCCCGTTCTGCATTGGAACACCTCAGGAACTCCCGCCAACACGGTTCGTTGCGTGTGCGCCTACAGGAGCAGTTCGACGCAACTAAGGTAAATGCACTCAAGCGTTTCCACCACGAATTCTTCGACCGGCCAAATGATGGAACAGATGCCCGCTCCGTCGGACAAATCAGACGAGCGAAGCGCTGGTAGGCGAATCGCGGAGTCGCGTGTTTCTTGATCAGGTCGCGCGCTATCCGTTCCTTGAAAAGCTCCGCCCTGTCAGCGAACATCTCGCCACTCTCTCCGCGAAAGACTACGCCTACCTCCTGAATCACCTCGGCGACTTCGAAAATGCCTTGCTGGATGCTAAGGACGATTTGTTGGACCCCTCATCAAGTCCTTCATGCACGGCCCACAACGAAGGCTTACGATGAAGCCATCGCCTTCCTCCGGGAGGAGGAAGCCAATTTCTCCGATCTCCCTGCAGCGGATGTCCAACCGCTGCGCGACCTCGCAGCGGCAGAGGCTCCATTCCGTGGCAACGGCGTGCCCGCTGCGAAAAGCGCCTCCGTCACCAAGCTCCGCGAGCTGATTGCCTCGCTTCTCGCCGCGGAGCCGGCGCGATGGCCACCGCCATTATTGATGAGCACCAGGCAAAGCTGCGGGCACTCTCGGACTTCCAGAAACTGGGTGAAACCGCGGTCGCTCAATGCATGGAAAAATCGTTCGAGGCCCGCGCCACGATGTCATCGGCCCGCTTCGTTACCGCCATTCGGGACCGGCTAAATCGTTACCGCACCCAGGATTATCCCGCACAGCTTGCACTCGTCTCCCGGCTCGCCACATCGCCACCGCTGTGTCCCAAGCCGGGCGGAGACACGCCGCCGGCAGCCGGAGCCACCGGCTCCCACCTACGTTCCCGCGTCGTCGCTTCGGGCAAAATGCGACCTGCCCTTTATCGGGTCCGAAGACGACCTCGACCGCTGGCTCGCCGCGCTCCGCGACGCGGCTTCGGAGGAACTCGAGAAAGGTAACCGGATCAGCCTCTGAGCCCTATGTAAACCAATTCGGGACAATAAACTTGACGAGTTTATCGTCCTCACTGAGTTTATTGATGTGCATCCCTCAACAGTCCACCAACTGAAGAGCTATTTGGAGACGCTCTCCGGCGTCAGTCCTCTTCTGCAACCGCTAGAGGTTACGCATCTCCCGCTTTTCCTTCCGAGTTCTCGTTCTACTCTGTGGAGCTGTTCGGGAGGCCATGGTGCCTTGCGCAGGAGGATGATTCCTGGGACACGGCTCCCCCGGAGAATACGAAAAGCAGGCGGAAACCCTTCGGCCGCTCTTGAAGGCCCCGGTCGTCTTCGTCCTTTCGGCGCTGCCCTCAATGCCAGAAACCGGATGGTCCATAAGGGAATTCCTTTCATCGTCCCTGGCACTCAGGCCTTTCTTCCAAGCGCTCTTGTGGACCTCCGAGAGCGTTTCCCCAAACCAAGTGAGAAGGGCCGCGCTTCGCTCAGTCCGACCGCCCAACTTACCCTTCTCTACCATCTGGAGCGGGTCCCCTGAGTCTTCCGCTGAAGAGCATCGCTGAAAAGCTGCATTGCTCCGCGATGATGCTGAGTAAGTGAAGGACGAGTTGGAGGAAGCCGGAATCTGCGAAGTGGAACGCATCGGGCGCTCGATGGCACTGAAATTTTCGGCAGCGAACCGAGCCCTCTGGAATCTCGCTCAGGATCGGCTGACCTCTCCCGTTAAGAAAGCGCGTTCGGTCCGAGTGGAAAACGCCGGGGTATCCCGCACTGCTTTCCGGGATCACTGCTCTTAGCCGGCGCACCATGCTCGCCGACGACCGGCTTCCCACCTACGCGCTGGGTCCCAAGATGCTCGAATCGTGGTTGGAGCAGGGCACGATGATTGGCTGTCCAGATGCGGAGCAGGCGAACGTCAGGATCGAGGTCTGGTCTTACGAGCCGAAACTCCTTGGTGACAACGAGGTCGTCGATCCTCTCTCGCTCTACCTCAGCCTGCGCTACAACGCGGACGAACGCATCCAGCAGCAGCTCGAACAACTCATGGAGGAAGTCCGATGGTAAAGGGGCTTGATCTGTTTCGAAACCGGTTCCGGGAATTTGAAGGCGCCTTCGTCCTCATCGGCGGAGCCGCTTGCCACGAATGGTTTGCTCGGCA
>CAWGBZ010000026.1:0-78211 GCA_963820865.1 uncultured Verrucomicrobiae bacterium
TTCCTTGCTGCCGAAGTGATGATGAATCAGCGGGTGCGACACGCCCGAAACGGCCGAAATATGGCGCAGCGACGTGTTCGCAAAGCCCCGTTCGGCGAACAGCCGCTCTGCCGCAACCAGCACCGCCGCGGGTCGCTTCCGGATCGCGGACTCGATGGGCTTCTTCAACCATGGGGGCGAACCGTTTTGTTTACCGGCGTGTCAACAGAAAATGTCGACCAACCGTCCCCAGAGGGACCGGAATTCGAGCCTGCGCAGTTTGCGAAATCCCGGAAACTCTGGGATTGTTGATCGCGCGGCCCGGCCTTATGATTATTTACCAAACGTTCAATAGATTCTACCCGCCGCCATTCTCCGCGTCTATGATCGCCCCGCCTGTGCGCCGATTTTTCCCACCTGCCTGCTCTTCGCGTTGCCGGCTTTGGCCGGCTGCGGCAAGACGAACCAGTTCGTCGAACCGCCGCCGCCGGAAGTGACCGTTACCGCGCCGACCCGGCAGAACGTCACCAGCTATCTGCAAGTCACCGGCACGGCCCAGCCGGTGGTCTCGGTCGAAGTCCGGGCCCGCGTTCGCGGTTTCTTGAAGGAGCGGCATTTCGAGGAAGGCTCGCAAGTGAAACAGGGCCAACTCCTGCTGGTCATCGACGAGGAGCCCTTCCGCCTGAAAGTGGCCGAGGCCAAGGCCAACCTGGACGAAGCGCAGACCGACTGGCGCGAGCCGAGCGATCGCTGGGCCGCGAACTGGCGGGGCCAAATGTTCGCTCGATGAGGCCGCGCTGCTGCAGGCTGAAAGCAACTCGCAGCCGGCTCGCAAGTTGGTGGCGGCCGGACCGTGACCACCGACGAGTTCGAACGGTCCGAAGCCACCCGTAAGCAGGCCGCCGCCGCAATTGCAATCGTCGCGCGTCAGCCTCTGCAGGCCAAGGCCGACTTCGAGACGAATATCCAGGCCGCGCGGCCCGCCTGGCCGCCGCGCGACGACGGCCACTCGAATGCCGAGATCGAGCTTGGGCTATTGTCGCATGGCCGCGCCGATCACCGGGCGGATCAGCGAAGTCAATTTCGACGTCGGCAATCTGGTCGGCGACGGGCAGGCTTCGCTGCTGGCGACGATCGTGCAGCTCGATCCGATCCACGTCTATATGACGCTCAGCGAACTCGATTTCGAATCATACCAGCAGGCCGCCGCGAGCCGCGACCTCCCGGCGTAATCCCGGCGAGGCTCAACTGGCAATTTCCGGCGAAGACGGCTTCGCACGAGCGGGCGGATCGACTACCGCGATCCGGCCATCGACTCCGGCACGGGCACGATCCGGCTCCGCGGCATGTTTCCGAATCCGGACGCGGCGGTCCTGCCCGGCACGTTTGCCCACTGCGGATTCCCGCTCGACGGCCAGCCCGAACGCTGCTCGTGCCGGAACGGGCCCTCGGCACCGATCAGTCCGGGCAGTACGTGCTCGTTGTGCGCAATGACAACATCGTGGAATATCGCCGAGTCAAGATCGGCACCGGGTCGGCGAGCTGCGCGTGGTTTCGAAGGGCCGATCGGCCGACGACCGGGTGATCGTCGAGGATCTGCTGCGGGCCCGGCCGAATATGAAGGTCGCGCCGACGCCGGCCATACGCCGGCGGCGGCCAACGCCGCCGGCGGGCGCGGCGCCTCCGGCTGGCAACCGCCGCCGCGCCGTCCGGCGAGAGGCAACCGACGCGGCCTCGACCGTACGACCAGCTCCCGGCAAGAGGATGCGTCAGCTCGGGCTGCAGCCGATGTTTTCCCGCTTCTTCATCGACCGGCCGATCTTCGCCAACGTCATCGCGATCGTCACGATGCTGGTCGGCGTCGTCTCGCTGTGCGGCCTGCCGATCGAGCAGTATCCGGAGATCACGCCGCCGACGGTGCGGTCACCGCCGACTATCCGGGCGCCAACGCGCAGACGTCGCCGACACCGTCGCCGC
The DNA here is from genome assembly GCA_963820865.1 of uncultured Verrucomicrobiae bacterium. GTDB lineage: Bacteria > Verrucomicrobiota > Verrucomicrobiia > Chthoniobacterales > Terrimicrobiaceae > DASTFP01. Next base: position 1,957 of record CAWGBZ010000026.1, read on the forward strand.
CGCCGATCGAGCAGCAGGTCAACGGCGTCGAGAACATGCTCTACATGTCGTCGACCTCCTCGAGCGACGGCGCTACTCGCTCACGATCACCTTCGACATCGGCACCAATCTCGACGACGCCCAGGTGCTCGTGCAAAACCGCGTGGCGATCGCCGAGCCCCAGCTGCCCGAGGAAGTCCGCCGCCAGGGCGTCACGGTCAAGAAGCAGTCGACGAACATCATCCTCGTCGTCTCGCTCACCTCGCCCGACAACCGCTTCGACGGCCTGTTCCTGAGCAACTACGCCACGCTGCGCGTGCGACGAGCTCAGCCGCGTGCCACGGCGTCGGCGACGTGACGGTCTTCGGCACCGGCAACTACAGCATGCGGATCTGGCTCGATCCGGAGAAGCTCAAGGCCCGCAATCTGACGACGCAGGACGTGCTGCGCCTCGATCCGCGAGCAGAACGTGCAGGTCGCCGCCGGCCAGATCGGCCAGCCGCCCGCCACCGACCGACGACAGCGCTTCCAGTACACCGTCACCACGCTGGGCCGGCTGAGCGATCGCCGAGCAGTTCGAGAACATCATCATCAAGGCGACGACAGCGGCTCGACGGCGCTCGGCAGCGACGCGGCGGTCACGCGGCTGACGCGCTCAAGGACGTGGCCCGCGTCGAGCTCGGCGCGCAGACCTACGACCAATGGTTCGAGCTCAGCGGCAAGCCCGGCCGCCACATCTGGCCATCTTCCAGCTGCCGGGCGCCAACGCGCTCGACGTGGCCGACAGACGTCCGCGACGGCGATGGAGCAGATCGAGCCGCTCGTTTCCCGAAGGGCATGCGACTACGATCATTCCGCTCGACACGACGAAGTTCGTCGCACGCGTCGATTCACGCGGTCTACGAGACGCTGATCGAAGCCGGCGTGCTGGTGCTGATCGTGATCCTGGTGTTCCTGCAGGACTGGCGGGCCGTGCTGGTGCCGGCGACGACCGTGCCGGTGACGATCATCGGCGCGTTCGCCGCCATGGCGGCTCTCGGCTTCTCGGTCAACATGCTGACGCTGTTCGGCCTGGTGCTGGCGATCGGCATCGTGGTCGACGACGCGATCGTGATCGTCGAGAACGCCGCCCACCACATCGACACGACGGCTCGCCGCCCAAGCAGGCCACGATCAAGGCGATGAGCGAGGTGCTCGGCCCGATCATCGGCATCACGCTGGTGCTGATGACCGTGTTCCTGCCGACCGCGTTCCTGGGCGGCATCACCGGGCAGCTCTACCAGCAGTTCGCGCTGACGATCGCCGCCACCGCCCTGATCAGCGCGATCAACGCCGTCACGCTCAAGCCGGCCCAGTGCGCCATCTGGCTGCGGCCGCCACAAAGCAGCGCAAGAACATCTTCTATCCGCGCGTTCAACCGCGTCTACGGCCGGCTGCGAAGCGATCTACACCGCGATCGTCCGCCGCGCTGGTGCGTCACGTCGTCGCTGATGATGCTCGCTGTTCGTGCGGCTTGATCGCGCTCACCGGCTGGTGGTATCAGCGGCTGCCGACCGGCTTCCTGCCGACCGAGGACCAGGGCTACGCGATCATCGGCGTGCAGCTGCCCGACGCCGCCTCGCAAACGCGCACCCGCGCGGTGATCGACCAGGTGAACGAGCATCCTCGAGAAGACGCCCGGCGTCAAGACTGGTTCCAGATCGGCGGCCTCTCGCTCCTCGACCAGGCCGTCGCCTCGAACGCCGGCAGCCATGTTCGTCACCTTCACGCCCTGGGAAGAGCGCGCTCGGCAACCGGGCCTCAGCCTGGACGGCGATCCTCGGCAACCTGATGCGAGCAGTTCCAGCAGGTCCACGAGGCGATCGTCTTCGCCTTCCCGCCGCCGGCGATTCGCGGCTTGGGCGTCGCGCGGCGGCTTCGAGATGCAGGTCCAGGACCGCGGCGACGTCGGGCTGACCGAGCTGCAGCAGGTCGTCGCACGAGATCATGCGAGGCCGGCAACGCAGCCAGATCGCGGCCTCGCCGGCGCTGCAAACCACGTTCCGCGCCGGCGTGCCGCAGCTCTTCGTCGACATCGACCGCGAAAAGGTGAAGCTGCTCGACATTCCGCTCGACGACGTGTTCGCCACGCTGCAGGCCTACCTCGGCTCGACCTACGTCAACGACTTCAACAAGTTCGGCCGCACGTACCAGGTGCGCGTGCAGGCCGACCCGAAGTTCCGCGCCGAGCCCGACGACATCCGCCGGCTCGAGGTCCGCAATCGCGCAGCGGCGAGATGGTCCCGCTCGGCACGCTGCGCCACGGTCGAAAAGCGGTTCGGCCCGCAGATCATCAACCGCTACAACCTGTATCCGTCGGCCGTCGATCACCGGCGAGCCGGCGCCCGGGCTACAGCTCCGGCGAGGCGCTCGACCTGATGGAGCAGATCGCCGACCAGAAGCTGCCGCCGGCGATGGGCTACGAATGGACCGGCATGGCGTACCAGGAGAAGCGCGTCGGCGGCGAGGCGATCTTCGTCTTCGCGCATGGCCGTGCTGCTCGTCTACCTGGTGCTGGCCGCCCAGTACGAAAGCTGGTTCATGCCCGCGGCCGTGATTCTGGTCGTGCCGCTGGCGCCTGCTGGGCGCGGTGGCCGCCGTGGCCGATCCGCGGCATGGACAACAACGTCTACACGCAGATCGGCATCGTGCTGATCATCGCGCTGGCGAGCAAGAACGCGATTCTGATCGTCGAGTTCGCCCGCGAGCTGCGCAACGCAGGGCAAGAGCGATTCGCGACGCCGCGGTCGAAGCGGCGCGGCATGCGGTTCCGGCCGATCCTGATGACGTCGTTCGCGTTCATCCTCGGCGTCGTGCCGCTGGTGATCGCCACCGGCGCCGGCGCCGCCGGCCAGCAGGCGCTCGGCACGGCCGTGTTCGGCGGCATGATCGCCTCGACGTTGCTGGCCGTCTTCTTCGTGCCGGTCTTCTTCGTCGTGATGCAGCGGCTCAGCGAATTCCGCGAACCCCGCCGCGAGTTGTCGAGCGTCGACCGGCCCCCCGCGCCGCGTCCGAAAGCGCCGCCGCCGACAATGGAACACGCCGCACCGCATCCGTAACCATGGAACGGCGCTTCGCTTCTAGCCCCGGGACAAAGCCGGTTATTCAACTGCAGCAGTCGTGTGGGCCGAAGGCCCAACCTGCAATAGCCAGGGGCGAAGCCCCTGGTTGCGTTGTATCGCGAATGACCCAAAGCCCCAACGGGGCTGAGCACCCCGTTGGGGCTTCTGTTGGTGATGGCTACCCTCATTTCCAGGGGCTTCGCCCCTGGCTATTGCAGGTCGCCGCGTTGCGGCTGGCACTCGGTGCAGGCGGTTGAATAACCTTCAGAGCTATTCCAGCTCGATTTCGCGTGTGATAGGTCTTCTCACGCTCGCCGAGGCCGAGTAGTTCGCGGATCTGCTCGTTGACCACCTGACCGTCTTGGGCGATCAGCGTGTCGCGGGTGATTTCGTCCTGGTGTTGAGATTCCGCTGGCCGTCTTTGACCAGGTGCGGCCAGAAACGTGACGACGTTCTTGGCGAACATCTGGCTGGCGTGATGGCACGTCGGACGGGCAAATTCGTCGGGCCCGAGAATCGTGACGCCGTGTGTCGACGAACGTTTGCCGGGCTCGTCAGTTCGCAGTTGCCGCCCCGCTCGGCCGCCAAGTCGACGATCACCGAACCGGGCGCCATGCCGCCGACCATTTCGGCGGTGACGAGCATCGGCGACTTTCGTGCCGGGAACCGCGGCCGTGGTGATCACCACGTCGTTTTCGGCGACGACCTGTCCATCATCTCGCGCTGCCGGCGGTAGAACTCCTCGTCCATCGCCTTGGCATAGCCGCCGTTGCGCTTGCGCGTCGCCGGCGGCAGCTCCAATTCGACGAATTTTGCGCCCAGGCTTTGGACCTGCTCCTTGACGCCGGGCGTACGTCGTAGCCGAGACGACGCGCGCCCGAGCGCGGGCCGTGGCGATCGCCTGCAAACCGGCCACGCCGGGCCGATCACCAACACCTTGGCCGGCGTGATGGTGCCGGCCGCGGTGGTCATCATGGGGAACAACTTGGGTAGGCGCGTGGCCGCCAGCAGCACGGCCCGATAGCCGGCGACCGTGGCCTGCGAGCTGAGCACGTCCATCGACTTTCCGCACCGGCTGATGCGCGGCATCATTTCGATCGCGAGCAGCGTGACGCCGTGCCCTCGGCCAACTGCGAGCTTCGGCCGGCGATGTCCCAGCGGATCGCCCATGCCGATGACGATCTGGCCCCGCGCACATCATCGAGATCGGCCCAGGCCGTCCTCGGGATTCGCCCCAGCGTGCGGACCTACAGGAGGCAGTCGGCCGGCCGACGCCTCGACGCGGACGAGGATCTTGGCCCCCTTTTCCGCGTATTGCTCATCGGGAATCCGACCTATAGGCCGTCGCCCGGTTCGATGCGGACTTCCAGACCGACTTGATGAGCGTTGGCACCAGGGCCGGCACCAACGCCACGCGCCGTTCGCCGGGAAAGATCTTTTTGACAACGGCGACGATCATCGTGTGCGTGCGCGAGTGCGGGGCGGGCACGCGTTCCTCACGCATGCCGATCTCGATTGTGCCAGATTGCCGCCACAATACCAGGGGCCAGGCGCCGCGGCACACAGTCCCGCGCGGCCGCTACACCCGGATTGCCATGGCGCTGGCTTCCGGCGGAATTGACCGCGCGGCGCATAGCACAGCTCGCCGCGGTGCGGAGCGGTGATATGGCCAAAGATCAGCATATGCGTGGGGCTCAACATCCGGTCGATCTCGCTGCGGTCCGCTTCATGATGAAACTCGATGTAAATCACCCGCACCACCAGGGCCGACATCGAACGCAGAATCGGCAACTCGCTGCCTTCGGTGTCCAACTTTGATAATGTCCGCTTCCGCCACGCCTTGTTCGGCAAGCACGGCGCCGCTCGCGCAGCTCGACCAGCACGTACTTGTGGGGCACGTTTCACGACAGCGATGGAATTGGTCGCCGAATCCTGCAGCCCCAAGTGCAGCGGCGCCTGTTGGTCTCGATCGAGCAGCCCAAAGTCGAACGTGCTGATGTGCTGCAGCCCCTCGACGTTGCGGACCAGCAGTTCGTAACTTTCCAGAAAGGGCTCGAATGCCAGAATGCGGGCTTGCGGATAGTTCGCCGCGAAGTAGAGCGTGCTGGCACCGATGTTTGCACCGATGTCGAGGATCATCCGGCCACTTCTCCGATGAACTCGATAATCGGATAGCTCGTGCCGGAGATGACTTGATTGACCGTCGTTCGGCCGACCTGCGTATCGAAGAAATAGAAAGCTCGCGGCTGTCCGCAGAACTCCGTCCGTTCCCGTGGCAACGCTAAAGACGCCACGGCCTGACGGCGTATGGCGATTTTCCAACCGCGAGTCCCTCAAAATCCAAGCGGATACCCAGGTTCTCCTTCCAGAATTCTAGCCGCCGGCAGGGCAACGCCGTCAAGCTTCGGCCGACTCAGACGGCTTGGCAGCCAGATTCGCAATGTCGCCAACCACCCCGCCAAAGCGTGCACTAGCGTGCCTCCCGCAAACTGGCGGTAATGGTGTCACTAAATGACACTACCCTTCTCGCCACACAGGCTGTCGGTTTACGCGAGCCGCTAAATTGGTGGTTTCCTCTAGAGAGCCAAAAGAGTGAGTGTATGAAGACCGCAACCGTCAAAAGCTACATGGCCAAGCCAGGCGAGCTGGAAAAGAAATGGTTCCTGGTCGACGCCGAAGGCAAGGTCGTCGGCCGGCTGGCCAGCGATATCGCCATGATCCTGATGGGCAAGCGCCACCACCTACACCCCGCACATCGACTCCGGCGATTACGTCATCGTCGTCAACGCCGAGAAGATCGTGCTTTCCGGCAAGAAGTGGGACCAGAAGGTGTACACCTGGACCACCGGCTATCCGGGCCTCCGCAGCGAGACGACCGCACCCGGTTCGAGCGCGAGCCCGAGTCGATCCTTGGAAGATCTGAAAGTTTGACGGCTTGCCACGTATATCTATGGATGAGTTCTGCTAGCGAGGCTGCGCCTCAGACCGAGCGAGGTACTTACTTAGCCACGGATGCACACCGGTGAAACACGGATGGAACTGATGGCTCGTAGATGCATCCTCACAATTGTTGGGGAAAGGATTGGGCGATCCACAGTTGTAAAAGATGGACGAAGATGGGTGGTTTTTCTGAAAGATCATGATCCGTGTTCCATCCGTGAGCATCTGTGGCCTCAATTCTAGTGTTCAGGATAGGAATCTGGACTGAACTCTCCAAATCCATGAAGCCAAAACTGCTCATAGTTGACGACGATGAGGAGATCCGTACTCAGATGAAGTGGGCCCTCTCCGCGGATTACGAAGTGTTGCTGGCCGGTGATCGCGCCGGCGCTTTGGGAGAGTTTAAGATGCACCGTCCCGCGGTCGTGATTCTTGATCTCGGTCTCCCACCCCATCCGAACCAGCCGGACGAAGGGATGACTCTCCTCTCCGAGATGCTTGGTGCAGACAGGATGGCCAAGGTCATCATCATCTCAGGGCAGGAGGAAAGGGAAAATGCTCTCCAAGCGGTTGGCTCAGGGGCCTATGATTTCCTAAGCAAGCCCGTGAATATCAACGAACTGAGGTTCTTGCTCCGAAGATGCTTTTACGTGACGGAACTCGAGCGAGAACACCGCTCGTTGCAGCAAAACCTCGGTGTGGGCGGTTTCGAAGGCATGCTGGGGGTAAGCGAACGGATGCAGAATGCCTTCGGCGCCATTCGCAAGGTCGCCGCCTCGACCGTTCCCGTGCTCTTGCTCGGCGAAAGCGGTACCGGCAAGGAAATGGCCGCCGAGGCTATTCATCGATCCAGTCCACGCAAGACAGGCCCATTCTTCGCCATCAACTGCAGTGCGATTCCCGACAATCTGCTCGAGAGCGAACTCTTCGGACATGAGAAGGGTGCTTTCACCGGCGCCCACGTGCAGCGCAAGGGGCTCATTGAACAGGCCGCCGGAGGAACCCTCCTCCTTGATGAGATCGGCGACTTGCCGCTACCTCTTCAGGTCAAGCTCCTCCGCTTCCTCCAGGAGCAAACTTTCATCCGCGTCGGAGGCCGGGAGGAGATTCATTGCGACGCTCGTGTCGTCGCCGCCACCAACTCCGAACTTAAGCAAGCCATTGCCAAGGGTCGATTCCGTGAAGACTTGTACTTTCGCCTCGCGGTCGTAGTCGTCGATCTGCCTCCGCTGCGGGACCGGGAAGACGATGTCGTGTTGATGGCTAAAGAGTTTCTCCGCCTCTTCGCGACGGAGACCGGCCGGACGGGATTAACCTTCGCGCCTGAAACCCTTACCTCAATACGAAAGTATCCGTGGCCTGGAAATGTCCGGGAGCTCCAGAATCGTATCCACCGTGCGGTCATCATGACCGAAGGAAAACGTATCAGCAGAGCAGACATGGAACTAAGCGATGCTTTCAATTCACATGGCGGGACCTTACGCGAAGCCCGTGAGAACGTCGAACGGGAGATGATTCAACAAGCCCTGAAACGAAACGCTGGCAAGATCAGTTCGGCGGCCAGCGAGCTCGGCGTCAGCCGACCGACTCTCTATGAGTTGATGGAGAAGCTCGATATCGCCAAAGAGGGGTGATGCAGAAACGCTGACATTCCGAAATGCTGAAACGTTTTGGCCCAAGGGTTGATCCGCAGATTACGCAGATTGACGCAGATAGGCAAATCAAGAACGGCGATTCTTCGCTCAGGCCGCGATAGTATCTTGAAACGGGCCTTTTCTGAGTTCTTCTGACATCTGCGTTTCATCTGTGACATCTGCGGATAATCCGAAACGCTGACATTCCGAAATGCTGAAACGCTGAAATTCTGAAACGTTTTGGCCCAAGGATTGATCCGCAGATTACGCAGATTGACGCAGATTGAAGACACGATAGGTCTTAAATCAAGAACGGCGCTCAATTCTTCGCTCAGGCCGCGATAGTATCTTTAAGCGGCCTTTTCTGGTTGTTATGATAGTGTCCGGGCAACCTTTTCCTCTGTTTTAGCTCTTGATCTGCGATCATCTGCGAAATCTGCGGATAATCCGAAACGCTGACATTCCGAAATGCTGAAACTCTGAAATTCTGAAACGTTTTGGCCCAAGGATTGATCCGCAGATTACGCAGATTGACGCAGATTGAAGACACGATAGGTCTTAAATCAAGAACGACGCTTAATTCTTCGCTCAGGCCGCGATAGTATCTTTTAAGCGGCCTTTTCTGGTTGTTATGATAGTGTCCGGCAACCTTTTCCTCTGTTTTAGCTCTTGATCTGCGTTTCATCTGTGACATCTGCGGATAATCCGAAACGCTGACATTCCGAAATGCCGAAACTCTGAAATCTGAAACGTTTTGGCCCAAGGATTGATCCGCAGATTACGCAGATTGACACAGATTACAGGAAACGCATTCGGCGACCATCTGCGTTCATCTCTGACATCTCCGGATGCAGACACTGATATGCGGATATTCGGATGCAGAAATGCTGACACTCTGAAATTCGGAAATGCTTGGCCCAAGGATTGATCCGCAGATTACGCAGATTGACGCAGATTGCAGGGAGAGGCATTAGTGCCCGACGAAACGGACCTTGAGCTCCTGTCATCTGCGTTTCATCTGTCAGATCTGCGGATAACCTATCTTTTGTGAGCAAACGTTGCGCCCGATTCGTCGTATTCGTATATGGAGATCTTGAACCGAACCCTTTCTCGCTTGGCTCTGGCCCTCCTGGCCGTTGCGGGTCTGATTGGTTGCTCGGCCGAAGCACGGAAGTCGCGTTTGCTCAAGAGCGCCGACGGCTATTATCAGGCGGGCGAGTACGATAAGGCCAAGGTCGAGTACCTGAACGTCCTCCGCGAGGATTCCAGGAACGCGACGGCCATCCAGCGTCTCGGCAACATCTGGCTGGAGCAGGGCGCTCCCTTGCAGGCGGCTCCCTACCTGCTGGCGACGCGGCAACTCATACCAGAAGACCTCAAATCCCGGACCAAGCTGGTCTCCGTCTTCCTCTATGCAAGGCAGTCCGATGAGGCGCGCAAAGAAATCCTGGCCATCCTCGATCAATCTCCGACTGACCAAGAGGCACTGCGTTTGCTGGTCGAGACGTCGTTAAAAAAGGAAGATCTGGATGACGCGGAAAGACGGCTGAACAGCCTCACCGAAAGCGAGCAACCTGGTGTTCATTCCGCCAAGGTTGCCCTCCTTCTTAGAAAGGGAGACTTGGAGGCCGCCGAGGCCGAAGCCAGGCGGGGGCTCTCGCGTGCTCCTGACTCCGCCGAGGCGCATTTTGCTCTGGCCAGGGTCTTCCTGGCGAAGAAGGACTTGACCAGCGCGGAAGGCGAGTTCAAGACCGCGGCTCAGCTCGCCCCCTTCAGATCGCCGATGCGCCTGGCACACGCCGAATTCACGTTGCGTCGCGGCCAGACCGACGAGGCCGTCCGTCTCCTGAATGAAATCACCCGAGAGGCCCCGGACTCCTTGCCCGCGTGGCGCCTGCTTGCCCAAATAGCGTTTTCACAGAAGAAGCCGGACGAATCGCTCAGCCTGCTGGACAACGTCCTGTTGAGGGATCCCACTAACGTTGAAGCCCGCCTGCTTCGTGCCCAAGTCTGGCTGGCACAGGGCGAAACCAGTCGGGCCATCGAAGGATTGGAAAGTCTCGACACAAGCTACCCAAAGGCTTTGCCCGTTAAGTACCAACTGGCACGTGCCTATTTGCAGGACAACAATCTAGCCCAAGCCTCTTTCGTCTTACGCCAGGCCCTCGCCCGGAATCCCGACTACGTTGAAGCCATCCTGCTCCTCGGCGAGATTAACCTTCGCGATAACGGCGCTCAGCAAGTTGTCACGACGATGCTGGAACTTCTCAAGCGGCAGCCAAACCTCATTCAGGCTCAACTTCTCCTCGCTCAAGCCTATCAGTCCCTCGGACGTCTGGATGACGCCGCCGTGGTCTTTCGTGATCAGATCAAGACCAACCCGCAAAGTGCCTCCGCGTATCTTGCGCTGGCTCTGGTCCTTAAACAACAGGGCAAGTTTGACGAGGCGCGGACCGCTATCGAATCTGCACATAAGCTGGCGCCGAAGAGCCCGTTGATCATTTCGCAACTGGTCGACCTCGACATCCAAGTCAAGGACTACGACACCGCGCTGGGCAGAGTGCGCGATCAACTTCGGATTACGGCCGATTCGCCCGACCTTTACTTCCTCGAAGGGAAAATCTATGCGGCGCAAGCAAGGTGGGACGACGCAGAGAGAGCACTGCTCGAAGCACTCGAACGGCAACCTGCTCATCCGAACGCATCCAACCTGCTCCTCTCGACTTATCTCGTTGCCGGCAAGTTTCCCCAAGCCGTCGCTCTGCTGGAAGGTGAACTCTCCAAGAACCCGAATGATCCACGTGCTTTGATGAGTGTCGCGGTGATCTTACGAACAGACCAAGGATTTTTCGAAAGCCCGCCAGGCTTACGAGAAACTGCTTTCGCTGAAACCCGAAGAGGCTCCCGCCCTCAACAACCTCGCTTACCTGTACGCCGAGCACTTTGGATTGCTCGACAAGGCCGGGGACCTGGCGCAGAAGGCCCGGGCGTTGCAGCCGGACGATCCGCGTATCGCAGACACGCTTGGATGGATCCTCTGTAAGCAGGGGCGCTATCAGCAAGCCCTCACGCTGTTCCAGCAGAGCGCCCGTAAACTCCCTCGGAACCCCGAGGTGCAGTTTCATCTTGGGATGGCGCACTACATGATGGGTCAGAGTGAAAGCGCCCGTCAGGCCTTTCTCGTGGCGACTGCGGCACCGAATGACTTTTCCGGAAAGGATGAAGCGCAACGCAAGCTCTCCATCCTGGGAGCTGTCGATGGGAAACCTGTCGAACTCTCGATTAAAGACCTCGAGACGACTCTCGAGCAACAACCCAACGATCCGGTAGCTCGAATGCGCCTGGCGGAGTCCTATGAAAAGGAAGGGGCCTTCGTCAAAGCTGCTGCCTCCTACGAAGGTGCCATCAAGCTGAACTCCAACTTGCTCCCGGCGACGATCAAACTCGCCGAGTTGTATTCCGGCCCTCTCCAATCAAGCGACAAGGCCCTCCAATTTGCCGGCAAAGCGCGAGAACTCGCTCCGAACGACCCCAAGGTGCTGGCGATCCTCGGAAAAGCCGCCTACCAGTCCGGCAACTTTGCATGGGCCTATAGCCTTCTTCAGGAAAGCGCTCGCCAGCTCCCGAATGATCACGAAGTTCTCCACGATCTCGCCTGGGCGGCCTACAGCCTTGGACAGGTCGAAAAAGCTCGGCAAACGATGCAGAGTGTCCTCGCCACAGCCCCAGATTCTGGCCAGGCGAGTGACGCCAAACTGTTCCTGGACATGACCGCGCTCGCGCGCGGAGAGGCAGCCTCACAAGCTCGCCAGGCCGACGTCGAGCAGGTTCTCCAGGAGGACCCTGCCTATGTCCCGGCGTTAATGGCCAGAGCCGCGCTCCTCGAAGAGCGTGGCGAATCAAAGGACGCCGTCAAAATCTACACGGAAGTTTTACGACGCTTTCCGGACTTTGCGCCGGCGCAAAAGCACCTGGCCTTGCTTTATCAGGGAACGCCCGAAAAGCGGGACGAGGCCTATGACCTGGCTTGGAAAGCTCGTAAGACCCTCTCCGAAGACCCTGAACTCGCTGAGATTCTTGCGAAACTGAGCTACGAGAGGAACGAGTTCGCTTATGCGGCCCAACTGCTGAAACAAAGTGCCAAGAAAAGACCGCTCGATCCCGAGGATCTTTACTATCTTGGTATGGCTCAGTTCAAATCGAATGACATCGTTCAGGCGCGACAATCTCTCGATCAGGCGCTAGCCGCAGGACTCCCTGACCCGCTTGCCTCTGAAGCAAGGCGGACTGTGAAAAGCCTCGATAAGAGTAACTGAACGTTTTGGGTGTGAAACTCACCTTATTCCATTCGACGACGGGAATCCGCGCTGTCGCCAAGAAATGCTTGCAAACGTCAGATTTCTTTACGGCTCGACTCGTAGATCGCCATATATCTGATAATTAATGTCTTACGTAACTTGGATCCGACCGATTGAGCACAGAACGTCGGCAAACCTTACAGGGAACCGAAAGACAAATTCCTCCCAAAGAAAGATCGCTCCTAAATACCATTACATAATATGTTCATTATACGGGCGTTACGAGATCTCACCACATTACTCATAAAGCTGGCACGTTAGTAGCTTTATAGACCGGCACTAGATCATCACCCCGCAAAACCCAGAACCAACCAGCGATGAGAAAATCCGTATATATCACACTAACAGCAGCTTCTTTGCTGATCGCAAGCGCCTTGGCCGGCAAAGCAGTCACCTATTGGGACATTGACGTCTTCGCAGAGAAGCTTACGAGTTTGAATAGCACGAAATCAGGCACATTTGACATCACCACGGGCCTTCTTGGCGGCTACAACCCAGCGACCGAAACTGTGACGTCCGCAACGGTTTGGTTTGCGGTGTCGGACGACCAATTGCTTGACTCTGACGAGTGGGTCCAATTCAAGCTCAATGGAGAAGACTTTCTCAAACCCATCGAGGTTGATCTCACGCTCGTCAGTGGGCAGATCTTGGGAACGGCCTTAGTGTCACTCGATGCAACTGGCAAACTCTCTTACACGATACAGCAAACCGGGCGCGGTGACTTTTGGGCTCTCGGAGCCAAACTCATGGCCGAAGCAGGCCCCAGAGCCGTGCCGGACGGCGGAGCAACGCTGATGCTCCTTGGGGGTGCCTTGGCAGGAATTGAAGTTCTTCGACGCCGGGCGGCGAAGAAACTCAAAAGGCAGCCGGCCAATTAGGTCATTCCGATCGGCGATCGGCCCTTCTGCGGACTCGGCCGTCTGCCAATGAGGGAAATGGCTGCAAAACAAACCAACTTCCCCGCTAGAACTCCGGCGTCCGCTATCAGGCGCCGGAGTTCTCAGGGCTTCTCAGCTTGCCGGTATTTCGGTCCCCTCGCGCTGGCTCTGTTCGTTATCTCTTTCTGGACAAGCCACGCGTCTCAAAGTGTGACTCTTGCGTGGAACGCTAATTCCGAACCGGATATCGCGGGCTACAGGCTGTATTACCGAACGGCTGGCGGAAATTCCGGAGGTCTTCGACGTTGGCAATACGACCATGTTTACCGTTCCAAACCTGGTTGACGGCATTACCTATTTATTCAGAGTCACCGCCTACAACGACGCTTCGCTTGAGGGTCAGCCCTCGAACGAAGTTTCGTATCCGCCCAGCATTGCCGCCGGCTCGACGTTGTTGACCGTAGAGAATGGAACGGGCGGAGGAAGCTACGCCGTCGGCACGCTCGTCATTGTCAATGCCAATTCCCCTCCTGAAGGCTCGCAGTTCGCCGGATGGACGGGGGATACCCCCATCCTTTCCAATCCAACAGCGCCAACAACGACCGCGACGATTCCATCTCTCGATGTAACCATTACGGCGACCTACTCAGGCAGCGACTAGATAAATTTCCCGGTGCCTTCCCCCCAAAGCCAGGGCCTCGATACGGCCGCGATGGAAAGCCTCGGCAGTCGTCGACTACCGGGGCTTTCTGCCATTGTAGTACGCACCGTCAAGGAGACCAACCGACCAACCGACGCGGACAAGCGAACGCGAGCAGCGCTGCGCGACCCGATACAGCGTCGCGTTCGCCAGGACGCCAACTCGCAAGGACAGCGCTACGTAAATGAATCGTCGAAAATCCACGGAGCGATGAACTTGATGGCCCGCCACCTCACGCTCGCTTTCGATGCGGCCTGACAGATTTGGCTCTCCGGGCCAGATAACGCTAACGGCGCCGGTAATCTGTCTTGTTCTCGCGGCGACCGCAATTCCGATCGAACTGAGGTCGCGCCAAGAAGTCGGGCTGAGCTTCAGCATAGGCGATGTACCCGATATCATCGCAAACATCATCGGATATCTACCGGTCGGGATTGTCCTCGCAGGGTTGGGTATGTGGAGGGCGTCCCTTCTCGCTGGCATGATCTCTGCGTTTGCCGAGACCAGTCAGCTCTTTATGTTGCACCGAGATCCGTCGATTATCGATGTCGGTTCGAACGTTCTTGGCGCAATGCTCGGTTCCTTGCTGAGCGCGCGTTTGAACCTTCGGCCGCCCGCGTTTCGGATCACGAGAACTGGAGCGCTGCTCGCGATACTCCTGGCCCTTTCACTCGTCATTAGTGTACGAATCAGCACCGGTGACCCAATAAACGCACGAGGAGACACTTCACAAGGGACTCTCGAGGCTTATTGGAAGCTCGATGAAAGCCTCGGGCGTGCGGTCATGGACTATTCAGGTCACGGACTGCTCGGTCAATTCCACAGGGAACCAAGGCGCACTGCCACCGCCGTGGGTACGACCCCCTTTTTCGACGGAGCTAATTACATAGATTTTGGAACCTCGACGGCTCTCCGCCTGGCCGGCAGCACGACCATCAGCGTCTGGATCAGCTCCAGTTCCTTTCCTGTGGATGATGCGGCGGTTGTTTCACAGCTCCAGCAAAGTCGTGGATACCAATTGGACACGACGATCGACCGTGGCCCTCGCACACTCGGTTTCAAGCTCACGGATTCATGCGGAAAACTCATGGCACGCTATGGAGCCACTCCACTGGCGCTGAACACCTGGTATCATATTGCTGGCGTCTACGACGCCGAAGCGAGAACGCTGGACGTGGTACCTAGACGGAGAGTTGGACAATGGCTTCTTGCTCGGCTCCGTGAGCAGCATCCAGCGGAGTTCTCGAGAAGCCGTCTACGTCGGCAGGAGGCCGAACTCGTCGCGATTCAATTTCTCGGGACTCATCCATGGTGTGCGAATTTACTCGTTTGCACTTACGAAATCGCAGATCGCGGCGGACATGCGTGGTGAAATCGCTAAAGCGGCCATAACGCCCAGGAAAGCCGACGAACCGCCATGTACACAGGACTCCGATCCTGAGGATAAGGAACTTCCTGCGGTTGCTGCGGGACTGGGCATCCTTGTTGCCGTAGCGTGTATTGGCATCCAGCCCTCGACTTCAGGCTTTTGCACCCTGGGAGTCAGCTTAGCCGCGGGCTTTCTCTTGGTCCTGGCAGCCCCATCCAACCTACCTGCTTTTAACGCTTGGTCGTTGCCTCTCGTCACTCTGGCCGGAGCGGCGTCCGTCGTGGTTTCCGCGAGATCAAAGAATCGAAATCTTCTGGTTCTACCAGGCTAGATTTCTTCGTGATCCGACAACAGTTTGGAACCAGCGAAGCAGCAACAAGTTTTCGAAGTCCCTCCGTCCGTTCGCCCCAAAGGCTGATCTTCTCGTGAAACCCCCGGCAGACGTCGGGGCCGAAATCCTTGAGTCCAATCACAATCGCCGTGGATAAGCGGGTCATTTCCATGATCATGATCCTCGCCGGGCTTTGTGATGTCGCCATCGGCGATCGCGCAGGAGAAGATTCGGTTGAACCGTCTCAGGAAGCGCGAGGAGCCGCTGTGGCCGATGCTTCGGCTGCCCAGTTAGAATCGCTTGCAATGGTGATTCAAATCGTGAGGCAGCTGGAAAGCTATGTTCGGGCGAAAGATCTTTCCTCGATCCACAACGAAGATGTGATTCTCGGATTCGCACTGGAGGAACTCTTTTCGAGGGAAGACCTGGTCGAACAGGATCAGATCCAACAGTATCGGGCAGATCTTACCTCGTTTGTTCAGCGTGTCGGCGCTCTCCATCTAGTGGCCGATTCGAACCAGCAGGTCGAGGCCGAATCAGAGCTTCACCGAGTGATGAAGTCATTCAATAAACTGAAGACCTATTTCTCCGAGCCTCTCCTCGCCGCGGCCTCGAAGGCCGCCGCGACCTTCACCTGCCCAATGCATGCGGACGTCGTCGGCCAGGAAACGGATCTCTGTCCCAAATGCGGCATGATGCTTGATCAGGTCGTTAGGATCCTGCCAGGAAGGTCCGATGGGCGTGCCGCTTTCCGAGAGTCTCTTCGCGCCTCCGTGCGTGCGACCGAAGCTTTGACCGTGGGCAAACCGGCAACTCTCTACCTGACGCTGCAGAAGAGCAACGGCGATCCGGTGCTCCCGTCCGACCTGATCGAGGCTCATACCAAGAAGATCCATCTCCTCATAATCGACAGCAGCCTGACAGATTATCACCATGAACATCCGGAGCCAACACAGACGCCGGGCGAATACGTCTTCGGCTTCACCCCCAGGAAACCGGGCAACTATCGTCTCTGGGCCGACTTACGGGCCCATCCGCTTGGTCTCCAGGAGTATGTCGTCGCAGATATACCCGGGGCGGCCAGCGGAGAGCGCATAACGGACCGATCTCTCAGCTACAACGTGAATGTAAATGGACGCCACTATGAGTTGCTCTTGCCCGACACGCCGCTCAAGGCCGGAAGACCTGCTCCGGCACGGCTAAGGATAACAGGCCCGGACGGAAATGGCTTCACGGAACTGGAACCTGTGATGGCGGCGTTCGCTCACATCGTTGGATTCAATGAGGATTACCAGACGGTGCTGCACATGCATCCGAAGGGCGCTCCGGTCTGGGATGCTGCCGCGCGAGGAGGCCCGGAGCTTGAATTTCAGATTTATGCGCTACGTCCGGGCTTCGTGCGGCTATTTGCACAGGTGCAGATTGCCGGGCAACAGGAATTCGCCCCATTCGGCATCACAGTTTCACCGTGAAAGCGGAAGATCTGTCGATCGTTCTCCAGAAGCTTTTCAGGTAAGATGCCGCTCTCACCTCCGCGCTCTTGGTTGCACTGATAATGCCACGGTGAACGCCTGGGTGATCACGATAAGTTCGGAAGGCGTCGTCAACGCGGCGCCCTTCGGTTTCTTCAACCTGCTGGATTCAAGCCTTCAAGCCAATCGCGGGCATCTGTTCCGCGGACATGAGGACGATACGCCGAAGGACGCGGCTCGCGACGTCCGACTCGCTCATCAGTTCGTAGTCACCACCTACCGTAGATCTCGCTTTCCCCCCAAAAAGCACGGCCCACCAGAAAATGCCGAAAAGGTCGGCGAAGAGCAAAAACGAGTAGGAGATGCCCCGGGCGCGTCGCCATGGGATCGGGGAGCACGCCCGTCTCGGGTGTCATTGTCCGGCTTCCACGCCGGACAAAACTTGGCTCGTCATCTTCGCTGATTTTGACAACGACCATGAGAGGTGTCTCCCATTTGCTTTCAGAAATTTCGCAGATGACTGCGCTCGGCGCGGACGCCGAGCGCCACACCCGAGACGGGTGTGCTCCCCAGAATACTCGCATTGAGGGCGTTCTTCGGAAATGATTTCCGAGAGACGATCTACTCATCAATTCTGGTATTCATATTTTCCTATTCATACGTAATAACTCGATTAAGACGCTTAGGATCCTGCGATAATACGGTTACTCACTTCATCGTATCGGGTTTACCCATTTGAGTCCTTCAAAGCGCCCAAAATCGGCGTCAGTCGAATGGAGCACGAATCCGCGTTCGATCGCGAGGGCGGCGAGATGAACGTCGGTTGTCAGATTGCCGGCCGTCCCCAACTGCAAGAAGAGTGCACGCAGCACTGAAAAATGCCTGGAAGACGGCAGCACCAGGAAAAAGTGCGGCAGTTCAAGCCAGTCCTCAATGATGGCTATGGCCTCCTGAACCGTGAGAGGGTTTCGCAGAATACGCGGGTGTGTGGTCACTCGCATGAATCCCAGAATCGTCACCCACGCCAGCGCGACGCTGGTAGGTCCATCCAGCTTGTCCTCCCACCACACCTTCGCCTTCTCATGTTGGGGAAACTGGGTATTATAGGCATGCACCAGAAGGTTGACGTCCGGCAAGATCATGGACGCGGATGCCTGCTGGCAAACTCCTCCGCCTCAAGCTCGTCCACCAGTTGATTGAGCTTGTCCGGATCGATTCCTGCCTTCAGGCCAAGGTTTCGAGGAACTACCTTAGACGGCGGTTTTCTGCTGACCGGAAGATTCTCTTTTGCGAGACCAGCGCGGAGAGTGGCGTTGAGCACCTCTTTGAATGGTTTGTCCAGTTCACGTGCCCGATTCTTAAGGATTTTGGCAATGTCGTCATCGAGAGTCAGCGTCGTTCGCATGTTGACATCGTTGCATCATGACTATTGATGTCAAGGCATCAGCACGAAGGTGGTTTGTGAGACCGAACCGATGAGCGCAAAGCCGTCCGGCATTTTTCCACTTTTCAGCTGACCTCCGGCCGCTCCACATTCGCCCACGATGTTTCGATTCGGACGCTGGGCCGTTGGGGCCGGGCTCATCGCCATCTTCCTCCTGGCGATCGCCTGGTTTTTCCGCGCACCGCTTCTGACATGGATCGCGGAGCGCTGGATCATCACGGATCCCCTTTCCCCGGCCGACGCGATTGTCGTTTTGGGCGGTGGTCTGCAAACTCGCCCCTTCGAGGCGGCTCGCCTGTATCGTGCCGGCTACGCGCCCAAGATTCTGGTAGCTTCCCCTGAGCGCAAGCCCACCGAAAAGCTCGGCATCACCCTTGGAGACATCGAAACCGCGAGGCAGATTCTCCTTGCCGAAGGCGTTCCAGCGGAAGCGATCGTCCCATTCGGCATCGAGGTCAGTAGCACTTTCGAGGAAGCCCTCGCCCTGCGCGACTGGGTCGCCAAGGCGGACGCCAGGAAGATCATTATTGTTACCGATCCCTTTCACACTCGCCGGGTACGCTGGCTCTTTACAAAGGAGCTTGCGACGACCAAAACCAAAGTTCTCACGGCGGCCGCGCCACCACTCAAATACCAGCCATCGAACTGGTGGCAAACCGAGCAGGGTTTGATTGAATTCCAGAACGAGCTTCTCAAATACGCGTTCTACCGATGGAGATACTCGAATGATCGTTAAGGGCGGCCCTAGAATCCTGGAACACTAAAATTGAGAGTAGAGAGATCAAGTTTTCCAAGCGCCAGCCTGTTGCCGCAAATTGCGGCCACGGAGAGAAGCGAGTGCTCATCAGTGGCAGATATTCGGGCCACAGATGCTCACCGATGGAACACGGATAATATCCTTCAGAAGACCACGTGCTTGTCCTCAACGCGGTCGCGTCCGAAGCGGACAAGCCTCTCCCACTTTCTTCCCCGTTGCTTTGAGTTCGTTCAGGACTTGTGTCTCCCTCTTCGGTATTTGGCGCAGCTTGATCTCGACGATCACCGCTACCAAGAGATCCTCTTAAATCTGAAGACCGTCCGATCGTCCGATCTACCCCAATAAATCGTGAGGACGCATCTATGAGCCACCAGTTCTATCCGTGTTTGATCGGTGCCATCTGTGGCGGAAATACCTGGCTCGGTCTGAGGCACAGCCTCGCTAGAATTCCGACGGACAGGCAGCGCCGAACCCGACTCGGGTCACGTTCTCAGATGCCCCATGCCCGGCCCGAAGCGTTGGTTCCTGGCCTTGATTTCTGGCTTGGATCACGTCGTCGGCGCAGCCATGTCTTCTCGCCTGCACTATTGCGCGTTCAACGAGAGGTGAAAGCCAAAACTGTGCCGTTAAAGGCGTATTTAGCACGCTCATCAACAAATTTATGGGGTTCGTCACATTCTGATACAACGTCCTGAGTTACGCGGCTTACAATACCTGACTTTGCTGTTTGCTGCTGAACCGACATCCTTAACCCGAGGGGCATTTATGAAGAAGTTATCCACCTTCTCCACATTGATGTTCCATTCGCTTGTCGGGACGTGGAGAACTCCGGGAAGGAGAGCCGCCGTATCGAGGTCAGCCTTCGTGTCATGACTTGGGCAAAACAGACCGGGGAAATCCGCACCTCGAACCAAGCGCGAGAGGTCGTCGAACTCGCTGTCAACCCGACTCCTGTTCCAGCTCGCGACGAGGTTTTTCGGGTAGACATGGGCACATTCGACTTTTCTGCCGCCGTGGCCACGCCCACTCGAAGGGGCGCCAACCGTTCACCACTCCGCGCCGCTAAGATCGCGCGGTCAACCAAATATTCTCATCGAGCCTCTGACGCCTCGGATCTACTCAGAGCGGAGTTTGCTCGCGGCGATTCTGTCGATGTTCCAGGAGACCCTTCCAGGCACCCTGCAGTGTCGCTTTCGAAGCATTGAGCCAAACAAGAATGAAGCTTAATTCTGGCGCAGCCATGTTGTGCGCTCGGTCGTTCGAGCCCATGGGCTGCTCGCTCGCTGTGTGCATCCACTGTCGCGCGAATTGATTTCTGTCGTGGGATGACGGGACGAACGTTGATTGCCGGGATTTGTAGTGCGGTCGTGTTGGTCGGGCTCGTGCTGCGCGCGGACGCGCAGTCACAGGATGACGAGGAAGACATGTCGACGGGTGAAATATCCGAAGAGACCTCCAGCTCAGGTTCGATCTCGAACGACACATCTTCCGACGACGACTTCTCTGACAGCTCGTTTGCGCCAGATGCGGGAGACCACCGAATTGGCCGGCCGCAGACCCCGCTCCAGCCTACTCAGCCTTCTCGTTAGACTATTTGCGCCTCAACTGTTCCAAGCAATTCACTCGCATCGAATGACTCGACCCAGAAAAAGCCGCGCCGCCGGCGACATGGTCTTCGAGCTCTAAACGGACATAATCATCATGCACCATCCGGACGACACGCCTTTGGGACAGGAGCGTTTTGGAAGGGACCCCGCCTATGTCGATGGAGATTCTATCGACTTTCAGCGGCTCGCCAACCTTTTGCGGGCCAAGGCGTGGGTTATCGTCGCGATAACCTGCGTCACCTTTCTGGCGGCACTCATCTACGTTCTACAGGCTCCGAAAATTTACGAGTCGCGAGCGGTCCTCCAAGTCTCGCAGGAACCTCAAAAAGTGCTCAAGATACAGGATATCTCCGAGGAGAAGCCGGACGCGACAGACTATCTCAATACCGTCGTCAACGCCTTCTCGAGCAGAAAGCTGATGTTGCGGGTCATTCGATCACTGGGCTTGGAGAATGACCCAAAATTCGCTCCGCCAAAGAAAGACGGAGCCCCGTACACGGATATCGAGCTCGCCAATCTCATGTCGAAAAAGGTGGCCGTGTCTCTCCGACGCAACACGCGTCTGATTGATGTGACCGCCTTCGATGAAGATCCTGCGATGGCTCAAAAGCTCGCGAACAGCTTCGTTCAGGAGTTTCTCCATGAGACATTTGAGCAGCGCCGCGAGGCGGCCCGGGTGGCCCACGAATTTTTGCGCGACGAGGCCGCGAACCTCAAAGGGCGTTTGGAGCAAGCTGAACGCAAACTCCAAGCTTACAAAGAGAGCAACAGTACCGTCTCGCTGGAGGAGCGGCAGAACATCATTGTCGAGCAACTGCGGGAGCTCAACACCAAGGTGGCGGAAGCGAAGGCGACACGTCTTCGTCTCGAAGCGGACCTCGATCAAGTCAAACGAATGGATCCTGCCGATACCGACGCGATGCTTCAGATCGAAAGTGTCGGCAAGGTCCCACAAGTTGCCCTTATTCGTGAGCGCTTACTGAAAGCGGAAAACGATCTCGCTGCCATTGCAAAGCGCAACCTTCCGATGCACCCGCGTTTCATTACGGCCCAGACGCGGATCGCGAATCTCAAAGCCACCCTCGCGGCAACGCTTTCCAAGGGCGGCAAGTATGGTGGCTGGAGAATACCAATCCGCTCTCGATGCCGAGGAAAAGCTCCAGAGATCTCTGAAAGAACAAGAACAAAGAGCGATGGAGCTAAACCGAATCGCGATCCCTTACAATGTCCTCCAGCGCGATATCGAGTCCGATCGTGCTCTTTTCGAATCGGTAACGCTCCGGCTTAAGGAGACTTACATCGCCGGAGGAATGGACAACGCACCTTTTCGCACCATCGAGGAGCCATTAGTCCCCACTTCTCCCAGCAAGCCACGCACCAAGCTCATCCTCGCGCTGGCCCTTGTTCTCGGAGGTGTGCTCGGCGTCGGAACCGTGATCGGCCTGGACGCCATCGACGGTTCCCTCCGGACTGTTGACGAAGCGGAGTCCTACCTGGAATTGCCGGCACTCACGTCCATCCCAGATCGGCGAGAATCCGGTCGCGGAATAGCCAAACTGTTCGCGCGGAGCC
This sequence comes from uncultured Verrucomicrobiae bacterium, assembly GCA_963820865.1. Classification (GTDB taxonomy): domain Bacteria; phylum Verrucomicrobiota; class Verrucomicrobiia; order Chthoniobacterales; family Terrimicrobiaceae; genus DASTFP01. The sequence goes on from CAWGBZ010000026.1 coordinate 24,096, forward strand.
TCGTCTCCTCTCGGAACGGAAACTCGGCCATACCGCACGGACGACGAGAGAACGATGATCACTCTCTAATTTTGGTTGATGCTCCCAGATCCCGCGAAGCCGAGGCATTCCGAACTCTTCGTGCAACAGTCTCGCTGCTCGGCAAGGAGTCCGAATTCCGAAGCTTTCTATTCACCAGCGCCATCCCTTCGGAAGGAAAGACCTTTACCTCGCTCAATTTTGCCTCCTCTCTTGCCCAGCAAGGCCTCAAGACCGTTATCATAGATGCTGACTTGCGGGAGCCCGAGGTTGACACTAACCCTGCTCCGCCAGAAAGCAGACGTTCCAGGGCTCGCGGACTTGCTGAGCGCGCAAATTGATGTCGCGACGGCAATCAATCCAACCCAGCAGCTCAATTTAAGTCTGCTGCCGGCGGGTCGACGCGCGCCCGACCCGGCCCGGCTTTTGAGCAACCGGGAATTCGAGAAGATCCTCGACAGTTTGCTTCAGCAATTCGATCGCGTCATCATCGATTCGCCGCCTGTCAACGCGGTCAGCGACGTTCTGCTCATCGCCGCTTCGGCGCATGCAACGTGCCTGGTCGTGCGCGCGGGCAAAACGCCCAAAAAGGCCATTCGACGAGCCGTCTATCAGCTGCACGCCGCTCACGCGAAACTGGTCGGCTTTGTCTTCAACCGCCTTCCCGTTCAAGGGCGCAGCGCAGGCTACTACTACTATTACTACGGCGAGCGGTACACGGAGAACGGCACGCATCCTTACACGGAAGCGCGCTCTTCAGGCGAAACCGTGGTCCGGTAGATGCCATCTGGGCACCAACGAAAGCTGGTTGCGCAAACAATTTGTCATGGTGAGAAGGTGGCGGGAATACCGCGACCACGGGCGGCAGCTTGTCGCCGTTCTCCGAAAAACCGAACACGCCAATAACCCATCTGAATTGGTCCACGCAAAGGAACAAGTCTCACTGAGTTCGATCAGGGGAGCCCCTCGCGAAAAGGCGTTCGCGGACCTGATCTTTCAACCGAATCTTCCGAAACGGTCGCCCTGTCCATCGCCAGGTGATTCCTGGATATGGCGAAATCGCGCGCCTTTTCTTCCGTTAGCTTGTCATCTGGCTGCGTTATGAACCCGCCGCCCATCGCTCAAGACCAAACTTTGGCGCCCTTGCCGTATGTTGGCGAGCGTCGAGAGGTTTCTCAGAGCCCTTCGAACCGCGAGCGTCGATATCGCGCCGAGGATATCTGCCGCCTGGCTCTGCTTGTTTCTGACATCTTCGCCGTCTTCGGAGCGCTCATCGCGGCCTTCTACATTCGCTTCGACTTTCTCGGCAATGTCCTGCCTCCCGAATTCTTTATCGCTCCCACCGGGGTGACGGAGATCGGAAGCTACCGCCAGAGCATCTTTCTCGGCGCGCTGACCCTTTTTGTGATCCTTTTTCTGAAAGGAGCCTATGAAAGCCGAACACTCTTGCGGTTCCGTCGATCCTTTTTCCTGCTGATACAATCTCTGCTCGTTTGGGTGGTCGCGTTCTCTGGCATTTCGCTAATCCTGGAACTCGACGAGCGCCTCAGCAGACTGTACGTCATCATTTCGTCCGGCCTCCTCCTCGCATTTCTTGCCTACTCGCGATTCGTTGTGCAGCGAATCGCATTGAAGTCCGGCATTACGACTGCTCTCCGGCAGCGAATATTGTTCGTCGACTGGACGGAAAAGACCGCGCGTATCGCTCGGGCGACCATGAGCGACCGCTGGAACCCGTACGAACTGGTTGCCTGCGCCCCAAATACGCGGAACCGCTTCACGAGCCAACCGCCCGCGACCATTCCCGCGCTTTCAAGCTATCAGGATGTCGGTCCCTCTTTGTGAACGTGGACTGGTCGATATCGTCATCCTCGCCGATGGGCGCCGTGCGGACGAAGACGTGGTTGATCTCGCGCGACAGTGCGAAAAGCACATGGTCGAATTCATGGTGATACCCTCCGGATTCCAGATTCTTCTTTCCTGTCTCGAGCTTAACACCGTCAGCGGCGTGCCGCTGCTCGGAGTCACCAAACTGCCCCTCAACAACCCCTTGAACTGGGCCTTGAAGCGCGCGATCGATATCTTTGGGTCACTCGCGGGCCTTATTCTCAGCGCTCCCTTCATCGCTATCTTTGCCTGTCTCGTCTATCGCGAATCTCCCGGACCCGTTTTCTATCGACAGCTCCGCGTCGGCCGCCGTGGTCGCCCGTTTCATATCATTAAGATTCGCAGCATGAAACTCGATGCCGAAAGAGCCTCCGGGCCACGCTGGGCAACTCGAGCTGACGATCGTACGCTCAGAATTGGCGCGTTCATGCGGCGCTGGAATATCGACGAACTTCCCCAATTTTGGAATGTGTTGAAAGGTGAGATCAGCCTTGTCGGACCGCGTCCCGAGCGACCTGAGCTGATTCGGAAGTTTCGCGAAGAGGTCCTCTACTATAATGCCCGCCATAACATTGTTCCGGGAATGACCGGTTGGGCGCAAATCAACGGCTTTCGCGGGGATACCGATCTTAGCGAACGGATCCGCTGTGATATCTTCTACATTGAGAATTGGAGTCTGCTCCTTGATATCCAAATCATGTTGATGACATTCTTCCGCTGGGAAGGAGCGCACTGAGTTGGGATCCCAATGTACCTCTTGATTTTGCAGGATCTGTCACCGAGCCCCGGAGAGGGGCGTCCGCCACTCTGGCGGATTTTGGTCCCAAGCATGCCATCGCGCCTTTGAACCGCCCGCTGCCTCTGGGTCCATTCTTGCTCCGGACAAGCGACTGACCATGGGTTTTTCACTATCCTTTGTCTCGACCTGGCGCGCCCGCCTTACCGCGGGCTTCAGGAATCGCGGCAGCCTGGCCTCCATCCTTTCGAATTTTGCGTGGTTGTCAGGTGACCGCGTTGCCCGAATGGGAATTCAATTTCTCGTGGGGGCGATCATCGCGAGACATCTTGGCGCCGCCAACTTTGGCGTGCTGAATCTCGCTTTGGCCGCCACTGGGATCTTCGCGGTGTTTGCCGCGCTCGGATTCGATGGAATTCTAAGCCGACAATTGCTACGCGAACCGGAAAGGGCGAATCTTCTCCTGGGCACGGTTTTTCTGACGCGTCTCGCCGCCGCGCTGCTCTTGTATCTGATCCTGGCAATTATCGCGCTCGGCTATACTAAAGACCTTCGATCCACACTTCTCACTGGCGCGCTCGCCCTGCTCTTTATTCCCACGGCGGTATTTAACACCTACTTCGAGGTTCGATTGGAAAGTCGGTACATCGTTTGGGCGGCGAACTTCGCGTTCGTGATATGCACGATTGTGAGAATCTGGTTTGTCGCCATCCAGGCTTCGGTGCCCTTGTTCGCCGCGACGTACCTCATCGAACCGGCGCTTGCAGCCACAATCTTGTGCCTGATCTACAGGCACACCGGCGGCCGGCTCACGAGATGGCAGGTGGACCTGCGCCTAGCGGGCAGCCTTCTCAAGCAAAGCTGGCCGCTCATGCTTAGCGGTCTTGCTGTGATGATCTATATGCGGCTCGATCAAATCATGCTTGCCAGCATGCGAGGAGATACCGAAGTCGGCATTTTCGCGGCGGCGCTGCGCTTTTCAGAGATCTGGTATTTCGTCCCGGTCGCACTGAGTTCATCTCTACTGCCCAGCTTGATCCGCAGGCAAAAGCTCGATCCGGCTGACTACGAAGCCAAGATCGGACAATTATACGACCTCAATGCCGCCCTGGCTTACGCGTTGATAGCCGTGCTTGTCCCAGTAGCTCCATGGTTATTCGACCTCGTGTACGGCCAAGGCTTCAGCGGTGCGTCCGGTGTTTTCCAGATTCATCTCCTGGCGTGCGCGTTTGTTTTCTTGGGTGTCGCCCGCTCGTCCTATTTGATTAATGAGGGCTTTACCTCGTTCGACTTGTTTGCGACGTCAACGGGCGCGGTCCTCAACGTAATTCTGAATCTCTTCCTCATCCCAGAGTACGGCGCTCACGGCGCCGCGGTGTCGACGGTGATTAGCCAAGCGGTTTCAGCGTTTGTTACTTCGTTTCTTTGGGCACCGATGCGGGCGAATGGTCGGCGCCAACTGCGAGCTCTTCTCCTGCCAGGTCGAGCGATCTTCTGGGTGGCCCGCTGGGCCTCAGATCGCCGTCCACTCGCTTTTCGAAGAGAGTCTTTCTCATCCGGCCATGGTGAATAGTCAGGGGGACGCAATGGTCCGAACAGAAATGGGGTCGAGAAGCCGACCTCCAAGCCTTGGCCCGCGATTCCGGCTGGCCTCCGGGTTGCACAGGGTCCCACGCTTTTACTTCGGACTGGCTTTCCTCGTGGGCTTAGTTCAACCCGTGACGATCGCCTTCGTGGGACAGGTGCCACTGGGCGAACTTTTGCTCCTCTTCATCCTGCTCCATGCTGCCGTCGCGCTCGCTTCCAAGCGCGCCCTGCCGGTGCCACTGCCATCTCCTCGCATTCTCGCTTTGGTCCTCTTCGCCCAATTGGTTGCCTTTGGAAGCTATGTCTTCTCCGACTTGTGGCGCGAAAGTCTCCCTCTCGACATGATGCGCGGCTGGCTTCGAATGATATTTCTTCTCCTGAACATCGCCGCGTTCGCTCTCCTCTTCGGTGCCGGCAAGCGCGCGTTCGTTCTTATGCAGATCGGCACCGTCCTGGCGTTCATTTTCCCATTCCTCGAAGGTCCGCTTTTCGATGAGTATTGGAAGTTTTGCTTTGCTTACCCTGTGACCATCGTTGTTTTGTTGGCGACCCCTCGCTTTCTCGGATTTTGGGCGACGGTTGCCGCCTCTCTTGGCCTTGGGACCTTTCATTTGCTCATGCAGTATCGAAGTCTTGGGGCGGCATGCGTCCTCCTGGCCGGTCTGCTCATCTTTGCGAAGACCCTTCCGCGGCTCTGCCGGAAATACCTCTTGATAATCTGTCTCCCGATCGCTCTCGTCTCGTTGCCTTGGGTAGTCGGTGACTTCGTGACAGGCACTCTGGGGAGTGCCACTCGTTCAAATGTCGAGCGGTCCGCGATGCTGCAGGCCGCGTGGGAGGGTTTTCTCACCTCGCCCCTGATTGGCAATGGATCGTGGTTCAGCAAGTCCGACGTCTGGGACAACTTCTTGACGCTCCGCTCGGCAAAGGCGCTCGCAGCGAATCAAGAGCTCGGATTCGACCCGACTGATTTCGAGGGAGTTGCTATTCATTCGCAGATTCTCACCGCCCTGGCCGAAGGCGGTCTGTTTGGGGGTGCCTTTTTCGTGATCTACATTGCACTCATTCTCGCGGGATTGTGGTTCCTGCTGACCGACGCAGCGTGGCACTGGCTGATGCCGATCCGGTTGAGCATACTCATCTCAAGCCTTTGGGGCGTCTTCATGGACCCGTTTTCCGGCACCGCGCGGTTATCCATCGCTATGGGCGTCGCCCTGAGCCTAGTCCTTTTGGCGGAGCGGAAGGCCTTGATTCGAAGAAGACTCCGCCCGGGTTCCGCCTTTTCTCGGAATTCTTCAGCGAGAGCACTCGCCCCTCCGAATCGAACCCCACCTCGCTCACCTCGTTGGGACGAGCTACTTCAGAATTCGACACGGAGGAGAGTTTACCCTCTCGCCTGGGACGCTGCGCGCCCAGAGGCGCCTCGCAAGCTCTGTTAGTCGCAGACTATATGAACTTGCTTCTGATCACGCCCACTTTGGGTCGATCCCACTTCCTGGACGAGACCGTCAGGAGCACAAGACTTCCCGGGGTGCGCGTCCATCATACGATCTGTTGCCCAGCGGACCGTGTCACTGCGCTCCAGCAGCGCTTTCCAAGCTCGCAGGTGGTTGAGGATCAAGGAATGCAAGGGGGACTCTACGGCGCGATAAACGCCGGTCTTGCCGCGGTCCGGGAGCCATGGGACTTCTTTACCTACCTGAATGATGATGATCTTCTCGGGCGGGATTTCGCGGCGATGTTCAAGCGCCATGCCCTTCCTGCCAATCTTAACACCGTCGCTTTCGGATGCATCACCAACATCGATCAACTCGGACGTGAGCTAATGCAGATGACCGTCGGACCGAATCCACGGGACTATCCTGCACTCCTCCACACAGGTATCAGCCCGACGGGCCAGCAGGGTATGATTTTTGGCCGGCAGGTTGTCGAGTCGATTGGCCTCTATTCAACCCGGTACAAACTCTGCGGCGATTTGGACTATTGGTGCCGGGCAATGGCCGCGGGATTTCGTTTCGTCTTTTATCCCGTAGAAGCCGGCAAGTTCCGTATCCAAGCCGGCCAACTGTCCGGTGACACCGAGACAACGCGGCGTGAACTTGCCGAGATTGCGCGCATTCAGTTTCCCAGGGGAGCCTCCATCTGCGAGAAATGGCGGGCCAAGCTCGTTTACCGCTTTTACAACGCCTTTCGATATCTGGATCGGTTCATGAGGTCAGGGCTAAAGACCAGCTATCAGTTGCTCGAATCACGGCCTCCGAGTGCCACTTAGCTTGATATGGAGGTCATTGTCCTGAACGACTATGCGGGAATCACGGGAGGATCCTCGAGCGTTGCCCTGCAGAGCGCCATCGCCTTGGCCGCTCGCGGCGTCAAGGTGACGCTTTTTACGGCGGTCGGACCCGTCACGCCGATGCTTCAGAACCGGGCTCAGCTTGACGTCATCTGCCTGAGCCAGTATTCGATCGCCGATGATCCCAACCGCGTCCGCTCCTCCCTACAGGGTATCTGGAACCGCAAGGCGATAGACGAGCTCACAAAACTACTTCTTTCTAAAGACCCCGCAAAAACCGTCGTCCACGTGCATACCTGGATGAAAGCGCTCTCTCCAGGAATCATTTCCACGGCCCTGGACTGCGGCTTTCGGGTTGTCATGACACTCCATGACTTTTTCGCCGTGTGTCCTTCGGGTGGCTTCTATATCCATTCTGGTCGGAGAACATGTGATAAAACGCCATTGTCGGCCGGATGCCTGACCTGCAACTGCGATCGGCGGTCCTACTCTCACAAGTTGTGGCGCTTTGCGCGAACCTTCCTGCAAAATAGGTGGTTGAGAATCGCCGAGCGCGTCCATCATTACATTGGCGTATCGCAATTTAGCGTCGATCTCATGAGACGTTATCTGCCGCCGAGAGTTCCGGTGACCATCGTGCGTAATCCGGTTCCGTGCCAGGATTTTGGTCCCGCGCCCGTTGACGAGGGTTCAAACTTTGTTTTTCTAGGACGTTTGGTTCCGGAGAAGGGCGCCGAACTGTTTGCGGAAGCCGCTGCTCGAGCGGGTGTGCTGGCGGTTTTTGTTGGTGGCGGCGAGCTTGAAGATGCCCTAAGGCGACGATTCCCAGACGCGATTTTCCGCGGCTGGCTGGGTCCGGCCGAGGTCACGGCCACGATCCGGCGGGCGCGCGCGCTGGTCTTCCCCTCTCTCTGGTACGAAACTCTCGGCCTTTCCGCCATTGAGGCGATGGCAAATGGCGTCCCGGTCATCGTATCCGATCGCTGCGCAGCGTCGGAGTTCGTGGAGAACGAATATTCAGGCTTGCATTTTCAAAGTGGTTCGGCCGATTCCCTCGCCCGACAGCTCCGGCGCCTCTGCGATGGCAATCTCGCCCTTCGTCTCGGTCGTCATGCCTACAATTGGTATTGGCGAGATCCCTGGTCGCTGGACGCGCATATCAATCAGATAACGCAAGTCTACGAGGAGACTCTTCTCCGCAAAGGCCAATTGCACCATCTCGCATCGTGAGAGTCTTGGCGGAAGAAAGAAAAGATTCGCGGCCCTTTCGAGTGCTGCTTGTTGGCGAGCCTGGGGTCGACGGTGTTTTTCGCTACGTCGAGGCACTGGCGCATTACCTCTGCGCACGCGGCATCGACACCGACCTCGCATACTCAAGCCTCCGCGCTTGTCCGGCGCTGCACGAACTCGTTCAGTTCATCGAAGCGCGTGGTGGCAAAACACTCGACTTACGGACCGGCAATTGGCCTGGATGGACGGATATTCCAGCCTTTGAAGCTTTGCTGCGTTTTGTCCGTCATCGTCGTCCTGATGTGGTGCATGCGCATAGCTCGAAAGCCGGAGTCCTGGTCAGGGCCCTGAGGTTTCGGGGCATAAAATTGCCGCTGTTTTATACGCCACATGCTTACTATGGGATGAGTCGTCCGAGCCGTCGTCGATCCCCGTTTCCCTTCCTCTTCGATGTGGTCGAAGCCTTCCTGTCGCGGATCGGTCAGACAATCAATGTCTCCAAGACCGAAGCCGACTACGCGCACACTCGGTTGCGCCTACCAAGAGAGCGCCAAATTGCGATCCCCAATGGAATCGACTGCGCGAGATTTTGTCCGCCGACCGCTGCGGTTCGCGAGGAGATTCGTTCCACGCTCGGCATTCCTCCAGATGCGCTCGTCCTTGGCACAGTAGCACGATACTGTCACCAAAAGGACCCGCTCACCTTACACCGGGCGGTCCGCCCGGCGATGGAGCGACACCCAAAACTTTGGTTCGTTCACGTTGGTAGCGGTCAACCCCTGTGGAATCACGTGAACGCTCTTGGGACGCACGAACGCATCTGTCGCCTTCCTTCCTTTCATCCGATGGATCGGTTATACAAGGCCCTCGACGGGTTTGTCTTGAGCTCCCGTTACGAAGGCCTTTCGCTTTCCGCTCTCGAAGCCCTCGCCACCAATCTGCCGCTGATTCTGACACAAGTTGTGGGCAATTTGGATTTTCGGAATCTTGGACTCAATGCCGTCTTCTGGGCCCCAGCCAACGATGTTGAGGGACTAGCCTCGGCCATCGATCTTTGGGCGACGGCCCAGCCGCATTCGCCGAATCACCGCCATTCCGCGATTCAGCTTTTCCGTGACGACCTGGCTCACAATCGCATTCTGAACGCCTACTGGATCGCCACCGGGTTCGTGAAGCAAGGCAGCGTTCAATCGTTGACCGAACCTCTCTTATCCTGTCCGCCCTTGTAGGCTTGACATTGGTGTTCCCATTTGTCCCTGCTAGGAAAAAGCGCCACGGACGATCGAGCGCTTTTCTGAAGTATGTGCGGCGTTCTTGCATTGATTCGTCACGCCAGGCTTCTCCATGGAAATTATCGACCGCTTGGGCTCGTTATCGCATGCCGCAATTGCCGCGCGGAGCTGATTGTTCGGCCGAAGCAGACCTAACTCCCCGATTTCTCCTGCCTCCGATGCGCATCCCTCCTTCACTCGCAATCTTCACGATTGTCCTGCTTCTGGCGCTCACGCCAACCGTTCGCGGGGCAATTCACGTGGAACCCTCTCAACCTGGCAATCTCTTTCTCACCAATGAGCCGGTGCAGATACCCCTGACATCTGACGGAACTGAGATTCGCTGGCAGGTGATTGATTACTTCGGCAAGGCCATTGCCGAAGGACGCGAACCGCTGACGAACGAGCAGGCCACTATTCGCCCAGACATTCGCGGCGTTGGATATTTTGATCTGTTACTCACCGCGTATCGCGACGACGAGGCGACTTCGGCGCTCAAAACTTCGTTTGCCGTTGTGACGCCTGTTGATATTGCCACCATGGCCGACTCTCCGTTCGGAGCCATGACGCACTTTGCCCAATATAACGATCCGGCAGTCATGGCTCTGCTAGGACGAGCGGGCATTGCCCACTTTCGAGACGAGCAATATTGGAATCTCATCGAAACAAAACGCAATGTCTTCGACTATCCGCAGAAGTTTACGTCTTATATGGACGAAGCCGCGACCTTTTCTCTCCGGCCACTCTTGGTGCTCGACTGGAGTAACCGCTTCTATGATTACGAGGAGGGCGACTTCACCTTTCCCCACAGCGATTCGGGACGCAACGGTTACATCAACTACGCTTTGAATGTGCTCGAGCGTTACGACGGACGAGTTCCGTTCGTGGAGATCTGGAACGAAGTGAACGCCGGAACGTTTATCACGGGCCCCGCCACCGCGGATAAAGCAGGCTACTATTCGCTGCTCCTTAAAGAAGTATATCCGGCCATTAAGTCGTCCTTTCCGTCTGTCCAAGTCGTCGCCGGCGCCACGGTGCCGATCGCGCATGGCTTCTTCAAAAGCCTTTTCGAAAACGGGGCTCTACCCTACCTCGATGCCGTGTCCATCCACCCCTATGCCGATTTCCCCGACGGTGTTTCGCTCGAGATCTCCGAATTGCGTGAGCTCATAAAGGCTTACAACGGTGGGAAAACCAAGCCTATATGGGCCACCGAGTTCAGCTTTGTCACTTCCAGTGAGCCCGATCAATACGTGGCGGCTTCTTATCTGGCCCAGATTGCGTGTCTCATGCGCAGTGAGGGCGTTGAGCGAATGTATTACTATCTGACGATGGATGACGACTTGTTTCCCTTCCGCGGCTTGGTAGGTCGAGCATCTGATGACCGCGGGAGATTTCGACCGCATCCCGCTTTCATTGCCTACGCAACCCTGATCCGGCAGCTGCATGATGCCACCTTTGAGCGCCGTTTCGCCACGTCACCGTCGACTTACGCCTTTTCTTTTCGACGCGGCGATGAGCACATTTCCGCGCTCTGGTCGAACCATCCCGTGACAGTTTTTCTGAGCTCCTCCGCTCCACTCATAATTACAAACATTATGGGCTCCTCATCGACAAAATCGCCCGTGTCCGGAAAGGTCACGCTTACCCTTGGCAAAGACGTGCAGTACGTTGCTGGTCCGATCACCTCGGTGACGGAAGCGGCCACTGACCTGGTCGCGGATTCGATTTCCGGTTACTCAAAGACCGTCGGCGAGAACGGGTGGACCTATGGCTACGCCGAACTCGGTTCGGATGGGCCCTATGATCTCTCTGCGTTCAAAGAAATGACTTGGGCGATTTGGGGAGGTGACAACTTCCGATGGGCCCGGGGAGGCGGCTATCCTTTTGCCTCCGGCAGTCAAATGCATCCTTCCGACGCTTGGGCCATTCGCCGTTGGGTGAGCAACGTCGCGGAAGAAGTCAATCTGTCCGGTCTTGTATCCCGGGGTGAAGGCGGAGATGGAGTTGGCGTGCGAATCTTTGTCGATGGCCGTGAGATATTCCACGAGGACGTCTCTCCAGGCGGGTCGATCGACTATAGCATCTCAAATGTGAAGGTCGAGGTTGGCAGCACCTTGGACTTTGCTATCACGCAGCGGGAGGAGAGCAGCTTCGACGCGACGACCTTTACCTCGATGATTACGCGTGCTGCCCCTCCATCATCCCCCTCGCGGCCGCGTAACCTTAGGATCGAAAGCCCATAGGAAAGCAGCGCGCAGGAAAAGAACCCTGAGTCGTCCGTTTTTCTCAGGCTATGGATCGATCTGGGGTTGGGCAATTTGGGCCTCTAAGTAGGCCATGATGCGGAAAATAGCGCAGGGAGCGAAACCCTCAGGCCAAACGCTTAGAACTGCCGCACGGCGGTGACCGCCTCGGTCGCGTCATTGGAAGTCAATTTTTCACGAAAGCGACAATACCGCTCCATTGTTTTGAATCCTCAGTGCCAACACCTCGAGGCCAAGCGCGACTGGGGTTACGCGAAGGATTACTTGGCAACCCGACCAAAGCCGATGCCAAATTCGGCTGGCAACCGAACATGCGTTTCAAGAAACTCGTCCAGCCCATGATCGAGGCGAACCTCGCCTTCCTCGAAGGGACGCCGATGCACTTGGTGGATTCGAATGTCAGTCCTTTGAACACCTCGACGTCCTCGCAAGAAGTCCCGCTGCCTCTGGTCGATGGCGACGTAACCGCTTTTCAAGCCGCTGATTGAGCACCACCTGGGATTACCTGATTGTCGGAGCTGGATTTGCCGGTAGCGTCCTCGCCGAACGCCTCGCCAGCCAATGCGATGCGAATTGTTTGCTCGTCGACCGCCGTAACCACATTGGCGGCAATTCGCACGATCATCACAACCGCGCCGGGGTGCTCATCCATACCTACGGCCCTCACTATTTCCGCACCAACTCGGACCGCATCCGCGACTACCTCGGCCAGTTCACGAAGTGGCATCCCGTCGAATACAAGATCCTCTCGTGGGCTAACGGACGCTACTGGCAGTTTCCGATCAACCTCAACACATTCGAGCAACTCATCGGCCGTCCTTCTACCTCCGAGGAAATGGAGGCGACCTTGGCGCGATGGCGCGTGCCGATCGCCGAACCGAAAAATTCCGAAGAGGTCATTATCTCGCAGGTGGGAACGCGGCTTTACGAGATGTTTTTCAAGAATTACACGCGCAAACAGTGGAAGCGCGACCCGCGCGATCTCGATGCCAGCGTCTGCGGTCGCATTCCGATCCGGACGAACCGTGACAACCGTTACTTGTCCGAAAAGTTCCAGGCGCTGCCCAAAGACGGCTACACCGCGATGTTCCAAAGGATCATCGCACATCCGCGCATCAAGTTGATGCTCAAAACCGATTTCCGTGAAGCACAGCACAAGGTCAGCTATCGACATCTCATCTACACCGGGCCGATCGATGAGTATTTCGACTATTGCTACGGACCGCTGCCTTACCGCTCGCTCCGCTTTGAGTCGGAAACGCTGGAACAGGAATTTTACCAGCCGGCCATGCAAGTCAACTATCCGAACGACCACGACTTCACCCGCATCGTGGAAGCGAAACACGCGACCGGACAGAAGATTCCGGTGACCACGATCGTGCGCGAATATCCCGACGGTTTCGCTCCTGGGAAGGAGCCGTACTATCCGGTTCCGGCGTCGGATGCGAAGATCATCTACAATCAATACGCCGCGCGGGCAGAACGGGAGATCGGCGTGAGCTTCGTCGGCCGCCTCGCGACCTATCGTTACTACAACATGGACCAAGTCGTCGGTATGGCCCTCGCAGAGTTCGATCGCCTGCGTGCGCGCCATTCGAGCCTGGCTGCCACTTCCCTCACGTGAGCAAGGATACGCCAGCAGCCGCGCCTTTAAAGAGGGCGGGCTTTTTCCCTCGCTTTAAACTGCCTCCGCTGGTTGAGCAAGGCGTGCAGATGCTCGCCTCGCGTGGGTTGGGGTTGGTGCTCGCGGCCCTCGGCAGTATTTGGGCGGCACGCTGCCTCGGCCCGGAAAAGCTGGGAATTTCAGGTCTGCTCGTGTCGGTGATCGCGCCACTCGGGTTGCTGATCGATTTCAGCCAGAATCTCGGCCTGGTCCGAAGCTACAAAGCGGCGCCGACCGGCGAGGACAAGGCGCTGCTAGTCGGCCAGGTCGTTGCGTTCCGCTGGGCGCTTTGTCTTGGTTGGATGGCCCTCGCGATCATCGGACTGCTCATCTTCGGCATCCCTGGACCGGAGTGGCGGATCGCGATATTCGCTGGCTTCCCGTTGCTGCTTTTTTCCATCAATCAGGCGACGTGGGTGCTGCAGGCGCAGGAAAACATGCCCGCCAGCTATCGCGCTCTGCTCGTGCAGTCGGCGGTCAGCGCGAGTTGTTATTTCCTGCTGTTTCGTCCGGGCCAAATGGCTGCGGGCGTGGATGTGATTGTCATGGCCTTTGCAGTGATGGCGGAATTTTGCGTCGGCTGGTGGTATGCCATGCGGCCGCTGCAAGGATTCGGCGGATTGCTCCGGCATCTCAAAAAATGCCTCGCCGACTGGGGAACGACGCTGCGCTCTTCCGGTAGCCTACATTGGAAAGGCCGCTGGCTGGCCGCGGCAGGGATCGTGAATTACCTCTACGCCTTCGTGCAGATCCCGCTCATCGGGTCGCTGCTCGATGTGCGATCGGTGGGCTACTACCGTACCGCGGGCACCTTGGTGAATGGCGTGCACGCATTTGTCGCCATCGTCCCCGTGCTCCTTTATCCGCGGATGATCGAATGGGCGGCGCAGGGAGCGCGCGTGCTGTGGCAGCATCAGTGTCGGGTGATCGTCGTGACGAGTTGGTGTTTTCTGCCGCTAGCGGTGACCGTTTTTGCGCTCTCTCCGACACTGTATCGCCTGATTTACGGCGCGGAATTTCTCCCGGCGGCCTACCCGTTCGCTGTGCTCGTCGTCGCAAAAATGTTGATGATGCTCGGTGGCATTTATGCGTGCGGTATCGCCGCGCAAGGTCATGATCGTTGGTTGCTGCTGATCACATCCATCAGCGCCGCGATCAGTCTGCCGCTCAATCTGCTGCTCATCCCACGCTTTGGTATTCTCGGCGCCGCTGCGGTAGCCGCTGCATCGGAAGCGTTAGTGTTCTTCTGCTCGCTTGGCACGAGCTGGTATCTGCTCCGGAACGCGGAGCGCAAGAAGGAGGCTCCATGACTGCATTGAAGTTCATCGCCGGCATGTTTGTGCCGCACTCACTTGTTCGCGTCATCCAACACGCGCAACGGCAGCGGCATCGCCAGGCGATTCATGCGGGCATGGCCGTCGCGCAAACTGCGGCGCAGACGATTGTCACCGAAACCAACGCTCCGGTTTTCGACTACGAAGCTGCCTTCGCGTGGCTCGCAGCCAATGGCCTTGATGAAAACCAGTGCCGCTTGGGTTCCATGCCGCTCACCGTCCTGGAAAGCGCGTGGACTCAAATCGAGCGTCTGCGCCGTCGGGGTCCCGTGCGTCTGTTGCACATCGGCAACTTCGTCGGCGTGTCGCTCTGCTATTTCGCGAGCAAACTCGACCGGAGCCAGGGCGACCTCATTGTTTCCCTCGATCCGAACATCGAGCATCGCGGCATTCAGCAGCCTGCAGCTGTTGTGACGCGCATGGCTGCGCACTTCGGGCTCGGCGGAGTCATTCTTCCGATCCAGGCATTTTCATTGCAGGCAAATCCGGCGAATGACGGTGCTACGTCCGACTACTCGCGGGCGCTCGATCCGTCATCCGTCAGAGCTGAAACGGGCTTTGAGCATGGTTTGGAAAATCTTGCCGCGATCGCAGTGGGCCAGTTCTCGGCCATTCTGCTCGATGGCAATCACGACCGCGCTTATTTGAATCGCGAGATCGATATCTGCACACGCCTACTCGCGGGAGGTGGTCTGCTGTTGCTCGATGACATCGATGCCGCCTGGGAAAACCTGCAGGCACTCTACGAGAAACTGCGGCTGCGCGACGGTTTTGAGGAAGTCGACCGGACCGAACGCCTCGGCGTCCTTCGCAAAACATCCCACGCCGCCGAGCGTGTGTCCGTGTGAGCGCTGTGACCGATCGCTTGGAAAATTACCGCGCGTCCACATGCGCGATTGTTGTCACCTACAATCGCCTGTCGTTGCTTCAAGCCGCCATCGCTGCGCTGCGAGCTCAGACGAAATTGCCGGACGCGATCCTCGTCATCGACAACGGCAGTACCGACGTCACCGCAGCCTGGCTCGAGGCGGAGAAAACACGCGATGCTTTGCCGCCGTTGATCGTCGTTACCCAGCCGAATCTCGGAAGCGCGGATGGTTTTGCCACGGGCCTGGCGGAAGCGGTGCGACGTGGTTTCGATTGGCTCTGGTGCATGGACGACGACACCGTGCCGGCCGCTAGTTGCCTGGAACATTTGCTCGGTGCTGCTCGCCGCTTTGCCACGGCAGAGCCGGAGCGACAAGTCGGCTGGGTAAACTCGGTGATCCATTGGTCGGACGGTGCTCTCCATCGCATGAACGAACCGAAGCTGGCGCCTTATCTCCAGTGGAGTGCCGATCTGCTCCAGGCGCGTTATCTGCCCGCTCAATGGTGCTCGTACGTCTCGGTGCTCGTCTCGGCGCAGGCCGTCGCTACGTGCGGTTTGCCGCTGCGCAAGATGTTCATCTGGGCAGACGACGTGGAATTCACGGCCCGGATCGTTCGCGGCGGGTTCAGCGGTCTGGTGGCGCTCGAAAGCCACGCTGAGCACCGCACGAAATCGAACTACTCGCCGGACGTGAGCGACCTCAACGAGAGTAATCTTGCGCGGTTTCGCTGCTCGTTCCGGAACGATGTCGTGTTCCTGCGCACCGTCTGGCAGGACCAGCCGGCAAAGCTGGCGCTCGAGTTTTTCCGGCTCATCACGCGACGCGTGCGGTTTATGATCGCCGCCGGCAAAGCGCGTTATCTTTGGGATGCGATGGCACAGAGTTTCCTCGGCTTAGTGTTTGCGCGCGAACCTGAATTTCCGCCGCAGCCATCCCCGGCATCGGCAGCACCGGTACGATTCGCGACCAGCGAAGCGCTGCCCGAATCCCCGTCTCTCCTTCCCTCTCATGATTCCACCTCGCGTTAGCCTCATCATTTGCACCCACAATCCCCGGGACGACTACCTCGCGGCGACATTGGCTGCATTGCGGGCGCAAACCCTGCCCGTCGGAGAATGGGAACTCCTGCTCGTGGACAACCTCTCTTCCACCCCGGTCGCCGACCGCTTCGATCTGAGCTGGCATCCCCGCGCTCGTCATCTTCGTGAGCCGCAGTTGGGCCATTCGCATGCGCGGCTGTGCGGCATCCACTCAGCACAATCGGACCTGCTGGTCTTCGCTGATGACGACAACCTCCTCGCCTCGAATTACCTTCACACGGCACTCGACCTCGCCGAACGGTGGCCACAACTCGGCGTCTGGGGCGCGCACATCTCCGGGCGGTTCGAAGGAGAGGCGCCGGCCTGGGTTCGCGAATACGCGCATCTTCTCGCAGTGCGCTCCTGCGAACGCGCGGTCTGGGCGTCTTACGTGGACGATCGCAATCTGCCGTACGGAGCCGGCATGTGCCTGCGCGCAACTGTCGCGGAGCACTGGCAGACCCGCAGCAAAAAAGACCCGCTTTCCACACGGCTCGGCCGCATCGGTAAAGCGATGGGCGCGGCGGATGACAGCGATATCTGCTACGCCGCGCAGGATCTCGGCCTCGGTATTGGGCGTTTCCCCGAGCTGTGCCTGACACACTTGATTCCGACGAATCGCATGGAACCGGCCTACTTCATCCGTCTGGCCCACGGCAATGCCCGCTCCGCGCTGCTCCTCGCACTCGCCCGGAAAGCCGCGGCGCCATATCGCACGACGCCGTTCTGGCCGATCGTCAAATACCTCAAATCGCTCCTCCATGGGTTCGGCATGAAAGGCCGCATCCTGCGCGCGCAGGCTCGCGGTGAGCTCGATGCCCTCCGCGAAATTCGCCACGTTCCCTCGGCTTGACTTCTACCACGGTCCGCTATGTTTATCACCTCGACGCCATCCGCAACCACCGTGCAATCCGGCGACGGTGCAACGCGTCTTTCCGCCAAAGCATCGACTCGACGCGCGGCGCTTTGTCGACAGGCTCCAATGGGACAGCATCGGACGGCGCTTCGGATGGATTTGCAACCCCGCCTTGCTGGCCGATTTCGCACGCAAGGTGGAATGTCGTCTCGCTCCCACTTCCGAGGGCATCGTGTTCTGCCCGAGCAGGCTCCCGATCAGCTGGCTGGATACCGATCTTCCGGTGACCTTCTGCGCGAATGCGCCGCTCGCCGCGATGTTGAACACTCGGGTATTGCGAGGCGACCGCGTTTGGGCTGCCCTGCATCACCACTGTCACAGGCGGCGCGGCCCATCCGCGAAGGAATCAACGGCTACACGCTGCCGCCAGAAGTCGATGCAGCCTCATACGCGGAGATCATTCGCCGGCCATCGATAGTGAAGAGCACGATCAGCGACTCACGATGAATGTCTACGAGGAGTTTCGCCAGCGATTAAACTGGGACACTTTCTGCCGGGAGTTTCTCCAATTGTTGGAGGAACGAGTTTTACAGCAATCGGAACGGCGCTCGCCGTTCGGTTCATCACCCGCGTTCTCATGAAAATCGCCTACACTTCGATCCTGCCGGCAGATGATCCGAGTTCGTGGTCTGGTTTGAATTACCACATCGCGGCGTGTCTGCGGGACCAGGGATTCGAGGTGGATTTGATCGGTCCGATACACAGTGCCATGCGCCGGGCGATGAGCAAGGCGCAAGCAGTCTTGCGGCAACTGATCTCCCGCAAGCGCTGCCTCTGGACACGAAACACCTCCCTTTTGCGACACTACGCCGCGGTGACAAGCCAGCGGCTCGGGCGCGGAAAATACGATCTGCTTTTTAGTCCTGGCACGGAGCCGATTGCGTATCTGCCACCGCAGGTCACACTGCCGGTCGTCTTCTGGACCGACGCTCCATTTGGCGCGATGCACGACTACTATCCGTGGTATCAGGACCTGAGTGCAGACAGCGTTCGCGAAGGAATGGAGAGTGATCGCCAAGCTTTGGCGCGTGCCGCTTTAGGCATCTACAGCTCGGAATGGGCCGCACATCTTGCCGTGGAAAAACACGGCGCCGACCCGAGTCGCGTCGCAGTCATTCCCTTCGGTGCGAATCTCCAATCGCGCGTCTCGGAAAGCGAGCTGACAGAATTGATCGGACGCCGTCTCAAACCACCGTGGCACTTCCTATTTGTCGGCGTCGAATGGGAGCGGAAAGGAGGTGACACGGCGCTCGTGGCCGTAAAGGAGCTGAACGCGCTCGGTTTTCCTTCCGAGCTAACGGTCGTCGGATGCCAGCCGCCCGCACGCACGCAGCCGCTGCCGGACTTCGTCAAGCTGGAAGGCTTTCTCGACAAACGCTCCGAAACGGGTCGCCGGCGCTTGGCAGAGCTGTATCGCTCAACTCTCTTTTTCTTCATGCCTTCCCAGGCGGAAGCGTATGGCGTCGTCTTTTGCGAAGCCAATGCTCATGGGGTGCCTTGCCTGGCCACAATCACTGGCGGCATCCCAACGATCATTCGTGAAGCCGAAAACGGCTACCTGCTGCCTCCCGACGCGTCGGTAGCGGACTACGTGAAGGTCATCCGCTCCGCCACGAACACCGAGCACTACGCCGACCTGGTGCACAAGACGCTGCGTGCCTACGACGAACGGCTTACTTGGAAAGTAAGCGGTGAACGTCTCAAGCGCCTGCTCGAAAACGTCGCCCGCTCTGTGCACCCAGCCTCGACCACGCCGTGGTCGCCGACAGTTTCGGCGGCGCAGTTCCCTTCGTCCGTAGCCTCGTTCTCGAATCCTGTATGAAGGTAGCCTCCTCAACATTCCACCGCGTGGGCCGGGTCGTGGAAAAACGTCTGCGGAAATTTGGCAAAGCGGTCGCCGTGGAGGTCGATATTCTTTCGCACGACTTTACCGGACGAAACCTCGACGGGCAGAGCTTCCCGTCACCGGACGCTCGTCTTAACGACCACTTCACTTTCGATCAGTCAAACGCCGCTGTCCGGCTCTTTCCCATCGGTGCCGACATCAAATTGCTCGAAAACGCCCGCTGTCTCCTGACCGATGATCGCACCGTCGAATTCACCCGGGATGCGACCGGCGCCGTGCCGGTTTTCTTTGCCTCAACGCCGAATTTCGAAACACGATTTTGCGCGGAACGCCCAAAAATCAGCGTCATTCTCGATCTGCACGATACACCGCAGGACAGACTCGACCTGAGCCCGCTCATGTGGCACGTTATCCGGCGATGCAGGTTGGACGTGGTCTATTTCAAATTGCAGGTTCACGACCGCGCCGCCTTTCGAAAGCTCAACCGGCTACCTTCGCAGGTGCACGTGGTTTCGATGCCGATGCTGCTCGGCGGCTCGCGTTTTCATATCACGAATCAGGAGGACTTCGAGGGCGACGCGCTCTTCCGATGGCGCTGGGCGCCGAACCCTGTTCCCGACTACGCCTACGATTGGAGTTGGATCGGTGGTGAAACTTCGCCCGATCGCTCACGCGCTAGGCAAGTGATGGCCACCCTCGACCAAAGCCGCGCCTTCGTAACATGGACACAACTTGGCCACCATGATGCTCGCGCCGCCACGGTGAACTTCGGTCAATACCTTGATACCATGCGTCGTTCGCGCCTGTGCCTGTCCTTGAACGGCAACGGCCCGTGGTGCCTCAAGGACGGCGAGCTTTTCGCGCATGACGCCTTTTGCCTGCGACAGGATCATCCATCGCTCACGCTCAACCCGCTCTCGCCACGAGCCGGACGCGAGATTGGCGTTTTCAAAACCGAAGATCTGGCAGCGGCGATTGCCTACTATCTCGCGGAAACCAGCGAGCGCGAGGCTATCCGCACTCGCGGCGCTGCATATCTTCGGGCCATCTTGCACGAACATCTTTGCGCGCGGGTTTATGCTCCCCTACTGGAAGAATTCCTCCGGGAGCGCCGGAAGGAAGTCTGGACGAATCTGCTGCTCGCCTGATAATCCTTCGATTTTCGCAGAATGATCATTTCCCGCGGCGATTCGCGTAGCCATCGCATCGGCATTGCCGTCGGTGCTTGATCGTGTTGCTCTGGCGTGAATGGCGCACCCGCCGTTTGCCGCCGGGTTCGGATATCACGGCCTCGACTGGCTGCGAATCCCATTGCCCGTATCCTCCCCTTGCCAGCTGGTCGCGAATCCAACGGCCGACTTTTGCTGCCGCGGAACCGGGTCAGCCGGCGTTCAGTCAGGAGAAGGGGACGACCGTCAGCGACCAACGGACGCAGCAGACTACGAACGGATCTACGCATTGACAAAAGGAATCCGACTGTGCTAATGGGCTGACCCTCGATGAGCGATCAACACTCAGATCCGATCGACAAAGCCGCGCCGTTTTACGATTTTCTTATTGTCGGTTCCGGCGCAGGCGGGGCCGCCGCCGCGTATCGGCTCGCGCAAACTGGAAGGCGTGTGCTCGTCCTCGAGCGTGGTCTGCCTCTGCCGCGGGACGGGACCACGCAGGATGTCACTCACGTGATGCGGCGCGGCGCGTTCCGTTCCACCGAAGCTTTTCGCTTCCATGGAAAGCCAGCGCGGCATGACGAGTACGCGAATCCCGGAGGAAAAACGAAATGGTACGGCGCGACACTGATGCGTCTATCCGACGACGAATTCGACGCGGACGAATCACATCAATGTCTGCCATGGCCGTGTTCGGCGGAGGAGATGGCGCGCTATTACGAGGAAGCAGAACGCCTCCTCGCGGTGCGCATTTTTCCGATTGAACGTGATCTCCGTACAATTCTCCAACGTGTGCAGCGGCAGGATCCCGCATGGCGAGAGGAGCCACAACCGCTCGGGCTGGCGGCAGAAATCGTCGAGTTCGAAAAGGAAGTTCGGCGCTTCGATGGATTCGCGCTTCCGACCAATCTCAAGGCCGACGCCGAATCGCGTCTGCTCGATCCGATTCGACACTTGGACAATGTGACGATCATCACCGGCGCCACGGTGGTCGAATTGCTACCCGCCGCGGGAGACACCGCGCGAATCAACGGTGTGTCTTGCGCCGACGGGCGGACGTTTTTGGGCCGTGAAGTCCTGTTGGGTGCCGGAGCGTTGCGTTCGTGTCTACTGCTCATCCGCTACACGCGAAGCCAGGGCTTGGCGGACACACTTCCTTCGAGCGATTTGGTTGGGCGCTACTACAAATGTCACATCGGCTCCCTGATTCTCGCGGTCTCACCGAAGGTGTATTCCGATTCGTTGCGCAAAACCGTCAGTCTGCGTCATCCGGATTTCCCGCACAGCATCGTGCAAAGCTCTGCGTGGATTGATGGTGAGCTCATCGGCGCGCGCCTTCCCTGCTGGGTTCCGCAGCCGCTGATCGAGGGGCTCGGCAAGCGCGCTTACGCGTTCCTTTTGATGACCGAGGAAGGTTCGCACGCCGACAATCGCGTGACCGAAGACGCCACGGGAGCAACCTCGCTGGATTACGATCACGATCGCACGCGGTCAGCCATCGATGAACATCGCTACCTGCGCCGCGCATTCTCGCGCTCGCTGCTCCGCGCGGGTTACTACCCGCTGCGCAAGCGCATCGCCCGCTATTCCACCTCCCACGCTTGCGGCACATTGGTCGCCACGGCGGATGCCAAGCGCTCCGTAGTCGATTCCCACGGTCGCGTACAAGGGTTGAAAAACCTTTGGGTCGTCGATGCCAGCGTGTTCCCCCGCATCGGTCGCGGCAATCCCGCACTCACCGTCTTCGCGTGGTCGCTCCGCGTCGCAGATCACCTCGCCTTGGTCACGAGCGCAGGGATTGCGCCCTCTCTTCCTCTCTCATGAACCAGATACGCACAGATCTCATCGCCGGTGCTTGAGGGGCGCGCGCAATAGTTGCTTCGTCATTCCCTCGAAGCGGGTAACCTCAGAATCACTGGTCCCCATAGGCAGCAATCGCGAAAACCGCAATGCCGAATTTGAGTCGCACAGACGTGCTTCGAAGATTGCCACGGATATGTTTGAATCGCTCCGTCTTGGCATCGTCCAATTTATGAAAGCGCGTCCATCAGAGCCCCTCCCGTTGACATCGCGAAATTTGTCGGACAGGGAAAGAAATCCTCTCACGGTTCCCGTTCTATTCCTTGTCTTCAATCGACCGGTTCAGACGTCCAGAGTCTTCGCCGCGATTCGCCAAGCACGCCCGCCACGGCTCTACGTCGCCGCCGATGGCGCACGCCCGGGCGTTCCCGAAGATGTGGCCAAATGCGCAGAGGTGAGAAGGATCGTGGGACGCATTGATTGGCCGTGTGAGGTGAAAACACTCTTTAGAACGGAGCATTTCGGCTGCAAAAGGGCTGTCAGTGGCGCCATTACGTGGTTCTTTGATCAGGAACTGGAGGGAATAATTCTGGAGGACGACTGCCTGCCATCGCTAACTTTTTTCTGGTTTTGCGAGGCGCTTCTTGCCCGTTTTCGGGACGATGAGCGGGTTTGGCAAATTTGCGGTACCGCCATGCTCAAGCCGAACTCCTACACACATACGGAAGACTCTTACATATTTTCGCGCTACGCACCGATCTGGGGCTGGGCAAGCTGGCGCCGCGCCTGGGCGCACTACGACGCGGACCTGACAGATTGGCTGCGCATGAGCCGCCCTCCTTTGCTCAATTCCGCGTTTAGGACGGCTCCCGAGCGAAAATTCCTTCTCGAGTTGGGACACGCCTTGCGTTCGGGCCGTTTGGATACCTGGGACTATCAATGGGAGATCACGAAGGTCTACCAAAGTGGACTGTCAGTCATTCCGACCTTGAATATGATCGTGAATATCGGCTTTGGTCCGGATGCTACCCATACTCTGAAGTCACAGCGGTCTACCCCTTCATTGAAGACGGAGATCTCGTCACCGATCGTTCACCCCCGCTACATTATCGCCAACGAGAGTCATGATCTCGTTTATCGTGACCGTGTTTTCCTTGAATGGAAGCGTGGGCGACTGAAAAGAGTGCTTCGAAAGATCGCCAAATTGTGTCTGCAATCTTTGCGCGGTCTCCTTCTCATCCTACCGCCAAGGTTTGCGCCGCTGCAGGCCGCCTCAGGAAGGCGCCGGCTATCGGGAAGACTCGGTCACCCTCCGCCGGATTCCATGCCTGGAGACGAACTCCTTCTTCCTCGAAACCAGCCGGCGAAGGACGGCCTGAGTGCCGACTAAGATTCGCGTTTCGCGCTCTCAAGATGGTTGCTACACGGATCATGAGCGCTCGTGATCTGGCCCAGTCGTTGCTTCCGCCGATCTTCGTCGATGGCTTGCGACGCCTGCGCAGCTTCTTCCTAAAGCAGGATGCCATTCGATTTGTTGGCGATTATGCGACTTGGGCCGAGGCCGAGCGGGCTTCGACGGGATATTCGGCCAGGAATATTCTGGAGAAGACGCGATCCGCCATGCTCAAGGTCAAAAACGGCGAAGCCGCCTATGCCCGCGATTCAGTTGTCTTTGATCATGTCACCTACCCGTTTCCAGTACTTGCCGCTCTGCTGCGAGCGCGGTCCGCAAATGGAAACCGACTGAGCGTCCTGGATTTCGGTGGAAGCCTCGGAACGACCTACTTTCAATGCAGAGATTTTCTTAGCCTTGGCGCATACCGCTGGAGCGTCGTCGAACAGACCGAGCACGCCAAATGCGGACGGGAGGAATTTGCTGACGAGCGACTTCAGTTTTACTCGTCGATCGACGAGTGCCTTGAGCAGGAGCGGCCGAATCTGTTACTCCTTTCAGGAATCATCCAATACCTCCCCGATCCGCACAGGTTTCTTGAAAATATCATCACGCGTGACTTTCCTCATGTCATCGTCGATCGCACCTCTTTCTTCGGCGAAGACCGCGATCTGTTAACCGTCCAACACGTCCCGGAATGGATCTATCGGGCCACCTATCCAGCGTGGTTCCTTTCTGAGAAACGATTCCTGCACGCCTTCGCAAAGCGCTATCGAGTAGTCGCGAGCTTCCCTGCCGCGGACGCCATCCATCCCGAGAGGGGCCGCGCTTATTGGAAAGGCTTTATTTTCGAGATCGCCTCCCAAGCGAACGATCGCCCAAAATCCTCCCTTTGATGTCGGCAACCACGCCAGAACCAGTCGTTCGAAACTCCATGGTCATGGAAATTCGTCATCGTGATGAAATCTTGGCCATTATCCTTTCTCGCAACTTCAACGAGGCTGGAATCCATTTTGTAACTCCGCCGAGCTTTTCGCAGCAGCTTGCTTACATGCGTCATCCCGCCGGAAAGCTCATTCAAGCGCATGTGCACAATCCGGTAAACCGGAATGCGAAAGCTACTCTCGAAGTTCTTTTCTTGAAGCAAGGGCGGTTGCGGGTGGATTTTTTCACCAGCGATCAGCAGTATTTGGAAAGTCGTATTCTGGAGGGAGGCGATGTGATTCTGCTGGCTTCCGGGGGACACGGCTTCGAGGTCCTGGAGGAGATCGAGATGGTAGAAGTTAAGCAAGGGCCGTATGCGGGCGACCAAGACAAGACGCGCTTCTCGGGCATCCTGCCGGCCGAGCTTAAGTTCGGTCGCAATGGCCCTGAACCGACTATCTGAAGAAACGGGAAGCACGCCTCTCGTCGAAGCGGTAAGGTGTGGTCTCTGGGCAACGCCACGTCGCGGGCGAATGCAAGGCTTCCCTTTCTCGAAATTCTTCTCGTGAGCGAACAGGTATTTCTACGTTACGGCGAGTACTACGATCTGCTCTACCGCGATAAGGACTATGTCGCCGAGGCTGACTATGTGGCCCGGACTCTACAATCCACCTCACCAAGCGTCCGCTCGATCCTTGAATTCGGCTCAGGAACCGGCCGCCATGGACGACTTTTGGCCGGCCACGGTTTTGACGTCTTTGGGATTGAGCGCAGTGAGTCGATGGTTGCGGAGGCGCTGCGCACAGGTCCAGCCGCTACGCACGGCAGCGGTCGGTTCGATTGTCGGGGAGGCGACATTAGAACCGTCGGACTCGACCGCGTCTTTGATGCGGTGATTTCCCTCTTCCATGTCGTGAGCTACCAGACGACCAACCAGGATCTGGTCGCGACGTTCGCCAATGCGGCCGGTCACCTCAGCACCGGCGGAATCTTCTTTTTTGATGTCTGGCACGGACCGGCGGTGCTTCTGGAGCGGCCGTCCGTCCGAGTCAAACGCGTGGAGGACGCGAGCATACGAGTGACGCGAATCGCCGAGCCGGAGTTGGACATCAATGCCGGCCTCGTCACCGTGAAATACACGATCCTCGCAGAATCCAAGGCGAATGGACGTCTGACGACCTTCAACGAGGTTCATCGCATGCGCTACTTGTTTCCTTCCGAGATCGGGTTTCTCGCAACGCAAACGGGCTTTCGGGTCGAGCGGAGCGAGCAGTTCTTAACCGGCACGGCTCCCTCGACAGACTCCTGGGGAGTTGCCTATCTCCTTCGGAAGTCCGAGCAACGCGAAACATGAGCTTCATTCCCGTCAATGAGCCTCTGTTGGATGGGAACGAGAAGAAGTATCTGACAGAATGTATTGATAGCGGCTGGATTTCCTCGGAGGGGCCCTTTGTCAGTCGATTCGAGGAAACTCTGGCTCGCCGAGTCGGGCGCAAGTTTGGCATTGCCGTCTGCAATGGCTCGGCCGCTCTGGACATCGCGATTGCAGCGCTCAAGCTCGGCCCTGGCGATGAAGTGATTCTTCCGACGTTTACGATTATTTCCTGCGCTGCCGCGATTGTGCGATCGGGAGCGAGTCCGGTGGTGGTGGACTCTGACCCGCTCACCTGGAACATGGACATCAACCAAGTGGCCGATCGTATCACCCGGCGAACTCGGGCGATCATGGTGGTACATACCTATGGCTTGCCCGTCGACATGGATCCCATCATCGATCTGGCGGCGAGACACGGCCTGAAGATTGTCGAAGACGCTGCGGAGACGATCGGGCAGACCTATCGAGACAAGCCGTGCGGAAGTTTCGGCGATATCAGCACCTTTAGCTTCTATCCAAACAAGCATTTGACCACTGGCGAAGGAGGAATGGTCTTGGTGGATGATCCCAATCTGGCGGAGCGCTGCCGATCTCTGCGTAACCTTTGCTTTCAAAAGACGCGCTTTGTGCACGAAGAGCTCGGTTGGAATTTTCGAATGTCAAACGTGCAAGCCGCTTTGGGTGTCGCCCAACTCGAACGCCTCGACGAATTCGTTCAGAGAAAGGTCCAAATGGGGAGGCGTTATGGAGAGCAACTCCGCGACGTCCCCGCTCTCCAGCGGCCGCTCGCCGGGACACCCTACGCGAGAAATATCTACTGGGTGTATGGAATCGTTCTGCAAGACGAGCTTCCTTCTGACGCTGACGAACTGATGGAGCATATGTCGGCATCCGGCATTGGCACCCGGCCTTTTTTCTGGCCGATGCATGAACAACCGATTTTCCGCAAAATGGGGCTTTTTAGCGACGTTGAGTGCCCCGTTGCGGAAAACCTGGCCAGGCGAGGACTCTATCTTCCCAGTGGTCTCGCCTTAGACGAAGGGCAGCTAACGAGGGTCTGCCAGGCCTTGCGAGCGTTCGTTGAAAGCAAGCTGCCTCACGACGTCGCGTGTCGAGCCAAGGATAGATTCGCTTAGGGCATGAGAGTTTTGTTGCTGGGACTTTCGCTCAGGCCCGAATCTGGGGGCGGGTATACCTTCTCGCAGGATGTTTTTCGAGCGTTGATGCGCGCCGAGGGCCACAAACATCAATTTTTTGTAGTTGATTCGCCGCAACTTCCGTCCGCTCTCCCGAAGACGTTTTCCAGAATTCCGGTCTCCCAGCGCGCTTTTCGCCATGGTCTCGCCTGGCTGCTTGCGATGGCCAAGCGTTACGCCAGGCGATATCTGGGACTCGGAGGAGGTGGCTATACAGCCCTCTCCCTGCCTGGACAAAACGCCCAACTACGCAAATACGAATTGGATTGCGCCTTCTCCCTGAATCCAGGCGAATGGTCACCGATTTTGCCGAACATCTGCACGGTCCTGGATCTGGAGCATCGTCGGAAGCCCTATTTTCCCGAACTGGGTGAACGATCGAGAGTGGAATCACCGCGAACGCTTTTACCGTCGCGTTCTGCCCAGAGCTCTGACCGTCATCGCTGGAACAAAGACAGGAAAGGCTCAGATCGAGCACCTTTACGGTGTCGACCAAGCCGCTGTGCGCGTCATACCGTTTCCAACTCCCTCCTTTGCCCTAGATGAGGCATTGATCAACGATGCGAATCATCAACTTCCCGCCGGAGTCAACAACGAGTTCATATTCTATCCGGCTCAATACTGGGCGCACAAAAACCATTTTCGGCTCTTAAAAGCCGTTCAGATCCTGCGTAGAACCTATGGATGGGAGGGCAAGCTGGTCTGCTGCGGTTCCGACAAAGGAACCTCAAATACCTTATCGCACGATCAGTCGAACTAGGAGTCGGGGGATTCTGTTCAATTTCTGGGATTTGTTAAACAATCAGAACTGATCGCTCTCTATCGTCAGGCACTTGCCCTGACTTTTGTGAGTTACTTTGGTCCGGATAATCTCCCCCCCTTGGAGGCTTTTGCTCTCGGCTGTCCGGTCATCGCGAGTGCAATTGAGGGGGTTGAGGAACAACTGGGCGAGGCCGCGCTTTATGCAAATCCGGATAACGCCATGGAGATTGTTGAGGCAATTCTGCGATTGAAGAATGAGCGCGGCCTCCGCGACGCCCTGGTTACGGCGGGTAAGATTCGCGCGTCGGAAGTCACACCTGACAACTATGCCGCCAGCATTATCGGTTTGCTCGACACGCTGGAACTCCGATTCGAGTGCTTTCGCCGCTAGCTGGGGAGACAACTCAATCGGGAGGTCTATGGCCAGAGCTTCAGCAAAGGCCATCCAAAGGGAAACTGGCTCATTCCACGAAGATTTTAGGCGCTCTGTCACATTTCAGTTCAACCTGTGGTTCGCAATCTGTAAACGGCCAAGATTCAACGCTGCGTGAACCTGGGAAGGACTTGTTTCGTCCAGGATTTTTTAAAGCGCGTTCGACTTCGGATTGATACAGACCATGGAGAAACTTCGAACTGCCCAAGGTGCCCGACATCGTTTTATCTTCGAGCGTCGGCGTCATGTCTCGGGAGCACGCTCTTCGCGATGACGAACGATGCTGCTGGCCGGCCCAATGATCGTCCAGTCCGCCTGGTCGCGATGAGCCGACTCAGTGACGATATCCGCGAAAGAACGATGACCTTTGTTTCCGCCATCGCCTGCCTGCGCATGAGTTTGCCGAACAACCATCAGCACGTCGAAAGGCTTGGCGATCGGCTTCTGCAAGCCGGCACTTCGGTGGCCACACATGTTCGCGAGGCATCGCTGTCACGGTCGGACGCCGAAATGTGCTCCCGGCTTGAAGGGGCCATTCAAGGCTGACGAATCGATGCTCTGCCTGGAAATGCTGCAAGACGACTGCGCGATCAACCAAAGCTCGCTGGCACATCTGCGAGGTGCCATTCAACAGGCTGACGAATCGATGCTCTGCCTGGAGATGCTGCAAGACGACTGTGCGATCAACCAAAGCTCGCTGACACATTTGCGAAAAGAAGCCGACGCGATCGTCGCGGCCTTCACAAGCATCGTGAGCCGATTAGGAGGTCGATCCCTGTAGCAAGCCATTCTCGATTTCCGCGGGGGACGTGCGTCCCGCATGCGTCCAGTCGGCCGATGACCTGCGCCCGTAGCGTTCTCGACCGCTGGAGTGCCAAGTTGAGGCGGCAGTGTGTTCGGCGCGGCACCGAACACCACATGCGCGGGCGCACGACTCCTTCCGCGGAGACAAACTAGCGCTCCGCCTGTCGTTCCTTGCGAGAACCGATTTTCCTTCCTGCACCCTCAAAAGACAGAAAGCCCCGATCGGCCCCATCGGCCGTCGGGGCTTCTTCTTTTACCACTTGTCTCGCCTCAGACGAAAGACACTACATGCGCCACGCAAGGCGCCATCCATCCATCGAAGATCGCCGCAATCTGAAGGTATGTTATACTATTACGATTAAGCAAGTTATTGAATCTTTGTTATTTTTAACGCGTATCAACACGGCCCCGCCTGTGCCGGGCGACTTCCTAGCTTTCGACGCTTTCGTTGACTCTCGAGATGCGGAACGCCTTGCCCGTTGGCTCCTCGATATCGACGATAGCGCCACAAACACGCACGGGACCCTGGGCCACCGGAAAGTGCCCAGGCAAGCCATCCATGAAGCGTTTGATGATGGGCTCATGGTCGCGACCGAGGCAGGAATCGTCGGGGCCGCACATCCCGGCGTCACAAAGGAAAGCGGTTCCTCCGGGAAAAATGCGCTCGTCAGCCGTCTGGACATGAGTGTGGGTGCCGATGACGGCGGAAACTTTTCCGTCGAGAAACCTACCCATGGCGATCTTTTCACTGGTGGTTTCGGCGTGCATATCGACAATGATCACCGGGGTTTCCTGGCGCAACCGCTCGACCTCCGCGATGGCGGCATGGAAGGGATTGTCCAGAATCGGCTGCATGAAGGTCCGGCCCTGCACGTTGAGGACTCCGACTTTGCCTTTGGCGGTTTCCAAGACCAAGCTTCCCTGTCCGGGCGCGCCGACGGGATAGTTGATTGGCCGCAACAAGCGAGGTTCGCTGGAGATGTAGTTAGCGGTGTCTCGTTGATCCCAAATGTGGTCGCCGGTCGTAATCACCGCCACGCCGCTGCGCAGAAGATCGATGGCAATCCGGCCGGTTATTCCGCGACCGCCGGCCGCGTTCTCGCCGTTCACGATGACGAAGTCGACACCGCGCTCCTTGAGGAAGACCGGGACGAGTCGCATCACGGCGTTGCGTCCGGGCTCCCCCACGATGTCGCCCAGGAAGAGAATACGAATCATTTGTCGTTTGTATCGAAATTTTCGGACTGCACAGTGTAAAAATCCGACACCTTGAAGGTCACCAAAGCCATCTTCGCTGTCCTGCTAACGGTCAGCCCGCTCTGGGCGACTCTGTCGTCGCTGGCTCCACAACCGGATTGGTCCAAACTTGAAGTGTTCCAGGAAACGATCACCCGCAAAGACTTTCTGGCGCTCTTGGAAAAGGTCTACGCACCGGGCGGCGTGTGGAGGGAGACGATCGACGTGCAGGACGAAGTGGCGATCATCACCACGCGACCAGACCGGGAGCCTTTCTTGCTGCGATTCGCGGCTTCACGCGAGTCGGCCAAATCGGTTCCGAGGTACTGGCGAAGCCGTCAGCAACTTCCGCCAGAAGAGCCGGACAAGCCGCTCGCCGGCGTGCGGATCGCTCTCGATCCAGGCCACATCGGTGGCGACTGGGCCAGAATGGAACAGCGTTGGTTTCAGATCGGCGATTCTCTTCCGGTGACGGAGGGCGACATGACGCTGACGGTGGCGCGACTGCTGACCCCACGGCTCGAAAAGCTCGGCGCCGAGGTCTTCCTGACAAGGGACCAGGCGGCTCCCGCCACCTCCCTGGCAATCGATCAACTTACGAATCTGGCGGCTGAATCTCTTGCCGAGAACGGAATAATCGCCGATGAAGAAAGTCTCCGCAAGGAAAGCGAGCGCCTGTTCTACCGAGTCGCGGAGATCCGCAGCCGTGCAACTCTGGTCAATCAAGTCATCCGCCCCGATATTGCCATTTGCCTGCATTTCAATGCCGAGGCCTGGGGTCAGGCAGACAATCCTCAGCTCGTGGATGAGAATCACCTGCATTTCCTCATCATGGGCGCGTTGAGTGGCCAGGAGATGGCCTACGAAGATCAGCGGTACGACATGCTCGTCAAGCTTCTCAACCGATCGTTCCTTGAGGAAGTAGCTTTGGCCAATGTCATGTCACGTAAAATGGCCGCGGCGACCGGCCTGCCGCCCTTCCACTATCGCACGGGCACTGCGTTGCGGGTGAACGCCAATCCTTACGTCTGGGCGCGCAATCTGCTTGCCAACCGGCTCTTTACCTGTCCGGTTGTCTATATCGAGCCGTACGTGATGAACAGTCGGCTCGTTTTCGAACGCATCCAGTCGGGAGATTACGACGGTGTTCGCGATTTCGGTGGAGTGTGGCGCGAGAGCATCTATCGTGAGTACGCCGATGCGGTTGCAGAGGGCATCGTCGCGTATTATTCAAGACGGTCCCTGTGAAAATTATTGCCGTCGCAAATCAAAAAGGCGGAGTGGGCAAAACCACCACGTCCCTGAATCTATCCGCCGCCCTTGCGGAGAGCGGCAGGCGCGTACTCTTGGCGGATTTGGATCCCCAAGGGAACGCCACGAGCGCGCTGGGCTTGGGCGAGTTGGGCGGGCAGAGCCTCTATCAGGCCCTGATCGGCGCGCGACCGGTGCGCGAACTCGTCGCGGCGACACGCATGCCGAATCTCTTCGCCATACCTGCGGACCTGGATATGGCTGGCGCGGAGGTGGAGGTGGCAAGGATGGACGAGCACATGCTGCAGCTTCGCCGCGTGATTGAACCGCTTCGCGCGGAGAGCGAGTTCGAGTTCATGTTCCTCGATTGCCCTCCCTCACTCGGGATCTTGATGTCCAACGCGCTGGCTGCGGCCGACGAAATCCTGATTCCCATCCAATGCGAGTATTATGCGCTGGAGGGCCTCGGCCTGCTCATGCAGGTGACCGACCAGATTCGCGCTTGCGGGGCAAACCCAGGACTCAGCATCTGCGGATTGCTCATGACCATGTTCGATAACCGGACAAACCTGAATCCTGCGGTGGTCAAGGAAGTGCGAGATCATTTTCAGGAGGTCGTGTTCGAGACGGTGATTCCAAGAACGATTCGGTTCGGTGAGGCGCCCAGCCATGGAAGGACGATTCTCGAACACGACCCCAACGGTTCTGGAGCGGCCGCCTATCGCGCACTCGCGGCAGAATTCTTGGATCGGCAGAGCAAGGGTCTTTCGTTTGTCAATACCGCCGACGGCGAAGGCACCAACCATTCTGTTGAGAATTGACCGCTAGACCACATTTCCGCCAAGAAACTCCATACCTCAAGTCTCTCATGAGCGACGTTCTCGACCTCTTCCGCCAAACGGGCGCCCTCTTGCAAGGTCACTTTGTTCTTCGATCTGGCTTGCACAGCCGCCAATTCTTCCAATGCGCGCTGCTGCTGCAGGATGCCACGGTGGCCGCGCATGTCTGCGGATTGCTGGCCGAGAAACTTAAAGGCTTTGCTGCCACAACGGTAGTTTCTCCTGCCGTCGGAGGAATTATCGTGGGTCAGGAAGTGGCGCGCCACCTCGGCAAGAAGCACATCTTCGTCGAGAAGGATGGTTCGGGCGGCCTTGTCCTGCGCCGTGGCTTTACCATCACACCAGGCGAAACCTTCGTGGTTGCCGAAGATGTCGTCACCAGAGGTGGAAGGGTGCAGGAGACCATTCAAATCGTCCGCTCCCACGGAGGGATGGTCGCGGCGGCCGGCTCGATCGTCGATCGCAGCGGTGGCTCGTTGCCTGATTTCGGGTGTCCCTTTGTCTCACTGGTGCAGATGCACGTCGAGACGTTCGAGGCGGACAAGCTACCGGCCGATCTTGCGAATATTCCCGCCGTCAAGCCGGGCAGCAAATAGACTTGCTGGTCGTCTCGGGAAGCTCTCGCCGAGACATCGACGGTCTTACGCCCGGGCCCGTGCGAAAACACCGGCTACCAAGCGCCATCAACTCTCTGCCGGGGCCTGTCGAGTCCCGCGAAAAAACGGCTACCACGTATGGTCAGTTCGGGTAGAGCTGGCTTTGCGGGACAACCTGGATTGACTGTCCCGGGTAACTCCAGCGCAGTTCACACTCAGCATCGCCCTCGTGCTCGTAGTAATGCACCTCAATGCTATGCAAGGTGCCGGCAGCAAGCGTTGTCGTGTAGGTGTAGTCCGTGGCGCCCTGATCTCTCCAAGCATTAACAACCCGGTTGCCATTGATGAACAAGCGCACTCCGTCATCGCCGGTGACCGTAAACGTGTACACTCCCGATACGGGCGCCTTGACTTGGCCGGTCCACTTGACGGAGAAGAAATTCGACGGCACTCCGGAGCCCGGTGAACCCGCTCCCCAATCAAAATTGACTGTGGCGTCCGTGCGCGTGAGGATCGGAGAACCGGTAAACGGGTTGCTCAAGGGGTAAATCGCATTGCCGCCGTCGTTGTAGTACTGCGCGCGAAGGCCTGTTCCTGGTTGGCTGGTGGGCGCGGCAGTGATCGTGTACGTGCCGCTGGTCACGGAACTGTCCGTCATTCCCGTGAGGAACGCGATGGCTTTGAGCGTCGTTGTGCTGCCAAGGGAGACTGGTCCGGTGTAGGGAGTTCCCGAAGAAGCTGTCGGATTGGAACCGTCGATCGTGTAACGCACGAGAGCACCCGGGGTGGCCGACGTTATGCTGACCGACTGGGCACTTGCATAGCTACCCGCCGCGGGGCTAAAGCTCGGCGCAGATACTTGTGCCTGGGCACCCGACGAGAAAAGTTGACTCTGCGGAATCACTTGCCTCGACTGCCCCGGATAACTCCATTCGAGGCGACTCACCGCGATCCCCTCGTGTTCGTAGTACTGGAGTTCAATGTTATACGAAGTACCGCCCGTTAGCGTCGTGGAATAGGAGTACGAGGTAGGACCTTGATCCTTCCAGGAGTCGATGACCAGGACGCCGTTCAGAAACAGGCGCACTCCATCATCGCCGGTGACGGTGAAAGTGTAGGTCCCGGATACCGGCGCCTTGACCTGCCCGGACCACTTCGCGGAGAAGAAATCGGAATTCACCTGCGGAGCGGGCGAACCGTCATCCACCTCCATATCGACCGTGGCTTCCGTCCGGGTCAGCACCGGGGAACCTGTGAATGGATTCGCCAGGGGATATGCTGAGCCGCTATCGTTGTAATACTGTGCGCGCAGCCCTGTCCCGGTCCCCGTGGAGACCGAATAGTTCGCCGTGACCGAGACCGTGTTGGCCGGCATGACGAATGTCGTGGTCGTG
This sequence comes from uncultured Verrucomicrobiae bacterium, assembly GCA_963820865.1. Classification (GTDB taxonomy): domain Bacteria; phylum Verrucomicrobiota; class Verrucomicrobiia; order Chthoniobacterales; family Terrimicrobiaceae; genus DASTFP01. Next base: position 58,264 of record CAWGBZ010000026.1, read on the forward strand.
GACGAGGCGTTTGCGAACGTCACGTTTCCGCTCCAACCGGCGAACTGCTGGCCGGAGGGCGGGGCGTCCGCCGTGATCTGAACCGTCGCTCCGGCAGGATAACTATTGTCGCCGGAACCGTTTGTCACCGTCACCGGGTAGGTCGGCACGGCGGAATAGACGGCCGTGACCGCGACATTCTGTGCCGGCATGGTCCCGGAAGTCGGCGAACTGAACCGATTGGCCAGAATCACGTGATCGCCGTCCCAACGCGTAAACTGCTGACCGTTAGGTGGTGGATTCGCCGTCACGACAATTGGCGAGCCAGCGGTGTAAGGTCCGTCACCGCTTCCGCCATTTACGGTCAGGGTATAGGTAACCGTCGGGGCAGAAGGCGTTTGGTGGGCGATCTCACCTGAACGCTGACCTTCGACCCCGGCGGAATTGTAGGCCGAAACCGAGAAATAGTACGTGGTTGCGTCGTTGAGATTCGAAATGGTCGCCGTCGTCGACGTTACCGACATCAATGGGCGGGCCCGGATTTCCTGGGACCGTGCCGAAGTAGACTTTATAACCTGCCGCGCCGGAACTGGCATTCCACGTCAATGTGACGCTCTGCAGAGCTTGAGCAGGTAACAATGTGGTCATGAAGACCACTACGAGAATCCCCAGGAACCTTCCCAACACGATGTCACGAAGATTGAGGCACTTGACAGGTGCGTGAGAGAATAATTCTGGGGGCATCGTTTACATGGATTTTACGTGTGGTTTAGGGGTTTCCCGCCAACTCCTTCAGCGGCAGCCGTTTCAAAATGCAGAGGGATAGGCGCCGCGCAACCAGAAATTTCAGAAAAATTTCGGACCGCGAGAGCGCGTTTACGCACACGCCACGAGAGTTTCACGTCGCGAGGCGCTACGAAACCCGCTCGACCAGACACTCGAACCGATCGATGGTGCTATTCGACCACCGCGCGAATTTTGCCGTCGGCGTCCACCAAGGTAATCCGATCGACGCCGACAAGATTAACTTTGTGAAATCGCAGCGAGAGTCCGGCGTCGTCGACGATGTTCAGGTCCCATTGGGAGGAAGATCTCCTTCCGCGGAAATCGAACCTGCACGGTTCCGCACGGTTTCAAGGCGATGCCGTTTTCGAGGAGATTGCCGTTCCAATCCTTGTCATCGACAGCGGTAACGTAAACTGCTTCGAAATCCCGCTTGGTCTGGTTGGCGAGAACAAAATCAAGATCGGAAGCGCGCGCAGCCTTCAGGGCAACCAACGCCAGCCATAAGCAGAGAAGTCTCATGGCTATTTCTTCCTTTTCGTCTTGGTCTTCTCACCTTGATAGACCACCTGTCCGAACTGGTCACGGATAGTGATCTTCTCCGTCACCTTGTTGCCTTTGACCTTCTTCTCAATAGCCCGGAGCGGGCGTGTAGATAATGGGTTGAGGACGGTAGACTTTCCGCTGGTTATAATAGGGGTCGAAATATCTCGGCGACGAAGCTTCTGAAACGAAGATGGGCGGGAGAGGCGGCAGCGGTGGCAAAGGAACCTAAGCCCGGACGGTGGAAAGAATGGACAAACTGGCGATGGCCGGAGCGAGGAGCCGAAGCTTCATAAGGATTCGCTTGGCGAAGCAGCCTCACATCGTCAACTGCGTGGCGCCGCTGGCGCAATTCCCTGCACCCGCGGGCTTGCCGCGATCTGCAAATCAATTCCCTTCGACGGCGACCGAAGCCGTCTGCCCGATCCGAAGCGGCACGGGCGGCGTTCCGGTGACGTGAATCCGGACGGGAAAACGATTAGGCAGCCTCACCCAGTCGATGGTCTGGCTAACCGTAGGCAGGAGATCGACGGTCGAGCCGTCCTGCAGAAAGATTCCCCAGGCGACGCTGACGATTTCGCCCTGGAAGGGCTCGAAGTCATGTCCCATCAAGGTAATCCTGGCGACGGCCCCCTCGCGAATGTGTCGGAGCTGCGTCTCCTTAAAATAAGCAGCAATCCAGAAGCTGCTCGAGTCGACCAGGGCAAGCAGTTGCTCGCCCTCGTTCACATAAGTGCCCGGACTCGTGTTAACATTCGTTAGATAGCCGTCCACCGGAGCAAAGACTTTGGTGTAGCCCAGGTTGAGCCGAGCGGTTTCCAAATCGGCTTGGGCGGCCGCGGTGTTCGCGACCGCCTCAGCATAGTTGTCCTGCGCATTTTGGACGTCGCGAAGGTCGTTGGTCTTCGTCTCGTAGAGGGAAGTTTGCCGCGCGAGTTCCTGCTGCGTTTCGATTTCGGCGGCCTGAGCCTGCTTGAGTTTCGCCGCCGCACTGTCAACCGCTGCCTGGAAGGTCGCCGGATCGATCTCGAACAAGAGATCTCCTTTCTTAACGGCCTGATTGTCGTGGATGGGGATCTGGATGATCGGCCCGGCCACCCGCGGAGCTATGCCCACGACATTGGCTCTCACTTGGGCGTCACGGGTCCAGGGTCGTGTCGAGTATCGCCAGTAAAGAACGATACTTGCGACCACCGCCAGGGCGACCATCGCGAAGGTAACGAGATGGGCGCGCGAGATCTTCACGGAGCAAATATCAGGCCAAGCAAGCTTCCGAGAAAGACGGCCAACGCGACAAAAAAGAGAGGAAGATGCCAAATTTCACGCGTCCAACCGATGCGTTCCATCACGCTGACGAGCAGCCAAGCGCCCAGAAATCCCAGCGTGCCAATGCCCATTCCCCATGGCAGGAGAAAATCGCCAAACCGAAGCTCAGGGGTCCTCAGAAGCGTGAACGGGTCCATCCAGGGGCGAAACTTTTCATGTCTTTCGCGTCGAGGCAAGCGCCATCGGCTTGCGAGTGATTCAACCTTGCAGACACTCGGCGACGGATTGTTTGCGCGGCGGCTTGAAATTTAGGCGTCCGCGAGGCGACATTCAGCGTCCGATGGCTGAGGCGGCGAGAATAACCGGCAGAGCACCCATCGCCAGGCTGGAGAGCTGGCGAGGAAGCCTTGAGCGAATATTTGGCGACCTGGCGGTCCGGCACGGCATCAAGTTCGGACTGGCCGGGGTGCTTTCCGTGTCTCTCGCTTTGCTGATCAGGCTGCCTGAGCCCACCTGGGCACTGATCACGGCGTTCGTGGTAATGCTGGCGCAGTACGTCGGCGCCGTGGCGGAGAAATCCATCATGCGTATTGTCGGGACGGTGGCCGGAGGTGTGATCGGGTACCTGTTGACCGCCGGATTCGAGCAGCAGCCAATCCTGTATTTGACTCTGGTGGGCGCCGTCGTCGGTTTCGGAACGGCCATGTTCGGATTCTCAAAGTATCCCTATGCCTTCCTGCTGTGCGCCCTGACAACAATGGTCGTCGCCAGCAACGGCATGAACAATCCGGCTTTCTCCTGGCAGCCGGCGCTCTGGCGAATCGTTGAAGTGTGCGTCGGCGTGATTGCCTCGATGCTGGTGACAAGCCTGGTCTGGCCAAGATACGCTCGCCTCGAATTTCTGCAGAAGATGCGGATCGCGGTGGCTGAACTGCGCAAAGGCCTGGAAGCTCGCTCGGTGCTCTTGTTCGCGACGTCCGCCGACCGCTCGACCCTGGACGAAAGAAACTTTGCGACGGCCATCGCGGGGCTGCAGAACCTGCTGCATTTCGGAGCGACGGAGAGCCAATACTTTCGCGCGCGGCTTCCAACTTACAGAGAGATAATTATCTGCCTTAGTCGAATCTCCGCAGCGGTTGACTCCCTCGTTCAGTCTCTTCCAAAGGAAGCTCCTTTCCGTCTTCATCTCCGGACGGAACTGGAGGCAGCCCACGCGGCGATCGGTAACAGTCTGGGTGTCTTCGCTGATGCTCACGCCGATTCCACACGTCGCGCGGCTGCGGTTTCGGAAATGAGCGCAACCTGCGCGGAATGGCGACGAAAACTGCATGCCCTTCGGCAGACAGACATCCCCTTGTCCATCCCCATCGAGCAGGTGCTTCACCTTTCAGGTCATGCGCTCTCGCTCAAAGAGATCGAGGAGCAGTTGGTCAGGCTCAACGCGCTGCTCGATTCGCTTCCGGCAAATCCGCTGGAACCTTCCAAAGAAGCACGGTCGGCACCTCCCGCCCCACCCCTGGATCCGTTCTGGATTCGCAACGGTGTAAAGTCTTGCCTTGCGGTGACATTGGGCCTTCTCGTGGAGAATTGGCTGCATCCCCCCGGGGGTTCCATGATCGTCCTGGCAACCTGGGTCTTTACGATCCTCTCACGCTTGTATCCTGGTGGCCAGGGAGATCGCCGCGCCTTTCACTGCGTGGTCTACGCAGCTTCGGGCGGCATCCTCTACGTGCTGGCCATGCTCATCCTGGCGCCCGCGCTGTCAGACTATCTGGTCCTGAATTTGTTGCTCTTTGTGGCGATGTTTCTCTTCGGATATCTTAGCCAGGCGACTCCCGGGGTTACCTTCGGAATGCAGATTGCGCTATTGGGTGTAGTCGGCACCGTTGGCCTCAATGCCCAGCAACCGGTGACCTTCCAATCGATCATGGGGATCTATTTTGGCGTCGTGACGGGATTGCTCCTCTCCTCCCTGGTCCAGAGGCTCCTTTGGCCGGTGCTCCCTCAACGGGAGATACGTGACCGCGTTCTCGAACTTCTTCGGCTGTGCCGGATGATCCTGGAACTCCCCCCGGACCAGCGACCGCTCTGGATTCATCAACGCCTTGCGCTCATTCCGGGCGAGGCCCAGGGCTGGATCGCGGTCATGAACAAGCCGGATTGTCCACCGGACGAGCCTCCGCGTCTCCGGGAATATGTAAAGACCCTGCGCCGCGCCGCGGGCCATCTCTTGAGCTCTGCCGGGCGGTTGATGCCGTTGCTGCCGGCGGCCCAAGCCGACGCCGGCACTAAAGCGTTGCGTTCGCTCCGGGAGATCATGCATGCGGAATTGTCCGCGCAGACCGATCTCTTCCGATTGCGCGAAGCCTCGATTCCCACAGCCGGAGCGCTCGAGGAGGCGCTTGCCGAAGTGCATCGATGGGTTGCGGAGTTGCGCTTGTGGATCCTTGCCAACAACATTTCGATCGAAGAGTCTGTTCGCCTCCTCGGGCTGGCCGACCGGTTTGAGATGGCGGGAAACGAGCTCCTGGCCGCCTCTCATCAGGCGGCCGCCCTCCGCCTGCGCCTCTATCTTGGCGACTACATACTTTGAAGCCGCCCGCCCACGATCATCCAGTTGATCGGTGAGGTGTTCTCGATCACCGCGTCGAACGCGTCGCTCATCGCTCCGTGATATGGTATTGCAATCAAGTCGGCGTATGCACCCGGCGCGATCTCTCCCAGTTCTCCCGACAGTCCAATCGCGCGCGCCGGCCGGCGTGTGACCATGTCGATGATCTCCTCGGAGGAGATGTGCGGGAAATCTCGGCGAAGGTGGCGCATTTCTTCAAAAAGATTCAGCGACGTGTTGCTGGCGAGGCTGTCCGTTCCGAGACACACCGGCACACGGATTGATCGAAAGCGGTCCAGCGGGAACCGCGGACGGCCAAAATACTCGTGACATTTCGGGCAGTGCACGACCGCAATATCTTTTGCCCAAGGCGCCAGCAACTGATAGTCCGCATCTGCCAGACAGTTCATATGCGCCAGGATGCCCCCTCTTGGGACTAGTCGCTCACGGAACAAGCGCGCCACGGGAGTAACGCCGCCAACGTCTTGCATTCCACGGCCGAGACCCTTGAGGAAGTCATGCAGCGGACCATCAGCGTGAACAAACATGTCATATTCTTCGTTGGTTTCTGCGAGATGCGTCGTCCAAGGCATTGCATATTTTTCGCAGCAAAATCGCGCTAATTCGTAAAGCGCTCCCGACGTTGTGTAGGGGGCGTGCGGTGAAAGCCCAAACCCACCTTGCCAGTTGGGATGCTGCTCGAAAAAGGTGAGAGCCCCGGCGACGACATCTTCCGTGTGAATCCGATTGCGAACGTCGATGAGTTCGTAGAACCACCACGCACGGATGGGTGGCGGTGGCATGCGCACCATCAACTCCGGGAAGGACTCGATGTTGAAGACGCTGGTCGTGCCCCAGCGACGCAGCTCGACAAATCCATTGGAAATAGACTCGAGGTAATCCTCGTCGCTCAGCGTGCGTTTGAGGTCATTAATGCGGCGAACCCAGTGGGCGAAACTGTCCTGTTGCAGAATCGCGCCCCGCATCACGGTAAAATCGAGGTGACAGTGCGCATTGATCAGGCCAGGCATGAGAATGCAATCGCCAAGATCCTCCGTCGCCCGGCTCGACACGTCGCGCGCACGACCCACCCCGACAATCCTGCCGCCATTCAGGTGGACAATCCCGTTTTCGATAGGCGGGGCGCCAAGCGGCAGGACAATGCGTGAACGAATCTTCAAGTATTGCGAAGGAAAGCAGGAATTACCGCAGGATCAACGTTGGTCTGCGGACGTCGCGCTGAGGACTTGCAAATAAAACCACCGCGGTAAATTGTCTGCACATGTCGCAGCCACTCGCTCCCGGGGACACGGCCCCGGATTTCTCCGCAATCGCCGTCGGAGGTCCTTACAAAACCGGCCAAACCGTCAAGCTCTCCGATTTCAGAGGAAAGACTGTTGTGCTCTACTTTTATCCGAAGGACGACACCCCAGGCTGTACGACGCAGGCTTGCGAACTCCGCGACCATTACGAGCCGTTCCTTGAGGCCGGCGCGGCCGTGTTCGGCGTCAGCGTCGATTCCCCGGAAAGCCATTCCCAATTTATCGCCAAACACCACCTTCCCTTTCCTCTCGTTAGCGATGAAGAGCATTCCATCGTGGAAAAGTACGGAGTCTGGATCGAGAAGAAGAAGGAGGGCAGGACGTACATGGGGACCGAGCGTAGTACGTTCGTCATCCGACCGGACGGTCGCATTAAGTCGATCTTTCGCAGCGTGAAACCCGAGGAGCACGCGGAAATGGTCATCCAGGATCTTCACAACTTTGAACCGTGAGAGCTTACTAGGCCTGTACGATCGGCTGACCAAGCTCGTGGAAAAACTTCCCGGGGGCTTGCAAAAGCCGATCCTTAGGGAACTCGTCCCGATCCGGGAGCTTTTTCTCGAACAGCGACCGGCGCGAATCGTGCTTTTGGGCGCCACGGGAAAAAGCGTGCCGGAGTTCCTGCATGCGATTGCCGGCATTCACGTCGAAACCGGCGAAAGCGACAATGGCTGGCGCACGTATCGCGTTGCCGACCGCGGCGAGATCTTGATTCTCGACGCCCGGCAGGACGTGCCGCAGGCGGCTTTCGAAGCGGCTCTCGGCCGATTTTTGCCTGACGCGGCCCTGCTTTTAAAGCAACCCGAAGATGATGAGGGCGCTTTCAGCCTCGCCGCGACGCGTTTGAGCGCCTGCCCCAGAGAAATTCCGTTGATCGGTATCGCGTTCGGCGGGAATAGCTCTCGAGCGCGACTCGCCGCGCTGCTCAGCGGGAAGCGGGACTTTTCAACCCACAAGGTGACGGTGTGCGCGCCGGAGAACGGCGAATCGGTGCCCGAGGCGATTTGTGCATCGCTCCCACATGTCGCCAGACTGGAGTTCGCCCGACTCTCCGGGGCCAAGGAAGCGCAGGCCCAAATCGCCGGCTCGCTCTTGAAATCCTTCACAGCCGTTTGCGGCGTGATTGGCCTGCAGCCGATTCCTCTGGCAGACATGCCCATCCTGACAACCCTGCAAACGCTCATGGTCGGGCTGATCATCCATACGACGGGCAAGCCGGTGAGTGCCCGTGTGTTCGGAGAATTCCTCGGCGCCTTGGGCCTGAACATCGGCGCCGGAATCCTTTTCCGGGAGGGGGCGCGAGCGATCATCAAGATCGTTCCCGTTTGGGGCAACGCTGTCTCGGGAATGGTAGCCGGAGCGGGCACCTATGCCGTTGGCCGCGCTGCCATTGCGTATTTCATCGAGGACATCCCGATCAGCGAAGCCAGGAAGCTATTTTACAAACTGCTTCCCGGATGGGACGCGTTCAAACGCCGCCGCCTCCCCGTCCTCACCCGAGGAAAAAAGGACGAGGAAACGCCAGACGACAGCTAGAATCCCATCTGCCTGCCATGTTCGTAGACACGGTCGAACGTTCCGGGTTCCTCCTCGGCCGACTCGGCGGGCGGTTCCTTCTTCGTCTCAGCGGGCGGCGATGATAGCTTGTTCTTGAGAGCCTCGTCGTCGTCCTTTAGCGGCTGGTCCTGCGGACCAGGCTCCTTTACACTGCGGGACTTCTTTGATGTTTCCATGTCGATAGTATCGTTCATGGCTCGATTTCTGCACGTCCGAATGGACGGGCGACCTTCAGGTCTTCAGTACTCTCCCGCCCGCAGGCTCTCGAACGCCGCGCCAAGGTGATCAATGACCGATCTGGCGGAGAGAGATTCGGCGGAATCCGAGCCGTCAAAGATCGCGCATTCGGCTGAGCGACCGCACAACCAGGCGCCAAGCACGGCGGCATAAAGCAAGCCTCGATCGCGAAGTTGCGGCACGAGAGCCGCACAGACGCCGGTGAGCACGTCACCCATTCCGCCGCTGGCCATGCCGGGATTCCCCGTCGTATTAATGAATCTCGCCCCCTGAGTATCGCCGATCAGCGTTCGCGCTCCTTTGAGCAAGAGAGATACCGGAAACTCTGCAAGAAAGGCTTCGAGCCAGTCACGGCGCGAGCGACCCGCTTGCGGAAAGAGACGTTCCATCTCCCCCGGATGAGGCGTGAGCAGCCGTGGTCCGGAACATTGTTTCAACACAGAAGTATCACGGGCAACTATGTTCAGGGCATCCGCATCCACGATCATCGGTTGAGGCGAGCTTTCAATGACCGAAACGACTTCGGCGGCATCGCGCAAGCCTAGACCCGGCCCGATCGCCAGCACATCGAAACGGAGATCGTGCACTTCGGCGTAGCTGTCTACGCTCTTCACCATGACTTCGGGCACGCACGACGCAGCCAGAGTCCCCGCGTAGTCCGGCTTGGCCAGGATGGTGACCAACCCGGCGCCGGCATGCAAGGCGGCGGCACCGCAGAGGCGAGCCGCTCCCGCAAAGCCGGGAGACCCTGCCAGGATGCCAACCCTTCCACTGTCTCCCTTGTGCATGTCAAAAGAGCGCGCCGGCAGCCATCCACGCATGGCGCGAGGAGTTGAGATGTGCCAGATGGCAGACTCTTGCGGTGCAAGCTCTTTGAGTTCGATCACGGCCAGACGTCCGACGACATCCGTCGCCGTATCGGCGACCAGACAGTCCTTGGCGCAGGCAATCGTGGCTGTGAGATCGGCACGGACACACGTGGCGGCAGGAACGCCACTGCCGGCATCCAGTCCACTAGGGATGTCGATCGCAAGCACCCATGCCCCTTCGTCATGTCGAATACGGTTGATGGACCGAATTGCGCTCGCGATCTCTCCGCGAGGCTCGCCGCGCGCTCCGATGCCGAGCAGTCCGTCGAGAACCACCTTCGGTCCGCTCGCAGGAACGTCGAGCTGCTGCCTGGGAACCTCCGTCAGCTTCTTCGCGGTCAGCGGGGCTAGCGAAGATTCGGAAAAGGCAAAGTGAAGGTCCATCTTCCAACCCCAGGAAGCGAGATGCCTTGCGGCGACCAAACCATCGCCCGCGTTGTGTCCCTTCCCACAGAAGACGAGACAATGCCCCGGCCGCTCGTGAAATTGCCTGATGATTTCGGCTATGCCGCGACCCGCATCCTCCATCAGGTCTTCCGCGCGCACTCCTCGGGCGAACGCCGCCTCCTCCGCCTGCCGCATTTCTTCGCAAGTCACGAGCATGGCTCGAATCGAGAGGAGCGCTAACTGAAGAGATCCCGGAGACGATCTGTAAAGCTCTTGTGCAAGGGGGTATTGTCCTCCCCGCACAGCTGGGCAAAGTGTTCGAGAGCTTTGCGTTGCTCGCTATTCAAGCGTGTGGGCACCTCGACCTGGACGCGCGCGAGGATATCTCCCCGGCTCGAGCCCTGCAACGCGGGCATGCCCTGACCGCGGACCCGAAAAACACTATCGCTCTGTGTCCCCGCGGGGATCTTCAAATTGACAGCTCCGGCAAGCGTTGGGACTCGAACTTCCCCACCCAGAGCGGCGACCGAAAAAGGAATTGGCATCTCACAATGCAGGTCCATTCCGTCGCGCTGAAAGATGGAGTGCTCCTTGATGTGAATCACTACGTACAGGTCGCCGGACGCTCCATTGCGCAGCCCAGCTTCTCCGCCGCCGGCGCTCCTGAGCCGAGCCCCTTCGTCAATGCCGGCTGGGACCTTCAGCTTCACCCGAGAGGTGCGCTCGACGCGGCCGTCTCCGTGACAGGTCCGGCAAGGCTTCTCGATGACGCGGCCCGTTCCCTGACAGTTCGGGCAGGTTTGCGCAACCTGGAAGAATCCGCGCGAGGCAACGACCTGGCCTCGGCCGCGGCACACCGAACAGGTGACCGCATGCGATCCCTTTTGCGCACCGGATCCCTCGCACACCTCGCACGCGTCGAGTTTGCGGATCTCGATTTCCTTCTCACAGCCGTCCGCAGCCTCCTCGAGAGTGATCTGCATGTCGTAACGCAGATCCGCTCCGCGCTGCCGCCCGGAGCCATCGGCCGGTCCTCCGCCAAAGAAATGCTCGAAAATTCCCCCTCCGCCCCCGGCGTTGCCAAACACTTCGCGGAAAAGATCGAAGGGGTCGTGGAAGCCGCCGCCGGCGCCAAAACCCCCTTGCTGAAATGCCGCATGTCCGTAACGGTCATAGGCCGCCCGCTTCTGAGGGTCACTCAATGCTTCGTAGGCTTCGCCGAGCTCCTTGAATCGCTCTTCCGCCGCAAGATCGCCGGGGTTCTTGTCGGGGTGAAGCTTCACCGCAAGCTTGCGATATGCGCGCTTGATATCTTCGTCGTTGGCGTCGCGTCCAACCCCGAGCACTTCATAGTAATCGCGTTTCTGAGTCATCAGGCTCGCGGTCCCTTCGAAACGACTACACCGGCCGGACGAATGAGGCGATCCTTGAGTTTAAAGCCCTTTCGGACCTGCCGAATCACCGTTCCTTCTTCCACCGCCGAGTCGGGCTCATGAGCCACCGCCTCGTGCAGGTTCGGGTCGAAAGGAGTGCCCTCCGCGTGGACGATCTCGACGCCGTGATCGCGCAAGAAGTCCTCCAACTGCTTGCGAACCATTTGGAGTCCCTGCACGATACCCGCCGCCTCGGGCGTATTGCGTGCGGCATCCAAACCGAGCTCGAAGTTGTCCAAAATGGGTAGCAGGCTTTCGAGAAGCGAATTATTCGCATAGCGGATCGCATCTTCCTTCTCGCGGGCAACGCGCTTGCGGTAGTTGTCAAGGTCGGCCCGCGCCCGCAAAGCGGCATCCTTATACTTCTCCAGCTCAGTCGTCAGGTTTTCGACGGAAGTGGCAGGCTCCTCATTGGCCGAGGCGCCAGGCTGCGATCCCTGGTTCGCTTCGCTCTGACGTTCTGGCTCGATTTCCGGTTGGCTGTTCATCGTTTACGGATGGCAATCAAAGTAATGTCGTCGTGCTGGGGGAAATTCCCCGCAAAATTTTTCACCTCCTCAGTCAGCCGCTTGACGATGCCCGGTGCTCCGCGTGCCGCATTGGATTGGAGCGCACGCACCAGCCGAGGGAGCCCGAACTCCGTGCCCTCTTCGTCGAGGGCTTCCGTTGCTCCATCGGTGTAAAGCAGCAGGCAATCGTTGACCGCAAGCTCGAAGGAGAAGTCCGCGGTGACTCTATTAAAGACTTCCCCGCTGTCAATGCCCAGCGCCATTCCTTTTGGTGTGATTCGCTCGACGCTTTGATCGGCCGCCCGATAGTGAAGCGGAGCGTCGTGACCCGCCCTGGCCAGCGTGACCTGATTGGTCCCCGAATCGATGACGAGGTATGCCATGCTAATGAACATATCCTCTTTAATGTCAGGGTAGAGTTGCTGGTTGACATGCCGGAGGACTTCGGCAGCCGACACTTTCCCGACGGCCTCGCTACGGATCACGCTGCGACACATCGCCATAATCAAGGAAGCCGGCACACCTTTGCCGGAGACATCGGCAATCGCCACGCCTACGCGCTGGTCATCAACGCGGATGTAGTCGTAGTAATCACCACTGACCTGACGGGCAGGCACGTTGATGCCGCTCAACTCGTAGCCCGCGACCGTCGGCGGCCGCGATGGGAGCAGGATTGCCTGAATCTCCCGCGCGATTTCCAAATCGTGGTCCAGACGTTTCTTTTCGCCGGCCTCGAGATAAATCACTTCATTGTAAAGAGCAAAGGCCGACTGTTCGGCGATCGCTTTAAAAACCGTCAGATCCTTCTCGGAGAAGGGCGTGCTCATGGGACCATTTGCTAAGGCGAGCACGCCCAGGATCTTGCGGCGGTAAGCCAGCGGACCAACAATTGCGGAGTGGGCCATCAGATCGTTTGTCGAAAGGGCGTAGGCCAGGTCTTCCTCCGAATAGAGACGCGATTGTCCGCTTTCCAGCGCCGCGCCGACCAGCCCTTCCCCGCGCCGCACCGAAGTCAGGCGTAGATAGCTATCGAGCGCGAGATGATTGCCCGAAGCCTGGTCCAAAACATGGACGGGTATGTCCATGAGAGCTGGGCACCCCTTGGAGATAAATGCCGGGACGAGCAGCGGGTCGGATTTGTCCCGGAGGTAGAGAGCTCCACCGTGGGCATTCAAGATTCGAATCGCGCTCTCGACGATGAGTCGATGCAATTCGTTGGAGCTGACCCCTTCGGAGAAGGCTTCTCCCAATCCGTGAAGAAAATCGAAGACTCTGTCTTCCTCGACCTGGAGATCAGCCCGCCGGCGCTCCAGTTCGCTGATGCGCCGGGTGAAGGTGTTCAACACCACCAGCAGCGCCATGAATGTGCCAAAAAACAGCGCAAGAAAAATATATGTCCACATTGGACGGCATGAGGAACAAACTCTACCGATCCACCGTCCTCTCGGAATCGGAGACATTCAGTTCGTGCCGCATGAACTCAAGCACATCCCGGAACTTCACCGCGTTGGCCGCATCGGCTTCCACGAGCGCCTCGTGCGCTTCGAGCACCGCGCGCTTCTGCTCTTTGTGATCCATCTTTTGTTGCACGGCCGCGTGTAACTCCAAGTCTTTCGGCTCGCTCGGCTGATCGTCCGCGACCCGGTCCACATGGAAAAGCTGATCGAGTCCGAGGCTGCTGAGAAGTCCGCAGTTGCGTTCGTTGACGTTGATCGTACGCAGTCCTCCCTGCCCGAGTTCGCGGAGCCGCAGGGCGACGCCGGCAAGCGTTCCCATGAATGTCGAATCCATCTGCTCGCAGGCGCGCAGATCGACGACAAAATCCCTGTACCCGCGCTGGATCATTTGTTTCACAAATTCTTTGAGACCCGCGCTATTCTGGAAGGTTCCGCGACCTTCTACCTTTACCCAGACGGCGCGATCGACGCAGCCAACCTGGACAGACGATGTCGTGTTCACACTGGTAGGAGAAACTACCCCACCCGAGCAACGGCTGTCAAATCCCGTGAGTCATCGCCACATGAAGGATTGCCGGAAGGCAACAATCTTGCCGTCGACAACGAGAAGGACCCGCCAGGAGGTGACACGGCCATTTTCGAGGTATTCGTCGCCCGCGGTGTTGAATTCCGATTTAAAGGAACCCTTGGCCTGGGGATAGTAGCGCTCCGCGGCCATGACGTAGTTGCCGAGCGCGGCCTGCCGGTATTCAAGGCGGACAGTCACATCGGCCTGTTCCGAGGTGCGCCAAAGGAAGGTGAAATAATTTCCGAAACGCTCTGCGAGTTGCTGTCGATCAACGGCACCCCACTCGAGCCGCGCGCGTTCGAACGTGACGGGCTCGCTTTGGGTCTTTACCGCCGGATCTCCCGTGAAATATGCGAGTTGGACTTTGCGGAATTGGAAACTATCATTGATCTGCAAGGGGAGGACGGCGGCCTTCTCGAGCTTGGTGGCCGGTTCAGGCGGCGTCGAGCACGATGCGAACGCAAGCGATAACAGGACGAATGTGAGGGGTATCCTCATGGCGCGGCATACAAGCGCCTTTGAAGCCTCATGTCAAATTTTCGCCGTGCTTGACTCGACACTGTTTTCGCATTCGGATTCCCCCAATGCGGCCCAAAGCCGAATTATGAAAGCGCACGAGATTTTTCAAAGACTCCCGGACGAAGCGACCGGCGATGTCTTTCATTACCTGTATTCCAGCGACAAACCGGCCTATCGTGCCTGCCTCCAGCTACTTGCCACGCGCCGGAAACTTCGCCCCGTCGTTCTCGAACGAAAGACCCGCGCGGAGCGTCACACCTGGTTGAGGAGCGAACTTTCCCGCAAGAGCAACGATGATGCCGCCACGGAGGTTTTCCAGACGTGGTTACTCGGGGCCCACCAGGCGTTGATCTGCCGATTTCTCGAAAGCCTGGGCGTAGCGCACGATGGACACGGTCTCATCGAAACCCTTCCCGCCGAACCGGAGAGGGAGCGACTCCTGGCCGCTGTCGATGGGCTTTTCGAGGATCAGCCTCGATCTGCGGTGATTGCCTACCTCAACTTGTTCTGCGAAATGGACATTGCAGATTGGCCGACCTTAAAAGAAATTCTCAACGAAGATCCCCGACTGTGCCTCGCACCGCAACGGCTGGCAGCCTGACGCCATTCCAATCCTCGATCAACGAAGCCCTTGACGTCTTCACGACGCTGCGCGCCCTCGAAGCGGACCTGATCCACGCGGTCGAGACCGTGCGCGACTGCCTGCGGGCCGGCGGCAAACTGCTGGTCTGCGGCAATGGTGGCAGCGCCAGCGATAGCTCGCATATAGCGACTGAGTTCACCTGCCGTCTCAAAGAGGATCGTCGCCCTTACCCGGCCATGGCGTTGACCGCAGATGGAGGGCTGCTCACGGCGATCGGCAACGACTACGGCTTCCAGGAAATCTTTGCGCGGCAGGTCCAGGCTTTCGCCAAGCCCGGCGACGTGCTCCTCGCGCTTTCCACCAGCGGAAAGTCGCGCAACGTGCTGTCCGCGATCGAAGAGGGTCACCGCCGCGGGATGAAAACGATTGCCCTGCTGGGAAAAGGCGGCGGCTTTACCGCGGGTGCCGCCGATATCGACCTAATCGTTGGCTCGGATTCGACCGCCCGAATTCAGGAAGCACACAAGTTCCTGCTGCACGTCCTCTGCGAATTGGTGGAAGGAGAACTTGAAAAAGAATGAGCGAAGCGATCCTGGCCGTCTTCGCGGCGGTGATCGGCGCTATCGTCGGTTCTTTCCTGAATGCTTTAATTTACCGGCTGCCGAGAGGCATCTCGCTCGCTAATCCGCGGCGCTCCTTTTGCCCCAATTGCCGCTGCTCCATCCCTTGGAAGGAGAATATTCCGGTCCTCAGCTGGCTCCTCTTGCTGGGCAAATGTTCAGTCTGCAGGACGAAAATCCCGTTTCGGTATTTGCTGGTGGAGGTCTTGACCGCCGCGCTCTTCCTTCTGGCCTGGCTGCGCTTTGGCCTTCCGCTGGCAGTGGTTTACTGGGTCCTTTTCGCGTTGCTTATCGCCGCAACCTTTATCGACATCGACCACCTGCTCATCCCGGACGAGATCACTCTCGGGGGTACGGCCATCGGCCTATGCTTGAGCGTGCTTGTTCCACCAATGATGCAAACAAGCTCGCGCATCGAAAGCTTGGGCTTGTCGCTGGCGGCTGCGGCGTTCGGTTTTGCGCTGCTCTGGCTGATCGTTGAACTCGGCAAACTGGCCTTTGGCAAGAAGCGCCATCGCTTTGAAAAAGAGGAGCCGTTTGCGGTGCGGCCCGAAGGCGAAGCGGTCACCCTCCAAATCGGAGGGGAAGTCTTGTTCTGGGAGGACATTTTTGCGCGGGAGTCAGATGAATTGGTGCTCGAGTGCGCCAGCGCCGATGTCGCTGGAGATCGACCGGTTCTTCGATTTCGCCACGATCGAATGATTATCGCAGGTCAGGAAACACCCCTGCGCGAACTGAAAGCGATCACGGGGACGCTGCGGGCCGTCATCATTCCGCGAGAAGCCATGGGATTCGGCGACGTCAAGCTGATCGCCGCCATCGGCGCTTTTCTCGGGTGGAAGGCTGTGCTTTTCACGGTGGCGGCCGCCTCGGTCATAGGCTGCGTGGCCGCGCTCGCGGGGATCTTCCTTGCGCGCGACCGATCGGGCGCCCGGGTGCCCTTTGGACCATTTCTCGCGGTCGGCGCGACCCTCTGGCTCTTTGGCGGCGAGAATGTTTGGAACGCGTACTTCGGAATCTTCGCCGTGGGGAACGGTTTTTAGAATCCGAGCGGATGCAAAAGTGCTATAGGTAGTAACCTCGATGCCGGAAAAGAAACTGCCATTCTTGGAACTGCTGCGAAAGGGCTGGAAACCGTACTGGACGCTGGCGCAATACATGAGCCCCTATCGGAGCCGGTTCGTTCTCGGACTGCTCTGCGGGGTGGCCGCGGGAATGCTCAACGGAGTATTTCCCTTGGTGATCAAACTCGTGGGGGAAAGAATCTTTCCCGCGGGACCGAATCCGAATGCCTACAAGCTCCTCGCGCAGAACGTCGGGCAGGATTCCGGGCCCGGTATCGAGGGAGTTCTCTGGATCAGTCTCCTTATTCCGGTGGCGATGGTGGCGCGGGGCGTCTTTTCCTTCCTGAACGGCTACTGCATGGCGTGGGTCAGTGCGCGCGTGCTGCAGGATCTCCGCACCAAGCTTTTTCGCCACTTGATCTCGCAATCCCTCGAGTTTTTCAATCGGGCCAAGTCCGGCAAGCTCATATCGCGGGTGCTCAACGACACCAGAATGGCCCAGAATGCCCTGACCTCCATCGCCGGAAACATCGTCAAAGACCCCATCGCGGTGATCGTGGGCGTGGGTGTCCTGGTGGCGATGGACTGGCGATTCAGTCTGACCACGCTGGTGCTTTTCCCAATTTGCATCGTGCCGGTCATGGTTTTTGGGAAGAAAGTGCGCAAAGCGGGAACGGCCGAGGAGAATGAAGCTGGGACCATGGCCGTGATCCTGCAGGAGAGTTTCGCTGGGATCCGCGTCATCAAGTCCTTCGCGCGTGAAGATTACCAGATGTCCCAATTTGAAAAATCGAGCGCCATCCAATGTCAGAACAGCATGCGGGTCCGCCGGGCAACCGATATTGTTCAGCCGTTGATTGAATCGGTCTCCGCTTGCGGCGTCGTCCTGGCCATCCTTTACGTCTACTACTTCAACATCAGCTTCATGAAGTTTGTGGCGCTGTGCTCGGGTATCTTCCTCCTTTACAATCCCCTCAAGTCGCTCAGTCGCATTCCCATGTTGATGCAAAAGTGTCTGGCCTCGACGACAAATGTCTTTGATCTCATGGAGCTCAAGCCTGCTATCCAGGATTCACCGGGAGCCACCGCGCTGACCGGCTGCCGTGGGCGAATCTCGTTCCGCGATGTCAGCTTCGCCTACGGGCCGGATGCCCAGGCTCTTCACAATATCAATCTGGAGGTCGAGCCGGGGAAGCAATACGCCTTGGTCGGCGCGAGTGGAGCAGGCAAGACGACCATGCTTTCCCTGATTCTGCGCTTTTACGATCCTCAGGCAGGTGCCATCGAACTCGATGGGCGAGATCTCCGGACGATCACACAGCGCTCTCTTCGCGAACACATCGGGATCGTGACCCAGGAAACGTTTCTCTTCCACGATACCATCTACGAAAACATCCGCTATGGGCGACTGGATGCCACCGAGGCCGAGGTTCACGCTGCAGCCAAGCTCGCCTACGCCCACGACTTCATCCTTGCCCAACCCGAAGGCTATGACACGGTTGTTGGAGACAAGGGCTGTCTCCTTTCCGGCGGCCAGCAGCAACGGCTCGCCATCGCGCGGGCTCTGCTTAAGAACGCGCCGGTCTTGTTACTGGATGAGGCCACCTCCGCACTCGATTCCGAATCGGAGCGCATGATCCAGGCGGCCCTTGAGCGCCTGGCTCACGGACGCACCGTCATCGCCATCGCACACCGGCTGTCAACCATCCTCAAGTCCGACAGCATCGTCGTTATGTCGCATGGAAAGATCGTGGACATCGGACCGCACGCGACGTTGCTCGAACAGTCCCGACTCTACCGCAAGCTGTACCAACTCCAGTTTCATCACGAGGAAGCGGTCGCTGCCTGAGGGCGTCGTCCCTGGCTATGGCCTATTCTCCGCACAGCAAGTGGGGAGTGCGGACGAGGGCTACCGTGGCGCGGCTTCCTTCAAAAGAAACTCGGCCGCCTGGGCCACGTCTTTATCGCCGCGTCCCGACAAGTTCACGATGAGGATCTGCTCGGGCCCCATCCGCGGCGCTACCTTGATCGCATGGGCTACGGCGTGAGCCGATTCGAGCGCCGGGATAATTCCTTCGAGTTCAGCCAGCGTGCGGAACGCCGCCAGCGCTTCCTCATCGGTTGCATAGTCGTAATCGACCCGGTGGAGGTCGCGGAGATAGCAGTGCTCCGGCCCCACCGCGGCGTAGTCCAGGCCGGCGGAAACGGAATGGGTCAACTCGATCTGCCCATCCTCGCTGGCCAGCAGCCAGGTTTTCGCACCCTGCAACACCCCGAGTTTTCCGCCTTGAAAGCGGGCGGCGTGCCGGCCGCGCACGATGCCTTCGCCGCCGGCTTCCACTCCAACCATCTTCACGGTTTCGTCCCCAAGAAAAGGGTAAAAGAGTCCAATCGCGTTGCTTCCGCCGCCGACACAGGCCACCAGCAGGTCCGGGAGTCGCTCCTCCCGCAGGAGCACCTGACGGCGGGTCTCGTCACCGATGATACGATGAAAGTCCCGGACCATCATCGGGTAAGGATGTGATCCGTAGGCGGTGCCGAGCACATAGTGGGTCGTGCGCACATTCGTTACCCAATCACGCATCGCTTCGTTAATCGCCTCTTTCAGTGTCGCCTGGCCGGCTGTCACCGGAACGACTTTGGCGCCGAGAAATTGCATGCGCGAGACATTCAGCGCCTGGCGCTTCATATCCACGGCGCCCATGTAGATGACGCATTCGAATCCAAACCGCGCAGCCACCGTCGCCGTGGCAACCCCATGCTGACCCGCCCCAGTTTCGGCAATGACTCTCTTCTTTCCCATCCGCCGGCAAAGAATCGCCTGGCCGATAGCGTTGTTGATCTTGTGCGCGCCCGTGTGCAGCAAGTCCTCGCGCTTCAGATAGATCTTCGCCCCGCCGAGACGCTGCGTGAGACGCTCCGCCAAATACAACGGGGTAGGACGGCCGCAATAGTCGGACAGGAGCGATGAGAACTCCCGGCGAAACTCGGGATCGAGGCGGGCCTTTAAATACTCGCGTTCCAGTTCGTCAAGAGCGCTCATCAGCGTCTCGGGAACAAATTTCCCGCCATACGGACCGAAATGGCCATGCACATCGGGAACAAGCTCGGGTCGATACATCACGCTCGAGTATGAACTCTTTCCAACACGGCTGCAACCGTCCGTCGGTGCGGTGAAGGCATCGGCGGCAAACTATCCGCAGGGTATCCAACCAGATCGCGACCATCGATCGCCTCGATGAAAACCCGCATCGTTACCCGAAATCGCGTGATGGAGTAGGCCTCGACATGATCAGGACGACGGTTTGCGGCGGTCGCTGGAGGCAGAACCCACAGGCCCCGCCAGCGCAGGCCGGATGCGGCCTCGAGCCACAGCTTTCCTCTCTCAAAGACGAAGGCACGTTCCTCGATAACCCGTTCCACTGATCCGCGCGCCTTCTTCACTGGTAGGTGGCCGGGCATCTCGGCGGCGCACTCCCGACGGATCGGGCATTGGTGGCAACGCGGATTGCCGGGCACGCAGATCAGCGCTCCCAATTCCATGAGTGCGGAGGTATGCAGGCGCCCACCGGTTGCCGGGAGAAGCTCCTCAGCGGTCTGTAACAGGAAGGCTCGTCCGGCGGCGTCATCAATCGGTTTCT
>CAWGBZ010000027.1:0-5142 GCA_963820865.1 uncultured Verrucomicrobiae bacterium
TACTGTTCACTTAAGGCTTCCGTTCTGAAGCGGGAGCTGTTATTGTGAAGTGCGGTATGGCGCGCACAGCAATGACAATGAGCAGCGGGGGCCAGATCGCCGAGCACTTGAGTGTGGGGATTCTGGCCCGGAGTTATCCGCGCGAGCGGATTCGGGCGATTTTGGAGCGAACCGGGCTTCAGAGCCGAAGAGTGCGGGATCTTCCCGCTGAGGCTCTGGTGTATTACGTGATCGCTCTGGGATTGTTTATGGCCGTTTCCACCGGTGAGGTCTTGCGGTGTTTGGTGGAGGGTTTGCAATGGCTTGGTGGCGGAGAGGGGCTGCGAGTGGCTGGGAAAGCGGCGATTTCACAGGCCCGGAGCCGGTTGGGGGCCGCTGCACTAAAGGCGCTCTGGGAGGAAAGCGCCCAACCGCTTGGCAAGGAGGGCCAGCCGGGTTGCTTTTACCGAGGACTGCGATTGATGGCCGTGGATGGCAGCACTCTTGACGTGCCCGATACGGCCGAAAATCTCGCCCACTTTGGAAAGCAGAGTTCCAGCAGGGGTGAGGCGGCTTTCCCGCAGTTGCGCTTCGTGAGTTTGTGCGAGTGCGGGCCGCACGCGATTCTTGCTGTTCGCATGGGAGCCTATCGGACCGCTGAGAACACGATGGCAGCAGAAGTTGTCGGCCATCTGAAGCCAGGGATGTTGTGTCTGGCCGACCGCATGTATTCTTCTTTCGCGCTCTGGCAGAAGGCCGCTTCCACCGGAGCTCATCTGTTGTGGAGAACACGCAGCAACGCGCTGCTGCCGGTAGAAAAGACCTTGGAAGATGGTTCTTACCTTTCGCGAATTTATCCCTCCGAGCAGGCGCGCCGCCGCAAGAAGGACGGCATGGTGGTGCGTGTCATTGAATATGAGTTGGAAAACGTGGAGGATGCGGAGCCGATTTACCGCCTGATCACGACGCTTCTCGAGCCGAAGGAGGCTCCCGCACAGGAACTCGCGGCCCTCTATCCCCAGCGCTGGGAAATCGAAGGCGTACTTGATGAATTCAAAACACACCTGCGAGGCGGCCAGATCGTCCTGCGCAGCAAGACCCCCGAACTCATCGAACAGGAGTTTTACGGCTTGATGCTCGCCCATCGAGCCGTGCGCACTCTAATGAATGAGGCGGCCGAGCACCAAAACATTGATCCCGACCGATTATCATTCACCCACTCCCTGAGGATTATCCGCCGCAAGCTGGCTGCCACGCCGCCCCTTTCCCCCTGAGGATCTGCCACAGCGGATGGCGAGTCTGCACAGGGAAATCCTTCAAATACGAGTCCCGCAGCGAAAAGGCCGCCTCGGTCCGAGGGGCGTAAAGCGAAAAATGTCGGGATATCCGATTCGCCGATCTCGGGGGCCAACCAAGAGACGCGAGCCAGCGATTCGAATGCTGGCCAAATGTTAAGTGAACAGTATTGGGGCTAGGTCAGGAATTCGCAGCTTTCCAAAGCGCATCCAGATATTCCTGCGTCTTGAGGGAGGAGGTAGCATACTCGGTCCGTCGCGCGACGTTACCGGAAGCGGCCAATTCCGTGAAGGTCTCGATCATCGCGACTTCCTGCGCGGTCTTCGTCGGCGTAGGGATAAACGACACTTCTCTGCGAGTCGCCATTCCGGTTCGCTGAAAATAGCCGATCTCGATGTCTGGATTCTTGAACGCAAAGCTGTTGACCCAATCCAGGACAAAATCGTCCATGTCGATGACACCGCTGGTTCCAACCACCTGAAGATCCATGATTAACGTGCCCGACGTGTAGCCGATGTCGAAGGTCGAGACCTCGCCGCTGTCGAAAGCGATCAAGCCCGAAGCGCGCACCACAGTGGCCGTCTTCGGATCGCGTTCGGGAGCTGTCACCACCTTCGTGATTAGCCCTTCGGGGCGAAGATACTCGACTACCGCCCGCATCGAATACCACGCCAAATCCCCCAGCGCCGCCATGGGTTCCTGTTTGAGATCGAAGCGGATGTTGGAACGATCCGAGAACGGAAAGTAAAAGGTCGTGTGGAGGGATCGGGGCGAGCCGATCTTTTCGGCGCACGCCGCCCGGATGGCCGCCGTGCGCGGGTGGTGGACGAAATGAGTCGCATCCATGAACGCGACACCCTTGACTGCCGCAGCCTCAGTCATACGGACGACGGACGCATGATTGATGAACGGCTTGTCGACCAGGACGTGCTTACCCGCCGCGATTGCCGATAGCGCGATCTCTTCCTTTGCTGCCGTGGGGACGGCGATATAGACGGCGTCGATGTCTGCTCGGCTGAGCAACGCATGGGTGCCCTGAACCGCCGCCACCCCTTGGCGGTTGGCCACGAAATCTTGCGCGTTCTCGATCCGGCGACTTGATACAGCGATCAGTTGGGCATTCTTCGATTTGACGATTGCATCGGCGATGACGCCGGCGATCATTCCCGTTCCAACGATGCCGAATCCAAATTCAGATTTTTCCATGGATTTGTTAAAGTTCTTCACATTTCTCCGGACGCAAAGCCTGTAAAGTTTCGATTTCTTTATCGCCAGTCTCGGCGTGATTCGGCAATCTGTGTGGTTTTTACGAGAATCCTTACTGCCCTCCATATAGGGGAGAGTATTTCAAACCGGGGGCTGGCCAATGAAGTCAACGGCTTTCGCAGAGTCCGCGGTGAATCAAGTGGTGAGCAAGCGCATGGTGAAGAAGCAGCAAATGCGATGGAGCGAGTCCGGCGCGCACAATCTGCTCCAAGTGCGGACGAAAGTGCTCAATGACCAGCTCCGAGAGACCTTCGTTCGCTGGTATCCGGGAATGGAAACCGAACGGGAGACGGAAATCGAGAAAAAGGCCGCGTAGCCCCCGTTTTGAAATGCTCTCCTATCGCCTGTTATTTCGTCGCCGCTTCACGTCATCATCCATCCTCTGGACACCGGTTTTTTTTGGCAATTTCTTCGCCGGGGGAAAATGCTTCTTCAGGAAAGAAATAAGAGTATTCCGATTGAACGGCTCAAGAGACGCGCCTCCCTTCAACTCCTTACAGACTTCATAGAAGGCGTGATTCTGGAGCTGTTCCAACCCCTGTCCCAACACAGAGTCACCCGGAATGTACTGCATGGAGATGCATTTACGGTACCGGGTCACTAGGTAATGCAGGAATTCGCGCAACGAATATCTCTGATAGGGCCCTTCTGGCTGCTGCGTCATCCAGCAAAGGTCAGAGATCACATCAAGAACATCGTCGTCTCCGATATCGCGCAGGCGTGTTCGAAGCATGTCCATTCTTCCAGATGCCCTTATGCCGAAGACTGAGCACTGGGCAAGAAAACTCGGAGGATCGCGTACTGGCCACATCCAACCATTTCAGGAATCAGAACTTATGCTCTTCGTCTTCTTCTGGCTCAATGAGCAATATCGTGGCTCCCTTGTTGCTTTCTTCAAATTCGCTGTAGAGCCGCTGCTTGACGGCAGCAGGATCTTCTGTGCTCTGCCAGTTCTCAGGCCTCGCTTTCCACTTCGCGTAAAGGGCGTCGCCTTTCTCAATGATCCAATGGTGGATCATCAATACTCCTTTTTCGTGTGAAACGTCCTTCGGAATCGAGAAATTGAATGCCTCAGGATTGAATTTGATCTTGTCCATGGGTAGGTGGATAAACTTCCCTGGCGATAAACCTCCAAGCCGAATACAAAGATCAAGGCCAATGTTGAGTGCGCGGAAAATTACAGCGCTCGGGTCATGGCGACGATGAGTGATGGGTTCGAGATTGAGCTTCTGTTCGCTCCCTGAAAAACCTGACACGCCGATATGAAGGGGAAACTATCAGGGGTCGTTTCCGGTCTCGACGAGACGACGCTATTGCATTTGATCGCAGCGTCCCTCCCGTTACCCTCCAGAAGGGAGAGCGGGAGATTCCGGGGGGATAAATCGGATATTTATTTTCTCGGTTAAACGGATTCTGCTATGTGACCCCAATGCGCAGAAAAACGACTTTTTACCCGGTTACACCTTCTTGCAGGCTGAGAACGGTGATTGTTCGCGAGAGGCAGTAGGCCCATCCGGGATATGAACGCGGCCAGTCACGTCGGCTTCTCCTCGCTGATTGTCCCATCCGCAAGCAGTGGCCGCACAGAAACGCAACCACCTCGACCCACACACCTCGCTTCCATTGCGGGAGCGCTGATCGGCAGTTAACATTGCCGCATGACACCTCTCAGGAACATTCGAGCGCAAAGTTTGGCTCACCGGTCACAGAATGCTTTGGGAACCCGCGTATCTTTTGGAATAATGGGGCGAATCGGCCTTTCAATGCCATCGATCTCAAAAAGAACGACAAGGACCCAAACGACCCGCCCTGAGAGCAATAAGCGGAGGCTCAAGCGGCTTCTGCGTCAGATCGTGAGAGCGAGTTCTCTACGCCGCTAGTGGGGAACACCCGGGGGAATTGGCAGTCACATTCTTGCTGTAATGCACTGTTCCCGGGAGCACGGTTACTGGAAGCAGCGAACCAAATAGGCCTTGCAAAAATATGTTCGACACTCGTTTTAGAAGCGACCGAAGAGGAAATCGCAGTGTGTGCCTATTTCATCTGGGAACAGGGACGCAAACCGCTAGGACGTGCGCTCGACCATTGGCTACAAGCGGAGCTTCAGCTCGCCGCTTCCCTCTGGCATGAGTCTCTCTGGCATGAGGAAGGGTAAATATCGGCCGCTCACGTTCTCCAATTCCCTGCAGATCGCGTTGCGTGTAATGTTTCTTGAGTCTCCCCGAATTGGGTGGCGCGCAGGAAAAGGCGACCGACACTTGTGGAATGATGGATTACCAGCACTTGGGTGTCGCTTCCACATTTTCGCCGACATTTGCCGCCGTTCTTGCGGAGGCTAAGGGTTTTGCGAGCCATTGCGGCGCGAACTTGGAGATCGTGCACGCGGGATCCTTCGACTCTGAAAAGGAAAAGCGGTTTCTCGAGGCGCTTGGCCAGCGGGCTGAAATTCGTTGGGTCGCGGGCGAAACGGTTGCCAGCGCCATCATCGCGGCGGTGGAGAATTTCGCATATGATCTTATCATCGCCGGAACGCCTCACCGTGAAATGGAGGACAAACCCTTCGCCGGCGATGTTGCGTCGGAGCTGTTGCGCAATGCCCCG
>CAWGBZ010000028.1:0-401160 GCA_963820865.1 uncultured Verrucomicrobiae bacterium
AAGAGTCGGACAATCCAACGGTTGACCCTCCCGGTCATGTGAGCGTGGATGGGGCAGAAATAGGTATAGCTTCCCGCCCGTAGTGAGGGTTCGGGTCCGCAGGTGACTTTTTGAATTGGTCGTCAGCACTTGCCACGACATGCGGCACGTCGTCATGATTGGGCCCCGGGTCACCGTCTAATCGACGACGAACCGTGATTCCTTTTTGGCGAAAAACCTTAATGCCCGATGTTTAGAGGGGCCAGTTCGTTTGCTCGAAGCTTGGCCGAGGCCGAAGCTTTATGCGAGCGAATTTCATCTCAAGTTCGGCGACTGGCGGACTTGCGGCTCGATTCGTCTCCGCAGCTTCGCCGCGTTTCTCGGCCAGCGCATGGGTGAAGTAGTGAATGCGATGGGAGCGAGTTCGGCGCGCACAATCTGCTCCAAAAGTGCATCCACGGCTTGCACCGCTAGATGTTCCCCCACTCGGCGCAGTGCTGCACCCACTTTTTCATGCTCTCCCCCAGGGCCATGCATTGGAGAAATCCCCGGCGGTCGAGGCCGTCATGATTTTGGTCGTGGATGATTCTATCGGACATGGTGATGGTGTTGAGTTGAAGTCGCGAGCGGCGGCAGTTCCAATGCTCGCTCATTCATCTATACCAAGTTGGCGCGATTTTTATTCCCCGAAGGCCGTTGCAACTTTCTTCTGAAATTCGGAATATTGAGGCGGCCAAACTGGTTCTCTTTAGACAAATGCAAACGTGCGTGTGCAAAATCGGCCTCCTTCACGCCAGAGCCGCCGCAGATCGGTCAACAACTTGCCGGAAATCGAGCGGCATTTTCTCCGCCCGGATCTGCCGGTGCTTCCTAACACATTGTTGCGATGCTGAGACGTCCGCGCACGGTGCGGTTTCACTGGGCGGGGATTCTCCGCGACCTGCGTGGCGTGGAAACGAAAGTTCTCGGCTTGCACCTCGCTCACCGCGAAGTGCTCAAATGACCTTTGGAAAAACGCTATGGCGACAGCACTGAAAGCGGAATATCCTGCCGGTGAGGCTTTCGAGCCGAGCGAAAAGATCGTGAACTTTTTCGTGCTTAGAAACCTGAAGAGCCGCGTGTGTCCCAAGAGCACGAACTTGCGTCATTCGAAGGGATGATGTTGCCCCACCGTGACGTGCGCGGGTCCTTGGCCAGATGGCTTCTGCGCAATGAAGGACGCAGGATGTTGTGCAAGAGGCTTATCTGCGTGCCTTTAAGTCTTTCCACGGATTCCATGGATCCGGGGGTCGCGCCTGGTTGCTCGCAACGATTGTCCGGAACACTGCCTACACTTGGCTCAGAAAGAATCGAGCGGTCGAGTCCGCAACCTTTGACGAGGACATACATACTCCGGGCTGCGAGGTCTCGAATCCCGCTGCAATGCTGGAGCAGACTGAAGACGCGGAGGCAATCAGAGACGCAATGGAGGACTTGGCTGTGGAGTTTCGAGAGATCCTGGTATTGCGTCACCTTGAGGGACTATCTTACAAAGAAATCGCCGACATCGCGCAGATTCCGCCAGGCACGGTCATGTCACGACTCGCCCGCGCTCGTGCCCAGTTTAAGCAATGTCTCGCTCGTCGTCTTGGAAAGGTAATAGCGTGAACTGCAAAGAAGTCATAAACCTGGTCGACCCATCGGATGGTGAGGCTGGATCCGTTACCAGCCAGAAAGTTGAGGCGCACTTGCGCGAATGCTCGCGCTGCGATCATGTCTTTAAGGAGAATCGAGGCGATTGGTCGGTGCAATTGGTGCGGTTGCTCCATATTACAAGTTGCTGGAAGTTTGCGCGAACGAATTCAATCCTCTTTGCGAGATATACTCCTCCGAGTCCCTGCACCCTGCCGAGCGAGGAACTCAGCCACAGGTGCCCAAAAAGCGACGTATTCCCCCGTAGTTCCTTTCGAGACGCCCTGAACTGGCTGGGCTCGCGGCCGCCGCCATCTCGGCCGTGCGGATTGTATGGAACTTAACACTGCTACTGCGGCGACCAGGTGCGGAACATGTACCTCGCGACCGAGCTGGTTACAAGTCATGTTCGATCGCTCATGGCGGACCATCTCATGGATGTGGTTTCCTCTGACCAACACACCGTCAAACCGTGGTTTGACGGCAAGCTCGATTTTGCGCCCGCGGTGGTCAACCCGGCCAGCGATGGATTTCCCCTGATCGGAGGACGCCTTGACTATCTCGACAACAGACCGGTGCAGTTTTTGGTTTACCAGCGACACAAGCACTTCATTAACGTTTTCGTTTGGCCAGTGGAGCCCACTGACGTTAGAACCACCAAAGCGGACAAGCGCCAAGGCTATCAGCTTCTTCATTGGGTGGCATATACTCCTCGATTTCCATTACTGGGCCATCTCATATGTCAGCGATAGCGATTTAATAACGCTTAAGGATCTGATCGAGAGTAGACCCCACCGCGCTCACGCCGTGGTGCCCCGGGTTGCGTTCGCCAATCGAACGTTCTCGCTACTGGGCCTACTCCAGTTGTGTGTGTCAAGTTCGAGCAAAAGAGAAATCATGTAAGAGCTGGGAAAAGGGTAAGGCTTGTTCAAAAACGTCCTCGGGCAGGGCGAGGTTGCGGCAGCCGCAGCCCCTGTAGGGGCACAGCTGCGGCGCTGGCGCCAAGCCAGAGCAACCGGTTCGAGAGCAAGCCGTCGCATTTCCTTTAGGCAGCCTCCAGAAGTTGAAGTCGTTTTCTTTGTTCGCGTAGCATTTCCATGTTCAGATAGCGGTGGGCTTCGATCCAGTCTTCGTGGATTTCGACCGCCAGCGCCCGGATCAAGCGCAGAGCGCTTTCCTCATTAGGAAAGATGCGAATGACATGGGTGCGGCGTTTGAGTTCCTGGTTGAGCCGTTGAGCATGTTGGTGCTCTTGAGATGCTTGTGATGCTCTCGAGGCAGCCGGTAAAAGCTGAGAGCCATCAGGCAATCGTCCCCGCCTTTGCGGGGCAGATAGTCCAGCGCATTGCGCAAGAAATGCACGTAGCAGCGCTGCCAGTAGGCTTGCGGCAACACTTCCCTGATCGCTCGCTTGAGCCCGGGATGGTCGTCACTGACCACGAAATTTATGCCTCGCAGTCCACGCCCCTTGAGCCCGAGCAGAAACTCTTTCCAACTCGTCGAACTCTCCCGGTTGGCTATTTCCACTCCGAGCACCTGGCGCCGTCCCTCCCAATCAATTCCAATGGCCACAAGCACCGCGCGCGAGCAGATCACGTCGTTCTCGCGCACTTTCTCATACCGCGCGTCCACTATCAGGTAGGGATACTCGCTCTCGAGCTCCCGCCGGGCAAAGCGCCCGAGTTCCTCATCGAGCTTCTTGTTGAACCCACTTATCGCGCTCGTGCTAAAACTGTGCCCGCAGAGTTCCTCGCTGATCGCCTTGACCTTCCGGGTCGATACTCCCTTTACGTACATCTCCGTGAGCGCCGCCACCAGCGCCTTCTCGCTGCGCTGGTAGCGCTCGAAGATCTCCGTGCAAAACCGTCCGTTGCGGTCTTGGGGAATTCGCAATTCGAGCTTGCCTACCCGGGTAATCAGGTTGCGTGCATAATAGCCGCTTCGATAACTCATTCGGCCCTCCACTCGCTCTCCCTTCTCGGCTCCGACGGCCTCGGCCATCTCCGTTTTTCACTCCCAACTGCTTACCATGACCTCTTCTTTTTGCTGAACCTTCAGCACACTACCCATACTCCTTGGATATCCTGGCCTCCTACACGTGCTGAAAGCATTCGTCTTCAGCCCAATGTTCTGCCCGCCAGATGACGATGGCGCTTTGGCAGCACTAGACGCATTATTACTACAGTTGGTCCATCGTCAATTGTCGTTCTGGTGAGAGCGCTTAGGCAATAGCAAACGGACCATCAGTCTGACGGGTTTGTTGCTTCAGCAACACGTCTTATATTATAGTAAGGTTTCTGGTCGGAAGCGTATCATGGGAATATTCGCCAAATAAATCGGTATAAAGAGGTGGAAGGTGACCTTAGTGGTCGCCACACATTGCAGCAAATAACAATCGACAAGTGTCACACTGCCACTTCTCAACTCACATTCAGAAACATTCGCATTTTATGAAAAACAACTTCCATTCAGATCTTTGGAGAACGGGCCTTCGTGTCATTCCGAACGGGCGATGCATAGCCGTCGCTGCGGCTTTGACCAGTCTCAGGGTTGGTAGCGTCCTCGCTCACGACTGTGACGAGATGAACTTCATTCCACCAGACGGCTATTTCGACGTTCCCACGCCTTCCGTAAATGAGTTCATCGACGTCGGCGGTTTTCAGCTGCGAGTCGACCGCACCAAATGGGGAATTGACATCACCCAAAATACTCACGGCTTGCTCGGACGGCTAAGGGGACACGATGTTGATATAGATGTGATAGAGAGTCCAAAGCGCGAATCCCTGAAGGCAATTGTCGCGAACATGGCGTCAACGAAAGAGTCGGCACCCCATATCGAGCGTGTCTTTACAAGTCACGCAATCCCCGGCGTGAAAGCCGTCTATGGAGAGATGCCATCTCTCTTCAGCCAGAATATCCGGGCGATTCGCTATTTCTTCGTAAATGCGGAGGGCCAGGCGATCTGTTTCGAGGCACATGCGAAAACGTCCCATCCCGACTGGTCTGACGCAAATACTCTTGTGCTAAACACATTGTCTCTTGCGAGGCGCACACTACGCTGAGCTCTCACGACAGGGTGATGCTTTCTCTTGGTTCGTCACGCCGAAACGATAGCAAAGCAGGGTCGACGACGAGGATGCGGGCCATCAACTTCCGACGCGCCAAAGGTTAAAGCATAACGGAGAAGCGCATGCAAAGTTCTTTGCCTTCCTGGCCCGCAGTTATGAACTCACGCGTGCGCGCCTCGATAGGGGCGCTGAAAAGCCGCGCGGACGGTCCGGCCTCCACCACGCCGCCGGCCTCGAGCATCACGGCGTAGGTGCTGGCAGAGCGCGCTTCGGTTAGGCGATGCGTGACCATCACGATAGTAGACTAAAGCCTGTTGCAAAAGTGCGTCTATTTTTTGACACGAGCAGCTTGGAGGGCGCGCTCCTTGTTGAGCGCGGAAAGCTGCCGCAACTGTGTTTGGAGTTGGCTCCAGGCCTCGACACCGCGACGCACCTCGCTCTCCGCGGCTTTAGGCACGTAATAGCCGGTGGTTTTTCCACGCTCCCCGCGGTAGCTGATGTATAAGTGCGGTCCGTGCTTGGGGCCTTGGTGTGACAGCGGCACCGCGGGTTGCCACAAGTGCGGTAGGTCTCCGAGAGCGTCCCGTGAATAGCGTGACGCGCCAACTGCTCGATCTGCTCAAGCAATCGTTGTCGGGTGGGTAAAGTTGGTTCATTCATCTTGGGCCGGCCCGGCTCATCGCCACCAGGTTATGGGCAAGCACACAAAACGGCCACGTGTCTTTGGAATCCCGCTTCGCCTTTGTAGAAGGCTCGCTGCATTCCAAAGCGATGTTTGAGGGTGGCGATCCGAGGCTCAATGCCCGCCCGCCATGCCTGTCCGCGCCGGAACCAGCGCTTCTTTTGGCGGACCGCGCGCTCAGCACTCAAAGGGCCTCGGCCCGGCAAAACTATCTGCTCAACTCCCAATTCTGCAGCCAGTCGCTCATTATGCGCGCTCGAGTAACCGCGATCAGCCGCCGCAAGCCTCGGGCGCCCGGCCAAAGAGGGCAACATGGTGCTCGAGCGCCGGTGCCCACTGTTGCTGGTCGGCCCGGTTGCCCGCAGCGACTTCATAGCCGCTGACGATGCCGTTTTCGACCTCATCGATGCGCACCAAACGTCCAAACTCGTTGGGTTTATGAGGCTTGCCTTTGCGGATGACGACGCTGTGGGATTCGAACAGGCTCAAGATCTTTTCTGGATAATGGTTCTGAGCTTGGAAGACCCGCGCCTGAGTTTGCGCGATCACCCGCTCGACCAGTGGCAGATAGTGGTGCAGAGAGCTTTGCTGGCGCAGCACCCGCGACACCGCATCGGGCCGCGCATTGAGTTCTCCACGGGAGAGCCCGGCCAGAACTGCGCGGGCCTGCGAAGTTACCGCGCGCGTCAGTGTCAGTAAGCGGCCGTAGCTTTTTTTCAAGCGCTGCTGGCCCGCCTCATTGAGAAGTCTGGCAGCTCGTGCGATCTCCAGCAGCCGATACTTGGTCGCCCGGGCATGATCGAGTACTCTCCAGCCGCCTGTGCGGCAGTCCGCGCGGATCTTTTTCGAGCGATCGACTCAAAACTCGCAGACAGTCGGCCAGCAGCGAACTGTCGCTGGGATGGTGGATGTTGGTCTCCACCGCGGTCGTGTCCGTGCGCAAGCAGTGGCCTCTGGCCATGCCAAGCGCTCTGGCCCGGGTGACCACCTGGGCGTGCAGAGCCTGCGGCCCTTCGGTTCCCAACAGAGCGAAGAGGCGTGAAAACACGGTGTGATCCGGGATGGGGTCTTCATAAAAGCGGGTGAAGCGCCGATAGAGCAGATTGGCGCGCAACTCCTCTTCGAGCCCGCGAAACGACCAGCCCTTGAGGTGCTTGAGCACGATACAGCGTAGCAGACGGTCGGGGGCGATGGTGCAACGCCCAAAATCCAAGGAACGTTGGCGGCGGCCCGCCAGGGCCCGCGAGCAAATGGCTACCAACTCAGGATCATCGAGCAGGAGATCAATTTGGCCGAGGGTCGGGTCCCGCAGGCTGGTGAGTTCTTTGAAGAAAGCAAACCCGAAGCAGAGAAGCCTGGCGTTGAAGTGGTCCGATCACTGCCTAATTGATATACTCGATTATGTCACAGGGACGCAATTAAAATCTTTTTAAAATTCGCGGTGGAATCCCCAGGCTAGCTTAGCTACTTTTGCAACAGGCTTTAGCTAATCAGTTGCTATTGCCACATACCTTTAGCTTAAAGACCAGAGTTCAAAGTGAAGAAACGAAAACTTGGAGACGATGACCTGGACGTTCCGACATCCGGTGTGTGCCGCCGAAGATGATCGTGCCGTCGCTTCGCACCGTCGTGAGCGAGCGCCGTCCATGGTCGAAAGGATCACGCATATGCTCCCGGAATGAGTGCTGAGATGACGTACGGGCACTTGGGTCGCTCGGGTCTGCTGGTCAGCCGGATTGGCCTCGGGACCATGAACTTCGGTTTCACGATAGACGAATCGACCAGTTTTGCGGTCATGGACACCGCCACTGACGCGGGCATCAACTTCTTCGACACCGCCGACGTCTATGGCGGCTTGCAGTCGCCGGATATGGAAAAGGGATACGGCATCTCGGAAGAGACCATCGGCCGGTGGCTGCGGCGCAGCGCGCACCGCGACGACATCGTCCTGGCCACGAAGGTATACCAGCCGATGGGACTTGGCCCGAACGACCGTCGGCTGTCGGCCTATCACATCAGGCGCGCGTGTGAAGCGAGCCTGCGGCGGCTGCAGACGGATCACATTGATCTGTATCAGATGCACCACGTGGACCGGGCCACACCGTGGGAGGAGATCTGGCAGGCGATGGAGCAACTGGTTCGCGAGGGCAAGATCAGTTACGTCGGCAGCAGCAACTTCGCCGGCTGGGACGTGGCCCTCGCCCAGTCCGCCGCCTCGGCGCGCCACTTCACGGGCCTGACCTCCGAGCAGAGTCTCTATAACCTCGCCGTGCGAGCCGTGGAGCTGGAGCTAATCCCCGCGTTGCGCACCCTCGGCATCGGGCTGATCCCGTACAGCCCGCTCCACGCGGGCCTGCTTGCCGGCGTGCTCGCAGTCAGCGAAGGGCGCAACTCGAACGATTTGATGCAGCATCGCATCGAAGCACACCGCGACCAGCTTGAAGCGTATGAAGGTCTGTGCCGGGAGTTGGGTGTAAAGCCGGCGGACGTGGCGCTGGCCTGGCTGCTGCGAAATCCTGTCGTCTCCACCACGATTGTCGGAGCGATGACGAGCGAGGAGCTGCGCTCGGACCTCGGCGCGCTGTCGGTGCAGTTGGACCACGAGGTCATGGAACAACTCGACCGGATCTGGCCGGGGCCGGGGGAAGCCCCGCAGGCGTACGCGTGGTGAGGTCGTCTTGGCGGCCGTCGTCTACCGCGCAACTCTCCGCTCCACCCCCGCCGTCACGCTGCTGTGGAAGGTGGAAGCTGCCGCTCGCGACCGGGACCAGTTCGAGGTGTCACGAAAGGTGCACCCAAACAAGCCATAGCCCTCGAGCCGCACCGACTTGTTGCTGGCGACATAATGACGGTCGACCGGTTCCGAGTCGCCGCTATGCATCTCCCAGGCCAAAGCGATTGCTTAGCTTCATCGACTATTCGCAAGCGGACGTCCCGCCTTGCGACGACAAAACGTCTGCTCATCCACAGCCTCTGAAGGCCTGCCGTGGCGCGATTCTTTCCCGCAAGAATGCGCTAGGCTGAGCAGGATTGGGCGAGAAGGCAAGCCGACAATGTCGAATATTGCTGCCGTGCCTGGAACTGCCTCAGGCGCAGCAAAAGGAACATGCAAAAGCGTAAAGTTTGGAAAGAACAATTTGGAAGTCCGGGCCGTCGGGAATGGCCGCAAGGAGCAAACTCTGGGCAAGCCTCCAGTGATGCCGAATCGCGGCAGATTCGCTGCGGGCCTTGCCGTGGCATCTCGCTCCTTGTTGATAGCCTCCTGCCTATCGCATTGGGTGTGACACGCAAGGAGCAGAACCAGAAGACGGCGCTGATTCCGAACGTCCGAGTGGTTTTCACAGTTAGCGGGCCGCTGGTTTACGAAGAGGGTGGACAATCCGTTTCCATGAGCGAGGGAGCTTTGGCCACGCTCGTTGTCGATAGGGATTAGGCGGCAGAATAAGCGCCAAAACTGAAGGAGATTAGCTTTGAAAGGAACTGTTCTTTACGGTCCGCGCGACGTGCGCTTCGAGGAGCGCGACGCGCCAACAATCATCGAGCCAACCGATGCTATCGTCAGGATCTCGGCAACCTGCGTCTGCGGGTCCGACCTTTGGCCTTATCGGGGCGTCAGCCGGTTCCCCGAGCCGAGCCCGATGGGACACGAATACTGCGGAATCATTGAGGAAGTCGGCAGTGCGGTCACCTCCGTCAAGCCCGGACAATTCGTCATCGGATCCTTCGCGACTTCCGACAACACCTGTCCTCACTGCCGGGCCGGCTACCAATCATCGTGCGTCCACCGCGAGTTCATTACCCGGGCGCAGGCGCCAGTGCTGCGCGTGCCGCTGGCTGACGGGACACTTGTGCCCACCCCCGGTATGCCGTCGGAGGACCTGATCCCGAGCCTGCTGACGATCTCCGATGTGTTTGGCACCGGCTGGTTCGCCGCTGATGCGGCCAACGTGAAGCCCGGCATGACGGTGGCAGTCGTCGGTGACGGCGCGGTCGGCCTGCTTGCTGTGCTGTCCGCCAAGCAGATGGGTGCCAAGCGGATCGTCGCGATGAGCCGCCACGAGGCGCGCCAGAAGCTCGCCCGCGAGTTCGGCGCGACCGACATCGTGACCGAGCGCGGCGAGGATGGCGCAGTGCGCATCAAGGAGCTGACGGACGGAATCGGTGCTGACGCGGTGCTCGAGTGCGTCGGCACACAAGAGTCCATGATGCAGGCGATTCATGCTACCCGCCCGGGCGGAACCGTGGGCTACGTCGGCGTCCCCTACGAAGTAAAGCTCGACTTCATTTCCGCTGGCGGAGGCGGGGGATTGTTCTTCAGCCATGTCCGTCTCCATGGCGGGCCCGCGCCAGTGCGCCGTTTCCTGCCCGAGTTGATCGACCTCGTGTGGAACAGGAAGATCAACCCCGGCAAAGTCTTCGACCTGACCTTGCCTCTCGAGGAGGTAGCCGAGGGCTACCGGGCTATGGATGAGCGCCGCGCGATCAAGGCGCTGCTGCGTCCGTAATTCAAGGAGGTGCTATGTGCGAGCACGAGTTGATTCGAATGAAGAATCGAGATCCAAACCCAAAACAGAAGACCACCCGTCGGAGTGGATAATCGGGAGAAGATAATGAAAGAAACGAACGACGAAGATAAAACTGAACAATCAAACCCGATCGGTCACTCAAGACGTGACTTTATCGTTTCAGCAGCCGGTGCTGTCGCGAGTGTCGGCGCTGTAAATCTACTGAACTTACACCCTGCCCAGGGAGCGAGCGCCACGAATGCGTCTGCGGTCGGTAGTGGCCCCTATCCCACCGAGGGTATGGCGGCTTATTCTCCGACGGGTTCCCACGAGCTCCTGAAGTTCCAACGTCGGGCTCTTGGTCCTAAAGACGTCGCTATTAAGATTCATTACTGTGGGATTTGTCACTCTGACATTCACATGATTCGCGGAGATTGGGGAAAGATTGAATACCCGCAAATTGTTGGTCATGAGCTCGCCGGCGAAGTTGTCGCTGTCGGATCGAGTGTCAGCAAGTTCACAGTGGGTGCGCGCGTTGGTGTCGGAACGATGGTGAATTCCTGCCGCATCTGCACAGAATGCCAAGGAGGCCATGAGAATTATTGTTTGAACGGAAACACCCAAACCTACGGTTCAAAGGATAAAGACGGCACGATTACCCAGGGCGGATATTCAACCCTCATCGTTGTAGACGAAGATTTCGTCATCAATATTCCGGACGCCATTGATCTCGCAGAGGCTGGCCCGCTGTTGTGCGCAGCCATTACTGTTTACTCACCACTCCGCAGATGGGGCGTATCTCCCGGCAAGAAGGTTGGAATTGTTGGCATGGGTGGTCTGGGGCACTTAGCAGTCAAACTAGCCGCCGCACTAGGGGCAGAAGTTACCGTCTTCACAACCTCCCCGAACAAAATCGAGGATGCCAAACGGTTTGGCGCGAAAGAAGTTGTCATCAACGAAGACGGAGCTGACTTCTCTAAGCTTAGGCATGCCTTCGATTTCGCTCTAGATACTGTTCCTTACAAGCATGACCTCAATCCGTTCATCCCCCTTCTAAAGCGTGATGCCACTTACTGCAGAGTCGGCGTCGGTAAAGTTGTCGACTCAAATGAAATCGGGCAGATGAATCTCGTCCTGTATAGAAACGCATTAGCCGGATCGAACACAGGAGGCATCCAGGAAACGCAAGATATGGTTGATTTCTGCGCCCTCAGTAAGATTAAGCCCGAGATTACGAAAGTCTCGATGAACGGAATCGATGACGCCTGGAAGAAGGTTTTCGACAAGCAAGCCCGGTATCGATTCGTCATCGATCTGGGAGGTCGATAATCCAATACACTTTCTCAGGACGAAGCGGCTCGCAAATCACTTCGATCTGTTCATCTCGAATACCCGTGAGTTCTTTGATTACCACCGCACGCCAAGAGGACGGCACCCGAGATCTAATACTTCCTACTCCTTCACAAGCCTCGCGCCAATGATGAACTACTTCTCGTTCGCGCAGATCGAAACAATCTCGCCGCGCCGATCTTGATGATCGTGAATGAGCGTGCCGTGTCGGCATACTTCAGCAAGGAGACCTACAGCAAGGCGGCCGAGATGTTGGGAGGCGCAATGTTTGCTGGCGAAGCGGGCAATCATTCGCGCGCTGATGCGTGCCAGCAAACTGGTATGACCGCCGGGCGATCGTCCAAAGGAGGTATCTAATGCCGCTAAACATAGGTAAAGAGATGAGCCGCGTCGATGGCGTGGCCGAAGGTGACCGGCAGATCCGGAGACACGCCAATTCGCCCATGTTGACCTGGCACTGGGGCACAAGAATTGGGTCGCCATTTTTTGCGCAAATACGCGCTAGGCTGAGCAGGATCGGGCGAGGAGACGTACGCAATGTTGTATATTAATTGCATGTCTGAAACTAATTCTGCACTGCACAACGACATAAGAGAATCGTGAACCCGACCTACGACTTCACTGGACAGGTAGCACTCGTGACCGGTGGGAGCTCCGGCATGGGCTTTGCGACCGCGCGCGCGTTTGCCGAGGCAGGGGCCACGGTGGTCATCGCAGACATCGACGAGTCCACGCTTGGTACGGCCACAGAGGAGTTGACAGCCGCCGGCCACCAGGTGCTTGGTGTTCGTTGTGACGTGTCCGACGAGGACAGCGTGGCGGCCATGATCGCCGTGACCGTCAATACGTTCGGCCGGCTCGATATGGCGTTCAACAATGCCGGGATTATGGTTCCACCCAGCGGTGCCACCGGCGAGCCGGCGGAGGTCTTCGACCGAGTCACGGCGATCAACCTGCGCGGGGTGTGGGCGTGCATGAAACATGAGTTGGGCCAGATGCGCGCCCAGGGCAGCGGCGCCATCGTCAACTGCTCGTCCATCGCCGGGCTGCGCGGCGGCCCCGGCCGGCCTTCTTACACCGCGTCGAAACACGGCGTAATTGGGCTGACCACCAGCGCCGCCACCGAGTACGCGCCACTCGGAATCCGCATCAACGCTGTCTGTCCCGGCACCATCGAGACCCCGATGGTCGCCGGCATGGTGGCCAAGGGGGAGCTCGACCGGGCCCAAGCGGCTGCCGGGGCTCCGATCGGCCGCCTCGGCCATGGCGAGGAGATCGCCGCATCGGTCCTGTGGCTGTGCAGCCCCGGCGCCAGCTTCGTCGTCGGTGTCGCCCTCCCCGTCGACGGCGGCTTAGCCGCCCAATGACCGAAATTTCAAGGTGTGAACATCGAGAGGACAACGCGTGAACGCTCATCATCGTCGCCTCCGGTGGTGCGATCGGGCACCTTGAAAAGACTGGTGAATACTTCGAGGTCGAAGTTCCGTAGTTTGCGGTGAATTCGACCGCTTAGGGCAAAATCCCGAGCGGTAGGGCGAACGCCGGCGCCGATCTGGCATTCTGGATGAAGATTATCCCCGTTCGAAACTCTTACAAGCAAGCAGAAGAGAACATGCCTGATGTGTGATCAACTCTACAAACCAAATCAAAATTCGCTCGAAGAGCATGACTCGTCCATGGAGCGTCGAAGATTTCTTGTAGCAGGAATAGGAGTAGGCTTTGGGGTAGTCGCGGGGTCCCTGGTGGCAACCGCAACGTCCATCGCGCAGGCCCCGTTTAATCCTCGAAAGGAACAAACTTCGGCGCCGTCTCCTTCGAACACCAACCAGAAGGCTCGTATCTTCATCACCGGCTCCGCTGACGGGCTTGGACATGCTGCGGCTAAAACGCTGCTCGCTGACGGGTACCAAGTCGTTGTCCATGTTCGCTCCCAGGCTCGGCTCACCGCCGTGCAAGACCTTGTCGATGACGGAGCCCTCGTGACAATCGCGGATCTTTCCGACTTCACGCAGACGCGAGACCTCGCCAGCCAGGTCAATAAGGTCGGGCAGTTGGATGCAGTCATTCATAACGCGGGTGTTTACTCGGGTCCACAAGTGCTTCCCGTGAATATCGTTGCTCCGTATTTACTAACGGCGTTAATCCATCGACCCAAACGGCTGATCTATTTGAGCAGCGGTATGCACACTGGCGGACGAACAACCTTAAATGGCATGGACTGGACTGGTCGCACTTCCACTGGTTCCTACTCGGACAGCAAGCTTTTCGTGACGACCCTCGCCGCAGCCGTCGCTCGAATCTGGCCTGACGTTCTCAGCAACTCTGTCGATCCGGGCTGGGTACCGACCAAAATGGGGGGAGCTGATGCGCCAGATGACCTGCGGCTGGGACATCTTACTCAAGAGTGGCTGACTACTAGCAATGATCCTGAAGCGGTTACTAGCGGAGGGTATTGGCATCATCAACGACGCGTTAAGCCGCATCCCGCTGTCCACGATACGCAGTTCCAAGCTCAGTTGCTCGACGAACTCGCTCGTGCGACAGGCACTCCGCTGGCGTGATTGCAGGCATTGACGTTTGGTCCAGCTTCGAACTTCCTGAAACGGAACACGTGCCTGCGCATCATTCAGCAAAACGTCGGTCTCGCCTTTGCGGAGTCGTCGCAGCGAGTGCACCAGCAGGCGGCCTGTCTCAGGTTGTCATTCGCCCGGCCGAGCTTGAGGACCTGCCAGTCCTCGGACGGCTCGGCGCGCTCCTTGTCCAGTTGCACCACGAGTTCGACCCGGCGCGCTTCGTGGCCGCCCCGCCGCGAACGGAGCACCTATACGCCGCCTTTCTCGCGGACCAGCTCGGGAAGCCCAATGGCGTCGTCCTCGTCGCCGAAATGGGCGGCGAAGTGCTCGGCTACACTTACGCTACCGTCGAGGATAGCGACTACATGGCGCTGCGCGGCCCGGCCGGATTATTCCACGACCTCGTTGTTGATCCGGCACATCGAGGGAACGGTATCGGACAGCTGCTGCTCGACGCCACGCTGGCTGCGCTCAAAGCTCGCGGTGCGCCACGGGTCGTGCTCTCGACGGCGGAGCCGAACGCCGGCGCCCAGCGCCTCTTCGCACGCGCGGGGTTTCGGCGCACGATGATCGAAATGACGCATGAGTGGGACGATGTCGCCTCCTGAGCGGCAGCTCTGGCCGGAACATCCCTGCAACAAAAAAGTCGCCTTTGACCTGGAGGCGTGCGGCGATAATGATACCGCCGGGTTCACGGACGAGCCGGTCTATCGTGAGCCGCGCCCACTCGTGAAAAAATGACAACCCTTGAAAAAGAGAGCAGGGCGAGATGATATGTCAGATGTCCAAAGTAGCTGCGGCGATCGTGACGCAACTCGCGCAAGAGCTGCCCAATTGAGTCGGTGTGAGCGTAGCTGGCTCATGGTTTCATGATAGGGTTTTGATGATCTTCGCAGGGATTCCGCCCACGGCTGTATGATCGGGAACGTCTTTGGTAACGACCGCGCCAGCCGCCACGATGGCATTTTCCCCGATGGTCACGCCCTGCATGATGGTGGCATTGGCACCGATCCACGCGTTCTTTTTGATATGAATCGGCGCCACGGTCAACGAGTGTCTGTTTTCTGGCGAAATGGGGTGCCCTTCGGTGAGCAGGCTGACTTTGGGAGCGATGAAGACGCGGTCCTCGATGGTAATCCCTCCGAAATCCAGAAAAATACAGTCGAAGTTGATGAAGACGTTTTTCCCGATTTTCGTATGCTTCCCGTAATTGACGTGGAATGGGGGGAAGATCGCGCTGCTTTCGTCGATTTCCGTGCCCGTGATTCGGCTTAGCAAGGCGCGCATTTCCTCCGGGTCGGTGGACTGATTCAATTGCAGGAGCAATTTCCTCGTGGCGAACGAGACGTCCCGAAGTTTGTGGTATTCGGGGTCGTCGAAGGGGACATTTTCGCCGTTCCGAAGACGCGCGAAAATATCGGGCGCTTGTTTCATGCGGTTGAAATGGGAAGCGGTCGCGCGTCAGATTGCGACGCGCCCTGACGCGCGACGAAGCATCACTTCAGGTTCTTGGTGTAAAATCCCGTGAGTTTGTCGAAGGGGATTTTGCCCATATTATCATACAAATCCACGTGGTCTGCTTCGGGCACAATCACCAATTCCTTGGGGTCGGAAGCCATCTCATAAACATCTTCGGAATAATAACGTGAGTGGGCATTTTCTCCCGCCACCAACAGAATCGGGCGTGGGGAAATCATTTCAATGTTTGCATACATCGGGAAGCTGAAGAACGACATTGGTGTTGTGGCTGTCCACGCCGTTGTAGAGTTGATGCCTCTTGGATGGAAACCACGCGGGGTTCTGTAATAATCAAAGAAAGCAACCAAAACGGGGTCTGGATTCTCGGGCAAGGCCTCGGGAAGGATGCAATCTCCCTTTACGATATTGCCATTTTTGTCAAACGGGACTTCGTGATAGCCTAACGAATAATTGCCATTTGCCGCATCCACCCAACGCTGCTGACTGATGTAATCAATAACCTTTTGGCGCTGTTCCTTTGTATAACTATCCTTATAACCGCGGCTCATGCTGCGGGACATATCATACATGGAAACCGTGGCTACCGCTTTAATGCGCGTATCGCTGGTGGCGGCAGTCAGTGCCATACCGCTGTAACCACAAATTCCTAAAGCACCGATGCGGTTACGGTCAACGGAAGCCTGCAATCCGAGAAAATCCACCGCCGCGCTGAAATCCTCGGTATTGATATCCGGCGAGGCGATATGACGCGGCTCGCCACCACTCTCTCCGGTGTAGGACGGATCGAAAGCCAGCGTGACGAATCCGCGTTCCGCCAGGGCTTGCGCATACAAGCCCGAGGACTGTTCCTTCACCGCGCCAAAGGGGCCGCTAACAGCAATCGCCGCCAAGGGTTTGTCGCCACGATCCTTCGGCTGATACAGGTCGGCGGACAGAGTGATGCCGTAGCGGTTTTTGAAGGTGACCTTCTGATGCTCAACCTTTTCGCTCTTAGGGAAGGTCTTGTCCCACTCGTCATTGGATTTGGCGAAGGTAGAGAATGAGGTGGCCATAAGTGTCAGTGTTGTGATCAGATGTTTCATGGTTATTGGTTTTTTCCTCGGGTTCATGGTAAGTCTCTTCACCGGGGCCATTATAACTCCGTCAACGCCACACCGCTCGCGTGATTCTGCTCAGCCTGTCGCGATCCTGCTAAAATTTTCCGCGGGCACGTCGCGCAGCGTTCTCTCCCGATACTCGTGGAGACTGATCCCTGTTTCCTTGCGGAAGTCGTTGGCGACATGCCGATCTCGATGATGGGCTTCGTTGTCTCACGGGAAAGTGTGACTCGCTCATTTTTGACCGCTGCCGCCAATTTTCCGACGTTGATGCCTTCATCAAGAGAAGCGTCCATCATCTTCAAGACCCGGTGCAGTTGAAACGCGGGAAGCGAGGTTGAACGATGAGGGCGCAGGTTGTCATCATCGCGGTAGGTTCGGACGAGATGCGTCGCCAGACTTTGGGCGATCCCTTGGACGAACGAAGCGCTGGCGGTTTCTTCCTCGGAAAGCTCCCGCCGCAGCATTCCAGAAAGGAACGGATCGTGGAATCCCGGCCAGCATTGAACTCTTTTAATGAGGGATTTTGGCACCCGGCCCCCAAAGCTCCTTGCCGCCCGGGCGAAAAGTGGAACGGTGATTGTCGCGTGCATGACAACGAGCGGCTCCGGCCCGATGGACCTCCACCTTAATTCATAAGGGTCTGGCGTGGTGATTAAGAACAGAACACCCGGTTCAACCTGATGCGTGTTCCGCTCTCCCCCCAAAGTCTCTGTCTTCGCAAAAGAACGCGACCGGAGATTTGCCAATGCAACTGCAGCTCGGCAACGGCAGGAATCAGCATCGTTTTCCCCACGCGGGGCCTCGTGTGGTTTACACGAGGATGTTGGCGCTGGCACGTCTGAGCCACCAATTCGCGCGGGCCTGACGAGCGCTTAACCGAGCTTTCTTCC
Organism: uncultured Verrucomicrobiae bacterium; assembly: GCA_963820865.1. Classification (GTDB taxonomy): domain Bacteria; phylum Verrucomicrobiota; class Verrucomicrobiia; order Chthoniobacterales; family Terrimicrobiaceae; genus DASTFP01. The sequence continues at coordinate 17,298 of CAWGBZ010000028.1, forward strand.
CTGCGTGGCAGAATGGCGCTGGCGCCTGCGATTACGGAAATCGGCAACGAACCACTCTCGGCAATGCAGACACTTGCACTTTGCGCTTCGCTTCATTGGCAGAGCGCGACTCTGCCCACGAAGCGCGCTCCACAAAACCCGATTTTCAAACCGGCTGACTTACACGGTCGCCGGCTCAGTCCCTCGCGAAACGCAGGAGTTTAAGGTAGCGCGTCCAAAAACAGGCCTTCTACGAACATGAGAATGCTAGTTCGGCCGAGCTAGTGTGGATAGGATCGCTATTGCTGCTATAGTGCGACCGCAATGGCAAGTAGGAAGAAAGTCGCCGCCAAGGCGAAGGTGTCCATCTCGACAGTTTCGAGAGTGGTCAACCAAAGTGGGTACGTCGCGTCAAATGTTCGGGAGGACGTGATCAAAGCGATGAAAACGCTCAATTATCAACCCAGCGAACTCGCGCGTGGCTTGAGACGACGATCGACAGAATCGATAGGCGTTCTTGTGCCACAACTCGCCTAGTCTAGCTAGAGCAGTTCTCGAAAATCATTTCCGGAAAGCGCACTGGGAGGCGACAGTTTTAGGGTCATTCATGAGGGAGGTCAGCCCATGGCAAAGACGCTGGGTGAGTTGCTCGGGACTTTTCGCAAGGAAGTCGCTAAAGAAGTCGGCTTTGAGGCGTAACCAAAGCCGTTCGATGGGATTGAAATCCGGGCTGTAGCCCGGCAGGTAGTGAACCTCGAAGTGATGCCAATTGAGGCGTTGAGCTTTATGCCAGCTGGCGTTGTCGAGGATGAGCAGCCTGCGTTTGGAGTCCAGCGCCGGGATCTCTTTGGCCAAATGATCGAGGTAATACTGGAAGACATCGCTATCGACGCCATCAAAGATCATCGTCGAGCATTCTCCTGTAGCCGGACAGACCGCGCCGATGACGTTGGCTCGGATGTGGTCTCCGAGATAAGGCACTTTGGGCCGACTGCCTCGAGCACTCCAGCGCCGCCGCGGACGCGGATCGCCCTCCACCCCGCACTCGTCCGCAAACCATAACTCCACGGCTGCATCGGCTTGCCAGAGCCGCAGCTGCTCTAAGAAAGCATTTCGCTCTTCTTCATTCTGGCGTTCTGGCCAGGGCCGAGGCACCCGCAGATTGTAGCCAAGCTCATGAAGGTAGCGCACCGTGGTGCTGTAGCCGACTTCAAGCCCGAGCTGCTCCTTGAGAAACCCATGGATCTTGACCCCCGTCCAGTGAAGCTCTCCAGCTTGCCGGGGATTCTCTAAGACCGGCACTAAGAGATCTCGGACCCGTTCGATTTTCACCCGGCGTCCTCGCCCCGCAGGCCTCTTGGTAGTCAGAGCGTCGATGCCAGCGGCGTTGAACATCTCGATCCAGAGCCGAACCACCCGATCACTGCGGCAAAATTGTTGCGCCACTACTCCGCGTTCCAGTCCCATGAGCAAGGAACGCATCACGGCAAGCCGGATGTAACTACGCCGATTGGGCGCCGCTTCCATTGCCACTCGCATTTCCTCCAGCGTGGCGTTCTCCGCATTAGGCTCTGCCTCTTGATGGCGCAACCACCATCCTCTCGCAAATCCTTTGCAATAGTACAAGCCCTTCTTCGGAAATTTATTCTGAGAACTGCTCTACCTCGGCGCCATCGCCATTGCAGTGGAAAAACACATGTTCGCCAGTGGCTATAAAACATTTTTGTGCAGCTCTGAAGAAAGCAAGGAAAAGGAATCGGCCTATATTGACATGCTCTGAGCTTAGGCCAGCGGGTGGCAAGGCGCTGCACCCGACGCACGCGTAGCGCTACGCCAACCAGCGGGCGACGCGCGCGGCCATCGTGGCGGGAGCCTCGACGTGCAGGAAGTGACCGAGGTTCGGCACGATCTCGAGGACACGCTCGTCGAACAACCGACGGTCCTGGTCGGTCGGCGGCACGATGCAGCCGTCCTCGCTGCCATGGAGCTGCAACAGAGGTCTTGCAATGTGCGCCTCGGCCTTGCGCATGCGATCGACGAACGTCGTGAGTGGGCGCACGATAGCGCGGTAGTAATCGAGCGGGGCGGGGAGGCTGCGCTCGAGACAGGCGTGCAGCTCGTCACGGCGCGCGGAGTCGAGCGTGAAGCTCGGCGACCAGGCGCGCCACAAGCGATCGATCAGGGCGAGCCTCCGGCGGCGCACGAGATAGTCGGCTCCTGGGAGCTGGAACATGACCATATACCAGCTCTTCTTCCACTGCTTCGAGGAGGCGAGCGAGCGCAGGAAGGTGGCCGGGTGCGGGATCGCGAGCGTGACCGCGCGACGGACGTGCGACGGCGCGGCGGCGCACACGGTGTAGGTGATCATGCCGCCCAGTCGTGGCCGCCGAGGCGATCGATCAGGGCGAGGGCGTCGGCGGCGAGGGTGTCGAGGTCGTAGGGACCGACGATCGGAGAAGGGGCGTAGCCGCGCAGCCATGGCGCAACGACGCGGTGGGTTTCGGCGAGGTGCTCGAGGAACGGGACGGCGGTCGGCGGGTGATCGGGGAAGCCGTGGAGGAAGAGGAGCGGGCGCGCGTGAACCTCGCCGAGCGGCAGCAAGAACGTGGTGCGGGTCAGCCTCTCATGCGGTGTGTTCATGAATCAGCTCAGCGTTGCGAAGGTGTATCAGATACACACCGGTTCACCTGATCCGCACAACGACCTTCCCTTTGGCCCGGCCCTTTTCGAGATACGCAAGCGCCTCCTTCGCTTGATCGAAAGGAAACACCTTGTCAATTACCGGTCGGATGCGCCCCGCTTTGAGGAGTTCGCCAATCTCTGCGAGTTGCCGACCATCTGGATGCACGAACAGGAATGAATACTCGCCGCCGCGTTTCTTGGCTTGGCGAATGATCTTACGACTCAGCAAGCCGAAGACGAATGTGAAGAAAAAGCCCATGTTGCGTCCACGAGCGAACGCGGCGTCCGGTGGTCCGATGAGCGAGATAACAGTGCTCCCGGACTTCAGAATCCGAAGTGATTTCTCAATCACATCGCCCCGGACAGTGCCGAGCACGACGTCGTAGTCCCGCAGCACTTCCTCAAATTCCTGCTGCTTGTAATCAATCACCTCATCCGCGCCGAGACTTTGGACCAGATTCACGTTACCCGTGCTCGTGGTCGTCCCCACCTTCGCTCCGAGATGTTTCGCAAGTTGGATGGCGAACGTGCCGATACCGCCCGAGCCTGCGGGAATGAAAACTCTTTGGCCGGGCTTGAGTTTTGCGCGCTCCTTGAGTGCTTGCCACGACGTGAGTCCAACCATCGGGATCGAGGCCGCTTGCAGGAAGTCCAGATTGCCCGGCTTGTGCGCGGCGGCGTGCTCAGGCACGACCGCAAACTCGGCGAGCGCGCCCGTGCCGAGATCAAAGATACTCGCGAAGACGGCATCGCCCGGCTTGAAGCGAGTCACGCGACTTCCCACCTCCACCACGACACCCGCCAAATCGCTGCCCAGCGTGGCCGGAAGCTGAAACTTGAGCATCGGCTTAAACGTTCCTTTCGGAATCATGTAATCAATCGGATTCAAGCCAGCGGCGTGGACCTGAACGAGCATTTCGTCCGGCTTGAGCGCAGGCCGGGGAATGACGGCGAACGCGATATGATTCGCTCCGCCGTAACGTTTGAGGATAAGTGCTTTCATGTTTTCCGAGGGTTTCAGACCTTTGCGAATGCGCTTTGACCGTGGGATGCCCGTTGACTGGTGTCTTCATAAATCAGGTCAGCGACAGGTGGCGCCTGTTGGCCATGGTTAGAACGAACGGCATCCGCATAGTTCACGCGGAACCAGATGGCGTAGAGCGCGGGAAGGAAGGCAAGCGTCAAAACCGTGCCAACGGCAGTGCCTCCGATCAGCACATAAGCCATGGATCCCCAGAATACTGAATGCGTGAGCGGAATAAATGCCAGCACTGCGGCCAGTGCGGTCAGGATGACTGGTCGCGACCGCTGGACGGTGGCCTCGATAATCGCATGATATGGATCAAGACCATCTGCTTGATTGGAATGAATCTGACCGATCAAAATGAGTGTGTTCCGCATCAAGATACCCGACAGACCGATCAGACCGAGAATGGCATTAAATCCAAAAGGCTGCTGAAAAATGAGCAGCGCCGGCACTGCGCCGATCAGTCCGAGCGGGCCGGTCAGCATCACCATCCACATGGCCGAGAAAGAGCGCACCTGAATGATGATGACGGCCAGCATGAGCAGGAGCATGATGGGAAAAAGTGGAGCCAGTGCTGAGTTGGCTTTCTTTGCTTCCTCGATCGAACCCGCCATCTCGATGCGATAGTTTTCCGGTAGCGCCTTTCGAAGCGGAGCAAGTTTGGCCCAAATCCGGGAAGAGACATCCGGCGGTTGGGTCGTCTCAATATTGTCACCCCGCACGGTGATGGTGGGAACACGATCCCGCCGCTTGACGAGTGGGTCTTCCGCTTGGATCTCGACTCGTCCGATCTGGCTTAAAGGGATCGGTTTTCCATTCCGGGTCATGAGGGTGAAGTTTTCCAGCTTGGTTGGATCTAATCGCTCGGTCCCGGCACTTCTCACGACAACATTTACCGCACGAATGTCCTCACGAACCTGGGTGATCGTTTGACCGTTTAGGAGAAACTGCAACTGCTGCGCTGCCTCTTCGGGTGAAAGCCCGATGAGCTCCAATCGCTCTTGATCCAAAACGAAGTGCAACTTGGGAACGCGTTCTCCCCAATCCACATTCACCGTGCGCGTATTCGGATCGTTGCGCATGATTTCTTCGACACTGCGGGCGATTTCCCGAAGTTTTGCGGGATCAGGCCCCATCACCCGAAAAGCAACGGGAAAGGGAGAGTAGGGACCAAATACCAACTGCGTCGCCCGAATCCTCGCTTCCGGCGCCAGGCCATCGGCGGCCGCTTGGCGCAGGCGCAATTTGAGATGATCTCTTGCCTCCGCATTCGGCGTCAAAACCACAATCTTCGCAAAGGAGGGATCAGGCAGCTCCGGGTTGTAGGAAAAGAAAAACCGTGGAGCACCCGCTCCAATATAGGAAGTCACGATTTTCGATTCGGGTTGTTCCGACAGCCAGCGTTCGATCTTTTTTGCCGCTGCGCTGGTCGTCTCGATGCTGGTTCCCAATGGAAGCTGAACCTCAACCAACAATTCGGGCCGGTCAGAGTTGGGAAAAAACTGCTTCTTCACGACCGCCATCCCTCCGCCCGCCACCAGAAACGCCCCCACGACAATGCCGGCCACCGTATATTTTCTCCGCACGCACCAGGTGACGAAACGGCGAAGCCGCTCGTATCCCGGAGTGGCATAGATTCCCGCATGGCCTCCTTTTATGGTTCTGATCTCTGGCAGAAGTTTTACTCCGAGATACGGTGTGAAAACCACCGCCACGATCCACGAGGCGATCAAAGAGAATCCGACAATCCAGAAGATGTTTCCGGCATATTCTCCCGCGGTCGAACGCGCAAAACCCACCGGCAAAAAACCGATGACGGTTACCAGCGTTCCGGCAAGCATTGGCGCTGCGGTATGACTCCAGGCATAAGCCGCGGCTTGGATGCGATCCATTCCCTCCTCCATCTTAACCACCATGGACTCAATGGCGATGATGGCATCGTCCACCAGGAGTCCCAGCGAGATGATAAGCGCTCCCAATGTGATTCGATCAAAAACCCGATCCGTGATCATCATGATCACAAAGACCGCGCCCAAGGTCAGCGGGATTGCCGCCACCACGACGATTCCAACTCTCCATCCCAAACTCAGCAGGCTGACCAGCATCACCACGCTGACTGCCATGGCGAACTTGATCATGAATTCGTCCACCGCGGAGCTGATGTTGACCGCCTGATCGGTGATTTTTTTCAAGCTGACGCCCAATGGCAGGCTGGAGGAGATCTTGTCGCTTTCCGCCTGCAGGGCAGCGCCCAGATCCAGCCCGTTCCAGCCCTCTTTCATAACGACACTCAGCAACAGGGACGGCTCTCCATTGTGCCGAATGACGAACGTTGCCGGATCTTCGTAGTCTCGCGTGACCTCCGCGATATCCGACAGCTTGAAACTTTGCTTGCCGGCCACAATCGGGGTATCGCGGATTTTATCAATGTCGGTGTATGCCCCGTCGAGGCGGACAAACACCTGTGCGCCATCCGTATCAACCGATCCTGCGGGAGTCACCGCATTCTGTCGCGCCAAGGCGGAAAAAATTTCTGCTGGCGAGATGCCCAGTGTCGTCAGCCGTGGATAGGAAAACTCGACAAATATCCTCTCCTGCTGTTCTCCGACGATATCCACCTTTTTGACTCCCGGTACGTGCAGAAATCTCTGCCGGAGTTCTTCGGCGACGCGGGTTAGTTGGCGAAGCGGAAAACCGGGAGCCTCCACCGAGTAGAGTGCGAAGGAAACGTCCGAATACTCGTCGTTAACGAAAGGCCCCATCGCGCCTTGCGGCAATTTGCGCGCCTCATCTCCTAGTTTCTTTCGCGCTTGGTAAAACTGCTCGGAAACTTCTTTGGGGGGAGTTTTGTCAATGAGTTGTAGTGTCATCAACGCCAGCCCCGGTCGCGTGATGGTTTCCACGCGATCATACCAGCGCAACTCCTGGAGCCTCTTCTCCAGCGGCTCGGCCACGAGATCCTGCATTTCTTGCGCGGTTGCTCCGGGCCAAACCGCAGTCACCGTGAGCACTTTGATCGTAAAGGAAGGATCTTCCGCCCGTCCCAGATGAAAATAGGCATAGATGCCCGCAAATGCCGAAGCAAAGATGAAGAACAGCGTGATCGCACGTTCCCGCACCGCCAGAGCGGAGAGATTAAAACTTCGCATAGGACGTCTTCTCCGCGTTTGGAAGGTTGACGACTTGTCCCTCGTGCAGGAGATGCGCCCCGAGCGCCACCACCTTTTCACCGACACCGACTCCGTGAGACACGACGACTTCCTCCTGACCGATTGAGGCAATTTGGACGAACCGGAACTTCACTTCCGACTTGTCGTTCACGATCCAGACGCCCGGTCCGCTGCCGCGATTATAGACGGCCCCGACTGGCACCAGGACAGACTGGTTACCGGAGGTTGGCTTGGTGACCAATGTGATGGTGACGGTCGAGCCGAGCGGCGTCGAGGCGGCCTCGCCTTCGAGCACATAGCGCGCTTCAAAAGTTCGGCTCGCCGGGTCCGCCGCATCGGAGAGCTGGCGCAACCTGGCCTGATACATTTGATCGTGCCCATAAAGTCGGGCCGAGGCGGTCGTTCCCAAATCAGGTCGCACGCCCTCGGGCAGGTTGATCAAGGCTTCTCGGGGACCATCATGCGCCAACTGGATCACGGTTTGCCCTGCTGCCACGACCTGACCTGGTTCGCTCAACGTCCGAACAATCACCCCATCGGCATCAGCTAATAAAACGGCATACTCGCTGGAGTTATTACTGACTCTTGCCTGAGCCTCCGCCGCTTCCAACTGTGCTTTGGCGGTGTCCAGCGCCGCCCGATCTTGATCATATTCCCGGCGCGAAATCACACCGGATTTGACCAGCATGGCTGACCGCGTTTCATCTGCCTTGGCGTGTGTGTATTTGGCCCGAGCCGCCTCGACGTTTGCTTGTTCCGCGGCAGCTGAGAGTCTGAGATCCTCGGGATCAAGCCGCATGAGGACCTGGCCTTTCTGGACCCGCTGTCCCACATTGACGGATCGCTCCAGGATTTTCCCCCCGACTCTGAAGCCCAGGTCGCTTTGCACGCGGGCTTCCACGATCCCGGTGAAGGTTCTGCTATTCGAGCCAGCCGCTTGCGCCTTGAAAACCTCCACCATCGGAGACTGCAGGCGCGGATCTTTCACGGCCGGCTTGGAAAACCCGCCCGCCATCAAGGCCACCGTCAGCCCTCCTGCAAGCAGGCCAATGGTCATCAACGGCCGACGATAAATTTTCACAAAGCCGACTTCATCCGCGACCACTGCGTCTGGAGGTTCGGATGCTTTCTGTCGTGTCGGCCATTGCTGATGCGCTTTGACCGTTGGATGCTCCGTGACTGGTGCGTTCACAGGTCCATCCAGTTGGAATTGCTTGCGAAAACTCTTGTCGAACATGCCGGCGGGAACGAAGCGGCGCATCCGGCTCAAGGCGACACCTTTACCGACTGGATAACGCAGCCGAGGCGACTTCGCGGTTAATGCGTTCCAAACCGCTTCCGCCACCATTCGAGGATCGTCTCCGCGTTCGATGTTTTGCTGAGCCGCATCGGTCAAACGCTTTCGTTCCTCCGCGTAAACCTCGAGAGAGATTTTTGCGGATTTGTTGTTTCCGCTGAGTTTAGTCCTCGTATATGCCGGTTCGACCAACACCGCGCGCACGCCGAACCTCCTGATCTCGTGATCCAGCGTCTCGGTATATCCTTCCACTGCATGTTTGCTCGCGGCATAAATTCCCCAATACGGCGCGGGAAGAAAACCCAGCACCGAACTGATGTTGACGATTCGCCCATCGCCCTGTTGCCGCATTCCCGGCAGGATGGCGTTCGTCACACGCAGCACGCCGAAGAAATTGGTTTCAAACTGCTGCCGGGCTTCCGCAACACTGGTTTCTTCCAGCGCCCCCATGAATGAGTAACCGGCGTTGTTGACCAGGTATTGAATCGGCCCGGCCTTCTGCAGAATGCTGTGAACCGTCTCGTTCACGCTGGCGTCATCCGTCACCTCCATCCGGACGATTTCAACGCCCGGAATGGGGCTGGCGGACTGCGGGTTGCGCACCGTGCCGAACACACGCGCTCCTCGCTCCGCCAGCAACTGCGCGATCTCCCGACCGATACCGGAAGTAACTCCGGTGACTAACGTGGTTTTGTCTTTTAGTGAAGTGTGCATATACACAATTGAGTTCTCAGTTTTTCGCCTTTAGGGCATTTCAGGGTTTTGGATTATTTGTTTAAGGCCAGCGCCGCAGTTTCGAGATCGGAAAGGATGGCGGACCAACGCTGTTCACCAAGAGTTTTGACTGCGGCGCTTTGGGCTGACCGCCAAGCTGGCAGGCATTCCTCGATTTTCTTTCGGCCTTTGGCGGTAATCGACAGTTCCACCCGACCACCGCGCCCGCCACCCGCGGCCTGCACCAACCCGTCCCGCTGCAAAGGCCGAAGATTCCGCACGAGCGTCGTGCGATCCATCCCCAGCCAATCGCTTAATTCCGCCATGCTCCAATTTTCCTTGGCATTCAATGCCCGCAAAATAGACCCTTGCGTGGGGCGGATTCCATGCCGTCGCATTTCCGCGTCAAAGAACTGCGTCACTTTCCGCGTTACCCAACGCAAGTTGAAGCACACACAGTTTTCCATCGCCGACATATCCAGTTCTGTGGACATGGTGTGTATATGCACTACTTGGGCGCAACTGTCAACTCCCTTTTTGGTTTTTAGCCCGAAAACCGCGATTGAGCTGCGATGAACCGGTCACGGCGGCAAAGAGTCTCACCAGAGCGAAGGTCGGCCATTTACCAATTACCGGAGGGGTCTAAAAGAGGTACGCTCGGATTACAATAATAGTCATTATCGTAGGGGCGAAGGGTCGCCAATACCGATGCACCTTAGCCGCTGGCGACAGTTGGGCGTCGAAGTGTCAACGAGGGCAGAAACCGACGAATTTCGAGTTCCGGGTCAAAACCGATCTCTCTTTTGTTTTTCCGACGCGAACTTCTTTGGATTCGCCACTTGCAGCTCAGTGGTGAGCACCTTGATAAACTTCTGTGCTTCGGTCAGGCCGCACTCAGTGATCGAAATATACATGCTGGTTGCTCCGATTCTGTCCCCAGCGGCAATTGCACAGACGATCTTTGCCCGCTCTTCTTCTGTTGGCTCTTTTCTCATTCTGCCTCATGGATTTAGCCACTTCTCGAAGTGCGACTCCAGGCGCCCCAGCATCTCCTCTTTAATGTCTTTGATGTCGGTGAACTGGCCCCAACGGCTAATATCGCACTCTTTGCGAGCTCCCTCGAACTCCACAATGAATTCCTCCACGAGCCCCAACTTGTCGCGGTACTTTTCGCGGAGATGCTGTCTGCAAATGTCCGCGGTTTGTTTCTGCCGATTCTTTGTTCCTAATCCCATATTTGTGCCCAGGATCGTAATTGGAACGCCTTCGGGAGACGAATTCAGAATTGAGGCTCCAGCGCGGCTGCTGATAGCAACGCCCGTCGCTTTCACTCCAAAGCCCGGCTGAGCGCCTCCGCGGTTTGCCGCGTCTGTTCGTAGCCGACGTGGGTGTAGCGGACGGTGGTGCGGATATTCTTGTGCCGTAGGAGCTCCTGGATTTCGCGCAAATCCTTTCCCACGTGGTTAAGCAGGATCGTGGCCGCGGAATGCCGCAACCCGTGGGCGGTAATCTCCCCCACCCCGAGCGCCTTGCAGGCGGCGCGCAGCCGCAAATTGAATGCGCGATTGGAAAACGGTTCTCCCGAATAACCCGCAAACACAAACTGTGACGCCGCGAAGGCGATCCCTCCGGGAGCCAAAATTCTCCGCCCTTTAAAGCCTTCCTGAATGTCCTTCCACTCGAGGAGCGCCGCACTTAAGGCGCCGGTAACCGGCACATCCTGAAAAACGCTGCCCTTGCCCTTGATGCGCAGCGCCACAATTTCTTTTCCTACTGCCTGGCAATCGGACCAGGTGAGCTGGATCAGTTCATCAAACCGGCAGGCGGTCTGGAAAAGCGCATTGGCCAGGTGGCATGCGAGTGCAGAGCCGTAGCCTTGCTGGTGGTGGCTTTTGAGGTAGCCGAGAAGCCGACGGATGTCGGCGAGCAGCAGATAGCGGATCTGGGGTTCCTTGTGCAGCGGCGGGGCGATCTTGGCGAACGGATTCTTGAGGTCCCAGTGTCGATAGGCAAAGGAAAGTGCGGCCCGGATCTGCTTGAGGCTCGCCGCGTTCTTTCCCTCACCCAAAAAGGAATACACTTCCAAGGCGGTAGGAAAAGAAAGGGCTCTGGGATCGAGGCTCGCGTCCGCTGCCCAGGCGAGGAACGTCCTCCAGGTGCGCTCATAGGCTGCCAGGCTGTTTCCCGAGAGGTTCCGGCACCGCGCTCCTTCGAGCAGGTCGGCGAGAAGACCTCCCAAATCGCTTCCAGAAGGTTCAGACTCGATATTTTCCCCAAGCACCGAGCCATCCTCTCAGTCGCGCCTCTTTTGCAATAACCGCTCTTATTGCAAGCGATGGAGTCATAGTTCGATGTATTGATCTTGAGAAATCGCAGGAAGTTTCGCCAAAGAGCGGCTTTTAAGCGATCGGAGTCGGTAACGGTGCGTCCTACCCTGGACGCGAAGGCAGAGAAGGACAGCGACATAGTCAGCAGGCGAATTTTCGAATCATAGGGCGTTCTGCTGTCGCACCGCCGCTTGGTAACACATCCCGTTTCGATGGGCATAGGACGAGAATCCGTAGATTTGGGAATAGCGTTTGTGAAGCGCCCGGTATTGGCGCTTGAGTTTGAACAAGAGGGATTGAATCTCGCGGAGCGACCGGCGTTCAACAGCTGTGCCAATTTGGGCGACAAGTGGCGTCGCCTTCGACTGGCGATGCCCCAGGAGCCGTGAAACAAAACGGCAGTTGTGTCGAGCTCCGAGTGCTCGACGTTTATTGGCCAGCGATCCTTCCAGATTCCGAATTGACTGGTAGAGCTGCTGCAGCCGGATCGAGTCGGAATTTTGGGCGCACCGCAGCGCATTCAAGTGCAGGTGATTCAGCTTCGGCGCAAAGATCAGCTTGTCGGCATCGAGACGTTTGGAAAGCGTCTCTTCCAATTTCTGCGGGGAGCCAAGAACTTTCTCCCAGCAGGAGTTCTCGATCTCGAACCAGGATTTGATGCGGTCCATCTGCTTCTTGTGCCGGGAGTGGGTGGATCGCGAGGTGCTGCAGCCCACGTAGCTCCCGTTTTCGGTACGCGGACAAATGGCGACGTGCACGTGCAAATTGGCTGTGTCGTGATGAAGACCGTAGGCGTAGCCGATCGAATCATTGGGATGAAATCTCTCGTTGAACCTTCGCATGACCTTCTTCAGCGTTGAGTGAAGAACTTGGTCCGGGTTGATTCCTGCGTTTGTCAGTGCGTCGTGCTGTTCCTTGGACATTGAGAACACAAGCCGATGGGCGATCACGGGACGGTTCGCCGTCGAGGGAAACTTCGCCAGATGCTCTCGCCACGCTTCGGCTATGCGCTGTTTGCGTTCCGGGTTGGAAAGCTGAGAGGGCGCGGTGCTGGTGCCGTCGGGATTCTTTCGGATGCTGTGGTGCAGGAATCCACCAGCGTGGACCTGTCCGAGGGTTTCCTTCGAAGCGTAGTCAGTGAAATGCTTGAGCTTCCTGCCGATCTGCTGCTCCATGTCGGCCCGCTCGCGGAGGGAGACTTTCCGGCGGGAAGTTTCGTCAAGATATTCCAAGTCGAGGTCACCTCGGGCGGTCGACTTGTGGGCGAAGATCTGTCCATTTTTCATGTCAGGGATTCGAGGAGGTGAATCGAGTGATCGATTTTCTTTTCCATGCGCTGGAGGGCCGCGGGATCGATTTTGTCCTTGGTCGAGACAAAATAGAGAATGGCCTCGAAGGTCTGCGCTTTCGTTTTGAGTCCCATCGACTGGTGAAGGGATTCAAAACGCAACCTGGCATCAGGAGAGATATCGAGGGCGAGTTGGACAGTTCCGGATTTCGATTGGTGAGCCATAGTGATTCTGTGAAGTGCAGGAAACGGGAAATCCCGGCAGTACGTGGACTCCCAGAGCGTGCCTGACACGCGGAGGGAACAAGCGGGAAGCAGCGTTGAGCGGCCCGCGCGGCACTTCCCTAGGGGAAGTGCTATCCTGCCGCCGCATCTTTGACCCAGGAGAAGGTGCGCAAAAGCCAGAGATCTTGGTTGATCGGATGAACTCCGCGGCAGGTGCCTGGAAACACGGACCGGAAATTCGAAGAGCTGACCGATGGGAATTCGGAGAAAGCTTCCAAGGATGCAGGAAGGCTCCGATATCTGGCAGAGCCAGGCAAACCTTCTAGCTGCGGGTATGACCTGATCCGTGATCATGGCGTTCGGAAGCGATCGTTAGGCCGCTCTGTGGTCGCCCTAGGGTCTATGGCTTTCGGTCGGTCCGAGGCGGATGCCGAGAGCAAACTCTCCCGGATCTTGCCGGCGATCTCGGGATCAACCTGGCCGGGCTCAAACCGCCGTGAGGTGTTGGCGAGCAACTCTCGGGCGTCGCTCACGGTCGATCCGTTGTCCCATATGGCCCGACAATCGGTAGCCCGACCATGATTCTGGTGCAGAGCGCGATCGTAAGCGGCAATGATGTCGGCTTCAAGGAAGTCGGCGGTCAGGGCCGCCGCGGCGAAGGAAAACGCCACCGCTTCATCGAACCGGACCTTGCAGTTGTCCCAATGAAGGGCCGCCAGCCGGCGCTTCACGGCGTGCGCCTTGGCCCGCAGTCTCTTGCTTCCTAAAAGGCCATTATCGCGCGCGCAAGCGCGCGAGTATGTATTTCTCTCTTCTTTATATTCTCCTCCCTCCGCCAACAGAGAAGGGCATTTCACTAAAGTGAAATCGGATTTCACTTTAGTGAAATGGGTGAAGCGGGTCTCACGGAAGAACTCCGGTACGGGAAGCGTCCACGTGCCCGAGAGGTAGCTGGCCGCTCCGCAGGACTCCAGTTCAGCCCGCCACTTGGTGACTGCCGAGTTGGCCCGGGCGAAGGTACGGGCGATCTCCTGCAGCTCCCAGGGAAAAGTAAAGGGCCCGAGTTCTCCCCGCTTGACGCGCTCCAGGGTGCGGTTGCTGTTGTGCAAGCGGGCCAGCAGAATCTTCGCGCTCGAGCAGATCGGCAGGGCGGAGATCCAGTCAAAGAGCGGATCAAAGTTATACGGCCAAGCCTCCCGAAAGACGTAGGTCTTCTTCACCTACCGGCCATCCTTCTTGCGCTCGCCCGGCATGGGCGGCGGTTGGCATTTCCCTTCCAGCAGGTCCGCGTAGAAGGTTTCTACGCTTAAGGTATCAATCAGCAGCGTGCAGCCGCGCCCTCCCTGCCGCAGAATCTTGACGAAAGGTTGCCCCCGGCGTGTCCAGTAGAGAGCTCGCTGACCGATGCGCGGAGAGCGCAAGATCCGGAAGAACTCCGCCTTGGTGATCGCCAGGGGCCGGCACCCATTGATGATGATCGGCGAAGGTGGGGGCTGGCCTCTGTGCATAATTCCAATAGGAACACAAAAAGAAGGATTGTAAACCGTATATATGCCGTATACTTTCCCATGATCACTTCCGTTCTCTTTCGTTCCATCTGAAGAGATGAAAAAAAGATCCAAACTAATGATCTATGTGCGGGCTGAATTGGCGCCAGAGGCCATTCGCTGGGCACTTCGGCTCAGCCTAACGACTCCCACCTTCTGCAGCTTCTGCGTTGGCCGGTGTCTGGAAAACATGGAGCGCGGACTCAACGTGTGGCGCGATGTCGCGCCCCGGCAGTGGGACTTTGTGAACGTTTGGAAACTCCGGCAAGGTAAGACGATCAGGACTCTTGGCCCTTCGACCATTCGCCGGGCCATGGCACTGCAGCAGGGCTACTACCGGCAAGCCGAGCCAAAGCTCAAGGAGTTTGAGAAAGCGTTTCGGGCGGGAGAGGCTAACTTGAGGGTGGTCTTCCAGCTGCAGGAGGGACCGGAGGAAGGCGAGAAAGCAGAGCGCTGGCCGGAAAAACTCCGGCGCATTGCAAAGTATTTGGGGCTCAAACCCAACGAGCTGGCCAACAGGATAATCGCCGCGGGGATCCTCGCACTCGAAAGAGAAGACGTCGACTACGAGCCCGATTTCGTCGTTGAGTACCGACAAAAGGTCATCCTTCCCAAGATCGAGCAGTATCAGAGCGAGAAGAAACTCGCGGAGGGCTTCAATCCGTATTCGGATGTTCCAAAGGAATTGGAGAGTGATGGCTGGGCCTTCATGGGTCTCGTGGAAGTGACCAATCTGCATAACCGGGAACTGATGGACGGGCTTCTCGAAGGCAAATCTGTCGAGGAGACGTTCTCGGAAATTTCGCGAGACTCGACGTTGAGCCACGCCTATCTCGACAAGCTTAAGAGCATTTACACGAGCCCCGTCTATCAAGAGTCGATCCGAGCCCACCCACTGCGCAGGAAGAAGCTCAAGAAGGAGATCATCGACGCTTGGGTCGAGGAGTGGCGAAGAATGAACCGTTTCAAGCCAACGGAACGCTCCATTGTCGCGGACATCACGGCCCTGTTACCAGGGTTGTCCGAGGACGGACTCCGCAGAGTTCAGGCCGAGGTCAACATTGCGCTCTCCGCCTACAACAATCGGGGATAGCTTGGCGCGCTGTGCAGATTCATGGCACTCGTCCAGATCTCAGCAATTTTCTGGTGACTAAATAGTGACTAAATTTTGCCATGATCCGATGAATACGATTGAGTACCGATCAGAACTGCCGGTTTTGGTCCGATAGTCCTCAGATCCTTTATTTAAGCCACTCCATAGAGATTTCTGGGTGGTGGCTGGGGAGGGAATCGAACCCCCGACACGAGGATTTTCAGTCCTCTGCTCTGCCAACTGAGCTACCCAGCCTTTCCGGGGAAGAGGAAGAATTGCGCAACCGACCTCGCTTGACAAGTGGGATGGTGGGAAATGTGCGGTGCGAGGACGGTGGGCGCATGGGTGATCCGGGAATTTCCTCAGAGCACGAGGCCAAGGGCGGCAAGCTTTTCGCGCGTTTCCTGGGCGTTGCGGTTGAGGACGGAATGGAGGCCGAGGCGCGAGGCCACGTCGCAGAGGAGAGGGCGATCTTCGACGTAGGCGACCTGCTCGGCCTTGACGTGCGCCACATCGAGAGCCAGGCGGTAGATATCGAGATCGGGTTTGCGGATGTGCACGAAGGCCGAGACGATGAAGAAATCGACGAACTCCTTGAGGTGGAATCTCTGGATGCGGTCTTCGGCGATTTCCCGACCCTCGTTGCTCACGACAGCCACGCGCAATCCGTAGACCGCCTTGAGCCGTTTCACGAGATCGATGGTGTCCTGAAACGGCTTGGCTTGTTCGAGGAGGTAGGTTTTGAAATCCTGCGG
Organism: uncultured Verrucomicrobiae bacterium; assembly: GCA_963820865.1. Lineage (GTDB taxonomy): Bacteria > Verrucomicrobiota > Verrucomicrobiia > Chthoniobacterales > Terrimicrobiaceae > DASTFP01. Next base: position 33,402 of record CAWGBZ010000028.1, read on the forward strand.
CGTAAACGGTCTGGGCTCGTAGAAGACGATTTGCCAGAGGTATTCGTCGAGGGTCATCTTCCCTTCTTCGTAGATATCGTAGGTGACGTGGTGGCGGTGGTAGATCTCATCGTAGTCGAGGCCAAAATGATCGGCCGTCTGTTTGCGCAGATCGGTATCCCAGCCGTTGGTGAGGAGGACGCCGCCGATATCAAGAAAGAGGGTGGTGATTGCGGAAGATGCCATCCGCGGATTGTCTCATCCGAAAAGCGACAATCAAGAACGGATCAGGCGCGCTGAGGATCGGTTCCTTCGAGGTCGTCGAAAGCCATTGGCGGGAGCGCGACCTTTTGGGCCAAAAGCAAAACACCGAAGGATTTCTCCTTCGGTGTTTTGTGATAGGGTTTTAGGTTCTAAACTTAGAACGCGAACCGCATGCCGGCCCGGAGGTTGGCAACGTTGCCAAAATCCTTGTTGCCATAGAAGTAGCGTCCATCGACGAAGGCACCAATATGATCGGTGAACCGATATTCGAGTCCGGCTCCAACGTTTCCGTAGCCGACGCAATCTCCATCCCACGCAGCGCCACCGCCCACTAGAACATAGGGAGCGAGGTTCCAAGCACAGATGGGATAGCGGACGAAGAAGTTTCCGCCGACAGGCAGATGTTCCGCGGTCCCGTTATTGTCATACCACTGTCCTTCGTAGCCGACGCCGAAGTAGCGGAGGAAAAAGAAGTTGATGCCGAAGCCTCCACCCGGTCCCGTATGGAAGCGGCTTCCGCCAGAACCGAAAAATTGGGAATAGAAGCCATCGATCTGCCATTCCATGTCGCGGAATCGGCAGGGCTCTTCAGGGGTGACCACTGTCTTGACTTCCTTGAAGGTCTTTCCGTCACCCGCAAAGGCGGCGCAAAGCGACAGTGCAACGATTGATGTGGTTAGGAGCAGTTTTTTCATCAGAGATTGATTTGAAGACGTGTTTTGCCAGAAGGGCGTCAAAATTGTCAAGCGGATTATTTGAAGCCCGGAAGGGGTAAGGAGATTTTGCCGTCGTAAAGGGCTTTGCCGATGATGGCGCCGTAGAGATCGGGTAAGGAAGCGAGTTTGAGAAGGTCGTCCGGATTTGATACTCCGCCGCTGGCGATGAGGTTGCAATCGAGCAACGCGAGGAGCTCCTGGAGGGCGGAATAGTTTGGCCCGACGAGCATGCCGTCCGTGGCGATATCGGTGTAGATGATGGTCCCAGCGCCGGCTTGCCGGGCGTTCAGGGCGAGTTCGACAGCGCGGATGGAGGTGGTTTCCGTCCACCCTTTGACGGCCACGAGGTCATCCTTGGCGTCGATGCCGACGGCAATGCGGTCGCCGCCGAAGGTGGCGCAGGCTTCCTGGACGAAGTCGAGGGATTCGGAAGCGCGGGTTCCAAGAATCACGCGTTGGACGCCCGCGTCGAAGGCGGCGGTGATCTTCTCGAGGGTGCGCAGGCCGCCGCCGAGTTCGCACGGAACTTTGACGGCTGCGCAGATGCGGGCGACATGGGAGAGGTTGCGCGGTTCTCCGGTGAAGGCGGCGTCGAGGTCGACGAGGTGCAGCCAGTCGGCGCCACCCGCCTCCCATTTCCTGGCAATGGCCACCGGATCGTTTGAATAAACCGTCTTTTCGGTGGCGAGCCCGCGCTTGAGACGGACGACTTCGCCACCCATGAGGTCAATGGCAGGGAGCAGCAGCATGTTCGCAACGAAAGGCGGCTAGTCGAGAGAGTCGAGAAAGTTCCTCAGGAGGGTGAGCCCGGCGGCCTGGCTTTTCTCGGGGTGAAATTGTGTCGCGTGGAGGCTGCCGGTGCTGACGCTGGCGGCGAATGACCCGCCATACTCGCAGGAAGCGCTGACGATCTCGCTCCCGGCGGGCACGGGAAAATAGGAATGCACGAAGTAGAAGTAGGGAGGCGTTGGCAGCGCCTGGTAGAGGGGGCCGCGCAGATTGCCCAGGACATTCCATCCGATATGCGGAACCTTGAGTCCTTTTCCACGAAAGCGGACCACTCTGCCGGGGAGAAAGCCCAGTCCCGGGCAACCCGGGGATTCTTCGCTCGATTCGAAAAGCAGTTGATAGCCCAGGCAGATCCCGAGATATGGCCGCCCCGCTTTTAGCCATTCCGTCAACGGTTCCCAAAGTCCCGACCGGCGCAGGTTCTGCGCGCAATCGCCAAAGGCACCGACTCCCGGGACGACGACGGCATCCAACTGGTCGAGTTGGGCGGATTCGGTGACGAGGGCGACAGAGGCGCCCACCGCCTCGAGCGCCTTGCAGACGCTGCGCAAGTTGCCGCTGCCGTAGTCGACGACCCCAATCGATTTTGCTGCCTTGACCATGAAAGGCCTAGCTTCCACCGCCGCGCCGAACCGCTCAAGATGGAAACGCTAAAATGGTTGCCGGAAGCCCGCGCTCAAAGGACCCCCTTGGTGCTGGGGACGCCTTCGACCCGCGGGTCGATTTGCGTGGCGGTGTCGAGGGCACGGGCCAGGGCCTTGAAAACGCCTTCCGCCATGTGATGGGCGTCGCGGCCGGAGAGGATTTCGACGTGCAGGTTCATCGCGCCGCTGACCGAGAACGCCCTGAGAAACTCCTCGACGAGTTGGAAGGAGAAGTTCCCGCCGATCGCTTCGACAGGAGAGGGCGGGTCGTAAACCAGGTAAGGACGACCGCTCAGGTCAATAACCGCACGGACAAGAGCCTCATCCATAGGAACATACGAGAATCCATAGCGCCGAATGCCGGCCTTGTTGCCGAGCGCCTTGGTCAGGGCTTGGCCGAGCGTGATGCCGGCGTCCTCCACGGTATGGTGAAAATCGACCTCGATGTCGCCCTGGGCGTCGAGGTCGAGATCGAAGAGTCCGTGCCGCGCGAAGAGCGTCAGCATGTGGTCGAAAAACGGAATGCCGGAGCGGATGTTGGACACCCCCTTACCGTCGAGATTCAGACGCGTCTTGATGGACGTTTCGCTCGTTTTTCGTTCGATGACAGCTTCCCGGGACATGCCGCTATGATGCCGCGGGGGTCCGCGGGCGCAAAGAAAACTCTTCCTGGCACAGTTCGACTGCCTTCGAAATCATGGCAACCTGGGCATTCACTCGGTCATCGAGATGAAATTCGGAAGGCGTTTCGATCGTGAAGATCCGGACGGCGTTTTGGAAGTAGAGGACGAACGCCTCCGGCCATTCCGGCATGAGATCCGGGGAGATTGAACGGCGAACCACCCCGCCGTGCGCCGCGCGACCCTCAATTCTCTTTCTCGGATCAGGCGGGATATGTTTGGCGGCAGCTTTCAGGATAAGCTCCGCCCAGTACGGCTTGATGCGTGGCAGTTCGTAGAGGTAGGGCCCGTGGGCGTCGTAGTCCTCATGCAGGTTGAGGGCCAGGTCGAAGGCGCAACCGGTCAGCCACTGCATTTGCGCGGCGATTTGCGGGACGGCAGAGGTGTGAAAGCTGCGATTGAGGTCGCGTCCATCCGGATCCCGTCGCGAATTATTCATCAAGCCCCAAGGGTTCAGGCATGGGAAGATAATTACATTGAAGAGCCGCAGGGAATCGGAGTTGGCCTGCGCCCACTCGACCAATCCCTCGGTGGCCGCGGCTTCGTCGCCATGAATCCCGGCCGAGAGGTAGATCGACGGCGCGTCGGGTATCCGTCGGGGTGAACCGACGCAATACAAATCACATCCGCCGGCTTCCGAGTACTTCTCGACACGAAGTTTCGCTGTTCGGGCGACCGCGCGCCATCGCCGCACCAGGAATTTGTAGTCATGTGCACGATTATGTTTCAGGGGGCGGAACGGCATAGACAAACGGGTGCCCGGCGCCTAGTCAATAAAGCGCCGGGTAATCTCACCATAGGCATCGATTCGACGGTCGCGGAGGAACGGCCAGTGTGTGCGCTGAATCTCGACGGCATCCAGGTCCGCTTCCGCCACAATGACAGCCTCTTCATTGGCGGAAGCCTTGGCGACGATCTGCCCCGCGGGATCGCAGATAAAGCTTTGCCCCCAAAACTCCAGGCCGGCGCCTCCGTCGGGGGCTTCGTGGCCGACCCGGTTCGGCACGGCGACATAGCAACCATTGGCCACCGCGTGGCCGCGCTGGACAGTTTCCCACGAGGAATGTTGGCGCACCCCGTATTCGGCCTTCTCCTGCGGGTGCCACCCGATGGCGGTAGGGTAAAAGAGAATCTGCGCTCCTCGCAGCGCGGTCAACCGGGCGGCTTCGGGGTACCACTGGTCCCAGCAGACGCAGACGCCGATCCGGGCGAACTTCGTGTCCCAAGCCGAGAATCCAAGGTCCCCCGGGGTGAAATAAAACTTCTCGTAGAAAAGCGGGTCGTCCGGAATGTGCATCTTGCGGTACTTGCCAAGATAGCTTCCATCGGCGTCGATGATGGCGGCCGTGTTATGGTAAATCCCGGGGGCGCGCCGTTCGAAGAGAGATGCGACGATGACCACGCCGAGTTCCCGGGCGAGGGCCTGCATTCTTTCGGTGGTTGGTCCGGGAACGGGTTCCGCCAGCTCGAAGTACTTGTGATCTTCGATCTGGCAAAAATAAACTGAGCGGAAGAGCTCCTGCAGGCAGATGATTTGCGCGCCCTCCGCGGCGGCCTGCCGAATGCCTCGTTCGGCTGCGGCGAGGTTGGCATCAAGATCAGCGGTGCAGCGGTTCTGCACCACGCCGATCTTCACCTTGTGTTGCGACATGCTGTGGAGCTTGCCACACTTCGCCTGATGAAAAAAACGCTTTTCGCCCTTTTTGCCGTGACAATCTGCCTGGCAACCCCGACGAACGCGGACGACATGCCGGACATTCGTATCATCATCAAGACGAGCAAAGGGGACATCGAGGGGACGCTTTTTTCCTCAAAGACGCCCGTCACCGTGGCCAATTTCCTCAACCTCGCCGCGCAAGGCTATTACAACGAGGTCACTTTTCACCGCGTGATCCCCAACTTCATGATCCAAGGGGGAGATCCCACGGGAACGGGTCGTGGCGGCCCAGGCTACACCTTTGAAGATGAATGCCGAGCGGATCTCAAGCATGATAAACCCGGCGTCTTCTCGATGGCCAATACCGGAAGGCCGGTCACCAATGGCAGCCAGTTCTTTATCACCCATGTTCCCACTCCCTGGCTGGACGGCAAGCACACCGTCTTTGGGCAAGTGGCCAAGGGCCAGGATGTGGTCAACGCGATCGCGCAAGGAGACAAGATCCTGAAGATCGAGATCCTTGATGTGCCGGATGCTCTTTTCGAGCAGCAAAAGGATAGAATCGCCAAGTGGAATGCGGCTCTGAAAAAATAGCGTCGCGGACCGAAGTTGCCGCCTTGAGGTGAAGGCCACGAACCGAATCGCAATCGCTGAGACGTGAGAGCGAATCGCCGACGCGGTGGTGCCAGCCCGCTCGGTGGGCCGGTCTTGGGCACAAAGCCCCGTGAAATGGCCGTGGGCAGACCCTTGATCGAGAAAGCGCGTTCGCCCGTTACCCTCGGATCGGGAATCGGAGACGAATTCCCGAAGCGTGCCGCAGCACCCTGCGGTCGGATCGCTCAGCTGCCAGCGAGTCGCTAGGTGAGCAGCTCGTTGGGCACTTTGCCGCCGTTTTCAGCGATCTTCTTGATGACCTCCTTGTGGAGCCAGATGTTCATGGCGGCGCTGTCGCTGGTGTCGCCAGTGTAATTGAGGTCCTTGGCGAGCTCCTTGCGCGCGGTCAGACTACTGTCCATTCCGACCAGTTTCATGAGGTCAACGATCGATTTGCGCCAATCGAGCTTTTCAGGATTCTTCTTGGCGAGGTCATCGAAAATCGCGGTGACGTCCACGACCGGAGCTGCTGGCGCGGAGCCGGAAGCAGCGGCGGTTGGCGCTCCGGCGGTCGGAGGAGGCGTGGCCGTGGCGGCCGCGGTGGTTTGGTGCCCAAACACTTTGGAGAGAAGGTTTGCGAAGAGTCCCATGGGAGAGTGGTGGTTGAGATGAGTGGTGAAGGTGAGAGCGAGACGACTCCGGCGCGTTTGCTAAACGCTCAGGTTGCCTTGCGGAAGAGGCGGTAGAGGATCAAGAGAATAATAGCACCAAGCGTTGCGATAATGAGGCCACCTAAATCGAAGGATTCGATTTTCCCAAGACCCATGAAACTGCCGAGGAACCCGCCAAGGACACCTCCGACGATTCCGATAAGGATCGTGATGAGGAACCCGCCGGGGTCCTTACCGGGAACGATAAACTTCGCCAGCGCGCCCGCAATCAGCCCAAGAAAGATCCAGGAGATAATTCCCATGCTTCAACCATACGGCCGGACGGTCTTAGATTTCAAGCCAAAATAAGTCGCCCCCCGGATGGCCTCTCTTTCTCGTTCCAAGAGTTGTAGAGAGCCCGTGTTCGTGGCGGTCATGCCGAGACCCCCGACGCAGCATCAGTTCGTGCCTCGGTTTAAGGGAGAGAATCTTTATTCGATCTTAGGTTTGAAGGGCTGCAGGTCTTTCGGCGAACCCTTAGAACACGGTGGGCTCGCCCTCGTTGAGGAGCCGAATTCTGTCGAGCAGTTGAAGCTCGAGGGCCCTTTCAAGGAGGCGCCGCGGCGGTTCGTGCAAAGGTTCGTAGCTGAGGCGAAAAGTCCCAAAATGCATTGGGATCATCGTCTTGGCTCGGAGCTCACGAAAGGCTTGGAGCGCTTGTTCGGGGGTCATGTGGACGTCGCGCTTGGTAGGCGCCTCATAGGCGCCGATAGGGAGCAGGGCGAGTTCGATACTGGCGCGCCGGCCGATTTCCCTAAAACCATCAAAGTAAGCCGTGTCTCCGCAATGGAAAATCGTGCGGCCAGCATATTCGATCAGGAAACCTCCGAACCCTCGGTGGCTATCGTGGAGGATTCGCGCGCCCCAGTGCCGCGCCGGGGTCAGGGTGACTTTCAGGTCGCCGTGCTCAAAGCTCTGCCAATGCCGCAACTCGTGAATCTTGTTGAAGCCCAGGTCGTGCACGAGACTTCCGACATGCTCGGGCACGGCGATGGGCTGGTCGCTGGCAATAGCGCGCAAGGTGCGGCGGTCGAGGTGGTCGAAATGCGCGTGGGTAACCAGAACGAGATCGATCGCCGGGAGATCACGGAGTTCGATGCCCGGATGCTTGATGCGCTTGATAACCTTGAGCCACTTGGCCCAGTTGGGATCAATGAGCACGCTGTGCTCGGGCGTCTGAATGAGGAACGACGCGTGCCCGATCCAGGTCACGCAGATCTTTCCAGGATCCAGTTCCGGGAAGATCGGCTTGACGCGATGTCCGTGACGCTTGGTAAAGAGCGAGGGGATCACCACCTCGGAAAGAAAGTTTCGCTTGTGCCACCCCTCGCCCAGCCGCATGTCCACATGATTCTGCGGCTTTGCGCGCTTTCCTGTTCTTAACAATCGGCGCACCATAGACTTCGAACGACTCTGAATGATTTCGGACGAAAAGCAAACGTTGCGCGCAAAAATGAAGGCGATGGTGCAGGGCTTTCCAGAGAAGGCCCTGGCCTCCCAAAAAATCCGCCGTCATCTGCAAGAGTTTCCGGTCTGGACGACCGCCCGGATCGTGTTTGGTTTTCTGCCCCTGCCAGGCGAACCCGACTGGCTGGGAGAGGAATTTCCGGCGGACAAGCTGATTGCCTATCCGCGGATCGAGGGCGATGAGATGCAGTTTGTCTTCTCGGTGGACTTTGAGGCGGGAGCGCTTGGCGTGAGAGAACCGGTTGGCGGCACGATGGCGGAGGCGCCGGACGTCGTGCTGGTTCCGGGCCTGGCCTTCGATGCGACGGGTGCCCGCCTCGGCCGGGGCAAGGGATTTTACGACAGGTGGCTGGCGGCAAATCCCGCCACGCAATCCATCGGCATCTGCTTCAGGTGTCAGCTGCTGGCGGGCCTTCCGTTTGAGGCTCATGATGCACGCGTGGGCGCGATTGTGACCGAGGAAGGAATCCTTGTGCCTTGAGGCGGTGGTAATGGGCGGCGTCGGAACGCAGAAGGATGTCGGCTTTCTGGGTGGCCAGTTGCGCATGGCTCACGACGTGGCGCAGGAGGACAAGCGACGCGATCGCGTCGGAAAGGGCATCGTGCCAGCGGAAGTTGGGAAAGGCGCGTCCCAGATCCTCCTCCAGGCCGAGATCGTGGATGAGATCGCCGAGCGCAAAAGACCTGTTCTCTGGCCAGATGGCGCGGGAAAGCTCGAGGGTATCCACCCAGGGCCCAAAACCGTGGAAGGGAAAGGCGCGCAAGAAGCGTTTTTCGGTAGCGGAGCCATGGGCGACGAGCCAGCGGCTATGGAGGAGGCGGCGAAGATCGGGCCAGAGGTCGGGCAGTCGCGGTGCGTCGGCAAGATCTTGCGCGCGGATGCCGTGGACTTTTCGTGCGGCCCAGGTGATCGGCTGGTCCGTGAAGAGAAAGCTGGAAAACGTCTCAGAGATCTCGAGCCGGTGCATCAGCGCGATGCCGATTTGCACGGGCACCTCGGTACTTCCTCTTCGCACACCCGCGCTTTCGAAGTCGAGGGCGGCAAAGGAGGTCTCCGCAACGATCATTCCGTCCCGGCCCGCCGGTCACCGGTTCGCCACCGACCGGCGCACAGCGCCTACGGTTGGCAGGTCGTCAGCAGGCGCTCGGTCATCTCCCAATCCATGCACGAGTCCGTGATGGAGACGCCGTACTTCAGGGCCTGGGGATCGCTGCCCAGCGATTGCCCGCCGAAGTGAATGTTGCTTTCGAGCATGGCCCCAATGATTTCGCGGCGGCCGGAGGCACGCTGGTCGATAGCGCTTTCCCAAACCAGAGGCTGACGGGAGGGGTCTTTCCCCGAATTGGCGTGGCTGCAGTCGACCATCACCACCGGGCGCAGGCCGCTTTTCTTGAGCGATTCGCAAAAGGCAGCGACGTGATGCGCTTCGTAATTGGTGCCATCGCGTCCTCCGCGAAGGACAACGTGGCCGTCGGGATTTCCGGTGGTCTTGATGATGCTGGTCGAGCCGTCCTGGTCGATCCCGAGAAAGCTGTGCGGCATTCGCGAGCTTTTCATCGCGTCAATGGCGGTTTGCACGCTGCCGTCGGTGCCGTTCTTGAAACCGACAGGCATGGAAAGTCCGCTCGCCATTTCCCGATGCGTCTGGGACTCGGTGGTGCGCGCGCCGATGGCGGCCCAACTAATGAGATCCGCGGTGTACTGCGGAACGATCGGGTCGAGAAACTCAGTGCCCGCGGGCAGACCGAGATCCGCGATATCGAGGAGGATTTTGCGCGCCAGGGCGAGCCCGTAAGCCATGTCGCAGGAATCGTTCATGAGCGGATCGTTGATGAGACCCTTCCAGCCGATGGTCGTCCGCGGCTTCTCAAAATAGACCCGCATGACGATAAAAATGCGGTCGGCGACCTCACGGCTCAGGGCCGCGAGGCGGCGCGCGTAGTCGAGCGCGGCCGCTGGATCGTGAATCGAGCAGGGGCCGACGACGGCGAGCAGGCGGTCGTCTTCGCCCCGGATGATGGCGCGGGCCTGCTCGCGTCCGCGGAGCACGGTTTCCATTTGGGAGCGGCTGGGAGGAGACTGCTCTTTGATTTGCGCAGGAGTGATGAGCCGGGTGACCCCGCGAACGCGGAGGTCTTCCAACGGCAGCGCGGTTTGTGAGGCGCTCTGCACTTCAGTTGCTTGCTGGGTCATAGGGTGAACCCAGAATTATCGCCAAAACGATCCGGCTTGCAACACGTCGTTGAAAAGATGGGAGGCGAGGGATAGGCTGACCAGATGTCAGCAGTTGCCCCGCCGCCAGCCGGACGCACCCAGCGTCGTGTGGAAGGGCTCTTGCTGCTGGCCGCGCGAGCGAAGGCTGCCGGCCGCCGAGTGATGCGTCGTGTGATGCGCAAGCCGCGCACTGTCGCCGAGAGCCCCAACCTGCTGCCAACCCTCATCAAGGTCTTTGCGGCCTTTGCCCGGGTGGAGGGTGAGTTGCTGGAGGAGGAGATCGATTCGAGCCTCGGATTTCTCCGCTACGATTACCCGGATACTGTCTACTCGGAGCTGCGCAAACTCTTCCGGGAGGCCTTGCATGAACATCAGGACCTCAACGCGATTGCCCAGCAGCTTTCCGCCAATCTGGACGATGAGCGAAAGATCCTTCTCGGCGTGCAGCTCTACGACCTGATCTCAAAAGCCGGACTCAAGCAAGAGCAAGTCATTGCCTATTATTCATTCATGTCACAACTGGGAATGGCCGCCCAGGCGATTGACATTGTCTATCAGCTCAATGCCAACGACCAAAACGACGTCGGCATTTTTCATCAGGGGACCTCTCCTCTCGAAGTGGTCAGCTTTGGGCCGCAGGATCATTGCGATGTGCTGCTCCCCGGGTTGACCGGAACGGAGCGCATCCTGGCCTACCGGTACAAGGATCTTGTTATCCTTAAGAATCTTAGCGGCCGTAATCTTATTGTGCAGGGTCGCGTTCTGAAGAATGGCGACTTTTGCCGCATTTTCGCCGGCCAGCGCATTCTCATCGACGATCAGGTCCTCACTCACCAGGACCTCGTCTTCTATTTCAACGCCAGAAAGAACGTCTCGCTGCCCCAGATTTTTGTCACCGTCAACGAGGACGATGAAGTTCGGTTGGAGAAGAATCGCACGCGCGACTCCTGCCTGGAGGTGACGTTCGGTCTGCGGGTGCGGGTGACGGCGCTCAAGGATGTCGATGCCGTCTTGAAGGGAGTGCGCCTGACGGAGGGAGCGACTGTCGAGGCGACGCTCGAGGACAACATCGTCTTTCATAATGACAGTGAACTGGACATCGGCGATCTGCGCCGTCGTGCGCGGCAGTTTGGTGGGCGCTTTCAGCTGAAGACCTCGAAGAGCGAATACCTGGTTTCCAACAATCCCGGCCTTTTGGAAGAGGACGATATCCTGCTCTCGCCCGGCACCGGGGGAGACGTCCTGCTGAAGATCTACTGCGACTACGATCGCAAGGAGGGCCGGGTCGAGGTTCTCCAGACTGACCGCCCGATTCTGGTGCGCGGCGTGCCGGTGCGAAATTTTGCGCCTCTCGCCGACGGTGACACCATTCGGATCGACACCGGCCAGGTGTTGCGCTGCAACTTCAGCGAGCGTCTCCTGGAAGAGGAACGCAACATTATTCGATCGCTCGAAGTCCGGGATCTGGTTTGCCGGTTTCGCAACGGGCAGGTGGCGATCGACGGTATCTCGTTTTCGGTGCAGCGGGGCGAAATGGTTTGCGTGATGGGCGCCAGCGGCAGCGGCAAAAGCACGTTGATGCGTGCCCTCTCCGGCCAGTTCCAACCCGTACAGGGCGATGTGCTCTTTAACGGCCGTTCGCTCTACGCCAATCGTGAATCCCTGCGTAAGTACGTCACCTATATTCCGCAGCACGACGCCTTCGACGAACATCTGACCATCGAGGAGAATCTCGACTTCGCCGCGGCGCTCCGCGCTCCGCATCTTTCCGGGCGCGAGCGATTGCGTCGCATCGATGGCAAGCTGGCGGAACTCGGTCTTAATGAGCGTCGGAACTTCGTGGTCGGAGCGCCGCACAAGAAAACGCTCTCCGGCGGCGAACGCAAGAGGCTGAACATCGGCCTGGATATGATCAGCTCGGCCGACGTCTATCTTTTCGACGAACCCACCAGCGGATTGTCATCGAAGGATTCCGAGCACGTCATCGAGATTATTCGCGGCATGTCGCACAACAAGATCGTGCTCGTGACGATCCATCAACCGACCTCGAAAATATTCCAAATGTTTCATAAGGCGGTACTCCTCGACCGGGGTGGAAAGCTGGTCTTCTTTGGCACGCCTCAGGAGATGTTGAAATATTTCGCGGCGGCCGAGCATCAGCAACATTATGGCGCCGAGTTGGGGGCCTGCGAGGCCTGCGGCACCACCCGCCCCGAGTTCATCTTCGACGTGCTCGAAACGCCTCTGCGCGATCTTTCCGGGGACATCATCCTCGAGGAGAACAATCGCGGACAGCTTGTTCCCGCCCGCCGTTATTCGCCGGACTATTGGCGGGACAAGTACGAAGCCTTTCGCCTGATGAAGGATGTGCAGAGTGCGCCCCCACCGCGCGAGGCACCCCCAGCGCTGCCCTCGGGGACACGGCGCCGCGAACCGCTGCGCTGGCGGGAGGAGTGGAAGCAATTCGGGGTTCTCTTCAAGCGCGCCTTCTTCAGCAAGATGCGCAACAACGCCAATCTCCTGATCACCTTGCTGGCCGCCCCGGTGCTTGCACTCCTCATCGGCTTCGTCTTGCGGCACTCGGAAAGCCAGAATTACGATTTCGCCTCCGCGTTTCATATTCCCGTCTATCTGTTTCTCGCGTTGGTGGTGGCGATGTTCCTGGGTCTGACGAACAGCGTGGACGACATTACCCGAGATCGACCGGTTCTTCTGCGCGAGCGCAATCTCAATGTTCGCCTGAGCTATTACATTCTTGCCAAGGCCGTCACTCTGGCGGCATTCGCCATCATCCAGTGCATCCTCTTTACGTTGGTGGGCAATATTCTTGTTTCTGTGCGCGGCGTGTTCTGGGTCGTCTTTCTGGCCATGTTTCTCACGACGATGAGCGGAGTGGCGATAGGGTTGGTCATTTCCGCCCTGGTCAATGAGAGCAAGACAGCCGTTCTCGTCATTCCAGTGGTCTTGATCCCGCAAATCATCCTCGCGGGTGCCCTGATCAAGTATGAGGACATGAACCGCGACCTGGATTTCGTCTATTCCGTCCGCCAATGGGCGGCGCGCCATCCGGGAAGTGCCATGGAGCCGCGCAGCGATCTGAAGGTTCCCTTCATTTGTTCACTGATGCCAATGCGGTGGTCTTACGAGGCGCTGGTCTTCGCGCAGTCCAAGCTCAATCCGCTGACCAGGCGCCAGGAGAACATTCAGTCACAGATCGACAAACTCGCGGCGCTGCCCAATCCTTCGTCCGACGAAGAGGAGCGCCTTGAGGATCTCAAGGATTTGCTGGCGATTTTGTCCGGTTTGCAGGCGAAGTCTCCCGCAGCGCTTGATCGGAAGTTTGCCGACATCGATGCCGTGATCAAAGGCGGACCGTTTGACCGTAAGAAATTTCGCACCGGGGAACGCGGAGTGACGGCGGAGCAGGTTTACGTGAACCAAAAGGTGACCGACCTCATTTCCAAAGCCGAAATGGAGCAGAGCGACTACCGGAACGACTCCGCCGGCCGGGGTCCGCTCAATGTCTTTTTTGGCCCGGTGAAGGAATATTTTGGCTTCCGACTTGGTCTCCTCTGGTTCAACACCGGAGTCCTTGTCTTTTCCACCCTCGGCATGTTCTTTCTCCTTTGGCTGGTCCTGAACTATCAGGTGCGAAACCGGCCCGCTTAGGAGACTGTTGAAAAACTCACGTATGCCACGTTGCTGCCTCCGCCGTTGCTTCTTTCGACATGAAGATTCCCCTCGAAGACAACTACACAGACATCCTCTCCAAGGCACGCCGTGGACTTGGCCTTGACGTAGGAACCCTTTCCACGCGGGCGGGCCTGTCAGCGGCCTTGACCAATCAAATCCTCGGTGGATCGTTCGACGAACCGGGCGTGCGCGCTCTGGCGGCGGCCCTCGATCTCCACCCAGACCGCCTCGCCGCCATCGGCAGGACCGACTATCGCCCAGCGGAACTTCCTCTGATGGAGGGTCTTTCGCAGTTCAATACGCCCTTCGAGGATATGACGGTCAATTCCTATCTTGTGTGGGATCCTGGATCGCGCAAAGGGGTGGCTTTCGATACCGGAGCGGATTGCGACGGCATGCTGGAGGCGATCGAAGCGCATGGCCTAAAGCTGGAATTGATTTTGCTGACTCACTCCCACGGGGACCACATCCTGGAGCTGGACCGGTTGAAGGAACGGACCCGCGCGCAAGCATGGATCAATGAGCGGGAACCCGTGGATGGCGCTCGGACTTTTGCGGTTGGGCACAAGTTTCAGGTCGGTGCCTTGGAGATTGAGACTCGGTCGACGTGGGGCCATTCGCCGGGCGGAGTCACGTATGTCGTTCGCGGTTTGGCTCGCACGGTGGCGATCGTAGGCGACGCAATGTTCGCAGGCTCGATGGGCGGCGGGGGTGTTTCGTATCGCGACGCCCTTGAGACCAATCGGAAGAACATTCTCTCGTTGCCCGGCGAAACGGTTCTCTGTCCCGGCCATGGACCGCTCACGACCGTCGGTGAGCAAAAGAAGGTGAACCCCTTCTTTCCTGAATTTGAAAAGGACTGATTCAAGGCAGCACGGAGACCCTATGAAAACGATCGGATTTGTTGGCATCGGACGGATGGGCTCGAACATGGCCCGGCATCTCAAGGATAAAGGCTATACCGTCGGCGCAGTCTATGATGTGCGGGCTGAAGCGGCGAACGAGCTGGCCGTCGAGCTCGGAGCGAAAGCCTGTCGACGTCTCCCGGAAGTTACGCAACTTTCCGACGTGGTGATCACGGTGGTCACCGATGACGCCGCCATGCGGTCCATTTTTGGTTTGGGTGGCGAGGCCGAGAGTCTCTTGGCAAACGCGGCGGGCAAGATTTTCATCAATTGCGCGACCCTCTCTCCCCAGGTTCATGTCGAGGTGGAGAAAGCCGCACAGGCTGCCGGCGCGCGCTCCCTGGAGACCTGCATGGCTTCGAGCATCACGCAGGCCCGGGAAGGCACTCTCTACCTGATGGTCGGTGGCGACGAGGCGGTTTTCAAAGAGGCTGAGCCAATTCTGCGCGATATGAGCGTTGCGTTGCGGCATGTCGGCCGGACGGGGGAAGCGGCCAAGGTGAAGGCCCTCGTCAACATGGTGATGAACATCAACACCGCGGGACTCGCCGAAGGACTTGGCTTGGGCGACACCTTGGGTCTCAACCTTACCATGTTGCGCGAGATTTTCTCGCAGACCGGCGCCAATTCCCGCGTTCTTGAAACCGACGGAGAAGACATGCAGAATCGTGAGCATTCCTGCTTTTTCTCCGCGGCGCATGCGGCCAAGGATTCCGGAATTGCTCTCGGCCTGGCTCAAGCGGCGGGACTCGATCTACCCCTCGCGAAAGCGACGAAGGCTCAATATGATCGAATGGTCGCCGCCGGTCTCGGAGAACTCGACAAGTCCGGCATTGCCGAACTCACCTTCCGCGGAAGAGGAAAGAAAGCGTAGTTCATCATCTCGCAGTCGGGTCTGGCCCGCCTTCGGCGAGGTCCTTTGCCCTGGGCTGATGTCAGGACAACCCGGACGAGGGCCGTAATCTCTGATGCCCTGGATGCCCGGCAGACGCATAGTCGCCCATCAAGTCGTTGAGCGTCGTTTGCTCCGAGGCCCGCTGCGGAGTCTCCCTGGACGAGCCGCTGAGCGCTTTCGCCAGGCCTGCCGCCTGGCTGCCCCGACTGAACGATCCCAAAAACATTGTCGCCGCGGTACCTCTCGGACACCGCGGCGACAGCTGTTTTCCTCCCTGTCGATACCCCTATCGACCCTCATTGGAAAGTCTTCCCTAAAACCTATGAGTAGATTAGTTCATTGTCGGCGGCTCGCAAGAGATTTTTCGGAATTTCTTCGGATATAAGGTTGGACGGAGCGGATAGAGTCTTATACATAAACAAGTTGTACAACATTAAAAAATCTAAAAAATTCCCGGCAAGACGGACATCTTCGCCGGGTTGATTGCAAAAGCTCGACGCCCGAGGCGGCGCAAGTGTATGCGTTTCTGCGCTGTATGAAAAATTCAGAGAAATCTTCGGCAGGCGCAAGCGACAATACCCCGGACAAGGAGCGAACGCACCAGCGGTTCGCCGGGGGGTGGCACGTGTAGCGGAGGAGAGAAATGGCCAACGAATTGCGAACTGGGTTGGCGGGTGAGAAAGAGCGTCGAGCGGCGGGCCGAGCGTTGCGAGAAAAACTCAAGCGCGGAGAGCTTGGCCGCTGGCAGGTGAAACCGGAAAGGGTGGATCCGGTCGATCGCATCGAGGAAGCTCACGTGGGGCGCCTGGAGCGCTTGATTCCCGTGCGCGTCGGGCGCATGGTCGTATCGCCGTATGCCTTTTTGCGCGGGGCGGCCTCCTTGATGGCGGAGGACTTCGATGGGATGCCGCGCACCGGTATCGAGCCCGTCATCTGCGGGGATGCCCACCTCGGGAATTTCGGATTCTATGCCTCTCCGGAACGCGATCTCGTTTTCGATCTGAATGACTTCGACGAGGCGCACCCGGGGCCGTGGGAATGGGACCTTTGGAGGTTGACCACGAGCATCTGGGTGGCCGGTCGCCAGAACGGCTTGGCGGAAGCGACTTGTGAGGACGCCGTCCTCTGGTGCGCCGCGGCGTACCGCAGGCAGATCGCCCGCCTGGCTGAGCAACCGCTCCTGGCCCGGTCCTTTGACCGGATGGATATTGATCGGATGCGGCTCGAGATGGCAGACTGGTCGTTGCGGGCGGAGATCGAGCGATCAGCCAATCTTGCGCGCCACCGAACCAGTGACCGGGCGTTGCCTAAACTGACCCGCGAGCGCGATGGGGTTCGGCGGATGGTTGAACAACCGCCCTTGGTCATGCGTGTCTCTGATGACGAAAGGAACCGCATCATCGACGGCCTCGAAGCCTATCTGACGACGCTGCCGCAACATTGGAATCGCGTGCTTGGCTCTTACATTTTCGTTGATGTCGCCCACAAAGTAGTGGGGGTCGGCAGCGTCGGGTTGCGCGCTTTCGTGGTCCTGCTGCAAGGGAATGGCCCCGAGGACATGTTGTTTCTCCAATTGAAGCAGGCGAGACGCTCCTGTGTAGCGCCCTTCGTCCATGGCGACACAGCGTGGCACGCTCACCAGGGCCAGCGGGTTGTCGAGTATCAACTGACGCTCCAGACGGTCAGCGATCCGCTGCTCGGCTGGACCACCGTAGACAAGCGCGACTACTATGTGCGCCAGTTCCGCGACATGAAAGGTGCCGTGACGGTGGAGGGCATGGATGGTTCGGCGCTCATGGATTACGGCCGCATCTGCGGCGCACTGCTGGCCAAGGGCCACGCCCGCTCCGCTGATCCCGCCATGCTGTCCGGCTATTTGGGCAGGGGCGACGCGGCGGACCGCGCCTTTGCCCGCTTCGCGCGGGCTTATGCCGATCAGACCGAGGCGGATCACAGCGCCCTTCAACAGGCGGTCAAGAGTGGTCGCCTGCCGGCCGAACACGGTGTGTAGGGGATCAAGAAGATTATCGCGCGGGCGACGACGCCGGATCACATTCGCTTGTTGCAAGCGGTCGGCGCGGATGAGGTCCAGAGGAAACCGCGGCTCGCTGGATGGTCCAGAGGCTGCTCATCCAGAACATCTCCAATTTCGAACTGGCCGAGGGGTTTAGTGTCGTCGAAGTGGATGCTCCGGCCAGTATTGTCGGCAGATCGATCGAAGAGTTGAACCTCCGGCGTAGGTTTCGGATCAACCTCGTGGCGATAAAGAGAGTGACCGAATGGACAGACAGTCGAACGATTCAATCCGGTCCCTCTCCCCACGGAAGTCGTCCGCCAGGGAGATATGTCCTCGCTTTCGTAGGCAGCGTCCTTGATCTGGCTAATTTCATGGCGATGCACGAGGAGGAGAGCGCAAGGGAACAACTCGGACAGATCGGCTGGCAGAATGAAGCAAATCGTCATCATTGCGGGCCTGTTGGTCATCCCCTCTCTAATCTCTCTGGTTACGGGGAGCGACATCGATTGGACTGGCCACCTGGGACTGGCCCTGGTCTTCGCTTTTGCTGCGCTCGGGCACTTCGTCAAGACCGACGCCATGGCGCAGATGATCCCGCCATCTGTGCCGCACCGCCGGGTATTGATTCAAATCTCGGGCGTGTTCGAACTGGCGATGGCAATCCTGGTGCTGGCCTGGCCCAACTCCCGCCTGGTCGGATTCGTGATGATCGGATTTTTCAT
This sequence comes from uncultured Verrucomicrobiae bacterium, assembly GCA_963820865.1. Taxonomy (GTDB): domain Bacteria; phylum Verrucomicrobiota; class Verrucomicrobiia; order Chthoniobacterales; family Terrimicrobiaceae; genus DASTFP01. The sequence continues at coordinate 51,349 of CAWGBZ010000028.1, forward strand.
CGCGGTGTTCCCCTCAAACGTTTATGCGGCGATGCGACGGGTCGAGTTTGGCGGGCATTCGGCCGGGCCGCGCTACCTCATCCTGCGAGCGCCGCTCCAGCTTCTGCTGATTCTTTGGGTCTATTGGTTCGTGCTCCGGTGAGCCGCCTGCCGGTGCACAACGGCTTTTCTAGGTTGTCTCGGCGGCAGCGGACGCCAGGCCGCGGTGTTCGCCTGCCGTCATCGCCAGTCTCTGCAGGAGAATGAGCGTCTTGGCATCTTGAATCTCTCCCGCGTCCATCATCGCGAAAGCCTGGTCGAAGGTTAGTTCGACAATCTCAATGTCTTCGCCCTCGTTTTGATCCCCTCCTCCGGACGAGACGCGATCAGAATGATCATACTCCGCCAGATAGAAGAAGAGCTTCTCAGTAACCGATCCCGGACTCATATAGAGTTCGAAGAGTTTTTGCGGAGGGCCAATCCGAAAGCCGGTTTCTTCTTCGACCTCTCTGCGGATCGTCTCCTCAGGGTCCTCGGAATCGAGCAAACCGGCACACGCTTCCAGGAGCATCCCGTCCAACAGCCCATTGACGAAAGCCGGATAACGGAACTGGCGCGTCAGGAGGACGGTTCGCCTTTCGCTATTGACCAGGAGGACGACCGCGCCGTTTCCGCGATCGTAGGTTTCCCGGTTGAGCGTTTGCCAGCTCCCGTCGGAGCGACGAAAGTCGAACGTCGTCTTCTTGAGCAGATACCAATCGTCGGACAGGACGGTGACGGCGCGAATGCGGATGCGATCGCTCATTTGCCCTCCTCCGCCTCGATTTTCGAAATCTCCGAGATCTCGCTAAAGACCAGCTTTCCCCCGCGGCGCGCAATCTCCACCATTTCGTCGGCGCCCTGGGACGGACCGCCCACGCGCAGGACGGCATCGACACGACGGGCGAGCCTGCGGGAGATCGGGTGAAAGATCTCGTTGAAGGGAGCGTCTCCGATCTGGCGGGACCCAGCTTCGGCGATCAGCGGCAACGCGAGTGACTCGCCCAGCACGGGCAAGTGCCCAAGGCGAAAGACCTCGAGGGCGGCTCGCGCCATGCAACGAAGGTTTTGCTCGATCTTCTCAGGGTCGTCGCCCGTGTTCGAGCGATACGGCCCTGCAATCAGAATGAATAGTGAATCCGGTTTTGACATGCAGCCCGGAGACTACGCGGGAAACCACATCCAAAAAAATGAATTGTCGAGATATGCACTATCTGAAAAACAGAAACTATGGATCGATATTTGCTGGTAGATCTCCCGGTTTTCCTCACCGTAGCGAGGCAAGGCAGCATGACGAAGGCCGCGGCGATGCTCAACACCGTCCAGTCCAACATCACTTCACGAATCAGGCGGTTGGAGGATCAGCTCGGGGCCACGCTCGTGGTGAGAAGTTCACGGAAGCTGCGGCTGACCGCGGAGGGGGAGGCGCTCATGCCGTTTGCGTTGCGGCTGGAAGAACTCTGCCGCGACGTTCGCAGGCAGTTTGGACAAGACGACGAGCCGCGCTCGGGCTCGATCCGGATCGGCGCGATTGAGACATTTGCCGCGTCTCATCTCGTGGGATTGATTGCGGGGTTTACCGAAAGCCATCCGGCCGTTGACGTCTCGGTCGAGACGGGATCGACCAACACTTTGTGGGATAGAATCTTACGCTCGGACCTCGATGTGGCGTTTGTCTCACGGCGGGCGAATGAGCCTGCCTTCTTCGAGGAGAAAATTTTCGAGGATGAACTCGTGGTCATCGCCCGGCGACAGGTGGGGTCGCTCTCGGAGTTGCTGAGTGAGGGGACAGCCAAGCACAAGATCCTCGTGCAGCGGAGTGGGTGTTCGTTTACGGCTCGACTGACCGACTATCTTCAGGAGGCCGGCGTCCCGGAGCGGCCGATGCATGCGGTCGGAACTCTTGAGGGGGTGATTGGCAGCGTGCGCGCCGGGGCTGGGATCGCCGTGCTTCCACGGAGCTATCTGGAGGCGGTCCCAGGCACGCGCGAACTTTCGATGGTTGCATTGCCGGAGAAGTTCCGCCGCGTGGAGATCTTCGTAGTAGTCCAAAGATGGAAGCTTCCCATTCGATTGCTGGATGTATTTGTTCAGTCATGTCTCGGCGCCCAAGGGCCGGGTAGCATGCGTCCGGGTCGATGAGCGTAGCAGGCCGTCGATGTTTGACCGGGCGATGGCGACCAAGCTTGGCTCTGGCCATCTGCGCGTTAACTCTCCTCAGCATTTCAAGCTGCGCCTGGAAGGTTGTCCCGCCTCGGGACGTAACCGAACCGGTGCCCATTTTTGTTTCCGAGTATGGGCGGCACACCCGACTCGCCCTGCCGGACGGCACGGCTGCGTTCTTCGAATACGGATTCGGGGAGTGGAACTTTTACGGACTCGAGAAAACAAGCGTTTCCTGGGCCCTTCGTGCGATCACGGGACTCGGCCGGGGCGCGTTCTCGCGAAGAAAACTCCCGTACACCTTGGAGGAGTCAAGATTCGTCCAAGCGGCGGGCAGCCGTCGCTCGGTGCGTCTTTTCGTTGAGCGCTCACGGGTAGAGGAACTTCGTTTCGAGTTGGAAACGCGCTGGCGAGCCAACCTGGGGACCGTCGTCATACGCGCCTGGGACCAGATCCCCGTCTCACGCGATCGCGCTCGCTACCATTTGTTCCACAATTCCAATCAAGTTGTGGCCGGGTGGCTGAAGCGTCTTGGTTGCCGCGTGCTTGGCTGTCCGATCACTGCGAATTTTCAAGTCGTCAAGGAATCGGCCGCCGTCGAGCGTCGATCTCCTCCACCACCTGGCGGTGGGACTCCCTGGTGACGGGGTAGAGTGCCGTCAAGACCATCCCGATGACCAGCGCCAGAGCGGGCAACGGTCCGATGGCCAGACGGATGGCCAGAAGAGCGCTTTCCGGTTGCGACGGCGCGATATCGTTGGGACCGGTGGGAACGTAACCGGAGAAGGCGAGCAACTGGCCGGCGATAAATGTGCCAATGGCCAGGGCGGTCTTCTGAACGAAAATGCAGGTGCCATAATAGACGCCTTCGCGGCGCCGGCCGGTCTTGAGTTCGTCGTATTCGATAACATCCGGGAGCATGGCGTTGGGAATGAGGTAGCAGACGGAGATGCCGAAACCGGCAACGAACGCCATAATGAAAAAGAGTCCGGTGGCGCCAGGCTGTAGAAACATCAGGCCGGCTTGCGCCACGAGCCAGAAGCTCATCCCGATAAAGTAAACGGGCTTCTTGCCGATCTTTACGCTGATCCAGCCCCACAAAGGTATCAGGCAAAGGGCAGTCGTCTGCACAGTAAGAGCGAGAAGATGAAAAGTGGTGTTCGAGAGACCGAGCCAACTCTGGGTAAAGTATGGGAGAATCGTGGCGGTGAACTGCATCGACAGCCACGAGCAAAGATAAATGCCGCAAACCAGAAGGAAGGGCTTATTGCCCAGAACCAAATCGACTTGCTCGCGGAACGGCAAACGTCGTGCGGCCAGTTCGTCGGCGCTCTCGCGTCGAAGGCGCTGCACGTCCCGGGCCATGACGATCCTCCAGATGCCAGCAACACAGAACAGCACGGCAACGAGAGCGATGATGCCAATCGAGGTCCCGAAAACGGCGTACTGCATCGATTTTGGCGCGTCCTTCAGGAGCTGAAAAACGAGCAGCGCCGCGACCAGCCCACCGACGCTGCCGGCGAGAGAAAACCCCATCCGGTAGGCCGTCAGACGTGAGCGCTCATCGTAATCGCGGCTGAGTTCGGCGGTGAGCGAAGCGTGAGGCAGCCCCAGCGCTGTCGAAAAGGTGCTGAAGAGAACCGCCACAATCAGGTAGTAAGCGAAGCTGCTCCATGGCGCGTCCGGCCCAACAAATTCCGGCACGAGCCAGAACATCATGAAGAAAGCTGAGAAGGGAAGCGCGCTGACGACGATCCAGGGAAGTCGCCGCCCCCACGGCGTCTTGGTGTGATCGGAAAGCCAGCCGATCAAGGGATCGTTGACGGCATCCCAGATCCGCGCCAGCAGCAATATGCTCCCCGCGAGGCCCGGATCCATCCCTGCAGCGTCCGTGAGAAAGACCAGTTGGAAGAAGATGATCGTGCTTCCCGCCATGGCAGGTCCCAACTCCCCCGCGCCGTAGGCCAGACGCTCGAAGTTGCCGAACTGAGGTGCATTCCTCCTCATCGTTCGATTGACGGTGACCCGCGAGCTCTCACCTTCCCAACGAAGCGCTGGATCGGTCGTCCAGCGAGCGTGTTGAACCAAGCTTGCGGGTCCTCTCTCCTGACATCATCGTTCGATCCTACGAAGGTCTGCGGACCCGTCAATCGAAGGCTGGTCTCACGGCGAGAACAGACCGATTTTCTGGAGGATACGACCCGGACTCAGGGAATGAGGAGATGCGTGGATCGCACATCCGCGATCCGTCGACCGCGCTCCGCGCTCCGTCCCTGCTCAGCGGTATCGCTTGACGCGCGCGATAAAGGCCCTCCATTTTGCGCCCAGACGCCAGCCGCCTGGAGCGCGGCGATCGCGCTCCAGAAGAATGCGCGGACACGGCTTGCCATATTTGAAATCCCAGCGCGGCCAATGCATGTGCGGCACGATATTTTGTGTCGGTATGCCATACCGCTTCGACAGCATCGCAGTCAGGCGCGCCGCGCGATCGATCGCTGCAGCCTGCCGGCGGGGATCACGAAACTCGCAGATTTCGATGCCGATGCTCTGACGATCGCCCGGGCCGCCGTAGTCCGCATGATCGCCCTGTTCCGTTGGGAGGATGTGCTCCACCGCTTCGCGATCATCGACGCTAAAATGCCAGACGACCCAACCCGAGCGTCCAAAACGCGGGTTGTTCTGGCTCCGCTTTCCTTTCAGCGTCAGGTAGCGGACATACGTTGCCGCCGTCGCGCCGACATCTTGCGTCGAATGGATGGTGAGATAGCGCGGTCGCATCGTCCGCGCGACCAGGCGACCATGCACGTTGGGTGGCAATAACGCCACACGCACCCCCGGGAGTCCCGCGGAACTCCGGTTTCCGCCTGCGCAGCCGGCAAGAAGGCCGCCTGCCGAAGCCAGCAGGAGGAGCAGCCGGCAATAACGCGTCGCAATCTGAACAGGCGACCGGTTTTTCAAGAGTCCCTCACGGCGCTATTCGAATTGCTTTCGAAATGAAAGCAATTCTTCCCGCAGCCGATTAAGCTCGGCCTTCAAAGTCTCGACCTCTTTCTCAAGGGCTTCCAGCCGTGTAGGCTCCCTCGACCGGAGTGTCTCGATCGCCCCGGCGAACACCGGTTCGGCGGGGAAGTCCTCGGGCACCGGCTCGCCGGAGAGCAACTGGACGTAGCGGCTCTCCTTTTGTCCAGGTCTGGCTGGGAGGACACGCACGAGCGGCGATTCGCCCTTTGCCAACTCGGCGAGAAAGGATTCCACCTGCTCGAGGCTGTCGAAGAACTGCATGCGCTCGCTCCGGCTACGGAGCTCACCAAGGGTCTGGGGACCGCGAAGGAGCAGCACACAAAGCAGCGCCACGTCACGGGGATTGAGATCGTAGTGGTTGAGCAGCTCGTGCCGGTACTTGGGAACGCGAGAGCCGGCCGTCATGATCATGACGGCGAGCTTTTTCTGCCGCAAACTGTCCAAGCCCGCTTCGACGGTCCTGGCGTCGTAGGTGACAATGGGCTCGCGGTTGGTTGATTGATTACATGCTGCAATCAAGCTATTGAGCGAGAGAGGATAGTTCTCAGGGGTGATCCGTTCCTTCTCGAGCAAGCAACCGAGAATTCGCGTCTCCACCGGGGTCAACGTAAACGAAAGCACGCACACTTTTAGCGCAATCGCCGCCAAAATCCAAATACGGAGGTTACGAGATCGTCACATCTCCGCGGTCGCGCCAAACGAACAGGTGGAGTAGCGTTTCTCATGGGTAAGGCACTGGATTTGGAAGTAGATTCTCTGATTGCGCGGCTCCTACCCATTCGACACGTCGTCCTGGAGGCAGAGCAGCACTTTGCTCGCGAGCTGGATAGCGTCCACTTGTGTCATCTGGAAAGCGCGCGCAATCTGGCGCACTATGTGAGTTTGCGCGGACACGATTTGCGTGAATTGCAGAGCGACCTCGGTCGTCTCGGATTAAGTTCGCTGGGCCGCTTGGAATCCCACACCCTCGCCACGCTCGACGCCGTGCTGGCGATGCTTCATCAATTGGCAGCCAGGCCATGGGCGGGGCGCCAGATCGAAGAGACGTTTGCCGATTTTGACCTTGGTGCAAGCCTGTTGGATCGTAATGCGCGCGAGGCGCTCGGCGAGATGCCGGGCGACCGGCGGGTGCGTATCATGGTGACGATGCCGAGCGAAGCGGCTGACGATCCCGACCTGGTCAGGGATTTTCTGCTGCGAGGAATGAACATCATGCGCGTCAATTGCGCTCACGATAGGCCTGAGGAGTGGGGCCGCATGGTCGACCATCTGCGCCTCGCGGAAAGCAAAACGGGGAGATCGTGTAAGATCGCCTTCGACCTGGCGGGCCCCAAATTGCGGACGGGGCCGGTTTCGCCGGGCCCGGGAGTCATACGATGGAAGCCGGTTCGCAACGAACTTGGGCAGGTCACGACCCCGGCGCTGGTCGCCTTTTGCGCCCAGGGGGAACCTCCCGAGACGCATATGATTGCGATTCCGGTGAGGGGTTCGATTCTGGAGCACGCGCAGCGCGGAGACCTTGTCGAGCTGACCGATACGCGTGGCCGCGAGCGGCTCCTTGACGTTGTCGGTGTCGAGGAATCGACATGTATCTGTGCCAATGACCGGACAGGTTACGTCGTGCAGGGGACTCGGCTGCGCCTGTTGCGCGGAGCCGACCTCGTGTGCGAAGACGAGGTCGGAGCGCTCCCGGAGCTTGAGCGTTCATTGTCCCTTAGCGTGGGCGACGACCTTATCCTGACCTCTGCCGACATTCCCGGAAAGCCCGCGGTGCAGAACGAAGACGAGGTGGTTTATCGGCCGGCCCAGATAGGATGCTCGTTGCCCGAAGTTTTCACGGATGCCCGACCTGGCGAGCGCATCTTTTTTGATGACGGCAAGATCGGAGGCGTCATTCGCGCAGTCCGTCGCGACGAGGAGGGGGAACGGCTCGAAGTCAAGATCACGCATGCTGTGAACGGCACGGCCAAATTGCGCGCCGAGAAAGGAATCAACCTTCCCGACACGCGGCTGAGGGTTTCGGCGTTGACGGAAAAGGACCGTCAAGATCTGGAATTTGCCTGCGAGCACGGGGATCTGGTGTCGCTTTCATTTGTGCGTCGTCCGCAGGACGTTGCCGAGTTGATTCAAGCCCTTGAGACTTTAGGAGCGGAGCAGATTGGAATTGTGCTCAAGATTGAGAATCGGCTGGCGGTGGAGGCGCTGCCGCAGCTTCTGCTTACGGCGATGCAGCGGCAGGTGATCTCAGTGATGGTGGCTCGCGGGGATCTCGGTGTGGAAATCGGTTTCGAGAGGATGGCAGAGATTCAGGAAGAAATTCTCTGGCTCTGCGAGGCGGCCCATGTGCCGGTCATTTGGGCGACCCAGGTGCTTGAGTCCCTTGCCAAGCGCGGACTGCCGTCCCGGGCGGAAGTCACGGATGCCGCCATGTCGGGGCGTGCGGAGTGTGTCATGCTCAACAAGGGACCGCACATCGCGCTGGCACTGGATTTCCTCGGCGACGTCCTGACCCGCATGAAAGGCCACCAGACCAAGAAATCCGCCCTGATGCGCAAACTCAGCGTGGCGGAGATTGCACTGCAGTAAATCGCCCGCGGAAGAGAAAAAGCCTCTGAGCCCGGAATATTGGTTTTTGCTATGAAGAGCACGTCAAGACGAAGAGCAAGGTCGCGCGATGAAATCGCCCGGCCGTCAGCCTACCGACGCGAATTGGAGAGAGTATTGAAACAGATGCTCTCCGGAGAGATCCCGATGGGATCACCAACCGAGATTCGGGCTTCGCCCCGTTTTCCTTACCGGAGGATCATCGAGTAGACGCCTGAAGCCGGTGTTCCGGTGGCTTTTGGGGCTATTTCCGGCGGGCGGGAAGCCGTCGGGACCGGATCAAAAGAAGCGGTGCCAGTACAAGAGCACGAATGACGTGATCAAAGTTAGGCCCATGATTCCCACGACCCAAAGAAACCCGTTATCGCCCTGGACCCAAGGCAGGGCGCTGACATTCATTCCGAAGATCCCGGTAATCAGCGTGAGCGGAAGGAAAATGGCCGAGAGGACTGAAACGATGTAAATATTGCGGTTGGTCGCCTCGCCTGTGCGTCGCATAACTTCCTCCTGGAGAAGTCTCGCCCGCTCGTGAATAGACTCGAGGTCCAACGCAAGATGTTCGAGCCGTTCGATGGCGCGGCGGAGTTCGAACGTATCCTCCTCGCTCCACCACGGCAACGGTCGGTGGGCTGTTTGCGCCAAGGCGATGCGTTGAGCGTGGATGTGCCGGCGCAATCGCGCCAGCAGACGTCTTACGCCCCCTAACTCGCCGCCATCCCGCGAAAAGCGGTTCTTGAGAAGATCGTCTTCCGCTTTGTCGATGGTATCACCTTGCTCTGCGATAACCGTTCCCAGGATGTCCGTAAAATCCTCGATGAAGCGGACGACGAGACGCAAGGTGCTCGCAACGGCGGTCCCATGACGAAGTTCCACGCGCAACTGATCGACGACTTTCAGCGGATGGAGGCGCGCGGTCACGACGATCTCCGCGTCGACGTAAAGATGGATCACCCCAAGGCGCTCGGGATCATTATCGAACTCGAAATGCAGGTCGCCGAGCACCCCCGCGAATCCCGCGTCGACAGCCTCCAGTCGGATATGCACGTCCAGGCTGAGGAGGATTTCGCGCGCGCGAGCCGGAATTCGTTCGCATCTCTCGATCCATTTCTTCGCTCGGACATCGGCGAGGTTGAAATGGAGCCAAATCGGGCCGTCAAATTCTCGGTTAAGGTCGTTGGTAATGTCCCAATTCAGCGCCTCGCAAGTTCCGTTCCTGCGAAGCTGAAAGGCGCAGATCAGTCCTTTCGTGTCAGGAAGTTCGACCATCGCAGGCTGTCGCGAATAGCATGCCAAGTCCCTAGTAGACGGCCGGCACGAACATCTCGGGAGAAACCGGCTCTCTTTGGTAATCCTCGTTGTAAACGCGCTCGGGCAGGATGATCGGTTCGCGATCCACGTCGCGGTAGGGCACTTGTCTGAGCAGGTGGTGGATGCAGTTGAGGCGAGCCTTTTTCTTGTCCACGGCCTGAACGATCCACCAAGGCGCTTCCGCGGTGTGTGTGCGTTCGAGCATGACCTCCTTGGCCTTCGTGTAATCCTCCCAACGACGGCGCGACTCAAGGTCCATCGGACTGAGCTTCCATTGCTTGAGGGGGTCGTGAATACGGCACCGAAAGCGGAACTCCTGCTCGTCGTCGGTGATGGAGAACCAGTATTTGAGGAGCTGGATGCCGGAGCGGATCAGCATCCGTTCGAATTCCGGAACGGAACGGAAGAATTCCTCGTATTCGTCATCCGAGCAGAAGCCCATGACGCGCTCGACGCCGGCGCGGTTGTACCAACTGCGGTCAAACAAGACGATCTCTCCAGCGGCCGGCAGATGGGTGGCGTAGCGCTGGAAGTACCATTGCGTGCGTTCACGGCTGTTCGGTGCCGGCAGCGCGGCAACCCGGCAGACACGGGGATTGAGGCGCTGGGCGATTCGCTTGATCACCCCACCCTTGCCCGCGGCGTCCCGGCCCTCAAAAAGGACGACCAGCTTGTGACCTGACGCCACCACCCATTCCTGCAGCTTCACAAGCTCGCCTTGCATGCGGAAAAGCTCTCGGAAATACTGCCGACGTTCGGCTTTCGCGGCGTCTTTTTCGGCCTCTGTCTCGGGGACCTGCCATTCCGGGAGCATCCCGTCTTCGATCTCCATCTCGAGTTCCTCGTCAAAGCTGTCGACGAGGTCGTTGTGGATGCGCTTGAAAATTTCGTGTTCCGGCGAGGCGGGCGAGTTCATCAGCAATTATGTCATGGAATAAGGGTTACGATCGGCCTTCATGAGCCGTTTGCGCGGCCCGGCTTTTTGGCGCTCTCATGGATTTGGCGGGTTTCGATCTCTCGCTGGAGGTGGTCGAGTTTCTCGATCGGGAGGCAGTTGAAGAGTTCCACGCGCCGTTTGATCTGGAAGGCAGTCCGCAGAAAATGCTCGTACTGCTCTTCTTCAGACCCGGCAAACGCCATCGGATCCTCGATGCTCCAATGAGCGGTGACCGGCGCGCCCGGAAAAACCGGACTTCGTTCACGCGCATCGTCGGAGAGCGTGATCACGAAATCGAAATGCTTGTCGGCGAACTCATGCCAGGAGTTTCCCACCGCGCCGGTGGTGTCTATCTTGAAGTCTTCGCGGAGAATCTTGAGGACGAGCGGATGGACATCGCCTGGGGGAGCCTCGCCGGCGCTGTAGACTTCGAAGCGATCTCCGCCCGCAGAGCGGAGCAGGTATTCGGCGATGATGCTCCGCTCAGAGTTGCGGGTGCCAAGAAAGAGGATGCGGAATATCGGACGCATAGGCCAAGTTTCTCACCGATAGTCACGCGCAAGCCGCCCCGCGCTTTCAAAGTTGTGACAAAATTGTCACAATCCTTCCTTTGGCGTTCGCTCAATTAATCGGTTGATTGGTCGCGGACACACGGACCGAACCACCATGAAATTCACCTCTTTCTTCACCATTGCCTTCGCCGTCTCGGCAATCTTCGTAAACTCCGCCAGGGCGCAACAACTCTCCGGCGCAGGGGCCTCATTTCCGGCTCCCCTCTATCAGCGCTGGGCTGTCGAGTACAACAAGCTGCACCCTGACGTGCAGGTGAATTACCAGTCGGTGGGTTCGGGCGCGGGAGTAAAGCAATTTGCCCAAGGTACCGTCGATTTTGCAGCGAGCGATGCCGCCATGAGCGACGACGAAATCGCCAAAGTCAAGCAAGGTGTTGTCATGATCCCGGCGACGGCGGGCAGTATCGTGATCGCCTACAACCTCCCGGGGGTGAAGGAGCTCAAGCTTTCCCGCGATGCGTATGTGGGCATCTTCCTCGGAAAGGTCGCGAAATGGAACGATCCTCTCATCGCGAAGGACAATCCGGATGTGAAACTGCCCGATCTTCCCATCAATATTGCTTTTCGCTCCGACGGAAGCGGTACGACATTTGTCTTCACGAAACATCTTGCGGCCATCAGCAAGGACTTCGCCGATGAGGTCGGAACCGACAAGTCGGTGACCTGGCCGGTTGGGGCGGGTGGAAAAGGCAATGAGGGGGTGACGGCGCTCATCAAGCAGACACCCGGCACCGTCGGATATGTCGAGTATGGTTATGCCGTGCATAACGGCGTGTCGATGGCGAGCTTGCAGAACAAGAGCGGCAAATTTGTCCAGCCGACCGACGAGAGCGGTGCGGCAACCTTGGCGAACGTCACGTTTCCGGAGAACTTGCGAGTTTGGCCGGAAGATCCCGCGGGCGACGACGACTATCCGATCGCGACCTTTACGTGGCTCCTCCTTTACAAAAAGTACAGTGACGCCGCAAAGCTCAAGGCCCTCCAGGGCTTCGTGACTTATGGACTCACCGACGGCCAGAAGTTTGCCGGCGAGCTCGGCTACATCCCGCTGCCCGGCCCGGTCGTAGAGAAGAGCAAAGCCGCCCTGGCGACCGTCCAATAGCGTTGTAATTCGAGGATATGCAAACCGACGCCCCGGCGATCGAACAAGGCGGAATCAAGGAGTTTCATAAGCGCCCGGACATCTTTAGGGCGTTTTGCTGGCTGGCATCGGCGGCGGCCGTAGCTGCCCTCGCGTGGATCATCTTCGAGATCGGCCGCCAGGCCTTTCCGGCGCTTGAGAAATTCGGTCTCGGGTTTTTGACTGACTCGAGATGGGTGCCCAATCGCGAAGTTTTCGGCGTCGCTCCTTTTCTGATCGGAACGGCCGTCAGCTCGCTGATTGCCTTGGTTTTCGCCCTTCCTCTGGGGCTTTCGATTGCGATCTTCCTGAGCGAGGACTTTCTGCCTCTGCCCATCCGCCAATTTGTTCGTTTCACGGTGGAGATGCTTGCGGCGATCCCGAGCGTTGTCTACGGGCTCTGGGGCATCTTCGTGGTCATTCCGCTGGTGCAAGGGTTTGGCAGCTGGGCCGTCGGTGCGTTCAAGAATATTCCGATCCTGAACACCATTTTCGCGCCGCCGGCGTACGGCAACAGCATGCTGACGGCGAGCCTCGTTCTCTCCCTGATGATCCTCCCGACCATTACCGCCATCTCGCGCAGCGCTCTCGTGGCGGTGCCTGGGACGCTCCGTGAAGGGGCTTATGCGCTGGGCTCGACGCGATGGGAAGCCATTTTTGGCGTGATCCTGCCCACGGCGGCCCCCGGGATCGTTGCCGCGACCATTCTCGCGCTCGGACGAGCCATGGGGGAGACGATGGCCGTGGCAATGCTCATCGGAAACAGCTCGCGCCTGACGTGGTCTCTCCTGTCGCCCGCCGGGACGCTTGCCGGTTTGCTCGCCAATCAGTTCGGCGAGGCGGAAGGACTCCAGGTGAGCTCACTGATGTATGCGGCCCTGATACTGGTCGTTCTTACTCTGCTGGTAAACATGGCGGGAGAGGCGGTTCTTCGCTACACCCAGAAGCAGACGGCTGGAATACGGTAAACCTTGAGAATGTCACTATGACAACCACAACGGCAGAACCCACCGACTTCTTCGCCACTGCGACCGCTGCCCGATCAGGACCCCGATCGCTTTGGAGCAAGTTTCTCAGGTACCGATTTGTGTGGGGCTTGCGCTCCTTACGCTTGTTCCGTTGTTTTCCATCGTTTTTCTTGTTCTAAAGAACGGCCTGCCGCTTCTGAGCTGGAGCGTTTTCACGGAGCTTCCGCCCGCCGCAGGCACGGCCGGGGGCGGCTTTGGCAACGCGGTGGTGGGAACATTCCTGATGGTCGGCATCGCGCTAGTGCTCGCAGCACCTTTTGGCATCCTCTCTGCCATCTACATCAATGAGTATGACCCATTTTCGCCTCTGGCGAACGCGGTCAGGTTTGTGGCAAAGCTGTTGACGGGGATTCCCTCGATCATATGCGGTGTCTTTGCCTACGCTGTCATTGTTCTGACGACGGGAGGTTTCTCAGCCTGGGCTGGCGGCTTCGCCTTGGCGATCCTCATCCTCCCAACGATTCTGCTTACGGCTGAGCAGGCGCTACTCGGCGTACCCAAGGCCTATCGAGAGGCCTCCTATGGATTGGGGGCGACGAATTTTCAGACCATCTGGCGCGTCGTGCTACCCGACGCTGTGCCCGCAATCATGACCGGCATCATGCTCGCGGTGGCCCGTGCGGCGGGCGAGACGGCACCGCTTGTTTTCACGGCACTCTTCAGCCAGTACCTGGATCCAATCGCTCCGGGAGCCGACGGCATCCCTCTCTGTCCTGATCTACAATTTCTCAACACTCCCCTTCGAACATCAAGTCAAGATGGCCTGGACAGCGTCGTTGGTGTTAGTGATTCTCGTCACAATCGCGAATATTACAGCGCAGGTCGTGTTCCGGAGGAGATAACGCGATATGGTGAAAACTATGGATTCAAAAACGCCGCAAACCACCTCGGCAACAGGGACAAGCGCGGCGCCGGATTCGGCCTCGCCTCGGACCGACTTCATCAAGGTGACTGATTTCAACTTCTACTACAGCAAGAAGCAGGCCCTTTACCAGATCAACATGGATATCCCGCAGCGGCAGGTGACCGCTTTCATCGGTCCTTCCGGCTGCGGCAAGTCGACCCTTCTTCGTAACTTCAATCGAATGAATGATTTAATCGATGGGGTTCACCACGAAGGGGATATCCTGCTCAATGGCAGAAGCATTTACGACAAGAAGTTGGAGATTATCGCCCTGCGTCGAAGCATCGGAATGGTCTTCCAGAAATCCAATCCATTTCCGAAGTCGATTTACGAGAACATCGTCTATTCCCTGCGGATCGCCGGGATCGGTTCCAAGAGCATCCTCGACGAAACCGTCGAGCGCAGCCTGCGGGGCGCCGCGCTCTGGGACGAGGTCAAAGATCGTTTGCAGGACAGTGCGCTTGGACTCTCCGGTGGCCAAATGCAGCGTCTTTGCATCGCACGGGCGATCGCCAATCGGCCCGAGATCCTTTTGATGGACGAACCGTGCTCGGCCTTGGATCCCATTGCCACCGCCAAGGTGGAAGATCTCATCCACGACCTCAAGACCCAGTTCACGATTGTCATCGTCACCCACAATATGCAGCAGGCTACGCGCTGCTCGGATCGGACGGCGTTCTTCTACTTGGGCAAACTCATCGAATATGACGACACGCAGAAGATCTTCACCAATCCCAAGGAAAAGCAGACCGAGGACTACATTACCGGACGATTCGGTTGAGATCTTCCGGGAAGCATAAAAGTCTCGCTATCGCCGCCATGCCGAATACTCACATTCTCAGCACTTTTGAAGAAGCATTGCGTTCGCTTCGTGATGACGCTTTGATGATGGCCAGTCTCACGGAGCGCAATCTCGAGAACGCCCGAAAGGGGTTGTTCGAGCGGGATGATGACTGGTGCAACACAGTGATCGCGGATGACGAAGAGGTCGACACGCTCGAAGTGCAAATCGACCGCGAGGGCGTCAATATCATGCTCCGTTTTCACCCGCTCGCTTCAGACATGCGCAACGTGATCGCTACGATGAAGTTGAGCGTTAACTTGGAACGCATTGCTGATCAGGCTGTTGGCATTGCGCGCCGGAGTCGGAAGATGATCAGCCGTCCTCCCACCGACGAGGTCTTCCAGCTCGAATCGATCTACGATTATGCCGAGACGATGGTCAAGGACGCGGTCCGTGCGTTCGCCAGTCAGGACCTTGAGTTGGCTCGCGGCCTCAAAGAGCGCGACCGTGAGCTCGATCAAATGAATCGCACGCTCGCCGAGCGGCTCACCGACCTCATGTCGCACCATGTCGATTGCATCCCAACCTACATGGACATGATCTTTATCGCCCGATTCTTGGAACGTATCGGTGATCAGGCGACCAACATTGGCGAAGATGCCATCTACGCGATTAGCGCGGAGGAAACGCGCCACATCCACCATCCGGTGGCGTAGCCAGGCGCGCCCTTAACTCGCCGGTGTCGACGAGGCCGTCGAAAACCGGGAAGCACGTGCTCTAGCGGATTTCCACGAGGGTGCCGACCGGGACCGAGGCGTAGAGTTTTCGAGCCGATCGTTCGGGAAGGCGGATGCACCCGTGAGAGGCGGGATATCCGGGCAGCGCACCCATGTGGAGGCCAAAGTCTCCGCACGAGAGCCGCAGAAAGAAGGGCATGCGAGCAGGGTAGAGGGTGGATTTCCATTGCCTGTATTTATTGGTCACCAAATAGCGCCCGGTGGGGGTCGGATGCGATGGTCGGCCGGAGGAAATCCGCGTCGCCAGGATGATCTTTCCGTTACGCCAAAGAGAAGCGGTCTGCGTCGAGAGGTCTATCGTAATGCGGAAGGCTTCGGAGGGGTGCCCTGGTCCGATCCCCATGAGGCTGCGCATGATTTCGATGTTTTTGTATTTCGCGGCCAGCCAAAGGGCATAGGTCTGGTGCCTCTTCGTCAGTTTCCAGGGATTTGCTCCCGCCAGGAGGAGAATCTTCACGAAGGTGTGATTGCCGAGAGCGGTGGCGAGCATCAGGCCGGTGAACCCCTCCTCGCCGGCGACATAATATCGAAGCAGGCCGTCGGTAAAGCGCTTCCGAAACTCCACTGGGACGGGAAATGGAAGCTCGGCGTTGGGATCCATGCCCTCATTGAGCATCTGGCGCAGGGTCGTCTTGTCGTTGGCGGCGATCGCTTGGAAGAATCGCATCTTGTAAAGGCGCTCTTGTTCGATGCGTCGTTCCTGCTCGTCGATAGCTTGCCCGATCTCCGCAGGCAGGGAAGGCAATTCCGGCAAGTCGGTCACGGAGAGAGTCAGCGATAGCTCGTTCTGCGCGCGCAAAAACTCCACAGGAGCCCCGGCGAGGCAAAGCGCCAGGCAGGCAAGAGTCCATCTCGGCCCTGACAGGATGGGGTTCATGTCAAGATGCCGTTTTCGGCGGTACTCCCCGTGGGGAGTATCATGCGCAAAAATGTGGCCCCCCGTCAAGTTGGCGATGGAAACCGCTGGAAAACTCCCTATCAGATTTGGCGTGCTATCTCAAACAGCTGGCGAACCGCATCTGAGCGCAGCCGATCTCGAGCAGTCCTTCCAAATCGGAAAGACGCGCATTGATGTTCTCAAAAGGATCTCGCTGCAGGTGCAGACCGGCGAAACCGTCTTCCTGTGCGGGGCCTCGGGTGCCGGCAAGACAACTCTCCTCTACACGTTGGCTGGCTTGGAACGCCCCCGGGCCGGGCGGGTGAAGTTCGAGGGGGAGGATATCTATTCCCTGGGTTCCGATCGGCTCGCCGGGCTTCGGAACCGGCGAATGGGCTTCGTCTTCCAAACGTACTTTCTGTTGCCGGAGCTCACGGCGCTCGAGAACGTGACCTTGCCCTCCATGATGGGTGGCAAGCCACGATCCGGCGAGGCGGCGGCGCTTTTGGAGCGGGTCGGCCTCAAGGATCGGTTGCAGCATCTGCCCTCGGAATTGAGCGGTGGCGAGCAGCAGCGCGTGGCGATTGCCCGTTCGCTAATAAACGATCCCTCCATACTTTACGCGGACGAGCCTACCGGAAACCTCGACTCGCACACTGGTGAATCGATCATCGAACTGCTCCTTGATGTTGCTCGCCACGATCGCCGAACTCTTATCGTGGTGACGCACGACGAATATCTCGCCCGGCGTGGCGATCGGTTGCTTCGGATCGAGGATGGTCAGCTGAAGGCTTGACTCGACCGGGGGCGTTACCGCATCGCCCCGCGTTCTCCACGAGCGAGCCACACTGCGAGCAAGGAGATATCCGCCGGCGTCACCCCGCTGATCCGGGCAGCCTGCCCAAGGGTTTCCGGGCGGATCCTGGACAGCTTTTGCGTTGCCTCCACGCGCAGCCCGCTGATTTTCGAGTAGTCGACCCACTCGGGGATCGGCTTGCTTTCCTGTCGCGCGGTTCGCGCGATCCGCTCTTCTTCGCGACGAATGTAACCTTCGTACTTGAGGTCGGTCTCGACGGTGTCCCAGATCTCCGGAGAGAAACGGCCAAAGATCTCCAGTGGCAGATTTCCGGGAAGATTCTCGGGACGCTTGAGCCAGGTTTCGAGAAGGACGCCGTCATAGCGTGTTTCGCGTGCGTGCGCACGAAGCTCTTCAAGGCGCCTGGCCTTTTGCTCGTATCGCCCCTGGCGGAGGGGACAGACCAGTCCCGCTTCGATCCCTCGACCGGTCAGACGCAGATCGGCGTTGTCCTGCCGGAGAAGGAGTCGGTACTCGGCGCGACTGGTAAACATCCGATACGGCTCGGGCGTGCCGCGGGTCACCAAATCGTCAATGAGAACACCGATGTAGGCCTCGTGGCGGGCGAGGGTAAATGCAGGGCGTCGAAAAACCTTGAGCGCGGCGTTGGCTCCGGCGATCAATCCCTGGGCGGCGGCTTCCTCGTAGCCTGAGGTGCCGTTGATCTGCCCGGCGAAATAAAGGCCGTCAATCCGCTTGGTCTCGAGGGTCGTATGAAGCTGCGTCGGAGGGCAGTAGTCGTACTCGACCGCATAACCCGGTCGCAGGATCTCCGCATTCTCGAGCCCCCGCACGCTGCGAATAAAGCGATATTGCACCTCAAAGGGCAGGCTGGTCGAGACGCCGTTGACATAGACTTCGTCCGTGTGACGGCCTTCCGGCTCGAGGAAAAGCTGGTGTGAGGTCTTCTCGGCGAACTTGACCACCTTATCCTCGATGCTGGGGCAATAGCGGGGTCCCACACCCTCGATGACTCCGGCAAACAGCGGAGATTTATCGAGATTGGCCCTGATGATCTCGTGGGTCACCGAATTCGTATGCGTGATCCAGCAGGGAATCTGGCGCGCTTCGAAGGTGTCCCCTTTCCATTGGTTGAGTGTGAAGATATCGTCCTCGCCGGGAAGGACCGTATCGGCAAGGAAGCTGAACAGTGGCGGAGGATTGTCTCCGTCCTGGCGTTCGCACTGCGAGTAATCGATGCTCTTGCCGAGCAGCCGGCAGGGAGTTCCGGTTTTAAACCGCCCCACCTCGAACCCCAGTTCTTTCAGGCTGTCGCTCAAGGTGGAAACGGTATCGCCCATCCGGCCGCCGCTTTGGTTGCGCAATCCGACGTGGAGCAACCCGCGCATGAACGTGCCTGTGGTCACGACGACCGCACGGGCCTGAAAACGGACGCCAAAATTGGTCTCGACCCCGGCCGCGACGCCATCCTCGACCAGCAACCGGGTGACATTGCCTTGCTTGAGATCGAGGTGGGGCTGCTTTTCCAAAAGAGCCTTCATCCGAAATTGGTAGGCCTTCTTGTCGCACTGTGCCCGCGGGGCGCGGACACTTGGCCCCTTGCGTGCATTGAGCATTCGGAATTGGATCCCGGTGGCGTCGGTATTGAGTCCCATCACGCCACCCAGCGCGTCGATTTCGCGGACCATATGGCCTTTGGCGAGTCCGCCTACGGCCGGATTGCACGACATTTGACCGACCGTGTCCGCGTTCTGCGTGAGCATCAGTGTCTCACAACCAAGCCGCGAGGCCGCCATGGCCGCTTCGATGCCGGCATGGCCCGCTCCAATGACGACCACGTCATAGGGTTTGGGATAGTGAAACTCGCTCATGCTACGTTCGTCTCAACCAGCAGGCTCGGTGCGTTCGCAGCAGCAATTGCGTTGTTTGTCTCCGGGACAGGGGCCGCGGTCACGATCGGGGTCCCCCACCGGCCCGCGCAAACCTGATTCCGACAGAAAAATCATCGCGAGAACGTAGTTGCCGTGAACCAAAAGACAACTGCCTAAACGTGGAAGACTGGTGGGACTTTTGGATCGCGCATCCCCGCGATGCGACTAAGTTGCCGCCTATGGCGAATGGCTATCCTTCTGATCCCATCTATTCGGACCCACTCTTTCAGATGGCTAAGCAGCAGTTCGAGGTCATTGCGGACTATCTGGAGATTGAGCAGGGGTGGCGGGAGCGGATTATCTATCCGAAGCGTGCCGTGTCTGTGGCCGTTCCGATCCCGCGGGACGATGGCACAGTCGAGGTCTTTCACGGTTACCGCGTCCAGCATCATCTTGCGGTGGGGCCAACCAAGGGAGGCACACGATTCACACCTCGCCTGACCATCGGTGAATCTGCTGCCCTGGCCGTCTGGATGAGCTGGAAATGCGCCCTGACCGGTCTGCCCTACGGCGGTGCCAAGGGCGGCGTGCGCGTCGATCCGCTGACGCTTTCCCGGCGCGAGCTCGAACTCGTCTCCCGGCGCTACCTGCAAGAGTTGGTTCCCTTCATCGGTCCGCAAGTGGATGTGCTCGGCCCCGATATGGGCACCAACGAGCAAATCATGGCTTGGTTTATGGATTCCTACTCCGTGCACATCGGATACGCGATTGGCGAGATCGTCACAGGGAAGCCGGTTTCTCTCGGTGGAGTGGAAGGCCGGCGGGAGTCGACCGGCCGCGGAGTCGTCTTTTTGATCGACCGTGCCCTCGATCACTTGAAGATCCCGCCCGATCGCTGCACCGCCATTATCCAGGGATTCGGAAACGTAGGTTCGGTCGTGGCGGGTGGGCTCGCTTTCAAGTCCGGCATGAAGGTGGTCGGAATCAGCGATCATACGGTGTCTCTCTACAATCCCAAGGGTATCGACATCGCCGCCGCCGATCGCCATGTGGCTCGACATCGCACTCTGGCCGAGTTCCCCCAAGGCGAGCGCGTCGATCCCAAGGAGTTTCTGACTCTTCCCTGCGATGTGTTGGTGCCGGCGGCCGTGGACCGCGTCATCCATGGAGAGAATGCCGGCCGGTTGCGTTGCCGTGTTCTCGCCGAGGCCGCCAATGGACCAACTACTCCGGAGGCCGACGAAATCCTCAATCAACGATGGGCGGAGGTCTTCGTCATTCCCGATGTCTTGTGCAACTCGGGAGGGGTTATCGTCTCCTATTTTGAATGGGTGCAGGATCTCCAGAACTTCCTGTGGTCCGATGTCGAAGTAACTGATCGGCTGTATCGCATTCTTGACAACGCCTTCAGCGCCGTCATCAAACGCTCCAAGGAACGCAAGATCCCGCATCGCATGTCCGCCTTGTCCATCGGTGTCGAACGAGTAATCGCAGCGCGCCAGGCGCGCGGGCTCTTCCCCTAACCTGGCGCCGAACCTCGCTCAGCGATTGGGTAACCGGTCCTCCCGGCGGACACACTGCCCAGGCTGTTCAGATCCTCGTTCTGTAACGCAACGACTTGATCCGAGTCCGAAAGTCGCGATAGTGAACTCATGAAAGTCGCTAAAAAGTCACCTCAGGAGCGCCGTACTCTTACACTTCCTCTGGCGGCCTTCGCGTTGCTGGACCGTTTGCGAGGAGGTGCTCCAAGATCCGCGTATCTGGAAAGATTGCTGGAACGGGAAAATCGTCGCCTCGAGCAGGAGCGATTTCACGCCGAGGTCAATGCTGCCTACACGGTCGAAGTTTGTGAAGAGACTCTCCGGGTGAACGAAGTGTTTCCTGTTCACGAGGGATGAGACTTCAGGTCTACACGTCAAGGTCGGAAGGAACCGATCGGAATCTGGTTTCGTTGCAACATCCCGGCCTCACGGCGCTGCCCACGATCCTCGTCTGTCCGCTGCGCTCCGGCATGGCTCTGACGCCGCTGCGCGTCAAGATCCTCTGGGGTGGAAGATCCTATGTGGTGGCTTGTGACTTGCTCCGGCCGATCAACCGCAAAGTACTGCGCCCAATCGGCGAAATAGGCGAAGACGACTCTCGATTGATCCTGGCAACTTTCCTGCGATTGCTGGCGGAATAGGCCCCGCTGGGCTAGGCTCTCCCGGATGCTTTCAAGGCCAGGAGCACGCCATTCGTCCAGCCGAAACCGTCCTGGCCCGGATACTCGCCGCCGCCCGCTTCGAGCTGCGTATCGACGACATTGTACTTCTCCATCAGCTTTCCGGTTCGTTTGAAAACATCCGCAGTCAACTTGACCCAACGTCGCGCGATCTCGTTTGCCAGTTCGTGATGCCCGTAGTTCTCCAGGCCAATGATGGTGATCCACTGCAAGGGCGCCCAGCCGTTGGGAGCGTCCCACTGCTGGCCTGTCGTCTCCATCGTCGTGACCAGCCCGCCAGGCTTGAGAAGGTTTTGCTCGATCGCCTGAACGACCCTCGTCGCCTGGTCGTCGGTGGCGACTTTGAAGAACAGGGGAAACACGCCAGCCAGCGTTATTGCGGTCTTCTGTTGCCGCTGCACGCTGTCGTAATCGAAATAGAAGCCGACGGTGTCGTTCCAACAGTATTTTTGAATGGCGGCTTCCCTGTTCGTGGCGATCGTTTCGAATCGCTCGCTGGCTTCGCTGTTTCTGGCCACCTGGCACGCCTCGGCGATTGTTCGTTCAAGGTTGAGCAAGAGGCAGTTCAGATCGACCGCCACGATCTCGGTGGTGTGAATCGAGCCGAAGTCGTGCCCGTCCTTGAACCATCGACTACTGAAGTCCCAGCCGGACTCGGCCGCCGCACGGAGGTGCCGAAACAAGGCGGGGGGGTTTTGACGGGAATGCCGGGACAGTTCGACGTCCTCGAGGCACGATTCTGGTCGGGCGGTGTCATGCTCGTCCCAGTAGTGATTGAGCACTTCGCCGCCTGGCATTCGCACCGAACGGCGGATCGATGATGCGGTGGCGCCCACGTCGGAAGCACCTTTCATCCAGAAGCCGTACTCTCGCTCGATCTGCGGCAAGTACCTTCAGGAGAACTCCTTCGCCGCGCTCTTCGGCGAGAAGCTTTACCATGAGGGAGAAGAAAGGGGGTTGGGAGCGGCCCAGATAGTAGGTGCGATTGCCGTTGGGGATGTAGCCGACGGTGTCGATCAGGTGGGAAAAGTTCTTCACCATGTTCTCGATCATCTCGATCCTCCCGGAGGCGCGCAGACCGAGGGACGTAAAGTAACTGTCCCAATAGTAGATTTCCCGGAAACGTCCGCCCGGAACGATATACGGGAAGGGAAGAGGAATCAACGATCCCGCCTCGGGGTCAGGCTGTCGCGTGAGGACGTCCCATAGCTTTTCTGCATTCTCCAGGACATCGCGGTCGCGGTCACTGATGTAATCCGGGACGTAGCTGGCCGGCTGTACGAAATGCGCGAGAACGAATTCCTTGAGTTGGAAGCCGGGTGAGTCCTTCGCCAGTTGGTATTCCCTGGCAATTTCCTCGAGCGGTTGTTTCGGCAGGCAATCCACAAACGTCTTCTCATCCGGGAAAACGTGGGCGAATTGCACATCCTCAAAAAGTGGGTGCAGGTTGAATACTTCCAGCTGTGCCATCGGGGGAAGGTGTGAAGCTATTGTAGCACCCCGCGCGCGATTTGTCGTCACCCTCTCACCGGAGCGCGCTTCTCTCTATCGTCGGGCACGAAATTGGTTCCTGGTCTTGTCACGCAGTGGCGAGGCGGGCACGTTCGATCGCGACAGCGGTGAGAGAAGTCGCCTACATTAGGCTATGAGCAAAAGCCTCGGCGTGCTCCTCTATGAGAACGTGCAACCGATGGACGTCATCGGTCCATGGGAAGTGCTGGCCGTATGGAAAAGTCAGCTCGGGGCGCCGATCGAGATGCATCTTATCTCTCAAGAGGGCGGGTTCGTTAAGTGTGATGACAATATCATTCTTCAAGCGCACTACGGTTTCAGCGACTGCCCGGAGCTCGACTACCTGGTGGTTCCCGGTGGGCGCGGGCGGCGCGAGCAGGTGAACAACCCATCGTTGATTTCTTTTATCGAGGACAAGGCACGCACTGCCGACAAAATCATATCCGTTTGCACGGGAATGTTTCTTTTGCACAAGGCCGGCCTGCTGAGAGACATGTCCGTCACGACTTACTGGCGCGCCCTGGCCGAGCTCAGATCCCTTAGTGGTGTCGAGGTCGAAGAACAGCGGGTGGTGAAGAGCGGCAGGATCTGGACCAGCGGCGGTGTTTCCAGTGGCATCGATCTGGCCTTTGAGCTCATTGCCGAGATCGCGGGCCAGGCAGAAGCGGGCAAAGTTCAATTGCTCTTCGAGTATTTTCCGAAGAGAACGATCTATTGCGATCTCGAGACTTCGAAATCGCTGCCGCCCTATTATCAAACGAAAGAGCCCGCCCTTTCGGAATACATGCGGGATGCTATCGAGCAAGCAAGACGGCCAGACGCGCTTGGGTAACGACCCGTCAACTCGGCGCGCGCACGTTTCTTCTGCGGGAGATTGGAGTAGAAGAAATGAGGACTTGCGTCACGACCGGCCCTTGACACAAGGCCCTCTACACATGCCCATTTCGCGACTGCCTTAGTCCGGCGCGTGCGTCGGGCCTGACTGAGGCGGAGAAGGGCCGGATGCCATCACTCTCGGTGGCGCCTGCGGATGGACTACCAGAGAGCGGCGCAACCATCGCGCTACGGCGGTCACGCTTCTTGGTATCGGAATCCGTTCGGGAACAGAAATCTTTATCCGTTGAATGGCCACGTAAAATACCGGGGTCAAGAGTAAGCCAAAGAGCGTGACGCCGAGCATGCCGGAAAACACGGCCACACCCAGGGCTCGACGAAGTTCGTGGCCGGCACCGGTTGCCAGGGCCAGGGGAACCACGCCGAGAATGAAGCTAAGCGACGTCATGAGAACCGGCTTGAGGCGGAGGCGGCTTGCTTCGATTGCGGCTTCGAACGGCGTCCTTCCGTGGTGCTGCTCGCTTTGCTTGGCGAATTCCACGATGAGAATGGCATTCTTACTGGCCAGGCCGATCAACACGATAAAGCCAACCTGCGTGAAGAGGTCGTTGCCTCCACCGGAGAGAGCGATGCCGGTCAGAGAAAAGAGCACGCACATCGGGACGATCAGGATGATGGCCAGCGGCAAGGCCCAATTTTCGTAGAGGGCGGCCAGAACCAGGAAAACAAAGAGAATGCAGATGGGGACGATATAGTGGGCGCTTTGGCCCGCGATGAGTTCCTGCAGAGCGGTCTCGGTCCACTCATAGCCGTAGAGCATCGGAAGGGTCTGGCTAACGACCTGCTCGACCGCGGCGATCGTCTGCCCGGTGCTATAGCCGGGAGCGGGATCCGCGCTCAGTTCGGCCGCGGGGAACAAATTATAACGAATCACCCGCGACGGAGCTTCGATCTCCTTCAGATCGACCAGGCTCCCCAGAGAGACCATCTCTCCAGCCGCGTTCCGCGTTTGCAGACGCAAGATGTCCTCCGGGCGTGCGCGAAAGCGACCATCCGCCTGCGCAGTGACTTGGAACGGTTTTCCAAAGAGCGTCAGATCATTGATGTAAACGGAACCGAGGTAGAATTGGAAGGCTTCGGAGATCGCGGTGACGTCCACACCCCGGCTCTTGGCCTGGAGGCGATTGATATCCGCGTAAATCTGAGGCGTCCTGGCGCGAAAGAGCGTAAAGACGCGATCGAGTTCGGGGCGAGAAGAACCTTTCTCGATGGAAGTCTGCAAGACGCTTTCCAGATCTTGCGGCGTTCCTCCTCCGCGGTCCTGCACCATAAGCTTTACGCCTCCGGTAGTGCTTAGTCCGCGCACGGAAGGAAATGGGTAAGCCAGGACGCGGGCATCGTGGATGCCGGCAAACTTCGCTTGGGTCGACGAAAGAATGCCCTGAAGTGATTTCTCGGGGGCTCGAGCCCGTTTCTCGAACGGCTCGAAGATCGCAATGACCGTTCCAGTATTGGGAGCGGTTGCCTGGATAATAAATGAACTCCCGATCCAACTTATCGTATGGTCTATGCCGGGGGTCGATCCGAGCATTTGCTCCACCCGATGAACCACCTTCTCGGTCCGTTCGAGGGACGCGCCTTCCGGAAGCTCCACGTTGACGAACATGACGCCTTGATCGATCTGCGGGATAAACGCCGTCGGGACCGCCTTGAGCATGTGACCCGTGAGGACCAGCAGCCCCACGTAGAGCATCAGCACGATGGCGCACCAGCGGATCAACTTCCGAAGCAGTGCAAGAGAGAGACCCTTGAATCCTTCGAAGCAGCGATTGAAGATGGCGAAGAACCAACCCAGCCACGCCGCCAGCAGCCGGCCGAGAAGATCTTTTCGTTCGTGGGGTGCCTTGAGGAGGAGCGCACAAAGCGCCGGGCTCAAGGTGAGCGAGTTCACCATCGAGATGATGGTCGAAAAGGCGATCGTCAGCGCGAACTGCCGGTAGAAGGACCCCGTCAAACCTGGGAGCAAGGCCGTGGGAATGAACACGCAGGAGAGCACCGTCGTGATGGCGACGATTGGGCCCGCCACTTCACCCATCGCCGTGATCGTGGCCTCGCGAGGACGCAATCCCCTGGCCATGTGACGCTCGACGGCTTCGACCACCACGATGGCGTCGTCGACGACGATACCGATCGCCAGCGCCAAACCAAGCAGCGTAAGCAAATTGAGCGAAAAGCCAAAAACGAGGAGCGCGGCAAACGTGCCAATCAACGAAACCGGGACCGCCAGGATCGGAATGAGGGCGGAGCGCCAGCTTTGCAGAAAAACCAGGACGACCACCGTGACTAGCAGGAAAGCCTCGACGATCGTCTTCAGGACGGAAGAAATGGCCTCTCGGACGAAGATTGTGGTGTCGTAGATGATCCGGTAGTCGATTCCGCGCGGAAAGTGCTCCTTCAATTGCTCCATTTCAGCTCGCACGCGGTTGGAAATTTCCAACGCGTTCGATCCGGGTGCCTGAAAGATGCCAATATTGATCGCCGGCTTGCCATCCAAGCGTGAGACTACGGAGTAGTCTCGTGCCCCCAACTCAACTCGTGCCACGTCTTTGAGTCGGACGAGTTCTCCATCGGAGCCTCTCTTGATGACAACGCTTTCAAATTGCTCGATGTTCTCGAGTCGGCCTTGCGTCGTAATTGAAAATTGGAAGTCGAGACCCGCCGGGGCGGGTTGGGCTCCCACGCTCCCGGCGGCGATCTGGACGTTTTGGTCGCGCAGGGCTTGCACAACGTCGCCGGCGGTCAGGCGCAGCGTCGCAATCTTGTCCGGATTGAGCCAGATGCGCATCGAGTAATCCCGCGCGCCGAAAACCTGAATGTCTCCGATCCCCTTGATGCGCGCCAAAGAATCGCTGACCTGCAAGAGGGCGTAATTGGAAAGATAGAGATCATCGTAGCGACCGTTCGGCGACACGATGCTGACTGCCATCGCAAAATCGGCCGAGCGCTTACGAACAATCACTCCGTGGTCGCGCACGACATCGGGCAGTTGGGGCTCGACAGCTTGGACCCGATTTTGCACGAGCACCTGGGCGGTGTCTGGATTCGTGCCGGGCTTGAACGTGACCGTAATGGTCATCTGACCATCCGACGTCGAGGTGGACGAGATGTAGAGCATGTCGTCCACGCCGTTGATCTGCTGCTCGATCGGCGCGGCCACCGTGCTGGCAACCATCTCCGCGTTCGCGCCGGCATAAAGAGCGGTCACGGTGACCGTCGGCGGCACAATATTAGGATACTGCGTGATCGGCAGATTGCGCAGCGCGAGCAGGCCGGCGAAAACGGTCACGATCGCGATGACTGACGCGAAGATGGGCCGGTCAACAAAGAATCTGGGAATACGACCCATCAGGACTCGGCCGGGCGACGCGCGACCGGGACGCTCCGAGCGGAAGATCTTTGTTCCTCTCGGACCGATGGCTCAGGGCGGACAGCCTGGCCCGGCCTGAGCGACTGCAGCCCCTCCGTGACTACCCGATCGTCTCGCTTCAAGCCATCGACGATCGCGAGTTTGCCGTCGAAAACTTGACCGGTCGAAACTTCGCGATACTCGACCGTGTTCTCGTGGTTGACGACATAGACGAAGCGACGTCCGCGGAGAATACCCACCACGCGCTCGGGTAAGAGCAACGTCTCGCGCGATTGGTCCAGCGTCACGCGCACCCTGGCGAACAACCCAACGCGCAGGCTTCGGTCCTTATTGGATACAACTGCGCGCATGCTTAGGGCGCCGGTCCCCGAACCAAGCCTATTGTCGGCGAAGTCCACGCGTCCTTCGCGAGGGAATCCTTCTTCGTCAAGGACGCCGATCGCGGCCTTCGTTCTGGGGACGAGCCCGGACGCCGCGGCGTCCTTCGAGATCGTGTCCCAGCGCAAGACAACGCGCTCAGGCACGTCAAAATACACGCAGACCGGATCTTGACTGACGATGCTGGTAAGCGCCTCACCGATCGTAACAAGGTTTCCCTCGGTCACCTTGGCCCGGCTGACCTGGCCCGAGATCGGTGCCCGGATCTCCGTCCAGTCACGATAGAGCTTCGCTTTGTCCAATCTCGCCTGAGCCGCACGGACGGCTGCCTCGGCAGCCAGGACAGAGGTGGCCTGCTTCTCGGTCTCTTGCGTTGTGATCACCTGCTGCAGCCCCAGTTGTCGCGACCGGGTGTGATCAGATCGCGCTTGGGCTTCTTGAGCTTGCGCCCGCTGTAACGCGGCCGCGGCGGCCTCTAGCTCTGCCTGAGACTCCCGTGAATCGATTGTATAGAGCAGGTCTCCCTGACGCACTTCTTCGCCACCCCGAAAATGGACTTTTACCAGGAAGCCGGTCACCCGAGCCTTCACTTCGACATGCTCAAGGGCCGCCACGCGACCGGAGAAATCATCATATTCCTGAACCGACTGCGTCTCCGGCTGAATCACCGTCAGCGTCCTCAGGGCTGGCGCTGCTTTCCCGGGAGGTTTGCTGCACGCGGCCAGGACCACCAAGATGGTCAAGCCCGTGCAAGCAGGTCCAGCCCTCCATGAGCTCATAATCTCGCGGCGCGCCAAGGACGCCACTTGTCAAACAACCCATGGCTAAGCAAGTGTCTGGGCGAGCTCATCCGACGTAGTTGACTGGGGGCAATGACGTATGCCTTCCTCTCAAATACTTAGGATTGAAGCCAAATGACACGGAAAAGTGACGAGTGAGCTTCGGAGGCCGGCAGCTGAGCCGCATTACTTAAGTAACAGCCTTCCCGCCCTTTCGGATCTAACGATTCCGACGCACCGTTTGAGGGCGAATGCGCATTCGCAGGGACGACCATCCAGCACGCATCGGGTCAGGGCATATTGCTATTAATCCAGCACAAGTGGGTCAGGAGCGTTTGCTAAATGGCTCGACTGGCAACAAAATGGGTCAAGCAGAACTAAGCGGATGTCTTTTCTGTTTCTCGCGATCTCTGCGCGATGCTATCGCCCAGAGGGTTGTGTGTCTTTTTTGCCTGACCTGCGTTGGTCCGGCGGGACAAGCCCGCTGCGGGGATTGCCGCCCCCCTCCCGCCTGGGCCAGACCAAAAATCCCCAGCAACGCGGCAATCTCTAATTTTTAGACAGGCTCTAAGAAGGCGCTAGAGCATCTCTTGGTATCTCATCCCGATACCGAGCGGAGGCTTCGCCCGACCGAGGCACGAGTGAGCGATGCCGGAGGGCTTACGAAGTCTTTCGTCCGACCACAGTGTAAGCGGTCAAAGCGACCGCAAAAGTTCCAGTCTGCGTTCTGGCCCGGAGATCAGTCAACCAAGCCAGACCCTGGCTCTCCGAGATCTGGCCGGCGACTACGGCACGTCGCACCGTCTGCCGGAGATTGTATACTTTGTCGGCCGTCTCGAAATCCGCAATCAAGGAAACGCTCGGGTGAACGGTTATGTTCAAGAGACCGGCCTCCAGGAAATACCGGCGGAGCTCTCGGCCGATCCAACAATTGGTGAAGGAGTCGGCCCACGCGTTTTCCAGAATTCGAGTGACCTGCTTGTCTTGCGAAGTGACCGAGAATGTTCCCCAGTCGTTGTCATAGGCCAGGAGGAGGCCGCCCGGTCGCAAGACTCGCACGAGCTCGGAGATCGTGACCTGGGGCTCCCGAAGGTGTTGCAGGACGCGATCAATGCGGCAGCGGGTGAAGCTTCCTTCTTCGAACGGGAGTTGCCGCAGGTCGCCGACGTGAAATTCGACGGGCAGGGCACAGTCTCGCGGAGCGGATCTTGCCTTCTCGATCAGCTTTGCGCTGGAATCGAACCCGACGACCAAGCCGTGTGGTATGACCCATTCCGCCATTCTGTAGACGTCGTCCCCCAGGCCACAACCGGCGTCCAGAACGCGCTCCCCCGCACCGAGCTCGAGCAACGCGTAGCTCAGCCGCTTGTATTCCTGGAAATAGGGCAGCGAGTCGAGAAGAGACAAACAGGCTGAGTAGGAATCGGCATTCTCCGCGCCATCGACATCCACAAAGCCAGTCGCAAGGTATTCGTCGTCCATTCCGAATGGTCACAATAAAGGGCGCATCATCTTTCACAGTCGCAAATCTTCCCATCGGCCATATTCTTATTCCGCATCCTTCTGCATGATCCTCCCCACCCTTCAAGCGGACGTTATTGTGGTTGGAGCAGGACTCAGTGGCCTGCTGGCCGCCGGCGAACTCGACGCCTGCGGCTGTCGCGTCGTCGTCTTGGAGAAAGGCTACCGTGGCGGGAGGACGGCTCGCCACGCGCCGGATGAACGAAGCCGTCTTCGACCATGGGGCGCAATACTTTACGGTCCTGGATCCGACTTTTGATGCCATCGTTCAGGAGTGGCGGGAATTGGACGTTGTTCGGCCCTGGGCCACTGGATTCGCCTTGCCGGATGGCAGCTTGAAGCGTGACGGCCAGGAACGCTTCATCGGCGTTTCGGGAATGTCGGCCATCGCCGCGCATCTGGCCCGAAACCTTGATGTTCGCCTCGATGCCACCGTCGCCCGTCTGGCAACCAAAGGTGACGGATGGGAGGTTATCACGGAGAATGCCGAACGCTTTTCCTGTCGGGCCCTGCTTTTGACGGCTCCTGTTCCGCAGAGCCTCGTGCTCCTGGCCGCTGGAGACGTTCTCTTGCCTGACCGCATCAAAACAGAACTAGAGCAAATAGAGTATGCTCCGTGTCTTGCCCTGCTGGTTTCCCTCTCTGGGGCAAGCCTTGTCCCCCATCCGGGAGGGCTCTGGTTCCCCGGCGGGCCCATTCGCTGGATAGCCGACAATCATCGCAAAGGAATATCCCCGGGATTCAACGGGGCCGTTACCATCCATGCCGGGTCGGACTATTCCCAGCGGCATTGGGATACTCCGGCGGCGAGGATAACGGAAGAATTGCTCATGGAGGCGGCACCCTGGTTGGGGACGGCGCCCGTTCAAACGCAATTGCATCGCTGGCGATATAGCCAACCGATCTCGACCTATCCTGAGCGCTGCCTGGCAGTGGAGTCGCCCGCGCCTCTCGTCTTTACGGGCGACGCCTTCGGCGGTCCCCGCGTCGAAGGGGCAGTCCTCTCCGGCTTGGCTGCCGCTAACGCGTTGAAGGCGCTCCTAAGTTGAGCAAAACAGCGAGCATCGCTAGACGAGACTAGCCCGGCCGCTCTTTTCGACGGAAGGTCAAATCGGGATGGCGTCGTAGTGGTGACTCAGCGCCGCCACGACTCTGCATTGCTGCTGGTCGACAGTAACGACCGCGTTGACCGGAAGGTTCACCGACGTGGAAAATCGAATATGTCCGGGAGCCGGATGCAATCGGGCAGGCTGCGCCCAACGATGGTCGCCATACGTTCGACTCTTGACGCCGGCATGCACTTCCGGGGTCGTGCCGATGTAGGCGAGATAGGGAGTCCAGCTGTCGATAATGATCGGATTGTTCTGGTAGTATCCTATCATGGAATGCGTTGCGTGATGATCGGTTTGCCGCGTATTGTTCTCGCGGCAATTTTCCTGACCGTAGTGACCCTGGGAAGCATTGCAACCGATTTCGAGATGATCTGGAAGACGGCACCGGGATGATTCCATGGAGGCGGCACGCCCCGTCCGCGAGCTGGTTACTACCGGGAGCATGTGCGCAGTGTTCTACGAGGTCGGCGATCGTTTGGAGGGATACGCGCTCACGCGCAGATTGTCGACCGGATTCGGTCATGCCACGCTCATTCATTGCTTAGCTTTGGCTTGAGCTCTTCTCGCCCGGATGCCTTCAGGTCGCTTAATCAACGCGCCAATACCTTTATCTTCGAGGCTATCGAAATCTCCGCTTATGAATGACGAGAGAGTTTGCGGTCTTCGTTGCCGAGAGGCGAGCAAGGACGTCGCAATTGTGTCCCGCATCGCTTTTTCTGAAACCGCTTCGACCGGCCTCCCTTGTGAGAACGGCGATGGGTTGCGCGTGTGCCGATCCTCGAAAAACCATCGCGCCCATTTGATGTGGGAATCGTCGTCCGATCCCGCAGCGACGATCTCGCGAATCCGATCCAGGATTCGAACCCGATTCTCCAATGGAACCACCACTCCATTGTCATTCAAAGCGAATCCGCCAATGGCCTCGCCGAGGTCGGGCAGCCACGACGGCGCCGGTCCGCCGAGATCCCAGAGATCGTGGAACTGCGCCCTTCCCCCTGAAACGGTAAGAAGCCGTTTACCGTCGCCGCTGAACCACGCAGGAAATGCCGAGGTATCGTGGGGGAGGGGGTCGACGCACTCCCGTGAGGTGGCCACTGACCAGATCCGGACGCGTCCGCTGCGCTCCGTTGCGCAGACTAGACTTCCGTCCGGGCTGATTCTTATATTATGCAATTCGTCTTCTGCGCTGAGCGGTTGCGTAATGGCCGTGCCTGTTTCAGCATCCCAAACTTGCGTGTAGCCTGAGGTTTTCAAAACCAACGAGCATGTCGCGAGGACTCGTCCGTCATTGCTGAAAACCGCGTCCACCGCCAGGCCGCGATGCGGTAGCGAATGCTCGAACGTCCCGGTGGCGGTGTTGAAAAGCGTGACCGCCTGATCCACGCCAAAGACCGCAAATCGTCGGCCATCGTGACTGAATTGCACGTCCACACTGTCACTTCGGCTTGGGAATGGGCCCCAGACCCGCGCGCCAGTTTCAGCATCCCAAAGCGTCAGACGTTTCTCGCAAAGGGTTAGCAAGCGCTTTCCGTCGGGCGTGAACTCGAGGGTCGGCGGACTCTGTTCTTCTGCCTCCATCGGAAGCCTGATGGCCCGGTTCTCCACCAAATCCAGGAGCATCGTCCCGTCCTTGCTTGTCACCGCGGCGCGGTTGCCGTCGAAATTGAGAACGGCCGCATCGATCGGCGCCCCAGATGGGCTCTCAAGCTGCCTGACCAGGCGGCCGCTGCCGGCATCCCAGACTCGGTAAACTCCGTCGTCACTTCGGGCGATCATCAGCCTCTCGTCACCGCTGAAGCGTACGCCCTGCTGCATTTCCATCAATGGTAGAGAATCCGATACCGGCCGCAGCGTCGCAGTATCCCATATTCGGGCGCCGGGTGGTTCCGCGAAGATGGTGGCGACCCGTGAACCGCGCGAGCTCATTTCTACGAAAAACACCGGCTGTGCAGAGTGAAGTTCATCCGGCAGCGCACGCCCCAATTCCGGCGTCGTCTTCCAGACCTGCAGCGTTCGGTCAAACGAGCCGGTCACGATGTGCCGGCTATCCGGTGTCATCTGGGCGACCCTTACCACATCGCCATGCTCGAGCGGCGCGATAGTCTCCTGGGGCTCGATCTCGTTGCCGGAGCGGACAGGCCACACCCGCGCGCGCGGGCCACTGGAACAGACGAGCAGGTATTTGCCCGAGGGGCTGAATGCCGCGCTGGAAAAGTGGCCGTGGTCGCGAATCTCACCGCGAACCTCCTCGCCGGTCTTTGCGTCACGGACCCGCACCGTCCAATCCGTTTCCCGCGTCGGATGGCCGACATGGGTCGATAGGAGCAGGCTGCCGTCGGGACTGTAGGCTATACGGGAAAGGACCAGATCGTCGGGTTCAGGCGACGTGGAAAATACGAGCCGATCCGCCCCGAGATTCCAAACGAAGATGCGTGCCTCGACCCACGCCCATGTCGCGATGTGGTCGCCATCCGGGGAGAAAATCGCGCCCTGGATCCCGGCATCGTGCTTGAAGGGCGCTGTGACCGATTTGCCGGTGCCGAGATTCCAGACTCGCGCAATCGTTGGCTTCTCCACGGCCTTATCGTCCGGCCCGTGCGACAGAATAATGACGCGCGTCCCCACTGCATCGAAGGCCATCGGCACAGCGTCTCCGAATTTCAAAAGCGTCTCGGGATTTTCCCCACTCGCGATGTCAAAGGCGCGGACCATCCCGCCACCGCCGTCCTGAACTCCAAGGAAGAACTTGCTGCTGTCGGTGGAAAAGGCAGTCGCGGTAATCGGGCCCGCTTCCTCGATGAGACTGGTGATCGGCTGGCCGGCCAGCCCGTCGAGGATTTGCCAGGAGCCGCGCGTCGATTCCTCCCCCGGATTCAACTCGCAGGTGACAGCGATTCTGCTGCCGTCGCGATTGAAGGTTGCGGTGGCGACTGACGGATACTTGGAGGGCTCGCCGATGGGCTTCCCGGTCTCCAGATTCCAAAGTTGCACCGACCCTGCGCCATAGCTCGTGACGATCCGTTTCCCGTCGGGGCTGAGCTGCGCCGACCAGATGAAGTCGTCGTGCCGGATTGGCTCCAGCGCGGGGAACTGCCAGTTGCGCTGTGAGAGCAGCGAAACCAGTCGCCGCTGTGCAATGCTATTCTCCGGATCCACCCGCAACGCACGGGCAAGATGTGCCAGGGCTGCGCCAGTTTCGTTGGACGCAATCCGGCGGGTGGATTCCAGAAAGTCGCTGCGACTCAGGCGTTGCGATACTTCCTTGGTTCGCTGGACGGCAATTCCACGTTGAGCGATTGCAGCTATCGCCAGGACGGCTGTAATAACCACCGCCGCGATCGCGAGACCAAGAAGAACTCGCAAACGGCGGGTCGAAGCCCGTCGGCTCGCGAGAATATATTCCGTCTGCAACTGGGTCGGATTTCGGTCCTGTGCCGTGCCGGCCTGGGCGATCCACTGCTCGGCAGCGCGCAAATCGTTTCCACGAAGGGAGAGGCTGCTGTCGCGGGCTTTTCCGTCCCATTCGATCGCTCGCTGCAAGAGACGAGTGTGTTGATCGAGCCACTCGAAATCCGTATCGATCGCCTGGAGCAGCTGGGATACTCCCGCGTCGAAATCGTCCGTCTCTCCGAATGGTAACGCGTTGAGTGCGGAGATTGCCGGATGAAGTGAGTTGAAATCGACGGGCCGGCGCAGGAGAGGGACCAACCGCTTGTTGTGCTTGATCGCGTGATCGGCCTCCTCCCGGCAAACGGCGGACGCCGCGTATTCCGGGCTCAAAATGGAGACAAGAATGGTCGCGCCCTCGATTCCGCCGAGCACCCGTTGTTTCCAGTCGGCGGTAAACTCGATGTCCTTGCGGTCGAGCCAGACATCCCGCTTCCGCTCACTGAGTGCCGCCGCAAGCCGCTGTGCGAACGTCTCGTCTTTGCGCGAGTACGAAATGAAGACCTGAGCCATCGCCGCACGATCCCTCGGACTATCGCCGACGGGTTTGCTGGAAAGCTTGGCTCGGGTCCATTGCGGTTGCAATGGCAAAGCTTGGTGATTTGCGACCTTCTGGCGTGAGGAACCGCCGGACGCAGTCGCAGAGCGTCGCCCCGAGAAAGATCCGATCGACCAGAAAAAGGACGCGCTTCCCTTCCCTCAACATATTTAGTCCGACCCTAAGGCATTTTAAATAACTATATAGCCATTGGATGGCGTTTAGGTATACTGTGTTCATGGGAACCTTGTCGCTGGACCTGCGCGAACGAATCCTATCTTCCTACGATAAGAAGGAGGGCACCCGCGAAGAGATTGCGCATCGTTACCGGGTGTCCCTGGGCATGGTGAAGAAACTCTTGCAACAGCGTCGGCGCACCGGCGAGATCGGCGCCCGCCACCATCGCTCGGGGCGCAAGCCGATGATTTTGACCACGCATCAGCGTCAGATGCGCGCTCTGCTGGGCAAGAAGCCTGACCTGACCTTGAAGGAACTGCGGGCGGCCGTCGCCTTGGAGTGCTCGCTCCCGGCCATCCACTACGCGCTGGCGAAGATGGGGCTGACATATAAAAAAAGACGCTCCGGGCCAGCGAGCAAGACCGCCCCGACATCGCGCGGGCCCGCCGGGCGTGGCGGCGGCGCCAGAGCGGCTTCGATCCCGCCCGGCTGATCTTTCTCGACGAATCGGGCGCCAAGACCAACCTGACCCGGCTGCGCGGGCGCGCTCCGCGCGGAAAGCGCGTGCATGGCAAAACCCCCCACGGCCGCTGGCAGACCACCACCATGATCTGCTCGATGCGCCTGGACGGCTCCACCGCCTGTATGACCATTGAAGGGGCCACCGATACTGAGGTTTTCCGGGCGTATGTGCGCCGTGTTTTGTGCCCAACCCTGCGCCAGGGCGATGTGGTCATCATGGACAACCTCTGCCCGCATAAAAGCGAACCGACTCTCTCCTTGATCGCTCGCGCCGGAGCCGAGGTCCTCTTCTTGCCAGCCTACTCTCCTGAGTTCAATCCCATTGAAAAGATGTGGAGCAAGCTCAAAGCCTCCCTGCGCAGCGCCGAGGCGCGGACCCAGCCCGCACTTATCGAAGCCATCGCTGGCGCTTTGGGGAGCATCACCCCCCAAGATGCCAGGAATTGGTTTGCCCATTGTGGCTACAGCTTTATTTAAACTGCTTTAGGCCTCGGCGAAAAACGTCATCTGAGAGGATCGTCCGCGGCGATGCCGAGGCTCTGTGATAACGGCTTCGCCGCCTGGTCAATGCGCTCTCGCGGCGTCGTCGAATTCGCCAAAGTCGAATTCTCATCGGGGCCGGTCTCCGCCAATGGATCGGAAGGAAGGGTGACACAGTGATTTACTCTCGCGAGGATTTTTGATGAAGGCCGCAGGAGAGTTTGTCCGACTGTGCTTGCCCGCGCTGTCTTTTACAGCTCAGCGTGCCCAGTGGAATCGGCGATGCCAGTGGCGATCCTTGTCCGGTTTCGCCTTTGTCGGGAATGAGAGTCCCCAATCGACGAGCGTTCCGATATTTTCTCTTTTTCGATCTACGATGCTGAGCATCCAAATGCCGTTGGGGTTGGCGATTTGCGCGGACGGCAACACAAAGCCGATGAGGTCGACATTGTCGGCTGTGCCGCCGGTTTGATTGTGAAGGATGAACGTTCTTCCTTGCGGAGAACGCAATTTTACCAGCAGATCGCCAATGGCCGTATGATCGATGTCGATGTTCACGGTGATGTTCGAATAGGCCGTGCTGGCTTGGCCCTTTACCTGGAGCAAAGAGGTTATCTGCCTCCGGTCCGGAACAGCCTTGGGTGCTTGCGATGGCGGTGCGGAAATCA
Source organism: uncultured Verrucomicrobiae bacterium (assembly GCA_963820865.1). Classification (GTDB taxonomy): domain Bacteria; phylum Verrucomicrobiota; class Verrucomicrobiia; order Chthoniobacterales; family Terrimicrobiaceae; genus DASTFP01. Next base: position 87,786 of record CAWGBZ010000028.1, read on the forward strand.
GGGCGCGGCTCACGGTGTCGGGCAGTATCACAACGTCCATGGTGCCGATGACTGAGGGATCCAGGCTGGCGAAGGGGCTTTGGAGCAGGTCGGTGAAGGGGAAGCCGTAGGCGGCGGAGACCGATGAAAGATAGCTTGCATACTGGTTGTAAAAGTTAGAGTTCGCCGGCTGTGCGCCGGCAAAGGCAAATTTGACTGGCACGGGAGGTTGATACCACTTGTTGCTCGGGCCGGCTCCAAATGAGGCTCCCGTGTTCGGATTCGTCTCGTTGCTGCCAATGAAGCCGAGATTAAACCCGGCCAGGACGTCCCGGACGGCTACGGCATAGACATCATTGTCGCTGATGTGATGAAGGTTGCCATTGACCGTGTATGGCGGATTGGCGGTGTAAATCCCGTTCGGCAGGTCCTGGCTCGCGATGACGATCGTGGTTTGCGCAACCGGAACTCCCGTCACCGTTCCGGTCATAACCAGATTCCCGCCGGGATCGACGACGGCGGTCAGATTGAACGATTGACTGTCGTTGAACGAACCCGTCATCGGCGTGCTGATACCTCCAGATCGCACAAAGCTAATATAAGGATTGAACGAAGCGTAAACCGCGGGATCCGGGACGGTCGCTGGACTGACCACGCGCAGGACCTGGCCGTAATTCTGAGTCGGGAGGCCATTGGATCCGGTGAGGACAGCGGTCGCGTTGCCACCGGAGAGAGCCGCAAGGCTTGAAAAGACGGTGGCGGTGGGCGCGTTCCACGTGAGTGTCGTGACCGGAGTGCCGGGATTTGCGGTGGTGAACGTGTTGATCTGCAAAGGAACGCTGAAAAAGTCTGTGGCCGACAGGTTGGCTCCGCTGCTGGGGAGTCCTGTGGCATAGGTGATCTCAACCTTATCCCACCTCGTGTTGTAGTCCGGCAGAGAGGAGTTATTGAAGTTCGGATTCCAGGCTGTTCCGGGCGATGCCGAGGTGAACGGGCTTCCGCAGGCGATGAATAGCTTGCCGCCGCGGAAAGTCGTCAGCTGGATATCGCTGATTCGCGACAGCGCATAGGAGGTGCCGAGGACCAGGCTTGTATTGGGAGTGCCATCGACCGTGGCCGTCGCCGCCAGGCCGCTCGTGATGCCGCCGAACATTATATAAACCTGCGAAGCGGTGAAATTTGGATTCCGATTGACGATATTTAGTCTTCAGAGGCGTTTGAGCCCACGCGGATGAGAAAACGCCCACGTGACAAAGGAGGACACACAGCACAAGGTGCCCCGCTCCGAGCAATCTGCTTCTTTTCATAAGGCGATTTTGGGATGCTCTTGCGCATTTGAGTAGCGCGATTCTGAAAGGAGAGATCAAGCTCGAAATATGTTCGCCTCCAAAGAGCCTTGTCTAGAGTCCTGGAACACTAAAATTGAGAGTAGAGAGATCAAGTCTTCCAAGCGCCAGCCTGTTGCCGCAAATTGCGGCCACGGATAGCAGCGAGTGCTCATCAGTGGCAGATATTCGGGCCACAGATGCTCACCGATGGAACACGGATGATATCCTTAAGAAGACCGCGCGCTTGTCCTCAAAGCGGTCGCGTCCGAAGCGGACAAGCATCTTCCACTTTCTTCCCCGTTGCTTTGAGTTCGTTCAGGACTTGTGCCTCCTCTTCGGTATTTGTCGCAGCTTGATCTCGACGATCATGCTACCAAGAGATCCTCTTAAATCTGTAGACCGTCCGATCCTTGCCCCAATAATTGTGAGGACGCATCTATGAGCCACCAGTTCTATCCGTGTTTGATCGGTGCCGATTTGTGGCGGAAATACCTGGCTCGGTCTGAGGCACAGCCTTGCTAGAAATTAGGGAGTGCCGCGTTGCTGGACACGCAACCCGGTGGGAAGAAAGGGTCCCACCCATTTCTGGCAAGAGCAAGAAGAGCATAGGCGGTGTTGCCCGCTTAGTCAAAGCTCGCTGCGGGGATTCTCCCTCTCAGGCGCCTTGCCAGTTGGCCTTTCTTGCTCTCGCGCGGCTCTCTCTAATTTTTAGACAAGCTCAAAGACTTTGTTGGCTGGTCAGCTTTTGGCGTCCGGTAGGGTCGCTTTGGAGGTGTAATCCTCGTCGCCGTTTGACGATCCGGATCGATGGTCTGAAAATCGGCCATGGGTGCGCGAGACGTGCGGAATGACAAGCAGAGACGATTTTGGTCGAAAGGAACCGGACCCCTATTTCCCACCCCTTTTCTTTTCTTAGACGTGATAAATTGTCAGCTTCGTTCCGGAGAGCCAGAAACCACTTGCCCGGCCCTAGGACCGATGTCAAGGTGCCATAGGCCGCACGCAATCCATGACCACCATCGTAGGGATATTCGACAATGAACGAGACTTGGACAAATCCGGCGGGAGGCTGGCTCACGAGGGATTTAAATACACGGTTTACGATGAGGCCATCGTGGCCGACGAGTCAGGCAACTTCGGTTCGGTAGTCTTTGCGTCGGGCTACGGTCCGCCGGTCTCCTGGGGCAGCACCGAGCCCGCTTTGCTCTCCAAGCGGGGCAGGCACCGTGTCGTCCGGGCCTTTAAAACCCATCTCGCAGACTATGACTTGCCGAACAAGATGATCGAGGCCTATGCCGCGACCTTCTCTGAAAATGGCCACTTCGTCTTGGTTAAAACCGACCCTGTGCGGGCCGAGCAAGTCATGGAGATCCTGCGGGAGTGCGGCGCGCGGCAGGTGGATTGTCATGATACTTCAGCTTGGCAAGAGCACGACCCAGTCGACATCTTCGACTTTCTCCTCGAGAACACCCCGGACCAGATCTACTTCAAGGATCGACGCGGACGGTTTCTTCGGGCGAGCCGTGCGGTCGCTGAACTGCTTGGCGCCCCCAGTGCGAAGGACGTCATCGGGAAAACCGACTTCGACTTTTGGTCGGTCGAGACAGCAAGAGCGGCTGCGGCCGACGAGCAGAAGGTCATGAAGACGAGAGAACCGCTCGTGGGAAAAATCGAAAGGCTCGTTCACCGTGATGGTAGAATCTCCTGGGACTACACGACCAAAATGCCGCTTCTGAATACCCGCGGGGAGGTCATCGGAATCTGTGGAATCAATAAAGACTTCACCGCGATGAAGTGTATGCAGGATGCCCTCGAAGAGGAACGCGGTCGGCTCAAAGCCACGATTGCTGAGCTTGAGACGAAAAACGCCCAGCTCCAAGCCGACCTTAAATTGGCTCGAGGCACTCCAGAGTCTGCCACCCGGTAAGAGTTGGGCCGGGTTCTGGGACCGACCATTTGGAGTCGGCGGTTCAGGAATCAGCCAAGACCTCGGCCTGCTTAAGCACCATCGCGAGGGAATCATCCTGGCCTTCGGGCGGATATTGTATTTGCGCAGGAGACGTTTGATCCATATTCGGCAGCCACTTGCCGATCAATAAGCTGTCCTTCGATTTCGAGACACTTTACTCGGCCTACCTGCAGACCGTCGCGGATTTTCACCGGACCAGAGAGACTCCATGTTCCGTCGCGTGGCGATTGAGTGGTTGAGAACATACGCCTCGCCACTGATCGCGCCTTCCGGAGAGAAGTCGAAGCGATATCAAGAAACGCAATATTAAACGGCTGCCCCCTTTTTCTCCCACTTCCTCGCGGACGCGATATTGGAGTTGGGCTTCGTAATCGAGGGGCCAGTTGCCGTCTCGCGTAACGTGAAATTCATTACGAAATCTGCGCTCGGCTGCGCCAATCGATCAGATCATGCTTCTCTGAATTCGGGATATTTTGCACCTATAGACATTGCCATGCGAGTCCCTATCCAACTGCCCCTGCCGTTCGAGGACGGACTCGGCAACAGCTACGAGCCTGCAGAGCGATGAGTATCTCAAGACTATGAAATCGCGCGCTTCTCACTCCGAGAAAGCTTCGCTCCTACGGCCGTCTGGGCCGACACCGATCGAGCGGTTGACCAGACCATTTCAAGAGTTCAGCGAGAACGAAGCGGCGGGAGGCGCCCTGTTGCTGGCGGCCGCAGTCCTGGCGCTCGTCTGGGCGAACTCGCCATGGGCGGAGAGCTATTTCGCGCTTTGGGAGTATAGGTTCACCGTCGGCTTCGAGGGTTTCGCGCTATCGATGTCTATCCTGCACTGGATCAACGACGGACTGATGGCGGTCTTCTTTTTTGTTGTCGGTCTGGAAATCAAACGTGAGTTGCTTGTCGGCGAACTTGCTTCGCCGCGCCAGGCGGCGCTTCCGATCGCCGGCGCCTTCGGTGGCGTCGTAGTGCCCGCACTTCTCTACTTCTCGCTGAACGCCGGCGGGCCCGGTGCGGCGGGTTGGGGAATACCGATGGCAACGGACATCGCCTTCGCTGTGGGCGCATTGGGGCTGCTGGGCAGCCGCGTTCCCCTGGGATTGAAGGTCTTTCTTACTGCGCTGGCCATTGTGGACGACATCGTCGCAGTGCTGGTCATCGCAATTTTCTACACAGGAGATCTGTCGTGGCTAAGCCTCGGAGCAGCGGCTGGGTTCTTCGCCGCGGTGCTCATTGCGAACAAACTCGGGGTGCGGCACCCTCTCCCGCTGGCGTTCCTAGGGTTTTGCATGTGGGTGGCAATGCTTCTCTCCGGAGTCCATGCCACGATCGCTGGCGTCCTCGCGGCGCTGGCCATGCCGGCACAGCCGCGCATCGACGTGGGAAGATTCGTCGCACGCGGACGCCAGCTACTCGATCAAGTGGAGCATACCGACGACGAAGAGCACATTCTGCGAAGCGAGGCGCGACAGACTGCCGTGATGGCGCTCGAGGACGCGTGCGAGAAAGTCGAGGCACCGCTTCAACGCTTTGAACACATGCTGCTGCCTTGGGTGCGGCTGCTTGTCATGCCCATATTCGCGATGGCCAATGCCGGTGTGGCGCTTGGCACCGGAATGGCGGCGGCAACAAGTCCTATCTCGCTCGGCATCGTCCTCGGCCTCGTGCTGGGTAAACCCATCGGAATCTTCTGCGCGTCTTGGTTAGCGGTGCGGCTGCGGCTGGCAACGTTGCCAGCCAAAGTCGGCTGGTGGCAAATCCTCGGTGTGGGCGCGCTAGGCGGCATTGGCTTTACGGTGTCGATTTTCATCGCAGGCCTGGCCTTCGACGAACAAGCGCTATTAGCGGTCGCGAAGATGGGAATTTTTGCCGGATCGCTTTTCGCGGGAGGTGTTGGATTTCTCTTGCTGCTCAAGTCCGGGCGCGCGTAAACGCCGGTCACTCCAGCGGCACCACGCGCTTTACATTGTATTAAGGAGCCTCCGGCCTGACGCCTTCCCTGCAAGGCAATCACGTCAGCGAGCGGGCTCTTATGGCATCGACAGGGTAGAGACGTTCCGCAGCGATTGGCTTTGGTTCGCATGTCACTGCCGCTCCTACTCATCGGAGCGGCGAGAAGTCTGCTGCGAAGCTTCGATGCGTTTGTAGCCCTCAAGGTCGGCTCGCTTGATTCCTTCTGGTCGATAGCGGTGCACGACGCGGTCGACCATTACATCGGTGCCCGTCAAATAAGCGACCCGTTCGAAAACGGCTTGATCTTCCAACATTGCGAAAATGCCTGGGAAGTCGAGTTTCAAGGCCGTCGGGAAGCCGTTGTTGACGTAGAGGGGAACGCCTCGCTCGTCAGCCTCCCTCATCAACGAGACATATTGGTCAACGGTGGAAGCTCTGCGCACTCTCGGATCGTAGACAAACGGTGGCTGAGTGGTCGCCGCGGTTACAATATTGAGGTTTTCTGGCGCATTGGGATTCAGACTGGGCCGCGTGACCAGAACCGATTCCCGGTAGCGCTGTGCACCCCAGGTCAACAGGAAATGTCTTGCGGGATTTGAAATCACCGCGAACGCTCCGACCAGAACAACCGCCAGCATTGGGCCGAACCATCGCGCCGAGGGAAGTCGCCGCAGTGGCGAAAACGCCCAAAAGGCTCCCGCAGCTACAGTCAGCGCCACACCTTGCAGCATGAAGCCGACGTACGGTTCCATGAGAGCCTTGTTTCGAATCGCAGCAAAGAGGTATGTGAGAATTCCCGGGAAGATCAGAACCGTAACGATCCAACGTGCTCCAGGCTCGATTACCCACAACCGAAAGATTCCCAGCATCACGAAAACAACGGCCAGCATGATGGCAACTTGAAAGACCAGCGGATGAACCTCGGCAACGGGAAAATACTCCATGTAGGGGGTCGCAGTGGTCAGACCGCTCTTGTTCCAGGGACTTCCCGTAAGCAAGAGGGTCCCGACATTCTTCAGAAAGGACAAGGGCGCATTAAAATCGGCCACGCCTTTCAGATAGCCGAGAAGCTCAGGAACGCATGGCAGGAACAACTGCAGAAATACGACTCCGGCGACAGTTCCAGAAACCAGCCACCGAAGGATGAGGATATCGCGTCCGGGAGAAAATCGCTTCTCGGTAAGCAAGCTGATGGCGATGCAGAGTTGTAGCATTAGAACCGTAAACAATGCGGGCGGCCATGTATAGAGAAGGGCGAAATTCGCAACCGCAAGTGCGATCCACCATCTCCACTGCCCGTTATTCAACGCGGACACAGCCAGAAGGACGCTGACAGAGATCAAGAGTGCGACCAGCCCATACCCGCGCGCTTCGGTGGCAAAGCGCATATGCCACGGGTGGATGGCGACGAGCCACGCCGCCAGCGCACCCTCCCATGCCAAGCCGAAACGCGCCGCAAGCAGACCTATCGCGCCTACGGCGAGGATGCCCGCCAAATAACTGGGCAGCCGAGCCGCCGCCTCGTTGAGCTGCAAGCCCGTGGGACGCGCGAGAGTTCGCCAAGCGGAATGGCTCGCCCGCGAAAGGATGCTCTGCAATACGTGATTGGTCGTCGTGTAATTCCACAGTGTTCTTGACCAAGATAGCTTCTTGAGCTCAACGGTCCCGTCGTCCTTGACGCGATATTCTCCTAGTATCCAACGGCGCACGCTGTAAACCTCATCCTCCCAAAGGCTCTGGCCAAGCCGCGGAAGGCCCAGTAATGCACATGCCGTCATCGCCCCAACAAGGCACGGCAAAAACCCGCGCGGGAGCGGTGGGGACTTCCTGGAGATGGATGGCAAGGGGCGCATCCACCATCGAGTCGTGAATGCCATGAGTGCCAAAATGATGAGGTTGACGAGTCCGGCCCACCACGAATAGACCCGGACATAATCTTCGAACCTGGAAAGCGGCGCATGCTGCCATGGCTTAGGAGCGATCACCAACACGATCGCAATGCCCGCCACCAGCGTCACGAGGACACATCGCAAGACAAACGAAGACAAATTCCGCTCAGACACTTGACAATACAGGGTGCGAGTAGGTCTCCTAGGTCTTAGGTGCAGCCGGCAAAATTTCCGGCTTGGCTGGATATTCCAGCGGGGGAGAATTTGGATCAGAGACGCCTTGCCTGCCGCGGAGAAAAGCTTCGAGATTGAAGTGGCGAACGCTACCAGGTTCATAGCGTGCGACTACGCGCTCCTTCGTTTGATCCAATCCTCGAAAATAGATACAGTCCGTAAAAAGTCCGGATTCGTTGAAGAGCCTCCAGAGTTTGGGCACTTTGAGTGCCGCCGCCCACGGATGCGGCACCATGACATAAAGTTGTTTGCTGTACGCGTCCGCCGTTTGCAGAAGGCCCAGGAAATCCTCCGGGGTCTTGAGGAGTTTGGCGTGCGGGTCATAATACTCATCCAAACTAAGGAGGACTCCCGTGAGCCGATCGTTGTGTCTTGGATCGTTTGGATCAAGCGTGCCTCGGATCGCCAGAACGGCCTCTTTGACGGGCTCCACTGGATAGGTCCAAAACCAGCTGCGAAACGGCTGCGAGAAAATCCTATATGATAGAACCAGCGCGACGCCGGGCAGTATTTGAACCCAGTCCCGTTTGCATTTAGCTGCGAGCCAGCGACCGGCGACAAAGGCCCCAACCGTCAGAGGACTTTGCAAATGGATGACGAATCGAGCTAGCATCGGGCGAACGGTGAAAAACGTGGGCACTTAGGGGATACCGTTCACCATCCCGAGACGACATTGTAATAGAGTGCGTCGTCGAGGGATGGTGTGTTAAGCAGGCGTTCGCTTTCAAGTTGAGGGTGAGAATCGAAGGACTCGAGTTCCAGGTAGACTGAGTCGCCCGGTTTGACCTTCGCGTAGGATGCAGGTATTTCCGCGTCGAGCAAAGCCCATTCGGCTACTTGAACAGTCTTGCCTATAAGGTTTGTCTCCTGCGCTTCAGTGATCTTGTATCGGTTGACAACGAGGGCGCGGCGGTAAGGCGTAATCGACTCTGGCGACGGTGCAGCTTCCTTTCCCAAGAGCGTCGCACTTACAACGAGACGGGAGATCACGGGCCTGCTGGCTATCCTCAGGCCGGCGAGCGTCGCCCTCTCGGCGGCTGCGGAATCGTCGATGAAACGGTTGCAAATAACAATGCTATCTAGCCAGCCCGTCCAGCGGGATCCTGAGCGACTTCCAAATACAAGACTGCCTTCTTTCCACTTCTTAAAGTTCACGTTCCCGATCCGGGCGCTGGTAGTCAGATGACCATCGCGATAGTAGACAACTTCTCCATCACGGTAACTCACGAGAACGTGAGCCGGTCTGTTGGCGCTCACGACGCCAAGTGGAATCCTACGACTCTCGGAGCCGGTTGATTTGAGAAGCAACACTAATTGTGAGCCGTCCTGAATCAGAGCAAGAAAGGGGGCACTGTTCTTCCGCACCAGGCTCAGAATCTCTACTGGAGGGTTTTGAAATGGCCGAGCGCAGGTGATGATGGCCTCTAACGAAAACTCGCCGGTTTCTCGAAACGCCTTTTGGAGAGATTCCCCGAAGTCTGGTTGCGGCAGGAAGGCGCCGTTTACTAGACGCATCTGACCGGCAGGGCCAAAGCGGGAGCCGCCCGCCGCATTAACACGCACGTCGTGTTTGACGTTCCGGTAATCAACGAACTGATTCGCGTCGATGTTATCCTTCCACAGAAAGACGAGCCCATCAACGGGTCCGGGCCAGGTTTCGCCCGGTGATGCCGTTTCCGTGTGCTTAACAACCGATCGAGGACCCGGCTCCGAAACGACTGAGACTTTCTCCCCACCGTCGATCCAGACATCAGGAAAAAACTCCCCTTGTGCGCTGTCGGTCAGCTTGAGCCAGCTTTCGATATGGGTAAAATCGGCGCTGAACTTTCCAATGTAGATCTCGACGCCACCTGCTCCACTCCAAAGTCGTATTGCATCTTGGCCCATGGAATAGGGGCCGGTCATGACGATGTAATTCACATTGTTGGTCCACCGGGGGTGATAGACCTCGTAGTCATGGACGCCCGGGGCGTTCGACAGCCGGACCGTCCACGATTGGCCGTTGTCCAACTGCGTCATGAAAAGATCTCGATGCGACCCATCGAATGTCCAGGAAAGGTAGCTGTTATCCGGAGCTATCGAGGGCCAGCAGCCGTTGGTCTGCTTCTTCCATGAAATATCAGGCAGCAGGGCGATGCCGCACTGCGGCCAGGGAAAAGCCGCGGAAGCGCGCGTGCCATCCCGCGAAAGCTGGAAATTGCCGGGAAGCGTTTCGATGGGCGACGAACTCCAGACAACCTCCTCGCGTGCGGGATCCGCCAGGGGGAACCGGACGACGGGGGCATTCGTATCCGTGGCGCTCTTCTGCGCGTAGACCCAAGTTTCTCCAGACTTCGGATCGCGCCAGACAGCTGCGGCGGCGGCATTGTCCTTGAGGACTCTCAGCCCAGACCCATCCCAGTTTACAACGTACGTGCGGCACTCGGGCCGGTTCGTAAAAACAATTTGTCCGCCATCGGGCGTCAACAGCGGGCGATAATAATTGGATAGGGACTCCAAAATCGTCCGCGTGCCCTTGCCGTCGCGCGAATCGTAACCCATGAGCCGAAGTCCGTTTGAGTGGGTATAAACATCCTTGTTCTTATCTGCGTCCACTACCCAAACGACGCGCGTGTGGCCGCCCGTAAAGGTCTCCACTTCCCTCTCGAATCTGGCCGCTTTCTCGACGTTCTCTCCGGAAAGCGAGAGGACCGATACGCAAGTGCATGCAAGCGCCACAAGCAGCGCGATCCAGAGACTTGAAAAGTGGGAAAAATTACGAGTGAGCGGGAATTGTCGTGACATTTGATCGACAGATTTTTCGCGCGATGGGCGCGAAGGCTGGTGCGGCGGGCGTCGCGTAAAGGAAAAAACCCAAACGGACGAAACCGGCGAACTTACTTTCTGTCGATCACGGTGGTGTCACTCCAACGGCTCCTTTCGCTCTAGTATTTGGCTTTCGAAAATGGTTCCAACCGAACCGGAATGGCAGCGTACGCCCTCTAAACGATTGGTCAAACGGTTTCTTCGCGCTCAACCTCTGTACCATCCGCGACATTCCCATGGCCGCTACGATTGAGACGAGAAAGAGAGAGATGAAAAATGTCTGGCTGCCGACTTTGAGACTGGGAAGGGAACCGCAGAGATCTCGATTCCGGGATTATTGTCTTCCAGAGAACGGAGGGCCCACGCACTGCTCAGGAGGGCGACCGTGAATCCGTAGGCATCCTTAGCCTGCGCCGCACCCGTCGGCAAGGTGAGATCAGGCGTTCCCGCCGATCCGGTGCGGAAGCGAATCCACCGCGCGAGAGTCCAGGGTGTCGATTGAATACGGCACTCCGCGCCATATTCGGATTCCAAGCGATATTGGAGGACGTCGAATTGCAGTGGTCCGACCGCTCCGAGCAACGGGATTCGGACCAAAGGGTCCTTCAACTTGAAAGCCTGGGCAACGCCTTCACGCAAGAGCTGGTCCAGACCCTCTCGGAACCGCTTGTGGGTGGCGCTATTCGAGCTGTATATGTGTGCAAAACATTCGGGCGCAAAACGCGGAATCTCATCAAATCGAACCGATGGATCTTCGGTCAAGGTGTCGCCGATCTCAAAATCCTGATTGCCCACGATCCCGACGACATCGCCAGCCCATGCCCTATCGAGGGTTTCGCGCTCCCGGGCGAAGAGTCTTTGCGAATTTGAGAGACGCAGCGGCTTTCCCGTGCGTGGATGTTCGACCGTCATATCGCGCCGGAACTCGCCTGAGACAATGCGGACGAAAGCAACACGGTCGCGGTGGCGGGGATTCATGTTTGCTTGAATCTTGAAGATGAACCCCGAAAACGAGGGCGCCTGCGGAGAGACTGGGCCATTGCGTCCCGCGCGAGGTGTCGGCGCGGGCGCCAAGGACAAAAACCGGTCGAGCAGCAACGGCACGCCAAAGTTGTTCATTGCGCTGCCGAAGAAAACCGGCGTGAGACGACCCGAACGCACTTGGTCGTTGTCAAACGCGGCACCGGCGGCTTCGAGAATATCAAGTTCTTCGCGAAGGTGTGCGTAACTTTCAGCCGACATGGTCTGTCTCACGAGCGGATCGTCCGTGCCGCCGACCTGCACCGGCACGCGATACGCCCCATGAGGCGTCCTTTCAAAAAGATGCACCTCACGGGTCTGCCTGTCATAGACGCCACGAAAATCCTCTCCGTTACCCAGCGGCCAATTCATCGGAGTGGCGTGGATGCCAAGAACCCCTTCCAGTTCATCGAGAAGATCGAGCGGTGGCTTTGCCGGGCGGTCCAGCTTGTTCATGAACGTGAAAATGGGGACGCCCCTCTGGCGACAGACCTCGAAGAGCTTGCGCGTTTGAGCCTCGATACCCTTTGCCGCGTCCACGACCATCACGGCAGCATCCACCGCGGTGAGCACGCGATAAGTATCCTCAGAAAAATCCTTGTGGCCTGGTGTATCGAGCAGGTTCACGACGCAGCCGCCGTATTCGAATTGCAGCACCGTCGAGGAAACCGAAATGCCACGCTGGCGTTCGAGTTCCATCCAGTCGCTCGCAGTGGCACGCTGGTTTTTCCGCGCAGTAACGCTTCCCGCGAGTTGCAGTGCTCCGCCATAGAGGAGAAACTTCTCGGTGAGCGTCGTCTTGCCAGCATCCGGGTGAGAGATGATAGCAAAGGTGCGTCTTCGGGCGATCTCTCGCTCTGCTAACCTTTCCGCGTTCTCTGCGGCATCAAGTGAATTCTCCTGAACTGACATGGAAGGGCATGAATGGCAAGGTCTGCTGACTGAATGGTTATGTGAGGGCAGAATGAGCCTTTGCAGCATTTGACCGGCCGCTCAACGAGCGAACGGGGACCCTGTATCAGGGTGGAGTAAGCACGGAGGCGGTTGTGCTGCGAAATCGCTCGGACCGGGGGAGCACACCTTGCCGCTCAAGGAAAGAAAGGCTGCGTTGAAGTGAGCCGAGTTCTTGCATCTCCAGCGTCACGCTCGCGGTCTTCCAAGCCCGGCAAGCATCGAAAATCGAAGACCAATCGATATTTCCTGCGCCAAGCGGCAAATGATCGTCGCAATCTCCCCAATTATCGTTCCAGTGCATGTGCGAAACATGCGTAGCCATACCCCGGATCCATGCCTTAGAACTGAAGTGACCATGGACGTGCGCGTGCGCGACATCCAGACACATGCCCAGGCGAGGATGTGGAACCGCGTCGAACAATTCCCCAAAAATACTCCAGTCCGATTCCCATTGATTCTCCAGGCAGATCGTGATTCCCGGATAGCTCGCGAGCACATAGGCCCAGAACTCCGCATGAGCCTTGATAAGTTCACTTCGATAGCGCGACACGGGGACGAGGGGATTGAATCCCAAATGAAAGACGATCTTTTCACAGCCGAGTCGCCGTGCCGTAAGGATGTCCCGCTCAATTCGACTTTGCGAGATCGCCGCGACCCTTGCATCGGGGCTGTGAAGCGCGAGGTCAAGAAACGCGCCATGCAGCGTTTTCATGCTCTTGAAAGTCGACAGTTCCCGCTCGAGTTGCCCTTCCATCGAGCCTCTGATTCCAGAGTCATTGAGCGCCTTTCCGCCGATGAAGGCGGTTACTTCAACGCCCAAACCGTGGCGCCGGGCAAAAGCGAGACGCTCGTCCCGCCCTTCCCAGCCCAAGGGAATCAAAAATGTAAATTCTGTTGCCATGTTCCTCGCAAAAAGGCGCACGGGCCAAGCAAGCCGGCTGCCTACCGGCGGCGCCATTGCCTCACTGAGGCAACAGTTAAGGTGTGCCCCATAAATATTACCTCCTACCGCGCGCAGGTCAAGTTGGCTCGCGTCCGCCTGGCGCCTGGCACCAATACATCAACCTTGATCCCGGTGCCGAGGCCTAAGAGACTGTTGAAAAACCCACGCATGTCACGCGCGAGTACTTTGGGGTGGATGTCGGTGGAGCGACGAAGGAGCATCCCCTGAAGGGCTGTGACTGAGGAGCGACGCCCGTGAGGGGAAGGGGCCCATCGCCCTTCCAAGATGCCCCAAAGCACTCGCGCCCAGAAAGGGGTGGGACCCTTTCTTCCCACCTGGGTTGCGACTCTCGCCGTGTCGCCAAGCTTGTCCGTAGCACTGCGGCTTTGCGGGGAGATGGGGACCCCACACCCCATCGCGCCTGCGCTTGGCTCCTTGCGATCTTCCGAAAATTGACGGCAACGTGGCATACGTGAGTTTTTCAACAGTCTCCTAACTCGTTGATGCAAGGTATATTGCCGGCGTGCGATGCTTTGCTCCAATGCGATAGTGCAACAGAGCGATTTGCACCAAGGTCAAAAGCCTGAACTCCAGAGTGTTCTCCTCGCCCCGATTCAACTATGCCACCTGCTCTGCCGACAACGTACACCGCAGGCACCTCTCGCATGCCTTCGCAAGCCTCCCATAACGAGTAGCCCGATATTCTCCCGCTTGATCGTCGCGGCGATCACCTCTTCGACGTGGCCGGGCAAATGCTGCGCATTCACGCCATAGCCGGCGGCTGTGAGGGTCATGGCAGCGGTCTGCATCTCGTCGCCTGCCCGTGGTTGAGTTGTGTGCGTCAAGTTCAGCAAAAGGGAATCGGGGTAAGAGTTGGGAAAAAGGGGAAGGCTTATTCACAAACGGCGAAGGCGACGGCTTTTTTTACGCTCGGGCCCGCCATCGAACGCAATCAGCAAGCGCTCGATCGGCGAAAACTGGTGGGGTAGGAAGGGGGTAGAAAGGGGTCAGCCATTTAGCCTTTCGCCTCCGACCATGCGAGTGGTTGAGCTTCAGCCTATGGCTTGGGCGCAAGCGGTCCAAAAAATCCGACGATGCGATGTAGCTTGCCATCGGAGTTCAACTCACCGAAATCAATCCCCTCCAAAAACACTTTCCCATCCGCAAGCACCATGCGCCAGGTGAAGCGAAACTTCCCGTGATGCGAATCGATCCCACTAGTAACCGCAAAGTAGGCTCCAGGGAACTGCTCAAAGAACGCCGCGATGTGATCGACGAGCGCCCTTCTGCTGCAACGTGTGCGGTGGGGTCGGTGTAAGTGCCGTCCTCAGCCCATATCTGCTCAAGCAATTTTTGCCTGAGCGCGTAGTCGGGTTCGCTCCACGCTCTGTTGTATAGCGCGATCAGTTCGGACACTTCCATGCTATCCGAACGTTTATGGCAGAAATGGGGCTTCTGGTAACAACGGACCGGCCACGGCGGCAAAGAGTCACCTCAGGAACCCCCGGCATCTTGGCAACCCAACGCCCTCCCTTCTCTTGCTCAATTTCTGCCCAGACACTCATTTTGACTTCAAAAGAAACATTAAAAGCGATGCCAGCCGGGGGGCAAGCTAAACATGCTCAAACATACCCCACACTTGTTGTGAGCAGCTGTTGAGAGTTGGGATTTATGCTATTGTATATCCCTCTAACTGAGGAATGTGGAGCCTAGGGCATTATCCCGACATACGTCGGGCTCTACGAGTTTGGCTGCGCCCGAGGGGTCGCGCTCACGCGCAAGTTAGTCGGCGATTGGTTGATGGTTGAGAGTTGATAGTTGATGGGGGTCACAAGACCTCGCCACCTGGTGGAGCCTAGGGGATTATCCCGACATGCGTCGGGCTCTACGAAAATGGCTTCGCTGGAACGATGCGCCTTCGCGCAGGGTAGTCGAACCAAGGTTCGAATCTTTTGCTTCGCAAAACTCCACCAGGAGTTGGTGGAGCCTAGGGGATTCGAACCCCTGACCTCCTCAATGCCATTGAGGCGCTCTACCAACTGAGCTAAGACCCCGTCATTGTCGCGAACGAGTATTATTGCCGGAAGATCGGCTGCGGCAAGAGGCATTTTCTTCGACGAGGCGCCCGGATCAGCCAGGCGTCCAGATCTCGACGAGGCCGGAGTCGATGATCCGGCGATCGCGTGTCAGGACGGGAAGTCCGTTGGCCGGGCGGTCGCGACAATCGTGCGATCGGCAGGGTCGCGGTGAAACGTGTCGGGCAAGGCAGCGAGCTCGATGGCCACGGAAACCGAAACTGAGGCGATGCGGACAACGGCCGGTCGGGCCGCCGCGGCCAGCCATCGTTCCAACGGACGATCGAGCCGGAGCCGCTTGATCGCGACCAAAGTCGCAACTTCCCAGAGACTGAAGTCTGAGAGGAAAGGACGATTGTCGAAAGTCAGCGCGTCCAAGGCGTTCAGTTCGGTCCGAGTCAACTTGCCGGGATCGGCCACGTACCAGATCCACGCGTGCGTATCGAGCAGCGGTGCCGGCGCTGGCATTAATGGTACGCTTCGACTTCGTCTTCGCTGACGGCCGGCGCGAACGGATTCCGATATTCCTTCACAGAGTCGGCGAGACTCTCGCGCACTTTCTTGAGAGGGTGGTTGTCCGACACCCCGACGAGTTTGGCGACGACCTTCCCATGCTTGGTGATGGTTACCGCCTCCGCACCATCGTGAACCTGGTCAATAAGACCCAGGCACTTTGCCTTGAATTCCGTGGCCGTTACCTCCATAGAAGACCAGTTATCATGACTGGTCATAACTGTCAACGTGGCGGCCTGTCAGGGAATTCGATCGGGTGGACCCTGTTGCCATCCTTGGCTGCGAGCGGATTCGGGACACTGAGCTTTTCACTTGTGACCTCAGGGATGCGTCGGATGGTTTTCCCCATGGACTCGGAAGAAACTAGCAACGAAAGTCAGCCATGAACACGGAACATCAAGCGGACTACCTGCTGCTCTTCCGCGGGAACGCCTGGCTCAAACAGCTCTCGGACGCAGAGGTTCAAAAAGTCACATCCGAATGGATGGCTTGGTTCGAGGGCCTCGTTCAGGAGGGCAAGTGCAAAGGCGGTCATCCATTGCGCGATATGGGCAAGCTTGTCGCCGGCAAGCGTGGTCACAACGTGATCGACGGCCCGTTTGCGGAGTCGAAGGAAGCGATTGGCGGTTATTTCCATCTTCAGGTGGCAGACGAAGCCGAAGCCATCGGTATCGCGCAAAAATGCCCCGGTCTCGAATACGGCTGCGTCGTCGAGGTGCGACCACTGGCCGAGCGATGCACGGACCGAGTCCGCGCGTTTGAAACCGCAGCCGCAAGCTGGTAAACAAAGAAAGTCACTCGCGTGGTCTTACTGCTACGGTAAACCCACGCTTCAGTGTCAGGCCATTCGGCTTAGCCCGATGCTCAGAAGCGCGGCGGCCACGAGAGAGGCGACTGTCCGCACATGGTTCCACGTGGTCCAATGGGCCAGGTAGGTTCTCCATCGGTCGGCGCGATCGGGGGCGGTGACAGGAAGCGCGGCGAGGGCGTCGTTCATGGGCACATTGAAGACGATGGTGACCAGGAAGCAGCCGGCGAGGTAGGCGAGCCCGCCGAGGAGCAGGAAGAGGGCGAAGGGTTCGCTCCATTGCACGAGAGCGGCGACGACGGTTGCGCCCGAGAGAGCGGCGGTGCCGAGGAACGCGACCAGGAACCACGAATTGACCGCCGCGATGTTGATGGACTGCATGGCGGAGATGGCGCCGTCAGCCGGGAGCCGGGCCAGCGCCTTCATGACAAAGCTCGAGAAGGCAAAGAAGACGCCGGCAATCGTTCCGCAACCGAGCGCCGTCACGAGGGTCAAGACGTAGTTCAGGCTATTCACGCTAAACATTGCATCCGCCAGGGGCAGCCTGCCGCTCCGCATTGGAAGACAGCTGACGGGGTGCCGGCGAGATTACGAGCCCGGCTCGGGCGGCGTCGAGGACATGTGAAAGACTTCCCAGATGTGGCCGTCCAGGTCCTGAAATCCGTGCGCGTACATGAACCCGTAATCTTTTGGGTCGCTATAGGTGCCGCCGCCGCCGGCGATGGCCTTTCGCACATATTCGTCCACCTCGGGCCGGCTTTCGCAGGAAAGGGCCACGAGGACTTCCGTGCACTTGGTGGCGTCGCAGATTTCCTTGGGAGTGAATTCCTTGAATTTTTCGTTGGTGAGCAGCATGGCGAAGATGTCTTCGCTGATGACCATGCAAGCGGCGGTTTCGTCGGTGAACTGAGGATTGAAGTTGAAGCCGAGGCTCTTGAAGAACTCGATGGACTTGCCGAGGTTTTTGACGGGCAAGTTGACGAATATTTTGGTGGCCATGTGTGTGTCGGTGATTGTGATGGTTTCAGTTTTTTGCTGAGTTCTGGAGGGCGAGGATCAAGCTGAGAGGAGGGAGCCGATCCGGTCAGTCGGAGCTGAGGATTCCCGCCCGTAGCAATCGTGATGTCGCACCCAGTCCATGCTTTGACGCTCGTTACGTCCCTTCGGGGTATGATCGAGATAATTATAGGCTCCGATAAGGATGTCGCCCGCGCGGGCGTATCCGGAGTAAGTGTGAAAGATCTCTCCGATCTCGCTGCGGTAAAACACGCTAAAGCCGGCCAACTCCTCGCATCCAGCGCCCTCGTCGAGCCGCTCGTAGTTATAGACGACCTCGCCGCGAACGATCTGCGCTTCGGTAAATGATACCTGAAAGTCGTAGTTGAAGTCGTTCTCGTGCGAGGAGACCCACTTGAAGTTCCAGCCCATCCGCGTCTTGAATCGCTTGATGTCCCACCAGGTGCCGCGTGAAACGGCGACGAGCGAGACATCGTGGTGGGCGAGGTGCAGGTTGGCGGCGTCGTGGTGATCGGCCCAGAACGCGCAGCCGACGCAGCCTTCGTCCCAGTCGGGCCCCAGCATGAAATGCTGCACAAAGAGCTGGCTGCGGCCCTCGAAGAGATCGGCCAAAGTTTCCGGGCCATGGGGGCCCTGGAAGATGTAGTTCTTCTCGACCCGCACCCAGGGCAGTTCGCGGCGCCTGGCGCTGACTTCATCACGCAACCGGGTGAGTTCCTTTTCTCTTTTCAGCAATTCCTTGCGCGCCGCCAACCACCGCTCGGACGTGACGATTTGATGGTTCTCGAGGCTTTCGCGCGACGGGTGGATAGTCATGTCTTCCCTTTGATATAACGTTATGACGAACGAAGGCGGCCTTTTGGGACATCGGAATAAGCTTTCTGGGAGTGCGAGGGCGACGGCCTCCCGTAGTCGGTGATCGGGAAAGCGAAGGTCCGCTTGGCCGACGCCTTTTCTTAGGGCTTATTCCTCACCTGGCGTCGCATCGGATAGCATCTGAATCTCTCGATCGCAATCGGCGATGTAGGATTGAAGGAGAGAGATCGATTGTCGGCGGGCGTCTACTTCCCGGGGTCGGCCACTCGAGTTATCATCGAGCACGGCGATGCTCTGCCCACGACCCGCGCGAGCCGGTTTCGCCTCAAGTCTGGCGATATGCGCCCTGGCTGAATCGATGGAGGCACGCAGATGGGAAATTTGCTCGGCGGTCGAGCGCCGGATATTCTCCGCGGCGAGGAATTCTCGGTCTTCGGTTGCCATTGAGCCGCGATCGCGCCCCTTCGAACCGCTTTCCCCTCCTTCGCAGGCAGCAAAACTCTTTCCGCCCCGCTGGGATTATCCGTCGTGTCACGCGGATCGATCTCAAACTGCATGCCCTGGGCTTGGACCAGCAAACGGCCGGGACGTTCTTCGATGAGCTGGAGCTCTGTTCCCGCATCCAAGCCATAGAGGCTCTCCTCGGTTGCGACCGCGACGCGACGCAACAAGTACCGCGTAGACGGCGAAGGCGAAGGCGCCTCGATTTGGGGTGCAGGAGGCGCGACCTGCTGCTCCTTGCACGCCACGAGAACAAGGCTGCTCGCCAGGATAAGAATACGCACTTTCATAGGGCGAATTCTTCAGATTCAAATTTAGCGATCTCTACGAATGAGGCAAATGCCCAGGCCGAAAAATCCGGCCCTCAGCGGTCATTCCCTTCGCGGGCGTGCTTTACCCCTTGGGTCTAGTCTAGCTCCGGCCAATAAACCGACTCGCGCAGTTATTCCTCTTCGAGGTCTCGAAAGCAGACCGGGCTCGCGAATTTGGCGAGGTCTCCCGATTCGCGCATCTCGAGAAAGCTCTCGAATACTCCGGTCTTCGATTCGGCTGCTTTCAGAATCAACTTCCGCAAAACTGAGCGATGGCAGAGGCTCTCGTCTTCGCAATAGCATCCGATGCTGATGGGCAGAAAAAGCGAAACGGTGGCAAGCAAATCGATGACCTGACGGCTCGCCGGCGCTTTCATCTGATTCTGGTAGAGTCTGGTGAAGGTGGCGAAACGGACTTTCTTTTGCCGATACTTAGCGACGAGATCGGATGTGGGAGCCAGGAGCGGAACCCATTGATCAAAGTAGCCGCCACTCTGCCAATCTTCGCGTCTAATCCCACGAGGAACATGGCGAGCGACGCCGAGACGCAGACCTTCATTCGTCTGCCTTGGAGAACCGTAGCGATAAGTCGAAATCCGAAGCTTCATCAGGGCGGAGGGAGTGGAGACTGATAATGCAGGTTGGCGAGCAGCTCGCCCACTAGCGTTTCTCAGAAGAGATTTCCGAAAAAGGTCGGTGAAAAAGAAGCGGAGACAGGAGATGCCATAGGAAGCGTGGCATCGTCATCGGTCTCGGGGCGCGAGATCGGTGCGTGGGCCTCCCGTCGCCGGTAAGCTCGAGGAGGAGGACGAGCTGAGCGAGCTAGCTGCCGGCAGGTTCCTGGACATACGAAGAAAGTGGTTTGTCCTTGGTTTCCCGGGCCATGGCGATCCCGATGAGCGAAAGGATTGTTGCCGCCGAGAGGTAGTAACCGACGGCTTGCAGGCCGTAGGTGGTTGCCAGCCATGTTGCGGCATAGGGCGTGAGCGAGGCTCCGAAGATCCCGCCCAGGTTGAACGTCAACGAGCTGCCCGTGTAGCGGACGGCGGTCGGGAAAAGCTCCGAGAGCACGGTCCCGAGCGGCCCATAGACGAGTCCCATCAACGACATGCCCAGCACCATTGCGAAGGTTGTCCCGACGGCACCCGTCTTGAACATGATTGGCATGACCAAGCCGAAGACACAGATCGCGACGTTCACCGTGGTCAGCATCGGCCGGCGACCCCGTTCGGCCAGCTTGGCGGACCACGGAATCGTCAAAGCAAAGAAGAGGATGCCAAAGAGCTGAATGAGCAGAAACTCCTCGCGGGTGTAGCCGAGTTTGCTGGTGCCCCACGACAGCGCGAAAACGGTCATCAGGTAAAAGAGAACAAACGCAGTGAGCGAGATGAGGGTCCCCACGACGAGGAGCCCAAGGTGGTCGCGAAACACCGTGAACATCGGCACTTTCACCCGTTCCTCCCGAGCGATGGCCTGCTCGAAGACCGGCGTCTCGGTGATTCTGAGCCGGACATAGAGTCCAATCGCGACGAGCACCGCGCTCGCGAGAAAGGGAATGCGCCAGCCGAACGCGAAGAACTGCTCGTCGGAGAGCCATCGGGAGAGCAGCACGAAGCCGCCTCCTGAGAAAAGGAAGCCGAGCGGAGCGCCCAACTGTGGGAACATGCCGTACCAGGCGCGCTTTCCCGGCGGTGCGTTCTCCGTCGCGAGAAGCACCGCGCCGCCCCACTCGCCGCCCAAGCCCAGACCCTGACCGAGCCGGCAGAGCGCCAGGAGCAGCGGAGCTGCCAGTCCGATGGAGTGATAGGTGGGCAGCATGCCGATGACGATGGTGGATATCCCCATCGTGAGCAGCGATGCGACCAGGGTCGTCTTGCGGCCGACGCGGTCCCCGAAATGGCCAAAAAGTGCCGAGCCGATCGGTCGCGCGAAGAAGGCGAGCCCAAAGGTTGCCAGCGAAGAGAGCATCGCCGTCGTCGGATCGGTGGCGGGGAAAAAGAGATGCGGAAAGACCAGCACCGCGGCCGTGGCGTAGATGTAGAAGTCGAAAAACTCGATCGCTGTCCCGATCAAACTGGCGAAGAGGACTTGTCGGGGGGTATTGATGGCCTTCGACTTTCCGTCTTGCGTCGGACGGATCCCGGCGTCGTCTTTCCTGGACTTCATGCGCAGTCGGGGGAGGAAAATTCGGATTCCATCTTCGAAGAAATAGAGCATGCCGCCAGAAGTGAAAAGGCGAATGCTCCAGATCGCCACGGCTCAGGGTTGAGAGTTGAGAGGCGGCGTAATGCGTAGCTTTTCGGGAGCACGTCGCGCATTGGCGCATTGGTCAATTTACCAGGACAACCTTGCCGATGTTTCTGCGTTCTTCGATGTAGGTGTGCGCTTCACCGGCTTGCGCGAGCGGGAACGTTTTGTCCACGTGCGGACGGATCCAGCCTTCGACGACGCCTTGCAGCAGGTCTCGCGTCCAGCGCGCGATCATTTCGGGTTCGTGCCACATCTGCCCGAGGTTCACGCCGAAGACCGCTTTGTTGCGATTGACGAGAGGAATTGGATGAAAAAATGGCATGCCAAGAGCGACAGGAAGCATGCGGAGTGGGCCGGACAACTTCGAAGTGGTCGCTGCGGAGACGCCAAACATGCCAAGGCGCCCGGTCGCGCGCAGGGCGCGGAAGCTCTTCTGCCAATGGTTGCCCCCAATCGGATCCGTGATGAGTTCGACGCCCTTGCCTCCGGTGAGTCTCTTCACTTCGACCAACCAGTCGCCGGTGCGGTAATCGATGGCTTCGTGGAGTCCGCGTTCCTTGAGGAAGACATGTTTGCCGGGGCTGGCGGTTCCGAAGATCGTGGCACCGACGTGGCGGGCGATATCGATCGCTGCCAGTCCCACCCCACCACCAGCGTTGTGGATGAGGACGGTCTCCGTCGATTTCAAGGATCCCATGACGACAAGCAGTTGCCAGGCAGTGAGGTAGTTCACTGGAATCGCCGCCGCTTGCTCATGCGTGAGTGAAGCCGGCTTTTCAAAGACCTGCCTCTCGGGGACGACAAGAACGTCCGCGTAACCGCGAAAACGAGTCAGAGCGACGACATCTTTGCCAATCCAGGAGGGGTCGACCCCGGGACCGACGGCGTCAATCCGGCCGGACACCTCGTAGCCGACGACGCACGGAACTTTGGGAGCGTCCGGGTAGAGGCCTTGTCGCGCGAGGATGTCGGCGAAATTTACGCCACTGGCTTTGACGAGAATGCGGAGTTGGCCTTTGCCCGGGGTTGGGTCGGGCGACTCGCGCAACTCGAGGTTTTCTGGTCCGCCGTGCCCGGCAATGAATACTTGTTTCATATTGTTGTTAAGGAGGCTGTTGCAAGATTCATCGGAAAAAGCGGATCGTCTTGTCCATAATCAGGAGCTTCGTTCGTTCAGTCATCTGAAGGGCCATGGCCCGAAATACCTAATACGACGCAAACTACATGAAATCAGAAACAACAACAGAAGCCGTGCGGCCTTCGACGGGCCGGAAGGGAAAACCCATTCCTGCGGGAATGCACTCAGTGACTCCGCATCTTGTCTGTGCCGGGGCCGCCGACGCGATTGAATTTTACAAGAAGGCGTTCAACGCCGTGGAAACTGCTCGTTTGCCGGGTCCGGACGGAAAGCTCATGCATGCCGCTGTCCGGATTGGTGATTCCATGGTGATGCTCACGGACGAGTCGCCCGATTGGGGCTGCTTTGGACCAAGGTCGCTGAATGGTTCGCCCGTAACGATCCATCTCTACGTCGACGATGTTGACGCGGTGGTAGATCAGGCCGTCAAAGCGGGAGGCAAGATCATCATGCCGGTCGAGGACATGTTCTGGGGAGATCGTTATGGCAAGTTGGAAGACCCCTTCGGTCATCACTGGTCGGTGGCCACGCACCTCCGTGAGGTAACGCCCGAGGAAATGAAGGAAGCAATGGCGCAAATGTGCGGCTGACGCCGCGTAGTAATTTAACCGAAAACGGAAGGATTGGGGACCGCTCGTGTCCAGCGAGCGGCCCCGCCCTGCGGGTGTGGCCGCGGCCGCGGCTCACTGCGGCCGGACGGCGACTTGTCCTAGAGGAACATTCCGCCGGAAGCTTCGAGGCGTTGAGCGTTGACCCAGCGGCCTTCTTCCGAGCAGAGAAAGGCGACGACGCCACCGATGTCTTCCGGCACGCCGACACGGCCGAGAGCGGTTTGGGAAGCGAGAAAGCTCTTGATTTGAGGATTCTCGAGGGCGCTCCTGGTGAAGTCGGTTTCGATGGCGCCCGGAGCGACCACATTGGCGCGGATATGGCGTGAGCCGAGTTCCTTGGCCAGGTAGCGCGTGAATACCTCGATCGCGCCTTTCATGGACGCGTAGGCCGAGTAGCCCGGAATGGCGAAACGGGCAAGTCCGGTGGAGGTGCAGACGATCGCTCCGCCGTCAGCTATCGCGGGGAGGAGCTTCTGCGTCAGAAAATAGACGCCTTTGAAATGGACCAGGAAAAGCCGGTCGAAATTCTCTTCTGACATCTTGTCGAACGGCGCCGCACTATCGATACCGGCATTATTGATGAGAAAGTCGAACGTGCTTCGCCCCCATTTGGTTTCCAAGGCCTGCCGGATATTGTTGAGAAACCCGTCGAACTGACTGAGGTCCGCGACGTCGAGCTGGAGGAGAGCGGCTTTTCGGCCCAGCTGTTCGATTTCGGCGGCCACCGCCTCACCCTCTGCCTTTTGCTGGCGATACGTGAGGATAATATCCGCTCCATTGCCGGCGAGGGCGAGGGCAATGTTGCGTCCGAGTCCCCGGCTGCCTCCGGTGACCAATGCGATCTTGTCTTGCAAACCTTTCATATGCGTTGTCGGTCTAGGAATTGGTTGTTGATCGGCACGTCGTCTGCCGACAGTAAGAGAACGTAATCCATTGCGTCTTGCCGGCGCAATGGACGCTCCTCTGAAAGACATGCCTAATCCTCTGGCTGGCGCGATTTTTTCTGGCGGACCCGCGGGATCGCGCTGGCTTATAAGTCGGAATGCACGCGCACGCGGGATTTCCCAAGCTGGCCAAAGTTCTGGCCGAGTTGGCCACGGTTGAAGGGTTCGGCCCGACGCGCCTGCCCGAAGTGCGCCTCATGCTTTCGACGGAGAGGCACCCGAGCGCCCCGGTTTCCTACGATCCAAGCGTTGTGATCATCGCGCAGGGCCGCAAGCGCGGACGGCTCGGCGGGCGCACCTTCACCTACGACGCGCGCAACTATCTTGTCCTGGCCGTGCCATTGCCGTTCGAATGCGAGACCATCGGGACGCCCGAGGAGCCCCTGCTTGGCATGGCGGTCCGTGTAGATCCCTCCACGATCGCCGAGCTTCTTTTGGAGATGGATGCCGCGCCCGGGCGGTTCGCGGATCCTCCTCGCGCGATCGATGCCGCGCCCCTGACGGCGGAGTTGATCGATGCGGCGACCCGGCTGGCGCAATGTCTGCGGTCTTCGGTCGAGGCCCGTGTGCTCGGTCCGCCGATCATCCGTGAAATCATTTACCGCGCCTTGTGCGGTGGACGGGGAGCCGCGCTGCGCGCGCTGGCGACGCCGCAGAGCAATTTCGGTCAGATCGCGCGTGCGCTCAGGCGCATTCATTTCGACTACGCGCAGACGCTTGACGTTGGAACGCTGGCGCGCGAAGCCGGCATGAGCGTCTCGACTTTCCATGCGAACTTCAAGGCAGTCACGGCCAAGCCGCCGCTGCGTTATCTTCAAACCATTCGGCTGCACAAAGCGCAGGTCTTGATGGTCGCCGGCGTGTCCGTCGCGGAGGCGGCTCGGCGGGTTGGTTACGAAAGTCCCTCGCAATTCAGCCGTGAGTTTAAACGGCTCTTCGGCGGCCCGCCCAAAGAGATCGCGAATCGCACGCGCGTCGCCTTATCGATGTCCTGACAAAAATGTGCCCGCCTGGGACGGAGCGCGGCCCTTGCCGATGGCAAACGCCTGTCCGCGAAGAATGGGTTTTTCTGACGGCAAGGAAGGTGTATGCTCCCGTGCCTGGGAGGAGGCAGTTGAGCTATTTGCCATGTGGATCGTCGATCTTGCTCTGCGAAGGCCGCTGACCTTCATCGTCCTGGCGATTTTCATTCTGATCAGCGGCGTCCTTTGCATTCTCAAGACGCCCAAGGACATCTTCCCCAATATCGACATTCCGGTGGTGTCGGTAATTTTCAATTTTGCCGGGATGTCGCCCGATCAGATGGAGGCGCATATCACGTCGCCTTATGAACGCGTTCTGACCACGACGGTTGACGACATTCAGCACATTGAGTCGCAGTCATTGTATGGGATCGTCGTCATCAAAGTGTTCATGCAGCCGACGGCCAGCTTGTCGAAGGCCGTCGCGCAGATCACGGCGGTTTCGCAGACCATTCTCCGGCAACTGCCGGTCGGGACGACAGCACCTTTAATCATTAGCTATACCGCTTCGAATGTGCCCGTGATTCGGGTCGGGTTGGGCGGCAAGAGTTTGTCCGAACAACAGTTGAACGATCTGGCGCTCAATGTTGTGCGCATCCAGTTGATCACCATCCCAGGAGCGTCGGTTCCCTATCCCTACGGCGGCAAGATGCGCTACGTGTCGGTGGATCTGAACTATCCGGCCCTGCAGGCCCATGGATTGGTTCCGGCGGATGTCATCAATGCCATCAATGCCCAGAACCTCATTCTTCCTTCGGGGACAGCGAAAATCGGGCGCTACGAATATCAAGTCGGCCTGAATTCCAGCCCGCCCGAGCTGGCCCAGCTCAACTCGCTGCCGATCAAGACGCTCCCCAACGGAACCACCCTTTACATCAGCGACGTGGCCAACGTCCGCAACGGAAACATTCCGCAAACCAACATCGTCCGGTTCAATGGATCGCGTGGCACGATGTTGGACGTGCAGAAGACGGGCTCGGCTTCGACGCTGGACATTGTTCAAGGGGTCAAAGATCGCCTGCCGCTGTTGAAGCAGATCCTCCCTGATGGAGCGGAGATCTCCCTGTTGGCGGACCAGTCGATCTTTGTGACGGGAGCCATTTCCGGGGTGGTTCGCGAAGGCATCATCGCAGCATGCCTGACCGCGATCATGATTCTGCTCTTTCTGGGCGACTGGAAGAGCACGCTGATCATCGCGATTTCGATTCCGCTCTCCATCCTGGCTTCGCTCTCCATCTTGAGCGCGATCGGCCAGACCATCAACATCATGACCCTTGGAGGGCTGGCGCTCGCCGTGGGTATCCTCGTGGACGACGCGACGGTGACGATTGAGAATATCGACAGGCATCTTGCCGAAGGTAAGCCCGTGGTCGAAGCGATTCGCGACGGCGCGGCGCAGATCGCGGTTCCAGCCTTCGTGTCGACGCTCTGCATCTGCATTGTTTTCGTGCCGATCTTCTTCCTCTCCGGTGTCGCGAAGTATCTCTTTATTCCGCTCGCGCAGGCCGTGATTTTCGCGATGCTGGCTTCCTACATTCTTTCGCGGACGCTGGTTCCGACACTGGCGATGTATTGGATGAAGGAACATTCCTCGTCGGAGCATGAATCCGGCGGCAGATTCTTTCTTTTATCGTGGGCTTCCGCTTTTCAAAGCGGGTTTGAAAGGCGGTTCGAAAAATTTCGGGAGGGCTATCGCGATTTGCTCAGCCTCTGTCTGACCAATGCGAGAAAAGTCATCTTGCTGGTGATGGGGTTCGTCCTGGCCTCGTGTTTGCTCTTCCCTTTTCTCGGCCAGGACTTCTTCCCGGCGGTGGATGCAGGTCGCTTTGACATGCATGTGCGCATGACGTCGGGCACGCGGATTGAAGAGACGGCCCGCACGGTGGACGAGATCGAGCAGATGATTCGGAAAATCATTCCCGCCGGGCAATTGGGGGAGATCATCGATAATCTCGGTTTGCCCTACAGCGGCATCAATACGTCGTACAACAACACCGGAACGGTCAGCCCCGCCGACGGCGACATCCTCGTTTCTTTGAAGGAAGGGCACGATCCGACGAACGATTTCGTGCGCAAGATTCGGCTCGAGATGCGCAAGCAATTCCCCGACGTGACGGTATGGTTTCCGCCGGCGGATATCGTCGCGCAGATCCTGAACTTCGGGTTGCCGGCGCCGATCGACGTTCAGATCGTCGGATCGGACCGTAATGCGATCTTTCAGTATGCGACCAAGCTGCTGGGCGCCTTGCGCAAAATTCCCGGGCTGGTGGACTTGAGAATTCAGGAACCGAATGACGCGCCACGCCTCGACCTCACCGTGGATCGGACCAAGGCCTCGACTCTTGGCCTGACCCAACAGAACGTAGCCAACAGCGTCCTGGGCGCGTTGTCAGGTTCCCAGCAGGTGAGTCCGAATTTCTGGGTCGATCCCACCAATGGCATTTCCTACCAGCTCAACGCGATGGTCCCCCAGTATGACATTGATTCGCCGGGCGCGCTCATGAATCTGCCGGTTCTCGGAAGCACGACCGGCCAGAACCAGATCCTCGCGAATGTCGCCAGCCTTTCGCGGAGCCAGACCTCTCCGGTGATGGATCGCTTCAATATTCGTCCGGTCATCAACATCTATGGTGGAGTGGACGGCCGGGACCTTGGAGCCGTGGCTCGCGAGGTGCGGAAAGCCATCGACAGCTTACAAAAAGAGCTGCCGCGCGGAGGTGTCGTCACTCTTCGCGGACAGGTTGCGACCATGCAGGACTCGTTCTTTGGTCTCTACGTCGGGCTGGTCTTCTCAATGGTCCTCGTTTACCTTCTCATGGTGGTAAACTTCCAGTCGTGGAGCGAGCCGGTTATCATTATCACAGCCCTGCCCGTCGCTCTGGCCGGCATCATGTGGATGCTTTTCGTCACCCAAACGACGCTGAGCGTGCCGGCGCTGATGGGTGCGATCATGTGCATGGGCGTGGCGACGGCCAATAGCGTCCTTGTGATCACTTTTGCCAACGAACGGTACGAGGCGACCCGCGACTCTTATCTTGCCGCCTTGGAAGCCGGCTACACCCGTGTTCGTCCGGTCTTGATGACGGCGGGAGCCATGATTATTGGCATGTTTCCGATGGCTCTCGGGTTGGGAGAGGGCGGCGAGCAAAACGCGCCGCTTGGCCGGGCCGTGATCGGCGGCTTGATCTTTGCGACGGGAGCGACACTGTTTTTTGTTCCGACTGTCTTCAAGCTCGTGAGACGCAAGCCCGTCGCGCCGATTCCAGAACCTGCACGATCCTAGACTCCCTTGAATCACGACTCGGCAGACAATCTTTCGAAGGCCGGCGACGCCAAGCCTCCGCCAGAGGCCACGAGCGCTCCGGCCAGCCCTCGGAAACCGAAGCGCGTCGGAGTTTGGCTTGGGTTGGTGGCGGCAGCTTTCGCGGCGATCGCCGTAACCGGCTTTGTTTCCCGGCATCTCGAATTCAAGAAACTCCAGGAGACCACCAGCGCGCTGGACGCGGAGTTTGTGCAAACGGTCCTTCCGCAAAAGGTTCCGGCAACAGTGAAACTAACCCTGCCCGGTCAAACCGAGGCTTACACGCAGGCGCCGATCTTTGCCCAGGTCAACGGCTACTTGAAGAAATGGTACAGCGACATCGGCGCGAGGGTGAAGATGGGTGACATTCTGGCTGAAATCGACACACCGGCCCTCGATCAGCAACTCGCCCAGGCCCGCGCGAATCTGAAGGAGTCGCAAGCTGCGCTCTGGGTATCTCAGACGAACTACAATCGCCAGGTCGATCTGCTGAGCAAGAAGGTCATTTCGCAGGAGGATTTTGATAATCAGTCCGGTGATCTCCAGGCCAAGCAAGCCACGGTGATTGCCCAGGAGGCGAACGTTGGGCAGCTGGTAGCCATGGAAGCCTTCAAGGTGCTGCGGGCGCCGTTTGACGGGACCGTCACTGCGCGGAATACGGACATTGGAGCGCTGATCAATGCGGGCTCTGGCAACCCGCTATTCGTCGTTGCGCAGGTGACCCCGCTTCGCGTCTACGTCAATGTCCCCGAGAGTCTGGCCACGTCCGTGCAGGCCGGGACCAAGGCGAATTTGACCTTCGATTCGTTTCCGGGGGCCCATTTTCCGGCGGAAGTTGTGGCTACCGCGGGCGCCATCGATCCCACGACGCGGACGCTCCTGACGCAATTGTCTGTCCCCAACCAAGATGGAACGCTCTTTCCCGGTTCGTATACGAGGGTTCATTTCGAGTTGGTGAGCGATCCAGAGGCGCTCCTCATCCCCGAGAACGTTCTGCTTTTCAGAGAGGAGGGTCCGGCCGTCGGGGTCGTTGGCGCGGACGGCAAGGTTACCCTCCGCAAGATCAAGATCGATCGCGATCTGGGGAACAACTTGCAAGTGCAAGGTCTGTCCGAAGGGGACCAGATCATCATCAATCCTTCGGATAGTCTGGCTGACGGTGATTTGGTCCAGATGAAGCCAGCCCAGGCATCGCCTCCCGGCGCGACCCGTCAATAGCACGCGCGCCTTCTCGCAAAGAGCGGCCATGTGCTCGTGCGGGAGTGTTTTGCTTGTCTGTGCGTGGCGGGCTGCTTAATTCGCGGGTCAAAGGAAATTCGATCGTGTGAGTCTGGCCGAACCCGTCATTCTTGGCGTTATCCAGGGTGCCACCGAGTTTCTCCCGATTTCTTCGAGCGCCCACCTCAGAATCGCGGGCGAATTCCTTCCCTCGGGAACGGATCCCGGCGCGACCTTCACTGCTATTACGCAGATCGGGACAGAGGTCGCCGTGCTGGTCTATTTTCGACGCGACATTGCACGCATCGTCCGCCAGTGGACCCGTGCTCTTGGAGGTGGGGTCACGGTCAATGATCCCGACGCGAGGATGGGTTGGCAGATCATTCTCGGCACGATTCCTATCGGCCTGGCCGGCTATTTTGGGCAGCGGGCTATTCGCTCGGTTTTTCGTTCGCTGCCGTTGACAGCTGTCGTGCTGATTGTGTTCGGAGTGACGCTGGGCGCGGCGGATCGACTGGGGCGTCACACCCGGGAGTTGGACGATTTCGGATTTCGCGACGGCCTCTTTTGTGGTGTTGCCCAGGCCCTCGCCTTGATTCCCGGGGTGTCCCGTTCCGGTGCCACGACGACCATGGCTTTGGCCCTCGGTTTCTCAAGAACCGCGGCCGCCGAGTATGCCTTCCTCCTGGCGGTGCCTGCCGTTTTCGCGAGCGGCCTGTACGAATTGGCGACGAGTCTGCGTGAGCCGGGTCGCTATGGCGCGAAGGAAACGACGCTGGCGACCCTCGTCTCGTTCGGTGTCGGGCTGGGGGTCATTTCTTTGCTGATGAAGTTCATCTCCAAACGTAGCTTCCTGCCGTTTGCGGTTTATCGTCTCTGCCTCGGTGGCAAGCTGCTCATGCTGTTGTCCAAAGGGATTCTTCGAGCGCGCTGAGTCTGCTCGCAAATGAGAGGCGACCTTGATTTCGGAAAAAATCGCCACCACCTGTCCCGGTGCCAGCCTTGCCAAGCGTTCATAGGATTGGAAACAGCCAAATATATTGGAGGAGTCAGAGATCATGAATGCAGAGAATACAACAACTGAATTGCCGGCCGCCGGTTTGCGTCCGCGCATTGAAAGCCGCGGACCGATCCTTATTGCCGGATTGCGCGGGCACTACACTTTCGAGACGCTGGATGATATCCCGGCGCAGTGGGCGCGCTTCGTGCCGCACCTCGGTAGCATCCCCGGGCAAGTGGGTGAGGCTGACTATGGCCTGTGTATCGATATGTGCGCCGGGACTAATGGCTTCGACTACGTCAGCGGAGTGGAAATCGCCGGCGAGGCGAAGTTGCCGCCGGACTGGGTCACGGTGCGCCTGCCGGCACAAAATTATGCGATTTTCTCCCACGATGGCCATGTCTCCGCGATTCGAGAAACCGCCCAGCGGATCGGCGAGGAATGGTTGCCTGGTTCCGGGCATGAGGTGGCCGAGGCTTCGCCGGGACAGCCGAATCTGATCGAGCGCTACGGACCGGAGTTCGACCCGAACACAGGCACCGGCGGCATCGAGCTTTGGCTTCCGATCAAGGGGTGAGCACTTGCGCCATCGATTCCAGATTCAACAATGAAGAAGACCTACACAGGACATTGCCACTGCGGCGCGGTGCGCTTCGAGGCGGATCTCGACTTGAGCGCGGGGACATTCAAATGTAACTGCCCGATGTGCACCATGACGAGGTTATGGGGCACCATCGTCACGCCGGATGCCTTCCGACTGCTTGCCGGTGAGGCTGACTTGGTCGACTACCAGCCCGACAGCGTTCATCATCTCTTCTGCAAACATTGCGGGGTTCGCTCCTTTGGGTGGGGAGAGAATCCCGGACTCGGCGGCAAGTTTTATGCCGTGCGCGTGAATTGCCTCGACGAGGTCGATATCGATGAACTCGTCCGCACCCCCGTGACTTACTACGACGGCGCGAACGACAACTACGAAGCGGCGCCTGCCGAAATCCGGCACCTCTAGGAGACTGTTGAAAAACCCACGCATGTCACGCGCGAGTTCTTTGGGGTGGATCTCGGTGGAGGGACGAAGGAGCATCCCCTGAAGGGGCTGTGACTGAGGAGCGACGCCCGTGAGGGGAAGGGGCCCCTCGCCCTTCCAAGATGCGCCAAAGAACTCGCGCCCAGAAAGGGGTGGGACCCTTTCTTCCCACCCGGGTTGCGCCAATTTTCGGCTCTCGCCGTGTCGCCAAGCTTGTCCGTAGCACTGCGGCTTTGTGGGGAGATGGGGACCCCACACCCCATCGCGCCTGCGCTTGGCTCCTTGCGATCTTCCGAAAACTGACGGCAACGTGGCATACGTGAGTTTTTCAACAGTCTCCTAGGTCTGGATAGACACTGGCGGCGACGCGGGTGAGCATCTTTTCGGCTTGCAGAGAGCTCCCCCTCCTCGCATCGTCCGTCTTGGTGCCTGAGACGCCTCCCGGTCCGCGGAAAGGGCAGAGCCCACTCATCACGAACAGTAATTGACGCAACCTTTGTTGCCGCCTGAATGCGGACCAGCAGGCATGAAAGCAATGGAGGTCACATGTCCAGCCTTACTCTTCCGGCTCGCCCGAATCTCGAGCAGCTCCAGAAGCAAGCCAAGGAGCTTCTTGGCCAGATCAGGGAGCGCGATCCGCAGGCTGTCGCTCTCTTCGCGCGCCATCATCCCAAACCTGAACTCGAGGGAGGGCGTTTTGCGCTGCATGATGCGCAGCTTGTGCTCGCGCGACAATATGGCTTCGCCACCTGGGCGCGACTAAAAGACGAAGTCGAACGTCTGGCGTCCGATTTTTCGCAGCGGACGACCCGCTTTGTTCGTGATGCGGTGGAGGGAGATTCATCTCGGGCCCGTCGCGCGCTGGCCTTGGAGCCCGACCTGGCGCGGGCGGATCAGTGGGCGGCGCTTGCCGCAGGCGAGATCGCTTTGATCGAGAAGGAAATCCGCATTGATGCCTCCTGGGTCAATCGCCAAGGCGGTCCCAAGGGCGATTGGACGCCGCTACTGTACATTAGCTTTTCCTGCTTCCAAATGCAGGACCCTGATTCGCAGCGACGTTTCGCTAACTGTGCGCGACTCCTGCTGGATGCGGGCGCAGATCCCAACGCTGCCTGGGTGCATCCTTATTGGGAGAACTCTCCTTTGAAGCCCCTCTATGGAGCCACCGGGGTCAATAACAACCCCGCACTCGCACGGTTGCTGCTGGAACGGGGAGCGGAGGTTGACGATGGAGAATCCATTTATCACGCCGCCCAGTTCGATCATGTCGAGTGCCTGGAGGTGCTCGCGGAGTTCGGAGTGTCGCTCGGTCGGCATCCACGCTGGAGAAATACGCCACTCTACTTTCTCCTGGGTATGCGGCGCGAACAGGGAGGTTGGGAGGCGGCCGCCAGAGGCGTTCGCTGGCTGCTGGATCACGGCAGCGACCCAAATGTCCCGTGCGGCGAAAAGAACGACACGGCGCTCCACATGGCGGTTCGTCAGGGCCATGACCGGGAAGTCATCCAATGGCTCCTGGACGCGGGTGCGGATCCCAATCGGGCCGACGCTGATGGCGTCCTGCCCTTGAAGCTGGCGCACCTCGCGGGCAGGGCGGATCTTGTCGCCCTGCTTGCGGAGCATGGCGCCGGCGACGTGGAGCTTGGCGGAACGGAACATTTCTTCGCGGCCGTCTTTTCTCACGACCGGGAGCGTGCCCTGACGCTCCGCAGGCGCCCCGAGATTGCCGGCGTCTTTGGAGAAGAGGACTGTCTGGCTCTGAACCGCGCGTCGGAGCAGGGCGATCTCAGCGCCGTTCGGATTCTGCTGGATTGCGGTTTCAATAGCGCTTTCAAGGGCTCCCGGGAATGGGGTTCGACACCGCTTCACGGGGCTGCTTGGTACGGTCAGGCGGAAATGGTGGAACTCTTGCTCTCCCGGAATGCCCCGGTTGACATTTTAGCCAATCCGCCGGCAGAGAGCTCCCCGCTTGGCTGGGCAGCCCATGGTTCAAGCAACTGCGGCAATCCGCGGGGCGACTATGTCCGGGCGGTGCGCGCGTTGCTCGCGGCCGGGGCGAGGCCGGCGGCTGACCACGCCGAGATCGCGAGTCCCGAAGTCGCGGAAATTCTCTACGCGGCCCTGGCCGGTGAGAGCGAAGAAGCAAAACTCTCCGGCGGGTAGCGGTGCTCATGACCCGGTCGCCCGCGGGATACGCGCCGCCGGACGCGAAATGATTGCGGCGATCAGTCGAGGCGGGTAGCAGAGTACGGCATGCCCATTCCGAAGCAGGATCTCTTGATTTCGCGATTGAATCAGATCGGCGCATCGCTCGCGCAAACGAACAAGGCCGTGGCCCTGATCGGATTGGGCTCGGTGGGCGTCGAGGTTGATCGGCTGGACGAGTTTTCCGATTTGGATTTCTTTGCCGTCGTCGAGGCGGGATTCAAAGGAGAGTTTCTGGAAAATCTTGGATGGCTCGGATCGATCTGTCCGATTGCGTACTGTTTTCGGAACACGCCGGATGGTCACAAGCTGCTCTTCGAGGATGGCGTTTTCTGCGAGTTTGCCGTCTTCGAGGAAGCCGAACTGGGTCACATCCCCTTCGCGCCCGGGCGAATTATCTGGAAGAAACCGGGAGCCTCGGACTCTCTCGCTCTGCCCCGCCGGATTCAGAGCGGTCCCGATACTCCGTCACTCGAATGGTCGCTTGGCGAGACGCTCACCAACCTTTATGTCGGGGTGAGTCGCTTTCATCGAGGTGAGAAGCTTTCGGCGATGCGTCTCGTCCAGTGTCACGCGGTGGACCGGATCCTCGAGTTGGCCGAACGGATCGAGCCCTCGTCTTCGACCTATCTGGACATCTTCGCGCCGGAGCGACGCTTTGAACGGGGACACCCGTCGATCGCTGAGGCCTTGCCTTCGTTTATGCAAGGCTACGAATCGAGCGTCGAATCGGCCCGGGCCATCGTGATTTTTCTTGAGCGTCATTTCGAGGTGAATCAATCCTTCAAACAGGCGCTGATCGAACTCTTCGATCAGCGGCCGGAATAGACTTTTTTGTTCTCATGCCGCGACACCGAGAAACCAACGAAAGCCCACTGCAGGGTCCAACGATGAATCGCGTTGCCTTGATCACCGGGGTGGGTCCCGGCCTTGGCGCGGCCTTGGCGAGGCGCTTCGCGCGCGAAGGCTTCAAGGTTGGTTTGGTGGCGCGAAAAGCGGAATTTGTCGAAACCCTGGCTGGTGAGATCTCGGCGGCAGGTTCGCAGGCTTTGGGCGTTGTGGCGGACGTCGGGCGTCCTGCCGAGGCTATTGGGGCCGTCGAGCGAGTGCGGACCAGCCTGGGACCGATCGGTGCTTTGATTCATAATGCGAGCAGCGCGCTGGGCGCAGGTCTGTCCGGGACGGAACCTGAGGATTTCGAGGAATGCTGGCGGGTGGCGGCTCTGGGCGGTTTTGTTTGTGCACGCGAGACGGCGAGGGACATGATTGCCTCGGGTGACGGGGTGATGCTTTTTACCGGAGCCACCTCGAGCGTGCGCGGAGGTGGCTGGCTGGGATTCAGCAGCGCGAAATTCGCCGTCCGTGGCCTGGTGCAATCGCTGGCCCGGGAACTGTGGCCACGCGGTGTGCACGTGGCGCACGTCGTCATCGATGGAATCATCGGCTCGCCGCGTGGCATCACGGACTCCGCCGGCGGCGAACCGCTGCTCGATCCCACTCGCATTGCCGATGCCTATTGGCATCTCGCTGCGCAAGATCGCTCGGCATGGACGCTCGAGCTCGATGTGCGCCCATTCGACGAGCAATTCTATGTCTAGGAACGTCTACGGCGCGGCCTCACTTGAAGCCTGGGGCAACGCCCCAGGAATACCGTCCCACAGGAACGAACAGCGCTGAAGGCGCGATTCAGCTTCTCGAGGTGGACGCCGAGCACCTTGCACTTCTCAGCTCCCAAAAAGGAATTCTCTCTCCAGGGAAACTCCTCTATGACTCGGCGGAGTCTGTCGTCCATGAAAAACCTCTTCCTCAGAGTTCTCGCGGTCTTGGGAACCCTCCTCTTCGCCGCAAACACCAAAGCGCAAACGATCCATTTTCCCATTGTCATCCCGCTGCATTTCACGAAAATCACCGGCGGGAACTACAAACTCGGCATCTATTTGGGGATCGGCACCGGCGCCGCGCCCGCGCTCTTCGAACTCGACACTGGCGCGACCGGTTTCTACGCAACTTACAGCCCGAACCAGGGCGTCTCGCCATGGTGGGGCAGCAACGTCACCTCCTTAAATACGCCGGTGGATACCTCCTACGCCAGCGGATTGCACTATACCGGGACTCTCGTGGAAGCCCCTATCACCTTTTTTGCCTCGAGCAATCCCTCTTCGGCCCGGCTCACAACCCCGGTCCTGAAGTTGGGCCAGATGGATTCCATCGTCGACGAGAAAACCAACAACACGGTGATTTGGAATGCGAGCGGATCGCCTTCCGGCGACCCTCCGGTCAATGGCGCGTTCTACGGCGACTTGGGGATGGGACTGATATATAATTCCAATGGCATCATTAACCTCCTGGCGCAGCTGAACTACGGCCGGGGCGTCACGCCGGGATTCCGCATCCA
The DNA here is from genome assembly GCA_963820865.1 of uncultured Verrucomicrobiae bacterium. GTDB lineage: Bacteria > Verrucomicrobiota > Verrucomicrobiia > Chthoniobacterales > Terrimicrobiaceae > DASTFP01. The sequence goes on from CAWGBZ010000028.1 coordinate 124,012, forward strand.
CGCGAACCCCCGGACCCAAAGGGCCTTTCTCCAGATCGGTCTCACCCGCAAGGATATCGCCGACCATTCCGCAATCTATCTGCCCATGAATCCGGACACCGCGGCCGGCAACAACACGACACCGACCGGACTCAAGTTCTTTGCTCAGCAGATCTTCAATGCCACCATCCATATCACTAACCACAAGAACAATCGCTCCCTCAAGAGTCCGGGGGTCGGAATGCTCCCGGATACCGGGGCGACGACCACTCTCCACAACACCCAAAACAGCCCCCAGCCGCTCCCGACGAAATACCCGGAATTTATCACCTGGGACAACTCGGACCAGAACGTCGGCAACTTGAGCGATAAGCTAACCTTCGAACTCTCGGCCCGCACCACGTCGGGTCGAACCGGCAGATTCTTCAAGTTTAGGACCACCTCGGTGGTCAATGCCGGCAACGTCAACATCCAGAACAATACCCCGGGCAAAACGGATTATTACATGAACACGGGCCTGTCGCTCTTCCTCGCCTACGATATGATCTTCAACATGAAGGCTGGCGTGCTCGGCCTGGTCGAAGAATCCCGCCACCGCAAAGGCAAGGGATGGAAAGATAAGGGCCGTTGGGACTAATCTCGAGAAGCGCACGTCAGAGACGGCCATCGGCTTTAGCGAACCCGGCAGATCACACCGGGGCAATCTAAGCCAGACATCCAAGAACAACGACAGCCGACTCGCATGGAAGGAAGCCGCAAAACCGAGGAGATCTTACGGGCATATCGTATGCTCGACGTGCCTTTGCGGGAAGTTTCGGGTATCTGCGTCCGGCGTGGAAGTAGCCACAAAATATCGCTGATCGCGGTTGGCGACCGAGCGGCCAAAGTCGCCATCCTCTCCCTGCCCGACAACGACTCGGCATCACTCGACTGGCGGACGATGAATGTGGCGAAATTTTCGGGTTCTGAGTTGCCCGAGGACGACCCGCAGATCGAGGCGATCTGCTGCGACGGCGCAGGGCGCATTCTGATGCTTCAGGAGTCGCCTCCTCGCGTCGAGTTCGTGGACCTCGAAGCGTCAAGAGTCGTGGCCTCGATCAAGCTCTCGGTGGAGGAGAACAGCGAACTCGCACACTCTTGGACCGATCCCAAGGGTTCGCGCGGGGAAGGAGCTCTGCTGTTGCCTGACGGCCATCTGCTGGTTGCAAAAGAAAAGCAGCCTGCGGCATTGATCGAGTTCGGCCCACCTGGCGCGCGCCCGCTTGGCCTGCTCGCAAACGGCGCGTTGGAAGATGGCGCTCGGTGGCCGATTGGAGAAGGTCGCCACGAGTTCGTCGCGCTGGCTGTCTGGTTTGCCGACAAGATGCTATCCAAAATCTGCGCCGACTTCAGCGATCTGGAAATCGGTCCCGATGGCCGGCTCTATCTGCTTAGTGACAAGTCCGCCACGATTGCGCGGCTCGATGACCTCCCGCCCGGTGGCGGCACGGTCACGTTCGCAGCTGCATGGCGCCTGGACGGATTGGATGGCAAGCCGGAGGGCCTCGCGTTTACCGCGGAGGGTCGCGCCATCGTTGCACTCGACACGCGCAAAGCACGCCACAACCTGGTCTTCCTCGAACCTCCGATCGCGCCGTCGCACAGCGCAACAACACCGTAAGCTGCCGAATCCGAAATTAACATTGCCCTGCTCGTTTGGTCTCAGTTTCTAGCTTAGCTTAGCTAGCACGATCGCGGCACTGCGCATTTGCAAACTTGTGGCGATCCAAGCTTGGGACATCGTGATCGAGCAATCCTTAGCGCCAGATCCAGGCCAGACGGTCCTTTCCACCGTCTTGTTCGAAGCGCGCGGCGACGCGCTCCCACAATAACTGTGGTGTCTGCCACGCGAATCGCCCGGGAACGAAGCGATCCTGAATTTTGTTCAAATCGACCCCCGGACCTTCCACGACATATGCGTACGCATTCTCGACGGTGGAAAGTCTCTCCTTGAGCGATCTGCCGGGCCGCGGCTGTGCCCGATGTGTTGTCGGAGCGAGCGCAGCCGCAGCGCTGTCGATCAGTTCCAGGCAGACCAGAGGCAAGCCACATCCTTGAATAGCTATTTCCGGATCCGAGCCGTCGAGCCTGGCTGCACTCGCGATGACGTAGCTGACAGCGATAAAGTCTAAAGCGACGGTGCGCTCCATGTCGTCGCGCGGCGATGTCTTGCGGAAGACGGCAGGTGCCGGGAATTCCGGATCCATCAACGCCAGCTGCGCATAACCGCGGGCGATCATGAATCGCTCGGCAGTAGCGAGCAGGGCAGAGAGGGGAATCTGATATGCCCGCGGAATATCGCCCTCAACGGAAGGGCCGGGAAAGCCCGTCAACAGATAGCCGTTCACACATCGGAAAAATGCCTCCTCGAGGGTCTTGTCTTTGTCGATGATCTCGATGACATCCTCCGCGCTCATGCTGAACGACGACAGCGCCTGTCCCGGGGGCTTCATGGGCTTCCAGGCGAGAACGGAGACTTTGATGATGCGATAGAGAAACTGGATGAATGCGCGATCGAGCAGGATGATGGCGTAATCGCTTTCGACGGAAACGGAAGAGACATCATCGACAGCCGTGAACGGCAATGTTCCCAGCAGGATTGCCGGATGGAAGGGCTTGTTGGCTGGCGCCATCGCCTCAAGAATCAACTCCACGGAGGCTGCCTGGCGGGCCAGAAGCGCGAAAAGAGGATGCTCCTCGTATTCTCCGGGCCGGACGCGGTCCACGATCTCCTGCGTCCGCGCAAAGCGCGCTCGTTCCGATTTCAAATCATACCGAAAAGGCGAGGCCTCCGATCGTATCCAGTTTCCTTCGACTTTTGCGCCCTTCTCATAGCGATGGATGTACTCCAGCGCTTCCTGATACGGGTCGCCCAGATGCGGAGGCGGCGGGAGCCGGAAGTGCCTGGAGAATTCTTCCTGCATGGAGTTCAGACGCCGGCGTGCGCGAACGACCGGCACCTTCTCGATGTCGGATACGTGCGTCACTCCCTCGTCGAAGCGGACAACACGCGGAGGCTGATGCCTGATACGTTCCAGGCAGTCGTGGATGCGATTGACCGCCACGTCCAGGCGCGCCTCGAGCTCATTTGGGTCCTGATGCGCGAAAAGCAGATGCTCGTACTCCGGAACCTCGAATTTGCCCAGGGCAGCCGCGCAGATGATGTTGATGAAACTAACGGCGATACCTTCTGCTTCCGGAGACACGGACTCCACCCGCGTGTCCATAACGAAAAAGGCGTGCCGGCCTGACCTGGCGACCCACGAAATCTCGTTGATGACATTGTTGGACTGATCCTGGGGATCGACCAGGAATACCGTGAGCTCCGACTCACCGATGGTTTGCTTCAACGGTCCGCGCCAGCTCGTCACCTCCTGCAGACCTTCTGGAGCCAGGCTCATCCACTCGACTTCGGTCGCATCATAGGCCCCCGGATTCGCGAGGACTTCATGATCGTAGGTCACCGTAAAGCCACGCGCCCGAAGTTTACCGGCGAGCAATTCGACCTGTCGCCGGTACCGGCCTCGATAACATATGAGAACGTTTTGTCGGAATGTCATTTCTGGTCCCACCATTTGTTAGTACTTTTCGATATCGCTTCGGCCTCCTGAGCTTACCCCGGTGATTAGGCCAGAGCTGGGTTGATGGTCGATGCCGAAAGGGGCTTACCGATCCGGTCTCATGGTCGTTTCTCCTGACTGATCGCCGCAAGCAGGCCGTCCCACCATCTCCCTTTCGATCCCCGCGCACCGTTCTCACTTCGCGCTTGCGCGAGAACGTCAACAATATGGCCGACCTCTCTTTCTCTTTTTCTATGCGCCATTGGCGTTCGAGTCTGCCCATTGCTGAAGAGGGAAGGATTGGCTATGGTGTCCGCCATGCAAACCAACAGCGCGTATGCAGGGGCGGCTCCCTTGAGCCACGGTTGTCGGGCTGGCTGCGACCATGATCGGGAGGTTCCCGAAATCGACCTTCTAAGTCCCTTGACGATTCGCGGGGTGACCTTCCGCAACCGCATCGCCATGGCACCGATGTGCCAGTACTCCGCCGAGGACGGATTCGCTCACGATTGGCATCTGGTACATCTGGGTAGTCGCGCCGTGGGTGGTGTTGGGCTGGTGATCGTCGAGGCAACCGGCGTCACTGGGAACGGCCGTATTTCTCCCGGCGACCTTGGTATCTGGAAAGACGAACACATCGAACCGCTGGCGCGCATCGTCCGATTCGTGCATAGCCAGGGTGCCGTCGCCGGCATCCAGCTCGCCCATGCCGGACGCAAGGCCAGCTGCGATCTCGCCTGGAAAGGAGGCGCCAGGCTGAGCCCAGAGCAAGGAGGCTGGCTCGTCGTCGCTCCCAGTCCGATCCCCTTCAATGAGGACGATCCAATTCCGCAGGCGTTGGATCATGAAGCCATCGAGGACATCGTCGCCGCCTTCGAAGCGGCTGCCAGGCGCGCGTTGGCGGCCGGTTTCAAGGTTATCGAAATTCACGCCGCCCACGGCTACCTGCTCCATGAATTTCTCTCCCCCATCAGCAATCAACGCTCCGACGAATTTGGCGGCAGCCTCGACAATCGCATGCGCCTGCTGCTGCGGGTGGCCGGACAACTGCGGAGGCTAATCCCCGAAGAACTACCCCTTTTTGTGCGCATCTCCGCCACCGATTGGGTCGAAGGCGGATGGGACGTCGATCAATCGGTCGAACTCGCCCGACGGCTCAGGTCGCTGGGGGTGGATCTGATCGACGTCTCTTCAGGAGGTATGGTGCCTCACGCTCGCGTTCCAGTGGCTCGAGGATACCAGGTTCCCTTCGCCCGGCGCATTCGGGACGAAGCCGGTATCCGGACAGGAGCCGTCGGAATGATCAACGACCCGAACCACGCGGACGAGATCATCACGGGCGGCGACGCGAATCTCGTGTTCCTCGCCCGCGAGCTTCTGCGCGAACCATACTGGGCCATCAAGGCTCAGCAAGCTCTTGGCCAGGAACCGGCATGGCCCGTCCAGTATGGCTACGTCGTCAAGCGGCGCGCAAGGTGAGTCTCGGCGCTGCTGTCGTCGAATATCATGCTAACACGCTCAACGCTAACGTTTCTCACCACGGAGACGCCGAACCCGGACTTTCGGCAAAACTACGGAAGCGGCTTTCATTTAGGAAAATTCCGGATCTGCGCCGCAGAAACTTGGGAGCCGTCCTGAGGTACTCCATAGGCCACCAACAGCTTTCCGCCGTTGAAGCCCGGACGAATAGCCACCACCGCCTCTTGCATCTGAGGGTGTCCTCTCAAAGTTGCCCCGATCTCTCCGGTTCGATTCGAAAGCCAGGAACCTTAATCTGGTCGTCGAGCTTTCGCATGAATTCAACGCTCTCGTCGGGAAGAAACTTCAGTCGCCGTCACGCACTTCCGCTAGCCGATCAACCGCGACCCGGATCTTTGGCTCTCATCGGTCCGCTTGATCAGCCATGGAAATCGGCTGCACTTGAACGCGGCCCCTTAGGAGACTGTTGAAAAACTCACGGGTGCCACGTTGCCGTCAATTTTCGGAAGATCGCAAGGAGCCAAGCGCAGGCGCGATGGGGTGTGGGGTCCCCATCTCCCCACAAAGCCGCAGTGCTACGGACAAGCTTGGCGACACGGCGAGAGCCAAAAATTGGCGCGTGACATGCGTGGGTTTTTCAACAGTCTCTTAGCATATGCTCCGGCCGCTTCGCCTTCTGGAGGAACGCTCCTTGGCGACTGCATTACGGCATCTAACCGTTCTGGATTTTCCTGGTCCCTTTGGTGTAAGTGAGTCCCTGCGTGTTTGTTTCACTGAACATCGCCTCTCCTCGGATCTCATGAACATTCGCGGTGCGCTCGCCCCGGTAGCGCTAACTGCTTGCGGCTGCGCCACTCCACACCGACCTCAGCCGCTCGCGGGAGGATACTCCAAAGTCCGTATTCAGAAGGCTGTCTATCGTAGTGTCTTCGTCGGAAACGGTTTTATTCACCAGAGCGCCGTTGACGATTGCGCCCCTCCTCGTGCTGACGAGCTTAGCGTCCCACGGAGACGAAATTGTTTTCGTGTCCTTGGCGTCGATCCAGACGTTAAGAGGACCAAGGTCTCCATTCCTGGCCGGACGTTGGCGACGAGAAACACCGATGGCTCGCGCGGTCAAGCACTGCCTGGTGAATGCGTGTGAGGTGACTGGCGATGGCACGTCGAAAGCGAAAGTCTCTCTCAAGTCCCGAAGGCTTTGAACTACGATACTCGTTGGCGACGGAACGGGGTGCGTCAGGAGAACCAACGGCCATCACCGGGATCGAATGGCATCCGGATGGCGAAACGATTGCGTGTCTAACCGAACACGAGATATGGTTCGGTGACCACGGCTCCGGGATACTAACGGAAACAAACATTTTCGAGGAGAGTCTGATGTGCTTCGCCTGGTCGCCGGACGGAGACACCCTTGCGGTCGGCACACGTGAGAACATCCTGTTGGTGGATTTTCACAGTCGCGAAACGCTGAAACGCCTGCAGACCGATCGAGAAGAGTTGTTCTGGCATGTCGCCTGGTCGCCCGATGGTCAAACCCTCGCCTCCCTCTCTCACGTCGTGCGGGTGTGGGACAGCCAATCCGGCAAAGTGAAACAAACCTTCCGGGTCCGACGCGACAAGGCCGCGTGTGTTGCCTGGTCGCCCGACAGCCAACGGATCGCATGGGCGACCGGTGCGGTTCATATCCACTTCGCGGAGACCGGAGAGGTGTGGCGAAAACTGGAGATGGACGGGCTGGAGGGCGCGTCCAGCGTCGCGTGGTCGCCGGCCGGCGATACGTTGGCGATTGGGTGTAGTCAACCGCGGCGCGTTCTCCTGCTGGACCTGGAGAAGAGTTCATTGGTGACACTCGATTCCGATGACGCGGATGTCGCGACCTCGGTGCAGTTCTCACCCGACGGGCGATTGCTGGCCAGCGCGTTTTGGGAACAAATCCGGATTTGGAGTCTTGCCGATCGCGGCCTGTTGGCAACGATCGACGCGGCGACGTCTTTCCTGGAAAGAAAATTTTCCTTTCACCCCACAGAGCCGGCCCTGGCGCTGGCCGCAGTCTCTCCTCAAGGGGGCGATCTCGTGCAGGTCTGGAGCTTTGATGACTCCATGATCCTCGGGGAACCTTACCGGCCCAGCGCCAAGCCGGCCGCGGGCGCCCCGACGGAATATCCCATCGAGGCGAACGCACATCCCGCGCCAACCGGTCCGCTCTCACCTGTTACCCGTAAGCCGGCGGTGCCTGCGCCTCCCACCACATCGATCTTTGTCTGCTACGCCCATGCGGATAACCAACCGCCCAAGCGTTGGCTCGACCGACTACTCGAACATCTTTCTCCGCTCGTTCGGCAAGAGGATCTGGCGGTCTGGTCGGACCAACGACTGAAGCTCGGTGACGAATGGGATCCGGAAATTCAACGGCAACTCGGCGTGGTCAAGGTCGCCGTGCTGCTGGTGAGTCCTGCGTTTCTGGCCTCCAGGTACATTGCCAATAGCGAACTTCCGGTCCTGCTCCGGCGGGCTTCTGACGATGGGCTCAAGATCCTCCCCGTCCTCTTGTCACCAAGTCTCTTCCACAAGACTCGCTTCAAGTGGCCGGACCCGAAAACCGGCCCGCAGGAGTTCACGCTCTCCAACCTCCAGGCCGCCGGCGCGCCCTCCGAAACGCTCTCCGAGATGACGGAACCGCAACAGGATCGTGTCTTCGTCGCCCTGGCCGAACGTATCTTGGAAATCATCGACGGAACCTCTTAACTTAGCCGGGCCGGCGGTGTTGATGCCGATGCCGAACGAGGGAAGGGGCGAGCGTAGGCACACTCGCACGGGGTCGCGCTGGTTGCGGAGCTGCCGCGAGCTGCCTCGCTAAAACGGGCACGGCCGGATCGAAATCGTCCCCCGGCACTCGCCGAGCAGATCGGCGAAGGGCAGAAGGGTGTAGCGCTCGTTGTCGTGATGCCACAGGCTCATCAGGTAAGGGACGGGATCGTTGCCTTGGTGCGCTGGTATCATGCCAACACAGATGCAGACGTGGCTCATGCCATCGACGAATAGCAGGTCTCCCATCTCTGGCATGTCTTCGCCGCGCTTGATCGGAACGGCTTCAGGACCCTTCAGATGGAGGTACATCGTGGTAAGATAAATCTCGTAAGCCGACTTGGATTTGGCTTGAAGCTCCAAAGGCGGGTTGTTGCGCGCCAAACCCAGACGGCTGGCCTCACCGATGGCGACTTGTCCCTGATTGCTGGCGTCGGCGAACAGGCCCCGCACCACCCCGCGGGAGATGAGATTCGCCTTGTAGGCCGTGTAAAACACCGACTCCCAGCAGTTCATGCGCACTTCGGGTAGGCCGTCCAGTTCCATGCCCTGCAGCCACAGGGCAAATTGATTCACGCCCTTTCCCGACTTGGGATGCGTTTCCGTCGAGATACCCAGAAAGGCCTCCTGTCCCCGCTCCAGCCAGCGAATCCTGTGCCGCAAGGCGATGGCAGCTTCGGCCAGTTTTCTGCCGTGGGCCTTTGCTATTTCGGAGCGCAAGCGGGCGATCTCCCCACGCTCCGACGACGCGGCCACCTGATGCAGGTCGGTCGATTGTTTAAGCTTCGATGCTGAAAGAGTGTGGTTCGGGGCGTCCAGCAAGATGGCGTCGATGGTAGCCGGCGGCTCGACGTATTGATCTTTCAGCCACCCTACGATCTTTTCTTTCAGTTCGACCGTGCTCGGCACGCCCGTTCTCAGCGCAAACCCCAGATTTTGCAGCATCACCTTCACGTCATTTTCGTCGCGGCTCAGGCTCAGCGCCTGACCGTAGGCGTTCAGCAGCTTGGCGATCGAGGGCAGCCACGGCTTGGCCAATTCGACATCGGCAGAGTTGATTGCGCACTCCTTCAGCCAACCCTCCAGTAACTCGGCAGTAAACATAGGCTCGTCTCCTGACTGCCTAGGAAGCATACGAAGCCCATCGTTCCATCTCAAGTACTCTTGCATCTTCCGCCGCGTGCTCCCTGAAGATGCCGCTTTATTCCGCGTTCGCATCGTCGGACGGCAAATAGAATGTGCATGACCTGGGTATCCACGTGTCGGACACTGGTGTGATGCAGCAGGCACCGACGTGGTCATGTGGTCGCCGGAGAAGCTTTCGAAACGGAAGCGGTCCACTACCAGGCGCACCGCATTGCCTTCGAAATTGTGAGGCTTTATCCAAATGCAGGCAGATGCACCCTTTATCGCTTGGACCATGGCTGACCCCTTATCGCTTGACCCCTTATCGCTTGCTCTCCGATGGCCCGAGGTGGCATCTATGGGGTGAACTCCAGAGCCACGTCCTGCGGACCGCGAAGACCTTGGGTGGGCGGGTTTCTCCCGGAAGATCGAACCTCCGCTCAGGGCAGGCCGAGCTCAACTTTGGAAGCCCTTGTCACCAAGCCCTCCCCGAGGCTATCGTCTAAGTCGTGAAGGTCGAACCCCAGAACGGGCCTGCGAGCAAGGCGACCGAAGGACTCGACCGGGCAACCCAAACCACAATCGGTCAAGAACCGCGTTTCCCGGCATACACAAGGCGAGTTTCCGGCAATCTCCGGTCTCGGCGATAGGAGTGAGACAATGACAACGAGAATACTGGGCATTGTGACTATTGTAGCGTGCCTTGCCGGCAGTGCCATGCGCGCGTCCACACCGGCTCTCAAGCCGATCGACCCGGTCGCACTTCAATCAGCCGTGGAAAAGCTGGCCAAGGAGCTCCTGCTGCCGGGGGTCATGGTTCTTCTGCATACTCCGCAGGGCGATTTCGTCTTTGGCTACGGCACCACCGAGCTCGGCGTCACGAACCCGCCACGTGCCGAGACGCACTTCCGGGTCGCCTCGAATACCAAGACGATGACGGCCGCCGTGATCGTGCAACTGGCCCAGGAAGGAAAATTACGCTTCGACGATCCGATCTCGAAGTATGTCCAAGACGTTCCGAACGGAGACAAGATCACCCTTGGTCAACTCCTAAAAATGCGCAGCGGCCTTTATAACTACACCAGCGCTCCGGAACTTGCGGAGAGCCTTGACCAGGACCCGACCAAGTCCTGGACCTCGGAGGAACTGCGCGCCATCTCGTTTAAACGTCCGCCAGTTTTCGCTCCGGACGCGGAATACGACTATTGCAATACCAACTATCTCTTGCTTGGAATCGCGGCGGAAAAAATTGAAGGCCAGCCCTTGGCCAGCATCTTTCAGAATCGCTTGTTCGGGCCGATTGGCATGAAGAACACCGTGCTCCCTGCCAGCACGTCGAACGCCATCCCAGAACCGTACTCAGCGCCTCCCCCATATCACATGGCTGACCCCTGCTATGAAGCCCGGTTTGGTCAAGACAATAAAGCATGAGCGCGACGCGTTTAGTTTAACGTGCGGCGTCGTAGTGTTGGGCGCGAAGTGCCCTTGCTGATGTTTCCCCTCGAACGCCTGCCGCGGCGAGCGGTGTGGGGGTTTGGGGGCGTACAGCCCCCATCAAACTGGTCCGTGATTCCAGAGAATGACACTGGCGTCGGGGACGTTCTCCGCCAGAACGCGCAGGACTTGCCCGCGGTCCAACCTGCTATCCAAGCGCTCCGCCAAAGCGGGGCGTGTTATGATGACTTATGCGGAAAAGCGGCGGAGACGAACGGTCTCAATCTTTTAGCCGGGCTGCTCGCGCATCCCAAGGGGTCAAACGGACGCGTGCCGTCCCCGCCGCAAAGTGTCCCCTGGCGGGCGTGTTCAGACTTGGGAAGCTTTGACCAGAGTTAGCCCGAGCTTTTGTGCCGAACATTGGCCGCTCTCAATGCGCCACAAATCGATGGCCAATCGTCGCGCCACGGCAACCGCCGCCCGCTTGCGCGACCGGGCTCCGCTGGCCTCTCGGAGTTTCTTGAGCGGTGGATAGTTCGGCTGCCAAGTCTCCAAACGCCACACGGCTTCCACCAATTGATGACGCACACGCGGATTGCCGTGCTTGCTGATCGAACCCTGCTTGCGCTTCTCTCCGGAAGAATGCTCGCTCGGGCACAACCCGGTGTAACTGGCCACCTGCCTGCGGTTCTTAAATCGCTTCCAGTCCAAAATCTCGCTCCCGAGCAGGGAGGAGGTCAGCAAACCCAATCCTTTGGGGATGGCCTTGCCTCGGCTCAGTTCCTGGACTTTCCCATCAAGTTGCTCGAGGTCTTTGTCGAAGTGGACCGCTTTCATTTGCCACAACCCGACTTGCTCGCGCAGCCAGATGGGAAGTTGCGCCCTAAATTCGATCCAACAAAGGGCCTTCCACCATCCCGAGGGGGCTCGAAAGCCCTGCGCCAGCATCAGGCCGTGCCCCCGCAGCACACAGCGACAACGTTCCTTGAGCACCGAGCCGCGCTGTCGAACCAAGCTGCGCTGCTGCTCCTCCTGCGGCGTCGGCACGCGCACCACCGCGAAAGCCTTCGTGTTCCCACGCACATAGCGATCCAGTCCGTCCACCAACTCCCGCGCGTCGTGCTTGTCGGTCTTCACCTGGCGTCCCCTCTCATCCCATCGCTGCGGAGCCACCACGTAGTTGGTCACTCCCAGCGCCGTCAACTGCCGGTGCAAGCCGTAGCCGCAAGGCCCCGCCTCGTAGCAACTGTAAAGCTTCCACCCGCTGGAAACCTGTTTCTGGATCCACTCAAGACACCGCTCCCAACTCATCTTCTGCGCCGGTTGCGCTAGCAATCCCTCCTGCTGCCGGCATACCGTGATCTGTCCGGCATGCACGTCGAGCCCCAGTTTCGTTATCGGTTCTTCCTTGGCTTTCGCCCAGGACCTCTCTTTGATTCCTGTGTCAGTATTCATTGAAGCCGACAGGCTGGCACTCCTTGTGCCTCCTGTCGGCTACATGTCATCTTTTACTTCCTCGCTCGTATGTCATAAGATCTGACCCCGGCGCCACCATGGCCTGCTCTGTCATCCATTCAATTCAAACCGGCTTCGAGCGTTACCTGTTGCCTCCACCCAGATTTTTGGGGTTCGCTTATCCCTTTAACCCCACATTCTGGTGAAAAGCTTAACCCAGAATGTGCGCTACGGGGCCACGAGGCAGAAAGCGCAAAAAACGCGCCGGAAAAAACTCGAAAGGGCTTCAGGATGTAAACACGGTGGGTTCGCGATTCGGGAATCGCATCTGTAAAAAAGCGTGAAACCCAAGTGAGCAAACCGGTGACCATGAGATGAGTGAGGAGCAGGATATCCCTAGGATCGTACTGGTGGATCTTCACGCCCGAACACTTTGTCAAGGAACGAAAGAATGCTGCCGCCCGCCTCGAATTTGGTAGTCTCCTTATGCCAGTTGCCAAGCTTGGCCAATTCACTGCCAACCGAGATCTTCGAGGGGAACACCGGGCGCGGACCGGACTTGGTATGGACGACGTCGCAAAGCGGGTTGTCCATTGAAGCGGCCGAGGGCGGCGATAGGTACATGGCCACCAATGACTTTGGGCGGGGGCGCCGGGGTCAGATCTTGACTTATGACATATGACGGAAGCGGGGAATTGTCAGCGGTCAGTGATTGTGCCGCGACGTGTGCCTAATTTAGCCACACCGCGCGGTCCTTCACGGCCATCTCAAGCACCGCGCTCTCGGCGAGTTGGCATTTCTTCGCGCAATAGGGCTCCTTCCCAAAGCGCGGGATTCTCGGGGCGGCGCCTCGACCTTGCGCCTTGCGATTTCAGCCTCGACTACCAGGCGTCGCAACGGCCGGAGTTGGCTCGATGCGGATGAAATCGCCGGTTCCCTGCCACGCTGGCCCGCATCGCGCATCCGCCCCCTTCTGCGGGCGAGGATGGGTAGCGGATTGACGGTGCCGTTGAACGATTGATCCACGAACGTGTTGCCCTAATGAATAAAGACACCGGGGATTAAAATAAATGGCAATACGTTGCCTCGACGAAAAGGACACCGGTCAGGCTTGTTCACAAACGCCTGGAGGGCGAGGTAGCGGTAGCCCGAGCCCCGGAGGGAAAGAGCTCGGGCGCTGGCGCCAAGCCAGAGCTACCGGTTTGTGAGCAAGCAGGGGTTTACGCGCTCTCAGGCCGCTTTGAAAAGGGGCGTGCGAATTTGGTAACGCAACACGGCGCGTAGCTTGGTCTCGATGGCTTCCTTGAGCGCGAAAGGATCCAGAGTGCGATAGAGATTTTCCAGCGCTGCGATCTGATCTTTACCGGCGGCTCCGCAGGCTTTGAGCCGCTGGAAGGGCGTGGCGGGCGCATCGTAAATGCGCCGCTTGCGACTGCCTTCCACCTCGGTGCGCAGATGCTTCATCACCGGGCAAAAGAAGTTGCGAAACCACCCCCATTGCTTGACGTAAAGCTCGTTGAGCAGCTCGGCGGCTCGCGGATCCTCCAGCCTTCCGTAGCCCACCAACTGACGCACGTGCGTCCAGTTTTTCTGCTCGACGCGCGCGTTGTCGTTTTTGCGATAGGCCCGCGAGCGGGTGAAGCCCACAGGGTGCCGGCGGCGTGTGAAATAGTTTACCAGATGCCAGTTGAGAAACTCGCCCCCGTTGTCGGTATCAAAACCCAGAATCGCAAAGGGCAGCGCCGCCTCGATCTCAGCGATGCGCTTTGCCACGGCATGCTGGCCGCGATTGAACACCGCGCGGGTCTCCGTCCACTGGGTATGCACATCGGTCGCTGTCAGACTCCAACAGAACTCTCCGGCCATGCTCTCTCCGCAGTGCGCCACGGTGTCGGCCTCGATAAAGCCCGGTGTGCTCACATCCCAATGCTCGGTGCGAACCGGGATCTGTTTGCGCAAAAGGGTCCCGGGGCGCGTCCCGCAACGAGCTCGCGCTCCCAGGCTCGCCCGGCAGGGGGCCAATAACCGATCAATGCTCGAGGAACTTATTGCGAGCACTCTTTGCCTCAAGCCTGCTGCCAAGCGCCCTCTGCGCTTCTCGTAGTGCGGCAGCCATACCTGCAGCGCCGCCTTTAAGCGCTTGCCGCAGGGTTGTTCGGCTGCCAGCCAGATCGCTTTAATCACCTCGCGTTCCGCCACCCCGTAAATAGCCTGCGAACCTCCGCGCTTGCGCCCCTTGCTGCTAATTATCGCCCGTTTACCGCTCAACACCTTGATGGCATATTTGCGCTCGTAGCCGCATAACTCGCACACCTCGTCCAGCAGCCGGCTCCTGCCTTCTCGCCCTCGTTTGCCATACCGCTGCCGGGCTTGTTCCAAAACTTCTTTCCGACTTTTCGCGCTCATTCTTAAGGACACCTACCCATGGTGTCCCTTTCGTTGAGGCAACGTATCTCCTACCTCCTCCTACAGGACCCGCAACCCGAAAAAGCCCGTGCTTGACTTCCGGGCCCACTTTTGTCATTCTGTGTGTACGCGTTCGGCTTCACACTCCGGGCCAACGCCCTGGAGGGCCAAAAGCGATTTCCTCGGTGAGTAATATTTTGTCGCTCGGAGGAGAGTCACAATATGAGTGCACCCCCTGATTTCAACGGTCTCTGGAGATACGACTGGGACAGTCCACAGTTCGACCAGCGAGCCGCCGACGCCATGGGCTGCTTAAGCCCGCACGGGACGTACACTCGTGTGCAGTACTTCAGAGTCCACATGAGCGACAAGAACGGGCTGACTAACGGAGTGCTTGATGTCTTCAATGAAAATGGCGACTTTGGCCGCTTTTCCTGGAACGGTACGGACGCGTGGCAAGCAGACCCCACGCCGGTGACATTCACCGCGACGGCGGGCAAGTTCGTCACTAAAGACGCCCCAATCACGCTAACGCCCAACCTCGCGCTGGACCGGTACGACACGACAAACTTCCCCAGCAACGCGCGGGCGGGCAAGGGCTATGTCAAGAGGGTGACCACCCCGATGCCGGCGGCTCAGCGCATCGTCCCTGACCCTTCAGGGAAGTGGTTCACGTGGTATTTGGCAAAGGGCGATTTTGGCCTGGACTTCACGTCCTGTTTCCAACAGCAGAGCGCCTCCACCAGTAACAGCAACAAGAGCTTTGGCGACACCTTCCTTGGCCAATCGAAGCTCGCGCAGCTGGGGTTTCCGTACTATGGCTTCAATCCATCGAACATGGGTCTCTACCCCCCGGTGGCGACCAAGTCGACGGTTACCTCGGCGGTTGCCCTCACCGGCAATGCCGCCAACCTGGTCGACGGCACGATTATCAAGAGCGGCGACGTTCTGACAATCGCTTCCACCGGTGGTGGAAAGGCGACCAACATCACCTTCGGCGCCAGCGAGTCCCTCCTCCAGTTGAACGCTGCTTTGGCGGCCAACAACCTGACGGCCAGCCTCGACAGCTCCAACAAGCTCGTCATCACCACGACGAACAACGCGGCCTCGTCCACCATCGGCGTCGTCGCCTACCCCGGTGCCGGAACCGGTACGTTGACTTTCGGCGCTGTTGCCGCCCCGGTTGCCCCTCAAAAGTCTGGTGCGTCGCAGCCGTATGAGCTCTCGGTGACCGGCCCGGGGACTCCGAGTGCTGGCGTGATCGAGAAGAACCCCCGCCAGACCTTCAACGGCACGTTGGTCTTTGCCTTCCCCACGGACAACTCCAAGGATTACGTTCGGGCCGAGGATCTCCCGGACCAGCCTTTCCTTCCGCTGGGTCTCGGCGCCGCACCCATCGAGAGCAAAGACGAGTCAACTCACACGGAAATGGTGTCCAGCCTCGAGGATCGCATGCGGTCGTGGTCGGTCACCCTCGGGTTGTCGGCGAACCTGGCCAAGGTGGTCGACCTCTCCGCGTCGGGTTCCTTCGGCAACAAAATCGAAGAGCAGAACAAAAGCGAGTCCCGGTATGCCGTTTCGCGCCGCATCACCAAGGCCTGGGCCATTCGAGCCGATATCCCCTCGCATCGTTTGCACGCGAACTTCATAGACCACGTTCAGAGCGCCACGAAGGCGGTGCTGTCGGGCTCGCAGCCGCGCTGGGAGAGCTTCGTCACCAGCTTCGGCACGCACTACGCACACGCCATTACCCAGGGCGCGATCGACTACGCCGAGACACGATTTGACTTAAAGGCAGAGACGACCGCCTACGCAAAGAAGCTGGACTTGAAGGCTTCGGCAAGCGTGGTCATCGACGCCGTTGGTGTGGGCGGGAAGGGCGAATGGGACCAAGCATGGTCGAATAAGACGGGCCTGGACGTATCGAACGAGGATGTCACCCACTTTTCCATCGCCGCCGTGGACGCGGCGGGGCACCCGATGCCGATGGGGATCTTTTTCGACCTGCGGCCCCTTGACGAGCTGTTCAGCCCGGTGTTCTTCCCGTACAACCCGGCCGATACTGGTGGTTGGGGGCAACTGGCCCCGTTCGTGTGGCATGAGGTTCGCCACAGTTTTGCGGCATACCTGCAGAAGCAGGCTCAGGACACGGCGGTTGGAATTGATTTTTCAAAGAACTACACCCCGTGCAAATTCAGGGTTGGGTTCGATAATCTTTGTATGACCAACCCGAACCCCGGTAGTTTGCGCAAATGGTACGGAACCATCAAATTGCAGGGTGTTGACGGCAACGGAATCGAGATGCACGACTTGGACATTCCCAAGTCTCAAGCAGTGTGGACCGACTACCTACCCCCGCAAATCTCTGACCTCTGGTGCTACCTAGCGGGCAAAGCGGGCCATGTCCCAGGTGAAACCCTTCAATTCACCTGGGACATAGACCTCCATGTGATAGACGATCAGGGGAATGCCATAGCGGATCCAAAAGCGACGAACCTTCTGGTTGCAATCCCGCTGGACGGAAACGGAATCCACCCGGTCTCGTTCACCCCGAACGGGTACACCGTTTTTTGCCGTGCAGTGGCGGGATATATTGGTCTGCTGCAGAGTTAGGGCACCCTACCCGATGTTTGCGATTTAGCTATCACCTGCTGATGGACCGAGGCGGATAACGTGGCGAACCCATTCTTCGACAATTACTTCACAGGCGCCGCTAAGGCGCTCTATGGAAGATCACTGGGGATGTTCAAGGGCGCGAAATGGCTGGGCGATACCCCCCTGCCGACAACTGGCACGGTCCCCAGCCTGTCTGAATGGTGGAGCACAAAGTGCGCGCCCTTGTGGTTGCTCGCTCGCGCCGATCCAGCCCTTACCGCGGCCAAGAACGACGTGAACACTAAACTCTTAGCATTGGTCGGCGACCCGCCGCCGGGATCCAGCAAGGCCGACCTCGGCGATGCGGCGCTGACTGCGCTCGGCGACCTCGGAAAGCTCCTGCAGCCAAAGCTTGACGCCCTCCTCGCGAAAGGCGGCCAGCAGGCCATCGAGGCGGTGGCGGGTTTCGAAAATGCGTCGTTGTCGGCAGTGAACGCCGCCGTCGTCGCCGTCGAGGCTGCGGAGCGCAAGGACGATATCTTACCCCCCTCGCTCAACGAGACCTTCGATGAAGTGTTCCTGCGAAACGCCTCCGCGTCGCTTTGGGATGGCGCTAAGGATCCACCGAAAGGGTTGTACTTCCACGAGGAGGACGTCTCTTACCGATACCTGATTCGTGCCGATGCTCCGATCGGCTCCCCCGGCGAGGACAAGGATGTAAAGAAGATCGGATTCCGGCTCGGGGACAACTGCGCAGATTTCGAGAAGTTCGACGGCTATCTCAGGAGCGGAAAGGACGAGAACGGTAGGCCTCTCGACGCCGCAATGAAACAGCAGTATCAGGGTCAGCGCTCCACGGCCATGAAAGCCATGGCCGGTACCATCCAACAGCTTAGGGAGACGACTAGGCAGTTCGTGTCGAAAGGGACGCCGACAGCCCAGGCGGCCGTCGAGATGTCTGTAGTGGCCGCTGAAACGATGCGATGCGTCCTCAAGATGCCGGCGCGCGGAGGTCAAGGAAAATTCGAGTGGCCCGATCGCGATAATACACTCAGTGCGGAACTGCACGCGCGCTGCAAGGCCAGGGTGAGAGAGATTAAGGAAGAGATCGATAAGGAGCGCAAAGAGGACCCAAATCGCCAGTTAGTATGACCCGTTCCCCGCACGCGAATGTAGCCGCCATGGTTCTCGGCGTAAAAGTGGCAGCTAGGTGACATCAAAGTTCAAGCATCACAAGGGATTTGAGACTTCACAGCAGCGGCGATCCCCCGGAGCAAGTCCGGACGGCGCACAGATGAGCGCCCTCAAGGCACTCTCCCGGATAAGAGCCAGCGGAAGCGCGCTGCAGCGCGATTCGGGACATGATCTACGGTCTTCTCGATTATTTCAAACGCGACGAAACGCTTACGAAGCTCGCCTATGGCCTGATGGCTGACGCCCAGCGCGGTGGCGAGATGTTCAACCGAAAGCGGAAAGTCCTGCATCTGATCACACTCGGCCTTCCGAGCGAAGCTACGGACGATCCTGAATGCGTCGCGTTCGGTTTCGGTGCCGCGCCCATCAAATTGTGTGCGCTCGGGATCGGAGAGTTCTGCGTACCATTGCTCTGCCGTCCAAGTCCACAGCTCGTCGAACTCATTTAGGTGCTCGGCGAGTGTCGCCCGTGGTATCGGACTGGCCTCTTTATACTGCGCCTCGGCATTCCAGCGGGCCACTTCTCGGCCTACTTGCCGGAAGATGTGATGGACGAGATCCTTTAGCTGGCCCTATGATCCGACGAGGCCGCCGAAGGCAGTTTAAAGAGATTGCGGGTCGATCGAATCGACGTTTACCAGCTGCATGCGCCCGATCCTGTAACGCCTTTTAACGCCTCTGTGGAAACCCTGGCGGAGCTGCAGGCCGAAGGAAAAATTCGATTTGTCGGCCTCTCCAACGTCACCCAGGAGCACATTGAGCGTGCCCGAAACATCGTGCCAATCGTCTCAGTTCAAAACCGCTATAGCTTTGCCGATCGCCAATGGGATTACCTCGTCGAATATTGCGAGCGTGAAGGAATCGGTTTTATTCCGTTCTCCCCGCTCGCAGCGGGAACCGTTGCAGGCATGGTGCTGGAGAATACTGCAAAGACGCGCCAGAAAACGCCCAAACAGGTTGCGCTCGCTTGGCTGCTGAAGCGTTCACCCGTAATGCTGCCCATTCCGGGGGACGTCATCGATCCAGCACCTCGAGGAAAATATCGCGGCGGCCTCCCTGCAATTGAGCGACGAAGATTACCAAGAACTCGCGAATGTCCCCGAGTCGCCTCCTTTTCGAAGCTAGCACTCTCTTTTTTTTGAACGTCCTTCCGGCAAAGGCGAGGGTTGAAAACCGACCCGCAAGAGGCGGACATCAAGATGCACACCAAAAGGTATTCCGTGGGCCAAATGAGCAGTCGCGGAATTCGTTTGATTACTCTGTTGTCTAGTGCATAATCGCCTTGCAATCAGCAACATAAACGGCCGATTCCGACCCCCCCTCTTCTCGTTAATAATCAATCGATTGCGAGAAACTAGCAGGCTGTCCGTATAACGGAAAATGCTTTAATTGTATAACATGGCGCAGTAGAACCCGAATGTTTTAGAGGGATGAAAGTGTCAGCCACCAGGTATCCCCTTCTTGATGCCATCTTCATAGGCTTTTGCCTCGTATTCAGGAATACTCAGATCGACAAGACCACCTACCACGCCGCCTGCGATGGTCCCTGCTGCGGCCCCGGTTGAGAGCTGCCATAATGGGACCAGCGGCAATAAAACGCCCCAAGCCCGGAATCGCTAGGACCCCGATACCAGCTAGTAGACCGACGGCGGCACCTACGGCGCCGCTACCGACGATTCCAAAGGAAGTCAACGCGGCTCCAGAATTACGCCTTTCGTTAACTCCACCAAGCGTGCCCGCTTCCGTTGGATTCCCGGCTATACTCAGTCCTATGCGGAACCACGCCCTGTCATAATGCGCGCGGCAGGTTAAGGTAGACAATGGCCACCGCGGCGCGTTAGTCTGCTAACAGTCGACCGAACGGATCGCACTGGAGGTTAAGAGATGACGGTTAATGCAGATAAAACAGGGAATGAAGCTTACCTGCGGGAAATCAGCAGGCTGTCCTTCAAGAACGCGCGGTGGAATCGAAAAAGCATTACGGAGATGCGCGATTTCTTGGGCCCCTGGAACCACAACATCAAACTCTCTCACCGCGTCTTTACGGCCAATTGCGAGGATTACTATCCGGCTCATCAAGAGATGATGAAGATTATCAATCAGCAGCTGGGCGGGAATTTCCGCAGGAAGCGCGTCGTCGATATCGGTTGCCTTGAGGGTTACTTCTCCGTCGAATGTGCGTTGCAGGGCGCCACCGGTACTCGGCGTCGAAGGCAAGACGATCAACGTCAAGAAGTGCGAATTCGTCAAGTCGGTGCTCGGCATCAAGAATCTGTCGTTCGTCAAGGACGATGCGATGAAAGTGACGAAGAAGAAATACGGGACCTTCGACGTCGTCGTTGCCCTAGGATTGCTATACCACCTCGATGATCCCTTCACGTTCCTGGAGAATATTTCCAAACTTTGCACCGGCTTCCTTCTACTGGACACTCACGTTGCTCTAACGGGTCAGCCGACATCATCAGGAGGCTGGAAACCCCCTGTGTCTCCGCTGACTGAGTTTAAGTTCCGCAATAAGACTTATGCCGGCAGGCTATACCGGGAGTTTGATCCAGACGCGACGCAGCTTGCGAAGGAACTGTCGGTCACGGCTTCGTTGAAGAACGAGCACTCGGCCTGGTTGACCGAAGATTCCCTGGTAGCCCTTCTACGCGACGTCGGATTCGAGCAGGTGTCCAAGTTTGTCTTTCCGGAGAGAGACAAAGCGTGGTGGTCGGACACAAAAGCAAACGCGAGAGTGCTGCTTTTGGCCATTAGGAAGAGAGATTCATTCAAGTCTAGAGTGCACTAGCACTAGCGGTGGCCTGCGTGCAATACCTCTGCCCTGACGAAGAGCACACGCCTTTTCAGTGGCTCTAACTTTGGTCCATGAAACCATGTTGGTTCTATAGGTCCGTAACGTTCCGGTGGGGCCAACTTTTCTTTTCTAGTCTCAATGAGCAAGGGGCGGGCTCAGGCGAGAAATCGCAAGCGGCAGGCGAAGTAGCTTGAGCTTCAGCCAATCGACAATTCGCAAGTGGCCCTCGACCCTCGCAGGAGCCTCGCCGAGTGGCAGGGCAAGCTCAGGGTCAGATCTTTGATTTATGACATATGACGGAAGCGGGGGATTGTCAGCGGTCAGTGATTGTGCCGCGACGTGTGCCTAATTCACACCGCGCGGTCCTTCACGGCCATCTCAAGCACCGCGCCCTCGGCGAGTTGGCATTTCTTCGCGCAATAGGGCTCCTTCCCAAAGCGGGGGACTCTCGGGTCGCGCCTCGAGCTTGCGCCTTGCGATTTCAGCCTCGCCCACCAGGCGTCGCAACGGCCGGAGTTGACTCGATGCGGATGAAATCGCCGGTTCCCTGCCACGCCATCCCATCGCGCAGACGCCCCCCTTCCGGGGGAACTGGGTAATCGCCGCGCGAAGAGGGGATGCACCAGCAACTCCATGGGCACGCAGCCGGCATTGCGAAACCCATCGCGCACCCGCTAAGACAGCTCCAGGCGGATTCGGTTGCAGGGGTTCAGGTCGTTTCCGGTTTCGGCGATCCCAATGATCGGGCGACCGTTCGGAAGTTCAGCGGGCGGCGTCACCCCGTAGTTCATAAACCGTTCGAAGGTAGAGGTCATATCCGCGCGGAGCGGTCCGGCCAACCAATCGCCCGAACGGAACGGCCGGAGACCTGGCCATGGCGGCGAGAGAGAATCGCATGCCCATGGTGGCATTCCCCAGCAAAAGCCGACCCTCGTTGCGGACTGTGAATGGACCACAACAGAGATTACACAGCACCGCACCCGGCAGGGATCGAACCTGCGACCATCGGTTTAGAAGACCGGTGCTCTATCCACTGAGCTACGGGTGCCGAACCCCTGATAGCCCAAGCGAGGCACCGGTTCAAGGTGGACCTGCGTCGGCGATGCGCCGGGGGCCGGGGGAGGAAACCACATTCCGGACAACCGGCCACAGCGTCAAAGGTTTGCGATGTTGTTGGCCCAGGGAAGATCCAAACCGCGACTCAAGCCAGCTGAGATTCTGACCCATGATCTACGACAGTGCTCGAAGCTCGCGGAGATGTCTCGAACCAAACCGCTTTTATCAATCCCTGTGCCGTCGCTCCCCGCTAAACCCCTGTCGGTCGACCCTAACGTTTCTTCTCTGAGGATTTGCAGGTTCATTAGCTAAGGTGACCAAGGGTTTCGCCCTGAAGGGTCGCGGATCTTCCGCACTCGTCCCTTATAAACCGCAAAAGCAAGCAGATCAAATGGCCAACGGTGACTCCACGACGAAAGGAAGTCGTAGCTTATTGAAATTCTTAAGGATATGGCGTTGGGATCCGCATCGTGGCCGTCGGGCTTTGTGGGGCCAGGTTTCAAGCATGCTTCCGAACCGGACCATGTTCTTGACAGTTTAATCAGATAAACTTATTGGAGCGACCATGGCTTCCCTCACTACTCCCCTTCCCAAGATCGAAAACTGGCCGCCGGAATTTCCCGGGGCTCTCTGGTTGGACCATCAAGAAGCCGAGGCAGTCCTCGACGTCGTGCAGCACGGCTCGCTCTTTCGCTACTATGGAATCAACCCCGCGAAACACGTCGAGGCTTACGAGGAATTCGCCCGCAACTATTACGGCGTGAAATATGCTCTCGCGTTGAATAGCGGCACCGGAGCGCTTTTGGCGGCGATGACGGCTTTGGACGTCGGCCCGGGGTCGGAGGTGATCGTGCCGAGTTATCTCTGGGTGGCCACGGTCGGCGCCATTATTCAGCACAACGCCATCCCGGTGATCTGCGAAGTGGACAACAGCCTGACCATGGACCCGACGGACCTTGAAAGGAAGATCACACCGCGGACCCGGTTAATTGTTCCCATTCACATGTCGGGCGCTCCGTGCAACATGGACGCCATCATGGAGATCGCCGAGCGGCATGGAATTCCGGTGCTCGAAGACTGCGCGCAGTGCAACGGAGGCTACTACAAGGGACGACCGATTGGCTCCATCGGCAAGATGGGCATCTTTAGTTTGCAGCTCAACAAGAACATCACGTCGGGCGAAGGCGGCCTGCTCACCACGAACGACGAGTTGCTCTACCAAAGGGCTTTCGGTGCTCACGACCAGGGGATGATCCGGGTGAGCGGCCGGTTGGCCACGCCGCCCGATCGAGCCCTGACTTGGGGCCAGGGTCGACGCATGAGCGAACTGTGCGGCGCGGTGGCTGCCGTGCAGATGAGGAAACTGGACAATGTTGTTGGCAGCATGCGGGCCGCCAAACAACGGATCAAAGCCAAGATCGAGGACCTGCCCGGCCTGCAAACCTTGCACGTCCACGACGCGGCCGGCGACACCGGGGCCTGTTTGGGCATGATCCTGCCTACCAGTGAGCAGGCGATTCAGATGCTTGACGTTCTGACCGACCATGGCGTGCGCGGGGTCTGGCGTATTTCGGATTACGGGCTGCACGTTTATTGCAATATTCCTGCGTTGGTGAAGAAGGTTCCGCTATCGACGGCCGGGAATCCCTGGAACTTGCCGGCGAACGCTGAGAGTAATTACAGCTACGAAGAGGGAGCCTGCCCCGTCAGCGACGAGTTGTTCACTCGCATCGTCTTGCTGGCCATCCCGTCGAAGCTGTCGGAAGAACATGAGGAGCAAATCGTCGAGTTGCTGCGTTACGCCGTGACGAGTCACGAAGATTTCGCCGAGCACGCTCATCCCGATTGGACCGTTTAGGAGCGGAAAGTCGCGACACCACCTTCTAGGCAAGCGGTTCGCAGGTTAGCGCCGTTCCCATCACATGGGTTTGCCCTGGAGCGAGCCGCAGGGCGTAGTCGGCGACGTTGGCGGCTTCCACGCAGACCATTTCCTGCCATTCGTCCGCGCCGAAGTCCGGCAGCGTCCGGGCGGTCTCGCGCCAGGGATTCCAGACCACGATGCAATCCGTTCCCTGATTCTCGATGTGAAGGCAGCGCTTCGCCTGGGGATCAACAACGCGGCAAGGACCGCGGGCTTTGAGAAACACGTGATCGGTCTCCTCCGCGATCCGCAGGGGATCTTGCTCGTGGCGGCGGCGCTCACCCCGGCGTGTCTTGTCGATCAGTTCCGTCCCCGCCAGGCCATCGATCCGGATCTGGTGCACGTCGCTGACGGCCAGATAACTGTGTAAGGCGACTTCGATCGCGACCTCGTCGGCAGAACGATTGCTCATCTTCAGGGACACCTTCAGCCGCTCACCGACGTCGATCCGATAGCGAAGCTCGAATTCACGGGGCCAGAGAGATCGCGTCAACGCATCGCTGACCAGGCCCCATTCCAAGCTCGTGCTGTCGTCGGGCAGGATCTGGATGGCATGCAGTTCCCAAGGCAGCAGGCGAGCGAAGCCGTGGTCGGGCAAGGGCGGGTTCGAGAGATGGACGTCGAACCAGGGCCAGCAAATCGGAATGCCGCCATGAATCACCGCGCCGGGCTCCAACTGGTTATGTCTGCCAAACCAGAGCACAGGGCCGCTCCCCTGCGGCTGATAGTGGACGACGTAAGCTCCGTGAACGAGGACCTGGGCGGAGGCGTGGCGATTGGCGATGACCACCCGGGTGCGGCCGGCGGGTTCATCTCGAAACTCGATCCCGGCAACGGGGCCGAACCGATCGCGAAGTTCGGCGCCGGTTGGTGCAGCGATCTGAGACGGGACGATCCTGGACATGAAACAACCCCGCAGCGTCACGATTGGACGGGATCGCCCAGATAACGCAAAGCTTTCCCGGCATGTAAATTGGCTTCGATTTGCTCCAAGGTTCGTCCGCGCGTCTCGGGAATGTACCGATAGCAAAAGACAACGCCCGCAACCATCGAAGCCGCGAAAATCAGGAAGACATTTCCCATGCCGACCGCCAGAGCCAGCGGCTCGAAGGCAAGCGTCGTCACCGCCACCATCGCCCAATTCGCACAGCTGGCGACGGCCATTCCCGGACCACGGGCCTTCAGCGGAAAGACTTCGGACATGATCAGATAGGGAATCCCTCCGAGGCTAACAGCGAAAAAGCTGATGAAGAGGATGACGCTCCCAAGAGACAGGAAGGCTTCCAGCTCGTCAGCCGCCTCCACCTTCAACAGCAAACCGAGGATCAACAAGGTCACGGCCATGCCCGTGCAGCCGATCAGCAAAAGCGGCCGCCGGCCAAGACGATCCACCACCCATGCCCCCACGAAAGTCAGCAGCACATTGGTCAAGCCCATCAACATCTGGGCGATGAACTTGGTCGTTTCGCCGAAGCCGGCCTCGGAAAAAATTTTGGGGCCGTAGTACATGACGACGTCGATTCCACTCATCCCCGTAAAGACGAAGAGACTTAAGCTGATCACCACCAGGGGGAAGAGACTCCGACTGAACAACTCGCTCAAGCGACCGGATTCGGTCCCGAGACTTTCTTCGATCTCGAGCAACTCGGCGCTCACATCGTCCCTTCCACTGAGGCGAAGGAGTTCCTTTTCGGCCTCGTTGTGCCGATCGGCCAAGACCAGCCACCGCGGACTCTCGGGCCGCCCCAACATGCCCAAAAACAGGATCACTGCCGGTAACGCCACAAACCCCTCCAGCAATCGCCAATTCCCCTGGGCCGCCCAGAAATAGTTAATCACCGCGCCCAGCACCAAGCCGATGGTAATCTCAAGTTGGAACAGGATCACAACCGCGCCCCGGATAGAAGGCGGACTGACCTCCGAAAGGTACATGGGCACGATGGTGGCCGCCACCCCGAGAGCCACGCCCATGATCAACCGGCCGACCACCAGCAACGCCAGCACCGGCGCCACCGCTGAGAGGACCACCCCCAGAAAGAAAAGTATGCTGCACCAGATGATGGTCGTCTTTGGGCCGCACCGCTTCACCCACGGGCTACTGATCGCCGCTCCCAAGACGGCGCCCAACGGCACCGCGCCCACGACCAATCCATAAACAACCTTTGCCCTCAGATCCTCGCCCGCGATCCCAAACGTTTCGAGGATCCTTGGCGCCAGTCCAGACACGAAACCGGTGTCGAGTCCGAAGAGCAGGCCGGCGAGGGAAGCGATCCCGCCAATCAGGAACGCCTGGCGCCGGACGTGAGGCGGGGAAGGGGGATCGTCGTCAGCCACGGGAGGGGAATGCTAATGAAGGTTGTCTTCTTCGGCAAGGCATCTCTCTGTTAGATCGAGGGAACGCTAAGCCATAGAAAAAGATCCCGCGCTCAGTTCGCCGAGTCGTCGTTGCAGAATCGGTGCTCTCGCACTCGCACCAGTGGCGACGGATTTCTAAGGATCCGTAACTCTCCAGAGCTTCGCTCGACCATCGTCACGCCTGGATCAACGTGTATTTCAGGCTCGACGAGCTCACCCCCAACCACTAATCACATCCTCGGCACCCCGCCAGACAAACAATCACACCCACCATGAGCAACAACGTCGATCCCGTCGGCATTGCCGTCGTCGGCTGCGGCAATATCAGCGACCAATACCTGACCAATCTCGTTCGCTTTCCTGATGTCAAAGTGCTCGCCTGCGCCGACCTCAACTTGGAACGTGCCGCGGCCTACGCCGCCAAGTACGGCGTCCCGCGTTCCGGCGACTTGGCCGCGGTTCTGGCCATGCCGGACGTCAAACTCATTGTCAACCTGACCATTCCCGCGGTCCACGCCAAGGTGGCGCTCGAAGCAATCCAAGCCGGCAAACATGTCTATGGCGAAAAGCCTTTCGCGCTCAGTGTCCAAGAAGCCCGAACCGTGACCGAAGCCGCCGCCAAGCAGGGAGTGCGACTCGGCAACGCTCCGGACACCTTCCTGGGCGCCGGCTTGCAAACGGGCCGGCGATTGATCGAAGAAGGCCGCATCGGCAGACCGATTTCAGCCAAAGTTGCCTTCGGCTATCCTGGTCCCGACGCTTGGCATCCCAGCCCAGAGTTTCTCTTCCAGGAGGGCGGGGGACCGCTGCTGGATATGGGCCCATACTATCTGACCGCGCTGGTTCAGGTGCTCGGCCCGATCCAGACCGTCGCGGGCTTCGCCAGCCGAGCCCAAACGAAACGCACGATCGGCAGCGGAAAACGCGCTGGCGAGACGTTTGACGTTACGGTCGACACTCAGGTCTCGGCCCTGCTCGCGTTTGCCTCCGGCCCGATCGCCACGGGCACGTTCAGCTTTGATGCTCCCATTGCTTTCCGTGAACTCGTCGTGGAAGGCACCGAAGGGATCATCCGCCTGCCCGATCCGAACATGTTCGATGGATCGGTTTTCCTGTGCAAGAAGGACACCAACAAGACCTCACCCGACGAGTGGTTGAAAGCACCCACCGAAAAAGACTGGGACGAGATCGCGGCGGTGGGTAGCGCTGAAGGTCGCGGCATGGGTGCTCTGGAGATGGCCCGGGCCCTGCGCGCCGGCCAGGATCCCAGGGCCTCCGCCGATGTGGCCATGCATGTGCTGGATGTCATGGAATCGATCGCCAGTTCGGCAGCTTCCGGGAAGGCGGTCCCGATAGCGACCACCTTCGCGCTGTCCGACCTTCTTCCTAAGGGCTGGAATCCTCTTCAAGAATCCATCTAGGGATGGGACAGACTGAGAAGAGAGAGGCTGTCTGCCTCCCGCTTGGGAGAACCGCTTCGGGAAGAAGCAAGTCCTGACGACGCCGAGGCGCCCGCTTGTGCTGCTCAACCCCTACGCGGGCCGTGGCGCAGCGGCGGCGGCGTGGGCGGCAGCCGAGCCGATCCTGCGCGCGGCGGGTTGCGCAGCGCGAGTCGTGGAAACGCAGCGGCCCGGTCATGCGCGCGAGTTGCTCGCCGCGTTGCCGCAGGGCTCCTGCGATGCCGTCGTGGTAGCGGGCGGAGACGGCACGCTGCACGAGGCCATCAACGGCATGATGGCCGCCATCGCGACAAAACCGCCTCTCGGACTCATTCCAGCCGGAACGGGCAACTCGCTGGCGACGGATCTTGACTGCCTCGATCCGCGTCAGGCCGCCCGCGCCATCGTCGAGGGCCAAGCGTGGCCTCTGGATGTGATGAAAGTACAGCTTGACCCCGCCGGGGGCGATCACGGCGGAGTAGGAGCGTCCCGCGCCCGCGAGCAGTCGCGCACGTTGTATGCCTTCAACATCGTCGGCTGGGGTCTGGCGGCGGCGGCCGGCGCGCGGGCCCACTGGCTGCGCAGGCGGGTGCCCTGGCTGCGATCAAGCCGTTACGCGGTGGCGAACGTGCTTGAGCTGCTGCGGCGCCGCGTGTGGCCGGCGAGTCTGCGCCTGCTCTCCGGCGACGGCACCGCGGAGCTGCTCGAAGGCCGCTTGGCCATGGCACTAGCCTGCAATACCCAGCATACCGGCGCCGGGATGCGCATCGCACCACAAGCACGCCTCGACGACGGACTCCTCGACCTGATTATTGTCCCAGCGCTATCCCGGACGCGTCTGCTGACCCTGATGAACAGAATCTCAAGCGGCCGGCACTTGGAAGCACCCGAACTGCGCTATCGCCAGGTTTCGAAATTCGAGCTCCTGGCCGGGCCGGCTGATGGCCCGCCAAGTACAGAAAGCTGGCGCCTCAACGTGGACGGCGAGATTCTGGGCGAGCGCCCGGCAACTGTCCTCAGCGTGAGCGTCTGCCCAGGCGCCCTGAATCTGTTCCGCAGTAAGTCAGCGGCCAGTTAACTAGCGCGGTAAGATAACCATGACTGTCGCGGCTGTGGTGCTGTGGTCTTCGCCTCGTGGCGCTACGGAAGATGCTTGTCGCCGCGCGATTTCAACCGCGGCGCGCGGCGTCGATTTTCGCGATGTCGATTTTCCCCATTTCCATCATCGCCTCGAAAGCGCGTCGGGCTTCCTGGCCACCGGCGGCCATGGCCTCCGTCAAGGTTCGCGGCGTGATCTGCCAGGATAGGCCCCAGCGGTCCTTGCACCAGCCACAGGCGCTTTCCTGGCCGTCGTTATCGACAATCGCGTTCCAATAGCGGTCGGTTTCCTCCTGGCTGTCGGTCGCGACCTGGAACGAGAACGCTTCGCTGTGCGGAAAATCCGGACCGCCATTAAGGCCCAAGCAGGGAATGCCAAGGACGGTGAATTCAACTGTGAGCACATCTCCCTCTTTGCCCGAAGGATAGTCGCTGGGTGCTTTATGAACCGCGGTCACTTCGCTATCCGGAAACGTGGCGGCATAAAACCGCGCCGCCTCCTCGGCGTCCTTGTCGAACCACAGGCAGATGGTGTTTTTGGGTATTTCTCTCTTCATCGTAGAATTTAACAAAGGCTCATCTGTCTGACGAACAGGCCGACGTTTTCAGGACACGAAAATTTCCGGACTCACGGCATCCGCTTGGGCCGATCTGCGGCCTTCGGTCTAGGTGAGGCAGGGCATCGCGCTGGCGTTTGGGAGAGCCGACGCGCCGGGAGTTTGGCCGGAGACGCGGCATGGGTCGGATCTCTAGACGACCGATTGCAAAAGGGAAGTCCATGTTGCTGAAGGGTGCGATTCTGGCGGTGCAGGGAGACAATGGCGGTCCCTGCCATGGGACCGGCGGTCGGCCGTGCGAATCGCGAAGGACAGGAATCAGGGACTTCCGGCTTCCCACGTCGGGCGGAATCCGCTCAAATCCGCGGCATGATCAAGTTTGTTTCCATTGGCTGTGTGGTGGGGCTTCTGGCGTTTTGGGGGTGTTCCACGACCCCGAAGCGTCCGACGGTGGAAGAGCTTTTCAAGAAGGCCGACGTGTCTGGGGATGGCCGCGTCTCGCGCAAGGAATACGAGGATTTCATGATTGTCGACATGTTCGCGATCTACGATGCGAATGGCGACGGGTACGTCACCGAAGCGGAGTTTGTCGCCGACGGCGGCACGGCGAGCACGTTCCGTGAGTTGAATGTCAGCGGCACCGGCAAGCTCACCAAGGACGAGGCGATGAACAGCGCGTTCATTCGCAATCGGGTCGCGGCGCCATTCGACGAGGCCGACGTGAACCATAACGGCTACGTGACCTGGGAGGAATTCCAAGTCGCGCTGGCCAAGCGGCGCGCCTACGTGCGTTAGTTGGCGCCTGGGTTCACGGAAATTTGGCGCCGAGGGGGCCGGACTGCTTTTCGAGGATTCCCCTTAAGGTCTCTGCGGTGGAGGATTTTTGAGCGTCCGAGAATAGCTCCGGGCTGAACGGGGCGCGGGGCTGACTCGCGCTGAATGGGGTCAGGCGACATGAAAGGCTGATGGTTACTTGGTCTACGGGCGGGTGGTCCGTGGGAGGCGCATCAGATCGAAAGGGCCGATCGTCTGATGAGAGTACTACCGATCAACGAAGAGGAGTCGTCCTTCATCGGCTATCATAAAGGCTCCATCGTCTTCTGTGTGTGCTCGACAGCCAAGACGCGGTTCGCGAAAATAGACGCCTGGATCACCGCTACGCGGAGAAGTTTGCTTGGCTGGTTCGCGATGGCCCGTTGAGTCGCGCCCGGGAGGGCAGAATGCTTTCGAGAAATTCGCGTATTTGATGTCCTGCCCGCCGCGGTTCGTTCGTCGTTCTTTTGACTGAGCGAATTAACAACAGCCGAAAAACTATGAGCACTGCCACAGAAGAACCACCCACCCAAAATACGTCTGCCTGCAAGGAAATGCCTGGACCTGTTGAAGAACACGGACTGCTTCAAAAGTTCGTCGGTGAATGGGAGTCGGAAGGCGAGGCGTTCATGGCCCCGGGCCAGCCGCCGACGAAGCTCAAAGGTGTCGAACGCTCGCGCATGATCGGCGGCTTCTGGTTCGTTGCGCAAATCAAGAGCACCGTGCCGGATTTTCCCTATGAACAAATCCAGACTATCGGATACGACCCGGCGAAGAAAAAATACGTTGGAACGGTGATCGATAGCATGACCAGCTACATGTGGCAGTTAGAAGGCACACTCGATGCCACGGGGAATGTTTTGACGTGGGAAACGGAAGGGCCCGTCCCTAATCCGGAAACGCCGTCCAAGTTCCGAGAAGTGACGGAATTGAAGAGTCCCGATCATAAAGTATTTACCTCCTCGCTCATTGGACCGGATGGCTCGTGGAATACCGTGATGACTATTAATATCCGGAGGAAGAAATAGCGAGCACCTGTCGCAATCCAGAGCGACGAGGCTTGAGCTTGCGGATGCAAGGCGTGGCCGCCGAGCGGAAGACGCTGACGGCCCGACACGTTGGAGCGGCGCCAATTATGGCGCATCGCTCGGACGATCCCTTCGTCGCCGATACACCTCCATACTTGAGACGGATCTTGCTCCGCGTGGGCAACGAAACGCGCTGTTGAAACGCCTGATACCAGCAATCTCAGGCCCGTCCTCACCAATCGCTTCGCACGCCCCCTTTTCGCCGGCAGCGCCTCAGAGTTGCTTCAGAAGCGATTTCCAGCGTGACCACGAAGCGTCGCGCGCTTCACGGTTGGCTTCGGAGGCGTCGGGCGCCTCGCCCGCTCTCATGAACCCGTGCCCAGCGCCGGGATAAATCTGCGGCTCGAAGGTTTTGCCCGCGGCTTTCATGGCCTCGGTTGTCCCGGGGAGAGTCTCATTCACCCGTGCGTCGTTCTCTGCATAAAAACCGTACACCGGTCCCTGGATATTCTCCGCGCCGGCGCGATCGCTCGGGCCGCTGCCGTAGAAGACGTAGGTCGCCTTCAGTTCGCGGTTGTGGTTGGCAAACTTGAAGACCGCACCTCCGCCCCAGCAGAACCCGGCGGCGGCGACCTGGCCGTTTGACGCCGGCAACTTGGCGACATGTGCCGCCACGGCGTCAAGGTCGGCCATCACTTGGAGATCGGAAAGTTGAGAGATGGCTTTGCGCGCCTCATCAACACCGGAGTAGGTCTGGCCGCTGAGCAAGTCGGGCGCAATGGCGATGTAACCAGCTTCCGCGAGTTGGTCGGCGACGCCTCGCACCCATTCGGTGAGGCCGAAAATCTCGTGCACAACAACCACGGCGGCGGCTTTCTCTTTCACCTCGGGGAAGACGAGAAAACACCGCACGTTGCGCTCGCCGTGCTTCACCTCGACCCATTCAGCGTGCCGGGGAGATTTCTCGAGCTTCTCCTTCGCCCAATCCTGCGCTGACAGAGGGGAGCTGAATAAGACCAGTGCGCCGAATGACGCTGCCATCCAGGAAGTGGCGATGCAGGTGCTCATCAGAGAATTCTATCCTTCCCCGGGTCGACTGCCAAGACTACGGTCTCGCATTGGCGAACGTCGACTGAGTCTCGCGCCCATCGCCGGCGTGGCGGCGCTGCTTATCGAAAGCCGATCGTCGCGGTCGCGCAGGCGGCGGCGGTGCACTCCACCGTATCGCACCGGCTAATTCTGTGGAGCTTTCCGGACTTCTTCTTCGACAGTGTTCGAACCGACATGCAGAAACTTGATGATCGCTTCGGCGGCAGCCTCAGCTATCCGATGCTGGATCTCAAGCTTCTCCAATGAAGCTTCCTCACCGCGATTAACAATCACGCCACACTCGAGGAGCACTGCGGGCATCGGCGCCGTTTTCAGAACGACGAGATCATCAAACTCGTAAAGTCCTAAGTCTTTGTTCAAAAGATGTCGCCCCTCGCCGGGGATCTTCTCGGCGTGATGCAAAGTTGGAGAGAACCCTCGCGCCAGCATGGCCTCACCGAGCAAGCGCGCGAATCTCACACTTTGTCCGAACTCGCGATTCTTGCGAGAGACAAACACCGAAAAGCCACGGAAATTATCGGAATACAACTGCGTCTTGCCGTTTACCTGCCATTCTTTGAGGTAGCGGCGCTGGACCGAGTCGTGATGAATGGACAGAAATACCGTCGCGCGTTTCTCGGTAGCCTGTCGGGTACGCTCCGCGAGCGAGATCGATTTGCCTTGGGGATTGATGATAACAACGTCGACGGCACCGAGTTTCTGCAGGTATCGGAACAATGCCTGGGCGATCCTCTTGTTAAAATAATACTCGCCCACTCCTCTAGCGCTGTAGGCTCCCGGATTCTCCACGCTGTGTCCGATATCCAACGCAACGCGAGGCTTG
The DNA here is from genome assembly GCA_963820865.1 of uncultured Verrucomicrobiae bacterium. Classification (GTDB taxonomy): domain Bacteria; phylum Verrucomicrobiota; class Verrucomicrobiia; order Chthoniobacterales; family Terrimicrobiaceae; genus DASTFP01. Next base: position 157,080 of record CAWGBZ010000028.1, read on the forward strand.
AGTTCGGAACCTGTCCCGGTCGCGAGGGCCATGCCATAGACAAGGCAGTTCAAAAGGGCCCCACGTCTCATCTCAATGCGCATCATCCTATCATAGGACGTGCCAGCCACAAGAATGAGGTGGATGGCCCACCAAGGACAGAAAGCGGTCGCCAGAGGGTATCGGGACATCATTCCGCCTGGGCGAATCACTGTCCGGCCTCCACGCCGGACAAGCCTTATTGTTCGGCAAGGCATTTGCCTTCAGGACTCACCGACCGCTGGGCTCTGCGCGAACGTTGAGCACCAGAGCTGAGATTCGCCGTGGCGAATGGAGATTGTCGTTGGGCGACGAAACTAATCCCGAGTCCAGATGGTGTGCTCGATCCCGTCGCCGAGCTCGGGATAGTCGCGGCCGTGGAAGCGCGGCTCGACGCCGGCTTTACGTTGGTTGAAGTAGTCCTTGGTCAGTTTTACAACGGTGCCCGAAAGCGCAAGGACGGCAATCAGATTGATCGTCGCCATGAGACCCATCGAGGCGTCGGCGATGTTGAAAACCGTAGCCACGGCCTGAAGAGTACCCCACACCACCATCGCGAGCAGCGCGCACCGCAGGAGCAGAAGCCCGGTCGGATTCCCGGCGCCCAGATAGACCATCGCCATTTCTGAGTAGGAGTAGTTGCCAATGATCGAGGTAAAGGCGAAAAAAAAGATCGCCAGCGCAACAAAATAAGGCCCAGCGGCGCCGATATGCTTCGACATGGCCACCTGGGTGAGTTGCGTGCCGGTCAGCTCTCCGCCCGGCACGTACGCGCCCGAGAGCAGGATCATCAACGCGGTGCAGGAGCAAATGACGAGCGTATCGATAAAGACGCCAAGGGCCTGGACGAACCCCTGGCTCGAGGGATGATGCGGCCGCGGGACCGCCGCGGCGGCGATGTTCGGTGCCGAGCCCATGCCGGCCTCGTTGGAAAAGAGACCACGCTTGACTCCGTTGAGCATCGCTGCGGCGATGCCGCCGGCGATGCCCGCGCCAGCTTCCTGAAATCCGAAGGCCGAACCGATGATATGGCCAAGCACGCCGGGAACGAGAGCCAGATGCGTCACCACAACGTAAAGCGCGACCAACAAGTAACCGCCGGCCATGAAGGGGACGACGTATTCCGCCACGGTGGCGATCTTCCGGATACCACCGAAGATGACGATGCCAGTAATCACCACGAGCACCATCCCCGTGGCCAGTTTCGGAATCCCGAACGCGCCGCTCATCGCGTCGGCGATCGAATTGGCCTGCACCGCGTTGAACACCAGGCCGAAAGATAGGATCAGACAAAGCGAAAACACCGAGCCGAGCCAGGGCATCTTGAGCCCCTTCGCGATATAGAACGCCGGGCCACCGCGGTAGAGTCCCGCCGGCCCGTGGACCTTGTAAAGCTGAGCGAGCGTCGATTCCGAGTAGGCAGTGGCCATGCCGACCAATGCAACCATCCACATCCAAAAAACGGCCCCTGGTCCGCCCAGGTTCAATGCCACGGCAACGCCAGCAATGTTGCCCGTACCGACTCGACTGGCGAGACTGGTGCACAGCGCCTGAAAGGGGGAAATGCCCTCTTTATCTGTCGCGGGAGCCTGAACAATCACCCGGAACATTTCGCCAAAGTGCCTAAACTGCAGAAACCCCAGCCGGACGGTGAACACGATGCCCGCTGCCAAGAGACCGTAGATGAGGATATACCCCCAGAAAATGGTGTTGAGAAAATCAATGATCGTGTTCATGCGAACTCTCGGGGCGACTCTAACCAACAGCCTCGCCAGGTGTCGATCCGTCGTATCCGGCGCTCTCTGCCGACGAATAGAGAATGCGTGTGTTATGCCCAAAGCAGGCGGAATAGCGCCTTCCTTCGCATATCATGGCCGCCTGCGAGGTCGTGCGCTTGACTACCTTGAGCATGAAGCGACCGCCCTTCCTCCAGCTGCTATGGCGATAGCTCAGCGCAACGAATCGCCGCGGAAGAGGTCGCCACTATCTTCATGGCCGAGACCTCGCCCTGCAGAAAGAGAAGAAAATGATTGGGAACATTAGCCGGTTCCTCCTGAGCTTCCTTTCTCCGGTGAAGGTTGAAGAGCGGCGCGGGATCGTCACGCCGCGACTGGAAGTCTATCTCACGAATGGACGATACGTTCTCGACGCCGCCCGGGTTAACTATTCGTTTGGGGGACTCCACACGGTCTTCCGCAAGGTTTTCTCCCGATTCGATATCCGGCAGAGAGAGATCAATAGTGCGCTCATCCTCGGTTTTGGGGCCGGCAGCGTTGCCCGGATCTTGTGCGACGAATATCATAAAACCATCCAGCTCACCGGCGTGGAAAAAGACCCGGTGGTCATCGATTTGGCGAAGAAATACTTTCAGGTTGATCGCTATGAAAACCTGTCACTTCTCGCCGAGGACGCCGGCGATTTCGTGGACAGGTGCGACCAACAGTTTGACCTGATCGTGGTTGACATTTTCGTCGGCCTCGACGTTCCACCAAAGTTCTGGGAAAACGAATTCCTCGCCGGGTTAGGACGTCTTCTATCGCCGCGAGCGATCTCTTTCTTTAACGTCGTGATCCATGATCAAACGGTGCGAACCCGCTGCGCCGACCTGTTCGAGAAGATGGATGTGCTGGTCGGTCGAACCGAGTTCTGCCCGATTCCCTTCGAGGGAACCGAAAACTGGATCTTCGTCTGTGATCGGAGAAATCCCTAAGCGGATGGCGGACGATTTAGACGATCTTCGTCACGCGGGTGGATCAGGCGCCGGCTCCGATGATCACGTTGTTGAGGATGGTTGCATTGCTGGCGATCCAGCAGTTTCTGCCGATCGAGATCTCCCCCACCTTGAAATCGAGCGGCAAGGGAAAAAGGCAACAAGCTGTCTAAGCACTGAAAGGGACTGCTTTCGTCGCGCGCGTCAAGCGGACAACGTCATCGTCCGAACCGCTCGATTCTCGGCAGACTGGAAATAGCGTCGATTGACCGCTTGCACCGCACGGGAAGCCGTTTGTCACTTTGAAATTCTTTTCGCTGGCGTCGTGTGAAAGAGTCGCCGTTTTCGCATCCTCCCACAAAGAAACCACCACGTATGGGCAACACCACGACGATTACCAGCGGCTGCAACGCAGAATTCTTCCACTTCTTTCAAGGGCTGGTGCTATCGGTCCGCGAGAAGCCGCAAGGTTCGACGATTGATATATCAGTCGTCGATCTGGGGTTGTCCCCAGCGCAGATCGAGTGGCTCGAGGACCAGAAAGTGGTTGTGGCGAATCCTCCCTGGGAGTACGGCCTGAGCGAGGCTTCCGGCTTTCCGATCGGGTTCAAGGCGCTTCTGGCGCGCCTGCATGTGCGGAAATATTTCCCCGGTTACGAAGTCTATTTCCATATCGACGCGGACGCGTGGATCCAGGATTGGTTGGCCGTCGAACTCTACGTCGCCGGGGCGCGCCAAGGCGTCATGGCCGTGACCCCCGAGATTGATCGTGCATATAAGTCGAACTATCGGAATTCGAAGTCCTTCCGCCAGTTCCTCAGCAAGATCTACAGCGATTTGCATGGAGCCGCCTTCGCGGAGAAGTATCGCGACTACCCGATCATCAATACGGGTGTTTTTGCCATGCCGGCGAACTCGGTCATTTGGGATCGGGTCGACGAACGGATTCGGCGCGCGCTGGAGAAAGAACCGAATTTCCATGTCGAGCAATGCTCGTTTAATCTCGAGATCTTCGAGAATCTCGAAGAACACATTGACAACGGCATCCAGTTTCTCCCGAGCACCTGCAACTGGATGTGTCATCAGGCGTTTCCGATGTATGACGCCGAAAGGGAGTGCCTGGTTGAGCCGTTCTTGCCCCACAGCAAACTCGGTATTCTTCATCGCGCGAGCGACGATTTCAAACAGGCGAAATCCGGTTCGATTCGGGTCGTCCAGGGCGGTGAGCGCGACATGAACTTGAAATACGCCGAGGGCGACTATCGTTCTTCGTTTGCCTCCACCGAGCCCGAGAAGCTGAAGCGCTGGCAGGATGCCGGGTTGGAATGGTAGCTCGTCGGACCGAAGCGGGCAGATGAATTCGGCCGGGCGAATGCTTGGCTCCTGAAGGCCCGCGCAAAAATGAAGACGCCCCCCGCCAAACCGCCTTCTCCCTGGGCGGCTGTCCCGCTCCTGCTCATCATTCTCATCGACTCGATGGGATTTGCGATGCTGACGCCGCTCCTTGCGGCGGAGCTGGCGCCGGAATCCAACGCGGCGATCGGGGTGGGACTGAGCGAGAACGCCCGCTACATCATTTACGGAGTCGCGACCGGACTCTATCCGCTAATGATGTTTTTCGGCGCACCGATTCTTGGGCAGCTTTCGGATCGCTTCGGCCGCAAGATGATGCTGCTGGTTTGTGCTGCTGGAATCGTCTGGAGCTACGTCACGCTCAGCGCGGCGTTTGCCTGGGGTTCGGTCGGCCTGGTCATGTTCGGTCGGGCGCTCGGCGGCACGACCGCCGCGAGCCAGCCGATCTCGCTCGCCGCGTTGGTCGACGTATCCGCGCCGGGCAAGCGCGATTTTTGGCTGAGCATGGGATTGCTGGCATCGTCGGTGGGATTCGTGGTTGGTCCCGCGTTGAGTGGACTTCTCTCCGACAGCACCATCGTTTCGTGGTTTAGCACGCAGACTCCGCTCTTTGCGACGGTGGCTCTTGGCGTATTGAACTTCGTGCTTCTCCTCTTCCTTTATCGCGAACCGAGCACGCCAAAGTCCTCCGCAAAGCGGGCCCCAATCTCCCTGTTGAGCGGGCTGCATAGCCTGGCTCACGCTTTCCAGCGGCCGGGCTTGCGGCGAATCTCCACGGTTTTTCTGCTCCAGGAGATGGCCTGGGGCGCCTACTTCTTCTTCGTCCCACACTTCGTCATGGATCGCTTTGGCGCAACGATCACCGATTCGAGCCTGTTCATGGCGGTGATGGGCATTGGATTTTGCATAAGCTTTGCCATCGCCATGCCGCTACTGACCAAATGGTTCTCCGCCCACGCGATTACAGCGGGAAGCCTCCTGGCGACAGGGGCTTTTATTGTCGTGAGCACGTTTGCTCCAAACATGCTCACGCAGTGGCTGATCATCCTTCCGATATCCGTGGCGACGGCTGTCTCTTACGGAGCGCTCATCATCCTGTTTACCGACCTCTCCACCGCAGATACCAAGGGCGAAATCATGGGCATCACGGCTGCGATCAACGCTTTCGCCTTTGGCACGATTTCTTTCATCGGCGGCGGCCTGACGGCGATCGATGAGAGACTTACCTTGATCATTTCATTCGTCATGATGTTCCTGAGCTGGGTGGCGCTCGATTTCCGGAGAAAAAAACCGGCCGCCGCAGCCGCGTCCGGATCCCCGTCGCGCGTGGCGGAACCGCCCGTCCACTAGGAGACCGCGCGATTTTCGAACCATCAAGGGATCATGCCGCGGACGGGCACCGGGCATCTCGCCTGGCGGGCATCCACATGGCGGATTGCGACGATAACCTGATAAAACCGGTTTCCGTTGAGAGTCCAAACCACAACCTTGCGCTCCGCGACTTGCAGCGGCGCGTTTTGCGGCGAGTATATCCGCGCCGTGCGCTCGAAACTTCACCTTACCCATCTGCTGCTGCCTCTTGCGCTGCTGACTTCACTCCCTGAAGTTTGCCTGAGTGCGAACATGCCGCTCAAGGCGCAGATTGCGCGGCTGCAAAAGGAATCGCCGGACTCTGCAGAACGAATGGAAATGGTGCGCGTGCAAATTTTTTTAGATCGCGCCAACTTTCGTCCGGGGAAAATCGATGGGCTCGGGGGGGAGTTTACGCAAAAGGCGGCGGACCGCTACTGTCGTGTGAACCACCTGCCGGCGGGCAGCCGCCTGGACGTCTCGGGCATCCCAGCTCCGTATCGCGAATATACCGTGACGGAGGATGATTTAAAATGGATTGGCCCACAGGCGTCCGAACCGGCCGAGCAACAAACCCTGAAGGCGATGTTGTATGCGGATCTTTGGGAACTTGTTGCCGAACGGTTCCACTGCGATCTAAACTTTCTGCACGAGCTCAATCCCAAGATCTCCAAAGTAAGCCCAGGAACGGTTCTTCGCGTGCCGGACGTCGATGAATTCAAATTGGCCGACGTCGTCGCGCTCGAGCAACAACGCCGGGAAGAGGAGAAAAAAAAGGGGGCTGCCGAGAAGGAGGCGGCCGAGACATCGCCGACGCCGCAGGCGAGTGCTGCAACCTCTCCGCAGCCGGTGCCCGCTCCTCCGCTGCGGCGGCTCGAGCTTTTGCGTACCGAACGGCTCATCGAACTCTATGAGGGCGATCAGATGATCGCCTGCTTTCCCTGCACTCCCGGTTCTCGCGACGTGCCCGTGCCTGTTGGTCAATGGAAGGTGACGGCAAATGTCTTGATGCCGTATTTCCGTTGGGACAAATCAGTTCTCGAGAACGGGGTGCGTAGTGACGATGCTTACAACCTTCCACCGGGACCCAACAATCCGGTGGGCATCGTTTGGATGGCTATCAACCGACCGAGCGTCGGCATGCATGGGACCCCCAACCCCGACCAAATCGGAAGAAATGAAAGCCATGGCTGCATTCGCATGGCGAACTGGGATGCCTTCGTCCTTAGCCAGTTCATTGGCAAGGGCACCTTGGTTGACGTGAAATAGCGCCGGCTCAAGGCCTGGTTGGCCCGAGACGAGCCGGACTTGACCCGCCGTTCGTCCGGGAGTCATCTTTCGAAATGACTTCGGGAGCCTCAGCCAGGGCACTAGGTTCGGTCCAGCCTTGATCCCATGCCTGTCATTCGCTCGCAGTTCCATCCACCGTGGCTGCTCCGCAACCCGCATCTGCAAACCGTTCTTCCTCTCCTCTCGCGGCGGCAGTCGGGCGTGGTCTACCAACGTGAGCGACTGGAGCTCCCGGATGGAGATTTTCTCGATCTGGACTGGTTGACAGCTCCCCGGAGCGGGCGCGTCGCGATTCTCTGCCACGGTCTCGAAGGGTCGTCCCGGGACGTCACGATCTGCGGCATGACGCGCGCTCTGGAGCGGAACGGATGGAGCGTTTTGGCTTGGAATTATCGTGGCTGCGGCGGGGAAATCAATCGGCTGCCGCGACTTTACCACAGCGGAGAGACTGGCGATCTCGCGCTGGTCGTCGACTACGCCGCCCGACGCTTTGCGAGGCTGGCGCTGGTCGGGTTCAGCCTGGGGGGAAACCTGGTCCTCAAGTATCTGGGCGAGGCTCCGCCGCATCCGGCCGTGGCTGGTTCGGTCGCGCTGTCGGCTCCGGTGAATCTCGCCGCCAGCGTGCGTGCGCTCGATCGAAGACTCGACAACCGGATTTACCTCCGACGCTTGGTGGTCAGCCTGATTCGCAAGGTCCGGGCGAAGGCCAGGCAGTTTCCACAGCGATTTGATGCCGGCCAAGTGAAGGGCATCCATGGACTGGCGGATTTCGACAATCGATTCACGGCACCCGTCCACGGATTTCGCGATGCGGACGACTACTGGACGCGATGCAGCTCCCGCCAATTCCTTTCTACAATCTCGATCCCAACCCTCATCCTCAATGCCCAAGACGATCCCTTCTTGACCGAGGATTGCCTGCCTTTCGCCGAGGCCGAGGCCAGCTCGCAGCTCTTTCTTGAGGTCCCCAGGAACGGCGGTCATCTTGGCTTTCTCGAGACGCCTGCCTCCACCCCAACCTGGGCTGAACGAAGAGTCGTCCAGTTCCTGGCCCGCTAGGGGGCTGGATACTCCGGATCGGACTGGAAGAGACTTGCCGCCCAGCCGCTTTCGACGAGATATTGGCAGCATGCCTCGCCGGTTTGACCACTTAGACCTCCGCGTTCCCGATCTCGCTCTGGTCAGCGATTTCTACCGCGCACTCCTGCCTGCTCTTGGCTTTACGCGGGATCTGACCATCCCCGAGTGGCTCCAATATTACGCCGAAGGAGAAGGAGCCACCGAGTTCTTTGGCGTGACCGCGTCGCAGACCCATGTGCCAAACGAGAATCGGATCGCCTTCTGGGCATCCAGCGTCGCCGAAGTCAACACCATCGCGCGTTTGCTCGCGGACATTGGCGCCCAGAATATCGAAGGGCCCGGCTACGAGGACCAGGCCTCCACCTACTACGCCGTATTCTTTGAGGATCCCGCCGGCAATCGACTGGAAGTCTGCTACCGCTTGAGAAATTGAAGGCGGATTCGCGGCGATGTTTGTCGAAGCGCCTGTCCTTACCCGTCAGTGGACCGGCGATATCTTGAGGGTGTATTGGACGGGGTTGACGGTGGCGCGAGCGGCTGTTTCGAGTTCGCGAACCTCTTCGGTCCGCTGATCCACGTCTTCCGATTTTCGAGCCTCGCCGGCCCGGAGCCAACCTCCCCTGCCGGTGAGAATACCGCGCGCGCCAAGGGTTTCCTGCCGCTGTTGCTTTCGGACGGCGCGTTCCACGGCATTGAATGGTTCGCGGAAGGGATTGTCGAGAAATTCTGCGGCCAGATTGATGCCTCTGGCGAGCTGGCCCGCCAGGAAGATTTTTGAAGTATTTCCCCAGGTGACTTTAATCCGGGCAGTGGGAGCTCCGGTCACGACCAGCTGAAAGCGATTGAGCTCGGCGTTAAACGGAAGGACCTCGATAATTCCTCGCGTGCTGTCGGGATCGTGTGGATCGCCGTAAAAGCAAAACGGATACCGCGTCGACTCGACCTCGAGCACTTCACCATCGAACGAGAGGACCCGGTGCCCGTCGCTGGCCGACGCTTCATTCGTTCCCAAGTCCACCTTGATTGATCCGATATCTCCGTCGCACCCAAGGGCTTTGAGAAACGCATACGCAATAATGAGGTGGCCGTTGGCGGCCGGGTGGACACCATCCGCGCCGGCGACATGGTAGTGGGATCCAAATTTTGCCTTGGCTTTGGCCATAACGTCGGTGAAGAGGCTATGAACGTCCGCATAAGCGACGCCTTCTTGAGAGGCGACTTCGCGGGCAATGTGCGCCAGGCCGCGAAGAGTCCGTGTGTTGTATTCTTCCGCGCCGACCACGTTCGGTCCGCCTGCGTCAAACGAATCGGTGTCGACGGCGCCCGGCGAGCCGACCACGATGAACCGCACGCCACCGCTTTTGAACTTCTCCACGATTTCAGTCGTCGCACGTCGATAGGCCGCCTCGCGTTCGGGGTCGATCCGGCCGTAGCCCCCGTCATTCATACCGTAAAGAGTCGTGGCGACAGTCGGCCGGAAGCGCAGAACGTCCGCTTCAACCCGGTTAAGGAATTCCCAGGACGTTTCGCTGCTGAGGCCAAACTGGTGCGTGCGGATATCCTTCGCCGGCTGACAGGCGAGGAGATAGGTCTCGACAAATGAGGAGTAGAGACCTTGCTCGGTGATCGAATCGCCACAGATCGCAACGACATCGCCCGGCTGGAGGCCGGAAGCGCGCAAGGGCAGCTGTCCCGAAGAAAGCCCGATCAGCCAAAGGGAACCGGCGACCCACCAAACGCCTCTGGTCATCGAGCAACTCGTGACGCCGACCACCTTGAACCGGTTACTTTACCTGCAACAACTCGACTTCAAAGATCAGCGTCTCATCGGGTCCGATCACGCCACCCGCGCCGCGAGAACCGTAAGCAAGGTTCGGCGGAATAAAAAATTCATACTTGGCCCCTTCTTTCATGAGTTGGACACCTTCCGTCCATCCGGGAATGACACGGTTTAGCGGAAATTCGATCGGCTTTCCGGATTTGTAGGAACTATCGAACTCCTTCCCGTTGATGAGCGTCCCGCGATAATTGACGACGACGACATCGGTGGCTTTGGGGCTCTTGCCAGAGCCCTCGCGGAGGACCTTGTATTGGAGGCCGGACGGTGTGGTCTTTACGCTGGGCTTCCCGGCGTTTTCTTTCAGGAAACGCTGACCGTCCTGGAGAGCAGTTTGTCCCATGGCGGCGTAAGTGAGGATGAGGGTTAGTGCAACTGACAGTGGAGCGATACGCATGAAGCCACCACTACGTCAGAAGCCTGACGCGGGCAACTTTCCGATCAATACGGGCCTCGGATAAACGGCTCTACCTGGGTTTGGTAGTAGTTCGAGAGGCGTTCGTGAAGTTGCGGGCTGAGCGGAGAAATATCCGAAATGCTCGCGTTGGCCTTGGCCTGCTCGGGTGTGCTGGCGCCGGGAATAATCACCGAGACCCCCTCGTAATCCAGGATCCAGCGCTGCGCGAACTGCGCCATCGTCAAGCCCTCCGGCACAAAGGCCTTCAGCTCGTCAGACAATTCGACGCCCTTGTCAAACGGGATTCCCGCGAAGGTTTCGCCGACATTGAACTGCTGGCCGTCGCGATTGTAGGAGCGATGGTCGGTCGCGGCGAATTTGGTGTCCTTGCTGATCTTCCCCGAGAGCAATCCACTGGCGAGCGGCAGGCGGACAACGATCGCCACGTTCTTCTCCTTCGCGTGGGGAAAAAGCGTTTTGATCGGCTTCTGCCGAAAAGCGTTAAAGATGATCTGCAGCGCCGCGAGGTCCGGTTGCTCCAGGCAAAGCAAGGCTTCGTCCATCGACTCGACACTGGCGCCGAAGCTCTTGATTTTGCCTTCCTGCTGGCATTGGCGGAGCCATTCGAACACTTCTCCCTGCCGCATGACCTCCGTCGGAATGCAATGGAGCTGGATCAAGTCGAGCGCTTCGACCTCCAGCCGAGCCAGAGACGCATCAATCGCCGCGCGAATTCCGGCTTCGGTGTACTTGTCCGGATAGAGGTCCGGCATGCGACCCAGCTTTGTGGCCACGAAGATCTTCGCCGGCGATTGCTTCAAGTAGCGCCCGATCAGGCTCTCACTGCGGCCGCTTCCATAGACGTCCGCGGTGTCAAAGAACGTCACCCCGGCATCAACGGCCGCGGCGAGGATTCCGAGCGCCCGCTCGTCAGAGATGTTTCCCCAATCGGCGCCGCCGAGCTGCCAGCAGCCAAGGCCGACTTCCGAGATTTCTGCGCCGGTTTTGCCAAACGTGCGTGTTTTCATACGTCTTTCAACGACCCGATTCTTGCAAATCGCCCGACAATTTTCAGCACCTATTTAGGGGTATCTTCGGAAAGGTTGACCAGTTCATTCAAGTCGTCCGTCGTCAACCGCTCCAAGGCGGTCTCGGCATCCAGGGTTCCTTCGAGCAGTTCACGTTTTTTCTCCTGCATGCGCAGGACGCGTTCTTCGACGGTGTCACGAGCGATGAGCTTGATCGCAGTGACCACGCGTCGCTGGCCGATCCGGTGGGCCCGGTCGGTCGCCTGGGCCTCGACCGCGGGATTCCACCATGGGTCAAAGTGAATGACGGTGTCCGCCGCGGTGAGGTTGAGCCCCACCCCGCCAGCCTTCAGGCTAATGAGGAAAACCGGAATTTCAGCGTCGTTCTGAAAGCGCTCGACCACCTCCTGGCGGTTTCTGGTGGAACCGTCGAGGCGGCAGAAAGAAATCCCTGCTTCGTTCAAGGCGTCGACGATCAGGTCAAGCATCGAGGTAAACTGGCTGAAGACGAGGACCCGATGACCGCCATCGATCGCTTCTTCGAGAAGTTCGAGCAGGGCATTGAGCTTGGCGGATGAACCATTCTGAGCACCGAGCAGTCGCAGATCGCAACAAGCTTGTCGCAGCCGAAGCAGCGCCGTGAGGACGCGCATCCGAACGGCACCGGAGGCTTGGTCGCGCAATTGATCGATCTGCGCGCGGGCGGCGAGCTGAAGCTGCGTATAGGCGGACTTCTGCTCGGGGCTCAATTCCACCTCGATGACCTGCTCGATCTTGTCGGGGAGTTCGGAAAGCATCTCCTGCTTGCGGCGGCGCAGGACATATGAGCGCAAGCGGCGGGAGAGCCGGTCCCACAATGCGCCGCGCTCTCCGTTCAACAGCGGCGTCTCGTATCGTTCTTTGAAGTCCTTGCGGCTCCCGAGATACCCCGGGAGAAGAAACTCGAAGAGAGACCAGAGGTCGCGCAGGGAGTTTTCCACCGGTGTCCCCGTGAGAATGAAGCGGCTCCGGGCGTTCAACGCGCAGGCGGCGCGGGCGTTCTGGCTGTCCGGGTTCTTAATATGCTGGGCTTCGTCGAGCACGACGGCCGAGAACGTCACACCGTTGTAGCGCTCGATATCCCGCCGGAGCAGAGCATAGCTGGTGACGACCAGGCGATGAGCGCCGATCTCCGAAAAGCGCTTCTCGCGCTCGGGCCCGTCGAGGGATAGGACGGGCAAATCCGGGAGGAAGTGCGCCGCCTCGCGCTTCCAGTTCCAAACGAGTGAGGAGGGACAGACCACCAGGGTGGTGCCGGGCAGGGCCTCGATCAAGGCCAGCGTCTGCACGGTTTTGCCGAGACCCATCTCATCGGCCAGCAGAGCGCCCTGGCCGCGACGGGCCTTGGCCAGAAGCCATCCGGCGCCCTCGACCTGATAGGGGCGCAGCTGACTCTTCAGCGCTCCCAATTCATCGGCGGCCCCATCGGCGACGGAGGGTTCCATGCCTTTCCACTGAGCGATACTCGCTTCGAGATATCCGCGTTGCCACGGGGCGACCCGGTAGCCGCCACGCTCTTGTCGCGGGTCGCAATCACGCAGGACCTCTTCGAGGTCGCCGACCACCGCCGGATCCGCGACGACCACGCGGCCATCTTTCAATCGAAGGTCAGCCCGGCCGGTCTGCAGGAGGCGGCCGAGGTCCGCGGAGGAGAATACCGCGTCGCTCCCGGCGGTGTAGTGAACATGAAAATCGAGCCAGCCGTCATCTTGCTCGCGGATGGCGAATCGCGGTTCCAGGCGCACAAAGTCGCGTGTGACATGCTGAAAGCGCTCGCCTTCCGTGACCTGCCAGGTCTGCTTTAGCTTGGGAAGCCCGGCAGCAAAGAACCCCACGATGGCCTCTTCGCCGCGGAGGACCGCTTTTCCATGGTCCTCCGTGAACCCGCATTCCACCAAGCGGGTGAGCGCCTCGGTCTCGCGGACGGGATTGGACACATCCGGCTGACTGTAGTGAAAACGGATTTCTGCCTCGAGATGCCGCAATGAGCCCTCCAGCGCGAGCTCGATGCGGGGCTCCTCGGTGGTTTGGCCGAGGCCTGGCGACGGTTTCGGCGTCGAAGCTTCCCTGCGCGACGACGCCTCGGCATGAACCGGCTTGATCACTTGCAGACCCACGGCGAGCGAATGGGCGCAGATGATGCCCCTGACTCGCGCATCACGGCAGGAGCAAAGATTCTCCACATCGATGGCGTTTCGCAACTTCAGACCAGCCAGAAACGATTTGCCGCCCTCGGTGAGCCTTCCCTTGAGAATGGGCGGTTCATAGCTGGCCTCGGCGACGCGGCCGGCAGCGTGAAGAGAGCGGGCTTCCTTGAACGCCTGCCAGCCGCCCATCGAGATCAAAAGCTTTTCGGTGAGTTCCACAAATTGGCAGCCCTGTCAGTGAAGAATGAAGCTGAAGCATGCCACATGGAGATTCCGGATGCGAATCGTCATTCCTGGTTGATGGCGACCCGCGCGACTCTACCAACTCGAGGCGCTCAATTCACCGTTGAGGGAAGGTCAGCACGCAGGACTTCCGAGGAGTGGCGTGTTGGCTGGGCGACTTCTCTGACGGCAAATTGAGAGACGATCTCACCATATATGAGCTTGCAGGTGGCTGGCGTTATCGACAAGTTCCAAGGGAGCATGGCTATTGTGGTTAAGCGTCCTAAATTGAGTATCGCCGAGCGTCTCTATTTGCCAGCGATCGCCACAGGACTCGCGATCACCCTGAAGCATCTCAGGAGGCTGATCTCCGGCAAGACCAAGACCACGATGCAGTACCCCGAACAGCGCTGGGATTCGCATCTTCCGCCCTGGTACCGCGGGGCGCCGGCCTTGGTCAAAGATGAGCACGGAAAAGATCGCTGCGTGGCCTGTCAGCTCTGCGAGTTCATTTGCCCGCCGCGAGCCATTACGATCGTCCCGCAGGAGATCGCCACATCGGATCGGTGGGCCAAGGTCGAGAAGCGCCCCAAGACGTTCGAGATCGACATGATTCGCTGCATCTATTGCGGCTTGTGCGAAGAGGTCTGCCCTGAGGAGGCCATCTTCTTGAAGAAAGAGTACTCGATCACGGGATACAGCCGCAAGGAGATGGTTCATGACAAGGAAACGCTCTACGACATGGGCGGGGTGGTAGAGGGACTCGTCTACAAGTGGAACGAAAAGAAATAGCACTGTCCGAAGGACGCTGCTAAAACCGTTTCGCTTCCATTCACGTTATGCAGCTGGCTCTCTTCTGGGTTTTCTCGTTGTTGATGCTCATTTTCGGGGCGGCTGTCGTCTTGCTGCGCAATCCGGTGTCGAGCGCCTTGAGTCTGGTGGTCTCTTTCGTGTTCATGGCGGCGCTCTTCGTCACACTCGATGCCTTCTTCATCGGCGTCGTCCAGGTGCTGGTCTATGCCGGCGCGGTGATGGTGCTTTTTCTTTTCATCATCATGTTGCTGGACCTCCGCGGCGAGCGCCCCCGGCGTCTGAATATCGGCGCATGGACGGGGGGCGGGCTGGTGGTCTTTGGTCTGATTGGCATGCTGGGCAAGGTGCTCTCCTCGGAGCTGGGCTTCGACATGGAGAAGCCGCCGGTCTCCGCGCAGATCAGCGACGCCGCCGCCATCGGCCTGATGCTTTTCCGCTACTTTAACCTGCCCTTCCAAATCATCGGCGTCCTCCTCCTGGTCGCCACGGTGGGCGTCGTTCTTTTGAGCAAGAGGGAACTAAAATGATGCCAACCCTGGGAGATTACCTGGCCGTCAGCGGATTACTCTTCATCATCGGCCTCGCCGGGGTGATTCTGCGGCGAAACATCATCATTATCTTCATGTGCCTCGAGCTCATGCTGAACGCGGCCAACCTCTCGCTGGTGGCGTTCTCCCGCTTCAACGTGAACGTTGCCGGGCTGCCCAACTATAACGGGCAGGTGCTCGTATTTTTTGTCATCACCGTGGCCGCGGCGGAGGTGGCGGTAGGACTGGCGATCATCGTGGCTCTGTTTCGCGCCAAACAGACCATCCATGTCGAGGATCTGAACACCCTGAAATTCTGATGAGCCCCGCCACGGTTCCCTGGATCATTCTTTTCGCTCCGCTGGTCTCGGCCGCTCTTATTCTCTTTTTCGGAAAGTACTCCAGGAAGCTAAGTGCCGGACTGGCCATCGGGGCCGCGCTGCTCTCCTCCGCTCTCAGTTGGTGGCTCTTTTTTCAGCCGGGGCAGGTCGGACCCAATCAAGTCTGGTGGATCTATATTCCCGACGTCTTGACCGTTCCGATTGGCATGACCGTCGATCCGCTGAGCCGGACGATGCTGGTGGTCGTCAACACGATCGCGCCGCTGGTCTTCATTTACTCCCTCGGTTACATGGCGGAGGAAGAGGGTTACTGGCGCTATTTCGCCGGGCTGTCGCTCTTCCTCTTTTCGATGCTGGGCATCGTGCTGGCTGACAATTTCGTGATGATGTTCATTTTTTGGGAGTTGGTCGGCGTCAGCTCCTACATCCTGATTGGACACTACTATAGCAGGGCCTCGGCGGCGGACGCGTCCAAGCAAGCCTTCATCGTCAATCGTATCGGCGACTTCGGATTCATGCTGGGCATCCTTATGCTCTGGTTTGCCACAGGGTCGGTGGTCTTCGGGGAGATCTTCGCGAAGGTGCCGCTGCTCGAGTCGCAGAGTGTCTACCTCACGGTCGCCTGCATCCTGGTTTTCTGCGGAACGGTTGGAAAATCCGCGCAACTGCCGCTGCACGTCTGGCTGCCCAACTCGATGGAAGGCCCGACGCCGGTCTCGTCGCTCCTCCATGCCGCCACCATGGTGGCCGCAGGCGTTTACATGCTGGCGCGTGTGTTTCCGCTTCTCCTCGCCGCTCCGATCGCGCGGGACGTCATTGCCTGGGTGGGCGGTCTCACCTGTCTGGCGGCGGCCCTGATGGCGACGCAGCAGAACGACATCAAGCGCATTCTCGCCTATTCCACGATCTCGCAGCTTGGCTACATGGTGCTCGGAGCTGGGGTGGCTCCGGTGCCCGACGTGCCGATGTTTCACCTCTTCACGCACGCGTTCTTCAAGTGTCTGCTTTTCCTCTGCGCCGGCTCCGTCATCGTCGCCCTGCATCATCAGCAAGACATCTGGCACATGGGAGGTCTCGCGAAAAAGACTCCGGTGACCTTCGCCTGCCTCATCGTCGGAACGCTCGCCTTGTCGGGTTGTCCGGGATTCAGCGGGTACTTTAGCAAGGACCTTATTATCGCGTGGGCGGTTGTGGAGAAGCCATTCCTGGGTTGGATTGCCGTGGCCACGGCGGGCTTGACGGCGTTCTATATGTTCCGGCTTCTTTCGGTGGTCTTCCTGGGGACCCCGCGGAGCGAGCATGCCGAGCATGCTCACGAATCCCCGCTCGTGATGATCATCCCCTTGATCTTGCTGGCTATCCCCGCATTTGGCGCCGGTTACCACCAGGTCGAGCAGATCTTCTTCCACGTCGAGGAGCCCGAACACGTCCCGGAGATGTTGCACTATGTCCTTTTGGGGCTCTTTGTCGGCGCCGCGGTCCTGGCGCTCGTCCTCTACCGCAATCCGGCAAAAGATCCTGTGGTGATCCCGCTCTTCGCCAACCGTTTCTATATCGACGACTTTTACAACTGGCTTGTCAAAACCGGGCAGGACGGTCTCGCCATGCTGGCTGGCTGGGTGGACCGCTGGATCGTCGATCTTTTGGTCGTGCAGATTCCGGCGCGGTTTACCTGGGCGTGCGGGTACATCCTGCGCTTTCTCCAGCTTGGCAACCTTCAGGCCTACGCCTTCTTCTTTGGCGCGGGTGTCGTCGGCCTGATCTACATCTTGCTGGCATAAAATGAGTCCCTTGCTTTGCCTTGTTCTCCTCCCTGTGGCCGGCGCTGGCTTGATCATTGCCGGAACACAGCCGCGCCAGACAGCCGTGGTCGCTTCGGCACTCAACTTCCTGGCCAGTCTGATCATCTTCGGGCTGTGCCAGCCCGAGGCGGGTTATCAATTTATCAGTTCCTACCCGGTGGTTCCCTCCATGGGGATCCATTTCACGCTCGGGGCGGACGGCTTGAGCGTCGCCATGCTTCTCATGTCAACGGCGATTACGCTCGCCGCGGTCGGCCTGGCGCGAACGCCTCCTCAGAATGGGAACTGGTTCTATGCCAGCCTGCTCTTTATTTCCGCGGGCGCGATCGGGGCCTTCGCGTCGCTCGACGCCTTTTTCTTTTACATGTTTCACGAGCTCGCCCTGATTCCGACATTCCTGCTTATCGGCATTTGGGGCTCGGGAGACCGTCAGGCCGCGGCGTGGAAAGTCACGACCTACCTGGCGTTCGGCAGCTTCGTCCTGTTGGTGGGTTTGATCGGGCTCTATCTAAGTTTGCCGGCGAACGACCGCACGTTTGACATGCGTCGCATCGCCGAGCTTGCATCATCCGGTGCGGCACAACCGGGGGTGATCATTTATGTTCTGCTCATCGTTGGCTTCGGAATCCTGGTCTCCCTGTTCCCCTTTCATACCTGGGCTCCGCAGGCTTATGCGTCGGCGCCTGCGCCGGCCGCGATGCTTCACGCAGGGATTCTGAAGAAGTTCGGTCTCTACGGAATCTTTCGCCTGGTGCTGCCGGTCTTTCCGCCAAACGTCTCCGCTCCCTTAAACACGCTGCTCCTCGTCCTCGTTCTCGGCAATATCCTCTACGTCGGCTTCGTGACCATCTCCCAGCGCAAGCTGGATCTGATGCTCGGCTATGCCAGCGTGATGCATATGGGCTACCTTTTCCTGGGCATTCTCTCCTGGAAGACGCTCGGACTCTCCGGAGCTGCGCTGATGCTGGTGGCCCACGGCCTCTCGATCGCCGCTCTTTTCGCCCTGAGCGGAGAACTGCGTGAGCGGACGGGGACGCTCGATTTTTCAGAGCTTGGTGGGCTTGCCAAAGCGATGCCGGCTTTCGGGCTGCTTTTCGGTTTCGCGTTCATGGCCTCGGCGGGCCTGCCGGGCTTTGCCAATTTCGCGGGAGAGCTCATGATTTTCTTCGGCGCCTTTTCGGCCGGAGTGCCCGCCAAGGCCGGCTTCAACGAGTTTCAGGTAGCCACGGTCATCGCGGTCTGGGGCGTCGTCATGTCGGCAATTTTCATGCTCCGCGCTTACCGGAGGATCTTCATGGGTCCGATCAGCGACAAATGGAAAGCCTTGCCGGATATCGGCGCTCTGCCCCGGCTCTGCGTCGCCGGGCTGATCGTCCTCCTTCTCATCACAGGATTTTTCCCGCAGATCGTCCTGAACTACGTCACTCCCGCTTTAGTGTGGCCATGATTGCGGTTCCTCCTTTCGCCCTCGAAATCTGTGTGGTGTGCGTCGGCATTTTCCTGCTGATGATGGATTGCTTCTCGAAGGTCGACAAAATCTCCCTCGGCTGGGCGGCCGTTTCCGGACTGTTGGCCATCTTTGCGCTTTCGTTCCTGATGGGGCCAATGCCCAGGAGCATCATTCCCCAGGATTTCTACGTCGTGGATCAGCCGGCCCTCTTCTTCAAACGTTTCATTTTGCTGGCGACGATCTTAACGATCTGCCTGGGCATCGACTACGCGCCGGTCTACGGGCGCCTTGTCCCGGCCAGCCGCCCTCAAGCCGGCCTTGGAGAGTTCCTCACTTTGCCGCTCTTTACCTGCGCAGGCCTGATGTGGATGGTATCGGCGGCGGATTTCATCATGATCTTTGTTTCGCTCGAGCTCGTGACGATCAGCTTTTACGTGCTGGTGGCGAGCATGCGAAAAGACGTCGGCAGTCTTGAGGCCGGCGTGAAGTACCTGATTCTGGGCGCTCTCTCCACCGGTTTCATCGTCTACGGGATCACTTGGATCTTCGGCGTGACCGGCCAGACCTCCCTGCGGGAGATTCGCGAGGCTCTGCCGCTGTTGTCGCAAGGGTACCTGGTTGCGGTGCTTTTCGGATTGGGACTCGTCCTGGTCTCTCTCGGTTTTAAGATCGCCGCGGTCCCGTTCCAATTTTGGGTGCCCGACGTGTATCAGGGTGCGCCGACCCCGATCACCGCATTTCTCTCCGTCGCCTCCAAAGCCGCCGGGTTTGTCGTTCTTCTCAGGGTGCTCGAGCCGTTTTTTGTGATCTCCAGCGTGGCGGCCAAGCTCCTGCTCGCCTTGACCGTGCTGGCCGCATGCACACTCATCTACGGCAATCTCGCCGCCATGCCGCAAACCAACCTCAAGCGTCTTCTTGGTTACTCCAGCATCGCGCATGCCGGCTATCTCCTCGTCGGAGTGGCGAGCTTTGAGGGGGGTCCATCGGGCCCGGTGATCGGGTTCTATCTGGCCGGATACCTTCTCATGACCTACCTGGCCTTCCTGGTGCTTCAGCATGTCGCTCGCGTCTCCGGCAGCGATGAGATTTCTGAATTCAATGGGCTGGGTCGACGCTCGCCGGTGTTGGCGCTCGGGATGCTGGTGGCCATGCTCTCCCTGGCCGGCCTGCCCTTTACGGTGGGCTTTTTAGGGAAGTTCTTCATCTTCGAGGCAGCCATGCGAAGCCACCAGTATCTGCTCATCGCCATCGGCGCGGTGACGGTCGCCAGCGGCTTCTATTACTACCTGAAGGTCGTGCGAGCGATGTATTGGCAGCCGGCGCCCGACGGCGCTCCAGCGATCGCGGTGTCCGCCTCAAGCCGGTTTCTCATCGCTTTCCTTTGTATCGGCATCATCGTCTTCGGCGTCTTCCCGGAGCCACTTCTGGCCATGCTGCAATAGCTCGCGCCGCAAAGCACCCGCTTTTCCAAAGCTCCCGGCGCGCCGGCTCGGACCAGACTAATAAAGCTCCACGGGCGAACGCTTGCCGTCCTCGGGGCTGCGCTCAGCGGCTTGGGCGGCACCGAGCGTGCTGACGCGGAGGTCCCAGACTTCGGCGTCGAGCGCCTGAAAGGCCGCTTCGCTGAACTTGTCCGGCGGCGCAAGGCGTGACTTGAATTTCGCGACTCGCGCGAGAGCGGATTCGACTTCGCGAGGCGGCAGGCCTTCCAGCACGTGTCGAGCTTGCGCGGCGAGTTCGACGCGATGGCAAATCATGAGGAGATCATTTCCTGCGGCAATTCCGCGCTTCATTGTCTCCTCGAAACCGTAGTGATTGAGGATCGCGCCCATGTCGAGATCGTCAGTCATGATGAGCCCACCAAAGCCCATTTCCTCGCGCAAGAGCCCCCGGATGAGAGCGGGAGAGAGCGAAGCCGGCTCGTTGCCGGGTTCAAGACCGGAGATGCTGATATGCGCGATCATCATGCTGTCCACCTGGTCGACAAATTCGCGAAAGACGGCGAGTTCATTCTGATCCATTTCTTCCCGGGAGCGCTCGATCACAGGGAGCTGATGGTGAGGGTCGAGCGCGGCGCACGCGTAGCCGGGAAAATGTTTGCCGCAACTCAAGACGCCGGTGGCGCGCAAGGCGGAGTTGAACGCCCCG
This sequence comes from uncultured Verrucomicrobiae bacterium, assembly GCA_963820865.1. Taxonomy (GTDB): domain Bacteria; phylum Verrucomicrobiota; class Verrucomicrobiia; order Chthoniobacterales; family Terrimicrobiaceae; genus DASTFP01. The sequence continues at coordinate 177,632 of CAWGBZ010000028.1, forward strand.
GCATTTCTGACGACTTCCTTCACGGTGCGGCCGTAGCAGCGGCCTTTGAGCGAGTTGTCCGCGTCGTCGTCAAAGGAAATATCGAGGACCGGGCAGAGATCGAGGTTGAATCCAAAGAGCCGCAGCAGGCGTCCGGTAATGTCTCCATGGCGGCGAACGAGGTCGAGGTCGCCTTTGTCGCGAAGCTGTTGGGCGTTGGGAGGTTCGTTGCCGATAAGCTTCAGGCGAGAGACTCGGCCGCCTTCCTGATCGATCGTGATGATCGGCTCGACGCGACTCAGCTCGCGGAGATCATCGATCAATTTTCGAAGCTGGGCCGGTGAACTGATGTTGCGGCCAAACAAGATGTACCCGCCCGGTTGAAGTTTGCCAAAGAGGGCGGCGGTTTCGGCGTCGAGCTGAGGACCCGGCACACCGACGAGCAAGAGTTGACCGGAATCGCTCGATGGCATAAGTGCGTGATTACACAACCACGTGTCGAAACCAAATGAAAAGATAGGCCTGTATGGCGGCAGCTTCGATCCGATTCATAATGGGCACCTCATTCTCGCCCGCGACGCGATGGAACGTCTGGAACTGGACAAGGTGATCTTCCTGCCCGCGCGCATTTCTCCGCATAAGCTGGACCGCCCCCCTGCGCCACCGGAGGCACGCTGTCAAATGGTCGCCGCCGCCATTGCCGATGAACCGCACTTCGAGCTCGACGCCTGCGAAATCGAGCGCGAGGGGCCGTCGTTCGCCATCGACACGGTGCAATTGTTTCGCGCCCGCCAGCCGGACGCGAAACTTTATTACTTCGTTGGTGATGACAACCTTCCCGAGCTGGAGAGCTGGAAGGAGATCCTCGCGCTTCGCGAAGCGGCACAGTTTGTGGTCCTTTCACGCGCGGGCATGCCGTTCCTGTCGCAATTTCCAACCATCACCCGGCATATCGAGATTTCGTCGACCGAGATTCGCAGGCGCATCGCCCGCGGGCTTTCCGTGCGTTACATGGTGCCGCTGCCCGTCTGCAAACTCATCGCCAAGCTTCGGCTCTATCTCGATGATTGACGGAGAAACCTTGTGCCGGGCGTGTGCTGCCGCGGCGGCCGATAAAAAGGCCGTCGATCTCGTCGCCCTTGATCTGCGCGGCATTTCGAGCTTCACCGATTACTTCGTCATCTGTTCAGCGACCTCGGAGCCGCAACTGAAGGCCATCTCCGGCGCGGTGCGCGAACAAATCCAGGAGCGCTTCGGACGCAAGCCGCTCTCCGAAGATGGCTACCCGGCCAGCCAATGGATCATCCTCGACTACGGTGATGTGATCGTTCACCTCTTTCAGGGCGAGAAGCGCCATTTTTATGCTTTGGAGAGTCTCTGGAGCGATGCCAAGCGGATCGATGTTGGCACCTGATCAACCGTCCGTTTACAAGCAAGCCAGTCGAGTGTAGGGTTTCCATGGAATTCGCTGAGATGAACTTGGTCGAGAGCATTGATGTGACCTGTCCGTATTGCGGTTCCTCCTTCGTCGTCGAAGCAGATACGGAGGAGGGTTCTTACTCGACCATTGAAGATTGCTCGGTTTGCTGTCGGCCGATCGCGGTGTCGATTCGGTGCCGTCCCGGGAAGGTCGAGGCTGTCGACGTGGAGCCTGGCTAGGCGCGCTTTGGCAAGGCGTCGACTCGATGAAACCCCTGGGCCAATCCCAAGCAAGCGGCCGATTTGAGAAGGCGCCGGCCAGCTTGCACTTGGTCAACTTTCGGAGTACACAATAACTGCAATGTTTGCTCAACGAGACGCCATTGTGCGCCTGCTTCGGGATGACGATCCCGAGACAGTACGGCTGGTGAAGGAGCAACTCGCTTTGGGTGGAGAGGAGTGGATCTCGGGTTTGCGTGACTTGGCGCAAATGGATGACGAGCGCGTCAGCCGTCACGCCCGCGACGTCCTGGCTGAGATCGCCTGCCAGGGTGCCGACGAGGAGTTTCTCCTCCTGTGCCACTTTTTCAACGACGACAGCGACCTCGAAAGGGCGTGCTGGATGCTCGCCCACACTCTCGATCCCTTTGTTGACGTGGAATCGTTCGAGCACCGAGTCAATCAGTGGGGCCGCCAATTCCTCGTCAGGATCTCGGGAACGGTCAGCAATCGTCAGCGCGCGCAGGCCCTGGCAGAGTTCCTGGCCGAGGAATTGTGTTTCCGGGGCAATACCGACGACTACTACAGCGAGCGCAATTCTCTCTTGCCGCATGTCATCGAGACGCGGATGGGCATTCCGATCACATTGACCATTCTCTACCGCATGGTGGCCGGCCGCGCCGGAATGAAAGTTGATGGGATCAATCTGCCCGGGCACTTCATCGCGCGTCACGGCGAAGTCTACTTCGACCCGTTCCACCGGGGCCGAATTCTGACCAAGGCTGATTGCGAGGAAATCCTCACACGCCAGAATCTGCGGCTGCGCTCCGCTCATCTGGAACCTGCCACTCCCCGCCAGATCCTTCTGCGGGTCCTCGCGAACCTTCTCTACGTTTATGACCTGCGCAAGGAGTTCGACAAACACGCGCGTGTCAACGCCTGGATCAAGGCGCTTTCGCGAGAGCGGTGAGGGTCGCCCGTTCATCAAGTCCGTTAGCCAGCGAGCTCTGCATGCCAGGAGCCAGCGAGCCTTCCTCCCCGCGGTGTGAATGTTGAAGTTCTCAATACCGGGACAGAGCTGCTGCTCGGGAGCGTAACAAACACGCACCTTTCCTATCTGGGTCAGCAACTCTTCCCGCTGGGGTTGCGCGTCGCCAGGCAGACCACCATTCCTGACGGTGGCGCCATTCGCGAAGCGTTGCTCGCCGCATTCCCGCGCTGCGACGTTCTCCTGGTCACCGGCGGGCTCGGGCCGACGACAGACGATATTACGCGGGAGGTCACCGCGGAGTTACTTGGCCTGCGGCTTGTTCCCGACGAGACCGTTGCCGCCGCGATCCGCGAACGCGTGCGTCGAAGAAAGATCGTGCTGCGTGACCGCATGCTCAGGCAGGCGATGGTCCCCGAAAGCGCCATCGTCCTGCCGAACGCACATGGGACCGCTCCTGGCCTGTACATTCCGCCGGTTCTCACTCCGGCGCTCGCGACTCCGCATTTGTTCTTGTTGCCCGGGCCGCCTCGCGAGTTGAAGCCGATGTTCGAGAGTTCTGTTCGACCTCTGCTGCGAAGTCTTCGTGGAGATCTTCCCGACCAGGAGTGCCGCACCTATCACATCGTCGGGTTGGGGGAAAGCACCGTCGAGGAGTTGATCGGCCTCGAGCTCAGTTTGCGCGGTGACCTCGAGATTGGCTATTGCGCTCGTCCCAACGAAGTCGACTTTCGTCTGATCGGACACCGCGCGGTGCTGGACGAGGTGGAGCCTCGGGTGCGGGCTGTGATGGGAAGCAGTTTGGTTTCGACGGATGGCGATCATATCGAAGAGGTGGTCGTCAACCAGTTGGCGCATTCGCAGTTGACCTTGGCCACGGCCGAATCCTGCACCGGCGGACTGCTGGCCAGCCGGATTACTAATGTTCCCGGCGCTTCCCTGGTCTTCCTGGAAGGCTTCGTTACCTATTCCAACGACGCGAAGATCCGGAGCGTCAACGTGCCCGAGAGTCTGCTCACCTTGCATGGCGCTGTCAGCGATCCGGTGGCGCGCGCGATGGCCGAAGGCGCGGCCGCCAGGACCGGTGCGGACTTTGGCATCGGGATTACCGGCATTGCCGGCCCGACGGGCGGGACCACGGACAAACCCGTCGGCACGGTCTTTATCGCAGTCTCTCGACGGGGTCTGGTGACCGAATGCCGCCGGGAGATTTTTCCGACCGATCGCGAGACTTTCAAGCAGCTGGCCACGCAGGTCGCTCTCGATATGCTGAGGCTAAAACTCGCCGGGCAGCGCCAGCCTGTTGATTCCTTGACCGGATAGCAGCTCCGCCGGACTTCCGCTAAGGAATTGCTCTCGAGGCCGCCTACGCCATCCGAGATCACTTAGCGAACGATGTGCCGGTAGTATGAACCGATCGGCTGTCATCCACCCCGCGCGCTGGTGACGAACGCGGAGATGTCTGCCTCGTTGGTCCGCCACGAGGTCATTAGTCGCGCCCCGCCACCAATGAATTCGTAGTATTTCCAGCCGGCTTTTCGCAAACGCGCCTGGACGGGAGCGGAAATCATCGCGAAGACCGCATTGGCCGGGACCGGCCGGACGATCTCGATCCCCGGAATGTTACCGAGCTTCTCCGCGAGCAAGCGTGCCGTCCGATTGGCATTCCCGGCATAGCGCAACCAAATGCCGTCTCGCAGGCAAGCCGCCCACGGCGCGGATGAGAAGCGCATTTTGGAGGCGAGCTGGCCGCCTTGCTTGCAGCGGTAGTCAAATTCCTCCGAAAGCTTGCGGTCGAAGAAGACGACGGCTTCGCTCAGACTGATCCCCGGCTTGATTCCGCCAAAGCAGAGCACGTCCACGCCCGCGCGCCAGGTGAGCTCAGCCGGAGAAACGCCGAGCGCGGCGGCCGCATTGGCAAAGCGCGCTCCATCCATGTGCACGCGCAGTCCGTGGAAGCGCGCCAGCCCGGCGATTTCACGTATCTCCTCGGTGCTGTAAAGGCATCCGAGCTCGGTCGGCTGGGCCAGGCTGACGACCTGCGGCTTGGGATAGTGGATGTCGGAGCGCTTGAGAATCATGCGCTCAATGCCGGCGCCATCCAGCTTTCCGTCGGGGCCGGAAGTGACGAGAATCTTAGTGCCATTGGAGAAGAACTCCGGCGCGCCGCATTCGTCGGTTTCGATATGCGCACTCTCGTGGCAGACGACGCTGTGATAGCTGCGGCACATTGAGGCGAGAGCGAGCGAATTGGCGGCGGTTCCGTTAAAGACAAAGTAAACGTCGCAATCCGTTTCGAAGATCTCGCGGATCATGTCGGTCGCCTTCGCCGTGTGGACATCCTCGCCGTAGGACGGGCACGATCCTTCGTTCGCGTCTGTCAGGGCCTGGAGCGCCTCGGGACAAAGCCCGGCCGTGTTGTCACTGGCAAAGTCGTAACGCGCCTCCACAGCGGCGGATACTCTCTGCGCGTTCGGGAAGCGTCAAGCCGCGGGGACTCCGGAGGCGCGCCGACGTATTGCGGCTTTTCGGATCGTCGGTCGGCTGTTATTTCCGCGGCTTAATGAAGTCGACCCTCCTGATCATCGCAACAAGTCTGTTCGGCCTGGCGACCGCGCCGGCCGCGGATCCGCCCAGCTATTACTATTCTCATCCACCACGATACATGTCGATGATGAGGTCGCCCGATTGGTGGGACAGCGGAGAGCTCACCGGCGACTGGGGAGGCGTTCGCAATACCATTTACGACGATGGGATCACCATTTTTGCGAATTACACCAACAACATCGCCGGAAATCCGGTCGGCGGGCAAAGCGCCGGATTTACCTACTGCGACAACATCACCTTTGGACTCGATTTGGATCTCGAGAAGGTCATCGGCTGGAAGGGTGGCCGCCTGACGGTGAGCGGGTTGAATCGGGATGGCAGCAATCTCTCCCAGGAGAACATCGGCAACCAGTTTACGGTGCAACAGGTCTTCGGTGGGTCGGCGGTGATGTTCTATGCGCTCTATCTCGACCAGAAGCTGTGGGACGATCGGATCTCGGTCAAGATTGGGCGATTTGCGACGGGAGACGATTTCGCCTCGTCACCGATCTACTGGCTCTACATGAACAACGGCATCGATGGAAACCCTCAAGCCTTGCCGGTGAACACCCAGTTCTCGGCGTATCCCTGGGCGGTCTGGGCGGCAAGAGTGCGGGTTGATCCCACGCCCGAGTTCAATGGCCAAATCGGGGTCTACCAGATATCAAACCGCATCTTCGACCGCAGCTACCACGGGCTCGATTGGAGCATGCGGTCAAACGACAGTATCCTGCTCATCACCCAGATCGGCTGGACGCCGCAATTTTTCAAACGGCCGGTTCCCGCCGAGACCAAGCCAGCCCCTGCCCGAGAGGCGAAATCGATCGTCGCGACCAAGTCCGCCAAGGAGGTTACGCCTCCGTCCGACCTCAAGGGCCTGCCGGGCCATTATTGGTTTGGAGCATATTGGTCTCCGTGGGAATTCCCGCAGTTTGGCACCACCGCGACCGCGACCAATTCTTACGGGTTCTACTGGCATGCGGATCAAATGATTTTTCAGGAAGCGCCGGGCAGCGATCAAGGCCTTAGCCTCTGGTCTGCTTTCGTGCTCTCCCCTCAGCAAAACATCGCGAAACTGCCCTTCCAAGTGAATGGAGGCCTGATTTACCGCGGGCTCATTCCGACGCGCGATGACGATTATGCCTGTTTCGGCGTGGTCTATGGCAAATTCAGCCGCAACTACGCCCGGACGGTCGCCGCAGCCGGGCAAGGCTATCCGGATTACGAACTCGTCCTTGAATGGAACTACAAGGTCCAGCTGACGAAGTTCGCTTTCGTTCAACCCGACATCCAATGGGTCATTAATCCCGGCGGAACCAATCGCATCCCCAACGCCCTCGTCCTCGGTGCCCAGATGGGCGTGGTATTCTAAATCTAAGCTTAGCTTACCCTAAGCTTAGGATTTCGTGCCGAGGCCATCTTCATCGCGTATATTGCGCGAGGACCACCGTGGTCAAAAAATAAGTCTCCATTCTCGTCTGGCCTTTGACGACGTTCGCCGATCGCCCTCGAACCTGGCGGACGCCCAGCACGCGGGGGGAGCCTGTCGGCAACGGTCCCGAACCCGTGTAAACTTTTTTCTGAAAGCTCCGCAGACCCGCCCGGATCCCTTCCATGAGGGAAATCGACACCGAGATCTTTCCGGCGCCGAGGCGTCCTTCGACATCCGCGCTGGCGTTCTTGAGTCGTGTCAGGGTCGCGAAGCCCGATTCCGGTGAGGCGAACAGGCGTTGCGCGAAAAGCACGGAACCGCCCTTAAGGTAGGGATGGGTGGCCCGAGTGCGATCGGCGTTGGTCATTTCGAAGAGATCGACCTTGTCCAGAGCCTGCTCGAGTTCCGCGAGTGACTTCTCTTCCGCAAACTGAACCACCGCCACATCGAGCCGGCCGCCCAACAGAGTGGCCACGCAGGAACAGGCCGCGAGAAGATTGACGAGCATCGTGCGCATGCGCGAAAGTTGCTCGTGCGGAGCGTGGAAAAGCAATCCGAATCTAGTGCCGTGCGTTTCCACTGGGAGGCGCCCGACGGGGTCGTCTTTCCTTGCGAGCGATGGCTTTCCGCCGGAAACCCGCGCGGAACCTTGATTTGTGTCCACGGATTGAGTGGGGCGGCGTCGGATTTCGACGCTCTGGGAGATTTCATCTGCCAGAGCGGGCTGGCCTGCTTCGCGCTGAACCTGCGCGGGCAGGGGAGCGATCCGCATCATCCTCGTCGCGGTGCGGCGCTGGATCTCGAGGATATTTCACGCGACGTGGCGGCCTTTGCGCAGGCGATGCATGTGCCGGGGACGCCGTTCTGGATCTGCGGCGAGAGCATGGGCGCATTGATTGTCGCCTGGATGCTGGCGGCGGGCCGCTTCGACAAGTCCGTTTGTGGGGCGATCTTTTCGGTCCCCGTGGTCGAACTGATGAAGCCGACCCCCTGGATTGTCCGGCAGGCCGTTCGCACCCTGTCGACGGTCGTCCCCAACCTGCGCTTTTTTCCTTCATGGTTCGTCTCTGGCAAGCTCGAGCCGCTCAGGATCACGCGCGACGAAGGGCATGAACAACGCGTGCGGAACGCTCCCCATCATATCGAGGCGTTCACGTTTCGATTCCTCTATCAGCTGGGGGTGCTTATTGAATCAAGCTCGGAGATCGCCGAACAGATGGAAACTCCCTGTCTGGTGCTGGCCGCTGGGCAGGACGTCTTTCTCCGGCCCGAGCAGGTCCGGAACTGGTTTGAACGCCTGGCTGCTCCCGACAAGACCTTTCGCCTTTATCCGGACGCCTATCACCTGCTTTGGAACGACTGGGACAGAGATCTGGTCCTGGCTGACATCCTGGGCTGGCTGAACGAACGCCACGCGGCGCTCAATACTTGAGAACCCGCGCCAGAAAGCGGCGTGCGGCGTCGGTCCGCGGCTGTTCGAAGAACTCGTGCGCGTCCGTGCATTCTTGAACGGATCCATCAGCCACAAAGGCCACCTGATCTGCCGTCTCTCGCGCGAAGCCCATCTCATGGGTGACCAGGATCACGGGCTGCCCGGTTTCGCGGAGGTCCGCGATCACATCGAGCACCTCCGCCGTCATCTCCGGGTCGAGCGCGGAAGTGGGCTCGTCCATCAGAAGGAATTCCGGTTCGATGGCCAGCGCTCGAGCGATCGCCACGCGTTGGCGCTGTCCGCCGCTAAGTTCAGAGGGCTTCTTCCCTGAATGCGCATCCAGCCGAAGGCGCTCCAGGACACGCCGGGCGCGCTCGCGAGCGTCCGGAAAGCCATGGACCTTTTCGAGCGGAAGCAGAATGTTCTGCAGGGCAGTAAGATGCGGAAAGAGATTGTACGCCTGAAAGACCACGCCGATGTTGCGTCGGTGCTGGCGAAGAGCCTTCTCCTCAAAGACGAGTTGGCGCCCGTTGAGAAAAAGCACTCCGCGGTCCGGATGCTCCAGTCCGGCCAGGATTCGGAGCAGGGTCGACTTTCCGCCGCCGGAGGGACCCACCAGCGCCATCGTGTGATCGAAGGAAGCTTGAAGGTTCACGTTTCTCAAGACCTGATGGCCTCCGAACCACTTCTCGATGTGCTGAGAATCTATGGTCATCGTGCGGAGGGAGTTGGACTCGGAGCCGAACGCGGAACCTCCTGAACCGGAAGGGAAAAATCGGGCTCGGGCAGTGGCGGCTCGGTCGTGCGATACATGCTTGGGGGAACGCGGTTTCTTCGCGGGCGCTCGGCTTCGCGGGCTTGCGCCTCGACGGCCTGCTCGAGCGCGCGTTGCTGGGTCAGACGGGCCAGACTGTCGTCCTGCTTCCTTTCGAGCGAAGAGACCAATGTATCCTCCTTCTTTTGCCAGGGAGCCCACCCCATGATGGACGCCCCTTCTGCCGGCTTCCCCGGTGTCGCCTTGGCGCAAGCGCTCAGGCAAAAAGCGAGCGTGAGCAAAGGCACTACGCTACGTCTCATAGCGCATGCTTTTTCCCAACGTATTGGTCCATAATGATATCGGCAACGTCAGAACGAGGTATCCCACCGCGAGCGGAAGGTAGCTCTCCAGCGTGCTGTAAGTCGCTGAATTCACCTGCTGAGCCGCGTAGGTGAACTCAGCCAAGCCAATGATCGAGAGCAGCGATGAATCCTTCACGATGGAAGCAAACTGCCCCGCCAAGGGTGGAAGAACCTGCCGCAGGGCCTGTGGGAAAATAACGTATCGATAGGTCTGCGCGGTGGTGAGTCCGATGGCTCGAGCACTCTCGCGCTGCGAGGCGCCAACGCTTTCGATCCCAGAACGAATAATCTCAGCGATGTACGCTCCCGCAAAGAGCGAAAGCACAACCACCCCAACGAGAAATCGGTCCGTAATACTGAGCGCATTGGCCACCACGTAAAAGAGAACAAGGATGAGGACCAGCAGGGGCATGCCCCGCACGCATTCTATATATGATATTGATAAGTATCTTATTGGCAATATACTAGACCGTCTGGCCAGCGCGGCGGCCAGTCCGAGGAGTGTGCTCAGGACCAGCGAAAGAAGAGAGAGTGCGACCGTCAGCATCCACCCTTGCCAGAAGGCATTTCGATACTTCCAGATCGCTTCCCAATTGCGGGTCGTGGAGGCGAGCAACGTCCAACAGAGCAAGGAAAAGATCGTCAATAGGAAACCAATCGTAACGATCCTCGCCCACAGGGGTGCCGGCGAGCGTGGTCCGTCGAGGAAGCTGCCAAGCAAACGGCTCACGCGTCTTCCTATCAACACCGTCACTCGTTCGTCAATCCGTTTGTCGCCTTCCCCGTCATCGGGACGAACCTGACGTCCAACTTGTTCTCCTGAAAGATCTTGCCGTCTTTCTTCCTGAGCAGCACCAACTGCTGGATTCCACCCTGCTCTCCGATCGGAATGACCAACCGGCCGCCTTCCTTGAGTTGATTGACCAACGGCTCCGGAACGTGATCCGGCGCGCACGTGACAATGATCGCATCAAAGGGCGCCTTCTCCGGCCAACCCAGGTAACCATCTCCCTGCCGTACGTGCACATTCTCAAAGCGCAGCTTCTCAAGCAGTTTTTGGGCCGACTCGGCCAAAGCGGGAACGATCTCAATGGTATACACTTCCTTCGCGATCTTCCCCAAAATCGCCGCTTGGTAACCCGAGCCCGTCCCCACTTCCAGGACGGTGTCGTCCTTGTTCAACTCCAGGACCTCGGTCATGAAGGCCACGATAAACGGTTGGGAAATCGTTTGGCCCTGGCCGATCGGCAACGGCCCATCCGCGTAGGCCAGCGAACGGACGGCCTGCGGAACGAACTCATGCCGTGGCACTTCCGTCATCGCTTGCAAGACCCGCGGATCGCGGATCCCGCGCGCTGCCAATTGATCTTCGACCATCGCCTCCCGGGAATTGGTTTGAGCATCCTGAGCCCAAACTGCCGCACCCAGCACCAAGAGTATCGTCAACAGACCTGCCAGAAGCCTTCGCTCTTTCATCAAAGGCAACATACTCTTGTTTGAGACTTAAAAATAGAACGGAACGTTCTCCTTCTGAAAGGCCTCTTTCTGTTCCTTCAAAAACTCGTCACCCAGTTTCTGAAATCCTCCCCGATCGCGAAAATCCTTCAGAAAGGCGTTGATTTTGAGACGCAGTTCCTCGTTATCCTTGCGCACACCAATCGCCCAGTGTTCCTTCTGTAAAGGCGTCAGCACTGCGCGCGTGGTCTCCGGATTTTTCTTCCAGTTTTGCCAGACACTCATCTGGTCATAGATGAAAGCATCGGCTTTACCCTGAATAACTTCCAATACGGCTGCGTTCTCCTTCTCTACCGAGAGGACCTTGGCCGCCTTGATGTTCGCCCTTGCCCAGACTTCGCCGGTAGTTCCCTGCCGCACCACCAATGTCCGCTCCGGATGATCCACTTCCTCCGGGCCGGCCAGGTTCGTCTTGACGCCGGTCAGCATCGCCAAACCGATGGTCAGATACGGGTCAGAGAACGAAATTGCCTGACGGCGCTCCGGCGTATCCGTCATCGAGCTGATGATGCAATCGATGCGCCCATTCTGAAGCGAGGGCATCAGCCCGACAAAAGGAATATTCTCGATCCGCAAAGGCCAGCCTAGATAGTCGGCCAGAGCCTGCGCGATCCTCACGCTGATTCCGGCTGGCTTGCCATTCTGGTCGATCGTCTCAAAGGGCGGATAGGAAAGATCCATCCCGACGACCAACTCTTTGGTTGCCGGCTTGGAAGAACAACTGACTCCGAGCAGGGCCAGCATCAAGATAGTCCAACGAAAAACCTTCATTCCCATCCCATAGCTAATTCACGCGGAAAATGCACCAGCGAGCGCTAGCGGGTCTCCAAATTTTGGGATGCGGGCGTTGCCCGGCCGGGAGCTTGGCGCTCGAGCGGGGCGGCCCTGCTCGAGGCCGGCTCTGCGCAGGCTCCTTCGCTCAGCATTCCTCAGGCTATTGTTCCACGTGGAACGGACGCTCTCAGGAAGTGAAGGAAATGTGAGTAAGTAGCCAATAGGTTCCTTCTCCTGAGCGCAACGTCAGCCGGGTGACCAGCGTTCCAGTAGAGCTCGTGGTCATCCACAACCTATTCCCACCCCTTGAAGGCCGTGGAACGGCTTTCCATTCTTGCAGGAACAGTGTTTGGGCGATTTATTCACATGCCTTAATAAGAAGAAGAACTTGCTTCAAATTTTCTTCTTCATCAAGCAGGCCATGTCCTCTATGGGAAGCCCGCTGCCAAAGCGCTGTTGGTGAGTAGGGCGGCTTGCGTGGTTGGGAAGCAGGGGTGAGATTTCGCTAACGAGGAAAGCAAGCGGCGCCAAGGAACGCGCGCGGTTGGAGAATCGCAGGAGAGGCGGGAATCTGCCGAGCGTCGCGCCAGGCTGCTCGCCAGGAACGGATTCGTAAAAAGGGAGAAAAGGTGGCGGGCCCGAGGCTCCGAACGGAAGCGCGAAGCGAGAGCCTGGCTGTCCGAGCGAGGAGGCAAGGGGGAGAATTTTCGCCAGGCACTTATCGCACTATGGCACACCCTCCTTTTAGGGGTGTCGGGTTGTTCCACGTAGAACACGGGCGCTAGCCGAGGACTTCGACGGAAGAAAAAGGCGTTCTAGACACATCACATTTATTATGAATGACTTATATCCATTGGCGCCAGGAACGGGCTGGGCTGGGCTGTTTTGGGGTATTGAGAAAGGACGGAGAGTGTGTTTAGCTGCGGACTTAGATGAAAAGCGACGGAAGTGAGGCTTCACCCAGCAAAGCGGTCGTGAGTGAACTTCAGGATCTACGCGCGGAGCTACGCGAGGCGGCGAGCAGCTATGCCGCGCGGCTCGACGCGGAGATCGAGCGGGTGCGCGCGGCGGTGGAATCATCAGCCGGCGATGCCGCCGGATCGAAGGTCCGCGATCTTCGAGACATGCTCACGCTCTTGCGGCATCGCCAGATCCGAGCTGACAAGGGCCGCCGCAAGGAGCTGAAGAAGATCGAGAGTGTGATTGGCGATCTGGCGATGTTGATTGAGAACTGGTAGCGGTTGCGCTTTGGCGTGGCTTGCCGGATCGTGAAGCGGCGTGAAGGCATGGATTTTCCTGGCGGCTGTGTTAGCGTTCAGCTCGATGAAGGCTGAGCAGAAGACGGCCCGTGCCATCGTGGGTGGCGGGTGCTTTTGGTGTGTTGAGGCGGTTTACCAGATGGTGCCCGGTATTTTGGCGGTGACCAGCGGGTACGCGGGGGGCGACGTCCCGAATCCGACCTATGAACAGATTTGTACCGGGCGCACCGGACATGCCGAGGTGGTGCAGATCGAATTTGACCCGGAGAAGATCAGCTATGCGAAGGTCATCGACTTGTTTTGGAAGGCGCATGATCCGACGACGCTCAATCGGCAGGGGCCCGATACCGGACCGCAATATCGCTCGATCATCCTCTATGAGAACGATGAGGAGAAGGCGATTGCGGAGAAATCGAAGAAAACCGCCCAGGCGGAATTCAAGGATCCGATCGTCACCGAAATTGTTCCGTTGAAAGCTTTTTATCCGGCCGAGGGCTACCATCAGGATTTTTACAAGAACAATCCGAACTATCCCTACAGCCGGGCGATTATCCGGCCGAAACTGGAAAAGTTCGAGAAGGACCACTAGCGTTCTCGAGAGGCATGGATCTGCCGAAGCGTGGAGCAAGCAGCAACCCGCGCAACCGGTTTGAGATTCTGGAAGTTTCTTTGGATGAGGAATTTGCCACAGAGGCTAGAAATCCAGACACCCGGTTTCTTCGCGATGACAGCCAGACGCTGATCAGCTACAGTGAGAGTCCGGACCTGGGATTCCGCGCGAGCATCAATCCATACCGCGGGTGCGAGCATGGCTGTGCCTATTGCTATGCCCGACCTTATCACGAGTACCTGGGCTTTTCCGCCGGGCTCGATTTTGAGACCCGCATCATGGTCAAGATGGCAGCCCCGGCGATTTTGCGGCGCGAGCTTTCCTCGCCCAAGTGGCGGCCGCAACCGTTGGCGATGAGTGGGGTGACGGATTGCTATCAACCGGTCGAACGAAAGTTGCAGATCACGCGGCGATGCCTCCAAGTCCTGGCGGAGTTTCGAAATCCTGTCGTCATCGTCACGAAGAACTACTTGGTCACCCGCGATATCGACCTGCTTTGTCAGTTGGCAGCAGTGTCTTCAGTGGCCGTAAATATTTCTTTGACAACACTTAGTGCGGATTTATCGCGTCGGATGGAGCCGAGAGCCTCTCTTCCCGATCACCGGTTGGCGGCCATCCGGCGCTTACAGGCGGAGGGAATTCCCGTTCGAGTATTGGTGGCGCCGGTGATCCCCGGACTGAACGATCACGAAATTTCGTCGATTCTCGCGGCGGCGCGTCAGGCGGGCGCCCAGGGGGCGAGTTACACCCTGCTGCGGCTTCCGTATGGCGTCAAAGAGATCTTCTCGACCTGGCTGGCCGAGCAATTGCCCGGCGCCCGGGCCCGGGTGCTCGACCGAATCCGGGCGACTCGTGGAGGCTCTCTCAATGATCCGCGTTTTGGAACCCGCATGCGCGGCGAGGGTCCGGAAGCGGAAGCGATTCGGCGGCTTTTTGAAGTTTCCTCAGCGCGCGAGGGTTTGACCAAGGAATTGATAGCCCTCTCGACGGCAGCTTTTCGCAATCCGGCGGGCGAACAACTGGAGCTCCTGTAATGCTCAAGGCGTGGTCGGCGGCAGGCTGGGTGCGGTTTCGGCGATCGTCACGGGCGTCCCAACCTTGACCAGGTCAAATATGTCTGTCGCAGAATCCTTCTTGAGGCGGATGCAGCCATGCGATGCCGGGCGTCCTGGCACATAGCCGACATGGAGTCCGACTCCCGAATCGGTCAGACGCATCCAGTAAGGCATGGTCGCACCCTCGAAGCGGCCTCCCTCAGGTATGATATCCGTGCGGCTGTCCGCATCGCTGACCACCACGACATTCAGGGCGTCATAGATCTTGCCGTAGAGGTTGGAGGCGTAATTTTTTTCTTTGGCCCGGACGGTGAAGTCTCCGGAGGGCGTGGGATGCGATTTCTTGCCAGTGGCGACCGGAAAGTCCATGGCGATCGCGGTTCGCACCAGGAGGAACCCACGCTGCTCGCTGAGGGAAATCTCCAGCGCGACGTTCTCCGAGGTCGCCTGGGTCAGGAGCTCTTTATTCCGGTAGGTCTTCTTCTTCCAACCATCGACCCCTCGGAAAACAACATGTTCGGCCAAGGCTAGTTTTCGCAACTCGGCGCGCTCACGCTCCTCCCGCGCGTCGGCCTGGCTTTTCTTCATGTCCTCAACCAAGGCGCAGCCGCCAAGGGTGAAGAACGCCGCGACCAGCGGCAGCGAAAAGATCCTCAAGAGTCTCACGGACATTATCCCAAGCGGAGAAGGCATTGGATGAAAAGAAAATCCCGCCATTTCCGAGTTGTCAAAATCAAGCGTCAAGCAAATGATAGTTCCTCTTGACGCCGGCAGGGGCCGAAGAGCTTCACGGCAGGAGGGGCGCAATCAACCACCATTTACTGCTAGAATGACAACGACCGCAGCCGCATCCACTCCCGTAGACTACGCGAAAGCGCCTGTGAACGCAGGGCTTAGCTCGGAGGAGAAGGTTTCGCTCCTGGAGAAGATGGTCCGCATCCGTCGCTTCGAGCAGACTTCCCTCAAGTTCTATAGCCAAGGCAAGATGGGCGGGTTTTTGCATCTCTACATTGGCCAGGAATCCATCGCGGTCGGGACCGTTTCCCTTCTCGGCAAGGATGACCATGTGATCACGGCCTATCGCGACCATGGGCATGCGCTAGCCGTGGGCATGGGCATGAACGAATGCATGGCCGAGCTCTACGGCAAGGCCACCGGATGCTCCAAAGGCAAAGGAGGTTCGATGCATTTCTTTGCGCCGGACAAGAATTATTGGGGTGGCCACGGAATTGTCGCGGGGCAGACGCCGCTTGGTCTTGGCCTCGCTTACGGTATCAAATACAAGGGGTTAAAGGGAGCTTCCCTTTGCTTCCTGGGCGATGGCGCCGTCAACCAGGGGTGCTTTTACGAGTGCCTCAATATGGCATCTCTCTTTGACCTGCCCGCGATCTATATCATCGAGAACAACAAGTATTCGATGGGCACGAGCCAGGATCGCTCGTCCGTGGTCGATCAATGCCTGGCCCAACGTGGCGAAGCCTTCGGCATCGCGTGGGAACAGGCGGACGGTGAGGACGTCTATCAGGTCCGAGCGGTTACTCAGACCGCTCTCGAGCGCGCTTACAACGAATCCCGGCCCACCGTCATCGAATTTGACACCTATCGGTACTATGGCCATTCGGTGGCCGACGCGAAGCACAAGGGAGGCTACCGCAAGGAGGAGGAGATCGAGAAGTACAAGAACGAGCACGATCCGATCCGCATCTTCAAGAACCGATTGGTGGCGGAGAAGGTGATCAACGACGAACATTACGAAGCCATCGACGCGAAGCTGAAGGCCGAAGCCCACGCCGCCGCGCAGTTCGCCGAGGAAAGCGCCCCGCCCACGGAGGAGAGCATTTTTGAGGATGTCTACTACGAGGTCGATCACAAGACGGAGGCCGGCAAAACCGGAAGATTCTTCTTCAACGACTGAAATGCGCCGGCTCCTTCATCTGCAATTTTAACCTGCAATTCTCCGAACCATGGCTCTCATCGAATACCGCGAAGCTCTCAATCAGGCATTTGCAGAGGAGATCGAACGGGACCCGAACGTTGTTCTCATCGGCGAGGAGGTGGCGCAGTATGATGGCGCCTACAAGGTCACGCGCGGGCTGTGGAAGAGGTTTGGCGACAAGCGCGTCGTCGATACCCCCATCAGCGAAGCCGCCTTTATCGGGATGGGGGTGGGCGCTTCCATGCTCGGCCTGCGACCGGTCATCGAACTGATGTTCTGGAGTTTTGCGACTGTCGCCTACGACCAGATCGTCAACAATGCCGGGCAGATCCGCTACATGAGTGGCGGCTTGATCAATTGTCCGATTGTCATTCGCGGTCCCGCCAACGGAGGCACCAATGTTGGCGCTACGCATTCGCACACACCTGAGAACTGGTTCGCGGCGATACCGGGACTCAAGGTGGTCTGTCCCGCGACGGCCTACGATGCCAAGGGGCTGATGAAATCTTCGATTCGTGACAACGACCCGGTGATGTTCATGGAGAACACGCTTCTCTACGGGGAGCGGGGAGAGGTGCCGGAAGAGGAGTATTTGATCCCACTGGGCCTGGCCGATGTGAAGCGCGAAGGTTCGGACGTCTCCTTGATCGGGCATGGGCGTTCCGCGTTGATTGCCCTCAAGGCGGCTCAGATTCTCGAAAGCGAGCACAAGATCAACGCTGAGGTTGTCGACTTGCGATCAGTCCGCCCGTTGGACCAGGATACGGTCCTCAACTCGGTGCGCAAGACGCACCGCGCGGTGCTGGTCGATGAAAACAAAGCCTTCTGCGGTGTTTCCGCGCAGGTCTCCGCCATCATCATGGAGAACGCCTTCGACGCGCTCGATGCCCCGGTGAAGCGGGTATGCTCCCTCGATGCCCCCGCCATTTACTCGCCGGCGGTCGAGCCTCTCCAACTTCCCACCCCGCAGCGCGTCGTCGCCAAAGTGCTCGAGATTTGTTAAAGGCCTGAAATTCCCAATCCCCTGATAATCATATGCCTATCATCACCATGCCCAAGTTGAGCGACACGATGGTCGAAGGAACCATCGCGCGCTGGAAAAAGAAACAAGGCGACACCGTGGAAACCGGCGACATCCTGGCGGAGGTCGAGACCGACAAGGCCACGATGGAGATGGAGGCCTTTGATGATGGCGTCTTGAAAGAGATTTACGTGGGCGACGGAGGCGTAGCGAAAGTCGGCGATAGGATCGCGCTCGTTCTTGCCGAAGGGGAATCCGCTGACACATCGGCGGCTGCGCCGGCACCGAAAGCGGAGGCTGCTCCGGCAAGCGCTCCCGCAGGGGCGAAGGCAACACCCGCGCCGGCCCCGGCTCCCGCCGCGCCGACAGGGGCACGCGTGAAGGCGTCCCCGTTGGCCAAGAAGATCGCCGCGGACCGCGGCGTTGCCCTCGAAGGTGTTACGGGCTCCGGCCCGGGCGGGCGCGTCGTCGCCAAAGATGTTCCGGAGCAAGGTGCCCCGCCGGCGGCCGCGGCTGCACCGGCTGCTGCCCCGAAAGTCCAGCCCGCCGCGGCGGGTCAGGGCGATCAGCGTATTGCTCTCAGCGGCATGCGCCGCGTGATCGCGGAGCGTTTGCTTGCTAGCAAGACGCAACTTCCGCACTTCTACCTTTCCATCGAGGTCGACACGAGTGCGTTGATGCGGCTTCGCAAGGAGCTCAACAGTGCCAATGAAGCAGCGGGGCTACCGAAGCTCACCGTAAACGACTTCGTTCTGCTCGCCGTCGCTCGTGCCGCCAGCTCGCACCCGTACATCAACGCCTCGTGGGCAGGAGATGCCATCATTCAATATGGCAGCGTGAATATATCGGTTGCTGTGGCCGTGGACGAAGGACTGGTTACCCCGGTGATCCGCGATGCGGACAAGCTTTCACTCAAGGAGATCAGCGCGACGGTGAAGGATTTCGCCAAGCGCGCGCGGGACAAGAAGCTCAAGCCCGAGGAATACCAGGGCGGGACGATCACCGTTTCGAACCTTGGTGCCTACGGGATCGAGCAGTTCTTCGCGATCATCAATCCTCCGCAGGCCGCCATTCTGGCTGTGGGCGCCATCGTCAAGAAGCCGGTTGTGAATGCCAAGAACGAGATTGTCGTTGGAGAGCGCATGACTGTTTCGCTAAGCGGCGATCACCGCGTGGTCGATGGCGCGGTTGGCGCGGAATATCTCAGCACCTTGCGCAAGCTGATCGAGAATCCCGCGCTCATGCTCTTCTGAGCGGGGCGGGTTCGGCTCGACCAGGCATGGCGCTGGAGCGTTGCCGAGTCTTCGCGGAAGCGCGGATCGCGAGAAAGGTTCCGGGCGCCCTGAACAGCGCCCTGCCCTCAAGAGGTGACGCATTCCCTGGCCCTCCGACGCGGGGAATGTGCAGGTGATGCCTTCGGATGATCAGATGGATGACCTTCTCGCGTTTCTGCAGCCCACGGAAAGGCTATTGATCTTTACGGGCGCGGGCATCTCGACGGGGAGCGGGATTCCCGATTTTCGCGGACCGCAAGGCATTTGGAAGACTCGCCAGCCGGTCTATTTTTTCGAGTTCCTTAGCTCGGAGAGGAAACGCATCGAACACTGGGAGTACAAGCTCGAGTCATGGCCGTCGATGCGCGACGCCACGCCGAATGCCGCTCACAAGGCGGTGGTCGATCTGGATCGCGCAGGCCGGCTGCTGGCGGTCGTTACCCAAAATATCGATGGATTGCATCAGAAGGCAGGCCTGGCGGATGAGCGCGTGATCGAGTTGCATGGGACCAATCGCTGGATCGAATGCCTGACCTGCAAGCGGCGCTTTGAGCCCCAGCCGTTCTTTGACGCGTTTGCCGCGACGTCGCAGCCACCGCGCTGTCCCGGCTGCGGCGGATGGCTGAAGTCCGCGACAATCAGCTTCGGCCAGGACCTTGACCCGAAAACGCTCGACGCCGCCGAGCGCGCGGCGATGCGCTGTGATGCGGTGCTGGCTCTGGGCTCCACGCTCTCCGTCTACCCCGCGGCAGCCTTTCCGTTGACGGCGGCAAGACGGGGCGTGCCGTACGCCGTTGTCAATCGTGGCCCGACCGAGCACGATGGGCTCCCTGAAGTGACGGTTCGCGTCGAGGGAGATGTCGGCGTGATTTTTCCCTCGGTGATCGCACGCTTGCTGGCCGGTCGTTCGCTGTGACACGGAGAAAGACGGGTTGGGCGTTGGCGGCCGTCTTCATTGCCTGGCAGAGCCTGTTGCTCGCCCGAGGCTGGGAGAGATGGGAACAATGCGTGTTTCGTGAGGGCTCGCATTCCGATGGAGACAGCGTCGAGGTGCTTCGTGGCGGCAAGCGGCACGTTTTTCGCCTCTATTTTGTGGATTGCCTCGAAAAGAACCCCGCTTCACGCGCCCGGCGGGCCGAGCAAGCACGCTACTTCGGCCTGAATGAACCCTCCGAGGACGCGGCGCTGCGAGCGGCCTACCTGGCAAGTGGCGTGACCAGGCGCGCATTGAGCCAACCCTTCACCGTCTCCACGCGCTGGCAACGCGTGGATCCGGACAATGGTAATCCAGCGGTGCGAGCGTTTATCCGCACCGCGAAAGGCGAAGACCTCGCGACGTTGCTGGTTAGCGAAGGACTCGCGATCATCCGGCATGGAAAGAGCGCGGTCTCCAACCACCCTGACGGACAGAGCGCAGCCGAGATTTCCTCCAGTCTGAGAAAGGCGGAGCGCGAAGCCCGGGCGATGAAACGGGGAGCCTGGGGGCTGAGAGGAGCGGTCGTCGATGATGTTTCGCCGCCGGAGTTCGCGGCGACCGACCGCGACGCGCTGGTGGCGCAGGCGGGCCGCAAGCTAAGAGTCCGAGGGCGCGTGTCGTCCGTCGGCAGGCTTCCGGGGCGCATGACGTTCATCAATTTCGATCACGAGAAGGGCGGTTTCGTTGGCATCGTGCGTGAAAAGTTCGCGGCGCGCTTCTCGAAGCGATTTCCGGAAGGACTGAGGAACGACCTTACCGGGAAAGAGGTGATGCTCGAGGGAACGATCAGCCTTTATCGCGGCACTCCGCAAATCGAACTTGAAATTCCCGAGCAGATCTCCCTCGTGCCTTAGGCGCAAGGCGCGCTGGGAGAACGTCGCTCCGGTCCTGGTCGAGGGCTCAAGCAGAGGCGGGCGGACCCATTCCGGCCTGAAAAAAGTTTCTTTAGCGTCGCTTCCTGAAGTGCTTTAGTCTAGCAAGGGGCTGGAAGGCGCCTGGGTTCCGGCTCCTTTTTCCCAGAAGCGAAATGGCATATCGAATGTCCAGAGGTCAGACCGGTTGTGGGCCCCGATTGCTCATCGCGATCATTCTCGCCCTCGGCGCGCTTGTCACCTACTACGTGGGGACCGAGAAATTCGAGAATCCGGTGACCGGTCGCGTTCAGCGCGTGGCCCTGAGTCCAAAGGAAGAGATCGCGCTCGGCCTGAATTCTGCTCCGGAAATGGCCCGGCAACACGGTGGGCTCTATCCCGACCAGCGCTATCAGAACCTGGTGACGAGCGTCGGGGAACGGCTCGTTCGCGCTAATCCCGAGATCAGTCAGAGCCCATACTATTTCCAGTTTCACCTCCTCGCGGATCCTGAAACGGTTAACGCCTTTGCCCTCCCGGGCGGTCAGATCTTTATCACGTTCGGCTTGCTTAAGTTGCTGGAGAAGGAAGATGAGGTGGCCGGTGTCCTCGGACATGAGATCGGCCACGTTGTCGGACGCCACTCCAACGAGCAAATGGCCAAGGCTCAGCTCAGCCAGGGTCTCGTGAACGCCGTCGTCATGGCCGGCGGAAATGAATACGGCATGACGGCCGGGCAGCTCGCGCAGTTCGTCAGTCAGTTGAAGAATACGGCCTATGGTCGCGATGACGAGCTCGAGTCCGATCAATTAGGCGTGCGCTTCATGATCCGGGCCGGCTACAACCCCGAAGCGCTGATCCGCGTGATGGAAGTCCTTAAGCAAGCGGCCGGCGGCCGCGCTCCGCCCGAGTTCCTTAGCACCCACCCCGATCCCGACAATCGCGTCGAGCGGATAAAGGAAGCGATCAAGAAGGCGAAATCCGAGAATGCTCAAGGCACCGGAACCTAAGGTCTTCGGTACGGGCAATCAGCGGTTCGGCGTTCTTCTCTCAGTTTTGGCGCGGGAGAGTGACGGGTAGCCGCGCAGCGCAAAGCGCGATGGCCTTCTTATCTCGTGAAAATCCGTGCTGCGCGAGGTGGGGCCAGCGGTGCCGCTTCCCATGGCCAGGCTCCGCATGATTCGTTTGCTCTTACGAGCGAATTCTGATCAATCTGTCTGCACACCAGAATGATGTTATGGCCGATTATGATTTGATTGTCGTTGGCGGCGGACCAGCCGGATATGTGGGAGCAATTCGCGCGGGGCAACTGGGCAAAAAAGTAGCGTGTGTGGAGATGGACCGGGCTGGTGGGACGTGTCTCAACTGGGGCTGCATTCCCACCAAGTCGCTGCTCAAGAATGCCGAAGTGTATCAACTCTTGACGCATCATGCCGGCGACTTCGGGCTGAAAGTGGATGGGATAACCTTCGAGTGGGACAAGATCATTGGCCGCAGCCGCAAGGTCGCCGACAAGCTGGCCGGCGGCATCGAGATGCTCTTTAAGAAGAACAAGATCGACTATATTCGCGGGACGGCAGCGATTTCCAAGGCAGGAGTCGTGGAAGTGACCGACAAAGAGGGCAAGAAGAAGGAGATCAAGGGCAAGAACATTCTGGTGGCTACGGGTGTGGTGAGCCGGGAGATGCCGGGATTTCCGTTCAATGGTTCCACAGTCATCGGGAGCAAACAGGCAATGGTGCTACCCCAGCAGCCAAAGGACATCATTGTCATCGGCGCCGGAGCGATCGGCATCGAGTTTGCCTATTTCTTCAACGCTTTCGGGACCAAGGTGACCGTGGTCGAAATGTTGCCGAATATTCTCCCGATCGAGGACACGGAAGTCAGCGTCACTTTGGAGAAGGCCCTTACCAAGCAGGGAATGAAGATCCTGGCTGGAACGAAGGTCGAGAAGGCTGAAGCGACGGACAAAGGCGTCAAGCTGACCGTGTCGGGCAAAGCGTCGGAAACAATCGAGGCGGGCGTCGCTCTGGTAGCGATCGGAGTCAGTCCGGTGCTCCCGGGTGGGATCAAGCTCGAAACGGATCAAAAGGGCTGGCTGACGACCAATGAGAATTACGAGACCAACGTAAAGGGCATCTATGCCGCGGGAGACATCATTGGTCCCCCCTGGCTGGCTCACGTGGCCAGTTTCGAAGCTGTTCAGGCGGTGGAAGGCATGTTCGGAATCACGAAGCCGAAGAAAGTGGAGGTCTTTCCGGGTTGCACGTATTGCCAGCCGCAGGTGGCGAGCGTCGGCCTCACCGAACGCGCCGCCAAAGAAAAGGGCCTCAAGTTCCGCGTTGGAAAGTTTCCCTTCCTGGCCAGCGGCAAGGCGCTGGCGGTGGGCGAGCCGGACGGTTTCGTCAAGCTCATTGTCGGCGAACCCCATGGCGAAATCCTCGGTGCACACATCATCGGCGCGGATGCGACCGAGATGATCGCCGAACTCGATCTCGCGATCACTCTGGAGGCGACCTACGAAGAAATCATCGCCACGATCCATGCGCACCCCACGTTGAGCGAAGCGGTCCATGAGGCGGCCCACGCCTCACACGGGCACGCCATCCATTTCTAAACGCCGCGTCAGCGAAGCCTGGACCGACCCATCGCCGCCGAATCTTTGGAGCTATTGGCGCTCCGCTTCATAAAACTCGAGAGGCAGCCCGTCCGGGTCCGCGAAAAACGTGAAGCGGCGGCCGGTGAGTTCGTCGACACGAATCTCCTCCACCGGAATGCCGTGGGCCGCGAGCGCGGCGACAGCGTCGTCGAGAATGGCTACCGCAAAGGCCAGGTGGCGCAGTCCGCATGCTTCCGGGTACGACGGGCGCTTGGGTGCGCCCGGGAACGAGAACAACTCGAGCTGCCCGCCATCGGGCAACGCCAGGTCAAGTTTGTAAGAGGCACGCTCCGGTCTGTAGGTCTCGGCTGCGATCGGGAAGCCGAGGATTTCCGTATAGAAGCGCTTCGACGCCTGGTAGTCTGAACAAATGAGCGCGACATGATGAACGCCAAGGATGGTCATTCGGGTGCGCCGATCAGCGTTTGACGCGTTTTCCCGAACGCGGAGGCTTCAGAAAAACTCTTCGCCGGTCGATGCGGGCTCCCTTGGAGAGGAAATACGCCCGGAGTTCGGGCTCCATGTGACGTCCGTCCGGCAGAGCGTTAAGATCGAACTGTAAGCGACCGCTGGAAGTGAGTCGCGAAGCGAGGTCGTTGAGGAAGAATTGCCATTCTCTGATTCCCCAGGGTCTTCCATCCTCGTGCCAATTGAAGCGCGTCATGTGCGCCGTAACCAGATCAAACCGGGCTCCGGTGTCCGGCAGAGGCTCAAATGGCTCGATGCGGTGAACGATGCGCTTGAGTCCGAGCAAAGCAATCGTCTCACGGAAGATTGGTTCCCGGTCCAGATCCATGCCGAGCACGTCGTGACCCAAACATTTGGCGATGTGAAGGAAGTAGCCTGAGCCACAGCCGATATCAAGGATGCGCAGCCGTGGAGGCGCCTTCCTCAGCCGGAGATCGCGCACGCGTTTCACATTCGTGCGCATCCAGTTCTCCAGATTGAGATATTTCTTGGGCGAGACCGCGTCGTTTGGGTTGTAGTAGCGCTCCTTGATGGCGTTGAAACGTTCGCGATCAATCGCATCGATGAAGGGCTTGGCATCCAAAGGATACGACCACCTTAGAACGGTCGCCTTGGCGCTTTCATAGGCATCGCGGTTGAAGAGCTTCTTGAGCTTGTCAGAGAGACGCATGCAATCTCCAATGTTAGCATCCTGCTCGGCCAGTCAACAGTTATGTCGGCGACGCCCATTGAGCGGAGATCGCGGCAAGGCTTGGTTCCGCGTTTGGTATCTTTTCGCCTGCCGAAAAGCGGAAAAGAATTCTCGCCGACATTTTTCGGCATTCACTTGCCTTTCTGATGGGTCGGGTTTGAATTGAAACCATGAACGAACAATCTGCTGAAACCTCTCAAGCCACCTTGACGCTGGATATTGTGGATCGCGTCGGCGCTTCAGATCCCGCAGCCAATCCCTTCAAGCTCGTTGTTGACCCGGTTATGCGAGCGAGGTTGCGCCGCGGGCTATTCAACCTGATTGAGAATCATGACGAAGAGCTTGCCAGGCATGTCTCGGAGGGCCGATTGGCGCTCGATAGTTATAAAGAATATGTCGAGATCTTCGCCCGGAGTCTGAAAGAGACGCTGGAAAGCCGCGAGGGTGTCGTCTACCTGATGGAATCGTGCGGTTTTAAGGTGAAACTGGACGAAATCAACCTGCAACCGGAGACGCGCTGGAAAGAGGAAGTTGCTGCCTAGAGCATCTGTCGGAAAGGCGTCTGCGAAAAGAAATTTGAGAGGCGATTCCGGCGGACGGGCAGGATCGTCGAGGGCCAGCTGGATTGCTCCAGGGGCGCGGGATAGGTGCTGTTTCAGGGATCTCTCGTGAGGTCTCGGCGGAGAATCGCCCGAGCCCGAGGCTAACGGTCGGCGAAGAGCGCGGCAAAGGGATTTGTCGAGGTGCTCTTGCGTTTGGCGGTGGCGGGGGGCTCGGTGCGAAGATTGGGTTTCTCGAGGATCGGAATTTCGCGGAGCACCTCGATACGGACGCGGGCGATTCCGCGATGGTAGATGCCGAGCTCTCTGGCGGCACCCACAGTCAGGTCGATGATGCGTCCTTTGATGTAGGGACCGCGATCGTTGATCCGCACAATGATCGACTTCCCGGTTTTCAGGTCGACCACGCGCACTTTCGAGCCGAACGGCAGCTTGCGGTGGGCGGCAGCGCGAGCGTTTACGTTGAAACGCTCGCCGCTGGCAGTCCGATGATCCCGATACCACGACGCGATCCCAGTTTGGACATGGACCGGTCGCGGGTCGTAGAGGGCGGTTTTCGCGCGGGGTTCAACCACCTTGGTGGCGCAGGCCCCAAGGGAAAAACACAACAAGATCAGGGAAAGGCGTCGGAGGGAAACCACGGTGCAAAGTCCTAGGGATGAGGATGCGTGTCCTTTTCATAAGGAGCCAGTCTAGACTTCAACTCGGGAGGCACGTGTGCGGTGACAATGGCGGTATCGCCTTCGTAATTCAGGCTGACGACATGGCCGACCCGGTGCACTTCCGCGAGCAGCGCGGACTCGGTATTGGGGATCCGGAATTCGACCCGCATCCGCCACGAACCGAGGCGGACTTCCAGTTCCTCAAAGAAAGCGGCCATCCCTTCTCCGGTGCGCGCTGAAATCGCGACGCTGCCGGGATGGTGACGGAGCTGGCTGTTGATGATCTCGCGGTCGGTCAGGCGATCGATCTTGTTAAAGACGATGACGGTCTGTTTACCGTCGGCGCCCAGTTCGGCAACGGTTTCCTCCACGGCGGCTATTTGTTCGCGGTATTGAGGATGACTGATGTCCACCACGTGGATGAGAAGGTCCGCGAGCTGAACTTCCTCCAAGGTCGCCTTGAACGACTCGATGACAGTGTGCGGTAGCTTCCGGATGAAACCGACCGTGTCGGTGAGCAGGACCTTCTGGCGATTTGGCAAAACCAGCTGGCGGGTGGTCGGATCGAGGGTCGCGAAGAGCTTGTCCTCGGCCAGAACCGCGGCGCCCGGTTAGTCTGTTGAGCAGTGAAGATTTTCCGGCGTTGGTGTAGCCGACGAGCGCGGCAACCGGCCAGTTTCGGCGAAGGCGGCCTTCGCGCTGCACGGTGCGGTTCTTGCGCACGCCGCGCAGATCACGTTCGAGTCGCGCAATCCGCTCTTGCACCCGGCGGCGGTCCACCTCGAGCTGTGTCTCGCCAGGCCCCCGTGTTCCAATTCCGCCGGTCTGGCGCGAAAGGTGGGTCCACATCCTGGTGAGGCGCGGCAGGAGATATTGCAGCTGGGCGAGTTCGATCTGCAGGCGGCCTTCACGAGTGCGCGCCCTGCGCGCGAAAATGTCCAAAATCAGCTGGGTGCGATCCAGGACCTTGCGGCTGGTCAACTGTTCCAGATTCCGCCCCTGGGCCGGCGAAAGCTCGTCATCAAAAATCAACGAGGTCACCTGCTTTTCCCCGCACTGACGGGCGACCTCCTCAGCCTTGCCTTTGCCGATGTAAAACGGCGCCGTCGGTTTCTCCAGTTTCTGGACGACAGTATCGACCACCTGAGCTCCGGCGGTGGCGGCAAGCTCGCGCAGCTCGGTCAACGAATCCTCCACGTCCCAACGACTGACTCCCTCGCGCTCGAGTCCGACGAGAATGGCCTTTTCTTGGAGTCGCGGAGTTGAGTCCGGCATCATGCAGCACCGAGGAATTCCAAGGCGCGAGGAGGGATCTCGTGCGTGTCGCGAAGGCCAGTCAAATCAACGATCTCAAACATAAACTGATTGCGAAACCAGGTCAATTGCCTTTTGGCGTAGCGGCGTGTCGCCAGGGTCACGGCTTCGATGCACTCGGGCTCAGTCGCCTCGCCCCGCAAAAGGGCCCGGATTTCGCGCAAACCGATGGCCATCGCGGCGGTGGGACCGATCTGGCGAAGATTGGCAACTTCAGCGACGACGCCACATCGAAACATGGCACGTACGTTGGCGGCGATGCGGGCATTAAGCTCGGGGCGATCGCGGACAAGGAGAATGCCGCGGAATTCGGCCGCGGTCTTGGTGCGCCACTCCCGACGCAACTCGGAAGCCGGTCGGCCAGTGAGCACAGAAATCTCGAGGGCCCGGAGAAGACGTCTCGGGTTTTGCATGTCGACCTCAGCCCGTGGATCGACGATCTCGAGGCGTTCGCGCAACTCGCGCGTCGAGAGCTGGCTGAGCTGTGCGCGCAGGACTGGATCCGCCGATGGCATCTGAGCGAGACCGTGAGTCAGCGCCTTGATGTAAAGACCGGACCCACCCGCGATAATGGGAACCTTCTCGCGCGCAAGGATCTCGGAAATCCTGGTCCGCGCCAGGGACGCATAGCGCGCGGCGTCAAAGGGTTCAATGGGCGAAAGGAATCCGATGAGGTGGTGCGGAACCGTAGCCAGCAATGCCTGATCCGGTTGCCCGGTAAGGATCTCCATGCCGCGATACGCCTGATAGGCATCCCCACCAAGAA
The DNA here is from genome assembly GCA_963820865.1 of uncultured Verrucomicrobiae bacterium. Lineage (GTDB taxonomy): Bacteria > Verrucomicrobiota > Verrucomicrobiia > Chthoniobacterales > Terrimicrobiaceae > DASTFP01. Next base: position 205,197 of record CAWGBZ010000028.1, read on the forward strand.
TTTCGCCGTCGAGCCGGGTAGCCAGCTCGACGGCGAAAGCGGATTTGCCGACCCCGGTGGGACCGGCCACGACGATGGGGGTGTTACTCCTCAGATTGGCGGCGATCGCCACGCTTTTCTTCGACAGCCTTGGCCCCGCTGACCACGAGTTTGCGGCCCATGTAGTCCTTGTCGTGCAACTCGGTGACGGCGCGCTTGGCCTCGTCGATGCTTTGCATCTGGACAAACGCGAAACCCTTCGATTTCTGGGTATGCTTGTTCGAAACGATCTCTACGGTCTGAACCGAGCCGACTCCATTGAAGAGTTCGAATAGGTCGCCCTCCGTCGCATCAAAGGAAAGATTGCCTACATAGATCCGAGGTGAGGAAACCTCGACAATTTCGGGCTTTCGGAATCCTGCGGGACGCGTGGAACGCTTCGACGAGGTAGAGTCGCCGTTGCCGGACCTTGGTTTCTCGATCGGGTTGCTGATCGGCGGCGGTTCTTCGGCGCTCTTGCCAAGCAAGAAAGAGGTAATCTTTTGCCAGAGAGTTTCCTTCTTGGGCGGGGCTGGCGCGGGTGTTTCCGGACGGGTTCGTGGGCGGCCTTGTCGGCGCCCGTCCCTTCTGGACGAGCGACTGCCGCTGGCAGGTGTATATTCGGATGACATTAGGTTGGTCTATTGCAGTGGCGGCCGGCGCGGAATGACAGGGAAACTTCTTCGGACGCGCGGGGGCCGCGGTTGGAGCCTCAGACGGTGCCGATCTTCCCGCGGAAGCACCTTTGCTTCCCGCGGAAAGCCTGAGTAAAACCATGCAGAAGAGCCGCCATGTGAACAACTTCAAAGGAGTCACGGCGGATCGTAATGGCATTTCATTAAACCACTGAAGCTTGCGTAAAATCGTGTACGCGGCCCGTCAATGCAAGCTGCAATTCTCCAGCGTCAAAGAAAGAAATATTGTAACTTTTGCCTCGCGGGCCAGTTATTAGAGAATGCGGAATCTGCGAATCGCCGGGCTATTCGTGATTATCGCTAGCCTAATGGGTGTTCTTGCGTGGAGATGGATTTCGCAAAGAGGGCTTGTCACGCTGAACTATACGAACGCTCCGCTGGCACAGGTGATTCGCTCCATCGAAAGGCAAGGCATGGTCGAGATTCACACCAATGCCGATCTCGCCCTCTTGGTGACGCTCCGCTTGACACGGTCTCCGGTCTTTGAGGCGATCGAGACCCTGGCGGTGCGCATTGACGCTGAGGCGCGTCTGGCTTACATCGCGGCTCCGACGGGCGGTCAGATTAGCGAAGTCCTGGCGGCCTTCGGCGGCGGCGCGCGTCTGGATGGCTGGGCGGTCTTTTCGCCGGGGTTTGCCGGACGGCTCGTCCCTGGCGAGACGGCGCTGGTGGATCCGCGCAAGATCGGGTGGAAGGTTTCGGCAGACACGGACAAAAGCCTTCAGGCGTTGCTGGATCAGGGGGCTCAGAAGACGGGAGCGAACTTCGCGGTGCCCGTCAACTGGAATCCGACCGTTGCGGCAGTGCCGCCGGCCGGCAAGGTGGGAAAAGTGACGGCCGATCTTCTGCAAACTGCTCATGGGCAGGTGAGGGAGGTTTTTCTTCTTAGCATTGATGCCCGCCGTGAAGACCGTCCGGCGCCCACGGAATCCAGCGAGCAGCACGGAGGGAGCGTTTTCTCTGCGCCGCGCGGTGGGCAGGAGAATCCAGAATGGACGGCGGAGCGAGCGGCAGCGCGCATCGCGGCGCTGCCTGCGGAGGATCAGGCGGAGGCGGGGAAGCGTTTCGACGATGCGCGAGCCTTTTGGGAGGCGATGCGCGGACTACCGGATGAAGAACGGCGCATCAAAATCGAAGAGTATATGAGTCGGCCGGAGGTGCAGTGGCGCATGGAGGAGCGCGCGGCGTTGCGCGAGGCCAGGCAAACCCCTGAACAACGCGAACAACGGTATCGCAACTACATCGAGCGCAAGGAGCAGATCAAAGGCCCCCCGACAAGATCATGAAAGGGAATCGCGCGTTCTCGCTGGTCGAACTCGTGTTGGTCATGGCCGTTGTCGGAATTCTCATCGTGCTGGCCCTGCCCGAATACCAAAACGCCGTCGAGCGCGCCCGGAGCACGGCGTGTCTGAGCAATCTCCGGCAAATCGGAATTGCCGTTGGTTCCTATCTCGCCGACAACGACAACACCTTTCCCTTCGTTGAGCCAAATCCTACCGATCCGGTTTACGACGCGAGCTACGAAGCGAAGCCGATGCTCGAAGAGCTCGGTCCGTTTGGGGTAACGCCGCAGCTTCTCAAATGCCCGAGCGATCTCAAGGCCGGCGACTATTTCACGACGCGCGGAAGCAGCTATCAATGGCGTCCAATTATCGATGGCGAATTGAAAGTAAATCCGGTCGTCTATGGCCGGCGCGGCGGAACGAGGACGGTGAATCCCGCGCGCATGCGGCTCTGCACGGATTTTGAGCCTGTCCATTTCAACCGGATGAACCGCCTCTACGCGGATGGGCATGTCGTCGGAGTTCTCAAATCGGAGCCCTAAGAACCGCGCGGGATAAGGCTATGATGCGCTCCTGCGGCGCGGGTTCTTTCGGAGCTGTTCTTCCTCGAAAAGCGCCCGCCAGTGATCGAGGCGCTCTTTGACCCGCTTCTCCATCCCGTTCTCCGTCGGTTCGTAATAACGGCGACCTTCGGGGAGATAGGCCTGGGGAACGTAGGCGCCGTCAAATTCGTGACTGTATTTGTAGCCTTCGCCATGGCCGAGGCGCGCCGCGCCCTGGTAGTGGGAGTCGCGAAGATGCTTGGGAACCACCAGGGTGCGGCCTTCACGCACTTCGGCCGACGCTTTGCCAATGGCCATCGTGCACCGATTGCTCTTCGGCGCCGTGGCGATATAGACGGTCGCGTGCGCGAGGATCAGTTGCGCCTCGGGCAGGCCGACGAATTCGACGGCCTGCTGCGCCGCCGTCGCCACCACGAGAGCATTCGAATCCGCCATTCCGACGTCTTCGCTGGCGCAAATGATGAGCCGGCGCGCGATAAAGCGGATGTCCTCGCCCGCGTGCAACATCTTCGCGAGCCAGTAGATCGCCGCGTCCGGGTCGCTCCCGCGGAGGCTCTTGATAAATGCGCTGATGGTATCGTAGTGAGCATCACCATCGGCGTCGTAGACGACCGCCTTTCGTTGAATGCTCTCTTCAGCAGCGGCTAAAGTAATGTGAACGAGACCGGTGGCGTCCGGCGGGGTGGTTCGCGCGGCGATCTCGAGAGCGTTCAGACACTTGCGTGCATCGCCGTCGCTGACCGTGGCCAGGTGCAGCGCCGCTTCGTCGTCGAGTCGCAACGTGAGCTGGCCCAGACCGCGCTCGCGGTCTAGCATGGCGCTTTTTATCAAGGCGATCAGATCCTCGATGGGGAGAGGCTCAAGCTGAAAGATCTGTGAGCGCGAGACGAGCGGACTGTTGACGTAAAAGAACGGGTTGTGGGTCGTCGCGCCGATCAGACGGAGCAAACCACTCTCGACATCGGGCAGGAGGACGTCTTGCTGGGCCTTGTTGAAGCGATGGATCTCGTCGATGAACAGGATGGTCTTCTCGCCGGAATTCTGCAGACGGTTGGCAGCCTGGGCGACCACACGCCGAATGTCCGCCACGGTCCCCTCGACGCCGCTCAGCCGCTCAAATCGAGAACGAGTCGAGGCGGCGATGATTTGAGCCAGACTCGTCTTCCCCACGCCTGGCGGCCCATACAGGATAATGGAGGAGATGCGGTCTGCCTCGATGGCGCGGCGCAGCAGCTTGCCTGGGCCGAGAATGTGCCGCTGACCGGCATATTCGGCCAAAGTCCGGGGACGCATCCGTGTAGCCAGCGGCGCATCGGGAGCGATCGACGGCACAACCTCTTCGGGAAACAAGTCGTCCATCGCTCAACTATCGTTGCCGCCGCCGTCGCCGCAAGCGCCGGGGAAAGAGATGAAAACTGCTTCAAAGAGAGCGGCAACTTCCTGTAATAAGATCTTTTTCACGACAGGAATTGAGTATTGGTACGCGCGGACTAGATTGACGCTCCCAAGGCCATGAAAACGCTGCTTGTCCCAGTCGACCTGAGTGATGCTTCGCAACCAGTTCTCGAGAAGGCCGCCGAACTGGCGCCGCAACTATCGGCCAGAATCGTCCTTCTGCATATCGTCGAGCCAGTGGCTACCTACGTACCGGTTGGTGCGACGATGGATGTCATTACCGCAGCTCCGCCTCCCGCCGAGACGCCCGAAAGCCTTTCCGCGCCGGATGCGCGCCTGAAGGCGCTCGCCGCGCCGCTCGTCGCCGCCGGCATCGAAGTCGAGCCGGTTACGCTGATTGGTCTCGCTGTCGATGACATTATCGAGCAGGCCGCGAAGCATAAGGCCGACTTCATCATGCTCGGCTCGCACGGGCACGGTGCGTTGTATCATCTCTTCAGCGGGAGCGTCGTGACCGGCATTCTCAAACGAGCAAAATGCCCGGTGATCGTCGTACCGTCGAAATCGGAATCTTAAGAGACGGCGGACTGCTCGACGAGTCGGACGGCGCGCGTCTTGTCCAGCTTCAGGATACCGACGGAACCGGTGGGCAGGACAATTTTTGGGTCAGCTACTTTCTGCCCGGCCCATTGGATGCTGCCTCCTTCGATCAGGCGGCGTGCGTCGCTGCGAGATTTGGCAATGCTAAAGCAGCGGGCATAAGCTTCGACCACCAGACTGACGAAGTCGCGCGCCTCCCCCGATGGTGAGAAGACGGGTAGGTTTGAATGCGCCAAGTCTTTTTTGCTGAAGCGCTTTTCGAACTCTTCGAGTGCTCCGATGGCTTCCTCGCGGGAATGAAACCGGGCGACAATTCGCTGCGCCAGGGATTTCTTGGCTTCCATCGGGTGGCGGTCGGCTGGCACCTCTTCGTGCAGGAGGATCTCAAAGTAGCGGGCCATCAAGTCATCGCTGATGCTCATGAGCTTGCCGAACATCTCGGTCGGGCCTTCGTTGAGAGCGACGTAGTTTCCGAGGCTCTTGCTCATCTTCTGTTTGCCATCAAGGCCCTCGAGGATCGGCATGACCATGGCCACCTGCCGGGACATGCCCTCCTCGTGCTGCAAATCACGGCCTACCATGATGTTGAAGAGCTGATCGGTTCCGCCAAGCTCGACATCGGCCTTGATCATGACGGAGTCCCATCCCTGCATGATGGGATACTGGATCTCATGAGCACGAATCGCCTGACTGCGATCGAGACGGTCGCGAAAATCTTCGCGGACCAGCATTTGCTGCAACGTCACGCGACTATTCAGCCGGATAACGTCCTGAAAACGCATCGCTCCAAACCACTCTCCATTGAAGACGATCCGTGATCGCTCGCGCGTGAGAATCTTGAAAGCTTGCTCCTGATAGCTTCTGGCATTCTCCAAGACCTGCTCGTGGCTGAGCTGAGGACGCGTTACCGAGCGGCCGCTGGGATCGCCGATCATCGCGGTGAAATCACCAAGGATCAGGATGGCTTCGTGACCGAGATCCTGAAAATCCCTCAGCTTCTGCAGGACCACACCGTGACCGAGATGGATATCCGGTGCCGTCGGATCCACCCCGAGCTTGACGTTGAGGGGCCGTCCTTCGGCGAGTTTGGCCAGAAGTTCATCTTGATTGAAAACGTTCTGGCATCCCCGGCAAAGATGAGCCAGTTGGTCGGCGGGAGAACGCGTCATCCTTTACTGATTCTTGTTCAGGATTTCGCGGACCTGTTCGATGGTCATGTTCTTGTCGATCTTGTCGCTGATTTGGTCGAGCCTCCCTTGTGAGCTGCCTTTGCCAAGATAAGGAGACGTTCTGACCGGGTCTTCGCGCCGGGCGGCTTTCCTGTCCGCCTGGTAGAACTTTTGTGTCTTGGCGGTTTCGACCGGAAACGCCGTGTTCGCGTTCGCGATCAACGTCTTGGACCATACGGTCGCCGTGTGGGCGTCGTAAACCCTCTTTCCGATCCAGGGATTTTTGAACCCCAGAAACGAGCGCACATTCCGGTATTTCTCGGGCGAAGCCTTTTGATCGTAGCGGAACGCTGATGAATTGGCCGCCGGCTTCTTCAGGAAGAACCCGCCTCCGTCAAATTTCTTCCCGTTCATTGGGTTGATCTGCGACATGTCCGGCTTGGCCAGGATCCGTTCAAGGAGCTTCTTCTCGTCCTGCTGCTGGGCAAAGCAACCGGCGCTGGCAAGAAGCCACACGACAAGCAGACGGATCCAGCGCATCGCCGCAGACTACAATGCCTAATCGCCCTTCGGCAAGGCAGGGGAGAGCTCAAGAGATGCCAGCAATTGGCGGGCGGCTCGGCGGTCGGCCGGTTCGGAATAAGCCTCCATCACTTGCCGCAGCACCTTGCATGCCGCTTCTTGCTCGTCGGATTCCAGGAGCTTGTTCACGTAGGCGTGCGCGATCTCAAAGGAACCCGGATGCAATTCGTGAGCGCGAGCCAGATCTTTCGTGGCGGCGGCGGGCGATTGGGCGCCCGTCTCGGCACGACGAAGGAAGAATTGCGCCATTCCACAGCGCGTGTCCCAGAGTGGACTTTCCGAAGCCTCCCAGAGCGCCGCGGCCCGATCCCAGTCAGAAGACTCAACACTTTGCAGGAGGCTTCGCCCCTGAGCGTCATCGAGCAGCGCGCGGATGCTCTCAATCCACGACCACGCCCGCTCGATGTCTTTCGCCTCGACTAGTTTCTGGGCGACTTCCATCTGAAGACCGCGAAACTGTCTGGCGCCAAGCTCGAACTCGTTTGTTCGCGGATCTTGCCGGGGGAGCGCCCCGCTCTTCCAATAGAAGTCTGCGATGGCGCGTACCGGAATGACCTGCGGGGTTTTCATGGCCTGGCGGATGCAGTCGCGGGCGGCGGCGAAATCGCCTTGCGCCACGGAGAGTTCCGCGGCGGCGATCCACGCCGCGCCAGCCCGGGCGTCCGATGGCGCGGCGTTCAGGTAGGGCCTCGCTTCAGCGAGACGGCCGGTGGCGAGATAGAACTCCGCAATATCGACGTTCTTCGACGGATCAAACGGGGCAATCCGCTTGATGGGGGACACCATCGCGTCAGCCTGGGTCGCCTTTCCCGTCCAATAGAGCGCCTGCGCGAGCAGAAGGGACCGGGCAAGGTTACCCGGCGCTCGTTGAGTCAGCTCGGAAAGCGTTCGGGTGGCCAGCGAATACTGCCGCGCATCCAGCAGCCGGTGTCCAATCTGATCCCAGGCTCGCTCGTTGAAATGCGTCTCGGTGAGATAGTCGTCCAGAACGGTGCCGACCTCTTCGTAGCGAGCTTTTTGCATCAGAATATGAACGATCATTTCGCCTGCTTGGTACGGCCCCCGGCCGGCGTCCCACTCCGAGTAGAGCTCCACGAGGAGGCTGTTGGTGGCGCCGGATCGTTCGGCCAACTCTCTACGGAGCGCGTAGTATTCCGGGAGGAGGCCGGGATTTTTGGCCACCATCCGTCTGAGGCGGGCCAGTTGCGCTGTTTTGAGGTTTTCGGGGAGCGTTCGTTGCACGCTCAGAAAGTTGCGGAGCGCACGGAAACGTTCTTCCGGGGACGAAGCGGGGTTTTCGATCTCGGTCAGCGCTTTCTCCCAATCGCGCTCGGTGATGGGGGTCTTTTCGCCCGGGGGCGGATCGTCCTCGGGTGCGCTTTCGGTCACGCCGAGGCGCGCTTCGTCGCCTGTCAGGCTGGCCATCTCGCGGAGTTTGGCTGTGGCCGCCTTCCGCCTTGGCGGACCGCTGCGGACGTCGCGCTCGAGGAGTGTAAAAGCGTCGCGCTCCCGTCCGAGTCCTGCGTAAAGCTCTGCCATGGGTATGGTAAATTCCGACGAAGCAGCCAGAAACGGGCTCTTTTCGAGTTCGGCGAGCGCCTCGCGGTGGCGTCCGGCCTTGCATAAGGCCTGAACATGCCGAAGAAGAAGGGCTTTGTTGAGGGGGCCATCGCGGTCAAGACGTTCGAGAATGGCAAGCGCCCGTGTGTAATCTCCCTCTTCGTCCAGGACCCCCGCGAGGCGAAGGCCGGCGGTTTGAATGATAGCTCGTCCGAGACCCGGATATTCTTCCGCGAGCAAGCGCTCGAAGAAGGCGATGCCAGCTTCCTGAAGCCGGCGGACCTGAATCAGGTTCAAGATGCCGGAGCGAATGCCTTCGTTGCGCGGATTCCTCTCACAAAGCGCGCGGTAAACGGTCGCGGCCGCTTGCACGCGACCCCCGTGCTGCAGCCGGACCACGGCATCGAGAAGCTCGCGATCGGAGGCGCCTCTGGCGAGCCATTCGTTGAGAAGGTAGGGGACTTCCTCCGCCTCTGCGGCGATGAGTTGATTGAGAACAAAACGGTTGATGGTGGCGTCGCGAAAGTTCTCGCCCCGCAGGCTGAGCAGGGCGGAATCCCTCGCGAGATCGTTGCGATAGAGTTCCCTGGCCAGGCGATGTAAATTCCAATCCTCCACTTGATTGCCCCCCTGTTGCACAAGCTGGGACCAGCTTTCCTCGTCCGAGTTCCCCAAGTCTTGGAAGACTTCGGCGAGCTTCTCTCCTGCGCCCTTGTGGTCTCCCTTGAGACTGCTGATCAGTGCGGCTGCCGCGCTCGCGCATTTCGGCTGCTTGGAGGCCCTCAAGCGGGCGGAAACCTCTTCTTCAAACGAGGCTTTTTGATCCTCCGGAGTGAGCAGCCAGCGCGCGCGAATTGCGGCGAAAAGCGGTTCTCCAAACGATATCGCCGAGGGCGCGGATTCGATCGCCTTGTCCAGCCGGATGACGGATTCGTCCGGATTGCATAAGACGATCCACCACTTGGAAAGTTCGATCCATGCGGAGCAAGCCTGGGAAGGCGGCAAGGCGTCCGGCACACTCTCACCCAAGGCAGAGGCCACGGCGAAGAGGTTCCTGTTGGCCAGGACTTCGGCCGCCTGCCAGCGGACCAAGGCAGGAGCCGGCGCGAAGAGCCGGGTAAGGAAATCGTTGGAAGGCAGCCAGTTCGCCGCCAGCATACGGGAGAGCGCGCCCAGAATATTCTCCCACTTGGCTTGAGCCTCCTTTGGATCGGACACCCAGCGGCGTAGCGCTTCTTCGGCAGAGTTTTCCATGGCAAGAGCGGCGAACCCCTGCTCGAGCGCGGGAGCGGAATCCGCCGAGAGCGCCAGCTTTTCGATCTCGAGAAAGGCAGCCGTCTCTTCTCCCGAATAGTAGGCCGCCCAGATCTTTTCGACCGGCTCCGGAAATTCTTCGACCCACGTCTTCCTGCGCGGGCGGTGGGCGAGGAGGCGGCCGATCTCGCGGATGGCCAGGAGTCGGCAGCCTTCGACATCTGCCTCCAGGGGGACTTTCCACTGGACCACTCGAGATCCGGCGCTGCGAACCGCCGGCGCCGCAGTTTGCACGATTCTTTCCGGAACGGGGATGCAGTCTTTGTACGATCCAAGCTGTTGCCTGGTCTCGCGCAGAAGCATTTCGAAGTCCGCCAGAGCCTGAGAATGATCGCCGCGGTCCAGGGCGAGCTGCCCGAGCCGCAGGCGCACTTGAGGAGCACACCCGCGGAAGCGTGCCGCCGCGCGGTAGGAATCTTCAGCGCGCGCGGAGTTCCCCGTCCGTTCGAAGAAGTCGCCGGAGGCCGAGAGCACCTGGGGATCGCGGGCGTGGCGAGCGGCCAGGGCTTTCCAGACGTTCTCGGCCTCTTCCCGCCTTCCCGCGCGTTCGAGGTAGTCTGCGTGCCGGACGGAAGCTGGCACGTCATTCACCCCCGAAAGAAGGACGATCCGCCGGGCGAGACGGGCCGCCTCATCCCAATCGGCAGCCTTCTCGGCCAGTTTGATGAGCCGTTCCGTATCCTCGACGGAAGCCTCGCTCTCCCGGCTGGTGACTGTCTTCAACACACGCAAAGCCTCCTCCTCGTTGCCCTCGGCGGTCAGCAGGGAAGCCAGGCACTCGCGCCAGAGGCGATCGTTCGGAGAGGAGCGTGCCCGCCGTTCGAGTCGGGCACGCCAATCGTCCGCCACTCCGTGTTCGACCGCGTACGAACCGGCTTCGTCGAACAATTCCTTGCGCGCCGGAGTGCCGCCTTCCGCCGCGCACGCCTCTTCCAGGAAATCGAGTCCGCGGGTGAAGAGCTGCAAACGCGCCGTGGCGTTCAGGATCGGGGAGCGCAGGGAGCGCCGGGCATCTGGAGGAGCCAAAGTGTAGGCGCGCTGCCAGGTTTCGAAGGCATCAAACCAATTTCCCCCCATCTGCTGGGCGAGAGCAACGTCAGCGAACGCCTGCCAATCCTTCGACCGATCCGCCAGGGTCTGGAAGATTCGCAATCCTTCTTCGGTGTCGCCCCGGTCGAGCTCAAGATGGCCGATGCGTCGCTGAATCTCGTCAGTCCGCTCGGGAGCCAGTTCGGCCAGGCGCGTGAGGGCTTCAATGGCACCGAGGGGATCGCCGGAATCGGCGAGCTGGACTGCCAGGGCCTCCTGCAACCCAACGGACTCCGGAAGGGCGCCGAGTCCCCGGTGCAATGCGCTGATCGGGCTCGATCGAGAGTCTGCCCAGCGCAGCCACCGAGCCAGCCTCAACCAGGGGCCTTCCCGCCCGCTCTTTTGCGCCTGCGTGCCAAGCAAGGTGATCATATCGTCGATCGGGGACCTGGTTATCCCGTCGCGTTCTTCGGATGGTGCGGGTTTGCTCGTTTGCAGGGCCAGGAAGAGGCGGCGATCCAGGTCCTCGCGCGGCAGGGACGTGTCGGAGGCCTCGCAAGCCCTGCGCAAGACTTCGAGCATCGCTTCCGTTTGTCCCTCCGCCTGAAGAAGGTCCGCCAGACGAAGGGCGTACTCCGGGCGGGAGGCGTCGTTCTCGACGGCCCGGCGAGCCCAACGGATTTCCTCTCCCTTGGCTTCCGAACCTTTGAGCAGTTCCGCGAAGCGGAATGAGGCCGCGGCTGCCTCGACGGAGCCAAGGCGAGAGGCATCGAAGCGCGAGAGACACGCGGCCGCCTCGGCATCGCGTCGTTGTTCGAGGTAAAAGCGAGCGAGGTCGCAAGCCGCCTCGAGGTCGTCGGGTTGGGCACCAAATGCGGCGGAGAGTTTGCGTTCGAGCGGGGCGGTCAGGTGCAGTCGGTTGTAGAATTCAACCGCGCGAGCGGCGGCGGCCTCGTCGTCACGGTGTGCGGCGAGGTAGGCTTCGATGCGATGCTCGGCGTCTTCTTCCTGTTCCATCAACGCGCTTACTTCGGCCCGCCAGAAAATAATGTCGCCATCGTCGGGCCGCATCGCGAGCGCCTTGTCGTAGCGGTCGGCGGCGGCCTGGGGATTGCCGAGGGAAAGATCCAGAGCGGCGATCTCACAGCTGAGACTGACATCCTTGGGAAGGAGGGCGGAGGCTCGGCTCAGCCAGTCATGGCGCTGCAAGTCATCTCCCTTGAACTCGTAGAGTTTGGCCATCCGCAGGGCCTGTTGTGGATCACGTGGTCTCGCCTCCGCTTGCGCGCGCCACGTTTTTTCCAGTTCGTCGAGGGAGTGGTTTTGGTCGTGGAGGTTAAGCAGTCTTTGGCGCGCGGAATCCAGCTGCCAGTGGCCCGGCCCCATCAATCCGAGCAACGCTTCCTGCGCGGCGATCGCCTCGGGGATTTTCCCGGCCGCTTCGAGTCGCTGGGAAATTTCGCTCCAGGCGTCGAACCTTTCGGCGGGTGAGCCATGCCTGGCAATGACTTGCAGGTGGTCAACGGCTTCCTGCCAATTGCCGGTCTGAGCGCAGGCGGCAGCGAGGCGCTTGCGCAGAGCGAGGTCGCCGGGGTCAAGTGCCACCGCGCGGTTCCACGCGGCCCGCGATTGTTGGGCTTCTCCAGCCTTTTCCAGCAATTCGCCCAGACGAACGAGCAACGAAGGACTCTTTTCCGTGGCCGGAGCTTTCGCGACCACCTCCGCAGCCGCCCGGATGTCTCCCTCTTCCTCAAGCACTCCCGCGAGCATCTCGGTGGCGACACCGCTTCCGGACTGGACAGCTTCGGCAAGGACCAGTTTCGCCTCAGCGGTGCGCCCGGCGCGCTGCAGGACTCGAGCGTAGAGCACCGGAGCTTGCGCAGCTCTCTGCTGGCACGCGGCCACGAGGGCTTCAATCTCCCCCGCTTCGACGTGAATCTTCCACAGCCGGTCAAAGGCGGTCTGCTGCATCGGGTTTGCGACCAGAATCGTCAGATAGCGATCGGCGAGCTTCTGAGACTGAGCGTCAAGACCCCACGCCGCGCCTTGAACACCGATGCAGGCGAGGAAGGTGAAAAGGCGCTTTCTCATCGCGCAAAAGCTAGCGGAAATGGCGGTGGCGGCAACTCACTGGCGGTCGGCCGGCCGGCCAACGCTTCGGCGCGCCCTCGGAAAGTGAAGTATTGCTCAAACAGCCGCTGCCGTTGCTGACGCCGAGGCTCTTTTATCGTGAGAGATCGGCCTGCCTCAGAATCTTGAAGCCGCCGCCCCGGAGCACGGAGCTCGAGCATTCGCTGTCGTCCACATGCATGACGAGGACCGCGCGACCGCGCGGCCGCACCAACAACGGATAGCTGAAGATGATGTTCACCTCCGCCATGAGCAGGGCCGAGAGGACCTTGGTGAGATCGGCAGCGCCTTCGGGCAGCTCGATGACCAACACCTCACACTCGCTGAAGGGAATGTCATGCTGGTGAAAGAGTTCGGTCACCCGCTCCGGATCGCTGACGATCATCCGGCCAATGGACGACTCGGAGGAATCCTGAATGCTCAGCGCAAGCGCGATGATATTGTGTTCGTTCAGGAGCTTCACCACCTCGAGCAACGCGCCAACCTTGTTTTGCAGGAATACCGAGAACTGCCGCACCTGAGGGCTGTCGAGTCTTTCAGTAGTCCGAGCCGGCATGGTCGTGAAGTCTGCCCTCCAAGTTGCCACTATTTGTAGGAATACAAAAGGCAGAACTGCGCCTTCTCTCCTTCGAGCAGGGTCAACTTGACGTAGTAGCGGCCGCTCACCTCAGGAAGAAAGCCGGCCGCGGCGACCGGTCCGTCTTCGTACGCCTGAAAATCGACCGGGTGGCCCTTTTCGTCGAACACGCCCACGGCGATCTTTCGTCCGGGCGTGTTGACCGCCGCCGAGAACCAGTATTCGTTGCCCGAAAAGAGATTCACCTCCAGAAACTGCGGGCGGTTCGGTTCGATCTCTCCAGGCCAATAACCGTCTCGAATTTTGTAGCCATCGTTGCTGAAGGCGCCGGCGAGCTCAAGCGCCTTGCTTCGCGCGCTGACGTCGCTTTCCGCGGCGGCTGGCGAAGGCGACGGCTGCTCTTGGGCGAAAGCGCCGGCCATGAAGGCGCCGGCGGCGAGCAAGTGGGCGAGACGGATCATGATTGCCATGGGGCGACGTGGCATGTGCGCGTTTCGGGACGTTCTACTGCCCGGTGGCGACTGATCTTGCGATCGAAGACATGGCAGCGTGTAGTTCGGTCACGTTTTCCTTCGTGGGCGTCTGCGCCTTGACGAAGCCGAGCGACTTTTCGAGGGTGGCTCGCAGATTGGCGATCAATGGATCATCCCGCATGTTTTGGGGGAGCGAGCCGATTTGTTCGAGCAAGTATTCAATAATGGCGGGCTGCCTGAGGAGGCGGGCGGCTTCCGGCGTGTAGTTACGCTCGACAAGTCCACTGACCAGTTCTGTTCCGCGAACCCAGGCGCCGAGGCTCACGAGAGTGACAAGGTAGCTGTCCTTCTGCTCGAACATATCGAGCTTTACTTCGTTTTGCGTGGCTTCCAGCTCCTCGCGCAGCGCATTCCAATCGTTATTCTCCGCGAAATCATTGATGCTGTTGCCCCGGCCGAGCACGCTTTGGCTGACGTTGAGCTTTTTGGCCAGATTGATGATCTCCTTGCCGATATTCTTGACGCTCTGGCCATCCTGCGCCTCCACGGCGATGTAGCCGTCTGCTACCAGGGTCCCGAGCACGAGAGCGATCTGCGCGCGGCTGGCGGTCGCCTCCGGAGTACCGGTGCGGACCACTTGTTTCCAGTTGGGACGATCCACCTTATTGATGGCTGCGAAAAACTCGCCCGGCATCGGGATGGTTAGTGACTCAATACGAACAGCTTGTTCGATTTGTGCCGGAGTCATCGGGCTCTCCGCGGCCCGGAGCCCGGCCACAGGCAGGGCCAGCAGAGCGAGCAACAGGCACCGTCGAATCCGATTCATGGGAGCAGATAATACAAAGGCGCAAAGTTTGGCGAGTGTGTTTCTAACGCAAAGTTTGCCGACAATGATTCGCATCTGGATCTTGTCATCGTACGTTGATGTTCGCGTCTTATCGCCGGAGCACGTTTGACTAATATGAATTCAAACCAAGTCGAAATGAACGAGCCCCTCCCGATTTACGATCTCGACGAAGAGATCATCGATACAATGCGCCGGAGTGGACGCCTCATCCTGCAAGCGCCGACGGGCTCGGGAAAATCGACCCAGGTCCCGCAGATTCTCTTGGACGGAGGCGTCCTGGAGTCCGGGCGATGCGTGATCCTGCAACCGCGGCGTCTCGCGGCACGGATGCTGGCGAAGCGGGTGGCCGAGGAGCGCGACGGTCCATTGGGGGCGGAGGTAGGCTATCAGATTCGCCTCGATAACGTTTCTTCTGCGGAAACCCGGATCCTCTTTGTCACCGAAGGCATCCTCTTGCGGCAGATGCTGGCGAACCCCCGCTTGGACGGCGTCTCCACACTGGTTTTCGACGAGTTTCATGAGCGCCACCTCTTCAGCGATGTCAGCCTGGCGCGTGCTTTGGATCTGCAGGATTCTCTGCGTCCGGATTTGAAGATCATTGTCATGTCCGCCACACTCGACGGCGCGCACCTGGAACGCTACCTGGCACCATGCGAAATCTTGTCGTCGGAGGGCCGCACCTATCCCGTGGAGATCGAGCAGCTGCGCCATGAGCCGCGTGACGATCCGCCGTGGGAGCTGGCAGCCGAGGCCATCGCGGCAAATTTCGACCGGACGGAAGGGGATATCCTGGTGTTCATGCCCGGGGCTTATGAAATCCAGCGGACGATCAACGAAATCAACCAGCGCGCACCGAGTGGATGCATTCTCCTTCCGCTGCATGGCGAGTTGCCGGCCGCCGAGCAGGACAAAGCGGTGGCGCGGGCCGCCAAGCGCAAGATCATCGTGTCCACCAACGTCGCGGAAACCTCCCTGACCATCGATGGGGTAACGATGGTGGTCGATTCAGGGCTGGCGCGAGTGGCCCGCTACGATCCACATCGCGGGATCAACACTTTGCTCATCGAAAAGATCAGCCGCGCTTCCGCTGAGCAGCGTTCCGGCCGCGCGGGACGCACGGCGCCGGGACTTTGCTTCCGTCTCTGGACCCAGCGTGACCATGGGTTGCGTCCCGCCGCGGAATTGCCGGAGATTCGGCGGCTCGATCTCGCCGAGACCGTGCTGACACTCAAGGCCGCCGGCGTGCGGGAGTTGAACAGTTTTCGCTGGATCGATCACCCGGACGAAAAGTCTCTGGCGCGTGCCGAACAATTGCTGGCGGATCTTGGTGCGCTGGATAGCCATTCCGGTGAGATCTCGGCTACCGGACGCCGTATGCTGAGTTTTCCAGTTCATCCGCGTTACGCGCGTATGTTTCTGGCGGCCAGGCAATACGACTGTGTTCGAGCGGCGGCCCTCATTGCCGCGTTGACCCAGTCGCGCAACCTTTTGCTCCGAGCCGATCGGCGGGTCGAAGAGGAGCGCGCGGAGGCCTTCGGCCAGGGCATCTCCGACTTCTTGATCCTCGTCCGGGCGTTTTCCTACGCCCAGCGCCACAAGTTCCGCCTCGACGCGCTGCGTCCGCTGGCCATCCACGCGGAGGCCGCCCGGCAAGTGGAAAAGCTCTTCTGGCAATTTCTCGAGATCGCCCGCCAGGAAGGCCTCGACACAGAATCGGGCGCTGCGGCAGACGAGGCGATCGCGCGTTGTGTGTTGGCGGGGTTCGCTGATCAAGTGGCGCGCCGGCGGAGCGGCGGCACGCTCGTCTGCGATATCGTTCACGGACGTCGGGGTCAACTCGCCCGCGCGAGTGTTGCACAGAACAGCCGCCTCGTCGTCGCTGCTGAAATCAACGAAATCGAAGGGCGCAGCGGGGACGCCCAGGTCATCCTCTCCCTGGCGACGCAGATTGAGGAAGACTGGTTGCGGGAGATGTTTCCCGACGACTTCGAAGAGCGAGCGACCTTTCATTTCGAGAAGTCTCAGAACCGGGTGGTCGTCCGCCGGGAGCGGATCTTTCGCGATCTGGTGGTTGACTCACAGGATCGGGACGCGGAGCCCTCGCCGGAAGCATCAGATTGCCTCGCTCAGGCTGTGGCTGACGGCGTCCTGACTCTCACCCAGTGGAACGACTCGGTTGAGCAATGGATCGCGCGCGTGAATTTCCTCGCGGCAGCCCTCCCCGAACACAACATCCCAAAGATTGACGCGACCGAGCGCGAATACGTTGTCCACCTCGCTTGCGAGGGCGCCACCAATTACCGAGAGATCAAGGATCGGCCCATTCTTCCGCTCGCTCGATCGTTGCTTTCGCCGGCCCACCAGCAGCTCGTCGACCGGCATGCCCCGGAACGCCTTGAACTTCCGGGCGGCCACCGGGCCAAGATCACGTACGTGCCGGATGCCCGGCCATTCCTCAGCGCCCGGATTCAAGACCTCTACGGCGTCACAGACGATCTCAGGATCGCGGCGGGACGCGAGCCGCTGGTCATCCATGTCCTCGCCCCGAACCACCGTCCCGTTCAGGTGACGAATAGTCTAAGGACGTTCTGGGCGGAGGCTTACCCAAAACTCAAACAGCAACTCCAGCGCCAGTATCCCAAGCACGAATGGCGATAAAGCGACGGCTCGCGACTCTCAGGGTTCGTGCCGGAACCCCTCCCTCTCCAGCGTGAGGTCCAGATGATCAAGCAAACGGGTGACGCGTTCCAGAAGCTGTGAACGTTCGTTGCAAGTTAGAATGAAGGAAACGTCCGCCTGCATGCCGGATGGAAGCACGGGGCAGGACTGGAGAGCGCTTTCGACCAGGCGCTTTTCCCCGGGGTGTAACTTCCGGTTGAGCGCAAAAATGATATCAAAATAACTTGCGAATAACGCGGCGAGCCGATGGTTAACGCTGACCAAGTCGTGCCGCTTCACTGCCTTGGCAAGCTGGGTGGCATAAGAGGGAATGATCGCGCGCAGGACGGGTTGATTGAGAGCGATGATGTTCCGGCGCAAGGTTTCGGGATAGTCGACCTGGCATTTCTGCTGGAGATTCGCGAACCACCGGTGGCTATCGAACAACGCCACGGACTGCCGGATGGTATGCCAGAAGCAGGTTGTATATCCCAGGCTCGCCTGATGGTTCTCTAGAACGCGGGAGATTTGATCTTCCATCCAGGACGTTTCGAAGTAGACGATATCGACCTCGATTCCGGTGGGGGCGTGCAGCCACTCGTCGCCTGGGCCCCAGTACTTCAGATCGAGGCTGGCCCGCGTCGCGCCGCCCGACAGTTCGACGATCCGCAACCTGTTCTCCAGTGGAATCTCGCCTTGTGAATAGACGTAAACATCGATGTCCGATTCCTGGTCGCAAAAGTCGGCTCCGCTGGCCTGGGACCCAGCCAGAGCAACCGCCTCGACATTTGGCAGCGTGGCGAAAAGATCGGCCAGCTGTCGGGCAAGCTGGAGATGGGTTCGTGGCATCTGCGTCTCCGGGACCGTTCGAGCAAAATGGCCCCTACGCGACCCGCCGCTATTCGATGCGGCAGATAATTGTCTGCCCGAAAGCTTGATCGAGCAACTCGATGAGCTGCGCACAATGGATTTCGTCCCGGAGGTTGTAAAACGACTCGCGCAAATTCCAGGGACAGGCCAGCAGGGCTGCAGAATACCAGCTGGCAAACTCCGGCAGACCGTCGACCAAGCGAATCTGTGCCAGCGGGACTGCCAAATCGAAATGCTTCCGCGCGATGTGCTCGTGCAGCATCTCTACGGCCTTGCGACGAGCGTTCCTCGCCACCAGAGGCAAAATCTCCTTCAGCTCATACGCACTGGCGAAAAAGTAGACGTAAGATCGCGCTTCGAAGTCCGGCTGATCCTTGCGGAGCGTAAAAAGGACGACATCGGCTTGGACGCTTTTTTTCTCTTCCATGGGATTTAAGGCGATCACGAGCCGCGGCTCGAACTGGAGAATATCCCTGTCTGGGGCGAGCACAGCAATATGATGGTCATTCATACCAGCGGGAGTGAATCGCTGGGAGCGGCTCGAGGCGAGCAAATAGAGTCGAGGTGCCGAGGCTCGGCATCGACCGCTCCAAAGATGACCCTCGGGCGCGACGGCGAGCCTTCCGCCGGCAGCGCTCTCTGTCCTGCTAGAGCCTGCTAGACCAAGGCGCGTCCGACGAGCCGTTCCAAGACGCGGAGCGGGGAGCGTTGCTCATCGTGCAAGTTCGAGACGGGGACAAGAAATGTTTGCTCGAATTGATATTGGCCGCGCATGGCCGCATGCGAAACCTGGTCGGCGAACGTGATCCAGCTGGAGCCTGGTGGAAAGGCATACTCAATCTGGTCGACCTCCTTTTGGTAGCGCTCATCGGCCTTCATATGGTCATGCAGCTGAAGCATGATATGGTCGTACTCAGATCGCTCGGCCTTTGTGACGTGAAGGACTTTCAGAACGGCCGCACTGCCCGGCAACGGCCGCTTGATCGAGGGCAGAAAGCGCCTCGCCATCTGCTCAAACGGCTCGCCCAGCCGCCAGACTCGGCTACGACCCTCAGGGTTGACATTGGCGAAGACGCGCAGAATTCGTTTTCCCTGGGTGGGGGCCGAGGGAAAACTATCGACGTGCAACCGGGTGTCGTCTTTACGCCAGGAGGTCACACGCCCCTCAATTTCGACGGGACGGAAGCTGGTTCGCGCGCGAATGGTCCCATCTTTGTAGCGCGGAATCAATGTCAGGAGGAGTTCCTGCGCGAAGTTTGAAAATCGCGCGATCATATCGCGAAGCGTGTCTGCATCCGCCTCGGCGAGCGTCGTTCCTGCGACAGAGCCGGTGCGCGGGTCGTAACTAACATTCTTGGATTTATTGACGATGCTGGGGGATAATAATTTTCGCTCGGCGTCCGTCACATGAAACCCGTAGTGCGGCAGGAAAAGGACCTTGCCGCTCTCCAAGGTGTCCGCCGCACGATCTCGCAAATCGGCGGATACTGACGCGAGCTCACCCTCCAGATCGAGGACTTCAATGCTGTTCATACGTATCTAAGGCTAATGACTCGCCAAAAGCCAGGGGCTTTGGTGATCAAAGAAATGGTCGGAAGGATTAGTCTTGCCATATCCGAGTGAGGCAAGTCGTAGTTCTTTCAATGGCGGTGACAAGCTGATTTTGAGTTGCCAATGGAAAAGCCGGCGCCGGAAGCCGCTTGACAGCAGTCGCCGGTGATCGTCATCCTGCCAGTCGCCTCCGCCAGAGCCCAGATCGGAAGCTGCGGCGTAACGCCATGACACGTAATCCGTTTGGCCGATCTGCTGTTGGACGCGAGGACCACCTGGATAGTCTTATGATTCACCAAGATCCAAAACCATTTCCGGAGAACTTTCTGTGGGGCTCCGCGTCGGCAGCTTATCAAGTGGAGGGAGGATGGAACGCGGACGGCAAGGGACTGAGCGTCTGGGACCTCTTTACGAAGGTACCCGGCAAGACTTACAAGGGAAGCAATGGCGACGTCGCGGTCGATCATTATTACCGCTACAAAGAAGATGTGGCGTTGATGGCCGAGATGGGATTGAAGGCCTACCGCTTTTCGGTGAGCTGGCCCCGCATTTTTCCTGCGGGCAGAGGCCCGGTCAATGAGGCCGGTCTGCTCTTCTACGATCGCCTCATCAACGAACTCCTCGCTCATGAAATTGAGCCCGTGCTCACCCTCTATCACTGGGACGTTCCTCAAGCCCTCATGGACCAGTACGGAGCCTGGGAGTCGCGGCAGATCATCGATGACTTCGATGCTTATTGCACCGCGCTCTACCAGCGATTCGGCGATCGGGTGAAATATTGGGTCTCGCTCAACGAGCAGAATTTCAACTCTCGGCACGCCTTCCTCACGGCGATGCATCCGCCGGGCGTCAAAGACCGCAAGCGCTTCTACGAAGCCAATCATATTGCCTTCCTCGCGAACGCCAAGGTGATTGACTCCTTCCGGAAGCACGTTCCCAACGGCAAGATCGGGCCAAGCTTCGCCTACTCTCCGGCCTACCCCGCCAGCAGCCATCCCGATGACATCCTGGCCTTCGAGAACGCGGAGGAGTTCACCAACAACTGGTGGCTGGATGTCTATGCCTGGGCGAAATACCCGCAGGTCGCTTTCGAATATTTGCGGAGCCGTGGGCTCGCTCCCACGATTCAAGAAGGGGACTTCGATCTCCTGCAAAGGGGCGCGCCCGACTTCATGGGGGTCAACTATTACTACACGCTAACCTACGAATCGAATCCGCTCGATGGGGTCTCCGAGGGCGCGTTTAACACCACCGGCCAAAAGGGAACCACGCAGTCGGTTGGGGTGCCGGGCCTGTATCGAACGGCTCGCAACGCGCACCTGGAAACCTCCAACTGGGATTGGGCGATCGATCCGATCGGTTTGCGCGTGGGACTTCGGCGCATCGCCAGCCGTTATCACCTCCCGGTCTTTATCACCGAGAACGGTCTGGGGGAGTTTGACACCCTGGAGGCAGGCGATGTCATCAACGATGACCACCGCATCGCTTACCTGCAGTCCCATCTGGCGCAGTGCCGTCAGGCCATTACCGATGGCGTCGATCTGATTGGCTACTGCAGCTGGTCGTTCACCGATCTTCTCAGCTGGCTCAACGGATACCAGAAGCGCTATGGCTTTGTTTACGTGAACCGGGACGAGACGGACGAAATGGATCTCCGACGCATCAGGAAGAAAAGCTTCTCCTGGTATCAGGAAGTCATTCGGACCAACGGCGCTTCGCTGCACGACTAACCACGCATTGCCTAAGCGGTGTTCTTAGGTCGCAGGGGACAACGGCGCGGATTGCGCCGCGGTATTTTCCCGCGGGACTACCGCCAATCGTCGATCAAATAGACGTTCGGGCGGTTGTAACCGGGTTCATTCGGTCTATCCATGGTCACACCCAGGAAATCCGTCCGGAAGCCGCGCGCGAGCATCAGCCGATACGCTTGGTCGCGTCCCGTATTGACTCCGGCCGACAGGCGCAACGCGGCCCGCGATCGCGCGAATTCCTGGCAGGCGTAGAGGAGGCGGTCAAAGTCGCGCTCGGCATGCCGCCCCGGGCGGGCCGCGCCGAACTTAACATGGCATACCACGCTTCCAGCTTCCGTCCCGGCACCGCTGTGGCAGACCGCGAACCCGGTCAACTCGTCGCCACTCCAAAGAAGCACGGTGTCTCCCAAGGCCTGGCCGGCAACGGCACGGATCTCCGATTCGAGATCGAGTCCGTCGTAGATAGCGTTGGTGAGCGCCCGGCAGGAACTGACAAGCGCGTCCCGTTCACTGGCCGGTGTCTCGGAGAACTTCGTCCAGGCCGATCCGTGCCCGGTTGTCTCGACCGGCTTGGACATTATGGCCGTGAGGAAACGCGGTTGGAATCCGAACTTTTGATAGAATCCGACATGTTTCGGACTGTGTGCGAACGTAAACAGGCCCATGTGCTGAATCTCCCATTTGTCAAAGGAATGCAGGATCGGTTCCATCAGGCGCTGGCCGAGCCCTTGGTCCCACAAGTCGGGCCGTATGGTCAGCGGTCCGAAGAAACCCACACTCCCCCAACGTGTGGCAAAGTTGGAACCGACGACTTCGTTATTCACTTCAGCGGCAAAGGCGACCGACGGATCCGCCTTCCAGCGTGTTCGCACGTAGCCGGCATCACCCATGAACGAAACGGGGTCGGGGACGCCAATGAACGTGCCGAAGGCCAGCCTCATGACCCGATCGGCGGTGAGAAGTTCGCTTTCGCGAAGCGGGCGCACGATGATCCCGCGTTTCGCAGTTTCCTCAGGGAAGCTCTCGCCGTTCATATGAGGGGTTGATTCTCTCCTGAGAGGATCGACACGCAAGCGCGTTCCTGGCTTTGGTGTTCTCCTGGGTCGAACCCTATCTAGTCCGGATGAGATCTGGAGGATTCAAGGGCAGCGCGGACCAAGGCGCGGACAGCCCAGCTCTTGACGTCCCGGGCGGTTTGCTCGTCGAGCCGCAGAACGTCGCTGAAGACGATCATCGCTTCGGGTCCAAAGATCATGGCCAGAGCGGCGCACAATTTCTGGTAGTCGGTCTCACGAAAGCGATGCCGCGAGGGCGCCAGCGCGGCCTCGATCAATGGCACGCGGCGGTTCTGCCGGTTTGTGTCGTCCTTCGATGGGTGACCGATCGAGTTTGCCAGCATGACCCGCAAGAGCGTTTCGTTCTGATAGACGACGCGATGCATCAGAGCTTCTGCCTCGTCGATGCGCGCCTCGGGGTCGTCCGGCGCGTGATCGCTCAGCATCTCCGCAGGGTCGCCCAGAGCCGCGTCGATCGGCACTTCCACGAGGAGGGCGTCGATGCTGGGAAAGTATCGATAGGCCGTGGCGCGCGAGATGAGCGCTTCCCTGGCGACCTCGTCCATCGTCGGCTTACGTCCTTCCTTCATCAGGCGTCCGGCCGCCAGAAGAAGGTCTTTTCTGGTGCGAAGTTCCTGATTGCTCGCTTTGCGCGGAGCGCTCACGGTTCCTGCGGCAGCTGTTGGATGATCGCCGCCAAATCGAGCCATACCTGCTCGCGCTGAATCTGAGCCGATTCGGTGAACTCGATGACATGAAGCAATCGAAAGGATAACGGACGTCCTTTCCCCTCAATGCCAAACGGCCGCCCCGGCGCGCGGCCTTCCCACAACGATTCGTCTACCAGGAAGTTCTCCCCATACAGCCGCTTGATAGGGGTCACCTTGCTTTCGGACAGGTCGGCAAAGAGAGCTTCGTAGAAGGGACGTGCGGCCTCGCGACCATGAAGGATTCCCAAAGGAGATCCCACAACGTCATGAGTCGCCTCCGGGTGCAAAGTCGCCAGCACTCCTTCGACGTCGTCCCTCCCTTCGTAAGCGAAATGCGTGTCAATACCTTCATCCATTTGTGCAGGAGTCAGTGGCATGGCGGTCCAAGGTGGTTGGGGTTGGTAATATAAAACTATAGTATCATTATGAGATAGATGTCTTATGTCAAGATGAAAGTATCGCCCTCGTGTCTCGCTACGGACCGCGCTTTACGCGGTGATCGTGATAGTTTGGAGGATGATCACGCGTCTCGATCACTTGGTTCTGACGGTCAGCGACATTTCCAAAACGATCGCTTTCTACACCAAGGTGCTTGGGATGAGGGGGATGACTTTCAGCGGGGGTCGTCGGGCACTTTCTTTTGGCGAGCAAAAGATCAACCTGCACGAGAAGGGCCGCGAGTTCGAGCCGAAGGCGGCGTGTCCAACGACCGGCTCGGCCGATTTGTGCTTCCTTTCCGACACAGCGCTGGAGCGTTTGGTTCCCGAGCTTGTCGCGCATGGCGTGGAGATTCTGGAAGGCCCGGTTCCGCGCACTGGTGCCGGCGGGCCGATCCTTTCCGTCTATTTTCGGGACCCGGACGGCAATCTGATCGAAGTTTCCAACGACATGGCAGACTCATCGCGGCGGGAGGCGGGAAGTTGAGCTTCGCTGCGAGGGACTCTAACGTGTCCAGGATTGACGATCGACATCGGTCGAACTGAAAACACGGATGAGTCCTGAGACGTATACCCCGGGGCACACAAGGAACGCGACCGACTTTATGGCGCGGAGGACGTTTCAATCG
This sequence comes from uncultured Verrucomicrobiae bacterium, assembly GCA_963820865.1. Taxonomy (GTDB): domain Bacteria; phylum Verrucomicrobiota; class Verrucomicrobiia; order Chthoniobacterales; family Terrimicrobiaceae; genus DASTFP01. Next base: position 229,093 of record CAWGBZ010000028.1, read on the forward strand.
CACGGGCAATTCTTTGCCGGGCAGCTCCGCGCTGGAGCCAAGGTGCTCGATTGTGGATGCGGTCCCGGAACTATCACGCTCGGCATCGCGGCGGCGGTCTTTCCAGGGATGGTGAGCGGGGTCGACTTCGCCGAGTCACAGATCGAGAAAGCCCGGCACAACGCGGCCGCCGCCGGGGTGCAAAACGCCAGCTTTCAAACCGCTTCGTGTTATTCCCTGCCATTTGCAGACTCTTCGTTTGAAGGCGTCTTTTCTCACGCACTCATGGAACATCTGGCGGAACCACTCCGGGCGTTGAAAGAGTTTCACCGAGTGCTCAAGCCTGGCGGACGCCTCGGCGTATGCAGTCCGGATTTTGGCGGTTTGCTGCTTGCGCCGACCAGTGACGCCCTGACGGCCGCGGTGTCTGCTTATGCGGCGATGCAGAAGGCGAACGGGGGCGATCTCCACGTTGGCCACAAGCTCGGCGAACACCTGGCCGCGGCCGGGTTCCGAGAGATCACCATGGGCGCGCGATACGAGTGCTATCCGTCCTTACGCCTCATCGGTGAGTATCTGGCGCGGCAGCTCGAAGAGAAGGGAGAGCATGGCCACGCGCAAACGCTTCGCGCCTGGAGCCAGTCCGAGGGCGGCCTGTTCGCCCAAAGCTGGGTTTCGGCAGTCGGGACGAAATAGTGGATCCATTTTCCTCCACCAACTCAAGGGCGGAGCGATCGGCGCCATGATCATTCGTCCGGCGGACGCGCCCGCGATCGCTCGCCGGCTCGGACAACGGGGCTATCCCGTGTCGGAAGACATGGTCCGGAGCAAGCTTGCACTGTTGCTCAAGAGCATGGACGAAGATCTCCTGGTCGGAGAGGATGGTGGGAACGTCGTCGGGTTCCTCGCGATGCACTACATCCCACAAGTCGCCATGGAAGGGGGTTTCGCGCGCATCAGCTACCTCTGCGTCGATGAGAACGCCCGTGGCCAGGGAATCGGAACGCAGCTCGAAAGGGAGGCCTGCCGGCTCGCCGCGATCAGAGGCTGCGATCGCATCGACCTGCATTGCCATTTGCCGCCGGGCGAATGCGCATCGCTTCTACGCGCGCCGGGGGCACCTCGAATCTCCGAAGTATTTCAAGAAGACGCTTTGAAGGCTGGTGCCGAGACGCGGCAGTTCTGACGTCCTGCGGACGCCCGCGCCGACTTGTCGGTCAGCGTTTTGGAGTAAGAGGATAGACGGGCTCTCCGTGTTCGTCCACGGACGCCAGGTTTTTCACGAAGGCGGCGCTTTGGGCCATGACGCCATCGAGCTCGGCGGCAGTGCAGAACGCTGAGGGCGGGAGCTCCACCGTCTCGAAGTCCGGAAAGAGCTCCACAAAGTTTCCATCGGGGTCATCAAAGCCGACGATAAGCGCTCCCGGGCCGCGCGGCTCGTAACGACCGGCGATGCCTTTCGCGGTCAGCATGGCCAGGATTTCTTCCTTGGGACGGTCCACTCGGAAGGCGACATGGTTTTGCATCTGGATCGGGCTGGCGGGGACTTTGCGAAGCAGGGCTCTGGCGCCATCCCAGTGGATATCGAGAGGCCAGAATTCCAGAATTCCTCGATAGACCGACTCCGGATTGGCCACCTTGACCATGACGATGCCGAGGCCGGCCAGCACTGGGTGGATGAAGAAACCGCCCTCGAAGAGATCGGCGTAGAACTTGCCGATACGCACCGGGTCTGGCGATCGTAACGCGCAGTGAAGGAAGCTCGATACTTTCATTCCAGCACTTGCGGGGCCTGGCAGGTGAAGTTTTCGCAGAGATAAAGCGCCGGCCGACCGTGCAGAGGTTTCATGGATGCCAATTCCGGGACACGCTGTAGGAAAGTCGAACTATCGTCGGCAAGGAGAAGCATCCGCCGCGGCGCAAACTCGTGGTGCAGCCGCGCGTTCCATGCCTTCACCTCGGGAGCGCCGCGCGTTCCAGCCACCACAGCCTGCGCCGGCGGCGACAACGCCAGATCGAGCGCCACCAGCATCTGGGGGACGGCGGTCGGCGCTCGCGCGAGGGCCTCGCGGCTCGCGCCGATAATCTTCCGGGCCCGGGTTTCGAATGATTCGTCGTGCAGCATTCGCGCGAAGCGCAGAAGGTTGAGCGCACTGATCGAATTGGCTGCCGGTTCCGCGCCATCATAGTCCTCTTTCATTCGAACCGGAACCAGTGGGTCGCCGGCCGCGCTGCCGAAGTAGCCTCCTCCATCCTCATCCCGGAACAGCTCGTCCTGGCGCTCCTGAAGTTCAAGGGCCCAACTCAGCCAGTCCGCGTCCCAGGAAGCCTCATAGAGGTCGAGCAGGCCGCGGATCAGGAAAGCGTAGTCCTCGGCAAAGCCGCGAATTGCGCCGGGCTCGCCGCGCCAGCTTCGCAAAAGCCTGCCGCCGGAAGTCAGGTTCCGTTTGAGGAACTGGGCAGCTTTCGCGGCGGCCTCGAGATAGCGGGATTCAGAGAATGCTGCGCCCGCTTTGGCGAACGCGGAAATCATCAGTCCGTTCCAGGCGGTAAGAATCTTGTCGTCAAGATGCGGGCGTGGTCGCTGCGCGCGACGGTCAAAAAGTTTCCGGCGGGCGGCCTCGAGTGATCGAGAGACTTCCTCCGTGGAAAGCCCGAGAATCTGCGCGGTCGTCGCGGCGTCCTGCCTTTCGATAAGAACATTTTTGCCGCTGAGCTCGCCCTGCGGATCACTCCCAGCCGGGGCATTGCCCGTCTCTTCGACCCCGTAGTGGCGACAGAAGATGCGTGCTTCCTCGGGGTCGAGCACGTCGGCGATCTCCTGGCGGGTCCACACGTAGTAAGCCCCCTCGGCATGCTCCGGGCGGCCACGAACGATCAAGCTGTCGGCATCCTCCGCGGAAAAGAAGCCCCCCTCGGGATGCGTCATGTCCCGCAACACGTAGTCGAGCGTCTCGCGGGCAATCGTCGCGAAAGAGTCATCGTGCGTCAGTTGCCAGACCTCAACCAGCGAAATCACCAACTGGGCCTGGTCGTAGAGCATCTTCTCGAAATGGGGGACGTGCCAGAATTCGTCGACCGAATAGCGGTGAAAGCCCCCGCCAAGGTGGTCGCGCATCCCCCCGGAGGCCATATGGCGCAACGTCCCTGCCGCCATCGTCGCCGCGCGGTCGGCCTGGTTCCCGCTCGCGCGCGTCGCAAAGCGGAGCAGGAAATTGAAGACGGATGGTCGGGGAAACTTCGGCGCGCCGCCAAAGCCGCCGTACTGCTCATCGAAGCCCCGGGAAAGGCTCTCAAACCCATGCACGAGGGGGGTCTCGTCAGGACTGAATTCGGTGTCCTGAGGACCATGGACCGCTTGTGCCAGGGCTTCAATGATGCGGGCGGCTTCTCCTTCGACCCGCTGGCGATCTTGCTGCCACAGGCGCGCGATCTGGCTGAGGACGCTGGGAAAGCTCGCTCGCCCGTAGCGGTTCTCGGGCGGGAAATAGGTTCCTCCGTAGAAAGGACGCCCCTGCGGAGTCAGCCAGACGCTCATCGGCCATCCTCCCCCGCCCGTTGTCGCTTGCACGAACGCCATGTAAAGCCGGTCCACGTCGGGCCGTTCCTCCCGGTCCACTTTGATGTTGACGAAATTCTCATTCATCAGCCGGGCGATAGCCGGATTCTCGAAAGACTCGTGCGCCATGACATGGCACCAATGGCAGGTCGAGTAACCGATCGAGAGAAAGACCGGCACATCCAGCCTCTTGGCCTCGGCGAAGGCTTCTTCGGTCCACGGCCACCAATCCACCGGGTTCTCCTTATGCTGAAGGAGGTAAGGCGATTTTTGCTCCGCGAGACGGTTCATCGAGGAAGAACGTATCGCAGGAAGGGCCGCCGGTATTCAAGATTCGGCGAAACCTGCCTTCAAGGCTTTGGGTTGCCCGCGGAAAGACGTTCGTCCTGCGCGATCAGCTCTTGCCACAGTTTTTTGTATTCGAGCTCATAGCGCTGATCTTGAAAGTCGGCCATGCGCTCGCGGAGAGCGATGATTTCTGCGACGCGCGGCTTGAGCTCCTCCCAGGCCTCGCGAAGGATGCGCGTCGCACCTGCTTCCCGATCCCAGAGGACAGCATACGAATCGATAAACTCCGCCGCGTAGTTCGGTTCGGCACGATCATTTGGCTGCCACAAACCGCGTGGCGGCTCGGCCACCTCGAGAAGCATGGGTGCGATATAAATGTTGCTGAGGATGGCGTCGCGATACTTCTGGCGGGCAGCGGTTTCCTCGCCTTGCAGGGTGAGGCACAAGGCCCAGCCAAAAAGAAAGGAGGGTTCGGCGAAATCGTGCTGATACCGGCTCGTGTACCACTCGTAATGCCGCCCCGCGGCTTCGGCGTTCTCATCCAGAAGGTGGAGAAGAGGAATGAAAAAGCGCACGCCTTGATTGTCGCGGGCGTTCAGAGAGAGGAGATCTTCAAATTGCGCCGCGGCGTCGCCATGCCGGCTCTGATGCCAGAGGGTCATTGCCCGGCCGTACATCGCGCGCAGGAGAAGCCGGGTTTCCCGATCCATCCACCAGTCCGGACTTCGATCCCTCCAGCGAGGGGTCTCGCGGGCGATCACCTCGTCGTAGGCGGCGAGGCAAACCTTCCAGTTCCCATGCTGAAACTCCACGTCAGCCAGTTCGATGCGTGCTGAAGAACAGTCCGCATCGCGGGCGAGCGCGGAGCGCAGCAGAGCGATCTTCTTCCGCGGCGAACGAATCCGCAGTGCAGTGTTCACGAGGCCGCGGGCGACCTCTTTCGAGCGCGGAGCGGAATCCTCGTCGCGGGCAAAGCGGAGGACGACCGTGCGCGCCAGAGCGCGGAGCTCCTCCGGCCCGTTGCGATCAAAGCGCTGAAAGCGGATTTCCACCCGGTGGTCCTGGGAAAATGTCTTCCAGGCATCGTTGTCCCACTCGTCGCTCGCACAAATCGCCAGGCGGTCGGGCACGCCGAGCCGGTCGAAAAGCTTGACGAGAAGGTTTTCCACCCGCACCTGATCCAGCTCTTCGAGAATATCCGGAGCAGCCAGCGGAGCGCCGGCGGGATCGCAAACGATGAGCAAGGTCGGCAGGAAATAATCACTGCCCGCCGGCACCGGTTCCTCGAGGTCCAGCCAATAGACGAACCAAGTTGTTTTCGATGACTTGAGGGGTTGGATCATCAGCTTCTCGGCGACCAGTTGATCTCCATCCGCTGCTTGCGTCCGAACCTGTCCGTGTAGAAAAGTTCGCCGTGGCGAGCGGCGTGTTCGTGCACCAGCCGGGTCACCTTGACGTCGAAACAGCAATACTCGGCAATTTCCATCACCTTTCCTTCCCTCCACCAGCGAATCGCGTCAAGTCCCTCGGCGATCTTGCCCACTCCGAGGGTGCCATGTGCCAGGTCGTCCAGTTTCAGCCGATGGCCGGATGCCCGCTCGACGTGCTCGAGCAGATCCAGGGTGGGCAGATAATGAGGAAGATCGAGAATCGTGTAGGCCATGAGGACTTGATAATCGAAGTGCAGGATATTGTAGCCGACGACCAGGTCCGCCCGCCGCAAGCGATCCACCAGGTCTCCGGCCCGGGTTTCGGGATAGATGTGGTAGCTTCGATCCGCCGTGCTGTAGGTCACCCCGACCGACATGCCCATCCGGTTCTTTCTGTCCCAGCCGCCGACGTCATTGGCGGTCCGTTGGGTTTCCAAGTCAAAGTAAACGATGTCCATCGACGATGGTGGAGCTTGTGAGAAAACCGCCGGCATTTCAATCCCCCCGCGAAATGATGAATCTCCGCCGAGTTATTTTTCCAGAAAATCCCAGATTCCTTCCCACCCTTCACGGAGGGGCTGGGCAACAAACGCGTCGCAACGCAGCTTGTAAAGCGCGGCGAGTTTCGGAGCGAGGCCCTCGGTGGCCAATTGCTCGAAGGAGGCCGATGCCACCGCGAAATCACCGGCGCGGTATTGCTCTCGGGCCACGACGAAGGCTTCCGCCCAATCGGCATGCTCCGAGCCATACGGGAAGAAGAGCCGCTCCGGCTTTTTGCGTCCTTTGACCCGCACGATATCGACTTCGAGAAATGAGCAAAGGCTTTGCGCCCTGGCGGCGATGCGTTCGTCGACGAGGATGTCGCACCCGTAGATCCGGGTGAGCCCTTCGATGCGCGAGGCGAGGTTGACGGTGTCGCCGATGACGGTCATGTCCATTCTTTGCTGGGAACCGATGTTTCCGAAGATGACCGTTCCGTAGCTGATGCCGATACCCGAGCCCCACGGAGGGATTCCGGCTTGCTGCCGCTGTTCGTTGATCACAACCAGGCGCTCCTTCATGCGCAAGGCCGCCTTGACTGCGTTCTGGGCGTCCTCCTCGCGGTTGACGGGTCGCAGGCCGCCCCAGGTAGCCATCAGAGCATCGCCGATGAACTTGTCGAGGGTCCCCGAGTGTTCGAAGACAGCCGCGACCATCTCGCGGAAGTATTCATTGAGAAGCGTCACCAAATCGGCCGGATCCAGCCGCTCGGAATCCGAGGTAAAGCCCTTCAGGTCGGAAAAGAGGACTACCATCTCCTTGCGCTGACCCCCGAGGCTTTGCAGATAAGAGTCGGGATTCTCGGCGATCTCTCGAACGACATCCTTGGAAACATAACGCTCGAGGGTGGCCCGCATGCGTCCGCGTTCCCGGCGTTCAATGGAAACATCACAGGCGAGGCCCGCGAAGCCGCAGACCAACCAGGTCAACAGCGGAGCGGCGATCGGCAGAAAGTAGGAGAACAGCCAGAGGACGGCAGCGCACAAACAGAGCCAGAGAATTGCTCCGCCCGTCAGGCCGGCGACCAGCGACTTGGCGCTGCTGCGAAAGAAAAACGTGACCGCAACGCTGGCCAGCGCCGCTATGATGAGGGAGGCGATGGTCGCCGCCAGCCCGGCCTGGGTGAGCCAGCCACCACGCAGCATGGCGGCGAGCGCATGCAGGTGAATTTCGGGACCGGAAAGCTTGCCCCACGGAGTCAGGAAGTAGTCGTGGTATCGCTCCGCGGTCGCCCCGACGAGAACGATGCGATCCTTGAAATATTCTCCTTCCCGGAAGTTCGCCTTCCAGAACGCGGGCACGAATATCTCGAAGAGGGAAATCACCGGAGCGGTCCCCGGTAGCGAGTAGCGGAAACGCAAGGGCGCCTGGTCCGGATTCTCCGGCACCGTGCCGCCAAGAAGCCGCGTCGAAACCGATGTTAACGAAGGCGCCGTCTCCTCCTCAGTCAAAGTGGGAGCCCCCATGATGTTGGAGAGTGAGGCGGCCGTGTAGAGCGAACGCACTTTGTTGTCCCCCCACGTCGGGAAGTTGACGATGCCCCAATTATTCTTCGCCGCTTCCCGGAACGGCGCGCTCGGAGAAACCAGGACCGGCCCCCCCGCGCCCTGATCCTCGGAGTCGGGATTCTCGAAGGAGGCGGCCAGGACCACCTTGCCAGGATGCTCCTCCAGGACACGCACGAACGCTTCGTCGCCCTCTCGCGTTGTCGGAAGAAGCAGATCGAAGATGACCAGGCGAGCCCCGGCGGCGAGCAATTTCTCGGTCAACTCGGCATACACCTCGCGCGACCAGGGAAACCCGGCGCGCATCAACTGGAGCGCTCGCGATCCCGCCAGTTCCTCAGGACTCACCCTGTCAGTGCTCAACGATCGTTCGTCGATGGTCACCAGCGCTAAATCCTTCGGCAGCGGCGTGCGGGTCGTCACCCTGAGCAACCAGTCTTGAAGATAAAGATTCAGGCCGCCCACAAAGGGCGTAAAAAGCATCACGACCAACACCGTCAGCATGCCCAGGCTGGTCGCCAGCAATTGCCAGCGAAGCCTCAGGGAAGACACGCGGGTCATTTGCATCGCAAGAAGAGGAGCCCTCCAGACGAACGAATGCAAGCCACAGTGCAACTACAGCTTGACTTTTCACGAATTTTCAGCCGCCTATGCAGCTCGTGCTGCTCAGAACACTTTTTCTTACGGCTGCGCTGGCGTCAAGCCTCCAGGTTTCACAGGGACAACAGACCGGACGGGAAGCGCGGGCCGGAACCGCGTCCCGGACCACTTCGGTGCTGCAACGCACGCAAGCCGCGACGCAAACCTCGAATCAAGTCCTCTCGCAGGCGCAGGCCGACTTCGGTGAAGTGGTCCCCGTCACGACCACGGCGTTTGGGCTCAACCCGTACCTGATTGGGACCGCCGGTCTGAACTACACCTCAAACCCGAGTCTTTCCAGTGGTGGGGGACGCGGCGATCTCTACTTTGTCGGCGGGGGAGGGGCGGGCATCCGGCCGCAACTGATCGGCGGCCTGTACCTGGACGGCCATGTCTCGGACCTGGTCTATCAATACGCGCACTATTCGTCGCTGAATTTCAACTATTTCAACGCGGGCGGCGGATTCGACTATGTCTTCGCGAATCTGGGAGATCTCACCGCCTCGATCCGCTACGAGTATGAACGGTACCTCGACGGCGACTCCCTTGACGAGTTCTACGTCAACAACGCCTTGACGGTTGCCGTCTCCAAGGAGTTCGTCCTTCACCAAAACTTCAGAATGCAAGCGGGCGCACAGGCGGCCATCTCGCTGTCGGCAGAGCCGGCGGAAGCACGGTTCCATGAGTTTGACTTCTGGGTGGGATCCCGCTGGCGGATTCTCAGGCCGCTCGAGCTGCAAACTTTCTACATTCTCTCACTCTTCTACTATCCCCAGGGTGATACCCGCACAGATGTCACAAACACTGTCGGGGGTGCCCTGAGCTTCGATCTGACCAGTTGGGCGCGCTTGATCGCCAGCACCAGCTTTTCGGCGAACAACTCGACAAACTCCTTTTTTGAATATACCGTAGTAAATGTCGGAGGGACGGTGAGTCTCGAGTTCGGCTTCTAGATTCGGCCTATGAAAAGAAGGATCGTCGCATTGTTGGCTTGTGCCGTGCTTCCGGCGTCGCTCCGTGCCGCGCCCTTTGAGGAGGCGCAAGTCACGGAAACAATAAATATCGTTTCTTTGCTGCATCAACTGCGGCAACCTCAGCCGGCAACGATCGGTGATATCGTCAAGGGACAGACGGCTCTGAAGACGGGCGGCGAGTCACGCGCCGAACTGAAGTTTCCCGATCTAACCCTCACCCGAGTGGGATCCAATTCGCTGTTCCGGTTTTATCCCGGTGGCCGAGATATGGCCCTCGATGACGGGACGATGCTGTTTTATTCTCCGAAGGGTGTAGGGGGCGGCAAAGTTCAGGCCGGTGCGGTCACGGCCGCGGTGACTGGTTCGGCCATTTCCGTCCTGAACCTGACGTCGGTGATGAAAACGCCCTACATCCGGGTGGTCTGCCTTGAGCACGCGGCCATGGTCTCTGGTCCCGGTTTCACTCGCCGGATCCGTGCCGGCCAGGTGATCGATCAGGACGGAAAAGTCAGCAACATCAACCTGGCGGCCTTCGCCAGAAGCAGCAACCTCTGCACCGGCTTTTCGACTCCGCTTCCCTTCGTGATCCGGGATTACCGCCAGACTCCGATTAACCTGGATACTTCGGTCGACTCGATCGCCTCGATCACGCGGCGCACCATCCAGGGAAATCAACCGCCGATCGTCAACCAGACTTCACAAACGACGACACGCCGCGCCGTGACGACGACGGTGCCGGTGGTCACCACCACCACCACTCCGGCCTCGATCACTCCGGTGCCGCCTCCCGCACCGACCCCCAAACCGCATAAGCCACGTAAGCCTCATCGGCCGCCGAGGCCGCCCCAAGAGGGACCCGGCCAAGGCGAAGGCGAAGGTGGTGGCGCAGTCAGGGCGGGTCGTTAGTCCGCCTCCAGGCCGCAAGGGCATCGTTTCGGCTCAAAACGCCGGCCAATTCCTTTCCCAGTTGCAATGTAGCAAAACATATCTAAGAATTAGGATATGTTCATTTGTTCGTTGCCTGGTAGCGTGGTGGGCCGCTGGGGAAATGCGCCTTGTGCTCGGGGTGACTTGGTGACAGGGAGGATTTTCGGCGCATGAATTCGGTTGAGGAGGCCTTAGGCGAGTTGCTGGCAGAGCGCATCGTGATCCTCGATGGCGCGATGGGGACGATGATCCAGCGCTACCGGCTGGACGAGGACGGGTACCGCGGTGAACGCTTTCGCGATTGGCACGGGGATCTGAAGGGCAACAATGACCTGCTCGTCCTGACGCGACCGGAGATCGTCGGCGAGATCCACAGCCAGTATATCGCGGCGGGGGCCGACATCATCGAGACCAATACGTTTAGTGGGACGACGATCGCGCAAGCCGACTATGGCATGGGTGATTTTGTGCCGGAGATCAATGAGGCTGCGGCGCGGGTGGCACGTTCGGCGGCGGATGCCTGCACCGATCGACCGGTATTTGTCGCCGGGGCGATTGGGCCGCTGAACCGGACGCTGTCGATTTCGCGTGATGTCAACGACCCTGGGAAGCGCGAGGTAACCTTCGTCGAGGTTGCCGCAGCGTATCGCCAGCAGGTCGAGCATCTGATCGAGGGTGGGGTCGACATCCTTCTTGTGGAGACGATTTTTGACACGTTGAACGCCAAGGCGGCCTTGTTCGCGATTGCCGACTACTTCGAGGCGTCCGGTCGTCGTCTTCCGGTGATGGTCTCCGGCACGATTACCGACCTCTCCGGCCGGACGCTGACGGGCCAGACGGTGGAAGCTTTTCTCAACTCGGTATCGCATTTTCCGCTGCTCTCAATCGGTCTGAATTGTGCGCTCGGGCCGGCCGAGATGCGTCCCTACATTGAGGAGCTCTCTACGAAGGCGCCCTTCTTTGTCAGCACCTATCCCAATGCCGGGCTACCCGACCCGCTCTCGCCAACGGGCTTTCCTGAAACGCCGGAAACTCTTGCCCCGCAGCTCCACGACTGGGCACAAGAGGGCTGGCTCAACATTCTGGGGGGATGCTGCGGAACGACCCCGGATCATATTCGTGCGTTAGCGGATTCGGTGCGTGGTCTCCCGCCGCGGCGCATTCCTGAGCGCTCCCGGACGCTGCGGTTGAGCGGATTGGAAGCCTTCACCGCGCGCGCGGAGATTCCGTTCATCAATATCGGGGAGCGGACGAATGTCACCGGCTCCCCCCGTTTCGCCAAGCTGATCCTGGCGGGCAACTACGATGAGGCACTGGCGGTGGCGCGCCAGCAGGTTGAGGCAGGCGCCCAGATCATCGACGTGAACATGGATGAGGGCATGCTCGACGGTGTCGAGGCGATGACCCGTTTCCTGAATCTCATCGCCAGCGAGCCGGACATCTGCCGTGTCCCGGTGATGGTTGATTCCTCGAAATGGAGCGTGATCGAAGCCGGTTTGCGATGCCTTCAGGGCAAGGGCATTGTCAATTCCATCTCGCTCAAAGCGGGGGAGGAAGAATTCAAGCGCCAGGCCCGCCTCGTCCATCGTTATGGCGCCGCGGTCATCGTCATGGCTTTTGACGAACGTGGGCAGGCGGACACTTATGAGCGGAAGATCGAAGTTTGCGAACGCGCTTACCGCATCCTCACCGAGGAAGTGGGATTTCCGGCCGAGGATATCATTTTCGATCCCAACATTCTGACGGTCGCTACCGGGATCGAGGAGCACAACGACTACGCCAAGGCATTCATCGAAGCCACGCGCTGGATCAAACGGCATCTTCCCTGCGCCCGTGTCAGCGGCGGCATCAGCAATATTTCGTTCTCGTTTCGCGGCAACAATCCCATTCGGGAGGCGATGCACTCCGCGTTCCTGTTGCATGCCATCAAAGCCGGCCTCGACCTGGGCATCGTCAATGCAGGCCAACTGGGCGTCTATGAGGACATTCCCAAGGACCTTCTCGAACTCCTGGAGGATGTCCTCTTCAATCGCCGCCCCGATGCCACCGAGCGGTTGGTGGACTATGCGGAGAAGATCAAGCAGAACCGGGGGATCGGCGCGGCGGGCACGGCCAAAAGCGAGACCGAGGATGCCGCCTGGCGCCGCGGCACGGTGGCCGAGCGCCTCAAACACGCCCTCGTCAAGGGCATCGTGGATTATATCGATCAAGATACCGAGGAGGCCTTGAGCGAATATCGCAAACCGTTGACCGTCATTGAAGGCCCGTTGATGGACGGCATGAAGGTCGTCGGCGATCTCTTCGGAGCGGGAAAGATGTTTCTGCCCCAGGTTGTCAAGAGCGCTCGCGTGATGAAGCGTTCCGTGGCCTGGCTGACCCCGTTGATGGACCGCGAACGCGCTGCCAACCCAGGCGCCCGAGCGCGGGGACGCGTTTTGATGGCTACGGTCAAGGGAGATGTCCACGACATTGGAAAGAACATCGTGGGAGTGGTCCTCGGCTGTAACAACTACGAGGTGATCGATCTCGGGGTCATGGTCTCCTGTGAAAAGATTCTGCAGACGGCGCGGGAACGGCAGTGCGACATCATCGGCCTCAGCGGTCTGATCACCCCCTCGCTCGACGAGATGATCCACGTGGCCAAGGAGATGCAACGGGCCGATTTTTCGGTGCCACTTCTCATCGGCGGCGCCACCACCAGCAAGGCGCATACGGCCTTGAAGATCCAGCCTCACTACGGCCACGGCGTGATCCATGTGGTGGATGCCAGCCGCAGTGTCAACGTGGTCAGCTCTCTCCTCAATCCCGAGAGGAAGGGCGGTTACCTGGCAGAAATCGCTGCCGAGTACCAGGGCCTCCGCACTCAATATGCCGACCGTTCCACGGCGCGCGAGATCCTGCCGTTCGAGAAAGCCAGGGCGAACGCGTTCACTTGCGATTGGCAGGCCGTCGATCTTCCAGTTCCGACGCCTTTGGGGGTGACAGATTATGATAACTTCCCCCTCGACGAGCTCGTTGCATACATCGACTGGTCGCCCTTCTTCCATGCGTGGGAGTTGCGCGGACGCTTCCCCGCCATCTTCGAGGATCCGGTTGTCGGTCTCGAAGCGAGCAAGCTCTACGACGATGCCAGGCGGCTGCTCGATGACATCGTGCGTCATCAACGGTTCCGCGCCCGCGGTGTCCTCGGTTTCTGGCCAGCCAACCGGGTCGGCGAAGACATCCAGTTGTATGCCGATACGGAAGCCACCGTCCCATTGGACGTTTTTCATGGTTTGCGGCAGCAGATGAAGAAGCCGCCCGGACAGCCCAATTTCTCACTGGCGGACTTTGTGGCCCCGCGCGAATCGGGGCGGATCGATCATGTCGGCGCCTTTGCCGTCACGGCCGGAGAGGAAGTGCATGAGGTCGCCGCCGATTTTGAGCGCCGCCATGACGACTATCTTTCTATCATGACCAAAGCGCTCGGTGACCGCCTGGCTGAGGCGTTTGCCGAATGTCTGCACCGGAAAGCCCGCGAGTTTTGTGGGTTTGGCCGGACCGAGAACCTGACCACTGAAGACTTGATCCGGGAGAAGTATCGCGGGATCCGCCCGGCCCCCGGATATCCAGCGCAACCAGATCACACCGAGAAACTCGCGATCTGGCGGCTTCTCGACGTCGAGCGCCGCGCTGGGATTCTCCTGACGGAGAGCCTGGCGATGTATCCCGGCAGCAGCGTCAGTGGGATCTACTTTACCCACCCCGAAGCCAAGTATTTCGGGGTCGGGAAAATCGAACGCGACCAAGTCCACGACTATGCTGCGCGAAAAGGACTTTCGATCGCTGAAACCGAGAAGTGGCTTCAGCCGATCCTCAACTATGAGCCGAATCGAGAGTCCAGGGCGGATTTCGCGCAATGAATGCTGGTCGAAACCGCGCCTCCGGCGTATAAGCCACCTCCAGCAGAGGAATGGAGGTGATCGCTTCGCGAGATAGCTAAGCTCTCAAAAAACACTTGCCGGCGCTTGCATGGAATTCCGTGAAATCCGGAAGCAGTCGCGCTGCTGTAACTGGAAACAATGCCCCTCTCCCCGAGACGGGAAAGACGCCAATCTTCGGAGACGAAGGTGAAGGCGGGGCCAAGAAAATTCCGCCCAGCGGAAAACGTCCAGGAGCCAGAATACTTCAACGCCGCCTACTCATTCGTTCCGGAAAACGTCCTGCGACGCGGAACGAAAAACCTTCTTCGCAGAATAAGGAAGAATGAGGATCGGGTAATATTTTCCCGGAAGGGACATGACGCCGGTCCGCCACCGGAAAATGCTCCCATGAAATTACGCTCCTGCTCCGGGCGAGTCCTGCTCGCCGCGATACTCGTCCCTCTGGTCGTCTTCGGCCACTCCGCGAACGGCCAGATCCTTTTCGGCACCGGCGAGGATTTTTCCTATGCCGTGATTGAGGCCGAGCCCTTCGGCGCTCCCCTCGTCTACCAATATCATTACACCTATGATCCGTCCGCGCCGCTGGATGCATATGCCCTTCTCAGCGCGATCGACACCGCGGACCCTTCGCTAAGCCTGAGTTTTCTGAACTTTGGGACCGACGAGAGTCCAAGCTACTTTCTCAACGAAGTGACCTACGGATCGACGATCCTGACGAGCACGCCGTTCCCTGAGATTGGCCCGTTTTGGGTCCAGTGGGTCAGCGGTGGAGCGGCCGGCTTTCCCGAGGCTTCCCCCATCGACGCAGGCACCTGGAGCTTCGGATCGGGACTTTCGGCTCCGTCCCGGGCAATCGGGCCTGGATCCTGGGACGGCTTTGTCTTCAACATGGGCCCGGATCTAGGCGGTCCTCCTCCTTCGATCGACCCCGTTCCCGAGCCGCAAAGCGCGGTTCTACTGCTGGCGGGAATCACTGTCGTCTTGTGGATGGTTCGAAGAAGGCGTCATGAAGAAGGCCGGGTTTAGCCTCGTCGAGCTTCTCTCGGCCACGGGAATCATCGCGGTGCTGGCGGCGCTCATCGTGAGCGCTTCATTGATGGCTTACCGGAAATCTTCGCTCGCGATCTCCGCCAACAACCTGAGGCAACTCGCCATGGGCGCCACCAGTTATCTCTCGGAGAACAACTACATCTTTTGGAAGTACCGTTCACCCGATCCTGGAGGCGAACCCGGGGTGAGATGGTGGTTTGGCTTCGAGCCCCTCGCGAGCTTTTCTCGTCCCGAAGGGCAGCGGATCTTTGATCCTGACCGCGGGCCGCTCGGCGGGTACGTGCCGGCGGGAATTCGGCCTGATCCGAGCTTGGTCTCAGGCGGCAAGGCCTTCAAACCAAAATACCAGTTCGGCTACATCGGCGTGGGCTACAACGCGCTTCTCGGAGGCGGAGCGATGGGTCTCGGCGAGGCCTCCAGCTACTGGTCCCTGGGAAACCCGTCGAAGATCGTCGTCTTCGCCACCAGCGCCCAAATAAATACCTTCCAACGTCCGGCCAGCCCAGGAAACCCGATGCTCGAAGAGTTCTACCTGCTCGACGCCCGGGAGATTACCGTGCACTTTCGGCACAGTGGCCAGGCGATGGTCGCCTTTGCCGATGGTTCGGTAGGATTCCTGCCGATAGACGAGTCGACGCGCGACCCGCGCGCTCCTCAAGCCAATGTGGGGCGCTTTGCCCCGGTGGGCAGCTCAAAATATCTGCTTCCCTAGCGTGGACCGAACGACTTAGTCGAGAGCAGCTCTCAGTTTCGTCCGCATGGCCGCGACCTGTATTTCGGTGGCGCGGCGGTTGACAACGAAGGTGTTGTTGTCGCCGTAGGAGGCCCAGGGTCCGATCGGAATTTCATCGAAGTCGACGAACTTCCAGTCGGTCGTATCGGTATCCTCCATCCCGAGAAAATCACGGACCGCGGGCGACACATCGAGACCGGCGCCCTTGTTCAGGTTGGGGAGAGGCCGTTCCGGGCCAAAAACGTATTGCCAGTTGTCCGTCCGGAACGGTCCGGCGTCTTCCCACTGGGCGTAGCAGACACGATCGCCCTTGCGGATCGCGATCCAACGCCCTTTGCAGACGGATTTGTGCGGTCCTTTGTATTCCTTCTTGAACCAGGGAATCACCTGCTTGGCCTCGGGCTTGTGACCATTGGAAGTCTTGTCGTTGTACGGCAGTGCCACATAGAAGGGATTCTGCTTGGGCACGAAGTTTGCGGGGATGAATTCGCGCGTGCGCTGCTTTCGATCGGGCGTATCAGTGCCGCCGTAATTCTGCGCCCATTTCACATCCCAACTGCTCTTGTGATTGGGGACCGGATTATTTTGCGTCGGTTTCTCCCCGATCCAGAATGTTGTGGTGACGATGCTCTTCTTCCATGGGTAGCGGTCCGCGACGTCCGATTCTTCCAATGACTGCGCCAGGGGCGGGGTGCCGTCCTGAGCGCTTTCCTCCGGTGCCTTTTGCGACTGGCTTGGGCGCAGCTTCTTGCTGGTCTTGGTGAGATCTTTGATGTCGGACTTCGCCATCAAGGCGTGAGCCGCGAAGATGGAGGTAAGGGACGAAGCCCAGATGCCGAAAAACTGGAGGAGCGAGCCGCGTTTCATGGACTGCCTTTCCCCAGCGTGGGGGTTCGGGGGCTCCGCGCGCGAGTCGTGTTGCCGTCACGCTGGTGACTAGATTTTCGGCCTGCATGAGCGGGTCTGGCAAGTAATTTTTTTAGGTGGCCGAGCGGCGATTGCCCGCGGGGAGAGAGATAATTATGCTCTCTACAAATGAAGGCCATTCGTGTCGAATGCTTTGGGGAACCCGAAGTGATGAAATTGGTGGAGGTTCTCGACCCGGAAGTGGGCGAAGGGCAGATCCTTGTGCAGATCCGTGCGGCCGGGGTGAATCCGGTGGAAACCTACCTGCGTGCGGGAGTTTACCCGCGAAAACCGGCGTTACCCTACACGCCGGGCAGCGATGGGGCCGGCGTCGTTCTGGCCGTTGGGCCGGACGGGGGAACCCTCAAGCCCGGAGACCGGGTCTTTGTTTCCGGGTCGTTGACCGGAACCTACGCGGAACTGGCCCTTTGCACTCCCGCACAGGTTCACCCCCTTCCCGAGACGGCAACATTTCCGCAGGGCGCCGCGCTGGGGATTCCTTACGCGACCGCATATCGCGGGTTGTTCCAGCGGGCGCAAGCAAGCCGTGGTGAGACCGTGCTCGTGCATGGCGCGAGCGGGGGAGTTGGGACGGCGGCCGTCCAGCTGGCGCATGGCGCCGGGCTCCGCGCCCTGGGGACCGCTGGATCTCCTGAAGGATGCGGATTGGTGCGCGAGCTCGGTTGCGAGCGGGCTTTCGACCATCACGACCCCGGCTACCGCCAGGCCATACTCGAGGCCACCGAAGGCCGCGGAGTCGATTGCATTCTTGAAATGCTCGCCAACGTGAATCTCGGCGAAGACCTTCGTTTGCTCGCCCCGCGGGGCCGGGTCGTCATCATCGGGAGCCGTGGCAGCGTGGAAATAAATCCTCGCGATGCCATGATGCGCGACGCAGATATCCGCGGGATGGTTCTCGCCAACACTCCACACGAGGAACTCAAAGCCATCTATCAGTCGCTGGGCGAAGAACTCGCCGCAGGCCGCCTCCAGCCCGTCATCGGTAAAGAGCTCCCGCTCGCGAAAGCTGCCGAGGCGCATCGTGCCGTGATGTCTCCCAGGGCTCATGGCAAAATCGTGCTCATCCCGTGAGCGGAAGCTGTCGCCGCTGACGAACGACCGGGCTCGTGGGAAACGCACCTATTCCGTGACGCGCCGGTGGTGCAGGCCCCACTCCAGGACGAGGAGAATCAAGGCGGCCAGCGCCAGCCAGCGCCACGGCGGCAAGGCACCCCAATGATGGCCGAAGAGCGACACCCCACCCTCGCGCTGCGCGCCGCGAAGATCCGACTCCGCGGAATCTTCCGTGTTGATCGCAAGCCATCGAGTTTCGGGTGGATGGCGGACCTGATAGAAGCCGTTCTTCCGGAGCGTGAGAGGCGTCTGCGAAAACGAAGCCGCTTCAGATTCTGCGTTCCCGGTTTCCAAACGGAGCGGCTCTATGGAGATCTCTTCGCCCTCCTTCGGAAGAAACGTTTTCCCGGCCTTGACTTCGGCTCCTTCGAGCGAGAGACGTCCGGCCAGCCAATGGATGACATTGCTCACGAAAAGCGGAAAGCCGACGCGCAACGGAAACGTTGACTCGGCCACTCCAAAAGCCACCGCGACTACGCGCGATTGTTGCGGACCTTCCAGGGCCAGGACCATTGGCTCTCCCGCGCTACGGATCGGGACGCTGGTGCGCCATCGATCATCCCCGGGCACGACCAGCTTTTCGGCTTTCGTCAGCCGAATGTCGCCGAGGGCGACGTTCCAGAGCAGCGGGCTCTCGGATTCCGCCGCCTCGAGAAAGTCGGTAGCGGTCTGTTGGCCGGGAACGCCGAACGGAGTGCGTCCGAAGAAAAGAAACGCGCCGGCGCCGAGAGAGTCAGGCGTCAGGCCCGAAGGCAGCCAGTTGTCGAAGACAACCACGTCGAATCCCGCGCTCAGCTCCGGTCGCCATGACTCCGGCCTGAGGATCTCGATCGCGATCGAGGCGTCGGCCTTCAAGGCACCTTCGAGGAAGGGATCGTCTTCGCCAATGAGAAGCACCCGCACGTGCTGGCCGGTCGGAAGCACCGTCCGCGCGACATTGTCGAAAGCCAAGGCGTCGTCGGCGGTGAGGCGCGCTTCCAGCAAGCCGTTGCCCGAGGCGAGAAGTTCACGGGGAATGGTGGCGGAGAAGTTCCGCTCTTCGCCGGCCGCTATCGCGAATCGCTGCAAGTCGAATGGCTTTCCGTCGAGCGAGAGTTCCAGCTCGGCGTTCTTTTCGCTCCCTGAGAAGTTGCCCAGTTTGGCGAAAATCTCGGCGGATTGAGGACTTGCCGGGAGGGGTCTTTGAGCAAGCGCAAGAATCGCAACGTTATCCTGAGCCGTGCCGACGGTGATCTGTTCAACGTGCTCGAGAGCAGGGACCTTCCGATCGCTGATGACGAGAAGTCGCCGCTCTCCCGGCTTGGCGTCGAGCAATCGCTGTCCGAGAAGGAGTGCTTCCTCCAGATTTCCGCCGGCGTCGGAAGGCGCGAGTGATGCCAGTCTCCCTCGCAGTTCCTTGCCATCGTTTGAGAACGACGAGATGATCCGGGGAACGCCTTCCATGGCCAGAATGGCCATCTCGTCGTTGGGACCGAGCTTCGCCACGACATCCTGCGCCGCCGAGACCGCGGCGCGGAACACCTCCGGCGCCTGCATACGAGCGCGGAGATCGATGATCATCACCGTCGAACCGCGGCCACGGAACGAGGTCTCCTCAGGTCGCGCCAGCGCGAGCAGCAACAGAACGAAAATGAGCAGCTGGAGAAGCAACGAAAGCGGGTTGCGCAGACGGCCCAGGAACTTGCGATGCGGTTGACGTTCCAGAACGCGCTGCCAGAAAAACAGACTCGAAACCTCGAGCGGTCTCCGGCGCGGACGCCGCAAGTAGAGGGCCACAATCGCCAACGCCAGCGCACCAAAAAAAAACGCGGCGGGAAAAAGGAAATTCATCTCACGAGTCCGTCGCGGCGAAAATCGCGCAGGATGATGTCGTCGAACGGGGCATCTGCCACCGCAAATGAATACCCGGCATTGTGTCGTGCGCACCACGACTTCACGTTGCCGCGAAAGCGCTCGACTTCCGCGCGATAGATTCGACGCAGGCTCGGGCTGGCGGTGACGGCCAATTCCTGCGCACTCTCGCAATCGCGCAGCAACAAATCTCCGTTGTGCGCTGGATCGCACTCCGCGGGGTCCAGAATGTGCACGAGATGGACGGCGAAATGGCGGCCGACCAACGCGCTCAAGCCCCGTTCATATCCTGAGGGATCAAGGCAATCGCTCAGGACGATGGCCATCCCGCGCCGCCGCCGACCGCGGCCAAAGCGCTCGAGACTCGAAGAGAGATCGGTTCCGCCGCCGCCCGGATTCGCGCGCAAAAAGCGCAGGACATCGTGGAAAGCCGGGATGCCGCGGTAACGTCCGCTCTCGGCGCGGAGCGTGGCATCGAAGTACCAGAGCGCAACATGATCGAGACCGTGCAAGGCGAAGTAAGCGAGCGCCGCCGCCAGATGGCGTGCCAGGACAAACTTGGCCGAATGGATGGCGCCGCTTTCCTGCCAGTGCATGGAAGCGCTGCAATCTATGAGGATGCCAACATCGAGCTCTTCCTCTTCTTCGTAGAGCCTCATCATCAACCGCTCGATCCTCCCGTAAATGCTCCAATCAATGCGCCGAGGATCATCGCCGGGAACGTAGTTTCGAAAGTCGGCGAACTCGAGGCTCGATCCCATGCGCCGTGAGCGCCGTTCGGCCCGCAACGTTCCCGCAAATCGCCGGCGCATCTGCAGGCGAACGTGTTCGAGGCGAACGAGGAAATTGTCGTCAAAAATGGTAGCCTCTCCATTTGGCATGCCCACACGTTAGCCGCCTCGCCCGGCATTTCCATCCGTCGCCCACAAAAAAGTGGTCGCGGACCATTCGTGCCCCCGACCGGTTCCACCATCTCGCGCGATTTCTCTTGGACAGTCCCCGTCCGCTCGAATTTCTTTCCGGCATGCGAATTGGCTTTTCAATTTTGGTTGTTCTCACTGTCAGTAGCGCCCTGGGAGTGGAATGGTCGCTCGATCGATGGAACGAACTGGGATCCCTCGAAGGCGGCGCGGTGGCCTGGGAAGGCAAAGCCTCAACCGACGGACGGACGATTCGTGCCGATGGGGTTTCCTTTCGCTCGGCCGATTGCCTGTTTCAGGTCATCGACAACCCGCCCGACGATCGCCGGTCTCTGCCCTCGGCGTTGGCGGCTCGCGGTGGGGTCGCCGGATCCAATGGCGGCTATTTTCACAAAGATTTCACGCCGCTGGGTCTCGCCGTCTCCCAAGGCAAAACGATTCACGCCTTCGAGCGCGCCAGGCTGCTCAGCGGAGTCCTCGCTGTGCGCCAGGGTCGGATCGAACTCGTCCGCTCCGGCAGGTTCAAACCGGGAGCCGACGTCCAGGAAGCCTTGCAGGCTGGACCATGGCTGGTGGAGCAAGGCGCGCCGGTTGCGGGTCTTGACGATACGCGTCTCGCCCGACGCACGATCGTGGCCAACGATGGCAAGGGCCGCTGGCTCCTCGTGGCCTTCTCCCCCGTGACATTGGCCGATGCCGCGCGGTTGCTTTGCCTCAAAGGACTCGCCGGTCCTTTCACAGTAGCCAATGCGCTCAACCTTGACGGCGGCTCGTCGACCGCCCTGCGGGCCGGCTTGGAAAACAACGTCTTGATTGACATCGTTTCCTTCGGACCAGTACGAAATTACCTCGCCATTGCGCCCCGCCGAAGATAGTTTCGCTTTGGATTATTCTTCTTTCGCGGGCTTTCTGATTTTCACTATTTTTTAGCATGCAAATCCACCTTAGCCCCAGACATCTGACCCTTACCGCATCCATCTACGCGTACGTGGCTGAGAAGATAACTCATTTGGAGCAACTAACGGACCGCATTCTCGCCGCCCACGTTGTCCTGCTGCATGACGAGACCCGGACCAGAAAGCACATCGTCAAAGTGCATCTGGCTGTGCCGGGTCCCGATATCTATGCGGAAGACGCCGAGGACGATCTTTACGCCGCCATTGACAAGGTGACGGGCAAGCTTTCCCAACAGTTGAGAAAACGCAAGACGCGCATCGGCGATCACAAGAAGCACCGCTCCCGCCTGGCCAGTGAAGAGAAGAAGAGAGGCTTCAAGCGCCGGTAGTGGATTACAAGGTTAAACTCGAGGTCTTTGAAGGTCCTCTCGACCTCCTGCTTTACCTGATCAAGCGGGACGAAGTGGATATCTATGACATTTCGATCCAGCGGATTGCCAAGCAGTATCTCGAGTACATGGAGGCCTTCCAGGTCCTCAATATCGATCTCGCCGGCGAGTTCATCGTCATGGCCGCGAACCTTCTTTACATCAAGAGCCGCACGTTGTTGCCCAAAGAACAGCAGATGCCGGAGGAAGATGCCGACGAGGACGACCCACGCTGGGAGCTGATTCGGCAGCTCATCGAGTACAAGAAATTCAAGGAAGCCGCCTCCCGTCTCCGCACCCGCGAGACGCGGCAGGAGCAGCTCTTTCCGCGGTTTCCCGCGACTCCGGAGCTCGCGCCGACGGGAGACCTGCTGCTCGACGAGGTCGGGATCTTTGATTTGATCAGCGCTTTCCAGAAGCTGCTCAAGCGGCTCGAAAGCCGGAAGCAGGAAGACTTGCGGGAGATCTTCGAGGAGAATTTCACGGTGGCGGATAAGATCGAGTTTCTGCTCCGCGTCATCTATGATGGCATTCCGGTGCGCTTTGAGGAATGCTTCGCGGAAGCGGCCGGGCGCGCCGAAATTGTCGTTACTTTTCTCGCTATGCTCGAATTGATTCGCCTCAAACAGCTGCGTGTGCGGCAGGAAAGCCATTTTGAGGAGATTTGGATCGAGCGCGCCTATCCGGCGGCAGCGCCGGTGGAAAGTTCCCTATGAGCGAAGCGATCGCCGACTGGCCTTTGAAGCAGGTTGTCGAAGCCATCCTCTTTGCTTCCCAACGGCCTGTCTCCACGAAAGATCTGCAGGGAATCTTAAAAAGCGCCGCCGAAAGTGGTAAGGGCGATCCGGCGGTGAGCGTATTTTCCGGCGTCAAGGAACCGGCCCTCCGCGCAGCCATTGATGAGCTCGGAGCCGACTGCGCCGATCCGTCCCGCGCCTACGAACTGCGGGAAACCGCCGCGGGCTGGCAGTTGGTCACTAAACCGCAGTTTGCTCCCTGGCTTCGCCAACTCTTTCCGGAGTATCGCTCGGCTCGACTGAGCGCGCCCGCCATGGAGACGCTGGCGATCATCGCCTATCGCCAGCCGCTCACGCGCGCCGACATTGAAGCGATTCGGGGCGTAGCGGTCGACGGTGTCCTCCAGACACTTCTTGACCGCGGACTCGTCAAGATTGCCGGCCGCGCGGAGATTCCCGGACGCCCGCTGCTCTACGAGACCACCCAGAATTTCATGGACCACTTCGGCCTCCGGAATCTCGATGAGCTTCCCAACGTGGCGGAGTTGCGCAAGGTGAACCTGCCTCTGCCTGCGCATGCGGCCGAACCAGCGGCCGCCCAGCCGCCCGGCTCAGCTGAGCCGGCGGAAGCGACGACGAACAATTCAGCGGAAGATCATCCGTCATGAGCGGCCTCGACGAGCTGCGGGTGAAGATCGACGCAATCGACATTGAGCTTCTGCGCCTGCTCAACGAGCGCGCCAAGGTCGCCAAAGAGATTGGAGCGATCAAGAATCGCGACGGGCTGCCCATTTATTCTCCGGAGCGCGAAGACCGGGTGATTCGCAGCCTGATCGATCGGAGCGAAGGACCGCTCACGCCGGAGGCGATTCGCGCGATCTATTGTGAGATCATGTCGGCTGCCCTGGCAGTGGAGAAGGATGTCGCCATTGCCTGCCTGGGCCCGGCCGGTTCGCCTTCCCACCAGGCCGCCAAGAGCAAATTTGGGTCCAGTGTCCGCTACGTGTTTCTGACCACCACCGAGGAAGTATTTCGCGAGGTCAAGCGAGATGGAGCGGATTGCGGCGTCGTTCCCATTGATCATCCCGAGCACGGTCTGGCCAATCAAACACTCGACCAGCTTGCCGAAACCGAGCTCTCCATCTGCGCGGAGATCTTTCTCACCACCGAACGGGGCACGCACAACGATGCCGCCCGCTTCTTTGTTTTGGGACGCAATGCCAATCCCCCGTCAGGCAACGACATGACGATGCTTATGCTGCGCATCGAGGACAAGCCCGGCGCCCTTGTCTCGGCGCTGGAGCCCTTCAAGGTCCTCAACATTAACTTGAGCCATTTCGCCAGCCGTCCGGCGGCGCATGGAAGCCAGGATAGTTTCTTTTTCGTCGAGGCCGCGGGACACACGCGGGACCTTCAATTGGTCGATCTTTTTCGAGAGCTTTCACGATGCTGCCGCGCCGTCAAAGTCATCGGCAGCTATCCAAAAACCAATCTCTGACGGGGGACCGATCGTCGGCGGTTGTGGCGTCACAGTGGTCTTTGCGCACTGTGGGCGCTGAAACGAGTCTCCGCCGCGCCTACTTCTTAAGCAGGAAATCCGGGTTCAGCTTCTTGAGCGCGGGAACCAGAAAGATGCCATCCTTGCGGATGAGCTTGCCGTCGAACCATACTTCGCCTCCGCCGTAATCTTTCCGCTGGATGTTCACCATGTCCCAATGGATCCGGCTCTTGTTGCCGTTTCCGGCGACCTCGTAGGCCTGGCCCGGCGTAAAATGGAAGGAGCCGGCAATCTTCTCATCAAAGAGGATGTCCCGCATCGGATGGAGGATGTGCGGATTGAAGGCGAGAGAAAACTCCCCGATATAGCGCGCCCCTTCGTCGCTATCGAGGATCTCGTTGAGTTTCTTGCTATTGTTTGCGATGGCTTTGACGACGCGTCCGTTCTGGAAATCGAGGCGAATATTATCGAAGGCGGTCCCCTGATAGATCGTCGGAGCGTTGAAGGTGATATGCCCCTCGACCGAGTCCTTGATCGGGCAGGAGAATACTTCGCCGTCCGGAATGTTACGGTCTCCTCCACACATCACGGAGCCAATTCCCTTGATCGAAAAGAGGAGGTCTGTTCCAGGTCCCTTGAGCTGGACGCGATCGGTTCTGTCCATGAGCGCCTTCAACGCCTTCATGCCGGGGGTCATGCGGGCGTAATCCAACGTGCAAACCTTGAAAAAATAATCCTCAAAGGCCTCGGTGCTCATCTGAGCCTGCTGGGCCATGGCGGATGTCGGCCAGCGCAGGACGACCCACTTGGTCTTGTTGATACGCCAATCCATGACCGGACGCATCTTGCCGGCAACCAGCCGCATCTTTTCCTCGGGCACGTCCGAAAGCTCGGTGATATTGTGGCTACCGCGGACGGCAATGTACGCCTGCATTTTTTTCATGCGGGCCAGCTCGACCGCGCTGGCCGTGGCGAGCTGTGACTCGTCGGCTTCCCGTGCCAGCTCGCGCGAGACTTGTGCCCGGTGGATCTGCAGAAAGGGCACCCCACCAGCCGCCCGGCACGCGCGAATCAGCGCGATCCCCATCTCGTCGGGCACATCAAACAGTTCAACGAGAACAGATTCACCCTTCTGCAATTTCGTGGAGTGACGGACAAGGACGCGAGCTAGTTGGTCGAGACGGGAATCGTACATAAGGAGGAAACAAGAACCCAATTATAGGTCGTCCTGCAACTCCATCGCGGACAGCGTCCCGGCAGGGAACGGAAGGCGCCGCCGTGAACTCCGGCAATCAGGCTGCCCGAATCGCCGAATAGATTAGCTCGTGCGCACCGGTCCATTCTTTCACGGCGGCGCGCAAGTGAGCGGTCGCTTCATCTACGCGGCGCTTCAGCTCGCGGCGATGCTTTCGCGAGATCTCACCACGGCGCTCCGCCGCGGCCCGATACTCTGCCATCAGTTGCTCCCAGTGGGCGAGGGCGGCGTGCATCCTCTCCTGAGCGTTGTGCAACATGGTGTGCAACGATTCGGAGATCGGCGTCTGACGCGCTGATAGCGTCTCGGCAAGGCGCCGCGACCGCTCGGCGATCTGGGCCTTGACGATGACTTCCTCGGGCACCCGGCGCAACTTGGACGCCAGGCCGATCTTGCTCAGCAGCCAGATCGTCCATTTGGTCGGATCGAATTGCCACATCTTCACGCCGTTCCGGTAGTCGTGCTGAAACTCGTGGTGAAAATTGTGATAGCCTTCGCCGAAGGTAAAGAAGGCCATCAGCAGGCTGTCGCGCGCGGTGCACTTGGTGGAGTAGGGTTGCTTGCCAATCCAATGGCAAAGCGAGTTGATGCAAAAGGTCATGTGGTGCACAAACACGATGCGCGCCGCTCCGCCGATGAGGAAGGCTCCCAGCGCCGCCTCCCAGCCCCCCCAGAGGTAGCCCAGCAGGATCGGCAGACCGAAGCCCATGCCGAACGCAAGTTTCAAGTAGTGTTCGTGCTGCCAGACGGCCAGGCGATCCTTTTGCAGGTCGCGCACCCAGGTCAGCGGTGAATCAGGTCCCGTCCGGAAAAGGAGCCATCCGATGTGGGCGTGGAAGAATCCCTTCGAGATGTCATGCGGATCATCGTCGTGATCGGTAAACTTGTGATGCCGCCGATGATCGGCGCACCAGCCCAAAGCCGAGCCCTCGAAGGCCGCCGCCCCAAAAAGCAGCGTAAACAACTTCACCGGCCACTTGGCGTCGAAAGTGAGATGCGAAAACAAGCGATGATAACCGAGGGTAATGCTGATCCCGGTCGCGCTACCCAGGAAGAGAAAGAGACCGATCTGGAAGGGATCCAAGCCAAAATGCCAGACGTAGAAAGGGACACCGATGACTGTGGCGAGAAACGTTCCGATCAGAAACGCGCTATTGTTCCAGTGAATGTTTTTCCAGGGCAGATTCATGAGCGTCTATTGGTTTGGCGAGCGCCATAAGGCGCCCGACGGTTACGAAATCCATTTGCGCTCGAACGGAGGCGTCGTTCTTCATTTCGCGGCAGCGCTGGCGCTTCGGCGAATCCCTCCATCGCGAGCCTTTCGATTCTTTTTCCAATAAAACGCTCGATGGCGGCAAGTACTTTAAGATCCGCGGGTGTAACAAGTGTAAAAGCATCGCCAGTCTGCTGGGCGCGACCCGTGCGGCCGATGCGGTGAACGTAGTCTTCAGGATGCTGAGGCACATCGTAGTTGATTACGTGACTGACGCCGGCGACATCGATTCCTCGGGCAGCGATGTCGGTGGCGATCATGACCTCATATTTTCCCGACTTGAAACCGCTGAGGGCCTCCAGGCGCTGGCTTTGACTGCGGTTCGCATGGAGAACCGTCACGGCATGGCTCGTGTTCCGGAGCTTCTTGGCGATCTTGTCGGCACCGTGCTTGGTCCGCGAAAAAACGAGAGCGCTCTGGAAGTCAGTTGTCCCCAGGAGAGCGACCAGCAAATCGAACTTTCGCGCGGCATCAACCAAATAGACGCTGTGCGTGACCATTTCCGCGACCGTCCCTCCGGCGCCGATCTCGATTCGCGCTGGATCACGCAACGCCCAAGCCGCGAGGTCGGCAATCTGAGGCGGAAGAGTAGCCGAGAAGAAAAGCGTCTGACGATCCGCCGGGCATTTTGACAGGATGCGCTTCACCGCAGGCAGGAAGCCGACGTCCAGCATGCGGTCCACCTCATCGAGCACGACGATCTGTAAATCGTCGAGCCGCAAATCGCCTTGGGCGAGATAGTCCTCCAACCGTCCCGGCGTGGCCACGATTACGTCCAAGCCCCTCTTCATGGCCTCGCGTTGTAATCCGTAACCGACCCCGCCATACAGCGAGATCACGCGCAGATCTGTCATGCGCGCCAAATCGCGAATCGAGGTTTCCACTTGGATAGCCAGCTCGCGCGTTGGCACGAGCACCAGGCATCGCAAGGTCCCGCGAGACCCGAGGCGTTGTAGCGCAGGAAGCGCGAAGGCGGCGGTCTTCCCTGTGCCCGTTTGAGCCGAGGCGATGACATCGCGGCCTTCCAAAGCGGGCGGTATGGCGCGAAGCTGAATCGGCGTTGGCACGCCGTAGCCCATGGATTGAACCCCGCGCAAAAGTGGCTTGGTCAATCCAAGCTTGGCAAATGGCATGTGTTTTTGTGAGGTCAAAGTCGTTCCGAATGGCCGTCTTGTCAAACGCTGGTTTCCAAGGTTCTCGGAAACGAGGCCTTGCATCTCGCGGGGAATGGGCCAGATTAACGGTTCGCAAGACGGACTCTTGAAGTGTTTTGCTGCGTCTCCGATTCACGCAGCGAGTTCTGGCACAGGGTGGCCTGTTCCCTTTCTCGACGAACAAACGTCAGAACCCCTCGCAGCGCCCTTCCGTCTGGCGGGACGCATTTTTTATGAGCCAAGACAAGACTATCGAGATCGAGGGAATAATCACCTCTGTGTTGCCAGGAACGATGTTTCACGTCGAACTGGCCAACAACCACACCGTGCTCGCTCACATATCGGGCAAAATGCGGAAACGCTTCATCCGTTTGCTCAACGGGGACCGTGTGAAGCTCGAGATGTCGCCATACGATCTCAAGAAGGCCCGGATCGTCTACCGGCTCGGTTAGCAGGTGAAGCGTCAGGTCCTTTTGTCGCTCGCGGAGAAGGAAAGTCGACGACTCAAGGAAAGTCTCTAAGTCTCACCGACTCTCCTGCTCACGCAGTGGGCTACTGTGTTAGCGATGCATTGGGACGGGAGGCGGTCGAGGTAATAATTTCTGGCCCTCCCCCCGCAAATGTCCTACCCCTCGCGTATTCTCTCTTTCTGAACGCCGAATGGCGCGGTTTTAGATATGAGACTCGATGGCATGACAGAGAATTTTCTTATCGCGATTGTCGCGCTGGCGACTCTCGCCGCGGTAACCATCGGGCTTCTGGTCGCCGTCCTGCTCTCCCAGCGCGCGCTTCGCCGCCTGTTGGGACAGGTCGGAGGCCAGCTCCGCGAGCAATACGAAGCCTTGCCGGCGCAGATGCGCCAGGACAATTCGGCCGGGCGCCAGGAGCTCGCGCAATCGTTTTTTGGAGCGCTCCATCAGCTTTCTGAAGGCACCCGGGATTCGTTGCGGACGCAGAACGAGACCTTGACCAGTCTGCGAGAGGGATTGGATCGGCAGCTGGCGCGGATGACGCAGACCAGCGACCAGAAGGCCGAAGCGTTGCGGACGACCCTGGAGGGCAAGCTGGCTGCCATCCAGCAAGACAACAATGCCAAGCTCGAGCAGATGCGTGCGACCGTGGAAGAGAAATTGCAGACGACCCTCGAACGCCGTCTGGGAGACTCATTCAAGATCGTCAGTGAGAACCTTCAGCAAGTTCACCTGGCCATGGGCGAAATGCGGAAGCTTGCCGGCGAGATCGGCAGCTTGCAGACCCTGATGTCCAACGTGAAGAATCGCGGCGGCTGGGGCGAATTCCAACTCGGCACGATCCTTGAGCAGTTCCTCAGCCCCGAACAGTACGCAAAGAACGTCCGGCCGCGCGGCCACGGGGAGACAGTGGAGTTTGCCATCAAATTGCCGGGGCGCGATCTGGATGGCACGCAGGTCTGGCTGCCGATCGATGCGAAGTTCCCGAAGGAGGATTACGAGAAGCTGCTGGCGGCGATCGAGCGTCGGGATATGGAGCAGGTTCGGATTTCGACCGGCCAGCTCGAATTGCGGATTAAGGCGAACGCACGCGACATTTCGCAAAAGTATCTCTGCCCGCCCATGACCACCGATTTCGCCATCATGTTTCTGCCGACCGAGGGTCTCTACGCGGAAGTTCTCCGTGTCCCCGGCCTGGCAGATTCCATCCAGCGCGACTATCGCGTAATCGTCTCCGGTCCCACAACTCTGGTTGCCCTGCTGAACAGCCTCCAGGTCGGCTTTCGCACTCTGGCGATCGAGAAGCGTTCCAGCGAAGTCTGGAAAATCCTCGGTGCCGTCAAGACGCAGTTTGACAGCTTCGGCGAGGTTCTGGCCAAAGTGCAGAGAAAGCTCGCGCAAGCGACGAGCGATATCGAGACAGTCGGCACGAAGGCTCGTTCCATGCAGCGCAAGCTGCGCGAGGTGGAAGGTGTTTCCGTCAAGGACTCCGACACCCTCCTTGGCATCCTCGGTGACGAGGATGCAGGGGACGGCACCAAGCTCGAGCAGGCCAACGGCACGGACGTCCCGTTGATCGAATAACGCCCTTGGGCCGCTGCAGGAGAGATTTCAGGCGCCCGGGCGCGTTCCGCGCTCGCTGAAGCGGATGCGGGAACGTTCGCGCGCCTTCTCCGCTTCGACCGCTCGGTCCTTGGGCGGCGCGCTGGAGTGAAGCGAATCAATCAGCTTGCGCGCAATCAGTGAAACATCGCGCACCGCTTGATCGAAGGCGGCTTCATTGGCATGAGAAGGTTTTGTGAAACCGCAAATCTTGCGGACGAACTGGAGTGCGGCGGCCTGAATTTCCACATCCGTGGCCGCCGGCTCGAAATTGAAAAGCGGGCGAATATTGCGGCACATTTCCCTAAAGCACGCTCGGGAAATCGAAGGTGTCAAGCGGCCGCGATCTGGTTTCCAGAGGTTAGTGATGTACAGTTCAGGCCCGATAGAGTATAAAATGAAGCATCGCGTTTCCTGGCAGGACGACGAGTTCCGGCAAATCGGAAAGAACTACGGCGACCCGGCGGAGGTGGAAATTTACGATTCGACGCACGCCGACTTTCGCGACGTCGAGGCGGAAAGCGCTCAGGTCCTCGATCTGCTCGCCTTGAGGCCCGGCGACATCCTGATTGATTTTGGTGCGGGAACGGGCGCCTTTGCGATTCAGTCCGCCCGCCGCAATATCCGGGTTTACGCGGTTGATGTTTCCCAATCAATGATTGCCTATGCCAGGGCCAAAGCGACCAAAGCGGGCATATCGGGCATCGTTTTCTCGCGGGGCGGGTTTCTCACCTACGAGCATGGCGATCAGCCGGCCGAGGCAATCGTGACGAGCTTTGCCTTTCACCATCTCCCGGACTTCTGGAAAGGAGTCGCTCTGTCCCGCATGCATGGCATGCTCAAGCCCGGCGGTCTGCTTTATATCCACGACGTGATTCTGGAACAGGACCACGCCGTCGAGAATATCGGAGCTTTCATCAATAAGCAGGCTGCCGCCGGGGGAGATTTTCTTCGAGACGACGCCGAAGGCCATTTCCGGGAGGAGCACTCGACCTATGACTGGATCATGGATGGCCTGCTGGCGCGCGCGGGCTTTACCGTTGTGAGCAAGTCCATGGACGAGGCTGTCATCGGCAGGTATTTGTGCAGGAGAAGCGCGCCATGA
Source organism: uncultured Verrucomicrobiae bacterium (assembly GCA_963820865.1). Lineage (GTDB taxonomy): Bacteria > Verrucomicrobiota > Verrucomicrobiia > Chthoniobacterales > Terrimicrobiaceae > DASTFP01. Next base: position 259,869 of record CAWGBZ010000028.1, read on the forward strand.
CCGGCACCACGGAACTCTCCAAACTGCACCGGGAACTGAAGGAACCGTTTGCGCTTCCGCCGGGCGCGGTGGAGCATTTCCGTGCCGAGGGCTATGTGAAGCTCAAGCACGTGCTGTCGCCGGAACTGCTCGCGTTCTATGGCGAGGCGATCACGCGGCAAGTGATCCGTCTCAACACGCTGAACAAGCCGATGGCGGAACGCTCCACCTACGAGCGTGCTTTCCTCCAGATCATGAACCTTTGGACGAAAGACGAAACCTGTCGCGAGTTTTGCTTTAGCCGGCGGCTGGCGCGCATTGCGGCCGAGTTGATGGGTGTCCGCGGCGTACGCATGTATCACGACCAGGCGCTCTATAAGGAAGCCGGGGGCGGCTTTACCCCGTGGCACGCTGACCAATACTACTGGCCGCTCAGCAACAACAATACCTGCACGGTCTGGGTTCCGTTTCAGGATACCCCCTTGGAGATGGGTCCGCTGGCCTTTGCCGCGCGCAGCCACTGCTTTGAACACGGGCGTGATCTCGAGATCAGCGACGAGAGTGAGGTCAAGCTTCAGAAGATGCTCGAGGCAAAAAAGTTCCGGTATGTCGAAGAACCGTATGAACTCGGTGAAGTCAGCTACCACTACGGGTGGACGTTTCACCGCGCCGGCGGAAACTCATCCGAACGGCCGCGCGCTGTGATGACAGTCATCTACATGGAAGATGGCATCAGGTTGATCAAGCCCACCAACCAGCACCACCAGCCGGACTGGGAGACGTGGCTGCCTGACTGCCAAATCGGCGAGGTCGCCAATTCCACCCTCAATCCCGTGCTTTGGAGAGAATGAGTCGGTTGTCTGCAGAATGAGTCCGCGCCGCTCTTCCTGCGTGATACGCGCAAGTCACGAGGTCGCTTGTCAGCCCATGGTCGTCTCACGTATCAATGCCGGTTAGAAACGAACGCCTCAGGCCCAACATTCCTGAGATTCCCTCAACATGTCCTTGATCGACGAAAGGCTGGCGCAAGCGATTTCAGCCTCTGTGGTGACTGAAATTCCAGATATCATCAATGTGATGCGGAGGATCGATGATATCCTTCCACGCACTGATGGGCTGAAGTGGTTCAACCTTCTCTACCTTAGGGTGACGGAAGAGGTCGGAGAGAGCCCCCGGTCGACGGAGTGGGAAAATCCGGGTTATGTCGAACGATTGGCGGTGAGGTTTTCCGGCCTCTATTTCGGAGCGATTGTCAACTGGCAGCGGGACCGCAATCGCGTGGCGCGGTCCTGGGTCCCTCTTTTGCGACGAAGGCAGAGGGGAGGGATCGCGCGCGTCCAGTTTGCCATCGCCGGCATGAACGCCCATATCAACCATGACCTGGCCATCGCACTGGTTCAGACTTCACAAGAGCAAGGCGTCGTGCCGCGGCACGATAGCCCTGAACATCGAGACTTTAATCGCGTGAATAGCATTTTGGAAACTGCGGCAGAAAAGGCGAAAGAGTTTCTCGCGACCGGAATCGTCGGAGAGATCGATCAGGATCTTGGCCGGGTTGATGATACGGTCGCTCTTTGGAGTGTTCGCAAAGCCAGGGAGACGGCTTATGCGAATAGCGAAATCCTCTGGCAATTGCGAGCGACCCCGATATTAGGTTCCGCCTTTCTAACGAATTTGGATCGACTGGTCGCGCTTTCCAGTGAAGGACTGCTCGTTCCTCGCATTTGAACGAGAGCGTCGTTCGCGATCCCGGCGGTCGCCCGAGAAACGCGGGCCGAGTAGTTAGGGTTCACGCTCCGGGCCGCCACGAGCGGCTGGACTGCTTCTCCTGGCCGCGTGATCCCCCGAAGCGCCTCAAAACGATCACGATGAGCGTCCCTGCAAGAGCTCCGCGAAGCGGGTCAGGTCGATGTTGCCTCCCGAAATGATGACTCCGACATTCTTCCCCTGGAGAGCGAGCTTTTTGTGCAAGACTGCCGCGGCCGCCAAACATCCGGTGGGTTCGACCACCATCTTCATTCGACTGGCAAAGAAGCGCATCGTCTCCACCAGATCGGCGTCGGTCACCGTGACGACGTCGTCCACCAGCGCGTGGATCACCGCAAACGTGTGCGTTCCCAGATGCTGGGTTTGTGCACCGTCGGCAATGGTCTTGGGAACGTCGATGTGGACGATCGAGCCGCTGCGGAGGCTGCGTTGGCCGTCATTGCCCGCCGCAGGCTCGACGCCAACAACCACGCAATGCGGATTCAACGCCCGTGCTGCGACGGCGCAGCCGGACAGCAATCCACCGCCGCCTAGTGGTACCACGAGAAGATCCAATCGGTCCACATCCTCGAACAACTCCTTCGCGGTGGTTCCCTGACCTGCCATGATATGAGGATGGTCGAAGGGCGGAATGAGCGTGAAGCCGCGTTCTGCTGCGATGCGCCGCGCGAGCGACTCGCGGTCTTCCGAGTAGCGGTCGTAGATGATTACCTCGCCTCCGTAGGCGCACGTCGCCGCAGTCTTGGCCGGCGGAGCATCGCTGGGCATGACGATTACTGCTTTGATGCCCAGGAGCTTCGCAGCCAGAGCCATCGCCTGAGCATGGTTGCCCGAGGAATAGGCAACCACACCGGAGGCCTTTTCTTCGGCCGAGAGCTGAACGATCGCATGGTAGGCTCCGCGAAACTTGAAGGCGCCCATGCGCTGGAAGTTCTCGCATTTGAAAAACAGGCGACCTCCCGTCAAGGTGTCCGCCGTCGTCGAAGTCAACGTCGGCGTTCTATGCGCGACGCCGGCGATCCGCTCGTGGGCGGCGACGATGTTTGCGTAGGTGATCGGAAGAGCGCTCAAATGCTTAGCTTTCGATTCGGGAAAGCGACAGGGGCGAAATCCGCTCCTGGGACATCATTAGAATTCCAGCGGCTTGGCTTGCTCGGCGAGAATAATTCTTAGGCCGAGTTCATTCAGCTCCTCGAGCTCCCGCAGAATGTCTTCGGAGCGAGTCGGGGGTTTGATATGTGTAATGATCAGTGGGAAGCCTCGGAGTCCGCCCGCGAACCGGTCGAGGGCTTTCATCTCGTTCATAAGAAGACGGGGCGTCAGGTGGCCAAAGAGCAGGCGATCGGGGCGCGCATTGGGAAACGAAACCTCCGCGAAAATGGCCTTCAGTTTGCCGGCGGCGATCAACGGACCGACGGCCTGCCAAACCCGGTTCAGTTTGTCCGATTGCTCGATCGCGTCGGCTCCGGTGTCCCCCAGGTAGAGCAGATAGTCGTCGGCGTGGCGGATGAGAAACCCGGTGCTTTGATAAGGCTTGGCATGGCTCAACGAAAACGCCCGAACGGACATCGTCGTCTGTTCGAGCGGAATTTCGTGCTCGATGGAAAGTTCCACATAGCGATACTTGTTAAGCAGCGGCGGCTCTCCCTGGTTGCCGAAGTTTGGCCAGCTCTGCCAGTTGAAATAGTCTTCTTGAATTGCGTTCAGGCAGAATGGCAATCCGTAGATCGGTTTTGCCGAATCGTCCGGAGAGTTCAGGATCAGGCCCGCGATGTGGTCCAGGTGTGGATGGGAAATGAGGTAGCCTTTGATCTTGTTCCGCAGGACGTCGAGAACCGTGCCGTCAAAGAGCTGAGAGGCAACGGCTCGTTCAAGCCCGAAATAGAGGGTGCCCGCGTCCAGGCAAACGTAGGCGTCAGTTCCGGACACGCCCGACCGCATACGCCGACAAGTTGCTCTCGTCGTTTCCGCCCTTCACTCCCAGAGGGATCACTTGAAAGGCCGGCTGTGCCTGGCAGACCGAACACCAAATGGCCATCGGGATGAAATAGACCAGGCAATTGCGCATGAGGTGCCTCATGGAGGAGCGCGAAACTATGGCGAATCGTTCAGACGATCGCAAGCTGCCGGTCGTTCGTTGCCGACAATTCTGGCCGTCAGACGAAGGATCGCCCCTTGAACAAGGCCTAACCGTTTGTCTTTAAACAAACGAATAAAACTGCGAGACCGCGATCACGATCGCCGAGGTTCGCAGCAAAGTCCGCTTCTGGAAGCTCGTCTTGCCGCCATCCGAAGGCGGACTACTTCGAAGTGTTTCGACCGGAACCGGTCTTCGCGCAGGTCCGGATCGACCAGCGGTCGGCCTCCTCTTGGTGAGCCATCCTCTCCGTCAACCTGGCAGGAGCTTCGATAGGCCGATATGGCGCTGGACACAGACAAGCAAGCCGAAAATTTTGTAGAGGCGCCAAGCGCCTGTGAGGTGGCTGAGCCCTCACATGCGCCCCGACAACGATCCAATTTGCTTGACCGCCTCCAGCCTCTGAGGTTGCCTCATCGGCCACGCGGGGTGACGCCGCGCGAATCGTTCGAGCCCGCAAACTTCCAAACACATATGTTCTCCTTCGATTCGCTGGGACATATCAATATCGTCGTCACCGACCTCGAAGAGGCGACACGCTTTTATCAAACCCTCTTCGGCGCAAGCGTGGAACAGACCTTCCCGCATTTCAAAAATGTGGGGTTCGCGCGGTCAGCCGGCTTCTTGACCGATCCCGAATCGGTCGATGTCAGCATTCGCTTTCTGAAGGTTCCCTTTGGACGGTCGGAGGATTTGTTCCTGGAACTGTTTGTTTTCCACCATCCGCCTGGGCAGCAGGAGATCAAGGCGAGGAAGACGAATGACGTCGGCGGGCCAAGGCACGTTTGCCTGCGAGTCACCAACATTGACGAAGTGTTTGCGCATGTGAAGTCCGTTGAGGGCGTCCACTTGATCAACGAGTCGCCCGAGTATCGGCCGTATTTCATCAGCCCGATCACCCCGCGCGCCATCGAACTTCCCGTCGCAGACCACGACGCCACCCAGGCCAAGGAGGAGATTTGTGAGATCGTTAAGGGGATCCGCTTCTTTTACGCCATCGACCGCTACGGCATCGAGTGGGAGTTCGAGGAAGGACACGCCGACATTGGCACCGCGTAGAAAACCTTGGCGACCTGGACGTGATCTACCGGATCAGCAACCTCCCATGCAACCCCACCTTCCATGAAAGCACCCATCCCAGACATCTCCCGAGACCTGTTCGATCTGACCGGCTATTGCAGCATTGTGACCGGGGCGAGTGCCGGCATCGGTCTCACTATCGCCGAAGCCCTGGCCCACCGGGGATCGGATATCGTGCTGGTGAGCCGCAATGCGCAGCGTTTGGAAGAGGCGGCCGGCAAGGTGCGCGCGATCGGCCGGCGGGCGGTCGCCGTCGCGACGGACGTCGCGGACGATGACGCCCCAGAGCGGATCGTCGAAGCAGCACTCGGGCTGGGGGACCGCATTGATGTCCTGGTAAACAATGCGGGGTTCATGACGTTTGCCGATCCTTTCAACGTCGACGACAAGGTCTGGGACGAAATTTTCAACGTGAATGTTCGCGCTCCGATGCGAATCACGCGGGCCGTGCTGGCCGAGATGGTGAAGGCGTGCCGGGGCAGCGTCATCAACATTGGAAGCTCCTGGTCGTCACGGGCGTCCGCCTTCAACCAGGATGGGGGCGGGGTGGACTATTGCTCATCCAAAGCCGCCTTGCACGCCCTCGGGCGGGCGACAGCTCAGGACGTCGCTCCGAAGAATGTTCGGGTGAACACCATCGCTCCGGGCGCGGTCGATACGCCGATGCATGCCGACCACCGCGCTCTCTTGTTCGAGTTCGAGAAATACATTCCGCTTGGCAGGATCCAAGTCGCGGAGGACCTCGCCGGGGCGGTGATCTTTCTGGCGTCGGATGCCAGCGTCTACATCACCGGTCAGACCCTCCATGTCAACGGGGGTCTGCTGATGGTGGATTAGGGAAGACCGCGCCCGAGAATCAGACGTGTCGCGTTCGTCCTGCCAAACCAAAGCCATGAAACGGGCCAGCATTTCACGACGGGAGTTCCTTAAGGTAAGTGGGATGGGCGCAGCCGCCTTGGCCTTGCCGATCACAGGTTATTCCTCTTCGGCACCGGCAGCGCAGGCGCAGGGAACGACGGCAACCGACTTGTTCAGCGAGCTCGACCAGAAAATCAACGCCGGTTTGCAGAAATACCAGATCCCCGGCGCGGCAGTCGGCGTGTTCTTTGACGGTCAGGAGTATGTAAAGGGCTATGGGGTCACCAACATCGCGCATCCCACCCCGGTGGATGGCAATACCCTCTTTCGGATCGGTTCAACCAGCAAAACGCTCACCGGCACGGCGGCCATGGTCCTGGTTGATCGCGGCGAGCTGAATCTCGATGCGCCGGTCAGCCAATATGTGGCGGGCTTCATGGCGCCAAGCGGCGCCGAGGGTGTCACCGTGCGGCAGTGTCTCAACCACAGCGCCGGGTGGCTGGGATTCGACTACCATGACACCGGCCGCGGCGATGACGCGCTCGCAAAGTACGTTGCCGATGTTCGCAAGTTGCCTCAGTTGACGAAGCTCGGGACGACCTTCTCATACAATAACGCCGCGATTGCGGTCGCGGGTCATGTCATTGAACAGCTGACCAGGCAAACGTTCGAGGATGCCATCCAGGCGTTGGTCCTGGATCCGATCGGGATGGCCGACACCAGCTATTTCTCCGACGGGATCATTGGGTACAACATCGCCGCTTGCCATGCGGACGACAATAACGCGACCAGCGTGGTCCCTTCATTGTGGATGCTGCCGCGGAGCATGAATCCCTTCGGGGGCGCCATTTCGAGTGCGAACGACCAGTTGAAATACGTGCGCTTCCATCTGGGCAACGGTGCCGGTGCGGATGGCAAGAAAGTAATGTCGCCGGCCGCGCTCCAAGCCATGCGCTCCAATCCCGGCCCCGGTGGGACGCTCCTGGTCGAGTTGGACGGCATGGGCGTATCCTGGTCCATTCGCCCGACGGCGGAGGGCCCAAAGATTATCCAGCACGGAGGGGACGTTCCCGGCCAGCATTCCGGCATGCTCTTCGTGCCCGAGCGCAACTTTGCCCTCACACTGCTTACCAACTCGGAAAGCGGACGAAAATTGGTGCATGAATTGTTCCTGGACGATTGGGCGCTTTCCCGATTTGCCGGCCTGCACAATCTCCCGGCCGCTCCGCAGACGCTCGACGCATCGGCACTCGCACCATACGAAGGCAATTACGACGCCGAGCAAATCGGCTTTGAAGGGCCGCCCATCGACGCGCCGGTGGAGCTCCGCGCCCGGAATGGCCGGCTGCAATTGATCGAAGGCAAAGGCGCGGATGCGGATATCCAGTGGCTAGCTTTTTACAAGAACAACTTCGTCTTCGTCACCGAGAGTGACGGCACGCCTGTCTACGCCCGTTGCGATTTCTTGCGCAACGCCCAGGGAAACGTGCAATGGCTGCGGCTGGGTGGTCGCCTGTTCAGGAAGACGTGAGCGGATCTTGGCTAAGGCGGTGTCGGTATCGCGAGCGCCTAAGAGACTGTTGAAAAACCCACGCATGTCACGCGCGAGTTCTTTGGGGTGGATGTCGGTGGAGGGACGAAGGAGCATCCCCTGAAGGGGCTGTGACTGAGGAGCGACGCCCGTGAGGGGAAGGGGCCCCTCGCCCTTCCAAGATGCCCCAAAAAACTCACGCCCAGAAAGGGGTGGGACCCTTTCTTCCCACCCGGGTTGCGCCAATTTTCGGCCCTCGCGGTGTCGCTAAGCTTGTCCGTAGCGCTGCGGCTTTGTGGGGAGATGGGGACCCCACACCCCATGCGTCTACGCTTGGCTCCTTGCGATCTTTCGAAAATTGACGGCACCGTGACATACGTGGGTTTTTGAACAGTCTCCTAAGCCGGAAGAAGCGCGCAAGAATTTAGATGAAGGACATGCTGCGTGGTCCGGTGTTTGCCTTGAGTGTTGGGGCGGAACCGCCGGGAATTGAATTCCCTTCGTAGTTCAATCCTGACCTTTCGTGAGCTTCCATTTCAAATCTCCGCTCTTGCTGAGATCTATGAAATAAGATCCCTGGCCACCGGCGGAGTGATTGGAAATGTTTCCCTGCAAATGGACGGTTCTTATTGCCATGTCTTTCGGGTTAATCGTGGTCATGGAAAGCGCAATATCCGCCGTAGACACCTTCCCGTCAGCGAACACGACTCGGCTGTAACCCACGAACTTGCCTCCGGGATTGAAGAGGATGTTTTCCCCCACCGGTTCGATGACAATATTTGCCAGATCAAGGTAGGAAAGTCGCGTCCCAAGCGTAGCCGTCAGGCGGACGGGAAACGTCACTTCGTTTGCTCCCTCTGTCCAAGAAAAGGTATAAGTGCCGGAGTCGAGCTCGAGGGGTCGATCGGCACGCGCAACGAAGAATGAAAGAGAGAGCAGCGCTAGGGTCACGAGGGATGTCTTCATGTCCGGCTCGCTGTACCTGAGGCGGTCTCCGTTGACGAGCGATTACGTGAACGGGAGGGCGAGGGGCCGGAAGAGAGTTTCCCGGGAAACCGGTTTCGAAATCGCTCTCTACTTGATGCCGACGACCATCGAATCCGGTCCCACCAGGTGCTCGACGCGGGTTTCACGAAATCCGACTTGTCGCATCCAACCTTGGCAATCGGCGCCCGTGTAGTCGAAGCCTCCGGGCGTCTCGATGAGCATGTTCAAGCTCATGAGGAGTCCAAATGGGTTCTTCGAACGATCGTCGTCGATGATCGCGTCGTAAATCATCACCGCGCCGCCCTCCGGCAACGCTTCGTACGCCTTTCTCAACAACAGCAGTTTTTCGTCGAGGTTCCAGTCGTGGAGAATGTGTCCCATCAGCACGGCGTCTGCTTTCGGGAGGGCGTCGGTAAAGAAGCTGCCGCCCACAAAGCGAACGCGGTCCGCCAGGCCGTTTTGCGCGATGTATTCTTCAAAGACGGGCCCAACCTCCGGCAGGTCGAACCCAATTCCCGCGAGGTGAGGATGCTGGAGAGCGATTTGCGCCGCCAGGTCGCCCTGCGCGGTCCCAACATCCACGTAACTCGCATAACTTGCCCAAGGGAACTTCTGCGCGATCGCGAGATTGGCATGCCGGCTGATTCCGGACATGGCGCGCAGGAATTCCTTGAGCCGTTGCGGATCGGCGTAGAGGGCCGCAAATGGTTCGCCGCCCGTCTTGGCTTCATTCTGTGGCATTCCGGTCCGCAGCGCCGGAGTCAGCTTGTTCCAAAAGCCGAAAAGCCTGTGGTTGGCCATCTCCAGAACACCTCCGACATAGGAGGGCTTTCGCTTATCAAGGAAAAGCTCGGTCTCCGGGGTGTTCGAGTAGAGCCCGTCCTTCCGCTGCAGAAATCCGAGGGCGACAAGCGCATCAAGAAAGTCGCGCGCCGCGCGTGGGTGCAGCCCAAGCCGCCCCTGCAAGCTCGCGAGATTCTCGGAACGCCCCGCCAGTTCCGTAAAGACTTCCATCTCCACCGCACTCAGGAGGGTCTTCGAGGCCCAAAACCCCAGCCCTACCTGCATAATCCGTTCAGGACTCACTGGTTCCATGGGGGATCCATCGGGCCGGCACCTGGGAATGGCAAGATGCAATGAGCCGCCGCCGCAGCCCCACCCCAAGGAGATCCTTCAGCGAGGTTCACTTCAGTCGATCACCAGGGGCTCAGGACCAGAACTGGTCCTCGGCCTGTTCGTCGCCTTGGAACTCGCGGAATGCCGTGACTTTTCCATGGGCGAGTAGCCAAACGTGCACCACCGGGAATGCGGCCGGCCGACCATTGCGTTCCGCGCGGATTGTCACCAGCGCGACCACGACATCTTCCTCGGCCAGCACATGATCAACCTCAATAGCGAATCGGCCTCCGGAAAGGTGGAACGTCTGGTTGAAAAAGCCGATGAGCTCGTCGTGGCCCCGGTAATCGCCCGATAACGGACTGCGCCCTGGGATGTGCCAGGCGATCGATGGATGAAAAGCCGCCAGAACCGCCGGGATGTCACCCTTCGCAAAATCCTCGTAGGCCTTCCGGATGATCGCAGCGTCGGTCGGTGTCATAAAGGGATCGACATCGAATCTTGGTTGGTCCGGCGATGATTCGTATTCAGTAGCGTACTCCGCAATCTTTCCTGCTTCAACGCAAAACTTCCCACCAGAAACACTTCCGTAAGAGCTCTAGAGGCGCTCGTGCCGAGCGCTGTAAAGGGGATTTCTTTGGGACCACCCATCAGGAGCGACGGCTCGCCACAATCTGAATCATGTATTAGCCGGATTGCGGCCGACTATTGCGACACCGCGCAAACGTTCCCCCCAACGATCTTCCCCTGCTGGTCGATGACCTTCCAGAAACGGATTTAGCGATATCGCCCAGCGAAAGGTTGGTCGTGGAGAGTGCCTTCAAGGTGCGTCAAAACTGTCGATACGGCCGGCTCGCCGTCACCTTCAACGGCGACGTCCTGGTGAGTATGCAGTCATGCGAACCTTGCCCGTTCGACGGAGTTCCAGATCGTCCGACTTGCGATAGATGCGCGTACCAGGTCCAACAAACAGCAACTGGTCATAAGATGCCTGCTTCGAGCTGCTCCAGATAGATGAACTCAGGAGCCTTGACACCCGCCTCCGCTCGGATCCGAATGAGTTCGGGGGACTCGAAGAACCGCCGCGCGTCGTCGAGCGAAGTCCACACCGAGAAATGCACAATGCGGTTGACCTCGTCCTGATACTTGAGAACCTGGTACGACCTCTCGCCCGCCTCTTTGCGGATGGCAGCGGCAGAGTCGAAAACCTTCTTCCACGCCGGGTAGTTTGCGACCTCGTGAATGATTAGAACGTGTGGCATTGAATGAATCGGGATTGTTTTGTCGAGCTGATTCCGTCGAATGATTTCTCGACGGCGGGTGGAGATGTCTCGAGCGCATTCTGAAACTTAAACTTGGAATTTAAAACCTTGGGTGTCAGGAAACTTAAACTTGGGGGGCGGTGTGCATCTGATTGCATTCGGATGAATTCTCGAATTTTCGATGGCAGGGGTGCGTCTGTTCTGAGCTCTGTGAAGTGTGGGACTGACATTCGCCGCGCTGCGCATCTGCGGATTGTCAACGATCCAAGCGTGCGACACCATTTGTTTTGTTCCAGATCCAGTGAACCAGTTTCGACTTACGAGGTTCGTTTGCCGGAAGTGTCGCCAGACTCCCCAATGCGATGTGAAATGCACATCCGGGACGGGCCCTCGAATCAAGAGGTGCGATCGAGCCGGTCGCCTTTCAATCGCACAAAGATCACGACATGCGTGAAAATGATTAGGGGCACGATGAACGTTGGGAGGAGGCTTAGCGGAAAGCGAAGAAGTGCTGCCATGGACGCGGAGTTGGCGAGGGCCAACTTCGTCGCCGTGCTAACCACGAAAAGAATGTCCGCGAGCCCCAGCGTGTTCCAGACCTGATAAATGACGCGAGAACGAGGACGCAGAATCAACAAGGCCAAAGCAAGGGTGGCCACCACAATGTCGCCCCAACCACCCAGGACCGCGAAAGCAAACGGTAGTTGACGCTGCTCATAAAGCCAGAGGAAGTAGAACCCTACAAAGCGAACCAAATGAACCGAGACAAGCGATTCGAGGGGAACGGAAGAAAGCCACCGGCGAAATTCGGTTGAGAAGGCGTAAGCTATCAGGAGAAGCGCGACTAGACCAAACAAGATTACTTGCGGCATGGGCGGACGGAGGGAGCCAAGGACGCCAAGAGCTCCGAGAAGCGCTGCCGACAAGCACCAGATCAGGAGAACGATCGCTACCCGAAAGCTAAAACGCTGAGATAACATGATGCCTCGCCCGGAGCAGATAGTGCATTTCCTCGGGAGAATCGAGAAGCAACCGCTGCGAAGCAGGGAGCGTTCCTCATCCGATCCCTAAAAGCGACAGCTCCGAGGAGCAACGGTGCGCCATGAACGCCTCATCGTTGCCTAACGATCAAGGTCGGCCGTGTCCGCGTCTGTTTCTCGATTTCCGGATATTCTTGCGCGGCCTCTGGTGATAGCTTGCGCGTATTGTGGCTAAGGCCGGTGGATCGAAAGCTCGAAAGAAGAATTCGGCGTTGTCACGTCCCGGGCGCGTCTTGACCGCGGATGCGGTGGAACGCCTCGCCAGGCAGTTGGTCCCGAGATACAGCCAACGCCCCGCAGGCGCGGCGGTCCGGCGCAAGCTGCAGGCCTTGGAACGCGATTGCCGATTCACTTCCAAATCGCGGCGGCTGTTCGAAGAGCTCCTCGGGCGCGTTGGAGTCGCTTCGACCAAAAAAGTTTCTCTGCCGATCAACGATCAACCCTTCTGGTTCCGCGCCGGGCATCCGCTGGCGAATTATCAATCGGCGCCGACATTGCCCCGATCCGTGGACGTGTTGATCATCGGCGCAGGGCTCACCGGCGCTTCGGCGGCCTATCATCTCGGGACGGCGGTGCGCGATCGCAGCCTGCAGGTCGCCGTCATCGATCGCGGTGATCCCGCCGGCGAAGCTAGCGGACGCAACGGCGGCAACTTTGAGCTGCTTCCCGAGAATTCCCTCGGTCTGTATGGAGGTCTGGCGCGCGAGCGACTTCGGTTTCTCCTGCACGTCTACCCTTCTTTGCCGATCGAAGTCCTGCGCGCCGAAAGCGAACGGCAGGCGTCGCTGGTCCTGGAAATAGCTCTTCGCAACCGCGATCGATTGAAGCAGATCATCGATCACGAGTCGATCGATTGCGATTTTTCTCCGCGCGGATGGATGTGCCTGGCCCACACCGACGGCGAAGAGCAGGGAATGTGCGAGGAAGTCCTGCTCGCCGCCCAACACGGCCAGCGCATCGAGCTCTGGTCGCGGCGGAAAATCCTTGAGGAGTTCGATATTCGCACCAACTTCGTTGGCCGGTTCATCCCCGGCGACGGGACGTATCATCCGTTTAAATATGTCTGCGGCGTAATCAGCGCAGCGCTGAAGAATGGAGTGAAGCTGTATACGCGCGTGCGCGTGAAACGGATTCGATCGATCTCGCCGGATTGTCATTACCTGACAACCGACCGTGGCCGCATCGTCGCCCGGCGCGTGATTGTCGCCACCAACGCCTTCACGCGCGAACTGCTGCCGGAAATGCGCAGCATCTCCCCGAGGCAAAGCCAGATCATGGTTACCGAACACGCGCTGGACCGCGCGCGAGGACGCACGATCACCACCGAGCAAGGTCCGGCGTTCTTCAATCAGCCGCGCGCCGGAGCACACGACGGACTCGCCCCGCTGTTGTTTGGCGGTGGCAAGGATCGACCAATGAAGAATCCCGCGTCACGTCGCAGATCGCTTGGCATTCACCATCTGCTGCTGCGACTGCGTGATCGATATTATCCCGAGCTGCGCGGACAGCCGCCGACTTCTGAATGGGTCGGGCCGATGGCCTTCACTCCGGATGGATTGCCGGCGGTCGGATTTGTTCGCCCCGGGGTCGTCCTCGCCGCCGGTTTCAATGGGTATGGGGGGAGTTACGCCACCGCTGCCGGGCAAGCCAGCGCCGAGATGGCGCTGACCGACAGATCTCCCGGCTGGACGCCGCAGGATGTCTTCTCCCCGCGCCGGTTCCTCAGCAAGCAACCGCTGTTCCTCTCGTCCAAGGATAATCTCTGGCGAATCGCCCAGGCACTGTGCAAGCGATTGATCGTGGTCAATGAACAGATCTCTTTCGAGTGCACCTACGGTGCGACCATCGCCCCAAGCGAAACTCCGAAGATTTCGACCATGACGCAGGAGCGGTTGACGTCGAAGCCGGGGTCGACGATCAAGGCCGGTGCACTGCGCGATTTTCCACTCTTTGCTGATTTCAGCGATCGCGAGCTGCGACAGTTGCTACGCCTCATGCGGCGCTGGGATCTGCCGCGGGGAACTGTGGTGGTGAGCGAAGGTGGGCCCGGGGGCAGCTGCTTCATCATCGTCAGCGGCAGCGTGGACGTGACCGTGCGCGTGCGCGACCGCCAGCAACTCCTGGCCCAGCTCCACGCCGGCAGCATCTTTGGTCAGGTCAGCCTCATCAGCGGCGAGGCTCGCACCGCGACGTGTTCGATGCCCGACGGTGGGGTCGTCCTCGAGCTGGAACGCAAGCCGTGCGAAACCCTCCTCTCCGGCGGTTCGCTCATGGCTCTGAAATTCCTCGCCGCGTTGAACCAGGACCTGATCAGCGCCCTCCGCGGCGCCGACCAGCGGCTGCTGCGGCTCAGCGCCACTGGGCGCGCGGCGTACGTGGTCTGAACGCGCGATGCGTGCTCGGGTCAGGCGTGAGCGGTGGAACCTCGCCGATCAACGCTGCCGAAGCGACGCGAAACAGCAAGACCGAAGCAATCGCGCTTGGCGACGAGGGACGGAGGTACGAGATATCTCACTAGAGCTGAGCTTCGATGGCCGCCTTATCGATCACCGACCACACCTGCACAATCCTGTGGGTCCGAAATTCATAGAATACATTCTCGGTAAAAGAAACCCTCCTCCCGTTGACCTGGAGGCCAAGGAACGTTCCCGTTGGCGTACATTCGAAGCGGAGCCGGCTCGCTACATAGGGGGCATCTGAAATCAAGAGCTGGATCTCGAAATAAAGGTCCGGAATTTGATAGAAATCTCCTTCCAGCATTTCGCGATAACCTAAAATCCCGATCTGCTGACCGTTGTAGGTTACTTCATCATGGACGAATTTTTCCAGATTCGGCCAGTCCTGCTTATTCAGGCAGGCAATGTAGTCTCGATAGACGCTGGAGAGGTCGGTTTTAATCATAGCGGGTGCCCTTGTGCGAACGAAACAGCCGGCACGCGCGGCTTTCCGCGAGAGTGAAGGCGGACACGCGAAGAGAGAACCTGCGCCGCACCACTCCGAAGCTCGGCTGGCCTCCAACGGAAATACAGCCCAAGCGAGCACCGCTCACGGATGGCTTGCCATGCAGGATGCTCAAGAAGCGTTCGACTAACTTAGTGCATGATCTGAACGTAATGAGAACGTCTAACGCCGCTGTTGGGCCTTGTGACTCTCATTTCGGGATCTTCCTCGCGGGCTCTCGATTGTGTTGTGGCAGAGCGCGACATCGGATCCTATTTGGTGAATTCCACTTCCACGTTGGTAAATGCGCCCGGCGAACCCTCCGTTCTTGTGACCTTCACGTTCTTGAACCCGGCGGCCCCAGCCCGCTCACCGGTCTTCGTCTTCCTGGCGGCTTCGGTCATCGCCGCCTCGTCCGAAAGACCACGACCTTTCCACAAGTTAAATCGCTGGTTGAACGTGTTGAGATTGTCCTCCCCGGCGCCCCATCTGCCCTGAACGCCCTTCACTGAACCGGAGCCGTTCGCCTGCTCAAAATGCCGTTTTGCTTCGAGGAATTCCTCTTTTCCAAAAAGCGATCCGGATCGCCGCCCGCCTCTGCGCAGGACAAGATCGGCCTCCATCATCCCCTGTTTGTTGAGCTGGATGTTCACGTGGTAGCGCGACAGCTGCTCGCCGCCCGGGCCAACGTCGCCGAAATATTCTTTCTTCACGTATCCGCGAGAACCGATGTCGACTTCCACCAGGCCCTTTTCCGCGACGTCCTTGGGGGCCGGTCGAAATCCAATGCGTCGGCTTGGCGTCGGCGTCGGCACTTGTCCGCCCTCTTCAAACGCGGGCTTCACGTTTCCGTATGTCGGCTGATTTCCCTGAACCCCGGCCAAGAACTTCATGAATGATGGGCGGAACTTCCTCGTTCGACTCCAATGTCATGGCCTCGCGTTGCAACCGTTTCCTTCGGCATTCCTCGCACTCGCCCGAAGGCCCGGGCGATCCGCCACTGGCGCACTTGCGTTGAAGCGTTGCCCTTTCAGGTGGACTCACCGACTGGGTGGCATCTTCTGATCCTTTCTCACTCCTTTCTCCGGAGCGACGAACACCGGCACTCGACGCACTTACAGACGGTGCCGGCAAGCTCACTGCTGAGGCGAGGAACTCTCCAAACGCGCGATTGCCCACTGCACCTTGCACGGCAAGAAATGAAGCATGCGGCCCGGAGCGGACTGTTCGATCTGCGCCGCGACGCAAAGAATTCGCGATCGATCCGAGATTCTGGTCCTTGGCAGAAATGCCATTCGCCTTCATGCTATTGACGGATCAGTCGCGACAGATGCGCCACGGTTCCGGGCGAAATACCTCATCGGGCTTTCTCCGCATCGATCATTGTCCGAGAACATGAATCGTCCTGCTTGTTCGCAACACGGCTTCACGCGATCAGTTCCTTTCCAACGTCTTCTGGGGCTTCCTGCCGCCCGTCAGCACCCGGTCACGTTGTGAAAAGCGTACACCTCGCTGGGAGGATCGTCCATCGAGGATTGATGCGGCCGATGATGGTCACCGATATCAATAATAAATGGCGGACCCTTTGCCCAGACGGACCCTTTACCCAGACGTTGCCCAGACCCATTAAATGGCTGACCCTTTGCCCAGACTTTGCCCCAAGGACAGGGAGCATCAGGGATTACGATCGAGTGAGCCAGCCCAGTGCCTGGATCCAGAGCCGCTTGTAGCCCGGCCATGCGACGAAGGCGTTTGGCAGCCAATGCGGGCCGATATCGGACGTCCATGCCAGGGTACGGCCATTTCCATGGCTTCCAGCCACAAGCAGGGGATGGCCACCTTGATCTGCCGGGAGCCGCGCAATGACCTGAACATCCTGACGCTCCTTGACCTTTACCTCGTTCACCCCAAGCAGGGCGGGCCACGGTGTGTCGAGCCCCGACACGATGGGATGAGACGGCATCGTTATCTCGGCGACGATGCCTTCAGGTGCTTCGAAGCGATCGTCATAGGGAATACAGGTAACAGGCAAGACCTCTTCGACTGCCGTCTTGTGCCAGCGGGCCCTGCCGTCGATCCCCTGAAACGAAAAGTAGCCGCCGATCATCATAAGCCCGCCGCCCTGGGCCGAATATTCCTTCAGGAGCTTGAGGCGGTTGGGGACCGTCTTTCCCTGAAGCCAGACGTCGGGATGCAGCAACAGCGTATTCGAACCGATATCGGACAGCAGAATGGCATCGTAATGTGTGAGCCCTTCCAGGGAGAGTGGAAAGTCCAGTGCCGCTTCATGCGCCTTCATGTAGATCAACTCGAATGGGCTGTCTTTCAGGGCGTCGACGAGCGGTTCGGCCCCCAGGTGAAACGTCACGCTCGAGAAGGTGTCCCATCCCTTTGTGTGATTTGCTGAAGTGACCCAGCTTTCGCCGACGAGTAAAATTTTCTTTTTCTCCATGGTTCCTCCAAGCCTCAAGCAGCGTGAAACACTTTCCGCGGATTGTCGATGCTGGGGGACTAAAGCCAGAATTGTGGCGGCTTTGCACTCTCAGGTAAACTGTCTGTGAGGTGACCCGTCGTTCCGCGCGTTTCCGGGGAGCATACCCGTCTCGGGTGTGGTGCTCGGCGTCCTCGCCGAGCATTGTGCTGCGGGCGGCCCATCAACTCTCAATCGTTCTGGCGGTCGAAAAACGACTGCCCATCTGTCGGCAGCCATTTGAACGATGCCCGGGACTGAAGTTGGGTTGACGATGCGGTGGCTCCAAAAAGCACCGCGCCGTTTTCATCCTGATAGCGAGGAATGCCAGCGCGACGCAAGCTCGCTTGCGCGAGCACGCAGC
The DNA here is from genome assembly GCA_963820865.1 of uncultured Verrucomicrobiae bacterium. Classification (GTDB taxonomy): domain Bacteria; phylum Verrucomicrobiota; class Verrucomicrobiia; order Chthoniobacterales; family Terrimicrobiaceae; genus DASTFP01. The sequence goes on from CAWGBZ010000028.1 coordinate 277,400, forward strand.
AATTCCGGAGCACGCTGAACCGCCTCTTGACATGTGAGATTGACTGGAGAATGGAGCATGACCAGAGCTCGTGCGACGGGAGAAAGAATGCCATAAGATCTGACCACATCGGGGCGTCTCCGATGTAGTCATTGCGGATGCTCCTAATGGTTTGTTTTCTCCACTTTGACCCCAGGTCTGCCTCCGCCCGCCTCAAGGGCACCGAAACGCTCGCCAACCGTTGCAGCGCGTGAAGTCAAAGGTCCTTTTCGGCGAGCTCGCGAAACGCGTCCGGCACGGAGCGGAAGACTCCCAGTGCGACCGATCCGTATCCTACCGCGTCCCATCCGAAGCGATCGCGGATGGCGTCGACAGCCCGATCGGCCGCCGAGCACGCCATACCTCTTTCGCTGCCAGGACGGCGCTGCTCATCCGCAAACCCGAGCGGAAGCTCGAGCTGCAGCTCCGGGTGCTCCTCGAGATTCGATACGGAGATCGCCAGAAGCGAGATGGTCTTCTCATCCGGATGCTGCGCGAGCACCGTGCGCACCAGTTCTTCTGCGATCTCGGCGATGATCGCTGTCGTCGAAATCGGCGCGCCGAGCGTGACGGAACGGCTGACGGAGCGCAGGTCGGCGAAACGAACCCGGACCGTCACCGTTCGGCCGGGCCGGGACTTGGCCCGGAGCCGGCTGCAAATCCTGTCCGCGAGATGGCGCAGCATCGGTCGGAAAACGCCCTCTTCAGCAGGCTTGCGGCCGAATGCTGACTGTGCGCCCGCCGACCCTGCCCGCCGATCAGTCCTGATCTCCCGAGGATCGCGATTCCATGCCAGCGCCGCGAGCTTTTCTCCCGCTGCGGGACCAAGCAACCGCGTGAGCGACTGGCCCGGCGTTCGCGCCAATTGTCCGATGGTCCGGACACCGATCTCGGCCAGCCGCGCCTGACTGACCGGGCCCACGCCCCACATCAGTTCGACAGGCAGATCGTGAAGGAAGTCCAGTTCGGTGCCGGGATCGACCACTACCAGCCCGTCGGGCTTGGCTGCCTGTGAGGCGATCTTCGCCAAGTGCTTGGTGCGCGCCACGCCGATCGAGATCGGAAGGCCAAGCTCCGTCCGGACACGATGCCGGATTGCCGCGGCAATTTCGGCCGGCGGACCGAAGAGATGGGTGCAGCCCGCCACGTCGGCAAAGGCCTCATCGATGGAAATCCGCTCAACGAGGGGCGTAAAATCATTAATTACCTTGATGGCCGCATCGCCCAGCCGCTGGTACTCCTGGAAATGGCCGGTAACAAAAACCAGCTGCGGACAGAGCTCGCGCGCTCGTCTGCCTGGCATACCCCCGCGAACCCCGCAGGCCCTGGCTTCGTAGGAAGCGGCGAGCACCACTCCGCCACCGACGGCGATGGGGTTGCCGCGCAAGGATGGATCGAGCAACTGCTCGACCGAAGCATAGAACGCATCCAGGTCGGCATGAAGGATCGTGGCTTTCGTTTCCAACTGTTCTTCGTTCACCATCGTGGGCAATTGACCAAAGATCAGCAAGGAGCTGAACCCGGTCAAATCGCCTCCGAATATTTCCGGAGCCACTGATGCCGCCAGCTGGCGCGGCAGGTGATCGACTGAAAGCAAAGAGAGGGTAGGCGATTTAATGTCGCTTTTCTCCCCGTGGTTGCAACGAGAAGCAGAGTTGGCTCAACTCTTTGGTTTGGCTGTGTGCGCTCTTCTTCGTTCAGCGCGCCGTTAGCCAATCCAGATCTTTGATGATACGAAACATGCGATTGCAGCCAAGAGAGGGAGAAGCAAAAGGGGTCAACCACTAATTTATTGATGTCCGCTGCAGCGTGGACGTTCTGGCAAGTGACTCGGTGAGGGAATGTTCCCCATAAAGCAATATTAAATCGCTGACCCCTTTTGTCCTGCGCCGCGTTTTTCTCCTAATCCTAATGTAGACGGTGCTAAATGCGAAACGCCGAACGGCCATCAATAGCCATAAATCGATGATCTCGCAGTAGTGGCCAACAGACTTCCTGCGGCTCGGGTGGCAGCTACACCATTTGCTTGGCTGCGTGTTCGTGTTCTCTACCCCCGGGAAGAGAATGATCGCCTACCGACTTCATTTGTTAACTGTGAGGTCTAGCCTACTCTTCGGCAGTCCAAGAGTTACTGCACGAGTCCTTTTCTTAGCATAGGATGACTTTGGACGATCAGGACAAAGTGCCAGTCACCGTTCCTCCCAGTAAGACCTCTGTCCACTGGTCAGATTCTTCCTCAGACGGATGCTTAGGAGTGCAAAGCCAAAGGCTACAAAAATCAAAGGGTATTCCTTCCCGATCCTCCCCTGTGCTTCGGATTACAATTAGATCTCCAACTCTGCCACTTTGCGGGAGTTCTGCAACCCGCGTTCCTGGCTGTTGGCGGTGCGGGACTAAGTGTATTTGCGCTACACTTTCAGCTGAGCTAAACAGGCCGCCGCGATTTCCCGCACTTTTGCCAGTCACCCCAATGCCCGATCCACTTCTACCAGAAACTCCGGTGCCCGAATCACTGCTGCCCCTCACCCCAGTGCTCGAATCACTCGTGCCAGTCACTCCAATGCCCGAACCACTCGTGCCAGTCACTCCAATGCCCGAACCACTCGTGCCAGTCACTCCAATGCCCGAACCACTCGTGCCAGTCACTCCAATGCCCGAACCACTTGTTCCGCTCGCTCCTATACCTGACTCGGATTCGAATTGTCCACCCTCACCGCTCTGGCTGCTTCCCCGCACACCCGGCCCTCTTCCGCTAGTGCCAAGCACCCCTATCCCCAATCCGTCTGCCGGGTCGGGCACGGGAGCCGTGGCGCTTCCCAAACCGGGAGAGCGACTAACACCTACAACGCCAATTCCCTTTAGGTCCTCGGATTTAACCGCACCAATAACGCCAATCCCGTTGTTACCGTGTCGACCGACGATGCCGGCGATGCCGTTGGCAGTAGCCCGCCCAGACACGCCAAAGTTGGTCCCAAAGCCATGAACTCCAATTCCATCCACCTCTGGTGCTCTAGCGCTCGGTAAAGGCACACCACTTTCTCCATAAACTCCGCACTTTTCGCCTCTGACATTTACCCCATGATCCATGTCGCTGGCCTTGGTAGAAAAGCCCGCTCTTGGAAAGCCAGAACCGGTAAGACTCGGCCCAACCGCAGTAAATTGATCTTCGTGTGGCATCGTTGAATAGCTCCTTCTAGCTTGAATGGGATTAATAGGTGACCTTTCGTGGCCAACCCGGAAAAGTTATCTGAACCCAGGCCGTGCTGTTTGGCAAGGATCAAACACCGAACAGCTTGGCGGCTCTTCCATTGTCTAAGGCAGAACGACACCGAACTAGGTTCTAGTTACCGAGGAAAGCAAAAGGGGTCAGCCATTAAATATCGCGTTTTGTCGGTAGGGCTTCGACTTGGGTGGGAGCTGGTTCACTGAGTCATGCGCCCGCTCTGAGTCGTCGTTTGGTCCTTACGGGCGCTTCGAGTTCAGCGAAACGCTTGCCGATCTGGATCTTGATGAGTGACTGGCGGGACAGGGCAAGTCTGTGGTTCCGTATAAGCGAGCGCCTGACCCCTTTACTTTTGGATCAATATTAAATGGCTGACCCCTTTTCGCCTGTTCTGCGCTCCAGAGAGAGATCTAAGAAATGTCATAAGTCAAAAGATCTCACCCCATCGATCGTATGGAAACCCTGGAGGAGGGCCATCACCGCAACATTGCCGTTCGCTGAAATATTTCTTCGGGTGGCCGATAACTCGATGGATAAGGAGCCATGCACCCGGCGATCAGTATTGCGACGGCAAAGGCTGGACAAATCTTCCACATACCAAAGCGTTGCACGCCGCCGATGGAGAATCAGTTACCCTCGCGGCCCGCCCGCAAGCGCGGCTTAAGTCACTGCGTGATTGGCTTGTAAGGAACGAACCCCACTGCGATCAATCGTTCGCATGGAAACCAAGCACTACGATCTCATCGTCTTCGGCGGAGGGAATGCCATTTCCACCGCCATTGACTGTGGAGCGGCCGGCATGAAGGTCGCGCTCGTCGAGCGCGGCCCCCTCGGCGGCACCTGTCCCCATCGCGGCTGCATTCCCTCCAAGCTGCTCATCGGCTACGCCGACGCCGCCGAACACGTTCGCGACGCGCGCCGCTTCGGGTTCGAAACCACTTTGCGTCTGCCAGACCCCGACGCGATGCTCCGCGACACATTCGACTTCACGGCCAAATACGACGGGATCCTCAAGGATGCGCTTGGCGAGAATGTCACCCTGTATCGCAGCGAAGCCAGCTTTGTCGCCAACCACACACTGCGCGCCGGCGGGAGCGCAATTTCCGCGGACAGGATCGTACTCGCCACCGGTAGCCGCCCGAGGCGGCCCGAGCTCGACGTGCCATTCTGGACCAGTGACGACGTCTTCAAGCTCCGCAAAATGCCCAAGTCGATCACCATCGTCGGAGGCGGCTACATCGCGTGCGAGCTGGGGCATTTTTTCCACGGCATCGGCGTCGACACACTGCTCGTCGTCCGACGCGATCACCTCCTGGATCGCGAGGACTTCGAGACACGCTCCGTCTTCATGAAGGGCTTTACCGCCCGCGTGCCGGTGGCCTTCAACTCGACCATCGCCTGCGCCGAGCATGACGACTCGGGTCACCTCCTCACGATCGCGCACGCCGACGGCACGGAAGTCTCTCGCGACAGCGAAGCGCTCCTCTACTGCATCGGCCGCGTTCCCAACAGCGACCACATCGGCCTTGAATGCACTGACCTCAAGCCGAACGCCCATGGCTACATCGAAACCGACGACCACCTGCGCACGTCCATCGAGGGCATCTACGTCATGGGCGATGTCGCGGGCCGCTATTTCTTCACCCACGCCGCCAACTTCGAGAGTGAATATCTCGCCCAGCTCCTTACCGGAAAGACGCGAGATCCCATTGACTACGGCCCGATGCCCCATGCCGTCTTCACCATGCCCGAAATCGCCGGCGTCGGCGCGACCGAAGACGAGCTGAGAGCCGCCAAGACACCCTACGTCGCGGCCTCCTACCCGTTCGTCAATGCCACCAAGGGCCGCGCCGTGAAGGAAGAATATGGACTCTGCAAATTCCTCGTCGCGCCCGACCATAGGATTCTCGGCTGCCACATCGTGGGCTATCAGGCCTCCGTGCTCCTCCACGCGATCCTTCCCATCATGAAGTGGCGCAACGACATCCACTCACTCGTGGATATCATCTACATCCACCCGTCGCTGGCCGAAGTCATCCGCGGCGCAGCGCGTAAAGCCGCTGGTATGCTCCCGACGGCATGCCGAGATATGATCGTATAAGGACACCGATCGCCAATCGGATAATCGGACGCTGGCTTGATGGACGGGTCAGGGATGTGTTAGGCCGCAGGATCAGGTCTTGACTGATCACCCTAAGTTTGAAGTGTAGCGTGCAAAACTCGCAAACAAGAACGATAAGGCGCAAAAACCTGCCGTTCTTTCAGTCCAGAGAGGTAATTGGCCGTCCGTCGTGCAGGCGGAACGTGAATATTGTCCCTGACATCATAAGTGGGGGTCAGTGCATGAAGGATCGTGGCTGTCGTTTCCGACTGTTCTTCGTTCACCTGTGGACAATTGACCAAAGATCAGCCAGGGGCTGAACCCGGTCAAATCGCCTCCGAATATTCCCGTGGGAGACTGGGGCGGAGACTGGCAGGCGGAGGCCGGGGTCAGATCTTGACAAATGACATAGAGTGCGACAGATGAGGAAATGGCAAGACCGTTGCGATTGGAAGGGCCGGGTTATTGGTTTCACGTGACCGGCCGGGGCAATGCGTGCGGCAAGCTGTTTCTGGACGAGAGCGATCGCCGACGTTTTGTCGAACTTTTAAGCGAGGTGGAGTCACGGTATGGGCTGGAGGTGCACGGTTATGTGCTGATGACCAATCACTATCACCTGCTGTTTCGCATGAAGAAGGAAAGCGGTCTGAGCGCAGGGATGCAGTGGCTGGGAGTGAGCTATACGGTGTGGTTCAACCGACGGCATCGCCGCAGCGGGCATTTGTTGGAGGGTCGCTTTAAGGCGATCCTGGTCGAGTTCGACGCGCGCGGCGCTGAGTTGAGCCGATATCTGCATCTCAATCCTGTGCGGATACGCAGGTATGGGCTGGACAAGAAGGCCAGGGCGGCCGAGCGGGTGGGATGGAGTGAAGAGGCAACCGCTGAGATGGTGAGAGAGCGACTGAAGGCGCTGTCGACCTACTCGTGGAGCTCGTATCGGAGCTATCTCCAAGGCAAAGCTCCCTCGTGGCTGCACCGGGAGGCCGTCCTGTCCCGCTTCGGACACGGGGCGCGCGCACGTGCACTATACCGACGCTACGTGGAAGAGGCCATCCGCTCTGGCCATCAGGAATCCCCGCTGGAAGAGGTGAAGGCGGGATTCGTCCTCGGAGGAGAAGAGTTCCTGGAAGAAGTTCGGGCGCGGATCCGGGGCGATGCGAGGGAACAACCCGGATTGAAGGAAATCGTTCGGCCCTTGCAGTTTGAAGACATCGTCCGAGTGGTGAGCAAGCATAAGGGCGAGAACTGGGAAAAATACGCTAGTCGCCGGGGAGACTGGGGCCGAGATATGGTGCTCTTGCTCGCCCGAAAAAATACCATGATGACCAACAGAGAATTGGCCGAACGCGCCGGCGGGATCGATGACTCGGCGGTGGCCCAGGCGGTACGGCGCTTGGCAAGGAGGATTCAGGAAAACGCCGGTCTGGCCCGCGTCTTGAGGATCCTGCAGAGAGAGATCACGCAAATGTCATAAGTCAAGCCTGACCCCATCCCTCTCCCCGGTTAGGGAGCTAACGACAGCATGCAAGCGAATCCGCTCAGCCTCATGTGAAGCATAGAACCGAACCCGTCCTTAGGTTTCGTCAGCAGTGCGCTTCGGTGCAAGGTCTGGCGCCGTAGCCGCCTGTTGGAGCGCTGCCCGCATCTCCTCGGCTGAGAGCACCCGTAGCAGGCGGTTGCTTCGCAAGTGGCCCGCCGCGACGGCCGCGATCTCGACCGCGGCCGCGGCCGCATCATCCGGTGCCTCGAAGAGCGCGAAGCCGTCGTACTCCGCGCCAGGAGTGTAGTACAACCCGATCAGCCGACCGCCGACGTGCTGCACAGAGGATTCGGAAGCCGCCGCGCGGTCTTGTGGGACGCTAATGAGTGCAGCCCAAGCCTGCGGCGTGTAGGCAAACTGCACCATGTATAACGGCATACTCTTTTTCCCCTTCACAGCGTAGGCCGCTCGTGGCTGTCGGAGTGGATGTCCTCTCGGAGGCCGCGTTGCCTGCCGAACGTTGTGTAGCTCGACTAAAGTTGACTCTATCCCGAATGGTCAAGAGAATATTGATGTTGAGTTAGAAGCATTATCCAACCGGATACAAGCGCTTGTCGAGAAATGGCGACTATGTGATTAGAGAACTGCGCTCAGCCTCTCGCGATTGTTCTTGAGAGGAAAGAAGAGAGGTTTAGACGCCGGGAGAAACCGGCGGGGCTGGAGCGGCAGGATCTCAAGAGCTTGTCTTGGTGGTGCTCGGCGTCCCCGCCGAGCACTCTGCTGCAGGTGGGCCCATCAACTGGCAACGATCGACTATGCACTGTCGGCTGACCCCACTCGGCCCGCACCTTCCAGGATCTCCAGCAGCCACGGCCAGTTCATACTCGCCTCAAGGACCACCCGACACCCGGGCGATCGCCGCATCAGCCACTCAAATCGCTCCGGGCAGCGTTGCTCGACGCGTCCCCTTTCCAACGCCCGCCAAGCCGAACTCGATGACGATGTTCTGCCCTTCGACGTAGCCCAGTTCGCACAGTCCTAGCCGGAATCTGGTATCGGCAGATCAGCTACTCCTTGGAGCCTTCGCGGTGATGATCGCGTTTACCTCTGAGGGCACCAGCATGAAGTTCTCCGAAGTGCCATAGCGGTTGAAGCGGTCCACGACGGCATAGCCGAGGTGCTGGATGAGCGCATGGAAGGCCGGCGCGTGAGCGTTGTCGACCTCGACAAAGATGCCGGGACGGCACTCGGCGATTGTGCGCTCAAGCCCTTTGAGAACCGCAAGTTCCATCCCCTCTACATCGATCTTGATGAAATCGATCGGTTGACCTTGGAGCAACTCGTCGCCAGCGAAAAGCCTGATGGACCCGCCCGCCTGCGAAGCCAACGCGACGCCGCCGAGGTTCATCGCGATCGTGCGAGCGATGGCTGCGGCACCAGGGCCGTCCGAGAGGCCAAGCCCCAGATAGCGCATGTCCACCTGCTCATGAAGCTGATTGAGATCAACGTTGATCCGCAGAATCATGATCGCTTCTGGGTTCGGCTCGATGCAGATGATCCGTCGGGCGCCGAGAAACTTAGCCGCGTAGATCGTGTGGTTACCGATGTTGGCACCCACGTCGAGCATGATCGAGCCCGGAAAGTGCCGCGCGATGATGGCCAATTCCTCGATCTCATAGAAATAGCCGTAGGCGTTCTGCCCCATGATGGTGTCTAGTTCGGTCGTGACGAAGAAACTCACCGGTTGGCCCTCGATCACGGTGCGTACGACGCTGCCTGAGATACGTTCCACCACGGTCGGGGCGTAGAGACCCGAAAGCGAGACGGCTGGCCGATCAGGCATAGGGATAGGAATTTTTCGGGTCCAGGAGCAGAACGTTTCCCTCCAGGTTTGGTTTCGGAGCGGGATCTTCCGAAAATTGATCGCCACGCGGCATCCGTGAGTTCTTCAACAGTCTCCTAGGGAAAGTTCTGGACGCTGCCGTAAAGCGGATAGGCAGACCGAACCTGCCGCGAATCCGGCACGATCACGACGCGAGCCCCCTCCGAGGCGTCGAAATCGACTTTGCCGACCAGGGTGTAGCTATCGAAAACGAACGGCAGGCTCCTTCCGGCGTACATGTCGGGCTTGTCGGAGAGCCCGAAATGCAGGTGGGGGCCCAAGGAGGGGCCGGTGTTGCCGATCCTGGCAAGCGGTGTCCCTGCTTTCACGACGTCGCCGACTTTCACGGCGACACTCCCCGTGTGCAAGTGCACATAGAGCGCGAAAACATTGGGGGCAATTTGGAGGATCACCTGATTGCCGCCATAGTCGCTCTTCGTTTTTGGGATCATGGCCTGGTTCGGCGTTGTCTCTGGCTTGCCGTCCTGGATCGATACGACAGTTCCATCGGCGACCGCTAGCACCTCCTCCCCGAAGGCGTAGTGCTGTTCGATCTTGCTGCCGTCGCCATCGAAGACCTTGCCATCCTTAATTTTGGCAAAGTCGATGGCGAAGGCTTCGGGAGTTTCGATGCTGACGCCGTCGATGGCGATACGGAGGTCTCGGTGGAGATTGGGCTTGCAGCAACCGCTGCTTGCCACCCAGCCGTCGCCCTTGACTGGCGGCTTGATCACCGGGGTGGTTGGCGGTTGACCGCAACTTCCGGTGCGTCGACCTCAAGGCTGTCGTACATCGGGGTAAGCACTGAGCCCGCCTTGAGGGCGTAGGCGATCCGGTGCGTGAGCCGTTCCGGCGCGGTATCTGGCGGCAGGATCAGGTCGACCTCAATCGCGACGGCCGCCGAGGCGGGGATCTCGGCCGTCTCGGTGTGCGCAAAGAGGGGCTGGGTCACGGCCGCAAGGGCGGCCCCCTCGATCTGTTGGAGCTCTTTTCCGGCGGGATCGAGGACCGTGACGCTCAACAGCGTCATCGGCTCGGGGAGCACGCTGACGACGAGCAGGTCGTATTCGACATGGTCCATGCCGTCGTCACCGCGGACAATCTGGGCTGCGTGAACGGGGCTGACGATGAACGCCGACGGCTTCTCGCCCTCCTCGGCCGAACCCCCCGAAACCAGGGCGAATCCCGCGGCCACCGCAGTCAAGACGCGCATCTTCCACGCTCTTGAGCCGCCAGACTGAACCGCGCCGATCTCGCCTCCGGAATCGGCGCGTTTGACGAACGTTTTCATGGCCAATGGGGTGGGTTGGCAGCCTAAAGTCCAGATGAAAGCAGTCTGGGTTTAGCGTGAAAAGAGTTATTTACGCGTCAAAGCGTGTGAGGCGGATGGCCAGGCGCACTTGCGACATCAAATTCGATACGATGCTATGAGAACAACTCTGATTACAGCATTAACTCTGGTATTTGCGCTCGGTTCGCCGGTACTGGCGCAGAAGGATGAATCCACGACCGAAAAGGTCAAAGACGCCGCCAGGGCATTGCTCGGCGAAAAAAAGGAAGTCGAGGAGCAGAGGGCGAAGGTGAAAATCACCGAAGGCAGTCTCGATATGCCTAACCGCTTTACGGCGGGCGAGATCACATTTGCTGTCGAGAACGACGCCTACGAAAAGCGTGGCTTTCAAATCGCCGGAAATGGCATTCGCGAGTCACTCGGCAAGATCAGTCCCGGTGAGACCAGCACTTTCACAGTGAAGCTGGAACCTGGCAGCTATACGGCCTCCTGCCCCGAACATCGCGGGGAGCGGATGACTTTCAAAGTCACGGAAGAATGAGACGCTCCAACTGCAACTTTGGTTGCGCAGTGCTTGTTCGCGCGGAGCAAAAAAGTTGACATGAGCGACGCGACAATCATTCGCGCGGTGTTCAGCCGCTGACTTGGCAGCGTGCAAGATTACGCTTAGCTTTGCTGGGCTAAGCTGTGCTCTGCGGGGTCAGCAAGGGGTCCGGGTCAGCAAGGGGTCAGCCATTTAATATTGCGTTGTTCCGGTAGGGCTTCGACTTGGTTGGAGGCGGTTCACTGGGTCACGCGCCCGCTCGGAGGACGGCGATCCTGCATTTCTATTTAAAAAGTTCATCGTGAGTCGCCCCAATTGGCAACCGGCGCAAGGCCGTCGTTTTGTCCTTACGGGCGCTTCGAGTTCAGCGAAACGCCTGCCGATCTAGGATCTTGATGAGTGATTGGCGGGACAGGCCAAGTCTGTGGTTCCAGGTGCAGCCGCGAGTGTATTCATTCCGAAATCGCGACATCTAAACGCATCAGGCGGACGGACGGCCTCGCAAAATTGAGGGATCTAACCCAGTCAAAAGGAGCCGGACGCTAAGTGTCCAGTTCGGGGGCCACTTGATCAATATTAAATGGCTGACCCCGTCTTGTTCCCCCAAATCTGCACGAATGCACGGACGGACCCCTTTCCCTTTCTCTGTCCACTAGCAGATTCTTTCGGGAGCAATTTTTTATTCAGCCGCACGTACAGATGATTCTTGTCTCCGAGGCCCCCTCTACCCCCTACGGGTGTGGTGGTCGCCTATCTCCTGGAAGACAAGCGACCGCTCGAAGAATTCGTCGATGAGCATTGCGGCTGGGTCCTACTGAATCTGGTCGAGCAAAAGGCCAGCACGGTCGGCGAATGGTGTGACCTCATCAACGAAATATCCCCTTGGGAAACAGAAGTGGAGTGCAGAGCATTCCTTGATCGCGTGCGACCGACGTTTGAAGAGACGGCCATCTTCGAGGTCTACGAGGACGAGGAAGGAAAGTGGGATATCGCGATGTTTGATTCCAGATGGGCCCACTGGCACACGATCTGGAAGTATTGCCAAGAACACGGTATTGAGTTCGAAGACGTGCGTGAAAACTGGTACGCGATCTGGCACCATTGCACCAAGCGTGGCATTGAGTTCAATGAAGCATGGAAGGCATTCCTCGATGGCAAGCTAGAGGAGCTCCTTGATTCTAAGGGAGCCATCGAGCTTGTTGCAGCGTAACTCGTAAACCCTGACCCCTAAAAGAGCCCTCGGTTGCTTCACGGCGCCGGGGGATTTCTTGTCGCTAATGATTCTCATTGACATGCGAATTTGCGAGGCATCCACTTTAACTCGCGCCCTTTAATCAGCGCCGAATCGACTCGGAGAAAAACCATGAATGACAAACCAGACCCACAACTGCGCCAGCTGCTAGATGCGAAATGTAAGGCGTATGACGAGGCAGTCAACAGCAACGATGCTGCCGCCGTAGCCGCGATCTATACGGAGGACGGGGTTTTTGTGACGGACGCTGGACCGCTTTACGGCCGGCAGGCCATCGAGAAATGGTATGCGGACTCGTTCCAGCAATGGCGCCGCAAGAATCACATCAGCAAGCCGGATCAGTATTCGCCTCACATTATAAGTACGGCTGGCAACGAGATATGGTGCAACGGAGAATGGAGTGAGACTCTTCAACCGGAGGGCGGCGATGGTATACAAATCAGGGGCTATTGGTCGGCGATTTGTGTTCGGGAAGGCGATACTTTCAAGGATCGCATGCTGACCTGGAACATGACCCCACCACCGGCGTCCTGATTCAGTCGGCGAGCGTAGTTCGCTGACTGCGGGCGCTTCTCCTCGGGCTTAAAGGTTAGATGCTCCAGCGGCTCGCCACGGAGGAGTGCGACGCCAAAGTCGCGGTAGGCGTTAAGAACTCGCCGCGCACCTTCAATGCGCGCCGGCTCAGCCCGACAAAGGCCCTTCACATGCTTGTCGCGACGACTCATTGAAATTCAGTGCGGGGTGCCAGCGACCTTGCCCGGCGCAAGTTCAAGATGCCCGCCACGCTGACTTGGCCCAAGATTTTATTTGCCGGGGACCGTCACTTGACGGGGGAAGCTATCTGTGGTGCGGATCGCACAAACTTTTCGCCAAACTCCGGGGGTTGAGGCTGGGGTCAGGGGGTTGAGGCCGGGGTCAGATCTTGACAAATGACATAGAGTGCGACAGATGAGGAAATGGCAAGACCGTTGCGATTGGAAGGGCCGGGTTATTGGTTTCACGTGACCGGCCGGGGCAATGCGTGCGGCAAGCTGTTTCTGGACGAGAGCGATCGCCGACGTTTTGTCGAACTTTTAAGCGAGGTGGAGTCACGGTATGGGCTGGAGGTGCACGGTTATGTGCTGATGACCAATCACTATCACCTGCTGTTTCGCATGAAGAAGGAAAGCGGTCTGAGCGCAGGGATGCAGTGGCTGGGAGTGAGCTATACGGTGTGGTTCAACCGACGGCATCGCCGCAGCGGGCATTTGTTGGAGGGTCGCTTTAAGGCGATCCTGGTCGAGTTCGACGCGCGCGGCGCTGAGTTGAGCCGATATCTGCATCTCAATCCTGTGCGGATACGCAGGTATGGGCTGGACAAGAAGGCCAGGGCGGCCGAGCGGGTGGGATGGAGTGAAGAGGCAACCGCTGAGATGGTGAGAGAGCGACTGAAGGCGCTGTCGACCTACTCGTGGAGCTCGTATCGGAGCTATCTCCAAGGCAAAGCTCCCTCGTGGCTGCACCGGGAGGCCGTCCTGTCCCGCTTCGGACACGGGGCGCGCGCACGTGCACTATACCGACGCTACGTGGAAGAGGCCATCCGCTCTGGCCATCAGGAATCCCCGCTGGAAGAGGTGAAGGCGGGATTCGTCCTCGGAGGAGAAGAGTTCCTGGAAGAAGTTCGGGCGCGGATCCGGGGCGATGCGAGGGAACAACCCGGATTGAAGGAAATCGTTCGGCCCTTGCAGTTTGAAGACATCGTCCGAGTGGTGAGCAAGCATAAGGGCGAGAACTGGGAAAAATACGCTAGTCGCCGGGGAGACTGGGGCCGAGATATGGTGCTCTTGCTCGCCCGAAAAAATACCATGATGACCAACAGAGAATTGGCCGAACGCGCCGGCGGGATCGATGACTCGGCGGTGGCCCAGGCGGTGCGGCGCTTGGCAAGGAGGATTCAGGAAAACGCCGGTCTGGCCCGCGCCTTGAGGATCCTGCAGAGAGAGATCACGCAAATGTCATAAGTCAAGACCTGACCCCATCCCTCGCCCCATCATGACCCGAAGGCCCCATACCCCATCCCTTCACCTCGGACTCTTTGAGTCACCATTTGACGATGAGTGTCTTTTCCATGGCTATTCCTCCGCAGTGCGCGCGCACTCGATTCGGTTGTTAGTGATCATGGTTCTCCGAGCCTCTGGAAACCCGAGAGAGTGTTGCGGCGATCCGCCGCTCTCCTTGCCGCATTGAACTCTTCGCCTCTACCAGAGAGGAAATCGTAAGCGTACGCCGATAGGTCATGCGCGAGATCCCGAAACGCATCCAGTGGATCTTCCGAGAAGCCAGGGTACTTTGCGCCGCCTACGGGCGCCACCTGCCGCATATATTCTTCGTGCGTCAGAGACAGCTTCCCGAGGTGGTAGGTGACCAAACCGAGGCTGGAGCGAAAGTGCAGTTCCAGATTTCGTTTCTCTTTGATGTATCGGCCACTATCCGAAACGCCTCCACTACTCTTGCCCGCCCACATAGGCTCCCACACAAATCCGTGTGCTGCCATGATCGGATCAATGAACGTCCGACCTCGCCTGAGCATCTCCGTCGCTGTGCTCTTCATGATCTCTAACGTTGTGTAGGTGGACTAAAGTTCACTATTCGAGAATCGTAAGGAGTAATTTTGTTATACCGATAGGAGGAATGCCGCCACTCGTCTAGTAGTTCGAACTGCAATGGGCCGAGCATCACTCGAACTGACAAGGCCCTAAAAAAGGTATCCCGGCGTCGGACCTTGGAGTAAGGATGGCTGGCATTGCCGACCGAAGACTGGATCGCTCTTGGCGTGAGGCGAGACGCCTCACGCGACACGCTGGGACGCGTGTGCTCCCCTGCGGAATCTGTGGATCGGGATGGTCTGTGTCAATTCGTGGGAATCTGTGGATCGTATTCCTCTAAGTCCTCCGGCGCGCCGCGCATGCCGAACTCGGCGATGGGCTCGTTACCTTTGAGCCATTCGATCATGTTTAGGACGAGATAATTCCAGTTCTGGAAGCCGCGGTTGAGGATCGGTTCGCCGTTGTCGGGCTGGTAGTACTCGTGGAGGGCGCCGAAGCGTTCGAGGTCGCGGCCGAAGAGGTGGACGGTCTTGGTGGCGAGTTCCTCGGCTTCGCTGCGGAAGCCGTAGTTCACCAGTCCGCGCCAGACCATGTAGTTCGAGACGCCCCAGATCGGTCCGAGCCAGGAGGAGGGATTTCCGGTGGCGCGGACATTGTACATTTTTTCCAAGCGCGAGAGGGTGCGGATGCCGAACGGCGCGTTGAACGTGCTGGTGTCGCGGAAGTGTCCGCTGACGATGCGCTCGGCCTGCTCGGGAGTGGCGATCCCGGCCCAGAGGGCGAGGAAGCCGGACCAGACGCCGATGCGCTGGATGAGGCAGGGCCAGTCGCGTGGCATACCCTGGTGCAGGCCGAAGGTGCGCTTGGATTCGATCGGAAGGAGGTTCAGGTCGACGCTGTAATAAAAACCGTCACGTTCGTCCCAGCAGTATTCCCGGATGGCGGCGAGGAGATCTTCGGCGTCCTTGCGATAGTGGTCGGCGATCTCGTCGAGCTGCAGGCGGGTGCAAAGGTAGACCATCGCCTCGAGCTCTTTGAACATGAGAGCGTTGAGGTAGATCGACCCCGAGCTGCGCGGCGGGCGGTAGTAGGTGCACGGGTCGTTGTCGACGCCGATCGACAGATCGTTTTGCCAGAAGTAGAGACCGCACGGGTGCCGGTGGTGGTTGCGATAATTGTTGAGGAAGGTCTGCAGGAAATAGAACTTCGGCCGGAGCCATTCGGCGTCGCCGCCGTCGGACTCGATGAGGAAGGCGGCGTGTTGCGCCAGGCACGGCTTGCGCATGTTCTCCTCGTAGATGTGCTGCGGCTTGGGAAAGCCGTCGCGACCGGAGAGAATCGGGATCCAGCCGTCCATGCTGCCGAACTCGAGGAAGTTGAGCACGCAGCCGCGTTCGTAGGGTTGGGCACGTTCGGTCTCGGGGCTGCTGCCGACCTTGGCGAGGATTTGTCGGAGGGCGATGTTACTGAGCCACGAGTCCCAATCCCAGAGGACGTCGGCGTATTGCTCGCTGCCGGGGGTGAGGAAAGGATGCTTGAGGGCGCCGCCGGGCTCGCGGAACATGCCCGCGTAGTCTGCCGTGAGCTTTTCTTCAATGATGGGGAAGTAGGTATCGGCGGGTCTGGTCATGTTCGGGGCGCCCAATATGGATACCCGGAATCGAGAAGCAATTCCTTTGCCGGGCAGAGGGAAAAGAGTCTCCGCCGAACGTGAATGAACCGTGGCAGGCTGCTTGCCTCGGCGCGGTTCCGCTGCTTAGATGCCGGGAAATTTTCGCCGTTTCTCTTGATGCGTTGGATTTGCTCGTTTCTGGTTGCCTTGGTGGTCTGTCTGTTCGTGGCAGGATGTGCTGGACCGGACGAGCCTGCGCCGGTGCGTCCGCGGTACGTGCGGGTGCAATGGATCGGGCACGAGAGTTTTATCATTATCTCCTCGATTGGCAAAAAGGTGCTGACAAACCCGTACGGGCCCGGGTCGACCGGGTTGGTCTTCCCGCAGGGTTTGCGTCCGGACGTGTTGCTGATTTCCACCGAACGGCCCGATGCCAACTTCGTCGATGCGTTTGATAACTCGCCGACGACCTTTCGTGGGGCGATGGGAATCGGCCCGAACAATGCCTCGGGACTTCGGATTCGCGGCATTCCCACAAGGGAGGGCGGGGGCGACCTGAATTTGCTGTTCGTTTGGTCGCTCGAAGGCATGCGCTTCTGCTTCCTGGGAAACATCCAGCGCCCCTTGACGTCGGCACAGATCCGGGAAGTCGGACCCGTGGACGTCCTCTTCCTGCCGGTCGGTTTGCCGGCGGGGCTGACCGACGCGGACCGGCACACGATCATTGCCCAGCTGCGCCCGCGGCTGATCATTCTGATGGGCCATTCAGGAGCATTGGGAGGTTTCGCCAGCCAGTTCCCCAAAGTGTATCGCCCGTCCAAGCGGTCGATCTTGATGGGCGTGGACATTTTACCTCGAGAACAACTGGTGGTTGTCTTTTAGCGCCCGGCCGCAGCCTTCATGAAAATACTGATCATCGGTTCGGGCGGGCGTGAGCATGCGCTGGCCTGGAAGCTCGCGCAGTCGCCTCGAGTCACCAAGATCTACTGCGCGCCTGGGAATGCGGGGACCGCCCGGCTCGGCGAAAATGTGTCCCTCGACGCCGGGGATTTTCCGTCGCTCGCGGCGTTCGCCAAGCGCGAGGGCATCGGCTTGACGGTCGTGGGGCCGGACGACGCGTTGGCGGGCGGAATTGTCGACATCTTTGAACGGGAGGGGCTGCGAATCTTTGGTCCGCGGGCCGAAGCGGCACGCCTGGAGTCCTCGAAGATTTTTGCGAAGGATTTCATGCGCCAGCATGGCATTCCGACGGCGGAGTTCCGGGAATTTTCGGACAGCCTGGAGGCACATGCGTGGTGCCGTGGCGCCAAATACCCGCTCGTGGTCAAGGCGGACGGCCTGGCTTTGGGCAAGGGCGTGGTGGTCGCGGAGAATCCTCTCGAAGCCGCCATGGCCATTCATCGAGCGATGGATCTTGGCGTCTTCGGGGAATCGGGTCGCAAGATTGTCGTTGAGGAATGCCTGCGCGGAGTGGAGTGCTCGATCCATGCTCTGGTCGATGGCTCCGGCTATTGCCTCTTTCCGGACGCGAAAGATCACAAGCGCGCCTTCGATGGAAACCAGGGTCCGAATACCGGCGGGATGGGCACGATTTCGCCGTCGGGAACCCTGGATCCCGCGTTGCTGGAACGGGTGAAAGTCGAAGTGCTCGATCGCTTTGTGGCGGGGATCAAGGCGGACGGTATCGTCTTCCGTGGCATGTTGTTTCCCGGGCTGATGCTCACCGAAAGCGGGCCCAAAGTGCTCGAGTTCAACTGCCGGTTTGGAGATCCAGAGACCCAAGTGCTCGTACGGCGTCTTCGCAGCGACCTGCTCGACCTCCTCGAGGCCTGTGTCGACGACGCGGTCGGGGCGCAGCGACCCGACTGGGACGAGCGCGCCGCGGTTTGCGTGATTCTGGCCTCGCGCGGATATCCCGGTGCGTACGAGAAAGGAAAGACCATCGGCGGACTGGAGGAGGCCGAAGAGCTCACCGACGTGGTCGTCTTCCACGCCGGGACAAAGCGGGATGGCGAGCGCGTCGTTACCAATGGCGGCCGGGTGCTTGGAGTAAGCGCGCTGCGCTCCGATCTTGCTTCTGCCCGAGAACGGGCCTATCGCGCGGCGGATAGAATCCACTTTGACCAGATGCAGCGCAGAGAGGACATTGGCGCTCCATGATTTTTCGAGTTCTCTTGATTCTCGGCGTCATCGCCGGGTCGCTCCGGGCGCAACAGGAGCCATCACCTTCACCATCTCCCTCGCCGTTGCCCGAGGTTTCACCGTCACCCAGTCCTTCCCCCTCGCCGTCACCCTCACCGAGTCCGACCCCGCTCTTGAAAACGACGCGGGAGCTGATCAACGATATGAGGGATGAAGATGTCGAGAAGGCTCTCCGGACATTCACGGAGGGATTCTTTGACAGTTCCAAAGTGAGTGACAAAGAGCTGAAGAGGGCCACGCTCGAGGGGCTCGTAAAGCGTCTCTCTCCGGGCGCGACGATTGTGAGCGCCTCAGCGAAGTCCGCCCCGCGGACGCCGATTCCGTTTCTCGCCGAGATTCTCGATTCCCATATTGCTTACATGCGGGTGGGCGCGTTGAACAAGGATACCCTGGCGCAATTCGATGCAGCCCTGGCAGGTTTTCCGCAGGGGCAAATCGACGCTGTCGTCTTGGACCTGCGGGGCCTTTCCGATGGCACCGACTTCGAATCGGCGGCAGAATTCGCGCGCCGATTCTCGCCGAAGGGCAAGTTGCTCTTCTCGATCCAGAAGCCGAGCGCAAAGCAGGAAAGAATCTTCACCTCCAATCAGGATCCCACGTTTGCTGGGGTGATCGTGGTCCTGACCGATTTAGACACGGCCGGTCCCGCGGAAGCGCTTGCAGGAACGCTGCGCCTGAATGCCGGGGCGATGCTTATCGGATCAGACACCAGCGGGCAGGCCGTGGAATTCGCCGAAGCCCCGATTGACGGGAACGCGATTCTACGGGTGGCCATCGCTCAAGTCATTCTTCCAAATGCGGGTGCGATCTTCCCGGATGGCGTGAAGCCGGACGTCTCGATTGCGCTGCCTCGCGACGTGCGCGACCAGATCTTCCGTGAGAGCAAAGAAAAAGGCGTGAGCCAGTTTGTCTATGACCCTGAGCGTCGCAGAATGAACGAGGCTTCCCTGGTGGCGAACATCAATCCGGAAATCGAAACGGTGCAGGCAGCTCAGCGGGACCGCGGGAAAGCCCCGCCCCTGCGCGACGCCGTCCTGCAGCGCGCCGTTGATCTCGTCACGGCGATCAATTTCTACAAGACCAACAAACAGTAAGCGGCTCCAGCGGGCACCGGCGCCGGACTCTCAGAACTCGGGCAGGATCCAGTGCAATGCGAATCCGATCCAGAGTGGGATGGTCAACAGCCCGATGGCGGAGGTTCCGAGCACGACGCGAAGAGCGGTGGGCATATCGCCGTGATGGACCCTCGTCAGAACGATGGGAAAGATGGCCGCAGGCATGGCCGCTTCCACGATGAGCACGGATTTCACCGTGACATCCAGCGGCGCGAACCGCGTGAAAACGAGCATTAGCACCGGCAGGGCGACGATGCGGACCGCCGCCGACGCCACGATCGTCCGTCTCCCATGGCGCACGGCGTCCCAATTAACGTAATCGGCGATCAGCGCACCGCTCAGGAGCAGCCCAAGAGGAACCGCGCAGGCGCCGAGGAGGTGAAACGTCGTTGCGATTGACGAAGGAAGCCAGGTCTTGGCGCCGAGGGCGTTTAGAATAATGGCCGAAGAAATGGCAATGATCGGAGCATTGAGGGTTCGGCGCCAGTTTCTCTTTTCCGTATGACCGGTGAGCTGCGCCAGCGCGATGCTCCAGAAGGCGAGTTCGACGCCGAGAAAGAACGCGAAAAGGACCCCCATCGTCTCGCGACCGAAGAGCGCATTGCAGAGCGGCAGAGGAATGTAGCCATAGTTCTGAACCGAGGTCGCGAAAACAAACGTCCGCCGCCGTTCGTCGGCCGGAATCCGAAAACATCGGGCACCCAGGCGAGACACGGCGATTCCGAGGGCAATCGAGGCAAAGCCAAGGAGGGGCGGAAGGATCCAGTTTTTCGGATTCGCGAGTCCTTCGTTGCCGATGATGGTGTCAAGCGCCAGGGCAGGGGCGAGCAGGGTAACGACGAGACGCGTGAGTGAGCGATCCGCTTCGCCCGAAAGGATCCCGATCTTTCGCATCAAGTAGCCCAGCGCCATGACCGCGAAAATCGGCGCCACAATTTGCAGAAGGAAGAAGAATTGTGCAGTCACGGCGAGCGCGGCCTCTGGGAGCGGGGGGGTTTTCTATCCGAAGACCAGATTGCAAATGAGCACCGAGGCGATCACCCCGGTGAGATCAGCGATCAGGCCGGCGGCCACCGCATGGCGCGTCCGCCGAATCGCGACCGAGCCAAAGTAGACCGCGATCACGTAAAACGTCGTCTCGGTGCTCCCCATGACGGTTGCTCCCATTTTGGCGATGAGACTGTCCGGACCATGTGCATTGACTAGCTCCGCGAAAATGCCATTCGAGCCGCTGCCGCTAAGCGGCCGCATAAGGACAAGCGGGAGCAACTCGGCCGGGAAGTGCAAGGGTTGGAAGATTGGCGAGAGCAAACGGGCGAGCAGATCGATCCCACCGGCCGCACGAAACATCCCGATGGCCACCAGAATCGCCACCAGGAACGGGATGATGCGAATCGCCACTTGAAACCCTTCTTTGGCGCCCTCGACGAACTCCTCGTAGACGGGCACCCGCCTGGCCGCGGCATACAGGGGAAACGTGGTCAGAATGAAGGGAATCGCGAGGAGGGAAATGGCCTCGACGCTTCGCGTCAGCCAGTGCCGACCTGTCCACTCGGGAGGAAATGCGAAGGGAGTTGGGACGGAAAGAAAGCCTCGCGCGGAATTGGCCAGGCTTTCGAAGGCCGCGGGAAAGTAGGCGATCGTCACGAAGATTACTCCAAAGAAGAAAAGCACGAGGAGGAGGATGATTCGCCAACCCGGGCGGAGCGGCGCAGCCGGGTCCTCCTCGAGCACGGATTGTTCCAAGGTCGGCTCGCCGGATCGCGCTTCAGCTTTCGGGAGCGCAAACCACGGAAGCCGCTGCAACGATTTGACCGCGGTGACGCCCGCGACCGTCGAGCAGAGGGTCGCCATGAAGGCCGTCCCGATGATGGAGGTCGGGTTGGTGGCTCCGGCGGCGGAGAGAATACCGACCGTCGTCGCGGGGATGAGCTGAATGGAACTCGTGTTGATCGCCAGAAACGTGCACATCGCGTTGGTGGCGACGCCAGGCCGCGGATTCAACTTCTCGAGGTCCTGCATGGCGCGCAGGCCGAGTGGGGTGGCCGCATTCGCCAACCCCAGCATGTTGGCCGCCATGTTCATCACCATGGAACCCATCGCGGGATGGTTGGCGGGAACGTCCGGAAATAACCAGCGCATGACCGGGCGGAGGCCGGCGGCGAGCAAGCCCACCAAGCCGGACTTTTCCGCCAGGCGCATGATGCCAAGCCAGAGGGCCATGATGCCCGCGAGCGGCAACGCCAGGGTCATGACCGCGGTTTTGCAAGCTTCGAAAGCCGCGGCCGTCACCTCTCCGAGCTGCCCCGAGATGGCACCGAGGAGCACACCCAGCACGACCAGCCCTAGCCAAATCCAATTGAGCATTGGGGGGCAGTTTGTCGCACGCGAGAGGCCGCCGAGGCAAAAGAATTCTTGGCGGACCAGCTATAGGAGAGCGACTGCGCGGGGAACGTGTCGCGGGAAACAAGGATTGGGGAGCATACCCGTCCCGGGTGTGGCGCCCGGTGTCCCGCCGGGGCGCGGTCGCTGGTGCTTCAACGAAATCGAGATGAGTGGTCGCGAAGTCCGGAGAATTCGCCCGCGCGGCTTTGAGAGGCTCTTTGCTAAAGATTTGTCCGGCGGGACGCCGGACAATCACACCCGAGACGGGCGTGCTCCCCGAACAATCGTGCGTTAGCACTCCCTTGCGGACAAGGGAGCTAGACTACTTCAGGCGATCGAAGGTCTTCTGAAGAATCTCCAGATCGCTGGCCCCGCCGAACTTGGCCCGCGTCTCGGAGATCCATTTGCTTTCGAGGGAGTTCTTCGTCGGCCGGTCGATTTCGTAGAACACGCCGAAGATGCCGGGGAACGGAAGATTGGCCAGCCGGTAGGCGGCGATCTCATCGGTGACATCGTGGCGGGCTTCGTCCTCGGGCGAATTGTCCCACTTTCTTTCATCAATGACCGTGAATGTGCCGCCCTTGCGCGGGTTGCCCGCGTCGAATGCGCCCGGGAAAAATTCCACGCACTCCGAGAGGACTTCGACCACCGAGAAGCCGTCGTGATCCATGGCCCGCTCGATCATCTGCATCATGTGGTTGACCTGCGTGGCGTGGCTTCGCGCGACAAACGTCGCGCCCGCCGCGATCAGCTTTTTGATCGGATTAACCGGCTGGTCGATCGCGCCGGTGGGATCGGTCTTCGACCGATAACCGATGGGCGAGGTCGGCGAGGTCTGCTTCTTGGTGAGGCCATAGACGAAGTTGTCCATGATCACGTAGGTCAGACGGATATTCTTCCTCGCGCCATGCTCGAGGTGGTTACCGCCGATCGAAAATCCGTCGCCATCTCCCCCGAAGAGGAAGACGTGCAGATCCGGCCGGGAAAGGCTCACCCCCGAAGCCAGAGGCACGGCGCGACCGTGGATGAAATGGGCGCCGTGAGTGTTGACGAAATACGGAAACCGGGAGGAGCAACCGATCCCGGCCAGGGTAACGATGCTCTCGTGCGGGAGCTGCCGCTTCTCGAGCACCTTGTAGAAAGACGCGAGCACAGCGAAGTCCCCACAGCCCGGACACCAGGTCGGGTGATCCGCGGTCAGAGCTTTCTTGGTGAGTTTCTCCCGCTCCTCAACAACAGCCACAGCATTCATTTCAGGACTCCTTCCAAAATCTCGCGGACCCGGAATGTCAGTCCGTCGGTTTTCGTGAAACTACGAATTCTCGGGTCGCAATATCGTGCTCTGAGGATGGTGGCGAGCTGCCCGTATCCATAGAGGCCGGCATCGTTCATCTCGACGACGATGACCCGTTTAAAGCGATCGAAGATCTCGTTGAGCCCGTTGGGGAGAGGGTGCAGGTGGCGAAGATGGAGAGCGGAAAGGCTCTCGCCCCGTTCCCGCGCCCGGTTGACCGCTTCGTAGATCGGGCCAAACGTCGAGCCCCATCCCACCAGGAGCGCTTCTCCCTGCGGGTCACCATGCACCTGCGGCACGGGAATGTCTTCGGCCAGCAGTTGGAGTTTGCTCCGCCGCTTGGCCGTCATGGCCGCATGCAACTTCGGGCTTCCGGTAGGATGGCCCATTTCGTCGTGCTCCAGGCCGGTGACGACCGGGTACTTGCCGTCGCTCATCCGGCTGCCGGGCGGGGCATGGTGGGTGACGTGCTCGAGCGGCGTACGGCTTGAAGCCTTCGGCCCGCGGGGTGAGGTCAGGCTTTGGATCCTGCATCAACGTCTTGAGGTCAGGTTCGTCAAAGGCCTCAATGCGCGTGGCCAGCGATGAGTCGCTCAAAATGATGACGGGCGTGCTGTATTGCCGGGCGATCCGGGCGGCTTCGAGAGCGATGTAGAAGCAATCTTCCACCGTCGAAGCGGCCAGAACGACGCGCGGGCTGTCACCATGGCCGCCAAAGATCGCCTGGTAGAGGTCGCTTTGCTCGACGTTGGTCGGCAGGCCGGTGCTCGGGCCGCCGCGTTGCACGTTAATGACGATGAGCGGGATTTCCGCCATCGACGCCCACCCGATCGCCTCGCTCTTCAGCGAAATTCCGGGCCCGGCGCTGCCGGTCACCGCCAGATTGCCGGCATACGAAAAGCCAAGCGCCAGCGAGACCGCGCCGAGTTCGTCCTCGGCCTGGACAAAGATGCCACCGTACTTCGGCAGCTCACTGCGCAGAATTTCCATCACCGAGGACCAGGGTGTGATCGGATAGCCCGCTCCGTAGCGCACGCCGGCCGCGATCAATCCGTAGGCGAGGGCCTGGTTACCGTCCATGGTCACCTGGGCCTTCCCGTTCGGAGTTTCAAGACTCGGCTCAAAGCGATAGAGGCGCGAGAGCACGTTGCCGACCGGATACGCAAAGCCGGCCTGGAACGCCATGAGCGCCGTGTTAGCCACGTCGCCGGACTTTCCGCTGAAGCGCTCGGAGATCAGCCGCTTGAGTTTCTCGGTATCGAGATGGAAGATCCTGGCGAGCAGACCGAGCACAAAGATGTTCTTCCCTTTGTCCTTCGCGGATCCGCCCAATGCTTCGATCGTCAAGCCGGTGATCGGCACGCCGACATGGACGAATTGCTTCTTGTTCGGGTCCGGCTGCACGTTGTCCGAATCGTAAAGCAGGATTCCGCCATCACGCAGGGAGCCGATGTGGTCGTCGTAGCTGTGCTGGTGGAAGGCGACCAGAAAATCGGCCTCGTCTCCGGCCGAGAGGACTTCACCCGATCCGATACGCACTTGGAAGATCGAGGGACCGCCCGAAATCGTCGACGGGATCGTCATGTAGGTCATGACGTCCTGGGCGCTGCGTCCGGCCAGGCGCGCCAACATCGCACCGGCGGACTGAATGCCGTCCTGGGAGTTTCCGGCCAATCGGATGACGGCGTCGCGGATACTTTGCGGCCTCAAATCCGCTCGGAGACCTCCGATGTCGGAGGTCGAAGCGTCTTGTAGAACAGGGAGAAAGCTCACGATAAAAAGGCTAAATTAACTATCGTCCCATCCACCGGTTGTCAACGCAGAGCGTTGCGGGGGTGCTCCGAACACCCGCCGTGCGCGCAGAGCTAGAGCGGTCCATGGCTCTCGACGCATTCCGATGCGGTTAGGGCCCGAGAGACGCACTCGGAAAGTGAGGCCGCCTTTTTGGGGCGGGATGTCGATCTTTTGATCGAGTGAGCATTGGGGTTGCGAAGAATCGCGCGCAGGAACGGCGCGGTGCGGCTGCGTTTCGAGAGGACGATTTCTTCCGGCGAGCCGACGGCGACGATTTCGCCCCCGCCCGCCCCCGCTTCCGGACCGAGGTCGATGACGCAGTCGGCTTCCGCGATGACATCGAGGTGATGCTCGATGACGACCACCGTGCCGCCTTCGTCAACCAGCCGGTGGAGAATCTTGATGAGCTGGGCGACGTCGTGCGCGTGAAGGCCAATGGTCGGCTCTTCCAAAATATAAAGCGTGGATTTGCCGCGCCGGCTGGTTTGAATTTCCTCGGCCGCGGCGGTGGCGCGGCGCGCGAGTTGTGAAACCAGTTTGATGCGTTGAGCTTCGCCGCCACTCAGGGTCGGGCTGGGCTGGCCAAGCTGCAGATAACCGAGGCCGGTTTCGGCGAGGAGGTTCAGCGCCCGTCGGATTTTCGGATGCGGTCCGAAGAATTCGACGGCCTGCTCGACCGTCATCGCCATGACATCGCCGATCGACTGGCCGTTATATTCGACTTCCAGGGTGGCTTGGTTGTAGCGCTTGCCGCCGCATTCCTGACACGGGATGTAAGATGCCGGAAGGAAGTTCATTTCGAGCTTGATGACACCCTGACCCTGGCACGCTTCGCAGCGGCCGCCCTCGTTGTTAAATGAAAACCGGCTTCCGCTGTAGCCGCGCATGCGTGCCGCGGGAAGGTTGGCGTAGAGGGCGCGAATCTCATCGAACACCTTGATATAGGTGGCCGGCGTTGAGCGCGACGTCTTGCCGATCGGCGACTGATCGACCTCCAGGACCGCGCCGAGGAGTTCTGTGCCTTTGATTGCCTGCCAGGGCGTGTCGACCGCCTGGCGTGAGGCTCGAGCACGCTCGACGGCGCGCGACTTCCGCTCCAAGGCGTCCTTGATCGCAGGGAGCAGGACCCCGCGCACCAGCGAGCTCTTGCCCGAGCCGGAGATACCGGTGACGGCCGTGAGGCGATTAATCGGAAAGCGAACGTCGAGCTCTTTGAGATTGTGCAACTGCGCGCCGGCCAGTTCGATCCAGGCCGGGGCGCTGGAGAGAGAGCGCCGGCTCCCACGCGTCGGGTGGCGCATCGGATACTTCAAACACTCGCCGGTGAGTGAGTGGGGATTGGCCAGGATCTCGCGAAGTTGTCCAGCTGCGACGACTTCTCCGCCGCGCGTGCCGGCTCCCGGCCCAAGGTCAATGATGTGATCGGCGCGGCGCATGGTCTCTTCGTCATGCTCGACGATGACCAGCGAATTGCCGTGACGAGCGAGCGCTTCCAAGGCCTCGAGAAGGCGTGCATTGTCGCGCGCGTGGAGCCCGATGGTCGGTTCGTCGAGGACGTAGAGGACGCCTCGCAGGTTGGAGCCAAGCTGGGCGGCCAGGCGGATGCGTTGCGACTCGCCGCCGCTGAGCGAATTGGCGGCGCGGTCGAGCGTGAGGTAGTTGAGTCCAACCTGGCAGAGGAAGCGCAGACGCTGCGTGATTTCGCTGAGGATATCGGCAGAGATTTCCTTTTCGCTGCCTCGGAATTTGAGCCTTCCGACGACCTTGAGGGCGGCGTCGGCGGCGAGCCGCGCGATGCTCGTGATCGTCTCTCCCTGCAGAAACACGCTCCGGGCGGTCTCGTTGATGCGCGTCCCGCGACAGACGGGGCACGGGCGCGCCTCGCCATCGTCCAGCGTCTCGTGGCTGCGTTCCTCCGCGAGCTCGGCCTCAATTGGCGAATCGAACTCCTTGCTCGAATAGTCCTGCCACACCTCGCCGAAGCCGCGGCAGTGCAGACACCATCCGTGGGGCGAGTTGAAGGAGAAGAGCCTCGGATCGAGCGGTTCGAACGCCCGCCCGCAGTCCGGACAGTTCATTTCTGAGCTGACGATATGAAACCTTCCCTTGCTGTCGCGCACGCGAGCAGATCCTTTGCCGATCTCGAGTGCGCGGCGGACAAGCTTCCTGGCATCTTTCCGGGGAGATATCTCGCCGATCAGGGCATCGATCGAGTGTTCCTTGAATCGCTCCAGCTTCGAAAAGCCGGCCACCGCCGTCAGCTCGCCATCGACCAGGAGAAAATCGATGCCGTTGCGAGCGGCCCATTGTGCAATCCGGGTATGGAAGCCCTTGCGGGCCTTGATGAGCGGGGCGTAGAGCTGAACCGTGCCGCGCGCCGCCAGCTGTTGAACCGACGCGGTGATGGCGGCGAGCGTTTGCTTCGCCACTGGGACACCGCAGTCCGGGCAGTGCTGTGTGCCGAGCTTCGAGAAAAGGAGGCGCAGGAAATGATAAATTTCCGTGACGGTGGCGACGCTCGACTTGCCGCCCCCGCGGGTGACGCGTTGTTCGATGGCCACGCTGGGTGGCAGGCCCTCGATCGAATCCACGTCCGGCTTCTCGAGCTGCTCCACGAACTGCCGGGCATAGGCCGACATGCTGTCAAGGAAGCGTCGCTGACCTTCCGCGAACAGGATATCAAAGGCGAGCGTCGATTTGCCCGAGCCGCTCAGGCCGGTAACGACGACGATCTGCTCGCGAGGGATGTCGAGCGAAATGTTCTTCAAATTGTGCTCACGCGCCCCCCGAACTCGAATGCTATTGGCGGGTTCGCAAACGCGCGCGAAAGTCTCGGTCGCCGCAAGGCTTTCGGCGACCCGGCCGGATTGGTTAAGAATACCCTTGAGGAACCGCCCCGTATGCGAGGTCTCGCAGAGGGCGACCTCCTCGGGAGTCCCGGTCGCGACCACCTGGCCTCCTTGATCTCCAGCCTCCGGACCCAAATCGACGATCCAATCGGCGCATTTAATGACCTCGAGGTTGTGCTCGATAACCACGAGGCTGTTGTTGTCGTCCACAAGCCGCTGGAAAACGTTCAGCAGCCGGGCGACATCGTCGAAGTGCAGTCCGGTGGTCGGTTCGTCGAAGATCAGCAAGGCTCCCGAAGCTCGCCGCTGCGCAAGATGTCCGGCCAGTTTGAGGCGCTGAGATTCACCTCCGCTCAAGGCGTTGATCGGCTGGCCCAGGCGCAAGTAGTCGAGACCCACATCAGCCAGCAGTCGCAGAGAAGCGCTGATGCGCTCGTGCTCGCGGAAAAAAGCAATCGCCTCCCGGACGGTCATTTCCAGCACATCGTGGATCGACCGGCCGCCGACGCGAATCTTGAGGACGTGCGCTTGGAACCGGCGTCCTTCGCATTCCGGGCAACGCAGGTACAGGTCGCTGAGAAATTGCATCTCCACTTTTTCGAAGCCGAGGCCGGAACAGCGTTCACAGCGTCCATCACCCGTGTTGAAGGAGAACGACGAGGGAGAGAGACCGGCGGAGAGCGCATCGGGGTGCGTTCCGAAGACTTCCCGAATGGCATCATAGGCGCCAATGTAAACCGCCGGCGTCGAGCGCGGGCTTCGCGCCAGGGACGATTGATCGACCATGATGATCTCGCTGATCGCTTCCGCGCCCGTCAGGGACCGGCAGCCGCCGCAGGCTTCCTGCTCCTCAAAGCTTGAAAAGTTGTCCGCCGCTCCGTTGCCGGCGAGGGCGCGGTGGAGAACATCGTGCACCAGCGAGCTCTTGCCGGATCCGGAGACTCCGGTCACGCAGCACAATACGCCGAGCGGAATATCGACATCGACATCGCGCAGGTTGTGATGGCGGATGCCGCGCAGCTTGAGGCTCTCCTTCGCCTTGCGGCGCGCCGGGATCGGAATGCTTTTCCGGCCGGAAAGATACTGTGCCGTAAGTGAGTCCGGCGCTCCGGAATACGGGTCCTGGAGCCCGGCGGCGGGGCCGGAAAACATCAGCTTGCCGCCGTCGTTGCCGCGCCCGGGCCCAATATCCACAATGTGATCGGCCCGGCGGATAACAGCCTCTTCATGCTCGACCACGACGAGTGTATTCCCCTTCTCGCGCAGGGCGTGCATGATCTCCACGAGCCTTCCCGTGTCGCGCGGGTGCAACCCGACAGTCGGCTCATCCATGACAAAGAGCGTGTTGACCAGCGAAGCTCCCAGGCAGGTGGTGAGATTTACACGCTCAATCTCGCCGCCGGACAAGGTTCGCGTCGGCCGATCGAGTGTGAGATAGCCGAGCCCAACCTCGTTCATGTAGCGCAGTCGGGAAACGATCTGGTCGCGCAGGAGGACAGAGGTCGCATCCGCCGGCGGCAGGCGAACGGCCGTCATTTCTCCCAGAAGGTGGCGCACCGGCGTGGCTGCGACCTCCGGCAGCGTTCTTATGCGCTGGTTCGATACGAAAATTGAGCGCCTCGGGCTGCAACCGGGCTCCCTGGCACGTCGGACAGGGCTGGTAACTCCGGTACCGGCTCAGAAGCACGCGGATGTGCATCTTGTAAGTCCTCGCCTCGAGCCAATCGAAGAACCCCTTCACACCATACCAGAGGCCTTGTTCCCAAGCCTCGCCGGGATTTCCTCCCTCGCCATTGATCACCCATTTTTGATCCGCTTCGGGCAGCTCCTCGAAAGGACAGTTCACGTCGACTTCTTTTCGTGCCGCCGCCTGGAGCAAGTCGCGCTGGCATTCTTTGGAATGACCGCTCTGAAACGGCTTGATGACCCCCGAGGCGATTGAGAGCGACCGGTTGGGCAGAACCCGATTCCAATCGATGCCAATCGTCCGGCCGAATCCCCGGCAGGCGGGGCAGGCACCAAGCGGATTGTTGAAGCTGAAAAGCCCGGGGCTGGGCGCCCGGATGGCCAGATCGCAGTGCGGGCAATGCCACCCCGTCGAGAACGGATGCGTGGAGTGTCCATCGATGATCTGAATCTTGCCTGACCCAAAGCGAAAGGCGGCCTCAATTGCCTCCGCGAAACGCGAGCGATTCTCGATCGAGATCGTCAAGCGATCCTGGATGACCGGAACGATCGCAGGAAGGCGTTGATATTCGGGAGGCTCGTCGGTGCGCGCGGCTTTCCCGTACAGCCAAACGCGCAGGTAGCCTTGTTGTCGGAGGAAGTCGAAAAAATCCCCCGGCACCGTTCCGGTCGGCACCGGAATGCCAAAGGTCACCAGGATCTGGCGTCCGGAATATTTCTCGATGATCTGTTCGACGACCGAGGCAGGGGTCTCGGTTCGGATCTCGCGCTGACAGGAGGGGCAGTAGGCACTGGCCACCCGCGGGAGAAAGAGCTTCAGGTAATCGTTGATCTCGGTGATCGTGCCAACCGTGGACCGCGTGGTCTTGACATGGTTCGCCTGCTCGATCGCGATAGCCGGAGGAATTCCTTCGATAAGGTCCGCCTTCGGCTTGTCCATCCTCTCGAGGAACTGCCGGGTGTACGGGCTGAAGGTCTCTACATAGCGCCTTTGTCCCTCGGCATAGAGCGTATCAAAGGCCAGGCTCGACTTCCCGCTCCCGCTGGGACCGGTCACCACGATAAACTGCCCGAGGGGCAGGTCGAGGTCTACACTCCGTAGATTATTCTGGCGCGCCCCGCGGACGCGTATGATCGAAGACACCGCCCACTCTACGACGGAAACTTACGCCGTCGCGCCGTCTTTCTCGACATTTTTCAGCTCTTCGGTGCGCAGCAGAACACGCTGCCGCATGATCTTGCCAGACTTAAACTTGACGGTGGCACGTGCCGGAATCACCACATCGTGCTCCGGTTTGTGAGGGTTCCGTCCGACGCGCGATTTAGTCAGGCGCACCTCAAAGACGCCGAAGTTACGGAGCTCGACGTCTTGTCCCTTGGAGAGTGCCTCCGTGATGTAGTCGAGCGTCTTCTGAATGACGTCGAAAACATCCTGCTGGACCAGTCCGGTCTCCTTGCTAATCCGCATTACCAAATCCCGCTTCGTAAGGTTTGCCATTCCAAATGTCTGTTGCCTATCAACTTTAGTAAGCAGATATCGGGCCGTTTCGCAACCTTGCTTTTGCTTATTTTCTCGATCTGCCGGTTTGAGAGAGGGACTGGCGGACGAGTTCTAGGGGTGAACCGTAAGCGGAATCCCATTCTTTAATGGGTAGAGGCATGCGCTGGGTCCAGTTTGCTTCACAAGCCGATCCGGGGACGTTAAAGCGTTCCTCGGTGCCAAAAAGGTCGGCGATCATGTGAATGGCGATCCAAGAGTTGGAGGCAAAGAGGCCGCGGAGGAGAATTTCGTGGATTTCGAGGCTAAAAGGCTGCGGGAGCCGAACGTCGGGCCGGCCACAGAAATCCATAAGTTCCCACATCCCGTGAATAGCGGCATCGCGTAGGGCCTTGTCTTCGCTTTGGGCCACCAGGAACAGCTCGTCCCAGTGTGACTTGACCGGCGGATGGTCGTGCGTGGCGAAGGTGGCGAGACTAAGGCGTTGGTAGTCCGTTCCGGGAATCAGGCGATCCCAGTGGCGTTCCCACTGGGGGATCTTGAAACCGGGGATTTCCAGTTCCTCGAGAGTCGGTCGGACATAAGGCGCGACGTCGCCGAGGTCTTCGGCGATCAGTCGATGGGCGCCGATCTCCGCCAGAAGCATGCGGAAGAGCTTCTCTCCGTGCTGGCGGTTGTACTCCTGATTTTCATCCGTGGTATCATCCCGGTCCATGAAGCGCGGCAACTCGCCGCCGGTAATTTCCATGACCTGTTCATGGGTGAGGTCCGTAAACCGCGCGTTGTCGCAAGGTGGCCAGGGAAAGCTGTAGATGCGAAAGAATCCGAGTGCATGGTCGACACGGAGCAGGTGGAAGATGCTCATGAGAAGTTGCGAACGCCTCCTCCACCACCTGTAGTCGTCTTGTGCCATTCGCTCCCAATTGTAGAGCGGGAATCCCCAGTTCTGCCCCCATTTCTCGGTGAAGGGGTCGGACCGGAAGGCCTTCTCTGGTGGAGCGCCGCTGGAGTGTTTGAGGTCGAAGATATCAGGTTCGCGCCAGACGTCGGCGCTGTGCCGGCTCACACCGACGGGAATGTCTCCCATCAAGGCGACGCCCTCCTGCTCGGCGTGAGCCCGAACCGCCAGCCATTGGGAATAGGCGGTCCACTGGACATAGGCGTGGAAGCGCATCAAGTCGCGCAGCTGACGCTTGCTGGTGGGAGTGAGGGACTCCATCCAGACGCGCACGGCGGTTGGAGACCCGTGCTCCCTGGGCCACTGCTCGCAATCTTCACACTCCTCATGCCAGCTGACCAGTGCGCGATGCGTTGCGTAATCCGGCAGCCAGTCGGCATTGGCGTGCTCGAAATCCGCGAAGGCCTTTGTTCGTGACCTGTCGGCGGAGCGGGAGCGAAAGTTTCGGAAAGCCGCATAAAGCAGCTGGCGCTTGAGCTTCTTGACCTCCCGATACTGGACGATCCCCTGGCGGAGGGTGTCCAGTTCGTAGCGCGCTGTAATCCTCGCGAAATCTTCCTGCGTCAGGTCCGGGAGGACCCCCGGAAGCGTCGCGAGCGTAGTCGGCTCGATCGCCATGGCGCTCAGCAGGTTATAGGGGCTGCAATCGCCTCCCGTTTCATTGATCGGCAGGATCTGTACGATACCAAGTCCTTGCCGGGCGGTCCAGGAGATCAACTCCTTGAGTGCCTCGGTATCGCCAACCCCCAAATCGTTTGCGCCGCGGACGGCAAAGACCGGAGCCAGGACGCCCGCGATCTTATTCTCGGGATTTAGCTCAAGCACACTGCGCGTCTTACAGGGCGGATCGTTTCCTGACAATCGTGAACTGGCCGGCGGCGCGGTCCCGCTCGCCAGCGAGCCGGTCCGCCGCGTCGGGCTACAGGGCAAACTTCAGGGTTACGATTTCGAAGGGTCTCAAATCGAGGCGGACGACGCCGTTGCTGATGGGAAGGGACTTTTCTTCCTTCTCGAGCAGATTGGTTCGCCAGACCTTCCGGACCGGCAGCGTCGTGGTCAACTTGACGGGACCCCGACCGCCTTCGGCCTCGTAGAGTCGCACGATGATCGCGCCGCCGTCCTCGGCGACCTTGATGGTCTCGATGACGGCACCCGGGCGGCTGCTCAGGAAGAAGGAATGGGATGCCGGAAGCGTGCCTGCCGCCGGCTTCAAATCGCGGACTACGAGCGGGACGTTCAGGCAATAAGCGCTCTCAATCACGCGACCTTCGCGAAAATCGCCGGTATGCGGCAGCAGCGAATAGGTGAACGTGTGCCGTCCACGGTCCGCCAGCGGGTCCGGCGAAATTGGTGCGCGTAGAAGGCTGAGGCGCATTACGTTTCCCTGGATGTCATGGCCGTACTTGCAGTCGTTAAGCAGCGCGACGCCGTAGCCAGCTTCGGAGAGTTCGGCCCATTTCTGAGCGCAAACCTCGAATTTGCCCATGTCCCAACTGGTATTGGCGTGGGTCGGACGCTCAAGATGTCCAAATTGAATCTCATATGTCGCCTTTTGGGCGTAGATATCGACAGGGAACGCGACCTTGAGGAGCTTTTGAGTCTCGTTCCATTCGACCTCGGTCGGGAAGTCGATGCGCGCAGACCCCGCGTTCAGGACGACTCGTTGTTCGATACGCGATTTGCCGAAGCTGCGGACGATTCGCACGACGGCACGGAGCGGCCCAGACTCAACAAGTTCGAGCTTCTCCAGGCCTTCGATGACTTCGCACCGTTCCTTGTAATAGATGTCCACGTCCCACGCATCCCAGCGGTCCGGGATGTCGCGATGGAGGTGAAAGAGGTTGGCCGGTTCGCGGAGCACTTCGCGGCGCGCGCGGAGATCGAAGATACTGGCAATATGTCCCCGGGCGTTGATCTTCAACCTGAGCAGACCGTTGTCGAGCAGGATGCCCTGGCGTGACTGGGTGGCCTTGACGGGTTGGTCCGTTGAGCGCAGAAACTCGTCGGTCTTTTCGACGATTATGTAGCCGAAAGGAGGGACGTCCACGCTGGCGAGCTCGCCGCTGGGAAGCTCCACAATCTCCTGGCGTCGAAGGCCCAGCGTATTTGCGATCAGGACCGGCTGCTTAAAGGAGGCGGTATCAATCAGCGTCTCGAGGGTAGAAAGGGCCGAGTCGCGCACGGATTCGCCCAGCCGACGAATTGTTTCATAGTCGCGTTGACTGTCCTGATAGACCCAATGGATCGAAGAACCCGGGATGATATCATGGAACTGATTGAGCAAGACTAGTTTCCATGCTCGCTCCAAGGCCGTGTGATGATTTCTGGGGTTCTTCTCTTGAAGGCCAATGACGTCGTAAACGGCGCGCTCGGGGTCTGCGATCGATTCCTTGCGTCCCGGCGCCAGCGCCAAAGTGACGGCGTCAAAGAACTCCGCGTCGCGGAGGAGGAACTCCGATTTCCGATTGCCACGCTTGTTCTTGGCCTGGCTGGTATAGGTGCCACGGTGGAGCTCGAGATAAAGCTCGCCGACCCACACGGCGGGATCTTTGGCATCGAGCTTCGCCTTCTCGAAGAACCGGATGGCTTTTTCCTGTTCCAAGCGCGGCAGACCTTCAAAGTCGCGGGCGCGCCGCGCTTTCTCGAGCATTTCGATGCTGGGGCCGCCTCCTCCATCGCCCCAGCCATAGACCAGCAGCGATCGGGTGGCCCGATCGAGTTCCTTGAAATTCTGGACGTTTCGGACGAGCTGATCCGGCCCGGTGTCGGCGTTGTAGGTATCGGCAGGCGGGAAGTGGGCGAAAATGCGGGTGCCGTCGATCCCTTCCCAAAGAAAGGTGTGGTGCGGAAATTTGTTGAACTGATTCCAGGAAATCTTCTGGGTCAGGAAGTACTCGATGCCGCTTTGATGCATGATCTGCGGCAGGGAGGCGGCGTATCCGAAGACGTCGGGAATCCAGACATCGTGGGTTTCATAGCCGAGTTCTTTCTGGAAGAACCGCTTGCCCAGCAGAATCTGGCGGACCAGGGATTCGCCGGAGACGAGATTACAGTCCGTCTCGACCCACATCGAGCCGACCGGCTCCCATTGACCGCGTCGCACAGCCTTTTTGATGCCCTCCCAGATCTCGGGATAGTACGCCTTCATCCAGGCGTATTGCTGTGCCTGCGAGCAAACGAAGACATAGCCGGGGTATTTCTCCATGTAGTTGAGGGCGGTGGAGAACGTTCTGGCGCATTTGCGGATGGTCTCGCGCAGCGGCCAGAGCCACGCGGTGTCAATGTGCGCGTGGCCGACCGCAGAGAGCGTGTGAACCGTGTCGCCGTTGTGGCGTCGCATGGGCTCCCGCAGCGCGGCGGCGGCGCGCCGGATCGTCGAAGGATCTTCGTGGTCGAATTCGTTGACGACTTCGTTAAGCGCGTAGCGCAATTCCGCCCGGCGCTGCGAGTTTTCCGGCAGCGCGTCCATCGCTTCGGAAGCGAATTTGAAATCGTAGTAAAACTCGAAGGCCTCGGGGTTCTTGCAGGCCAACTCGGCTTGTTCGAGCCGGAAGAGCGGTTTGCCGTGATAGTCGGGAAGGTTGAGGCCGATGGCATCGCCCGTCGGGTTGGTTCCGCCGTTGGCTGCCGCCTCCACATAAAACTCGAACCGCTCGCCACCTTTGGCCTTGGCGGTGATTTCAACCTCGCGGCGATTGAGGTTTACGGCGCGGACGAGGCGGCCCCGCTGGTAGATGGCACCTTCGGCGGCAAATCCCTCCGGACCAAGGCTTGTCAGGCGCACGAGCGCGACGACCTCGCGTCCCTTCCACTCGGTTGGCACCTGGCCTCGAAACCGAAACCAAACCGTGTCCCAAAGTGACCCCCACATCTCTCCGACAGAAAACGGTCCATACGTTTCCTTGAAGGCGCTTGCGGGCGACACCGGCTCGCCATGCACCGGCCAGGCGCCGATTTCGATCGGGGCGGTCGGCCAATAGACAAGTTTTCCAATGCGTTCAAGAGTCTGCCGGATGCGACTCTCGGTAAGAAGAGGGTGTTTGAGCATGCGAAATCCGCAAAACTAGTCTGCCCGGCATCGGTGTCCAGCAGCTTTGTGCAAGCCCATTCGGCGCGGGTATGGAGAGAATCCCGCGACGCCGCGCGGCCGGGTTGCTCACAGAATTGCGGTGGACTTTTCGCATCTTCGGCTATTGATTTGGGTCTCGGATCGTTTTCATGTTCAATTGGATTCTTAAGACCATCGTCGGCTCGAAAAACCAACGCGAGCTGCGCCGCATTCAGCCTCTTATCCAGCAGGTCAACGAGATCGAGCAGACGTTGGGAGAGCTGTCGGATGATGCATTGCGAGGGAAGACTGCTGCCTGGAAGCAGGAACTCTCGGCGATCACCGATTCGAGCGCTCTCGCTACGCGGCTTCAGGAGATTCTGCCGGAAGCGTTTGCGGTGGTGAAGCAGGCGGCGCGCCGGCTCACGGATCGAAAGCACACCTTTACCGTCTGCGACCAGCCGACCACCTGGGCGATGGTCCATTTCGATGTCCAGCTCATCGGCGGGGTTGTGCTTCATCGCGGTCGCATTGCGGAAATGGCGACGGGCGAAGGCAAGACTCTGGTGGCCACCGCGCCGGTCTACCTGAACGCCTTGAGCGGGCGCGGGGTTCATGTGGTGACCGTGAACGACTATCTCGCCCGACGCGATGCGGAGTGGATGGGCCAGCTCTACGCCTTTCTTGGTCTCACCGTCGGAATCATCCAGCACGATCAACCGCCGGATATTCGCCGCGCTCAATATGAGTGCGACATTGCCTACGGCACCAACAGCGAGTTTGGCTTCGATTATCTGCGCGATAACGGCATGGCGACCAGCCGCGACCAGCAGGTGCAGCGTCCGCACTACTACGCCATCGTGGACGAAGTAGATTCGATCCTCATCGATGAAGCCCGGACCCCGCTGATCATCAGCGGCCCCGCGACGATCTCGACGCACCAGTACGACCGCTTCAAACCGCTCGTCGACCAGCTCGTGCGCAAACAGACGATGCTTTGCAACCGGCTCTCAACGGAGGTCAAGGAGCTCTACGATAGCGGGAAAAAGGATGAAGCCGGGCGCGCGTTGTTCAAACTCAAGCTCGGCCAGCCGCGCAACAAGGGCCTCTCGCGCATGATGGAGGATCCCGAGATGCGCAAGTTGGTCGATAAGGCCGAACTCGAATTCTACAAGGACACCGACGGCAAAGCCGCTCTGGTCGAGCTCAAGGAGGAGTTGTTCTTCACGATCGAAGAGCGCCAACACGACGCGGATCTCACCCAGAAGGGACGCGACTTCCTCAATCCCGACGACCCCGACGCGTTCGTCCTTCCGGATCTCCTGACCGAGTTCGCCGATATCGACAACCGCACGGATCTCAAAGATGCCGAAAAGGCGCAGCAAAAGGCGGCGCGCCAGCAATACTGCGACGCCCAAGCCGAGCGGATTCACAACATTTCGCAACTCCTGAAGGCCTTCTGCCTCTACGAGAAAGACGTCGAATACGTCGTCGAAGACAACAAAGTCATCATTGTCGACACCTTCACCGGGCGCAAAATGCCGGGCCGACGCTGGAGCGATGGACTGCACCAAGCGGTGGAGGCCAAGGAAGGAGTGCAGATCGATCGCGAAACCCAAACCCTGGCGACGATCACGATCCAGAATTACTTCCGCCTCTACGAAAAGCTCGCCGGCATGACCGGCACCGCGGAAACCGAAGCCAACGAGTTTCACGACATCTATCGCTTGGATGTCAACGTCATCCCGACGAACCGTCCAGTGCGTCGTCTCGACGAGAACGATAGGATTTATAAGACGCGGCGTGAGAAGTATACGGCCGTGATCGAGGCGATCCGAGATGCCCACGGTCGGGGACAACCGGTGCTCGTCGGCACCGCCAGTGTGGAATCCAGCGAGTTGCTGAGCCGGATGCTCAAGCTGCAGAAAATCCCTCACACCGTGCTCAACGCAAAGTTCCACATGCAGGAGGCCGAAATCGTCGCCCGTGCCGGCTTGAAGGGCTCCGTGACCATTTCGACAAACATGGCCGGCCGCGGCACTGATATCAAACTCGGCGAAGGCATTCCCGACGTGGGCGGCCTCTATGTCCTTGGCACCGAAAGGCACGAGTCCCGGCGCATCGACCGCCAGCTCCGTGGCCGTTGCGCGCGCCAGGGGGACCCGGGCCTCTCGCGCTTCTATGTCAGCTTCGAGGATGACCTGATGCGCAACTTCGGCGCGAGCGACCGGATGACCAAGATCATGGAGACCTTCGGTCTCAAGGAAGGTGAGGAGCTCGAGCATCCCTGGCTCAACAAGAGCGTCGAAACTGCTCAAAAGCGGGTTGAACAGCGCAACTACATGATCCGGCGGCGCACCCTCGAGTTCGACGACGTGATGAATCAACAGCGTGAAGTCATCTACGGCTATCGGCAGGAGGTGATGGACTCCGAGAACCCACGCGAGCTCATCTTTGAGGTCATCGACGAAATGGTCCCCAAGAAGGTCGCCGAATATCTCGGCCAGACTGATGGCGAAGAGCCAGATCGACAGGGATTGCTCAATTGGGTAAATACCACCTTCCCGCTGGGTCTCGCTGCCAAGAAGGCCGATCTCGAGTCGCGCTCCGTGGAGGACAACGGCACTTGGCTCGTCCAGGTGATCAAGGACGCCTACCACCGGAAGGCCTCGATGGAACACGCCGAAGCGCTGCGCGGCCTCGAGCGGTTCGTCATTCTGAACGCCGTCGACCGGCTCTGGCAGGAACACCTTTACGCCATGGATGGCTTGCGGGAAGCGGTCTACTTGCGCGCGTTCGCTCAGAAGGATCCGCTCGTCGAATACAAGAATGAAGCCTTCGCCATGTTTGGCGAGTTGATGGACAACATCAAGCTGGAGGTCCTGAACAATCTGTTTCGCAGCACGACGAACCTCCAGGCCTTCGAGACCCTGCTCCGGAGTTTGCCGCAACACCTCATCCAGGCCGACATTCCCGGCCTTTCACGTCCCGAGCCGGCCGCTCCGCTCGCCGAGAAAAGCGAGGAGGCGCCCGCGCCGAAAATCGAACTGCCTATCAAGCGGGAGCTTCCCAAGGTAGGCCGTAACGACCCCTGCCCATGCGGCAGCGGCAAGAAATTCAAGAACTGTTGCGGCCGGACAGCGTGATCGATTGCTAAGGATTTAACCCCAGAGGGCATAGAGGTGGGAAAACCAGTGGCCCGCGAGGTGAACTTGCGCGCCGCGGATTTGCAAGGACGAATGAACGCGGCAGTGTTTAGCTGCGTGAATCGGCGAGATCCGTGGGTCGTTCCTCTGCGTCCCTCCGTGGTTATTCCGACGTCGGTCCTTAGTTTCCGTACACTCTTCGCAGAAGGGCCTTGAGCAGGAGTGGATCCCGGATCGGATAGACGGAGAGAAGCCGCGCGACGATTCCAGTCATCACCGCCGCGGCAAAGCTGCTTCCCGACATCGAACGGTGCGAGCTATCTTTCCAGGCGACATCGGAATCGACCGCCGCGGAAAATTCCACCATTCGGCCTGGGGAATAACATATCTCGTCCCCGTGGGAGTTCGATTCAACACAACCAACCCCGAGCACACTCGCGAAATGCGCCGGCCATTCCGGTTCTTCGCCATGCGAGGCTGCGACCACATGCGTTCCCTTCAGCAGCGCCTTATCCGTCCAATCCTTGTAGAGGGATAAGTGACCCGAGATGCCGCAGGCGAAGCTGCAGTTAATGACGTCGTAGCCCCTGCGGATGGCTTCGTTGGCCGCCAGCCAGACCTGGGCCGTGCGCCCAACCAGCCTGGGCCCCAGAACGCGAAAACTGGTGATGCCGGCCTCCGGAGCGATCTTCCAAATGATTCCGGCGATGGCCGTCCCATGGCCGTAGAGATCTTCGCCGTTCCCCTCCGCAAACTGTCCGACGTCCTTTTCGTCCATCACAAGATCGTCGTCGAGTTGCCGACCGCGGAAATCGGGGTGGGCGATCTCGATGCCTGAATCGAGAACTGCAATGCGTACCCCGGAGCCGTCGCCATCTCTAATGGCTGTCGCGGCTTGCTCCGGAGTGATCCACTCGCTGGCTTTCGACTCTTTTTCACGCGGCTCCGGCAAAATGTCCCCGAACGACATGTCGTGGAGGGTCTGGGAGAAGTCCGGGGGAGTCCAAGGCCGCGCACGGAACCCTCGGGCACTGTGAGATTCCCTTCGGAACGGTGAAGAGATCGTCCTGCGTCTATTCATAAGTTTTGTCGCGCTTTTCGCTTCGCCATCAACTTGGCAGAGCCTGCGCGACGAGCAAAACGCCCTTATCCCAATCCGGCGAAGTTCTCTCCGAAATCGGCAAATTAGGCCGTCCAAGGATACCTGGCGCCGCCGCCTAATTGAGTCGTTCCTGCAGCGAGACCCGCACGCGGTTGATGGCGGTGCGACCGAGCGGCACGGGTTCCTTGCGCCCGGTGAGACGCATCTGACCGGCATCGCGATCGATGATTTTGACCTCCAGCAGATGTGTCAGGTTGACGACGAGCGAGCGATCGAGGCGCACAAACAAGCTGTTCGGAAGGCGCTTTTCCCATTGGTTCAGAGTCCGGTAGACGAGATATTCCTTGCCGTCGCTCAGGACCACCGTCGAGTAGTTGCCTTCCGCCATGATGCAAATGATTTGGCGAAGCGGAACCATGCGCAGTGTGCGTCCGCTCTGCACGAAGATTGAATCGCCAGCCTCAAGCGGGTCATCGGCGCCCGGATCCAGTCCGGAGCCGGCGAGGACGCGCCTGAGCGCCAAAGCGAGCCGGTCGGCGAACACCGGTTTCATCAGGTAGTCGATGGCGTTTACTTCGAAAGCCCTCAAGGCGAATTGCTCGTGAGCCGTTACGAAGACGATCTTGGGCACGGGATTAAGCTTGGGCAAAAGGTCAAAGCCGGTCGCTCGGGGCATCTGCACGTCGAGAAATAACAGACCGGGATGCAAAGCGCCGCATAGCTCCGCGGCTTCGGTGGCACTGCCGGCTTCGCCCACAATTTCGATTTGGGGATGCTCGGCAAGGAGCCGTCGCAGATGTTTGCGGGCGGGCGGCTCGTCATCGATGATCAAGGTGCGCCAGATCATGGGGTGTATCTCAGTTTCGATCTCGCCTCGTTCGCGGCCGCGACCGGATCGTCGATGAGTATCTCAGCAACGACATGGCCGTTCTGCGGTCCAATATGAAACTGCGAGCGTCCCGGATAAAGGAGTTCGAGCTGGCGCTTCAGAATGGCGAGACCGGCGCCGGACGGCCGGTCGGAATGAAGAAGATTGGAGGAATCGAACCAGGCGCCGGAGTTCGAAACCTTGATATGGAGCGTGCGTTTCTCGAGCTGCGTCTGCACGAGAATCTGCAAGACATTCTCACACGACTCACGGCCGTATTTGATGGCGTTCTCGACCAGCGGTTGCATGAAAACGCCCGGCACCGGTAGCTCAAGCGTGCTCGGAGCGATGTCCACCTTAATTGAAAGGCCTCCTTCAAAGCGCGCCTGCTCGACATCCGCGTAACGGGTCAGGGCCTCGGCCTCCTGGCCAAGGGAAACGAAGAGATTGCTCCGGTTGGCCAGGGCGTAACGCATGTAATCAGAGAGGCCTCGAACGACAAGGGTCAGCCGTTCGTTGCCGTTGGATTCGCTGAGCACCGTGTTGAGCGCGTTGAACAAGAAATGCGGATTGATCTGGGAGCGCAGCATGAGCAACTCGGCCTCGCGGCGGCGGTTCTCGGCGACTTTCAACGACGCGTCAGCGCGACGTGCGTCTTGAAACGCCCGAACAAGGAAATAAAGAAGGCTCCAGGTACAGAAGAACCAGAAGCGTGGCCAGAGGGAGGAAGCGATATAAAGGTGAGGGCTGGCGTGATGCTTGAGCCGCTCGGCGAGGCTAAAGACCGGGAAAGTCAGACCGATATCGATGATGGCCAAGGCGGCGGAAATGCCGATTATATTCAGGGTCAGGGCAATCCGGCTGATGCGGCGAAAATATTCCAGCCGGTAGAGATAGCGCAATCCGATCGCAAGGGCGAAGCACGTAAGGTCGCAGAACAATAAGTAGATGGCGTGCCGCTTGATCGACCCCAGCAGAGCCGTCTCGTACGAAATGAGAAAAAGCCGCAACGGAAAAAGAGCCAGGAAAAGCAGCAGACATCCGGCGATGTGGAGCTTCCAAAACAGCGAAAGACGACTCAGAAAGGATTTCGGCTCGCTAGCGTTTCGGCTCACAGCAGGCTTTGGCGGTCCCGAGGATACGTCCACCATCCACTTTAGATTGCATGGTATTTTCCCGAAAGCACGGAAAAATGATGCTTCATCATCGCCTGCGCCCTTTTGACGATTGTAGAGACCATTGTCTCAACGGCCTGTCGCCCCTGCCGACGCAGAACGCTGGGCCGCGTTCTGATCGCGCCGGATTCACATGGAACGGGATCTTGTTTAGAATCAGGACTGCTGCATGAAGAAGAGCAGCAAAATGACGATAATGAGGGGTAGAACGACGTAGAAGAAGACCTTGGTGTAACTGATCGGGCGGTCGCCGGCGACGGCGCCGGTATAGCCGTTGACCACGATCTGGTAGTTAGTTGGCCCGTAGGTATAGCTGACGAGCCACACCGGTACGAGAACGTGCTTGAAGGTGCGTCCTTGATACTCGGTTTGCACCTGCAGATCACGCTGGGTGTCGCCCGGCACTTGTCTGGAGCAGAGTTCCCTGACGGCTGCTTCCATTTGCCCAAGGTTCGTCTCCGCCGCTTTCCGCAAATCGACTTGATAGCGCTCGACGACCCACCCTCGCACATAGGCGGGTTCGTAGGGTTTGAGCTCGTCGCCCCGTGTTGGAAAGGGTTCCACTTTCCGCAACAGGGCCAGTCCGACCCCGATCGTGCCGGGAACAGGGTCGTCGTCGAAGAAATGCTCCAACTCACCCGCCGCCGGCTCCCAGCGGACTCGCTGCTCGGCGACAGTGACCGTCCGGCCATCGGCGCCACGACGTTGCACATTGACCATATAGACGTAGCCGGCCATGGCCGTCCATGTCGCGTGCACGTGGGCGTCAAACGTCCAGTATGGCAAATAGAGCCCGTGCAGGGTATCGGTCAGCGCCGCTTTTTTGAACCGGTTTGGCGCGAAGAGGCGCGAGGCGTACCATTCGCGGAGTCGATCGCGAACTTGGGGCTCGGAGAGGCGAGCGGGAAGCACCGCGGAGGGTGTGATCGCGTCGCGGTTCGTCTCGACCGGGACAATCGCCGGCGACCCGCAGAATTCGCAACGCTGGGCTGCGCGCGACGCCTCGAAAACGGTGATGGCCTGGCAACTCTGGCACTTCACCTCCCGCTTCTCGAACCTCCAGTCGCGGTTTTCCGGCCCGGCCGAGCGCAAGACCTCCGCAAGGTCGGTTTCGCGGATTGTTTCTCCGAGTTTGTCTTCTCCCGGATTCCACGGCAGGATCGTGCCGCAATAAGGACAGACGAGGGCCTGTTTGGAGGCGTTCCACTCTGCGTCCCCGCCGCATTCAGGGCAGGGGTACTTGTGCAGCGCTGTGATCTCGGCCATGAGCAGGTGTCAGCCGGGATTAGGGATGGTCAATGGGCGAGAAAATCGTCAAGCGCAGCTTTGGTAATCCGCAACTGACTGCCGATCTTGCGCCCTTTCAGTTCGCCACTCTCTACCGCCGCCACGACGTCGTCAACGCCCACTCCGAGACGCTCGGCCGCCTGCTCAGGCGTGAGTACTTCAGGGCCCGCGGCGGCTGCCTGAGCCGCACCGGGTAGCGGGGGCGGGGCGCCAGGCAATGGAGGCGGCGTGACACTCTGGGGCGCGCCCGGGGTCACATCGCGCATCATTTGTTGCGCCATGGCGAAGCCCATGGCCATCTCGGCCGGCGCCCCGGCGGCCCCACCACCCTGGGCGAGGCCTTGCCCCATCTGATATTTCACGTAGTCGTTCAGGTTGCCGACGACGTTCATGCCCGACCGCTTGTCGATGGCTTGCTCGACTTCGGGCGGCACCGACACGTTTTCGAGAATGAAGCTCGTCACTTCGAGCCCGTACTTCCCGGTCATCTGCGGATTGATAGCCGGCACCAGCGCCTCGCCCATTTCGGCATAGCGACTGGCCACATCGAGAGCCGGGATCTTGGCGGTAGCCAGCGCATCACTAAACGCGCTGACCATCCGTGAGCGCATCATATCGGCAAACTCGTCGATCCGAAAATTCTGGTCGGTTCCAACTACTTCTTTCAGGAAAAGCTGAGGGTTGACCACTTTGAAATCAAAGGTTCCGAAGGCCCGCAGGCGGACGACCCCAAAGTCTTGGTCTCGCATCATCACCGGATTGGAAGTGCCCCACTTGTTGCCGGTGAACAGACGCGTCGAGACAAAGTAGACATCGACCTTGAAAGGGGAAACAAACCCATATTTCCAACCTTGGAGGCGTGCCAGCACCGGAACATTGGGCGTGCTTAGAGTGTGCTTTCCCGGCCAGAACGTATCGGCAAACTGTCCGGTCATGACCAATTGCGCGACTTGCGACTCGCGCACGATCAATTGCGCGCCATTCTTGATCGCCTTGTCCTCGTCGGGAAAGCGCCACGCGAGGGTATCGCGCGAATCGTCAAGCCACTCGATGATTTCGATGAGCTCGCCGCGGATGAGATTGATAAGGCCCATAGTATAAAGTGAGTTTCGTTGAACGCTCTGGACCCTGGGGTTGCCGGCGAGCGCTGTTTCTTTATTTACCAAGTTCGGGCTGCGAAAGACGAGGAT
Source organism: uncultured Verrucomicrobiae bacterium (assembly GCA_963820865.1). Classification (GTDB taxonomy): domain Bacteria; phylum Verrucomicrobiota; class Verrucomicrobiia; order Chthoniobacterales; family Terrimicrobiaceae; genus DASTFP01. The sequence continues at coordinate 321,985 of CAWGBZ010000028.1, forward strand.
ATTCTCCCAAGCTGCTGGCCCTCTTTTCTCCATCGGCAGTCGGAGAGGAGAATTCGGGATCTATCGTTTTCATTGCGCGTCGTTGGGATAGTGTCCTGCGATGCTTCATGTCGTCCTATATGAACCGGAGATTCCTCCGAACACCGGGAATATCGCGCGACTCTGCGTGGCGGCCGGTGCGCGGCTCCACCTGATCGAGCCGCTGGGTTTCTCGCTGGACGACAAATTTTTGCGGCGTGCCGGGATGGACTACTGGGGCCGATGCGATGTGCGGGTCTGGCCGGCCTTTGAACGATTGCAGCACGAGTCGGCTGCCGGGCGGTTCTGGTTTCTCACCAAGAAGATGGGTCGGGCCTATTGGGATTCACGCTTCGAAGACGACGATCATCTCGTGTTTGGACGAGAGACCAAAGGGCTGCCGGACAGCCTGCTCGCAGCCAATGCCGACCGCTGCTTGACGATCCCCATGCGGGCCGGCGTTCGGAGTCTGAACCTGGCTACTGCTGCCGGGATTGTGCTTTACGAGGCGATCCGACAGCTTCACGTGCTGTGAACGCGGAGCCGTCATGATCGCAATTGACCTGCAGGGACTTACCAAGACCTTTCGGACGTATCGAAAGGAACGTGGATTTGGCGGCGCGCTCAAAGGGCTCTTTCATCGCAAGCATACGGAGACGCGCGCGGTAGACAGTATTTCTTTTCAAATTGCCGAGGGTGATTTTGTGGGCTTTCTGGGTCCCAATGGCGCGGGAAAGACCACGACCCTCAAAATGCTCTCGGGGTTGCTCTACCCAACTTCAGGCACTGCCAGCGTTCTCGGTTTTGTCCCGTGGGAACGCAAGGACGCCATGAAGCGCCAGATCAGCCTTCTCATGGGACAAAAGAACGCCCTTTGGTGGGACTTGCCGGCGCGCGAATCGCTCGAACTCAATCGCGTCATCTATGGAATCCCGTTGAAGGATTTCGATCGCATCGTCGACGAGCTCACCCAGTTGCTCGATGTGGTCGAGCAGCTCGACGTGATGGTGCGCGAGCTCAGCCTGGGTCAGCGCATGAAAATGGAGCTCATCGCCGCACTGCTGCATCGCCCGAAGGTGCTCTTTCTGGACGAACCGACCATCGGTCTGGATGTCGTGAGCCAGAAGACGATGCGGGAGTTCCTCAAACACCACAATGCGACCAGCCGGACGACGATCCTGCTCACGAGCCACTACATGCAAGACATCGAAGAGCTGTGCGAGCGTGTCATCGTCATCGATCACGGCCGGATGATGTTCGATGGACCGCTCGAGCGCATCGTCGAGCAATTCTCCGGCAACAAAGTCGTCGAAGCGAAATTCTCCACACCGACGGCGGCCGACTTTGATTGCCTGGGCGCCATTCTGGAGCGGACACCGCACTCGGTGAAAGTCGAAGTGCCTCGTGCCCGCGTGGCCGACGTGTGCCGGCTGCTGCTCGATCGCGCTGCGGTGGCGGATCTGACCGTCTCCGAGGTGCCGATCGAGGAGGTCATCGGCAATTTCTTTGGGAAAAAAGCGCCCTGACCATCGCGGAACGTGCGATGCTCGCTGGCATGACGCCTGATCAACTTCGCGAAAGCCCAAGCGAACCACCGGGATTGACGCCACCGCTGCGCGCCCTCTGGCACGATGCGAAGGACGACTGGGAGACCGCCCACCGCATCGCCCAGGACGACGAGTCGTCCGACGCCGCGTGGGTTCACGCCTACCTGCATCGCCGGGAGGGGGACATCTCGAATGCGCGTTATTGGTATGCGCGCGCGGGCAGGCCGGAACATCGCGGCGCCTTGGAAGCCGAGTGGAAGGAAATCGTCGGTTCCTTGCTGCTCTGATCTTTCGGTTCGTCTTGCCGGCGGTTGCGAGGGTATGATGGGAGATCGCTTTCCTGCGCTTTTCGTTCCCGCGCTTCCATCGCTTGAAAACTGGGGTTGGGAGAAGTTGGGAGCCGCGCTGGTGGCAGCGCCCACCCTTCATCTTGGCCAGGCGTGGCGGCCTGCACCGGAACGAACTCTTCGTCCGGGAGTGGTTCGCCTTGGGTGGCACGAAGCCAGGATCGTGGTCGTGGCAAGCCTCGAGGACGAGACTGTTTTCACCCGGGCGACTGTGGACAATCAGCGCTTATGGGAGTTCGGCGATGTCTTTGAGATGTTTTTCAGGAATGCGGGGCGTGAAGATTATCTGGAACTCCACGTAGCTCCGGGTGACAAGCGCCTGCAACTTCACTTCCCTTCCCGCGAGACCGTCGCTGCCTTGCGAAACGGTATCGAGCGGTTTGACGATTTTGTGGTCCGGGAACCGCTGTTCGACTTTCGAACGTGCAAGACTTCCGATGGATGGGCCCTCGCCGCCCAGATCCCCGGGCCGGCGCTCGGGTTCAACGTGCCAAGCCTGAAAGGAGAGGCGGTCCTTGCCTCATTCAGCCGTTACGACTACTCGAGCGATGGAAGCCCTCCCGTCCTCTCGTCAACTTCCCCGCACGCACAACTCGACTTCCACCGCCAGGAGGAATGGACAAAGCTTGTTTTCTGCTAGTGGTGGCTCCCCCGAAACTCGTAGTGCGCTCACGCGGCGGTGCCGTCGCGAGGCTCGGAGTTGGCCGGCAGTAACACGAAGGCCGAGGAAACCTCCTTCGGAATCGTGGCTGGCCGACCGGTCAGCGCGTCGACAAACACCCAGTTCGTCTCGCCGCGAGCGACAACCGCGCGATCGGTCTCGCGGACGAGCAGGTACTTTCGCAATGAACTAGCCTTCCGGAAGGTCGCAACCCATGTCAGCACGACAATCCGGTCGCCGGCGAATGTCGGCTGCAGATACTCTACGTGATGGCTGCGAACGACCCACGACGCCCCGGCGGCAACCGTTGCGGCCGAGCAACCGGTGGCATTCGCATGCGAGATCGCGGCAGCTTGCATCCACCGCAGGTACTCGACGTTATTCGTGTGGCCGTTGGCGTCGATGGCGGAATCCAGAATGACGACTCCGTGACGATGAATGGCCGGCGGCCTTTTAGGTTTCATTCAGAAAAGGAATGGCATCCCGGTAGTTGGGAAACGTTGGCTGCCAGCCTGCCTTGCGCAGTCTGGCGTTGCTAACGCGTTTGCTGGTCCAGCCCCGCTTTCGATCGAAGTCGGCAGACCCCGCAGGCGGCAACGGCCGGTGAAAAAAATCAGCCAGCCACCCGTAGACCTGCCGCTGGGTCGCCGGAGCATTGTCCGTCACGTTGTAAATGCCGGGTGGGGCGGAGCGCGTGAGAAGGTGGACGACCGCTCTGGCGGCATCCTCCCGATGGATCTGATTGATCCAGCGCGTGCCGTCGCCCTCGATGAGCGCTTCTCCCGAAAGGAACTTCCGCAACAGGACGGACCGGCCCGGCCCATAAAGCCCCGAGAGCCGTGCCACGAAGCCGCCGGAGCTCAGGGCGGTGGCCTCGGCCTCCAGGAGGATCCGGCCAGTCTCGCGATTCGGTTTCGTCTCGCTCGTCTCATCCACCCACAAGCCGTCGGTCTGCGCGTAAACCGACGTGCTGCCCGTGATGACGAACTGCCTCGGTGCGAAGCCGCGCAGGACGTTTCTCAGACCCTCGACGTAAACGAGTCGATACATTTCCGGGACGGCGCGGTCCGGTCCGGCACAGTGGACGAGCGCCTCGACCCGGCGCCAGGCCGGACCAGCGGAGACCTCGCCGGTGATGTCGAGCGATCGCACTTCATACGGCTTCGAAACGAAGCGCGCCGCGGATTCCGGTGTCGCACAGATACCGAGGACGTCCCACCCGGTCTCCAAAAACAAGTCGGCTGCGGCCTCACCGAGGAAGCCGCAGCCTACAATGACAACCCTGCGCAAAAGGCTTAGGGCAAGTTGAGACTAAAACGAATCTTCATCTTCGAGCGCTTGGCGTTGTTCTTCGCCTTGCGACGCGCCTTCTGGGTGGGCGTCTCAAAGGCCCGCAATCTGCGAACCTCATCGAGAATACCCTCTGCATCGAGCTTCGACTTCAAGCGCTTCAAAGCGCGATCAATCGGCTCTCCTTTGCGAACGATCACTTCCGGCATATCTTCACCTACTTTCCAAATTTCCTCCTGCGAAAAGGCTCAAAATTATAGAAAACCCTCCGAGCGCCGTCAAACGATCACTTTATCGAATTGCAAACTTGATCGAGGACGGTTACTAGTTCCTGGCCTCATGAAAGATACTCGACTTTGCGGACATGTCGTGGTGGCGCTTTTTGCGGGTTGCTTTTTGAGCGCGCCGCGACTGGTTGCCGATTCCCTCCTGTCAGAACTCAGCAGCTCCCAGAGGAGCCAGATGAAAGGAGGCGAGCAAGTCGTTGTGGTTGAGAATATTGAAGGCAAGGCTTGGCCCCGCGTGAAGATCTACCGGTTTATCAACGCGAACCCTGAACAGGTGGCGGCCGTATTTTTCGACTTCGAAAACGCCAAGTCGTTCGTTCCCAACGTGTTCAAGTCCGAGATTTCCAATCGGGTATCGCCCTGCACGACGGATGTCGATTACGGACTGGATGTTCCAATCTTCCCAGATGAGTATTACACGGTCCGCAACAGCTTGCGACCGGTCGACGACAACTCGTATTGCTTTGAGTGGAAACTCCTCAAGGCCGTGTTGACCAAGGATAGCGTCGGCAGTTTCCGCGTCGAGCCGTGGGAAGACAAGTCCCTGGTCTGCTACCAGAATCTGGTTACACCCGGCTCGAACATTGCCGTCTTGCTGCGCGGTAGGGCGATCGAGCAGATGAAAGAGACCACCAAGGCGTTGGCGGCGCAGATCGAGAAAGAGAAGGCCACCAATGCAGCCGGGCTCAAACGACAGATCGCGGCGCTGCGCACGGCCCTGAAGGAAGAGCCGACACAACTCACCAAGTACTAAGGGGTTTCCGGGAAGATCCCATTTTTTGCGGTTGGATCGGCCTTTTGGTGTGTCGTCTGGAGAAACGGCCTCCTCGGAACGAGGCGTTTTCCATGTTTCCCTCGGCCATGGCACTGAGGAGTCTTTGCGGCTTGAAAGACTGGCTGGCTTTTATTTTCGAGCAGAATGCCTGAGACGATTTTCCTGACCGAGCGCATACCGCTGGTCTTCAAGGCTGCTCAATGGTTGACGGGACTTGCCGCCGAGCGACCCCTTGACCTGAGTCATTGCGCGATTCTCGTGCCAACCACCGGTGCGGGTCGCCGGTTGCGCGCCGAACTCGTCAAACTGGCGGGCGAATCCCGGCGCGGTCTCCTGGCGCCGCTGGTAACGACTCCGATGGGCCTTCTTTCGCTGGCCGCCGGGGAAAAGGTCGCCACCCGCATTGACGGGTGGCTCGCTTGGACGGACGTGATTTCGCGCGCGAAGCAGGAGCATTTCCGGCTCCTTCTGTCGGGCTTCTCGGATCATCGTCGGTCGGCGTCTCGGATTGGTGAGTCGCTCGTGGAGCTTTGCTCTCAACTGGCAGAGGCTGGGCTCACCCCTTGTTCGCCTGAGATCGCCGCGGCCCTCCCGGGGCAGGAAGACCGTTGGCAGGAGCTACGTTCGCTGTACGATCAATATCTCAAGCGGCTTGCCGAAGCCGGATTGGAAGATCCCGACGTCGCGCGCATTCGGGCAGCGCGAGCCGGGCTCGCCCCTGAGGGAATCCGGCGGGTGATCGTGGCGGGCGTATCCGATCTCAACGGGATCTCCCAGGAGTATTTGCGTCATCTCGAGACCGCCGGTGTCGCCACGGCGATCCTTGTGGACGCTCCGGATTGCCCCGGAACGCGGTTCGACGGATGGGGCAGACCCGATCCGCAGAGCTGGTCGGAAACGAGCGTGTCGTTGCGTTTGGAGGATTTCGTTGTGACGGCAGACCCGTGGTCGGAGGCGGAGATCGTGGCGCGGGCGCTTGAGAAGGCCCCGGCCGGCTTTTGTGTCGCCGACACGGCGATGATTCCTTTTTACGACCGGGCGATGCGCAGACGCGGACTCTTGCCGTACGATCCCGCCGGAATGCCGTTGGCGCCCTTCGAGTGCGCGACCCTCTCACGATTGTGGCTTTCCTTCAGTTCGACCGGCAGGATCGCCGAACTTCGGGCCCTTGCTGAGCATCCGGTATTTCTCCGTTTGCTTGGCCGGGAAGCGCATCTTTCAGCAACGACTGTGTTGTCCGCTCTCGACGAGTTGGAAACGAAAATCCTTGTCGAAACGGTGGACGCCGCCGTCGGCCATGTCGAGCAGGCTCAACCGGAGAGGCCGAAAGTCGCGGCCTTGATCGGCGCGGCGCATCGGTTGAGGGCGAAATTCGCCGGTTCCGAGACCCTCGGCGACCTCCTGGCATTTCTCCGGGCGGCGTATTCCCAGGTGCGGCTTCCGCAGGCTTCGCGCGAAGGGGAAGCGCTGTCGACGCTGGCCAGCCTCCTCAAGGCCGTGCGAGACTCTCCTCTCGCCAAGCCCGGGATCGACGTGGGAATTTTCTCTGAGGAGATGAAGAACGTCGCCGTCTTTGAACCTCACGACGAAGGAGATATCGAGCTGAATGGATGGCTTGAGGCTCCCTGGCTGCCTCACGCGGCGCTCGTAGTTTCCGGCTGTACAGAGGGGGCGCTGCCCGCGCGGATCGCGGCCCATCCGTTTCTTCCGGATTCGGCGCGTGTCGCCCTGGGCCTGCACAACAACGCCCAGCGCATGGCGCGTGATGCCTATCTTCTTCGTTGCCTCGTCGCGACGCGCCGGGCCGGCGCAATCAAGCTGACGCTGAGCCGCGTCGGTGCCGACGGAGAACCTGCCAAGCCATCGCGTTTGCTTTTTCGCTGCCCTGACGCGGAGCTCGCTTCTCGCGTGAAGAAAGCCTTCGGGCCTGTCGAGTCGCTTCGCACTTCTCATGCCCGCGAGCGAACCTGGCGACTCGAGATTCCGCAGCGCCCGCCTCCCGCGACCCTGCGGGTCACTGCCTTCGGCGATTACCTCAAGTGCCCGCTCAGGTTTTACCTTAAGCACGTCCTGGAGATGCGAAGATTCGACTCGCCGAAGTTTGAGATGGATGCCCTGGATTTCGGCAGCGTTTTTCATGAGACGTTGGAGCGTTTCGCGCGGGACGAATCGGTGCGCGACTCCTCGAATCCTAAAGAGATCGAGACGTTTGTGCTGGCGGCGCTGGACGCCATCCTTACCGATAGGCTTGGCGGGCGGCTTTCCCTTCCCTTGCGCGTGCAACGCGAGAGCCTCCGCGCCCGGTTGCGCCAGTTTGCGAAAATTCAAGCGGAGCAACGCCAGGCCGGCTGGCGGCTTCTGCAGGGAGAGCTTTCCTTCAAGGAAGAGAATACCCTTCGGATGGCCGGCCTGCCGATCGTCGGCATCCTCGATCGCGTGGACGTGCACGAGGAGACCGGCCGGCGGAGGATTCTCGACTACAAGACCTTCGCGCGGCGAAAGTCGGCCGCGAAGATGCACCTCGACACCACGCCCCGAAAACAGTTCGAGTGGGCGACCGTTTACCAGGGAAAGGCCGCTTATTGGACCGACCTGCAACTTCCTCTTTACCGCTCTCTCGCCGAGTTTCTCTGGCCAGAAGACCCGCAGCCGCCCTCCGTGGGGTACTTTCTTTTGCCGGAGCGGGTCGAGGAAAGCGGCATCGACGAGCTGGTCCTGGATCAGAACCTTTATACCGCGGCCAGGGCGAGTGCGGCCACGGTGGCTGATCGAGTCGGCCGGGGAATCTTTTGGCCACCCGGCACCGTGGAGTATGATGATTACGTCAGCCTCTTTCTCGGTGAAGATCCGGCCGAGGTCGTCAGCGAGGCTTCCAGAGATTTTCTGATGGGGACGAGAGCGTTCGAGGTTACGGCGTAACTTTCTAGACCACGATCAGGAGGATGGCGCTGGCCAGAAGCAATGCACCGGCAAGGCGAAGGAGCAGGAACTTCCCGGGCAAGGTGGCTTCGCGACTGCCCAGCCAGCGTGCCGTCGCCCAGGCCAGCACTACGCTCAGAACGCAGCGCGAGCTGTAAACGATGTTGACCGCGGTCGCATCTCCGGAATACCGGATCGCCAGCGCCATGACGAGGTTCTGAGCGCCCAGAAGCAGCGCTCCGAGAATCAATGCGCTTCTCGCCGTCGCCGGCGAGAAGACCAGGCGGCGCAGCCCCACCGCCGGCACGTACAAGCCGCAGGTAAAAATTCCCACGAACGAAAACATTGCCGCGACGAAAGTCACCACGCCCACTTGCGGCGACCAGTGCTGGATCAGGGTATCGGTCAGGGCGTAAGCCGCCGCCGCGATCAACGAATAGACCGCCGTGATCCCGGAATGCCGGCGCCATGCTTCCGTTCTCGGTTGGGAGCCGGTGACGAGAAAAATCCCGCAAGTGCAAATCGCGGCCGCTAACCACCATTTCAACCCGACCGACTCTCCGAAAAGGAAGCTGGTCATAAAGGCGACGAAGATCACCTTTGCCCCCAGCAGAGGCGTCGCGACCGAAACGTCTCCCTTGCGCAACGCCGCAAAGGTAAAGAGCTGTCCGGTAAAAAACGCCGCCGCCGCAAGAAGCGGCATATACCCATCCGTCCATAGTTTCGAGAGATCGGCACCCAGCCAGAAAGGCAAATAGAGCACCGACATCGCCATGTTGGCCGCGAAGTTAACCTGCCAAACCGTCGCGCCGCTGGCCAACGCCCGCTTGGCGCAAAGAGCGCCGACCGTATAAACGATCGCGCTTCCAAAAACCGCAAACAAGGGCCACGAAGCAAACATCAGAACTCAGGGAACCACGATCCCGGGCGCGGTCTCACGGCACCTCAATGGGATCATCTTCGCTCTGCTCGAGATTGAGCTCGAGCCGATAGGCCAGCGAAATGAAGAGGGCCTGGCAAAGGCAGATCGTATTGGTCAGGGAGCGGAAGCCGAAGGCATTCCCCTCCTTGACGATGAGGAGCACGCTGGCAAAGCGTGCCAAGGCAGATAACTGGCTGTCGGTGATCACGAGCGCAGACACCTTGTTGTGATGCGCCATGCGGACGCAATACTGGGTCTCCTTGCCGTAGGGTAAAAAGCTGATCGCCACCAGGGCGTCTCCCTTGCGGATGCTGCTGATCTGTTCCCGGTACATTCCTCCCAGCCCGGGCGCCAGGATGACTCGTTTGCGCGTGTGTTGGAGCGCATAGGCCAGGTAGGAGGCCGGCGCGAAAGAACGGCGGACCCCGGCGATGTAAATCGTCTTCGCCTTAACCAGGAGGTCGAGTGCTGCGTCGAAGGCGTCCGGATCCAACCCCGCTTCCAGCTCGTCCAGACCATGCCGGCTGCCTTCTATGAACTCCCGGGCGATCTCCGATCCGCGGAGCCGACCGCGGTTGCTCTTGATCAGCTTGCGCACGCGCTGTTGATAGTTCTGCACCGGAGCCACCTGCTCGGTGTAGGCCCGGCGAAAGATCGCCTGCAGCTCGCTGAAGCCCGAAAAACCAAAGTGCTTCGAAAAGCGCACCACCGCCGAAGGATGCACCTGGCACGCTTCCGCGATGTCTCCCACACGATCCATCATCACCCGGGAGCGATGCTGCTCGATGTATGTGGCGATGCTCTTGAGCTGCCGAGGCAAAGTCTCGTAGGCTGCCGCCATCCGCTCAATGAGTTCGTCAACGCTTGGAGGCGGTGATGTCATCGCCCCACCCTACAGGGCCCTTCCGAAAACTCCATCAAAAATAGAATAAAAATTCTAAACCGATCCAAGTTTACAATTTTTATTGCATTCTGGCGGATTTCCGGTATGCTGTCGGCTAATTGATGACTTTTACGAATTTCTGCGTGGGGAGGGATCTCTCCGAGATGAAGAGGCTTGCGCGTTTCGCTGGCGCGGACGAAGATGCTTCCCTCGTGGAAGGCAGGTTTATGCATTTCCCATCGGCTCCCCCCCGGGGCGATCGATTTGGTTTTAGAACGGGCGCTCTTCCGGCTCGCGACGAGCTCGCGGCGGTGCGGATGGTAGATTCACATGCTCCGGAAGCGAGCTTGAGATAGGCAACTCTCCAAACACTAGTATTCATGAAGAATTCCACCCCCTTTGCCTCCGGGCGCAGTCTCGATGTGATTTGTCTCGGCCGGTTGGCGATCGATCTCTACGCGCAACAGATCGGAGCGCGTCTCGAGGATGTCACCAGTTTTTCCAAATATCTCGGCGGATCTTCGGGGAACATCGCCTGCAACTGTGCGCGGCTGGGCTTGAAGTCGGCCATGTTGACGCGGGTGGGCGACGACCATATGGGACGCTCCCTCATTGAGACGCTCGCCAGAGAGGGCTGCGATGTAAGCCATGTCGTCAAGGATGAAGACCGCCTCACGGCCCTCGCCTTGCTGGGGCTCAAGGATCGGGAGACGTTTCCGCTGGTTTTCTACCGGGAGAACTGCGCCGACATGGCGATCGCTCCGAGCGACTTCGATGAAGCCTTCATTGCTTCGAGCAAGGCTTTCTTGATCACGGGAACGCATTTTTCGACGGCGCAGGTGGACAAAACGAGCCGTCAGGCCCTCGAGTATGCGCGTCGCAACGACGTTCGCACGGTCCTGGATATCGATTATCGGCCGGTCCTTTGGGGGCTGACCTCGAAGGCGGAGGGAGAGGTACGCTATGTATCGAGCGAGGGAGTCACCAAGCATTTGCAAAGCATCCTCCCGCTTTTCGACCTGGTGGTAGGCACGGTTGAGGAGTTTGAAATCGCTGGTGGGCAGCAAGATTTGATCGCCACGCTGCGGGCGGTTCGGGAAGTCACCAAGGCGACGTTGGTCGTCAAGCGTGGTGTGCTCGGTTGTTCGGTCATTGAGGGCGAGATTCCCAAGTCGATCGATGAGGCGCCGACTTTCAGCGGTGTGCAGGTCGAAGTGCTCAACGTGCTTGGGGCCGGCGACGCCTTCGTGTCCGGTTTTCTCAGCGGCTGGTTGCGGGGGATGGATTATGAACAGTGCGCGGCACGTGGGAACGGCTCCGGGGCGCTGGTCGTCTCCCGCCACGGCTGTGCTCCGGCCATGCCGACGGCCGTCGAGCTCGACTATTTTCTCAAGACGGCCGCGGAAGATCCCGAACGTGTCCGATGCCCGGGCCGCGAGAGCACCCTGGCGCATCTGCATCGAGTGACGGTGCCGCGCCCGCGCTGGGACGAGTTGTATGTCTTCGCCTTTGATCACCGCAGTCAATTCGCTGACCTGGCCCGGAAAGCCGGCGCCTCGGAGAGGCGACTGCCGGCTCTCAAAGAACTGCTCGTCGAGGCGGTGGCCTCGGTCGAACGGGAGAAACCAGAGTATGCTGGCAAGCTCGGCATCCTCGCCGACGAGAAATATGGTCAGGACGCGCTCAACGCGGCTACGGGGCGAGGCTGGTGGATCGGGCGGCCGGTCGAGCTTCCGGGCTCCAACCCGCTCAAGTTTGAATATGGCCGATCCATCGGAACGAATTTGATCGCCTGGCCGAATGAGCATGTGGCCAAGTGCCTGGTCTTTTATCATCCGGACGACCCTGCGGAACATCGCCTTGAGCAGGAAGCCCAGGTGCAGGCTCTCTACGAAGCCACCAGAGTCAGCGGCCATGAGTTGCTCCTGGAGGTAATTCCTCCCAAGGATCGAACTCAGCCGGACACCGTCTATCGGTCCCTTCAGCGGTTCTATGATTTGGGGATCAAACCCGAGTGGTGGAAGCTGGAATCGATGACTGCGGCGCAGTGGCGTTTCATCGATGAGGTGATCTCCGAGCGCGACCCCTATTGTCGCGGCGTGGTGCTGCTGGGCTTGAGTGCTCCGGTCGAACGCCTGGCCGAGGGCTTCCGCGAGGCCGCCGGGTCGAAGACCTGCCGTGGATTCGCCGTGGGACGCACCATTTTTGAGAAACCGAGTCTGGCGTGGCTGGCCGGGGAGATCGATGACCAGACCCTGATCGCGCGCACGCGAGAGACATTTGAAAACCTGATCAATCTTTGGCGGCAAGCAGGCAAATCCACCGCCAAGACAACCCCGATCCTTGAGGAATACGCAGTATGAATGAGACGACGACCATTGCAGAGAACCCCGTAGCCGGCAAACGCGGGACCGTGCGACTGACGACCACGCAGGCCCTTGTCCGCTACCTGTCCGGATTGCGGACCCGGATTGAAGGCGCCCAGGGGGATGAAATTGTGCCGCTGTTCGGGGGAGTGTTCGCGATTTTCGGTCACGGCAATGTCGCCGGTCTGGGCGAGGCGCTCTACCAGTATCGGGACAAGCTGCCGACGTATCGTGCCCAAAACGAACAGGGCATGGCCAACGCGGCGGTTGCCTACGCCAAGGCGCATTTCCGGCGCAGGATGATGGCCTGCACGTCGTCGATCGGACCGGGGGCCACGAACCTGATTACCACCGCCGCCCTCGCGCATGTCAATCGCCTGCCGGTTCTCTTTCTGCCCGGCGATATCTTCGTGTCCAGGGATCCCGATCCGGTGTTGCAGCAGCTGGAGTCTTCGGGAGATGGGACGGTTTCGGTGAACGATTGCTTCCGTCCGGTCTCGCGCTACTTCGATCGGATCATCCACCCCTCGCAATTGCTCACCGCCCTCCCGCGCGCCATCCTGACGTTGACCGACCCCGCGCTCTGCGGTCCGGTGACTCTCGCTCTGCCGCAGGATGTTCAGGCCGATGCCTTCGATTATCCAGTGGAATTCTTCGATACGCCAATCGTGGAGTTTCGGGCAACGCCGCCCAATGAGAGCGATTTGGCGGCGGCGGCGCGCGCCGTGATCGCGTCCAAGCGCCCGGTGATGATTGCCGGCGGCGGGGTTCTCTACGGTGCAGCATGCGGAGCTCTGCGTGAGTTTGCCGACCGCCACGGCGTGCCGGTCTGTGAGACGCAGGCCGGCAAGAGTTCGCTGCCGTGGGACCACCCTCTGCAGCTCGGCTCGGTGGGTGTGACCGGCTCACCGGGGGCGAATGCGCTCGCCAGCGAGGCGGATCTGATCCTCGCGGTGGGCACACGCCTGCAAGACTTCACCACCGGTTCGAACTCGCTTTTCCCCAAAGCGCGGCTGGTATCCCTTAACGTGAATCCCTTTGACGCCACCAAGGCGCGCGGCATTCCGTTGCAGGCCGATGCTCGGTTGGGCTTGGGCACCCTCAGCAATGCTTTGCCGCATTGGCAGGCAGAGGCCGCCTGGACCGAGCGCGCCAAGGCCGAAGCCGATGCCTGGCGAGCCACCATGGACAAGATAACCGGTCGCCGCGACCTCCCTTCCGGCGAGCTTCCTTACGACGGCGAGCTCATCGGAGCCGTGCAGCGTTCCAGCGCCGACTCCACCACGAAGGACATCGCCGTGTGCGCGGCTGGAACACTTCCCGCCGAGCTCCACAAGCTCTGGCGCACTTCGACGCCGGGCGGATATCATATGGAATACGGCTACTCTTGCATGGGCTACGAGATCGCTGGGGGATTGGGCGTGAAGATGGCACGCCCCGATCGCGAAGTGATCGTGATGGTGGGCGATGGCAGCTACTTGATGCTCAATAACGAGATCGCCACTTCGGTAATGTTGGACAAGAAGCTAATCATCGTCCTGCTCGACAATCGCGGCTACGGCTGCATCAACCGCCTTCAGCAACATTGTGGGGGCAAGCCCTTTAACAACATGCTCGAGGATTGCTTGCAGTTTGGCGACGGCGCGCCTGCGATCGACTTTGCTGCCAATGCGGCGTCGTTAGGGGCGCTCTCCGAAAAGGTGGCCAACATTCCGGAACTCGAAGCTGCCTTGCAGCGGGCCCGCGCGGCCAAGCGTACCTACCTGATCTGCATCGATACCGATGACACCCGGACCACGAAGGAAGGCGGATGGTGGTGGGAGGTCGCCGTTCCAGAGGAGTCTCCGAGCGAGTCAGTTCGGAATGCCCGCGCCGCTTATGTGCGCGGGAAGGAAAATCAGAAACGCTAAGGGACAACGAAGTATGAGCCTGGTCGTCAAACCAAACAAGAATTCGCGAGACATCGTCTCAGTGACGCCACAATCAGCGGGATGGCAGTACATCAGCTTCTCTGCCCACCAGTTGGCACCTGGCGAAACCATGACCTTCTCCGACCCAGCCAAAGAGCTGTGCGTCGTCGTCCTCACCGGAGTCGTCTCGGCCCAGGCGGATGGTTTCGATTGGAAGGAGATCGGTGGGCGCAAGAGTGTCTTCGAGGATATTTCTCCTTATGCGGTTTACCTGCCGCCGCGGGCGCGCCTCACGGTGACGGCCAAGACCGCGGCCGAGCTGGCCGTGGCGGGAGGCCCGGCAGAGGGTAAATTGCCTGTGCGGCTCATTGAGCCTGCCTCCATCAGACGGAGCGTGCGCGGAAAGGGTTCCAATACGCGCTACGTCTGCGACATCCTGCCGCAGGACGAGCCCGCGGAATCGGTCCTGGTCGTGGAGGTTCGAACTCCGAGTGGCAACTCGTCGAGCTATCCTCCGCACAAACACGACGTCGACAATGTGCCGGCGGAGAGTCTGCTGGAGGAGACTTACTATCATCGTATCAATCCGCCGCAGGGCTTCGTCTTCCAACGGGTCTACAGCGACTCACGCGACTTGGACGAGTCCATGGCCGTCGAGGATCGCGACGTCGTGCTCGTGCCTCGCGGCTACCATCCGGTGGTCGTGCCGCACGGTTACGAGTCGTATTATTTCAACGTCATGGCGGGCCCCAAACGCGTGTGGCACTTCCACAACGATCCCGCGCACGAATGGATCTTCACGGTCGCAGCCTGATAAGGCCTTGAATCTCAACTAAGAAAATATCTGTTATGTCAACGAAAACCCTAGAGAAAAAAGAATCCCCGCCAACCGCGGCCACGCCTGGTCGTATCGAGCATTTTGTCAATGGCCAGCACGTTCGTGGCGGTGGAAGGACCAGCGATGTCTTCAATCCGGCCACCGGCGAAGTCGCGGCCAAGGTGGCGCTTGCGTCGACCGCGGAAGTCGATGCGGCGGTCGCAGCGGCGCGGGCCGCCTATCCGGCCTGGTCACAGCTCTCTTCGCTCAGGCGTTCGCGGATTCTCTTTCGCTTTAAGGCATTGATGGAGAAACACCATGACGAACTGGCGGCGATGATCACGCGCGAGCACGGCAAGGTTTTCTCCGATGCGAAAGGGGAAGTCGTTCGGGGCATGGAGGTGGTCGAGTTTGCCTGCGGCATTCCGCATCTTCTCAAGGGGCAATATAGCGACGAGATCGGTGGAGGCATCGACAACTGGAGCCTGCGGCAACCGCTCGGTGTGGTCGCCGGTATCACCCCTTTCAACTTCCCGGTGATGGTGCCGATGTGGATGTTCCCGGTGGCACTGGCCTGCGGGAATACCTTCGTGCTCAAACCTTCCGAGCGCGACCCGTCGCCGTCGATCCGGTTGGCGGAACTGTTCAAGGAAGCCGGTCTACCGGACGGCGTCTTCAATGTTGTTCAAGGTGACAAGGTGGCCGTCGATGCCCTGATCGAGCACCCGCACGTGGAGGCGCTCTCCTTCGTCGGCTCCACGCCAATCGCGGAGTATATCTACCGGGAATCGACCAAGCGCGGGAAGCGCGTGCAGGCCTTGGGCGGGGCAAAGAACCACCTCGTGGTGATGCCGGACGCGGATCTCGACCACGCGGCGGATGCCCTCCTGGGCGCCGCCTACGGTTCGGCCGGAGAACGCTGCATGGCCATCTCGGTGGCCGTGGCCGTCGGAAAGACCGGCGACAAGTTGATTGAGAAGCTCAAGCCGCGCATTGAAGCGCTGAAGATCAATGACGGCATGGATGCCGAGGCCGAGATGGGCCCGGTGGTGACGGCCGTGCACAAGGCTAAGATCGAGGGCTATATTGAGGATGGCGTCAAGTCGGGTGCCAAACTCGTGGTCGATGGTCGCGGATTCAAGGTGAAGGGCCGTGAGAGCGGATTCTTTCTCGCGGGGACTCTGTTTGATCAGGTGAATCCGGACATGAGAATCTATAAGGAAGAGATTTTCGGACCGGTCTTGTGTGTGGTTCGTGTGCCCAATCTCGACAGCGCGATCGAATTGATTAACGCGCATGAGTTTGGCAATGGAGTGTCGTGCTACACCCGCAATGGCGGAACCGCCCGAGAGTTTGCACGGCGTGTCCAGATCGGGATGGTCGGAATCAATGTTCCCATACCAGTGCCGATGGCCTGGCATTCCTTCGGGGGTTGGAAACGGTCTCTCTTTGGAAGCCAGCACATCTATGGCGAGGAGGGAATTCGTTTCTATACGCGCTATAAGAGTGTGATGCAGCGTTGGCCGGCCGGCGAACCAGCCAGCGTGGAACTGATCTATACGTCGGGCACCGAAGGCGATACTTCGACCGGCGCGCAGTTCGTCATGCCTACCAACTAAGCGTCGCAATCGCCCCGCCCTCGAGCGGGCGCAAGCGCAGCTTTCCTGGCCGTCGACTGTGAAAAACAGTCGACGGCGGGCGTCTGGGGCCGTGCGACCCGTGCGGACGTCGCGCTGGAAGCATCCCAAGTGAGAGCCCTGAGAGCATTCGCCGTGGCGAATGCCCCTGCGACGGATGGCGCCGCCGATTTTCTTAGGAATTGTTCTGGAAGAGCCGGGCGTCTCCGGGTGCCAGCGGGAGACAAATTCCTTCCATTCTCACGCGACGCTGAAACTTGGCGCTCTCGTTGCCTTTGTAATCGGAAGAACCCGCCACTGCACAATGTGACGTCGTGCTGTTGGCAGCGGACCAAAAGAACTAAACTGTGACGGGTCCTGGACAGGTCCGAATAGACGACGACTTAGCGGTTACAAATATGAGGACGATATATTCAATTCTAATTGCTTGCGCTTGCGCATTCTTGCTCCCCGCGAAATCTTTTGCGGACCCAGAAAGAGCCGCTGTGTTGATCGACAACCAGTCGGGCAAGACGATCCACTATCAGCTTAAATGGGGTGCCGATGGCCAATGGAAGGATTTCAGCTTGGCCCCCGGCTACGAAACGACACACCGGAAAAAGTATGTCCCCACCGGCGTTCCGCCGCCATACATTCAATTTGAGGCGTTCAGTACCTTTGACGGAGGGGCGGGCAGAAAATATAAGTTAGATATTGGATGGGATAACAACCCGCGACGGTATCATTTCAAGGTGAACAACAACACCGTCTACTTCTATAACAATTGATCGCCGGCCTCGAATTCATCGAGCAGGAAACAATCGGGAAAGCGGCACGCGGAGTTTCTCAACAATCGACGAAGCGACGGCGATAGCCACTTGGCGGCAAACGGCGGCAGTTCCTGCCGCCGTTTTCTCGTTGCACCGAGCGATGGACTACCTCGGGCGATCGCCCATTCTGCGGCACGGTATCCGGTGCGGGAGTATCAGGCGCGGAAGGCAGACCTTGACTGTCTCACGGACACTGCCGAGGTCTCGATCGTTCTCGATTCTTCGTTCAAAGAAGGCAAACTCTTCCAGCGGGAGGCGAAGGAGTGGCTGCACATGGACCGTCCAGCGAAGACGAAGTTCGGTGTTGTCTCTTGGACGTAGCGGGAGGGTGGCTGTAGACTGACGTCGATGTCAGGATCCGGAGAACTTGCGAGCTGGGTGTGCTAAGAGGATGGACGGCAATCGCAAATCTGGCCTCGGGCATCAGCGGATCATCGCCAATGCGGGTTCGGGAAAGACCCATCGGCTGACGACCCGCTATATCGAATTGCTCGAGCATGGCGTGCCTGCGGAGAGCATTGTCGCGCTGACATTCACCCGCAAGGCAGCCGGAGAGTTCCTCGACGCCATCTTCGCCCGTCTGCTAAAGGCCTTGACCACGGATGCCGAAACGCAGGCGCTCGCGCGGGAAACACAGATGCCGGGGCTGACGGCGGAGCGGTGTCGGAGTCACCTGCGCCAGTTGGTGGAAAAGCTTCCGCTGCTGACCTTGGGTACGCTGGACAGTTTTTTCGGGAGGATCCTGCGGGCGTTTCCCTTCGAATGCGGATTGGCAGGCGAGTTGACCATTCTTGATGATCACTTGCAGGGCGTTCTGCGCCGCCAGGTATTGGCCGAGGTCTTTCGTGTTCACCTGCGCGATGAGAGAGGCTTCGCAGAGTTTTTCGATCTCATTCGTCAGCAGAGTCGCAATCGCGAAGGTCGTGATGTCTCGGGCGCGCTGGATCGCACCGTCGAGGAACTGCACGAACAATTTCTGCTCACGCCGGCCGACAAGCCGTGGGGGAATCGGCCGACCATCTGGCCGCAAGGGTCTCGGCTTCTGGGAGAGAGCAACGTCCTGGAGCTCGCGGACAAGTTTGAGAGAGAACTCTTTCGCCACGACCGCGAGATGGTCCCCGACCATCGTGAGAGCTGGCGGGCGCGGCTCCGCGAAATTCGCGCCTTACGAAGCGGATCGCCGGTTTCGGACAAACTGATTACGTTTGCGGTCCGGGCGGCGGATCCGCCGCCGGACAGAACCCGGCCGGGTTATTTTCAAGTCTATCTTGGCAAGACGATGGTTCGTGTGCCGCAGGGCGTGCGCGAGTCGCTCGTGGCGCTGGGGTGGGCGATCCTTCGCGTGGAGGTCGAGGGCCGGCTGGCGCGTTCTCTGGCCCTCTATCGACTCCTGGCGCATTTCGAGGCCCAGTACCAGTCGCTGGTTCGCGACAATGGTCAGCTCACCTTCCTCGACGTTGCAGGATTGCTGGCAGCAGCCGGAGGAATCGCATGGGGCAGCAAGTCGATCGAGTCCTTCAGCCGCCAGGAAATGAATTTCCGTCTCGATTCGTCCTACGACCACTGGCTCCTCGATGAATTCCAGGATACGAGTCGCCTGCAGTGGCGAGCCCTGCGCGATCTCGTGGACGAGGTGATCCAAAGCGACAGCGGGCGTCGTTCGTTCTTTTATGTCGGTGATACGAAGCAGGCAATCTACACCTGGCGTGGCGGCGATCCCCGGCTCTTCGACGAGATTTCCGATTTTTACAATGCTTCCGGAACGGACCGAATCGACACCCGGGAGGCGCTCGATGTTTCGTTTCGCTCGGTGCCGGAGATTCTTGACGCGGTCAACACGCTCTTTTGTCCGCAGCACCTCCAGCGTCTCGCGGGGATATTCGAGTTTCCGGTTGAGGTCCTGGATCGTTGGCGTTCAGCGTGGCGGCATCACGAGCCGTCCCGACAGTCGCGTCACGTCGGCTGCTTCGAGTGGCGCCCGCTGGATGCGCCGGCTGCCGACGAGAGTGAGTCGGTTCTCGACGACGAGACGGCCCGCCTGATCGGAGAAGTCGACCCTCTCGCGAAAGGATGGTCCTGCGCGGTGCTCGTGCGGACCAATCCACGCATCGTCAGTGTGATCCACGCCCTCCGCCGAGCGGGGCTCCCGGCGACCGCCGAAGGCCGAATCTTTCCCTGCCAGGACAGCGATCTCGCGACCGCGCTGCTCGCCTTCCTGCGTTGCGTCGCGCATCCCAACGACGTGCTGTCCCGGCAGCACGTGCGGATGACTCCCCTGGACAAGCTCCTCGCCAACGATTTGGACGAGATGCGTCGTTCCACGCTAATGAGAATCCGTGAAACTGGCTTTCACGGGGTCCTGGCCTGGTTGCTGGATCAGGTCGAGCTGAAGGAGAAACCGTTTGCGATCGCCAGAGCTGAAGAGCTTCTCATGGCTGCGGCGCAGTTTGATGCCTGGTGGCGCGGCCGCGCCGGACTGGACGAATTCGTTGCCTTCGCGCGACGTTTCGAGCTGTCCGAGTATCCCGCGGGCCGGAGCATTCGAGTCTTGACCATGCATGCGGCCAAGGGACTCGACTTCGACATGGTCGTTCTTCCGGACATGGACTCACGCTCGTTCTCGTCGCAGCGCGAGAGTTCGATGCATCTCCACCACGGAACGGATGGAGAGGTGCACTGGGGGCTCGAGCTTCCTTCCGAGAAAGTCTGCAACCTTGATCCCGTCCTGAGGGAAGCTTGGGCTCAGGATGAAGCCAAAGAGTATTACGAGAATCTCTGTCTGGCTTACGTTGCGACCACGCGCGCCAAGCGGGCTCTTTATATTCTCAGCAAGAGACAGGAGGCCAGGAGCAACCGGAAGGATTTCAACCGCCTCCTGTACGAAACCTTCGGCTCGGGTGGAACCGTCTCGGGAAATGCCCATTGGCATGACGAAATTCGAAAACAACCACCCGCAGCCGCGGTCGACATTTCCCTGGTGGCTGTCGAGCGCCCGCCCAGGTCCGCGCCGCTCCGCCCATCGCAGGCTGGCCTTTCCTGGATTAGCGCGGCCTCGCTTTTCGGTGAAACCGGCGCGCGCGTGATCGGATCGGAGGTGCATCGGACGCTGGCGAGGATCTCCTGGTCTGAGGAGGGATTGCCTGACCTCGCGGATCTGCGGCCTGAGTCTGCGGGGCTGATCGCCGATTTTCTCAAGACGAACACCGCGGCGCGCCTTTTTGCCCGCCCTTCCGCACCGTGCACCCTCTGGCGCGAGAAGGCGTTCGACGTGGCCCTGGATGGGCAATGGGTCAGCGGAGTCTTCGATCGGGTCGTGATTTTCCGGGGCGAATCCGGCCAACCGCGCCGCGCTGTTATCTATGACTTCAAGACGGATGAAAACGATCTGGCTGAGACGTACGGCGAGCAGATGGGCCTCTACCGGAGGAGCCTCGGGTTCCTGATCGGCCTGCCAGAGCAAAAGATCGCATCCACGTTGATTGCCATCCGCACCGGTAAAGAGATCCCGGTTCGGCTCCCAGGAGACCTCGTGCAAATGGATCTCCTCTAGCAGCGTCCGCCGCAATCCGAACGACGCAAGAGGTTTGCACGACCCGGCGGCGTGGAAAGGCTGGAGTTGCCTGGGAGACTGTTGCAAAACTCACGTATGCTACGTTGGCGCAACCCGGGTGGGAAGAAAGGGTCCCACCCCTTTCTGGGCGCGAGCTCCTTGGGGCATCTTGGAAGGGCGAGGGGCCCCTTCCCCTCACGGGCGTCGCTTCTCAGTCACAGCCCCTTGCGGGCATCCTCCTTCGTCGCTCCACCGATATCTACCGCAAGGAGTTCGCGCGTGACATGCGTGGGTTTCTCAACCGTCTCTTAGGCCTTTACGTCGAGAAACGAGCTCAGATCTTGGATCGCGGCGGTTTCTGCAGCACTTACTTTCTCGCCTCCAAATCCAAGGAATCCGCCTTCGCGACCGGCATTGGCCACTTTTCCGGCGACGGCCACCAGCCAGCTCTTGAATCCATCGGCTTGATCAGCGGGAACTTTACCCTCCAACACGGCTGGAATCTTCTTGAGAAGATCGGCGACCGCGACCTTCAACTGTTCGGGCGTTTTGCCGGAGACGTCGAACGGCGGTTGGAGACGCTCGCCCTTTTTGGCCATTTCCTTGATATTTGCGACGATGGCTGCCACCACGGGATTGACCGCGCTATCTCCCGCTTCGATGATGGCCTGTGAGGGTGCGAAGCCTTCCTTAAGGATCCCGAACGGACCCGTGCGAAGATCGGATAGGGTTATCCAGAGCCCCGAGAGCAATGGTGCCGACCTGAGAAGGGCCCAATCTTCCGGGGAAAAACTTTCGGAGATATTTGCGTTAGTCATATTACTCAATGATGCGGCCAGCCGTCCGATAAATCAAATGGACGGGCTTCAAGCCCTTTGGAGAAAACCATGCTTTTTCGAGCGGGCAAAGTCCCTTCTCGTTTCGGGTTAAATCTGATCTAGTCTTTGGGGTGATGGCCGAGCCGATTCACCCCGTTGATCTCGCTCAAAGAATGAGCAAACCAGGCGCGCCGCTGCTGTTGGATGTGCGGCTTGAAGATGATTACGTCGCCGCCCACCTCCCCCAGGCCAGAAACAACTGTGTTTTCGAGGTGAGCTTTCCCGACCGCATGGCTGGCCTGACGCCCGATAAGAAGACCGCGATTTGTGTTTATGGTGCCGCCGAGGATAGCTATGAAGCGCGCATGGCCGCGGAGAAGCTTTCGCGGATGGGCTATGTCGAAGTCCTGGAACTGCGCGCGGGTCTGGAAGGTTGGAAATCAGCCGGTCTGCCGTTGGAAGGCCGGGGAGTCCCGGAAACGGATAGACCTGTGCCACCGGACGGTTGGTTCGAGATCGATCCCGACGAGAGTCGCGCGGAGTGGATGGGGCGAAATCTCCTCAATAAGCACGACGGCCGGATCGCCTTGAAAGCGGGACAACTCCAGTTCGTTCAGGGCGAGCTCACCGGAGGTCAATTCGTCCTGGATATGAATTCGATAATCTGCCGTGACCTGGCCGGCGAGCCGATGCATGATGTCCTCATCGCTCACTTGAGAAGCGACGACTTTTTCGACGTGGAGCGTTATCCGGAGGCGCGATTCGTCATTACTTCGACCGAGCGCATCCTGAATGCCACTCCCGGGGCGCCCAATCTGATCGTCCGCGGAGATTTGACGCTCAAGGATACGACGCGGCCGGTCGAGTTCCTGGCGGCGACCGGAGTTACTTCGGAAGGCAAGCCGGCCGCGCAATGTGTATTGGCCATCGATCGCACGCTCTGGAACGTCCTCTATGGTTCTGGAAAGTATTTCCGTCGCTTGGGCGGTCACCTCGTGAATGACCAGATCGAGATCCAGCTGCGCATTGTGACGCGCAAGACAGATGGTCAAAAGATTTGAGAGCCCGCGGGAATGCCACTTGACCACGGTGTCTTCTTGGCCCATTGCAGCTCTGCAAGCCTTTTACCCCCTCGTTCAAAGCCGATTACGACTGTTGGACGCAATGTCCTTTGGGAGCACCGCGGCAGGCTCGATGAATGTCTCACGTGATAACAGTTTCGCTTGGAACCATCGAGACGCCGGGATTTTTCCCTTGGCCAAAGACCGGTGGGTGCGGCTTTCACCAACATCATCCTTGAGAGACCAACACCTATGAGCGTCATCGGAGAAACATTGCCAAAGTCCATGCCAGCCGTCGTGGCGCATGGACCGTCCGACTACCGTTTTGAAGAATTGCCGGTGCCCAAGCCGGGTCCGGGCGAGGTCGTTATCAAAGTGAAGAGCGCCGGCATTTGCGCGAGCGACATCAAGTGCTACACCGGTGCGCTGATGTTCTGGGGCGACGAACATCGCACCGGATACTGCCAGCCCCCGGTCACGCCGGGCCACGAGTTTGTGGGCGAAGTGGTCGCTTTGGGAGAAGGAGCTGGAGAGCTCTACAAGCTGGCGCTGGGCGACCACGCGATCAGCGAGCAGATCGTTCCCTGCGGGCAATGCCGGTATTGCCAGCGCGGCCAGTATTGGATGTGCGCGGTTCACGACATCTATGGGTTTCGCCAGCGGACTTTTGGATCCTGGGCGGAGTACATGCTCTTTCCGGCGGGTGCTTTGAATTACAAGGTGCCGAAGTCGATCCCTCTTCATCACGCCGTCTTTATTGAGCCGCTGGCTTGTTCCATTCACGCGGTCGAACGCGGGGATATCCAGTACCAGGATACGGTGGTGATCGCGGGATGCGGACCGCTGGGGCTCGGAATGGTTGCTGCCGCCAAGATGAAGGGCGCCGCTTCCATTATCGCGCTCGATCTGAGCGATGACCGGATCGAAGTGGCGAGACGATGCGGTGCGAACCTTGGCATCAATCCGAAGAACGAAGACGCCATTCAGAAGGTTCGTGATCTTACTGACGGGTACGGATGCGATGTCTATATTGAGGCCACGGGTCATCCCGCGGCCGTCGAGCAAGGCCTGAATATGATTCGCAAGCTCGGAACGTTCGTGGAGTTCAGCGTTATGCGCGAGAAGGTCACGGCCGACTGGACGATCATTGGCGATTCCAAGGAACTAAATGTCCATGGCGCGCATCTCGGACCGTACTGCTACCCGGTCGCCATCCGAATGATTGAGCAGGGACTCCTGCCAATGGACGAGATCGTAACGCATCGCCTTCCGCTGGCCGATTACCAAAAAGGCATCGATATGGTGGTGAGCGGTCTGACATCCGTGAAGGTTACCCTCGAACCGTAGGTGTGGCTGGTCGCCGCCCGGACGAATCGTCGCCCGATCGGCGGCAAAAGCCGGCTGCTTTCCCCGGGGGGCCTGCCCATGTTCCGTATGCCATCGACTTCCTCTCCGGCCGCACCGAATTGCGGTGCTGCCGGACGCCAAACCGGGAGCCCGGCGCGCTCCTGCGAAACGCCAACGATCATCGGATATGAACGACTCTAACGATCCCTCTCGCCCGAAGCTCGACTTCATGTTGCATGGCAAAGTCGCTCTGATTACCGGCGCCGGGTCCGGAATTGGCAAGGCCATCGCCGAACTCTTCGCCGCCAAGGGAGCCCGTCTCGCTCTCGTCGGACGAAGCGAGTCGGTGCGCGAAGTGGCCCGTGCCCTGGGGGAGGATCGGGCCCGCCACTTCATTCTGGACGTGACGGACTCGGCTCGCATTCAGCCGACGGTGGACGAGGTCGTCGCGCACTTTGGAGCGATTGATATTCTGGTCAATAACGCCGGCATCGCCTTTCGGGAGCCGGCCGAGGAAACCTCGGAAGAGAAATGGGATCTCACCATGGCTGTGAATTTGAAAGCCGTCTTCCTCCTTTCGAAGGCCGTGGGTCGATACTTTCTCAATCAGGGGCACGGGAAGATCGTCAATATTGCTTCACAGGCTGCGGTCGTCGCGCTGGCCAATCACCTGGCGTATTGCACCAGCAAATACGGGCTACTTGGCCTCACGCAAGTGCTGGCTCTCGAATGGGGACCGCGGGGTGTGCAAGTCAACGCCGTCTCCCCGACGGTCGTCCTCACCGAAATGGGACGCGAGGCCTGGGCGGGCGAACCCGGTGACGCCATGAAGCGCGAGATTCCCATGCGTCGCTTCGCGTTGCCCGAGGAGGTGGCGGCGGCCGCGGTGTTCCTCGCGAGCGACGCCGCCGACATGATCACGGGTGCTAACGTCGTGGTGGACGGCGGCTACTCGATTCATTGAAAGGTTTATTTCATCCTTTGGAAACGAATCGTGGCGATTGGCGGGTCAGGGTCGCGCCTGGCCGGGACGCTTGGTCTTTTCCGGCTCTTCATACGCCAGGTAGTAGACGATCTGCCACTGGCCTCGAGCGTTTCGCTGGAAAACATCCAACCCGCGATCCTCGGTGAAGGAGATCCGCCGACCATCTCTGTAGACGGAGAGATACCAGCTGATTTTGGCGACCGCGAGGTCGCCGGAGCGATAGACGTCATGCAGGTCGAAACCATAAACGTACGTGCGGCCCTTGTCTGCAAACACCCTCTTGAATCCTTCCCGAACCGAGGCGTACGTTCGGCGGGGAGCTCCTTGATAGTCGGCCGTCAGCGATTTGGAGAATAAAGCGCACGATTTTGCGAGATCCTTGCGGTTGAAGGCCGCGGTCCACTCTTCAAAGATTTTTTGGAAGAGCAAATAGTCACTCTTATTGGATTGTGCATGGACCCGCCCAGCGAGAAGGGCAGCCAGCATCAGTGCAACAGCGTATCGGATGATCATCGCAGTAGCTCTTGATTACTCGATTCTACGGCTGGGAGCACCATGACAAACGCGCCGCCTCGTTTTGCCGCCCGGTTGAGCGGAAAAGGTCGCCAAGATCTTGTCTTTTCGTTTTGAGTCAGTTCAATCGCTCGCATGAAGATGCTGCGCGAGAGAATTCTCGAGCTTGGGGATGTCCTTCCCGGAGACGTTCTCAACGTGAATGCCTTCTTGAACCATCAACTGGACGCCGAGCTCTTGGTGCAGATTGGCAAGACCTTCGCCGAGCATTTCCAGGGACGCGGCGTGACGAAGGTCCTCACGATCGAAACTTCGGGGATTGCGGCTGCCCTGACGACGGGCATTGTGCTGCAGGTTCCGGTTGTGTTCGCCCGCACCACCCCGACACCCACCCTCGGAAAGGATCACTATAAGGCGGCCGCCTTTTCCTATACGAAACAGGTCAAGCACGAAGTGCTTGTCGCCAGGCCATTTATCAGTCCGGAAGATCGGCTCCTGGTGATCGATGATTTTCTTGCCCGCGGGGAGGCCGTTTCCGCACTGATTTCGATTGCTGAGCAGGCTTCGGCGACTTTGGTCGGAATCGGCATCGTCATCGAAAAGACCTTTCAGGACGGCGGAGAGAAAATCAGAGCGAGTGGGCACGACCTCTTCGCGCTGGCGAGAATCAAGAGCCTGTCTCCGCCGAATCATATCGAATTTCTCGACTGATCAGCAGCGGCTGCATTGCCGAATGGCGAGTGCTTGGCCGCTGCCCCGGCTGGCTCTACGGGTTTTGGCGAGCGCTTTCGATAAGATCCCAAGGCGACGAGTTACGGCCCGCCTCCCAAGCCTCCTGCAACTCCGCTTCAGGAAGGACTTGCTTCAGGGCGGCGACGGACGCTTCGTGGTGGGCCTTCTCCGCGGGCAGCAACTGAGTGCCCCAGTGCTCGCGCGAGGCTTCGGTGGCCCCGAAAAGCCGCGCGGCGTGTTGGGGTTGACCGATAGCCAGAGCGAGATCAGCGTGGCTTTCAAGAATGTAGGGAAGAATCCAACGGTTGCCCAGTTCCCGGGTAATGCGCGTCCAGGCATCGAGCGCGCTTCGAGCGCGCGCATAGTCTTTCTGGGCGGTGGCGACGCCGGTGATACCCCAAAGAATGAGGCCGATAACCCATTGATCGCCGAGACGTTCGTAAATGATCAGACTTTGTTCCTTGAGGGAGCGGGCACGGTCAAGGTCGCCGCGATCCATGGCGATGCTGCCCAGACCGCTGAGCCCTCCCGCCTCGATGTAGGTTTCCCCGATCCTTTGTCCGACCGTCCAGGCGCGCTGGAAATGCTGCTCAGCCTCGTCCAGTCGCCCGTCCCCCCGGTCAAGAAAGCCCGTCAGCATATCGGCGAGTGCGGATCCCGATTCGTCGCCGATTGCGTCAAATATCTGTTGCGCTTCGACACAGTATTTCCTGGCGTCGTCATAGCGGTCCGCGGCCCACGCGATGCGGCTTACCGCGATGCGGACGGATGCCTTGTAGCGGGGTGAAACGTCTCCATCCGGCAAGCTGAGAAGGCGCATCGCCAGTTCCCACGCCTCCACCAGGTTGCCGCGCACTTCGATGACACGGTACAAGGCAGAGACCAGGCGCAATCCAGCCTCAGTTTTTTTCGACTTGATCGCCCATTCTGTCGCGGAGCGAAAATTGAACCGCTCGCTCTCGCATCGGTCGAGCCACAGCCTTTGATCGGGCCCTTCCACGTGGGGCGCGGCGTGTTCCGCGAAAGCGAGGAAGTAGTCCAGGTGTCTGTCGCGCACGGCAGGAGCTTCGCCGGAGGCCTCAAGCTTTTCACGTGAGTAGTGCCAGACGGTTTCGATCATTGTATAGCGGGAATCGCCCGATTCATCGGATTCGACGGTAATGAGCGACTTGTCGACCAACTGCTCGAGCAAGTCGAGCATCTCGAAATCCTCGACGCCATCTCCGGAGCAAACCTTTTCCAGAGCTTCGAGAGTGCGCCCACCGGCAAAGACACCCATCCGGCGGAAGGCAATCCGCTCTTTCTCGGAGAGAAGGTCGTGGCTCCAATCAATGAGGGTCTGCAGGGTTTGCTGATGTGGGAGACCGTCTCGGCGTCCGCCGCGCAGCAGGCGGAAACGATCGTCCAGCCGGGAAGCGATTTGCTCAACGGTCAGCAGCTTGATGCGGGCGGCGGCGAGCTCGATGGCCAGGGGAATCCCATCGAGGCGGCGGCAGATCTCCGCGATCGCCGGGGCATTGGCGTCGGTCATCGTGAAATCCGAGCGCACTGCCACAGCGCGGGCCACGAAGAGCTTGACCGCTTCGTATCGGGAAAGCCGTTGGACCAAGTCGCTAGCCGCCAATTCATCCGCGCGGAGTTCGAGAACCTCGAGCGGAGGAACCCGGAAGATGGCTTCGCCGCCGATGTCCAGCGCATGCCGGCTGGTGGCGAGAATCTTGAGACGCGGACACAGGCGGAGAAGCTCCGAAGCGAGAGCGGAAACCGCCGGAATCAGATGCTCGCAATTGTCTATCAATAGGAGAAGGCTCTTGCCGCGCAGGTAGTTGATCAGGGTCGTGTGCAAGGGACGGTCAGGCTCCTCGCGCACATCAACGGCGGACGCGATCGCCTCGACGACCCGGTCGGCCTCCGCGATGAGCGCCAGCTCGACCAGCCACACGCCATCGCGAAAATCATGAATGACTTGCGCGCCAGTTTCCAATGCGAGGCGAGTCTTGCCGGTGCCGCCAGTCCCCATCAGCGTCAAGAGTCGGGCGTTTTCGAGAAGGCGCTTCACCTCTTCCAGCTGCTTCTCGCGCCCAACGAAACTGGTGGTCTGCACCGGAAGGTTGTTGGGGAGTGCCTCCATGCTCCTGGGCGGCGGAAAAGAGTCGGCAAGCCCCGCGGTGATCACCTGATACAAGTGCTCTGGTCTGTCCAAATTGCGCAGGCGGTGATTTCCCAGCGACTTGAACGAAACGGCAGCGAGCGGGACGTCTTCGAGGAGTTCCACGACGATGCGCGAAAGCAGAATCTGGCCGCCATGCGCGGCGCTCTCAACGCGCGAGACGCGGTTCAGGGTGCTGCCAAAGTAATCTCCATCGCGATACTCCGCGGGACCTGCATGAATGCCCATGCGCACGGCGAGTTTTCCGATCTTCTTCCAATCTTCCGCCGCAAGCGCGCGTTGCGCGTCGATGGCTGCTTCCAGGGAATCGCGAGGCGATTGAAAGGCCGCGCAAACCGCGTCGCCGACCGTCTTAAACACGACGCCTGCGTGTTCCTTGACAGCGGAGCGAATCAAGTCGTCATGACGCGCCAAGGCGGCGCCCATCTGGCCGGGGAATTTCTCCCAAAGCCGCGTGCTCCCGACGATATCGGTAAAGAGAAAGCTGACAGTTCCCGTGGGCGCCTCGCGCATATGCGGAAATATGGAGAGGGGACTCATCGCGTAAAGGCAATAGGTGCGCCGTTTGACGCGCAAGCACCTGCTCCAGAAAGATGGCAGGCTACTGCTGGTCTGAGATGTGGGCGAGATAGGCGGCACCAATGATGCCCGCCTCGTTGCGCATTTGCGCAGGGACGACAATCACTTCGGTTTTCGTCGTCAGATAGGGAAAGAACTTCTCGGCCTTCTTGCTGATTCCTCCGCCCATGATGAACAGATCGGGCGAGAATAGCCTTTCCATTTCATTGAGAAATTCGGTGAGCCGCTTGGCCCACTGCTTCCAGGAGAGCTTCTTTTCCTCACGCACCCTTTCTGACGCGCGCTTCTCGGCCTCCTTGCCGCGGATCATGAGGTGGCCAAACTCGGTGTTCGGGATGAGCTTGCCATCCAGGAAAATCGCCGACCCGATGCCCGTGCCCAAGGTCACCAAAATGATGACGCCTTTGCGACCCTTGCCGGCGCCAAACCGGATCTCGGCCACCCCGGCCGCGTCCGCATCGTTGACCACGGTGACCGGCCCGCCGACGTGCTGGGAGAAGAGCGCCGCGGCGTTTGTGCCCACCCAGGAGGGGTCCACGTTTGCAGCGGTGTAGGTGACACCGTGTTTGACGACCGCGGGAAAGGTCACTCCAGCCGGACCTCGATAGTTGAAGTGCGCCGCGATTTGCTCGACGACGTCAGCCACCGAATTTGGCACCGCCGGCTGAGGAGTCTCGATCCGAAAGCGCTCCGCAACGAGCTGGCCTGTTTCCACGTCAACCGGCGCGCCTTTGATTCCGGTTCCACCGATGTCGATTCCAAGAAGCGTCACAACATTTATCCTCCTGTTAGCCTGCTAGAAAACAGAACTCGGAGCACACTGCGAGAAAATTGAAACAACCGGTCAGTCCGTCGGGTATCACGATCAAAGCCCCGCGGGGCCCTCTGGCGCCACCCTCGAATCGTCGGCGACTTCGAATGACCGCGGACTCAGATGGAACGGGTTCGACCTACAGGGCAGCAAGGGCAACCGGTCGACAAAACTAAGAACGGGAGAATGTTTAACGCCTTAGGGCCTCCACAACGCGGCGTCGACGATCGACCAGAGGTGCATGATCCAGCCCATCCAGATGAGCCAGAGAAGCGCGGCGGCGACAAAGAACGCCAACGCGCGCCAGGGACGCCCTTGAATCAGTTGCCCAAGTCCTGGGATGAAGAAACTTGCCAGCGCGGCAATGACGTTTCCGGTAGATCCTTGTCCTGCACTCATGGCAGAAGTTTCCATGACAGAAGCTGCCCTGTCCAGCGCTTGCTATCCTAGACCGGGGGCATTCGTGCCGACCAGGCGCTCAGGAGGGACCGAACGATCCCTCCGGTGAGGTACTCGGCGACCTCGTCTACAAAGCGAAGGAAATCGACGGCCGCAGAGTGATCCGCCTGATCGGAGATTACGCGAATGATCGCGTTGGGAATGCCGCCCATTTCATGGCACACTTGGGCGACGGCGGCGCCTTCCATCTCCGCGCAGAGCAAGCCGGGTAAGGCATTGCGGAGATCGGCCGTCTTTTCCGGGTCGGCCAGGAATTGGTCCCCGCTGGCGACCAGACCTCGGAAGACCCGCGGTCTATCCATGCCGAAGGCCGCTCGTTTCTCAGGCGAAACGTCGTGCAGGAAATCGCCCTGCGTATAATGAATGGCGGCGTCGGCGGCTTCGTTGGCAAGACCTGTCTCGAAAAAGATCTTTCCCAGCAAGGGTATCTCAAACCTTTTGAAGGCCGGCAGCGGGCTGGCATCCATATCGTGCTGCACGAGACGGTCCGCAACGACCACATCGCCAATCCGCAGTCCAGGGTCGATCGCGCCCGCCAAGCCCGTGAAGACGATGTGCGTCACACCGAATCGCTCCAGGAGCAGCAGCGTCGTGATCGCGGCGGAAACTTTCCCGACGCGCGAAAGGACAACAACGACTTCCTGTCCTTCCCAGGTGCCTTCGAAGAATGTGCGCATGCCTGCCTCCACGCTCCGGTGCACCCCCATCGAGCGCGCCATGAGCGCGACCTCTTGGGGCATCGCTCCGAGGATTCCAAACTTCATCCCGGATGAGATGCCTTTGTCGAGGCGACGATGTCAACCGTGCGTCGAAGAATCAGGCGGTTGACACAACCGCCTCTACAACATAAAGGGCCCCTTAGTGGCCAATCGACCCCCGCGCCTCGAGGTCTTTCAGTGTTATGGCATGCCGGTGTTTTTCGTAACGTTCAGCACGCATAAACGCAGATCGCTGTTGGCCAACAAGTGCGTGCAGGAGGCCTTCATCACCTACTGTGAAAGAGGAGTGTCTCTTGGAGTCGGAGTCGGCCGCTATGTGTTGATGCCCGATCACATTCATCTTTTCGTTCGGCTTGATATTGATCTTTCTCTGGCGCAATGGGTTCGCGGTCTCAAACGCTGCATATCGAGAAGCGTCGTCGAATATGCTCCGCATTGGCAGGGAGGGATTCTTCGATCATTTGTTGCGGAGCAAAGATAGCTATTCACAAAAGTGGGAATACGTAAGGCAGAATCCAGTAAGGGCAGGCCTGACCACGTCGCAAGAGAGTTGGCCTTATCAAGGCGAAATCGTCCGACTTCCCTTTGATTGATGTTGTAGAGGCGGTTGTGTCAACCGCCTGTCGAAAAAATCATCCTACGATTTCGTCAGTTGCGCGCGGAGTCGCGCGAATTGCGCGGCGACGTCCTCATGTGCCATCGGTCGGTTCATGAGATCTTCGTAGCTTTCTTCCTCGACCTTTTCGCCCCGGATTTCGCGGAGAAAAGGGCTCGGCCGTCCGTGGACGGGGCTGCCGAACTTCGTGCGTGAGCGACACCAGGTGATGACCAGCGAGCGCATCGCCCGGGTGATGCCCACGTAGAAAAGTCTGCGCTCTTCGTCCACTGTTCCCTCCGCTTTGGAGCGTTCGTGCGGCAGGAGTCCATCCTCGGCGCCGATGAGGAACACATGGGGAAACTCCAGACCCTTGGCCGCATGCAAGGTGATCAGCGTGACGCCGCGCGTGGTGTCCTGGCTGTCTTCCTCGCGCTCGCGATCCAGGCTGACTTCGTCGAGGAAGCCTTGGAGACCGTGATCGCTTCGCCGTTGATAGTCGCCCAGGGCGCGAAGCATTTCTTTGACGTTCTCCTCCCGGTTCAGAGATTCCTCAGGCGTCTTGCAGGAGCGCTTCAGGTCGTCCAGGTAGCGGCATTCTTCCAGGAGCGTGGCGAGGATTTGCCCGCAATCTGCCCCGGGCGTTTGGACGCGGATGCGCGTGGCCTCGATTTGCTCTACAAACGATCGAATGGCCTCGGCGGACTTCCGCGTGCAACCCTCCAGATAACTCGGATGGCGCAGGGCAGCGAAGAGGCTGAGATGGTTTTCGACGCTGAAGGCGAGGGCCAACTCGACGTAGGTGGGGCCTATTCCCCGAGGCGGCGTATTGATGATGCGGAGGAGGGAAGCATCGTCCGAAGGGTTCAGGAGGACGGTCATATAGGCGGTGAGATCCTTGATCTCACGTCGCTCGAAGAAACTTTTCCCGCCGACCAGCCGGTAGGGAATTCGGCTGCGGCGAAAGTTCTCTTCGAGCAATCGGGACTGCGCATTCATCCGATAGATGATGGCGACCTGCTCGCAGGCCAGATTGCCTTCCGCGCAGAGAGCGGCCACCTCTTGCGTCACAAACCCGGCTTCCTTCCGGTCATCCGGAACGGCGATGACGCGAACCGGGTCTCCTTCCTGGCGCGGACTCCACAGTCTCTTCGGACGGCGACGCGGATTGTGAGAAATGAGGCGATTGGCCGCGCCGAGGATAGCGTTGGTGCTGCGGTAGTTCTGCTCCAGTCGGATGATGCGCGGATTGGGGAAGTGATGCTCAAACTCGAGGATATTCGCCACCTCGGCGCCGCGCCATCCGTAGATGCTTTGATCATCATCGCCAACCACGCAGACGTTCGGAGGCTTTCCGTTGGCCAACTGAGTCACCAACTCCAGTTGCAGGCGGTTGGTGTCTTGAAACTCGTCTACCAGGAGGTGTTGCGCCTTGGCCCGCCATTTTTCGCGGACCTCCGGCACTTCGGAAAGAAGCCGGACTGCCTGGATGAGCAGGTCATCGAAGTCCATGGCGTTTAAAGCGCGAAGCTCGCGTTCGTAGCGATGAAAGACGGCGCCAATCAGCGTCTCGTCGTCGCGCGCCGACCAGGCGTTATTCTTGGCCTTGCTGATGAGATTCTTGGCGGCCTGGGGATCGAGCTTCTCGTCGCGGGAGGAGACCCGAGTGATGATCTTCTTGATGAGCCCCAATTGGTCGCTCTCGTCGAAGATACTGAAGTTCGACTTATAGCCCAGACGCTGCGCATCGCCCCGGAGGATCCTCAGGCACAGCGCGTGGAAGGTCGAGGCGGTGACGAGTTTGGCCTTGGCAGGATCGGCCATTCCGGCGATGCGGTCTTTCATTTCGCGGGCTGCCTTGTTGGTGAAAGTCACCGCGAGGATCTTCGTGGGATCCTCCCCTTGCGCGATCAGCCAGGCAATGCGGGCGGTGATCGTCCGTGTCTTACCCGTGCCTGCGCCTGCCAGAATGAGCAGGGGACCCCGCTCGTGCTCGACAGCCTGGCGCTGCTCCGTGTTCAGGTCAAAGATTCGGAATCGGCTCATGGCAGCTCTCCTCGGACGAACTTTTGTATGACTTCGGGGTAGAGCTTGTGCTCGGCCTCTTGAATGCGCCCGTGCAACCGGGCCGGGCTGTCGCCGGAGAAAACCGGAACGCTTGCCTGGGCGATGATCTCCCCGCTGTCCATTCCTTCGTCCACAAAGTGAACCGTGCAGCCGGTGAGAGTCTCACCGGCCTCGACGGCCTGGCGCCAGGCTTCCAAGCCGGGAAATTTCGGAAGAAGCGAGGGGTGGATGTTGATGATGCGCCTCGAAAAGGCCTCGAGCATGGGGGCCTTCAGCATGCGCATGTAGCCGGCGAGGACCACCAAGTCGACCCCTGCATCGCGCAATTGCGTCACCAGAACTATCTCGGTCTCAGGAGAAAGGCGGGTTCTAAAACGCTTTTCATCGATCACGGAGGTGGCGATACCGGCGCGCCGCGCGATTTCCAGAATGCCGGCATTGGGAACATCGGAGCAAACGATGGCGACGGAGGCTTGAAGCCGGCCCGCCTCGATGGCTTCGAGAATGGCACGAAAGTTCGAGCCCCTTCCAGAACCGAGAATGCCGAGGCGAAATGGACTCATGGCGGGGCGGGATCATGCCCTTGGTAGAGCCGCATCGCAAGCGATGCTTCCAAACGATTCGTTTCCATGCAAGATGCGCCGGTAACACGGTGAAGAAATCCCAACCCAAGCCCGAACGCGAATCGGGCAAACCCCTGGAAATCTATCTGCGCGAGGCCGCCAAAGACGTGGACGCCGCATTAAATGACCTGTTGCCAAGGGCTTCGGTCAAGCCCCCGACCATTCATCGGGCCATGCGCTACAGCCTGTTCGCCGGGGGCAAGCGGATGCGTCCGGTGCTTTGCCTGGCGGCAGCTGAAGCCTGTGGCGGCAAAAGAGTTTCTGCGCTGCCGGCTGCCTGCGCCGTGGAATGCGTGCACACCTATTCGCTCATCCACGACGACCTGCCTTGCATGGACGATGATGATTTGCGCCGCGGACGCGCCACCTCGCACAAGGTTTTTGGGGAGGCAGTCGCCGTGCTGGCGGGCGACGCTCTGCTGACCATCGCTTTTGAGATTCTTGCTTCCATTCGCGAGCCGTCGCGGCACTCCCTCAGAGATTTCTTGAAGAACCTTTCCGTCGCGGCGGGCAGCCGCCGGTTGATCGCCGGACAGGTGGCCGACCTCGAAGCAGAAGGAAGAAAATCGTCTCGTAGCGAGCTACGCTATATCCATGAGTGCAAGACGGCAGCCATGATCGTCGTCAGCCTGAAGCTCGGCGCGATGAGCGCCAACGCGACTCGTGCGCAGCTTCAGGCGCTGGCAGATTTTGGATATTACCTCGGCCTGGCCTTCCAGGTCATCGACGACATTCTCGACATCACGCAGACAAGCGAAAGACTCGGCAAGAGCGCCGGCAAAGACGTAGCGGCACAGAAAACCACTTATCCCGCGCTCATTGGACTGGACGCGTCGCGCACGGAGGCCCGCCGGCTCACCGCACGCGCGCATCGGGCTCTCGATCTGTTCGACCTCCGCGCCGCGCGACTCCGTCAAATCGCCGATCACCTCCTCGCGAGAGAGTATTGAGACCCAGGGGTAGATTCAGGCGAGGGTGTCGTCGCGATCGTTGCAGGCAGCGACCAACGGGTCAGCGAGTTCGACAATGCTCCTCTCCTCAGGAGTGGAGGACCCGGTGCCGCTTGCGCGTATCTATGGAGGGGCTGGACCGCCGAGACAGCAGGCGATCCCGAGAACGAGCATCGGTATCATAGGAGGAGCCCGGGGGATGCTCCGGGCATAGCTCCTCGGGATTCTCGTTGCCTCAGGGGATTCTTTCTTGCCGACAGGAACCTTCGCGGAAGCTTTCGATGAGCGTTGCGGCGGTCAGGCATCCAGTTTTCGCAGATCCCGCCGGGGAGCCGCGCCAAAGGGGGTGTCGGCTTGACGAGAACCCGGCTGGTTCTTAAAGCGGCATGCCGCTCGAGCGGGGCGGCTATCCGAGATCGGATTGACTAAGAATCACACCGCCGTCGTCTGGCTTGGTCCGGTCTAGGAAGTGGCCCACAAGGCAATGCCCAAGCTGATGAAGGAAAGCAGCGTGCTCAGCGCGATCGAGCCGGAGGCCAACGCTTCATCACCACCCATCTGACGCGCCATCACGAAGGCCGCTGCGGCGGTCGGACACGAGGTGAGGACGAGGGCGGTGCGCTGCTCGGCAAGGTCAAGGCTGGCCAACTGCGTCAGAATGAAGACCAACCCGGGCAGCACCGCGACTTTCAGCAGCGCAGCGGTGACGATCCAGGAACGCCGGCCTCGCATCGGCGTGGTCGCCAGCGAACCGCCGATGCACATCAACGCGATCGGCACCGCGGCAGCGCCAAGAGCATCGAGCGCCCGGCGCAGAAAAGAAGGCAAGGTGATCTGCAACAGGGGCACCACCAAACCCAACAGTCCCGCCAGGAGCAATGGGTTGGTGGCGATCGAAAGGAGCGACCGCCGCCAGGCAATGCCCTGCGCCGAGTGAGTGCTCGATTGCAGAACAATGACGGCAAGGATGTTGTACAGGGCCATGGTGAGCACCATCACAATGACGGCGGTCGCCAGCGCCCGATCGCTGGCCGCGGTCGGGTTTTCCGCAAAGCTGTACGCCAGCACAGGGATGCCGATGTAAGCGAGATTTCCGCGGAAAGCCGATTGCATCAACGTTCCCCGCGCGCTCGCGGGCATTTTCAACAAGAAGCTCACCCCGAATGCGATGAGCGTGATCAGAGCTGTTCCAACCACCATCACGGCGAACAGGCGCAGAATCGTGGTATCAGGCGCCGCGGCCTGACTCGCCGAGGTGAAGAGAAGCGCGGGCAGGGCAATCCAGAAGGCCAACTTGTTCAAATCGGCCATGAAGGCCGGGCCAAGGAACCGAATCCGCGCAAGGGCAGCGCCGAGGAGGATGAGCAGGACAAGTGGCGCCAGCGTGTCAACAAGCAGCATCTTTGTCGCGGAGGGCTTGTCCGGAGCGAAGGGCGCCGGCCGTCATGATCCTTGATTCCCTGCCCGGCGCCGGTCGAAAAGGATCGCAGCACACTGAAGCTGGCGTCATAACCCCTTTAGTGATCGTCGAAACTCCACGGCTTGGCGAACCAATTTCCGGTTTCTCTTCGGCTCACCCATTGACGTGGCTTTCCTGGCGTTCGCATAGTGTTTCAATGGAGCCATGAAAACGATCGTCGTCCTTCTGTGCAGCCTCGGGATGCTGATCTGCGCGCGGGCCGAAGATTCCGCGCCCACTTCGCTTCCCGCCCGGCATCATCTGGTCAACCTGCTGGTCGTTCGACCCGCGCCGCTTCAAGAAATCCCGTATGCCACGACGTACAACTTCACCGGAAAGCAGTTGTATCCTTTTCCGGCGGCCTTCGTTCACAAAGATCTTGTGGCGCCGCTGAGAAAGATCCAGCGAGAGCTCACCCGGCATGGCTTGGGACTGAAAATCTACGACGGTTACCGGCCTCTCTCTGTCCAGCAGAAGATGTGGGACCTCATTCGCGATGAGAGATACGTCTCGAATCCAAGCAAGAATCGCGGCCGCCACACGCGCGGGACCGCCGTCGACGTCACGCTCATCGATCGCCTCGGCAACGAACTGAAGATGCCGACCTCCTTCGACGACTTCACGGAAAAAGCGCATCGGACTTCCAACCAATGGACGGCCGAAGAGAGGGCCAATAGCCGCAAACTTGAAGCGGTCATGTCGAAAAACGGTTTCATTCCCTATCCCTACGAGTGGTGGCACTTTGATTTTGGGAACTGGGAAAAGTATCCGCCCCTCGACATCAGCTTTGATCAGCTCGCCCGCGGCGAGCAGACTACGGTAGTACTCGTCGATTGAGCGGTCGTTCGCGTCGCGCGGGGCTCTCTCTCCGGGCTACTTGCAAAATGCAATGACAGAGCCGAGCATCGCTTCATGCTGCAACCCAAGGCCATTCAAAAGATCGGGACCGAGCTCGCCATCGCCTGGTCAGACGGTCAGGAGACGTATCTGCCGTTGGAAGCGCTGCGGCGGGCGTGTCCGTGTGCGTCCTGCGGCGGTGAGCCGGATTTCCTCGGGCGAGTGGCACGCCCAGAGGTCCGATATGCGCCCGGCAGCTTCGAGCTTGTCGGATGGCAAATCGTGGGCGGCTATGGATGGCAACCGCGCTGGGGGGACGGCCACAGCACCGGCATTTACTCCTTTACCTATCTGCAGGCTCTCGGGTCGATCGGTTGAAAGATTAAGGCTTCAGTTCCTCGCCTGAGAGTGCGTTTATCATGACGAACTGCTCGTGGTGATAGGTCGGATCGGAACGGAACGAGAGTCGTCCGGAATAGCGGCGTTCGATATCGACGAGGTGCTCTTCATCCTCGGTACGGAGTCGATTGAGCAAGTCGGGGTGAACGATCACTTTCACTTCGTGGACGGTCTCCTGATACTTGCGCATGACCGAATGCAACGCCCGCTGGAGTTCCACGCTCATGGTCATCGGACTTTTGACCACGCCTCTTCCGTGACAATGCGGGCAGGAGATGAATTGGGTGCTGGCGAGGCTTTCGGCGGCGCGCTGCCGGGTCATTTCCATAAGTCCCAACTGGGAAATGGGCAGGACGTGGGTGCGTGCCTTGTCGCGCTTGAGGCGTTCTTTGACGCGTTGGTAGACGGCCTGCTGATCCTTGCGGCTGGCCATGTCGATGAAGTCGGCGATGATGATGCCGCCGACGTTGCGCAAACGCATCTGACGGCAGATCTCGTCGGCAGCTTCGAGATTGGTCTGAGAGATCGTCTTCTCGATATCGCGGGCGCCTTTGTTGCGGCCGGTGTTGACGTCCACCGCGATGAGGGCTTCCGTCTCGTCGATGACGATATAGCCGCCGCAGGGGAGCCAGACCTGGCGGTGGAAAGCGGCGTCGATTTGCGCCTGCACACCGAAGCAGTCAAAAATCGGCTGCGAGCCGGTGTAGAGTTGAATGCGTTTGCGCGCGCGCGCCGAAATCTGGCCGACGAGGTCTTGAACGCGTTCATGCGCCCTCGGGTCGTCGATGATCACCGCGTCGATCTCGTCGGTCAAAAAGTCGCGTACGGTCCGTTCGATCAGATCGGGCTCCTGGAAGAGGCAGACGGGCGCGAGCTGTTCCTCGAGTCCCCTTTGAATGTCGTCCCACTGCTGAAGCAAAATGCTCAAGTCACGGACGAAATATCTGGCTCGCTGACCCTGCCCGATGGTGCGAATGATCACCCCCATGCTTTCGGGAATCTCGAGACTGCGCAGGACCTTGCGAAGTCGGTCACGCTCCTTGGGATCGTCGATCTTTCGTGAGATGCCGCATTGGTCGTTGAACGGCATGAGCACCAGATAGCGTCCAGCCAGGCTGATGTCGGTCGTGATGCGCGGTCCCTTGTTGCCGATCGGTCCTTTTTTTACCTGGACAAGGATGTCGGAACCGGCCGGATAAATCTTGGGCACATCTTTGTGGGTGATCTTTTGCCCTTTCTTCTTGGCACCATCGCGCGAGACGACTTCCACCCCGCTGTCCAGAGCAGCAGGAATGGCATCCCAAAACTGCAGGAAGGCGTTCTTCTCAAAGCCGATGTCCACAAACATCGCTTTGATGCCCTGTTCGATGTTCCGAACCTTCCCTTTATAGATGGCTCCGACGATATTGCGGTCGGACTCGCGTTCCGTGGTGAATTCCTCAAGGCGATTATTCTCGAGGAGGGCGACGCGCTTCTCGAGGCGCTCGCAACTTACGATTAGTTTGATTCCAGTGGTCTTCTTTCCGAGACCCAAAATCTTTTTGACGGTTTCTATCATTAAAAACTGATTGTTGCTCACCTTGCGGTGAGGAAAATTGCTGCCAAAGGGCGCTGCTCATCGACGGTCCGTCGGAGCTTTCTGGCGCTCCTTCTTTTCTCTGTTACCACCCCGCAGGAAATTGAAAAATTTCTCAATCCCTGAAGGTTTCCGAACTTTGTTTTGAACTCTTCCCGCTTCGTCGGCTTCCGCCCGGACATTGGGCGCCGCGCGAGGCTTGCTTTCCTGCGAACGTCGCGAAGGGCCGCTATCGCTGCTGCCGGTCTCCTCGTCCGCCGCGATGGCGTTCAAGGTGGGAATCTCGCGGTTGAAGTCTACACTTTCAACAAATTTGAAGTTTCCCTTCGCCGGTTCCAGCCAGGCCAGCTCCGGTTCCTTCTCCTTTTCCAGAGCGAAGATGTCTTCAAGGATTTTCGCGGCAATCGGAGCGGCCACGCCCCCGCCCGATTTCGCGCCCTGCACAAGCACACAGATCGCATACTTTGGCGCCTCATAAGGCGCAAAGGCCAGAAACCACGTGTGATTATCTTTGACCCCGCTGCGCCAGAACTGGGCGGTGCCCGTCTTGCCAGCCACTGTAATATCCTTGATGCGCGCCTTTCCGGCGGTGCCGCCACTTTCGTTGACGACCTTGCTCATTCCCTGGCGCACCTTTTCGATCATCTGCTCGGTCATTCCACCATCGCTGAGCAGGTTGGTTCGTACTTTCGCAGGTTCCTGGAGGAGCACGCTGCCATCCTGCGCGACGACTTTATCGATCATTCTTGGATAGTAACTGGTCCCCCCGTTGGCCACGGTTGCGGTCACCATCGCCATCTGCAGGGGCGTCGCCAGCACGTCGCCCTGGCCGATGGAGGTGTTTGCGGTGAGCCCCGCGCTCCAGCGCGCCTGGGGATTGACCGCCGCCAGCCACTCTGGGCCGGGGAGGACCCCCGGAGCCTCGCCCGAAAGGGGAATTCCGGTTTTCTGCCCCAGCCCCAACATGTTTCCCATGGCGACGATCTGGTCGATGCCGGCGGCATTCCCGTACTGGTAGAAAAAGGCATTGCAGGAAACTTTGATGGCGTTCGGCAAGGTGAGTGTGCCGTGGCTGCCGCCTTTGTCCGCGATCCAGCACCTCATGTACTTGTTGCCATACTGCACGCCACCCGAACAATGGAACGAACGATCACCGACGCCGGCGCGAAGGCCCGCGAGCCCGATGGGAATTTTATAGGTGGAACCGGGCGCATAGGCGCTGATGGCCCGGTTGAGGAGGGGATCGGTTTCGTCCTTGTTCAAGGCCAGCCAGTCCTTTGCCGCGATGGAAGGAATAAACTTGTTTGGATCGTAGGAAGGAACGGAGGCCATCGCCAGGACGTCGCCATTGTTGGGATCCACGACGACGGCGGCGGCGCGGCCGACCACACGCAGAGCCTCTTCGACGATATATTGGATGCGAGCGTCGATTGTAAGATAGACGTTGGCCCCTTGTTTGGGCTCCACGATTTCCGTTTCGCCGCGGATAATCGTTCCTTTGGCATCGCGCTGGAGAATTTTCATGCCAGCCTCGCCTTTGAGGTAGTCATTCATGGCAAGCTCGATCTGGGCCTTGCCTTCCATGTCGGGATCGTAAAAATTGAACTTATTGATGTCGGGCAGCTTGGAGAGGTCGTTGGGCATGCCGACGTAGCCCAGGAAATGTGCTCCCAGTGCGCCGTAGAGGTATTGCCGAACCGGCTTCTTCGTGACAGTGACCCCTGGGACGCCGAGACTCCGCTCCGAAAGCAGAGCCATTGTCTCGAAATCCATGTCTTGCATGTAGTTGTATGGCACCTCGCTGCGGAGCCGATAGTGGATCTGCAGCCGATCGGCATTGTAGTCCTGGGCCACGCCGAGCTCCTCGAGCCGCG
Organism: uncultured Verrucomicrobiae bacterium; assembly: GCA_963820865.1. Lineage (GTDB taxonomy): Bacteria > Verrucomicrobiota > Verrucomicrobiia > Chthoniobacterales > Terrimicrobiaceae > DASTFP01. The sequence goes on from CAWGBZ010000028.1 coordinate 363,297, forward strand.
GGATGATCTCTTCGGCGACAATCCGGCGCACGTCGGCTTCGGACATATCCTTCTGCATATTGCGGACGGTTCCACGGAAAGTATGCATCGGGACGCTGCCGTGGGATTCGCGGTAGGCGCGCACCATGTCCGGCAGGAAGAAGTCTACGTCGAAACTGGCGCGGTTCTGAACGAGAGGAATGCCGTTACGGTCAAGGACATCTCCACGGACCGCGGGAATGCGGACGGTGATGCGCGAGCCGGAGGCGACCTTGGCCGTGTATTCTGCGCCTCGGGCGATCTGAATGTACCAGAGCCGGAAGGTGAGAGCCGAAATCGCTACAAAGATGAGCCCTGCGAGGAAATAGATGCGGAAGGGGATCTGCCCGCGTTTCATTGCCGAATCCTCCGAAACGGCCGCAGACGGGTAGGTCCATGGACGTATGGCGAGATCTTGACCACACCAAGGTGCACCAGCGGGGCGATGGCCGCCGCGATGAAACCAGGTGCCAGAATCCGCCAAACCACCGTTTCGTTGAAGAAGAATCCCTGGCGGCGGAAGGAAATCATAACGAATTGCAGGGCCAGAAAAACGCACGTGCACGCCGCGCCAAGCAAGACATGCACCCACCAGCGTCCGCGAACAAAAGCGGGCTGAAGCCCGTGAGCGAAAAGCCCGAAAAACACGAAGACAACAATAGACCATCCAAGAGCTATTTCAACATGGCCATTGACGACGTTAAGATGCGCGAGATCGGTCATGAAACCTGTGTAGATGGCCATGAGGAGCATCGCCCAGAACGGCATCGAGAGCGCGCCATAGCAAAACAACATCGGCACGAGAAAGACCCGTGCGCCGTGTAGAAAGCGCAGCGGAGGAATGAACTCCTGGATGACCAGGATCACGAAGATCGCCAACGCGAGCGAAAACCAGCCGATGGCAAGCTTCATTTCGCGCCGACAACCACGAAGACGTCTTCCACCGTTGAGAGATCCACCGCCGCTTCGACGATGGCCTGTCCATCCAGCGGACGCGCCTGGAAGCTCTTGACCGTGCCGAGGAAGATGCCCGAGGGGAAGACTCCGGTAGATGTTCCCTTGGCAACCCCTTCGGTGTAAACCTTCTGTCCGGGTTGGAGATTTGCCTTCTTGCTGAGGAAATTGAGTTGCATTTCAGTCGGCGCTTCCCCTTCGCCAACCCGGCGTCCGGAGAGAATGCCTCTCTCGTTGGATCCTTCCACCTTCGAGGCCACCTTGCAGCTTTCGTCGCTGATCAGAAGAACGATCGACTCATTCTTGGCGACGGTGGTGGTCTTTCCGACCAGCCCGACATCGGTGAGGACCGGTTGATCGGGCTCAACGCCATCCTCGAATCCGCGATTGATTCGGACAGTGCTCCACCAGGCGGAGGCATCGCGCGAGATGACGCGCGCGGGCAGCAACTTGAAGATCGAGCGTTTTCGATACTCCAACGCGGAGCGCAGCTTGGTGTTTTCGGCCTCCAGATCCCGGTAGACCTGGCTCTCGGCGCGGAGCTCGGTGTTTTCCGCTTTGAGCTGTTCATTTTCCCGCTCGAGCTGGTCGAGCGTCTTGAGCCCTTTTCCCATGGCGCCGATTTGCCGCTGGACGGCCGATCCGGTTTTGAGGAAAGGCGAGACCACGCTCAGAAATCCAGCCTGAAGTCTCTGCATGGTGGCCGCGCCGAAGGAAGAAATGATCACGGCGCCGATGATCACAGCGACGACCAGGATGACGTTGAGCCGGCTCATCGAAACCGTTGGTTACATCCTCAGAATGCCACCTTCTGGCGAGAGCTTCGGGTCAATTGCTATTCGAGCTGCGATCACGAGAGGCCACCGCCTTGAGGAAGCGCAGCTCCTGCAGCGCCCGGCCGGTCCCTTCAGCCACGGCGCTGAGTGGATCCTCCGCGACGTGGACAGACAGCCCCGTCTCCTCCTGCAGCAATTTGTCGAGCCCGCGGAGCAAGGCGCCGCCGCCAGCGAGCACCAGGCCTCTGTCCACCAGGTCCGCCGAGAGTTCCGGCGGACAGCGCTCGAGAGTAATTCGCACCGAATCCACGATCGTGGAGACCGGTTCGAGAAGAGCTTCACGCACCTCCTGCGAGGAGATCGTGATGGTCTTGGGCAATCCCGCGACAAGATCGCGCCCCTTTACTTCCATGCTCATCTCCTTCTCCATTTTGTAGGCCGATCCGATCTTGATCTTGATATCTTCCGCCGTCCGTTCACCGATCATCAGGTTATAGGCCCGCTTCATATAGTTGATGATGGATTCGTCGAGCTCGTCTCCGGCCACGCGCACGCTTCGGCTGAAGACGATCCCGGAGAGAGAGATCAAGGCCACCTCAGTGGTGCCACCTCCGATATCGATAATCATGTTGCCAGCCGCGTCCTGGACCGGAAGACCCACGCCGATCGCTGCAGCCATCGGCTCTTCGATCAGATAGACTTCACGCGCTCCGGCATGCGTCGCCGAGTCTTTGACCGCGCGCTTCTCCACCTCGGTAATCCCGCTGGGGACTGCGATGACCACGCGCGGCCGGACCATCCGTCGGCGGTTATGCACCTTGCTGATAAAGTGGCGCAGCATGGCCTCGGTGACCTCAAAGTCCGCGATCACGCCGTCTTTCAGCGGCCGTATGGCGACGATGTTGCCGGGTGTTCGGCCGAGCATGCGCTTCGCCTCGTCTCCGACGGCGAGCACCTTGTTGGTGCCTTGCTGGACGGCCACGACGGAGGGTTCCCGGAGCACGATTCCGTGATCCTTGACGTAGACAAGGGTATTGGCAGTGCCGAGATCGATGCCTATGTCGTTCGAAAAAAAGCCTAAAACATTGTCAAACATTGAAATTATTGCGTTGTAGCCTGGCAGCTAGGGGGATCTCTCGTCGCCGGATCCCGATCCTTTGCCAGAGCCACGAAAGGTGGTGCCCGCGCGCGACGGCGTCAAGCGCCGAAACTTTTGTCGAGCAAATCAAGCGCGGCCAGCCGGCGGGCGATTCGAAGTGGCCGCCCCTTCCCGGTGGCGAGTCTTTCCAAGCCCACCTCCCGCGTGCGTGTTCGGGTAGCGGCGACCGGCCGATCTGCCAGGCATGGACCCCTTAGGAAACTGTTGAATAACCCACGCAAGTCATGCGCTCGCGCCCAGAAAGGGGTGGGACCCTTTCTTCCCACCCGGGTTGCGCCCATTTGCGGCCCTCGCGGTGTCGCCAAGCTTGCCCGTAGTGCTGCGGCTTTGTGGGGAGATGGGGACCCCACACCCCATCGCGTCTGCGCTTGGCTCCTGGCGATCTTCCGAAAAATTGGCCGCAACGTGGCATACGTGAGTTTTTCAACAGTCTCTTAGATAGCGGCGGCGATGGCTTCACCCATGCCGGCGGTATCGAGCCGGATCGTCCCGGGAGTGTAAATGTCGGCGGTACGCAAGCCGGAGGCGATCACGTGCCGGACGGCGGCCTCGATCGCGGCGGCGGCTTCTTCCTGAGCGCATGAGAAGCGGAGGAGCATGGCGGCGGAGAGGATTTGCGCGATTGGATTGGCGATCCCCTTGCCGGCAATATCCGGGGCCGAGCCGCCGCTCGGTTCGTACATTCCGAAACGGGCAGCGCCGGAAATGGTCTCGCCCAGGCTGGCGCTCGGAAGCATTCCCAGCGATCCGGTGAGCATCGCCATCTCGTCGCTGAGGATGTCGCCGAAGAGATTCTCTGCCAGAATCACGTCGAAGCTCTTCGGATTCTTGATCAACTGCATGGCGGCGTTGTCAACGTAGAGATGGCTGAGCCGCACCTCCCGGAAATCTCGGGCGACCTCCTCGACGACCCGCCGCCAGAGAACGCCATTCTGCAGGACATTGGCTTTGTCGATGGAGGTGACGTGGTATCTTCGTTTGCGGGCCGCCTCGAACGCGACTTTGGCGATGCGCCGGATCTCGCTTTCCCAGTAGATCATCGTATCCACGGCGAACTGCTCCCCGCCCTCGTGCTTGATGTATTTGGGCTCGCCAAAGTAGAGCCCGCCGGTCAACTCGCGGACGCAAAGAACGTCGAACCCGCCCGCGACGATTTCGGGGTGCAAGGGTGAAGCATGGACGAGCTCGGGCAGGCAAACGGCCGGTCGCAGGTTGGCGAAGAGGCCAAAGTACTTGCGAAGCGGGAGCAGCGCGGCGCGCTCAGGCTGCTCGGCGGGGGGGAGCGATTCCCATTTGGGGCCGCCGACCGACCCGAAGAGGATGGCATCCGCGGCTTCGCATGCCCGGAGTGTCTCTTCCGGGAGAGCCTTTCCCCGGGTATCGATCGCAGCGCCGCCGACGGGCTGTTCGTTGAATTCAAAAACGAGGGAAAACTTCTTCTCGACCGCCCGGAGAACGCGCAAGGCCTCGGCCATCACTTCCGGACCGATTCCATCACCGGCCAGCACGGCAATCTTATAGGTGTTGCTCATCTGCTTGCGCATGCAAGCAGCCGAATGAGCCCGTGGCAAGCCGTGGGATGCCAGATGGGCGGGACGTCAATACGCCAGGGTGCGATCAAGGCTTCCCCGCGCGGCCTGAATGAACGCTTTCACGCGCTGGATATCTTTGCGCCCCGGGCGGCTCTCGACGCCGCTCGCCACGTCCACGGCATATGGGCGCACCGTCCGGATGGCTTCCTGAACGTTCTCTGGGTTCAGACCGCCCGCCAGAATGACCCGGCGTTCCGGTTGTGTGGCGACGAAGTCACGCGCGGCGTCCCAGTCAAGATGGTGGCCGGTCCCGCCGTAAGCATTGGCCGACCAGGCATCGAGGAGGAGATTCGGCGTTTCGTAGCTGAGGGCCTCGGCGAGGGATTGCCGGCCCTTGACGCGAATCGCGCGAATCCAAATCGGGAATCCCGGTTCCCGGCACAGTTCCGGCGTCTCGTCGCCGTGAAACTGAACGGCCTCGAAGCATTCGGAGTCGTGCAACCGGATCAATTCGTCTCTTTCGGCATTGACAACCACCGCAACGCGAAAGGTCTGTCCCGCCAGCGACTTGATCCAGGTTTGGTTTTCCTCGAAAGGGATATATCTTTTCGAACCGCGGAAGAAATTAAAGCCGAGCGCGTCGGCCCCGGCGGCAATTGCCGTCGAGGCATCCTCCTTCACGGTGATGCCGCAAATCTTGACGCGCACCGGTTCCCCGGCATCGAGAAAACTCATTCTTTAAGAGCATCGAGTTCGGGGATGTCGCGCACAAGTTGAATCAAGCCAGTCTGCCAGCGCTCCTGGACAATGCGCAGATAGGGGTCGTTCTCCTCGAACTTGACCCGATAGCGCGCTTCAAGGCTATTCGCTTTATAGGCAAACATTTCGAACGGTGTTCCGACTGAGAGATTGCTCTTGGCGGTGGAATCGAGCGACAGGAGGCCGAGTTTCACCGCTTCGCTGAGCGGCGTCTGCCGGGTAAAGGCGCGATCCAGGATCGGCTTGCCATACTTCAGTTCGCCAATTTGCAGGAAGGGCGACTGGCTGCTCGCGTGAATGGCATTTCCTTCCGGATAGATCTGGTAGATGGCGGGCTCCTGCCCGACGATTTGGCCGCCGAGGATGAAGTTGCTATTGAAGCTGATGCCCGCGCGGTCGAAGGCCTCGGCATCCGTGCGTCGGACCTCGCGAATGCGTTGCCCGATATAGTGAACGGTTTCCAGAAGAGTCGCCTGATTCAGCAGGGTGTGGACGTTGGGATCGTCCTTTGCTCTCTGGAGATCGCGATCGATCAGGGCGGCGACCGATTGGGTAACCGAAAGGTTACCGGAGTTCAGCAGGCAAAAAACACGCTGGCCGCGAAGTTCGTAGACCCGCATTTTGGAGTGAATCGTAATATTGTCCACGCCAGCGCTCGTTCGCGAATCCGAGAGAAAAACCAAGCCCTCACTGCATTGAAGGCTGAGGCAATAAGTCATTTGATCACCCGGGCGTTGGCCTGCTTGATGGTGGCATGGTGTGTGATGGCATAAATGCGTCCGTCGCTGCCTCGGAAGAACGAACTCAAAATCCAGCTGACGAGGCTGATGATAATCGCGCCAAAAAAAGCGCTCCAAAAGCCCGAAACCTGGAACGCCGGGATGATTGTTGAGACCAAGAGCAGGAGCAGTGCGTTGATCACAAAGATGAACAGCCCCATCGTGATGATGATAAACGGCAGGCTCAGGAGAAGGAGGATCGGCCGGACGAAGGCGTTAATGATCCCGAGCAACAACGACGCTCCCAGCAAGGTGCCCCAGCCCTCGTAGCTTATTCCCGGAATCAGATGCGCCGCGACCAAGACTGCGACAGTGGTCATCAGCCAGCGAATGACGAACGCAGTCATGGAAAGAAACCTATTTTGGAAGAAAGAATTTTGAAGATTTATTTTGCAAACCCCGGCAATCGTGAGGCTAGTCTACCCGCCGAGGAATGGAAATGATGTCGAAGAAGAAGAAAGACAAGTCTGATGAACCGAAGAAGACGAAAACCAAGTCGTCGAAAAAAGCTTCACCGGACCTAACCAGCGCGACCGCCGGGGTGGCGCCCGTGGCCGCGGGAGGGTCAACCGCCCGGCCCAAACCTCGACGCACCGCCGCCGCGAAGAAGACGGTCGCCTTCGAGATCTCCGCTGACGATATCGCCTTGCGCGCGTATTACATTGCGGAGCACCGTCGAAATCTCAAGTTGCCCGGAGACGAGCTGGGGGACTGGGTCGAGGCGGAACGGCAGCTGCGCAAGGAATCCGTCAAGAAATCGGCCTGAGATCGGTGCTCTGGTCTCGGCCGACGCGTCCCGCGCCCATGGGCCGGCGGCCCTCCGAGCGAGCCGGGGGGGAAACTTTTCTCTTGCCTGGCGATGTGTCTTCTTTACCTTCCCTGACCCCCGCTTGATGGCGAAGCATTGCGCTTCGGCATCTCAATTGCGGGGAGTGAATTTCAATCATGAGTGCACGACGGACAGAGGCAGTTTTGATGGCAGCGCTTCGCAATGCGCTGTCGGCCTTCTGTTTGCCGTGAACACAACCCGTCTTTGACATGTCCGCCACGCTTGAGGCCAAAGCCCAATCCAATAATCCCAATTCTCCGAACCGAGCGTTTCCGCTCGAGCGGACGCGCAACATTGGAATTGCCGCGCATATCGACGCGGGGAAGACCACCCTCACGGAGCGTATTCTCTTTTACACCGGCATGATCCACAAGATCGGCGAGGTGCATGAAGGCACAACCGTGACCGACTGGATGGAGCAGGAGCGCGAGCGAGGCATTACCATTACCTCGGCCGCCACGACCTGCTCGTGGGTGCAGCGCAAGGAGGAGGGTGTCTACAAGGTTTTTGAAGGGATCAAGCAGCGCGTCAATATCATCGATACTCCGGGCCACGTGGATTTTACCGCGGAGGTCGAGCGCTCGCTTCGTGTCCTCGACGGGGCTATCGCCGTCTTTTGCGGAGTCGCCGGCGTCCAGCCCCAGTCGGAAACCGTCTGGCGGCAAGCCACCAAATACGGAGTGCCGCGGATCGCGTTTGTGAACAAGATGGACCGTGTCGGCGCAGATTTCGACGCGGCGGTCAACAGCATGCGGCAGAAGCTCGGTGCCAACGCCTGGCCGATTCTGATCCCTCTCGGCAAGGAGGATCATCTCAAGGGGCAGATCGATATTCTCAACCATAAGGCGATCATCTATTCGGATAACGATCAGTTCGGATCCACTTACGAGGTCGTCGATATTCCGGAGGATCAAAAGGCCTTGGTCGAAAAAGCATATCAGGATCTGGTCGATCAAATGGTCGATCTGGACGAAGAGGTCGGCATGCTGTTCCTGGAGGAAAAGCCGATCAGCAAGCAGGATCTCAAGGCGGCCATTCGCCGGCAGACGATTGTCAACAAGTTCGTGCCGGTCGCCGGTGGCTCCGCGTTTAAGAATAAGGGCGTCCAATACCTGGTGGACGCCGTGATCGACTATCTTCCCAGCCCGCTCGACATTCCTCCGGCCAAGGGGCAGAACCCCGAAACCGGCGAGCCGATGTCTGCGCTTTCGGACGATAATGCCAAATTCTGCTCGCTCGCCTTTAAGCTGTGGAGCGACCCATTTGTGGGCAAGCTCGTCTTTTTCCGCGTTTACTCGGGCAAGTTGAGCAAGGGCGACACGGTCTACAATCCGCGGACCAACAAGCGCGAGCGGATCAGCCGCCTCATCCAGATTCAGGCCGACAAGCGCGAAGACATCGAGACGTGCTACTCAGGCGACATCGCGGCGATCGTCGGGATCAAGAATATTACCACGGGCGACACCTTGTGCGATGAGGATTATCCCATCCTGCTCGAGCCGCCGTCGTTTCCCGATCCGGTCATCTCAATGGCGGTCGAACCCAAAACCAAGCTCGATCAGGAAAAGATGTCGAATGCGCTCCAGCGCCTCGCCGAAGAGGATCCCACCTTCCGCGTCTTTACCAATGAAGAGACCGGACAGACGATCATTGCCGGCATGGGTGAACTGCACCTCGAAATCATTCGGGATCGCATGTTCCGAGAGTTCAAGGTCGAGGCCAACGCCGGCAAGCCACAGATCGCCTACAAGGAGACGATCCTTGTGCCGGCCGATGGCGAGGGCAAGCTCGTCAAGCAATCCGGTGGGCGCGGCCAGTACGGCCACGTCATCGTCAAGATCGCTCCCAACGCGCGCGGCAAAGGGATCACCATCGAGAACAAGGTCGTCGGCGGTAACATTCCGAAGGAGTACATTCCGGCCTGCATCAAGGGCCTGAAGGAAGCCACGCTCAACGGTGTCATCGGCGGCTATCCGGTCATCGATATCCATGTCGACATCGTCGACGGTAGCTACCACGACGTGGACTCGAATGAGTTGGCTTTCAAGATGGCAGCCATCTTCTCTTTGAAGGACGCCTTGAAGAAGGCGAAGCCCATTCTCCTGGAGCCCATCATGAAGGTCGAGAATATCACCCCTGAGGAGTTTCAAGGGGACATCATGGGCGATCTCAATCGCCGCCGCGCCCGCATCAGCGGCATGGAAACCAAGGGAAACCTTTGCACGATTAACGCGGAGGTTCCGCTTGCCGAGATGTTTGGCTACGCCACGGCGATTCGTTCGCTCTCGAAGGGACGTTCGTCGTATTCGATGGAGCCTTCGCACTTCGAGCAAGTCCCCGCCAACGTCCTCGCCGCGGTCCTCGACCAGCAGAAGGGGTAAGCGCGGAGAATCTCAGGCGAGATAATGCGCTTTTCGATTTGCGGGCGGTTGGCGTAACCGCCCCTGCCGGGATCGCATCGGCGGCGGCGTCCTTATTGCAGGGCGCTCTACCGGTGCCCGGTCACGGGCTTGCTTTGGAGTTTATCGGCGTTTTCCGAGAGCTTCTTGGTGAATTCCTCCGCGAGGGCAGTGTTGTCCTGCAGGCGCATGGTGGTGTCGTGCCTGGGATTATCGTCGTTCTCCCACCGTTCGTTCCACCATGAGAAGCCGATAATTCGCGGCCAGCGCTGCGCCAGCAGATCGCTGAGAGCCGCTGCCGCCCAGGCGGTCGCATCCTGTTTCGGATGGCCCGAGGCGTGTCCGAATTCCGCGACAACGATCGGCTTTCCGGGCGCGAGTTTCTGGACGCGGTGATAGGCGAGATCGAGCGTGTCGCGGAAGGCCTTTGGATCCCAATCGTCGCGGGGAGTCAGGTATCCGTAGCAGCTGAAACCGACCCAGTCGACCACGTCGTCCCCGGGATAGTAGTTTTCGAAATGGTTCCAGGCGACATCGGGTTGATCGTTGGCGTCGGGGTGCCAAACCCAGAGCAGGTTGTTTGCGCCTTCGCCGCGCATTAATTTCACGATATGGCGCCACGCGGCGACAAAGCGCTCCGGACCGTCCGGCTTCGTGGGATCGCCAAATCCATCGGTGCGCGCGCCGCCATGGTATTTGCCATTCCATCCGAACCATTGGCCGTTCATTTCAGTACCGAACTCGACCAGGACGGGCGATCCAAACTCCCGGGCGGAACGCGCCCAGGCGCGAAAGTCTTCGTCGAAGGTACCCTCGAGGATTGCCTCCATGGAGAAGGTGCGCTCGGGCTTGCCAGGCTTGTGATCCTGGGACCTCAGCATCAAGCGGATGTAGGGGACGGCTCCATGAGCGCGGATCCACTTCGCGGTTTCCGCCGGGAAAGCGCGGCTTTCGTACCAATTGTTTGAGAAATAGACCCAAGTGACTCGCTTTCCACAGGCGGCTTCGTAACTCGTGACATCCTGCAGGGTGATATCGTCCTCTTCGCCGTCGATCCCTCCGGGATACACCCCGAGATAAAGCTTCCCCGGTGGCGGAGGCAGCAGCACCTCGCTAGCCGCTTTGGTTTCCAGGCAAGCGGCGAGCAGCAGCACGCCGGTGATTGTGAGCCTGGCCGTCAGGCCCCTTGGGAGGATTTGAGCTCGGGCGAGCCGGCGCGAAACTGCGCGATGAGCCGCGCATAGGTTTCCGACGGTCGGTCGCCCAGATGATCTACTGCGAGCCGCTCGGCTTGGTTGGTATAATCGACGCTGAAAAGCCCGAATCGTGGCGTAAAGGATCCCCATTCGTAGTTGTCCGTAATTGACCAGTGCAGATAACCTAGCATGGGTACATTTTCTGCAACAAGTCGGCGGATCTCCGCGACGTGGGCCTTGAGGAATTCGCTTCTGGTGAGGCGGTCGCGTCGCGGGTGTGCGATGCTGTTATCAAACTTTCGGCGGAGGGCCATGCCGTTTTCCGCGATCAGAATTCCGCGCTGAAACTCGGCGGCGTAGTATTTGCAGAAGAAATGGAGGCCTCCGGGCAGGGCGTGCCAGTCCCACCACTTCCGTGAGAGGCTGTCCATCAGATGGCTGCGCAGACTTTCCCTGCGAAATTCCAGGTCAACGAAGGAGGGCGGTCGGAAAATGTGTCCGGTGAAAGGATCGTAATAGTCCAAGCCAATGTAATCGAGCACGCGAGTGCGCTTGGATTGACCCATCGTCTCGAGGAAGTAGCCGAAGGTTTCCGCGACGGCGTGTTTCGGCGCGAGGATATTGACGAAGAGGTGAAAGAGGCGCCCCAGCCAGACGAAGGGATCGGAATGAAAGGGAAGATTTGCCTGGAGCAGTGCTCCGTGGAGGCGATTGGATTCCTCACGAAAATAGGCCTGCAGATTCGAGGAGCGGACGCCGCGCTCGCGAATACAAAGCAGGTCGAGAAGCATCTTCTCAGACCAGTAGACGTCGCTGCAGAACGTGTTCAACGTCACTTGCGGTGGGCGCCATCCTTCCGATTCGAAGAGGTCATGGATGGCGTTGTAGGCGCGAACGTGTGCGGAGAGTAGATGATTCGCGGCGCTGACGGCGACTGCCATGCCACGGTGACCTCCCCCGGGAAAATGCCGGTTCAGGTAGGTATTGATGATCAGCATGTTGGGTTCGTTGATCGTGACGAACCAACGCAAGGGAGGCTGTCCGTGGGTGTCGATGAGCCGGCGGTTGACGTGCGCAACCGCCGTGGATACGAAACTCTCAAAAAACTCCGGGGTTCGGTCATTAAGCCACGCATCCACGCCCAGCCAGGCCGGATGTGTAAAATGCTGAAGCGTAACTACGGGTTCGAGATCATGCCTGCGACAGGCCGCGAGTCGATCGGCGTAGCCGTCCAGGGCCGCCAAATCGAAAGGAGGGGGATTTCCCGCGACGGCGGAGGCAGACGGCTGAACGCGGGCCCATTCGATGCTTAGTCGGAAGGCGTTGAGGCCCATGGCGCGGCTATGCGCGAAGTCCTCTTCATAGCGGTTCCAGAAATCCGCCGCCTGGCCGGTGCGCATGACGCGACCAGTCGCCTCGACGCCAGACCAATTGTTTTGGGGCTGGCCGGGACCGTTATAGCCTCCTTCGCATTGGTAGCCCGCGCTGGCGACTCCCCAAAGAAACTCTTCACTCACCGGGACCATGTCTTTGAAGTTCCTGTTCTTTGCGTCTGGAGAGAATCGCCTGGAGTCATCGCCACGGCGTTGCAAACTTTGCTTCTGATTTATCCTTTGTCCTTCTCGATGCGCTTGCGAAGCTCTTTTTCCCGTAACCGGGAGATGATCGCCGGCGGACGTGGCGGAGATTCCAGGACGATACGTGCGATGTCGTTCGCCGCTCCGGGTCGTCCGAGTCGGCGAGCATTTTCGCTCATCGTCGCAATGCGTGCCGGATCGTCGAGCAATCGGGAGAGCTTGTGATTGAGAATGGTCACTTCCGTGCATTTCACGGCGGCTCCTGCTTCGAGAAGGACGTCGGAGTTACGCTCCTCCTGTCCGCCGATCGGATCGAGCACCACCATCGGTAATCCCCGCGCCAACGCCTCGGCGGTGGTCAGCCCGCCGGGTTTGCTTAGCAGAAGAGTGGCCGCACCGAGCAGGTCCGGCATCTCGTGCGTGAAGCCGAGCACACAAAAGCGGTCCCGGTGCTCGGCGGTCAGGCCTTCGATCTCTTTCCGGAGATCTTCGTTTTTTCCGCAGACGATGATGGCCTGAAAATCACGGTCCAATTGGAGCAGCCTTCGGACTACTGCTGAAGCCGGGCTGAGCCCGAGAGTTCCGCCGGCGACGAGCAGGGTGGGGCGCGTCGGATTCAACCCGTGCCGCTGAAGCACCGCTTCGCGGTCCACCGGTTGGGAAAATTCCTGTTCAATCGGAATCCCGGTAACGTGAATGCGATCGGCGGGGAGGCCCAGTCCCTCCATGTGAATCCGATCTTCCTCCTGCGCCACAAAATACCAGCTGAAGGCACGGGTGATCCAAAAGGCATGGAAGTGATAGTCGGTTACCACGATGCCAAGCTCCGCTTCCAGCCTTCCCAGACCGATGAGAAAGGAAAGCACTCCGGCCGGCATGAAGTGGGTGCAAATGACCGAGTCCGGGTTGAAATCGCGCACCAGATTGACGAGTGGGAGCGCTTGGGGAAGATCGAGTGCCAGCCGGCTTTTGTCGGAGACCCATGGGTCGTCACTCGAGACGTACCACCAACCAAGAAACTCGGGCAGAACCGCGGAAAGCCGCTTGTATAGCGTGGAGTAGAGCTGTTTGTGCAGGACGTTGGTATGGTCCAGCGAGTCGTCCACGAGCACGTCCTCGACTTCGGGCCGGGCGCGGAAGGAGGCAGCGAGCGCTTCCGCAGCCTTGACGTGACCGGAACCGACCGATGCGGAGAGGATGAGAATGCGTTTATGTTTCACGGGAAGCGGAAACGATCACCCAGCGCCGAGCGAAACGGAAGTAAGTTCCGCACAACCCATCAGGAAAGCGGCTGGAGGCTGCTGAGACCGCTTGTAATTGTCCAGGCATCTTCCAGCGGCATGCGCTTTTCCTCGTGACCGTTGCCCCAGGAATCGCTGTAGAGGACCTCGTTGGTCGTTTTGTTATATCCGATGATGATTCGCGTATGACCACCGGCGGCCTGCGGAGCGTTCGCTTCCTTGACCATGCCGAGGCGCACCGACCAGAGCAAGGGGAGTCCCTCGTCGATGTTGCGCTGAATCTCGCGCTGAAATCGACCGAAGTCGGCGGTGCTTTTCATACGCACCTCCTTGTAGATATCGGGCTTCACCTGGAGAAAGAACGCCTCGGCATCGGCGGCGGAGGTCGGGATGGCCACTTCCGGGGCTCGCTTGCCGCGTTTGGTGGCACGATTGTAGTCGTCCACCATCTTGAGAAAATCTCGAGCGTTCCATTCGTAAAGTGAACGCACTTTTATTCCGAGTCGCTCCGTTAGTCTCCGCAACGAAGCCAGCATTGCACCGGTGCTGGTGCCTTTGCTCGCGTCGCTATCAGCGATTTGGGCGAGTTCGTGCTGATCGACCGTGGCTCCGTAATAGCGCATGACGCGCTCTACGGAAGCCACCACGCAATAGCCCTTTTCTCCCTGGTCAACCATTGGCAAGTCTTTCAGTCTAACGTCGTCGCCGATCCGCTCGACATGGTCCCGGCCGACAAACCGTTTGACGATATCGCGGGAAGTCGGCGGCGCCGTCCCGATTGGTGGAGGCGCGGCATCTGGTCGGATCGTCAGCCGAATAAACTCGGCCCGGAACGGTATCGCCCGAAGGTTCGACCCTTTTGTCGCGCTCCATTCCAGCAGATACCGGGTCCCCGCGACGTCCCAGATTCTACCATCGGCCTTCACGGCATTGCTCGAGTCACGGCCGCGTTCCACCGGCGGGCGCCCGGTGAGCTCGGTCAGATCCGCCGTCACCTCCGCGACGAGTTCCTCGAACTGGTCCTCGCGCACAGCGCCTGAATCTCCCCGGTTGAAATAGGAGAGCTTCGCTTCAACGAGCTTCCCGCCGCGAAAGGAGAGAATTGCCTCCCGCAGGGAATGCTTGTGAAAAACAAGCCCCGGCACCGCCGAACGCGCAACATCCTGATTCGCTGAAAGCCAGCGAAATCCCAGGTTCCGCATCTCCGGCTCCAGGCTCGCTTTTTCCGACTGCCAGAGGCCGGGTCGCAGGAGAATCGGGTCGATCGCTATCGGCGCCGGCGGAGTCTCCTGCGCGCGCAGCGTGAGTAAGGTCAGGATCAGAGCAAAGACCGGAGAAGAGGACCTCAACTGCATGAATGTTTTCCTATTGCCAAAACTGCTGACATGCTACCACGAAGGCATGCAGACTATCGTAATCGGTCACAAAAACCCGGACATGGATTCCATTTGCTCCGCGATCGCTTATGCGGAGTTCAAGAAGGCCACCGGCGCCAGCAAGGTGCGAGCCGCCCGCTGTGGAAATACCAACCAGCGAATCGATTACGCGCTGGCCAAGTTTGGCTTTGAGGCCCCCTGGTTCCTCACCAGCGTCCGGCCGCGGATCGAGGATGTCATGAATTCCGGCGTGGTAAGCATTGGACCGGAAGAGCCGGTCTACGAAGCGTTCACCCGCATCAGCCAGAACGGTTTTCGCGGGCTTCCGGTCGTGGACAAGAATCAGTGCTGTGTGGGCCTCGTTTCCACTCTAAAGATCGGACAGTACCTCTTCCCGCCACGGGACAAGGTCGGCCTGCATCGCGAAGTGCGCGCGGCCTTGAAGGAAGTGATCGAGACTGTCGGCGGTGCGCTCCTCGCGGGGACCCCTCAAAGCGACGTGCGGCATTTCATCTTGATGGTCGCGGCCATGGAATTCCAATCGTTCCAGCGGAGGCTTGATTCGCTGGAACGGAAGAGGGTGGTCCTCATCGTCGGCGACCGGCAGGATATTCAAGAACTGGCGATCGAGCAGGGTGTGCACGCGGTGATTGTCACGGGTGGACTGAAAGTAGACGAGGCCATCATCCGTGCGGCGGAAGACAAGGGGGTGGTCATCATCAGTTCTCCCCATGACACCGCGACAACCGTCCTCTTGGCGCGCAGCGCCGTGCGTTCGGGGGAAATGCTTGACAACTCGTTTGTTTCCGTGTCCCCCGAAACACCTCTCGAAGAGGCGGAAAGAGAACTGGCGCCCTCTTCGCAGTTCGCGTTTCCCGTCCTCGACCAGCATGGCCATCTCCGGGGAATTCTGGCGAAGGGTGATTTCCTGAAACCGGTCCCGCGACAGCTAATTCTCGTCGACCATAACGAACTGACGCAGGCAATCGACGGAGCGGACAAGGTGCCGATTGCCGAAATTATTGATCATCACCGGATCGGTGCACCGCCCACCGAGTCGCCGATCCTTTTTCTCAATCGTCCGGTCGGCTCGACTTCGACAATTGTCGGGACGCTGTTCCAGCAGGCCGGCATTCCCCTCTCGAAAAATCTCGCCGGACTTTTGATGTGCGGGATGATCTCGGACACCCTCAACCTCACCTCTCCGACGACCACGGACGTGGACCGGACGCTCATGGCGGAACTCTCGCGAATCAGCGGGATCGACCCGGCGGCGCTGGCGTCGGAAATCTTCTCGGTCGGCTCGCCGTTGCTGACCATGAGCCCGGACGAGGCGGTGACGGCGGACTCCAAGGAATATGAGCACGGCGCGCACCGCTACTGTGTCGCCCAGATCGAGGAATTGAGCTTTGCGCCATTTCAGGCCAAGAGGGAGGCCTTGCTTGAGGCACTCGAGGCGCATCGTGCCAAAAAGGGCTATTTGTTCACCGCCCTGCTTATCACCGACATCAACACACAAAATTCCATTCTGCTCGTTCGGGGAGATACTTCTTTCACCCGCCTGATCGATTATCCGGAGGCCGGTGAGTTTGGCTGGAGATTGGATGGAGTGGTCTCGCGCAAGAAACAACTGCTTCCCTACCTCACTGGCCTGCTCGCACGTCTCCCTTAGTTTCGAAGGTCGAAGGAATCGCTAATTGGGCGGAGGCGGCCCGACGCGGTCGAGGCGGATGTCGCGCCGGTTGCTCGACCGGTATGGGATCGATGGAGAGTAGTAACCGAGGAGCAGGTGCGGCGCCGGCATCTCCAGCACCATGCTGTAGTAGTGCCAGCCTTCCGAACTCACCAGGAAATACGCCTTCGACCCGCTCACCACGCCCTCGATGGTGTACTTGCCGAAGTGGCCGGTAATCTTCTGGTCAGCCTGGGAAAAGAGGGCGTCTCCCCAATCCCGAGATCTCCATGATCCGGAGACGTTGATCTCCGCAGGAAAAATCTGATCCGAAAGCCAGGCCCGTGCGAATTCGTTGTTGCGCGAGTACCTCTCGTTGGAAAAGTTCCGGATGGACTGACACCCGGTGAGCGAAACCACGACGGCCAGGACAACGAGCAGGCCGCGGCTCAATCCTAATCTCCTATCCGCGTGAGAAGGAGTTCATTGGCGTCCTTCTCCAGGAAGGGAACGCTGGGAGAATAGAAGCCGACCAGTTCCTCCGAGCTCTTGCGCCGAAGCTCCACGGTGTACTCAACCCAGTCGTCGTCGGTCAGGGTGATGAACGCTTCCTTCCCACTGACTACGCCGTTGACGAAATAGTGATCCTGAAAGACGCCGGTCAGACGGCCAGCGCGGTCCTGATTGAGGACGACCATGCCCCATTGCGGAGAAACCCAAACGCCTTCGATATTCGTCTTGGGCGGAACGGTCCTCTTTGCTGCGAGATACGCGGCGCTGGCGCGCTCATTCTTGGCGTACTTTTCCTTCAGCCACGTGCAGGAACTAAAAGAAGTCATCATCACGATGGCGCTGAGAGTAATCGCAAGCGTTTTCATGACGGGAAAGGAAAACACTCTAAGCTCGTTACCGCGAGGAAAATTTTCAGCGACGGAAAATGTTTAGAAGCAGCGAGAGCACAATGCTGATAAGAATGCATGTGACGATGGGAAAATAGAAAGTGGAGCCGCCTTTCTCGATGCTTATATCGCCAGGCAATCGCCCGAGCCAGCCTTTGCCAAACCCCGCCCAGAGAGCAGCGCCGACGAGGACGAAAATCACTCCAACGAGGACGAGCAATTTTCCGATGCCTTCCATGGGCGGTTGGGGAAGATTTTAGCGTTCGGCCGCTCTCACGCCACCTCGGCGGGCGCCTCCCGCGGCTCCATCCACTTGCCGTGTTCCCGGATGAGATCCTTAAGGCGCTCGACGGCTTCCCGTTCAGGGATATTGAACTTCACGGCCGTTTTTCCGACATAGAGGTTCACCTTCCCGGGTGCGCCCCCCACGTAGCCAAAATCCGCGTCCGCCATTTCTCCCGGTCCGTTGACGATGCATCCCATGATAGCGATCTTAACGCCCTTGAGATGCGAGGTGGCCGCCTTGATCCGTGCGGTTGTGCTTTGCAGATCGAAAAGTGTCCGTCCACAGCTCGGGCAGGCGACGTAATCGGTCTTGAAGATTCTGGAGCCGGCAGCCTGAAGAATATTGTAAGCGAGGCGCAGGGATTGCCCGGGCCCCAGCGAGGACATTTGCAGGTCGCGCTGGCCGGTCATGTCCCCTTGGACGAGGACGGCATCGCCGATGCCGTCGCAGAGGAGCGCGCCAATATGGGTGGCCGCCGTCAGCAGCGTTGAAAGAAAGTCTCCCTGCGAGTCTCCCAGGGTATCCTTCAAGAGGATTGGATGACGGGGGTCGATTCTGGCGGCCAGCAGGCGGAAAGCTGCGATCACGGGAAGGCGGAGACCGTCACGCACGGTCACGATCACGTCGTGGGGCTCGCGATTGATGGCCTCGATTTCGGCGTCGTTTCGCGGATCAACCTCACGAATCCCGGCTTCCTCGTAGATGATTTCGGGTTGATAGTCGCCGAGTCGATCGAGTTTGTGGGCGAGCTGGTCGTACGTCGTCCGACGCACCACCACACGGACCAGTTCTTCGCCCCCCAGCCTGACACCGTTGATCGCAATCGTGCCGGAAGGCCGGCGCTGGTACGAGAAGGGTTCATACGTGTAGCGGCTTTCCTTCACCGGCCAAATGGCGTCGAGTCCGGTGGAGTGAGCGGAGACAGCCTCGACCAGCGCTTTGGCGACGGGAATCTCATGGACGCTATCTTCCGTGAGGGAAACCCGGATAGTGTCGCCGATTCCGTCGGCAAGCAGGCTGCCGATCCCGATAGCGCTCTTGATGCGGCCATCCTCTCCATCGCCGGCCTCGGTGACGCCGAGATGAATGGGATAGTTCCAGTCGGGACCCTCTTCGGCCAGGCGCGCCGCGAGCAGGCGGTACGCTTCGATCATGACCTTCGGGTTGCTGGCCTTCATCGAGAAAATGAAGTCGTGATAGTCCAGGTCGCGGGCGATTCGGGCGAACTCGAGGGCGCTTTCCACCATGCCGAGTGGGGTGTCGCCGTAGCGGTTCATGATGCGGTCGCTGAGGCTGCCATGATTGGTGCCGATTCTTATGGCGATGCGGCGCTCCTTGCAGAGCGCAACCAGCGGCGAGAACTTCTCCCCGAGGCGCGCCAGTTCCTCCTCGTATTCGCGGTCGGTGTACTCGCGGATGGCGAACTTCTTTTTGTCCGCGTAGTTGCCCGGATTGATACGCACCTTCTCGACCCATTTCGCAGCCTCCATCGCGGCTTCGGGTTTGAAATGGATGTCCGCCACCAGCGGGACGTCGCAGTGCCGGGCGCGCAGACCTCGGGCAATTCTCTCCAGATTGGCCGCGTCTTTGACCGTCGGAGCGGTGATTCGGACAATCTCACATCCGACGGCGACGAGTTGCAGCGACTGATCGATACATTTGGCCGTGTCCATCGTGTCGCAAGTAAGCATCGACTGGAGGCGAATCGGCTGGTTTCCGCCCACAGTCACTCCGCCTACGCTCACCTGGCGGGCCGGCCGCCGTGCGTAAGCATAAAGACTGCGACAATAGGAGAGGCTCACTTTGTCTGCTCGGGCACTTCCTTTTGCCGCGTGACAAACATGTCTCCGACGTCAAAGAAGGTCACGTAAAGCATGAAACCAATCAAGAGCACGGCGCAGGCCGTCTGGACCGCTTCGAGGACGCGCGCGTTGATCGGCTTGCGGCGAATGCCCTCGATAATGGCAAGCACGATATGGCCCCCGTCGAGGACCGGGAACGGCAATAGATTGAGAATCGCGAGGTTGACGTTGATGAGAACGCTCAGGGAAAGCGCGAGCTGCCATCCGTAGTTCGTCTCGAAGACCTGGTAGTAGAGCCGCATGATTCCGACCGGCCCGCTGAAGTGAGCGGCTTTGACGTCCGATTTTGGTGAGAGAAGGGCTCCGACCATTCTGAAAATGCTGGTCGCGGCGTCCTTCACCTGGGCCCAGGGAGAGGGATGATTGAAAACGACTCGGCCCCAGTCGACTCCGAGATCCATCGGCGCATTCGGGTTCACCTCGCTCGCCGGAGGCACCGGAAGTTCGATGGGAATGGATTGCCCGGCGCGTTCGACTGTAAGGGCCACAGATCGCCCCGCATTCTCTTTAAGAAATGGAACGATCTCATCGAGATTGAAGATGGGCTTTCCGTTTACCGCGACGATCAGGTCATTTACCCGCAGGCCGGCCTTGTCGGCGACCGAGCCCCGCATAACCAGACCAATCCCCGGAACCACCCGGGGACCGATCTGCACTTCGCGCAGCGCGGGGCGGCGCCAACTCGCAGTGGTTGGCTTCGTCCATCCCGACTCAATCATGACGGTTTCGCCGCCTCTCTGAACTTGGAACGGAATCGTGGCACCCTCACTTCGGATGACGCGCCATTTCACTCCGTCGGTCCCTCCGAAGAAGCGATTCACGGGATGGCCATCGACAGCGAGGATGCGGTCACCGACGTGCAGTCCAGCCATTTCGGCGGGACCTCCCGGCTTGACGTAGCCAATAAGGGTGGAGTCGGACTCGCTTTCCGGCTTGCCAACGAACCACACAATGATGGCCATCAAGAATGCCAGGCCGAAGCTAAAGGCGGGACCCGCGGCGGCAACGATGATCTTGTCGATCGGTTTGACAGGCGGAAGCTGGCTGCGATCGGTCTCGACCCTGCCTTCCAACGCTTCCATCGGAGCCAACTGTGGAATCGCCACGTAGCCGCCAGCCGGGATGCTGCCGAGGCGATATTCAACGCCTCTGATTTTCTTGCTCCAGATCGGCTTGCCAAACCAGATCGCGAACTTCTCCACCACCAATCCCCGCCATCTCGCCGCAAGGAAATGCCCCAACTCGTGAACGAGAATGAGCAGGTTGAAGAGCAGGATTACCTCAAGGCAGATAAAAAGGAACTTCAGAACACTGGAAGCCATAACGGACAGAAAAAAAACTTCGCCGCAAACCGGCAAAAATCAATTCGGCGTGTCCTTCTCAGGCCGGTCGGCCGTTCAGGCCGCGCGGTCTTTCTTGAGAAGATCGCGAATCTCTTCGAGGAGGACTTCGGACTTCGTCGGGTCCGGCGCCGGTTTAGCGGCCTCCTCCCGCTTGAGGCGATTGATCATCTTGACCAGGGCGAAGACGCAGGCAGCGACAATCACGAATTGGATGATAATCGTGATAAAGGATCCGTAAGCAACGACCGCGGTCGAAGCCTTTGCCTGCTCAAGTGTCTTGTAAGCAGCAAATTGACCGTCCAGGGGAATAAAGTAATCCTTGAAGTTCAGACCTCCAACACCCCCAAGGACTTTTCCGATGGGAGGCATGATGATGTCTTCCGTGAGCGACTTGACGATGTTGCTGAAGGCCGCGCCAATAATGACGCCGACTGCAAGATCGATCACATTGCCTCGGGCGATGAATTCGCGGAACTCCTTGATAATAGCCATGCGCAGATAAGTGAAGCGACAAGCTAACGGGGCACCATAGTGATGGCGACCGAAAAATCTTCCGCCGGCCGGCGTCGGTGTCGCCGACTGTGCCGACGCCGACAGAGAAGCCCAAGCCCATTCCGCTGATCAGTGATGTTGCTCTCGACAACCCGGTCAGTGGGAATGTAAAGAGCTACAAACGGGGGGAGCCAAGCCTGTGCGTGTCGGTGTGGGTTGGAGACTGAACAAACTGTTGTCTGTGACGCTTCTGGCGGCCATCTTGCCGCTTGGAACCTCACTCGCAGCTGCCGCCGAGATCTCCGCGGAAGTCGGAGGGCGCTTTGAAAGTAACGTCTCAAACTCCAATTTGGCGAGCGACCAGCTCGCGGACGGATTCTTTACCGCGCGCCTCGATGCGGGGACCAGCGGAGTGTGGGGCCGCGACTGGCGCTGGCGCGCCTCCCTGGCCGGCGAGGGCGAGCAAGCATTTCGATTCACCGAGTTGAGTCAGATAGAGGGCGGAATCCGCCTCGGTCTGGATCGAAAATTCGGCCTGGGTTGGGGGGCGCCCCGTTTGCAGTTCGCCTTTTATACGGCTTACCGGGGAGCGGGACAGTCCGGCGCCTCCGGAGCCAGGTTGGCACCGTCGCTCGGTTTCGTCTGGCAGATTGTCGAGCGGGGCGGCGTGAGCGTCCGGTATGTGCCGCAGTGGTTCTTCGCGGAGGGCGCGGTCTTTTATTCGGGCGCGCAGGAAGGTCGCATT
The DNA here is from genome assembly GCA_963820865.1 of uncultured Verrucomicrobiae bacterium. Lineage (GTDB taxonomy): Bacteria > Verrucomicrobiota > Verrucomicrobiia > Chthoniobacterales > Terrimicrobiaceae > DASTFP01. Next base: position 385,191 of record CAWGBZ010000028.1, read on the forward strand.
TCCGGATGGTTTGACGTTTTCCCAGGGACGCGCCTCGTGCTGGACTACTCGATCCGCTATGGCGATGTCGTCTCCTATGCAACCCCGCCACGCCCCGATCTTGCGGCGATCGCCGAAGTCAAGGAGACCACGGACGTTTTCGGCGCGGAGCGCATCGTTTATCGCTTCGATGCCTGGACGCAGAGCATTCACGCCGGAATCGAGCAAGATTTGACCACGTGGATGAAAGTTCGACTCGCCTACCGTTTCGAGATCACCCAGCGCGGAAGCTTGAACTATGCGAACCAGATTGCGGAGATCGGTCTACGCTTCAAGTTCTGAGGCCGGCCAGCCCGTCGGAACGCGGCGTGGTCGCGATCGCCGCGGGATGCTTGGCCTCCTGGTCTTCTGCGCGTTGGGCCTCCGGGCCCTGGCCGGCGACGTGCAGATTCTGGTGCGAGACCAGGCGGGTCGCCCCATCGAAGGAGCGATCGTTTGGGCCGAGGTTGCGCGAGAAAAGCCACCACCACCCGTCCAGACCGAGATCGTCCAGAAGAACCGGCAATTCATCCCGCCGGTGATCGTGATTCCCGTCGGCAGCGTGGTACGCTTTCCGAACTGGGATAACGTGCAGCATCACGTGTACTCCTTCAGCTCTGCCAAGACCTTCGATATCCCGCTCTATATCGGCGAGTCACCCCGGGCGATCGAGTTCGAGCGCCCGGGCATCGTGACGCTGGGATGCAATATTCACGACTGGATGGCCGCCTACATCGTTGTGCTCGATACGTCCGTATCTGCGAAAACCGACGCCACCGGGCGCGCGCTCCTGCGCAATCTGCCGCCTGGTCCGGTTTCGGTCTTTGGATGGTCCCCGCAGCTTCGCGGGGCCCCGGTCAAGACCGATGTTTCGGCGGGTCAAGGCTCGGCGGAACTCAGCTTGAAGTTGCGCCCCGCCTTCCGGAGAACTCCCCCGGACGACAGAGGGGGTTACCGCTGAAGCCATTCTTTTCCAGCGTCCGTCGGCGGCTGATTGTGATCCTGCTCCTGCTTCTGGCAGGCACGCAGGCCGTGACTTTCGTCCTCGTGGCGGCGGCGGAGCGGAAGTACGCGCAGCAGCGCGTCCACGCGGAAATCGAAGAAGCCACCCGCGTCTTTATTCAGTTCGTGACGCAAACGGTCAAACAGCTCGCCTTGTCGGTGCGGCTTCTTTCGAGCGACTATGCGTTCTCGTCTACCTTTGCCCGACTGCGCGACTCCGATGATCCGGTAGCGCGGGCAACGCTGGAGTCGGCCTTGCAGAACTACCGGAACCGGATCGGAATCGCCTCATTCATTCGGCTGATTTCTCTGGATGGTCAGACGATTGTGGACACGCTGCCTCCCGGGGAATCCTCCCGATTGGTCATCGGGGAGGCGCTCATTCTGCGGGCGGAGGAGATCCCCGGCTTTCAGGCGGCGCAGATCGAAACGTTGGGTGACTCGTTGCACCTCGTGGTCATACATCCTCTGCTTATACCTGAACTCAGCGTCTGGATTGCGGTTGGTTTCCCGCTCGACACAAGACTCGCCGAAGAATTCCGCCGTCTCAGCGATTTTGAGATTGCGTTTCTCCACGACGGCAAGGCCGTGGTTTCGACCCTGCCGCTTGAGAAAGGGATGGCCTCGCCGTTCTCGAAGAAGAAGGAGAGGACACTGCGCGGCCCGCATACCTTTGAGATCAAGGGCAGGCCGTATCTTGGGCTGGCGGTCCCCTTCCCGGAAGACTTCGATGGGACGACGTCGATTGTCATGTTCACCGCTCTCGAGCGCGAGATGGCCCCGTTCTGGCAGCTCGAAAGGCGTCTGATCGCGCTGAGCGCCGTGGCGCTCCTGCTCTCTGGCATCGCCGGCGTCTTGATCGCCCGGGGGGTCACCCAGCCGGTGATCAGCCTTTCAGAGGGTGTCCGGAGAATCATGGGCGGCGACTATCGTGTGCGCGTGCCGGTCAAAACGCGTGATGAGCTGGGTGGACTGGCTTCGGCCTTCAACAGCATGGCCGAGGGTCTTGAGGAGCGGGACAAAGTGCGCGACCTGCTCGGCAAGTCGGTCTCACCCGAGGTGGCTACCGAGCTCATGCGATCCAAGATCGAACTCGGTGGCGAACTTCGAAATGTGACGATCTTGTTCACCGACTTGCGAGGTTTCACCGCCTACAGCGAGACGCAGCCGCCTCATGTGCTCGTGGAAGAGCTCAACGCTTATCTGACCGAGGTCACTCGCGAGGTGGAGTCAGCGGGGGGGATCGTGGACAAGTATATTGGCGACGCGGTGATGGCGGTCTTTGGTGCTCCGGTGGCGATTGCTGATCATGCCGATCGCGCCGTCCGGGCGGCGCGAGAGATCCTTCGTGCGGAAGAGGCCTTGAATCGGACCAGGAGCCAGGCGGGCCTTCCGGAGTTTCGCACCGGCATCGGCCTGAGCACCGGCGATGTGGTGGCAGGTAACGTTGGCTCGGCTTCCCGTTACAACTACACCGTGATTGGCAACGAGGTGAACCTGGCTTCGAGATTGGAGAGCCTCACCAAGGAAGCACGCCTCAAAGCGCGGATCATTTGCAGCGAGACAACCCGGCTGGCCCTCCAGAGCCCCCACAACCTTCGTGACCTCGGCGAAACCGAAATTCGCGGAAAGAAAGGACTCCTCCGCATTTGGGCCGTCGATCCAAACGAATGAATCAGCCGTGCGAAACAGCCAGTCTGCCGGAATGGATCGCCTGGGAGGCAAGCTCCCTCGCGCAGCGATCGATTTCCGAGAGTTCTTCAAGGCATGGTCGCGCGACGAACGGACACTCCTCCATCACGCGCTCGACCGTCTTCCAAATCGCCGGGAACGGGATGCGGCGGTCGAGAAATGACTGAACGGCCACTTCGTTGGCGGCGTTGAGGGTCGCTGGCAGGGAGCCGCCGATTTCTCCCGCGCGGCGCGCCAGGTCAAGCGCGGGAAAGTCCTCGCGTCGAGGCGCCTCGAAGTCGAGCCGTCCCAGCGCCGCGAGATCGAGCGGTCGCAAACTGTTCGAAACGCGCTCCGGCCAGGTGACGGCGTACTGAATCGGGAAACACATGTCCGAGTGGCTCAACTGCGCGAGCAACGAACCGTCGACGAACTCGACCATGGAATGCACGATGCTTTGTGGATGCACCACCACGTCGACCTTCTCCATCGGAACGTCGAAGAGCCAGCGTGCCTCGATCATCTCGAGGCCCTTGTTGAAGAGCGTCGCAGAATCGATCGAGATCTTGCGGCCCATGGACCACGTCGGATGCTTGAGCGCCATTTCGGGCGTCACCCGATCCAATTCGCCGCGTGGGGTTCCTCGAAATGGACCGCCGGAGCAGGTCAGAATGATCCGCTGCAGCGCGGTCGCCCCTCGGCCATCCAGGCATTGAAAGATGGCATTGTGCTCGCTGTCGACCGGCAGGACCTTGACCCGCTTTCGAGCTGCCGCTTCCATGACGATCTCGCCGGCCATGACCAGGATCTCCTTGCTCGCGACGGCGAGATCTTTTCCGGCCTCGATGGCGGCAAGCGCGGGCCGGAGCCCTGCGGTCCCGACGATGGCGATGAGGACCATGTCTGCGTCTGGCAGCGTGGCCAGTTCGATGAGGCGTTCCTCGCCGTCAGAACCCGAGGAGAGCGCGGTGCGTGCGCCGGGAAACTCCCGGGCGGCCTGAGCGAGCCCATCGCGATCACAATGCGCGGAAAGTCCCACGATCTCCATGCGGTCAGGGATGTCGCGAGCGACCTTGCGGGCGCTCGTTCCGATCGAGCCGGTGGCTCCAAGGACGACGACGCGGCGGGTCTTCATGAAACCCCGATAATCAGGCGCAGGTAGAAATACATGAGCGGTGCGGTGAAGAGCAGGCTATCAATAAGATCAAGCGTCCCCCCGATCCCAGGCAGAAGCCGGCTCGAGTCTTTGGCGTGCGCGCCTCGTTTGATGATGGACTCGGCCAAATCGCCCACCACGGCGCCGACCCCGAGGAGCAAGCCTAAGATGATCACGTCGTCCAACCGAAAGGCCGCGAGCCGTCCGGGAATCAGCGCGTAGAGCCAGTAGCTCCCCAGGGAGGAGAGAAGAAGCGCTCCGAAGAATCCTTCCCACGTCTTCTTTGGGCTGATGTGCGGCGCAAATGGATGGCGACCGAAGAGGCTCCCGAAGACGTATGCGCCCATATCGCTGAATTTTGTAACCACCATCAGATAAATCAAATAAAACTGTCCGGTCGTATCGCCGCTTTCCGTTCGTGGCGTCAGATAGATGATTTTGGTGACGAAGTTGAACAGCCAGGGGATGTAGAGAAGTCCAAAAACGGTATAGGCAATGGCTTCGAGGGAATCCCGGGCCGCCGCGGCCCGGAACATTTGCCGGGAAAAGACTACGAAAAGAAAACCAACGAGCACCGACATTTCCAAGTCGTAGGAATGATCGGATCCGTAAGCGCGAAGATACAAGAAGCTCGCGATCATATAAATCGCGCCGCAGAGCATGCCGGTCAGCGTGAAGGCGGGGGCGCCGAGGTCCTTCACCATGTGGAAGTACTCGTAGAGCGCCGCCATCGCCATGAAGAGGATCAGCAGGAAATAGCCGTACTCCGAGCCGGCAAAGAGCGCGGCGAGAATGAGCCCCCACAAACCCAGGGTACTCCCAAGGCGCTGCAAAAAGCTCATCCGGGTAGCGTTCATGGCTGATCGGCATTCCTATATGCCGGATTGTTCGGAGAAAAGAAGATCAATGCCATTGACAGCGACGCCATTTCACGGCGCTCTTGGTGCATGGGCCTCGGTCACGCCGAACACGGTCACCAGCATCAAGCGCCCAAGGATTTCGGCCGCGCGTTCCTGATCGGAATTGTCCTGAACGTCGGCTTCATCGTCCTGGAGGTCGTCTTCGGGCTGCTCTCCGACTCGCTCGCCCTTTTGGCCGACGCCGGCCACAACTTTGCCGATGTGCTCGGCCTGGTCATGGCTTGGGTTGCCAATGAACTCGCGAAGCGAGTCGCCAGCTCGCGAAGGACGTACGGATGGAAGAGGGCCACCGTTCTCGCGGCGTTATTTAACGCATTGCTGCTGCTGGTCGGGGTGGGCGCCATCGTTTGGGAAGCGATTCATCGCTTTCGCGATCCGCCTCCGATCGAGGGAGGAACGGTCATCTGGGTGGCGGCGCTGGGAATCTTCATCAATGGCGCGACCGCGCTCCTGTTCATGTCCGGCCAAAAGGAGGATCTTAACGTTCGCGGCGCTTTTTTGCATATGGCCGCAGACGCCGCTGTCTCCGCCGGGGTCATGCTGGCGGGCGGAATCATTCTCGTGACCAATTGGGGCTGGCTGGATCCGCTGGTGAGTCTTCTCGTGGCAGTGGTGATCCTGCTCGGCACCTGGAACCTTTTTGCCGACTCGCTCAACCTCTCACTCGATGCCGTGCCGGCGAATATCGATCCCGCAGCGGTGCAAGCGTACCTGGCGGGACTGCCGGAGATCTCCGGAATTCACCATATTCATATCTGGGCGCTCAGCACCACCGAGGTGGCTCTGACCGCGCACCTGGTCAAGCGGACCCCGGAGTTGGACGACGCCCTGCTCGATCGGATCCGGGAGGAATTGTCCCATCACCACGGCATCGGGCATGCGACCATTCAATTTGAGAGCGCGCAGTGCCGGGAAAAGTGCTAGGCATTGATCATTCGTCGCATGCAAAAACAAGAATCGATTTACGTGGCGGGGCATCGGGGGATGGTCGGGAGTGCGCTGGTGCGCCGGCTGTCCGAAGCCGGCTTTGGCAACATTTTGACACGCACACATTCGGAATTGGATCTCCTCGACCGTGTGGCGGTCCGCGCCTTCTTTGAGCGCGAGCGTCCCGCCGTGGTCGTAGATGCGGCGGCCCGGGTGGGTGGGATCGTGGCCAACAACGAGCAACCCGTCGAATTCCTGCTCCAGAACGTGACCATCCAAAACAACGTCATCGAAGCGGCCGCCGATTTCGGGACACGAAAGCTCCTCTTTCTGGGGAGCTCGTGTATCTATCCCAAGTTCGCTCCGCAGCCGATTCGCGAGGACGCTTTGCTGACGGGTGTTCTCGAGCCGACGAATGAAGCTTACGCCATCGCGAAGATCACTGGGATCAAGCTTTGCCAGGCCTACGCGCGGCAGCATGGGAAGAATTTCCTCTCGGCCATGCCGACGAATCTTTATGGCCCGAATGACAATTTCGACCTCCATAAGTCGCACGTCCTCCCGGCACTGATTCGCAAGACACACGAAGCGAAGAAGCGCGGCGACAAGACCCTCGTCGTGTGGGGCACCGGCACCCCCCGCCGGGAATTTCTCTACGTCGACGATCTCGCGGATGCCTGCCTGTTCCTCCTGGAGCGCTATGACTCTTCCGAGATCGTCAATATCGGCTGCGGCGAAGATGTAACCATTCGCGAGCTGGCGGAGACGGTTTGTGACGTGTTGGGCTTCGAAGGAGAGCTGGTCTTCGATACGACGAAGCCGGACGGGACCCCGCGAAAACTGCTCGACGTCGGAATCTTGTTCAGAATGGGGTGGCGACCGAAAATCGGCCTGCGGGAAGGTATCGACGGGGCCTACCGGTGGTTCCTCAGCTCACAAAAGGTGGAAGCGTTGGCCTGAAGCGATGGACGAGCCCGAATATCCTGATTTTCGTTTGACCGGTCAGGTGGCCTTGGTCACGGGAGCCGGTCGGGGGATCGGTTTCGGGGTGGCGCGCGCGCTCGCGCACGCCGGCGCCAGGGTAGCGGTGGCGGGGCGTTCTCGCAGCGAGTTGGATGCCTTGGTCGAGACGATTCGCGCGGAGGGCAGCACGGCGCAGGCCTTTTCGCTCGACGTCCGCGACATCTCCCAGGTGCAATCCTGCGTCAGCGCGGTGCAGGAGTCGCTCGGGGGGCTGGACATTCTGGTCAACAATGCCGGTCTCGGAGCGAATCACCCCGCGGTCGATGTGACCGAGGCCGATTGGGACGAGATGATGGATGTCAATTTGAAAGGGCTCTTCTTCTGCTGCCAGGCGGCGGCGAAGATCATGCTCCGGAAGGGATGCGGCCGGATTGTGAATATGAGCTCTCAGGCCAGCGTGGTAGGAATTCGCGACCACGCGGTCTATTGTGCTTCCAAGGGAGGCGTCAACCAGCTGACGCGCGTGCTCGCGCTTGAGTGGTCGGCGCTGGGAGTGACCGTGAATGCCGTTGCGCCCACGTTTATTTACACGCCGGGAACGGCGGAGCGCCTCGACGATCCCGTCTATCTCGAAAATGTTCTCGCACGGTTGCCGATCGGTCGCGTCGGGACGATCAATGACGTCGCGGCCGCGGTGATTTATCTGGCCTCCCCGGCCGGAGGCATGGTGACCGGCAGCGTCCTCATGGTCGACGGTGGCTGGACGGCGCAATAGAATGCAACAAAACTAAGCCTATGCAGTACAGCGCAAACCCCAATCGCTATTCCGAGATGACCTATCGGGTCTGTGGTCGGAGCGGACTCAAGCTACCCGTCTTGTCTCTCGGTCTCTGGCACAATTTTGGAGACACCAGCCCCCTCGACCGACAGCGCGAGATGCTGCGAACGGCCTTCGACTTGGGGATCACACATTTCGATCTGGCCAATAACTACGGTCCTCCTCCGGGAAGCGCCGAGTTAAATTTCGGGCGCCTTCTGCGCGAAGATTTTCTGGCGTATCGGGATGAACTCATCATTTCCACCAAGGCGGGCTGGGACATGTGGCCGGGTCCGTACGGGCAGGGTGGCGGTTCGCGCAAATACGTTCTCGCAAGTCTCGATCAAAGCCTCCGCCGGATGGGTCTGGAGTACGTCGATATCTTCTATTCGCATCGCTTCGATGTGGATACTCCGCTCGAGGAGACCGCGACCGCCCTGGCCACCGCGGTGCAGCAGGGCAAGGCGCTCTATGTGGGCATCTCGTCATACTCGGCAGGAAAGACCCGGGAAATGGCCAGGCTGCTCGGAGAATGGAAGATTCCGTGCCTGATCCATCAGCCTTCCTACAACATGCTCAACCGTTGGATCGAGTCGGAGTTGCTCGATGCTCTCGAGCAAGAGGGAATCGGCTGCATCGCCTTCACGCCGCTGGCCCAGGGAATGCTCACCGCGAAATACCTTCAGGGAGTGCCCGAGGATGCGCGTATCAAGCGGCCGGGCGGTGATTCCCTGCAGGCCAGCCACCTCAGTGAGGATAATCTCTCCCGGATCCGGGCGCTCAATGAAATCGCGAGCGCGCGCGGACAGAGCCTCGCGCAGATGGCTCTGGCTTGGGTCCTGCGCGATCCGCGCGTCACCTCGGCGCTCATCGGAGCCAGCCGCACCGACCAAATCCGCGAGAATGTCGCCGCCCTCGACAATCTCGAGTTCTCCCAAAACGAACTTAGCTCGATCGACGCCTACGCCCAGGAAGGCGGCATCAACCTTTGGGATCGCCCGTCACACGACTTGCGCCCGTAAGCAGATCGTTGCTTCGGCACGACCTTGAGCAGTGGATTGATCAAGCAACCGAGACTGGATTCGACGACGCGGTGATTGCCGATCGCCCACAGGTAAATCAGCCAGCTAACGGAAACAAGCGCAGCACTGGCGCACAAGCGCCAACGCACACGTGGGTCGGCAAAGGCGGAATGCACAAGGGCCAGCTCGCCGCAGATGCCCAGCAGCACCATTCCGAAGAGGCATCCCCCAATGCGGCGATGAGCGTGATCTGCAGTGCGGGGACATGTTACAGCTGCTTTAGGTAAAGAGGGCAGCACGCCCCAACATGACAAATGCTCTCAAGGCCGTCGTCAAGCCGCGTGCGTCGGTTGTGGCGGAAACCGGGGTGAGCGTGTCGCAGCCGCGGGGGCAGTCATCTTAGTACTCGAACGCCCCATCATAGAGGAGTCAAAGCTTGTCCTCCGTATAGAGCGACAGCTCGATCATGCGCTCGAGAAGCTGATCCCCAGGGACGCCGTTAAAATTTCGCAGCACGAGTTCCTTGATATAGAGCCTTACGAGATAGCGCAGTTTGAGCGCCTGGGTACGCGAGGCGAACACGAAATCGCGATGGCCATTGTTCACGACGATCACGTTGCGCGTCGCATCGAAGCGGGAGCGCCACAATTCGCCGGCCGCGCGCTCGAAGGTATATCCGGGAAGACCGCGTGCATCGATCACCCCGGAACCAGTGGAGGGGACGAGGCTGTCGGTTACGGTAATGAGCGCTTCCGCGGAACAGGTGACATCGCGCTGCCTCACGGTGGCGCGCAATCGCACGAGTCCAGGCGTCGCCGATGCCTGAAAACTGATCTCCTGATCGTGCTCACTCGCAAGGGTGCCCCCACCTTCGATGATTTCCCAGCGGAATTGCAGGTCGTCAGTCACTCGGCGTCTGGACCGATCGCGCGGCAGCGCTTTGAAATAGCGAGAGGCGTTCACGGCAATCGTGCTCGCCGCGGGCGAGACAACGACACCGAAGAGCGGTCCTGCGTGCTCGAAGAACTGGCGCTGTGGCTCTGCGGCGGGCTCCGGTTCGGCCGCGCCCAGCACTTGATCCTCCGGCAAAGCCCCGAGCGCTTTGCCGTTCTCGCCCGAACGACGCGCCTCGCCCCGCCGGCCTGAGCGCGCGTGCACGTCGAACCAGTCGTACTCCTCCGGCGGCAGGGCCAGCAGTGCCTCGCGAAAGGCGCGCTGAATGGCGCGCATGAGCTGCTGGCTCGCCTGCTCCTCCTCTGCGCGTTGCTGCTCGGCAATCAGCGCATTCAGATGTTTTTCAAGCGGCCCGAGAGCCTCGCACAGCGCCGCATAGCGTTGATCGTGGATGATGCCGCTGCGAGTGCCCGGCGTGACGTTCAGAAAGGGCACATCGATGAGGCCCTCGAGATAGCTCGACGTCCAGGGAGCATGTTCGAGACCTGCAAGAGAGCCGAGGTACCTCGACCACACGCGTGCCGGCGCGGCACAGCGCAACGCGCGAGGACTCCGCGGGCTCGGTCACATACAGTTCCACATAGGCATCGCCGTACGAGGTGCGGACCGACGGCAGCTGATGCAGGAGGCGACCATCGAACTGTCGCGGCTCGACCTCAAGTTGTTTGCGCGCCAGCTTATCGATGACGCTGATGCGCACTCCGGAGCTGCGAATACGATCGCGCAGCTCCGAGGCTAGATACCACTGGATCTTCTCCCCGCTCAGTATACGAATGCCTTCGAGGAGCGGCGAGATGCGAACCTCCGTGCCACGCTCGGCGAACAACACGCGTCGGGGGCTCGTCTCATAGCTGGGATCCCCCTTGTTCATGGTCATCTGGTGGGCGCGCTGGTCGCTGCCGGTGGAGGTCATGACGAGCCGCTCGCCAACCGTCCAGAAGCTCAGCAAGCCAATGCCAAACTCGCCCTGGATGCCCGCTCCCGTCCCCTGGGGCTTCAGACGACGCTTCACCGAATCGCAGATGTGCGTGGCGACGTAGCGGAAATCGGGAATGCCGTTAGCATCGCGCGGAACGCCATCGCCATCGTCGCGGATGACGAGATAGTGTTCGCCGTGCTCCCGACCACGCGTGATCGTGATCTTTCGCGCGTGCGCGTCGATGCTGTTCTCGACGAGCTCGGCAATAGCTTTCAGCGGGTTGCTCTGCGACAGGGCGATGATCCGGATTGCGTTCCAGTCATCGCCGATTCGCAGCTTACCCTTCGCTTCCATGGAGTTGAAAGTGTGAAGTATTGAAATGAGTGAGGGAGCAGGCCGTAGCCTGCCCCTTATGACTACAACATCGAAAAGCTACGCGGATTACGTCGTCTTGGTCGAATCAAAAGCGTCCGGGGTCGGAAGTATCCGAAGGTTTGCGCACCGGTGAGGGTCAGTCCGTGCATGTGTGCAAAATTGCTCTCAAACGATTCGCACGACGATCTGACGCCTTGCGGTAGGCAGCGACCGCGCGACTGATGTTGCTGCGGTCCCCGGTATCGAGTTCCCCTTGCAGCCAGGCGTCTTTGACCACCGTCCGGGATCTCACCAACCACATCAGCCCCTGTTTCCGCAGGTCGTTCTGGCGCAGGTGCCTGGCCTCCTCTTGGGTCAAACCAAGTTTCTTCAAGCCGGCTTCCAGCAGACTCGCGGCCCGCCCTTCATCGTGTCGGCGCAGCGCGGAAGAGATGTAGGATTCCCGGTTGCGATCCTTCACAACTTTGGCCGCCAAAGTTTCCAGTCTCTCTCGGAATTCCTCCCCTCCCAGGAACCAACCCCTGCGCAATTCCTCAAACTCGCTATCGCTGCCTTCTTCTCTGTTCCAACACTCCTTCGCTCGCCTTTGCAAATAGGCTTCATACGCGCGCCGGTCTTCTCGTCGTCGCCACTCCCAATGATGCCAACTCAGGACCTTGTCGATCTGCAACCACCCGGCCTTGCCCTCCCCCCTGCACATTGCCGGAAAACTGCTCCACCGATAGTCTTTCAATCTCGGATTCTCTTCGTTGACTATGCCCGCACGCGCCGGATTAAGATGAATGTAGTCGCTGACGCTGCGGCCATATTCCGGCTCCTCGCTATCGATCACCACCGCCTTGTAGCGCCCTTGAAAGACGTGCCCTCCGGTGCGCTGCCTTGCGTTGAACCTCGCGGTATAGGTCGATTGAAGCCATTGCATCCCAGCGACAAGATTTGCGGCCGGCGTGTCCAGCAGCAGATGATAGTGATTGTTCATCAACACATAGCTGTGCACGACAAAACCCGCCCGCTTACAACTCTCTGCGAGCGTCTGCAAAAACATTTCCCGATCCTGGTCCCCGCGGAAGATCGCCTCCCTCCGGTCGCCCCGACATATCACGTGGTAGAGCGCTCCTTCATACTCGATCCTCGGCGCTCGTGGCATTCCTGCACCCTGAATCGTCAGTTCTGCTCACACAAGAACTATCTGCACGTATGCACGGACTGACCCCTTTGACCCGGACTGACCCCTTTGACCGACCCCTTTGACCCTTTGATGACCCCTTTGACGTTTATGGCTGACCCCTTTCGGACGCACTTTGGACAGACCGCAGACCGGGTAGGTGTTCGGTTGATCGCATCGTTGGCTCAGTTATCAGGAATACACTCCTGCTGGATCAGTTCGATTGCCTCTTTAATAGCCTGAAAATATTCCTTTATGCGAACGTATGTTACCCCAACCGAAACACCATGTGCAATTTGATGTCGAAGGCCCACAACGCTATCAAACGCATCTTTGTATCGATCGACGAGTATCTTCTCAAATGTGCGCCGCCAGTCTGGATCAAATGATCCAAGAAGTTGTAGCACTTTTTCTGTATTAGCATTCGTGAAGCGACCTGTATTTGCTTCGACAAAGCGTTGAAGCGACGGAGCGCCGACTCTCCGTGAATGCTCAAGAACAATCTCGGATAGCGATTTCTCAATAAAGCCTGATACAAGAACGCAGACATACTTTGCGTGATCCGAGAGTAGCTCCGGATCGCCCGCAAGCGAGGTAGAGCGGGCGAGCGCCGCTTCGATGCGCTGCTGATGACTGTGAATGGCTGCGCGACCCGGCATCGGATTTACCCAATTGCGGCTATTGCTGTGGCGATACGTAAATCTACTTTTGGTTTCTGTGACGTGCCTGTGGATATGGCATCAGCGAAACCTTTGTTGACAAGCAATGATGACCTCGCGTTGACAAGCCTAGCCGGATCGATATCGCCAGCCTTAATGAGATGTGTGCCAACGCCTACCATTAGAGCATCAACAAGTGCTGCGTTCACTGCCCTCTCCGGGCGAAACGCATTGCTCCCGAGAACCGCAAGAATTGTCCTCGAAGTGTTTCGAAATATTTCCTTTAACTCCTGATCTGATTGTTTCTCTAGACGCTTGTTTGTCGCCATATATTGGTTCAGAAACTCCTTCATTGGGCTTTTATAAAGTGGGTGACAGTAAAGGAGCGCAAAGAAGCGAAGAATGAGTTCCACGTCTTTCAGGCGCCTCGATACGGGTCCGACGAGTTCGCGCCACTCTCTAGTGGTGTTCAGCTCCCTGAGGAGTGCAGAAAATGGGCCATGATACAGAGCCATCCGTATCTCTTGTGGCTGTAGGGAGATCCCACCCGTGTTCAACCGCTCGAATATGGAATAAATGCTGCTCCAATCTTCAGATGGTTCCTCCTGCTTTACTATTGTCGCATGAATGATGCTGTCATCAAGGCGGCGCCGGTCTTCAACATCGAGCTCTTTGTAAGTCTTGCCGGCAAAGCGCTCTTGAATGCCGGAGAGTCTGTATTCGCGGCCGTGAATGAGCCCGTTATAGAAGCACTGAAGAGTATACAGTCTCTGATGGCCATCAAGCACCAGCAATCTTCCACTGTCCTCTTTGACTAAAAAGATTCCCGGCACCGGTAGACCGAGTAAAAGCGACTCAATAAAGCGATCTGCTTTCGGGCGTGGCCAAACGTAATCGCGCTGAAATGCATCAACATCATCGAGGAGCTGACTCTCGTGCTCGAAAGTCGGCACGAGGATGTCTTTGTTGTCGATGCGCTTTACGAGGGAATCAACAGGATAATCGGCACCATACGAGGCGATAGCGTAGGTAAAGGGGATGACCTCCTGCGCGTCGTCTAGCGCGTCGATAATGTGTTCGTCTGTTGTCATAAGTCTCTTTCTTAAAGCCAATCACCTAGCCCAGACCGCAGGCGCGACGGAAGAATGGAAAAGGGGTCAGCCATTTAATATTGCGTTTCTTGATATCGCTTCGACCTTTCTTCGCAAGGCAACGATCGGCGGCGAGGCGTATGTTAGCCAACTCGGAACCACTCAATCGCCACCCGGCGGAACATGGAGTCTCTCTCATCCGGTGAAAAGTCCGCGACGATCTGCTGGTAGGCCGAATAAAGTGTCTCGAAACCGAAGGAGAGCTTGTTGATCGGCAAGTGGCTGCCGAACATGCAGCGTTCCGGACCGAAATCTTCAATCAGCGCGAGAATCCATGGCCGGACCTGTTCCAAACGCCAATTCATCCCGAAGATGCACTCGATGGCCGAAATGCCCACGCGCACGTTTTCGCATCGGCTTAATGTTGCGATGTCCTTTCGCCATTGCCGGAAACCTTCCGGAGTGAGATCGCTGGGCCAGCCCATTACGGCGACCGTAAAGCCGACCTCTGGATGGAGTCGGACGACCTCGAAAAGGTCCGGCAACTGCGAGGAAAAAACTTCCAAACCACATTTAAGTTCGCGTCCGCGCAAGCGCTCTATCCCGTGCCGCCACTGTGGGTCTACCAGCAGATCGGGGCGCTTCGCGAGCCGCTTCAACGGATTGCCCGCATCCCACCCCAGGTGCTCGCGAACGGCGGTAACATTCGGCAGGGAGCTGTAAATATCCAGGCGCTCCTGCAACTGCGGATCGAGAAAATCCACCAGCCCCACCAACGCCAATGGAATCGGTGAATTCTCTGCCAGGCGCTGGGCCCATTGGACTTCCCGCACGGGATCTTCGGAAAGATATTCATGCCAGACGATTCCTTCCACGCGACACGACGCGCTATCCTTCAGGTAAGCGTCCGCCAGATAACTTCTCGGGAGCACGGAATAATCTCCCACCAGCGCCTCGTAAACCGCGTCCTTCCGATCCAGAAACCGATGGGTATTGGCGTTCCCGTCATACCAATTGGCTTGGGCGTCAATGATCTTCAGGCGATCGTTCCCCTCTACCGATGCATTGGTCATGACCGCTATCCTTCACATCCGAAAAGGCCGCAAAATGATCGGGAGTAAAGTAAACAAGTAGGTGGATTAATGACCAAGCCGATCTCTCCTGAGATCGCACCGCCAAATGCTTCATGTTGACGGTGGCAACCGTATCGTGTTCCGCACCGATCATCACGTCTTTTTTAACGTGGAATGCGCGCCGCGATCTTGTCGCCTCGCTTCAGTTCGCGGTTTGCGTCGAACCGATCTCGCTGTGGGGAGGGTTCTGCGCAGCGGGTTTTTGCTGGTCGAGGTGGCGAAAGAGCGTTGAATCGGCTGAGAGCAGCAAAGTGCTGCCGTTCGCCATGAACTTTTCGTAAGCTTGCAGGCTTCGCACGAAACTCGTAGGATTTCGGGACTCCGTCCGTATGCCTCAGCATAGACGCTTGCCGCGGCGGCATCACCTTCTCCGCGAAGCTTGTTGGCCATTTGCTCCGCTTCCGCCAGGATGATCGTCCGCTGCTTTTCCGTTTCTGCCCGTAGTTTGGCCGCCTCCTCTTCGCCTTCGCTTCGGTAACGCTTGGCTTCCCGCTCGCGCTCGGCTTGCATCCGGGCGAACACGCTGGACTGCACCTCCTGGGGCAGATCCGCGCGTTTGATCCGAACGTCAACGACTTCAATACCAAACTACTTGGCTTGTGCACGAACGCTTGTCGCCACCGAATCCATGATCGGCTCGCGTTTGATGCCAATCACCGTGGCAAAGGGGTAGCTGGCCACCTCGCGGCGAAGCTCGGAGAATACCAAGTCGTTGAGCCGCGCGCGAGCACCATTCTCATCGCGCACGGTCTTGAAGAACTGCAGTGGATCGCTAATCCGCCAGCGGGTGACCGGATCCGCCACAAGCCGTTTCTTGTCCTGCGTGGTCCTCCGCCTGCGGCGCGTCGCTGACCAGAATGCGCCGATCGAACCGCTTGACCACCTGGACAAACGGTGCTTTCACCGCCAGACCCGGCTGATCAACGGTGCGAAGATATCCGCCGAATTGGGTGATAATGGCTTGCTCGCGCTCATCCACGATGAAAAAGACTTGCGTTGCGAGGACGACGGCGGCGATGACCGTCACAAGTGCGCCAATGCTTAGAACTCTTTTAATCATGAGGGATTACTCCTTTTTTTCCGGGGTGACAGGCGCGGGAGGCAGGCTGGTCGGCAAAGTCGGGGCACCTCCCAGGGGCAAGAGCGGCATTAGACGCTGACCGATGCTTCCATCCACA
>CAWGBZ010000029.1:0-132322 GCA_963820865.1 uncultured Verrucomicrobiae bacterium
AGCGGAACCGGGTGCAAGTTATGGATGAGGAGCAGTCCGCGGACCGCGCCATCGTTGATGAGGTTCTCGTAAACCTTCTGCCCTTCCGGCCCAGCCTCCTCCACGAGTTCGAGGATGCGCTCCAATCCCCGTCCGTAAAAACTCAACAGAGATTCGAGGCATTCTTCGAGGATCACGCGAGAAGATGGGTCCGGCACTTCGTTCACCCGTTCGATAAGCTCCTGAATGCGGAGGCCGACGCGGTTGAGCTCTTCCAGGGATTCGTGGGGATTACTCGACATAACGGACGGTGCGGATGACGCAATCATGTCCCTGCGTCGCTTCGACGACCCCGCCGCAGGAGGGACACTGCATCGTGGCGACGGCGATGTCAGACAAGGCCTCTTCCCAGAACTTTGGCCGACCACGGTACGAGCAATGTGGGCAGAAGACCTCTGCCTCGGCCCGCTCGATCTCAAGATGGGAATCTTCGAGCGAGGTTTCCTTGGTTATGGCGTCGTAACAAAATTTCAGTTGCTCCGGTTCGATGCAGGTCAGTTCGCCGATCACGACGCGCACGCTGAGCACTTTTCGCGGGGGACTGAGTGATTCGGCAAATGCCGCGACATGTTCCACGATGGCCGAAGCGATGGAAAGCTCATGCATTGCGCATCGCGTCAAATGGCCAGGAGAGCCGCGGCCACCTCGTCGAGACCCGCTCCCGTCTTGCAACTGGTCGGGATCACCTTGATATCCGGCTTGAGCGTGTGCACATCGCGGGTCAGATCCTCCACGCTCACGTCCATCGCCGCCGCGAGGTCGATCTTGTTGATCACGACGATCTCGGATCCCAGAAACATGTGGGGATGCTTTCTTACCATGTAGGGGCCTTCCGTCACGCTCACGACCACAACGCGCGCCTTCGAACCAAGCGGGAATTCGGCGGGGCAGATGAGGTTTCCGATATTCTCGACGAAGATCAGCTTCACCGCATCGAGGTCGATTCTCTGGCAGGCCTTCCCGACAAGATTCGCATCGAGATGGCATCCGTTGATGGTGGCGATCTGCACCACCGGAATCCCAAGCCCGGCAATTTGATCGGCATCGGTGCTGGTGGTGGCATCGCCGTTGAAAACCGCCAGGCCGACGCCGTCTTTCAGTTTTTCGGCCAGGCGGGTGATCAACGTCGTCTTACCCGAACCGATGGCGCCCATGAAATCGATCGCGGTAATGCCGTGGCGATCAAGAAGAGCGCGGTTTTCCCTGGCCAGCTTCGCATTAGCCTCCAACAGGCTGTGCTCAAGCTCGATGTCGTAAATTTCCTCCGGGGCAGCTTCGATCTGAATCATAATGGTATGGTGAAAGCCCGACTTCGCCGACGGCCCTCCGGGCAGCATGCGGCGATCCTGGGCAGTTCTCCTCAGTGAGTGGACCGATGCAGGCCCATCAGGGCCGTCGGCGTGTGCAGCTTCTCGAGGACCTTGCCATCGCCGAGATACATGTGAACGCCGCAGGGGAGGCAAGGATCGAAACTCCGGACCGCGCGCATGATGTCAATGCCTTTGAAGTTCTCGGGACCGTTCTCCTCGAAGATCGGAGTGTTCTGGACGGCGTCTTCATAAGGCCCGGGCGTGCCGTAGATGTCGCGTGGGTTGGCGTTCCATGGAGTCGGCGGATAGGGATGATAGTTGGCCACTTTCCCGTTGCGAATGACCATGTGATGCGAGAGGACGCCCCGCACCGCCTCATGAAATCCACAGCCGATGGCCTCCTTCGGGACCGTAAACGGGGTGAAGGTCTTGGTGCGCCCCGCGTGCAGCTCCTTCATCGCCTGCTCGACGAAATAGAGCCCGCAACACGCCGAATACACCTGGAAGTAAGTGCGCGCCCGATTTCGCTCGATGGCGTTGCTCCACTTCGGAATTTTCCACTCGAACTCGACCTCGGGTTTGAGCGCGGTCTTCGGCAGAATCATCTTGACGCTGTGGCCGGTCGCCTTGAGATAGCCGATGTCCACTGTTCCCGCGAGGGCGGTTGCCCAGAGCCGCGCAATCGGACCTCCGCCGGTGTCGAGCGCCAGATGATCGCCGGTGCGCTTGTCCAGCCAGCGCGGCGACATCACCCACGTGTATTTGTCGTCGAAGTTGCGCTTCTGCGGCTTCGGAATCGTCGTCTGATTCCACGGATGATGCTTGTCGATCGGATTGCCCAGCGGATCCTGGGTGACGAAGGTCTCGGAATTCTCCCAATCCTCATAATAGGAAGAGCCGAGCAGGATGCGAATGCCGAGATTGATGTCGATGAGATTGGTCGTGACGAGTTCCCCGTCGACGATCACTCCCGGCGTCACGTACATCGCGTTGCCCCATTCGTTCATCGTCCGATAGTTGTAATCGCAAACGTTCGGATCCTGAAACGAACCCCAGCAGCCGAGAAGCACGCGACGCCGACCCACTTCCTCGTAACCCGGCAAGGCCTCGTAGAAGAAATCGAAGAGATCGTCATGAAGCGGCACCACCTTCTTCATGAACTCGACGTACCTCATGAGCCGGGTGATGTAGTCGGTGAAAAGCTGGATCGACGGCACGGTGCCGACGCCTCCCGGATACAAGGTCGAGGGATGCACGTGGCGACCCTCCATCAGGCAGAACATCTCCCGGGTCATCCGGCTCATCTGCAGGGTCTCGCGGTAGAATTCGCCCTCGAACGGATTCAAAGAACGCATGATATCGGCGATGGTCCGGTAGCCATGCTCCCTGGCGTGGGGAGCCTCCGTCTTGACCGCCCTCTCCCACACGCCTGGATTGGTCTCCTTGACCATCATCTCGCAGTAATCAACCCCAACCAAGTTGTCTTGGAAGATATTGTGATCGAACATGTACTCGGCCGCCTCGCCCAGGTTGACAATCCATTCGGCGATGTTGGGAGGCTTGATGCCGTAGGCCATGTTTTGCGCATAGGTCGAACAGGTGGCGTGATTGTCACCGCAGATGCCGCAAATCCGGCTGGTGATGAAATGCGTATCTCGCGGATCCTTGTTCTTCATGAAGATGCTGTATCCGCGAAAGATCGATGAGGTGCTGTAGCATTCGGCGACCTTCCTGTTGTTGAAATCGATCTTCGTGTAAATGCCGAGGCTTCCGACGATGCGCGTGATCGGGTCCCACGACATCTCGACGAGATTTCCGGATCCGGTGGACCTTTCTGTTTGGGGGGCGGTTTCGGTGGCCATAAGATCTCCTCAGTTTCCTGCGTAGTGCTTGGGCGCGTAGCCGGTCGTCAGTTCGCCGCGCCGATGCCGCCAGCGCGGCTCCTTGTTCAACGTCCGGTTGGTGATTCCGCGAAGGCTTTTGACGATGCCGCCCAGCATGCCACTCATCATCGAGGAAACTTTGGCGCCCGGCGGTTCGTCCATGAACGGCATGAACTTGTCCGGGAAGCCCGGCATGGTGCACCCGATACAAATGCCGCCAACGTTCGGGCAACCTCCGACGCCATCCATCCATCCCCGCTTGGTGACGTTGCAATTCACCACCGGCCCCCAGCAGCCAAGCTTCACGATGCATTTCGGCGAGCCGTATTCGGTCGCGAAGTCTCCCTCTTCGTAATATCCGGCCCGGTCGCAGCCATCGTGCACCGTTGCTCCAAAGAGCCATTTGGGTCGCAACTGAGGATCAAGCGGGATCATCGGGGCAAGGCCCGCGACTTGATAAAGAAGGTAGAGGAGCGTCTCCATCATGTTGTCCGGCTGCACCGGACAGCCAGGAACGTTGACGATGGGAAGACCGGCTTTGGATTTCCAATCCCAGCCGAGATAGTCCGCCAGCCCCATGGCACCGGTCGGATTGCCTTCCATCGCGTGAATGCCGCCGTAGGTGGCGCACGTTCCACAGGCGACCACCGCGAGCGCCTTGGGAGCGAGGCGGTCGATCCATTCGTTGGTCGTGATCGGCTGCGCCGTATCGGGGTCGGTGCCCATCGCTGCCCAGTAACCCTCCTTTTTGATCCGCTCGTTCGGCACAGATCCCTCGAGCACCAGCACGAATGGATCGAGTTTCCCTGCGGCTGCCTGGAACCAGTATTGCATGAAGTCGTCGCCGACCTCGTAGGCAAGCACGGGGTTGTGCAGATGAACTTTGGGCAGTCCGGGAATGTTGCCCATGACGACATCCTCGATGCTCGGCAGTGACGCGGCCGTGACGGAGACCGAATCGCCATCGCATCCGAGACCGGTGGTCATCCATATTACGTGCACCTCGGCGACATTGGGGGGTCGATGTGCGACGATTTCCGGAGTATTCATAAAACTGACTCTCCTTCCGAGATCGAAAATAGCTTGACGTGATTTTCACCGCAAGTAATTTGGCGGTGTTTTTCTCGCGGCCCTTCAAGGCGGAAGGTGGCCAGTCCGAACTCTTTTTACTTGTGTTCGGAGCAGGTCGGGACGAACGGCGGCGGGGAATCCGCACCGCGGAGGATGATCCACCGACAAGAAGGGCCGCCGCTGTCCCAAATTAGGGAGCGGCTGCCTTCGGACGAAAATCGCGCGGCGTTCGCTGAAATGCCTTTTTGAAGCGGCGATCAAAGTAACTCTGGTCGGAAAATCCTACTTCACTGGCCACCTCCGCGATGGTGAGCGAGCTCTCTTTGAGCAAGCGCACCGCGCGCGAGAGGCGGACGTGATTCAGGTAGCTGACAAAGGTCGTCCCCGCGACCTTCTTGAACAACCGGATGAACTGCGGCACGCTCATTCTGGCGAGCGCGGCCGCCTGCCTGAGAGTAATGGGTTCCGCGTAATGGAGGTCGACGAACTCCAACACTGGTCGAAGCCTGGCGGAGCGCTGCTGCTGGACGATGAGTTCCGAGTGGCGAAAGTCGGCCGCGCGAAAGAACTCGGCGAGGATATAGAGCAGCTCGAGAAAGTAGGCCTTACAGCCGATCTGGAAGTAGCTCGAGCGATAGAAATAACACTCGAGCAGGCGCGAGATGAGGCGGTGAATCTCGGCGAGCAAGGAAAGATCGCGCACTACATGGACGCGGTTCCCCACGTTGGTGTAGAAGGGCAGAAGAAAGAAATAGTCGTGCGAGGGAGACCCGAGGCTATAGACGAAATTCGGCAGAAAGCTAATGACGATGACCCGGGTATCCATTCCGGGAGCGTCCATCAGCCGATGCAACTTCATGTTTTCGACGATGAGAAGTTCTCCGGGGGCAAGATCCACGCGCCGCTCTCCCATGATCATGCAGAGCGGTCCGTCGAGCGGCATAAAGAGCTCAAGCCTTTCGTGCCAGGTGAGGATCGGAGTGAAGTCGTTGTGACGAAAATGAAAGAGCCGAATGAGGAAGGGGAACTCGCGATCGAGAGTCTCGTCGTAGCGGCCGGTATGATCCACCCGCAGTCGATGCGGCTCGAAGCCGAGCTTGTCAGCGACTTTTCGGAGCGCGTTTTCCTTGACCCGATCGGTCATGGCAACTCGAGGCGGAGCAACGCGTGCGGGGCGAGTTCTAGCGTGGCGCGACCATTGTCCGTCGCCTGGGTAGCCAAGGGGGGAAGGCGACCCATCCGCGCCCCGGAGACGTTCGTCTCGTCCAGGCGAAGGAGTTCGAACTGCGACACGGGGAGGTGGAGTTCGATGCGCTGGCGCCTCCCGGTCAGGTTGGCGATGAGGCACGTCGAGCTGCCCCGGTCGTTGACGACGGCGAAACCCGTTACGTGCCCGGGCCGGGAGGTGGAAAACTCTCGCAGAAGACGGGCGTCGGCGAGGGCCTCGAAGACGTAGTAGGCCGGAAAGAGTTCTTGCGCTTGCATGATGCCGCGAGGTCCCTTCGTTTCGTAGTAGGTAATGCTTTCCAAGCGGTCCAGCGGCAGGAGATGCGCCAGGCTTCCCGTCGTCCAGACCGCGCAGAACAGCGTGCTCTGGCGTGGATCGGCCGCGGTCGACTCCGGATTTTCCTGCTGCTCGGATGGGTCGGTGGCATTCGGGTTGAAGCGCGGCAGCAGCGAGATGGGCGAAATGATCAGTTCGCGGTCGCAGAATTGCCGCGCGCTGGCCACGGTGACCGGTTGCGCTTCGAGCGTTTCGAAGATGCTGAGATCGTCGAAAGTATGCACTTGCGGGTTCAGCGAGTAGCAGGCGATCGCGTGCCGCGGAGGCCGCTGCCGGTTCAATTCGGTGAAGTAGGCATTGGTTCCCGTACCAATTCGAAACCCGTGCCGCTCCAATTCGCGCTGGGCCAGATCGAACCATCGGGATGAGGTGGACTTCTCTGCTTCGTGGAAGATGAGGCAGATGTCGACCAGGCCTGGATCGACCGCTTCGCGGAAACTCGCGAAGTTCTCTTCCGCCGCATCGGTGAGAAAGAGCGCGCACTGCAGCCGGGCGTTGATCGCACGAGCCTCGTCCTGAACGCGTCGAAGGTCGGCAGGCCACGAATCTCGCGAGAAGTGGATGTCTGCGCGCAGGTGGTTCAAACGAAGTCGCGCCAGACTTTCGAGCTCAAATCGTGAATGGGATGGGCCGTGGGCCGATGCGCACAGCCCCAGTTTTGGGATCGGCCGGTGCTCTGACGCCTCAGGAAGAGTAATGGTCACCGGCTCATCCTCAATCACCGCGACGCGGTCGCTGCCGCCGGATAACGTGAGAACGATGCGTTGATGGACTTCCTCTCCGGAAGCGATCCGGACTGGAAAGGGCAGCTCCAGGGGCGTGCTGTAGGTTTTGAACGAGGCGTCGGTCCAGTTTCGCTGGTCCTCCATTTCGAAGACCTCACCTTCCAGCTGAACGCTCGCGCGCAAGTGCTCGGAAGGCTTCCAGGAGAGCGCCGTGATATCTTTGAAGGGTTGGTGCGGAGAGATGTAAAGTGGGAAGGCGCTCTCCTCCGATGTGCCATCCGAATGTTGAACGCGGCAGTCTTTTCCGGCGCACTCGGCGATCGGATGAAGGAGACAAAGACCAATGCGGTTGCGGAGGAACGAGCTCCGGGCTCGACCGTCGAAGCGAAACTCCAGAACGCCGCCGCGCCCTTCGATCGTCCCCTTCCAAAGAAACGAGATCGGGGCGCTCTCGTGATCGACCGTGAATTCCAGGCGAAAGAAGTCGTCGCTCCGTTCGAGTCGGTCGATGGACAGCCGTCCCTCGATGGTATTCCAGTTCTGGTCGCGCACCGCGCCGTAAATGGTTCGGATCACTTCCGCGTCGGAAGAATGGACGCGGCGAAGGAAGCCGGTGCGGGTCTCAAAAAAGGCGCTGAACCTCCGCGTCTGCAGCGGAATCACTTCTGAGGAACTTTGCCTGGTCACAGCTCTGGATCTGGGTTCAAGGCCGGCTGAGAACTGGTCGGTCGCCAGCCCCTAGTCTATGGTCAAATACCCCGTCGTCGCAAGGTGGTCAACTCCCTGCCTCGCCCAGTCCAACTCCAGCTCGATCGTCTTCTCCAAGCTTTCATGGAACGGGGGCCACTGCTCCACGATGACGTTCGCGCGACGAGAGTTCGCCAGCAAGGCGTCGAAGATCCTGGTCAGGGGAAGGATACCCTGACCGGTTGGCTTTCCACGAAAGGCGAAACCCATCAAATACTCGAGCCGCTCGACCGCGAAGTCCTTCAGATGAACGCTGATCGTGAAGGGAGCCAGATGGCGAAGAATTTCCTCGGCGCTCTCCATCGCGGCAAAGGAATTCGTCAAGTCCAGGCAGACGCCCAGTGAAGGGCTGTTTGCGTCGCGGACGATCGCAGCAATCTCAGCCGTGGGGTAAGCTTCGTAGTTTTCCAGAGCGATCCGGACGCCCGCACTTTCAAACTGCGGGAGGACGCTTCGAAAGTTCGCCCGGATTTGTTCAACCGGGGCCGGAGCCAGGTGCCAACCACCCATCGTCCGGATCAATTTGGCGCCCATTCGCCGAGCAATCCCGAGGTACTTGAGAAGATGCTCCGGTTCCGTTCCACGCGTCCCGATCTCGACGGTGATCCCATGTTTTGCCGCGAGGTCGCTGGCCTGGTCGAGGATTCGCTCCTCGAAGGCGTCGAGGGGGAGGTTGTCGAGGAAGTGAACGACATGCACACCGAGATCGATTGTTCTTTGAACCACGCCGACCGGATCCAGGATCGTCTCCGGGCGGCGATCTTTGACCGTGCCGGTCGCCCACGGAAACGTCCAGGAGCCGACGCCGATTCTGCCCAGGTCTTTCGCATTCATTTTCTGCGCTTTCGGGCGTTATTCCGTGCAGATGTCCCGCACGCTCTGGCGGATCGCCGGGATGGTGATGACGTCCTTCCACGTGTCGCGGAAGATACGCGGCCGATTTTGATCGATCGCCTTGAGCGCGCCGTCGGAAAGTGGGAAACCGGCAAATCCAAAAATGATCGCCAGTTCGGTCCGAATGTGGCCGAGACAGAAGTCCCAGGCGGCTTGTTTGGGCACGCCCATGGCGACAGCTGTTTCCATGGCTTCACGCAGAACGGTGATGCATCCAGCGAAGGTCGACTCGACCACGGCCGGCTCGAGAATCGCCATTTGCTCGACCGTTATCCGGTGCCGCCGCAGGATCGGCGCGAACATGTCGGCGGCGATGGTTTCGCCGATAGGGTAGTGTTCTTCGGGTCCTTGATAGAGCGCGCAGACCACGCTTTGCGCCAAGTTTCCGCGTCCCCCGAACCAATCGGTATCCGGCGAAGCGGGCGCGCTGTCCGAGAACAGCATCGGATGGCAAGGATGCGCGACAAAGTAGGTGATGTCTTCACGTTTGGGCATGATCTCGGCGTAGGCCGCCGCCGGATCGAGACCGACGACAATCGTTCCCGGTCTTAGCTTGGACACGATGTCGCGGGTGATCCGGCCAATGAGCCGGTCGGGAACCGCGAGGATGACGGCTTCTGCCCGCGAGAGCGCTTCATCGAGGAGGGTTGTCTCGATGCCCCCGGCCGCCATCTCCCGCTGGCGCTCTTCGCTGGTTTCGACGTAATCGACTTCGTAGCGTGTTAGATTTCGGAGGTTCGCGGTCACGCGACCGCCCATTTTGCCTCCAGCGCCCAGGAGGGTAACTCTAAGTGGCTTACTCATAATGTTAGTTTTCGGCGTTCTCGCCGCGCGTCTCCATGTTGTCCCCGTGGCGGCTTCATGGCCGCAGAGGGATGACGACCGAGGGGCATACGACGGTCGTTAGGTTGATGGCATTCTTTCGTGACCATGACGGTCGGTAAGGCAGGCACAGCGCGGGCCGGGTGGTCCGTCTTCGATGCTGGCCTGCCTCAACCGAGCCGGGGGGACCTATTCCTTCAGGCCGAAGGAAGTGTAGTTTTTCACATTGTCGGGATTGATCAGGATGCAATCGACGGTTTGTTTCTCGTCGACTCCGGTCTTCCCGTCCGCCAGGTATTGTTCGCCTGTTCGACGGCCATTTGGGAGAGCTGAACGACAGGTTGCAGGACGGTGGCCTTGAATTTCGCCGGCCTTGATGGACTCGGCGACGTCGGGGCTGCCGTCGAATCCGACGACGATCACATTGCCTTTGCCGGCGGCCTTGAGCGCGGCGTAGGCTCCCAGCGCCATGGTGTCGTTACCAGAGATAACGCCTTTGATGTTCGGGAATTGTTGAATGATGGTCTGCATCTTTTGGAAGGCCTCGGTCTGGCTCCAGTTCGCGCTCTGCTGGGCTACCTTTTTTAGTTTCGGGTATTGGCTCAGGGTGTCGTTGTAGCCTTTGGATCGAATGTGCGCATTGGTGTCTGTTTCCTTGCCGATCAATTCGACATAGTCACCCTCTTCGCCCATGAGCTTGATGAACTCTTCTGCGCCGAGAATGGCGCCTTGATAGTTGTTTGAAACGATCTGGGCGACCGCATCGCCGGTGCTGTTGATTTCCCGGTCGACCAGGAATGAGGGAATACCGGCCGCCTTGGCTTTCTTGACTGCGGCAATCGTGGCATCGGCACCCGCGTTGTCCAGGATGATCGCGGCGGCTTTGCGCGCGATCGCCGAGTCGAACAGTTGCCCCTGTTTTACCGGATCGTCGTTATGCACGAGGATCAACGTCTCGTAGCCGAGCGATTTTGCTTTCGCGTCGGCGGCATCTGCCACAGCCTTAAAGAACGGATTCTCGGGCGAAGGGACGATAATCGCGATCAGCTTCTTTTCGGCCGCTTGCGCGGAAAGGCCAAGGCCGATCGCGAAAAGTGCCAGCAACAGCAGGAGACGCTTTACTCTCGCGGAGACAGGATGCGGACGACGGTTCGCGCAGGGCGCAGGTCGGGGTGAATCGGAATATTTTTAGATGTGGGAGTTTTCATGATTAGGGGTGGTTGTTGTTTGAGGGGAAAGCGTATTCACGCACGGTTGAGCGAAAGACGCTGCTGAAGGCGCTCCTGAAGCTGATCGAGAACGACGGCGAGAATGATCACGAGGCCGGTGATGACTTTTTTCCAGAATTCCTGAACGCCCAGCAGAACGAGGCCATTGGTGAGAACGCCGATGACCAGGGCGCCGATGATGGTTCCCCAGATGTTGCCGCGTCCACCCGCCAGTGAGGTGCCGCCGAGCACGACAGCCGCAATCGCGTTCAGTTCGTAACTTTCGCCGACTGCAGGATGCGCGGCGACCAGCTGCGAGGCGGTTATCAGGCCCGTCATCGCGGCGCACATACCGCAGATCATGTAAACTGCCATTTTGATGCGATTCACGTAGATGCCGGAAAGTTCGGCGGCGCGCTCGTTGCCGCCGACCGCGTAAACCTGGCGTCCAAAAGGCGTCTTGCCCGCGACAAATCCGGCAACCGCCGCAAAGAGAATCATGATCCAGATCACGATCGGAATGCCCAGAATGCTTCCGGCACCCAAGAAAGGGAAAGCCGGTGTTGCCGAGCTCGGGTTTGCCGACCAGATTGGGAAATGTCGCGCCGTTGTTGCTTAGCTGGGCGGTGCCGCGGGCGACGTAAAGTGTTCCGAGTGTTGCGATGAATGGCGCCACGTTAAATCGCGTGATCAGCACTCCGTTGAAGGCTCCCACCAACAATCCGAGACAGAGAACGATGAAAATGATCGCGGGAATATTGAAGAAGATGACGACTCCCAGCGGAGGGATCGGGATGCCGCGATTGATCAAGAGGCCAGCCATCATCGCCGCAAGTCCCACGGTGGAGCCGACGGACAGGTCAATGCCACCGGTCAGGATGACGAATGTCATGCCAATCGCCATGATCGCATTGATCGCGGTCTGGCCGACGAGAATGATCAGGTTCTCCCGCGTGAAGAACGATGGGGAGAGAATCGAAAAGATCAAGATCAGAACCATCAATGCGATCAACGCTCTCAGCCGGAAAAGAAATACTCCCAGGGACAAACCGGCGGGAGGGCGAGGTCGCCGCGTGCATGGGGCAGTTTCGGTCGAAGGACTTTTCATGGCGTGGAAAGGTTCCAGCGGGCGGTGGTAGCGTGTTCGGTTTGTTTCTGCGCGGCTGCGGCGGTGACCAAAAGCTTCTTCGGTTACTTCGTCGTGAGCGAACTCGCCGGTGACTTTTCCTTTGGAGAGTACCAGGATGCGGTCCGGGATGGTGAACATTTCAGCAAGCTCGGAAGATACGAAAAGGACCGCGAGACCCTGCTCAGCGAGCTGGTTCATGATCTCGAAGATCTCGGCTTTCGCGCCGACATCAATGCCGCGGGTCGGTTCATCCAACAAAAGGACTTGAGGCAGTGTGAGCAAGCTCTTTGCCACAACCACCTTCTGCTGGTTGCCGCCGCTCAGCGACGTCACCGGGTAGGTCGGAGTGCGCGCTTTGATGGCCAGCTCGCGCATCAGCGTGGTGATGTCCTGCGTTTCCCGGTGCTGGGAAAGCCAGAAAAAAGTGACGAATCGCTTGAGATTGGCAAGCGTGATATTGTCGCCGACCGAGAGTTGCTGGACCAAACCAAGTCGCTGACGGTCTTCGGGAACCAGCATCAACCCAAGATCGATCCGGTCCCGGATCGATTCGTGCAGGATCCTCCTGCCGCTTAAGCCGGATGTCGCCGGTCGCTTCGGGATGCAGTCCCATCAGGCATTCGAAAAGTTCGGTTCTTCCTGCGCCCATCAGCCCGAAAATGGCAAGAATCTCACCGCGCCGCAGCGTCAAAGATACATTTTCGAGGGTGAATCCTGAACCTACGCGTGGAAGGCATAAATCTTTAATCTCCAGAGCGGGCTTGTCGTCGGCGCCGCGGTCTTTTGAAGTCGACGTCTGGGTGCAGCAACGTTGTGCCCAACCATTTTTTCAATAATCCAGGCGAGACTTACCGCGGTGCCGGAGCCTGCGCTGCGAGTTTCCCGTCGCGCAGGACCGTCACGTAGTCGCCTATCGTGAGCAGTTCCTCCAGCTTATGAGAGATGTAAACGATCGCGACCCCGTGGGCCTTAAGGTCCGCGATGATGCGAAAAAGCGCTTCGGTTTCAGCTCCCGTCAAAGCCGAGGTTGGCTCATCCATGATCAGGATCCGCACGTTTTGAGAAAGAGCCTTGGCGATTTCGACGATTTGCTGCTGCCCGATGCGCAGGTCCCGGACCAGGGTCACCGGATCCAGAGGTTGCTCGAGTCGATGCAGCAGTTCGCGGGTAGCCTTCTCTTGTTCTCGCATGCTGTACGACACCTGTTGTGTGAGTTCATGGGCGGCAAAGATGTTTTCCGAGATGTTGAGATTTGGGAAGAGGTTCAGTTCCTGGTAGATGATGCCGATTCCGGCGCGTTCGGCGTCTCGGGTCGACTGAATTCCACCGGAGACCCATTGAGGAGCAAACGACCGGAGGTGGGTTGTTCCACGCCCGCCAGGATTTTCATCAATGTCGACTTGCCGGCTCCGTTTTCGCCGACAAGGACGTTGACCGCGCCGGCGTAGACGGTGAAGTCGACTTGGTCAAGCGCGAGGGTTCCAGGGAAACGTTTCGTGATCTTCTCGGCAGACATCACGACATCGTTTGGACCGTTTTGCACGTTTGTTTCCATGCCGTCGCTATTGGGAAACCTTGACCGGCGTTACGAGGATGGGCCCTTTCGAGCGCGGATCGAAAGTAAGCACAAAGAAGGAAATCGTCTGGCCCGAAAGCTTCGCAGGATCGATGCCGGAAAAGGCGGCTTTGACGGCGCGGCTGTTCATCTCTTTCGAGACATCCGCATAATCCAACTGGTTGGAGAACTGATCGAACGGCGCGACTCCGGTGGCCGGAACTGATGAAGACGGGTTCATGTCAATGCCGTGATTGGGAAAGGCTGACCCGTCCGGGCGCTTTCATAAGAACCGAAGACGAGCTGAAGCGTGCGCAGATTGTCCTCGCCGGTCGTTTCCGCCTGGCCTTTGCCGAGCAGTCCGTCGACCAGGTTCCGGTGACAGTCGACGATACTCGAATGAATCAAGGCGTAGCCCGGATCCGCCCAGGAGTAGATTTTCGGCGGGTAGCGTCTGGAGGTGGTGGCTGCTTCATTCGTCACCCGAATCCAAAAATCGGGAGCAAGCTCGACCGATCCTTGCTCTCCCTCAATGAGGACAAATGCTCGGGGAAGCGTCGCGTTCCAATCGGCTGGCATAGCTCAGGGTGCAGGTGACCGTCATCCACTCCCATCTGCAAGAGAACCGTCGCCACATCTTCGCCGCGAATCGTTGGGTTGACCCGCTGGATACGGCACATCAGCCACTCTGCCTCTCCGAACAGGAAACGAACAACATCCAGAATGTGAACCCCCATGTCGGAAAGAATGAATTTATCGAGCTCCCGGAGAAATGGCTGATTGTCGAAGACGGGAAAACTGGAGCTGAAATCGATATGTGCCCGGAACGGTTTCCCAATCGCTCCCGAATCGAGAGCCTTTTTTAGTTCGCGCAGGGGCCGCTGCCACCGCCAGTTTTCATGCACCAAGAGCGGCACGTGGGCGTCATGGCAAATGGCGACCATCTCCTGGGCCGTCTCAAGGTCGTTGGCGAGGGGCTTCTGACAGATCACTGGAACGCCATGCTTCGCCGCGAGAGCCACCATGTCGCGGTGGGTTTCCGGACTGGTGATGATGTCCAAAATGTCCGGACGCGCCGAACGGAGCGGCCCTCCGGATCGTCAAAATGCTTGGGCACACCAAAGCGATCGGCCAGCGCTTTGGCCTTGGCCCCATTGATGTCGCAGAGAGCGGCGCATCAACTTCCGACAATTCCAGCCATGCCGGGATCTGAAATTGACTCCAAAAACCGGCACCGAGCACAGCGATCTTGCGTGGCGACTCCATGGGGTGAAACAGTACAAGAAGCTATCCCGGGTCAGGGAAGATCGCCTAGAACTATCTGATCAGACTTTGGGACAATATTCGCGGAAAGGCCCGGTCCGGACCAATGAGTCGGCGTCCTGCTCTTCCGGTTCGGTTTGGGGATCGGTCACCAGTTTCGTCCCCTCCAAAGAGCGCGACCGCGTCGGGTGTAACCTTGGCCGAAATGATCATGTCGGAAGTTCGAATCGCCAACATTGTCCAAAATATAGATCAGATCCTCCTAGACCCAATCTCGCGATCGCGTCTAGTTTCAAAACGTATGTACCCCCTGAAACCCCTCCTTCGTCTCCTTGTCGCCGCGACGTTATTCGCGAGCCCGGCTCTCATGACCAGCGTCCTCGGGCAAGCGCCGGAAGGCTTGCCCAAACCGCCTGAGGGCAAAGTCACCGTTAAGTTCTGGGCGATCGCGACGCAGCCCTGGAAGGAAATCATCGCCGAATTTAACAAGGTTTATCCGAATATCGATATCAAGTGGACCAAATATGGTCCCGACGAGCTGAAGCAGGCGCTCCGTGTCGCGTCCGCCTCCGGGAAGATGCCAGACATGTGGTTTAATTGGGGAGGAAGTCTTGCCTCACCTTATATCGAGGGCGGTCACGCATTGGAGATAACTCCGGAGATCGCCGCCAAATTTGGCTTGGACAAAAACATCAGCCCAGTTGCTCTGGATCTGGCCAAGCACAATGGAAAGCTCTATGGCGTTTCCGATCTGGGTGCGGCCGATGACTATCTTCTACAAGAAGAGTTTATTTGACAAAATGGAATACCGGAGCCGAAGACGTTTGCCGACCTGGAGAAGGCAATGGAGACTTTAAAGTCAAAAGGGATAACTCCCATTGCGGTCGGAGGGAAGTTTAGTTGGATGACAATGCGCACGACGGACTTTCTCATCGAACACTTCGCTGGTCCGGAGACGCATGACAAGCTCTTCGCCTTGGAGGCGTCCTACAATTCTCCGGAGGTTGTCCAGCCCTTGCCAAGCTCAAGGAGTGGGTTGATAAGGGTTATTTTAACGACGGCTTTATCTCGATCGATCCAAACCAAGCCTTGCCGATGTTGTTCCAAGATAAGGCTGGGATGATCTTTCAGGGACCGTGGATCGAGGGAGAGGACTTCATCAAATCGAAATCGATCCCGAATGACTATGTAGCGATCATTGCTCCGGCGGACCAGACACCGATACGAGTTTCCGGCTTTCAAGAGCAGCTTCAGATCTCGTCAAAGTCGCGGCGGAAGTTCAACAGGCGGCGCTCTTGTTTGCCGCGTACATAAGCCAGCCAGAGGTGGCGAACAAACTGGCGAACGTAATCGGCACGCCGCGCGCGGTCCTCGGAATCGAGCCCCCGGCCGATCGTCCTATAGCGACCAAAATGGCCAAGTGGATCGGGGGCGAAGCGACTATCTCCACCGACCAGGCCCTGCCTCAGGAGCTCGTCAATGCCTTTTTTCAGGCCCAGGATTCGGTGGTCCTGGGGAAAATGACTCCCGAAGCGGCTGCGGAGTATATTCAGAAAGCAGTCGAAGCGTATAAGGCCACAAATCAGTTCGAGATCGCCGAAGATCTTGCCATTCATGGTGGCTGTACCGGACTCCACGGGAGAGTTGCCCTCTGCAGGGCCCCGTAAGCACTTCGCTTCGCTCCTGCCCTGGCTCTTTCTCGCGCCTGCTCTGACGATTTACTTCATCGTGGTCGTCTATCCGATGGGTTATTCGGCTTATTTGAGCTTTTTCAAATGGGATGGCGTTTCGCCAACGAAGCAATTTGTCGGGCTGCAAAACTACCTGACGCTTTTGCTGAACGATCCGGTGTTCTGGATCGCTTTGCGAAACAATGCGATCTGGTTGGTGGCGTCTTTGTTGCTGCCAACCAGCATCGGCTGGGTTGGCCCTCCTTTTGAACCAAAGGTTTCGTGGCAGCCACCTCTTTCGGAGCGTGTTCTATTTTCCCGCCATCCTCTCGCTCGCCATCGTCGGGCTGATCTGGAATTGGATCTATCTTCCGGATATCGGTCTTATCAATCAAATCCTGGGCGCGCTCGGCCTAACCGGCCTGCAGCATAACTGGCTGTCCGACCCCAATTTGGCGCTTTACGCGGTCATGATTGCGGCGACATGGAATGCCACCGGGCTGCCGATGCTTTTATATCTTGCCGGACTGCAGACCATCAATCCCGAGGTTTTGGAGGCTGCGCAGGTCGATGGGGCTGGACCGGTGCGCCGATTCTTTTCCATTACCTTTCCGCTCTTGCGCGAAACAACCCTTATCGTCCTGGCGATTACGGCGATCAACTCGCTCAAGGTATACGATATTATTTATGCGATGACCTACGGCGGACCTGCCAATCAGACGCAGGTTCTGAGCACTTGGATGTATTTCATGACCTACAATTACAACTCGGTGGGGCAAGGAACGGCCATCGCCGTAATTCTGTTCCTTCTGACGCTGATATTCGCCATCCCCTACGTGCGGATAATGGGAAGGAGTCGATGAGCTCAGCCAGCAGTAGTGTGAGGGAGCGTCGAGAGCGGACCCTATTGGTCTTCTTTTATGTTGCCTTGAGCCTCGCGGCGGTCATCTGGTTTGCGCCGATTGTCATGCTCATCTTTACGGCGCTGAAGAGCGCTGGCGACTTTGCCATCCATGGCGCTCTGGCCATACCTGAGTCAATCGCTTGGTCCAACTTTAGTGATGCGTGGGATACCGGTGTGAAGGGCTACTTCTGGAATAGTGTCATTATCGCCTCGATCAAGGTGCCCCTGGGAGTTGTGATCGAGGCGATGGGGGCTATTTGCTTTGACGCACATTCCTTTTCGATGGGCGAACAAGATGTTTATCCTGATACTCCTTGGCTTAATCGTCCCCATCCAAATGGCGCTTGTACCGTTGACGATAGTGATGAACGCTTTGAATCTCATCGATACTCGGACCGGTCTGACCCTGCTCTACTTAGGTTTCGGTGTTCCCTTCGGGGTCTTGATCATGGGGTTCTTCCGGACGATTCCGACAGAGCTGATCGAAGCTGCCAAAATTGATGGATGTTCCTATGGGCGGATCTTCTTCCAGATCGCCCTGCCGCTTGCCCTCCCAGCCGTCCTGTCCCTCTGCATCCTGGATGGTGTCGCGACGTGGAACGAATTTATTCTGGCGCAAATTTTTCTGCGCTCGGACGAACTGCGCACACTTCCGTTGGGTCTGGTGAACTTTAGCACCCAGTTTTCGACCGAGTAAATCAGTTGGCGGCCGCGGTTCTTATTTCCCTGGTGCCGGTAATTATCGTGTTTCTCTTTTTCCAACGCTATTTCGTCAGTGGAATGGCCGGTGCCGTAAAGTAATGCTTATGCAAACCTCATCGCTTCCTTCCAAGAGAATACGAGTCATCATCAACACCGATGCCAAGAATGAAGCCGACGATCAGTATGCCATCGTTCATGGTATTTTGACGCCGATGTTTGAGCTTCATGGAATTATTCCCGCGCATTTTGGGCAGAGGATCTCGAAAACCAGCCAGCAAGACAGTCAGGACGAAGTCTTGAAGATCCTCGACTTGATGAAGTTGACAGGCAAAATTCCGCTGCATGCCGGTGCGCCGACTGCGCTTCCCGATGAAGAAACGGCTGTGGATTCACCCGGAGCCAGATTTATTATCGAGGAGGCGTTGAAGGATGACCCCCGTCCGTTGCACGTGGCGTTTCTCGGTCCGCTGACGGACATGGCTTCTGCGCTGCTCTTGGAGCCCGCGATTGCCGAGCGAAACGTGCGCGTGATCTGGATTGGCGGAGGAGACTGGCCGGTGGGTGGATTTGAGTACCAACCTGTGGAACGATGTAGGCGCGGCGAACGTCGTCTTCCGTTCAAACGTAGAGGTGTGGCAAATTCCCAGCACGCTCTACAAAGTGCTGCCGGTCAGCTACGCAGAGTTAGCCGAGAAAGTCCACGACAAGGGACCTCTCGGCAAGTATCTGGTCGAACAGTTGATTGCCTGGAACAAAAGGGCCTTAGCGGGGAACTTTCCCTGGTATTCTCTGGATGGAATTGAGCATCGCTCGCTGGGAGATTCGCCTGCGGTTGGCGTGATCATGTATCCGGAGAGCGGTTGGTCGGAATGGCGACCGGCGCCAGAGTTCAACAGCGAGATGAATTATGTTCACACCGGTAAATATCGTCCGATCAAAGTTTACACCTCCGTGGATACACGGTTCATCCTCGAAGATTTCTTCGCTAAGCTAGCCATCTTCGCCCGCCAGCAAGAAGGGAAGGCAATCCCCACCATCGAGGGGTTGGGTCTTATCACGAACTATGGCGGATAGCGCGCGTGAAGACGTTTCTGGTGGCGGCGTCGCGCAACCGTCCATTGCCGGCAAGCGCCCCGACAACGCGCCAGCCCTTTGGGGGCATGGGCCGGCTACAGATCAGTCAATCTCCAGGATAATTCTACGGTAGGACACCAAGCTGGGGACCCCATCATCCTCCACGGCGAGAATAACGTGCGCGACTCCCGGCGCTTGCGGAACAACGGTTACTTTCTCCAGGCCACTTCCCTCGAGCTGCACCTTGGGCGGGACATTCAGATATTCCTCGCCTCGTTGACCCATGATTTCTTCGGGAGCAATGGCTTTGGAAATAGCTGAGGCCGCTTCCTCGTAGTAAAACCAATTGTAGGTTATCTTACCACCATCCGGGTCGCTGCTTCCTTGCGCGGACAAGGAGACGGGTACTCCCAGCTTGGCCTTGATGAAGATGGGTTCCTTAGTGGTGTCGCCATTGACAACGACAATCGGATTATGATTCGCCGCTGCGAACTCCTTAAGAGTCCAGTCCATTCTGACGGCGAAATCATGTTGGAACGCTTTGCGCCAGCGCCAAATCGTCGCCTGGTCAGAGGTGTAGCTTTGACCGTCCCCGCCGATGACCGTGTCTCGAGAATTCGGCTTGCCGGGGAAGCAGTCACCTCCTTGGGTCCAAATGGGCTGCGGCTCTCCAAAGGGCTGGCGGAAAATATAGCGTCCTCCCCAGCCACCCCAACCCGGATTTCGGTAGCTCGCCAAGCCGTTGTTCAAGAGGCCGAGGAAGGAGGGGGTGTCGCCTTCCATGATAAAAAGGTAATAGGGGTAGGTCTCCCCCAAGAATCCTTTGTTTCTTATGTTTTCATCCAGCCAGGAGTTGGAGACCGTCGTAAAATCCGCTCCGGGAGCATTTCGATAGTATCTATCGCCGGCAATTCCCGTCCAGGTCGCTGAACTGGACTCTTCCCCATCTTCCGTGGAGTGGCTGACGATATAGAAGAGGTCACGAAACTCGCGACGCATCCACGGCCCGGAGTCGTCTTGATCGGATATGGCGTAGATACGAAGCTTGGCGACGAATTGCTGCACTTCGTCAGGCGGCCGAGTTTCTCGGACATGAAACAGGGTCTGAGCCAGGGTATTTGGTCCGCCCCATATTGAAACGTAAAGAGGTCGAGGATCGCTGCGGTCCACTGCTTCAATCAGTAGTTGAGCGCCTGGCGTAAGTTTGTCTTTGCCCACGGCTGACATGCCGTAGGCCGGCTGACCCGATTTCACCAAAGCTAACAGATATTCCAAGGTCGGGAAGCCCGCCGTATGCTTAAGGAGGTTTGAGCGGATCCGGCCATAATTCGAAAGAACCTTTTCGATGATCTCCGGGCTGACTTTGTCTCTTTGCCAGCACGAGGTGGTGGCGACGAGGCCCTCAAGGTCGATTTCGTTCGAGTAGAGGAGAAGTCGCGTCAGGGACATCTGATCATCTGGTTCATTGCCGATGTCCGTCAGCACGAAAAGTCTCGGTTTGCCCTGAAAGGATTCGACGAGTGAGGCGCGGCTCCTTAAAGCTTCTTCCCGGGTGGCATAAGATTCCAGAGGCGGAGGAGAAGTCGAGGGCACGAAGAGGTATGTGTTCGATGTGTCAGGTGTAAACATTGGAATTGTTAATGGTCGCCCGATCTAATCTGCTGCTCAATCGCGCAGCTAAGTTAGTCGATTGCCCGCGCTACCGCCGCTTGCCATCCGGCGTAGAGCGCGGAGCGCTCGGAGTCCGGCATGTTAGGCTCGAATCGTTCGAACTCTCGGGGCAAGGCCGCAATGTCCTCAAGTTTGCGCCAGAATCCGGTTCCAAGTCCCGCTAAGTAGCCCGCTCCAAGCGGGGAGACCTCTCCGGAAGAATTTCGCAAGACCGCGCAGTTGAGGATGTCGGCCTGAAATTGCATCAATTGGTCGTTGCGGGTCGCGCCGCCATCAGCAAGCAGCGAGCTCAGCGTAATGCCGGCGTCTTCTTGCATGGCATCAAACACGTCGCGCACCTGGTAGGCGATGGACTCGATGACGGCCCGGGCAACGTGCGCCGCGGTGCTGCCGCGGGTCATTCCGCAGATCATTCCGCGAGCCGCTTCATCCCAGTGAGGTGCACCGAGTCCGACGAACGCCGGGACGAGATAGACACCGGCGGTGTCTATCACCTCATGGGCAAGGGCTGCGACGCGTTGTGCGGGATTCTCCGCTCCGAGGAACTGACCGAACCACTGGACGGCTGATCCCGTCACCGAGATGTTTCCTTCCAGCGCGTAAGTGATGCTGTCGGTTCCCCAGGCGACCGTGGAGGAAAGACCGCGATTCGAAATCCGCAGATCCTGAATGGGTGTCATCAGTGACGACCCCGTTCCATAAGTAGCCTTGATCGACCCTGGGAGAAATCCTCGCTGACCAAACAAGGCGGCATGCGAGTCGCCGATCATGCTGGCGATGGGGATCCCGGCGCCGAGGCCCCCAAGGGCGGCTGTTTCTGCAAAGATGCCCGAAGAGGGCCGGATCTGTGGCAGTGCCGCCGCGGGAATCTCGAAGAGCTCGAGAAGCTCGTCGTCCCATTTGGCTGTGCGCAGGTTAAATAGCTGCGTGCGTGCCGCGTTCGAGAAATCGGTGGCGTGCACTTTGCCGGCCGTGAGATTCCAAAGCAGCCAGCTATCCACGGTGCCCAGGCAGACAGTATCCGCCGGTCGGCCCGCAGCTTCCATTTGCTTAAGCAGCCACCGCGCCTTGCTCGCCGAAAAGAAAGGGTCGATCGTCAGTCCGGTTCGCTCCCGAAGGAACGGCTCCA
Organism: uncultured Verrucomicrobiae bacterium; assembly: GCA_963820865.1. Taxonomy (GTDB): domain Bacteria; phylum Verrucomicrobiota; class Verrucomicrobiia; order Chthoniobacterales; family Terrimicrobiaceae; genus DASTFP01. The sequence goes on from CAWGBZ010000029.1 coordinate 21,361, forward strand.
GACCTCGCTCCCGCAGGTGCTGACAGAAGTCCGCGGTTCGGCGGCATTGCCAGATGACCGCCGGTCCCAGGGGTTGCCCGGTCGTGCGATCCCAGGCCAGGACGGTCTCCCGTTGGTTCGAAATTCCGATCGTTGCGATGCTCCCCGGCGGGACCTGGTCGAGACAGCCGTCGATGACCGTCTCGACCGCTTTCCAGATGGCCAGCGGATCCTGTTCGACCCACCCCGGCTGGGGAAAGGCGATCTCCATTGGCACAGAGGCCCGGGCGACGATCCGGCCGCCGCGATCGATAACGATCGCCTTGGTGTTCGATGTTCCCTGGTCAATCGCCAGGACGAAATCCTTCGACATAGTTTTGGTCCGGTCGCGGGGTTCACCAGCAGACGAACCCGCCGTCGACGATCAGATCGATCCCCGTGCAAAACGAGGCCGCCTGACTGGAGAGGAAGACCGCCGGGCCCACCATTTCGTCGACCGTGGCCATCCGGCCCAGCGGAGTGTCCGCTTCGAACTGCTTAACCTGCTCGGCGACCTCCGCCCGCAGGTTCATTGGAGTCGCCGTATAGCCGGGACTGATCGAGTTGACGCGGATCCCGGAAGCGCTCCACTCCATCGCGAGACTTTTCGAGAGATGAATCACCGCTGCCTTCGAAGCATTGTAGTGGGCCTGCAGCAGACCGCGGTTGACGATGATGCCAGACATCGAAGCAATGTTGACGATCGAGCCTTGTTTGCGCGGCAGCATGGCCCGGGCTTCAGCCTGACAGGAAAGAAAGATTCCCGTGACGTTGACGTCGAACATTCGCTGCCACTGAGCCAGCGGCATCTCTTCGGCCGCTATCGCGTTCGCGATGCCGGCACAATTGGCGCAAACCGAGAGCGGTCCCAGTTCCTTCTCGAGGGTGGAAATGGCCGTCGCCAGATTGTCGGCCTGGGTGACGTCGCCGGGGAGAGCCAGGGCGCGCCCGCCGAGGGCTTCGATTTTTTTGACGGTTTCCGGCAGACCCGCGCTGGTGGCGAGATCAAAGCATCCGACGGAGGCTCCGGCTTCCGCAAGGCCCACCGCAATGCGTTGACCAATGCCGCTGCCCGCCCCGGTGACGAACGCGATTTTTCCTTCCAGACTGAACAAGTTCATACTTTTTGGTAACAGATTAATGATTACAAATTTGGTCCCTGGGGACCCAAGCTAAGCAGTCGCCAATTCCATGATGGCGACATTGGATATTTGTGAGCCCTGGAGGATTCCCTGGTTGCGACCGCGGGCCAGGACCATCACCCGGCGAGAGAGTCCCATGACCTCCTCGAGGTCCGAGCTCACCACCACGACGGCCATGCCAGTTCTCGCCAGATCGGTGATTGTTTCGTAGATGGCCGCGCGTGCGCCCATATCGATTCCCCGCGTCGGCTCGTCGAGAATGAAGACCTTCGGGTTGCGCGAGATCCAGCGCGCAATAATGACTTTCTGTTGATTGCCTCCGGAGAGACGGCGGACCAGTTGCTCGGCCTTGCCTTTGACTCCCAGACGCTGGATGGCCTCTTTGGCAAAGCTCTGCACTTTGCTCGGCGAAATCAAACCATTGGGTGCCAGGCGGTCGAAGTTCCCCAGCGCAAGATTGGTCGCGACGCTGTGCGCCAGAACGACTCCCTGCGCCTTTCGGTCTTCTGGCACGAGCACCAGCCCCGCGCTGATCGCGTCGCTGGGCGATTTGATGTGGAGCTTGCGTCCCTCGACGGTGATCGATCCAGAACTGATGGGATCGGCTCCGGTGATGGCGCGCACCAATTCGGTCCGCCCTGCTCCGACGATGCCCGCGATGCCGAAGATCTCGCCGGCATGGACCGTGAAGCTGACGTCCTTGAACGAACCGTCCGGCGAACTTAGGCGATCCACCCGAAGGACCTCCTTTTCCGATGGTTCCGCGGTCTTCGGGAAGATCCTATCCACGCTGCGGCCGACCATGTTTTCGAGGAGGATGTGTACGGGCACCTGGGCGGTGTCGTGGGTCGCCACGAGCTGGCCATCCCGCAAGACCGCCACCCTGTCGGCGATGCGGGCGATCTCTTCGAGCCGGTGGCTGATATAAATGAAGCTCACCCCCTGTTTGCGCAGTTGATCGATCTGAGCGAAAAGCCGTTCGGTCTCTTCACCGCCGAGAGCCGCCGTCGGCTCATCGAGGATCAGGAGCTTAGCTTTGAGGGTAAGCGCCTTGGCGATTTCGACCTGTTGTTGCGCGGCGACTCGCAGGGTACGAACGAGCGTGGTCGGCGCGACGTCGAGGCCGAGGCGGTGGAGCTGCTCCGCCGCTCGCCGATTCATCGCCTCCCGATCGACAAAGCCTCCCCGGTTGGGAAGACGCCCGACGAAGACGTTCTCTGCGATGGTCAGATCGGGCAGCAACCGCATCTCCTGGTGAATCAGGACGATGCCGGTATCGATGCCCTCGCCCGGACTCGCCGGCGCGTAGCGCTCACCTTCCCACTGCATGGTGCCCGAGTCCGGCGGGATCAGACCCGCTAGAATCGACGAGAAGGTGGACTTGCCGGCACCGTTTTCGCCGAGCAGGGCAACCAACTCGCCCGGATAAATGTCCAGATCTATGCCCGCGAGGACCTGATTTCCGGAGAAGCTCTTGCTGATGCCTCGAACGGACAGCCTGGGAGAGGCGCCGCCATGGGCGGCGCCTCCCGCTTGCGCGGAATTTGTGTTTGCTGTGGCCATGTTGCCTTCCGACTTGCCGTTAGGGATGCTGCTCGATGAACGGCTTGACGTTTTCCTTGGTCGTCAAGACCGCTTCCTGGAGCTGCTCCTTCGGGACTTCTTTTCCGTCAATGAGGGCGAGCGCGCTTTCAAGAGCCAGCTTGCCCATGCCCTGAGTTTTCTGGGTCATGGTCGCTTTCAGTGTCCCGTCTTCGACAGCCTTGAGACCGGCGACATCGCCATCAAAGCCGACCACGATGATCTTATCCTTCAGGTTGGCCACCTTGGCGGCCTGAGCAGCACCAAGCGCAAGGGCGTCCGCCCGACCGAAGAAAACCGTGATGTCAGGGTATCTCTGGAGCATGTCCTGCCCGATGGCAAAGCCCTCGTCCTGCATCCACATGTTGCTCGCCTGTTTGGCCACGACCTTCAGGTCGGGGAACTTTTCCAGAGCTTCATTGAAGCCCTTGTCGCGATCCTGTTCCGGCGTCGTGCCCAGCTGGCCCTGAATAATCGCGACCTTGCCTTTTCCGCCGGTGATCTTCCCCACATATTCGCCAAGGGCTCGAGCCGCACCGACGCTGTCCGTCGCGATAAACGTGTCGCCCGGAGCATCAGGAGCATTGCGATCAACCGCAATGACCGGAATCTTGGCGGCCTGCGCTGCCTTGACCGGCACGCCGGCTGCGGTGGCACCCGCGGGGATGTAGATGATCGCGTTCACTCCGCGCGTGATCAAATCCTCCATCTGGCTAACCTGAGTTGCGGCATCGCCCTTCGCGTCCACGGTGATGACCTTTACGCCCTTGGCCTTGGCCTCACGCTCTACAGATTGTTTGATTTGATTGAAGAAGTCGGCTTGGAGATTGGCTACTGCCAGGCCGACGGTTTTTTCCTTTTCCTCGGCAAGCGCTGTTGACAAGGAGCTGGCACAGAGCCCAAGGGCCGCGGCTGCGGTGACAATGAGCTTGAGTTTAGGGAGACGATTTTTGGTCATGGTTTGTATTTGGTTATTGGGTTTTGTGGGTTTGATTTTCTGATAGCTAAGTTCGAATCGCATCTGTCTCGTGGTGGTATTAGTCACGCCTGCGAAGGGTGTCTGCGGCGACTGCCAATGCGATGACGACGCCGATGACGATTTGCTGCACGAAGGGCGAGACGCCACTTAGGTTCAATCCGTTACGCAGCACACCGATGATCAGAACGCCGATCACCGTTCCGCGGATTCCTCCGACGCCGCCATTTAAGCTGGCACCGCCGATGACAACCGCCGCGATCGTGTCCAGTTCGTAGCCGGTTCCGGCGCTTGGCTGTGAAGAATTGAGCCGACACGCGAGTGCCACCGATGCCAATCCTGCCAAGAATCCCGCCAGGGCGTAAACGGAGATGGTTAACTTCTGGACATGGATGCCCGCCAGGCGCGCCACTTCCGCGCTTCCGCCAATGGCATAAAGGCTTCGGCCGAGCGTCGTATAACGAAGGACGGCCCAACTGATGAGCGCGAGCACGATGAATATCGCGACCGTTACGGACAGGAATCCGAAATGACGGACAGTCGAAAGATTAGTGAACCAGTCGGGATATCCGACGATCTGCCTGCCTTCCGTGACGATGTTCGCCAATCCACGGCCGACGGACATCATTGTCAGGGTCGCAATGAAGGGCGGCAGCTTCGCCTTGGTAATAAGAAGACCGTTAACGACGCCGCAAGCCGTGCCGACCAGGAGGCCCGCAACGATCGCCAGTCCCAGTGGAACCCCGCTACTCTGGTAAAGCCAGCCCATCATCATCATGGAGAAGGCGAGGACGGATCCGACCGAGAGATCGATTCCACCAATAACAATCACGGCCGTCATGCCGATCGCAAGAATTCCCAGGACCGTAATCTGATCGATTACGTTGAGCGCGTTGCGCCACGTCAGGAAGACATCCGTCGTGAGGGAGAAAATGACGCAAAGCAGCACAAGACCGATCAACGGCCCTCCTACGCCGGTGGCCCATTCCGCCCAACTCCTCCTGTCTTCGACTACGGTTGGTGGCGGAGCGGGGATGGTGGTCGCGCCTTTGTTGTTTTCGTTCATATGTTCGAGTTACTTATTTTGCTAGGCTACGGGCCGTCTCTGCGAGACCAGGGCCGTCGATCCCATAGTGCTTGAAGATTTCGTTCTGACTTCCGGTGACCGTGTATTCATCGGGAAAGCCAACGATCTTGAACGGAACGCGAACTCCCTTCTGCAAAAGCAGAGAGGCACACGCTTCGCCCAGGCCGCCGTTCACGCTGTGTTCCTCGACGGTGATCACTCCTCCGGTTTCCGTTGCGGCGCCCAGCACGGCGGCCTCGTCCAACGGTTTAATTGTATGGACACTTACGACTCTGCACTCGACGCCCTCTTTGGCAAGGATTTCGGCTGCTGCCAGGGCTGGCGCGACCGTCTCACCGGAGGCGAGAAACGTGAGGTGTGTGCCCTGCCGAATGAGGGAGGCTTTGCCTAACTCAAAAGTCGGCGATAGCCGGGGAAGATGAGGCATCGCCTTCTTCCCGAAGCGCAAATAGATTGGCACGGAGGTCTTTGCCGCCGCCAGGACTGCTTCGCGGGTTTCGAAGTTGTCCGCCGGCGCGACGATCGTGATATTGTGGATCGCACGCAACGCGGCGAAATCGTGTAAGGAATGATGGGTCGATCCGAGTGCGCCGTAGCTCACTCCCGCGCTGATCCCAACCGCTTTAACCGGTTGATCCGAGTAACAAATGTCATTCTTGATCTGCTCGAGCGACCGCGCCGTGAGAAAGCAGGCCGGCGAAACGGCAAAGACCGTCTTGCCGGCTGCGGCGAGACCCGCCGCGACTCCGACGAGGTTTTGTTCAGCGATCCCGACTTCAACGATTTGCCCTGGAACCGCCTTGCCGAAGGGCGAGAGCTTTCCCGAACCCCGCGAATCGCTGGTGACGACCAGCAAGTTGGAATTCTTGTGAGCCAGATCCAGGAGCGTGGTCGCGAAGACCTCTAAGTTTGCTTGTGATTTTTCCATTATGCTAATGCGGCTTGCGCCTCCTCCAGTTCGGCCATGGCCCGGCTAAATTCATCATCGTTCGGGACGCCGTGGTGCCACTTCGCCACGTTATCCATAAAACTAACTCCCTTTCCTTTGCGGGTTTTCGCCAGGACCAAACTCGGTTTCCCGGGCGTAAACGGCACGCTCTCGAATGTCCTCAGCAAATCGCCAATGTCGTTGCCATCACAACGGCGAACAGCAAAGCCAAAGGCTTCGAACTTATCTCCAAGCGGCTCGAGTTGCACGACGTCTTCGGTGGAACCGGTGATCTGCAAGCCATTCCGGTCGACAATGGCAACCAGGTTATCGAGTCGATAGTGCGCCGCGGTCATTCCGGCCTCCCAGTTGGAACCCTCTGCCAGTTCGCCGTCACCGAGCAGCGTAAAGACCCGATAGTCTTTGCGGTCCTGCTTGGCCGCCAGGGCCACACCCACGGCGAAAGCCAACCCGTGGCCGAGTGCGCCGGTATTCTGCTCCACGCCGTTTACTTTGCGGGTGGGATGCCCAATAAAATGCGAACCATACTTGTTCAGGGTTTTCAGTTCCTCCTTGGGAAAAAAACCGCGATCGGCGAGCACCGTGAAGAGAGCCTCGGCGCAATGACCTTTGCTTTGAACATAGCGGTCGCGGTCGGGGTCCTGAAATGTTTGCGGACTTACCCTTAGTATCCGGTTGTAGAGCACGTTGAGGATGTCGATGCAGGAAAGATCCCCGCCCATGTGGCCGGAGCCGCACGCCTTGATTATTTCGAGAATCGTCCTTCGATATTCGACCGATTTTCGCTTGAGTTCGTTTTCTGTTAACATAGTCATGACATTATGAGGCCACCGTCGACGTTGATTGTCTGGCCGGTGATATAAGCGGCGTCGTCGGACGCCAGGAAGGCGACCAGTCCCGCGACATCCTCGGCTTTGCCGGCCCGCTTCATGGGGATGTTTCTCACCCACTCCTGCATGAGTTCGCCGGGCTTGTAATTGCCCAGCAGTTTGCCCCAGGCGGAGTCGTTGTATGCCCACATGTCCGTTTCAATGATGCCGGGGCAAAAGGCGTTCACCGTGATGTTGTCGGGAGCCAGTTCCTTGGCTAGGCTCTGGGTGATTCCGACGACGCCAAACTTGCTGGCCGCATAGTGCGGCGTGTAGATGAATCCCTGGCGGGCCTGTCCCGAGGCCGTGTTGATGATCCGTCCGAATTTCCGGGGTTTCATACGAATGGCGGCGGCCTGACAACAGAGAAAGACTCCCTTCGTGTTGACCGCCATGACCTTGTCCCAGTCCTTCTCGGGCAGCTCCTCGAGGCGGGCGATCGTGATCACTCCGGCGTTTTGGATCGAAACGTCGATCCGGGCAAACTGCGAGAGCGCGAGATCATACAAGGCTTCGACCTCGGTCTTGTTGGTGACGTCGCAGACATAGGAGAGCGCCTTGACGCCGCTCGAGCGGAACTCCTCGGCCACCGCGTCGACGCTGTCTTCATTGGCCGCGAGGACCAGATTGGCGCCTTCCTCGGCAAAGCGCCGCGCGATGCCTTTGCCAATGCCCCGGCTGGCGCCGGTAATTACTACAGTGCGTTCTTCGAATCGTTTCATGTGTTTGTCCGTTGCTTCATAAGTTCTGTTCTCACAATCGACCCTGCTCAAACTGCGGCCAGCGGCGCGGCGTAGTCATCGGGGGCTGTTGATTCAATGATCGGCATGGCCAAAGGGGAATGCGCAGGGGGTGAGACGCGCAGTCGCCTAAAGTAGCACTCGAGCCTGAAAGACGAAACGGAAAAGCCCGCCTTTTCACACGAAAGATCAGCGCGGGCGGTTCGGCCGTGCCGCCGGGAGTGACCCGCCTTCGCCTCCGCGCCAGCCGGGAAGCACTTCGTTCTGTGAGAATAAATATACATTACTGAATAAAGATGCGTTAAGGTTGTCCGAAGTGCAGGGGATGTCAAGGGATTTTCGGAATTTTTCTGAAGATTACAGGGTCGACGTCAACCTGAGGGTTAGCAATGGAGTGTTCACCCCATAGGCTAGGATGCATCTCTTGCCGTGCGGCAGGCATGGATTTCTCGTTCCAAGTGCGGGGGCAGATCTGGTGGGGGGCCCGGCGGGGTTTCGGAGAAGCCGGGGTGGCAACGTGGGGATCGCTTCTCGTGAACCGGATGGCGGGGCATTTTGTTGGTCGTGGAAAGGGGAAGCGGTGGGGGCGGCATCGATTGAGGGGTGGCGAAGTTGTGTTAGGATGGGTCGAGCTCCACATGTCCGCACTTCCTGAAACCCGATTGATCACGAAGGTGGCGACGCTCTATCACGAGCAGAAGCTGACGCAGACCGACATCGCGAAGCGGTTGGGCATTTCGCAGGTGACGGTGTCGCGGCTGTTGAAGCGGGCGGAGGAGAACCAGATTGTGCGGACGACGGTGATCAGCCCGCCGGGAGCCTTCGTCGAACTGGAGGACATCCTGGAGAGGAAGTTTGGCTTGGCGCAGGCGATCGTGGGCGAGTCACACAGTGATACGGACGAATCGATCCAAGCGGCGATTGGAACGGCGGCGGCCTATTTCCTGATGACGACGGTCACTTCGAACGAGGTGATCGGAGTATCCTCCTGGAGCGCTTCATTGCTGGCGATGGTGGACCAGATGCATCCGGTGCGAAAGATCGAGGGGTGCCGGGTGGTGCAGGTATTGGGCGGCCTGGGCAATCCTTCCGCCGAGGCGCATGCCAATCACCTGGTGACTCGCCTGGCGCGACTGGTCAATGGCGAGCCATGCTTTCTGCCAGCGCCGGGAGTGGTTGGCGCGGCGAGTTCCGTGAACGTCCTGTTGCGGGACCCATATGTGAAGCAAACCACGGGTTTGTTCAACAAGCTGACGATCGCGTTGGTGGGGATTGGCTCGATCGAGCCTTCGTTCCTGGTGGCGAGCAGCGGGAATGTCTTTTCTGCGAAAGAGCTCGAGCAGATCCGCGGCCGGGGGGCGGTGGGAGACATTTGCTTGCGATTTTATGATGCGGGAGGCCGTGAAGTCTCCGATCCGGTCGGGAAGCGGGTCATTGGGATCGACCTGGAGACCTTCAGCCAGGTACCCCGGGCGGTGGGAATCGCCGGCGGGGGCCGCAAGCATGCGGCGATTCTGGGCGCTCTGCGGGGCAAGCTCATCAATATTCTCATCACCGATCAATTCACGGCGACGCGACTGGTCCACACCGAAGAGCGGAGCGCGAAAGAGCGATAATCCGGCCGATGGCCGGGCGGCTTTCGCGCGGCAGGGCGGTCGGGCGGTCGCACCCTGGCGCGCGAAGAGCGGCGTTGCGCGGGAGTCAGGGAGGGGCGCCGGCCCAGGCGGGGGCGGGCCTCTCACATTTGACGGATGCGCAAATAGCGTTGCAGGTCGGGCAAAGCAGCGACGAAGAACACGCCGAGGAGCAGGAGCAGCACGAAAAAGAAGCTCTTGCCTGAGGAATCATTGCGGCAACAAGACATGAGAATCACCTCCTTCTGGAAAATTTGATTGGGCGGTTGAGTCGGGCGAAAGGGTCGTCGAGCTCTCATGGAGCACGCGGTAGAGGAGCGATTCGACCATGCGGACAGCCCCGGGAACGGCGGCGCGCACGGTGGGGCTCAGGCCGATCTCGTCGGATTCGAGGACGGCGGGCTCGCAAGCCACCAGGTAAAGCTTGCCGCAGGTCCCGCCAAGAGCGCGCACGAACTGCAGGACGGCCATCGGGTCCATGCGATGCGCGTCGACGCTGGCCTCTCCTTCGATGGAAGCGACGTCGGGTTCGATCAGGTAAACCGTCCCGGGTGGCTCGCCGCGGGAGGCTGCATCGACGAGGATCGTCGTCGGGTATCCGTCCATGATGGCGTAAGCCAGGTCATAGCTGCGAATGCCGAAGTCTTTGACATCGACGCCTTCCGGAAGCCGATGTGAGGCGAGTTCGCGGACGACCTCCACGCCGAAGGCGTCGTCTCCGGCGAAGATATTGCCGATGCCGGCGATGAGAACGCGCGGATTCATGATTCCTCGATGACCGGTTCAACTTCATCCACCCCGTAGAAAAAGCGATGTCCTGGCTGGCGCATCATGCCGAGGTCTTTGCCCGGATCGTCCTCGAGAACAAGGGCAAGTTGGATCCGATCCTCGGCATCACATTCCAACGCCTCGATGATCGCCAGCTTTCCGGCCAGGGCGATATCCATGACATCGGCACGTCCCCGTGGTCGAATACGGACGCGGGAACCGGCATGGAGTTGCACGCCGTGCACAGAGACGCTTTCCAGGCGTGCGGCCGGGGCGAAAAAGTCTTCGTGAGGCTGGCAGGGATCGCGCAAGGTGCCGTGCATTTTCATGAAGTCCTCGGCCGGGAGCGATTCCGTGCGTTCGAGAATTCGCCGGGCGTGCGCATCGACGTGACGCATCTCTCGCTTCTCCTCGTCCGTCATGGTCAGAATGCGCAAGCTGAGAATCTCGTCGATCTCGGCCGCATCAAAGAGATCGCCGGGGCTTTCCGGCGCGACCATCGGATAGTCGTAAAGAATGATCGGAGAAGAGATCATGGCATCCCGGTCGCCTTTGTTTTCCTCACCGACCAGGACCGGCCAGGTTCCAATATTTTTGCAGGTCGCCGCCGCGGCGAGGTAATCCGCCGGAGGATCGATGAGCGAAAGGAAATGGCCATTTTCGACCCGCAGAATCGTGTGGGCGGAAGCCAGCGTGCGCAGGAGGACCGCCTCCTGGTCAGCGAGACAGTCGGCGGGGAGAGCACTCAGATTGCAGATCTTGACTGAGATCTTGACTACTTCGGAATCGACGGGCGCGGCGACGATCTCGACGCGGCCTTCCACGGATTCCTGGCGGCGGAGGATGATCCCCGCCGGGCGGTTGGCACCGTCAACGATCTCTTCGAAGGTACGGTGACCGGGAAACCGAAACGGCACGTTGCGGAACTCGCTCGGCAGTGAGTGGAGAGGGATGTTTTCGGCGCGGACGTTCCTTTCCACGGCTTCGTGCCACGATTGGTAGATCTCGTCGCCAACACGCAACTCGGCCAGGCTTTGAAAGTCCTTCTCGTTCGGGGCGGAAACGGGAAGTCCCACGTCTCGAGCCATCGGATGGAGGAAACGCACGTCGATTTCGAGGGTGGCCGAAAGGCCTTGGACCAGGCATTCGGTTTGCATGATGCACGGCTCGGCGCCGGCCTGTGCGATGCTGTAGGCTTCGGGGTAGACCCGTCCGAAAGTGAACCGCTGACGATTCTTTTTCGCGGACGCTCGATAGGGGTAGAGAATATACCCTTCGTAGAGGACCGCGTTGACGATCGTGTCGACGAGTTGCTGGTTCATGGTGCGGCCTCGGCGCTCTCGGCCGCCGGCAGGAGTTCCTCGATGGCTTGATCCCAGGTGGCCAGGCCTCGCCGTCGTTTATAGGCGTAGAGCCGGTCGAAGAGATCCCGATCGAGCGAGAGCCACGCGGTGCCCGGGTAGTGTTGGTCCATCAATGCCTGCCACGTCTGCACGGGCACCCGGTAAGTGCATTCTCTGTCCCACGGGATTTGCTGCACCTGCAGCTGGCCTTCCGGGCTTGCATAAAAGATGGTGCCGCTAAAGAGGAAAAGCAGCGGGATTTCGCCCGTTTCGAGAGCATAGAAATACTTCGTCGCACTGATGTTGAGGTCGTAGCTGCAAGGGACCGGCAAGAGAGCCTCGGTCGAGCCGGTGAAGGCTCGAATGCTGGTATGCGCGTGCGTCCACAGCTTGTTGCGCAGCGTCTGCCCCCATCGCTCCGGAGTGCCGAAGAGGTCCTCGAGCTTCTCCTTTTCGGAGGGCAGATAGGTGCGTTGCGGCGCCTGGATCTGGATTTGCGCCTGGAGCATCACGGTGTGAATCGATTGCGAGGCCGGGGAGTTGGTCACTTCGAGTTTGAAATGCAAGAGCGGCGTCAGGCCGCGCGCGGCGGCTTCAACTCCGACGATTCGGAAGCCAAGGTCAGGCATGGGCCGGTCTCCGGCTTGCGAGCGGCTGCGCGCATTGATTGAGGCGTTTGAAAAAGCCCTCGATCTCACGCCAGGCTGCTTCTCCTCCGGAAAACCCTCTCCAGTGCGCGCGAATCAGGCCAACCAGTTCAAAACAAAGGTCGATGGGCACGATATAGTAGTCGGGCGTCGTCCGCACACGGTTCACCAACAAGGCTTCAACGTCAGGCTCCATGTCCCGGAGCGCAGGAATGTCGGCGGCGAACCGTTGCCAGGAGGCAAGAGGCAGCAGTGATTCGGTGGCCCCAGCGGGGCTGGGATAGAGCGCCGTCATCTTCTTCGATGCCGAATGGAAGAAGAAGAAAGCGAGGTTTATCGGCAAGGCCAGACCTTCCCAGGTGGAGTCGTCCAGCTGAAAATCCGGCAGGGCAAAAGCATCGCGGGGAATCAGTTTGAGCCGCCCGTCGGCGACCGCCTGGAATCTAAGGGCACAGGCATCGCAGGCGCAGAGGATTTTTCGATTGGCGACTTCGAGAAGGTGACGGTGCTGCGGAGCCAGCGCGACGGAGCAGAGTTCGCATCGCTCCTGCGGGGCCGTCGCCTCGCGCGCCACGGCGAAGCGGCGGAGGGTCGCAAATGGTGTGAAGCCACGGGTCGGCGCGACTGCACTGTGGGGGGATCGCGATTCGTGCCTCATGGTCCGACGACGTGTAACTAACGGCGGTTGCCGCGTTCAGCTTAAGACGCGCGGCGGCCGGGATCAAGCGTCGCTTGACGAGTGCGGTCCGGCGAAGAGTTCTTTGACGGCGTCGATCACGGAGGCGGCCGTGATGTCTTGCATCGGCCCACCTTCTTGCCGCGGGGCAAAGGGTTGCTGGGCGCGGGCGCGCAAGATCACCGATCGGGTATGTCGCGGGCGCCAGTGATAGGGATTGGTCGGTCCGAAAAGAGTGAGGCACGGGGTCTGCATGGCGTCCGCCAGGTGCATCGCAGCGGTGTCGACGCCGCAGAATAGGGTCGCGCCCTTGATGACGGCCGCCAGCCCAGCCAGGTCGGTCGTTCCGGAAAGATCGATGCAGTCGCACCGAAGATGTGATTTGACTTCCGCGAGGTGATCGCGTTCCCGTGGGTCTCGCGAGCCGGTCAGCACGCTGACGAGACCGTATTCCGTACGCAGGAATTCGATGACTTCCGCCCAGCGTTCGGCCAGCCAGTACCTCTCGGGGCGCGCCGTGCCCGCGTGGACGACCGCAAAGGAATCGGGGACTCTGGCATTGGCGAGAAGCGCGCGGACCGTGGCGAAGGTTTTCTCGCTGATCCGCAAGTCCAGGGGCACATTCGCACGTTCAATTCCCAGCGGAGTGAGCAAATCGGTGTAATGGTCGGCCGTGTGGCGGTCGAGGACCGAAGACTTAACAAAGTCCGTGTAGATCCGTCCTCGCAGGGGCTTCTTTTGAAATCTCTGAAACGTGACGCGTCGCCGGGAACGGGCAAGCGCCGAGAGGTAGGCGGATCGGTCCGTTCCCGTGAAGTCGAGAACCCAATCCGGCCGAAACGGGAGCAGTTCGTGTCGGAGCCAGGCGTTCTCACCCCAACCGGCGAGTCCTTTCGCGCCGCCGCCCTTGTGGCAGATCCATCGTTCGTTGGCATCGATGCAAGAAAGCAGGCCGGCGCAGGGTGCGTCGACGGCGATGGCCAGGCGCGCTTCGGGGAAGGCTTCTCTCAAGCACCGGATGGCCGGCGTCGTCAGGATCAGATCACCAATGCGCTTAAGCTGAAGCAGAAGAATCTTCACGGGGTGCTCCGTTGACGGAGCACCAAGTCGTAGGCGCGAGCCAGGCGCTCGCGAAAATGATCCCAAGTAAACTCCGCCTCCGCCCGTTCCCGGGCCGCGCGACCAAAATGCAGGATCCGGCGCGGTGACTTGTAAAGGCGGCGGATGGCATTCACCAGGGCCGCGACATCGTTGGGCGGGATGATCAGACCGTTCACGTCGTTGAGGACGACGTCGCCGGACTCGAAAGTGGTGATCTGGGCCAGCCCCGCTGCGCACGCCTCGTAGACGCTTTTCGGGCTTCCCTCACATTCGGAGGGAAAGATATGCACATCGGATTGCCGAAAGACTTCGTCGACACAGCTCGTGAAACCCACCGCGTTGATCGAGGGCGCGGCGAACTGCTCCAAGACGGGTCGTATGTCTTCATGGATCCTCCCGACCAGAGTGAGTTGGGCGTGCGGGAGGGACAGTTTGTGCCAGGCCTCGAGCAGCACATGGATGCCCTTGCGGCGCGTCAGTGCTCCAACAAAGACGGCCCGCATGGGCCTTTCCGCAGAGAAAGAGGCAGGAATCTCCAGGGATTCGTCGCTTCGAAAGAGCTCCGTGTCGACACCCGCGCCCAGCAGGTAAAGCTTCTCCTCGGGAACGCCGGCTTCGAGAAAGGACTTGGCGGAACATTGGGACGGGACGAGGAGCAGATTCGCGAGATCGTACTCCTCCAGGATCTGCTCGCGCGTCACCGTGCAAAGACGTTTGACCAGTTTCCCGATGGGATCGGAATCGGTCTCCGGTGGTGAGACATCCGCCTTCTCCGCCGGTTCGGTCTTTATCTTTTCGATGTGCCAGAGCGGGATTTCGAGGACCGAGGGGATGCCACGCTTCTTGGCGACGCGGAGGGAGCGCAGGGAGTTCCCAGACCACCCGTGGAAAAGGTCGTACCGTCGCGTTTTCAACTGCCGGGCCGCGATCCAATCGACGTACTTCTTCTTGGCATCCTTGTAGATCGCCGGATCAAGCGACCTGAGGAGCCGGACCGGATGCCACCGCAGCGACATGATGTATCGAGGCGAGATGTCCTGCTGCTGGTTGTCGTAGCCGATGGCCCGGCCAAGGTAGCCGTGTTCGTCGGCGAGGAGGAGACTTTCGTGGGCATTGAGGTCGATCCCGTAGCCGCCAATGCGTGCGTTGATGGCGTAAAGCAACGATCTTGGCTCCCGCAGGGCGCCAACGGGAGCAACCTGCGCCACCCGCCCGCTTGATTCTTCCTCTGCCATGCGCTGTTCTCTGATACGGAATCCTCAAAATTCAACAAGGCAAATTCCGTTGTGATGATTCAAGCCGTCAACCGCGACATTGGTTTGGTCCGCCGGGGCTATTCTGCCACGGGCGGGGCCGAAGCCTACCTGCTGCGCCTGGCGTCAGGATTGCGGTCCCGCGGGTGCCAGGTGACCCTCTACACCAGCGCGGACTGGCCGCCCGATCGCTGGACCTTTGGTAATCTGGTGCGCCTGGATGCCCATCAACCGTTCGAGTTTGCGCGCGCCTTTGCCCGGTCCCGCATTCCGGGGCAGACGATTCTGAGTCTGGACCGCGTGCCGGGCTGCGATGTCTTTCGGGCCGGAGACGGCGTGCATGCGGCCTGGCTGCAGAGGAGGGCGCGCTTCGAACCGGGGTGGAAGACCCGGCTAAGGGTCTTCAATTTGAAACATGCGGCGCTGCTTTCCCTCGAGCGCCAGGTCTTCAAGTCGGTGCGGTTGGTGATCGCGAATTCGAGAATGGTGGCGGACGAGATCGTCCACTGGCACGACTTTCCCTCGTCGCGGATTCGTGTCGTGCCGAATGGGATTGGCGCCGCGATTCCGCGGATCTCGCGCCGGGAGGCTCGCGGGCGCCTCGAGATTCCAGAGCACGTCTTCTGTGCGCTTTTCGTGGGGACGGGCTGGGAGAGAAAAGGCCTGCGCTTTGCGATCGAAGCCGTGGAATCATTGGCGGGCGAGGCGTTCTTGCTTGTTGCCGGGCGAGGCCAGACGAGCCGCTATCGTTCTTCGCGGGCGCGTTTTCTCGGCGCAGTGAAAGACCTGCCGGCCCTCTATTCGGCGGCGAATGTCTTCGTGCTCCCCACGATCTATGATCCGTTTTCGAATGCCTGTCTCGAGGCCATTGCCGCGGGCCTCCCGGTCATCACGACCACCGCGAACGGATTCTCCGAAATTCTGACGCCCGGGGTGCACGGTGAGGTGGTCGAGCCCGGCAATGTCCCGGCCCTGACCGCCGCTCTGGCTGCGTGGACGCAGCGGGATGCCGCGAAGAGTTCCGCCGATTGCCGCCTCCTGGCGAAAGATTACACGATCGAACGCAACGTCCAGGCAACGCTGGATGTGCTCGCTGAGGCTGTGCCCGCTTGAGCCGGTGGCCGATCGCTAGGCGAACAGAGCGGCGATCACCTGCCCGGTATCCGACAGATCATCAAAGAGGTAGTCGGGATGATGGGCGGCCAGCTCGGAGCGAGTATAGTTCCCCGTAGCGATGGCGACCGTCTTTGCCCCGACCGCCTTTCCGCACTCGATGTCGCGCGGCGTGTCCCCAATGACAAGTATGTTCTCCGGCGAAAACTCCTCGCCCTGTGTTTCCAAGGCCCGAGCACGAGCGAATTTCGGGAGTTCATTGCGATCGTGATGGTCGTCGGCGAAGGCGCCAAACTCGAAGTAGCCCCACACTCCGTAATGGCTCAGCTTGATCTCGGCGCCGCGGACGAGATTTCCGGTCAACAAGGCCAGCACGCAATCATCCCGCTTCCGCAGCGAATCAAGCAAGCCGACGATGCCCGGGAGAACGCGGCCGGAATGGTGCGAAAGGCGCTGCCCGAGGAAGGAGAGGTACGCATCCAGCAAGGCGGTGATGTTTTCCGCGGAAGCAGGCAGGCCGTTTTTCTCGAGCATCCATTGCGCGATGAGAGCGTCGGTGGCTCCCGCGATGGTGATCCCGCTCAGGTCTTCGGTGATGCCGAAGCGCTGCTGCATGGCATCCATCAATGCGCCTTCGCCGGCACCTCCCGAGGTGATCAACGTCCCATCGATGTCAAAAAGCAGCAGCCGACGCTTACTCAACGGCATCTGGTTCAGTCGCTTCGGGCTCGAGTGTTTCGTCACTCCTGCTGAATTTCCGCTTCCGCTTGCTGGCGGGGAGCGGCGAAAGCGTCATGCCGATGGCCTTGCCGACAAGCTTGGGCTCCATATCCACGTGCCCCATCGTCACCAGATCGTTTTTCACCCGGTGGACCACCTCCATGCCAAGCTCTTGATGGGCCATCTCGCGGCCGCGAAATTGCAGATGAATCTTCACCTTGTTTCCCTTGTCCAGGAACTCCTCGGCATGGCGGATCTTGGTGAGATAGTCATGCTCGTCGATGTTCACGCGGAATTTCACTTCCTTGACCTTCCCCGAAGCGTTCTTCTTCTCCTTCTCCTGCTTGGACAAATCGTAACGAAACTTGCCGAAATCGACGATCCGACAGACTGGCGGTTGGGCGCCTGGGGCTACTTCTATCAGGTCGAGGCCGATCGAGCGGGCATGCCGGAGAGCTTCCTCGATGCGCATAACCCCCAATTGCTGGTTCGTAACGCCATTGATCACGCGCACTTCACGCGCTCGGATGCGTTCGTTGACGCGGATGTCTCGTAAGTTTATCTGGACCTCCTAACAGCCCGTCGGGGTTCAAAGTTCCCGAACGTTTGATTTGACTGCATGAAAGCGACGACCATCTGCTTCATGCGGAAAAGCGGCCATTCGACGATTGGCGCGAAAACTGACTTCTCATGCGCGGCATGAGCTAACTTTCGCGAGTAAGACTGAACATAGGGTTTTGTCGAAATCTGCGTCATTCGCCTTGGGCGAACAACCTGACTCCAGCTTTTATTCAACCTCGTGCTCTGCGCAAGAGGAAATTTTCTTCACGATGCGCACGAAGCGCCGCCGCGCGAGCGCAGGGTCATCCAGGCGGATCGGCGGCCAAGAGAAGTGTATTAACTCGATCGTAATTGGTCAAAATGTGACCACCGCGGATGAGCGGCGTAAGAAGGCGGAAATTTTGGCATCCTTGCTCGATGAATGGTAGAGGATTCCGATGCCGCACAAGATCGACCTCATTCTGACGCTGACGGCCGGGCTGACCGCGGCCTTGGGACTTGGGTTCGTAACGCAGAAGCTCCGGCTTTCGCCGATCGTCGGATATTTGCTGGCCGGGATCCTCGTAGGTCCGTTTACCCCCGGCTATGTCGCCGATAATGACATCGCGACGCAGTTTGCGGAGATCGGTATCATCCTGTTGATGTTTGGGGTGGGCCTCCATTTTCACCTCAAGGATCTGCTCGCTGTTCGGAAGGTCGCCATTCCTGGGGCTCTGGTGCAAATTGCGGTTGCCACGGTGCTGGGCGCCGTCATCACGCACATGTTCGGGTGGTCCTGGGCGGCGGGAATCGTGTTCGGCATGGCCATCTCGGTAGCCAGCACTGTCGTGCTGACCCGGGTGCTGGCGGACAACCGTGCCCTGCATACCCCCAGCGGCCATATTGCGATTGGCTGGCTGATCGTCGAAGACCTATTCACCATTCTCGCGCTTGTCCTGCTGCCCGCGCTCTTCGGTTCCGGCGGGGAAGAGGGCAGTAGCGTGGCAATGACCTTCGTCTGGGCATTGGCAAAGTTGACGGCGCTGGTCGGCTTCGCCCTGATCGCGGGGCAGAGGATCATTCCGTGGTTCTTGGGTTACGTGGCGCGGACGGGAGCGCGTGATCTCTTTACCCTGGCGGTGTTGGTGCTTGCCTTGGGCATTGCGGTGGGCTCGGCGAAGCTCTTCGGCGCGTCGATGGCACTCGGCGCGTTTTTGGCCGGCATGATCGTGGGCCAGTCGGAGTTCAGCGCCAGGAGTGCTTCGGACGCTCTCCCGATGCGGGATGCCTTTGCGGTGTTATTTTTTGTGTCGGTCGGGATGCTTTTTGATCCGACGAAGGTCGCTGATGGGTGGCCGCTCATTCTGGCAACGCTTGGCATTGTGATCATCGGCAAACCTCTGGCAGCCCTGGTGGTCGTTCTGCTTTTCCGGCGCCCCTTGCGTTCGGCGCTGTCCATCGCGGTCGCGCTCGCTCAGATCGGCGAGTTTTCCTTTATTTTGGCCGCGCTGGGCACGGACCTGAAAATCCTGCCGACCGAGGCCACCAACGCGCTGGTGGTCGCGTCAGTGCTTTCCATCACGCTCAACCCGCTGCTTTACAAATGCATCGAGCCGGCTGTTCGATGGTTTGAGAGGCTTGGCATTGCTGTGGAGCAGAAGGCGGTGGTGGAGGACGAGATGCCCGAGATCGATGATGCGGCGCACCGCGTCGTCGTGGTTGGGTACGGGCCGGTCGGCCGCACCCTCAGCCGAATTCTCAAGGACAACGGCATCCAGGTGGTAGTCGTCGAGACCAACCTGAAGACGGTTCAGCAGTTGCGTGCGCAGGGGGAGTCGGCTGTCTACGGGGACGCGTCGCTCCGGGAAGTTTTGCATCATGCAGGGACAGAGAACGCGGATGGGCTTATCATTGCTGCCTCCGGCGCGCCGGCTGATGCGATCGTGAGGGCGGCACGCGAGCTGAATCCGAAGATTCGCGTTTTGACGCGCTCGACGTACCTGAAGGAGGTGGGCAAGCTGCGGGAAGCCGGCGCAACCATGGTGTTTTCGAGCGAAGGAGAGATAGCCCTGGCCATGACCGCTTTCCTGATGCGCCAGTTGGGGGCGACCGATGAACAGGTGGACCGCGAGCGCGATCGCGTGCGTGCGGAATTGTTCTGATGCAACCGGCCATGGGCACACAAATCAACGATACCGCGCCACGCGTTCAGGCGGCGGACGCTCCCGCTGTCTTCGCCCGCGGCGTGACGAAGCGCTTTGGCGATTTCGTCGCGATCGAGAAACTCGATCTCGAGGTCCGGTACGGGGAGTGTGTCGGGTTGCTCGGCCCTAATGGAGCGGGCAAATCTACCTTTATCGGGTGCCTCTATGGCGTCGTCGAGCGGAACGGCGGCGAGCTGCATGTCTTTGACTACGATCCGGCGATCGAACCTCGCCGCATCAAGGAACGACTCGGTGTTGTTCCGCAGGAGAACGCTCTCGATGAGGAACTGACTGTTCTTGAAAACATGCGCCTCTACGCTCGCTTCGAAGGTCTGGCGAAGAAGGTGGCCGATTCGCGCATTGAAGAACTCCTTGAGAGCATGTCTCTGGGCCACAAGCGCGATGCAACGATCCGGACACTCTCCGGGGGGATGAAACGTCGCCTCGCCTTCGTCCGGGCACTCCTGGCAGACCCCGAGTTGCTCATCCTCGATGAGCCGACGACGGGGTTGGACCCGACCGTCCGTCACCTCCTTTGGGAAAAGGTGCTTTCGTACCGACAGGCCGGCAAGACGACCCTGGTGACGACCCACTACATGCACGAGGCAGAGCTTCTTTGCGACCGCATCGTCATTCTGAATCGCGGGGTGGTGGTCGGAACTGGGGCGCCGCGGGATCTCATCGCGCGGGAGGCCCCCGGGTACGTGGGAATTTTTCCGCAAGATCGCGAGCAGGTCCTGCGTGCTCATGTGCGGAGCGGGTGGGACCTCTTTTATCAGGGGCGTCAATGTTGCATTCGGGCACCGCGGATCGAGGACCTAATGTCTTTACAGCAAGCTTCCGGTACCCAGGCCCTGCAAATCCGGCCCTGCAATCTGGAAGACGTTTATCTCAAGCTCACCGGAAGGGAACTCGACGACAATGAGTGAGTTTTACGTGTCGCTGCGCCTGGCTTGGAACGTCGTCGTGCGCAATTGGGTGGTCTACCGCAAGGACTTTCTCGCCAACATCTCACCGACGCTGGCAGATCCCGCCCTGATGATGGCCGCGCTCGGCATGGGACTTTCGCCGTTCATAGGTCTCATCGATGGTCTAACCTATGCGCAATATCTGGCGCCTGGAATGGTTGCGACCACGGCTCTCTTTACCGCCTTCTTTGAGTGCAGCTACGGCTTCTACGTGCGGATGACCTTTGAGTCGGTCTTCAAGGCGATGCTGACCACCCCGATCGGGGTGCGCGAGGTGGTTATCGGCGAGTTCTTGTGGGTTTTTATCCGCGCCTCGCTCATGGCTGCGGGAGTTGGTCTCGTGCTCGCCGTGATGGGATTGCTGCCGAATGTCTGGTCCATCTTCGCCTTTCCCTTTATCGGCGGTCTGCTGGCGGTGCCCTGCGGCGCTATCGGTCTGCTGGCCGCCGCGCATGTCCGCAATATCAACCAGTTTCAGACGGTCTATTCATTTCTCATCGCGCCGATCTATTTTCTCTCTGCAGTCTTCTTCCCGCTCACGGACCGTCCGATTCTCAGCGTCCTGGTAAACGTCTCGCCTTTCTATCATGGGGTGCGTTTGCTGCAAATGACCGCCTGGGGCCGATGGTCGCTCGGCGAGATCGTCCTGCATCTGGTCGCTCTCTTCCTTTTCACCGCTCTCCTGGGCGTCTGGGCGTTCAGGAAGATCCGGCGAAAGCTAACGATCTAAGTCTTCTAAGCGAATGTCGAAGGAAATCGGGACATCGCCGGTCGTTCACAACGAATCGAAGAACCGCTTCGAAATCGAAGTGGGAGGCCAACTGGCGGTGGCCGAGTACCGTCGGGAAGGCCGGCGCATGGTCTTCACGCATACCGAGGTTCCGCCGCGGTTCCGCGGCCACGGCATCGCCGAGAAGTTGGTCCTGGAGGGACTCAATGTGGCGCAGCGGGAGGGCTTGGAGATCGTGGCCCATTGCAGCTACGTCGCCTACGTCCTGCAGAAGCACCCCGAGTTCCGCGCCTAGAGCGATCCGGCGATGCCGTCGCCAATGGTATCGGGGAGCATTCCGCCCAGGCGAATCATTGTCCGGCTCCCACGCCGGCCAAACCTTGGCTCGTGATCTTCGCTGATCTTGGCAACGACCATAGGTCGCTCCAGTTGTTTTCAGAAACACCGATACCTGTGCTCGGCGCGGACACCGAGCACCACACCCGAGACGGTCCGAGACGGGTGTGCTCCCCGAATGCTTGCTTTGGGGCGGCTTCTCGGAAATGACTTCTGAGAGATGCGTTATGGCGGACCGTTTCGGAAAATCCCTCTAAGGATCGTGGTAGAGTCGTTCGGCCCCACAGCGCGAACCAAGGCTCCGGCCGGGCTTGGGCAACTGGGTGAATCAAGCCAGCCGTTCGAGAAGCTTCTGGTGGATGCCGTCGAATCCGCCGTTGCTGAAGACGACGACGACATCGCCCGGTTTGGCCAGCGGTTTGAGCCGTTCGACGATATCATCAGCCGTGGGTTCGTAGAACGCCGGCTTGCCCGCGGCGGCGATATCGGCCACGACCCGCTCCGGGTTGAGTCGCTCCGCCTCCGGGATCTGTTCGATGCGCGCGACACGGGAAAGAAAGACGCCATCGGCCTCCGCGAAAGACTTCGGCAATTCATGCTGGAAAACCGCGCGTCGCGTGGTGTTCGAACGAGGCTCGAAGATCGCCCAGAGCCGCGATTTTGCATACCGGTCCCGCAGGCCGCTCAAGGTTTCACGGATCGCGGTGGGATGGTGGCCGAAATCGTCGATGATGGTGATGCCCCGCACTTCGCCGAGCACTTCCTGGCGGCGCTTGATCCCTTTGAAGTGGGCCAGAGCCTTCCGAATCTCCGCCACCGGCACGCCGTAGAAATGCGCGGCCGATGCTGCCATCGCCGCATTGCGGACATTGAAATTGCCCAGCAGCGGAACCTCGAAGACCTCGTTGAACAGCTCGAATGTGGAGATCCCGTGACGGTGGCGCGAGTGGCGGATTTGATTGGCCGCATTTTCCGAGAAGCCCACCTCGACGATCGGAGCCGGGCAGTGCCTGGCGACGTCCACACAATTCGGGTCATCGGCGTTCAGGAGGACCATTCCTTCGCTGGGGACGATATTCAGCAATCTGCGGAAGCTCGTCTTGATCTCGTCGAGGTCGCGATAAATGTCGGCGTGATCGAACTCGATGTTGTTCACGATGACCAACTCGGGAAGGTAATGGAGGAATTTGGATCTCTTGTCGAAGAACGCGGTGTCGTACTCGTCTCCCTCGATGATGAAATGCTTCGAATCTCTCAGGCAGGCGCCTTGGCCGAGGTTGGCGGGGATGCCTCCAATCAGATAGCTCGGCTCAAGCCCGGCGCTCTGGAAAATCCAGGTCAGCAGGGAGGTAGCCGTGGTCTTCCCATGGGTCCCGGTGACGACAAGGTTGTGCTTCCCACGAAGAAAGAACTGCTTAAGCGTCTCCGGAAGAGAGAGATAGTAGAGCTTGCGATTAAGGACTGATTCCACCGCGGGATTGCCACGCGTCATCGCGTTTCCGATGACGATCAGATCTGCCGCCGGAATATCCTCCGGGCGGTATCCGCGCGTGATGGGGACACCCTTCTCCTGCAGAAACGTCGACATCGGCGGGTAGACATTGTCGTCCTGTCCGGTGACCACGAAGCCGTCGTCACGCATAGCCGCAGCCACGGATCCCATCGCCGTGCCGCAGATACCGAGAAAATGGATGTGCTTGAAAGGATGAATCACAGGACTCGAAAACATCTCCCTGTGGGAAGGTTAAGCCTCGACCACGCGAATTACGAAGAATGAAATCCCTGGAAATTTTCCGTATCCGCCGGTAGCCGAAGGCTCCGCCGAGAAGGAAGGGACGACTCCGCGCTCAGCGCGTCAATACACGTCCTTGCGGTAACGCTTTTCTTTCTTGAGAGCGTCCACGTATTCCTTCGCCTGCTCGGTGGTCTTGGCGCCGACTTGTTCGACGATCTGATGCAGGGCGGTGTCCACATCCTTGGCCATCCGTGACGCGTCACCGCACACGTAGAAGATGGCTCCATTCTCAAGCCAGTCGTATAGCTCCTGGGCGTTTTCGAGCATGCGGTGCTGGACGTAGATTTTCTGGGCCTGGTCGCGCGAGAACGCCGTCACGAACTTGCTCAGGACGCCCTCGGACTGCCAAGCCTCGAACTCCTCCTTATAGAAATAGTCCGAAGCAGCCTTTTGCTCGCCGAAAAAGAGCCAGTTTTTGCCGCTGGCACCGGTCGCTTTTCGTTCCTGCAGAAAGGCTCGAAAGGGAGCGATGCCAGTGCCAGGCCCGATCATGATGGCGGCGGTGTCCGGGTTCTCGGGCACCCGGAAGTGCTTTGCGGTGTGGACGAAAACCGGGACCTTGCCGTTGCCTTCAGCCCGTTCGGCCAAAAACGTCGAGCAAACCCCTCGATGCAGATGGCTGCTCCGTTCGGGCTGGAACCGGACAATGGCCACGGTCAGATGGACGGATTCGCCGACAGCTTTCTGCGAAGAGGCGATCGAATAGAGACGTGGTTGGAGCTTGCGCAGCACCTTCACGAATTCCTCGGGAGTGAATTTGGCCGCGGTGAATTCCTCGAGCAGGTCCAGAACGTCACGACCCCACAGGTAAACGTCGAGATGGCTCTTCGAGCCGGGATCAAGAAGATCCTTCAGAAACGCGGACGAGGAATCCTTCTCCGGGAGCGCCTGCAACAACTGCTTGGCGGGTTCGGAGATGATGTAATCCTTCGTCAGGGCTTCGCGGATCGAAACGGTCTTCCCATCTGGATTGACCACTGGCTCGTCGCCACCAAAGCCTTGATTCTTGAGAATTCCCTCAACCAGTTCCTGGTCGTTCTTGGGAAACACCCCCAGCGAATCGCCGACCTCGTAGGCCAAGCCGGAGCTCGAAAGGCCAATCTCGAAGTGCCGGGTGTCTTTATTTGACCCCTCTCCGGTGAGCTTGCGATTGACGGCCAGAGTGGCCGGAAACGGATTTTTTCGTGAGTACCCTGAAGCAGATTCCGTGGACATGGCTGGTGAGTAAAAAAAACGACCCAACGAGGCAAGCATCCTTCGGGCCAAAACTTGGCGAAATGAACCACTTCGGGCAAAATAGCGATCCCGGATCCTGGAATCTCCGCGGTTCTCATCGATGCCGCGACAGGCGGCGGCGGTTGCCGTCCGGCAATTCCGTCCTATAATGCGGCCGATGTCATCGACCAGCAGCAAGCGCGTCCTTGTCGGCATGAGCGGTGGGGTGGATTCGAGCGTAACCGCCCATTTGCTCAAGCAACAGGGCTACGAAGTCATCGGCGTGACCATGAAGGTCTGGCCGCAGGACTGTATTTCGCGCGCCGAAGACAAGTGCTGCGGGCCTTCGGCAATCGCGGACGCGCGTGGCGTCGCCCACAAGCTCGGGGTGCCTCACTATGTGGTGGACGAGGCGGACCTGTTCGAGCGCCTGGTTATTGATTACTTTTCGAGCGAGTATCGGGCGGGCCGCACGCCCAACCCCTGTGTGATGTGCAACGAATTGCTCAAGTTTGGCAGCTTGTGGACCAAGGCGGCGGCGCTCGGGGCCGACTACATTGCCACCGGGCATTACGCCATCATTGAACATTCTCCGGCGGGGGCGATTCTTCGCAAAGGTCGCGACGCTCGCAAGGACCAATCTTACTTTCTGTTTAGTCTCAGCCAAAAGCAGCTCAGCCGTGCTCTGACGCCACTCGGAACCATGACCAAGCCGGAAATTCGCGACATCGCGCGCCATTTGGGCCTGAGGGTCGCCGACAAGGTCGACAGCCAGGAGATTTGTTTCGTTCCAGGGAATGACTACAAGGAGTTCCTTCGTTCCCATGTCGGTGAAAGCGAGTTTCATCGAGGAGGCATCTACAGTATGGATGGGAGTTTTCTTGGGGAACATGCCGGAATCGAGTTATTTACGATCGGACAGCGCAAGGGTCTGCCCGGAGGCTCGCCGAAGCCTCTCTACGTGGTGGACATCGATCCCGAATCGTCTCGCGTGATCGTTGGCGGTGAGGAGGACCTCGTCCGCGAGGAATTCGAGATCGATCGTGTGAACTGGCTGGCGCCGCCGGACGAGATTCCGGACAATGTCACCGTCAAGATTCGCTACGCGCACCAGGGAGCGCCGGCGGCGCTGGAGCCCTTGGAGCGCGGCCGTGTCAGGGTTCGGCTCCATTCTCCGCAACGGGCTGTCACTCCGGGTCAGGCGGCGGTGTTCTACGACGGGGACAAGGTGGTCGGTGGGGGTTGGATTGTGCGCCGGCCTGCGCTTGTTCCGGCATGATTCGCCTGGTGCTCACCACGTTTGCGAACGCAGAAGATGCCGCGAAGGCGGTGCGTACCCTTGTTGACGAGAAGATCATCGCCTGCGGAACGATCCTGCCGGGGGCGCGTTCGATCTATCGCTGGAAGGATGCCGTCGAGGATGCCGGGGAAGCGGTCGTCTCGCTGAAAACGTCAGTGGAAGGGTTTCCGAGGCTGGAGCAGAGACTACGCGAGATCCACCCTTATGAGACTCCCGAAATCGTCGCGATCGATCCGTCGGCGGTATCGAAGCCTTACGCTGATTGGGTCCTCGATTGCGTGTCCGGCCACGAATAGACGTGGATGAAAGCCCGACAAAGGGATCCCTCGACTTCTCGAGATGTTTACCGGTGGGGAACTGTCGCATCCGTAGTTGCTCGGTGCCCATCCGTGACGGATAATCCAGGCACTCATAGACACCGATGGATAACCATCAGACTTTCTGGCTGGCGCGCGCCAGACGCGAGGCGCTGCGGTTCAATCTCGGCTGGTGGGTGCAGTTTTTCCTTCCGTGGGTTTTCGGCCTCGGCATCGTTGGCTCAGTGAGCGTTCTCGGACTGCGAAGCTTTAATCGCGATCTCGTGGGAGTCTCCGTCGCGGCGCTTCTGGTGGTGTCGGCGGGAGTGGTGGTCTCGTATTTTCTTGCACGAAAGATGTTTCTCTCGACGCCCGAGTCGCTGGCGCGTCTGGATGCCGATCTTGGTCTGCACACCAGACTCAGCTCGGCGAACCAGGGGGTGGGCGACTGGCCCGCACCGCGTCCGCGAGCGCGCCTGGCTCTCAGCTGGAACTGGACCCGCTTGCTGGCGGCTCCGCTGGTCGCCATGGCGTTGGTGGTGGCGGCCGTATTCATTCCGCTCCCGAAGGGTCAATCCAAATCGGCCGGCCCCGCGGCGGCACCGCCCTCCTGGGGGGCGATTCAGACGAGGCTGGATGCGCTGGAGCAAAGCGATATCATCCAGGCCGAGGCGCTCGAAGGGTACCGGAAGTCTCTCGATGCCCTGCGGAACCAGCCTTCTGACCAATGGTTTGGACATGAGAGCCTGGAGGCGACCGATCAACTTCGAGAACAGGTTGAGCAATCGGCCGGAAAACTAAGCGAGCAACTCGAGACGGCACTCAGCGCCATGGAGGCGGCGCGCAATGCGGATGCGCTTCAATCGCAAGCCTTGGGAGATTCCTTGGACAAGGCGCTCGATCAGACAATTCACTCGATCGAACGCGGTGCCTTGCCCTTGAACGAGAAAACACTGGCCCAGCTAAAGGGGCTGGATGCGTCGCGAGCGCGTCAACTCTCGTCCGAGCAATGGAAATCGTTGAGTGACAAACTGAAGGCGGGAGTTGCGACGAGTCCCAGCGATTACCCGGGCCGTGGGCAGACCCGCAAAGCGGCGCTGGCACCGATCGCTGACCAAGGCGGCGGCGAGCCGGAACGCGGACCGGGGACGGCTCCGTTGATGCTGAAGGCGGACCAGACTCAGCTCGGGACTACTCAAACAGAGACCGTCCAGAATGACGATCTCTCCCACGCCGCATTTGGTGATCTGGCCGGATTGGCGGCGAGTGAACCGCAAACCGATGGAGCGACTTGGAGATCCGGGCAATCCGGCGGCGCAAACTCCTCGACGGGAACGGGTGGTGAAACGGTGTGGGACCAGGTCGCCACGCCCGCCGAGCAGGAAGCGCTGCGCCGTTTTTTCCAATAACTTTGCGGTGAGGGAACAGTCGCACAGATTCCGGTTGGAAATTCTTCAGTGAATCGACAGATTCTGCGCCCGATGTCTGACATTTCCGCGGATTCAGGCACCATTCAATCGGCCGCAGCGAAGCTTCACCTGCTGAGCAAGGCACTGAATGAGGTGCTCTTTGGCCAGGAGAACTTGGTTGACGCCGTCTTGATCGGGTTGCTTTCGCGTGGTCACTTGCTTCTCGAAGGTTTGCCAGGTCTCGGCAAGACCGAGCTCGTCAAGGGACTCGCCAGGGCGCTCCGGGTCCGAATGCAGCGCGTCCAATTTACTCCGGACCTTCTGCCAGGCGACATCACCGGGAACCCGATTCTGCAAGAGGTTGACGGACGAAGGATGTTCGTGTTTCAGAAGGGACCGATTTTCGCCAATCTGCTGCTGGCGGACGAAATCAACCGCGCTTCACCGAAGACGCAGTCCGCCCTGCTCGAGGCGATGCAGGAAGGACGTGTTACCGTGATGGGAGAGACACACGAGCTTCCGGATCCGTTTTTTGTGCTCGCGACTCAAAACCCGATCGAGCTGGAGGGGACCTACCCCTTGCCGGAAGCGCAGCTGGATCGCTTCTTGTTCAAGCTCGAGGTCACTCGCAATCCAGTCCCGATCCTTCAGAAGATCGTCCAGAATCGCCGGATCGGTGTCGAACCGACTGTCGAACCGGTGATGAGCCGCGAGGAATTGATCGAGCTGTGCGATATCGCCGGCGCGATTCACCTCCCAGATGTGGTGGCCAACTACATCGCCCGCCTGGTCAACGCA
Source organism: uncultured Verrucomicrobiae bacterium (assembly GCA_963820865.1). GTDB lineage: Bacteria > Verrucomicrobiota > Verrucomicrobiia > Chthoniobacterales > Terrimicrobiaceae > DASTFP01. Next base: position 49,569 of record CAWGBZ010000029.1, read on the forward strand.
ACACACGAAGGAAGTGCTGCCGAAGGTGTGAAGTTCGGCGCCAGTCCGCGGGCGGCCATGGCTCTGGCGGCGGCAGCGCGCGCGGCTGCCCTGCTGGCGAGCCGCCCGAATGCCAGTTTTGAAGATGTCGAGAGACTGGCAGTGCCGGTGCTTCAACACCGGATCCTGCTCGACTATACGGCGCGTCTTGCCGGGAAGACCCCGGTCGATGTCGTCCGTGCCGTGCTGGCCGCAGTGCCGAAGCAAGACAAGCCGGCCCCTGATGTGCTCAAGGCGGCGAGGGTATGAGGCGGCTGGCGGCCCTGGCGCTGGCATGGGTGCTGGCCGGCATCTCTGGTCGCGCTGAGCGCGTGTTGCCGAGCCCAAGTTTCGAGCCTGACAGTGGCGTCGAGATGAGGATCATCAACTATTACGAGGACATCCCTCCGGTGGGATTCCTGCCGCTCCGAGTGGAGGTCAAGAACTTCTCCGGGGCAGGGCGCGTCTGGCAGTTGCGAACCGTGCACTCGCAGTTTGGAGTGCGTTCGGTGCAGTTCATCACGTCGCTGTCGGTCGATGCCGGGAAAGAGCGGACATTCGAGCTCCTGGTTCCGCTGGCCGCTTGGTCGCTGACCTCGGCACGATTCTCGAATCTCCTGATTAGCGTTTCGGGATACGGAGTGTCCAACGGAAGGTCGAGCGACAACTCTTCCGGCAGTGGCTTGACGCCCACGCCATTCGTCGGAATGGGTGAAGCGCTCGCGGTCAAGGAGTGGGGTCCGTTGCGGGAGAGTCTCGAAAAAAGCCATACCTCGGCCCTGGACGGTTCACCCATTGATCCCCACTTCATCCCCAGCGACTGGCGGGGGCTGGCCGGGTTCGAGATGCTGGTCTTTGCTGAATCGGAATGGCGGGAAATTCCTGCCCTACAACGCGATGCGATCCAGGATTGGGTTATTCAAGGCGGAAGTCTGGTCGTCGTGCGTTCAAGCACGGGAGAAGCTTCGGATCTTCCGGCGCCGGGTCCGCTGGGTGTCGGAGAAGTGGCCCACTGGCCATCCGTCCAGAATTTCCAGGAGGCGATGATCGAGCGACTATTGCGCAAGGGGGGACTACGCATAAGCGAGCCTTTGCAGAATTACACCTGGCAATGGCCTCTGGCTGTTTCGATGGGCCGGCCCGAGCCTCCCTGGTGGCTGATCATTTCATTTGTCGTAGGATTCGCGCTGGTGATTGGACCGCTTAATTTTCTCGCATTGGCGCCGCAAGGCCAGCGCCACCGGCTGTTTTGGACTACGCCCGGGATTGCTCTGGCTGCCAGCGCGATGATTGGGATGCTCATCGTTGTCGGCGAAGGCTTCGGCGGGAAAGGCGACCGGTTTGGGATCGTCCTGAACCTGCCGCAGCTCCGGAAGTCCGCGATCGTTCAGGAACAGGTGTCGCGCACGGGGGTCCTGACCTCTCGCGCCTTTGTGCCGTCGGAGCCATCATTGATGCTGCCCCTTGGCCTGTCGGATAGTCCGGGAGCTTACTCGTTGACGCAACGGGGAAAGACATACGTGCTAAGCGGCTCGACCTGGTCGGGAGACTGGTTCCGCAGCCGGGCGACCCAGGCTCAGATTCTCGCCGCCGTCATCCCGACTCGGGCGCAAGTTCAGATCTCGTCATCACCGGGCTCGACGCCGGCGGCGATTTCGTCCTTCGAGCACGTCTTGCCGGAGTTTTGGTACTTTGACGATGGCGGGACGGTTTGGAAAGCCAAAGACCTGCGCCCGGGCGAGCAGCGGTCTCTGGAACGCGCTGACGATCATGAGTTTGATCGATGGTGGAAAAATGCCCTCAAACCCGGAGGAGCCATGACCCAAAGCCGGGCGCAGGCTTTCGCAAAGGAGAAGAGGGGAAAATTCTTCGCTTCCACGCCCAAGCCTTGGCCCATAGCTTCCTTGGCGAGCATTCGCTGGAAGGACTTCAGCGGGATAATTCTTGGACAACCTTTGCGATGAACACGTTTCTGGACGAGATCCTGGCGGACGTTCGCACCGAGCTGGACTCAACGAAAGCGAGGCGTCCGCTGGTGGAAGTTCGCCGGATGATTTCGGATGCGCCCCCGGTTCGCCCGCTGGCGGCGGCTTTGTCGGAAAAGTTCTCTCTGATCGCGGAGATCAAGGAACGCTCTCCGAGCGTCGGGCCGATGCGACTCGAGAATGTCTCCGCAGCCGCAGCCGCCTATCAGGAATCGCCGGTCGTGACGGCGATCTCCGTTCTCACGAACCAGACCCATTTCGGAATGACCATTGAGAGGATGGCCTCGATTCGGAAGCAGGGATCGAAGTCTGTGCTGCGAAAGGATTTTATCGTCGAGGAGTATCAGGTGCGGGAGGCGCGCGCCTTCGGGGCAGATGCGATCCTTCTCATGGCTAATGTCCTGGATGCGGCTCGCCTGAGGGGGTTTTACGACCTGGCGCGAGAAATGGGCATGGATGCGCTCTTCGAAGTGCACACCGAGGAAGAGATCTCGACTCTGCCGCGTGACGCGGGCATCGTTGGGATTAATAGTCGAAAGTTCAAAGCGAGGAGCGGCTTTGTCGGGAAGCAGGGCGTCTCGGAGACCGATTTCAGCCTGGACTATTCCGCGTTCCAGTTGGCCGGGAAGCTGCCGGCGGGAACGTTGCGGGTGGCGGAGAGCGGCTTGGCTCCAAACCTGGTGGCTCGCGTGCGCGAGGAGTTCGATGCCGCGCTGGTGGGCACCTCGTTACTCCGGGATGCTCGAGGCATCCGGGTCTGCCTGGAAGAGTTCGAAGAAGCCATTGGTGCGCTTCCGGGAGGCAGGCCTGTCCGGTGAGCCGCACCGCGTCACTTCGTTTTTTTCGAATCCTCGAGGGGGATTTATTGGCGATCTGTCAGCGGAAGGCGGTTGACACAACCGCCTCTCTAAACGGAGTGGGGTGTCGCCCGGACTTTTTGCGCGCCGAGAGGCCGCGAAGTAGTCGCAAAGAAGCCACTGCTTGAGCCGATGTCCATCATCCAGGTAGAAAATCTCGAGAGAGACTTTGGAGAAGTTAAGGCCGTCAATGGCATTTCCTTCGAGATAGAGGCGGGCAAAATCGCCGGCTTCATTGGGGCCAACGGAGCTGGCAAGACCACGACGATGCGCATGATGGTCACCCTCGACCGGCCCACGGCAGGCACGATCCGCATTTGTGGCAAGGACGTCATGGAAGATCCCGGGGAGGTGCGCCGGCGCGTCGGCTGGATGCCGGATACCTATGGCGTGTACGAGAATATGACCGTCCTGGAATACCTCGACTTCTACGGCCGCGCGTTCGGATACCGCCAGAGCGAACGTCGCGAGCGCGTCCGGCAAGTCATGGAATTCGCGGACCTTTCGGTCATCGCCGACCGTCCAATGAACATCCTGTCCAAGGGAATGGGACAACGGCTCTGCCTCGGCCGCACCTTGATCCATGATCCCGAGGTGCTTGTGCTTGACGAACCGGCCGCCGGTCTCGATCCCAAGGCGCGCATCGAGTTCAAGAATCTCGTCCGGTTACTGTCCGAGCGAGGAAAGACCATCTTTATCAGCTCCCACATCCTTTCCGAGCTTGGAGAAATGTGTGATCAACTGTTGTTCATCGATGCCGGCCGCATTGTCCACCACGGCACCACCGAAAGCCTGAAGCGGCAGAATGGAACACAATCCCTCGTCGAGATCCGCGTCTCCGGCAACCCGGAAGCGCTGTTTGCGTGGATTGCGACCAGCCTCGATGTGGTGTTGGTCGATCGCATGAACCATGGCGCTCGCGTGAGGGTTCCGGAGAGCATCGAGTTGGCTTCACTTCTTCGCCGCCTGGTGCTCGACGGTGTCGGCGTCGACGGATTCTTCAAGGTCGAGCGGCGACTCGAGGAAGCTTTCGTGGACATGCTCCGCACCAAGCCTCCACCGCTCCCATGACAAGGTGGTTGATGGTTGATGGAACGGCTTCGCCTTTGGTTGAGGGTTTATTTCAACTCTGCCTCTCAACTCTCAACTTTCAACCCTCAACTCGATCAAATGCTCTCCAGCTCCCAGCGGTCTGATTTCGCAGATTGGTTGAGCCCGATGCTTGTCAAAGAGCTTCGGCAGGGGATGCGATCCCGCATCTTTGTGGCCGCTTTTTACGTGACACAGGTGCTGATGATCCTGAGCACCATTTTCAGTCTGTTGGCAGCTTCGGCGCCGGAATCTCCACCGGGGAATATGGTCAGTTTTCTCAACTGGCTCTTCTGGCTGATGATTGGCGTGCCGCTGCTTTTTTTCATGCCACTTCTCGGCTTTGGCGCCCTGCACTCGGAGATGAAGGCGCGAACGCTGGAACTGGTCTTTCTGACGCGCCTCTCTGCGTGGCGGATCGTTTTCGGGAAATGGGCGGCCCTGATGGCGGAAACCTTGCTACTGGTCTGCTCGATTCTGCCGTATGTGATTCTTCGCTACTTCCTCGGTGGCGTCGACATTCTCGAAGACCTGCAGGGGCTCTTCTTTCTGTTGATCGGAAGCGCGTTATTGACGGCGACGACCCTGGCCATGTCCCCGTACGAGTCAAAGCTGCTGCGGGCGCTTTTCGTCCTTGGCCTCATCTTCGTTTTTCAGTCTTCCATCGGCGTTCTGCTGGCTTGGATCGCGTTCTCCGGGTCCGGCGCGTCGTCGGGTTCCGTGATTCGCTTGTGGCAAGTGCACCTGATTTTGCTGGCTTTTGTTCCAGCCTATCTTCTTCTCGCCCTGGAGATCGCAGCCTCACGGATCGCGCCTCCCGCCGAGAATCACGCAGTGCGCAAGCGGCTGATCGGAGTCTACCTTCTGGTCATTGTCCCCCTGTTAACGTGGGTTGTCCCAAGTGTGCTGGGACTTCATTTCGTATCGCTGGTCCTTCTTGCGGTGGTGATCGTCGATGGACTTGCCGAGCCGATCGAGAATCTTCGCGCGGTCCGCCGGCCCTTTGCCGATCTCGGGCCGGCGGGACGCTCGTTGGCGCTTTTCTTTTCGCCAGGTTGGGCGTCGGCTTCCTGGTACTTCCTCCTGGCGGCCGGCTTGGGCGGGGTCATGCTGTATTCGCAATCACGCCTCGATGATAACATCGAGTTGCTCGACTATGTGTGTTACCTCGGCACGCTCATCTTTCCCGCGGCCCTGATCCGGCTGTTCCGGCCCTCCACCCGATACTTCCTGGGATTTTATGTGGTGATTCATGTTCTCCTCGTCGCGGCGACATTTTTTGTCGGGATGCTGTCGGAGATTTCCGGCGAGCCGCTGACAAAATGGCTTTGTCCGATCCCCAATTGCGTCTTTCTTCTTCGGCTTAGCGACCAGATTACGGCGCATCAAGCGGGAGAGTTCCTCAGGTTCACCGGACTGGTGACCGCGGGCTCGCTCGGGATTCTGCTCCTTCGAGGGATGCCCTGGGTGCAAGGGAGCGCGCAGAGCGTCAGAGCAGCTCCTTGAGCGCAGGAGCGTGCGTGTGTCATTGCAAAGAGGCGTCATCTGTGCACGCTAGAAACAACCTGCAGCGAGAGCGATGGCCCAGCCGTTGAACTCGAATTGGAGGAAACACGATGCCAAAGCCTGATTTTCAGCTCCCAGCGGAAGAGACGCCGGATACGGCGTTTGACATCTCGTTGCGCCCGCCCATGTTCGCGGAGTTCACCGGGCAAGCAAAGACGGTGGAGCGACTGCAGTTGATGGTCGAGGCCGCCCGGCAGCGGGGCGAGGCGCTGCAGCACATTCTCTTGAGTGGTCCGCCCGGCCTCGGCAAGACGACCCTGGCCTACATTGTCGGGAATGCGATGGGCGTCGCGGTCAAGAGCACGAGCGGGCCGATGATCGAGAAGGCGGGGGACCTGGCCGGATTGCTGACAAACGTCGAGCGCGGCGGCGTGCTTTTTATCGATGAAATCCACCGTCTTCAGCCCGCCATTGAGGAGTACCTTTATCCGGCGATGGAAGATTTCAAGCTGGACATCGTCATCGACCAGGGGCCCAGCGCGCGAAGTGTCCGCCTCAACCTGGCCAAGTTCACGCTGATCGGGGCGACGACCCGCGCCGGCATGATCAGTGCGCCGCTCCGGTCGCGCTTTGGGATGACTTGCCGCCTCGATTACTACGAGGTTCCAAACCTCCAGAGAATCATCGAACGCAGCGCCGGCTTGCTCGACACTGAAATCGACTCCGCGGGCGCGCTGGAAATTGCGCGCCGCTCACGGGGCACGCCGCGCATCGCCAACAATCTCCTCCGCTGGGTGCGGGACTATGCGCAGGTACGAGAGGGCGGTCCGGTCAAGGGTCCCACCGCCATCCGCGCCCTCTCGATGCTCGAGATCGACGAGGATGGCTTCGACGAGATGGACAAGCGAATCATCGAGAGCCTGATTTCGCTCTTCAATGGCGGTCCGGTGGGGCTTAACTCGCTGGCGGTAGCGATCGGTGAAGATGCCGGAACACTCGAGGAGGTGCATGAGCCGTACCTGATCATGCAAGGCTACATCAAACGAACGTCACAGGGGCGCGTCGCTCTGCCGCGCGCCTATGGCAAAATTGGCCTCGAACCCCCAAGAAGCTCGCCTCAAGCGGACTTATTCGAAGGCCGTTGAGCGACGCCATTGGTCATTGAGCCGCCTTTCGCGGTGCAAATGATTGCACCGGCTGGCGGCCGGGGATTTGATAGGGAATCCATGCAAACGGTGATCAGAACGTTCCTGCTCATCTCCTTCACGGCCGCCGCGGAGATCTTCGGCTGTTACGCTTTCTATGCGGTCATTCGGCTGGGCAAGCCGTTATTATTGATCTTGCCGGGTGCGGGGGCGTTGGCCGTTTTCGCCTGGTTGCTGACCTTGCATCCACTGGCCGGTGCCGGGCGGGTGTATGCGGCTTACGGCGGTGTTTATATTGTAGCCTCGCTCGTTTGGCTCCAGCTGGTTGAAAAGACCTCCCTCGATCGCTGGGATGCCATCGGCGCCATGGTGTGCCTGGCTGGAGCGGCCATCATCTATTTCGGCCCAAGAGGAGAAATCGCGCTGTAGCGTTGCTCGCATCGGTTCGGAAGAAAGCGCTGAAAAGCCATACCCGTGACGAATCCTCGGTTGTAAGGTGCCGGCATGAACCCTGACGGATCGACAGAAGGCCCGGTGGCCTGTGCTTGGACGAGAAGGAGTTTGGCCAGCGGCAGATTCTCTGGGACCGGCTGGCGCAGCGCGCGACAGGACGCCGGCGTGTTCCGGACGGGCTGGCTCTCGGTTTCGAGCGGGAATCCGGCCTGGTGAGCGAGTTGGCTGGCTGCGTCGAACTGGAGCAGAGATGCTGCCCGTTTTTGTCGTTTCGCATCGATGCCCAGGCCGGAGCCGACATTTGGCTGAGGTAACTGGTCCAGCAACCGCTCAGGAAATCATAGATCGACTCTGAGGTCCTCCTCCGCGGTCGTGACGAGTCGGCTTGAACGGTCAAGGAAGCGTCGACTCTGGAATTGCCAAGCCGCCAAAAAACGGCGAGAATAATAATGCTTAGAGAGAGCGATGCACGAGAAGCCTCCTCGCACGAGTTTGGCAAAAACGACGGTTCAAGAGCTTTTTGCTTCGGCAGACATTCGTTTTCAAGGTGGGCGTCCCTGGGATATTCGCGTAAACGACAAGCGTTTTTTTCGGGTGGTGCTGGCGGGCGGCACGCTGGGGTTCGGCGAGTCGTACGTGGACGGCTGGTGGGATTGTGATGCGCTGGATGAGATGTGCTGTCGAGCGATCCGCGGGCACCTGGAACAGCGGATCTCTCTGAATCTGCATACCGCGATCGCGATAGCGGGCTCGTTTCTTTTCAATCTGCAAACGCGTCGCCGGTCCAAGGCTGTCGGCAAACGACATTACGATGTCGGCAACGACCTCTTCGAACGCATGCTGGACCCGTCGATGCAGTATTCCTGCGCGTGGTTCCGCGATACGGACGATCTGGCGCAGGCGCAGCGCGAGAAGATGGACTTGATTTGCTGCAAGCTGGGGCTGCGTGAGGGGATGTCGCTCCTGGACGTCGGTTGCGGATGGGGCGGTCTCGCCAGGCACGCTGCGAAACAGTACGGATGCCGGGTGGTCGGAATTACCATTTCGGAAGAACAGGGCCGTTATGCGGCGGAGTTTTGCCGCGGACTTCCTGTGGAAATCCGACTTCAGGACTACCGTGAAATCAGGGATAGGTTTGATCGCATCGTTAGCGTCGGAATGCTCGAGCATGTCGGCCCGAAGAACTACCGGCCGTACATGGAAACAGTCTTCCGATCGTTGCAGGACGGAGGGGTCTTTCTCTGCCAGTCGATCGCTGGAAACTATGCCAGCCTGTTCCCGGATCCTTGGTTCGCGCGATACATTTTCCCCCATTCCGTGCTACCGTCAGCCGCTCAAGTGGCGACGGCGGCGGAGGAGCTTTTCGTCCTCGAAGATGTGCAAAACTTAGGCGCCGACTACGAGAAGACGCTGAAAGCCTGGGAAGCAAACTTTGCCCGCGCCTGGTCGCGTCTTGAGAGCCGCTATGGCCAGCGCTTTTACCGCATGTGGCGCTTCTATCTGCTGAGCTGTGCCGGCGCCTTCCGCGCCCGTAGTCTGCAGCTATTTCAGTTCCTGTTTTCCAAGGGAAGCGCACGCTATCTTCCCTCGCGCGTCCAATGGCTGACGCCGGAACGGGCTGCTCACGTGTCGCCGCTGCGATCCCGGGCCAGCGCCTCCGCGTAGGCAAAGAGGGCGGGCGCACCTCCGGTGTGCCAGAAAATCACGTCGTCATCCGAGGTGAATTCCTCCCGGCGAATGAGATCGATCAACGCGCCGAACGCTCGCCCAGTGTAGACCGGATCGAGCAGGATTCCTTCGTTTTCCGCCATCAGGCGAATGGCCTGGCGTTCCAGGTCTCCGACCACCCCGTAGCCCGCTCCAAGGTAGTTCGCATTGAGAATGACATCTGCCAGGGAAGATCGCGTTGACAGTTCGAGACGCTCCGCGAGTTGATTGGCGAGCCGGGTTACGTAACTGGCGAAAGGACCTTCCGCCGCTTCGTCCTTGTCGATCTGAATGCCGAGAATCTGTGCCCTGTTGCCCGTTATCGATCGGCCGACCATGAGCCCGGCTTGTGTTCCACCCGACGAAGAGGCGAAGACGATCGCCCGAGCACGCACCCCGACCGTTGCCAACTGCGCATCGAGCTCGACCATCGCCGCCGCGAGGCCCGCCGCTCCGACCGCGTTCGAACCTCCATAAGGGATGATATACGGTCTCTGTCCACGCGCGGCGAGCTCCTCCTGGATGCGGGCAAGGCCTTCGCCTTTGCGCAGGCTCCCGCACCAGTGAATCTTCGCGCCCAGGAGATGGTCGAGAAGCAGGTTACCGCTGGCGACGGCAGGCGACGAGCCGCCTAAGGCGAGATGGCAGGAAAGCCCGAGGGCTGCAGCCGCCGCGGCGGTCTGGCGACAATGATTGGACTGCGCCGCCCCTGCCGTGACCACCGCATCGCATCCCTGCGACAGCGCTTCGGCCATGAGAAACTCGAGCTTGCGCGTCTTGTTGCCGCCAAACGCCAAACCAGTCAGGTCATCTCGTTTGATCCAGAGAACCGGCCCGCCCAGACGCTCCGAAAGCCGCTCCATTTTCACCAAAGGCGTCGGATAGAATCCCAGAGAGCATCTCGGCAACACCTCGATCGCGCGCACAACCTGCCTATACGCTGGAGAAACCGTCCGCGCGACGCAATTGCGACTCCCAAGTGAGGGGAAGCGACGCTCACTCAACAAAACCTCCACGACCATTTTGGATGTCCTTTTCTTGCTTGACCTGACACAAAATTGTCGACAGCCTGTGCACCGCCTCGACGAATTCTTTCGTTACATTCTGTGCCCATGCCCGAAGACCCTTCGGTTCAACGCTTTCAGGCGAACCTGAAGCGGCTCCCTATTCATTTGCAGGCGCCTTTTGAGGGGTTGAAGCGCCAGCAAGCGAAGATAAAGCGGCTGCTTTCGACGAAGGCTGGGCAGGAGGCGTTCCTGAAAGAACCGGTCGCGGCGATGGAAGGGGCCGGCATCAAAATCGATCCGGCGCTTCGCAAGGTGCTACTAGGTGGCCGGGGGAGGCTCCGGAGTTCCCGGGGTGGCGAGACAGCCTTGTTCGCCAACGGCACCAGCGTGACGCCAAAAGTGCGCCTCAAGATCACGACTTAAGGTCGACAAACCATGGCTGGAACACAGACCAACAATTTCGATCTGGTGATCGAACTGGCGGAGGAGGCCTTGCGGATCTGGCTCTCGGCCTTGTTTGACGGCACAGGTCCGCAGAATTCGCAGGGCAATATCTTCGAGGACTTTTTCGGGACCTCCGCCTTCACGCTCACCGTGAGCATGGACCGACCGACCGATATTCCGAACCTTCCGGCCAACGCGAGCGACTTGCTGGACGTCAGCGTCGGGGTGTCCGATGTGGCGACGATTCGGATGGTGGTTGGGCTGGTGGTGGACCGGACCGCATCGAGTCGTGACCGTGTGCTGGTCGATTTTGCCAACCACCTGCACCACTTGTCGGTGGCATTTCTCGGGGTGCCGATTCCCGGAACGGACGTTGCTTTCCGGGCCTTTCTTTCCTCTTCGCTGGGGGCGGTGGAAATATTCGGCGCGGATGTTGATCGAACAACCGACGATGCGCAGAAGCTCATGCAGTTGGACATCAGGTTGATCGACGACCGATCGGCGCAGGATCGCGACGCGCTGGCATTGCTGTTGAATTTCGGCGGGTCGCAGGGAGGGAACCGCAACGGTTTCACGGCCTCCGTTTTGGATCCGGGAGAGACGAGTGGGATTCTGGTATTTTTTGGCTGGATTTGCCGGATGATCGCGCCGCGCATTGAGGAGGAACTGGGCTTGCCGGCCGGTTCCGTGGTGACCACGCCGACGAGCTGCGAATTCAATGGCGATGTCGTGATCGACGACGACGAGGATGTTCATCTGAATCGGCTGGCGATCCTCCTCGTCGACGAGGCCATTCGGGTCGAGTGCCGGGTTACCAAGTCGGGTTTTTGCTACTCGGCCGCGGGAACGGTCGCGGCAGATCTAACGGCGCTCGTCGAGGATGGGCACCTCAAGATCGATTGGGAAGCGCAGGATCCCGATGTCGATGTCGATATCCCGTGGGAGTGTTATCTCGTGGCGATCGCGGTGGGAGCGATCACCGGAGGGATTGTCGGCGTGCTCGTCGGAACGGGCACCGCCGGAATCATCGGCGCGGTCGCCGGTGGCGTTATTGCGGGTCTTTTGACCTGGCTCTTGTCGGAGATACTGGAAGTGATCCTCGAGGGCATTGGGTCCAAGGCCGCCGAGGTGGTCAACGATGTCAGCCCAAACATTGACATTGCGGTCCCCGGCCTGGAACTCGTTCTGCAGGAGGCGCGCATTGATGACATCAAGCTGACGGCGGAAGCGCGGGTTCCTCAATATGCTCCGGTCCGGTGCGAGGGCTCGATCCGGCTGAAGACCGGCCAGGCGTTGGACCTCGATACGGGCACCGGTGGTGCCGCGGGTCTTTTCTCCGCGGATGTCGTCTTCGAGGGTTTTTCCGGGCTGAAGGCCCAGTGCAATACGAAGCTGGCGCGTTCGAGCGCTCGCTTCGAGGCGGTCCGGCGCTTCATGCTCTACGCGCTCCCGTACGAGCGCGGCGCGCGGGTGCCCTTCAACGATCTGGCGGCCTACCGCCCGCTTCCCCCGGCGTGGGTCCCCACGGGTAACGTCTACGCCTATGTGACTACGGAAGGCCGCTACGGCGTTCTCGAGGTGATATCCATCAGCGCAACCTCGGCGACAGTGCGGTATCTGACGTTTGGCGAGGCGTTTCCCAAGGCTCGCATCGTTGGCGACTTTCGCCCGGGGAGAGATATCAGCTGGGGTTTGCTCCCGAGTTACAAGGAGGCCCTGGCTCTCGCGAACCAAGCGAGGTTTATCCCTTCACGGGTGTTCCCGGAATTTCACGCGATCTTCCCTGATCGGGCGGTATTGCCATCGACGGCGGAGGGCTCCGCCCCCTCACAGTCGCCTCAGCGAGTCGCGGCCAAGGCAAGATCGCTTATCTTCGAGGGTGGACGCTTTGGGAAATGGGTCCGCGCCGGGACCGTCAAGAACGATCAGGGGAACTTCCGCGCTTTGGTGGCCGGCTTGGGGAAGACCGTCGACTACAAGTGGTCCATCAACGGCGTAACCTTGGCGGCGGCGGCCGGAACGATCGTCGTGGAGGGCGTGACGCTCGCCTACGAAAGCCAGGCCAACCGCATCAAGTTGAGTTCGGCGGATCTGCGAGAGCTCAAGTTCAGCCTCGAGGCGCTGGCTGTCGGTGCCAACAACCAGACGGCCCGCGCTTCTCGGTGCGTCACCCTTCAGGCCACTCTGGTCCGTGACGAGCGCTTCGCTCCGCCGTACAAGGTCTTTCAGAAGGTGCAGAAGCAACAGTTTGGCAATATCGCCGCGCTCTCCGCTCCACTTTCCCGCTGAAGTGATCGACGGCAGATCCTGCCCGGGCGACCATCCCCTACTCTCGAACGGCCATCTGCCGGCTCGTCGACGAATCTCATGGTGCAGGCGGAAAACCCAAGTTAGAAGACGCTGAATGGACCCGAATATTCTCATTCCCGTAATCGGTGCGGCCGCAGAAATGGCGGCTTCCAGTCCGGCGGAACTGGCCGTCGCTTTCATCACGCTCTGTGTGCTCGAGATCGTCCTGGGCATCGACAATGTCATCTTCATTTCGATTCTCGCGGGGAAGCTTCCGCCGGAACAGCAGCCCAAAGCGCGCTTCATCGGCTTGAGCCTCGCCATGATCACCCGGGTGCTTCTGCTCCTTTCGATCACCTGGATGGCCCGACTCACCGATCCGCTCTTTACACTTTTCCAGCACGGAGTGAGCGGACGCGACCTCATCCTCATTACCGGCGGAATCTTTCTGGTGTGGAAGAGTACGCATGAGATCCATCACAAGCTAGAAGGCGCCGAAGCGCACGGGACGGGGCGCGCGGCCTCGTTTCAGGCAGTCATCATCCAGATCATCCTCCTGGATATCGTCTTCTCGCTCGACTCGGTGATTACCGCCGTCGGAATGGTCAATAACATCCCGATTATGATCGCCGCCGTCATTATCGCGGTCATCTTCATGATGCTTTTTGCCGGACCGATCAGCGGTTTCGTGGAACGCCATCCGACCGTCAAGATGCTGGCCCTCAGTTTCCTGTTGCTGATCGGCGTCACCTTGATCGCGGATGGTTTCGGCCAGCATATCTCCAAGGGCTACATCTACTTCGCGATGGGCTTTTCCGTGTTCGTCGAGTTCCTCAATATCCGGAGCCGCAAGGTGCCGGCAGTCCCGGTGAAGCTCCATCAACAGTATAGCAAGTAATCCGCTCTCGTCTGACTCTTCGCCGCGGGAGCGAGGTGGCGGCTTTTCGGTGATCTCACCATGGAAATCGCCTTCGTTTTGACGCTGCTTTTCGGGGCCTTGATCCTCTTCGCGAGGGAGACATTGCCCGTCGATATCGTGACGCTCCTCGCTCTGCTGGCGCTCATGATCTCGGGTATCTTGACGCCCCAGGAAGCGTTCGCGGGCTTTGGCAGCGAGATCATTATCATTCTCGCTTCCGTCTTTGTTATCAGCGGCGCCCTCCGCGAAAGCGGCGTGGTTGATTGGTTGGGCAGTGCGTTGGATCGCGTCTCCAAAGGCGGCGAGACATCCTTCCTCGTGAGAATGGTGGCGTCCGTTTCGGCTCTTTCCGCCTTCATGAACAACACAACTGTGACCGCGCTGCTGCTGGCGCCGGTGACGGGCATTGTCCGCCGGCGGAAGTGGAGCCCGTCGAAGTTTCTCATGCCGTTGGCCTTCGCCTCCATTCTGGGCGGCACGTGCACTTTGATTGGCACCTCGACGAACGTCGCGGTGAGCGGCTATCTCGGGCGCGCGGGTCTGCCCCCGCTGGGCTTCTTCGAGCTCACCCCGGTCGGGCTCCTCATCGTTCTGATGGGAACGCTTTACCTCGCCTGGCTTGGACGCCGTTTGCTGCCGGACAACCCCCCGATCGACCTGACCGAGGACTACGGCTTGCGCGAATATCTTTCGGAGATTCTGATCAAGGAAAACTCACCGCTCTCCGGTCAGACCATCCGTGACTCGGACCTCGGCAAACTCGGATTCCGAATCCTCAAAGTCCTCCGCGAGGGAAAGCCGAGGGGCCCGCGAGGGGACCTCGTTCTCCGGTCGGGTGACATTCTGCTCGTCAATGGGCCGGTGCAGAGCCTGATGAAAGTGCGCGAGACCGAAGGGATCGAGATGCGGCCCGATGTGCAGTTCGGAGAGAAGGAGCTCAAGGCGGACGACATCGAGATTCTCGAGGTGCTGGTGACGCCCGAGTCGTTTCTCCGGGGTCGCCGTCTCCAGGATCTTGATCTCCCGCGTCGATTGGGAATCGTCGTGCTGGCCGCCAATCGCCACGGGAAACGCCTGCGCGAAGAGCTCAAGTCGGTCCGCCTGGAAACGGGCGATTTGCTCCTCGTGCAGGGCCCCCGCGAAAGCATGGATGCGCTGCGGGGAAGCCCCGACTTCGCGGTTTTCGGCGAGCAGAACCCCGTTGCCCATCGGGGAAAGAAGGGACTGCTGGTGGTGGCTTTCCTGGCGATCGGGATAACGGCGAGCAGTGTCGGGCTTTTGCCGCTATCGGCAGGCTTGCTGGCGGCGGCCGTCGCCGCGGTGCTGCTGCGCTGCATGCCCATGCACAAGGTCTACACGTGTGTCGAATGGAGATTGCTTGTGCTGATCGCAGGAATGATGGCGTTCGGGCTGGCCATGGAGAAAACGAAAGCCGCGGAGTGGCTCGCGGGGATCATTGTTTCCACGCTCAGTCCCCTTGGTCCCATCGTCGTTCTGGCGGGCTTTGTGTTGCTGACGATCGCCCTCACGCAACCGATGTCGAATGCGGCGGCGGCCCTGGTGGTCCTGCCGGTTGCGCTGAGTACGGCCGCGCAGCTGGGACTCAATGGCCGCAGCTTCGCGGTCGCCGTGGCCTTCTCCGCCTCGGTCTCCCTGATCGCGCCTTTTGAGCCGGCCTGTCTGCTGGTTTACGGGCCGGGCAAGTATCGCTTTGTCGACTTCTTTCGGGTGGGCGGACTGCTCACCCTGATGATGGCGGCCCTGGTTATCGCCGTCGTTCCCTTAATCTGGCCGCTCGCCAAGCCCTGATGACCTCGCAAATTCGACTGTCTCCGCCTTGCTTGGGCGAGGATTCCGTTTAGTTTTTCGGGCGAATGTTGGAAACCGAGAACTCCATCGATCCCGGGATTGAAGTGCGCACCTACTTTGCGCGCCGACGCAACGCCTTGGTGGCGCGGGCCGAGTTTTCCGAACTTTATGCAGCCACCTACCTGCATCGCATGGATTCCGGGAGCACTCTCGACGAGAGCACAGACAAGCTTTTGCGCGATGCCCTCGCCGCGGTGACGCTGCATTGCGCCTCCCGACCGTGGAAAGAAATGGTCGCGTGGACGGTGAATTTTCCGAGCCCGCTGGTCAACGTTTTTGTCAGCGGCAACAATGGCGTGGGGACGGTCGTCGGAAATGTTTTTACCGAGAACGTGAAGGCCTCTCCGAGTGGGTTGTTTTATGCGGACGTGGTTGCGGACAACGTTCCTCCACGCCGGAGCGTCGTCGAGTTCTCAGGCCAGGAGTTCCTCGGTGCGGTGGAAGCATTTTACCTTCAAAGCGAGCAACGCCTCGCTCGATTCTTTCGCTACGACGAGGAGGATCTGGTCATGGTCACAGCCCAGCCCGATGCGGATCTCGACTGGATCAGGGGTCTCGATGAGCCCGCCATTCGCCGGCTCGACAAGGACGTCGAACTCGGACTGCTCGAGAAGCGGAGATATCGATTTGAATGCGGCTGCAACCAGGATCAGATGCTGGGCATGCTCGCGCCCGTCATGCGCAATCAGCCGGACGAGCTCTTTCAGGGCGAGGAAGTCATCCGCATCCACTGCCCGCGCTGCGGCGCGCGCCATACCATCACCCGCGAATCCCTCGAAGCCCATCTCGCCACGCTCGATTAGAACTTCGACGGTCAAACTTCCTTAGTTAGTCCGCCAAGATCGTCAGGACTGGGGCCTGAGGGTCTTTCACCTCGAGCGCGAACTTGTAGAGGCCGTCAGCGGGCACCGAGACCTTCAGATTTCCCGGGTTCTTCCCGTGCACCAGGTTCGTTGCCTTGTCCAGACTCACGCTGCCCTGATCTCCCTCCGCCGCCCCGATGTTGACGATATTCCAGGTGGCGTCGCCGATCTTGAACTCGTGGTTGCCGGCGGTCAGCTTCGTTTCAAGGAGGTATCGATTCTCACCGGCGTAACGCAGGGCTTGAGTTGTTCCCCATTCGTTCATATCACCGCGCAGGAAGATCTCGACAGCGTAAGGTCCAAGGGAAGAGATGGTCACGATGGGACTGGTGGTGTTGCTGGCGTCGACTTCGAAGCGGTAGACGCCTTTCTCGGGAAGATTGAGTCTGATATTGCCGCCTTTCGGAACGAGCGGAACAGGCTTGTCGGTCGCCGCCGAGTCTCCTCCGAAATCGGAGCCGGCGCTCCAATCCGCGTCACCGATCTTGAACTCGTAGTTCCCCGCATCGAGCGCTGCGGCGAGCACAAAGCGATTGTCGCCTTTGTATTCAAACTTGTGGTCGTCGCGATTCGACCATTGGTTCATCGTGCCCTTGAGGTACAGGGGCTTGCCGTACGGCCCGAGATCGGCGTCCGCAGTTTTCACGATGGTCACTTTCGGCGCGTTCTTCTCGCTCACGTCCAGCTTGAACAGGTAAATTCCCGTTTCCAGGTCGAGCTTCAAATTGCCGCCATTCTCGACCAATGGAAGAGGCTGACCAAGGGCCACCGGCGTACCTTCCGCGATACCGAAGTTGGTGCCGGCGCTCCAATCGGGATCCCCGATCTTGAATTCGAGGCTCTTGCCACCGGTCAGCGTCAATTCCAGCGAATAGATGTTGTCCCCCAGGTAGGTGAAGGCGTTGCCCTCCTTGGCGTCCCAGGTGCCGGCCAGGCTGCCGCGCAGGAAGATCTTCTTCGCCAAGGGCGGCTTGACCGGTTCGAAGCGATAAAGGAAGTAGTGGTCGCTGGCTTTGGGCAAGGCAAAGAACCACACCTCGAACAAGCCGCCCTGGCCATCGGGAACGCTCTGCCTCAGATTTCCCGGATTGCTGCTTCGCGTGGCGCCATCGGGGCCAAAGGGCGCACCGACATTGAGTTTCTGCCACGTGGCGTCCGCGAACTTGAACTCCGTCCAACCCGCCGGCAGTTCCACGCGTGTCCGGTAGGTGTTGTTGCCGATATAGTCGAGCGGATGGGTGTCTTTCCAGGTGTTCATCCCGCCGCGGATATAAACAGTCTCGGGCAACGGGGGCTCAGGGGCGGGCGGATTGGGCAACGCCGGTCGCGTGCCAAGCTCCAGAGTGGCGAACAGCTTGCCATCCTCATCCCGGGACTTCGAGATGACATCGGCCAGGCTTAGGTAGGTGGGCTCGTCAAAGCGAAAATCCGCACCCTCCCGGCTCTCGAAAATCAGCGTCATGCCGTCGGCATCCTGGGGCCAGTCAAACGCGAAGCGCCCGCCCTCGAGGGGTTGCGGAAAGAGCACGTCGCCGCCGCTGGAAATCGCGTAAACGGAATTGCGCTTGTTCCCGTTTTGGTAGTTGACGTCGACCCGGGGCAGGCGGGTGTCGATACGGGCATTGACTTCCGTGGATTGGGTTTGTCCGGCGTAGTTGCTGGCGGTTGCGCGGAAGGTGACCGGGGTTCCGTTCGGTTTGTCCCCGATCTTGAAAAAGACGCGATAGGGAGCGTTGGTGTCGCGGCCGAGGGGTTCGAACGCGCCATCGCCCACCTTCGCTTCGAAGCGCACGTCCGCGAGCACATCTTCGCTGAGGTCGACGGAGACGAATTGATCCTTCATCAAGACGCCGTTGTTCGCCGGACTGGTAATGCGAACCGCGGGCGCCGCGGAAGGAGAAATCGGCTGGTCCGCCTTCAGGATCACGAAATCCAGCGGCGGCACTTCGAGAGTCAGGGCATCCTTCGCGACCACGACTTGGCCGCCCGCCGGATACACCGGAGTAAACGAGCCGGAGGCATACGTCTTGAAGCTGGCCTGGTGGGCTTTCGTGTCATTGTTGAAGGCGAGGACGTATTCCTCGCGGCTCTTCGGATCAATCCGTGAGAAGGCATAGATGCCAGGGCCGTCGCTGCTGTAGCGATGGACTTGAATGCCATTTCGCAACGGTGGATTAGCCTGGCGGATCTCGGCGAACTGCTTGAGGACTTTGTAAAGCGGATGGTTCGGTGTCGAAGTTGTCGTCGGCTGTTGTCGCATCGGTCCCGAGCAGATTGTTGTCGTTGTAGCTGGCGACCTTGGAAGGGAACATATCCTCGCGGGCATCCTGGTCGACGCCATCCCCGGTGAATCCCTGTTCGTCGCCATAGTAAATAACCGGGATGCCCCGCGCGAAATACATCAGCGCATGCGCCAGCCGCGAGCGCCGCAGCATTTCGTCTTCGTTGGCGGAGTGCCCTCTCTGAATGAAGAAACCGATCCGGCCCATGTCATGGTTCCCGACAAAGGTCGGCAGGCTGTAAACGTCACTATCGGCATCGGTGTAAAAATCATCCTTCTCAAAAAAACCCTTGAGACTCTCTGTCGGCGTGGCCTCGCTGACAAAGCCGGAGGCAGCGGCTTGGAAGCCGAAGTCCAGCACGGCCGGCAGCCGGCCTTCGGTGGTGTAAATGCTCAGAAGTTCCGGAGTGGCGTCGTAAACTTCGCCGAAGACGAAAAACTGCGGGATTCCCTGCTCGTGCGCATAGGCAATGATGGCCGGCGCGAACTGCTCCCAGAACTCGATGTTAACGTGTTTGACGGTGTCCACCCGGAATCCGTCGATCTTGAATTCACGAATCCAGTACTTGAAAATCTCGATCATCCCTTCGACGACTTTTGGATTTTCGGTGAAAAGATCGTCCAACCCGAAGAAGTCGCCGAACTGTGAGTTTTCCCCGGAAAAGGTGCTGTCACCCCGGTTGTGGTAGTAGATCGGATCGTTCAACCACGCCGGCACTTTGATGTTCTTTTCCCCTTCCGGAACGTACGGGGTGTAAGCCCAGCGTGGATCGGTCAGCTTGGCGAAGTTCTCCTCGGTTCTGACGGAGTCGCCTTGAAAGCCCCGGTTGATCGCCGGGCCTTTGCTGCCGCCCTCTGTCGTGTATGAGTATTCCGTCTTGGGGCGATAGACGGCCGCGGAGCCGCCAGATCCATCCACTTCGCGATACTTGATCACATCGGCCGTGTGATTGGCAATGATGTCAAAAAAGACCCTCATCCCCCTTTTATGGGCCTGTTCAACGAGCGTTTTCAGATCGTCGTTGGTGCCGAAATGGGGATCGACCTGGGTGAAGTCGATGGTCCAGTAGCCGTGGTAGCCAGCAGAGTCGCCCTGCACCGGTTTGTTCTTAAAGATCGGCCCCATCCAGATCGCCGTGATGCCCAGTCCCTTCAGGTAGTCGAGTTTCGCCGTCAGTCCCTTGAGATCACCCCCATGATAGAAGGCCTTGCTGGTTGGATCGAAGCCGTGGGAATGCCTGTCGCCTTTGTAGCCACCGGTGTCATTGGCCGTGTCGCCGTTGAAAAAGCGGTCCGGCAGCACGAAGTAGATGATCTCGTCCTGAAGGGGACGTTCGAGGACATCTGGTCGTGCCGCGCCGCAGAGCGGAACCATCAGGAGGGCGAAAAGAAAAACCAGCGAACGAATCATGGTGTGGGGAACGTTTGAGTTGGCCAGTCGGCAGGAATTTCCAAGGCACCGCCATTCACTATCATGGTCAGCCTGATGTCGATCCCCTAAATGAGCGCCCGGGGCGCCGCCTCTAAAACTAAGGAGAACCAAAGACGAGCCCGCGTCATTGGCGATAGCAGATGGGGGATCCGAAGCCTCAAAAGCGACGATGGCCCCCTAAAAGGGGGCCATCGGGGAGCGTGGATATCCTAAGTATTCTACAACCGGAACTTCGGCTTTTCCAAAGGGGCCTCCGGCGTGGGAGTCGGCGAGGGAACGTCGACGGGCGGAGCCTGAAAGTCGGGAGAAGCCGTTGTGTCCGCCGGCGGTGCACTTGAATCGGCGGGAGCAGCTTCCGGCGACTGAGCCGGCTCTGGAGTCGGGCTGGCGCTTGCGCGCCGCTTTCGCCTGGTCTGGCGATCGCTCTCGGAAGAGCCAAAGGGTCGCATTTGTGATCCCGGTGGGGTGGGCGTGATGTAAGCGTTGGCCACGTAGCCCTGGCGGGAATCTTCTAGCAGCACCAGGCTGTAGCTGGTCGCTTGGCGCAGCACTTTCACCCGGGTCTCGGCTTTCAACAACTCCTCTGGCTCGGAGCCTGGCCGCGGACTCTTCAGGTAGAAGGGGGTCGGATCGCGGGCGGTCAGGTACTCAGGTGCTTTGTCAGGGCTTAAGGTCTGCGTGGCACAGGCAGCCAGAGCCGTGGCGCTCGCCAGAAGGAAGAGATCTCGCAGATTTCTCATGATAGCGAATTTTTATCAGTCGTCTTTGTCTTAGCAATAGCGAGCTCTCGTCGATAGATATTCTCGATGGTCCGAGCGGTGACGGAAGCGGAAAATTGTTCCAAGGCTTTGGCCCGTGCAGCCGTTGCGAGTTGCTTCCGGAGCGGCGGAGATTCCTCGAGGCGTCGGAGATGTTTCGAGAACTCCTCGGTATCTCCCGGCCGGGCCAGCAAACCTTCTTTCTCATCCGCGATCACCGCGGATACACCTTCCAAACGCGAGGAAAGGACCGGCACACCGGACGACATCGCCTCGAGCACCGCCATCGGGAGACCCTCGTAAAGCGACGGGAGAACGAAGGCGTCCAGAGCATGATAAAATCGAGCTCGATCGAGGATGGTGCCCAACAGACGCAGGCGCGGGTTGACTCCCAGCTCGGAGGCGAGTGCGGCGATGCGGTCCCGTTCCGGACCCGATCCGGCGACGACGAACCAGACGTTTGGATGCCGCGCGGCTAGCCCGGGTAGCAGCACAAAGTTCTTTTCATGCGCGAGACGGCCAATTCCGCCTGCCACGAAGGCGTCTTCCGGAAGGGAGAGCCAATTTCGGGCCGCGCGCCGCTCCTCGTCCGTGCACGGGCGGAACATCTCTTCATCCACCGCGTTGGGGACCAGTTCGATCAAGTCGGGCGAGATGGCCTCCCACCGGGTCAGAAAATCCCGCACACCCTGTGAAACGGCAATGATCCTCGATGAGAACAGGTGCGTGGAGGCATCCGGGACGAGTGAACCCAGGCCGCGAAAGCGGAGATCTCCACTGCTGTGCTCGTGAGCGATGCGAACACGCTGGCCCGCGAGTGCTGCCAGCGGCTTGGCGATCCAATTCGCCCCCTGAAGATGAAAATGCACCACCTGAAAGTCGGCGGTGCGCAACAATCGCAGGAACTCGGTTACATAAGCGGGCGGCCACTTGGCGCGCGCGAGCGAGTGGACTTTGATGCCGAGTTCTTCGAGGGCATCGGCAAAGGGACCGCGACCGTGCATCACCGCCACTTCGACGTCAAAGGCCGAGCGATCGCGGTGCCGGAGCATGTCGAGCAGTGCCGTCTGAGCGCCGCCCAGATCGAGATGATCGATGACGTGGAGAACACGAATCATCTCGAGAGTCCTCCGAGAAAGGCTTTCACGTTCGCTTCGTTGTCGTGCCACTCGTTCACGAATCGCGCGGCTTCCTCCTGTGCGGCGGAGAGTTTCGCGGGATGGGAAAGCAACTCGGTCGCCTCGGTGACGAGCCGTTCGAACTCTCCCGCGGCACACAGACCGGCTTGAAAACTTCGGAACATCCCGTCGGGATCGACTCTCAGCGAGAGGATGGCCGTGAAACCCAGCCCGGAATGAATAAACGTGTTGGGGACGCCCTCGTGTTCCGAAGTGTTGACGAAGATCTTCGCTTCGTCGAAGTGCCGCTGGATCTCCCGGTAGGGGACCGTCTCGAGGAATTCGACGTTCTGCACCTCCTGCGCGCGTGCGTGGACCGCGCGCCAGAGCGCTTCGTCCTGGACCGAACAAATCATGCGGCAGCGGGCCGTGGGCAGACGTTCCGCCAGATCGAGAAAGAGGTGGGGCCGCTTGACGGGATGACAGCGCGCTACCCAGAGGAGGTCGAGGGATTTGCTCCTGGGCCTCGAAGCTTTCGCTTGCGCGAGAAGCAGCCTGGTGAGCGTGCAGCTCATCCCTTTCTCCCGGAAAAGGCGCGCCTGATAGTTGGTGATGGCAAAGCGGCAATCCGCCAGGCGCATGCCGCGCTCGAAAAGGAAACCACGGACGGGGTTTGCCCGGCGAAAGCCCCCATCAATCTCCGCGTCCAGCGCGCAAACGAACGCCAGCCGGAAAAATCCCAGCCGACGCAGCCACTCCAGGACATAGAGCCACGCCGTCCACCCATAAATGACAACATAGTCCGGCCTTTCCCGGCGCAAAACGCGCGCGATGCGGGGCAGGGCGCGCAGAGTATCGAGGGGACGTCCGGTGTCGAAGCGTCCGCCGGGAAAAATCCTGATGCCCTGGAAAGTGGTTTCGCGCATCGAGCCGGAGTCCGCCGCCACGATGATAGCCTGGTGTCCGCGCGCCAGGAGTTCTTGCGAGAGCAGCGCCACCTGCAGCTCGGCTCCGCCGGAAGCGCGTTCAGAGTTCGGATCCAGGGCCAGGTGGGCGTGGCCGGAAAGGAAGAGGAATTTCACTCCCGCTTCCTGATCGAGCGCGCCGGATTTCCCGCGACCACGTCACCCGGGGCGACGTCGTGGAGGACCACCGAGCCGGCGCCGATCACGGCGTTGTCACCGATCGCAATCGCGCCCAGCAGGACCGAGTTGGATCCGATATCGACGTTGTTGCCGATGAATGGACAGTCCGCCGGTCCGTTCTTCATGCCGATCGTGGTACAGTGCCGCAGCGCGCAGTTGTGCCCGAGCACCGCCGCCTCATGGATGACCAGCCCCGTTCCATGATAAAGCCGGAGCCCCGGCCCAATGCTCGACTTGAGGTTCAGTTCGATGCCCAGCATCCATTCGACATAGATGAGATAGAGGACAACGATCGGGAGACCGAAAAGGCGCAGCGGCATCGGCTGCCGCCGGACCGCTTGGGCCGAACGATACAGGAGCATGGCGCTGCGGCTTTTCCAGTTTCCGGCATTGGCCTCCCAATCTTGAAGGATTCCGCCTTTCATCTACCGTCGGAAAGTTTCATGCAGGTTCATCTTTATCTTCCGGAAAGATATCTTCCGGATCCTGGACGGCAGGAAGCCTGGAAGTCCGGAAAAATCACCCAGCTCGAAGAAGCCGGAAAGATCGCGTGCGCGCAATGCTGGATCTATCAAACCTGGGTCGCCTTGGAGCAGGCAGGCTTTCCGGTGAACCTGACAGATACGCTTCCTTCGGAGGGAATATTGGTGGCCTTGACCAGTACGGTGCGTGGCGATTTTCGGGTGCCGGATGACGTTTTCTTCGTGGGGGTGGTGGCAGACTATGTGGCTCACCCGCACGCCCATCTTCATCTGGTTCAAAACGGGGCGCACGCGCAGCGGTTGTGGAACTCCGCGTACATGCCCCTGTGGCCGCATCCGAATCTGATTCCCCGTGATCCTGCACGGGAGGCCCGCTTTGAAAACGTGTGTTTCTTTGGAGAGAGCTCGAATCTTGCGCGAGAACTGGCCGATCCCGGCTGGCAGAAAAGACTGCGCGATGAACTCGGTCTCACTTTCCTCGTGTGCGGGGCGGATCGCTGGCACGACTATCGTGAGGCGGATTGCGTCGTCGCCGTCCGCGGATTTGGGCGCTCGCCTTACCTCCACAAGCCGGCGACCAAGCTCTACAACGCCTGGCTCGCGGGGGTTCCCTTTGTCGGTGGATCGGATTCCGCTTATGTGGCCGATGGACGGCCCGGAATCGATTTCTTGCGGGCCGTCACCCTCGACGATCTCTTCGCCCATGTCCGACGGCTTCGTGAGCAACCCTCCTTGCGAAAGCAATTGGTGGCTGCCGGCGGAGTTTCGGTTAAGAACTTTTCGTTCGAGGCAACTCTTGATCGCTGGAAGCGGCTGCTTGGCAAGACGGTCCCGGAACTGGCCGGGCGCTGGCGACGCCAGAGCGAGGCGAAGCGTCGTGTCGTCCGGGGGCTTCAGACCGTCAGTGTTTGGCTCGATACGCGCCTCAGGCGTTAAGGTATCGCGTGGCGAGCCATCCGAGAGTCGTCGGGGAATCGGTGCGCAACGCCAGCACGATCTCCGCGAGCGCCAGGCACCGCGACTTCGACGAAAGGGCGCCGGCCGCTTTGAGATGGTGCAAGGCGACCGTGCGAGACATATCGCCCGTCTGCGCATCGCGACCGGCCAAAAGGTTGTTGTAGAGCTCCCAGAATGCCTTTCTGTGGGAGGGATCCAGCCCCTCCCGAAAGGCCGCCACGAGGCGTGCCTCACTATCGTTGAGCGTTCGTCCGAAGATGCGCTCCGCTTCCCGCGCGGAAATGGCGGTCGCTTCGGAGAACGCTCGTTCTCGTCCAACTTTTGACATTGAGGTCGCGAGGTGCCGGTAGCCGATCAAGCGTTGAGGAAGGTTGGCGCCTTGGTATCGGGAGATGACGCGCGTCCAAAGTTCGTAGTCCTGGGCGATCCGGTAGCTGGCGTCATACCCTCCAAATTCGTCGCGGATGACACGGGCGCGAAACATCACCGAGCTATGCATGAACGGATTCAGGAAAGGCGCCGTCCAGACGATTCCTGGTTGGGTGAGTGGCGCATCGAGCAGTCCGACGAGCCGGTCTTGCTCGTCAATGATCCGTCCGTTGGTGCCGACGAGGACGATGTCCGGCTCACTGGTCGTGAATCGGAGCTGAGCGGTGAGCCGTGCCGGATGCGAGAGATCATCGGCATCGTGGCGAGCAATCCATTGACCACGCGCCAGGCCGAGCCCCTGGTTGAGACAGCTGGTCTGTCCCCGGTTCTGCGAGTTTCGGACGACTCGAATGCGTGAATCCCGTTGCGCCCACGCTTCCGCGGTTTCGGCGGATCCGTCGGTAGAACAATCATCAACGATGAGAAACTCAAAATCGCGAAAGCTTTGCCCGAGGATACTTCGAATCGAGGGCTCAAGGAACCGCCCCGCGTTATAGACCGTCATAAGAACGGTGACGGTGGGCTCGCTCATGCGAGGACGCGGCGGAAGATGCTGGCATGTTTCGCCACCCACCCGGCGCTATCATAGGTCTTTTCCGCGTGCGATCGCGCCGCGCGCGCTGCTTCAGGCCACCTCCGAAGCAGGCGCGCGACGGCGGCTGCGAGCTGTTCGCCCGTCGGCGTAATCAGTTTGTCCCACGAGAGGGGAGCGGGGATCAGTTCGCCGCCGGCGGCGGGAACCAGCTCCGGAAGACCTCCCGTAGCCGAAGCGACTACGGGGAGGCCGGAGGAAAGCGCCTCGATGACGACGGTCGGACATGGGTCAAGGTACTTGGGGTGCAGCAAGAGGTGGTGAGCTCGATAGAGCTCAGCGGCTTGTTGCTGGGTGAACGACGCCACCACGGTGACCTCATTCTGGAGGTGAAGTTTCTCGATCTCCCGCTGGGTCTCGAGCGCACCCCCCGGCCAGCCAAGCCGGCCGGCGATGGTCAACGAACACGGAATGCCGGAATCGATCAGCAACCGGGCACAGCGTAACGTAGAGAGAACACGTTCGGCGTAGCCATGCGTGCCCAACGTGAGCAACCGCAACGGCCGCGCCGGCAGCGGTGATTCGGCCGGGCAAAAGCGACGCAGATCGACCGGGTTGAAAATCACTTCACTCTCCGTGGCACAGGGACCAAGAAAGCGCTCGGCGGAATCGCGGCAGAACGCGCTTTGATAAATCACGTAATCCGCTTTGGCGCGGAGACGGCGCATCGGACCGTTATAGCGCTCGACATCGTGGCCCGCCCATCCGGGGTAAGCGACACCGTTTTGATTCCAGATCAGCGGAATCCCGATGCGCCGGCATCTCTTGACCAAATCTTCCGCATAGGCCGGCAAGGCACTGCTAACGAGGTAGAGAAGATTGAAGGATTGTTCGTTCCCCGGGAAAGCATCACGAAGGTGCGTCAGCTTCACCGCGCCGCCGTGGATCAGTCGGCCAGTATTCAGCGCGCCTCCGAAAGAAACGACGGGCTCGCACCCTCCACTCCGACTAAGGCCCGCCAGCCGTCGCGTATGCAGGAGCCGCCCCGGGAGGGCGAGCGCGCCGCGCACCGCGTGGCGGACGTGGCTCAGACGCATCTCAACCCCGCTTCCGTCACCTGCCGGATAGCGTCAGTAATGTCATGCCGCGCGCGCCATCCGGTGGCGGCACGAATCTTCTGAGCGGAGATCCGGCTCTCTTCAACATCCCAGGAGAACGCGGGACAATGCGTGACCCGGAGTTTTTTGCCGGCGAAGGATTCGACGAGGGAGACAATTTCGAGCACCGAGAGCGATTGTTCGGAAGCGACATTGTAGGTGCCTGTCAAACCTTGATCGACGATCGTCTTTACCGCATCGAGGAAGTCGTCGAGGAAGAGGTAATCTTTCGTATTCCCCCCATCTCCCCAAATGGAGATCGGCTTGTCCTCGTGAATTGCCCGACAGACTCGCGGGATAATTCCCTGCGGTCTCGTCGCGTTCATGGCTGGCCCGAAGACGTTCGAGACACGCAGGACGCAGGCGCGAAGCGCGTTGTGGCGGTCGCACGCCGACCGGATGGTCTCTTCGGCCCGCAGTTTTGCCCGCGCATAATTTCCGATTGGCGTGCATGGCGCTTGTTCCGTGGCCGGTGCGGCCGTGTTTCCGTAGACGGCCGCAGAGGAGAAGAAAACAAGATGCGGTAGTCGCTCCCTCGAGGAACAGGCTTCGAGCATCTGATCGAGCATTGGCAGATCGGCAGCTTGCTCGAGGCCGGGCCGCTCCTCCGAGGTCAATGGAACGGTGCTCCATCCCAAGTGCAGAAGCACGTCAAAGGTCGCCAGAGTCCGTGGCTGGGTGAGAAGCGACGTCGATGCGAAGCCCTCCCCGACCGTCCGCGAGAAGGATACCACCTCCGCATCGCCTCCGCTCAGGTGGGCGGCGACGAAGGGCGACAGGCGGCCGCGTCCTCCGCTAATGGCTATGCGTAGCGGCTTCATTTCTCGAGTGGGCCTAGGAGACTCTTGAAAAACCGGCGCATGTCAACGCGTGAAGTCAGCTCTTCAGACGATCGGTCGCAATGTCCCAGCGAATGCATCTAGAGCGCTTGAGACTCGACAACGCTCGCTTGCGGACGGCCGTCCGCCCGACCCTGCCTATCGGAAGCCGAGCCAAGGGACGTCCTGCGGCGAATCCAGCAGCACGAAGAGTTGCCGGATTGCCTGAGCCACTCCCGGCAGAGTGGAAGTCAATTGGCTGGGGACAGGCGTGCCGGGATCGAAGTCGGTTCCTTCGGGCACAGGCGGAATGACCAGCGGGCGCAGTCGGCGTCCTGCCGAGGGCTCCTCGCTCAGTGCTTCGAAGGAGGGCACAATGATCGCGCTCTGGGAAGGCAGCGGTTCGGTCGGGAAATGATCACAAACGAAGACGAGTTTGAAATCTGTCAGCGAGTTCGGGTCGTTCGACCTTGGCCAACTTGCATCGACCAGGTAGTGCCGACAGGCGGGGCTTATCTTCTCATACACTTCGAAGGCCCGGCTCTGCCGCAGGGCCCAAAGCAGGAACTCAAACAACGTTCCCGGCTTTCCTGCGGAGAGCAATCCAATCTTCGTAGGAGGGACGCAGCGGCGCCGAAAGAACCGGCGTTCCTGCGAGCGGAGCCACGTGGCGGTTGCTTCGAAAACGCTCTTCTTTGGCTGCCGGGGGAAGCGAGAGTATATTCGGCGCAGGTCATCGGACAGTCTTGGCGGCGTGTTTTGAGCCGTCACTCTTTCGTAGTGGAGCTGAACGGGCGCTCGCAGAACGTCGTGCTGCAGATCGTCCACGATACGGGACACCGCCTCCGGAATCGTGTCAAACAGGCCGGCTTTCTCAACAACGTCCTCGGCAATGCCGACGCGCGTGCTCAGGACCTTGGTCCGCGAAAAGCATGCTTCGAGAATCGAATGCGGTCCGCCTTCCCAGCGAGAGCAGACCAGATAAAGGTCTAGTAGGTTATAGAGGCGGTTGAGGACCGTGCGGTCCAGAATATTGCTGGCAAAGTCATCGCCGGCAATTTCGCGGCCGGCAAAGAACACTGGCACGCCGAAGCTTTTCAATCGCTGACGCAACCAGTGGCGACGCGGCCCCGCGAGGAGGACGCAGACGCGCGGTTCGCTTTCGCGAACCTGCCGGACTATCTCAGCGAAAACATCTGGGCCTTTCTGCCATTTCGGTCGATCTGGTCCGATGGTAAATGCGGTATCCGAATGAAAGTTGCCGATGACATAGGCATCGTCGGGCAATCCGAGTTGACGTCGCAAAGCTTGCAGGCCGGCATCCTCCGGTGGCAACGGAAAAAAAGTCCGGGGATCCGCGCAGTAGGGCGCAAACTCCGCCTGAATTCCCAGCTTGGCAAACTGCTGCACGGCTTGGCTCGACCGCGCGATCCAGGTCTCGACGAGCGGTCGGACGGCATGAAACTCCGGCTGCCGCGCGTAGAAGGAGGGCGCATTGTCGGCAAAGCAGACGACCTTCCGGTTGCGCAACACTTCGGCGCCAAGGTGCCAGGCACTTGGCCACCAGACCGCGTGGACGATTTGGCTTCGCCAGACAGAGGCTGACTGCACATCGCCGTCGAGCGCCCGTCGCGCCCAACGCAAATCTTCATCAAGCGCCCACTTGATCTTCTGATCGCCGGCGAAATGAACGACCCAGCTTCCAGCGGATTTGCTCACGAGATCTGTTGCCTCGCCGACTTCAGCGGGCCTCTGTAATCAGGCGTTGAATCAACCGGCGATAAGTCAGACACATCGCGTCGCCGGAGGGTGGGTCGACGAGGACGCGATGGCGAAGGTCACGGTAGGCTTCTCGCACTTGCGAGATGGACTCTGCCACGTTCTCGGACAGCTCCAGGCCGTATTTGCGGCCCAGTTCTACGGTGCCTCCCGTCTGGCGGTCGTAAAGGAGTGGGAGTCCGCATTGGAGTCCTTCAACGGGATGCATGGCCCCGGGCTCATGCTTCGAACCAGTCACGTACACATGGCACTGGCGCAAGAGTCTGGCCAGGGTGTCACCGACGCCGGGCGGAAATGTCCTCGCCCTTTTCCATTGGATTTCCCGAGGCCATCGACCAATGACCCATAGCTCCGCTTCGGGCAATTCTCCCGAAGCGATCGCCTCGTCGATTCGACGATAGAGCGCGAAACCCTTGCTCATGTGATCGGACCAATGGTGCGTGACGAGCCGTAGCGCCGTACCAGGTTTCCAGACGGCGGCGCCGATCGGGTGAAAGATCGATGGGTCGGCACCATTCAGGATGACCGAATGGGGGTTGGCCGAGTCGAACCAGCGCGACGTGTGGTAGTCGCGCAGCCACTCGGAGACGAAAACGGTGTGATCCGCCGCGCGATTCGCCTGGGCCAACACGTTGTCCATGGCGGTGGTGCCTTTGCGGACGTCGTTATCATTGATGCGTTGGATGCAGACGAGGCGCGGGTTCCTGGCTTTAGCGCGGAGAACGTCTTCGTACGAAAATGCGAGTGCGCCACTGAGGCCCGCGTGTGTTCCCGCCACGCAATCCACCTTCCGATCGAGGTGATATTGCACCGCATAGCCGCAGCGTCTGAGGCTGGCAGAAAGCTGATTCAGCCACTGGTTGCCTCCGCCGTAGGGTCCGCGGCGAGGAATCATGTTGAAGGCGACGGTGGCGATGGGCCGGCGTCTTTGCAGGAACCAGCTCATGCTCCGTAGGGAAAGAAGGTCCTGGCGGGAGCGGTGACTTCCGGTCCGCGCATATATCGGGAGCGCTTCCATTGCGCTCTCTTCTGAAAACCGACCATCCTCGAAAATGCATACCAGAGCGTGTGCAGGCGCGTGGGTCCAAAGGTTTCGATGATGTTTCTGCGAGCGACATTCTCGCGGTCGCGACTGCTTCGCTTGAGGAAGCAAAGATGAAGGCAGCGAAAGTCGGCTTCCTGCCAGGGGATTTCCTCGTGAAGCATGCGGCGGTCCTCCGACGAATACCCGGCGCGGAATCGCACCGTGCCGCCGTGCAGGCGTTCGGGAGTGTAGCCATCCCAGGACTCGATGGCGTGGAAATTGTAAAGCTTGGTCATGCTCCGGCACGGTGGAGCGAGGTGGCCGCTCGCCGTCCCGCGGTCCTCATCGAGCCGCGTCACATGAAGTACGTTTCCCAAGAGCATCCAGTGGCGGTCAAACAAGCCCGAGAGAATCTTTTCCCGGAGGCGATTCAGGCGGTCCGGCTCATAGATCTCGTCGCCATCGACGCCAAAAATCCATGTGCGCGAGCCGGCGAAGGGTCGGATGAGATTCTGGGATTCCGACGGGTGGCGGATGGAATGGAGGTGAATCTTGGGCGACTCGTCAGCCAGCGCGCGGGCAATGGCCGCCGTGCGGTCGGTCGAGCCGTGATCCGCAATGTGAAGTTCGTCGCAGAAGGACGCGGCGTTCCGCACGGCCGTCTCGACGAAGAGATCCTCGTTTCGGACGAGGGAGATGCCGACAATGCGTGCTGCGCTCAAGCGGATTGCTTGCCTTGCACGAGAACCCAAAGCCATTGGTGTTCGCGTTCGATGCGGACCACCGAGCGAAACTTGCGCAACAGCCGAAGAACCACATCTTCGGTGCGGTCCCAGGAAATGGCCTCGAATGGACCGCCGCCTCCCTCGATGTTGACTCCTATGTCGTAGAGCAGATAGCCGTCGGGCTTCAAGACGCGCGAATGCTCCGCGATCATCTGATCGAGGTCGAAAGCGTGGTCGATGCAGTTGGAATACAAGAGATCGAGGGAGTTGTCAGGGTCGGCCAGGTGCATCATGTCTCCGACGCCTACGAGCGGGTTGTCCCGGCCCGGGTTCAAGTCGATGCCCCGCGCGTTCCGGAAGCCAAGGTCCCTCAGCACCTCGACCTCTGTGCCTTGCCGCGCGCCGCAACAGAGGATGGCGGCATGGGAGGACAGAAGCTTCTGGAGCACCCGGAAGCGAACGTAAAACTTCAACCGATAGTCGAAGATATCGAAGTTGCTGAAACCGCCCTTCATCTTCACCATCTCGTCGAGCTTGAGCCTTTGGTGGGTGACGTATTCCTCGTAACTGGCGTAGTCCCGTTTGACCAATCCGTCCTGCTTGTCTTCCTGCCATCCTCCGCCGCCGTGATGCTTGTAGCGCACCTCGTGCTTGTCGCGGTCGTGGACGTACGATGGATCGCGTCCCGCCCGCAATTTGCGGATGTATCCGAAACCTCCGGGAGTCACCAAATGCAGAAACGTCTTCACCCAAAACTTCGGGCGAGGCGAAGTGCCGATGAGATTTCGAAAGTACGCCATGGGTTAGTTTTTGTGCAAAATTCTGGAACTGGCCAGAAGCGCAAGCAAGCTGGGTGCCCCTTCGATGTAAAGCAAGTCGTGTTTGAAGGCGCCCACGTAGTGCCGGCAAATGCTGCCCGGCGCCCTGAGATAACCCCAGTTGATATTGTAGGTGGCGGGCAGCATGCCACCTTGATTAAGGGCCGACGCCATGACGGCGTAGAGCGTCTGCTCGAAGAACTGCGGATGATGCGCGTTGGTCTCAAACGTGGCGATCAAGCGCTCGCTGAGCTCAAGCGAGATGGCGCGCTTGGGCATGAGACAGATGCCGGTATTGACCCGTTCCCAGATTTTCATCTGAAGAGCCTCCTCGATCTGCGGGCGCGGGATGCAATACTTTTCCTTGGTGTCTTCGTTGAACCAGCATTCCACCCTCCCGGCCTCCGCCCAGTCGAGAATCTCTCCGGGTCGCTTGAAAAAGATGACGTCCGAGTCGAGCACGATAAACCGGTCGTAGGGCGCGAAGGCCGGGAAATCGAGGAACTTGAGGAAGAGGTTATGTCTGTTCCGATTGGACAGGCATTTCGGATGGCCGGAGAGGTAATGCGGGATTCTAGCCTCTGCTTCCGGTCGCGGAACGAATCGCACTCCGGGAAGAAATCGTTCGATGACGGCTCGTTGGGCCGGCGAAACGGAACCGTCTTCGTGAATGAACAACGGCCAGCGCCGACCGCTGAAGTGCTCGAAACTGATCGCCGCCATGATGCCCGCGTCCCAGGTTTGCGACGAGACGAGCATGTGCACCGACACGGGGACTTCGGCTTCCTGCCGGCGACGGTGTATCCGAAAAATGAGCGGCTCGATGGCGTGCCGCCCAAGCCAGGCGAGTTGTCGTCTGGCGTTGGCGCGGAGGCGGGTCAGCACGTATAGGTGCGCAAGTTGGAAGGGGAAGTTCGCACCCGGAGCAGGCGCAGGACTTTTTCAGCAAGGACTCCGCGGTAATACCACGGAGTCCAGGCGCGGTGGGCACGCGCTCGCGCCAGGACGGGACTAAGCACTCCCCAGGCTTTCTTGTGAAAGATTCGTTTGAGCGCGTGGTCGGTCAACTGGGCGTGAGTTGTCTTGAGAAACCGTGTGTCCACCGACCGGGCCGCGCACCAGGCGAGAAACTTCTCCTGCAAATAGAGGCGCCACCAAATGCTGCCGGCGGCGTGTGATCCGAGCGAGCCGACGGTTTCGTGTTTCTTGAGGACGACGGTATCGCTGTGAGCGAACTTGCAGGTGACGCCGCAACGCAGCCAGAATTCGCAATCCTCCGCCTGCCAGATCGTTTCATCGAATTCGCCGACTTCGTCGACCAACGAGCGACGAAACAACGCACAGCCCGTCGTGGTGACTGCCGTCCACCAGAAATTCGCCTGGCTGGGCGCCGGGGGCTCGCCGACCGCCCAGGGAAGTCCGTGCAGCCGGGCTTGCTCGGGCCGCTCGCCCCTCAGCAGCACGAAACCATAAACAACCCCGGCGCCGGTGGTTTCGGCGGTCGCCGAAAGCGATTCCAGCGCGTGAGGAAGCAATTCGTCGTCCTGGTCGAGGAAGAGCAGCCATTCGCCGCCGCTCGCTCGGACCCCCGTGTTGCGGTTGGCGGAGAGGCCACCATTTTGTGGCCTTCGCACGTAGCGCAGGCGTTCGCCGAAGCGCGCGACCGCTGCCGCAGTCGAGTCCGTGCTGCAGTCGTCGGAGACGATGATTTCGTCGGGAGGGCGGGTTTGCCCAAGAATGCTTTCGATGGCATTCGCGATCGTGGCCGCGCCGTTGTACGCGGGGATAATGACGCTGATCGTCATCTCGCGAGCCTCTCAATCTCCGCAAGATAGGGCTGATAGACCGTTCGATAATCGAAGGCTCGGACGAACTGGCGTCCTCCTTCGCCGAGCTCCCGTCGCCGTGCGGAATCGTCGGCGAGAGACAGGATGATTTCCGGATAGTGGTCAAGGTCATCGCACACGATGCAATCTCTTCCGTCCTGGACCGGATGTCCCCGGACTCCGACGCGCGTCGCAACGAGCGGTTTTCCGTGCACGAAGGCTTCCAGCACTTTCAACGAGGTGCCTGTTCCTGAGATGAGAGGTGCGAGAACCAGGTCTGCGACCTGATAGAGTCGGAGGAGGACGGACTCTTCCACGGGACCGAGAGCCGTGATCTTGCCGGGGTAATTCCCCTCGGGCAGGCAGGCGCCCGCGATGACAAATAGGACGTTGCCGCGATTCTCAAGCGAAGCGGCCATTTTCCGAATCTCTTGGACGGCCTCCAAGTTGCACCGAAGGCTGCTTCCGATGAACAAGCAAATAGTCCCACCGTCGGAGCGGGCCTTCTCGAGAGCATGCAACGGCGAGTCCGGCGGGGTGTCATTGACCTTGGGGATGGGCGGCAGGGTTTCCATGCCATGAGGCACGACCCGCGTGGAGATTCCGCTCTCGGTGAAGCGTTGTTGATCGTGCAGCGAAACACTGAAGGCTGCGGCCGCGGCGCGACTGGCGCGCTGTTCGCAGGCTTGAACGCGCTGTCGTAGCCATGTGTTGCTCGTCACCAGATCGGAAAGCACATCTTCATAGGTGAGGAGATAGGCTCTTCCGGTTCTTTGGCAGGCGCGACGCACGGCCGAGTCCCAGAAGGGACACTCGAGAAATGCGATCGACGACCAGGCGACGAGCTCGTGGACCTGTTTGCCCAGCGAGGGCTGAAGATCGACGCTCAAGTAGTGCCACCACTGTCGCCGTTCGCGTGGAGTGATTCGCCGTCGCGACAAATGGTGAAGCATCCCATCATAGAGCCAGTGAGCAGCTTTGAGGAGAGTCCGCTCAGCCGCGGAAGGATAGTGAAACAAATACTCGATGTTTCCCGCCTTCACTCTGTCGCGATGTCCCGGCGAGAGAACCCTTACCTCGGAGTAATGTTCAGCGAAGAGATTGATCAACGGAACGACCCGGCGAGCGGACCCGCGATCAAGCGCCGGCAGTCCGGTCCAGGGATAGAAGACCGCGACGCGGATGTCAGTGCTTCTCATCGGCAAGCGCCATGATCTCGGAAATGAAAGTGTCCGGATGGAACATCGGTTTATAGTGTGGCATTAACTCAACGCAGCGCGGGGTGACGGCGTCCAAATCACGAACGGCGCGCTTGATCGTTTCAGCCAGGGAGACGGGGTCTTGATCGCGGGCGAGCCAGCCGATTCCCTTCTTGTGAACTTCGAGCCCAAGGAACGAGCCGTCGCTGACGATCGATGGCTTGCCCGAGGTCATCGCCTCGCAGAACACACCACTCGTGCGATCTCGGTAGCTCTCCACGTGGTAAGGCAAAAGGAGAACGTCGGCGTCTCTGAGCAGTCGGTAGTAGCCGTCGTCATCCAGCGCGCGATCAATGAGCAAAACGCGCGCGAGGCGCGCCGAACGAAATCGCGCGAGGGCGGCCGCCGAATGGACATCCGGATCGCTGCTTTGCAAGGTAAACCGCGCATCGGGAAGTCCCCCGTTGGCATGCAGGAGGTCGATGGCCGCGAGGATTTCAGCGAACCCCTTTTCTTTGCGTGCGTTCCCCAGACCCACGAAATGGAAAGGTTTCTGCGGCGGCCGGTAACATTCCGAGGCCCGTCTTGAAATGACGAGCGGCAGGCGCCGAACCGGTCGACGAAAGATCGCCTGATATTTTTCCTGGAGGATGTCGCTGTCGGTCGCGAAATGCGCGCGGAAAAGTTTCCCTGATCGCTCGAGCGATTTGAGCAGCGCCGGGATTCGTTGGTCCGCTCCGAAGCGCTCCGAGGCGTAGCCGAGATGAAGCACGATGGTCGGCTCGAGACCTTTCGGAAAAGCTTCGAACCAGCGCAGCCAGCCGGCAAGGTTTCTCGGTGCGAGCATCTCCGCAAAGATGATGTCCTCGGGCTTTATTTCGCCGGGAGTAATTCCCCGGCGCAGGTCCGCTTCAAAGCGGCGGCGCGCCACTGTCTCCAGGACGTCCAGCGCCAAACGCGAGCGGGAGAGGAGCGGGGAAGGGGTATTCCGGAGGTCCCGGCGGAAAATGCCGCGCGTCGCGAAGCCGCCGGCGACTTGCGCTTCGCACTCGCGAGCGCAGAGGATCCGCGCCTCCAGGCCCGCCCGCCGGGCCGAGTCAGCAATGAAGCCGTTGTAGCTGACGTGGTGGCCTCGTTTGGTGACCAGCAAATGGTCGGCAAGCCAGAGCGTTCTCACGCCTTCTCCGCTAACTGAAGAAACTCACACACCGACGGCCAGCGCGATTCCATTGTATGGCTCGTCTGGAAAACCGCGAGAGCGTTCCTGCCGAGAAACTCGAGGCGTCCCGGCTCGGCATAGATGCGCAGCAGTTCCTCGGCCATCCGTTCGGGCTGAATCCGCGGGACGACGATCCCGTTGTAGCCTTGTTGGATCAGCTCCCAGGGGCCGTTCATGTCGAAACAAACGGGGACAGTCCCGCAGGCCATGGCCTCGTGCGGCGTCATCGGTCCTCCTTCGCCCCAGAGTGGACTCTTTGCCGACGTTCATCGCCAGAAAGACTGCACACGTTTGCATTCCGCTAATGATTTCGGCTTCCCCACCCTCGAGTCGAAGGAATTCCAGGGTAAGACCTCTTGATTCGGTGATGCGTTTGATGGTTTCGACGAATGTCGGCGTGAGGTTCCCTTCATCCATGTAACCGACGCGGTGAACTTTGCGGCGCGCTTCGTCCGGTTTCCAATATTTCTCGTCGACCAAAGTTCGCAATAACGACGTCCTTCGCTCGAAAATGGCCATATGCCAGGCCTGAATCGAGCGGTTCAGGCCGGCCGTCGCCAGGATTCGTTTCTCGCGCATCCATCGAGCCAGGACCGGAAGCTGGCTCCGCGTCGTGGTGGCCAGTTCCTGATCCCAAAAGTAGAATTCCGGACAATGCTGCAGAAAGGCTTCGGCCAGGACCCATGACGTCACGCATCGGATAGATCGGGCCTCGCCTGCCCGGCGAACGAATTCTGGCAGCGAAAGGAATGGCGCATGCTCGACCAGCCAGCCCGAATGGGCGCCATCCATGCTAACCATGTAGGCATCGTACCCGTGCCGGCGGAGCAACAGAACGAGGTTGTTCAGCAGCTTCTCGCCGCCACAATAACGGTGGCTTCCTTTCAGCGATGCATCGGTGGCATAGGAAACGAAGATCGAGGGTCGCAGCGGTCGCTGCGGCCGAGGCCGCCCTGCGGTTTCTTTGTCGCCGCGACCCAGGCGATCCTTGACGAAGCCCGTCACCCCGAAAGGACGCAGGCAATCAGCCAGCGGATTAACGACGTGCTGGAAGAAATCGAAGCGAAGACTGCGACGAAAGTTGGCCGCTTGCACGCGCAACTTGGTTGCCGCAACGATGGTGTTCTTGAAAAGGTGCATCGACGCGAGGCCTTCTCGCATTGACCGCTTCGAGCGGTGTTCTAGCGTGGTCGGTGTGTTGACCCGTCTCAAGGCTTTCTTGGAGTTTGCGCCGCGGGCGCCGGCAGATTGGTGGCTATCTTCGCAAGCCTATTTCAAGCAAGCTTGCGCCGGCGGATCCGCCGACGAGCGGCTTCTCTACAAGGAATGGGCGTCGGGTGGCGAGAA
This sequence comes from uncultured Verrucomicrobiae bacterium, assembly GCA_963820865.1. Classification (GTDB taxonomy): domain Bacteria; phylum Verrucomicrobiota; class Verrucomicrobiia; order Chthoniobacterales; family Terrimicrobiaceae; genus DASTFP01. The sequence goes on from CAWGBZ010000029.1 coordinate 86,766, forward strand.
TACCAGAACCCCTGCCAAGACTCTGCACACCCCGCACCCGTCGTTTGATCCCGACCGTCCTTTCATCCATGGACAGTATCCGAATACTTTTGCGATTTGTGTCCCTGGTGGACGCGTGATCGGCGGCCGAGGTTCGGTCGTCGCTCCTGACGGAAAGATACTCTTTGATGTCTCGGTCGATTGGTCGGCCGGAGGGAATGATGCCGCGCGTCATCCGCTCTTGCGACAGAAAAGACTCGCCAGATCCGAGCGACTGGGAGGCATCTCTACCGTTTTGGCAACTTCGGAGTCCGCGCGATTTTTTCACTGGATGACCGACGCCCTTCCCAGGCTCGAGATTCTGCGCAACACGAGCCCAGTACTCTGGGAGGAAATCGATCACTTCGTGATTAGCGAAGGAGTTCCTGCCATCCGCCAATCGCTGTCCCTGCTCGGGATTCGTGACGAAAGACTCGTCGTCGCCGGCTCCGAAAGCCACTTTCTTTGCGACTGGTTGCTCGTGCCTTCGCTGCCCGGAGCCCCCGGCAACGTTCCGCCGTGGGCAGTGAGTTTCCTAAAATCCTATTTCGTGAAAGCTACGCCGCCTACTCGGACGAAGAGGATCTACCTGAGTCGTGCAAAGGCCGCGGGTCGGAGAGTCCTTAACGAAGAAGAAATCTGGCCGCTTTTATCTGATCGGGGTTTTTCCAACGTCATGCTTGAGGACCTGAGCCTTGCCGACCAGATCACACTTTTCTCCGAAGCCGAGGCCATTGTGGGACCGCACGGCGCCGGCTTTACCAATCTGATTTGGTGCGCCCCGGACACCAAGGTGCTGGAATTTTTTTCTCCCCTTTATGTGAACCTTTGCTATTGGGCGATTTCCAGCCTGACACAGGCCGACTACTACTATCTGCTTGGATCGGCCGACGGGCAGGTCGACGATGTCAGCGACGCCCGCTTTTTTCTCGAGAACATCTTCGTAGATCCGGTTGCCCTCGAGCGGACACTGGAGGCGATGAGACTTTAGTGGCTGGCTCGCGCCTCGGTCTCAACCGAAGAAGCCGTTTGCGGTAGTTACGGCGCGCCAGCAAGCGCGCGCCGATCCCGGCGCTGTCCAGCAAGCTGACGGCCCGGCCTGATTCAAAGATTTGTCGTCGCGCCTCGTGCGCTAGCTCGGGAAATCGGAGATGTGCCGTGGTGGCGATTTCCTTACGCAAAGCATCGTCCATCGGAAATTCCACGATACGGGTTGCCGACGCGGGCTCGCTTCGCAAGAGGCGCCATCCTTCGAGGAATTGTTCGACCGTGACGCGACGTACGCAGAAAGGCTCGGGCAGATGGCAAAAACCAAGGCATCCCTGGCAAGGCACGTGTCGCGAGACGATCACTGAGCCGTTGGTTTCGGGAAAGAAGCGGCCCCAGAGCCAGCCGCTCGAAATCGCCAGAAAAGGCCTCGCACAAGCAGCCGCGACATGCATCGGGCCGGAGTCTCGCCCGACAAAGCCCGCCGAAAGTGCGATGATTCCCACGGAGGCCAGGATGGGCGGCGGCTTCCCGGCCAGATTGAAGTGCCCACAGCCTTGCGGCAATGCAGCGCGTATTCGATCGATCGAAGGAGCCTCTGCCTCGTTCCCCAGAAATACCAAGGGGACATTGACTTCTCCGGCGATCGCGGAGAGGGCGGCGGCCCAATTCGCTTCTCCCCAGTCTTTGATTTCCAGGCCCGGTCGCGCGCCCGCGCAAACGACCCAGTACCGCTGTTCCTCCAGGCCATGCTCCCGCAGGATCGCCTTCGCCGGCTCGAGCGCGCTCTTGGGCGGCGAGATCCGCGCCGGCCTTCCTACAACCGGGGCGTCCAGGATCGCTGAGGCCAGCAAGCGATTCTTCTCCAACTCGGGCAGGTTCGTCCCAACCTCGGCACGAATCGAAAAGCCCTCGGCCATCTCTTGGGGCCGTGTGTTCGCCTGCGTGCTCCAAAATGCGTCGGTGCACCGAAAGCCGGCGACTTTTACGTGCCGCGGAAGCTTCGACAGGCAGATTTCATCGAAGAAGCTGTGTTGAAAAAGCGCGACCACAAAGAGGTCTGGAGCGAAGGCGGAAATCTGTGCGAGTTCGGTCTCAAAGGGGTTGCGGCGGAATCGGACGAGACGCGCATAGGGATCCTCGACGATCCTTTCGATCCGCGCAGTGGGAAGCACCGCCACCGCCAGATCCAAGGCTGGCGGTCGCATGAAAATCTGGAGATCGTGCCCCGCATCGCGTAACGCCTCGAGGAACGGCATTCGCAAGACGAAATCGCCCAAACCGTCGGGGCTGCTAATGGTGATCTTCACGCCTTGCGCAGAACGCGCCGCTTAATGTCTTCGAGGCGCGCTTCGGTGATCTCGCGAAAGAACTCGCTTCGCCGGATCATGCCGGCACCCGGTCTTCTGAGGTCTTCGCATTGTTGAGCGATCCGGTCGCGCCACCAGGGCAGGAAAAGCTTCGGCCAGTTCCAACTTGTCGAGCGGATTCGTTCGTACTCGCTGGCCAGAAATTCCTGGGTAAGGCACCGGAAGTCATCCACGAAAAGAATGGGCAGATCGCGAAAGGCCTCCATCGTCGGCGCCTCCATCGCCACCGGGATCGTTCGACTGTAGAGAGCCTCCCAGAGCCGATGCGTGTCAGTGCCATTGCCTGGCGGGCAAAGCACGAAGCGATGGGACGTCATCTCCTTCAGGTAATCTCCAAAGTCGAGCCCCGCTTCTTGCACGGTGACCCAATTCTCCTTCGCGAGAGCTCGGAAATGCTGCATTGCGGGTTCGCGCACGGCGGGATTGGTCGTTGTCCGGAAATTGACATAGAGCCAATTCGATCGTCCGCGGAAGCCGTGCGCATCGGCCGCGATCAAGGGCGCCTTAAGGGTGATTTCGCAGTAGGAATTGGCCAGACCAAGGGGCAGCGCGCTTAGCCGAGCGTTACGGGTGGAAATGTTCGTGCTGAACCAATGTGCGATCTGCGGAGGAGAGCGATGGAAGAATTCCTCGGTAATTGGCCGATCACTTTCCGAGCTGACCAGGATCACGCGATCACGCGCCTTCCGGAGTCGGTTGAAGAGTCCGACCAGATGGTCCACCTTGCAATAGATGCTGGAGGCGGCACGGGGCTGCCCGCGTTCCAATGGGATGTTCGCCTTGCGATCCGCGCTCCAGACTTGATCGCAGGCGCGCATCAACTGCTCGGCGGAGAGAAACTGCTCCTGAACCTCCTTGGACGTAAAGGGAAACATCTTTTAGTGCGGGAGCCAGCGATGGGAGGTCTCATCGAAACGAAAGATCCGCGCAGGAGATTGCCTGAGGGTAAACTTCCAAAGCACCCCTCTAAGCGAAGGAGGACAATGATATTCCCAGTAGCGGGTTACTTTCTCTCGCAGCGTTTCCGGTCGTGCACAGGTCTTGGCTTCGTCGCGATGCACTTCAAGTCCTTCGCTCAGTTGTCCCCGGTGGACCCGGAAGGCGCCCAGAAAGCTTAGCACCGTGTGCAGTTCGGTGCGGCGAGCGAGCTCGGTCCAAAGAAAATAGTCTCCGGCCAGACGAAATCGCTTCAAAGCGTCGAGATTCACCGCTTCAAGGAGTTTGCGACGGAAGAAGATCCCTTCCTGCTGGATGCCTGCGTAAGGAAATCCCCGCAGGTAAGTCCCGTTTAGAACGAACTCCCGTCGGTAGCGTGGCGGTCTCGCGATCGCAATCACTTCGCCGTGTTCGTTGATCTTGAGCTGATAGCCGCAAATCCAATCCACTCCTTCCCGGGTCATCACCTCCGATGCCACCCGGAAGGCGTGTTCATGAAAGATATCTCCCGCATTGAGGTAAGCAACCACGTCGCCCGTCGCTCTTCTGAATCCCTTGACCACGGCATCGTAAAGACCACTGTCCGGCTCCGAGACGAAGCGCAGGGACTCATGCTGGTAGCATGAGACGACCTCCGCGGTTTCATCGGTGGAGGCCCCGTCGATGATGAGATACTCGAGTTCGACGATCCCCTGCTGCACGGCGCTTTGTTCGACAACGGATCGAATGGTGTCTGGCAGGTAAGACGCAGAGTTTCTGCAGGCCGTGACAATAGTGAACTTCACGGCTTGCGATTTCTTCCCAGCCGCTTTTTCGCCCAGGTCAGATAGTCGGTGATAGGCGACATCGAGGCTCCGATCAGAGGCAGGCGCGCCGGCAGTTCCAGCACACCGGCACCGTTCCGGACGGCCCAGGCATTGTACTCGCGCACATTGTGCCGAAAGTGTGGATCGTTCGCGCGCTTGGAAGCGCCTGATTCCGGATGAGAAGGATGGTCTATAAATCCTCTGTGCGACTCGTAGGCCCCGATAAGCGCCGCTGCTCTGGTCAGCCACCAGTCCACGTGCGTTGCGCCGCACCACAGATCGGGAATGTCGTGGGAAAGATAGTTGTCCCAGATAAGGTTTGGGATCAGATACATGTCGACACCCGGGCAGATCTCGCCGGAGGGAACCTCTCGTCGATGAAAGCCCACCACCTTGCCACGATCAGCCAGGGCGAAGGGGTCTCTGGTTAAGAGAACATCCGAGTGACACCAAACGAAGCTGGGACCAACGCTCTCTTTGCGGGCATGGCGCAGGAGATCGGCAAACTTGATCATTTCCGGGCCGGCGGGGAAAAGCGACGGTTCCAGACCGAGAGCCTGAACGCTGGCGAGCAATTTCTGCTGGGCCATGCGGAGCCGGTCACTGCCACACGGTTCGATCCATTGAAAGGTGACCCGGAACTTCATGGTGTGCCGGGAGACGCGGCGTGTTGCGCAGCCTCCCCGTTGCCCGAATCCGAACGTTCGTCTCGTTCGAGGACAGATACGACCGGAGATGCCACGTGCTTGAAGCCTCCCGAAAGACCCTTGCCTTGGTCGAGCGGGCAGAGGTCCGGCGTGAACCCCCATGAACTTGGAAGCGGAGCGTCGAAGGCCTTATTGCCCTCCCTGGCACACCAAACCGTCAGGCCATGCCGATTGGTCGAAGCCTCCAGTTCCACCACGGGTATTTGTGGCAGCACGCGCTCGCGGGTAATCCAGAGCCATCGATTCTCCCAGGAGAAGCAAGCCAGGGGAACGGCGCACAGGCAAAGCGTCACTCCGCAGGCGATAAAGGCGTGCGTAAACCGGCGCGAGATCCATGTCAGAGCAGGACCCACGGCGAAGAGCCATGCCAAAGGGCCAAAGTAGCGCATGTCCGGAGCGGTCACAAACCAGAGCAGAGCGAAACCGAAGAGAGGAGCAACCAGAAAGCAGGTTTGGCGAAACGAGCGAAAAATCTCCTGCCGGGTCGGTTGAAAGAGCGAAAGGGCCACGGCGCCGGCGACGCCGACCTGAATTGGCCACGCGAACTGGTAATGGTTCGGAACAACGCGCGCAAACCAATGCGGAATCCATCCCAAGCCATGCAGTGCCGTCGCGGCATCGCCGTGCGGAAAGCGCGACCACAGCAGGATGTAGTCTTGAAAGCCCTTCATGACCGAATCGGGGACCCGCCAGGCCACCGGCGCTCCGAGAAAACTGGACGGGAAAAATGGATAGCCGGAAAGCAGCACTCCTCGATAGACCCAGACGCCGAGGAGCACCGTGCATACTCCCAGGGCGGGCAGTAGTCGACGGTCGATCGCCTCTCGCCAGGTGCCGCGACGAGCCATCGTCGCGACGGCGATGGCCCAAATGGCAAGCACAAACCCCACGCTGGTCAGCTTGAGGCAGAGACACGCTGCGCCGATCACCAGGACTTCGCCAAGGTTTTCGCTCCGCTCGTCCGGACTGAACAAGAAGCAGGCAAAGACCAGGAACAGGTGAATCATTACGCACGCGAGGAGGAGATTCGGCGAGCCGCTGGAGAGGTTCTCGTAAAGGAAGGTGTAAAGCCAGACCGGCAGCGAACACGCGTACGCCACCGTGATCGGTCGCGGGGTCTCGAGCTTCCCGGCTGCGTGGAGTCCCAGGCACAAAAGTGAGAACACGGCCGACGTCAGACCAAGCCAAGGCAAGATACCGCCCACGACGAAAATTCCCCACCGTTCTGGCAAGATCGCGTCGAGCAGGGCGGTGAGGAGAAATCCAGGTTGGTTGAACCCGAGGTGCCCCTGCAGGTTGGCCAGGCCCGGCACGATCGCGTAGGTCGCCATCCAGCGAACTGTTTTGAGGTAGTAGAGTCCTAAATCGTAGAGGACCATCTCCTTGGTGCAGGCGTTGAACACTGGCAAGAATGCCGCCAGTGCAGCGACTCCGAGAGCCACGAGGAGCCAGGGATTATTGGCCTCGGTTCTGCCGGTCTTCGGTCCGCGACCGAGTGCGCGGAGCCAGATGATGATCGCTGCGCCCAGACCGGCAGCGAGCGAGAGCCCGATCGCCGTGGACCGGTTGATCGGCGCAAACAGATGAGCCGCCTGCAGAGTCCCGAGAAGAATAGCCAGACCGATCCAGGGCGCGCGCAATACATTCTCGCCCCAGTGGTGCGACGGAGAAACAAACGCTCTCCCCAACAGCCAGAGGAACACCCCCGCCGCCACGAAGATAAGGAAGAACAGGAATAAAGAACTCACGGGCGCTCTGATTCCTGGGAAATCACCGGGAGGGATAATGCCTGATTGGTAGTTGCCTTGGTGGGCGCCGCGAATTTGAACCCGCCGGCAATCCCCTTTTCCGGGTTTAGCAATGCCAGAAAGGGACGCGCTGTCCACGAGCTTGGCAGCGGAGCATCGTACGTTTGAAAGCCGTCCGGATTGACCCACACCTCAACCCCATGCTGATTGGCCACGGCCTTGGTCTCCATGATCCGGAATTCCGGCAAACGCGGCTCCGGGCGACTCCACGACCAATGAAACTCGCCGGCGAGGAATGCGAGTGGGATGGCTGCTCCGATCAGCGTGGCGGTCAAAGAAGCCAGCCCCACGCGCGGTCCTCCGGCCGCAAAGGCGAGCGCGGGACAAATAGCGAAGATCCACATGGCGGGACCAAAGTATCGAACGCCAGGTGCCGTGAAGAACCAAAACAGGACGTAAGCCACCAAGGGAACAATCAGCGCAAGAAGGTTGCGAGCATTGCGGCGCACCGGACTTAGGAAAAAGCCAAACGCGACCAACGCGGCCGAACCGGCGACACCGACCTGCGCCGGCCAGACGAATTGGTTCGGCATGGCCAGGAGTCGTTCGAACCAACCAGGCAGCCAACGCCAGGTCCGAAGGGTTCTTTTCACGCTCACACTGGGATCGGCCTCCCGCGCGTAGCGAACGATCTCTCCCCGAAATGCCGTGACGTATTTCACCGGGATCCGCCACGGAACCGGCATCGCCAGGGCGCTCGCCGGGAAAAGAGGGTAGCCGGACAGAACAATGCCGCGCCCCATCCAGGTCATCAAGACGACGGCAACGATGGCCGCGATGGCGAGAAATCTTCTCCCGAGGATGAGGTCATAGCTTAGCTCGCGTCGAAACACGATGATGGCGAGACAAACTCCCCAAACGGCGAGGATCAGCCCCGCGCAAATCGATTTCACGACAATACACGCCGCACCGAGCAGCATGATCTCGGAAAGGTGAGTCACCCTCTCCTGCTGGTCATTCGAGGCGACAAAGGCCGCAAACACGATGAACAAGTGGATGCACAAACATGAGATGATGCAGTCTGGGGAGGCGCTCGAAATGTGAGCATTAGCCAGGGTAAAGAGCCAGGCCGGGAGCGAGATCGCATAAGCGGTCTCGATCGGCGTGGCACCCGGTTGTTTCCGAATTGCGAAGACGATCAGACGGAGAATAGCGAACAGCGAAAGAGTCAATCCCAGCCATGGCAGAAATCCGCCCACCAGGAAGACACCCCAGCGATTGGGAATCACGGAATCTATGAGGGCAATGACGAGAAAAGCGCTCTGATTCAGGGCAAGATGTTCCTGGACGTTCACCAGCCCGGGGACGATCGGAAACTCTGCGTTCCATCGAAGGGTCTTCAGGTAGTAAAGCCCCAGGTCGTAGTGGCACATGGCTTTGGTGCAGCTGTTGAAAACGGGCTGAAAGACTGCGAAGGCGACCACGCCCAGCACCACCGCGAGGGCCGCCGCCCGGCCGGCTTGTGGCCACGTCCAATTCGTCCGAAGCGTGCGGATGAGCACGACACCCGCTCCGCAGAACGCCAGAATCCCCATGACAATCGTCGAGACCGGACGGTTGATCGGCCAGAAGAGATGGATGAGTTGAAGCACGCCGACGAGCAGGGCATATCCGATCCAGGGAGCTCGAAAGATGAGGCCCGCGCCGATCGGCCTGCAGCTCGCCGCGGTCCCGATCAGCCAAAGAAAGAGGCCGAAACCGACGAACAGAAAGAAGAACGGTATCAGGTAATCGGTGCTCATCGAGCCAGGCGAATGGCGGGCGGCAAACGAGTGATGCGACAGGCGCTCAAGGCCCTTTGGAAGGGGGACTCGGCTTGAGAAACTTGAAGCCGACGGCGATCCCTTTGTCGGGATCGAGCAGGGCCAGGAACGGTCTTTTCTTCCAGGAACTTGGCAGCGGAGCGTCATAGGTCAGCAGACCGCCGGGATTCATCCATACTGCTACGCCATGCTGGTTGGTCACTGGCTCGGTTTTCACCGTCAGATACCTTGGCAAACGGTCTTCCGCATAGGTCCACGCCCACCGATATTCCCATGCGAGAAAGGAAATCGGTATCGCAGCTGCGCCGAAGCAGGCCAGCGCCGTCGACCGGCCGATCCGCCGGTCTCCCGTAGCGAAAGTCAGCGCCGGGCAGATCGCAAAGATCCACATGGTGGAACCAAAGTAACGCGGTTCAGGAGCGCTGGTGAACCAAAAGACCGAATAGACCACCAGCGGAAACACCAACAAGAGCAGGTCCCACGCACGGCGGCGCAGGACCGGTAGGCAGAGAGAGGCCGCAAAAATCGAAGCTGCACCTGCCACGCCGATCTGGGCGGGCCAGGCAAAGTGAGTTCTCATTGCGGAAACGCGGTCACACCATCTCGAAAACCATTGCCACGTCTTGACTACCTTCTTCGGATCCAAGCCGGCCTCGGGGTCGCGCGCCGACCTCAGGATCTCTTGCTGAAACTCGATGATCTCCTTGGTCGGCATTCGCCAGGGCACGGGCATGGCCAGTGCCGTGGAAGGAAATATCGGGTAGCCGGAAAGCAGGATCCCACGTAGCATCCAAGTGCCCAGAAAAACCGCCGCCAGAACCGACATGGCGGCGTCCCGCTCACTCCGAACAATCTGAATGGCGTCCTTCCTTCGCTTGGCGATCAACACGATTGCGGTAATCAGCCAGGCTCCCAGGACCAAGCCAAGACTACTGGACTTTACAGTAACGGAAGTTACGCCGAGAAGAAGGATTTCTGCTGGCCCGCGAGTCCGTTCCGTTTCGTCGTCGGAAACGAGATAGCATGCGAAAACGAGAAAAAAGTGGATGCTCAGGCACGTAATAATGCAATCCGGCGATGCGCTGGAGAGCGAGAAGCTGGCAAGTGTCGAGAGCCAGGCGGGCAGCGAGATGGCATATGCGACCTCCATGGGCGGCGTGCTCGCGCCTTTTCCGACACCCATGAAAAGTTTGACGATTGCCCATAGCGAAAGCGACAGACCGAGCCAGGGAAAGAAGCCGGCGACGAGGAATAGCCCCCAGCGGTTGGGAATGAGAGAGTCAAACAGAGAAGTGACCAGAAACGCGTTCTGATTGAAGGCGAGTTGCTCTTGCACGTTCACCAGACCAGGGACAATCGGGAAGGTTTGTATCCACCGGATGAGTTTTAGGTAGTAGAGGCCCAGATCGGTGTGACACATCGACTTCGTGCAACCATTGAGCACAGGAACAAAGGCCAGGAACGAAACTCCGAGCAGAAGCGCTGCCCAGCCAAAGGCGGGCGTCGTCCGACGGGTTGTCCATCCCCGGAAGGCGCCGCCCAGGAAAAGGGAACACAAGGCCGCCAGCGCCAGCCCCACCACGATGGTGAGTGAAATGCCGGGCTGGATCGGGAAGACGAGATGGACAAACTGCAGGAAGCCTGCCAGCAACGCGTAACCGAGCCACGGTGCGCGGTAGATCGAGCCCGCTTCGAGGCGCCGATGGAAAGCCGCAGTCCCGAGCAACCATGTGAAAAGACCGGCTGCGACAAAGACGCCGAAGAAGAACCAGTAGTGGTCCGAGGTCACTCCGCCTTCCCAACCCGTTCTCTTTCGCCGATTGATCGAAAGCCACCGGAGATTCCTGCGGCAGGATTGATCAGCCCAATATCATGCAGCTTTCTGTTCGCTGAAGGAAGCTCATGGTCGAAAGTTTGATTCCCCTCAATCGGCGCGTAATAGCTTAGACCGAGAGCATTCTCATACTCCGCCATTGGGGAACGTGGAATCTCGGGAAACCTTGCGTTGGGCGTCCCCCACGCCCAGGAGGTCTCGAGTATCAGACCGGCCAATGGGACTGCGCAAATGTAAAGATTCGCGATGGCTGCCAGAGAGGCGAAAGAATGTTCGACGGCGAGTAATCCGAGGATCGGCGCGGCCGCGAAAAGCCACGCCGCCGAGCCGAAGTAGCGCGGCTCCGGCGCGGTCGCGATCCAAAAGACGGCATGGAGTAGCAGGGGGGCGCAGAGAAGCATCAAAAAGTACGAGCACCTGCGAAGGCGTTGTTCCATCCATGCCAGCACCAACAGCGCACCCGAGCCGGCCAGGCCGATGCCAATCGGCCAGTCAAATTGGACGTCCGAGGCTAGGACCCGTTTGAGCCAGGGGCCCACCCAGCCAAATCCCTGGAGGGCCACTTGACGATCTCCCCAGGGGATGCGCGCCCAGTAAACCATGTCCGCCCGGAGCTGATCAGCTTCCTGGGCCTTGACCTGCCAGGAGACCGTGGCGGCTCCCACCCGGGAGGGGAAGAAGGGATAGCCGCTTAGGAGAATCCCCCGATAGACCCAAAATCCCAAGAGAACGGCGGCGATTGCCGCTCCCCACATGGCCCTTGCACGCCAGATTCGCAGGAGGTCCTTTTCAAGCACCAGAAACAGAACGCTGGCGACGAAAACGCCCACGACGAGTCCAAGGGTATTGAGTTTCAAACAAACGCAGACCGCGCCCACCACGCATAAATCTGCGAATAGCCGGGCCCGTTCCCCATGGTCGGCCGTCATGATGAAAGCCGCAAAGCTCAGAAAGAGATGGATCATCAGGCATGAGGAAGTGACGTCGGGGGATCCGCTGGAGATGTTGTTGCCCAGCAGCGTATAGAGCCATGCGGGAAACGAGATCGCGTAGGCGAGTTCGAGCGAAGAGCGCCCGGCTTTGCGCCCAACGAAAAGCCTAAGTAACGCGTAGGCGGAAAGGGTCAGGCCCAGCCACGGCAGCAAGCCTCCCACCAGCCAGAGCCCAATCCGATCCGGAAGAAGGCTGTCCAGCAACGAAGTGACCAGGAAAGCACTTTGGTTAAAGCCAAGATTGAGAATCAGGTGGCCCAGACCGCGAACGATCGGGAAGGTCTCCATCCAGCGGATCTCCTGCAGGTAATAGAGCCCGAGATCGTAGTGGCAGGCGGGCTTGGTGCAGGTGTTGAAGACGGGTAGAAAGGCGAGAAAGCCGACCAGCGCGAGCGGCAGGAGGCTCGGCCAGCCTCTCGCCCAGCCGGCCACGGACTGGCCCCGGAGGATCGCTCTGCCAAGGTGAACGGAGATCGCCAGAACGGCCGTCATCAAAATAAACCGCGCCGCAAAACCGTAGTCCACCGGCCAAAACAAATGGGTGATCTGGAGCAGGCCAAGGAGGATTCCGTAGCCTAGCCAGGGCTTTCTGAACAAACCAGGTATCCCCGGCGAACCGCGGCAAAAGGCGCCGCCAAGCAGCCAGACATAGAGTCCGAACAGAAGGAAAACGAAAAACGCAGGAAAGAACCAGACGGATGTCATAACACCATTAGCCTGTCGTGTGGCGGGGGATTTTGGTCTCTCGATCCGGCGAACTTGATCTCTAATTACATACAATCCCTGTCAACCGTCTTATCGGCCGTCCGCTTCGCCCCCCGGCTCGTCGACGCGCGCATCGCGAAAGCCTCCGGAGATTCCCTTGGTCTCGTCCAGGAGCCTCAGCGAAGGCTGCATCTCCCGTGTGCTCGGGAGAGGCGCATCGAAAGGCTGATCACCCTTCTTTGGATAATAGAGGTGAATACCATAGGGATTATCGTCATCCCGTGTTTCGATCTGATGGATCTCCGGGAATCCGGGCGCGCGTCTCTTCCAGGCCCACTCGGTATTGTAGCGCAAGTTGCCGAGGGCGGCGTAGTTGACGCAAAGGCTCACGCCGATGAGTGCGTTCGCCAGCGGCGAAGCATCGGAAATAAGGCACAATGGGACCGCCAGGGGAAGGAGCCAGGTGATCGAGCCAAGATATCGTGGATCGGGGGCAGTGAAGAACCACATCACCAAACTGACCGCGACCGGAGTCAGCAAAAGGAACAGGTGAATAAGAGTTGTCCCGAGATTTCTTCTTCTCCACGCGAGGATCGCTAGCAACGATGTCCAAACGGCAGCCAGAATGAATGGTCTTTCGAATTGATCCTTAAGCTTCCAGTTTCGTTGCAGCCAGTCGGGCACCCAGGCGAAACCGCTCCTGACCTTTTCGAGATCATAGTAAGGCTGGCGACCCCAATAGACCGTAATATCATAGAAATGCGAGACTAGCCCTTGGGGAACTCTCCACGAAACGGGCGCGCCCAGAGCGGTCGAAGGAAAGAACGGGTATCCGGAAATGACAATTCCGCGCCAGACCCAGGGAAGGAAGATGGCCGCCGCCATCAGGATCGCCCAGAGCATCGGCCGGCTTATGAGAACCTTCGTTCCGCAGCGGAAAACCAGAACGGCCAGCGCCAGCGCGCAGATGGTCGTCACGAGGAAAACGGCATTAAGCTTAACGCTAAGGCTCAGGGCGGCCAAAATGACCGTCGACGGTAAACACGTCGCGAACGGCCTCTGTATCTTTGGTAGCGAGGAGACTTGCAAAGCAGAGAAAAAGATGGATCTGAAGACAGGCCGACGGGAATATCGGGCGAGTTGCTCGAGATGTTGGCGGTGAGCAACGTGTAGATCCAGGCCGGCAGACGAGATGAGATAGGCCTTCTCGATCGGCTCGAGCGGCCCGCGAAGCGCCAGCAAGGCACACAGTCCCTGGATGAGGGCGAAGACCGCGAGGCTTAGTCCCATCCAAGGCAGGACGCCTCCTAACAAGGAATAGCCCCACAGATGGGGACCCAACGAATCGAAGAGCGACGCGACGAGAAACGGGGACTGGTTGAAGGCAAGATTGAGAAAGAGGTTTCCGAGGCCGGTGACGATCGGGAAGGCCGTCGTCCAACGAATCGTCTGCAAGTAGTAATAGCCTACGTCGTAGTGGACAATCGCCTGAGTCGTGGTGTGGAAAGCCGGAAAAAAGAAAAGCAAGCCGACTCCCAGAAGCAGCGTCAGCTGAAACACCAGGGGCAGCCGGCGAGCGCCGCCGCCCTGCCAAAGTCCCCTGCGGAGCCTGATCCCTACCATGAGAGCAGCGCAGAGGGAGCTGGCGGCCAGAAATATCCAGGAGGCTGTCGCATCGAGCGCTGAGAAAAGGTGCAGAATCTGCAGACACGCGATCAAGACAGCGTAGCCCAGCCAGGGGGCATGGAAGAGCGATCGCCGCGTCTCACAACCACCGAAGACGGCTATTCCCAAGAGCCACAGATAGAGGCCGCAGGCGACGTAAATCAGGAAATACATGCCAGCCCTTTGCAAAAAGCAGGCTCGGGAAGCGAGTCGCGCTTAGGCGAGGGAGAATTGCGGGCGATGCAGCAAGTAGCGGTCGTTGGTGGCGTCATAGCCGAGGACCAGTCCGCGGAACATCGTGAGACAAAGCCAGGATTGGAGGTACCTGCCGCAGCCGTGGCTTCCCGAAAAGAAACCGCTGAGCAAATCTCTGGCGTTGCACGAGCCGGTCACCCATCTGGCGGAGCGGCAAGGCAATTCGGCTGCGGATGGCGTCGACCTCTTGCTGCCAGCTATCGGGGTTGAGGACCGAGCGATTCTTCCCCGTGTGGTTAAAGCCTCCCAATAGCGCGGTGGTGACGACCAGATCGGTCTGTTCGGCGAAACGAATCCAGAGTTCGTAATCGCCCGCAAATGGCCAGCTCAATGAGATGCCTCCGACCCGCTCATAAAGGCTTCGGCGCCAAAAGCAGCCTTCCTGCATGATGCACCCAAGTCCCCTGGGATAGAAGGCACCGGAGCGAATGACATCGCGCGGAAAGGGAATGACGTTGGAAATTCCCTGCACTGCTCCGTCGCGCAGTTCGCAACGCACGCCCATGATCCATTCAATCTGGGGATGGTCAGAGAAGATCCGGGCGACGATGCGCATCGTCCAAGGAAAGTAGACATCATCACTGTTCAACCAGCAGAGAATATCGCCAGTGGCCATGGAGAAGCCCTTGGCAATCGCGTGGTACTGGCCGCGATCCTTCTCTGAAACGAAGTGGGCCAGGTCCGCGCGATAGCGTTCGGCGATCTCCAGGCTTCCATCGGTGCTTCCGCCATCCATGACGATGTGTTCGAGATTGCGATAGTCTTGGGAGGCGACGGACTGAATGGCGCGCTCCAGAAGATCGGCGCCGTTAAAGTTGGGAGTGACAATGGAAATCTTCATCGAGTATACCGGAAATCCGCAGATGAGGAAGATGGCCGCAGATTGAAGACCAAGCGCCTGTATTCGAGGCGCGGGCCTCCGAAATGCAGTAGCAGAGCCTTGGTCAAGCGAGAGGCCTTCAGATAGTTGATGACTTGAGCCTCTTCAATGGCCGAAAGCTTTTGGAGGGCCCTCAGTTCCACAATCAGACTACGAAGCAGATGAAATCCCCCGATAAGTGGTGATGAGAGGCCTGCCGTGGTAGAGAATCGGCAAGGCATGCTCGCGCTCAATCGGAATCGCCCGGTCAGCGAATTCACATTCCAAAGCTTCGTGATAGACTGGCTCTAAAAAACCGCGTCCGAGTTCGTTGTGCACAGCCATGGCGGCCCCGATGACCACATGAGTCTGCCTGTCCCGTTCTCCATCTGCGTCAATCTGCGTCATCTGCGGATAGCTAGATCAACTGCGAAGCGGTCCTGTCAGAACCGGTTGACGATACGATCGTGAGATCCGCCTGACTTCATCTGATCGAAGATCCAGGCGTAGGTTCTCTCCAGGCCCGTCTGGAGGGGAATGGCCGGTTCCCAGCCGAGCCGGTCCTTGATGAGCGTATTGTCGCTGCTGCGACCGCGAACGCCTTTCGGGGCATCAAGATTATGGTTCCTCTTTACCTTGATTCCGGCGATTTCCTCGGCCAAATCGACCAGTTGGTTGATCGTGACCATCTCGGAGCTGCCGATGTTGATCGGCTCGGTAATGTCGCTCTCCATGAGCGCACGCGTGCCGTGGAGGCAGTCGTCGATGAACATGAAGCTGCGGGTCTGCTCGCCGTCGCCCCAAACTTCGATTTCATGGTGGCCGGAAAGCTTGGCGGCGATGATCTTCCGGCAAATCGCCGCCGGCGCCTTTTCACGGCCCCCGTCGAAAGTCCCGTGCGGCCCATAGACGTTATGGTAGCGGGCCACGCGTGTTTCCAGGGCGAAGTCTTCGCGAAAATGCCGGCACATTCTCTCACTGAAGAGTTTCTCCCAGCCGTAGCCATCTTCCGGATCGGCCGGGTAAGCGTCTTCCTCTTTCAGGCCTGGGTTATCGACTTCCTTTTGTTTGAAGCCCGCGTAGACGCAGGCCGAGGAAGGAAAGAAGAAGCGGGTCGCGCCACATTGCCGGGCCGCCATCAGCATGTGCGTGTTGATTAACACGGTCAGCATGCAGAGCCCCTTGTTGAGTTCGATAAATCCCATCCCGCCCATGTCCGCAGCCAGATTGTAGACCCAGTCGCAACCATTGACCGCTCGGAGGCAGGCGTCCTTCTCCTCAAGGTTCAGCGTGAGATTCTCTGCCGTCGGAAATTTCTGATACCACTGCCACTGTGGCTTCTTGTCCACGGCACGGACACGGTGTCCCTCCTGAAGCAACTTAGCAACCAGGTGACCGCCGATGAAGCCGCCAGCCCCTGTGACGAGGATCGATTCATTCATGGATTTTCACAAAATGAGGGGACATGCCACGCGGTTGGAGAAAATCCGAAAAAGACAGGACATTTGTCCGCCAAAATCAACAAGTATTCTTGTCCCACTCCGATTCGTCCGGGCAAGCGCTAGTGGCAGTCCCTCTTCCGCGGGCGAATCATGGTGGGCCAACACCTGCGCGGTATCTCGAACGAGAGAAACCTCGCTGCCCGGGATCTCGAATTCCCAGCTGGCCCATCGGTCATTGAGCAGCCGTCGTCTTATCGGGCCGCAGGTTCAGAAGGAGCGAGTATTTTTCGTGATCGGAAAACGTGAGATTCTCGGCCAGAGCGGACCATGTCCCAGCCTTTAATAACGCGTCGCGGAGATGCGGCACATGTCTGTTGATATAGTTGGCGTTCTGGCTCAAGTACTCCGCGGTCTCTGCCGTCGGCAAAAGAAGGATTTCGGTGCGGTTTATAAGCTGATTCGCAAGGGTCAGGACTTTTTCCTCGTCATTGCCTCCGGGCATTTTCGCCCACTCAATCGAAGTTGCGGTGCTGGTTCCACGGACATTTCCGACACTTACCTGCAATTTTCCTTTCGGGTCTGTCAGGAATTCGTCGGGCGCAATCGCAAACTTGGCGTCGTAGATTAGAAAGCTCCTGAAGGCATGAGGGACGACGTTAGCAGCACCGATCATATTGACGCGCACGGCGGGGTGATCGTTCTCCCTCAGGATACGGAGGATCTTCTTGTAAGGCTTGTTGGAGTAGCAGTAGGCAACGGGGGAGCGATGCTCATCGAGGCCGGATTTGGCCGTGAACAAGCAGGCTCCGAGGAGAAGGGCGCTGCTCGCAGTCGCGCGGATTCCAGAGACACCGGTCCACGTTCCCGCAAGAACCAGGGGAAGCATCACGATTCCAAAGGCGGACGGCATCGAGACGAATGGATTGAGTCCGGCACCGCGAAGCGCCAGCATTCCCGCAGGGGCAATCGCCAGCCAGGCGATCTCTGCACACGCACCGGGCGAGAAATTGTCGCGGCGGTCCTGGACGAATCTGGAGAGGAGCCAATTGCCGGTTCCTACAAGAAAACAGACGATGACGAGCGAGCCTCCGGCGAAGTCAAAGGCCAGCCGGAAATGATTCAAGGTGCTGGAAAGGGGAAGCTTGGCGTTGGCATCGGTGTTCCAGACAAAATAGTAATACCTTAGCGAATCGAAGTTCAGGACATAGAACCAGGCAGCGAGAGCAATCCAGGTCAGGGAGATCACGGCAACTCCGCCGGCAATTTGACGGCGTCTCTCGGGACGAAGAAGAAAATGGGTGCTCAGCAGAGGCACGAAGATCACCGTGAGGTAGGCAACAGCCGTCCCCCGCGAAAGGCTGGCCAGGACGCAGCACAGCCCGCAGATCAGCCAGTCCGAACGCCTCCCTCGGTGCAGCGCGATGAGCAACCACATCGATGCCGAACCCACGAGAAGGTAAAGATAAAGGTCCATCCGGAAGTCGCTGATTCCGCCATTGTGTAAGAAGATTCCTGAGGTCGCGGCACTGGGCAGCGCAAGAAAGGCGGCAAAAATCGGTCCCGCCCCGTGGCGAACCCGAAAATAGGTCCAAACCGAAAGCAGGAGCAGAAACACACACGGAATCTGGAGCCAGATTCCCACCGCGCGACTGACCGGAAGCAGAGGAGAAAGAATGGCTGCCGCGCCGAAGGGAAGAAAAACCGTTGAAGAGGATGCCGCCATCTCAACCGCATCGACCACTCCTAGAGTCCTTCCCGCGTGAATTAACCAAGCCAGCTGTTCCAGATAGCTAACCGAGTCGAAAAATGGTCCGTGGTTGGAGTAATAGAGCTTGTTGAGATGCGTGGCGAAGAGGCCGAGGGCAACGCTGTATAAAAGGAGGAGCAAAACGCCCGCGTAATGGCGCCTGTTCACCGGTTGAACTCACCGTCGCTGGCCTCAAAGCCGGAGCGGCGGGCGACGAAATACTGAGGCCGCCGCTTCACCTCGTCGTAGATCCTGGCAACATACTCGCCAATGATCCCCAAGAACGTAAAGTTCGTCCCCGCGAGAAAAAGGATCGTGCTCAAGCCAAAAGGCCAGCTATGAACCGTAATTCCAAAAAAGACATTCAGGACCGCCCCTAGAACGGAGAGCAAAAGCGAGACCGAGGCCACGAAGAGGCCCGATATCGTG
Source organism: uncultured Verrucomicrobiae bacterium (assembly GCA_963820865.1). Taxonomy (GTDB): domain Bacteria; phylum Verrucomicrobiota; class Verrucomicrobiia; order Chthoniobacterales; family Terrimicrobiaceae; genus DASTFP01. The sequence continues at coordinate 105,089 of CAWGBZ010000029.1, forward strand.
ATGATGCGCAAGGGAAGTACGCTGAAAGAAAAGATCGCGTCGCAGGCCAGGCGGATCAGACCACAGGTCCTCACTTTTGGTTCGCCGCTGACGCGGCGGCCGCGCTCGACTTCCATTCCGATCTGCTTGAAACCGGCGTAGCAACGCAATCCGACATAGTATCGGTTGCGCTCCGGCATCGCCCGGATCGCCTGGACGACGCGCCGGTCAATCAGTCCAAAAATGCCCGAATCCAAAGGCATCCGTCGGCTGGCGACTAGATTCAACATGCGATAGAAGAGATGAAACCCGGCACGGGTGAGAAAACTCTCCTTTCGCTTGCGGCGGACCGCGTAGACGACGTCGTATCCGGCGCGCCATTTTTCGAGAAAGCCGGGAATCGCCTCCGGAGAGTCTTGGAGATCGGCGTCCATTAAGATAGCCGCATCCGCCTGGTCGATGGCTTCGATGCCCGCCAGGATGGCAGCCTGATGGCCGAAGTTCCGTGCCAGATGGATCACCCGGACTTTGGGATCGAGACTCGCCAGATTGTCGAGCAACTCAGGGCTCCCGTCGGTGCTCCCATCGTTCACAAAAACAAATGTGAACGCTTCGGCAGAACCGGCGACGGCCGCGCACAATCCCTGGTAGAGGAGCGGCAGCGATCCTTGTTCGTTGTAGCACGGGACAATGACTACGACGGATTTCTTGCTCGTCATGAGCTTTCAACGGAGGCGAGCGGAGTACGTCGCCTCAGTAACGCATGTCGGATTTGAGCGTGAGGTTCTATTCCCTGTTCCAAGATCGATTCGTTCATGCTTTCCCGCCGGCCTTTCTCGGAGGCGCCTACCGGCAACCCCGTGTCCGAAGGCGAATGATGGTGGCGAGCATGTGCATCGTGTCGCGGATAAAATGAACCTTGCTGCCGGGGACATCGAACCAGTCGATGGGAAATTCGATCACGCGCGCCCCGGACTCTGTCAGAGCGACCAGCAGCTCGACATCGAAGGCGAACCGTTTCTCGTGCAGGCGGCTCCTGATGCTTTCGTAGCATGCGCGCCGCACGAGCTTGAAGCCGCACTGGGAATCGTAGACCGGGATGCCGGTCGCCAGACAGACGGCGGTGGCAAAGAGACGCCCTCCGAGATGCCGGAGCCAGGATCGCTGCACCGTGCGGCCAAGGATCTTGCAGCGAGAGCAAAAGAAAGCGTCGGGCATGTTCTCACCGTCCAAAGCTCGGAGCAGGCGCACGACCTCGTAGGGAGGAATCGAGCCGTCGGCATCCAGCAGGCCCAACCACTCCGATTCTGACTCCCGATTCCAGCCCGCATAAACCGCAGCGCCCTTGCCATGGTTGGCGGGGAGACGATGGAAACGGACGTTTCCTCCGCAACGCTCGACGCATGCCTGCATCTGCCGTGACTCGGATTCGCAGGAGCCGTCGTCGACCACGGTAATCTGCCAGGAGCGTGGACTTCCGGTCAGGGCGTCGCATAAGCGTGGCAGGTACTTTGGCAGGCGACGCCCCTCGTTGTAAGCGGGAATCACCAAGTCAACGACCGGGAGACTCATTCGCGGGGATGGGACATGGCGCCGTCCAGGATCATGGTTTCCGGTCCGCGCGGGACTGTCGGTCAGGTCTCTCCTTCACAGCGCAAGGAACCCTGGCAGCTGCATGATGTTCGTGATGCGGCCGTCGGCGGTGTTGTCGGCCTCGCCAGAGTCTGTCGACAGTCGCTTGACAAACGGAATTCCGACCTGGCGGGCCGCATCTCGGTCGCTCGGTTGGTCGCCGACAAAGACGGCTTGGTCCGGGGCAAGGTTTTCACAGGTGAGGATACGGTTGAGGTTCTCCACTTTTGACTGCGGCTTTCCTAAGGTGTGCCTGAAATGGCGGCTCAACCCTCGTTTCTCGACGATCGCGACGAGCTCTTCCTCGGGCGTCGCCGAGGCCAGCGCCAGAGTGAGGCGTTTGGAGTATATCGTGAGAAATTCTTCGGCGCCCGCGACCATTGGACAGGCGCAAACGGCCTCGAGGCATAAGGCAGTGAATCCCTGTCCCAACGCCTGACTTTCCGACGGCGTGATCTCGCGTCCTAAGAGCTCTCGGTGGATGATGGCAAACTTCTCGTACCGACTGGCCCCCGGGTTCAGCATGTGCAGTTCGTTGGCCCGTTGGGCGGCCGCTTCGCCGTAGGGCAAATAGAGCGTGTAGAAGGCACGATCCTTGATGGCGTTGGATTCGACGATCACTCCGTCAAAGTCGAAGATGACGAGCCGTGGTGCGACCGGGAGCCGTTTCATGCTGAGGGTGTGATGGCCCGATGGGGCCAAGGCAAGGCTGACTCGCTTCGTCGTTTCCGCTCAGGGACCCACGCCGAAGCGGGTTCCCGTAAAGCCGAAACGGAGAGATCGGCCCGCCGGACGATTCGGACGAGCTTCTAGCGTGCCGGGCGCCGCTTCCAGCTTACTTGCGCGAAGGCGTCGTGCGCGTGGATGCTTTCCTGGTTGACGGCACGAACGACAAAAGAAACCACGCGTTTGTCTTGCTGGAGGAGGAGCGAAACATTTCGCACGAGGTCTTCCACAAAGACGGGATTATCGTGCGCCTGCATGGTGACATGGCGCTCGTCAGGACGCTTCAGGAGGGCATAAACCGGAGCGGAGGCGGAGCTTTCAGCGATTTCGACCAATTCCTCGATCCAGATCCAGGCCCAGCCGTGTCTGGTTTTTCGCGGCCGCACTTCGATGGTGACGTGACCACGCTGGTTGTGCGCTCCGTAGTCACTGATTTCCTTGCTGCACGGGCAGAGAGTGGTGACCGGGACGACTACCCGCAGCGCGATATCGCTCTTCCTCCCGTTGCAGGAGACGGAAAAGGCGCATTGGCAGCACACCTTGGCGCGAGCGCCGCTCACCGGCGCGGCCTTGTCGATGAAATAAGGGAACGACACCTCCATGTGGGCACTCTCAGCATCGAGGCGTTCTTTTAGTTCGTGCAGGATCGTGGGCAACTTCCGCAGCGTGATCTCATCCTCGTGTTTCAGCAGCACCTCCAGGAAGCGGCTCATGTGCGTTCCTTTGAAGTGGTGGGGGAGGTGCACGGACATCGAGATGTCGGCCACCGTGGCTACGTGCTGACCTTCGTGATCCTTCACACCGATCGGGTAGCGCAGATTGGTGATCCCCACCTGGTCTATCGCAATGCCGCGGGTGTCCCTGCTATTTTGGACATCCTTCATGCTGTCTGCGGGTCGGTGCATGGCGCTAGGAGACTGTTGAAAAACCCGCGCATGCCACGCGTGAGCTCTTTGGGGTAGATGTCGGTGGAGCGACGAAGGAGCATCCCCGAACGGGGCTGTGACTGAGGAGCGACGCCGAAAGATGCCCCAAAAAACTCACGCCCTTCGGGTTGCGCCAATTTTCGGCCCTCGCGGTGTCGCCAAGCTTGTCCGTAGCACTGCGGCTACGACCTACGCTTGGCTCCTTACGATCTTCCGAAAATTGACGGCAACGTGACATACGTGGGTCTTTCAACAGTCTCCTAGGGCAGGTACTCCGCCCACGACGAGGCGGTCTCCCACACTTTCACAGAAACGAGCCGAACGCTCTTCCTGAGGGGGTAGTCGCGCTGTCGCCCGATCGAGTAATCACCAATTCTCTTTGAGAACGCTTGAAAAATGGCCCGCGCCATCACCTCTGTGGTCGGGTCTTCTTCTTCAAAGGGAACGACACGGTCTCCGTAGACTGCGCGCAATTGGGCGTAAGCCGGATCCGCCGTATTGACGCACAGGGCGTGGTCCAGGGTCTCCAAATAATCGGCGATGATCTCTTCGACGACCTTGAAGTCGCAAACCATGTCGTTGCGATCAAGGTCTTCTGCTTCGAGAATGAACTCGACTTTGCGCGTATGACCGTGCGGGTAGCGGCATTTGCCCGGGTGCTTGGAAAGCATATGACCATTCTCGACATCAATGGTCTTGCAAACTCGATATGGCATCTCTTGAAGGGATATCGATCCTCCTCGGTGTCACCGCAAGCAACAATTGGCGGCTGCGTCGCAGCTACTCGCAACGCGTTTCGAGAATGGTTGCCTCAATCTTCGGTGATCTCCGCGGTCTCTTCCGGAAGCGAGCTTTCAAAGCCGGTCAGTTCGAAGCACCACGGAGAGGGGGCCACCGACGGTTCCTTCTGTCTCACCCGAATGACCAACTCCTGATGCATCGCGTCCGGGCTAAGGAAAAGCGTTTGGCTCCACTTGGAGGCAGGCCCCGAGCCGGCGGTCGGCTCGACCGCCTTGTCATTCAGCAAAACTTCCAGTTCCCCTTCGACGGGAACGGGTCCCGTTGAAGTGACCGCAAAGGAAAAACGTCCCACCTCTCCGATCGGGGCGTTGATATGAAAGATGTCGAGCCGAAGTTCGCCGTTCTCAAAGAGAAAACATTGCTTTTCCGGTTCGGTGCGGGTGCTGGTCGGATTCGAAACGGAGCGGCAAATAATCAGTAAATGCTCCCTCTCCTTGAGCGGCAGATGGGTGGAAAAATTCATCCGGCGAAAGGAGTTTCCGTCAAGTGCCCCGGCAAAGATATGTCTTTCGGGGCGATGAAAATCGAAGGTCTCAGTGGTGTTGACCAGGAGAATGTGATCGATCGGCTGATGTGACGATGCCGGCCGCACGCTGGGATAGGGAGGCATCCACCAGGCGCGAACTGCTTCCTTCAAGGATTGGGGAAAGAAGACGGAGTTTTTTCTCAAGAAGAAATGGGCGAATCCGACGTCATCCGGGATCCCCTCGGGGGGATTGCCGATCACGAGAACGCTTTGGGTTTTCTTCGAAACTTTGCGAGAGAATTGCTTGAGCCGGTTGAGATCGCTCACCCGGGGCTGCAAGAAGCCTTTGACGCCTCCCGGCACGGGATCCGCGAGGAGATGGTTGGCACCCAGGAGTTCGTAAGCGCCGGGAAATGGTATTTGGGCCAGGCTGGAGACGGCAGGCAGCGAAGCGAGGATCAACAAGACCGCTGGTGCGTATCTGTATCGGCCCGGCCTGAATTTAAGTTGAGGAGGCGGGTGGAGGAATCGCGAGAGCGCAAGAAGGAGCAGCCAAATAAAGAATGGCCAGAAGATGGTTAAGATCTTGTAGGCCGGATAGTATTCCCGACGGGCCAGAAAAAGGTACCCGCAGGCCAGCACAGCCCCGTATCCGATCAAGGTCCCGAACTGCCTCTGGCGAAAGATCAGGACCAGCCCGTAGGCCGCCACGAGGAGGATCATGATGTCCAGGAGGAGGGAGAGATAGTCAATAATAGGGAAATTACTGTTCCAAAGCAGCTTCCACCCTGGCAAATAGTCGAATCCCGCCAGCGGAGTGCCATATTGGACCGGGAAAACGAGCGAGCGGTTTCCTGATTTCATACCCCACTGATACACGAGGCCGAGCAATGCGGGGGGAAGCACGGGCAAGAGACAGAGCGAGGCAGTCCCCAATTCCTTGCCGATCTGTCTCAGCCATATGCTCAGGCGGCCCGCCGCATCGTAGCGTTGCGCGTAAAAGGCCACCAGGGCCGGAATCGCCAGCTCCGGGTACCCGACCACGATCGCGGAGATGCAAGTTACTGTCGGCCAGAATCGGCAGTCCTGCAGGTGGGCTAGGATGAATAAGACAAAAACCAGGATCAGGCAATTGGCCTGGTCGCGGTTGTCCGCCGCAATCGCCAGATGAGAGTTCGGCCAGTAGACAACCAGGAGGATCGCTATGATCAAGCCGAGCGTCTTCAGCCGCAGCAGGCGCGAGAAGATGATGGCGACATGAAGCAACCAGACATGATGGATCCAAACGCTTAGCGTGTAGGCCTGCTGCGGGTCGATCCGCAGAACGGAAGTCATGAGCGCGTCCAGCGACGAAAAGGCTCGGCGTGGAAACAGCGCGAAATCGCGCGAAGCCGACCGGAGAGTTTCGAACCTCCACTGCAATCGGTTATAGTACCAATCCAAGTCTTCAGGCTTGAATGCACTAATCTGCCGCAGACTCTCCTTAAAGTACTCCCAATAGGGGGTGAAAAACCCCCACGGGTCGGCCGGGCGCCGCGCCGCGGGCAACAACCCCTCATCGAGCAAGCCAGCCGCGGTGAAAACATAATTGCGCTGGTCGTAGCCCCACGTGCCCACGTCTCGCATGTCTGGAATCGCCAGGCGAAGATACAATGGAATTAGGTTAAGGACGAAAAGCGCGACGAGCAGCCCCAGAACCAGCGGCAAGGGGCTTCGGAGCGAGCGAAAGCGGAAGCCGCGGTTCCAGGCGAGCAACGCGAGAAGGAGGGCCCCCAGGGACCACGGTCCGGAGACCGCGAACGGGAGGGGCAAGATGCGAAGATAATAGGCGAAGATGGCCAGGAAAGCCCAGCCGAGCAGCGGGTACAGATTCAGACGAATAATAAAGGGACATACCCTTAGAGCTCTGCAGAATAGCAGGTAACCGAAGAATGCATAAGCGGCCCAGGCCAGTGCGAGGACCGCAACGTTTCCTGCGAGCGTCGCAATCAAGGACATGAGTTGCAAACGGAGATCGGACGAGTCACAAAGACTCTGTCTATGACTTAGCGGTTCCGATAGCGCCGCTTTTCATGAGCCAGCGGTCAATATCGAATACCGAGGCCAAGCAGGATCGCACAGAGGCTCGAACGAAATCGATACGAGTCGTGCAGTTTCTGCACGGCTATTGCATCGCAGCCTTTGGGATGTTCGCGAGCCAGAAGGCGCAACTTTTCCCGTTCCCCAACCGTGTCAAAGAGCGTGTGCGTCTTCTGCGACGTATGAACCCGAAAGCAGGCCAGAAAATAGGGCACGCGGCGAATCTTGGCACCCGCCGCGATAAACCGGAGCAAAAGATCCCAGTCCATCGCGAACTGGAATATGGGATTGATCCCGCCGATTTTTTCATACAGCGACCTCCGCCAGAACAATGTTTCTTGAGGCACGTAGTCGAAGAAGCGTACCGCGCGGGCGTCATGGCGCGGCAGAACCCATCGACCGACCTCTTTTCCCAATTCGTCGACAACGACGCGGTGTCCATAAATGACATCGACGCTCGGATTCCTTGCAAAATAGTTTCCCACATAGGATAGAGCCCCCGGCATGAGCAAGTCGTCGGAGTTAAGATAGGCCATGATGTCGCCCCGGAGCATGGCGAAGCCCTTAACGATCGCGTGAGCCTGGCCATCGTCCGGTTCGCTGACGCAAAAGGCGAGTCGCGACCGGTGACGCTCCAGGACTTCCCGGGTGGCATCGGTCGACCCGCCGTCGACGACCGCGTATTGAAGGCGAGAGTAGCCCTGTCCGACGACGCTTTCGATGGTGGCATTCAGCGTCTGGCCTTGGTTAAAGCTCGGAGTGACGATGGCGATCGAGGGCAGTGGGCGCGGACTTCCGTTTTGCCTCGGAAACTTTTCGCGCTGGACAGAACGGGCCGAATATTGCCGCAAGACTCCGAGATCCTGGCCTAGGATTTCCTCAGAGAAAAGTGAATGTTGTAACCGGGCGGCTCCGTGGGTGACACCCTTGTAGAGCAAGTGTCGCACTTGGTCCGGGTGATGGCTCCAGTAGTCTACTTGGAATGCGAATTTGCCATAGAGGAAGCGCAGGTGACTTCTTTTTTGGGCGAGGTAATCGCTCACCCAAGACGCTTTTGAATCGGCGACGGTTTTGGCCGCGCGGGGAGCGACCTTAGGTTTCGACGCGACGGGAGGTTTTGCTGGTTTGGCCGGGGGCGAGGGCGCAGGGCCAACCGCCTCGCTGGCAAGGGCGAGGAGCGCCTTTCCGAAGCGCGCCGCGTGGGCTTTACTCCGCGCGAGAGCATCACGTTCGATGGAGAGTGCGGGGCCTTCAGCATGTTGTGGATAGTGCGTCTCAAGGAGAGAGGCGAGTTCCTCCGGTGAATCGGTCGCGAAAAAGCCCAGTGCCTGGGGAGCCTGCTCGCGGTGCACGGGAATATTCGAACAGACGACGGGCCGTCCCAAGGCTTTGGCATCCTCGACGGTCGTATTCCAGCCCTCAAAAAGAGACGGCTGAACGACCAGCGCCGAACATCGCATGAGCGAAACAAGTTCTCCGTAGGGGACGTGCCCGAGAAAGTAGATCTGGTCGCGCACGCCAAGGCGTGCACAGTCCTGAAAGAACTCGGAAAGTCGGCGGTTCTCGATGTCGCGGTAATCGGCGGCCATGCCGGTCAGAACCAACGGGATTGCCATGCCCCGATCTTTCAAGATGGCAAGCGTCGGCGGGAGAATGGTATGGTTCTTGTGACGCCAAAATTGGTTCGCAATGAGAGCAAACTTGGAAGGCAGATGATAGCGTGACAGCACCTCTTGGGGGTTTTCGCTAAGCGGCGAGGCCCAAAGAGTTGAAGGGAACGGCAAGACGCGAGCCTTCTTGGCAAAGAGGGGCAGGAACTTCTCAAAATCGCGCCGCGAGCTTTCGCTGGAGACGATGACGAGTTGACACTCGCGAGCAATAGCCTCGAAGAGCGCATCTCGCGTCGCGAGATCTTGCAGTGCAAAAAGATCCGGCAGATGACAGTGCTGGAAATCAGGAATCCACCCGATCTTGGCTGCGCGGATATCACGAACCGCCTCGTCGCGGACCGGAAGCACTACATCGAGGTGAATCGCCGGGGTCGCACCGGCGATTGAAGCAAACGGAATCGCTTGGAACTCCTGGGGAACCTCGATTTTCCCTTCTCGGGAGAGAAAGGCGATTTGATCAGGGCCATGCAGAGTATCGTCAAGTGGCCCCAAGGGCTGACCGTTCGCCCGGGTGGCGAGCAGGCTCGCAAGAATGGCGCGGGTATAACTCGCGCCGCCGGACCATCCGGCACAGGTCTGATCAAGGATGCCAATTTTCATTTCTACTCGTGGCAGAGGTCGCAGAGAGCTATGCGCCTCGCGAGGGCAAAGACCGATGCTCTCGCTGTTGGCGGGAGCAGGGGGAGTGCGACTTGCAAAGCGTTTAAGCTCAGGAAAGTTGCCGGCGTTTGCTCCTGACCTGGTCGACGAGAGTCTGGCAGGTCTGTTGCAGATGTGCGGCGAAGTCGTCGATCCGAAAACGTTCGCAGACCGTCTCGCGACCGGCTCGTCCGAGTTGGGACGCCAGTGCGGTGTCAAGACGCAGCCGATTGACCTGGCCTGCGAGCCCGGATTCGTCCTGCGGATCGACCGTCAGGAGGTTAATTCCATCCTGAAGGCTTTTATCCCACAAGCCCTTGGTTCGAGTCATGACCACGGCCTTGGCACACGCGAGTGCCTGGAGACAGACGCTTTGTCCGATAGGCATCGGGTGGTCCTCCAGAGGTATGACGACGCAAATCGCCCGCCGGTACAGGTCGCGCAACTCTTCGTCGGTCAGGCATTCTTTTCGCCAACTTCCTGTCCGAAGAGTGACATTCCCGGGAATGGGTTCCTGAAACTTTTGGCCAGAGACGATCAGTAGGGGAGCATCGATCTCTACTGCCGCCCGAAGGAGCGTTGGATAGTCGCGAAACGAGTCCCCCACGCAAAGGACAAACTCTCCCGCGGCCGTTCCAGGCGTCCAAAATTGAACATCCACGCCGAAGGTGTGAAACGAGAGGTGCTCTGGATCGAGTGAGAAGCACCTGTGACCGACCTCGGCTTCCACTGGACTGATGACGACATTGTGTGCCTGCCGGGAAAGTGTGCCGATAATCATCCGTGCCAATCCTGTCGAAGGAGCAAGCCATGAAAGGCGGCAGCGAATGCAAACAACCGGGACCTTTGATTGGTGGAGGAGAGCCCAAAAACCCGCTCCGGCGGCGAGAAATTCTTCCACAATTACTATACAGTCCGCCGCGCGTGCTTCCCGGAGCAAAGAACGGGCTGCACGGATGCCGCGGCCGGTGAGTTCGTCAGCGTCTCTAAAAACACGGCAAATCCAGGTGTCGAGACGGGAAAGAGCGAGTGGCCGCCATGCTCGCAGTTCTACCTCGCGATGCTCCACGACGAAGCCGGCTTTTTCCATTTCGATCCCCCCGAAAAAGAACTCTGTCGGTGCTTGTCCGTCGCGGGCCTTCTGCAACCGATTCAGGCGACCCGGAGGGTAAAGAAAAAGAACACGCAATGGCGAGCGAGACATTTCTTCAGTGCGCGTTGTCCCCGCGCGGCATAACGTGTGATTGGGGGTCACGCTGGGCGTGTGTTTCCTTGCGAGAAGGCCCCTTGCCGCCCCGTCCGAAGTAAGTGACTTCGGCGCTTTCACGCCGCATTCCGCGCGAGTGTCAAGAAATTGCGTGCATAGGATTGCGCGTTTTTGATGGCCGACGTGCGCGCTTGGGCCTCCCTTTCCAAGTCGGGACCCGGGATCCCCGTTTTCCAAATCTCATCAAGTCGGTCGGCAAGAGATCGTCGAGACGCCTGCTCAAAATACAGACCGTTCGGGGGGGTTTGCTCCTTGTGTACTGGAATATCCGACATCAAGATTCGTTTACCAAAAACGCGGGCGTCTTCGACAATCGTGCTCCAGCCTTCGAAGAGCGAGGGCTGGACGACGGCGACACACTTGCGAAGGAGTTGGATCTGTTCCTTCCTCTCGATCAATCCAAGGATGCTTACCCGCTGTGCGAGGCCCAGTTCATGAACGGTCCGCAGACAGCGGTTGATGTGTTCGGGATTGCGCTCGTCTGCCGGGTATCCCGTGCAAACGATGTGAGGGAGATCGCGAGATGCGCCTGAACCCAGCAAGGCCAGCGCTTCGAAGAGTTCAAGGTGATTCTTGTGCTGCCAGAGCTGATTGCTAACGAGGATGAACTTGTCCGGGAGATGAAACTTGCGTTGGACCCCCAACGGATCTCCTTCGTACCAGCTATCGGGCGGAAAAGTATGGAAATGGAGGACCTCAGCCTTGGCGGTCGCGGTTGGGTAAAATTGCTTGTAGTCGGCGGCTGCATTGTGGCTGCTGAACACAATGGTCCGGGCATCGCTAAAGAACACGCCAAGGCCAGCCTCTCTGCGGGCGAGCACGCTGGGATCGAAGTACTGGGGTAGATGACGATGCTGAAAGTCCGGAATCCATCCGGCCCAGCGGCAGGCTCCCAGCGTCTTACCAATCGGCAGTTGGTAGCGGTGAAATATGACAGGATAGAGAAAGTCGATTCGTTCTCGCGCGAGAAATTCGGCCATCTGCCCATTGGGACGTACGGAGGGTTTGGCTGGTGGCGCAGATTTGCGAAATCGCGAGAGGAAACCATTCGTTCGGGTTTCGGATGAAGGGGCGGAATCAATTGGGGGAAGGTCCCCGGGAAACTGGTACGTTCGAGCCAGATACCGCACCATGTCGCCAAGTCCTTTCGCGTCAAAGGACTCATCGCAAATCAAGAGTAGCTCGACATCCAATCGCTCCTCTGGCGGCAGGTTGCCGCACGAGACCACAAGGTTCCTGATGTACTCTGTCCCCCCGATCCAGCTCGTCCCGTTACCCTGCATCATTAAGGCGATCCGCATCTCCGATCAGTCGCTAGCCGCGAATCCATCTTGCAGACATCGAACAAAAGCCCGGTCCAAGGCAGTTTCGACTGCCTTGGACAATTCGTCCGGATTCTGTCGCACGGCCTCTGTTGTGAGCAACGCGCGTGCCGTCGACTTCCCATCGAAATCGGCAATCTTCCTCATGAGGTCGCGTGCTCCGACATCCCCGAGCAGCCCGGCAATCTTTCCTCCCATGGTATAATCAACTGCGAGGAATGGGGTATTGGTTGCCAACGAGAACACGACGCTGTGGAAACGCATGGCGAGCACGGCTCGGCTGGAAGCGAAAAAGCGCAGATCCTCCGCGGGAGGACGGTGCCGGTCATCCAGTCGAGCCAGGATTTGGGGAAATCCCTTCAGCAGCCTCCGATAGAATTCTCTGTCATCGCCGCCCACCAAATACTTGTGCATGCAGAACGGAACGATCTCCAGAGAGGGTTCCAGGCGACCGAGTTCGCGTAACATTTCGACCAACTCGGTTTCGTAGCGCGCTTTGAGGCTTCTTGCCGCCAAGGGATCGATTCCCGAGCCAAACTCGTCCAACGGCCAGTCGCGCAGTGCCAGGAGCACGCGACGCCGGTCTCTCTCAGCGGAGAGGGGCCTTGGCTGGCGAATCCAAAGAAAAGCGGCGTCCGGCGCGACGGCACAAGGGCGCTGGACGCCCAGAGTCGTCCGGGCGAGTTCCGCGGAAGCGGTGTCACGCAAGACCACTTCATCCGCCAGTTCGAGGATGTACTTAATAGCCGCGTTGCGGTGCTCAACCTGAAGGGGGCCTAAGCCGCAGCCCGCCACGACAGCTCTTGTTCCGGAGATCTTGGCGGCCGCAAAGAGTTCAAAGAGGTGCGTGCAACGACGGATTGTGGACATCAAGGGTCCGACGACGGCGATGGCACCAAACTCCTTCGTCATGATTCCCGCCAGCGCTTCTCCGAAACTCAAAACCCTGCCAATCCGGAGGTCCGGCATCTGGCGCGACGTCTCTTTGGTCACGTACGTTTCCAGCGATGCCACATCGATCGCAAGACGCGGAAATCTTTTTCTCGCGGCAATGATCACGCCACCGAGGATCGCCTTATCGCCCAGGGTCTCCGTGCCGTACCATCCGCAGATCAGCAAACGGGCGGGTCGCGGCCCGACAGACGGTGCGGCATGCCTGGCCAGTTCAAAAGCGCTCTCGATCAGGCGTTTCTCCTGTTCCTGGTCAACTGCCGGGATCGCCATGCCAAACCATCCTCCGCGCAACAGCCGCTCGCGCGTCGTCCATGGAGGAACCGGCATTCGATTCGGATCAAAGTTGGCATCTCCGAATGCCGCGGAGAGGTTTTCGGTAACCGAAGTCTCATGGGAAAGGCGCGCGTCACTCTTCGAATCCGCCGAATTCTCGAGCAAGACATCCGAGGCGCGTGGAGTTCGCCAGCCAGTTGTTAGCAAATCTCTTTGCCATTCCCGGTAAAACCTGCGTCGGACTTCCGCAGTCTGGTGGTCGTTGATCGGGACTTCCAGAAACGCGACAAGATGATAAATTTCTTCCTCGTTCAAACGCGGGCCCTTGCCTGGCGAGAAAGAGAAGGAGAGCTGCCCTTCCTCGAGAGTTTCGAGGATGGCCTCGCACTCGAAAACGTTTCGTTTTCCGAGGAAGCAGTGGAGATGTGGAGAGGGCGACTGTTTGCCGAGTGACTCGGTGAGGGCTCTGATTTCGATGACGGTGGCGCAACGGTAACCAGGAAGAATCCGGACACTCTCGCCGTGAGACCTCATGCGGAGGCTCTTCGCGAGCAGCGTCCAGGCAGACTGAAACTTTATCCCAAGCGCAGAGAGCCGGGACATCATTACGGCATCAAGCTTCTACCTGCCACGAGTATCAAAAGCACTTGAAAGAAGTCGGTGGTTAACCAGCGAAAGCGCTGGTCAGGCATTTTTCAATTGCAGCTTTTGTCGCCTCAACGTGCATGGAAAGGTCAACCGTCGGCTTCTTGAGAGCTAACAACCGTTCCGCAGCGCTTTCACCGTCAAAGCGATCAATGGGTATCAACGAATGTAACGCGTTCACATCGCCAAGAAGACCAGCGATTTTGCCGCCGAGGGTGTAGTCCACTGCCAGAAATGGCGTGTTCGTAGCCAGGGAAAAGACCACGCTATGAAAGCGCATGGCCAGCACCGCACGACTGCGGGCGATGAGATGGAGATCCTCAAGCGGAGGCCGGTGCCGATTGTCGAGTCTTGAAAGTATCTCGGGGAACTGAGTCAGGAGACGTCTGTAAAAAATGCGATCGTCACCGCCAACGGCATATTTGTGCATGCAGAAAGGGACCAGCCTAACCTCAGGATCAAGACGCAGTATTTCCTGTATCATCAGGATGAGTTGCTTCTCATAAGCCGCCTTGATCTGCTCAGCCTGTGTTCTGTCCATCCGGGCGGCGAATTCCTCGATGGGCCAATTACGCAGCGCGAGAAGGATTTGCTTCGGATCTCTTTCCGAAGACTTGGTGCGCCGGCGGATCCAAATGAAAGCCGGATCGAGCGCGACCTCGCACGGCCGCTCGACCTTGAGCACATCGCGGGCGATCTGCGCTGAGCCACGGTCGCGCAGCACAACTGTGTCCGCTAGCTCCAGCAAGTGCTTGATCGCCGTGTTTCGATAATCGACGTAGAGCGGGCCAATCCCGCAGCCGGCAATCAGGCATTTGGCGCCGGCCTGCTTGGCCGCCGCGAAGATTTCCAGCAAGTGGGTACACCATGGGATGGAGGACATGAGCGGCCCTCCGCCGATGGCCACTGCGCTATATTGGAACGTGCTTACCGCAGCGAACGCTTCGCCAAGCGTGAACACGCGGTCTATTCCCAAATCCGGCATCTGCCGCACGGTCATTCGCGAAACATACGGTTCGAGAGAGGCGAGATCGATGGCCACGTCAGGCCATCGCTGTCTCGCAACATCGATGACTCCGCCCAAGATCGCTTTGTCACCCAAGGTTTCGGTTCCGTACCATCCGCAAATGAGAATTCGCGGCGGCGTGATCGGTGCGGAGGAGGCTTGCCGCCCGGCCTCAAACGCTCTTTCGATCAACGAGCATTCCTCTGGCTCGGGAAGCAAGAACATGCGCGTGCTCAGCCAACCTCCGCCTTCCAGTTTTTCGCGCGTTGGGCCGAAGACGGCATCAGCCTTCCGCGTCAAGAAGAAGGCTTTGAGCATCGGCGATTCGGCGGGATTTTGCTTGGGTATCGTTCCGTTTTGCCTGAAGCGGGCAAACCATCTTGGAATCCGGGCGGACCAAGACGGGGTCCGCCGCGACGGGCTCATGTCGTCCGGTTGGCGGTCGCTGTGACCGGCGGTAAGCAATTCGTCTCGCCACCGCCGATAATAGTCCTGGCGTTGTTCGTCGGACTCATAGTTCATTCTCAGCACGTCAAGGAAGTTCGCGAGATGAAAGATCTCTTCTTCGTTGAGGCGACCGCCAATTCCGGGCGAGAACGTCGCGTTGAATCCACGCTTTTCCAAGACGCCAAGGACGGCCTCGCTCTCGAAGATATTCCGCTTTCCGAGAAAGCAATGGATGCGAGCGGGAAGCGATTGGAGGGGAATACGCTCGATCAGCCGCTCGGCTTCGCGGGTGGTCGGGCATCTACGTCCTCGAGCCAGTAGAAAGGTTCCTGGAGGCGGCCGAAAGTTCCCGAAAAAGGGTTTCAAGTTCATCGCCGACCCTACCTGGGGACGAGGGATGCCTCGCCTTGGAGCAGGGCCGTGATTCCCTGTTGAATTTCCACCTGCGGAGTCCAGCCGATGGCTCGATGAATCTTGGTGATGTCCGCTTGCAGGAGAGCGCGATCGACTTTGCGGACACGACCTGTGGCGATATCGACGACCAAGGAATCGTTGATGGCACGTTCGAAGAACTGGATGATGTCGCCGGCGTTGAAAGACTTGCCCGAGCCAATATTGAAAACGTCGAATCCGCCGGTCTGGCAGGACATCAGTTGGGAAATCGCGCGGGCCATGTCGCTGGTATGAATGTAGTCGCGTCGTGTGGAGAGATTGCCGAGCTCGACGATTCGTTTCCCCTCGAGAACTTGACGAAGAATTTCGGGGATCAGGTGGGCGTTCGTTTCGCGAGGGCCATACGCATTGAACAGCCGTCCGATGACGCAGGGCACACCTGTCGTCGCATGAAACTCGTGCAGCAGCCTCTCGCCGATGCGCTTCGTCAATCCGTAAATATCCAGCGGAATCGCTGGAGATGTTTCTGAAACTGGCGTGGGCGAGTCGGCGTAAACGGCCGCCGTCGAAGCAAAGAAGACTTTCTTCACGGAGGCGACGTCTCGAAGCGCATCCAGAACGCTTGCGGTTCCCAGAAGATTGATATTAGCGGATTGGTAGGGATGCGCGTTGCAGTACGGGATGAAGTGCACGGCCGCCAGATGGATTACCCACGTCGGCGCAATCGTGCGCACACAATCGGCGACCGCGCCGTGATCGAGGATATCCACCTCGAAGAACCGATTGTCTGGAACGGCGGCGAGCTCCCGCTTTCCAAACGAGAGGTTATCCAGAACAAATATGTCGCGCGGCAATTCGTTAAGCTCTTCAATGACGGCGGAACCAATAAACCCCGCTCCGCCTGTCAGCATGACCCTTTCGTTCATAAACGTGTGTTGGAAGACTTAGTGCTGAAGTTTGTTCGCAGAACTCCCTTAAACTGCGGGTAGAGCTGCATGCAATGAAGGATATCAATCCTCGAAAGCCCGCGACCCGCGCGTCCGCGAGACGACTCGGAACATCCCGGCTCGCCTTCTCCCATCCGGCAATCGGCTAACCGGGGGATAGGAAGCAATTGTCTGAGGGACGTCTGGCGGCGGCGCGACACGAACCGGCCAGTAAAATCTGCGCGCAAAGCAGCCTCAGAATCGCGGCGCTCAAGATCGGTTCAAGGATGGCCCCAGGTTTTCTGCGTTGAATCCACCCGCCACTTGCAATCCACACAAATCGGAGTGCTCGATCGAGTCGGCAGTCGGGAAGTCTCGTAGAAATTGCCCGCCACAACTTCTATGCTGCGTGCCGAAACCTGCGCGTCGACACATTCTCCATCGATCGACAGGTCATAGTTGAGCCGATAGATTCCGGGTAACAGGGGGAGCTTTGGAATCTCACAGAGAATCCTGGTTCGATCGACTGGTGACGCCAATTGCCGTTCGCTGTAAAGGCTGGACAACGTAAACATTCGCGCACCGAATTCGTCGTAGAATGCCAAGCGCGCGACGACCGGGCTGCTTTCTTTCCTGGAGGCGGCCCGGCGCTCGCAATCGAGCGCGACAAAGCATCGCTGTCCGCACTCGAGCGATTCCGTTGACTGTCCATCCTCACCGAGGAATTCAATGGCCGTTACCACAATTTCGCCGGTTCCTCCATGCACGCTGTGTACAACGACTTGCTCGGACGGTCGATTGGCCGACTGGTACGCGTCGGCGACGGTTTCCGCCGCGCCGTAGGCTTTGATCGAGCCCCGCTCGAGCCAAAGGGCAGTGTCGCAGTATTTGGTTATCATGCCTGCATCATGAGCCACAAACAGAATGGTGTGACGACCTTTTATGAGTTGTTCGAGGCGTTTGAGGCATTTCGTTCGGAACTTGATATCACCGACGGCCAGAACCTCGTCGAGTATCAGAATTTCTGGCTCAAGGAACGCGGAGACCGCAAAGGCGAGACGAACATACATGCCGCTCGAATAGCGCTTTACTGGCGTATCGATAAACTGATCGATGTCAGCAAAGTCGACGATTTCATCGAACCGGCTCTTAACTTCAGCACGACTCATTCCGAGAATGGCTCCATTGAGAAAGACGTTGTCGCGGCCTGTCAGCTCCGGGTGAAATCCCGTACCTATTTCCAGCAGACTGCCAATGCGTCCCCTAAACCGTACCTTTCCTATCGTCGGCGCCGTGATGCGAGAGATAATCTTCAACAGGGTGGATTTTCCTGCTCCATTGACTCCGACCAGAGCCATGGCACTTCCCGCCTTGACCTCGAAGGAGACATCTTTGAGCGCCCAAAAATCTCCCTCCTCCACCGGTTCTGCTTCCGCCGGTGCGTTTCCCGCCGGTTTTCGCGAGAGCTGGAGCTTCGTCCACCAGCGCCGAAAATCGATAACGAGTTGCTGGCGATTTGTCTCTCCCAACCGATACCGCTTGGAGACATTTTCAACCGAGATGACCACCGACATAGGTTCTCAGCCCCCAGAGGTTCGAATGAGCATAGAGTCCGTCGAGGGTGATGTGTCCGCTCGACTCGTGCGGACGGTATCGCGATCATCTGGCGATGATGAGCGAAGGGACCGACGAGGCGGTCGGCGTGGCACCACCTTGCTCGAGGGCATAAACGTCACGCCCCGGGATAGATCGTCTTCGGCAAAGAGGACATGCTGGGATTTCTAGATCGTATCGGCAAAAGTTTTCTCGGCGCGCCCAAACTCCACCAAGCCAATGAAGAGCAGGATGAAGGTTACCGTCAGGCTCGCTAACCACTGATAAATCTCCACTTGGCCCTGTCCCATCAGGGCGAAACGGAAGCCTTCAATGATAGGAACAATGGGATTCAGGGTCATGACCCACTGCAGACTTTCAGGGACCATCGAGCGGGGGTAAAAAACGCAACTCGCGTACATCCAGAGTTGAATAGCGGGAGCGACCGCCACCTGCAGATCACGAAATCGTGTGCTCAGGGCGGAAATAAGGCATCCTACTCCCAGTCCGAGAAGGGCCGTCTGCAAGACCAGGAAAGGGATGATCACGATTCGGTAGCTGGGATGGATCGGTGCACCCTTGGCTAGAAAATAGAAATAGAAAGCGAGAAAGATGACCAACTGTATCAAGAACTGCCAGATATTGCTCATGCACTGCGCGATCGGAATAGTCAGCCTGGGAAAGTACACCTTGGTGAAGAGCGCCGCGTTGGACGAGAACGTCGTCGAAGTGCGGCTCAGACACCCAGAAAAGTAATACCAAATGACGATCCCCGACATGTAAAAGAGGAACGGCGGAATGTTGTTGGTCGGGAGTTGTGCGATCTTTCCAAAAATGACCTGGTAGACCACCGTGCTGACAAGTGGCTGGGCAAAATACCAAAGCGGCCCGAAAATCGTCTGCTTGTAGACAGAGATAAAGTCGCGCCAGACTGTCAAAAGAATCAAATCCCGATAGCGCCAAATTTCGCGAAGAGGAAGGTGGAGCAGCGGCTTTTGAGGCGTGATCTCCGAGACCCAAGAGGATCCGATAGACGCTGGTCTTTCGGAATCCTGATCGGTTGCGGCCGAGGGAGTGGTATCAGGGAGTGCGGACACGGGGGAGGAATACTTCTGCAATGAAAGAACGGTCGCCGGTGCAGCAGTCACCTTTGGGCAAGCTGCCGCCCTTGGTCGAACTTCCCTTTCTCAGGAGGACCATTGATTGACTCAAGTTGTTTCCGACCGGATCAAAGAACCGGGGTTGCACACCGCGGGCAAACGGGTCTTTCTCGCGGCCCTAGCTGTTCACTTCATCAGGAATCTGAGCGTCCACGGCAGCATCTTCTCGCCCTTTTCCAACCAGTGCCTGAGACGTTCCAGTCGTTGCCTGGTCACCTGGCGATGCTCGCTCGGCAGTTGAGGCACCAGCGACTCCAGGTGATGAATTCGCTCGAGTGCCCGCTCGATCCGAGGATGGAGCTCCTCCTTGATGAAAACGGTGGCGAACTTGCTCAATTCGAGATCCGCCGTGAAGTGATCTCTTCGAGCCCCGGGAAAGTAGACCGCCTTCGCCGCGCCCAGGCTGCGCAACAACTTCAGCCCCTGGCTGGCCGCCCCCAGGCTGAGCCCCAGCCTGCTGACAATCTCATCCATCGCCAGCGGCCTCGGCGAGACGAAAAGTAGTCCGTAAATTTCCCCAACCGATTTTGGCAAGCCAATCAATTTGAGAAAATTGATGAACATCTCGATGGCTTCGATCTCCAATTCGGTCAGAGTGCTGGAAGGAGCTTCCTCGCCGTTGTCGGGCATTGGCTGGACCATGGACGCGCGAAAATGGCGAGCCGCTCAGGGGATTTCAAGAAAAAATGAAGCAACTGAAATTGGGCGCTTCGGCGGGAGAAACCAGACGAGTCGGAAAAATCGGCTTTCGCAGGTTTGACACGACGAAGTCGACGGGTTAATCGGAGGGACAATCGGTTGTCAGGGGGTGGTAAGCGGGCGCGCCGGATTTCTCGCTGGGCGTCACCCTCAGCTCTTCTTTCGGAGAGTGGCGGTTGCGCAACCCGCCCCCTTTTAGGGTCAAGCTAGGGTTGACAGGAGCTTCTGCTTCGTTTCATACCAGTCACCTGCAATGACGGACGCTCGTATTCACAAGATCTTCGAGGCGGTCGCCGCCCGTTTCCCAAGCTCGGTTGCGATCGTGTCGGAATACGGAACGCTCAGTTACGGAGAGCTGAACGATCGAACTGAGCGAGTGGCGAGATATTTGCGCAACCGAGGGGTCCGGGAGGGAACCTACGTGCCTCTGTGCATGGATCGTTCGACTGAACTGATTCTCGGGATGCTTGGGGTGCTCCGTGCCGGCGGGGTTTACGTCCCGATCGATCCGGGTTATCCGAAAGAGCGCCTGCGGTTTATGTTGGAGGAGGTCGACGCGCCCATCGTCCTGACCTCAGCGGAGACAGTAGACGGTTTGCCGGAAACCGGAGCGTCAGCGGTCATTTGTCTCGACCGTGATTGGAGGACGATTGAGAGCGTCCAGGATGGGTTCGATGACGGGCCAAACGGGGCCGGCGATACGGGACCGGCCTGTGTGATTTTCACCTCGGGATCAACCGGCACACCCAAGGGCGTGATCGTGCCGCATCGCGGCATCGTCGACCTGGTCGTCAATCCGAATTACACCGATTTTGGTCCGTCGGACCGGTTTGCGCATGTTTCGAACGTCGGATTTGACGCGGCGAGCTTTGAAATTTGGGGAGCTCTGTTGAACGGCGCGCAGCTCGTTATCATCCCTCGGAGAATTAGCTCCGAGCCACGGGAATTGGCGGCCGAGCTCCGAAGACGGGACATCAGTGTGCTGCTTCTGACGACGGCTTTGTTCGAGCTTATGGCGGCGTGGGATGGCGGCATCTTCGGCGGACTCCGGCGCCTTCTGGTCGGGGGCGATGTTGTCAATCCTCAATGGATGCGCAGAGTGCTCCTGAGCGGAAGAGCTCCGGAGCAAATCCTGCATGTCTATGGGCCTACCGAATGCTCCACCGTGGCGACGACGTTCGTGGTCGCTGAAGTGGCCGAAGACGCGGCCCGCCTTCCAATCGGCTGGCCGATCTCGAGCACGACTGCCTATGTGCTCGACAGTAAACGAAAGCCCGTTCCGGTCGGGACGCCTGGGGAGCTCTGTTTGGGGGGACCGCGGCTCGCGAAGGGTTATCTCAACCGGCCGGAGTTAACGCGCGAAAAGTTTGTTCAGCTTTCGTTGGAGGACGGCCGTAGCGAGCGCATCTATCGGACTGGGGATCTGGTAAGATCCCTGCCAGACGGTTCCATCGAATTTATCGGTCGGATCGACCGCCAGATGAAGATCCGTGGTTATCGTGTCGAACCGGCCGAGATTGAGAGCCGCCTCAATGCCCATCCGGCGATCGCTGCGAGCGTGGTGATGGCCAGGCGGGACCTCAGCGGCCAGGCCAGCCTGGTCGCGTTTTTTATTGTTGGCGAGGGTCAGCCGGCACTTTCCTCAGCCGGGCTGTCTGCCTACCTCGCAGTAACGCTGCCGGACTATATGATCCCCTCGGCCTTCGTGCAGAAGTCGGAATGGCCGCTCTCTGCGCATGGCAAAGTGGACCGCGACGCCCTCCTTGAGAGCCTCCGGACCGAGCACCGCGAGGAGGAGACGGCGGCATCCAACGACTCTGAGCGTGCCCTGCGAGAGCTCTGCCGGAAGGTGATCGGAACGTCCTCCATAGGCTTGGATGAGAGTCTTATCGCCTACGGTTTACACTCTCTTTCTGCCGCGAATCTCGCTTGGATGATCGAAGAGAAGTTCCAGGTCCGCGTCAGGCTTTCCGAGATTCTGGAGAAGCCTTCCTTCGGTGGCCTTCTGGCTCTGGTCGAAGGGAAGAAGCATACCGATGCCAACGGGACGGACCCGCGATTGGAGGTCCGGACCGTGCGTCCACGCGCCATTCCGCTTTCCTTTCCGCAAGAGCAAATCTGGTTCTTGGAGAAGCTTCACCCACACCTTAACAGCTACCGATTTCAGTCCCTCTTGCATTTTCGCGGTGCGTTGGATGTCGGCGTGCTCGAGGCGACGCTAAATCGAATGGTCAGCCGCCATGAGATCTTGCGCACCGTGTTTTTGAGTGAAGAGGAATTCCCGCGGCAGGAGATTCGCCCCCACGTCCCCTTTCGTCTCATCCCAGAGGACCTGCGTGGAATGGCGGAGGGGGTGCGCCAGCGCGAGTTGGATCGGCTGATTCGTGAGGAGCTACGCCGGCCCTTCGATTTGAAGGCTGGACCGTTAATCCGCTGGCGGCTGTTTCAGTGGGACGACAATGCCTTCGAACTTCTCCACACCGAGCATCATTTTCTTCACGACGGCTGGGGGTATGGGGTTTTTCTTGCCGAGCTCTATGCCACTTATAAGGCCCTGAGCGGGAAGAAGGATGTTGCGCTGTCACACGCGCTCATCCAGTTTGCGGACTTCGCCCTTTGGCAGCGCGACGCCATGGCATCGGGAGCATGGGACCACCAACTCGCCTTTTGGCAGAAGGAGCTGGCGGGCTGTCCGGTTCCGCCCACTCTCCCATCAGATCGTCTAATCGGTGTTCCGCGAACGTTTGCAGGATCGCAGATTCGGCGTCCGTTTCCGCAAGCGCTGTGGGATGAATTGGGGAGTGTGTGTTCGCGCGAGGGCGTGACCCGCTTCGCCTGGATTCATGCCGCCTTTCAACTCTTCGTCCATCGTTACACCGGGGCGGAGGATTTTTGTGTCGGCTCGGGCTTCGCTAACCGACGCGACCCGCGCCTTCAAAAAATGCTCGGAATGGTGATTAATACCCTGCCGATTCGTGCCCGCTTTGCCGGTGTGACCACGTTTCGTGATCTTGCTCGGCGCGCCTCCCAAGCCTTGCGAAGTGCCTCTGACAATCAGGAGTTGCCCTTCGAGCGCGTGGTTCAGGAAATGAATCCTCATCGCGATGCCAACGCGAATCCCTTTTTCAATACCTGCATCGGGGCTTATGAGGATGCCTTCCCGCATTTTCAGACGGACCGGCTTGAGATCACCAGCGATGACGCGATTGCCTGCGGTCAAGTCAAGTTTGATCTCATGGCCCTGCTGATACCGCCGAAGCACGGATCGGTCGATTTCGCGAGGTCGGCGGCTCCTCTCGTCCTCTGGGAGTTCAGCACCGAGCTGTTTGATGTGTCTGCGGGCGAGCGAATGCTCGATCATTTCCTCCACCTGGTTGAAAGCTGTGTGCGGGAACCCGACGGCGCCGTCGAGGGCCTATCGATGATGAGTGAGAGAGAGCGCAATCAGGTGTTGGCGTTCGGGCGAGGTCCAGTGTCGCCCCCAGAATGCCGAAAACCTGTTCACCGACTGTTCGAGGATCTGGCGGCTGTTGTTCCCGACGATTGTGCCGTTGTCGTGGGCGAGGAGCATCTTAGCTATGGCGAGCTGAATCTCCGCGCAAATCGCCTGGCAAAACGTCTCATGGCCCGGGGATGCTCGCCGGGGTCAATCGTGGGGGTCGCCCTGCCCCGCGGCCTCGATGCGATCATCTCCTTTCTTGCCGTCCTTAAGGCAGGCGGAGCCTATCTTCCCATTGACCTGCGCGAGCCGGCGGATCGTATCGCGCGTCTGATAGAACTCGCGAACGCGCGACTGGTCCTGACCCGTTCGAATGCCTCTTCGAAACTTCCACGCCTTTCGGGCGGCGCCGAAGTGCTGGTTGTTGACGAACCATTCGTTGCCCGGGAGGGCGATCCTTTGCCGGATGTTTCGTCCGACTCAGCCGCTTATGTTCTGTTCACATCGGGCTCCTCGGGGATTCCCAAGGCAGTCTTGGTACCACACCGTGCGATTCTGCGTCTCGTGTTTGGTCTTTCCACAATTTCCCTGGGCAAATCGGAGGTACTTTTGCATTTTGCACCGCTGAATTTCGACGCCTCGACTTTTGAAATATGGGGCGCCCTGCTGCAGGGCGCCAAGCTTGTTATTCATAGCGACGAGTTCGCTGATCTTAACGCGCTGGGAGACACGCTGGGAACGCACGGGGTGACAACTGCGTGGCTGACGAGTAGCCTGTTCAACCAAATCATCGATACATGTCCCGCGGTCCTGCGAGGTGTTCGACAAGTGATTACGGGGGGCGAAGCGTTGTCGCCTGGACATATTGCGAGGGCCCATCAACTGCTGCCGAACGCGCGATTTTTCAACGGGTACGGTCCGACAGAGACAACCACCTTTGCCACCATCTATCCGATTCCGAATGGTTTTTCGAGTGCAGAGGCGAGCGTCCCCATTGGTCGCCCGATTGCAGGCACCCAGACCCTTGTTCTCGCAGGCTATCTGGAAGGAGCGGGTAGGTTGGCTCCCATGGGCGTGCCGGGCGAGCTCTATATTGGAGGGGATGGCGTTGCGTTGGGATACCTAGATCGCGCGGAACTGACCGCGGAGCGTTTTGTCCGTGATCCAGAAGGATTGTTTCCGGGAGCCTTTTACAGAACGGGTGACCTTGTTCGCTGGCGTTCCGACGGAAATCTTGAGTTTATGGGTCGGATTGACTCTCAGGTGAAGATTCGTGGCTATCGGATCGAGCCCGGAGAGATCGAGACAACTTTGAAAGGTCATCCCGACGTGGAAGAAGCCGCGGTGGCTGTGTGGGAGGATAAGGCCGGGGAACGCAGACTTGTCGGTTACGTTGTGTCCCGGAGCGGCAAGATCGTCGAAGAATGGAGGCCCTATCTTCAGCAGAAGCTGCCGTCCTATATGGTCCCGTCAGCGATTGTCAGACTTCCAAGTCTTCCATTGACAGCGAGCGGAAAGCTTGATCGCAAAGCCTTGCCCGAGCCGGAACGAAACGCCACCGGTCCCGTCGTCGACGCGGAATTGACCCCGTCCGAAGAGATGGTCGCTTCCGTGTGGTCCGAGGTTCTCGGCCTCAAGGAGGTCAGCCCGCACGACAACTTCTTTGAGTTGGGTGGCCACTCGCTCCTGGCCACCAGAGTGATTTCTCGACTGCGGGCTTCTTTTGGCATCGAAGTCCCTCTCCGGGCAGTGTTCGACAATCCGACGGTGAGCGAGTTGGGGGAATTTATCGCAAGCGCCCGTGGAGCGGCTCAGAATAAGCCTTCCCAGTCGAAGAGTGACGCGTTGCGCGAGGAGGCACTGTTTTAGCGCTGCCGGTGAACCGGAGGAGATGGCGTCATGAAGGGAGTCGGCCTTCCGCGGGACGGACTATTCTTGAGAGGTCTGCCATTGAGGCACAGATCACGAGCGGTCGAGGGAATTGGAATTGACTCGTTCCAGAACCCGGCGTCAGCGATCACCACATCGAGCGAGAAGGTGGAGATTTGCATCGATGACGGTAATCGAATGAAGACGATTGTCTCGCCATGTCGGCGCATGGGTCTCCTTTTCGGGTGCCCCACAACCCGATCGAGATTCTTTGGCGCTCGCGAGTGCAATCTGCTGATCGTCGATCAACGAGTTCTTCGAAAGGCAAAGCTTCGACGAGCTGGCGGATTATGTCCGGACGTTTGACCCCGCGGTCAACGTGGTTGTTCTGCGAGACGAGGCTTCGATGAATGTTTCGCTTCCCCCTAACCCAACGCTGATTTTTTCGCCCGCGTTCCTCCGCCATCGTCCGCGGGTTGGAGGACGGATCTTTTTTGCGGTTCCCCCTTAGCAAGAGTGAGGAGTTACCGTGCCCTGGAAAAGGCAGGCATCCCTGTGCCAAAATGGACTTTGCTGGAAAAGGACAACATCCCCGACCTGTCCGGCTTCGCCGGCTACATCGTCAAGAAACCAGACTACGGCGCGCGTGGGGCAGAGGTTAGGATCGTTCGCAAGGACCGGGTCAGATGGAGGCCTGTCACGACCTCCGTTGCCGGAGAGTGTTCCTCCCTCGTTCTCCAGCAGTTCATCTACACGGGAGAGCGACCGGTGTCCTATCGAGTGAACACTTTGTTTGGGAAAGTGCTTTACTCCAAGCGCTATGAAGTCAGGGACAATCGCCCGGCGTGGAAGGGGCCGGAGGACCTGGAGTTTGTCGGTCGGTCTGTCGTCGCGAGTGCGAAAGGTTCCAAGGTGATGCCAAATTGCGACGAGGAAATCATACGTTTTGGGGAGCGAGCGCACGCGGCCTTCCCCGACATTCCGTTGTTGGGTTTCGACATCGTTCGCCAGCTGCCTTCCGGAAGACTCTTTGTGCTCGAAGCCAACGCGATCGGCTACGTGTGGGCTTTCAACAGCACTCATGAGACGGATTTTGGTTTCTCGGCAGAAAAGCAATTTGATGGCGTGCGCAAGGCCGCCTGCATCCTTGCCGAAAAGACGCAGGAACTCGCGTGTTGAGAGCGGCGGCATCACCCCCGAGCGACGAGGAACGCGTATGATCATGACTCGGGCCCATCAGCCAGGACGACCGTAGTAGCGAGATAATGGAGAATACTCCACAGAAGTCCTCAGCCGGTGTGGAGATTTCTCGCCGGGCTGCAGAAGATGGACCTAGAATTTGGAGCGAGGATGGGCGCTTACGTGTCAGCGCTCCCCTGGTGTTCTGACGCCCGAGCTTCGCGAGGAGCTTTCGGCTCGCAAAGCAGAGGTTCTGGATTTTCTCCGCGAGACGCGCGCGGTCAATGGACAGGGTCTTGCACCGCTCGAGCCCGTTCCGAGAGATCGGCCACTACCGCTTTCCTTCGCGCAGCAGAGGTTGTGGATGGTCGAGCAGATGAATCCAGGGAGAACAGGCTATCATGTCGGGTTGCGGCTCCGTCTCGAAGGGGTTTTGTCGGTCCCCGCCTTGCGTACGGCCATCACCAACCTGGTGCGCCGGCACGAGTCGCTGCGGACGAGGTTCTCGATGACGGTTGACGGACCGGTGCAGGAGATCGCCAACGACTGCGAGCCCGAGCTCGAGTTGTTCGGCTTTGGCTCGGAAGGCACTTGGGCCGGCGGGGAGGACGGGGCCTTGGCGAACGCCGCCGAGGAGGGTCAGCGCCCGTATGATTTGGCGAACGGGCCGCTGGTCCGCTGGCGGGTGTACCGGATCGACGGAGAGCTACACCTTCTCTGGGCGGGGATGCACCATATCGTCACGGATGGGTGGTCGCTCGCGATTATGTATCGGGAACTCGCGGAGCTTTATCAAGCGGCGGTAGCTGGGCGTCAGGCATCGCTCGGTCCTTTGAAGATCCAATACCCGGACTTTGCCGCCTGGCAACGGGAGTGGCTCTCGGGAGAGGTTCTCGAAAAGCAGCTTGGCTATTGGAGGAAGCAGCTGACCGGGGCTGCCAGACTTGAATTTCCCGCGGACAGGTCGCCTCCTCCAGAGACCGACATTCGTGGAGCTGGGGCACACATTTCGCTGAGCCCTAAGGTTTTGTTCGAACTAAAGCGGCTGGCCGAGGCGGAGGGCCTGTTTCATGACGCTGCTGGCTGGCCTGCAAGCTCTTTTGCATCGCTACACGGGGCAGGACGATATCGTCGTAGGTTCGCC
>CAWGBZ010000030.1:0-15753 GCA_963820865.1 uncultured Verrucomicrobiae bacterium
CCATGTGTTAGCAGCCGGAACGAATGACGGACAAAACGATTCGCCGTTCAGGAGCCATTTCCATGCTGATGACAAGTGAACGAAGGCCGGCGATACGGACGATGCGCGGATGGGCGATTGACGTGCTCCAGGAAGCTGGCGCCATCCGCGAGTGCGAGGAGCACGGTTGGATGCAGGACCGCGCCGATCCGCATGCACGGGAGCGGGCCTTCGATATCGCCCGTGGAGACCCGCCAGCAGGCGTCTCCCCTGATGCAGCGGCGGCCGAGGTTCGCGACGTGCTGAACTCGATCGGTGATACCTGCCCAGAATGCCCTCCTGATTAGAAGGACCGGCGCCGAGCATGACAGAAACTAACCCCGCGCGCGCCGCAGCGCGGCTTCCAATCGCTCCTTCTCCTTATCCCAGCGGGCTTTTTCGGCTTGCGATCTCTTCTCGAGAGCCTCGACCTCGGCCTGGATGGCGGCGGCCCGCTTCGCGTGCTCCTGCTCGGCCTTGTCCAACGCAGCCTGCGCCTTGTCGACGGCCTGCTGACGGCGTTCACGCTCCTTCTGCCTGGCGGCCTCTTCGTTCGCCCGTTCAAGCTCGCGGCGCCTCTGTTCCCGTTCGTAGGCGAGAGCGGCCTTTCGTTCCGCAGCCTTGTCGACGGGGCGAGAGGAAGGCTTCTTCGCCTTTGGGCCTTTCGACTTGCGGGCGGCTTTCGTTGGTCCTCCGCCGCCAAGATCGGTGGGCAGCTCGGCATGTTCGCTGAAAGGTCGGTCGGTTCCAACCGGGCGCCTGAGAACGACGCCGGGCTTTGCCATGGTCGCGGCGATGACGTCCGGATCGTGGCTCTCCTTCGCCGCGCCCTGGTGGAAGAGATTGCTGTCTGCGCCCCACGCTTCCAGAGCCGCTTTCATGGAGGGAGCGGCCATCGCCAGATCGAAGAAGCCCAGCGAGGTCTGGTAGGTCTTCAGTTTTCTCGCCATGAGACGCTTCCCCGCACCGCCCACTGACCGCTGCCATGCGATCAGCCGTGCTGTCTACCTCGCGAGCAGAGAATTTCCAAAGCGGGCGAACAGAGCGGCCGGCCCGGGAAATATCTCGACGCATCCGGCTTGTCGGAGCGAGCTTTCCGTGAACCCACCGCAAAGATACCTTAAGCCGACTTCCGCTGCGGTTTGGCCGCCGGCTTCTTCGCCGCGGCCTCCTTGGCCGGTTTCTTGCCGGCAATCGGCATCAGCATTTCCTTCTGCCCGGCCGCCGCCTTGCGCGCCTTCTTGGCTGGCTTCTTCGGCGCCTCTGTCGCTGCCGCCGCGCCTCCGCCGATGCTCTTGCGCAGCGCGTCCATCAGGTCCACCACGTTCTCGCCGCGGGGACGCGCTTTCGCGGTGATGGGTTTGCCGGCGCGCTTCTGGTTGATGAGATCGATGAAGGGCGGTTTCGTACTGGTCTTCGAACTTGTCCGGCTCGAAGTGGCCCGCCTTCTGGTTGACGATGTGCCTGGCGAGATCGAGCATGTCCTTGGTGACTTTGACATCCTGGATGTCGTCGAAATACTCGTCCGCAGAACGCACCTCGTAAGGATAGCGCAGCAGCGTCCCCATCAGGCCCTTGTCCATGCGGCTCGAGGGCGATGATGTGCTCACGGTTGGTCAGCACCACCCGTCCGATCGCGACCTTGTTCATCTCACGGATGGTTTCGCGGATGACGGCGAAGGCGTCGTGGCCGACCTTTCCGTCCGGCACCAGGTAGTAGGGACGGATCAGATACCTCGGGTCGATCTCGCTGCGGTCGACGAACTCGTCGATCTCGATGGTTCGCGTCGATTCCAGCGCGACGTTCTCGAGCTCCTCCTTCGTCACCTCGATGAAGGTGTCGGTGTCGACCTTGTAGCCCTTGACGATGTCCTCGTTGGCGACCTCCTCGCCGGTGTCGGCGTCCACCTTGGCGTACTTGATGCGGTGGCCGGTCTTCCGGTTGAGCTGGTTGAAGGAGACCTTTTCGGATTCCGACGTGGCCGGATAGAGCGCTACCGGACAGGTGACGAGGGAAAGACGCAGGAAGCCTTTCCAGTTAGCGCGGGGGGCCATGACGGGGGAACTCCAATACTGATGCCGGATTCAAGACGAATGGCCCGGCTTGGTTCCGACATCGCGACCCTTCCAACAGGATGATTTTTTCACGGAGCGGGCTTGAGCGGACTCGACTTTTGTTCTCTTTATGTTCTAATTCGGAATGACCGACCGACCCGCGAGCTGGCGCATGCCGACCCCAAAGCAGATGGAAAAGCTGGCCGCTGAAGCCGCCCGCAGGCCGGGCCCCTCCGCTGCGGCTCCGGATGCGCCCCTCCCGGCCGAATACTGGGAATCGGTCCTCAAAGACCCTCGCGCCGACGCGACCGGAGCCCAGATGCGGCAGCGACGTCTTTCCGAAATTCAGCGCCACGTGCTGCGCATCTCCTGCCGTCGCTGCGAGCGGACCGTGGAAATCCAGACCGCCGATGCAGTCCGATTGTATGGCGGCAACGCGGTCTGGAAGGACGTCGCGCAGCGACTGCTCGACAACACCTGCCAGCAGCGCACCGGAAGACACGAAGAAGACGGGTGCTGGCCGGGATTTGACATGACCTAGCCTGCACCCCGAGTTTGGTCTGCGCTTGGATGTCCGGATGGCGCCAAAACACCACCCCACGCCGCTGTCAGGCGGAGACCGAAAGGCTCTGACGAAGGAATTGGGGAAAGCACGCGCGATGACCGGCATTCTGGCTGCGCAATCAGCAGAGATGCGAGCCAAGGGCGCTGCGCTGATCCAGCAGGCCGATAGGTTGCTCTGCGAAAGCTGGAACGAGCGGATGTGGAGCGATGGCGAGCCGATCGACCCCTCGCCAACAATTGACCAGGCGATCAACGGCGGCTTTCCCTGGCTGGAAATCCAGTGTTCGCGGTGCAAGACCCCGAACGACGTCGATCTGGCAGCCCTCAAGCACCCGCCGACCACCTTCGTGCACGATCTTGCAAGCCGTCTGCGCTGCCGCAAGTGCGCCAAGGCCGGGCGGCGTCCGTCCGCGACCTTGCTCCAACTTGGTTGGCAGCCGCGTCACCCTCGAGGGGAGGTCTAGGTTGCGATCACGGCAGGAATCATTGACCGTCGTTTATTCCAACCATGAACGGACGCCCAAGGTGCAGACGGCAACCGCCTACCTCGAAACCCTCAATCCCGAGCAGCGGCGTGCGGTCGAGCACGGCCCCGCGGGAGGATTGGCGGCGCCGCCGCTGCTGGTCATCGCAGGAGCGGGGTCCGGAAAGACCAACACCCTCGCCCATCGGGTCGCCCATCTGATCGTTCAGGGCGCCGACCCGCGCCGGATCCTGCTGATGACGTTTTCACGGCGTGCCGCCTCCGAGATGACCAAGCGGGTCGAACGCATCGCGCGCAAGGTGTTGGGTGACAACGCCGGGATCATGACCGACGCGCTGACCTGGGCCGGCACCTACCACGGCATCGGCGCCCGGCTGCTGCGCGAGTACGCCGAACAGATCGGCCTGGACCCAGCCTTTACGATTCACGACCGCGAAGACTCAGCCGACCTCATGAACCTGGTCAGGCATGAAAAGGGATTCTCGAAGACCGAAAGCCGCTTCCCGACCAAAGGCACCTGCCTTTCGATCTATTCGCGCTGCGTCAATGCCGAGATGCCGATCGAGCAGGTCATCGGCACGTCGTATCCATGGTGCGCCGGATGGGCGGCGGAGCTGAAGGAACTGTTCGCGGCCTACGTCGAAGCCAAGCAGAAGCAGAACGTTCTCGATTACGACGACCTCCTGCTCTACTGGGCGCAGATGGTCGGCGACGCCGGCCTGGCCGATGACATCGGCGGCCGCTTCGATCACGTCCTGGTCGACGAGTATCAGGACACGAACCGCCTGCAGTCCTCGATCCTGCTGGCGCTCAAGCCCGGAGGCCGCGGCCTGACGGTCGTCGGCGACGACGCCCAATCGATCTACTCGTTCCGCGCCGCGACCGTGCGCAACATCCTCGACTTTCCCGACCAGTTCTCGCCGCCTGCGAACATCATCACGCTCGACCGCAATTATCGCTCGACGCAGACGATTCTCGCCGCCGCCAACGGCGTTATCGGTCTCGCCAAGGAGCGTTTTACCAAGAACCTCTGGACCGAGCGGACGTCCGGAGCCAAGCCGCAACTCGTCACCGTCCGCGACGAGGCCGACCAGGCCCGCTTTATCGTCGAGCGCATCCTGGAGAACCGCGAGTCCGGCACGCTCCTCAAGGAGCAGGCCGTGCTGTTCCGGACATCCAGCCACAGCGGTCCGCTTGAAATCGAACTGACGCGCCGGAACATCCCGTTCGTGAAGTTCGGCGGACTGAAGTTTCTCGACGCCGCCCACATCAAGGACATGCTGGCGTTGCTGCGGTTCGTCGAGAATCCGCGCGACCGCGTCGCCGGATTCCGTCTGCTGCATCTGTTGCCCGGCATCGGTTCCGCAACCGCGCAGCGCGTGCTCGACCGCATGGCGGAGGCCGCCGACCCGATCGCGGCGCTCGCGGGCATCCCGACGCCGCCGCGCGCCGGCGATGACTGGAAGGGCTTCGTCGAGACCTTGGGCAATCTCCGATATTCGGAATGGCCCGTCGATCTGGAGCGGGCTCGCCTCTGGTATGAACCACATCTCGATCGCATCCATGAAGACGCCGAGACCCGGCGGGCTGACTTGCTCCAGCTCGAGCAGATCGCTTCCGGATATCCTTCGCGCGAACGCTTCCTGACCGAGCTCACGCTGGATCCGCCCGACGCGACCAGCGACCAGGCCGGCGTGCCGCTGCTCGACGAGGACTACCTGATCCTGTCCACGATCCACTCCGCCAAGGGCCAGGAGTGGAAGTCGGTCTATCTGCTCAACGTCGTCGACGGCTGCATGCCTTCCGACCTCGGTGCCGGCACCTCGGCCGAGATCGAGGAGGAACGTCGCCTGCTCTACGTCGCCATGACCCGCGCAAAGGATGACCTCCATCTGGTCGTGCCGCAGCGGTTCTTCGTCCACGGCCAGCACGCGCAGGGCGATCGCCATCTCTATGCCTCCAGGACGCGCTTCATTCCCGAAAAGCTGCTGGGTCTGTTCGAGCGGACGGCCTGGCCTCTTGTGCCCGCCGGTACCGCGGCGCGCACCGCCGGCCAAGGACCCAAGGTGGATATAGGCGCCCGCATGCGGGGAATGTGGCGGTAGCCGGGAGATACCGAAATGAGATTACTCACCGCAATGGTCGCCGCATTTGTTTGTTCGCCAGCGATAGCGGCGGACTACCTGGGAAAGGTTCTAGCCGTGTCGGACGGAGACACCTTCACCATGGAAGCCGATGTGAATATGCACCGAAGTGGGACCCCGGGCTACGTGAGGCCAACCGGTTGATCTGGTTCGTGAACTTGGCCGACAACCGGGGTCCCGATCGGCGCCGATCCGGACCCCACCCCAAACGAATTTCCTTGTGCTACATCAAAGCATTGCGGTCATCTGAGTTGGGGTCCCGCTTCGGTGCTTATTCACACAGTTCTCTACGGTCAATCCGTACAATCACGAAGCCGTACAGCAGTTTGAAGCCGATGGTCGGGACCACGAACAGGTCCATGGCGGCAATGTCTGGAGCGTGGGTTCGCAGAAAGGTCCGCCATCCCTGACTTGGAGGTCCGCGTCGCTTGACCATATACTTGGCAACGGTTGATTGAGCGACACTAAACCCAAGCTTGAGCAGTTCGCCGTGAATGCGTGGCGCACCCCAAAGCTGGTTCTCCGTGCTGATCTGCCTGATCAGTGCCCGCAATTCTATTTCGATTCGCGGGCGCCCTCCCCGCGAGCTCGATTTCCAACGCCAAAAGCGACGAAAACAGGCCCGATGCCAATGTACCAACGTTTCGGGCCGGACGATCGTAACGACCTCCAGGATCAACGGAAACCATCGATACATCTGGACGAGGAACCAGCGATCGTTGTTCGTGAGATGAGCGCGGCCCTTCACATTACGTCGCAAGACCACCAGTTGATGTCGGAGCGTGGCATTCTCAGCCTCAAGCCTGATCTTCGACTTGAAGGCTGAGGCCAAGACCGCCACGACGAAACACAGGAGCCCGATCATTCCGCCAGCTTAGGCGATTCCATCACGTCAGCAACTCGGATAAGGTTTTCGGTACACACACGGCTTCCGCCACCTTGCGGGCGCTGATCCGTGAATATCTTTTCATTTCTCTCTTCCGCGCATGCGCCGAATCCCTCTCAAGCGAAAACGCTAGTCGACTGGCGGCAATGCAACGCGCCGACAAGAACATCGACGAATTGCTGGAAGATCTCAACGGGGCATTTCATCGTCTGCGCCAGAGTGGGATCGACGAGGAATTGTTCGACGTCATCTCCGGCTTCGAAGCGCTGAGCGTAGAGCAGAAATGATGCGCATTGGCATTACGAGAGATCGTCGGCGGCTGGAGTTCAAGGTCGGTGACGGAACGTAATTCATTCGGCAAGCGATGCGGAAAGGGTGGAGATGAAAATACACTCAAAGGAATTTCGCGTGCGGGAAGGAAATGAGGTCAATCTCAAAAAAAGGCCGACGACCGTGAAAGCCGTGTACAAGTCGAAGGAGCAGTATCAAAAGCTGCTGGCAGAACACGTCGCGCGATTGAGCGCGCAACAGCGGCTTCTCTATGCATCCAACCGCCATGCCGTCCTGCTGATCTTTCAGGCGATGGACGCCGCCGGAAAGGATGGCGCCATCCAGCACGTGATGTCCGGCGTCAATCCCCAAGGCTGTCAGGTATTTAGCTTCAAACATCCGAGTGCGGAGGAGCTGGAGCACGATTTTTTGTGGCGCACCACGCGCGATCTGCCCGAGCGCGGGCGGATCGGTATCTTCAATCGATCGTATTACGAGGAGGTGCTGATCGCCCGCGTTCATCCGGAGATTCTCCGTAGCGAGGGGCTCCCGGACAGCTCGCTCGCCCAGCAGGCGGTTTGGCGCAACCGGTATCGTTCGATCGTGGACTTGGAGAGACATCTTCACGCAAACGGTACCCGCATCATCAAATTCTTCCTGCACCTCTCGAAGGAAGAGCAACGAAAGCGCTTTCTCGAACGCATCGATGCGCCGGAAAAGAATTGGAAGTTTAGCGCTGCAGACATAGCGGAGAGGAAGTTTTGGAACGGTTACATGACGGCCTATGAGCAATGCCTCGGTGCCACAAGCACAAGAGACGCTCCCTGGTATGTCGTTCCCGCGGACGACAAGGAGAACGCTCGGTTGATTGTATCTCAAATTGTCCTCGATACGTTCGAAGGACTTGAAATAACCTACCCTAAATCGAGCGCAAAGCGCCGAAAGGAATTGCAGGTGTACCGCAAGCAGTTGGCGAAGTGAATTGAGAGCCTTGGCGCAGGAGGCTCGCAGGGGTAGGCTTCCCGAGCACGCGGTCTGGAAATTCCGTCGCGACGTAGCGGCGATCGAAGACGCACAGAAGCGCATCGCACGAAGCAAAGCGAAAATAGCCTTTGGGACGGATTGCGGCATGTTCCCGTTCAACGAAGGCGTTCTCGAGTTTCAGGCGATGGTGGCGGCTGGTATCACGCCCGGCCGCGCTCTGAAGGCTGGGACGAGCGCCGCAGCAGAATTGTTGCAGCGCGATGATCTCGGCGCGATTGCACCGGGCAGGCTGGCCGACATCGTCGCGATGCCATGAGACCCCCTGGAGGATATTTCCTCGACGGCGAAGGTGGACTTTGTCATGAAGGGCGGCAGGGTCTACCGGCATGGAGCCTTGGATATACTCCAGTAAAAGGAGTCCTTGTGCGCCGCCGGCGCGGTGGTCGCTTCCGATATCGATCCGCGACCAGACTTCATGACCGACGCGACCCTGGGGCCGCCGCCGCACCAATTCGGGTGCCGCGCTGCGCTTAACTGTTTGCCGCAAATACGGTATGTTAGGACTAGATTTGCGCCGAGAGAGCCCGGTAGAGGATCGTGCGCCGAGTTCTGGGAGAAGAGAATGACAATGCTTGTGCCGCCTGATCTGATCCCAGATTGGATCGCCGGCGAGAAGACCGTGGAGGAAAGCTAATCCGCGCGAGCTGTTGCGGTTACGACGGAACGATGGATTAGGAAGGACAGTAAGACGCAAAATTGTGCTGTATTGTTCACCACCAAAATCTCACGCAGCGGCGATTGTAGACTTTTCCTGCTTGGAGGCCGTGTGAGATTGGTGCGCCACACCCGTAGCCTCGATGCAAAGCTTGACCGTCTCGCCCAGGCTCGCGGCAACGAGATCGGCTTTCGCGTTATCCCGCAACACTTCCAACGCGATTGGATCGATGTCCTTGACCCAACAGCCCAAGATAATGATTGCCTTTGGCAACTTCCGCCTTAGGCGGCGAACGGAATAGCGCATATGCGCGGGTCCACTCGAATCGAGATAGACCAGGCATACGATCGCAACACCGGTGGTCTCAAGTCGGAAGACATTTGTGGTAGAGAGCGCTTCTGCCCCTTCGACCCGTGCTGCGAGACCGTGCGCAGTCGAAAGTTGAGCCAGCATGATCGCGGCCGCTTCGTCGATGAGATTACGTCCGGCCATGCAGAGAACGGGATGTTCACCCAGCCAATCGGGCGGTAGGTCTTCTTTGCTGACAACGGGTAAATCTTCATTCGCCGCATTTTCCGCGACGCTATCTACCGCGGACGAGGCTTCTGCATCGGTGGTTAGATGGACTTTCGTCGGCGGCCGGTCATCCTGGTCGGTAAGGTCGCTGGCAAATTCGCTGACCGCGTCTCGAATCTTTGTGAGACGCTCCTGGTCAAGCGCGCCGCGCTCAGCATCAACTTGCGCGAGTTGCAAACCCTTCAAAGCGACCTCATCATAGTATGAGGCCAGAGAACGTTCTTTCAGGAATTCTTCGGCCTTTTCGGCAGCTTCCGCCGGGTCACCCGCCAGCATGCGCTGGTAAAAGATTTCGGGAGGAGAAAGCGCTGGCCGGTCCCCAAACATGACGTCAAGGAACTCCAGGCGTTCTACATGACGCCCAAGCACCACAAGGCATATCGTCAGAGGTGTAGCGAGGACGAGCCCAATGGGCCCCCAAAGCGCGGTCCAGAACGTCGCCGACGCAACCACGGCGACGGGAGAAAGCCCTGTGCTACGGCCGTAGACCATCGGCTCGATGACTTGGCCCACGACCGGCTCGACAGTAAGAAAAAGCGCTAACGTCCACAGCAGCATCGACCAGCCGGGATCGACGGCTACCGCCAGAGCAAGCGGGAACGCGGCCGCGATGACGGCGCCGATGTAGGGTACGAAGCGGAGGACTGTCGCCAAGATGCCCCACAGGATCGCGCTTGGCGTGCCTATGAACCATAGGCCGATCCCAATTACCGCGCCAAATGCACTATTCAGAATGAGCTGGGTCAGGAAAAGACGACTAAGGCGTCCCGCCGCGTCGTCCAGCGCCGCGGTAGTTCGTTGCAGGTCGTAGGAGCCGGCCAGCCGAATGAGCCGGTTACGAAGATCTTCGCGTTGAAGCAGAATGAAGATGACGAAAATGATGATGATGCCGGTTGTCGCGAGCGGATGAACAAGCGGGGAGATCAAAGTCCGCAGGCTCTCCAGCGCACCAGGATCGGGCTGGCGTACTTCCACCGGAACGGGTGCCTGTGGCCCCGGCGCATTAGAATTAACGATCGAGTTCGAAGCACGGGCGGACGCGGCGTCTTTCGGCTTATCGATTTCTTTGCCGAGATCCTTCAACATGTCGGAGGCGCGTTCAAGCGTCCCCCTGCCAGCTTTTGTATTGCGAAACGACTGGATCTTTTCGCTTATTGTCGATTGATAACGGGGGAGTTCTCCGGCGAGTTGCGTCAATTGCGTGGCGAGAAGGCTCCCCATCGCAAAAATGAGTGCGAAGGCAAGTATGGCCACGCTTACGACCGCCAATCCGCGCGGCACATGGATACGTTCCAGTATTCCGACCACCGGCGCCAGCACGAAGCTAAGAAGAATCGCCAATGCAATGGGGACGAAGATCTCACGACCAAAATAGAGCATCGCGATAATAATGACAGCGAGGATTGCAGTCGCCACCGCGCTAAGGAGCGCCATAACCTCTTCAGTCGTACGCACTTTGAACGGTTGCCTGATCACAGGCCTCATCTGCTTAACCCGGTTGCCACTGAATAGTTTGCCAATATCTGATTCAAATTCGGACGCGCGCCGACTGCCATAAGAAAAGCCGCTCGGGCACAACTCCGCGCGGCCTTTGTAAACGACTGCCGGCTTCCCGGTTCCGCCGCTGCATACACAACGGATGAGCAACGCAAAGGTTTCGTGCTCGGACAAGGAAAGAAAAGGCGGCTACTGCCGCTCGACGCAGGGCGCGTGAGGGGCGGCCTAAGCCAACCTAACATCGCAACATCGCGTCGTACTGCGGACCCGCCCCGAACGTGCTTTGGGTCAGCTTCGATCCGAACAGACTGGCCGGCCAGTTCGCTAACATTAATTTTCTGAATGTGGTCAATACTGACCAGCAGCTCTGGATCCTGGAGATCACGATTCATCATTCCTCCGGGAGTGCTTTGCGCTGCCGCTCCTCGGTACCCTACCGATCGCGATCGGCATCGGCGCCGGTGCCGACCTCCGTCAGCCGCTTGGTACGGCTTCGATCCTGTCTTCTGGATCGATCGATATCACCCGCGCTCCGTCAAACAGCATACCGCCTTTGCAGCCAAAACTAGACCCGAGGTCGATGCATTCCACGCCGCCGCCCTTAAGGCAGGCGGAGCCGAAAACGGACTACTACGCTGCATTTGTCCTCGATCCAGATGGTAACAACATCGAGGCGGTCTTCCGCGGCGAGGTGACTGAATAGAGCCGCTATTGCTGGCTGAGATGATTAGCACCACCCGATCTCGCGTCGGCTATTTTATGAACAAATACAGCAAACTTGGGCCGATCACCTACAACGGGGCATCGAGGTGCACAATTCGCTGCTGAGCGCGGGTTTTCACGAAAAGCCGCGCGCAACTAAAAGAGGAAGCGGCCCGGTGCTGAGGCAATATGCTGAACCTCCATGCGTGACCGG
Source organism: uncultured Verrucomicrobiae bacterium (assembly GCA_963820865.1). Classification (GTDB taxonomy): domain Bacteria; phylum Verrucomicrobiota; class Verrucomicrobiia; order Chthoniobacterales; family Terrimicrobiaceae; genus DASTFP01. The sequence goes on from CAWGBZ010000030.1 coordinate 11,110, forward strand.
TATTAGCGGCAACAGAGCGGCGCACACGCGAACCGATAAAGCGGGCGTTTGTGGATCAGGGATAGATGCGTCGCCCTGGTTTTTCCTGCGGACTCCCTCCAGCCACTGCCTCACTACCTATACAACGACTTCATTTCGCTGTTGGAACCGCTATAATACAGGCGCGCTCGTTCATCGAGCAAAGGGAGGCTCCTGTGGGAAAGCCAGCCAATAACGAGTTCGACCCAAAAGCTTTTCTCGCCAAGGTAGGCGCGGGCAAAACAATCCTGAACATCAAAAAGAATCAGCACGTTTTCGAGCAAGGAGATGTGGCCGATACGGTTTTTTACATTCAAAAAGGCAGGGTCAAGCTTACTGTCCTATCCGAGCAGGGTAAGGAAGCGGTCGTCGGAATTTTCGAAGCGGGCCAGTTTTTCGGCGAGGGCTGCCTCAACAGGACATCCATTGCGCATCGCAACCACAGCGGCGATGGAAGATTGCGTGATCACCTCAATCACCAAGGAAGCGATGATCGCCGCCGTTCGTTCCGAGCCGAAATTTTCCGAGCTGTTCATGGCGTATCTGTTGACACGGAACAGCCGGGTTGAAGAGGACTTGATCGACCAGCTTTTTAATTCAAGCGAGAAGCGGCTCGCGCGCCTTCTTCTTCTGCTCGCCCATTTCGGAAGCGAAGGCGTACCTCAGCCTATTCTAGTGGATATCAGCCAAGAGACATTGGCAGAGATAATAGGAACGACCCGGTCCCGCGTGAGCCACTTCATGAACAAATTCCGGAAACTTGGGCTCATCAGCTACAATGGAAAGATAGAAGTTCACAATTCGTTGTTGAACGCCGTTTTGCATGAAAAGCCCGAGATAGAGCGGGATCAATCAACCGACAAAAACCAGGCGAATTGAGCGATCGTCAAAAAAAGCCCCGCGATGAGCAGGGCAATCGTGCTTCGACATCGCGCGACAAGACTTATCGATTTGCCGGGATCACCTTTGCAACGAAGCCTGGTCGCAATCGCTGCGGAAGTCTGATCTTCCATTCCGTTTTCAGGCATGCAGACCAAAGAAGCCTGCAATAAAGATGATAACTACCACTACGCCGATGATGTAGAAAATGTTCATTGTGTACTCCGATCGAGGTATGCGCGCTTTCAATGCGAAGAGCGCGGCGATTAAATAGCAAACGTACGGGAAGGACAGTACGTTCCATCGTTCACTGAAGAGTCCATTTCGGTGGTTGCCCGACATCGATCAACCGTTGCGCACGGTTCTCTATTTGCGGATGCTCCGGCAGCGAAAGATGGTCAATTTTATACAGACTGACATTTCGCATTTGGCCGCTCTTGCTTTCCGGCTGCGGCGCGGCACGTCAGCTTATTCGCGCGATGATTCGCGACTGGCTCTGCGACAATATCATTGAACTCATCCGCACGCTGGGTCGGTAGTGGCGATCTGGAGCGGGACGTCAGTGCGGCTACGTTAGCGCAGACCGCTTTGGTGCCGGTGAAACGGAGACGACGATGCTTTCCGCCGCGGTGCACATAGAAGCAAGCGAAAGTGCGCAGATCGAAGCCCGGCTTATCCGGCTCGAGAAGTGAGAGAATCATCAGAGCTTCGCAGTTCGCGCAAAACGGGCGCTCGCTCGACGATAACCCAGCATGACGTTTCGGATCGAGATCCGCTGTTCCATATGGCTCACTTTCAAAGATTTAGGGCTGCCACCAACCAAGGCGGAACACCCCGTCAGGAACGCCCATTTACGACAGGCACAGGGATAGTGTTGCAAAACTCGAAAGTTGCACCGGTCCAACTTTTTGGCGAAAACCAAAAGCGCACAGAGGTCGATGATTTCGCATAGTCTCAGTCGCGCTACCGAAGTCGCCCACGAATTTGGCGCCAGGCGATGAGGTCCCCCAGACTCTTACACGAATAACGCGCCAGCGGCCCTCAGAAATTTGACAACTTCTGCAAAGCAACTTTTGCAACACTATCAGGGGTGAAGCAGACTTCGCCTAATCGCCCACACCAACTGGCAGTCCGCTGATCGGCTCCAGGAATATCCGACGTTCCGGGCTGACTTGTGTCTGCCAACTCGATATCCTGGCAACCCTTCCGGCTCGCGACATCAAACCATGACTTCTCCGATTTCTGCAGGCTATACGAGCAAAGTGAGCGAGTACGTCGCGGGGCGGCCCGAATATCCCGGAGCATTACTCCCCGACCTCCCGCCCGCCCACACCATCATCGATCTTGGCGCTGGCACTGGAAAGTTCACCGAGCTTTTAGCGTTGACAGGAAGCCGCATCTTGGCCGTGGAACGGATCGAGAAGATGGCTGCACGCATCCAGGTCGATCGTCTCGCCACAGTTGAGGTGCTAATCGGTAGTGCCGAGTTCATTCCTGTTCTCGATCAGGTGGCAGACCTCGTCTGTTGCGCGACCGCCTTCCATTGGTTCGAATATGAGAGGGCGACGCGCGAAATTCTTCGCGTTCTGAAGCCACACGGTGCGCTCGCCCTGATCTGGAATGTGCGGGACGATCGGGTGCCCTGGGTCGCCGCTTTTTCTAAGATTATGGACATCTACGCTGGCGACACGCCGCGGCAATCGACCGGAAAATGGCGTATCATTTTCAATGATGACCGCTTCAGGCATCTGACAAGCAAGAACTTTCCCTTCAGCCAGCCCATGCCGCTGACCGGAATTGTGGACCGCGCCCTATCTACCAGCTTCATCACGGTGCTGCCGGAGGATGAGCAGAATATTGTCCGTGCCAAAATTAGGAGCATCATCGAGAGCGACCCCTTGCTTAGCGACCGTGACGTGATCGAATTCCCTTACGTGACGGAACTCCATTTGTTCGGAAAGCAAGACTGAATTCTTGCGTTGAATGCTGCGGTGCATGAGTCCGGAATTTGCACAACCCGGACATGCCGACCCACTGCTCTATGTCCGTTATCGGGTGAGGAGCGGAAAACATCTGCTCGCGGCGAGTATTTCCGACTTTGACCCAGGCCGTGTGGAAACGTTTTTCGCACCCCAATAACCGCAAGCAACCGGGCGTGATTGAGCTCGAGGCGCCCGGCTGAGCCTATTTTTGCTGTATCGAGTTCGGAGTCAATCCGGGCGCAGCCTTGGGCCATGCTGAGCGACCTTAAGCGATCTCACGGGCGCGCATCATGACACGCTCTTCAAGCCCCGATCGCTGCGAGGAACGGTTTGATACCGACGATGTTCATCACGCGCGTGAGGTTGTAGGCGAGCACGTGCAGCGCCATCTCTGTCGCCACTTTGGGCAGCGTCTTCATCAGAAAGTGCGTCGCCCCCATCCGCATCTTCAGCGTGCCAAACGGATGCTCGACCGTCTCGCGACGAGTACGCATTGCATCCGGATTTCTGTCCAGGCGCGCCTGCACAGCATCAACAACATACTCGTCCTTCCACCGCTTGATGCGACGTTGCGGTCCCTTCGTGCACTGAGCCTTCAGCGCGCAGGTGCGGCACGCGTTGGTCCAGTAGTGGTGCAGGACCAATCCATTTTCCTCGTTCGTGAAGTGGTGGATGAGCTTCTCACCGGCTGGACAAATGTAAATGTTCGCTTCGGCCACATAGCGGAAATCCTGCTTGCCGAAGCGGCCTTCCGACTTCGCCTCCGACGTCTGGGGTTTTGGCAGCGTGACCGTGATGCCAGCCTCTTCGCATGCGAGGATCTCCTCGCCTTTGAAGTAGCCGCGATCGGCAAAGGCTTCGAGTTTTTCTGCCTCCAATACCGCCTTCGCTTGGTTGGCAATGTTCGCAAGATGCGACTTGTCGGTGCCGACGTTAGTCACCTCATGCGCGACGATCAGATGGTTCGTCGTATCGACGGCCGCTTGCACATTATAGCCGACCATCCCAGAGCCGCGCCCGCTCGTCGCCATCGAGCGGGAATCAGGATCGGTGAAGGAGACCTGCTGATCGGGCAAAGCCAGCATCACCTTCTCAATCGCTTTGAGGCGCTTCACCTCTTCCTCGAGCTTGATCAGCTTCTCCTTGAGCCGCGTGGTCCTGGCCACAAGCTCCTCCGACGGCGCCTCACCGGACGCTGTCTGGCGATCGGCTGTGTCAAGTTGGCTCAGATAGCGCGCAACGCTCTCCTCGATCTGCGCCAGGCGCCGCTCCATCTTTCCCTTAGTGAAGTTGTTGTCGCGCGAGTTAACCGCCTTGAACTTGCTGCCGTCGATCGCAACGCTCGCTTTCGCCAGCAGACCCATCTTGCGGCACAAGGCAACAAATTGCGCGCAGACCTTCTTGATGGCAGGGCCGTTGTCTTTGCGGAAATCCGCGATGGTTTTGTGATCCGGAAAAAGCCGTCCCGTCAGCCACATCACTTCCAGATTGCGGCAAGCCTCACGCTCCAGCCGCCGGCTCGATTGGACCCGGTTGAGATAGCCATAGATATAAAGCTTGAGCATCGCCGAGGGATGATATCCCGGCCGGCCGGTCGCTGCCGGGGTGACGCCATCGAACCCCAGTTCGCCCAGTTCCAGCGCATCCACGAACACATCGACCGCCCGAACAGGATTACTCTCGTCCACCCAATCATCAAGGCACTCCGGCAACAGTGTCGTCTGCTGGCGATCCGCCCCTCGAACGAAACCCTTCATCATCCCCC
>CAWGBZ010000031.1:0-12506 GCA_963820865.1 uncultured Verrucomicrobiae bacterium
GCCGCGGGGAGATTGCACGGCGATTGGAGATGGGTCGGACGTCGGTGCTGGAGCATCGTTTTGTCGAGGAACTGTTCGGCCACCAGCCTCTTGGGGCGATCGACCTCAAGCTCCAGCGCCCGGCACCGGCGATTGCTGTCAACCTGGTCCGGTGCGTGTCGCTGCTGCCAACGATAATAGGTCGGTTCGGCGAGTCCTTGTTTGCGACAGATGTCAGAGACAGTCGGTCCTTTGGCCAAATCGCGGTCAGCTTCCCATGGCAGTCGCGCGACCGCATCGGCGTTCCTTTGCCTTCTCATGGGTCCCTCCAGGGCTTATGCTACACGGCGACTTCCGTTTCGGCTGGACCGATTTTTGGGTGGCAGCCCACGTTGCGAGTGAGCGAGGCCATTCGGCCACCAGGGGACCCTTCGCCTCGTCGCCGGTCAACGATTGGTAGTCACTCGAAATCTGCGAGATCAAACTCGATGCCTCCGATCAATGAACTCGCGACGGACTATCGAAGCGACGGTGTGAGAAATGGAGCACCGGTTGGGCGAACCCGAGTGTCCTTAGCCGTGGCAACCGGAGAGGCTTCGAACACCGATCTCCAAGCCATTTTGCACAAGCGTTTGCGGTTTTTGGGCGTGATCCTGTCAGTCGGAACAGCTTTCGCGGCTCTCTGTGTGCAGTCTTTCGACGTCCCTTGGTATGGCCGCACGGTTTACTGGTCGAGTTTTTTGGTGGCCGCGGCGGCCACAGTCGTTCTCTGGAAGAAGCCGTGCTTAACCTTGGGACACCTGCGCACGCTCGAGTTGCTTCTTTTCGGTGGCGGATTCATTTTTTGGATCTTTACGCAGGTCTTCTTCTACCCCCAATGCCGACTGTCTGAGCCCCCTATCTGGTTCCCTTCGCTCATGGCGCATGCCATGAGCTTACCCTGGACTGTAGTCATACTTCTATATGCGATGTTCATCCCCAACACCTGGCGTCGTTGTGCAGCGGTGGTGGGAACGAATGGCACTAGCTTAAGGCCGTGGTGGTCGGTCAGAAACACCGTGCACGGCGGACAAGGTATGCGGCTGCTCGCTGTGCATAGCCGCCGTCGGGTTCCAGCGACTCGTCCTTGCGCCCGTTGCCGGTCCTTGGAGCGGTCCTTGTGTGGGTAGCTCACTCCGCGGCTGGCCTTGTCTGATCCTGCGCTTGACCGCTGAGCGCAGTGCTGCCTGTGCCGCACCTCCCTGCGGCGCGGCCCGCTTGCAGCCAAAGGAAATGTCCCACAGCCTCACCGCGTCTTAGTACCACTTCGCGCGATTGTGCGCCAGTTTGGCCTCGGCTCGTGTCTGGTTCAGACGGGCCGCATGCCTCGGCCGCCGCTTCGTCGCCCGCGGCTCCCACCGTCCAGGGCGGTTGCCGACGCGATGGTAAGCTATCACCGCCAGCATCGCGTCAACCAGTGCGGGGCGATCCTTCGGCCGGGCCGCCTCGATCTTCGGGGCGAACGCCGTCACCGCCTGCTTGGCCCCCTTGAAGCTCACCTGCCGGGGCTCGATCCCGTTTTCCCCGGCGGCTACCGCCATCGCCGTGCGGAGCAGGTTGTACGCCAGTAGGTGGGCCCAAATCTCCTTGTGCACCATCTCGGGCGTCTTGCACCGCAGGAACTCCATCTGCATCACCGACTTGATCGAACGAATGTCGATCTCTCCATCCCACCTCCGCTCATACAAGTTACCGATTTGTCCGCCATCGATCGACGCGTCGAGGATCGTGGTGACGACCTTGAAACGCTCGGCGCGGTTGTCCTTGTCGCGGGCATCGACGGCCACCTGCCGCATCAGCAGGGTCTTCGGGTAGCGGCGATACTCCTCCCCAGTCATCCGGCGCGGCTTGTTAGGCCTTCGCCAGAGGATGACGTCGCCGTCGGGCCGACTCTCGACCGTCCGGCTCTCCACACGCTCCGCCTGTACGCGGGCGACCAACTCGACGCCGAGCCACCGCAATTCGCATGCGAGGAAGTAGTTGTCGAACAGGGCGTCTGCCAGGACCACGTCGCCGGGGGAAAGCGAGTCGTACATCCGCCGCAGCAGAGTGGTCTCGCCGGTCCCCTTGCCCGCGTACGGGGCGACAGCCAAGTCGTGGCAGGCGCCGGTCGCCAGCGAGAGCAGCACGGTGACCCTGGCCAGGGGGAAGCCGATCCCCGGCTGCTGGACCACCGGCTGCGGGTAGACCGCGCGGTTCTCCGGCGTGTCCGGCATCCAGACGTGCGACCCATCGGCGATAAACACGCTTCGCCCGTTCCACTTCCACCCGTCGGGGAGGCCGGCCTGGAGCCGCTGGGCCGTCTCCTTGGCCAAGTGGCGCAGCACGGCAGTGGGAATGCGAGCGCGGGCGTTGCAGTAGCTGGCGGTGTTTGGCGAACACACCTCGAGGCCGCTTGCGGCGCGATGGGCGATGATCCTGGATACGGCGTCACGGCAACTGTGGTCCTCATTGAGGACCTGGCTGAGAAAGCCCCAGATGGTCGTGACGGGACCGAACACTCTGTCGCGATAATCGAAGCCCTGCTCATTGAGAGCGTCCAGGATGCTGGTTTCGCTCAAGGAGTCGGCGAAAGGCAGTCCCTGGTCGCGCGCAAAGCGAGCGCGGACCTCCTTCAGGGTAGTCATAGGCGAATCCCAAAAGTCTCAAACGGAAGCGACGCGAACCCGGGAGGCGTCGCGGCGGACCCCAGTCCGGACGAGGGTCGCACAAGCGGAAATCGCCTCCTGCTTCCATTATACATGGCAAAGTCCAGCCAGGTGCGCCTGAAACTTCATCAGAGTGCTAGCCCCTCGCGTGGCCTTAAGCTAGTGCCATTCGTGGTGGGAACCGCGGCAGTCATACCGCTGGTGATCAGCTACACCACCGGGATTTCTACCGACGCCGTGCGCGGCTTTCGTTCAGATGACTTTTGGGGCCCGACGAGTTTTTGGGCCCCCATGGTACTGTGGATGGCAATGGCGGCTGCCTTTGCCATTTATGGTTCGCACCGGATCGAGGTCTTGCGCGTGGAGGCGTTGAACGCGCAAACTGGGCCAGTATCATCTGAAAGAGCGCCTCAGTTCCGGCGGCATGGGCGAAGTCTATCTTGCCGAGCACGTGCTCCTGCGACGACCCTGTGCCGTCAAACTCATCCGGCCGGATCGGACCGCAGACTCCAACAGCCTCCTCCGCTTCGAGCACGAGGTCCAGGCGACGGCCACTTTGACGCACCCGAACACGGTGCAAATCTTCGACTATGGCCACGCCGAGGATGGTACGTTCTACTACGCCATGGAATACTTGCCCGGCTTGAATCTCGAGGAACTGGTCAAGCGCGAGGGACCCCTGCCGCCCGAACGTGCCGTGCATCTGCTCCGCCAAGTATGCGGCGCACTCCACGAGGCGCATGCGGCTGGCCTAATTCATCGCGACCTTATACCGAGTAACATTATCACTTGCGAACGGGGCGGACTGCATGACGTCGCAAAGCTCCTCGACTTCGGCCTAGTGCAGTCGTTCGGCACCGATGGGGCCGCGGGCCACTTAACCCAGGAAGGCGCGATTGCTGGCACCCCCACTTACATGTCCCCCGAACAAGCCGACGGCAAAAAGGACCTCGATGGCCGCAGCGATATCTACAGCCTGGGCGCGACGGCCTATTTCCTGCTGACCTCCCAGCCCCCTTTTGTGAGGCCGACGCACTTGCAGACGTTGGTCGCGCATGTTTGCGATCCGCCTGTCCCTCCGGACCAACTTCAGTCTGAGGTACCTCGTGACCTGCAAAACGTCGTCTTGCGCTGTCTAGAGAAAGATCCAGCCCGGCGCGTTCCTGACGCACGAAGCCTCAACTCAGCGCTGGCTAGCTGTCACGCTGCCGGCGCGTGGACCGAGGAGCGAGCGGCCGCGTGGTGGGGCGGCCATACCGCTTCTCCCGGCTACGCGAGTTCGGTGGCCGAAGCACCGACGAGAGGGGCCTAACGAATCACTCCACCTCGCAACGGGCATAGGGCGTTACAGGGAGTTAATTGCTCCACTCCATTCGATCGAGTGGGGGTTGTCGTTTGCGAATTTGGCGACAAATTGGCAACGGTATTGCCCGTGCGACCGCAACGTGTTTACAACGCGAACACGGGCTGCATCGCCGCAAGTAGTTTCCGAACAATGGTCTTGCAACGTCAACCCAGTGTCACGGTAACCGCGACCTGACGGCGGGGAATCCAGGTTCGCATCCTAGCCCAGGTTGCGCAGTTGCATGGATGTAGACGCTGAAAACACTGGGAAATCTCCATAGGTGCAGACCCGATACCCCGCCAGGTCTTCACTACAAAACGCGGTCCGGGCTAGCGAGCCGCTCCGGCAATGCCAGTTTCGGCGGTCGATGTGATCTGGCGTCTTGGACCGCTGGGGCCGCTCGCTATCCGATCCGGTGGTGACGCTCCACGAGTTGACCGACCTGGGCATCGGGTTAACCCGGATGATTCACCAGCCTCCTGACCGGGTACCTTCCGCTAAAAGCCGACCAGAAGTAAGGAAATCGTCCCAGCGCTATGAACATTGATTTTGATTTCTTTACCGAGTTCCTTTGCTCTGAAGGCCGGAGAGATTGATTTTGCACCGGCAACCAGCCGCCGGCAAAGAAAACCTAGGTTTGATTAACGGCCCCTGAGATAGAGTACTGCTGCCCGTTCCTGAAGTCGATTGATGTCTCGAGCTCCTTTCCGCCGTTGCATCGGACATCATGCGCGCGTCGGTTGAAAAAATCGGACCGCCTCTTGACAATGCCTACACTCGTCGGTAACATTGCCGACAGTTGTAGGCATTTCATCTGGGGGAGCGTTCAGAACCATCATGTCCCCGGCCGATCCCAACGAGTTGCCCTCCCTTTCGCCGGGGCAGCTCGAAATCATGGACGTCATCTGGCGACATGGCGAGGCGACCGTAGCCGAGGTTTGGAAGGCAGTGTGCCGCGCGTCGGAAGGTCGCGCGAAATACCGTGCTGACCATGTTGGCACGCCTTGAGGAAAAAGGCTGGCTGTCGCGCAAGGCCGACGCGCACGCCCACGTCTACCGCGCGACCGTCCCGCGTGAGACCACGCTCGGCACGATGCTCGATCAACTTGTCGAGACCGCGTTCGGCGGCTCGACCGAAGGCTTGGTCATGACGCTATTGCAAGGCCGAAAGATCTCTAAGGAAGAAACCGCCAAGCTGAGGGCGTTGATCGACCAGGCTGAAGCCCGCTCCAAGGGACGCGGCGATCGGAGGGCCAGATCATGACACGACTGCTCGCACTCACCCTCAGTGACCACTCTCTTTGGCGCCTCGGCTCGATCTTGGTCGCCATCACCGCGACAATCGTGCTCGGCACGCTTATCGCCCGGATTCTGTCGAACCGCGACGCGGCCTCTCGGCATGCAACTTACCTGGTTGTTCTGGCATCTGTTCTTATCCTTCCGGTCGTTATCATCGCGCTTGACCACTTCGGGCTGAACTGGTCGTTTCGCGTGCTCGCCGGCGCCGAGCCTAATCCCGTGGTGACCGCTCCAAACGCGAACTCGCCGGCGGCCACAGTCAACAGCGACTCGCTCATCATCGACCTCAAACTCGGAACACGCTCGACGCCGGAGCCCCCGGCCATTGAAGCGACGAATTTAGTCGCGGCCTCGTCACCAACATTTGCGTTCTCGTGGCGAAGCGTCATCACCGCGACCGTCGTCACTTGGGGCGTTGGCACGCTGCTATTGTTCGCTCGCTTGTTCTTCGGATTTGTCAGACTCGCCGACTTCCGTGCCAGGTGCCAGGCAATGACGGATCAACAAACGATCGAACTTCTCTCCGAAGTCGCTTCCAGGCTCGGCATGGCAACCACACCGCGCCTGCTGTCGCGCGAGGGGATCGACGTTCCGTTGGCCCTCGGCTTCTTGCGTCCGGCGATCGTGATGCCGGCACGGCTGGAAAACATCGACGGGCTTCGCGAAATCTTGATTCACGAAGCCGCCCACTTGGTGCGCCGGGATCCACTGATCGGCCTGCTGCAACGCGTCGCGGGCGCGCTCTTTTGGCCGCATCCGTTGATCTTTTATCTGAACCGCTCCCTTTCTCGCGCGTGCGAGGAAGTGTGCGACAACTATGTGCTTCAGTTCGGCGACCGCTTTCGCTACAGCCGAGTGCTGGTGGCCCTCGGGGGCGCCTTCGAGCAGGGTCCGAGCTCGCTGGCGGCGGTCGCTCTCATGTCGTCGCGCTGGGATTTAACTGACCGTATCACCGGACTTCTCGACGATCGGAGGAATGTCATGCTACGTGCTCGTCCACTCAGCAAGTTCGCCACGGCGATGCTCCTACCGGCGATCGGCTTGAACCTGGGTTTGCTCCGGTGCGCGTCGTCCGCGGCGCCCGCGGATATCGTTGTCGCGGCGGGTCAATCGGTTCAGGAGGCGATCGACAAAGCACCGGAGGGTGCCACGATCACGCTCGCGGCGGGGGCGTTCAAGGAGAACATAACGATCACGAAAGCACTCACGCTGCAAGGCGTGGGGTGGGAGAAGACAACGATTGGACCCGACTCGACCGTGCCATTGACCCAGCAGAAGAAGGACGAATTCTTTGCCGCTCTTGAAGCCACGAGTGATCGGCAAGAACGCGCGAAAATCGCCGTCGCCTTCGCCAACCGTCAGCCCCCGCCGGCTTTGACCGTAAAGAACGCCAAGGGCGTGGTGCTGCGCGGGATCAGGTTTCGTGGTCCGGCGACTGGTGGTTCCCCGGGCGTCCTCTCGAGCGAATCGCTTGTCTCGTTTGTGAATGCCACAGGCTCGATGCGTGAGTGCGCGATCGTAGGTCCATTCATGAACGGCGTCACGATTCTTGACGGCTCGGACGTGCAGATCGAGAATTCGCTTGTGGCCGCGCTTTGGGGCACGGGCGTCGCCGCAGGACCAGGGACGAAGCTGCGGATGTGCGACAGCGACGTTCGCAACTGCTATCACCGTTGCGTCACACTCGTCACGGACCAAGCGACTGTCGAGCGTTGCAGGATCAGCGGGTCGGCGTGGCATGGCATCCGATACGACAACTGTTCACCAAAAATTCTGAACAACCATATCTTCAGGAATGCGCGAAGTGGAATCTATGCGTCCGGGCGGACTAGGGCGACCGTCGTCGGGAACGTGTTCTGGCGGAATGAGATGGATGCGATCTCATGCTGGTTCAATAATATCGATACAATTGAACATAACACGATCATCGGCAACTTGCGCGAGGGGATTGCGGTCGTCGGCGGGTCAAAACCGACACTGTCGCATAACATCTTCGCACGGAACCCGATCGCCGTGACCTGTTCGAAGGTCGCGTCGACGGGCCAGCCGTTGGCGCAAGCGCCGAGCGGCGACCCGAGGCTTGAGGCGAACTTCTTCTTCGAGAACCCAAGGCAGGTTCAGGACGGCGGGGTCGCGAAGCCATTGCCGCGGGGTAATCAGTCCGCCGACCCGAAGGTCGCTGGTGCGGGTGACAACTTCCGTCTGGCCGCGGATTCGCCCGCACGCCTTGCCAACGCCGGCGCGGCCGACCCCATCGCCTTCGCCAGCCCGTTCCCGATCCAACCGGAAGAAACCTCGATCATTCCCGATCTAGACACGCGAGACTATTCTAAGTGGAAGAAGTCTGCGGCGCGGGAGGAGACGCGGACGAAATCGGGACGCAGCTAGATGTCCATTTCACAAGTCCGGATGCATTTTGAACTGGTCGAACATAGAAAAGGTAGAGTATGGGCAAAGGGTAAGGTCCTACGATGGATCCGTCCTCTTGAACACGGAGGTTCTTCATGCCCGTCCCTTTCGCATCCGCCGTGGTTCTTCAAGCCGCCAAGTCACCGGAACGATAAAGAAAACCTCCATTTGATTGATGACGGCCGGAGCACGCAAGATTCAGCACCGATGACGGAGCCGCGAGTAAAGAAACCACAGGTTTGATTTACAGCCCCCTAGTGTCTCTGGCCATAAGTAATGCCTGAAATTCACGCGGTATGTTCTGCAAACCACCGGCGCATGGTCTGATTCGTCCAAGTCCATTCAAAGGGATGAGCGTAATGGTCGTTGTACTCCGGCCACGACGCGGCAATATGGGCGATGAACTCCTCCCGGCTTCTCCACGACCCTCGCCGCAGGTAGTGGTACCCGAAGGCGTTGTTGAGGATCTCGGCCTGATCCAGCCAGGACGCATGGGCCGGTGTGAACCGGTGGCGCCACCACCCGCGACAGGACTGGAAGTACTCTCGCGTCAGTCTGGCGGTGTGGCTGGGATCGCCGTCGTGAATCAGGTACACGCCGCGCAGTTGGTGATGGCGACGGTGGAATCTCTTCAGCTCCCTGATATAGTGCGCCGCGTCTTTCGTCTCCACGCACGTGGCTTCCATTCGGCCGGTGTGAACGATCAGAAAGTTCAGGATGTTGACCGTACCATGCCGCGTGTACTCGAATTCCTGCTGTTCGATCGAGCCAGGGATGGAGCGGCGGATCGGCTGGCGTTCCAGGACCTGATGGTTGGGTATCTCATCGGCGCAGACGACCCAATAGCCCTGCTTGGCCAGGCGTGGGGCGTTGGCGTAGCACCAGAGGACCTTCTCGGCCCGCTGCTTGAACCGGGCATCCAGTCGAGCTGTCCTCCAGTAGCGCGTCCGATGGGGTTGCAAGCTGACGTCGTGCAAGATCCGGCGAATGGTCCGCGCGCTGATGGCCGGGACGATGCCGTCGGCAACGACCTGGCGGGCCAAGTCCTCGCTGGTCCAGTGGGTGATGTGCAGGCCCTCAGCCACGGGTTCCAGGCAAGCCAACTCGACGATCTGAGCACGTTGCAGGGGGGGAAATCGCGATCGGGCGTCCCGACCGCGGGGGAGACTCCAGGAGACCGGACATCCCCAAGCGTTCGTAGCGCCGGCAGGTGCGACGGACGGTCGATTCGTCGCACTGCGTCTGGAAGGCCAAGGTTTGAGTCCGTCCTCCGTCGGCGATTCCCAAAACGATGCGGGCACGCCGGACTTGGTACCAAGGCCACATCTGGCTGTGAGCGATTTGTTGAAGGACCGGCAGATCGCCCGAAGCGATCTCGATCGCACGCGGTTTTCGGCCACGCATGGGGCGAACTCCTTACTAGAAAAGGACTCGACTCCCAGCATAACAGCGGTCCCCGAATTTCGGGCATTACTTATGGCCAGAGACACTAGGGCTAGCAGCGCCACCCGATCCTGAGGTTGATCGATCGCCTTCTTGGCGTCTTCAACCTCACCCGCTTAAAGATCACGGTTTTGGAACGTGCACGTCTCGACCTTCCACGTACGGGCCGTGCTGATGCGGAAGGAGCACCTGCCGCACGGTTTTATAGCCGTACTTGGATAGGCTTTAAACCCAGAAAGTATTGCTGGATTCCCTCCCTCACACGAGACCGGATAGGATAGTTTGTCTTGCTTCAGCCGGAAATGGAGAAACGCAATGTCCGAGTTATAGTAGAACTCGGGAGGAGTTTCTCCGATGCGAAAGCCCCGCAAGAATTACACGCCCCCTGAGAAGGTCGCCATTCTCCGGCGACATCTGATCGACCGAGTGCCCGTCTCCGACCTCTGCGACGAGTACCTGCTCTCGCCCACACTCTTCTACTCCTGGCAGAAGCTGTTCTTCGAGAACGGGGCCTCGGCCTTCGTGCGGAAGAACGGGTCAGCCGAGCAGTCACACCTGCGGACCATCGCCGCGCTGAGGGAGAAGCTCCGGCGCAAGAACGAGGTCGTCGCGGAATTGATGGAGGAACATATCCAACTAAAAAAAGAGCTTGGGGAACTCTGACCAGCGACTGGGTTCCCCACGACGTGCGGGACACGATCGTCAACTACGTCGCCCACTGGTCCGAACTCACGGAGATCCCCATCCAACGGTTCGTCGTCTGGCTGGGAGTCGCCGCGAGCAAGTTCTACGACTGGCGCACCCGGTTCGGCTTGGCCAACGAGCACAATGCGCTGGTTCCCCGCGATTGGTGGCTTGAGGACTGGGAGAAGAAAGCCATCCTCGACTTCCACACCGGCCATCCGCTCGAAGGCTACCGGCGGCTCGCCTTCATGATGCTCGACGCTGACGTCGTTGCCGTCAGCCCCTCCAGCGTCTACCGTGTGCTCTGCAACGCCGGATTAATGAAGGCACACAACAGCAAACCGTCACTTAAAGGCAAAGGCTTTCAGCAGCCGTTGCGGCCTCATGAACACTGGCACGTCAACGTCACGTACATCAACATCGCCGGCACGTTCTTCTACCTCTGCAGCCTCCTCGACGGTTGCAGCCGGTTGATCGTCCACTGGGAGATCCGCGAGAGCATGACCGAGGCCGATGTCGAGACGATCATCCAGCGGGCGCACGAGCGGTATCCCGACGTGCGGCCCCGGATCATCTCGGACAACGGGCCGCAGTTCATCGCCAAGGATTTCAAGGAGTTTATTCGGATATGCGGCATGACTCATGTGAGAACATCGCCATATTATCCGCAGAGCAACGGCAAGATGGAGCGGTGGTACAAGACCCTGAAAGGAGAGTGCATTCGAATCAAGACGCCTCTGAGCCTCGAGGACCGCGGCGGATCGTCGCGGAGTTCGTGGTGTATTACAACGAAGTCCGTTTGCACAGTGCAATCGGCTACGTTACTCCCGCGGACAAGATGGCTGGCCGCGAGCCGGCGATCTTCGCCGAGCGGGATCGCAAGTTGGATGCGGCGCGGCAACGGAGGAGAGCCGCCCGCGCGGCGAGTCGGGCCGCCGTATGACCCGGGCGGGGGAGGTCATTGCCTTAGTCATCTGGCGGCGCTACGATGTCTGATGGCCTGGGCGGAGGATAGGGCGCCGTGGCGACACGACCCGAGCGCCGACCCAGGGACCAAGACCGAAGGGGGGGCGGCACGATGCCGCCCTGTCTTTCCCTTCGGGATTGGTACGAAAGCGGCAAATCGAAGCCTTGTGATCGTGCGTTCACTACCTTATCTCATGATCCCGGTTTCTCCATTTCACGCTGAACCATTACAAGTTACGATGTCGGATTCGGATTGTCTTTCAGACGCTTGAGTTTCCGCACCGGTGAATGGGCCGGCGGACGAGGGGTCGTTTCACGTGCTGATCGGTGAGAAAGGCACGGGAAAGACGAGCATTCTGGACGCATTGGCGGTGGCGCTCGGGGTCTGGCTGGAGAAGGTGCCCGAGTCGCTGTTGGCCAACAGCTATCGCCATCTGACTAAGAATGACAAGCGGCTGACCAGCACGCGGCAGGGGGACCGAACGCTGCCCCAACAAGTGCCCGAGACTATGTTCGGTGTCGGCCTCAGGGCGCCATTCTGGATCATGTGGGGGTTTCCTGGGGACAATCACTGCCGGTCGGGAAAACCAGAGTCAGTAACGCGGCCTCGAAAGAGGTGATGGCGTTGATCTGGTCAGCTTACGATCGCGTCAGCCAAGGCGAACACATCCTGTTACCGGTGATATGTTACTACGGTGCCGGTCGCGCATGGCTGGCTCACAATGAAGGCAAGAAAGCCAAGGCGAAGGCGAACGGCCCGGCGAACCGCTGGGAAGCGTTTTACGACTGTTTGAACGAGCGCATCCGAGTCGCGGACTTGGCCCATTGGTTCCAAGGCGAGCATATCGCGATGGGGAACCGCCAGGGCCGCTATCGACCCGGTTTCGAGGTGGTCCGCCGCGCAATTCTGGCATGCGTGCCGGAGGCCGACGGCTCTGGTACGACGGCGACAGTGAGGAGATGGCGCTGTCGATTGGCGGCAACCCCCAACCATTCGGCAATCTGAGCACCGGCCAGCGCGTGATGCTAGCAGTGGTCGCTGATTTGGCGATCCGAATGGTGACACAAAACAACTCCAAACTCGCCGCTCGAGTCGCCCCTTATGCGGACAACCCTGCCTTTCAGGCATTTCTCGAGCTGAAACGCGCCGCCAAGCTGGGAGCCACCGCGGTTGCAGATCAAACGGTCACGAAGGGAGTGAGTTCAATGCGCCCCGTCGTTCGAGGCATCAGCCCGCAAGCTGCCGACTACGACAACTATCGTGATGCGTTC
This sequence comes from uncultured Verrucomicrobiae bacterium, assembly GCA_963820865.1. Classification (GTDB taxonomy): domain Bacteria; phylum Verrucomicrobiota; class Verrucomicrobiia; order Chthoniobacterales; family Terrimicrobiaceae; genus DASTFP01. The sequence goes on from CAWGBZ010000031.1 coordinate 12,085, forward strand.
GGATTGCTGAGTTCCGCGGGACCGCGACCGACTGCTTCGATGCGAACTCGACAACCTTTGTGTGTCCACGTCCGCCCAACGGGCTTGCCAATGGGAGCAAGATATGAAACCGCATGTCGGAGCCATGTTTGAAACAGCGCGCGACCGGCTGCTTGCGGGCCCGCGACGGTGCGCTGCCCCCGCCTTATGGGTTGCCTACGAACTGGAATTGACTCCTGTTTGGGCACGTCGGTCATATCGACCGACGTTTCGCTTGTCGTCGATGATTTTCCCGCACCCGGCCCGCTTCAGGGCGTTACAGATCCACGTCTCCCGCTCGTTGGATCCGGCGTGAAACACACATTCAATATCACCCGCACATCGCGCCGCCGCGCCGCCGCCTCCACTACTGATGGCTTTTGCAAACAGTGAACGCCCAAGAA
>CAWGBZ010000032.1:0-5368 GCA_963820865.1 uncultured Verrucomicrobiae bacterium
GCCTTTGGTTCGTCTCCCTCCCCTTCGACGGGCAGGGATTAAGGGAGGGGTAGTTTGATCGACTGACAACTGACAACTTTTCTTCCAACTCCGATCCTCATCCCGAAGGGATTACAGCCATTAGCCTCTATGAAGACTCATTGCATGTCAACCAATTTTATCGGAGGTTCCCTTCATCTATCCGAGCGTCCCCGTAACGGGTAGCCCCTGTGGGTATTGCGAAAGTGGGGGAAGGCTGCCCTATCAGCGGACGAGCTGCTGTTGCGGCCCAGGGCTAAACCGAGCGCACCTTCCCGCCGGATTCCGATGCTTTGATTGATTCAACGATTTTCATGGACTTCGCTGAGCCCCTTCCGTCTTCGCCGTCGCGTCGGCCGTCACCCTCGTCGAGGTCGATGCGACGGTGGAGATGGAAGGGGCGGCCCCCTTTTGTCGAGCCGGAGCCGAGGTTGCATGGACGGGCGAATCGGCATCGCGCTTCAGTTCGTGGTACAGCCATCGCACCCAGCGATTGGCCACCGCGGCGACGACCACGTTTTTCGGTTTGCCCCGCTGGAGCATGCCATGGGCCAACTTGCCCCACTGCGCATGCTGGAAGTGGATGAGCCGGTGCGCCTGTTCGATGAGCACCTGCCGTAATTCGGGATTGCCCGCTTTGATCAGGCCGGCATCCGCTTGTCGCGCGCCGCTGGAGGCGTTGCGCGGGGTGACGCCGCAGAACCGCGCCAGCTGCTTGCCAGAGTCGAACCGATCGAACCGCCCCACCTCGGCGCGGAGGGTGACTGCCGTAATCAGCCCCACGCCGTACAAGCCGAGCAGTTTGGCGACGACTGGGTCGTTGGCCACCACGGCCTCGATCCGGGCCTGCGACTGCGGCGATCTGACCTCCAAGATAGACGATTAAGTCCAAGTGCTGCTCCAGCAGCCAACGGTCCGAGTCGGAGAGCGCGGCCTCCTCTTGGAGCCATGCGTGCCAGGCTTCGTCCAGGCTCGGGCGTCGGGGCACTTCCAGCGGTTCTCGCGAAGTAACCCGCGAATGCGGAGCTTGACATCTTTGCGTTGGCGGACCAGGTTGGCTCGATGCCGGACCAGACGGCGCAACTCGCGGATCGCTTGGGGAGCGAGCCACACCCGCGGCAAGTAATTCACGCGCACCAGGTCGGCTAGGAGTTGGGCGTCGCTCAGGTCGGTCTTGTCGGGCGACCGCTTCATCCGATTGACGTAACCCGGATGGGCCAGTTGCACGGGCAGGTCGCGCTTCGAGGCGAGCTCTTCGGCCAGGTTGGCCGCACCGCAACACGCTTCGATGGCAATCCGTTGCGGGACGCCGTGACGCGAGACCACCTGCTGAATGAGATCCACGTCGTTGTCGACCGACCGATTGCATAGTTGCTTACCCGCTTGATCCAACACGCATACCTGGACGCTGTCCTGGTGATAATCAAGCCCGACGAACACTGGTATACTGGTCATCGCTCGTTGCTCCTGACAGGGTTATGGGCTAGGTCACATCCGACGCTCGAATGTAACCCCGGGAGCAACGAGTCTTCATCCCTATCCGGGGGTTGAGGAGCACCGCGACGACACCACCGGTCACGAGATCAAACAACTCCGCCCGATCCTGAAGGGATCGCAGCATCCTTCCACTCCCACGCTTCACCTCGACCCGACCCTCGCCCTCACAACTCAGTCCGTCTCCCTCCCCTTCGACACATCCCTTTCTTTCTTTGGATCGGCTCCCGCCCCTCGACGGGGCGGGCTGGGAGGGGTATTGGCGAGGAACAGTACGAGAGCGGTTCTCTCGCTTCTGACCCTCGACTCTCGACCCTCAACCCTCGACCATTCCTTGGCCACATCTCCTCGCATCCACCGAAACTCTGAAGGGGCGGCATCACCTCGCTTAACAATCCAGCGTCTCGGCCTCGGCTCGCTTTCATCTTGAGGCTCGTTATGTCGAGTCTAAGCGCATAGATAAGGGCTTTTTGGGGCAATAACCGAGACGATGACCCACCGTGTCTGGGATGTGGACCCCCGTGAAACGATGACTACTTAATCGCGGTGTATCACTTGCCCGCTTTTGCCTTGCGGCTTCACCATGTCAACCGAGAGGGGCCACGTCTTCACCGCAAGCGACGCCAGCTTCGAACTCCTAGCGTCAATCTCCATCGTCGTCCATGTTGTTTCGCTCGCTACTTCTTGTGTGAGCGACGGACTGGACGCCGAGTACGCCTTCCTCTTTGCTGCAAACGATTCATTTCCGAGCGAGGCGTTGTCGTCCTCCGCAAGAAGGCAGAGGTTGCCGATCCGAATTCAAGTTGCTGGAATGTGTTTCCTCATCGAACTGCGGCCATTGGGAGGTTATCCTATCCGGGAGAATATGCTCAAGGGTGATGTCCGCCGTGCTCTCGCTTACGACGAGACCGCCAAGACTCCCATTTGAATACCGTTCGAGTTGCCGTAGATAGTACCGTGCGAAGTAGTCTTTTGACACGCGAACGTTACGAAACTCGTCCGCGAACTCAGCATTAGTAGGAACCTTTTTGGTCAGTTCCTTCAGAAGGGTGGTCGCATTTGGAATCTTTTTCTCGCGTATCAGTAATGCCAATTCGGCATACAGCTTCTCGATCGTACCGCCTCTGGATTGAGAAACGAGAATTCGCACCGACGCCGCCACGAGGACGCGGAGGGATTTCAAGATTTCATTCGGTCCAAAGGTGTCGCACACGGCGAGCAATAACGGCCGGACTTGCGTCATTCGGAGTACCGAAAGGCTCACGACATGGTCTTTGGCCTCCGGTGTAGCCTTCTTCCAATAGGCATGCTCGGGGCTGGCCAATGCCGCATAGATACTGGGCATTGCGCGCCAAATCATCGCACAGCCGTAACGCGTCTTTCTTGTTCTTGACTTGACCCTTGGCCCGCTTGAATATTTCACGTTCCCGTGTCAGGCCGTGATACGACGACCAGAAGTGCCGCAAAAACGAGGCGTGCGCGTCCTTTTCCGCCATTGCCTCAAGAATTCCGCTCATCTTTAGCCAGTAAGCCTGTGCCTGATCGATGGAGTCTTCAGCGGCTGCAAACAAAAAGTTTTTGAGAAGATCGGAGATTGCGAGGGCGATGCCACGATCGTTGAGCGTTTCGAAAATTGTGAAGGCGGTCGCGTGATCGGGTACGATCACGCGAATGGCCGCAGCCCCGCTGTCGACAAACTCGACCCACTTGATCAAGGCGTTGTCAGCAGCCGAGCCAGCTACCTCAGCAATTTTCTTGACGCGATCAGACACTCGCTTGAAGGCCTCGGCAATCCGTTGGTGCGATGCTTTGCTTGGTTTGAGCGGCCCATGTTTACCACGTTGACGGTCCACGACGTGATCCTGAAAAAACGGATCGTCCGTCGCGTTCAACACGAGCCTCGGCACTAAACGCTTGGTCTTCAAGTCGGATGTAATGATGTACTTGTTCGACACGAAATCGGCGCGAGTGTTGTCGCGTTGATCGGAGAAGTAATCACGGACAGCGCAGATGACCATGAACGCAGTTGCCAAACGCTGCTGTCCGTTCACAATCTCGAGGTCTTCGGGTCCCATCCGTGTTAATACGATTGAGCCCAGGAAGTCGGCGCGCTTCCCCCTTTTCGACAGCCGCCGGCAAGATCGTCGAGCAGGTCTATGACGTTCTGGTCGTCCCAGGCATAGTCCCGCTGGTACTTCGGGACTCGGAGTCGAAAGGTCCGCAACAGGCCACCGAGCCCGACGAGACCGCAATCGATTCCTCCGCTGGAATCAGGTTGCGCTGGGGTTTTCTTGCGTCGTCGTGTTGCTGCCTTCTTTGCCATGTGGATAGGGTACCAACCTGGGCGGCAGCTTGCGAGCAGGTAAGATGGGTTGGTCGTCCGTGACAATCCATCAGCTCCCCCGTGGAGTTAAGTTTGATGGATCTCGCTCTGCGGCCAGCCCAGCCCGCGAACCTATATGCTGGTTTCTGACTCCGATCCAAAGACCAGTCTTCGGATACCAACAGGCGGATTTCGGGCCGAGGCGGCCGTTGGAAACTACTTGTAAGCTGACGAGGAGTATCATGAAGCCGAATCCCGTCGAAGAGTATCGGGACGCGTTGCACGATCCTAATAGTTGGGTTACGCGTAGCGTATCTTTGTATCAAAGTGCAGAAGCGGTATGGAACGCAGGAAAAAACTCTGGTTTTTCGCCGGCCTCAAACAGACCTGCTCCGGTATCACCATTAGATATCGTGCAGATGTTTGGATACTACAAGGTCGCGATGATGCTCTATGGGATGGCCGTTGAGACGGCACTGAAGATGATCCTGATCCGCGACAAATCGAAAGACATCGTGGTGCAATTGGAGACTGACGGCGGCGGCAATATTCAGAGCATCTCATTGAGGAATTCCGGTGATTCCAGTAGCGGTCACGATTTGGTAGCACTGGCCAAGAATGCAGGAGTGATCTCTCGGGACGAGACGAAGGATCTCGATACGAAGAAACATTTGCGAGCACCTTCTGGATATGTTAGCTGGCGCGGACGTTACCCCGTGCCCAAAGGTGCAAAAGCTGATGATCAGGAACGGGAATTCGTCGCGAACACGGAGACAATCGAATTCGTGCAGCGGTTCATGCGTCATCATCTGACCGGGGCGACAGGCCGACAGAGAGTCCGTAGCGGTACGTAAGTAGGATAGGTTGATCATCCGTGACGACTCTACTCCCCCGACCGCGACGTGTGATCGCGCACAATCCCCCAACCGCCAATCGATCGTGCGAAGCACCAGCGTGAAATTCCCTTGGGCGGGTTCAGGCAAGTAAGCTCTCGGCCGTCCGCTTTCAGCTCTCAGCCAACGAAACCGAGCCGTCAGCCTCATCCTTTCTTTGGTTCGGCTCCCTCCCTCGATCGGGGAGGGCTGGGGGAGGGGTGACTCGGGCGCATCTCCAATTCATCAATCGCGCGTCCAATTACATCCACGACCGCCTGGATATTCTCATCCAGTTCTTGATTCCGGAAGCGAACAACGCGGAAGCCACACGCTAAGCCAGTTGGTGCGCCGCTCGTCATACGCGACAGCATCCGGCTTCAAATGTTGCGGTCCGTCGAGCTCGACGATCAGCTTGTCCGTAAAGCAAACGAAATCAACGACGTACGGACCGATCGCCGCCTGGCGACGAAACTTGCGGCCGCGTAGTTTTTGAGCGCGGAGAAAGTGCCACAAGCGTTTTTCTGCATCGGTAGGTTGGTTGCGGAGCCCGCGGGCAAACTCGCGTTGGTCACTGTCGCGGTACATGGGGACTTGTTTACCCCCTCCCTAACCCTCCCCGCAAGTGGGAGGGAACCGGAAGTAATTGAACGATGTCCCC